>NZ_FMCS01000023.1 GCF_900091435.1 Micromonospora chaiyaphumensis
ACACGTCGTTCAACGAGCCCTGCGTGAACGCCACCACGTCATCGCGGCCGTCACCCGTGAAATCCGTGGGCGAACCCGCCAGATAACGACCGCCGGATCCGCCGCCCTGGTTGACGAGCGAGAGGTAGTAGTCCCAGTTCCAGTTGGGCCCCGGGTCGGTGTGGTCGTTGCCCGGGATCTCGTAGTGGCCCTTGATGCCGTTGCGGTCCTTCGGGATGCCGTACTTGTCGCACAGGTAGCGGGTCAGGGCCGCCGACGATCGGTACATGGCGTCGGTGAACCACGCGGGGTTGTCGACGTAGCCCTCGTGCTCGATGCCCACTCCGTAGGCGTTGCCGGACCGCGCGTGGTACGCGGTGTCGCCCTCGCGCACCATCTGGGTGATCTCGCCGTTGCTCGACTTGACGACGTAGTGGGCGCTGACACCGGCCGACGGGTTCTGGAACCAGTTGACGGTGCCGGCGTAGGAGCCCTGCGTGACATGGATGATCACAGTCGTGATGCGGCTGGAGCGCCCGACACCGTAGTTGGCGCCGTTCGCGGGAACCCACCGCGCCGCCGGGTACTCGGGGACCGCGGCCGCGAGGCCGATCCCCGCCGCGCCGGCCGGGGCCACCGTCGCGTATCGGCCGAGTTCCGGTTCGAGCCGGCGTGCCCGCACCGGAGCAGCACCCGGAATCCCGTGCTGCAACAGGTCGTAGACCTGATCGGCGTACAGCCGGGCCGTCGCGTCGTCGACCGCGGCGCCGTACTTCGCCACCACCGGGTACCAGGCGGCGACACGGCTGCGGTCGGCCGCCGTCAGCCCTTCGGCGTCGGCGAACTCACGCAGCACAGCGGCGCCACCACGGATGTTGGCCGGTGTGATGGTCTTCAACCTCGCGACCGGTTCGCCGGTCAATTCTGCCGCCCGTTCGAGGCTGTGCTGGGTGGGGTTGCTCACCAGGTGCATCACGCCGTAGCCGTTGGCCTGGCTGGGCTTGCCCTCATGGGCGTCCAACCGGGTTTCGCCGTAGCCGACGGCGACCAGCACGTCCCTGGGTACGTCGAACTCGCCTGCGGCCCGCAGGAAGGCCGAGTCCAGGGCGCTGCGTGCCGCCGGTCCGGCCGTCGCGGGAGCCGAGGGGCCCGCGACGGCGCCGGTGAGCGCCACGGCCGCCAGGACGATGGCGCCGCGGAGCCATCTCGATTGCGTTCTAACCACGGGAGCCTCCAGTTCGGGAGTCACAGGGTCGCCTCGCTGGCGAGGCCGAAGTAGTCGTGCCATTTGGTGCTGGGGGCGAAGGTGGTGCCGGTGGACAGTGCGACGTAGACGTCGTTGGTGGTGGTTTTGGTGAAGAC
>NZ_FMCS01000007.1 GCF_900091435.1 Micromonospora chaiyaphumensis
CAAGAACATCGACGTGGACGCCATGGCCAAGGAGATGGGCACCACCGAGGCCGGCACCAACAGCATCAACGACATCACCCCCGTCCTGAACAAGGAGACCGGCAAGCACTACCGGTCCGTCGAAATCCGCGACGGCAAGGCCGACGACAAGCAGACCGACACCCTGCGCGCTGACATCGTGCGCACCGTCGACGACGGCCGCGCCGTGGTCGCCAACATCGCCGGCACCACCACCGACACCGACGGCAACACCCACTCCTTCGAAGGCGGCCACTACATCAGCGTCGTCGGCTACCGCGACAACGGCAACACCGTCACCATCGCCGACAGCGCCAACCCGAACATGGCCTCCTACCGCATCAGCGTCGACAACCTCGCCGACTGGATCGCCACCCGCGGCTACTCCGCGTCCTGATCCACCGCACCACGCAACACGGAAGGGCCCGACCCCACCAAGGGGTCGGGCCCTTTCGTCGTCTTGTCAGCGATCGCCCGCGTGCGGCCTCGTCGGGCACCTCGACGTGCTCCAGCCGCCCCGGACGGCCAACGATGGCACACTGCCCACGGGCCCGGAAGCAGGGCTTCGCCCCGGGGACGTCGGGGTGGTCGCGCGATCGGGGAGGAGCCGCGGTGTGGCGCTGCTGAGCTGGCTGTCCGAGTCGACCGACGAGCGGCCGGAGGCGGTCCGGGTCGACGACCGGTCGGTGTCCTGGGTCGAACTGCGCCGGATGGCCGCCGCGGTCGCCGAAGACCTGGGCGGCGTCGGGCGGGTGGCCGTGCCGGCCACACCGAGTCTGGAGACCGTGGTCGGCGTGGTGGGCGGGCTGCTGGCCGGGGCGGCAGTCGTCCCGGTGCCGCCGGACGCCGGGCCGGTGGAACGCGAGCACATCCTGCGGGACTCGGGCGCCGAGGCGCTGCTGACGCCCGCCGGCGGTGCGGTGGTCGACTCCCCCGCAGCGCCCCCGGCCGTGCCGGTCGACCTGACCCGGCGGTCGGACACCCGGCACCTGGAGCCGGACCCGGCGGCCACCGCGCTGATCCTCTACACGAGCGGCACCACGGGCGCTCCGAAGGGCGCGGTGCTGTCCCGCCGCGCCGTCGCCGCCTGCCTGGATGGGCTCGCCGACGCCTGGTCGTGGACACCGGACGACCGGCTGGTGCACGGGCTGCCGCTGTTCCACGTGCACGGGCTGGTGCTCGGCGTTCTCGGCCCGCTGCGGCTCGGCAGCCGGCTGCACCACGTCGGCCGGCCCCGCCCCGAGCGGTACGCGGCCGCCACCGGCTCGCTCTACTTCGGCGTACCCACGATCTGGTCGCGGATCGCCGCGGACCGGGACGCGGCGCGGGCCCTGCGCGGGGCGCGGCTGCTGGTCTCCGGCAGCGCCGCGCTGCCCGAGCCGGTCTTCGCGGCGCTCGCCGACCTGGCCGGCCACCGGGTCGTCGAGCGGTACGGCATGACCGAGACCCTGATCACCGTGAGCGCCCGGGCCGACGGGCCCCGGCGGCCCGGCACCGTGGGCCTGCCGCTGCCCGGGGTACGCACCCGGGTGGTGGACGAGCAGGGCGGCCCGCTGCCCGCCGACGGGATGGGCGAGCTCCAGGTGCGCGGCGACACGCTCTTCGACGGCTACCTGCACCGGCCGGACGCCGACGCGGCCAGCCGGACCGCGGACGGCTGGTTCCGCACCGGGGACGTGGCGACGGTCGGGCCGGACGGCTGGCACCGGATCGTCGGCCGCGCCGCCACCGACCTGATCAAGAGCGGCGGCTACCGGATCGGGGCGGGCGAGGTGGAGGACGCGCTGCTCGCCCATCCCGGGGTCCGCGAGGCGGCCGTGGTCGGCACGCCGCACCCGGACCTGGGCCAGCAGGTGACCGCGTACGTGGTCGGCGACGGCCTGCGGGAGGCCGACCTGATCGATTTCGTGGCCCGGCACCTGTCGGTGCACAAGCGGCCCCGGCAGGTCCGGCTGGTCGACGCCCTGCCCCGTAACGCCATGGGCAAGGTGCAGAAGAACCTGCTGGCGCAGGCGTGACGCGCGCAGGTCGGCGTCGGGGCCGCGGGAACCAGGCGGCCGGTGCGGACGACTACCTGTACATGGCGTGTGAGCAGTGGCGGGAGATCCTGTCGGCGCAGCTGGACGGGGAGGCGACCCGGTCGGAGAGCGCGGCGGCCGAGGCGCACCTGGCGGGGTGCGCCGGCTGCCGGGGGTGGTTCGAGGCGGCCGTCGCGGTGACCCGGCGGGCCCGTACGCAGCTCGCTCCGCCGGTGCCCGACCTGGTCGACGCGGTGCTCGCCGCGGCCCCGCCGGCCCGGCCCGGGTGGCGGGAGCGCGTGGCCCTCGGCCTGCGCGGGGTGCTCGGGCTGCTCGGCGCGGTGCAGCTCGTGCTGGGCCTGACCCAGGTCGGCCGGGAGGCCGTGATCGACCACGCGCACGCCACCGGCCAGCACCTCTGGCACGAGTCGGCGGCGTGGAACGTGGCCGTGGGCGCCGGCTTCCTCTACGTGGCGCTGCGGCGCTCCGCCCCGGCGGGGCTGCTGCCGATGCTCAGCGCGTTCGTCGCCACCCTGCTGCTGCTGTCGGTGAACGACCTGATCACGGGGCAGGTGGCGGTGCAGCGGCTGGTCAGCCACGGCTTCCTGCTGGTCGGCTGGGTGGTGATGGTGCTGCTCGCGCGGCCCCGGTGGCGCCCGGGCGGCACGCCGCCCCGGCAGGGCCGGTCGGCCGGGTCGCGCTGGTCGCTGCGTACCGAGGAGCCGCCGGAGCCCGCGCCGCTGCGCCTGGTGCCGCCCATGCCGTACGCCGCGCAGGCCCGCGACCGCCGGGCCGCCTGACGGGCCGGCCGGGTCAGACGACCCGGCTGCCCCGGGCCGGCCGCGCCTCGCCCTGCCACGCGGCGACCAGGTCCTCCCGGGCGCGGGCGACCCGGGACCGGATGGTGCCGACCGGGCAACCGCACACCTGGGCCGCCTCGGCGTAGGAGAGGCCGACCACCTGGGTGGCGACGAACGCCTCCCGCCGTTCCGGGGCGAGCCCGGCGATGAGCCCGCGCAGGGTCACGGCCTCGTCCCCGCCCGCGGTGACCGCCCCGGCCGCCTCGGCGGCGGCCTGCCAGTCGGGCAGCGCGGCCACCCGGGGGCGTGCCGTCGCGGCCCGGACGTGGTCCACGGCGACCCGGCGGGCGATGGCGAAGACCCAGGTGCGGGCCGTGGACCGGCCGGCGAAGCCGGGCAGGGCGCGCAGCGCGCGCAGGAACGTCTCCTGGGTGAGGTCGTCGGCCTCGGCGGGACCGGCCAGGTGCGCGAGGAACCGCCACACCGGGCCCTGGAGGGCCCGGACGAACGCGGCGGCGGCCTGCTGGTCGCCCCGCCCGGCCCGGTGCGCCCACCGGGTCACCTGCTCGTCGTCGGTCTCGGGGCTCATCCGCGCCCGGCCCGCCGGTCCACCACGGTCATGATCGACGGTACGGGCGCGAGGCTCGCTCGGTTCATCCCCGCCGTCCTCCCTGTCACCCCGCCACCGGCCGGACGGTCACCCGTTGGTCGGCCGACGAGGCCGGAAAGTTCCCGGCGCGCTCAGGAATCGACGGTCACCTCGACCGGCCCGACCCGCAGGACGCCGTCGGTGAGCGGGGCACAGCGCACACCGCCCCGGCCGCGCAGCGCCTTCCAGGTGCCGGGCGCGACGGTGACGTCCAGCCAGGCACAGGGCGGGGCGGCCCGGTGGACCCGCAGGCTGACCGGCCCGTCGCCGGAGTCCAGGGTGAGCACCCGGCCCACCAGGTCGTCGACGGCGATGCCACGGGTCAGCACGTTGCGCCGGACCTGGGTGAGGTCGGCCCCGGGAGGCAGCGATTCCTGCGCGATCAAGGTCACGCTCGCCTCCCGGTGCGCCGGCTTGCCGAAGTAGCGGTCACCGACGATGCCCAGGCCGGCCCGGATCCGGACCTCCTCGACCAGCTCGCCCGGCGGCGCCGGGGCCGGGCCGTCGGCCGGCCGGCCCACGTAGCGGTGCACCGGCGAGGCCAGCAACTGGACGATCTGCGCCATGTGCGGATTGTCGCACGGACGTACCGGCACCTAAGCGGACGATAGCCGCCCTCACGTGTCCACCCTCCGTGGAGGACGTTGTACCGGGCGTGACGACGAGACGGTCCACCCCGGCCGGGCGTCACCCCGAGCTGGGACGGCAGATTGCATGGACGCGGCGCGAGAACGAGCGCCGGCGAAGTGCGTACGAGGCGGCGGCCCGGACGTGGCGCCGCCGCACCGAGCACCTGGAGCGGCTCCGGATCGAGGCGACCGGCTTCCACGGCTGCACCCTCCCCGGCACCGACCTGCCGGTCGAGCTGGACGACGGCGAGGTGGTCTACCGCATCGTGCCGGTCGCCGAGCTGGTCGAGGCGGAGGCCCGGCACCTGCCGGGGCTCCCCGTGCCGGACCCGGCGCCGACCGTGGACGTGTCCGACCCGGCCGATGGCGCGCTCCCGGCCGGGCTGCGGGTGGTCGACACCGGCGCCGCCGTGGTGACCGACCGGCGGGTCGCCTTCGCCGGGCGGGCCGGCCGGCGTGAGTGGGCCCACGACGACCTGCTCGGCCTCGGGCACCACCCCGACCTGCCGGTCACCCTGCTGCACCCCGGGGACGGCCGGCGCCCGGCCGGCCTGCGCGTTCCGGTCACCGGCGCGGCGAACGTCCGCTTCTACCTCACCCTCGCGTACGCCGCCGCCACCGGAACCCGGGACACGGTCGCCACGCAGCTCGAGGCGCTGCTGGCCGCGCACCGCGCGGCCCGGCCCCGGCCACCGCGACCGCTCGGTGTGGCGGACGCCCCGGTGCCACGGCGGCGTGCGGAGCGCCTGGTCGCGGCCGGCGCCGTGGCGGTCGTGGTGCTTCTCGGCGTGACGGCGGCAGGCACCTGGCCCGCGACGGCCGGGCCGGTGCACCCGACGGGGACGACCGCGGACGGTGCCGCCCCGACACCCGGCGACGTGCGCGCGTCCGAACCGGTCCTCGGCACGCCCGACGGCGCCGCGACCCGGTCGCCGGCCGGCGAACCCACCCCGCTCCCCCGGCCGGCAGACGGCACGCGGCGGCCCGGCACCGGAAGCCCGACCCCGGTCGGCACGGAGCGGATCGCGCTGCCGGTGCCGTCCCGCGCCACGACGCCCGCCCCGACCCCACCGACGACGCCACCGGCGGTGAGCCCGACCGGGAGCCCGGCCCCGACCGTCACCCCGACCGCGAGCCCCACCGGGACGCCCACCGGCTCGCCCTCCCCGAGCGACCCCGCCGGGTCGGGCATCTGCCTGGATCCGCTGCGGCTGCCGGTGGTGGACCCGCTGCTGTGCCGCCGGACCTGAACGGGGGCGGGCCCGCCGTCAGGGGGTGTGCGGGGTGAGCAGGTAGTCGTCGGCCTCCGGGCTCCACCGCAGCTCGACTGCCCCGCTCGTGGCGGCGGCCTTGGCGAACTGGAGGAAGCTGCGGTAGCCGAGCTTCTTCTCGCTGAAGTCCGGCCGCGCCCGGCGGAGCTGGTCCTTGAGCCCGGACAGCGGCACTGCGCCACCCTCGCCGGCCAGGTCCACGACCACGGACCGCAGCAGCGCGAAGGCCACCTCCCGGTCGCCCCGCTCGGGCAGCGACACCTCCGGGTCACCCTTGGCGGGTCCCGCGGCCAGCTCGATGACGTTGTGCCCGGCCAGGTGGCGCAGCAGTTCCCCGAAGGTGCGGAAGCCGTAGTCGGATTCGCTGAACGTCGGGTCCTTGCGGAGCAGCGTGCGCTTGAGGCCGGAGGCGGTCACCTCGCCGCTGGAGCTGCCCTGCATGCCGGCCACGGTCTGGGCCACCAGCACGGCGAGCGTGTCGACGTCCCGCGCAGGCTCCTCCCCGGCCGACGGGGCCTCGGCCGGCGGCTCCGCCGGCAGCTCGGTCGGCGGCGGCGTCTGAGGCTCGGCCGGGCGGGCCGCCCGAACCCGGCGGCCGGCCGCCGGCGGCACGTCGACCCCTTCGAGGCGTTCGTAGAAGAGGAACTCGTCGCAGGCGGGCGGCAGCAGCGCCGACGTGGACTTCTCCACACCGACCCCGATCACCCGCTTGTTGAGTTCGCGGAGCTTGTGCACCAGCGGCGTGAAGTCGCTGTCGCCCGTGCAGATCACGAACGTCGAGATGTAGCCGCGCTCGAACGCCAGCTCGACGGCGTCGACGGCCATCTTGATGTCCGCGGCGTTCTTCCGCGAGGCGCCCATCCGCTGCGGAATCTCGATCAGCTCGACGTGCGACCGGGTGAGCATCCGCCGGTCCTCGTCGAAGTACGACCAGTCCGCGTACGCCCGGCGCACGACGACCCGGCCGCGCTCGGCGAGGGCGTCGGCGATCGGGCGGAAGTCGAACGGCCGGCCGCCGTGATGGTCCCGCACACCCAGCGCCAGGTTCTCGTAGTCGAGGAACAGCGCGATCCGGTCTTCCTGATCCACGCCGGTCAGCCTAACGGTGCCGGCGTGCCGCTCCGGTCACCGCCGCCGCTCGTCGCGGTAGAGGGTGTTGCGGCGGGCCACGTGCTGGATCGCGTAGCTGGCGATCAGGAGCAGCAGGGCCAGCGCGACCTCGACGCCGGCGACCGCGCCGTTGGCGACGGTGAGGCCGAGCAGCAGGAGGATCAGCCCGACCACCGCCAGCAGGCCGGCCAGGAGCAGGCGGTTGCGCCTCCCCGTCGACCGGCCCTGACCGTCAGCACCCACCGCTGCCACCTCCTTCCGGCCAGCCTAGGTGCTGCCCCTGCCGGTCCTACCTCACTTCGTCGAAGGCCCCCCGCAGGATGGCAATTCCCGTGCCGACGAGCCAGACGGCCGCGAGAAGCCGGAACGCCGGCTCCGGCCGGACGAGCGGCGGCAGCAGGATCGAGAGGGCAGAGGCCGCCACCAGCGGTCCCACGAGTCTCCCGTAGCCGAACACCCACCGGGGCCGCCGATGGGAACGCCACGCGACCGCCGAGGCCGCCGCGATCAGCAGGCCGGCGCCGAGCAGGTGTGCCGCACCGCCGAGCACCAGCGCGGCCCTGCCGAGACCGGCGACGGTCGTGTCGCCGGCCTGCGTCGCCAGCAGCAGGGCCAGCCCGCACACCACTGAGGCGAACAGCGACCCCGCGGTGATCGCCGTACCCCAACCCAGCACCGCGCCGGCACGGGTGCCCTTCGTGTGCAGCGCCGTGCGCAGCCGCCACCCGAACCGGTACAGGGCGACCGCCGCCAGGATCTGCAACGCTGACTGGACGAGCACCGCCGAACGGCTGGCGGCATAGAAGTCACGCAACTGCGCGACGGACGCGTCGGGCAGGTAGAGGCTCTCCCCCGCCTTGAGCGCGCTGCCAGCCGCGATGCTGGCGACGAAGGCGGCCACGAAGACGATGCCCCACCATCCCCAGCGCCGGCCCGGGGCGTTCGCCGCCCCCGGTCCGCGTCGTGGTGGCGCCCCGGCCGCACTCCCGAGCCGATTCTGTCCCATTGATCCCTCCCTCTGGGCGGACGCGGCCGGACGAGCCGGGACGTGCGTCCATCGGCCAGTCATGTTTCCAAGGAGCGGGCGGCGCGTCGTCCGACGTGGGGCGGCCGTCGAGGTACGGCAGCGGGGGTACGCCCGTACGCTCCGGGACGTAGTCGGTCACCGGGGCAGCGTGGCCCTAGCGGCCGTTCGGCAGGTGCCCGGTGCCCTGTGCCCGGGGCCGCCGGTGGTCGGTGAGCCGGAGCCCGACGCCCCGTACGGCGACGACGGTGACGCCGGTGCCCAACTGGTCGAGCTTGCGGCGCAGCCGCTTCACCAGGGACTGCACGTCCGCCTTGTCCTGCAGCCCCTCGTCGTGCCAGACGCAGCGGTGCAGCTCGGCGTACGTCCAGACCCGCACCGGCTGGGTGGTCAGGCAGGCCAGCAGGTCGCGCTCGAGCCGGGTGAGGACGATCTCCCGGTCGCCCCAGCGGGCGGTGGACCGGGCCGCGTCGATCACCAGCGTGTCGTCCGGCGGCGGCGTCGGGGCGGGCGGTGGCGGGGTGTCGAGGGCCGCCGGCGTCGCTCCCGGCGACGCGAGCAACCGGCGCAGTTCGTCGAGGTCGGCGACCAGGAGCAGGGGCGCGACGCCGTCGAGAAGCTCGGTGAGGCGGACCCGTTCGGCCGGCGCCGAGGTCACCCCGATCACCAGCGGGAACGGATGCTCCGCCCCGCTCGTCTCCTCCTCGGTCACCGTTACCCCCCGCCCGGAGGTACCAGCGGCAAAAATTGCCGCACCTGGGAATCGCCGTGACAGTCAATGTCAACCGCCCCCCACCGAGGGGGACCTGTTGGTGACAAGTTGCTCACGTACGGTGCTTGATCGCGCTTTCCTGTCGATCATAGTGTCCACTCAGGCAGCCGGCGTAGACCCGCACGGCGCCTAGGGGGCTTGGGGGGTTCGTTCAAACCGGTGTGATCCGACGGGAGAGGAGTCTCCTGCGCCCATCCGCCATGGCTCGAACATCCGCGGGTCGTTCTGGAGGAGGCAGCACCGATGCTGAGACGTCCACACAGGAGGGGCCTGGCCGGTCGGCTGGTGAGCGCGGGCGCGGCCCTGGTTCTCGCCGCGACCACCATGGCCGCCACCGGCACAGGCGCGCAGGCTGCGCAGACCGGAACGGGCACCGGCGCATCCGCCGGCGACAAGATCCGCCCCGAACTCACCCGGCAACTCCAGGGCAAGAGCGAGGGCGACTTCTGGATCCACTTCGGCGCCAAGGCCGACCTGGGCAAGGCCGGCGCGAACAAGGACTGGGCCAAGCGGGGCACCGAGGTCGCCGACGCGCTCAAGAAGACCGCCGCCGACAGCCAGGCGAAGATCCGCGCCGAACTGGACCGCTCGGGCACGAAGTACCAGACCTTCTGGGCGACCAACGCCATCAAGGTCAGCGGCGGTTCCCTCACGATGGCCCAGAACTTCGCCGCCCACGCCGAGGTCGACGGCCTGTACGCCCCCATCGAGTACAAGCTCCCCGAGGTCACCCAGGGCACCGACGAGAAGTCGGTGAACGCCCTGGAGTGGGGCATCGCGAACATCAACGCCGACGACGTGTGGTCCCAGTACGGCGTCAAGGGCGCCGGCATCACGGTGGCCAGCATCGACAGCGGCGTCCAGTTCGACCACCCGGCGCTGGTCAACTCCTACCGGGGCAACAACGGTGACGGCACCTTCGACCACAACTACAACTGGTACGACGCCGCCGGCACCTGCGCCACCGCCCCGTGCGACGAGGACGGCCACGGCACGCACACGATGGGCACCATGGCGGGTGCCGACGGCGCCAACCAGATCGGCGTCGCCCCCGAGGTCAAGTGGATCGCCGCGAACGGGTGCTGCCCGACCGACGCCGCGCTGATCTCCTCCGGCCAGTGGATGCTGGAGCCCACCGACCTCAGCGGGCAGAACCCGGACGCCAGCAAGCGGCCGAACATCATCAACAACTCGTGGGGCACCACGCTGCCCTCCACCGAGCCGTTCATGGAGGACGTGACCGACGCCTGGACCGCCTCGGGCATCTTCGGCACGTGGTCCAACGGCAACAACGGGCCCGCCTGCCAGACCAGCGGCTCCCCGGGCAGCCTGGCCAGCAACTACTCGGCCGGCGCGTACGACATCAACAACAACATCGCCAGCTTCTCCTCCCGCGGCGCCGGGCAGAACGGCGAGATCAAGCCCAACCTGTCGGCGCCCGGCGTCAACGTCCGGTCCAGCGTGCCGGACAACACCTACGCCAGCTACAGCGGCACGTCGATGGCGGCGCCGCACCTGGCCGGGGCGATCGCGCTGCTCTGGTCGGCGGCGCCCACGCTCGTCGGCGACGTCACGGCGACCCGCGCGCTGCTGAACGACACGGCGGTCGACAAGGCCGACACCCAGTGCGGCGGCACCACGGACGACAACAACGTCTACGGTGAGGGCCGGCTGGACGCGCTCGCGCTGCTCAACGCCGCCCCCATCGGCGACAACGGCACCCTCGCCGGCAAGGTGACCGACGCGGCCACCGGCGCCCCGATCGCCGGCGCCACCATCGCCCTCACCGGCGCGGCGACCCGCTCGCTGACCACCGCCGCCGACGGGACGTACTCGTCGCTGCTGCTGGCCGGCGACTACCAGGTCACCGTCTCGGCGTTCGGCTACCAGACCAGGACGCTCTCGGCGACGGTGACCACGAACACGACCACGACGTTGAACGTCGCGCTGACGGCGGTGCCGAGCGTCACCGTCGGCGGTCAGGTCACCGACGGCTCCGGGCACGGCTGGCCGCTCTACGCGAAGGTCAGCGTCGAGGGCCTCCCCGTCTCCGACTACACCACCCCCGCCAACGGCCGCTACAGCCTCAAGCTGCCGGCCGGGGCGACCTACCGGCTCAAGGTCGAGTCGCAGTACCCGGGCTACCCGACCGTGACCAAGGAGGTCGTGGTCGGCTCCGGCAACACCACGAGCAACATCGCCGTACCGGCCGACCCGAACGCGTGCACCGCGGCGCCCGGCTACACCAACAGCTCCGACGGCGAGTACGAGACCTTCGACGGCACCGGCGTGCCCGACGGCTGGTCCGTCGTGGACAACGCCGGCACCGGCCAGGTCTGGAAGTTCACCGACAGCGGTGACCGGGGCAACCTGACCGGCGGCTCCGGCGGGTTCGCCATCATCGACAGCGACGACTACGGCAGCGGTGGCCGGCAGGACACCTCGCTGGTCAGCCCCGTGGTCGACCTGACCGACGTCGCGGCGCCGGTGATCCGGTTCAACCAGGACTTCAACTGGCTGAGCTCCGACCGGGCGGACGTCGACCTCAGCCTCGACGGCGGCGCCACCTGGAGCAACGTGCTCCGGCAGGCGGCCGACGTGCGCGGGCCCCGGGTCACCGAGGTGCCCATCCCGCAGGCGGCGGGCCAGGCGCAGGTCCAGGTCCGGTTCCACTACTACGACGCCTCCTGGGAATGGTGGTGGCAGGTCGACAACGTGCTGATCGGCAGCAAGATCGTCTGCAAGCCGGTCGACGGCGGCCTGGTGCTGGGCCACGTCCGGGACAAGAACGACAACGGCTACGTCAACGGCGCCACCGTCACCAGTGACGACCGGCCGGCGGAGAAGGCCACCACGGTGGCGACCCCGGACGACACCGAACTCGCCGACGGCTTCTACTGGATGTTCTCGTCGCTGACCGGCCAGCACCCGTTCACCGCCAAGGCCGGCAACTACGTGAGCCAGACCAAGCAGGTCGACGTCGAGGCCGACTGGGCGACGGCGGCGAACTTCCAACTGGCCGCTGGCCGGCTGGCTGTGCAGCCGACGTCGGTGACCGGCACGGTCCGGATGCCCACCGGCAAGGTCAGCAAGACCTTCACGGTGACCAACACCGGCGGGGCCCCGGTCGCCGTCGAGTTCAGTGAGCAGGACGGCGGGTTCGTCCTGCAGCGGGCCGACGGGTCGCAGCTGTCCGAGCAGAAGCTGCTCGGCTCGCCCGGCGCGCCGGTGCAGCGGCTCACCACCCCGACGTCGGTCGCCGCCCGTCCGTCCGGCAAGTCGGCCACCGCGGCCGCCGCACCGACCGGCCCCCAGGCGGAGCCGTGGACGGGGATCGCCAACTACCCGGCGAACGTGATGGACAACCGGGTGGTGAACCTCGACGGCAAGATCTACTCGATCGCCGGCGGTGACGGCACGGCCTCCAGCACGAAGAACTACGTGTACGACCCGATCGCCCAGACCTGGACGGCGATCGCCGACCTCCCCGCCGCACGCAACGCCATGACGGTCGGGGTCGTCGACGGCAGGATCATCGCCACCGGCGGCTGGGGCGCCGCCGGGCCCGACGGCACGACCTGGTCGTACGACCCGGCTGCCAACACCTGGACCAGGAAGGCCGACAACCCCGCCCCGCGGGCCGCGGCCGGCCAGGCCGTCGCGGACGGCAAGCTGTACGCCGTCGGCGGCTGCACCACGGCCAGCTGCCTGCCGATGTCCAACTCGGTGGTCCGCTACGACCCGGGCACCGACGCCTGGGAGACGTTGCCGAACTACCCGAAGTCGGTGGCGTTCGCGTCCTGCGGCGGCATCGGTGGCACCGTCTACTGCACCGGCGGTAACGACGGTTCCGTCTCGCAGAAGGCCAGCTACGCGTTCGACCCCGGCGCCAACGCCTGGACCGCCGTCGCGGACGCGCCGGCCGACAACTGGGCCAGCTCGTTCGCCGTCGCGAACGGCAAGCTCCTGGTGGTCGGTGGCTCGCAGGGCGGGGCCATCACGAACGCCGGCTTCGCGTACGACCCGGCCACCGACTCGTGGGCGAACCTGCCCAACGCCAACACCCCCCGCTACCGCGGTGGTGCGGCGTGCGGCTTCTACAAGATCGGCGGCTCCTCGGGCAGCTTCAACGCCACGAAGGACAGTGAGGTGCTGCCCGGCCTTGAGGAGTGCACCGAGGGGCCGGCGGACGTCAGCTGGCTGACCATCGACAAGTCGAAGGTCACCCTGGCACCGGGTGAGAAGGTCACGGTGACCGTCGGCATGACGGCCAACGTCGACCAGCCCGGCACCTACTCGGCATCGGTCGCGATCAAGGAGAACACGCCGTACACCGTGCCGCCGGTGGCGGTCACGATGATCGCGCAGCCGCCGACCAGCTGGGGCAAGCTGATGGGCACCGTCTCCGGCCGGAGCTGCCAGGGCGCCGTCGCGCCGCTTCCCGGCGCGGTGGTCCAGGTCGACTCGTGGGCGATGTCCTGGACGTTCGCCACCGATGCCGACGGCAAGTACGCCTACTGGATGGACCGGCGCAACAACCCGCTCAGCATCATCGTCGCCAAGGACGGCTGGAAGCCCCAGACCCGCCAGACGAGGATCAACAACACCACGCCCACCGTGGAGGACTTCACCCTGTCCCCCATCCGCTGCTGACCATCGACCGTGAAGGTCCGGCCCGCCCGGTGTCCCCACCGGGCGGGCCGGACCGCGTTCACGGCCCGGATCGGAGGTGCCGGCTCCCCGGCTACGGCGGAGCGGAGAACCGGGTCAGGACGGCGCGAGGCGGAAGCCGATGCCGCGCACGGCGTGGATGGTCGGCGCCGCGCCCACCCGGCCGAGCTTGCGCCGCACCCGGCGCACCACCGAGTGCATGTCGGAGCCGCGCCCCAGGTGGTCGTTGCCCCACACGGCCCGGTGCAGCTGCGCGTAGGTCCACACCTGGCCGGGTGTGCCGGCGAGGCAGACCAGGAGGTCGTGCTCCAGCGGCGTCAGCCCGACCTCCCGCTCCCGCCACCGCAGGACGCGACGGTCGGAGTCGACGTCCAGCTCGGACACCGGCCCGCCGGCCGCCGGCGACTCGTCGGCGACCGCGGCGGGGGCGGGAGCCGGTCGCACCGCCCCCGGCGCGCGCAGCAGTTCGAGGAACCGCCGTGCCTGGTGCGCGCTGGAGACGATCAGGAAGGTCTCGGTGCCGCCGAGCAGCTGGGTGAGCTGCCGGCGTTCCGCGGCCGAGGCCGCGATACCGATGACCAGGGACGGCACCCCCGCCATCATCCGCCCTTCCGTTCCACCCTTGTGGTGACGCTCTTCCGCGCCGTCCGGAAATCGCCTGTGCAGGCAGCGGGAATCGGCCGCCGGGCGTGGGTGGATTCGGACGCGCGACGGTCGGCAGGCGCGGAAAATGTGCCGGAGCAGCGATTGTGTGAGGCGTTGCAGAACTGCTGATCGGCATCATATAGCCGGTCACCGATGATTGGTATAGCAGTTAACGTCAATGTAACGACGATGGCGCAACGCATTCGGCCGCGCCGTTCACGCCCGCTGGTACCGCGTGAGGACCGCCGCGCCGGCCTGCTCCGCCGACCGGCACCGCAGGTACGCGGGCGGACCCTCCGCCGGGAAGAGCCGCGCACCGGTGCGCAGGATCGTCGGGAAGGTGAGGAGGCGGTACTCGTCGATGAGGTCCTCGGCCATCAGCCGGTGCACGACGCTCAGGCTGCCCGTGACGATGACGTCGCGCCGCTCGCGCCGGACCGCCTCGACCAGGTCGCCGTCGACGACCGACGAGTTCGCCCAGGCCGAGACGTCGGCCAGGGTGCGGGTGGCGACCAGCTTGGGGACGGCGTTCATCCGGGCGGCGAACGGGTCGTCGCGTCCGGGCCAGAGCCGGGCGAACAGTTCCCAGGTGGTCCGCCCGAGAAGCAGCACCCCCTCGCCGAGCACTCTGCCGAGGCGGAACTTGTCCCCGGCCACGGTCTCCGGGCCGTGCCGGAAGGCCCAGCCGCCCGAGGGCGTGCCCCCGGACCCGTCCGGGTCCGACACGATCCCGTCCAGGGTCACGAACTGGATGACGACGACGCTCACGATGGTGTCCCTTCGGTAGGTGTCCACCGGTACGTACCGGCGGCACCGCCCGGACTCATCGCACCCGGGGCAACTCGTCGGCAGAGATCACCGCGGGCAGGTCGAACGCCGCGAGGACGCGCGGGTCGGCGAACACCACGTTGTGCGTGACGCGCCCACCGGCGACCGTGAGCACCTGCACCGTGTGCAGCCGGTGCGGGCCTCCGGGCTGCGGCGCGTACGCCGCGAGAGCCGGTTGCCCGTTGGCGCCCAGCCGTCGCACGTGCCAGCCGGTGCCCCGGGTCCGGAACACGCGATCCATGAACCGGCCGTAGTCGCCGCTTCCCCGGTACCAGAGGGGCACCGGCGGCATCTCCAGGACCGCCTGGTCGGCGAGCAGCCGCACGAGCCCGGGAACGTCGGCCGCCTCGAACGCCCGCACGTACCGGTCGACCACGGCCCGCACCCGCGGATCGTCCGGCTCGGCGACCTCACCGACGTCGCCCACGTCCGGGAGCGCCGCACGGGCACGCTGCAGTGCGCTGTTCACCGCGGCGACGGTGGTGCCCAGCTGCGCGGCGACCTCGGCGGCGGTGAACTCCAGCACCTCGCGGAGCAGGAGCACGGCCCGCTGCCGGGCGGGCAGCACCTGCATGGCCGCGACCAGCGCGAGGCGCATCTCGACCCGCGTCTCCAGCTCGTTCCGCGCGTCGGGAAACGGCTCCAGCCACGGCACGTCGAGCGAGGGCGTCAGCGGCGCCTCCGGGTCGACGCTCGGCGCGCCCAGCCCGGACGGCAGGGGCCGTCGCGCCCGCCCCTCCAGCGCGGTCAGGCACGCGTTCGTGGCGATCCGGTACAGCCAGGTCCGCTGCGAGGCACGCGCGGGGTCGTACCGGTCCCGGGCCCGCCAGGCGCGCAGCATGGTCTCCTGCACGACGTCCTCGGCCTCGTGGAACGAGCCCAGCATCCGGTAGCAGTACGCCAGCAACTCAGCCCGGTGCAGCTCGAAGTCCACCCGCCCATCCTGGCGGTACCGCGTTCAGCCGGGTGTCGGCGGGGCCTCGTGCTCCGGGCGCAGGACGAGGTTGAGCAGTTCCAGCCCGGTGACGGGCCGGAAGCCGGCCTCGGCGTAGAGGGTGCGGGCGGGGGTGTTGCCGGCCTCGGTCCGCAGTGACACGCGGTACGCCCCGGCGGCCCGCGCCTCGTCGACGACATACCGCAGGAGGGCCCTGGCGACACCGCTGCGGCGCTGGAACGGCGCGACATAGAGGTCGCTGATCGACCACGCGGTGCCCAACAGCAGCGACGCCGGGGTGACCGCCGTCGTGACGAAGCCGCAGACCTGTCCGGCGCGGGTGGCGGCGGCGAGCGCGAGCCGGTGCTGGGCGATCTGGTCGCGCAGCCACGCGCGGGTGCGCTGCGGGGACGGTTGATGGCCGTAGTGCGCCCGGTAGTCGTCGAAGAGGGCGGCCACGCGCTCGAAGGCGTGCTGGGTGGGGGCGATCGGCGCGACCGTCGTCAGCATGCCGCCCAGTCTCGCCCGCGCTAGGCCGGCACGTCCTGCCAGAGTTCGTTGAAGGCGATGCTGTCGAAGAAGGCGGTCCCCTCGACCACCTTGCCGTCCCGCATCCGCAGGAACCAGGCGACCGTGTCGGTGTACGTCGTGCCGATGGTGGTGGTCCCCTGGCCGTTCCACGCGACGATCACCGTGTCGGTGGCCGGGTCCTCGTGGATGCCCCGGATGAGCACCGGCCGGAACGGATCCTCCCGAGTGAAACGCGCGCCGAAGGGCGTCAGCGCCTCCTCGATGAACTGGCGCGCCGGCTGGTACACCCCGCCCGCCACCGAGCGGCCGGTGATCTCCCAGCGCATGTCCTCGGCGAAGATGTCGGTGATGCTGCCGGTGCCGGCGGACCAGGCGGCGAAGGCGTCCGCGACGATCTCCCGGTTGGCGGTCATCGGCGGCTCCCCTTCTCCCTGCGGCGGCACCCGGACGCGCCCGCTCCGCTCATCCTCCGCCGCCACGTCCGCGGCCGGAGGCGGATTCCGCGGGCCGCCCTCCTCCGGGCGGCCCGGGCGCGGCCTCCCGGGATGCCCGCGGACCACCTACCCTGAGCGCGTGGATCGGTGTGCCGAGTGCTCGTTCGTCTATTCCGCGCTCGACGGCGGCGACCTGCCGGGGCGGTTGCGCGACCTGGCCGGGGACTATCCGGCCGCCCTGCACGGGGTGCCGGACATGCGCCGGCGACCCGCCCCGGAGGTGTGGTCGCCGCTGGAGTACGCCTGCCACGTCCGGGACGTGTTCCGCGTGCAGGGTGAGCGGCTCGCGCTGGCGCTGCGCGTGACGGAGCCCGAGTTCACGCCGATGGGCCGCGACGAGCTGGTGGTCACCGAGCGCTACAACGCCCAGGACCCGGAGGTGGTCCTCGCCGACCTGGCCACGGCCGCCGACAGGTTCGTGGCCCGCTTCGCGGCGCTCGGCGAGGTCGACCTGGCCCGCACCGGCGTCTACCCGTGGCCGCAGCGCGAGGTGCGGACCCTGCTCTGGCTCGGCCGGCACACGGTCCACGAGGCCGAGCACCACCTGCTCGACATCCGCCGCGGCGCCGGGGCCCAGACGGCCGGCGGGGCCTGACGCCGGTCGGCGTCAGGCCCCGCGACCGCGAGCCGGACCGGGGTCGGGCCGGCGGGGCGAGGCCCCGGCGACCCGACCGGCGGGTCAGTGGATCGGCACCGGCGTGCGCTGCTCCTCGCCCGCGCCGCCGTCGAGCAGGTGCGACGGCTCGCGCCGGCGGGGCAGCAACGCGGCCGGGATGAAGGTGAGCAGCACCAGCCCGAAGCCGACCCAGAAGGTGGTGGCGAAGGAGCTGGCCGCGAAGTCGAGACCGCGCTCGATCAGCGACGGCGGCACCGGGAACTGCTGGAGCAGCTCCGGCCGCAGCTGCGAACCGATGGCCAGGCTGGCCTCGGTGACCGGCTTGCCGCTGTTCGGGTCGGTCACGCCGGGGATCACCTCGGAGCCGTTCAGCCGGCTGGTGAGGATCACCGACATCACCGCGGCGCCCACCGAGCCGCCGATCTGCTGGAGGATGTTGACAAGGGTCGAGCCGCGGGCCACCTCGGCGGCGTGCAGGGTCTTCAGCGCCGAGGTCATGATCGGCATCATGGTGCCGCCCATGCCGAGGCCCATCACGAACAGCGAGCCGCAGAGCAGCCAGTAGGACGTGTGCGGGTCGACCTGGGTGAAGGTGAAGAACCCGGCGGCGATGAGCACCAGGGCGAACGGCACCGTCCGGCCGACCGGCACCTTGTCGGCCAGCATGCCGGCGATCGGCATGGTCAGCATCGCGCCGATGCCCTGCGGCGCCATGAGCAGGCCGGCGGTCAGCGTCGACTCACCGCGGATCTGCAGGAAGTAGCTCGGGAACAGCAGGCCCGCGCCCATGAACGCGATGATGAAGACGAACAGGGTCACCGCGGCGATGGTCAGGTTGCGATTGTGGAACAGCCGCAGGTCGAGCAGCGGGTGCCGGGGCCGGAACGAGTAGAACACGAAGGCCACCACGAGCACGGCGCCCACAAGCATGGGCAGCCAGACGCTGTTGTCGCGGATCGTGCCGGCCTCGGGCAGCGACGAGACGCCGTAGAGGAAGAGCGCCAGGCCGGGCGACAGCATCAGCATGCCGAGGAAGTCGAACGACTCCGACGGCTCCGGGTTGTCCTTCGGCAGGGCGAGCTGGGCGTAGATCAGGGCGACCAGGCCGATCGGCAGGTTGATCAGGAAGATCCAGTGCCAGCTGGCGGTGTCGATCAGCCAGCCGCCCAGGATCGGGCCACCGATCGGGCCGAGCAGCATCGGGATGCCGAGGACGGCCATGAGCCGGCCGATCCGGTGCGGGCCGGCCGCGCGGGTCATGATCGTCATGCCGAGCGGCATGAGCATGCCGCCGCCGAGGCCCTGGAGCACGCGGTAGCCGATCAGCTCGCCGATCGAGTCGGCGGTGGCGCACAGCCCCGAACCGATGGTGAACAGCGCGAGCGCCACCATGTAGAGGCGCTTGGTGCCGAACCGGTCGGCGGCCCACCCGCTGAGCGGGATCACCGTGGCAAGGGCGAGGGTGTAGCCGGTCATGGTCCACGCCACGCGGGCGTAGGAGGCGTCGAACTCGTTCTGGAACGTCGGCAGGGCCACGCTGACGACCGTCACGTCGAGGATCGACATGATCGCACCGAGCACGACGACGCCGGCCACCTTGAGAACCGCGGCGTCGAGTTTGTTCGATGTCGCGACAGGTTGCTGGGTCACAAACAGTCTCCTGGTTCAGGTCCGGTCGGGGGCGGTGGCGGCGCCGCGCGCCCGGCGGGGCGCGGGGTGACGTGCGGTGGGGCGGCGTCCGGCAGGAAGCGTAGCCATGGGTTGCGACATCGCGCGGCCGGTTTACCGGGATCACCGGCGACGCGGGAGGGCCTCAGGCCGTGGCGCGGTGGTCGCGCGGATTGACGCCGCGGACCCGCTTGAAGGCCGCGCTGAGCGCAAAAGGGCTGCTGTAGCCGACTCTGCGGGCAACCGCGGTGAGGGTCAGCCCGGTGTCGCTCAGCAGGTCGGCGGCGAGCGTGAGGCGCCAGTTGGTGACGAAGGTCATGGGCGGCTCGCCGACCAGTTCGGTGAACCGGCGGGCGAAGGCGGCCCGGGAGGCGCCGGTGGCGGCGGCGAGGCCGGCCACCGTCCAGCCCCGGGCCGGGTCGTGCTGGACCAGCCGGACGGCGTGGCCGACCACCGGGTCGGCGTAGGCCCGGTACCAGCCGGGCGGCTGCGCGCCGGGACGGCCCAGCCAGGTGCGCAGCACCCCGATGACGAGCAGGTCGAGCAGCCGGTCCAGCACCGCCTCCTGCCCGGGCCCGTCCCGGTCCAGCTCCGCGGCGAGCAGCGCGACGACCGGCAGCTCGCCGTCGGCGGCGGTCAGTACCACCAGGGGCGGCAGGGCCGCGAGCAGCCCGGCGCCGACCGCGCCGCTGCTGGCGTACGTGCCGGTGAGCAGGGCGGTCGCGCCGTCCGGCCGGGTGCCCCAGGTGCGCAGGCCCAGTGCCATGGTCTCGGTCAGCTCCTGCCCGCCGAGGGTGGTGCACCGCTGCCCGGGGTGGATCACCACCTGCGGCGGCGTCTCCGGGTGGTCGGCCACCGTGTACGGGTCGGGCCCGCGCAGCACGGCCACGTCCCCGGGGCGCAGCAGCGCCGGCGCGCCGCCGTCGGGCGCCACCCAGGCCTCGCCCCGGACCACGGTGGTGATGCTCAGCGGGGCCGCGTCGCGCACCCGGATCGACCAGGGCGGGTCCATGACGGTACGGAGCAGGAAGGCGTCCCGGGCGCGGAGCCCGCGCAGCACGTCGGCGAGCACGTCCACGCGGTGAGCGTAGACGCTCGCGTATGGTTCGGGGCGTTCCGGCCATGGAGCGTCCAGCTCCCGCGGTGTCCAATGGTCCTCATGATCGCTTCGAATCTCCGGGCCGGCGTGCTGCTGCTGGCCACGGTGACCACGGGTCTGACGGCGGGGCTCTTCGCGGCCTTCGCGTACGCGGTGATGCCGGGCCTGGCCCGGGTCGACGACCGGGCGTTCGTCGCCGGCCTGCGGTCGATCAACCAGGCCATCCTCAACGGCTGGTTCGCGCTCTGCTTCGGCGGTGCGCTGGTGTGCACCCTCGCGGCGGTCCTGCTGCACCTGCCCGCCGGGCGGCGCGGGCCGCTGCCCTGGCTGGTCGCCGCCCTGCTGCTCTACGTGCTGGTGCTCGCGGTGACCGCTGCGGTGAACGTGCCGCTCAACGACCGGCTGGAGGCGGGGGCCGCTCGGCTGGCCGACCCGGCGGAGCTGCGGGCGGCGTTCGAGAGCGCCTGGGTGCGCGCGAACGTGGTCCGGGCGGTGTTGAACACCGCGTCCTTCGGCTGCCTCGGCTGGGCGCTGCTGGTGTCCCGGTCGCTGCCGGGCTGACCCGCGGATCAGCGCGCGCGCAGCTTCGTCAGCAACGCGACCTCGGCGGTGCGGGACCGTTCGATCCGGCCGGCGAGGTCGCGTACCCGGGTGCTGGTGCCGGCCTGGACCTGGGCTCCGGCCAGCTTGGCCGCGGTCCGCTGGTGGGCGGCGAGCACGTCGAGCAGCACCCGGTCCGTGTCGCCGGGCGGGGCGGCCCGCAGCCGGGCCAGGCCGGCGGCGGCGTCGCTGTGCCCGGAGTGGTCGTGCCGCTCGGCGGCCGCCACGGCGGACGGGCCGGCCTCGCGCAGCCAGCCGCGCATGGTGGCCAGTTCGTCGGTCTCGGTGGCCTGGACGGCGGCGATCAGCGTGCGGATCCCGGGATCGGCGGTGCGGTCGAGCCCGACGCCGACGATCTCCAGGGTCTGCTCGGTGTGCGCCACCATCATGGCCAGGAACAGCGCGTCGATGCCGCTGGTCGCCGTCTCGGCCGCCGGCCCGGGAGGGGTGGCGGCGGTCCGCGCCGGCTGGCCGGTGCAACCGGCGCCGGCGAGCAGCACGGCCACCAGGGCGGCGGCCAGCGGGCGGCTCATGCCGGTCCTCCGATCGGCGTGTCGACGGGTGCCGGGTGCGGCGCACGCGGGGCGTGGCCGCACCCGTCCGGTCAGATCTGGAGCCACAGCGCCGGCACGTTCGGCGGTTCCCAGCCGGGGATCGCGGTGTGCGCCTGGCGGCAGCGGTAGGTCAGGCCGTTGTAGGTGACCGTGTCCCCCACCTGGTAGGCGCGACCGGCGGTCCAGGTGCCGCCCGGCGCCGGCGAGCTGGTCGGGGTGGGCGTGGGCCGCGGGGTGGTCGGGGCCGGCGTGGGCGTCGGCGACGGCGTGGGGTTGCCGCCTCCGCCCCCGCCGATCTGGAGGTCGACGCAGGAGTAGAAGGCGTTCGCCGTGTCGGCGATGTTCCACACGGCGAGGAGCTTCTGCCGGCCGGAGAAGCCACCGAGGTTGACGGTGTGCGACACGGTGGCGTCGGGCTGGCGGCCTCCGCCGTCGACGACCGCGACCCGGGTGTTGCCGATCCAGTACTCCCAGTTGGACGTGGCGTGCCGGGCCGTGTTGATCCAGGTGAACGTCACCGTGCTGCCGACGGACGTGGCGGGCCAGCCGCGGCTGTCGTCGTTGAGCACGGCGAACTGGGCGATGCCGGCGTGGCAGCTCTTGAGGCCCTTCGGGCCCTCGACGCTCTGCGGCTCGTACTTGATCTGGCCGCAGTCGGGCACCCGGTTCTGGGCACAGAGCGCCTGGCGGCTGGGGGGCGATGAGACGTAGCCGTGTGCCTGGGCGGGCGCGGCGACCGCCAGGGTGGCGGTGACCGCACCCGTGGTGAGCAGCGGCAGGGTGATTCTTCGACGCATGGCGGCAACTCCTTCGGGGTGGTGGGAGGAGATGCCAATGAACATAAATTAAACCTTGTTAACAGTAAAGACTCCTGTCTATAAATTAAGCCGCGTACCCGAGGTCCGTCTTGAGCCCCGGCGGACCGCCGTGGGATTCTGGTACGTCGATGGCTCAGCGCGGGGCCGACCGTCTCCCAGGGCACCCGGACACCGGGAGGGCGACGCAGGACAGACGATCGCCCGACCCCCGAAGGACCCCGCATGAGCAGAACCCCCTCCACCCCGCGCCGCCTCGCGGCGTACGCGGCGTACGCGGCGAGCCTGCTGCTCGCCGTCACCGTCCCGGCCGCCCTCGATCCGCCCGCCGCCGGCGCGGCGGCCGACCCCGTGACGGTGACCGTGAACGCCCGCGCCGGGCTGGCCACCGTGCCGGACACCGCGCTCGGCGTCAACCACGCCATCTGGGACCAGCAACTCGGCAGCACCGAGACCTCCGACCTGCTCCGCGCGGCCGGCGTGAAGATGCTGCGCTACCCGGGCGGCTCCTACGCCGACATCTACCACTGGCGCACCCACACCGCGCCCGGCGGGTACGTCGCCCCGGACACCGACTTCGACACCTTCATGGCAGCGGCCCGCCGGGTCGGCGCCGAGCCGATGATCATCGCCAACTACGGCACCGGCACACCGGCCGAGGCCGCCGAGTGGGTGCGGTACGCCAACGTCACCAAGGGCTACGACGCGCGGTGGTGGACGGTCGGCAACGAGAACTACGGCAACGGCCACTACGGCTCGGCCTGGGAGGCCGACGACCACCCCGACAAGAGCGCCACCCAGTACGCCCGGCTGGTCGTCGAGTACGCCGACGCCATGAAGGCGGTCGACCCGGACATCAAGGTCGGCGCGGTGCTGACCATGCCGGGGAACTGGCCGGACGGGCTGACCGCCGGCGCCGACCCCGGCCCCTGGAACCAGACCGTGCTCTCCCTCGCCGGTCCGAAGATCGACTTCGTCGACGTGCACTGGTACCCGGGCGGCACCGCCGCCGAGTCCCTGGCCCGGACCGCCCACCTCCCGGACGCCGCCTGGCTCCTGCGCCAGCAGATCGCCCGCTACGCCGGCCCGGACGCGGGCCGGATCGGGATCAGCTTCACCGAGTTGAACGTGGGCGCCGGCCAGAACACCCAGCCCGGCGCGCTCTTCCTGGCCGACGCCTACAGCGGGCTGCTGGAGCAGGGCGTCTTCACCGTGCAGTGGTGGAACACGCACAACGGGATCGGCACGGTCTCGCAGGTCGCCGGGCAGACCGACTACGGCGACTTCGGGCTGCTCGCAAGCGGCGGGTGCACGGCCGACGGGTCGGTCTGCGAGCCGCCGTTCAACACGCCGTTCGCGCCGTACCACGGGCTGTCCATGATGAACCTCTTCGTCCGGGCGGGCGACCAGCTCGTCCGGGCCGGCAGCGACGAGCCGCTGGTCGCCGCGCACGCGGCCCGCCGGCCCGACGGCAGCCTGGCGGTCCTGCTGCTGAACAAGGACCCGGACACCGCCCACCCGGTGACGATCGACTACGCCGGGTTCACCCCCGCGGACGAGGCGCCGACCGTGCACACGTTGACCAACGGGGCGGGCGGCGTGGCCACCGGCCGGTCCGGCGGCGCGTCCAGCCGGACGCTGCCGCCGTACTCGCTGACCACGCTCGTGCTGCGCCCGGCCGCCGCAGCCGGCGCCCGCCCCGGCGCGCCGGGGCGGCCCACCGCCGGCGCGGTGACCGACCGGGCGGCGACCCTCTCCTGGCCGCCGGCCGCGCCCGGCGGCGCGCCGATCGCCAAGTACGAGGTGTACCGGCAGCACGGGGCGGTCAGCGAGCAGCTCGGCGAGACGGCCGGCACCTCGCTCACGGTGGGCAACCTCGAACCGGGCACCCGGTACACGGTCAACGTGCTTGCCCGGGACACCGCGGGCCGGGTCTCCTGGTCCTCCCCGCCGCTCACTTTCGCCACCGGCAGCCCGGCCGCCAGCACGTGCACCGTGCGCTTCCACCCGGGCACCGACTGGGGCAACGGCTACGTCGCGACCGTCGACGTCGTGAACACCGGCCCGAGTGCCCTCGACGGCTGGACGCTCACCTGGACCTGGCCCACGCCGTGGCAGCAGGTGAGCAGCGGCTGGAGCGCCAACTGGTCACAGGTGGGCACCGAGGTCCGGGTGACCAGCACCGCCGACAACCGCCGGCTCGCCGCCGGTGGCGGCAGCACCAGCGCCGGCTTCGTCGGCGCGTACAGCGGGCCGAACGTGCCGCCCGGCGCGTTCCGGCTGAACGGCGCCGTCTGCACCGTCACCGGGTGAACCGGGGGCAGGTCAGCCCCGTCGGGGCGGCCTGAGCCGGCCGTCGGCCGCCGACGGGGTCCGCGGGCTCCGTCGGCGGCCCGCGCCGCCCGGCCGCCGCGGGGGCGGGACCACGTGCGGTCGCAGGCGCGCGGCCGACGCCGGCGGATCCGGTGGCCGGCGCGGCACACCGGGGCGGGGCAGCACCGCCAGGATCAGCCCGAGGAGCACCACGGCGACCACCCCGTCGAGCCAGTAGTGGTTGCCGGTGCCGACCACCACGAACAGGGTGAGCACGGGGTGCGCCAGCCAGAGCCACCGCCACCGCCCGGCGGTGACCGTGACCAGCGCGACGGCGACGGCCACGGCCCAGCCGACGTGCAGGGAGGGCATGGCCGCGTACTGGTTGCTCAGGGTGTCGGCCTCAGGGGGGCCGTAGACGGCGGGGCCGTAGCGGCTGCCGGTGTCCACGAGGCCGGTGAGTGCGGTCATCCGGGGCGGCGCGAGCGGGACGAGGACGTGCAGGGCCAGCGCCGCCGCGGTGAGTGCGGCCAGGGCCCGCCGCAGCCACCGGTAGTGCACGGGATGGCGGAGGTAGAGCCAGATGAGGCACAACGCGGTGGCGGGGAAGTGCACGTACGCGTAGTAGCAGTTGGCCAGCTGGACCGGCAGCTCGTGGAGGAGCAGGGGCGCCTGCACGGCGGCCTCGTCCGGCAGGTGGAGCAGCCGCTCCAGCCACCAGATCCGTTCCCCGTTCGCCCGCGCGGTGGCGGACCGTCCGGCCACCGCCAGCCGGCCCGCCTTGTACGCGAGGAAGAGCACGGCGACGAGGGCCAGCTCACGGACCGCCCGGCGCACCGCCCCGGGCGGCCGCGCGTCGGCGGTCACCGGCGGCGGCGCGGGCCGCGTGATGTCCACAGCGCCTCGATTCGCTCAGGGCCGGCGTGCGCCGGCCCGGGTGGGCACGGGCCAGGGCCGCCGCCGGGATCGGCGACGGCCCTGGGACGACGGTGCGTCAGCGGCGGGCGCGTTCGCCCGGCCCCGTGACGTCGACGGCCACCTCGTCGAAGGCGGGCGCCCCGTCGACCGCGTCGGCCGCGACGGCGACCGAGCGGGCGGTGTCGGGCAGGTCCAGGCTGGACCGCAGGGTGACCGGCTTGAGGAGCAGCGCGGCCAGGATGCCGACGACGCCGATGGCGGCCGAGATCCAGAAGATGTGCCCGGTCGCGTCACCGTACGCGGCCCGCACAATGTTCTGCACCGGAGCGGGCAGGGCGGCGAGGTTGAGCGTGCTGCCGCCACCGCCCGAGGCGGGGATCCCGAGCGCGGCCAGATCGTGGGTGATCCGGTCGGTGACCTGGCGGGCCAGGACCGCGCCGAGCACCGACACGCCGATGGTGCCGCCGAGCGAGCGGAAGAACGCCACGCTCGAGCTGGCCGCGCCGATGTCCTTGAGCGCCACCGTGTTCTGCACGGCGAGCACCAGGTTCTGCATGGTCATGCCGACGCCCACGCCGACGATGAACATGGCCGCGCCGACCAGGACCAGCGAGGTCTCGTGGTCGATGGTGCCGAGCAGGGCGAAGCCGATGACCAGGATGATCGACCCGGCGACGATGTACGGCTTGATCTTCCCGGAGGACGTGATCAGCCGGCCGGCGACGATCGAGGAGAGCAGGACGCCGGCCATCATGGGGATGGTGAGCAGGCCGGCCTCGGTCGGGCTGTAGCCGCGGCCGATCTGGAAGTACTGGCCGAGGAAGACCGCGCCGCCGAACATCGCCATGCCGACCGCGAGGCTGCCGAGGATCGCCAGCGCCGTGGTGCGCTCGCGGACGATCTCCAGCGGCACGACCGGCTCGGCGGCCCGCGACTCCACCAGGACGGCGAGGGCGAGCAGCAGCACCGAGCCGCCGACCATCGCGCCGGTCTGCCAGGACAGCCAGGCGAACGAGTCGTCGACGAACGAGATCCAGATCAGCAGCAGGCTGACGCCGGCCGCGATCAGC
This sequence comes from Micromonospora chaiyaphumensis, assembly GCF_900091435.1. GTDB lineage: Bacteria > Actinomycetota > Actinomycetes > Mycobacteriales > Micromonosporaceae > Micromonospora > Micromonospora chaiyaphumensis. The sequence continues at coordinate 26,048 of NZ_FMCS01000007.1, forward strand.
GTGGCGCCCAGGTAGTCGATCTTCACGTTGTCCCGCCGCGCGGTGGGCAGGTGCAGGGTGGCCTGGAGCAGGAGCAGCGCGACGGCCGCGACGGGCACGCCGACGAAGAAGCACCAGCGCCAGCCGAGCCAGGAGGTGTCCACGATGAGGCCGCCCAGCAGCGGGCCGCCGACCGTGGCGAGGGCCATCACGCCGCCGAGGTAGCCGTTGTAGCGACCGCGCTCCCGGGGCGGGATCATCGCGGCGATGGCCACCTGGACCAGGGCCTGGAGACCGCCGACGCCGATGCCCTGGAAGGCGCGGGCGGCGATGAGCTGACCGGCGGAGTGCGCGAAGCCGGCCGCGACCGAGCCGACCAGGAAGACCACGATGGCGACCTGGATGAGCAGCTTCTTGTTGAACAGGTCGGCGAGCTTGCCCCAGATCGGGGTGGTCGCCGTGGCGGTGAGCAGGGTGGCCGTGACCACCCAGGTGTACTGGGTCTGCGAGCCGTTGAGGGCTCCGATGATCTTCGGTAGTGCGGTCGAGACGACCGTGCTGCTCAGCATGGCCACGAAGAGCACCAGCAACAGGCCGCTGAGGGCTTCCAGCGTCTTCCGCCGGCTCATGGGCGCGGCGTCCGCCGTCGCGGTGGGTGCGCTCATCGCGCGTCCTCCAGGTTGTCGTGTCGGGTGAGGGCGACCTCGAGGTCGCGGGTGAGGCGGCCGAGCGCGGCGGACAGGGCCGCCACCTCGCCGGGGGTCCAGTCGGCGAGCGCCCGGGAGAGCACCCCGCCGTACCAGTCGTGGGCCTCCGTCAGGGCGGCCCGGCCGGCCGGGGTGAGCGTCAGGTGGCTGGCCCGGCGGTCCTCCGGGTCGGCGCGCCGGTCGACCAGGCCGTCGGCCACCAGGGCGGCGACCGCCCGGCTGACCGTCGAGGGGTCGAGCCGGCTCCGCTCCGCCAGGTCCCTGGCGTGGCAGCCGGTGGTGCTGTCCCGGTCGATGTGCCGGAGCAGGCCCACCAGACCGGGCGGCACGGCCGGCCGGTCGTCGGCGCGCCGCTGCTTGAGCAGCCGGACGCCGGTCAGCAGGTCCTGCAACCGGGCGACGAGTTCTCGGCTCGTGGCGTCCACTCTTCCCCTCCCTGCCTTGGTTGCCCCAAGCAATCATTCGCGAATCTTGCGCAGCAGGCAAGTTTGCTCATTGAGAAACGGATCACGTACGCTGGGGAACCATGGAGGAGGCCACCGGGCTGCGGGAGCGCAAGAAGGCGGCGACCCGCGTCGCCCTGCACGAGGCGGCCCTACGCCTCGCCGCCGAGCAGGGGCCGGACCGGGTCACCGTCGAGGCGATCGCCGACGCCGCCAACGTGTCCCGGCGCACGTTCTCCAACTACTTCTCCAGCAAGGAGGAGGCGCTCTTCCACGGCGACACCATGCGGCTGCGCCGGCTGCTGGACCTCATCGCCGAGCAGCCCGCCGACCTGGCGCCCTGGGCGGCGCTGAGCCGGGCCACGCTGCGCCAGGCCGACGAGATGTACGACGACACCGCCGAGTCCTGGCTCAACCGGCGCCGCCGGCTGCACGGCAACCCCGGCCTCGTGGCGCACCAGGTGGCCGCGTACACGGCGATCGAGCGGGAGCTCGCCGGGGAGATCGCCGGCCGGCTCACCGGCCCCGACGTGGCGCTGCGCGCCCGGATCCTGGCCGCGACCCTCCTGGCCACCCTGCGGGTCGCCGTCCAGCAGTGGATCGAGCAACCGGACCACCCGCTGTCCGACACGCTGCGCGCCGCGCTCGCCCACGCCGCCCCGGCCGCCGGCTGACTGTCAGAGGGTGGGGCTAACGTCCCCGGCGTGGTGACCGACGACGACGTCCGCGCCCTGGCCCGCACGCTGCCCCGCACCAGCGAGCACCTGATCCACGACCGGATCAAGTTCCGGGTCGGCGCGATCGTCTACGTGGCGTTCAGCCGCGACGAGCAGACCATGGGCTTCGGCTACCCGAAGGAGCAGCGCGACGGGCTGATCGCCGCCGAGCCGGCGCTGTTCTTCCTCCCCCGCCCCTCCGACCTGCGGTTCAACTGGGTCTGCTGCCACCTCGACCGGCTCGACCACGACCAGATGACCGAGCTGGTGTGCGAGGCGTGGCGGATGGTGGTGCCGAAGTTCCTGGCCCGCCAGCGACTCGGCGGCTGAGCCTGCGACGACCGCACCGGGCACGGGCGGGACGGCCGTCGATTCCGGCCCGCCGCCCGGCCCGCCGCTGACAGACTCGGGCGGTGGGCCGCAACGGGTGGGGCAAGGGTCTGGGTCCCGCCATGCGGATCGCCCCGGCCGCCCGGGTCGACAAGTTCGAGATCTTCTTCGACCTCGTCTTCGTGGTGTCCTTCTTCATCATCACGCGCGCCACCGCCGCGAACGTGACCGGCCGGGAACTGCTGCACGCCATGCTGGTGCTCGCCGTGCTCTGGTGGTGCTGGGTCGTCCACAGCGCCGTGGCCACCCGGCTCCGGCTGGGCGAGGGTTTCGTCCCGGTGCTCATGGTCATCGGCATGATCGCGTTGTTCACCTTCGCGCTGGCCCTGCCGCAGACCTTCGGCAGCCTCCAGCAGGGCAGCGCCGGACCGATGCTGGTCACCGTCAGCTACGTGGTGATCCGTGCCGTGCACCTGTCGCTGTACGAGTACGCCACCCGCGGCGACCCGGCCGCCCGGCGCAAGGCGTGGCTGCTCGTCCCCGAGGTCCTGATCACCACCAGCCTGCTGCTCGTCGCGGCGCTGCTTCCCCCGAGGGTCACGGACCCGGAGCTCGGGTTGTGGCTGCGCGACGGACTCTGGATCGCCGTGGTGGTCATCCAGTACGCCAGCGGCCTCCTGGGCGGCACCGAGGGGTGGCAGCTCACCTCCGCCGAACACTGGACCGAACGCTACGACCTCATCCTGATCATCGCGCTCGGCGAGTCGGTCATCTCGGTCGGCGTCGGCGGCAACCTGATCGGCAAGCCCGTGACCTGGCCGGCCATCCCCGCGGCGATCTTCGGCATCCTGTTCACGGCGGCGCTCTGGTGGGTGCACTTCGACATGATCGGCCCGGCCGCCCGGATCGCCCTGCACGCCGCCGAGGGCCGACCGCGCGTGGCGATGGCCCGGGACGCGTACGCCTTTCTCTACCTGCCGATGATCGCCGGAGTGATCCTGTTCGCGATCGGCGCCGAGGAGCTGGTGCGGACGATCACCGACCCGGCCGGCGGGGTGGCGGAGCGGGGCCACGGGCCGGCCGTGCCGCTGCTCTTCGCCGGGGTGATGATCTACCTCGCCGCCGACATGGCGTTCCAGCTGCGCACCCTGCGGACCGTGTCGTGGACGCGGGTCGGCGCCCTCGCCACGCTCGCCGCCGGGCTGCCGGTCGCCCGGCACCTGCCGGCGCTGGCCGCGCTCGGGCTGCTCACCGCGATCTGCGTCGCGCTCGTCGCCCTCGAGCTCGTGACGATGGCAGATGCCCGCACCGCGCTGCGCCGGACGGTCTACGAGGAGAAGGCCAGCCACGAGGCGAGCGAGGCGGCCTTCCGGGCCCGCTGGCACGACGGCGGCGCGGGCTCGCCCGCAGGCTGACCGGCCCCGCTCGCCAGGGTCGGGCGCGACCCTTAGAGTCTCCGCGTGATCGAGATCGCCACCGAGGTCGACCTGTCCCACCCGCCCGCACGGATCTGGCGGGCGCTGACGGAACAGGCGCTGCTCGCCAAGTGGTTCGCCGGCAGCGAGTCGGTGGGAGACCGGACGCTGCTGCGGACCGCCGGACTGCCCGGGTACGACGCCGACACCGAGGTGGAGGTGGTCGAGCTGCGCGCGCCGGAACGGCTGGTGCTGCGCTGCCGGGAGGCGGACCGCAGCACCCGCCTGGCCTGCGACCTGACCCCCATCGGCCACGGTTCGCGGCTGTCGGTGCGGGAGGTGCTGGAGGAGGGCGACTGGGACGCCGACCGCCGCGCCGAGCAGCACGAGCGGGCGGTGACCGGGCGGCTCCCGGCGATCCTCGACTGGCTGGCGTTCCAGGAGGTGGACCTGCGCCGCGCCGAGGGCGGGCTGACCGCCGAGCTGCCGGTGATCCCGCTCGCCCCGCCACGCGGCCGGACGGCCCGCCGGCGGGCGCTGCTGCTGGCCGGCGTGCTGGCGGTGCTCGGCCTGGCCGCCGGGGCGACGGTGTGGGCCACCCGGCCCGCGCCCACAACGCCCGCCGCGCAGCCGGCGTCGACCCCGTCGGCGCCGCTGGCGACGTCCGCCGCGAGCAGCGGGTCGCCGCGGGCCACCCCGTCGCGGCCCACGCCGTCGGCCACCCGCCGCAGCGTCGCGCCGACGCCCACCGCGTCCGCCTCCCCCACCCGTACGCCCAGTGCCCGCCCGCCGGCGGCCGCGCCCCTCGCGGCGAGCTACGAGACGGTCTCCGACCGGGTCTTCGGCTACCGGGGCCAGGTGGTGGTGAGCAACCCCGGCCCGGCCGCGCGGCCGGACTGGACAGTGACCGTGACGCTGGGCGACGACGCCACCGTCGGCAGCGTCAACGGTGCCGAGGCCACGCAGAACGGGCCCGTGGTCACGTTCACCGGGGCGGCGGTGCCGGCCGGTGGGTCGGCCACCATCCGGTTCGACGTGCGGGATCCCGACCTGACGGCCACGAAGCCGGAGGGCTGCGCGGTGGACGGCGCGGCCTGCGCCGGGCTGTGAGCGGCGCGGGCCGGGTCAGCAGAACCAGCCGTCCTGCACCCAGCCGTGCCGGTTGACGTGCCCGTAGGCGAAGCCGTAGACGTAGCCGCCGCTGCGCGGGCCCTCGACCAGGAAGGTCTGGCCGCGGTAGAGGGTGCCCATCCACGCGCCGTTGGGATCGGTCCGGACGAAGAGGTCGGTGGCGCAGACGGTCTCCCGCTGCCCGATGGTGCCGTTGGCGGCGTGCGCGGCCGTGGGCAGGGCGGTCACCGCGAGCGCGGCGGCCAGGCCGGCGGCGGCGAGCCGGGTCGGTTTCACCATGAGTCGTAGCCTCCGATGCACTCCAGGCGCAGGTAGCCCCAGTCGTTGGGGCCGAAGTCGAAGGACGCCGCCCAGCCGTTGTAGACCGGGTGCACGCCGGGGGTGTGCCCGATCTTGTTGCCGTAGGTGAGGGTGCGCTTGAGCCCGTACGGGCCGCGGGCCGAGTCGTAGTTGTCGTAGAAGCTGGCGGTCTGGCACACCACGACGGCGTGCCGCGGGACGACCGTCTCGGCTCGCGCCGCCGTCGCCGCCCACGGCGTCAGGCAGGCGCCGGCGACCGTCGCGGCCACCAGCCGTGTCGTTCGACGCATGGGGTTCCTCCCTTCCTCGGTGGCCCACCCTAACCCCAGCGAGTGATGTTCATCTATAGGAACGGCGCCGCCGGGAGGAGTGACCCTCCCGGCGGCGCCGCTGACCCGGGGGTCAGTTCCGGGTGATGGTGAAGGTGCTGGTCGTGTTCCGGATGTCCTGGTAGTTGTCGGTCAGCCGGAGGTTGGTGAAGGTGGCGGAGCCGACCGCCGGGCCCTGCCCCGGCTCGGGCATCTCGTTGACCCAGATGCCGAAGCCGGACTTGGCGTCGAACGCGTCACCGCTGCGCCTTGCCCCCGAGATGGACACGTTGGTGAGGACCGTGTCGGTGACCGGATTCTCCGGCTGGCTGCCGGTGTACTTGGTCTGGAACATGATCCCGGAGTACGTCGGGTCCACGATGTCCACGTCGGAGATCCGGATGCCCCGGAACTCCTTGGAGGCGGAGAACAGCCACATGGCCGGGAACGTCTGCTGACCCCAGAAGTGCCCGCCCGCCCGGATGAGCGAGACGTTCTGGAACTGGGTGGGCGGGCTGGCCCCGAACCCGACGAACGGGTAGCCGAAGTCCAGCGAGCTGATGGTGATGCCCGAGTAGGTCAGCATGTCGGCGATGTAGAGGTTGCGGAAGACGTTGTCGTAGCCGCCGTACACCGCCACCCCGGCCGCGCGCCAGGTGAGCGTGGCGGTCAGGTTCTCGAACACGTTGCCGTGGTTGCCGCCCGCGCCACCCTGGTCGGTCGCGGAGAACAGCGCGAAGGCGTCGTCGCCGTTGGAGCGGCCCTCCGAGTTGGTGACCAGGTTGTTCGTGCTGGCGTTGGTCATGTTGACCGCGTCGGCGAAGGTGTCGCGGAACCGGCTGTCCCGGATGGTCAGCCCGCTGACGCTCACCCCCCAGTACGCGCACACGGTGTGCTCGACCCAGACGCTGTCCAGCGTCATGTTGTCGACGTCCTTCAGCTCACCCCACACCTTGCCCGGACCGTCGATCCGGTTGGTGTAGTTGCCGAAGAACGCCAGGTGGGCGAAGGTCGACCCGCTCGCCGAGGACTCCACCCGGAAGCCGGCGTCGGTGTTCTGCTGGTTGGTGGGCGTCTGGAAGCGCGTGTACCACATGCCCGCACCGACCACCCGGACCGGCTTGCCGTACACCTGGAACTTCTGCGCGGTGTCGTAGGTGCCGGGCGGCAGGTAGACGCCGACCAGGGTGCCGGTGGTGTCCATCCGGACGGCGTCCAGGGCGTTCTGCACGTCGGCGTGACTGAAGCCGTTCGGCACCTTGTAGCGGGCCGGATCCGGGTTGGCCCGCGGCGACACCAGCTCGGTGTTGACGAAGTCGATGGCGTACGTGGTGCTGTTGGCCGGGTCCTTCTGGAGCCGGATGGTGGCGCCGGCCGGAACCGTTGAGTTCAACATCACGTTGGCCTCGTCGTACAGGTGGCGGGGTGCGCCGGCGCCCGGCGAGTCGCTCGGGCCCGCCTCGGCCCCGTAGAGCCAGATGTGCTTCGAGGTCAGGTTGATCGGCTTGTGCAGCACCCCGTTGACGTAGATGTTCAACGTCGAGTCGATCCCGCCGCCGCCCGGGGCGTCCGGGATGGAGAAGCGGGTGACCAGGGTGTTGGTGGCCGCCCGGGTGGTCCACTCGACGTACGCGCCGGTGGTGTTCAGGGTGACCGCGCGGCGGCCGGACGCCTCACCGGCCAGGTCGCCGATGGTCCGGTTCGGCCCGAGCACCTGCGCCCCGCCCCCGATCCGGCCGTCCTCGGCCTCGTACATGTCGTACGGGACGTTGGCGCCCCGCCCGACGAAGAGCGGCCGGTCGCTGGTGTTGTTCTGCTGCTTGACCGGCAGCTCGTTGGCGTCCGCGGCGAGCACGACCCGCACGGTGTAGCGCCCGTTGGCCGCCGTCCAGCTGCCGAGGTCGACCGTCGGGCTTGTCGCTCCGGCCGCCAGGGCGCCGCTGTAGGAGCCCGTCAGGGTGCGCACCACCGCGCCGGTGTCGCTGAGCACGGTGAGGGTGATGCCGTGCGCCCCGCCGGCCGAGGCGACCGTGCCCTGGTTGCGGATCGACACCGAGAAGGTGACCGTGGCGCCGGCGCTGGGCGTGCCGGGTGACCAGCTCACCGCCCCGGCGACCAGGTCGGAGCTGGGCACCGCGCTGACCGTCAGCGAGGCCGTGCGGCTGTTGTTCGACTCGTTCTGCTCGATGACCGTGTTCGCCTCGTCGGCCGTGGCCGTCACCTCGTAGGTGCCGGCGTTACGGGCGCCGATGGTGAGGGTGACGGTCGCCGAGGCGCCGGCCGCGAGCGCGCCGACGGCCGCGGTGCCGACCTTCGTCGTACCCAGGGAGAAGGTCACCGCGGAGGCGGCGGCCGGCGCGGTGCCGGCGTTGCGGACGGTGGCGGACAGGGTGATCGGATCGGTCTCCACCGGCGCGGAGGGCGCCGCGGACAGGGCGGTGACGGTGAGGTCCGGGTTCGGCGCCGGGGTGCCGATCACCTGGAACTCCGCGACCTGGCCGTTGGACGAGCCCGAGTTCGCGGTGAACTGGAGCCGGACGTCCGCGGCCGTGGCGCTGACCGGGATGGTCACCGTGTTGCTGCTGGTCGGGCTGAACGAGTACGTGGCCGAGCCGACCACCGAGGTGAAGCCGGACGCGGACTGCTCCCGGCCGAGCACCTGGAACGTCTGGGTGCGCGGCCCCCAGACCGGATCCGGGTTGAGCTTGACCACGATGGCGCTGATGCTGGCGTTGGCGCCGAGCGCGACGGTCAGCGTGCTCGGGTACGCCCCCGGCGCGCCCTCCCAGTAGGTCGTCACGTCGTTGTCGTTGGCGTTGACGGCGTTGAACACGTGCACCACCGAGGAGGCGGTGATCGGCTTGCCGGCGGCCAGGTTGGTGCCGCCCGGGGTGCTGCCGGTCCGGGTGACCGTGTTGGAGGTCGCCGAGACGTTCCCGGCCCCGTCGCGGGCCCGGACGAAGTACGAGACGGTGGCGCTGTCCGGCTGGCTGTCGGTGTACGTCAGGGTCGAGCCGTTGACGCTGCCGCGCAGCGCGTTGTTGGCGTAGACGTCGTAGCCGGTGACCCCCACGTTGTCGGTCGACGCCGTCCAGGTCAGCCGGATCTGCCCGGCCGCCGGCTGCGTGTACGCCAGGTTGCCCGGCGCGGTCGGCGCCGTGGTGTCCCCGGTGTTGCCGGTGCGGGTGACGGTGTTGCTGTTGGCCGACTGGTTGCCGGCCGCGTCACGGGCCCGCACGTAGTAGGAGACGGTGGCGCCGGCCGGCTGGGTGTCCGTGTACGTCAGGGTCGACCCGCTGACGCTGGTGCGCAGCGTGCCGTTGGCGTAGACGTCGTAGCCGGTGACCCCCACGTTGTCGGTCGACGCCGTCCAGGTGAGCCGGACCTGGTCGGCGGCGGGCTCGGTGAGGGCCAGGTTGCCGGGGGCGCTCGGCGGCTGGGTGTCGCCGGTGGCCGGGCCGTAGACCTCCAGCTCGGCGAGCTGCCCGGCGGGCCAGCCGGTGTTCGCGGTGAACAGCAGCCGCACGTAGCGGGTGGTCGCCGTGCCGAAGGTGACGGTGACCGAGTTGCCGCTGCCGGGGTTGAACGCGTACCCGGCGGAGCCGGCGAGCGTGCCGAAGGTGGAGCCGTCGGTGCTGCTCTGCACGGTGAGCGTCTGGGTGCGCGCCGGCCAGCCGGCGGGGAGCTTGAGCACCACCTTGTTGACCGCCGCGGCGGCGCCGAGGTCGACCCGGAGCCACTGCGGGAACGCGTTGTTGGCGCTCTCCCAGTAGGTCGCCGGGTTGCCGTCGTTGGCGTTGCCCGCGCCGTAGACGTCCGAGTGGCTGCTCTCCGCCATGGTCCGGCCCAGGGCCAGGTTCGTGGAGGCGCTCGCCGACCCGTACACCTCCAGCTCGGCGAGCTGCGCCGCGGCCCAGCCGGTGTTGGCGGTGACGGCGATCCGGACGTGGCGGGTGCTGGTGGCCGGGAAGCTCAGCGTGACCGTGTTGCCGTTGGCCGGGCTGAACGTGCGCCCGGCCGAGGCCACCAGGGTGGTGAAGGTGCCGCCGTCCGTGCTGCCCTGCACCGACAGGGTCTCGGTGCGGGACTCCCAGCCCGCGGGGAGTTTCAGCACGACCTGGTCGACCGACTGGGCGGAGCCGAGGTCGACCTGCGCCCACTGCGGGAACGTGCCGCCGGCGCTCTCCCAGTAGCTGCCGGCGTTGCCGTCGGTGAGGTTGCCGGCCGCGTAGGGGCCGTTGACGCTGCTGGCCGTTGCCGTGCGGCCGAGCGCGAGGTTGGGACCGCCGGCCGCGGCCGCCGGGGACGGGGGCGGGGCCGTGACGGCCAGCGCGACCGCGGCGAGCACCGCGACCAGCCGGGTACGGAATCTGGACATGGTGGAGGGACACCTTCTTCCCGGGACGTGGAGAGGTGGGTGTGGTGGGGGGTGGACGGGGTCCCCGCCGCGCCGCGGGGACCCCGGGGGCGGTCAGGTGGCGTACACCTCGAACTCGCCGAGCTGGCCGGCCGGCCAGCCGGTGTTGCCGGTGAAGGTCAGCCGCAGGTGCCGGCGCCCGGCGGACGGGAACGTGATGGTGGCGGTGTTGCCGGTGGCCGGATCGAAGGTGTAGCCGGCCGACGCCTTCACCGTGGTCCAGGTCGACCCGTCGGTCGAGCCGAGCACCGACAGCGTCTGGGTGCGGGTCTGCCACGCCGACGACGGCGGCAGCTTCAGCACGATCCGGGACACCGGGTACGTGGCGCCGAGGTCCACGGTGACCGACTGCGGGAAGGCGTTGTTGGCGCTCTCCCAGTAGGTCCCGGCGTTGCCGTCGACCGTGTTGGCCGCGCCGTACACGTCGGCGTGGCTGGTCTCGGTGACCGGCCGCCCGGCGGCCAGGTTGCCGCTCGGCACGGGCGGGGTGGTGGCCGGGGGCGGCGTGGTGGTCGGGGGCGGCGTGGTGGTCGGCGGCGGGGTGGTGCTCGTGCCGCCGTACACCTCGAACTCGGCGGCCTGACCGGCCGGCCAGCCGGTGTTGCCGGTGACGCTGAGCCGCAGGTGCCGCCGCTCCCCCGCGGTCAGCGGGATCGTCACGGTGTTGCCGGTGGCGGGGTCGAAGGTGTAGCCGGCCGACGCCTTCACCGTGGTCCAGGTCGACCCGTCGGTGGAGCCGAGCACGGACAGGGTCTGCGTCCGCCGCTCCCAGCCGGGCGGCAGTTTGAGGACGACCCGGTCGACGGTGCGCGCGGCCCCGAGGTCGACGCTCAGCGTCTGCGGGAAGGCGTTGTTGGCGCTCTCCCAGTAGGTGCCGGCGTTGCCGTCCACGGCGTTCGTCGCCGCGTACGTCTGGGTGCTGCTGGACGCGGTGGCCGGGCGGCCGAGCGCGAGGTTGCCGCCCGGCGGCGGCGGGGTGGTCGGGGTCGGGCTCGGCGTCGGGGTGGTCGGGGTCGGGGTGGGCGGCGTGGACGGGCCGTTGCCCCACTGCGGCTCGGGCCACGGCCCGCAGTACGGGTTCGCCGAGTACCAGCCGGAGTTGCCGGCGCCCTGGGTGATCTGGAAGCCGCTGCCGACGCAGTTGTACATGGGGTTGGCCTGGGCGATGCCGGTGGCCCGGACGTTCGTGAAGCTGACCTGGCTGGGCGCCTGCACCTGCAGCGCGAAGGTCCCCGCGCCGTCGATGCGCACGTTGTTCAGGCTGATCCCGCTGGTCTGCCCCTCGATCCAGTGCAGGGCCGCGTAGGAGCTGTCCAGGATGTCGGTGTCGGTGACGTTGATGGTGGCGCCCTGGATGGGCTCGTTCAGCGCCGAGAACCAGAGCGCGCCGACACCGAAGCGCCAGTTGTAGTCGGAGTTGCCGTTGCGGATCAGTGTGTTGCGGGCGACGGTGATCGTGCCGGCGACGGCGGTCGGGCCGTTGACGCCGGGATAGCGGTTGGCCACGTGGATGCCGCCGCCGTTGGTGACCGAGTCGGCGGTCACGTTGTCGGTGATCCGGATGTCCCGGCCGCCGTAGGTGACCAGGTTGTTGGCCAGGATCGTCACGCCGACGGTGTTGAAGGTGAAGGCGTTGTTGACGTTCGGCACGCTCTGCGCCCACATGGCCAGGCCGTCGTCGCCCGTGTTGCGGACGAAGGTGTTCGTCACGGTCGAGTTGGTGACGCCCCAGTGGAAGTTCACCCCGTCGGCGGTCTGGTCGAGGATGCGGCTGTTGCGGATGGTGAAGTTGTCCATGGGGCCGTCCATCCAGGCGCCGACCTTGGTGTGCTGCAACCAGAGGTTGTCCACCACCGAGTTCGACATCGCCCCGCCGAGGGCGTTGACCTGGTCCTCGTCGACCCGCTCGCGGATGTCGCCGATGATGGCGAAGTCCCGCAGGGTGACGTTGCGGCTGGGCCCGCCGGCCTCGTGCGGGCGGATCCCGCCGCTGTAGCCGCCGCCGGCGACGTACTTGCCGTAGATGCCGGCGGCGCGCTTGCGGTCGGTGGGGTGCCGGCCGCCGAGCACCGAGTACCAGGGCCCGGCGCCGCGCAGGGTCACCCCGTCGACGACCACGTGGTCCCAGAGGGTGAAGGTGCCGGCGGGGATCCACACGACCTTCCCCTGCGCCTTGCCGGCGTCGACGGCGGCCTGGAACTTCGCCGTCGAGTCGGTGGCGCCGCTCGGGTCGGCGCCGAAGTCGGTCACCACGTCCAGCACACCGGCGGGCTTGGTGATCTGCGCGCCGACCAGCTCGAAGTCGGCCAGGTCGATGGTGAAGGTGGGCGACTGGGCGGTCGAGGAGATCTGGAGGCGGATCTTCGTACCGGCCGGGTACGTGGTGCCGAACAGGGTGCGGGTCTCGTCGTAGAAGTGGTGCGGGTTGGTGTCGCCCGGGTTGTTGTTGAACGGGTAGCCGCCGTAGTACCAGCCGTACCGGGAGGTGACCGGCACGGACTTCACGAGGGCGCCCCCGGCGCGCAGGTCGATGCTGGCGTCCCGGCCGGTGCCGGCGGCGCTGTCCGGCAGGCTGTACCGGAAGGTGACCGCGTTGGCCGGCGCCGTGAGGGTGAACTCGACGTACTCGCCGACTGCGTCGAGGGTGACCGCCTCCCGGCCGGACGCCTCGGAGGGCAGGGTGCCGTAGCGCCGGTCGGGGCCGATTCGGGTGCCGGTGTGGGCGGCGTTCTCGGCCTCGTGCTCGACGAAGGGAACGGTGGCGCCGCGACCGGCGATGTCGAACGGGGACAGCCCGGCGGCCCGGGCCGGGGTGGTGGTGGCCGTGAGCGCCACGACGGTGACGGAGGTGGCGGCCAGCGCGGCGCCGGCGAGGGCGGCGAGCCCCGCGCGGAGCCGGCTGCGGCGGGGATGGTGCGGGGTGGTGTGATCGGCCATGAGGGGTGCGCTCCCTTTCGTCGGATGGCCAGGTCCCCCGTGCGGTGCGGTGGTTGCTCCCCTCCTTCCTGGTCGGGTGGCGCGGCGGGCGGCGCCGGCGGTCGGGGCCGCCGGCGCCGGGACGGGTCAGCCGGTGCGCAGCCAGACCGCGGTGTCCGGCGGCAGCCGGTCGTCGTCGAGCGGCCCGCTGGCCAGCAGCAGCCGCTCGTGCGGGGGCAGCGGCACGGCGGCGGCGGACAGGTTGACCAGGCACGTGAAGCCGGGTTCCCGGGCGAACGCGAGCACCCGGTCGGGGGCGGGCAGCCAGGTGAGCGCGCCGTCGCCGAGGGCGGCGTCGGACCGGCGGATCGCGATGGCCGCCCGGTAGAGCTCCAGCATCGAGTGCGGGTCGCCGGTCTGGGCGCGGACCGTGCGGTCCTTCCAGTCGGCCGGCTGCGGCAGCCAGGGCCCGGCCGCGGCGCCGTCGGGGCTGAACCCGAACGGTGGGGCGTCACCGGCCCACGGCAGCGGCACCCGGCAGCCGTCCCGGCCGGGGTCGACCCGGCCGGAGCGTTCCCACATGGGGTCCTGGCGCAGCTCGAACGGGATGTCCTCAACCTCCCAGAGGCCCAGCTCCTCGCCCTGGTAGACGTACGCGGCGCCGGGCAGCGCCAGGGAGAGCAGCGCGGCGGCCCGGGCCCGGCGGGTGCCCAGTTCCAGGTCGGTGGGGATGCCCTCGCGCTTCGCCGCGAAGCTGAACCGGGTGTCGGCGCGGCCGTAGCGGGTGACGTGCCGGGTGACGTCGTGGTTGGACAGCACCCAGGTGGCCGGGGCGCCGACCGGCGCGTGCGCGTGGAGCGTGCCGTCGATGCTCTCGCGCAGCGCCGACGCGTCCCAGGCGCAGCCGAGGAAGTCGAAGTTGAAGGCCGCGTGCAGCTCGTCCGGGCGCAGGTAGTTGGCGAACCGCTGCCGGTCCGGCAGCCACACCTCGCCGATGAGGGCCCGGTCGCCGGGGTACGAGTCGGCGACCCGCCGCCAGCCCCGGTAGATCTCGTGCACCCCGTCCTGGTCGCGGAAGGGGTGCGGCCGGTCGGGCCGGGTCTCGGGCAGCGTGCCGTCCTTGACCAGCAGCCCGGCCGAGTCGATCCGGATGCCGTCCACCCCGCGGTCGAACCAGAACCGCAGGACGTCCTCGAACTCGGCGCGCACCCGCGGGTGGTCCCAGTTGAAGTCCGGCTGCTCGGGGGCGAACAGGTGCAGGTACCAGTCGCCGGGGGTGCCGTCCGGGTTGACCGTCCGGGTCCAGGTGGGGCCGCCGAACTCGCCGACCCAGTCGGTGGGGCGCTCGTCGCCGTTCGGGCCGCGCCCGGGGCGGAACCAGAACAGCTCCCGCTCGGGCGCGTCCGGCCCGCCGGCGAGGGCTGCCTGGAACCAGGGGTGCGCGTCGGAGCAGTGGTTGGGCACCACGTCGACGATGGTCCGGATGCCCAGCTCGTGTGCCTCGCGGATCAGCGCCTCCGCCTCGGCGAGGGTGCCGAAGACCGGGTCGATGTCGCGGTAGTCGGACACGTCGTAGCCGGCGTCGGCCATCGGGGAGGGATACCAGGGGCTGAACCAGATCGCGTCGACGCCGAGCTCGGACAGGTAGTGGAGCCGGGACCGGATGCCGGCGAGGTCGCCGATGCCGTCGCCGCCACCGTCGGCGAAGCTCCGCGGGTACACCTGGTAGATAACCGCTCCACGCCACCACGGACCACTGTCTGCTGTGGACACGAGCACCTGCTTTCTGCGTCGGTACGTCGGCGGGTTCGCCGGACCTGGATGTGTCGGGCGAACGGTCGTCGGTCGCCGCGGGAGGTTTCGCCGGTGGTGTCCGGCCGGGGTCAGCCCTTGAGGCTGCCGGTGGTCAGGCCGGACATGATGTTGCGCTGGAAGATCAGGAAGATCACGACGGTCGGGATGGCGGCGATGACCGAGGCGGCGATCACCACGTTCATGGGGGTGCCACCGGAGAAGGCGTAGATGCCGACGCTGACCGTCCGGGTCTCCGGCGACGGCATGACCAGCTTCGGCCAGAGGAAGTCCTTCCAGACCGCCGTCACCGCGAAGATCGAGACCACGCCGAGGATGGGGCGCGACATCGGCAGGATGATCGACCAGAGCGTGCGCAGCGGGGTCGCCCCGTCCACGAAGGCCGCGGCCATCAGGTCCTCGGGGATCGAGTCGAAGAACCGTTTCAGCAGGAAGATGTTGAAGGCGTTCGCGACCAGGGGCAGCCAGATGGCGAACGGCGAGTCGAGCAGGTTGACGTGCAGGATCGGCAGGTCGATCACCGTCACGTACTGCGGGACGATGAGGACCATCGCCGGGATCATCAGCGTCGCCAGCATCAGGCCGAGGATCGCGTTGCCGAAGATCGGCCGGAGCTTCGACAGCGAGTACGCCGCCGCGGTGTCCAGGACGAGTTGGAACAGCACCGCCCCGGTCGCGTAGTAAAACGTGTTGAACAGCAGCTTGGCGAGGTCCAGGTTGTGCCACGCGTCGACGTAGTTCTGCGGCTGGGGATCCTTCGGGAACAGCGACGGCGGGGTCTGCGCGATCTCCTGACCGGACTTGAGCGCGCCGGTGACCATCCAGTAGAGCGGCCCGATGAAGACGAGCGTGAAGGCCACCACGACGACGACGAGCAGCGTCCAGTAGATGACCCGGCCGCGGCCCCGTTCGAGCTGGGCCTGGGAGATGAGGGTCCGGGTCCCGGAGTCCTGTGCCATTCCTCGTCCGTCCTAGTCCTGTTTCGCGGTGAGCCGCACGTAGACGGCGGAGAAGCCGGCCAGCACGACGAGCATGATCACGCCGAGCGCCGCGGCGCCGTTGAGGTCGTTCTGGAAGAACCCGTGCTGGTAGATGAGGTACGCGACCGAGGTCGCCGAGTCCCCGGTGCCCGCGCCGTTGGCGAGGATCAGCGGCTCGATGAAGAGCTGCATGGTGGCGACGATCTGGAGCATCGCCAGGAGCGCGAGGATGAGCCGGGTCTGCGGGACGGTCACGTGCAGGATCCGCCGCCAGATCCCGGCGCCGTCGAGTTCGGCGGCCTCGTAGAGCTCACCGGGGATGTTCTGCAGCGCCGCCAGGTAGATGAGCACCGCGCTGCCCATGTTCATCCAGGTCGACGCGAGCACCATGGCCGGCATGGTCATCCCGGGTGACTGCATCCACTCGGAGGTCGGCAGGTGCAGCGCGGCGAGGACGGCGTTGAACAGCCCGGCTTCGCTGGGGTCGTAGGCGTAGAACTTGAAGAGGAACAGCGCCGAGGCCGGCGGCAGCATCACCGGCAGGTAGACAAGGATCCGCAGGTAGGCCCTGGCGTGCCGGAACTCGTTGAGCAGGATCGCCACGAAGAACGGCACCAGGTACCCGAGGACGAGCGCCAGGACCGTGAAGTAGAAGGTGTTCTTCCAGGCGGTCCAGAAGCTGGGGTCGTCGATGATGCGGGTGTAGTTGTCCCAGCCGACCCAGGTGGTCTCGCCCCGGCGGGTGCGCTGGAAGCTCATCACGATGCCGCGGACCATCGGGTACCAGGAGAAGACCGCGAAGCAGACGACCGCCCCGATCAGGAACGTGTGACCGGTGAGGTTGTCCCGTACCTTGCGGCCGAGGCCCGCCCGGCGGCGGGTCGAGGGGTACGGCTCGCGTCGACCCGGTGGTCTGGTGGTACCCGGGACGGTGGTGATCGCCAAGGCATCTCCTGCGGAAGTGGGGTGACGGACGCTGCGGGCGGAGGGTGGGAGCCGGCGCGCGGCCCCCACCCCCGTCGGCTCAGCTGCCGGCGGCCAGCAGCTGGTTGACCTTGTCTTCGGCCGTCTTGAGCAGCGCGTCGATGTTCGCGTTCGGGTTCGTCAGCACCCCGGACATCGCCGCGTCGAGCACCGCGTAGACCGCCTGCGCGTTGCGGGGCTCACCCTTGATCGGGACCGGGTTCGCCTCGAAGATCGCGAAGTTCGCGGTGTCGACGTTCGCGTTCGCCTTGCGCAGCTCCAGTTCCTGCTTCTGCGCGTCGCTGCCGTTGGCGAACAGCAGCGGCTGGGGCAGGCCCACCGGGTAGTTCTGCGGCTTGGCCCGGACGTAGTCGAGCTGGCCCTTGCCCGGGGTCAGCTTCTGGTAGGCAATCCACTTGAGACCGGCCTTGACCTGCTCGGGCGTGAGGCCCTTCTTGAAGAAGTAGCCCTCACCGCCGCCGAGCGTCGCCTTCGCCGCGCCGTCCTGGCCGGGCAGCGGAGCCATGGCCCAGTCCTGGAACTTGCCCTGGAACTGGCTGACGATGGCCTGGGTGGCGTCCGGGGCGCCGATGAACATGCCGACCTTGCCCGCGCCGGCGTTGGTCAGCAGGTCGCCCCACTGCAGCAGCTGGCGGCTGCCCATGCTGTTGTCGCCGTACCGCATGTCCTTGAGGTTCTGCAGGACCTGCTTGCCCATGGCGTTGTTGAAGTCGGCCTTCTTGCCGTCCTCGGTCAGCACCTGACCGCCCTGGGAGTAGAGCAGGGAGGTGAAGTGCCAGCCGCCGGTGTTGCCGGCGCTGTACTCCGAGTAGCCGGCGATGCCGTTGCCCAGCGCCGAGATCTTCTTGGCCGCCTCGCGGACCTCGGCCCACGTCTTCGGCGGGTTGTTCACGTCGAGCCCGGCCCGCTGGAACAGGACCTTGTTGTAGACCAGGCCCATCGAGTAGTTCTTCACCGGGACGGCGTAGAGCTTGCCGCCGTCGGTGAAGACCTCCTTCAGCGCCGGGTCGACGCTGTCCCAGGTCGGGACCGTGTCCTTGTTGGCGTACTCCGTGATGTCCATGGCCTGACCGGAGTCGAGCACCTGCTGGAGATCGGTCATGTACCCGTAGAAGACGTCGGTCACCGTGCCGCCGGCGAGGCGGGCGGTAAAGTCCGGCGGGTTGTTGCACTGCTCGCCGACGCTGACGCTCTTGATGATGATGTTCGGGTTCTGCCGCTGGAACTCGGCGACGTCGTCGTTCCAGTTCTTCAACAGCTCTTTCTGGGCGCCGACCGGCTGGCAGTCGACGGTGATGGTGACCTTGCCGCTGGCGTCCTTCGCGGCGTCGTCGCTCTTCGTGGAGCAAGCCGCGAGGCTGAGCCCCACACCGGCCACGAGCGCTATCGCCGCAGCCTTCCGGTACTGCGGTACGGACATCTGTCCATCCCTTCGGGGAACGGGTGTATCCATGGCCTTCGCTTGATCTGCCGTGATCGCCACCGCTCGGCCTGGGCCGGCGTGTGAGTGGAGTCACTGTAGCGAGGCCGACTCATTGCGGCAAGGTTTCGATTGTGATGTGAAAGGAAACGACTTTGCGACGACAGATGTTGACAGTCGGCCGACCGACGCCGGGGGTTCCGGCTTTCGTCCCTTTCGGTCCCGAACTCGGCGGGGGCCACGACGAAAGGGCCGCCGACCGCGGGCAGCGGTCGACGGCCGGAGCGTCGTTCGAGGTCAGATGGTCAGCGGCGGGGGGCGGGCGCGGTCGAGCCGCGGACCACCAGTTCGGGCTCGAACAGCAGCTCGTCGCGCAGCACACCGGCCCCCTCGATCTGGGTGACCAGCAGATCCACCGCGGCCTGCCCCATCGTCTCGATGGGCTGCCGCACGGTGGTCAGCGGCGGGTCGGTGCAGGTCATGAACGCGGAGTCGTCGAAGCCGACCACGGACACGTCGGCCGGCACGGCGCACCCGAGCCGCCGCGCGGCCCGGATGGTGCCCAGGGCCAGCACGTCGCTGGCGCAGATGATGCCGGTGACACCCCGCTCGATGAGCTTGGTCGCCGCGACCCGCGCCCCCTCCATCGAGAAGCTGGAGCGCTCCACGTACGTGGTGTCGTCGGCCCAACCCGCGGCCTGGATCATCGCGGCCAGCTTGCGCCGGGACGGGACGTGCCCCTCCGGGCCGAGCACCACGCCGATCCGCTCGTGCCCGAGGGAGCGCAGGTGCCCGTGGGCCTGCTCGACCGCCACGGCGTCGTCGGTGGAGACCCGGGGGAAACCCAGCTCGTCGACGCCGGCGTTGACCAGCACCACGGGCAGGCCCCGGTCGGTCAGCCGGCGGTAGTGCTCGTGCGTGGCGTCGGCCAGGGCGTACGACCCGCCCGCGAAGATCACGCCGGAGACCTGGTGGTCGAGGAGCATCTCGACGTAGTCCGACTCGGAGACCCCGCCGATCGTGCGGGCACAGAGCGCGGGGGTGAAGCCCCGCTGTGCCAGCGAGCCGGTCACCACCTCGGCGAGCGCCGGGAAGATCGGGTTCTGCAGCTCGGGCAGGACCAGGCCGACCAGCCGGGCCCGCTCGCCGCGCAGCTTGGTCGGGCGCTCGTAGCCGAGCACGTCGAGCGCGGTCAGCACCGCCGTCCGGGTCGCCTCGGACACGCCCCCGCGCCCGTTGAGCACCCGGCTCACGGTGGCCTCGCTGACGCCCGCCTTGCGGGCCACCTCCGTCAAGCGTTTCGTCACGGCGGCAATCGTACGTCGAATTCTTGCAAGAAATGAACAAGGGCCGGCGCCCCCGTTGCCTGGTCCGGCCCGGCAGCGGGTCCCCGGCCCGGCCCGCCGGGCGGCGATCATCACCGCAAGATTTGGGCAAAGAGGCGCTTGAATATTGACAAAGCCCGGGAATAACATGGGGCACCTTTCGGCGGGCGCGTCCAGCCGCGCCGACGCCACCACCGTCTCCCCCGTCCCCCGTGAAAGTGGGTAGCCCGATGCAGTGGAGCGTGGAAGGCGCGGCGGGCCGTCGCCCGGCCGTGCCGATCGCCAGGATCCTCACGGCGGCGGCCGCCGCGGTCGCGCTGGCCGTACCGTCCGGCAGCGCCGCCCTGGCCGCCGGCCCCGCCGGCCCGGCCCCCGTGGTCACCCGCGCCGGGCTCGACCCGGCGCTGGTCGAAGGCCGGGGCGCCGACGTGGACTTCGTCGAGCAGGAGGCCGAGCACGCCCGGACCACCGGCACCGTCATCGGCCCGGACCGCGCCGCCTACACCCTGGCCGGCGAGGCGTCCGGGCGGCGGGCGGTGCGCCTCTCCCCCGGCCAGTACGTCGAGTTCACCCTCCCGAGGGCGACCAACGCGCTCACCGTCCGGTACAGCATCCCCGACGCGCCGGGCGGCGGCGGCATCACCGCGCCGCTGCGCGTCACCGTCGGGCACGGCCCGGCCCGGACCATGACGCTCACCTCCCAGTACGCCTGGCTCTACAACCAGTACCCGTTCACCAACGACCCTGACGCCGACCTGCTCCACCCGGACTGGTGGATCACCGAGTGCTCGTGCGTGCCGGCGGCCACCACGCCCACGCCCACCATCACCAAGCCGTTCCGGCCGCACCACTTCTACGACGAGCAGCGCCTGCTGCTGGGCCGCACCCACCGGGCCGGCGAGGTGGTCCGGCTGACCGCGCCGACGGGCACGGCCGCGGCGTGGACGGTGATCGACCTGCTCGACGCGCACCTCGTCGCCCCGCCCCGGGTGCTGCCCCACGCCGTGAACGTGCTGGCCTTCGGCGCCGACCCGACCGGGCGCCGGGAGTCCTCCGCCGCGTTCGACCGGGCCGTCGCGTACGCCCGCCGGGTGGACCGCACCCTCTACCTGCCACCGGGCACCTATCAGGTGAACCGGCACATCACCGTCGACGACGTGACGATCGCGGGCGCCGGCAGCTGGTACACCGTCGTGAAGGGCCGCGAGGTCGCCCTCGACACCCCGGCCCCCGACGGCTCGGTGCACACCGGCGTCGGCTTCTACGGCCGCGACGCCGCCGACGGCGGCAGCAGCAACGTCCACCTCTCCGGCTTCGCCATCGAGGGCGACGTGCGGGAACGCATCGACACCGACCAGGTCAACGGCATCGGCGGGGCGCTCAACCACTCCACGGTCGACGGCCTCTACCTGCACCACACGAAGGTCGGCCTGTGGTTCGACGGCCCGATGACCGACCTGCGGGTGACCAACACGGTCATCGCCGACCAGATCGCCGACGGCCTCAACTTCCACACCGGCGTCACCCACTCCTCCATCTCGAACAGCTTCATCCGCAACACCGGCGACGACGCCCTGGCCATGTGGTCGGAACGGACCGGCAACGCGCACAACACGTTCGACCACAACACCGTGCAGTCCCCGGTCCTGGCCAACGGCATCGCCCTCTACGGCGGCTCCGACCTCACCGTCTCGCACAACCTCATCGCCGATCCCGTCCGCGAGGGCAGCGCCATCCAGATCGGCTCCCGGTTCGGCGCCGAGCCGTTCGGCGGCCAGCTCCGGATCACCGGCAACACCACGGTCCGGGCCGGCACGTATGACCTGAACTGGAACATCGGCCTCGGCGCCATCTGGTTCTACGCGCTGGACCGCAGCATCGACGCCGACATCCAGGTGGTCGGCGACCGCTACCTCGACAACACCTACAACGCGATCATGCTGGTCAGCGACTGGCCCGTGAAGGACGCGGTGTCGATCACCAATGTCCACTTCCGGGACATCCGCGTGGACGGCACCGGCACGTCGGTGGTGAGCGCCCGTACCGCTGGCTCCGCCTCCTTCGCCGATGTGGACGCGCGCAACGTGGGCGCGGTCGGCGTGAACAACTGCGGATCGTTCCACTTCACGCCGGCCGGGTCGGAGTTCAGTCTCACCGACCTCGGCGGCAACGACGGCGGCTGGCTCGCCCCCTGGCTGCTCCCGAACACGATCACCTGCGACGACCGCCCACCCGTGACGCCTCCGCCGCCTCCCACCCCGTGGTGAGGTGAGCCCTGCGACAGCGGCCCGGCGGGCACCCTGCCCGCCGGGCCGGACCCCGCCGACTCCGAAGTCGGGTCAGTCGCGCAGCGCCGCTCGTACCGCGCCGGCGAAACCCGGCACGTTGTCGAGCATGATGTTGTGCCCGCAGTCGGGGACCGCCACCACGGCGACGCCCGCGCCGGCCAGTCGATCGGCGTCGAACCGCGGCCCGTCGGCCGCCGGGTACAGGAACGTGCGAGGTATGGGCAACTTCTCCAGGCTCTCGCGCGGCGCCGGCTCGGTGCCGCGCAGCAGGCTCATGGCACTGCGGTAGAGGGCCTGCGGCCCGGCCAGGCGCATCGTGGCCGCCCATTCCGGGCCGACGAAGTCGAGCGTCTCGTCCCAGCCGCGATCGAGGAACTCCTTCTCGGTGTGGTAGACCCCGATGCCCGAACTGCCCGGCCGCTTGGCGGTGGGCAGCTCGCGCACCGGATCGAGGGGCGCGTCGACAAGGACGAGCCGGCGTACCAGCCAGGGGTGCGACGTGGCCAGGGCGACGGCCACCGCGCCGCCCATGCTGTGCGCGACCACGTCGGCACCGCTCACCCCGGCCTGCTGGAGCGCGCGGGCCAGGACGTCGGCGTGCATCTGCAGGGTGTAGGAGGCGTCCTGCGGACGGTCGCTGATCCCGAAACCCAGCAGGTCGACCATGAGGGAGCGGTGGCCGGCCAGGGCGGGGTGCGCCAGCGCGGCGGAGAAATAAGGCGCGGAGCTCGCACCGAGGCCGTGCACATAGACACGGGTGGGCTCGGCGCCGGGGATCTCGACCCAGCGCACCCGGGAACCGTCGGGAAGTACCTGAGCGCTCAGCATGATCGAGACCATACCTCGGTCCCGAGGTATCTCGGCAAGGGGGTATGGTTGTGATCATGCTGGAGCTCGCGATCCTCGGCTTCCTCCGAGACGGACCGTTGCACGGCTACGACCTGCGCAAACGCCTCGCGGCCCTGACCGGGCACATCCGCCCTATCGCCGACGGCACGCTCTACCCCCTGCTCAAGCGCATGGAGGCGGCCGGACTGCTGTCCCGTGAACTGCAGCCCGGTCAGGCGGCCGCTCCCCGGCACATGCTGTCGCTGACCGAGGCGGGCGCCACGGTGCTGCGAGACCGGCTCCGCGAGCCCGACGAGCTTTTCATCACCGACGAGAACCGGTGGTTCACCGTGCTCGCCTTCCTGCGTCACCTCGACGACCCGGCCGCACAGGCCGCCGTGCTGCGGCGCAGGCTGCACTTCCTCACCCAGCCCGCCAGCTTCTTCTGGGACGGCGACCGGCCGCTGCGTGCCGCCGACTTCGACGACGTCTTCCGGCAGGGACTGTTCACGATCGCGACCGCCACCACGCGCGCGGAACTCACCTGGCTGCGCCAGGCGCTGGCCACCCTGGAGCAGACCTCCTGACGTCCCCGGCGTCGGTCGGCGCTCACGGTGACGCCGAGGGCGTCGATGGTCAGCCGGGTGAGGTCGTCGCAGTACCTCGGTACGAAGTCAGCTCGTCAGCCAGCGGTGGATGCAGGTGAGAAGGTCCTCCGCGTCGACCGGCTTGGTCACGTAGTCGCTGGCGCCCGAGGAGATGCTCTTCTCCCGGTCCCCGCGCATCGCCTTCGCGGTCACCGCGATGATCGGCAGGTCCGCGTAGCGGGGCATGGCGCGGATCGCGGCGGTGGCCGCGTACCCGTCCATCTCGGGCATCATGACGTCCATCAGCACGAGGTCGATGTCGTCGTGCCGCATCAGCGTCTCGATGCCCTTGCGCCCGTTCTCCGCGTAGACCACGTCCATGCCGTGCAGTTCGAGGATGTTGGTCAGGGCGAACACGTTGCGGGCGTCGTCGTCGACCACGAGCACCTTGCGGCCGGACAGCTCCCGGACCACCGGCTCGCTGACCGGGCTGCGGTCGGCGACCGGCGCCGTGAACGACGGCACCCGCTCCGGGGCGTCCGCCGTCAGGTGCAGCACGATCCGCTCCCGCAGCTCGTCGAGGCTGCCGAGGATCTCCAGCGGGCGGTCCGCGGCCATCCCCTGCAGCAGGGTCTCCTGGCCGCCGGCAAGCGGCTGCCCGTGGTAGGCGAGCACCGGCAGGCCGCGCAGGCCGGGGTGCTCGTGCAGCGCCTTGAGCAGTGCCGTGCCCTGCTCGTCGTCCGGATCGAGCTGCACCACGAGCAGGTGGTGCCGGTGCCGGGCGAGCGTGCCGACGGCCGCCTCGACGTCCAGCGCCGTCGACACCTCGACCGGACCGCCGGTCTCGGCCGCGACCCCGCGGGCCAGCAGGGTGAGCAGCCCTTTCTCGTGCGGTTCGAGCACCAGCACCCGCCGCTGCTGCCGCTCCACCCAGCGCCGGGCCTCCGACTCGACGGGAGCGGTCGTGGCCACGGCCGGGACGCCGGGCCCGGTGTCGGGCAGCGCCGCCGTGGCGGTGGCGGGCAGGTAGAGGGTGAACGTGCTGCCCTGGCCGAGGACGCTCTCCGCGGTGATCTGCCCGCCGAGCAGCCGGGCGATCTCCCGGCTGATGGACAGGCCCAGGCCGGTGCCGCCGTAGCGCCGGCTCGTGGTGCCGTCGGCCTGCTGGAACGCGTCGAAGATGGCGGTCAGGTGCTGCTCGGCGATGCCGATACCGGTGTCGACGACGCGGAACGCGATGACCGTCTCCGCCGGCGGCATCCCGGCCGGCAGCTCGTCCGGGCGAGCCCGCTCGATGCGCAGCTGCACCCGGCCGTTCTCGGTGAACTTGACCGCGTTGGAGACGAGGTTGCGCAACACCTGCCGGAGCCGCTGCTCGTCGGTGTGCAGGCGGGCCGGCACGTCGGGGCCGGTGACCAGGTCGAGCTCCAGCCCGCGCGGAGTGGTGAGCGGGCGGAACGTGGCGTCGACGTAGTCGCGCAGCGTGGACAGCTCGAACGTCTCCGGGTTGATGTCCATCTTGCCGGCCTCGACCTTGGACAGGTCGAGGATGTCGTTGATGAGCTGGAGCAGGTCGGCGCCGGCCGAGTGGATGACGGTGGCGTACTCGACCTGCTTCGGGGTGAGGTTGCGGTTGGGGTTCTGCGCCAGCAGCTGGGCGAGGATGAGCAGCGAGTTCAGCGGCGTACGCAGCTCGTGGCTCATGTTGGCGAGGAACTCCGACTTGTACTTCGAGGCGAGCGCGAGCTGCTGGGCGCGGGCCTCCAGCTCCTGGCGGGCCTGCTCGATCTCGGAGTTCTTCGTCTCGATGTCGTGGTTCTGCCGGGCCAGCAGGGCGGCCTTCTCCTCCAGCTCGGCGTTGGAGCTCTGGAGTTCCTCGGAACGGGCCTGCAGCTCCTCGGAGCGGGCCCGCAGCTCGGCGGCGAGCCGCTGCGACTCGGTCAGCAGCACGTCGGTGCGGGCGTTGGCGACGATGGTGTTGACGTTGACGCCGATGGTCTCGGTGAGCTGGTCGAGGAAGTCACGCTGGATCTCGGTGAACCGGCCCATGCCGGCCAGCTCGATGACGCCGAGAACCTGGTCCTCGAAGAGGATGGGCAGCACCACCAGGTGCAGCGGCACGGCCGCGCCGAGGCTGGACGACACGGTGACGTAGTCGGCCGGCACGGCGTCCACCACGATGGCCCGCTTGCTGAGCGCGGCCTGCCCGACCAGCGAGTCGCCGAGGGCGTAGCGGCGGCGGGTGGCGTCGTGGCCGTAGCCGCCGACCACCCGCAGGCCGGGGCCGTCGGCGGTCTCGTCGACCAGCAGGAACGTGCCGAGCTGCGCGGAGACCAGCGGGGCCAGCTCGTTCATCACCAGGCCGGCGACGACCTCCAGGTCCCGGTGGCCCTGCATGAGCCCGGAGATGCGGGCCAGGTTGGTCTTGAGCCAGTCCTGTTCCTGGTTGGTCCGGGTGGTCTCGCGCAGCGACTCCACCATGGAGTTGATGTTGTCCTTCAGCTCGGCGACCTCGCCGGAGGCGTCGACGGTGATCGAGCGGGTCAGGTCGCCGGTGGCGACCGCGCTGGTCACCTCGGCGATGGCGCGCACCTGCCGGGTGAGGTTGCCGGCCAGCTCGTTGACGTTCTCGGTGAGCCGCTTCCAGGTGCCGGAGACACCCTCCACCTCGGCCTGACCGCCGAGGCGGCCCTCGCTGCCGACCTCCCGGGCCACCCGGGTCACCTCGGCCGCGAAGCTGGAGAGCTGGTCGACCATCGTGTTGATGGTGGTCTTCAGCTCCAGGATCTCGCCGCGGGCGTCCACGTCGATCTTCTTGGTCAGGTCGCCCTGCGCCACCGCCGTGGTCACCTGGGCGATGTTGCGCACCTGGCCGGTGAGGTTGTTCGCCATCGAGTTGACGTTGTCGGTCAGGTCCTTCCAGGTGCCGGCCACGTTGGGCACCCGGGCCTGGCCGCCCAGCTGGCCCTCGGTGCCCACCTCGCGGGCCACCCGGGTCACCTCGTCGGCGAACGCGCTGAGCGTGCCGACCATCGTATTGATGGTCTGGGCGAGCACGGCGACCTCGCCCTTCGCCTCGACGGTGATCTGCCGGCTCAGGTCGCCCTGGGCGACGGCGGTGGCGACCAGCGCGATGGAACGCACCTGGTTGGTCAGGTTGTTCGCCATCTCGTTGACGTTGTCGGTCAGGTCCTTCCAGGTGCCGGCCACGTTGGAGACCCGGGCCTGGCCGCCGAGCCGGCCCTCGGTGCCCACCTCGCGGGCCACCCGGGTCACCTCGTCGGCGAACGCGGAGAGCTGGTCGACCATCGTGTTGATGGTCTCCTTCAGGGCGAGGATCTCGCCCCGGGCGTCCACCCGGATCTTCTGCGTCAGGTCGCCCTTCGCGACCGCGGTGGTGACCTCGGCGATGCTGCGGACCTGGGCGGTGAGGTTGTCCGCCATGACGTTCACCGACTCGGTGAGGTCCTTCCAGGTGCCCGAGACCCCCTTCACGTCGGCCTGGCCGCCGAGGCGACCCTCGGTGCCGACCTCCCGGGCCACCCGGGTCACCTCGTCGGCGAACGAGGAGAGCTGGTCCACCATCGTGTTGATGGTGTTCTTCAGCTCCAGGATCTCGCCGTGCGCGGTGACGGTGATCTTCTGCGACAGGTCGCCCCGGGCCACCGCCGTGGCCACCTGGGCGATGCTGCGCACCTGGTCGGTGAGGTTGACCGCCATCGAGTTCACCGAGTCGGTGAGGTCGCGCCAGGTGCCGGCGACGCCGCTGACCTGGGCCTGACCGCCGAGCCGGCCGTCGGTGCCGACCTCCCGGGCCACCCGGGTCACCTCGTCGGCGAACGAGGAGAGCTGGTCCACCATCGTGTTGATGGTGCTCTTGAGCTCCAGGATCTCGCCCCGGGCGTCGACGGTGATCTTCTGCGACAGGTCGCCCCGGGCCACGGCCGTGGTCACCTGGGCGATGTTGCGCACCTGGCTGGTCAGGTTGCCGGCCATGAAGTTCACCGAGTCGGTCAGGTCCCGCCAGGTGCCGGCGACGCCGGGCACCTCGGCCTGACCGCCGAGCCGGCCCTCGCTGCCGACCTCCCGGGCCACCCGGGTCACCTCGTCGGCGAACGACGAGAGCTGGTCCACCATCGTGTTGATGGTGACCTTCAGCTCCAGGATCTCGCCGCGCACGTCGACGGTGATCTTCTGCGACAGGTCGCCCCGGGCCACCGCCGTGGCCACCTCGGCGATGTCGCGCACCTGGTCGGTCAGGTTGCCGGCCATCGCGTTGACCGAGTCGGTCAGGTCCTTCCAGGTGCCGGAGACGCCGGGCACGTCGGCCTGGCCGCCGAGCTGCCCCTCGGTGCCGACCTCCCGGGCCACCCGGGTCACCTCGGAGGTGAACAGCGAGAGCTGGTCGACCATGCCGTTGAAGACGGTGGCGATCTCGCCGAGCAGCCCGTCGGCGTCCTCCGGCAGGCGGGTGCCGAAGTCGCCGTCCCGAACCGCGGTGAGGCCGGCCAGCAACTGGCGCAGGCCCGGATCGGCCACGGGGGCGCCGGTCGCCGGAGTTGTTTCGCGTCGCCGCGGGATCGCCTGGTCGACCACCACTACCGCCTCTGTGACGACCCGGGCGGACCGCCCGGGCAACGATTGCAACCGCGCAAGTATGCACACACCCGCCCCGGCCCGCTCGACAGGCGAGGCGGGTGGTGAGACAGACGCACCGCCACCGAGGAAAGTCGGTGGCGGTGCGCAGGCCCCGGGAAGTGGGGGCAGTGCCCCCGCATGTGCCGGGATGGACGGACTCGGGCGGGTGCGCCGCCCGGACGGATCAGGCCTCGGTGAGCTGGCCGCGCAGCTTGGTCAGCGCGCGGGCGAGCAGCCGGGACACGTGCATCTGGGACACGCCGACCCGGGCGGCGATCTCGCTCTGGGTCAGGTTGCCGTAGAAGCGCAGGGTGAGGATCTTCTGCTCGCGCTCGTCGAGGGTGGCGAGCGCCGGGCCGAGCGAGGCGCGCAGCTCGGCCAGCTCGTACTCGTTGTCCTCGGTGCCGAGGGTGTCGCCCAGCTCGGTGGCGCTGTCGCCGTCGCCGATCGGCGTGGAGAGCGAGACGGCGTTGTAGGCGCGGGCGCCTTCCAGCCCCTCGAGCACCTCTTCCTCGGTGACGTCGAGGTGGCTCGCGATGTCGGCGACCGTCGGGGCCCGGTTGAGGGTCTGGGTCAGGGTGCTGTTGGCCTCGGAGATGCGCAGCCGCAGCTCCTGGAGGCGGCGCGGGACCCGGATGTTCCAGGTGCGGTCGCGGAAGTGCCGCTTGATCTCACCGAGGATGGTCGGGATGGCGAAGCCGGCGAAGTCCACGCCCCGGGAGGCGTCGAACCGGTCCACCGCCTTGATCAGGCCGAGGGCCGCCGTCTGCGCCAGGTCGCCGGCCGGCTCGCCGCGGCCGCTGTAGCGGGCGGCGAGGTGGTTGGCCAGCGGCAGCCACGCCTCGATGACCTGGTTGCGCAGGGCCGCGCGCTGCGGGTGACCCTCGGGCAGCTCGGCCAGGGCGGCGATCAGCTCGCTGGCACGGGTCTCCTCGCCGGTCACCGCGGTGCGGTGCACCTCGCCGGTGGTCGTCGGCGCGATGGTGGTCGTGGTCATGCTGCCCTTCCTGTCCTGAGGAGAACGGGTGCCTCCTGAGCACCGGTCGTGCCAGCCACCCTAGACCAAAGTCCGTCACCTAATCAACCGAACGGACGATGGCGATTTGCCTCAGGAGCGGACATATGTGTGTGGCCGCCACCACTTCGGCCCCGTCAGCGGCCCAGCAGCGGCCGGTAGTCGGCGGCGGTGAGCGGCAGCGAGGACACGTTGCCGTCGGCCCGGGGCACCTCCAGCGGCTGCCCGTCCCGGCGGAACGCGACGCTGTCGACGTCGGGGCGCTGGGTCAGGGTGCAGACGATCTGCCCGAAGGCGAGGATCTCGTCGTTGCGGCCGGTCTCCTCGCCGGCCTGCCGCACGTCGACGGTGGCCACGGTGCCGGTCAGGGTGGCGCCGGCCACCGCGACCGTGCCCGGCAGGGCGGTGGCGAGCCCCCGGTCCCGCTCGGCGCCGTCCGGCCCGGCCAGCAGGTGTTGCAGGTGGGCGTCCACGCCGGGCAGGCCGTCGACCCGGCGGGTGGCCGCCGCGAGCCCGTCGCCCCGGACGAAGCAGAGCGGCTCGTCCACCCGCCCGTCCGGTTCGGCCGTCGCCGTGCCGGCGGGCGTCGGGAAGCCGCCCGGCGGCGGCTGGACCCGCCGGGGCTCGTCGTCGACCGGCACCCCGCAGCCGCCGAGCAGCGCGGCGGCGAGCAGCACCGGAAGCAGTCGCCGGGTCATCCGCCGGCCCCCGGCAGCTCGACCCGGAACCGGGCGCCCCGGTCGCGGTCGACCACGGCCGCGTGCCCGCCGTGCGCGGCGGCGTGCTGGGCCACCAGGGCGAGGCCCAGGCCGGTGCCGTCGGTGCCGGCCCGCGCGTGGGCGGCCCGGCCCCGGACGAAGCGGTCGAAGATGACCTCCCGGTCGGCCTCCGGCACGCCCGGCCCCTCGTCGTCGACCTCCAGCACGCCGATCCCGTCGTGCAGCCCGAGGCGTACGGCGACCGGGCCGCCGCCGTAGCGCACGGCGTTGTCGAGCAGGTTGAGCAGGATCTGCTCGACCCGGCGCCGGTCGACCCGCCACTGGGCCGGGGTGCCGGCGGCCACCTCGACGAGGCTCTCCGGCAGCGCCCGCTCCCGGCAGGCGGCGCGGGCCAGCGCGGGCACGTCGACCGTGTCGCGGTGCGCGGGCTGTTCGGTGCGGGCCAACTGGATCAGGTCGTCCACCAGGCGTTGGAACCGGGCCACCTCGTCGGCCACCAGTCCCGCCGCGGTCGCGGTGCGCGCGTCCTGGTGTTCCTGGCGGCGGGTCAGCACGCTCGCGGCGGCGGCCAGGGTCTGCAACGGGGAGCGCAACTCGTGACTGACGTCGGCGGCGAACCGGCGGTCCCGCTCGATCCGCCGTACCAGCTGGTCGACCATGTGGTTGAACGAGGTGGAGAGCCGGGTGAGGTCCGGGTCGGTGGTGGGGTCGAGCCGGGTGGCGAAGTCGCCGGCGGCGATCCGCTCGGCGGCGTCGGCGACCGCGGTGAGCGGCCGGACGCTGTGCCGGGTCGCGTACCAGCCGAGGGCGGCGCCGGCCCCGGCGACCATGATGGCCACCGCGGTCAGTGCCAGCCCGACCACCTGGAAGGTCCCCTCGACCTCGCGCAACGAGGTCAGCTCGTAGTAGCCCAGCTCGCCGGCGAGCGGGACGCCGACCAGCAGGGTCGGCTGCCCGTCCAGCCGGACCCGCTGCACGGCCGGCTGGCCGGCGGCGACCATGCGTTGCAGCTCCACCGGGACCGAGCCGGCCCCGACGTCGGCGGTGCGGGCGTACCAGCCGTCGCGCAGGTGCAGCAACGGGCGGCGGCTGCTGCCGGTGTCCAGGGAGCGCAGGACCGCCACCACGTCCGGAGTCCCGGTGTCCAGCCCGGACCGGACCACCGCGGCGTCGTAGTAGGCGGCCCGGACGGCGGTGCGCTCCCGCTCGTCGAGCAGCGAGCGGCGCGTCAGGTCGTACGAGAAGAGGGCCATCACCGCGGCGAGCAGCAACGCGCCGACGGCGAACGCGGCGGTCACGCGGGCGCGCAGTCCGAGGCGGGTCATCGCTGGAGCTTGTAGCCGAGGCCGCGGAGGGTGACCAGGTGCCGGGGGTTGGCCGGGTCCGGCTCGATCTTCTGCCGCAACCGGCCCACGTGCACGTCGACCAGCCGTTCGTCGCCGGTCTCGTACCCCCAGACCCGGCGCAGCAACTGCTGGCGGGACAGCACCCGGCCGGCGTGCTCGGCCAGCTCGCAGAGCAGCCGGAACTCGGTGCGGGTCACCGCGACGGGCCGGCCGGCGCGGCGGACCTCGCCGGCCTCGGCGCTGATCTCCAGGTCACCGAAGACCTGGGCGGGGACGGCGTCGGTCAGGACCCGGCCGCGCCGGCGCAGGGCCCGCAGCCGGGCGGACAGCTCCTTGATCGCCACCGGCTTGACCACGTAGTCATCGGCCCCGGCCTCCAGCGCGGCGACGATGTCGTGGGTGTCGTCGCGGGCGCTGACCACCACGATCGGGACGTCGTCGTCGCGGCGCAGCCGGCGGATGCACTCGAACCCGTCGAGGCCGGGCAGCATCAGGTCCACCAGCACGTGGTCGGCGGGCTCCTCCCGCTGCCGGCGCAACCCCTCCTCGGCGGTCGCCGCTCCGGACGCGGAGTAGCCCTCCTCCTCCAGGGCGAGCAGCAGTGCGAGCCGGATACGGTCGTCGTCCTCGATCACCAGTACGGCCGTCATATGCGCATCATGACCGCCCGCCCCCACGTCGCCCAACCGCGTCCGCCGTTCCCGGCTTTTGTCATGGAACTGTCATACAACCGCGGGATACCCTCCACGGTCCTTACGGAGGGTGGGAGCCGGAACCGGACACCGGGACCGGCGAGGGAGGAACCGTGGAGGGCAGCACGCTGGTCGGGGCGCTCGTCGTCGGGCTCGCCGTCGGCGCGGTGGGTCGCCTGGTCGTGCCGGGGCGCACGGCCGCGCCGGTCTGGCTGACCCTCGCGCTCGGCGTGGCCGCCGCGCTGCTCGGCGCGATCGTCGCGGGCCTCGTGGACACCGCGCCCGGCGGGCCGGCGGTGTGGCCGCTGGTCGTGGAGTCCGGCTTCGCCGCCGCGGCGGTCGTCCTCGCGGTGCTGGCCGCGGGGCGCCCGGCGCCCGGGAAGCAACCGCCGCCCCGACCGGGCGTGCGACGGGAGGAGGGATCGTGACGGTCGTACCGGCGGAGCACCTGATGCTGCTCATCTGCGACACCTGCGGTGACAGCGTCAGGGGCACCGGCTGCACCCTGCCCGACGCCGAGGTGGTCTGGACGCTGGTGTTCGAGAACGGCTGGGCCGGCTCGCCCTTCGCCTCCGGGCCCCACCACTGCCCGCGGTGCAGCGCCCGGGCCACCGTGGCGGACGGGGGCCTGGGCGTCGACGACCTGGACGAGGTCGGCGGAGCCCCGGCCGTCCCCGAGGCCGACGCCGCCGAGCCGGTACGCCGGGCGCTGGCCGAGGCCGTCACGGTGGGCGACCGCGTGCTGGTCGACCTCAGCGCGGTCGAGGTGATCGACTCGGCCGGGCTCGGGCTGCTGGTGCGGGCCCGGCAGGAGACCCGGCGGGACGGGCGGCGGCTGTGCCTCGTGGCGCCGTCCCGGTTCGTGCGCACCGTGCTGCACACCATGCGGCTGGACGGGGTCTTCGCGGTCTTCGACAGCCGCGCCGGGGCGCTGGCCGGGTCGGTCCGGGCGGTGCCGGCCCGCCGGTCCGAGACGGCGGTGGAGAGCCGCGAACCCGCGGAAGGAGCGCGCGCCTCGTGATGCCCTGGCCGTTCCCCGACTTCCCGTTCGCCGAGGACGGGCAGCCCGCGCCCGACGGTGCGGACGTGCGGCTCGCCGCCCTGGTGGCGCAGCGGCTGAGCATCGACTGGACCACCCGGCGGCAGCAGATCACCGTCACGGTGCAGAACCGGGTGGTGATCCTGGCCGGGATGGTGGCCGACGCGGAGACCCGGCGGGTCGCCGGCGAGCTGGCCTGGGACGTGTCCGGGGTGTTCGACGTCTGCAACGCGCTCCGGCTGCGCGCCGGGCGGCGCCGCGGTCGCTGAGGCGGTTGCATGGATCGGCGTCCACCTCTACCCTCGGCGTGGGAGCGCTCCCGAACCTGCCGCGTCGGACTTTCCGGGCGAGTTCACGACGGGCACCGTCCACCAACCACCCACCAGATGGGACGATCCCGCATGTTCTCGATCCCCCGCCCGTCCCGGCGGCACCTCCTCGTGGGCGGCGCCGTCGGTGCGCTGGCCCTGGCCGCGACGGCCGTCCTGCCGTCGACGAACGCGATGGCGGCGACCGGCTGCGCCGTCACGTACACCACCAACTCGTGGCAGGGCGGCTTCACCGCCACGGTCACCGTCAAGAACCTCGGCGACCCGGTGAACGGCTGGACCCTGGGCTTCAGCTTCCCCGACGCCGGCCAGCGCGTCACCCAGGGCTGGTCGGCGACCTGGCAGCAGAGCGGCAGCGCCGTCACCGCGCGGAGCATGAGCTACAACGGCTCCCTCGGCACCGGCGCGAGCACCACCGTCGGCTTCAACGGCTCCTGGACCGGCGCCAACCCGTCCCCCACGGCGTTCACCCTGAACGGGACGGCGTGCACCGGCGGGACCACGACGCCCACGACGCCGCCACCCACCACCACTCCCCCGCCCACCACCCCGCCACCGACCACGCCGCCCCCGACGACGCCCCCGCCCACCGGCACCACCCCGGTGGCGATCAACGGTCAGTTGCGGGTGTGCGGGGTCAACCTCTGCAACCAGTACGGCCGGCCGATCCAGCTGCGCGGCATGAGCTCCCACGGGTTGCAGTGGTTCGCCAACTGCTACAACGACGCCTCGCTCGACGCGCTGGCCAACGACTGGCAGGCCGACCTGTTCCGCATCTCGATGTACGTGCAGGAGCAGGGCTACGAGACCAACCCGGCCGGCTTCACCAACCAGGTCAACACCCTCGTGGACAAGGCGGCCGCCCGCGGCCTGTACGCGCTGATCGACTTCCACACGCTGACCCCGGGTGACCCGACGTACAACCTGGAGCGGGCGAAGACCTTCTTCGCGGCGGTCTCGGCCCGCAACGCGGCCAAGAACAACGTGATCTACGAGATCACCAACGAGCCGAACGGCGTGAGCTGGTCGACCATCCGGAACTACGCCGAGCAGGTCATCCCGGTGATCCGGGCGAACGACCCGGACGCCGTGGTCATCGTCGGCACCCGGGGCTGGTCGTCGCTGGGCGTCTCCGAGGGCGGCAACTCCGACGAGATCGTCAACAATCCGGTGCGGGCCGACAACATCATGTACACGTTCCACTTCTACGCGGCGTCGCACAAGGACAACTACCGCAACGAGGTGCAGCGGGCCGCCGCCCGGCTGCCGCTGTTCGTCACCGAGTTCGGCACGGTGACGTACACCGGCGACGGCGCGGTCGACACGGCCAGCAGCACCGCGTGGCTCGACCTGCTGGACCGGCTGAAGATCAGCTACGCGAACTGGACGTACTCCGACGCGAGTGAGGGCAGCGCGGCGTTCCGGCCGGGCACCTGCGCGGGCGGCAGCTACGCCGGCACCGCGGTGCTCACCGACTCCGGGAACTTCATGCGCAGCCGCATCCGCACTCCGGACAACTTCCCCACCTCCTGACCGGCGCGACCGGCGGTGGCCCTCCCCGGGCGGGCCGCCGTCGGTCAGTCCCCGAGCAGGCCGGCCCGGCGCCAGAGCGCCCGGCCGGGCCCGGCGACCAGCCCCAGCTCGGTCAGGTGGTCGGCGATGCGCTGGGCCGACCAGCGCAGGGTGGCCCGCCAGTGCGGGTTGGACCGGGCCGCGGCCACCCCGACGGCCGGCGGGATGCCGACCGCGGCGTACGCGCGTGGGTTGACCAGCCGGCGGGTGATCGAGTACGCCGCCCGCCCGATCACCAGCCGCGCGTAGGCCAGCCCGAGCGGGCCGGCCGCCTCGACCTGGCGGGTCAGCTCGTCCCGGGCGAAGCGCACGTGCCGGGCCTCCTCGACCACGTGGATCCGGGACACCATCCGGATCAGCGGCTGGATCGACTCGTCGGCCATGGCCTCGCGCTGGAACGCGTCGAGGATCTCCTCGGCGATGAGGATCGCCGCGTACATCCGCGGGCCGGTGGCGGTGGCCTTGAGCCAGCGCCCGAGCAGGTGGTCGAACGGATCGGCCCGGTAGACCGGGCAGCCCATGGCCTCGATGAGCCGGCCGAACATGATGGAGTGCCGGCACTCGTCGGCGACCTCGGTGAGCGCGTACTGGGCGTGCCGGGTGGTCGGGTCGGCGTCGTAGTAGTGCCGGATGAGCATCTGCATGAGGATCGTCTCGAACCACAACCCGGCGCTCGCCGCGCTGGCCACCTCGTGCTTGGTCAGCTCGATCCGCTGCTCCTCGCTCAGCCCCGCCCACAGCTCCGTGCCGTAGAGGCTGCTGCGCTGCGGCGGCATCCAGTAGGCCCCGGTGACGGGCGGTGCCGACCAGTCGATGTCGACGACGGGGTCGTAGCTCGTGCGCACCGAGGCGGCGAGCAGGCGGGTGGCCACCGCCTCGCGCGGGAATCCGGCCGGCGTCCCCTCCATGACCCCTCCACAGTTGACGTAACTTCGAGTAACTGTTACGAGTGGTAGCATGCGACGCACCTCCACGGATGTCAATGGCCCGGACGGCACCCCGGAGCCGCCCACGGCCCGGCCCACCGGCCGGCGGGACCGCTGGGCCGGCCACCGCGAGCAGCGGCGCCAGGAGTTGATCGGCGCGGCCGTGCAGGCACTGCTGCGGCACGGGCCGACCGTCGACATGGACCAGGTCGCCGCCACGGCCGGGGTCAGCAAGCCGGTGCTCTACCGCTACTTCGCCGACAAGGCGCAGCTCTGGCTGGCCGTCAGCGAGGTGGTGGCCGCCCGGGTCGTCGACGCCGTGGCCCCCGCCGTCGAACGGGTCCGCGAGGAGCGCGCCCTGGTCGAGGCGACCATCGACGCCTACCTGAGCGTCATCGAGTCCGAGCCGACGCTCTACCGGTTCCTGCTGCACGAGGCCGGCCATCCCGGCATCCAGCAGGTGGTGGCCGGCACCAGCCGGCAGGTGGCCACCGGCCTGGCCCGGGTCATCGGCGACCGGCTGCGCGCGCTCGGGCTCGACGCCGGCCCCGCCGAACCCTGGGCGTACGGGCTTGTCGGTTTCGTGCAGGCGGTCGGCGACTGGTGGGCCACCCACGGCCAGCCGATCCGCCGGGCGGCCCTCACCGACTACCTGACCACCCTGCTCTGGAGCGGCATCGAGGGAGTCCGGCGCGGCGCCGACCTGCCTCACGAACTGACCCGCGCGCACGAGCGGATCGAGCCGTGAGCTGGCAGGGCCCGGCCGAGATCGCCGGCACCACGGTCCGGCTGCACGCCAGCGGGCGCTGGGAGCCGGTCGACGGGCGCTACCACTGGGCGGGCCGGATCGAGCCGGAGCCGCGCATGCTGCGGCTGCTCCGCTCCGGCCGGCGCGACGTCGAGGTCCGGGTCGGCGAGCGGGTCGCCCGGGGCCGGCTCGCCGAGGCCGACCCGTGGGGCGGGGTACGGATCACCGGCGTCGGCCAGCCGCCCTGGCCACCCGGCGCCGACGAGGACTGACCGCCGGCCGGCGTACCGTGGGTCGGGTGACGCCGACCGCGACCGTGCTGCTGGTGTTCGGGCGCGGGGTGGTGGCGGGCGACGGCGGCTACCGGCTCACCGCGGAAAGCGCCGCCCGGGTCGCGGCCGCCATCGGGTACGTCCGCGCGCACGCCGCCGAGTTCCGGCGTGCCGCCGGTGCCCGGGTGGTGTTCACCGGCGGATGGCCGCACGGCCCCGCCGGCACGCCGGAGCCGCCCGCCGGGTGCCGGGAGGGCGAGCTGATGCTGGCCCTGGCCCGCGACGCCGGCCTCGACGGGTACGCCCGGCTGCACGCCGAGACCCGGTCCCGGACCACCCTGCAGAACCTGGCGCACACCGTCCAGGACGGACTGCTCGCCGGGCCGGACCACACCCCGGCCCGGCCGCTCGGGCTGGTCTCCCACCCGTGGCACCTGCCCCGGATCCGGTTCCTGGCCGGCAAGGTGCTCGGGCTCTCCGGCGCGGCGCTGCTGGACGTGCCGGTGACCGCGCCCGACCCGGTGCCCGCTCGCCACGAGCGGGTGGCCCGGGCGGCCAGCCGCCTGTGCTACCTCGGCCTGCGTACCCCCGAGGCGCTGTTGCGCCGGGAACGCGGCCTGTCCCGCGCGGCGCAGCGGATCTCGGACCTGTTCCCGGACCGGCGCGGATTCGCCGGCCGGCGCCGCGGGTAAGGACGACCGTCGATCGGCCCCGACGGCGGGCCGGCGGCGACGGGTCCACCCGGGAGGTTCCGTGATCGTGCTGGTGCCGGTGTACCGACCCGGGGACCGCCTGCCGCGGCTCGTCGACGACGTGGCCGCCGCGCTGCCCGCGGCGCACGTACTCGTCGTCGACGACGGCAGCGGCCCGGCCGCCGCCGGGGTGCTCGCGGCGGCCCGCGACCGCGGCGCCACCGTCCTGCGGCGGCGGGTCAACCGGGGCAAGGGCATCGTGCTGAAGACCGGCTTCCGGTACGTCACGGGCCACCACCCGGGGCGGGACGTGGTGTGCGTGGACGCCGACGGGCAGCACCTGATCCCCGACGTCGTCCGGGTCGCCGACCGGATGCGCGACACCGGCGCGCCGGCGCTGGGCGTGCGCCGCTTCGACGGCGAGGTGCCGCTGCGCAGCCGGTTCGGCAACGCGATGACCCGGGCCGCATTCCGCGTCGCCACCGGCCGCCACGTGCGGGACACCCAGACCGGGCTACGGGCCTACCCGGCCGGACTGCTCGGCTGGCTGGGGACCGTTCCCGGCGAGCGGTTCGAGTACGAGATGAACGTGCTGCTGTTCGCCGCCCGGGCCGGGCTGCCGATCGCCCAGGTCCCCATCGCCACCCGCTACCAGGCCGGCAACTCCTCGTCGCACTTCTCCTCGCTGGCCGACTCCGCCCGGATCTACCGGCCGCTGGTGCGGTTCGCCGCCGAACGGCTGCTGGCCCCGGAGCGGCGTGCCGACGAGGCGGCCGAGGTCACGTCGTCGCGTCCCAGACCTGCGACTCGAACTCCCTGAGCTGCTCCCGGAGCTGATCGGGGTACGCCGTCCGGAACGGATGCCGGTCGGCCGGGATCACCCGGACCATCTCCTCGACCATCTCCCCCGGGTCGCGCTGGTGCTCCAGGTAGTCGGCGAAGTCCGGCCGGTCCAGCAGGGCGGTGGAGGGGTCCCACCACTGGAACATGGCCTCGACCCCGGTGTCGTTGTAGCCGGTCCGGTAGGGGCCCGGGTTGATCACGGCGACCCGGACGCCGCGCGGTTCCAGCTCGCCCTTCATGGCCCAGGCGAGCGCCTCGATGGCGTGCTTCGTGGCGGCGTAGACGCCGATGAACGGCCGGGTGCGGATGCCGACCGCGGAGGACACCCAGACGACCTTGCCCGCGCCCCGCTCCAGCATCGGCGGCACGAGGTCCTGCGCGAGGTGCAGGTGGCCGAAGACGTTCACCTCGAAGGACCGGCGCACCCGGTCCATCGGGATCTCCACCACGGCCCCCGCCTCCTGGACGCCGGCGTTGAGCACCAGGATGTCGGCCCGGTGGCGCCGGGCGGCGGCGCGGTCGGCCGGGTCCGTCACGTCCAGCTTGATCGCGTCGAGGGTGACGCCGGCACGCTCGGCCTCGGCGCGCAGGTCGCGCACCTGGGGCCAGATCTCGGCGCCGGCGATGACGTGGTGGCCGGCCCGGGCCAGGCCGAGCGCGGCGCCCCGGCCGAGGCCGCTGCCGGCCCCGGTGATGAGGATGTCGGCCATCCGGTCAGCCCTGCCGGGCCTTCTGCCGGGGATCCGCCTTGTTGAGCACGAACACCTTGCCGCGGCGGCGTACCACGATCGAGTTGGCCTTGCGCTTGAGCGCGCGCAGGGAGCTTCGGACCTTCATCCCGTTCCTCCGTTCCCGCTGGTTTCCCCGTTCGGGGTCGCGTACCCGCCGGGGCTCCCGTCATGCGCGGGGGCGGCAGGTCTCCCCACCGCCCCCGGCACGGTCACGGGTAGCTGACCACGTTCACGGGAACGGTGTTCGTGCCCTGCGCGGTGCCGCCGGTGTCGTTGATGACGTGGGTGATCGACCCGTTGCCGCCCAGCGAGACGGTGAGCAGGCTGTGGAAGCGCACGCCGGCCCGGGTCGGCGCCTCGAAGCCGTGGTACGCCGCGATGGTCGGGTCGACGTTGAAGTAGCAGTAGCTGCCCATTCCCCAGCCCTCGAACGAGGTGACCGCGTCGGCCACCTTGAACGCGGCGTAGCCGACCCGCGAGCCGTTCATCCAGGCCGAGGCGCTCGGCGGGTCGTACGGCAGCTCGTTCTGGAAGAAGATCGTCCGTCCGTTGTTGCCGTTCCAGATCACCTCGTACTTCTGGTAGTGCTCGACGAAGAGCCCGAGCGCCGTGACGTTGTTGCCGTTGACGATCAGGCCGGTGTCGGCGGTGTTCACGGTCCAGCCGATGCCGGTGCCGTGGTCGCCGCGCCAGGCCCAGATGTGGTCGATGAGCGCGTCGTTCTGGTTGACCACGAGGCTGGTGGTGGCCTTGCCCGCGCCGGCGCCGCCGATGCGGAAGAAGACGTCCTGGATGGAGGTCGGGTTGGCGGCGTGGCTCGCGGTCGAGCCGGCCGGGCCGACCTGGAGCAGCACCGGCGAGTTGGTCGGGCCGGCGTCGAAGAGCAGCCCGGCCAGCCGGACGCCGTCGACGTCGGCGACGGTCATGGGGGTGACGCCGTTCTGCGGGATCAGCGTCGGGTAGCCGATGCCGAGCACCACGGTGCCGGGCCGGTTGACCGTGATGGTCTGGCTGACCGGGTAGATGCCCGGCGTGAAGAGCAGGTTCAGCCCCTGTGCCAGGGCCGCGTTGATGGTGGCGGCGGAGTCGCCCGGCTTGGCGACGTAGAACTGGCTCAGCGGCA
Source organism: Micromonospora chaiyaphumensis (assembly GCF_900091435.1). Taxonomy (GTDB): domain Bacteria; phylum Actinomycetota; class Actinomycetes; order Mycobacteriales; family Micromonosporaceae; genus Micromonospora; species Micromonospora chaiyaphumensis. The sequence continues at coordinate 65,619 of NZ_FMCS01000007.1, forward strand.
CCGAGGTGCCGGGCGTCGCGCCGCCCAGCCAGGAGGCGCCGCTGGCGTTGGTCCGGGTGGACGGGACGAAGACCTGGTAGTTGCCGCTGCCGTCGAGGTAGAGGTAGGGGACGTCGCGGCTCACCGGGGTCTGCGCCAGGGTGGTGTACGCCGGGTTGGGGAAGCTGGTGGCCGGTGCGCCGACCACGCCGGAGCTGGTCACGTTCCACACGGCGTTGAGGTAGCCGCCCACGTTGCTGTCCCGGGTGTACCACTGCTGCTGCGAGTACGGCTGGACCACGCCGGTGACCCGGCTGTCCGCGATGTAGCCGCCGCTGGCCCAGCCGTAGCCGTTCGGAGCGAGGTTGAGGTCGCCCTGGATGTCCATCCGGCGGAACGGCGCGGCCTGGGAGACGGCCCACCGGGTGAACCCGGCCGAGGGGAACACCTGCATGTTGGACGCCGACCGCCAGAAGTTCTGGGTGGCGTTGCCGTTGAACCAGCCGGCGTCGACGGTGACGTCACCGTGGATCCGGACGTCGCCGGGGTTCCGGCCGAGCCCCATGATCGAGGTGTAGAAGCCGATCTGCGCGTTGATGCCGGAGTAGTCGCCGGGCTTGAACAGGAGGGCGTACCGCTGGGTGCCGAACTGGTTCGACTCCTGGGTGCGGAAGACCGCGTCGAGCTGGCTCTGGATGCTCGCGCTCGACATCGACGGGTCGAAGGTGAGCACGTTCGGCCCGAGCGAGCCGCCGCCCGGGATGGTGCCGCCGCCGGCGGTGTTCACGGTGAGCTCCCAGAGCGAGTAACCCCAGCCGGTTGCCCGGGCGGTGCCGTACATGCGCACGTAGCGGCCGGAGCCGCTGACGGTGAGGGTATCGGTCCCGCCGTCTCCGGTGGTGGTGGCGTACACGGTGGTCCAGGCGGCGCCGTCGGTCGAGGTCTGGATCTGGTACGCCCGCCCGTAGGCGGCCTCCCAGCTCAGCACGACCCGGCAGAGGGTACGGACGCTGCCGAGGTCGACCTGGAGCCACTGGGGGTCGCTGGCGGCGCTGGCCCAGCGGGTGGTGGCGCTGCCGTCGACCGCCGCCGCGGCGGGGGTGCCGGCGTTCTCGCTGGACGAGGCGGTGGCCGGCCGGCCCTGCGCCGCGTTGGTCGCGGTGTCGCAACCACTGCCGCCGCCGGTGGCGCCGTAGACCTGGAACTCCCACAGCGAGTAGCCGTAGGCGGTGGCCCGGGCGGTGCCGGTCATCCGCACGTAGCGGCCGGTGCCGGTGACCGTGAGGTCGTCGGTGCCGCCGTCGCCGGCCGCCGTGCTGAAGACGGTGGTCCAGGTGGCGCCGTCGGTCGAGGTCTGGATCTGGTACGCCCGCGCGTACGCGGCCTCCCAGACGAGGGTGACCCGGGAGACGGTGGCGGTCGCGCCCAGGTCGACCTGGATCCACTGGGGATCGGCGAAGGCGCTGGCCCACCGGGTGCCGGTGTTGCCGTCGGTGGCGTTGCCGGCCGGGGTGCCGGCGTTCTCCACCGAGGAGGCGGTCGTGGGCCGCCCCTGCGAGAGCAGCGGATCGGCCGCCCGGACCGGGGACGGCGGGGCCACCAGTGCCACGGTGGCGAGCAGCGCGGCCAGCATGGCGAGCAGCCGGCGCAGCGGCGGGCGGGGTGGGCTGAGGTGCGGCGGGGCGGGTGACATGGGCGTCTCCGTGGCGGGGGTGGTGGGGAGCGGAACGACGAACGGGTTACCGCGGTGTTGCGGGCACCTGTTCCGCTGGACCCTTTCGCCGGACAGCGGCGCATGTCAATTCCTCGATCGCCTCCGCACCCCTTTTTTCGCGCCTTGTGAAAAGTCCGGAACTAACCGTGGGACGGCCGTCGGGAGGGCACCTCCCGACGGCCGCCGGCCAGTCCTCAGGCGACCGTGCAGCGGGCGCCGTCGAGCCGGCCCGTCAGGCCGGGAACAGCCCGGCGAGGAAGCGGTCGAGCAGCGCCACCTGCCGGGACGCGGGGAAGGCGGCCGGGTCGAAGAGCGCCTGCACGACCAGGCCGTGCGCGAAGGCCGCGCAGGTGGCCGCCAGGTCGGCGGGGTCGGCGTCCGGCCCGGCGGGCGCCCGGCGCAGCGCGGCGTCCACCTGAGACCGCAGCCGCGCGCGCCACCGGTCGTAGCGGCGGCACTGGTCGGCGGCGAACTCCTCGTCGGCGAGAGCACCGTCCCAGTAACTGACCCAGACCCGGCTCATCACCGTCGCCTCGGCGGTCAGCGGCAGCACGTCGAGCAGCGCGGCGCGCAGCGCCGGCCGGCCCTCCCCCGCCGCGGCGTGGCGCTCGCGCGCGTCGGTGTGGCGTTCGGCCACGTCGACGGCGTGCCGCACGAGGGCCCGCTTGCTCGGGAAGTAGTGCGTCAGCAGGCCGGTGGAGACGCCCATCTCGGCGGCGACCGCCCGCAGGGTCAGCCCGCCGAACCCGCGGGCGGCCAGCACCTGCCACACCGCCGCCGAGACGTCGGCGCGGCGGGCCTCGTGGTCACCTCGTGCCGGCATGCGGCTAGAGTACATAACAAACGTTCGGTACGCACCTTGGGAGCACCGTGTTCTCTCTTCCCCTCACCGACCGCGCCAGCCTGCAGCCGCTCGCCCCGTGGCAGGCGGCGGAGTTCGCCGACTTCGTGGCACGCACCCGCACCCATCTCGCGCCCTGGCTGCCGTGGGCGCACACGATCACCGACACCGACACCGCCCGCGCGTTCCTCCAGCGCTACGCCGACGCGCAGGCCCGCGACGCGGGCTCCATCCACGGCATTCGGCTGGACGGCGAGCTGGTGGGCGGCACCCTGTTCCGTACCTTCGACGCCGTGGCGGGAGTCTGCGAGATCGGAGTCTGGCTCGCGCCGGAGGCCGAGGGGCAGGGGCTGGTGACCCGGGCCGCCCAGCGGATGATCGACTGGGCGGTCGGCGAGCGCGGTCTGGCCCGGGTGGAATGGCGGACCGTGCCGCACAACGCACGGAGCCGGGCGGTGGCGCAGCGACTGGGCATGACCCGCGAGGGCGTGCTGCGCGCGGCGTTCCCCTTCCTCGGCGAACGGCTCGACATCGAGGTCTGGTCGCTGCTGGCCGACGAGTGGCGCCCCGGAGAGCCGGGCGCCGGCGTCTAGACGGCGATGACGACCTTCGCCCGCGCGTGCTCTCCTTCGAGGTACCGCATGGCCTGGGGCACCTCCCGGAGCGGATAGGTCCGGTCGATCACCGGGGTGAGGCGGCCGGCCTCGGCGTGGGCCCGGAGCGCGTCGAGGTGCGGCCGGCTGGGTGCCGTCGCGAGGATGACGATGCGCTGCCGGACGAAGGGCGCCAGCAGCCGCCCCCGCGCGATGAGCCAGACCGGTCCGACGAGACTCCCGCCGCGGTAGACGCCCCCGCCGGAGAGCACCAGCGTCCCGGTCGGGGTCAGGACCCGCCGGAGCGCGGTGAGCGAGCGGTTGCCCACCAGGTCGAACACGACGTCGTGCCGGCGGGTGTCGCGGGCGAAGTCGTCGCGGGTGTAGTCGACGACGTGGTCGGCGCCCAGCGAGCGGACCAGGTCCACGTTGCGGGTGCTGCACACTGCGGTCACGGTCGCACCGAGCGCCTTGGCGAGTTGGACCGCCAGGGTGCCGACGCCGCCGGAGGCGCCGTTGATGAGCAGGCGGTGGCCGCGCTCGACCCGCGCGACGTCGCGCAGCCCCATGAGCGCCGTGATGCCGGCCAGTGGCAGGGCGGCCGCCTGCTGCGGGGTCAGGTTCGCCGGCCTCGGCGCGACCTGGGTCGCGGGCACGCAGACGTACTCGGCGAACGCGCCGTTGGCCTCGCCGAGGTCGCCGAAGACGGCGTCGCCCGGGCGCACCTGCCGGACGTCGGCGCCCACGGCCTCGACGCGGCCCGCGAAGTCGCGGCCACGGACGCGGGCCCGCGGACGGGACCGGCCCATCGACAGTCGCGCCAGCCGCGGGTCGCCGCGCATGGCGTGCCAGTCGTACGCGTTGAGCGCGGCGGCCTCCACCCGCACGAGCACCTCGCCGGCGGCGGGCACCGGCGTGTCCACCTCCGCGAGGGCGAGCGTCTCCGGGGGCCCGTACCGGTCCTGAACGATCGCCTTCATTGTCCCCTCCTAGGTGTACGCCGTACACTCACGGTAGGTGTACGGCGTACACCCGTCAAGGGCGTTATGGTTTGCACCGTCGCCGGAAGACGAGGAGCGAGATGCCCGAGCAGGCTGAGACGCTGCGCCGGACGCCGCTGAGCAGGGACCGGGTCCTGCGCGCCGCCGTCGCGCTCGCCGACGAGGCCGGGATCGAGTCCCTCAGCATGCGCAACCTCGCCCAGGATCTGGGCGTCGTCCCCATGGCCCTCTACAAGCACGTGGCCAACAAGGACGAACTGCTCGCCGGCATGATCGACGTGGTCGTCGGCGAGATCGACCCAGCCGTGGCCGGCGGCGACTGGAAGCAGGCCGTCCGCCGGCGCATCCTCTCGGCGCGGGAGATGCTGCTGCGCCACCCCTGGGCGCCCCTCGCCATCGAATCCCGCAACACGGCGACGCCGGCCATCCTGGCCTACCTCGACTCGATGATCGGGACGTTCCGGGCCGGCGGGTTCTCCGTCGACCTCGCGCACCACGTGATGCACGCGATGGGCAGCCGGATCCTGGGCTTCAGCCAGGAGTTGTTCGACGCCTCCCGGCGCGCCGGCCGGTCCGGCACGCCCGACCCGGAACCGCCGGCGGCCGACTTCCCACCGGAGGTCGCGGCCGCGTTCCCGCACGTGGCGGAGATCGCCAGGGCGGCGTCCCACGACGACGAATCGGTCGTGGGGCCGGGCTGTGACGACCAGTTCGAGTTCGAGTTCGCGCTGGACCTGCTGCTGGACGGCATCGAACGGCTGCAACGGCAGGGCTGGACGTCGTCCCACCGGTCCCGGTGAGACCGCCGGCGGCCGCAGGTCAGGACCGGCGGGACCCCGGGGCCGCGTCGGCGGCGGTGCGGCGGCGCACCTCGGCGAGCATCTCGTCGACCGAACCGGCCGGGTCGGTGACCGGGAACTGCACCGCCCGCACCACCGCCTCCGGGTCCAGCAGCAGGGTGAGCCGCTTGAACCGGGCCACGCCACCGGCCCGGAAGGTGGGCAGCAGCAGGCCCGCGGCGAGCCGACCGTCCTCGTCGGACAGCAGCGGGTACGGCAGCCGCGCGTGCGCCGCGAACGCGGCGAGCTGGTCCGGACGCTGGGTGCTGACACCCCGCACCTCCGCCCCGGCCGCCTGGAACAGCGGGTGCCGGTCGGCGTACGTCCGGGACTCCAGCGTGCACCCGGCGGCACCGGGGATCTCGCCCCAGGCCGGCGGCAGGGCCGGCGTGCCCGGCGCGAACGCCCCCGGGAAGAGGTAGAGCACGGTCCATCGACCGGGCACCGCCGGCGGCTCCGCGCCGCCGTCGTGCCTGGGCAGGCTCATCGGGGGTACGCGGCGGCCGACCAGCCGGTGCGCCCGGCGCGCCTCGGCCGAGTCCGCGTCGGCGGTCGCGGTCAGCGCTCCGTCGCCCATCACGTGCCGGGTCCCCCAGTCCTGGAGGGCCACCAGCACCGGCAGCAGGGCCTCCCCCTTGGGCGTGAGCAGGTAGTCGTGGCGCGGCGGGTGCACCGAGTACGGCTCGCGGCGCAGCACGCCGTGCGCGACCAGCCCACCCAGCCGCTCGGTGAGCGCGCGCCGGCTGACGCCCAGTTCGCGCTGGAGCCCGTCGAACCGGGTGACGCCACCGGCGATCTCGCGCACGATCAGCACCGTCCACCAGTCGCCCAGCACGCCGAGCGCCTGCGCGATGCCGCAGTCGGCGTCGCCGAGGTCCGCCCGTCTCACATCCCACCTCCCGCTCGACCCGAGGCCTCGACTATAGTCCGTTTCAGATTGGAACTCACTGGCTTCGGATCGGGGGTTGGCGGCATGTCCGTCGGGCAGGGGGCCGGGGTGTTCTGGCGCTGGTGGACCGCCGGCACCACCAGCTCGGTGGGGTCGGCGGTCGGTGCGGTCGCGTTGCCGCTGACCGCGTTGACCGTGCTGGACGCGTCCGCGTTCGAGATGGGCCTGGTGGCCGCCGCCAGCTACGTCGCCTGGCTGGTGATCGGGCTGCCCGCCGGCGTGATCGTCCAGCGGCTGCCGCTGCGCGGCGCGCAGGTCGGCGCCGACCTGGCCCGGGCCGCCGCGGTGGCCTCGGTGCCGCTCGCCTGGTGGTGGGGCCGGCTCACCGTCGCCCAGCTGGTCGTCGTGGCGCTGGTGGTCAGCTTCGCCAACGTGCTGTTCGACGTCGCCAACGCCACCTTCCTACCGGCCATCGTGAGCCGCGACCAGCTGCACTCCCGCAACAGCCTCACCTCGGCCACCCACGCCGCCACCCAGCTCAGCGGGCCCTCCCTGGGCGGCGTGGCGGTGCAGGCCCTCGGCGCGGTGCCGGCCGTGCTGGTCGACGCGGCCAGCTACCTGGTCTCCGCCGCGCTGCTCGGGTCGCTGCCCGCGCGCCGGGTCGACGCTCCGGACCGGTGGCCCCCGGTCCGCGCCATGATCGGCGAGGGCTGGCGGTACGTCACCCGCCACCCGGTGATGGGACCGACCATGTGGACGGCCACGGCCGTCAACTTCGTCTGCGGGGCGCAGCTCGCCGTCTACCCGCTCTACCTGGTCCGGGAGCTGCACGCACCGGCCGCGCTGGTCGGTGTGCTGCTCGCGGTCGAGGGGGTCGGCTCGCTGGTCGGCGCGACCCTGACCCCGTGGATCACCCGACGGTGGGGCACCGCCCGGTCGCTGCTGGTCGCGTGCCTGGTGTCCGTCGGCGGCGCATTCGTGGTCCCGTTGGGCGTCGGCTGGCCCGCGTACCTGGCGTTCGCGGCCGGCAACGTGGTCTTCGCCGGCGGCGTGGTGGTGCTCAGCGTGACCACCCGCACCTACCGGCAGACCGCGAGCCCGCCCGAGCTGCTGTCCCGGGTCATGGCGACCGTGCGGTTCGTCTCCTGGGGCGCCATCCCGGTCGGCGGGCTGCTCGCCGGGGCGCTCGCCGGACTGGCCGGCGCCCGGGTCACGCTGTTCTGCTTCGCCGCCGCCACCGTGCTCGCTCCCCTGGCGCTGCTGCTGTCCCCGGTACGCCGCCTGCGCGACCTGACCGACCTGCGGATCGACGAGCCGACCGCCCCGGAGCCCGTCGCCGCACGCTGAGCCCCGCTAGCCGGCCTCCGCCGCGCCCCAGTCCCACATGGCCCGGAGCACCGGCAGCAGCTCCCGGCCGCGCCCGGTGAGCGTGTAGGTCACCCGGGGCGGCCACGATGCGGTCCGGTGGCGGGCGATCACGCCGGCTGCGGTCAGCTGGAGCAGGCGATCGGTCAGCACCTTGTCCGACAGGGCCGGCAGCGCGTGCGCGAGGTCGGTGAACGAGTGCGGCCCGCGGGCGACCGCGCCGATCACCAGGGCGGTCCAGCGGCCGCGCAGTGCGGCCAGGGTGACCTCGACCGGGCAGGACGGATCGGGGCGGGCGTCCGGGCCGGAGCAGAGCCGGCGCAGATCCACCCCGTCGTGGCCAACCGTTTGGTGAGTCACGAGACCGCCTCCTAGCGTTCGGCACGGCCGTTCGTCGCCAGCTCAGGGGGAACCATGCGCATCCACCATCTCAACTGCGGATCCATGCGGGAGGTCGCCCCGCCGTCCGATCCGGACGGCGCGCTCCGGCCGTTGCCCGCAGTCTGCCACTGCCTGCTCGTCGAGACCGACTCCGCCGGCCTGGTGCTCGTCGAGACCGGTTACGGCACGCTCGACGTCCGGGACCCGCAGCGGCGGCTCGGGCCGGACTTCCTCGCGTGGGCCCAGCCCGTCCTCGACCCGGAGGAGACCGCCGTCCGCCAGGTCCAGCGGCTCGGGTACGCGCCGGACGACGTCCGCCACGTCGTCGTGACCCACCTGCACCGGGACCACACCGGCGGGCTCGCCGACTTCCCGCACGCGCGCGTGCACCTGCACGAGGCCGAGCACCACGCCGCCACCGTCGTCGGCCACGACCGCTACCTGTCGGCGCACTGGGCGCACGACCCGCACTGGCTCACCTACTCCGGCGCCGACGGGGAGCGCTGGCTGGGCTTCGACGGGGTCCAGCAGCTCGCCGGCCTGCCGCCGGAGATCCTGCTGGTGCCGCTGGCCGGGCACACCCCGGGACACGTCGCCGTGGCGGTGCGACGCCCCACCGGCGGCGGCTCGGCGTGGCTGGTCCACGCCGGCGACGCCTACTTCTACCGCGGGGAGGTCCAGGCCGGCCTGCCGCCGACCCCGCCGGCGTTCGACGCCCTGCAGGCGTCCGTCGAGACGGACCGCCCGCTGCGGCTGCGCAACGTGGACCGGCTCCGCGCCCTCCTCGCCGAGCAGCCGGACCAGATCGACGTGGTCTCCGCGCACGACCCGTGGGAGTTCGCGCGGCACCGGCAGGAGGCTCCGGCGAGCTCCGTCTGACGCCCGGGCGGCCGGCGGCGGACCCGGCGTGGATTCCGTTCGACGGCTGTGCGCCGGCGCGGGCCCTGCGCGGGTTCGTCGCCGGCCGGACCGTCGGTGCTCAGTCCGGGAGGACGGCGGCGGCGACCCGCCGGGCCCGGTCCGGGTGGGTGAGCACGTCGACGTTGTCGAGGTACTGGTCCACCCCGCCCACCGGCGGGCGTTCGCGCAGCACCGGGTCGGTGATCGCGGCCCGCAACGCGCCCGTGAACCGCTCGGCGTCGAGAACCAGGAACGGCCGGTCGTGGAACGGTCGCGCGGCCGGGTCGACCGGCGCGGCCAGGCCGGTGTCGTTGGTCCAGGTCGCGACCGTCTCCAGCGCCCGGACCAGCCCGGCCTGCCGCCGGGGCCACCCGTCCGGGCCGAGGGCGGTGGCCAGTGCGTCCACCAGCGGCGCCGACGCCGGCAGCGTGGCGAAGACCGTGCCGAGCCATTTCGCGTACGGGGGCCAGCGGCGATGCAGCAGCAGGCCGAGCCGCATCAGGTCGCGGGCCAGCCCGGCGGTCACCACCCGGCTGCCCAGCTCGTCGCCGACCTCGGCGCAGCGGCCGGCCAGGTGCTCGGCCTGGCCGACCCGCTGCCACCCGGCCGCCAGCACGTGCCGCCAGACGTCGTCCGGATACCACGCCAGCCGGGCCCGGACGGCGGTGAGCGCCCCGTCCAGCCCGTCGTGGAACACCGCCCCGCCGGTCAGCTCGGCGAGCCGCTGCGTGGGCGCGGCCAGCCAGTCCGCCGTCGTCATCCCGGCCAGCGGATCCCCGCCGAGCCGGTCGCGCAACCACGCCCCCAGCTCGTCGACGCTCACCCCGTGCCGCTCGCCGTCGGCGCGGGCCACGCCGAGCCGGACGGTCGGGCCGCCGGTGAACCGGGTCGGCCAGCCGAGGAACTCGGTCGGCAGCTCCGCGTCGAGGACCGCCCGCACCGGCGCCACCTCGGCCGCCGTGGCGACGAAGAGCTGCGTCCGCGGCCCCCAGTCGTGGTCGGTCGACCGGGGCGTGTCCAGGCCGAGCAGCTCCGAGCCGCCGTCGAGCAGCCCGGCCGCGTAGCGCAGGCCGGGCAGCCGGCGGGCCAGCAGCGGGGCGACCACCTCGTCGTGGAACCGGTGCGCCAGGGTCAGCCCGGGTACGAACGTCACCCCGCCAGTCTGCGCACCGCACGCCGCCCGCGCCCCCCGGTTTCCCGAGCGGCGTGGGGTTGCCGGTCCCCCACCTCGTCGGTGGGGTGTGCCAGGCTGTCGGCGTGGCGAACCGACCCCCGATCCTGCTGATCGACTCCCCGAGCCTCTACTTCCGCGCCTACTTCGGCATTCCCGAGTCGGCGGCGAAGACGGCCGACGGCCAGCCGGTCAACGCCGTGCGTGGCTTCCTCGACATGCTGGCCCAGCTGGTGCGCACCCGCCGGCCCGACCGGATGGTGTGCGCGCTCGATTACGACTGGCGGCCGGCGTGGCGGGTGGAGCTGCTGCCGTCGTACAAGGCACACCGGGTCGCGCCGCAGGGCGGCGAGGTCGTGCCGGACACGCTCTCCCCGCAGGTGCCGATGATCCTGGAGGTGCTCGACGCGTTCGGCATCACCGCGGTCGGCGCCACCGGCTACGAGGCCGACGACGTGCTCGGCACCCTCTCGGTGACCCAGCCCGGCCCCGTGGAGGTGGTCTCCGGCGACCGCGACCTGTTCCAGCTCGTCGACGACGCCCGCCAGGTGCGCCTGCTCTACGTCGGCCGGGGCGTGGCCAAGCTCGACGACTGCGACGACACCGCGGTCCGCGCCCGCTACGGGGTGCCCGCCGACCGCTACGCCGACTTCGCGGCACTGCGCGGCGACCCGAGCGACGGCCTGCCCGGCGTGCCGGGGGTGGGCGAGAAGACGGCGGCCCGCCTCATCGAGCGCTACGACGGCCTGCCCGGCATCCTGGCCGCCCTGGACGACCCGGGCTCGGGCTTCGCCCCGGGGCTGCGCACCAAGCTCAACGCGGCCCGGGACTACCTGGCCGTCGCGCCGAAGGTGGTCCGGGTCGCCCTCGACGTGCCGCTGCCGGAACTGTCCACCGCGTTGCCCACGGCGCCGGCGGATTCCGACCGGCTGCTGGAGCTGGCGCAGCGGTGGAACCTGGCCGGGTCGTGCCGGCGCCTCGTGGACGCGCTCGCGCTGCCGCGCGGCTGACCGAGCGATAGATCCCGCGCCCCCTGACCGACCGAAAGCGGTCAGCGGCGGCGGGACGGGAACGGGGTTCCCGGCTGCCCCAGGGTGGACCGGGCGCGCAGGCCGACCGGGTCCGGCGCGGGCTCCCCCGCGTCGGCCTCCGGCAGCCCGTCCCGCCGCGAGTCCAGATACGCGAGGCCGGCACGGTCGTCGTCGGTCGGCGCCGCCAGCAGCGCGTAGACCAGCCCGACGACGCCGAGGACCACGGCCAGGAGGATCGGCACCAGCAGGCCGCCCACCGCGGTGCCGGCCAGCTCGCCGCGCGGCTCGTGCGGGTGCACCGACAGGGCGCTCATCCCGGTGAAGTGCATGCCGTTGACGGCGATGCCCATGACCAGGGCGGAGACGGCGATGGCCAGGCCCCGGCGCACGGTCATCGAGAGCCAGAGCGCCACCGTGGCCGCCACCACGGCGATGGCCACCGAGAGCGCGACCCGCTCCCGGTCGTAGTCGAGGGTGCCGTCCAGGCGGAGCGCGGCCATCCCCGTGTAGTGCATGGCGGCCACCCCGACGCCGGTGAACAGGCCGCCGGCGATCACCCGGACCGCCGAGAGCCGGCCGGTGCCCACGATGGCCAGGCCGATGCCGACGGCGGCCACGGCGATCGCCGTGCTGGCGGCGGTCAGCGGGATGTCGTACCGGATCCGGGTGCCCGTGACGGCGAAGCCGAGCATCGCCACGAAGTGCATGGCCCAGATCGCCGTACCGCCCAGTGCCCACGCGGCCAGCAGCCCCCACCAGGCCCGCTGGCCGGCGCCGGTCGCGGTCCGGATCCGCCCGGCGCAGACCAGCCCGAGCGCCGAGCCGAGCACGGAGAGCGCGTAACTGAGCGCGGGGGTGATCCACCCGTACTCGAAGTGATTGATCTCTGCCACGACGGCCTTCCCCCCAGTTGGGCTACCGGCGCGTAACACTTGCGCCTCGGCAATCATCGGGGTGCCGCCGAACCGGCGTGACACCGCCCCCGGATGTTCCGGGCGGTGGTGTCACAGTGACAGAGCGGTGCGTCGATTCTCCGGCCGCGCTGACCGGAAGTGATGATCAGGCGGCGGCGTGGTAGGCCAGCACCCCGCGGTTGACCGCCGCGATCGCCTGCCGGGCGGTGGAGCGCAGGTCGGCGGAGGCGCCCCCCGAGTCGGCGAGCTGGCCGAGCAGATCGACCACCTGGCGGGCCCAGCGGACGAAGTCGCCGGCCGGCATCTCGCCGTCGAACTGGTGCCCGCTGGCGAGCACCTTGGCGAGGGCCTCACCGCGGGCCCAGCGGTAGATCGGCCAGGCGAAGCCGAGGTCGGGCTCACGGGTGACCGTCAAACCCCGGGAGGCCTCGTCCGCCTCGATGTCGCCCCACAGCTTCAGCGTCTCGTCAACCGCGTCGACGACCGCGCCGCGCGGCAGCGAGGCCCGCTCGTCGACGTCCCGGCGAGCCTCGAAGACCACCACCGAGACAGCGGCGGCCAGCTCGGCCGGGGAGAGCCCGTCCCACACCTTGCGGCGCAGGCACTCGGCGACCAGCAGGTCGGCCTCGGTCCAGATCCGACCCAGCATCCGGCCGGCGTCGGTGACCTCGCCGTCGGCGGACAGGTAGCCGCGCGCGGTCAGCAGCGCGACGATCCGGTCGAAGGTACGGGCCAGCGAGCCGGTCCGCCCGGCCACCCGCTGGCGCAGCTCCTCGGTGTCGCGTTCCAGGCGGCGCCGCCGCTCGGCCCAGCGGGCGTGCTCCTCCCGCTCGGGGCAGGCGTGGCAGGGGTGCCGGCGCAGCTCGGTGCGGAGCTGGCTGAGCCGGTGGTCCTCGCCGACCGCCTGCCGGGAGCGGCCACCGCGCCGGCCGCCGTGCCGATCGAGGCCGGTGCCGCTGACCTCGGCCGCCAGGTCGCGGCGGGCCGCCGGCGAGCGGTGGTTGAAGTGCTTGGGCACCCGGATCCGGGCGAGCACCTCGGCCGGGGTGGTGAAGTCGCCGGGGCTGACCCGCCCGGCCCACCGGTCCTGCGTGAGCACCAGCGGGCGGGGCTCGCCGAAGCCGCCGGTGGCCGGGTCGAGCACCACCGCCAGGCCGGCCCGACGGCCCGACGGCACCCGGATCACGTCGCCCACCCGCAACCGCTCCAGCGAGGCCACGGCCGCCGCCTTGCGCTGGGTCTGGCCCTGCCGCGCGATGGCGCGCTCCCGGTCGGCGATGGCCACCCGCAGGGCGAAGTACTCATCGAAGTCACCGTGGTGGCAGGCGGCCTCGGCGCCGTACGCCTCGATGGTCTCGGTGTTGCGCTGTACCTGCCGGGCCAGCCCGACCACCGACCGGTCGGCCTGGAACTGCGCGAAGGACGACTCCAGCAGGGCCCGGGCCGGCTCCGCGCCGACGGTGCCGACCAGGTTGACGGCCATGTTGTAGGAGGGTCGGAAGCTGGACCGCAGCGGGTAGGTACGGGTGGAGGCGAGACCGGCGACGTGGCGGGGGTCGGTCTCCGGCGACCAGACCACCACGGCGTGCCCCTCGACGTCGATGCCGCGCCGGCCCGCCCGCCCGGTGAGCTGCGTGTATTCGCCCGGGGTGAGGTCGACGTGCGCCTCGCCGTTGAACTTGACGAGGCGCTCCAGCACCACGCAGCGGGCCGGCATGTTGATACCCAGCGCGAGCGTCTCCGTGGCGAAGACCGCCTTGACCAGGCCGCGGACGAACAGCTCCTCGACGACCTCCTTGAAGGCGGGCAGCATGCCCGCGTGGTGGGCGGCGAGCCCACGCTCCAACCCGTCGAGCCACTCCCAGTAGCCCAGCACGGTCAGGTCCTCGCCCGGGATGGCGGTGATCCGCGCCTCGACCACCTCGCGGATCTCGGCGCGCTCCTCGGGCGAGGTGAGCCGCAGCCCGGCGGCCAGGCACTGCTGGACGGCCGCCTGGCAGCCCGCCCGGCTGAAGATGAACAGGATCGCCGGGAGCAGGTTCTCCCGGTCCAGCCGCTCGACGATGTCGGGGCGCATCGGGCCGCGCCAGCGGGGCCCGCGCCGGCCCGCGCCGGGACCGGCGCTGCGCCCCTCCCCCAGCTCCAGCCGGCGCACCGTGTCCCGGGTGTAGCGCAGCAGCTCGGGGTGGACGTCGTGCTTGCGGGCCGCGTCGGCGTCGTGGAACAGGTCGAACATCCGCTTGCCGACCAGCATGTGCTGCCAGAGCGGCACCGGGCGGTGCTCGCTGACCACCACGGCGGTCTCGCCGCGCACGGTGACCAGCCAGTCGGCGAACTCCTCGGCGTTGGAGACGGTGGCGGAGAGCGAGACGAGCGTGACCGAGGCGGGCAGGTGAATGATCACCTCTTCCCACACACCGCCGCGGAACCGGTCGGCGAGGTAGTGCACCTCGTCCATCACCACGTAGGCCAGGCCCTCGAGGGTCGCCGAGCCGGCGTAGAGCATGTTGCGCAGCACCTCGGTGGTCATCACCACCACGGGCGCGTCGCCGTTGATCGCGTTGTCGCCGGTGAGCAGGCCGACCTGCTCGGCGCCGTAGCGGTCGACCAGGTCGTGGTACTTCTGGTTGGACAGCGCCTTGATCGGCGTGGTGTAGAAGCACTTGCGCCGGGTGGTCGGCCCCCCGCCGCCGTCGGCGGCCGCCGGCTTCCCGGGCGTGCCGCGCAGCGCCAGGTGTACGGCGAACTCGCCCACCACGGTCTTGCCGGCGCCGGTGGGGGCGCAGACCAGCACACCGCTTCCCCGTTCCAGGGCCTCGCACGCCTCCCGCTGGAAGTCGTCGAGGTCGAACCCCAGGTCGCGGGCGAATTCGTCCAGGGCCGGGAAGGCGGAGGCCTGCGCGGCCCGGCGGCGCGCCGCGGCGTACCGCTCGGCGGGGCTCGACATGTCCCCAAGATTAATCGGTGCGCACGACGACCACCGGCCAAGGCCGTCCGGCAGGTGGGTCGGAGCGGGTCGGTAGGGTGCACGACGTGCCGGATCATGCCGAACCGCCCCGAGTCTCGAGCGGCGCCGACGACGCCGTCCGCCCGAGCCCGTCCCGTCGGCCCGTGGAGGCGGTGCTCTTCGACTTCCACGGCACCCTCGCGCAGGTGGAGGAGCCGCGCGACTGGGTGCTCGCCGCCGCGGCGGCCTGCGGGGTCGAGCTGGACCGGGTGCGGGCCACCGCGCTGGCGGACCGGCTGCTCACGGCCGGCCGGGCGGGCGGGCCGCTGCCGGCCCGGGTGCCGCCCCGGCTGGCCGAGCTCTGGTCCGACCGGGATCTCTACCCGCACGCCCACCGGGGCGCCTACACGGGGCTGGCCGAGACGGTGGACGCCGGCATCGACGGGTTCGCCGACGCGCTCTACGAGCGGGTGCTGGTCCCCGAGGGCTGGGTGCCGTACCCGGACACCGAGCCGGTGCTCGGCGCGCTCCGGGAGGCCGGGGTGAAGGTGGCGGTGGTCAGCAACATCGGCTTCGACCTCCGGCCGCTGTTCGCCGCGTGGAAGCTCGACGAACTGGTCGACGCCTGGGCCCTGTCGTACGAGGTGGGGCGCTGCAAGCCCGACCCGGGGATCTTCCTGCGGGCGTGCGGCATGCTCGGCGTGGACCCGGAGCGCACGCTCATGGTGGGCGACACCCGCGCCGACGCGGGGGCCGTGGCCGCCGGCTGCGCCGTGCTGGTGCTGCCCTGCGCCGACCCGGGCCGGCCGAACGGGCTGGGCGCCGTGCTGGACCTGGCGCTGCGGAACTGACGGCACCGGGCGGGGGCGGGCGCCCGGACGCCGGGCGGCCCGGCGGCATCCCGGCTGACCAGCGGCGCTAGCGTAACGGCATGACGTCCGACCGCTCCTTTCGTCCCCGGCTCGCCGGACGGCTCTCCGGCGGCCGGCTCGGCGCGGTCGGGCTGGTGCTCGGCGGGGCGCTGTCGGTGCAGTTCGGCTCGGCGGTGGCCGCGCTGCTGTTCCCGCGTACCGGGGTGGCGGGCGCCGTCACCCTGCGGTTGACGATCGGCGCGCTGCTGATGCTGGCCGTGTGCCGTCCCCGGTTGCGGGGGCACGGCCGGGGCGACTGGGCGGCCGTGGTCGCCTTCGGGCTGGCCCTGGCCGGCATGAACTCGATCTTCTACCAGGCGATCGAGCGGATCCCGCTGGGACCGGCCGTGACCCTGGAGGTGCTCGGGCCGCTGGCGCTGTCCGTGGTCACCGCCCGGCGGCTGGCCGCCTGGTGCTGGGCCGGGCTGGCGCTGGCCGGCGTGGCCCTGCTCGGCCAGGGCGGGTTCGACCGGCTGGACCCGGTCGGCGCCGCGCTGGCGCTGGCGGCGGGCGCGCTGTGGGCCGCGTACATCGTCTGCTCGGCCCGGGTGGGCGGGCGGTTCCCGCGGGCCGACGGGCTGGCCCTGGCGCTCGCGGTGGCCGCACTGATCACCCTGCCGATCGGGCTGGTGGGCTCGGGGGGCCGGCTGTGGCACCCGGCGGTGCTGGGGCTCGGCACCGGGCTGGCCCTGCTCGCGTCGGTGCTGCCGTACACCCTGGAGCTGCTGGCGCTGCGGCGGCTGCCCACGGCGACCTTCGCCGTGCTCATGAGCCTCGGGCCGGCCATCGCGGCGCTGGCCGGCTGGCTGGTGCTCGGCCAGGCGCTGCACCCGGTGGAGGTGCTGGCCATCGCCCTGGTGATCGCCGCGAGCATCGGCGCGGTACGGGCCGGCACCCCGGCCGCCGCGCCGCCGCCCGCCGGGACGGGCGCCGAGGGCGGCGCGCTGGTCAGCGCAGCAGCCGCACCGCCGCCGGCACCGCGCTGACCCGCACCGGAAGGTCGAACGCCCGCTCCCCGTCGACGTACGTGGTGATGCCCTCGGCGTCCAGCTCGACGGTCCGGGCCCGGTAGCTGCGGACCAGCGGGTGCGTGACGTGGGTGCCCTCGTAGATGCGGGGCTTGACCCGCATGAGGGTGCGCCGGTCGAAGCGGCCGCCCACCACCACGTCCAGCAGGCCGTCGTGCGGGTCGGCGTCGGGGCAGATCCGCATGCCGCCGCCGTAGCTGGCCGCGTTGCCGACCGCCACCAGCACGGCATCCAGCTCGTGCTCCACGCCGTCCAGGCGCAACCGGTAGCGACGCGGCCGCAGCCGGGCCAGCTCGACCAGGATGGCCAGGTCGTAGCGGCGCGGGCCGCGCGGCCAGCGCATCCGGTTGGCCCGCTCGTTGACGATCGCGTCGAAGCCCGCGGCCAGGACGGCGCCGTACCAGCGGTCGCCGCCGCCCGGGGTGGTGAGCCGGGCCAGATCGACCGGGTGGGTGCGGCCGGCGCGCAGCGCGTCGGCGATCACCGCCGCGGCGGCGAGGGGGTCGGCCGGGAAGCCGGTGTCCACGGCGAAGTCGTTGCCCGTGCCGGCGGGCACCGGACCGAACGGCACCGCCGTGCCGGCGACCGCCTGCAACGCCCGGTGCACGGTGCCGTCCCCGCCGACCGCGACCAGCGCCCCGGCGCCACCCGCGACCGCGGCGTGGCACGCCGCCTCCGCCTCCTCCGGGGTACGCGCCGCCAGCAGCTCGACCGGCCGGCCGGCGCCGCCCAGCCGCTCCAGCAGCCGGGGCAGCAGGCCACGGTGCCGTCCCCGGCCGGCCGTCGGGTTGGTGAGCACGGCCACCGGGCCGGGCGGGACAAGATCGTGCGCGGTCACGGCGAGCACCGTACGGCACGAACCACGCCGCTCACCAGGGGAGACACCCCTATCCGCGGCCGCCGCGGGTCAGAAGGTGATACGCACCTTCAGCGCGGTCCGCTCGTCCATGGCCCGGTAGCCCTCCGGCACCCCGTCGAGGGTCACCGACCGGTCGAAGACCGGGGACGGGTCGATGGTGCCGGCCAGCACGTCGGCCAGCAGTTCCGGGATGTAGGCCCGGGCCGGCGCGACGCCACCGGCGAGGGCCACGTTGCGGTCGAACATCTGGCCGATGTCCACCCCGGCGCTGCCGCCGTGCGGGACGCCCACGTAGCCGACGGCGCCGCCGTCGCGGGCGATGGAGATCGCGGTCCGCATCGAGTCCTCGGTGCCGACCGCCTCCAGCACGGCGTGCGCGCCCTGCCCCCTGGTCAGCTCCCGCACCGCGGCGATCGCCGCCTCGCCGCGCTCCGCCACCACGTCGGTGGCTCCGAAGGAGCGGGCGATGTCGGTGCGGGCGGTGTGCCGGCCCAGCGCGATGATCTGCTCCGCGCCGAGCCGCTTCGCGGCGAGCACCCCGCAGAGCCCGACCGCGCCGTCGCCGACCACGGCGACGGTGGCGCCGGGGCGGACCCGGGCGGCGAGCGCGGCGTGATGGCCGGTGGCCAGCACGTCGGAGAGCGCCAGCAGCGCAGTGAGCAGCCGCTGGTCGCCGGCCGCCTCGGCGGGCAGCTTCACGAGGGTGCCGTCGGCGTACGGGACCCGGACGGCCTCGCCCTGACCGCCGTCGGAGCCGACGGACCCCCAGAAGCCGCCGTGCGGGCAGGACGTGTGCAGCCCCTCGCGGCAGAAGTCGCAGGTGCCGTCGGACCAGACGAACGGCGCCACCACGAGGTCGCCGACCCGCACCGAGGCGACCTCGGCGCCGACCGCCTCGACCACGCCGAGGAACTCGTGCCCGATGCGCTGACCCGGCTGCCGCTGCGCCACCCCCCGGTACGCCCACAGGTCGCTGCCGCAGATGCAGGCCAGCACGGTGCGGACGACGGCGTCGGTGGCGGTACGGACGGCGGCGTCGGGCACCTCCTCGACCCGGATGTCGTTCGGACCGTGGATCACGGTGGCGCGCATGGGCGGGGATCCTCCCGGTGAGCGGGGCGACGCCGGGCCGGTGCGGCGGGCGGCGGGGCGGGCGGCCCCGGGCGAACACTAGACCGCCCGGGACGCGCCGCGACCCCGCTCCGTGCGGCGCGTGGCCGGAGTCACCGGTCAGCGCACCACGAGCCGCTTGGTCACCGAGGGAACGCCGTCGCCCTTGGCCCTCAGGGCCCAGGTGCCGGCTCCACCGAGCGTCACGACCCCCACGGCCGTCCCGTTCGCCGCCACCTTGACCTGCCCGACCCGCTTGCCGTCCGGGTTGAGCACGTTCAGCGTCCGGGGGTCGTTGATCTTGTTGGTCACCTTGAGCTGGATCTTCTCTCCGGGCTCGGCGATCAGCCCGTCCGCGCCGGTGATCCCGGCCTCGGTCAGCTCGACGGCGACCTCGCGGTCGTACGCCGTCTCGGCCGCGGCGCTGGCCACGGTGCCGTCGTCGGAGACGGTGATCCGGGCCCGCACGCCGTCGCCCTGCCGGCCGGGCTTGCAGGCGACCTCGTACAGGCCGGTGGCGAGGGTGGCGCTCAGGTCGCCGGTCTTGCCCGGTGCGACCTCCGCCGTCTCGGCGACCACCTTGGTGAACCCGTCCTCCGCGCGGCCGTACAGGTAGACCCCGGTGGCCTGCTGCCCCCGGTTGGTCACCGCGAAGGTGACCGCGCCCGGGGTGAAGAGGGTCGTGGCCACCTCGCAACTGGTGTCGGTGGCGGTCACCGGGACCTGAGCGCCCTCCGGGGCGGGGTCGTCACCGCAGGCGGTGAGGGCGGCGGTGGCGCAGATCGCGACCACGACGGCGGCGGTACGGCTCTTCATCGGCTCTCCGAGGCGGAGGTCAGCGCGCTGACCAGGACGGACGCCGATCATCACCCCGGCACACCGCCCGGGGGGACTTCGGCGGAGTCAGCAGAGTCTAAGCACTCCCGGCGTCCTGGCAAGGGCAGCGGTTGGCACGGGGTCGACGGCCCCCGGCCGGGCTGCCCCGATGCGCGGCGTAGTCAATGGTCGGCGTGGGCCAGCCCGCTGCCGATCACGTCCCGCCGGCCCCACCGGCCCGGCACGTCGAGCAGTTCCACCCGGCCGAACCGGGCCGGCACCCGCGGCGCCATGAGCAGGTGCTCACCGACCGTCTCCAGCCCGAGCAGGGCGCGCAGCAGCAGGAACGGGGCGGCCGTCGCCATGGCCTGCGGGTTGTTCGCGGTCGGGTAGCGCACCGGATACTCGGTCAGCTCGCGCGGGTAGCCGGCGAACGCCTCGGGCAGCCGGCCGTGGAAGTACCCGGACACGTCCACGATGGCCTCGGCGATCCTCCCCGCCTCCTCGGCGAAGCCGTACCGGCGCAGGCCCCAGGTGATCAGCGCGTTGTCGAACGGCCACACCGCACCGACGTGGTAGCCGAGCGGGTTGTACCGCTCCTGGCCGGTGGCCAGGGTGCGGATCCCCCAGCCGGAGAAGAGCCGGGGACCGACCAGGTGGGCCGCGACCTGCGCGGCCCGGTCCGCGGGGACGATGCCGCTCCACAGCAGGTGGCCCATGTTGGACGCCAGCGCGTCGACCTGCCGGCCGTCGCCGTCCAGGGCGAGCGCGTAGTAGCCCCGGTCGGCGATCCAGAAGTCCCGGTTGAAGCGTTCCCGCAGCGCCGCGGCCTCCCCCTCCAGCCGGTCGGCGTACGCCGGGTCGCCCCAGAACTCCCGCGCCATCCGCGCGCCGCGCAGCTTCGCGTCGTACGCGTACCCCTGGAGCTCGCAGGTGGCCAGCGGCGGGCCGGGCAGCCGCCCGTCGGCGTAGCAGATCGCCTCCGGCGAGTCCTTCCAGCCCTGGTTCGCCACGCCCGAGTGCTCGTTACGCCGCAGGTACCGGACGTAGCCGTCACCGAGCAGGTCGCCGTACTCGTCGATCCAGTGCAGCGCCGCCCGGGTCTCGTCCTCGAACTCCCGCACCAGGTCGACGTCGCCGCTCCACTGCTCGTACTCGTCGAGCAGGATCACGTAGAGCGGGGTGGCGTCGGCGCTGCCGTAGTACGGGGACTGCGGGCGCTCCTCGAAGGCCACCATCTCCCCGTAGCGGAACTCGCGGAGGATCTTGCCGGGTTCCTCGTCGCGGAAGTCGTCGAGCACCGCACCCTGGTCGATGCCGAGCATCCGCACCGTGGCCGACGCCAGCTCGGACGCGACGGGCAGCGCCATGAAGCTGGTCAGGATGCTGTCCCGGCCGGTGATGGTGGCCGCCCAGGGCAGCCCGGCGGCGGGCATCACCTGGTCGGGCAGGGTCAATGGCGAGTAGCGCAGGGCCGCCAGATCCACCAGGCTGCGCCGGTAGACGTCGGTCAGCGCCTCCCAGTCGCAACTGAGCTGCGGCGCCCGGGACAGCCACCCGGCCAGGTCGTCCTGCCGCTCGTGGAGGCGGGCCCGGGGCCGCCGCTCCAACCGGGCCCGGACGTCCACACCGTCCGGGCGCAGCACGAGCGACCGGACCCGCAGCTTCACCGTCCAGGCCTCCTTGGACGCCAGCCGCACGGTCCAGGTGAGGCCCCGCTCGTCCACCCGCACCGGTTCGCTGCTGGTCACCACCGTCTCCCGCTGGAACCTCTCCCGCTGGTAGCCGAGGCACAGCCCGCGCTCCTCGCGCCGGTGGTAGAGCCGTCCCGGCGGCGTGCGGTCGGCGGCGACGCCCAGGATCGGCGCGAAGTCGCTGCCCACGTCGAGCCGCACGGTGAAATCCTCCGGCGCGTGATGGTGGTTGAACACCGTCAGGCGCTCCTCGAACACACCCCCGTTGATCGTCCGCTCCCGGATCAGCGACGACTTGGCGTCCACGTAGTGGGTCGGCGCGCCCGGGACCAGGAAGAAGCGCAGGTGGAGGTGGTCCCGCTCGGCGGTGGAGAGCTTACTCAGGCGCTCCCCGTTCAGGGTGAGGCGCCAGACCGACAGGAACCGGGTGTCGAAGTCGAAGAAGCCGACCGGGTTGATCCTGGTCGCCTCGATGTCGCCGTTGTCGTCGCTGAGCACGAAGACGTTGCCGTCCAGTACGCGGACCAGGTTCGGGTTCATCCGGGTTCCCCGGTCAGGGCCCGCGGATGCCGTGCCGCGGGCGGCGCCGGGAAGAGCCGCTCCAGCAGCACCACGAACCGGAAGTGCCCCTCGGCGGTGATGTCGTTGCGCAACCAGGCCGTGAGCGGCTTGGCCTCCCCCCGGCACATCCGGAGGAAGAAGTCCCGCCGGGTCCGGATCACCGTGTCGGCCTGCCGCGCCCGGCGGTCCACCCCGATCCGCCCGTTGTCGATGGTCAGGTGCCAGACGTCGAGCCCGTCGGTCCCCTCCAGCTCGAACCGGATCGTGCCGGCGGTGCGGCGCAGCAGCCGCCCCGGTGCCTGCCGGGCGAGCTGCGCGAAGAACGCCTCGATCGGATCGGACACCACATTGCCTCCCGGGAGAGGGCCGTCGCGCCACCGGCACCGATGCTCGGCGGGCCGGGGACGGGTCCGCACCGCGTCGGGCGCCGCCCCAGACTAACGCCGGGCCCCGGCACGGACCCGCGGATCGAGGGAACTGCGGCGACCGGCAGGATGGCGGCATGCGCCTGGTCTCGTTGCTTCCCGCGGCCACCGAGATCGCCTACGCCCTGGGGCTCGGCGACGAACTGGTCGGGGTCACCTTCGAGTGCGCGGTGCCGCCCGCGTACCGGGCCGGCACCACCGTCGTGGTGGGTGGGCGGGACACCCGGGGCATGAGCCCGGGCGAGATCGACGCCTACGTCAAGGGGCAGCTCGCCACCGGCGCGGACCTCTACACCCTGCACGCCGGAGCGCTCGCCGGGCTGGATCCGGACCTGATCCTCACCCAGGACCTGTGCCGGGTCTGCGCCCTGCCGTCGGGCCGGGTGGCCGACGCCGTGGAGCACCTCGGCTGCCGGGCGGAGGTGCTGTCGCTCGACCCGTACACCCTGGCGGACGTGCTGGACACGATCCTGGCCGTGGGCACGGCGGCCCGGGTGCCGGACCGGGCGGGCGCCCTGGTGGACGGGCTGCGGGCGCGGCTCGCGGCGGTCCGCGCGGCGGTGGCCGGCCGGCCCCGGCGGCGGGTGGCCGTGGTGGAGTGGGTGGACCCGCCGTTCGGCGCCGGGCACTGGATCCCCGACCTGGTCGAGGCCGCCGGTGGCGAGCCGGTGGCGACCAGTCCCGGGGCCCGGTCCACGCCGACCACCTGGGCGGCGCTGCGGGCCGCCCGGCCCGAGGTGGTGCTGGTCGCGCCGTGCGGCTTCCACCTGGACGGGGCCGTCGCCCAGGCCGCCGGGGTGGCCGGGCACTTCCCCGGCGCGGAGGTCTGGGCGCTCGACGCCGACGGGCTGGTCGTGCGGGCCGGTCCGCGCCTGGTCGACGGCGCCGAGGCGATCGCGGCGATCCTGCACCCCGGCGCCGTGCCCGCCCCGCCGGAGGGCGCGATCCGCCGGGTGGCCTGATCCGGCGGGGTCAGGCGGCGCGGCGGGCCGGACGGCCGTCGCGTCCGAGCGGGGCGAGCCGGCGCCAGCGGGGCAGTTCGGTCACCAGGGTGGCCGCCGCCAGCAGAGTGACCGCGACCGCGACCGGCCGCGGCCAGGCCGCCCAGGCCCCGAGCGCCGCAGCGACCAGTTGCAGCAGCACCAGTGCGACGGTGACCGGCCCGGGCACCGGCACGATCACCTGCCGCTTGTCGCCGGGGGTGGCGAACACGGTGGGCAGGCCGATGAGCAGCACCACCGAGCCGATCGCCAGCACCACGGAGTGCGGGGCGAGGGCCCAGGGGGCGGCGACCCAGGCGACCAGTTCGGTGAGGAAGCGCAGCGCCGAGGGCAGGTCGGGGCGTCCCGCCCGGTCGTTGTCGATCACGGCCGCCAGTATGCCGAGCCACCGGGCGCCACGGTGTCCCGGAACCCCGCTCGCCCTGTTCCGACCACCGGACGCACGAACGCCGCCCCCTGCGGCGGGGGCGGCGTTCGCGTCGGTGCTCGGTGGAACCGGTCAGGTCATGTCGTCGTAGCGGCGTTCGATCGGCGTCGGCGCGGCGATCGGCTCGGGCGCCCCGACCGGGGTGGCGGCCTCGACCCCGCCCGCGGCACCGACCGGCTCGACGGACAGGTCCAGCGGGGACACCTCGTCGTCGGCCAGGTCCGAGTAGAGCTCCTGCCCCCGCCTGCGCCGCCGGTCGTTGACGAAGGCCACCGCCACCGCGCCGAAGTAGAGCGCGGACAGGCAGATCGCCAGCGCCGTCATGCCGAACGGGTCAGGCGTCGGCGTGACCACCGCGGAGAACGCGAAGAACACGAAGATCGCCACCCGCCACCAGCTCAGCAGGCGTTTCGCGCTGGCCAGCCCGACGAAGTTGAGCATCAGCACGATCAGCGGGAACTCGAACGCCACCCCGAACAGCAGGATCAGGTTCGTCACGAACGAGATGTAACGGGTGACCTCGAGGTTGGTCGCGATGTCGTCACCGGAGACGTTGAGCAGGAACTCGAGCCCCTTGGTGGTGACGAAGAACGCGAGCACCGCGCCGGCCGCGAACAGCGGCGCGGCCAGCGCCGTGAAGATGTACGCGTAACGCCGCTCGTGCTTGTGCAGGCCCGGGGCGATGAACGCCCAGAGCTGGTAGAGCCAGATCGGCGCGGCGATGATCAGGCCGACCCAGAGGCCGATCTTCAGGTTCAGCAGGAAGACGTCCGCGACGCCGAGCTGCACGAACAGGCACTTGCCGGTTTCCGGGTCGATCGACTGCGGCAGGTCGCAGTACGGCTTCGAGAGCAGGGTCCGGACCGGCGTCGCCAGCCAGATGCCGAACCCGAAGCCGACCAGAATCGCCAGCGAGGCGCGGAACAACCGGGTACGCAGTTCCCGGACGTGCTCGATGAGGGTCATCGAGCCATCGGCGGCCCGCTCGAACGTGCTCGGGCCGCGCTTCTTCAACCCGAAGGCCACGGTGGTGGGGCCCTCTCGGCTCAGTTCTCGCGGACGCGCTGCACCGGGTCGACCGGCTGCTGCGGCTGCGCGAACTGCTGCGGCTGCGGCTGCGCGACCTGCTGCTGCGGCGGGAGCGGCTGGTAGCCGGACTGCGCGTCGGCCTTCTCCGCCAGGTCACGGTCGTCGTCGTGCAGGCTCTTGGTCTCGGCCTTGATGATCCGCAGCGAACGGCCCAGCGAGCGGGCCGCGTCGGGGAGCCGCTTCGCGCCGAAGAGCAGGATCAGCACGACCACGAGTACGGCGATGTGCCACGGCTTGAGGGCACCCATGGGAAGCTCCAGTCGCTCTGTGTCGGTGAGGGTGGTCGGAGCCCATCGTACGTGCGTCGAAGGCGGTTGCCACCCTGCCGGGCCCCCGGTTGCGGGCCTGGTCGGTGAAGTCTCGGCCAACCCGGAGTGTCCCGTCAACCACCCGCGGGGGCGCAATCGTGCGCGGATCCGGCCGCGAACGCGCAGCTACCGAACAGCGGACCGATCGCCGTCGATCACTTCCCGCGGCTGGCCTTGATCAACGCGATCCGTTCCTGCGCGACGGTCGCCCGCTCCTGGAGCGACTCGGCCCGCGCCTGGAGTTCCTCGGCGGCGGACCGCAGCGACTCCGCCTCGGTGGCGCGCCGCTGCAGGGCCAGCGCCGCGCGGCGCAGCCGGGGCAGGCGCGCCAGCACCGGCCGGACCGCGAGGGCCAGCACGATCAGCGCGAGCAGCACGACCCCGAGCACGATCCACGTCACCACGGCGGTCAGCCTACGCCGGTGGCGCCGGCCACCGCCGGGTCGGCGCGGTCGACCGGGGTGGCGTACGCGTCGAGCGCGGCGGCCGCCTGGGCCCGCACCTGCTCGGCCAGCTCGGCCGGCGCGACCACCGTCACGTCGGGCCCGAGCCCGAGCACGAACCGGCGGGCCCAGCCCAGGTCGGTGACGCGCAGCGACACAAGCCACTGCTCGCCGTCGGCCTCGACCCGCTCGCACGGGTAGTACTCGGTGATCCACCGCTCGCCCCGGCCGATCCGCAGGGTGATCAGCGGCAGGTCCGGCGAGGGGCGGAACACCCCGTCGCTGAGGTCGTGCGGGCGGGCCTGCGGCGGGACCACGGCCTGCTCCGCCAGCTCGGTGACCGCGTCGATCCGGTCGGCCCGGAACAGCCGGACGGCCTCGGCCCGGCGGCACCACGCCTCCACGTAGGCCCGGCCGCCGACCATCAGCATCCGCAGCGGGTCGATGGTGCGCTCGGTCGTCTCGTCGCGGGCCGCCGTGTAGTAGGTGATCCGCAGCGCCCGGCCGCGCTCCACGGCGGCGCGCAGCTCACGGACGCGGGCCGTGTCGCCGGGCAGCCGCACCTCGACCGGGGCGCCGGCCAGGTCACCGGCCGCGCTCTCGATCTTGGCGAGGGCCCGCTCGACCGCCTCCCGGTTGGCCACGCCAGGGGTCTCGGCGAGCATCCGCAGCGCCACGACCAGGGCCAGGGCCTCGTCCGGGGTGAGCCGCAGCGGGCGGTCGATGCCGGCGTCGTAGGTGATGGTCACCCGGTCGCCGTCGAACGCCATGTCGATGAGGTCACCGGGGCCGTAACCGGGCAGCCCGCACACCCAGAGCAGTTCCAGGTCCTCGCGGAGCTGCTTCTCGGTCACCCCGAGGTCGTGGGCCGCCTCGGCGATCTCGATGCCGGGGCGGGCCAGCAGGTAGGGCACCAGGTTGAGCAGCCGGGCCAGCCGGTCCGCCGAGGCGCGGCCGCCGCGGGCCGCCGGGCGGGTCACCGGGCACCCCCGGCCACGGCCAGGTCGTCGTGGCGGGCCGCGATCTCCTTCAGCCGCTGGATGACAGCCTCGCGGACCTCCGGCGGCTCCAGCACCCGCACGTCCGGGCCGTAGCCGACGATCTGGCCGGCCAGGTAGTCGGCGTCGGCGTAGGGCAGGACCAGATGGTCGCCGTCCGGCCCGGTCTGGGTCTCCACCGCCCAGCGGCGCAGCCCAGCGGCGCGGCCGGGTGCGACCAGCACGGTGGCCCGCCCGGTGCGCTCCACCGGCCCGGACCAGCGGGCCACGTGACTGATCAGGTCCACCCCGGCGGGCGGCTGGTAGGCCTCCGGCCGGCCGGTCACCCGGACCGCGCCCACCACCCGGGAGAGCCGGAAGCAGCGGGTCGCCGCCCGGTCCAGGTCGTGGCCGACCACGTACCAGCGGCCGCGCCAGCAGACGACGCCCCACGGCTGGAGCCGGCGGCGGGTGGGGGCGTCCCGGTCGGGCACCCGGTAGTCGAAGTTGACCTCACGCCGGTCGCGCGCGGCGGCGGTCAGCGGCGCGAACGCCGGGTCGACCGTGACCATCGGCTCCAGGCCCAGCGTGGCCTGCGGGTCCACGTCGATGCCGGCGGCGCGCAGCTTGGCCAGCCCGGACGAGGCCGCGGCGGCCAGGCCGGCGTGCTGCCACAGCCGCGCCGCGATGCCCACGGCGGCCGCCTCGTCCGGTTCGAGAGGGATGTCGGGCAGGGCGTATTCCCGGGGCGCGATCCGGTAGCCCGGCTCGGCGTCGAAGACGCTGGCCGTGCCGGTCTCCAGCGGCACCCCGAGTTCCCGCAGCTCGGCCTTGTCCCGCTCGAACTTGCGCTGGAACGCCTCATGGTCCTTGGCGTCGTCCGGATCGTGCTCGTAGCCGGGCACGGTCGCGGCGATCTGCGCGGCGGTCAGGAACCGTCGCGTGGACAGCAGGCAGATCACCAGGTTGACCAGGCGTTCGGTACGGGTCCGCGACACGTGGGAAACGCTAGCAGCCCGCACGTCCGCAGCGCGCACCCGCGCGGGCGCGGCGCGCGGGAGTCCCGCCGCCGAGGCGATCCGCACCACACCGCCCGGGCCCCGCGCCGCTCGCCGCGCGACGGGCCGACGGCGGCCATAGGGTGAGCCCATGGCGGAGCCGGAAATCAAGAGCGAGAGCGTCGGCACCGTCGTGGTGGCCGGCGCCGCGAACCTCGCCATCGCGATCGCCAAGCTGGTCGCGGGCCTGCTCTCCGGCTCCGCGGCGATGCTCTCCGAGGCCGCCCACTCGGTCGCCGACACCACCACCGAGGTCCTGCTCTACCTGGCGCTGCGCCGCGGGGCGCGGCCCGCCGACAACCGGCACCCCTTCGGGTACGGCAAGGAGAGCTACGTCTGGGCGTTCCTCGCCGCGCTGTTCACGTTCGTGGTCGGCGCCGGCTTCGCCATCACCCACGGCGTCACCACCATCCTCGTGCACGAGCACACCGGCGACTACCTGGCGTCGTACATCGTCCTGGCGATCTCCTTCGCCATCGAATCGGTGTCGCTGGCCCGGGCGGTCCGGCAGGTCCGCAGGGAGTCGCGGCGCTGGCGGGCCAGCCCGCACCGCTACCTGCGGCTGACCGCCGACACCACGGTCAAGGCGGTCTTCCTGGAGGACAGCGCCGCCCTCATCGGCCTGCTGCTCGCCGCCGCCGGCCTCACGCTGTCACACCTCACCGGCGACGAGGTCTACGACGGCGTCGCCTCGATCCTCATCGGCGTGCTGCTGCTGGTCGTCGCCGGCATCCTGGCCCGCAGCAACATCTCGCTGCTGGTCGGCCGGGCGGTGTCCGACCGCGTGCACCGCCAGATCGAGCGCGAGCTGGCCGGGCTGCCCGCCGTGGACCGCGTCGACACCCTCATGACCATGTTCCTCGGCCCCGAGGACATCCTGGTCGCCGCCAAGGTCGACTTCCATGACGACGCCACCGGCGCCGACATCGAGGCCGCCGCCGACGAGGCCGAGCGGCGGCTCACCGACAGATACCCGGAGATCGGCTACGTCTTCCTCGACCCGACCCGCTCCCGGCGCGGCAGCGCCGGGCACCGGGCCCGGACCACCCAGGACGAGGACGAGCGGGCGGTGGACCAGGAGCCCGGCGGGGTGCCCTGACCGGCGGGCCGCCGACCCGGCCGCACCCCCGCCCGTCGCCGGCCGATAGCGTGCCCGGCATGGTGCGATGGCGGACCGGCACGGTCACGGCGGTACGGCGACGGTGGGCCGGCGCCACGGAACTCGACGTCGACCTGCCCGACGGCGGCCGCATGCGCGCCCTGGCCTATCCCGCGCTGGTCGGTGACCCGGAGCCCGGCGACCGGGTGCTGCTCAACGCCGGCGCCCTGCTCATGGGCCTCGGCACCGGCGGGTACGCCCTCGTCGTCGCCCTGCCCGACCGGCTCCCCGCCGACCCGCCGCAGGCCGCCGACACCCGCGACGCCGGGCACCTGGTCAAGGCCCGCTACACCCCGCTGCAGCCGATCCTGCTCGGGGTGGACGAGGAGGCCTCCCCGCACCACGCGCGGCTGGCCGCCGCCGAGTCCGTGGACGGGATGCCGGTGGTCACCGCCGACCTGCACTCCGCGCTGCCCGCGATCCTGGCCGGCGTCCACGCCGACGCCCCGGGCGCCCGGGTGGCCTACCTGCTCACCGACGGCGGGGCGCTGCCGGCCTGGTTCTCCCGCACCCTCGCCGGGCTCGCCGGCCACCTCGCCGGCACGGTCAGCGTGGGCCAGGCGTTCGGCGGCGACCTGGAGGCGAGCACCCTGCACAGCGGCCTGCTCGCCGCGCGGCACGTGCTCGGCGCCGACGTCGCGATCGTCGCGCAGGGCCCCGGCAACCTCGGCACCGGCACCCGCTGGGGCTTCTCCGGCGTGGCCGTCGGCGAGGCGGTCAACGCGGTCGCCACGCTGGGCGGGCGGCCGGTCGGCTCGCTGCGCGTCTCCGACGCCGACCCCCGCCCCCGGCACCGTGGCGTCTCCCACCACAGCCTCACCGCGTACGGCCGGGTCGCCCTGGCCCCCGCGGAGCTGGTCGTGCCGGACGGCCTGGACCCGGCTCTCGCGGCCGAGGTGGCCGCCGCGCTGGCCCCGCTCGCGGCGCGGCACCGGATCGTCACGGTGCCCACCGACGGCCTGGACGCGGCGCTGCGGGCCAGCCCGGTCGGCCTGTCGACGATGGGGCGCGGGCTCGACGGCGACCACGCCTACTTCCTGGCCGCGGCCGCCGCCGGCCGGCACGCGGCCCGCCTGCTGGGCTGAGCCGGGCCGCGCTCAGCTTGCGCCGTAACCGTTCGCGACGATGTGCTCGGCGGCCCGCGCGTAGGCCTCGGGGTCCTGCGGCGCCCAGGTGCCCAGGCCGTCGACGTAGCGGTTGAACATGCAGAACGCGGCGGCGATCAGCACCGTGTCGTGGATCTCCAGGTCGGTGGCGCCCTCCGCCCTGGCCGCGTCGACCAGCTCGGTGGTGACCTCCCGGCCGCTGCGCTGCACCGCCGCGGCGATCCGCAGCAGGGCCCGCAGCTTGACGCTGACCGGCGCGGTGCCGACATCCGCGCGCACCTGGTCGACCAGGTGCATCCCGGCGGGCAGTTGGGCGGCGGCGAAGGCCGAGTGCGACGAGCAGCAGAAGGTGCAGTCGTTGAGCCCGGACACGTACGCCGCGATCAGCTCGCGCTCGCCGGGCGTCAGCGTGGGATGCGGGGCGCGCAGCAGCGTCTCCGCCAGCTGGTTCAGTGGCTTCGCGGTCTCCGGGCGGAACAGCATCGGCCCGTTGATGCCCGGATGCGCCTTCTCGTCCAACCCCAGGTCGATGTGTGCGATGACGCCGCCCTCCCCTGGCACGCCGACCGTCGAATCCGGTCGATGTGACCACCCTGCCGGGCGGCCGGGCCGCGGGCAACTCCCCCGTTGCGGTTCGCGCGTCAGCCGGCCAGGAAGATCAGCGCCAGCCAGGCACCCACGATCAGCACCAACGCCGCCGCCAGTACCCAGGTCGGCACGGTGAACTCGCCGCGGCGGTTGCGCTCGACCTCGGCGCGGATCTTCTCCCGGCGCCGCTCGATCCAGTTGAGCTTCTCGGCGCCGCCGTCGTGGCCGGCGGACGTCTCGCGGCCGGGGCGGCCGGCAGGTTCGGAAGTGTTCATCGCGACGCCAGCGTACCCGTGAGCCCGGCGGCCGGCGCTCCCGGCACCGGCCGCCGAACCCGCCTCACATGCTCGCGATGAGCCGCTCCACCCGCTCGTCGTACGCCCGGAACGGGTCCTTGCACAGCACCGTGCGCTGGGCCTGGTCGTTCAGCTTCAGGTGCACCCAGTCCACGGTGAAGTCCCGCCGCTTTTCCTGGGCGTGCCGGATGAACTCGCCGCGCAGCCGCGCCCGCGTGGTCTGCGGCGGGGTCTCCTTCGCCTCGAAGATCTCCGGGTCGGTGGCCACCCGGTCGACCTCGCCGCGCCGCTCCAGCAGCCCGTAGAGGCCCCGGCCGCGCCGCAGGTCGTGGTAGGCCAGGTCCATCTGCGCCACCCGCGGGTGCGAGAGCGGCAGGTCGTGCTTGCGCTGGTAGCGCTCGATCAGCCGCAGCTTCGTCACCCAGTCGATCTCGCGGGCCACCGGGTCCAGGTCACCGGTCTCCACGGCCCGCAGCACGCGGCCCCAGAGCTCCACCACCCGCTTGGCGGTCTGGTCGCCGCCCCGGCGCTCCACGAACTCGGTCGCCTTCGCCAGGTATTCCTGCTGGATCTCCAGCGCCGAGACCTCCTTGCCGGAGGCCAGCCGCACCTTGCGCCGGCCGGTGATGTCGTGGGACACCTCGCGGATCGCCCGGATCGGGTTCTCCAGCGTCAGGTCCCGCATCACCACACCGGCCTCGATCATCCGCAGCACGATGTCGGCCGTGCCGACCTTCAGCAGCGTGGTGACCTCGTTCATGTTCGAGTCGCCGACGATGACGTGCAGGCGCCTGTAGCGCTCGGCGTCGGCGTGCGGCTCGTCGCGGGTGTTGATGATCGGCCGGCTGCGGGTGGTCGCCGAGGAGACGCCCTCCCAGATGTGCTCGGCCCGCTGCGACAGGCAGTAGACCGCGCCGCGCGGGGTCTGGAGCACCTTGCCCGCGCCGCAGATCAACTGCCGGGTGACCAGGAACGGGATCAGCACGTCGGCCAGCCGGCCGAACTCGCCGTGCCGGGACACCAGGTAGTTCTCGTGGCAGCCGTAGGAGTTGCCGGCCGAGTCGGTGTTGTTCTTGAACAGGTAGATCTCGCCCGCGATGCCCTCGTCGTGCAGCCGCTTCTCGGCGTCGACGAGCAGCCCCTCCAGGATCCGCTCCCCCGCCCGGTCGTGGGCCACCAGGTCGGTCACCGAGTCGCACTCCGGCGTCGCGTACTCCGGGTGCGAGCCCACGTCCAGGTAGAGGCGGGCTCCGTTGCGCAGGAAGACGTTGCTCGACCGGCCCCACGACACCACCCGCCGGAACAGGTACCGCGCGACCTCGTCGGGGGACAGTCGGCGTTGCCCGCGATAGGTGCAGGTGACGCCGTACTCGGTTTCGAGGCCGAAGATTCGCCGCTCCATGATGTGACATTAGCCGCCCGGGGCCCCAGATGGGCAGCGCTCAACCCAGTGGTCTCATCCGCATCGGGCCGGGCATTCCCCGCGTTCGCACATCCCACCGCCGGGTACGGTCCCAGCCGTGAGAATCCTCGTCACCGGCGGCGCCGGCTTCATCGGATCGGCGTACGTCCGGCGGCTGCTCACCGGCGCCGAGCCGGACCTCTCCGCCGACGCCGTCACCGTGCTCGACGCCTGGACCTACGCCGCCACCGAGGGCGCCCTCGACCCGGTCCGCGCCGACCCGCGGCTGCGGATCGTCCGCGGCGACATCCGCGACGCCGCCCTGGTCGACGCCACCGTCGCCGGGCACGACCTCGTCGTGCACTTCGCCGCCGAGTCGCACGTGGACCGCTCCATCGCCGCCGCCGCCGACTTCGTCACCACCAACGTGGTCGGCACCCAGATCCTGCTCGACGCGGCCCTGCGCCACGGCGTGCGCCGCTTCGTCCAGGTCTCCACCGACGAGGTGTACGGCTCCATCGCCACCGGCGCCTGGACCGAACGGACCCCGCTCGACCCCAGCTCCCCGTACTCGGCCAGCAAGGCCGCCGCGGACCTGCTCGCCCTCGCCTACCACCGCACCCACGGCCTCGACGTCGTGGTCACCCGCGGCGCCAACACCTACGGGCCCTACCAGTACCCCGAGAAGATCATCCCGCTCTTCGTCACCAACCTGCTCGACGGGCACGACGTGCCCCTCTACGGCGACGGCGGCAACGTCCGGGACTGGCTGCACGTCGACGACCACTGCCACGGCGTCGCGCTGGCCCAGACCCGCGGCCGGGCCGGCGGCGTCTACCACCTGGGCAGCGGCGACGAGCTCACCAATCGGGACCTCACCGGCCGGCTGCTCGCCGCCTGCGGCACCGGCTGGGAGCGGGTCCGGCCGGTCGCCGACCGCAAGGGCCACGACCGCCGGTACGCCCTGGACACCACCACCACCCGCCGGGAGCTCGGCTGGGCTCCCACCGTCGACCTCGACGCCGGGCTGGCCGCCACCGTCGACTGGTACCGGGACAACCGCGACTGGTGGACGCCGCTGAAACCGCACCGCTGACGGCACCGCGCCGGCTCACCGGCCGATGACGCGCAGGTGATCGAGTCCAGGTCGGCGAGGTGGCGGCTTCCGGCCCCGGCGAAACCGCCATTTCGGCGAGCCAGTGTCGATCACAGCCTCGGCCGCCACCCGGGCCCGCGTCACTCCCCGGGCTGCTCCTCCTGCGGCTGACCCTCCAGGTCCGCCGAGCCCGCCGACGTGGTCGGCTTCTTCGCCTCCTCGGTCGGCACCGTGGGGGTCTTCGCCCGCCCCGGCGCCGGCGCCGCGTCCGCGCTCGCGTCGCCGTCCAGCAGCCCGGTCAGGGCCGCCCCGGTGATCCGCCGGAACGTCCGCCCCACCCGGCGCCGGTCGAGGACCGCCACCTCCAGCTGGTTGGCCGCGATCGTGCGGGCCGCCCCGCCCTCGCCGCCGACGCTGCTCAGCGCCTTCACGGCGGCCCGGACCGCCTCCGCCAGCGACATCTCCGGCCGATGCTCGTTCTTCAGCACCCCCGTGATCGCCTCGGCCTGGCCGCCCATCGCCATCCGGCCCGGCTCGTCGTTGACCGACCCGTCGTAGGTCAGCCGGTAGAGCGAGTCGTCCTCCGGCGTGGCGCCCACCTCGGCCACGCAGATCTCCACCTCGAACGGCTTCGACTGCTCCGTGAAGATCGCGCCGAGGGTCTGCGCGAACGCGTTCGCCAGGCCCAGCCCGGTGACGTCCCGCCGGTCGTAGCTCAGGCCGTTCAGGTCGGCCATCCGCACCCCGGCCCGGCGCAGGTTCTCGAACTCGTTGTACCGGCCCACCGCGGCGAAGCCGATCCGGTCGTAGATCTCGCTGACCTTGTGCAGGGTGCTGGACAGGTTCTCCGCGACGAAGAGCACCCCGCCCTCGTAGCTCAGGACCACCGCGCTGCGGCCCCGGGCGATGCCCTTGCGGGCCAGCTCGGAGCGGTCGCGCATGATCTGCTCGGGCGAGGCGTAGAACTGCATGGCCACGGCGGCGGTTCTCCTTCGGGCGTTGTGCTGCGGACTGCTGACTCAGGTGGGAGCGGGGTCAGCCGCCCGGGTTCTCCATCCGGCCGGACACCACGCTCTCGGCGATCGTCGCCGTCTCGGCGTCGGTCAGCCGGTGGGTGCCCTCGGCGGTCGCCGTCATCACCACCGGGTAGATCCGGCGGGTCAGGTCGGGGCCACCGGTCGCGGTGTCGTCGTCGGCCGCGTCGTAGAGCGCCTCCACGGCCAGCCGCACCGCGTCGTCGACCGACAGGCCCGCCCGGAACCGCTTCTTCAGCGCCGACTTCGCGAACAGCGAACCGGAGCCGATCGCGTCGTAGCCGGTCTCCTCGTAGGGGCCGCCGGTCACGTCGAAGCTGAAGATCCGCCCGGCCCGGGCCGGGTCGGCGGCGGCCAGGTCGAAGCCGGCGAAGAGCGGGATCACGGCGAGGCCCTGCATGGCGGCGCCCAGGTTGCCCCGGATCATCGAGGCCAGCCGGTTGGCCTTGCCGTCGAGCGAGAGCATGGCGCCCTCGATCTTCTCGTAGTGCTCCAGCTCCACCTGGAACAGTCGCATCAGCTCGATGCCGATGCCCGCGGTGCCCGCGATGCCGACCAGCGAGTACGCGTCGGCCGGGTGCACCTTCTCGATGTCCCGCTGGGCGATCAGATTGCCCATCGTGGCGCGGCGGTCGCCGGCCATCACCACGCCACCGCTGGCCGAGATGGCCACGATGGTCGTCGCGTGCGGCGCCATGTCGGCGGCCATGCCGGGCGGCAGCGGCCGACGGCCGGGCAGCATCTCCGGGGCTACCTTGCTCAGGAACGCTGTGAAGGACGACGTCCCCGCGTTGGTGAACACATCTGGAAGACGCCCGGATGGATCAAAACCCGCTGCCACGTGGTTCCTCTCAGGTACGTGATCGCCCTGGCCAGCCTCGCGGGACTGTCACGGAACTGGCCAAGACCACCGTTGCAGTTGAAGCAGAGTATCCCGCGCACCCATCCGGTGCGATGATCGTGGTCCACATGTTCCGGATCGGGATTCCACCCGGTCCACGCCGGTCCTACGCGGGATCCGAGTCCCGCTGGAAGGGCGAAACGGACATATGCCTCATTGTCCGCCCTTCTGTACATATCCGCGGACGAATTCCTCGGCGTTCTCCTCCAGGACGGAGTCGATCTCGTCGAGCAGGTCGTCGACGTCCTCGGTGATCTCGGCGTGCCGCTCGGCAACCTCGGGGTTGGCCTGCGCGGTGACCTCCTCGACCTCCTCGTGGGACTTGCCGGACTGGGTCTGCCCGCCTTCTTGGGTCGCCATGGTGTGCCTCCTCCACGATCGCCTGCGATCAACTTACCTCGCGCCGACGACGAAAAGCCCGTCGCGCGCCGGGTTCCGGCACGGGACGGGCTTTCCGGCATCCGGCTCAGCCGCCGGTCAGCATCTCCAGCAGGTCCTTGGCGCTCTCGCAGCGGTCGAACAGCTGCCCCACGTGCGCGCGGGTGCCCCGCTCCGGCTCCATCATCGGCACCCGGACCAGCGACTCCCGGCCCACGTCGAAGATGACCGAGTCCCAGCTCGCGGCGACGACCTCGGAGGCGTACTGGGCGAGGCAGCGGCCGCGGAAGTAGGCCCGGGTGTCCTCCGGCGGCTCGGTCATGGCGGTACGGGTCTGCTCGTCGGTCAGCAGGGTCTTCATCGAGCCCCGCTGCACCAGCCGGTGGTAGAGGCCCTTCTCCGGCCGCACGTCCGAGTACTGCAGGTCGACCAGCTGGAGCTTGTGCGAGCCCCAGCCGAGCTTCTCCCGCTCCCGGTAGCCCTCCAGCAGCCGCAGCTTGGCCACCCAGTCCAGCTCGTCGGCGCAGAGGAAGGCGTCGCGGCCGAGCCGGTCCAGCACGCTCTCCCAGCGGTCGAGCACGTCGGTGGTCTGCGCGTCGGCGTCGCTGCCGTAGCGGTCGTCCACGAAGGACCGCACCCGCTCCAGGTACGCCCACTGCACGTCCAGCGCGGTCAGCTTGCGGCCGTCGCGCAGCCGCATGAGGTGCTTGAGCGACGGGTCGTGGCTGACCGCGCGCAGCTCGCTGACCGGGTCGGCGATGCCCAGGTCGGCCCCGAGCGCCTTCTCCTCGATCATGGTGAGGATCAGCGCCGTGGTGCCGACCTTCAGGTAGGTGGAGATCTCCGAGAGGTTGGCGTCACCGATGATGACGTGCAGCCGGCGGTACTTGTCGGCGTCGGCGTGCGGCTCGTCCCGCGTGTTGATGATGGGCCGCTTCAGGGTCGTCTCCAGCCCCACCTCGACCTCGAAGAAGTCGGCGCGCTGGGAGATCTGGAAGCCGCTCTGGCCGCCGTCCTGGCCGATGCCGACCCGGCCGGCGCCGCAGACGATCTGCCGGGTGACGAAGAACGGCGTCAGGTACGCCACGATGTCGGCGAACGGGGTCTGCCGCCGCATCAGGTAGTTCTCGTGGGCGCCGTAGCTGGCGCCCTTGTTGTCGGTGTTGTTCTTGTAGAGGTGGATCGGGTGGGTGCCCGGGATCGTGGCGGCCCGCTTGGAGGCCTCGGCCATCACCCGCTCACCGGCCTTGTCCCAGCGCACCACGTCGAGGGGGTTGGTCACCTCGGGCGTGGAGTATTCGGGGTGCGCGTGGTCGACGTAGAGCCGGGCGCCGTTGGTGAGTATGACGTTGGCCAGTCCGAGGTCCTCGTCGGCGAGCGCCTCGGCCGGGTCGTAGGCCGCCCCGGAGTAGGTGAAGCCGCGGGCGTCGCGCAGCGGCGACTCCTCCTCGTAGTCCCAGCGGGCCCGGCCGCCCCGGTTGAGTTCCGGTCGTGCCCCGTAGGCGTTGACCACCTGGGAGGAGGTGACCATCGGGTTGGCCCCGGCCTGGCCGGGCACGGAGATGCCGTACTCGACCTCGGTGCCCATGATCCGTCTAACGCTCATCGACCTGCCCGCTCCGCTCGCCCGTCCCGGTCCCCCGTCACGTCGAGCGTAGTCGCCGTCACGCGGGATGGGGGCGCGGCGGCCCGGGGGCGTCCGGTGTGGCGGCGCGCGGCGGCGCCGGGCGCGGACGCGCGGAGGCCCGCGGCGCGGTGCGCCGCGGGCCTCCGTCGTGCCGTCGGACTACAGGTACTGGCCGGTGTTGCTGGCGGTCTCGATGGACCGGCCGGCCTCGGCGCCCTTGCCGCCGGAGACGAGCGTGCGGATGTAGACGATCCGCTCGCCCTTCTTGCCGGAGATGCGGGCCCAGTCGTCGGGGTTGGTGGTGTTGGGCAGGTCCTCGTTCTCGCGGAACTCGTCGACGCAGGCGTCGAGGAGGTGCTGGAGCCGGAGCCCCTTACGCCCGGAGGTGAGGAACTCCTTGATGGCCATCTTCTTGCCCCGGTCGACGATGTTCTGGATCATCGCGCCGGAGTTGAAGTCCTTGAAGTAGAGGACTTCCTTGTCGCCGTTGGCGTAGGTGACCTCGAGGAAGCGGTTCTCCTCGGTCTCCGAGTACATCCGCAGGACGACCGCGTCGATCATCGCCGCCACGGTGGCCTGCGGGTCGCCGCCGTGCTCGGCCAGGTCGTCGGCGTGCAGGGGCAGGCCGGAGAGGATGTACTTGGAGAAGATGTCCTTGGCCGCCTCGGCGTCCGGCCGCTCGATCTTGATTTTCACGTCGAGCCGGCCGGGGCGCAGGATCGCCGGGTCGATCATGTCTTCCCGGTTGGAGGCGCCGATGACGATGACGTTCTCCAGGCCCTCCACGCCGTCGATCTCGCTGAGCAGCTGCGGGACGATGGTGTTCTCCACGTCGGAGGAGACACCGGAACCGCGGGTGCGGAAGACGGAGTCCATCTCGTCGAAGAACACGATCACCGGGGTGCCCTCGCCGGCCTTCTCCCGCGCCCGCTGGAAGATCAGCCGGATGTGCCGCTCGGTCTCGCCGACGTACTTGTTGAGCAGCTCGGGGCCCTTGATGTTGAGGAAGAAGCTGGTGTGCTTCTCCTCGCCCCGCCGCTCGGCGATCTTCTTGGCCAGCGAGTTGGCCACCGCCTTGGCGATCAGCGTCTTGCCGCAGCCGGGCGGGCCGTAGAGCAGGATGCCCTTCGGCGGCCGGAGCTGGTGCTCGCGGAACAGGTCGGCGTGCAGGAAGGGCAGCTCGACCGCGTCGCGGATCTGCTCGATCTGCGAGTGGAGGCCACCGATGTCGGAGTAGTCGACGTCGGGCACCTCCTCCAGGACGAGCTCCTCGACCTCGCTCTTCGGGATCCGCTCGTACGCGTAGGCCGAGCGGGGCTCGATCATGAGCGAGTCGCCGGCCCGGATCGCGGTGCCGATCAGGGTCTCCGCGAGGTGCACGATGCGCTCCTCGTCGGAGTGCGAGACCACCAGCGCCCGGTCACCCGGCGCGCCGTCGGGCCCGGCGAGCACCTCCTTGAGCATCACGACCTCGCCGACCCGCTCGTAGCCGAACGCGTCGACGATGTTGAGCGCGTCGTTGAGCAGGACCTCCTGGCCCCGGCGCAGCTCCTCGACCTCGAGCGAGGGCGAGACGGCCACCCGGAGCTTGCGCCCGCCGGTGAAGACGTCCACCGTGCCGTCGTCGTGCTTCGCCAGGAAGACGCCGTAGCCGCTCGGCGGCTGGGCGAGGCGGTCGATCTCCTCCTTGAGCGTCACGATCTGCGCGCGAGCCTCCTTGAGGGTGCTCACGAGCCGTTCGTTGTTCTCGGTCAGCCGCGCCAACTGCGCCTGGGTGGCCGCCAGCCGCTCCTCGAGCTGCCGGACGTGTCGGGGGCTTTCGGTCAACTTGCGCCGCACCAGAGCGAGTTCCTCTTGAAGGAACGCGACCTGCGTGGAGAGATCGTGGGCCTCCTTCTCCCACCGTGCGGCGCGCGAGTCCGCGTCGTCGCTGCGTGCCACGTCCCACCTCCCCGGGGGGCTTGAACGTTCTGAGCTAACACTAGCCGCTATGAGCCCGATTCGGTCCTCCGCAACGCGCTCGTCACCGAAGCTTGATCGCCAAGGGCTGGTCGACGGGCGGGTACGGGCGTTCGGGTACCGTCGGAGGGTGGGACGGGAGAACATGGGGGGTGCTTCGTGACCGACGTCGCGACGGACCAGCTGCAGGTCTGGGTGGATCAGGACCTGTGCACGGGTGACGGGCTGTGCGTGCAGTACGCGCCGGAGGTCTTCGAGTTCGACGTCGACGGCCTGGCGTACGTCAAGGGGCCCGACGGCGAGCTGCGGCAGACGTTGGGCGCCCGGGTGGACGTGCCGGAGCACCTGCGCCTCGAGGTGATCGACTCGGCGAAGGAGTGCCCGGGCGAGTGCATCCACGTGGTGCGCGCGGGCGACGGCACGGAGGTGGCCGGCCCGGAGGCCGAGGACTGACCTGACGGACGTCACGGGCCGGGGACGGGGTCCCCGGCCCGTGGCGTCCGGTCAGAGCATCGGGCGGCCGACGACCGAGGCGACCAGCCGGGCGAACTCCTCCAGCCGGGCGATCTGCCCGGCGCCGCCGTCGTCGAGGGTCTTGCCGAAGCGCAGGGCGTCGTGCCGCGGCGCACCGGCCGCCTCGTCGCTGGGCGGCGCCTCGTCCAGCGAGCTGAGCAGCAGGTAGACGTCGATGCTGTCGACCCGGACCTCGCCGGTGTCGGAGCGGGTGAGCCGCCGGCGGCAGCCGACCTCGGTGACCGTGGAGACCGGCACCACCCGCAGCGAGGAGGTCATCGAGCCGGGCGGCCCCTCCCCCGGCGGGACGTCCTCACCGTGCCAGAGCACCAGCCGGCTGCCGTCGCAGACGACGACCTCCTGCCACACCCCGTTGACCTCGTTGACGAAGCGTTCCAGGGTGAAGCCGAGCACGGAGGCGCCGCGCAGCACCCCGCCGAGGGCTTCCAGGGCGATGTCGGGGTCGCGCAGGTAGGCCCGGGCGGCCGACTCCAGGTCGGTGTAGGGCGACCAGTCGGGGAAGACGGCGGGCAGGTCGCCGTTGCCGTAGCCGGGGCTGCTCATGCCGCCGCCTCCCGGCCCGTGCGCCGCCGCCGGTCCGGACCGCCGGGGCGGGCGCCGTCCGCGCCGCGTGCCCCGATCCGCTCGCTCATGCCACCGTCTCCACCCGCTCGGTGTCGTCCACGCCGGGACCCATGATCCGCCCGCTCAAACCCGCCCGCGCCGCGGGGTCACGCCTGATCCGGCTCCTCGCCCTCGGCGGCCGTCCGCCGGGCCGCCTCGGCCGCGCGCAGCGCGTCCCGGCGCTGGGCGTACGCCTCGGCGCCCTTGCTGGGCTTACGGCGCCGCGGCGGGGCGGTGACCCCGGGGGCGAGCTTGCGCGCGGAGACCAGGAAGGCGGTGTGCGCGATCATCCGGTGGTCGGGCCGGACCGCGAGCCCCTCGGCGTGCCAGTCCCGGACCAGGGACTCCCAGGCGCGCGGCTCGGTCCAGCCGCCCCGCTCGCGCAGCGCCTCGACCAGCTCGGAGAGCTGCGGCGTGGTGGCCACGTAGCCGATCAGCACGCCGCCGGGGACGAGGGCCCGCTCGACCATGTCGAGCATCTCCCACGGGGTGAGCATGTCCAGGATGATCCGGTCGAAACCGGTCTCGGTGCACCCGGCGACGTCGCCGACGTGCAGCCGCCAGGCGGGGTGCGGGCCGTTGAAGAACGCCTCGACGTTGCGCCGCGCGATCTGGGCGAAGTCGTCGCGTACCTCGAAGGAGTGCAGCTCGCCGTCGGTGCCGACCGCCCGCAGCAGCGAGCAGGACAGCGCGCCGGAGCCGGCGCCGGCCTCCAGGACCTTCGCACCGGGGAAGATGTCGCCCATGGCGACGATCTGCGCCGAGTCCTTCGGGTAGATCACCTGGGCGCCGCGCGGCATGGAGAGCACGTAGTCGGACAGCAGCGGCCGCAGGGCCAGGAACGCGGTGCCGCCACCGGCCGTGGTGACCACGCTGCCGTCGGGCAGGCCGATCAGCGTGTCGTGCTTGAGGATCCCCCGGTGGGTGTGGAACTCCTTGCCGGGCTCCAGCGTCACGGTGTGCATCCGGCCCTTCGGGTCGGTCAGCTGGACCCGGTCGCCGGGGCGGAACGGCCCCCGGTGCACGGGTGGCAGCGCCGGGACGGTGGAGGTATCTGCGGTCACGTGTTCGTCTTCCGTTTGGGTTCGAGGAGCTGGGCGAGATCCGCGATGTGCAGCACGCCGACCACATCTTCGCCTGCCGTCACGACGTACTGCGCGCCCGGGTGGGTGCGCACGGTCTCCAGCACCCGTTCGCCGTCCGCGCCGAGCGGCAGGGCGGGCATCCGGTCCAGGCCGCGGGCCACCTCGTCCACCGCGAGCCACGGCCGCCGTTCCGGGGGTACGGCGGCGGCGCGGGCCGGGTCGACCAGGGCGACCGGGCGGCCGGCGGAGTCGACCACGGCGAGCGCGGCGTCCGGGGTGAGCCCCTCGGCGCGGCGGCGCTGCGCCTCGGCCAGCGGGGTGCCGGTGGGCACCGGCAGCAGCGGGCGGGCCAGCCGGGCCAGGTCGACCAGCGGCAGGCGGCGGCCGATCCGGGCCATCCGGATGGACTGGCCGGCGCCGCGCCAGAGGGTCACGGCGACCAGCAGCATCAGCGGCAGGGCGAGCGGGGCCAGCGCCCGGCGCAGGGTGAGCGCCACGGCCAGGACGACGGTGGCGACGGCCACGGCCCGCCCGATCCAGCCGGCCACCTCGGTGCCCCGGTGCCGGTCCCGGGTGACCGCCCAGACCGCGGCGCGCAGCCCCCGGCCCCCGTCCAGGGGCAGCCCGGGCAGGCTGTTGAAGACGGCGACCACGACGTTGCTGAGGGCGAGCTGGAAGGTGAGCTGGTGGGCGAGGGTGCCGGCGGGCAGGGCGAGGGTGGCGGCGACCGCCCCGGCGCCGAGCACGGCGGACACGGCCGGGCCGGCGAGGGAGACCAGCAGGTCGACCTTGGGGCTGGGGGCGTCCCGGTCCATCTCGGTGTAGCCGCCGAGCAGCTCCAGGGTGATCCCGCGCACACCGATGCCGTACCGCCGGGCGGTCAGCGCGTGGCCCAGCTCGTGCAGCAGCACCGAGCCGAGCAGGGAGACGACGAAGCCGAGGCCGACCAGGTAGCCGCCGAGGTGGCCGAGGTCGAGCTGGCGGCGGGCCAGCGCGGCGTAGAGCACCGTGACGACCACGGTGAGCAGCAGCATCGACGCGTCGGCGCGCAGCGGCACCCCGAAGACCCGGCCGAGGGTCAGCCCGGGCCGGCGCGACGGTCGGGTCCGCTGCTCCACCGGGGCGATGCTACGTGAGCGCGAGGAGTGACCCGGTTCTGCGAGCCCCGCAGTCACGAACGAAGGACGGCACCGCGGGGCGGATCATGCCCGGTGCGGCGACGGCGGCCCTGTCACACCGGTGCCCTAACCTTCCGGGCATGACGGCGGAACCGGTGATCGACACGCAGCCCGACCCGACGGCCACGCCGCCCACGGTGCGGGCGTCGCTGTCCCCGTCGCGCGCGGCCGACTTCAAGACCTGCCCGCTGCTCTACCGGTTCCGCAGCATCGACCGGCTGCCCGAGCGACCCACCGTCGAGCAGGTCCGGGGCACGCTGGTGCACGCCGTGCTGGAGCGGCTGTTCGACCTGCCGGCGGCGGCCCGCACCCCGGAGTCGGCCGGCGACCTGGTCGCCCCGCAGTGGGACCGGCTGGTCACCGAGCAGCCGGAGCTGGCGACGCTGTTCCCCGAGGGCGACGCGGCCGCGGTCGACGGGTTCCTCCGCTCGGCGGCGGGCCTGCTGGAGGGCTACTTCGCCGTGGAGGACCCGCGCCGGCTGGAGCCGGCCGAGCGGGAGGCGCTGATCTCCGCGGTGGTCGACGACGAGCTGCTCATCCGGGGCTACCTCGACCGGCTGGACGTGGCGCCCGACGGCGCGCTGCGGGTGGTCGACTACAAGACCGGCGGCGCCCCGCGGGAGGCGTTCGAGGCGCGGGCGCTGTTCCAGCTGAAGTTCTACGCCCTGGTGCTGTGGCGCACCCGCGGTGTGGTGCCGCGGGTCCTGCGGCTGCTCTACCTCAAGGACGCCGAGGTCTGCGACTACTCCCCCGACGCCGACGAGCTGCTGCGCTTCGAGCGCACGGTGGTGGCGCTCTGGCAGGCCATCGAGCAGGCCACCGCCCGGCAGGACTTCCGGCCCCGGCCCAGCCGGCTCTGCGACTGGTGCAGCCACCGGGCGCTCTGCCCGAGCTTCGGCGGCACCCCGCCGCCCTTCCCGGTCGCGGGCCCGGCCGACCCGCTCACCGACGCCCGGTCCCGCCCGGCCGCGCCCGGCGCGGACGAGTGATCCTCCTCCCCACGGAGGAGACCGGGTTCGGCATCGGCGACGACCGGCCGGCGCGCGGCGGCGGCTAGCGTCGACGCATGACCAACCGGCTGCGCGCGTGGGCGCGGGACCGGCCGCTGGCCGTGGACGCCGCCACGGCCGTCGCGCTGGCGCTGGTGGACGCGGCGTTCCTGCTGCTGACCCCGCGGGAGCTGCGGCCCGACCAGCTCTGGGCGGCGCTGGGGTGGAGCGTGCTCTGCGCCGCCCCGGTGGCCATCCGCCGGGTCGCCCCGTGGCCGGCCGTGGGCGCGGCGGTGGCCACCCTGGCCGTGCCGGTGCTGTTCCACCTCGCCCCCACCACCCAGGGGCTGACCTTCGTGGTGCTCACCTACACCATGGCGGCGCACCGGCCGCTACGTCCGGCCACCCTCGCCGCGCTGCTGCTGTGGGTGCCGGTCATGCTGGCGAACCTGGCCGCGCCGCTGGACGGCGTGCTCGACATGGGCCCCGGCGTGCTGGTGCTCAACAACCTGCTCACCGCCTCGGTGGCGTACGCGGTGGGCCGCGCGGTGCAGGCCCGCCGCCAGTCCACCCGGATGCTGCGGGAGCGGGCCCGGATCGCCGAGACCACCCAGCGGTCGCTGGCCGAGCAGGCCGTCGCCGACGAGCGGCGCCGGATCGCCCGGGAGCTGCACGACGTGGTGGCCCACCACGTCAGCGTGATGGGCGTGCTGGCCACCGGGGCCCGCCGGGTGCTCCGGCGGGACCCGGACGCGGCGGACGAGGCGATGGCCACCGTCGAGGAGACCGGCCGGGCCACCCTGCGGGAGCTGCGCCGGCTGCTGGACGTGCTGCGCACCGACGCCGAACCGGCCGCCGAGCTGACCCCGCAGCCGGGGCTGACCGGCATCGAGGCCCTGGTCGAGCAGGTCCGCGAGGCCGGGCTGCCGGTCACGCTGCGGGTCGACGGCACGCCCGGGCCGATGGAGGACGGGGTGGCGCTCACCGTCTACCGGATCGTGCAGGAGGCGCTGACCAACGCCCTCAAGCACGCCGGCCGGGCAACGGCGCTGGTCCGGCTCACCCTCGCCGACGGCTTCCTGGCCGTGGAGGTCACCGACACCGGGCGCGGCCCGACGCCCGCGGCCGGCCGGATCGGGCACGGGTTGGTCGGCATGCGGGAACGGGTCGCCCTCTACGGTGGGATCCTGCGGACCGGCCCGCGGCCGGGCGGCGGCTTCCGGGTGTACGCGCGGAT
Source organism: Micromonospora chaiyaphumensis (assembly GCF_900091435.1). Taxonomy (GTDB): domain Bacteria; phylum Actinomycetota; class Actinomycetes; order Mycobacteriales; family Micromonosporaceae; genus Micromonospora; species Micromonospora chaiyaphumensis. The sequence goes on from NZ_FMCS01000007.1 coordinate 110,063, forward strand.
CCCGCTGGAGCCCGCCGGGGCGGTCCCGGCGTGACCGGCACCCGGCCGAACGAGGGGAGACCGATGACCGACAGCACCGCCGGCCGACCGGTGCGGATCCTGCTCGCCGACGACCAGCCGCTGCTGCGTACCGGCTTCCGGATGGTGCTGGGCACCGAGGACGACCTGGACATCGTGGCCGAGGCCGGCGACGGGGTGGAGGCGGTGGAGCTGTCCCGGCGGCTGCTGCCCGACGTGGTGCTCATGGACATCCGGATGCCACGGATGGACGGGGTGGCCGCCACCCGGGCGATCGTGGACGCCCGGCTGCCCGTGCGGGTGCTCATCCTCACCACCTTCGACCTCGACGAGTACGTGGTCGGCGCGCTGCGGGCCGGGGCCAGCGGCTTCCTGGCCAAGGACGTGCCGGCCGAGGACCTGGTGACCGCGATCCGGACGGTGGCCGCCGGGGAGGCGGTGGTGGCCCCGCGGATCCTGCGCCGGCTGCTGGACCGCTTCGCCGACATGCTGCCCGACCCGGCGGCCACCCCGCCGAAGGCGTTGGACGCGCTGACCGAGCGGGAGCGGGAGGTGCTCGTGCAGGTGGCCCGCGGGTTGTCCAACGCCGAGATCGCCCGGGAACTGTCGGTGAGCGAGACCACCGTGAAGACCCACGTCGGGCACGTGCTGACCAAGCTGGGTCTGCGCGACCGGGTGCAGGCCGTCGTGCTGGCGTACGAGACGGGTCTGGTCCGCCCCGGCGGGTGAGGTGGCGCCGGTCACCTACCGTGACCATCGGCGGCGCGGCGGGGTTGACCATGACGCGACGTGAGGTCCTAGCGTCGGCGGCGCCGGCTGGTCAGGGATGACCCTGAGCCGGCCTCGGGGGCGACCCCAACGGAAAGTTCGGCGACGGTTCCGCCCGGGGGTGGACGGATCCGCGCCCGGCGGCGCCGAGGATGGGAACTGCCGCACCGGCCAGCGGGGGCGGTGCGGATCAGCAGGCTGACGGAAGAGGTAGATGACGTGACCGCGACGGTAGGGCAGCAGGCGCAGGCCGCGGCCCGGGCCAGCGACGTGTGGAAGGTGTACGGCAGCGGCGAGGCGCAGGTCATCGCGCTGCGGGGGGTGAGCGCCGAGTTCGAGCGGGGCCGGTTCACCGCGATCATGGGCCCGTCCGGCTCGGGCAAGTCGACGCTCATGCACTGCCTGGCGGGTCTGGACTCGGTGACCCGGGGCACCGTCATGATCGGTGACACCACGGTGACCGGGCTGGGCGACGCCGGCCTGACGAAGCTCCGCCGCGACAAGGTGGGCTTCATCTTCCAGCAGTTCAACCTGCTGCCCACGCTCACCGCGCAGGAGAACATCCTGCTGCCGCTGTCGATCGCCGGCCGCAAGCCCGATCCGGCCTGGTACGACACCGTGATCGACACGGTCGGCCTGCGGGAGCGGCTCGGGCACCGCCCGGCGCAGCTCTCCGGCGGCCAGCAGCAGCGGGTGGCGTGCGCCCGAGCCCTGGTGGCCCGCCCCGAGGTGATCTTCGCCGACGAGCCGACCGGCAACCTGGACTCCCGCTCCGGCGCCGAGGTGCTCAACTTCCTGCGCAACTCGGTCCGGGAGCACGGCCAGACGATCGTCATGGTCACCCACGACCCGACCGCCGCCGCGTACGCCGACCGGGTGGTCTTCCTCGCCGACGGCCAGATCGTCTCCGAGCTGATCGAGCCGACCGCCGACACGGTGCTGGACACCATGAAGAAGCTCGACGCGCCGGCCGAGGTGGGCAACTGATGTTCCGGGCCACTCTGAAGAGCCTGCTGGCGCGCAAGCTGCGCCTGCTGCTGTCCGGCCTGGCGGTGGTGCTCGGCGTCATGTTCGTCTCCGGCGCGTTCGTGCTCACCGACACCCTCGGCCGCTCCTTCGACGCGGTCTTCTCCGACGCGTTCTCCGAAGTCGACGTCAACGTCGCCGCCAAGCCGAAGGTCGCCCTGTCCGAGGTCGAGGGCGAGCAGGTGGCCACCCCGGTGCCCGCGTCGGTCGTCGACCGGGTCAAGGCGGTGCCCGGCGTCACCGACGTCCAGGGCGTGGTCAACGCCGACGGGGCCCGGCTGATCGGCAGCAACGGCAAGGTGGTCACCTCGTTCGGCCCGCCGCAGCTCGGCGAGAACTGGCTCGGCGAGAGCGACCTGCTGAAGCTGCGCGAGGGGCGCGCGCCGCAGGCCGACGACGAGATCGTGGTCAACGTGGCGCTCGCCGACGCGGCCAAGGTCAAGGTCGGCGACCGGGTCGGCGTGCTGACCCTGGCGCCGAAGAAGGAGTTCACCCTGGTGGGCGTCTTCGGCTACAGCGGCGGCCGGGACTCGGTCGGCGGGGTCAACGAGGTCGCGTTCACCACCCCGGTCGCCCAGCAGCTGATGCTCGGCAAGCCGGACGTGTTCTCCAACGTGACCGCGCAGGCCGCCGACGGCACCACGCCCGAGGCGCTGCGCGACGACGTGGCCCGCGCCCTCGGCACGGACTACGAGGTGAAGACCGGCAAGCAGCTCGCGGACGACGCGTCCGCCAGCCTGAAGGAGGGCCTGTCCTTCTTCAACAAGATCCTGCTCGGCTTCGCCGCGGTGGCGCTGCTCGTCGGCACGTTCCTGATCCTCAACACCTTCTCGATCATCGTGGCCCAGCGCACCCGCGAGCTGGCGCTCATGCGGGCCATCGGCGCGAGCGGGCGGCAGATCATCGGCTCGGTGGTGCTGGAGGCCGTGGCGGTCGGCCTGATCGCCTCGGTGCTCGGCCTCGCCGCCGGCATCGGGGTCGGCGCGCTGCTGGCGTACCTGTTCGGCAAGCTCGCCGGCGGGCTCACCCTGGCGGGGCTCGGCGTGCCGCCCGCGGCGATCATCGGCGCCTTCGCCGTGGGCACGGTGATCACGGTGGTGGCGGCGCTGCTGCCCGCGCTGCGGGCCTCGCGCATCCCGCCGATCGCCGCCATGCAGGACGTCGCCACGCCGGACCGGCCGCTGACCAAGGTGACCGTCGGCGGGTCGGTGGTCACCGCGATCGGCGCCGGCCTGCTGTTCCTCGGGCTCGGCGGCCACGCCGGCGACAACACCCTCGCCACCATCCTGGGCGGCGTGCTGTTCGCCTTCATCGGCGTGGCGCTGCTGACCCCGCTGATCAGCCGGCCGGTCGTCGCCCTGCTGGGCTCGATCTTCGCCTGGTCGGTGCCGGGCAAGCTGGGGCGGCTGAACTCCGGCCGCAACCCCCGCCGCACGGCCATCACGGCTGCCGCGCTGATGGTCGGCATCGCGCTGGTGACCGGGGTGACCGTGATCCTCGACTCGGCCAAGGGCAGCATCAGCGCCCTGGCGGAGGACACCATCAAGGCCGAGCTGGTGATCTCCGGCGCCCAGACCGGCCCCCGGCCGGCGAGCTTCGACCCGGCGGTGCTGGAGAAGGCCGCCGCCATCCCCGGGGTGCGGCTGGTCGACGGCGAGTACGGCGACATGGCCACCATGAACGGCGAGCGCACCTGGGTGGCCGTGTCCAGCGACGTCGCCGCGCTGGAGCGGATCTTCGGGGCGAAGGCGAACGCCGGTGACATCAGCCGGCTGAACCCGGACCAGATGCTGGTCAGCTCGGACACCGCGGAGTCCCGCAAGCTGTCGGTCGGCTCGACGGTCACCGTGCAGCTGTCCCGGGGCGAGGCCCACACCTACACGGTCAGCGGCATCTACGAGAGCTCGCAGCTGACCAACCCGGTGGTGCTGCCGCCGCAGGCGGCCGCCGACTTCGCCATCCCGCAGCCCATCCAGGGCTTCGTGCAGCTCGCCCCGGGCACCTCGGTCGCCGCGGTGCAGCCGCAGATCGAGCGGCTGCTCGCGGACAGCCCCGAGGTGTCGGTGGCCGACCGGGCCGCGTTCATCAAGCAGCAGACCAGCCAGCTGGACACCCCGCTGCGGATGATCCAGATCCTGCTGGCGCTGGCCATCGTGATCGCGGTACTGGGCATCATCAACACCCTGGCCCTGTCGGTGCTGGAGCGGACCCGGGAGCTGGGCCTGCTGCGGGCCATCGGCCTGCGCCGGGCCCAGACCATGCGGATGATCACCGTGGAGGCGGTGGTGATCTCGATCTTCGGCGCGCTGCTCGGCGTCGTGGTCGGCACCGGTCTCGGCGCGGCCGTGGTCCGGGCGCTCAAGGACGAGGGCATCACCGACCTGGTCCTGCCCTGGAGCCAGATGGTGACCTTCCTGGTCCTGGCGGCGATCATCGGCGTGGTCGCGGCGGTGCTGCCCGCGATCCGCGCCGCGCGGATCAACGTGCTGGGCGCCATCGCCCACGACTGACGCACGCGCAACGGCCCCCACCACCGGAGGGTGGCGGGGGCCGTTTCCGTTCCCGCCGGCATCCCATCCGCTGCCAGACTCGGGCCACGGGGGTGAGGGACGTGACGGATGACGCCTACGCGCGGGCGCTGGTGAACGCCGAGGGGCTGCTCGGCCAGCCGCTCACCCTGCCGCTCGGCCCCGGCGAACCGGCGGTCGGCGCGGACTTCCGCCGGCTGGCCACCCTGCACACCTTCGGCGACGTGTGGCCCCGCGAGGGCCTGGACCTGCGCTCCCGGTGCCTGGTGTCGGTGGCGGTCGCCGCGGCGCTGGGCACCCACGAGCCGCTGCGCGGGCAGCTGCGGATCGCCCTGCACTCCGGGGTGACCCGGGAGGAGATCGTCGAGCTGTTCATCCACCTGGCCGCCTACGCCGGCGCGGCCCGGGCGTTCGACAGCTACCAGATCGCCGTGGCGGTGTTCGGCGAGGCCCGCTGACCGGTCAGGCGGGGCGTTCGCCGAGCAGGGCGGACAGCAGCTCCAGGTCCGCCGCGGTCAGGCTCTCCAGCTGGTGTACGCCGTCGACCGGCGCCAGCGGCACCTCGGCGGGTACGGCCAGCACGGCGGCCCCGGCCGCGAGGGCGCTGGCCACCCCGGTCGGCGAGTCCTCGATGGCGACGCACCGCTCGATCGGCACACCGAGCAGCCGCGCCGCGGTCAGGTACGGCTCCGGGTGCGGCTTGGCCGCGCCCACCTCGTCGCCGCAGACCACCGCGTCGAAGCTGTCCCGGCCCAGGGTGTCGAGGGCGACCTCGACCAGCGGCCGGGTGCTGGAGGTGACCAGGGCGGTGGGAATGCCCGCGGCGCGAACCGCGCGCAGCAGGGCCAGCGCCCCCGGCCGCCAGCGCAGCCCGTCGCGGAACAGCTCCAGGATCCGGGCGTTGATCCAGTCGGCGCTGGCCTGCGGATCCCGCTCCGGCTGGCCCAGGTCCTCGTGCACGATCCGCATCGAGACGGCCATGCTGGTGCCGATGATCGCCCGGCGCGCGGCCTCGGAGAGGCTGCCGCCGTAGACCGCCGCGAGCTCCTGCAACGCGACGTCCCAGAGCTTCTCGCTGTCGACCAGGGTGCCGTCCATGTCGAAGAGCACGGCGGCGGGGTGTCTGCTGCTCAGCGGGGGCCTCCCTCGGTGCGGGTACCCACCGATCCTCTCAGCCGGGCCTCGCCGGGCGGCCACCGTCCCCGGCGAGGGTGACCTGCGGCATCACCCGAGCCCGCAGGCGTCCAGCGACTTCTCGTAGCCGCGGAAGAACGATTCGCTGCGCTGCTCGGCGGTGCCGTGCGAGCCCTCGGCGAACCAGGGCTGGTCCGGGTCGTCGCCGACCGCCAGCAGCCCCTCCCGGAATTCGTCCAGGTCGCCCTCGGCCAGGGTCAGCGTCCCCGAGCGCACGTTGTCACCGATGTACGCCCCGGCCATGCAGTCCGCCTGCAGCTCCTGCTGGATGGTGAAGTTGTAGCGGATGCCGAGGCGGACCTGGACGCCGTGGGCGTACTCGTGGCCGAGCAGGTAGAACAGGAAGGCGTCGCCGACCTGGCGGAAGGCCGCCACCGACCAGTTCACGTCGTAGGCGATGAAGTCGCCGGCCGAGCAGTAGACCGCGTTGTTGCGGGGCAGCCCCTCGCCGCCGCAGGACACCTCGCCGGACCTCGTGTACGGCACGACCCGCCGGATGGGCTGGAACTGCTCGCCGGAGCCGCGGAACTGCGCCGTCCAGTAGCTCTCGGCGATGCCGACGGCGTCGGAGAAGTCCTGCTTGAACTCGGCCACGCTGGTGGTGCCGTCGGCCCGGGTCGCGTCCGCGCCCGGGGAGGCCGGCTCGCCGCTCTGCCGGGGACGGGGCTGCTCCGGCTCGCCCTGGTCCAGCCCGCCACCCATGCAGCCGGCCGCCACGACCACGGCCACCAGCAGCCCGGCGAGTGGTCCCGGTCGCCGACGTACCGCCTTCTCCCCCACCGTTGCCTCCCGGCTGAGTCGCTGTGTGAGCGCAGTACCCCGACGGTGCGCCGTTGATGCCCACCGCAGATCACGTGTGCGCGCCGGCCTGCGTTCAGTCGGGGGCGGCGAACGGCGGATCAGAAGCCGCCGCTGCCGGGCTGCCCGCGCCGCACCGTGTCGGACTGCGAGGCGTGCCGCGACGCCTCGTAGCGGTGCCGCCGCGACTCCGCGTCGCGCTCCGCCCCCCGCTCCTCGTCCGGGGTGGACCGTCGCCGGTCCCGCCAGGAGACGAATCCCACCGCCACGGCCACGACCGCGGCCACCACCGCCAGCGTCACCAGCACCGTCGTCATGCCCGCCACGGTAGGACGTCCGCGCACCCCGGCCGGCGCCGACGGCGCGGGCCGCCGCCGATTCCCCCTAGGCTTTGTCCGGTGCGGCGCCGCGGCTCCGACGTCCCGGGTGAGCGGCGCCGCGGGGCGCCGGCCGAGAGGAGACACCCGTGAAGTACCTGATCATGCTCTACGGCAGCCAGCGGGACTACGACGTCATGGCCGGACGGCCCGGCGACCAGCCACCGATGAGCCCGGAGCAGCTCGCCGCCATGCACGCCCACATGGAGGCGATCCACAAGGAGCTGGCCGAGACCGGGGAACTCGTCGACGCGCAGGGCCTGTCCGCGCCGGTGCACGCCCGCCGGGTCCGGCTGCGCGGCGGCGCGCCCGTGGTCACCGACGGCCCGTACGCGGAGACGCAGGAGGTGCTGGCCGGCTACACGATGGTCGAGTGCGCCGGCTTCGACCGGGCCACCGAGATCGCCGCCCGGTTCGTCAACCCGGACGCCGAGGGCGAGTACGTCGACGTGCGACCGGTCGTGGACGGCATCGAGGAACTCCAGGGCTGACCGGTGCCCGCCGGGAGCGTCGAGGACCTGTTGCGCGCCCTGGCGCCGCAGGTCCTCGGCGCGCTCGTCCGCCGGTACGGGCACTTCGACACCGCCGAGGACGCCACCCAGGAGGCGCTGCTCACGGCGGCCACCCGCTGGCCCGCCGACGGGCTGCCGGACGACCCGAAGGCGTGGCTGATCACCGTGGCGTCCCGCCGGCTCACCGACCTGCTCCGCGCCGAGCAGGCCCGGCGCCGGCGGGAGGACGGCGTGGCCCGGGAGGCGCCGGCGGACCGCTGGGTGTCGCCGCCCGCGGACAGCGCGCCGGACGACGCCGACGACAGCCTCGTCCTGCTGTTCCTCTGCTGCCATCCGTCGCTGCCACCGGCCGGGCAGATCGCGCTGACCCTGCGCGCGGTCGGCGGGTTGGGCACCGCCGAGGTGGCCCGGGCGTTCCTCGTGCCGGAGGCCACCATGACGCGGCGGATCACCCGGGCCAAGCAGCGCATCCGCGCCAGCGCGCTGCCGTTCGCCCCGCCGGCCGGCCCGGAGCGGGCCGCCCGGCTCGACGCCGTCCTGCACGTGCTCTACCTGATCTTCAACGAGGGGTACGCGAGCACCGCCGGGGAGCGGCTGCACCGGCCCGACCTGTGCGCCGAGGCCATCCGGCTGGCCCGGTTGCTGCACCGGCTCACCGACGATGCGGAGGTCGCCGGGCTGCTGGCGCTGATGCTGCTGACCGACGCGCGTACCCCGGCGCGGACCGGTCCGGACGGGACGCTCGTGCCGATGGCGGAGCAGGATCGGCGGTGCTGGCGAGCCGACCGGATCGCCGAGGGGACGGCGCTGGTCGCCGCGACGCTGCCCCGGGGTTCGGTCGGGCCGTACCAGCTCCAGGCGGCGATCGCCGCGTTGCACGACGAGGCGCCCAGCGTCGAGGCGACGGACTGGCCGCAGATCGTCGCGCTCTACGAGATGCTGCTGGCCCTGCACGACAACCCGGTGGTCCGGCTGAACCACGCCGTGGCGGTGGCCATGACGCGCGGTCCGCGGGCCGGTCTGGCGCTGCTCGACGCGCTGGGCGCCGACCGCCGGGTCGCCGAGGACCACCGCCGCCACGCGGCCCGGGCGCACCTGCTGGAGCTGGCCGGAGAGCCGCACGCGGCCCGGCAGGCGTACCTGGCGGCGGCCCGCCGGTCGATGAACCTGGCCCAGCAGCGCTACCTGCACGCCCGGGCGGCCCGGCTGGGCGGCTGAAACGGGCGGCCGGTCCCGTCCACTGTCCGTCCCCCCGGGTCGCCGACGCACGGGCGCTCCGGGTGGGCCGCCCAGCGGTGTGGCGGGGCCTCAGTCCAGGCCGCGCATGATGTGCGGTTCGCCGTCGTCGTCGCCGAAGCAGCGGTGCAGCGTCTGCGCCCGGGCCCACAGGTCCAGGCTGCTCGGCGGGCCGACGGGCGGTGGACCGGCCGGCGTGTTCAGCACGGGGGCCGGGTCCGGCGGAACCTTCGAAGCGATGTCGTCGGTCATCTCCGCCCCTTTCGTCGTACCCCCATGCTCGTCCTCGGACGTCACAGCCGCATCTCCCGGGCTGCGCCGCCATGGACGGCGGCCGGGGTCGGCGCTGCTGGTCGGGGGCGCTTACCCGCCGGGGCCGGGCCGGTAACCCGTACTCCGGTCACCGTAGCGGGCGGGACCTCGCCGCACAGCGGGTTTCCGGTCAGCCCTGGGCGTCGAGGAGCCGGTCGAGGTTCGCCGCGGTGCTGATGAGGGAGAGGTGGCTGAACGCCTGCGGGAAGTTGCCGGCCTGTTCCCCGGCCGGGGTGATCTCCTCCGAGTAGAGGCCGAGCCGGCTGCTGTAGGTCAGCATCTTCTCGAAGGTGAGCTGCGCGTCGTCGAGCCGGCCGGCCTCCGCCAGGGCCTGGACGTACCAGAAGGTGCACATGGTGAACGTGCTCTCCCCGCCGGCGAGGCCGTCGGCGGTGGCGCCCGGGTCGTACCGGTAGACCAGGCTGTCGGAGACCAGCTCGCCGTCGATGGCCCGCAGCGTCGACTGCCACATCGGATCGGTGGGCGCCACGAAGCCGAGAGAGGGCATGGCGAGCAGCGACGCGTCGAGCGTGTCCGTGGCGTAGTGCTGCACGAAGGCCCGGCGTCCGGGGTGGTAGCCGCACGCCATGATCTGCTCGTAGATCCGGTCCCGGGCCTGCGTCCACCGGCCGACGTCGGCCGGCCGCCCGTGCCGGTGGGCCAGCCGGACGGCCCGGTCGAGGGCCACCCAGGACATCAGGCGCCCGTAGGTGAAGTCGCGGCGGCCGGCGCGGGTCTCCCAGATCCCGTCCTCGGGCTGGTCCCAGTGCGCGCAGAGCCAGTCCACCGTCCGGACGAGGTGCTGCCAGCCCTCGTGGGACCCCTTGAGGCCGTGGTCGTTGGCGAGGTGGAGGGCATTAAGCACCTCGCCGTAGATGTCGAGTTGCAGTTGCGTCGCCGCGGCGTTGCCGATCCGCACCGGCGCGGACCCGCGGTAGCCCTCGAGGTGGTCGAGCACCTCCTCGGTGATGTCCGGTGAGCCGTCCACCCGGTACATGATCTGCAGCGGCACGCCCCCCACCTCGGCTTCCCGGATCCGCTCGTCGACCCAGTGCTGGTACTGCCAGGCCTCGTCGGTGAAACCCAGGCTCAGCAGGGCGTGCACCGAGAAGGACGCGTCCCGGATCCAGGTGTAGCGGTAGTCCCAGTTGCGTTCGCCGCCCACCCGTTCGGGCAGCCCCGCGGTGGGGGCGGCGATCAGCGCGCCGGTCGGCGCGTAGGTCATGAGCTTGAGCGTCATGGCCGACCGCTCCACCATCTCCCGCCACCGTCCGGTGTAGCAGGAGCGGCCGAGCCAGCCCCGCCAGTAGTCGCGGGTCTGTTCGAGCAGCTCGCGCGTCTCCTCCGGCGAATAGGGACGCGGCCGCTCCGGGGACTCCGTCTCCAGGACCACGCCGCCGGCCTCGCCCTCGCGGAGGCTGGCGATGACGCAGATGCCCTCCTCGCTCTCGCGACGCTCGGGCATCTCGCCGAGCTGGTCGGCGTAGCGGACCGCGTTCACCGTGAGGGCGAGCCCGGGACTGCGGAAGACCATTCCGTCCGGGTGCACCTCCAGCTCGTGCCGGTCCCGCCCGTAGTTGAACCGGGGGCGGCAGTCCACCCGGAACCGCATGGCGCCGCGCACCACCCGCAGCATCCGGACCAGGCGGTGATGGTCGGTGGCCCGGTCGCCCGCGACCGGCATGAAGTCCACCAGTTCGCCCACCCCGTCCGCGCTGAGGAAACGGGTGATGAGGATCGGGGTTCCCGGCAGATAGAGCTGCTTGGTCGTGTAGTCGACGCCCTCCGGCGAGACCTGGAAGTAGCCGCCGCGACACCGGTCCAGCAGGCCCCCGAAGACGCTCGGCGAGTCGAACCGGGGTGCGCAGAACCAGTCCAGCGTGCCGTCCTTGCTGATCAGCGCCGCCGTCTGCAGGTCGCCGATCAGGCCGTGGTCCTCCACCGCGGGGTACGAGTCCACCGGACCTCCCACCTCGTCTCTCCGCTGCCCCCGGCGACTACCCCCGCCCTGGCGGCACACACCTGACGGGCCGCCTGTTCGCCCGGTTCGGCGTTCGTCGCGGTGTTCGTCCGTTCCGGTCATCCACTGTTCACGCAACTTGATCTAGACCGTTACTTCCATCTCTGTCTATATGGGTGCCAACACCTGGCAATCCCATCCGGATGGAGTCCCATGACCCGCACGCTGCGCGCCACGGCCATCAGCCTCGCCGCGATCCTGGCCGCCACCCTCGGCCTCACCCAGCCCGCCTCGGCCGCCGGCTACTCCGCCTCCCTCACCACCGCCGTCGCCGGCCTCCCCGTCGCCACCGAGGTCCGCACCGGCTACAGCCGCGACCTCTTCCCACACTGGATCGACGCCGACGGCGACGGCTGCAACACCCGCAACGAGGTCCTCTACGCCGAGGCCACCACCAAGCCCACGATCAGCGGCACCTGCACGCTCTCCGGCGGCCGCTGGTACTCCTACTACGACAACGCCTACTGGACGCTCACCGGCGACCTCGACATCGACCACATGGTCCCGCTCGCCGAGGCCTGGGACTCCGGCGCCCGCTCCTGGACCACCAGCCGCCGGCAGGCGTACGCCAACGACCTCGGTGACTCCCGCGCGCTGGCCGCGGTCACCGACAACGTCAACCAGGCCAAGGGCGACCAGGACCCGGCCACCTGGCTGCCGTCGTACGCCTCCGCCCGCTGCCGCTACGTCCGCGAGTGGGTCGCGGTGAAGGTGCGGTGGCGGCTCACCGTGGACAGCGCGGAGAAGAGCGCCCTGACCAGCTGGGCGAACAACTGCCCCGCCACCACCATCTCCGTGACGTACGCGTACTGATTCCCGGGTCCTGGCGGGTTGCCGTGCGCACCGGGACGGCAACTCGCCACGACCGCGGGCGGCGAGATCGTCATACCCGTCGGGCAGGGTGGTGGGGCCGGTGCGTGCCGGCCCCGCGAGCCTGGAGGAAACCGTGGCCGTCACCGCCGACGATCTCGACGCGGCACTGTCCGGTGTCGTCACCGCCCTACGACCGGCGACCGGCCTGGACTGGTCCGTGCGGGCGGGCAGCGTGGAGTGGGACTGCTGGCACACCGCCGAGCACGTCGGCGACTGCCTGCTGTCGTTCGCCGCCCAGCTCGTGGCCCGGCCCGACGAGCGGTACGTGCGCTTCATGGCGAGCGCCGACAAGGACGCGTCCGCCGCCGAGATACTGGAGTTCGCCGAGGCGGGCGGCCGCATCCTGGCCGCGACGGTCCGCACGTCCGGACCGGAGGTGCGGGCTTACCACCCCAGCGGCCGGGCCGACCCGGAGGGCTTCGCCGCGATGGGCTGCGCCGAGACCCTGCTGCACGGCGACGACATCGCCCAGGGCCTCGGTCTCGCCATCGATCCACCACGGGACGTGTGCAGCCGCGTGCTGGCCCGGCTGTTTCCCGAAGCGGCGCGCGACCTGGCCGGGGTGGACCCGTGGGCGGCACTGCGGTGGTCCACCGGCCGGATCGAGCTGCCCGGACGCCCCCGGCTGGACGAGTGGCACTGGCGCGGCGCCCCGCTCGGCTCAGACGATGAGCAGGCGAAGACCGAGCTCGGCCGCGTCGACACCGACGAGGTCGCGGTTGCGGTCCGCCCAGCGACCTGAAGCCAGGTCGTCCCGGAGGCTGTCCACCGCCCGCTGCTCGGCGTCCGGCCCGACCCGGGCCCACACCGACACCCCGCGACGCACGTTCTCGTCCAGGTACGCCTCGGGCCGGCGCCAGTAGGCCTCGAAGAAGCCGTCCACGCAGTCCCACGGAACGAGCACCGGCTCCACACGGCCACCGATCGCGCCGGCCAGCTCGCCCAGCGACGGCCGGCCGGCAACAAGATCCGCGGCCTCAGGAAGGTAGTCGCGGGTGAGCCAGAACCGGTGAAGCCAACCGGCGTCGCTGGTGTCGTGGGTGAACACCACCACCCGGCGGGCGACGCGCCGCATCTCGCGCAGACCCGCGATCGGGTCCCGCCAGTGATGGATGGTGGCGAACGCCATCGCCGCATCGAAGGACTGGTCCTCGAACGGGAGGCTCTCCGCAGCGGCAGCCACGCACGGCGCCGCGCCCGCGGGACGCTGCGCACGCATGAGCGCCGACGGCTCCACCGCGGTGACGTCACGGTCGGCGGGCTCGTAGGAGCCGGTGCCCGCCCCGACGTTCACCACGGTCCGCGCATCACCGAGCGCGGCCCAGAGCTGCTCCGCGATCCGCGGCTCGGTACGCCGCGTCACGGTGTAGTTGGCGCCGATGGTGTCGTACAACTGCGCGCTGGCCATGTCGCTGTCTCCCCGGGCTGTCGGACAGGGCGTGATCGTCCGTCAGCCTATGCGCCCGGCAGCCGAAGCCGATCGGCTCGGGCGCTGAATACACCTGGGGCCGGAGTCCTCATTGGTCGATGGCGGCCCAGCTCTGCCGGCGTGGCCACGCTCCTTCCGCGGTGGGCGCCTCCACCACTCCCGTCGCGGCCACGTATCCGGGAGATCGGACCGCCGGCCCGAGCCAGCCCCGGACGGTGGCCGCCACCGCGGCACGTGGCGGTCTGGCCGGCACCATGTGGCGGCCCTTCGACCAGACCAGCAGCATTCCTTCGGTGGTGCTGATCCTGGTGGTGACCATGGTGATCGGTCGACCCTTCCGGTCCCACGTGTGCCACAACGCCCACCCCTGCGGCCGTGCCGCAACGCCCAGCCGCTCGCAGATGTCGACGTACTCCTGCTCGCTCAGGACAGTCGTGGGACGCACCAGAAGGGCCCCGGCCAGGCCGACCAGCGGGGCGTCCGGATCGACGCAGCCGTCATCCTCGAAGTGGTAGTGCCGCAGCTGGCGCCCCAGCGCGTTGACGGCACGCTGGAGGGGCGTCGCCTCGTCAGGATCGGGATCGAAGCTCAGCCAGCCCTCATCCAGCGCCCGATCGACGACATCGTTGGCGAGCAGCTCTATCTCGCGGAGGTACTCCGCCTCGGTGGGATCGTCATCCGGCACGAACTCACCCTGCCAGGCAGGCCCACCGTCGTCCTCTCCATTAAGCGCACCTCAACGCGCTGGAGGCGCCGTGACGCGAGGACTGCCGGTTGACGGCTGTTTCCCCTGGACGCCGGGATGCGCGGTCTTCGAACGCGCGCCTCGCGCTGGTCGGGCGAGGAATGGGCATGCTGCCACTGCCTCCGACAAGCAGCACAGCAATCGCGCTCACCGCCTCGTCTCATACCTGGCCAGCACCACCCCGCCGGGAAACGTCCGCGTCTCCACCAGATTCAGGTTCACCCAGCTGTCCACCGCGGTGAAGAACCGTTTACCCCCGCCCACCAGCACCGGATGGGTCACGATCTCGTACTCGTCGACCAGCCCGGCCCGCATGGCCGCGCCGGCGAGCGCCGCGCCACCAACCCTCATCGGCTCGCCGTCCTCGGCCTTGAGCCGGGTGATCTCCTCGACCGCGTCGCCGGCGACCACACGGGTGTTCCAGTCAACCTTGTCGACCGTCGAAGAGAACACCACCTTCGGCGTATCCCGCCAGTTCCGCGCGAACTCGACCTGCGCCGGGGTGGCGCCCGGCTGCTGATCGCCGGTCGGCCAGTAGGAACTCATGGTCTCCCACAGCTTGCGCCCATACAGCAACAGACCAATAGCCCGCTCCTGGTCGAGCCACCACTGAAACAGCTCGTCGCTCGGTACGCCCCAGCCGATGTCGTCGCCCGGCGCGGCGACGAAGCCGTCCAGGGACAGGTTCATGCCGTAGACCAGCTTCCGCATGGCGCCATGCCTTTCTGTCAGTCGGTCTCGGGAGATGGTGACCAGACTCAGGAACCGAGCGGACCGCCTGCGGTGATCACTTGGCGTTGAAGTAGTTGGCCTCGGGGTGGTGGACGACGATCGCGTCGGTGGCCTGCTCGGGGACGAGCTGGAACTCCTCGGAGAGCTGGACACCGATCCGCTCGGCGCCGAGCAGCTCCACGATCTTCGCCCGGTCCTCCAGGTCCGGGCAGGCCGGGTAGCCGAACGCGTACCGGCAGCCCCGGTAGTCGGTGCGCAGCAGACCGGCCACGTCCGCCGGATCCTCGTCGGCGACCGTACGCCCGCCCGGCAGGACCAGCTCCGCGCGGATCCGCCGGTGCCAGTACTCGGCCAGCGCCTCGGTGAGCTGCACCGACAGGCCGTGCACCTCCAGGTAGTCGCGGTACTCGTTGCCGGCGAACATCTTCGCCGTGTACTCGCTGATCGGCTGCCCGACGGTGACCAGCTGCAACGCCACCACGTCCAGCTGCTCGCCCTTGGGACGGAAGAAGTCGGCCAGGCACAGCCGGCGCTCCTGCCGCTGCCGCGGGAACGAGAACCGGGCCCGCTCGGAGTGCCCGTTCTCGTCCAGCACCACCAGGTCGTTGCCCTCGGAGTAGGCCGGGAAGTAGCCGTAGACCACGGCGGCCTCGAGGATCTTGTCGGCGATCAGCCGGTCCAGCCAGTAGCGCAGCCGCGGCCGGCCCTCGGTCTCCACCAGCTCCTCGTAGGACGGACCCGTGCCGCCCCGGGCGCCGCGCAGCCCCCACTGGCCCAGGAAGGTGGCCCGCTCGTCGAGCAGCGCCGCGTAGTCGGCCAACGGCACGCCCTTGACCACCCGGGTGCCGAAGAACGGCGGCGTGGGCACCTCCACGTCGGCAGCCACGTCGGAGCGGACCGAGGCGTCGTCCAGCTCCGGCAGCGCCTCGCGGACCAGGGCCCGCTGCCGCTCGCGCCGCTCCCGACGGGCCGCCAGGGCGGCCTCGCGCTCCGGGTCGACCACCGGCGCGCCGCCCCGCTTCGCCGTCATCACCCGGTCCATGAGGGACAGACCCTCGAACGCGTCCCGGGCGTAGTGCACCTGCCCGGGGAACACCGAACGCAGGTCGTCCTCCACGTACGCCCGGGTGAGCGCCGCACCGCCCAGCAGCACCGGCCAGCGCTCGGCGACCCCGCGCGCGGCCATCTCGGCCAGGTTCTCCTTCATGATGACCGTGCTCTTGACCAGCAGGCCGGACATGCCGATCGCGTCGGCCCGGTGCTCCTCGGCGGCGTCGAGGATCGCGTTGATCGGCTGCTTGATGCCGATGTTGACGACGTCGTAGCCGTTGTTGGACAGGATGATGTCGACCAGGTTCTTGCCGATGTCGTGGACGTCGCCCTTGACGGTGGCGAGCACGATCCGCCCCTTGCCGTCGTCGTCGGTCTTCTCCATGTGCGGCTCCAGGTAGGCCACCGCGGTCTTCATCACCTCGGCGGACTGGAGCACGAACGGCAGCTGCATCTGGCCCGAGCCGAACAACTCGCCGACCACCTTCATGCCGTCGAGCAGCAGGTCGTTGATGATGGACAGCGGCGTGCGGCCCTCGGCCATCGCCGTGTCCAGGTCGGCCTCCAGGCCGTTGCGCTCGCCGTCGATGATCCGCCGCTTGAGCCGCTCGTCCAGCGGCAGCGCGGCCAGCTCCTCGGCCCGGGTGGCCCGCGCCGAGGCGGCGTCGACGCCCTCGAAGACCTCGATGAACCGCTGCACCGGGTCGTAGCCCTCGCGGCGCCGGTCGTAGACCAGGTCGAGTGCGATCTCGCGCTGCTCGTCGGGGATCTTCGACATCGGCAGGATCTTGCTGGCGTGCACGATGGCCGAGGTGAGGCCGGCCTGCGCGCACTCGTGCAGGAACACCGAGTTGAGCACCTGCCGGGCCGCCGGGTTCAGGCCGAAGGAGACGTTGGAGATGCCCAGGGTGAAGTTGACCCCCGGGTAACGGGCGGCGATCTCCCGGATCGCCTCGATCGTCTCGATCCCGTCGCGGCGGGTCTCCTCCTGCCCGGTGGCGATCGGGAAGGTCAGCGCGTCGATGAGGATGTCCTCCCGGCGCAGCCCCCACCGGCCGGTCAGGTCGTCGATGAGCCGGCACGCCACGCGTACCTTCCAGTCGCGGGTGCGGGCCTGGCCCTCCTCGTCGATGAGCAGCGCCACCACGGCGGCGCCGTGCTCCCGGACCACCGGCATGACCCGGGCGTAGCGGGACTCGGGGCCGTCGCCGTCCTCGAAGTTGACCGAGTTGACCACGCAGCGGCCGCCGAGCATCTCCAGCCCCGCCTCGACCACCGCCGGCTCCGTGGAGTCCAGCATGATCGGCAGGGTGGAGGCGGTGGCGAACCGGCCGGCCAGCTCGCGCATGTCCTGCGTGCCGTCCCGGCCCACGTAGTCGACGCAGAGATCCAGCAGGTGCGAACCGTCCCGGGCCTGGCCGCGGGCGATCTCGACGCAGGCCTGCCAGTCGGCCGCGAGCATCGCCTCACGGAACGCCTTGGAGCCGTTGGCGTTGGTCCGCTCCCCCACCATCAGGATGCTGGCGTCCTGGGCGAACGGCACGTGGTGGTAGATCGACGAGACACCCGCCTCGGGGCGCGGCTCCCGGGCCACCGGCCGCCGCCCGCCCAGCCGCTCGACCAGCACCCGGATGTGCTCCGGGGTGGTGCCGCAGCAGCCGCCGACCAGGGCCACGCCGTAGTCGGTCACGAACTGGTCCAGCGCGTCGGCCAGCTCGGCCGGGCTCAGCGGGAAGTAGGCGCCGTCGGCGGTCAGCACCGGCAGGCCGGCGTTCGGCATCACCGAGACCGGGATGCGCGAGTGCTGGGACAGGTAGCGCAGGTGCTCGCCCATCTCGGCCGGGCCGGTCGAACAGTTGAGGCCGATCAGGTCGACGCCGAGCGGCTCGATCGCGGTCAGCGCCGCGCCGATCTCGCTGCCCAGCAGCATGGTGCCGGTGGTCTCGACGGCCACCTGGCAGATGATCGGCACGTCCCGCCCGAGCTCCGTGCGGGCCCGCTTCGCGCCGACCACGGCGGCCTTGACCTGGAGCAGGTCCTGGCAGGTCTCGATGATCAGCGCGTCCGCCCCGCCGGCGATGAGACCCGCGGCGTTCTCCTGGTACGCGTCCCGCAGCGTCGCGTACGCGGCGTGCCCGAGGGTGGGCAGCTTCGTGCCGGGTCCCATCGAGCCGAGCACGAACCGCGGCTGCTCCGGCGTCGCGTGCGCGTCGGCGGCCTCCCGGGCGAGCCGCGCGCCGGCCTCGGACAGCTCGCGGATCCGCTCCGCGATGCCGTACTCGGCCAGGTTGGGCAGGTTGGCGCCGAAGGTGTTGGTCTCCACGCAGTCGGCGCCGGCCGCCAGGTAGGCCTCGTGCACGCCCCGGACCACGTCCGGCCGCGTGACGTTGAGGATCTCGTTGCAGCCCTCGAGGCCGTCGAAGTCGTCAAGGGTCAGGTCGGCCGCCTGCAGCATCGTCCCCATCGCCCCGTCGGCGATCAAAATCCGGTCCGCCAGCGCATCGAGCAACGAAGTCCGCACAGGGCCAGGTTAGTGCGGCGCGGCGCGGACGGGTCACCGCAACCGCGCCTTCCCACATACTGTCAGCGGGATCACCGCGTACCTTTCATCCGGTTCGCCCGACTGGTCGGGCCGGCCGACCGGCGCGGCCGACGGGCCGCGTCCCGCGGCGGCACGTAGGCTGGCGGACGTGAGGGACATCAGCGACGCGACCGTACGACGGCTTCAGGTCGCGGCGCGGCGCCAGACGCGCCGAGCTGGAGTGGTCGTAGGCCGGCGGCGCCCGGGTGCCGCCGGCGAGCAGGGTGAGGTGACGGCGTGACCGAGTTCGACGGACTGCCGGTGCTGCGGTCCCCGGTCGCCATCGCGGCCTTCGAGGGGTGGAACGACGCCGCCGACGCCTCGACCGCCGCCGTGGAGCACCTGGAGCAGGTCTGGCAGGCCCGGCAGGTGACCGAGCTGGACCCGGAGGACTTCTACGACTTCCAGGTGAGCCGGCCGACCATCACGATGGCCGACGGCGAGACGCGCCGGGTCGAGTGGCCGACCACCCGCTTCATGGTGGCCAGCCCCGAGGGCACCGAGCGGGACGTGGTGCTGATCCGGGGCATCGAGCCGAGCATGCGCTGGCGCACCTTCTGCGAGCAGGTGCTGGAGATCTGCCACAGCCTGGAGGTCGAGCGGGTCGTGCTGCTCGGCGCGCTGCTGGCCGACGTGCCCTACACCCGGCCCCTGCCGATCAGCGGCAGCGCCTCGGACGCCGACGCCGCCAAGCGCTACCAGCTCACCCCCACCCGCTACGACGGGCCGACCGGCATCGTCGGGGTGCTGCACGACGCGTGCACCCGCGCCGAGGTCGACGCCGTGTCGTTCTGGGTGCACGTGCCGCACTACGCCAACAACCCGCCCTGCCCCAAGGCCACCCTGGCGCTGCTGCACCGCGTCGAGGAGGTGCTCGACCTGCCGGTGCCGATGGCCGACCTGGCCGAGGAGGCCGCCGAGTGGGAGCAGCGGGTGCGCAGCGCCGCCGAGCAGGACGCGGAGCTCGGCGAATACGTCCGTGAGCTGGAGGAGCGGGTCGGCGACGCCGGCATCACCCCGCTGACCGGGGACGAGATCGCCCAGGAGTTCGAGAAGTACCTGCGCCGCCGGGGCGGTTCCGCCGGCCCCACCGCCGGCTCCTGGTAGCCGCACCTCTCCGAAGGCCGGGTCCCCCGAGGGCCCGGCCTTCGGCGTGTCCGGGGTGGCGAGGTCACCCCCGCTAGGGCATCCTAGGAACCTAGCTGTCAGGAGGAGGCGGGCATGCAGATCAATCCCGGCGCGGCCGAGTTCCCGCACCGGCAGATCGCCGCGCAGCTCAAGGCCCAGGTCCGCCGCGGCGACTGGGGGCCGGGCGAGCGGCTGCCGTCCATCCCCGCCATCGCCGAGATGTTCGGCGTCGCCAAGCAGACCGTGCAGCGCGCCGTCGACCAGCTGCGGGTCGAGGGCATCCTGATCACCAAGCCCGGCTCGGGTACGTACGTCCGGGGCACCCGGCGCCGGCTCAACCGGCTCTCCCGGGGCCGGTACGGCGGCTTCCGCGGCTACCACACCGACCTGGCCGCCCGGTATCGACAGCAGCTCGTCTCGGTGGGCCGCGCGCCCGCCCCGCCCGAGGTGGCCGACGCGTTCGGGGTGGCCGACGGCACCGAACTGCTCTGCCGGCGGCACCTGGTCCGCACCGAGGACTCACCCGTCGAGGTGGGCGCCTCCTGGTTCCTGCCCGCCGACACCGCCGGCACCTCGCTGGAACGGGCCGAGGCGTTCGGCCGCCCGCTCTACCAGGAGGCCGAGGAGGCCACCGGCCGCCGGTACGTCACCGCAACCGACACGATCAGTGCCCGCCAGCCCAGCCGGGAGGAGGCGGAGATCCTCCAGATCCGCCCGGACACCCCGGTGCTGCACCTGCTGCACGTCGCCTACGACGCCCAGCGCAAGCCGATCGAGGTCGCCCACGCCACCTGGCCCGGCCCGATGACCACGCTCACCGAGGAGTACCGGATTCCCGCCCCGCAGGCGGAGCCGGACCCGGACCCCGGCCTCGTCCTCGGCTGACCGGGGCCGATCTCCTGGCCGTCGGGCTTGACCCTGCCCCAGGGTCAGGGTTCGACGATCGTCGGCATGAACAACAACGACAGCGCCTTGCACGTCGTCGGAGCCCAGATCCGTGATCAGGCTGCCGCCTACTGCGAGTCCCAGAGCGTCCCCGGGGTCGTCGCCGGCGTCTACCACGCCGGCGAGCAGATCGTCGTCGCCCACGGCACCGCGAACGTCGCCACCGGCGCGCCGATGCGCGAGGACACCGGATTCCTCTTCGGCTCCGTCACCAAGGTTCTCACCACCACGCTGGTCCTGCAGCAGGTCGACCGGGGACTGCTGGACCTCGAGGCGCCGGTGGCGCACTACCTCCCCGAATTCGCCCTGACCGCACCGGGCGCGGCGGCGAAGATCCTCGTCCGTCACCTGGTCTCGCACACCAACGGCATCGACGCCGACCTGTTCTTTCCCGACGCCCGGGGCCGCGACGCCCTGAAGACCTACGTCGACGGCCTCGCCGGGAGCTGCGGCGCCCTGTTCGAGGCCGGTGAGCGGCTCAGCTACTCCAACGGCGGCATGATCGTCGCGGGCCGGCTGCTGGAGGTGGTGACCGGGCTGCCCTTCCCCGACCTGCTCGCGCGCGACGTCTTCGGACCGGTCGGCATGACCGACTCCAGCACCTCGGCCGAACAGGCCATCCTGCGCAGCACGGCCGTCGGCCACTTCCCCGACCCGGTGACCATGGCGGCCCGGCCCACCGGCATGTTCATGCTGCCCGACACCTGGGGGCCGGCCGGGGGCACGCCGATCGGCACCGTCGCCGACCTGCTCGCCTTCGGGCGCACTCACCTGGCCGGCGGAGTCTCCCCCGCCGGCACGCGGGTGCTGGCGCCCGCGTCGACCGCGCTGATGCAGCAGACCGCGTACGACATGGCGACCCCGAACGTCCCGCCGATGGGCCTGGGCTGGGTGCGGTACCCGTTCGGCGACACCACCGTCCTCGCCATGTCCGGTGCGTCGCCCGGCGGCGTCTCCATCCTCTGCGTCGTCCCCGAGCACGACCTGGTCTTCACCGCCTTCGGCAACACCCCGGGCGCGATCGTCCTGCACGACCAGCTCCTCCAGGGGCTCCTGCGGGACCTTCTCGGCGTCGAGATCCCCGCTCTCGTCACCGCGCCGGCGTCGGACGTGGACCTCAGCCCGTACGTGGGCACCTACCGCTCGAACCAGCTCCGCATCGACGTCAGCGCCGTCGACGGTCAGCTCGAGGAGCGGATGACCTACGAGCCGGCGGACGAATCGCAGGAGCGGATCTTCACCGCGTTCGCGGGCGGCGCGACCTCCGCCCCGCCGCAGCGCTACGTGCCGGTCGGACCGGGTCTCTTCGCCCCGGCTGGGTACCCGTGGGAGACGTTCGACGGGTACCTGCGACTCCTGCTCGTCTCGTACCACGACGGGGTCGACGGCCGCGCGCGCTTCCGCAACGGCGGCGGCCGGCTGGCCCGGCGGGCCTGACCGCCGCGTCCCCGACCGAACCTCCGGGTGGGAGGATGTCCGCCATGATCACGATTGGGCAGCTCGCGGAGTACGCCGGCGTGACCGTCAAGGCCGTCCGCCACTACCACCAGCGTGGTCTGCTCGCCGAGCCGGAGCGCGACTCGTCCGGCTACCGGCGATACACCGCGGAGGACGCCATCACCCTCGTCAAGATCAGGACCTTGGCCGAGGCCGGGGTGCCGCTGGCCCGCATCGCGGACCTGCTCGACGCCGACCCGGACGCGCTCACGGCGGCCATCGCCGAGATCGACCACGGCCTCCAGGAGCGCATGGCGCAGCTGCGGCGGACCCGCGACCACCTCGCCCAGCTGCGCGGCGGCGACCGGCTCTTCCTCTCCCCGGAGGCCGCCGACCTCCTCGGCGAGCTGCGCGAACTCGGCGTCAGCGAACGCCAGATCCGCCTGGAGCGCGATGGCTGGATCCTCATGCGGACCGCCTCGCCCGAGGACGCCTCCCGGTGGACCGCCGAGAAGCGCGAGCTGCTGACCGACCCGGATTTCCGCGCCCTCTACCTCGACCACGACGCCGCCTACGACTGGTCGCCCGACGACCCCCGTCTACCCGCCCTCGCGGAGCGGACGCGGACCTGGTTCAGCGACCATCACCCGCGATCGGAGACGCGTCCCGTCCACAACCCGACCATCGCCCGGCTGGCGGCGCGGTCCCAGCCCGAGGCCTCGTCCCCGGCGTGGGACCGCCTGGCCCGGCTCATGCGGGCCTGAGCGGCCACGTCCCGGCGCAGCACGGCGCACGGCCCGCTGCGGGGCTGAGCGGCCGACGGCCCGGCGTGGCACCGCCCTCGCTCGGCCCGCTGCACCGGCGCCGCCCGCCGGTGCGGAACGGAGCCCGCGTCAGAGGCGGATGCCGAGGAGGGCGTCGACCGTGTCGGCGAAGAGCTTCGGGGCCTCGGCGTCGTCGGCCACACCGGCGAGCGTCTGCCCCACCCAGTCGTCCACGAGCGCCAGGGCGCCGGGAGTGTCCAGGTCGTCGGCGAGGCGGGCGCGTACCCCGGCCAGGAGCTCGTGGCCGGACGGGCCGGCCGGCGCGGCGGCGGCCCGGCGCCAGCGGGCCAGCCGCTCCTGCGCCTCGGTGAGCAGTTCGTCGGTCCACGAGCGGTCGCTGCGGTAGTGGCCGCTGAGCAGGGCCAGCCGGACGGCCATCGGGTCGACCTGGTCGGCCCGCAGCCGGGAGACGAAGACCAGGTTGCCCCGGGACTTCGACATCTTCTCGCCGTCCAGGCCGATCATGCCGGCGTGCACGTAGTGGTCGGCGAACGGCGCCTGGCCGGTCAGCCGCTCGGCGTGCGCCGCCGAGCACTCGTGGTGCGGGAAGAGCAGGTCGTTGCCGCCGCCCTGCACGGCGATCCGGTCGCCGAGCAGGTTGAGCGCGATGACCGCGCACTCGATGTGCCAGCCGGGGCGGCCGGCGCCCAGCTCGCCACCCGGCCAGGACGGCTCGCCCTCGCGGGCGCCGCGCCACAGCAGCGGGTCGAGCGGGTCGCGCTTGCCGGCCCGGTCCGGGTCGCCGCCGCGCTCCGGGAAGATCTCCAGCATCTGCTCGCGGCTCAGGTTGGACTCGTAGCCGAACGCGGGGGCGGCGGCCACGTCGAAGTAGACGTCGCCGGTGCCGTCGTCGAGCCGGTAGGCCGCGCCGTCCTTGAGCAGGACGAGGACCTTCTCGGCGATGTCCGGGATCGACTCGACCGCGCCCACGTAGTGCGCCGGCGGGATGATCCGCAGCGCCTCCATGTCCTCGCGGAACAGCGCGGTCTCCCGCATGGCCAGGACCTTCCAGTCCTCGCCGTCGCGCTCGGCCCGCTCCAGCAGCGGGTCGTCGATGTCGGTGACGTTCTGCACGTAGCGCACGGTCAGGCCGGCGTCCCGCCACATCCGCTGCACCAGGTCGAACGTGATCATGGTGGCGGCGTGCCCCAGGTGGGTTGCGTCGTACGGGGTGATGCCGCAGACGTACATGCTGGCCGCGCCGTCGGGCTGACTGGGGTGGAGGCCTTGCCGCGCCGAGTCGTACAACCTCAGTGGCGTGCCCTCACCCGGCAGCCGTGGCACCTCGTGTCCCGCCCAAGACTCCATGATTGCCAGCCTAACGAGCCGTCAGGCGCTCAGGTGGCACGCCTCGGGTGATCAACGCGACAACGGCTCACATGGGCGGCCAGGGCATGGCCGGCCACTCCTCCGGGGGCAGCGGGAACCGCCCGGTCTCCCGCAGCCGGTCCACCCGGGCCGCCACCTCGGCGACCTCGCTGATGGTGAGATGGTCGGCCAGCTCGTCGCCGAGCGCCCCGGTGAGCTGCCCGGCCAGCCCGTCGAGCATCGCCACGGCGTCCGGCGGGAGCTGCCGGCCGGCCCAGCCCCAGAGCACGGTGCGCAGCTTCTCCTCGACGTGGAAGCAGACCCCGTGGTCCACCCCGTAGATCCGGTCGTCGGGGCCGACGAGCACGTGGCCGCCCTTGCGGTCGGCGTTGTTGATCACGGCGTCGAGGACCGCCAGCCGGGCCAGGCGGGGATCGTCGGCGTGCGCCAGCGCGTAGGCGGCCCCGTCGTCGTCGCGCGCCGCGGCGACCGGAAACCAGCGCGGCGGCACCGCCTCGGCCGGCACGAAGCCGACGAGCGGCTCGGCGTCCTCCGGCTCGTCGATCCAGAGCTGGCAGGAGCCGGGACCGAACGGCCCGTCCCGCAGCACGGTCGGCGGCACCAGGTCCCAGCCGGTGGCCCGGGAGACCAGGTAGGCCGAGACCTCGCGCCCGGCGAGCGTCCCGTCCGGGAAGTCCCAGAGCGGGCGCTCGCCGCGGACCGGCTTGTAGACGCAGCGCGCGCTCGCCCCGTCGAGGGTGAGGATGCCGCGCAGGGTGGCGTTGGAGGCGTCGACCAACCGCCCCTCCAGGGTGAGCTCACCGTCGCTGAGCAGTCGCAACGAGGCGGCGCCGTCCTGTCGGGGCTGAAGTTCGGACGAGGTCACCGGTGATAACCGTTGTGCCGGGGGCAGAGGTGACCGGCCGGGTCGAGCGGCTGGCCGCAGAGCGGGCAGGGCGGACGGCCCGCGTTGACCACCCGACGGGCCCGCTCGATGAACGCGCGGGTCGCCTCGGGGGTCAACCGGACCCGGAGCCGGTCGAGGTCGTCGTCCGGCTCGTCCGGGTCCTCGTCGGCGTCGTCGTCCGCGTCGCCCAGCTCGACCTCGACCTCCGCCTCACCGGCGGCGATCGCCTCGATCACCACCGTCGCGGAGTCGACGTCGAAGGCCAGGCCCAGGGTGCCGACCCGGAACTCCTCGTCGACCGGGGTGTCGAGCGGGTCGTTGTCGCCGGTCACCGGGGCCGCCTCGGGAAGCTCGACGCCGAACCGGCGCTGCGCCTCGGAGAGCAGCTCCTCCAGCTTCTCGGCGAGCAGGGACACCTGGACCTTCTCCAGCGCGACGCTGACCAGCCGGCCCCCGCCGCGCGCCTGGAGGAAGAACGTGCGCTCCCCCGGCGGGCCGACGGTTCCGGCGACGAACCGCTCCGGCGGCTCGAAGGCGTGCACCTGGTGGGTCATACCCACGACCCTATCCGGCGGGCGGAACCGTCGCGCAGCCCACCGACGCCGAATCCGCCCAGGGCGAAACGCCAGGGCCGACCCCCGTCGCTCCCGGGCGTGGCGCGACGGCTCACCGGGTCGCCCCCGCGCCGCCGCCCACCGCCGCGTCCGAGTCGGTCGCCCGGGTGGCCCGCCGGCGCCGCTTGCGCGGCGGCGGTACCAGCCCGGCGAGGTCGCCGCCGGTGTCGTTGAGCCGGACCAGGAAGGGCCGCAGCGGCGTGTAGCGGATCGCGGTCACCGACGCCGGGTCGGCCACGATCCGCTGGAAAAGATCCAGGTGTACGCCCAGCGCGTCGGCCACGATCGCCTTGATCACGTCGCCGTGGCTGCACGCCAGCCAGACCGCCTCGGGCCCGTGCTCGGCGCTGACCCGGGCGTCCCAGGCCCGCACGGCGGCGACCGCCCGCGCCGACATGGCCGCCATCGACTCGCCCTCGGGGAAGACGGCGGCGCTCGGGTGCTGCTGCACCACCGGCCAGAGCGGCTCCTTGGCCAGCTTCTTCAGCGGCTGCCCCTCCCAGGCGCCGTAGCCGCACTCGATCAGCCCCTCCTCGACCACCGGCTCGGCGGAGGGCAGGGCCAGCTCCAGGGTCTGCCGGCAGCGGATCAGCGGGCTGGTCACTACCGCCGCGAGAGGCAGCCCCTTGAGCCGGTCGCCGACCGCCGCGGCCTGGGCGCGCCCGGTCTCATCCAGCTCGACCGGTTGCCGGCCGGCGAGGCCACCGTCGGCGTTCGCGGTGGTCCGGCCGTGTCGCAGAAGCAGGAGGGTCGCCACGCAGACCACCCTAGGCGCTCCCCGCCCCTTGATCGACTGCACCACGGGATGTGGCGGTATCGGGGCAAGGTTGTGACGGCGGACACGCTTCCGCCCGGAACACCGGACCCGGTCGGGCCGTTGTGCAGAGCGTCGGTGTGTCCAGTGTCCCCGGGCCTCACCTCATTGCCTTCGCGGAATACCGTTCGGCTGGAGCCGCGTCGCGCCACTCGCCGAGAGGCGACCTGCACACCGACACCCACGGCGCCGTCCGTCCCTTTAGGGGCGGGCGGCGCTGTTTGTTCACCCTGCGCCCGTGTATCCCGGTGCGGTGGTGGTCGCCCGGCGTGGCTGCCCTGCTTGCTCATCCACCGCCTTGCTCTGCAGCCGCCCACGCAACGCCTGCGGCATGGGGGTGTTGCGTCCGTGGCTGCAGAGCAAGGGGCGAGGGGTGGGCGGGCGACGGGGCTGGGTGGGCGTTTCCTCTCCCGCGCTCGCCGGTGAGTCGTTCTCGACATCAGCTCGACAGGCACCGGCGAGGAGACCGTCCACGCCGCGCCGATCCGTTCGCGTCATCACGTTCGTAGCCGCCGGGCCGGGCCACCTCACGCCTGGGCCGGATGTCCGGTTCGCGCCAGGCGGCTTCCGGCCCGCTCGGCCGCGATCTTGGACAGTTGTTGTTCGCAGCGAACGGTAGTTGTCCAAGATCGGCGGCCGTGCGACGATCAACGCGCGGCTTGGGGTGAATGTCCGGATCGCGGCTGTGGTCGGCGGCATCCCGGCGGTGGAATGGCCGGTGGGCGGGGGTCGTTATACCCGGTGCACGGCCGAGGAAGGCGCCCCCGCGAGTCGGGGTGGCCGGCCCCCCGGGGCCGCCCGCCGAGGTGGGCGTGGCGATCCCGGAATGATGGTGGGCCGCCGGTCGTTGTACATGGTCCCGGCGCGACGAAGTGGCTCAGCCCCGCGCGCTGGATGATCCCCCAAGACTCTCTTTGAGCGCCTGACGTGGTGCTTGCGCACGGCCGACCCCCATCGGCGTGTGCGCCAACCCCCGAATGGAGCTATCCCCATGAACTCGATGCTGCGCAAGAGCGTGCTGGGTATTGCTGGTCTGGCTTTCACCGGTGGCGTGTTCGCCGGTCCGGTCGCCGCTCACGCCGACGCCCGTCCGGTCGAGGGCAAGCCGGTCGCGGTCGCGACGGTGCAGGGCGCCCAGTCGAAGATCGACCTGAACGGTGAGCAGACCGCGAACGCCAAGGCGATCATCGCGGCGACGAAGAAGGCCGGTCTCCCGGAGCGGGCCGCAGTGATCTCGATCGCCACGTCGTTGCAGGAGTCGAAGCTGGAGAACCTCGGCCACCTCGGCGACCGCAACGACCACGACTCGCTGGGCCTGTTCCAGCAGCGCCCGAGCTCGGGTTGGGGCACGCCGGAGCAGATCACCGACCCCGAGTACTCCACCCTCGCCTTCCTCAAGGGCCTGAAGCAGGTCGACGGCTGGCAGGACATGCCGCTGACCGAGGCCGCCCAGACCGTGCAGGTCTCGGCCTACCCCGACGCCTACGCCCACTGGGAGCAGCAGGCCACCGACATCGTCGCCCACAACTGGAACAGCTGACACACGCAACAAAACCGCTGGCCGGCACCCCGAACATAGGGGTGCCGGCCAGCGGCGTATCAGGACCAGCTCAGGTGGCGTCGATCGTGCCGGTGAGGAGCAGGCACAGGACCAGGGAACCGAGCGCCACCCGGTAGAGGACGAACAGGTACAGGGTGTGGTGCGCGACGTAGCGCAGCAGCCAGGCGATGGCCGCGTACCCGATGGCGAAGGCGATCGCCGTGGCGACGACCATCTGCGCGACGCTCGGCGCGGCGGTGCCCGGCGCGGACGGCTCGAACACGTCCGGGATGCTGAACACGCCGGAGATCACCACGGCCGGGATGGCCAGCAGGAACGAGTACCGGGCCGCCGTCTCGCGGGTGAGGTTGAGCAGCAGGCCGGCGGTGAGCGTGCCGCCGGAGCGGGAGACACCGGGGATGAGCGCCGCGGCCTGGGCGAAGCCCATGATGACGCCGTCGCGCATCCGGAAGTTCTCCAGCGTGCGGGTCTGCCGCCCCCAGTACTCGGCGAAGGCCAGCACCAGGCCGAAGAAGATCAGCGTGAAGGAGATCAGCCACAGGTTCCGGCCGGCGGTGCGGATCTGGTCCTTGAACAGCAGCCCGAAGATGCCGATCGGGATGGTGCCGACGATGACGTACCAGCCCATGCGGTAGTCGAGGCTCGATCGGACCGAGCGGTCGACCAGACCCAGGCACCAGGTGCGGATGATCCGCCAGATGTCCTTGAAGAAGAAGATGAGCACGGCCGCCTCGGTGCCCAGCTGGGTCACCGCGGTGAACGACGCCCCCGCGTCCCGGCCGAAGAAGATCGCCGAGGTGATCCGCAGGTGCCCGGAGGACGACACCGGCAGGAATTCCGTGAGCCCCTGGACGATGCCCAGGACGATGGCCTCGACCCAGGTCACTCGCCGACTCCGGAGAGGTCCAGCGCCTCGGCGACGGTCCGCAGGGTCTGCACGCCGCTGTCCCGGTCCGCCACGAACAGGGTCACCGACAGGGTGGTCACGCCCGCGGCCGCGTACTCCCGCATCCGCTCGGCGATGCGCTCCTTCGGGCCGAGCAGCGAGGTGCGGTCGATGAACTCCATGGGCACGGCGGCGGCCGCGTCGCGCTGCCGCTTGGCCAGGTAGAGATCCTGCACCTCGCGGGCGGCGTCGCCGTAGCCCATCCGGGTGGCGAGCTGGTTGTAGAAGTTCTGCTGCCGGCTGCCCATGCCGCCGACGTAGAGGGCGGCGTACCAGCGGACCAGCTCGGCGCAGGTCGCGATGTCGTCGCCGACCACCACCGGCACCGACGGGACGACGTCGAAGCCGGCCAGCTCCTTGCCGGCCTTCGCGCGACCGGCGCGGACCGAGGCGAGCTGCTCCTCGGCGAACTCGGGGGCGTAGAACACGGCGAGCCAGCCGTCGGCGATCTCGCCGGCCAGCTCCAGGTTCTTCGGGCCGACGGCGGCCAGGTAGATCGGGATGTGCTCGCGCGGCGGGTGGAAGCCCAGCCGCAGCGCCTTGCCGGGGCCGTCCGGCAGCGGCAGCGTGTAGTGCTCGCCGTCGTACGCGACCTCCTTGCGGGCCACGGCCAGCTTCACGATGTCGACGTACTCCCGGGTGCGGGCCAGGGGCTTGGCGAAGCGGACGCCGTGCCAGCCCTCGGAGACCTGCGGGCCGGAGACGCCCAGGCCGAGCCGGAACCGGCCGCCGGAGAGGGCGTCGATGGTCGCCGCGGTCATCGCGGTCATGGCCGGGGTGCGGGCGGGGATCTGCATCACCGCGGCGCCCACGTCGATCCGCTCGGTCTGGCCGGCCATCCAGGCCAGCATGCTCGGCGAGTCGGAGCCGTAGGCCTCCGCGGCCCACACCACCGAGTAGCCGAGCCGATCCGCCTCCTGGGCCAGCGCCAGGTGGTCGGCCGGCGTGCTCCACGCCGTCTGGTATCCGAGGCTGAGCCCGAGTCGCACTGGTCCTCCCACCATCCGCACCACAGGTCGCATCAGGTTACGCAATGGGGGTGGTGGCGCGGACCACCGGCTCACCTCGAACACGTCACACCCGCGGGAGGTCGCGCGGGAAGTTGACTGCGGCGAGGATATCCGTGAAGCCGGGTTCGAAATAAGGTTCACCCATGCAACAGCGACCGCTCGGCCGAAGCGGGCTGGCGGTTTCGCGGCTCGCGCTCGGCACCATGACCTGGGGACGGGACACCGATGCCGACGACGCGGCCGCCCAGCTGAAGAGTTACCTCGACGCGGGCGGCAACCTCGTGGACACCGCCGACGTGTACGCCGACGGCGACGCGGAGTCGGTGATCGGCTCCCTGCTGGGCAGCCTGGTGCCCCGCGACGACCTGCTCATCGCCACGAAGGCGGGGCTGCGGCCGGGCAGCGGCCGCCGCCGGGACGGCTCCCGGGGGCACCTGCTGCGCACCCTGGAGGCGTCGCTGCGCCGGCTCGGCACCGACCACGTCGACCTGTGGCAGGTGCACGGGTACGACCCGCACACCCCGCTGGAGGAGACGCTCTCCGCGCTCGACCACGCGGTGTCCAGCGGCAAGGCCCGGTACGTCGGGGTGTCGAACTTCTCCGGCTGGCAGACCGCCCGCGCCGCCGCCTGGCAGGCCGCCTGGCCGGGGCGGGCCCCCGTGGTGGCCGCCCAGGTCGAATACTCGCTGCTGGAGCGGGGCGTGGAGCGCGAGGTGCTGCCCGCGGCCGAGGCCATGGGGCTGGGCGTGCTGCCCTGGTCGCCGCTGGGTCGCGGGGTGCTCACCGGCAAGTACCGCAACGGCCGCCCGGCGGACTCCCGGGCCGTGTCGCCGCACTTCGAGCGCTTCGTCGCCACCTACCTGGAGCCGCGCTGCTCGAGCATCGTGGAGGCGGTGGCCATCGCGGCCGGCGGCCTGGGCGTGTCGCCGCTGGAGGTGGCGCTGGCCTGGATCCGGGACCGGCCCGGCGTGACCGCGCCGATCCTCGGCGCCCGCACCGTGGGGCAGCTCCTCGGCGCGCTCCAGGTGGAGCGGATGACCCTGCCGGAGGAGATCGTCACCGCGCTGGACGACGTCTCGGCGGTGCCGGTCGGCTACCCGGAACGGGACGGCTGAGCCCGACCGGCCGGGCGCCGGCCGGCGAACAGGGCGACGCGGGTCACCGTCAGGGGGTGGCGGCGGGCTGCCGGGCTGGGCAGCATAGAGGCCATGGACTACGAATACGCGCCGCTGCGGTTGCCCTCGAATGTCGATCGGTTGACCGCCGCGGCGCAGCTGGCGATCCAGGCGGAGTTCTCCGGCTGGGAGTTGGCCCGGGTGCGGCTGTACCGGGACGGCACGCGGCAGGTCATGCTGCGCCGTCGCCGGGTCAACCAGCCGCAGCCGGGCCTCTCGTACTGACGGCGGCCGGACGGAAACGTCCCGGGGCGCCACCGCACGGGTGGGCCCCGGGGCGTCACTGCCTAGTGGGCGTGGTCGTGCTCCTCGTCGAGCTCCAGGAACGGGTGCTCGTCGAGCCGGCCCACGAGCCGGTCGTCGGCGGCCGGTTGGAACGGCCCGACCGGGTCGTCGTCGTCGAAGGACTCCAGGTCGACCGGGGTGCCGACCTCGCTGACCATGACCACGCCGTCGAGCGGCTCCAGCTCCGGCACGTCCAGCGCGGAGAGCGAGCCGTCGCCGCTCTGCAGCAGCTCCAGCACGGCCTCGCCGACCCCCTCGACCGCGGCCGGCTCGTCCTCCTCCGGGGTGCCCTCGCGGCGGGCCGCCTCGGCCGCCCGGATCAGCGCGGAGACGCTGGGCACCCGGTAGTCCCGCCGCTGCCGCACCGAGATCACCCGCGGGTGCGGGTCGGTCGCCTCGACGCCCTCGGCCCCGCCGAAGCGCTCGTCGGCCTCGTCCGGGTCGATCGACTCGACGTCCCACGGCGTCACCTCGCCGAACGCGTCGAGCAGCTGCTCGTCGTAGGCGAACGAGGCGTTGTTCAAATTGACGTACGCCTGCCAGACGGCGTCGTCGTCGATCCGGCCCTGGGCGGCGCGGACGGCGGCCAGGTGCGCGCGGGCGGCGTCGATCACCCGCTCGAGGGCGGCGTCCAGCTCACCGTGCTGGTCGGTCATGTGAGGCAGTCCCTTCGCGATGGGGAGGTTCCGCGCCGGCGGCGGCGCGGCGGGCACCGTCAGCAGCTGCGGAGAAAGCGGTCGAGAACCCGCACGCCGAACTGTAGTCCGTCCACGGGAACCCGCTCGTCGATGCCATGGAACAGGCCGGAGAAATTGAGGTCGGCGGGCAGTCGCAGCGGCGCGAAGCCGAAGCACCGGATGCCGAGCTGGGAGAACGCCTTGGCGTCGGTGCCGCCGGAGAGCATGTAGGGCACCGGCCGGGCCCCCGGGTCCTCCGCGCGCAGCGCGGCGGACATGGCCTCGACGAGGTCGCCGTCGAAGGTGGTCTCCAGGGCGGGCTGGCGCTGGACGTACTCGATGGCGATGTCCGGCCCGACCAGCTCGCGCAGCTGCCGCTCCAGCACCTCGCTCTGCCCGGGCAGGCTCCGGCAGTCGATGGTGGCGGTGGCCCGGCCCGGGATGACGTTGTCCTTGTAGCCGGCGGTCAGCCGGGTCGGATTGGCGGTGTTGCGGATGGTCGCGCCGATGATGTTGGCGATCGGCCCGAGCTTGGCGATCGCGGTCTCCGGGTCGTCCGGGTCGATGTCGATGCCGAGGACGTCGGACACCTCGGCCAGGAACGCGCGCACGGTGTCGGTCATGACCACCGGGAAGCGGTGCCCGCCGATCCGGGCGACGGCCTCGGCGAGCGCGGTGACGGCGTTGTCGTCGTGCACCATCGAGCCGTGGCCGGGGCGGCCCTTGGCGTGCAGGCGCAGCCAGTCGATGCCCTTCTCGGCGGTCTCGATGAGGTAGAGCCGCCGGGACTCGTCGACCGAGTAGGAGAAGCCGCCGACCTCGCCGATCGCCTCGGTGCAGCCGTCGAAGAGGTGCCGGTGCCGCTGGGCGAGGAAGTGCGCGCCGTAGTCGCTGCCGGCCTCCTCGTCGGCGGTGAAGGCGAGCACCACGTCCCGGGTCGGGCGGATCCCGGCGCGCTGCCAGCCGCGGACCACGGCCAGCACCATGGCGTCGAAGTCCTTCATGTCGATGGCGCCGCGGCCCCACAGGTAGCCGTCGCGGATCTCGCCGGAGAACGGGTGCACCGACCACTCGTCGGGGTCGGCGGGCACCACGTCGAGGTGGCCGTGCACGAGCAGCGCGTCCCGGCCCGGGTCGGTGCCGGGGATCCGGGCGACCAGGTTGGCGCGGCCCGGCGCCGACTCGATGAGTTCCGCGTCGACGCCGACCTCGGCGAGCTTCTCCGCCACGTACTCGGCGGCCCGGCGCTCCCCCACGCTCGTGTCGTTGTCCCCGGTGTTGGTGGTGTCGATGCGCAGCAGGTCGCGGCAGAGGTCCACGACCTCGTCGGTGGGGTCGGGTCGGGCGGAGGCGGGGTCGCTCGTCATCGCTTCTTCATACCAGCCGGCCCGGGCGGCCGGTCGCCCCCGGTCGGGGTGCGGTTTCGCGGATCGCGCGCGCGGGTACCGCCGGACCGCCACACCCGTCGATCCCGGAGGGCACCATGACCGTCCCCCTGCCGCCGTTGCCGCCCACCGCCGACGACGCGTACCGGCCGGGCGGCCGGAGCCTGGCCGACCTCGTGGACCGGGAGCACCGGGCGCTGCTCGGGCTGGCCGCGCAGGTCACCGACGCGGGCCTGGAGCCGGCACGCCGCCGCGAAGTGCTGGACGTGCTGACGGCCGCGGTGTCCCGGCACCTCTCCGCCGAGGAGCAGTACCTCTTCCCGGCCGCCCGGGCCGCCGTCCCGGAGAGCGCCGAGCTGGTAGACCGGGAGATCGAGGCCGACGCGGCCCTGCTGACCGCGCTGAAGGGACTGTCCGGACCGGACGACCCGGGGCTGGCCGACGTCGCCGAACGGGTACGCCGGCACGTGGGCCGGGTCGCCGCGCTGGTGACCCCGCTGCGCGAGGTGGCCAGCGACGCCGAGCTGATCCGGCTGGGCAACCGCTGGGAGATCGCCGAGGAGGCCGCGCCCACCCGCCCGCACCCGGGCACTCCGGCCACCCCGCCCTGGAACAAGATCGTCGAGCCGGCGGTGGGTGTGCTGGACAAGGTGCGCGACGTGGTCACCGGCCGGCGGACCCGCCTGGCGGACCTGGAGCGCCCCCGCGACCTCTGACCGTTGCGCCATACAGATATACCGATGCCGTAAGACCCTTCCGCCCGGCCGCTGAGTGGTCCTACCGTCACCGTATGAATCTGGAGCTGCGACACCTGCGGGTGGTGTGCGCGATCGCGGAGACGGGAAGCGTCACCAAGGCGGCCTCGACGCTCGGCCTGGCCCAGCCGGCGCTGACCGCCCAGCTCCAGCGCATCGAGCGGGCCCTGGGCGGGCCGCTGTTCGAGCGGGACCGCCGGGGCGCCCGGCCCACCGCCCTCGGTGAGCTGGTGCTCGACCGGGCCCGGGTGCTGCTGCCCGCCATGAAAGGCCTGCAGGACGAGGCGGCCCGGCTGGCCGGTGCGGGCGACCCGCTGAGCCGCTACCGGTTCGGCGGGGTGAACAGCCCGATCCTCGGCCGGCTGGTGCACCGGCTCGCCGCCGAGCGCCCCGAGGTGCAGATCACCACGTACGCGTCGTGGTCGGTGGACGAACTGGCCCAGCTCGTGGCCGGCGGGCGGCTCGACTTCGCCCTCAGCGGGGTGTGCGGCGACGCCACCCCGTCGGCGGAGTCCGGGCTGAGCTGGCGGGAGGTGGCCGTCGACCCGGTCTTCGTGCTGCTGCCGCAGACCCACCCGATGGCCGGCCGGGACGAGGTGCGCCTCGTCGACCTGCGCCGCGAGCAGTGGGTGGCCGCACCCGGGGACGGCTGCTTCGGCGACTGCTTCGCGGCGGCCTGCGCCCGCGCCGGCTTCACCCCGCGCAAGCTCTACGAGGCCGACGTGCGGGGCTGCCTCGACCTCGTGGACGCGGGCGAGGCGGTGGCGCTGTGCCAGGCCACCTTCCGCCCGGTGGCCGGTCTGGTGACCCGCCGGCTCGCCGGGACGCCGCTGCGCTGGCGGCTGCTGCTCGGCTGGCACCCGGACGCCCCGGCGGCCCGGGTCGCCGAGCCGGTGCTGGAGACGGCGGTGGCGGCGTACACCGACGCGCTGGCGAACCACCCGGACTATCTGGCCTGGCTGCTGGCCCACCCCGACTTCGGCGCGCAGCCGACCACCGCGGGCGGGGTGCGAACCGCCTGAGCGCGGGTATCTGGGCGGCATGACTGATCTGTACCCGGCCGCCGACCAGCGGGAGCTGCTGCGCCAGGCGGCCGCCGCGCACACCGCCGCCTCCGCCGACCTGGAGGCGTTCCTGCGCCGGTTGCCGGAGGTGCCCGAGCCGGCCGACATCACCGAGTTCGCCAACCTGCTCAGCCGCGAGGAACGGGCCCGCGGCGAACGGCAGGACGCGGCCGACGCGGCCGGGCTGCAACTGCCCAGCATGGAATCGGAGTAGACCGACGGCGG
Source organism: Micromonospora chaiyaphumensis (assembly GCF_900091435.1). GTDB lineage: Bacteria > Actinomycetota > Actinomycetes > Mycobacteriales > Micromonosporaceae > Micromonospora > Micromonospora chaiyaphumensis. Next base: position 145,322 of record NZ_FMCS01000007.1, read on the forward strand.
CGGCACCCGGGACCGCGTCCCGGGTGCCGCCGTACCGGACCGTCAGCGTTCGATCAGGACGTCGTGGCCGAGGTCGAGCAGGGAGTGGCGCCACTCGTCGTCAGCGTTGCCCCGGCTCGGTTTCGCCGCGCTGAGCTCCCGGATCCGCTCGATGGCGTTCCGCATCACCTCGATGTCGTCCGGGGTCAGGTCCACCTTGCGCTTGGTGAGCACCTGGAGGATCCGCCGCCCCGGCTCGGGCAGGTCGAGGTCCGGGTTCGGGCCGAACGCCTCCTCGCCCGAGCCGCGGGTGAGCAGCCACCGTCGCAGCTGCTCGGAGGGGACGTTCACCTCGGCGTGGAAGTCGTCCCAGATCACCTCGACCTCCGGATCGAGTCGTGCCTCGCGTACCATCACGCCTCCTCTCCCGACGGCGACCCGGACGGCGTCGGGTCGCCCTCGCCCTTGTCGGTGTGCTGCTTCAAGCCCTCCGGCGGCACCTTGACCCGGGCCGGGTTGGCCGTCGGGGGCGCGACGATGGGTTCGGTGCGCTCGGTGTCCTCCCGGTTCTCCTCCGGTTCGGTCATGTCCGCCCTCCGATCCGTCGGGGCTGGGGCGTCTTCCCTCATCGCGGATGGGACGTCGCGGCGGCGCTGTAGCCGCGCTCGCCGGCGGCCACGTCGAAGGCGAGCTGGCCCTCCCGGGCGTCGACCGTGATCCTCTGGCCGGGCGAGATCTGGTTCTCCAGCAGCATCCGGGACAGCCGGTTGTCGACCTCGCGCTGGATGACCCGGCGCAGCGGCCGGGCGCCGAACTCGGGCTGGTAGCCGTGTTCGGCCAGCCAGTCCACGCCGGCGGTGGTGAAGTCGACCTGGATGTCCTGGGCGTGCAGCCGGCGGCGGGTCTCCTCCAGCAGCAGCCCGGTGATCTCGCGCAGCTGCTCGGCCTCCAGCCGCTGGAAGATGATCACCTCGTCGATGCGGTTGATGAACTCGGGCCGGAAGTTCTCCTGCAGGCGGCGCATCAGCCGCTCGCGCAGCTCGCTGGTCTGCTGCTCGCCCGGCTCGCCGGCCCCGAAGCCGACGGTGCGCTGGGTGCCGGTGATCAGCTCCGAACCGAGGTTGCTCGTCATGATCAGCACGGTGTTCTTGAAGTTCACCGTGCGCCCCTGGCTGTCGGTGAGCCGGCCGTCGTCCAGCACCTGGAGCAGGATGTTGAACACGTCCGGGTGGGCCTTCTCGATCTCGTCGAGCAGCACCACGGCGTACGGGCGGCGGCGCACCGCCTCGGTGAGCTGGCCGGCCTCCTCGTAGCCGACGTACCCGGGAGGCGCGCCGACCAGGCGGCTGACCGTGTGCCGCTCCTGGAACTCGCTCATGTCCACCCGGACCATCCGGTCGGCCTCGCCGAACAGCGCCTCGGCGAGCGCCCGGGCCAGCTCGGTCTTGCCGACGCCGGTGGGGCCGAGGAAGAGGAAACTGCCCATGGGCCGGTCGGGGTCGGCCAGCCCGGTACGCGAGCGGCGTACCGCCTCGGCCACCGCGCTGACCGCCTCGTCCTGGCCGACGACCTTCTCGTGCAGGTGCCCCTCCAGGCGCAGCAGCCGGTCCCGTTCCTCCTCGGTGAGCTGGTTGACCGGGATGCCGGTGGCCCGGGAGACCACCTCGGCGATCTCCCGCGGCCCGACCTCGGGCACGTGGTTGGGGCCCTCGTCGCCGCGGGCGCGGCGGACCTGGTCCTCCAGTTCGGCAATCCGGTCGCGCAGGGTGGACGCCCTCTCGTACTGCTCGTCGGAGACGGCCTGCTCCTTGTCCCGGCGTACCTCGTCGAGCTGCTGCTCCAGGTCCCGCACGTCGGCGGCGGGCGTGCGGGTGCGCAGCCGCACCCGGGCGCCGGCCTGGTCGATGAGGTCGATCGCCTTGTCCGGCAGATACCGGTCGGTGACGTACCGGTCGGAGAGCTCGGCCGCGGCGACGAGCGCCTCGTCGGTGAAGCGGACCTGGTGGTGGGCCTCGTACCGGTCACGGAGGCCGCGCAGGATGGCGACGGTGTCCTCGACGCTGGGCTCGGGAACCAGCACCGGCTGGAACCGGCGGGCCAGGGCGGCGTCCTTCTCGATGCTCTTGCGGTACTCGTCCAGCGTCGTCGCGCCGATCACCCGCAGCTCGCCGCGGGCCAGGGCGGGCTTGAGCATGTTGGACGCGTCCATGCCGCCCTCGCTGCCGGCGCCGCCCGCGCCGACCAGGGTGTGGATCTCGTCCAGGAAGATGATCAGCTCCTCGCGGTGCGCGCGGATCTCGTCGATCACCTTCTTGAGGCGTTCCTCGAAGTCGCCCCGGTAGCGGGTGCCGGCGACCAGGCCGGCCAGGTCGAGCTGGATGACCCGCTTGCCGATCAGGGTCTGCGGGACGTCGCCGTCGCAGATCCGCTCGGCGAGCCCCTCCACGATGGCGGTCTTGCCGACGCCGGCCTCGCCGATGAGCACCGGGTTGTTCTTGGTGCGCCGGGACAGGATCTCCACGGCCTGCTCGATCTCGTCGGCCCGGCCGATCACCGGGTCGATCTGGTCCATCCGCGCCAGGTCGGTGAGGTCCTGGCCGTACTGGTCGAGGGTGGGGGTGCCGCGGTCCGGCTTCGGGCCGGTCATGGGGCCGCGCTCGGCGCTGGCCGCCTGCAGCGACTCGGGCTGGATACGCCCGGCGGCGAGCATCCGGCCGGCCGGCGACTCCGGGTTGAGCGGCAGGGCCATGAGGATGTGCTCGGGACCGATGTAGTTGGCGCCCATGGCCCGGGAGAGCTGGTGCGCGTCGAGCAGCGCGCGCTTGGCCGCCGGGGTGAGCGACAGGTTGGGCGGGACCTCGCCCCGGGGAGCGCCGTCGCCGCGCCCGCCGAGGGCGTTGACCAGCGCGTCCGGGTCGGCACCGGCCCGCCGGACCAGGTCCCGCAGCGGCTCGCGCTGCAACGCCGCCCACAACAGGTGGTCGGTGTCCAGGTCGTTGCTGTGCTTCTGGGCCGCCCGCCGGGCGGCGTCGGCCAGCATCTCCCGCGCGTCGGCGGTCATCAGCCGGGTGATGTCGACCCGGTGCGCCGGCCGGCGTCCTCCCTCGCCCCGCCCGAAGTACCGGGCCAGGAACTCGTCCCACGGGTCGTTGCCGAAGTCACCGGGTCCCATCAGTTCTCCTCCGCAGTCGGTCGGCACGGCCGCCGGGGCGCGACGTGGCGCGGCACGGTCGGCGGTGGCTACCCGGCGGTCGGCGCGACAAACGCGGACGGGTGGCACGCTGGGGGCATGGAGACCATCCCGCTGCTGATCGTCGACGGCGCGAACGTGGTCGGTTCGCGGCCGGACGGCTGGTGGCGGGACCGGGCCGGGGCGGCCGCCCGGCTGCGCGACGCGCTGGTGCCCGTCGCCGCGGCGGGGGTGCCGCCGGAGCTGCCGCCGCCGGTGGAGGTGGTGCTCGTGGTGGAGGGCGCGGCCCGGGACGTCCCGGCGGTGCCCGGGGTCGCCGTGGTCTCCGCGCCGGGTTCCGGCGACGACACCATCGTCGCGCTGGTCGCGGCCGCGCCGGAGCGCCGCCGGGTGGTGGTCACCGCCGACCGGGAGCTACGGGCCCGGGTGGGCGCGCTCGGCGCCGAGGTGTACGGCCCGCGCCGCGTGCCCCGCTGAGGGGGCGACGAGGCTGCGTCCCGTGAACGGGACCGGAGCGTTCGCGGACGGGACCGACGGAACCCGCCGCAGAGCGCCTTTCCGCACGTCAGGGCCGTAATCGGACAGCCGGGCAGGAACGCCGCGAGGGCGGATGTTCGCCCACCCCTCGGGATGGGTTGTAATGGAGATCTCCCCCGCCCCCAGGAGGTCCCCCGTGGCGAGCGTCGCCGAGCTGAAGGCAGCGATCGATGTCGCTCTCCAGCAGATAGGAGACGGGCAGACAGCGGTGCAGGCGGCCGGCGAGAAGCTGGCCGAGGCGCAGCAGACCCTGGCCGGCGCGCTGGAGGGCAGCGGCCACGAGACCGTCGAGGCGGCCCAGGCCTCGCTGACCCAGGCCAGCCAGGAGCTGGAGGAGTGTCTCGCCGCCACGCTGGTGGCGGTCGAGCAGGCGCAGCTCTACGCCGCCGCCCTCTGAGGACCGGTCGTGTCCATCGTCGAGGACATCGGCGCGCAGGTCCGCGCCGCCGCCGAGGAACTGCCCCTGGCCCAGCTCGCCGCCGCGCTGGAGAAGTTCGGCCAGGCCACCGAGCGGCTGCGCTGGGTGCGCCAGGAGTCCGCCAACCCCATGGGGGTGCCGGAGCTCTCCGCCGCGACCGAGCACGCCGAGACCGCCGGGTACGCGCTGCGGGTGGCGCAGGAGCAGTTGTCGGCGTACCTGGCGGCGATCGGGCTGGCCGCCGACGGTGCGCCCGCACCGAAGGCCACGGACCGCCGGCCGCGCCACGACGGGCCCCGCGGCGAGGTCGCGCCGCCGGCGCCGGGCGCCGCTCCGGATCGCGACGAGCAGCCGGCCGTGCGGCGCTGGTGGGCGGTGCGGGTGGCGGAGCTGACCGGCGGCCGGGAGGGCGCGCCCGACGAGCCGGACGACCGGGTCGAGGACTCCCGGGAGCTGCTGCGCCGGGTGGTGACCGGGGTCCGCGCGGGCGACCGGGACCGGCTGCACCGCGAGCTGCGCCGCGCCCACGCCGACGTCGGGCTGGGGCTGGCCGCGATCGCCCCGCCGATGCTGCGCGGCCTGGCCGGCGAGCTGCTCGGCCACCCGCCGCGCGCCGACGACCTGGGCCGGCTGCGCCGGGAGCTGGACGGGCGGGTCCGCGACCTGCTGCCCGGCCTGCCGCCACCCGTGCTGGACACCCTGCTCACCCGGGTCTGCCGGATGCCCCCGCCGCGCCGCGGCGACGACCAGGAGCAGCCGCACGCCGCCGACCCGGCCGTCACCGCCGGCGTGGTCACCGGGGTGCTGCTCGACCGGCTCGGCCGCGACCTGCCCAAGGACACCGACGACCGGGAGCCGTCCCGTGGCTGACGTCCGCGCGCAACTGGTGACGCGGGTCCGGGGGATGCTCTCCGAGGCTCTGGGCGCCACCCGCAACCGCCTCGCCGACGCCGAAGCCGACCTGGCCGCCGGCCGTGACCGGCTGACCCGGGTACGGCGGGCCGCCGCGGCCGTACCCGAGCGGGTGGGCGCGCAGCGGGACCGCCGGCTGGCCGAGATCGACGCCCGGCACGCCGCCCGGATCGCCGAGCTGGCCCGCCGGGCCGCCGCCGCGGCCGGGCGGGAGGCGCCGGGCGCGGCGTCCGCGCCGTGGGACCGCTGGCAGGCCACCCCCGCCGGGCGGTCCGAGCCACCCGGCGCGGTCCGGATCGGCACGGTACGCATCACCGGCGCCGAGCCGGTCCCCGCCCTGGTCCCGCTGCTCGACGCCGGGCACGTGCACCTCGCCGGCAGCGACCGGGAGGGCGTCGCCGCGGTCGTACCCGCGCTGCTGCTGCGCTCGGTCGGCCGCGCCGACCCCGGCGCGGTCCGGCTCTTCGGGTACGACCCGGAGCACCTGGGCGGCGGGCTGGCCGGGTTCGCCCCGCTCGGCACCGCCGGGCTGCTCACCTTCGTCGGCCCCGGCGGCCTGGGCCGGCTGCTCGACGACCTGGTGGAGCAGATCCGCCGGATCAACGAGACCGTGCTGGCCGGCGAGTACGCGACGCTGCGCGAGCTGGCCGCCGCGACCGGCCGGCGCCCGGAGCCGTGGCGGGTGGCGGTGCTGCTCGGCGGCGACGAGCTGTCCCGGCACGAGCGCGGCCAACTGGACCGGGTCGTGCGCACCGGGGCGGCCTGCGGCGTGCACCTGGTGGTCCGCGGGATCGACCTGCCGGACGGGCCGACCGTCACCCGGGTGGTGGTCGACCCGGACGACGCCCGGATCGGCGGCCTGCCGGTGGCGCTCGACGCCCCGCCGCCGGCCGGGCTGGTCACCGAGACCTGCCGCGAGGTGGCCTCCCGGGTCAACGCCGGCCCGCCGCCGGCGCCCTTCACCGACCTGCTCCCCCCGGCCGGGGACTACTGGCGGGAGGACTCGGCGCACGGGCTCACGGCGCCGATCGGCGAGGGCCCGCACGGGCGGCCGGTGCTGCTCACCCTCGGCGACTACCCGCCGCACGCGCTGATCGGCGGCCCGTCCGGCACCGGCAAGACCAACCTGATCTTCGCGTGGATCGGCGCGCTCGCCGCCCGCTACTCCCCCACCGAGCTGGAGTTCTACCTGCTCGACTTCAAGGAGGGGGTGTCCTTCGCCCGGTTCGCCCAGGGCCGGCGGGACCCGAGCTGGCTGCCGCACATGCGGCTGGTCGGCATCAACGTCAACACCGACCGGGAGTTCGGGCTGGCGCTGCTGCGGTTCCTCGCCGAGGAGCTGCGCCGCCGGGCCGACGCGGCGAAGAAGCACGAGGTCACCAAGCTGGCCGAGCTGCGCGCCGTGGACCCGACCGGGCACTGGCCGCGGATCGTGGCGGTGGTCGACGAGTTCCAGGCGCTGCTCGCCGGCCGCGACGTGGTGGCCCGGGAGGCCGCCGACCTGCTGGAGGACCTGGCCCGGCGGGGCCGGTCGCAGGGCATCCACCTGGTGCTCGCCTCGCAGGACGTGCGCGGCATCGAGGCGCTGTGGGGGCGGCCCGCCCTGGTCGCCCAGTTCACCCTGCGCATCGCCCTGCCCAAGGCGCTGCGGATCCTGGCCGAACGCAACGACGCGGCGCAGTCGCTGCCCCGGCACCACGCCGTGGTCAACGCCGAGTCCGGGCTGACCGAGGGCAACGAGGTGGCCCGCATCCCCCTCGCCGGTGACTGGGAGACGTGGAGCCAGCTCCAGCACCGGCTGTGGCGCATGCGCCCGCAGGACGCCGCCCCGGCCCGGCTCTTCGACGGCGACGCGATCCCGAGGCTGGCCGAGGCGCCCGACTTCCGCGCGCTGGCCGCGCCCGAGCAGGGGGTGCCGCGCAGCCCGGTGGCGCTGCTCGGCGAGATCATCGACGTGCAGGCGCGCTCGGCGGCGCTGCGGCTGCCCCGGGCTCCCGGGCGCAACCTCGCCGTGCTCGGCACCCGTGTCGACGAGGCGTGCGCGGTGCTCGACGCCGCCGCACGCTCCCTCGCCCGGCAGTACCGCCCCGGCACCGCCCGGTTCTCCATCGCCTGCCTCGACCCCGACGCCGACCCGGCCGCCCGCGCCCTCTACGAGGACCTGGCCGACGACGCCGCCTGGTACGACGAGGAGACGGTGCCCGAGCTGATGGCCGAGGTGGGCGACGCCCTCGGCGCTCCGGGCACCCCGCAGACCCCGCACTTCCTGCTGCTGTACGCGGTGGACGCGGCGGCCGGGCAGCTCGCCGGGAAGGCGGGCCGGCGGACCGGGCTGGAGCAGCTGCGCCGGATCCTGCACGACGGACCGGAACGGCGTACCCACGTGCTGGCCTGGTGGCGCGGGGTGGCCCGGATGCGGGTGGACCTGGGCGGGCCGGCGGCGCGCACCGACCAGATCGGCGCCTGGGTGGCCCTCGACGTGCAAGGCGCCGAGCTGGGCTCCTCGCTCTATCCGGGCACCGGCGGGCCGGACTGGTACCCCCGCCCGTGGCGGGGCCTCTACTTCGACCGGGCGGTGCACCGCACGGGACAGGTGATCATCCCTTATGGTCCGTCCCGATGAACACACCGGTCGCCAGTGAGACGTACGCCGCCCAGGTCCGCCGGCTCGCCGACCTGACCGCCCGGGTGGCCGCCCAGCGTGCCGAGGCGAACGGCTGGTACGCGCAGCAGGTCGTCGCCGCCGACCGTGCCGTGGCCGAGGCTGCCGAGCAGGTGCGCCGGGCCGAGGCGGAGGTGGCCGAGGCGCAGCGGATGGTGGAACGCGTCGACGCCGAGGCCGCCCACCTGTGGGGGCAGCTCCGGGCCCGCATCGGCACCGGCGGCCGGCGACTGGGTGATCCGCCCGGGCCGGCCCGCGACGCCACGGGCGACCCGGTGCCGCTGCTGCGCGGGGTGCGGGAGCTGCTGGACCGCACCCGCCAGCCGGGCGAGCTGCCGGGCTCGGCGAACCCGCTGCTGGTCGGCTGCGGCATCGGCGGCGCGCTGGTGGCGTACGCCCTGGGCGCGGGGGCGCGGGCACTGGGCGCCGGCTCCGGCGGGGACCTGGCGGTCGGCATGCCGGTGCTGGCGTTGGTGGTGACGCTGCTCGGCCCGCTGGTCGGCCTGGCGCCGGCCCGGCTGCTGGCGGACCGCCGCCACGCCGTGCTGACCCCCCGCCCGATCCTCCTGGTGGCCGCCACCGGCCTGGCCACGACCGCCCTCCTGCTGACCCTGACCGCCACCCGCTGACCCGGCGCCCGGCCCGGCCGCGGCCGGCCCGGAGCGCGGTTGATCATGAAGTTGGCGGCACCGGCGACGGCGTGTCGCGCCGCCAACTTCATGATCAACGGGACGTGGGGCGGCGGGGGCGCGGGCCGGGTGGGACGGTCAGGCCGGGGTCAGGACGGCTTCCTTCAGGAGGCGGCGGGTCAGGACCACGCGGTCGGCGTCGTCGTCGAGGCCGGGCAGGTCGCCGACCCGGGTCACCTCGCCGGCCAGCAGCGCGCGCAGCGCCGGCTCGCAGGTGCCGGGCAGAGTGATGGTGCGGTCGAACAGGCGCAGCGCCACCGTGCCGTCGCCGGTCGGGGTGAGCTGCCAGCGCAGCCCGGCGCGGGGCGCGACCTGGCTGTCCGCGTCCAGGGTGGCCAGGGCGGCGGCCTGGGCGAGGGGCCGGATGGGCGCCGGGCGGGCAGCCGGCCAGGCCCGGGCGCGCAGCCGCGCGGCCACCGCCGCGGGGTCGGCCCGCAGGAGCCAGTCGCGCAGCGCCTCGACCGTCTCGGTCAGCTCCGGCTCGATGGCGTCCGGGTCGGCCACGTCGACGCCGAACGGCAGCCCGGCGCGCAGCCGGGCGTCCTCGGCGGCGAGCGCCAGCAGCTCCTCGACCAGGGCGTACCGGGTCAGCGCGCGGATGCCGACGGTCAGGTGCAGCGAGCTGCACTCCTGCGCCTGCGCGCTGTGCAGCCAGCCGCGGGGCAGGTAGAGCGCGTCGCCGGGTTCGAGCACCACGTCCAGCGCGGGGCGGCCCTCGGCCACGGCGGAGACCTCGTCGGCCCGGCCGCCCCAGGGCTGCCTCTCCAGCGGGTCGGGCAGCACCGGCGGGTGGATCCGCCAGTGCTTGCGGCCGTCCACCTGGAGCACGAACACGTCGTGGGTGTCGTAGTGGGTGGCGAAGCCCTGGTTGCCCGCCGGGGTCAGGTAGGCGTTGACCTGCAGCGGCTGGGCCAGCGCGGTGCCCAGGTCGCGGGCGAAGTCGACCAGCGCGGGCCAGGTGCGGTGCAGGCCCTGGAGGACCAGGGTGGCGCCGTCGGCGTACAGGGCCAGGATCTTCTCGTCGAGAACCTGGTCGCCAATCTCGGCGCCCGCGCCGCCGCCGCCGGTCCAGCGCGCCGCCGGCACGAGCTCGCCCTCCTTGGCGACCCGCAGGAACGGGGTACGCAGGCCGCGCCGGCTCAGCAGCTCGTCGGCGTCGGCGGGGCTGAGCAGGTCGGTGAAGCCGGCCGGGTTGGGCAGCTCGGCGGCCCGGGACAGCAGCGGGCTGCGCCCCCAGTGGTCGGCGGCGAACTTGGCCGGCTCGACCGCCACGCAGCGCGCGAGGGCGTCGGCGGCGGAAGACGGAACCGCCGGGCGGCCGTGGCCGCCCGGCGGGTCGAGGTGCGTCACGGTCATCCGTCAGGCGCTGCCGTCGGCGCCGCCGTCGCGCTGACCGGGGGTCGCGCCGCCGTCGGCCGGGCCCTCGGCGCTGCCGTCCGCGCCACCGTCGTGCTGGCCCGGGGTCGCACCGCCGTCGGCCGGGCCCTCCGCGCCGGCGTCGGCACCCTGGTCCCGGCCGCGCTCCGCGCCGCGGTCCGCGCCGCCGTCGGCGCCGCCGTCCTGCTGACCCGGGGTCGCGCCACCGTCGGCCGGGCCCTCGGCACCGCCGCCGCCGGTGGTCTGCATGTCGTCGTCGTTGAGTGCCATGGGTCTCCCTCGGTGTGCCGCCCCGTCGCCGGGGTCCGTGTGCAGCGGGTGGTACCCCACGCCCGATCTTCTCTAACCACACCGTAGACGCCCGGGAGGTGCCGTACGGACGGTTCGCCGGGCCCCGCCGCCGCTCGCCGGGCGGCGGGGCGCGTCCGGTGCCAGGATGGCGGGAAGGGGGCGGGCGGAAGGGGGTGGCCGTGGGGCAGCCGGAGCCGTTGGCGCCGCTGGCCGAGGACTGGCAGCGGGCGCTCGCCGTGGTGGCCCACCCGGACGACCTGGAGTTCGGCGCGGCCGCCGCGGTGGCCCGCTGGACCGGGCAGGGCAAGCAGGTCGTCTACTGTCTGCTCACCAGCGGCGAGGCGGGCATCGACGGGATGCCGCCGGAGCGCAGCCGGGTGCTGCGCGAGGAGGAGCAGCGGGCCTCCGCCGCCGTGGTCGGCGTGGACACCGTGGAGTTCCTCGGCCTCCCCGACGGGCTGCTGGAGTACGGCGTGGCGCTGCGCCGCGAGATCGCCGCGGCGGTGCGCCGGCACCGCCCGGACATCGTGGTCACGAACAACTTCCGGGACACCTGGGACGGGGCGTACGCGCTCAACCAGGCCGACCACATCGCCTGTGGCCGGGCCACGCTGGACGCGGTCCGCGACGCCGGCAACCGGTGGATCTTCCCGGAGCAGCTCACCGACGGGGTGCAGGCGTGGTCCCGGGTCCGCGAGGTGTGGGCGGCCGGCTCCCCGGAGGCCCGGCACGGGGTGGACGTCACGGCCAGCTTCGACCGCGGGGTGGCGTCGCTGCGGGCGCACGGGGCGTACCTGAGCGGGCTCGGCGACGGCGGTTTCGACGCCGAGGAGTTCCTCGAGGGGCTGGCCCGGCCGGCCGGCGCCCGGCTGGGCGTCCGGTACGGGGCCGCCTTCGAGGTGTTCCGGATCGACCTCGCGTAGGCGGCCGGGATGATCCTGATCGGCACGTCGGGCTGGCAGTACCGGGACTGGCGTGAGCGCTTCTACCCGGCGAAGCTGCCGCAGCGGCTCTGGCTGGAGCATTTCGCCGCGCGGTTCGCCACGGTCGAGGTCAACAACGCCTTCTACCGGCTGCCCGAGCGGGACACCTTCGTGGCCTGGCGGAACCGCACGCCGGACGACTTCTGCGTGGCGGTGAAGATGAGCCGCTACCTCACCCACATCAAGCGGTTGCGGGAGCCGGCCGAGCCGGTGGCCCGCTTCCTGGACCGGGCCACCGGGCTGGGCGACCGGCTCGGCCCGGTGCTGGTGCAGCTCCCACCCACCATGCGGGCCGACCCGGCCGCCCTGGAGGCGACGCTGCGGCTGTTCCCCGCCGAGGTGCGGGTGGCCGTGGAGCCCCGGCACCCGTCCTGGTGGACCGACGACACCCGGCGCGTCCTGGAACGCCACCGGGCGGCGCTGGTCTGGGCGGACCGGCTGAGCCGGCCGATCGCGCCGCTGTGGCGTACCACCGACTTCGGCTACCTGCGGCTGCACGAGGGGCGGGCCAGGCCGTGGCCCCGCTACGGTCGCGCCGCGCTGGCCACCTGGGTGCGCCGGCTGGCCACCGCCTTTCCGGCCGGCGAACCGGCGTACGTCTACTTCAACAACGACCCCGGGGGCGCGGCGATCGTCGACGCGGTGGCCTTCGCGGGACTGGCCCGGCGGGCCGGGCTGCCGGTCACCCGCACGCCGCCGGCCCGCCCCACCGAGGCGGTGGCGCGGGCCGGGACGGTGTCGGTCACGGCATCATCCGCACCAGGTCCCGGGGCATCGCGGACTTGACGTCCTCCCACTCGCCCTGGGTCACGTGCTTGCGCAGGGTGTCCAGCACCACCTGCACCACCCGCTCCGTACCGCCCTCCACGTCGTACGGAAAGCCCTGGCGGACCTCGTAGAGGAAGTCGTCGCGGTTCAGCTTGATCGGCACGTTCTCGGGCTGCCAGCCGTCGAAGTAGACGCCCCGCAGCAGCACCGGCAACTGCTGGGCGAACTCGACACTCTGCCCCACCGGCATCCGGTCCCGCAGCAGGTGCAGCACGGTGCGCATCGCCGCGTAGGACTGGTTGCGCTGCTCCTTCGGCCAGCCGTACGCCGACTCGATCTCCTTGAGCATCACGTTGGTCTTGTCCAGCGAGGACTCGAACGCGGAAATCATCTGCTCAGCCATCTGCCCACCCCCGTGCGTCGGTTTCCCAGCGTCGGTCGTCGGTGCGTCGCGGCGGCCCGCTGGGCCCCCGCCACAGCCGGGTCGGGCTGAACCGACCGGGCCGGCCGCCCCGCCGGGGTGCGTCGGAGTTACCCACCACGTGCAGCACCCCACCGCGACGGCGATCCGCTACGACCCGCACCGTCATGACCCCACCTCCTCCTCGGCCGCGCGGTCGCGCCGGTGGACGGACCGCGCACACCGTCCATGCTGCTGGCGCTCCGGGTGAGGCGCCCTCACCCGCGTCGGGTGAACTCCTCAGCCGGCGTCGAGCAGGCCCGCCAGGGTGGTGGCGTTGCGCTGGGCGTAGTCGCGGTAGCAGTTGTTCATGAGCACGTGCGTGTGCTCGGCCTCGCCGGCCAGCTCCCGCAGCTTCGGCGCCCAGTCGCGCAGCTCCCGCGTGGAGTAGTCGTAGCCGAACTTCTCGTGGATGTCCTTGCTGGTCCACTTGTCGCTGTGCCCGTGGAAGCGGACCACCGCGAGGTCCGCGGTGGCCGCCAGCACCGGGGGTACGGACGACTTGTGCCCCTGCGGCATGTCCACGCAGACGAACGGCAGCTCGTGTTCCTGCAGGAAGCCCAGCGTCTCCTCGGCGTTGTCGCCGTCGAACCAGGAGGCGTGCCGGAACTCGAAGACCGGCCGCAGCGGCGCGCACCGCCGCGCCACCTCGATCAGGTACTGCTTGTTGTCCCGCCGGATGGTGAACCAGGGCGGGAACTGGAACAGGACGGCGCCCAGCTTGCCGGCCTCGACCAGCGGGTCCAGGGCGGACAGGAACCGGGTCCAGACCTCCTCGTACGCCTGCGGCGGCAGGTCGTCCGGGTAGAGGTTCTTCTTCTCCGTGTCGGGACGCAGATCCTTGTACAGCGCCGAGACCCGGGTCGGGTGCCCGGTCAGCATGCTGAACGCCTTGACGTTGAACGTGAAGCCGGGCGGGGTGCGTTCCGCCCAGAGCCGCGCGGTCCGCTCGGCCGGCGGCGAGTAGTAGGTGGCGTCCACCTCGACCAGCGGGAACTGCCGCGCGTAGTAGGAGAGCCTTTTCTCCGGGGTGTCGGCGCTCGCCGGGTACCAGCCGGAGTCGAGCAGGGTCCGGTCGGTCCAGGAGGCGGTGCCCACCTTGATGTCACCCATCTGGTGAGTCCACCGCTACCGGGACCGGCCGGCAACCCGGGCGGCGCTCAGGCCGCCCGCCGCTCCCGGGTCTGCTTGCAGGACACGCAGGACGTGGCGGACGGGAAGATCTCCAGCCGCTCCACCGGGATCGGTGCGGAGCAGCCCTCGCAGAAGCCGTAGGTGCCCTCGTCGAGGCGGGCGAGCGCGTGCTCGAACTGGGCGCGCCGGTCGAGGATCGTGCGCAGCAGGGACTGCGCGGTGTCCCGCTCGGCGGTCTTGGTGCCGCTGTCGGCCTGGTCGTCACCGGCGGTGTCGCCGACCTCGACCAGCCGGAGCACCTGGCTCTGCAGCACGGCCTGCTCGTACTCCGCGGTCAGCTCGTCGTACCGCGACGTCAGGGACTGCCGGATCTGGTCGACCTCCGCCTGGGAGCGGCCCGTGGCTGTCGTGTCGTGGACGAGCATCGCTGCCTGCCTTTCCTGGGGCCTCATAACGTCACCGGGGCGCGAGCGCCCCGGAACGTGGTCCGATGGATGCACGGGTGCGATCACCCGTGCTCTGTGAGCCGGGCGATTACCCGTCCGCTCCGCCGATCAAACCGGGGATTTCCGCGTTCTTCATCGCCGTTCGTGCGCAGTTGCGCCGCCCGGACCGTCCCGGTCCCGGCCGCTCCGGGGCCGGACGCCCGGATTCCGGCCGTCCGCCCAGGTCAGGCGGCCTCGACGAGGGCGGGGTGCCGCGGGTCGTCGGCGCGGACGACCACGTCGGCGAACGAGGCCGGGTCGACCTCGTCGGCGTAGCGGGCGAAGGCCGGCAGGGTCCAGCGCAGCTCCGGGTCGGTCCGCCGGTCCAGCGCCGCCGGGGAGAGCACCAGGTGGACGGTGAGGTCGAACGGCAGGCCGCCGCCGAGCAGCAGGGCGCCGCTGACCAGGACCACCCCGCCGGGCGGCAGGTCGACGTACGGGGCGCGGCTGGCCCGGTCGGCGGCGGCGTCCCAGAGCGACGGGAGCAGCCGGCCCGAGCCGTCCGGGCCGGCCGGGTCGAGCACCTCCCGGCGCAGGCCGGCCTCGTCGACCCAGCCCTCGTAGTAGGCGTCCGGGTTGGTCCGCCCGTGCTCCAGGCGGGTCGAGGCGGGCCGGAGGAAGTCGGCGGCCCGGACGTGCAGCACCGGGCGGCCGGCGGCCCGCAGCGGGTCGACCAGGGCGGCGGCGAGGGCGTCCGGCTCGGCGGCCGGCGGGCCGTCCACGGCCACCCGCAGCCGGCCGGGCACGGCGGCGCCGGCGAGGCGGTCGGCCAGCTCGGCGACGAGCAGCTCCGGCGTGATGGGACGGACGCGCATCCGACCATCCTGCCCGGCACGACGGCGCTGGGTGCGATCGGCCGGGCGGTCGGGGCTGCGTCCCTTCGAGCGGGTCACGGTGCGATCGGCCGGGCGGTCGGGGCTCCGTCCGGAAGGCGATCGGCACGTGGCGGCCGGCCCGCGCGTCAGCCGGTGCGGTCGATGGTGACCCGGGCGTCGTCGGCGAGCCGGTAGCCGACGCCGTAGACGGTGGTGACCAGCGGGACGTCCACCCCGACCTTGCCGCGCAGCCGGCGCACGTGCACGTCGACGGTGCGGACGCCGGCGTGCTCGTACCCCCAGACGGCATTGAGAAGTTGCAGGCGGGTGAACACCCGGCGGGGATGGGCGACGAGATGCAGCAGCAGGTCGAACTCCAGCCGGGTCAGCGGCAGCGGCTCGCCGTCGCGGAGCACGGACCGGGACGCGGCCAGGATGTGCAGGGTCGGGATGGTCGGCGCGAGGGGGCGCCCCGGTGCGCGGCCGGCCGGCACCGGATCGGGGCGGCGCTCGGCCGGCGCGGCGCCGGTGCTGATCACGGCGTCGCCGCGTTCGAGCAGCTCACGGGCCGCGTCGAGCAGCCGGCGGGCGGCCGGGGTGAGCGACTCCTCGCCGGCCAGCGGGATGTTCAAGGTCACCGTGAGCACGGGTGCCGGGGTGCTGGCGGGGCGACGCTGGCCGCCGGGGGGACGACCCGGAACCGCGGGTTGGGACGTATGCCATCCGGCGCGCGACGAGGCGGGGCTGACCGACATGGTCCTCCTTGGCTGGTCCGGGTATCTCCCCACGGCCCGGGACGCCGCTTCATCGATGCTTCCCGGCGCCTGCGCGAGGGTCAAGGGTCGGCTGCGTTGCATGAATGTGACAATTGACGAACACATCGGAGCCGGATGCTCGCTCTGCGTACGAGGCCCGTTGATTACAGCAGAGCGACGAGTTGACCCGTTACGGGGGGTCCCTGCCCGGTTCACAATGGTCGGTGCGGGCGCAAACGTGAACGCGGCGCACCCGGGCTCCGGGTACGCCGCGCACCGTCGGGCGGGGCCTCAGCGCTCGCGGTCCACCACGATCCGGGCCTCGTCGGCGAGCCGGTAGCCGATGCCGTACACGGTGGTCACCAGGGGTGTGTCGACGCCGAGCTTGGCCCGCAGCCGGCGCACGTGGACGTCGACGGTGCGGGCCACCGCGTGCTCGTAGCCCCAGACGTTGGCGAGCAGTTGCAACCGCGTGAACACCCGCCGGGGATGTTCGGCGAGGAAGAGCAGCAGGTCGTACTCGATCCGGGTGAGGGTCACCTCGACGCCGTCGTGGCGGACCCGGCGGGTGCCGGTCAGGATGCGTACCGTGCCGGGCTCCTCGGCCCCGGTGGGCGGCGCGGGCGGCTCCGGCGGCGCGGCCGCGCGGCGGAGGTCGAGCACGGCGCGGGCGGCCTGGTGCTCCTCGGGCCGGAGCAGGCCCTCGCCGGAGGCGGCGAGTTCGTCCAGCAGGTCGACCAGACGGGCCAGGCCGGGCGTCAGCGCGCCCGCGCCCAGGTCGAGGGTGATGGTGAGGGTCGGTGCGGTACGCGGCCGGTGCGGCGCGCGGTCGGGGCGGCCCGGCCGGGCCGGACGGGAGGAGATGGCGACGACGGACATGGGAGCCTCCTGTGCGGGCGGTCGCCCCGCCCCACCGGGGATGCGGCGGGGCGGTTCAGCGGGGCGCCCGGCCGGCGGTGACCGGGGGCGCGGTGGACGAGGGTCGGAGCGGCGGAGTGGGGCCGAGGGTGGGCAGGCCGGCGATGCGCCAGGCAGCGAAGCCGCCCGCCACGTCGGTGGCCCGGTGCAGGCCGAGGTCCTGGAGGGCGGCGGCGGCCAGCGAGGAGGTGTAGCCCTCCTGGCAGAGGACGATCACCGGCACGTCGTAGTCGACGGCCTGCGGCAGCCGGGCCGCGCAGCGCGGGTCGAAGCGCCACTCGAGGACGTTGCGCTCGACGGCGAGCGCACCCGGCACCGTGCCGTGGGCGGCACGCTGGCCGGCCGGCCGGATGTCCACCAGCAGCGCCCCGCCCCGGACCGCCAGGTGGGCCTGCTCGGGGTCGAGCCGGCGCAGCCGCGCGCGGGCGGCGGCGAGGATCTCGTCGATGCCCCGGGAGCCGGGTGGTGGGACCGGACAGCTCTCGGTGCGGGTGGGGGTCTGCGCCATCGTGGCGTCCTTTCCGGGTGCGGAGGTCGGGGGTGGGAGTGCGGGCCGGTTCACCAGGCGACCCCGGCCTCGGCCACCTCGGCGACGAGGAGCCGCCCGGCGTCGAGGCGGTAGCGGGTCATCCGGCGCAGCGCGGGCCGGTAGACGTGCACGCTGACCGCCGGCTCGTCATCCCGGTTGGTGACCACGTGGACGTGCCGGGGGCCGAAGCGCCGGCCGGCTCCGGGGGCGAGCCGGTGCGGGCGCAGCCGGCCGCCGCTGACCGTCTCCTCGGTGAGGGTGCCGGCGACGACCAGGAAGGCGCCCGAGGAGCCGCCGTGGTCGTGCAGGTCGGTGCCCTGCCCGGGCAGCCAGCTCAGCGCCCAGACCTCGTGCTCGGCGTCGGCGGCGAGCCGCGCGTACCACCGCTCGGCGCGGTCGAAGCGCAGCGGCACCGGCCAGCGGGTCGGGTCGGCCCAGCGGGCCGCGACGGCGAGCAGGTCGGACGGGTCGGAGCTGGTCATCGGCGGGGCGTCCTCACGGTACGGGGGCGACGTGCCGCCTCAGCATAGTCTTTAAACCCTATGGGTTTAGTAGGTAATACCGGATGCTGGGACGGTACGGCCCGCGGATCGGGAGGTCAGCGGAGGATCGGCGGGTCCACCCGGTAGCCGGGAACCGACGGCCAGCGCACGGTGAGCACCACCGACTCGCGCTCGGCGTACCAGGAGTGGTCCACGCCCCGGCCCCAGACCACGTAGTCGCCGGGCGCGCGCAGCACCACGGTGCGGTCCGCCAGCTCGACCCGGAAGGCTCCGCTGATCAGCACCAGCAGGGCGGTGCGCCGCTCGCCGGTGGCCCACCGCGAGCGGGTCTCCCCCGCCGGGTGCACGCCCCACTTCACCTCGACCTCGGTGCTGTGCCGGACGTCGCCCGGCGGCTTGAAGTGACCCAGCAACCAGCCCGCGTCGGTCGCCCCGTCCACCGCCGCGTTGCCGACGTACACCCGATCGTCCATTCGCGCCCCCCGTGCCGGCTCGGCAAGCTACCAGGCGGGACCGGTGGGAGCCCACTAGCCTGGACGGATGTCCCAGGAACTCGACGCCGAGACGCTCGCCTTCGCCCACCGGATGTTCGACCTGGCGCGCGCCGGGGCGACCGACGAGCTGGCGGCGAACGTGGACGCGGGACTGCCGGTCAACCTCACCAACGGCAAGGGCGACACGCTGCTCATCCTTGCCGCCTACCACGCCCACGCGGATACCGTGGGCGCGCTGCTCGCCCGGGGCGCCGATCCCGCCCGCACCAACGACCGGGGGCAGACCGCGCTCGCCGCGGCCGTGTTCCGCCGTGACGCCGAGGCGGTCCGGGCGCTGCTGGACGCCGGCGCCGATCCCGCCCACGGCGACCCGTCCGCGGTCGAGACGGCCCGCTTCTTCGACCTGCCCGAGATGCTCGCCCTCCTCGGCGGCCGGAGCTGACCGGTCCCCGAGGTGGCGGCGCGCGGCCGGCGGCGGGGCGGTATACAGGGGCGGTGGAGGATCCCGTACCCGAGCAGATGCGCGCGGCGGCCGGCGCGCTGCTGACCGCGCTCGACGAGCCGGCCCGGCAGCGGGCCCGGCACGACTTCGACGACGAGCCGGCGCGCCGGTGGCTGGAGTACCGGCCCCGCCCCCGCCCCGGCATCAGCCTCGCCGACCTGGACGGCGCCGCCCGCAAGGCGGCCCACCGGCTGCTCGCCACCGCGCTCAGCCCTGCCGCGTACGCCCAGGCCATGGCCGTGGTGGCGCTGGAGGAGGTGCTGGACCGGGCGGAGGGCTGGCGGCGCGGCCGGCACAGCGGCGACTACTGGGTGGCCGTCTTCGGCGACCCGGTGCGCGACGACCGGTGGGCGTGGCGGTTCGAGGGGCACCACCTGTCGGTCAGCATGACCGTGGTGGACGACCAGGTCTCCCCGGCCCCGATCTTCCTCGGCGCCAACCCGGCCACCGTCCGGCACGCCGGCCGGCCGGTCTCCCGGCCGCTCGGCCCGGAGGAGGACCTGGCCCGGGAGCTGCTCGACGCGCTGGGGCCGGCCGGCCGCACCGCCGCGGTCGTCGCCGACGACGCGCCGGCCGACATCATCAGCGCCACCCGGCCCACCGCGCCGGGGCGGCTGGACCCGCTCGGCGTGCCCCGGGGCCGGCTCACCCCGACCGGCCGGGCGCTGCTCGACCGGCTCGTGGCGCTCTACCTCGACCGGCTCCCGCCCGAGCTGGCGGCCCGGGAGGCGGGGCGGCTGGCCGGCGGCGAGCTGCACTTCGCCTGGGCCGGCCCGGCCGGGCCGGGGCAGCGGCACTACTACCGGATCCAGGGCGACGACCTGCTGATCGAATACGACAACACCACCGACGACGGCAACCACGCGCACACCGTGCTGCGCCGCCCGGCCAGCGATTTCGGCGCCGACGTGCTGGCCGCCCACCGCGCCGCCGCGCACTGACGCCGGGCGGGGTCAGGGGCGGCGGGCCTCGATGAGGAAGCGCTGCGCGTGCGCCACGAACGGGCCCTCGGCGCGGATGCGCTCGTGCAGGCGGCGCAGCTCGGCGCGGTAGCGGTCGACGGTGAAGCCGGGCACGGTCCAGACCACCTTGCGCAGGAACCAGACCACCGCGCCGACGTCGTGGAAGACGGTCCGCAGGGTGGCCGTGCGCAGGTCCACCACGGTCAGCCCGGCCGCCTCGGCGGCGGCGACCGCCTGTTCGGGGCGGCGGCTGGCCGGCGGCGGCAGCGGCCCGAGGACGGCCTCGCTCAGCTCGCGCACGGTGCCGGCGCCGATCTGCTGGGACAGGTAGCTGCCGCCGGGGCGCAGCACCCGGGCGATCTCGTCCCACCAGGTGTCCACCGGATGCCGGCTGACCACGAGGTCGAACGTGGCGTCGCGGAACGGCAGCGGCGGCCGGTCGGCCACCTGCACCACGGCGGCCCCGATCCGGCGCAGGTTGCGCCGGGCGACCGGCACGTTCGGCGGCCACGCCTCGGTGGCGACGAGCAGCGGCGGCGGGGCCGGGACCTCCGCCAGCACCTCTCCCCCACCCGTGTCGATGTCCAGCGCGGCGCGCACGGTGGCCATCCGGGCGCCGACCAGGCGCGAGTAGCCCCAGGGCGGTCGTTCCTCGGTGGCCCGCCCGGCCAGCCAGGAGAAGTCCCAGCCCTCGACCGGCGCCGCCGCGCCCTCGGCGAGCAGCTCGTCGGCGTCCCGTTCGGTGTCCACCCGCCGAGCCTGGCCATCGGGGGCCGTCGGCCGCAAGGCGTTTTCAGACCTTCGGGATCTCCACGGTGGCGCCGGGGATGTCGCGCAGCGCCTCGAAGCCGCTCGGCTCGGCGGCCCGGGCCCGGTCGAACTGGCGCATCAGCCGGGCGCCCAGCCACACCCCCACCGATCCCACGGCCAGCGCGAGCAGTTCGGTGGCCACCTGGACGCCGGTGGCGCCGCGCTGCGGCGCGTGGGCCCGGATGAGGCAGGTCAGCAGGAACAGCGCCGCCATGGCGGCGTTGACCAGGTTGAACGTGATGGCGGTCCGGTGGGTCCGGCCGGCCCGCACGTCCCAGAGGTCGACCATCCCGGCGACCGTCGCGAGCGCGGCCGCGACCAGGGCGGCCACGGCCGTCCAGTAACCCACCTCGCCCAGGAAGGCCGGGCCGCCGGCGACGTCGGCCAGGTCGAAGACCGTGGCGCTGACGAACAGTCCGAACGGGAACGTCACCAGCATCGGTTGGATCGGGTGTCCCTGCACCCGCAGCCGGCTCTCCATCGGTCCCTCCCCAGGTCGGAGCAGCTCACCAGTCCAGGGTGCTACCCGAGGCCCACCGGGACGAAACGAATGTCGCTCAACTGTCCCGGGGCCGGGAGACGGTGAGCACGAGCCGCTCGGCCACCTCGCGCAGCGGAATGTCCAACGAGGAAGCCGCGCTGCGGAGCACGTCCAGCGCCTCCGGGGCCGGGCAGCCGCGCTGCGTCATGATCACGCCGACGGCCTGCCCGACGACCCCGTCGGCCAGCGACGCGGTGTCGACCTGGTCGGCCCGGGCCGCCTGCCGCTCCCGGTCCCGGGTGGCGGCCAGCAGCAGCCCGGCGTGCTCGGCGAGGAGCATGGCGGTGAGCTGGTGCCGGGGGGTGAGCGCCGCGGCGGACTCGGCGTAGAGGTTGATGGCGCCGATCACCTGCTCGTCCACGTCCACCGGCGCCGAGATCACCCCGTGCACGCCCAGCCCGCGTGCCCGCTCCGCCCAGGCCGGCCAGCGCGTCTCCCCGGCCAGGTCGGCCGCGGTGATCATCTCGCGCCGCGGGATGGCGGTCATGGCGGGCGTGTCGGGGCCGTGCCGCAGGTCGTCCAGCCCGGCCCGCTCCGGGTCGGAGGCGGCCACCCCGGCGGGCTCACCGGCGCGCAGCGCCGTGAACCCGCAGCAGTCCACCCCGGGTACGGCGTCCCGGGCGATCCGGACCAGCCGGGCCAGCGCCTCGTCGAAGTCGGCGACCGTGATCAGGCCGGCGGTCAGCTCGCGCAGCAGCGCGGCGGTCTCCAGCACCCCCAGCGAGTCGGTCAGGGGGTCCCGCGTGTCGAGGTTCACCGGGCCACGGCCTCCGCCACCTCCGCGTCCGTCCACGCGGTGTACCCGTCCGGCGCCGTTGCCTGTCCCATGGTCGCTACTCTCCCTGACTCGAAGCCCCGCCCTACTACCCTCCCAGACCGGGATCGAAACCGCGCAAAAGGGGTCCCTTCCGGCGCGGTCAACGCCGGAAGGGACCCCTTTCGGACGGTCAGCGGGACCCGGAGATGAGCCGGCGCCCCACCGAGGCGATCAGCCGGTCCAGCTCCGAGCCGAACGGGTTGTCGTGGACCAGGTACGTCCAGGTGGCGGTCGGCCGCACCAGCTTCGAGGCGTCCGGCTCCCACCCGTCGGCGAACTCGGTCTCCTCGAAGGTGGCGATGGTCCGCGTCTCGATCTCGGGGACCAGCGCGTTGAACGCCGGGACCGCGCTGCGGTGGAACTCGTCGAGCGGGTCGAGCCGGCCCAGCGCCCGCAGGTGCACGCCCTCGCGCACCTCGGACAACTCGGCCAGGTGGTCGGCCCAGAGCCGGTCCAGGTGGTAGAGGGCGATCGTGCGGGCCACCTCGGCGAGCAGGTCCTCGTCCATCTCGCCGGCCTTCTCCGGCACCCGCTCCAGCAGCATGAGGGCCGCGATGTCGCTGGTCAGCAGCCGCTCGCGGCGCTCGGCGAGCGCCTTGCGCTGCTGCTCGATCACCACGCTGTAGCGCCAGGTGTTGCGGTGGATCTCGTGGTTGACGCCCTCGGCGACGCGCTGGGCGTGCTCCACGGCGTAGTCGACCTGCGGGTCGGTGACGAGGCCGTCGGCGTTCATCCGGGGCGACGCCGGGACGGTGTCGCCGGCGTGCCGCACGACCAAGTCGTCCTCCAGGCTCACGAAGAAGACCGACCCGCCGGGGTCGCCCTGGCGGCCGGCCCGGCCACGGAGCTGGTCGTCGACCCGGCGGCTGTCGTGCCGGCCGCTGCCGATCACGTAGAGGCCGCCCAGCTCGGCGACGCGATCCCGGTCGGCCTGGTCGCTGCCGCCGAGCCGGATGTCCACGCCCCGGCCGGCCATCTGGGTGGAGACCGTCACCGCGCCGTACGCGCCGGCCTCGGCGATGATCCCCGCCTCCTCGTCGTCGTTCTTGGCGTTGAGCACCACGCAGGAGACCCCGGCCGCGTGCAGGCCGGCGGCGAGGCCCTCGGACTCCTTCACGTCGAGGGTGCCGACCAGCACCGGGCGGCCGGCCTCGTGGCAGCGCCGGATCTCGTCGATCAGCGCCTCCTCCTTCTCGGCCCGGGTGGCGTAGATCCGGTCCGTCTCGTCCTCGCGGACGCACGGGGTGTTCGGCGGGATCACCGCCACCTCGAGGCCGAAGAACTCGCGGAGCTGGTCGCCGACGAGGACCGCGGTCGCGGTCATCCCGCAGACCTTCGGGTAGAGCGCGATGTAGGCCTGGACGGTGATGGTGCCCAGCACCTCGCCCTCGGCGGTGGCGTCCAGGCCCTCCTTGGCCTCGACCGCCGCCTGGAGCCCGTCCGGCCAGCGGCGGCGCTGGGCCACCCGGCCGCGCATCTCGTCGATCAGCTCGACCGAGGACTCCCGCACGATGTAGTCGACGTCGCGGTGCAGCAGGGCGTGGGCGTGCAGCGCCACGTTGACCGCGGAGAGCTGCCCGACGTGTTCCTCGTCGTAGAGGTCGATGCCGCCCATCTTGGCCTCGACGGTGGCCAGGCCGGCCGAGGTGAAGGCGACGCTGCGGCCGTCCTCGGCGATCGTGTAGTGCTTGCCCTTGCGCAGGCCGCGCACCAGCGCGGCGGCGGCGTGCACCGGGTCCTGCTCGCCGGGGACCGCACCGGCGAGAACCATCGGCACCCGGGCCTCGTCGATCAGGATGGAGTCGGCCTCGTCGACGATCGCGGTCCCCATGGCCGGCTGGACCCGGTCGGCCAGGTCGGTGACGAGCTGGTCGCGGAGGAAGTCGAAGCCGGCCTCGCTGACCGCCACGTAGGTGACGTCGCAGGCGTAGGCGGCGCGCCGCTCCTCGGGGGTGGACGCCTCGTTGACCCAGCCGACACGGAGCCCGAGCAGGGCGTAGACCGGACCCATCCACTCGGCGTCGCGGCGGGCCAGGTAGTCGTTGACGGTGAGCACGTGCACCGGGCCGTTGCCCATCCGGACGTGCCCGTAGGCGGCGATGGTCGCGGTCAGCGTCTTGCCCTCACCGGTGGCCATCTCGGCGACCTTGCCGGAGAGCAGCGCCATGGCGCCGAGCAGCTGGACGTCGTACGGCCGCTGGTCGAGGCCGCGGCGGGCCGCCTCGCGGCCGATCGCGCAGATCTCCTCGTAGCCCGTGGCCTGCCCGGCCGCCTCGGTCAGCTCCGCGTCGGAGAGCTTCTCCAGCTCCGCCTCGCGAGCCTCGATCGCCGGCAGCAGCTTCTCGAGCGGGGCCAGGTCGACGGTCGTTCCCGGGCGCTGGAGGAACCGCCGGAACCTGGTCTTCAGACGTTGCGACACACCCATGAGCGGCAACGGTACGCGAATCGGAGCCGATTGTGACACCCATGCCGGGCCACCGCCGGGCGGTGTCCGAATTTCGGCCTGTTTCCGCAGGTCACGGCGTTTTCGGCGGTCAGCCGACGAGGAGCTGGTGGGTGGCCAGCTCGCGGTAGAGCGGGCTGGTCGAGGTCAGCTCGTCGTGGGTGCCGACGGCGACCACCCGGCCGGCGTCCAGCACCACGATCTGGTCGGCGTCGACCACCGTGGAGAGGCGGTGCGCCACGATCAGCAGGGTGCGGCGCACCGCGACGGCGTCGATGGCCCGGCGCAGCGCGGCCTCGTTGCGGGCGTCGAGGTTGCTGGTCGGCTCGTCGAGCAGCAGCACCGGCGGCCCGGCCAGCAGCGCCCGGGCGATCGCGAGGCGCTGCCGCTCCCCGCCGGAGAGCAGCACGCCGCCCTCGCCGACCTGCACGTCCAGCCCGTCGGCCGTCCGCTCCGCCAGGTGCCCGAGGTTGACCTCGTCGAGCACCGCGCGCAGCCGGTCGTCGGTGGCGTCCGGGGCGGAGATCAGCAGGTTGTCCCGGAGCGTGCCGGCGAGCACCGGGGCCTCCTGCTCGACGTAGCCCAGCCGGGCCCGCAGCGCGTCCCGGGGCAGGTCGCGCACGTCGACCCCGTCCAGGCGCAGCGCGCCCTCGGTCACCTCGTAGAAGCGCTCGACCAGCGCCAGCAGGGTGGACTTGCCGGCGCCCGACGGGCCGACCAGGGCGGTGCGGGTGCCGGCCGGCACGGTGAAGCTCACCTCGTGCAGCACCGGCGGGCCGCCCGGGTAGCCGAAGCCGACCTTGTCGAAGTCGAGCGCCGCGGGCCCGGTCGCGCCGGGCCGGGCGGTGACCCGCGCCGGCCCTTCGTCCGCCCCCTCCCCCGGGACGGCGAGGATCTCCTCGATCCGGGCCAGCGCGCCGAGCCCGCTCTGCAGCTGCGTGTACGCGTGCACGGCCTGCCCGAGCGGCAGCACCAGGAAGAACAGGAACATCACGAAGGCCACGAGGTCGCCCACGCCGATCGCGCCGGCCGCCACCCGGGCCCCGCCCACGGCCAGCACCAGCAGGAACGCGCCCTGGACGGTGACCGTGCTGGCCGGACCCACCACAGCCTGCGCCCGGGCCACCCGCAGCCCCGCCGCGTACGCGTCGGTCGCGCTCGCCACCACCGTCTCCGTCTCCCGCCGCTCGGCCCGGCTGGCCCGGATGGTCCGCGCCGCGGAGATGGCCCGCTCGACGGCGGAGGTCATCTCGCCGACCCGTTCCTGGGCCTGGCGGGCCAGCCCGCGGACCCGCCGGGCGACGGTGAGGGCGAAGCCGACGCCGACCGCGACGGCGGCGAGGGTCACGCCGAACAGCAGCGGGTCCAGCAGCAGCATGGCGGTGCCGGCGCCGAGCACCATGACCGCTCCGGTGACGGTCTCGAAGAGGCCGGAGGTGACGACCGCCCGCAGCAGCGTGGTGTCCGCGCCGACCCGGGAGAGCAGGTCGCCGGTGCGGCGCCGGTCGTACTCGGCGATCGGCAGCCGCAGCACGTGCCCGGCGAGCCGCCGCCGGGTGCCCAGCACGAGCCCCTCGGCGGTGCGCTGGAGCAGGTAGTCGCGGAGCCCGCCGAGCAGTGCGCCGACCACGACCAGGGCCACCAGCACGGCCACCAGGGTGAGCGCCGGGCGGCCGGCGGTGATCCGGTCCAGCACGGCCCGGGTCAGCAGGGGCTGGGCCAGCGCCGCCGCCGCGCCGGTGAACGACAGCGCGCCCACCGCCACGAGGGTGCCCCGGTGGGCGCGCAGGTACGGCAGCAGGGCGGCGAACCCGGGCGGGCGGCCGGCGTCGGTGCTCATGGCAGCACGGTAGCCGGGCCGGCCCAGGCTCAGCCGGTGAGCACCACCTGCAGCTCCGAGCGGCGCCGCTCGGCCAGGTCGGTGAGCACCGCCGGCGCCTCCTCCAGCGGCACCACGGCGGAGACGAGGTGCTTGCGGATCAGGTCGCCGTACTGGCGCAGCAGGTCGACGGTCTCGGCGGAGAGCCGCTCCCGGTCCCAGGTGGGGGTCAGCCCGCGCGGCACCCGGCCGATCTGGGCGCAGCGCAGCGACAGGCCGTTGTGGTGGAACTCCTCGCCCAACCGGACGGCGTCCGCGCCGGCCTGGTAGAACGCCAGGTCGATCACCGTGCCCTGGGGGCGCAGCAGGCGCAGCGCGAGGTGGAGCGCCCAGTCCTGGCCGCGGCACTGGAAGACCACGTCCGCGCCCCGGTCGCCGGCGGCGTGGTTCCAGCGGGTCTTCAACACGACGGCCGGGTCGTCCGCCCCTGGGTCGAGCGTCTCCAGGCCGAGTGACTCGGCCGCCTCCCGGCGGGCCGGGGTGGGGTCCAGGACCACCACGGAGGCGGCACCGTGCCGCCTGGCGAACAGCGCGGTGAGCAGCGCCACAACGCCGCTGCCGACCACCGCCACCCGCCTCCCGCGCACCCCGTCGCCGAGCGAGCGGACGTCGGTGCCGCACAGGTCGGCGGCGGCGTGCAGCAGGCCGTTGGCGCAGATCGGGCCCATGTGCGCGACGTAGACGCCGAGCAGCGGGTCGAGATCGTCGGGCAGCGGCACGAACCGCTCGGCGACCGGGTCGGCGACGTAGCCGCTGCGGTGGCCGTAGGTCATGGCGCCGACCGAGCCCACGGCGACCGCCGGGGTGCGGCTCTCCACCACCCGGCCGACCTGCATGTAGCCGAGCCGGGTGACCGGGTACGGCGTCCCGGCGCCGCCGGGCTCGAACAGCCCGAGGTCGGCGTTCCAGGTGACGTGCAGGTAGGGGTTCGTGCCCTTGACGTAACTCAGCTCGGTGCCGGCCGAGACCCCGCTGAACAGGGTCTCCACCCGGAAGGTGCCCTCGCGCAGCTCGGCCGCGTCCTGCTCGACCAGCTCGACCCGGCCGGGCCCGCTGACCACCACCACCCGGTCACGCATCGACGGTCACCCCCGTCGGCCCGGCCGGCGTGGCATCCGCGACCGCGGCGGTGAGCCGCGCGGCCGGCCCGGTGGGCAGCGCCACCGACCGCCCGGTCCGCGCCGACTCGGCCAGCGCCACGGCGAGCCGATGGGTGCGCAGCGCCTCGGCGTACGGGACCCGGACGTCGTCGCCGACCCCCCGCACCGCGTCGACGAAGGCCCGGTCGACGGCCACCCGGGCGCCGTCCGGGTCGGCGGGCAGGTGCCGCTCGCCGTCTCCGTCGCAGACGGTCAGGCCGTCCTCGGCCAGCGACAGCGCCAGCCCGTCGGCGAGGATCTCCAGGCCGGCCCGGTGCTTCCAGCCGAGCACGCAGGCCGCCGCGAGCGTGCCGACCGCGCCCGAGGCGAAGCGCAGGGTGGCCGCCGTGACGGAGTCGATGTCGGCGCCCTCGACCGGCGGCGGGCTTCCGTCCCCGTAGGCGGTCACCTCGGTCACCTCGCCCACCAGCAGCCGCACCAGGTCCAGCACGTGCGCGGCCTGCTCGACGACCGGCCCGCCGGACCGGTCCCGCCGGGTCCACCAGGCGACCGGTGGCACCTTGTCCAACCAGGCCCCGTTGACCATCCGCACCGGACGGTCGGCCAGCAGCCGCCGGGCCTCCTCGACCACGTGCAGGTAACGCCAGTGGTGGCCGACCGCGGTGCGCAGGCCCCGTCCCTCGACCAGCGCGGCGACCCGCTCCGCGGTCTCCAGGTCCAGCGCCACCGGCTTCTCCACGAACATCGGGACACCGGCGGCGATCACCGCCTCCTCGACCGGGCCGTGCGCGAACGGCGGCACGCAGACGTACACGGCGTCCGGGCCGGCGGCGAGCAGGTCGTCCACGTCGCGGAAGGCCCGGGCGCCGTGCGTGCCGGCGAGCGCCTCCGCCGCGTCCGGGGCGACATCGGTCACCCCGAGCAGTTCCACGTCCTCGAAGCCGGTCAACACGCGGGCGTGGCGCTGCGCCACCCCGCCGGCTCCGACCAGTCCCACCCGGCACACGCGCATACTCCCGACCCTTCCCCGACGACAGACTGCCGACAGCACTCCCCGGGCGGCCGCATCGCCAAACGCGGACGGGCGCGCAATCAGACGTTCACCGCGCGGGAACCGGCCGGTACCGGACTGGTGATCAGGTGTTCGGCATGATCCGGTTAGCACGGGCGGTCAACTGGGCAAACCAGAAGCCCGTGGTACCGCCACAACCAGGGAGTGTGCCTGTGCGGGATACAGAGTCGATCGTCTCACCGGTGGTGGAGGCCTGGGCCACGTACCGCACCACGTCCGCCGACGACTGGCCGGCGCGGCGCCTCGTGCGGGCCAAGGGTGCCAGCCGGGTCAGCGTGGTGCTGCCGGCGCGCAACGAGGAAGCGACCGTCGGCGCGATCGTGTCGACGATCCGCCAGCACCTGATGGACCGGGTGCCGCTGGTGGACGAGCTGATCGTGGTGGACTCGCGGTCCACCGACCGGACCGCGCAGGTGGCGCGGGCGGCCGGCGCCGAGGTGGTCAGCCAGGACGCGATGACGCGCGGGCTGCCCCGGCTCACCGGCAAGGGGGACGCGCTCTGGGCCGGGCTCGCGGCCGCGGAGGGCGACGTGGTCGCGTTCGTCGACGCCGACCTGCGGGAGTTCCGGCCGCACTTCGTCACCGGGCTGGTCGGGCCGCTGCTCACCGACCCGTCGGTCGACTTCGTGAAGGGCTTCTACCACCGGCCGCTGGTCGGCGCCACCGGCGTGGAGTCCGACGGCGGCGGCCGGGTGACCGAGCTGATGGCCCGCCCGCTGCTGAACCTGTTCTGGCCGGAGCTGGCCGGCTTCGTGCAGCCGCTCGCCGGCGAGTACGCGGGCCGCCGCGACGTGCTGGCGCAGGTCCCGTTCGTCTCCGGCTACGGCGTCGAGACGGCCATGCTCATCGACCTGCTGGACCTGGTGGGGCTGGACTCGCTGGCCCAGGTCGACCTGGGCGAGCGCAAGCACCGGCACCAGGACACCGCGGCGCTGGGCCGGATGTCCGCGCAGATCCTCCTGACCGTCTGGTCGCGGCTGCAGCGGCGCGGCTGGGCGGCGCCGGGTGTGGAGCCGACCGCCCTGCTCACCCAGTTCCGGCGGGGCGGCTCGGACGCCCTGCCCAACCTGGACCGCGAGATCGTCGTCAGCGACGTCTCGATCGAGGAACGGCCGCCGCTGGCGCAGCTACGGCACCGGGTGCCGCGGCGCCGGGTCGCGGCGTGAGCGCGAGGAGTGAGCCGGGCTTGCGAGCCCCGCAGTCGCGAACCGAGACCGACGGCGTGAGCGCGAGGAGTGAGCCGGGTCTGCGAGCCCCGCAGTCGCGAACCGGGACGAACGGCGTGCGGGCCACCCGAGGAAGGGACCACGCACGATGACACTCACCGTCCTGATGAACGCCGGTCCCTGGTTGTCCGTGCCGCCACCCGGCTACGGCGGGATCGAGAACGTGATCGCCACCCTGGTGCCGGAGCTGCGCCGGCTCGGCGTGCGGGTGGTGCTCGCCTCCGTGGAGAGCAGCACCCTGCCGGTCGACGACCGGATCTCGGTCTTTCCCGACGGGCAGTTCCACTCGCTGCAACGGCCGTACAACCAGGTCTGCGGGGTGGCCCAGGCGCACCTGCACGGGGTGGTCCGCGCGCTGCACGGTCGCGACGACATCGACCTGGTGCACGACCACGTGGAGGCCGCCGGGCTCGCCACCCTGGCCGCGATGGGTCCGGACGCCCCGCCCGCGCTGCACACCCTGCACTGGGATCTCGCCAAGCACCCCGAGCTGTACGGCAACCTGGACGGCGGCGACCGGGTGCGGGTCAACGGCGTCTCCGCCGCGCAGCTCGCCCGGGCCCCGCGGGCCCTCCAGGAGCACTCGGTCGGGCACGTGCACCTGTCCACCCCCCTCGCGGTCGGCGCGGACCGCCGGCCGCCGGTGGCCAAGGGCGAGCACGTCGTCATCCTGGGCCGGATCAACCCGGGCAAGGGGCAGGACCTGGGCGCTCGGCTGGCCCGGCAGGTCGGCTTCCCGCTGGTGCTGGCCGGCCCGGTCGGCCCGTACCACCGGCCCGAGGACCTGGCCGCGGCGGGCGACGAGGCCCGGCAGAACCCGGACGTGCGGTTCTTC
Source organism: Micromonospora chaiyaphumensis (assembly GCF_900091435.1). Classification (GTDB taxonomy): domain Bacteria; phylum Actinomycetota; class Actinomycetes; order Mycobacteriales; family Micromonosporaceae; genus Micromonospora; species Micromonospora chaiyaphumensis. The sequence goes on from NZ_FMCS01000007.1 coordinate 175,408, forward strand.
TACGACCACGTGGCCCCGCACGTCGACGGGGACCTGGTGCGCTGGGTCGGCACCGTCGCCGGGCAGGAACGCGACGACCTGGTGGCCGGCGCGCGGGCCTCGCTGTTCCCGCTGCGCTGGGAGGAGCCCGGCGGCACCGCCGTGGTGGAGTCCCTCGCGCTCGGCACGCCGGTGGTGGCCACCGCCCGCGGCTGCCTGCCGGAACTCATCGAGCACGGCCGCACCGGGCTGCTCACCGGCGACGAGGAGGAGCTGGGCGAGCTGGTGCTGGCCGCCGGCCTGCTCGAGGAGGACGAGTGCCGGCGGGAGGCGGCCGCCCGGTTCACCCCGGAGCTGATGGCCCAGCGGTACGTGGAGCTGTACGAGCGGGTCCGCCGGCTCACCGCCCGGTCGTTGCAGCCAGCCTGAGCCGGGCGGTTCGCGGGGGCGGCGTTTGCCCCCGAGGTGTCCGGGAAAGCCGCCCGGTCCCTTGTCTGGCGAGGAGGCCCGGCATGACGAACTCGATGGCCCACTCCCGTGGGCGACGCAACCCGGCCGACGGCCGGGCGCCGGTACGCCGGGCCGCGGCGACCGTCGGCGTGCTCTTCCTGGTGATCGGCGTGCTGGGGTTCATCCCCGGCATCACGACCCACTACAGCGACCTGAAGTTCGCCGGGCACGACTCCGACGCGAAGCTGCTCGGCCTGTTCCAGACCTCGGTGCTGCACAACATCGTGCACCTGGCGTTCGGCGTCGCCGGCCTGCTGCTGGCCCGGACGGTCTCCGGGGCCCGGACGTTCCTGATCGGCGGCGGCGCGATCTACCTCGTGCTCTGGCTCTACGGCCTGGTCGTCGACCACAACAGCGGCGCGAACTTCGTCCCGTTCAACGGCGCGGACAACTGGCTGCACTTCTTCCTCGGTGTCGGCATGATCGCTCTGGGGCTGCTCACCACCCGGGGTGGGAACCGCCGCTGAGCAGGCGCGCCCAGGGGCGGATGTCCGGTTTCACCCGCCCCGGGCGCGGGTATCTCCCAGGTCCTCCGACGAGATGGGAAACGAGGGCCTGGATGTCGACCCGGATCAGGTGCGAGGTCCGCGACGAGACGCCGGTCACCGTCGTACGGCTGGCCGGCGTGCTCGACCTGGGCACGATGCGCTCGGTGCACACGGTCCTGGACCGGTGCCTCGCCGCGCAGCCGGACGCTCTCGTCGTCGACCTGGAGAAGCTCGACGTGACCGACCCGCTCGCCCTCTCCGTCTTCGCCGCCGCGGCCCGCCGGGCCGCGGACTGGCCGGCCGTACCGATGGTGCTGTCCGCCCCGCCCCGGGAGGCGGCGACCTGGCTCGCCGAGACCACCGCCTGCCGGGTGGTGCCCGTGCGCCGCGACTGCGCGGAGGCGGCGGCGCTGGCCGGCGCGGTGGCCGCCCCGCGGCTGCGGGCCCGGCTGGAGCCGGTGGCCGGCGCCTGCCGGCGAGCCCGCGAGCTGGTCACTGACGCGTGCGGCCGGTGGAACATCCCGGAGCTGGCCGGCCCGGCCTCGCTGGTCCTCAGCGAGCTGGTCGGCAACGTCGTCCGGCACGCCGGCACCCCGATGCAGGTGACGCTGACCCTGCGCCGGCCGTACCTGCGGGTGGCCGTCATGGACGGCAGCCCGGCCGATCCGCGGGCGGCGACCGACCGCGACCTGCGGGCCGAGGGCGGGCGCGGGCTCATGCTCGTCCGCGAGCTGACCCAGCGCTGGGGCAGCACCCCGGCGGGCGCGGGCAAGGTGGTCTGGGCCATGCTGCCCGCCAACTGACCGAATTCTCCGCTCTCGCCTGGTTTGATGGGCAGAGGGTCGGGTACGCGTGCCCGTCCTGTCTGTCGTCACACGGGGTGAGAAGCCATGCCTAAGCGGGTAGTCACGGAGCCACGAGACCGGGGGCCGGCGATCCTCGCGCCGGCCCGGTTCGGCGGCTATCCCGGCCCGGTCCGGGGGGCGGTCAAGGGCGACTCGCTGTGGCGGCTGCTGCGCACCACCGACGCGAAGCTCATCGGCCTGCTCTACCTGGGCACAGCCTTCGCGTGGTTCGTCATCGGCGGGTTCATGGCGATGCTCATGCGGGCGGAGCTGGGCCAGCCCGGGATGCAGTTCCTGTCCCCGGAGCAGTACAACCAGCTGTTCACCATGCACGGCACGATCATGCTGCTGCTGTTCGCGACGCCCATGGTGTTCGGGTTCGGCAACTACATCGTGCCGTTGCAGATCGGCGCGCCGGACGTGGCCTTTCCCCGGCTCAACGCCTTCGCGTACTGGCTCTACTTCTTCGGAGGCCTCATCGTCCTCGGCGGGTTCGTCACCCCGCAGGGCGCGGCGGACTTCGGCTGGACCGCGTACACGCCGTTGAGCGAGTCGCAGCACAGCCCCGGTGTCGGCGGGAACATGTGGGTGGTGGGCCTGGCCGTCTCCGGGCTGGGCACCATCCTCGGCGCGGTCAACCTGATCACCACGATCATCACCCTGCGCGCGCCCGGCATGACGCTGTTCCGGATGCCGATCTTCACCTGGAACCTGCTGCTCACCAGCGTCCTGGTGATCCTGGTCTTCCCGCTGCTGGCCGCCGCGCTGTTCGCGCTCGCCTCGGACCGGATCCTGCACTCGCACGTCTTCGACCCGACCACCGGCGGGCCGATGCTCTGGCAGCACCTGTTCTGGTTCTTCGGACATCCCGAGGTCTACATCGTGGCGCTGCCGTTCTTCGGGATCATCACCGAGATCATCCCCGTCTTCGCGCGGAAGCCGATCTTCGGCTACACCGGTCTGGTGCTCGCCACCATCGCGATCACCGTGCTGTCGATGACCGTCTGGGCGCACCACATGTTCGCCACCGGCCAGGTGCTGCTGCCGTTCTTCAGCATCCTCAGCTATCTCATCGCGGTGCCGACCGGCGTGAAGTTCTTCAACTGGATCGGCACCATGTGGAAAGGGCAGATCACCTTCGAGACGCCGATGCTGTTCGCCATCGGCTTCCTGGTCACCTTCCTGTTCGGTGGCCTCACCGGGGTGCTGCTGGCCAGCCCGCCGGCCGACTTCCACCTGCACGACACCTACTTCGTGGTGGCCCACTTCCACTACGTGCTCTTCGGCACCATCGTCTTCGCCGCGTTCGGCGGGCTCTACTTCTGGTTCCCCAAGATGACCGGGCGGCTGCTCGACGAGCGCCTGGGCAAGATGCACTTCTGGACCATGTTCATCGGGTTCCACGCCACCTTCCTCGTGCAGCACTGGCTCGGCGCCGAGGGCATGCCCCGCCGGTACGCCGACTACCTGCCCAGCGACGGTTTCACCCCGTTGAACGTGATCTCCACCCTCGGCTCCTTCCTGCTCGGCGCGTCCACCCTGTTCGTCATCTACAACATCTGGAAGTCCTGGCGCTACGGCGCCATGGTGACCGTGGACGACCCCTGGGGCTTCGGCAACTCGCTCGAGTGGGCCACCACCTGCCCGCCGCCGCTGCGCAACTTCGACCGGATGCCGCGGATCCGCTCCGAGCGGCCGGCCTTCGACGCCAAGTACGGCCCGCTCGTCTCCGACCTGGGCCGTGACCTGCCGCAGCGCACCACCAAGTCGCCGCAGCACTTCACCGAGGAGTTGCGCCACGTGCCGTACACACCGGAGTCGCCGGCCGCCGAGGGCGCGCACGGCGCGCGCGAGGCCGTCGAGTACCAGCCCGCGCCGCAGTCCGGCGCCCGGCCGGTCGACGTGCCCGAGCCGGAGGAGGTGCTGCGGCCCAGCTTCGAGGGGACCGACCAGCCGGAGGAGACCCAGCTGGGTCCGCAGCGGAACACGCGGTCGGACAACCCCCGCTGGGAACACCCCCGCGAGCACCGGGACAACCCGGAGAGTTGAGGGGCAGCAGGAAGGGCCGGCGCCGTCGGGCGCCGGCCCTTTCGCTCGGGTACGCACCCCACCCGGCCCGCGCGCAACGAAGGGCCCCTGGCAACGCCAGGGGCCCTTCCTCACCTTCGGTCAGTCGGCGGCGGGCGGCAGGCCGGCCGCGGCCAGCGAGCGGCGCACCGCGGGCTGCACCCGGGTCAGCCGCAGCGGCACCCCGGTGCGGGCGGCGGCGTCGCGGCCGGCCATCAGCGCGGCGATCCCGCCCGCGTCGAAGCCGCCCGCGCCCACCAGGTCGACGACCACCTCGCGGGGCTGCCCGGTGACCGCCTCCAGCATGGCCTTGCGGAGCTGGTCCGCGCCGTCGCGGTCGACCTCTCCCCCGACCTCGACGACCACCCGGTCACCGTTCTGCTTCACGGAGATCCGCGCCCGGGCCGGCTCGGACTCGGCCGCGCCGTTCTGCCACGGTGGCGGCGCGTCGGCGAGCATCGCCTGGCGCAGCCAGGTCAGCGCCCGGGAGAGCAGCCGCGACACGTGCATCTGCGAGATGCCGAACCGCGCCGCGATCTCCGCCTGGGTCTGGTTGCCGTAGAAGCGCATGGCGAGGATCCGCCGCTCGCGCCAGGGCAGCCGGTGCAGCAGGCCGCTCACCGTGACCCGGTCGTCGACGGACTCCAGGGCGTTGTCCGACTCACCCACCAGGTCGCCGAACTCGGCGGAACTCTCCCCACCGACCGGCGCGTTGAGCGAGGCCGGGCTGTAGCCGGCGGCCGACTCCAGCGCGGCGAGGATCTCCTCCTCCGGCGTCTCCAGCCGCTCGGCCAGCTCGGCCACCGTGGGCGCCCGGGACAGCTCGCTGGTCAGCGCCGCCGTCGCCTGCCCCACCTCCAGGATCAGGTCACGCAGCCGGCGCGGCACGTGCACCCCCCAGGTGCGGTCCCGGAAGTGCCGTTTGATCTCGCCGACGATGGTGATCGCCGCGTACGCGGTGAACGAGCCCCGCTCCGGGTCGTACCGGTCGACGGCGTTCACCAGGCCGAGGCGCGCCACCTGCTCCAGATCCTCGAGCGGTTCCCCGCGACCGCGGTAGCGGCGGGCCAGCCGCCCGGCGAAGGGCAGCGCGAAGCGGACCAGATCGTCCCGTGCCTCCTGCCGCCGCTCGGGTGGCAGGCCGGCGATGCGTGCCGCGTACGCGAGCGCCGCCGCGTCGAGGTCCTCCAGGCCCCGTTCGGTGGGTGGTGGTGTGGGTGTGGTGGTCTGTCCGAACATCCGCGCCTCCCTCAGGAAGGTCCCCCGCCCGGATCGGAACCGGTCGTGCGCGTGGTCGGGCCACGCACCGGGCCGGAAGTTGGGTTACGTGACGGAACGCCGGAAGCGGCGGCCGCCCGCCGCACGGCGTCGTGGGCCGTTCCGCGGCGAGCGGTGTTCCCGCTCCGTAGGTACTCAATCACGGACCGCAGGATCGCGAGGATGTTTCGCCAGGTTGGTCGGCGACCCGCCGACCACCGGCCTCAGGAGACCAGCAACCCCTGGTGGGCGCCCGCGTCGCGCAACGCGGCGAGGGCCTCGGCCATCCGCAGGGGCGGCGGCACGGGCAGGTCGTACGGCTGGTTGCGCAACACCTCCGTGGCACGCCGGGTCGGGACGGTGGTGACCGGGTAGCCGCGCGCCGAGCCCCGGTCCAGGGCGCGCCGGCGGCGCCCGAACCCGGCCACCGCGAGCCACTGGGGCAACCCCGCGAGGGCGGGCGAGCGGACCCCGGGCGGCTCCGGGAGCACGTCCACCGAGCTGAACGGCTCGCTGCCGGCGAGCCACCACTCGGCCCCCTGCACCCGGCGGCGGGTCGCGTTCTCGCACCAGTAGGGCACCAGGCCCGCCCGCAGCACCTGCCACGGGTCGAGCAGCCGGCCGCACTCGACCACCAGCCGGTCGCCGGTCTTGCCGGCCCGCCGCAGCCAGCGCCGGTACAGGTCGGCGGTGGCCCCGCTCAGCGCATCCGGCTGCGGGACGACGACGCGGTGCAGCGGGTGCCCGTGCCGGCCGCCCCACTCCCGGGCGTCGTGTTCGAAACCGGACTCCACGCCGTTCTCGGCGAACGCCGCCGGGGAGGTGACGTCCGGCGGCGCCCAGCGCGCCCCGTCCCCACCGGCCGAGCGGAGCACCTGGCGCAGCGCGTGCGCGTCCGGGTGGAAGTCGACCGGGTCGAGCCCGCTGGCCGGGCAGCCGACCTGGAAGCTGTGCCCGCTCCCCTCGTCCCGCACCGGCCAGGTGCGCGCGTCGTGCAGCAGCAGCACCGGCGCCCCGGGCTCCAGCCCCTCCGCCAGGAACCGGGCGTACGCGCCGGGCAGCGCCCGCCAGCGCACGGCGAGCGAGACGGTGGCGGCCGCCGAGGCACCCCGGCTGGCCGGGCAGTGCACCTGCCGGACGTGCACGCGTGCGTTGCCGGCGAGCAGCCGGCCGGTGAGGGCGGCGCCGTGGTCGAGCGCGGCGTCCGGGCGGTCCACCGCGCCCCGGGCCCAGTGCGCGGCCACCTCGAAACCGGCGGGCAGCCAGGGCACCCCGAGCGCCACCGCCAGGTGCGCTGCCGCGCCGTGCGGCGAGCCGAGCACCGCGCCGGGCCAGCGGCGGGTGGGGTACTGGTCGACGAACCAGCCGGCGACCCTCTCGGCGTCCACGTCGGCGACCTGGCCGGGACTGAGCGCCGCCCGCCCGGCGGCCCGCGCCGCGGCGGCCCGGCGCACCGGCTCCGGGGCCCCGGTGAAGCGCGACAGCGGCCCCGGATGGCCGAGGTCGCCGCAGTCGTCGCCGCGCAGCGCCCGGGCCGTCACCGCGACCAGGAGGCGGGCGGCGCTGCCCGCCGCCACCACCCGGTCGCCGGTCAGCCCGGCGCCGGCCGCCGCCGGCCCCACCGGCACCTTCCGCACCGGCCCCACCTTGCCTCGATCGCTCACCACGCGGCCCGGCTTCCCGTCCCTCTGGGGTCTAAACGGGGCATCCCCCCACGGGTCGGACCAATCAGCGGGCGGGCACCGGCACCGCGCGCGGCACGCACCGGCGCCGTTCCGCCGTGCCCGGCCGTCGCGGGCGGAACGGGGGCGAAAGCAGCGTGGCCCCCGCCAGCCGGGCGACCACGACGGCCGGCACCGCCCTCGACTGAGGGCGGTGCCGGCCGCACGGGTGGTTCCCGTCCGCTACACGAGGTCCTCCGCCTCCACGGCCGTCCCGGTCTCCAGCACCCGCTCCCGCACCCGCCGGGCGGCGTCCCCGTCGGCGAACAGGCCACGCAGGTCGGCCAGGGCCGGCTCGGGCGGGTCCAGCGCCACCGCCGGGTCGACCACGGCCTCGAGCACGCTGGGCCGGTCCGCCGCGAGCACCTCGTCCCAGGCCGGGCCTACCAGGTCGGGGCGGTCCACCCGCACCCCGTGCAGGCCGAGCAACCGGGCCCAGCCGGCGTACGGCACGTCGGGTCGCCGGGCGGCGAACGCGCCGGGCGGGCGGCCGTCGCCCATCCCGGACTGGTCGCGGTTGTTCAGCACCAGGACCACGAGCCGCGGATCCCGCCACTCCTGCCAGTGGTGCGCCACGGTGATCAGCTCGGCGAGCCCGTTGAGCTGCATGGCGCCGTCGCCGAGCAGCGCGACCACCGGCTCGTCGGGGCGGGCCAGCTTGGCCGCGACCGCGTACGGCAGGGCACAGCCCATCGAGCCGAGCGTGCCGCAGAGCTGGGCGCGGACGCCCGGGGGCAGTTCCAGGTGGCGGGCGTACCAGTAGATGACCGAGCCGACGTCCACCGCGACGGAGCCGCGGCGCGGCAGCCGGGCGGACAGCTCCTGGAGCACGAGCTGCGGGTTGACCGGCTCGGCCGGGGCGGCGGCCCGCTCGGCGGCGGCCGCCCGCCACCGGTCGACCGAAGTCTGCACCACGTCCCGCCACTGGGTGTTGGGCCGGTCGGGCACCCTTGCCAGCAGCGCGCGCAGCGTGTCGGCAGCATCGCCGACCAGCGGCACCTCCACGGGGTAGCGGCCGCCGATGCGCCGGCCGTCGATGTCGATCTGGATGGTGCGGACCTGGCCCGGCATCGGGAACCAGTCGGTCCACGGGTCGTTGGTGCCGACCAGCAGCAGGGTGTCGCACCCCCCCATGAGCTGGGCGGCGGCGGTCGTGCCGACCTCGCCCAGCACGCCGGTGTGGAAGGGTAGCCGCTCGTCCAGGACGGGCTTGCCCAGCAGCGAGGTGGCCACGCCCGCGCCGAGCCGGTCGGCGAGGGCGACCACCTCGTCGGCCGCGCCGTGGGCGCCCTGGCCGACCAGGATCGCCACCCGCTGGCCGACGCGGAGCAGCGAGGCGGCAGCCTCCAGGTCGGCGTCGTGCGGCAGCACCCGGGCCAGCGGCTCGCCCGGCGTCGCCGACACCACGCCGGCGGTCTGTGGCTGCAGATCGGGAACGGCGGCGAGCTGCAACGCGTGCGGCAGCACCACGCAGGTCGGGCTGCGGGTGGCCGCCGCGGTGCGGAACGCCTGGTCCAGCAGGGCCGGCACCTGGTCGGGCGTGCGGCCGTAGCGGACGAACTGGTTGCAGACGTCGCCGAAGAGCCGGCTCAGCCCGATCTCCTCGTGCGCCCCGCCGAGCGGTCCCGTGACGTCCTCGCCCACGATCGCGACCACCGGCTTGCTGTCCAGCTTGGCGTCGTAGAGGCCGTTGAGCAGATGCACCGCGGCCGGCCCCTGGGTGGCCAGGCACACCCCGATCTCGCCGGTGAACTTGGCGTGCCCGGTCGCCATGAACGCGGCGGTCTCCTCGTGCCGGGCCGGGATGAAGTCGGGGTCCCCGCCCGCCGCGTCCAGCGCGCTGACCAGGGGGGCGATCGCCGCCCCCGGGTAGCCGAACGCCCGGGGCACCCGCCAGGCCCGCAGCCGTTCGACGACCAGGTCGGCCACCGTACGGTCAGCCATTGCCGCGCCCGGGTGTGCCGGCGTCGACGTAGCGCAGGACGGCGCCGACCCCGTCGGTGAGTTCCGGCGCCTCCTCCGGCGCGAGCACGGTGAGCTCGGCGTCGGTGCCGATGAGGGCGCGCAGCAGCGCGGCGTCGGCGCGTACCTTCTGCGGGTCGGCCACGGACATGTCCCGCAGCTGCCGCGGGTCGGTGGCGATCTCGGTCGGTTCCGGTCCGACCCACAGCTCGCCGTCGGCGGACGGGTCGTCGACGATCAGCATGGTGTCGACCTGGTTGCGTTGCAGGGCGGAGACCACCGCGTCCAGGCCGGCGCCGACGTCCTCCTGCACGCCGAAGCGGTCCAGCGCGGTGGCGATCCGCTGGTCGGCGACCTCGGCGATGGTCTGCACGGTGATGTCGTCCATGAGGGTGTCGTCGGCGCCGATGGGGTCGCGGGCGCCGGCGTCGGTGCGCACGAGCACGTCCTGCCAGCGCTCCGGCAGCTGGGCCGCGATCATTCCGGTGGCCCGGATGTCCCCGGCCACCACCACCACGTCCGCGCCGACCCGGTCGGCCAGCTCGGCGGTGGCCGCGGCGGCGTCACCGGCGTTGTGGTGCCACGCCTCCATGGCGGCCCGCTGGTAGCGGGACTGCGACCAGCCGCCCGGCTGCACCCGCCGCAGCTGCCAGCTCTCCCGCCCCTTGATGGTGGCCCGGCGGGGCACCCCGCCGGCGCTGACCGCGACGGCGTCCGCGCCGGTGCGGTCGGCCAGCACCCGCACCCAGGCGATCTGCTCGCCGCGCTGGGCGACCAGCGGCATGGTGTGCGGCAGCACGGACCAGGTGGCCAGGTCCCGCAGTGGCGGCGCGGAGAGGTACTCGGTGAGCACCACCCTGCCCCGGTTGGCGAAGACCGCGATGCCGTAGTCGCCGGGCATCGGGTCGTGCCGGCGGACCACCTCCTCGACCGCCTCGACGGTCGCCTGGTCGGCGCCCTGCCCGATCAGGTCCCCCTTGAGCGCGCGCCAGCGCAGGTCGACCTGCGGGCGTGCGTCGTGGGTGTCCCGGGAGGCGTCCAGGTAGACCGAGCACCAGGGCCCGGGACGGTCGTAGAGCGGGCGCAGGAAGGACAGCTGCATGCTCGACCCCTTTCCAGCTCGGCCGCACGCATACCCGCGCGGCCCGGGATGTCACCTTCGGGCGGGGTCCGTGACCGGCGTTCATTCACGTCGTTCAACCCGGGGGATCGATACCATGAGTGAACACAACGGGACTCTCGGTGGTGAACATGAACACGGAGCTGCACATCCGCCGCGCCGTCCACCCGACGGAACGGATCGTCACCGGCCGGCTGGTCCGTCTCCTGGAGGGCTACGCCCGCGAGGTGCGGGTGGGCCAGCCGGTGCTGGTCGGGGTGCTGACCGCGGCGGGCGTGGTGGGGCTGCTGCTGCGGGTGGTCCGGGCGCTGCTCAGCAGCGGCGGCGGGGGCGCGCGGCGCAGCTTCAAGGAGTTGAAGAAGGGACCGGAGTTCCTGGTCACCCCGGTCCGGGTGCGCGACGCCGCCGACCGGCTCGTGGAGGTCGAGCTGCACGGCCACCTGCCGCAGAGTGCCCTGCACCCCGGCGACCACGTGCAGCTGACCCTGCGTCCGCAGCGCGACCCCGAGCTGCCGCCCAAGATCGAGCGCATCGTCAACCTGACCACCGGCCAGTTGCTGACGCCGCGCACCGCGACGGTCTGGTCGCACCTGGGGCCGGCGCTGCTGCTCCAGGCGGTGCTCGGCGTGCTGCTGGTGGCCGGCCTCGCCGCCTGCTCGGCGCTCGGCTGAGGTTTCCGCGCGCCCCGGCCGGGGCACCGGCTCGCTCATGTTTCCCGGTTTCACCCTGGAGCAGATCGACGTCGGCCCGGTCCGCCTACGGGTCCGGCACGGCGGGTCCGGACCCCCGGTGGTGCTGCTGCACGGGCACCCGCGCACCCACGCCACCTGGCACCGGGTCGCCCCGCTGCTGGTCGCCGCCGGGCACACCGTCATCTGCCCGGACCTGCGCGGGTACGGCGGCTCGTCGAAACCGCCGAGCGACCCCGCGCACACGGTCTACTCGAAGCGGGCGATGGCCGGCGACGTGGTGGCGCTGCTCGACGCGCTCGGGCATCCCCGCGCAGCGGTCGTCGGCCACGACCGGGGCTGCTACGTGGCGATGCGGACCGCGCTGGACCACCCGGACCGGGTGACCCGGCTCGGCGTGCTGGACGGGGTGCCGATCGGCGAGGCGCTGGCCCGCTGCGACGCCCGGTTCGCGGCCCGCTGGTGGCACTGGTTCTTCCTGGGCCAGCTCGCCAAGCCTGCCGAGCGGGTGATCAACGCCGACCCGGACGCCTGGTACGGCGGCTCACCGGAGGCGATGGGCGCGGCGGCGTACGCCGACTACCGCCGGGCCATCCACGACCCGGCCACCGTGCACGCCATGTGTGAGGACTACCGGGCGGGGCTCGGCCCGGACCGGGCGGCGGACGATGCGGACCGGGCCGCCGGCCGGCGGATCGGCTGCCCGGTGCTCTTCGCCTGGTCCGAGCGCGACGACATGGTCGACCTGTACGGCGACCCGGCGGCGATCTGGCGGGACTGGGCCGACGACGTGCGCGCGGCGTCGATCCCGTCCGGGCACCACATGGCCGAGGAGGCCCCGGCGGAGCTGGCCGCCCTGCTCGCCGACTTCCTGGCCGCGTGAGCCGCGGCGGTCAGCCGACCGGGGTGAGCGGGCGCTCGGTGGCGGCCGGGGTGGCGAGGAGGCCGCGGCGGCGGGCCCAGCGCTCGAAGAGCACCGTGGCGAACGGCGGCACGGCGCAGGCCAGCGCGATCCCGGTGTGCCACAGCGACCAGCGCCGCCGGCGGGCCACCACGAGCACGAGCAGCCCGTACGCCACGAAGAGCGCGCCGTGCACCGGGCCGAACACGTGCACGCCGACCTCGTTGCGCGGCGGCCCGTACTTGACGGCCATGCCGGCCAGCAGGGCGGCCCACGAGCAGGCCTCGGCGATCGCCGCCGCCACGAACAGCCGGATGGTCATCTCGCGCATCGGGCCATGCTAGCCAGCCGGGCCGGCAGGACCGGCCCCCGACACTGTGCGACGCGACAGGGATCACCGGCGCGGCAGCTGGGTAGTAATGGGTCCCCCGGGCTCTTTCCCGCCGCCGCCGTGGCGTGCGAGGTTAGAGGGACCAACGGTGACAGGGTGGTGACCATGGGCGAGGACGTCGGCGTTCGCACCTTCAGCCGGGAGGACCGGGCCCGCTACCGCGACAAGGTGCGGCGTTGCCTGGACGTGTTCGCCGAGATGCTGCGCGAGTCCCGCTTCGACGTGGAGCGGCCGATGACCGGCCTGGAGATCGAGCTGAACCTGGTCGACGAGGCCTCCGAGCCGGCCATGCGCAACGCCGACGTGCTGGAGGCGATCGCGGATCCCAGCTTCCAGACCGAGCTGGGCCAGTTCAACGTGGAGATCAACGTCGCGCCGCGCCGGCTGACCGGCACCGGCACGGCCCAATTCGAGGAGCATGTCCGGGCGAGCCTCAACGCCGCCGAGGAGAAGGCCCGCGCGGTCGGCGCCCACATGGTGATGATCGGCATCCTGCCGACCCTGCGCCCGGAGCACCTGACCGCCGAGACCCTCTCGGCCAACCCCCGCTACGCCCTGCTCAACGAGCAGATCTTCGCGGCCCGCGGCGAGGACCTGCGGATCTCGATCAGCGGGGTGGAGCGGCTGGCCACCACGGCGGACACCATCACCCCGGAGGCCGCCTGCACGAGCACCCAGTTCCACCTGCAGGTCAGCCCGGCCCAGTTCGCCGACTACTGGAACGCCGCCCAGGCGATCGCCGGCGTCCAGGTCGCGCTCGGCGCGAACTCGCCGCTGCTGTTCGGCCGGGAGTTGTGGCGGGAGACCCGGGTGCCGCTGTTCCAGCAGGCCACCGACACGCGCGCCGAGGAGATCAAGGCCCAGGGGGTACGCCCGCGGGTGTGGTTCGGGGAACGCTGGATCACCAGCGTGTTCGACCTCTTCGAGGAGAACGTGCGCTACTTCCCGGCGCTGCTGCCGGTGTGCGACCCCGAGGACCCGGCGGAGACCCTGGCCGGCGGTGGGGTGCCGAAGCTCGCCGAGCTGCGGCTGCACAACGGCACGATCTACCGGTGGAACCGCCCGGTCTACGACGTGCTGAAGGGGCGCCCGCACCTGCGGGTGGAGAACCGCGTGCTGCCCGCCGGGCCGACCGTGCTGGACACCGTCGCCAACGGCGCCTTCTACTTCGGCCTGGTCCGCGCCCTCGCCGAGTCCGACCGGCCACTCTGGTCGCAGATGTCGTTCAGCGCGGCCGAGGAGAACTTCACCAACTGTTCCCGGCACGGCATCGACGCGCAGGTGTTCTGGCCGGGGCTCGGCTACCTGCCGGTGACCGAGCTGGTGCTGCGCCGCCTGCTGCCGCTGGCCCACCACGGGCTGGACCGGTGGGGGCTCGACCCGGCCGAGCGGGACCGGCTGCTCGGCATCATCGAGCAGCGCTGCCTGACCGGGCGCAACGGCGCGACCTGGCAGGTGGAGACGCTGCACCGGCTGGAGTCCGCCGACCACCTTGATCGGCCGGAGGCGCTGCGCGAGGTGGTCCGCCACTACGTCGACCTCATGCACAGCAACCGCCCCGTGCACGAGTGGCCGATCCCCTGACCGCCCTCGGTCAGAACGGAGACGGGTCGTCGCGCAGCCGGCTGTAGAGCCAGCCGTCGCGCCAGGCGCCGGCCCGGAACTCGCAGGCGCGGACGACCCCTTCCAGTTGGAAGCCGGCCTTTTCCAGCGACCGCTGCTCGGCGACGTTCTCCGCGTGGGTGCCGGCCTGGATCCGCTGCGCCGGGGTGTGCGCGAAGAGGTAGTCGCAGAGCAGCGCCTGGGCCCGCCAGCCGATGCCGCGGCCGCGCCACTCGGGCAGCAGGGCGATGCCGATCTCCCAGTAGGGAGCGCGTCCGCCGTAGATGCCCCACTGGTAGCTCACGAGCCCGGCTGCGGCCTCCTCGGGCTCGACCTGGACGATGAGCCGGCCGTCCCGCTCGCCCAGGTAGCCGTCCTCGGCGTGCCGGCGGGCGGGCCCGCCCGGATCCCGAAAGCCGGCCCAGTCCAGCCCGATCAGGCCCGGCTCGGTGAGGAAGCGGCGGAACATGGCCAGGTCCGGCTCGGCCACCGGACGTAGCCGGATCGTGCCGCCGCCCGCCTCGTGCGCGATGCCCGCGAGCCTCGGTCCGGCCTCGTCCATGCCCGGAAGGCTAGCGGCCGGCGTCCCGCGTCGCTGCCCCATGAGCGCACGCCGGGTAGGGCACCGTCGAAGGCTCAACGTTTGCTGCACGTCCGTTCCACGCCGGGTGGCGACGCTTCTCGCACATCCAAGCAGCAAGGGAGAAGCGTCATGACACACCGTTTCCTCGCCACATCGGGTACCGGTCGCCGGGCCCTCTCGGTGGTCGGGGCACTCGTCCTGGCCACCGCGGGGCTGGCCGGCGCGACCGCCGCGCCGGCGTCCGCGGCCGTCGTGGTGGTCCCCGCCGACTGCGGCCCGTACTCCGGGGCGCCGGTGCCGGCCGGATACGCCACGCAGTTCGTTCCCGCCGGCGGGCTCTACACCAGCACCAACAACAATGGCCCGGAGTTCATCATCGGCACGACCGGTCGCGACGTCATCGTCGGAAGCGTCGACGACGACGTCATCTGCGGACTCGACGGGAACGACGACATCCAGGCCAACAGCGGCGACGACATCGTCTACGGCGGGGCGGTCGGCGACAGCATCTGGGGCGACCTGGGTAACGACAACCTCCACGGTGACGGCGGCGCCGACACCATCCACGGGGACCGTTTCATCGGGCCCAGCGCCCTGGACGGCAACGACCGCGTGGACGGCGGGAGCAACGACGATCACCTCTTCGGCGACCAGGGCAGGGACACCCTGGTCGGCGGCCCCGGCCTCAATGACGACGGTGACGGCGGCCCGGACCTCGTGTTCGACGACTGCCGGCCCACCGTCGACAACCCCACCAACTGCCCCTGATTCGATCGCCACGGCGGTCCGCGGATCGGACACTGCACCCGCGGGCCGCCGCGGCGCCGCCTGTCGGATCCTCGTCACGCCGCGCCGGCCACTGTCGACGGCGGCTAGCGTGACAGTCCGTGGCGGTGGAGTTCCGGGTACTCGGCGACCTGGACGTCCGGATCGACGGCCGGGCGGTCGGGATCGGTCACGCCCGTCAGCAGTGCGTCCTCGCCGCCCTGCTGGTCGAGCCCCACCGTGCGGTCGCGACCGGACAGCTCATCAGCCGGGTCTGGGGCGACGAGGTTCCGGACGGAGCCGCGGTCACCCTGCGCGGCTACCTGTCCCGGCTCCGCCAGGCGCTGGCCGGCGCGGAGGACGTCCGCATCGTCCGGCGCCATCCCGGCTACCTGCTCGCCGTCGACCCGGACCGCGTCGACCTGCACCGATTCCGCGAGCTGACGGAGAAGGCCCGGCGCACCGACGACGACGCGACCGCGATCAGCTGCCTGGAGCAGGCGCTGGGGCTCTGGCGCGGCGAAGCGTTCGACGGGCTGGCCACACCGTGGTTGGTGGCCTACCGGCAGACCCTCGACCGGCAGCGACTCGCGGCCGCGCTGGACCGCAACGACCTGGCCCTGCGCCACGGCCAGCACGGGCGCCTGCTCCCCGACGTCCTGGCGCTGAGCAGCCGGTACCCGTGGGACGAGCGCCTCGCGGCGCAGGCGATGCTCGCCCTGTACCGGTGCGGGCGGCAGGCCGACGCGCTCGAGCAGTTCCACCAGATGCGCCGCCGGCTGGCTGCCGAGGTCGGCACGGATCCCAGCCCGCCCCTGGCACTGCTCTACCAGCAGATCCTCACCGCCGACCCGGTGCTCGCGGCGCCGGACATCCCCGTGGCGGGCGGCACCGAACCGGCCGCGGCTACCGGCCCGCCGCCTGGCCGGCCCAGCGCGGCACAGCATGCGGGCACGGTGCCCCGGCAGCTACCGGCATCGCCCGGGGTCTTCGCCGGCCGGACCGCCCAGCTCGCGCGCCTCGACGAACAACTCGGCGACGCGGCGCACCCGGACGGCGGGTCACCGGTGGTGATCTCGTCCATCGGTGGCGGCGGCGGGGTCGGCAAGACCTGGCTCGCCCTGCGGTGGGCGCACGCCAACGCCGACCGCTTTCCCGACGGGCAGCTCTACGCCAACCTGCGCGGCTTCGACCCGACCGCCCACCCCGTGGAATGGCCGGCGGTGGTGCGCGGCTTCCTCGAAGCGCTCGGTGTCGAACCGGCACGCGTCCCGGCCGAGCCGGAGGCCCAGGCGTCGCTGTACCGCACGCTCGTCGCCGGCCGCCGGATGCTCGTCGTCCTCGACGACGCCCGCGACGCCGCCACCGTGATCCCGCTGCTGCCCGGCACCCCCACGAGCGCGGTCCTGGTGACCAGCCGCCGGCAGCTGGCCAGCCTCGTCACCACCCACGGCGCACGACCGCTGCCGCTGGACGTGCTGCCCGACGGCGAGGCACACGAGCTGATCGTCCGGCAGGTGGGTGCCGCGCGGGTGGCGGGGCAGCCGGACGCCGTCGCCGACATCCTGCGGTTCTGCGGCGGCCTGCCGCTGGCTCTCGGGATCGTGGCGGCCCGCGCCACGCTCCGCCCCGACCTCGCCCTGTCCTCGATCGCGGCGGAGCTGACCACCGGAGCCAGCCCGCTGGACGTCCTCGACGGCGACGAGGTGACGACGAACCTGCGGGTGGTGCTGTCCAGCTCGGTGCGGGCGCTGACACCCGCGGCGGCGGAGGTCTTCACGCTGCTCGGCCTGGCACCGGGCCCCGACATCAGCCGCGCCGCGGCGGCCAGCCTGACCGCCCGTACCCCCGACGAGCTGGGCCCGCTGCTGCGCGAACTCGCCGACGCACACCTCGTTCAGGAGCACCTCGCGGGCCGGTACCGCATGCACGACCTGGTCCGGGTGTTCGCGGTCGAGCGGGCAGCCGGGGACCCGGCCGGTGCCCGGTCCGCGCTGTGCCGGCTGGTCGATCACCACCTGCACACCGCTCATGCGGCCGCGCTGCTGCTGTCCCCGCAGCGCGATCCGCTGACCCTGACCCCCGCGTCATCCGGAGTCACCGCCGAGCCGCTCGGCGACCTCGAGGCGGCGCTGGCCTGGTTCACCCGCGAGCATCAGGTGCTCCTGGCGACCATCGAATACGCCGGCGACAACGGTCTCGACGCCCCGGCCGGGCAGCTCTCGTGGACCCTGGCCACCTACTTCGACCGGCAGGGCCACTGGCACGACTGGGCCACGGTGGCCCGCAGGGCGGTCGAGTCGACCCGGCGGCTGGATGACCGCTCGGCGCAGGCCCAGGCCCATCGGCTCCTGGCCGGGGCCTGCTCCAACCTCGGCCGGTACGAGGAGGCGCAGTCCAACCTGCTCGCGGCGCGGGACCTGTTCGCCGCGCTCGGTGACGACGAGGGGCGGGCGCACACCCACTTCGACCTCAGCATGCTCCACGACCGGCAGCGGCGGCCCCGCCAGGCCCTGCCGCACGCACGGCAGAGTCTCGCCCTCTACGAACGGGTCGGGAGCCCGCTCAAGCAGGCGGTCGCGCTCAACGCGATCGGCTGGTACCACTCCCAGATGGGCGAGCACCAGGAGGCGATCACCTACTGCCGGCGGGCGCTGGCCCTCTCGCAGCAGGTCGGCAGCGCGTACGGGCAGGCGAACACCTGGGACAGCATCGGCTTCGCCCACCACCACCTCGGCGAGTACGAGCAGGCCGTCGGCTGCTACCAGCAGGCGCTCACCCTCTTCGCCGAGATGGGTGACCGGCATGCCGAAGGCATCGTGCTGGATCATCTCGGTGACACGTGGGCCGCTGCGGGCCGACCGGCCGCCGCCCGGGACGCCTGGCAGCGTTCACTCGCGCTGTTCGAGGAGCTCGGCCACGCCGATTCCGACTCGGTACGGCACAAGCTGACCGCGTGCCCGGACCGATGAGGCGGTCAGAGCGCGACGATCGCGGCGGACTCGGGCGGCAGCTCGATCCCGTCGCGCATCACGGTGACCCCCTCGGAGGTGGCGAGCAGCACCCGGCGCACCACGCCCGGCAGGTTGATCCGCTGGGGCTTGCCGGCCAGGTTCGCCACCACGAGGCAGCCGCCGCGCCGCATCAGCAGGAACTGGTCGCCGTGGCGGACGTCGACGTGGTGGAGGCGGGGGTCGGAGAGGTCGGGACGGCGCTTGCGCAGCGCGATGAGCCGCCGGTAGAAGTCGTACATTTCCCGGTGCTCCGGCTTGTCCAGCTCGGCCCAGTCGAGCCGGGACCGCACGAAGGTCTGCGGGTCCTGCGGGTCGGGCACGTCACCCGGCGGCCAGCCGTGCGCGGCGAACTCCCGCCGGCGCCCGGCCGCCACGGCGGTGGCCAGCTCCGGCTCGGGGTGGCTGGTGAAGAACTGCCACGGCGTGCTGGCCGCCCACTCCTCCCCCATGAACAGCATCGGGGTGAAGGGCGCGGTCATCAGGAGGGTGGCGCCGACGCGCTGCAGCCCGGCGGAGAGGGTCTGGGAGATCCGGTCGCCGGTGGCCCGGTTGCCGATCTGGTCGTGGTTCTGCAGGTACGCCACGAACCGGTGCCCGGGCGTGCGCTGCCGGTCGACGGGCCGGCCGTGGCTGCGGTTGCGGAAGCTGGACCAGGTGCCGGCGTGGAAGAACGCGCCGGTCAGCACGTCGGTGAGGCATTCGAGGGAGCCGAAGTCGCCGTAGTAGCCCTGCCGTTCCCCGGTGAGCAGGGTGTGCAGCGCGTGGTGGGCGTCGTCGTTCCACTGGGCGTGCAGCCCGTAGCCGCCGCCCTCCCGCGGGGTGATCAGCTTCGGGTCGTTGAGGTCGCTCTCGGCGATCAGCGACAGCGGCCGGCCCAGGTGGGTGGAGAGGGCCTCCACCTCGGTCGCCAGCTCCTCGAGGAGGTGGGTGGCCCGCGAATCGGGCATGGCGTGCACGGCGTCCAGCCGCAGCCCGTCGACGTGGTAGTCGCGCAGCCACATGAGCACGCTGTCGGCGATGTAGCGGCGCACCCCGTCGGAGTGCGGCCCGTCCAGGTTGACCGTGCGGCCCCAGGTGTTGCTCTGCTCGGTGAGGTACGGCGCGAAGCGCGGCGCGTAGGCCCCGGAGGGCCCGAAATGGTTGTAGACGACGTCGAGGATCACCCCCAGCCCCTTCGCGTGCGCCGCGTCGACGAAGCGCTTGAGCCCGTCCGGCCCGCCGTAGGGCTCGTGCGGCGCATACCAGCAGACGCCGTCGTAGCCCCAGTTGTGCTCGCCGTTGAAGGCGTTGACCGGCAGCAGCTCGACGAGGTCGACGCCGAGGTCGACCAGGTGGTCGAGGCGGCCGATCGCCGCGTCGAAGGTGCCCTCGGGAGTGAAGGTGCCGATGTGCAGCTCGTAGAGGACGCTGCCGGGCAGCTGCCGGCCGGTCCAGCCCTGGTCGGTCCAGCCGAACGCCGCGTGGTCGTAGCGGCGGCTCGGCCCGTGGACGCCCTGCGGCTGCCAGGCCGACCGGGGGTCGGGCAGCGCCTGGTCGTCGTCGTCCAGCAGGAAGGCGTAGTCGGTGCCCGGCCCGGCGCCGGGCACCTCGACCCGCCACCAGCCGCGCGGCCCGGGACGCATGTCGTGGTCGGCCACGCCGGGCAGCCGCAGCCGCACCCGGGCGGCTGCGGGCGCCCACACCGTGAACTCGGTCATGCGGCAGCCTCCACGGAGTCGGTGGGAGCGAGGAGGGCGACGGGATAGGTGCTCAGCAGATCGTGCATCAGCAGCTCAGACCCACTGTAGACCCGACCGGTGAACACGTCGGTAACACTGTTGCCGGAAATCGCGAGCGTCGTGTCGCGCCAGCCGCCGTCGCGGGCCAGGCGCAGCGGCAGGCGGGTGGCCACCGCCACGGCGCCGCCCCGGTCGAAGGCCACGGCGTGCGCGCCGGCCGGCCCGTGCGCCGGCACCGGCCGGTAGCCGGTGAACAGCTCCGGGTGGGACCGGCGCAGCCGCAGGGTCCGCGAGACCACGAGCAGCTTGGCCGCGCCGTCGGCGGCCACCGCCGGCTGCCAGCCGGCGTCGAGCCGGGCCAGCAGCTCCCGGCGTACGGCGAAGTCGACCGGGCGGCGGTTGTCGGGATCGACCAGGGAGTTCTCCCACAGCTCGGTGCCCTGGTAGGTGTCCGGCACCCCGGGCATGGCGAGCTGGACCAGCTTCTGCCCGAGCGAGTTGGACCAGCCGGCCGGGGTGATCTCGCCGGCGAACGCGGTGAGCTGGGCGTGCAGTTCCGGGTCGTCGTACATCCGGTCGACCAGGGCGTGCAGCTCGTGCTCGAACGCCGGGTCGGGGTCGGCCCAGCTGGTCGACACGGACGCCTCCCGGGCGGCCTTCTCCGCGTACCCGTGCAGGCGCTCGCGCTCGACGGGCCAGGCCCCGACGGCCGTCTGCCACAGCAGGTGGGCGAGGGCGGGGTCGGCCAGCGGGGCCCGGGACATCCAGTCGGTGACCCGCTCGGCCCAGCGCCCGGGCAGCTCGGACAGGACCGCGAGCCGGGCCCGGACGTCCTCGCCGCGCTTGGTGTCGTGGGTGGAGAGCGCGGTCATGCTCGCCGGCCACCGCACCTGGCGGGCGGCGGCGAAGCGGTGGAACTCCGCCGGCGGCACGCCGAAGTGGGCGGGGCTGCCGCCGACCTCGTTGAGGGCGACGAACCGGCTCCACCGGTAGTAGGCGGTGTCCTCCACCCCCTTGGCCATGACCGCGCCGGACAGCTGCGGGAAGCGGGCGGCCAGCTCGTGGTCGGGGTCGCGGAGCCGGGCGGTGACCGCGTCCAGCACGGTGGTCAGGTCGGGTCGGCGGCGGCCCGCCTCGGCGCGGGCGGCAGCCAGGTGCCGGGCGCCCTCCGGCGGGTAGCCGCGGTAGACCGGGAAGCAGGCGGCCAGCTCGGCGAGGGCCGCCCGGGCCTGCTCGGCGGGCAGCTCGGGGACGAGGGCGGCCAGCCGGCTCAGCTCGGCGGCGAGCAGCCGGGTGGCGGCCGCCAGCTTGGTGTCGTGGGTGAGGTCCTGCCACGAGGTGTGCCGGCCGGTGAGCCGGCCGTCCAGCGCCGTGAAGTCCGCCTCGGCGTCCGGGTCGACGAAGAGCCCGCCCGCCGCGGCCAGGGCGTCGTAGCCGGTGGTGCCGTCGACCGGCCAGTCGGGCAGCTCCTCGCCGTACTCCAGGATCTTCTCCACGACCAGCCACGCGCCGGGCGCGGCGGCGCGCAGCCGGGCCAGGTAGCCGGCAGGGTCGCGCAGCCCGTCCGGGTGGTCGACCCGGATGCCGTCGAGGTCGCCGGCGGCGGCCCAGCGCAGGATCTCGGCGTGGGTGGCGCGGAAGACCTCCGGGTCCTCCACCCGCAGTCCGGCCAGGTCGGACACGGCGAAGAACCGGCGGTACGTCAGCTCGCTGTCGCCGCGCCGCCAGTCGACCAGCTCGTAGTGCTGCCGGTCGTGCACGGCGCGCGGGGTCCCGTCGCCGGTGCCGTCGGCGATCGGGAAGCGGTGCTCGTGGTAGCGCAGCTCGCCGTCGACCACCTTGAGGTCGTCGAGCGCGTCCGGGGTGTCGGCGAGCACCGGCAGCAGCAGCCGGCCGCGGTCCCAGTCGATGTCGAACCAGTCCGCGTAGGCCGAGGCCCGGCCCCGGCGCAGCACGTCCCACCAGGCCGGGTTGGCCGCCGGCCGGGCCACCCCGGCGTGGTTGGGCACGATGTCCACGACCAGGCCGAGCCCGGCCGCACGGAGCGCCCGGACGAGGCGCTGCCGGCCGCCCTCGCCGCCGAGCTCCGGGTTGACGGCGCGGTGGTCGACCACGTCGTAGCCGTGCTGCGAGCCGGGGGTGGCGGTGAGCAGGGGCGCGCTGTAGAGGTGGGTGACGCCGAGGTCGGCCAGGTAGCCGGCGAGGCCGGCGGTGGCGTCGAGGTCGAAGCCGGGGCGCACCTGGACGCGGTAGGTCGACCCCACCCGCGCCGTCGTCGCCGTCGTCGCCGTCGTGTCGTCGGGGTGGGGGGTGTCGGGCATGGTCAGGCCGTCCTCTCCAGGACCAGCAGCGAGCGGTCGGGGACGCAGACGCTTCCGCCTGCCTCGACCGCGAGGGTCTTCTCCGGATCCGGGTCCGCGGTGCTGATGACCAGCTCCCACCGCTGCCCGAACTCGACCGGTGGCAGGGTGAAGTCCAGCGGGGCGTCGTGCGCGTTGAACAGCAGCAGGAAGGAGTCGTCCCGGTGGCGCTGGCCGTACTGGCCGCGTTCGGGGATGCCGTCGCCGTTGACGAACAGGGCCACCGAGCGGCCGAAGTCGTTGCCCCAGTCCTCGCCGCTCATCTCCCGGCCGTCGGGCGTGTACCAGGCCAGGTCGGGCAGGGCGGTGCCGGCGGCCCGGCCGCCGACCGGCAGGCCGGTGAAGAACCGCCGGCGGCGGAACACCTGGTGCCGGTTGCGGAACTCGGTGAGCCGCCGGACGAAGGCGAGGAGGTCCTCGTCGGCCCGCGTCCAGTCGACCCAGGCCAGCTCGCTGTCCTGGCAGTAGGCGTTGTTGTTGCCGCGCTGGGTGCGGCCCAGCTCGTCGCCGTGGCCGAGCATCGGCACGCCCTGGGAGAGGATGAGGGTGGCCAGGAAGTTGCGCCGCTGCCGGGCGCGCAGGGTGCGCACGCCGGGGTCGTCGGTCTCCCCCTCGACGCCGCAGTTCCAGGAGCGGTTGTGGCTCTCCCCGTCCCGGTTCTCCTCGCCGTTGGCCTCGTTGTGCTTGTCGTTGTAGGAGACCAGGTCGTTGAGCGTGAACCCGTCGTGGCAGGTGACGAAGTTGATGCTGTGGAACGGGCGGCGCCCGTCGTCCTGGTAGAGGTCGGCGGAGCCGGAGATCCGGGAGGCGAACTCGGCAAGGGTGTTCGGCTCGCCGCGCCAGAAGTCCCGCACGGTGTCCCGGTACTTGCCGTTCCACTCGGTCCACTGCGGCGGGAAGTTGCCCACCTGGTAGCCGCCCGGGCCGACGTCCCACGGCTCGGCGATCAGCTTGACCCGGCCGACCACCGGGTCCTGCTGCACCACCTCGAAGAAGGTGGAGAGGCGGTCCACCTCGTAGAACTCCCGGGCCAGGGTGGCCGCCAGGTCGAAGCGGAAGCCGTCGACGTGCATCTCGGTCACCCAGTAGCGCAACGAGTCCATGATCAGCTGGAGCGAGTGCGGGCTGCGCACGTTGAGGCTGTTGCCGGTGCCCGTGTAGTCGACGAAGTACCGGCGATCCTCCTCCGAGAGCCGGTAGTAGCTCGGGGTGTCGATGCCCTTGAAGCTCAGCGACGGCCCGAGGTGGTTCCCCTCGGCGGTGTGGTTGTAGACCACGTCGAGGATGACCTCGATGCCGGCCGCGTGCAGCGCCTTGACCATGCCGCGGAACTCCTGCACCTGCTGGCCGAGCCGGCCGAGCGCCGAGTAGCCGTGGTGCGGCGCGAAGAAGCCGATGGTGTTGTAGCCCCAGTAGTTGCGCAGCCCGAGGTCGGCCAGCCGGTGGTCGTGCACGAACTCGTGCACCGGCATCAGCTCGACCGCGGTCACCCCGAGCCGCTGAAAGTAGTCGATCATCACGGGCGAGGCGATCGCCGCGTACGTGCCGCGCAGCTCCTCGGGGATGTCCGGGTGGCGCATGGTCAGGCCGCGCACGTGGGCCTCGTAGATCACCGAGTGGTGGTAAGGCGTGCGCGGCGGCCGGTCGTTGCCCCAGTCGAAGTACGGGTTCACCACCACCGACTTCGGCATGAAGGGGGCCGAGTCGGTCTCGTTGCGCCGGTCCGGGTCGCCGCCCACCTCGTAGTCGTAGACGGCCGGGTCCCAGGTGATCTCGCCGTCGACCGCCTTGGCGTACGGGTCCAGGAGCAGCTTGTGCGGGTTGCACCGCAGCCCGTTGGCCGGGTCCCACGGCCCGTGCACCCGGTAGCCGTACCGCTGGCCGGGCTCGACGCCCGGCAGGTAGGCGTGCCAGACGTAGGCGTCGACCTCGCGCAGCTCGACCCGGCGCTCGGCGCCGGTGTCCCACTCGTCGAACAGGCAGAGCTCGATCCTCTCCGCCACCTCCGAGAAGATCGCGAAGTTGGTTCCCATCCCGTCGTAGGTGGCACCGAGGGGGTAGCTCTCGCCCGGCCAGACCTGCATGTCGCTCCTTCGGCCCTGATCATGAGCGCACCGGACGGGCGGGCCGCCGGTGCGCACGCCGCTAATGCCCCGCCGCACGCTCCGCCAATCCACCCGTTCGGACGGTAACCGAAATCCGCCCACCTGGGACCGGCTGGACCTTCAGGTGTCTTCCGTCACGATCGCCCATTTCGAGGTGCGGGTTCACGCGGGATGGCTTTTCCTGGACAACGGACGTGCGCGCCCGCGCGGGTCCACCCCGGCCGTTCGGCCGACCCACCACGCTCCCCACGCCGCCACTGACGTCGGCGCGTACCAGCATGCATGGACGGAGATCGATGTGACCACCCTGCGGGTCGGCGCGCAGCCCGCCACCGCGACGGACCGGACCCACCGGCCCACCCTCACCTCCCGCCCCACCATCCCGCCGCAGCCCGGCGTGCCGCCCCGCACCCGGCGCATCCTCATGCTGTCGTGGGAGTACCCGCCGGTGCTCGTCGGTGGCCTCGGCCGCCACGTGCACGCGCTCTCCGTCGCCCTGGCCGCCGCCGGCCACGAGGTCACCGTCGTCACCCGGCACGCCGAGGGCGCGCCCCTGGAGGAGTACGCCGACGGCGTGCGGATCGTCCGCGCCGCCGAGGACCCGGTCACCTTCCCACTCGCCACCGACTCGCTGCTGGCCTGGACCATGGCCTTCAACCACACCCTCACCCGGGCCGCCCTGCGCGCCGCCGAGGCCGGCGCGTACGACGTCATCCACGCCCACGACTGGCTGGTCGCGCACACCGCCATGACCCTGCGCGAGCACCTCGACGTGCCGCTGGTCAGCACCATCCACGCCACCGAGGCGGGCCGGCACCAGGGCTGGCTGCCCGAGGAGATGAACCGCACCATCCACGGCGTCGAGCACTGGCTGGCCACCGAGTCGGGCCGGGTCATCGTCTGCTCCGGCTACATGCGCGACGAGGTGGGCGCGCTGTTCGGGGTGGACCCCGCCCGGGTCGACGTGGTCCCCAACGGGGTGGAGCCGCACCGCTGGCGGGTGCCCGGCTCGGCGGTCGCCGCCGCCCGGGCCCGGTTCGCCGGGGACGGGCCGCTGGTCACCTTCGCCGGCCGGCTCGTCTACGAGAAGGGCGTGCAGCACCTGCTCGCCGGGCTCCCCCGGCTGCGCGACCGGCACCCCGGGCTGCGCGCCGTGATCGTCGGCGACGGGCCCTACCGGGCGACCCTGGAGGCCGAGGTGCACCGGCTCGGACTCGGCGGCACGGTGAGCATGCCGGGCTTCCTCGGCGGCACCGACCTGCCCGCCGTGATGGCCGCCTCGGACTGCTTCGCGGTGCCCAGCATCTACGAGCCGTTCGGCATGGTGGCCCTGGAGGGCGCGGCCGCCGGCGCGCCGCTCGCCGTGGCTCGCACCGGCGGGCTGGCCGAGATCGTCGAGCCGGGCGTGACCGGGCTGACCTTCGCCCCACATGACCCGGACGGGCTCGCCGAGGCGGTGCACACGCTGCTGTCCGACCGGGACCGGGCGCGGCTGCTCGCCCGGCGCGCGCGCACCATGGTCCACGAGCAGTACGGCTGGTCGGCCATCGCGTCCCGCACCGCCGCCGCGTACGCCGCGGCCATCGCCGGCGACCCGGCGTTCACGGCCGCCCGCGCCGAGCAGCGGATGACCGCGGGCCGGACCCTGCCCGCTCTGCCCGAGGGCAACCTTCTGGCCGCCGCCGGCCTCCGCTGACCCCGCCGGCCTGCCGGGCCGGGATGATCGGCTCCAGCTCGCCGAGGTGGCGGTGTCCGACACGATCGGATGCCGCCACCACGGCGGTCTGGAGTGGATCAAGAGCGGGCGTACGCGAATGGGCCGATCCTCGTGGCATGATCCGCGGATGGCCAGCTATGAAGTGGCGATTGTCCTGCTCGTCAACGCCTCCGGTGCGATCCTTCTGCAGCACCGGGACGAGCACGCGCCCGTCTCCCCGAACCAGTGGGCCCTGCCCGGCGGCCGCATCGAACCCGGCGAGACGCCGGAGCAGGCCGCCCGCCGGGAACTGCTGGAGGAGACCGGGCTGACCGCGGGAGAGCTGCACCCTCTGTGGAGCGGCCCGCGCCCGTACGAGGAGAACTTCCCGCACACGGTCACCATGCACGCCTTCCACGGCACCACCGACGCGACCCAGGAGGACGTGGTGCTCGGCGAGGGCCGGGCGATGGTCTTCGTCCCCCGTGCCGAGGTGCTCGACCGGGAACTGGCGGTCTCCGCCGCGTTCCTCCTACCCCTCCACCTCACGGCACCGAGCAACTCCTGAGGCGGGCGCGGCCGGATCTCGGCGCGACGGCCCACCGGGTCGGCCCGACGGGTCGACCTGCGTGATCTTCTGGTCGTGATCTTCAGTTTGGACTGGTCGCGGCCGGTGCGGATCGGACAGACTCGCGTGAACCTGTGACGACGAGGTCCGAGGAGACGCGGTGCGGGTGCTTCTGGTGGAGGACGACCTGCGAGTCGCGTCCGCGCTCGCCGCCGCGCTGCGCCGCCGGGGCAACTCGGTCATCACGGCCACCACCGCGTCGGAGGCGGTCGAGGCCGGGCCCGTGGACCTCATGCTGCTCGACCTCAACCTCCCCGACCGGGACGGCCTGGCGCTGTGCCGGGAGATCCGCCGGCACAACGAGGACATCGCGATCATCGCGGTGACCGCCCGCGCTGACGAGCGGGACCGGGTGGCGGGGCTGCGGGCCGGCGCCGACGACTACGTGGTGAAGCCGTTCTCGATGGCGGAGTTGCAGGCCCGGATCGAGGCGGTGATGCGCCGCGCCGCGCGTACCTCCCGGATGGAGGCCCTGCTGGAGGTCGGCGACCTGCGGTTGGACCTCAACGCCCGGCGGGTCTGGCTCGGTGACCGGGAGGTGATCCTGACCCGCAAGGAGTTCGCCCTGCTGATGGCGCTGGCCCGGCAGGCCGGGACGGTGGTGCCCCGGGAGCGGCTGCTCATGGACGTCTGGCAGACGACCTGGGGCGGCGGCCACACCCTCGACGTCCACGTCGCGGCCCTGCGCGGCAAGCTCGACGAGGCCGGCCTGGTGGAGACCGTACGCGGGGTGGGCTATCGGCTCCGGTCGGCCTGAGCCGTCGATCCTCAGATCAATCTCAAGAAATCGTCGACCGTCGACCAGGGACGGTCTGACTCGCGTGTGCTGTCCGGACCGAAGTCATCCCACCTGTTCTGGAGCTTCCATGAGAGACAGACGGACGACGGCCATCCTCTCCGCACTGCTCGCCGCCAGCCTGGCGGCGTTCGCCGGGCCGGTGCCCGCACAGGCCGATCCGACCGAGCCGAACCAGGTCCAGGGTCTGACGGTCGCGCAGGGCGACGGCTACGCCACCCTCGCCTGGACGCCGGTCGACGGCGCCACCGACTACCAGATCGAGCGCACCCCGGTCGCCGCCGACGACACGGCGACCGGACCGGCGGTGATCACCGGCGTGTGGCGGCCGAACCGCCAGATCAACAACTCCTCGCCCACCTTCGCCGACGCCGGGTTCAACCCGGGCGCCCGGTTCCAGTGGCGGGTCCGGGCCCGCTTCGGCACCACCGCCGAGGCGTACTCGGCGCCGGTGGCCGGCACCACCCGGGCGCCCTGGGGCGACCCGGCCGTGCCGGGTGAGAACCTCCGCACCCAGTGGGAGACCACCCTCGCGGCGCAGTACACCAGCGACGTCAACGAGTACGCGTACACGGCGGCGGTCGACGAGCTGAGCGACCGTGTCCGGGTGACCGAGATCGGCCGGACAGCGCTGGGCCGCCCGATCAACATGTTCGTCATCGGCTACCCCACCCCGCCGGCCACCCCGGCGGCGGTGGCCGCGACCTCGCCGCTGATGGTCAACTGCAACGTGCACGGCAACGAGCCCGGTGACCGGGAAGCCTGCCTGATCATGGCGCGTCAGCTGGCCTTCAGCAACGACCCGCGGACGCTGGACCTGCTGTCGCACACCACCGTGCTGATCGTGCCCACCATCAACGGTGACGGCCGGGCGGCCAACACCCGCGGCAACTCCACCGGCCAGGACCTCAACCGGGACTACTCGCTGATCCGCCAGCCGGAGACCTTCGCGCTGGTGCGGATGCTGCGGGACTACCGCCCGGTGGCCGGCTACGACGGGCACGAGTTCGGCAACTCCAGCGCCGGCGACCTGCCGATGCTGCCGCCGCGGCACCAGAACGTCGCGCAGTCGATCTTCGACGAGTCGCAGCACATGATCGAGGGGCACATGTACAGCCAGGGCGCCAAGGACGGCTGGTGGCCCTGCCCGTACGGCTGCAACGGCGGCGGGAACGTGGGGCTGAGCGAGGAGACGATCCTGCGCAACACGCTGGGCCTCAAGAACGTGGTGAACTCCCTCCTGGAGCTGCGCAGCTCCGGCGGCACGACCCGGCCGGACGAGGGCAACACGGCGAACAACCGGCGGCGCAAGACGTTCTCGGCGCTCTGGACGTTCCAGCAGTTCCTCGACTACCACCGGGCGAACCTCAAGGAGATCACCTCGGCGCGGGCCGACGCGATCACCTTCCAGGTGTCGAACACCGGTCGGATCGTCTTCCGCGGCTCCCGGCCGATCCCGGCGTACCCGTCGCCGCACCCGGGCGAGGCCCCGCCGCCGCTGGACGCCCCGCGCGACGGCCAGGTCCTCGACCAGGCGCCGTGCGCGTACAAGCTCACCGAGGAGCAGTACAACGGGGAGCGCACCGACGGCCCGGCCGGTCAGCGCACCACCGTGGCCCAGCGCCTCGCCGCGCACGGTCACAAGGTGGTCAAGGTCGCCGACGGGTACGTGGTGCCGCTGGCCCAGCCGGAGCGGGGCCTGATCCCGCTGCTGCTGGACGGGCAGGCGGTGGAGAAGCTGGTCGACGCCGAGCGGGTGTACCCGACCGTCACCGGCGAGCGCAGCGGTCAGCTCGTGGTTTCCGGGGTGACCTGCCTGCGCGACGCCACCGTGACCGGCCCGGTCCGGGTCCGGGCCGGCGGCACGCTGATCGCCACCGGCTCGTCGATCACCGGCCCGGTGGACGCCGGCGGCGCGGCCGGGGTCTTCCTGACCGACACCGCGGTCGAGGGCCCGGTGCGGGTCGCGCAGTCCAGCGGCCCCGTGGTGATCGTCGACGCGACGGTCACCGGCCCGGTCGACGTGTCGGGCAACCGGGGTGACGCGCCGCTGGTGGCGGCCAACACCGTGACCGGCCCGCTGAGCTGCGGCGGCAACACCCAGGCACCGGACAACCTCGGGCTGAGCAACTCGGTGGAGGGCCCGAAGAGCGGCCAGTGCGCGAGCCTCTGACCCGTTGATCGTCGTACCGGCAGGTCCGGCCTCCCCGGGCCTGCCGGTACGACCCGACCCGACCGGAGAACGCCGTGGAACCGCCCGTCATCCCCCCGCGATCTCGATCCCTCCCCCGGCTCCGGTGGCCGGCCGGCCGGCGACGGACCGCTGCGCTCGCCGCTGCCGCGCTGTCCCTGGTGCTCACCGGCACGGGCTGCTCCGGCGCCGGCACCACGTCGCCGGCTGCGGCGGGCGCCGCACCGAAGGCGGCACCCGTCGTGAGCGGCCCGCTGTGCGACCTGCTGCCCTCCGGCAGCGACCCGGGCAACCCGGCGGCCCTGGCCGGTCAGCCGGCCGAGGCGGCCCTGCAGTGGCTGCCCGTCCTCACCACGTTCGAGGCGGCGGTGCGGGCGTCCGGAATGTCCGCCGACCTGCACGACGGCTCGGGGGTGACCATCCTGGCGCCGACCGACGACGCCTTCGCCGCCAAGTTCTCGGAGGACGACCTGGACCACCTGTTGGTGGCCGACAAGGACAAGCTCCGCGGGCTGCTCCGCGAACACCTCGTCGCCGGGTCGCTGTCGCTGGCCGACCTGGTGGCCGCCGGCACGGTCACCACGCTCGCCGGCACCACGGTGACGGTCACCGGGGGCGGGGCGACTGCCCGCCTGGCCGACCAGGCCGACACCGTGTGCGCCGACTACCAGGTCGCCGGCGCGCGGATCCACATCATCAACCACGTGCTCGGCAGCCTGCCCACCACCGGCGGCGAGGGCGGGCACCGCGCCCACTGAGTCTTGCTCCAGGAAACCGCAGCTCATACGTTCGATCCAGCTCGCTCGATCTGCCCCAGAGTGAAACGAGGCATCCCGATGCGCCTGTCGAAACGTCCGCACAGGGCGGTCCCCACGAGAAGAACGGCCGGCGTCGCCGCGCTGCTCCTGCTGACCGGCCTGACGCCGTTGCTCGGAGGCGCGCCGGCCGGCGCCGCCCCCACGCCCCCCACCTGCAGCAACGACCCTGCCGCCCGGCTGTCCACCGTGCCCAGCCCCGAGTCGGCGCTGGGCTTCCC
Source organism: Micromonospora chaiyaphumensis (assembly GCF_900091435.1). Taxonomy (GTDB): domain Bacteria; phylum Actinomycetota; class Actinomycetes; order Mycobacteriales; family Micromonosporaceae; genus Micromonospora; species Micromonospora chaiyaphumensis. The sequence continues at coordinate 205,832 of NZ_FMCS01000007.1, forward strand.
ACTCGGCACGGGCCAGGAGCGGGTCGTCACCAACGACGAGGTCCGTGGCTACCTGACGGCCGTCGACGCCGCCTCCGACCGCGTGGTCACGGGCGTGATGGCGACCAGCGTGCTCGGCCAGCCGCTGCCGTACGCCATCGTCTCCAACGAGCGGCACGTCCGGCCGGCCGCGCTGCGGCAGATCGCCGACGACATCCGCGACCTGCGGGACCCGCGCCGGACGAAGCCGAAGGAGGCCGCCGAGACCGCGGCCGACCGCCCCGCCATCGTCTGGGTGGCCGCCAACGTGCACGGCGGGGAGAAGAGCGGCACGGACGCCGCGCTCAAGACCCTGTACGAGCTCGCGTCCGGGCTGTCCTGCGCGGTCGCGGAGCGGAACGACAACCTGGTGACCGTCATCGTGCCGACCCAGAACCCCGACGGTCGCGACGCCAGCCGGCGGCAGAACGAGTACGGCTTCGACATGAACCGGGACTGGTTCGCGCGCACCCAGCAGGAGACCGACGGCAAGATCGAACTGCTGCGGCAGTACCCGCCGCAGGTCTTCATCGACGCGCACGAGATGACCGGCCGGCAGTACTTCTTCCCGCCCAACGCCGACCCGATCCACCACGAGATCTCCAGCGAGAACGTCGACTGGATCAACCGGATCGGCGAGGCCAACAAGGCCGGCTTCGGCTTCAACGGCGCCTGCGGCGGCGCCGTCACCACCGAGTGCTACTTCAACTACGCGACGTACGACCTGTTCTTCATGGGCTACGGCGACACCGTCCCGGCCGCCGGCTTCGGCTCCGCCGGCATGACCTTCGAGAAGGGCAGCGCGTCGGCGGTGGCCGACCGGGTCCAGCAGCAGTTCCACACCCAGTGGTCCACCCTCGGGTGGGCCGCCGCGAACAAGCACGAGGTGCTGACCAGCTACTTCAAGATCTGGACGGACGCGCTCGCCGAGGGCCGGGCCGGGACGCTGGAGCCGAACGAGGTGGTCCAGCCGACCAACACCGTCCAGTTCCCGGTGCCGGACGTCCGGATCCGCTCGTACTTCCTGCTCCCCGACCGGCAGCTCGCCGACGTGCGCCAGCTGGTCGAGCGGCTGCGCGGCATGGACGTCGAGGTCTACGAGGTGACCAGGCCGACGAAGGTGCCCACCGCCCGGATCTTCGGCGGGCGCACCGCGACCGACGTCACGGTGCCGGCCGGCGCGTACTGGATCCCGATGGACCAGCCGCAGAAGCACTGGATCCAGGCGATCATGGGCGAGGACCCGTACGTCCCGTTCCCCTACTTCTACGACGTGTCGTCCTGGAGCAACCCGCTGCTCATGGGCGTGGACACCATCTACACCGGCGACGACGTCCGGCCGCACGCCCGACTGGTCCGGCAGATCAGCGGTGGCAGGGCCTCGGCGGCCGGGGCCAAGGGGTCGTACGCGTACCCGCTGGACTCGGCGGCGGCGGCCGAACTCACCTTCCGGCTGCTCGGCCAGGGCGTGCCGGTCGTCCGTGACCTCGACACCAGCGTGGTCGGCTTCCCCGCGAAGAGCCTGACCCGGGAGATCGACCAGCTGGCCCGGTCGCTCGGGGTGACCCTGAGCCCGAGCGGCGCGGCGGCCGGCGGGAGCCCGGTGGACCTGCCGGATGTCGGGCTGTTCCAGGGCACCGGCATCTCCACCACCTCCGGCTCCCACGGCGAGGCCCGGTACGTGCTCGGCAAGCGGTGGGGGCTGGACCTCACGCCGGTGACCACCGCCGACATCAACGACAACACCCCGGCGTTCACCGAGCGCACCGTGCTGCTCGTGCCGGACGGCAGCAGCGCGACCGGCGGGCTCACCGCCGCCGGGCAGGCCAACCTGCGGAACTGGATCGCCCAGGGCCACACCTACCTCGGCCTGCGCAACGAGGGCACCCGGATGGCCCGGGCCGCCGGCCTCACCTCCACCACCGAGAAGACGAAGCCGGCGGACTACCGGATGATCGGCTCGCACCTGCGGGTCGACGTCGACCGCGGCAGCCCGGTCGCGCTGGGCCGCCCGGCCGAGGACTTCGAGTTCAACAACAGCGACTCGATCCTGACCCCGAGCAGCACCGGCACCAACGTCCTCACCTACCCGTCCGACGACACCTTCTGGGCGAACGGCTACACCGTGCGCAGCGAGGTGTTGAAGGGCACCGTCGCACTGGTGGACGAGCCCACCGGCGCCGGCCGGGCCGTGCTGTTCGCGTTCAACCCGCTCTTCCGGGCGTACAACGAGAACGGGCTGCACCTGGTGGCCAACGCCCTGCTCTATCCGTCGGGCGCGGCGGCGGACGGCGGCGCCGCGCGACGCACGACCGGTGTCGATCCCGCCCGGGCGGCTGCGGCGGCCCGGCCGGTGGCGGACGACCTGGGCGGCGAGTGGCGGCCGATCACCGTCGAGGTGGCGGCCGGTGACCGCGGCAGCGCCGAGGCGGTCGTCGCCCGGTACACCGACACCGCACGGGTCTCCGAGGCGGGAGGGTCGGCCTATCTGGTGATCCCGAACCCGGCCGGCCTGCAGGCCGACGAGCACCCGTTCCTGCGGGACCTGGTGGGCGCCCTCCGGGAGGCGCGGATCCCGCTCCGTTCCGTGGTGGGCTGACGCACCGTCCCGTACCGACACGAAGGCCGCCGACCCCGAGCGGGGTCGGCGGCCTTCGCCGTCAGGACCGGGTCAGCGCTGCTCGGCGGGGACGTAGTCCCGCTCGGCGTAGCCGGTGTAGATCTGCCGCGGGCGGCCGATCTTGGTCTCCGGGTCGTTGATCATCTCGCGCCACTGCGCGATCCAGCCGGGGAGCCGGCCCAGGGCGAACAGCACCGTGAACATCTTGGTCGGGAAGCCCATGGCCTTGTAGATGAGGCCGGTGTAGAAGTCCACGTTCGGGTAGAGCCGGCGGGAGACGAAGAAGTCGTCGGCGAGGGCGATCTCCTCGAGCTGCATGGCGAGGTCCAGCAGCGGGTCCGGCTTGGCCATCCGGCCGAGCACGTCCTGGGCGGCCTTCTTCACGATCGCGGCGCGCGGGTCGTAGTTCTTGTAGACCCGGTGGCCGAAGCCCATGAGCTTGACGCCGTCCTGCTTGTCCTTGACCTTCTGCACGAAGGTACGGACGTCGCCGCCGTCGGCCTGGATCTTCTGGAGCATCTCCAGCACGGCCTGGTTGGCGCCGCCGTGCAGCGGGCCGAACAGGGCGTTCACGCCGGCCGAGACCGAGGCGAACAGGTTGGCGTTGCTGGAGCCGACCAGCCGGACGGTCGAGGTGGAACAGTTCTGCTCGTGGTCGGCGTGCAGGATGAACAGCATGTCCAGCACGCGGGCCATCACCGGGTCGACCTCGTACGGCTCGGCCGGCACGCCGAAGGTCATCCGCAGGAAGTTCTCGACGTAGCCCAGCGAGTTGTCCGGGTAGAGCAGCGGCTGGCCGATTGACTTCTTGTACGCGTACGAGGCGATGGTGGGGACCTTCGCCATCAGCCGCACCGTGGACATCTCCACGTGGTCGGAGTCGAACGGGTCCAGGCTGTCCTGGTAGAAGGTCGAGATCGCGCTCACGGCCGAGGAGAGCACGGCCATCGGGTGCGCGTCGCGCGGGAAGCCGTCGAAGAAGCGGCGCATCTCCTCGTGCAGCAGCGAGTGCCGGCGGACCCGCTCGCTGAACTCGGTGAGCTGCGTCTGGCTCGGCAGCTCGCCGTAGATCAGCAGGTAGGAGACCTCCAGGAAGGAGGACTTCTCGGCCAGCTGCTCGATGGGGTAGCCGCGGTACCGCAGGATGCCCGCGTCACCGTCGATGTAGGTGATCGCGGACGAGCAGGACGCCGTGTTCACGAAACCGGGGTCGTACGTGGTCATCCCGGTTTCCTTGAGCAGCTTGCCCACCCCGATACCGGCGGGCCCCTCGACCGCGGACTGCACCGGCATCGACAGTTGCCCACCGGGGTGGTCGAGCTTGACTTCCGTCATCTGTTCCTCGCTTCGCCGGCAAGATCTTCGTTGAATTGCCTTCGCTTTTACCGTAATCACGGTGGGGAGGACACCGCTCGTCATGGTTCCGTGGTGAGGTATGCGTCACCCGATTCCCGACTTGCCGACTCGGAAACCCGGTGGAAGCGCGACCACCCCGGGCTGGGAAGGCTACCCGGCGATCCGGCGGATGATCACGAGAGGGTGAGCCTGGTCAGCGTCCCGTCGGCACCCACCCGGTAGAGGTCCAGGCGGTTGGCCCCGGCGGCGAACAGCCGGTCGTCGGGCAGGAGGGCGGCGAACCGCCGCCCGGCCGGGTCCGGCGCGACCACCGGGACGACCGCGCCGACCGTGCCGTTCACCGCCACGGCGAGCCGCGTCCCGTCCGGCACCGAGGCGGGCACGGTCCCCCAGACCAGCGCGGGCAGTTCGCCGTGCGCGGCGTCGACGTCGCGGAACGCGGCGAGGTTGGCCACGGTGGCCGTACCCCCGGGTGGTGTCTCCCCGACGTGGGTGCCGACCAGCGGGTCGGGCGGGGGTGTGGCGGGCGGGGACGGCACCCCGCCGGTGATCGTCAGCGGCTGGCCCGGGGTGTCGTAGAAGCGCTTGTCGGCCCGCTCGCGGGGGGACTGACCGGCCGGGCGGCCGTCCATCCGCCACGGGATCCGCACGTGCGTCTCGTCGGCGATCGTCGGCAGCAGGTCCACGTGTTCCCAGTTCCGGTCGTCGATCCGGCCGGCCCGCTGCCCCGGCTCCTTGACGAACAGCGGTACCCAGGAGACCTGATCGGGCGCGTGGGTGATGGCGTCCAGCCCGCGGCCCTGCCAGTCCTTCCGGAAGCTCACCCCGTGATCGGCGGTGACCAGCACGAGCGCCTGGTCGTAGAGGCCGGTGGCGCGCAGCGTGCGCAGCGTCTCGCCGATCAGCCGGTCGGTGTAGCCGAGCTGGGCCAGGTGCCGGGCCCGGGCCAGGTCCACCCACCCGGTCCCGTCGCTGCGCAGGTCCTCGGGAGCGGTGTAGTGCGCCCCGGACGGCAGGTAGACCCAGGGCGAATGGGGCATCAGCAGGTGCAGGAAGTGCAGGGTGGGCCGGCTCGCGGGGCGCAGCCCGGCCAGGAACGTGGTGAACCGGGCCGGCTGGTTGTCGTCGAGGGTGTCCCAGCGGAACTTCGGGTCGTCCGGCACGGGCTCGGCGGCGTCCAGCCCCGCCTCGGCCCGGGTCTGCTCCCGGTAGGAGTCCTCCGGGTCGATCCGGCTGTCCACCGGGGCGGTGACCTGGCGCAGCAGCTTCCCGCTCTCCCGGGCCAGCACGCCGAGCCCCTGCTCCGGGCTGGCCGGCTGCTCACAGCGGCTGGGCGGGCAGAGCCGGGTGATGCTCTCCTCGGCCTTGATGTCGTAGAGGCCGCCGAGAGCGGTGAACAGGTTGTCCGGGTACCGCGAGTAGTGCGGCGCGACCGGCTCCGCCGGGTAGCGGCCGGTGAGCATGGCCGGCAGCGCGTAGGGGGTCCAGCCGCTGACACCGGTGGCGTTGCGGTACCAGGTCGAGCCGCCGGCCAGCTCGGCGAAGTGCGGATACCGGGTCGCGTCGATCTTGCGGTCCGGGCCGAGCAGCGAGACCAGCGGCAGCTCGTCCAGGACGATCATGACGACCGGCGGGTGGGCGCCCGCGCCGGCCACCCCGGCGGCGCCGCCGTTCCCGCGGGGCAGCACCACCGCCGAGGCCGGCGAGGCGAAGACGAACAGGCCGACGAAGACCAGCGGACCCACCGCGGCCACCCGCAGCACCCGGGCCAGGGCCCGCCACCGCCGGTGGGCGGCCGCCGCGGCGGCGCCGACCACGCCCGCCACGAGCAGCAGGGGTACGCCCCGCAGCGGCGTGCCGTGCCGGCCGACCTGGACCGCGAGCGCGGCCAGCAGCAGCCCGACGATCAGCGTGTGCAGGGCCGCCCGGACCGGTCGGCCGGCGACCAGGCCGGCCGCGCCGAGCAGGGCGAACGGCACGGTCGGCGCGATCGCGATCAGGGCCACCAGGAGCAGTACGTCGGCCCGGGAGGCGCGGTGGAACAGGAAGAAGTCCGGGCTGCGGCCGAGCACGTCCAGCAGCGGCTGGGTGACCACCAGCCCGACCAGCGCCACGACCTCCAGCAGCCGGCCCACCTCGCCGCGCCAGCCGCCCCGGCGCCGGGGCCCTTCGGAGGGTGCCGGCGGTGCCTGCGGCGGTGCGAGCGTGCCCTCAGCCACCCACCACCACCTGGTAGAGGGTGCGGGTGCCCGACGGCAGATCGGTGCGGCCGACGACCCGCCCGCGCGCCGCGAGCAGCGACTCGAACACCTCCCGGCGGTAGTCCGGGAACAGCCCGTCCGGCTTGTTGGCCAGCAGCCGGCGGGCCATCGGGTCCTCGGGATGCACGAACTCGACCACGAGGCTGCCGCCGGCCACGGTCAGCGTGACGAGCTGGTCCAGCACCTCGGGCAGCGGCACGTTCCGGCCGATCGCCAGGTGGTGCACCACGGCCAGGGCGAGCACCGCGTCGGCCCGGGCCCGGTCGGCGAAGGCCGCCCGCTCGACGCCCCGCCAGCCACCGCCGGGCGACGGGTCGGCCAGGTCCATCACCAGCGGCAGGATCCGCTCCTCCCCCTCGTCGCGCAGCGCGCGGTAGAGGGCGTCGACCACCGCCGGGTCCTGCTCGACGGCGACCACGTGATCGGCGTGCCGGGCGGCGATCCGGGCGTAGCGGCCGTCGTTGGCGCCCAGGTCGAGCGCCCGGCCCGGCCCGGTGGCGGCCATCGCCCGGTCGACGAAGTGCTCCTTGGCCTGCCGGTCCGGCACCGAGTACGCGCACGTGCGCTGGTAGTCCGACCAGTGGCTGTCCCCCGGCCGGTGGTGCAGCCGGCGGACCAGCTTCGTCAGCCCGCGCACCGCGGCCAGGGCCAGTTCGCGCGAGTAGCCGGCGGCCCGCAACTGGGCGCGGACCGTGCTGGTGCTGTCCCCGGCGTTGCGGTCCTGCATGGCGCCGTGCAGGTGCACATGGGTGAGCACGCCGGCCCGCCAGCGCCGGGCCCCGCCGAAGAGCCGGCGCATCTGGTCCGGCTCGATGCCGTCGACGCGGGCCCGCAGGAAGGGCTGGAAGTCCAGCCCGAGGTGGGCCTGGACCAGCAGCGGATACAGCAGGGTCTGGCAGAACTGCCGGTAGCCGGCCCAGGGCTCGCCGTCGCGGGCCGCCTCGAACGAACCGACGTCGATGAAGACCGGCCGGGCGCCCCGCCACTGCACGTTGTAGGCCGAACCGTCCTTGGTGGTGAAACCGGCGGCCAGCGCGGCGCGCAGCACCTCCAGGTGCAGCAGCGCCGCGTCCCGCAGCATCCCGTACGACCACTCGTAGGGGTGCGAGACGAACGGGATCCGCTCGTGGCGCAGCACCGCGGCCCAGGGCACGTCGACCGGGGTGGGGAACAGTTCCTCGGTGCCGCACACCTGCCGGGTGGCGAGCAGGTCGCGGAAGAAGTCGCTGGCGGCCAGCGCGCGCCAGTCGCGCGCCGACCGCTCGTCCAGCCCGCGCAACACCTCCCCGGCGCGGTGGAACACCCGGTTGCCGGGGTCGCGGAAGGAGCCGGGGTCGGCGCGCAGGCCGGTGGTGTCGGGGAACGCCACGCCGGTCAGCCCTGGTCGGTGGGCTGCCGGCGGAACCGGGCCACCAGCCGTCGCCAGTAGAGCTTGGCGGCCACCGCCACGCCGGCCACCCCGCCGACCACCGCCTGCACGATGAGGCTGCCGGATCCCGCGTCCAGGTAGGCCAGGTGCGTCACGGCTGCTTCCTTCCCCTCGCCAGTCATCGGAGTCCGGCCCGATATGAGAGCTTTACCGCTCTAAGCCGGACTTGCCCCACCGTACGCCTCTAGTCCCGATCGTGCGGGCCACACCGGCCACTCGTCCCCCGTCCGATCCGTTCAAGACGGGCGGCCCCACCGGCCCCTACCGTGGCCGCATGACACCGCAGTTCGATCTCATCGGGATGGTCGTCACCGACATGGGACGCACCCTGGACTTCTACCGCCGGCTCGGGCTGCCGGTCCCGCCCGGCGCCGAACACGAGCCGCACGTCGAGGTCACGCTCGACAACGGCGTCCGGCTGGCCTGGGACACGGTCGAGACGATCCGCAGCTTCGACCCCGGCCACACCCCGGCGAGCGGCAGCCCGCGCGCCAACCTGGCCTTCCGCTGCGCCGATCCGGCCGAGGTGGACCGCTGGTACGCCGACCTGACCGCCGCCGGCCACCACGGCCACCTGGCGCCGTGGGACGCCTTCTGGGGCCAGCGGTACGCCGTCCTGCACGACCCGGACGGCAACGGGGTCGACCTGTTCGCCCCGCTCAAGACCGACTGAGCGCCGGCCGGCGGCCGGTCAGGAGCCGGCGGGCGGCAGCAGGCGGGTCGGCGGGACGCCGGCCAGTTCCCGCACCTCACGGGTGAGATGGGCCTGGTCGGCGTACCCGGCCAGGACGGCCACCTCCGCCAGCGGCGTCCCGGCGCCGGCCAGGTCGAGGGCGCGGCGCATCCGCAGGATGCGGGCGAGGGTCTTCGGGCCGTACCCGAAGAGGAGTTGGCTGCGCCGGTGCAGGGCCCGCGCGCCGAGGCCGACCTCGGCGGCGGTCGCGGCGACGGTGGCGCCGGCCGCCAGCCGGGCGGCGACCCGCGCCCCGAGCGGGTCCGGGCCACCGGCGGCCCGCAACCGGCCCCGCGCGACCTCCTCCAGCACGGCGGCGACCGGTGCGCCGGCTGCCGCGACACGGTCGGCGAGGTGGGCGGCGGCGCGTCCCCACAGGTCGGCGAGGGGCACCCGCTGGTCCCGCAGCTCGTCGGCGGGAACGCCGAACACGGCGGGGCCGGTGCCGGGCGGCAGGCGCAGCCCGACCCACCGCTCCCCCGGCACGCTCACGGACAGGTGCGCGGTGCGGTCCGGACCGGCGACGAGCAGCCCCGAGCGGCTGGACCAGAGCAGGTCCAGGCACCCGTCCGGCAGCACCCGCACGGGCCCGTCGCCCCGCGAGACGCTGGTCCACCGCACGGCTCCGGGGATTCCCAGCGCCGGTCCCTCCCGGTACATGCCCCCACCCTGCCACGCCGCGGTCCGGCCACCACTCCGGATCTCGGCGAGATCTCCTGCGGTCAGGGGCGGTGGTGCATGGCGAGGCGGAGCAGGGTGAAGCGGAGGGCGGTCGCCGCGAGGTTGGCGGCGACCAGGACGGTCAGCTCCAGGGCGCGGGGCGGGGTGCCGGCGGTCGCGTGCAGGACTGCCAGAGACCCGCTGGTCAGCGCCAGGCCGAGTGCGAAGGCGAGCAGGCCCTGGAGGTGGTGCCGGCCGGCGTGCCGGCGGCCGGTGACACCGAAGGTGAGCCGCCGGTTGGCCGCCGTGTTGGCCACCGCGGTGACCAGCAGCGCCAGCAGGTTCGCCGGTTGCGCCCCGAGCGGGCCGCGGGCCAGCACGAACAACACGAGGTACGCCAGCGTGCTGGCCACCCCGACCAGGGCGAACCGGGCGAGCTGCCGGGGCAGCCCGACGGGCACCTGGGTCGGCGGTGCGTGCAGCGGCGCCCGGCCGAGCTGCGCGCGCAGGTCGGCCAGGGGCAGCGCCCCGGTGACCAGCCCCCGGCCGAGCCGCCAGATGCCGCGCAGGTCGGCCAGGGCGGTGGCCACGATGTCCACGCGGCTGTCCGGGTCGTCCACCCAGTCCACCGGCACCTCGTGGATCCGCAGGCCGGCCCGCTGGGCCAGCACCAGCAGCTCGGTGTCGAAGAACCAGCCGGTGTCCTGCACGAGCGGCAGCAGTCCGGCCGCCACGTCGGCGCGGATCGCCTTGAACCCGCACTGCGCGTCGGAGAACCGCACCGCGAGCGTGCCGCGCAGCAGCAGGTTGTAGCCGCGCGAGATCACCTCCCGCTTGGCGCCCCGGACCACCCGGCTGGTCCGCGCCAGCCGGGTGCCGATGGCCAGGTCCGAGTGACCGGAGATGAGCGGGGCGACCAGCGGCAGCAGCGCCGCCAGGTCGGTGGAGAGGTCGACGTCCATGTAGGCGAGCACCGGCGCCGGTGAGGCCGACCAGGCGGCCCGCAGCGCCCGGCCCCGCCCCTTGGCCGCCAGGTGCAGCACCCCGACCTCGGGCAGCTCGGCGGCGAGCGCCTCGGCCACCGCGAGCGTGCCGTCCACGCTGGCGTTGTCCGCCACGGTGATCCGGAACGGGTACGGGAAGTGCGCCGTGAGGTGCGCGTGCAGCCGCCGGACGCAGGGGCCCAGGTCGACCTCCTCGTTGTGGACGGGCACCACCACGTCGAGCACCGCCGTGGGCGTCGTGGGCCGGGCCTGCACGGCGGCCCGGGGTTCGCTCGTGTTCGTCATCGCTCAGCCCTGCTCTCCGCTGCTCAGGTCGTACACGGTCACCCCGTCGACGGTCTGCGCCGTGAAGTTCTCGGCCACCCAGGCGGCGATCTCGGCGGAGGCGTTGCTGCCGCCGTTGGCCCGGAACCCGCCGCCACCGACGAAGTAGTGGATCTCGCCGTCGGCGACGTACCGCTGGAACTGGGCGAGGGTCGGTGACGGGTCGCTGCCGTTGAAGCCGCCGATCGGCATCACCGGCTCGCGGGTGGCGAGCTGGTAGCCGGAGGCGTTGTTGGAGCCGACCGTGGCGGCGACCCAGGTGTAGTCGTCCGCGTCGGCCTCCAGCAGCGCCTTCAGCTCGGCGCTCGGCTCGCGGGCGTCGAGCAGCCCGCCCATGCCGCCACCGCGCTGCGACCGGCCGTCGCCGCCGGGCAGCTGACCGGTGCCGCCGCCCGGGAAGCCCGGGAACTGCCCGTTCTGGCCGGTGCCGTTCTGCGCGGTGCCCCCGTTCGGTGCAGTGCCGCCGTTCGGTGCGGTGCCCCCGTTCTGGGCGCCCGGGAAGCCGGGGAACTGGCCGCCGGGTGCCGGCATGCGGCCGCCGCCCGGGAAGCCACCGCGGCCACCGGGGCCGAAGCCGCCCTGCACGACCGGGCCGGCGCTGGGGATCGAGCCGGTGTGCGGGGTGGTTGCGGTCTGGAGGGAGTACGCCACCGGGCCGGCGAGCGCGGCCGCCGCACCGAGGGCCAGCAGCACCGGTGCGACCCGGCGGGGCAGCCGGTCGACGAGGAGCAGCAGCGCGGCGACGGCCAGGCCGCCGACGAGCACGGCCGTGCGCAGCCACGGGTACCAGTCGGCACTGCGGCCGAGCAGGCGCCAGGACCACCAGGCGGTGACGCCGAGCGTGACCGCCAGGATCGCGGTCGCGACGAACCCGCGCCGCCTCCGGGCCGGCGAGCCGGGGGCCGCCGGGGTCGTGCGGGCCCGCCAGAGCAGGGTCACCCCGATGCCGACCAGCGCGCCGACCGCCGGGGCCAGGGCAACGGTGTAGTACGCGTGGAAGATCCCGGACATGAAGCTGAAGATCAGCCCGGTGACCAGCAGCCAGCCGCCCCAGAGCAGCAGCCCGGCTCGCGTCCGGTCGGTACGCGCCGCCCGCCCGGCCAGCCACAGCCCGGCGACCAGCAGGATCAGCGCGGCCGGCAGCAGCCAGGAGATCTGGCCGCCGACCTCGGTGCCGAACATCCGCAGCAGGCCGGACTGACCGGAGAACGGGCCCCCGCCCCCGCCGCCCATCCGGCCGGCGCCACCGACGCTGCCCTCCTCGTCGCCGGTGATCCGGCCGAGGCCGTTGTAGCCGAGGGTCAGCTCCAGGATGCTGTTGTGCTGCGAGCCCCCGATGTACGGGCGGGCGCTCGCCGGGACCAGCTCCACGACCGCCACCCACCAGCCGGCGGCGACCACCACGGCCAGCCCGGAGATCAGCAGCTGGCGGATCCGCCGCCAGAAGCCGGTCGGCGCGGCCAGCAGGTAGACCCCGGCGAAGACCGGGATCACCAGGAACGCCTGGAGCATCTTGGTGAGGAAGCCGAGGCCGACCAGCGCGCCGGTCAGCGTGATCCACCGGGTGCTCGCCGTCTCGACCGCGCGCACCGTCGCGTACGCGGCGGCGACCAGCAGGAACACCAGCAGCGCGTCGGGGTTGTTGAACCGGAACATGAGCGCGGCCACCGGGGTGAGCGCGAGCACCGCGCCGGCCAGCAGGCCGGCGACCGGCCCGTACCAGCGGCGCACGGCGGCGTGCAGGACGCCGACCGAGGCGACGCCCAGCAACGCCTGCGGCACCAGGATCGACCAGCTGCTCAGCCCGAAGAGGCGGACCGACAGGGCCATGAGCCACAGCGAGGCCGGGGTCTTGTCGACGGTGATCGAGTTGGCCGCGTCCGAGGAGCCGTAGAAGAAGGCCTTCCAGCTCTCCGAGCCGGCCTGCACGGCCGCCGAGTAGAACGCGTTGCCCCACCCCGAGGCGCCCAGGCCCCAGAGGTAGAGCACCGCGGTGGCCAGGAGCAGCCCGAGCAGGGCCGGTCGCGTCCAGCGCGGGTCGCGACGGGGCGGCTCGGCCGGCGGCTGCGCCGGGGTCAGGGCCGGTTCCGGGGCGGGCGCGGGGTCCGGGTCGGTCGCGGGCGACCCGGCCGCGGGCGCGGTCAGCAGGCTCTCTGTTCTGTCCATGCCGGCAAGCCTCGGGCGACCCGCTGACCCGCCCCCGTGAGCGGCCTATGCGTCGGCTGTGGATCCGGGCAGCCGCACCGTGAAGACGGTCGCACCGGGCCGGCTCGCCACCGCGACCTCGCCGTGGTGGGCCTCCACCACCGCGGCGACGATGGCCAGGCCGAGGCCGGTGCTGCCGTGCGCCCGGGAGCGGGAGCTGTCGCCGCGGGCGAACCGCTCGAAGACCTCCGCTTGCAGCTCCTCGGGGATGCCGGGGCCGTCGTCGGTGACGCTCAGCTCGACGCCGCCGGGCACCGGCGCGAGCCGGGTGGTCACCGTGGTGCCGGGCGGGGTGTGCACGCGCGCGTTGGCGAGCAGGTTGGCCAGCACCTGGTGCATGCGGTGGGCGTCGCCGGTGACGCTCACCGGCTCGTCGGGCAGGTCGAGCTGCCAGCGGTGCTCGGGGCCGGCCACGTGCGCGTCGCTGACCGCGTTGACCACCATGGCGGTGAGGTCGACCGGCTCGGCCGCGAGCGGGCGGCCGGAGTCGAGGCGGGCGAGCAGCAGCAGGTCGTCGACGAGGCTGGTCATCCGCGTGCTCTCCGACTCCACCCGGCGCAGGGCGTGCGCCACGTCGGGCGGCACCTCGTCCCGGCCTCGCCGGGCCACCTCGGCGTAACCGCGGATGGCGGCGAGGGGGGTGCGCAGCTCGTGGCTGGCGTCGGCGACGAACTGGCGTACCCGCGTCTCGCTGGCCTGCCGGGCGGCGAGCGCGGCGGCGACGTGGCCGAGCATCCGGTTGAGCGCGCCGCCGACCTGCCCGACCTCGGTACGTGGGTCGGTGTCCACCTCCGGCACCCGCACTGACAGGGCCACCTCGCCCCGGTCCAGCGGCAGCTCGGTGACGCGAGCGGCGGTGGCGGCGACCCGGTTCAGCGGGCGCAGCGCGGCCCGCACGATCAGCGCGCCGAGCCCGCCGGCGATGATCAACCCGGCGGTGACCAGCCCAGCCTGGGCGACCAGCACCCACATGACGGTGTCCTGGACCCCGGCGAGCGGGATGGCGTAGATCGTCACGTCGCCGTCGGGCATCTGCCGGGCGAACGCCCGGTAGTCGCCCCGGGCACCGACGTCCACGCTGTGCGGTCGGCCGTCGGTGGGCACGTCGGCCAGCTCGCCGACATCGGCCGCCGACAGCGCCTCGGCGATCCCGCTCTCCGCCCGGATTCCGGCGGTGGTCGCTCCGGTCTCGGGAACCCGGACCGCGATCGAGCCCGGTGGGAATCCGCGCGGCGGTTCCGGCACGGCCGAGCCGTCGCCCGGCTGATTCAGCCACGGCGGGTCCCCGCCGCCGCGGAAGGGCGGCCCATTGTCGGGCCGGCGGTCGCCGCCGAGCTGGTTGTCGACCTGGCCGACGAGGAAGTGCTGCAGGGCGATCGTGGTCAGGCCGCCGATGCCGACGCTGACCAGGGCCAGCAGCGCCACCACGGAGAGCACCAGGCGGCGGCGCAGCGACCACCCGGCCAGCCGCCGCTGCAGTCGCCCGCCCCGGTCACTCCGCGGGCTTGAGGACATAGCCCGCCCCGCGCAGGGTGTGGATCATGGGCTCCCGGCCCGCGTCGATCTTCTTGCGCAGGTACGAGATGTACAGCTCGACCACGTTGGCCTGGCCGCCGAAGTCGTAGTTCCAGACCCGGTCGAGGATCTGCGCCTTGCTGAGCACCCGGCGCGGGTTGCGCATCAGGTAGCGCAGCAGCTCGAACTCGGTGGCGGTGAGGTTGATCAGGTCACCGCCGCGGCGTACCTCGTGGCTGTCCTCGTCGAGGCTGAGGTCGCCGACGGTGAGCACGGCCTCCTCGCGGGCGGCGACCGCGAACCCGGAGCGGCGCAGCAGGGCGCGCAGCCGGGCGATCACCTCCTCGAGGCTGAACGGCTTGGTGACGTAGTCGTCGCCGCCGACGGTGAGCCCGGCGATCCGCTCCTCGACCGCGTCCCGGGCGGTCAGGAAGAGCACCGGCACGGTGGGCGCCTGCTCGCGCAGCCGGCGCAGCACCTGGAAGCCGTCCAGGTCCGGGAGCATCACGTCGAGCACCACGGCGTCGGGCTTGACCTGCCGGGCGGCGCTGATCGCCGCCATCCCGCTGCCGGCGGTGGTCACCTGCCAGCCCTCGTAGCGCAGCGCCATCGAGAGCAGGTCGGTGAGTGTCGGCTCGTCGTCCACCACCAGCACCCGCACCGGTTCGCCGTCCGGTCGCCGCAGCTCGATGCGGCCCTGCGCGGCCTGCCCGTTCATGACCATGCTCCCATCGTGGGCGCACCCGCTGTGCCGGTCCTGTCCCGGTCCTGTGTACCAGCTGTGCGGGCCGGGCGCCGGGATCCCGCGCGGACCGGGCGCCGGAGGGCGGACGCACAGCCGGACCACAGGCGCGGCCCACGTCCCCTCCAGCCGGGGCGGGCACGCTCACCGCATGAGCGTGGACGGGTTCTTCGAGGTCCGCTGGTGGTGGAGAGCGACGGCTCCAGGTCGGGGCGCGGCGTCAGACGCGCCGAGCTGGAGTCGTCGCAGGGCGGTCCGCGTGGCGGTCTCCGATCGTACGGCGCTTCCGGCGGCCCGCCGCGCGGTGGCGCGCCGCCTGGCCGGGCTGCGCACGGTCGACCTGGAGCTGGCGCGGGCGCACCGGGCCGCCGGCCGGCCGGTGCCGGTGGGTCCACTCCTGCGCGACCTGGTGGCGGTGTCGCTGGGCGCGGCCGAGGCGACCGGCGGGCTCGTGGACCCGACGGTCGGTGCGGCCCGGCTGCGCCGGTCGGTGATCCCCTTCCCCAGCCGGCTACCCGGTGGTAACTTGCCGGCATGTCCATCGACGGTCGTCCCGCCGGCCGGCTGGCCGGCAAGGTGGTGCTGATGACCGGGGCGGCCCGGGGCATCGGCGAGCACACCGCCCGGCTCGCCGCCGCCCGGCGCGCGCGGCTGGCGCTGGTCGGGCTGGAGACGCCGCGATGACCGTTCCCGTGGAGGTGGTCTTCGAGCGGCGCGGGGCCGGGACGCCCCTGGTGCTGCTGCACGGCATCGGGCACCACTGGGCCGCCTGGTCACCGGTGCTCGACCGGCTCGCCGAGGCACACGACGTGATCGCCGTCGACCTGCCCGGGTTCGGCCGCTCGCCGGTGCCCGCCGCCGGCCTGCCCGCCGACATGCCGGGTCTGGTGACCGGGATCGTCGAGCTGTTCGCCGCGCTCGGCCTGGAGCGCCCGCACGTGGCGGGCAACAGCCTCGGCGGCGCCATCGCCCTCGAACTGGCCGCTTCCGGCGCGGTCTCCTCCGCCACCGCCCTCTCCCCCGCCGGTTTCTGCACCCCGCGGGAGCTGCGCTGGGCGCTCACCGTGCTCAGCCTGCACCGCAACGCCGCGCGGCTGCCCGAGCCCGTGCTGCGCACGCTGTTCGCCAACCCGGCGCTGCGGACCCTCGCGCTGGGCATGATCCTGGCCCGGCCGAACCGGATGGCGCTGGCCGAGGCGCTGGCGGACGCGCGGGCGCTGCGCGACGCGCAGGCCTTCCGCGCGGTGGCCCGGGCCGGCCGGCGTTACGCGTTCGCCGGCGCGCCGGCCGTGCCGGTGACGGTCGCCTGGGGCACCCGGGACCGGATCCTGCCCTACCGGCAGGCGGCGCTGGCGCGCACGCGGCTGCCGGCGGCCCGGCACCTGGACCTGGCCGGCTGCGGGCACGTGCCGATGCACGACGACCCGGAGCTGGTCGCCTCGGTCATCCTCGGCACCACCGGCGCGCGGGAGACCTGACCGGGGCTCACTCGGTGTCGCCGAACGGGTAGGTGCGCACGTACCGCATCGTCCAGTCGCTCCCGTCGTGGTGGCGGTCGCGCTCGTAGAGGTGATCGGCCTCGCCGCCGGGCGGCCGGTCCGGGTGGCGCAGGATCCACCGCGGCGGGGGCGCCCCGTCCGGCTCGGCGGGCAGTTCCCGGACCAGGTCGTCGGCCGGTCCGCCGACGAACCGCACGCGCACCAGAGCCACGGTCACCCTCCGTCTCGCCGCCGACACGTTCCCCTGTTCGCGAAGCTACCCCGCCCGAGGGTGGGAACCCCTGCGGTTTGCCCTGCTCGGGGGGCGGGTAGCGAGACCGGAGGGACCGGACGAGGGCGAGGAGTGGTCGATGAGGACGCTGGGCGGGCGGTACGAGCTCGAACGGCGCGTCGGCATCGGCGGGATGTCCGAGGTGTGGCGGGCTCACGACCTCGTGCTCGACCGGACCGTCGCGGTGAAGCTGATCTCGCCGGGCCTGGACGGGGAGGCCACCTCGGTGGAGCGGATCCGGGGCGAGGCCCGCTCGGCGGCCCGGCTCGTGCACCCGAACGTGGCCAGCGTGCACGACTTCGGCACCGCCGCGCTGCCCGACGGGCGCGCGGTGCCGTACATCGTCATGGAGCTGGCCGAGGGCGAGACCCTCGCCGCCCACCTGCGCCGCGGCCGGCTGGACTGGCGGATCGCGGTGCGGGTCTGCGCCGAGGTGAGCGCCGCGCTGGCCGCCGCGCACGCGCACGGCATCGTGCACCGGGACGTGAAGCCGGCGAACGTGATCCTCACCCCGGCCGGGGTGAAGGTGCTCGACTTCGGAATCGCCACCCCGGCCGGCGCACCCGACCACACCCCGGACGGGATCGTGGTGGGCACGCCCGCGTACCTGGCGCCGGAGCAGCTCGACCGGCAGCCGGCCACCCCGGCGGCCGACATGTACGCCCTCGGCGTGCTCCTCTACTACTGCCTGACCGGCCGGCTCCCGTACGCGGCCGACAGCACCACCCAGCTGCTCGGCTCGGGGCGGCGCCGGCCACCCGAGCCGCTGCCCGACATCGACGGGTTGCCGGGCGAGGTGGCCGACCTGTGCCGGCGCTGCCTCGCCACCGATCCGGCCGCCCGGCCGAGCAGCCTGATGGCCGCGCTGCTGCTCGCCGAGGTGGTCGACGCCAGGGTCTACGTGCCGATGGTCGCGACGCTGCCCCGCCAGCGCGACGCCGCCGTGTCGGCGTGGACCGACCGGGCGGCCGCCGAGGCGACCGAGGCGTTCGCCGTCGAGGCGCAGCCGACCGGCCCGGCCCGCTGACGCGCCTGCTCACGCACGGTTTCGCCGGCCGGGGGCCGGGTAGCCGGGCGGGTGAGTGACGGGAGGAACGCGATGCCGGATCCGAGTTCCTGGCTGGCCGAGACGGCCACGGCGACCGCCGCGGGCGGTCACGTACGCACCGACGACGGCGGTCTCTCCTCCGCCCTGGCGTCCCCGTTGGCGCCGCACTGCACCGGACTGACGCCCGAGCAGCTCCTGGCCGCCGCGTTCGCCTCCTGCCTGCACCACGCGGCGGTGGAGGCGGCCGGCGAGATCACCGACGAGGCGCACACCGTCGAGGTGACCGCGGCGGCGAAGCTGGGCCGCGACGACGACGGCCGGTACCGCGCCGACGTGCACGCCGAGATCTCCTCGGCCGGTCTCACCCGGGACCAGTTGGCCGACCTGGTCGCGCACGCCGACCGGCTCTGGCCGTTCTCCAGCGGCGACAACAGCCGGCACCGGCTGACCGTCACCCCGGCGGAGAACGGCCGGCACTGACCGCTCACCAGCGGAAACCGGCGGTCACCGCGCGGTGGTCGCTGTCCGGGGTGTGCACGACCCCGGCCGTGGTGGGGGTGAGCCCGCGGTAGAGGACGTGGTCCGGGCGGGTCACCGGAAGCTCCGCGGGCCAGGTGAAGCCGAAGCCCTGCCCGGCCTCGGCCTGGGCGTCGCCGAGCAGGCGGGTGAGCGGCCCGAAGACCCGGTCGGTGGTGGCGGTGTTCAGATCGCCGAGCACCACCAGCCGTGGCGCGTCGTCGGCCCGGACGGTCGCGGCGAGGGCGGTGAGGGTCTCGTCCCGGGTGGCGGTGTGCCCGGCCCGGGCCGAGCCGAGGTGGACCACGTACACCACCAGGTCGCCCTGCGGGGTGACGACCACGGCCCGCAGCGCCCGCTCCCAACCGAGGCCGGTGTCCACGCCGTGCGCCTCGCGGATCGGCCAGCGGCTCCACAGCGCGACGGTGGAGACCGCGGCCCGGTGCCGGTAGCGCCCGCCCAGAGCGGCGGCGACGCGCTCGCCGTCGTCGACCTCCTGGAGCCCGATGAGATCCGGGGCGGCGTCGGCGAGGGCGCCGACCGTGGCGGCCGGGTCGGGATTGCCGGAGCGCAGGTTCTGGCTGGCCACCCGCAGTGACGTGGCGCCCGCGCCCGATGCCGGGCGCAGCCAGGCGCCGCCGTAGAGCACCGCCCAGACCAGCGCCGGCAGCAGGACCACGAGCAGGGCCCGGCGGGACCGGCGCAGCAGCGCCGCGAGCGCGAGCAGGGGTACGCCGAGCCCGAGCAGTGGGGTGGCGCTGTCGACGAGGCTGCCCAGGCCGTGCACGTTGGGCACCGCCCGGTGGCCGACCATCAGCACGGCGAGCAGAATCGCGCACACGCCGACGACCAGCCCGCGCCGGCCCGCGCGGCCGGCGGGTTCTCCGGCGGCCCGCTCATCGACCATCTGCTCCGTCACCGTCCGCATCGTATCGAGCGCCGGAGGCTCCGGTGACGGTGATCCGGGTACGTCCGCTCGTTCGCCGCGTGGCCCCTCCGGGCGACGAGTGGACGCCCAGGTGACGGGCCCGCCCCTCGGCCGAACGGAGGAGGTGGGGCGGAACCGCCGAGAAGAGGATCACGCGCGTGTTCTGGGACGGACTTTCCGACATGAACGGAAAATGCGAATCGCGCGGATGATCGAATTCGTGTTGTACCGAGCGTAATGTGCGGGCGGATCATGGCAAATTGTGGCGCATGCCACCAACCACCCCGATGGCAAGCGCCGGGAAGCTTTCTAGCCTCGGCGGGTGCATGCCGATCACCCCGACACGCAGCAGCCGAGCGACACGCCACGCGTTCGCCGTACGATCGACCCGGCCTCGGCCGAACGGACGATCGGGCGGCACCGGGCCCCGGAGCCGGCCCGGCGCGGACCGGTCCGCTCCACTCCCGCCCGCATCGCCGTCGCCACCGGCGTGACCTGCTGCCTCGGCCTGATCGGCGTGGTCGGCGCACGGGAGACCGGCCAGCACCACGAACCGGTCCGTGAGGTGCTCGCCGACCGGGCGGCCACCGAGCAGCGGGCCTCCCGGGACTTCGAGCGGGCCGCCCCGCCGGTCGCCGTGCCGGTCACCCCCATCCCCGCCGCCACGCCGAGCCCGACGCCCACGAAGAAGAAGGCGCCCAAGAAGCCCGTCCGGCCGAAGCACCCCCGGCCCGTCGCCGGGCTGGACCAGCGGCAGATGGACAACGCCAAGGCCATCGTCGACACCGGCCTGACCATGAAGATGCCCCGCCGGGCGCTCGTGGTGGCCGTGGCCACCGCCATGCAGGAGAGCAACCTCTACAACCTGGCCAGCGACGTGCTCCCCGAGTCGTTCGACTACCCGCACCAGGGCAGCGGCTCCGACCACGACTCGGTCGGCCTGTTCCAGCAGCGGCCCAGCAGCGGCTGGGGCACCGTCGCCGAGTGCATGCGCCCGGCGTACGCGGCCCGCGCCTTCTTCACCGCGCTGAACGAGGTGCCCGGGTGGATCGAGATGAGCCTCACGGCAGCCGCCCAGGCGGTGCAGGTCTCCGCGTTCCCCGACGCGTACGCGAAGCACGAGGACCGGGCCACCACCGTGGTGGCGGCGCTGGTCTGAGCCGGCGCTCAGGCGGCGCTGCGCTCGGCGGTACCGCCGGGTGGCACGCCCGCGGCGGCGGTCGGCGTGTCCGGGGGCACGGTGTCGCCGCGTACCCCGGCGAGGATCTCGTCGACGCGGGCCTCGCGCCGACGGCGGGCCAGCAGCGCCGCCTCGAAGTCCCGGCGCGCCCGGACCGCATCGGCGTAGGCCTGCTCGCGCACCCGGCGGGCCTCCTCGCGCGCGGCCTCCAGCTCGCCCCGGGCCTCGGCCAGCAGCCGGGCGGCCTCGCGCTCGGCGGCCGTGCCGGTGGCCGTGTCGCCGTCCACGGCGGCCGTCCGGCGGCGCAGGAAGTCGCAGAGGTGGGTCGCGTCCTCCCGGATCAGGTCCCACTCGCGGCCGGCGCCGGCGCTCTCCGCGCGTGCCGCGAGCCGGACCAACCGGATTCCCAGCTCATCCAGGCAGGAGTCCACCTGCCGCTGGTCGTAACCGGTCTCAACCACGGAGAACCTCATGCTGTGTCGCCCCCCAGGCAGCTGGTGTCACGTCCCCACCTGACGATCCTGGGCGCCCACGGCCACGGCCGCGGCGGTTCCCGCAAAATGTTCAGCATCCGGACGCCCGGACGAAACCGGTCAGGGGTGCTTGGGGAGCACGACCACCCGGCCGAAGAACTCGTCGATGCGGCGCACCACGTCGTTGAAGTCGTCCAGGTCGATCGGCTTCGTCACGTACGCGTTGGCCTGGAGGGTGTAGCTGCCGAGGATGTCCGTGTCGGCGTTGGAGGTGGTCAGCACGACGATCGGGATGGTGCGCAGGTCCTCGTCCCGCTTGACCTCGCCGAGCACCTGGCGCCCGTCCATGCGCGGCATGTTCAGGTCGAGCAGGATGACGTCGGGCCGCCGGGCCTCGGTGTGCCGGCCCTCGCGGCGGAGGAACTCCATCGCCTCCTGGCCGTCGTTGACCACGTCGATGACCTTCTCGACGTCCGAGTCCTCGAGCGCCTCCTCGATCATCAGGACGTCGCCCGGGTCGTCGTCCACCACCAGGATGCGAACGGGGCTCGGGGTGCCATGACCCATGGGACTACCTGCTTCGTCTCGGAGGTGGAGCGCCGACGGCGAGGTCGACTGCTGGCGGGGAAATCTATCCGATCAGGAGGCGGCCGGAGTGGCCGGGTCGGCCGGCTCCGCCTCGTGGCGCAGCACCTCGGCCAGCCCGGTCACCTGGAGCACCCGGGCCACCCGCCCGGTCGCTCCGGTTATCCGCAACCAGCCGCCGTCGGCGGCGGCGAGGTTGTCGCCGCGGACGAACGCGGCGATGCCGGTCGAGTCGCAGAAGGTCAGCTCGGTGAGGTCCAGCAGCAGCTCACGGTGCCCCTCGGCGAACAGCCGGTCGATGGCCGCGTTGAGTTCGGGCGCGGTGCTCAGGTCGAGCTCACCCGCGAGCCGGAGGCGGGCCGGACCGCCGTCCCGCTGGCCGTGCGTGACGGTGAAGGTCACCGTGGCCCCTCTCGATCCCACCGCAGGCCGACCCTTGCAGTGCAGCAAGTATAAGCAGGTCCGCCCGCCGCGCCCGCACCCCGACGGTCACCGTTCCGGCACGGCGGACAGCCCGCCGACCAGCGCACGGGCCCGGTCGAGGAACCGCCCGGCCCGGGGGAAGTCGTGCAGCCGCTGTCCATAGTGGTCGAGGGTGAGGGCGACCGCGCCGGCCGGGACCCGGCGGCTCACGAGGATCGCCACCAGCCACTCGACGAACTCGGTGAAGAGGGTCTCGTCGTCGACGTAGAGGGCGGCGGCGAGGAAGTCGACGATGTAGCCGAGGTCGCTGACGGTCGAGTCGAGCTGCGCCGGGGTGTAGTGGCGCACCCCGGGCACCCGCTCCCGCAGGTCGGCCAGGGCGCTGTCGATCAGCTCACCGCGCCGCTTGGCCAGGCTCGCGTACTCGTCGTCGGCGAGGTGGTCGAGCCGGGCGGGCGGCACCGCGCGCAGTGCCCGCTCGTCGGCGACCAGGTCGGCGGCGGTCGGCGCGTCCGGCGCCCAGGGCACGCCGAGCACCCGGGCCCAGCGGCCGTCGCCACCGAAGCCGCGCCCACCCACCACCACCGGCACGTCGGAGCGCCGGCACGCCTCGATCATGCGGTGCGCGTGGGGCAGCCGCATCGGCAGCGCGCAGGCGAGGGCGACCGCGTGCGCGTCGTACCGGTGCAGGTAGGACACCAGGTGGGCGGCGGGCACGCTCGCCCCGAGGAAGGTGATCTGCCAGCCGCGCAGCCGCAGGACCTCGGCCACCAGCCGGGCGGGCAGCGCGTGCCACTCGCCGTCCATGCAGGCGACCACGATCCGGCCGCGGGTGGGGCGGGGATCGGCGTACGCTGCCACGGCCGCCACCACCCGCTCGCTGATGTGGGTGGCGGCGTGCTCCTGGGCCACGCTCCACTCGTCGCGCGCCCACCGCTCCCCCACCTCGGCCTGGGCCGGGGCGACCAGATCGAGCAGCACCCGCTCGGCCGGCACGCCGGACTCCAGCAGCCCGCGGGCCACCTCGACGGCGGCGTGCTCGTCGGCCTCGGCGAGGCACTCCAGGTAGCCGGGGAAGGCCTGGGCCGGGTGGGCCTCGGTGGTCGTGGCGGTCACGCGTCGGTCTCCCTCGTTCGGTCGGTGCCGACCGGCCCGGGCACCGCGTGCAGGTGGCGGCCCGGGCGGCCCGGGGTCGTCGCCCGCAACGCGAGCACCGCGATGTCGTCGTGGTCGCCGTGGCCGAGCCAGTCGCAGGTCACCTGCTCGACCCGCTCGGCCAGCGCCGGGGCCGGCATCCGGTGGCAGCCGGTCACCGCGTGCAGCAGCCGCTCGGCGCCGAACTGCTCCTCGCCCCGCCGGCCGCCGCGCGCCTCGGTCACCCCGTCGCTGTAGAGCAGGCAGGTCTCACCCGGGGCCAGGTGCACGGTGACCTCGCCGATCCGGGGATCCGGCACCACGCCGATCAGCATCCCGCTCAGCGGCACGACCTCCACCTCGCCGGAGGCCAGCAGCACCAGGGGCGGGAGGTGACCGCCGCCGGCCATGGTCAGGGTGAGCCCGCCGTCGCGGTGGGGGCGCACCACGCCCAGCACCATGGTGGCGAACCGGCCCTGCCCGTGCGCCTGGGTGGTTTCCAGCAACGCGTCGTTGAGCAGCTTCAGCAGCCGCGCCGGCTGCGACTCGACCCGGTGCAGCGCGTGCAGGCACTGGCGGAGCTGGCCGGTGAACACGGCCGCCTCCACGCCCTTGCCCGAGACGTCGCCGAGGAAGAAGACCGAGCCGCCGTCGACGAGCCGGTGCGAGCCGTAGAAGTCGCCGCCGATCCGCAGCCCGGCCTGCGCCGGCCGGTAGGCGGTGCCCCACTGCACGCCCTGGGCCGCCGCCGGCTCGACGGGCAGGAGACTCGCCTGGAGGGTGTCGGCCACCTCGGCCTGGTCGCGGTAGAGCAGGGCGGTGGTGAGCGCGGCGCCGGCCCGGGCAGCGAAGGCGCGGACCAGGTCGAGGTCGGCCTCGTCGTGCCAGCGGCCGGCCCGGCGGGCGACCAGCAGCACCCCGGCCGGGGCCTCCCGGCCGGGCAGCGGCACCACCCGGGCGGTGGCGCCGGCCTCGTCGAGCCCGGGCAGCCAGCCCGCCTCGACGGCCTGCTCGACCAGCCAGTCCAGGGCGTGCGGCTCGGCGCCGCCGAGCCCCTCCTCGATCGCCGACGGCAGCGCCGCGGCGGCGAGCACGCCGCTGTCCACGGCCGGCGACGGCTCCAGGTCGCGGCGCGGCGTCAGACGCGCCGAGCTGAAGTTGTCGCCCGCATCGTCGTCCGCGCGCACCGCCCGCCACCACCGGGCCCGGCCGGAGCGCGGGGCCAGCACCAGCACGGCGACGTCGGCCACGGTCGGCACGGCCAGCCGGACCACCGCGGCGGCGGCGCGGTCGGGATGCAGGGGGTTGCCGAGCTTCTCGCCGACCACGGCGAGGAACGCCGAGCGGGCCCGCTCGGCGAGCAGCGCGTCGGCGCGGCTGACGCTCTCGGTGACGTCCTCGACGTACCAGCAGCGACGACCGGCGGAGAGCGGGACCCGGCGCAGCCGCAGTCGCCGGCCGTGATGGGTGAACTCGCCCGGGTCGTCGCCACCGAGCGCGGCAACGCCCGCCGCGGCGAGGACCTCGCCGGGCACCACCTCGGGGACCAGCCGCTCGGCCACCGGGCTGAGATGCCGCACCACCCCGTCGGCGTCGCAGACGATCAGACCCTCGCGGAAGTGCTCCACCACCTCCGACCAGCCGGGGGTGGCCGGGCCGCGGTCCGGGGCCAGGGGCGGCAGCGCCGGCTCGGGCGGGGACCACGCCCGAGCCCGTTGGGCACCCGGCGTGGAGATCCGTCCGTCGCCCGGGTCAGCACCCCTGACGTCGGCAGCAGTCACCAGCTGAGCCCCACTCCTTGTCGATACCCGCGGTCCACCGGCAGCGGCGCGTATGGTCAAATCTCTCCGCCCACCCTACGCCGGTGTACCGGTACCGCCACCTCACGGCCGACGGCCCGGCCTGCGGACGCGCCACCCGGCAGGCCCGTACCGGGCTTGTTACGATCCGGGAACGACCCGGCCCGGCCGGCAGCGCGGAGAGGCGTGATGGTGGCATCCCGACGGAGAACGCCCGAGGCGACACCGCTCACCATCTCCGTGGACCGCTCCGATCCGGGGGTGCCGGTCATCCGGATCGGCGGTGATCTCGCCTTCGCCACGGCCACCCCGCTGCGCACCGAGGTCGACCGGCTGCTGGCCGGGGCCCCGCGGACGCTCGTGCTCGACTTCCGCGACCTGATCTTCATCGACAGCACCGGCCTGTCGGTGATCGTGCACGCCTGGCGGCACGGCCAGCAGAGCGGGACCGCCATCCAACTCTGGGAGACGCCCCGCTTCCTGGCGACCATCCTCGACATGACCGGTGTGGCCGGCCTGCTGACCCGGCCGCAGCCCGACGGCCGGTCCGACCGGCCCGTACCGGGCTCGTCCGCCCTTGCCTGAGCACCCCGGGGTTTCCCGGACCGGTCCGAGCTGGAAACATGGCCGTATGCCCGCGCAGCTGTTGACCATCGAGGTGGACCGGCTCGACGCCGGCCGTGCCCGCCTTCGGCTGACCGGCGAGCTGGATTTCGCCACCGCGCCGGAGCTCGTCGCCGCCGCGGCCGAACTGCGCCGCGACGGCTGCCACGAGCTGTTGCTCGACTTCGCCGGGGTGGCGCTCTGCGACTCCTCCGGCCTCAGCGCCCTGGTGGTCATCCACCGGGCCGGCGCGGGTCCGGTGCGGCTGGACGCCGTGGGCCCGCAGGTGCGGCAGCTCCTCGACCGCACGGGGCTGGCCGAGCTGCTCGCCGTCCCGCCGCCCGGGGAGACCGGGGCCACCCGCGAGGCCGGCTGACCGGCCGGAAACGGGAGGTGGCCCCCGGCCCTGGGACCAGGGGCCGGGGGCCGGGGAGGGTGGCTCAGGCGGCGGGCGTGGCCTGCAGGCGCGGGCCGGACTCGCGCAGCTCCCCCACCGTGGGCGACGCCGCGTCCTCCGGCGTGCCGGAATCAGGCGTCTGGAACAGGTAACGGACGAACTCCCCACCCGCCTCGTTGTCGTCGGCTCCCGGCCACTGCCCCACACAGTCGACGCCGACGACCTCACGTCCGGTGCCGTCGATCTCCTCCAGCAGCGCCCAGAGGGTCACCGGGTAGCTGCGGGTGCCACCCGGGTCGACCTGCCACCGGGCGTACCAGCCGGGCCGGGCGGGGACGATCTCCACGATCCGTTTCATGACGACCTGCCCTTCCGCGTGCGTCGGAAGTTCTTCCGGTCCACCACGATCGTGCGGCCCCCCGGGGTGACCGGTCCTCACCCGCAGCGAGTGAAGCGGCCGGTTCGCCGGCAGCCGTTTCCTTCCCGGCAGCGCCGGGAAGGCGACCGGCGCAAGCGCAACCGACCAGGAACGAGGTGCGACGATGCGCAAGCAGATGGAGGGCGACAACCAGCGCCGCCGGGCCCTGGCCCGGGACGCCCGGGGACGCGGCCAGCTCCCCAGCCGGACCGGCGCCAGCCTGAGCGCGTCCAAGCAGATCACCTCGCTGGACCGGCGCGAGCGGTCCGGCCCGCCGCCGGCCGGCCGGCGCAAGCCGGACACGACGCGCGGCGGTCCCGCGCCGCCGCCCGCGGCCGTGGCGGAACGCCCGCGCCCGCTGCCCGACGAGCGACCGCCCCCGGTGACCACGCTGGGCTACCGGGATCTCGTCGGCGACGTGAGCCGGCGGGCGGGCGTCGACTTCTTCACCGCCAAGGTGGCGGCGGAGGCGACCGTGCTCGCGCTGGCCGGGGCGCTCGACGAGGCCGAGCGGGAACGGCTGCTCGAGGCCGTGCCGGTGAAGCTGCACGACGTGGTGCCGGTGGAGGGCATCGAGCGCCGGCGCGACCTGCCCGGCTTCCTCGACGAGGTGGGCCGGCACAGCCGCCTCACCCCGGAGCAGGCCCGCTACCAGGCGCAGGCCACCCTGGCCGCGCTCGCCGACGCGGACGGCGAGCTGGTCGAGTCGCTGCGCGTACCGGACGGGTTGCGGGACCTGCTCGCGCCGCCGGTGGCCGGCGGCGGCCTGGTGGGCGCCACGTCCGCGACCGCCCCGCTGGACGAGCAGGAGCTGCGCGACGCGCTCGCCCAGCTGCCGTACTGGTCCAGCGACCGGCAGTCCCTGGTGCGCACCATCGAGCTGCCGACCGGCAACCTGGACCGGGTGCTCGACCGGCTCGACCAGCTCCGGGCTGAGGCCGGGCGCGGCCCGCAGATCGGCCGGCCCGACGCGGACAGCGCCGTGCTCACGGTGCGCAGCCAGCAGGTCGACGGGGTGACGGCGTCGGACGTGGACCTGGCGAGGCGGGTCGACGACGCGATCGACGAGGCCGGCGCCGGGATGGCCACGGGCTGAGCCACGCACGGTCGCGGGCCGGTGGGCGTCCCGCCCGCCGGCCCGCCGTGCCCCGGGTAGCGTTGCCGGCCGTGGAGAGCGACGCCGAGGCCCTGGAGATCGTCGTGGACCCGGCCCGACCCAGCGGCCGGACGCTGCTCGCCGCCGGGGTCGAGCAGTCCTACGTCGACGTCGCGGATCCCCGCCACCTGCACTTCGAGTACGTGCGGCGGATGGCGGCCGTGGTCGACCTGGCCGCACCGCCGCGCCTGCCGCTGGCGGCCCTGCACCTGGGCGGCGGGGCGCTCACCCTGCCGCGCTGGCTGGCCGCCACCCGCCCCGGCTCCCCGCAGCGCGTGATCGAGCGGGACCCGGCGGTGGTCGACCTTGTCCGCCGCGAGCTGCCCCTGGTGCCGGCCGAGGTGGCCGTCGAGATCGGCGACGCCCGGGACGCGGTGACCGCCGCCCCGGCCGGGGCGTACGACGTGGTGCTCGCCGACGTCTACCGGGCGGCCCGGATGCCCCGGCACGTGACCAGCGTCGAGTTCGCCGCCGCGGTGGCCCGGGTGCTGCGCCCGGACGGCGTCCTCCTGGTCAACGTCACCGACCTGCCGCCGCTGGTGCACACCCGGACCCAGGTGGCCACGCTGCGGGCGGTCTTCGCCGACGTCTGCCTGGTCGCCGACCGGCGGATGCTGCGCGGCCGGCGGTACGGCAACCTGGTGCTCGCCGCCGCCACCCGCCCCGAGCGCCTGCCGGTACGCCGGCTCGTCGCCCGCGCCGCCGGCGATCCGGTGCCCGGCGGCGTGCTGCACGGGGCGACCCTCGACGCGTTCGTCGCCGGCACCCTGCCGGCCACCGACGCCAGCCTCGCCGAGCGCTGACCGGCGGGGTTTCCGCTGGTCCGGGGCGGGTAGCCGCGCCGGATGAGCAACGCCGACGACCGGTACACCGCCCGCCGGGCGCTCATCGTGATCGGTCTGGTGCTCGCCACGCTGATCGGGCTCGGGCTGATCTGGGCGACCCGGCGGGTGCTCGTGTGGGGCCTGGTCGCGGCGTTCCTGGCGGTGGCGCTGAAACCCCTTGTCGACCGGGTGGAACGGCGGCTCGTGCGGCACCGGGCGCTGGCCACCCTGCTGGTCTTCCTCGGCACCTTCGTGCTGCTCGCCGCGCTGGGGACGGTCATCGTGCTGCCGCTCGTGGACGAGGTGGGCCGGTTCGCCGACCGGGCCCCCGAGCTGCTCCGCGAGGCGCGGGCCGGGCGGGGGCCGGTGGGCGAGGTGTTGAACCGCTTCCACCTGCGCCGGTACGCCGACGCCCACGCCGACCAGCTCCAGCGCTACGGCGCCCGGCTCGGCCAGCCGGCCGTCGGGGTGGTCCGGGGCGTGCTGGAGATCGTCGCCGGGGTCCTGACCGTGGTGGTGCTGGCGTACCTCATGGTGCTGGAGGCTCCGAAGATCATCGCGGGGACGCTCAAGCTGGTCGGCGACGGCGCGGCGGTGCGGCTCCGGCGCATCGGGCAGGACTCCTCCCGGATCATCACCGGCTACCTCAGCGGCAACCTGCTGATCAGCGTGATCTGCGGTGGCCTGACCTTCGCCGTGCTCTTCGTCGTCGGGGTGCCGTTCGCCGGGGTGATCGCCCTGGTGGTCGCGCTGACCGACCTGGTGCCGCTGGTGGGTGCCACCATCGGGGCGATCGTCGCGGCCGGCGCCGGGTTCCTGCACTCCCCCACGGCGGGCGTGGTGGTGCTGGTCTTCTTCGTGGTCTACCAGCAGGTCGAGAACCACCTGCTGCAACCGGTCATCATGGCCCGCGCGGTCCGGCTGAACCCGCTGACCGTGCTGGTCAGCGTGCTGCTCGCCGCCGAGCTGGCCGGCCTGGTGGGCGCCCTGCTGGCCATCCCCGCGGCCGGGATCGGGCAGGTCCTGCTGCGCGAGTTCGCCCGCACCGGCCGCCAGGCCCTGCCGGTGCCGGCCGCCGCCGGCCCGGACGCGGCGGCCGGCGGTCGGGGCCCCACGGAGGAGAGCCCGCCGCCGGCCGGCGGTTGAGTCCGGTCGGATCAGCCGCGGCGCACCACCTCGGGCGACTCGCTCTCCAGCGGCACGGCGTTCGCCGGGACCAGGCCGAGCTGCACGGCGGGCCGGGACAGGGTGGCGTCGAGCAGCCAGTCCGCGCCGACCCGGGCCCGGTTGCTCGGCATGGCGTACAGGTGGTAGCCGCGGGTGACCGCCTTGGCCGGCAGGCCGGCGAGCGGCACGTGCAGCGGGTTGGCCGCCGCCTCCTTGCCGCCCAGGTCGACCACCCAGCCCAGGTCGCGATGCTTGTACGACTTGCGGGTGCCCTGCCCGTACGAGGCGGCGATGTTGTGCGCCGCGAGCTTGCCCTGCCGCTGCGCGTGCTGGGCGGTCATGGCGCAGACCTGCCCGGGGCGGGTCGGATCGGGCACGGCCGCCGCGTCGCCGCAGGCGAACACCTCCGGGTAGCCGGGGACGTTGAGGTACTCGTCCACCACGAGGCGGCCCTTCTCGGTGCGCAGCCCCAGCTCGGCCACGAACGGGTCGGGGCGCACCCCGACGCACCAGACCAGGCTGCACGTCGGCACGTACTCCCCGTCGGTCAGCAGCACCCCGTCCGGGGTGGCCTCGGAGACCGAGGTGCCCATCCGCACGTCGACCCCGCGCCGGCGCAGCACCCGGTCGGCCGTGACGGACAGCCGCTGGTCCAGCTCGGGCAGCACGCGCGGAGCCACGTCCAGCAGCATCCAGCGGGGACGCACCTTGAGGTGGGGCCGCTGAGCCATCAGCCGGTCCGTGAAGAGCTGGCCGTGCGCGGCTACCTCGGTGCCCGTGTAGCCCGCGCCGACCACCACGAAGGTGGTCCGGGACCGCTGCTCGGCCGGGTCCTCGGCCAGCTCGGCCAGCTCGATCTGACGGACCACGTGGTCGTGGAGGTAGACCGCCTCGGGCAGGCCGCGGAAGCCGTGCGCGTACTCGGTCACCCCGGGGATCGGCAACAGCTTGTTGACGCTGCCGACGGAGAGCACCAGGCGGTCGTACGCGAGCTGGCCGTGGTCCCCCTCCGCGGAGCGGTAGCCGACCCAGCGGTTCTGCAGGTCGACCCGGTCCGCCTCGCCGATGACCACCCGGACGCCGTCGAGGGTGCCGGCGAGCGGCACGGAGATCCGGGTGGGCTCGACCACCCCGGCGGCGACCTCGGGCAGCAGCGGCAGGTAGAGGAAGTAGTCGGTCGTGTTCAGCAGGACGATCTCGGCCCGCTTGCCGGCCCGCCGGCTCAAGGCCTTCGCCGCGTGGTATCCGGCGAAACCGGCCCCCACGATCACCACACGAGGTTTCGTCATGCCTGCTGCCGTTCCCGTCGAGGACCCCGACAAACGTGGCCGTCAGTCCGCGGAGAGCCGCACGTACCCCTTGCGGCCCACCGCCTCGAGGTCCCAGGACTGCCCGAAGGCCCGCAACCGGTCGACGGCGATCCGGCCGATCTCGGGCGGGACGTCGGGGTCGAGGACGAGGCGGCCGTCGACCGGGTTGAGGTTGAGCATCGCGCGGGCCAGGGCCAGCGGAGTGGCGCTCGCCCAGGCCTGCGGGCTGCACGCGGTCGGGTACGGCACGGCGAAGAGCAGCCGCTCGCGCGGGTAGCCGCTGAGCGCCTCGGGGAGCCGGTAGTTGAACTGCTCCGCCACCTCGATCAGCGCCAGGCTGATCCGGTTGGCCTCGGCCCGGTACCCGTACCGGGTCAGCCCGAGGACGGCGAGCGAGTTGTCGTGTGGCCACACCGTGCCGTGGTGGTAGCCGAGCGAGTCGAACAGCGCATCCTCGCGCGACAGGGTGCGGATTCCCCAGCCGGAGAAGGAGTCCTCCGCCATCAGCTGCCGCACCACCCGGTCCGCCCGCTCCGGTGGCACGATGCCGCTCCAGAGCAGGTGGCCCATGTTCGACGTCTTCGAGTCGATCCGGTTCTTGTCGCCGTCCAGGCCGACGGCGTAGAAACCACCCCGCTCCTCGATCCAGAAATCGCGGTTGAACCGGTCGTAGAGCCGAGCGGCGTCCGCGCGCAGCCGGCGGGCCAGGGCCGGGTCGTCCAGGGGGCCGTCGGCGAGCTCGGCGAGCCGCAGCTTCGCGTCGTAGCCGTAGCCCTGGATGTCGGAGGTGGCGATCGGCAGCACCGGGATCCGGCCGTCGTGGAAGACGACGCCGTTCGGCGAGTCCCGCCAGCACTGGTTCCCCAGGCCCTCCGGCGAGCGGGTGGCGTACTCGACGTAGCCGTCGCCGTCCCGGTCCCCGTAGTGGTCCATCCAGTGGAGGGCGGCCATCGCGTTGTCCCGCAGGCTCCGCACGAGGTCGTCGTCCCGGGTCCACCGCCAGTACTCGGACAGGAGGATCAGCCAGAGCTGGGTGGCGTCGGCGGTGCCGTAGTACGGGCCGTACGGCTTCAGCCCGGTCCGGGTCAGCTCCCCGCTGCGGACCTCGTGCAGGATCTTGCCCGGCTCCTCGTCGGTGAAGTCGTCACAACAGTCGCCCTGCAACCGGGCCAGGGCGAGTAGCGCGCCGCGCGCCAGGCTCGGACCGGCGACCAGTGTGTGGTAGGCGGTGAGCAGGGTGTCCCGGCCGAAGACGCTGAGGAACCAGGGCAGTCCGGCGCCGGGCAGCATAATGCGCTGCCCCTTGACCTCCAGCTCCAGCCGGAGCGCGGCGATGTCCTGCCCGGTCCGGAGCATGGTCCGCTCCAGCGCCTGACTGTCGCTGTGCAGCCGGGCCCGCTCGGCCATCCAGTGGCGGAACGGGTCGGGTACCCACCCGTGGATCACGTCCGCGATGTCGCCCCGGACCGACTCGACCACCCCCAGGCCCGGCGGCAGCGGCACGTCCAGGTCGACGAACCACTCCTCCCGTTGGTGCAGCTCCAGCTCCCACACCAGCTCGTCGCCCTCGACCCGGTCCGCGGGCCGCGAGGAGCAGACCCGGGTCTCGGCGGAGAAGCCCTCGGCCGCGTACGTGAAGCAGAGCTGGTCTGGCGTGTGCCGGCGGGTGATCTGCGCGGAGCGGTCCCGGACCCCGGACTTGACCTCGAAGAGGTCGGCGAAGTCGGCGGCCGCCGCCAGGCGCAGCTCGATGCGGACCGGTTCGGGCTGGTAGGACACCAGTTCCACCCGCTCGTGGAAACCGTCGCCGATGTAGCGCAGCCGCCGGAACCCGAGGCCGTTCGCCGGGAGGCCGGGCAACTCGGGGCTGGCGAGCGCGAACTGGGCCGAGTAGTGCTGGAGGATCTCCGAGCGGAGCACGAGCAGGCGCTGGCCGTTCACCGTGAGCACCCACCCGCTGAGCAGCCGCGTGTCCAGGTGGACCAGACCACCGATGCTGCCGGCCGGCACGTCGCCGGACGGCTCCGAGTACATGAAGGTGGGGCCGTTCAGGACGGCGATGGATTCGGCGCCCAGCTCGGGCGGGATGGATCGCTGGTCCCCGCTCTCGCGGGCGGGGGCAAGCACGCCCGGCGTCGGGTCGGCCGGAGTCGGACGCACGACAGCCATGCGCCGACGGTAGGAGGAGTGCGGGCGAGGGTGGCATCACCCGTTCCGGATGAATCGCCAGGTGTTCTTCGGCGTCCGGGCCGTGGACCGGGCGAGGCACCGCGGCCCGGTGGCGTTCCAGCTGACCGCCCCGCTCACCCGGACCGGGCGGGGCCGCCTCACCCGGCCGCGACGGAGTCTGGTGGGAACGCGAGAGTCGATCCCGACAGAGGGGAGCCCGCGATGAGCATCCTGCCGTCCGACCGACGTGAGGCCCACTACCGGCAGCAGAGTGGCCGCCCGCAGCTCACGCCCCGGCAGCGCCGGCGCGTCGAGCAGAAGGAGGCGAAGCGGCAGCGCCTGACCGGGCAGCGCCCGCAGGATCGGGGGCCCGGCCGCTGAGGTCCGGCGACGCCGGTGGCGGCCGCCGTTCCGGCGGTCGCCACCGCGCCGTCAGCCCAGCTCTGGTGCGGGGGCGGTGATCGCCCAGCGCTCGTGGTCCCGCCAGGCGCCGTCGATGAACAGGTAGTCCGGCGAGAAGCCCTCCAACCGGAAACCGAGCCGCTGGGCCAGCCGCTTCGACGGCTCGTTGCCCGGTTGGATGTTCGCCTCCAGCCGGTGCAGCCCGAGCACCGTGAACGCGTGCTCGATCACCAGCCGGACCCCGGCCGAGGCGTGCCCGGTGCCGGCGTACGGCAGGAAGGCGGCGTAGCCGAGGTAGCCGCCGCGCAGCGCGCCCAGGACGATGCCGCTGATGTTCGCGTACCCGGCGATCGCTCCGGTGGCCCGGTCGCAGAGCAGGTACCCGGAACTGTCCCGCCCCCGGATCTTGCGCAGGTAGGCCGCGTACCGCTCGGCGTCGTCCGGCGCGGAGAGCCACGGATGGTGCAGGTCGCGGCTGCGCCGGGCGGCGGCGACGAACTCCGCCTCGTCGGTGGGGCGGGGACGGCGGATCGCGACGCGCCCGTCGCTGCGCAGGTACCTCACGGTGATCCACTCTCGGTCACCCGCCCGTCCGCTGTCCAACCGGGGTCGCGCCGCGCGAGGAGAAGCCCTAGCGTGGCATCCGAGGACGGGAGGTCGATCATGAGGACTGCTCCACTCGGCACGGTGCTGGTTCCCGCTTCGCCGCTGGGCCACCCGGTGTCCTGACCGGCGCGGCACCGCCGCCCGACCCGACACCGCCACCCTCGCCGCGAAGCGATCCGGTGATCCGCCCTGCGCGGATCCCGACGTCCCGGCGTGCCCCGCACGCCACCACCATCGCTTCCGAGGGAGTTCCTCGTGTTTCCGGACGACCCGTCCGGGCGCCGCAGCGTGCCCGGACCACGCACCCCTGCCCGGTGGCCGGCAGGACGGCCACCCTTCCCGCCGACCGGCTCGGCCCCGACTTCCACCGGCTCTGGACGGCCTCGGCCGTCGCCAACCTCGGCGACGGCGTCACCCTGGTGGCCGCGCCCCTACTGGTCGCCTCGCTCACCCCGGACCCGGCGGCGGTGGCCGCCGCGGCGTTCGCCCCGCAGCTGCCGTGGCTGCTCCTCGCCCTGGTCAGCGGGGCGCTCGTGGACCGGCTCGACCGCCGCCGGCTGATCGTCGCGGTCAACGTGGGCCGGGCCCTGGTGCTCGCCGCGCTGGCCGGGGCCGTGCTCGCCGGCGTGGCCACCGTGCCGCTGGTCTGCCTCGCCTTCTTCCTCACCGGTGTCGGCGAGACCCTCGCCGACACGGCCGCCGGGGCGCTCCTGCCGTCGGTGGTGCCCGCCGACCGCCTGGAGCAGGCCAACAGCCGGCTCTCCGCCACCTTCGTGATCGGCAACCAGTTCGTGGCCAAGCCGTTCGGGGCGTACCTCTTCGTGGTGGCCGCGGCACTGCCGTTCGGGTTCGACGCGGCCACCTTCGGGCTGGCCGCGCTGCTGCTGGCGCTGCTTCGCTGGCGGCCGGCGCCGCCCGCGGCGCCGCCGGCGCCGGCGGATCCGCGCCGGTCGCTGCGCGCCGAGGTGGTGGAAGGCGTACGGGCGCTCTGGGCCGTGCCGGTGCTGCGCACCCTGGCCGGCTGCATCGCCGTCATGAATGTGGCGTTCTGCGCCGCGTTCGCCGCCTTCGTGCTCTACGCCCGGCAGCGGCTCGGCCTCGCCGAGGTCGGGTACGGCCTGCTGCTGACCGCCTCGGCCGTCGGCGGGCTGGCCGGCAGCGCGCTGGCCACCCGGCTGCGGTCCCGGTTCGGCACGCCTGCGCTGCTGCGGGCCGGGCTGCTCGTCGAGATCGGGCTCCAGCTCGTGCTGGCCGGCACGCGGCAGCCGGTGGTCGCCGGTGCCGCGCTCGCCGTGTGGGGCGGGCACGCCATGGTCTGGGGCGTACTCGTGGTGTCGCTGCGGCAGCGGCTCGTGCCGGACCGGCTGCGCGGCCGGGTGACCAGCGTCTACGCCCTGGCCGATCTGGGCGGGGCGGCGCTGGGCACGGTCGCGGGCGGGGTCCTGGCCCGGGCGGCCGGCAGCCTCCTGGCGCCGTTCTGGCTGGCCGCGGGGGCGCTCACGGTGCTCACGGTGCTGGCCTGGCGCCGGCTGGGCGACACCGCCGGCTGACCTGCCGGGCGCCGGTGGGGAGACCGCCGCGTTCTCCCCACCGGCGTCCCCCAACCGCCTCCTCTCGGTCACCTTGCCGTCACGTCGGCGTAGCCGCGGCGACCGATGCCTCGACCAGCGTGGTGTCGCGCCGGAAAGGCCGGCCGACCAGCGGAGGACCACCAGTGGCACACGACGAGGCGACGCCGCCGCGCCGCGGCCGCGTCGTCATGCTTGTCGACAACAAGGTCGAGGGCGACTCCCGGGTGCAGAAGATCGCCCGGTCCGCCGCCGAGGCCGGGTGGGACGTGACGCTGCTCGGCCGTTCCCCGGACGGCACCGAACGGACCTGGCGGCTGGGCGCCGCCGAGGTGCGGCTGCTGCCGATGCCCGGGCCGCTGCACCGGCGCCGGCACGAGTTCCGCCGGTCGCTGCGTTGGCCCCTCGCGTACCGGTCGGGCGGCATCGCCGAGCACCGCGCCCAGTGGGTCCGGGCCTGGCGGGCCGACCTGGCCGTCCGGTCCGCCCTCGTGGCGGGGCGCGCGGCCGCCGGTGAGCTGGCCGGCGCCCGGCTGGGGCGGGCGCGGCGCGCGCTGCGCCGGCGGGAGGTCGCCGCCGGGCTGCTCGACCGCTGGGTGTGGCTGCGCACCAGGATGATGAACCGGGTCCGGTACGGCCGCCGCTTCCGCAGCCCGTGGGACCGGGCGTACACGCTGTTCTGGCGGCTCGTCCAGGGTGACCGGGCGTGGCGGCGGCTGGAGCCGGGGCTCTGGGACTACGAGCTGGCCTACGGCCCCGAGGTGGACCGGCTGCGCCCGGACCTGATCCACGCGCACGACTTCCGGATGCTCGGCGTCGGGGCCCGCGCCAAGATCCGGGCGGCCGGCCAGGGTCGCCGGGTGGCGCTGGTCTGGGACGCCCACGAGTTCCTGCCCGGGATCAAGCCCTGGCGGGACCACGCCCGCTGGCTGCCCGCCCATCGGGCGCACGAGCGGGAGTACGCCCCGTACGCCGACGCCGTGCTCACCGTCTCGGCCGACCTGGCGGAGCTGCTGCGCCGCGAGCACGGGCTCGCCGAGGCGCCCGGCGTGCTGCTCAACGCCCCGGCCGACGACCATCGCCCGGCCGACGACGCGCCGCCGCCGGACCTGCGGGCCGAGTGCGGGATCGGCCCCGACGTGCCGCTGCTGGTCTACAGCGGCGCGGCCGCACCGCAGCGCGGGCTGGACACCCTGGTCGAGGCGCTGCCCCGGCTGCCCGGCGTGCACCTCGCGCTCGTGGTGAACCCGGCGCTGCGCTTTGTCGAGAAGCTGGCCGAGCGGGCCGCCCGGCTCGGCGCGGCCGACCGGCTGCACGTGCTGCCGTACGTGCCGCACTGGCAGGTCGTGCCGTTCCTGTCCGGCGCCGACGTCGGGGTCATCCCGATCCACCACTGGCCCAACCACGAGATCGCACTGATCACCAAGTTCTTCGAGTACGCGCACGCCCGGCTGCCGGTGGTGGTCAGCGACGTGCGCACCATGGCGGCCACCGTGCGGGAGACCGGCCAGGGCGAGGTGTTCCGGGCCGGCGACGTCGACGACTTCGTCCGCGCGGTCACCGCCGTGCTGGCCGACCCCGCCCGGCACCGGGCCGCGTACGACCGGCCCGGGCTGCTCGCCGGCTGGACCTGGTCGGCCCAGGCCGAGGTGCTGGAGGCGACCTACCGCCGGCTGCTGCCCGACGCCCCACCACCGCCCGACGTGGACACGCCCGACCCGCCGACTCCCCGAGGAGCGCTCCGGTGCCCACCCCAGACGTGAGCGTCGTCATCCCGGTCTACAACACCCTGCCCTACCTGCGGGCCTGCCTGGACTCGCTGCTGCGGCAGACGATCGGCCGCGACCGCCTGGAGATCGTGGCGGTGGACGACGGCTCCACCGACGGCAGCGGCCGGCTGCTGGACCGGATCGCCGCCCGCCATCCCGGCACCGTCAGGGTGCTCCACCAGGCGAACTCCGGCGGCCCGGCCGCACCCTGCAACCGGGGCCTGGAGGTGGCCACCGGCCGGTACGTGTTCTTCCTCGGCTCGGACGACCACCTCGGCCCGGAGGCGCTGGAGCGGCTCGTCGCCGCCGCCGACCGGTACGGCTCGGACGTCGTGCTCGGCAAGGTGGTCGGGGTCAACGGCCGGCACGTCTTCTCCGACGTCTTCGCCGCCGGCAACGCGGTCGACGTGAGCCTGTTCGACTCCGCGCTGCCCTGGTCGCTGGCGAACACCAAGCTGTTCCGCCGCGACCTCGTCGACCGGCTCGGGCTGCGCTTCCCCGAGGACATGCCGGTGCTCAGCGACCAGCCGTTCACCCTGGCGGCCTGCTACCACGCCCGGCGGATCTCGGTGCTCGCCGACTACGACTACTACCACGCGGTGCGCCGGCTGGACGCCCGCAACATCACCTACCACAGCCGGGTCGACAAGCGCCTGGTCAGCGTGGAGCGGCTGTTCGCCTTCGTGGACGGGCTGATCCCGGCCGGGCCGCGCCGCGACGCCGTGCTGCGCCGGCACATTGGCCTGGAGCTGGCCAACCTGGTCGGCGACGACTTCCGCCGGCTGGACCGCCCCGCGCAGGAGCGCGTGCACGCGGCGGTGCGCCGGCTCGTCGAGCGGTACGTCACCGACGGGCTGCGGGACCGGCTGGACATCGAGGCCCGGCTGCGGCTCGGCGCGGTGACCGCCGGGGGCGTCGACGAACTGCTGGCCGTCATCGACCAGGACGCCGAGCGGGGCGTACCGGCCACGGTGGTCGCGGACGGCCGCTGGCACGCCGGCTATCCGGGCGCCCCGGCAGCGTGGACCGACGTCACCGAGGTCCGCGCCGACTGGCTGGCCCGGGTGGACACCGTGACGGTGAGCTGGGCCGACGCGCACACCCTCGCGGTGACCACGCGCAGCCCCTACCCCCGCTTCGCGGCGGAGGCGGGGCCGGTGCGGCTGGTGGCCGGCCCGGTCGCGGGCACCACCCTGCTGGACGCCACCGACCCGACGGGCCGGACGGTGCGCACCGACTTCCCGGTCGACCGGCTCCTGGCCGGCAGCGCGGCCAGCGGCCAGCGCCACCCGGTGCGGGCGGAGGTCGACGGCGGCCACGGCCGGGGCAGCGCCCCGGTCCGCGCGCCCCGGCTCGCCGCCGGCCGCCCCCGGGTGCTGCGCCGGGGCGCCCGCCTGTACGGGGTGGCCGCGACCGTCGACCCGCGCAACGGCCAGCTCGTGCTGTCGGTGGTGCCGGTGACCGTCGGGCAGGTGCTCAGCCGGCTGCGCCGGCGGTGGCGGCGGAGCGCGCCGCCCGTCGCCCGTCGGGTGCCGGCCCCGCTGCCGGTCCCGACGACGTCAGAGTGGGCGCGGGTGGGGCTGGTCGAGGGGCATGGGGATCTGGAGGAAGGTGGTGCCCCGCAGGTCGAGCCAGGCCTGGTCGGGCGCGCGGACCAGCCGCACCATCACCTCGGTGCAGGCCGGGCAGCGTCCGATCAGCCCGGGGGCGTGCGAGTAGACGTGCAGCCCCGCCATCGGGCCGGTCATGCCGCAGTGGTCGCAGCGCCCGATGGCGGAACTCAGGTCGACGGCGAAGACTTCGCGCATCGGCCCGTCGAGCATGTTGCCGTCCACGTAGGACATGTCGGTCATGCGCTCTCCTCGGGTGGTCAGCCGGTCGGGCCGAACCGTTCGGTCTTCACCCGCCGCGTCGGGTGGCCCAGGCCCACCAGCAGGTCCGCCACCGCCTCCACGAACCCGGTGGGGCCGCAGACGTAGCAGAGCGGCTCCAGGTCGGGCGGCCATCCGTGGGTATTCACGTCGGCGAGGCCGATCCGGTGCGGCTCCCCCCGCCAGCCCTCGGGCGCGGCCCGGGTGTAGACGTACGCCACGTCGAGGCCCTGGTCGTCCCGGGTACGGCGGCGCAGTTCCTCGGCGTAGAAGACGTCGTCGGGGGTGCGCACCGAGTAGATGAGGCGGAACGGCGCCCGGTTGCCGGCGGCCCGCCGCGCCCGGACCATCGCCATGAGCGGCACCACCCCGGAGCCGCCGCCCACCAGCAGCACCGGCGCGGTCTCGTCGGCACGCCAGACGAACCAGCCGCCGATCGGCCCGCGCACCTCCACGGGGTCGCCCTCGGCGTAGGTGTCGGTGAGGTACGGCGACACCTCCCCGTCGGGCACCCGCTGCACGGTCACCGCGATCCGCTCCCCCTCGGCCGGCCCGGCCAGCGAGTAGGAGCGGGCCGCCTGGTAGCCGTCGGCGGCGGTGAGCCGGATGTCGACGTGCTGCCCGGGCTGGTGCCCCGGCCAGCCGGGCACCTCCAGCACGAGGGTCTGCGCGCTCGGCGTCTCGACCCGCCGCTCCACGAGGCGGGCCACCCGCCAGGTCAGCGGGGCGGCCACCCGGTCGCCGGTCGTGGGGGCGGCCACCTCAGTCGCCCTGGTAGCGCTGCTCGCGCCACGGGTCGCCGTAGTCGTGGTAGCCGGCGGTCTCCCAGAAGCCCGGCTGATCGTCGGTGAGCAGCCGGATGCCCCGGACCCACTTGGCCGACTTCCAGAAGTAGAGGTGCGGCACGAGCAGCCGGGCCGGCCCGCCGTGCTCGGCCGGGAGCGGGCCGCCGTCGTAGGTGTGCGCCACCCAGGCCCGGCCGCCGCGCAGGTCGTCCAGGGGCAGGTTGGTGGTGTAGCCGCCGTAGGAGTGGGCCAGCGCGTAATGGGCGGCGGTGTCGACGCCGTCGAGCAGGGTGTCCAGCGAGACCCCCTGCCAGTCGGTGCCGAGCTTGGACCAGTGGGTGACGCAGTGGATGTCCACGTGCGGCGTCTCCTGCGGCAGGCCCATCAGCTCGTCCCAGGACCAGCGGTACTCGGCGCCGGTCTCGGTGGTGAGCACGAACTCCCAGGTGTCCAGCGGCACCCGGGGCGTCGGCCCGGCGGAGAGCACCGGGAAGTCCTGCGTGAGGTACTGCCCCGGTGGCAGGGCCGGTTCGGCCGTACGGGGCCGGCCCTGGAAGCCCGGCGAGACGATTCCCACCCGTCAGTCGTACCACCTGGGGTGGGCCGGGGCGAGGGGTTCGGCCGGGAGCCGCCGCGCCGGGTGACCGGCGCGGCGGCCGGGTCACCGCCGCTCGGCGACCACCGCGCCCTCCCCGGCGGTCTGGTCGCGGGTGGCCCGCAGGCTCGTCAGGGTGACGATCACCAGGACGCCGATGATGACGCCCAGCGAGGCGAGGGTGGGGATCTGCGGCACGCCCGGCCAGATGCCGTGCGCCCAGTGCAGGCCCAGCTTGAGGCCGATGAAGGCGAGGATGACGGCCAGGCCGTAGCTGAGGTGCACGAGGCGGCTCAGGGCGGCGTGCAGGACGAAGTAGAGCGCCCGCAGGCCGAGCAGGGCGAAGGCGTTGGTGGCGAAGACCAGGTAGGGGTCCTCGGTGATGCCGTAGACGGCGGGCACCGAGTCGACGGCGAAGACCACGTCGGTGGCGAGCACGGCGACGACCACGAGGGCGAACGGGGTGAGCGCGCGCCGGCCGGCGCTCCGGACGGTCATCTTCGGGCCGTGGTACTCGTCGACCACCGGCATGACCTTGCGCAGCAGCCGGACGGACCGCATCTTGTCGATGTCGACCTCCTGCTGGTGCCCGGAGAGGGCGTCGCGCAGCAGCTTGACCGCGGTGGCGATCAGGATCAGCGCGAAGAGCAGGAAGGCGAAGTCGAGGGTCTGCAGCGCGGCGGCGCCCAGGGCGATGAAGATGGCACGCAGCACGAGCGCGCCGGCGATGCCGTAGAGCAGCACCCGCTGGGCCAGCACGGCGGGCACCGCGAACGCGGCCAGCAGCAGCATGAAGACGAAGAGGTTGTCGACCGAGAGCGACTTCTCCACCAGGTAACCGGTGAGATACTGGACGCCCTGCTCGGAGCCGTAGCGGCCCCACACCCAGCCGCCGAAGGCCAGCGGCAGGGCGATGTAGAAGGCCGACCAGCCCAGCGCCTCCTTCAGGGAGACCTCGTGCGGCTTGCGGGTGACCAGGAAGTCGAGCACCAGCAGCGCCAGCACGCCGGCGATGGTCACCGCCCAGAGGGTGGGGGTGCCGACCGACGACAGCTCGGTGGCGGACAGGTACGACAACTCGGTCATGGAGCCTCCTCGAACACGGTGCCATGTCCGAGGTCTCCTTCACCCACCGATCGTGGGCAACCACCCGAGGCGCGCCCGGGGCCCGCCGTACTGACCGGAATGGTTCGTGGGAAGTACTCCCCTCGCGGCTCCAAGGTTAGGGCAACCTCAACCCGCACGCCAAGTTTCGACGCGGATGATTGCCCTGGTCAACCGCTGTGCGGGGCGGTGGGGCATGGTGCCCGGGCAGCCGGAGCCCTATGGTGACGCGATGACCAACGGGCCGCTGACCGGCGTACGGGTGATCGAGCTGGCCGGCATCGGGCCCGGGCCGTTCGCCGCCATGATGCTCGCCGACCTCGGCGCGGACGTGGTGCGGGTGGACCGGATCGGCGGCGGGGGCTTCGGCGACATCCCGGGCGACCTGCTCAACCGCAACCGCCGCTCGATCGCCGTCGACCTCAAGACCCCGGAGGGGCGCGAGGTGGTGCTGGCCCTGGTCGCCGGGGCGGACGCGCTCGTCGAGGGATTCCGGCCGGGCGTCACCGAGCGGCTCGGCCTCGGCCCGGACGACTGCCACGCCGTCAACCCCAAACTGGTGTACGGGCGGATGACCGGCTGGGGGCAGGACGGACCGCTCGCCCAGACGGCCGGCCACGACATCGACTACCTGGCGCTGACCGGCGCGCTGCACGGCGTCGGCCGGGCCGGCGAACGCCCGGTGCCGCCCATGAACCTGCTCGGCGACTTCGGCGGCGGCGGGATGATGCTGGCCCTCGGCGTCGTCGCGGCGCTGTACGCGGTCCGCGCCGGCGCCCCCGGCCAGGTGGTCGACGCGGCCATCGTGGACGGCGTGTCGGTGCTGGCCACCCAGATCCACGCGCTGCGGCACGCCGGCATGTGGCAGGACCCGCGCGGCGTGAACCTGCTCGACGGGGGCGCGCCCTTCTACGACACGTACGAGTGCGCCGACGGGCGGCACCTCGCGGTGGGCGCGCTGGAGCCACGGTTCTACGACGAGCTGGTCCGGCTCACCGGCTTCCCGCTCGACGGCGACGAGGCGCCCGACCGGCACGACCCGGCGAACTGGCCGGCGCTGCGGGCGGCCTGGGCGCGGCTGTTCCGCACCCGCACCCGGGACGAGTGGGCCGCGCTGCTGGCCGGCTCGGACGCCTGCGTGGCGCCGGTACTCGACTGGGCCGAGGCCCCGGAGCACCCGCACCTGGCCGCCCGGGAAGTCTTCGTCGCGCCCGACGGGGTCGCCCAGCCGGCCCCCGCGCCGCGCTTCTCGGCGACCCCCACCTCGGTACGCCGACCGCCGCCGCGCACCGGTGAGCACACCGACGAGCTGCTGGCCGAGACCGGCCTCGACGCGGAGCGGATCGCCGCCCTGCGCGGCTCGGGCACGGTCGCCTGACGGGGCCGGGCCCGTCGGGTCAGCGGCGGGCCGTAGCGGGCGCCAGGGCGGGCTCCACCATGTCCCGGAAGTCGCGCGGCAGTTGGACCACCACGTCCTGGAACTCCCCGCCGCTGATCGCCTCGCGCAGGGTGCAGAAGACGGCGCGCACCCCGTTCCGGGCGGTCGCCTCGTCGACGCCGGCCCGCACGGACACCCGGGCGACGAACTCGGCGGCCCCGAAGCGGTCGGCCGCCTCGGCGCGGGGATCCGGCTTGAGCAGCCCCTGGAGGGGCTTCGGCAGCTGCGCGGCGAGGTCCAGCACCTCGCCGCCGGTCAACCGGTCGGTGAGGGTCGCCAGCGTGGCCCGCGTCAGCTCCGCCGCCAACTCCTGCGACGCTCCGGTACGTCGCGCCACCCGGCCGACGAAGGTGAGGTAGTGCATGCGTGGTACCCCCTTCGGTGCTCAGCACCGCGCGGCTACCCGTCACGGCGGCCCGGAAACGCCGGCGTTTTTCCACCGGCCGC
Source organism: Micromonospora chaiyaphumensis (assembly GCF_900091435.1). Taxonomy (GTDB): domain Bacteria; phylum Actinomycetota; class Actinomycetes; order Mycobacteriales; family Micromonosporaceae; genus Micromonospora; species Micromonospora chaiyaphumensis. Next base: position 249,184 of record NZ_FMCS01000007.1, read on the forward strand.
GGGGGCGTGACCCGCGGTCCGGCGGGTAACCGCCGCCGGTCGTGACCGCAACTACAGGCGCGAGGAGCCCCACCCATGGCGAGTTACACGGACGTCCTCGAGTACCTGTCCGCGCTGGACTATCCGGCCGGCAAGGACGACGTCATCCAGGAGGCCGAACGGGAGGGCGCGCCGCCGGAGGTCTTGAAGGCGCTGCGGGCGCTGCCGCCGGTGGACTACGCCAACGGCACCGAGGTGGCCCGCTCGGCCGGCATCGACGCCGCCCCGGAGGTGGGCCGCTCCCAGCGCGCGGCGCAGGCCCGGGACCGGCACCCGCGGGTCTCGCAGCACCTGCGCGGCATCTGACCCCGCTCGGTGCCGCGTTGGACGGCCGGCCGGGTCCACGGGCACGTGCCGGCGGCGCTCCAGCTCGTGGTGATGGCGCTGGTCGGCGGCATCGCCGCCGGTGCCGCCGTCGTCATGCTCAGGCCGGCCCTCGCCCCGCTGGTCGGATGGGACGCGGCCGCGCTGAGCTGGCTGGCACTGCAGTGGGGACGGCTGTCCCGGCTGGACGCCGAGCGGACCGCACGGTTGGCGAAGCTGGAGGATCCCAACCGGGCCACCCGTGACGCCCTGCTGCTGGCCGCCTGCCTGGCCAGCCTGCTCGCGGTCGGCATGGTGCTGACCACCACGCACAGCCTCCAGCCCGGACTGCTCCGGGACCTCTACGGCGCCCTCGGCGTGCTGAGCATCGTGGTCGCCTGGTTCGTGGTGCACACCGTCTACACCACCCGGTACGCCCGGCTGTACTACAGCGGTGAGCCGGGCGGGATCAACTTCCACCAGGACGAGCCACCGCGCTTCTCCGACTTCGCGTACGTGGGCTTCACCGTCGGCGCGACCTTCCAGGTCTCCGACACCGACCTCTGCAGCTCGGAGATGCGCCGCACGGCGCTGCGGCACCTGCTGCTGTCGTACCTGTTCGGCGCGGTCATCATCGCCGCCACGGTGAACCTGCTCGCCAGCCTCGCCCAGTGAGCCCCCGGCCCAGTGGGCCCCGGAGACAGGCGGGCGCCCCGGGTCACGAACCGCGACCTGGGGCGCCACGCAGCACCTGTCCCCGCCGGTCCGCGCCCGAACCGGGTCGCGACCGACAGGCGGTGGATGTTCGCCCGAACCGGGCGGGCATCGCTGCCACGATCATCATACGACAGGGCATCAGCCGAACGGGTGAGTATCGCGGGAATGTGGCGGTCGGCACGTCAGGCCGACAGCTCGGCGTACCGCTTCTCCAGGTCCACCCGGGCCAGCGCACCCACCAGCCACGCCAGCCGCTCCGACTCGCCGCTGCCGGCCAGCCCGGCCAGGTCGTCGGCGGAGCGGCCCAGCCCCAGCCGGCGCGCCGCGGCGAGCGCCCGCCGGTCGGCCACCGGCGCCACCTCCCGCCACACCGCCTGCGCCTCGCGCAGGAACAGGTCGGCCACCTCGTCGTCCACCCCGGGCAACGCGGTCAGCAGTCGCCGCTCCCGGGCCGGATCCTGGTGCGCCTCGGTGCGGAGCCGGCGCAAATCGCCCCGGTACGCGTCGACCACGTTCTGCGCCAGGTCACCGAGCGTGGCGGCGAGCTTGTCCACGTCGCCGCGCTGCCCGGCCGCGCGCAGCACAGCGACCCGGTCGGCGTGCAGCGAGCGGGCCAGCCGGGCCGCGCTGTCCCAGCCGGCGTCCCGCAACCCCGTCGCGGCGTCGACCGCCTTGTGGAAGTCGCCCCGACGGGCGAGCAGAACGGACAGGTAGAGCACCTGGAACAGCTGGGACGGGTTGTTCGTGACCCGGAACCCGTACCGTTCGGCGAACCCCCGCCCGTCCCCGGCGAGCCGGCGGACCAGCCGCTTCTTGTCCTCGACACTGGAAATCGCACTGGTGGTGGGCATGCCCGCCGTCTACCCCGGGCGGGGCGGGGCATTCAGCCGAGCGTGGTGCCGTGCCGGTCCCGCGCCTTGAGCCGGGTGGTGGGCAACGCCGGGGCGGGCAGCGGAGGCGCCGCGTCGTCGGCGACCGTGCCGAACCGCCGGCCCGCCATCCAGTCCTCGCGGGCGGCCGCGACCTCCTCGTGCGAGCGGCCCACGAAGTTCCACCACATCACCAGCGGCTCCTCGAACGGGGTGCCGCCGAGCAGCAGCAGCCGGCTGCCCGGGGCGGCCCGCAGGGTCAGCGCGTCCCGGCCGGCGCCCAGGTAGAGCAGCGCTCCGGGCGCGAAGGCCACCCCGTCCACCTCCGCGGAGCCGGACATGGCGAGCAGCCCGTACTCGAAGTCGCGGCGCAGCGGCAGCGTGGCCGCCGCCGGACCCCGGACCTCGAGCTGCGCCCCGACCAGCGGGGTGTACACCACGGCCGGGGAGCGCTCCCCGCCCACCTCGCCGACGAGCAGGGTGACGTCCAGGTCGCCGTCGCTCCAGCGGGGCAGCTCGGCGTGGTGGGCGAAGTCGGCCGCGCCGGCCCGGGCCGGGTCCGGCAGCGCCACCCAGAGCTGCACGCCGTGCATGAGCGGCGGGTGCACCAGGGGCGAGCGCTCCGAGTGGGCGATGCCGTGCCCCGAGGTCATCACATTGAGCTGGCCGGGGCGGATCGGCTGGACGTTGCCCAGGCTGTCCCGGTGCAGGATCTCCCCGTCGAGCAGCCACGTGACCGTCTGCAGGCCGGTGTGCGGGTGCGGCGGCACCTCCATGCCGGGGCGCTCGGCCACGTCGTCCGGTCCGAAATGGTCGACGAAGCACCAGGCGCCGACGAGCCGCCGCTGCCGCTGCGGCAGCAGCCGGCGCACCGTCGTGTAACGCCCCAACGGCACGTCGTGCCCGGGCAGCAGCACACTGCCGGGGTCCGTGGAGCCCACGCCGGGTGGGAGGGTCTGCGCGGGCAGGGATTCGGTACGGTCCACCTGCCTGACTGTACGCGCGGGGCTCGTCGCGTTCGCCCTGCTCCGGGTCTGGTTCTTGCTGGTCGTTGGTTGCGGTCAGGGCTGGGGGCGAGGGTGACCGGCTCCGGGCAGTCAGGCTTGATCCCTGCGCCGGTCACCCTCGCCCCCAGCCCGTCGTGGTCCTTCGCCGTCCTTGACTTCCGAAGACGCCGCTGGCCGGCACCCCTGTTCGGGGTGCCGGCCAGCGCGGTGGCTCAGCTGTTCCAGTTGTGGGCGACGATGTCGGTGGCCTGCTGCTCCCACTGGGCGTAGGCGTCGGGGTAGGCCGAGACCTGCACGGTCTGGGCGGCCTCGGTCAGCGGCATGTCCTGCCAGCCGTCGACCTGCTTCAGGCCCTTCAGGAACGCCAGGGTGGAGTACTCGGGGTCGGTGATCTGCTCCGGCGAACCCCAACCCCAGCACGGGCGCTGCTGGAACAGGCCCAGCGAGTCGTGATCGTTCCGGTCGCCGAGGTGGCCCAGGTTCTCCAGCTTCGACTCCTGCAACCACGTGGCGATCGAGATCACCGCCGCCCGCTCCGGGAGACCGGCCTTCTTCGTCGCGGCGATGATCGCCTTCGCGTTCGCGGTCTGCTCACCGTTCAGGTCGATCTTCGACTGGGCGCCCTGCACGCTCGCCACCGCGGCCGGCTTGGTGCCCTGCACGGGGGCAGCGTCGGCGTGGGCGGCGACCGGACCGGCGAAGATCCCACCGGTGAAGGCCAGACCAGCAATACCCAGCACGCTCTTACGCAGCATCGAGTTCATGACAAAGCTCCTTGGGGGTTGGCGCACACGCCGATGGGGGTCGGCCGTGCGCAAGCACCGTCAGGCGCTCAAAGAAGTCTTGGGGGATCATCGGCGCGCGGGGCGAAGCCACTTCGTCGCGCCGGGACCATGTACAACGACCGGCGGCCCACCATCATTCCGGGCGGTACACCCACCTTGATTGGCGGGGCGGTTCCCGGAGGGGCCGGTCACCCCGCTGGGCGGGGCGCCTTCCTCGGTCGTGCACCGGGTACAACGACCCCCGCCCACCGGCCATTCCGCCGCCGGGATGCCGCCGATCACCGCCGCGAAACGGACAATCCTGCCAGGCCACGACCGTCGGTGGAACACCACGGGTGTATCCGGGCCCGGGAACACCCATGGGGCGTTCCACCCACGCCCGAGCGACGGCGCGAAACGGACTTCACCCGGCCCGGCACGGTCGGTGGAACGGTATGGAGGTGTCCCGACCCCGGAGACATCCATAACGTTCCACCCAGCGGGGCGAGGCCGGGCGCGAACCGGACACTCGACGCAGTCGGACACCGGGCGGGCGAACGGGCCGGGTGTGCGTGGTCGGCCGGTCTGGGCGCCGGTAGCCGGGCGAAGCCCGGTGGGAGCCGGCCGTCCGCGTATCCCTGGGGCGTGTGCCGGAGGTGGCACGGGCCAGGAGGTCGGCACGGGCCGGGAGGGGGCACGGGCCGGGAGGGGGCACGGGCCGGGAGGTGGCACGGGCCGGGAGGTGACACGGGCCGGGAGGTGGCACGGGCCGGGAGGTGGCACGGGCCGGGAGTCAGGCGGAGGCCGCAGCGTTCCACTCACCGGTCAGCTCAGGCGGGTGCGGGCCTTCTCGGCGCAGGCGGACAGCAGGGTCTGGGCGTCCAGGCCCAGGCTTTCGATCGCCACCAGGGCGGTGAACGCCACGTCCGCCAGTTCGGCGGCCACCTCCTCGCGGGTGTGCGTGACACCCTTGCGGGGGTTCTGGCCGAGCACCCCGATCCAGGCGGCGGCCACCTCTCCCGTTTCCTCGGTGAGCTTGAGGAGCCGGGCGGTCAGCTCCGCGTCCCCGGTGCCGTTGGCGGCGTCCAGCCAGGCACGGGCGTCCCTCGCCGTCTTCCAGATCAACTCGTCCACCCGACCAGTGAACCGGACGGCGGCGACGATCCGTACCCCGGGACGGTGCGGCGACGAGGCCGGCACCGGGACCGGAAGGGGCGTGTCCGTGATGCCGGAGACCGTCGAGACGGTGTTCGCGAACGTGGTCAAGCGGAACCCGGGTGAGCCCGAGTTCCACCAGGCCGTCCGGGAGGTGCTGGAGAGCATCGGACCGGCCCTGGCCCGCCACCCCGAGTACGCGCACGCGTGCGTCATCGAGCGGATCTGCGAGCCGGAGCGGCAGGTCATCTTCCGGGTGCCGTGGGAGGACGACCACGGCCGGGTCCGGGTGAACCGCGGCTTCCGGGTGGAGTTCAACAGCGCCCTCGGCCCGTTCAAGGGCGGGCTGCGCTTCCACCCGTCGGTCTACCTGGGGATCGTGAAGTTCCTCGGCTTCGAGCAGATCTTCAAGAACGCGCTGACCGGCCTGCCGATCGGCGGCGGCAAGGGCGGTGCGGACTTCGACCCGAAGGGCCGCTCGGACCGCGAGGTGATGCGGTTCTGCCAGAGCTTCATGACCGAGCTGTACCGGCACATCGGCGCGCAGACCGACGTGCCGGCCGGGGACATCGGGGTGGGTGGCCGGGAGATCGGCTACCTGTTCGGCCAGTACAAGCGGATCACCAACCGGTACGAGTCCGGCGTGCTCACCGGCAAGGGCCTGTCGTACGGGGGCGCGCAGGTGCGGCGCGAGGCGACCGGCTACGGGGCGGTCTTCTTCGCCGAGGAGATGCTCCGGCAGACCGGGGACAGTCTGGACGGCAAGCGGGTGGTGGTCTCCGGCTCCGGCAACGTGGCGATCTACGCGGTCGAGAAGGTGCACCAGCTCGGCGGGACGGTGGTGGCCTGCTCGGACTCGGACGGCTACGTGCTGGACGAGAAGGGCATCGACCTTTCCCTGCTGCGCGAGCTGAAGGAGGAGCGCCGGGCCCGCCTCGACGACTACGTCCGGCACGTGCCGCACGCGGTCGCGGTCTCCGGTCGTACCGTCTGGGAGGTGCCCTGTGATCTGGCGCTGCCCTGTGCGACGCAGAACGAGATCGGCGGCGCGGAGGCCGCGGCCCTGGTGGCCGGCGGCTGTGTCGCGGTGGTCGAGGGGGCGAACATGCCGACCACGCCGGAGGCGGTGCGGATCCTGGGCCGGGCCGGGGTGCGGTTCGCCCCGGGCAAGGCCGCCAACGCCGGCGGGGTGGCGGTGAGCGCGTTGGAGATGCAGCAGAACGCGAGCCGCGACTCGTGGACGTTCGCCCAGTCGGAGCAGCGGCTGCGGGAGACGATGCGGGACATCCACGCCCGCTGCTGGGCGACCGCCGAGGAGTACGGGCTGCCGGGCGACTACGTGGCCGGGGCGAACATCAACGGGTTCCGGCGGGTGGCGGAGGCGATGCTGGCGCACGGCCTGGTGTGAGCGGCCACTGTGGGCGGACCGGGCGATCCTCGCTGACCGTTCGGTCAGTCAACGATTGACAGGCTTCGAGCCCCCGGCCTAGGTTCAGGGCGCTACCGGCCGGTAGGCATCCGTCCCGCCTGGCCGCCCCCGTCCCGGGGCGGCACCCGTCCCCGGGGGAGCACCGATGCTGACCTCATCCACCCGCCTCCTGCGCCGGCTGCTCGCGGCCGGCGCGGCCCTCACCCTCACGGTCGGCCTCGCCGGCGCCGCGCCCGCCCTCGCCGCCGACGACGGCAGCCAGCCGTTGCCCGGCTACACCATCAGCAACCCGCCCCTCGCGCCGCTCGTCATCGACGGCGCCGCCACCACCGTCCGGCAGGGCGTGCACGCGCACGCCGGCTACATCATCGAGACCCCCGCGAAGTGGAACGGCGATCTCGTGATGTGGGCGCACGGCTACCGCGGCCAGGGCACCGTGCTCGCCCCCGAGCCGCCCGGCTACGACCTGCGGCAGCGGATGCTGGCACAGGGGTACGCCTGGGCGTCGTCCTCCTACGACCGCAACGGCTACGACATCCGCTCCGGCGTGCTCGGCACCCGGGCGCTGGCCGACCTGTTCGCCGGCACGGTGAAGCGGCCGAAGCGGGTGCTCATCGCCGGCGTCTCCATGGGCGGGCACATCATCGGCCGCTCGCTGGAGCAGTACCCGGGCTACTACGACGGCGCGCTGCCGATGTGCGGGGTGCTCGGCGACCACGAGCTGTTCGACTTCTTCCTCGACTACAACCTGGCCGCGCAGGCCATCGCCGGGGTACGCGCGTACCCGACGCCGGACGACTATCTGACCAACGCGGTGCCGCGCATCCAGGCGGCGCTCGGGCTGGCGGAGCTGAAGCCGGGCGGCCCGGACACCACCAACGACCTCGGCAAGCAGCTGCGGGCAATCACCGTCGAGCGGTCCGGAGGTCCCCGGCCCGGCGCCGACGCCGCCTTCGCGGTCTGGAAGGACTTCCTGTTCAGCATCACCACCACCGACGGCGGCGACTCCCCCGCCCAGCGGCCCGGGCAGCTCGCCACCAACCTGCTCACCCGGTACTCGCCGAACAGCCCCGTGAACGTCAACGCCACGGTGCAGCGGGTCGCCCCGGAGAACGTGCGGCAGCGGCTGTCCCCGACGCTGACCGAGGTGCCGCGGATCAGCGGCCGGCCCACCGTGCCGGTGCTCAGCCTGCACGACCTCGGCGACCTCTTCGTACCGTTCAGCATGGAGCAGGCCTACGCCCGGGACGTCGCGTGGCACGGCCGCAGCCGGCTGGTCGTCCAGCGGGCGATCCGGGCCGCGCAGCACTGCGAGTTCAGCCCGGCCGAGGCCGGCGCCGCCTGGGACGACCTCGTGTCCTGGGTACGCACCGGCAAGCGCCCGGCCGGCGACGCGGTCACCGATCGGAAGGCGGTGTCGGCGCCGGACTTGGGCTGCCGGTTCAGCGACCCGGCCGCCTGGGCCGCAGGCTCGGGTACGCGTCGCCTGTACGCGCCCTGCTGACGCCGCTGGCCGGCACCCCTGTTCGGGGTGCCGGCCAGCGCGGTGGCTCAGCTGTTCCAGTGGTGGGCCACGATGTCGGCGGCCTGCTGCTCCCACTGCGCGTACGCATCCGGGTAGGCCGAGACCTGCACGGTCTGGGCGGCCTCGGTCAGCGGCATGTCCTGCCAGCCGTCAACCTGCTTCAGACCCTTCAGGAAAGCCAGGGTCGAGTACTCGGGGTCGGTGATCTGCTCCGGCGTGCCCCAACCCGAGCTCGGGCGCTGCTGGAACAGGCCCAGCGAGTCGTGATCGTTCTTGTCGCCGAGGTGGCCGAGGTTCTCCAGCTTCGACTCCTGCAGGCTCGTGGCGATCGAGATGACCGCGGCCCGCTCCGGCAGACCGGCCTTCTTCGTCGCGGCGATGATCGCCTTGGCGTTCGCGGTCTGCTCACCGTTCAGGTCGATCTTCGACTGGGCGCCCTGCACCGTCGCGACCGCGACCGGCTTGCCCTCGACCGGGCGGGCGTCGGCGTGAGCGGCGACCGGACCGGCGAACACGCCACCGGTGAAAGCCAGACCAGCAATACCCAGCACGCTCTTACGCAGCATCGAGTTCATGGGGATAGCTCCATTCGGGGGTTGGCGCACACGCCGATGGGGGTCGGCCGTGCGCAAGCACCGTCAGGCGCTCAAGAAAAGTCTTGGGGGATCATCCAGCGCGCGGGGCGAAGCCTCTTCGTCGCGCCGGGACCATGTACAACGACCGGCGACCCGCCATCATTCCGGGCCCGGGACACCCGCGCCGGCGGGCCGCCCTTCCTCGGTCGTGCACCGGGTACAACGACCCCCACCCACCCGCCATTCCACCGCCCGGGTGCCACCGGCCACCCCACGAAACGGACACCCCGCCCACACCACGACGGTCGGTGGAACACCATGGGTGCATCCCGGCCCCGGAGACACCCACAGCGTTCCACTCACCAGTCGACCAGCGCGTGAACCGGACATTCTGCCCGTGTGTCACGCCGGGAGCAGCGCACCCGTGACCCGATCTTGGAGAGTTTCTGTTCCTCTCGAACGGAAACTCTCCAAGATCGCGAGGAGGCCGCGTCGCGGAAGACGTCGGTGGGGTGCGAAACGGACATCCGTCCGCTGAAGCGGGCGACACGCGCCCGCTCGCAGCAGTTCGCGGGGTGGTGGCGGCCCGGGTGTGCTGCGAGTGATCAGCGGTCGTCGGGCTCCTCGGGGGTCCACCAGCCGCCCCGGTACAGGGTGCCGCGGGGCGGCTCGGCCGGGGCGGGGCGGGGGCGACGCGCCCGGCGCACGCGGCTGACCACGAACCAGCCGACGGCGCCCACGCAGACCACGATGACCACGTTCTGCAGCGTCCCGACGTACGACTCGACGACGTGCCAGTTCTCGCCGAGCAGGTAGCCGGCCAGCACGAAGGCGCTGTTCCAGATGAGGCTGCCCAGCGAGGTGAAGAGCAGGAAGACCGGTACGGGCATCCGTTCCACGCCGGCCGGGATGGACACGAGACTGCGGAAGATCGGAATCATCCGGCCGAAGAACACCGCCTTGACCCCGTGCCGGAGGAACCAGGCCTCGGTGCGGTCGACGTCCTCCAGTTTGACCAGCGGCAGACGGCCCACGAGGGCCCGCATCCGATTCCGGCCGAGAGCCGCGCCGATCTGGTAGAGGGCCAGGGCGCCCAGCACCGACCCGAGGGTCGTCCACGCGATCGCCCCGACGAGGCTCATCCGCCCCTGACTCGCGGTGAACCCGGCCAGCGGCAGGATCACCTCGCTGGGGATGGGCGGGAAGAGGTTCTCCAGGGCCACCGCGAGGCCGGCCCCTGGGCCGCCGAGCCGTTCGACCAGGCCGGTGACCCAGCCGACGGGTCCTTCGCCGGCCGGCTCCGCGGCGCGCGGGGCCGCCACCCGGGGACCGACGAGGAGTTGCGCGTTTCCGATCATCCGACAACGTTACGGGGCGGCGTGCCCGGCGACCACGAAACCAGGCGGGCGGGCGACATCTACGCCGCTGTACGACGCGCCTCGAAAGGGTCGGCCCCGGGCGACCGTCCACTGAGTACGGCCCCGGTGTCGGACGGGCCGCCTATGGTGTGCCGGTGGGGCCGACGGCCCCGAGAAGGAGAAGACGATGGCGGTCACTCCGGCCAGGGGCGCCGTCCGGCCCGCCGACGGCGGCCCCATGGATCCGGGCACTCCGGCGACCGCTCCCCTGGCCTCCGGCCGGACCGCCGACGTGTACGCCCTCGACGGCGACCGGGTGCTGCGCCGGTACCGGGACCGTGGCGACGTGCGCGCGGAGGCCGAGGTCATGCGCCACCTGCACGCCGCCGGCTACCCGGTGCCGCGGGTGCACCACGCCGAGGGTCCCGACCTGGTGCTCGACCGGGTGGCCGGCCGGACCCTGTTCGAAGCGATCGTCGCGGGTGAGGTCACGCCGCGCTCGGGGGCGGGTCTGCTGGCCGACCTGCACGCCCGGCTGCACGCGCTGCCCGCCCCCCGCTCGGCCGATCCGGCGGTCCGGCTCCTGCACCTCGACCTGCACGCGCAGAACGTGCTCCTCACACCGGCCGGCCCGGTCGTCATCGACTGGGCCAACGCCACCGAGGGGTCGCCCGCGCTGGACCGGGCGGTGACCGCGCTGATCATCGCCGAGGCCGCGGTGGACCGTTCCTTCCCGCTGCGGGCAGCGGCGGCCGAGGTGCTGTCGGCATACGTGGCCGAGGCGGGGCCGCTGGCGCCGGTGGCGGAGGCCGTCGCGCGGCGGACCGGACTGGGACCGCTCGAGGCGGCCCGGCTGCCCGAGGCGGCCGCCATGGTCGAGGCGACGGTCCGGGTGGCGGGTGCCCGGTGATCGGGCGGGTCCTCGGCATCCGGCGTTATCCCGTGAAGTCGTTGCTGGGTGAGGACCTCGATGCGGTGGCCGTGGACGCGGCCGGGCTGGCCGGGGATCGGCGGCTCGCCCTGCTGCACCGGGAGACCGGGCGGGTGGCGAGCGCGAAGAACCCGTACCGGTGGCGGGCGCTGACCACGCTGCGGGCCACCGGCGGCGACGGCGCGGTGCGGATCACGCTGCCCGACGGCCGGAGCGTCGCAGTCGGCGACGACGGGGTGGACGACGTGCTCTCCGAGGTGCTCGGCGCGCCGGTGACACTGACCGACACCCCGCCGCCCGACGCGGTGCTCGAACGGTCCCGTCCGGAGGAGGTGCTCGCCGCGGGGGTGGCGGTGCCGGTGCCGGTCGAGGAGGGGCGGCTCGGGGGCGCGGCGCCGCCGGGCGGGCTCGTCGACTTCGCCCCGGTACACCTGCTCACCACCGCGACGCTGCGGCGGATCGGCGCGGAGCTGCCGTCCGGCGCCGTGGACCCGGTGCGGTACCGGCCGAACCTGGTGCTGGAGACTGCTGGCGCCGGGTTCGAGGAGAACGACTGGCCGGGCCGGGAGCTGCGGATCGGCGACGACCTGGTGCTGCGGGTGCTGGCCCGTACGCCCCGCTGCGCGGTGCCGACCCTGGCGCACGGCTCGCTCCCCCGCGACCCGGAGGCGCTGCGCGTCCCCGCCCGGCTGAACCGGGTGGTGCCGCTGGACGGGCTGGCGCCACAGCCGTGCGTGGGCGCGTACGCCCAGGTGGTGCGCGCCGGCCTGGTCCGGGCTGGCGACCCGGTGCAGCTCGCCTGAGCGGGGGCTCAACTCGCACAGGAGCCGGCGCCGCGGCCGGCTGACCCGACCCGGGCGAGCCAATTCCTGCACGCGGCCGGCCCCGAACCGGTACGGCTGCCCAGAGCCGGGCGGGCCAACCCCTCCAGGCCGGCCGGACCCGACGCTGTGCGGGTGGCCTGCCGGACGAGCCAACCCCTGCCTGCCGACCGGCCCGAACCGGTGCGGCTGACCGGAGGCGGGCGGCTCAGCCCTCGCCCCGGCCGTCCCCGCGTAGCCCCGCGTAGGCGTCGAGCAGGTCCTGGAGGGCGGCGGCGGTGCCGTCGTCGAGCTTGCCGTCCTCGGCCAGCTCGTCGATCCGCTCGCGCAGGTCGTCGATGCGCTTGGCCCGATCCTTGGGCTTGCCGCGGTCGAGCTCGGCGGCCTTCTCGCGCAGGTCGTTCGCGGTCTTCCGGTCGATCCTGCGGTCCGCTACGGCCTGGTCGACGACGTCGGCGAACTGGGCGGCGAGCTGGCGCAGCGTGACCGGCGCGGGCCGGGCGTCGGCGGGGCTGGACGTGGCCGGCCCGGACGGCGTCGACGGGCTCGGCTCGTCGGCCGGCGTGCCCGTCGACGGGTCGGTGGACAGGCCGGTGACCGGCCCGGTGCCCGTCGGCGTGCCGGAGTCGTGGTCGAGCAGCAGCGTGCCGACGAGGGCGAGCAGCAGCACCACCCCGGCGGCGACCAGCGCCCCGAGGAGCCGGTTCGACCGGGCGGCCGGCCGCGCGGGCGGCGGCGGGACCGGGCGGGAGGCCCGCTCGATCAGCGTCGGCGGGTGTTCCGGCCGGGGCACGGTGGGCAGGATCGCGGTCGGCGGGTCGGCCGGCTGGCCGGCGCCGAGCCGGGTGGCGAGCTGGGCGGCCGTGGGGCGCCGAGCCGGGTCCACGGCCAGGCAGGCCAGGGTGAGTTCGGCGACGTCGGCGGGGAGGCCGGGGATGCGCAGCGGCGGCACGGAGGGCCGGTGGGCCTGCACGTCGAGCACGTCGTCCCAGGTCTGCACGGGCAGCGGGGCGCGCCCCGTGAGGGTGCGGTAGAGCAGGGCGCCGAGGGCGTAGACGTCGCTGGCCGGGTTCGCCGGGCCAGGGGTCATCCGTTCCGGCGCGAAGTAGGCCGGGGTGCCCATCAACAGCTCGCCGGTCTGCCCGGCCAGGGGGTGCCGCGGGCCCGCCAGGGTGGCGATGCCGAAGTCGAGCACCTTGGCCCCGGTCTCGGTGAGCATCACATTGCCGGGCTTGATGTCGCGGTGCACCACACCGATCCGGTGCGCGGCGGCCAGGGCGGCGGCGACCTGGCCGGCCAGCCGGACGGCCTCGGGCCAGGCGAGCGGCCCGCGGGTCAGCCGGTCGGCGAGGGTCTGCCCTTCGACCAGCTCCATGACCAGGTAGGGCACCACCGAGGCGTCGGGCAGGGTGGCCTCGCCGTAGTCGTACACCTGGGTCACGTGCGGGTGGGTGAGCCGCGCCGCGGCGCGGGCCTCGCGCTGGATGGTGGCGCGCAGCTGCGGGTCCGCGGCGAGCTGGGTGGCGAGGGCCTTGACCGCGACGGGGCGGTGCAGGACCTCGTCGTCGGCGCGCCACACCTCGGACATCCCGCCGAGCCCGATGCGCTCGCGCAGGACGTACCGGTCGTGCAGGCGCAGCGACGGCGTGAACGGCGACATGGTGGTCCAGTCTGCCTGGCCGGAGGGCCGGCCCACCAACCCGGTGCCCGGTTCGGTGCCGATCGGGCGGTTCCGGGGCCGAACGGGGTGGCGCCGACCACCAGCCGTGGGTCAGGACGGGCAACTGGGACGGGCCGCCGGGCGGGGTTCCATCCGGTCGGCGAGGCGGCGCAGGGCCGCCGCGGCGGCCAGCCGGGTGGGTGCCAGCCGGGGTGCGCGCGGCCGGTCGGGGCGGACCGGGGCGTCGGGACGGGCGGAGTTCACGTGCCGCGTCACGGCGTCGACGGCGAGGACGAAACCGGTGGAGTGTTCCATGGTCAACTCCTGGGGACGGGACCGGTCGAGGTCCGGACAACGAGGTCGGTGGGGAGCAGAAGGTGGCCGTCGGCCGGGTCGGCGGGCGGCTCCAGCAGCAGTGCGGCGGCGAGCCGGCCCTTCTCCTCGGCCGGCTGCCGGACGGTGGTCAGCCCCGCGGCGGCGGCCTCGGCGATGTCGTCGAAGCCGGTGACCGAGAGGCCCGGGTGCGGGCCGGCCGCGTCGAGCACCCCGAGCGCCAGCACGTCGGAGCAGGCCAGCACGGCCGTGGGGGGATCGTCCCCGGCCAGCACCGGGGCGATGGCCGCGGCGGCGGCCGCCCGGCTGTTGCCGGCGGCGTTGACCACGGTGATGGCCGGCCACGGGACGCCGGCGGCGGCGAACGCGTCGGCGAAGCCGGCGAGGCGGCCGTGGGTCGTGGGGCGGGGGGCGTCGCCGGGGCCGGCCAGCCGCAGCGGCCCGGGCGGCGCGTCGGGCAGCACGGTGTCGCCGAGCAGGGCCACCCGCCGGTGCCCGAGGCCGGCGACGTGGGCGGCGACGGATCGGGCGGCGGCCCGTTCGTCGATGCCGACGAAGCGGTCGGCGGGGGCGGCCGCTTCGGGGGCGGTGGTGACGAGGGGCAGCCCCCGGTCGCGGATCGCCCCGAGGACGTGCTCCTCGTCGCCCACGCAGTAGACGCAGAAGCCGTCGACCGCGGCGTTGTCCACGGCGGCCCGGGCGCGGTCGCGCTCGCGGGGCAGCGGCACCAGCAGCAGGCTGGCGCCGTGCCGCTCGGCCACCTCGCCGACGCCGGCGAGGAAGCGCACCGCGAACGGGTCGGTGAAGGCGTAGGACAGCTCGGAGGTGAACAGGACGCCGATGGCGCCGACGAAGCCGCGGCGCAGCGAGCGGGCGGTCGGGTCGGGGCCCGGGTAGCCGAGGCGGCGCGCGGCGTCGAGGATCTTCGCCCGCAGCGCGGCGGAGAGCTGGTCGGGCCGGCTGTAGGCGTTGGACACGGTGCTGCGGGAGACGCCCACCGCGTTCGCGACGTCCTGCAGGGTCGGCTTCACCGTTCTGCCCTTCTGGATCGATTCAGTACTGTATCGATTCAGAAGCTACTCCGCCGCGCGGCGGGCGTCAACGGGAAACCGGCGCGATCAGGCCGGGTAGAGCTCGTCGCGGATGCGCGACAGCAGCTCGGGGGTGCGCTCGGGCGGCGCGGCCTCGCCGCAGAGCCGCTCCATCGCCCCCGCGTAGTGGTCGAGGTCGTCGCGCTTGTCGAGGTAGACGGCGCTGGTCAACTGCTCGATGTAGACGATGTCGGGCAGGTCCTGGTCACCGAAGCGCAGGATGCTGAAGGCGCCGCCGGCGGCGGCGTGCCCGCCGGTGTCGAACGGGACGATCTGGAGCCGGACGTGCGGCGCCGCGGTCGCCGCGATGAGCGCGTCCACCTGCTCGCGCATCACCGCGGGGCCACCGACCGGCCGCCGCAGCACCGCCTCGTCGAGCACCGCCCAGAGCTGCGGCGGGTCGCTGCGGCGCAGCAGCCCCTGGCGCTCCATCCGCAGGCTCACCCGCCGGTCGATCTCCGCCGGCGGGGCACCGTGGTGGCCGAGCAGGACCACGGCCCGGGCGTACGCCGGCGTCTGGAGCAGGCCCGGGACGAACTGCACCTCGTAGGTGCGGATCAGCGCGGCGGCGGCCTCCAGCCCCAGGTAGGACTGGAACCATGCGGGGAGCACGTCACCGTAGCGGTGCCACCAGCCCGGGCTGTTGGCGTCGCGGGCGAGTCGCAGCAGCGCCGCCCGCTCGTCGGGCGTCGTGACGCCGTAGAGGGTGAGCAGGTCGGCGACGTCGCGCTCCTTGAAGCCGACCCGGCCCAGCTCCATGCGGCTGATCTTCGATTCGGAGGAGCGGATCTCCCAGCCGGCGCTCTCCCGGCTCACCCCGGCGCCCTCCCGGAGCCTGCGCAACTGCGCCCCGAGCAGCATGCGCAGCACGGTCGGGCCGCTGGCCGGGCCTCCTTCGACGGGCACCGTCGTCACCTGACCGTCCTCTGCCGACTGTCCTGACCGGACGCCCCAGCCCGGCCGAGGAGTAAGCATGCCATGAACCGACAGTGAGGTGAACTCCCCCGGACGGAGGATGCGGTCCCGTCAGCGGGACGGCGGGCGAGCGATCAGGTGGTCGAAGTCGCCGTCCCGGGCACCGAGCACGAACGCGGCGATCTCGTCGACCGTGTAGATGAGCGCCGGCCCGTCGGGGTGGCGGGAGTTGCGGACCGCGATACCGCCGCCGTCGGGCAGCTCGGCCAGCTCGACGCAGTTGCCGCTGGGGTTGCTGCGCCGGCTCTTCTGCCAGCGCACCGGCGGCAGCTCGGTGGTGGGTACGCCGTTCGGGGGGTGTTGCATTGGGGCGTCCTTCGCGGGAAGAGCCAGCCGGTGCCGCGGGGAGGAGCGG
Source organism: Micromonospora chaiyaphumensis (assembly GCF_900091435.1). Taxonomy (GTDB): domain Bacteria; phylum Actinomycetota; class Actinomycetes; order Mycobacteriales; family Micromonosporaceae; genus Micromonospora; species Micromonospora chaiyaphumensis. The sequence continues at coordinate 265,091 of NZ_FMCS01000007.1, forward strand.
TGGGTGGCGACGGGGCTGTCGACTGAGGACGGAGATGCACGTGCATCTGCTATTGCATCTGCAATGGACAGCGAGCATGATATCGCACGTGCGGTGTACCCGGACGTTCACGTTCGGTTACCCGGATCCCGGTTGCGAGCAGACAGAACAGGTCCGGCCCGGCACCGTCCGGCGAGGCCGGGACTGCGGTGAGGGAGGGCGCGTGCCGGATCCGATGACCGTCGCCTCCGGCATCTCCGCAGCGGGCGCCCTGCTGTCCGCCTGGCAACTGCGCCGCCGGGCGCTGCGCGCCGAGGCCGAGATCGAGCTGCTGCACGCCGAGCTGGCGGCCGAGCGGCACGCGGCCAGCCACGACCCCCTCACCGGGCTGCCCAACCGGCGGGCCTTCTTCCGGCTGGCCGCCACCCTGCTCACCGACGCCGCCGGCAAGCCACTGGTGGCGATCGTGCTCGACCTCGACGACTTCAAGCAGGTCAACGACCGCTACGGGCACGCCGCCGGCGACCAGGTGCTGGTCAGCGTGGCGCAGCGGCTGGCCGCGTTCGCCGGGGACAACCTGGTCGCCCGGCTCGGCGGCGACGAGTTCGCCGGCCTGCTGGTCAGCCCGACGGTGGACCGGCGCTGGATCGAGCACGCCACCCGCCGGCTCTGCGAGGCGCTCGCCGCACCGATCCCACTGGGCGCCCGCAGCGTGCGGGTGACCGCCTCGGTCGGGCTCGCCCCGGTGCACGGGCCGACCCAGCTCACCGACGCGCTGTGCCGGGCCGACGCCGCGATGTACCAGGCGAAGACGGTCGGCGCCGCCCGCGCGGCCCGCCAGCTCGTCGGCGAGTGCTGAACCGCCGTCAGCGCCAGCCGTAGCCGGACCGCAGCGCCTGGCCCACCCGGTCGAACCGGCGCCGGTCCAGCACCGCGCCCTCGCGGCGGATGCTGTCCTCGCGCATGGTCAGCACCCGGTCCAGGCGGACCCAGCTCGGCCGCTGGTCCCGGTCCCACTCCCCCGGGCCCAGCGCCAGCCAGTGCCGCTGGCCGTCGCGCTCGCTCTGGCTGGACAGCATGAGCCCGAACAGCGTGCGGCTCTGCCGCCCGACCACCAGCACCGGGCGGTCCTTGCCCTGGCGGGGGTCGTCCTCGTAGGGCACCCAGGTCCAGACGATCTCGCCCGGGTCCGCCTGGCCGTCCAGCTCCGGCGCGTACGCCAGCTCACGCCGCTGCAACGCGGTGACCTGGCGGCGCCGGGCGACCTGGGCCGGGATCGGCCGGGCGGTACGGGTGGGCGCCGACGCCGCGCCCCCGGCGATCCGGCCGAGCCGGGACGCCACGTTCCTCAACAGACCTGCCACGGCGGGCAGCCTATCCTCCGGCCCCGGCACGCACACGGCGGGGAAACCGGTGGCCGCCAGGGCCGGTGCTCCGCGACGATGCCCCGGTGACCGTTCCCCGCCACCAGGTCCGGGCCGCCTTCACCGCCGACACCGTCACCGTCTACCAGGCGTACCGGCCGGAGATCGCCGACGCGGCGCTGGCCGCCGGCCGGTTCGTGCCGCCGTTCAAGCGGGAGCGGATGACCTGGATCAAGCCCTCGTTCCGGTGGATGATGTACCGCTGCGGCTGGGCCCTCAAGCCCGGCCAGGAACGGGTGCTCGCGGTCGAGATCACCCGTGCCGGCTTCGAGTGGGCGCTCGCGCACGCCTGCCTCAGCGGCTACGACCCGCGGCGGCACCCGGACCGGGAGAGCTGGCGGCGGCAGCTGCGCACCAGCCCGGTGCGGGTGCAGTGGGACCCGGAACGCTCGCTGCGGCTCGCGCCGCTGCCGTACCGGTCGGTGCAGGTGGGGCTGGCCGGCGACGCGGCGCGCCGCTACGTCGACGAATGGCTGGTCGGCCTCACCGACATCACGCCGCTGGCCCGGGCGGTGCACGCCCGCCTCACCGCCGGCGACGAGCCCGGCGCGGCCGCGTTGCTGCCGGTCGAGCGGCCGTACCCGCTGCCGGCCGAGGTGGCCCAGGTGGTCGACGCCGACCCGGACTGACGCGATGCCCTCCGTCCCGAGCGCAATTGGGTTGTTCGACGGTGGTGCACGACCGACCATGGTCGGCATGGTGGGAGATCGGAGGTGAGGACGCCGCTTCAGGGCGGGCTCCCGCCGATCGACGCGGTGGCCGGCGCCGTCGTCGAGATCGCCTGTGACGAGTCGGGGTTCTCGGGCACCAACCTGCTCCATTCGACCGCCCCGGTGATCACGCACGCGGGTGTCGACCTGGACGTGGACGAGGCCGTCGAGCTGATCACGACGCTGCGGTCCGGGTTCCGGTTCTCGCCGCACGAATTCAAGTCCGGGCAGTTCCTCCGCGGCCCGGGCGCGGCCGAGGCGCGGGAGTGGTTCCTCGGTGCGCTGACCGGCCGCGCGTCCGTGCACCTGGTCGACAAGGAGTTCTTCCTCGTCACCAGGGTCGTCGACCTGCTGCTGTTCGAGCCGGTGTACGCGGCCGGCACCCGGCTGACGCAGGATCAGCGTCCGCCCGCTCTCGCCCTGTACCGGGCCGGCCGCTCGGCCGGCGGCGACTGGGATGTCTTCCTCGGGGCCTTCGTCGACCTGGTCCGGACCAAACGGCGGCAGCCGGATCCCCGGGCCGTGCAGCGGTTCTTCGCAGCCCGGGACGCGCTGCTGGGCACCGGCCTCGGCACACCGGCCGCCGCCGTCCTCACCGCGCTCGACCCGACCCACGTCTGGGCCGTGGTGACCCGGCTCGACAACGAGGACCGGTCGATCCCCCCACCGCTGGAACCGATGCTGCCGGCGCTGGCGGAAACGGTGCTGTCCTGGAGCGGCGGCCGGCGGCAGGTGCTGGTGACCCACGACGAGCAGAGCGCCCTCACGGCCGACCGGTTGACCCGTCTTCGGCAGGCGCTGACCGACCACTGCGGACCGCCGGCGGCGGACGCCGACCAGGCCGGGGCGTTGCCGGCCGGAACATCGCCGCTGGCCGGGCTCGTGATGGTCGACTCCCGCGACGATCCACGGGTCCAGGTCGCCGACCTCCTCGCGGGGGTGGCGCGGCGGTCGCCGGGGATCGTCGAGGACGCCCTGCTCCAGCCGCTGCTGTCCCCGACGTCACTGCGCGACCCCGAGGGATGACGCTCGGCGACATCCGGACCCGGCCGGAACGACGGGAGAACAAGGTGACATCCGAACTGTCGTTGATCGGTCACTGCGTGATCGCCACCTGCCGCACACTGGCCCGATGAACCGTCCGGCCGCATTCCTCGCCGATCCGCCGCAGAGCCCGGCGGTGACCGCCGCCTACGAGGGCGATCTCACCTCCGACGGCTACGTCAACAACCTCACCCGGGTCTGGTGCTGGCGTCCGGACGTGCTGGCGTCCTTCCAGGCGGTGCGTGCTGACCTCCTGGCCGGTTCCGGCCTGTCGCCGAGGGAGCTCGCCGTGCTGGTCGCCGCCACCGCGGCTGCGCGCGACGACGCCTACTGCGCGCTGGCCTGGGGCACCAGGCTGGCCGAACTCAGCGACGAGGCGACCGCCGCACGGGTGCTGCGGGGCGTGGACGCCGACCTGTCCGAGCGGGAGAACGCGCTGGCCGCCTGGTCCCGTCAGGTCGTCCAGGATCCGAATGCCACGACCGAGGCCGATGTGCAGCGCCTGCGCGACGCGGGTCTCCACGACCAGGAGATCTTCGAGGCGACGACGTGGATCGCATTCCGGCTGGCGTTCTCCACCGTCAACGACGCGCTGGGAGCACGCCCGGATCCGCAGCTTGCCGAGAAGGCGCCTCGACTCGTCCGCGAAGCCGTCACCTTCGGCCGCCAGGTTGAGGCGCACGCCGTGTGACGCTCGCGCCGGCACCGGCCGGCGCCGACCGGGTCAGGCGGCCCGGCGGGCCAGGACGAGGGTGGTGCGGAGGTCGAGGACCACAATGCCCCCGAACCCGTCGATCGCCGCGCCGACCGCGCCGAGCACCCGTTCGCGCAGCTCGGGCGGGCGGCGCAGCTGCGGCGAGAAGGTGCCGACCAGCCGGAGGTAGGCCGCGGTGTCCAGCGGCAGGTCCCGGCGGAAGACCGGGGCCCGGACGTCGGTGAAGAGGCCGCTGCCGGCGATGTCGGCGCGGAACCAGTCGTCGGGGCGGTCGTGCTGCTGGCGCGGGTCGGCCGACTCGAACGCCGCCCGGATGGCGGCCCGCTGCCCCGGGTCGACGTAGTCGTAGCGGTGGCCGAAGACGGCGAGCGTGCCGCCGGGACGCAGCGCGTCGTGCGCCCGGCGGTTGCGGGTGGCCGGGTCGAGCCAGTGCCAGGCCATGGCGCAGGCCAGCACCGGCACGCCGCCGGCCGGCGGGGTCCAGTCCTCGAAGGCCGCGGTCACCACCTCGACCTGGGGGAAGCGCGCGGCCAGCACCTGGGCCATCCGGGGGTCCGGCTCGACGCAGGTGGTCGGCGCCCCGAGGCCGAGCAGGGTGGTGGTGGCCAGGCCGGTGCCGGCGCCCACCTCGGCCAGCAGCTCGGGCGTGCCGCCGTGGTAGGCGCGGATCGCCGCGACGATCTCGGCCGGATAGCCTGGGCGGGCCTCGTGGTAGGCGCCGGCCACCTCGCCGAAGAGTTGCGACATGATCGCCATCATCGCAGGCCCGGCCGGTCGCCACCGCCCCGACGAAGGGAGTGCCGTGGATCCGGAGCTGCCCGACGACCTGCCGTTGTTCGAGCGGGAGGCGGTCCGGCTGGTGGTCCTGGACGCCACCGACCGGGTGCTGCTGTTCCACACCCGCGACCCGGACCATCCCCGGCTCGGCACCTGGTGGGAGCTGCCCGGCGGCGGGCTCGACCCCGGGGAGACCTACCTCGAGGCGGCGGTACGCGAGCTGCGCGAGGAGGCCGGCATCGTGGTCGCGCCGGCCCAGGTGGGTGCGCCGACGTGGCGGCGGCGGGCCAGTTTCCGGCACCGGCAGCGGCGGCACCTCCAGGACGAGGTGGTGGTTCCGGTACGGCTGCCCGGGCCGGGGCCGGACGTGGACGAGGCGGACCGGCTGGACTACGAGGTGGAGGACTACTTCGGGTTCCGCTGGTGGCCGGTGGCCGACGTGGTGGCCGAGCAACCCCGCTGCTACCCGGGGCGGCTGCCGGAGCTGCTGCCGGCGTTCCTGGCCGGCGAGGAGATCGACGAACCGTTCGAACTGTGGTCCTGACCGGCGTGCCGGACGGGCCGCCGACCGGCACAGTGGAGCGGTGAACCCTCTCCACGAACCCCTGGCCCACTACGCCGAGCGGCTGCACCGGGCCGCCGGCGACGCCCACCACGTCGCCTCGCCGCTGGGCGCCTGGCTGCTGCTCGCGTTGACCGGGCCGGCGGCGACCGGCGAGGCCCGGGCGACCCTCACCGAGGCGCTCGGCGCCGACGCGGACGACGCCGCCGCGGCGGCCCGCGCGCTGCTCGCCGAGCCGCACCCGCTGGTCGCCGCGGCCACCGCCCTGTGGGAGCGGACCCCCTTCGAGCAGCTCGCCGCCTGGCGGGCCGGCCTGCCCGAGCGCACCGAGCGCGGCCCGCTGCCCGACCAGGCGGCGCTGGACGCCTGGGCCCGGGAGCGCACCGCCGGCCTGATCGAGCGGTTCCCGGTCACCGTCACGCCGGACACCCTGCTGATCCTGGCCAGCGCGCTGGCCACCCGGGTGTCCTGGGCCGACCCGTTCCGGGTGGCGCCGGCCGGTGAGCTGGGGGCCGGCAGCGCCTGGGCGGGGCGCCTGCGGCGGGTGCTGCGGACACCCCCGCGAGGGCACCGCTGCTGGGTGGCGACCACCGAGCGGGCCGGCGACGTGGCGGTGCACGCCGCGCCGGCCCGACCGGCGGACGGCGGCGCCGGGCTGCTGGTGGTGTCGGTGGCCGCCGCGCCGGAGGTGCCCGCGGCGGACGTGCTGGCCGCCGCGCAGGACCTCGCGGCGACGGCGGCCACCGTCCCGGCCGGGATGGAGCCGGGCCGGCGGTCGCTGTTCGACCTGCCGCTGGGCGAGACGCCGCTGTGGACGGTGCGGGAGGAGCCGACCCGGACGTTCGCCCGGGACGGCCGCGAGGAGTGGGCCGTGGCGGTGCTGCCCTGCTGGTCGGCGGAGAGCCGGCACGACCTGAACCCGGCCGGGTTCGGCTTCGACGGGGCCGCGCGGGCGCTGGGCGCCCTGCTCGGGCTGGCCGAGCCGCCGTTCGAGGCGGTGCAGTCGGCGGTGGCACGGTTCGGGCGGTACGGCTTCGAGGCCGCCGCGGTGACCGCGTTCGCCGTGGCGACCGGGCTGCCGCCCGAGGGCGTGGCCCGGGTCGCGGAGCTGCGCTTCGGGCACCCGTACGCGGTGGTGGCGGTGGCCACCGACGACGTGGGCGGGCCGTGGCACGGGCTGCCGGTCTACTCGGCGTGGGTGGCCGAGCCGGCGGAACTGCCCGAGGACGAGGTGGCCGACCCGCCGGAGCAGTGGTGAGCGTGGGGGCCTCCGGTTGCCGCCGGAGGCCCCCACCGGCCTAGACCGCCACCGTCTCCCGCTCGGCGGCCCGGGCGGCGAGCCGCCGTTCCCGCTCCTGCGCGCCGATCAGGTCGTCGGGCAGGGAGTCCTCGACCTCCAGGTCGAAGCGGCGCAGCAGCCGGATCGCGAAGCCGCCCAGGGTGATCAGGACCAGGATCACCCCGAAGCAGACGTACGCGAAGCCGATGCCACGGCCCGGACCGGTGCCGATGACCGCGCCCACCGACCCGGCCAGCGCCCCGCCCGGGGCGAGCATCGGCTCGAACAGGGCGGTGGCGCCCGGCGCGAGCAGCGCGAACCCGATGGGCAGGGTGGACCAGGCGATGGTCTGGTTGAGGCTGAACACCCGGCCGTGGAAGCGCTGCGGCACCTTGACCTGGACGATGGTCGCGTAGATGGACTGCGCAGTGGTCATCGACATGGCCAGCCAGCACATGCCCACGCAGATCATCGCGAGCGAGGCGTCCAGGCCGATCAGCACGCAGCCGATCGCGGTGCCCAGGTTGCCGATGAGCACGCCGATCATGCGGCGCCGGCGCGGCCCGCCCCACAGCGACATGAGCACGCCGCCGGCCACCGCGCCGACCGCCTCGGCGAGCGCCACCTGGGCCACCTGGGTCGGGCTGCCGAAGGACAGCACCAGCGGGGTGGTGAGCACCAGGGCGGGGGCGAGGAAGATGTTGCCCAGCGCGAAGTAGCCGAGCATCAGCCGGAAGCCGCGGTGCTGCCAGGAGTAGCGCAGGCCGTTGGCGATGGCCACCAGCAGCCGCTCCCGGGGCCGCCAGCCGAGCAGGTCGGGGAAGCGGACCAGGGCGAGCGTGAGCACGGCGAGCACGTAGCTGGCCACGTCGATGAGCAGGATGCCCTTCAGCTCGATCGCGGCGAGCAGGCCGGCCGCGAAGACCGGCATGAGCAGGGTGGCCACGCCGGTGGAGAGCTGGGTGATGCCCATGGCGTGGCCAAGGTAGCGCTTCGGCACGAGCTGCGGCACCGCGGACTGGAACGCGATCCGCTGGAACGACCCGGCGACCGAGCTGAGCGCCACCAGCAGGTAGATGTGCCAGAGCACCAGGTTGTCGGTCCACAGCAGGGTGGCCAGGACCAACTGGATCGACCCGGCCACGGAGCTGGCCAGCATCATGATCCGCCGTCGGCTCACCCGGTCCACGATGGCGCCGGCCACCGGGAGCATGAGCACCCCGCAGATCAGTGCCAGCGCCCAGAGCAGGCCGAGGTCGGCCACCGAACCGGTCCGGTTGAACAGCCAGATCGGCAGGGCGAACGCGGTCAGCGCCGAGCCGGTGCTGGAGACGAGCTGCCCGATGGTGATCGACAGGAAGCGGGCCATGCTCGGCTTGACCGTCGTGGTCGCCGGCCGCTCCTCGGCGCCGACCCGGAGGTGGTCGAGGACCGCCCAGCCGGCGTCCTCGCCCCGGGCCTGCGGGGTCAGGTCCCCGATGTCGCCGGCGACCACGGCCGGATGCACCCGGGTGACGATTTCGGCCAGTTCCTCGGCCCGGTACTTCAGGAAGAAGTGCCCGGCCTGGTCGAGGACCACCAGCCCGAGGGTGTCGCTGAGGAACTGCCACTCGGCGTACCGCTCGCGGTAGTAGTCGGTGACCGGGTCCTCGGAGCCGACCACCGAGATGATCGGTGCGCGCAGCTTCGTGGCCCGCTGGTCGAGCAGCCGGGTGAAGTACTCCTCCGAGGCGCGGGAGTCGGCCCGCATGTTGCTGATGATCCGGTCGGCCTGCTCCGGGTCCAGCTCGTCGGTGTCCACGCCCATCGACTTGAGCCAGCTGGCGTAGTGCTTGTTGCTGCGCAGCTGTTCGAGGCGGTTGCGGGCGGCCGCGAAGAGGCCCTTGGGGCGGGCGAACGGGAACATGGCGCCGATGTAGACGGCGTCGAGGTCCCGCCCGGCCGCCTCCACCTTGCGGGCCACCTCGGCGACGATGGCGCTGCCCACACCGCAGTGGCCGTAGAGGGCCAGCGGCCCCTCGACCCGCTCCAGGATCTCGTCGGCCACCCGCGTGGTCAGCTCGTCGAACGGCAGCGCGTCCTCGCTGAGGCCGACGTCGTGGCCCGGGATGGCCAGCGACCACAGCGCGTGCCCGGCCGGCAGCGCGTCGGCGAGCGGCTGGTAGACGATGGCGCTGCCGCCGCCGTACGGGACGCAGACGTAGGTGAGCACCCGCTGGGCGGCAGGGATCGGCTTGGTCAGCTCGTAGAGCAGCCGGCGCGGGCCGGCCTCGGCGGCGTCACCGGCGATGAACGCGGCCAGCTCGCGGATGGTCCGCTGCTGGAACAGGTCCATGACGCCGACCGCCCGGCCGCCCAGCTCCGCCTTGCGGATCTTCGCGACCACCTGGGTGGCGAGCATGGAGTGCCCGCCCAGGTCGAAGAAGTCGTCGTCGATGCCGAGCATGTCGACGCCGAGCACCTCGGACCAGATGGCGGCGAGCGCGCGCTCGGTGTCGTCGCGGGGCTCGACCAGCGCCACCGACGCCTCGCGGGTGACCACGGGCGCGGGCAGGGCCTTGCGGTCGAGCTTGCCGTTCGGGGTCAGCGGCAGCGCGTCGAGCGTGACGAACGCGGCCGGCACCATGTATTCCGGCAGGGTCTCCTTGAGCGCGGTCTTGAGGGCCGCATGCTCGGCCTCCCCGACCAGGTACGCGGTGAGCCTCTTGTCGCCGGGGCTGTCCTCGCGGACGATCACCGCCGCCTCGGTCACCGCGGGCTGCTCGCGCAGCGCGCTCTCGATCTCGCCCAGCTCGATGCGCAGGCCGCGCAGCTTGACCTGGTGGTCGATCCGGCCCAGGAACTCGATGACCCCGGCCCCGTCCGGCCCCACCACCCAGCGGGCCAGGTCACCGGTGCGGTAGAGGCGGGCGCCCGGCTCGCCGGACCACGGGTCGGGGACGAACTTCTCGGCGGTCAGCGCCGGCCGTCTGTGATAGCCGCGGGCCAGCCCGACGCCGCCGATGTGCAGCTCCCCGGCGACCCCGACCGGGCACTGCGCGCCGGCCGGGTCGAGCACGTGCAGCCGCAGGTTGGCGATGGGCGCGCCGATCGGCACGCCGGTCACCCCGGCCAGCCGGGCCGGGTCGCAGTGCCAGGCCGTGACGTCGATGGCCGCCTCGGTCGGGCCGTACAGGTTGTGCAGGCCGCACCAGGGCAGCCGGGCCGTGAAGTCGAGCGCGGAGGCCAGCGGCAGCTCCTCGCCGGAGCAGATCACCCGGCGCAGCGCGGTGGCCGCCTCGATGCCCTCCTCGGCCAGGAACACGGTGAGCATGGACGGCACGAAATGGGCCGTGGTGATCCGCTCGGCGACCAGCAGGTCGCGCAGGTAGCCGGCGTCCTTGTGACCGCCGGGCTTCGCGAGCACCAGCCGGGCGCCGGTGCGCAGCGGCCAGAAGAACTCCCACACCGACACGTCGAAGCTGGCCGGGGTCTTCTGGAGCACCGCGTCGTCGGCGCCGAGGCCGTAGGTCTTCTGCATCCAGTCGAGCCGGTTGACGATGCCCCGGTGGGTGTTCGGCACGCCCTTGGGCCGGCCCGTCGAACCGGAGGTGTAGATGACGTACGCCAGGTGCTCCGGGCCGGCGGTGGGCGCCGGGTCGGTGCTCGGCTGGTCGGCCCAGACCGTGGCGTCGTCGAGGGCGAGCACGGTGGCGGCGGTGGCCGGCAGCACCTCGCGCAGGTGCTCCTGGACCAGCACCACCGGCGCGTCCGCGTCGGTGACCATGAAGGCGAGCCGGTCCGCCGGGTACTCCGGGTCCAGCGGCAGGTAGGCGCCGCCGGCCTTGAGCACGCCGAGCAGGCCGGCGACCAGCTCCACGGAGCGTTCCGCGCAGACCCCGACCAGGATCTCCGGGCCGACGCCGGCCGCGCGCAGCCGGTGCGCGATCCGGTTGGCCGCCGCGTTCAGCTCGGCGTAGGTGAGGCTGCACCCCTCGATGGTGACGGCGACCGCGTCCGGGGTGGCGGCGGCGCGCTCCTCGATCGGGCCGTGCAGGGTCTCGTCGCGCGGGAAGTCCGCGGCCGTGTCGTTCCACCCGGCCAGCAGCGCCCGCTCGTCGGCGGGGAGCAGCTCCAGCCGGGAGACCGGGGTGTCCGGCGCCGCGACGATCGCGGCCAGCAGGGTGGTCCACCGCCGGGCCATCCGCTCGACGGTGTCCCGGGTGAACAGGTCGGTGTTGAAGACCAGCTTGCCCCAGAGCCCGTCGACGGTCTCCACGGCGTGCAGCTCGAAGTCGAACCGGGTGGCCTTCAGCTCCATCGGGGTCCACTCGAAGGTGACCTCGTCTTCCCGGGACACCCCGCTGAACCGGCCCATCTCGTAGTTCTGCAGCACGAACATGGCCTGGAACACCGGCGAGCGGCTGACGTCGCGGGGCAGCCCCAGCTCGTGGACGACCTTGGCGAACGGCACCTCGGCGTGCTCGAAGCCGTCGAGCACGCTGCGCCGGGTGCGCGCCAGCAGCTCCGTGAAGGTGGGGTCGCCGGCGAGTTCGGCCCGCAGCGGCAGCATGTTGATGAACATGCCGACGACGTTCTCCAGCTCGGGCGCGGAGCGGCCGGCCACCGAGGCGCCGACCGCGAAGTCGTCCTGGCCGGCGTGCCGGGCCAGCAGCACCTGGTACGCGGCGAGCAGCGTCATGAACAGCGTGCCGCCGGTGGCCCGGGTGAGCGCGTTGAGCGCCTCGGTGGCCGCCGGGTCGAGCTGGAACTCGACGAAGTCGCCCCGGTAGGTCTGGGTGGCCGGGCGGGGCGCGTCCAGTGGCAGTTCGAGGGGGGTGATGCCGGCGAGGCGCTGCTTCCAGTAGTCGACGTGGGCCCGGGCCTGCGGGCCGTCCAGCTCGCCGGCCTCCCAGACGGCGAAGTCGCCGTACTGGATCGGCAGGGCGGGCGGCTCGCTGCCCCGGTAGAGGGTGATGAGGTCGCGCAGCAGCACGTCGACCGACCAGCCGTCGCCGACGATGTGGTGCTGGCCGAGGAAGAGCACGTGGTCCTCAGCGGCCAGCCGGATCAGCAGGGCCCGCAGCAGCGGCCCGTTGGCCAGGTCGAACGGCTCGGCGGCGGCCGCGTCCACGAGCGCCTGCGCGCTCGCCTCGTCCGGCGCGTCCACGACGGTCAGCGGCACCTCGACGGACTCCTCCACCACCACCGTGGGGCGGCCGTCGGAGTCGGCCGGGAAGCGGGTGCGCTGCGACTCGTGCCGGGTGGCGAGCGCGGCCAGCGCCGCGCGCAGCGCCTCGACGTCGAGCGGGCCGCGCACCCGCAGCGGCACCGCGATGTGGTACGCCGCCTCGCCCGGCGCGAGCTGGTCCATGAACCAGACCCGCTCCTGGGCGTACGACAGCGGCACCTCGGCGCCGGCGGGCCGGGGGGTGATCCGGGCCGCGGGGGCGGCCTGGCGGGCGCGCAGCCGCTTGGCGATCAGCGCCTGCCGGGCCGCCTCGCGAGCCGGATCCTTCAGGTCGGTCATCAGCTGCTTTCCTCTTCCGCCGCGAGCAGCGCGGCGACCTCGGTGTCGGAGAGCCCGTCGAGTTCCGCGGCGATCCGCTGCTCGATCTGGGCGGCCAGGTCCGCCACCACGGGGCTGCTGAACAACGCCCGCATGGGCAGGTCGACGTCCACCTCGGCGCGGATCCGGGCCATCGCCCGCATGCCGCGCAGTGAGTTGCCGCCGAGGGTGAAGAAGTCGTCCAGGGCGCCGACCTTCTCCACCTGGAGGATCTCGGCGTACACCTCGGACACCAGGGACTCGGCCTCGGTGCGCGGCGCCACGTAGGTGTCCTCGGCCGGTGCGGCGGCGGCCGGCGCGGGCAGCGCGGCCCGGTCCAGCTTGCCGTTCGGCGTCAGCGGCAGCCCGTCGAGCCGGACCAGGGCCGCCGGCACCAGGTGCGCGGGCAGCTCGCGGGCCAGTTCGGCGCGGACCGAATCCTCGTGGGCCGGACCCACCAGGTAGCCGACAAGGGTCGGCTCGCCGGTGTCGGTGCGCACCGCCGCGGCGGCCGCCCGGACGTCCGGATGGGCCAGCAGGGCGGCCTCGACCTCGCCCAGCTCGATCCGCATGCCGCGCACCTTCACCTGGTCGTCCCGGCGGCCCAGGTAGTCAAGGCTGCCGTCCGGATGCCAGCGGGCCAGGTCGCCGGTGGCGTACATCCGGGCGCCGGGCGGGCCGTAGGGGCACGGCAGGAAGCGCTCGGCGGTGAGGCCCGGGCGGCGGTGGTAGCCGCGGGCGAGCTGGGCGCCCGTGACGTACAGCTCGCCGACCACGCCGGGCGGCACCGGCTGGAGGGCGGCGTCGAGCAGCAGCGCCCGGGTGTTCCAGGTGGGCGTGCCGATCGGCACCGGGCCCGGCGGGACCGGCTCGCCCGGGGCGATCCGGGCGGCCACGCAGCCCACGGTGGCCTCGGTCGGGCCGTACTCGTTGACGACCGCCACCTCGGGGTGGGCGGCCCGCCAGCCGGCGAGTTGCTCACCGGTGAGCGCCTCGCCGCCGATCACCAGGTCGGTGGTGGGCGACAGCTCGCCGTCGAGCAGCGGCAGGTGGCTCGGGGTGACCTTCAGGAAGGCCGGCCGTCCCCCGGCCCGCGCGGCCGGCTCGTCGATCGCGGCGAGCCGGACCGTGCCGCCGGCGGTGAGCGTGCCGAGCAGGCCGGTCACGGTGAGGTCGAAGGAGACCGGCGAGTGCAGCAGCGCGGTGCCGGCCAGCCCCGGGTAGGTGTCCCGCGCCCAGGCCAGGTAGGCGGTCACCGCCCGGTGCTCCACCACGACGCCCTTGGGCCGCCCCGTCGAGCCGGAGGTGTAGAGCACGTACGCCGGGTGGTGGGGGCGCAGCGGGCCGCGCCGGTCGGCGTCGGTCAGGTCGCCGCCGGGCTGGTCCGCGCCGAGTTCGCCGTCGAGCACCAGCGCGTCGCCGGGCACCAGGGCGGCGGTGTCCGGGTTGGCCACCACGAGGGCCGGCGCGGCGTCCTCCAGCAGGTAGGCGATCCGACCGGCCGGGTACGCGGTGTCCACCGGCACGTAGGCGGCGCCGGACTTGAGCACGGCGAGCATCGCCACCACCAGCTCGCAGGAGCGGGGCAGGGCGAGCGCGACCCGGTCCTCCGGGCCGGCACCGCGGGCCACCAGCAGCCGGGCCAGCCGGTTCGCGGCGGTGTTCAGCTCGGCGTACGTCAGCGGCACGCCGTCGCAGACCAGCGCCGTGGCGCCCGGGGTGGCCGCGGCCTGCCGCTGCACCTCGTCGACCACGGTGGCCGGCGGGACCTCCCGCACGGTGTCGTTCCAGGCGCCCAGCACCAGGTCGCGTTCGGCGTCGGTGAGCAGCGGCAGCGCGGCGACGGTCCGCTCCGGGTCGGCCACGGCGGCGGTGAGCAGCCGGACGTACCGGCGCACCACCGTCTCGGCGGTGGCCCGGTCGAACAGCGTGGTCCGGTAGACCAGGCGGCACTCCCCGGCGGTGATGTCGAAGGCCAGGTCGTCCTTGGTGGTGCCCAGCTCCACCGGGTCGAGGCCGGAGTCCGGGATGTAGTTCAGCGCGGTCTGGAAGATCGGTTGCACCGACGGGTCGCGCTGCGGGTCGACCGCCTCGACGATCTTCTGGAACGGGGTCTGCCCGTGCTCCATGGCGTCGACCAGGCTGTCGCGGACCCGGCCGAGCAACGCGGCGAAGGACGGGTCGCCGGAGACGTCGCAGCGCAGCGCCACCGGGTTGACGAACATGCCGATGAGCGGGGCCAGCTCGGGGGTGTCCCGGCCCGCGGTGGAGACGCCGACCACCACGTCGCTGTCGCCGGAGATCCGGGACAGCAGCGCCGCGAAGCCGGCCAGCAGCACCATGTACGGCGTGGCCGCCGCCCCGGCCGCCAGCTTGCCGACCCGGTCGAGCAGCCCGTCGGGCAGGTCGAAGCGCACCTCGTCACCGGCGAAGCCGAGCTGCGCGGGGCGGGGCCGGTCCAGGGGCAGGTTGGTCACCGGCGGCGCGCCGGCCAGGTGGCCGGTCCAGAAGGCGAGCTGCCGGTCCAGTTCGGCCCCGGCGAGCTGGTCGCGCTGCCACACCGCGAAGTCGGCGTACTGGATGGGCAGCTCGGGCACGGCGGGCTCGGCGCCGGTCTGCGCGGCCGCGGAGAACGCGGCGAGTTCGGCGTGGAACAGCACCGCCGAGTGGCTGTCGAAGACGGCGTGGTGCACCACGAAGATCAGCGCCCAGGCGTCGTCGAGGCGGACCAGCCGGGCCCGCCACAGCGGCGGGGTGTCCAGCGGGATCGGGGTGCGGGCCAGCTCGGCGCGGATCGCCTCGAACGCGGTCAACCGCTCGGACTCCGGCAGGTGCCGCAGGTCGGTGGTGGGCAGCGGGGCCGGCTCGTGGGCCCGGACCACCTGCACGAGCGCGCCGTCGTCGACGCGCAGGTGAGTGCGGAGCGCCTCGTGCCGGGCCACCACCCGGTTGACCACGTCGCTGACCGCGTCGGCGTCGAGGGCGGCCGGGAAGCGCCACGGGATGGACACGTTGAACACCGGCGAGCCGGCGTCGAACTGGTTGGCCATCCACACCCGCTCCTGGGCGAAGGAGGCCGGGAAGGTCCACTCCTGACTCATGAGTGGGCCTCGCGGACGGAGCGGGGACGCATGTCGGTCCAGACCGTGTCGACGTGGGCCAGGCACTCCTCGCGGGTGCCGGCGAAGCCGGCGTCGTGCCAGCCCGCGGGGAGGTCCCGGTCGGCCGACCAGATCGAGTACTGCTCCTCGTCGTTGCGGACGACCAGGAATCGGGGTTCGGCCATCTCAGTTCGCTCCAGGGGTGTCGGGGGTGTGCGGCTCGGCCATCGCCACGGCGATCTTGCGGGGGCCGGTGAACGGCTCCCGGCCGTGCGCGGCGGTCATGTTGTCGACCACCAGCACGTCGTCGCGCTGGTAGTCGAAGCGGACGGTGGCCGCCCGGTAGGCGGCGCGCAGGTGGTCCATGACGTCGGCGGGGATCTCGCCGCCGTCGCCGTAGTAGGTGTTCGACGGCAGCCCGTCGGCACCGAACATGGCGAGCAGCCCCTCCTGGTAGTCCTTCGGCAGGGTGCTCACGTGGAAGAAGGTGGCGTGGTTGAACCAGCGCGGGGTGTCCGAGCCGGGCCGGTGGTGCACCACGTCCCGCACGGCCCGGGTGCGCAGGCCGTCCTTGCCGACCCACTCCACGGTGATCCCGTTGGCCGCCGCGTACGCCTCGACCTCGGACCGGTTCTCGGTGTTGAACACCTCCTGCCAGCGGGTGCCGAAGTCGCCGTGGAAGTTGCGCACCAGCATCCAGCGCCGCCGGACGAACTCCTCGCGTACCGCCGGGTCGATCAGGTCGTGGACCCGGCGGACGTCGGCGAGTGGGGTGGCGCCCTGCGTCTGCGGCGCCGTGATGCAGTAGAAGAACAGGGTCAGCGGCCAGCGCGCCTGGTACGAGTTCTCGTTGTGCAGGAAGATCTCCTCGTCCGGCGGGTAGTCGGTCGAGGTGTAGACCCGGCCCTTGATGGAGTGCCGGGGCGAGGAACGCTCCGTGTAGGTCAGCGGCTCGCCGGACAGGGCGCGGACCACCCCGTCGAAGCCGTCCACCCCGCCGACGTCGAAGCCACGGAACAGCAGCCCGCCGTGCTCGACGAGGGTGGCCCGCAGTTCGGCGCGGCGCGCCGCGATCAGGTCGGTCAGGGCGCGGCCGTCGTTCTCGACGACCACCGGGAGCGTGGCGATCGTGTCGCTCATGATGCGGTGTCTCCTTGTTCTCGTGGTCAGGCGCGGGGCAGCCGCGGGATGGCCGGGATCGCCGCCGGCGCGGCCGGTTCGTCGGCGGGCTGGCTGGCCCGCAGCTCCTCGATCCGGGCGGCCAGCCCGGCGACCGTGGGGGTCTCGAAGAGGCTGCGCATGGGCAGCCGCACCCCGGTGGCCTTGCGCATCGCGGCGATGAGCTGCACCGCGACCAGCGAGTTGCCACCGAGGGCGAAGAAGTCGTCGTCCACGCCGACCTCGGTCACGCCGAGGCCGTCCCGCCACACCTGGGCGATCGTCTTCTCCAGCTCGGTCGAGGGGGCCGCCGAGCCGCCGCCCGTGCCGGCCGCCGCGGTGGCGGGGGCGTCGGTCTCCGCCTCCAGGCTGTCCGTGGTCACCCGGGCCGAGCGCCGCCGGATGTCGGCGACGGTGCGGGTGGCGATGACGACCTGGGCGCCCAGGCCGGCGGTGAGGCTGCGGCGGAACGCCTCGGCACCGTCGACCGGCCGGATGTCCTCGGTGACCGGCGCCGGCGCGGCCTCGGCGGCCGCCGGGGCGTCGGCGAGGCCGCCGGTGACCGCGCTCTGGTCCACCTTGCGCAGCACGAAGTCGCTGATCGCGACCAGTTCCCGGCCGTCGGTGTCGCGCAGCGACAGGTCGGCCGCCACCACCTCCTCGGTGGCGCTGGGCCGGTGCCGCAGGTGGCTGTGGAAGGTCGCCGGCAGCGCGCCGCGCACCACGATCCGGCCGTACGACAGCGGCAGGTAGGTGCCGGAGCCCTGGCCGCGGCCGAACGCGGTGGCCACGTCCAGCAGCGCGGGGTGCAGCCCCCAGGAGGGCAGGTCGCCCAGCGCGGCGGCGGGCGCCTCGACCCGGGCCAGCTCCTCCCCCTCGGCCAGGTGGTGCTCGGCCAGGGCGGCCCAGCGGGGGCCGAAGGTGAGCATGCTGGTGCGGCCCCGGCCGAACGAGGCGTCGTCGTCGACCCGGCGGCCGGCGACGGCGGGCAGGCCGGCCGGCGGGGCGGGCTCGGTGGTCCAGCCGGCGGCGCCCCGCACGTGGGTACGGAGCTGGCCGGCGGCCAGGCTGGCCACGGTGAAGTCCACCCCGTCCTCGCTGGGGGTGAGCTCCACCCGGTACTGGGCGACCGTGCCGTCCGGCACCGAGAACGGCTCCAGGAACACCACGTCCCGCAGCTCCACGGCGGCGTCCGGCGCCGGGGCGGGCAGCGCGGCGGTCACCGCGGCCCGCACCGACTCCAGGTGGGCGGTGCCGGGCACCACCGGCACCCCGCCGATCCGGTGCTCGTCGAGCAGCCAGTGGGTGCCGGCGGAGACCAGGCCGTGCAGCACGGTGCCGTCCGGGCCGGTCACCCGGGTGGTGAGCACCGGGTGGTCCACCGGGGCGGTGACCGTGTCCCGCCCGGCGGCCCGGAAGGCGGCCGGCGCGTTCGTCTCCACGGCCATGCCGACCTCGGCCCAGCCACCCCAGCTCTGCGAGACCAGGGGCGCGCGGAACCCGGCGCCGGCGCGCGCCCAGGCGTCGAGGAAGTTGTTCGCCGCGCAGTAGTCGACCTGGCCGAAGCCGCCGATCACCGCGGTGATCGAGGAGCAGAGCGCCACGAAGTCCAGCGGCAGGTCGCCGAAGACCCGGGCCAGGGCGAGGGTGCCGGCCAGCTTCGGGGCGAGCACCCGCTCCGCCTCCGCCCGGTCCTTGATCTCGGCCATACCACCGCCGGGCAGGCCGGCGGCGTGCACGATGCCGTCCAGCCCGCCGAACCGCGTCTCGGCGGCCTCGCGGACGCGGCGCAGGTCGTCCGGGTCGGTGACGTCGGCGGCGAGCACCAGCACCTCGGCTCCGGCCGCCTCCATCCGGCGGATCGCCGCGATGGCCCGGCCGGCGCGGTCCGCGCCGCCGTGCACGGCCAGGTGCTCGTCCCAGCGGTCCCGCTCGGGCAGGCCGGAGCGGGCCAGCAGCACCAGCTTCGCGCGGGCCCGGCGGGCGAAGTCCTCGGCCAGGGTGACGCCGATGCCGCCGAGGCCACCGGTGATCAGGTAGCGGCCCGCCTCGCGCAGCACGCCCGGCTCGCCCTCGGCGTCGACGGTGACCTGCTCGTAGCCGGCCACCCAGCGCCGGTCGCGGCGCAGCGCCACCTCCGGGTGCTCCGGGTCGGCCGGGGCGCGCAGCTCGGCCACGAGCGCGGCGACCCCGCGCGCGGCGGTGTCCGCGTCGACCAGCCGGACGGCGAGCCCGGGCAGCTCGACCGGGAGCACCCGGGCCAGGCCCGCCAGGGTGGCGTGCTCGGGCCGGACCAGGTCGTCGCCGCGTACGTCGCCGATGCCGGCCGCGACCAGGTCGAGGCGGATGCCCTCCTCGTCGGCGGTCAGCCCGGCGCCGGCGAGCGCCTGCACCAGGTGCAGCGCGCTGAAGAAGCCCCGGTCCTGGGCGGCCCAGGCCGCGGCGATGTCGGTGCCGGCCGGCTCGCCGTCGAGGGCGTACGCGTGCACGATCCGGCGGGGCAGGTCGGCGCCGAGCGCGGCGACCAGCGCCTCGTGGTCCTCGCGGACGCCGGGGCGCAGCCGGAAGCCGGTGGCCGTGGCGGCGAAGGCGTCGCCGGCGCGTACCTCGACCGGGTCGTCGCCGGCGGCGCGCAACGCGGCGACGAGCGCCTCCCCGCGCGGGCCGTCGGCCAGCACGAGGCACCGGCCCAGCGGGACGGCGGTCCGCGCCGGGGCGGCCTGCCGCCACACCGGCACGGCGAACCACTCCGGCAGCGGCCGGGGCCCGGTCTCGACCGGGGCCGGCACCTGCTCCACCGGGTCCGCGTCGACCCAGTAGCGGCGCCGCTCGAACGGGTAGGTGGGCAGCGGCACCCGCCGGGCGTCGGGGTCGACGGCCAGGCTCACGGGCACCCCGGCGCACCAGAGCGCGCCGGCGCTGCCGAGCAGGGTGGCCAGGTCGCCGGTGGGCTCACCCGGCCCCGGCAGGCTGCCCAGCGGGGTCAGCTTCCGCTGCGCCTCGGAGGCCTTGGCGACCTGCATCCGGGCCAGGTTGGCGAGCTGCCGGCCCGGCCCGCACTCGACCAGCGCCCAGGTGCCCTCGGCCAGCAGCGTGGCCACGCAGTCGCCGAAGCGGACCGGCCGGCGCAGGTGCGCGGCCCAGTACGCCGGGTCGGTGGCCTCCGCCTCGGTGATCCAGGTGCCGGTCACGTTGGACAGGAACGGCACGGCCGGCGGGCGCAGCGGCACGCTCGCCATGAGCGCGGTGAACTCGTCGAGGATCGGGTCCATCATCGGCGAGTGGAAGGCGTGCGAGGTGCGCAGCAGCTTGGACTTGTTCTTGCCGCCCAGGCCCGCGGCGAACTCCTCGACGAGCGCGGTCTCGCCGGCCACCACGCAGGTGCCCGGGCCGTTGACGGTGGCCACGGACAATCCCGCGGGCAGCCGGTCGGCGACGGCCGGCTCGTCCAGCGTCACGGCGAGCATCGAGCCGGCCGGCAGCGAGTGCATGAGCCGGCCGCGGGCGGCCACCACCCGCAGCGCGTCGGAGAGGGTGAGCACGCCGGCCACGGTGGCGGCGACGTACTCGCCGATGGAGTGGCCGAGCATCGCGGCCGGGGCGACCCCGGCCCGCTGCCAGGCGGTGGCGAGGGCGTACTCGACGGTGAACAGGGCGGGCTGGGTGTAGCGGGTCTCGGTGAGCTTCTCCCGCGCCTCCGGGTCGCGGCCGAGGATCAGGTCCCGGATGTCCAGGCCCAGCTCGGGGCGGAGCAGCTCGGCGCACTCGTCCACGGTGGCCGCGAACGCCGGGTCCTCGGCGTAGAGCTCGGCGCCCATCCCGGCGTACTGGGAACCCTGGCCGCTGAAGAGGAGGGCGACCCGCGGGGCGGGACCGTCGACGGCGCCCCGGTGCCCCTTGCGCTTGTCGCGCAGGGCGGCCGCCGCGGACGGCAGGTCGGTGGCGACCACGGCGGCGCGGTGCGGGTACTGCTGGCGGCCGACCCGCAGGGTGTGCGCGACGTCGGCGAGCAGTTCCGGCCCTCCCGCGGTGCCGCTCTCGAGGTGGTCGGCCAGGCGCTTGACCGCGGTGTCCAGCGCGGTAGGGGTCTTCGCCGACACCTGGAGCAGGTGCGCCGGGCGCACCCGCCGCTCGGTCCGGTACGCGGCCGGCGCCTCCTCCAGCACCACGTGCGCGTTGGTGCCGCCGATGCCGAACGAGCTGACGCCGGCGCGCCGCGGCCCGCCGTCGGTGTCCCACTTGGTCAGCGTGTTCGCCACGTAGAACGGGGTGTCGGCGAAGTCGATGCCGGGGTTCGGGGTCTCGTAGTTGATGGTCGGCGGGATCAGGCCGTGCTCCATGGCGAGCACCGCCTTGATCACGCTGACGATGCCGGACGGCTGGCTGAGGTGGCCGATGTTGGACTTCACCGAGCCGATGCCGCACCAGCCCCGGTCGTCGGTGTCCTTCGTGTACACCGCGGAGAGGGCGGCGATCTCGATGGGGTCGCCGAGCGCCGTGCCGGTGCCGTGCGCCTCGACGTAGCTGATGGTGCGCGGGTCGATGCCCGCCAGGCCGACCGCCTGGGCGACCGCCTCCATCTGCCCGTCGATGCTCGGCGCGGTGAAACCGACCTTGCCGGCGCCGTCGTTGTTGATGGCGTTGCCGAGGACCACGGCGCGGATCGTGTCGCCGTCGGCGATCGCGTCGGAGAGACGCTTGAGCAGGGTGACACCGACCCCGCTGCCCCAGACCGTGCCGTTGGCTCCGGCGTCGAACGGGCGGCAGCGGCCGTCCGGGGAGGTGAAGCCGTCCATGCCGAGGTAGCCGATGTGCGGCAGCTCGATGTTGACCCCGCCGGCCAGGGCCATGTCGCACTCGCCGTTGCGCAGCGCCTCGCAGGCGAGGTGGAAGGCCACCAGGGACGTGGAGCAGGCGGTGTGCACGGTCAGGCTGGGGCCGCGCAGGTCGAGCCGGTAGGAGACGTTGGTGGCCACGTAGTTCGGCGAGTTGCTGGTCGCCAGGGAGACGGCGCCGTGCGGGCTGCCGCCGACCCGCTTGTTGCGCAGCACGTTGCGGTGCAGGTAGGTGTTTCCGCCGGTGCCGGCGTAGACGCCGACCGCGCCGTCGTAGCGGGCCGGGTCGTAGCCGCCGTCCTGGAGGGCGGTGTAGCAGGTCTCCAGGAAGAGGCGGTGCTGCGGGTCGGTGATCTCGGCCTCGCGGGCGGTCATCCCGAACAGGCCGGCGTCGAACTCGTCGTAGCCGTCCACCAGCGGGGCCCGGTTCACCCAGCCGGGGTCGTCGACCTCCTCGGGGGTGGCGCCGCGGGCGAGTTGCTCCTCGCGGGTCAGTTCGGTCACCGACTCGACGCCGTCGACCAGGTTGCGCCAGAACTCGTCGACGTCGCCCGCGCCGGGCAGGCGGGCGGCGAGCCCGACGATCGCGATCGGTTCGATGCCGTCGTCGGCGGTGGGAATGTCGTTCTGCATCGGGGTTGTCCTTAGCTCACGCGGTACGGCGGGGAGGGGTTACGGCGTCACGGCTGGTTCGGTCGTCGGGGTGGGGTACGGCGGGCGCGGCCACGCCGGGCGGCCGCCCGCAGCGCGGCCCGGGCCAGTTCCGGCCGGTCGGCGGCGCCGTCGAGGCTGGCCGCGAGGGCCCGCACGGTCGGGTGGCGGAACAGGTCGAGCATGGTCAGGGAGCGGCCGGTCGCCTCGGTGAGCCGGGCGTGCACCGCGGCGAGGGCCATCGAGTGGCCGCCGATGTCGAAGAAGTTGTCGGCGACGCCGACGCGGTCCCGGCCGAGCACCTCCCGCCAGATGCCGGCGATCAGCTCCTCGGTGGCGGTGAGCGCGTCCGGCCCGGTGGGCAGCGGGGCCCGGGCCGGTTCGGCGGCGGCCACGGTCATGGCGCCGAGCGCCGCCACCCGTACCGAAGGGCGCGGCAGCTCGGGGGCGAGCTGGTCGGCGGCCGCGTCCGGGTCGGCCGCGAGGGCGCCGACCAGGTCGGCCAGGTCGGCCAGGAGCGCCTCGATCCGGGCGGCGTCGAACAGGTCCGGGTTGTGCACCACCTCGACGCCGGCCCGGCCGTCGCGTTCCACCACGTAGACGGTGATGTCGAACGGCGAGCCGGGCTTCGGCACCCGCACCGGCTCGACCGTCAGGCCGGTCAGCGCGAGCCGGGGCGGGACGAAGTTGAGCACGTTGAACAGCACCTGCACGAGCGGGGCGCGGGAGGTGTCCCGGCCGACGCCCAGCGCCTCGACGATCCGTTCCAGCGGCGCGCCGGGGTGCTCGGTGACGGCGTGCAGCTCGGCGGCGCACCGGTCGACCAGCTCCGCGAAGCTCGCCCCGCCGGTGCGGACCCGCACCGGCACGGTGTCGATGAAGAAGCCGATGACGTCGTCGAAGGCGGCCAGCCGCCGGTCGGCGACGATCGCGCCCAGCACGTGGTCGTCGCCGCCGGTGAGACGCCGCAGCAGCTCACCGAAGCCGGCCAGGAGCACCGCCGCCACCGTGGTGCCGCGCCGGGCGGCCAGGTCGCGCACCGCCCGGTCGGCCGCCTCGGTGAGCCGCGCGGCGGCCTCCACGCCGGCATAGGTCTGCACGGCCGGGCGGGGCCGGTCGCGGGGCAGGTCCAGCACGGTCGGTGCGCCGGCCAGGTGGTCGGTCCACCAGGCCAGGTCGGCCGCGCCACGGCGGCCGTCCCGCTCCGCCCGCCAGACCGCGTAGTCGGCGTACGTGGCGGGCAGCGGCGGCCCGGCCGGCGGCTCACCGGCGAGCGCCCGGGCGTACGCGCCGGCCAGCTCGTCGTAGAGCAGCGCCTCGGACCAGCCGTCGAAGACCGCGTGGTGCACAGTCAGGGCCAGCACGTGGGTGTCGGCGGCGAGCCGGTAGACGGTCACCTGCCAGGGCGGCCCGGTGGCCAGGTCGAACGCGTGCCCGGCGCCGGCCGCCAGCATGGTGGCCAGCTCCGCCTCGGCGTCGGCGGCGCCGGTCAGGTCGACCACCGGCACGGCCACCTCGGTCGGCTCCTCGCGGACCGCGTACGGCACCCCGCCGGTCTGCGGGATCCGCCAGCGCAGGACGTCGTGCCGCTCGGCCACGGCGCGCAGCGCGGCGCCGAGCGCGGTCGTGTCCAGCGGCCCGCGCACCCGGTGCGCCACCGCGATGTTGTAGGGCGCGCTGGACGGGGCGAGCTGGTCCATGAACCAGAGCCGCCGCTGCGGCGGGGAGAGGGTGGGCGGGTTGCCGGTGGTCAGCCCGTCGCCCTCGGCCGGGCCGGCGGCGCGCACCCGGTCGACCAGCGCCGCGAAGGTGCGCTCGGTGAACAGCACCCGCGTGTCGACCCGCCGGCCCAGCTCGGCGCGGAGCGCGGCGACCAGCCGCATGGCGGCGATGGAGTTGCCACCGGCGGCCAGGAAGTCGCTGTCCGGGCCGGGGGTCGCACCGAGCAGCCGGGTCCAGAGCCGCCGGACCGCCGCCTCCACCGGGTCGCCGCCGTCGATCTCCTCGGCCACCTCCGGCGCGGCCGCGGCGAGCGCGCGCAACGCCGGCCGGTCCAGCTTCCCGCTGACCGGGCTGACCGGGAGCGCGGCCAGCCGCACCGTCCGGGCCGGCAGCATCGCGGTGGTCAGCCGGGCCCCGGCGTACGCCCGCAGCGCCTCGTCGCCGGGCGCGTCGGCGGGGGTGAGGAAGGCGACCAGCTCGGTGCCGGCCGGACCGGGTACGGCCTCCACGGCGACCCGGTCGACGCCGGGGTGCCCGGCCAGCACGGCCTCGACCTCGCCCAGCTCGATCCGCTGGCCGCGCACCTTGACCTGGCGGTCGGCCCGGCCCAGGTAGACGATCCGGCCGTCCGGCGCCTGCCGCACCAGGTCGCCGGTGCGGTAGAGCCGCTCCCCGGGCCGGTCGCCGAACGGGTCGGGGACGAACCGCTCGGCGGTCAGCCCGGGCCGGTTGAGGTAGCCGTCGGCCAGGCCGGGACCGCCGATCAGCAGCTCGCCGGTCTCCCCCGGCGGCACCGGGCGCAGGTCGTCGTCCACCACGTACGCCCGCTGGTTGGGCAGGGGCCGGCCGATCGGCACCGGGTCGGTGTCGGCGGCGGTCAGGTCGCCGCTGACCGCCAGCACGGTGGTCTCGGTGGGGCCGTAGCCGTTGAGGAAGCGCCGGCCGGGCGCCCAGCGGGCGACCAGCTCGGCCGGGACCGCCTCGCCGCCGCAGAGCAGCACCCGCCAGGAGGGCAGCTCCGCCGGGTCGAGCAGGGCGAGCACCGTCGGGGTGATGAACCCCCAGGTCACCTCGTGCGCGGCGATGAACCGGGCCAGCCGCACCGGGTCGGCGCGGTCGTCGGCACCCAGCAGTTGCACCGCGCCGCCGAGCAGCAGCGGCACGAACAGGTCCATGGTTGCCGCGTCGAAGCCGAGCGAGGCGATGCCGAGGCTGCGTACCGAGGCGTCGGCGCCGGTCAGCGTGACGACCCCGGTGACGAACTCGACGGCGTTGCGGTGGGTGGTCAGCACCCCCTTGGGCCGGCCGGTGGAGCCGGAGGTGAACAGCACGTACGCCGGGTCGCCGGGGCGGGCCGGGCAGGGTGCGAGCGGGGCCGGGCCGGGCAGCCCCACCGCCTCGACGCCGGGCTCGTCGCCGAACTCGGCCGCCGCGGCGTCGCCGACGACCAGCCGGACCCCGGCGTCCCGGGCGATCTCGCGCAGCCGCTCGCGGGGGCCGCCCGGCTCCAGCGGCACGTACGCGGCGCCGGCCAGCAGCACACCGACCACGGTGACCACCAGGTCGGGGGTACGCGCGCCGCAGACCCCGACCCGGTCGCCGGGGACGGTGCCGCGCTCGCGCAGGGCGGCGGCCACCCCGGCGGCCCGGTCGACGAGCTGCCGGTAGGTCAGCCGGGTGTCCCACTGGCGCACCGCCACCGCGTCGGGGGTGCGGGCGGCCTGCGCGGCGATCAGGTCGGCCAGGGTGGCGTCCGGCCAGGGCAGGTCCGCCCCGTACGCGGCGCTGACGGTCAGGATGTCGGTCACCCGTGGTCTCCCCGGTGCTCGGCTGGGTCGGTGATCTGGAGGCGGAGTTCGTTGACGTAGCCGCGGCCCTGCGCGTCGGTGATCCACGACCGGGCGGGGTCGGGCAGCAGTTCGGTGACCACCACGGCGACGTCGGGGCCGGTGCGGGCGGCGGCGTCGACCATGGCGCAGAGCGACCGCGCGTGCAGCGGGCCGGTCAGGTCCACGTAGCAGGGCTTGACCTCGGTGCCGACCTTCACGAAGACCCGCTCGGGCAGGTCCAGCCGCTGCCGCAGGCGGCGCACGGCGAGGTAGCGCTCGGCCTCGCCGGTCGCCCCGGCCAGGCCGGACTCCCCGACCGTGGTGCGCCAGGTGCGCCGGGCCACGACCAGCCGGTCGATGGTGATCCGGGGCATGTGCGGGGCCGGGTCGAGCAGCTTGAAGCTGTCCCGCAGCAGCGCGGAGATGAGGTTGCCGAACACCTCGGTGAGCGGCCAGCGCCGCCCGTCGGGGAAGACCGCGTCGAACGCGGCGCCGGCCCGCTCGATCCGCACGTCGGTGGCCGGGACGAGGCGGTCCAGGTCGGCGCCCCGGGCGGTGTCGATGCCGATCTGCCGGTCCTGCGGGCCGGTCAGCTCGTAGGTGGTCCGGGTCGTCAGGCGCGGGTAGTTGGCCGGGTAGAGCACCCGGAGCCGGACCGGCCCGAGGTCGGCGTCGAAGCCGGCGCGCAGCACCGCCGGGTCCGGGTGGAACGGGGTGAGCGCGGCGCTGTCGAAGGTGTTCATACCCGGGTGCAGCTCGCCGAGGACGAGCAGGAACTCGCCCCGGTTGAGCGCGCCGAGGTCGGCGGCGGCGATCTGCACGTCGGGGCTGTGGATCCGGGCGGACGGCCAGCCGGGACCGTCGGCGGCGAAGAGCTCCGCGGCACGGGCGGCCAGGTCTTCGCTGCGCAGGGTCACCTCCGCCTGCCCGGGCGGCAGGTCCGCCAGCCCGAACAGCTCCCGCCAGCGGGCGGTCAGCCCGGCGGCGGCGCGCTGCAGCGGGCCGTCCGGCGCGAGCAGGAGCCCCTGGGCGGGCGCCCACACGTCGGCGAGCCGGACCGGACCGTCGTCGGCCAGTTCGGCGTGCAGGTCGGCGACGACCGCCGTGCAGGCCGCGCCGACCTCGGCCGTCAGCCAGCGGGCCGCGGTCAGCACCACCGCGAGCGGGTCGGCCAGGGCCTCCCGCACCGCCGCGCCCACCCGGACGTCCAGGTCGCGGTCGGTCTCCTCGTAGACCAGCGTGCGGCCGGCGTACATCTGGCCGGCGTGCCGGGTCGCGGCGGCCCCGGTGACCGCGGTGAACTCACTGTTCAGCGCGGCCAGCGCGGCGCCCAGCCGGTCCGGGTCGCCGGCCGCGGCGGCCACCGCGTCGCGGGCTGCGCGGAGCCGGTCGAGGCCGGCCTCGGCGGCCGCCCGGACGGCCGGATCGCCGATGGCGGTGATCCGCCCGGCCAGCACCCGTTCCGCGGCCGGGCTGGTGGGCAGGGCGGCGTCCCAGGCGAGCAGGCCGCGCTCGGCGAGCCGGTCGAGCAGCAGGTAGCCGTCGTCGGCCGACCGCAGGTCGCCGGCCGCCCGGAACCGCTCGACCAGCCCGGTCGCCGGGGTGCGGCCGTCGGCGGCGGCGAGCATCCGGGCCTCGACGGGGGAGAGCTCGACCGGCGGGTGCAGCGGCCGGTGGAGCGTGTTCCCGGCCACGGTCAGATGCGGCGGCCGGGTCGGGGGCCACCAGCGGCGCACCGCCAGGTCGGCGGCGAGCCGTTCGGCGTACGCGGCCAGCGCCCACGCCTCGAAGTGGACCCGGCGGCGGCGGACCAGGCCCGAGCCGGGGGTGACCCGGGAGGTGGCGGTCTCCGGTTCGAGGGCGCCCCAGCAGACCGGCCCGAAGAACCCGATGGTCTCGGCCTTGCCGCAGTAGCGCTGCCAGTACCGCAGCAGGACCATCTCCCGCTTACGGCGCCGGCTGTTGCGGACCGCCGGGTCGGTGCGCAGCAACCCGTCGAGAGCGACGAGCATGTCCGGGTTCTGCCAGGTGACCGCCTCGCGCAGCAACGGGTCGGCGGCCACGTCGAGGGCCGCCGTGGAACCCTCGGCGGCCGCCTCCTCCAGCGCCTTCTCGAACACCTCCCGGGTGCCCTCCCCGGCGAGCAGGGCGTCGGCCGCGGCGGCGGCCTCCGGAGCGGCGAACCGGTCCAGCCCGGCACCCGGGAAGCCGGCCGTCCGCACCACCGTGTCCCGCCAGATCGACCAGCCGGTCTCCCCCAGCGGCAGCAGGTGGCTCATCGGACCGCCGTCCCCTGGGTGTCCACGATGTGCAGTCGCAGCTCGCTGAAGTAGCGGCGGCCGGCACCGTCGGGCACCCAGGCCTGGTCCGTGGTCGGGAGCATCTCGCTGACGGTGAGCGAGACGCCGTCGCCGCCGTCGACCCGGGCGGCCCGGACCATGGCGCAGAACATGTTGGCGAAGGCCGGGCTGGACAGGTCCACGAAGCACGGCTTGGTCTCGGTGCCGAGCTTGACGTAGACCTGCTCGGGCAGGCCGAGCCGGTGCCGCCAGGCCCGCACGGCCAGGAAGCGCTGCCGCTCGCCGGCGGCCGACGCCAGGCCGCTCTCCCCCACCGTGGTCCGCCAGGTCTGCCGGGCCACCACGAGCCGGTCGAGCGTGATCCGGGGCGTGTACGGTGCGGCGGCGACCAGCTTGAACCCGTCCACCGCATGCGCGCTGAGCAGCTCGGCGAAGACCTCGGTGAGCGCCCACCGTTGCCCGTCCGAGGCGGTGGCGACGAGCCGGCCGTCGACCTCGCCGACGGTGAGGTCCACGGTGGGCAGCACCCGGGCCGGGTCCCCTCCCGGCGCGTCCTGGAAGGCCAGGTGCCGGTCGCTGGGGCCGGTCAGCGACTCGGAGGTGCGGCTGGTCCGGCGCGGCCACTCGCTGGGAAAGAGCAGCCGGACCCGCCGCTCGCCCATGTCCTCGGCCAGCGCGGCGCGCAGCCGCTCGAGGTCGGGGTGGGAGGGGGTGAAGACCGCGCAGTCGAACGAGGACCAGGCGGCGTGCAGCTCGCCCAGCACCACCGTGAAGTCGCCGCGGGCCAGCGCCGCCGCGTCGGTGGCGCAGATCTGCAGGTCGGGGCTGTGCATCACGGCGTTGGACCACGTCGGCCGGGTGCCGGGGAAGACCGCGTCGACCCGGTCGGCCAGGTCGGCCACGCGCAGCCGCACGTCGGTGGCGCCCGGTGGCAGCGCGTCCAGCCCGAACAGCCCGGCCCAGCGGGCGGCGAAGTCGGCGGCGACCGCGTCGACCGGGCGCTCGCCCCCGCCCCAGAACAGGCCCTGGGCCAGGAACCACAGGTCCGCCAGCGCGACCGGACGGTCGCCGGACTCGGCGCGCAGCTCCTCGTAGAGCCCGCGGAGCACCTCGTCGTACGCCTCGGCGAGGGCGTTGGCCATCCACCGGGCGGCACGCAGCAGCACGTCCAGCGGGGCGGCCAGCTCGGCCAGCAACGGCACGCCGAAGACCACGTCCAGGTCGCGGGCGGTGTCCTCGTAGCAGATGGTCCGGCCGGCGTACATCTGGCCGGCCCGGCGCACGGCCGGTACGCCGGTCAGCTCGGTGAAGGTGGCGTCGAGGGCGTCCAGGGCGGGCCGCAGCAGCGCCGGGTCGCCGGCCGCCCCGGCCACCGCGTCGCGCGCGGCGCGGAGCTGGTCGAACCCGGCCTGCGCGGCGATCCGGGCGGCCTCGTCGCCGATCGCCGCGATCCGCTCCGCCAGCACCGCCTCGGCGTCCGGGCTGACCGGCAGCGCCGCGTCCCAGCTGATCAGCTCCCGCTCGACCATCCGGTCGAGCAGGGCGTAGCCGTCCTCGGGGCGGCGCAGCCCGATGGCCGGGTCGGCCACCAGGTCGGCGGCGGGGCGGTGACCGTCGGCGGCGGCGAGCAGCGCCGCCTCCACCGGGGTCAGCGCCAGCGGCGGCCGGCCGGGGCGCAGCACGGTCCGGTCCCGCACGGCGAGGTGCGGGCGCAGCACCGGCGGCCACCACCGGCGCACGGACAGGTCCGCGCCGATCCGCTCGGCGTACGCGGCGAGCGCCCAGGACTCGAACCAGACCCAGCGCCGGCGGGTCAGGCCGGTGCCGGGGCGGATCCGGGCCGTCTCCGGCTGGTCGGGATCGACGGTCACCCAGCAGCTCGGGCCGAAGAAGCCGACGGTCTCGTTCTTGCCGCCGTAGCGCTGCCAGTACTTGAGCAGCGCCCGCTCGCGGTCCCGGCGGCGCACGTTGCGGGCCGCGTCGGCGCCGCCCCGGGCCAGCCCGTCCAGCGCGACCAGGGCGCCGCGGTTCTGCCAGGTGACCGCCTCGCGCAGCAGCGGGTCGACGGCCAGCTCGCTGATCCGCTGCGCGGCGGCGCGGACCGCCTCGTCGAACTCCTTGTCGTACCGGTCCTCGCCGGCGCCGGTGGCCAGCAGCTCGTCGGCGGCCGCGGCGGCCCGGGGCGCCGCGAACAGGTCCAGGCCGTCGGCCGGGAAGCCGGTGGTGCGCAGGATGGCGTCGCGCCACACCGACCAGGCGGTGTCGCCCAGCGGCACCCGGTGCGCACCGCCGGCGGTCCCGCGGCCGGCGGTGCGCACGGGGTCCATGCCCGCGGCCGGCGCGCCGGTGCGGGTGGTCTCGGCGCCGAGCGCCCCGGTGAGGTCGGCGCGGATCAGCGCGAGCAGCCCGGGGAGCTGGTCGTGCAGGAAGAAGTGGCCGCCGGCCAGCTCGTGCAGGGTGAAGCCGGCGGCGGTGTGCTCGGCCCAGGCGGCGTGCTGCTCGCGGGTGACCGCCCGGTCGTCGCGGCCGTGGAACGCGACGATCGGCAGCGGCAGCGGCTCGCCGGGCACGTACCGGTAGTCGTCCACCCGGCCGAAGTCGGCCCGCAGCAGCGGCAGCAGCAGCTCCACCAGCTCCGGGTGGTCGAAGAACTCGGCGGGGAGCCCGCCGCCGTCGGCGAGCCGGCGCAGCAGCTCGTCGTCGCCGGCGCGGGACAGCCCGTCGAAGGGACCCGGCGCGGTGACGTGCGGGGCGCGGGCGCCGCCGACGTAGAGCCGCAGTGGCAGCGGCCCGCCGGTCCGGCGCAGCTCCCGGACCACCTCGAAGCCGAGCCGGCCGCCCATCGAGTGGCCGTAGACGGCGTACGGGCGGTCGGCGCGGGCCGTGACGGCCTCGGCCACCTCGGCGACGTCGAAGCGCGGATCCTCGCTGATCCGGTTCTCCCGGCCGGGCAACTGCACCGGCAGCACCTCGACGTCCGGACCGATCACCTCCTGCCAGCGCCGGAACGCGCTCGCGCCGGCACCGGCGTAGGGCAGGCAGAACAACCGCACCGGCGCCTGGGGTCGGCTTCCGGCGGAGACGAACCAGTTCACCGCGGACCTTTCTGCACGGGGTCGATCCAGTACCGCTGGCGCTGGAACGGATAGGTGGGCAGGCCGGCGCGCCGGACCGTGCCCTCGGGGTGCAGGGCGTCCCAGTCGACGTCCCGCCCGGCGACCCAGTCGGCCGCCAGCTCGCGCAGCGGACCACCCTCGCCCGCGATCCGGGCGTCGGTGTCCAGCAGCGTGTCCAGGCCGGCCAGCGCGCCGGGCAGGTCGGCGGCGACCACCACGGCCCGGTGGGCGAAGGCCCGCCGGCCGAGCGCCAGGGTGGCGGCCACCTCGGGCAACGCCGGGGCGTCGCCGCCCAGGTGGGCCCGCAGCCGGGCCAGCGCCGCCCGCAACGCCGCCGGGGTACGCGCCGACACCGGCAGCAGCCACGGCCCGTCGCCGGGCGGGTCGGCGGGGTCGGCCGGCGGCGGCTGCTCCACCACGACGTGCGCGTTGGTGCCGCCGAGCCCGAAGGCGCTGACCCCGGCCACCCGGCGCGGGCCCTCGGGCCAGTCCCGCGCCTTGGTGGGCACGTAGAACGGGCCGGCCGCCAGGTCGATCTCCGGGTGCGGACGGGTGAAGTGCAGGTTCGGCGGGATCACCCCGTGCCGCACGGCGAGCACCGCCTTGATGAGCCCGGCGATGCCGGCGGCCGCGTCGAGGTGGCCGATGTTGGTCTTCACCGAGCCGAGCGCGCAGGTCTCGGCGGGGGCGGCGCCCGCGTACACCTGGTGCAGCGCGGCGACCTCGATGGCGTCGCCGAGCGGCGTGCCGCTGCCGTGCCCCTCGACGAGGCCGACCTCGCCGGGGGCGACCTCGGCGGTGGCCAGCGCGTTGGCCACGGCGGCGGCCTGCCCGGCCGGGCCGGGCACGGCGAAGCCGGCGCGGTCCGCCCCGTCGTTGGTGACCGCCCAGCCGGGCAGGACGGCGTAGATCCGGTCGCCGTCGGCCTGCGCGTCGGCGAGCCGGCGCAGCGCGACCACCCCGACGCCCGAGCCGAAGCCGGAGCCGTTGGCGCCCTCGTCGAAGGCGCGGCACCGGCCGTCCGGGGAGGCCAGCCCGCCCGGCACGTGCCGGTGCCGGGGCCAGGTGACGGTCACCCCGCCGGCCAGCGCCAGGTCGCACTGGTAGTCGGCGAGGCTCTGCGCGGCGAGGCAGACCGCGACCAGCGAGCTGGAGCAGGCGCTCTGCACGGCCAGGGCCGGCCCGGTGAGCCCGAGCCGGTAGGCGACCTGCCCGGGCAGGTGGTCGGTGAACTGCCGGCCGATCAGCCGGGCCTCCCAGTCGTCCGGGTCGACGTCGCCCACCACGGCCGGGTTGTCCATGAGGTGGAACAGGAAGTAGCGGTTGGCGGAGGTGGCCGAGTAGACGCCGACCAGGCCGGGGAACCGCTCCGGGTCGTGCCCGGCGTCCTCCAGCGCCTCCCAGGCGGTCTCGAGGAAGAGCCGGTGCTGCGGGTCGGTGCGGGCGGCCTCGTCGGCGGCGAAGGAGAAGAACTCCGCGTCGAAGTCGGCGACCCCGTCGAGCCGGCCGACGGCGCGCACGTGCCGCGGGTCCGCGCGCAGCCCCGGCCCGACGCCGAGGGCGGCCAGCTCCTCGTCGGTGTGCTCGTGGATCGCGTCGACTCCCGTGCACAGGTTCCACCAGAAGGTGGCCACGTCGGGGGCGCCGGGGAAGCGGCCGGCGAGGCCGACCACGGCGATCTCGTCGCCGGTGTACTCGCGGGCCGCGGCGGCGGGCGCGGCGGGGGCGGGCAGCACCGGGGCGCGGACGGCCTCGGGCGGGGCGTCGAGCAGCGCCGCCTGGGCGGCCACCGTCGGGTGGTCGAACAGGCGCAGCATCGGCAGGCGCACGCCGAACGTATCGGCGAGCCGCTGCTGCACCTGGCCCAGCAGCAGGGACTGCCCGCCGACGTCGAAGAAGCTGTCGGTGCGGCCCACGGCCGGCCGGCCGAGCACGGCGCACCAGATGTCGTGCACGGCCCGCTCGGTGTCGGTGGCCGGCGCCGCACCGGCCGGCACCTCGGCCACCGGATCGGGTAGCGCCCGCTCGTCGACCTTGCCGGTGACGGTGAGCGGGAACTCGTCGAGCACCACGACCGCGCGGGGCAGCGCGTAGCCGGGCAGCGCGGCGGCGAGCGCGGCCCGCAGCGCAGCCGGGTCCGGGCGGTCACCGGCCGGCCGGGCGTACGCCAGCAGTTCGCCGTCGCGGGCGATGGCGCGCACGCCGGCCACGCCGGGCTGGGCGGCGAGCACGGCCTCGATCTCGGTCAGCTCGACCCGGTGCCCGCGCACCTTGACCTGCCGGTCGAGCCGGCCCAGGCAGACCAGCTCGCCGCCGGGCAGCCGCCGGCCGAGATCCCCGGTGCGGTACGACCTCGTCCCGTCGGCGTCCACGGTGAACCGGTCGCTGTCCTGGTTGAGGTAGCCGGGGGCGAGGTGCCGGCTGCGGACCACCAGCTCGCCGGTGTCCGGGGCGAGATCGACCTGGTAGCCGGGGAACGCGGTGCCGATCGGCAGCGGGCCGGTGGCGGCCGGGTCCAGCGTGGACAGCGGCAGCACGTGCCGGGCCACGAAGGTCATCTCGGTGGCGCCGTAGCCGTTGACCAACCGGCAGTCGGGAGCGAACCGGTCCCGGCCACGGGCCGCGTCGGCGTACGTGGCCTGCTCGCCGCCGAGCAGCACCACCCGCACCGCGTCGAGGCGCCGGTCGCCGAGGGTGTCGAGCAGGTAGCGGTAGACGGTCGGGGTGCAGTGCAGCACGGTGGCCCGGTGCCGGTCGAGCTGCGCGGCGGCGTGGGCGAGCCCGTGCCGGCGCAGGTCCACGGGCACCACCGCCGCGCCGGTGAGCAGCGCCGGGTAGAGGTCGGGGATGGCGGCGTCGAAGCTGAACGAGGCGAGCAGGCTGAGCCGGTCGGCCGGGCGGAGCGCCAGCGCGGCGATCTGGTTGTCGACGACGTGCGCCAGGTTGCGGTGGGTCTGCCCGACGGCCTTGGGCACGCCGGTCGAGCCGGAGGTGAACAGCACGTACGCCAGCGCGTCCGGGTCGACCGGGACGGGCCGCAGCGGGGCGGGCGACACCTGGTCCAGCGGGAGCACGGTCCGCCCGCCGGCAAGGTCCCGGGCCAGCTCGCGGTGCTCGGCGGCGCAGGCCAGGGCGGTGACCCCGGCGGCGGCGAGCATGTGGCGCAGCCGGTCGGCTGGGAAACCCGGGTCCAGCGGCACGTACGCGCAGCCCGCCGCGAGGGCGCCGAGCAGCGCCGCGACGGTCGGTGCGCCGTGGGCGGTGAGCAGGGCGACACGGTCGCCGGGCCGGACGCCGGCGGCGACGAGCGCAGCCGCGTGTCCGCCGGCCATCGCGGCCAACTCGGCGTAGGCGACCTCGTGGGTCTCACCGAGCAGGGCCTTGCGATCACCGTGACGCGCCGCGATCTCGCCGAAACGATTGATGATCATCGGCTGTGCCATGTCAGCGGGCTGTGTGTTCCCCGTCGACGGCAGGCGCGCAGCGTTCGGTGAATGTGATCATGATCCCCCCCAGGACTTCACATTGGATTGAGAATAAAGCTCAATCTCTCGATGGGTAGGGCATCGATACAGGTAAGGCCGAAGGGATGACAACACGTGGAAGCTCGGCCGGAGGAATCCGTCCGATCATCCCTCTAGCGCGTAGACGACTTACGGCGTAAGCGCCTACTCGCGAGTTATTTTACGGTGAAAATACTTCCGAGCCGTGGATTTTCCACTTTGACGGCCTCGTCGCCGCAGCTCAACCCGGGTCCCGGGGAGCCTGCCTACACATCGTACGGTGGCCGCGGGATCGGGTCGACCATCGCGTCGAATCCCTTGGGGAGCTGCGCCACGAGATCCTCGAACTCGCCGACCGTGACCGTCTCGCGCAGGGTGGCGAGCACCGCGCGGGCGCCCACCTCGGCGACCGCCGGGCCCACGCCGGCCCGCTCCGCCACCCGGTACAGGAAGGCGACCGACCCGCCGGTCGCGCCGCCCTCGCCCGGCCCGGCGAGGTAGCTGGCGACCTCGTCGGGCAGCTGCGCGGCCAGGTCCGCCGACTCGTTGGCGGTGATCCGCTCGGCGAGGGTCTGCAACACCGCCCGGGAGATCGTGGCGGCCTGCTCGGTGGGCAGCTCGGCGCGGCGGGACACCGCCTCGACGAATCGGGGAAACCGCACAGCCGCACTCCTGTCGTCGCCGGCCGCCGCCGGATATCCGACAGCCCCGGCCCGAGCCGGCCCGGAGCATCGCGCCCGCGGTTACCCGCGCCGCACGACGGCAAACGGTGTTCACCGCCGCGTCCGCCGGCGCTGCGGCGAGCGACATCGTCCCCCAGGTGACGAACCGGCACCCGGCGGTCATCCGGGACAGCAGCGCGAGCGGGTTCCCCGAGGCACCGGAAGTCGACGAGCCAAGCTCCGCCGCCGTCGCGCTATCCCGCGACGCACGAGGGCTCGCCGAGCGAGCTTCTTCGGACCGCCTGGCGGAAGCTCAGGTCTCCAGGTCGGTGGGAGTTCCGATCGGCAGCCAGCGGATGCGGTCCCGGACGTCCCGGGGCGCGGCCGCGAACTCGCGATCGATGACGTCCCGGGACTGCTGGAAGTGCGTCCATCCCTCGTAGTGCACGGGTACGACGGTGTGCGGGCGGACGGCCTGGCAGAGCGCGACGGCCTTCCGGGCGGTCAGGGTGTAGCGCAGCGGGCCGGTGACCGGGAACCGGACGCCGCCGAGGTGCAGGAGCGCGAGGCCGACGGGCAGCCGGTCGGCGACCTGCCGGACCCCGCCGTAGAGGACCGTGTCACCCGAGATCCACAGTACCCCGTGCCGCTGCCCGTCCCAGCGCAGCGCGAACCCGACCACGTCGCCGACGATCGGGCGGCTGAGCGGCGGACCGTGCCGGCACGGGGTGGCGGTGATCTCGATCGGCGGGCGGCCCCGCGCCACGAGTGTGGTCGACGACCAGGGGGCGAGCCCTCGCGCGTTGCCGCCGAGGCGCGCCGCCCCCGCCCGGGTGGTGACGACGGTTCCCGCCGACGGCAGAAGCCTCCGCCCGGCGTCGTCGAGGTTGTCGCCGTGGTGGTCGTGGGTGAGCAGGACCACATCGATCGGGCCGACCCGGTCGACGGCGACGGCCGGACCGGCCAGTTTCTGCGACGACGTACCCCAGCCGAACGCGTAGGTGCGGCCCGGTGGGTCGAACGTCGGGTCGGTCAGCAGCCGCCAGCCGCCGACCTCGATGAGGGCCGTCGGGCCGCCGAGGTGCGTGACCCGGACGGTCATGCCCGTGCGTGCCGCAGTGCCCAGTCGAGGGCGTAGTCGGCGACCTCCTCCCAGCCCTTCTGCGCGGGGAGCAGGTGCGCGTAGCCCGCGTACTCCTTGATGTCGGTGACCGTGTCGGACTTGTAGTGCCTGGCGTTGGACTGCTGAACGGCCGGCGGCATGATGTGGTCCTCGCTGCCGGAGATGAAGAGCAGCGGCGCACGGCCGTCGTTGTGGTAGTCGACCCAGGTGTCCTGGTGGCCGGGCTGGAAGTTGGCCAGGACGCTGCCCCAGAGGATCCCGCCGTTGGCGGGGACGTGGTAGCGCTCGTAGAGGGCCCGGGCCTCCTCCTCGGTGAAGGTGTTGGTGAAGGCGTACTTCCACTCCTCGAAGGACAGTCCCACCGCCCGGTGCCGGTTGCCCGGGCTCTTCAACACCGGGAACGTCGACTTGACCTGGGAGAGCGGCACGACCCGTACGCCCTCGGTCGGTGCCGAGTTCAGTGCGACGCCCGCGGCACCCAGGCCGCGGTCGAGCAGGATCTGGGTGAACGCCCCGCCGGCCGAGTGGCCCATGATGATCGGCGGCGCGGGCAGCTGTTTGACGACGGCCGTCAGGTGGTCGACGATCCTGGGAACGGTCAGCTCCAGGATCGGGGTCGGGTCGGCGTTGAGAGCCTCGACCTCCACCTCGAAGCCGGGGTACGCGGGCGCCAGCACCCGGAAGCCGCGCTGCTCGTAGTAGGTGATCCAGTGCTCCCAGCTGCGCGGGGTGACCCAGAAGCCGTGGACCAGGACGATGGTGTCGGGAACGGTCATCGCGAACTCCTCGGGAAGGGGAGCAGGGCTCCGGGGCGGTACGTGGTTCGTCCATCGCGGTGATCCCTCGCGGTCACCCGCGTGGGAACCTTACGAACAGGAGCGCGCCGGCAGTGCGGCTGTGCGCGCACAGTTTCCGGCTCACCGTGCACACCGGGCGGCGCACATGGGATTTGTCCTGGACACGGCCGACATTCCGCCGCGCGAGCGGGTCGACGCGGTGTGTGCCGCGATGATGGAGGCGTCGGCCCCCTGCCATGTCATTCACGAGGACCTGGACGGCGGCGTCCGCACCCGGCTGGAGGTCTGGGACCTCGGCGCCGCAAACATCTTCATCGCCAGATCCTCCGGCATCCGGCTGTACCGCACGGCGAGGCAGGCCAGGCAGGACGCGGCGCCGGTCGTGGCCCTGTCCGTCCAGCACCGCGCCGACGGGCGGCACGAACAACTCGGCCACCGCCAGGTCGTGCCGCCCGGTGCACTGCTGACGGTCGACCTGTCCGCGCCGTACGACTTCTCCTGGTCAGGCTACGGCGGCGCCGGCTGCCTCCAGATACCCATCAACCAGATCGGCCTGCCGGTCGACGTCATCCGTCGCGCCGCGGCGAACCTGCGGACGAGCCCGCTGTACGACCTGGTGACCACCCATGTCGCCCAGCTCGTGCGGGACGCCGAGCGGCTCAGCGCCGACCCTGCCGCCGACTCTCTCGGCCACGCCAGCATCGAGCTGGCCCGTGCGCTCCTGGCGTCGGCCGCCCACACCGAGCCCCATGCCCGCACCGTGCTCGCCGAGACACTCCTGCACCGGATCCGCGCGTACGTCCGCCAGCACCTCGGTGACCTCGACCTGGGACCGGCCACTATCGCGGCCGCGCACAGCATCTCCGTACGTCACCTGTACGCGATCTGCTCCGGTGCGGGCTTCAGCCTCGAACAATGGATCATCGGCGAGCGGCTGCGCGGCGCGCGGGAGGAGCTGCGGCGGCCGGACAGCCGGCACCGCACCATCGCCATGGTCGCGCGGCGCTGGGGGTTCAGCGACCCGACCCACTTCACCCGCCGGTTCCGTGACGCCTACGGCGTCACTCCGGGCGAATGGCGGCGCACGGGCCAGTGGTAGTCAGCCGCCGGCGGCGGCGGTCCCCGACCCCCGGCTGCGCGCCCCGGCCCGGCTCCCGCCCGCCCGAGCGGAGGTCAGCGCAGCGCGCCGATTGACTGGAAGTGGTCGAAGATGAGCTGGTCCACCGGGGAGACCCGGTCCCGGTCGGCGTAGCCGAGCCAGGCCAGCTCGGCGATCTCACTCGCCGGCCGCAGCGTGCCCCGGTAGTCGGCGGCGTAACAGGTCATCCGGACCAGCGTGCCGGCACCGTGGCCGTGGGCCTGCGCGCTGAACACACCCACCGGCACCGCCGACTCCGGCACGACGGCGACGTCCAGCTCCTCGGCGATCTCCCGGACGAGCGTGGCCAGGTCCGTCTCACCGGCCTCCCGCTTGCCGCCGGGCAGGTACCAGACGTCCTTGCCCCGGGACCGGGTGCTCAGCACGCGGCCCTCCTCGATGCGGATCCAGGCGACCTTGTCGATCTCGCGCACCGTGCTCCTCGGGCCTCGGGGATGTGCTCGGGAGCGACCCTACGCGCGACCCGCCGGCGGCCGACGCGCGCGGCCGGCCCGGGTTTGCCGCCGCCCCGCGACGGGGCACTTCCGGTCGGACGCCACGGGACGCCCGGGTACCGACGCAGGACGGAGTAGCCGGATGGGATGGCTGGGGAGACTGCTGGGCAGGCCGGACCCGGCGCGGCAGGACGTCGCGGAGCTGTTGACCACGTACAGCCTCTTCCGGACGACCACGGAGACGGCCGAGCTGGGCGACCGGGAGACCGTCCGGCGGTGGTTGCGGGAACTGGACCCGGATCTCCAGCAGCAGGTGCACATCCGCCGGCCGTGGGGGGTCATCGCCGCCGTGAGCGACCACCGCGACCCGGTCGGCGTCGTCATGCAGGAGCCGGACGGCCGGGCGTGGGGCGCCTACGTGCCGGGCGCCGACCGCCGGGAACACCTGACGCCCGAGCAGGTCGAGGACGTGATGCTCGCCGCGCTGACCTCGACCGGCCGGCCCGACGGGCCGGACTGGCGCCCGATCGCCTGATCCGCCGGCCGCCCGCGGCGGGGAGCCGGGCGGGTGCCGCGGCTCGGTAGGCTCGCCCCATGGCCCGCACCACCCACCCCGGCGCCTGCCCGCTGGACTGCCCCGACACCTGCGTCTGGCAGCTCACCGTGGAGGACGGCCGGGCCGTCGCGCTGCGCGGCGACCGCGACCACCCGTTCACCCGGGGCGCGCTCTGCGGCAAGGTCAACCGCTACCTCGACGCGGTCAACGGCCCCGACCGGCTGACCACACCCTACGTGCGCACCGGCCCGAAGGGCGCCGGGCGGGTCGCCTACCGGCCGGCGAGCTGGGCGGAGGCGGTCGAGCGGGTGGCCGCCGGGCTGCGCGCGAGCATCGACCGCGACGGCCCGGAGTCGGTGCTGCCCTACTACTTCGCCGGCACCATGGGCCACGTGCAGGGCTGGACGATGGGCCAGCGGCTCTTCGCCCACCTGGGAGCGTCGCGGCTGGACACCACCATCTGCACGGGCGCCGCCCGGGCGGCGCTGCAGTCGATCTACGGCGGCTCGGTGGGCTTCGAGCCGGAGTCGATCGTGGCGGCGAAGCTCGTCGTGCTCTGGGGCGCCAACCCGCTCGCCACCAACCTGCACCTGTGGCCGTTCGTGCAGCAGGCCCGGGAGCGCGGCGCACACGTGGTGACCGTCGACCCGCTGCGCACCGACACCGCGGCCCGCAGCGACGAGCACGTCGCCCCGCTGCCCGGCACCGACGCGGCCCTGGCCCTCGGCCTCCTGCGGCACGTGCGCGACGCCGGCGCGGCCGACGAGGAGTGGCTGGCCGCGCACACCGTCGGCTGGCCCGAGCTGGCCGCCCGGCTCGACGAGTGGCCGGTGGAGCGCGCCGCCGCCGAGTGCGGCCTGCCCGTCGAGGTGGTCCGCCGCCTCGGCGACCGGATCGCCACCACCCGGCCCACCGCCGTCCGGGTCGGCCTCGGCCTGCAACGGCACCACGGCGCGGGCCAGGCGATCCGGGCCATCTGCGCGCTGCCGCTGGTCACCGGTGACTTCCGGCACCCGGGCGGGGGCGCGCTGGTGTCGACCAGCGGGCACCATCCCATCGAGGAGGACCGGGTGGTCCGGCCGCCCGGCATGCCGGCCCCGCCGGCCCGGAAGCTGAACATGAGCCGGCTGGCGACCGTGCTGACCGGCGAGGCGGACCCGCCGGTGACCTCGCTGGTGGTGTTCAACGCCAACCCGGCCGCCACCGCCCCGGACCAGAACCGGCTCCTCGCCGGCCTGCGCCGCGCCGACCTGTTCACCGTGGTGCTGGAGCAGCGGTGGACCGACACCTGCGACTACGCCGACGTGGTGCTGCCGGCCACCATGCAGCCCGAGCACCTGGACCTGCACTCGTCCTACGGCCACCACTACACGACGTTGAACCTGCCCGTCACCCGGGCGCCCGGCGAGGCGCTGCCGAACACCGAGATCTTCCGGCGGATCGCCGCCGCGCTCGGCATCGACCATCCCCGGTTCCGTGACAGCGACGAGGAGCTGGCCCGGCAGCTGCTGGCCGGCACACCGGTCAGCTTCGAGGAGCTGCGCGAGAAGACGTACGCCCGGGCCACCGGGGTGCCGGTCGGCTCCGCACCCTTCGCCGCGGGCGGCTTCCCCACCCGGGACGGCCGGGCCCGGCTGCACGACCCGTCGCTGGCGCGGCTCGGGGTGGACCCGCTGCCCGGGCACACCCCGCCCGTCGAGGCGGCCGACGCCGAGCTGGCCCGCCGGTTCCCGCTGGTGCTGCTCGCCCCGGCCGGCCGGTTCCTCATGAACTCCACCTTCGCCTCGCTGCCCTGGCACACCCGGCGGACCGGGCCGCCCCGGGTGCACCTGCACCCGGACGACGCGGCGGCGCGCGGCCTCGCCGACGGGGACGCCGTGCGGGTGCGCAACGACCGCGGCGCGTTCCTCGCGGCGGTCGCCGTGGACGAGGCGACCCGACCGGGCCTGGCGTTCACCTACAAGGCGTACTGGGCGCGGCTGAGCCCGGGGCGGGCCACGGTCAACGCGGTCACCGCCGTGCGCGACACCGACCTGGGCGAGGCGCCGACGTTCCACGACTGCCGGGTCGAGGTCGACCCGGTGCCGGCCGAGCTGCTGGTCCCCGAGCCGCCCGCCGACGAGGCGGGGACAGCGGCCGCCGACGCGGCACCGGTGCTCGCGGGCTGAGCGCCTCCGTCGGGACTTCCGCCCCGGTCCGTGCGCCGCTGCTCGCAACCCCTGTCCGTCCGTAGCGTCGGGGCTGGAAAGAGGAGGTCGCCATGCTCCACTCCGTCAGCCCGCCAGGTCAGCGGCGTGGTCGAGGTGGCCGACGCGCACGGCTACGCGATCGACGACGCGCCGATGTCCGCCCTGCGGGCCGGCGGTATGACCCCGTCCGGCATCGCCTGAGCCTCCGGCCGCCGGCGTCGCCCTCCCCCCGGCGTCGCCGGGGGCTCAGCCCTCGGCGAGGGCGTCGAGCACGAGCGCGGCCGTCCAGCTGAACGCCGGTGAGCCGAGCCCGGCTCCGGTGTCCGGATGGAAGTACTCGTGGCAGCCGGCCGCGTCGACCAGGTCCAGCAGGGACTCGCGCAGCCCGGCGGCAAGGTCGGCGCGGCCGTGGGCGCGCAGCCCCCGCCACAGCAGCCAGCCGGTGTTCACCCAGCTCGGGCCACGCCAGTAGCGCAGCGGCTCGAAGTCCGGTGCGGTGCGGTCGTACGTGGGCAGCGGGCGGTCCATCCGGGCGG
The DNA here is from genome assembly GCF_900091435.1 of Micromonospora chaiyaphumensis. Lineage (GTDB taxonomy): Bacteria > Actinomycetota > Actinomycetes > Mycobacteriales > Micromonosporaceae > Micromonospora > Micromonospora chaiyaphumensis. The sequence continues at coordinate 306,779 of NZ_FMCS01000007.1, forward strand.
CCAGGCCGAACCGGGGCGAGCACGCCTCGGCGAGCACCGCCCGCACCTGGTGGGCCGGCAGGTCGGGCAGGATCAGCGGCAGGAGCCCGAGCACGGTGCGCGCCGGGACGAGCCGGTCGGCCCGGACGTCGCGCGGGTGGAAGGTGCCGGTGACCGGGTCGTAGAGCCGGTCGACGAGGGCCTGCGTGATCCGGGCCGCGCGGTCCCGGTGCGGGCCGGGGTCCGCGCCGACCACCGTGGCGATCCGCGCGAGGGCCCGCTCGGAGACCCCGAGCGCCGCGTTGACCAGCGGGCACTCCACCAGGAACGGGTGCCGGCCGAGCAGCCCCTCGTCCCGGTAGCGGCCCGCCCGGTAGGCGTCCACGAGCGCGACGTAGCGCGCGTAGTCCAGGTCGGTGGGGCGGTGCGCCACGTCGGCATGCGCGGTGTCGTGCCGGCGGTACGCCCGCATCACCGCCTCGTCGGCGGGCACCGCGGCCAGCGGGGCGTCCCAGGCGGGGCTGTTGTCCAGACCGGACTCCCACGGGTGCACGACGGCGGCCAGCCCGCCCCCGCCGACGTCCCGCCGGCCGGTCAGGTAGCGCTGCTGGGCGACCAGCCGCGGATAGAGCCAGCGCAGCGCCGCCACGGACGCCTCGGAGGGGGCGCGGCGGTGCACCAGCCAGGCGGCCGGGGCGTGCACCGGCGGCTGGATGATCCCCGAGGTGGCCGCCGCCGGGGCTCCCTCGGCCCGGCCCGAGTCCCAGAACTCGGGCCCGGGAAAGTACGCGCCGGCCCGCAGCGCCGGGTTGAACACGATGTGCGGCACCCGCCCGTCGGCCCACTGCGCGGCGAACAGGCTGCGCAACTCCCGCCAGGCCCGGTCGGGACGGGCGTGGACCAGCCCGACCGCGATGAAGGCCGAGTCCCAGCTCCACTGGTGCGGGTAGAGGGTGCGGGACGGGACGGTGTGGTCGTGCTCCCAGTTGGCGTCGAGGGTGGCCAGCGCCAGCCGGCGCAGCCGGGCGGCCCGCTCGGCGCCGGTGCGGCCGGCCCGTACCCCGGCCGCGCCGCCGGGGGCGCTCACGCCGCCGCCCGCCGCGGGCCGGCCTGGCCCAGGACGGTGGCGGCCTGCCGCAGGGCGGCGACCGGCTCGCCGCGCAGCCGGCACTCCAGCGCCAGCCAGCCGGGGTAGCCGATCTCCGCCAGGGTGGCCAGCAGGCTCGGCCAGTCCAGGTGGCCGGCGCCGGGCTGGTGCCGGTTCGAGTCGCTGACCTGCACGTGCCCCAGGTACGGCGCGGCCGCCCGCAGCGCCGCACAGGCGTCGTCCTCCTCGATGTTCATGTGGTAGGTGTCGGCGACCACCCGCACCGAGGGCAGGCCGACGGCACGGCACAGGGCGACCGCCTCGTCGAGCCGGTTGACCATGTGGTCCTCGTACCGGTTGAGGGGTTCCAGGAAGAGGGTGACGCCCTCGGCGCGGGCGTGCTCGCCCAGCTCGCCCAGGGCGTCGACCAGCACCTGCCGGTCGCCCTCGGGCGGGCGAGGCGGCTCGAACGGCGGCAGCCGGCGGGAGAACATCCCCCAGGCCGCCGGGGTCATGGCGCCGAGCCCGCCCAGCTCGGCGATCACCGAGAGCTGGGAGCGCAGGTTGCGCACCGCGTCGCGGGAGCGTTCGGGGTCGAAGTCGCCGATGAAGTGGTCCATCTCGACGCAGACGGTCGGCATGACCACGCCCTCGGCGCGGGCCCGGCGCAGCTCCGGCAGCCGCCGGGCGAGGGCCAGGTCGCCCCGGCCACGCAGCTCGATGCCCTGGTAGCCGAGGGAGACGGCGAGGGCGTACTTCTCGGACAGGCCGGCGCCGGGGAGCAACTGCTCCTGGCAGGCGAGTGGGATGGTCATTTAGAACCTCAGCACCACTTGGAGGACGTCACCGTCACCGCGGTCGAGCAACGCCAGCGCGTCGGCCACCGCGCCCGCGTCGACGACGTGGCTCACCAGCGGCAGCGGGTCGACGCTGCCCTCGGCCACCAGGTCCATGAAGGTCTGGGCGATCCGGGTCCCGGTCCACCGGCCGGCCGTGCCGGGTGCCGGGGCGGACCCGGAGATCTGGGCCGCCATCAGCTGGATCCGGTTGTGGTGGAACTCCTCGCCGAGTCCCAGCCCGTGGGCGTACCCCTGGTAGAAGCCGGCGGCCACGACGCGGCCGGCGTGGGCGGTGGCGCGGATCGCCTCGTGCAGCGCCGGGTACGACCCGGACAGCTCCAGGCAGACGTCCGCACCGCGGCCGCCGGTGGCCGCGTGCAGCGCGGCGGCGGCGGAGTCGGTGGCGGCGTCGACCACCCGGCGGGCGCCCAGCCGGGTGGCGTGCGCGAGCCGGTCGGGCACCCGGTCGACGGCCACCACGCGGGCTCCGGAGAGCACGGCGAGCCGGGTGCCGAGCAGCCCGATGACGCCCTGCCCGAAGACGCCGACCCAGTCGCCGAGGTGCAGGTCGCCGGCGAGCACGGCGGTCAGCGCGATGGCGCCGGGACGGGCGAAGACGGCGACCAGCGGGTCGAGCCCGGGCGCGAGCGGGGTGACCGCGCCGGCGGGCAGCACGGCCTCCGCGCGGTGGCCCCAGATGCCCCAGACGACCTGGCCGGGCCGGCGGTCGGCGACGTCCGGCGCGATCTCGACGATCTCGCCGACCTCCTCGTAGCCGAAGCCCACCACGGGGTACGCGGGCGCGGCCTGCCGGGGCACGAACATGCGGGTGGCGTCGTCCCAGTCCTTGCTGAGCCGGGGGTTGCTGCCCCGGTAGAGGGTCAGCTCGGTGCCGGCGGAGATCCCGGAGTAGCAGGTGCGGACGCGGACCTGGCCCGGGCCGAGCGGGTCCGGGGGGCAGGGCTCCAGGCTCACGCGCCGGGGCCCGGCCAGAGAGACAACCCAGTTGCCCATGGCGTCGCTCCGAGGGAAGTGCCGGACCCGATCCTACCCTGAAATATCGATAAATGTCTTGTAAATGATCAATCGAGGGCGTTGAATCCCTGATGTACCCTTCGAGAGGAGTGCCACCGATGTCATCACCCTCGATGCGGATGCTCGCCCCCACCCTGATCATGGCACTTGCCGGGACAACCCTGCTGGCCTGCGGTGACGACGAGCCGAAATCCGACAGTTCCCAGATAACCGTGTGGAGCCTGGAAGACGTGGCGGACCGGGTGAACGCCACCAAGGCGATCATCGCCGACTACACCGCCAAGACCGGCGTCAAGGTCAACCTGGTCACCGTCAACGAGGACCAGTTCCCCTCCCTCATCGCCTCCAGTGCCGCGGCCGGCGACCTGCCCGACGTGGTCGGCTCGGTCTCCCTGGCCGGGGTGCGCACGCTCGCCGGCAACGACCTGCTCGAGCCGGACGCCAACAAGCGGGTCGTCGACAAGCTCGGCCGGGACACGTTCTCCCCGCGCGCCCTCGAACTGACCAGCGAGGACGGCAAGCAGCTCGCCGTGCCCAGCGACGGTTGGGGCCAGCTGCTGGTCTACCGCAAGGACCTGTTCGCCGCGGCCGGCCTGGCCGCCCCCGACACGTACGAGAAGATCGCCGCCGCGGCGGCGAAGCTGAACACCGGCGGCGTCGCCGGCATCACGGCGGCGACGGCACCCGGCGACGTCTTCACCCAGCAGACCTTCGAGCACCTCGCCCTGGCCAACAACTGCCAGCTCACCGACGACGGGGGCAAGGTCACGCTCGACTCCCCCGAGTGCGTGGAGGCATTCCGCTTCTACGGCGACCTGATGCGGAACAACTCGGTCAAGGGCGCGCAGGACGTGGACACCACCCGCGCCACCTACTTCGCGGGCAAGGCGGCCATGCTGATCTGGTCGCCGTTCATCCTCGACGAGCTGGCCGGCCTGCGGAACGACGCCAAGCCGACCTGCCCGCAGTGCCAGTCGGACCCGGCGTGGCTCGCGAAGAACAGCGGCTTCGTCACCGCGATCAAGGGCCCCAACGGCGCCGAGCCGGCCCAGTACGGCGAGATCAGTTCCTGGGCGGTGCTCGACGGCGCCAGCGACTCCGCGTCGTCCTTCGTGGAGTACATGCTCTCCGACGGCTACCCGCGCTGGTTCGGCATGTCCCCCGAGGGGCGCTTCCCGGTGCGCACCGGCACGGCGGAGGACAAGCAGAAGTTCCTCACCGCCTGGAACACCAGCCAGGCCGGGGTGGACCGCAAGCAGCCGCTGTCGGCGGTCTACGGCGAGGACGTGCTCGGCACGCTGCGCAAGAGCCCGGACACCTTCCAGCGCTGGGGGCTGACCCAGGGCCAGGGGAAGCTGGTCGGGGCGATCCTCGGCGAGCTGCCCGTGCCCAAGGCGCTCGCCGACGTGATCGGCGGGAAGTCCGACGCCCGGGCCGCCGCCGAGCGGGCGAAGAAGGACGTCGACGCGATCGCCAAGGGCGTGAATTGACCACCACCACGCCGGAGGCCGGCCGCTCCCCCACCCGGGAGCGGCCCCGCCGGCCCGGCAGACGCCCGCTGACCCTGCGCCGCCGCGAGTCCCGCGCCGGGCTCGCGCTGGTCACCCCCACCCTGCTCGTCGTGGTCGCGGTGATCGGCATCCCGATCGTCTGGACCGTGGTGCTGGCCTTCCAACGGGTACGCCTCGCGACCCTGCGGCGCACCGGCCTCTTCGGCGAGCTGACCCTCGACAACGTCGACCGGGTGCTGCACACCCCCGGCTTCGCCGAGACGCTCTGGACCACCGTCGTCTACAGCGCCGGGGGGACGGTCGGCTCGATCCTGGTCGGCCTCGTGGCGGCGCTCGTGGTCCGCCGGCCGTTCCCTGGTCGCACGGTCGTCCGCGCGTCGATGCTGCTGCCGTACGTGGCGCCGGTGGTCGCCATGACGTTCGTCTGGCAGGTGATGCTCGACCCGCAGATCGGCTTCGTCAACGACTGGGGCCGGCGGTTCCTCGGCTGGGACGCGCCCGTGCCGTTCCTCTCCCAGGAGTCCACCGCGCTGTGGACGGTCATCGCGTTCGAGGCGTGGCGCTACTTCCCGTTCGCGTTCCTGTTCCTGCTGGCCCGGCTCCAGGCGGTGCCGGCCGAGCTGGAGGAGGCCGCCCGGGTCGACGGCGCCACCCCGACCCAGCGCTTCCGGCACATCCTGCTGCCGCAGCTCATGCCGGTGATCGCACTCATCGGGGTGCTGCGCTTCATCATGACCTTCAACAAGTTCGACGACGTCTACCTGCTCACCGGCGGCTCGGCCGGCACCGAGGTGGTCAGCGTCCGGGTCTACCAGTTCCTCACGGCGCGCACCGACATCGGCGCGGCAGCGGCGCAGGCGGTCGTGCTGGCCGTGGTGCTGATCGTGTTCGTGGCGATCTACCTGCGCTTCTTCGGCGGCCGGCGGGAGGAGGCGTGATGGACCGGGACCGGATCGAGACGGTGAGCCTGCGCTGGCTGCGCCGGCTGGTGATCGCCGCCTTCCTCGTGGTCACCCTGCTGCCGTTCTGGTACATGCTGGTGCTCTCCGTACGCCCCATCGAGCGGCTGCTGCTCGACCCCGGCTCGCTGCTCGTGCCGTTCGGCGAACTGACCGTGGCCACGTACGCCGAGGTGCTCAGGTCCGTCGAGGACGGCGGGCAGGGCTTCCTCGCCTTCATCCGCAACAGCGGCATCGTGGCCCTGGCGGCCACCGCGCTCACCCTGGTGATCGCGATCCCCGGCGCGTACGCGGTGTCCCGGCTGCGCTTCTTCGGCCGGCGGCAGGTGAGCGCGCTGTTCCTGGCCGTCTACCTGTTCCCGTCGATCGTCATCGCGATCCCGCTCTTCGTGGTCTTCACCCGGGCCGGGCTGCGCGGGTCGCTGGTCGGGCTCGTGCTGGTCTACATCTCGCAGACCCTGCCGGTCTCGGTCTACATGCTGAAGAACTACTTCGAGACGATCCCGGTCAGCCTGGAGGAGTCCGCCGCCATCGACGGGGCCGGCCGGCTCGGCATCATCCGCCGGGTCAGCCTCCCGCTCGCCGCGCCGTCGGTGATGGCGGTCGCCCTCTACGACTTCATGATCGCCTGGAACGAGTTCCTCTTCGCGCTGCTGTTCCTGGTCGACCGGCCCAACCGGTGGACCGTGTCGCTGGGCCTGTCGCTGCTCGCCGACGGCGTCGAGGTGCCGAAGACGGTGCTCATGGCCGGCTCGGTCATCCTCACCCTGCCGATCGTGATCCTCTTCTTCGCCAGCGAGCGGCTGCTCACCGAGGGGCTCACCAGCGGCGCCGAGAAGGGATAGTTGACCTTGTCGGACGGCTCCACCAGGATGGCCCGGTGCGGGCGACCCGGGAACGGACGGTCAGCGGACGGCTGGCCCGGCTGATCACCGAGGTGCTCGCGCCGGGCGTCCTGGTGACCGCCCTGCCGCTGGTGGCTGCCGCCCGGGTCAGCCGCTCCCCGCAGCAGTTGCTGCTCTGGGGCGGCACGGCGCTGCTGTTCTGCGCGGTGATCCCGGTCGGGGTGATCGTCCACGGGGTACGCCGCGGCCGGCTGACCGACCGGCACGTGGGCGACCGCACCCAGCGGGCCCGCCCCCTGCTGACCGGCCTCGCCTCGGTGGCGGTCGGGACGGCCCTCCTGGCCGCACTGCGCGCGCCCGCCGAGCTGTTCGCCGTGATCGTGGTGATCTTCGTGGTGGGCGCGGCCTGCACCCTGGTCAACCACTGGTGGAAGCTGAGCATCCACGCCGCGGTCGCGGCCGCCACCACGGCCGTCCTGGTGCTGCTGTTCGGCCCGGCGCTGCACGCCGGCTGGCTGCTCGTGGCGGCCGTCGGCTGGTCCCGGGTGGTGTTGCGGGATCACACCTGGCCGCAGGTGGCGGCCGGGGCGCTCACCGGCGCCCCGCTGGCCGCCGGCGCCTTCCTGGCCCTCGGCTGAGGTTCCCCGGTCCCGGCCCAGCAAGATCAGCTACCGTGGCGGCATGGGCAAGCCGACCCGCTGGGTGACCGAGACCAAGCCGGGCCACTCGCAGTGGTACGTCGACCGGTTCCGCCGGCTCGCCGCCGAGGGGGCGGACCTGGCCGGCGAGGCCCGGCTGCTGGATGCGCTCGTCCCGCCGGGTGCGCGGATCCTCGACGCCGGGTGCGGCACCGGCCGGGTGGCCGCCGCACTGGCCGCCCGGGGGCATGCCGTGGTGGGCGTCGACGCCGACCCGGTGCTGATCGACGCCGCCCGCGCCGACCACCCCGGCCCCCGCTTCCTGGTCGCCGACCTGGCCGAGCTGGACCTGGCTGCACAGGGCGAGCCGGAGCCGTTCGACGCGGCCGTGGTCGCCGGCAACGTCATGGTGTTCGTCGCACCCGGCACCGAGCGCGCGGTGCTGGCCCGCGTCGCCGGGCACGTCCGGCCGGACGGCCTCGTGGTGGTCGGCTTCGGCACCGACCGCGGCTACCCGGTCACCGATCTGGACGCCGACGCGGTGGCCGCCGGGCTCCGCCTCGAACACCGCTTCGCCACCTGGGACCTGCGCCCCTGGCAGGACGACGCGGAGTTCGCGGTGACCGTGTTCCGCAAGCCGGCCTGAGCGCTCTCCGCGCGCCCGGGCGGCGGACCCGTGGCCCGGTCATGCTCCCCCCGCGTGCCCCAGCGGCGGACCCGTGGCCCGGGTCAGGCCGGGGCGGCGAGGGTGCGGGCGGCGGCCGGGTCGAGCGGACTGCCGGCCGGCACGAGGCTGACCAGGCCCGCCGGCAGCCGGACCGGACGGACCCCGGCGTAGCCGAGCATGCCGGGCACGTCGGCGCCGGCCAGCACATAGCGCCGGCCGAGGTCGGTGATCACGCTGACCGCGCCGCCGGTGGCGCCGGGGGCGGCGACCGACTCGACCAGTGCGCCCCGGCCGGGCTCGACCAGCACCTGGTCGGCCGGCCCGCCCCGGCCGGCCGGAGTCCGTGCGGCGGCGGAGAGGTCCGGCGGGGTGACGCCGAGCCGGACCTCGCGTACGCCGGTGTCGTCGCCGACGCGGGCGCAGAGCGCGCCGCCGTCCGCCGTGGCCAGCGCGGGCGGGACGGCGGGCGGAGCGGTCGGCCCCGTGGGCACCAGGTCGGGGAGCTTCGGCAGGGCGGCGAACCGGCCGAGGGTGATCGGTTCCGGTTCGCCCTGGCCGGTGCGGGCGAGCAGCAGGGCGGCCTGCAACTCGGTGATGCCGGCCAGACCGGTCCGCCCGGCCACCGCGTACTGCCGGCCACCGCCGGTGTTGCGGACCAGGTAGACGTCGCCGACGGTCGCGCCGGTGACCCGCTCGGAGGGGGTGCCCAGGTCGCGCAGCGGGGGCGGCGCCAGGTCGGCGCCGGCCGGCACGGTGTTGAGCAGCGCCGGGGCCGCCGGCACCGCCCGCTCCCGGGTGGCGGCCAGCGCGGCGAGCACCCGGTCGGTGTCGCGCAGCAGGTAGCGCCGCTCGTGCCAGAGCAGGTGCAGGCTGCCGTCGGGATGGCGCAGCAGCAGGCCCTGGTCGCCGAGGGGCCGGCCGCCGGTGGCGCCCCGGCCGATCAGCAGCGCCGAACGGACCTCGGTGCGGCCGGCCTCGGCGGCGGTGACCGAGCAGACCGTCCACGCCCCGGTGGCGAGCCGCCCCGGCGCGGGCAGCGAATCGGGGGCGTCGGCGATGCCGAGCGGCAGGCCGCGCGGCACACCCTCGATGGCGCGGCGGGAGACCAGCACGGTCTTCGGCCGGTCGGCCCCGATGACCAGCAGCGCCGAGGCGTAGTTGAGGACCGGGTGCAGCTTCTCCTCCCGGTAGACGAACCGTGCCCCGGACTCCTTCTCCACGATCACCGCGCCCGGGTCGCGCCAGGCGCTGCCACCACCGGTGAACAGGCCGTAGAGGGCGACCCCGCCGAGCGCGATCACCGCGACGAGCACGCTGGCCAGGCCGGCGCCGGCCAGCCGGCGGAAGGGCGACTGCGCGGGGTCGGTCTCCCGCATCACGAGCGCGGCGACCGCCCGCTGGACGGTGAACTGGTAGGAGTGCAGCTGGTCCTGCCGGGACGGCATCGGGTCCCTTCCGCGAAGGATCGTCGGCGCACAGGATAGGCGTTCCGTCAATGTCCCGGGGACCCTCCGTGTCCGTTCCGCCGGACCCGGTGGCGGTTCGGGTACCCCCGGGGGTATGTTGGGTGCAGGAGGTGCGACGTGAAGCTTCAACCCGAGATGACCGGCGACGCCCTGACCCGCCTCAAGCGGGCCCGCGGCCAGCTCAACGCCGTCATCGAGATGATGGAGAACGGCGAGGACTGCCGGGCCGCGCTGACCCAGCTCGCCGCCGTCTCCAAGGCGATCGACCGGGCCGGCTTCAAGATCATCGCCTCCGGCATGCGGCACTGCGGCACCGCCCGCGACCGGGGCGAGGAGCCGGAGATGACGGAGGAGGAGCTGGAGAAGCTCTTCCTCGCCCTGGCCTGACCGCGGAATTCACCGCCCGCGCCGCGTGATCGTGGCGTGGGCGGGTAAACACACGCCCGGGACCCGGGCCGAAGTCTGTCTCCACGATACCCCCGGGGGTATACGGGGAAAGAGAGGAGAACGGCACATGTCAGTCGAGGTGTCCGTCATCGCGACGTCGTCGCTCGGCGACCGCAGCTACCTGGCCTCCGACGGCCGGGTGGCGATCGTGGTCGACCCGCAGCGCGACATCGACCGGATCTTGTACCTCGCGGGGGCCAAGGAGGTGCGGATCACCCACGTGGTGGAGACGCACACCCACAACGACTACGTCTCCGGCGGCCTGGAACTGGCCCGGATCACCGGCGCCCGGTACCTGGTGGCCGCCGACGACGAGGTCGGCTTCGACCGGACGCCGGTCACCGACGGCGACACGATGCCCGTCTCCGACAAGCTGCGCCTCCGCGTGGTCGCCACCCCCGGCCACACCTTCCACCACCTGTCGTACGTCCTCGACGAGGCCACCGACGGCGGCTGGCAGCCCGCTGGGGTCTTCACCGGCGGCTCGCTGCTCTTCGGCACCACCGGACGCACCGACCTGCTCGGCCAGGAGCACGCCCACGAGCTGGCCCACCATCAGCACGCCTCGGCACGGCGGCTGGCCGACCTGCTGCCCGACGGCACCCAGGTCTGGCCGACGCACGGCTTCGGCAGCTTCTGCTCGGCCAGCCAGGCCGACGCCCCCGAGTCGACCATCGGCCGGGAGCGGCAGGCGAACCCCGCGCTGCGGCTCGCCGCCGACGAGTTCGTCACCGAGACCCTGGCCGGCCTCGACGCCTACCCCGCGTACTACGCCCACATGGGCGTGGCGAACACCGCCGGACCGGCCCCGGTGGATCTCACCCCGGTCACCCGCGCCGACGCGGCGGGGCTGCGCGAGCGGATCGCGGCGGGCGAGTGGGTGGTGGACCTGCGCCACCGCAAGGCGTACGCGGCCTCGCACCTGGCCGGCACGGTCAGCCTCGGGCTGGACGGCCCGATGTCGACCTGGCTGGGTTGGCTGATCGACTGGGGCACGCCGATCACCCTGCTCGCCGAGACGCCCGAGCAGGTGGCCGACGCCCAGCGGGAACTGGTCCGCATCGGCATCGACCGCCCGGCCGCCCAGGCCACCGGCACGGCGGAACAGTGGGCCACCGAGGTCGGGCAGCTCCGCGAGCTGCGGATGGCGGACTTCGCCGCCCTCGCGGCGGCCCGCACGGGGCACGCCCCGGCCGGCCTGCCCGCCCCGGACGTCGTCCTCGACGTGCGGATGACCAACGAGTGGCGCGCCGGCCACGTCGAGGGCGCCGTGCACATCCCGCTGCCGGACCTGCCCCAGCGGCTCGCCGACGTGCCGGCGGGCACGGTCTGGGTGCACTGCGGCTCCGGCTACCGAGCCACCGCCGCCGCGTCGCTGCTGGCCAACGCCGGCCGCGAGGCCGTCGTCATCAACGACAGGTTCGACCAGGCCGAGGCGGCGGGCGTCGCCATGGCCGACAACGCCTGACCCGGATCCGAGTACCGGCCGGCGCCACCGCGCGCCGGCCGGCGCTCCACCCTGCCGTCGGTACGGCGGTTCGTCCCAGAACGAGGAGAAATGAGCACTTCCGAGACCACCGGCCCGGCCACCCTCGACGTCATCACCCTGCGGGAGCTGATCGACTCCGGGCGCGCCCCCCGACTGCTCGACGTCCGCACCCCGGCCGAGTTCGAATCCGTGCACATCCCCGGCGCCTACAACGTTCCGCTGGACCTGCTCAAGGAGCACCGCGAGGAGCTGCGCAGCCACCTCGACCAGGACGTGGTGCTGATCTGCCGCTCGGGCGCCCGCGCCACCCAGGCCGGGCAGGCCCTCGCGGGGGCCGGGCTGCCGAACCTGAAGGTCCTCGACGGCGGCATGCTCGCCTGGCAGGCGACCGACGCGCCGACGAAGCAGGGCGCGGCCCGCTGGGACCTGGAGCGGCAGGTCCGCCTGGTGGCCGGCTCGATCGTCCTGCTCAGCGTCCTCGGTTCGATGTTCGTCCCGGGTCTCAAGTGGGTCGCCGCGTTCATCGGCGGCGGGCTCACCTTCGCCGCGGTGACCAACACCTGCGCCATGGGCATGCTGCTGAGCAGGCTGCCGTACAACCGGGGCGCCGGCTGCGACCTCGACACCATCGTCGGCCGGCTGCGCGAGAGCAACGGGCAGCGGGCATGAGCGCGCCCCTGCTGCTCACCCTCGGCCTGGCCGTGCTGATCGGGGTGAGCCTCGGGTTGCTCGGCGGCGGCGGGTCGATCCTCGCCGTTCCGCTGCTGGTGTACGTCGCCGGCCTGCCGGCCAAGGAGGCGATCGCCACCTCCCTGCTCGTCGTCGGCGCCACCAGCGCCGTCGGCGTACTGCCGCACGCCCGCGCCGGGCGGGTCCGCTGGCGTACCGGGCTGATCTTCGGCCTCGCCGGCATGACCGGCGCGTACGCCGGCGGCCGGCTCGCGGAGTTCGTCCCGGCCGGATTCCTGCTCACCGGCTTCGCGGTGATGATGCTGGCCACCGCGATCGCGATGATCCGGGGCCGGCGCGCCGCCGCGGGCCGGCCGGTGCCGCACGAGCTGCCGGTGTTCCGGGTGATCCTGGACGGGATCGTCGTCGGGCTGGTCACCGGCCTGGTCGGCGCGGGCGGCGGCTTCCTGGTGGTGCCCGCCCTGGCCCTGCTCGGCGGCCTGCCGATGCCGGTCGCCGTCGGCACCTCCCTGGTGGTCATCGCGATGAAGTCGTTCGCCGGCCTGGCCGGTTACCTCTCCACCGTGAGCATCGACTGGGGCCTCGCACTCGCGGTGACCGCCGCCGCCATCATCGGCAGCACCCTCGGCGGTCGCGTCGCCGGGAAGATCCCCGCGGACCTCCTGCGCAAGTCGTTCGGTTGGTTCGTGGTGGTGATGGGCGTCTTCGTCCTCGCGCAGCAACTCCCTCCGATCGCGGGACTCGCCCTGGGAGCGTCCGCCGCAGCCGGTACGGTCACCATGGCGGTGTGGGGCCGCCGGAGGAGGAGACACAGTGGACAGCAGCGCCTGGGACACCCGGTACGCGAGCACGCCGGGTCTGGTGTGGACCGCTGAGCCGAACCGCTTCGTGGTGGAGTCGGTCTCCGGGCTGACACCCGGCGCTGCGCTGGACCTGGCCGCCGGTGAGGGACGCAACGCGGTCTGGCTGGCCGAGCAGGGCTGGCGGGTCACGGCGGTGGACTTCTCGCCGGTCGCCGTCGGCCGGGGGCGCGAACTGGCCGCAGGGCGCGACGTCGAGGTCGAGTGGCGGGTCGCCGACGTCACCGCGTACCGGCCGGTGCCGGGCAGCTACGACCTGGTGCTCATCAGCTACCTGCACCTGCCCGCCGACGACCTCGCCGGTGTGCTGGCCGCGGCCAAGCAGGCGCTGCGCCCCGGTGGCAGCCTCGTGGTCGTCGGCCACGACCTGGCGAACCTGACCGGCGGCACCGGCGGGCCGCAGGACCCGGCCGTGCTGCTCACCCCGGAAGCGGTGGTCGACGGGCTGGCCGGGCTGCACATCCGGCGGGCCGAGACCGCCCGGCGACCGGTGGCCACCACCGACGGCGGCACCGTCGACGCCCTCGACACGGTCGTCGTGGCGAGCCGCCCCGACTGAGCGGCGCCGCGGGCCGTCAGGGCCGCAGGATCAGCCGGATCGGGTTGCCCTCCTTGTCGTGCACCCGGCGCACCGCCTCCGGCGCGTCCGCCAGCGGCAGCACGTCGCTGACCGACGCGGACAGGTCGAGCCGGCCCAGCCCCGTGAGGGTCACCAACTGCCCGACGTGCTCGGCCTCGGAGCCGTAGTGGCCGAGCACCGCCTGCCGGTTGTAGGTGAACCGACTGTCCGACGGGATGCTGACCGGCTGGTTGGCGATGCCGGCGAGCACCAGACGGCCGTGCCGGCCGAGCACGGTCATGGCCTGCTCGCGGACCGCGTTGACGCCCGCGAAGTCGAAGGCCACGTCCAGCCCCCGGGTGCCGACCAGTTCGAGCACCGCGTCCTTGAAGCCGTCGTCCGCCGGGTCGAGGGCCACGTCCGCGCCGAGGGCGACCGCCCGGTCCCGGGCCGCCGGCAGCGGGTCCACGGCGATCACCGGGGCGGCGCCGACCAGCAGCAGCAACTGCACGGCGTGCGCGCCGAGGCCACCGACGCCCCACACGGCGGCCGCCTCCGCCGGCCGGACCCGGGCCGTCTCGGTCACCGCCGCCCACGGCGTGGAGACCGCGTCGGGGATGATGCAGGCCTGCTCGAAGGGGAGGAGATCGGGGACCGGGACCAGGGTGTCCTCGCGGGCCACGGCGTACTCGGCCCAGCCGCCGTCGTAGTCGACGCCGCGGGTGAGCACGAGGCCGAAGCGGTCCCGCTCCCCCGCCTGGAGCAGCACCCGCTGCCCCGGCTGCCAGCCCGTCACCCCATCCCCGAGCGCGTCCACCGTGCCCGCCACCTCGTGGCCGAGGGTCACCACGTCGCCGCCGAGGTACAGCGGGGTCAGGGTCCCGTCGATCAGGTGCACGTCCGACAGGCACACCCCGGCCGCGGCCACCCGGATCCGCACCTGCCCGCGTCCCGGTTCGGGCACCGGCACCGACTCCATCCGCAGCGCCCGCTCGGCCACGTGCAGCCGTCCGGCCAGCATCTCCGCCACGCTTGCTCCCCTCTCCGGCGTCCTCGACCCACCAGCCGCGCCGCTGGAGTCGCCGTCGGCGTACCCGTCGCGGGCCGGCCGATGCCGGCGAGCGCGGAAAAACGGCCGCGCCGCCCATATCCCCGGGCCGCCGCACGACCGGCCGGTAGCATCCGGTCACGGACCGGCGGAGAGGACACCCGTGGGCGCACGCTTCGAGGAACTGGCCTGGCGGGAGACGCCGATCGGCGAGATCAGCCTGCGCCGCCGCCGCGACCCGTCGCTCGACGTCGACGTGTACGAGGTGAAGCTCGACGACGAGTTCCTCATGTCCAGCCTCTTCCCGGTCGCGGAGATCGAACTCGCCCGGCTCGGGCTGGCCTCCCTTGCCGGCCGGGCGCTGGACGTCGTGGTGGGCGGGCTCGGCCTCGGCTACACGGCGCGCACCGCCCTGGAGGACCCCCGGGTGCGCTCGCTCGTGGTGGTCGAGGCGATCGAGGACGTGATCGACTGGCACCGGCGGGACCTGCTGCCGTTCGCCGCCGGGCTGGCCGCCGATTCCCGGACCCGGTTCGTCCGGGCGGACTTCTTCGCGGCGGTCGCGAGCGGCGTCGGGTTCGACCCCGAGGCGCCGGGGCGCCGGTTCGACGCGGTGCTGCTCGACGTGGACCACTCGCCGCGCCAGGTGCTGCACCCCAGCCACGCCGACTTCTACACCGTCGACGGGCTGCGTCGGCTGGCCGCGCTGCTCCAGCCGGACGGGGTGTTCGCGCTCTGGTCGAACGACCCGCCCGACGCGGCGTTCCAGCGGACGCTGACCGAGGTGTTCCCGACGTCGGTGGCGCACGTCGTCCGCTTCCCCAACCCGTTGCAGGGCCGGGAGGCCGCGAACACCGTCTACGTGGCCCGGCACTGACCGGGCCCGGCGCGCATGGCGGGAGCCGGAGCGGGAAAGCGGGCGGCCCACCGTACTCCCGGGAGGACGACATGCGGGCGTTGCTCTGGATCGTCGGCGTCGTGGCCGCCGTGCTCATCCTGCTCGGGCTGCTGCTGGAGGCGGTGCGCTGGCTGCTCGTCATCGGCCTGATCGCGCTGGTCGTCCTCATCGTGCTGGCCTTCGTGCGGGGCCGCCGGGTCGTGCAGAGGGGCGCCCCACGCCGCTGACCCGCCTCCGCCGTGTGACGAACTCAGCAAGTTACCGGGCCGTAGGTTACCGGGCGGTTAAGTTAGGCTGAGGGCCGTCATCCGGCAGCGAGGAGAGACGGCGATGGACGCGATCGCGCAGCGGCCCTGGACGCGCAGCTACGCCCCGGGCGTACCGGCCGAGATCGCGGAGCCGACCGGCTCGCTGGTCGACCTGCTCACCGACGCCGCCCGCCGGTTCGGGCCCCGCGTCGCGCTCGACTTCTACGGCGCCACCACCACCTACGCCGGCCTCGCCGACCAGGTGGCCCGCGCCGCCGAGGCGCTGCGCCGGCTCGGCGTCGGCACGGGCGACCGGGTCGCGCTGGTGCTGCCGAACTGCCCGCAGCACGTGGTCGCCTTCTACGCGGTGCTCCGCCTCGGCGCCGTGGTGGTCGAGCACAACCCGCTCTACACGGCCGACGAGCTGGCCCACCAGCTCACCGACCACGGCGCCCGGGTGGCCGTGGTGTGGGACAAGGTCGCGCCGCTGGTCGCCGGGCGGGGCGCGGTCGAGACGGTGGTGGCCGTCGACCTGACCGGGGCGCTGCCCCGGCTCAAGCGCTGGGCGCTGCGGCTGCCGCTGCCCAAGGTCCGTGCCGCACGGGCCGCCATGACCGCCCCGGCCCCCGACACCCTCTCCTGGTCGGCGCTGGTCTCCGGGGCCGCCCCGCTGGCCGCCGACCACCCCGCGCCCCGGCCCACCGACGTCGCGCTGCTCCAGTACACCGGCGGCACCACCGGTGTCCCGAAGGGCGCCGTGCTGACCCACCGCAACCTGCGGGCCAACGCCGCGCAGGGCCGGGCCTGGGTGCCGGGTCTCCGCGACGGCGCCGAGACGGTGTACGCGGTGCTGCCGCTGTTCCACGCCTACGGGCTGACGCTCTGCCTCACCTTCGCGGTGAGCATCGGCGCCACCCTGGTGCTCTTCCCCCGCTTCGACGTCGACCAGGTGCTCGACGCGGCACGCCGCCGCCCGCCGACCTTCCTGCCCGCCGTCCCGCCGATCTACGCGCGGCTCGCCACCGCGGCCCGGGAACGCGGCGTCGACCTCACCTCAGTCCGGTACGCCATCTCCGGCGCCATGGCGCTCCCGCCGGCCACCGTGGACCTGTGGGAGTCGGTGACCGGCGGCCTGCTGGTCGAGGGCTACGGGATGACCGAGACCTCCCCGATCACCCTGGGCAACCCGGTCGCGTCGACCCGGCGGCCCGGCACGGTCGGGGTGCCGTTCCCCTCCACCGAGGTGCGCCTCGTCGACCCGGAGGACCCGACCCGGGACCGCGCCCCCGGCGAGGCGGGCGAGCTGCTGGTCCGCGGCCCGCAGGTGTTCGCCGGCTACTGGAACCGCCCCGACGAGACGGCCCGGGTGCTGCTGCCCGGCGGCTGGCTGCGCACCGGCGACGTGGTCACCATGGACGCCGACGGCTTCGTCACCGTGGTCGACCGGATCAAGGAGCTGATCATCACGGGCGGGTTCAACGTCTACCCGTCCGAGGTGGAGGAGGCGCTGCTCCGGATCCCCGGCGTCCGCGAGGCCGCCGCGGTCGGCGTGCCCGGCGGGGACGGCGAGCAGGTGGTCGCCGCCGTGGTGCTGGACCCGGGCGTGGGCGCCGGCCCGGACTCGGTCCGCTCGGCCTGCCGCCAGCACCTGGCCGGCTACAAGGTGCCGCGCCGGGTGGTGGTCGTCGAGGAGCTGCCTCGCTCGCAGATCGGCAAGGTCCTCCGCCGCGAGGTCCGCGACCGCCTGCTCGCCGAGGGCTGAGCCCGAGCGATCCGGCACGTCACCGGGGTGGTGGCTCCGGAGCCGTCAGACGAATCGCGTTCGCCACCTCGCTCAGGTCGTTGTCCAACTGGTGATCGCGCCCGGGCAGCCGGTGCAGCCGTGCCTGCGGGATGGCGCGGGCGTACAGGTCGGCGTGCGACGGTGGGGCGGTCTCGTCCCGGAGGCCGTGGAACACGTGCACCGGCACGCCGTGCGGGAGCCGCGCACCGAGGTCGGGCGGCAACTCGAACTCCTCGCCGGGCCAGCCGTCCGCACCGACGAACGGGGCGGCGATCAGTACGATCGCCCTGAGTGCCCGCTCCGGTGGGCGCTCGGCGAGCGCGTGGACGAGGATCGTCGCGCCCACCGAGTGCCCGGCGACGACCGCGCCGTCGTCCAGGGCCGCCAGCTCCCGCCGCAGCGCCGGGCCCCACCTGGCGTAGCTCGGATCGTCCTCGTCGGGCATGCGCGGGTAGCGGACCTCGTACCCGTTCCCCAGCTCGCGCCTCAGGCTGTCGGACAGCTTGTCGTCCCACTCGTCGTGCGCGCCCGCGCCGCCGCCCTGGATGAACAGGACCTGCCGGTTTCCTGTCATGACGAGAAGGTTAGAGCGGCAGAGCCCCCAGTAGGCGGCGTGCGGTGACAGATTCCCGGCGGGCGCCGGGGGCGGACGGCTGCGTAGGGTGGGAACGTGGTCGATCGTCGCCGGGTCATGAACTTCCGCGTCCGGGCGCAGCAGCTCGACCGGGCCGAGGGCACGCTCGCGGACACCGCCGTGCTCGACATCGGGGTGCAGGACACCGGCCCGGACGGTGGCCGGTGGGCCCTGGCCGTACGCGGGGTCGACGTGACGGCGCTGTCCGGCGAGGAGCTGGTCCTGCTCTGGACGGTCCGCGGCGCGCCACACCTCTACCGCCGCGCCGACGTGGCGGAGGTGGCCGCCGCGGTCGAGCCGTTCTCCGACGCCGACGCGGGCAAGCGCATCTACGACGCCGCCAAGCCGTTGAAGGCGGCCGGGATCGGGAACCTGGCCGCCCTCGACGAGGTGGCCGCCCGGATGCGCGCCGTCGTCCGCCGGCCGACCGTCAAGGGGGACGTCTCCGGCCGCCTGGCCGAGCTGCTGCCCGAGCCGTACCTGCGGTTCTGCCGGCCGTGCGACGCCACCCACCTCTACGAGATGCCGTTCCGGCTGGCCGCCGTACGGGCCGGGCTGGAGCTGCGGCTCGACACGTCGCCGCCGGTCCTGGAGCGCATCGCCGGGTTCGCGAGGGCGGCCGCGCCGGGCGACCGGTTCGACCTGATCCGCGCGTACCTGCGGCTGCTCGGGCCGGCCACCCCCAAGCACGTCGCCGGCTACCTCGACGCCCCGGTCAAGGAGGTCAAGGCGCACTGGCCGGAGGACGTCGTCGAGGTGGCGGTCGACGGCGAGACGCGCTCGCTGCTGGCCGCGGACGAGCCGGCGCTGGAGTCGGCCGACGCTCCGGCCACCCGCCTGCTCGGCCCGTTCGACCTGCTCCTGCAGGCCAAGGACCGGGAAACCGTGGTGCCGGACCCGGCCCGCGCCAAGGAGTTGTGGCCGGTGCTGGGCCGCCCCGGCGCCGTCCTGGTCGACGGTGAACTGGTCGGCACCTGGCGCCCGCGTAGATCGGGCAGGGCGGTGAAGCTCGCCGTCCAGCCCTGGCGGAAGCTGTCCGACGCCCGGCGCACGGCGATCGTCGAACAGGCCGAGCGGCTCGCCGCGTACCGTGGCCTCGCCCTCGCCGGCGTCGAGTTCGCCGACTGACGAGCCGACCGCGCAAATCGGTGGCGCGACCGCCGCCCGGTCGCCAGGATCGGCCCGTGCTCTCCGACCTGTGGCCCCTGTACGGCCTCACCATCGTCACGTCACGGCTTGAGCTCCGCCTGCCCCGGGAGGAGGAACTGGCGGAGCTGGCCCGCCTCGCGGGCCGGGGCGTGCACCGCCCGGACGAGCGTCCGTTCCTGACGCCGTGGACCGACGGCGGCCCCGAGGATCGGGCGCGCTCCGTCCTGCAGGGACACTGGGGCCGACTCGGCGACTGGACCGTGGCGGCGTGGGCGCTGGGTCTCGGGGTCTTCCGTCACGGCGACCCGCTCGGCGTGGTCACGCTGCGCGGGCGGGACTTCCCCGTGGTCCGGGAGGTCACGACCTCGTCGTGGCTGGGCCTCGCCCACCAGGGCCAGGGCTACGGCACCGAGGCGCGGCTCGGCGCGCTCACGCTGGCCTTCGACCACCTCGGCGCGCGGGCCGCGCGCACCGAGGTGTTCCAGGACAACCACGCCTCCCAGGGCGTGTCCCGCAAGCTCGGCTACGAGCACGACGGCATCTCGGTCGACGCCCGCGGCGACGAGGCCCTCGTCTCCGACCGCCTACGGCTCACCCGGGAGCGGTGGAGCCGGCAGCAGCGGCCTACGGTGCGGGTGGACGGGATGGCGGCCTGCCGGCCGATGTTCGGCATCTGACAGGATCAGGCGCCAGCTCTCCCGGGCACGGCCGCACGCCGGCGACAGCGATCGGAGCAGGACGATGAGCCGGAGTAGCCGGACCCGGAGCGGCGGCAGGGCCCGGGCGGACCGGGAGGCACCGCCACCCGCCCCGGCCGTGGAGCGCAGGATTCCGTGGATCATCCTGGTTCTCGTTCTGGTGCTCGTGCTCGACGGCTTCTCCCGCCACTGGGTGTCCCGATGGACGCAGGATCCGTCACCGGCCTGGGCGCAGACCTCGTTGCTGGGTGCCGGGCTGCTGGGACTCCTGGGGCTCCTGCACGCACTGATCGGTGTCCAGCTCCTGGCCGCGGAGGTCGGCGAGGAGCCCGGTTCCCGGCTGACCCTGCGCGCGGTCGCCGAACGGGCGATCGGCCACACCGGCCTGGGCACCTTCGTCGGCACCCTGCTGGCATTGTTCGCCGCGGACTCGCTTCCCGCGGGACTGAAGTTGTCCAGTCTCGTCAGCGACCTCGCCACGGTGGGCGGCATCCTGGGGCTCGCGTCACTGTTCCCGCATCACGTCCTGGTGACGTACCGGTCGCTCCGCCGCCTGCGGCTGGCCCGGCCGGGCCGGTGGCTCAGAGCGCAGATGACACTCGGCGTCGTGGACACCCTGATCCTCTACAAGCTGCTCTTCCTGTTGCCGGCCGCGCTGGCGGCCTTCTCCTGACGGCCAGGGCGCTCACCACCGTTCCACCAGGTGCTCTCGGCCCGGCGGCGGCTCGTACGGCTCGGGCCAGTAGTCGACGATGCGGCTGATCAGGCCACCCTCGGACACCTCGAGCCAGACACACGCGTCCTGCTGCTCGGCGCCGACCCGGACATCGAGCCACAGGGCGGCCGACCGGCCGTCGGCTACCACCCGCCGCACCCGCAGGTGCCAGTCACCGGGGTAGTCGATGTTGAACCGCAGGAACCTGTCCCGGCCGCGGATGCGCTCCCGGGTCTGCGGCATCTCGTAGACCACGTCGTCGGCCAGCAGGCCGGCCAGCCCGGACCAGTCGCGATGCTCCAGACGATCGACGTAGTCGTGCGCGGCCTGCCGAGTCGTGGTGGTGTCGCTCACGCGCGGACCGTACCGCCTGGCGGTGACATCCCCGGCCGCCGTGGCGCCGGGGCCGGGGCACCCGACCCGGCCGGCGGTCAGCCGAGACCGCGATGCGCGGCCCACAACGTGCCGGCGCGGCTGGCGGCCGCGTGGACCAGGGCCACCAGCTCGGGCCGGTCCGGCACGGGGAACGAGACGTAGGTGCCGCGCCCACCGGCGGTCGGCCGGCCGTACGCCTTGGCGGCGAGGTGCCCGTCCGGCAGGAGGCGGACGTTGAGCGTGCTCAGCGTGAACTCCTCACCGCGCCGCGTGTCGGTCCAGCGGAGCGCTTCCGGGATGGTCACGTTGATCGCGAGGGCACTCACGTCGAGGGGGACGTCGCTGCTCATCGACGCATGTTCCCACGCAGCCCGGCGCCCGCTCGCGCCGCCCGACCCGGTTTGCGGAAATGGCAAGAAACGTTGTCGGCGCCGGGAGGGTTCCGGATGCTGGGGGCGTGGACAGCAACGACCTCCACGGCCTGATCGGCACCGAGCACCGGAAGGAAGCGGCCGCATGAGTGGACACGGACACCAGCTCTCCGACGAGGAGGCGGCCGCGATCTTCGAGCCGCCGAGCTGGGACGAGCGGTACTCGGGTCCGGAGAAGGTCTGGAGCGGAAACCCCAACGCCCAGCTCGTCGCCGAGGTGGCCGGGCTGACGCCGGGCACCGCGCTCGACGTCGGCTGCGGCGAGGGCGGCGACGTGATCTGGCTGGCCCGGCAGGGCTGGCGGGTCACCGGCGCGGACTTCTCCGCCAACGGCCTGGCCCGCGCCGCCCGGCACGCCGAGCAGGCCGGAGTCGCCGACCGCACCGACTGGTGGCAGGTCGACGCCCGGACCTTCACGGCGGGCGGGCGGTCCTACGACCTGGTCACCAGCCACTTCCTGCACCCGCCGGACGGCGGGATGGTGGCGGTGACCCGACGGCTGGCCGGCGCCGTCGCGCCCGGCGGGCACCTGCTCGTCGTCGGCCACGCGCCGTCCGAGGTGTTCACCCACCTGACCGCGAGCCAGCGCCGGGCCATGTTCGTCGCCGAGGATCTGCTGCCCGGCCTGCCGGACGACTTCGAGGCTCTCGTGGTGGAGCAGCGGCCGCGGACGACGACCCGCGACGGCGTGACGGTGGACATCCACGACTCCACGCTGCTGGCCCGCCGCACGTCCTGATCGCCGGATCGCCTGCGGCCATCGCGGCACCGCGCCGCTCCCACCCCACATCCGGGCGGGAGCGGCGTCGGCGTTCACCCCGCCCAAGACCGCAACACTCGCGAACTGGTCCCGGAACTTTCAGCTGAGGCCGCCACACATCCGCGATCCGCCCTCCGCACCGCGTGACCGCCAGCCCACCGGTGGCCGATGGAACCACTGACAGGCCGCTCGACTCACCCCCACCTTGACCGGACATGGGTTTCGGAAGTGTTCCGGAAGTTGTTGTTTCGACGACGTTACCGTGCCAGCATGACGTGACATTGAAGTTCATCGCTCACAGGTTCGGCTCGCGCGATCCGCGACTCCCCTTCGCACCCGGCGGCCACGGCCCGCCACCGGTGTGATGCTCGGCGCCCCGGGGACGCAGAGCCGAGAGAGGAGGCCATCGTGGCAACGAGTTCTCCCGTCCACTCCTCCGGCGCCCCGAGGAGTCGTTCGCTACGGGTCCGACTGCTGATCAGCGGCGCCGTCGCCGCCGTCGCGGCGCTCGGTGTGGCGATCGTGATGCCGAACGCGAACGCCGCGGCGAGCACCCTGGGCGCGGCGGCAGCGCAGTCGGGCCGGTACTTCGGCACGGCCATCGCCGCGAGCCGGCTCGGCGACTCGACGTACACCACGATCGCCGGGCGTGAGTTCAACATGGTGACCGCCGAGAACGAGATGAAGCCGGACGCGACGGAGCCCCAGCGGGGGCAGTTCACCTTCAGCGCCGGCGACCAGATCTACAACTGGGCCACCCAGCGCGGCATGAAGGTCCGCGGGCACACCCTCGCGTGGCACGCGCAGCAGCCGGGCTGGATGCAGAGCCTCGGCGGCAGCAGCCTGCGCCAGGCGATGATCGACCACATCAACGGCGTGATGGCCCACTACAAGGGCAAGCTCGCCGCCTGGGACGTGGTCAACGAAGCGTTCAACGAGGACGGCAGCCGCCGGCAGTCCAACCTGCAGGGCACCGGCAACGACTGGATCGAGGTCGCCTTCCGCACCGCCCGCAACGCCGACCCGTCGGCCAAGCTCTGCTACAACGACTACAACATCGAGAACTGGTCCTACGGCAAGACGCAGGGCGTCTACCGCATGATCCAGGACTTCAGGTCCCGCGGCGTACCGATCGACTGCGTCGGCCTGCAGACCCACTTCACCGGCGGCAGCTCGCTGCCCAGCAACTTCCAGACCACCCTGTCCAGCTTCGCCGCCCTCGGCGTCGACGTCGCCCTCACCGAGGTCGACGTCACCAACGCCTCCACCACGCAGTACGCCGGACTCACCCAGGCCTGCATGAACGTGCCCCGCTGCATCGGCATCACCGTCTGGGGCGTACGCGACAGCGACTCCTGGCGATCCAGCGAGAGCCCGTTGCTGTTCGACGGCGGCGGCAACAAGAAGGCCGCCTACACCTCGGTGCTCAACGCCCTCAACGCCGCCGGCCCGACGGCGACGTCCTCGCCGACCGGTGGCACCGCCTCCCCGTCGCCCACGGTCACGCCGGGCGGGGCGAAGCGGATCGTCGGCGCCCAGTCGGGGAGGTGTGTCGACGTGCCGAACGCGTCGCGGAACAACGGCACGCGGGTCCAGCTCTACGACTGCAACGGCCAGGTCAACCAGGCGTGGACCCTCACGTCGAGCCGGCAGCTGACCGTGTACGGCAGCATGTGCCTGGACGCCGCCGGCTCCGGCAACGCCTCGGCCGTGCAGATCTACAGCTGCAACGGGCAGGCCAACCAGCAGTGGAACGTCAACAGCAACGGCACCATCACCGGTGTGCAGTCCGGGCGCTGCCTGGACGTGTGGGGCACCGCCAACGGGCAGCAGATCCAGATCTACGACTGCAACGGACAGGCCAACCAGCGGTTCAGCCTGAGCTGATCGGAGGCGTCGGTAGCGGTGTGGCGGCGACCCGGCCGCCACACCGGGCCGCCGGTCAGAACCACGCCTCCCGCGTGTCCAGGGTGGTGCGGTCCAGGCTCTCCAGCAGGTCGAACTGCGGCCCGGTCCGGGGCAGCTCATAGCGGAAGAAGTATCGGGCGGCCTGCCGTTTGCCGGCCAGGAAGTCGGCGTCCGGGCCGTCCGGGCTGCCCAGGGCCTCGACGGCGAGCAGCTGCTCCAGCCACATCCAGGCGATCACCACGTGCCCGACCGCCTCCAGGTAGAGCGCGGCGTTGGCCAACGTCACCTCGGGATCGCCGGCGCCGTGCAGCCGCCGGGTGGCCACGGCGATCCGGTCGACCGCCGCGCCGAGCCGGCCGGCCAGCTCGGCCGCCTCGCCGTCGGTCTTCCAGGCCCGGGTGACGGTGGCTCGGATGGTCTCCAGCAGCAGCTCCAGGCCGGCGCCGTCGCGCATGGTGACCTTGCGGCCGAGCAGGTCCAGGGCCTGGATGCCGTGGGTGCCCTCGTGGATCGGGTTGAGCCGGTTGTCCCGCCAGTGCTGCTCGACGTCGTAGTCGCGGGTGTAGCCGTAGCCGCCGTGCACCTGGATGGCCAGGTCGTTGGCGGCCAGGCACCACTGCGACGGCCAGCTCTTGGCGATCGGGGTGAGCAGGTCCAGCAGCAGGCGCGCCCGGCTGCGGTCGGCCTCGGCCGGCGCGGTCTTCTCCTCGTCGAGCAGCCGCCCGCAGTAGAGGATCAACGCGAGCGCGCCCTCCACGTAGCTCTTCTGTGCCAGCAGCATGCGGCGTACGTCGGCGTGCGCCACGATCGGCACCTGCGGGGCGGTGGGGTCCTTGTCGGCGACCGACCGGCCCTGCGGGCGCTGCCGGGCGTACGCGACGGACTTCAGGTAGCCGGTGTAGCCGAGCGCGGTGGCGCCGGCGCCCACCCCGATGCGGGCCTCGTTCATCATGTGGAACATCTGCGCCAGCCCCTGGTGCGGCTCCCCCACCAGGTAGCCGACCGCCCCGGCCCGCCCGTACGGGCGGTGCACGCCCTCGCCGAAGTTGAGCAGCGTGTTGGTGGTGCCCCGGTAGCCGAGCTTGTGGTTGAGACCGACCAGCACCACGTCGTTGCGGGGGCCGAGCGCGCCGTCGGCGTCGAGGAGCACCTTCGGCACGATGAACAGCGAGATGCCCTTCACCCCGGGCGGCCCGCCGGGGATCCGGGCGAGCACCAGGTGGACGATGTTCTCGGCCAGGTCGTGCTCCCCGGCGGAGATCCACATCTTGGTGCCGACCAGCCGGTACGTCCCGTCGTCCTGCGGCTCGGCGCGGGTGGTGATGTCGGCGAGGGAGCTGCCGGCCTGCGGTTCGGACAGGCACATGGTGCCGAAGAACCGCCCCTGCACCATCGGCCGGACCCAGGTGTCGATCTGCTCGGCGCTGCCGTGGGCGAGCAGCAGGTTGGCGTTGCCGAGGGTGAGGAACGGGTAGGCGGCGGTGGCCACGTTGGCGGCCTGGAACCAGGCGGAGCAGGCGGCGGCCACGGCGTGCGGCAGTTGCAGGCCACCGACCGACTCGTCCATGGTGGCGGCCAGCAGGCCGGTGCGGGCGTAGGCGTCCAGGGCCGCCTTCACCTGCGGGATGGTGCGGACGCGCTGCCCGTCGAAGGTCGGCTCGCTGGCGTCGGCGGCCCGGTTGTGCGGGGCGAACTGCTCGGCGGCGACCTGCGCGGCGAGGTCCAGCGCGGCGTCGATGGTCTCCCGCGAGTGCTCGGCGTAGCGCGGGCGTTCGGTCAGCCGGCCGACGTCGAGCCAGTCGTGGAGCAGGAACGCCAGATCGCGACGGGACAGCAGGGTGGACGACGACACGGATCTCCTTCCGCCGGCCGTCGTCAGCCGCGGCGCAGCCCCGCGACGGCCTCTCGGAGGTCATCCTGACTGATCGGGGCGGGCGGCGCACCCTCCGTGGCCTCCCGGAGCGCCTTGGCGAGTTGCACCCGGCGCAGCACCTCCCGCAGGTCGGCCCCGGTAAGGCCGGGGGTGGCCGCGGCCAGCGCGCCCGGGTCGACGTCGGCGGCGAACATCCGGAAGCCGGGCCGCTCGTGCCGGTCGATCAGCTCGCGGATCATCTTGGCGAGGATCTCGGCGCGGCCGGCCTCGTCCGGCGCCGGGATGGCGATCTTGAGGTCGAAGCGGCCGGAGCGGGTCAGCGAGGCGTCCACCCGCTGCGGGAAGTTGGTGGTGGCCACCACGATGACGTCCGGGTTCTCCTCGAACAGGGTGTTCATCTCCTGCTTGAAGATGCCGGCCACCGCGTTGACCGCCTGGCTGGCCGCGTCGCCGCCGGAGCCGGCGTAGCTGATGATGCTGTCGAACTCGTCGAAGAGCATGACGGTGGGCCGCCGGTAGCGGCGCGCCTCCCGGAAGATCCGCTTGATGTTGCGTTCGGAGCCGCCGAGGAACTTGTCCAGGATCTCCGGGGTGCGGATCTCCACGAAGTCCGCGCCGATCTCGTTGGCCAGCGCCCGGGCCAGCATGGTCTTGCCGGTGCCCGGTGGCCCGTACAGCAGGATGCCCTGCGGCCGCCGCGCGCCCCAGCGGGCCATGGCCTGCGGGTGCCGGAACGACACCGCGACCTCGCGGAACCGGGCGACCACCTCGGCCAGGCCGCCGACCTGGTCGAGGGTCACCGTCGCGCTGCCGGCCGGCGTCGCGACGGCCTCGCGCCGGCCCACGGTGTACGTCCGGCCGCGCAGCACCGTCGGCTCCGGGGTGTCGCCGGCCAGCTCGCGCACGGTCTGGAGCACCAGCTCGACCATGGCGCGCAGGTGCGCCGGCGTCACCTCGGCGCTGGGCACCGAGGCGCGGACGGTCAGCGCTCCGCCGTCCTGGCTGACCCGCGGGCGCAGCCCCAGCTCCTCGGCGGTGCGCAGCACGTCCTGACCGGCCCGGTCGCGAGGTGGTTCGGCGAGCGCGGTGTCGGCGGGGCGCAGCCCGAGCCGCCGGCCGGCCTCGGCGGCCACCCGGCCGACGCCAGCGGCCAACCCGTCCCCGGTACGCGCGGCGAGCCGCTGGGCGAGCAGGAGCCCGACCGGGCCGGCGATGCCAAGAGCGAGCAGCCCGACGGTCGAGCCGGGCCCGTCGACTCGCAGGTACGCCTCGAAGCGGTGCACGCCGTCGTGGGCCCGGACGCTGCTGCGGACCTCGCGGACCGGGGCCGGGAAGTCGGTGCCGGCCAGCAGCTCGACCGGGCCGGCGGGGGCGGCGGCCAGCAGCGCGGCGGCGTCGACGACGGTGACCCGGGCGCCGAGCGGTGTCCAGGTCTCCTCGTCCGGCCTGACCTCGTACCCCATGCGTTCACGTCCCTCGCTGCGGCGGTCCCCGCTGCCGAGTCTGACACCGGACCACCGCCGCTGCCACCGCACCGCCCGACCGTGCTCGGCCCGCCGGCCGTCGACCGGGTCCGGGCAGATGTTCGCTGCCGGCAACCTCGGCGCAGGGGCGGTTGCTAGGTTCTTCCCGGCGTTTTTGTAGTGGTCGGGGGGAAGGACGCGGATGCCACAGGTTGGCGGACCGGCAGACGGCGGCAGGCCCTACCGGCCGACGTACGGCGACGCCGGCCATAGGGAGATGCCCGTTACGCGGCGATCCGCCGGTGCCGTCTACGGCCGTCGCGCGGACGGCCATCCGGTGGTGCCCCCGTCCGCGACGGCCGGCGGTGCCGCCCATCCTCGGGCGGCGGGGCGCGCGACCCCGGCGGAGCGTCGTCGTCGGGCGCTCCCCGTCGTGGTGGTTCTCGTCCTGGCCGCGCTGCTCGGCACGGGTGTGGCGGTTCAGCTCACCCGGGAGCTCCCCGCCGCGACCGTCAGCACGTCGATCGCCTCCACGCTGCGTGTTCCGGGCGCGAAGCCGGCCCTGCCCTGGCCGCAGCGAGGCTCGGCGGAGCTGATGATCGAGGGACTGGGCCGGCTCGGCGGCTCGGGCGGCGGCGCGGCCAAGCCCATCGGCAGCGTGGCCAAGGTGATGACCGCGTACGTCATCCTCCGGGACCACCCGCTGAGCGGGGATGAGCAGGGTCCGACCCTGACGGTGACGGCCGCGGACGTGGCCGACTACCACGCGCGGATCCCCAGCGGCCAGTCGCTGGTGCCGGTCGTCGCTGGGGAACGGCTCACCGAGCGGGACGCCCTGGAAGCCCTCATGCTTCCCTCTGCGAACAACATCGCGCACCAGCTCGCGGTCTGGGACGCGGGCAGCGAAGCGGCCTTCGTCGACAAGATGAACGCCGCGGCGGACGAGCTGGGCCTCAGGCACACCCGCTACACCGACCCGAGCGGCTTCCTGCCGAGCACCGTCAGCACCGCGCCCGACCAGGTCACCCTCGCGCGGGCCGCGCTCAAGATGCCGGTCTTCGCGACCATCGTCGAGCTGCGCGAGGCCACCATCCCCGTCGCCGGACGGATCCGGAACTACAACGACCTGCTCGGCGTCGAAGGCGTCTTCGGCATCAAGACCGGCTCGACGGACGAGGCGGGTGGCAACCTCGTCTTCGCAGCCCGGATCAAGGTGGGCACGAATACGTTGGTCGTGGTCGGCGCGGTGTTCAACCAGCCCGGGGCGAACACGCCCGAGCAGCTCGTCGCTGTCAACGGGGTGGTCCGCCGACTCCTCGCGGCGGTGCGGCGCAACGTCAAGGAATACACCCTGCTGGCCACGGGCCGGGCTGGTGAGGTGCGGACCGCGTGGGGCGCGACCGCCGCCGTGAGCCCTGGCGCACCGCTGAAAGTCATCGGGTGGCCCGGGTCGGCCGTCCCGGTCCGGGTCGTGACGCTCACGCCCGGTGCCGAGGTCAGGGCTGGCCAGACGGTCGGTTCGGTCGAGGCTGCGGGCAGACGCGTCGATCTCCGTACCGATACGGGCGCCGCGGCGCCCTCGCTGTGGTGGCGCCTGACCCGCCGCCCGTAGCGGTCGTAGGGCTGATGCGTCGTTGTCGGGCGGGGCCGGTGGATCGAGCCCCGCCCGACGGGACACGCCGACCAGGTGCGACGGCTGCCACGGCCAGCGCCGCTAGCCGGGTTCAACCCCGGCGAGCAGGCCGTCGACCAGGTCGCGGGGCAGCCCGTGGGTGTCGTGCAGCCAGTGGTAGTCCCGCTCGGTCAGGGGTCCGCGCCCCCGCACCCGGTCGACCAAACGGCGGCCCCGGAGCAGCAGCCCCCGGAAGCGCCGTTCCTCCTCGGCGAGGACCGCGCGCAGCCGTGGGATGTCGGGATCCTGGCGGAACCGTTGGCCGGAGTCGCGGAACGGCTCGTCGGGCAGCTCGGTCAGGCTCCGCGACGGGTCGTCGCGCCAGAGCACGGTGAGCGCCCGCCGGATGAGCCGGCGCAGCACGTAGCCACGGCCGGTGTTGCCGGGGCGTACCCCGTCGCCGAGCACGACCACCGCGGAGCGCAGGTGGTCGGCCACCGCGCGCAGGTCCGCGCCGCGCAGGTCCCACCGGTCGCGGACCGCGCCCACCCACGGGCTCAGGCCCGCGCCCTCGAAGACCGACCGGCCGCCGCGCAGCACCATCTCCAGCCGCTCCAGGCCCATCCCGGTGTCGATGCTGGCCGTCGGCAGCGGCGTCAGCCGGCCGTCGGGGTGCCGGTGGTGACGCATCTGGACGTGGTTCCAGACCTCCATCCAGCGCTCGTCGGTGCCCGGGGTGCCGACCGGCGGCCCGTCCCCCGTCCACACGAAGATCTCCGAGTCGGGCCCGCACGGGCCGGTCGGGCCGTTGGACCACCAGTTCTCCGCGCCGTTGGACTCGACCGGCACGCCCAGCCCGGTCCAGGTGGCGAGCGCCGTCCCGTCCGGGCCGACCTGGTCGTCGCCGCCGAAGACGGTGGCGTGCAGGCGGCCAGGGTCGATGCCGAAGCCGTCGGTGAGCAGCTCGAACCCCCAGTGGAGGCTGGTCGCGATGTCGTAGTCGCCGAGCGACCAGGAGCCGAGCATCTCGAAGACGGTCAGGTGCGTACGGTCACCGACCTCGTCGAGGTCGGTGGTGCGCAGGCAGCGCTGCACGTTGACCAGCCGCCGGCCGCCGGGGTGCGGGCGCCCCAGCAGGTACGGGGTGAGCGGGTGCATGCCGGAGGTGGTGAACAGCACCGGGTCACCGGGCGGCGGGACGAGCGAGCTCTCCGGCGCGTCGCGGTGGCCCCGGCGGTGGTAGTGGTCGACGAAGGTGCGGACGATCTGGTCGGGTGTCATGGCACGGGCCTTCCGGTGGGGACGACCGGACGGTCCGCCGCGCGGGCGGTGGCGTGACACGACGACGCCGGCGGACCGTTTCCGGTCGCCGGCGGGAATGGGGCAGGTCAGGCGGCGGCAACCGGCGAGCGGGAAGCTCGCGCGGCTGCGGCGGTGGTGCTGCGCCTGAGGTCCATGCCCATGACGGTAGCCGATCGCGGGCGGCGCCGCCCACCGGAATGGTGCCCGGTGGGCGGCGGGGCGGTCAGGCCGTGCCGGAGGAGACCAGCGGGGCCGGGGCCACCGGCTGGCGGCGGTCGGAGCGCCGGTTGGGCAGCGACAGCCGGATCACCTTCCACCAGGCGGAGGCGACCTGCTTGGGCAGCGGGCCCGTGGTGTACCTCAGCCCGTACCGGTCGAACAGCGCCCGGACCTGCGGGGCGATCTCCTGGTAGCGGTTGCTCGGCAGGTCGGGGAAGAGGTGGTGCTCGATCTGGTACGACAGGTTGCCGGTCATGATGTGCAGCAGCCGGCTGCCGCTGATGTTGGCCGAGCCGAGCATCTGCCGCAGGTACCACTCGCCGCGGGTCTCGCCCTCGATGGAGGTCTTCTCGAAGGTCTCCACGCCGTTCGGGAAGTGCCCGCACATGATCACCGAGTGGCTCCACACGTTGCGGATCAGGTTCGCGGTGAAGGTGGCGGCGAGCGTGGACAGGAACGACGGGCCGGACAACAGCGGGTGCAGCACGTAGTCCTTGAGCACCTGGCGGCGGATCTTGCGGCCGACCGCCCGGGCGCGGGCCCGGAACGCCGGGTCCTTGTGCCCGCCGTCCTTGAGGTTCTTGCCCAGCTCCAGGTCGTACGCCGCGATGCCGTACTCGAAGAAGCAGGCGTTGACGAAGTTGTAGAACGGCTGGCCCAGGTACGCCGGGTGCCACGGCTGGTCCTCGTCGACCCGCATGATGCCGTACCCGAGGTCGTTGTCCTTGCCGACCACGTTGGTGTACCGATGGTGCAGCTCGTTGTGCGAGTGCTTCCACTGCTCGGCCGGAGAGACGTGGTCCCAGTCCCAGGTGGTGGAGTGGATCTTCGGGTCGCGCATCCAGTCCCACTGCCCGTGCAGGATGTTGTGCCCGATCTCCATGTTGTCGAGGATCTTGGCGACCGCGAGGCCGGCCGTGCCGACGATCCAGGCCGGCGGGAACAGCGAGAAGAGCAGCACCGCCCGGCTGCTGATCTCCAGCGTCCGCTGGGTCTTGATCACCCTGCGGATGTAGCGGGCGTCCCGCTCCCCCCGGTCGGCGATCACCCGGTCCCGGATCGCGTCCAGCTCCTTGCCGATGATCTCGATGTCCTCGGCGCTCAGGTGCGCGATCGGGTTGTCCGACTTCTTCTGGATCACGGTCACGTCGGGGGCCTCCTGTCAGAGTTCGATGTCGCAGGTACCGGCGGCCGCCGACACGCACGTCTGCACGAGCACGCCGTCCCCGGGGACGGCGGTGGTCAGGTCGCCGTTGCGCAGGTCCCGCACGGCACCCTCGCGCAGCGGGACGACGCAGCCGAAGCAGATGCCCATCCGGCAGCCGGACGGCATCAGCACGCCGGCCTGCTCACCGGCGTCGAGGATGGGGGTGGACCCGTCGGCCTCGACGGTCACGCCGCTGCCGGTGAACGTCACGGTGCCGCCCTCCCCCGGCGAGATCACGGTGGGCCGGAACCGCTCGGTGTGCAGCCGGTCGGCGAGCCCGTGGGACGCCCAGTACCCCTCGACGGCGTCGAGCATGCCGACCGGCCCGCAGGCCCAGGCCTCCCGGTCGAGGTGGTCGGGCACCAGGCCGGCCAGCTCGTCGACGCCGAGCAGGCCGGCCGTGTCGGTGTGCCGCTCCACCAGCCGCAGCGCGCCGGTCTCGGCGAGCGCGCGCAGCTCGGGGCCGAAGATGACGTCGTCCCGGGTCGGCGCCGAGTGCACGAGCACCACGTCGGCCCGCACGTGCAGGCCGGCGCGGAGCATCCCCATGACCGGGGTGATGCCGCTGCCGGCGGTGAGGAAGAGGACCCGTTCCGGGCTGGCCTCCGGCACGACGAAGTCACCCTGCGCCTGGTCGAGCTGGACGATCGTTCCCGGCCGGACCCGGCGGACCAGGTGGTTGCTGACCTTGCCGTCCGGGATCGCCTTCACGGTGACGCTGATCAGGCCGTCCGCGGCGCCCGGCGTCGAGGTGACCGAGTACGCGCGCCACTGGCGCACCCCGTCGACGTCCACGCCGAGGCGCACGTACTGTCCGGGCTGGTGTCCCTGCCAGCTGCGGCCCGGCTGGATGACCACGGTCGCGGCGTCCCGGGTCTCCGGGCGGACGGCGACGATCCGGCCGCGCAGCGGGGCGCCGGCGCGCAGCGGGGCGACGAGGTCGAGATAGTCCCCGGGCAGGAGCGGGGTGGTGACCGCGCCGGCCAGCCGCGACAGTCTGTCCCGGAAGGTGACCTTCTGGGGGCGGCGGGGGGCAGTTGTGGTCATATCACCAGGGTGACTGCGTGATCGCATAACATCTTGACCGGCAAAGGTGAAAGACCCGTAGGTTTTTGTTCGGGGAGAACAACATGTCGGACGACTACGCGAGTTATCGCGCGGCCCATCTCGAACTCGACGAGCGGGTGTCGGCCCGGCTGCGGGACCGGCTCCCCGTGGTCGCCGAACGCACGGTCAGCGCCATCACCGCCGAGGTCCCCGACTACTCCGGCGCGCTCACCGGCACGATGCGGGAGAAGATCGAGAACGCGGTACGCATCGCGCTGGGCACCTTCCTCCAGCTCATCGAGGGCGCCCAGCTGATCGACCCGAGCACCCCGCTGGCACCGGCCCTGGAGGCCGCCTACGCGCTGGGCAGCGGCGAGGCCCGCTCCGGGCGCAGCATGGACGCGCTGCTCGCCGCGTACCGGGTGGGAGCGCGGGTCGCCTGGCGGGAGGTCTCCGCCACCACCGTCCGCAGCGGGCTGGCCGCCGAGACGGTGGCCGAGTTCGCCGAGCTGATGTTCGCGTACATCGACGAGCTGTCCGCGGCCAGCGTGGCCGGGCACGCCGACGAGCTGGCCAGCGTCGGCCGGGCGCGCCGCCGCAACCTGGAGCGGCTCGCGCGGCAACTGCTCGCCGGTGAGCCCGAGGAGGCACTGCGGCGCAGCGCCGAACGCGCCGACTGGCCGCTGCCGCAGACGCTCACCGTCGTCCTGCTCCCCCGCCGGAACCTGCGGGCCGTGCTCGCGCTGCTCGGCCCGCACACCCTGGAGAGCGGCGAGGACCTGCCCGGCATCGACCCCGGCGAGGAGATGGCCGTCCTGCTGGTGCCGGACACCCACGGCGCCCGGCGGCGCCAGCTCACCCGGCTGCTGCACGGTCACAAGGCGGTGCTCGGGCCGGCCCGGCCGTGGCACCGGGTCGCCGCCTCCTACCAGCGGGCCACCCGGGCGCTCGCCCTCGGCCTCGGCGAACCGGACGCCGGGCCGGTCGACACCGAGCACCACCTGGCCGAGCTGCTCCTCAGCATGGACCCGGAGGCCCTGGCCGACCTGCGCGCCCAGGCCCTCGCGCCGCTCGCAGGCCTGCCCCCAGCCACCGCGCACCGGCTCGCCGAGACACTGCGCTCCTGGCTGCTGCACCAGGGCCGCCGCGACGACGTGGCGGCCGACCTGTTCGTGCACCCGCAGACCGTGCGCTACCGGATGGGCAAGCTCCGCGAGCTGTACGGCGACCTGCTCCACGAACCGGCCACGGTGCTCGCCCTCACCATCGCCCTGGCCGTCCCCCCGACACCGCCCGAGACGACGGACTGAGCGGCCCGGGCGGCGCTCGGTGGGGACCCCCGGACGCCGGGCGCCTCGGCGGCGGCGGGGGTCTACTCCTCCTCCGGGACGCCGGGACCGACCTCGCCGCGCCTGAGGTGCTCGGCGTTGCGATCGGCCTCGCTGTCGGCGTGCGCGGCACCCGCGCCCGCGTCCCTGGTCCGACGCCCCTCGGCGTCCTGGTACACGGCGCCGGTCTCCAGCGCGTCTTCCTGCTGCCGCCTCTGCTCAGGTGTGGTCACCACGACCGATTACCCGGCGATCGTGCCGGACATGCACGATGCGCCCAGGAGGCACGACGACCTACCCGGCACCGCGAAGGCGCTGGCGATGTCGAGCGGGTACGGGCGCCGCCATCCGTTCATACGGCCATGGTGGGCGGCGGTGTCCACGGCAGGTGCCCGCCGTCAGGCGGGGACGTAGACGAGGTCCATGGTGTCGGTGCGCCCGGACCAGCGAAGGTCGAGGTGCCAGCAGCCGGCCTGCGGCAGATCCACGATCGACGGGCCGGGGCCACCGGCGACCTCGCGGGTCGCGCGGGTCGTGGTGCCGGCCAGCGTCGCGGTGATGACGAGGGTGGCCGGCGCGGCCGGGTCGGGCGACGGCGTCGCCGCCGGCCGGGCAACCCAGAGGATCTTGTTGGCGGGCCCCTCCTCCCGGCCGACCGTCAGCGGCTGGCCGAACAGCACGGCGACGATCTCGCCCCTCGCACCGAACACGTGCGGGGCGCGGGCGTCCCCGCTGAACCCGGCGTCGGCCCAGTCGGGCAGCCGGCCCGCCTCGACCCGTGCCGCGCAACCGGTCGGTGCGTTCGCCGCCGGGGTGGCCGGCGTGGCGGACCGGCCCGCGGTGGTGCAGCCGGCCAGCAGGACCACCGCCGCCAACAGGGGTCTGCCCCAGGAACCCATCCCGCACCTCCGGACTCGTCGGTGCCGGTGGGCGGCACCCCTGTCCTCACGACACCGGCCGGGCGGCGCAGGTTCCTTCCGGAGCGGACGACCGCTGTCGCGGGGCCGCCGCCCCCAGGCCCAGTGGTGCTGCGGGGCGCCCCTAGTCCAGGGACGAGGCGACCCGGATCGCCTCGTCCCGGGTGAGATCGCCCTCCAGCCGGTAGCTGACACCGCCGTCCTCCCAGATCAGGGTGGCCGCGGCGAGGCGCGCCGTCTCGACCCGCACCGTGCCGGTGCGGTCGACGTACGCCAGCTCGTGCGGACCCCCGATCCAGACGGCGAAGTCGCCGCCGACCTCCACCCACTCGACGCCCGGCCCACCGATCTGCTTGTGGAAGACCGGGTCGAGGTGCCCGTCGAAGGCGTCGAGGCGCAGCGCACCACCGCGGTAGAGCAGCGTCACCACCCGGTACGCGCCGGCGCCGTCCGGGTCCGCGACCAGCAGCTGCTCCGGGTCGCCCAGCTCGGCCGGTACGCGGATCGGGAAGCGCAGGTGCCGCTGCGCCTCGTCGAAGGCGGCGGGCCGCTGCGCCGGCAGCGGCGACGGCACGCCGGTGGGCGCCGGTGGCGCCGAGGTGGTGTCGATGACGATCCCGGAGAAGCGCAGCAGTCCCGTCACGGCGTCGGCGATGGCGGCCCGGCCCGGTGGCAGCAGGGCGACGAGCAGGGCGGCCAGCGCCGCGGCGAGCCAGTAGCGCCAGCGACGTCGTCGCCGTACGGGCCTGGTGAGCCGGGCGCGCACCCGGGCGGTCACGTCGGGGGCCTCGGGTGTCTCCAGCCAGGTGGCGAGGTCCCGCAGCTCGCGTTCGAGGTCAGCCACGGCGCACCTCCTCGCGGTCGAGCAGGCTGCGCAGCTTCGCCAGGGCCCGGTACGTCCGCGACTTCACCGTGCCCCTGGGCCAGCCGAGCGTCGTCACGGTCTCCTCCTCGGTCAGGTCGAGAAGGAACCGGCACACGATCACCTCTCGGTCCTTCACCGGCAGCCGGCGCAGCGCCGCCACCAGCGCGGCCCGGCGCTCCGCCGCGAGGACCCCGCCGACCGCGACGTCCTCGCCGACCGCCGCCCCGGGATCCGCCGCCGTGGCCCGCAGCACGAGCCCGTCCCGCCGGCTGCGGGACCGGTGCAGGTTGCGGGTCTCGTTGGCGACGATCGCGAGCAGCCACGACCGGAAGGACGACTCGCCGCGGTAGCGGGCCAGGTTGCGGAACCCCTTCACGAACGCCTCCTGGACGACGTCCTCCGCGTCCGACCCGGCGCCGAGCAGCACCGCCGTCCGGTACGCGGACGCGGTGTGCCGGGCGACCAGGAGTTCGTACCCCTCCAGGTCACCGGCACGAGCGCGGCTGACAAGCTCGTCGTCGTCCAGTGGAGACCTCCGCTTCGATCACCCTCATGACACCGGCCGCGGCACGCGGGTTCCACGTTCGCGGCACGGAACCTCGGCGGCTTCGAGGGTGTCACCTCGGCATGACCGCCACCATCTCCCGTCGTACCGTTCTGACCCTGCTCGCCGGCGCCGGCGCGGCCGCCCTGGCCGGCTGCGAGCCGACCCGCGGTCGGGCCACGAGCCCGGCCGTCGGCGTTCCCGATCCGTTGCTCGTCCAGGTCGACGCGGGGCCGACCCTCCTGCGCGGCGCCGACCGGCGAACGGTCCCCCGCGCTGCCGCCGGCCCCGACGGGGCGTGGATCTTCGCGACCGCCCCCGAAGGCCCTGACACCACCTGCTGGCGGATCGACACCACGACCGGCGACACCTCGGCGAAGACGCTGCTGCCCGGACGCTGGGTGCCGCAGGTGGTCTCCGCCGAGGGGACCGGGGTGGCGCTCACCACGAGCGGAGCGACGGCGACCGGCGGCCGGCCACCCGGGCGGACGGGGACGCCCGTGCTGGTCGCCGACGTCGGTGGGCTGCGCCACCGGCTGGACCTGCCGGGCAACGTCGTTCCGGAGGCGTTCACCGCCGACCGCACCGGGCTGTTCGTCCTCGACTGGCTACCGGCGGCCGCACCGGACCGCTACCGCGTGCGGGTCGTCGACCTCGCCACCGGCCGGCCCGGCCCACTGTCCACCCGCGACAAGGCGCCCGTCCCGCCCGGCGCCGAGGAGGAGATGCGCGGCGACGGGCGCCAGGCGGTGCTCGCCCCGGACCGCACCGTCCTCTACACGCTCTACACCCACCAGCCCGGCCACCAGCACACCCGCGACCTGGTCAGCGGCCGCCCCGGCAACGCGCACGCGTTCGTGCACACCTTGCACCTGTCGGCGCGGTGGGCGTACTGCATCGACCTGCCGCACCCCTTCGGCGAGGCGGCGGCGACCGGCCACGCCATGGCGATCACCCCCGACGGGGGCCGCCTCCTCGTCGCCGACGTGGCGTCCGGCACCGTCGCCGACATCGCCACCGAGGACCTGACCGTGCGGCGGACCGTCCCGCTGGCCCGCAGTGTGGGCGCCGCCCACGCCGCCGCCGGCCCCGGCCGCCTCTTCCTCGCCTCGGGTACGGCGGTCCGGGCCCTGGACCTCACCCGCCTGACCGGCACGCTCGACTGGCCGGTACGCGAGCCGGTCTGCGGCCTCGTGGCCAGCCGCGACGGCGGGCGCCTCTACGTGGGCCAGCGGGACTCGGTGAGCTGGCACGATCCCGCCACCGGCCGGGAACTCGGCCGGGTCCCGGTCCCCGGTCTGGTCGGCCTGCACGGGCTGGCGGGATCCGCCTGACCGAGGCCGAAAGGCCCTCCGCTGCCAGGAACGGGCGGGCCATTTCTGTTCCGGTCCGTTTCGACGGAATGAGCGACAGAATGCCCCGCATCCCCTGGCGACCGGGCCGCGTCCGCATTTCCGGTGCGGCCGGGGAATCCCCGATCGCGCCGGTTCGCCCGGCCGGAAGCCCGCTCGCCGAGAGGCCCGAGCCGCACGAAACGGCACACGGCGATCAGGAAAGTGCCGGCGAGGCCGACGCCGGAAATTCCGGCCCTCCCCGGACCACTTTTTACAACCGGGCCGTACCCGCCTGGCGGGCGATTACGGTCCTTTGACGTGGCCATCTTTCGCATTGCCGCAGTGGCGGTCAGCGCAATCCTGACGACGCCGGTCATGGTCCCCGGGGCTCCGGCGCGGGCGACCGCGCCGTACGTTCCCTGCCCGGCCGTTAAACCGCCGGTCGCTCCACCGCCCGCACCGTCTCCGCCGCCGGTCGGTCCCGCCGATCGGGCCGTCGGGGGCGAGTCGCTGGCGACGGCGGGGCTGTCCATTCCCGCCGGTGCGCCGGTGGCACCGGCGGTGACCGCCACCTCGTGGCTGGTGGCGGATCTGGACAGTGGCGCGGTGCTGGGTGGGTGCGGAGCGCACGAACGCCGCACCCCGGCCAGTGTGCAGAAGATGCTGCTGGCCGCGGCCCTGATGCCCCGCCTCGACCCGGCCCACGTGGTCGAGGTGACCCGGGCGGATCTGCAGGATCTCGATCCGGCCAGCTCGGTGATGGGGGTGGTGCCGGGCGGCAGGTACTCGATCGAGAGCCTCTGGCTGGGGCTGCTCCTCAGGTCCGGAAACGACGCCGCCAACGTGCTGGCCCGCGTCGGCGGCGGGACCGCCGGCCGGCAGGGCGGCGTGCAGGCGATGAACGACGAGGCACACCGGCTGGGCGCGAACCAGACCCACGCGGCGACACCGTCCGGCCTGGACGGGCCCGGTCAGTACACCAGCGCGTACGACCTGGCGCTCATCGCACGTGCCACCTACGCCCGCCCGGACTTCCGGCGGTACATCGCCACCCGGGTGGCGGAGATACCGGCGGAGCCGGGAAGGCCGGGTTTCTCCATCACCCACGACAACACCCTGCTGGACCACTACCCCGGCACGCTCGGTGGGAAGACGGGCTTCACCGACCTGGCTCGCCAGACGTACGTGGGGGTGGCCGAGCGGAACGGCCGCCGACTCGCCGTGACCCTGCTCGGCGCGGAGACCGCGCCGCTGGGCAGCCTGGGCGAGGCGGCGGCCCTGCTGAACTGGGGTTTCTCCCTCACCCCCGGCGCGTCGGTCGGCCGCCTGGTCACCCCCGACGAGAAGAAGAAGCAGGACAATCCCGTCGCCCAGGTCAACGCCGGGCAGCACGGTCACGCCGCGTCGGCGCGGTCGGTGTCGTGGGTCGCCATCCTCGGCCCCGGGGCCGTCGGCGCCCTGGCCGTCCTGCTCCTCGCGGCGCCCTGGCGGCGAAGGGCGGCGCGCGCGGCGGCCAAACCGTAGCCGACCCGATCGGCCCGGGCCTCCGATCAGCGTGGCTCGTCCCGTGCCTGAACCGATTCCGCGCCCTGTTGTGCCGCCTGCCGTACCTGGTCGTTCGCCGAGGTGGCGTCGCAGCCGGTGGCGCGCAGGAGATCGCTCGCGGCGGTGCGCAGCTGGGTGATCACCGCCTCTCCGAACTCGCCGACGCCGCGCCCGCGGGCCCGGCCGGCCGCGTGCACGGCGTCCCACACGGCGCGGCGGGTCCGCTCGGTCGGGCGTCCGGCGCGATGTTCGGTGCGCAGCAGTTCGACGGCCTCGGCGAGCCGTCCGACACTGGTCGCCAGTTCGGCCGGGACCGGCTCCTGGTACTGCAGCACCATCGCCGACCGGCGGGCGACGCCGCGGCTGTGTTCGATGATGCGTTCCAGGAGTCGGTTGGCTCGCGCGAAGCGTTCCACGTCCTTCCTGCGCAGCCACCGGGCCGGGGCCAGACTGACCACTTCCTCGGCGCCGCTGAGCGCCTCGTGCAGTCGTTCCAGGTCCGGCCCCATGCTGCGGAGCGCGGTCAGGGCCCGCACGGCCCGCTCCCGGTCGTGGTGCGTCAGTGATGCGGCCACCTCCCGGAGTTCGCGCGCAAGACCGGCGAAGATCGGAGCGGCGTCACGGTCGAGGATCCGCATCGGGTTCAACGGCAGCAGCAGCGCCACGACCAGAAGGCCCACCACGCCACCGACGGTGGCCTCGACGATCCGCGGCCACTCGAGGTCCTTCTGCGCCGGCGCCAGGGTGGCCAACAGCACGGCGGTGCCGCCGGCCTGTCCGACGGCCGCTCCGCTGCGTCCGAACAGCACGAGGGTCGTGAGGATGGCGCCGCCGACGACGAGTCCGGTCTGCCAGAAACCGGTGCCGAGCACGCTCAGCAGGAAATCGGTGATGGCGATGCCGAGGCCGACCCCGAGCAGCAGTTCGATCGTCCGGTGGGCGCGCTGGCCGAGCGCGGCGACGATCGTGCCGACCGCGGCGGACGGAGCGAAGACGGGTGCCGGGTTGCCCAGCACGTCGTGTCCGATCCGCCAGGCCAACGCGGCGGCAAGACCCGCCTGCACCGAGATCACCGAAGCGGCTTCGAGTTGCCGGAGCCGTAGGCGGCCCGCGCCGGATCCGCGCCGCCAGAGCCTGGCCGCGACCATCTTCACCGGTGTGCGGGGACGGTCACGCCGGGACGGGCCGAGGCCCAGGAGACGGCGACCAGGAGAACCCACCGAGCACTCGTACCATGTCGCACCTCGGCCACGCCGGTCGACGGGGAGATGATCTCGCCCGACGTGCGCCCGTACCGATCGGCGCGGAGCCGGGCCACACGGGTCCGGCCCCACGGTGCCTGGAGGGCCGGCCGGCGCGTCCGGCCGGCCCTCCGTGCCGTCAGGCGGCGTCGAGCGCCTCGGTGATCTTGCGGGTCATCTCCGCCATCGTGGGGCCGGGCTCGCCCTTGTGGGCCCGGGTGGCTGCCTCGACGGCGATCAGGACGGTGCGGCGGAAGTTGTCGGCCTCCGCCGGATCCTGCTTCCTGAGCAGGCTCGTGGCTGCCGACAGGGCGGGCAGCACGTGGTCGGCGATCTCGGCCACGGACCTGCCGTTCAGGTTCTTGACCTTGGACTTCTCGGCGAGCACGTGCCCGACCAGGCCGGTCGCGGACGACAGGGCGATGGAGCCGTCGGTGGCGACCTTGTGGGGCGAGCCGGCGGCGTCAGCGGCGGACAACAGCGACACGGCGCCGTACGCGGCGGTCCGCAGGGTCTGCTTGTCCTGGTCGGTGAGGGTGACGGACATGGTGGGTGCTCCTTCGATCGAGCGGACGGATGGTGGACGGTGGCTCGGGTCAGTCGTCGATGGCCTGGTAGACGGTGGTCCAGAAGTCGTGGAAGGCCCAGGTCGAATCCGGGACGGACGCCCCGACCTGGGTCAGCAGGATCCCCGTGAGCTGCTTCTCCGGGTCGGCGTAGGTGGAGGTGCCGCTCCCGCCGTCCCAGCCGAACTGGCCCTCGTAGGCGTAGTCGCCGCGGTAGGTGCGCACCGCCATCCCGAAGCCCCAGCCGCCGTGCTGCCCCTGGCCGAACGAGACGTGCACGTTGTCGCGGGCCATGGCGGTGCGGGCGGCCTGCTGCTCGGGCGTGAGGCGGTTGGTGGTCATCAGCTCGACGGCGGGCCGGGACAGGATCGCTCCTTGCCGTGCATCCCGCCGTTCAGCAGCATCCGGAAGTAGGCGTGGTAGTCGTCGGCGGTGGACACCAGCCCGCCGCCACCGCCCTGGAACGCCGGAGGCCGGCTCCACCGTCCGCCCTCGGCCTCGTCCCAGACGTGGAACTCGCCGGTCTTCGGGTCGGGGGCGTAGAGGGTCGGCAGGCGGTCGATCCGGTCGGCGGGCACGTGGAAGCCGGTGTCCTTCATCCCCAGCGGATCGAAGATGCGTTCGCGCAGGAACGTCTCGAACGACTGCCCGGTGACCCGGGCGACCAGCACGCCGACGAGGTCGCTGCTGATCTGGTACTGCCAGCGCTCCCCCGGCTGGTGCATCAACGGAAGCGTTCCGAGGCGGCGCATCCACTCGTCCGGCTCGGGCATCGGCTCCGGCAGGTTGGGGGTGAGCCCCTGCTCGAAGATCGCGCCCATGATCGGGGTGCCCAGCACCGTCATGTCCATGCCGAGCCCGAACGTGGAGGTCAGCACGTCCCGTACGGTGATCGGCCGGCGCGCCGGCACGGTGTCGTCCAGCGGGCCGTCGATCCGCTTCAGCACCCGGCGGTCGGCGAGCTCCGGCAGCCACGGCTCCACCGGGTCGTCCAGCCGCAGCCGGCACTCGTCGAGCAGGACCATCGCCGCCGCGATCGAGACCGGCTTGGACGTCGAAGCCATCCGGAAGATCGTGTCGCGGCGCATGGGCGGCCCACCGTCGTGGCGCATCGTCCCGATCGCTTCGACGTGCGTCTCACCGCCCCGGCTGACCAGCGCGACGAGGCCGGGGATCCGCCCGGACTCGACATGCCGGGCCAGCACCTCACGCAGTCTGCGCAGCCCGGTCGCGGAGAAGCCGCTGTTGCCGGTTCTCATCATGAATCCCCTTTGCCTGTGGTGTTCGACCCTGTGTTGAGACCCGTCTGTGAACCGGTCCTGGCAACCACGATCGCCAACCGCTCTGACACGGGACTGACCCCGTCCTGACACCGCCGCTGACACGCGTCGGAAAGTCGTTGGGGCGGCACCTCTGGTGCCGGGACCGCGCCGACACCGATCGCTGTGCGAGGCTTCGGCGGTGACCGACATCGGCATCCGCGCCGCCACCCCGGCCGATCACGACTTCATGGTCGACATGCTCGTGGAGGCCGTGAACTGGCTGCCTGAACGCAACTGGCCCCGTGAGCGAATCATGGCGGACCCGGCGCTGGCTCACTATGTCACCGGCTGGATGCGACCGGACGACTTCGGCCTGGTCGCGGTGGACCCGGCTGATCGGCCGGTCGGCGCGGCCTGGTTCCGATACCTGACCGCCGCTGATCCGGGCCACGGCTACGCGGGTGACGACGTGCCGGAGCTGACTCTCGGCGTCGTGGAGGCCTGGCGGGGCCGTGGCGTGGGCCGGGCGCTCCTGCGTGCTGTTCTGGACGTCGCACGGGAGCGTGGCGTCCGGGTGGTGTCGCTGAGTGTGGAGCGGGGGAACTTCGCCGCGCGGCTGTACGCCGCCGAAGGATTCCGCACGGTCGAGTCTTTCGAGGACGCGGACACGATGATCGCGGAGATCGGCGCCTGACGCTCCAGGAACGGAGTGGAGCCGCTGCCGATGGCAGTGGCTCCACTCCGTTGTCAATCGCGGTTCGCGGGCGTCACACGATGGAGATCGACCGCACCTGGGTGTTGCCCTTGGTGTCGACGTACACCTTGTAATCGCCGACGGTGTAGGTGCCAGCGACGTTGTTGTCGATGGTGAACGTGGCCGTCACGGGGGTCTCGCTGCCGTCGACACGGGTCTGCTGCACCGTGATGGTCAACTCGTTCGTGTCGCCCCTCAGCTTCTTCACCACCGCGGACGGCCTCGCATCGACGACCGCGTTGGCGACTGTCACGTAGACCGCGTCGGGTGACGAGAACTCCGCGTTCTTCTGCCCGTCACCGAACACGAAGAAGCCCCGCTGTTCGACCGCCCCGCGCCCCGGGAACGGATCCGGGTTCGAGGCCAGGTACGTCGGATTGACCTTGTACAGGTCCGTCTTGGAATCCGCGAGCCTGGCCTGCACCCCGGTGTACGGCGCATCGGTGATCGCGATGTTGACCGAGAGGTAGATGGCGTTGGGGTTGTTGGCCGAGATGCGCGAGGAGAAGTATTTGTCCGGGCTCTGCCCCGCAGGAACGGCCAGCGGCACGACCCTGTCGCCGACGAGAATGTTGAACTGGAAGTCGCCGTAGCCGCCGGCGACGAACTTCGCCCAGGCCGCGTCCGACATGTGGTCGGGGCGCTCCACCTTGAACTCCAGACGCATCGGCGCCACATACGTGCTGCTCTGGTACTCGGGGTCGGTCAGGGGCAGGTAGACCCCTCCCGGGGCGTGCCCCAGTGCGAAGGCCGACGCCGTCGGGGTCGAGTTGCCGCGCCCGTTCCACATCGGGATGTTGAACGAGGTGGCGCCGAGCAGGGCCTGGCCGCCCAACTGGCTCGTGCCGACAGCGGCCGACGCGTCCTTGTAGGTCCCGATGGTGACGTCGAGCAGGTCGAGGTCCGCCCGGTCGGCGTTCAGCCCCGGCATGTCCGCCCACATGAACTTGGCACCGGCGGGCCCGGAGTACCGGGCCATCTCCAGCATGCCATCGGCCATGATCTTGGTCATCTGCACCGCCGAGTCGACCTTCATCCGCTCGTTGGCCGTGTGCCACCAGCGCTCGTTGCCCGGGATGACGGCGCCGAAGGCGGTCATCTTGTTGCGGAAGCTGCTGGCCAGGGTGCCACCGGTCGTGCCCTGCGGATAGACCACGTCCCGGAGGGAGTACGGATCCGCGAACTCCCCCGGGTTGCGGTCGATCGAGGCCTGGTAGCTCCCGAACTGAAGGGCCGTCAGCGGGTTGTCGTGCGTGACGTACAACCCGGCGCCGACGGGCGAGCCGAGGCTGCCGATGGTGAACCCCTTCGCCTGGAAGGCGGCCGTGACCGCCGCCGTCGCCTGGCCGGAGTCAGCCGCGGTGACGTGCATGCTGCGCACGTACATCGGGATGCTGAGGCTGCCGGAGGCGTCCGTGTAGAAGCTCGTCGGGGTCTCC
Organism: Micromonospora chaiyaphumensis; assembly: GCF_900091435.1. GTDB lineage: Bacteria > Actinomycetota > Actinomycetes > Mycobacteriales > Micromonosporaceae > Micromonospora > Micromonospora chaiyaphumensis. The sequence goes on from NZ_FMCS01000007.1 coordinate 351,015, forward strand.
GAATTGATGCCGCCCATGAGGGCGAAGGTCAGGTTCGGCGTGCCGTTGCTCGGGTTGCGCAACAGGTTCGCCGGGATGCCCATGTACTTGCCGAGATAGGCTTCGCCCTCGACACCGTCGCGGAAGAACAGGTCGGTGATGCCGTCGGCGGCCCTCTTCAACTGCATGTCGGCGGCCGTGCTCCCCAGTGCGCCGAGCCCCTGGGAGAGGAGGAACATCCCCCACACGACGGCGTTCTTTCCGTACTGCGGGGTCGGCATCTCCATCGCCACATCGGTGTTGATCTCCAACGTGAGCGAGTCGCCGGTGATCGTGGTCTGCACCTTGGGCGTGGTGCGGGGAGCGGCCGGGAGCCAACCCTTCGTGGTCGCGGCAGCGGTGATCGCCGACACGAACCGATCGCGCTCGGCGGAGCCGGCCCCCGCCACGTCGAGGGTGAAGATCGCCCGCGAGGCGATCTGCGTGGTGCTGCCGTAGGCGATGTCCTTGAGCGTCGGGTCGCCTTCGCGCAGGGTGACGCCGGCTGTGGCAGCCGTCAGCCGGAACGCCTTGGTGCTGTCCGCGGACAAGCTCATCGACACCGACGGGGTCACCGATCCGGAGTTGCCGACGATGACCGGGAACCGCGAGTCGGAGGTGTAGGCCGCAATCGGGATCTCCTCCCGGTTGAGGTTCTTGTAGGCCCAGTTGTCGTAGAAGCTCGGGTTCGAGTTGTACGGGATGGACTGGAAGGTGGCGGTGTTCGTCGTCGAGGGCGTACCCGGACCGCCGTCCTCGTAGATTCCCATGACGATGCGGATGCGTCGATCGAGGGGCAGCCCCGCCTCGAGCAACGCCTTGGCCGCGAGCAGGGTCGCCAGCGTCGGGCCGCTGTCGTCCTGGATGCCCGCCCCGTAGACCCAGCCGTCCTTCACGTAGGGCGAGTGGTACGCACCGGGGGTGCCGAGGTTGCCGTCGGCGTCCCGCCAGCGCGCCAGCTGGGCCGGCGAAACGGACGCCGTCGGCGAGTCGAGGTGGCTCAACGCCATGACCATCTCCGGGGCGTCCGGGTCACCGATCTCCGCGTAGACGTATTTGTCGGGCTGGCGTTGGACGACCACCGGGAAACCCAGGTCGGTGGCCAGCTTGACCACCCAGGCGAGCTTGGCGACCTTGCGGTCGTACTCGTTCTGGTTGGCTTCGGTGTTGCTGACCGGGAAGGGGTACGCCGTCGCGGCCGTGCCGCCTCGGGAGATGGAGTCGTAGCTCGACCCGTCCAGCATCGCCCCCACCAGAGTGAGCGGGTCGTAGGTGCCGTCCCCCGCCCGCGCGCTGCTCACGCGTCCCGCCAACGCCTCGACTTCCTTGTGTATCGCGTCGCGCTCGGCGTCGGTCACCGACAGGTCGTAGGTGACGCTCGGCTGGAAGCGCTCCTCGCCGGGGCCGGCCGCGGACGCGTGGGGTGTGGGCGCAACGGTCGCCGCGAGGGACCCGGCGAGCAGGACGGAGAGTATGGTCGTCCGTCTGTTTCTCATGAAAGCTCCAGAACAGGGGGGATGACACTGTGGCGACAGCACACGCCAGCCGTGCCGCCGGTGGCCGACGGAGCCGGATTTCTTGAGGATGATCTGAGAATCGGCCGGCGTCGTCGAGCTTGCAAGGCGGCCTTATCCGACGACCGCCAAGAAGTCCGAGTAGAACAGGCCCAGGCCGACCGCCACGCAGACGCCGGCCACGATCCAGAACCGGACCACGATGTTGACCTCGCTCCAACCGGCCAACTCGAAGTGGTGGTGCAACGGCACCATCCGGAAGACACGTCTGCCGGTGGTCCGGAACGAGACGATCTGGATCACCCAGGTCGTCGTGATGATGACGAAGAGCCCGCCGATCATGATCGACAGCAGCGTGGTGCGGGTCGCCACCGCGAGCCCGCCGATCAGGCCGCCGAGCCCGAGCGAGCCCACGTCACCCATGAAGATCCGCGCCGGGGACGTGTTCCACCACAGGAAGCCCACGCAGGCGGCAGCCGCCGCCGCCGCGATCATGGCGATCTCGAGGGGATCGCGGACCTGGTAGCAGTAGTCGTTCACGCGGGCGTACGCGTCGTCGGCGCACCAGTGCCGGTACTGCCAGAAGCCGATCAGCGCGTACGCGCCGAGCACCAGGATCGACGCGCCGGTGGCCAGGCCGTCGAGGCCGTCGGTGAGGTTCACGCCGTTCGACATCGCCATGATCACGAAGACGAAGGCCATGACCGCGCCGACCTTGCCGACGTCCAGCCAGCTGATGTCGCGGATGAGCGAGATGTGCTCGCTGGCCACGGTCTGGCCGTTGGTGCTCGGCACGTAGAGCGCGGCGATGCCGAACCCGCCGCCCACGATCGCCTGGCCGAGCAGCTTGCCCTTGGCGGACAGTCCGTCGGAGTTGCGCCGGAGCACCTTGAGGAGGTCGTCGAAGAAGCCGACCGCGCCGCAGAAGACGAACAGCCCGAGCAGCACCAGGGCCGTCATGGTCGGCCCCTCCTGCGCGATCTGCCGCTCGGGCAGGGTGGTCAGGGCGAGATGCCCGGCGACGTAGGCGAGGACGGTCGCCACGATGAAGACGACGCCGCCCATCGCGGGCGTGCCCTTCTTGCCCTCGTTGCTGGCGAGCCCGATGGATCGGATCGGCTGGCCGGCCTTGAGCGCGGTGAAGACGCGAACGGCCACCGGCGTGCCGAACAGGGAGATGATGAACGCGACCGCGGCCGCCACGATGACCGCCCTCACGGGCGATCCTCCGCGAGATCCGGCCATCTCACGGTGTCCCCACCGAGCTTCCCGGCCAGCGCCGGACGTGTCGGCCTGAGCTTGGCGCGCGGATGGTCCTTCGCGACGTCTTCGATCATGCGACACGAGCTTGCCAGCCGACGGCGAGCGGGGCAGCCCCGGACCTCACCGCACCGTGCCTCGAGGATCAGAAAAGGCCATCCGGAGAATCCCGAATGGCCTCTGACCTGCGTCGGGACGGCGGATTCGAACCGACGACCCCTTGACCCCCAGGACGCTTCGCCACACGTCCACGCACGTCACCCAGGCAATCCCCAAGACCAGACCGTGCGGTCGACACCGTGCCGCGCACCATCGCGTAAGCCGTGTGGTCCCCGCTTGGTCCCGGTCGCTGACACGCTGGCGGTCACGGCACGCGGCGTTCGTCTTCTGCAACCGGCCTTCGCGCCCGCGTTGAGCGACATCGACCCTTGTGGCAGGAGCGCGTAGGGTCCTACATCCATGAAGGTCCTGATCTCTGTAGACATGGAAGGCATCTCGGGGATCGTGCATCCCACCGAGACGAATCCGGATCGGTACGACTATGAGCGCGGCCGGGCGTTGATGACGGCCGAGGCGAACGCAGTGATTGCTGGTGTCTCCGACGCCGAACCCGACGCCGTGGTGTGGGTCGCCGACGCGCACGGAACGTTTCGGAACCTCCTGCCGGAGGACCTCGACCGGCGTGCTCACCATGTGCGAGGCAAACCCCGCCCGCTGGGGATGCTCGCTGGGCTGGACGAGCACACGGATGCCGTCATGTTCGTTGGCTACCACGCTCGGGCCGGTGCCGGGCCTGCCGTGCTGGCGCACACGATGAGTGACGCCATCCTCGACGTGCGTCTGGCCGGACGGTCGCTGGGCGAGATTGGCCTCAACGCCGCCATGGCGGGAGACGTGGGCGTGCCGGTCGTTCTGCTCAGCGGGGACGACGCCGCCTGCACGGAATTCCATGAGCTGGTGCCCTCGGCGGTCACCGTCGCCGTCAAGCAGACCCTGGGACAGGCCGCCGCGGTGGCCCTACATCCGCAGGAGGCACGGGAGCGGCTGCGCCGAGCTGCCGCCGATGCGATCGCCCGGCGCGCCTCGATCCCACCGTTGAAGATGGCCGGGCCGTTAGACGTCGAGGTCGACCTGTACGGCCCTTATATGGTCGACCTCGCAGTTCTGGTGCCAGGTGTGACCCGCGTCGGCGGCGGGCGAACGGTCGCCTTCCGCGCCGCTGACTTCGCCGACGCCTATCGGGTAGTTCAACTGCTTGTCCAACTCGCCAAGATCAAACCCGAATAGCACGTGAAGCGGCCTTCTCGTCCGCATCGCCGGCAGGCCCGGCCGATGCCGGTCGCAGGTCGCCGGCCGGCCCGGGTCGGCCGGCGCGGCCCGCTTGGCGAACCGAGGAGAGCGGCTCCACAGGTGACAACGCTGACCATGGCTTGACCAGCGGTCAAGCAGCGGAAGGCACGCTTCAACTTGACTGATCTTGGTCCTCAGAACGGCGAAAGGGCCAACCCGTTTTCCGGATCAGCCCTCTGACCTGCGTCGGGACGGCCGGATTCGAACCGACGACCCCTTGACCCCCAGTCAAGTGCGCTACCAAACTGCGCCACGTCCCGATGCCCCCGCGCGGTGTTCCCCGCGGCAGCCGGTACAGCTTAGCGCAAGATCCTCCCCCCACGCACAGGCCCCACCCGGTGCGGCCAGCCACTCCCCCTAGAGCGTCCTAGGAAAGAAGCCACCGGGGACAGGTGTCCCCGGCGGCTTCCCGGCGAAGTGAGGTCAGCCGTGGGCCTTGCCCCGGCCGCCGGGCCCGAGCTTCTTGCGCGGCCGGACCGAGATGTCGATCGGGGTGCCCTCGAAGCCGAACTCCTCGCGGAGCTTGCGCTCCACGAACCGCTGGTAGCCGGCGTCGAGCGGGCCGGTGGTGAAGAGCACGAAGCGCGGCGGGGACACGCCGGCCTGGGTCGCGAAGAGCACGCGCGGGGCCCGGCCGCCGCGCACCGGGTGCGGGGTGGCCTGGACCAGCGCCGTGAGCCACTGGTTGAGCTGGGCGGTCGGGATGCGGGTCTCCCAGCTCGCCAGGGCCTTGCGCAGCGCCGGGGCGAGCTTGTCGACCGCCCGGCCGGTCTTCGCGGACAGGTTCAGCCGGATCGCCCAGGGGATGCGGCGCAGCTCCCGGTCGATCTCCTTGTCGAGGTAGTAGCGGCGGTCGCCGTCGACCAGGTCCCACTTGTTGAACGCGATGACCAGGGCCCGGCCGGCCTCCACCACCATGGTGAGGATGCGCTGGTCCTGCTCGCTGATCACCTCGCTGGAGTCGAGCAGCACCACGGCCACCTCGGCCGCCTCGATGGCCGAGGCGGTGCGCAGGCTGGCGTAGTACTCGGTGCCGCTGGCCTTGCCCACCCGCTTGCGCAGGCCCGCGGTGTCGACCAGCTGCCAGGTCTCCCCGCCGATCTCCACGAGGCTGTCCACGGGGTCGACGGTGGTGCCGGCGACCGCGTCGACCACTGCCCGCTCCTCACCGGAGAAGCGGTTCAGCAGGCTGGACTTGCCGACGTTGGGGCGACCGACCAGGGCGACGCGGCGCGGGCCGCGCGGGCGGTTCTCCACGATCTTCGGCGCCTCGGGCAGCGCCTCCATGATGGCGTCGAGCAGGTCGCCGGAGCCACGGCCGTGCAGCGCCGAGACCGGGAACGGCTCACCGAGGCCCAGCGACCACAGCGCGGTCGCCTCCATCTCGATGGCGGTGTTGTCGGCCTTGTTGGCCACCAGGATCACCGGCTTGGCGCTGCGCCGCAGCATCTTCACGGCGGCCTCGTCCACATCGGTCGAGCCGATCACGGCGTCGACCACGAAGAGCACCACGTCGGCGGTGGCGACGGCCGCCTCGGCCTGGGCGGCGATGGCCGCGGCCCGGTCCTTGGCGTCCGGCTCCCAGCCGCCGGTGTCCACGACGGTGAACGCCCGGCCGTTCCACTGCGCGTCGTACGGCACCCGGTCCCGGGTCACCCCGGGGATGTCCTCGACGACCGCCTGCCGGCGGCCGATGATGCGGTTGACAAGCGTCGACTTGCCCACGTTGGGGCGGCCGACCACGGCCACCACCGGCTGCGGGCCGGTCGGCTCACCGGGCTCGGCCTCCGGCTCGCGCAGCTCGACCCAGCCTCCGAAGTCCTCGCTCATGCCACACCCCGCTCGCTGAGCAGCGCGCGCAGGCGGGCGACGACCTCGTCGATGCCCAGCTCGGTGGTGTCCAGCACGACCGCGTCGGTGGCCTGCTGGAGCGGGTTGACCTTGCGGGTCGAGTCCAGCTTGTCCCGGCGGGCCAGGTCGGCGGCGGTCGCCGCGACGTCGGCGGCGTCCTCGGCGCTGCGCCGCTGGGCGCGGGCCGCCTCGGAGGCGGTCAGGTAGACCTTCAGGTCGGCGTCGGGCGCCACCACCGAGCCGATGTCGCGGCCCTCGACCACGATCCGGCCGGCGTCGGCGATCACCTGCCGCTGCCGGGCGACCAGCAGCTCACGGACGGCGCCCACGGCGGCCACGGCGGAGACCGCCCCGGTCACCTCGGGGCCGCGGATCTCCTTGGCCACGTCGACGCCGTCGGCGGTCACGCCGTACCCCTGGGGGTCGGTGCCGATGCGCAGGTCGACCTCGCCGGCGACCTTGGCCACCGACTCGATGTCGGTCAGGTCGACGCCGGAGCGCAGGACCGCCCAGGTGAGCGCCCGGTACATGGCGCCGGTGTCGAGGTAGCGGGCGCCGAGGCTCACCGCGAGCCGCCGCGACACGGTGGACTTGCCCGAACCGGACGGCCCGTCCACAGCGACCACGCAGCGCCCGGCCGGTACGTTTTGCTCCACCGTTGTCCTCCTCAGCCCGTACCTCGCGGGTCGCCGTCATCTCCGGCGCCGTTGAGCGGTTGTGTTTCCTCGTCAATCATCCCGCGCCGCGCGGGTCGCCCGCGCGATGGCGCCGCGGGCCGCGTCGAAGCCTACCGGGAGCCGTACCCCGATCGTCGGGGTCAGTCACCCACGGCCTTGAACAGGGCGGCGACCTCCGCGTTGGTCAGCCGGCGCAGCCGCCCGGTGCGCAGGTCGCCGAGCTTGATCGGACCGATCGAGGTACGGATCAGCCGGGACACCGGGTGTCCCACCTCGGCCATCAGGCGCCGGACGATGTGCTTGCGCCCCTCGTGCAGGGTCAGCTCCACCTGGGCGGTTTTGCCCAGGGTGCCCACCACCTTGAAGGCGTCGACCTTCACCGGCCCGTCCTCCAGGTCGACGCCGGCCGTCAGCCGCTTGCCCAGGTTGCGCGGGATCGGCCCGGCCACCTCGGCGAGGTAGGTCTTGAGCACCTCGTACGACGGGTGCATGAGCTTGTGGGCGAGGGTGCCGTCGTTGGTGAGCAGGAGCAGGCCCTCGCTGTCGGCGTCGAGCCGCCCGACGTGGTAGACCCGCTGCTCCAGCCGCGCGCCGATGAAGTCGGCGAGCTCGGTGCGGCCCTTCTCGTCGGCCATGGTGGTGACCACCCCGCGCGGCTTGTTCATCGCCACGTAGACCAGGCGGACATCGGCCTGGAGCCGCTCGCCGTCGACATGGATGACGTCGCGCGCCGGGTCCGCCTTGTCGCCGAGCTGGGCCACCCGGCCGTTGACGGTGACCCGGCGCCGGAAGATCAGGTCCTCGCAGGCGCGCCGCGACCCCACCCCCGCGGCGGCGAGCACCTTCTGGAGGCGCTCGGCACCTTCGTAGACGGGGGCGTCGGGCTTCGGGGCACGGTCATCGCGTCGCATCGGCAAGCTCTTCTACGTCGTCGGGGAGGAAGGGGGCCAGGGGCGGCAGGTCGTCCACCGAGTTCAACCCCAGCTTCTCCAGGAACATCGTGGTGGTCCGGTAGAGGAACGCACCGCTGTCCGCTTCGGTGCCGCACTCCTCGACCAGGCCCCGGGACACCAGCGTACGGATCACCCCGTCGCAGTTGACGCCCCGGATGGCGGAGATCCGCGACCGGGTCACCGGCTGCTTGTAGGCGATCACCGCGAGGGTCTCCAGCGCGGCCTGGGTCAGCCGGACGCTCTGGCCCTCCAGCACGAACCGCTCGACGTAGGTCGCGTATTCCGGGCGGGTGTAGAGACGCCAGCCACCCGCGGCCCGGCGCAGCTCGAAGCCGTGTCCCGCGGCGGTGTAGCCGGCCGCGATCTCGTCCAGCATCGGGCCGATCCGCTCCGGGGACTGCTCGAGCACCTGGGCGAGGGTCAGCTCGCTGACCGGCTGGTCCACCACCAGCAGGATGGCCTCCAGCGCGCCGCGCAGCTCGGCGTCGTCCAGGACGGGCGCGGGCTCGGGCTCCGGCGCCGGTCGCCGCCGACCCCGCTTCCCGGGTACGCCGCCCGCGCCGCCCTCCCCCTCCGGCTCGCCGGCTGGGGCGTCGCCGCCGACCGCGTCCTCGGCCGCCATGGCCGGTTCCCCCGCTCCAGGGACCGCATCCGGCTCGCCCGCGCTCTCCCCCGCCCGATCTTGGTCAGTTCCCGTTCGAGGGGAACGGTAAGTGTCCAAGATCTCTGGCTCGGCACCGGCGGGCGCCGCCGCGGCGGGCGCCTCTTCAACGATCTTGGTACGGTCCGGCCCCTCAGGGGGCGCGCCCGTACCAAGATCGGGGACCGCGGCTGGCTCGGGTTCCGTCTCCGTCGGGGGCGTGGGTGGGGTGGGGCGCTCCCACGGGGGGATCCAGGCGGCGGCCTGGTCGGCCAGCGAGTCGCGGCGTTCCTCGTCGCTCATCGGGTCACTCCTGAGGGGTTGCCGGTTCGCCCGCCGCCGGGGCCGGCGGGGCGGCCGGCTCCGGGGAGCCGGCGTACTCGTCGATGGTCAGCTCGGCGCCACCGTCGGCGGTGCCGGTCCAGCGCACGGTCAGCTCCTCCAGCGCCTGCTCCTGGACGAAGGCGACCAGCCCCTGCCGGTAGAGCTCCAGCAGCGCCAGGAAGCGGGCCACCACCTCCAGGGTCATCTCGCAGTCGGCGCAGAGCAGCGAGAAGCTGGCGGTGCCGGCGCGGCGCAGCCGCTCGGAGATGATCTCGGCGTGCTCGCGGACGCTCACCCGGACCATGTGCACGTGCGCGATGGACACCTCGGGCACCGGCTTCGGGGTCATGGCCTTCAGCGCCAGCTTGAGCAGCCGCTCCGGACCGATGCCGAGCACCAGGTCGGGCAGCGCCTCGGCGTACCGGGGTTCGAGGGTGACGGCGCGGGGATAGCGCCGCCCGCCGACCGACTCCAGCTCGGCGATGTGCGCCGCCGCCTCCTTGTACGCCTTGTACTGCAGAAGCCGGGCGAACAGCAGGTCCCGGGCCTCCAGCAGGGCGAGGTCCTCCTCGTCCTCCACCTCGGCGGCGGGCAGCAGCCGGGCCGCCTTCAGGTCGAGCAGCGTGGCGGCGACCAGCAGGAACTCGCTCGTCTCGTCCAGGTCCCACTGGTCGCCCATGGCCCGCAGGTAGGCGATGAACTCGTCGGTGACCTTGTGCAGTGCCACCTCGGTGACGTCGAGCTTGTGCTTGCTGATGAGCTGGAGCAGCAGGTCGAACGGGCCGGTGAAGTTGTCCAGCCGGACGGTGAAGCCGGTGGTCTCCTCGACGGTGGCCGGGTCGGCCGGTACCACACCGTCGACCTCGGCGGCCAGCTCGGCGGCGGCCACCGGATCGGCGGCGCCGTGCGGCGGGTCGAGGGGCGGTGCGGTCACCGGCAAACCGTAGTCCACGACCCGGGCACCCGGCGTACGGCCTACCGCTCCGCCTGGGCGGCGATCACCTCGCGGGCGAGCTGGCGGTAGTTGCGCGCGCCCGAGGAGGCCGGGTCGAGGGTGGTGATCGGCGCGCCGGCCACCGTCGACTCGGGGAACTTCACCGTCTTGGTGATGACCGTCTGGTAGACCTTGTCGCCGAACGCCTCGACCACCCGCTGGAGCACCTGGCGGCAGTGGGTGGTGCGGCTGTCGTACATGGTGGCGAGGATGCCCTCGAGCTCCAGGTCGAAGTTGAGCCGCTCGCGCACCTTGTCGATGGTGTCCAGCAGCAGCGCGACACCGCGCAGGCTGAAGAACTCGCACTCCAGCGGGATGAGCACGCCGTGCGCCACGGTCAGCGCGTTGATCGCCAGCAGGCCCAGCGAGGGCTGGCAGTCGATCAGGATGAAGTCGTACTCCTTGCGGATCGTGCGGAGCACCCGGGCCAGCGCCATCTCGCGCGCGACCTCGTTGACCAGCTGGATCTCGGCGGCGGAGAGGTCGATGTTGGCGGGCAGCAGGTGCAGGCCGGCCACGTCGGTCTTGATCAGCACGTCCTCGGCGGTGACGTCATCCTGCATGAGCAGGTTGTAGACCGACAGGTCGAGGTTGTGCGGGTTGACGCCGAGGCCGACGGAGAGGGCGCCCTGCGGGTCGAAGTCGACCAGCAGCACCTTGCGGCCGTACTCGGCCAGCGCGGCGCCCAGGTTGATGGTGGTCGTGGTCTTGCCGACGCCACCCTTCTGGTTGGCCATCGCGATGATCCGCGCCGGGCCGTGCCGGTCGGTCGGCATCGGCTCCGGGATCGGCTTGCGCATGGTGTACGCGGCCGGGTCGGCGGGGCCGAGGTCGGCGCCCAGCGTCGCCTGCTGCTCGCGGAGCTCCGACGTCCAGGTCTCGGCACGGTCACCGTTTCCTGCCATGTCCTCGTTGCCCCCTCCCGACGACCACCCGGCGTCGGAGCCGTCCGACGTCCCTCGCGACGCCGCTGCGCACCCCCGGGTCCGTCGCCCCCTGAGGCCCGCGCCGAAGCCGACTGTACGCCACGCGCCAGCAGCGCGTTCGGTAGCGGGTCGGCGTGTCGGAGCCGGTGCTCAGCCGGGACCTGGTTTGTTCGCGACTGCGGGCCTCGCGACCCCGGCTCACTCCTCGCGCTCACCCGTGAGCGCGGGGGTGGGCGGTCGCGTAGACCTCGCGCAGCCGTTCCACGGTGACCAACGTGTACACCTGGGTGGTGGTCACCGAGGCGTGGCCCAGCAGTTCCTGCACCACCCGCACGTCGGCGCCGCCGTCGAGCAGGTGGGTGGCGTAGGAGTGGCGCAGGGTGTGCGGGGAGACCGCGTCGGGCCCGTCCACCGGCAGGCCGGCCCGGTCGGCCGCGGCGCGCAGCACGGTCCAGGCGCCCTGCCGGGTGAGCGGGCCGCCGCGGGCGTTCACGAAGACCGCCGGGGTGCCCCGGCCGGCGGCCAGCAGCGCCGGGCGGCCCCGTACCAGCCAGGCGCGCAGCGCCTCGGCCGCGTACCCGCCGACCGGCACGAGCCGGGTCCGGCCGCCCTTGCCGTGCAGCAGCACGGTCCCGGCGTCGAGGTCGAGGTCGTCCACGGTGGCGCCGATCGCCTCGGAGATGCGCGCGCCGGTGCCGTACAGGAACTCCAGCAGCGCCCGGTCGCGCAGCGCGCGGGGCGCGGCGTCGCCGGTGGCGGTGACCGGGCCGGCGGTTTCCAGCAGCCGGACCACGGCGTCGACCGGCAGCGCCCGGGGCAGCCGGCGCGGCGGGGCGGGCGGGCGGACGTCGCGGCCGGGGTCGGCGCCGGTCATCCCCTCGCGCAGCGCGAAGCGGTGCAGTCCGCGCACGGCGCTGGCCGCGCGTGCGGCGGACGAGACGGCCAGCGGCGGGTGCCCGGCGTCACCGCCGCGCAGCCGGGCCAGGTGCGCCTCGATGTCGGCGGCGCCGACGGCGGCCAGGTCGGTCACCCCGGCGGCGGCCAGGGTGGACAGATAGCGGTCCAGGTCCCGGCGGTACGAGGCGAGGGTGTTCGCGGACAGTCCCCGCTCGACGGTGAGATGGTCCAGGTAGCCCCGGACGGCACGGCGCAGGGCCGGCGCGGGCTCGACACCCGCGCCGGCGGCGTCCGCGGTTGTGGTCAGGCGAGCACCTCGGCCAGCGGCAGCACGTCCATGCCGTGCGCGTCGGCGACCGGGCCGTAGACGACCTGGCCGGCGTGGGTGTTCAGGCCGAGGGCGAGCGCCGGGTCGTTGCGCAGCGCCTGACGCCAGCCCTGGTTGGCCAGTTCGAGGGCGTACGGCAGGGTGACGTTGGTCAGCGCGTAGGTGCTGGTGTTCGGCACCGCGCCCGGCATGTTCGCCACGCAGTAGAAGATCGAGTCGTGCACCTTGTAGACCGGGTCGGCGTGCGTGGTGGGACGCGAGTCCTCGAAGCAGCCGCCCTGGTCGATGGCGATGTCGACGAGCACGCTGCCCGGCTTCATCCGGGAGACCAGCTCGTTGGAGATGAGCTTCGGGGCCTTCGCGCCGGGCACCAGCACCGCGCCGATGACCAGGTCGGCGTCGACCACGGCCCGCTCGATCTCGTAGGCGTTGGAGGCGACGGTCTGCAGGTGGCCGCGGTAGATGGCGTCGGCCTGGCGCAGCCGGGCGACGTTCTTGTCCAGCAGCAGCACCTCGGACTGCAGGCCCAGCGCGATGGCGGCGGCGTTCAAGCCGGACACGCCCGCGCCGATGACGACGGTCTTGGCCGCGTAGACGCCGGAGACGCCGCCGGGCAGCACGCCCCGGCCCCCGCCGGTGCGCATCATGTAGAAGGCGCCGACCTGCGGGGCCAGCCGGCCGGCCACCTCGGACATCGGGGCGAGCAGCGGCAGCGAGCGGTCGGGCAGCTCGACGGTCTCGTAGGCGATGCCGGTGACCTTCCGGTCGACCAGCGCGTCGGTGCACTCCTTCGAGGCGGCCAGGTGCAGGTAGGTGAAGAGCACCTGCCCCTCGCGCATCCGGTGGTACTCCTCGGCGATCGGCTCCTTCACCTTGAGCACCAGCTCGGCGGTGTCCCAGACCTCGTCGGCGGTGGCCAGGATCTTGGCGCCGGCGGCGGCGAACTCGTCGTCGGTGATGATGGAGCCGACGCCCGCGCCGGACTCGACGAAGACCTCGTGGCCGTGGCGGGTGAACTCGTTGACGCCCGCGGGCGTGATCGCCACGCGGTACTCGTGGTTCTTGACCTCGCGTGGGATTCCGACCTTCACGATGCAGACACCTTCCTCCGGGGAAGCTCACCCCCGACTGCTCGGCGCCGCGGCGGCCCCTTTGCCGTCGCGGTCCACCGGTCCCGCCCGGCGGCAGTCTAGGCGCGTGGGAACCCCACGGAGGCCAACACAGTGACATCCGGTGCCCGGTCGTGCTGACGGTGTGTCAGGCATGGACCGGGCTGGGCGGTGGAGACCGCCTCAGCCGTCAGGACAATGTTCGGTAAATATCCTTCCACCGACGGGGCTGCGGTGCGGACAGGACGGCAGTCGATCACTAGGGTGTCCGCTCATGACCACTCCTCCTTACCAGCAGTACCCGCAGGGCGTCTCGGACAAGAGCAAGACCATCGCGGGCATCCTCGGCATCCTGCTCGGCACCTTCGGTGCCGGCCGGTTCTACATGGGTGACACCAAGACCGGCGTGCTCCAGCTCGTGGTGAGCCTCGTGACCTGCGGCCTCGGCGGTATCTGGGGCCTCATCGACGGCATCCTGATCCTCGTCAACGGCGGGGTCGACGGGCAGGGGCGCCCGCTGCGCGACTGAGCGCCGGCACGTACTAAGGGGCCGCGCGGTGTTCGCACCGCGCGGCCCCTTCGTCGTCCGACCCTGCTCAGCGGGGCAGCGGCGCCTCCGGGCGGCGCAGCTCGGCGAAGCCGGTCTCCCGGGCGCGGGCCGCGGCGAGCAGCCCGGCCACGCAGGAGGCGTTGGTGATCTCGCCGGCCAGTACCATGCGGACCGCCTCGTCGAGGTCGACCCGGACCACCTGGAGGTCGGCCTCCTCGTCACGCCGCTCGTGGCGCTGCTCGGCGGGCACGTCAGCGAGGTCGCGGGCCAGGAAGACCCGGACCACCTCGTTGCTGAACCCGGGCGAGCTGTGCAGGTCGACCAGGATGTCGATGCGGCCGGCGGTGAGGTCGGCCTCCTCGGCCAGCTCGCGGGCCGCCGCGGTGGCCAGGTCCTCGCCCCGGACGTCCATGAGCCCGGCCGGCAGCTCCCACAGGTGCCGGCCCACCGGATGCCGGTACTGCCGGATGAGCACCACCTGGCCGGCGTCGTCGAGGGCCAGCACGGCCACCGCGCCGACGTGCGTCACGTAGTCGCGGGTGCCGGTGCCCCCGCCGGGCATGGTGACGTCGTCGCTGACCACCGAGAAGATGCGGCCGGACCAGATCTCCCGGTGCTCCGTCACCTCGTACCGGTGCTCCACGGCACTCACGAGGCCGACGCCGCCTTGGCCGCCGCCGCCGCGCCACCGTTGCGGCCCGCCTTCTTCGCCGCCGCGGCCTCCGCCGGGGCGTCCAGGTCGACCGGCAGCTGGTCGGACTCGGAGTACGCCACGGCGGCCTTCACGAACGCGGCGAACAGCGGGTGCGGCCGGGTCGGCCGGCTCTTCAGCTCGGGGTGCGCCTGGGTGGCCACGAAGAACGGGTGCAGGGTCCGGTCCAGCTCGACGAACTCGACCAGCCGGCCGTCCGGCGAGGTGCCGGAGATGGTCAGGCCGGCCTTGGTGAGCTGGTCCCGGTAGGCGTTGTTCACCTCGTACCGGTGCCGGTGCCGCTCGCTGACCTCGGTGCTGCCGTACGCCTCGGCGACCAGCGAGCCCTCGGCCAGCTTCGCCGGGTACGCGCCGAGCCGCATGGTGCCGCCCAGGTCGCCCTTGCCGGCGACGATGTCCTCCTGGTCGGCCATGGTGGCGATGACCGGGTGGGTGGCCTCCTCGTCGAACTCCAGCGAGTTCGCCCCGTCGAGGTTGGCCAGGTGGCGGGCCACCTCGATGGTCATGCACTGGAGGCCGAGGCAGAGGCCGAGCAGCGGGATGCCGTTCTCCCGGGCGTACCGGGCGGTGCCGATCTTGCCCTCGATGCCGCGGACGCCGAAGCCGCCGGGGATCACGATGCCGTCGACGCCGGCCAGGGCCGCCGCCGCGCCGGCCGGGGTCACGCAGTCGTCGCTGGGCACCCAGCGCAGCTGCACCCGGGCCCGGTGACCGAAGCCGGCGGCGCGGATCGCCTCGCTCACCGACAGGTACGCGTCGGGCAGGTCGACGTACTTGCCGACCAGCGCCACGGTCACGGTGTGGCGCGGCTGGTGCACCCGGTCGAGCAGGTCGTCCCAGCGGGTCCAGTCCACGTCGCGGAAGGAGAGGCCGAGCCGGCGCACCACGTACGCGTCGAGGCCCTCCCGGTGCAGCACCTTGGGGATGTCGTAGATGCTCGGCGCGTCCGGGGCGGCGGTGACCGCCTCCCGGTCGACGTCGCAGTAGAGCGAGAGCTTCTCCTTGACCTTGTCCGGGATGTCCCGGTCGCAGCGCAGCACCAGGGCGTCCGGCTGGATGCCGATGCTGCGCAGCTGCGCCACCGAGTGCTGGGTCGGCTTGGTCTTCAGCTCGCCGGACGGCGCCAGGTAGGGCACCAGCGACACGTGCAGGTAGAAGCAGTTGTCCCGGCCCAGGTCGTGCCGGACCTGGCGGATCGCCTCCAGGAACGGCAGCGACTCGATGTCGCCGACCGTGCCCCCGACCTCGGTGATCACCACGTCCGGGACCTGGCCGTCGGCGTCCGGGTCGGCCATGCCGAGGATCCGCGCCTTGATCTCGTTGGTGATGTGCGGGATGACCTGGACGGTGTCGCCCAGGTATTCGCCGCGCCGCTCCTTGGCGATCACCGCCGAGTAGATCTGACCGGTGGTGACGTTCGCCTTGCCGGACAGGTCCCGGTCGAGGAACCGCTCGTAGTGGCCGACGTCGAGGTCGGTCTCGGCGCCGTCCTCGGTGACGAAGACCTCGCCGTGCTGGAACGGGTTCATGGTCCCGGGGTCGACGTTGAGGTACGGGTCGAGCTTCTGCATCACGACGCGCAGCCCGCGCGCGGTGAGCAGGTTGCCGAGGCTGGAGGCGGTGAGGCCCTTACCCAGCGAGGAGGCGACGCCCCCGGTGACGAAAATGTGCCTGGTCGTCCGTGCTGAAGGGGCCAAGGCCTGCTCCCGTGTCGTCCGTAGCGGTCGTGCGAACCGCCGTGCCGATCAGCCAAGTGATCACGCGATCCACGGGATTCCACGGTAACACCTCCCCGGCCCCGCAGCGGCGTCGCACCCGCCGTCGGCGCACGTGAAGCCGTGTTCGCCTCAGCCGGCGGGCACCTCGGTCGATGCGGGGCCGGGCTGGGCCGGCACCCGGGGCGCCCGGTCGGCGGCGGCGTCCGGCGCCCGCGTACCCCGCTCGCGCCCCGCCGGGGCGCCCTCGCGGGCGACGGCCGGGTCGGGGTCGGGACGGTCCGCGCCGCCGGCGCCGGAGACCTCGGCCGCGCGTCCGCCGCTGGGCCCGCGGGGGCCGCCGGGCGGGGCCGCCCCGCCCTCGTCCCCGGGACGGCCGCTGCCGGGCTGGGTGCGGTCGGTGGAGTGGTCGAGCACCCGCAGGGCCGCCAGGGCCGCCATGGGCACCACGAGGGCCCCCGCCGCCCCGGCCACGTCCAGCGCCGCGCCGCCGAGCACGCCGCCCAGGCCGGCGGCCACCCCGGTGCCGGCCATCGCCGCCCGGATCGCCGGGTAGATGCCGAACAGCCGCATGAGGCCGCCCCAGGGCTGGAGCAGGGCGAACCAGACCAGCGCCGCGCCGGCCAGGGCCAGCACGGTGAGAGGGCTGTTCACGAGGGTCTGGAAGTTGGCGGTGCTGGACCGGTGCACCGTCAGCCCGCCCGTGCCGTCGCCGAGCGCGGCGAGGAAGCGACCCAGGCTGCCCCGCTCGGCCTCCGGCCGGCCCGCGTCGACCACGGCGAAGCCGATGGTGACCGCCAGGGCGGCCATGGTGGCCCAGGCCAGCCGGCTGACGGTGAGCCAGCCGCCGGTGCAGATGGCGGCGGCGACGCTCACCCCGGCGGTGAGCGCGATGGCGCCGATCGAGTCGGCCCCCAGGTAGGGACTGCCCACGATGACGACGGCCGCCCCGCCGACCGCGACCATCACCATCGGCCGCAGGGACCGGCGGACCCGCTGAGCCAGCCAGCCGCCGCAGAGCAGCGCGCCCGCGATGAACACGCCCAGCCCCACGTGGCCCAGGCCGGCGTACCGGCCGCCCTCCAGGGCCGAGTAGCCGACCACGCCGTTGAGCTGCAACCGGGCGCCGGTGAGCACGTCCACGCCGACCACCAGGGTGGCCAGGGCGGCCACCGCGCCGAGCGGGCCGAGGGTGCGCTCGTGGCCGGGGGTGAACCGGACCGCGGCGGTGCCGCCGACGGTCAGCAGGGCGGTCACCGAGGCGAACCAGAAGCCGGCGTGCTCCCCCCGCCACCAGGGCACGGCGTCGGCGAGCAGGGCGGCCGGCACGGCGAGCGCGGCGGCGATCAGCAGCAGTTCCACCACCGCCACCACCCGCCGGGACACCGGCGCGGGCCCGTGCGGGCCGGCGTGCCGGCGGGCCCGGCGCAGCAGCGGCAGCACCGCCACGGCGAGCGCCACCTGCGCGGCGGCGAGCAGGGTGAAGAACCAGCCGGCGACGCGGCGCTGGGCGGCGGCCTCGCGGTCCGCGTCGGCGGGCGCGTCGATGGCGGCGCGCAGGTCGTCGGGGCGGCCGTCGACGGACATCGCGGGACGGCCGAGGAAGAGCCGCTCGGGCATCGGGCGGCCCAGCGCGGCCAGCGCGGTGGGCGCCAGGTCGACCAGTTGCAGGTAGCCCTCGCGGGCGGTGCTCGGCGAGGTCAGCCAGCCCCGGTCCCAGCCGGGGCCGTCGGCCACCGCGACGTGCAGCCGGGACGAGGTGTCGGTGTCCGAGACCCCGGCCAGCAGGACCAGCGAGCGGGGCGGCCGCGCGGCGAGCACCCGGGCGAGCTGGGCGTCCACCTGGCGCGCCTGGGCGGCCCGGCTGGCCGGGTCCTCGCCGTCGACGGTGCCCAGGTCGACGACGCTCAGGATGCAGGAGCCGAGCAGCTTCGCCGGGTCGGCGGGGAGCACCGGCGCGTACCGGTCGACCCGGCCGAACGGGCGGGCGGCGGCCACCGCGGCGCCCGGGCCGACCGCCACCGTGCAGCGCACCGACTCGGACAGCGCGCCCGGCGTGGCGCCCCAGGAGAGCCGGTCCTGGTTGTACGCGACGACGCTCTCCTGGTCCGGCAGGTTCGCGCCGATCCCGTCGGGCTGCTCGATGGTCACCCCGGTGGCCGGGCAGCCCCCCGCCCGGCTGCCGTTCCAGGCGGCGAAGTTGCCGGCGCCCAGGGTGAGCCAGCCGTCGACGGGGCAGGTGGGCCGGTGCGCGGACCGCACCGAGAGGGAGCCGATCGAGCCCTGCTCGGCCATCCGCCACAGCGTCGGGGTGGTCTGCGGGTCGACGTCCTCCCAGCGCAGCCCGGCCGCCCCGGCCAGCACCACGAAGTCGGCGCTGCGCTCCGGCGCGCCGTTGTCCGGGCGGGCGGCCAGCGCGGTGATGCCGAGGGCCACCACGACCAGGGTCAACAGCACCGGAGTGAGTCTGCGCAGCATCACCGGGTCCCCGTCGAGTGCTCGGGCGTCAGTTCGGCGTAGAGGTCGACCAGCGCGCCCGTGGTGTCCGCCTCGGTCGGCCAGGTCGCCGCCCGGGCCGCGCCCCGGCGGGCCAGGTCGGCCCGGCGGGCCTCGTCGTCCAGCAGGTCGCGTACCGCCGCGTCGACGGCGTCCACGTCGCCGGCCGGAACCAGCACGGCCGCGTCGCCGACCAGCTCCGGCAGGCCGCCGACGGCGGTCGCCACCAGCGGTACGCCGGCACCCAGCGCCTCCTGGGCGAAGAGCTGGCGGGCCTCCCAGTCGCTGGTCACCACGGCGAGGTCGGCGGCGGCCAGCAGGTCGGCCACGTCGGTGCGGTGCCCGAGCAGGGTCACCGGCGCCCGGGCGGCCGAGATCCGCGCGGCCAGTTGCAGGTACGCGGGCCCGCTGCCGGCGATCACCACCAGCGGCGCGGGGCGCCGGGTACGCCACCGGGCGGCCGCGTCGACCAGGATGTCGTACCGCTTCTGGGGGTGCAGCCGGCCCACCGAGACGATCAGCGGCCGGTCGGCGGCGACCCCGAACTCGGCACGGACGGCGGCCCGTCGGCGGCGCGGCGCGGGCAGCGCCGGCGCGGCGACCGGGGCGAGGCGGGCGTCGGCGGCGCCGAGCGCGGCGGCCCGGTCGACCAGGTCGGCGGAGGCGCCGAGGGCGACCCGCACGTTGCGGGCCACGATCCGTTCGGCGAGCCGGGACAGCCCGCCGCGGACCCCGCCGGCGAGCACGGCGTTGTGCCACGTGACCACGAGCGGGGCGGCCGGCCGCGCGAGCACGGCGACGAGGCCGGCCCGGAGCCCGTGCGCGTGCACCACGTCGACCGGCGGGTCCGCGAGGGCCCGGCGCAGGGCGGCGACAGCCCGCGCGTCCCCCGGGGTGGGGCTGGCCGGGATCTCCACGGGCGTGAACCGCGCGCCCGCGCCGGTGAAGTCGAACTGGTCCTGGGTGGCGGCCGGGCCGCAGACCAGCACGGACGCGCCGGCGTCGGTCAGGCCCCGGGCGATCGAGCGGACGTGCTGCCCCACGCCACCGGTGCTGGAGGCGAGCACCAGGGCCACCGAGCCGGGCCACCGCGGCGCCGACGAGGCGTCCGTCATGAGGAAACGGTCTCCTTTCCGTCGCCCCGCTCGCCGGGGCGCTGGTCCTCCCGCGGGCCGCCGCCCCCGCCGGGCGGGCGTCGCCGCCCGAGCCGGCGGGTGACGGCCGCGAGCAGCGGCCGGACGTCGCGGGCGTCGGTCGACCAGGCGACGGCGAGGAACAGGGCGCCGACCACGACCCCGGACAGCATGCCCTGACCGAGGGCCTCCGCTGTCGTCGGGGTGCCGCCGGTGAGCCCGGCGAGTCCCCGCGCGGTGGCCGCGCCGCCGAGGCCGGCGACCGCGGCGGCGAGCAGACCGGCGGCCCCGGCCCGCCCGACACCGGCCAGGGCGGACCGGCCCGCGGAGCGGACCACGGCGGCGATGAGCAGCCCGCCGAGGAGCAGCATGCCGGCGGAGGTGGCCAGGGTCACCGCGAGCACCCGGTCGGCGAGGGGCAGCAGGTGCTGTCCGAGGAGCACGGCGAGCGCGGGCACGCTGAGCCAGCCGAGCGCGGTGGCGACCGTGGCCGAGCGGGCCTCGCCGCGGGCGTAGAGGGCGCGGGTGAGCACCGCGAAGAGGCCGTAGCCGAGCAGGCCGGGCGCGAAGCCGGCGATGCCGGCGGCGGCCGTGCCGGCGTCGGCGGGGTCGAAGAAGAAGTGCCCGACCGGGCCGGCCGCGCCGACCAGCGCGGCGGCCCCCAGCAGGCTGAACAGCACCACCCCCCGGACCGCCGGGGCGAGGGTCTCGCGGTAGGCCCGCTCGTCGCCGGTCGCCCGCGCCGCCACCAGCGTGGGGTACGCGGCCACGGCGAGCGGCACGGCCAGCACCGACCAGGGCAGGAAGTAGATCGTCTGGGCGAGGTTGTAGACGCCGACGTCGGCGGTCCGGCCGTAGGTGACCTGGTTGAGGGCGACGACCAGGGCGATCTGCTGCGCGGCGACGGTGACCACCCCGGCGACGGCCAGCCCGCCCACCCGGGACCGGGCGTCGGCGGGGAACCGGAAGCCGGGGCGCGGCCGCAGCCCGAGCCGGCGCAGCGGGATCAGCAGGGACAGCGACAGCACCACCACGCCGAGCGTGGTGCCGCCGGAGAGCAGCAGCTCACCGCCGGGGCCGACCTCGCCGACGCCGGCCCGCCGCCCCTCCAGGGCGGTGAAACCGAGGTAGACCGCGATGACCGTGAGGCTGGACAGCAGCGGGGCGATCACCGGCCAGGCGAACCGCCGGTGCGCCTGCAGCACGCCGGTGAGCACGATGCCGACGCCGTAGAGCGGCAGCTGGGGGGCGAAGACGCGCAGCATCCGCGCCCCGGCGTCCTGCTGGGCGGCGTCCAGGCCGTGGCCGAGCAGCCCCAGCAGCGGGTCGGCGAGCAGCGCCACCAGCAGGGCGAGGGGCACCAGCAGGGTGAGCGTCCAGGTGAGCAGCGCCCCGGTGGTGGCGGCCACCGCCCGCCGGTCCCCCGCCTCGACGGCGCCGGCCAGCAGCGGTACGACGAGGCTGGCGAGCGCCCCACCGGCGACGATCTCGAAGATGAAGTTCGGGACGTAGTTCGCCACCAGGTAGGCGCCACCGAGGTCGGTGGGGGCGAGCGTCCAGGTGAACACCGCGGTGCGGCCGAAGCCGGCCAGCCGGCTGACCACGGTGAGGACGGCGATGAGGGCGGCCGCTCCGGCCACGCGGCCGGCGCCGGCGAGGGGTGCCGGTTTCGTCACGTCAGTCGGCGAGCCGGCCCAGCTCGTCGAGGTGCCGCAGCCCCGGGGTCCGCTGGATCACCTGGGTGAAGCTCACCTTCTCGCTGGCGGCGGTGAGGGCGGCGAGCACGGCCAGCACGCCGGCCCGGCCCAGCGGGCCGGTCCGCGCGGCCAGGCTCACGCCGAGCAGCGCGCCGAGCGCGTTGGCGCCGCTGTCGCCGAGCATCACCCGCTCGTCGAGGTCCTCCCGGACCAGCCCGGCGGCCGCACCGACAGCGCCCGCCGCGATGCCCCCGTACGGGCCGGCGGCGAGCGGGGCGCCGAGCAGCATGCCGGACTTGAGGGCCCGGCCGGGGCGCAGGTCGAGCAGGTTGACGAGGTTGGCGGTGCCGGCCACCACGCCGGCGCCGAGCAGGACGTCCAGCCCGCGGCCCAGGGCGCCGGCCCGCTGCCGGCGGGGATGGGCGGCGACCCGCGGGTCGGCGGCGAGCAGCGCCGCGGCGCCGAGCCCGGCGGCGCCCACGCCGGCGATCTTGACCAGCCCGGCGGTGACCCGCCCCTCGCGCAGCGCCGCGAGGTGCCCCGCGAAGCCCTTGGCGGCCTTCTGGTCGGGACGCGCGCCGACGATGTCGTCGTAGAGCCCCACGGAGCCCGCGCCCACACCGGCGAGCAGGGCGGCCGCGCCGGCCGGGGCGCTGCCCGCGCCGAGGGCGCCCCCGGCGGCCGCGCCGACCGCCAGGGCGGGACCGGCGGCCAGGGTCACGGTGCGGCCCCGGAAGTTGGTGCGCTCCAGCGCCGGCGCGCCCGGCGACGTGCGCACCTCCCGCAGCACGTAGCGGGCGGCCAGCGCCCCCGCGCCGACGGCCAGCAGCCGACCCAGTCTCACGCGATCCCTCCGATCCGGATGTTCAGCGCGACGCGGCGGGGACCGGTCACTGGGGCAGTTTAGGCAGCAGGCCGCCGGCGTTGTCGCCGACGCCGTACTGGCCGGCCTTCTTCTCGGTCAGCTGCTGCACCAGGGCGAGGCTGGTGACCAGCTGCCCCTGGACGGTGTTGGCGTTGTCGACGGTCGAGATGGTCTGGGACAGCACCGGGTCGCCCCGGACCGCGGAGACCACGTTGCCGCCGGTCGAGCCCATGCCGCCGACCACGATCGCGCCGGTGCGGTCGAACTGCTCGGCGACCTTCACCACCGAGGCGTCCTTCTCCGCCGAGAACTTGTCGACGTAGGGCTGGCCGGTGACCACCACGACCGCCTCGGCGGCGCCGCCGATCTTGTCCTCCGGGGTGAGGTAGCCGGCCGTGGCGTACTGCTGCACGACCGCCCGGCGGTCCGCGTCGCTCACCGGCGGGCTGCCCTGCGGCCGGTCCAGCAGCACGCTGGCCAGCAGGGCGCTGGAGGTCTCCACGCCGTGCCCGTTGCCCGGCAGGCCGGCGGTGGGCACGCTGTTCGGGCGTGCGGCGGTGACGGCCAGCTCCAGCAGGTTGTTGTTGCTGTCCGGATTGAGGAACTTGTCCTGGACGTCGATGCGGGCCGTGACGTTGGCCCCGGCGAGCTGGAGCATCTTCACCACACCCTCGGTGTGGTCGCGCCCGCTGGGCAGGCTGAGCACCAGCACGCGCCGGCCGTTCAGCTTGCCGGGGAGGATGACCTGCGCCATCTCGGCGGCGAAGTCCTCCTCCATGTCCAGTTCCTTCTGGAGGCTGTTGACCGACTGGCGCATCAGCGAGTTGTCCTTGCTGAGCCCGTTGACCCGCTCCTTGAGCGAATCGGCCACCGGACCGTTGAGGGCGGCCGTGCCGACCACCAGGCCGATGGCCAGGGCCAGGAAGACCGCGGTCAGGGACACGACGTGGTAGCGGAAGTTGATCACGCTTGCAGCCTCTTGATCGTCGGGGAGCTAGAAGATCTGGCCGAGCTGGAACACGAAATTGTCCCACCACTCCGACACCACGCCCAAATACGCCTTCCCGACTGTGGAGACCGCCACCGCGGAGGCCATCGCGGCCACCGCCGAGAGGATGAGCAGCAGCAACGAGGAACCGGAGATGCTCTGCCGGTAGAGCCGGCTCACGCCCTTGGCGTCGACCAGCTTGCCGCCCACCTTCAGACGGGTCAGGAAGGTCGAGGCCATGCCGCCCCGGCCCTTGTCGAGGAACTCCACCAGGGTGGCGTGGGTGCCGACGGCCACCAGCAGCGAGGCGCCCTTCTCGTCGGCCAGCAGCATGGCCAGGTCCTCGCTGGTGGCCGCGGCCGGGAACGTGATCGCCGGCACGCCGAGGCCCTCGACCCGGGGCAGGCCGGGCGCCCGGCCGTCCGGGTAGGCGTGCACGATCACCTCGGCGCCGCAGCGCAGCACGTCGTCGGTGACCGAGTCCATGTCGCCGATGATCATGTCGGGGGTGTAGCCGGCCTCGACCAGCGCGTCGGCGCCGCCGTCCACGCCGATGAGCACCGGCTTGAACTCCCGGATGTAGGGACGCAGCACGTCCAGGTCGGCCTTGTAGTCGTAGCCGCGGACCACGATGAGGCAGTGCCGGCCCTGGATCTGGGTCTGGATCTCCGGCACGCCGACGCCGTCGAGCAGCAGGTCGCGCTCCTGCTTGAGGTAGTCCATGGTGTTGGCGGCGAACGCCTCCAACTGCACCGACAGGCCCTCCCGGGCGTCGGCCATCGACTTGGCCACGGTCTCCGCGTCCTGGAGGGCGCCGTGCGCGACCGGCTCCTCGCCGACGAACACCGTGTTGCCCTCGATGCGTACCACGTCGCCCTCGCGGATCTGCTCGAAGACGCTCTCGCCGAGGTCGTCCAGGAGCGGGATGCCCGCCGCGATCAGCACCTCGGGGCCGAGGTTCGGGTAGCGCCCGGAGACCGACGGCTTGGCGTTGAGCACGGCGGCGACGCCGACGGCGACCAGCGAGTCGGCCGCCACCCGGTCCAGGTCGACGTGGTCGATGACCGCGATGTCACCGGGGCGGAGCCGGCCGACCAGCCGTTTCGTCCGGCGGTCGAGGCGCGCGGTGCCGAGGACTGAGCCCGGTTCCGCGGTCCGGGTCCGGCGCAACGTGGGTAGACGCATCGTGACCATCCTGGCATGTGAGGCAGGTATTGCTGTCGCGACATGCCTGAGCAGGGCCGCCTACCCAGGGAAGCACACCGGAGCGCACGCCGGTGTGCTTGCGCTCACAATCTCGGCATCACGGGCGCCTTTCCTTGGCCGCCACGGCCAGGAGTTCCTCGGCATGGGCGATACCCAGATCCGAGTCCGGCAAACCGGCGAGCATGCGCGCCAGCTCGCGGGCCCGCTCCGTGTCTTCCACCACCCGCACGCCGCTGGTGGTGACCGCTCCCCCGGTGTCCTTCGCCACCACGAGGTGCCGGTCGGCGAACGCCGCGACCTGGGGCAGGTGGGTGACCACGAGCACCTGGTGGCTGCGGGCCAGCCGGGCCAGCCGGCGGCCGATCTCCACCGCCGCCTGCCCGCCGACCCCGGCGTCGACCTCGTCGAAGACCAGCGTGGGCGGGCCGCCGGAGCCGGCGAAGACCACCTCGATGGCGAGCATCACCCGGGACAGCTCGCCGCCGGAGGCGCCCCGCTGCAACGGCAGCGCCGGCGCGCCCGGGTGGGCCAGCAGGCGCAGCTCCACCTCGTCGGCGCCGTCCGGCCCGACCCCGGCCTCGACCCCGTTGACCGGCAGGCTCGGCTCGGCCCGCCCGGCCGGCCGGGGCAGCACGGCAACCTCGATCCGGGCGTGCGGCATGGCCAGCCCGGCCAGCTCGACGGTGACCTGCTCGGCGAAGCGGACCGCGGCCTCCTGCCGGGAGGTGGAGACCCGGCCGGCCAGGTCGGCCACCTCGCCGGCGAGCCGGGCCGCCTCCTTGTCCAGCTCGTCCAGCAGCTCGTCGGAGGTGTCCAGGTCGGACAGCCGGGTGCGGGCCCGCTCGGCCCAGGCGATCACACCGTCGACGTCGTCGGCGTATTTCCGGGTGAGGCCGCGCAGCGCGGCCCGGCGCTCGTAGACGGTCTGCAGGCGGGCCGGGTCGGCGTCGAGCGCGGCCAGGTAGGCCGACAGCTCCGCGGAGACGTCGGTGACCAGGGTGGCCGCCTCCTCCAGCCGGGCGGCCAGCTCGCCCAGGGCCGGGTCGGTGCCGGTCTGCGCCTCCAGCGTGCGCCGGGCGGTGCCGAGCAGCGCGGTGGCGTCGGGGGTGTCGTCGGCCGCCTCGACGCCGCCGGCCACGCACTGCTGGGCCAGCTGGGCCGCGGTGCGCAGGCCCTCGGCGTGCTCCAGGCGCTGCGCCTCCGCCTTCAGCTCGTCGTCCTCGCCCGGCTGCGGGTCGACCCGGGTGATCTCGTCGAGGCCGAGCCGGAGCAGGTCGGCCTCCTGGTTGCGCTCGCGGGCGTTGCGCCGCCGGTCGGCCAGGTCGTCGACCACGGCCCGCCACCGGGTGTACGCCTCCCGCAGCGCGTCGAGCAGCTTCTCGTGCTCCGGGCCGGCGAACCGGTCGAGCGCGGCCCGCTGCTCGGCGGGGCGCAGCAGGCGGAGCTGGTCGGACTGGCCGTGCACGGCCACCACCTGCTCACCGACCTCGCCCAGCATCGACACCGGCATGCTGCGGCCGCCCAGGTGCGCGCGGGAGCGGCCCTCGACGGTGACGGTGCGGCTCAGCAGCAGCGAGCCGTCCTCGTCGGGCTCGCCGCCGGCGTCGGTGATCCGGGCGTGCACCGTCCCGGCCACCCGGCCGTCGAGGCGCAGCCGGCCCTCCACCACGGCGCGGCCCGGTTGGGCTCGCACCCGGCCGGCGTCGGCCCGGCCGCCGAAGAGCAGGCCGAGGCCGGTCACCACCATGGTCTTGCCCGCACCGGTCTCGCCGGTGATGACGTTCATCCCGCCCGTCAGCGGCAGCGTGGTGTCCTCGATGACGCCCAGTCCGGTGATGCGCAGCTCTTCCAGCACAGCACCCGACAGTAGACGCGTCCTCCGACACTTGACCAGCCGGCGCGGGGCCGGTGGCGGGGTCGTACAGTTCTGCCCCGTGCTGGACGTGATCGGCCTGACCCCGGACGAGGAGCGGCTCTACCGCTGCCTCGTGCAGCTCACGACGGCGACGGTCGGGGAACTGACCGACCGGTTGGGCCTCCCGCGCGCGGACCTGCTGGCCCAGCTCGAAGCCCTGCGCGGCAAGGGACTCGTGCTCCCGGCCGGGCCGGAGCCCGACGCGCCGCTGCGCCCGCTGGCGCCCGACGTCCCGCTCGGCGAGGCGCTGCTGCGCCGCCAGGAGGCGCTCGAGTCGGCCCGCGCGGCGGTCACCCAGCTCACCGAGGAGTACCGGGCCGGGATGCGCCGGCACGACGCCGGGCACCTGGTCGAGGTGGTCACCGGCGCCCGGGCGCTGCGCGAGCGCCTGCGCGACCTGCAGAACGGCGCCCGGGCCGAGGTGCTCTGGTTCTGCCGGGCGAATCCGCTGGCCATGGCCGGCCAGGAGAACGTCGAGGAGTTCGACGCGCTGGCCCGCGGGGTCCGCTACCGGGCCATCTACGAACGCGAGATGCTCCTCGAACCGGGCGCGCTCGCGGACGTCGAGCAGGGCGTACGCGCCGGCGAGCAGGCCCGGGTCCTCGACCGGCTGCCGGTCCGGCTGGCCATCGTGGACGGCCGGACGGCGGTCTGCCCGCTGGTGCCGGAGCGGGGCAGCGGTGAACCGACCGCCGCGGTCATCGGCCGCAGCCAGTTGCTGGACGCGCTGCTCGCCCTCTTCGAGAGCCACTGGCTGATGGCGACGCCGGTGAGCTCGTCCGCCGCGCCGATCGAGGACGGGGCGGGCGGGGGGTACCGGCCGGACGCCGAGGAGGTCCGGCTGCTGTCGCTCTTCGTGGCCGGGGTGCCGGACAAGTCCATCGCCTCGCAGCTCGGCGTGAGCCGCCGAACGGTGCAGCGGCGTCTCGCCGACCTGATGACCGTGGCCGGGGTCGACACCCGGCCGGGTCTGGCCTACCAGGCCGCCCGCCGCGGCTGGCTCTGACCCGCCCGGCACCCCGCCACCGGCCGCGCCGCCGCCGGCCCCGCTTCCCGAGTGCGGTGCCGGCGGCAGCGACGGCCGCGGCGCCGGCCGCGGCGCCCGCCGCCGTAGAAGGCGGGCGCCCCGGCCGGACGGGGGTTGACGCCCGCGCGGGCGAGGGGGGTCCGTCCCGCGCGGACGTCGGCTCAGCGCAGGCCGTACGCGTCGAGCACGGTCTGGTCGACGGTGTTGCCGGCCCGGTCACCGGCGTGCACCCGCAGCGACACCGTGCCGCGCCCGGCCGGCACCGTCGCGGTGAACCGCGCGCCCGAGCCCCGCACCGGCACGCTCCGCCAGGTGCGTCCGCCGTCGAACGACACCTCCACCCGCACCCCGACACCGGTCGGCGCCGGTACGCCGGCCGGCTGGCGCAGCGTCAGCCCCACCTGGTGCGGCCGGCCGCCGGGCACCTCGCCCCGCAGGTCGGCGGGGACCTGGTAGTCGACCTGCAGCAGCGACAGCGGCCGGGCCGCGTCCCCGTCCGGTCGGGCCGAGGTGAACTGCCAGGCCGTCTCGGTTCGCGTGGCCCACCGCCACTCGTCCGAGGCGCGCCGGGTGGTGACGTCCAGCCGGTACCGGGCCGCGCCCGGGGTGGTCGCCACCGGCGCCCAGCCGCCGGAGAGGTCGGCGATCTGCTGCCCGTCGCGGCTCAGCCGGCGCTCGACGGTGTCCTGCTCCTCGCCCCAGCCGGCCGCGGCGTAATGGCCGTCGGCGTCGACGAACTCGGCCACCGGCAGGTTCAGGGTGTCGCCGGTGCGCGTGGGCACCGGCACTCCGGCGCCCGCCGGCACGGCCGGCCGGACCACCGGGGCGTGCCAGGTCTCGGTGACCCGGTCGTCGGCGGCGTACCGCCGGGGCTGCTGGGTGAGCCCGCCGAGCAGCGGCCCCCAGGACCAGGTGAGCCGGTGCAGCACCCGCTGCTGCCACCAGTTGTCCCCGGCGCTGACGAACTCCTGCCGGGTGGTGCCGGTACGCACCATCCGCTGATCGTCGTTCCAGGAGTACTCCTGCCAGGGACGCCAGCCGAACCGCTGCTCGGTGGCCCAGTCGGACCCGCCGGTGTCGGCGTAGCGGGCGGTCACCTCGGCGGTGTTGTCCGCCGTCACCCGGTGCACGATCCGCTCCGGGACCCGTCCCTTCGACACCTGCCACACGTCGTACAGGTAGGGGCTGTCCACGGTCAGTGTCACGTCGAGGGTCGTACGGCCGCGCTTCGCCGCCGCGATCATCCGCTGTCCGTCGTCGTTCGCGACCACCAGCGACGGGATCGGCAACCGATCCCCGTCCGGGCGCCAGACCGTCCACGCGCTCCGGTCCGCCGGGCGGACGATGAGCACCATGGCGGCGCCGGCCGCCGTGGCGTCGGCGATCTGGTCCTCCTCGGCACGGTCGTAGCTGCCGGCCACCAGCGCGGCCGCGCCTCGGGCCCCGGCCCGGGCCAGCTCGGCGGCGGTGCCGTCGCCCGCCCAGACCAGCGGGAGCTTCCGCCGGCCCGCCGGAGCCGGCGACTGGCCCAGCAGGTTGATGTCCAACGGACCGGAGACCTTGCCGACCTGGGCGTCCACCATGGGTGCCACCAGCTGCCAGCGGGAGGCGAACTCGAACTCGCCCCGGCTCACCGGTCGCGTCGGGGTGACGTTGACCTGCTGGGTCGTGCTGAAGTTCATGACGCCGTGGTCGACCTGCCGGCCGTTGCCCAAGATCCGGTGCTCGTAGAAGCTGATCGCCGCCCGCTGCTCGGCCGGCTTCGGCGTCTCGATCCGCACCGGGGTGCCCTTGCGCGGGTCGAGGACCACCGTCAGGTCCCGGTCGACCATGAGCTCGGGGTCGGTGACCAGGGTGATCTGCTCGTCCAACGGGGCGCCGTGCTCGATCAGGCCCTCCAGCAGGTACGGACCCTCCTCGACCTGCACCTGCACGTCGCCGGGGATCCAACCGAGGTGGTCCGATTCGGGGTGCTCACCGAAGAGGGTGAACACCGGCGCAAGGCCGGGCTGCCCGGCCATGTCCAGGGCGCGCAGGGTGACGGTGTGGATCGGGCCGCTGAGGGTGAGCCCGACGGCCGTACGGACCGCGACACCGTCCGCGCCGGTGGCCACCAGCCAGCCGCCGTGCACGCCGCGGTCCAGCTTCGCCGGGTCGGCGTGCAGCGCGACGTTCACGCTGCCGCCGGCCGGGACGGTCACCTCCGTGCCGTCGAGCGAGATCCCGTCCGGCTCCGCGGCGCCGCTGTCCAGGTTGCGCAGCTCCAGGGCCAGCCGCAGGGTCTGCGGGGACGCGGTGCCGTTGGTGTACGTCACGGTCCGCTCCGCCGCCGCGCCGCCGGTGTTCACCCGGCCGAAGTCGGCGGTGGCCGAGCCGTACACCCGCTGGTTCAACGCGCGGGCCACGTCGACCCGGCCGCCGCCCTGCTCGTAGACGGTCAGCGCGGCGTTCGCCTTCGTGGTGCTGACCAGCGCGTCCTTGAGCTTCTGCGCGGTCCAGTCGGGGTGTTCCTGGGCGAGGATCGCGGCCGCCCCGGCCACGTGCGGGGTGGCCATCGAGGTGCCGGACGCCCGGGTGTACGCGTCGTCCACCGGCGTACCCATGGTCGTGCCGGAGGCGCGGGCGGCGACGATGCCGACACCCGGCGCGGTGATCTCCGGCTTGAGGCCGTTGTCGCCCAACCGCGGGCCGCGGCTGGAGAAGTCGGCCAGGTTGTCGTCACGGTCCACCGCGCCGACGGTGAGCGCGGCCGCGGCCGCGCCGGGCGACCCGACGGTGCCCGCCGCCCCCTCGTTGCCGGCGGCGATCACGAAGAGCGTGCCGGTCTCGGCGGTGAGGTCGTCGACCGCCTGGCTCATCGGGTCGGTGCCGTCGGTGGCCGGGCCGCCGAGGCTCATGCTGACCACCTTCGCACCGGAGTGGGCGGCCCACTCCATACCCGCGATGATCCCCGAGTCGTAGCCGCTGCCGCCGTCGTCGAGCACCTTGCCGATCAGCAGCCGCGCGCCCGGCGCGACGCCCTTGCGCAGCCCGTCCGAGGCCGCGCCGCTGCCGACGATGGTGGACGCCACGTGGGTGCCGTGGCCGTGCCCGTCGCGGGCGCTGCCGCCGCCGGTGAAGTCCTGCGCCTCGACGATCCGGCCGGCCAGGTCGGGGTGGGTGCCGTCGACACCGGTGTCGAGCACCGCGACCCGGACACCGGCGCCGTCCCGGCCGGCCGCCCACGCGGCCGGTGCGCCGATCTGCGGCACGCTGTGCTCGAGCGCCGGGTGCACCCGCCCGTCGAGCCAGATCCGGGCGATGCCACCACCGAGGCGGGGCGCGGCGCTTCCGCTCCGGGCCACCGGCGTGCCGCCCAGCGTGGTCCACAGCCCGCCGAGGTCGGCCTTGTCGACCCGCAGCGCGGCGCCGTTGATGCTCGGCAGCGCACGGGTCGCGGTGGCGCCGGCCAGCGCCCGGACCCGGCCGGCGGCCGGCTGCTGGTACCGCACGATCAGCGGCAGCGCGCCCTGGGCGGCGTCGCCGTAGCCCTCGGCGGCCAGCTCCTCCACGTCGAACAGGTCCGGGTCGAGCACCCCGGCGGTGAGGTACGGGACGGCGTCGCTGGGCAGCACCCGCAGCCCGCCGTCGACCTCCAGGGTGTGGAAGGTGACCCGCTCCCGGCCGGGGCCGGGATGGACCGTGGCGGCGACCCGGCCGGGCGCGGCCCGGACGAGGTCGACGCGGTCGCCGGTGATCAGGGTGATGCGGGCGGGTGTGGCGCCCGGGGTGGGCGCGGCCGGGCTCGGGCCGGTGGGCCGTGCGGCCGGGTCGGCGGACGCCGGTGCGGCGAGGCCGACCACCAGCGCCCCGACCGCGCCGGCGGCTAGCCAGCGTGGGGACCGGTGCATGCGATGCGCTCCTCTTGCTCGGGGGGCCGGCCTCGGGGGGGATTGAGGCCGGCCCACCGGAGTCTGCGGCGGAGATCATCGCTCGGTCACTAGGGGCACCGCGCCGCACCGGTGACATGTCGCCAGGTGGACACGAGGTTGCCGCGACGGGACCAGCGGATGGTCACCACGTCGCTGCCCGCGGTGGCGGACCGCGGCAGCGGGCGGTGGCCGGGGTGCCGGAACGAGTGCGTCGCCGCCCGGTCGGTGAGCCGCCGTTTCCTCCGACGGCGGCTCGCCGATCCGGCCGACCCGACCGGGGTCGAAACCCGGCCGGGCGCGGCTCGCCGTCCGCCCGCCGCGGCCGGCCGCGACTCCTCCGGCACCCCGACCGTCGTGGACCCGACCACCCCCTGGCCAGGGCCACGACCGTCGGGCCGCGTCGGCCCGGGCGCGGGCGTCACCGCCCCGCCCGGACTCCACCTCGGCGCAGCCCGGACGCCCCGATCGCCGTCGCTGAGCGACGGCGGTGCCGGCCCCGGCGGGCGCGCCCGCCGCGGGGGCGGGACCATCCGCCCCGGCCCGGTGCCGGCGAGGTACGCCGCACCCGGCGCGGCGTGCCGTCGTCGGGGGAGGCTCCTACCGTAACCCGTCCGCGGCCGGACCCGGGTACGCCGAACGGGCCGGGGCGCGGTCGGCCCGCCGGATCTTCGCTGAGTCGCCGGTCAGCGACGGCTGCCGCGCCAGCCCTGCACGGGCAGGTCGAACTTGGCCACCAGCCGGTCGGTGAACGGCCGCGCCCGGAGCCGGACGATGCGCACCGGCAGCGCGCCCCGGCGCACGGTGACCCGGGCTCCCGGCGGCAGGTCGTAGACCCGCCGGCCGTCGCAGCAGAGCACCGCGAGGGTGGTGAACGGGTCCACCGTGATGGCGAAGGTGGACGTCGGCGCGGTGACGAGGGGGCGGCTGAACAGCGCGTGCGCGCTGATCGGCACCAGCAGCAGCGCCTCCACCTCGGGCCAGACCACCGGCCCGCCGCCCGAGAACGCGTACGCCGTCGAGCCGGTGGGGGTCGCGCAGACCACGCCGTCGCAGCCGTAGCGGGACAGCGGCCGGCCGTCGACGTCGACGAGCAGCTCCAGCATCTGGGCCCGCTCGCCCTTCTCCACGCTGATCTCGTTCAACGCCCACGACTCGATGGTCGGGCCGCCCTCGAACTCGGCGGTGACGTCGAGGGTGAGCCGTTCGTCCACCGTGTAGTTGCGCCCGACCACGTCGCGCACCGCGGTGTCCAGATCGTCGATCTCGGCCTCGGCGAGGAAACCGACCTTGCCGAGGTTGATGCCGAGCAGGGGCGCCTTGGCCGGGCGGGCCAGCTCGGCGGCGCGCAGGAACGTGCCGTCCCCGCCGAGCGCGAAGACGATCTCGGCGCCCTCGGCGGCCTCCGGGCCGGTCACCGGCACCACGCCGGGCAGGTCCAGGTCGTCGGCCTCCTCGGCGACCACCCGCACCTCGAAGCCGGCCGCGATGAGGTCGGCCGCCACCGCGCGCGCGTGCTCGGTGCTGCGCCGACGCCCGGTGTGCGTCACCAGCAGAGCGGTCCGGCTCACCCGGACACCTCCTCAGTCGTGGCCTCCGGCCCGGCGGCCGGAAATCCCTGCGGGCCGGCGGCCACCACCGCGCGCACCCGGTCGGGGTCCGCGGCGGGCGCGTCCCGGCGTAACCATACGAAGAACTCGACGTTGCCGCTCGGCCCGGGCAGCGGGCTGGCGGCCACGTCGGCGAGGCCCAGCCCGAGCTGCGCGGCCGCGGCGGCAACGTCGAGCACGGCCTCGGCGCGCAACTCCGGGTCGCGGACCACCCCGCCCGCGCCGACCCGTTCCCTGCCGACCTCGAACTGCGGCTTGACCATCAGCGCCAGGTCGCCGTCGGGCCGCGTGCAGCCGGCCAGCGCGGGCAGCACCAGCCGCAGCGAGATGAACGACAGGTCGGCCACCGTCAGGTCGACCGGGCCGCCGATCGCCTCCGGCGTGAGGGTACGCACGTTGGTGCGCTCGAAGACGTGCACCCGGTCGTCGTTGCGCAGCGACCAGGCCAGCTGCCCGTAGCCGACGTCGACCGCCACCACCTCGGCGGCGTCGCCGCGCAGCAGCACGTCGGTGAAGCCGCCGGTGGAGGCGCCCGCGTCCAGGCAGCGCCGCCCCGCCACGGTCAGCCCGCCGGGGGCGAACGCGGCGAGCGCCCCGGCCAGCTTGTGACCGCCCCGGGAGACGTACTCGTCGGCGGGGTCCTCGCCGGTGACCAGCAGCGGGTCGGCCGGGTCGACCATCGCGGCGGCCTTGCGCGCCGGCACCCCGCGCAGCTGGACGCGACCGGCCTCCACCAGCGCGGCGGCCTGCTCCCGGGAGCGGGCCAGGCCGCGGCGGACGAGTTCGGCATCCAGCCGGGTACGACGTGCCATCGGTGGTGGTTCTCCGCCTCTTTTCAGGCCTGGTCGATGCTGGCCAGGGTCTCGCGCAGCGTCTCGTACGCCGCCTCGTACTGGGCGATCTGGTCCGCCGGGGAGAGCGCCTCGGCGTTGATCATCGCGTGCACGGCGGCGTCCACGGCCGGGTGCCGCACCTCACCGACCTCCTCGACCGGCGCCGGCCGTACGCCGGGGGGCGGCCCGGGCCGGGGACCGCCCGGCGGCGGCCCGGGACGCGGGCCGGGGTGGAAGGGCGCGGTCACGAGCCGGCACCGCCGCTCGGCCTGCGACCACCGGCCTTCTTGGCCGGGCGCGTCGGGGCGGCCGGCGACTCCTCGGCCGGGGTCCGCGCGACGGTGGCGGCGGGCTTGCGCGCGATGGCCTTCTTGGCCACGGCCTTCTTCGCGACCGCCTTGGTCTTCGCAGGCACGGGCGGCGCCGAGACGGGTGCCTCGGCGGTGGCCGGGGCCGACGGCTCCGCGGCCGGCGTCGGGGCCGGCCGACCGGCGCCCGGCGCAGCCCCGGCCGGCTCGTCGGCGGCCAGATCCCCGGACGGTGTCACCTCGCCGGCGCCCGCCGTCTCGGCGGCCGGGGGCGGCGCCGCCGGCGCGCGCCCGGCGCCGGCCTGCGGCGTGCCGTTGGTCTTCGGCTCGGTCTCCGCTCCGGTGGTCTTCGCCTCGCGCAGTCGCCGCTCCAGGTCGTGCACCCGGCGGGTCAGCTCGGCGACCTCGTCCGCGGTGGCCAACCCGACCGCGCCCAGGGCGCGGTCCACCTCGAAGCGGACCAGCTTG
The DNA here is from genome assembly GCF_900091435.1 of Micromonospora chaiyaphumensis. Lineage (GTDB taxonomy): Bacteria > Actinomycetota > Actinomycetes > Mycobacteriales > Micromonosporaceae > Micromonospora > Micromonospora chaiyaphumensis. The sequence continues at coordinate 385,287 of NZ_FMCS01000007.1, forward strand.
GTCAACGCCTCCCGGTTCGCCATCCCGGTGGAGACCAGCTCCTCGGCGAGCGACTGGAGCTGGGCGGCGGTCGCGCCGCCCTGGCCGACGACGCGCTTCACGGCGTCCTGGGCCTTCTTCCGGGGCGCCTCCGTCAGGCCCATGGCCAGCTCGAGGTAGGCGCGCCACGCGTCCTGCATGCCTGAGTCCTTCCGCGGGGCGGGGTGTGCAGGTGTCACGCTACCGGGCGCCCCGCGCGCCCCATTGCGGTACGGTGCCGGGAACGGCGTGGCGCGTGGTGAGGAGACGATGTGGCCAGCGTGGACGAGTGCCGGCAGGCGTTGCAGGACCTGGCCGCGCGGCTGGACCGGCACGCCGACGTGCAGGGGCGGATCGACCTCGACCGCACCCTCGCCTGCCGGATCACCGACCTGGACACGGCGTTCCACGGGCGGCTGGAGGGCGGCCGGCTGGTCGACCTGGCCGACGGCGACGACCCGAAGGCGAAGATCGCGCTGAGCACCGGCAGCGACGACCTGGTCGCCCTGGTGCACGGTCAGCTCGACATCATGAAGGCGGTGGGCGCCCGCCGGGTGTCGATCAAGGCGAACCCGTTCGACCTCATGAAGCTCCGCAAGCTGCTCTGACCGGGCCGGTCAGTCCGCGAGGCCGAGCGCGGCCAGGGCCTCCCCCGCCGCTGCCGACACCGCGCGCACCCGCGGGCCGGCCCCCGCCGACCAGGCCACACCGCACAGCGCCGCGAGGGCGTCCAGCGGGCGTCCCGCGCCGTCGAGGACGAGTTCCCCGTCGGCGGCGGTCGCCGACCAGCCACCGGCGTCCGCCGGGCCCGGCACCCGCACCACGGCCGCCGGGTCGAAGAGCCCGGCCAGGTCGAAGGAGACGTACGCGGGCCGGCGCGACTCGGGCGCGGCCAGCAGCTCGGCCACGTCGCTGACCCCGGTGAGCACCAGCAGGCTGTCCAGGCCGGCCCGGCGGGCGCCCTCGATGTCGGTGTCCAGCCGGTCGCCGACCACGAGGGTCCGCCCCGCCCCGGCCCGGTGCGCGGCGGTGGCGAACAGCGCCGGCTCCGGCTTGCCCACCACCACGTCCGGATCTCGCCCGAGCGCGGTACGCAGCACCGCCACGAGTGAGCCGTTGCCCGGCAGCGGGCCGCGCGGGCTGGGCAGGGTGCGGTCGGTGTTGGTGGCGTACCACAGCGCGCCCGCCCGGACGGCCAGCGACGCCTCCGCCAGGTCGGACCAGCCGACCTGCGGGCCGTACCCCTGGGCCACGGCGGCGGGCTCCTCATCCAGCGTCGAGACGGGGCGCAGGCCCACGGCACGCAGCTCGGCACGCAGCGCCTCCGCACCGACCACGAGCACCGGCGCGCCGGCGGGCAGCCGGTCCCGCAGCAGCTCGGCGGTGGCGGCCGCGGAGGTCAGCACCTCCTCCGGCCCGGCCGGCACACCCATGCCGGTGAGCAGGTCGGCCACCTCGCTGGAGCGGCGCGAGGCGTTGTTCGTGGCGTACGCGACCGACCGCCCCTCGGCGTGCAGTCTGCCCACCGCCTCGACCGCGCCGGGGATCGGCCGGTCGATCAGGTAGATCACCCCGTCCAGGTCGAACACGACCAGGGCGTACCCGTCGACCAGCCGGTCGCCCGCTCCGGCCCGGTCGCGCTCCCCGCGATCCGGACCGGAACCCGCGTCCCCGGCGCTCCCGGTCACCGGCGCTCCGACTCCGGCGCCTCGTCACCCTTGGCGTTCCCGCCCTGGTTGTCCGGGCCGGCGGCGTCCACGGCGGCGGCGCCGGTGTCGGCGACCAGCGAACGCGCCTCCGCGTCGGTCAGCTCGTCGTCGCCCAGGTCCGCCGCGTCCCGGTCCCGGTACCCGGCGCCCTCGCCGGCCGGCACCGCGTCGGCGCCGTCCGCGGCGACGGCGTCGGCCGTGTCGGCGTCGGCCCGCAGCCGGGCGTCACCGTCGAGGTCGTCGTCCTCGTCCTCGTCGCCCGCGTCGTCGTCCTGGTCGCCGTCGAGGTCGTCGTCGTAGCCGGCCTCGTCGTCGTCCTCGTCGTCGTCGTAGCCGGCCTCGTCGTCGTCCTCGTCGTCGTCGAGGTCGTCCTCGTCGTCGAGGTCGTCGTCGGAGTCGGCGCCGCCGGTGAGGTCGGCGTCGGGGCGGGCCGGCACGGCACCCGGGGCGCCCGGGCCGGCCGCGAACTCCTCGTCCTCATCGTCGTCGTCGCCCTCGATGACGACGCCGTCCAGCTCCAGCAGCCGCTCGGCGGCATCGGTCTCACCCTCGGCGTCCACGTCGGCGGCGCGGGAGAACCACTCCCGCGCCTCCTCGCGGCGGCCCACCGCCAGCAGCGCGTCCGCGTAGGCGTAGCGCAGCCGCGCCGCCCACGACTCGGTCAAGTCCGCGGTCAGCTCGGGGACCTGGAGCATGGCCACGGCCGCGTCCTTCTGCCCGAGGTCGCCCCGCGCCCCGCTGGCCACGATCAGCAGTTCGATGGCGACGGCCTGGTCGAGCTTCTCCCGGTCCGCCCCGCGGAACAGGTCGATGGCCCGCTCGGGGCGGCCGAGCGCCCGCTCGCAGTCGGCCAGCACGGCCAGGTGGCTCTGCAGCCCGGTCATCCGGTGGTAGGTGCGCAGCTCGGCGACGGCCGTCTGCCACTCCCCCGCGTGGTACGCGGCCAGCCCGACCGCCTCCCGCACCGCGGCGATCCGCGAGGCGAGCCGGCGGGCAGCCATGGCGTGCGCCAGCGCCTCGGCAGGGTCGTCGTCGATCAGCAGCCCGGTCGCGACCAAGTGTCGGGCGACGGTCTCCGCCACCGGCTTGGCGAGGGAGAGCAGCTCCGCCCGGACGGTCGAGTCGAGGTCGCTGGCAACGACCTCGTCCGGCAACGCCGGCGCCTCACCCGTACGCCCCTCGGCGCGCTCGTCCTGCCGCTCGCGGTACGCACCCTCCGGGCGGCGGTCGTCCCGGCCGTAGCCCCGCCGCTCCCCGTCCCGCTCGGTACGCTCACGCCCGCCGCGGAAGCCACCCTCGCGCTCCTCGCGACGGTAGCCACCGGGCCGCTCGTCACGGCGGAAGCCCTCGCGACGGTCGCCGCCGCGGAAGCCGCCCTCACGGCGGTCACCGCCGAAGCCACCCTCACGGCGGTCACCGCCGAAGCCACCCTCACGGCGGTCACCGCCGAAGCCACCTTCGCGGCGCTCACCACCGCGGAAGCCACCCTCACGGCGGTCGCCGCCGAAGCCGCCCTCACGGCGCTCGCCACCGCGGAAGCCACCTTCGCGGCGCTCACCGCCGGCGAAACCCTCGCGGCGCCCGCCGCGGTCGCCGCCACGGAAGCCACCCTCACGGGTGCCCTCGCGGCGCTCACCGCCGAAGCCCTCACGACGCTCACCCCCACGGAAGCCACCTTCGCGGCGCTCCCCGCGGAAACCGCCCTCACGGTCGCCACCCCGGAAGCCGCCCTCGCGACGGTCACCGCCGCGGAAGCCCTCGCGACGCTCGCCACCGAAGCCGCCTTCACGCCGCTCGCCACCGCGGAAGCCACCCTCGCGGCGCTCGCCGCCACGGAAGCCACCCTCGCGGTCGCCGCCACGGAAGCCGCCTTCACGCCGCTCACCGCCGCGGAAGCCGCCCTCACGGCGCTCGCCGCCGAAGCCGCCCTCGCGACGGTCACCGCCACGGAAGCCACCCTCACGGCGCTCGCCACCACGGAAGCCACCCTCACGGTCGCCACCACGGAAACCGCCCTCGCGACGGTCGCCACCGCGGTAGCCCTCACGGTCGCCGCCACGGAAACCGCCCTCACGACGGTCACCGCCGCGGAAGCCGCCC
>NZ_FMCS01000002.1 GCF_900091435.1 Micromonospora chaiyaphumensis
AAAGCTCCTTGGGGGTCGGCGCACACGCCGATGGGGGTCGGCCGTGCGCAAGCACCGTCAGGCGCTCAAGAAAAGTCTTGGGGGATCATCCAGCGCGCGGGGCTGAGCCTCTTCGTCGCGCCGGGACCATGTACAACGACCGGCGGCCCACCATCATTCCGGGATCGGCATGCCCGCCTCGGCGGGCCGCCCCGGGGGCCGGCCACCCCGACTCGCGGGGCGCCTTCCTCGGCCGTTCACCCGGATACAACGACCCCCGGCCGCCCGCCATTCCGCCGCCAGGGTGCCACCGGCCACCTCACGAATCGGACATCGCGCCCATCCCGGGACCGTCGGTGGAACGCTATGGAGGTATCCCGACCCGGGAGACATCCATGGCGTTCCACTCAGCCGCCGGGTGATGGCGGGAACCGGACATTCCTCGCGGGCGCCGGCGAATCATGGAGAGTTGCCGTTCGCTGCGAACGGCAAGTCGCCAAGATCCGCGCGCGGGCTGGGCGGGAAACCCCGGGCCCGGCTGCGGTCCGCCCCTGCCCCGCCGATCGGTCAATTGGGCGTGATCGACTCCAGACCGCCGAAGTGGGGGCATCCGGCGCCGGCCGACACCGCCACCTCGCCGAGCCGGAGTCGATCAAGCGAATGGCGCCGACGGGACCGACCCGAGGGCGCCAGGACGCCCCAGCCGCCGCTACCTGTCACCCCTGCACTCACGAGCACCCGACCCAGTTCGCCGAGGTGGCGGTGTCCGAACCCCGCGGACAGCGCCACCTCGGCGAGCTGGAGGGCGGTCAGCGGCGGCCGTGGCGGGCGCGGAGGTAGTCGGAGACGACGTACTCGCCCAGGTCGTCGAGGTCGGGAGTGAACATCCGGCCCTTGGAGCGGCGGGCCACCGCGTCCACGAAGCGGCGCAGCCCCGGGTCGTCGCCGAGCATGAACAGGTTCAGCGTGGCGCCGTAGCGGGTCAGCTTGTCCACCTCGCGGATGGTCGCCTCGATGGTCTCCGGCAGCGGCGGCCAGTGGAAGTACGCCTCGCCGTCCTCGGGATCGAGGTGGGCGGTGGGCTCGCCGTCGGTGACCACCAGCACGACCGGCTCGGCGCCCGGGTGCCGGCGCAGGTGCCGCCCGGCCAGCCGCAGCGCGTGCTGGAGGTTGGTGCCCTGCTCCATGTCCGGCTCGACGGCGGCCAGCTCCTGCTGGGTCAGCGGCAGAGCCTCCCGGCCGAACCCGATGATCTGCAGGGCGTCCTGCGGGAAGCGGGTCGCCATGAGGTGCGACAGGGCCAGCGCCGTCTGCTTCATCGGACCCCAGCGCCCCTGCGAGATCATCGAGTACGACAGGTCGACGCAGAGCGCCACCGCCGCCGACGCCCGCCGCTCGGTCTCCATCACCTCGAAGTCCTCGACCGCGAGCTGCACGGGCACCCCGGGGCCGGCCCGGCGGACCGCGCGGGTGAGGGTGCGCACCACGTCGAGGGGCTGCTCGTCGCCGTACTCCCACTGCCGGGAGGCACCGCTCACCTCGCCGGCCGCGCCCGCGGAGCGCAGGTCGTGCTGGCCGCGCGGGCCGGCCGTCAGGTCGGCGAACACCCGGCGCAGGGCGGTGCCGGCGAGCCGGCGCAGCGCCTTCGGGCTGAGCGTCAGCCCCTCGGCGTCGCGGGTCACCCAGCCCTGCCGGCGCAGCTCGCGTTCCAGCTCCTGCAGCCGGCGCACGTCGTCGGCGGCGTCCCGGCCCAGTGTCCGGGCGACCGCCTCGACGTCGACGTCGTCCAGGGTGGCGCCGGGGTGGTCCTGGTCGAGGGAGTCGAGCAGCTCGTCCAGTTCGGCGATCTCGCCGAGCGCGCCGGTGGCCTCGCCGTAGCCGAGCGGCTGGTCGCCCCGGACCCGCTCGCCGCGCTGCCAGTTGAGGTCGGGGCGCAGCGACCGGAGGTGGGCGTCGAGCTGGGACAGCTCCCCGGCCAGCTGCTCGCCGAGGGACTGGCGCATGAGCCCGGCCAGTTCCTCGCGCTGCCGGTCCGACAGCGACCGCATGAGCCGCTCCCCGGCCGCCGACCGGCGGGCCAGCACGTCGATCAGCTCGTCGACGTCCTTCGGGCGCTCCGGGAAGAACTCGCCGTGCCGGCGCATGAACTCGGCGAACGCGTCGGTGGTGTCCTCCGACCGGGCGTGCCGGGCCAGCAGGTCGTTGAGGTCGTGCATCATCTCGGCGAGCTGCCGCTGGGCGGCCGGGTCGGCGGCGGCCCGCGCCGCGTCGCGCAGCCCGGCGAAGCGCTGCTCCAGCACCTCGCCGCGCAGCCCGTCGAGGATCCGCTGGTAGCTGGCGCGCGCCTCGTCGCTGGCCCAGTCGTACCCGGACAGCTCCTCGACGGCCCGGGCGGTCGAGCGGGGCAGGTTGTCCAGCACCGCCTCGGCGAAGCGGGCGTCGTCGCCGTCCCGCCCGCGCAGCTCCTCCCGCTCGGCGGCGAGGGCCTGGTCGAGCAGCGCCTGAGCGCGGGTCACCGCGCCGTCCAGGTCGCCCCGGCGCAGCGCCTCCCGGCGCAGCCGGCGGGCCCGGGCGGCCACGTCGTCCAGGCCGCCGCGCCCCTGTGGGCCGCGCCGCAGCAGGTCGCGCAGCGCCTCCCGGAGGCTGCCGCCGGCGAGGACCTCCGCGCCGACCGCGTCCACGGCGGCGCGTACGTCGTAGGGCGGGGCGAGCGGGTCGGGCCCGCCGCGCCACTGCCCGTACCGGAACCGGTTGCCGGCCATGGTCAGCCCCGGCCGCCGTAGACGGTGCGCCCGGACTCGGTGACGTCCTTGCCCAGCCGGCGGGTGAGGTGCAGCCCCTCCAGGACGAACTCGATCCCGGCGGCGGCCTCCTCGGGGGTGGGCGCGTCGCCGAGGCCGAGCCGGTCGAGCACCTTGGCCAGCCCGGGGACGGTGCCGACCTGGCGGAGCAGCTCGGCCGAGGAGACCAGCTCGCCGGTCTCGATCTCAGCGCCCTCGGCGACCAGCGCGGTGAATCCGGAGAGGTCGAGCCCGGCCAGCCGGACCCGGAACGTCTCGGCGGTGGCGGTCCGCAGCAGGTGGCCGAGGACCTCGATCTCCCGGCCCTCCTCGCCGCTCTCGAACTCGACCTTGCCGCGCAGCGTGGAGGTCACCGAGACGGCGTCGCCGACCCGGGCGACCGGGGCCTCGTGGGTCGTGGCGCCCAGCAGTCCGGCACGGCGCAGCGCGGCGGCGGCGACCGTCTCGGCGGCGGCGATGGCGAAGCGGGCGGAGACGCCGGAGCGCGGGTCCACCGACGGCGACTCGCGGACGGCGCGGGCGAACCGGGCGAGCACCTCCACCACGTGCTCGGGGACGGTGGCGTGGAGGTCGGCCTCCTGCCGGATCAGGGCCAGCTCCAGCTCCAGGTCGAGCGGGTAGTGGGTACGGATCTCCGCGCCGAAGCGGTCCTTGAGCGGGGTGATGATCCGGCCCCGGTTGGTGTAGTCCTCCGGGTTGGCGCTGGCCACCAGGAGCAGGTCCAGCGGCAGCCGGAGCTGGTAGCCGCGGACCTGGATGTCCCGTTCCTCCAGCACGTTGAGCAGCGCCACCTGGATCCGTTCGGCCAGGTCGGGCAGCTCGTTGACGGCGAAGACGCCCCGGTTGGTGCGCGGCACGAGGCCGAAGTGGATGGTCTCCGGGTCGCCGAGGGTACGCCCCTGGGCGAGCCGGATCGGGTCGACGTCGCCGATGAGGTCGCCGACGCTGGTGTCCGGGGTGGCGAGCTTCTCGCCGTAGCGCATCGAGCGGTGCAGCCAGCCGATCGGCAGGTCGTCGCCGCGCTCGGCGACCAGGGCGCGGGACGCCGGGGTGAGCGGGTGCATCGGGTGCTCGTTGAGCACCGAGCCGGGGATCACCGGGGTCCACTCGTCGAGCAGCGCGCCGAGCGAGCGGATCAGCCGGGTCTTGCCCTGGCCGCGCTCGCCGAGCAGCACCATGTCGTGGCCGGCGAGCAGGGCCCGCTCGACCTCGGGCAGCACCGTGTCCTCGTAGCCGACGATGCCGGGGAAGCGCTCCTCGCCGGCGCGCATCCGGGCGAGGAGGTTGTCGCGGAGTTCCTGCTTGACCGTGCGGTAGTGATGGCCGGACGTCCGCAGCTCGCCGAGCGTGCCGGGCAGGTCGGCGGGCGGGACCGGGGGAACCTGGTTGGGCGCAGTCACCCGACCCACGCTATCTCGGCCGGGTGACCGCGCGCCGCCTTCCGGGTTGCCGGACCGTCACGGACCGGGGACGGGCTGCCCGCAGCGGCCGCAGGTGCCCCGCCGCCGCAGGTGATAGGCGAGAGTGGCCGCCCCGAGCGCGACGCCCCAGAAGGGCCAGAGCAGCACCGGCGCGGTGGCCAGGCTGAAGTCGTGCCAGAGCTCCGGCTTGGTGAGGAGCCCGACGGTGGCGGCCGTCACCGACACCGCGACCAGCGTGGCCGGGACGACCGCCAGCTTGATCGGCACCCGCCGGCCGGCCAGCCCCGGCAGCCAGCGGGGGAACCGCTCGCCCCAGGGGCGGACCAGCCCGATGGTGAGGATCGCCCCGACGGTGGCGAACCCGCCCAGGCCGGCCCCGGCCCAGACCAGCCCGGTCTCGCGCATCTCGGCGAGGAAGTCCCGGGAGATGCCCAGCGGGATGCCGGCCGCCCAGGCGAGCCGGGTGACCGCGTAGGCGAACGGGATGACCGCCGCCGTGTACGCGGCCCAGCGCCCCCAGCGGGCGGCCGCGGCGGGTGTAGTCCAGCCCCGCTCGTGGTCGTCCCGGCCGCAGGCCGGGCAGGCGCCGGCGGTCCGGCGCTGCCAGAGCAGCAGCGCCCCGGCCAGCAGGACGCCCCCGACCAGGGCTGCGCACCGGGCGGCCAGCGGCCAGTCGAAGATCTGCCCGTAGTCGACCGGCGGCCAGCCGAACGGCGCGCCGATGAGCAGGATCGGCAGGTAGCCGAGCACGATCAGCACCCGGGCGTCCGGGACGACCACGGCCAGCGCGAACGCGACCGTCCAGCCGTAACCGAGCAGCAGCGCGCGGGGCAGGCCGGGCCGGCGTACCGTGGCCGGGCCGCTCATGGCGAGCGCCGCGACCGCCGCGAGCAGCAGCACCCCGGCGAAGAGCGGGGCGCCGACGTCCACCGGCAGCAGCCGCAGCAGGCTGACGTCGCCGCCGTGCGGGTCGTTCGCGCCGAACGGGTAGCCGGCGCCGGTCAGCGTCGAGACCAGGGCGAGCACGCCCCAGCCGCCGAGCCAGGCGGCGGCGAGCGGGGCGGCCAGGTCGAGCCGCGTCCGGGCGGCCCGACGGGGTGGGGAATCGGTCGTTGTCGTCATGCTCTCAGCGTCGGCCGGTCGGCCTCCGGAACCCTCCCGCGCCGGGGTGGACCGCCTCCCCCACGGGAGGGACCGGTCAGCCGGTCGGCACCACGAAACCCGACTCGTAGGCGGCGATCACCGCCTGGGTGCGGTCGCGCACCCCGAGCTTGGCCAGCACGTTGCCGACGTGGGTCTTGACCGTCTCCACGCCGACCACCAGCCGGTCGGCGATCTCCGGGTTGGACAGGCCGGCGGCCATGAGCCGCAGCACCTCGCCCTCCCGCTCGGTGAGCCGGGCCGCGCGCAGCCCGTCGCCGCCCCGGCCGCCGTACGCGCCGGCGAGCCGCCGGATCGCCGCCGGGAACAGCAGCGACTCGCCGGCCGCCACCACCCGGATCGCCTCCACCACCTCGGCCGGGCGGGCCCGCTTGAGCAGGAAGCCGCTGGCCCCGGCGCGCAGCGCGTCGTAGACGTACTCGTCGTTGGCGAACGTGGTGACGACCAGCACCCGGGGCGGGTCGGCGGAGGCGGCCAGCAGCCGCCGGGTGGCCTGGATGCCGTCGATGGCCGGCATCCGGACGTCCATGAGCACCACCCGCGGGCGCAGCCTGGCCACCAGCGGCGGCACCTCGGCGCCGTCGGCGGCCTCGCCGACCACCCGTAGGTCCGGCTGGGCGTCCACGATCGCCCGCAGGCCGACCCGGACCAGCTCGTCGTCGTCGACGATGAGCACGTCGATGGTCACGCCGTCTCCCCCCTCGGCGCCGGCAGGGTGACCCGGACCCGCCAGCGGTCGCCCTCCGGGCCGGCCGCGAGCTGCCCGCCGAGCAGCAGCACCCGCTCCCGCATGCCGTCCAGCCCGCGCCCGCCGCCACCCGGCCCGGTGGCGCCGCGCAGCCCGTTGACCAGCTCGATCTCCAGACGACCATCGGGTACGGCCACCCGCAGGCGCACCGGCCCGCGGCCGTGCCGGGCCGCGTTGGTCAGCCCCTCCTGCACGATCCGGTACCCCTCCCGGGACACCACGGCGGGCAGCCCGCCGAGCGCCCCGCTGACCCGGGACTCCACGGCCAGGCCGGCGGCCCGGGTGTCGGCGACCAGCCGGTCCAGCCCGTCCAGGGTGGCCTGCGGCGTGGTGGGCGCGGGCGCCGGCCCGTCCGCCGTCTCCCGGAGCAGCCCGAGCACGTGGTCCAGGTCGTCCATCGCCCGGCGGCTGGTCTCCTCGATGGCGCGCAGCGCCCGCCGGGTGAACTCCGGGTCGGTGTCGAGCAGCTCGCGGGCGGCGCCGGCCTGGAGGGTCGCCACGGTCAGTGCGTGCCCCACCGAGTCGTGCAGCTCGCGGGCCAGCCGGTTGCGCTCGGCCAGGCGGGCGGACCGGGCCTCCAGGGCGGCGATCCGCTCGGCCTGGGCCGGGCCGAGCAGCACCGGCGCCATCGAGGCGGCGAGCGCGCCCAGCCCGGCGACCGCGTACCCGAGTGCGACCAGCAGGGCCAGCCCGGCCAGCCCCGCCGCGACCGGGCGGTCCGGGTCGAACGGGCCGAAGCCGTCCTCGGGGCCGGCGCCGGTGTCCACGCCGGCCAGACCGGCGAGGAAGACCAGCGCCATGGGGAACGCGCTGATCGCCGCGAACAGCACCAGCGCGCCGGTGAGCAGGTGCAGGGCGATCCAGAGCGCGGAGCGCAGCCGGGTCTCCCGGTCGATCCGGTGGCCCGGGGCGGGCTCGGGCAGGTCGACCGCGAGCAGCGCCCGGGCGGCGGCGATCTCCAGCGCCCGGCTGCCGGCGAGGAACACCGGCACGGCCGCGAGCACGGCGCCGACCAGCAGCAGCCCGCCGCCGACCGGACGGGGCACGCCGGCGTTGCCGAGCAGTTGCGCGAACGCCGCCGCGAGCAGCGCGTACGGCAGGGCGAGCACCCCGCCGAGGAGCAGGAACACGGCGCGCCGCCAGGTGCTCCCGCGCACCAGCGGCGCCAGCACGCCCGGGACCGTCACCCGGTCATTCTGCCGCCCGGAGGCGTCCCGCCGACTCCCCCGTGACGGGGAGATCGGGTCAGCGGTGCTCCTGGACGTACTTCTCCGGGTCCTTGTCGCGGAAGGGCAGGTTGCGGCCGTTCTTGTGCTCGCCGTAGAAGGTCAGCCAGCGCTGCCCCAGCTCGGCCCGTAGCTCGACGCTGGCGTGCCGGCGGAAGTCCGGCAGTGCCTCGTCCTCCTCCTCGGCCAGGTGCTCGCTGTTCTCCCGGCGGGCCCGCCACACGGCCGCCCACCAGGCGTCCGAACCCACCTCGTGGAGCTTCGACTCGGCGACGGCGTCGCGAATCTTGTTGTGGTCGCCGATGGCGTCCTCGGTCTCCTCCGCGCCTTCGTCGCCGTGCTTGACCAGGTGCGGGTAGAGGATGGCCTCCTCGGCCTCGGCGTGGATGTCCAGGTGCAGGGCGAGCGCCTCCCAGACGGCCAGCAGCTCGGCCGGGTCCCGGGCGTCGTCGAGCCGGGCGAAGCCGCGGCGGAAGGCGGCGTGGTCGTCGAGGATCAGTGCGGTGATGTCGTCCATGGTGGTCACTTCCCGGTGCGGGCGCGGATCAGCTTGGGTACGGCGGCCAGCCCGGTGACCGGGCGGAACGCGTGGGCGGCGGTGGCGAGGGCGGCGTACTCGTCGTCGGCCAGGTCGATCTCGGCGGCGGCCGCGTTGCGCTCGACCTGCTCCACCCCGGACGCGCCGGGAATGGCCACCACGCCGGGATGGCGGAGCACGTACGCCAGGGCGATCTGGCTGGGGGTCGCGTCGTGCGCGTCGGCCACCTCGCGCAGGGTGGCGATCAGTTCGGTGCCCCGGTCCAGGTTCACCGGCAGGAAGTACGGGTTGGCCCGCCGCACCGCACCGGTGGGCGGGTTCCGCGCGTCGTACCGGCCGGAGAGGAAGCCCTGCGCGAGCGGGCTGTACGCGATGACGATGCGGCCGGCCTGCTCCGCGTACGGGATCAGGTCCTTCTCGGGGCCGCGGTCGACCATGCTGTAGCGGACCTGGTTGCTCAGCACCCGGCGGCCCAGCGCGGCCTCGGCGAACCGCCAGCGGCGCAGGCCGTAGTTGCTGACCCCGACCTCGCCGACCAGCCCGACGTCCTGGAGCGCCCGCATGCCGCGCATGGTGCTGGTGTCGGCGACCACCGGGTTGGGCTGGTGCACCTGGTAGAGGTCGATGCCGGCGACGCCCAGCCGGGCCGCGGAGGCGACCGCCCGCTGCTGCACCACGGGGGCGAGCGGCAGCACCGGGAAGATCTTGCTCGCCACGACGACCTTCGCCCGGTCGTCATCGAGGGCCGCGCCGAGGATGCGCTCGCTGCGGCCGAAGCCGTAGATCTCGGCGGTGTCGAAGAGCGTGACGCCCAGGTCGAGCGCCCGCCGGACGATCTGCGCCGCCCGGCGTTCGTAGTCGGGGCCGTAACCCCACTCGCGGGAGCCGAACTGCCACGTGCCGAGGCCGATCTTCGAGATGGGCTTGGGGGTGTCGAGCGGGACGTAGCGCATGGACTCGAAGCTACCCAAGCGGGCGGGACCGCACGCCGGTTCCGCCGGCCCACCTCCGCTCCGGCCTGGTCAGGGGCCGGGACTAGGGTCGCAGGCGTGACCTACCTCGCCAGCGAAGACCGTTACGACTCGATGATCTACCGGCGCAGTGGCCGGAGCGGCCTGCGCCTGCCCGCCATCTCGCTCGGGCTGTGGCACAACTTCGGGCCGGACCGCCCGTACGAGCGGCAGCGGGACATCGTCCGGCGCGCCTTCGACCTCGGGATCACCCACTTCGACCTGGCCAACAACTACGGCCCACCGCCCGGCACCGCCGAGGAGAACTTCGGCCGGATGCTCGCCACCGACCTGAAGCCGTACCGGGACGAGCTGGTCATCTCCAGCAAGGCCGGCTATCTCATGTGGCCCGGCCCGTACGGCGAGTGGGGCTCGCGCAAGTACCTGATCTCCTCGCTGGACCAGTCGCTGCGCCGGATGGGCCTCGACTACGTCGACATCTTCTACTCCCACCGGTTCGACCCGGACACCCCGCTGGAGGAGACGATGGGCGCGCTGGACGCCATTGTCCGCTCCGGCAAGGCGCTCTACGTCGGCATCTCCAACTACAACTCGGAGCAGACCGCCCGGGCCGCCGAGATCCTCCGCGAGCTGGGCACCCCGCTGCTGATCAACCAGCCGTCGTACTCGATGCTCAACCGCTGGTCCGAGGCCGACGGGCTGCTGGACACGCTGGAGCGGGCCGGCGCCGGCTGCATCGCCTACAGCCCGCTGGCGCAGGGCCTGCTCACCGACCGCTACCTGGGCGGCATCCCCGCCGACTCCCGGGTGCGCACCAGCGTCTTCCTCAATGAGAGCGACCTCAGCGAGGACAAGATGGCCACCATCCGCGGGCTCGCCGCGGTCGCCGAGCGGCGCGGCCAGAGCCTGGCCCAGCTCGCGCTGGCCTGGGCGCTGCGCGACCCCCGCATGACCAGCCTGATCATCGGGGCGAGCAGCGTCGCGCAGCTGGAGGGGAACGTCGCCGCGCTGGACAACCTCGACCTCGGCGTCGAGGAACTGGCGGAGATCGACCGGCACCTGGGCTGAGGACTACCAGATTCGGCGGCGGCCGGCGCGGTGGTTGCGGACCCCGCACGGCCGGCCGGCCGGCACGGTGCCGGCCCGCCGCAACCGCAGCGCCACCACGGCGACGAGCAGCACGGTGACCCCGGCCGCCGCGCCGAACACGAGCGGCCGGGGGAACGTGCGGGTGTCGGTCACCGCCGCCACCGGCACCCCCGCCGCCGGTACGCCGGCCCCGTCGCCCGTCGCGGCGCGCGGGGCGGCGCTCGCCGGGGGCGGGTCCGATTTCCGGGTACGCGGCGCGGCCGCCGCTCCGCCCGACGGCGACCGGAACACCACGTCGGAGCAGGAGTAGTAGGTGTCCTGGGTGTTGGAGTTCTGCCAGATCGTGTAGATGATGTGCCGGCCCGTGCGCCCCGCCGGCAGCCGCCCCGGCATCTGGTAGGCGCCCTCGCGGATCGGTGGGTCGGTGACCGTCAGGAACGGCTTCACCTCCAGGTCCGCCCAGGTCAGCCGGCGGGTCGGGGTGTACGAGTCGGTCGTGGCGTAGAACCGGAACGTGCCCTTGTGCGGGATCGTGGTGCGGTAGCGGAAGGTGTACCGGGCCCCGGCCGTGAGCGTGGTGGCCGGCCAGTCGGTCCGGGGCAGGTCCAGCCCCTGGTACGCCGACAGCCCGCCGCTGCACAGCTCCCCGTCGCGGATGCGCTCCCGGTCCCGCCCGTCGATCCGGGCCACCCGGATGTTGTCCCACTCCCGCACGGCGGCCCCCTCGGCGATCGCGGCACGGCAGGCCGGTGTGTCCGCCCGGCCACCCTCGGGACCACAGGCCGCGGCCCGGCTCAACGGGCTGGTGGGGGCGCCGTGGGCGCTCGCCGGCACGCCGGTGAGCAGCAGGGTCGCGGCGACGGCGGCGAGCGCGGCGACTGTGCGGCGTACGGCCATGTCATCCACCTCCCGCGCACTGGTACGGAAGCGGGCCGGCAAAGGTTCGATCGGTGCGCCGGTGCGCCGGGTCCACGGCCCGGCCCGGGTGTGCTGACCGAACGGACGGGAGGGGCGGCGGCGGAGCGGGGTGGGGCCCTACAGTGACGGCACCCCGCGATCAAGGAGCGAGCCGTGTCCGAGCCGCCACAGACGCCCGATGCGCCCCGACCCGCCCCGGCGGCCGGGTCCGCGGGCGGCGACGTCCCCGCCGACGTGACGCCACACCTGCTCGTCGTGCCCGAGGTGGCGGGCGCGCCGCCCGCGATGCCGTGGCCCGGCCCGGAGGGGCAGCCGGCTTGGGCGATCCCCGTGGTCGTGCCGCCCGGCACCCGCGGCTACGCGCTGTTCGTGCCGCTGGTGCCGGTGGCCGAGGGGCAGCCCGCGGCGGCTTCCGGACAGCCGGCTGCCCCACGGGTGCTGGTGCCCGCGCCGAACGTGCCCGCCCAGGCCGCCGCGCACGGGGTTCCCGCCCAGGCCACCGCGCCGGCCGTCGAGAGCCCCGCGTCGAGCGGCGCGGCGGCGGCCCCGTCCGACCGCGCGGGCGAGGCCGCAGGCACCACGCCGAAGGGCGCCACCGGTTCCACGCCGACCAGCCCGGCCGGCACCACGGCGACCGGCGCGACTCCGGAGAGCCCGGCGCCAGCGGGTGACGACGCGCCCGGTGACGGCGGCGCCGACACGACGATCGACGACGCCGCCACGCCGGCCCCCACCCCCGCTGGACCGTCCAACTCAGAGACTCAGCCCGGATCGGCCACGCGGGCCGAGCCGGGACCCGGGGTGGCCTCCGCGCCGGCAGCGGCCGCGGTCCCGCCCGCCGGACCGGCGACGACCGGCACCCCGGCAGCGCCGCCGGCCGCCGCGCCGCCCTATCCCGGGCACGGGATGCAGCCCTGGGGCGGCTACCCGCCCGCCCCCGGCTGGACGCCCCGGCCGCGGACGCCCCGGACCTCGTTCCTCGGCGCCCGCTGGCCGGGCCCGAAGCAGGCCACCGGCCGGGCCGTCCCCCTCGCGGTCCTGGCCGGGGCGCTCGGCACCGCGTTCTTCGTGCCACTGGGCCGGGTCGGCATCGGCTGGTTCCTGGGCTGGCTCACGCTGACCCTCGGCGTGCTGGTGGCGGTGCGCCGGCGTACCGCCGGGCTGCCCCGCACCGAGCGCCTGATCCGCGGCGGGTGGGCGGCGGCGGCGCTGGTCCTCCTGGCCGTGCTGGCGTTCCGTAACGCGTGGTGGCTGGTGACGTTCTGCGTGCTCGGCGCGCTGGGCTGCGCCACCCTGGCGATCGCCGGCGGCCGGCTGGTCCGCTCGATCCTGTTCGGCCTGGCCGCCACGCCGTTCGCGGCGTTCCGCGGCCTGCCCTGGGTGCGGCGGCACGTCACCGCCTCGCCCGGGGCCGGGACGGTCCGCAAGGTCACCGGCTCGGTGGTCGCCACCGTGCTGGTGCTGCTGGTCTTCGGCAGCCTGCTCTCCTCGGCCGACGCCGCCTTCTCCGAGGTGCTGAACGCGATCGTCCCCGAAATCAACATCGGTACGGTGTTCCGCTGGATCTTCCTGGCCGTCATCGGCGGGCTCATCGCCGTCGCGGCGGTCTACACCCTGGCCGCCCCGCCCGACCTGTCCACCGTGGACCGGCCGAGCACCCGCCGGCTCGGCGTGCTGGAGTGGGCGCCGGCCATCGGCGCGCTGACGCTGCTGTTCGCCGGCTTCGTGATCGTGCAGTTCACCGTGCTCTTCGGCGGCGAACGGCACGTGCAGAAGGTGGCCGGCCTCAGCTACTCCGAGTACGCCCGCAGCGGCTTCTGGCAGCTCCTCTTCGTCACCCTGCTGACCCTGGCCGTCCTGGGCGGGGTGAGCCGCTGGGCCAGCCGGGAGCGGCCGGCCGAGCGCATGCTGCTGCGCGTCCTGCTGGGCCTGCTCAGCGCGCTCAGCGTGGTCATCGTGGTGTCGGCGCTGTCGCGGATGTGGACGTACCAGAAGGTCTACAGCTTCACCGGCGAGCGGATCTTCGTGATGGCGTTCGAGCTGCTGCTCGGCGCGGTCTTCCTCATGATCCTGGCGGCGGGCGTGCGGTGGCAGGGCCGGTGGATCCCGGGCACCACCGTCGCGCTGGCCGTGGCCATGCTGCTGGGCCTGGCCGTGCTGAACCCGGAGGACTACGCGGCCAAGCGCAACATCCTCCGGTACGAGAAGACCGGCAAGATCGACGCCTGGTACCTGCGGGCCCTCTCCGCCGACGCCACGCCCGCGCTGACCCGGCTCCCCGACCCGGTCCGCCGCTGCACGCTGAGCTGGATCGCCGACGACCTGGAGGAGTCCGACCCCTGGTACGCCTGGAACCTGGGCCGGCACCGGGCCCGCCAGGCCCTCGACCGGGTCGGGCCGGACGCCATCGGCGGCCCGAAGGACTGCCACCGGGCCGACCAGTTCGACCTGCCCAAGTCCCGCCGCTGACGCCGCCGGCCGGGCCGCGGCACGCCGTGGCCCGGCCGGGGGCGCACCCGGCGCGCCCGCGAACGTTCACCGCCTCCTCACGTCAGGGCCACGGCGGGCACCGACCCCGCACCTAGCTTCGGCTGCGCGAACGTCAACCGAAGGTAGCGGAGGTTTTCCATGTCCGTCCGTCAGCTTCTGACGGTGCTGGCCGCCGGGGCGGTGCTGGCCGTGCCCACGGCCGCCCACGCGGCCCCCGCCGCCGGTCCCGGCGTGCTGCCGCAGAAGACCCACTTCGACCTGCAGGCGCACCGGGGCGGGATCGGGCTGACCACCGAGGAGACCCTGGCCGGCTTCGCCAAGGCCATGCGCCTCGGCGTCACCACGCTGGAACTGGACACCCAGGTCACCCGGGACGAGAAGGTGGTCGTCACGCACGACCGGCAGGTCAGCGCGCAGAAGTGCCGCGACACCGGCCCGGTGACCCCGGGCGACCCGATGTACCCGTACGTCGGCAAGTACATCAAGGACCTGACCCTGGCCCAGATCAAGACCATGGACTGCGGCTACCAGCAGCTGCCCGGCTTCCCGGAGCAGGAGCAGATCGCCGGCGTCCGGATGGCCGAGCTGCGGGACGTGCTGGGCCTCGTGAAGAGCTGGCGCGCCCACCAGCTCACGCTGAACATCGAGACGAAGGTGGAGGCCGGCGCTCCCGAGCAGACCGCGCCGCGCGAGCTGTTCGTCCGCCGGGTCTTCGAGGAGATCCGCGCCTCGGGCATCGAGGAGCAGGTCACCATCCAGTCGTTCGACTGGGGAGCGCTGCGGGTGATGCACCGGCTCGCGCCGCGGTGGCCGCTGGTGGCGCTCACCAACTACGACTTCCTCCAGGTCGGCAAGCCCGGCGCCTCGCCCTGGCTGGGCGGCCTGGACGCGGACGACTTCGGCGGCGACTTCGTCCGCGCGGCGGCCGCCATCCCCGGCGTGACCGCGCTCTCCCCCAACTACGGGTTCCCGCAGAACGGCACAATTGCCGACCCGGCGTTCCGCTTCTACCCGGACGCCAGGATGATCGCCGACGCGCACGCCCGCGGCCTGAAGGTCGTGCCGTGGACGTGCGACGACCCGGCGACCGTGGCGGCACTGATGGACCTGGGCGTCGACGGGATCATCACGAACTACCCGAACCGGGTCCGGCAGCTCATGGCCGAACGGGGCATGCGCCTGCCGAAGGCGTACCAGCCGCGCTGAGACCGCCGGCGGCGTCCGTCCGGCGGGGCGGACGCCGCCACCTGCTGTGCCCCGGTCAGGCCGGGCCGCCGCCGAAGCCGATCTCGTTGCCGTCCGGGTCGCGGAAGATCGCCTTGCGGACCCCGTTGTCGTAGGTCTCGCGCTCGGCCGGCGTCAGGCCCCGGTCGGCGATCTGCGCGAGCCGGGCGTCGAGGTCGTCGACGAAGACGGTGTGCATGTCGTGCCCGGCGTGCTCCGGTCGCAGCTCGATGTAGACGTACCGGTGCTCCGCGAGCTCCCACACCGCCTCGGTGTCGTTCGGCAGGAACGCGGGCGGGGCGCCGAGGAGTCGCTCGTACCAGGCCGCCGCCGCGCGGTAGTCGCGGACGGGAAGACCCGCGAACAGATCTACGGTCATGAGGCCATGTTAGGGATCAGCCGCGCTTCTCCTCCGGGCCTCCGTCGTGCCAGCGGGCGCGCCACCCGGCCTCGTGCTTCTCGTAGGTGGTCCGTTCCTCGAACACGACATCGAGCAGGGCCCGGCGGGCGCCGGCCATGACGACCAGCTCGACGGCGACCAATCCCGTGCAGATGACGGTCAGCAGGGTGAGCGCCGCGAGCCCCGGAAGGTGCTGGGCGACGGGGATGGCCGCCGCGAGCACGAGCACCGTCCCGACCCGGGTCCAGGTGATCGTGCCGAGGGTCCGCAGCTGGAAGAGCATGTCGCCGCAGAGGTAGCAGATCACCCCACCGAACAGCATCGACACGCCCGGGCCGTGCGTCGGCGCGGCGAGGCT
This sequence comes from Micromonospora chaiyaphumensis, assembly GCF_900091435.1. Taxonomy (GTDB): domain Bacteria; phylum Actinomycetota; class Actinomycetes; order Mycobacteriales; family Micromonosporaceae; genus Micromonospora; species Micromonospora chaiyaphumensis. Next base: position 15,325 of record NZ_FMCS01000002.1, read on the forward strand.
GATCGCGGGATCCGCCACCTGTCGCACGATCTCCTCCGCCCCCAGGGCGAACAGGATGATCCCCGCGATCATGATCAGTTGGCAGTAGGCGTAGGCGTCCCGGGCCATGGCCACCCGGGCGCGACCCTGTGCGGCGTGCTGGGCGATCCGGGCGGCGGGCGCGATCACGTCGAAGTGCGCCCACCACAGGGCGGCGGTGAAGAAGATGCCGAGGACCGCGGCGGCGACCGCCGGCCAGGTCACCGGCTGGCCGAGGAGGTTGCCGCCGACACCGACGGAGATGATCGACTCGCCCAAGGCGATGATCAGGATGAAGTCGTACCGTTCGGTCCAGTGCTCGGCGGACGTCACGGCCCAGCCCCACGCGCCGGCGACCAGGCCGCTGCTGTACTGGAGCAGGACGACGCCGAGCCAGAGCCCGTCGCGGATCATCAAGGCGTGCCCCGCCTCCTCGATCATCGGCGGGACCAGCGCGGCGGCCAGCAGCAGGAGGGTGCTCAACACCAGTTCGGGGGAGAACCTCACCAACAGCCGGCGCTCTTCGGGTTGGTCCTGGGCGACGTGCCAGTACAGCAGCAGGTGGATCGCGCGGATCACAAGGTAGCTGACCGCGACGACCACGGGCCCGGCGGCCGTCTGCCTCGGGTCACCGAACGCCTGCGGCAGGGACAGCGAGAAGCAGAAGAGCGCGGCCATCGCGACGACCATCAGTACGGGGACGAAGCCCACACCGAGCCGGACGCGGGTCGCGACCACCGTGTGCACCACCCAGACCCACCACAGCACGGCGAGCACCAGCAGCCCGTGCAGCAGGTTGGCGCCGGTGATGCTCACGGCGGTGGCCCGGGTGATGATGAAGAACGAGAAGACGAACACCAGGTCGAAGAAGAACTCGAACCGCCCCACGCGGGCCCCGGGGGCGACCGGTGCGGCGGGTCCCAGCCGCTCGTGCCACCACCTGCCCACCGACCGAGTCTCGCAGCGCCCCCGCCCCTCCGGGCACGATTCGTCGAGGCGGTGGGCCCCGCCGCTCGGGGACCTGCCAGCGGCGGCCGGGGCTGGTGGTCAGCGCCTCCAGAACAGCAGGTGGGTGACCCCGCTCGGGCTGGGCACCGACTCGAGGTGGAAGCGGTCGAGCAGCTCGGTGTGGCTCTCCCACAGCCGCTCGCCCCGACCGAGGTCGACGGGCGCGACGGCGATGTGCATCTCGTCGACCAGGTCGGCCTCGAGGAATTCGCGGATGGTGGCGACCCCACCGCCGAGGCGTACGTCCCGGCCGGCGGCGGCCTGCTTGGCCTGTGCCAGCGCCTCGGCCGGGCTCGCGTCGAGGAAGTGGAACGTGGTGTCCGCCAGGGTGAACGACGGGCGCTCGTGGTGGGTGAGCACGAAGACCGGCAGGTGGAACGGCGGGTTGTCGCCCCACCAGCCCTGCCACTCGTGGTTCTCCCAGGGGCCGCGCTGGGGGCCGAACTTGTTGCGGCCCATGATCTCCGCGCCGATGTTGCGGTCGTAGTCGCGGACGATGTAGTCGTCCAGGCCACGGCTGCCGCCGGGCTCGGTGCGGTAGATGAAGCTGGCGGTGGCGGCGCGCCAGGAGAACAGGGCGGTGGGGTCCGCGTGGCCGAAGGGCCGCTCCAGGCTCTGCCCCTCGCCCGTGCCGAACCCGTCACGCGACACGTTGAAGCACTGCACCCTCAAGAGCTGTGGCACGGGATCCCCCTCGGAGCCGACGATCTCTGGTTGCAACTTACAACCGGTAGCACCGTACTACGCTGGTGGCATGACGCAACCAGTCGGGGCCGGCCGGCTGCCCGTGCCGGCCGGGAAATCGGGGTGCCCGATCAACCTGACCGTCGAGCTTCTGGGCGACCGGTGGAGCCTGGTGGTGTTGCGAGACGTCATGTTCAGCGGCCACCGGCACTTCCGTGAACTGCTCACGAACTCGGTCGAGAGCATCGCGTCGAACATCCTCGCCAGCCGGCTGTCGAAACTCGTGGACGCGGGCCTGCTCAGCCGGCACGAGGAACCGAGCCACCGGCAGAAGATCGACTATCGCCTCACCGAGGCGGCCATCGAACTCGTGCCCCTCATGGCGCACCTCGGCGCCTGGGGCTCCCGGTGGCTCCCGGCCTCACCGGCGCTGTCGATCCGCGCCGAGCTGCTCGCCGAGGGTGGCCCTGAGATGTGGGAGAGGTTCATGGCCGAGCTCCGGGCCACGCACCTCGACGGCCGGCCGCAGCCCACCAACGGCGTCCTGGCCGAACTGACCCAGGCCTACGAGCGGGTGGCCTCCGGAGGCTAGCGGAGGCCGGGACGTGGCTAGACGTTCGCCGCCGGCCTCGGCTCGTGCACGTGCGGGTGCCCGTCGTGTCGGTCCGGGTTGTCGGCGTGGTCGGCGTGGAACAGGGCTTCGGCCAGCAGCGCCCGCACGTGGCTGTCAGCGGCCGAGTAGTGCACGAAGGTGCCCTCGCGACGTCCCTTCACGAGACCTGCGAGGCGCAGCTTGGCGAGGTGCTGACTCACTGCGGTGGGACTTGCGCCGACCAGTTCCGCGAGGCAGGCGACCGACGACTCGCCCTGGAGCAGCGCCCAGAGGATCTTGATCCTGGTCGGGTCGGCGAGCAGCCGGAAGCCCTCGGCGGCCAGATGGACCTGCTCCTCGTTGGGCATCTGGAAGTTCATCGTCGTCCTGGTCACCTGGGACCTCGTCGGTAACCTGCCCCTGCCCCTCGGCGTCGCCGGCCACGAGGGCTCCACCGTCATCGTCGGCCTCAACGGCCTCCGGCTCCTGCGCCGGACCGCCTGGCGTCGAGCGGCGTGAGAGCGCTGAGCACCAGCTCGTCAGGGCAGGCGCCGGCGCCGGAAATGACGAAGGGCGTCCGTCATGTCCGACGAACGCCCTGATCGCGAAGGTGGAGCCGAGGGGACTCGAACCCCTGACCCCCACACTGCCAGTGTGGTGCGCTACCAGCTGCGCCACGGCCCCTTGCGGTCGGCCCGGTCGCCCGGGCACGGAGAGAACTATACACACGCCGGTCGGCATGGTCATCTCGCGGGGGTGCCCCGGCCGGCCACTCAGTTCAGGGCCACATCCGGGGGGAAGTGGGCGACCGCCGCCATCATGCCGCCCTGCCGGCGCAGCACCATGGGCCAGAGGTCGTCCGGGCGGTCGACGAAGGCGTCGCCGGGGAGGGCGTCGAGCACGAACCAGGACCCGTCCTCGATCTCCCGCTCCAGCTGACCCGCGCCCCAGCCGGAGTACCCGGCGAAGACCCGGATCCCGCCGACGGCGTCGCGCAGCTTCTCCGGGTCGACCGAGAGGTCGATGGTGCCCACCGCGCCGGAGACCCGGTGGAAGCCCTTCACCGGCTTGATCGGGTGGCGCATCCGCGCCAGGCAGATGGCCGAGTCGGGCTGCACGGGGCCGCCCTCGAAGAGCACGGCGGGGTGGCGGGCCAGGTCGCTCCAGTCGCCGAGGACGTCGGCGACGGGAACCTCGGTGGCCCGGTTCAGCACCACGCCGAGGGCGCCGCCGGGCTCGTGGGCGACGAGCAGCACGACCGTACGGTCGAAGTTCGGATCTTTCAGCGCAGGCGTCGCGACCAGCAGCCGCCCGGTCATGGAATCCATGGCTCGGCCACCGATCGCCTGTCCCTCACCCTGCATGTCCGACACCCGTCAGCCGTACGCGGCGACCAACCGCGCTGTCAACGCCATGCAAGGCACCATAGCCTGCGGTCCGCCCGCTGGCTAAGGTCTGACCGGCGGGTGATCGCGACGGGATCGAGGGAGGGCCGGATGGCGGCTACGGCCGAACTGGCGGTGATCGGCGGGTCGGGCCTGTACGCCCTCCTCGACGGCGCCACCGAGCACGTGCTGGAGACGCCCTACGGCGCGCCGTCGGATCCGGTCACGATCGCCGAGGTGGCCGGTCGGCGGGTGGCCTTCCTGCCCCGGCACGGCCGGGATCACCGCTACCCGCCGCACCTGATCCCCTACCGAGCCAACCTCTGGGCGCTGCGGTCCCTGGGCGTACGCCAGGTGCTGGCGCCCTGCGCCGTCGGCGGGCTGCGGCCGGAGCTGGGCCCGGGCACGTTCGTGGTGCCGGACCAGCTCGTCGACCGCACCAGCGGGCGCGCGCAGACCTACTACGACCAGGGCGCGGTGCACGTCTCCTTCGCCGACCCGTACTGCCCGGCCGGGCGGCGCACGCTGCTCGACGCGGCGGCCGGGCGTGGCGTGCCCGCGGTGGACGGCGGCACGGTGGTGGTGGTCGAGGGGCCACGCTTCTCGACCCGGGCGGAGTCGCGCTGGTACGCCTCGATCGGCGGCACGGTGGTCAACATGACCGGGCACCCGGAGGCGGTGCTCGCCCGCGAGCTGGCCCTCTGCTACACCTCGATCGCCCTGGTCACCGACCTGGACGCGGGCGTCGAGGCGGGCGAGTCGGTCACCCAGGAGGAGGTCTTCCGGGTCTTCGCGGAGAACACCGACCGGCTGCGTGGCGTGCTGCTGGACGCGGTCGCCGCGCTGCCCGCCGAACGGGACTGCCCCTGCGGGCGGGCGCTGGACGGGATCAAGCTCCCGTTCCCGCTGCCCTGAGCGCCGGGAAGCGCCCGAAAAGTCACCCTCGGCCCGATAGATTCGGCTGGTCGGGGAGCTGATCACCGGGCCGTCCCCGGCACGCGCGGGGGGACGGGAGGCAGCCGGCGATGGCAACGGTCCGCGAGACGACCTACGACCTGCTCCGTGCGCTGGGCCTGACCACCGTGTTCGGCAACCCCGGCTCCACCGAGGAACCGTTCCTGACGGACTTCCCGGCCGACTTCCGCTACGTGCACGCGCTCCAGGAGGCGTCGGCCGTGGCCATGGCGGACGGCTACGCGCAGGCCACCGGCCGCCCCGCGCACGTCAACCTGCACACCGCCCCGGGCACCGGCAACGGCATGGGCAACCTGGTCACCGCCTGGCACAACCGGACGCCGCTGATCGTCAGCGCCGGCCAGCAGACCCGGGAGATGCTGCTGATCGAGCCCCGCCTGGCCAGCCCGCGGGCGGTCGAGCTGGTCCACCCGTACGTGAAGTGGGCCCACGAGCCGGCCCGCGCCCAGGACATCCCGGCGGCCTTCATGCGGGCGTACGCCTCGGCGGTGCAGCCACCGACCGGGCCGGTCTTCCTCTCCCTGCCCATGGACGACTGGGACCGGCCCGCCGACCCGCCGCCGCAGGTGCGCACGGTGGCCACCCGGATCGCGCCGGACCCGGACCGGCTGCGCGGCTTCGCCGCCACGCTGGCCGCGTCCCGCGCTCCGGTGCTGGTGCTCGGCGCGGCGGTGGACCGGTCCGACGCCTGGCCGGCCGCCGTGGCGCTGGCCGAGCGGCTGGCCGCGCCGGTCTGGGCCGCCCCGGCGCCGGAGCGGGCGGTCTTCCCCGAGGACCATCCGCAGTTCCGGGGCGTCCTGCCGTACGCGATCGGGCCGCTGGCCGAGGCGTTGCGCGGCCACGACACGGTGCTGGTGGTCGGCGCGCCGGTGTTCCGCTACTACCCGCACGTGCCGGGCGACTACCTGCCCGGCGAAGCCCGGCTGCTGCACGTCACCGACGACCCGGACGAGGCGGCCCGGGCCCCGGTCGGGGAGAGCCTGCTCGGCGAGGCCGGGCTGACCATGGCGGAGCTCGTGGAGCTGCTGCCCCCGACGGATCGTTCCACGCCGCCGGCCCGGGAGGCCCCGGCGCCACCCGAGGCGGCCGATCCGCCGAGCGCCGACGCCCTCTTCGACGCGCTGGCCCGGCAGTGGCCGGCCGACGGGGTGCTCGTTCAGGAGTCTCCGTCCAACCTGGCCGCGCTGCGCCGCCGGTTGCGGATCGGCCGGCCCCGGTCGTACTTCACCATGGCCAGCGGCGGCCTCGGGTTCGGCCTGCCGGCGGCCGTGGGCATCGCGCTGGCCGAGCGGGACACCGGGCGCGGCCGGCCGGTGGTCGCGGTGGTCGGCGACGGCTCGTTCCACTACTCGGTGCAGGCGTTGTGGACCGCCGCGCAGCTCGGCCTGCCGCTCGCCGTCGTGGTCCCGGTGAACCGGCAGTACGCGATCCTCAAGGCGTTCGCCGAGCTGAAGCACACGCCCGGGGTGCCGGCGCTGGACCTGCCGGGGCTGGATGTCACCGCGGTGGCGCGCGGCTACGGTTGCGCCGCCGAGGTGGTGGAGTCGCCGGAGCGGATCGGCCCGGCGCTGGCCGCCGCGCTGGCCGCCGACCGGCCGACCGTGCTGCCGGTGCCGATCAGCACCGACGTGCCGCGGCTCCTGTAACCGGTCAGCGGCGCACGACGAGCGGGGTGCCGCCGGCCACGTCGAGCACCGCCCGGCCGCCGAGGGGCGCCTTCAGCGTCACGGCCAGCGGCTTCAGCACGAGCTGCATGGTGCAGGGCCCGGTGGAGCGGACCACCCCGGCGCCCAGCACCACCACGTCGTCCCGCTCCAGCACCAGCGGCGTGGGCTGGCCGTCGCAGGCGCCCGTGCCGACCCGGTACTCGACCCGGTTCCCGTTCACCGCCTGCAGGTCCATCGCCCCGACGACACCGTCGTCCGCCGGGCGGCTCGGCGCCACCCCGTCCGGCGCGGTCCCGACCGCGCTGGGCGCCACGGCGAGCCGGGCCACCGGCGCCCGGAGACCCTCCACGGTGAACAGCCAGGCCGGCACGCTGGCCTCGCCCCGGCTGGTACGCACCGTCGCGCTGCCCAGCGTCACCCCGGTGACCGTGAGCGGGATGCACGGGCTGGGCGCCTGGGTGGCGACCCAGCCGTCCGGGCCGGGCTCGATGGTCGGGCCGCCCTTCGGCCGCCCCGGCCCGGGTGTGCTGGGCCGGCCCTCGCACGGGGGCGGGTCGCCCTGGTCCAGTTGGGCGTACGCGTCCGCGGCGCTGACCAGCGGGACGCGCAGGACGCCGTCCGGGAAGCGGATCGTCCCGTCGGCGGGCCGGGCGGTCGGCAGGGCGACCTGGTCCCGGTACCAGCCGTTGAGGAAGGCCTGCTTCGTCTCGTCGGTGAAGCCGGGGTCACCGGCCAGCACGGTGGCCTCGTCGAGCGGGACGTACCCGCTGCGCCACGCCGGGCCGGGGCGCCACGCGTCGGCCACCTCGGCGGCCCGCCGGCCGAACGCCTCCCAGCGGTGGTCCGGACCGGAGACCGACGCACCGCCCGAGCCGGCGGCCGGTGGGGCGGCCGGGTCGGCGCCGGGCGCGGCGCAGCCGGCCAGGACCAGGAGTGGCAGCCCGAGCAGGGCGAGAGAGCGACGCATGCCGGTTGGACGCGGCACTCCGCCGGCCGGTTCCCGCCGGTCAGTCCTCCCCGCCCAGGTCGGCCTGGTACGCCTCCCAGAGCAGGTCCGCGCCGCGCTGCCGGTGCCGGTCCAGCGCCCGCAGCAGGGTCCGGACCAGCTCCCGCAGCTCCTCGGCGGGCATCGCGGGGAGCCGCACCGCGTGCTGGAGCGCGACGATCGCCGCCGCGATGGCGACGTGCTCGTCGGCCAGGAGCCGTACGCCCCGGTCCAGCCGGGGTGCCTGGTGGAGCAGTTCGGCGTAGAGGCCGGCCGGGCCCTCGGTGAGCCGAACGTGCTCGGCGAAGCCCCGCCGGACCGGGCCGAGCCGGCCCACCAGGTGCTCCCGCCAGCCCGGTTCCGCCGGCGGCGCGGCGAGCGCCCGGACGAGAGCACACAGGTCGCCGGCGAGGGCGGGCCGGGGATGGGGCACGGCGGTGACGGTCGCCGGCTGCTGGATCGGACTGGTGACCATGGGCACCTCCCGCGCTGCTGTGCTACCGCGTACAGCGATGGTGAACCCGGCTCCCCGACCTGTCCAGCGGGTGCGGCCGGCTCATCTGCCCCGTGCGCCCCACCGGTCACACCAGCCCCTACAGCCCCAGCGGATTCCCCGCCATGGCGCGCAGGCGGCCGGCGAGGACGTGCGCGTCGGCGTCCCGCCCCTGGTCCGGCCGGCCGGCGGTGATCGCCTCGGCGAGCGCCCGCAGCTCGTACGGGGGCAGGGCGCCCAGCCCCGGGCCCTGCAACGGGATGGTGACCCGCCGGCCGGTCTCCCGGTCGCGGGCGATCAGGGTGGGCACCCGCACCACGCCGTCGTCGCCGACCCGGTGGGCGACCGCGCCGCCGCGCACCTCGGCGGTGGCCAGGTCGACGGTACGGGTGCCGAGCGCACCGCGGACCGAGGCCCGGGTGCCGTCCAGCCAGGCGGCCGTGCGCAGCACCCGCAGGACCAGGTAGAGCCCGAGCAGCACGAACGGGATCCCGCAGAGTCCGGCGTAGCGCAGCGGTGTGGGCGCGGCGGCGGGGGTCCCGCCGTGCAGGTCGGGCGGGAGCAGTTCGGGCGGCAGGTCGCGCACGTCGTCGTACGAGGGGACCGGGTCGCCGAAGCCGGTGACCCGGCGCAGCAACCCCTCGGCGACCAGTGGCAGCAGCACGAAGGCCGCACCGAGGGCGGTGAACAGGACACCCACCACGGCGGCCCCGGCGCGCTGGCCGGACGCCGCGCCGACGGAGAGTCGGATCCGCTCGTTCGTCACAGGCGGAGCCTAGAACGCCGGCGCCACGGGCCTGGAGACGACTGTGCGCCCCGGTCCGGGTGGACCGGGGCGCACAGGTCAGGTGGTGGAGGTGCCGGGAATCGAACCCGGGTCCTTCGCCGCCTTGTCAGGGCTTCTCCGAGCGCAGCTCGCTGTGCCTCTACTCGGCCCCTCCGATCACGCGAGCGAGTCGGTGTGACGGGCCCAGTCGCTGATTGATCTCGCCGCACGGACCCCGCGACCGGGTCCGGTTGGCCAGCCTTCTAGCTGATGCCGGCTAACTGGGTCGAAGGCGCTCCCAGGCCGACAGACTTGCTACTCGCCTCAGGCGGCGAGAGCGAAGTCAGCGCGATTGTTCTTGGCGCTTATTGGTTTCCGACGAACGATTCTCGAGACGACGTCGGCTTCCTCGGCTCGCTTCCCCTGCCGCAACGTACGAAGTCGAAACCAGTCACCCCCTCGACGGGCTGCCCCTGTCGGCAGCATCACCAAGCCTAACGCCTGGCGCAACCGGATTCATTCCGAGGCCCGCCGCAGGCCGGCTCCCGGACAAACCGGATGTTTCACTCACTCATGCCCTTGCCGCGCCGGCCCACCGCCCGGGCGATCTCCCGGTCGGCGTCCCGCTTGGCGAGGTCCTGGCGCTTGTCATACGACTTCTTACCCCGGGCCAGGCCGATCTCCACCTTCGCCCAGCCGTCGGAGAAGTAGACCTGCAGCGGGACCATGGTGAGCCCGCTCTCCTTGGTCTTGCCGATCAGCCGGTCGATCTCCAGCCGCTTGAGCAGCAGCTTCCGGGTCCGCCGGGGCTCGTGGTTGGTCCAGGTGCCCTGGGTGTACTCCGGGATGTGCATGCCGTGCAGGTAGAGCTCGCCGTCGCGTTCCTGGGCGAATGCGTCGACCAGCGACGCCCGCCCGGCCCGCAGCGACTTGACCTCGGTGCCGGTCAGCGACATGCCCGCCTCGTAGGTGTCGAGGATGGCGTAGTCGTGCCGCGCCTTCTTGTTGGAGGCGACCACCTTGCGACCCTTTTCCCGTGGCATCGGCGCCACCCCCTTCCCGGTCCGTCCCGCGACCACCGGCCGCGGAGCGAGATCATGCTACCCGAATGACAAGGACCCTCCCGCGCCGTTTATTCCGGCGCGGGAGGGCCCTCGGAGAGCCGTACCGGTAACTAGACCCGCAGGTAGAAGCGGAGCGTGACCCAGGCGGTGACCGCGCTGACCAGGCCACCGACGGCCGCCATGAGCGGGAACGTCAGGAAGATCTCGGACCAGGAGATCGGGGTGATCAGGCCCTCCAGGGCCGCCATCGAGCTCCCCGCCGCGACCGTCTTCAACGTGATCAACGCGATGAGGCCGAGGATCGAGCCGATCAGACCGGCGACCACCGCCTCCAGCACGAACGGCGCCTGGATGAACCAGTTCGAGGCGCCGACCAGCTTCATGACGGCGACCTCGCGCCGCTTGCTGTACGCGGCCACCTGGATCGTGTTGGCGACCAGCAGCAGGGCGGCGATCGCCATCACGATCGCGATCGCGAGGGCACCGTTCTGGAAGCCCGTGAGCACGCCGAAGACCTTGTCGAGCAGCTTGCTCTGGTCGACGATCGTGTCGATGCCCTCGGAGGCCTTGTACTCGTCGTAGATGTTCTTGTACTGCTCCGGGTTGTTCAGCGTGAGCCGGAACGACTCGGGCAGCTGGTCCGGCTTGACCGCGTTGACCAGATCCGGCGCGTCCGCGTACATCTGCTGGAAGCGCTTGTACGCCTCCGTCTTGTCGACGTACGTGACCTCCTTGATCAGCGGGTCGGCCTCGAGCTTGGTCTGCAGGTCGGTCCGCTGCTGGTCGTTGACGTCGGTCTTCAGGAAGATCGAGACCTCGACGTTCTCGTAGTAGAGGTCCTTCATGTCACCGACCTTCTGGTACAGAAGGCCGCTGCCGCCCAGCATGAACAGCGACACCGCCATGGTGATGATCATGGCGATGGTCATGGTGACGTTTCGCCACAGTCCGACCAGTACCTCGGACAGGACGTACTTCATCCGCATCGGGATATTCCTCCGGCTCTCCGGCGTGAGGTGTTCGTCGTCAGGGGCTGCGGGTCAGCGGCTCAGCCGTAGACGCCGCGGGCCTGGTCGCGCACGATGCGGCCGCTCTCGATCTCGATGACGCGGCGGCGCATCTGGTTCACGATGTTGGAGTCGTGCGTGACCATCACGACGGTCGTGCCGGTGCGGTTGATCCGGTCCAGCAGGCGCATGATCTCGATCGAGGTGTCCGGGTCGAGGTTTCCGGTGGGCTCGTCCGCCAGCAGGATCAACGGCCGGTTCACGAACGCCCGGGCCACCGCCACACGCTGCTGCTCACCACCGGAGAGCTCGTGGGGGTAGCGGTGCTCCTTCCCACCGAGCCCGACCAGCTCCAGCACCTCCGGCACGACCCGGCGGGCAACCGCCTTGGTCTTGCCGATCACCTCCAGCGCGAACGCCACGTTCTCGTAGGCGGTGCGGTTCGGCAGGAGGCGGAAGTCCTGGAAGACGCAGCCGATGGAACGCCGGAAGTGGGGTCGCTTCCAGGAGCGCATCGACGTGACGTCCTTGCCGTTGACGATGACCCGCCCCTTGTTGGGGGTGACCTCGTGCAGCAGCATCTTGATGATCGTGGACTTGCCGGAGCCGGATGGACCGATGAAGAAGACGAACTCGCCCTTCTCGATCGAGACGGACACGTTGTCGAGCGAAGGCCGGGACGCCTTCGGGTACGTCTTCGTCACTTGCTCAAGCTGAATCACGGGTCGAGAGTCTACGCGGTGTAACCGGAGAGCCAAGCCCCCAGCCCCTCAGAAGCGGGTCGCGTCGTCGATTCAGCCGGTCAGGCAGAGATCGATGACGCGCTGCGTCCGAGATCGATCACGCACCGTCAGCGGTGAGCTGCTGCTGCTTCCGCCAGCGGATACCCGCCTCGATGAAGCTGTCCAGCTCGCCGTCGAAGACCGCGGACGGATTGCCCGTCTCCTGCTCGGTCCGCAGATCCTTCACCATCTGATAAGGGTGCAGAACGTACGAGCGCATCTGGTCGCCCCAGGAGCCGGCGGCGTCGGTCTTCAGACCCTGGAGCTTGGCCTGCTCCTCCTGCCGCTTACGCTCCAGCAGCCGGGCCTGGAGCACCCGCAGGGCCGAGGCCTTGTTCTGCAGCTGGGACTTCTCGTTCTGGCAGGTGACCACAATGCCGGTCGGGATGTGGGTGATCCGGACCGCCGAGTCGGTGGTGTTGACGCTCTGCCCGCCCGGGCCGGAGGACCGGTAGACGTCGATCCGCAACTCGTTCTCGGGGATCTCGATGTGGTCGGTCTGCTCCACCACCGGCAGCACCTCGACGCCCGCGAAGCTGGTCTGCCGGCGGCCCTGGTTGTCGAACGGGCTGATCCGGACCAGCCGGTGGGTGCCGGACTCGACGCTGAGCGTGCCGAAGGCGTAGGGCACCTTGACCGTGAAGGTGGCCGACTTGAGGCCCGCCTCCTCGGCGTACGAGGTCTCGTAGACCTCGGTCGGGTAGCCGTGCCGCTCGGCCCAGCGCAGGTACATCCGGAGCAGCATCTCGGCGAAGTCGGCCGCGTCCACGCCGCCGGCGCCGGCCCGGATGGCGACCAGCGCCTCCCGGGAGTCGTACTCGCCGGAGAGCAGGGTGCGGACCTCCATCTCCTGGATGGCCTTGGTCAGCCCGGTGATCTCCGACTCGACCTCGGCGAGGGTGCCGGGGTCGGACTCGGCCTGGGCCAGCTCCAGCAGCACCCCGGCGTCGTCGAGCCGGGAGCGGAGGGTGCCGAGCTTGGAGATCTCGCCGTTGACGTACGACAGCTGCGACGTCACCTGCTGCGCCTTGGCCTGGTCGTCCCACAGGTCCGGCGCGGAGGCCTCCTGCTCCAGGCGGGCCTTCTGCTCGCGCAGCTTGTCGAGGTCGAGCACGGCCTCGATGTTGCGCAGGGTGGCGTCGAGTTCCTTGAGCTGTTCGGCGTAATCGGCAGCGGTCACGACAGACAAGACTACTGCCTGGGTCGCCGTAGCTGCGGCAGGTGGTCAGCCGACCGGGGCGCTCTTCAGCCAGGACAGCGCGGCCCGGTGGTAGGCGACGGCGAACTCCAGCGCGCTGGCGTCGTAGTTGTCGCCCTCCTTCTTGGCGTTCTTGACCTGCTCACGCACCGCGGCCAGGGCCTCGGTGTGGTACTCGTTCGCCGAGGCGTACAGGTTCTTGAGCTGGCTCGCCGAGTGCAGGCCGCCGAAGGCGATCCGTAGCGCTATCGGGTTACGGATCGTGTCCCGGCCGGGGTTCTCCGCCAGCCAGCGGGAGAATGTCCGTTTTCCGGACGCGGTGATCGCATAGGGCTGACTCAACCGTGGCCCGGGCTTGCCGAGCCGCACCAGACCCTTCTCGGCCAGGACCGGAAGCTCGCGGTAGACCTGGCTGCGGGTCATCGACCAGTACGGCGCCAACCGGCGCTCGGCGGCGGCCATCAGTTGGCCGCCTGTCATCGGGCCGTCGTGCAGCAGGCCCAGCAGGGCCGCCGCCGTCGGGTTGACTCCGGAATCCGCCATGCCCTCTAAGCTGCCACTTTGTCGGACCTGGCGTCCAGGATTTGCCGTTTTAGCCACCCGTTGGCTGGTCCGATGTGCACTGTCGGCGGACGACAGTCCGCCGGGGACGTCGCGGCCCTCCCCCGGCCGGCCGGTCGCCGGTGACACTGGGTGCGTCACCGGCGACCCTGCGCAGGTCAGCCCATGTGCGGGTAGCCGTGCTCCGTCGGCGGGACGAAGGTCTCCTTGATCGTCCGCGGGGACATCCAGCGGACCAGGTTGTGCCAGGAGCCGGCCTTGTCGTTCGTGCCGCTGGCCCGGGCGCCGCCGAACGGCTGCTGCCCGACCACCGCGCCGGTCGGCTTGTCGTTGATGTAGAAGTTGCCGGCCGCGTACCGCATCTTCTCCGCCACCTGGTCGACCACCCGGCGGTCGGTCGCGAAGATCGACCCGGTCAGCGCGTACGGCGCGATCGACTCGGCCTGGTGGACCACGTCGTCGAAGCGGGCGTCGTCGAAGACGTGCACCCCGAGGATCGGGCCGAAGTATTCCGTGGTGAAGGTCTCGTGCGCGGCGTCCGAGCACTCGAAGAGAGTGGGCCGGACGAAGTAGCCGACCGAGTCGTCGGCGGTGCCGCCCGCCAGGACCGTGCAGCTGGCGTCGCCCTTGATCAGCTCCAGCGCGGCGGTGTGCCGCCCGAACGCCTTGTCGTCGATCACGGCCCCACCGAAGTTGCTGAAGTCGGTGACGTCGCCGTAGGTGAGCGAGTCGGCGGTGGCGGCCAGCCGGTCGCGCAGCCCGCCCTCCCAGATGGACCGGGGGATGTACGCCCGCGAGGCGGCCGAGCACTTCTGGCCCTGGTACTCGTAGGCGCCCCGGATCAGCGCGGTGTGCAGGGCGTCCACGTCGGCGCTGCTGTGCGCCACCACGAAGTCCTTGCCGCCGGTCTCGCCGACCAGGCGGGGGTAGCCCCGGTAGCGGGCGATGTTGTCGCCGACCGTCTTCCACAGGTGCTGGAAGACCTTGGTGGACCCGGTGAAGTGGATGCCGGCCAGGTCGGGGTCGGCCAGCACGACGTCGGAGACCTCCTCGCCGCGCCCCGTGACCATGTTGATCACGCCGGGCGGCAGGCCGGCCGCCTCGAACAGCCGCATGGTGAAGTGGGCGGCGAACTGCTGGGTCGGGCCCGGCTTCCAGACCACGGTGTTGCCGAGCAGCGCCGGGGCCGAGGGCAGGTTGCCGGCGATGGCGGTGAAGTTGAACGGGGTGACCGCGTAGACGAAGCCCTCCAGGGGCCGGTGGTCGAAGCGGTTCCACACGCCCGGGGAGGACATCGGCTGCTCGGCCAGCAGCTTGCGGGCGAAGTAGACGTTGAAGCGGAGGAAGTCGATCAGCTCGCAGGCCGAGTCGATCTCGGCCTGGACCACGGTCTTGGACTGGCCCAGCATGGTGGCCGCGTTGAGCGTGTCACGCCAGGGACCGGAGAGCAGGTCGGCGGCGCGGAGGAAGATCGCGGCGCGCTCCTCGAACGGCAGCGCCCGCCACATCGGCGCGGCGTCCTTGGCGGCCTTGACCGCGGCGCGCGCGTCGTCGTGGTTGGCGTGGCCGGTCACGCCGAGCACGTGGGCGTGCTTGTGCGGCTGGACCACGTCGATCGGGGCGCCGCCGGCCATCCGCTGCTCGCCGGCGATGGTCATCGGCAGGTCGATCCGCTCGGCGGCCAGGTCGGCCAGCCGCCGCTGGAGCCGCTCCCGCTCGGCGCTGCCGGGCTCGTAGGTGTGGACCGGCTCGTTGCGCGGCTCGGGTACGGAGAACACGGCGTCCATCACAGGCTCCTGTGCGATCTCGACGGCGGTGGCGAAATCGGCCCCGCGGGCCCCCGGCCGGGTGGCCGGGCTGCCGGGCGCCGCGCGGTGTACCGGTCGCGGCGGCGGGACCTCGGCCAATTCTTCCATGCGAGGGGGCCGGCCCCGCCTCCACCGCCCCGGTTCGGGCGGCCTCCACCGGCACACCCGGACGCACCGCCGCACACCGGACCGTAGGCGACAAGCCGCCCGCTCCGACGATTCTTCGACAGAAGGCCGCGCCAACCTGCGATCCGTGCCCGAGTGCCCAGCTCCGCGAGCCCCGCCAGCCGGGTCCGGAGGGGGCCCAGCAGGGCCGCGTACGCTGGATGGCCGGTGACCTGCCCGGCCGTTCGCGGCCGATCCGGCGTCCGTCGAGAGGGAGACGATGAGCAAGCAGCCCGGCAGCTCCACGGCCGCGGAGCCGGACCAGCCCGCCACCGAGCCGGCGGCCGGATCCCCCTCGGACGAGACCGTCGAGGCCACGCCCGCCGGCGGCCGCCCCGCCGCCGCGCCCGGCGCGCTCGTGTTGGCCGTGCTGTCGCTCGGCTGGCTGGCCGCCATGCTCTGGTCCACCCGGGAGGCGATCACCTCGGCCGCCGCCGGGGTCACCGCGCTCAGCCTCTCCGCGTACGCCCTGCCCGGCGTGATCACCGCCGCGCTGGTCGCCGGCGCCGCGGTCGCCCTGGCGGCGACCAACCGGCTGGACCGGGCCACCCTGCGCTTCCTCGTCGCCGTGGGCGCCGGCCTGCTGGTCGGGCTCGCCGCCGCCCTGGCGGTCAACCTGACCTACGCCGACAACGCGACCACCAACACCATCGCCGGCACCACGGCCGCCGCCGCGATCATCGGCGGGGCGGCTGCCGGTGGGCGCACCGGCCGGGTGGTCGGCGCGGTGGCCGCCGCCACGCTGGCCGCGCAGGTCTTCGTGGTGCTGTTCAGCCGCGCCCGGGACCCGCTCTCCGACCTGTTCGGGGCCGGCGACACCCAGCAGTCGATGCTCGACGCCGCGAAGTGGGTGTCCCGGACCGAGTCCCTGCTCGCCGGGCTGATCGCCGGCCTCGTGGCGTACCTCTACCTGGCCTGGGCCCGCCGCCGCGCCGAGCGGCGCGAGGGGGCCGCCGCCGAGCTGCGCTGGCCGGCCTACCTGGTGGCCGGGGCCGGTGCGGGCCTGCTCCTGCTGCTCACCGAGGTGGTCATCCGGATCGGCGGGCGCGGGCTGCTGGACCTGGCCGCCGCGCTCAGCGAGGCGGACGAGGTGGCACAGACGGCGCTCGGCACCTCACGGGTGGACAACGGCATCTGGGTGCTCTTCGTGGGGGCGCTCACCGCGCTCGTCCTGTTCGGCCGCACCCTCGGGCCGCGGGCCGTGGAGGACGAGGACGAGTCCGACTCCTGAGGCCATTCGGCGGTCAGGACACCTCGCGCAGCAGCAGGTCCAGCTCGGTCACGTCGTACCACTCCAGCTCGTGGTCCTCGGCCCCGTCGACGGTGAACTGGGCGTCCGGGTCACCGGCCTGCGCCTCGGCCACCACCTCGGCGGCCGCGGCCACGTCGTCGACCGCGTCCCCGCCGTCCACGTGGATGGCGGCCACGGACTTCACGGGCACCGGCCCGGCGAGCCGGACCACGCTCGACCCCAGCTCTCCGCCGACCCGGCCGACCGCACGGGCCGGCAGGTCCACCGAGACGACGACCCGCCGCCGGGGCGCACCCGGATCGGCCCGCAGCAGGAGCAGCGCCTCCTGGGCGGCCCGGGTGAAGGCGACGTACTCCAGCTCCTCCTCGTCGCCCTCGGCGTACCACTCCCGCAGCTCCGGGGTGACGGCGTGCGCCTCCTCGCCGGTCAGGCCCTCCTCGCGCAGCCGGGCCAGCATCGGGACGGTCGCCGGCACGTACACCCGGACCAGCTCGTCGGTCACCGCTCGCTCCCTGCCCTCAGGCCGCCGGCCGGCGGGCGCCGGCTCCGGGCGCCGATCATGCCGTACGCCGTGACCGTCATACACCCGGCACCCGCCGCGGAGAAGTTCCACGCCGGTGTGTCCCCGCCGGAATCGCCGTGCCGGGCCTGGGGCGACCGACCTTCTGATGGCAAACTGAAGCAAACGTAGCCAACCCCGGGAGTCGCCGTGGAGCCGAGGTTCCTGCTGCTGTCCGACGTGGCCGCCGAGCTGAACGTGTCGGACTCGCAGGTCTACCACATGGTGCGCAGCGGGGAGCTGCCCGCCATCAAGATCGGCGGCCGGGGTCAGTGGCGCGTGGAGCGCGCCCGGCTGGAGGAGTACATCGAGCGCAAGTACGCGGAGACCGCCGAGTGGGTACGCGGCAACCCGCTCACCGAGCGCGACGTCGAGTGAGCACACGGCATTGACGATCGGCGTTGCCCTGCCCGAGAATGAGGAACAGTCGGAGGCAAACGAAGGCAAACGCAACGAACAGGGGTTGAGGATGGTCGACACCCGCCGCCCGCTGGCACCGCGTCCCCCCGTCCGGCTCCGGCCCGCCCCGCCGCTCGACCCACCGTGCACCGACCAGGATCCGGTCTGGGGCGACGCCCGGGCCGACGCCTGGGGCAATGCCGACCAACTCGCGCTCGATCTCTTCGACCCCCGCCGCCGGGACTCCGACCGGCCCGCCGGCCGGGCCCCCGACCGGTCCACCGGGCTGCCCGCCGGCCGGGTCCGGGACAGCCCGGCCGGCAGGGGCGCCGACGTCCGGCCGCTGCCGGCCGGGCCGGGGCACTCGGCCGGCCCGCCGCCTGCGGCGCTGGTCACCGCGACCCCCGAGGCGGCCCGGGCGGCGCACCGCTTCGTCCGCACCTTCCTGGAGATCGTCAACGGCTACCGCCCACCGGGGCAGCTCCGGCCGCTCTGCCTCCCCGAGGCCGCCGCCCGGGTGAGCGCCGAGCTGACCCGCGCCGCCCGCCGGGTCGGCCCGGCCCGCCGCCGCACCGCCCGGCCGGTCCTCCAGCTCCGCCGGTTGCGGGTCAGCGAGCCCCGCGCGGGCGCGGTCGAGGCCGCCGCCGTGCTGGCCGGCGCCGGCGGCGCGAGCTGGGCCATCGCACTGCGCCTGGAACACCGCCGCGGCACCTGGCTCTGCACCGTCCTCGACGTCCTCTGACAAAGGGCCGGGACGCGGACGGGCCCCGGCCGGTGGCCGGGGCCCGTCGTGCTGGGGCGCGGTGTGCGTCAGTTGCCGCCGCCGTTGGGGGCGCCGTGGCAGCGCTTGTACTTGCGGCCGGAACCGCACGGGCAGGGCGCGTTGCGGGACGGGCCCTCGCCCGCCCCGTCGACCTGACCGGGGGCGGCCCGCCGGGCAGTGCTCGCCGCGACCGCCTGGCCGCTCATCCCGGCCGTCGACCGGCGGGGGGTGGAGGCGGCGGGGCGCTCCGACGTCTCGGGACGGCCGATGCCGAGCGCCGGCGCCTGCTCCTCGGCGCGCTCGATCACCGGCGCGCCGCGACCGGCCTCACCGTCGACGGACGGTGCGGAGTATTGCAGGCCCTGCTGCTGCGGCGTGCGGTTGAGACCCTTGGCCCGGATCTCCACCGGCTTCTCCAGCAGCTGGACCTCCTCCTCGGCCTCCGGTGCGGGCTCCTCGACCTGCACCTCCAGGTTGTAGAGGAAGCCGACCGTCTCCTCCTTGATGCCGTCCATCATGGTGGCGAACATGTCGAAGCCCTCGCGCTGGTACTCGATGACCGGGTCGCGCTGGGCGTACGCCCGCAGGCTGATGCCCTCCTGGAGGTAGTCCATCTCGTAGAGGTGCTCGCGCCACTTGCGGTCGATCACCTGGAGCAGGACCATCCGCTCGAGCTGGCGCACGGCCTCCTCGCCGAGCTGCTCCTCACGCCGGTCGTACGCGGCGTGCGCGTCCTCCTTGAGGCGGGCGAGCAGGAAGTCCTGGTCGAGGCCGGCCCGGGAGCCCACCTCCTCCTCCAGCTCCTCGACGGTGATGCCCACCGGGTAGAGCTGCTTGAGGCTGGACCAGAGCTGCTCGAGGTCCCAGTCCTCGGCGTAGCCGTCGCTGGTGGCCCCCACCACGTACGCGCCGACCACGTCGTCGAGCATGTTGCGGACCTGCTCGGAGAGGTCCTCGCCGTTGAGCACCCGGAGGCGCTCGGCGTAGACGACCTGGCGCTGCTTGTTGAGCACCTCGTCGTACTTGAGGACGTTCTTGCGGATCTCGGCGTTCTGGCCCTCGATCTGGGCCTGCGCGCTCTTGATCTGGCGGGTGACCATCTTCGACTCGATGGGCACGTCCTCCGGGATGTTGAAGCGGTCCATGACCGCCTCGACGGCACCGGCCCGGAAGCGCTTCATCAGGTCGTCCTGGAGCGACAGGTAGAAGCGGGACTCGCCCGGGTCACCCTGCCGGCCGGCGCGACCGCGCAGCTGGTTGTCGATCCGGCGCGACTCGTGCCGCTCGGTGCCCAGCACGTAGAGGCCACCGGCGGCGGCGACCTCCTCCGCCTCGACGTCGCAGGCCTGCTTCCACTTCGGCAGGATCTCCTCCATCGCCTTGGCGTACTCCTCCGGCTGCTCGACCGGGTCGAGGCCGCGCTGGCGGAGTTCGTTGGCGGCGAGGAACTCGGCGTTGCCGCCGAGCAGGATGTCGGTGCCGCGGCCGGCCATGTTGGTGGCGACGGTGACTGCGCCCTTGCGCCCGGCCTGGGCGACGATCTCCGCCTCCTTGGCGTGGAACTTCGCGTTCAGCACGGAGTGCGGGATGCCCCGGCGGCGCAGCAACTGGGAGAGGATCTCGGAGTTCTCCACCGAGACGGTGCCGACCAGCACCGGCTGGCCCTGCTCGTGCCGCTCGGCGATGTCCTCGACGACGGCGTTGAACTTGGCCTTCTCGGTCTTGTAGATGACGTCCGCCCGGTCGAGCCGGACCATCGGCCGGTGCGTCGGGATGGTCACGACGCCGACCTTGTAGACCTTGTTGAACTCGCTCGCCTCGGTCTGGGCGGTGCCGGTCATGCCGGAGAGCTTCTCGTAGAGGCGGAAGTAGTTCTGGAGGGTGATGGTGGCCAGGGTCTGGTTCTCCTGCTTGATCTCCACCCCCTCCTTGGCCTCGATCGCCTGGTGCATGCCCTCGTTGTAGCGGCGGCCGTGCAGGATGCGGCCGGTGAACTCGTCGACGATGAGGACCTCGCCGTCGCTGACGATGTAGTCCTTGTCGCGCTTGTAGAGCTCCTTGGCCTTGATCGCGTTGTTCATGTAGCCGACTAGCGGGGTGTTGACCGACTCGTAGAGGTTGTCGATGCCGAGCCGGTCCTCGATCTTGGCGACACCGCGCTCGGTGATGGCGATCGTGCGCTTGGCGTGGTCGACCTCGTAGTCGCCCTCGCCGTCGGTGCCGGGCTGGAGGCGGGCCACCACGGCGGCGAACTCCTGGTACCAGCGGGCGGAGTGCTCGGCCGGGCCGGAGATGATCAGCGGGGTCCGGGCCTCGTCGATGAGGATCGAGTCGACCTCGTCGACCACCGCGAAGAAGTGGCCGCGCTGGACCAACTCGTCCCGCGACCAGGCCATGTTGTCGCGCAGGTAGTCGAAGCCGAACTCGTTGTTGGTGCCGTAGGTGATGTCGCACTCGTAGGCGGCACGGTGCTCGCTGGCCGGCCGGTTGGGCAGCACCACGCCCACGGTGAGGCCCAGGAACTCGTGCACCCGGCCCATCCAGGCGGCGTCGCGCTCGGCCAGGTAGTCGTTCACGGTGACCACGTGCACGCCCTTGCCGGCGAGCGCGTTCAGGTAGACCGGCATGACCGAGGTCAGGGTCTTGCCCTCACCGGTCTTCATCTCGGCGATGTTGCCGAAGTGCAGCGCCGCACCGCCCATCACCTGGACGTCGTAGGGCCGCTGACCGAGCACCCGCGAGGCGGCCTCCCGGCACACCGCGAACGCCTCGGGCAGCAGGTCGTCGAGGGTCTCACCGTCGGCGAGCCGCTCCCTGAACTGGTCCGTCATGTCCCGCAGCTCGTCGTCGCTGAGGTTGACGTAGTCGTCCTCGATCGAGTTGACGGCGGCGGCGATGGCCTTGAGCCGACGCACCATACGGCCCGCGCCCGCGCTAAGGACCTTTTCCAGAATCGACACGGATCAACGCTCCCCTAGACAGTCTCGAACCATCGTAGGCGCTCCGACGCGGCGATGGTCACTGGTGGCGGCGGTCCGGGGCCGCGAACCCGACATAACGCCGAGCGGGGGCGCTGAGCGGCGGTAATCGGGTTACGCCGTACGCGAACGATCCGGCACGATGGCTCGGGTGGAGCCTGTGGAGATCATCGAGGACGGTCTGCTGCTGCGACCCTGGCGAGCGGAGGACGCCGACGCGGTGTACCGCGCCTGCCAGGATCCGGACATCCAGCGCTGGACCACCGTACCTCGCCCGTACCTGCCCGAACACGCCCTCGGATTCGTGACGGCGATCAGCGGGGCGGCCTGGGCGGACGGCACCGGGGCACCGTTCGCGGTCTGCGACGCCGAGACCGGTGAGCTGCTCGCCTCCTGCGGGCTGGTCTCCATCGACCGCGGCCTGGACTCCGCCGAGGTGGGCTACTGGACCGCGCCCTGGGCCCGCGGCCGGGGCGTGGCGGTACGGGCCACCCGGGCGGTCGCCCGCTGGGCGTTCGACGCCCTCAAGCTGCGCCGGCTGATCTGGCAGGCGGAGGTCGGCAACCACGCCTCCCGGCTGGTCGCGCTGCGGGCCGGCTTCCGGGTCGAGGGCGAGCTGCGGATGGCCCACCCGGCGGTCGACGGCCGCCCGGAGGGCTGGATCGGCTCGCTCCTCCCGGCCGACCTGGCCGCGCCCGGCGAGCCCGCCCCGTACGGCCCGGACACCCTCCAGGCCCGCCGCGCGGCGGTGTTCGGCCGGCCCCAGCCGGTCCTGTTCGCGACCGCCGGCGCCACCGAGCTGCGGCTGCGCCCGCTCGAGGAACGCGACATCGACGCGCTCGTGACCACCTGCCGCGACGAGGACACCATCCGCTGGACCACGGTGCCGCACCCCTACCAGCGGGAGCACGCCGAGAGCTTCCTGCGGGACATCGCCGAGGCGGCCTGGGCCCGGGGCACCGGCGCCTCCTACGCGGTCGCCGACGCCGACGACCGCTACGTCGCCTCGGTCGACCTGCGCATCTCCCCCGGCGGCCCGCTCGTCGCCGACGTGGGCTTCATGACCGCGCCGCACGCCCGGGGCCGGGGCTACCTGCCGGCCGCGCTGACCGCGCTCTGCGCCTGGGGCTTCACCACGCTCGGGCTGGCCCGGATCGAGTGGCGGGCCAACGTGGGCAACACCGCGTCCCGCCGGGCCGCCGAGAAGGCCGGTTTCACCGTCGAGGGCACCCTCCGCGGCGGTGTCCAGCACCGGGGCGAACGGCAGGACGTCTGGATCGGCGGCCTGCTCCCGCAGGACCTGGCGTGACACCGGAGACCATCGAGGCGCACGGGGTACGGCTGCGGCGGAACCGGCTCACCGACCTGGCGGACACGGCCGCCGGCTGCGCCGACCCGCTCACCCGGCGGTTCCTGCCCGGCCTGCCCGACCCGTACACCGAGGAGAGCGCCCGGTGGTGGATCACCGAGGGCGCGCCGGCGGCCTGGGCCACCGGCGGCGCGGCGTACGTGATCGCCGACCCGGCCACCGACCGGTTGATCGGCGCGGCGGGCCTCAGCCACCCGCTGGCGGAGCGCGGGCAGGCGGAGATCGGCTACTGGGTCGCGCCGTGGGCGCGCGGCCGGGGCGTCGCCACGGCCGCCACCCGCGCGCTGGCCGAGGCCGCCTTCGCCGCCGGCACCGTCCGGCTCGAACTGCTCACCCATGAGGAGAACGCGGCCAGCCAGCGGGTGGCGCTGGCGGCCGGGTTCCGGCACGAGGGGGTACGCCGGTCGGCCGGCCAGGGTCGCGACGGTCGGCACGACCTGGCCGTCTGGGTACGCCTCGCCGATGACCCGCCCGGGCCGACCGCGCGGCTGCTGCCGGACCTGCCCGAGGGCCGGCTCACCGACGGCGTGGTGACGCTGCGCCGGCTCCTGCCGGCGGACGCCGGGGCGCTGTACCGGCTGCACACGCTGCCGGAGGTGGTGGTGAACCGGGTTCCGCCGGCCCCGCCGACGCGGGACTCGGTCGAGCGGCGGTGCCGCCGCGCGGAGAGCCACTGGCTGGCCGGCCGCTCGGCCGACCTCGCCGTCCTGGACGCGGCCACCGGCGCCGTGGTGGGCGGCTGCGCGCTGGTGTACGACGAACCGAGCACCGGCCAGGCCATGCTCGGCTACAGCCTGCTGCCCGAGGCGCGCGGTCGGGGGCTGGCCACCCGGGCGGTGGGCCTGGTGGCCGGCTGGGCCTTCGACGTCGGGCTGGCCCGGCTCTGGGCCGGCACGCGGCCGGAGAACATCGCCTCGCAGCGGGTGCTGGAGAAGGCCGGCTTCGGCCGGGAAGGGCTGCTGCGCGGCCGGCTTCCCGGCCCGGACGGCACCCGGATCGACTCGGTCGTCTTCGGGCTGCTGCCGGGCGACCGCGCCGGCTGACGGCGGAAGCCGCGGTGGTCGCCCACCACGGCTTCCGGCCGGTCCGTACCGGTGGTCAGGGTCCGGTGTCGAGCGAGATGATCCCGTAGTCGTAGGCGTGCCGGCGGTAGACCACGCTCGGGCGGCCGGACTCCTTGTCCTGGAACAGGTAGAAGTCGTGGCCGACCAGTTCCATCTGGAACAACGCGTCGTCGACCGTCATCGGCTCGGCGGGGTGCACCTTCGCCCGCGCGATGTGCCACGGCTGGTCGTCGGGTTCCTCGTAGCCACTCTCGTCGGGCCGTTCCGCGACGGCGGTGGCCGTCCCGTGCCCGTTCAGCGCCGCGAGGCCGGGCCCGTCGAGGTCGGCCACCGGCAGGTCGGCGGTGGCGGCGGCGACGGAGAGCGGCGCGTGCCGGCCCCGGTGCACGCGGCGGCGGTCGGCCGCCCGGCGGAAGCGGGTGTCCAGCTTGGCGATGGCGGCGTCCAGCGCGCTGTAGAAATCGTTCGTGCAGGCCTCGGCCCGGATCACCGGACCGCGCGTCACGCAGGTGATTTCCACCCGCTGGCAATGATCGGCCTGGCGCGGATTGCGCTCGTGGAACAACTCGACGTCCACGCGAATGAGCTTGTGGTCGTAGCGTTCGATCTTTGCGAGTTTCTCGGCTACGTGCACCCGGTAATGGTCCGGCACTTCGACGTTACGGCCCTTGACCACGATGTCCACGTGACCTCCCTTGTTCGGACGGTCGTTCGGTCCGGATCTTCCGGTCGACGCGCCCTGGGAGAACCCCGTTCGGCGTCGACCGATGGTGTACGGCTACGCCTCCTTCCAGTGCCGGGGGAAGGTTGGCAACCCTCCTACCCCCGACACGAAAACGCTAACTCCTGTTCGGCCACCAGTCACCCCTAGTTGCCGGGAGAGGCCGCGAAATTTAACAGCTCATACACCATGGGGTGAAACGGAAACACGAAGCGTTACTGATGGTGCCGCTTTTGCGTTGCGGCGAGCACGGCCGCGGCCTTTGGCGTCATTCCCGCCCCGCGCAGGACCCGACTCACCGCCGCCAGCGTGGCCCCCGTGGTGACGATGTCGTCCAGCAGCACCACCGCACCGGCCACCCCGCCGGACCGGCGCAGCCGGAACGCCGTCTCGGCCGCCGCGGCCCGGCCGGCACTGTCCAGCGCCACCGAATCCGGGCGGGGCGACGCGCGCAGCGGCCGGAGCACCCGGACCGGCCACCCGGCCGCGCCCAGCCGGCCCGCCGCGTGGCGGGCCAGCCGGTCCAGGTGGTCGCCGTAGCGGGCCCGGGCCGCCCGCGCGGTGTCCGGCACCGCCACCAGGGTCACCGGGCCTCGCGGGCCCACGGCGGCGGCGACCACCTCGGCGAGCAGCGCGCCCAGCGGCCGGGCCAGCCCGTGCCGGCCCCGCTCCTTGTACGCCAGCAGCCCGTTGCGCAGCGCCCCCGCGTACGGGCCGAGGGCGACGCACGGCGGCAGGCCGGCCGGGGCCGGGTCGGGCCGGGTCGGCGCGGGGGTCAGTGCCTCCAGGTCACGCACGCAGTCCGGGCAGAAGCCCTGCCGCAGGCCCGGCACGCGCTCCCCGCAGCCGGCGCACCCGGCCGGCAGCACCAGGTCGGTCAGATCCGACCACACGCGGCCGAGGTCCGGCACCGGCACCTCTCAGTAGAAGAAGAAGGGGACGCTCGGATCCGACTGCTTGGCACCGTCGGCCACGTCCCGTACCTGGCTTCGCTCGATCTTCGTCCCGACCGGGTTGTTCCGGTAGGCCACGGTGGCCTGGTACATGTACGAGAAGGAGGGCAGCGGCCCGGACGGGCCTCCCGGGTAGGCGGCCAGGTGGGACACCGGAGCGCTGGTGTCCCGGATGAGCGGGGTCTCGACGGCCCCGTCCACCGAGGTCTGGTAGATCGCCGGCTGGCGGCCGTCGTTGCCGGCGAAGACGAGCTGGTTGTCCGCGTACCAGTCGACGGCCGTGAGCTTGGTGAGCCGGGTGGTCAGCGGTCGCGGCGTGCCCACGTTGGTCTCGCCACCGTCGACGCTGACCGGTGCGACGTAGAGCGCGCCGCCCATGATCAGCGCGATCCGGTGGCCGTCGAGCGAGGCGGCCACCGCGGTGACGGCACGGGACATGCCGGCCAACGGGCTCATCCCGGCCGCGCCGTCGAAGCGGTACAGCGTGCCGTCCGCCACCACCAGGCCGGAAGGGTGCTGTCTGTCGGAGGAGCGCAGCCAGATCGGGCGTCCGATCGAGCGGTAGACGTGGGCGCTGCTGTGGAACTCCGTCACCGGACCCGGGCCGGTGCCGACCATCAGCCGCTGCTTCTGGTCCGACCGGGTGACCACCAACGCCGCCAACACCTCGTCCCCGGCCCTGCTGAGCGCCGCCGACACCACGTTCCGGTTGGCGTCGGCGTCAACCGGCACCGTGCCGACCGGCTCGCTGCCGATGGCGAGCGGGTGGATCGCCCCGTCGTAGACGCAGTACCGCTCCGGGACCCGCAGATTCGGGTAGAGCGGGTGGACTGCCCGCTCCTGCTCCAGGTCGATGGTCCGCCGCTTCTGGTTCTGGATCTTCAGGTCGAGCTGACCCTCCAGGTCCGGCAGCGACCACGCGAGCTGGGTGGCGAACTTGGCGAGCCGGTCGTCGTCGGCGACCGGCATGGTCAGGTTGACCTCCCAGCGCTGGTCGGAGCCGGTGGCGTTGTTGATCGGCGCGGTGCCGTCCGGCACTCTGGTCACCCCGGGGGCGAGCCATTCGGACGGGCCGCCGGCCAGCCACCTCACCACCTCGGTGACCCGCCGCTCGACGGGCACCGCGTTGGGCAGGTAGCGCCAGTCGGGCACCAGCTGGCTCTGGTCGGAGTTCCAGAAGTAGATGGTGTGCGTGCCGTAGTACTGGCGCAGCGCGGTGACGCTGAGCAGCAGCACGTTCGGCAGATTGGTGATCACGAGCCCCTGGCTGCCCGGATCGGCGCGACGCAGTTTGAACTCGTACTCGGTCTCCGGGGCCGTCGGCTTGTCCAGGGTGCCGTCGGCACGGAGCACGCCGACCTGTTGCACCCGTACCGTGACCTCCCAGTTGCCCTCGTTGGTCAGCAGCCGGGCCTCCGGGGACTCCAGCAGCCTGACCACGGTCAGCTCGACCTCGCTGCTCTGCTTCTTCTTCGGCAGGCGGCCCTGGGCCTCCTTGGCGATGAACTTCTTGACCCGGTCGTACGCCTGCTCCCGCTCACCGGCCGCCGCGTCCAGGTACTCGGTGATGAACTGCTTCGGATCCTCGGTCGCGCTGCGGGTCGGCGGTTGGCTGCCGCTGCCGTTCAGCGTGCCCGGCTCGCCCGCCGGACCCCGGCCGTCGACCTGGACCTCGGTGCGGTCCGGGATGCCGCAGCCGACCAGCGCGGCGGGCAGCAGCGCACCGGCCACCAGCGCCGTCAGCAGCCGCCGCCTCAGGGTGAGCTCATTCCTCACGGTGCCACCTCCGCACGGTCGCCCGGCTCCGCCGGCCCGATGGCCAGGGCGCCCACGTCGCTGCCCGGCCCGATGGCGAGCGGGCCGCCGCTGCGCGGGCCGCCGAACGGCAGCGTGGCGTCGGCCGGCACCAGCCGCAGCGGCGAGGTGGTCAGCCGGTCGCCGGCGCGGGCCGGCAGGGTCAGCCGGAACTGGGCGCCCTGACCGGGCGCCCCCCACGCCTCCAGCCAGCCGCCGTGCAGCCGGGCGTCCTCGAGGCTGATCGACAGGCCCAGCCCGGTGCCGCCGGTCTGCCGGGCCCGGGACGGGTCGGCCCGCCAGAACCGGTTGAAGACCAGCTTCTCCTCGCCCGGCTTGAGCCCGACGCCGTGGTCCCGCACCGTGATCGCCACCGCGCTCTGGTCCACGCCCAGGGTGATCCGCACTGGCTTGGCCTCGCCGTGCTCGACCGCGTTGCCGACCAGGTTGCGCAGCACCCGCTCCACCCGGCGCGGGTCGACCTCGGCGATCACCGGGCTCTCCGGAAGATCCAGCTCGATGGCCACCCCGACCCGCTCGGCCAGCCCGGCCAGGCGCTCGGTCACCCGGTGCACCACCGGCACCAGGTCGGTCGGCTCGCTGTCGAGCATGGCGAAGCCGGCGTCGAAGCGGCTGATCTCCAGCAGGTCGGTGAGCAGTTCCTCGAACCGGTCCAGCTCGGCCTGGAGCAGTTCGGCGCTGCGCGCCACCGCCGGGTCGAACTCGTCCCGCTCGGCGAAGATCAGGTCGGCGGCCATCCGGACCGTGGTGAGCGGTGTCCGCAGCTCGTGGGAGACGTCGGAGGTGAACCGGCGTTGCAGCCGGGACATCTCCTCCAGCCGGAGGATCTGCCGTTGCAGGTTGGTCGCCATCTGGTTGAACGAGGCGGCGAGCAGGGCCAGGTCGTCCTCGCCGTTGACCACCATCCGCTGGTCCAGCAGGCCCGCGGAGAGCCGCTGGGCGGTCCGGGCCGCCACCCGCACCGGGGTCACCACCAGGCGGGTGACCAGGGCGGCCAGCAGGCCGAGCAGCAGCACCAGGGCCACGCCGGTGGCGACCACGGTGGCCCGGGCGTCGGCCGCGGTGGCGTCCTGCCGGGTCAGCGGCACGAGGTAGTAGAGCTCCAGCTGCCCGAACCGGGTCGGCACCGGCGAGCCGTAGACCAGGTACTTGGTGCGCTCGCCGTCGAGGGTGCCGGTGCGGACCTGGTGGGCGACGTTCCCGGCCGCCACCGACGCCCGCAGCTCCGGGCTGATCAGCGGCCGCACCTGCACGTCCGGCGAGGTGCGCGGCTCGATGAAGCCCGCGAAGCTGTCGGCCGTGATGGCCACCACCACGCCGCTGGTCTGCGCCGGGTCACCGCCGGCCAGGTAGTTGACCGTGCCGTCGATGGTGTCCTGGAGCTGGGCCTCCTGCGGCTGGCTGTAGAGGTTGAACTGCTTCGAGGCGTAGTCGCTGCCGTTCTGCAGCCGCAGCAGGACGTCGGTCTCGGCGTTCTCCAGCAGGATGTTGGTGAGCTTGTCGGCGATCAGGTAGGCGAAACCGCCCACCAGCAGGCTGGACGCCACCAGCGTGATGGTCACCACACGAAGCTGGAGTGATCTCCGCCAGGTCTGGTGCGCGCCGGCGGCGAACCGGGCCGCGCGGCCGGCCAGGACACGCCACAGCGCCCGCGCGGCGGAGAGCCGGCGGGACGCGGGGGTCGGCGAGTCGGGGGAAGGGGAGGTCACCACAGTGCTGACCAGGCTATCCGGTGCCTGCCTTGTAGCCCACGCCTCGCACGGTGAGGATGATTTCGGGTCGCTCCGGATCCGGCTCGATCTTGGCGCGCAGCCGCTGCACGTGCACGTTGACCAGGCGGGTGTCGGCGGCGTGCCGGTAGCCCCAGACCTGCTCCAGCAGCACCTCGCGGGTGAAGACCTGGCGCGGCTTGCGGGCGAGTGCGACCAGCAGGTCGAACTCCAGCGGGGTCAGCTTCACCTCCTCGCCGTCCCGGCTGACCGTGTGCGCCGGCACGTCGATGGTGATCTGGTTGCCGGGCGGGCCGATGGTGAGCAGTTCCGGCGCCACGTCCTCGCCACGGCGCAGCCGGGCCCGCATCCGGGCCACCAGCTCCTTGGGCTTGAACGGCTTGACCACGTAGTCGTCGGCCCCGGACTCCAGCCCGAGCACCACGTCGACCGTGTCGCTCTTGGCGGTCAGCATCACGATCGGCACGCCGGACTCACCCCGGATGGCCCGCGCCACGTCGATGCCGCTCATGCCGGGGAGCATCAGGTCGAGCAGGACGATGTCGGGCCGGCTGTCACGGAATGCGGCCAGTGCCCGTTCCCCGTCCGCGACGAAGGAGGGCACGAAGCCCTCGCTGCGCAGGACGATGCCGAGCATCTCGGCGAGTGCGGGGTCGTCGTCGACCACCAGTACCCGGGCTCTCATGGGGTTTATCGTTCCATCCCCGTTCGCTTGGAGGGTTCGGCGTCTTCACGGCACCGTAGCGCCGAGGGCGGTCCGGCACCACAGCTGACGGCGTGGCCGCCCGCGTGGCGCGTCGCGGCGGACGGGTCCACCGGACGCGGACGCGCCGTGCAACCATGATCCCTCGGGTGTGTCGCCGCCCGCCACCTCCACCCGCCCGCCAGGAGTGCCCGTGCCCGACGCCGGCCCGACCGCGGTGCTCCCGCGCCGCCCGCTGACCGTCGGCGAGCTGCTCGACTCGGCTGTCCTGCTGCTGCGTGACCAGGCCCGGGTGCTCGTCCCGCCGGCCGTCCTGCTGGCCCTCGGGGAGCAGGCCCTGCTGCATCCGGTGCGGGTGCTGGCCGGCGCCCGGCCGCCCGAGTGGTGGCCGGATCCGGACCGGTTCGGGTGGTACTGGCTGCTGCTCGCCGTCGGCGCCGGGACCGAGGCCATGATCATCGCGCTGCTCGGCAATCCGGCCGCCCGGGGCGCCGGGGCCGCGCTGCTGGGCCGCCGCACCGGGCCGCGCGAGCTGCTGCGCGGCGCCCGCTGGGGCGCCACCCTGCTGGCCGCGGCCGCCGTCGGGTGCACCGTCCTGCTCGCCGGGCTGGCCGGGCCGGCCTGGTTCGTCGCGTACGGGCTGCTCGGCGCGGTGGTGCCGGTGCTCGTGGTGGACCGGGTGCCGGAGCACCGGGCGCCGGGGCGGGCGCTGCGGCTCGCGGTCCGGGTCGGCGGGCGCGCCGCCGCCATCCGGCTGCTCGGCTACCTGGGGTGGTGGCTCATCCGGCTGGGCATCGGGCTGGGTGTCTACCACGGCCTCGGGCTGCTGGGCCTCTTCGACGTCTCCGCCTGGGCGCTGCCGGTCGCCACCGTCGCCTGGGTGGCGGTGAACGCGGTCGCGTATCCCGCGTTGGCCTGCCTGGACGCGGTGCTGCACCTGGAGACCCGGATGCGCACCGAGGGGCTGGACATCCGGCTGTCCCGCACCCCGGCCCCGGAGCCCGTCCTGCTGGCGGTGCAGCGGTGAGCCGGTGGTGGACCGAGACGGTCGCCGCGCTGGGAGACGCCGTACCGCTGCCGTTGGCGGCGTTGCTCCTGCTGGCGGGGGCCCTGCTGCTCGCGCTGGCCTGGTATTTCTTCCCGGCCTGGGTGCCCCGGCGGCTGCCCCGGCTCGCCCGGCCCCGGCTGCCCCGACCCCGGCTCCCTCGACTCCGGCTCCCCCGGTTCCGGCTGCCGAAGCTGCGGCTGCCCCGGCGGCGGCGCCGGGCCCGGCCGGACGTGCCGGCGGTGCCGGTGCCCGCGCCCCGGTCGCCCGAGCCGGCGACCGCCGCCCCGGCCGACCTCGCCGACCGACTCGCCGCCGAGGGCCGGTACGCCGAGGCGGTCCGGGAACGGCTGCGCGAGATGGTCCGCCTCCTCGTGGCGCGCCAGCTCGTCGAGCCCCGCCCCGGGCTGACCGTCACCGAGCTGACCGCGGCCGTGGCCCGGGTCCGGCCCGACGTTCACCCCACCCTGCACACCGCCGGGGCGATCTTCTCCGACCTCTGGTACGCCCAGCGCCCGGCCACCGCCGCGCACGACCACCGGATGCGCGACCTCGCCGCCGACCTGCACCGCGAGCTGGCCGCCGAGGGGAGCGCCCGGTGACCGCCACCCTCGACCCCGCCCGCCCGGCGGCCGCGCCCGCGCCCCGCCGCCGGTGGCACCGCGTGGTGGTCCCCGTCGGGCTGGCCGTGCTGCTCATCGTGACCACCCTGGTCCTGCACGCCGTGGACCAGCCCGACCCGACGGACCGGGGTTTCCTGGCCCCGGCCGCCACCGGCGACGACGGGGGCAGCCGGCTGGCCGAGGCGCTGCGCGCGCAGGGCGTGCCGATCCGCCGGGCGACCGACACGCCGGCCGCCCTGCGGTCCGCCGGAGCGGGTCCCACCACCCTCTTCGTGCCCGCCCCGGACCTGGTGCACCCGGCCACCCTTGCCGCACTGACCGCGCTCCCGCCCGGCAGCCGGCTGGTGCTGGTCGAGCCGTCCCGCCGGGTGCTGACCGGCCTGGGCGTGCCGCTGGAGCCCACCGACCGCCGATGGGCCACCCGGGCCGTGCCACCCGAGGCCGACGGCACGCCCTGCCGGCTGCCCGAGGCGCTCCGCGCCGGCACCGCCGCCGTGGACCACCAGCGGTACGCCGGGCCGTCCGGCACCGACCGGTGCTACGCGGGCGCGCTGCGCCGGATCTCCTGGGGCACCGAGGTGGTGGTGGTCGGCGCCAGCGACCCGTTCCGCAACGACCGGATCGACGAGTGGGGCAACCGCGCCCTCGCCACCGGCCTGCTCGGCGGCGACCGCCCGCTGGTCTGGCTCGACCTGCCCGGCGCCGCGCCGGCACCGACCGGCCCGAGCTGGTCGCCGACTCCGGACGACGACGGGACACCCTTGCCCCGGCGCAACGGAGGCCGCGGGAACGACCGGGCGGACCCGCCGCCGACCTGGCACAACCCGCTCTGGGACGCGTTCCCGCCCTGGTTCTGGGCGGTGCTGGCGCAGCTCGCCGTGGCCGGGCTGCTGCTGGTGCTGTGGCGGGGCCGCCGTCTCGGCCCGCCCGTGTCGGAGCCGTTGCCGGTGACGGTCCGCGCCGCGGAGACGGTGCTCGGCCGGGCCCGCCTCCACCGCCGGGCCGGCGCCCGGGACGCCACCGCCGCGACGCTGCGCGCCGCCGCGCTGGACCGCCTGCTGCCCCGGCTCAACCTGCCCGCGGACACGCCGCCCGACGAGGTGGCCGCCCGGGTCGCGGCACACGCGGACGCGGACCCCGAGCGGGTGGCCGAGCTGCTGCACGGCGCCGCCCCGGAGAACGACCGCGAGCTGCTGGAGCTGGCCCGCGACCTGGACGCCCTGGCCCGTACCCTGGCCCCCCACCCGACCGAAGGAGACCCCCGGTGACCGGACCCGTCATCGCCGCCGCGTCGCCCACCGCGCAGCCCGACGCGCGCGCCGCCCTGCACCGGCTGCGAGCCGAGGTGGCCAAGGCCGTCGTCGGCCAGGACGCCGTGGTCACCGGCCTGGTCATCGCGTTGCTCTGCCGGGGGCACGTGCTGCTGGAGGGCGTGCCCGGGGTGGCCAAGACGCTGCTGGTGCGGACCCTGGCCACCGCGCTGGACCTGGAGTCCAAGCGGGTGCAGTTCACCCCCGACCTGATGCCGGGCGACGTCACCGGGTCACTGATCTTCGACCCGCGCACCGCCGCCTTCACCTTCCGGGAGGGGCCGGTCTTCACCAACCTGCTCCTCGCCGACGAGATCAACCGCACCCCGCCGAAGACCCAGTCGGCGCTGCTGGAGGTCATGGAGGAGCGGCAGGTCTCCGTCGAGGGTGAGCGCCGCCCGCTGCCCGACCCGTTCATCGTGGCGGCCACCCAGAACCCCGTCGAGTACGAGGGCACCTACCCGCTGCCCGAGGCCCAGCTCGACCGGTTCCTGCTCAAGCTGACCGTGCCGCTGCCCGGCCGGGACGAGGAACTGGGCGTGCTCCGCGCGCACCACGCCGGCTTCGACCCCCGCGACCTGCGCGCGGCCGGCGTACGCCCGGTGGCCACCGCGGCCGACCTGGCCGCCGCCCGGGCGGCCGTGCACGCGGTGCACGTGGCCGAGCCGGTGCTCGGCTACATCGTGGACCTGTGCCGGGCCACCCGGGTCGCGCCGGCACTGGAGCTGGGCGCCTCGCCCCGGGGCGCCACCGCCCTGCTCGCCACCGCGAAGGCGTGGTCCTGGCTGGCCGGCCGGGACCACGTCACCCCGGACGACGTGAAGGCCGTCGCCCGGCCCACCCTGCGGCACCGCCTCCGGCTGCGCCCGGAGGTGGAACTGGAGGGCGTGACCGTGGACGCCGTGCTGGACGCGGTGCTGGCCACCGTGCCCACGCCCCGATGACCTGGCGGGCGGGCCTGCTGCTCGCGGCGAGCGCGGTGACCCTGCCGGCCTGGCCGGCGCCGTTCGCCGGCGTCGCCGTGCTGACCGCGGCGGTGCTGCTGCTGGTCGCCCTCGACTGGCTGCTCGCGGCGCCGCTGCACGGGCTCACCGCCACCCGCGCCGGCGACCGGGCGGTCCGGCTCGGCGGCACCGCCACGGTCACCCTGCACCTGGCCAACACCTCCGCCCGCACCCTGCGCGCCCAGGTGCGCGACGCCTGGGTGCCCTCGGCCGGGGCGCGGCCCGACCTCCCCGCCGGGCGGGTGCACACCGTCGCGCCGGGCGGCACGACCGCCCTGCCGGTCCGGCTCACCCCGGCCCGGCGGGGCGACCGGCCCGCCGTGGCGCTGACCGTGCGGTCGCTCGGGCCGCTGCGGCTGGCGTTCCGGCAGCGCGCCGGCCACCCGGCCACGCCACCGTGGACGCTGCGCGTGCTGCCCCGCTTCGACTCGCGGCGGCACCTGCCCGAGAAGCTGGCCCGGCTGCGGATCATCGACGGCGTCCAGGTGACCCGGGGGCGCGGCCACGGCACCGAGTTCGACACCCTCCGCGAGTACGTGGTCGGCGACGACGTGCGCTCGATCGACTGGCGCGCCAGCGCCCGCCGCTCGGACGTGCTGGTCCGCACCTGGCGGCCGGAGCGGGACCGGCGCCTGGTCTGCGTGCTCGACACCGGCCGCACCTCGGCGGTCCGGCTCGGCGACGAGCCCCGCCTGGACACCGCGATCGACGCGGCGCTGCTGCTCACCGCGCTGGCCGCCCGGGCCGGCGACCGGGTCGACCTGCTCGCCGCCGACACCGCGATCCGGGCCCGGGTGACCGGCAGCGGCCGGCCCGCGCTGCTCGCCCGGCTGGTGGACGCGGTCGCACCGCTGCAGCCGGCGCTCGTGGAGACCGACTTCGAGCTGATCGCCGGCGAGGTGCTGCGCCGCGAACGGCAGCGGAGCCTCGTGGTGCTGTTCACCGCCCTGGAGGCCGGCGCGCTCGGCGAGGGCCTGCTGCCGGTGCTGCCCCGGCTGGCCGCCCGGCACCGGGTGGTGCTCGCGGCCGTACACGACCCGGTGCTGGCCGGGCTCACCACGGCCCCGCCCGCGAGCCTCGACGACGCGTACGCCGCGGCGGCGGCCTGGCGGGCCCTCGCCGAGCGGGACCGCGTCCGGGCCGCCCTGTCCCGGCACGGGGTGACCGTGGTGGACGCTCCCGCCGACCGGCTCGCCCCGGCGGTCGCCGACACCTACCTGCGGCTCAAGTCCCTCGGCCAGCTCTGACGGCCCGCCCGCCGAGCAGCAGCGCGTACGCGAGGAAGGCCAGCCAGACCGTGGCGCCGATCGCCACCCGGACGGCGACCGGCAGCGGCGCCGGGGTCACGAACGCCTCCAGCAGCGCGGAGACCGCGAAGAGCCCGACCAGGCCGGCGGCGACCACGATGGCCGAGCGGCCCGCCTCCGCGACGGCCCGGCCCCGGCTCAGGTGCGCCGGCGGCGCGATCCAGGCCCAGGCGGTCCGCAGCCCGACCCCGGCCGCCACGTAGATGCCGGTCAGTTCGAGCAGCCCGTGCGGGGTGATCATGCCGAAGAACACGTCGGCCCGGCCGTAGGAGACCATCACCCCGCCGACCACGCCGATGTTCAGCGCGTTCTGCCAGAGCAGCCAGAGCACCGGCACCACCAGCACACCGG
Source organism: Micromonospora chaiyaphumensis (assembly GCF_900091435.1). Taxonomy (GTDB): domain Bacteria; phylum Actinomycetota; class Actinomycetes; order Mycobacteriales; family Micromonosporaceae; genus Micromonospora; species Micromonospora chaiyaphumensis. Next base: position 50,429 of record NZ_FMCS01000002.1, read on the forward strand.
CGGCCAGGCACTGGGCGGCCAGCCAGGCGTTGTGCGTCCACAGGTGGAACGCGAAGGTCGGCGCGGTGAACTCGGTGTAGTAGCCGGCGAAGCCGGAGTCGACGAGCTGCCGGGCCGCCTCGGCGCCGATGAACGCGGCAGCGGTGTCCGGGTGCCCGGCGACGAACCAGATGAGGAACGCGGTGAGCGCGCTGAACCCGGTGGCCACCGCGCACCACCAGGGCCAGGCCCGGTAGAGGGCGGCCGGCAGGTCGGCGACGAGGAACCGGCCCACGGCCGCCCACGAGGGCCGGGGGCGTCCGGTGATCCGGGCCCGCGCCGCGAGCACCAGGTGGGACAGGCGGCCGACCAGCACCGGTTCCGGGGCCCGGCTGCGCAGGGCGGAGAGGTGGGTGGCGGCCCGCTGGTAGAGCGCCACCAGCTCGTCCACCTCGGCGGCGTCCAGCCGGCGCCGGCCGGTCAACTGCTCCAGCCGCCGCCACTCGGCGCCGTGCTCGGCCACGTACGCGTCGAGATCCACTAGCCCTCCCCCGTCCGGCGCCCATAGTGTTCACTGAGCGGGTGCGCGCGCAACCACCCCCTCCGGCACCGTGGGCCGACGCCGGTCTGGTCAGCGGCGAGGCCGTGGAGCTGGACGTCCGGGTGGCCCGGCTCGGCTCCCGGGTGCTCGCCCTGCTGATCGACCTCGTGGCCCAGCTCGTGGTGGCGCTGCTGCTCGGCACGGCGCTGTCGGTGCTGGTGATGAGCCTGCCGGGGGACGTCATGGATGCCGCGCTGGCCGGCGGGATGCAGCTCGTGCTGCTGGTGCTGGTGCTTGTCGGCTACCCGGTGCTCATGGAGCGCTTCGCCGGCGGCCGGACGCTGGGCAAGCTGGCCGTGGGGCTCCGGGTGGTGCGCGCCGACGGCGGCCCGGTCGGCGTCGGCCAGTCGCTGACCCGCGCGCTGGTGGGCGTGGCGGTCGAGTGGCCGGGGCTCGTGCTGCCGTTGCTGAGCTGGGCGGCGAGCGTGACGGTGATGCTGTCCGATCCGCGCGGGCGGCGGCTCGGCGACCTGGTGGCCGGGACGCTCGTGGTGCACACCCGCAGCGTCGGGGGATGGCGGCCGGGCCCGCCGCCCGTGCCGCCGCTGCTCGGCTGGGCCGGCACCCTCGACCTGACCCGCCTGGACGACGGGCTGGCGTTGGCCGTCCGGCAGTACCTGGGCCGGTTGCACCAGCTCGCGCAGCCCGACCGGATCCGGCTGGGACGGGAACTGTGGGCCGAGGTCGCCGCGGTCACCGCGCCGCCCCCGCCGTGGGTCGCGCCCGAACCGGCGTACCTGGCCGCCGTGCTGGCCGAGCGGGGTCGCCGGGCCGCGTACCGGCTGGGCCGCGCGCGGGCGGTCACCGCCACGCTGTGGCCCGAGCTGGCGCCCGCGCCCGTGGCCGCGCCGGCCCCGACCCTGTTGCGGCCCGCCGCGCCGGCGCCCGCCGTCCCCGCCCGGACCGATCCGGTACGCGGACAGTCCACCTCGGTCGAGGCGAGGCGCTGACCGGTCAGGAGAAGAGCGCCCGGCCCCACCAGTCGGCGGCGTCGCGGACACCGGGCGGGCAGGCGAACAGGCCGCTGGAGACGTGCCGCAGGTATTCGTTCATGGCGTCGTTGCGGGCCAGCCGCGTCTGGATCGGCACGAACTGCTTGCGCGGGTCCCGCTGGTAGGCGATGAAGAAGAGCCCGGCGTCGAGCCGGCCCAGCCCGTCCGACCCGTCCACGAAGTTGTAGCCCCGGCGCAGCAGGCGGGCGCCGTCGTTCTGGTCGGGGTGGGCGAGCCGGACGTGCGCGGTCTCGGCGATCACCGGCTCGCCGTCGTCGCCCTTGGCGGCGAAGTCCGGCTCGTCGAACTCGGCGCGCTTGCCGAGCGGCGCGCCGCTGCCCTTGGTCCGCCCGACGATCATCTCCTGCTCGGCCAGCGGGCTGCGGTCCCAGGTCTCGACGAGCATCCGGATCTTGCGGGTGACCAGGTAGGACCCGCCGGTCATCCAGTCGGCGCCGTCACCGGGCTGCGCCCACAGCTGCTCGCGGAGCAGGTCGGTCTCCTCGGCCTTGAGGTTCGCGGTGCCGTCCTTGAAGCCGAACAGGTTGCGTGGGGTGGCCTGCCCCCGCGACGTCGACGAGGTACGCCCGAAGCCGAGCTGCGACCAGCGGACGCTGACCACGCCCATGCCGATCCGGGCCAGGTTGCGGATGGCGTGCACCGCGACCTGCGGGTCGTTGGCGCAGGCCTGGACGCAGATGTCGCCGCCGGAGAGCTCGGGCTTGAGCGCGTCGCCGGCGAAGTGCGGCAGGTCGGCCAGGGCGGCGGGCCGCTTGGCGGCGATGCCGAACCGGTCCTTGCCCTGGGCGTCGCGGAACAGCGTCGGCCCGAAGCCGACGGTGATGGTGAGCTGCGACGGGGGCAGCCCGAGCGCCTCGCCGGTGTCGTCCGGCGGGGCCTCCGGCACGCCGTCGACCGCGCCGATCAGCCCGGCGTCCTTGCCGGCGGTCATCCGGGCCGCGGCGGCGGTCCACTCCTGGAGCAGCGCGACGAGCCGGGCCCGGTCCTTGGTGATGACGTCGAAGGCGACGAAGTGCAGCCGGTCCTGGGCCGGGGTGATGATGCCGGCCTGGTGCTCGCCGTGGAACGGGACCGCGCCGGCCGCCGTCTCGGTGGCGGACGCCTGGTCGCCGCCGCCGAACAGGGCACCCGCGCCGACCGCCACCCCGGCGACGCCGGCCACGCCGGCTCCGGCCAGGGTGATGGCCCGGCGCCGGGACACCCCGGCGCCGCGGGTCGTCTCGTCGGTGCTCGGCTCGCTCATCACGTCACCTCCGGACCCGGTCGTCATCGGGCGACGACCGCGGCAACCTTGCTGATCGGCTCGGCCAGGGCGTTGATGCTGTCGGACAGTTCCTTGAGCTCGGCCTTGCTGAGCTGGGTGTGCAGCTTCCAGCCGTCGCCGGCGCGGTGCTTGCCGAGGGCGGTCTCGACGGCGGCGAACTCGGTGTCGAGCTGCTTGACCAGGTCGGGCGAGCGCTGCTCCAGGGCGGGGCGCAGCGCGGCGATGGCCGCCTTCGAGCCCTCCAGGTTGGCGTTGAAGTCCCAGAGGTCGGTGTGCGAGTACCGCTCCTCCTCGCCGGTGATCTTGCCGCTGGCGACCTCGTCGAGGAGCGCCTTGGCGCCGTTGGCGAGCTGGAGCGGGGTGAGCTTCTCGGCGTTGGCCTTGGCCACGATCGCCTTCACGTCGACGAGGAGCTGGTCGGCGATGGCGCCGTCCTTGCTGACGTCACCGGTGGTCCACAGGTCCTTCTCGATCCGGTGGAAGCCGGTGAACTGCATGCCCTCCTCGACGACCTCCTCGCGGCCGTCGATCTTCGGGTCGAGGTCGCCGAAGCTCTCGGCGACCGGCTCGATCCGCTCCCAGTAGGTGCGGGCCACCGGGTACAGGTCCTTGGCCTTGGCCACGTCGTTGGCCTTGACCGCGGCCACGAACTCCTCGGTCCTGGTGAGCAGCGCGCCGGTCTGGCTCTGCACGTAGCGCTGGTAGCTGGCGGTGGCCTGGCTGAGCGCGGCGTCGGGGGCGACGGTCGCGACGGTGCCGCTGACCTTCAGCGCGCCCCGGATGCCGCGGCCGCTCATGCCGGGCTTGCAGGCGGTCTCGTACGTGCCGGCGGGCAGTTCGACGCGCAGCTCGCGGCTCAGCCCGGGAGCGATGTTCTCGACCTCACCCATCACCCGGTCGCCGGCGGCGTAGACGTAGAACTCGTTGACCTTGGACCCGTTGTTGGTCACCTTGAAGGTGACCTGGCCGGCCTCGATCTCGGTGCTGTCGACCTCGCAGGCGCTGTCGGTGGCCTTGACGGCGATCGGGCCCCCGGCCTTGGCGTCGGAGTCGTCACCGCCCCCGCAACCGGCCAGTCCCGCGAGGGCGAGCACCCCGGCGGCAGCGGGCACGACGAGTCGAGTGGTACGCATCGGTGATGTCTCCTCGAGAACGGGCGGGTCAGGCGCGCTGGGGCGCGGTGTCGGTGGAAGCCTCGGTGGCGGCGGGCCCGGCCGGCGTGCTCGCGGCCTCGGTGGCCGGGGCCGGCGGGGCGGCGGGTGCGGCGGGCCGGGCCGGGGCGGCCGGCTTGCGCAGGAAGAGCACGAGCACCGGGACCGCGTAGGCCACCCAGGCGATCGTCTCCAGCACCGTGGGTGCGGCGGTGATGTTGAACATGCCGGCGAGCAGCGCGCCGTACCAGGCGTTCGGGTCGAGCGTCGAGGAGATGTCGAAGGCCTGGTTGTTCAGGCCGGGCAGCACGCCGGCCTCCTGGAAGTCGTGCACGCCGTACTTGAGGATGCCGGCGGCGACCAGGATCAGCAGCGCGCCGGTCCAGGTGAAGAACTTGCTGAGGTTGATCTTCAGGGCGCTGCGGTAGAGCAGGAAGCCGATCACCACGGCGGTGGCGACGCCGCCGGCCAGCGAGAGCAGCGCGCCGGCGCCGGTGCCGCCGGCCGCGCTCTGCGCGGCGGAGTAGAAGATGAGCGCGGTCTCCAGGCCCTCCCGGATGACCGCCAGGAAGGCCATGCCCGCGACCGCGAGGGAGCCGACGGCGAGCGCCTCGGTGAGCTTGCCCCGCAGTTCGCCGGCGATCGTCCGGGCGGCCGTGCGCATCCAGAAGATCATCCAGGTCACGAAGACCACGGCGGCCACCGAGGTGACGGCCTCGAACAGCTCGCGGTCCTCGGAGCGGGCCAGCAGCGACGTCGAGGTGTACTCGATCAGCCAGCCGAAGACGACGGAGAGCACCACGGCCAGGCCGACCCCGGCCCAGACCTGCGGCAGCCGGTCACGCCGCTGCGACTTCACGAGGAAGGCGACCAGGATGCTGACCACCAGGGTCGCTTCCAGGCCCTCGCGCAGGCCGATCAGGTACGTGGCGAACATCGGTACTCCGTAGTCGGTAAGGCACGCCTCAGTTAACTTAGGGCAGCCATACCTTCCTCCTGATCGGGTCGGCCGTCAAGTTGTTCATGGCCACATCACCCGAACCGTCCGCAGCCCGACACGCGCAGCTCACCGCCGCTTCGCCCCGCGTACGCGAAGGGGACCGGGACGGCCGCGCGGCGGCCGCCTCCGGTCCCCTCCGGACACGGAACTCAGTAGCGGTAGTGCTCCGGCTTGAACGGGCCCTCCTGGGACACGCCCAGGTAGGCGGCCTGCTCCTTGGTGAGGGTGCTCAGCTTGGCGCCGAGCGCGTCCAGGTGCAGCCGGGCGACCTTCTCGTCCAGGTGCTTGGGGAGCACGTACACGCCGACCGGGTACTCGTCGGTCTTGGTGTAGAGCTCGATCTGGGCGATGGTCTGGTTGGCGAACGAGTTCGACATCACGAAGCTCGGGTGGCCCGTGGCGTTGCCCAGGTTCAGCAGGCGGCCCTCGGAGAGCACGATGATGGCGTGGCCGTCCTCGAAGCGCCACACGTCGACCTGCGGCTTGATGTTCTCCCGCGTCACGTCGGAGCGCTTCGCCAGACCGGCCATGTCGATCTCGTTGTCGAAGTGGCCGATGTTGCCGACGATGGCCTGGTGCTTCATCCGGGCCATCTGCTCGTGCGTGATGACGTTGAAGCAGCCGGTCGCCGTGATGAAGATGTCGGCCTGCTCGACCACGTCGTCCAGGGTGGCCACCTGGTAGCCGTCCATGGCCGCCTGGAGGGCGCAGATCGGGTCCACCTCGGTCACCACGACCCGGGCACCCTGGCCGCGCAGCGACTCGGCGCAGCCCTTGCCCACGTCGCCGTAGCCCATGACGACGGCCATCTTGCCGCCGATCAGCACGTCGGTGGCGCGGTTGATGCCGTCGATGAGCGAGTGGCGGCAGCCGTACTTGTTGTCGAACTTGCTCTTGGTCACCGAGTCGTTGACGTTGATGGCCGGGAAGAGCAGGGTGCCGGCGCGGTGCATCTCGTAGAGCCGGTGCACGCCGGTGGTGGTCTCCTCGGTCACGCCCTTGATGCCGGCGGCGATCCGGGTCCAGCGCTGGCCGTCCTCGGCGAGCGAGCGGTGCAGCAGCTGGAGGATGACCGCGTACTCCTCGGAGTCGGCGGACTCGACCGGCGGCACGACACCGGCCTTCTCGAACTCGGCGCCCTTGTGCACGAGCAGGGTGGCGTCGCCGCCGTCGTCGAGGATCATGTTCGGGCCCTGCCCGTCGGGCCAGGTGAGCACCTGCTCGGTGCACCACCAGTACTCCTCCAGGCTCTCGCCCTTCCAGGCGTAGACCGGCACGCCGGCCGGGGCCTCGGGGGTGCCCTCCGGGCCGACGACGATCGCGGCGGCGGCGTGGTCCTGGGTGGAGAAGATGTTGCAGGACGCCCAGCGGACCTGCGCGCCGAGCGCGACAAGGGTCTCGATGAGGACGGCGGTCTGGATGGTCATGTGCAGCGAGCCGGTGATGCGGGCGCCGGCGAGCGGCTGGGCCTCGGCGAACTCGCGCCGGATCGCCATCAGCCCGGGCATCTCGTGCTCGGCGAGCCGGATCTCCTTACGCCCGAACGCGGCGAGCGACAGATCCGCCACCTTGTAGTCGCCCTCGGCGAGGGTGCTCGGCCGGGCTCCGGACGACGCGCCACGGGGGGCCGCCGGGAGGGTGCTGGTCATGGAAGCTCCTGTCGAACGAAGACTGCGCAGCCTTCCACCTTACGCGCGTGGCTTTCTTCTCCCCGGCCCGGTTGGCCGACGCGGTAACGGCCCGGTCGGCGGACAGCGCACGGGGCGGTCGGTCGTGAACGGACTTTCCGCTCACGGCCCGGCCGCCCCGTGCATCCCCCCGGTTTGGTTCCCCCGCGCGTTACCGGACCTTCGTCGCGACAACGCTGCGTACCCATAGAGTCACACCGAGTGACTGGGCCGTCAAGCCGTTTCGGGAAAGTCGGACTTGCTCGCTCAGCGCGCGCCCGCGGTGGCGACGAACGCCTCGCCGTCGCCGCCGAGCACCAGGGGGCCGCCCGCCGCGGCGCCGATCGCCGCCTGGCCGGCCGCCAGGGTGACCCGGCCCACCCCGTCGTCCACGGTGAGCTTGCCGGCGCGGCAGAGCACCACCCGCGGGCCGGGCAGCGCCAGCCGCGCCTCCGGGCCGCCGGGCGTCACCTCGACCCGGTGCAGCGCGAAGTCGTCCACCGGCACCGGCCAGGTCACCACGCCGGGCGCCACCGGCTCCGGCCGCACCACCGGCTCGTCGAGCACCTCGAAGCGCAGCACCCGCAGCAGCTCGTCCACGTCCACGCGCTTCGGGGTGAGCCCGCCGCGCAACACGTTGTCGCTGGCCGCCATGATCTCCACGCCCGTGCCGCGCAGGTAGGCGTGCAGGTTGCCGGCCGGCATCCAGATCGCCTCGCCGGGCGCCAGCCGGACGTGGTGCAGCAGCAGCGCCACCACCACGCCGGGGTCGGCCGGGTAGTCGACCGCCAGCGCGCGGGCCAGCTCGGCGTCCGGCCCGGCGACCTGCGCCGCCAGCACGTCCGCCACCAGCCCGGCGCGCTCCGCCGCCGGCCAGCTCAGCAGCAGGCGTACGGCCTCGCGCAGCCCCGCCGGCCCGGTACGCAGCGCCGCCACCACCGGCTCCAGCGCGGGTACGCCGAACGCCCCGATCGCCGCCGCCGACTCGGCCGGGTCCCGGAACCCGCAGAGCGCCTCGAACTCCGAGAGCGCGACCAGCAGCTCCGGCTTGTGGTACGGGTCGACGTAGTTCACCCGGTCCGCGTCCGCGGCGTACCCGGCCCGGGCCTGCTCGGCGTTCGGATGCGCCTGGAGGCTCAGCGGGGCGTCCGCCGCCAGCACCTTCAACAGGAACGGCAGCCGGGTGCCGAACCGCCCGACCAGGTGCTCGCCCAGCCAGTGGGCCGGCTCGGCGACCAGCAGATCGGTGAGGTCGACCGGGTTGCCCGCCCGGTCCACCGTGGCCGGGGCACCCGGGTGGGCGCCCAGCCACAGCTCGGCCTCCGGCCCGGCGCTCGGCACCGGGCGCCCCTGCAACTCGGCGATCGCGGTGCGGGAGCCCCAGGCGTAGTCCCGGATCCGGCCCTGCAGCAGCTCCACGTCAGCTCCCGGGCCGTCCGGCGGTCCCGTCGCTGCCGGATTCCGGGTCGGGCTGCGGGACGGCCGTGGGCGCGGCCTGCCCGGTGCCCGCGCGGTCCGCCGCCACGCTGTAGATGTCCGGCTCCAGGTAGATGACCCGGGCGATCGGCACGGCGGCGCGGATCCGCGCCTCGACGGCGTTGATGCCCCGAGCCAGCTCCTCGGCGGTCTCGCAGGCCGACACCCCGATCTTCGCGGCCACCATCAGCTCCTCCGGGCCCAGGTAGAGCGTCTTCATGTGGATGATGCGCTCGACCTCCGGCCCCTCGGTCACGGCCTGCTCGATTTTCGCCAGATCGTGGCGTTCCGCACCCTCGCCGAGCAGCAGGCTCTTGGTCTCGATGGCCAGCGTGATCGCGATGATCACCAGCAGTACGCCGATCATCGCGGTGCCGGCCGCGTCCCAGATGCCGTCGCCCGTGATCAGCGTCATCCCCACGCCGAACAGCGCGAAGACCAGACCGACCAGCGCGCCGAAGTCCTCCAGCAGCACCACCGGCAGCTCCGGGGCCTTGGCCCGGCGGATGAACCGCACCCAGGACTGGCTGCCCCGGATGTGGTTGGACTCCTTGATGGCGGTCCGGAACGAGAAGCTCTCCATGGCGATCGCGATCACCAGCACCGCCACCGGGACCCACTGCCAGTCGGTGATCGGCTCCGGGTGCTGCGCCTTGTGGTACGCCTCGTAGAGCGCGAAGAGGCCACCGACGCTGAACAGCACGATCGCCACGATGAACGCGTAGATGTAGCGCTCCCGGCCGTACCCGAACGGGTGTTCCGGGGTGGCCTCGCGCTTGGCCCGCCGGCCGCCGAGCAGCAGCAGGCCCTGGTTGCCCGAGTCGGCGACCGAGTGGATCGACTCGGCCAGCATCGACGAGGAGCCGGTCAGCAGGAACGCGATGAACTTGGTGACGGCGATGCCGATGTTGGCCGCCAGGGCGGCGACGATCGCCCGCGTCCCACCGTTGGCGCTCATGCCTCTCCCCGCCCGATGCCGCACGTGCTCACTGGTTCGCCAGCTCCTTCATCTCGGTGATGGCCGGCACGGCCATCGGGTCCAGTCCGTGTGCCAGGGCGAGGTAGACCGAGGCGAAATCCGGGACCGCCATCAACGAGGCGAGCCGCTCCAGCGCCGACCCGCCCTCGGCGGTGACCACGTCGCAGCGCACGCCGCGCCGCTCGGCGAGGGTCTGCACCGCGTCGGCGCGGCGCTCCTCCACGGCCAGCGGCTCGTCGGTGTCGTCCTCGGCGTTGAGGCCGCCGTCGCGCAGCAGCACCAGCCGCAGCCGGGTGGCGTCGCCGTCGGTCTCCTCGGGGTCGGCGAAGATGTCCCGCTCCCCCTCGACCAGACCGCCGAAGACGCCGTCGAGCAGGCCGACCCGCCCCCGGCCCGCCTCGCCCAGCGCCCCGGTGACCACCGGATAGCGGGCGTTGGCGGAGAGCGTGTCGCCGAAGCGGCGGGCCGCCACGGTGGCCAGCGGCGACGAGCCCCAGACGATCGGGATCGACCCGGACAGGCCCAGGGCCAGCGACTTCGCCGGGTTCACGAAGGACTCGGCGGTGGGCCGGCACCGGTCGGCGTCGGCGTCCAGCCGGGCCGCGGTCTCGGCCAGGTCCGCCTCGTTGACCTTCACGAGCCCGAGCGTACGGGCGGCGAGCAGGACCGGCACGGTGAGCGCCCAGAGACTGGCCCGGGCCGGAGCGCGCCGGGGCACCGGAATGAAGGGCGCGCGGGCCCGCTCGGCCACCGACTGGAGCTGCGAGTCCGGGGCGCCCACGGCAACCAGGCGGGCGCCCCGCCGGTGGGCGGCCTCGGCGGCGCCCAGCGCCTCGGGGCTGCGGCCGGAGGCGCTCACCGCGATCACCACGTCCGCCGCACCGACCCAGCCCGGCACCCCGGCGCTGCGGTGCGGGATCACCGGCACCGGGCAACGCGGCCCGGCCACCGTGGCCAGCACGTCACCGGTACGCCCGGCGGTGCCGATGCCCGCGATGACCACCGCCCGCGGGCGGCCCTCGTCGGCGAGCACGGTCAGGTTCGCCTCGGCGGCCAGCGCCGCCGACTCACGCACCTGCGCGCCGGCCGAGGCGGTGAACCGGAGCATCCCGCCCGGGTCCTGCTCGGCCAGCCGGTCCGGATTGTCCAGCAGTGACTCGTCCGCGTGCCGGTGCCCGCTGACGCCGGCCGTACCCTCCATCATCGCGGCGACCCACCGCGGGCGTCGTCCGTCGCCGGTCCGCCGCGCGCCTCGTCGAGGAGCAGCACCGGCACGTCGTCCCGGACCTCGAAGATCCGACCGCACTCGGTGCAGGTCAGCGTCTGGGCCTGCGGGTCGTAGTCGAGCGGTGCGTGGTGCGTGTCCGGGCAGGCGAGGATCTCGAGCAACTGCGGGTCCAGGGCCACGGCGCGGCTCCTTCCACGTATGCGGTCTCACCGGTCGGCGGTGCCGTCCGGCGCACGCGATCTTATCGGCGAACCGGCGCGGGCACCGCGCCACATCGCGGCACCCGGCGGCCGGTGTGCGGCACCCCGGTCAGGGCCCCGTCACCCACCGTCACCGTAACCCCGGCGACCGGCCGGGTTCCGGTTCAGCGGGGCACGCGGGGCAGCACGGTGGTGGCGTCGCCACCCGCGGCGGCCGGCGGCTCGCCGTCCGGCCGGTCGGTCGTGGCCGTGGGGGCGCCGTAGACGTTCCCCGTCGGGCGCGGCGCCGGGGCGGGCGGCTGCTGCCCGTACACCGGACCGGCGGGCGCGCCCGAGCGGTAGGTCGTGCTGCTGCGCGGCAGCGGGACCGGCGGCAGACCGGCGCCCGGCTGCCCGTCGGTCTTCTCCGCGCGGTTGCGGCGGACCAGCAGCACGATCAGCGCGACGCCGACGAGCACCAGGGCGATGCCGAACCACATGATCGGGGAACCTCCGGAGGACGAGTCGTCGGCCGCGGCGCCGGCGGCCGGGTCGAGCGCGGCGGCGAGCGCCGAGGTGGTGTCGGACTCGGCCGGGGTGGTCGCGGCCGCGCTCGGGGTCGGCGTCGGCGAGGGCTTGCGGGACGGCGTCGGGCTCGGACTGGCGGTGGGTTCCGCGCCCACCACCCGCGCCGCCGTGCTGGACCGGCCGAGCACGCGGCCGTTCGCGGCGCTCGCCTCGCCGGCCACCGTCAACCGCCCGCCGACGGTGCCGGCCAGGAAGGCCACCCGGTAGCGGACCGTGATCCCCTTGCCCTTGCACAGGGCCGCGTTGGCGGGCGAGGTCTGAGCCGTGGCGACCGCGCCACCACCGCCGGACACCGGCACGGGCACCCACCGGCCGCCGGTGGCCACCTGCACCTGGACCTGGTCCGCCCGCAGCCCGTCGAGGCGCAGCCCGAGCGCGGTGCGGAGCAGCACGCACCCGTCCGTACGCTTCCGTACCTCGACCGCCACCGTGCCCGCCGAGGCACCCGCCGTGAAGCGGCTCGCCGAGCGCACCTCCACCCGGTCGTCGGCGGCCAGCGCCGGGGACGCCGCGCCGGCCAGCAGGCCGCCCAGCATCGCGCCGACCGTGGCCCACCGCGCCGCGTGCCGCCTCACCGACATCTCCACCTCACCGTTTCCGCCCCGGACGGGATCCCCGGGTCAGGTTACTACCGGGCCCGAGGGGCACCCGCCCATCGAGCGCCCCGCATGTGCGCCGCGACACCCCACGGCACCGGCTCCATCCTCGACGCGACCAGCCTCGCTCGCATGATCACTTGCGGCGGCTCACGGCGCGTTCGCCCCTCGCCGGGCCGCCGGGCCGCCGGGCCGCCGGGCCGGCCGACGACGGCGCGGTCGCCGCTGCCGGGAACCGGGCCGTCGAGGCCGCTCCGCGACGGCGCCGGTCGCCGTTGCCGGGCCGCCGGGGTTGGCCGACGAGGACGCGGGAGATCTTGGACACTTACCGTTCGCCACGAACGGCAACTGTCCAAGATTCACATCGGCGTGCACCCCCAAAGATCGACGCTGGCTGGAGGCGGCGGTTGGCCGGGGCACGCGCTCGTTGCTGGTTCGCTCTGCCGCCCGGCACGCAGGGTCCCCGGCCCGGCGGTTCCGAACCGGGTCGCCGTTGCCGGCCGGCCATGAGGCGGTTCCGGCCGGGTCGCCGTTGCCGGCCGGCCATGCGGTGATTCCGGCCGGGTCGCGGTTGCCGGCCGGCCATGAGGCGGTTCCGGCCGGGTCGCCGTTGCGGGCCGACCATGAGGCGGTTCCGGCCGGGTCGCCGTTGCGGGCCGGCCATGAGGCGGTTCCGGCCGGGTCGCCGTTGCCGGCCGTCAGGCTCTCGCGGCCGGATCGCCCTTGTCGGATGGTGCGGCGGTTGGGGGGCTGGCGGCGGCGAGTGCCTTGCGGCAGAGCCGATCGGCCGTCCGGGTGGTCTCCGGCAGCCGGTACCGGGGCGTCAGAGCCAGCACCCGGTCGACCGCGTTCTCCAGACTCATGCGGTGCCCGACGCTGACGAAGACCGGCTTCACCCCGTCCCGGGTCCGCAGCACCCGGCCCACCACCTCGCCGCCGTGCGCAGCGGCGTCGAGGCGCCCCGCTCCGGCGCCGGCTCGTCCCAGACCCCGACCAGCGGCGTCTTCCCCACCCCGATCGCGGGCAGCCCGGTCACCAGCCCGAGGTGGCAGGCCAACCCGAACCGGCGCGGATGCGCCAACCCGTGCCCGTCGCAGACCAGCAGGTCGGGCCGGATGGTCAACCGCTCCAGCGCCGCCAGCAACGCCGGCAGCTCACGGAAGGCGAACAGCCCCGGCACGTAGTCGAACGCCGGCCGGCCCACACTCACCGCCTCGTCCACGACGGCGAGGGTGGCCGCGTCCAGCACCGTGACGGCCGCCGCGAGCCGGTCACCACTCTCCGCGTAGGCGACGTCCAGCCCGGCGACCGTCGCGGGCGCGGTCGGCCCCGGCCCGACGAGGTCGACCCGGGACCGCAACTCATCCTGTACGCGCAGCGCCTCCGCCACGTCGGCCGGCGGCTGGTACGGCACTCCCCCGCTCGTCACAGCCGGCGGTCGTCCCGGTCGGGGTCGCGGTCGCCGGCGTCCTGGTGCGGTCCGCCGGTGTGCTGGGGATCCCGCTCGGTGGCCGCTCGCGATTCCGCATCGTCGTTGCTGGCGGTGGTCTTGGTGAGGGCGATGCCGAAGGCCAGGCCGATGCCGATCCCGAAGGCCACGCCGCCGAAGCCGCCGATGGTGAGCAGGCCGATCACGAGTCCGATCAGCAGGCCCGCGACCCAGGAGGCGGCCTGGCGCCGAGACGAACCCGTCATCCGGTCACCGTAACCGTCGGGTGCGAGTCGCTGACCGACGCGGCCGTCTCTCCGCTCCCACTAGGGCGGGCGGTGTCAGCCGGTCGCGATAGTGGGGTCGGCGCCAGGGTCGCCGGCCTGCTGAAGCTGCTCCTCAAACATCACGAACGTCCGTCGACGAATGCCAGTAATCAGCGCAGCCTCCTCCGGCGTGTAGGCACGGCCTTCAGCGATGGCCACATCCTCGATGGCGTTGACCGTTTCGTAGAGCGCGAAGACAGGCCCATCACCTTTGGTATAGCGCCCACGCTCTTCTTCCACGCGCTGCACGAACCGTTCGGCCGAGCGAACGAACACGTCCCCGCCCATCGCGAAAAGGATTTCGTCGATGATGTCGTTGGCCGGTCGCCAGCCGCCCGTCTGCCGATCCAACCTCCAGGCGATAAGCCCACCCTCGGTGGTCGGCAGAATCTTGACCGGAGTGTCGTAATAGTCGTAGTAGCCGGTGCGAGTCAAGCCGTCCGTCGTCTCCGTCATTCCCATCCGCCACTCAAGGTCGATTGGAGCGCAGCCCAGAAGTGCTCACGCTGGCGCTGGACGATGCCCTTACGGATCGCCGACTCCGTTTCTGCCAGGATACGTCCCTGTTCGCGGGGGACTGCTTCGAGATCACGCCACACCTCGAACAGCGAGTGCTCCCACTCCGTCACCCGATCGAGTGCGGCTAGTTGTAGCCGGAACTCCGCAACATGGCCTGTCGAAGTCCGCACCAGGAATTGAATGTCCCGGTAGCCGCTGTCCTGCGGCTCACGGAAGCGGTCTTCGTACCTCGCCACTTGGAGCTGTGAGTTTGCTCTAATATGCGCCAGCCCTAAGTAGAGGTCCTCCAGGGTCCGATACGAGACCCGGCCGGCTGCCAGGTCCCGGAGACGAGAAGCGTTCCCGCCGTGCTTTGCCACCTTGTCCTCGGCCCGCGTACGCTCCTTCGGTCCAGGTCGTGGTTGATACTCGGCGCCATTGGATGACATGCCGGCTAGCTCGCGGCCGAGGGAGTCAAGCTCCCGCTGCGCCTCTGCGGCGGCCACATACAGCTGGTCCAAATAGTGTCCTCGATACGCGAGGTCGCCGGACCGTGCTTCATCGAATCCCGGTTGCAGGGCCGCAGGCCTCTCGCCATCGAAGTGGCAGCTGACCGCGATCTGCTCCTGGCTAAGCGGTGTGGGTTCAACGGGTGATGCCGGTGCTGTCGCAACAACGGCAGCACCTCGATGGGCAATCTCGTCCAGGACCTCGCTCAGGACGTCGATTGCCTTTTGGTGGCTGGCCAGGTGGTGGAGGGTGACGGGGCGGGCGGTCAGCGAGTTGGCGAGTTCTGGCGTCGACAGGATCATCCGGACCAGGTCGGGCCGGTGCGCGAGCTGCCGTACCAGCGTTTCGGCCAGCAGTTCCTCGCCTCGGGGCGGCGCCTCCCACGCGTGGTCGAGCATCTGCTGGACGCGCGGGTCGGCGAGCAGCCTCGTCAGGTCGCCGGCCGCCGCCGGATCCAGTTCGGGTACCAGCCGTTGCAGCGTCGGCCCGTCGACATGTTGTGCCAGCTCGACCGGCGTCACCCCGGCGGCGAAGACGTCGTCCAGGCTCCCGCTAGCGGTCAGCGCATCACGGACGTACAGCCCGGCGGCGATCCGGTCGGCGTGCGCATCGCGGTGCGCGTTCCGCAACTGGACCGCCTCCGAGGCCGCGCCGGGTGCGCTGCCGGGGAACGGGGTGCCGTCCGGCCGGTGGAAGGTGGTGGATTCGCCGAGCAGGTGGACGTGGTTGAAATCCGGAGCGTCGCCGTCGTCCGTCGGTGGCGGCGGATCGAGCGGCCGGGGTGGCGCCGGGTCGGGCAGGACGTTGTAGTCACCAGGCGGCCGCCCGGGGAGTGGCATCGGCCGGCCGTCGGGGCCGAGCACCAGCGCGTCGAGGCCGACCACGTTGCCGGGACTCGGTATCCCGCTGTGGGTGTAGAGCGGGTGTCTGCTCACCCTGCCCATCTGCGGGTCGAGGTAGAGGATCGTCCCGCTCTGGTTCAGCGCCACCCAGGCGTGGGAGCCGCCGCCCTCCATGCCGGTGATGAGGAAGGCGTAGCTGCCGTGGCCACCCGCGGCCAACTGGGCTTGCAGGTCGCGGTAACCGTCCTCGATCACCTCGCGCGTCTCGTGACCGGGGTGGCCGGACAGGGCGGTGGGGCCGAGGTTCTGGAACCGACCGCCCGTGGTTTCCTCGACCCGGCGGGGTCCGTCCGCCTCGCCGCCCACCGGCTTGTGGACGTCCCCCAGGAGGTAGCCGTCGAAGGTGCGCGGCGCGGACACCCGCGGCCGGCCGTGCATCCAGGTCTCGAAGAGCGACAGGGTGCAGTCCAGGCAGTTGATGCCTCGGGTGGCGTCCGCGGCGGGCCCGCCGTCGTTCGCCAACCGGAACCACCCGCCCTGGCGGGGGTCAGCGGTCCGCACCACACTGCCGTCGGGGTTGCGCGGCATCTGCCGCTCCAGGTCGGTCTGGTGCAGTGCGAGGGGCGGCCGGAGTCCACCGCGCATGCCGTACCGCCGGGAGCGGTCGATCGGCGGTGGATGGCCGTGGCCGGTGAGTGCCGAGTCATCCGCCGTCTCCACGGCGCCCCGCGCGAGGTCGGCGACGTCGTCATTGATCCGGTAGAAGTCGAGGTCGTCCTCGACCGTCACCTCGGCGGGCAGCCGTTCGCCGGCACGCACCGCCTCCGCCGCGTCGGTGGCCCGGTAGTGGAACTGCTCTCTACGCCGACCCTCGCGAACGTGCTGGTCGGCGAGTTGCTGCCGCCCCGCCTCGCGCAGTTCGTGCGCTCGCTGAAGAAGCCAGCGCGCGGCTTCATAGTGCTGCTCGGCGACGTCGCGAAGCTTCCTCAGCTCGCCCTGCCGCCGGTTCTCCTCATACAGCTCACGCTGGTGCCGGAGGTAGCCCTGATAGCGGCGTCGGTCGAGGGCCTCCCGGTCGGCCGCCAGTCGCGCGGCCCGGTCCTGGGCCGTCCTCGCGTGCGGCCGCAACGGATCAGAGTGGCCGGGCTGGGACGGCTGTGGGTTCGGTGCCAGGCGCTGTGGGGCCAGCGCTTCCAGCAGTGGGAATCGTGGATTCGAAGCAGGCTGCGAATTCCGGTCGTTGACCGGTGCCCCCGATCCCGGGCCCGTGACCGGTACGGAGTGCGGATTCGCCGTGGGGGCGGCCACCGGTCCGGCGCGGTCCGTCACGGTCCTCACCGGCGTGTGGTTCGGCGGCATCGACGGCGGGGAATGCGGCGGTGAGGGAACGCCGGCGTGCGGGCCGACGGTGGTCGGCAGGGCCGATTGCACCGGACCGATGTGGTTCGACGCACCGACGTCGGGCACGACAGGGCCCTTGACCGGACCGGGCTGGTGCTCGACGGGGCCGGAGGCGACCGGAACCGGCGCCTCGACGGCCACGGACGAGAGCGAGGGGCTGGCCGTGGCCTCCACCCGCGCTAGGCCCGCCGTCATCTCCACGTTCGATCGGCCCGTCGCCACCTCCACGTCCACCGGATGAGCCGGCGGGGCGTCGACCCCCTCCCCGGCATGCCCCGCGTCGAGAGACGAGAGGTGCACCGCAGCCGGCCGACCGCCGACGAGCGCCGCCGGAGGGTTCGGGAGAGAATCGACAGCCCCGGCGTGCGACACCGGTCCGGGGTCCTCGATGAGCGGGGCCGGGTCCGGCATTCGCTGGGAGGGGATCGGCCCGGACGGCGGAAGCCCCGGGTCCACCGGCTGCGCGGGAAGACCGGCCAGTTTCTCGTCGAGCCGATGGCGCAGGGCGTTGTCGGCCTGCCCGGTGGCGGAACCGCTGGCCCCGGATGCCGCCGCCCGGGCGATGTCCTCCAGCGACAGGTCCTGACCGGTCGCCAGCCCCGCCGCGCTCTCGGCCAGCGTCTCGCCGGCCATCTCGCGCCCGAAGCGCTCGCCGATCTCGGCGAACCGCCCGTTCGCGTGGCG
Source organism: Micromonospora chaiyaphumensis (assembly GCF_900091435.1). Lineage (GTDB taxonomy): Bacteria > Actinomycetota > Actinomycetes > Mycobacteriales > Micromonosporaceae > Micromonospora > Micromonospora chaiyaphumensis. Next base: position 67,840 of record NZ_FMCS01000002.1, read on the forward strand.
CCCGAGGCCGGCCAGCGGCGCGGCCGCCCCGCCGGCGAACCCAGCGAGCCCCGACATGCCCACGTCGGTCAGGTCCAGGCCGTCCCGGCGGCCGGTGGAGTTCTGGTACGCCTGCGTCGCCAGGCTGGTGCCCGCCTCCTGCCCCGCCTCGACCAACCCGGCCAGCACGGCCCGGCGAGCGAGCCCCCGGGCACCGCTCTTCACGACCTCCTTGGCGGCCCGTTCGCCGGCCTCCTTCAGCCCTTCCCTGACGGCCTTGCGGGCCAGCTGGGCCACCAGCCGCCGGAAGATCTGCTGCACCGCGACCCGGCTTGCCGCGATGGCGGCTCCGGCCGCCGGCGAGGCCGCGCCCATGGTCAGCACCGTGGCCACCGCGAGCGAGAGCAGCTCGACGACCAGGATGCCCAGCTCGATCCAGGCCTCGAGCTTGGCGCCCTCGATGTCACAGCCGCACGAGTCGACCAGCTTGCCCAGCTCGCCGGTCGCCGCCACGAGCACGTGCAGCGGCGCGTCCTCGCCCTCGGCGACCTTGCCCCAGGCGATGTCGAAGGCCTGCGCCACCAGGCCGACGCCGCCATATCCGCTGCGAACCTCGCCCGCGGCGGTAACGGCGTCGTTCCGCGGGCCGGCCAGGACGTCGGTCACCCCGTACCACTGATCGGCCAGGTCCCAGACGGCGCGTTCGTTCCCCTCCGGCCATTCGACGCCGACGACCCAGTCGAGCGCCTCGTAGATCCAGCCGGGCACGTCCCAGGGGCAGTGGTCGAGCGGGTGTGGGATCGGGCTGGGCAGCATGCTCACGCGCGGATCCTCCGGTGGTCAGCGCCAGGGCCGGTGCGGGTTGTGCTGCTGGTGCGGGATCTCGCCGAGCTGGCGCGCGTTGGTCAGGTCGGTCTCGACCGTGGCGACGACGGAACGCACCACGTCGGTGCCCAGCCCTTCGAGCGAGCGGCCGAGGATCTCCCAGGCCCGCAGCAGGGTCTCCGCGTAGCCCTGGTAGTGCTTGTCGAAGGCGGCGCCGATGTCGTCCCGGCCCCACGGCTGCTGCGCGCCGGCCGCCGCGATCGGGTCGCCCGCCTCCCGCCGCGACGTGGTGACGGCCTCCCCGGCCAGCGCGAGGTCGGCGCCACCGCGTCGGGCCCGGTCCGGGGCCAGCCAGATCTTCCCGTCGGCCACGGCCGTCACTCGCCGCGTGACAGGACCGCGTCGGCCCGGCCCAGCAGGGCGCCGAAATCATGGGTACGCAGGAACTCCACCGACGGCGAGCCGGGCGGCAGGTAGCCGGCGACCAGCTCGTGGGTCGCGGCGACCGCGGCGCGGGACGCCCGCAGCACGGTCTCGGTGATCTTCCGGCTCAGCGCCGGGGCGTCCCGGTCGTGGAACACGGAGGGAGCGACCTCGACGCTGATCACCTCACCGCGGGCACCCACGACCGCCGTGACCTGGCCGTCGTCGGAGCGTTCGGTCACCCGCAGCTCGGCGAGCCTGATCTGGAGTTCGTCCAAACCGGACCGCAGTCGCTGGTACTGGCCGTACACCTCGTCGAACCGCGCTCGCAGCGCGCGGTTGGCATCCCGGTCCGCGCTCTCGGCCACCACCGCTCCCCCTCCGTCACCGTCAGTAGGCCCGACCATACCGGGCGCCACGGAATCCGTGGGGTCCGGTAACTTCAGGCTGTGATCGAACGACAGCAGGCCGAACAACTCGCCGCCGTCTGGGCCCGACGGGACTCCGAGCGCCTGGGATTCCCGTGCACGCCGGTGGTCGAGGAGTTCGACCTGGGCTACCTGGTCATGTCCACTGTGGCCGCCGCAGCCAGGGCCCTGCCCGGCGATCTGCCGACCACGGTCATCGACAAGGAGACCGGCGAGGTGTCGACCTGGCCACGGGTGCCGGCCGCTGTCGTCGAGCAGATGTTCCGGCAGCGCCGGCCGACCGGGCCGGCCGCGCCGCGCACCGTCGACCCGGCCGACCAACTGCTCCGCGAGATCACCCGGCTGCCCACGCCAGGCGCCGCCGCACATCTCACCCTCGACGGTCGCACGCACGTCGCGCACGGCGCCAAGGGCGACCTCGAACTGCGCCACCATCCGCTGGTCCAGTCCTACCTGGACGGGCTGCCACCGGGCCACCTGGTCCGGGGCGGCGAGCGGCACGCCGAGATGATCGTCGTCTCCGACGTCCTGCACGAGCAGGACCACCGACGTGCGGCGGAGGCCCTTCCGCCGCTCACGATCGAGGAAGCCCGAGCGCTCCTCGGCTCGGGGCGGTTCGAGGTGTTGCGCATCCGGGAACCAGGAGATCCCGCCGGTGGGCCGGCGGAGCTTCCCTGCGACTCCTGCATCACCTTCCTGGTGCGCTTCAACGTCCTTCCGTGGTCCGATCTCGCACACACCGAAGAGTCGCGGCCCGAGCCGCGGCAGGTCATTCAGCCCGGCCGCTTCCCCGACGAGGTCGGGCACGCGCTCATGAGTGCGGGCTGGCAGATCAGCATGTTCAACGAGGCGCTCGCGATGGGCGCGATCGCCGACACCCGCAAGATCGCCGGACGGCAGCACCGGCATGAGGTGTTCCCGGCGGCCGAACGAACGCTCACCGCCTTCCCGGCGATCCTCAGCCATCGGCGGGGGCCGGGACGGGACGTGTGGATCAGCGAGTTCACCACGAATCCGGTGCGCGGCGCCCACAGCGCCGACACGCTCGCGGATTTCGGCGCGGTGCTCGGCACCCGGCTGTTCCCGCTCGGCAGCGAGCGCCAGGAGAGCATCCTCGCCGTCGACGAGCGCGGCCGGGTCTTCGCCCTCGATCAGGCCGGCGAGTGGTTCCTCGGCGCCGACATCGACGCCGCCCTCACCACGCTGCTGCTCGGCCGCGCCCCCGGCCGGGTCCGCGACGACGGCACCTGGTGAGTCGCGTCAGAGCTTCACCCCGGTCAGCACCATGACGCGCGGCTCCGTGTAGTCGTCCATGGCGCTGCGCAGCCCTTCCCGGCCCACGCCCGAGCCCTTCACCCCGCCGTACGGCATCTGGTCGGCCCGGTACGACGGCACGTCCCCGACGATCACGCCGCCGACCTCCAGGGTCCGGGCCGCGAGGAACGCGGTCTGCAGGTTGTGGGTGAACACGCCGGCCTGCAGCCCGTACGCCGAGTCGTTGACCGCGGCGAACGCGGCCTCGGCGTCGGTGACCGGGGCGACCACCAGCACCGGCCCGAACACCTCCTCGGTGCTGACCTTGGTCGACGACGGCACCCCGCTGAGGACGGTCGGCGGGTAGGTGGCGCCGTCGCGCCGACCGCCGACCTCGATGGTGGCTCCGGCGGCGACCGCCTCGTCGACCCACGCCTCGACGCGTTCCGCCGCCTCGACGGAGACCAGCGGGCCCACGTCGGTCAGCTCGGAGGCCGGGTCGCCGGTGCGCAGCTCCTCGACGGCCGCGACGAGCCGGGGCAGGAAGCCGTCGTAGAGCCATTCGTGCACGTACACCCGCTGCACCGCGATGCACGACTGCCCGGCCTGGTAGTTGGAGAAGGTGGCGATCCGGTGCGCGGCGAAGGTGAGGTCCCCGTCGGAGGCCCAGTCCTCGCAGATGACCGCCGCGGCGTTGCCGCCGAGTTCGAGGGTGACGTGCTTGTCGGGGGCGGCCCGGCGGATGGCCGCGCCGACCGGCCCGGAGCCGGTGAACGACACCACGGGCAGGCGGGGGTCGGCGACCAGGTCGGCGGCGCGCTCGTTGGGCAGCGGCAGCACCGAGAACATGCCCTCCGGCAGGTCGGTCTCGGCCAGGATCTCGCCGAGCAGCAGCGCCGAGAGCGGGGTGGCCGGGGCCGGCTTGACCACGACGGGGGCGCCGACGGCGATGGCCGGGGCGACCTTGTGCGCGACGAGGTTGAGCGGGAAGTTGAACGGCGTGATCCCCAGGACGGGGCCGCGGGGCACCCGCCGGACCAGGGCGATCCGGCCGGTGGCCGCGGGGTCGGTGTCCAGGCGTTGCAGCTCGCCGGAGAAGCGCCGGGCCTCCTCGGCGGCCCAGCGGAACGTCGAGACCGCGCGGCCCACCTCGGCCTTCGCCCACTTCACCGGCTTGCCGTTCTCGGCGGTGATGAGCGCGGCGACCTCGTCGGCCCGCTCGGCCAGTCGCCGGGAGACGTGGTCGAGGGCCGCCGCGCGGACGTGCGCGGGCAGGGCCGCGGCCGCCGCGGCCACCTCGGCGGCTGCCGCGACGGCGGCCTCGACCTGGTCGGGCGTGGCGAGGGTGGTACGCCCCACCGTCCGGCCGTCGTAGGGGTGGGTGACGGTCAGCTCACCCTCGCCGTGGGCGGGGCGGCCGGCGACATAGAAGGCTCTCGGCTCCACGCTCGGCAGCGTAGACCACGCAACGCCGCGCGGAAACAGTTGCTCAAACCCTTGTCTGCCTCGGATTCAGTAGCCAAGATGGCAGTCAGATTGCGATAACCTCCGCTGACCTTCCCCCCGGCCACCCCTCGGAGACATCTGATGAGCGATCAGCAGCAGCTGCGCAACTTCGTCAACGGCGAGTACGTCGACCCGGTGGACGGCGGCTACGCCGACCTCGTCGACCCGTGCACCGGCGAGGTCTTCGCCCAGGCGCCGGTCTCCGGGGCGGCGGACGTGGACGCGGCCATGAAGGCGGCCGCCGCCGCGTTCGAGACGTGGCGGGACGCCACCCCGGGCGAGCGCCAGAAGGCCCTGCTCAAGCTCGCCGACGCGGTGGAGGCCCGGGCGGCCGAGCTGGTCGACGCCGAGGTCCGCAACACCGGCAAGCCCCGCCAGCTCACCGCCGACGAGGAGCTCCCGCCGGCGGTGGACCAGTTCCGGTTCTTCGCGGGGGCCGCCCGCCTGCTGGAGGGGCGCTCGGCCGGCGAGTACATGGCCGGGCACACCTCCTACGTGCGGCGCGAGCCGATCGGCGTCTGCGCCCAGGTCACGCCCTGGAACTACCCGCTCATGATGGCGGTCTGGAAGATCGCCCCGGCCCTGGCGGCCGGCAACACGGTGGTGCTCAAGCCGTCCGACACGACCCCGGTGTCGACGCTGCTGCTCGCCGAGATCGCCTCCGAGTTCTTCCCGCCGGGCGTGTTCAACGTGGTCTGCGGCAACCGGGACACCGGCCGCGCGCTGGTGTCGCACCCGACCCCGCAGTTCGTCTCGATCACGGGGTCGACCCGGGCCGGCATGGAGGTCGCCGCGGCGGCCGCGCCGGACCTCAAGCGGACCCACCTGGAGCTGGGCGGCAAGGCCCCGGTCGTGATCTTCGACGACGCGGACGTGGCGGCGGCTGCCGAGGCCATCGCGGTGGGCGGCTACTTCAACGCCGGCCAGGACTGCACGGCCGCGACCCGGGTGCTCGCCGGGCCGGGCATCCACGACGACTTCGTGGCCGCCCTCGCCGAGCAGGCCCGCAACACGAAGACCGGCGCGCCGGACGACGAGGACGTGCTCTACGGCCCGCTGAACAACGCCAACCAGCTGGCCCGGGTGCGGGGCTTCGTCGACCGGCTGCCGGACCACGCGAAGGTCGACACCGGCGGCTCGCAGGTCGGCGAGCGCGGCTACTTCTACGCCCCGACCGTGGTCTCCGGCGTCCGCCAGGCCGACGAGATCATCCAGGACGAGGTGTTCGGCCCGGTCATCACCGTGCAGCGCTTCTCCGACGAGGACGAGGCGGTGCGCTGGGCCAACGGCGTGGACTACGGCCTCTCGGCCTCGGTCTGGACGAAGGACCACGGCCGGGCCATGCGCATGACCCGCCGGCTGGACTTCGGCTGCGTCTGGGTGAACACCCACATCCCGTTCGTCTCGGAGATGCCGCACGGCGGCTTCAAGCACTCCGGGCACGGCAAGGACCTCTCGGTCTACAGCCTGGAGGACTACACCCGGATCAAGCACGTCATGCACAACATCGAGGGCTGACCCATGTCCAGCGAGGAACTGCACAAGCGCCGCGGGGCGGCCGTGGCCCGGGGCGTCGGCAGCACCATCACCTCCTACGTCGACCGCGCGGGCGGCGGGACGATCACCGACGTCGACGGGCGGGAGTGGATCGACTTCGCGGCCGGCATCGCGGTCGCCAACGTGGGCAACTCGGCGCCCAGGGTGGTCGAGGCGGTCCGGGCGCAGGTCGAACGCTTCACCCACACCTGCTTCATGGTCGCGCCCTACGAGTCGTACGTGGCCGTCTGCGAGCAGCTCAACGCGCTGACGCCGGGCGACTTCGAGAAGCGCTCGGCGCTGTTCAACTCGGGCGCCGAGGCGGTGGAGAACGCCGTGAAGATCGCCCGGCACGCCACCGGCCGGCCGGCGGTCGTGGTGTTCGACCACGCGTACCACGGCCGGACCAACCTGACCATGGCGCTGACCGCGAAGAACATGCCGTACAAGCACCGGTTCGGGCCGTTCGCCGGTGAGGTCTACCGGGTGCCCATGTCGTACCCGTTGCGCGACGGCGGCCTCGACGGGGCGACCGCGGCGGCGCGGGCCGTCGAGATGGTGGAGAAGCAGGTCGGCGCCGAGAACGTGGCGGCGCTGCTCATCGAGCCGATCCAGGGCGAGGGGGGTTTCGTGGTGCCGGCCGACGGGTTCCTGCCGGCGCTGCGCGAGTGGGCGACCGCCGCCGGGGTGGTGTTCGTCGCCGACGAGATCCAGACCGGGTTCTGCCGGACCGGCGACTGGTTCGCCTGCCAGCACGAGGGCGTCGAGCCGGACCTCGTCACCCTGGCCAAGGGCATCGCCGGCGGGCTGCCGCTCGCCGCGGTCACCGGCCGGGCCGAGCTGATGGACGCGGTGCACGTCGGCGGCCTCGGCGGGACGTACGGCGGCAACCCGATCGCCTGCGCCGCCGCGCTCGCGGCCATCGAGACCATGCACGAGCTGGACCTGGCTGCCGCCGCCCGGCGGATCGGCACCGTGATGGTCGACCGGCTGCGCGCGATCGCCGCCCGCGACCCGCGCGTCGCCGAGGTACGCGGCCGGGGCGCCATGCTCGCCGTGGAGATCGTCCAGCCGGGCACGCTGACCCCGGACCCGGCCGCCACGACGGCGATCTCGGCGGCCTGCCACGCGGCCGGGCTGCTCACCCTCACCTGCGGCACGTACGGCAACGTGCTGCGCTTCCTGCCCCCGCTCGTCATCTCCGACGACGAGCTGGCCCGTGGCCTGGACATCCTGGAGGCCGCCTTCGGCTGACCGAGGTCAGCCCCGATCGTGGAACACCACGGGCGTCGATCCCCCCAGGTACCGCCCGTGGTGTTTCACCCCAGGCCCCCGGTGCACGCAACTCCCCCACGAACTCGGCGACTGGCTTCTCATCCGGCCGAGCCACCCACTCCTCGGCGGTCCGTCACACCGCGGCGACACCGTCGATCCGCTCGTCCCGCAGTGCCGCGAGCTCGCTGACGAACGTCGGCTCGAGCCGGAGCGGGCACGGGCCGACACGTCCGATCCTCCACAGGGGTCCCGTGCGCCGCCGTCCTGTCCTATAGTCCTACTGTCGTAGGACAATAGAAGGGCGTCGCGTGATCGAGTTCGTTCTGGACGGCCGGTCCAAGGTGAACACCTATGTGCAGCTGATCCAGCAGGTCAAACAGGCTCTGCGGGTGGGGCTGCTGACGGCCGGCGACCAGTTGCCGAAGGTCCGCGACGTCGCGCAGTCGCTGGCCATCAACCCGAACACGGTGCTGAAGGCGTATCGCGAGCTGGAGATCGAAGGTCTGGTCGAGGGCCGCCCCGGCGTGGGCACCTTCGTCCGCGACAGCGTCGCCGGCTCGTCGCTGGCCGATCAGGCCGAGCTCCGCGAGGAGCTGGTGGCCTGGCTGCACCGCGCCCGCGCTGCCGGGCTCACCCCTGAAGACGTCACCGCCCTGGTCGAGACCACCATGCGGGCCGCGCTCGCCGCCGAGTCGTCGCGCGCCGAACCCGCCTCAGCAGGATGAGAGGACAGCTGATGGAGATCGCGCTGGAGGCCGAGCAGCTCGGCAAACGGTACGGAAGAACCTGGGCGCTGCGGGACTGCTCGCTGCGCCTGCCCGCCGGGCGGATCGCCGCCCTCGTCGGCCCGAACGGTGCCGGCAAGAGCACCCTGCTGCACCTCGCGGTCGGCCTGCTGCGGCCGGACGCCGGCGCGGTGCGGATCTTCGGCGAAGCGCCGTACGCCAACCCGTCGGTGCTGCCCGGGATCGGCTTCGTCGCCCAGGACACCCCGCTCTACCGGGACTTCACCGCAGCCGAGCTGGTGGAGGCGGGCCGCCGGATGAACAAACGCTGGGACGGGGCACTGGCCCGCAACCGGCTGGCCCAGCTCGGCATCCCGCCGAAGCTGCCCGTCGGCAAGCTGTCCGGCGGCCAGCGGGCGCAGGTCGCGCTGGCGCTCGCACTCGCGAAGCGACCCCGGCTGCTGCTCCTCGACGAGCCGGTCGCCAGCCTCGATCCACTGGCCCGCCGGGAGTTCCTGCAGTCGCTGATGGGCAGCGTCGCCGACTCCGAGACGACCGTGCTGCTCTCCTCGCACCTGCTGGCCGACCTGGAACGCGTCTGCGACTACCTGGTCGTGCTGCAGGCCGCCCGGGTGCACCTGGTGGGCGCGGTCGACGACCTGGTCGCCACACACCGGCAGCTGGTCGGGCCCCGGCACGGCGGCGAACCGATCGACGGGGTCGACGCCGTGGTCCGGGCGAGCCACACCGCCCGGCAGTCGACGCTGCTCGTCCGCACGAGCGGCGACATCCTCGCGCCGGAGTGGACCGTGCACGACGTGACGCTGGAAGACCTCGTGCTGGCGTACCTCGCCGAGGGCGAGACCACCACGAGCCACGCTGCCTGGGAGGTGCCGGCATGATCTGGCTGGCCTGGCGGCAGCACCGCAAGCAGCTGCTCTTCACCCTCCTCGGCTTCGCCGCACTGGCGGCCCTCATGGTCCCGATCGGCCTGTCGATGCGGCACAGCTTCACCGAGCTCGGGCTGCCGGACTGCGTCAGTCAGCTGGCACGTTCGGACGTCGACGGGGCCGCCGCGAACGGCTGCGAGTCGGCGTTCCGCCAGTTCACCAACCGGTACCAGAGTTTGAACCTGGTGGCGGTCCTGCTCGTCGTCCTGCCGGTGCTCGTCGGTCTGTTCTGGGGCGCCCCGCTGGTGGCCCGGGAGGTGGAGCACGGCACGCACCGGTTCGCCTGGACGCAGGGTGTCGGCCGGACACGGTGGGCCCTGGTGAAGTTCGGCCTGGCCGTCGTGGTCACGGTGACCCTGGCGATCGGCTACGGACTGGGCATGGCCTGGTGGGTCAGCCCGCTCACCCAGGCCGCGCACGAGGGCCGCCTCGGCTTCATCGTCTTCGACCTGCAGGGCATCGCCCCGATCGGCTACACCCTCTTCGCGGTGGCGCTCGGCATCTTCGCCGGCACCCTCTGGCGCCGGATGCTGCCCGCGATGGGCGTCACCCTGGCCGCGTTCATCGGGGTCCGGGCGGCGGTGGCGATCCTGGCCAGACCCCACTACCAGGCCGCCCGCACCCGCACCTTCCCGATCGAGGGAGCCGAACCGCTGCAGGAGTCCCGGGGCAACTGGGTCCTGGCCAGCGGTGTGCGCAACCCCGACGGGAAGATGGTGGCGGCGGACACCCGCATCATGTGCCCGCCGGGCGGCAAGGGCCCGGACGGCCATCGCTGCGGGGAGGAACTCGGCCTCCAGCCCGGCGCCTACAACTGGGAGCTGTACCAGCCGGCGGACCGGTTCTGGCTGTTCCAGTGGATCGAGACCGGGATCTTCGTGGCCCTCGCCGCCCTGTTGCTCTACCTCGCCGTACGCCGGATCCGCCGGATCGCCTGAGCCCTCCGGCAGGGTGGGTGGGCAGCCACCCACCCTGCCGGCGGGGTCAGCGCAGCAGTTCCACCACGTTGCGGCGGACCAGGTTCTTGCCCGGCTCGCGGATCAGCTCCATGGCCGCCGCGTTGAGCAGCACGCAACTCCCGGACGGTCCGGTCACCGTCACGGTCACCGCCTTGCCGTTGTCCAGGTTGGTCACCCGCAGCCGGGTGCCCACCGGGAACTGCCCGCTCGTGGCGGCCGGCGCGCCGCCCTCCGCGGAGAAGGTGATCGCCCCGCCGCAGACGCTGGCGCGCACGCCACCGGGCTGGGCGTTGCCCGGCCGGGCCTCGCCGGCCTGGACGCCACCACCCGGCCGGGCCGCGCCGGTCGCCGCGGCGCCGCCGTCGAGGCGTTCGACCAGGTTGCGGCGGATCACGTTCTTGCCCGGCTCGCGGACCAGGTCCATGGCCGCCGTGTTGAGCAGCACGCAACTCCCGGACGGGCCGGTCACCGTCACGGTCGCCACCTTGCCGTTGTCCAGGTTGGTCACCCGCAGCCGGGTGCCCACCGGGAACCGGTCGCTGGTGGCCGCCGGCGCCCCGCCCTCCGCCGAGAAGGTCACCGACCCCGCACAGGCCGACTGCCCGGCCGGGGTGGTCTCCGCGAACCCCATCCCCGTGCCCACCGCGACGACCGCCGAGGCGGCCAGTGCCACGGTCGCCGCCAGCACGTGCTTGCGCTGCACCTTCACGTTGTCTCTCCCGTCGTCCGGTGGTCTCGTTCGACGCCTGGTACGGACGGGAGCGCCGGACCGTTCAGCCGGATCGGCGAATCACAACGGACCGTAACGGGTGTGCGACGCTCCGGTGAGCAGCGCCCAGTACCGGTCACCGTAGGACCAGTGCCACCACTCGGTCGGGTAGTTCACGAGCCCGGCCCCGCTCAGCGCGGACACCAGGACCTGCCGGTTCCGCCACGCGCTCACGGGGATGTGCCGGGCCGCCGTGAAGCAGGCGTCGGCACTCTCCTCCGGGGTCGCGTCGAGTGCCGTGCCCATCTCCAACTCGATCCCATCGGCATCACACAGGGTGAGGTCGACCGCGCCACCGGTGCTGTGCGGCGCCACCTCGACCGGCGAGACGAACTTGGTGGTCTCCCGGTGCAGCCGCTCGGGCGACCAGTCCGGGTGGCGCCGCCGCAACTCGTCCCGGTAGCCGGTGAAGATGTCGAGCTGCGCCCGGTACGGCCGGTACCCCTCGACGATCAGGAGGCGCAGGCCGGCCGGCAACGCGCGCTGCGCGGCCAGCAACCGGTCCGCGACCCCGCGGCGCACCCGGGCGTACGCCCCGGCGGGGTCGGCCGCCCGGCCGTCCAGTCGCAGCTCCGGCAGTTCCCGCAGGTCGACCAGCGGATCGCCGTCGTCCCGGCTGGACACCGCGGCGACCCGGGGATCGGAGAGCAGGATCATGCGGCACCCCCCGGCCGGGCCGCGTGCCGGGTGAAGGCGAGCGCGACCAACCGGTTCACCACCTCGGGGTAGTCGACGCCGGACTCGGCCCACACCTTCGGGTACATCGAGTGCGCCGTGAAGCCCGGCAGGGTGTTCAGCTCGTTGACGAACAGGTCCCCGGTGGTCTCGTCGTAGAGGAAGTCCACCCGGGCCAGGCCCCAGCCGCCGATCGCCGTGAACGCCCGCACGGACAGCTCCCGGATCCGCTCGGTGACCTCGTCGGGCAGCGGCGCCGGGACGATCATCGGATCGGCGTCGCCGAAGTACTTCTGCCGGTAGTCGAACCAGCCGCCCGCGACCCGGACCTCGCCGACCGCCGACGCCTCCGGGTGCCAGCCGCCGAGCACGCCGCACTCCAGCTCCCGGCCGGTCACACCCTGCTCGACCAGCACCACGTGGTCGTGCCGCAGCGCCTCCTCGACGGCGTCCGCCAGGTCGTCGCCCTCGGCCACCCGGGAGATTCCGATGGAGGAGCCCATCCGGGCCGGCTTCACGAACAGCGGCCGGCGCAGCCCGACGACCAGCTTCTCCGGGTCCTCGGCGGCGCGCCAGGTCGGCGCGTCGAACCAGACGTGCGGGGTGGTCGGCACCCCCTCGGCGCGCAGCGCCCGCTTCATCGCCACCTTGTCCATCCCGACGGCGGAGGCGAGGATGCCGCACCCGACGTACGGCACCCCGAGCGATTCGAGCAGCCCCTGCACCACGCCGTCCTCGCCGTACGGGCCGTGCAGCACCGGGAAGACCACGTCCAGCTCGGCGTGCACCGAGCCGGGCGCGTCGGCCGCGGTGACCGCCACCGTGCCGGCCCGCTCGCCGGCCCGCAGCTCCACGGCCGGGCCGGTCACCGGCAGCCGGTCGTCGATGGCCCGGCCCTCGCCCACGTGCGTGCAGCACTCGGTCAGCACCGGCTCCGGCACGAGCCGCATCCCGCCGGCGCGGGTGATCCCGAGCGCGACCACCTGGTGGCCCCGCTCCACCAGGGCACGGGCCACGCCGAGCGCCGAGGCGCAGGAGACCTCGTGCTCCGCCGACGGGCCACCGAACAGGACACCGATCCGCACCGCAGCCCTCACGCCGCCACCCCTTCCATCCGAGCCAGGTCGGCGACGGGTCCGCCCGCCAGCCGGGCCACCAGCTCCGCCTCGACATTTCCGCCGGTCAGCACCACGCCGACCGTCCGGTACCGCGCCGGCCGCCCGCCCTCGGCGCCACCCGCCGACTGCGGCACGCCCTCGGGATCGCCCGAGCGCGCCGCCAGCCGCAGCGCGCCGGCCAGCCCGGCCGCCCCGGACGGCTCGACGAGCACCTTCAGCTCCAGGAGGAGCAGCCGGAAGGCCTCGGCGATCGCCTCGTCGTCGACCCGGACGACGCCCCGGACGGCGTCCCGCGCGATCGCGAACGGCAGGTCGCCGACGCAGCTCGGGCGCAGTCCGTCGGCGATCGTGGGCGCCGGGGCGACCGGGGTGGGCCGCCCGGCGGCGAGGCTGCGGGCCAGCGAGTCGCAGCCGACCGGCTCGACGCCGTACACCTCGATCGGCGTGCCGGCGGCGGCCAGGCAGGCCCCCGCGACGCCGCCGCCCCCGCCCACCGGCACCACCAGGGCGTCCAGCGGGGTGCCGGCGCGTTCCGCCTCCTCGATCAGCTCCAGGCTGGCGCTGCCCTGCCCGGCCACCACGTCCGGGTGGTCGTACGCGTCGACCAGCGGGTGACCGTCGGCGTCGGCGAGCTGCCGGGCGGCGGCCAGCCGCTCCTCGACGGTGGTGCCGGCGAGGACGACCCGCGCCCCGGCAGCCCGGGCCCGGGCCACCTTCACGGGCGCGGCGTCGACCGGCAGCACGACGGTCGCGGCCAGCCCGTGCCGGCGGGCGGCGAGCGCCACCGCCACGGCGTGGTTGCCGGTGCTCTGCGCGACCACCCCGGTGTGGCCGTCCGCGGCGAGCCGGCCCACGGCGAGCATGGCGCCGCGCATCTTGTAGGAGCCCCCGGTCTGGAGGTTCTCCGCCTTGAGCAGGATCCGGGCGCCGGCCAGCCGGTCGATCGCCGGGCAGCTCAGCACGGGGGTACGCACCACCCGGCCGGACAGCCACCAGGCGGCCTCCTCGACGCGGGCCCGGTCCGGCAGGGCCGGAGCGTGGCTGCGGGACATGGTCTCTCCTTCTCGGTTGTGGTCGGTGCCGGCGCGGCGCGGCAGGTCGAACAGCCAGCGCGCGCCGGCCGCCGTGAGTCCCCGGTGGACGGCCAGGCTGAGCGCCAGCACCAGGGCGGTGAGCAGGACCGGATAGCCGGCCGCCAGCAGCACCCGCGCCGGCCGGTTCAGGTCGGCGACCGGGCCGGCGAGGAGCCGGTGCAGCAGGGCCAGCACCGGCATGTGGATCACGTAGATCGGCAGCGTCCGGCGGCCGAGCCGGGCGAGCGCCCCGCCGATCACCGGGAGCCGGGCCGCCCGGGCCGCGGCCGTGAGGCCGAACGCCACCGCGACGACCGACACCAGCAGCCAGACGCCGGGCCGGCTCTCGGCCCCGGCCAGGGCCATGGCGGCCAGAGCCACGGCGTACGCGGTGCCCGTCGCGGCCAGGCGGCGGCCGGTCGCGCCGGCCGCCCAGCGCTGGAGGTGCGGCCGCAGGTGCACGCCGGCCAGGAAGAACACCAGGTTCTGGTAGACCTGCCCCCGGTTGCCGGGGCTGTTCAGCAGGCCGGTGGCCGCCACGGCGGAGAGCGCGCCCGAGGCCGCGAGCAGCACCGCCGGGTGGACCCGGCGCAGCGCCTTGGCCAGCGCGAAGTAGAGCGCCAGCGCGTACAGGTACCAGAGGTTGGAGGGCGTGACGGTGAGCTGCGCCAGCAGGCCGCCGAGGCCGGTGGCCCGGTCGGTCGGGAAGCCCGGCACGAGGGCCAGCAGGGCGGTGTGGACGAGCAACCAGGTGCCGTACAGGTAGAGGTTGCGGACGATCCGGGGGCGCCCGGCCACCCGCCACGGGCGGGCAACGGCGTTCGCCGCGAAGATCCCGGAGAGGGTGAAGAAGAGCGGCATCCGCAGCGGGAGCAGTTGCTCGCCGAGCAGCCCCCAGGCCCCCGGCACCGGCAGGTCGATCCGCCAGTCGATCCGCAGGTAGTGCTTCACGACGACGTGCCAGAGCACCACGAGGATGATGCAGGCGCCCTTGGCCACGTCGGCCCAGACCACCCGGTCGACCGGTGTCGCGCCCTGATCGGTACGGGTCGGCACGGCGGTCTCCTCTCCCGGCGTCGCACGCCGTGGGTCGTTTTCGGGCAGGTGTCATCGCGGGACGCCGCACGGGCGGCTCCCGGGATCTCCGAGGGGTGGGTCAGCGCACGGCGGGTAGCTGGACGTCGACCCGCAGGCCGCCGTCCTCGCCGGGGCGGGCGGCGATGATGCCGTCGTGCGCCTGCGTGATCGAGCGGGCGATGGCCAGGCCGAGCCCGGCCCCGCCGCCCTGGTTGGTCCGGTCCCGGGCCAGGCGCCGGAAGGGTTCGAAGAGGCCGGCGACGGCCTCGCCCGGCACGGCCTGGCCGGTGTTGAGGACGGTCAGCGCCGGGTCCCCGCCCACGGTGACGGTGAGCCGGCCGCCGGGCCGGTTGTACTTGATGCCGTTCTCCACCAGGTTGCCGACGAGGCGCTCCAGCAGCACCCGCTCACCCGGCACGACCCGGGGCGCCAGCCGGCTCTCCACGGTCACCCCGGCCTCGGCCGCCCGGTCCGCGTACGCGGCCAGGACGGTGGTGACGATCTCGTCGAGGCGCTGCGGGGTGGAGGAGCGCAGCCCCTGGTCGCTCTCGCTGAGCGCGAGCAGGCCCTCGATGAGCCGTTCGTTGCGCTCGTTGGTGGCCAGCAGCTGGGCCGTGAGCAGGTCGAGCTGCTCGGCGGTGAGCGACTGGGCCATGCCGACCTCGATGAGCGTCCGCTGCACGGCGAGGGGCGTGCGCAGCTCGTGCGAGGCGTTCGCGGCGAACCGCCGCTGCCCCTCGTAGCCGGCCGTGACCCGGTCCATCATGTCGTCGATGGCGCGGGCCAGCCGGGCCAGCTCGTCGCGGCCACCGCGGCGGATCCGGTGGCCGAGGTTCTGCGGCCCGAGGTCGGCGATCGGATCGGCGAGGTCGCGCACCGGGCGCAGGCACCAGCGGGCCGCGCCCCAGACCGCGAACACACCGGCCAGCAGAATTAGCAGCTCGATCAGCCCGGGAAGCACCGGGATGAGCGGGCGGGCGGGCTCGCACACCGCGCCGACCGTCTGCAGGTCGCAGAACGCCTGCGCCCGCCACCACACCCCGGCGAGCAGCTGCTTGCCGAGGCCGGGCAGCCAGTAGCCACCGAGCAGGGCGAGCGCCCCGACCAGCAGGACGCGGCGGCGGGGGCTCACGCCGGCTCGCCGATCCGGTAGCCGGCCTTCGGCACGGTGTGGATGACCGAGGGCTGGCCGAGCTTCTTGCGCAGCGTCATCACGGTGACCCGCACCGCGTTGGTGAACGGGTCGGCGAACTCGTCCCAGGCCTGTTCGAGCAGCTCCTCGGCGCTGACCACGCCGCCGCCGGCGCGCATGAGCACGTGCAGGACGGCGAACTCCTTGGGGCTCAGGCCGAGCGGCCGCCCGTCGCGGGTGACGGTGTGCCGGGCCACGTCGAGCACCACCCCGTGCCGCTCCAGCACCGGCGGCACCGCCGGGGCGGACCGCCGGCCCAGCGCCTGCACCCGGGCCACCAGCTCGGCGAAGGCGAACGGCTTGGTCAGGTAGTCGTCGGCGCCCAGCCCGAGACCGGCCACCCGGTCCCGGATGCCGGCGGCGGCGGTGAGCAGCAGCACCCGGGTGCCGGCGTCGGACCCGGCGAGGCTGCGGCACACCTCGTCGCCGGTGGCGCCGGGCATGTCCCGGTCCAGCACGGCCACGTCGTACCGGTTGACCCCGATCCGCTCCAGCGCGCCGTCGCCGTCGTAGCAGACGTCGACCGCCATCGAGAAGCGACGCAGCCCCTCGGCGACCGTGTCCGCCAGCAACCGCTCGTCGTCCGCCACCAACACCCGCACCGCTGTCCGCTCCCCCGTGCTCCTCGTCCGTCCCGCATACGGTCCCAGGCAGGAGATAAGGGTTCCGTAAGCGCCGCCGGAGCAATCCTCCACGCCGGCGGCGACCCGGCGGTCCCCGTCGCGCCGTCTGCGGCGTTCGTCCCGGCCGGAGGGGCCGGCGGAGGCTGGGGAGTGAGCCGGATCACTGCGGGCGCTTGATCCCCAGGGTGCTCTGCACCGGGAGCAGTCCGGTGGCCACGACGGCCTGGGTGAGCGGGGCGACGAGCTGGGCGAACCGGCCGACGGCCGGCCCGAGTGCCCGCCACGGCGCGGCGGCCAGCTCGTCGGTCCGTCGCTCGACCTCGTCTCGGAGCCGCCGGCCGGCCTCGGTGGCCGTGCCGTCGCCGTCGACCAGGCCCCGGGTGGCCAGCCGGTCGCGGGCGGCGGCCCACTCCTCGGCGGTCCACCGGCGGCTGGCGAAGACCTCCGCGGGGGCGGCGCCGACGGCGGCGAAGGAGACCAGCGACTCGGCCGGGTCCAGCCCGGCGCTGCGCAGCGCCGCGATGTGCCCGTCGCCCCGGTGCTCGCGCAGGATCGTGGTGGCCTGCCAGAGCGCCAGGTGCGGCGCGTCCGGCCAGGGCAGGTCGGCGTTGGCGGCGGCGAGGGGGCGGCCGCCCAGGTCGGCGGCGCGGACCGCGCGGCGGGCCAGGGCGGCGGCCTCAGCCAGCTCGGCCGACTCGACCCGGTCGCCGAGCAGGGCGCGCAGCGCCCGGTCCACCCCGGACAGCCGGGCGGCGAGCACCTTGGCCGGGTCGGCGGTGGCCCAGACGGCCGGCACGTACTCGGCGACCATCCGGGGACTGAAGCTGTAGTAGGTGGCGGAGACCAGGTTCGGGCCGGCCGCGCCGAGCGGGGCGCTGCGCAGCGCGAAGTAGCCGGGCCAGCGCTCCCCGGTCGGCAGGCCGAGCGCGGCCGCCTCCTCGGTCAGCTCGGGCGCGTAGTAGACCAGCGCGTGCACGGGCTCGACGAGCTGCCACATCTTCCGGACCGCCGCCAGTTCCATCTCGACCTCCCGATCGCATCTTGTCGTTGTCAAGTTTGCGGTCGGCGGAGAAACTTGTCAACGACAAGTTGGCCCGGCGCTTGGCGATCGGCGGTGAGCTGGGTCACCATGGGCGCGAGGAGGTCGCCGATGGCTGACCCGTGGCTCGCCCTGGAATTCGGTGCCGATCCGGCGGAGCGGATCGCGCAGGTCGGCGCCGCCCACGAAGCGTTCCTCACCGCCGGCACCACCACCGGCCGGGTCCGCGACGTCGTCCGCCGGTCCTGGGAGCGGTCCGCGCTGCTCGACCCCGAGGCCACCGCCCCGGTCGACCTCACCGACGACGCGCTGGCGAGCTACCGCGCCGCGCACCCCCTGCACCGCGTGCTGCCCCTCTTCCGCGACCTGCTCGGCGGCATCGCGCTCGACGGCGCGCACCTCATGGCGGTGTGCGACGCCGACGGGCGGCTGCTCTGGGTGGAGGGGCATCCCGGCGTGCTCCGGCACGCCGAGCGGATGAACTTCGTGCCCGGCGCCCGGTGGGACGAGGCCCACGCCGGCACCAACGCGCCCGGCACCGCCCTCGCGGTCGACCACAGCGTGCAGATCTTCGCCACCGAGCACTTCGTCCGGCCGGTGCAGCGCTGGACCTGCGCGGCCGCCCCGATCCACGACCCCACGACCGGCCGGCTGCTCGGTGCCGTCGACATCACCGGCGGGAACCACCTGGCCACTCCGCAGAGCCTGGCCCTGGTCCGCGCCACCGCCCGGGCCGCCGAGGCGTTCCTGGCCGGCGCCGCCCCCGCCGAACCCGATGTGCTGCACGTCGCCGCGCTCGGCCGCGACGAGGCGGAACTGCGCGTCGGCGGCCGGCGGATCCGGCTCGGCCGGCGGCACAGCGAGCTGCTCGTGCTGCTCCTCGACCACCCCGAGGGGCGCACCGGGGAACAGCTCGGCCTCGACCTCTACGGCGACGACCGGCTGCACCCCGTCACCCTGCGCGCCGAACTGTCCCGGCTGCGCCGGGCGCTCGGCGACGAGCTGCTCGACTCCCGCCCGTACCGGCTGCGGCCGGCCGTGCGCGCGGACTTCCGTACCGTCACCGAACTGCTCGAACGCGGCGACGCGGCGGGGGCGCTGCGGGCGTACCGCGGGCCCCTGCTGCCCGGCTCGGACGCGCCGGGAGTGGCGCGACTGCGCCGGCTGGTCGACGGCCAGCTCCGCGCGGCCGTGCTGGCCGCCGCCGACCCGGCGCTGCTCGCCGCCTGGACCGCGACGCCCGCCGGCGCCGACGACCTCACCGCCTGGCAGGCCCTGGCCCGGGCGTTGCCGCCGGGCGCGCCGCGCCGGCCCCTCGCCCTGGCCCGGGCCCGCCAGCTCGCCGAGGAGTACGACCTGCCGCGCGCAACGTTGCTGCAACGTCGCGGAAACTAACGTGCCCGCCGTCCACCCCTGACGGACGGCGGAGGTACCCATGACGCGCTACGACGCCCCCACCCACTGGCAGTCCCGCTACGACCACTTCATCGGCGGCGAGTACGTGAAGCCGCACGGCGGCCGGTACTTCGAGAACCCCACCCCGGTGACCGGGCAGACCTTCTGCGAGGTGGCCCGGGGCACCGCCGAGGACGTGGAGAAGGCGCTCGACGCCGCGCACGGCGCCGCCGACGCCTGGGGCCGCACCCCGGTCGCCGAACGGTCGCTGATCCTCAACCGGATCGCCGACCGGATGCAGGAGAACCTGGAATCCCTCGCCATCGCCGAGACCTGGGAGAACGGCAAGCCGGTACGCGAGACCCTGGCCGCCGACATCCCCCTCGCCATCGACCACTTCCGCTACTTCGCCGGGGCGGTCCGGGCCCAGGAGGGCTCGCTCGGCGAGCTCGACGACGACACCGTGGCGTACCACTTCCACGAGCCGCTCGGCGTGGTCGGGCAGATCATCCCGTGGAACTTCCCGATCCTCATGGCGGTCTGGAAGCTCGCCCCGGCACTCGCCGCCGGCAACGCCGTGGTGCTCAAGCCGGCCGAGCAGACCCCCGCCTCGATCCACTACCTGCTCTCGCTGGTCGCCGACCTGCTGCCGCCGGGCGTGGTCAACGTGGTCAACGGCTTCGGCGTCGAGGCGGGCAAGCCGCTGGCCTCCTCGCCCCGAGTGGCGAAGGTGGCGTTCACCGGCGAGACCACCACCGGGCGGCTGATCATGCAGTACGCCAGCGAGAACATCAAACCCGTCACCCTGGAGCTGGGCGGCAAAAGCCCGAACATCTTCTTCGACGACGTCAGCGCCGCCTCCGACGACTTCCGGGACAAGGCCCTCGAGGGCTTCACCATGTTCGCCCTCAACCAGGGCGAGGTCTGCACCTGCCCGTCGCGGGCGCTGATCCAGCAGGGCCACTACTCCGACTTCCTGGCCGCCGCCGTCGCGCGGACGCAGCAGGTCACGCAGGGCCACCCGCTGGACACCGACACGATGATCGGGGCGCAGGCGTCCAACGACCAGCTGGAGAAGATCCTGTCCTACCTGGACATCGGCCGGCAGGAGGGCGCGAAGGTGCTCACCGGCGGCGAGCGGGCCGACCTCGGCGGCGAGCTGTCCGGCGGGTACTATGTGCAGCCCACGATCTTCGAGGGCGACAACTCGATGCGGATCTTCCAGGAGGAGATCTTCGGCCCGGTGGTCTCGGTGACCTCCTTCGCCGACCTCGACGACGCCGTGAAGATCGCCAACGACACCCTGTACGGCCTTGGCGCGGGCGTCTGGACCCGGGACATCAACACCGCGTACCGGGCCGGGCGGGCCATCCAGGCCGGGCGGGTCTGGACCAACTGCTACCACGCCTACCCGGCGCACGCCGCGTTCGGCGGCTACAAGCAGTCCGGCATCGGGCGGGAGAACCACAAGATGATGCTGGAGCACTACCAGCAGACCAAGAACCTGCTGGTCAGCTACTCCCCCAAGAAGCTGGGCTTCTTCTGATGGGTGACCCCGTCACCCTGACGCCCGCGGCGGCCGGACTCATCCGGTCGCTGCGGGCGGCCCACGGGCCGATCATGTTCCACCAGTCCGGCGGCTGCTGCGACGGCAGCGCCCCGATGTGCTACCCGGCCGGCGAGTTCCGCACCGGCGGCTCGGACGTGCTGCTCGCCTCGCTGGAGGTGGACGGGGTGCCCGAGCCGGTCGAGTTCTGGATGTCCACCGCCCAGTGGGAGCTGTGGAAACACACCCGGCTCACGGTCGACGTGGTGCCCGGCCGGGGCAGCGGCTTCTCCCTGGAGGCCCCGGAAGGCGTCCGCTTCCTCATCCGCTCCCACCTCGCCCCCTGACTGTCCGAGATCTTCCAGCTCCCTGGCGCCGCGCCGGTGGGATGCTGACGCCGGTCCACATCGGAGCAGCTTCCCACCACCGCCAGACAGGAGCCCGCGCATGCGCCCGGTCCGACAGACTCTGCTCGCCGCCGGCCTCACCACGCTCGCCACGGCCGCCACGCTCGGCCTCGCGCCGGGCGCCGCCGTCGCCGCACCGGCCCCGAGGATCTCCGTCAACTGGTTCGGCACCGCCGACGCCCGCGCGCACACGGCCACGATCGGCGGCCGGTACGCCTGCGGCGCCGAGCGGGGCCTCGCGTACATCGAGGTCCACCTCGGCCAGCGGGTCCGCCGGGGTTCGATCACCGGTTTCGGGTTCGGGGTGATCGGGGCGTGCACCGACGACCGGACCGCCGGCACGTGGACGGCGACCATCCCCGCCGACGAGGGCGCGTTCCGTGGCGGGCCCGCCACGGCCACGGCCCGCCTGGTCGTCGAGCCCAACTCGCTCACCGAGACCACCGAACCGCTCCGCCTCGTCCCGCGCTGCCCCCGGCGCTGACGCGTCAGCGGGCGTCGAGGAGGGGTTGGATCGGGTTCCAGGGTTCGCCGCCCGCGGCGTCGCGGCGGCGGCGGGCTATCGCGGACAGCGCCTCCAGCACCACCCGGTTGCCCAGGTACGCGGTGATGTCGGCGTGGTCGTACGGCGGGGCGACCTCGACCACGTCCACGCCGACCACCGGAAGCTCGTAGCAGACCCGGCGGACCGCGTCGAGCAGTTGCCGGGAGGTGAACCCGCCCGGCTCGGGGGTACCGGTGCCGGGGGCCATGCCCGGGTCGACCACGTCCACGTCGACGGAGAGGAAGACGCCCTCGCACTCGTCGGTGGCGATCGCGAACGCCTCGGTGAGGCACTCGTCCAGCCCGCGCGCCACCACCTCGGTCATCTCGTACGAGCGCATCCGCTGCCCGGCCATCCAGGACAGCGTCTCCGGCCCCGGCCAGTAGCCGCGCAGGCCGATCTGGAGGAAGCGGTCGCCGCGTACGGCGCCGGACTCGATGAGCCGGCGCATCGGCTGGCCGTGCCCGTGCAGCGAGCCGAACTCGATGTCGCCGGTGTCGGCGTGCGCGTCGAAATGCACGAGGGACACCCGGCCGAGCCCGTGGTGCCGGGCCACCCCGGTGGCGTCCGGCAGGGCGATCGAGTGGTCGCCGCCGAGCACGACGGGGATGGCGCCGGCGGCGGCGACCGCGTGCACGGCGGTCTCCAGCGCGCCCAGCGAGCGCTCGATGTCACCGGAGAACATCTCGACGTCACCGGCGTCGTAGACGCACAGGTCGCGCAGCGCGTCCACCCGCAGCGCCAGCGACGGGCGGGAGCCGTCGTGCGGCAGGTAGCAGGCCTGGCGGATGGCGGACGGGCCGAACCGCGTGCCCGGCCGGTGCGAGGTGCCGCCGTCGAAGGGCGCGCCGACGATCACCACGTCGGCGTCGGCGTACGTCACCGGCTCGTCCAGCGTGCAGGGCGGCACGCCGAGGAACGTCACGTCGGGGCCGAACATCGGGCCGTAGCGGGTCACCGCTCCTCCATTCCCCACGGCGAGCCGTAGCCGGTGAGCAGGTCGAGGAAGGGCACCGGGGGCAGCGCCTCGGGGCCGAGCACACCGGTGCCGGACCAGGCCCCGGTGGCCAGCAGTTCCAGGGCCACCACGGGGTTGACCGCGGTCTGCCAGACGACCGCCTGGTGGCCGTACTCCTTCATCGACCACTCGTTGTCGACCACGTGGTAGAGATAGACCTTCCGCGGCCGGCCGTCCGGCCCGGTACCGGTCACGTAGGTGCCGGCGCAGGTCTTGCCGCGCATCCGGTCACCCAGGGTGGCCGGGTCGGGCAGGCAGGCGGCCACCACGTCCCGCGGGGAGACCTCGACGCCGCGGACCCGCACCGGAGAAACCGCGTCGAGGCCCAGCTTGTGCAGGGTCTTCAGCACCTCGATGAACTCGTCGCCGAGGCCGTACTTGAAGGTGACCCGCTTCGCCTTCACCCAGCGCGGGATGAGCAGCACCTCCTCGTGCTCCACGTTGACGCACTCGACCGGGCCGATCCCCTCGGGGAACTCGAACACCTCGGGCTCGGAGAACGGCGGGGTGGTGAACCAGCCCCGGTCGGCCTCCCAGACCACCGGCGGGTTCAGGCACTCCTCGATGGTGGTCCAGATGGAGAACGAGGGGGCGAAGTCGTAGCCGTCGACGGTCAGGTTCGCGCCGTCGCGTACCCCGATCTCGTCGATCTCGGTGAACAGTTCGTCGGCGGCGTAGCGGGCGAAGACGTCGGAGAGGCCCGGTTCGACGCCGATGCCGCAGAGCGCCAGCCGGCCGGCCTCCGTCCAGGCGGCGGCCGCCGCGAACTGCTCGTCGCCGAGCTTCACGCCGGTCCGCGCGTGCGGCGCGTCCGGGTGCGGCCGGGACAGCGACATGGCCATGTCGAGGTAGTCGGCCCCGGCGGCGAACGCGCCGTCGAAGATCGGCATGACGAAGCGCGGGTCGACCGCGTTCAGCACGTGGGTGATCCGGTGTTCCCGGCACAGCGCGGCGACCGCCTCGGCCGAGGAGGCGTCGACGGTCGCGGCCACGAACCGGTCGCCGTGGCCGGCCACCGCCCGCGCGGCGCGGGCGGGGTCGTGGTCGGCGACCACCATGGTCTCGAAGAAGGAACGGCGGGCGGCGATGGATACGGCGGCGGAGCCGACGCCACCGGCGCCGACGAGGAGGATACGCATCAGGAGTCGAACCCCAGTCCAAGACGATCGAGAGTACGGAGCCAGAGGTTGCGCCGCCCCTCCCGCGCGTCGGCGCGGGCGAGCGACCAGCGGGTGAGGTGGATGCCGGTGGCCCGGGCGGGCTCCGGCGGGAACGGCAGCGGCTTGCGGCGGACCAGGTCGAGCCGGGTCAGCGGGGTCTCCTCCCCGCCGAGCAGGTCGAGCATCACCCGGGCGCCGAACCGGGTCGCCCCGACGCCGAGCCCGGTGAACCCGGCAGCGTACGCGAGGCGCCCCTCGTAGGCGGTGCCGAAGAAGGCGCAGAACCGGGTGCAGGTGTCGATGACGCCGCCCCAGCGGTGGCTGAAGCGCAGCCCCGCCAACTGGGGAAACGTCGTGAAGAAGTGCTCGGCCAGGGCGGTGAAGGTGGCCTCGCGCTGCTCCAGTTCGGGGGCCATCCGGTTGCCGTAGTGGTAGACCGCGTCGTAGCCGCCG
Source organism: Micromonospora chaiyaphumensis (assembly GCF_900091435.1). Lineage (GTDB taxonomy): Bacteria > Actinomycetota > Actinomycetes > Mycobacteriales > Micromonosporaceae > Micromonospora > Micromonospora chaiyaphumensis. The sequence continues at coordinate 91,789 of NZ_FMCS01000002.1, forward strand.
AACAGGATCCGGCCGTCGGCGGTGATCCGGTAGTAGTGGAACTGGTTGCCGGTGTCGGCCAGCCCCTGCCGGTTGTGCCAGCCGATCGCGTCCCGCTGCGCGGGCGTCAGCGGCTCGGTCATGAGCGCGTAGTCGTAGACCGGCACCACCCAGGCGCGCAGCCGGCGCAGCAGCGGCGGGAACGCGTTGGTGGCCAGCACCACCTGCCGGGCCCGGACCGCGCCGGGCACGGCGTCCGGGCCGCCGGCCGTGGCCGCACGCAGCGCGCCGCCGTCGCGGGCCAGCCCGGTGACCCGGGTGTGCTCGTGGATCCGGACGCCCAGGTCGAGCGCGACGCGGCGCAGCCCCCAGGCCAGCTTCGCCGGGTCGAGCAGCGCCACGCGGTCCCGGTCCCACATCCCGCCCAGGTACGTCGGCGAGGCCACCTCGGCGCGCACCTCGTCCCGGTCGAGCACCCGGACGTCGTGGCCGTACCGGCGGGCCAGCTCGGCGTCCTCCGCGAGCCCGGCGAGCTGGTACGGCTCGACGGCCACCGCCAGCTCGCCGGTCCGCTCGAAGTCGCAGTCGATGCCGTGCTTCCCGACGGTGTCGGCGATGGCGTCCAGGTTCTCCCGTCCGAGCCGTTCCAGCTCGGCGATCTCGCCGGGCCACCGCTCGGCCCCGTTGGCGAGCCCGTGGGTGAGCGAGGCGGCGCAGAACCCGCCGTTGCGCCCGGAGGCCGCCCAGCCGCAGGTGCCCGCGTCGACCAGGAGCACGTCCCGGTCCGGGTCGGCCTCCTTGGCGAGCAACGCCGTCCAGAGCCCGGAGTACCCGCCGCCGACCACCAGCAGGTCGGCGTCGTGCGTGCCGGCCAGCGGCGGCAGCGGGTCGGGGCGTTCCGGCCGGTCGAGCCAGTACGGGACGGGCGCGGCGTCGGCCAGCGCCCGGCCGGTATGCGGGAGTTTCATGACGCGCTCTTGGGAGCCCCGACGGCGGCGACGGGGGCCGCGAGCGCGGCGCGGCGGGCGCGGCGGCCCCGCAGCGAGCTGGCCCCGACCAGCAGCAGCGCGATCGCGAACATCGCCGTGCCGATGACGTTGACCTGTGGCGGGATGCCGCGCTGGGCGGCGCCCCAGACGTACATGGGGAAGGTGACCGTGGTGCCGGCGTTGAAGTTCGTGATGATGAAGTCGTCGAAGCTCAGCGAGAAGGCCAGCAGGGCGGCGGCCACGATGCCGGGCAGCACCAGGGGCAGGGTGATCCGCCGGAAGGTCTGCCACTCGCTGGCGTAGAGGTCCATGGCGGCCTCCTCCAGCCGCCGGTCCATGCCGGCGAGCCGGGCCTTCACGGTGACCACCACGAACGACACGCAGAACATCACGTGCGCGATGACGATGGTCCAGAAGCCCTGCGGCACCCCGGCGGCCACGAAGAGGGCGAGCAGCGAGGTGCCCATCACCAGCTCCGGGGTGGCCATCGGCAGGAAGATCAGGCCGTTGATCCCGGACCGCCCGCGGAAACCGTGCCGCACCAGGGCGAACGCCATGAGCGTGCCGAGGATGGTGGAGACCACCGTGGCGATCAGCCCGATCTCCATGCTGCGCACCACCGCGTCGCACATGTCGGAGGTGGCGCAGGGCTGCGCCCAGTTGTCCAGGGTGAACTCGTTGAAGTCGTAGGACAGCCGGCTGGACGGCCGGTTGAAGGAGAGCCCGGCGACCACGAGGATCGGCAGCGAGAGGTAGCCGAGGACGAGCAGGGCCACGCCCATGACCCAGCGGTCGGCGAGCCAACGCCTGAGTTTCACAGCACCTCCTCCGTGCCGGCCTTGCGCAGGTAGACGAACACGATCGCGAGGATCGCCGCCATGAGCAGGAACGACAGCGCGGCGCCCTGCGGGTAGTCCAGACGGACCAGGAACGCCGAGTCGATGACGTTGCCGATCATGTATTCGTTGGGCGTGCCGAGCAGCTCGGCATTGATGTAGTCGCCGGTGGCCGGGATGAAGAAGAGGAGCGTGCCGGCGATCAGCCCGGGCATCGACAGCGGCAGGGTGACCCGCCGGAAGGCGCGCAGCGGGCTCGCGTACAGGTCGCTCGCCGCCTCCAGCAGCCGCGGGTCGAGCCGCTCCAGGCTCGCGTACAGCGGCAGCACCAGGAACGGCAGGAAGTTGTACGTGAGGCCGAGCACCACCGCGAACGGGGTGGCCAGCAGCCGGCCGTCGGCGCCGAGCAGGTGCACGTCCCGCAGCAGGCCGACCAGGGCGCCGTTGTCGGACAGGATGGTCTTCCAGGCCAGGGTGCGCACCAGGAAGCTCGTGAACATCGGCGCGACCACGGCGACCAGCAGCAGGTTCTTCCACCGGCCGGCCTTCTGCGCGATCGCGTACGCCAGCGGGTAGCCCATGAGCAGCGCCAGCACCAGCGCGATGGCCGAGTAGACGAACGAGCGGGCGAACTGCGGCCAGTACGCGCTCAGCGCGTCCCAGTAGTTGCCGACCTCGCCGGTCATGGCGTAGCCGGTGGCCAGGGACCCGCTCGGGTCGTAGAGGCTCGCGGCGGCGAGCTGGAGCAGCGGCAGGACGAAGAAGACCAGCAGCCAGGCGGCGCCGGGCAGCAGGAGCAGGTACGGCAGCAGCCGGTTCCGCCCCCGCGGGGGGCCCGGCGGCGCGGGCTGCCCCGCCGAGGCCGGTACGTGGGCCAGCGCGCTCATGACAGCGCACCCACCGGCGGCTCGTCGAGCACCGGGCTGGTCTGGTCGTCCTCCCCGGCGGCCCGGGGCAGCAGGAAGGCGTGCCGCGGGTCCCAGTGCGCGGTCACCGGGGTGCCGACGGGCAGCCGCCCGCCGACCCCGCTGTTCGCGGCGAACGCGGACAGCTCACTGCCCCACGCCGTGCGCACCAGGTACTGGGTGCTCACCCCGACGTACGAGGCGTCGCTGACCACCCCACCCACGTGCTGGTGGCCGGCGGGCACCTCGTCGGGGCCGCCGACCAGGTGCAGCTTCTCGGGACGTACCCCGAGGAAGACCGGCCCCTGGTCGGTCCGGGCCCGGTCGGCGGGGACCGAGAAGCGCGCGCCGTGCGCGGTGACCGGCACGTCGTCGCCGGTGCGGCCCGCGGCCTCCCCGGCCAGCAGGTTGGACTGGCCGAGGAAGTTCGCCACGAACGCGGTGGCCGGGTACTCGTAGATGTCGGCGGGGGCGCCGAGCTGCTCGATCCGGCCGGCGTTCATCACCGCGACCGTGTCGGCCATGGTCATGGCCTCCTCCTGGTCGTGGGTGACGTGCACGAAGGTGATGCCCACCTCGGTCTGGATCCGCTTCAGCTCGATCTGCATCTGCCGGCGCAGCTTGAGGTCGAGCGCGCCGAGCGGCTCGTCCAGCAGCAGCACCTGCGGGTGGTTGATGAGCGCCCGGGCCAGCGCCACGCGCTGCTGCTGGCCTCCGGAGAGCTGGGCCGGCTTGCGCCGGCCGTACCCTTCGAGCTGCACCAGGGCGAGCATCCGCTCGACCTGGTCGGTCACCTTGCGGATGCCGCGCCGCCGCAGCCCGAAGGCCACGTTCTCGTGGATGTCGAGGTGCGGGAAGAGCGCGTAGCTCTGGAACACGGTGTTCACCGGCCGCTTGTACGGCCGCAGCCCGGCGATGTCCCGGTCACCGAGCAGCACCTGCCCACTGGTCGGTTCCTCCAGCCCGGCGATCATCCGCAGGGTGGTGGTCTTGCCGCAGCCGGACGCCCCGAGCAGGGCGAAGAACGAGCCCTGCGGGATGGTGAGGCTGAGGTCGTCCACCGCGGTGAAGATCCCGAACCGCTTGGTCAGGTTGGCCAGCCGCAGATCGCCGGCCGGTGTCTCGTGCTCCATCGTCCTCACGCCCCGATGACCTGCTGGAACTTGGTCTCGTACTCCTTCTCCTGCTTCTCGTCCAGGGCCATGAACACCTTGGACTTCGAGAGCATCGCGTCATCCGGGAAGATGAGCGGGTTGGCGGCCAGGTCCGGGTCGATCTTCTCCATCTCGGCCTGCGCGCCCTTGACCGGGCAGATGTAGTTGACGTACGCGGCGAGCTGCGCGGCGACCGCCGGGTCGTAGTAGTAGTTGATCAGCTCTTCGGCGTTGGCCTTGTGGGTGGCCTTGTTCGGCACCAGCATGTTGTCCGACCAGAGCATCACGCCGGACTCGGGCACCACGAACTTGATCTTCTCGTCCTCGAAGCCGAGCTGGATGACGTCGCCGGACCAGCCGATGCAGGCCGCGATGTCGCCCTTGGCCAGGTCGGGGGCGTAGTCGTTGCCGGTGAACTTGCGGATCTGCTTGGAGTCGACGGCCTTCTTCAGCTTGTTCAGCGCGTCGTCGAACTGGGCCGGGGTGAAGTTGGCCGGGTCGTGGCCGTTCGACTGGAGCAGCAGGCCCATGGTGTCCCGCATCTCCGACAGCGCGGTCACCTTGCCCTTCAGGTCGGGGCGGGTCAGCAGCTCGTCGACGGTGCGGATCTCCTTGGCCACCTTGGCGTTGTAGGCGAGCCCGGCCAGGCCGGACTGCCACGGGATGGCGAGCTGGCTGTCCTTGTCGAAGGAGCGGCCGCGCAGCGAGGGCAGCAGGTTCGCCTCGACGTTGGGCAGCTTCGCCTTGTCCAGCTTCTGGATCCAGCCGAGCCGGATCATCCGGGCGGCCATCCAGTCGGTGAGGACCATGATGTCGCGCCCGGTGGTCTGACAGCCGGCGAGCTGGTTCTGCACCTTGCCGAAGAACTCGTTGTTGTCGTTGACGTCCTCGGTGTACGTCACCTGGATCCCGGACTTCGCGATGAACGCGTCCAGCGTGGGCCGCTTGGACTCGTCCTTCTCGTCCACGTCCATGTACTGCGGCCAGTTCGAGAAGGCCAGCTTCTTCTCCGTGGCGGAGAGATCGTCGCTCTTGCAACCGGCCTCGGTCTGCTGTGCGCCCTTGGTGCCGCAGCCGGCCAGCGTGCCGGCGGTGGCGAGCAGGGCGGCCGAGCCCAGGGTCCCGGTGAGCAGACCGCGCCGCGTGAGGTGCCGGAGGGGACTACGCATGTGACGACTCCTCGGGGGGTCATCGTCGGCGGCGGGACGGGGGTGGCGCGCCGGCGGGAGGGTCAATGGCGATGGACGACTGATCCTGACATGAGGTGACCTTCCTTACAAGGGATTCCGTTGCGGGAATAGCCTGAGGCCACGAAATACGCCAGACTGCGCGGGGCACTACGCTCAGCACGAGGATTCGGACATGGGGAGCGGACGATGGCCAACCGGCAACTGGAGAACGGCAACGGAAGCCGTCGCGTGACCGTGCGTGAGGGCGCCAGTCACGCTCTGCTCGACGACGTGGCCAAGCAGATCATCGAGCAGCTCCAGGAGGACGGGCGACGCCCGTACGCGACGATCGGCAAGGCGGTCGGCCTCTCCGAGGCGGCGGTGCGGCAGCGGGTGCAGCGGCTGCTCGACGCCGGGGTCATGCAGATCGTGGCGGTGACCGATCCGCTCCAGCTCGGCTTCCCCCGCCAGGCCATGATCGGCCTGCGCACCGACGGCGACCTGGAGAGCGTGGCCGACCGGCTGGCCGACTTCGAGGAGATCGACTACGTGGTGATCACGGCCGGCTCGTTCGACCTGCTGGCCGAGGTGGTCTGCCGCAACGACGAGCACCTGCTGGAGATCCTCCAGAAGCTGCGCGGGGTGTCGGGCGTGGTCTCCACCGAGGCGTTCGTCTACCTCAAGCTGCGCAAGCAGACCTACAGCTGGGGCACCGCCTGATACGGATTCCGTTGCGGTGACAAACGCCGCTCGCTGAATCCGTTGCCGTTTGCCCCCGACACTTGCCTTATCGGCATTGCCTGTGGGATAACCGTGGGCAGAGCGGCCGGTGTCACCCCTGACCGGCCCGAGACCCGATGGGGCTGACATGGCCAACGCCACCGACCACCTCTGGATGCACTTCACCCGGATGGCCAGCTACTCCGCCGGCGAGGTCCCGACGATCGTGCGCGGCGAGGGCGCGTACGTCTGGGACTCGCAGGGCCGCCGGTACCTGGACGGACTCGCCGGGCTCTTCGTCGTCAACGCCGGCCACGGCCGGACCGAACTCGCCGAGGCGGCCGCCAAGCAGGCCGGCGAACTGGCGTACTTCCCGCTGTGGTCGTACGCCCACCCGAAGGCCGTCGAGCTGGCCGAGAAGGTCGCGTCGCTGGCCCCCGGCGACCTCAACCGGGTCTTCTTCACCACCGGCGGCTCCGAGGCCGTCGAGGCGGCGTGGAAGCTGGCCCGGGCCTACTTCAAGCGCACCGGCCAGCCCAACAAGTACAAGGTGGTCAGCCGCTACATCGCCTACCACGGCACCTCGATGGGCGCGCTGTCGATCACCGGCCTGCCCGGCATCAAGAGCGACTTCGAGCCGCTGGTGCCCGGCGGCATCAAGGTGCCGAACACCAACTTCTACCGGGCCCCCGAGCACGGCGACGACCCCGAGGCGTTCGGCCGCTGGGCCGCCGACGAGATCGGCCGCGCCATCGAGCGGGAGGGGCCGGACACCGTCGCCGCGGTCTTCCTGGAGCCGGTGCAGAACTCCGGCGGCTGCTTCCCGCCGCCGCCCGGCTACTTCGAGCGGGTCCGGGAGATCTGCGACGCGTACGACGTGCTGCTGGTCAGCGACGAGGTGATCTGCTCCTGGGGCCGGCTCGGCGAATACTTCGGCGCCGTCCGCTACGGCTACCAGCCCGACATCATCACCACCGCCAAGGGCATCACCTCCGGCTACGCCCCGCTCGGCGCGATGATCGCCAGCGAGCGGCTCATGGAGCCGTTCCTCACCGAGACCGGCATGTTCGCCCACGGGGTGACCTTCGGCGGTCACCCGGTCTCCTGCGCGGTGGCCCTGGCCAACCTGGAGGTCTTCGCCCGCGAGGACCTGGTCGGCCACGTCCGCGCCAACGAGGCCGCGTTCCGGTCCACCCTGGAGAAGCTCAACGACCTGCCGATCGTCGGCGACGTCCGGGGCGACGGCTACTTCTACGGCATCGAGCTGGTCAAGGACAAGGCCACCCGGGAGACCTTCGACGAGGCCGAGTCGGAGCGGCTGCTGCGCGGCTTCCTCTCCACCGCGCTCTTCCAGGCCGGGCTCTACTGCCGCGCCGACGACCGGGGAGACCCCGTCATTCAGCTCGCGCCGCCGCTGATCGCCCAGCAGCAGCAGTTCGACGAGATCGAGCAGATCCTGCGCGCCGTGCTGACCGAGGCATGGTCGCGCCTCTGACCGGCAGCCCGGACGGGGCCGGTTCCCGGAACACCGGGAGCCGGCCCCGCGCCGTCGGAGCCGCCGGACCCGACGCCGGGGACCGGACCGCCGCGACGAGCGCCGTCGGCGGCACCGACCGGACCCGGGTACGCCGGCTGCCCGACCTCGCCGTCCACGACCGTTCGACGCTGCACGCCGTGCTCGACGCCGGCCGGGTCGCCCACCTGGCCGTCGCCGACGGCGGCCAGCCGTACGCGCTGCCGGTGGCCTACGCCCGGGACGGGGAGCGGGTCCTCGTGCACGGCTCCACCGGCAGCCGGCTGTTCCGGCACCTCGCCGCCGGCGCGCCGGCCTGCCTCACCGTCACCCTGCTCGACGGCCTGGTGCTGGCCCGCAGCGCCTTCGAGTCCTCGATGAACTACCGCTGCGCCATGGTGCTCGGCACCCTCACCGCGCTGACCGGCGAGGCGAAGCTGGCCGCGCTGCACCGCCTCTCCGAGCACCTGCTCCCCGGCCGCTGGGCGGAGATCCGGCCGCCCTCGGCGAAGGAACTGGCCGCCACGCTGGTGCTCGCCCTGCCGCTGGACGAGTGCTCGGTGAAGGTCAGCGCCGGCCCGCCCGACGACCCCGAGGACGACCTCGACCGGCCGGTCTGGGCCGGGGTGGTGCCGGTCGCCGAGACGTACGGGATCCCGCAGCCCGACCCGAAGCTGCGCCACGACCTGCCCCCACCGGAGTGGTGATGCGTTACCAGGACCTGTCGTACTGGCTGTCCAGCGTGGACGAGCCGCTGACCCCGCGCCCCGGCCTGCCCGGCGACACCGACGCCGACGTGGTCATCGTGGGCGCCGGCTACACCGGGCTGTGGACGGCGTACTACCTCGCCGCGACCGACCCGGCACTGCGGATCGTCGTGCTGGAGAAGGAGATCGCGGGCTACGGCGCCTCCGGCCGCAACGGCGGCTGGTGCTCGGCCCTCTTCCCCACCTCCCTGCCGGCGCTGGCCCGCCGGCACGGCCGGGACCGGGCGCTCGCCATGCAGCACGCCATGCACGAGACCGTCCGCGAGGTCGGCCGGGTGGTCGCGGCCGAGGGCATCGACTGCGACTGGCGGGCCGGCGGCACGGTCGTGCTGGCCCGCACCGAGGTCCAGCTCGGCCGGGCCCGGGCCGCCGTCGCGGAGGCCCGCGAGCACGGGCTCGCCGATGCCGACCTGGTGCTGCTCGACGCCGCCGAGGCCGCCGCCCGCTGCCACGCCGAGGGGGTACGCGGCGGCACGTACACCCCACACTGCGCCGCCGTGCACCCGGCGAAGCTGGTCCGCGGCCTCGCCGCCGCGGTGGAACGCCGGGGCGTACGCGTCTTCGAGCGGACTCCGGTGACCGCGCTGCGGCCCGGGGCGGCGGTGACCCCGGCCGGCGTGGTCCGCGCGCCCGTGGTGGTCCGGGCGACCGAAGGCTTCACCCCGGCGCTGCCCGGCCAGCGGCGGGCCGTGGCACCGGTCTACTCGCTCATGGTGGCCACCGAGCCGCTGCCCGAGGCGGCCTGGGCGGAGATCGGGCTGGCCGAGCGGGAGACGTTCTCCGACTACCGGCACGTCATCATCTACGGCCAGCGCACCGCGGACGGCCGGCTCGCCTTCGGTGGGCGGGGCGCCCCCTACCACTACGGCTCCCGGGTACGCCCCGACTTCGACCGGGAGCCGCGGGTCTTCGCGGCGCTGCGCCGGGTGCTCGGCGAACTCTTCCCGGTGCTCGGGCCGGAGGTGCCGGTGACGCACACCTGGGGCGGGCCGCTCGGCGTGGCCCGGGACTGGGCCGCCTCGGTGGGCCTGGACCGGTCGACCGGGCTCGCCTGGGCGGGCGGCTACGTCGGTGACGGCGTCGGCACCAGCAACCTGGCCGGCCGTACCCTGGCCGACCTCATCCGCGGCCAGCAGACCGACCTGACCACCCTCCCCTGGGTCAACCACCGCTCCCCGAGATGGGAACCGGAACCCCTCCGCTGGCTGGCGGTCAACGCCGGCCTGAAGGTCATGTCGTCAGCGGACGAGGCCGAGCTGAGAACCAACCGCCCGTCCCGCCGAGCCCAAGCCTTCTCCCACCTCCTGGGCCACTGACCCACCCCCACCCGTGGCCCCCCGCGTCGATCATGAAGTTAGCGGCACCAACGGAGATCAAAAACGCCGCCAAACTCATGATCAACCCGCCGGAACCGGCCCTCGCGGGCCGGGGGCGGGTTGATCAAGAAGTTTGCGTCGGGCTGGGGCCGGATTTTGACGCAAACCTCTTGATCAACTGCGCTCCACCCGCCCGGCGGGGCCAGGCGGGCCGTCAGTGGTTGGGGGGGATTACGCGGAGGTGGCCTCGGCGGCCCTGTTGGGGGGTTTGCTGGGCCTGGGCGTTGTCGTCCGACGGGGGGCGTGGGGGTGCCGGGCGGGCGGCTTCCCGGACCGCCTCGGCCAGGGCGACCAGGTCGTCCGTCGTCGGTGGTGGGGGCTCGAACTCGCCCTCGTGGCGCACCACGTCCCAGCCACGCGGGGCGGTGAGGTTGCGCGCGTGCGGCTCGCACAGGTCGTAGGTGTGCGGCTCGGCGAACGCGGCGAGAGGGCCCACCACGGCCGTGGACTCGTTGTAGACATAGGTCAATGTGGCGACCGCTTGCCGGGGGCAGCCGTTACGGGAGCAGCGCCGTGGTGACCTCACGGCGGCAGGGTATCTCCATTACCGGGTGCGGCGCACCGCTTCGCGTTGCGACACGCCCGTCATGGTGATCACAATTCGTCCGATCGGCGCGTCGGCGCGCCGGGCCGGCGGCGCGACGGCGGGCGACCCCGGTGCGCGGGCTACCCTGTGCGTCATGACGAGCCCGGAAAACCGCCGCCCCGGCTCCGGCCGGCGCACCCACCGCGACCGCCACGGGCGGGGCCTGCGGGGGCGGCTGGTGCCGGCCACCGTGCCGCTGGCCCGGACGAAGGCCGAGGTCTTCGACGACCTGGTGCTGGACACGGTGGAGACGCTCGAACGCCGCTTCGCCAAGGAACTGGCCGGGGTCGAGTTCGCCGTCGAGGACGTCCCGCCGGACTTGAACGTCTACGACTCGGACGTGCTGGAGGACGGCGAGGTCCCGCTCGCCCGGCTGCTGCCCGGGCGCCCGGGCCGGCAGGAGGTGCCGCCACGGATCGTGCTCTACCGGCGGCCGCTGGAGTTCCGGGCCATGGACCGCGAGGACCTCGCGGACCTGGTGCACGACGTGATCATCGAGCAGGTGGCGAACCTGCTCGGGGTCGACCCCGACGAACTGGCCTGAGCCACCGCCGGGCCGACCGCCACGCGCCTGCCCGGCCGGCCGCCACGCGCGCTCGCCGGGTCCCGGCCGGCCCCCGCCGGCCGGGTCGCCGGCCCCGGACCCCGGGCGGCCCCCACCGCCCCGGTCCGGTACGTGCGTCAGGCGGCGACCCGCCGCTTGAGCTTGCGCCGCTCCCGCTCGGAGAGCCCACCCCAGATCCCGAACCGCTCGTCGTGACCGAGGGCGTATTCGAGACACTCCGTCTTCACTTCACACCGCGAGCAGATGCGCTTCGCCTCGCGGGTCGAGCCGCCCTTCTCGGGAAAGAACGCCTCCGGGTCGGTCTGCGAGCAGAGCGCCCGCTCCTGCCACTCCGGCGCGTTTCCGAGCAGGTCGGCCACCTCGAGCTGGCCGTCCATCCGTTGCCTCCTTGTCGCGCACCGGCGTCATCGCCGCTGCAACCCCCCACGCGAAAGGCGTGCTTGTTCGTCCGGTCACAATTTGTTGCGTTCCGCGCGAACAACCCCATTCAAATTACACGCGTGTAATGCGTGCGCCGTCAAGCCAAACTTGATAATGGAGTCGCCCTCCCGACACGTCCGGACGGCCGTGGTGGCCGCCCGACCCTCGCAACCTGCCCTATCGATTCAGACCCCGGACGAGTAACGCCTTCCCCGGCGAGTTGCCCGAAGTTTTCTGCCGTGGCGCACCGGTGTGGACACCGCCGGCGGCCCCCGGTGGAGGCTTCCGGCGGACCGCATCCGGGCGGTCGTCGTGACACCGTCCAAGATCAGCATTGGTGGGGGCAAGGTTAACCCGACACGAGCGGTACCGCCCGTCGAGCCCGCCAACGCCGACGGCGCCCCGTCCAGCATGTGGACGGGGCGCGACGGTGCGGCGGCCTGAGCGGTCAGTCAGCACCCGGAGGTGAGCTGGCCGGCCACACGAATTCGGCGATCGCGCCACCGGCGACCGAAATCACGCCGGCCGGCGTGGCGCTGTCCCACCAGACGGTATAGGGACCGGCCGCCAGGTCCGGGTAGACGGCGCAGTGGACGACGCCGTCGCGGACGTGCCGCTCGCGTACGGCCGAATGGGTCCGGGGTTCGTCCCGGTCAGCCCGGCTGATCTCGATCTCGCGGCCGTGCAGGTGCCGTCCGGTGTGGATGATCAGCGCACCGGATTCGCCGCCCAGGTCGAGCATGACGCTGCCGCTCTGGGAGGGCCCGAGAGCGTGGTGGTGGTCGTGCACGGGACCTCCCGCTCAGGACTTCTTCGCCGGCGGGTTGCTGAACCCGTCGTAGGGCGTGCCGAGGAACGGGAAGTCGCCGAGGAAGGGCGCCGTCACGTCGGCCGCGCTCAGCCCCGGGGTGACCGCGGCCGCCGCCGCGTCCGGCTTGAACGTCTTGTCGACCAGTGGCACGGTCAGCCCGGCGATCGCCCGCAGCGCGATGGTGACCACGTCGTCGCCGACCCGCCGGCCGTTGGGGAAGCCCGCCAGGTCGCCCCCGAGCACCCCGAACCGGTCCGGCTTGCGGTTGGGCCGGATCGCCGTGTTCAGCCGGAGCATGTCGGCCTGCAGGTCGCCCGTGGTGTTGGCGAAACCGTCGATCAGGCCGGCCGGCACGCCGGTGAGCAGGATCGCCACCAGGTCGGCCCGGGGCTTCTTCGACTTGTTCAGCGCGTCCAGACTCGGGAAGACGCCCGGATAGAGCGCGGGCAGCAGCGCGGCCAGCTCGGGGTGCTCGACGAACTGGGCGAACCGCTTGTCCTCCGTGGGCGGGAGAGTGTTCCACAGGTCCTTCCTGGACATCGGCACGACGACCTCGTTGAACAACGGGTTGCCCAGCCGGGAAACCTGGGTGAAGGGGCCGGCGGCCGTGTCCGCGGCGACCCGGTCGCCGAGCACCCGCACCTGCTGGCGGGACGCGGTCGTCCAGACGCCGATGGTCGAGGCGCGGTCGGCGTAGCCGTACCGGGCGGCCTTGCGCCGGACCTTGCTGAGCGGGACCTGCACGGCGATGCTGTGCACGTTCAGCCGGTCCAGCGCGTTGACCGGCTCGCCCTCGGTCTTGAACAGCTTCTTGCCGGCCACGTGCAGCTGCTGGAAGGGGCGCAGCGTGCCGAGGTCGAAGACGGCGCCCAGGTCGACGAAGAAGCCGTCGGCCCGCTGGCCGGCGAAGACCTTCTCCCCGGTCGACAGCCGGAACGTCGCCTGTCGCACCAGGTCGGCGTACTTCGGGGTCGACAGCGGGCCGACGTTGCACGGCGGGCAGGGCAGCTTGTGCGCCAGCACGTGCTCGCGGCCGTCGGACACCCGGGTCAGCCGGTAGAACTGCCGCCGGTTCCAGTTCTTGCTGTCCAGCGACTCGATCGGCCCGGTGTTGTAAAGAAAGCTGTTCGGATTCGTGATCTCGGTGGTGAATTCGAAACGATAGGTGACATCCGGATAACCGTCGCCGTCGTTGTCGACGTGAATCTCGTACCGGACGTCGTCGCCGAACTCGAAGAAGTTGGGGCCGCCGGAGGGGAGCTGCACCGGCACGTAGTTGGCGATCAAGGTGACCGTGTCGGGCTGGCTCGGGCTGACGAACGCGTACAGATCGGAGCTGTCGGCGACCGGATCCTTGGCTATCTCCGGAGCCTCGCGGTGAGAGGACATGGCGGACCACACCTTCGTCGGGGGTAGCGGGGAATGGGACCGGCGCCGGGAGTCGCGCCGGGGCCGCGCCGGTGGCGCGGGGGCGGTCAGCGCCGGCCGGCGGCGCGGACCAGGCGGTCGGCCAGGCCGCGGTCGCGTACCTGGATCCGGGTCGTGCCGACGAAGACGTCCAGCGCGCCGGAGGCCGCGTCGCGGAGGTGGACCACGATCGGCTCGTCGCGACGGCCCGCGGAGGGGGCGTTCTGCGCGGCGGACAGGCCCGGCACGGTGAGGGCGGCGGCGCCCAGGGTGGCGCTCGCGGCGGCGGTCAACGTCTGCCGGCGGGTCAGTCGCGGCCAGGGCCGCCGCTTCGGCTCATCAGTGGTCATGGGCAACCTTTCCGGGCCGGCGCCGCAGCGCCCACGGTGGACCGGGACCCGGACGCCGCCGGGTGCCCCGGGCTGGGGGTGCGCCGGCGGCGGTCCTCGCCGCAACCGCCGCCGGCACCCACTGGTACGGCCGGCGGCGGGGAAAGGTTCGACGCTACGCGCCGACGTGACCGTACGCGGTCGTCCGCTTGCGGACCGGCCGGCCGGCCGCCGCCGCGATCGCCCGGAGCTGCTCCTCGGTACGCGCCGAGCCGTTGCCCGAGCCGGCCATCCGGGAGATGGTCTCCTCCATGAGGGTGCCGCCCAGGTCGTTGCAGCCACCCTGGAGCATGGCCACCGTGCCGGCGTCGCCGAGCTTCACCCAGGAGCACTGGATGTTGGCGATCCGGCCGTGCAGCAGCAGCCGCGCCATCGCGTGCACGACCCGGTTCTCCCGCCAGGTCGGGCCGGGCCGGGCGATGCCGGCCAGGTAGATCGGCGCGTTCGTGTGGACGAAGGGCAGCGCCACGAACTCGGTGAAGCCGCCCGTGCGGTCCTGCACGCCGGCCAGCACCCGGAAGTGGGCCAGCCACTGGCCGGGGTGGTCGACGTGGCCGTACATCATGGTGGAGCTGGACCGGATGCCCAGCTCGTGTGCCGTGCCGACCACCTCGACCCAGGCGGCGGCCGGCAGCTTGCCCTTGGTGAGCACCCAGCGCACGTCGTCGTCGAGGATCTCGGCGGCGGTGCCCGGGATGGTGTCCAGGCCGGCCTCGCGGAGCTGGAGCAGCCACTCCCGCACCGGCACGCCCGCCTTCGCGGCGGCGGTGACGATCTCCATGGGGGAGAAGGCGTGCACGTGCATCCCCGGCACCCGCGCCTTGATCGCCCGCACGATGTCGGCGTAGCCGGTGACCGGCAGCTTCGGGTCGATGCCACCCTGGAGGCAGACCTCGGTGGCGCCGGCCGCCCACGCCTCCTCGGCCCGGTCGGCGACCTGACCCAGGGAGAGCCGGAACGCGTCGGCGTCGCTCTCCCGCTGGGCGAAGGCGCAGAACCGGCAGCCCACGTAGCAGACGTTGGTGAAGTTGATGTTGCGGTTGACCACGTAGGTGACGTCGTCGCCGACCGCGTCCCGCCGCACGTCGTCGGCGATCCGGCACAGCTCGTCCAGCGCCGGGCCGTCCGCGCCGAACAGCGCCAGCGCCTTCGCCTCGTGCGCCGGGTCCAGCAGCGCGGCCGGATCGTCGGCCGCCAGCCGCAGGCCGGCGCGCAGGTCGGGGTCGCTCGCCACGGCGGCCGGCACGCTGACCCTTGCGGCCACCTCCGACCAGTCGCCGTAGACGTCGTCGAAATCGCCCCGCCGGTCCCCGGTCCGGCCCGTGGTGTCGATGGTGACGTGCAGGTCGGTCCGCCCGCCGAACACCTCCTCCGGCTCCTGCCACGGCCGGCCCACCGGACGGGCCGCCTCGACGGCCAGCCCGGTCTCCGGGTCGGCCAGGGCGGTGACGTGCGGCAGCAGGCGCGGGTCGAGCCACGGGTCACCGGCCCGGACGTACTCCGGGTAGACGGTCAGCCGCTCGCGCAGGGTGAAGCCGGCCTGCCCGGTGCGCCGGGCCAGCTCGTCCAGCTGCGGCCAGGGACGCTCCGGGTTGACGTGGTCCGGCGTGACCGGCGAGACGCCGCCCCAGTCGTCGATGCCGGCGCGCAGCAGCAGGTCGTACTCGCCCTCGATGAGGTTCGGCGGGGCCTGGATCCGGGCCTTCGGGCCGAGCAGCACCCGGGCCACCGCCACCGTGGCGGCCAGGTCGTGCAGCTCCGCGTCGGGCATGCCGCGCATCGCCGTGTCCGGCTTGGCGCGGAAATTCTGCACGATCACCTCCTGGAGATGGCCGTACTCCCGGTGCGCCCGCCGGATGGCGAAGAGCGCGTCGACCCGCTCGGCCAGGGTCTCCCCGATGCCGATCAGCAGGCCGGTGGTGAACGGCACGCCGACCCGGCCGGCGTCGTCGAGGACCCGCAGGCGCACCGCGGGTTCCTTGTCCGGCGAGCCGTAGTGCGGGCCGCCCGGCTCGGACCAGAGCCGGGTCGCCGTGGTCTCCAGCATCATGCCCATGCTCGGCGCGACCGGCTTGAGCCGTTGCAGCTCCGACCAGGACAGCACGCCCGGGTTCAGGTGCGGCAGCAGGCCGGTCTCCTCCAGCACCGCCACCGCGCAGGCGCGCAGGTAGTCGAGGGTGGAGTCGAAGCCCCGCTCGTCCAGCCACCGCCGAGCGGCCGGCCAGCGCTCCTCGGGCCGGTCGCCGAGGGTGAACAGCGCCTCCTTGCAGCCCTGCGCGGCGCCCTCCCGGGCGATGGCGAGGACCTCGTCCCGCTCCAGGTACGCGGCGGGCAGCCGGTGCGGCACCGTGGCGAAGGTGCAGTAGTGGCAGCGGTCCCGGCAGAGCCGGGTCAGCGGGATGAACACCTTCTTCGAGAAGGTGATGACGCCCGGACGGCCGGCCTCCCGCAACCCGGCGTCGCGGATCTCACCGGCGATCCGGAGCAGCTCGTCCAACGCCGCGCCGCGGGCGGTGAGCAGAGCGCTCGCCTCGGCCAGGTCCAGTGCCCGGCCGGTGGCGGCCCGGCCCAGCGCCCGCCGGACACTCGCCTCGGTCGGGACGGGCTCGCTGCGATCAACCATCCGCCCAGCCTATGCGCTGCCCGGTCGGCCGCCGCCCGCCCCCGCGAGGAGGCGGGCAACAGCCGCGGAAACGTCGCCTCAGCGCGGGTGGTTCGGATCCTCCCGGTCGAAGCGCTGGGTCCGGTCGCCGTCCGGCGGGGCCGGCTGGCCCGGGTCGGCCGGCTGGCGCGGGATCGCCTGGGTCGGGTCGGCCGACGGCGGCTGGCCGAACGGCGGCGCGGGGTGCGGGGCACCGCCGTACGGAGGCGCCGGCTGCGGGGCACCGCCGTACGGGGGCGCGGACTGCGGGCCGGGCTGCGGGGCGCCGAACGGCGGGCTCGACTGCGGGGCGTGCGGCGGGGCGGCGTTGAACGGCGGCGCCGACTGCGGCGGGCCGTACGGGCCGGGCTGCGGGTAGCCGCCCGGCTGCTGGGGCGCGCCCGGGTAACCGCCCGGGGCGGGGTAGCCACCGGGCTGCTGCGGCCAGCCGGGCTGCGCCTGGCCGTAGACACCGGGCTGCGGCTTGGGCTTCGGGACGTAGTAGAGGGTGCGCCAGATTTTGAACACCACGAACGCGGCGACCGCGAAGACGGCCAGCCAGGCCACCCGGGTCAGCAGGCCGAGGAAGGCGTCCAGCACCTCGCCGTCGGCGAGCCGGCCGACCAGCCAGATCAGGAAGGTCAGCGCGCCGAACACCGCGGCGACCGCGTACTCGACGAGCGCCACCTGGGTGATCAGTTTCGCCTTCGGCAGCACCGGGCGGACGTGGGTGGCGAGCAGCACGGCCAGCACCGGCAGGACGGTCGACTCCAGGCCGACGAAGGCGAAGAAGGTGCTCCCGGCCCGGCCGCTGAACGTGCTGTAGTCGTCGACCGGCACCAGCAGGCGCAGCAGGCCGACGAAGAGCAGCACGGCGTTCGCGCCGAGCAGGACGAGCGCGGCCAGTTCGCGCAGCGGCTTGGTCAACTGGCTGGCCTGCGTGGTCTCGCCGGACGCGGGCTCGGCGGGGCTGGTCACGGACTCCCCCTGGGGATGAAAACGGACAGTTGCCGACGTGAGCCTAGTCTCCCCGGCCACCGGGCGATCGACGGCCATGCGTGCGGAAGGATGGACGTCATGCGCATCGTGGTTCTGACCGGCGGCATCGGGGGCGCCCGGTTCCTGCTCGGCGTCCGGGCGTACGCCCGGGAGGTGGGGGCCGAGGTCACCGCCGTGGTCAACGTCGGCGACGATCTGCTGCTGCACGGGCTGAAGGTCTGTCCCGACCTGGACAGCGTGATGTACACGCTGGGCGGCGGCGCCGACCCGGAGCGGGGCTGGGGCCGGGTGGGCGAGACCTGGACGGTCAAGTCCGAGCTGGCCGCGTACGGCGCCGAGCCGGCCTGGTTCGGCCTGGGCGACAAGGACCTCGCCACCCACCTGGTGCGCACCACCATGCTCAACGGTGGCTACCCGCTGTCCCAGGTCACCGAGGCGCTGGCCACCCGCTGGCAGCCCGGCGTACGCCTGCTGCCGGCCACCGACGACCGGCTGGAGACCCACGTCGTGGTCGACCTCGACGGCGGCCAGCGGGCGATCCACTTCCAGGAGTGGTGGGTACGCCACCGGGCGGACCTGCCGACGCACCGCTTCGTCTTCGTCGGCGCGGAGGCCGCGAAGCCGGCGCCCGGGGTGCTGGAGGCGATCCGCGCCGCCGACGTGGTGCTCGTGGCGCCCAGCAACCCGGTGGTCAGCGTCGCCCCGATCCTGGCCGTGCCGGGGCTGCGCGACGCGGTCGCCGACGGGCCGGCCCCGGTCGTCGGGGTGTCCCCCGTCATCGGCGGCGCCCCGGTCCGCGGCATGGCCGACCGCTGCCTGTCCGTGCTCGGCGTCGAGTGCAGCGCGGCCGGGGTGGGCGGCCTCTACGGCGGCCGTTCGGCGGGGGGCATTCTCGACGGCTGGCTGGTCGCGCCCGAGGACGAGGGCACCGTGGTGCCGGAGGTGACCGTGCGCGCGGCGCCGCTGCGGATGACCGACGAGGCGGCGACGACGGCCATGGTCCGAGCCGCGTTGGAGCTGATGTGAGGCTGGAGATCCTGCCGGTGCTCGGCATCGGCGATGTGACCGAGGGCGACGACCTGGCAGCGCTGATCGCCACCGCCGCGCCCTGGCTGCGCGACGGCGACGTGCTGGTGGTGACCAGCAAGGTCGTGTCGAAGGCGGAGGGGCGGCTGGTCGACGTGCCGGCCGACGGGCCCGACCGGGTCGCTGCCCGGGACGAGGTGCTGGCCGGGGAGACCGCCCGGGTGGTGGCCGCCCGCGGCGCGACCCGCATCGTGCAGACCCACCACGGGTTCGTGATGGCCTCCGCCGGCATCGACGCGTCCAACGTGGACAAGACGCGGCTGGTGCTGCTGCCCGTGGACCCGGACGCCTCCGCCCGCGCGCTGCGATCCACGCTCCGCGAGCGGTACGACCTCGACGTCGCGGTCATCGTCAGCGACACCATGGGCCGGCCGTGGCGCAACGGGCTCACCGACGTGGCGCTTGGCGTGGCCGGCATGCCGGCGATCCGCGACCACCGGGGCGAGATCGACCCCTACGGCAACGAACTCCACCTCACCCAGATGGCCGTGGTGGACGAACTGGCCGGCGCCGGCGAACTGATCAAGGGCAAGTGCGACCAGGTGCCGGTCGCGGTGATCCGCGGTTACCTGGGCGAGACCCGGGACGACGACGAGGGCGCCCGGGCGCTGGTCCGGGACGCGTCGCTGGACCTCTTCTCTCTGGGCACCGCCGAGGCGCGTGCCGCCGGCCTGCGGGAGGCCGCCACCCTGGCCGACGGCCCCGGCCCGAGCCCGGCCGACCCGGCCGCCGTCGACCGGGCGATCGCCGCGGTCGCCGGCGTGGTCGCGCCCGGCACCGTCCTCACCCACGTCACCGACCACGAGGTACGCGCCGGGCTGGTCGCCACCGTGCCCGGCTGGCCGGCGTCGGCGACCGGCCTGATCCTCGGCGCGCCGCCCGCCCCGGTCGACCCGGCGGACCTGGTCCGTTTCGGCGCCGACCTGCAACGACTGCGCACCGCGCTGGCCGCCGAGGGGATCTCGTCGGCGCTGCTTCCCCCTCCGCCGGGAAGCACCGCGAGCGCGGCCCTCGCCGTCTGACCCGGCGCGCCACCGCCGGCCTGATCCCGGCGGAGCGCCGCGGGCGGCGGTCAGGCGTCGAGGACGGCGCGGCCGAGCGGGGTCAGGGTGTGCAGGACCGTGTTGCGGTCACGGTGGCTGACCAGCAGGCCGGCGTTGCGCAGCACGGTGGTGTGCTGGCTGGCCGCGGCCGCGGAGATGCCCAGCCGGCGGGCCACCTCACCGGTGGTGCAGCCCTCGTCGGCGGCCTCCAGCACGCCCGCCCGGGTCCGGCCGAGCAGGGCGGCCAGCGCCTCCCGCTGGGCGGCGTCGGCGTCACCGCGGGGGCCGCCGCCCGGCTCGGGCATGAGACCGCCGAGCCGGTCGACGGGATAGACCAGCACCGGCGGCAGGCTCGGGTCGAGGAGCGCGACCGGGGTGCGCGCGCAGAAGAACGAGGGGACCAGCAGCAGCCCCCGCCCGTCGAGGTGCAGTTCCCGGCTGTCCGGGTAGTCGAGCACCTCCAGCACGCCGTCGGCCCAGCGCATGCTCGGCCGCAGGCTGGCCAGCAGCCCTTCGGCGCCGCCGTCGAGCATGGCCCGGGCGCGGCGGGCCCGGTCCGCCTCCACAGCGGCCTGGATCCGCGGCCAGTACGGGGTGACGGCCAGCGACTGGTACCGGACCATCGAGTCGGTCAGGTGGCGCAGCACCTCGGGCTCACCGCGGGCCAGCGCGCTCGCCGACGACGGCAGCAGGTTCTCCTCGGCGAGCAGGGTGAGGTCGCGGCGGAGCAGGTCGACCGGGGTGCCCCGGACCGCGTCCAGCCCGGCGTCCAGGCCGTCCTTGCTGGCGTACGGGGTGAGGAAGTCGGGGAAGTAGCCGCGGGGCGGGTTGAGGGCGAGCAGCAGCCGGTAGTCCTCGGCCGCGGTGTCCGTCCGCAGCCCGTGGGCCACGGTGCGTCGCCACGCGGTCAGCAGCGGGTCACGCCCGCGGCCCTGAAGCAGGTGCAGGCTGAGGACCAGTTCCCACACGGGGTCCGCGGCAGGGGCCACCCTGGTCCGCAGGATGTCCTCGCGGGAGAAAATGACCTTCAGCATGGAGCTCTCCCGGGCGGACCGAGGGAGTGCCCGCCACCCTGAGCACTGTACCCGCCGGTACTTATCTCCATCTTTAAGCGTGGGATGAAAAACCTCGACGGTGCCCGGCCGGGTTGGGCAGACTTCCCCTTGCCCGCCGATGCCGGGGCACGGCACCGCCGACCCCGGTCGTCGCTCAGCGGGCGCGCCGGTCGGCCGGACGGCACCACGAGGGTCTGCGGCTGTTCTCCGTAGAGGTGTCGTCCGGCGACCGCTCAACCGAGCCAGAGCGCCACGCGGTGGTCCTCGTCGGTCACGTACCAGCAGCGCCCGTCCAGCTCGGCCAGCCCCTCCACGTGGTGGAACGGCGCCAGGTCGGCCACCAGCTTCCCCGCCACCCGGGCGTCCGGGCCGACGTCGTGCCGGAACCGCACGTGCCGGGAGGTCACCGGGCCGCCGTGCGGGTGGTCGTCCAGCAGCACCGAGCCCTTGCCCACGGCGTCGATCGAGCCGATCACCGCCGCGTAGCCCCCGTCCGGCGTCGGCGCGACGGCCCGGAAGCCGGTCAGCGCGCCCGCCGGGGTCACCCCGGTCAGGGCGTACGCCCCGAGGGCGCGCGGCCAGCCGGGCTGGGCGCCGAACATGTCCGGCACCCCGGCCAGCTCGACCAGGATCGGCTCGCCCTCGGCGGTCACCGGGAAACGCAGCCCGAGCAGCGCCGTCCCCGCCGGGGTGAACGCCGCCGCCTCGATGTTGATCGGCAGGTCGTCCTCGGCCAGCCGGCTCACCCAGCTCTTGGCCCGGGCGGTGCCCCGGGCCAGGGTCTCCACGATGAACCGCTGCCGGACGCGCTCCCCCGCCGGCAGCAGGGTCAGCGGCGCGGCGGCGAGCGCGTCGTTGACCGCCCGGTGCAGCCGGAACCGGTTGCGCACCACCTGCAGCGGCAGCGTTCCCCGTGCGGCGTCGTCCTCCCGGAACCGGGCCACGAACGCCCGGCGGGGGCGCAGCGGGCCGGCCTTCGAGCCGAAGTGCGAGCCGAAGACGTAGACCCAGCCGTCGTGGTGGGCGAGCGCCTCACCGTCCTCGGTGCGGCCGTTCTCCCGGCCCGCGTCGGCGGTCACGTGGTGCGCCACCCACTCGCCGTCCGTGCGCTCCAGCAGCACGGCCAGGCACCGCTCCACCGGGCCCTCGTCGAGGACGGTCCAGAAGCCCCGGCGGGCGCCGTGGGCGCGCAGCAGCGCCGGGGAGCGGACGGGAAGCAGGTCGCTGGCCTCGTTGCCGGCCACGACGAACTCGACGAGTCGCAGGGTCACCCGGCCAGGGTACGAAGGGCGCGCCCGTACAGTGGCGGGGTGCCGGACACCGAGACGTACGCCGACCTGCACGCCGACGCCACCGCGGTGCTGAGCCGCTGGACGGCGACCAGCGCGGCGGCCGCCGCGAACCGGGACCGGACGCTGGCGCTGCTGGCGGCCGGACCGGTGGCGCTGAGCCGGGCGCACCGGCCCGGGCACGTCACGGCCAGCGCGCTGGTGCTCGACCCGACCGGCGCCCGGGTGCTGCTCTGCCTGCACGGCAGGTTCCGCAAGTGGGTGCAGCTCGGCGGGCACTGCGAGCCGGGCGACCGGACCCTGGCGGCCGCCGCCCTGCGCGAGGCCACCGAGGAGTCCGGTATCGCCGGCCTGGTGGTCGACCCGGAGCCGATCGACGTGGACATCCACCCGGTGGCCTGCCAGGGCGGCTCGCTGCACTACGACGTCCGGTTCGCCGTGCTGGCCCCGGCGGGGGCGACCGAGCGGGTCAGCGCCGAGTCGGAGGCGCTGGGCTGGTTCCCGCCCGACCGGCTGCCCGAGCCGCTGGCCGACGGGACCGTCCAGCTGGTGGCGCCGGCGCTGGCCACGCTGGCCCGGCGGGCGGCCGGCTGAGCCGGCGCCCGCTCAGACCAACCCCTCCTCGCCGCGCTCCTTGAGCTCGTCGACGACCTTCTTCACGTCCTGCGCGCGGTCGCGCGGGCACACCAGCAGGGCGTCCGGGGTGTCCACCACGATGAGGTCGTGCACGCCGATGGCGGCCACCAGCCGGCCGGACTGCGGCACCACCACCAGGCCGCTGGTGTCCCGCAGCAGCACGCCGGGCTTGGCGTCGCCGCCCAGCACCACGTTGCCGGCGGCGTCGGCGGGAAGGACCTCGCCGAGGGTGTGGAAGTCACCCACGTCGTTCCAGCCGAAGTCGCCCGGGACGGTCGCCACCCGCCCGGCGGTCGCCGCCCCCTCCATCACCGCGTAGTCGACGGAGATCTTCGGCAGGGTCGGCCAGACCGTGCCGAGGACGTCGTCCTGCTCCGGGGTGCCCCACGCCGCCGCGATCGCGGTGATCCCCGCGTGCAGGGCCGGCTGCTGCCGGGCCAGCTCGGCCAGGAAGACGTCCACCCGCCAGACGAACATGCTCGCGTTCCAGAGGTGCCGGCCGGAACGCACGTAGCCCTCGGCCACCTCGGCGGCCGGCTTCTCCTTGAACTCGATCACCGGGCGCAGCGGGCCGTCGCCCACCGGCTCGCCGGTCTCCAGGTAGCCGTAGCCGGTCTCGGGCCGGGTCGGGGTGATGCCCACGGTCATCAGCGAACCCTGCTCGGCGCCGCGGATCGCCTGCCGGACCACCTCGGCCCAGCGCGCCGGGTCGCCGATCAGGTGGTCGGCGGCGAACGAGCCCATCACCGCCTCCGGCTCGCGCTCGGCGATCACGGCGGCGGCCAGCGCGATGGCCGCGCAGGAGTCCCGGGGGGAGGGCTCGACGAGGATGTTCTCCTCCGGCACGCCCGCCAGTTGCCGGGCCACCGCCGCGACGTGCGCGGCCCCGGTGACCACCAGTGTGCGCTCGGGTGTGGTCAGCGGTGCCAGCCGGTCGACCGTCGCCTGGAGCAGCGAGGCCGGGGTGCCGGTCAGCGGGTGGAGGAACTTGGGGTGGCCGGCACGGGACAGTGGCCACAACCTCGTGCCACTGCCCCCCGCCGGGATGACGGCGTAGAACATCAGCACATCATGCCCGAACCGCCGTGCTACGGGCCCCGTGTCGGGCGTACCCGCAGGTGACACTCAGGAACGCGCACGGCTCCAGGCGGCGATGTGCACCTCGGCGCTGGACTCCCAGGTGAATTCCTTGGCCCGGTCGAAACCGGCCTTGGCCAGGGAGAGCCGGCGCTGCTCGTCGTCGAGCAGCGCGGTCAGGTCGGTGGCGATCTGGTCCGGGTCCTCGCTGGTGTAGGCCACGGCGTCGCCGCCCACCTCGGGCAGGGAGAGCCGCGGGGTGGTGAGCACCGGCGCCGCGCACGCCATCGCCTCCAGGATGGGCAGCCCGAAGCCCTCGCCATAGGACGGGTAGGCGGCGACCAGCGCGCCGCCGAGGAAGCCGGGCAGGTCGGCGTAGCGCAGGTAGCCCGGGCGGAGCAGCCGCAGGTGCGACGGCACCTCGGCGACCGCGCGGTCGATGTCGTCGTCGTGCCCCTGGCCGCCGGCGATGACCAGCGCGGGCGGGTTCTCCCGCTCGGCCACCGCGCGGGCCCAGCCGCGGATCAGGTTGGGGACGTTCTTGCGCGGCTCCTTCGCCCCGAGGAACGCGACGTAGCTGCTGCTGCCCAGCCCGAGGCGGGCCCGGACCCGGGCCTTCTCCTCCTCGCTCGGCGCGTGGAAGGCCGCCTGGTCGACCCCGTGGTAGGCCACGTCGATCCGGGTCGGGTCGGCGTCCAGCAGGCGGATCAGCTCGTCCCGGGTGGCCTTGCTCGGCACGATCACCCGGTCGGCGCGGCGCAGCGAGGTTTTGATCGCGCTGCGGAAGAACGTGCGGCGCGACTTGTCGTAGTGCTCCGGCTCGGTGAAGAAGGTCGCGTCGTGCACGGTGACCGTGACCGGGCAGCCGGCCCGCAGCGGGCAGGTGTAGAAGGGCGAGTGCAGCACCTCGGCGCCCACCTGCTGAGCGAGCAGCGGCAGGCCGGTCTGCTCCCAGGCGAGCCGGGCCGGGCGGTGGGCGACGGCCGCCGGGGCGGGGATCACCTCGGCGCCGGGCAGCATGCGGGTGTAGCGCTCCAGGTCGGTGCGGAGGCTCACCACGGCCAGGTCGACGCCGGAGCCGCAGACCCGGCCCAGGGCGCCGAGCAGGCCGTCGACGTATCTACCGACGCCGCCTCGGTCGGCGGGGACACTCGTGGCGTCGATGAGCACGCGGGGCGGGCGACCGGCGGTCACGGGGCGACTCCTCAGGCTGGCGCGTCTGTGGGGAACAACACTGTCGGCAAGCCTACGCCGGGCCGGGTGCCCGACGCTGACTGCGACCCGACGGTACGCCGACTTGTCGTTGTCATCGAGTACGCGTCCCGGGCGCGTATCGTTCGCGCCGATGGCCGACAACATTGCCCGGGTGTTCGCCGACGCGATCGCGCCCGATCCCGCCCGCCCGCTGCTGACCTGGTACGACGACGCCACCGGCGAGCGCACCGAACTCTCCGGCGCGACGCTGGCGAACTGGGTGGCCAAGACGGCCAACCTGCTCGTCGACGAGGCCGCCCTCGCCCCCGGCGACACGGCCGCGGTGCTGCTGCCGCCGCACTGGCAGACCGCCGCCGTGCTGCTCGGCTGCTGGTCGGCGAAGCTGACCGTGGCCGAGGCGCCGGGCGACGTGGACGTGCTCTTCGCGGCCGCCGGCCGGGCCGACGAGGCGGGCGACTGGCCGGCCGGCGAGCGCTACGCGCTGGCCCTGGACCCGTTCGCGCTGCCCCTGCGGGAGGTGCCGGCCGGCTTCGCCGACTTCGTCTCGGCGGTACGCGCGCACGGCGACCACTTCACCCCGTACCCCGAGGGTGGCGAGGACGACGCGGCGCTGCTGGACCGCGCGGAGGCCCGGGCCGCGGAGCTGTGCCTCACGCCCGGCGACCGGCTCCTGGTCGACGTGACCCGGCATCCCGACCCCGTCGACTGGCTGCTGGCCCCGCTCACGGCCGGCGCCACCCTGGTCGCCTGCGCCAACCCGGACCCGGCCCGACTGGACGCCCGCACCGCGACGGAGAAGGTCACCCGGGCCCTGACCTGACCCCGGTCAGGCGGGGGTCGGGTGGTCCGGCGCGGCGCTGGGCGAAGGCGGCGAAGGCGGTCAGCGACTCCGGGTTGGCCAGGGCGCCCTTGGCCGCGGCGTGGTCCACCGGGGTGCCGGTGAGGATCTTCTTGACCGGCACCTCGAGCTTCTTCGCCGAGAGGGTGCGCGGGACGGCCCGGACCTGGTGGATCTCGTCGGGGACGTGCCGCGGCGACAGCGCGGTCCGCAGCTCCCGGCAGATCTTGCGCCGCAGCTCGTCGTTCAGCTCCAGGCCCTCGGCGAGCACCACGAAGAGCAGCAGCTCGCCGGCCCCGCCCTCGTCGTCCTCCAGGTGCACCACGACGGAGTCGACGACCTCGTCGAGCCCCTCGACCACCGAGTAGAACTCGGCCGTGCCGAGCCGGACGCCGCCCCGGTTGAGGGTGGCGTCGGAGCGGCCGGTGATCACGCAGCCGCCGCGCTCGTTGACGGTGATCCAGTCGCCGTGCCGCCAGACGCCCGGGTAGACCTCGAAGTACGCCTCCCGGTAGCGGGAGCCGTCGGTGTCGTTCCAGAAGCCCACCGGCATGCTCGGCATCGGCTCGGTGATCACCAGCTCGCCGAGCTGGCCGATCACCGGGGTGCCGTCGGCCGAACGCGCCTCCACCTTCGCGCCGAGCGCCCGGCAGGTGATCTCCCCGGCGTGCACCGGCAGCAGCGGCACGCCGCCGACGAAGCCGGTGCAGACGTCCGTGCCGCCGGAGAGCGACTGGAGCTGGAGGCGGTCGCCGACGGTCTCGTAGACCCAGGTGAAGCCCTCGGCGGGCAGCGGGGCGCCGGTCGACCCGACCCCGCGCAGCGCGGACAGGTCGGCGATCTCCTGCGGGACCAGCCCGGCCTTGCGGCAGGCCAGCAGGAACGGCGCCGAGGTGCCGAAGTAGGTGGTGCCGGTCTCCGCCGCCAGCCGCCACAGCGCGCCCAGGTCGGGGTGGCCCGGGTTGCCGTCGAACAGCACGATGGCCGTGCCCACCGCCGGCCCGGAGACCAGGAAGTTCCACATCATCCAGCCGGTGGTGGTGAACCAGAAGAACCGGTCGGCCGGGCCCAGGTCGTGGTGCAGCGCCAGCATCTTCAGGTGCTCCAGCAGGATGCCGCCGTGGCCGTGCACGATCGGCTTGGGCAGCCCGGTGGTGCCGGACGAGTAGAGCACGTAGAGCGGGTGGTCGAAGGGCACCGGGGTGAAGGCCAGCGGCTCGTCGGTCTCCGCGGCCAGTTCCGCCCAGGACAGGGCGCCCTCCGGGGGCGCGCCGGCCGGGTCGAGATACGGGATGGCGACGGTGTGCCGCAGCGACGGCAGGGCGGCCCGGATGGCGGCCACCTCGGCGCGCCGGTCGACCGGCTTGTCGCCGTAGCGGTAGCCGTCGACCGCCACCAGCACCGTGGGCTCGATCTGCTGCCAGCGGTCGGTCACGCTGCGGGTGCCGAACTCGGGCGCGCAGGAGGAGAAGATCGCCCCGAGGCTGGCGGTGGCGAGCAGCAGGACGTAGGTCTCCGGGATGTTCGGCGCGTACGCCGCCACCCGGTCGCCCTGCCCCACGCCGAGCCGGCGCAGGCCGGCCGCCACCCGGCGGACCTGGTCGCGCAACTGCGCGGCGGTCAGCGTCTCCGGCGCGCGGGTCTGCCCGTGCGCGATCACGACCGGGTCGTCGTCGCCCCGGCCGGGCATCCGCAGCACGTTCTCGGCGTAGTTGAGGGTGGCGCCGGGGAACCAGCGGGTGCCCGGCATGGTCCGGTCGGTGAGCGTGGCGGTCGGCGGGGTGTGTGCCACCACCTCGAAGTAGTCCCAGATCGACTGCCAGAAGGCGTCCAGGTCGGTGACCGACCACCGCCACAGCGCGTCGTAGTCGGCGAACTCCAGCCCCCGGTGCGCGGCCAGCCAGCGCAGGTAGTCGCCGATCCGGGACCGCTCGCGCACGTCGGCCGGCGGCGTCCACAGCACGTCACCCACTGTTCCACCCTCCCTGAGGCCCGTCACCACACTGTGCATGGGCCGTGGCGCCATCTTGCCCTACCTCGCGAGGCCATTCTCCGCACCGGGTGCCGGTGACGGGGCGTGGCCGGCCCACACGCCCGGGTCGCGGGGTGTGTGGGCCGGCCCCGGTCAGCCGGCCCGGTGGGCCTGGATCGCGCGGCGGCGGGCCAGCCGGTGGGCCCGGCGGATCTCCGCCTCCCGGTAGCGCCGCTCGTCCTCCGCGGTCTCCGGCAGCACCGGCCGGACCGGCCGCGGCGCGCCGCCCACGTCCACACCCACGAACACGAGGTACGCCGTGGCGACCCGGACCGGCTCGTCCTCGGCCGAGTCCCAGCGCTCGGCGACCACCCTCACCCCGACCTCCATGGAGGTGTTGCCGGTCCAGTTGACCTGGGCGTGCGCGTGCACCAGGTCGCCCACGCGGACCGGCTCCGAGAAGACGATCTCGTCGATCGAGGCGGTCACCGCGGTGCCGCCGCTGTGCCGGGCCGCCGCCGCACCGGCCACGTCGTCGACGAACTTCATCAGTACCCCACCGTGCACGGTCCCGTACAGATTGACATCGACAGCGGTCATGATGCGACTCAGCGTGACGCGCGAGTACGAGGTCGGCTTGCCCGGCGGGGCGGAGGGGTGATCTGTCATGCCGAAAACGGTACGGTGCGCGGATGCGACATCTCTGGAGCTTCCTCGCCGGGTTGGTGGTGGCGCCCGTCACCTGGGTGCTCGTCACGCTCGGTCAGGACGGATCTGGGCGCACCGTCCACCGCTGGGTCGAGATCGGTACGTACAGCACGCCCAACCTGATCGAGCCGGCCGTCTACCTGGGCGTCGCCGGCATCCTGCTCGGCCTGCTCGGCACGCTGCGCTTCTCGCCGCTCGGCCCGGCCGTGGCCGGGCTGCTGCTCGTGGTCCCGTACCTCGGGCTGTTCGTCGCGCCCTTCACCGTGCGGGACCGGATCCCCGAGAGCTGGAAGATGCTCGGGGACCCGCTGCCGCTGCGCCAGCCGCTGGAGAACGGCACGCTGTTCCTCATCGGCATGCTGCTGCTGATGGCCGTGTTCAGCGGCCAGCGCTGGCGGCAGCGGGCGGCCGGGCCGGCCGAGGCGGAGCTGACCCCGGCCGGCGGGCCGGTCGAGCACAACCCCGCGCTCGGGGACTGGCCGCCGGCGGACCCGAAGAAGGACCTGACGAAGGACGGCGACACGGCCCCGCTCACGCTCGCCTATCCCGACACCCCCACCGAACCCCTGCCCCGCCGCACCGGCGGCGAGTCGCCGTGGTCCGCGCCCCCGCGCGCGACCACCCGGCCGGAGGGCACCACCGAGATCCGTTGACGACTGCGGGCGGGCCGGTCACCCGGCCCGCCCGCCCGATCGTCGCCGGAGCGCGTCAGCCCTTGAGCAGCTGGCGCGCCATGACGATGCGCTGCACCTGGTTCGTGCCCTCGTAGATTTGAGTGATCTTGGCGTCGCGCATCATCCGCTCGACCGGGTAGTCCCGGGTGTAGCCGTAGCCGCCGAGCAGCTGCACCGCGTCGGTGGTGATCTCCATGGCGGCGTCCGAGGCGAAGCACTTGGCCGCCGCGCCGAAGTAGGTCAGGTCGGCGTCGCCCCGCTCGGACTTGCCGGCGGCGGTGTAGGTGAGCTGCCGGGCCGCCTCCAGCTTCATGCCCATGTCGGCGACCATGAACTGGATGCCCTGGAAGTCGGCGACCGGCTTGCCGAACTGCTTGCGCTCCTGGATGTAGCCCTTGGCGTAGTCCAGCGCGCCCTGCGCGATGCCGACCGCCTGCGCGGCGATGGTCACCCGGGTGTGGTCGAGGGTCCGCATCGCGGTGGCGAAGCCGGTGCCCTCGGCGCCGATCATGCGGTCCGCCGGGATCCGGACGTTGTCGAAGTAGACCTCGCGGGTCGGGGAGCCCTTGATGCCGAGCTTCTTCTCCGGCGCGCCGAAGCTCACCCCGGCGTCGGACTTCTCCACCACGAAGGCCGAGATGCCCTTCGAGCGGGCTGTGGGATCGGTCACAGCGAAGACCGTGTAGTACTCCGAGACGCCCGCGTTGGTGATCCACCGCTTCACGCCGTTGAGCACCCAGTGGTCGCCGTCCCGGACCGCCTTGGTGGTCATCGAGGCGGCGTCGCTGCCCGCCTCGGGCTCGGAGAGGCAGTAGGAGAACATGGCGTCGCCCGCCGCCACCGGGGTCAGGTACTTCCGCTTCAGCTCCTCGGAGCCGGCCAGGATCAGCGGCATGGTGCCCAGCTTGTTCACGGCCGGGATCAGCGAGGACGAGGCGCAGGCGCGGGCCACCTCCTCGATCACGATGGCCGTGGCCAGCGCGTCCGCGCCGGCGCCGCCGTACTCGACCGGGATGTGCGGGGCGTGGAAGTCGGCGGCCCGCAGCGCGTCGTACGACGCCTTCGGGAACTCACCCGTCTCATCCGCCTCAGCGGCGTGCGGAGCGACCTTCGCCGCACAGACCTCCCGGACCGCCTCCCGGATCGCCTCGTGCTCCTCGGGCAACCGGTAGACGTCGAACGACTGCTCTGCGGGCATGTGGGCCCTCCCCTTTCACCGCTATCATGCGCAGTCTGTGGCGCCCGGGAGGCCGCCGACTGCCGCAGACTGAAGGATAGCCACCAGGGTTCAGCCGGACCTTACCGGCGGGTAGGCTCGCGCAGGAGCGGGGGCGACAGGCCACTACTACCCTCACACACAAGACGAGAGAGTTCCCTCGGTGCCGGCCCTGGCGCCCCAGCCGAATGCGACGCAAGGAAGCGCCGCCAGTGCGAGCGGAGAAGACAGGCGTGACGATCCCGTACCCGAACACCCAGCCGATGCCCGCCATCGCCGCGGTGACACCGCCCTCCGGCGCGGCCCGACCCCGGGTGACGTTCCTGGGCACCGGCTACCTCGGCGCGACGTACGCCATCTGCTACGCCGAGCTGGGCTACGAGGTGCTCGGCTTCGACGTCGACGCGGACAAGATCGCGAAGCTGAACGCCGGCGAGGTGCCGATCCACGAGCCCGGCCTGGACGAGCTGCTCCGCCGCAACCTGGCCGCCGGCCGGCTCCGCTTCAGCACCGACATCCAGGAGACCGCCGACTTCGGCGACGTGCACTTCATCTGCGTCGGCACCCCGCAGCGGGCCGACGGGATGGGCGCCGACCTGTCCTACGTCGAGGCGTCGGTGACCAGCCTCGCCCAGCACCTGACCCGCAAGGCGCTGATCGTCGGCAAGTCGACCGTGCCGGTGGGCACCGCCGAGTGGGTGGAGCAGCTCGTCGGCAAGCACAGCCCGGCCGACCTGGGCGTCGAGGTGGCCTGGAGCCCCGAGTTCCTCCAGGAGGGCTTCGCCGTCGACGACGTGCTGCGACCCAACCGGATCGTGGTCGGGGTCAAGAGCGAGTGGGCCAACGGCATGCTCTACGCCGCCCACAAGGGCGTCTTCGACCTGGCCGCCACCGAGGACCGCGAGGTGCCGCTGGTGGTCACCGACTTCGCCACCGCGGAGCTGGTCAAGGTCGCCGCGAACGCCTTCCTGGCCACCAAGATCTCCTTCATCAACGCCATGGCCGAGGTCTGCGAGGCCGCCGGCGGCGACATCACCCAGCTCGCCCGCTCGATCGGCTACGACCCCCGGATCGGCAACCGCTTCCTCCAGGCCGGCCTCGGCTTCGGCGGCGCCTGCCTGCCCAAGGACATCCGGGCCTTCCAGGCCCGCGCCCAGGAGCTCGGCGCCGGTGAGGCGCTGCGCTTCCTGCACGAGGTCGACCTGATCAACCTGCGCCGGCGGACCCGGGTGATCCAGCTCGCCGCCGACCTGCTCGGCCGCCGCTCCGGCCCCGCCGGCCCGGACCTCTCCGGCACCCGGATCGCCGTCCTCGGCGCCACCTTCAAGCCGAACACCGACGACGTGCGGGACGCCCCGGCCCTCGCCGTCGCCGCGCTGCTCGGCAAGGCCGGCGCCGACGTGCGCGTCTTCGACCCGCAGGGCGTGGAGAACGCCCGCCGGGCCGTGCCCGAGCTGACCTACGAGACGACCATGAACGACGCCGTCCGCGACGCCGACCTGGTCTGCGTCCTCACCGAGTGGGCCGAGTTCCGCAACGCCGACCCGGTCGCCCTCGGCGAACTGGTCAGCGGCCGCAAGGTGGTCGACGGCCGCAACTGCCTGGACTCCACACTGTGGACGCAGGCCGGGTGGGAGTACCGCGGCATGGGCCGCCCCTGACCCCCTGAAACCGTCGGCCGGCCGGCCGGGGACCCGTTCCCCGGCCGGCCGGCTCTTTTTGTTGTCCGGAACGCGCCGGCAACGGTCGAAATCCGGGCCCGGTCAAGGCATGCTGCGACTGGGAGGTCCACCGCGCGGGGGCCGACCGGACGGGAGAGTGTCGTGCAGACCTTCAGGTGCGCCTCGTGCGGGCGGGAGATCAAGCCCGCCGTCGTCTGCCCGCACTGT
The DNA here is from genome assembly GCF_900091435.1 of Micromonospora chaiyaphumensis. Taxonomy (GTDB): domain Bacteria; phylum Actinomycetota; class Actinomycetes; order Mycobacteriales; family Micromonosporaceae; genus Micromonospora; species Micromonospora chaiyaphumensis. The sequence continues at coordinate 123,713 of NZ_FMCS01000002.1, forward strand.
GGCGCCGACCAGCCACAGTGGGCCGAGCACCTGGCCGAGATCGAGCGCTCGATCGCCGAGATGAAGGCCCGCGACGCCGAGATCGCCCGTGAGCAACGGCAGATCGCCGCCAAGATGCAGGCCGCTCTCTTCCAGCGGGACATCCTGGCGCACGCCGGTGAGGAGCGGATCAAGCAGGCCACCCGGCCCCGCCGCGTGCTGCGCCGCCGGCCCGGCCGCCGGCCCCCGACCGCCACCACCGGCGCCCCGCCGCGGGTGCCCCGGCAGGGCACCCCGCCGACCGGTCCGGACGACCTCCCCCCGCCGCCACCGCCGCGCAGCCGCCCACAGTGGCTGGACGCGGACGATCCGGAGCACCCGCCGGAGGCGTCCTCGCGCGAGGTGCAGAACATCCCCCTGGGGCTCGGCGCGCTGCTGCTCGGGATCGCGGCGGTGGTCTTCGCCGCCGTGGCCACCAGCTCGATGGACGCGCTGGCCCGGCTGGGTGTGCTGCTGGTCGCCACGGTGCTCATGCTGCTCGCACCGCCGGTGCTGGCCCGGCGCGGGCTGACCTCGACCGCCGAGACGATCGCCGCGGTGGGCCTGCTGCTGCTGCCACTGGCCGGATACGCGCTCTGGGCCGTCGACCGGGTCGGCGGCAGCACCTCCGGCGCCGCCTTCTCTGGAACGATCTTCCTGGTCACCACCGTTGTCGCGTTCGGGTACGCGTACTGGACCGGGCTCCGGGCGCCCCGCTTCGCCACCGTGCTGGCCGCCCAGCCGGTGCTGCCGCTGCTCGCCTACGAGCGGATCACCGGGCCGGCCGGCTGGGCGCTGGTGCTCACCGTGGTGGCCGTGGCCGACCTCGCGCTGGCCCGCTCGGCGGTGGTGCTCGAACGCCCGGTCCGGCAGGACCTGCCGGTCACGCCGCCCGAGGCGGCACCGCCCCGGCAGCGCGCCGCCGACGGCCGGCCCGAGTCGGACCCGGAGGAGTCGGCCGAGGTGCTCGGCGGGGAGCCGCCCCCCGGCGCGGAGGCGCTCCCCCCGGCCCGTCCGGTGCCCTGGCTGCGCGAGCTGACCTGGCTGCTGCACGGGGCGGCGGTCGCCGTCGCCCTGGCGTACGCGGTCACCGCCCTGCTGCGCGCCGCCACCGTGCCGACCGCCGCCGCGGCGGGAGCCGTCCTGCTGCTCGCCGCGCTGGTCGGGCTGGCCGGCACGCTGGTGCTGCGCCGGCCGCCGCTGCCGGACGTGGGCGCCGGCATCGTCACCCTCGCGGTGATCGGCGCGCTGGGCCGGGTCGCCTCGGTCGCCTTCCCCGGCCGGTCCCTGCTGCTCATCGCCGCGGTCATCGCGCTGACCGGGTTCGCCGTCCGGGGCGTACCGGAGGCGGCCCGGCGGGGCCCGCAGCTCGCCTCGGCCGTGGCGCTCACGGTCAGCGGCCTGGTGGTGGCCGGCGGCGCCCTGCGCGCCGGGCTGGCCCCGGTCCGCGCCGCGCTGCCCGCCTGGTCGGCGGACCTGAGCGGATGGCACGCCGAGCTGGCGGCGGCGGTCGGCCCGAGCGGATGGCAGCTCGCCGCCAGCGCGCTGCTGCTCACCGTCGCCGCGGTGGTCGCCCTGCCGGCGGAGATCCGGCGGGAGTTCGCGGTGGTCGGCGCGGCGCTGACGGCGCTCGCCGTGCCCGCCTCGCTCGGACTGGGCTGGGCGGCCGCCTGCTGGCCGATGCTGCTGACGGCGGTGGCCATCGGCGTGCTCGGGCTCAGCGCCGGCACCGAGCGCGCCGCGGTGGCCCACTCGGTGACCGCCGCCGGGCTGGGGCTGATCGGGGCCGGGGCCGCGCTCGCGCGGCCCGCGCTGACGGCCGCCGCGCTGACCCTCCTGTTCCTGGCCGGCGCGCTGGTCTCGTTGGCGCCGCGGGTCCGGATCGCCGCGGCCGCCGCGGACACCGTCTGCGCCTGGGCGGCCGGCGGTGCCGCGTTCGCGCTCCCCGGCGCGGTGGCCGCGTTCGTCGCCGCCACCATGCCGACCCCGCCGGTCCTCACCGAGGCGAACCTGCGCGAGGTCACCGTCCCCATCCTCGCGGCGAGCTTCCTGGGCGTCTGCGTCACGCTCGGCTACGCGGCCCTCGTCCAGGTCGCGCAGCGGCGCCTCAGCGTGCCGCACGCGCTCGGCACCGTGCTGGGCGCGGTGGCGGTCGCGGCAGCCGCGTTCGGCGCGCCCGGCGCCACCACCGCCGACGCCTGGGTGGGTGGGCTGCTGCTGGTCGCCGCCGCGCTGCTGGCGCTGGCTCCCCGGATCGACGCGGGCCGCCGCGCCGACCTGTCCGTCGACGGGTCCGACCTGGCCCTCGCCGCCACCACGGTGGCGCTCATCGCCACCCTGGTCCGGATCGCCGCCGTGCTGGCCCCCGGCGGCCAGCTCGTGGTGGCCGCCGCGCTGGTGACGGTGGTCGCCGTCGCCGCCCGGGCGATGCCCGAGGAGTGGCGGCGCGGGCCGGTCCTCGGCATCGCGGCCGGCGGCACGGTGATCGGCCTGATCGCGGCGTGGAGCGCGCTGCGCGGCGGGGTCGGCGTGCTGGCCACGCCGGGCCCCATCTGGGCCGGCGACCTGAGCGGCTGGCCGGCCGCGCCGACCGGCGGATCCACCTGGCAGGCGCCGGTCGCGCTGGCGCTGCTGGCCGTGGCCGCCGGCATCCTGCTGCCGCCGCCCTGGAAGTACGACGTCTCCGGGGCGGCCGTCGTGCTCGCCACCATCGGCGCACCGGCCGCGTTCGACCTGCCCTGGTGGTCGCCGGTGCTCGTGGGCACCATGGTCGCCACCGTCTTCGGGATGGCGGCGGCGGCCGCGGCCGAGCCGCGGGCGGCGCTGTCCCGGGCCACGGTGGCCGGGGTGGTCGCCCTGCACGCCGCCGGCGCCGGCCTGGTCCGCCCGTGGACCACCGCGCTGGCGCTCGGCAGCATCGCGCTGATCGGGGTGACGGTCGCCGCACTGGCCCGCGCGATCGCCCCGACGCAGGTGGAGGACGTCCGCACCGAGGGGATGCCGGCGCACCTCGTGCAGGTCGGCGGCGCGGCGGCCGGGGCCGCCCTGCTCGCGCTGCCCGGGGCGGTGGCCGCCCTGGCCGCCGAGTACGACCGCCCCCCGCAGGTGGTGCTGACCGCCGCGCTGGCGGCGTCCAGCATCGGCCTGGCGGCCGTGGCGACGGTCCGCCGGCAGGTGCCGCAGTACCTCCCGTACGTGAGCGTGGCCGTCGTGGGCGGCGCGACGATCAGCGCGGCCGCCGCCCTGGTCACCCACCTCTCCCCCGGGGTGTACGCCGCGGCGGCGGCGCTGCTCGGCGTGCTCGCGGAGCTGATCCGGGCCGCCACCGTGCCACCGGCCGGCTCGGCCCAGCCGGTCCGCCGCTGGTCGGTGCTGCTCAACGGGGCGCTGCGCCGCGCACCGGACGACCCGGCCGAGCGGCGCTGGCGGGTGAGCCCGGCGGCCGGTGCGCTCGCCGCGGCGGCGCTGCCCACCGCCCTGGCCCTGGCCACCCTGGCGCCGGCGCTGGTGGTGGCGCTGGTCGAGCCGCTCCAGGTGGTGTCCCGGGTCTGGCAGGGTCCCCCGGAGGGCCTGCTCACCCCGCCACCCGAGGCGGTGGACCCGACACACGTGCTGACCGCTCTCCTGCTCACCACGACGGCGGCGCTCGCCGCGGTCGGGTTCAGCGGCGGCCGGCGCTCCCGGGCCGTGCCGGTGGTCCTGCCGGGGGCGGCGGTCACGCTGCTCATCACCCCGGTTGCGCTCGGCCGCGGCTGGCCGGTGACCGCGCTGGCCGGCCTGGCCGTCTTCACCGTCTCGATGCTGGGGCTGGCGCTCACCCCGCCGCCCGCGATCGCCGAGCCGGCCCGCTCGATCCGGGTCGCCCGGGTGCTCGTGTTCGCCATCGGGCTGGCCGCCGGGAACGCCGGGCTCGCGGGCAGCCTCGCCACCCGGGAGCTGACCCTGTTCACGCTGGGTGGCGCGGTCGGGGTGGGCACGGTTGCCGCGCTCTTCGGCACCACCCAGCGGGCCCGCATTCTCGGCTGGCTCTTCGCCTCGCTGATGGCCCAGCTCTTCGTGCTCACCCTCGGCCTGGTGGTCGGCCTCGCCGCGGTGTGGTCCGCGTTCGGGGTGCTGGCCGTCGGCGCGGCGCTCCAGGTGTTCGCCGCCGCCCTGCCCCGGCTGCGCCGGCCGGAGGCCTACCGGGAGGCGGCCACCGTGGAGTGGAGCGGCCACGCCGCGGCGCTCATCGCGCTGGCCCTGGCGTACGACTCGCCCCGGCACATCGCCGCGCTGCTGGCCGCCTGGGGCGCCGTCCTCGGCATGGCGGCCAGCCGCCCGGGCCGCCGGCCGGTGGAGCGGAACCTCCTGTTCTGGGGCGTGGTGATCTGCGAGATCACCGCCTGGTGGATCCTCATGCGGACGGCCGACGTGGCGTTGCCCGAGGCCTACACGCTGCCGTTCGCGGCGCTCGCCCTGCTGGTCGGGGTGCTGCAACTGCGCCACCGGCCCGACCTGTCGAGCTGGGTGGCGTACGGGCCGGCGCTGGTCGCGGCGTTCGTGCCGACGCTGGCCATCGTGCTGGCCACCGAGTCCAGCATGCTGCGCCAGGTGCTGCTGCTGCTCGGTGCCGTCGCGGTGCTGATCTTCGGCTCGATGAGCCAGCAGCAGGCGCCGGTGATCGTGGGCGCCACGGTGACCGCGATCGCCGCGGTGCACGCGCTGGTCAGCCTCGGCCCGTGGCTGGTGCTGATCCCGGTCGGCTTCCTCCTGCTGGTGCTCGGCGCGAGCAACGAGCGCCGCCGCCGCGCCCAGGAACGCCTGCAGACGGCGCTGCGCGGCATGCGGTGAAACCGGAGGGGTGGGCGCTCGCCGTCGCGGGCGGGCAGCGGGTGCCGGGTCCGCGCGATGGTTCTGGCGGGGTGCCGGGTCCGCGCGGAGGTTCCTGCGGGGTGGCTCAGGTGAGGGAGGCGCGGAGGTTGGCTTCCTTCTCGGCGACCAGGTCTTCCAGGCTGGCCTGGTAGGCGGCCATCCGGTCGCGCAGCGCCGGGTCGGACGCGCCCAGGATGCGCACGGCGAGCAGCCCGGCGTTGCGGGCGTTGCCGATCGACACCGTGGCCACCGGGACGCCGGCCGGCATCTGCACGATCGAGAGCAGCGAGTCCATGCCGTCGAGGTACTTCAGCGGTACCGGCACGCCGATCACCGGCAGCGGGGTGACCGAGGCGACCATGCCGGGCAGGTGCGCGGCGCCCCCCGCCCCGGCGATGATCACCTTGACGCCGCGGTCGGCGGCGGCCCGCCCGTACTCGATCATCTTGACCGGGGTGCGGTGCGCCGACACCACGCCGACCTCGTAGGGCACGCCGAACTCGTCCAGCGCCTCCGCGGCGGCCCGCATCGTCGGCCAGTCCGAGTCGCTGCCCATGATCAGCCCGACGGTGCTCACTGTGTCTCCTTCGTTCGGACTGCGGGGCTCGCGAGCTCACTCCTCGCGCTCACTGACCCTCGCGCAGCCAGCGGGCGGCGCGCGCCGCCCGGGCCCGTACGTCGTCCAGGTCGGTGCCGAGCACGGTGACGTGCCCGATCTTGCGGCCGGGACGCACCTGCTTGCCGTAGAGGTGGACCTTGGCACCGGGTTCGGCGGCGAAGAGGTGGTGCAGCCGCTCGTCGATCGAGATGCCGCCCGGCTCGCCGCCCAGCACGTTGGCCATCACCACGACCGGCGCGGTGAGCGAGGTGTCCCCCATCGGGTAGTCGAGCACGGCCCGCAGGTGCTGCTCGAACTGGGAGGTCCGGGCCCCCTCGATGGTCCAGTGCCCGGAGTTGTGCGGCCGCATGGCCAGCTCGTTCACCACCAGCCCGCCGGGCGTCTCGAACAGCTCCACGGCGAGCAGGCCGACCACGCCGAGCGCGGTGGCCAGGTCGATGGCGAGCTGCTGTGCGGCGACCGCCCGCTCCTCCGGCAGGTCGGGTGCCGGGGCGAGCACCTCGACGCAGATGCCGTCGCGCTGCACCGTCTCCACCACCGGATAGGCGGCGACCTGCCCGAACGGCGACCGGGCCACCTGCACGGCCAGCTCCCGGCGCAGCGCCACCCGCTCCTCGACGATCAGCGGGGTGCCTCCGGCCAGCAGGGTGGTGGCCAGCTCCTCGGCCTGGGTGGCGTCGTCCACCATCCAGACGCCCCGGCCGTCGTAGCCGCCGCGGGCGGCCTTGAGCACGACCGGCCAGCCGATCTCCGCGCCGAACGCGAGCAGGTCGGCCGGGGCCTCGACCGGACGCCAGGCCGGATTCGGCGCACCCAGCTCACCGAGGCGCTCGCGCATCACCCGCTTGTCCTGCGCGTGCACCAGCGCCTCGGCCGGCGGGAAGAGCTTCACGCCCTCCTCGGTCAGCGCGCGGATGTGGGCGTTGGGCACGTGCTCGTGGTCGAAGGTGACCACGTCGCATCCCTTGGCGAAGGTGCGCAGGGCGGCGAGGTCGGTGTGGTCGCCGTACTGGACGTCGGCGGCGACCAGGGCGGCGCCGTCGTCCGGGGCGAGCGCGAGCACACGCAGCGACTGGCCGAGGGCGATGGCGGCCTGGTGGGTCATCCGGGCGAGCTGGCCACCGCCCACCATGCCGACGACAGGCAGTCCGGTACGGGAATCCATAGCGCCGCCAGCCTATCGGGGCGGTGGCGGGCGCCGGGCCCGGGTCAGCTCGTCGTGGCGACGGCGACGCGGCGGGGCGCGCGGGCCACCTCGCGGGCGGTGGTCCGGGCGATGAGCAGTGAGCCGATCACCGTCGGGGCGAGCCAGGCGGCCAGGTGCCCGCCGGTCATCTGCACCGCGAACCCGGTGACGAAGGCGATCACCGTGCTGCCCATGAGGTTGAGGTGCCAGATCCGCCAGCCCCGGGGGCCGAACCCGCGGGGCCGGCGCCGGGCGAACCAGAGCCCGCCGACCAGCCAGCCGAGGGTGAGCGCGCCGAGCACGGCCAGCCCCCACAGGCGCGCCGGGTCGTAGGCGAACAGCCCGAAGGCGCTGAGGCTGAGGCCGACGGCGGCGCCCGCGTAGACCCGGCCGAGCAGGGTGTGCCGGCCGCGCCGCTTCGGTGCCAGCAGCACGGGCAGGGCCAGCAGCAGCCCGGTGGTGCCGCTGGCGGCGTGGATGACGAAGAGAACGGTGCGCACGGGTCCCCCTCCCGCGACATCCCAATGTGGGAGGTCGATGGTCCCAGCATCGGACCTGACACAATGGGATGTCAAGGAGATTGGCGAAGGGAACCGAACCGATGCCCGACCGGCCGCTGAACGCCACCGCCGCCTCACTGCTGGGCTTCCTGCACGACGGCCCGATGACCGGTTGGGACCTGGTCACCGAGGCCCAGCAGCGGATCGGGGCGTTCTGGTCACTCACCCAGAGCCAGGTCTACCGGGAGCTGACCGCCATGGCGGCGGCCGGGCTGGTCCGGGCCGGTGAGCGGGGCCGCCGCGACCGGAAGCCGTACGAGATCACCGAGGCGGGGCGCCGGGCGTTCGCCGAGTGGGCCGCCCGGCCCCCGGCGGACGAGACGATCCGCTTCCCACTGCTGCTGACCGTGCTGTTCGGGCGGCACCTGCCGCCGGAGCGGCTCGCCGGCTACCTGGGCGCGCAGCGGGCCGCGCACGCCGCACGGCTCGCCGACTACCAGGCCGCCGCGGCGGCACTCCCCCCGGAGGCGGACGAGATCGAACCGTACGCGGTGGCCACGCTGCGCTTCGGGCTCGCGTACGAGCGGGCGGTGCTGGAGTGGTTCGACGCGCTGCCCGAGGCGCTGCGCCCCGCCGACGGGGGCGAGGCGCCGGTCAGGTGAGCTGGGCGACGAGGTCCTCGGCCGTGGTCACCGGGCGGTCGCAGACGAACCCCCGGCAGACGTAGGCGGTGGGCCGACCGTTCAGCGCCGGCCGGCCGGCCAGCAGCGGCACACCGGGCTGGTCGGCGCTGCCCGCGACCACCACGGCCCCGGGCGGGGCGTGCCGGAGCGCGGCGGCCACCAGCGGGTCGCCCACCGGGTCGTCGGTGACGACGGCGATCTCGTACGGCCCGGAGAGCAGCGCCTCGCCGACCGTGGCCGCGTAGCCGGTGAACCGGGCGTGCCGGGCGACGATCGGCGCGACCGTCGACAGGGCCTTGTCGGCCGCCTCGCGGTACCGGGTCTCCCCCGTCAACGCCGCGTACGCGACCAGCGCCGCGACGATCGCCGAGCGGCCGGCCGGGGTGGCGTTGTCGGTCGGGTCCGCCGGCCGGGTGACCAGGCGCTCGGCGTCGTCGGCGGTGTCGTAGAAGCCGCCGTCCGGCGCGGCGAACCGGGCCAGCGCCACGTCGAGCAGTTGCCCGGCCAGGACGAGCCAGCGCCCCTCGCCGGTCAACTGGTGCATCGCGCAGAACGCCTCGGCCACGCAGCCGTAGTCCTCCAGCACGCCGGCCGGCTCCCCCACGACCTTGTCCCGCGAGACCCGGCGCAGCCGGCCGTCCACCACGTGCACGGCCGCCAGGTGCTCGGCGGCGTCCCGCATCGCGCCGTCGGCCACGATGGTGACACCCTCCATGAGGTTGGCGTCCTCGTCGCCGGGGGCCGCCAAGAGCGCCGCGACCTGCTGGAACTCGGCGATCGCGGTGATCGCCAGCCCGTTCCAGGCGGCCACCACCTTGTCGTCGCGGGCCGGCTGCGGCCGGGTGTCGCGCGCGGCGAGCAGCCGGCCCACCACCTCCTGCCAGCGCCGGCGCACCGCCGGGTCGGCGTCGTCCACGTCCCGGGCCAGCCTCAGCACGCTGGTGCCGTGTTCGAAGGTGCCCTGCTCGGTCACCCCGAACAGGTCGGCGGCGAACCGGCCGTCCTCCTCACCCAGCACCTCGACCAGCTGGGCGGGGGTCCAGACGTAGGTGCGGCCCTCGACGCCCTCGGTGTCGGCGTCCAGCGCCGAGGCGAAGCCCTCGCCGGCCCGGTGCAGCTCGTCGGCGAGGAACCGGGCCGTGTCGCGGGCCACCCGCCGGGCCAGCCGGTCTCCGGTGAGCCGCCAGAGCTGGGTGTAGACCCGCAGCAGCAGGGCGTTGTCGTAGAGCATCTTCTCGAAGTGCGGCACCGTCCAGTGCCCGTCCACCGAATAGCGGGCGAAGCCGCCGGCGAGCTGGTCGTGCAGGCCACCGCGGGCCATCGCCTCGCAGGTGTGCCGGACGATCTCCAGGCTCCGGGCCGAGCCGGTGCGCTGGTGGTGCCGGAGCAGGAAGAGCAGGTTCATGTGCGGCGGGAACTTCGGCGCGCCGCCGAAGCCGCCGTTCGTCTCGTCGTACTCGCCGGCGAGCTGGTCGGCGGCGGCGTCCAGCAGCTCGGCGGTGAGCGGGGCCGTCAGGCCGCCCACGGCCTGCGCCCCGCCGATCGCCTCGACCACGGCGGCGCCCTGGCGGAGCACCGCCTCCCGCTGGTCGCGCCAGGCGGTGGCGACCGAGCCGAGCAGCCGGACGAAGTTCGCCCGCGGGAAGTAGGTGCCGCAGAAGAACGGGGTGCCGTCCGGGGTGGCGAAGACGGTCATGGGCCAGCCGCCCTGGCCGGTCATCGCCTGGGTGGCCGTCATGTAGACGGCGTCGACGTCGGGCCGCTCCTCCCGGTCCACCTTGACGCAGACGAAGTCGTCGTTCATGAGCTGGGCGACGCCCTCGTTCTCGAACGACTCGTGCGCCATCACGTGGCACCAGTGGCAGGCCGCGTAGCCGACCGAGATGAGCACCGGCACGTCGCGCCGTTTTGCCTCGGCGAAGGCCTCGTCGCACCAGGGCCACCAGTCGACCGGGTTGTCGGCGTGCTGAAGCAGGTAGGGCGAGGTGGCGTCGGCGAGTCGGTTCACCCGACGACCATATCGAGCGCGCGGCGACGGTGCGGCGCGAGCGGGACGGCCGGACCGGGGACGTTCCCCGGCCCGGCCGGCCCGTCAGCGGGTGAGGGTGATCGTCGAGGTGTCGGTCACGGTGAACTCCTGCCAGTAGACGAAGTCCCGGATGGGCACCTCGGTGACCGCCTGGGCCGTGCCGCGCTCGAAGTGGAGGTCGGCCGGGTAGGTGCTGGCCGACCAGGGCACCTCCTGGCCCGGGGTGCACGGGACCGAGGTGGAGTACCACGCCTGGACCAGGCCCGCCTTCTTCTGCTGCTGGCTCAGGCGGCCGTCGACGCTCAGCGTTTCCGCCCGGGTGCAGGTCAGCGTGCCGCGCACGGTGGCGATGCCCTTGTTGTCGACCGTCGCCGTCGGGTTCACCGTGACGGTCGCGTCGAGTGCGGGCACCGGTGGCGGGTTCCCGATGTGGATCTCGCCGTGCGAGCCTCCGGTCGCGCCCTCGCAGCGGTAGTCGAACGTCGCGTCGAACCGCTCCAGGTAGCCGTACGGCCCCCAGGCGACGTCGACGACGGTGAACGAGCCGATGCTCTGCGAGCAGGACCGCCCCCAGCCGGCGTTGTCCAGGTTCATGCCCGCCGCATCGCTGTACGGCTGGCCGACGTTCTGGTAGGTGTCGCCCGGCTTCAGCTTCTCGCCCGTCGGGGCCTGGAGCGTGAGGTGCCAGAAGTTGTCGGCGCTGCTCCAGAACTCCATCCCGAAGAACTGCTGGTTGGTGTCGCCCCAGGCGTTCATCTCGTCGCCGGGTGTGGGGTTGCTGGAGCTGTACGAATAGGAGTTGCCGGCGGTGATCGGGTCGCCCGGCTCGCCCACCACGCTGAACGACCAGGTCTGCGGCAGGCCCGCCTGGGCCGGCGTGGAGACGACCAGACCGGCGACGCCGGCGGTCAGGGACAGGGCTGCGGCGAGCAGGGGTCGTCGCCAGGAACGGGTCATTGCTTGTCCTCCCCCGTAGTTGGACATGAAGAGCGACGCAGGTCGTGCGCCGCCACGTCAGGAAGGTTAGGGATCGGCCATCGATTCCGCTGCCCCGTCCGGTCCCGGTGTCGGTGACGCGACCGAGGGACACGATCCGTCCTTCCGATATTCATCTTTGTTGATTTGAATCAGCGCATGCCCGGCGCCGCCGGGCCGTCCGAAGGAGACGGTTCATGCGCAGACTCCCCGCCCTGCTCGCCCTCGCCGCCCTCACCGGATCCGCGCTGGCCCCCGGCGCGGCATCCGCCGCGGTCCCGCCGGAGACCCGGTTCTCCGCCACGACCGGCGTCGGGATCCACAACGCGTACGAGCGCGGCACCTACCCCTACCTGGCGCAGGCGCTCGACGCCCGGCCCGGGCTCGTCGAGCTGGACGTCTGGCCGGACGTGCTGACCCGGCAGTGGCGGGTCAGCCACTCCAACCCGCTCGGCAACGACAACAACTGCGTGGCCGCCACGAGCGCCGCCCAGCTCTACAGCGGCACCCGCAACCGCAACCTGGAGCACTGCCTCGACGACATCCGGCTCTGGCTGGGCGCCCACCCCGACGCCGGCCCGCTGGTCCTCAAGCTGGAGCTGAAGACCGGCTTCAGCGGGCGCACCGGGCAGGGGCCGGCCCAGCTCGACGCGGTGCTCGCCGCGCGGCTCGGCGACCGGGTGTTCCGCCCGGCCGACCTGCTGGGCGGCCACAGCGGCCTGGACGCCGCGGCGCGCGCCGACGCCTGGCCCAGCCGGGCACAGCTCGCCGGCCGGGTGATCGTCGAGCTGATCCCCGGCACCGTCGAGGAGGGCAACCCGACCGACACGCTCTGGACCGACGTCGAGTACGCCCGCCACCTGGCCGGCCTCGCGGCGGCCGGCACACTGGGCAGCGCCCGCGCGTTCCCGGCCGTGCACCGGGCGCAGGCCGGCGATCCGCGCACCCGCTACGCCGACCCCGGCCTGCGGTCCTGGTTCGTGCTCTTCGACGGCGACGCCACGGCGTACGTCACCGGGGGCATCGACACCGCCTGGTACGACGCGAACCACTACCTGCTCGTGATGACCGACGCGCAGAACGTCCCGCCCGCGGTCGGCACGGGCGACGCCGGTGCGGCGGCGGCCCGGGTGGCCGACCTGGCCCGGGCGCACGCCAGCATCGCCTCCGCGGACTGGGCGGCGCTGCCCACGGTCCTCGACGACGTGCTGCCCCGCGGCTGAGCCCGGCGACCGGCCGGTCCGCGCCGTCGGGGCGAGCGCCCCGGCGGCGCGGGCGGGGTCAGGACGCGCCGTCGGCGCGGAGCGGGAAGACGTTGCCGCGCGCGGTGTCCAGCAGCGACCCGAGCACCGCGCCGATCTTGTCCGCCGGCATCGGCTTGAAGAAGTGGTAACCCTGGGCCGCCGTGCAGCCCAGCTCGGCCAGGGCGGTCCGCTGCTCGGCGGTCTCCACGCCCTCGGCCACCACCCGCAGCCCCAGCTCGTGGGCGAGCCCCACGGTGGTCCGCACGATCGCCGCGGCCTCCGGGGAGTCGGCCATCCGGATCACGAAGGAGCGGTCGACCTTCAGCTCGTCCACGGCGATCCGGGTCAGGAAGGTCAGCGAGGAGAACCCGGTGCCGAAGTCGTCGACGGCGAGCTGCACGCCCATGGCTCGGAGGGTGGCCAGCACCTCGTCGATGACCTCGAGCTCGCTCATCACCACCGTCTCGGTGATCTCCAGGACCAGCCGGTGCGGCGGGACCTGGTGGCGGCGCAGCGCCTCGCCGATCTCGGCGGGCAGCCGCGGGTCGAGCAGGCTGCGCGCCGACAGGTTCACCGAGATCGGGATGTCCAGCCCCTCGCGCGCCCAGTCGGCGGCCACCGCGAGGGCCTTGTCCAGCACGTACCGGGTGAAGCTGCCGAGCTGCTCGCTGTTCTCCACCGGGCGGATGAAGTCCGCCGGGCCGAGCCAGCCCCGGCGCGGATGCCGCCAGCGGATCAGGGCCTCCACCCCGGTCGGGGCGCCGGTGGCCAGGTCCACCGCGGGCTGCAAGGCCAGCACCAGCTGGTCGTCGGCCTGCAGGGCCTCCCGCAGCTCCGCGAGCAGCGCCAGGTGGTCGGTGCTCGCCGCGTCGCGCGAGCTGTCGTACGCGGCGACGCTGCCGCCGCCCTCCTTCGCCTGGTACATGGCGATGTCGGCCCGGCGCAGCAGCTCGGTCAGGTCGGCGGTGCCCGCGTCGGCGACCACCACGCCGACCGCCACCTCGACCGACATGCGCACCCCGGCCACCTCGGTCGGCGCGGCCAGCCGCTCGGCGATCTCCCGAGCCTGGCGCAGCGCGTACGCCAGCGGGGCGGCCCGGTCGTCGACCACCGGGACCGTGGTCAGCAGCAGGGCGAACTCGTCGCCGCCGAGACGCCCGAGCAGGTCGCCCGGACGGGCCAGGGTGCTGAGCCGGCTCGCGGCCAGCCGCAGCAGCTGGTCCCCGGCCGCGTGCCCCAGCGTGTCGTTGACCTCTTTGAACTGGTTGATGTCGAGCAGCAGCAGCGCCACGGGGTGGTCGTGGGCGCGCTGCCGCAGCGCCTGGTCGCCCTTGGCCAGCAGGGCGGCCCGGTTGAGCAACCCGGTGAGCTGGTCGTGCACCGCCTCGTACGACGAGCGGGCGGTGACCAGCCGCAGCTCGCGGTGGGTCGCGGCGTCGTGCAGGGCGGCGGCCAGCGCGTCGCCGAACGCCGCGACGCCGTCCTCCTCCCGGGCGGTGGGTGGGGCGGACCGGGGAAACCGGACGCGGAGCTGGCCGACCTCGGCGCTGCCCACGGCGAGCCGCCGGACCAGCTCCTGCTCGCCCGACCCGGTGGCCGACGGTGGCTCCACCTCCCGGTCGCGTACCTGCGCGCCGGTGTCCGCCCGGTAGCGGCGCCAGCGGCCGTCACCCCGCGCCACGTCCACCTCGACCAGCTCGGCGCCGAACAGGGTGAGCGCGCCGGTGACGGCGGCGGTCGCCACACCCCGCTCGTCGAGCTGGTTGAGCGCGGCGGTGGCCTCGGCGAAGGCGCGCCAGGTGCGCCGCTCCTGGTCGGCCCGGAGGCGGTGCCGGTAGGTCTGCTGGAGCAGCCAGAGCGGCGGCGGCAGGAGCAGCAGCCAGCGCGGGTCGAGCTCCAGCAGGGTGACCACGACCAGGCCGACCGCCACGTTGCCGACGAACATGAGCAGCTTGCCGCGCAGCGCGGCGAGCAGCGGCGGTCCGATGGGGATGCCGTGCCGCAGGGCGAGGCCGGCGCCGCCCAGCCAGGCGCTGGTGAGCAGGTAGACGACCGCGCCGGCGGTCAGGGCGAAGGCCAGCTCGGGAGTGAGCGCGGCGAGCAGCGGGCGGCCGAGCGCGCTGGCGACGGCGGCGGCCAGCGCGGTGGCGGCGGCGAGCGAACCGGCGATCCGGACCAGTTCCAGTGCGGGCCGGCGGTCGGTGACCAGGGACATGGCGGTCCACGCGGCGCCGGTGCCGAGCAGGGCCGCGGCCGGCAGCCAGCCGGCCGGCACCAGGTAGAGGCAGACGACGAGGGCCGCCTCGCCCCAGGTGATGCTGACCATGCCCGAGGCGGTGCGGAAGCGCAGCCGGGCGAGCTGGGCCACGGCGAACGCCACGACGGCGACGCCGAACCGGACGGGACCGGGCAGCGGGTCGTCCGCCGGCAGGTGCGCGGGGACGGTGAGGCCGACAACGGCGGCCACCACGGCGGTGATCGCGACGGCCGAGGTCAGCAGGAGGACTCCGACCGGCGTGCCGCGCAGGCCCAGCCGATCGGGGGGATCGCCGGCCCGGCCGGAGGTCACGGACCCACCCCGTCCGGTGGTGGCCCCAGGGCACGGTCAGGGGCCGTTGGTGCCGTCGACATCGGCGCCCCCCTTCCGCGCACGGCTCGGGGCCGTTCGGTCCCCCCGGCGGAAGGCTAAGCCAAAGCCGGTGGTCGCAACAGGGGTTGACGACCGGCTTCGACGTGATTCACGTGCTGTTCAGCCGTTCCGGCGCTGCTGGGAGCCGTTGGGGGCGTTAGTCGGTGAATCCTGCGAGGCGGTCCCGTCTGTCGGATCAGCGACTGTCGCATCGGTCCGGCCCGGCTCGGCCGGGCCGCCCTGCTGCGGGAACCGGTCGGGCAGCCGGCGCAGCCGGGCGTTCATGTTGCGGATCAGCAGGACGGTGACGATGGCCAGCAGCACGATGAGGAAGAGGCCCATCGGGCCGGCCAGACCACCCGTGCGGGTGTCACCGAAGTTGTTCTCCGCGAGCACCTGGGCGGTGGTCAGCATGGTGTTCCTCCGATGTGCGGCTGACCACCAGCGTAGCCCGCCGGGGAATCAGTGGGCACGGCACGTCTCGCGCACCCCGGCGAAGAGGTCGGACTCGGGCAGCGGGCTGTCGACCAGCGAGCGGGCGAGCTGGAAGTCCTCCGTCGGCCAGGCGCGCTGCTGCAGGTCCATCGGCACCTGGAACCAGAAGCCGTCCGGGTCGATCTGGGTGGCGTGGGCGCGCAGCGCGTCGTCGCGGACCGGGAAGTATTCGGCGCAGTCGACCCGGGTGGTGATCCGCTCGCCCTTGTCGGCGCGGTCCTCCCAGCGCTTCATCCACTCCCCGTACGGCGACTCCAGGCCGGCGGCGAGCATCGCCTCGTGCAGCGCCATGATCTTGGCTCGGGAGAAGCCCACGTCGTAGTAGAGCTTGAGCGGCTGCCACGGCTCGCCCAGCTCGGGGTGGCGCTCCGGGTCACCGGCGGCCTCGAAGGCGGCCACGGTCACCTTGTGGGTCATGATGTGGTCGGGGTGCGGGTAGCCGCCCTCCTCGTCGTACGTGGTGACGACGTGCGGACGGAACTGGCGCATGAGCCGCACCAACGGGGCGGCCGCGACCTCGACGTCCTCCAGGGCGAAGCAGCCGTCCGGCAGCGGCGGCAGCGGGTCGCCCTCGGGCAGGCCCGAGTCGACGAAACCGAGCCAGGCCTGCTCGATGCCGAGGATGGCCCGGGCCGCGTCCATCTCGGCGCGCCGGATGTCGCCGATGTTGGCCCACACGTCGGGCCGGTCCATCTTGGGGTTGAGCACGCTGCCCCGCTCGCCACCGGTGCAGGTGACGACCAGGACATCCACCCCCTCGGCGACGTATTTCGCCATGGTGGCCGCGCCCTTGCTCGACTCGTCGTCGGGATGGGCGTGCACCGCCATGAGCCGCAGCTGTTCTGCCACCTTCGGCGCTCCTCGTCTGTGCCCACCGGGCCCGGCCCGCCCGGGCCCGCCCGGCTGACCTGCCGGAATCTCCCCCGTGCCCGCGAAAGCCCCCGTGCTGGCCGATCGGCGGCGGGGCCGACCTGCCATCCTTGACTCAGCGCCGGGCTGGGAAGATGGACTCTGCCATTCTTGCCGATGCCGCCGACAACAACGCCAGGAGATACCCGCCGGTGAGCGAGACGCACGCCACAGTCGCACCGGGTGCACCGGTCTTCCCGCCCGGCCGTTACGGCCGCCGCCGGGAGCCGGGGCGCCGCCGCCCGATCCTGCCCGTTCTGGTGGCGGTCGTCCTGCTGGCGCTCCTCGGGCTGGTCGCCGCACGCCTCTACAACCAGTACGGCGATCCGGACTACCGCGCCGAGGTGATCACCTACACCGGGATCACCGACTCCAGCGTGACGGTCGACTTCCGGGTCACCGTCCCGGAGGGCGGCTCGGCCACCTGCCTGCTGCGGGCCCGCTCCCACGACGGCGCCGACGTGGGCCATCTCGAGGCCACCGTGACCGCCCCGCCCGGCGAGCGGCACGTCCGGTCCCGGCAGGAGGTGCCCACCAGCGCCCGGCCCTTCATCGGCGAGGTGCTGCGCTGCCGACCGGCCGGCTGAGCCGGGCACCCGGCGAGCCGCCGGGCCACACGCACCCCGGGTCCCGCGGCCGGCACCCGGGGTGATCGGCGACACCCTGACGTGCCCGGCACTGGTAACTTGGTAGTTCACCTGTCAGCCAGTCCGCACCAACGAGGAGTTCGCCTGTGTCCACCAATGACAACGAGGCGCCCGCCACCTGGCTGTCCCAGGACGCATACGACCGTCTGAAGGCCGAGCTCGACGAGCACATCGCCAACCGGCCGGTCATCGCCGCCGAGATCAACGCCCGGCGCGAGGAGGGCGACCTGCGGGAGAACGGTGGCTACCACGCCGCCCGCGAGGAGCAGGGCAAGGCGGAGGGTCGCATCCTCTACCTCAAGGAGCTGCTCCGCACGGCCAAGGTCGGCGAGGCCCCGACCGCCGACGCCGTGTCGCCCGGCATGGTCGTGACGATCTACTTCGACGACGACGCCGACGACACGGAGACCTTCCTGCTCGGCTCCCGCGAGATCGCCTCCACGACCGACCTCACCGTCTACAGCCCCGAGTCCGCACTCGGCAAGGCGATCCTGGGCGGCAAGGCCGGCCAGACCTGCACCTACACGGCGCCCAGCGGCGCCGACATCAAGGTGACGGTGGTCAAGTTCGAGCCGTTCTCCGGCTGACCGCCTCCGGACCCGCGCCGGACGGCTCGGGTCCGACCCGACCGAGGCTGACAGGCTCCTCGGCCCCGAGCCAATCCCGACCGCCCCGACCGGCACGTCCGGCCGGGGCGGTCGCGTTTCCGCGGCGAGCTCACCCCTCGCCGGCGAAGACCACCTGGTAGCCGCTGGCGCGCAGGGCGCTGATGAGGGTGTCCGAGTGCTCCACGCCGCGGGTCTCCACCGAGAGCGCCACCTCCACCTCGCCGAGCCGCAGGTGCGGGTTGGCCCGCTGGTGGACCACGTCGACCACGTTGGCCCGGTGCTCGGCGATCTCGCCGAGCAGCGAGGCGAGCTGGCCCGGCCGGTCCGTGCAGCGGACGGTGACCCGCAGGTAGCGGCCGGCCGCCGCCAGGCCGTGCTCGATGACCCGCAGCATCAGCAACGGGTCGATGTTGCCGCCGGAGAGCACCGCCACCACCGGCGCCTGCACCTCGACCAACCCGGCCAGCAGTGCCGCCACGCCGACCGCACCGGCCGGCTCCACCACCTGCTTGCCGCGCTCCAGCAGCATCAGCAGCGCCCGGGAGATGTCCTCCTCGGAGACCGTCACGATCTCGTCGACCAGCTTGCGGACGTGGGTGAAGGTCAGGTCCCCGGGACGGCCGACCGCGATCCCGTCGGCGATCGTCGAGAAGAAGGGCAGCCGGACCGGCTCGCCGGCCTTGAGCGAGGGCGGGAAGGCGGCGGCGCTCGCCGCCTGCACCCCGATCACACGTACGTCGGGGCGCAGCGCCTTGGCGGCCACCGCCATGCCGGAGATCAGGCCACCGCCGCCAACGCCGGTCACGATGGTCTTCACGTCCGGGCACTGTTCGAGGATCTCCAGGGCGACGGTGCCCTGACCGGCGATGACGTCCCGGTGGTCGAACGGGTGGATGAACACCGCACCGGTCCGCTCGGCGAAGGTCTGCGCCGCGACCAGCGCCTCGTCCACCGTGTTGCCGACCAGCTCGACCTGGGCGCCGTACCCCTTCGTCGCGGCCACCTTCGGCAACGGCGCGTTGACCGGCATGAAGACCGTGGCGTGCGCGCCCACCAGGCCGGCGGCGAGCGCCACCCCCTGGGCGTGGTTGCCGGCGCTGGCCGCCACCACCCCGCGTTGCCGCTCCTCGGCGGAGAGCCGGGAGATCCGCACGTACGCGCCGCGCACCTTGTACGACCCGGCGCGCTGCACGTTCTCGCACTTCAGCCAGGCCGGCCCGCCGAGCGCGGCGCTGAGCGGCCGGGACGGCTCCAGCGGGGTGGTGCGGGTGACGCCGGCGAGCAGTTCCCGCGCGGCCTGTACGTCGGCGAGACCGACCAGTTCCGTCATGCCCCGATCGTGCCACCCGGGCCCGGGGGAACCTGCGGCGACGCCACGGTCGGCTCCGCCGCCACCCGCGGTGACGGCGCGACGGCCGGCTGGGCCGGGTGGGCGTACCCGAACGGCATGCCGGGTGCCGGCCAGCCGGCGGGAACGGGCCAGGCCGGCGCGCCGAGAGCGATCCGCTGCTCCTGGGCCACGGAGATCCGCCGGATCAGCACGATCAGCGACACCGCGGCGGCCAGGCAGGCGACCAGCGGGATGAGGTGCCAGCCGAGCGCCTCCCGGTAGAAGTCGGCGTACCACCGGAACTCGGTGTCGAACCGGGGCTCCTCGGGCAGCCGGGCGTACGCCCGGTCGTCGCGCCGGCTGACCAGGCGTTCCCCGACGCTGAAAGCCAGCCACGCCGCCCACCAGATCCAGACCAGCCCCGGGGTGAACCGCTTCCAGAGGCTGTCCCGGGCGACGTTGGCGACCACCCGGGCCGGCACCACGAAGTTGGCGAACGGCACCAGCCAGCCGGCGATCGCCCAGCCGGCCCCGAGGTGCGGAAGCGCACCCGGGAAGGCGTCCAGGTTCTTCCGGGCCCGCCAGGTCCAGATGATCACCAGTACGGCGGCCGTCAGGTAGGCCACCAGGAACGGCAGCGAGAGCACCACCTCGAGCAGCACGGCGCCGAGCAGCACGTCGGGGTCCTGGCTCTCCCTCGCGCGCCCGGCCAGCACGACGCCGGCCAGCGGGAAGAGTGCCGCCAACGCGTAGAGCAGCGCGGCCGCGCCGACCGCGACGGAGGCGGCGAGGCCGATCCCGCGCACCGAGTAGGTGGGCACGCCCGGGGCGAGGGCGGGCTGGCCGTGCGGCGTGTAGCAGTTCTGGCACTCGTTGTCGGCGGGGGATGTCTCGTCCCCGCAGGTGTGGCAGCGCATGGATGACCGTCCCGGTGTGCGTGAGGTGCGCACACGCTAGACGATCATGCGAGGGTCGGCGACCCCGTCCCGACCCGGGGATAGCCGGGGGCGTGCCGCTGCCACGGCGCCTGCATCTCGAACTGGCCCGCGACGCCGAGCAGCAGCAGTTCCGAGCCGGGCGGGCCGACGAACTGCACGGCGACCGGCAGGCCGTCCGGTCGGCGGCCCACCGGCACCACGATCGCCGGCAGCCCGGCGATGTTCCAGGGCGCGGCGTACGGGGCGTACCGGATGTTGGCCTTCATGTTGGCCAGCCAGGAGCGGCCGGACCAGCCGGCGGCCTCCGGTGGCGGGCCGGCGAGCGCCGGGGTGAGCAGCAGGTCGACCGAGTGGTCGGCGAAGAAGCTCACCGACCGCTCGCGCCAGGCGGCCCGGTCGGCCTCGCGCACGTACCCCCGGCGCTGCGCCCACTCGCCGAGCGCGACGTGCCGGCGGCTGCGCCGCTGGAGGCCGCGCCGCTCCACGCCCGCGGCCTGCACCTCCGTGGCGGCCGCGGCGAACCAGGTGGCGATGCCCTGGAGGCCGAGCCGGGTCGGGTAGACCGGGTCGGCGGGGACGGTGTCGTGCCCGGCGGCGGCGAGCAGCCGGCCCGCGGCGGCGACCGCGTCGCGGTTCGGCGCGTCCGGTGAGACGCCCCGCACCGGGGAGCGCAGCGAGACGCCGACCCGCAGCCGAGGCGGCGGGACCAGCTTGTCCGGCCGGCGACCCGCCAGCACGGAGAAGCCGACCGCCGCGTCGGCCACCGTGCCGGTCAGCATGCCGTGCTCGGTGAGGCCGAACCAGTCGTCCGCGCCGAGCTGGCAGGGCACCACGCCCCGGCCCGGCTTGAGCCCGACCAGGCCGCAGCAGGCGGCGGGGATGCGGATCGAGCCGAGGCCGTCGTTGCCGTGCGCGATCGGCACCAGCCCGGCGGCCACCGCGGCGGCCGCGCCGCCGGAGGAGCCGCCGGGGGTCCGCGCCGGATCCCAGGGGTTGCGGGTCACCCCGGTCTCGTCGTCGGTCAGGGCCCAGAGGCCCAGCTCCGGCATGCGGGTCACGCCGAGGATCACCGCGCCCGCGCCGCGCAGCCGGCGGACCACCTCGTGGTCGGCCTCCGCCACCGGGGTACGCACGGCGGCCGACCCGTTCCACGTCGGCAGGCCGGCCACCGGGGTGTTCTCCTTGACCGCGACCGGCACACCGGCCAGGGGGAGGTTGGCCAGGTCCTCCTGCTCGTCGACCTTCTCCGCCTCGGTGATCGCCTCGCCGCCGCGGACCGTGCGGAACGCGGCCAGCTCGGCGTCGGCCCGGGCGACGTGGTCGAGGTGGTCGGCCACGACCTGGGTGGCGGAGACGTCACCCCGGCGTACGCCCCGGGCGATCTGCTTGGCGGTCGCCCCCACCCAGGTCGTCGGCATGATGTCCTGCACGGCCATCCTCCCCAGCCAGCGGTCAGCCCAGCGCCTGCTCCAGATCGGCGAGCAGGTCGTCGACCGTCTCGATGCCGACAGACAGTCGCACGAGATCGCCGGGAACTTCAAGCGGCGAGCCGGCAGCGCTCGCGTGTGTCATCCGTCCCGGGTGCTCGATCAGGGATTCGACCCCGCCGAGCGACTCGGCGAGCACGAAGAGCTTCGCCCGGTTGCAGATCTCCACGGCGTGCTCCTCGCCGCCCGCCGCACGGAAGGAGATCATCCCGCCGAACCGGCGCATCTGCTTGGCGGCCACCTCGTGACCCGGGTGCGCGGGCAGGCCCGGGTAGATGACCTGCGCGACCTTGGCGTGACCGTCCAGGTAGGCGGCGATCCGCTCGGCGTTGTCGCAGTGCCGGTCCATGCGTACCCCGAGGGTCTTGATGCCGCGCAGGGTGAGCCAGGCGTCGAACGGGCCGTTCACGGCGCCCATCGCGTTCTGGTGGTAGCGCAGCTCCTCGCCGAGCGCGCGGTCGGCCGCGATCAGGGCGCCACCCACCACGTCGGAGTGTCCGCCGATGTACTTGGTGGTGGAGTGGACGACCACGTCCGCGCCGAACGCGATCGGCTGCTGGAGGTAGGGCGAGGCGAAGGTGTTGTCGACCACCAGCAGCGCGCCGGCGTCGTGCGCGACCGCGGCCAGCGCGGCGATGTCGGCGATGCCGAGCAGCGGGTTGGTCGGCGTCTCCACCCAGATGATCCGGGTGGCGCCGGGACGGATCGCGGCCCGCACCGCCTCCGGGTCGGAGACCTTCGCCGGGGTGTAGTCAAGCCCCCAGCGCTCGGCCACCTTGGCGAACAGGCGGTAGGTGCCGCCGTACGCGTCGTCCGGGATCACCACGTGGTCGCCCGGCTTGCAGACGGTCCGCAGCAGGGTGTCCTCGGCGGCCAGGCCGCTGGCGAAGGCGAGGCCCACCGGCCCGCCCTCCAGCGCCGCCAGGCACTCCTGGAGCGCGTCCCGGGTCGGGTTGCCGGAACGGCTGTATTCGTAGCCCTCACGGGGAGCGCCGACGGCGTCCTGGGCGTAGGTGCTGGTCTGATAGATCGGCGGGATCACCGCGCCGGTGCGGGCCTCCGGGTCCTGACCGGCGTGGATGGCGAGCGTCTCGAAGCCGTGACTCATTCCCGAGACGTTAGTCCGCCCGCCCGTCCCACCGCGTGGAACCCGCCCGGCGTCACAACCGGAAGGTTGTCCGACCGGTCGGCCATACTGGCTCGGTGACCCCGACCGGAGCGCTGCCGTCCCGCCTCCTCGGCGTGGCCGACCGGATTCCCGCCTCGCTGGGGCTCCTGGCCGGCCCCGACCGGGGCCGGGTCAGTCTGCCGGTGCGCCCGGGGGCGGACATCCGGCGTCGGTTGGCGAACGGGGAGACCGGCCCGACCGGCATCCCCGATGACGGCTGGGACACGTACCTCGATCAGCCCTGACCTCGGCGGACGCGGCTCGCCGGTCCTTCGACGTGAATCTTGGCGAGTTGCCGTTCCACGCGGACGGCAACTCCCCAAGATCGGCGCGGAACCGGCAAGATCGCGGGGCAGCGCCTAGCCTGGCGGGGTGAGCGGGTGCGTGTTCTGCGGGATCGTGGCGGGCGAGGTGCCCGCGTTCCGGGTCGCCGACGAGGCGGACGGCGTGGCCCTCCTGGACACCCGGCCGGTGTTCAAGGGGCACGTGCTCGTCGTGCCGCGCACCCACCTGGTCACCCTGGCCGACCTGCCGGCCGACGCGCTGCCCGGCTACTTCCGGCTCGTGCAGCGGCTCGCCGTGGCCGTGGAGGCCGGTCTGAGTGCCGGCGGGACGTTCGTGGCCATGAACAACAAGGTGTCCCAGTCGGTCCCCCACCTGCACACCCATGTGGTGCCGCGGACGAAGGGCGACGGGCTGCGCGGCTTCTTCTGGCCCCGGACCCGCTACGCCGACGACGCCGAGGCCGGGGACTTCGCGGGTCGGATCGCCGCCGCGCTGGCTGAGGACGGGACCGTCGGGTAAGGAACCGGGAACCGGCGCTGTTGCACACGCTGGGAAAGCCTAGAGAGGAGTCCCACCGTGTTCCTTCGCCGCATGAAGGCCGAGATGATCTCTCCCGACCAGGCCCTGCCGGGCCGTTCGATCGCGATGCCGATCGCCGACCGGCACGAGGTGCTGCCGTCCTCGCTGAAGGGCCCCTTCCCCGAGGGCGCGCAGGTCGCCGTCTTCGGGATGGGCTGTTTCTGGGGTGCCGAGCGGTTGTTCTGGACCCTCCCCGGCGTGCTCACCACGTCGGCCGGCTACGCGGGTGGCTACACCACCAACCCGACGTACGAGGAGGTCTGCTCGGGGATGACCGGGCACGCCGAGGTCGTCCAGGTGGTCTACGACCCGTCGCGGATCAGCTACGAGGACCTGCTCAAGGTCTTCTGGGAGAACCACGACCCGACCCAGGGCATGCGCCAGGGCAACGACGTCGGCACGCAGTACCGGTCGGCGATCTACGCCACCACCGACGAGCAGTTGGCCACCGCGCAGGCCTCGCGGGACGCCTTCGCGCCGATCGTGGCGCGGGCCGGCAAGGGTGAGATCACCACGGAGATCGCCCGCCTCGGCGAC
Source organism: Micromonospora chaiyaphumensis (assembly GCF_900091435.1). Classification (GTDB taxonomy): domain Bacteria; phylum Actinomycetota; class Actinomycetes; order Mycobacteriales; family Micromonosporaceae; genus Micromonospora; species Micromonospora chaiyaphumensis. The sequence continues at coordinate 147,430 of NZ_FMCS01000002.1, forward strand.
TACTACTTCGCCGAGGACTACCACCAGCAGTACCTCGCGCCGACCAAGAACCCGAACGGGTACTGCAACCACGGCCCCAACGGGCTGAGCTGCCCGGTGGGCGTGGCCCGTACCGCCGGCTGAGCGACCCGGTGTCCGTTTCCGGGCCTGCGGTGTTTGTCACACCGTGGGCCCGGCCCGATTCGGGCACACGGCCCGCCCGCCCATCGGATCTTCACCGAGGCCAGCCACCGGTTCGGCGTGGCCGCGCATCCTAGCAAAGACGTAACGTCCCCGACATCAGCTCAACAGGCGAACTGCAACATCCTCTGGCAGCATTGCCGGGCATGTGCGGACTGGCAGGAGAGTTCCGGCGGGACGGGTCGCGGGCCGACGTCGCGGCGGTGGAGCGGATGGCGGCCACCATGAGCGACCGGGGACCGGACGACAGCGGGGTCTGGTCGCAGGGGCCGGTCGCCCTCGGCCACCGCCGCCTGAAGATCATCGACCTCTCGGCGGCCAGTGGCCAGCCGCTGGTCGACCCGGCCGCCGGGCTCACCGGCGTCTTCAACGGCTGCATCTACAACTACCGCGAGCTGCGCGAGGAGTTGCAGGCCCGGGGGCACCGCTTCTTCTCCTCCGGCGACAGCGAGGTCGTCGTCAAGGCGTACGCCGAGTGGGGGCTCGACTTCGTCGACCACCTGGTCGGCATGTTCGCGGTGGCGATCAGCGAGCGGGACACCGGCCGCCTGGTGCTGGCCCGGGACCGGCTCGGCATCAAGCCGCTCTACCTGGCCGAGAGCCCCGGCGTGGTGCGCTTCGCCTCGACCCTGCCGGCGCTGCTCGCCGGCGGTGGCGTCGACACCGGCATCGACCCGGTGGCCCTCGCGCACTACCTGAGCTTCCACAGTATCGTGCCGCCCCCGCGGACCATCCTGCGCGGCGTCGCCAAGCTCCCCCCGGCCACGGTCCGGGTGTACGAGCCGGACGGCACCCGCCGCGACCGGGTCTACTGGGACCCGGCCTTCACCCGGGCCGCCGAGCGGGCCGGCTGGTCCGAGCGGGACTGGCAGGACGCGCTGCTGGAGTCGCTCACCACGGCCGTCCGCCGCCGGATGGTGGCCGACGTGCCGGTGGGCGTGCTGCTCTCCGGCGGGCTCGACTCCAGCCTCGTGGTCGCGCTGCTGGCCGGCGAGGGGCAGTCCGGGCTGGCCACCTTCTCCATCGGCTTCGACGCGGTGGGCGGCCGGGAGGGCGACGAGTTCGTCTACTCCGACCTGGTCGCGAAGACCTTCGGCACCGACCACCACCAGATCCGGGTGCCCACCGGCGACCTGCTGCCGCCGCTGGAGGCCGCCGTCGCCGCCATGAGCGAGCCCATGGTGAGCCACGACTGCGTGGCGTTCTGGCTGCTCAGCCAGGAGGTCGCCCGGCACGTCAAGGTGGTCCAGTCCGGCCAGGGCGCGGACGAGATCCTGGGCGGCTACCACTGGTACCCGCCCCTGGCCGGCGTCGACCGGGAGCGGGCGCTGGAGACGTACGCGAGGGCGTTCTTCGACCGCGACGCTGCCGGCCTCGCCCGGGTGCTCAGTCCCGCGTGGCTTGCCGACGGCGACCCGGCGCGGGAGTTCGTGGCGGCGCACCTCGGCCGGCCCGGGGCGCAGACCGCGGTGGACGCCGGCCTGCGCATCGACACCCAGGTCATGCTCACCGACGATCCGGTCAAGCGGGTCGACAACATGACCATGGCGCACGGGCTGGAGGCCCGGGTGCCGTTCCTCGACCACGAGTTCGTCGAGCTGGCCGCGAGCTGCCCGCCGGAGCTGAAGCTGGCCCAGGGCGGCAAGGGCGTGCTCAAGGAGATCGGCCGGCGGGTCCTGCCGCACGAGGTCATCGACCGGCCGAAGGGCTACTTCCCCGTTCCGGGCCTCACCCACCTGGAGGACAAGCTCCTCGACCGGGTACGCGACGCGCTCACCGCCCCCGAGGCCCGCCGTCGCGACCTGTTCCGCGCCGACTACGTCGACGCGCTGCTCGCCGACCCGAACGCCGAACTGACCCCGTTGAACGGAAACAAGCTGTGGCAGCTGGGACTCCTGGAAATGTGGCTCCAGAGCCACGGAATCGACTGACCGTGACCGACACCCTCGCAACCGGAACGGCACCGACCGACCGGGAACGGGTGCTGGGCCGGCGCCGGGAACGGGTCGGCCCGGGCGGCGACCCGGTGGCCCCCGGCACCCCCGAGCCCGACCGCCGCTCGGGCGACGGGTCCGGCGTGGTGCTGGACTGCGGCTGGGGCCGGCTGGTCTTCGGGCAGACCTTCGCCGAGCAGGTCGAGGTCGCCGACGTGCTGCGTTCCGAGGCGGTCGGGGCCCGGGACATCTGCATCTACCTGCGCGACCCGCACGTGCTGGTCTCCCGCCTCCCCGACGAGCTGTTCATCGACCCGTCGCTGACCTACCGGCTGCCGCTCGGCGAGCACCGGCCGGCCGCCACCGAGGGCGCCGAGATCCCGGGGCTGGCCGTCCGGCCGCTGCGCGACGCCGCCGACGCGGACGCGGTGAACCGCATCTACGCCCGCAACGGCATGGTCACGGCGCCCGTGGAGGTGCTTGTCGACAACGCCGCCACCGACCGGTTCCTGCACCTGGTCGCCGAGGACGCGACCGGCGAGGTGGTGGGCACCATCACCGGGGTGGACCACGTCGCGGTCTTCGGTGACCCGGAGAACGGCGCCAGCCTCTGGTGCCTGACCGTGGACTTCAACACGGCGCCGCCCGGCACCGGCCAGGCGCTGCTCACCGCGCTGGCCGACCGGCTCGACGCGCGCGGCCGGGGGTACGTGGACCTGTCGGTGCTGGCCGAGAACTCGGGGGCGATCCGCCTCTACGAGCGGCTCGGCTTCCACCGCACCGGGACACTCTGCGTGAAGCGGAAGAACCCGATCAACGAGCGGCTCTTCCTACCCGCCATGCCGGCCGGGTACGACGAGCTGAACCCGTACGCGAAGATCGTCGCGGACGAGGCGATGCGGCGCGGCATCCGGGTCGAGGTGACCGATCCGCGCTGGGGTGAGCTGCGGCTGAGCATCGGCGGCCGGACGGTACACACCCGCGAGTCGCTCTCGGAGCTGACCTCGGCCGTGGCCATGAGCCGCTGCGACGACAAGCGGGTCACCCGGCGCATCCTCGCCGAGGCGGGCCTGTCCGTGCCGCGCGGCCGCACGGCCACCGGCGACGCCGACGACCTGGCGTTCCTGGCCGACGTCGGCCCGGTGGTGGTCAAGCCGGCCCGGGGTGAGCAGGGCAACGGCATCACGGTCGGGGTACGCACGCCCGAGGCGCTCACCGCCGCGGTCGAGCTCGCTCGCCGGTTCTGCCCGGACGTGCTGATCGAGGAACTGCGGGAGGGCGAGGACCTGCGGGTGGTCGTCATCGACCACGAGGTGGTGGCCGCGGCGGTCCGCCGGCCCGCCCAGATCACCGGGGACGGGGTGCACGACGTCACCGAGCTGATCGAGCGGCAGAGCCGCCGCCGCGCGGCCGCCACCGGCGGCGAGTCCCGCATCCCCATCGACGACATGACCCGCGAGGTGGTGGCCGATGCCGGCCACCGGATGCACGACGTGCTCCCCGAGGGGCAGGTGCTGGCCGTCCGCCGGACCGCCAACCTGCACACCGGAGGCACCATCCACGACGTGACCGCCGAGCTGCACCCGGCCATCGCCGAGGCGTGCGTGACGGCCAGCCGGGCGCTGGACATCCCGGTCACCGGGCTGGACCTGCTGGTGCCCGCCGCCGACCGGCCGGAGCACGTGTTCATCGAGGCGAACGAGCGGCCCGGCCTGGCCAACCACGAGCCCCAGCCGACCGCCGAGCGCTTCGTCGACCTGCTCTTCCCCGGCACCCGGGCGCCGCAGCGGCTCTGGTCGCCGGCCGGCACGGGAGGGGCCGCGTGAGCCCGAAGCCGCTGGAGCTCGACCTCGACTACCTGCGCCAGGTGCTGGTCGAGCTGCTGGAGATCCCCAGCCCGTCGGGGCGTACCGACCACGTGCAGCAGTACGTCGGCGAGCGGCTCTCGGCGCTCGGCATCAGCTCGACGCTGACCCGGCGCGGTGCGCTGAGCGCCAGCCTGCCCGGCCCCCGGGAGACCGGGGCCGACCGGGCCGTCGTGGTGCACACCGACACCATCGGCGGCATGGTGAAGCGGCTCAAGGACAACGGCCGGCTGGAGGTGAAGCCGATCGGCACGCACAGCGCCCGCTTCGCCGAGGGCGCCCACGTGCGGATCTTCACCGACGACCTGGACCGGGTGATCACCGGCCAGGTGCTGCCGCTGAAGGCCAGCGGGCACCGCTACAACGAGGGCGTCGACCTCCAGGGCGTCGGCTGGGAGGTGGTCGAGGTCCGGGTCGACGAGCCGGTCACCGACGAGGCCGGGCTCCGGGCGCTCGGCGTCGACGCCGGGGACTTCGTGGCGCTGCTCGCCCACCCGACGATCACCCCGAGCGGGTACGTGAAGTCGCGGCACCTGGACGACAAGGCCGGCGTGGCGGCGGTGCTGACCGCGTTCAAGGCGCTGGTCAACGCGGGCGTCACGCCGGCGGTCACCGCGCACCTGCTGGTCACGGTCACCGAGGAGATCGGGCACGGCGCGAGCCACGGCCTCGACCCCGACGTGGCGGAGATCGTCTCGGTGGACGCCGCGGTGGTCGCGCCCGGCCAGCAGTCCCGGGAGGACGCCGCCACGCTCGCCATGGGCGACGGGGTGGGCCCGTTCGACTACCACCTCACCCGGCACCTTGCCGCCATCGCCCGGGAGCACGGCGTCCACCTGGTCCGGGACGTCTTCGACTACTACCGCTCGGACGTGGCGGCGGCGGTCGAGGCGGGCGCGCACGCCCGGGTCGCGCTGCTCGGCTTCGGCGTGGACGCCACCCACGGCCACGAGCGCACCCACCTGGACGGGCTGCGGCACCTCGCCCAGCTGCTCTGCCTCTACCTCCAGAAGCCGCTGGTCTTCCCCGAGTGGGACGCGGAGCCCGAGGGCGACCTGGCCGACTTCCCGTCGCTGGCCGTCCAGCCGGCCTCCGAGGAGGGCCCGCGTGAGGGCCCGATCGGCCTGGACTGAGCCGGGGCGCGCCGGATTCCCGTTCCGCCTGTGATCCAAATCCGTTGCCGGGCTCACCGGGAAGTCGATAGCGTGGCGGTACACGGGAAAGGAGGTGGTCCAGACTTGTATAGCAATCGGACTCGTGAGGTGGCTGTCCGCTAGCCGCTGTCCTCGACAGTGAAACACCGTCCGCCGCGAGGCGGGCATCAGGCACCATCGTCGAGACCGTGTGGCAGCGGTGCGGCGAAACCACGACAGCCACCCGACCCCCGGGGTGCCGGCCCAGTCCAGCCGGCCCGCGCGCGAGCGCGGAAGCCCCGGGGGTCGCTTCATGTCTGCGGCAGGAGGCCCCGCGTGTCCATGCGCGAGCTGGTGATCCTCGGTACGGCCAGCCAGGCGCCCACCCGGCAGCGCAACCACAACGGCTACCTGCTGCGCTGGGACGACGAGGTGCTGCTCTTCGACCCCGGCGAGGGCAGCCAGCGGCAGATGCTGCACACCGGGATCTCCGCCACCGACCTGACCCGGATCTGCGTCACCCACTTCCACGGCGACCACTGCCTGGGCCTGCCCGGCATGATCCAGCGGCTCTCCCTGGACCGGGTCCCGCACCCGGTGGCCGTGCACTTCCCCGCCGGGGGCGCCGAATACTTCGCCCGGCTGCACCACGCGTCGAGCTTCTACGAGGCCGCCGAGCTGGCGGTCGAGCCGATCGAGGCCGACGGGCAGCGGATCAGCCTGGGCATCGGCACGCTGGAGGCCCGCCGGCTGCGGCACCCCGTCGAGACCTACGGCTACCGGCTCGTGGAGCCGGACGGCTGCCGCATGCTGCCGGAGAAGCTGTCGGCGTACGGCATCGCCGGCCCCGCGGTCGGCCAGCTCCTCCGCGACGGCCACCTGGACGTGGCCGGGCGCCGCGTCACCCGGGACGAGGTGAGCGTGACCCGGCCGGGGCAGCGGTTCGCCTTCGTCATGGACACCGGGCTCTGCGACGGCGTGTGGGCCCTGGCCGAGCACGCCGACCTGCTGGTCATCGAGTCGACCTTCCTGGAGCCGGAGGCCGCCCTCGCCGCCGAGGTCGGCCACCTCACCGCCGGCCAGGCCGCGCGCGTGGCGGCCGAGTCGGGGGTACGCACGCTCGTGCTCACCCACTTCTCCCAGCGGTACGCGGACCCGCGCCGCTTCGCCGACGAGGCACGCGCGCACTTCACCGGGGAGCTGGTGATCGCCGAGGACCTGATGACCGTTCAGGTGCCGCCCCGGCGGGTAGCCTCGGCCGGGTGACGGTCTCCCTGCGCCCCGCCACCGGCGCCGACCTCATGGCCGTCGGCGCCCTGCACCAGCGGTCCCGGGTCGCGGCGTACGCGTCGTTCCTGCCGCCGGAGGCGCTGGCGGACCCGACCCCGGAGGCGATGGGCCGGTACTGGACCGAGCGGGTGACCTGGGAGGGCGCCGACCACCGGATGACCGTGGCCGAGCGCGACGGCCGGCTCGTCGGCTTCAGCTACCTGGGGCCGGACGACGAGGGCGACCCGGCCACCGGCCTGCTCAACGCCATCCACCTGGAGCCGGCCGAGCGCGGGCGGGGCACCGGGCGGGCGCTCATGGTGGACGCCCTCGACGCCATGCGGGCCCGCGGCTGGTCCCGGGCGGTGCTCTGGGTGCTCCGGGACAACGCGCCCGCCCGCCGCTTCTACGAGCGGGGCGGCTGGACCGCCACCGGCGGGCAGCGCGACGACGTCATCGGCACCGTCCTCGTCCCCCAGCTCCGCTACGCCCGTTCGCTCTGAGCGGATCGGGGCATGGGCGTCGATGCCGGCGCGTTGGCACCGGCATGGACACCGAACACACCGAGCGGGCGGAGGACGCCGCGCTCGACGCGTACTCCCGGGTGGTGACCGGCGTGGCCGCCCGGGTGCTGCCCAGCGTTGCCGCCCTGTCGGTGCGGACCCCGCGCGGCGCCGGCGCCGGCTCGGCCGTGGTGATCGGCCCGGACGGGCTGCTGCTGACGAGCGCCCACGTGGTGCAGGGCGCCCGGGACGGGTCGGCCGCCTTCGGTGACGGCACCGAGACCGGCTTCCGGGTGGTGGGCGCGGACCCGCTCTCCGACCTGGCCGTGCTCCGGGCGGAGCGGGTGACCGTGCCGCCGGTGGAGCTGGGCGACGCCGACCGGCTGCGGATCGGCCAGCTGGTCGTCGCCGTCGGCAACCCCATGGGGCTGGCCGGGTCGGTCACCGCCGGGGTGGTCTCCGGGCTGGGCCGGTCGCTGCCGGCCCGGGACGGGCGGGTCACCCGGCTCATCGAGGACGTCATCCAGACCGACGCGGCGCTCAACCCGGGCAACTCCGGCGGCGCGCTGGCCGACTCGGCCGGCCGCGTGGTCGGGGTCAACACGGCGGTCGCCGGCTACGGCCTCGGGCTGGCCGTGCCGGTGAACGCCACCACCCGCCAGATCATCGCCGACCTCACCGGCGACGGCCGGGTCCGCCGGGCCTGGCTGGGCGTGGCCGGGGTGCCGGTGCCGCTGCCGCCGGAGATCACCGCGCGGACCGGGCAGCGGCGCGGGCTGCGGGTGGTCGAGGTGGTGCCGGGCAGCCCGGCCGGGGTGGCCGGGCTCTACCTCGGCGACGTGATCGTGGCGGCGGGCGGCCGGCCCGTGCAGGACGGTCAGGGCCTGCAGCGGCTGATGCTCGGCCCGGCGATCGGCGCCCGCCTCCCGGTCACCGTGCTGCGTCGCGGCGCCTTCGTCGACGTCGTCGCCGTGCCCGCCGAGCTGGGCCGGTGACGCGACGAGGGCCGCACCCCGCGCGGGGTGCGGCCCTCGTGTCGGTCCGTCAGCGCGCGCCGAGGTGGGCGAGCAGGTCCTGCCGCGTCAGCACGCCCTTGGGCTTGCCGTCGACCAGCACCAGGGCGGCGTCGGCCTTCTCGAGCAGCGTGACCGCCTCGCTGACCGGCTGGCCGCCACCGATCATGGGCAGCGGGTCGGCCATGTGCCGCTCGATCGTGTCGTGCAGGTGGGCCTGGCCGGTGAAGAGCGCGTCGAGCAGGTCCTTCTCGGCGATCGAGCCGGCCACCTCGCCGGTCACCACGGGCGGCTCGGCCTTGAGCACCGGGAGCTGGGAGACGCCGTACTCCCGCATGTAGTCGATCGCGTCGCGGACCGTCTCGGTCGGGTGCACGTGCACCAGCTCGGGCAGGCCGCCCGGCTTGCCGCCGAGCGCGTCGGCCACGGTCGGCTCGGCGCCCGAGTTGTCCAGGAAGCCGTACCGGGCCATCCACTGGTCGTTGAAGATCTTGGACATGTAGCCCTTGCCGCTGTCCGGCAGGAGCACCACGATCACGTCATCCGGGTTGGCCTTGCGGGCCACCTCCAGGGCCGCGACCACGGCCATGCCGCAGGAGCCGCCGACCAGCAGGCCCTCCTCGCGGGCCAGCCGCCGGGTCATCTCGAAGGACTGCTTGTCCGAGACCTCGACGATCTCGTCGGCCACGGTGCGGTCGTAGGTCTCCGGCCAGAAGTCCTCGCCGACGCCCTCGACCAGGTAGGGACGGCCGGTGCCGCCCGAGTAGACCGAGCCCTCCGGGTCCGCGCCGACCACCCGGACCCGCCCCTCGGACGCCTCCTTCAGGTAGCGGCCGATGCCGGAGATGGTGCCGCCGGTCCCGACGCCCGCCACGAAGTGGGTGAGCTGCCCCTCGGTCTGCCGCCAGATCTCCGGGCCGGTGGTCTCGTAGTGCGAGCGCGGGTTGGCCGGGTTGCTGTACTGGTTGGGCTTCCAGGCGCCGGGGATCTCCCGGGCCAGCCGGTCCGAGACGTTGTAGTAGGAGCGCGGGTCCTCCGGCGCCACGGCGGTCGGGCAGACCACGACCTCGGCGCCGTACGCCCGCAGCACGTCCTGCTTGTCCTGGCTGACCTTGTCCGGGCAGACGAAGACGCACTTGTAGCCCTTGAGCTGGGCGACGAGGGCCAGCCCCACGCCGGTGTTGCCGCTGGTCGGCTCGACGATCGTGCCGCCCGGCTGGAGCAGGCCGGCCTTCTCGGCGTCCTCGACCATCCGCAGCGCGATCCGGTCCTTCACCGAACCGCCCGGGTTGACGTACTCCACCTTCGCCAGCACGGTCGCCTGGATGCCCTCGGTGACGTTGCGCAGGCGGACCAGCGGGGTGTTGCCGATCAGCTCGACCACGTTGTCGTAGTACTGCACCTCGTTGTGCCCTTCGTCGCGCCGCCGTCGTGGGGCGGCCGGTAAGTCGTCAGTTCGTCGCCCAGGGTACGTGCCGTCAGGGCACCACATGCCCCGGGATGACGGACCTGCGACGTGCCTCCCACTCCAGGAAGCGCTCGGTCTCGGCGAGCACGCTGCCGGCCAGCCAGGTGACCATCACCGCGTCGTCGGCCAGGCCGAAGATCGCCAGCGGGATCTCCGGCAGCAGGTCGATCGGCGAGACGATGTACGCCGTCGCGCCGGCCATGAGGGCCAGCCGCAGCCCGCCGTCGTACTCGCCCCGGGCGGTGGCCCGGATCATCCGGGGCAGCGCCGCCAGCCGGGCACCCAGCGACGGGCCACCCCGCGCCCCGGCCGCCAGCGCCCGGGCCAGCGCGGTGAAGGCCGCGCTCCGCTTCAACGTCTTCCCCATCTCCTCGCCCCTCTCCGCTCGACCAGGGTGCGGTCCCGGCGCAAGCCCGGTCCTGCCCCTACCGGTACCCGGAACGGTCGCGTCCCAGCCATGACGATCACGGGAGAGCGGGTGTCGTGGTGGCGCGATAATGTCGGTACATGGGGGACGCTGGTTCCGTCGCGCCGGTCGGCTGGCAGCGCGCCCGGCGGATCGCCCGCCTGACGGCGATCGGCACGGGCGCCACGGTGGCGGCCACCGTCGCCACGGGCGGGGTGCTGCTGGGTCAGGCCCGCCAGGCCCGCCGGACCATCCCGATGGCCGAGGCGCCCCCGCCGCGCTGCGACGGCATCTACGGCGCGAAGCTGCCCGGCCCGCCGGTCACCATGGTGATCCTCGGCGACTCCTCGGCCGCCGGCTACGGCGTGCACCGCCGCCGGGAGACGCCGGGGGCGCTGCTGGCCACCGGGCTGTCCCGCCGGCTGCACCGGCCGGTCCGGCTGCACCGGTTCGCCGTGGTGGGCGCCCTGTCGGCCGGGCTGAAGCCGCAGGTCGAGTCGGCCCTGGAGGTCGAACCGGACATCGCGGTCGTCCTGGTCGGCGGCAACGACGTCACCAACCGCACCCCGCCCTCGGTGGCCGTGCGCTACCTGGTCGACGCGGTCCGCACGCTGCGGGCCGCCGGCTGCGAGGTGGTCGTGGGCACCTGCCCCGACCTGGGCGCGATCCGGCCGATCCAGCCGCCGCTGCGCTGGCTGGCCCGCCGCTGGAGCCGCCAGCTCGCCGCCGCCCAGACGATGGCCGTCGTCGAGGCGGGCGGCTGGACGGTCTCCCTCGGCGACCTGCTCGGCCCGCGGTTCGCCGCCGAGCCGACCCGGATGTTCGCCTGGGACCGGTTCCACCCGTCCGCCGAGGGGTACGCGGTGGCCGCGGCGGCGCTGCTGCCCACCGTGCTCTCCGCGCTGGGCGCCGGCCAGGAACGCCGCCCCGCGCTCGCGGGCGCGGAGGGCGTGCGGTCGCTCCCGGAGGCCGCCCAGGAGGCGGCCCGGCACGCGGGCACCGAGGTCAGCGCCACCAGGGTCCGGGGCCGCGAGCGCGGGCCGGGTGGGCGCTGGGCGCAGCTCCGGCGGCGGGCGTTCTTCGGCGTCGGCGCGGTGCCGCAGCCCGGTGCCGCCGCCGACCCGGCCCAGGTGGAGGGGCTGGCATGAGCGCGGTCGCGGGGGCATCATCAGCAGGCACAACGTGTGCCATGCTCATGTCGACGCCGTTCGCCACGAGCAGTCCGACCCACGGGTCGTGGGAGCTGGGGAGGTGTCGTCATGACCGAGCGTAACGAGCTCGCGGTCCGGCTCGGTCGGGCCGCCGCGCTCTCGCTGCTCGCCGGCACGGTGGGCGGGGCGGTCGTCCTCGCCGGCCAGGCCATCGCCGCCCGCAGCCGGGAATACGCCCAGCCCGAGCTGGGCCTGGCGCTGCGCGCCACGGTCGGCCGGGCGGACGCCCCGCCGCTGCGGCTCGTGCTGCTCGGCGACTCGTCGGCGCTCGGCGTCGGCGTCGAACGCTTCGAGGAGACCATCGGCGGCCAGCTCGCCCAGCTCCTGGCCGAGGCGCCGACCGGCCGGCGCGTGCACCTGTCCAGCGTTGGGGTCTCCGGCTCCCGCTCCACCGACCTGGCCACCCAGGTGGCCCGGGCGCTGCTCGGCGAGCGGCCCGACGTGGCGGTGATCCTCATCGGGGCGAACGACGCCACCGGGCTGGCCCGCCCGGCCGACGCGGCGGCCTACCTCGGCTCCGCCGTGCGCCGGCTGCGCGAGGCGCACGTCGAGGTGGTCGTGGGCACCTGCCCCGACCTCGGCGCGGTCCGCGCCGTCGCGTCCCCGCTGCGGCAGGTGCTCGGCTGGGCGGGGCGGCGGGTGGCGCGCGCACAGACGACCGCCGTGCTCGACGCCGGGGGCAGCGTCGTCGACCTGGGCACCGAGACCGGCCCGGTGTTCCGGGCCGATGCCGGCACCCTCTGCCACGACGGCTTCCACCCGTCCGCCGACGGCTACCGGGTCTGGGCGCACGCCCTGCTCCCCGCGGTCGAGGCGGCCGCCGCGGTCGCCTACCGGCACCACCACTGAGCCCCGGCGGGGTGACATTTCCCGCCCGCCGCGCGGCTTCCGCCACAAGTTACCGGCGGGTTAACGTTGGTTCATGCCGATTGAGTCGCCCCGCGACGCCGTCATCGTCGCCACCGCCCGGTCCCCCATCGGCCGCGCGTTCAAGGGTTCCCTGCGGGAGGTCCGCCCGGACGACCTCGCCGCCACGATCGTCCAGGCCGCCCTCGACAAGGTCCCGGCGCTCGATCCCACCACCATCGACGACCTCTACCTGGGCTGCGGCCTGCCCGGCGGCGAGCAGGGCTTCAACATGGCCCGGGTGGTCGCCACCCTGCTGGGCCTGGACGGCCTGCCCGGTGCCACGCTGACCCGCTACTGCGCCTCCTCGCTCCAGACCACGCGGATGGCGATGCACGCGATCCGGGCCGGCGAGGGCGACGTCTTCATCTCGGCCGGCGTGGAGACCGTCTCCCGGTACGCGCGGGGCAACTCGGACACCCTCCCGCCTGAGGCGCAGGCGCTGGTCGGCGGCGGCTGGGAGAACCCGCGCTTCGCCGAGGCGCGCGAGCGCTCGAAGGCCCGGGCCCAGGGCGGCGCCGAGGTGTGGACCGACCCGCGCGAGGCCGGCCAGCTCCCCGACATCTACCTGACCATGGGGCAGACCGCGGAGAACCTCGCCCAGGTCTACGACGTGACCCGCGAGGACATGGACGCGTTCGGCGTGCGCAGCCAGAACCTGGCCGAGAAGGCGATCGCGGACGGCTTCTGGGCCCGCGAGATCACCCCGGTCACCACGCCGGACGGCACCGTGGTGAGCACCGACGACGGCCCGCGCCCGGGCGTGACCCTGGAGGCCGTGGCCGGTCTTAAGCCGGTCTTCCGCCCGGACGGCCGGATCACCGCCGGCAACTGCTGCCCGCTCAACGACGGCGCGGCCGCCGTGGTGATCATGAGCGCCGAGCGCGCCCGCGAACTCGGGCTCACCCCGCTCGCCCGGATCGTCTCCACCGGCGTCACCGCGCTCTCGCCGGAGATCATGGGCCTGGGCCCGGTCGAGGCGTCCAAGCAGGCGCTGAAGCGCGCCGGCATGACCATCGACGACGTCGACCTGGTCGAGATCAACGAGGCGTTCGCCGCCCAGGTGATCCCGTCGTACCGGCAGCTCGGCATCCCCGAGGAGAAGTTGAACGTGATGGGCGGCGCGATCGCCGTCGGCCACCCGTTCGGCATGACCGGCGCCCGGATCACCGGCACCCTGCTCAACGCGCTGGAGTGGCACGACCGGACCATCGGTCTGGAGACCATGTGCGTGGGCGGCGGCCAGGGCATGGCCATGGTGCTCGAACGCCTGAACTGAGGCCGATTCCCCGACACCGGGGCCGGGTACGGGAGGCGCCATGGCGACCGTCGTGGAACGCGAACGCAAGTACTCCGGCGACGAGGGATTCCGGCTGCCCGACCTGACCGGGTGCGGTGGCGTCGCGACGACGTCCGACGCCACCGTGCTCGACCTGGACGCGGTCTACTGGGACACCGCCGACCTCCGGCTGGCCCGCAGCGGCTACGCGCTGCGGCGGCGGACCGGCGGGCACGACGCGGGCTGGCACCTCAAGGTGGGCGCGGTCGGCGGCGCGCGCACCGAGCACCAGTTCGCGGCCGGGCCGGACGACGCCGACCCGCCGCCCGACCTGGTCGCGCTCTTCCGCGGCGCGTCCCGTGGCCGGCCGGTCGCCCCGGCCGCGCGGGTCGTCACCCGCCGCCGGGAACGCCGCCTGCTCGACGCGGCGGGCCGCCCGCTCGCCGAGGTGGCCGAGGACGACGTCCACGCCGAGGATCTGGTGAGCGGCGAGCGGCAGGCCTGGCACGAGCTGGAGGTCGAGCTGGTCGAGGGCGACGAGGCGCTGCTCGACGCGGTGGACGACCGGCTGCGCGCGGCCGGCGCCCGGACGGTCCCGGTCTCGAAGTCGCACCGCGCGCTGGGCGGCCGGCTCGCCGCCACCCGGCCGGCGCCCGCCGACCCGGCCGCCGCGCCCGTGGTCGACTACCTCACCGCCCAGCGCGACACGCTGATCGGCCACCACGCCGCCGCGCTCGGCGGCGACGAGGACGCCGTGCACGACATGCGGGTGGCCGTCCGCCGGCTCCGCTCCACACTGCGGACGTTCCGCGGGCTGTGGGACCGGGCGGAGAGCGAGGCGGTACGGGCGGAGCTGCGCTGGCTGGGCGCCCGGCTCGGGCCGGTCCGGGACGTCCAGGTGATGGCCGCCCGGCTGGCCGACGCGGTCCACGCGGAACCGGACGAGCTGGTGCTCGGCCCGGTCCCGGCCCGCTTCGCCGAGCGGTTCGCCGCCGACCTGGCCACCGCCCTCGACGGGCTGCGCGCCGCGCTCGGCTCGGACCGTTACACCGACCTGCTGCGCCGGCTGGACGCGCTGGTGGAAGGGCCGACCGCGCGCGCCGTACGGCCCCGCTGGGTGAACCGGCGGGTGCGCCGGGCGGTGACCCGCTTCGACGACCGGCTGGACCGGGCGCTGGCCGGCGGAAACGACGACGAGGCCCTGCACGAGGCCCGCAAGGCGGGCAAGCGGGCGCGGTACGCCGTCGAGGTGCGCCGGCCCACGGCGAAGCTGGTCGACCGGTTCAAGGACCTCCAGGACGTGCTCGGCGCACACCAGGACTCGGTGGTGACCCGCGAGGTGCTGCGCGAGCAGGCGCTGCGGGCGTACGCCGACGGCGAGAACACCTTCACCTACGGCCTGCTGCACGCCCGACAGGCCGCCGTGGCCGACCGGGCCGGCCCGGCGCTGGCGAAGGCGCGCGACCGGGCCCGCCGCCGGAAGGTGCGGCGCCGGCTCGGCTGACCGCCGGCTACAGCGCGGACCGGGTCCGGGCGACCGCGGCGGCCGCACCGGCCAGCACGGGCTCCGGCGCGCCGGCCGCCAGCAGGTCGGCGGCGACCACCCGGAGCTGGTCGGGCAGGGCCAGGTCGCTGGGAAGCCGGGGCACGTCGCGGCGCGGCTCCCCCTCGGCGTCGGCCGCCAGGTTGGCGATCTCCTGGACCAGCTTGTGCACGAGGTCGGCGCGGGACACGTTGCCACCCTCGGCCGCCGCCGACCAGCGCGGCTGCTCCCAGTGCCCGACCTGCCGGACCAGCAGCGTCACGGCCCGGTCCAGTTCCCCTGCGCTCATCGCGGCCGAGTCTACGACGGCTCCAGGTCGCGGCGCGGCGGCAGACCGGCCTTGCCGTACGGTCAGCGGCGGACGTAGCTGAGCAGGCGCAGGATCTGCCAGTACAGGAAGATCAGCCCGACCAGCAGGCCGAACGCGCAGAACCAGGCGTACCGGCGGGGCAGGCCGTGACGGGCGGAGCGTTCGACCAGGTCGAAGTCGAGGACGAAGCTGAGCGCGCCGGCGATGATCGCGACCACCGAGAAGAGGTACGGCAGCCAGCCCACCCGCGCGGAGAGGCTGTAGACCTCGACGCCCTGCTTCCCGGTGAACAGGTAGGTGACCAGGTTGACCAGGCCGATCGCCACGATGCCGATGAGCGTGCCGACGACCAGCCGGGCCAGCCGCGGGGTGGCCCGGACAAGCCGGGCCCGGTAGAGCAGCGCCATGCCGAGGAACACCCCGAACGTGCCGACCACCGCCTGCGCCACGATGCCCGGGTAGACCAGTTCGAAGGCACGGCTGGCTACGCCGAGCAGCAGGCCCTGAAGCACCGCGTACCCGGCAATCAGTGGCGGGTTGGTGATCTGCTTCAGCGAGATGACCAGCACGAGCGCCAGGCTGGCCAGGGCGCTGCCGGCCAGCGCCGCGGAGATCCACGCCGCCTGCGGCACGAGCACCCAGGCCAGCGCCGCGGTGACGCCGGTGAGCAGCAGCAGCCCGACCGTCCGGCTGACCACGTCGGCCACCGTCATGGTGTCGGCGGCCCCCACGCCGAGCACCTGCCGCTCGGCCCGGCCCACGTCGTCCAGCCGGTCCAGCACCGGGTTGGCACTGCGCACCGCGACCTCCTCGCGCCGACGTACCCCGGCTCCCACTCTGCCCCGGGCGGCCCGGCGGCGGCGGGTAAACGACGACGCCCGCCGCCGCGGGCGCGGCAGCGGGCGTCGCAGGTCGGGCGGGGTCGGTCAGTCGTCGCCCTGGAAGTAGCTCAGCAGCCGGAGGATCTCCAGGTAGAGCCAGACCAGGCCGACCACGATGCCGAACGCGGCCGTCCAGGAGTAGCGCTGCGGGAGCCCCATCCGGACGCCGTCCTCGATCTCCGCGAAGTTGAGCACGAAGCTCAGCGAGGCGACCACGATG
Source organism: Micromonospora chaiyaphumensis (assembly GCF_900091435.1). Lineage (GTDB taxonomy): Bacteria > Actinomycetota > Actinomycetes > Mycobacteriales > Micromonosporaceae > Micromonospora > Micromonospora chaiyaphumensis. The sequence continues at coordinate 163,551 of NZ_FMCS01000002.1, forward strand.
CAGACCAGGCTGAAGCCGATGGCCAGCGGGCTGCCGTCACGGAGGTGGGTGTTGACGCCGAAGAGCGCGAGCACCAGGTTGATCAGCATGACGCCGAACAGACCCGCGATGATCGCCACCATGATCCGGGCGAACTTCGGGGTGGCCCGGATGATCCGCGCCTTGTAGATCATCGCCATCAGGAAGAAGACGCCGAAGGTGGCGACGACGGCCTGGAGCACGATGCCGTCGTAGAACGTGTCGAACGTCTTGCTGACCATGCCGACGAAGACGCCCTCGACGATCGAGTACGCCACCACGAGCGCCGGGTTGGCCATCCGGGAGAACGAGATGACCAGGCCGAGGACGAGGCCGACCACGGCGGCGCCGATCCAGGCCACCCCGGTCAGGGCGTCGGGCACGAGCACCCAGGCCGCAGCGGCCGAGGCGCCCAGGATGCCGAGCATCAGCACCGTCTTGACGACCACGTCGTCGAGGGTCATCGGGGTCACGGCGGGCGGGGCCGCCGGGTAGCCGTGGCCCGTCGGGTACGGCTGCTGCTGCGGGTACTGCGGGTACTGCTGCGGATATCCGGGCTGACCGTACGGCCCGGGCTGGGCGTACCCGGCCGCCCGCTCCCGCTCAGCCGCCTGGCCGAGCCGGGCGAGCACCGGGTTCGTGGTCTTCACTTCTCAGGCCTCCCTCAGGGGGTCGATGCACGTGAACGTGCCTCTCCAGGGTAAACGGGGTGGCAACGCCGTGCGCGGCGCGAAGCTGTGGGAAAGCTGAGAGTTGGTGCCCGGGGCGGGGGTCGAACCCGCACGCCTTGCGGCAGCCGCTTTTAAGGCGGCCGTGTCTGCCGTTCCACCACCCGGGCGGGTGACACCGGCGCGTCGACACGCGGCGGTGCAGATCTCACCGTAGCGGCTGCGTCGCGGCCCGGCGTACCCCGTGGGTTCCGGCCGATATGGTCGAGGCCGTGACCAGCGCCGCCCGCACGGCCCCCGGGCCCGACCCCGACGAGGCACTCCGTCTCGACCCGGCCGTCCGCCCGGGCCGGGCGGCCCGGCTGCTGGCCGCCGGCCGCCGGCACCGCGCGGACCTGCTGGCCGGCCTGCTCTTCGCCGCGCTCGCCGGCTGGCTCACCCACGGGCTGTGGCCGGCGCCCGGGCAGCGGATGCTCGCCTTGAACCCGGCCGACCAGACCCTCTACGAGTGGTTCCTGGCGGTCGACGCGCGCGCCCTGCTCGGCGACTTCGGCCTGATCACCGACCGGCTGAACGCGCCGGACGGGGTCAACCTCATGACGAACACCAGCGTGATCGCGCTCGGCGTGCTGCTCGCCCCGGTCACCCTCGTCCTCGGTGCGCCGGTCACCTTCGCCCTGCTGGCCGCGGCCAACCTGGCCGGCACGGCGCTGGCCTGGTACCTGCTCCTGACCCGGACGCTGCGGGCCCGTCGGCTCGCCGCCGGGCTCGGGGCGGCGCTCTGCGGCTTCGGTCCCGGCATGGTCTCGCAGAGCAACGCCCACCTGCACATGACCGCCCAGTGGCTGGTCCCGGTGATCGTCTGGCTGGTGATCCGGCTGCTCCGGGCCGCCGACCCGGCCGGCCGGACGGACGGCCCGGACCGCCGCCGGCTGGCCAGCTCGGTCCTCGGCCTGGCCACGGCCGTCACCGTCCAGGTCTTCGTCGGCGAGGAGGTGCTCTTTCTCACCGCGCTCACCCTGCTGGTCATGGCCGTCGCGTACGGGCTGGCCGACCGGGCGCTGCTGCGCCGGGCGCTGCCCGGCTTCGCCGGTGGACTGATGTGCGCCGCCGGGCTGGCCCTGCTCGTGCTGGCGTATCCGCTGTGGCTCCAGTTCGCGGGGCCACAGGGCGTCTCGGACGGGATGTTCAGCCCGGACTACTTCTCGGCCGACCTGACGAGCTGGACCCGGCTCTCCACGCTGTCGGTGCTGGGCGGCGCCGACGCGGCCCGGCTGACCACCGGCCCGGCCGAGTTCAACACCTTCCTGGGCTGGCCGCTGCTGCTGGTGGCCGTCGGCTGCGCGGGCTGGCTGGGCCGGCGCGCCCTGGTCGTCGCCTGCCTCGCCGGGGCGCTGGTCATGGCGGCGCTCTCGCTCGGCCCCGAGGTGGTGGTCGGCGGGGAGCGCACCGGCGTCCCCGGCCCGTACGCCCTGCTGGCCGGCCTGCCCGTGGTGGACGGCGCGCTGCCCATGCGGTTCGGCCTCGTGGTGCTGCCGCTCGCCGGGACGGTGCTCACCCTGGCCGTGCACCGGGCACTCGGCGAGCGGGGGTCGGCCCGCCGGCTGGTCCCCCTCGCGGTCGGCGCGGCCCTGCTCAGTGTCTTCCCCGCGCCGCTGCCCACCACCGACCGGCCGCCGCTGCCGGAGTTCGTGACCGGCGGGCACTGGCGGCAGTGCGTACGCCCCGGCGGGGTGCTCGTGCCGGTGCCGACGGCCACCCCGAAGGACCCGTGGCCGATGCGCTGGGCCACCGAGGCCGACGCCGCCTTCGGCATGCCGGAGGGCTTCTTCATCGGCCCGTACGGCCGCAACGGCTCGGCCACCATGGGCACGTACCAGCGTCCCACCTCCGCCCTGCTGGCCGACGTCGCGAAGCGGGGGGTGGCGCCCGCGGTGGGCGACCGGCAGCGCCGGCAGGCCGCCCGGGACATCGAGTTCTGGGGCGCCTCCTGCGTGGCGCTGACCGACGGCGCGCCGCACGCGGAGACCCTGCGCCGGACCCTGGAGCAGCTCTTCGGGCCGGGCACCCGGATCGCCGACGCCTGGACCTGGCGGTTCTGACCCCGGACACGGGAAAGGGCCCCTCCCGTGCGGGAAGGGCCCTTTCCGGTTGCTCTGACGCGCGACGGTTCAGACGCGCGTTCGTTCAGACGCGCGCGCCGACCGGCGGGGCGGACGCCTCGGCGAACTCCTCGCGCGGGTCGTGCAGCTGGCCCAGGGCGACCACCTCACGCTTGAGGAAGAACGCCAGCGACCAGTCGACCACGACCCGGACCTTGCGGTTGAAGGACGGGATCCGCGACATGTGGTACGTGCGGTGCATGAACCAGGCCGGCCAGCCGGTCATCTTCACGCCGTAGACCTGCGCCACGCCCTTGTGCAGGCCGAGGCTGGCGACGCTGCCCGCGTGCTTGTGCTTGTAGTCGACCGGCTCGCGCCCGCGGATCACGTTCACGATGTTGTCGGCCATCCGGGCGGCCTGCCGCACCGCGTGCTGCGCGCTCGGCGAGCAGAAGTTGCCCGGCTCCTTGGTCAGGTCCGGCACGGCGGCGCAGTCGCCGGCGCTCCACGCGCCCTCGACCACCCGGTCGCCGTCCACGATCTGGAGGGTGGGCAGGCAGGTGACCCGGCGCCGCTCGTCGCGCGGGAAGTCGGTCGCGTCCAGCATCGGCGACGGCTTCACGCCCGCCGTCCAGACGATCGTGTCGGACGGGAAGACGGACCCGTCGGAGAGCTTCGCGACCCCGTCGACGCAGGACTCCAGCCGGGTGTCCAGGCGGATGTCCATGTTCCGCTTGAGCAGCTCCTGCACCGTGTAGGCACCCATGTCCCGGTCGACCTCGGGCAGCACCCGCTGGGTGGCTTCGACCAGAACCCAGCGCATGTCCTCCGGCTTCAGCTCCGGGTAGTAGCGCAGCGCGTCCCGGGCCATGTCCTCCATCTCGGCGAGCGCCTCGATGCCGGCGTAACCACCGCCGACGAAGACGAAGGTCAGCGCGCGGCTGCGCACCTCCGGGTCGGTGGTGGCGGCCGCCACGTCGAGCCGGTCCAGCACGTGGTTGCGGAGGAAGATCGCCTCACCGATGGTCTTGAACCCGATGCCGTTTTCGTGCAGGCCGGGGATCGGCAGGGTGCGGGAGACCGAACCGGGGGCGACCACCACGTGGTCGTACTGGATCTCCCGGGTCGGGCCGCTGATCGGCTGCACCACGGCGGTCTTGCGGTCGTGGTCGATCCGGGTGACCGTGCCGGCCACGACCTTGCACTTGCGCAACTCCCGCCGCAGCGGCACCACAGCGTGCCGCGGGGAGATGTTGCCCGCCGAAGCCTCCGGGAGGAACGGCTGGTAGGTCATGTGCGGCTGCGGGTCGACGACGATGACCTCGGCCTCACGGGAGCTCAGCTTCTTGGACAGGCGCAGAGCGGCGTACAGGCCCACGTGCCCGGCACCCACGACAAGGATCCGCTTCGGATTCACGTCATCTATCTTTCCCCGGGCGGCTCGGCTAATCCCGATCGAGACCCCCACTTGTGACGGAGCACAACCCCTGTGACCTGCGCAACTTCTCGGGGCGTCCCGTTATCTGCGACGCAGGAGCCACGCCAGAAGGCCACTGAGACCCACCGCCACCAGCAGCCCCACCACTGTCGCCGCCTGGGAACCTCGGTCCCCGCCGGCCTCGCCGAGTGCGGCCAGCACGATGCCGAGCACGGCGGCGGCGAGCACCACCGCGCCGGCCCGGGCCAGCCAGCGCAGCACCAGGTCCGGGTCGACCACCGCGTCGTAGGGCAGCAGCGCGGCCAGCGCGCACAGCGTGTGCGCCAGGTAGAGGAGCGTGGCCACGGCGAGCAGCCGCCACAGCGCCGGCGGCCGGTCGAAGCCGAGCGTGGCGAGCAGCCAGCCACCGATGGTCACCAGCGCCGCGAAGGTCGGCCAGACCCGGCGCGGACCGACCGCCGGCAGCACCGCCACCACGGTGAGGGCCAGCAGCGACCGCGGGGTGAGGGCCTGCCCGGGGTACGCGACCAGGAAGCCGACCAGCACGCTGAGGAAGATGCCGGCCCGCAGCAGCAGCGGCGTCGGGCTGATCCGCCGCACCGCGTACCGGAGCGCACGCACGCGCTCGTTCAGCCCGTCGACGAGATCGTTCATCTGCGCCACTCTTCGTTCGCGGCTGCGGGACTCCGCGGCGCTGCGTTCCGCGCGCTCACCGGATGCCCGCCCGAGGCGCGGTCGCCAGCCGGGCCACGTCGCGCAGCACCTGGTCGAGGCTGCCCGCGCCGGCCCAGCGCACCACCGGCACGCCATGCTCCCGGAGCTGACCGATCATCGTGTCCCGGTCCAGCCGCCACAGCCGGTACGCCACCTCGGCCCAGCCCCGGTCCTTCGGCACCGGCAGCTCGGCCGGCAGGGTGTCCACCGCGACCACGAACCGCCCGCCCCGGGCCATCCGCGCCAGCATCTGCGCCGAGCGCTCGTCGAGCAGCGGTGTGAGCACCACCACCAGCGCGTCCGAGGAGAGCAGCTGCGGGCCGAAGACCTGGTCGTACGGCTCGTGCGGGGAGGACTCGGCCTTGACGTCGAGCAGCCACTCCAGCACGGTCAGGTACTGCCGCCGGCCGGTGGCCGGGCGCAGCCGGCGGGCTGCCGGCCCGTATTCCAGCATCGCCACCCGGTCACCCCGGTGCAGGTAGTGCTCGGCGATCGCGGCGGCCGCCCGGACGGTGGTGTCCAGCACGGACGCCGGCCCGCGTACGCCGCCGGAGCGGCCCGCCTCGGCCAGCACGTCGAGCAGCACCACCACCTCGGCGTCCCGGTCGGAGAGGGTGGCCGCCACGTGCAGTTGGCGGGCCCGCAGCGAGACCCGCCAGTCGATCCGGCGCAGCCGGTCGCCGGGCGCGAAGACGCGCACCCCGGCCAGCTCACCGCCCTCCCCCGGCCGGCGGGAGTGATGCGCGCCGACCAGCCCGGCGGCCCGGGGCATCGCCTCGACCGCCTCGAACGGCTCGGTCATCGGGTAGACCCGCATCCGGACCGCGTCGGTGAGCACGGCCCGCGACACCAGCAGCCCGTCCGCGGCGGCGACCCGGGCGCCGGCCGGCCCGATCGGGTGCCGCCCCCAGCGCAGCGCCGTCCCGGTCAGCTCCAGGTCGACGGCCGAGCCGGACGGCACCGAGGTGACGAAGGGCCGGTCGGCGCCGCCGGAGCGGCTCACGTCCACCCCGGTCCCGCCGAAGCCGACCTTCTCCACCCGCAGCCAGCGCGACATCCGCGTCCGCACCACGGCCACGTCGTAGGAGACGGTGTCCGGGTTGCCCACGGCCACCCTGGCGGCCATCGGCGCGCCCTCGACCAGGTGCGCGTCCTCGACCCCGATCTCCAGGCCGGGCAGGGCGGTGGGCCGGCGGCGCAGCGCGTACGCGGTGCCCAGCGCGAACGGCGTGGCCAGCACCACCAGGTCGATCCGGCCGAGCAGCACGGCGGCGACCAGCAGCAGGCCGGTGAGCAGCACGGCCCGGCCGAGCGCCCGGGTGGGCGCCCAGCCGCTCGCCGGTTCCTGACGGTCGGCCATCAGCGCCCGGACGGTCCGGCCGCGTAGCTGGGCAGCGCGCCGCTGGCCGGGGCGGGAGTGGACTCCAGCACCTCACCGACCACGAAGGACGGATCCACCCGGCGCAGCCACATCTCCGGCCGCAGGGTGATCCGGTGGGCCAGCGCGGGCGCGGCCACCGCCTTGACGTCCTCCGGCACCACGTAGTCGCGGTTGGCGAGCACCGCGCGGACCCGGGACAGCAGCAGCAGCGCCAGCGAGCCGCGCGGCGAGGCGCCGACCAGCGCGGACGGGTGCTCCCGCGTGGCCGCCGTCAGCGCCACGATGTAGCGGCCGATCGAGTCCTCGACGACCACGTCCTCCAGCGCGGCCTGCATGGCGCGCAGCGTGCCCGCGTCCACCACCGGCTTGATCTCGGCCTCCTCGCGGCGGCGCGCGATCCGCCGTTGCAGCACCTCCCACTCCTCGTCATGGTTCGGGTAGCCGAACGAGACCCGGAGCAGGAACCGGTCGAGCTGCGCCTCGGGCAGCGGGTAGGTGCCCTCGTACTCGATGGGGTTGGCGGTGGCGAGCACGTGGAACGGCTCGTCCAGCCGGTAGGTGACACCCTCCACCGAGACCTGCTTCTCCTGCATGGCCTCCAGCAGCGCCGACTGGGTCTTCGGCGGGGTCCGGTTGATCTCGTCGGCGAGCAGCAGGTTGGTGAAGACCGGGCCGGCCCGGAACGAGAAGTCGCCGCTGCGCTGGTCGTAGAGGAAGGAGCCGGTGACGTCGGCGGGCAGCAGGTCCGGGGTGAACTGGAGGCGGCGGAAGTCCAGCCCGAGGGCCTGCGCGAACGAGCGCGCGGTGAGCGTCTTGCCCAGGCCGGGCAGGTCCTCCAGCAGCACGTGGCCGCCCGCCAGGATGCCGGCCAGGACCAGCTCCAGCGCCTCCCGCTTGCCGACCACGACCGTGCCGACCGCATCGAGCACCGCGCGGGCCAGCCGGCCGACCTCGGCGGGGGGCATGCTCCGGTCCACGTCGTTCATCACAGCTTCTCCAGTTCGGCGACGATCACCGCGAGGTCGCGCGGCGACGGGGGGCGGCGGGCGGGGGTGCCGAGGAACGTCCACAGCGGCTCACCCAGCAGGGCGCGGGCGCGGGCGGGGTCGGACTCGCGGGTGACGCCGTGCTTCTGGCGCAACCGCTCGTCGGCCAGCTCGCCGAGGCGGGGCAGCACCCGCCCGGTGAACCGCTCGCGGTTGTCGGAGCACCAGTCCAGCGGGCGTTCCCACCCGTTGATCGCGGCGCGCAGCGCGTCCCGGGAGGACCAGTTCCAGGTGCCCGGCTCCTCGCCGGCCGGGCCGCGGGCGCCGGCCCGGGACGGCGGTGGGGGCGACAGCTCGGCGGTGACCCGGCGGACCGCGAGCACGGCGAGCACGCCCGCCACGATGACCCAGAGCGAGACCTGGAGGCCGACCGCGCGCAGCCCGACGACGACCACCACCACGATCGCGGCGGTGACCGCGAGGGTCCGCAGCACCCAGCGTGCCCGCCCGCCGCCGGGCCGCCGCGCCTCCCCGGCGGGCTCCTCGTCGAACGAGAGCAGGTCGTCGATGCTCGTGCTCATGCCGCCGCCTCACCGCCGGCCACCGCGGTCAGCTCGCCGCGCAGCCGGCGCAGGGCGGCCCGGGCCTGGTCGCGCATCCGCTCGTCGACGGTGTGGGTGGCGTACCGGGCCTCGCGGTAGACGTGCGCGAAGCCGTCCAGCACGTCGGCGCTGGCGATCGCCGGGACACCGGCCGCCGGGTCGCCGCGCAGCAGCCGGCTGACCAGGTCGGTGGGCGTGTCCCCGGCGTGCCGGGGCACCCCGGCCTCGTCGGCGGCCTCCTCCAGCCGGACCCAGCAGGCGATCACCGCGGTGCGCGGGTCGGTGGACCGGTCGTCCAGCTCCACGAGACCGGCGTCCAGCGCGGCCACCACCTCGCGGGCCGTGCCCTCGGCCGTGCGCCGGGTCCGCTGGACGGGCACCGCGCGGGTGGTCCGGCGCAGCGCCCCGCTCACCACGGTCCAGAGCACGTACCCGACCACCGCCAGCACGGCGGCGCCGAGCAGCACGACGGCGGCGGTCGCGAGCCAGCCCGGAATGCCGCCCGAGGTGGGTTCGCCGAGGTCCCGGGGCTCGACCGTGATCGAGGGCGCGGGCTCGGCGGTGGGGTAGTCCGGCACGTACGGGATGTTGTCGGCGGCGGGCGGGATGCGGCTCGCCCCGATGGCGGAGTGCCCGGCGGCGAGCGCGGCGACGCCGAGCAGCAGGGTCACCGCCGCGACCGGCCACCACCTGCGGAGCACGCCGAGGTCCATCCCACCGCCTCACGCATTCCTCAGTCCACCCCGGCCAGGTCCTTGGCCCGGGCGAACACGTCGTCCAACATCGCTGGTGTCAGCCGCCCGGTGAAGGTGTTCTGCTGGCTGACGTGGTAGCAGCCGAGCAACGCCGGTGCGGACGTGCCGGACCAGTGTGCCCCATGGCCGAACGCCGGGCGCGGTGTGGGCGGGCGCTGTCCGTACACGTGGCGCAGCACGGGCCACCACGCGGCCCAGGCGAACGCCCCCAGCGCGACCACGACGCGCAGGGTCGGCCGGATCAGCCCCACCTCGCGGTGCAGCCACGGCGCGCAGGTGTCCCGCTCCTCAGGGGTGGGCTTGTTGTCCGGCGGCGCGCAGCGCACGGCGGCGAAGATGCGGGTGTGCCGCAGGGCCAGGCCGTCGTCGGCGGACACGCTGGTCGCCTGGTTGGCCAGCCCGGCGCGGTGCAGCGCGGCGAAGAGCACGTCGCCGGAGCGGTCCCCCGTGAAGATCCGGCCGGTGCGGTTGCCGCCGTGCGCGGCGGGCGCCAGGCCCAGGATGCCGATCCGCGCGTCGGGCGGGCCGAAGCCCGGCACCGGCCGGCCCCAGTAGTCCTGGTCCCGGAACGCCGCCCGCTTGACCCGGGCCACGTCCTCCCGCCAGGCGACGAGCCGGGGGCAGGCGAAGCAGTTGCTCACGGCGCCGTCGAGGTCGGCCAGGTCGGTCGCCCGCGCGGCGCGGGCGACCACCTCGGCGGGGGTACGCGGCTCAGCCAAGCTTGGCCCGGAAGAGTTCCAGCGTGCGGGCCCAGGCGGTGGCCGCGGCCCGCTGGTCGAAGTGCTCCGGCCGGTCCTCGTTGAAGAACGCGTGCGCGGTGCCCGGATAGTCGTAGGTCTGGCAGGTGCCGCCCGCCGTCTCGATGGCCCGGCGGACGCTCTGCACCCCGTCTGCGGCGGAGAGGCCGTCCGCCTCGGAGCAGTGGATGAGCGCGGCTTTGCCGGCGTAGTCGGCCCACTCGGCGCGCATGCCCTCCCAGGGCAGCCGCGGGTAGAAGCCGGCGGTGGCGACGATGCGCTCGGAGAACGTGCCGGACCAGAGCGCCAGGCTGGCGCCGGCACAGAACCCGGCGCAGCCCACCTTGCCGGCCACCTCCGGCCGGTTGGCGAGGTATTCGGCGGCGGCCGCGATGTCGGTCGCGGCCTCGTCCATCTGCGTGCTGTTCAACATCTGCCGCGGCTCACTCGGCTTGCTCGCCGGGCCGCCGTGCCGGAAGTCGGGCGCGAGAGCGACGAAGCCGGCCTCCGCGAAGCGGTCCACCACCGCCCGGACGTGGGGTACGAGACCCCACCAGTCCTGGATGACGATGACCGCCGGGCTGGCCGCACCGCCGGAGGGTATCGCGAGATACCCCTCGCTCGTCCCTCCGTTGCCGGTGAAGCTCACCATCTCGCCCATGGTCCCGTCCTCCTAGCGGTCAGTCATCGTTGGCTGGTCGCACAGTGGGTGTTACGTGCGGGTAGCGTGCCACGCGCTCACCGGCCCGGGGAAGACGAAAGAACAGTGGCATTCACCTCCCGTTCGTCTCCCGGACCGGCCCGTCACACCGCCGGGCCCGGCCGCCGGAGCGTCGTGCGCACCCGTGCCGCGCGAGGTCGTCCACCGTGGACGCGCCGAGGGGCGCCCGCCGGTCGGCGGGCGCCCCTCCGGTCGACTCGGGCGGTTCGGTCTCAGCGGGTCGGCGCCGGCGTCGGCGCGCTCTCGCTGGGCGCGACGGACGGCGTCACGGTCGGCGCGGGAGTGGCGCTCCCGCTCGGCCCGGGGGCGGCGCTCGCGCCCGGTGCGGGCGGGGCACTCAGGGTCGGCGCGGCCGGGGCCGGCGGCCCGAAGGGCGCCCGGTCGGGACAGTACGGGTAGGCGTTGCGCGGCGCGGGCATGTTGCCGCTCGCGTCCAGGCAGGTCGGCCAGCCGAGCCGGATGGGCACGCCGTTCTGGTCGAAGAGCTGGGCGTTGCGGACCAGCCGCCCCTCCTGGTCGTAGACGAACACGTCCTCGATCGAGTCGTACCGGTCGCCGACCGAGACCTCCTGGTAGCTGCCGAACTGGTCGGAGCTGGCGTGCTGGTCGACGTTGACCAGCATCGCGAAGGAGAAGATCAGGAACGCGGCGGTGCCCAGGCGCAGCAGCCGCCGCGGCCAGCCCCGGAAGCCGGGTGCGCGCCGGCCCAGCCAGACCGAGGCGAGGACCGTGCCGGCGAGCAGGAACAGGCCGGCCAGCACGCTGCCGTCGAGCCGGGGGAGCAACCCGGACGGTTCCTGGAGCACGACGGAGATCACCAGCGCCGCGAGCCAGCCGCGCAGCAGCCACCAGGCCGGGCGCAGCGGGCGGAGGAACTCGCTCACCGAGGACTGCCCGAGCAGCGGGCCGAGCTGGGTGTCGAGGGCGCGCAACTGGGTGCCGGCGCGCGCCTGGGCGGCGGCCAGCCGGCGACCCCGCCGCCCGGAGCCGGCTCCCGCCTCGGCCCCGGCGGCGGCCCGCAGCTCGGCCGCGTACGCCTCCGGCTCGCCGAGCCGGTCGACCAGCGCGCCGTCGGCCTCGGCGGCCACCTCGGCGAGGTGCTCCGGCAGGTCCTCGGTCAGCTCGTCGCGGATCGCCGGCGGCAGGTCGGCGAGGGCCGCCCGCACCCGGTCGACGTAGTCCGCGATCTCCTGCCCAGTGACGGTCATGCCGCCATCCCCCGATCGTCGAGCAGTGCGTCCATGGTGATGGCGAAGGAGCGCCAGGTCTTGCCGGAGCGGGTGAGCTGGTCCCGGCCGGCGGCGTTGAGTGAGTAGTACTTGCGGTGCGGGCCGGACTCGCTCGGCACCACGTAGGTGGTCAGCAGGCCGGCGGCGAACAGCCGGCGCAGGGTGCCGTAGACCGAGGCGTCGCCGACCTCCTCCAGGCCGGCCTCGCGCAGCCGGCGGAGGATGTCGTAACCGTAGCCGTCCTCGTTCTTGAGCACGGCGAGAACGGCCAGGTCGAGCACGCCCTTGAGGAGCTGCGTCGTATCCACGCCTCGGACACTAGTGTGGATTACGTAGTACCGTCAAGAACATGGTAGCTAGGCTCGAGGTGTGTCGTGGAGCAGCTACGCGTCCTTCCTCGTCTTCGCCACCGTGCTGATCCTCGTTCCGGGGCCGGACTTCGCCGTGGTCACGCGGAACACGCTGGCCTCGGGCCGGCGCCGGGGCCGATGGAGCGCCATCGGCGTGACCGCCTCGAACGCCGTGCAGGGCGTGACCGCCGCCGCCGGGCTCGGCACGCTCATCGTCCGGTCCCAGCCGCTCTTCGAGGCGATCCGCTGGGCCGGCGTGGCGTACCTGGCGTACCTCGGGGTGCAGGCCTGGCGGTCGGCCTGGCGGGCCGACTACCCGCCGCCGGCCGGCGACGCCGCCCTGCCCGGCCAGGCGCTGACCGGCTTCCGGCAGGGCTTCCTGTCCAACGTCACCAACCCGAAGGTGCTGGCGTTCTACCTGGCGGTGCTGCCACAGTTCGTGGGCGGCGGCGCGCCGGTCGGGGTGCTGCTCGCCTTCGCGCTCAGCCACGCCGTGCTCGGCCTCGCCTACCTGCTGGTCCTGGTGGCGGCGCTGAACCGGGCCCGGGACCTGCTGTCCCGGCGGCGGGTCCGGCGCTGGCTCGACGGGCTGACCGGAATGGCACTGCTCGGCTTCGGCGCCCGCCTCGCCACCGAACGCACCTGACCGCCGCCGGCCGGAGCACCGTCCGCGACCCGCTCCAGGTGCCCGCCGGCCCCGTGGCGGGCGGATCGATCTTAATTTTCGCTTATGGGGCCTGCTCATCCGCGCGGAACGTCGGTACGTTGCCCCGATGCGACACCTCGGAACCGTGCTCGCCGCCGCCGTCGTCGGTCCGTTGGCCTGGATCCTCTTCGCCCTGGGCCAGGACCGGTCGGAGCGGGCGTTCGCCGCCGCCGGGAACGGCGGCGCACTGGACAGCGGCGATTTTGTTCGACCCGCACTGGTGCTGGCCGCCGCCGGGATCGTGCTCGGGCTCATCGCCACGCTCCGGTTCTCCCCGCTGGGAGCGGCGCTCACCGGCCTGGTCTACTCGGCCAGCTACCTGGGCCTGCTGGTCAGCCCGACCGCCGTGACGAAACTGTTCGACCACGAACTGACCTTGAACGGCCACCAGGTCGATCTGGCGGCCCCGCTCCGGACCGGGACGACCCTGCTGGTCGGCTCGCTGCTCCTCGTCGGGGTCGTGAGCGTCCGCCGTTGGCAGCGGTGGCCGCAGCCCGCGGAGGACACTCCCGCGGCGCTGCAGCCGGATGAGATCATCCCGCCCGCGGCCCCGAAGGACCGCCCACTGGGCGTGGACGGCCTCGGGCTGAGCACGCCACGCGGCACCTCCGAGCCGGAGCTGGTCCGCGCCGGCGGTTCCGCCGGGGCCGGCGGGTCGGACTGGGCCGGTCGTTCGGACTGGGCCGGGCTGCTGTCGGGCGGCTCCGAGGTCAGGTCCGGGCGGTCGTCGGACTGGCCGCGCCAGCGTTCGAGGTGAACCGCTGACGGTCGGATCCGACCTGCCGTCCATGAGAAACTCGACGTCGATCAGGCCGGGTGGTCTCAGACCAGGGACCAGGCGATGCCGTCGAGGATGTCGTGTTCGGAGGCGACGACGGAGGGCATGCCGGCGCGCTCCATGATGACCCGGAGCACCAGCGCGCCCGCGCCGATCACGTCGGCCCGGCCGGGGTGCATCACCGGGATGGCCAGCCGCTGCTCGCGGGTCTTCCCCAGCAGGTCGGCGGTGACCTCGGCGACCTGGTCGTACGACACCCGGGCGTGGTGGATGCGCTCCGGGTCGTACTCCTGGAGGCCCTGGGCGATGGCGACCACGGTGGTGACCGACCCGGCGAGACCGACCAGGGTGGCGGCCTCCCGGCCCGGCACCGCCGTCAGCGCCCGGTCCACCGCGACCGCGATGTCGGCCTGCGCGGCGGCGATCTCGTCCAGGCCGGGCGGGTCGCCGTGCAGGTGCCGCTCGGTCATCCGGACGCAGCCGATGTCCATCGAGATCGCCGCCTGGACGCCGCCCTCGCGGGTGCCGACCACGAACTCGGTCGAGCCGCCGCCGATGTCGACCACCAGGTACGGCGGCTCGGCGTCGGCGGGCAGGCCACGGACGGCGCCGGTGAAGGAGAGCCGGGCCTCCTCGTCGCCGGTGACCACCTCGGGCGCCACACCGAGGGTCTCCTCGACCATGGTGCGGAAGTCGGCGGCGTTCGACGCGTCGCGGGACGCGGAGGTGGCACACATCCGCACCCGCTCGGCGCCCAGCTTCTCGATCTCCGCCGCGTAGTCGGCGAGCGCGACCCGGGTCCGCTCGATCGCCTCGGGGGCGAGCCGGCCGGTCCGGTCGACGCCCTGGCCGAGCCGGACGATCTCCATCCGGCGGCTCAGGTCGACCAGCGGCGCCTGCGCGCCGGCGGACGGGTCGGGCAGGTCGGCGACCAGCAGTCGGATCGAGTTGGTCCCGCAGTCGATGGCGGCCACACGCGTCGTCACGGCTGCCACCCTACGGCAGCCTCGACCACCCGCCGGCTGATCCACTCCACCTCGCGGGAGGTGGGGGCATCAGGGGCGGCCGGACACCGCCAGCTCGGCGATCTGGAGTCGATGAAGGCTCAGTCGTCGGCTGCCGGGCGGCCGATCAGGTCGGCGCCGAGCGGGGTCAGGCGGTGGCGAACCGCGGCCCCGTCGCGCTCGGTGGCGACCAGGCCGGCGGCGCGCAGCGCGGTCGCGTGCTCGGAGGCAGTGGAGAGACCGACCCCGACACCCCGGGCGAGCGCCGTGGTGGTGTGCGGGCCCGGCTCGGCGAGGCGGCGCAGCATCGCCGCCCGGGTGGCGCCCAGCACCCCGGCGAGCGGGTCGACCGCCGGATCGGTCGCCCGCGCCGGCATGGCGGCGGGGTAGACGAGCAGGACCGGCCGGCCCGGTTCGACCAGGACCCGGGGCAGCGGTCCGGCCACCGGCGACGGGAGCAGCACCATCCCCTCCCCGGTCCCGGTCACCTCCCCGCTCCACCAGGTGCGTACCTCCAGCACGGGTGGCCGCCACCGGATCGCCGGGTGCAGCCCGTCGAAGAGACCCGCCAGCCCGCGCCGGGCCAGCCGGTGCGCGGCGTCGGCCAGCTGTCGCTGGTGGACGGTGGTCAGGGTGGACCAGTGCGGCGCCAGCACCGCACCGAACCAGGTGTCGAGCGCCCGGCCGAACAGGTCGAGCACGGTCGGATCGGCGGCCGCGAACGCACGCCGCAGCGGCGTCGCGGCGACCTCGCGGTAGGAGGCGGCCACCTCCTCCCGGACCCGGCGGGCGGGGGTGGACCGGATCGCCGCGAGGCCGGCGGCCACCGAGTCCAACCCGTCGAACGGGGTGAGGAAGTCCGGCAGCCGGCCGCGGGCCGGCAGCAGGTGCCGCAGCGACGTGGCGGCGGCGCGGACCCCGCGTGCGGAGGTGGCCGTGCCGGCCGCCGCCACGAGGTCCGGCGCCATGGCGGCGGCGGCGGGATCGTGCAGCGCCTGGCAGGCCAGCATGGCGGTGCCGACCGGGTGCAGGCGGTCGACGAACCGTACCCGGCACAGGTCCGCCGGTCCGAGGTGCAACCGCAGCATGGAAGCAGCCTGCCCGGCTTCGGCGAGGACCGAAAGGGTTGACCGGCTCGGCTCCCGGAACCGACGGTGGAGCCCGGTTACCCACGGGGAGGGCGGGACGTGCGGGGGACGATCGCGGTGCTGGCGGGGCTGGTTCTGGCGTTCACCGGTGGAGCGTGCGGCGGGAAGGCCGAGCCGGCCGCCACGCCGAAGCCCGGGGATCGGTCGGCCGCCGCGCCGGCGCCCAGCGAGCGGCCGGCCGCCGGGGACCACGAGCTGACCCTGCGCCACGGCGGGGTGGAGCGCAGCTACCTGCTGCACGCCCCGCCCGGGTACGACCCGGCGCGCCCCGCCGCGCTGGTGATCGCGCTGCACTTCTTTCCCGGCAGCGGGGCCGACATGCGGGAGCTGACCGGCCTCGACGCCCGCGCGGACCGGGAGAACTTCCTGGTCGCCTACCCGGACGGGCAGCACGGCGGCTTCAACGCGTTGATCTGCTGCGGGTCGGCGGACGACGTGGGGTTCCTCACCGCGCTCGCCGCACACCTGGTCGACACCTGGCGGGCCGACCCGGACCGGGTCTACCTGACCGGCATCTCCAACGGCGGTGACCTGAGCTTCCGCCTCGCCGTGGAGGCCACCGGCGTATTCGCGGCGATCGGCGTGGTCAGCGGCGGCTACAGCGGCCCGCTGACGGAGCCCGACAGCTACGTGCCGAAGCGGCCGGTCTCGGTGATCACCTTCGTCGGCGGGCAGGACCGGTACGCCGACACCTTCCACGACGGGCTGCGCACCTGGCAGCGACGGCTCGGCTGCCGGCCGGTGGCGGGCCGGAAGCCGGCGGCACCGGCGGGCCTGAGCCGGGCCGACGCGCGCTGCGCCGACGGCAGCGACGTCACCGTGTGGAGCCTTCCCGAGATGGGCCACTCCTGGCCGGGCGCCAGCGGCGGGCAGCTCGCCGCTCCGGACGCCGGCGTCACGGCCACCGACCTGATCTGGGAGTTCTTCGCGGCCCACCCGCGAGGCACGTGAGGCGGGTCAGAGGCGCAGCAGCATGCGACTGTTGCCGAGGGTGTTCGGCTTGACCCGCTCCAGGTCGAGAAACTCCGCGACACCCTCGTCGTAGGAGCGCAGGAGCTGCTCGTAGACCGGCTGCGGCACCGGGGCCCCGTCGATCTCGCGGAAGCCGAACGAGCCGAAGAACCCGGTCTCGAAGGTGAGCACGAAGATCCGGGCGACGCCCACCTCGCGGGCCGCGTCGATCAGCTCGCCGACGATGCGGTGCCCGATCTTGTGGCCCCGGCAGGACGGGTCGACCGCCACCGTGCGGATCTCGGCGAGGTCCTCCCACATCACGTGCAGCGCGCCGCAGCCGACCACCGTGCCGTCGGGCGTCACGGCCACCCGGAACTCCTGCACGTCCTCGTAGAGGGTGACGGTGGCCTTGCTGAGCAGCCGCCGGTCGTCGGTGTAGGTGTCCACGAGCCGCCGGATGCCGCGCACGTCGCCGGTGCGGGCGCGGCGGACCACGATCTCGTCGGTGGCGGTCATCTCACTCCGTCGCGGGCACGTCCACGCAGGGGCCGGCGGCCCACCACTTCTCCACCAGGGCGAGGGTCTCGTCGCCGAACGGGTTCACCCCCGGCCCGGCGGCGAGCGCGTGCCCGAGGTGCACGTGCAGGCACTTGACCCGGCCGGGCATGCCACCGGCCGAGATGCCGGCGATCTCCGGCACCTGGCCGATCGCCTCCCGGCGGGCCAGGTAGTCCTCGTGCGCGGCGCGATAGCGGGCGGCCAGCTCCGGGTCCTCGGCGAGCCGCTCGGCCATCTCCTTCATGAGCCCGGCCGACTCCAGCCGGCTGCACGCCGCCGTGGCTCGCGGGCAGGTCAGGTAGAACAGCGTCGGGAAGGGCGTGCCGTCGGCCAGCCGGGGCGTCGTCTCCACCACGTCGGGCAGGCCGCACGGGCACCGGTGGGCCACCGCCCGGGTGCCGCGGGGCGGGCGTCCGAGCTGCGCGGCCACCGCGGCCAGGTCGGCCTCGGTGGCCGGTTGGCGCTCCGGCGGGGGTACGGACTCCGCCGCCGGATCCTGCGGTGGTACGACGCTCAACGGTGCCTCTCTCGTCTGTCGATCACTTGTCGGGGCGCTCGGCGTTGGCCGCCTGCACGCTCGACCACAGCGTGTCGTACCAGGGGTCGGGCGGCTTCGGCGGCCCCGGCTTCGCGCCCTTGCCGGCGTCCTTGGCGGCCCCCTCCGGGTCGGAGAGCACCACGAGCAGGGTCTCGCCGGGGCGGCCCATGAAGAACCGCTCCCGGGCCTGCGTCTCGATGTACGCCGGGTCCTGCCACTTCTCCGCCTCGGCGGAGAGCTCCTGGATCAGCTCGCGCTGCCGCTGCTGGGACGCTTCCATGCGCTCGATGTCGGCCTGCTGGTCCAGGTAGACCCGCACCGGGTAGGTGTAGGCCAGGGCGAGCGCGATCAGCACCGCGAAGAGCACGGTGGCGCGCCCCGTGAAGCGCCGGGGTTGGGGTGCGGTGAGCCGCTTGACCGTGCCACCGGCCGCGGTGCGCCGGGCCGCCGCCGGGCGGCTCGCGGAGCGTACCCCCTCGGTGGCGCGGGTGGCGCCGGGCGACCGGCCGGCGGCGCGCGGCTCGGCGCGGACGCCGGCGTCACGCACCGACGACCGGACCCGGGCCCCGCCCGGCCGGCCGGCCTGACCCGGCCGACGGGCGGGCCGCTGGCCACCCGGTGTGCGGCGCTGCTGCATCGTCACACCCCTCCCCCGGAGCTCTCGGCTCAGGCCGAACGGTAGCGCGGGAACGCGCCGGCACCGGCGTACCGCGCCGCGTCGGCCAGCTCCTCCTCGATCCGCAGGAGCTGGTTGTACTTCGCGACCCGGTCGGAGCGGGCCGGGGCGCCGGTCTTGATCTGGCCGCAGCCGGTGGCGACGGCCAGGTCGGCGATGGTGGTGTCCTCGGTCTCGCCCGAGCGGTGGCTCATCATGCACTTGAAGCCGGCCCGGTGGGCCAGGTCGACCGCGTCCAGGGTCTCGGTCAGCGAGCCGATCTGGTTCACCTTCACGAGCACGGCGTTGGCGGCCCGCTCGGTGATGCCCCGGGCGATGCGCTGCGGGTTGGTGACGAACAGGTCGTCGCCGACGATCTGGATCCGGTCGCCGAGCGCCGCCGTGAGGGTGGCCCAGCCGCTCCAGTCGTCCTCGGAGAGCGGGTCCTCGATGGACACGATCGGGTAGTCGCCGACGAGCTTGGTGTAGTAGTTGCTCATGTCCTCGGCGGTCTTCGCGGTGCCCTCGAAGGTGTAGGTGCCGTTGTCGAAGAACTCGGTGGCGGCCACGTCGAGGGCGAAGACGATGTCGGTGCCGAGCCGGTAGCCGGCCTTCTCGACGGCCTCGGCGATCAGGTCGAGTGCGGCGGCGTTGGTCGGCAGGTTCGGCGCGAAGCCGCCCTCGTCGCCGAGGCCGGTCGACAGGTCCTTCTTCTTCAGCACCGACTTCAGCGCGTGGTAGACCTCGGCGCCGGAGCGGAGCGCGTCGCGGAAGGTGGGCGCGCCGATCGGCGCGATCATGAACTCCTGGATGTCGACGTTCGAGTCGGCGTGCGCGCCACCGTTGAGGATGTTCATCATCGGCACCGGGAGCAGGTGCGCGTTCGGCCCGCCCAGGTAGCGGAAGAGGCTCAGCTCGGCGCTGCCGGCGGCGGCCTTCGCGACGGCCAGCGAGACGCCGAGGATGGCGTTGGCGCCCAGCTCGCCCTTGTTGTCCGAGCCGTCGATGTCGATCATCTTCTGGTCGATGATCCGCTGCTCGCTGGCCTCGTAGCCGATGAGCTGGTCGACGATCTTGTCCTCGATGTTGGCGACGGCCTTCTCGACACCCTTGCCCTGGTAGCGGTCCTTGTCACCGTCGCGCAGCTCGACCGCCTCGAAGGCGCCGGTGGAGGCGCCGGACGGCACCGCGGCGCGGGCGACCGTGCCGTCGTCGAGCCCGACCTCGACCTCGACCGTCGGGTTGCCCCGCGAGTCCAGGATCTCCCGGGCGACGATTCCCTCGATGGTTGCCACTGAGTCGCTCCTCGTTTGTGTGTTCCGGTCCGGTATGGGCCGCGACGGTGCGGCTGAGGCAGGTGTTGAACGCAGCGTATCGGTCCCCGCCCGTGCGTACCTGCGTCGGGGCGGCACCCGGTGACTGAACGCGAGGAAACTTGTCCCACGCGGATCCTCACGTGAATGCCGCCCGCGACGGAGGGTGACACGGACATTCCCGGATTCTCCGGCCTCAACCGACAACGGGTTTGCGAGAGGTTGCGTCGATCGACAAGGCTGGGCGGCATGCCCGCCGCCTCGACGACTCTCCGCGTGCTCGCCGCCTCGGCCATCGCGTCGCTCTCGGTCACCGGCTGCCAGGCCCTCGACGACACCGGGGTCGCCCTCGGCCGGGCCGACCTGGTCAACGACCTGACCGCCCGGATGGACCGGGCGCTGGAGCGGACCTGGGCCGCTGACTACCAGCTCAGCGGCGGGCGGACCGCGTCGATCGCGCAGACCGAGGAGCCGCTGCGCTCCTCGTACACGTGGCCGGACGGCAAGATCACGGTGACCCAGGAGGCGGTGACCCGCTGCACCAGCGCGGCCGGGCGCACCTCGTGCACGGTGTCGCCGCCGGTGCTGACCGCCGGCCGGCCCTCGGTGATCGTCTACGGCGAGGCGCGCAAGCACGGGCTGGTCACCCCGCCGGCGGTGATCCGGCTGCTCACCGAGGCGGCGCTCGACCCCGAGGCGACCATCGAACAGAGCGACACCACGCTGGCCGGGCACCACGCCACCTGCGTGAACGTCACCCGGGCCGGCGACCGCTTCGGCGCCTGCGTGACCAGCGAAGGCGTGCTGGGCAGCTTCACCGGCACCCTCGACGGCAAGCCGGCCGAGGTCACCCTGAGCCGCTACACCGACACGGTCGAGTCCGCGGCGTTCGACGTGCCGGCCGGCGCGGGCGTCGTCGACCGTCGCACGGCCACGTCGTGAGCCCCGGCGGCCCGGGATCCCGCGACATCGGCTCGCCGGCGGAAACGGCCGGCTTCCGTCCCGCCGCCGACCACGGCCGGCCGCCGCACCCGGACGACCTGGCCCTGCCGGTGGCCGGGCGCAGGCTGCTGACCGACCTGGACGGGCGGTTCCCCCGGATCGCCGAGCTGCCCGCCGGGCTCGACTGGGTGCCGGTCGGCACGCTGGACGGGGTGCCGGCCTGGGCGGCGGAAACGGCCGACCCCGAGGCGCTGCCCGGCCGCTGGCGCGGCTGGCGGGGCCTCGCCGCCGAGCTGCCCGCGGCACCGGCGGACCTGGCCGGGCGGGCGCTCGCCGTGATCACCTGGCGGCGGACGCACCGGTGGTGCGGGGCGTGCCGCACCGAGCTGGCCGACGTGCCGGGCGAGACCGCGCGGCGCTGCCCCGCCTGCGGGCTGACCGTGTTCCTGCCGCTGTCCGTCGCGGTGCTGGTGGCGATCACCCGCCCCGGCCCGGCCGGCGGCCCCGAGGAGCTGCTGCTGGTCCGGCACGCCTACGGGCCGACCGGGCTGTGGGCGCTGGTCGCCGGCTTCGTCGAGGCGGGCGAGTCGCTGGAGGCGGCCGCCCACCGGGAGGTCGCCGAGGAGGTCCGCCTCACCATCGCGCGACCCACCTACGTGGACAGCCAGCCGTGGGCGATGTCCGGCCCGGGCACCCTGCTCGCCGGCTTCACGGCCACCGTCAGCGACCCGGCGGCCGAGCCGGTGGTGGACCCGAGGGAGCTGACCGAGGCGCGCTGGTTCCCGGTGGACGCGCTGCCGGCGGAGCTGCCCCCGGCGTACTCCCTGTCGCGCTGGCTGGTCGACGCGGTCGCCGCCCGCGGGTCGCGCTGAGGTCACACCCCCAGCAGGGTCCGCAGGTGCCGCGGCGGCGGGCAGTCGTGCGCCAGCATGGCGTCGTGCCAGTCGCGCACCGACACCCCGGCCGGCCGGGCGCGGGCGATGTCGGCCATCTCGCTGTAGCCGACGAAGTAGGTGGAGAGCTGGGTGGAGGTGAGCAGCGCCCGCCGCCACTTGCCGGCCGCCTCGCCCTCCTCCTGGAAGCCGCGCCCGGTCATCAGCGCCATGGCCTCCGACTCGGGCAGGTCCTCGCAGTGCACGAGCTGGTCGAGCAGCGCGTTGATGGTCATCCGGAGCTGCATCTTGAGCTGCTGGAGCCGGACCGGCAGGCCACCGAAGCCCAGCCCGGCCATCAGCTCCTCGGTGTAGACCGCCCAGCCCTCGATGAACACCCCGGACTCGGTGAGCGCGCGGACCCGGGTCGGACCGGCGTACCGGCGGGCGTGGGCGAGCTGGAGGAAGTGGCCGGGCATCGCCTCGTGCACGGTCAGGTTGCGGATCATGTGGTCGTTGTATTCCCGGTAGAACGACTCGACCCGCTGCGCCGGCCAGTCCGCCGGGGTGGGCGCGATGCAGTAGAAGGTCGGCACGTCGGCCGTCTCCAGCGGGCCGGGCGAGTCGCAGTAGGCCACCGCCACCCCACGGGCGAACTCCGGCATCTCCTGGATCACGCACGGGTCGTCGACGAGGCTGACCAGGTCGTGGGCCCGGACGAAGTCGCTGGCCTCGTCGAGCGTGACCGAGGCGAGCTCGACGATGGTGGCGTCGTCCGGGTGCTCGGCGGCGAGCAGGTCCAGCGCCCGGCGTACGGTCTCGTCGTCGGCCGGGCCGCCGACCAGCTCGACGGCCGCCGCGCGGATCTCGTCGGTGACCCGGTCGAGGTTGGCCCAGGCGCGCCGCTGGACCTCGGCGGCGCCCAGCTCGGTGTCGAGGGTGTGCCAGAGCCGCGCCTCCCAGCGGCGCCGGCCCAGCCGGGGGTCGCGCCCCGGGCCGGCGTCGGCGGCCAGGCCGATGCGCAGCCAGGCCACGAACTCCTCCAGCGCGGCGATCGCCGCGGTGGCCGCCGGCTCGACCCGGTCGTGCAGCGCGGGCGCCTCGGCGAGCAGCCCGGGCACCTCGTCGCGAATCAGCGCCGCCGTGCCGGTGAACTGCCCCACCGCCGTCTCGGCGTGGATCCGCGGCATGTCGCGCAGCGTCGCGCGCGCGGTCGCCAGGGCGTCGGGTACGGCCGCCAGCCGCCCGGCCAGGTGGGTCAGCCGTTCTTCGACCGGCGCGTACGGGCGGGCCATGAGGGCGTGCAGCAGCGGGCCGGGGTTGTGCCGCAGCGGGTCCCACTCGTGGCTGCGGATCTCGGTGGCCTCGAACAGCCCCCGGTCGACCATGCTGCTGAGCAGTGCGTGGTCGACCCGCTCCTCGACGTCGAGCGAGTCCGGGTCGATCTCGGAGAGCGCGTCGGCCGCGTCCTTGAGCATCGCCTGGTCAGCGGCGAGGGCGTCGGCGGAGAGGTCGGGCAGCCGGTCGTCGTACCGGTGGTCCCCGGCCGAGGTGGCCAGCCCGGGCCGGCTCTCCAGCAAGGCCTCGACGATCCGCTCGGCAAGCGGCACAAACGCTTCCATGCCGGAAACCCTACCGACCACCACCGACGGCCGCCGCCTGCGTTGATCAAGAAGTTCGCGTCGTGAAAACCGCCGCGGCTGACGCCAACTTCTTGATCAACTCGACTCGGCGGCGCGTTCGGCGGCGCGCACGGCCTCCGCGTACGCCAGGGTGGCGCGGCGGAGGGCCGCCTCGGGGTCGATGCCGGCCTGCCGTGCGGCGGCGACCGTGGCCAGCAGGCCGGCGCCGAGACGTGCCTCGGGGTCGACCTGCGACTCGGCCAGCGGGGGCGGGACGGCCAGGCCGACCCGGCCGGCGCGGTCCAGGATCTTCGCGGCCAGGGCGAGCGCGGGCTGGCTCAGGGCGATGCCGTCCAGCACCGACTCGCGGGTCTTCTCGGCCCGCTTGATCCGCTCCCAGTTCGCCTCGATCTCCTCGATGGTGCCGGCCTGCTCGCCCGAGAAGACGTGCGGGTTGCGGCGGACCATCTTGTCGACCAGGCCGCCGGCCACGTCGTCGACCGTCCAGCTCTTGCCCTCCGGCAGGTCCTCGGCCAGCCGGGCGTGCAGCAGCACCTGGAGCAGCACGTCGCCCAGCTCCTCGCGGAGCGCGTCGGTGTCGTCGGCGCTGATCGCGTCGTACGCCTCGTAGCACTCCTCGAGCAGGAAGCCGGCCAGGCTGCGGTGGGTCTGCGCCCGCTTCCACGGGTCACCGCCGGGCGAGGCGAGCCGGTCCATCACCTCGACGGCGTCGAGCAGCCGGGCCCCCGGCGGGTCCCAGGAGCCGTACATCAGCTCCAGCTCGGCCAGGCCGGGCTGGCGGGCCAGCCGCAGCCCCAGCTCGCGGGCCAGCGCCTCGTCGCCGGCCGGGCCGGCCAGCCACACCGCGCTGCCGTGCGCGGCCGCCGCCTCGAGCAACGCCTGCGTGGCTCCCTCGGTCAGCACCGTGACCTCGGCGCCCGTCGACCGGACCGCCCGGGCCAGCTCGCTCTCGGCGCCGGCCAGCACCGGCGCGGAACGGACGGCGTCCCAGGCGGGCGCGGTCAGCAGGCCGGCCGGCAGCCGGGGCGAGGTGACCAGCAGGACGATGCGCGCGGTCATGCTCAGGGCGCCACCGACGCGCTCGGCTCGGCCGAGCCCGGCTCGGTCGACTCGGGCTCCGGGGTGGAGATCTCCGTGACCGCGGAGCCGGCCTCGCCCAGCGGCACGGAGACCGCCGGGCCGCCCTTGAAGCTGAGCAGCGGGAAGAGCAGCGGGCGGTAACGCGGGTTCACCGAGACGTCGTAGCCGCCGATGGCGTCGGCGAGCACCTTGCGGGTGGCCAGCGCGGACCGGAGCTGGTCACCGTCGAGCTGAGTCGCGGCCTCCTCGTCGGTCACGTTGGCCGGGATGTCGCCGGTGGAGCGGCCCGCCGCGATCACCGCGGCCAGCTCCGCCTGGGTGGGGGCGACCTGCTCGCCGGCCGGAACCCCGGACATGCAGGTGGAGAACTCGGCTACCCGCTGCGGGTAGACGGCGTCGGCCGGCATGCCCGTCTGCTGGGCGACCTGCGCCGCGCTGACCTGGCCCTGCGGCTGGTAGCCCTTGTCGGCCGAGAGCTCCCGGCAGACGTCCCGCAGCACCAGGGTGGCCACCACCTGGTCCCGGCCCGGCAGGAGGGCGTCGGCCTGCCCGGCCGTGGCCGGCGAGGCGGAGAGCCCGTCCCGCAGCTCGTCGAGGATCGAGGTGACCTGATCCTCGGTGACCCGGTGATCGCCGATGTAGGCGGCGACCCCGGGCTCGGTACGGCAACCGGTGAGGGCGACGAGGCCGACCGCCACGGTGGCGACGGCGACAAGACGGCGAGCACGCATGCGGGTCACTCTCTCACGGCCGGCGCCCGGCTGTGACGCCGCCCACCTCACCGCGCCCCCGCCCCGGCCGGCTGCGCCGCGGCCGGCTCGCCCAGCACGTCGGAGAGCAGCTGGGCGCACCACTCCAGCAGCGCCTGGTCGCGCAGCGGCTCGCCGCCGACCCGGCGGGTGCTCGGCCGCGGCACGCTGACCTGGTCGAGCGCCTGCTTGTAGACCGAGTCCGGGTGGTAGCGCTTGAGCCGGAGCTGCTTCGAGTCGGGCAGCGGCAGCGGGCCGAACCGGATGTGCTTGCCCTGCATCGACACGTCGGTGAGGCCGTAGCGCCGGGCCAGCAGCCGGAACCGGGCCACCGCGACCAGGTTCTGCACCGGCGCGGGCGGCTCGCCGTAGCGGTCGGTCATCTCGGCGACCACCTCGCGCAGCCGCTCCTCGTCGCGGGCCTCGGCCAGCTTGCGGTACATCTCCAGGCGCAGCCGCTCCACGCCGACGTAGTCGTGCGGCAGGTGCGCGTCGATCGGGAGGTCGATCTTGACCTCGGTCTCCTCCTCCGCGTGCTCACCCTTGAACGCGGAGACCGCCTCGCCGACCATCCGGACGTAGAGGTCGAAGCCCACGCCCTCGATGTGCCCGGACTGCTCGCCGCCGAGCAGGTTGCCGGCGCCCCGGATCTCCAGGTCCTTCATGGCCACGTACATGCCGGCGCCCAGCTCGGTGTGCTGGGCGATGGTGGCCAGCCGCTCGTGCGCGTTCTCGGTGAGCGGCTTGTCCGACGGGTAGAGGAAGTACGCGTACGCCCGCTCGCGGCCCCGGCCCACCCGGCCGCGGATCTGGTGCAGCTGGGCCAGGCCGAGCAGGTCGGCCCGCTCGACGATGAGGGTGTTGGCGTTCGGGATGTCGATGCCGGACTCGACGATCGTGGTGCAGACGAGGACGTCGAACTCCTTCTCCCAGAAGCCGACCATCACCTTCTCGAGCGCCTCCTCGCCCATCTGGCCGTGCGCCACCGCGACCCGGGCCTCGGGCACCAGCTCGCGGATCCGGCGGGCCGCCTTGTCGATCGACTCGACCCGGTTGTGCAGGTAGAAGACCTGCCCGTCGCGGAGCAGCTCGCGGTGGATCGAGGCGGCCACCTGCCGGTCGTCGTACGCCCCCACGAAGGTCAGCACCGGGTGCCGCTCCTCCGGCGGGGTGGCGATGGTGGACATCTCCCGAATGCCGGTGATCGCCATCTCCAGGGTGCGCGGGATCGGGGTGGCCGACATGGCCAGCACGTCGACCGAGGCGCGCAGCGTCTTCAGGTGCTCCTTGTGCTCGACGCCGAAGCGCTGCTCCTCGTCGATGACGACCAGGCCGAGCTGCTTGAACCGGGTGGCCGACTGGAGCAGCCGGTGGGTGCCGATGACGACGTCGACGGTGCCGTCGGCGACCATCTCCAGCGTCCGCTCGGTCTCCTTCGGCGTCTGGAACCGGGACAGCTGCCGGATGGTGATCGGGAACTGGCTCATCCGCTCCGCGAACGTGTTGTAGTGCTGCTGCACCAGCAGGGTGGTCGGCACCAGCACGGCGACCTGCTTGCCGTCCTGCACCGCCTTGAACGCCGCCCGGACGGCGATCTCGGTCTTGCCGTAGCCGACGTCGCCGCAGATCAGCCGGTCCATCGGGACGGTCTGCTCCATGTCCCGCTTGACCTCCTCGATGGCGGCGAGCTGGTCGGGTGTCTCCTGCCAGGGGAAGGCGTCCTCCAGCTCGCGCTGCCACGGGGTGTCCGGGCCGAACGAGTGCCCCTTCGACGCCTTGCGGGCGGCGTAGAGCTGGATGAGCTGCGCGGCGATCTCGCGGACCGCCTTGCGGGCCCGGGCCTTGGACTTCTGCCAGTCCGAGCCGCCCATCTTGTGCAGCGTGGGCTGCTCCCCGCCGACGTAGCGGGAGAGCTGGTCGAGCTGGTCGGTGGGGACGAAGAGGCGGTCGCCGGGCTGGCCGCGCTTGCTCGGCGCGTACTCGATGACCAGGTATTCCCGGCTCGCGCCGTTGACCGTGCGCTGCACCAGTTCGACGTAGCGGCCGATGCCGTGCTGCTCGTGCACCACGTGGTCGCCGGCCTTGAGCTCCAGCGGGTCGATGGTGTTGCGCCGCCGGCTCGGCATCTTGCGCATGTCCCGCGTCGAGGTGCCCCGGCCGCCGGTGACGTCGTTGCCGGTCAGCAGCACGAACCGGGACGCCTCGTCGACGAAGCCGGCGGTCAGGCAGCCGCAGGAGACCAGCAGGTCGCCGGGGGCGGGCGCGGCCGGCACCTCCTCGGTGAGCCGGGCGCCGAGGCCGGCGTCGCGGAGCACCTCGACGGCCCGCTGGGCGGGGCCGTGGCCCTCGAAGACCAGGGCGATCGACCAGCCCTCGCCGGCCCAGCGCTTGAGGTCGTCGACGACCCGGGCGGTCTCGCCGTGGTAGAGCGGGGCGGGCTGGGCGGCCAGGGTCACCGCGATGGCGTCGTCGGGGGTGACGTCGACCTCGGTCGGCTCGTCCTCCCAGGGCTGGCGGGCGGGCGCGGCGTCGGCCTCCACGAGGCCGAACGGGGCCAGCGTCCACCAGGGCTGGCGCAGGGCGCGGGCCGCCGTGCGGACGTCGGCCAGGGTCCGGAAGGCGGCGGCGCCGAGGTCCACCGGGGCCTGGCCGCCGACGGCGGCCGCGGCCCAGCTGGCCTGGAGGAACTCCTCGGAGGTACGCACCAGGTCGTGCGCGCGGGTGCGGATCCGCTCCGGGTCGCAGAGCAGCACGTGGGTGCCGGCCGGCATGCAGTCGACCAGCAGCTCCATCGAGTCGGCGCCGATCAGCGCCGGGGCGAGGGACTCCATGCCCTCGACCGGGATGCCCTCGGCCAGCTTGTCGAGGATTTCGGCCAGCTCGGGGTGCTCCTGGGCGAGCGCGGCGGCCCGCTCCCGCACGGACGGGGTGAGCAGCAGCTCGCGGCAGGGCGGCGCCCAGAGCTGCGGTACGCCCTCGATGGTGCGCTGGTCGGCGACGGCGAAGGTGCGGATCTCCTCCACCTCGTCGCCCCAGAACTCCACCCGGGACGGGTGCTCGTCGGTGGGCGGGAAGACGTCCAGGATGCCGCCGCGCACGGCGAACTCGCCGCGCTTGGTGACCAGGTCGACCCGGGCGTACGCCATGTCGGTGAGCCGGCGGGCGACCGCCTCCAGGTCCGCCTCGTCGCCGGCGGCGAGCTGCACCGGCTCCAGGTCGCCGAGCCCCTTGAGCTGCGGCTGGAGCAGGGAGCGGACCGGTGCCACGACGACCCGCAGCGGGCCGGTGCGCCCGTGCGCGTCGGCCGAGCCGGGGTGGGCCAGCCGGCGCAGCACGGCCAGCCGCCGCCCGACGGTGTCGGAGCGGGGCGAGAGCCGCTCGTGCGGCAGCGTCTCCCACGACGGGAAGACCGCCACCTGCTCCGGCGGCAGCAGGCTGCCCAGCGCGGAGGCCAGGTCGTCGGCCTCGCGGGTGGTGGCCGTCACGGCGAGCACGGGACGGCCCGCGCCGCCGGCCGGCTCGTCGGCGGCCACCGCGGCGACGGCGAACGGGCGGAGCGCGGCGGGGGCCGTGAGGTCGAGGCCGTCGACCTGGGCGGCACCGGAGCGCGCCAGGTCACGCGCCCGGGCCAGCCCGGGGTCGGCCAGGGCGGCGGAGAACAGTCCGGTGAGCATCTGTGATCACTTCCAGGAGGTCGGCGCACGGCGACGACCCCGCGTCCGGCACGGACGGGGGGTGGCACCGTTCGAGACTATCCCGCGCCACGGACATTCCGGGCCGCAGCCGGGGCGCGCGAGACCGATCTTGACGGGTTCCGGCCCGGCATGGTGCGGTGGGGCGCATGACGGGTGAGTACCGGGCGGTGTTCGACGCCGAGGTGATCTTCGCGAACGGTGGCGGGCTGCGGACCGACGGGTTCCGGCTGGACATCCCCGGGCCGGAGATCACCGACGACGAGCTGGCCGCGCTCCTCGTCCGGCACCTCGGGCTGCTGATGGTCGGCGAGGTGCGGATCACCAACCGGACCGTGGTGGCGGAGCCGCACAAGGGCGGCCGCGGGGTGGCCGCACCGGCACCCGGCGGGCGGCGCCTGGTCGAGCTCAGCCACGTGATCACCGACGGCATGGTCACCCTGCCCGGCTGGCAGCCGCCCCGGATCACCGACTGGCTGACCCGCGAGGCGTCCCGCGAGCGGTACGCGCCGGGCGTCGAGTTCCACGTGGCCCGGATCGACATGATCGCCAACACCGGCACCTACGTGGACGCGCCGGCGCACCGCTGGGCGGACGGCCCGGACCTGACCGGCGTACCCCTGGACCGCCTCGCCGACCTGCCCGGCGTGCTGGTCCGGGTGCCGGCCGGCACCCGCGCGGTGGACCGGCTCATGCTGGCCCCCTACGAGGTGGCCGGCCGGGCCGTGCTGCTGCACACCGGCTGGGACACGCACTTCGGCACCGACCGGTACGCCGGCCCCGACGCGCCCTACCTGACCGCCGACGGCGCGGACTGGCTGGTCGAGGCGGGAGCGACGCTGGTCGGCATCGACTCGGTCAACATCGACGACATGACCCCGGCGGCGGCCGGCGAACGCCCGGCCCACAGCGCCCTGCTCGCCGCCGGCATCCCGATCGTGGAACACCTGACCAACCTGGCCGACCTCCCCCCGGAGGGCTTCCGCTTCACGGCCGCCCCACCGCGAGTGGCCGGCATGGGCACCTTCCCGGTCCGCGCCTTCGCGGCGATCGACTGAGACCGCTTCAGTAGCGGACCGCGATCCGGCGTTCCACCGCGTCGATCCGGATCTCGCCGCCGTACGGGATGATCAGCTGCGGGTCGGTGTGGCCGAGGTCGACGTCGAAGACCACCACCGGATCGTCGGCGTACGGCCTAACGGCCTTCAGGATCGCCTCCCGCTGCGCCTCGCCCCAGGCCCGCCGCTCGTCCAGCGTGTGCGGCCGGCCGAAGTCCCACGCCTTGGGCCGGCCGACCACGATCGCCGGGAAGGCGGCGAGCAGCCCGCGCTCGCCCATGTTGCGCACGATCCGGAAGACCTCCTGCGCGTCGGGCAGTTCCTCGGAGGTCTCGACGATCAGCACCGAGCCGGCGAGCCCGGCCGCCGAGGGGACCCGGTCGGTCGCCATCAGCCAGTGGAGGATCTCCAGGTTGCCGCCCCAGGTCCGGCCCTGCACCACCCGGGCCAGGCCGTGCCAGCGCCAGCCCTCGCCGGGGAACATCACCGGCTCGTCGGCGAGCGTCGCCGGATCGCGCCAGTCGCGGGGCTCGTCGCCCCACTCGGGCGCCGGGGTCAGCTCGTACCAGCCGGAGGTGAACAGCGCCGCCCGCAGCGAGTCGAAGGTCAGCGGGTGCGGCGCGCCGGACCGGCCGAGGTGCACGAGCACCGACCCGCCGTGGTAGGCGACGATCCCCAGCCGGTAGAGGTGATTGAGGACGTTGGTGTTGTCCGAGTAGCCGTAGTAGGGCTTCGGGTTGGCGCGCAGCACCGCGTCGTCCAGGAACGGGGTGACCGTGACCAGGTCGTCGCCCCCGACCGTGGCGAGCACCGCGGTGACGCTCGGGTCGGCGAAGGCGGCGGTCAGGTCGCGCGCCCGGTCCCGTGGGTCGGCCCCCATCTGCCGGGTGGTCGGATACTCCACCGGCTCCAGCCCGAACTCCTTGCGGAGCCGGCGCAGGCCCAGCTCGTAGACGTGCGGGAAGAGGCCGGGCAGGCCGGCGGAGGGCGAGACGACGGCGACCCGGTCGCCCGGCTTCGGCTTCGAGGGGTAGCTGGGCAGCGACATGATCCGAAGCTATCGGGGCGCGCCAGCGATTTCCGCCGGAGGAAAACCGCCTGAGCCGGGCATATCCGGGCAATAGGCTGAGCGTGTGGACGAGGCGCTCCCGGTACGCGACTGGCTGCCCCGCACGGCGGCGCTGCTGCTCGGCACGCTCGCCCTGGCCACCGCGTTCATCGCCGCCTACGTCGGCGCGCTGCACCAGCCCCGGCCCCACGACGTGCCCGTCGGGGTCGTCCTCGGCGACCAGCGCGCCCAGGCCGTGCTGGCCGCCGTCCGCCAGCGCACCGACAAGATCGAACCCATCGAGTACGACGACCCGGCCGCCGCCGACGACGGCCTGACCACCCGCGAGGTGTACGGGGTGCTCACCTCCGGTCCGGACAACGGCCTGCACCTGGCCACCGCCAGCGCCTCGGCCCCGGCCGCCACCGAGCTGGTGACCCAGGTGCTCGGCCAGGCCGCCCAGCAGGCGAACCTGCCGATCCAGGTCACCGACGAGGTGCCCGTGGAGCCGACCGACCCGCGCGGACTGGTCCCCTTCTACCTGGCGGTCGGCCTCGTGCTCGGCGGCTACCTGGCCTCGACCGCGCTGGGCCTGCGCACCGGCACCGCCCCGGTGAGCCTGCCCCGGGCGGGGCTGCGGATCGCCGCTCTGGCGGTCTACTCGGTCGTGCTGGGCATCGTTGGCGCCACCGTCGTCGGCCCGGTGCTCGACGTCTGGCACCACGACATCCCGGCGGTCGCGGCGGCCGGGGCGCTGGCCGTC
This sequence comes from Micromonospora chaiyaphumensis, assembly GCF_900091435.1. Lineage (GTDB taxonomy): Bacteria > Actinomycetota > Actinomycetes > Mycobacteriales > Micromonosporaceae > Micromonospora > Micromonospora chaiyaphumensis. The sequence goes on from NZ_FMCS01000002.1 coordinate 194,753, forward strand.
TTCGCCGCCGCGATGATCGCCAGCGCCGTGCAGGCGTGGCTCGGGCTGCTCGGCACGGGTCTCGTGATCCTGCTGCTGGTCGTGCTCGGCAACCCCGGCTCGGGCGGCATCTACGCCCCGGAGTTCCTGCCGGACTGGATGCGCGGCATGCATCGGTGGAACCTGCCCGGCCTCACCACCGACCTGATCAAGTCGGCGGTCTACTTCGACCGCCGCTCGACGGGCTGGACGCTGTCCGGGCTCACCCTCTGGGCCCTGCTCGGTGTCGTCGGCCTGCTCACCGCGACGATCTTCCGGGCGCACCGGCGCGCGGCCCGCACCCGCACCCCCGACGCGCCGACCGCTCATGGCTGAGCCGGCCGGCCCGTCCCAGAGTGCAGATCGTCACGCGGTCCCCCTCCGTGCGCCGGGGCTCGCGCGGATACCATCCAGGGAGTCGGACAGCGCTGTCCTTCGTACTCGCGTAAGGAGCGCACCGTGACCGACCAGCACGACCACGACGGCCCCGACGCCGCTCTCCGGGCCGACATCCGCCGCCTCGGCACGCTGCTCGGGCAGACCCTCGCCCGGCAGGAAGGCCGGCCCCTGCTCGACCTGGTCGAGGAGATCCGGGCCCAGGTCCGCTCCGACCCGCCGGCCGCCGCCCAGCGCCTCGCCGGGCTCGACGTCACCACCGGCACCAAGCTGGCCCGGGCCTTCTCCACCTACTTCCACCTGGCCAACATCACCGAGCAGGTGCACCGGGCCCGCGACCTGCGCCGCCGGCGGGCCACACACGGCGGCTGGCTGGACCAGGCGGCCAAGATGATCGCCGAGCGCGGGGTGCCGGCCGAGGAGATCGCCGCCGCGGCCCGCCGGCTCGCCGTACGCCCGGTCTTCACCGCCCACCCCACCGAGGCGGCCCGCCGGTCCATCCTGTCCAAGCTGCGCGCGGTCGCCGACGAGCTGGACGCCGAGACGGCCAACGCGATCCTCTACGGCGCCAGCGACGAGGGGCCGGCCAACCGGCGCCTGGCCGAGCTGCTCGACCTCATGTGGCAGACCGACGAGCTGCGGCTGGACCGGCCGGACCCGACCGACGAGGCCCGCAACGCCATCTACTACCTGCGCGACCTGCACGCCGAGGCCGCCCCGCAGGTGCTCGACGACCTCGCCGACACGCTGCGCACGCTCGGCGTGGAGACCTCACCGACCGCCCGCCCGCTGACCTTCGGCACCTGGATCGGCGGCGACCGGGACGGCAACCCGTTCGTCACCCCGACGGTCACCCGCGACGTGCTGCGCATCCAGCACGAGCACGGCATCGAGGCCACCGAGAAGGCCATGGACCAGCTGATCAACGAGGTCAGCGTCTCCCGCCGGCTGCGCGCGGTCTCCCTCGACCTGTCCGCCAGCCTCGCGGCCGACCTGGACGCGCTGCCCGAGGTGGCGCCCCGGTTCCGCCGGGTCAACGCCGAGGAGCCCTACCGGCTCAAGGCGCGGTGCGTGAAGGCCAAGCTGGCCAACACCCGGGAGCGGCTGCGCACCGGCACCCCGCACGTGCCGGGGCGGGACTACCGCGGCTCGGCCGAGCTGATCTCCGACCTGGAGCTGCTGCGCGCCTCGCTGGCCCGCAACTCCGGGCAGCTCACCGCCGTGGGCCGGCTGGCCTCGACCATCCGCACGGTGTCCGCGTTCGGGCTGCACCTGGCCACCATGGACGTGCGCGAGCACGCCGAGAAGCACCACGAGGTGCTCACCCAGCTCTACGCGGCGGTCGGCGAGGTGTCCGACTACCCGTCGCTGACCCGGCTGGAGCGCACCAAGCTGCTCGCCGACGAGCTGGCCGGCCGCCGGCCGCTCTCCACGCAGGACAGCCCGCTCACCGAGTCGGCGCAGAAGACGTTCGACGTGTTCGGGGCGATCCGCGAGGCGCAGGACCGGTTCGGCACCGAGGTGATCGAGTCGTACATCATCTCGATGACCCTCGGCGTCGACGACGTGCTCGCCGCGGTCGTGCTGGCCCGCGAGGCCGGCCTGGTCGACGTGCACAGCGGCCGGGCCCGGATCGGGATCGTGCCGCTGCTGGAGACCCCGACCGAGCTGAACGCCGGCGGCGAGATCCTCGACGAGCTGCTGTCCCTGCCGGCCTACCGGGCGCTCGTGGCGGCCCGCGGCGACGTGCAGGAGGTGATGCTGGGCTACTCCGACTCGAACAAGGAGGCGGGCATCACCACGAGCCAGTGGTCCATCCACCGCGCCCAGCGCGCGCTGCGGGACGTGGCCGCGCGGCACGGCGTACACCTGCGGCTCTTCCACGGCCGGGGCGGCACGGTCGGCCGCGGCGGCGGCCCCACCCACGAGGCCATCCTGGCCCAGCCCTACGGCACCCTCGACGGCGCGATCAAGGTGACGGAGCAGGGCGAGGTCATCTCCGACAAGTACACGCTGCCCGCGCTGGCCCGGGAGAACCTGGAGCTGACCGTGGCGGCGGTGCTCCAGGCGACGCTGCTGCACACCGCGCCCCGGCAGCCGGCCGAGATGCTGGAACGCTGGGACGCCACCATGGACGTGGTCTCCGAGTCGGCCTTCCGGTCCTACCGGTCGCTGGTCGAGGACCCGGACCTGCCCGCCTACTTCTGGGCCTCCACCCCGACCGAGCTGCTCGGCGCGCTCAACATCGGCTCCCGGCCGGCGAAACGGCCGAACACCGGCGCCGGGCTGGCCGGCCTGCGGGCCATCCCGTGGGTGTTCGGCTGGACGCAGACCCGGCAGATCGTGCCCGGCTGGTTCGGCGTGGGCTCCGGGCTGGCCGCCGCGCGGGCGGCCGGGCTGGAGGACGTGCTCGCCGAGATGAACCGGAACTGGCACTTCTTCCGGACGTTCCTGTCGAACGTCGAGATGATGCTGACCAAGACCGACCTGACCATCGCCCGGCGCTACGTGGAGACCCTGGTCCCCAAGAAGCTGCACCCGATCTTCGAGAAGATCGAGCAGGAGTACGAGCTGACCAAGCAGGAGGTGCTGGCGGTCACCGCCTCGCCGGCGCTGCTGGAGAATTCGCCCGTGCTCCAGCGCACTCTCGCGGTGCGGGACACCTACCTGGAGCCGCTGCACCACCTCCAGGTGGCGCTGCTGCGGCAGTACCGGGACTCCGGGGCCGCGGGCCGGGCGGTGGCCACCGCGCCGGGCGGGCGCCGGGCACCCAACGACGGTACGGCGCTGGAGCGGGCGCTGCTGACCACGGTCAACGGCATCGCCGCCGGCATGCGCAACACCGGCTGACCCCGGGCGACGAGGAAGGCCCCGGTCCCGCCGACCGGGGCCTCCGTCCTCCCGGGCGGGCTACCAGTCGCCGCCGCCGAAGTCGCCCCCACCGAAGTCGCCGCCGCCGAAATCACCGGCCGCGTAGTCACCCTGGCCGGAGAAGTCCTGACCCTGGTCACCGAAGTCCTGACCCTGGTCACCGAAGTCCTGACCCTGGTCGCCGCCCTGGTCCTGGCCGTCGTTGAAGCCCTCCTGGTAGCCGGCCTCGTAGCCGTAGCCCGGGTCGGCGAAGGCGGGCGAGAAGAGCGCGTCGGCGATCAGGATGCCGCCGAGCACGCCGGCCCCGGTGCCCAGCGCGGTCTTCCACCACGGCGTCGAGTACCAGCCGGCCGGCACCGGGCGGCCCTGCCAGTTTCCGCCCGGGTAGTAGTAGGGCGTCCCGTTTCCCGGCTGGGGGCCGGCCCGGTAGGTCTGGCCCTGCACGTTGACCTCGCGCTCCTTGGTGAGCATCCCCGCGCCGCGCGCGGCGGCCAGCGGCGGCAGCTCCGGGCCCGGGTCGATGCCCATGGCGGTGCGGGCCGCCCGGATGTACGCCAGCCCCTCCAGCGCGGTCTCCCGGGCCAGCGCGAACTGGTGCGTGGTGCCCGCCTGCTCGAGCTGGGAGCCGGCCGCGTTGTAGCGCTCGCCCGCGTCGGCCAGCGCCTGGCGGACCGCGGGGGCGTCGCCGTGCAGGTTCATGAGCTGCCCGCCGAGCCGCTCGTACCAGCGCTGCGCCTCAGCGCGCGCGTCGGCCAGCTCGGTGGCCCGCCGGGACCTGCTTCCCCACCGCCAGAACACCAGGGCACCTCCGAGCATCAGGATCAGGACCACCCACAGGGCAACCTCCATGACCTCGAACGTACCCAGCGGGCGCACGTCGTACCCGTTTGGCAAGCTCTTCGGCATGAGCTTCTCGACGCTGGCCGTGGTGGTGCTCTGCCTCGCCGCGGGCGGCGCCGTAGGGTGGCTGGCCGCCCGGTCCCGCTCGGCGACCGAGATCGCCCGGCTGGAGGCGACCCTGGCCGCCACCCGCGAGGGCGAGGGGCGGCTGGAGCAGTCCATGCGGGCGCTCAGCTACGAGGCGACCGCGCAGTCCCAGGAGGCGGTGGCCCGGGCGGTGGCACCGCTGCACGACACCCTCCGCCGCTACGAGCAGCGGGTCGCGGAGCTGGAGCGCGACCGGGTCGACGCCTACGCCGAGCTGCGCGAACAGGTGCGGTCGATGAGCGCGGTCTCGGGTGAGCTGCGCACCGAGACCAAGCAGCTCGTGGCGGCGCTGCGCGCCCCGCAGGTGCGCGGCCGCTGGGGCGAGCACCAGCTCCGGCGGATCGTCGAGGCGGCCGGCATGCTGGAGCACTGCGACTTCAACGAGCAGGTCACCGCCGCCACCGACCACCAGGGGGTCCGCCCCGACCTGGTGGTCCGGCTGCACGGCGGCCGCACCGTGGTGGTCGACGCCAAGGCGCCCTTCGAGGCCTACCTGACCGCCATGGAGGCCCGCGACGAGCGGGGGCGTGACACCCACCTCGACGCGCACGCACGGCACCTGCGGGCGCACGTCGACGGGCTGGCCGCCAAGACCTACTGGGCGGCGTTCGACCAGACCCCGGAGTTCGTGGTGCTGTTCGTGCCGGCCGACCCGTTCCTCGACGTGGCGTTGCAGCGCGACCCGTCGCTGCTGGAGCACGCCTTCGCCCGCAACGTGGTGCTGGCCACGCCGGCCACCCTCGTGGCGCTGCTGCGCACGGTGGCCTACTCGTGGCGGCAGGAGGCGCTGGCCCGCAACGCGGCCACCGTGCACTCGCTGGCCCGCGAGCTCTACGGGCGGCTGTCCACCCTGGGCGATCACGTCGGCAAGCTCGGTGGCGCGCTGAGCGGCGCGGTGACCGCCTACAACCGGGCGGTCGGCTCGCTGGAGGCACGGGTGCTGGTCAGCGCCCGCAAGCTGGCCGAGCTGGGCGTCTCCGACCAGGAGCTGGCCGCCCCGGCGCAGATCGAGCTGGCGCCGCGCCAGCCGCAGGCACCGGAGCTGGTGGACGGGCCGTCCACATCGGCCGAACGGCCGGCAGCCATCGACGGTTGACACTTCGGACGTGACGACGTCGGCCGATCGGAGTCACGGAGTGGTCACAACCTACTTCGGAGTAGTGACACCGACAGGGCCAGGCCGAAGGATCGCTGTCACGCGTGCCCTGTCTTCTGAAGGGCCCTGTTCTCTGGAGGAAGAGAACGTGAGTCAACCCCGCAACCGGAGTCGGCGTACCTCCGCCGCGCTCTTCGCCTCGGTCCTGGCGGCCGGCGCCATGACCGTGGGGGGTGGCGCCGCGACCGCGAGCGCAGCCCCCTCCGCCGCCCCCGACGCCTCGCAGCCGACCGCCGCCGAGACCCTGGGCGCCCACGACGCCAAGCTGCTGGACGAGGCGGAGGCGAAGCACGCCCCGACCGTCACCCTGATCATCGCCGCCAAGAAGGGCTCCGCCAAGAAGGTCGCCGACGGGCTGGCCAGCCTGGGCGCCACGGTCAGCCAGCGTTACGACCAGGTCGGCTACGTGCTGGCCAAGGTCCCCACCGCGAAGGTCCTCAAGGCCGCGACGCTCCCCGGCGTCTCCGCCGTCGACCTCGACGAGACCATCAAGCTTCCCGACCCGGCCCCCGAGGCCGCCCCCTCCGGCGCGAAGGCCGCCGCGCAGGGCGCGACCCTGGCCGGCCCGGGCGCCGACACCGGTGCGGTCAACCCGTACATGCCCACGAACGAGACCGGCGCGGAGGCCTTCAAGGCCGCGCACCCGACGTGGGACGGCCGCGGCGTCACCATCGGCATCATGGACTCCGGGATCGACCTGGACCAGCCGGCGCTGCAGAAGACCACCACCGGCGAGCGCAAGATCGTCGACTGGGTCACCGCGACGGACCCGCTGGAGGACGCCACCTGGCGTTCGATGATCACCGAGGTCGCGGGCCCGTCCTTCACGACCGGCACCGGCGCCTCCGCCGTCACCTGGACCGCTCCCGCCGGCACCTACCGCTTCAACACCTTCCGCGAGTCGATCACGGCCGGCAGCGACCCGGCTGGTGACGTCAACCGGGACGGCGACACCACCGACTCGTGGGGCATCCTCTACAACCCCGTGAACCACGACATCCGGGTGGACGTCAACCAGAACCGCGACTTCACCGATGACGAGGTGATGCGGCCGTACAAGGAGAAGTTCCAGGTCGGCCACTTCGGCACCGACAACCCGGCCACCGCGGTACGCGACCAGATGCCGTTCGTCGTGGAATACCGCGAGGACGTCGACACCACCCCGGCCGGCGGCCCCGGCCTGGTCGACTACGTGAACATCGGCATCATCGAGGCCACCCACGGCACCCACGTCGCCGGCATCACCGCCGCCAACGACATGCTGGGCAACAGCGCCTTCGACGGCGCCGCCCCCGGTGCCAAGCTGGTCTCCGCCCGGGCCTGCTCGTGGGGCGGCGGCTGCACCGCCGCGGCGCTCACCACCGGCATGGTCGACCTCGTGGTCAACCGCAAGGTCGACGTGGTCAACATGTCGATCGGTGGCCTGCCGGCGCTCAACGACGGCTCCAACGCCCGCGCCAACCTCTACGACACGCTGATCGACACCTACGGCGTGCAGATGTTCATCTCGGCCGGCAACTCCGGCCCGGGCCTGAACACCGTCGGCGACCCCTCCGTCGCCAGCAACGTGGTCAGCGTCGCCGCGAACGTCAGCAAGGACACCTGGCTGGCCAACTACGGCTCCGTGGTCCGCAAGGAGAACGCGCTGTTCAACTTCTCCTCCCGCGGCCCGCGTGAGGACGGCGGCTTCAAGCCCAACGTGACCGCCCCCGGCTCGGCCATCTCCACGGCGCCGACCTGGCAGCCCGGCAACCCGGTCCCCGAGGCCGGCTACCCGCTGCCCCCGGGCTACCAGATGTTGAACGGCACCTCGATGGCCTCGCCGCAGGCCACCGGCGCCGCCGCACTGCTGCTCTCGGCGGCCAAGGCCTCCGACAAGGGCGTCACCCCGGCCGCGCTGCGCCGGGCCATCTACACCTCCGCCAAGCCGATCGCGGGCGTCCCGACGTACGCGCAGGGCTACGGCATGTTCAACGTGCCGGGCGCGTGGAACCTGCTCGCCGCGGGCGTGCAGACCCGGACCTACACCTCCGCGGCGCCGGTCTGCACCGAGCTGTCGGGCAACCTCACGAAGTACAACAAGGACTCCGGCCAGTTCGAGCCGAACCCGAACGTGGGCACCGGCATCTACAACCGCTGCGCGGCCGGCGACGGCGGGCAGAAGGTCAAGGAGAGCCGCTACTACGAGGTCAAGCTGACCCGCACCAGCGGCCCGAACAAGGGCCTCAAGCACACCGTCGCGTTCCGCGGCAACGACGGCACCTTCTCGGCCCCGGCGGTCGTGTGGCTGCCGCTCAACAAGACCGTCACCGTCAAGGTGAAGGCCAAGCCGCTGACCGCCGGCGCGCACGGCGCCATCATGACCGTCGACGATCCGGCCACCTCCGTGGTCGACTTCGAGGTCGCCACCGTCGTGGTCGCCTCGACCGCGGTCTCCGCACCGGCCTACTCGTTCGCCACCGGCGGCTCGGTCGAGCGGAACAGCTTCACCTCGTACTTCGTGACGGTTCCGGAGGGCGCGGGCGCGCTGCAGGTCAACCTCTCCGGCATCGCCACCGGTTCGCAGACCCGGTTCATCGCCATCAACCCGTACGGCGTGCCGGTCGAGAGCACCGCGAGCACCGCCTGCTACACCAACTTCTCCGACGCCGCCGCCTGCAAGCCGCAGGAGCGGGACTACCAGAACCCGATCCCGGGCGTCTGGGAGATCGAGGTGGAGGCGCGGCGCACCTCGCCGGCGCTGGACAACCCGTTCCAGCTCCAGGCGCGGGTGCAGGGCGTCACGGTCGAGCCGGCCGTGGTCGAGCTGCCGTCGGTGACCGCCGGCACCCCGACCGAGGTGAGCTGGAGCCTGACCAACGCCTTCGGCCCGGTCCAGGTGACCGGCGTCGGCGGCCCGCTCGCCAGCGTGCACGCCGAGCGGCCGAGCATCGCCGAGGGCGCTCGCCAGGAATACACGGTGGACGTCCCGGCGGGCGCCACCTCGTTCACCGCCCGGATCGGCAACCCGTCCGACCTGAGCGCCGACCTGGACCTGTCGGTCTTCCTCGGCGCGACCCGGGTGGGCCAGTCGGCCGACGGTGACTCGGAGGAGGCGGTCACCCTGACCAACCCGGCCGCCGGCACCTACCGGGTCGTCATCGACGGCTACGCGGTGAGCGACCCGACCACCGCGTACGACTACCGCGACTCGTTCGCCGCCCCGGCGCTGGGTTCGCTCTCCGCCCCCAGCACCCCGCTGGCCCTGGCCAACGGCGCCACCGCCACCCTGACCGGCACGGTGACCGCCAACGCCACCCCGGCCGCCGGGCGGGAGCTCTACGGTGACCTCGCCGTCACCACCGTCGAGGGCGCGGTCGTCGGCCGCGGCTCGGTGGAGGTCGGTGCGGTCAACTGACCCGCTGAATTCAGGAGCCCCGCCCCCAACCCGGGGGCGGGGCTCCTGCCGTTCCGGCGCCCTGCTCGCGTCAGGCGCGGCGGGCGGATTCGACGACGAACGGGGTGCCCTGCTGGCAGGTGGTCACCATGCCCGGCTCCGAGCGGCCGGTGACCTCGACCCGGGTGCCGGGCTTGAGCAGGTCGCGCGGGCCGCCGATCAGCAGGTTGTCGTCGAGCAGCAGGCAGTTCGGCTCGACACCGGCGCGGATCGTCCCGCTCAGGGTGGTGGCGCCCGGGCCGGGCGGCTTCGACGGGCCGCCCTTCCAGGTGGGGTCGGGGTGGCTCGGGCTCACGCTGGGTGCGGGGTCGGGCTGGCTGGTCACCGGGGCGGCTCCCGTCGGGCTGGGGCCGGCGGGCTCGCTGCCCGGACCGGCGCAGGCGGTCAGCGCCGCGCCGGCCAGCAGGGCGACGAGAACCGTCCGAGGAGTCTTCATGACGGGTTGGACGCGGCCGGCACGGGTTTCGTTCCGGCCGGTCAGCCGCGGGCCGCGGCGGCCTTCAGGTCCCGCTTGAGCTCCTGCGGCAGCGAGAAGGTCAGCCGCTCGTTGGCGGTCGTGACCTCCTCGACGTCGGCGAAGCCGCGCTCGGCGAGATGCGCGAGCACCTGCTGGACCAGCTCGTCCGGGACGCTGGCGCCGGAGGTGAGCCCCACGGTGCGGGCGCCCTCCAACCAGGCGTCGTCGATCTCGTGCGCGAAGTCGACCAGGTGCCCCGCCCGGGCGCCGGCGTCCAGCGCCACCTCGACGAGGCGGACCGAGTTGGAGGAGTTCCGCGAGCCCACCACGATCACCACGTCGCAGTCCGGGGCGATCTCCTTCACCACGTGCTGCCGGTTGGAGGTGGCGTAGCAGATGTCGTCGCTGGGCGGCGACTGGAGCAGCGGCAGCCGCTGCTTGAGCCGGGCCACGGTCTCCAGGGTCTCGTCGACCGAGAGGGTGGTCTGGGAGAGCCAGACGACCTTGTTCGGGTCCCGCACGGTGACCTTGTCGACGCCGTCCGGGCCGTCGACCAGCTGGATGTGCGCGGGTGCCTCACCGGCGGTGCCGACGACCTCCTCGTGCCCCTCGTGGCCGATCAGCAGGATGTCGTAGTCCTCGGCGGCGAACCGCCGGGCCTCCTGGTGCACCTTCGTGACCAGCGGGCAGGTCGCGTCGATGGCCTTGAGCGAGCGGGTCCGGGCCTGCTCGTAGACCTCGGGCGCCACGCCGTGCGCGGAGAAGATGACGGTGGCGCCCTCCGGCACCTCCTCGTTCTCCTCCACGAAGATCGCGCCCTTGGCCTCCAGCGTCTGCACCACGTGCTTGTTGTGCACGATCTGCTTGCGGACGTAGATCGGCGCGCCGTAGAGCTTGAGCGCCTCCTCGACGGTCTGCACCGCCCGGTCCACGCCCGCGCAGTAGCCGCGGGGCTTGGCCAGGAGCACGCGCTTGCCGGTCCGGGGAGTCGTCTCAGCGTCAGTCACCCGACCATCGTACGTGCCCCGATTTCCGCCGACTGCGGCTGCGACCCCTCTGGCCGCCCCGCCCGAGGCGTCGATCATGAGGTTGGCGGCGGTTACGGAGATCGACATCGCCGTCAACCTCATGATCGACGCGGGTGGCGTCGGGGGTGGGGCTTAGGGTGGGCGGGTGAGCGAGGGGGAACGGAGCACGTCCGAGGAGCCGTGGCCGGTCCGGGTGGTGAGCCAGAAGATCGGGGCCTGGATCGCCCGGCTGGGGTGGGTGTGGGTCGACGGGCAGGTCGCGCAGATCAGCCGCCGGCCCGGAGCGAGCACCGTCTTCCTGACGTTGCGTGACCCGTCGGCGGATCTCAGCCTGACCGTCACCACCAACCGCGACGTGCTCGACGCGGGCGCGCCGGAGCTGGCCGAGGGCGCCCGGGTGGTCCTGCACGCCAAGCCCGAGTTCTACGCCGCCCGGGGCACGCTCAGCCTGCGCGCCGACGAGATCCGCCAGGTCGGGCTCGGCGAGCTGCTGGCCCGGCTGGAGAAGCTCAAGAAGCTGCTGGCCGCCGAGGGGCTCTTCGACCGGGCCCGCAAGCGCCGGCCGCCGTTCCTGCCCGGCCGGATCGGGCTGATCACCGGCCGGGCCTCGGCCGCCGAGCGCGACGTGCTGACCAACGCCCGCCGCCGCTGGCCGGCCGTCGAGTTCCGCACGGTCAACGTGGCGGTGCAGGGGCCGAGCGCCGTGCCCGACATCGTGGGCGCACTCAAGGTGCTCGACGCCGATCCGACGGTCGATGTGATCATCATCGCCCGGGGCGGCGGCGGCATCGAGGACCTGCTGCCCTTCTCCGACGAGGCGCTGTGCCGGGCGGTCTTCGCCTGCCGCACGCCGGTGGTCAGCGCGATCGGCCACGAGACCGACACGCCGCTGCTCGACTACGTCGCCGACGTACGCGCCTCCACGCCGACCGACGCGGCCAAGCGCATCGTGCCCGACCTGGCCGAGGAGGTCCGCCTCATCGGCCAGGCCCGGTCCCGGCTGGAGCGGGCGGTGCGCAACCTGGTCGACCGGGAGCGGCACCGGCTCGACCTGCTGCGGTCCCGGCCGGTGCTGGCCCGCCCGCAGGTGATGGTCGACCAGCGGGCCACCGACGTCGCGGCGCTGCGCGACCGGGCCGGCCGCTGCCTGGACCACCGGCTCGGCGCCGCCGGCGACGACCTGCGGCACACCCTGGCGCGGCTGCGCGCCCTCTCCCCCGCGGCCACCCTCGACCGGGGCTACGCCATCGTCCAGCGCGGCGACGGGCACGTGGTCCGCGCCGCGTCCGAGGTGGCCAAGGGTGACCCGCTGCGGGTCCGCCTCGCCGAGGGCGAGCTGACCGCCACCGTGGACGGCTGATGAAATGGGACCCGATGACTGACACGACGAAGGACGAGCGGCTCAGCTACGAGCAGGCCCGCGCCGAGCTGGCCTCGGTGGTCGAGCGGCTGGAGGCGGGCGGCACCTCGCTGGAGGAGTCGCTGGCGCTCTGGGAGCGCGGCGAGCAGCTCGCCGGGATCTGCCAGCGCTGGCTCGACGGCGCCCGGGAGCGCATCGACGCCGCCCGGCAGCGCACCGAGGACTGAGCGGCGGGACGGCCGGAGCCGCCCCGCCGGCCCGGTCACTTGAACAGGTTGTAGAACTCCGCGGGCGCCTCGACGACCTGGTCGGCCGGGGGCTTCTGCGCGGCGGCAGCGTTGCCGTAGTCCGTGTAGGTGATCTTCACGTCCTGCGCGGCGCTCTGCCCGGCGGCCGGGATCTGGAGCACCAGTTCGCTGAGCCGGCCCTGCGGGTCGACCTTGGCGGTGAAGGGCACCGACTGGGCCTGCGCGCCGAGCGCGGTGATCACCGCCGGGTCGAGCGAGCCCGCCTCGGCCGCCTTCGACACGTCGACGGTGCCCGCGTACGCGCCCTCGCCGGTCTGCCGGACCTCGGTGACACCCTGGGTCAGCACCGCGCTGCCGGCCGGGTCGAGCTTGTCGAAGTCGAAGCCGAGCGCCCGGTTGCCCTGGATCCGGGTCTGGTCGAGGTGCTGGTACTTGCCGAGGTTGAGGTTCTTCAGCCCGGGCACGCTGGCGGCGGCCTTGCCGCCCAGCTCCAGCTTGACCCAGCTGTCCGGCTTGTAGTGGACCAGGTCCAGCTTCATCATGAGGTCCGACGACGGGTCGCCGATCGTCATCCGCATCTCGGCGCTCTGGGTGGGCTCGTGCACCTGCCCCTCGGCGGTGGAGCCCGCGCCGGACATGCTGAACCGGAAGTTCCCCTCGCGGATCGCGTTGGTGGAGTCGAGAAGGGCCTGCTTGGCGTCGCCGGCGGGCGTGCCGCTCGGAGCGATGCTGCCCGAGGCGGCCGGGGTCGCGGAGGCCCCTACGCCGGCGGTCCCGTTGTCGTTGCACGCGGCCAGGCCGGGGATGAGCAGCGCCGCGGCGAACGCGGTGGCGCTGAAGCGTCGAATCTTCACGTCAACCTCTCCAGGTGGGTCGTCCGGCCCACGGAGGTGCCGGAGTCGGGGCGCCGCAGCCCGGACGCCGGCTCCGGCGCACGAGCCCGGTCCGGCCGGTGTGGTCGGCTCCGGCGGGCTCGTGCCCCCTTCTGTTCCCTGAAGCGGTGTTCCGCAATCCCTGTCCGGTGCGGGAGCGGTCAGCGCAGCGCGGTGGCCAGCTCGCGCAGCTCCGCCTCACCGGCGTCGCCCACCACGATCACGGTGCGGTTCGGCTCGAGCAGGACGAGGGCCTGCTCGTTGCCCCGGGCCGTGTACCGCTGCCAGCTCGTGCCGCCGGGCAGGTCGGCCGGGCCCTGCGGCTGGCCACCGCTCAGCTCGGCCGGCAGCAGCTTCTCCGCCGGCGCGTTGCTCTCCACCAGCTGCGCGCCCCGGCCCTCCGGGGTCACGTAGCCGATGCGCAGCGTCCCGACGCCCGCGTCGGTCTGGTAGCGGGCGCTGACCGTACGCCAGTCGGAGCCCAACCCCTGCGGCTCGGCGACCGGGAAGGCGTTGGCCGCGCGGGCCTGCTCGACGGCGGGCGCCGGGTCGACGGTGACCGGCTCGTCACCGCCGAGGAAGCCCCGGTAGAAGGCGAGCAGCAGGGCGATCGGGACCAGCAGGACCAGCAACGACAGCGCCATGTCCTTGGGTGACCGCTCGGACCGGGCCTTCTCCTTCCGCGGGGGCGGCGCGGGCTGCTCCCCGGCGTCGGCCGGCGGCGTGATGCCGGTCGACTCGACGAGGGCCGGTTCCGCGGCCGGCGGGGTGGCCCCGGCGGCCGGGCGCACCGGCGGCTGGCCGTCGGGCGGAGTGGCGTCGGTCGGTGTGCGGTCGGCAGGCTGTGCGGGTTCCACCCCGCCATTCTCGCAGCCGTCCGGGTGACGTGATCCTGGCCTCCTCCGCCCCGCTCCGGCGTCGAACCTGAGATCGTGTGAGGATCAGCGACAAAACCGGCGGCGGCGACGGCCGCATCCCGCCGGTCCACCCCGCAACGTCGCGAGGAGGAAGCCGTCATGACAACCACCAGGACGCGGACGCCCCAGGATCTCGACCGTAACCTCGCCCTCGACCTGGTCCGGGTGACCGAGGCCGCGGCCATGGCCGCCGGCCGCTGGGTCGGCCGGGGCGACAAGGAGGGCGGCGACGGAGCCGCCGTCGACGCCATGCGCAAGCTCATCAACTCGATCCCGATGCGCGGTGTCGTGGTGATCGGCGAGGGCGAGAAGGACAACGCCCCGATGCTCTTCAACGGCGAGGAGGTCGGCGACGGGACCGGGCCCGAGGTGGACGTGGCGGTCGACCCGATCGACGGCACCACGCTCATGAGCAAGGGCATGCCGAACGCGCTGGCCGTGCTCGCGGTCGCCGAGCGGGGCGCGATGTTCGACCCGAGCGCCGTCTTCTACATGGAGAAGCTCGCGGTCGGCCCGATGTACGCCGACGTGGTCGACATCAACGCCGGGGTGGCCGAGAACATCCGCCGGATCGCCAAGGTCAAGGGCACCGACCCCGCCGAGGTGACGGTCTGCGTGCTGGACCGGTCGCGCCACGACGACCTGGTGAAGCAGATCCGGCGGACCGGGGCGGGCATCCGGTTCATCTCCGACGGCGACATCGCCGGCGCCATCGCGGCGGCCCGGGGCGAGTCCGACGTCGACGTGCTCATGGGCATCGGCGGCACCCCGGAGGGCATCACGGCAGCCTGCGCCCTGAAGTGCATGGGCGGCATGATGCAGGCCAAGCTCTGGCCCAAGGACGAGCAGGAGCGGGAGAAGGCGCTGGCCGCCGGGCACGACCTGGACCGGGTGCTGTTCACCGACGACCTGGTCACGGGCGACAACTGCTTCTTCGTGGCTACCGGCGTCACCTCGGGTGACCTGCTGCGCGGGGTGCGCTACCGGGCGGGCGGGGCCTACACCCAGTCGATCGTCATGCGCTCCAAGAGCGGCACGATCCGGGTGATCGACTCCTACCACCGGCTGGAGAAGCTCGCCCTCTACTCGGCGGTCGACTTCGACGGGCGCCCCCTGGCCGAGCAGGAGTGACCGCGACCGGGACGGCGGCGACCCCGACACTGCCGACCACGCGGCGGATCGCCGGCACCGGGCTGGCCACCGCCTCGGGGGTCGCGGTGGCCGTCCAGTCCCGGATCAACGGCGAGCTCGGCGTACGGCTGGCCGACGGGATCGCCGCCGCGGTGGTCTCGTTCGGCCTGGGCTTGCTGGTGCTGCTCGTGCTGGTCCCCGCCTCCCCCGGCGGCCGGCGGGGCCTGGCCGCCCTGCGGGCCGCGCTGCGGGACGGCTCGCTGCGGCCGTGGCAGTGCCTCGGCGGGGTCTGCGGCGCCTTCCTGGTCGCCACCCAGGGCCTGACCATCGGCACCCTCGGCGTGGCGGTGTTCACCGTCGCCGTGGTGGCCGGGCAGTCCGGCAGCAGCCTGCTCGTCGACCGGGCCGGGATCGGCCCGACCGGGCGGCAGCCGGTCACCCCGAACCGGCTGGTCGGCGCGCTGCTGACGGTGGTGGCCGTGCTGCTGGCGGTGGGCGACCGGCTCGGCGACCCGGGCGCCCTGGCGCTGGCCCTGCTGCCGCTGGCGGCCGGGGTGGGCATCGCCTGGCAGCAGGCGGTGAACGGCCGGGTCCGGGGGGCCACCGGCAGCGCCCTGACCGCCACGCTGGTCAACTTCACCGTGGGCACGGCGGCGCTGCTCGCCACCCTCGCGGTGGAGGTCACGGTCCGGGGCCGCCCGGCCGGCGGCTTCCCGGCCGAACCGTGGCTCTACCTGGGCGGCCCCATCGGCATCGTGTTCATCGCGCTGGCCGCCGCCATCGTCCGGTTCACCGGGGTGCTGCTGCTCGGCCTGGCCACCATCGCCGGGCAGGTCGTCGGCGCCGTCCTGCTGGACCTGCTGCTGCCCACCGCCGCCTCGCACCCCACGCCGACCACCCTGCTGGGTGCGGCGCTGACCCTGGTCGCGGTGCTGGTCGCCGCGCTCGGGCCGCCGCCGCGGCCGGTCAACCCCGCAGCGCCGCCACCGTCTCCTTGACGGCCCGGTCCAGCGGCGTGGCCTCGACGCCGAGGGTGGCGGTCGCGGCGGTCGAGTCCAGCACGTACGGGCGGTCGAACTGGTAGGCCGTCTCCCGCAGTTCCCGGACGAACGGGTTGGCCAGCCCGCCGAGCCAGAGCACCGGGTACGGCATCCGGGTCAGTCGCGGCGCGGGCGCGCCGACCAGGGCCGCGGCGCGTCCGGCGAGGTCCCGCATCGAGACGGCGGGTGCGCTGGGCACGTGCCAGGCCCGCCCCCAGGCCCGCTCGTCGGTCGCGGCGGCGACCAGGGTACGGGCGACGTCCGGAATGTACGTCCAGGTGTGCGGGGCGTCCCAGTCGACCGGCAGGAACACCCGCTGCCCGGCGAGTACCCGGGGCAGCACCATCATGGCCAGCGAGGTCCCGTCGGCGCCGAGGTAGTCGGAGCCGCGCACCTCGGTGATCCGGGCCCGGCCGGCCCGGTGCGCGGCCAGCGCGTCGGCCCACATCCGGTTGCGGACCCGACCCTTCGTGCCCGTCGAGGCGAGCGGGGTCGCCTCGGTCATGGGGCCGTCGACGGGGCCGTACCCGTAGAGGTTGCCGACCGTGGCGAGGACCGCGCCGGTCCGCTCGGCGGCGGTGAGCAGCGAGGCGGCCAGCGGCGGCCAGTCCAGCGGCCACCGGTGGTACGCCGGGTTGGCGCAGTTGTGCAGCGCCACCGCGCCCTCCGTCAGCGCGGTCAGCCGGTCCGCGTCGGCGGCGTCGGCGGCGATCCGCTCGACGGCGGGGTGCGCCGGGCCGGTGCCGCGGCGGGTCACCACCCGCACCCGGTCGCCGCGCTCGGCGAGGAGGCGGGCGGTGGCGGTGCCGACGGGTCCGGCGCCGACGATCACGTGCAGGGCCATGAGGGCCACCCTTCGAAGCAGAGATCCGATCTGAGAGCACCGCTCTCGCAGCAGAGCATGACCCACGCAGGGCCGATCCGTCAAGAGCAGCGCTCTCGGTTTTGATTGGCGCTCTCTTCCGTGGCAGAGTGGGGGCATGGTCGCTCCCTCGCTCCGCGCCCGGGTCCGCGCCGGCATGATCGACGAGATCAAGGCGGTCGCCCGCCGCCACCTGGCCACCGACGGCGCGAACCTCTCACTCCGGGCGGTCGCCCGCGACATGGGCATGGTCTCCTCGGCGATCTACCGCTACTTCCCCAGCCGCGACGACCTGCTCACCGCACTGATCCTCGAGGGGTACGAGGCGCTCGGCGACGCGGTGGAGGCGGCCGACGCCGGCGCCGACCGGGCGGACCTGCGCGGGCGCTGGCACGCCGTGTGCCGGGCCGCCCGGGCCTGGGCGCTGGCCCATCCCGCCGAGTACGCCCTGCTCTACGGCAGCCCCGTCCCCGGCTACGCGGCACCCGACGACACCGTGGCGCCGGCCCAGCGTCCCCCGATGACCCTGGTCGGCATCCTCCGCGACGGGGTGGCCGGCGGCCGGCTCCACCCGTCCGGCGAGGAACTGCCCGAACCGCTGCGGTCGGACGTGGCCGAACTGGCCGCCCTGATCGAGGTGGACCTGCCGCCCGCGCTGCTGGCCCGCGCCATGGCCGGCTGGACCCAGCTCTTCGGGTTGATCAGCTTCGAGCTGTTCGGCCGGATCAACCGGATGCTGCCGCATCGCGACGAGTACTTCGACCACCAGACCGGGCTGATGGCCGACCTGATCGGCCTGCCCGCCTGAGCCCCGGCAGGGCCGCCGGTCAGGTGCCGTCGGAGGAGTGGCCCGGGAAGAGGTGCGCGCTCGGGTCGATGACGACCGCGGCGTTGTTGATCGCGGTGGCCGCCTCGCCGAAGCCGGTGGCGATCAGCCGGACCTTGCCCGGGTAGTCGGTGATGTCGCCGGCCGCGAAGACCCGGGGCAGGTTCGTGGCCATGGCGCTGTCGACCACGATGTGCCGCCGGTCCAGGTTCAGCCCCCACTCGGCGAGCGGACCCAGGTCGGCGGTGAACCCGAGCGCGGCGACCACGGTGTCCACCGGCAGGGTCTCCACCGCGCCGCCGCGCACGGTCAGCTCGGCGCCGGTGACCCGGTCCTCCCCGTGCAGCCGGCTCACCTCGGCGTTGACCACGATCCGCACCGGCAGCGCGCGCACCCGGTCGACGGTCGAGGCGTGCGCGCGGAACCGGTCGCGCCGGTGCACGAGGGTCACCGAGCGGGCGATCGGGGCCAGCGTCACGGCCCAGTCGAACGCCGAGTCGCCGCCGCCCACGATGAGCACGTCGCGGCCGGTCAGCTCGGTCGGCTGCGGTACGAAGTAGACGATCCCGGCGCCCACGAAGCTGTCCGCCACCGGCAGCGGCCGGGGCGTGAAGCTGCCCAGCCCGCCGGTCACCAGCACCGCGCCGCAGCGCAGCTGGTCACCGCCGGCCAGCCCGAGCACCGGCCGCCCGTCCAGGTACGACAGCTTCTCCGCCCGCACCCCGAGCAGGTACTCCGGGCGGAAGGGCGCGGCCTGGGCGACGAGGTTGGCCACCAGCTCCCGCCCCTTGATGGCGGGGAACCCGGCGACGTCGAGGATGAGCTTCTCCGGGTACATGGCGGTGACCTGGCCACCCGGCTCGGGCAGCGCGTCGATCACGGCCACGGAGAGCCCGCGGAACCCGGCGTAGTAGGCGGCGAACAGCCCGGCGGGGCCGGCCCCGATCACGGCGACATCGACCTCGCGCATGGCGTACCGTCCCGTCACTTCGCCAGGGGATCAACGCGTGCTGATCTCGACGGTAGGCGGGGCGGTGGCCGCGGGCAAGCACGTCCCGCCGGCGGATGGACGTGCCGTCAGGACAGCGTGACCGGGGGTGACCCGAGCGGGTCCCGCTGCCCCACGTCCGTCCGGCGGCGGAACAGCACCGCCGCGACGGCCCCGCCGAGCAGCCCGAACAGGTGCCCCTGCCAGGAGATGCGCTCGTCGGTGGGCAGGATGCCGAGCAGTTGCCAGCCGTAGAGCAGGCCGACGAGCAGCACGACGGCGAAGTTCCACCAGCTGCGCTCGACGATGCCGCGGGTGAGCAGGATGCCGAGGTAGCCGAAGATCACGCCACTCGCACCCACCACCACCGAGTTGGGCGAGCCGGTGAACCAGACACCCAGGCCGCTGACCAGAATGATCACCAGCGTGGACCAGAGGAACCGGCGGGTGCCGGCGGCCAGCACGAAGGTGCCGAGCAGGATCAGCGGGATGCTGTTGCTGTAGAGGTGGTTCCAGCCGGCGTGCAGGAACGGCGAGAAGAAGACGCCGTCGAGCCCCTGGATGCGGTGCGGGATGATGCCCGCGGTGACGTCGAGGTCGGCGCGCAGGCCCACGTCGACGGCCTCGATGAGGAACAGCACCGGCACGACCGCGCACATGGCGACGAAGGCCCGGCCGAGCGAGGCGTAGAACGCCTCGGTGCCGAACCGGTGGGGGTCGCCGCCCGTCGGGCCGTCTCGCCAGGTCACCCGTCAAGTGCTATCAGCAATCGCGGCGTACCGCCACCCGAGCGGTGACACGACGACGGCGGGGCGTGCGAATCTCCGCACGCCCCGCCGTCGGTGTCCGATCAGTACCAGCCGGAGCTCTGCGAGTGCGCCCAGGCACCGCACGGGTCGTCGTAACGGCCCTCGATGTAGCCGAGGCCCCACTTGATCTGGGTGGCCGGGTTGGTCTTCCAGTCGTCGGCCACCGAGCCCATCTTGCTGCCCGGCAGGGCCTGCGGGATCCCGTACGCGCCGGACCCCTCGTTGTAGGCCTTGTGGTTCCAGCCGCTCTCCTTCGTCCAGAGCTTGTCCAGACAGGGGAACTGGTCGATGCCGAAGCCCTCGTCGAGCATGATCGCGCAACCGATCTTGCGGTTGCCGCTGAACTCCTCGCAGGAGGCCGGGATCGGCCCGTCGTACGGCTTGGCCGCCGCCTTCTCCGCGGCCTCCCGCTCCTTCTTGCGGGACGCGGCCGCCGCCTCGGCCTCCTTGGCCCGCTCGGCGGCCTCCTTGGCCGCCGCAGCGGCGCGCAGCTTCGCCTGGTACTCGGCGGCCCGCTGCTTGGCCGACACCAGGCGGTGGTCGGCCTGGCGGTCGCGCTGGTACGCGTACTCCGTCCGGTCGACCTCCAGGCCGACCTGCGCGGTCAGGCCCTGTTGCTGGGTCTGTCGGTCTTCGCCCAGATAGAAGCCGCCCGCAACGCCCACGGAGAGCAGTGCGACAGCGGCCGTACGGGCGCCGAACCGGCTCCACAGCCGACTCACGAAGTGTCCCTTCGTCGGGGGCAAGGACACGGCGCGACGCCCGGCCCTGGGAGCGGCCGTGGCGGTGCCGTGAGCGCCCCGACCCTCGCGGTCGCAGCCGACGCACCGGTGTTCGTGGCTCTCCCGCCGGGTCGTGGCGAACGATGCTCAACGATCTTGGTGGTGCTGAGGCGCTCGTTGGACACCATTGCGCACAGTGAGGCCGATGGGAAACCAAGGAGGCCGATTGTGATCTGCGCCACACAAAGAATGCCCGCAAAATAGGGCAAAGGTCAGCCTCAGAGCGGAATGTCCTCCAGCAGATCGGTGACCATCGCGGCGATGGGCGAACGCTCCGAACGGCTGAGAGTGACGTGCGCGAAGAGCTGATGACCCTTCAGCGCCTCGATCACCGCGGTCACCCCGTCGTGCCGGCCGACCCGCAGATTGTCCCGCTGGGCCACGTCGTGGGTGAGCACCACCCGCGACCCCTGGCCGATCCGGGACAGCACGGTCAGCAGGACACCGCGCTCCAGCGACTGCGCCTCGTCGACGATGACGAAGGCGTCGTGCAGGCTCCGGCCGCGGATGTGGGTGAGCGGCAGGACCTCCAGCAGGCCCCGCGAGGTGACCTCCTCCAGCACGTTCTCGTGCACCACCGAGCCGAGGGTGTCGAAGACGGCCTGCGCCCAGGGCGACATCTTCTCCGACTCGGACCCGGGCAGGTAGCCCAGTTCCTGGCCGCCGACCGCGTACAACGGGCGGAACACGACGACCTTCTTGTGCCGGCGGCGCTCCATCACCGCCTCCAGGCCGGCGCAGAGGGCCAGCGCGGACTTGCCCGTGCCGGCCCGGCCGCCCAGCGAGACGATGCCGATCGACTCGTCCAGGAGCAGGTCGAGGGCCACCCGCTGCTCCGCCGAGCGGCCGTGCACGCCGAACGCCTCCCGGTCGCCCCGCACCAGCCGGACGGTCTTGTCGGGCAGCACCCGGCCGAGCGCCGAGCCCCGCGCCGAGTGCAGCACGAGGCCGGTGTGGCAGGGCAGGCCGGCGGCCACGTCGAGGTCGAGCGCCTCCCCCGCGTAGAGCCGGCCGATCTCCTCCTCGGCCAGCTCCAGCTCGGCCATTCCGGTCCAGGTCGGGTCGCTGGCCTGACCGTGCCGGTACTCGTCGGCCCGCAGGCCGACCGAGGCCGCCTTCACCCGCAGCGGCATGTCCTTGCTGACGAGCGTGACCTCGCGGCCCTCGGCGGCGAGGTTGAGCGCCACCGAGAGGATCCGGGCGTCGTTCGACTCGTTCCGGAACCCGGGCGGCAGCACCCCGTCGTCGGTGTGGTTCAGCTCCACCCGGAGGGTGCCGCCCTGGTCGTTGGCGGGCACCGGCCGGTCGAGCCGGCCGTGCCGCACCCGCAGCTCGTCCAGCATGCGCAACGACTGCCGGGCGAACCAGCCCAGCTCGGGATGGTGGCGCTTGCCCTCCAGTTCGGAAATCACCACCAGCGGCAGCACCACCTCGTGCTCTGCGAAGCGGTGGAAAGCCGCCGGGTCGGAGAGGAGGACCGAGGTGTCCAGGACGAAGGCCTGGCCGGCTGGTCGGGGCTCCTCGGCGCCGGCGGGCGCGGCGGCCGTGCGGCGGCTGCGGGTGGTCCGGCGGGTCGTGGCGGTCGCGGCCGGGTTCTGGTCGGCACCGGCGGGGGTACGGCGAGTGGTCACAGGCCTGCTCCGCGGATGGGCACCCGGCCACCCGAGTTCCGCCTCTTCCGGTGCCCGGTGGGACACGGGGTCGGATGCGGGCCCCGTGCGCGAGGTCGCAGGTCCGGGCTGTCCGGCCGGCCCGGGAAAACCCCGTGCCATGCCTAGACGCTAATCGCCGGAGGCCCGGTCGGCTAGTGGTGCGAGTGGATCACACCCGACCGGGAGATGAACGACGGCGGAACCGGCCGGGATGCATGCCCCCTGCGCGCATCCCGGCCGGCGGAGCCACCGTCACCGGTCTGACGGGCGGCTCCGACGGTGCGCGTCCGCCGCGGACGGCACACCGCGTCTGGGGCGGACCTCAGCCCTGCCGCCGGACCAGGGTCCCGGTCCGCGGCCCGCCGCCGGCCGCGCCGAACGAGGAGCCGGTGTACGTGGTGCCCTGCCGGGCGGCCAGCCCACCGAGCTGGGCGGTGGCGGTGGCAGTGGCCCGCAGCGCCGGGCCGGAGGCGGTGCGGGCGGTGACCGCGGCGGGGACGGCCGTACCCGCGAACGGCCTCGTGCGCCCGGTCGTGGTGGTGGTCACCGCGGCCGGGGCCGGACCGACCAGTGCCGAGGCGATCGCGGCCTGGGCGTCCCGACGGCGCCGGTGCCAGGCGCCCCGGTCCCCGTCGAAGTAACCCTGGCGGTAGCCGAACCGGTAGCCGATCCGGTAGCTGAGCTGGCCGTGCAGCCGGCCCGCCGCATAGCAGGTCGAGCCGAGCACGAGGACCAGCACGACGGCGAGAAAGGGGCTCATCGCTCGTCCGCCCCGGGGAGCGGGTCGACGACCAGCAGCCGCTCCAGGTCGGCGGTGCTGACCTCCTCGACCAGCTCGACGCTGATCCGGCAGCCGTCGACGATCACCTCGGCGACCGAGGCCCGGCGGATCTCGCCGCCGGCCTCGTAGACCCGGACGCTCAGCTCGGGACAGCCGAGGTGGGTCCGCCAGGCGTCCCACTCGTCGCGGTCCCCGACACTGAGGGAGAGGTAGCGGCAGCCCCGCGCCAGGTAGAGGCGCCAGGGGGCGCTCAGGCCGGCGGTCACCCCCTCGGCGATCAGGCCGAAGGCCTGCGCACGGGTCGCGAGCTCGGTCACGAGACCCCCTCGACACCCGCGGAGTGACGCATGTGAGCACTCGTCGTCTCAGGCACGTGACACACCGTAAGTTGTCTCATGAGCGTGACAGTATCAGCTTTTCGTCTGTTTACCGCCGTACTGGCGTCCATCTATTCTGCCCGGGTGACACCCCTCAGAAACAGCTCTGGATCGTTTACCGGGAACGGTGGACCGCCGTCACGTCGGCGTGACAGCAGCGTGCCGGGCGGCGGCGAGGAGACCGACTGGCCGTACCGTCACGGGGTGACCGAGACCGCGAACGCACGGAAGATCGCCTTCGCCACCTTCGTCCGCCGCGCCCTGGAGGACGCGCGTGCCATGCGCGCCTGGAGCGGCACCGAGGTCTCCCGGCGCACCGGCGTCTCCCGGCAGACCATCAACCGCTGGGTCCGGGGTGACTGGGCCAGCGACCCCGAGGCCGAGCGGGTGGTCGCCTTCTGCGAAGGGCTGGGGATCAACCCGGCGGTGGCGTTCGCCGCCCTCGGCTGGGACCGGGCGGCCGCCCCTCGCGCCACCCCCACCCCGCCGCCCATGGACCCGGACGTCGAGGCCCTGCTGCGCCGGCTGGTCGACCCGGACGTCTCCGACGCGGAGAAGTTCCACATCCGGGAAACCATTCGTTATCTCGCTTATCGCCCAACCCTCCCGGTCGATGCCCCAAATAGAGGTAAACAAGCCGGGTAGTTCCTCAGATGGCGAAAGAATGGAAGGTCAGACCCGATTGTTTCGCCTCGGGGCCGGATCGGACCGGCTAGCGTCCACGTTTGTACTGCTAAGGGCTCGTCATCGGCGGGGGGACGGGACACAGCCGAACCCAGCCCTGCGGGACAGAAGGAGGGGTCTGTCCATGACCCTGAAATGGTTGGCAGTCGTGGTCGCGGTGGTGTCGGTGACATCGTGCGTGACCGGCAACGTGGTGGTCGGCGTACTGGACGGCGGGCAGCTTCCCGTGGTCGTCAACCTGTTCGCGCTCATCACGGCCGGCACCGCGGTGGTCCTCGCCGTCGTCGCCGAGCTGCACGACCGGCTCAACGACCGGGTCAGCGCGCTCACCGAGTTCCTGGTGGCGCGGCTCAACGAGATCGAGACGCACACCGGCGACCGGAACACCGGCTTCGTGGAGGGCTACCTGCTCAGCCACGGGCAGGAAGCGGCCGTGGTGCCGTTCGGGCGCCGGGGACGGGGAGCCGCCGAACGCTGAGATTCCGCGCCGTTCCGACGTCACATCTCGGCCACGAATACGCCGCCGCGACCGGGGTACGCTGTCGCGCGTGCCGCCGTTGAATCTGGGCAACCAGCAGCCGAAAACCCCGTTGGACGCCGAGCACGCGTGGCGTGCCACCGCCGCCCGCGCGGGCGACGTGGTGCTCTTCTTCGACTTCGACGGCACCCTCGCGCCGGTCGACGACGACCCCACCGCGGTCCAGCCCGCGCCGAAGGTGCTCGCCGCGCTGGAGGCGCTCGCCCCCCGCGTACGCCGGATCGCCATCGTCTCGGCGCGCCCGGTGGAATTCCTCCGCGACCACCTCGGCGGGCTCGCCGGCATCGACCTCTACGGCCTCTACGGCCTGGAGCACAGCCACTCCGGCGGCGAGACGGTCACCGA
Source organism: Micromonospora chaiyaphumensis (assembly GCF_900091435.1). Taxonomy (GTDB): domain Bacteria; phylum Actinomycetota; class Actinomycetes; order Mycobacteriales; family Micromonosporaceae; genus Micromonospora; species Micromonospora chaiyaphumensis. Next base: position 219,314 of record NZ_FMCS01000002.1, read on the forward strand.
GCCGGCCGCCCTACCCTGGGTGCCCACCATGGCCGACCTGGCCGAGCAGGCCCGCGCCGAACTGCCGCCCGGCGCCCTCGTGGAGTTCAAGCGGCTCTCCGTCGCGCTGCACTGGCGCACCGCGCCGCAGCTCGGCGACCTCGTGCAGGAGTGGGGCCGGGCCCGGGCCGAGGCGCTGGGGCTGCGCTGCCAGGCCGGGCGCATGGTGCTGGAGCTGAAGCCCCCGGTCGACCGCGACAAGGGCATGGTCATCGGCGAGGTGGTCCGGGACGCCAGCGGCGCCTGGTACTTCGGCGACGACGTCTCCGACATCAAGGCCTTCTCGGCGCTGCGCGCCCGGGCCGCCGCCGACCCGCAGTTCCTGGGCGTCTGCGTCGCCGTGGCGAACCCGGAGACCGGTCACGAGGTCGCCGACGCCGCCGACCTCACGCTGGACTCCCCCGCCGCCCTCGGCGACTTCCTCACCGAGGCGCTTCCCCACCTGCGCTGAGGCCGGCGGGCCGGCCGGGGGCGCCCTCAGGCGCCGTAGCGGCGCTGGCGGGTGGCGTAGGAGCGCAGGGCGCGGAGGAAGTCGACCCGGCGGAAGTCGGGCCAGTTGAGCTCGCAGAAGTAGAACTCCGAGTGGGCGCTCTGCCAGAGCATGAAGCCGGAGAGACGCTGCTCGCCGCTGGTCCGGATGATCAGATCCGGGTCGGGCAGCCCCTTGGTGTAGAGGTGCTCGGAGATGTGGTCGACATCGATCGAGTTGGCCAGCTCCTCGATCGTGCCGCCGGTCGCGGCGTGCTCCAGCAGCAGCGAGCGGACCGCGTCGGCGATCTCGCGCCGGCCGCCGTAGCCGACGGCGATGTTGACCTGAGCGCCCCCGCTGCGCTGCCGGGTGCGCTCCTCGGCCGCCTTGAGCGCGGCGGCGTGGTGCGCCGGCAGCACGTCGAGGGCGCCGACCATCCGCAGCCGCCAGGGGTTGCCCTCCTCGGCCAGCTCGGTGGTGAGGTCCTCGATGATCTGGAGCAGCGGGTCCAGCTCGGCGGCCGGCCGGGCCAGGTTGTCGGTGGAGAGCAGCCAGAGCGTGACGTGCCCGACACCGGCTGCGTCGCACCAGCGCAGCAGCTCCTTGATCCGCTCGGCGCCCATCCGGTGGCCGTCGTTCGGGTCGACGAAGCCCATCTCCCGGGCCCATCTGCGGTTGCCGTCGCACATCACGCCGACGTGCCGGGGCACCGGCTTGCCCGCGAGCTTCGCGGTGAGCCGGCGCTCGTACACGGAGTAGAGGAGTTTCCGCAGAGTCATCACCTTGCAGGGTAGCGACCCGCGCGGAAGATGAGTGTCTCGGTGGCGCATCGGACGGCGTTCAGGGCGCGGCTCGGCGCGCCGATGCCGTCGCCAGGCCGGCGCCGATCCTGGCCAGGGTGCGGGCGTCGAGACGTCCGTCACCGAGTCCCAGCTCCACCACGGTCCGGTAGACCCGCTCGTCGCGGCGGGCGGCGCGCACCGCCGCGTCCACCACCCACCGGCGCCGGGCCAGCCAGGCCGCCACCGAGCTGTGCCGCAGGTGGGTGCCGAGCCGGTGGCGCAGCGCGTCGGCGTACCGGCGGGCCGCGACGGCCGGGGCGTCGGCCGCGGCGGCGCCGGCCAGGGCACCGGAGCGCAGCGCGTAGAAGATGCCCTCGCCGGTGAACGGGTTGATCAACGAAAGCGCGTCGCCGGCCAGCACCAGCCGGCCCCGCCCGGGCGCCGGCCGGTGGGTGGAGAGCGGCAGGTGGTGCGCCCGCAGGTCGGTCACCGCCGCCGGATCGGTGCCGGGGAGTAGGGCGGCCAGCCGCTCCAGCAGGTGGGCGCGGGTCAGTGGCTCACCGCGCAGCACCTCGCCGTACCCGACGTTCGCCCGGCCGTCGCCGATCGGGAAGGACCAGGCGTACGCCGGCCAGCGCGGCGACGACGTGACGATGAGCTGTTCGGGCGGGCCGGGGCGGGCCGGCGCGTAGCCCCGGATGGCGAGCGCGAGGTGCCGGTCCGGGTTCACCGGGTGGCCGAGTACCCGGCGCAGCACCGAGCCGGCCCCGTCCGCTCCCACCACCGCCCGGGCGGCCAGGTCCCCGTCGAGCACCACCCGGTCCTCGCGCACCTCCACGGTGCGTACGGTGTGCCGGCGCAGCTCGGCCCCGGCCGCAGTCGCCGCCGCCACCAGCCGGGCGTCGAACACCTGCCGGGGCACCGTGTACGCGGGCCGGGGCAGCGCCCGGGCCACCGTGCCGCCACCGGGGCCGACCAGGCGCAGCGCGGGCAGCGGCGCGTACCCGTCGACCGCCCCGGTCACCCCCAGCTCGGCGAGGACGTCCAGCGCGTGCGCCGCGATGCCGTCCCCGCACGCCTTGTCCCGCGGAAACTCGTACCGGTCGAGCAGCAGCACGCGCTGGGCGCCGGCCCGCCGCGCCCCGAGCGCCGCCGCGGCCCCGGCCGGCCCCGCCCCGACGACGATGACGTCCCACACACCCCCATCCTGACCCGCCGTGCGCCCCACCTCAGCCCGCCGCGCCCCACGCAGTCCCGTTGATCATGAGGTTGGCGGCACCAACGGAGATCAACACCGCCGCCAACCTCATGATCACCCAGACGAGGCGAGCCCCGGCCCGTCCCGCACGCCGCACGGCCCGACTCGTCGGGTTGATCAAGAGGTTTGCGTCAGGCAACGGTCGGGATTTGACGCAAACTTCTTGATCAACGCGCCGAGGACGGGGCGGGCGGCGGGGTGGGCGCGTGACCGGCGCGGTGGAGGGAGTACAGGGTCAGGAGGGCGGCCGTCACCAGGGGGGCGCCGTCTCGGATCAGGCCGTCCACGCCCAGGAGCCACCAGCAGAGGGGGAGGTCCAGCGCGAGGGTGGTCAGGGTGATGACGACCAGGAACCTGCGGGCCCAGGGACGGTCGCGCATGAGGAAGGCGGTGCAGAGGAGCACGGCGTAGCTGACCGCGATGCCGGCGGCGAACCAGAACAGCACGGCCGGCAGCGCGCTGATCCGCCCGTCCAGGATGGAACCCGTCGCGACCAGGGCCGGGACCAGCATCAGCGGGCTGTAGGTGAACGCGGCGACCCGCGCGGTGAGCAGCCAGCCGGTGACCGGCGGGCGCTTCGGGACCACCTCCCGCCAGGAGATCACCCCGCCCTCGACGACCAGGCCCTTGCGGTGCCGGACCAGGTGCCCGCCGACCGCCTCGGAGCGGTAGAGCAGCACCACCACCGCGACGCAGAGCGCCGTGAGCACCGCGAAGCCGAGCAGGCCGGGCAGCGGTGGCACCCCCGCCCGGGGTACGACGAGCCGCCCCACCGCGAAGACCGTGGTCACCGACAGGATCAGGCCGAACGGCTTCGCCACCGCCCGGCCGCGCTTGACGTGCCCGATCAGCACCAGGAAGCCCAGCGACCGCAGCATGGCCCAGCCGGTGCGGACGGCCAGCCCGAACTCCTGCTCCGGGGCGTACCAGTAGTTGAGCAGCTCGACCACGATGGTGGCCGCCGCCGTGACGGCGAGCAGGGTGGTCAGCGCCCGGACGGCGGACGGCCGCCGGACCTCGACAGGTTCGGCGGCCGTCCTCATGGCATCCGGTGTTGCCCGGCGCGGGCTTCCGTCACACCTCTACTTCTGCGGCTCCGCGTCGAGCCGGGCGCGCAGCGCGTCCAGTTCGGCCCAGAGGACGCCGGGGAGCTTGTCACCGAACTTCTCGAACCACTCGGTGACCAGCGGCAGCTCGTTGCGCCACTCCTCCGGGTCGACCTTGAGGGCGATCCGGACGTCCTCCGGGGTCATGTCCAGGCCCTCGACGTCGAGCGCGTCCTGGGCCGGGACCATGCCGATCGGGGTCTCGACCGCCTCGGCCCGACCCTCCAGGCGCTCGATGACCCACTTGAGCACCCGGGAGTTCTCGCCGAAGCCCGGCCAGAGGAAGTTGCCCTCGGCGTCCTTGCGGAACCAGTTGACGTAGTAGATCTTCGGCAGCTTGGCCTCGTCGCCGTCGGCCCCCTTGCCCATCTCGATCCAGTGCCGGAAGTAGTCGCCGGCGTGGTAGCCGATGAACGGCAGCATGGCCATCGGGTCGCGGCGCACCACGCCGACGGCGCCGGAGGCGGCGGCCGTGGTCTCCGAGGAGAGCGTGGCGCCCATGTAAACGCCGTGCACCCAGTCGCGGGCCTCGGTGACCAGCGGGACGGTGTCCCGGCGCCGGCCGCCGAACAGGATCGCGTCGATCGGCACGCCGTTGGGGTCGTAGTAGTCGTCGGCCAGGATCGGGCACTGCGTGATCGGGGTGCAGAACCGGCTGTTCGCGTGCGAGGAGAGGCTGTCGCTCTCCGGCGTCCAGTCGTTGCCCTTCCAGTCGATCAGGTGCGCCGGCGGCTCACCCATGCCCTCCCACCAGATGTCGCCGTCGTCGGTGAGGGCCACGTTGGTGAAGACGGAGTTGCCGCGGTCCAGCGTCCGCATGGCGTTGGCGTTGGTCTTCCAGTCGGTGCCGGGCGCGACGCCGAAGAGCCCGTACTCCGGGTTGATCGCGTAGAGGCGGCCGTCCGGGCCGAACCGCATCCAGGCGATGTCGTCGCCGATGGTCTCGACCTTCCAGCCCGGGATGGTCGGCTCCAGCATGGCCAGGTTGGTCTTGCCGCAGGCGGACGGGAACGCGCCCGCGATGTGGTAGACCTTGCCCTCGGGCGAGGTGATCTTGAGGATCAGCATGTGCTCGGCGAGCCAGCCCTCGTCGCGGCCCATGACGCTGGCGATCCGCAGCGAGTAGCACTTCTTGCCGAGCAGCGAGTTGCCGCCGTAGCCGGAACCGAAGGACCAGATCTCGCGGGTCTCCGGGAAGTGCGAGATGTACTTGGTGTCGTTGCACGGCCAGGCCACGTCCTGCTGGCCCGGCTCCAGCGGAGCGCCGATCGAGTGCAGCGCGTGCACGAAGTCGGCGTCGTCGCCCATCGCCTCGAGGATCTTCTCGCCCATCCGGGTCATGATGCGCATCGAGGCGACCACGTACGGGCTGTCGGTGATCTCGACGCCGAACATCGGGCTCTCCGCCTCGACCGGCCCCATGCAGAACGGGATGACGTACATGGTGCGCCCGCGCATGCACCCGCGGTACAGCTCCGTCATCGTCCGCTTCATCTCGGCCGGCGCCATCCAGTTGTTGGTGGGGCCGGCGTCCGCCTCGTCGACGGAGCAGATGAAGGTGCGCTCCTCGACCCGCGCGACGTCCGTCGGGTCCGTCCGCGCGTAGAACGAGTTGGGCTTCTTCTCGGGGTTCAGCCGGATCAGGGTGCCCTTTTCGACGAGCTCGTCGGTGAGGCGGCGCCACTCCTCATCGGACCCGTCCACCCAGACCACCCGGTCGGGGGTGGTCAGTTCCGCGACCTCACGTACCCAGGCGAGCAGTTTGGGGTGGGACGTCGGGGCCTGATCGATACCCCGAACAGTAGCCGGAGCAACCATGTCACATCTCCTTGTGGTCGACGCTGACCGATGTATGGGATGCACGAGTACTGGCGAGCCGGTGCGTCGCCTTCGTGGAAACCTGGGATTGGGCTCAGCGTAAACCGGGCTACCTCCCCAGTCAGTGGGACTGGTTGTGAAGAACTGCACAAGGTACGGCCACGCTGCGGCATCGCGATCTCTTACCCGCTTTCGCGCGCAGTTTCACGCAAATCTTGCGGAGAACCTTCGACGGCGCGGTACGCGAGCAACCCCGCGAGGGTGCCGGATGCGCCGAAGCGGTCCGGCTTAACACGAACGACGATTCCGTGATCTGCTCCACAATTCCGCCACGCTCGGTTACGCTCCGCTCACGGACACCGCAAACGGCCGGCCGCCGCCGCCGACTCGCCGTTGCGGCCCGTCCCCGCAGCGCGCACCCGGTACTCTCGGCGGGTGGCCGCGACGATGACCGGGGAACAACCGGGGGCTCCGCAGACCCGTCGAGGTCTGATCGGTGCCCTGATCGACCGTTTCGGTCACCTGGTCCGGGAGATGAGCAAGTTCGCCACCGTCGGCGGCTTCGCCTTCCTCGTCGACTTCGCTCTCTTCAACTACCTCGCGAGCGTGCGGCACATGCCGCCGGTGGCGGCCAAGACCATCTCCACCGTCATCGCGGCCACCCTGGCGTTCCTCGGCAACCGGTTCTGGACCTGGCGGCACCGCCAGCGCTCCCACCCCGCCCGCGAGTACGCGCTGTTCTTCTTCTTCAACGGGGTGGGCCTGGGCATCGCGGTGGCCTGTCTCGCGATCAGCCGCTACGGGCTCGGCGCAGTGTGGCCCGAGGTGTTCCAGACCCCGCTGGCCGACAACATCGCCAGTTTCATCGTCGGCACCGGCCTGGGGACGCTGTTCCGGTTCTGGTCGTACCGACGGTTCGTTTTCGTCGAGGCGGGAACTCCCCCCGTTCCGGCGACGAGCCGCGACCGAGAGTCCGGGGCGTGACCCACCGCCCATCCCGTCCTGCCGGGCCCAGCCGGCCCTGCCCACTGTCTTAAGGTGTTCCGCATGCCTCTTGTCCGTCTGCTGCCCGAGCGCTGGCAGAAGTTCATCCACGAGGCGCTCAAATTCGGCATCGTCGGCGGCATCAACACCGTCATCAATTACGCGGTGTTCAATGCGCTGGCACTCACGGTTTTCCGCGACGGCCAGCTCAAGGCGACCGTCATCGCGACCATCGTCGCGACGATCACGTCGTATCTGATGAACCGGCACTGGACGTACCGGGATCGACCGAAGGCGGCGCTTCGGCGCGAATACGCCCTGTTCTTCCTTTTCAACGGCGCCGGTCTCGTCATCGAACTGGGCGTCCTGGCGCTGGCGAAGTACGGCCTCGGCGTACACAGCCTGCTCGCGTTGAACGTGGCGAAGACCGGCGGCGTCCTGCTGGCCACCCTGTTCCGCTTCTGGTCCTACCGGACGTTCGTGTTCCAGCCGGTGCCGAAGCACGCCCAGGAGACCTGGCACGCCATTCCGCGCGACGAGTGGGACAACGTGGGCGAGATGGACCCGGTGGCCGAGCTGGCCGAGTCGGTCAGCGAGCTGGAGGAGACCGAGCCGCCGCTCGGCGAGCGCCGGGCGGGCGACTACGCGCCACAACAGGTCCGCCCCGCGGCGGCGGACGCCGGCCTGGGCCGCGCACTGGGCGCCGACCTCGACGCCGAACTGGCCAAGCTGCAGCCCACCCCGCGCCGCGCCCCGCGCCGCTGACTCCGGCCCGGCGCTCCGGCGCCCGTTCACCGGGCGCCGGAGGACCCGGGGCTCAGGCGGAGGGGTCGCGCAGCGGCTTGCCCTCGGCCATGTCGGCCAGGATCTCGCGCATCTCGCCGTCGCCCAGGCTGTGCCGGTCGTGGTGGGCCTCGACCAGCTCGTAGAGCCTCGTCTGGACCTTGTCGACGTGCGGCACGTCGCTGAGCACCGACTGGCCGCGCTCACCGGCGGACTCGATGGTGAGCGTGCCGCAGCCGAGCAGCCGCTCCAGGAACTTCTGGTGCATGGCGTGGTCGTTGATCCGGGTCAGCGGCAGGTCCCGCCGGTTGCGGGAGAACACCCCCTCCTGGAGCAGCACCCGCTCGTTGGTGAAGAGGTAGTGGGTGGTGCGCCAGACCAGGAACGGCCACAGCCCCAGCCAGAACACCAGCACCAGGCCGAGCGCGGCGATCACGTAGAGCGCGATCGTGCCGCCGTCGCCCTCGGGCAGCAGGACCCAGCCGGCGACCACCGCCGCGACGGCGAGCACCAGCACCAGGATCGGCCGGATCAGGGCCTTCCAGTGCGGGTGGAGATGCAGCACGACGTGCTCGTCCTCGGTGAGCACGTCTTCGGGGAACGCCACGGGAACCTCCTCGCAGAACAGGACGGGGTGACCGTAACCGGTCGGCGCATCCTCCGGGATCGGCCGCGCGGAGGGTGCTCAGCGCAGGTGCAGCACGTCGCCCGCGGCGAGACGCAGCTCGCCCTCCGGGCCGTCGACGAGCAGCTGCCCGTCCGGGTCCACGCCGGTGGCGGTGCCGCGCACCTCCCGGCCGTCCGGAAGCAGCACGCGGACCTGCCGGCCGACCGTGGCGCAAGCCGCCAGGTAGGCGTCCCGCAGGCCGCTGGCGACCGCGTCGCCGCCCGCGTCCCGCCAGCGCTCGTACCAGTCGGCGAGCGAGCGGAGCAGGGCGCGCAGCAGCGGGTCCCGGTCGGTGGCGGCGGCACCGGCGAGCTGGAGCGAGGTGGCCGGCAGCCCGGTGGGGTTCTCCGGCAGCTCGTCGGCGCGCAGGGTCACGTTCAGGCCGATGCCGACCACGATGGCGGGTGGCTGGTCGGGCGCGGTGCCGGGCACCGCCTCGGCGAGCACCCCGGCGCACTTCGCGCCGTCCAGCAGCAGGTCGTTCGGCCACTTGAGCCGGGCGTCCAGCTCGGCCAGCAGGGCCACCGCCTCGACCAGCGCGACGCCGGCCAGGAGCGGCAGCCAGCCGTACCCCTGCGGTGGCACGGGCGACCAGCGGCGCTCCGCGACGGCCTCGCCCGGCCGGAGCAGGACGCTGGTGGCGAGGCCGGCCCGCGGCGGCGACTGCCAGACCCGACCCCGGCGGCCCCGGCCGGCGGTCTGCCGCTCGGCGACCACCACGAGGCCCTCGGGTTCGCCGGCCCGGGCGGCCTCGGCCACGTCGGCGTTGGTCGAGCCGGTCTCGGCGCGCAGCTCCAGCCGGCGCCAGGGCCCGTGCGGCGCCACCAGGGCACGCTGCAGCCGGGCCGCGGACAGTGGCGGGCGGTCCAGATCGGTGTACGGCGAGCCGGGCATTCCGCCAGCCTACGGCTCGCACGCCGGCCGGTCGCCGGGAAGCGGTGAGGCGCACTGCACAGCGGCACACACCTGAACCATCGTTATATTCCCTGGGTGACTACCGAGACCGGGATCAACATCCACACGACCGCCGGCAAGCTGGCGGACCTGGAGCGACGGCTCGACGAGGCGGTGCACGCCGGGTCGGCGCGCGCGGTCGAGAAGCAGCACGCGCGGGGCAAGAAGACCGCTCGGGAGCGGATCGAGATGCTCCTCGACGAGGGCTCCTTCGTCGAGCTGGACGAATTCGCCCGGCACCGCTCGACCAACTTCGGGCTGGAGAAGACCCGCCCGTACGGGGACGGCGTGGTGACCGGCTACGGCACGGTGGACGGCCGGCAGGTCTGCGTCTTCGCGCAGGACTTCACCGTCTTCGGCGGTTCCCTCGGCGAGGTCTTCGGCGAGAAGATCGTCAAGCTGATGGACCTGGCCATGAAGATCGGCTGCCCGGTCGTCGGCATCAACGACTCGGGCGGCGCGCGGATCCAGGAGGGCGTCGCCTCGCTCGGCCTCTACGGCGAGATCTTCTTCCGCAACGTGCGGGCCAGCGGCGTCATCCCGCAGATCTCGCTGATCATGGGCCCGTGCGCGGGTGGCGCGGTCTACTCCCCGGCGGTCACCGACTTCACCGTGATGGTCGACCAGACCTCGCACATGTTCATCACCGGTCCCGACGTCATCAAGACGGTCACCGGCGAGGACGTGGGCATGGAGGAGCTGGGCGGTGCCCGCACCCACAACGCCCGCAGCGGCAACGCGCACTACCTCGGCACCGACGAGGAGGACGCGATCGAGTACGTCAAGGCGCTGCTGTCGTACCTGCCGTCGAACAACCTCGACGAGCCGGTGGTCTTCGCCGCCGATGTGGACCTCGACATCACCGACGAGGACCGGGAGCTGGACACGCTGATCCCCGACTCGGCCAACCAGCCGTACGACATGCACCGGGTCATCGAGCACGTCCTCGACGACGGCGAGTTCCTCGAGGTCCAGCCGCTCTACGCGCAGAACATCGTGGTCGGTTTCGGCCGGGTCGAGGGGCGCCCGGTCGGCGTGGTCGCCAACCAGCCGATGCAGTTCGCCGGCACGCTGGACATCGCCGCCTCGGAGAAGGCGGCCCGGTTCGTGCGCACCTGCGACGCGTTCAACATCCCGGTGCTGACCTTCGTGGACGTCCCCGGCTTCCTCCCCGGCACCGGGCAGGAGTGGGACGGCATCATCCGCCGCGGCGCGAAGCTCATCTACGCCTACGCCGAGGCCACCGTCCCGAAGGTCACCGTCATCACCCGCAAGGCCTACGGCGGGGCGTACGACGTCATGGGCTCCAAGCACCTCGGCGCGGACCTGAACTTCGCCTGGCCGACCGCGCAGATCGCGGTGATGGGTGCGCAGGGCGCCGTGAACATCCTCTACCGCTCGGAGCTGGCCAACGCCGAGGACCCGGCCGCCGTCCGGGCCGAGAAGATCGCCGAGTACGAGGACACCCTGGCCAACCCGTACATCGCCGCCGAGCGCGGGTACGTCGACGGGGTGATCCCGCCCCACGAGACGCGCACCCAGATCGTGCGGGCGCTGCGGGTGCTGCGCACCAAGCGCGAGACCCTGCCCCCGAAGAAGCACGGCAACATCCCACTCTGACGCGGACGCGTGGCGGCCCCCACCCCCTGCGCGGTCGGGGGCCGTCGCGTCAGCAGCGCGGGTGGGCGGCCGGACACATCCGACCGGCCGCCACCACAGCCAGCCTCCGCAGGTCGGCCTCGGTGCCGTCGCGCCCGACCTGGATCACGCTGACGAGGTCGCCGACCCGGACGACCACCCGGCTGATCGGCTTGCTCACGGCACCCAACGGCTTGCCGGTGTCCAGGTTCCGAGCCTGGCCCACCGTGTGCCGCAGCAGCACCGAGTCGTCCCCGGCGAAGTCGATGTCGACCTCCTGCCAGGAGTGGACGACCTGCGCGTTGATCGTCTTTCCCTGCCACTGGGTCGGGCCGCTGGACCGCCAGTCGCGGCACGGCGCGAGCAGCTCGCCCATGCCGGCGAAGACCCGGTCGGCCACCTCCGGCGTGACCCGGTAGACGTCCTGCATGGCCAGCACCTGGTCCGGCCGCTGCTCGTCGGCCGCCGGACGCTCGCGCAGGATCGTCACCGAACGGGAGTACCGGGACGCCTCCCACTCCGCCGGCAGGCTCTGGTGCTTCCGGCAGTACAGCAGCAGGTCGTCGAGCCGGACGGCCTCGCCGAGGCCGGCCTCGGTCAACGGGACCCCCGTCTTCGTCCGCAGGTCCGTCGGCTTCAGCAGCACCTCAGTGGGCACCTCGGTGGCGGTCCAGGCGGTCGCGGTGGGCAGCGCCGAGGCCGGCGCGCCGGCCGGCGGCGCCGCGTGCGGAGCGGCCCGCCCGGCCTCCACCAGCGCGGTGCCCGAGGCGACCGCCAGCACGGCGAGCGCAGCCGCCACCACCGTGCGCCGGCTGCGCCGCCGGGCGCGGGACCGCAGCTCGGCCGGCTCCGGCCAGCGGACGGTGTGCAGTTCCCGCTGCAGCAGCTCGACGAAGGTCAGATCATCGTCACGCATCGGCGGCCTCCTCCAGATCCACCACGGCGAGCAGCCCGGCGAGCGCGGCGCGCCCCCGGGAGAGCCGCGCCTTGACCGTGCCGACCGGCGCCTCGGTCTCCCGGGCCACCTCCGCGACCGGCATGCCGCACAGGTAGTAGAGCGCGATGGCGGTGCGCTGCTCCTCGGGGAGCCGGCGCAGCGCGGCCACCACCTCGACCGTGTCGGTGGTCGGTGCGGGGATGCTCTCCTCGGCCCCGTGCCGCAGGTAGGCCCGGGCCCGGCTGCGCAGGCTGCGCCAGCGGCTCACCGCGATCCGGCTGGCCACCACGCGCACCCACGCCTCCGGGTCGTCGTACCCGCGCACCGTCGACCAGCGCTGCCAGGCCCGGATGTACGCCTCCTGCACGGCGTCCTGGGCCTCGGCGAGGTTGCCGGTGAGCACGTAGACGAAACCGAGCAGCCGTTGCCGGCTGCCCCGGTAGAAATCGTCGAACCCGTCGACGTCCGGCACCCTGCTACCTCCCCCGTGGCGGTCGCAGGAGAGACGCCTGGCGCCCGGGCCGCGGTTGCCCGGTCAGCCGACCATTTTCTCCAGCTCGGCGAGGGGGAAGCCGCCGGCCGGGATGCGCTCCCGGACCGCCCGGCGCACGGCGGACTGCACCGCCGCGTTGGCCGGGGTGGGCACCCCGTGCAGCCGGCCGAGCAGCACGATCTCGCCGTTGAGGTGGTCGGCCTCGGCGGAGCCGGCGCCCCGGGCCAGGCTCTGCCAGGTGGAGCCGCCGGCCCGCTCCGCGCCGTCGACCGGCCGGTGCCGCACGCGGTCGCCCCGCTCGGCGGCCTCCTCCTCGCGAGTGGTGTGCGCGATCCCGGCGGCGGCCAGCGCGGCCTCCCCCTCGGCGCGTACCCGGGCGGCCAGCGCCTCGGGCGTCTCCGGGCCGAGCAGCGCCTGGAGGCCGTTGCCGAGGTTGCCGAGGAGCTTGCCGTACTTCCACCGCATCACGTCGTCGCGGACCGGGGCGACGAACCCGGCGGCGGTCAGGTCGGCGGCGACCGCGCGGCTGGTGTCGTCCGCGCCGGACGGATAGCGGCCGAGGTGCAGCATCCCCGGATGCGGGTGCCCGTTGGCCACCACGACGCCGGGTTCCAGGTGCGTGGCGGGCAGCCAGACGCAGACCGGGTGCACCCGGGCGAACAGTCGCAGCGCGGCCGGCTCTTTGGCGACGCCGTTCTGGGCCAGCACGATCGGCAGCCGCTCGCCCGCCGTGCCGCCGCCCTCGACCGGGGTGTCCACCCAGGTCGCCAGGGCCGCCTCGGTGTCCTGGGACTTGACCGTGAGGACCAGCACGGTGTCCGCCGGCAGCGGGCGGCCGTCCGGCCCGGCCACCGCGGGAAGCCGGCTGGTCACCGTGCCGTCCGGCGTCCGCAGGGTCAGGCCCCGCTCCCGGAGCGCGTCCAGGTGCGCGCCGCGGGCCACCAGCGTCACGTCGCGGCCGGCCTCCCCCAGCCGAACGCCGATGGTGCCGCCGACCGCGCCGGCCCCGATGATCACGTATCGCACCCGTCCGATTCTGCCCCGCCCCGACCCGTCCCGCCGGGTGATCCACTCCACAGCGGCGCGGGCCGTGTCCGTGGCCCGCTGGCAGTCGGGCGAGGTGCCGCTCAGATCGTGAGGCCGGCGTCGGTGAGGATCGGGCCGGCGAGCAGCAGCGCGCCGGCGCCCAGGGCGGCCAGGCTGACCAGCAGGAACACCGTCACCCAGAACAGCGGCGGGAAAGGGGTGAGCCGGGCGAGCTGGTCCGCGTCGGACTCGGGCATCCGCCCCCGGCTGCGCAGCCGTTGCAGCTCGAACACCGGGCGGACGCCGCCGAACAGCAGGAACCAGACCGACGTCCAGGCGAACGCGGCCTGCACCTGCGGCGAGGCGTACCAGGAGACGGCCAGCACCACGCCGCCGGTGACCAGCAGCGACAGCACGCCGAAGACGTTGCGGATCATGACCAGCATGGCCAGCAGCAGCACCACCGCGACCCAGAGCAGCAGGGTGATCCGGTTGCCCGCGAGCAGCCACGCCCCGGCCAGACCGATCAGGGACGGGGCCACGTACCCGGCCAGCAGGGTGAGGATCATTCCCGGGCCGCTGGGGCGGCCGGCGGAGAGGGTGAGGCCGGAGGTGTCCGAGTGCAGCCGGATGCCGCGCAGCCGCCGGCCGGTCAGCAGCGCCATGAGCGCGTGGCCGCCCTCGTGCGCGATGGTCACCGCGTTGCGGGCGATCCGCCAGGGCAGCCGGGTGGCGACCACGGCCACCGCGACGACGGCGGTGAGCAGCACCAGCAGCGGCGGCGGGTCCGGCTGGGCGCCGAGCAGCTTGTCCCAGAGGGTGGTGAGGCCGTCGATCAGGGGCATGGGCGGGGAGCCTACCGGCCTGAGCTGTGTCGTTCGACCGGCGCAGCCTCGCAAGCTGTGAGACTGATCGGGTGGCGATCGGATCGGGAGGTGAACGCCGGTGAATGCCGCTCCGCTGGAGCCCTTCGCGCAGCACGTCGGCCTCTGGACCGAGGCCGACTACCTCGCCTTGGGCGAGACGCCGGACCGGATCGAACTGCTCGACGGGAGCCTGATCGTGAGCCCTGCACCGAGCCGACGGCACCAGCTGGTGGCGTGACGACTGGCGAACAGCATCGAGGCAGCAGCGGAGCCGGAAGGGCTCTCGGTCTACGACGCGATCAATGTCCGGCTCGGGGTCGACCGGGTCGTCATCCCGGACCTCGTCGTCACGGACGCCGACGACGACGGAACGTTCCTCGCCGCGGACCAGGTGTTTCTCGTCGGAGAGATCGTGTCGCTCGGCAACGCCGCCGCCGACCGCCTGCTCAAGATGCAGCTGTACGCGATCGCCCGGATCCCGGCCGCCCTTCGCTGAACCGCCCCTTCGAGGCCATCAGGACGACGACGGCCGTCTATGAAAAATTCTTTAAGCCCTCTTGCGATCTAGGGCACTTACCTCCAAAGATTGGCGTCAATCATTGGACGTCCCTGGGAGGCATCGATGGCTCGTACCAGACTCTCCGTGCGCCGGTTGCTCGCCGCCGGCCTGACCGTCGCCGCCACCGCGGCGGCGGCCCTCTTCGCGACCGCCGGACCGGCCGCCGCGGCCACCACTCCCGGCATCGACGTCTCCCGCTACCAGGGCAGCATCAACTGGACCAGCGTGCGGAACGCCGGCATCCAGTTCGCCTTCATCAAGGCCACCGAGGGCACCAGCTACAAGGACCCGAACTTCAACGCGAACTACGTCAACGCCTACAACGCCGGCGTGATCCGCGGGGCCTACCACTTCGCCCGGCCGAACATCAGCGCCGGCTCGACCCAGGCGAACTACCTGGCCAGCAACGGTGGCGCCTGGTCCGCCGACAGCCGTACGCTGCCCGCCGCGCTCGACCTGGAAGCCAACCCCTACGCGGGCGGCTACTGCTACGGCCTGACCACCACCGGCATGCGCAACTGGGTCCAGGACTTCCTGAACACCTACCGGTCCCGCACCGGCCGGTACGCCGTCATCTACACCACCACCAGCTGGTGGAACCAGTGCACCGGAAGCTGGACCGCCCCGTGGGCCAACCACCCGCTGTGGGTCGCCCGGTGGTCCAGCACGGTGGGCGCCCTGCCGGCCGGCGCCCCGTTCTGGAGCTTCTGGCAGTACACCAGCACCGGCAGCGTCTCCGGGATCAGCGGCAACGTCGACCGCAACTACTGGAACGGTGACCGGACCCGGCTGATCGCCCTGGCCAACAACACCTGATCAGCCCCACGGTCGCCAGTCGGCGGCAGCGGGATCGGCTACGACCGAGGTCGATAGCTGGTCCGGCTGCCGCCACTGTCGTCCTGGCCGAGGTCACGCCCTGCGTCGCGAGCCGACCGGCACGGGGACCGCGCCCCGCCCGGCCAGGGTGGTCCGGCGGGCCAGCCGCCACGCCGTCACCCCCGCGACCGTGAGGGCGACGACACCGAGCACCGCGACCGGCGCGGAGAGGCCGGCGCTGACCAGCAGCAGGATCACGTCCCCGAGCGCGACCAGCATCCACAGTGCCAGGCGGGGGCCGGTGTCCCTGTGTCGGTAACCCATGTCGTTCCTCCTTCCGTCGTCGCGGGTCTCAATACCCCCGAGGACGGAAGGCCATGCGAGTCAGTTTCGCAACGGCGGGATTCGCCGGATCAGTTCACCCGGTCGGGCTTGAAGCCCTTGGTGATGATCTCCCAGTTGGCCAGGTTGGCGTCCCAGGCGTTCGCCGGGACCTCCCAGCGCAGGGCGTAGCCCCGGTTGCTGGCCGTGGCCACGCCCCGGTTGCGCACGTGGAAGCGGGTGCCGCCGTTGCGCGTCTCCAGCCAGTCCCAGTCGGCGCAGGTGCGGTAGTAGCCGTCGCAGCGGGTGATCCCGACCAGCTTGTAGTTGTCGACGTAGTTCCGGCGGCTCGACTCCTGCGCCTGCCAGTCGGCGTACGCGTCCTTCTTGGGGGTGGAGGTCCACTGGATGAACAGCACCCGCCGCGCCCCGCCGGTCTCGTACAGCACGACGTTGTCGGACCGGACCCGGGCCTGCCAGCCGTCGGGGATCGGCACCTGGAAGCCGTTCGGGCCCTTGTAGTAGCGCCAGCCTGCGGGCAGGGTACCGGCGGCGGCCGAGGGCGTCGCCGATGCCGACGGGGTCGGGCTGGGAGCGGCACTGGTCGGCGCGGCCGAGGTCGGTGCGTCGCTCGTCGCCGGGCCGGGCGGGGCCGGAGCGGCCGAGGTGGCGGCGGCCTGCCCGCCCTCCTTGCGGTCGTCACCGCGGTTCAGCAGCGGCACGGCCACCGCGAGGCCGACCAGCAGCACCAGCACCAGCGCGCCGATCAGCAGGTTGCGCCTGTTGCGCTCCGGCTTCGTACCCGGGATCACCGCGGCCCGGCCCGTCGACGGCGCCGGGCTGACCGGCTCGGCCAGCACCGAGGTCGGGTTCTTCGGCGGAGCCGGCGGCTCCACGACGGGCTCGCCGTCCAGCCGGGTCTCGTCGAGCGCCGGATCGGGACCGTCCACCCGGGTCTCGTCGACGGCGGGCGCGGCGTCGAGCTTCGTGGTCGGCTCGGCGACCGGCGGGGCCACCTTGGCGGTGGGCGCGGCGTCCGAGCCGGCCGGCGCCATCGCGGCGGCATCGGCGACCGCCGCGGCACCGGCCGCCGCAGCCGTACCCGTGTCGAACTTGCGCGGGGCCGGGCTCACCGGCCGCTCGGCCTGGCCGTCGGCCGGACGCGGGGCCGGCACCAGCGGCGGGCGCGGCCCGCGGGGACCGTTCGGCCCCGGCCGGCGTACGCCGTCCAGCAGCGAGATGCCCTTGGCCCGCCGCCCCGCGGCCTTGCGCAGCATGCGCTCCGCGACCTCGGCGGTGATCCGCTCCTCGGGGTCCTTGCGCAGCAGGCCCTGGAGCACCGGCTTCAGCGGGCCCGCGTTCTTGGGCGGCGGCAGCGGCTCGGTGGCCAGCGCGGCCAGGGTGGCGATCGCCGACGGCCGCGCGTAGGGCGACTTGCCCTCCACGGCTGCGTAGAGGGTGGCGCCCAGCGACCAGAGGTCGGCCTCCGGCCCCGCCGTGCCGTCCTTCGCGCGCTCCGGCGCGATGTACGCGGGCGAGCCGAGCACCATGCCGGTGCGGGTGACGTTGGGGTCGCCCGGGATGGTGGCCAGGCCGAAGTCGGTGAGCACCACGCGCCCGTCGTTGCCGAGCAGCACGTTGCCGGGCTTCACGTCGCGGTGCATGATGCCGGCCTTGTGCGCGGCCTTCAGCGCGCCCAGCACGCCCAGACCGATCTCGACGGCCTTGGCCGGCGAGACCGGACCGTCCTCGGCGATGGTGTCCTGCAAGGACTTCGACGGCACGTATTCCATGACGATCCACGGATCGCCGTCGGTGCGCAGCACGTCGAAGATGCGGACCACGTTGACGTTGTTGAGCCGGGCGATGGCCCGGGCCTCCCGCAACGAGCGTTCCCGCATCTCGCGGCGCTCCTCCGGGGTGAGGCTGGGCGGCGGGACGAGCTCCTTGATCGCCACGTCGCGGTGCAGCACCTCGTCGCGCGCCTTCCACACCCGACCCATGCCGCCCTGGCCGAGCGGCGAGATGAGCCGGTACCGGTCGGCGACGAGTTGGGGGAGCGCGTTAGACATCCCGGAAACCGTACCCGGCAGCCCCGACGCCTACACCGGCGGCACGCCACTGTCCGGTGAAGGTCAAGTTCTGGACGCGTACCCTGTCGGCATGTCTGCCGAAGAGCCGCTGTGCCGGATCGTCCGCGGCGTGCCCACCGCCGAGGAACTGGCCGCCCTGGTCGGCGCCATCGTGGTGCGGACCCGGCCGGCCGCGGCCCCCGCGCCGGCCGCCGTGTCGCACTGGGCGCGCAGCGCCCGTCCGGCGGGCGCGGCGCCCGTCACCGGCCCCGGCGCGTGGCGCGCCTCCGGCCTCCCCCGCTGACCCTTCCCGGGGTACGCAGCCGCGCATCAGGACTGCCGGGATCCGCGCGGAGCCATTAACCTCACTCAGGGAAACCGTGCGGTGACGGGCAGGGAGGGTCGATGATCCCGGAGGACAACCAGCCGGCCGGCTGGCTGCGTGACTACGGCGGCATCGAGGCCGACATCCGACGGATGCGGGAGTTCGCCGACCGGCTCCAGGACGAGGTCAGCCGCAACTACGCCCCCCACCTGTCGTACATCGCCGACGACATGCGGGCGCCCATCCCCAACCCGGCCGACGCGTTCGTCGAGCTGGTCCAGTTCCTCCAGGCCCACCACGAGACCCAGAAGGCCACGGTCACCATGGTCTGGGACCTGGCCCCCGCCACCGGCCGGCTGGCCGGCGCGGCCGGCCACATCGCGGCCGCCTACGGCGACTCCGACGCCTTCTCCTCGGCCCGGATCGGCGACGTCGAACAGGCCCTCGCCGCGCCGCCGGTGGCGACCGCCCGCCCGGCGCCGCCGCTGGCCGACCCCACCGCCACCGAGCCGGGGCGGGTGGTCCTGCCGTGATCGAACGGGGCAGCGGGCGCACCTCCGGGCTCACCGACTGGCACCTCATGGACGTGCTCAGCATGTGGGCGTGCCTCCAGGACCAGGACACCACCGGCCAGTGGAAGCAGGTCGCCGGCTGGCGCAAGGTCTGCGACCTGGCCCTCGCCCACGTGAGCCGCCTGCGCGAATACCGGCGCGGGCTCGCCGAGGCGTGGCCGCCGGAAACCAACGCCGCCGCCCGCGCCTACCTCGGCGAACTCGACCAGCTCATCGACCAGGTGCAACGCACCCACGACGCCGCCGCCGCGAACTACGACGCGCTCGCCGCCGCCACCCGCGCCATCGGCAGCACCCGCGCAGAACTCAAACCGCTCTTCGACGAGTACGCGGAGAAGGTGCGCCAGAAGCGGGCGTACGAGGCGGTGCTCACCGACCCGAAGGCGGTGGCGGGAAGCCGGCTGCCGGAGAAGCCGCCGGTGACGGACACGGATCTTGAAGAGTTGAACGTGCGGGCGCGCGGGTTGATGACGGGGTTGAGCGGCGAACTCCAACAAGCCCAAGTCATGCTCCAACGCCCGCCAACACCGATTCGGCCAGGTCGTCAGACGAACGACCCAGACGTATACGGGAACGCAGCACCCCTGATCCCTCCCATCATCCCCATGCCCGTCGCAACGTCGGGAGGCACCTCTTCACCCACGCGGTCGCCAACGGCTGCGACGCAGGCAGGATCACCCTCCATGTCACCCGCCAACCTCCCGTCACTAGGAGTTGGGCCGGTACTAGGCGGTGTCGGCTCAGGACTAACACCAGCCCCCACTCAGCCAACCCTTCCGAACACTGCGCCCCCATCCCCGCCGACCGGCGTGGCTGCACATCCCGCAGTCCCTCCAATCACCGGAATTGGAAGAACTCCATCGGTCCGCCGCGACGGGCCAGCGGTTCCGCCCGATCTTCGAACGAATGAACCGAAGAATGGAACTTCTCGCTCGACGCCGCCGAGCACCTCGCGGCCACTGCCGTCTAACGGCTTGATTGGACTGCCAGGTGGAGGGGGCGGCCAGCCAGTCAACCCCAACCCTCCACGCCGCATCAACCCAGTCGGCGGAGTCATCGGTGGGGGTAGTGCCGGCACCGCGCCAAGCGGCGCCGCCGGCTCCAGGCCAGGTGGAGGACGGAACGCGCAATTCAATGGAGTTCACAACTCTTTCCCGATTGGTGGTTCCCCTTCTGCAATAAGCGGCCACAGCCCGCACCGTCGACCCGAACGAGAGGCACAGAGCCCTCGACCCTGGGATCCGGATAATCCGTGGGAGACGGCGCAGGGCGTCACCCCTGTCATGCTGCCACCCGAAGAAGATGGCCCTATCGACCCCGGCCCAGCAATTGGCTTCGATCGGTGAAGCTCGGCCTCCCGCTTGCAATCGCAGCTCTGACAATTTCTGGCACAGCTCCAGCTAACCTTCACACGAGTGCCCAAGCCAGCCCTGACGCCGCTGCACGCATCCGCGCTGATCAGTGGCACCTGGGTTACTTGAAGGTGGGCAAGGCTAACCAGATCAGTCAGGGAGAGGGAGTGGTCGTAGCGGTCACGGACACAGGCGTTGATCCTCACCAAGACCTCCGCGCAAACCTACTGGTAGGAACTACGACGATCTCTGGCACGTCTGGCGACGGCCGCAAAGACATGAACAGCCACGGCACAAGCATGGCTGGCCTGATCGCCGCACACGGTCAGAGCGACGGCACGGGCGCTCTGGGCATTGCACCACGATCCAA
The DNA here is from genome assembly GCF_900091435.1 of Micromonospora chaiyaphumensis. Classification (GTDB taxonomy): domain Bacteria; phylum Actinomycetota; class Actinomycetes; order Mycobacteriales; family Micromonosporaceae; genus Micromonospora; species Micromonospora chaiyaphumensis. Next base: position 239,521 of record NZ_FMCS01000002.1, read on the forward strand.
GATCTTGCCGATTCAGTCCTCCGGGGCGAATAATGTTGGAACTGCGGATGATCTGGCGGCCGGCATTGAGTTTGCAATTGCCAATGGCGCAGATGTCATATGCGTCTCGAGCAGTGGCGGGGCGAGTCCGGATTTGATCAAGGCGGTCAAGGCTGCCATTTTGGCGAATGTTGTGGTAGTCGCAGCTGCAGGGAATACACCCGAAGATTCCTATGTCGGCTATCCCGGTCGGGAGCAGGGAGTGATCGCAGTGGGGGGCATTGACCGCCTGGGTGAGCACGCCTCGATTTCGGTCTTAGGTCCAGAGGTCGACGTGGTGGCTCCTGCCGTAGACATCTACAGCACCAGCTACCGAGGGAAGTACTCGAAGGGAACCGGTACGTCAAGCGCCACTGCCATCGTGGCTGGTGCCGCGGCTTTGATTCGTTCGAAGTATCCCAACCTCCCCGCCCAGGAGGTCGCCCACCGCCTGACCGCCACCGCGATCGACAAGGGCCCACCCGGCCGCGACGACCAGTACGGCTACGGCGTCATCGACCTGGTCGCCGCCCTCACCGCCGACGTCCCCCCACTCGGCTTCGAGACACCGTCGGTAACCGCACCCGCTTCGACGGCGGCCGGCAACAGAACCAACGACAACTCCACCGCGCGCGGCCTGGCGACTCTGGGCGTGCTGCTGGCGGCGGGCGGCGGTTACCTGGTCTGGCGCCGGCGTCGCCGTGGCGGCGACCCGCCACCGCGGATCAGCCGGTAGCGTCGGTCGGGTGTCTACTCCGCTGCGCCTCGTCCTCGCCTCGCAGAGTCCCGCCCGCCGCAAGCTGCTCCAGGCTGCCGGCATCGAACCCGACGTGCTGGTCAGCGGCGTCGACGAGTCTCAGGTGGTCAGCGACCGTGCCGAGGATCTGTGCCTGGAGCTGGCCCGGCTGAAGGCGCAGGCGGTGCTGGGCCGGCTGCGCCCCAACCCGGACGAGCGGACGTTGGTGCTCGGCTGTGATTCGGTACTGGCGTTCGACGGGGAGATTCTGGGCAAGCCGGCGGACGCGGCGGACGCCACGCGCCGCTGGCAGCGGATGCGCGGTCGGAGCGGGGTGCTGCACACCGGCCACTGTCTGCTTGACGTCGGGCACGAGTCCCGCGCGGAGGCGGTGGCCTCGACCACCGTGCACTTCGCCGACATCAGCGACGCGGAGATCGCCGCGTACGTGGCGACGGGTGAGCCGCTGGCCGTCGCCGGGGCGTTCACCATCGACGGGCTGGGCGGGGCGTTCCTGACCGGCATCGAGGGCGACCCGGGCACGGTGGTGGGGCTCTCCCTGCCGCTGCTGCGCAATCTTCTCGCCGAGTTGGCGCTGAACATCACCGACCTGTGGACGAAGGTCGCGCCAGGGGGCCAGGAGATCGAACATCTCGGCTAACGTCCGATCATGAGCACGAAGCCGTTGCCGCTGACCCCGGAACTGCACGCGTACCTCGTGGCGCACGGGTCCGCCCCGGACGAGATCGTCCGGGAGCTGGCCGAGGAGACCCGCGCCGCCCTTCCCGCGCAGGCGGACATGCAGGTCGCGCCCGAGCAGGCCGCGTTCCTCACCTTCCTGACCCGGCTGCTCGGCGTTCGGCAGGCGGTGGAGGTGGGCACCTTCACCGGGCTCTCCTCGCTGGCCATCGCGCGGGGCCTCGCCGAGGGCGGTCGCCTGACCTGCTTCGACATCTCCGAGGAATACACCGGCGTCGCCCGGCGGTACTGGACCCGCGCGGGCGTGCAGGACCGCATCGAGCTGCGCATCGGCCCGGCCGCGGACACCCTCCGCGAGCTGCCGCGGGAGCGCTACCTGGACTTCGCCTTCATCGACGCCGACAAGGTCGGTTACCCGGTCTACTGGGACGAGCTGGTGCCCCGGATGCGCCCGGGCGCCGTGATCGCGGTGGACAACACGCTGCGCAACGGGCGCGTGCTCGCCCCGCAGAACGCCGACGACCGCGCGATCGCCGCCTTCAACGACGAGATTCTCGCCGACGTCCGCGTCGAGGTCGTCATGCTCCCCATCGCCGACGGCGTGACCCTGGCCCGAGTGCTCTGAAACCAGTACGCCGAGGTGGCGGTGTCCGCACCTGCCGGACCCCGCCACCTCGGCGAGCTGGAGTCGATCAAAGCGGCCGAGCGGCCGGGCGGCCGGGCGGCGACACGTCAGGCGGCCGCCGAGACCGGCGTGCGGTCGGGCGCGGCCACGCGCAGGGCCCGGCCAAGGCGCACGGTGAGCAGCATGGCCGCGGCGATGAAGCCGGGCAGGAGCAGGAACGCCAGGTGCGGGCCGACGCCGTCGGCCACCCAGCCGAGCACGACGGGCGCGATGCCGAAACCCACGCCCATCGAATACGACGCCCAGCCGGCCGCCTTGTCCGCGGCCGGTCCCGCGGCGGCGAGGGCGATGGAGATCGCCAGGGGGTAGTGCAGAGCGTTGCCCAGCCCGAGCACGACCAGGCCGGTCACGGCCAGCCAGCCCACCGGCGCGGACCAGAACAGCGCGAACCCGGCCAGGGAGACGGTCAGCGCGGCGAGCAGCAGCGGCACCGGCGGCCAGCGCAGCGCGAGCCGGCCGCCGGCCAGCCGGCCGGCGAACATGCCGCAGACGATCGCCGCGACGGCCGCCGACGCGCCACCGGCGCTGAGGCCGGCGTGGGTACGGAGCACGTCGGCGGTCCAGAGCGACAGGCAGACCTCGATCGAGCCGGTGACCGACATGAGCACCCAGGCGATCCAGTACGCCCGCGGCAGCCGCCCCGAGACCGCGCGCGGTCCGAGATCTTGGACAGTTTCCGTTCGAGACGAACGGTAAGTGTCCAAGATCGGAGCCGGAGAACCCTTCGGGATGCGTACGCGGAAGGTCACGGCGGCCAGGGCGACCAGGGTGATCAGCCCGACCTCGACGGCCATCACCGGGCGTCAGCCGTGGCCGGCGTCCACGCTCGCGCCGATGACCAGCGGCGCGAGGATGCCCATGCCGGCGCAGGCCGCGTTGGCCTCGCTGAGCGCGGCGGGCGCGCCGGGCCCGTGGTGGGCGGTGAGCACGACGTTGATTCCGCTGATCACCATCATGCCGAAGGTGGCGATCACCGCGACGGCGGCGATGGTGGCGGGCAGCGGCTGGAGCAGGCCGAGCGCGGCGACGCCGGTGGCCACGCCGGCGAGGCCGAGCCAGATGGCCGGGCCGCGGCCGAGTCGGCGGGCGGCCGGCGCGAAGAGCGCGCCGCCGGCCAGCGCGCCGACCGCGATGCCGGTGCTGTGCAGGCCGGCGACGGCGGCGCTGGTGCCCTGCTCGTCGCGGAGCAGCGGCACGACGGGACCGAACCCGTAGAGGAAGAAGCCCCACAACCCCAGCTGGGCGTAGATCAGCCAGGTCGTCCGGTCACGGGTGAGGCGGGGCACCGGCCTTACGGTACTTGCGCATGGCCGGCACCCCGCCCCTGATGAGAGGCAGCTCTCGTCGGGTCAGCGGACGCTGCGGGCGAACTGCCGGGCGGCCCAGACCACCCCGGCGACGGCGAGCACCGCGACGATGGTCAGCCCCTGCCAGACCTTGTCGTTGCCCAGGTCGCCGGCGAAGAGCGCTCGGGTGCCGTCGACCGCCCAGGAGAACGGATTCCAGTCGGCGATGCCCTGGAGCCAGCCGGGGGCGAAGGTCAGCGGCAGCAGGATGCCGGAAAGCAGCAGCACCGGCTGGGCCACGGTGTTCATGAGCGGGGCCAGCGCGTCCTCGCTCTTGACCTTGAGCGCCACGCCGTAGGAGACGGCCGAGGTCATGAGCGCGATGAGGGCCAGCATCAGATACGCCAGCAGCAGGTCACCGATGAAGACGCGCAGGTCGAACAGGAGCGCCAGCAGCGTGATGATCACCGCCTGCACGATCAGCGAGACCACGTCCCGCAGGGAGCGGCCGAGCAGCAGGGCGAGCCGGCTGACCGGGGTGACCCGGGACCGCTCGATGACCCCGGCGCGCAGCTCGGCGATGAGGCCGAAGCCCTGGAACAGGCCACCGAAGATGGCCAGCAGCACGAGCAGGCCGGGCACGAAGATCTTGTAGGCGGCGGCCTGGGTCGGCGCGTTGAGCGCGGGCTTGAGCAGCGGGGCGAAGAGGAGCAGATACATCACCGGCTGGAAGACGCCGACGAAGACCCACACGGGGTTGCGCAGCAGCAGCTGGATCTGCCGCTGGAAGATCAGCCAGGTGTCGCGGGCGAGTTTCATGACAGTGCTCCCGATGCTCAGGACTCGCGCAGCGAGCGGCCGGTCTTGGTGAGGAAGACGTCGTCGAGGCTGGGGCGGTGCAGCTCGATCGAGCGCAGGTCCAGCCCCGCGTGGTCGAGGCGGCGCAGCACCTGCGGGATGGCGGTGGCGCCCTCGTCGACGTAGAGGCGCAGGCCGCCCTCGTCGACGGTCTCCAACTTGCTGACGTACGCCTCGGTGTCGAGCAGTTCGGCGGCCTTGGGCGTGGTGGCGGCGTCGAGGCCGACCAGCACCACCTCGCCGGAGATCTCGCGCTTCAGCTCGGCCGGGGTGCCCTCCGCGACCACCTCGCCGTGATCCATGATCGCGATCCGGTCGCAGAGCGCGTCGGCCTCGTCGAGGTAGTGCGTGGTGATGAAGACGGTCATGCCCTCGGTGCGCAGCCGGCGGATCTCGTCCCACATGTGCGCCCGGCTCTGCGGGTCGAGGCCGGTGGTCGGCTCGTCCAGGAAGACGATCTTCGGCTCGTGGATGATGCCGAGCGCGATCTCGACCCGCCGGCGCTGGCCGCCCGAGTAGGTCTTGCACTTGCGGTCGGCGTACTCGCTGAGCTGGAAGGCGTCGAGGGCGCGGACGGCGCGGCGGTGCGCCTCGGCCTTGCCGATGCCGTAGAGCCGGGCGTGGAGCACCAGCTCCTCGCGGGCGGTGGACTCGTCCCACGTGCTGCCGCCCTGGGCCACGTAGCCGATCCGCCGGCGCACCTCGGCCGGGTCCTTGCGCAGGTCGGCACCGGCGATGGTGGCCTCGCCGCCGTCCGGCTCGATGAGGGTGGCGAGCATCCGCAGGGTCGTGGTCTTGCCGGCGCCGTTGGGGCCGAGGAAGCCGAAGATCTCCCCCTCGGCCACCTCCAGGTTGACGCCACGGACCGCGTCCACGGTCTTCGTCTCGCGACCCGCGCGGGAGCGGAACGACTTCCGCAGCCCCCTGGTCTCGATCATGTCTGCTCCTGGTCCTCCGGGCCGGACGCGACCGGCCGCCGATGGTCCGCGAGGAGGACGCACGGCTTCCCCACGGCTCGCGCAGAGACTAACGCGATATAACTCTTGTGGTCAACGTTGATTATTCCGCGTCGGGAGCGCCGTCCTTCCAACCGGACCACCCCTCGGCCTGCTCCAGCCCAGCAGGCAGGTACGACACTCCCGACTCGATCCGCTCGGCGATCCGCTCGCACCAGCCCATCTCCGCCTCGGCCCGGGCCAGCCAGAGCTCGAACATCCAGCCGACGTGGACCGGCTTGCGGTTGCGCACCCAGTCCGAGTCCAGCGAGGCGCGCATCGACTCGACGCCGGCACGGATCAGGTTCGCCCGGTTGCGCAGCGCCGCCGCCGCCTCGTCGCGCGGCATGGCCGGCAGGAACGAGAAGGCCGCGACGAACGGGTCCGGCGGCTCGTTGAGCTGCCACCACTGGGCCCGCAGCAGGGTCTCGAACTCCTCGTCGCCCTTCGCCGTCACCTCGTACGTGGTGCGGGCGGGGCGGGCGCCGACCTGCTCGACGGAGACCGTCCGGAGCAGCCCCTCGTCGGTGAGCTTCCGCAGGGCGTGGTAGATCGAACCGGGCTGCACGTTGGCCCACTTGTCCGCGCTCCAGCTCAGCAGCTCACGGCGTACGTCGTAGCCGTGCACCGGCTGCATCCACCGCACCAGGCCCAGAATCATCATCCGCGTTGCCGACACCGGACAAGCGTAATAGCCAAATTTGACTACAGTGCGGCATCCCACACTGAGCGATCGTTAGGGCCGAATCCCCGGCCGATACACTCCCGGCAACGACCTCGGGAGGAGCCACCAAGGTGCGCAAGGTACTCATCGCCAACCGCGGCGAGATCGCCGTCCGCGTCATCCGCGCCTGCCGCGACGCCGGCCTGGCGAGCGTCGCCGTCTACGCGGACTCCGACCGGGACGCCCTGCACGCCACCCTCGCCGACGAGGCGTACGCCCTGGGCGGCGACACCGCGGCCGACAGCTACCTGCGGATCGACAAGCTCATCGACGTGGCCGCGAGGGCCGGCGCCGACGCGGTGCACCCCGGCTACGGCTTCCTCTCCGAGAACGCCGATTTCGCCCAGGCCGTCCTCGACGCCGGGCTCACCTGGATCGGCCCCACCCCGCAGGCGATCCGCGACCTCGGCGACAAGGTGACCGCCCGGCACATCGCCCAGCGGGCCGGCGCGCCCCTGGTCCCCGGCACCCCGGACCCGGTCGGCAACGCCGACGAGGTGATGGCCTTCGCCGTCGACCACGGCCTGCCGGTCGCCATCAAGGCGGCCTTCGGCGGCGGCGGGCGCGGCCTCAAGGTGGCCCGCACCATGGAGGAGATCCCGCACCTGTTCGAGTCGGCCACCCGCGAGGCGGTCGCCGCGTTCGGCCGGGGCGAGTGCTTCGTCGAGCGCTACCTCGACCAGCCCCGCCACGTCGAGGCGCAGGTGCTGGCCGACCAGCACGGCAACGTCATCGTGGTGGGCACCCGCGACTGCTCGCTCCAGCGCCGCCACCAGAAGCTGGTCGAGGAGGCCCCGGCGCCGTTCCTCACCGAGGCCCAGCGACGGCAGATCCACGACAGCGCCAAGGCGATCTGCCGCGAGGCCGGCTACCACGGCGCCGGCACGGTGGAATACCTGGTCGGCGCCGACGGCACGATCTCCTTCCTGGAGGTCAACACCCGGCTCCAGGTGGAGCACCCGGTGACCGAGGAGACCTCCGGCATCGACCTGGTCCGCGAGCAGTTCCGCATCGCCGACGGCGAGAAGCTGCGGTTCACCGAGGACCCGACCCCGCGCGGCCACTCGATCGAGTTCCGGATCAACGGCGAGGACCCGGGCCGCAACTTCCTGCCCGCCCCGGGCACCATCACGGCGCTGCGGCTGCCCAGCGGCCCCGGCGTGCGGGTGGACACCGGCGTCTCGGCCGGCGACGTCATCGGCGGCAACTTCGACTCGCTGCTGGCCAAGGTGATCATCAGCGGCGAGACGCGTACCGAGGCGCTGGAGCGGGCCCGCCGCGCGCTCGACGAGATGGTCGTCGAGGGCATGGCCACGGCGCTGCCCTTCCACCGCCTGGTGGTGCGCGACGAGGCGTTCACCGCCGAGCCGTTCACCGTGCACACCCGGTGGATCGAGACCGGATGGAACAACACCGTCCCGGCCTTCACCGCCCCGGCCGGCGCCGTCGAGGGCCCGGCCGAGCGCGAGACCGTCGTGGTCGAGGTGGGCGGCAAGCGGCTGGAGGTGAGCCTCCCGGCCGGCCTCGGCGGGGGTACGGCGGCCGCCGCGCCCGCCGCGAAGAAGCCGGCCCGCCGGGGCGGCGGCGCCAAGGCCGGCGCGGCGGCCAGTGGCGACGCGCTCACCTCGCCGATGCAGGGCACCATCGTCAAGATCGCCGTGGCCGACGGGGACACCGTGGCCGAGGGCGACCTCGTGGTGGTCCTGGAGGCCATGAAGATGGAGCAGCCGCTGCACGCCCACAAGGCGGGCACGGTCAGCGGCCTGGCCGCCGAGGTCGGCGCGGTGATCACCGCCGGCGCGGCCATCTGCACCATCTCCTGAGGGGCTGCCCGCCAACGGCGGGCTCTCAGTGGAGGGTTTCGGCGGCCGTGGCGTGTACGGCCGCCGTGAGGGCCGCCAGCACCGTCGAGTCGAGGCGCCAGTGCTGCCAGTACAGCGGCACGTCGACGTGGCGCGTCGGGTCCAGGTCGACGCAGGTGCCGGCGGCCAGGTCCGGCCCGGCGAGCTGCTCGGGGATCAGCGCCCAGCCCAGCCCCCGCCGGACCGCCTCGCTGAACGCCGGCACCGACGGCAGGTAATGCGCCGGCGGGTCGAGGTCCTGGCCGGTCACGGCCCGGATGAACCGGTGCTGCACCCGGTCCTTGCGGTCGAAGACGAGCACCGGCGCGGCGGCGAGCGCCGCGGTGGTCAGCCCGTCGGCGAACCAGCGGCCGGCCAGCGCCGGGGTGGCCAGCGCCCGATAACGCATCGCGCCGAGCCGGCGCACCCGGCAGCCCTGGACCGGCTCACGCTGGGCGGTGACGGCCGCCATCACCGAGCCGTCGCGCAGCAGCTCGGCGCTGTGGTCCTGGTCGTCCTGCCGGACGTCGAAATGCAGCGCCGGCTCGACCGGGAGCCGGGCCAGCGCGCCGACGAACCAGGTCGCCAGGGAGTCCGCGTTGACCGCCACGGCCACCCGGGTGCCGGTGCCGGACAGCGGCCCGCGAGCTTCGGCGAGGGCCTCGCCCTCCAGCAGGACGAGCTGGCTGGCCAGCCGGAGCAGCGGCCGCCCCGCCTCGGTGACCCGGCACGGGCGGCTCCGGCGGACCAGGACCTGCCCGACCGCACCCTCCAGTGCCTTGATCCGCTGGCTCACCGCCGACTGGGTGACGTGGAGCAGCCGGGCCGCCCCCTCGAAGCTGCCCTCCCCGATTACCGCGGCGAGCGTACGGAGCTGGGTGGAGTCGACGCCTTCCATCAGCTGAGCTTATGCAACGTCAGAAACTTCAGTTGGACTGGCCGGGGCGGCGCTCGTAGCGTCGTCGCGTGCCGCAGGTCCTCGCCTCCGCCCTCGCCGGGCTCACCGTCTCCGCCGCCCTGATCGTCGCCATCGGGGCGCAGAACGCCTTCGTGCTCCGGCAGGGCCTGCGCCGCGAGCACGTCGTTCCCGTCGTCGCCATCTGCGCCACGTCGGACGCGGTGCTGATCACCGCCGGGGTGGCCGGGATGGGGTCGCTGGTCGCCGACCGGCCCGGCCTGCTGGCGGCGGTCCGCTGGGCCGGGGCCGCCTTCCTGCTCGGCTACGCGCTGCTGGCGGCCCGCCGGGCGGTACGCCCCGACGCGCTCCGCCCGAGCGACCGCCCGCCGGCCACCCTCGGGGCGACAGTGCTGGCCTGCCTCGCCTTCACCTGGCTCAACCCGCACGTCTACCTGGACACGGTGCTGCTCCTCGGCGGCGTCGCCCAGCAGCAGGAGCACCGGTGGGCCTTCGGCGTGGGCGCCGCCTCCGCCAGCCTGCTCTGGTTCGCGGCGCTGGGCGTGGGCGCCCGCCGGCTGGCGCCGCTGCTCGCCCGTACCCTCGCCTGGCGGGTGCTCGACGGCGCGATCGCGGCCGTGATGGCGGCCGTGGCGGTGAGCCTGCTGCTCGGCGGCTGAGCCGGGGTGTTTTCCGTGACCATCAGCGGCGGTGGCGTCCCCGGCCAGGAATGATGGCCGGGTGCGGTTCCTACATGGCGCGACTCCCGCGCACGACCTGACCTACAACGACGTCTTCATGGCGCCCAACCGCTCCGAGGTGGGCTCCCGGCTCGACGTCGACCTGGCCACGGCCGACGGCACCGGCACCACGATCCCGCTCGTGGTGTCGAACATGACGGCGGTCGCCGGCCGGCGGATGGCCGAGACGGTGGCCCGGCGCGGGGCGATCGCGGTGATCCCGCAGGACATCCCCATCGAGGTGGTGGCCAACGTCGTCGCCTGGGTCAAGCAGCGGCACCTGGTGCACGACACCGCGATCACGCTCGGCCCGACGGACACCGTCGGCGATGCCATCCACCTGCTGCCGAAGCGGTCGCACGGTGCGGTGATCGTGGTGGACGAGGCCGGCCGGCCGCTCGGCGTGGTCACCGAGGCGGACACCGTCGGGGTGGACCGCTTCGCCCAGCTCCGGCACGTGATGTCGACCGAGCTGCACACCGTGCCGGCGGACGCGGACCCGCGTACCGGCTTCGACCGGCTCTCGGCGGGCCGGCGGCGGCTCGCCCCCGTGGTGGACGCCGAGGGTCGCCTGATCGGGGTGCTGACCCGGTCGGGCGCGCTGCGCGCCACGCTCTACAAGCCGGCCGTGGACGACCGGGGCCGGCTGCGCGTCGCCGCCGCGGTGGGCATCAACGGCGACGTGACCGGCAAGGCGGCGGCGCTGCTGGAGGCCGGGGTCGACACCCTCGTGGTGGACACGGCGCACGGGCACCAGGAGCGGATGATCTCGGCGCTGCGGGCGGTCCGCAAGCTCGACCCCGGGGTTCCGGTGGCGGCGGGCAACGTGGTCACCGCCGACGGCGTGCGCGACCTGGTCGAGGCGGGCGCCGACATCATCAAGGTCGGCGTCGGGCCGGGCGCCATGTGCACGACCCGGATGATGACCGGCGTGGGCCGCCCGCAGTTCTCCGCGGTGCTCGACTGCGCCGCGGCGGCCCGCTCGCTCGGCCGGCACGTCTGGGCCGACGGCGGCGTACGCCACCCGCGGGACGTGGCGCTGGCGCTCGCGGCGGGCGCCTCGAACGTGATGATCGGCTCCTGGTTCGCCGGCACCTACGAGTCCCCCGGCGACCTCTACACCGACGCCGACGGGCGGCGCTACAAGGAGAGCTTCGGCATGGCCTCGGCCCGCGCCGTGAGCGCCCGGACCGCCGAGGACAGCGCGTTCGACCGGGCCCGGAAGGCGATCTTCGAGGAGGGCATCTCCTCGGCCCGGATGTACCTGGATCCGGCCCGGCCGGGCGTCGAGGACCTGATCGACGAGATCATCTCGGGGGTGCGCAGCGCGTTCACCTACGCGGGCGCGCGCAACCTGGAGCAGTTCCACGAGCGGGCCCTGGTCGGCGTGCAGAGCACGGCCGGCTACACCGAGGGCATGCCGCTGCCGACGAGCTGGTGACCCGCCGGCCGGGGCCCCCGCCGCAGCGGGACGGGGGCCCGGCCGTCAGGGGAAGAGCCGGCTGATCACGGTGCGGGCGGCGGCCTCCGGGTCGGGGCCGACCCGGGGCGGCAGGGCACCGGAGTTCCAGAGCGTGGCGAAGCCGTGCACGATCGACCAGGCCGCGAGCGCGTCCACGTCCGGCCCCCGGCCGGTGCGCCGGGCCACCCCGGTGCGCAGCAGCTCGCCGGCCCGGGTGCGGGCGGCCGCCACCTCGGGGTCGTCGGCCCGGTAGAGGTCGGGGCGGAACATCACCTCGAAGTGCGCCCGGTGCCGGACCGCGAACCCCACGTACGCCACTCCCGTGTCGATCAGGTCGTCGCCGGCGCCGCGCAGCGCCTCGGCCAGCAGCTCGAAGCCCTGGGCGGCCAGCGCCGTGAGCAACCCGGCCTTGTCGCCGAAGTGGTGGGCGGGGGCGGCGTGCGAGACGCCGGCCCGGCGGGCCAGGTCGCGGAGGCTCAGCGCGGCCGGACCGGACTCCGCCATCACCTCCACCGCCGCGTCGAGCAGGGCGCGGCGCAGGTCGCCGTGGTGGTAGGCGCGGGACTGGGTCATGCGCACCACTCTAACTTGCCATTGACAAGATGGCCCCTCGTGACGCAATCTTGTCGGCGACAAGTTCTCTGCGGGAGGCGTACCCATGGCACCCCTGATCGCCCTGCTCGCCGGCACCACGGCGGCCCGGCTCGCCGGCCTGCTCGGCGTCGCCGCCCTGGACGGCTGGCACCCCGCCCTGCGGGTCGGCCTGGCACTCATGTTCCTGCTGACCGGCGCGGCCCACTTCCGGTCCCGCCGCGCCGACCTCGTCGCCATGGTGCCGCCGCGGCTGCCCCGGCCCGGCCTGCTGGTGACCCTGACCGGGGTGCTCGAACTGCTCGGCGCGCTCGGGCTGCTCCTCCCGGCGACCGCGCGGCCGGCCGCCGTCGGCCTGGCGCTGCTGATGCTGGCCATGTTCCCGGCCAACGTCTCGGCCGCGCGCCGCGGCCTCACCCTGGCCGGCCGGCCCGTGACCCCGCTCGGCACCCGGACGGTGCTCCAGGTCGTGTTCGTGGCCGCCGCCCTGGCGGTGGTGTTCGGCTGACGGCGTAAATAGTTTGGGGCCTTACGGTTCGGGGGCTAACCTAACGCCCGTGAACATGGGACCGCTCGTCCGCTTCCCCGACGCGCTCCAGCACGCGCCGCTCGGCCGGCTCGTCTCGATCGCCGGGCACATCGTCGAGCAGCACTGGGGCCGCTACCTCGCCGAGCACCACGGGCTCACCTCCGCCGGCATGCGGGTGCTGCTCGTCCTCCTGCGCGCCGGCGACAGCACCCACCGGGAGATGGCGGAGCGGTGCTTCGTCCGGCCGGCCACCCTCACCGGCATCGTCGACACCCTGGAACGCGACGGCTTCGTGGCCCGGCGCCGCGACCCCGACGACCGGCGCAGCGTCCAGCTCAGCCTGACCGACAAGGGCCGGGAACACGCCGTCGCCATCATCGACCTGATCCACAGCAACCGGCCGCTGACCTCGGTCGACGCGGACCCGGCGAAGCAGGCGGTGATCCGGGAGTTCCTCACGGAAATCATCACGAGCATGTCCGATGGGGACCTTCGCCGGTTGAACCGGAACAGCGAGTCCGACACCGAAGACCCATCGGGGAGCCGTCCGTGCTGATCCGCCTGCTCCGTACCCACCTGCGCCCGTACCGGCGGTTGCTGGCCGCGGTGGTGGCCTTCCAGTTCGTCGGCACGATGGCGTCGCTCTACCTGCCGAGCCTGAACGCCGACATCATCGACCGGGGCGTGGCCCTCGGCGACACCGACCAGATCATGCGTACGGGCGGCATGATGCTGCTCGTCAGCCTGCTCCAGATCGCCTGCTCGATCATCGCGGTCTACCTCGGCGCGAAGACCGCCATGGGCTTCGGCCGGGACGTCCGGGCCGGCATCTTCGCGCACGTCAACAGCTTCTCCGCCCGCGAGGTGGCCCGGTTCGGGGCGCCCTCGCTGATCACCCGGAACACCAACGACGTGCAGCAGGTGCAGATGCTCGTGCTGATGAGCTGCACCATGCTGGTCGCCGCGCCGATCATGAGCGTCGGCGGCGTGGTGATGGCGCTCCAGGAGGACGTGGGGCTCTCCTGGCTGATGCTGGTCTGCGTGCCGGTGCTGGCGGTCGCGCTGGGCCTCATCACCCGGCGGATGGTCCCGGGCTTCCGGCTCATGCAGACCCGGATCGACACGGTCAACCGGGTGCTGCGGGAGCAGATCACCGGCATCCGCGTGGTCCGGGCCTTCGTCCGCGAGCCGTACGAGACGGAGCGCTTCCGGGTGGCGAACACCGACCTGACGGCGACCGCCCTGCGGATCGGCCGGCTCCAGGCGCTGATCTTCCCGGTGGTGATGCTGGTGCTCAACGTCTCCAGCGTCGCGGTGCTCTGGTTCGGCGCCGAACGGGTGGACTCCGGCCAGATCCAGGTCGGCGCGCTCACCGCCTTCCTGCAGTACCTGATGCAGATCCTGATGGCGGTCATGATGGCCACCTTCATGCTGATGATGGTGCCCCGCGCCGCGGTGTGCTCCGAGCGGATCGTCGAGGTGCTCGACACCGAGTCGTCGGTGGTGCCCCCGGTCGAACCGATGATCGCGATGACCCGCCGCGCGGAGCTGGAACTCCGGCGGGTCTCCTTCCAGTACCCCGGGGCGAGCGCGCCGGTGCTGCACGACATCTCGTTCCGGGCCAGCCCCGGCCGGACCACGGCCATCATCGGCGCCACCGGCGCGGGCAAGACGACCCTGCTCACCCTGATCCCCCGGCTGGTCGACCCGACCGCGGGCGCCGTGCTGGTCGACGGGGTGGACGTGCGGCTGCTCGAACCCGACGAGGTGTGGCGCCGGATCGGGCTGGTGCCGCAGCGGCCGTACCTGTTCAGCGGCACCGTGGCCAGCAACCTGCGCTACGGCAACCCGGACGCGACCGACGCCGAACTGTGGGCCGCGCTGGAGATCGCCCAGGCCCGGGACTTCGTCGCGGAGATGCCGGGCGGGCTGGACGCCCCGATCGCCCAGGGCGGCACGAACGTCTCCGGCGGCCAGCGGCAACGGCTCGCCATCGCCCGCGCGCTGGTGCGCAAACCGGAGATCTACCTGTTCGACGACTCCTTCTCCGCGCTCGACCTCGGCACGGACGCCCGCCTGCGGGCCGCGCTGAAGCCGGTCACCGCGGACGCGGTGGTGGTGATCGTGGCCCAGCGGGTCTCCACGATCGTCGACGCCGACCAGATCATCGTGCTCGAGGACGGGGGCGTCGTCGGAATGGGACGACACGAGGACCTGCTGGTGACCTGCCCGACGTACGCCGAGATCGTGGCGTCCCAGCAGACGGCGGAGGTGCCGGCATGAGCGAGCGCAGCGAGCGGACCAGGCAGCTCAGTGGCCGCGGGGGTCATGGCGGCGCCGAGCGTAGCGAGGTGCCGGCATGACCGCCGTGCCGGGGCAGAAGCCGGCGCCGGGGCCGAAGGCCGGCGCCGACGGCGCGCCGCAGCGGCTGCCCGCGGCGGCCGCACGGCGCGGCGGCGGTGGGCCGCCGTGGATGGGCGCCGCCATGCCGGCGGAGAAGTCGATGAACTTCGGACCGTCGGCCCGCCGGCTGCTGGGCCGCCTGCGGCCGCACCGGTTCTCGCTGACCGCGATCATCACCCTGGCGGTGGCCAGCGTCGGGGCGAGCGTGATCGGGCCGAAGATCCTCGGGCACGCCACCGACCTCATCTTCGCCGGGGTGGTGGGCCGCCAGATCCCTGCCGGCACCACCCAGGAGCAGGCGGTGGCCGCGGCCCGGGCCGCCGGCAACGAGAACTTCGCCGACATGCTGGCCCGGATGGACGTGGTGCCCGGGGCGGGCATCGACTTCACGGCGCTGGGCCGCACGCTCACCCTGGCGCTCGCCCTCTACCTGGGCGCCAGCCTGCTGATGTGGTGGCAGGGCTGGCTGCTCAACGGGGTGGTGCAGCGCACCGTGCTGCGGTTGCGCGCCGAGGTGGAGGAGAAGCTCAACCGGCTGCCGCTGCCCTACTTCGACAAGCAGCCCCGGGGCGAGTTGCTGAGCCGGGTCACCAACGACATCGACAACATCTCGCAGACCCTGTCGCAGACGCTCAGCCAGCTGCTCAGCGCGCTGCTCACGGTGGTCGGCGTGCTGGCCATGATGGTCTGGATCTCGCCGCTGCTGGCCCTGGTCGCGCTGGTGGCCGTGCCGCTGTCGGTGCTCGTCACCCAGCAGATCGCCAAGCGGTCGCAGCGCCGGTTCATCGCGCAGTGGCGGCACACCGGTGAGCTGAACGGCATCATCGAGGAGACCTACACCGGCCACGAGCTGGTCAAGGTCTTCGGGCGGCAGCGCGAGGCGCAGGCGGCCTTCGCGGCCAAGAACGACGAGCTGTTCCGGGCCAGCTTCGGGGCCCAGTTCATCTCCGGGATCATCATGCCGGCGATGATGTTCGTGGGGAACCTCAGCTACGTCGCGATCGCCGTGGTCGGCGGCCTGCGGGTGGCCTCGGGGTCGATGAGCCTCGGCGACGTGCAGGCGTTCATCCAGTACTCCCGGCAGTTCACCCAGCCGCTGACCCAGATCGCCTCGATGGCCAACCTGCTCCAGTCCGGGGTGGCCTCGGCCGAGCGGGTCTTCGAGGTGCTCGACGCCGAGGAGCAGGCCCCCGACCGGCCCGCCCCGCCGCGGGTCACCGGCCGGGTCGAGTTCGAGCACGTCTCCTTCCGGTACGAGCCGGACAAGCCGCTGATCGACGACCTCTCGCTGGTGGCGGAGCCCGGGCACACGGTGGCCATCGTCGGCCCGACGGGCGCCGGCAAGACCACCCTGGTCAACCTGGTCATGCGGTTCTACGAGTTGGACGCCGGCCGGATCACCCTCGACGGGGTGGACATCCGCTCCATGCGCCGGGACGAGCTGCGCAGCAAGATCGGCATGGTGCTCCAGGACACCTGGCTCTTCGGCGGCACCATCCGGGACAACATCGCGTACGGGCGGCCGACCGCCACCGAGGAGGAGATCTTGGCGGCGGCCCGGGCGACCTTCGTGGACCGGTTCGTGCGCAGCCTGCCCGACGGCTACGACACCGTGATCGACGAGGAGGGCAGCAACGTCAGCGCCGGCGAGAAGCAGCTCATCACCATCGCCCGGGCGTTCCTGGCCGAGCCGTCGCTGCTCATCCTCGACGAGGCGACCAGCTCGGTCGACACCCGCACCGAGGTGCTGCTCCAGCGGGCCATGGCGGCGCTGCGCACCGAGCGGACCAGCTTCGTCATCGCGCACCGGCTCTCCACCATCCGGGATGCCGACCTGATCCTCATGATGGATCAGGGCCGGATCGTCGAGCAGGGCACGCACGACGAACTGGTCGCCGCGAACGGCGCGTACGCCGAGCTCTACCGGTCGCAGTTCACCGGAGCGGCGATCGACGAGGAGGCCGCCGCGCCGCTGCCGCCCGGCGGACCGCCCGGACGGCCGGGTGGCGGGCCACCCGGACGACCCGGTGGCGGGCCGCCCGGGAAGCCGGCGGCCGCGCCGGCCGGGCGCTGACGTGAACGCCACGAGCGGCGACCCGGCCGGGCCGGCCCGCCGGCCGTCAGCCGGGCGGGAGCAGGTCGGCCGAGCGGGTGGTCACGACGGCGCCGATCAGGGCGAGCGCGTCGGCCGCCGGCAGCGGGTCGAGGCCGCGCCCGTCCCGCAGGCGCAGGGCGACCGCTCCGTGGGCGGCCTCCCGGCGGCCGACCACCCCCACGTACGGCACCTTGCGGCGGGCCGCGTCGCGGATCCGGGCGCCCAGCGAGCCGGCCAGGTCCACCTCGGCCCGCAGCCCGGCCGCCTCCGCCCGGCGGGCCAGCTCGACGGCCGCGTCGGCCTGCCCGTCGTCGACCGGCAGCAGCACCAGCTGCACCGGGGCGTACCAGGCCGGGAAGGCGCCCGCGTGCACCTCGATGAGGTACGCGAAGAGCCGCTCCATGCTGCCGACGAGGCTCCGGTGCACCATGACGGGCCGCTTCCGGCGCCCGTCCGCGTCGGTGTACGACAGGTCGAACCGCTCCGGCTTGTCGAAGTCGAGCTGGACGGTGGAGATGGTCGACTCCCGGCCGGCCGCGTCCACGATCTGGATGTCGATCTTCGGGCCGTAGAAGGCGGCCTCGCCCGGGCCCTCGTCGTAGTCCACCCCGTCGAGCGCGGCGCGCAGCAGTTCCTCGGCCCGCGCCCAGTCGGCGTCGTCGCCGACGTACTTCTCCCCCGGCCCGCGCAGCGACAGCCGGAAGCCGGCCGGCCGTACGCCGAGCGCGGCGTGCGCCTCGCGGATCAGCCGGAGGATCTCGCGCACCTCGTCGCCGACCTGCTCCAGCGCGCAGAAGTTGTGCGCGTCGTTGAGCGAGATGGCGCGCACCCGGGACAGCCCGCCCAGCACCCCCGAGCGCTCGGCCCGGTACATCCCGCCGATCTCGGCGACCCGCAGCGGCAGCTCCCGGTAGGAGCGGCCCCGGGCGCGGAACACCAGCGCGTGGTGCGGGCAGAGCGCGGGGCGCAGCACGAACTCGTCGTCGGCGCTCAGCCGCATGGGCGGGAACATGTCGTCGGCGAAGTAGCCCAGGTGGCCGGAGAGCTCGAACAGCTCCCGTTTGCCCAGCGGCGGCGAGTAGACGTGCCGGTAGCCGGCCCGGCGCTCCAGCTCCCGCACGTACTCCTCGACGGCGTGCCGGGCGGCGGCGCCGGCCGGCAGCCAGATGGGCAGCCCGGCGCCGGCCAGCGGGTCGGAGACGAACAGCTCCAGGTCCCGGCCGAGCCTGCGGTGGTCGATCATGTCGCTCTCCTTGATCGGGTACGACCCGGAGGCGAGCTGAGCCGGAACGCCGCGAGGCCCCGGAGCGGATCGCCCCGGGGCCTCGTCGACGGAAACGTCAGTGCGGCGCGCCGGGAACACCCGGCGTCGTGGTGTTCACCGCGCTGCGCATGCGGCGACGGTACGCGCGGCGGCGCGGCGGACGCACGTGGATTTCGCGACGCACCCGGCGGTGGTGCGGTGGGGGCGGGTCGCCGGCACGGGACCTGCCGGCGACCCGCGGCGGCCCGGACGTCGGGAACGGGGGACCCGACGTCTCCGGAGCCGCGCCCCGACAACGGTACGCCGCGGATCGGCGATCCGCCGCCCGCCCCGGCGGTCGAGGCGGCCGCGACGGGTCGTCACATTCGGTGGCGCCGCATCGTTGAACACGAGTGGCCTGCTGGTGTCGGCCGTCACCGTCGGGCAGGGCCGTCCGCGGTGACCGGGGACACGCCGTCAGGCTCGGTGCGGTCGAACGGGGAACTCCGGCGAGGTGGCGGTCGTGGCCGAACTCATCTCTGACGTCGCGTCGCCCACCTGGGCGTACGCGGTGCTGCTCACCCTGCTGGTCGCCGACGCCTTCGTGCCGGTGGTGCCCACGCAGGTCGTCATGATCACCAGCGGGGCGCTGACCGTCTACGGCGGGCTCAGCCTGCCGCTGACCATCGCCGTGGGGGCGCTCGGCGTCTTCGCCGGCGACCTCGCCTGCTACCTGCTGGGGCGCACCGCACCGACCCGCCGCGAGCCGCGGCACACGACGCCGGGCCGGGCCCGCCGGGCCGCCGCCCGCGTCACCCGGGGGCTGCGTGAACCGGGGCCACTGGTGATCCTGCTCTGCCGCTTCGTGCCCGGGGGCCGGATGGCGGCCTGCTTCTCGGCCGGGCGCAGCCGCTACCCGTACCGCCTCTTCATCCTCTACGAGGCCGCGGCGGCAACCTGCTGGGCCGCGTACGGCACGCTGGTCGGCCACCTCGGCGGCACCGCGCTGACCGAGTCGGTGTGGCGGCTGCTGCTGATCGGCGGGGCGGCGGCGGCCGGGTTCGCGGCGGCGGGCTGGGCGATGACGGTCATCAGTGCCCGCCACGCCCGCACCGAGGCCGAGGCGACCCTCGAGGAACCGACGGCCGCTTCCTGATCGGATGAGTCAGGGCCGCGGGCTCTTCGCCTTCTGCCGGGCGTAGTAGGCGCGGGCGCGGTTGCGGTCGCCGCAGTCCTTCGTGTTGCACCAGCGGCGGTTCCGCCGCGGTGACGTGTCGAGATAGACCCAGCCGCACTTGACGTCTTCGCACTGGTGGAGACGGTCGAGGTCGGCGCGCTGGCTGAGCGCCACGAGCCCGCGGACGATGCGATCGCGGGGCAGGCGGAGGTCGGTTTCCCGGTCTCGCCACTGCCAGCGGTCGCCCACCCGGACCAGGTCGGCCGCGGCTATCGCCGCCCGGTACATGTCGGCGAGGCCCGCGGCGGCCGCGGGGTCATCCTCGAAGAGAGCCGCGTAGGCCCTCTCGCGGGCCTCGACGACCTGTCGCCGCTCCCGCTCGGCCCGCGCGTCGTCCCGGCCGGCGAGATCGCGCAGGGCCACGGCCTCCTCCTCGCTGACCAGATCGGATTCGACGCACCAGTCGACGACGTCGGAGAAGGTCCTCAGGTGCTCGATGCGTTCGCGCCCGCCGAGCCGCCAGCCGACCGTGTTCACCAGGTCGAGCATGCGGTCGCCCGCGATGTGGCCGAACCTCACCGGCGGCTCCTCTCATGGCTGAACCCAGTATTGCATGTGAGACCGCTCCACTGGCATGCTCATTCCCAGTCAGCCAATCACCCATGAGAACCACCGGGAGACCGATCATGCCTGCCGCCGCCCCACGCGGACCGTTCGCCGCACTGTGGGCGTCCCAAGCGTTCTCGAACCTCGCCGACGGGCTGCTGCAGGCCGCGGCACCGCTGCTCGTCGCCACGCTGACCCGGGACCCGCTCGTGGTGGCGGGCATGACGGTGGTGCAGTTCCTGCCCTGGCTGATCGCCACCCTCCCCGCCGGCGCGCTGGCAGACCGGGTGGACCGCCGTCGGATCCTCACCGCCGGCAACTGGCTGCGCGCGGCCGGCTTCGCGCTGCTCGCCGTGACCCTGGCGAACGGGTGGCACCACGTCGCGCTGCTCTACGCCGCGGTGTTCCTGGCCGGTTGCGCCGAGACGATGGTCGACAACGCCGCCCTGACCATCCCGCCCCGTCTCCTGCCCCGCGAGCAGCTCGAGCGCGCCAACGGCCGGTTGTTCGCGACCCAGTCCGTGATCAACACCTTCATCGGCCCGCCGGCCGGCGCGGCGTTGTTCGCGCTGGCGGCGGCAGCGGCCTTCTACACCGGCGCGGCCGCGTTCGCCCTGGCCGGCCTGGCGGCTCTGCTGCTGCCCGCGCTGCGCCCCACCGGTGAGGAACAGGAGCGTCGCCGCTCGACCCCGACCAGCATCACCCAGGACATCCGCACCGGATGGACCCACTTCTGGCGCCACGACCTGCTGCGCCGGGTCGCGTTCATCTCGGCGGCGATCAACTTCTTCGGCTCGGCCACCGGCGGACTGCTCGTCCTGCTGATCACCGGCCCGTACCAGCTGCCCATGTCGCGCTACGGCCTGTTCGTCGCCGTTCCCGCCGCCGGTGCGATCGTCGGCTCACTGCTCGCCGAACACGTCGTGCCCCGCATCGGCGGCGGCCCCACCACCTGGCTCGCCGCACTCACCCCGGCCGCCAGCTACGCCATCCTCGGCCTGGGCCACCACACACCCCTCGCCCTCGCCGGCATGTTCTGCGCCGCCGTGGCCAGCTCGCTGAACCAGATCGTCGTGAGCACCCTGCGCCAGGCAGCGGTCCCCGACGAACTCCTCGGCCGCGTCACCGCCGCCTATCGCCTGATCGTCCTGGGTGTGGTCCCCGTCGGTGCGCTCGCCGGCGGCCTTCTCGGACGCGGCCTGGGGATCCGCGCCACCTTCGTCGCGGCGGCCCTCGGCCTCGTGCTCGCCGCGCTCCCGCTCGCCTCCCGGGTCACCACCCGAGCCCTCCGTGACGCCGAGACGACCCGGCACCGGAAGGAGTTCCAGCCCGCGCCCTGACTCCACCACCCGCAACGGTCGCGTACATCTAGGGGGCGACCCCGGGATCGAAGTGGGTGGTGGTCCCCGATCCGTTTCGGGCGGTTCCGGCGACAGGCTGAGGCATGCCTGGAACCCGGAGCAGCGGCCTGCTGGCCCTTGGCGGGATCGCTCTGGCGGCGGTGCTCGCCGTCCTCGGTCACCTCGAAGTGAACGACAACCTGGATCCCTGGTCGCTGACCGTCAGCGACTTCGCCGTCTCCGACCGGGGCGGCGTCATCGACACGGCCATGGCGGCGCTGGCCGCGGCCACCGTCGTACTCCTGCCGGCGCTGCACCGGGCCGGCGCGGGCCGGCGCGCGGGGGCGCTGCTGGTGGCGTGGTCGGCCGGCCTGACGGCCGCCGCGCTGGTGCCCACCAACGAGCCCGGGCTGCCCATGGACACCGCCGCCTACGTGCACCGGTACGCCTCGGTGGTGGCCTTCCTGGCCCTGCCCGTCGCCGGCTGGCTGCTCGCCCGGCGGCTCGGCGGGCGGGCCGCCGGGTGGGTGCGCGGGCTGGCCCTGACCAGCCTCGTGCTGGCCGGGGCCATGATCTGGTCCGCCTACCCGGGCGACCGGGTGCTGATCGGCCTCGTCGAGCGCCTGCTCATCCTCGCCGAGGTCGCCCTGCTCGCGGTGGTCGCCGGCACCCTGCTCCGCCGCGGGATCAGCGAGGTGGCGGTGCCCCGACTCCGGGAACACCCCCACCGCGCCGAGCTGGCGGTGCCGGTGCGGGACCGCGAGCTCACTCCAGCTCGTGGAGCATGAGCTGGCGGGCGGCCTCGGTGATCGAGCCGGACAGGCTCGGGTAGATGGTGATGGTCTGGGCCAGCTCGTTGACGGTGAGGTTGTTCTCCACCGCCATGGTGATCGGCAGGATCAGCTCACTGGCCTTCGGCGCGACCACCACGCCGCCGATCACCTGGCCGCTGGCCGGCCGGCAGAAGAGCTTGACGAAGCCGTCGGCCAGGTCGTCCATCTTCGCCCGCGCGTTGCCGGAGAGCGGCAGCATCACCTGGCGGGCCGGGACCTTGCCGGCGTCGACCTCGTTCTGCGAGACCCCGACGGTGGCCAGCTCGGGGTCGGTGAAGACGTTCGCCGCGACGGTACGCAGCCGCAGCGGCCGGACCGCCTCGCCGAGCGCGTGCCACATGGCGATCCGGCCCTGCATGGCGGCGACACTGGCCAGCAGCAGCACTCCGGTGCAGTCGCCGGCCGCGTAGATGCCGGGGACGTTGGTGCGGGAGACCCGGTCGACCGTGACGTAGCCGCCCCGGGCCAGCTCGACGCCGTACTCGGCGAGGCCCAGGTCGGCGGTGTTGGGGATCGAGCCGACCGCGATCAGCGCGTGCGAGCCGGCCACCACCCGGCCGTCGGCGAGCGTCACCTCGACGCCGTCGCCGATCCGGCGGACCGCCTCGGCCCGCGAGTTGTTGAGGATGGTCATGCCCCGGTTCCGGAACACCCGCTCGATCGCGGACGCGGCGTCGGCGTCCTCGTGCGGCATGACCCGGTCCCGGCTGGAGACCAGGGTGACCTCGACCCCCATGGCCAGGTAGGCGCTGGCGAACTCGGCGCCGGTGACGCCGGAGCCGACCACGATCAGGTGCTCGGGCAGCTCCGGAAGGTCGTACACCTGGCGCCAGGTCAGGATGCGCTCGCCGTCGGGCACGGCGGTCGGGAGCTGGCGCGGGGTGGAGCCGGTGGCGATCAGCACGGTCGTGGCCGCGATCGAGTATTCCGCGCCGCCGTCGGCCGGGGTGACGATCACGCGGTGGGTGTGACCGAGGGTGTCCTCGCCGAGCCGGGCGGTGCCGGCGACGAACTCGACGCCGGCCTTGACGAGCTTGGCGTGGATGTCGGCGGACTGGGCCAGGGCGAGCCGCTTGACCCGCTCGTGCACCGCCCGGGCGTCGACCGTGACGGCCTCCAGCCCGTCGGAGTGCACCCCGAACTCCTCGGTGTCCCGGTAGCCGGTGACCACCTCGGAGCTGGCGATGAAGGTCTTGGACGGCACGCAGTCGGAGAGGACGCAGGCGCCGCCGGCCCCCTCCGCCTCGACCACGGTGACATCAGCGTCCAGCTGGGCGGCGACCAGCGCCGCCTCGTACCCGGCCGGCCCTCCGCCGATGATCACGATCTGGCTCACAGCGTTCGCCCCTCGTCTGTGCTCACAGTGACTTTCTTCTCCCCGTCGCGCTCGACACGCACCGTCGTATTCTCCCCCACCCGTCGGCCGGGCTATCGTCATCGCCGTGCGTCTTTACGCCGCCTACGGCTCAAACCTGGACCCCGCCCGCATGCGTGCCTACTGTCCGCATTCGCCGATGGTGGGCACCGGTTGGCTGGAGGGGTGGCGGCTCACCTTCGCGGGCGAGGACGTCATCGGCTGGGAGGGCTCGGTCAGCACGGTCGTCGAGTCGCCGGGTGACCGGGTCTTCGTGGCGCTCTACGACATCCACCCCTACGACGCGGCCCAGCTCGACGAGATCGAGGGTGTGACCTCCGGGACATACCGGAAGCTGACCGTCCGCGTCTCGACGCTGGACGGCGACGTGACCGCGTGGGTCTACGTCTTCGACGGTTACGAGGGCGGCCTGCCGACATCGTGGTACCTGTCGGAGATCGCGAACGCGGCCGAGAAGGCGGGCGCGCCGGACGACTACGTCACCGAGCTGCGGTCCCGCCCCACCGGCACCGCGTCCGCGTAGCGCGTCTCCCACCCGTCCAGTCTGCTCCGGCCGGCGGCCCGGGCGGGCGGCGGCCCCACGCCGGGTCGCGTATCACACACCCGCGGCGGGGACGCTCCGCTCGTACATGTCGGTCCAGCGCGCCTCGACCAGCCCGACGGAGCGGTAGAGGGTGACCGGGGTGGTCGGGTTGGCGAGATCGACGCCGAGACCGGCCTCGGCCCGGCCCTTGGCCGCGTAGACGGCGAAGGCCCGCCGCAGCAGCGCGGCCCCGACCCCGCGCCGCCGGTACGCGGGCAGCACGGACAGCGTCCGCACCCAGCCCATGTCCTGGTCGAGCCCCTGGTCGGAGGACTGGAGGGCGCCGGCCGGCTCCCCGTCGACCTCGGCCAGGAACCACTCGTCCCACACCTTGCCGTACGACGGGAGCTGCTCGCGCCACGCGTCGAAGCCGACCGGCTCGTAGTCCGGCGTGTCCCGGAACGCGGTGTCGAAGATCCGCTGGAACAGCCGCAGGTCGGCCTCGTCGTCGGCGCGCAGCGGCCGGATCGTCACCCCGGCCGGGAGCGCCGGCTCGGCGGGCAGGTCGGCCAGCGAGCGGGTCATCCGGATGTAGCGCTTGAGCCGGGTGAACCCGGCCTCGACCAGTTCCTCCGCCCAGCGGGTCTCCGGGGCGTAGACGCCGGTCCGGGCGGTGAGCGCGGGCAGGCCGCGCTCGGCGGCCCGCTCGGCGACCCGGTCGAGAAGCCGGGCCAGCAGCGGGGCGCGCAGGTCGGCGGCGCGGTCCGGATCCACCAGGACGTCCACCCACTCTCGGCCTACTCCGGTGGGGTTGCTCAGGATCGTCCAGGCCACCGCGGTGCCGTCCGGGTCGGTGACCAGCCACGAGTCGCGGGCCATGTCGACGAAGGGCGCGGTCAGGGCGTCCCGGACGTCCTCCGCGTCGAAGTCGGGATAGCCGACGGCGAACGTGTCGGCGGCGTGCACCACCGCCAGGATCGCGGGCACGTCGTCGAGGGTGGGGCGGCGGGCCGTCCAGCCGGCGGGAATCGTCACGCGGCAGATCCTGGCAGCCGCCCCGGCGACCGCGCTCCCCATTTATCCGCCGCCGCGGACGTGCAGCCGCGCGGCGGTGAGCAGGTTGAGCAGTTCCGCGCCCTCGCCGGGGGCGAGCGCCCGGAACGCCGGGGACACCAGCCGGTCGGTCACCGCCTCGGCCCACAACCGCCGCCGCACGAGGGGACCCACCGGCGGGTACGGCGGCGGCCAGCCGCACGCGGCCGCCCCGGCGTCCCCCTCCGGCCCGGCCAGCACCGCCTCCAGCGGTGTCATGCCGGCGGCCCGCACGGCCAGCAGGTAGGCCCCCGCGAAGTGCTCGCGGAGCAGCAGCAGCGCGACGGCCGCCTCGGCGCCGGGCGTGGGATCGTCGACCGGCATGGCCCGCCAGGCGGCGAAGAGCGGCATGCCACTGCCCTCGGCCGCGTCGACCACCCGGCGCAGCAGCCCGGCGAGGCGGGACGTCTCCGGGGCGTCGCCCAGGTTGGTCGCGCCCCACCGGCAGCACTCGGCCAGGTTCGCGCCGGCCACCTCCAGCGGCGGGACGGTGCGCACGGCGGCGTCCCAGCCGTCGGCGACGGCCTCCGGGGCGATGAAGCCGAGCGCGGCGGCGACGGTCTCGGCGCGGACGTCGCCCAGCGCGCCGGCCCGGCCGGTGATGTAGAAGGCCCAGCCGGAGATGCCGAGCAGGCGGGCCCGGCGCAGCGTCGACGGGCAGCGGGAGAACGCCTCCCCGAGCTCCAGCACCAGCGGCTTGCTGGCCGCGGCGACCTGCTCGGGGGTCATCGGCGGCCCCCCACCGTCCGTCCACCGTGCGCATTCATCACGGTCAGTCTGCCTCGTGACCACCCTCGGCGGCATCCTCCTCTTCGGCGTCCAGCGCCTCCAAGGCGGCCTCCACCTCACCCGTGCGCCGGCGGGCCGCGGTGAGCGACCGCTCCGCGCCGCGGCGGGCCAGCTTGGCCCGGCTCAGCTCCTGCTCGGCCACGGCCCGCCGGCGTTCCAGCTCGGCCAGTTCGGTCTCGATGCGGTCCAGCGTCGCCACGCCGTCCCGTTCCGCCTCGGTGGCCCCGGTCAGCTCCGCCTCGGCCCGGTCCTGGTCCTCCCGGGCCTTCGCCAGCTCGCGTTCCACGGCCCGGCGGCGTTTCGCCCGCTCGGCCCGGGCCGCCCGTTCGGCGGCCCGCTGGTCGCGCGTCCGCCGGTCCTCGGCCCGCTCGGCCGCCCGGTCGGGTACGGCGGGCTCCTCCTCGCCACCACCGGTGACCAGCCGCAGCTGCGGCCGGGGCACCTCCCCGAAGCCGGCGTAGTGGGTGGCCCGCAGCAGCCGGCCGGCGCGGACCTGCTCGGCCACCTCGGTGTCGGAGAGCGCGGCGTTCAACGTCGCCTCGACCTCACCGAGCGGCAGCTTCCCGACCGGCGGGGCGGCCGGCTCGGCGGCGGCCAGCCTGCGTACCTCGGCGACCAGCGCGCCCACGACGGCCCGGCGCTGCGCGGAGAGCTCACGGAGCTTGCCGCCGCGCAGGTCCCGCTGCGCCGAGCGGAGCGACTCGGCGAGCTGGGCCAGGTCGGCGACCAGCTCGGGCCGGCGGATCGCGAGCAGGTTGACCAGCCAGGCCGCGACAGTCGGCCGGCGGAGCTTGCCGATCTCCCGGGCGCCCTTCGGGTCACCGGCCTGGCGCGCCTCGGCGACCGCGGCGTCCCGGGCCGCGACGAACCGGTCCGGCGGCGTCGCGTAGAGCCGCTGGACCAGGTCGGGGGGTGGACCGGCCATCCGCGCTCAGGCGTCGATCCGGGTGCCCGGTTCCAGGCGCCGGTACTCGGTCTTCGACAGCGCGGTGTACTGCCGGTCGAGGACACCGAAGCCGTTGTCGTTGAGCAGCGCGTCGTGCAGAGCGAACGCCCGCCGCGGGGCGACCGCCCGGATGAAGTCGACCACCTCGGAGAACTTCGACCAGGGCGCGTGGATCGGCGCGAAGAGGGTGTCGACCTGGACCTCGTCGGGGACGACGAGCGCGTCGCCCGGGTGGTAGACGACGTCGTTGATGAGGTAGCCCAGGTTCGGGACGACGGGGATGTCCGGGTGGATGACCGCGTGCTGACCGCCGTAGGCGCGGACCGCCACCCCGGCCGCGGTGAACGACTCGCCGGGCGTGACCACGGTCAGCGCCTCGGCGGCGTCACCGAGGACCCCGGCGAGTGAACCCGGCCCGTACACCCGGGCCGGTCGCCGGGACAGCGCCCGGTTCAGCTTCTCGGCGTCCACATGGTCCGGGTGCTCGTGGGTGATGAGCACCGCGTCCGCCCCGTCCAGCGCCGCCGGATCGCTGAAGACTCCGGGGTCCACGACCAGCACTCCCCCGTCGTGCTCCAGCCGTACGCAGGAGTGGGCGTACTTGGTGAGCTGCATCGTGACTCCTCGATTATCGAATCGTGACGTCCTCAGCGCAGTCTGCCGGAACCGGCGCGGTGTCGCGTCGCGTCCGACGTATCGGTCCCGCAGCGGGGCCGTCGAAGGATCGGAGCGCGGACATGAGGATACGGGACAGCCGCCGCCGGGGCCGGGCGCTCGCGGCGGCCGGGCTGCTGGTGGTGCTGGCCGCCGGGGCGTGCAGCTCGGACGGTGGGGGCACCGACAACACGGGCTCGGCCGCGCAGCCGCCGGCGGTGGCGGGCGGGGACGTGGCGGGTGGGGCGGCGGACCGGGACCAGGCCGCGCCGGAGAAGGCGCAACCCGGTGCGGGTGGCGCGGACCTGCGGGTCGACCAGCGGGCGATCATCTACACCGGAACGCTCCAGGTGCGGGTGGACGACGTGGAGCGGGCGGCCCGTGAGGCGAGCACGGCGGTGACGGCGGCCGGTGGCTTCATCGGCGGCGACCAGCGCAACAGCGACTCGGCGGACGCCCGGGCCGAGCTGACCCTGCGGGTGCCGGCCGAGCGGTTCACGACCGTGCTGGAGGCGCTGACCCGGCTGGGCGAGCAGGAACGGCGCGAGGTGCGGACCGAGGACGTCACCGAGGAGACCGTCGACCTGGACGCCCGGATCGCCACCCAGCGGGCGCGGGTGGACAGCGCCCGGCGGCTGCTGGCGCGGGCCACCTCGATCAACGACCTGGTCACGCTGGAGAACGAGGTGGGCCGCCGGGAGGCGGACCTCGCCTCGCTGGAGGCGAAGAAGCGGCGGCTCGACGACCTGACCGCGCTCTCCACCATCACGGTGACCTTCCTCGGCCCGCAGGCCGCGGCCGTCGAGGAGGACGAGGAGCTCGGCTTCCTGGCCGGGTTGCGCGGCGGCTGGTCGGCGTTCCTGGGCACGTTGCGGGTGGCGCTCACCGTGCTGGGTGCGGTGCTGCCGTTCGTGGTGGCGATCGGCGTGCCGGTGGCGCTCGCGCTGGCCCTGGCCCGCCGGCGCGGTCGCCGTACGCCCCCGGGTGCGCCGGCGGCGCCGGACGGCCCGGTGCCTAGCGGGCCGCCGCCAGTGCCCGCAGCGCGGTCTGGACCATGAGGCGTACGCCCACCGGGATGGCGCGCTCGTCCACGTCGAACGAGGCCCGGTGCAGGTCCACGTTGGGCCCGTTCCGGCCGACGCCGAGGCGGGCGAGCGCGCCGGGCACGTGCTCCAGATACCAGGAGAAGTCCTCGCCGCCCATGCTCTGCGGGGTCTCCGCGATGCCCTCCGGCCCGAGCGCTGCGGCGGTGGCGGCGGTGAGCACGCCGATGGCCCGGGCGTCGTTGGTGACCGGCGGCCGGCCGCGCAGGTACTCCAGGTCGACGGTGGCGCCGGTGGGCGCGAGGACGTCCCGCACCACCTGGGCCACGATCTTCGGGGCTTGGTCCCAGGTGTCCCGGTCCATCACCCGCAGGGTGCCGGCGGCGCAGGCCTCGGAGGGGATGACGTTGTAGCGGGTGCCGGCCGAGGCGTGGCCGAACACCAGCAGCAGCCCGCTGTTGGC
Source organism: Micromonospora chaiyaphumensis (assembly GCF_900091435.1). GTDB lineage: Bacteria > Actinomycetota > Actinomycetes > Mycobacteriales > Micromonosporaceae > Micromonospora > Micromonospora chaiyaphumensis. Next base: position 268,162 of record NZ_FMCS01000002.1, read on the forward strand.
CGGCACCCGGCGGCTGACCAGGGTCGGCACCTCGGTGACCAGCCGGCCGAGCGCGTCGACCAGGTCGACGGTCAGGTGCGGGCGGGCGGTGTGCCCGCCGGGGCCGGTGAGCCGGACGGTGACGTTGTCGGCGGCCGCGGTGATCGGGCCGACCCGGAGGCCGACCTTGCCGACCGGCAGGTTCGGGTCGCAGTGCACCGCGAAGATCTGCACCACGTCGTCCAGGCCGCCGGCCTCGATGACCTCCAGCGAGCCGCAGGGCAGGATCTCCTCGGCGGGCTGGAAGATGAGCCGCACGCGGCCGTCGAGCTGGCCGAGGTCGGCGAGCTGGGCGAGCAGCATGCCCACGCCGAGCATCACGGTGGTGTGCACGTCGTGCCCGCAGGCGTGGCAGACGCCGTCGACGGTCGACCGGTACGGCACGTCCTTCGGGTCGCTCAGCGGCAGCGCGTCGATGTCGGCGCGGAGCGCGATCACCGGGCCGTCCGGGCGCCCGTCGATGTCGCAGATGACGCCGTTGCCCTTGGGCAGCAGGCGCGGCTTCAGCCCGGCAAGGGAAAGCTCGCGGTGCACCAGGGCGGCCGTCTCGAACTCCTCGCCCGACAGCTCCGGGTGGGAGTGGATGTGACGGCGGGTGGCGATGAGGCCGGGTACGCGCAGCGCGAGCAGATGGTCGAGCTCGAGGGGCAGGGGCTGGGACCCGGTCGGCGCCTCCGGCCAGGACGACGCCAGCTGGCTGCCGGACGGCAGCGTCAACGCACTCGTCACGTCGAATTCTCGATCACTAGAGATGGATGGATCATCGGGGAGAACAGCAGACAGCCTAGACCTCCGGCGGTGACGCTGCGCAACATCTTTCGCGTAGCGGTCGGACCGCGCAGCGTCACGAATGCCCTGGTGAGAGGGCCCGAATATCTGCGGGACAGCAGGTAGATCGCGGTCGAACGCCGTCATCTGCCCCACACCTCCTACAACGCGTAACCGATTCAACGGTCACCAAATACCGGGCCGTCGTTCCGAATTGTCGCATTAGTCGCGACAATTAACTGCCGCTCGGGCGATTGCGCGACACGGACGGAGGTCGGACGACTCCTGACGGTGACATGCCGCCCCCGAGTGCGACCGCACACGCTGTCCGTCCGGTTCCCCGACCCGGTTACCCGCAATCCCGATCCGCACACGCGGGACGGCTCCGGCCACGCTGCCCGACGGTCGGCGGAGCGGCGCCCGGGCGGCGTCGCCCGGGGAGGATCCGCGCCGAGCCGTCACCGCCCCCACCGCGTGTGGGGAGACCCTCGACTGTACGCCGTCTGTGGGGCGTACGCCCAGGTCAGAGGCCGTCGGGAACGCGACGGCGGCCCGCGCCGGACACCCTGCGGGGTGCTGGCGGGGCCGCCGTCAGCAGGTCAGAACCGGTCGCTCGGCCGGTAGATCCCCCACACGTCGCGCAGCGTCCCGCACACCTCTCCGACGGTGGCCCGGACACGCAGGGCCTCCCGCATCGGGTAGAGCACGTTGGCGTCGCCCTCGGCCGCGGCCCGCAGCTCGGCCAGCGCGCGCTCGACCGTCCCGGAGTCCCGCTGGGCCCGCAGCTTGGCCAGCCGCTCCGCCTGGCCGACCTCGATGGCCGGGTCCACCCGCAGCGGCTCGTACGGCTCCTCCTCGTCGATCTGGAACCGGTTGAGCCCGACCACCACCCGCTCACCCGAGTCGATCTCCTGGGCGATCCGGTACGCGGACTGCTCGATCTCCCGCTTCTGGAAGCCGGCCTCGATGGCGTCGACCGCCGAACCGTGGTCGAAGACCCGCTGCATCAGCTCGTCGGCGGCCGTCTCCAGCTCGGCGGTCATCGCCTCCACCACGTACGACCCGGCGAACGGGTCGACGGTGGCGGTCAGGTCCGTCTCGTACGCCAGCACCTGCTGCGTGCGCAGGGCCAGCCGGGCCGCCTTCTCGGTGGGCAGCGCGATCGCCTCGTCGAAGCTGTTGGTGTGCAGCGACTGGGTGCCGCCGAGCACCGCGCCGAGGCCCTGCACCGCCACCCGCACCAGGTTCACCTCCGGCTGCTGGGCGGTGAGCTGCACGCCCGCGGTCTGGGTGTGGAACCGCAGCATCATCGACTTCGGGTTCTTCGCCCCGAACTCGTCCCGCATGAGCCGGGCCCAGATGCGCCGGGCCGCCCGGAACTTCGCGACCTCCTCCAGCAGCGTCGTGCGGGCCACGAAGAAGAACGACAGCCGGGGCGCGAAGTCGTCGACGGCCAGCCCGGCGGCGAGCGCCGCCCGGACGTACTCCACACCGTTGGCCAGCGTGAACGCGATCTCCTGCGCGGGCGACGCCCCGGCCTCGGCCATGTGGTAGCCGGAGATGGAGATCGTGTTCCACTTCGGCACCTCGGCGCGGCAGTACGCGAAGGTGTCGGCGACCAGCCGCAGGGACGGCTTCGGCGGGAAGATGTACGTGCCCCGGGCGATGTACTCCTTCAGGATGTCGTTCTGGATGGTGCCGTTGAGCGCCGAGCCCGGCACCCCGGACTCCTCCGCCACGAGCTGGTAGAGCAGGAGCAGCACCGAGCCGGGCGCGTTGATGGTCATCGAGGTGGAGACCTTGTCCAGCGGGATGCCGTCGAAGAGCGTCCGCATGTCCTCGATGGAGTCGATGGCCACACCGACCTTGCCCACCTCGCCGTGCGCGATCGGGTCGTCGGAGTCGTACCCCATCTGGGTGGGCAGGTCGAAGGCGACGGAGAGGCCCATGGTGCCGGCGCGCAGCAGCTGGTGGTAGCGGGCGTTGCTCTCCGTGGCGGTGCCGAAGCCGGCGTACTGCCGCATCGTCCACGGCCGGGAGGTGTACATCGTCGGGTAGACCCCGCGGGTGTACGGGAACTCGCCCGGGCCGCCCAGCCGGGAGTCCAGGTCCTCCGGAAGGTCGGCCGCCGTGTAGACGCCCTTGATCGGGAAACCCGACTCGCTTGACCGCGCTTCGCTCATTACCGGATGGTAGGACGCGGTCGCCGATCGTTGGGTGAGGGATACCGCACACCGCGACGGCGGGCATCGACCGGAGGTGAGTACCTGGCCACATACGGTCGAGTAGGTAAACGTCCGCCGCGTCGGGTTTCGCATCGGGCGTCGGAACCAGCAAGATAGAGGGGTTGTGTCCCAGCCCCCTCGATATCCCCCGGTGGCTTTTCTGTGACTCAGATCCCGACGTGGAGCGGCGGACCCGCAAGTCCCCCCACTGGACGCGCAGCACCCGGCACCACCATCGGTGGTCGCTACTCGCTGCGGTCGCCGGTGGGCAACGGCGGCATGGGCACGGTCTGGCGTGCGACAGACACCCTGCTGCGTCGCGACGTGGCGGTGAAGGAGGTCGTCCTCCCGCCGGGGCTCGCCCCCAGCGACCGCGACGCGCTGTACGAGCGGACCCTCCGCGAGGCCCGCGCCGCCGCCGCGATCCAGCACCCCGCCGTGGTCCAGGTCTACGACGTGGTCACCGAGGGTGGCCGCCCGTGGATCGTGATGGAACTGCTGGACGCGCGCAGCCTGGCCGACATGGTGATCGAGGACGGGCCGGTCGCACCCCGCGCGGTCGCCAAGATCGGCATCGCCCTGCTCGGCGCGCTGGAGGTCGCCCACGCCATCGGCGTGCTCCACCGCGACGTCAAGCCGGCCAACGTGCTGATCTGCACCGACGGCCGGTGCGTGCTGACCGACTTCGGCGTGGCCCGGATGCCCACCGACGTGCAGCTCACCACGCCCGGCATGGTGCTCGGCTCGCCGCACTTCATCTCCCCCGAGCGGGCCATGGGCCAGGATTTCGGCCCGCCCAGCGACCTCTTCTCGCTCGGCGTGACGCTCTACACCGCCGTGGAGGGGCGCCCCCCGTTCGACAAGGGCGACCCGATCGAGACCATGCACGCGGTGGTCGAGGACCCGCCGGCCACCCCGCAGCGCAGCGGCCCGCTGACCCGCGTGCTGATGGGCCTGCTGGAGAAGGACCCGGCCCGCCGGCTGGACGTGCACACCTCCCGGGGCATGCTGCGCGAGCTGCTCGCCGGCCCGCTGACCAGCACCGCCACGGCGGTCAACTCGGTCACCGACCCGTACGCCGTGGTGCCCGTGCAGCGACCGGCGACGCCGCCGGCGATCATCACCCCCGAGCCGAAGCCGAGCGGCCAGATCGGCGGCCGGGCCATGATCGCGCCCGGCGAGTCGCTGACCGACCGGCTCGCCGCGCTGCGCCGCGGGGAGCGGCCGGAGTCCGCGGCGGCCGGTGGCGCCGCGCTCGACGAGACCAGCGCCGACGCGCTGGCCGGCCCGCTGCACACCCCGACCGGGGCGATGTCCGCTTCCGGCGTGGCCCCGGAGGCCACCCAGCGCATCTCACCCGACGCCACCCAGCGGCTCGGCCACACCGCGGCGCCGGACGCCACCCAGCGGGTGCCCGGCCACCCCGACGCCACCCAGCCGGTCTACGGCCGGGGCGCCGAGGCCACCCAGCCGGTGTACGGCGGCAACCAGTGGTCGGTGCCGGGCACCGGCCAGCCGTGGACGACACCCCCGGGCGCCGCGCCGGCCGGCGGCGGCACGCTCGGCCGGGCCAAGGGTGCCGGTGGCCAGCTCGTCAGCCGGGTGAAGGGGTGGCCGCGCAAGGTCCAGCTCGCCGCCGCCGGTGGCGTGGCCGTGCTGCTCCTGGTCACCGTGATCGCGCTGACCAGCGGCGGCGACGACGCGCCGCCGCCGATCGTGGGCGCGCTGCCCTCGTCGTCGGCCGAGGCCCCGCCGGTGGAGATGCAGGCGCAGTCGGTCAAGGGCGTCAACATCCAGGTGCCGAAGGGCTGGCAGCGGCAGACGGGCGGCCTCTACGTCGACTTCGTCGACCCGGAGGACAGCGGCCGCAAGGTCCGGGTCATCGCCGAGGAGTGGAGCGGCACCTCGGTCAGCTGGGCGGAGTTCGCCTCGCGGAACCTGAAGAAGAACAGCGCCAAGAGCAAGAACTGCCCCGCGCCGTACACCGAGCTGGCGATCTCGGAACCGCAGCTGGCCGGCCAGGCGGCGGCACAGCTCGAATACACCTGCGGCGAGGGCGACACCATGCGGCACGGTGTCTGGCGTGGCCTGGTGAAGGACGGGAAGGTCTACTCGTTCTACCTGTCCTCGACCGACGCCAAGTTCGCCGAGAGCAAGCCCATCTTCGAGGCGATGGCGCGCTCGTTCCAGCTCACCGGAGCCAACTGAGTCGAGGCCGACGGCCGGTGGTGATCCGCCGCCATGCTTTCATGAGGCAATGGCGGCGGACACCACTGACCTTGACGACCTTCGCGCCCGGGCCGAGCGCTGGCTCGACGACGACCCCGACCCGGCCGACCGGGAGGAGTTGCGTGCCGTCCTCGCCGGGCTGCCGGGCAGCGCGCCCGAGCTGGCCGACCGGTTCGCCGGTCCGCTGACCTTCGGCACCGCCGGGCTGCGCGGCCCGCTGCGCGCCGGCCCGAACGGCATGAACCTCGCCGTGGTCACCCAGGCCGCCGCCGGGCTGGTCGGCTGGCTCGCGGCCCAGGGCGGCGAGGGCCCGCTGGTGATCGGGTACGACGCCCGGCGCGGCTCGCGCGCCTTCGCCGAGCGCACCGCCCAGGTGGCCACCGGCGCGGGTCGCCAGGCCCTGCTGCTGCCCCGCCCGCTGCCCACCCCGGTGCTGGCCTTCGCGGTGCGGCACCTCGGGGCGGTGGCCGGCGTGATGGTGACGGCCAGCCACAACCCGCCGCAGGACAACGGCTACAAGGTCTACCTGGGCGCACAGCTCGGTGGTGGGCTGGGCGCCGGCGCGCAGATCGTGCCGCCGGCCGACGCCGGCATCGAGGCGGCCATCCGGGCGGTCGGCCCGCTGGCCGAGGTGCCGCTCGGCCCGCCCGGCCAGGTGCTCGGCGACGACCTGGTCACCGGATACGTGGAGCGGGCCGCCGCGGTGGTCGACCCGGCCGGCCCGCGGGACCTGAAGGTGGCGTACACGCCGTTGCACGGGGTGGGCGCCGCGGTGCTGACCGCCGCGTTCGCGCGCGCCGGCTTCGCGACGCCCGGCGTGGTGCCCGAGCAGGCCGAGCCGGACCCGGCCTTCCCGACGGTCAACTTCCCCAACCCGGAGGAGCCCGGCGCGGTCGACAAGCTGGTGGCGCTGGCCGGCACCACCGGCGCGGACATCGCCATCGCCAACGATCCCGACGCGGACCGGTGCGCCGTGGCCGTGCCGGCGGACGGAAGCTGGCGGATGCTGCGCGGCGACGAGGTGGGCGCGCTGCTCGCCGACCACCTGATGCGGCGCGGGGTGACCGGCCTCTACGCCACCACGATCGTCTCCTCGACCCTGCTGCGGGCCATGGCCGCGGCCCGCGGCCTGCCCTACGACGAGACGCTGACCGGGTTCAAGTGGATCGTCCGGGCGGGTGGCGGCCGGGAGCCGCTGGTCTTCGGCTACGAGGAGGCGCTCGGCTACTGCGTCGCACCGGAGCACGTCCGGGACAAGGACGGCATCACCGCCGCGCTGACCGTGGCCGAGCTGGCCGCCGGCCTGAAGGCGGAGGGCCGGACGCTGACCGACCGGCTGGACGAGCTGGCCGCCGAGTTCGGCGTGCACCACACCGACCAGCTCTCGGTCCGGGTGGACGACCTGCGCCTGATCGCCGAGATGATGACCCGGATCCGGGGGGCCACCCCGGCCGCGCTGCTCGGGCACCCGGTCACCGAGGTGTCCGACCTGCTCCCCGAATCGGACGTGGTGATCCTGCGCACCGACGCCGCCCGGGTGGTGATCCGCCCCTCCGGCACCGAGCCGAAGCTCAAGGCGTACCTGGAGGTCGTGGAGCCGGTGCGGGACGGCGACGTCCCGGCGGCCCGCCACCGTGCCCAGGCGGCGGTGACGGAACTCCGCGGCGAGATCGCCGCAGCCCTCGGCATCTGACCCGCGCCCCCGGCCGCGCCCACGGTGATCATGAAGTTGGCGGCGGGGAAAGCGATTCCCGACGCCGCCAACTTCATGATCGACCGATGAGGTCGGGCGGTCAGGGGCGCTTGCCCAGGGCGGCGTCCACCGCTTCGGCCAGGGCGGCGATGACCAGGCTCACCGACGGGCGGACGACGCTGTCGTCGAGGCTCACCGTGCCGGAGAAGCCGGCGCCGGCGGCGATCTCGTCCAGGCGCTTGCCGGCGTCGCCGGCCGCGGCGCCGGTCAGGCCGAGCGCCGGCTCCATCCGCAACACCGCGACAAGGGTGGCGAGCGCGGCGGTCCGCTCGTCGGGGAGCTGCCCGCCGGTCAGCGCGTCGGCCAGCCGCTGCCGGATGTCGGCCTCCACCGAGGCGTCCGCCACCGGGTAGCGGTGCACGTGGATGAAGCCCAGCTCGGTCTCGTCGACGTCGCGGACCACGCCCCGGCCGCAGAGGTCGCCGAGGATCCGGTCACGCAGGCCGTGCCGCAGCCGCTGCACCCACGACGACGGGGTGTGCGGGGTGTCGGCGGCGATCCGGGCGAGGACCTCGTCGGCGATCGGCTCGCCCGTCGGGGCCGGGTCGAGGACCGCCAGGTTCCCGTCGGCGTACGCGATCCGGCCGGCCAGGGCCAGCTCGACCAGCACCGCGGCGGCCATGCCCAGGTCCAGGCTGATCCGCGGCATGGTCGCCTTGCCGGTTTCGTCGTCGTAGGCGAGCAGCAGCAGCTCTTCGGCGAGCGCAACACCAGTCATGGCCCGAGACGGTAGCGGCTGGGCGCACACCGCGCACGGACTCGCCGGGTCCGGTGTCGGGGCGGCCCGCCGGCGCTGCCGGCGGGCCGGTCCGGGTCAGAAGCGGGGCATGCCGCCGAACTGGCGGTCCCCGGCGTCGCCGAGGCCCGGGACGATGAACATGCGGTCGTTGAGGCCCTCGTCGATCGACGCGGTGACCAGGCGCAACGGCAGCCCGGACCGCTCCAGCCGCTCGATGCCGACCGGCGCGGCCAGCACGCACAGCACGGTGATGTCGGTGCAGCCGCGGTCGGCGAGCAGCCGGCAGCAGTGCTCCAGCGAACCACCGGTGGCCAGCATCGGGTCGAGCACCAGCACCGGCAGGCCGGCGAGGTCCCGGGGCAGCGACTCCATGTACGCGCGCGGCTCGTACGTCTGCTCGTCGCGGGCCAGGCCGACGAAGCCCATCGACGACTCGGGCAGCAGGCCGAGCGCGGCGTCGGCCATGCCGAGACCGGCCCGCAGCACGGGCACCAGCAGCGGCGGGTTCGCCAGCCGGGTGCCCTCGGTGGCGGTGACCGGGGTCTGGATCGAGTACTTCTCGACGGGGAACGAGCGCGCGGCCTCGTACACCAGCATGGTGGTGAGTTCGTGCAGCGCGGCCCGGAACGACGCCGAGTCGGTCCGGGCGTCCCGCATGGCGGTCAGCCGCGCCTGGGCGAGCGGGTGGTCAATGACGTGTACGTCCACGATCGCTCAACCTACCGGTCCCGGGGCGGGCGCAGGGCGGGTGCGGTCCGACCAGCGACCCGGCTCACGTGCCGCCGGCCCGCCGTGACCAAGATCACTCGACGCGCGGGTGCGTAGTATTCGAGGCATGACGGCGACAGCGACGTCGGCCCGGTCGGACCTCTCCGAGCTGGGACGATCCGAGACCGCTCTGCGGACCTTCCTGCACGGCCTGCCCGGCGTGGACCAGGTCGGCGCGGAGCAGCGGGCGGCACAGCTCGGCACCCGCTCCATCAAGACCACCGCGAAGGCCCAGGCCATCGACCTGGCGATCCGGATGGTCGACCTGACCACCCTCGAAGGGGCCGACACCCCCGGCAAGGTGCGGGCGCTCGCCGCCAAGGCGCTGCGCCCCGACCCGGCCGACCCGTCCTGCCCGCACGTCGGGGCGGTCTGCGTCTACCCCGCGATGGTCCCCCACGTGGCCGAGGTGCTGCGCGGTTCCGGCGTGCACCTGGCCAGCGTGGCGACCGCCTTCCCGTCCGGCCAGGCGCCGCTGGAGATCAAGCTGGCCGACACCCGGGCGGCCGTCGCGGCCGGCGCGGACGAGATCGACATGGTGATCAACCGGGGCGCGTTCCTGGCCGGCCGCTACAAGGAGGTCTACGACGAGATCGTGGCCACCAAGGAGGCCTGCGGTGACGCCCACCTCAAGGTGATCCTGGAGACCGGCGAGCTGGCCACCTACGACAACGTGCGCCGGGCGTCCTGGCTCGCCATGCTGGCCGGCGGCGACTTCATCAAGACCTCCACCGGCAAGGTCCCGGTCGCGGCCACCCCGCCGGTGACCCTGGTGATGCTGGAGGCGGTCCGTGACTTCCGCGCCGCCACCGGGCGGCAGGTCGGCGTGAAGCCGGCCGGCGGCATCAAGACCACCAAGGACGCGATCAAGTACCTGGTCATGGTCAACGAGACCGTCGGCCCCGACTGGCTGGACCCGGACTGGTTCCGGTTCGGCGCGTCGAGCCTCCTCAACGACCTGCTCATGCAGCGCACCAAGCTGACGACCGGCGTCTACGCCGGCCCCGACTACTTCACCCTGGACTGAGCGCGATGTTCGAATACGCACCCGCCCCCGAGTCGCGCTCGGTGGTGGACATCAAGCCCTCGTACGGGCTCTTCGTCGACGGGAAGTTCGTCGACCCGACCGACGGCGGCAGCTTCAAGTCGATCAACCCGGCCTCCGAGGAGGTGCTGGCCGAGATCGCCGAGGCCGGCAGCCAGGACGTGGACCGCGCGGTCCGCGCCGCCCGCCAGGCGTACGAGAAGGTCTGGGGTCCGATGCCGGGCCGGGACCGGGCGAAGTACCTGTACCGGATCGCGCGGATCATTCAGGAGCGCTCCCGCGAGCTGGCCGTGCTGGAGTCGCTGGACAACGGCAAGCCGATCAAGGAGTCCCGCGACGTCGACGTGCCGCTCGTCGCCGCGCACTTCTTCTACTACGCGGGCTGGGCGGACAAGCTGGAGCACGCCGGCTTCGGTCCGAACCCCCGGTCGCTCGGCGTGGCCGCGCAGGTCATCCCGTGGAACTTCCCGCTGCTCATGCTGGCCTGGAAGATCGCCCCGGCGCTCGCGGCCGGCAACACGGTGGTGCTCAAGCCGGCCGAGACGACCCCGCTGACCGCGCTGCTCTTCGCCGAGATCTGCCAGCAGGCCGACCTGCCGGCCGGCGTCGTCAACATCGTCACCGGCGCCGGCGAGACCGGCCGGGCCCTGGTCGAGCACCCGGGCGTGGACAAGGTCGCCTTCACCGGCTCGACCGAGGTCGGCAAGGCCATCGCCCGGGCGGTCGCCGGCACCCGCAAGAAGCTGACCCTGGAGCTGGGCGGCAAGGCCGCCAACATCGTCTTCGACGACGCCCCCGTCGACCAGGCCGTCGAGGGCATCGTCAACGGCATCTTCTTCAACCAGGGGCACGTCTGCTGCGCCGGCTCCCGGCTGCTTATCCAGGAGTCGGTCGCCGACCGGGTGCTGGAGTCGCTCAAGCGGCGGATGGCGCAGCTCCGGGTCGGCGACCCGCTGGACAAGAACACCGACATCGGCGCGATCAACTCGGCCGCGCAGCTCGCCCGGATCCGGGAGCTGTCCGAGGCCGGGTCGGCCGAGGGTGCCGAGCGCTGGTCGCCGCCGTGCGAGCTGCCGGACCGCGGCTTCTGGTTCGCGCCGACCATCTTCACCGGGGTCACCCAGGCGCACCGGATCGCCCGCGAGGAGATCTTCGGCCCGGTGCTGTCCGTGCTGACCTTCCGCACCCCGGCCGAGGCCGTGGAGAAGGCCAACAACACGCCGTACGGGCTGTCGGCCGGGATCTGGACCGACAAGGGCTCTCGGATCCTGTGGATGGCCGACCGGCTGCGCGCCGGTGTGGTGTGGGCCAACACGTTCAACAAGTTCGACCCCACCTCGCCGTTCGGCGGCTACAAGGAGTCGGGCTACGGTCGCGAGGGCGGCCGGCACGGGCTGGAGGCGTACCTCAATGTCTGAGCGGGTCGCGGTACGCAAGACGTACAAGCTCTTCATCGGCGGGAAGTTCCCGCGCAGTGAGTCGGGACGGTCGTATCTCGTGCAGGACTCCAACGTGTCGCTGGCCTCCCGCAAGGACGCGCGGGACGCCGTCGTCGCCGCCCGGGCCGCCGTGAAGGGCTGGGCCGGCGCGACCGCGTACAACCGCGGTCAGATCCTCTACCGGGTCGCCGAGATGCTGGAGGGCCGGCGGGACCAGTTCGTCGCGCTGGGCGCCTCGGCCGCTGAGGTCGACGCGGCCATCGACCGCTGGGTCTGGTACGCGGGCTGGTCCGACAAGCTCCCCCAGGTCTACGGCGGGGCGAACCCGGTGGCCGGGCCGTACTTCAACCTCTCGGCGCCCGAGCCGACCGGCGTGGTGGCCGTGGTGGCCCCGGAGTCGCCGGCGCTGCTCGGCCTGGTCAGCGTGATCGCCCCGGCGATCGTGACCGGGAACACCGTGGTGGTGGCGGCCTCCCCGTCGGCGCCGCTGGCGGCCGTGACCCTGGCCGAGGTGCTGGCCACCTCCGACCTGCCGGGCGGAGTGGTGAACATCCTCACCGGCCGGCTGTCCGAGACCGTGCCCACGCTGGCCGCGCACATGGACGTCAACGCCATCGACCTGACCGGGGTCGCCGACGCCGAGCTGGCGGCGGAGCTGGAGGTCAAGGCCGCGGAGAACCTCAAGCGGGTGCTCCGGCCGGCCCCGGCCGACAACGACTGGTACGCCGACCCGGGCGTCACCCGGATGACCACGCTCCTGGAGACCAAGACCGTCTGGCACCCCAAGGGGGTGTGATCGCGGGTCACCGCCGGGGTTCCGGTCGGGGGCCGCGTGGGTGTTCGGCTCGGGCGCGGCCGCCGTGGGAAGTGTTCTACTACGGGGGGTAGGATTACGGCGTGACTCGGCTCGGTGATCTGGAACGTGCGGTGATGGACGTGCTGTGGGACTCGGTCCCCGCCACGTCGGACGGCGTGACCGTGCGCGAGGTCGCCGACGCCCTGGACGGGCGGGAGCTGGCCTACACGACGGTGATGACCGTGCTCGACCGGCTCGCCGGCAAGGGCATGGTGCAGCGCGAGCGGGAGGGACGGGCCTGGCGTTACCGGCCCGCCGCCACCCGCGAGGCGCACATCGCGCAGCTCATGCTCGACGCCCTCGACCTCGGCGGCAGCCGGGACGCCGCGCTGGTGCGCTTCGCCCGCTCGGTGACCGGCACCGAGGCGGAGGTGCTGCGCGCGGCGCTCAGCGCCGAGGCGGGCCTGACCGACCGGGTCGAGGACCCGCGGGCGGGCGGCCCGGCGCTCGACGAGGCGACGGACCGGTAGGGCGGCCGCCGTGGCGTACGCCCTGCACTTCGCCGCGACCATCCTGGCCTGCTGGCTGACCGCGCAGGTCCTGGCCGCCGCGCGGTGGACCTGGCAGGCCCCGCGGGTGGCGATCGTCTGCTGGCAGGCGGTCGGGCTGGCGCTCGGCCTGTCCGCCATGGGGCTGCCCATGGCGCTCGGGCTGAGCGCGTACGAGCTGCCGACCGGGAGCGCCCTGCTGACCCTCGTCGACGACCTGGCCCACGGCACCCTGCCGGCCGGGCTCGGCGCGCTGCACCTGGGCCTGGTGGGTGTCGGCTTCGGCATCGGCGCGGTGCTGCTCACCACGACCGTGCGCAGCATCCACGGCACCGTCCGCGCCCAGCGCCGGCACCGGGAGCTGCTCAGCCTGGTCGCCCGGCGTGACCCGACCGTGCCCGGCGCGCTGGTGCTCGACCACCCGAGCGCGGCGGCGTACTGCCTGCCAGGGGTGAAGCCGCGGGTGGTGGTCAGCGCCGGCACGCTGAGCCTGCTCGACCGGGCCGAGCTGGCGGCGGTGCTCACCCACGAGCGGGCGCACGCCCAGGAACGGCACGATCTGGTGCTGCTCCCGTTCACCGCGCTCTGCCGGGCGCTGCCCTGGTTCCGCTGGGTGCGGGACGCGCACGAGCGGGTGGCGCTGCTGGTCGAGATGCGCGCCGACGACAAGGCCCGCGAGCTGCACGCCGGGGCGCCCCTGGCGGGGGCGCTGCGCCGGTTCGCCGCCGCCGGCCACCGGGTCACCCCGGCCGGCACGCTGGGCCTGGGCGACCGCGACCTGGACGTCCGGGTGCAGCGGCTCATGGTGGCGGACCAGCCGCCGCGGGTGCTCGGCGCCACCGCGCTGTCCGTCGCGACCCTGCTGGTCGCCCTGCCGATCTCCCTCTTCCTGAGCTGACCGACCGGAACCCGACCCGGTGCCGCCACCGGGCCGCATAGGTAGTGAGTCTACGTGTAGGCTCGCTATCAGAAGCGAGTCAACCCGTGGGAGGACGGCCATGGATCCCCTGCTCCTCGCCCGCCTGCAGTTCGCCACGACCACCTCGATCCATTTCCTCTTCGTGGTGGTCACGCTCGGCCTGGTCACCCTGCTGGTCGGCCTCCAGACCGCCGGTTTCGTCACGGGCAAGCCGGTCTACGAGCGGCTGACCCGCTTCTGGGGCCAGCTCTACGTGATCAACTACGTGCTCGGGATCGCCACGGGAATCGTCATGGAGTTCCAGTTCGGGCTGAACTGGAGCGGCCTCTCGCGCTACGTGGGCAACGTGTTCGGGGCGCCGCTGGCCATCGAGACGCTCGTCGCGTTCTTCCTGGAGTCCACGTTCCTGGGCATGTGGATCTTCGGCTGGCACCGGCTGCGGCGCGGCGTCCACCTGGCGCTGCTCTGGGGCGTCGCGCTCACCGCGTACGCCTCGGCATTCTGGATCATGGTGGCCAACGCGTGGCTCCAGCACCCGGTCGGCTACGAGGTGCGCGACGGGGTCGCCCACCTCACCGACTTCGGCGCGCTGCTCACCAACCCCACTCTCGGCTTCGCCTTCGGCCACGTGGTCTCGGCCGCCCTGGTCACCGGCGGGATGCTGATGGCCGCGGTCAGCGCCTGGCACCTGATCCGGCGTACCCCGGACTTCGCGCTCTTCCGGAAGTCGCTGCGGCTCGGGCTGATCACCGCGGCGCTCGCGGTGACCACGCTCCAGGGCTTCGGCTTCGCGCAGTTCGCGCCGGTCGGGGAACTCCAGCCGACCAAGTTCGGCGGCGGGGCCGACCGCGACGCGCTGGTCGCCGACTGGACGGCGCGGTTCGGCCCGGGCGACTACACGCCGCCGGTGCTGTCCAACGTCGGCCTGGGCTTCATGATCATGATCGGCTTCACCCTGGGCTGTGTCTGGTTCCTGCTGCCGCTGCTCTGGCGGGACTGGCTCATCCGGCTGAAGTTCCCGCTCTGGCTGGTGCTGCTCGCCGTGCCGCTGCCCTTCGTCGCGGTGATCCTCGGCTGGATCGCCCGCGAGGTGGGGCGCCAGCCCTGGGTCGCCTACGGGCTGCTGCCCACCGGGCAGGCCGTCTCGCCGGTCAGCCCCGGGCTGATGCTCACCTCGTTGATCGGGTTCAGCCTGCTGCTCGGCACCCTCGCCGTCACCAACTGGGTGCTGCTGGCCCGGCACGCCGCCCGGGGCGCGCACGACCCCGCGCTCGGCCGGCCGCCCGCGCCGGACACCGACCACCACCCCCATCCCGTGTTCGCCTGAGGGAGCCCGTCGTGGAACTCGCCTGGTACGCCCTGCTCGGCCTCTTCTTCGCCACCTACCTGGTGCTCGGCGGCTACGACTACGGCGTCGGGCTGCTGCTGGCCCGGGGCGCGACACCGCAGGCCCGCCGGGCCGCGCTGAACGCGGTCGGTCCGTTCTTCCTCGGCAACGAGGTCTGGCTGGTGGCCGCGGTCGGCATCCTGTTCGGCGCCTTCCCCGCCCTGGAGGGCGAGCTGCTCTCCGGCAGCTACCCGGCCGTGCTCGGCGCGCTCTTCGGGGTGGTGCTGGTGACGGCCGGGGTGCAACTGCGCGGCCGGCCGCGGTCCGCCGCCGCTCGCGCCGGCTGGGACCGGGTGGTGGTGGCCGGCAGCGTGCTCGCCGCACTGGGCTGGGGCGCGTTGCTCGGCGCGCTGCTCCAGGGCGTGCCGCCCTCCGGCGACGGGCACGGGGCCGGGGCCGGCCACCTGTTCACGCCGTTCGTGGCCGCGGCCGCGCTGGCACTGCTGGCGCTGGTCGCCGTGCACGGTGCGACCTTCCTCACGCTGCGGCTGCCGGCCGCCGACGTCCCGTCGGTCGCCCGGCTGGCCCGGGGCCTCGTGCCCGCGGCGCTCACCGCGGTCGCCACCGTCGCCGTCCTGGGCCTGCTCTCCGATCGGGTACGCGCCGCCGTGGCCCGCCCGGCGGTGGCCGTGCTCCTGCCGTTGGCGCTGGTGGCGGCCCTGCTGGTGGCCCGCGCGGCGCTGCGCCGGGGCCGGGCCGGGGTGGCCTTCGCGGCGACCAGCGTGGCGCTGGCCCTGCCGGTGCCGCTGGTCGGCGCGGCTCTCTGGCCCCGGGTGCTGGTCGCCACGGCCGACCCGGGGGCCTCGCTCACGGTGGCGGACGCGGCCGCGAGCGGGCCCACCCTGGCGCTGCTGGGCTGGCTGGCGCTGCCGCTCGTGCCGGCCCTACTAGGCTTTCAGGCGATGTGCTGGTGGGTGTTCCGGGGACGGACCGACGGCAGGGCACCGGTGTACTGGTGAACCGCCGCCCGTTCGACCCGCGGCTGCTGCGCCGGGTCCCCGCGGCCCGGCGCGACCTCGCCGTGCTCGCGGTGCTGGGCGGGCTGACCGCGCTGCTCGTGGTCGCCCAGGCCACCGCCTTGGCGACCCTGCTGGCCACCGCGATCGACGGGCGGCTGCACCGGCCCGCGCTGGCCGGTTTCGTGGCGGCGGTCGCGGTCCGGGCGCTGGTGAGCTGGGCGCAGGGCACCGTGGCGGCCCGGGCGGCGGCGACGGTCAAGGCGGCGCTCCGGGCCGACCTGCTGCGTGCGGTCGGCCGGCACGGCCCCACCTGGGTGGCCGGCCGGCGCGCCGGGCAGCTCGCCACCCTGGCCGGGCGCGGCCTGGACGCGCTCGACCCGTACTTCACCGGCTACCTGCCACAGCTCGTGCTGAGCGTGACCGTGCCGCTGGCCGTGCTGGCCCGGATCGTGCTCGCCGACTGGAGCTCGGCGCTGATCATCGCGCTGACCATCCCGCTCATCCCGGTCTTCGGGGCGCTGCTCGGCTGGCAGGCGCAGGCCGCCACCGAGCGGCAGTGGCGGCGGCTGTCGCTGCTCGGCGGGCACTTCCTCGACATGGTGGCCGGGCTGCCCACGCTGCGCGCGTTCGGCCGGGCCCGGGCCCAGGTCGACGTGGTGCGCCGGATGGCCGACGGGCACCGGCAGGCCACCATGCGGACGCTGCGCATCGCCTTCCTGTCGGCGCTGGTCCTCGAACTGGTCGCGACCCTCTCGGTGGCGCTGGTCGCCGTGCCGGTCGGCATCCGGCTGCTCGGCGGCGGGATCACCCTCTCCACGGCGCTGCTGGTGCTGCTGCTCACCCCGGAGGCGTACCTGCCACTGCGGGCGGCGGGCAGCCGGTTCCACGCCAGCATGGAGGGTCTGACCGCGCTGGACGAGGCGCTCACCCTCTCGGCGACACCCGAGGCGGCCGCCCCGGGGACCGCACGGCCGGCGCCGTCCGGCCGCGGCGAGATCCGCTTCGAGGGCGTGACCGTCGCGTACGAGCGGACCACTGCGCTGCGGGACGTCACGCTCACCATCCGCCCCGGCGAGCGGATCGCGGTCATCGGGCCGAGCGGGGCGGGCAAGAGCACGCTGCTCGGCCTGCTGCTCGGCTTCGTCACCCCGACCGCCGGCCGGGTCACCGTCGACGGGGTGGACCTCGCCGGCGTCGACCTGGACGCCTGGCGGCGGGAGCTGGCCTGGGTGCCGCAGCGGGCCCACCTCTTCGCCGGCTCGCTGGCCGACAACATCCGCCTCGGCGCCCCCGACACCCCGGACGCCGCGCTGGCCGGCGCGGTCACCGACGCCGCGCTGGACGAGGTGGTCGCCGCGCTGCCCGACGGGCTCGGCACCACGCTGGGCGAGCGCGGGCACGGCCTGTCCAGCGGGCAGCGGCAGCGGGTCGCGCTGGCCCGGGCGTTCCTGCGGGACGCCCCGCTGGTGCTCCTCGACGAACCGACCGCCCGGCTGGACAGCGCCAGCGAGGCGGTCGTGCTCGCGGCCACCCGGCGGCTCGTCGCCGGTCGGACCGCGCTGCTGGTCGCGCACCGGCCCGCGCTGCTGGAGGACGCCGACCGGATCCTCCGCGTCGAGGACGGCCGGATCACCGAGCTGAGCCGGGTGCCGGCCGGGAAGGCCGCGCCATGACCCACGGACCCGAGCGGGCGGTGCTGCGGCTCGCCCGGCCCTACCTGGGCCGACTGCTGGGCGCCGGGCTGCTCGCCGCGGCCACCGAGTTCGCCGGCCTGGCCCTGATGGCCACCGCCACCTGGCTGCTCATGAGCGCCGCCGGCCGGCCTCCGCTGGACCGGCTCACCGTGGCGATCGTCGCGGTGCGCGCGCTCGCGGTCAGCCGGGGCGTCCTCCGGTACACCGAACGGCTGGCCGGGCACGACGCGGTGCTCCGCATGATCACCGACGTCCGGGCCCGGGTGTTCGCCACCCTGGTCGCCCGACGCGACGCCGCCGCCCAGCGCACGGGAGACGCGCTGAGCCGCCTGGTCTCCGACGTGGAGGCCGTGCAGGACCTGCTGCTACGGGTGCTCGTGCCGGGGGCGGCGGCCGCCCTGGTGAGCGTGCTGGCCGTGGGGAGCGCCGCGCTGATCTCGCCGCCGGCCGCGGGTGTGCTCGCTGTCGGGCTGCTGGTGGCCGGGGTGGCGCTGCCCGCGCTGGCCGCCGGGCTGACCCGGCGGGCCGCCGACGAGGTGGCCCCGCTGCGCGGCGCGCTCGCGGTGGACGCCGTCGACCTGACCCACGGCGCCGCCGACCTGGCCGCCTTCGGGGCCACCGGCACGGCGCTGGCCGCCGCCGAGAGCCGGGCCGGCCGCCTGGCCCGGCTGGAACGCCGGCTCGCCGCGACCGGCTTCGCGGTGGACGCGGCCGGGGTGCTGGCCGGCGGGCTCACCGCCGCCGCCGTGGTGGTCGTCGCGCTGCGCGCGGGCGTCGGCGGAGTGCTGGTCGGTGTCCTGGCGGTGGGCACGCTGGCCGCCGTCGAGGTGTCCCTCGCCCTGGTCGGGGCGGCCCGGCAGCGCACCCAGCTCCGCGCCGGCCTGGCCCGGGTGGCCGACCTGCTCACCGAGTCCGGGGAGCCGGCGCCCACCGCACCTGCCGGCCCGGCGCCGGGCGGGCACGACGTCCGGTTCACGGGCGTGACCGTCCGCTACCGGGAGGGAGCGGCGCCCGCCCTGGCCGGGGTCGACCTGGACCTGCCGGCCGGCCGGCGGGTGGCCGTGGTCGGGCCGAGCGGCGCCGGCAAGAGCACCCTGGCCGCCGTGCTCACCGGGGCGGTCCGCCCCGACACCGGCCGGGTCACCGTGGGCGGCGTGGACGTGTCCGGCCTGCCGGCCGACGAGCTGCCCCGGACGGTCGGCGGGCTGCTCGCCGAGGCGTACGTCTTCCACGCCACGGTCCGGGAGAACCTGCTGCTCGGGCGGCCCCGCGCCGACGAGGCGGAGCTGACCGCCGCCACCCGGGCCGCCGGCCTGCTGGACTGGGTCCGCGCCCAGCCCGACGGCTGGGAGACCGTGGTCGGCGAGCAGGGTGGACAGCTCTCGGGTGGGCAGCGGCAGCGGCTCGCGCTGGCCCGGGCGCTGCTGGCCGCCCCGCCGGTGCTGGTGCTGGACGAGCCGACCGAGGGGCTCGATCCCGCGGCCGCGGACGCGGTGCTCGCGTCGGCGCTGGCCGCCACCCCGGCCGGGCACTCGGTGCTGCTGATCAGCCACCGGCTCAGCGGCCTCGCCGGGCTGGACGAGATCGTGGTCCTCGACGCGGGCCGGGTGGTGCAGCGCGGCCGGCACGAGGACCTGGTGGCCCGGCCGGGCTGGTACCGGGAGCAGTGGCTGCTCCAGGAGGCGGCCGAGCGCGGCTACCTGGCCCTCGCCCCCTGAGCGTTTCCGGGGTTTTCCCCGACGCGGCCGGCCCCGAGCGGTGGCAGGGTGGTCCCATGCGGGGGTACGAGGAGATCCGCGTCGACGAGCGGCTGCGCGAGCTGGCCGGGCAGCTGCACGGGCCGGCCCGGCTCAAGGCGGACCTGCTGACCGAGGCGCGGCACGCGCTGGAGGACGCCGTCGAGGCGTACCGCGAGGGTGGCCTGCCGGTCGCGGAGGCGGAGCGGCGGGCGGTGGCCGAGTTCGGCACCCCGGCCCAGCTCGCGCCCGGCTACCAGGCCGAGCTGGCCGCCGGGGCGCTGCGGCGGCTGGCGCTGCGGGCGCTGGCGGTGGCGACGGCGCTGATGGTCGGCGGCGACCTGACCTGGCGCGGGGCGAGCTGGAGCGAGGGCCCGCGGCCGCCGGAGGGCTATCTACTCCTCTCCGCCACGGTCGACGGCATCTGGGCCGTGACCGCCGGGCTGGCGCTGGCCGGGCTACTGCTCGGCCTGCTCGCCGCTCGCTACGGCTCGCCCCGGCTGCCTCGGCTGGCCCGCGCGGTGGGCTTCGGGCTGACCGGCGGGCTGGTCGTCGGCGCGGCGGCCGGCGTGGCGCTGTTCGGCTGGTCGGTGCAGCTCTGGGACGCGGCGCTGACCTGGCCTCCGATGATCATCGGCGCGGTGGTCGTCGGCGCCGCCTGGTTCGCGCTGGCCCGGGCCGCCCGCTACTGGCTGCTGAGCGCCCGCGGCCCCCGCGTCGCGGGCTGACCGCGGCTCAGGCCGGGCCGGCGGGCGGCGCGTCGGTGCCGAGGAAGCGGCCCACGGTGGCGCTGAACTCGCGCCATCCGGCGCGTTCCCCGGCGAGCGCCCGGCCGCCGGCGTCGGTGAGCTGGTAGGTGCGCCGCTCCCGGCCGTTGACGGTGCTCCAGTCGCTGGCCACGTAGCCGGCCCGTTCGAGGCGGCGCAGCGCCGGATAGATCGTGCCGGTGGGCAGGTCCAGGGTGCCGCCGCTGCGGGCCCGCAGCGCCTCGATGATCGCGTAGCCGTGCAGGGCGCCCTGCTCCAGCACCGCGAGCAGCAGCGCATCCAGGTGTCCGTGCAGCGCATGGGCCTTCATACGTAGCAAGCCTACTTGTCCGCAGGTCGGGACGCCACCGGGGTGCGGCTCCCGGCGACGGTGGGACGCCCACTAGGGTATGTGCGCAGAGTCACTCGGCGGCCGAGCGCCACCGGGTGGGCAACCCGAAAGCACACGGAGGTCAGCGTGGCCCGCCAGTCGCCCCAACGGCCCGACGCCGACGAGCCCGAGCTCGACGACACCACCGCGTCGGCCGAAGCAGACGAGGTCGAGGTCGACCGCCCGGCGGCGGACCGCGCGCTCTGGGACGAGCTGCGGATCGACCCGGTGGAGATCGCCCTGCCCGCCGGCACCGGCTTCACGCTGCGGGCCTACCGGCCGGCGCGTGAGCTGACCCCGACCGACGTCGCCGAGCGCGACCTGGACGACCCCTTCCTGGCCCGCCGCCAGGTCGTCGAGACCGAGGACGACGAGGAGGTGGTGATCCTCGACGAGGAGTTCGCCGCCCTCGCGGCCGAGGAGGAGGACGACGAGGAGCCGGCCCGGCGCCGCCGGCGTGGCAGGGCCGAGGCGGCCGCGGACGAGGACGCCGCCGAGGAAACCGAGGCCGCCGACGAGGAGGACGAGGACGAGGCGGACGCCGCGGGCGACGAGGAGGTGCCCGTCTTCCTCACCCACCGGGGCAAGCTGCTGCTGTTCAAGACCCCGGAGTCGCTGGTCAGTTTCATCCGTTCCGGTGCGCCCAACGACCTGTCTCAACTGGACAGCTGGAATGAACTGTCCGAACGGGTTGAACCGGCCGACATCGCCCCGCTGGACGAGGACACCTACGAGCTCGACCTGGTAGTGGAGAACCTCCGCGGCGGCCACGACGCGTGGGACCCGACGCTGTTGATCGAAGCCGGTGAGATCGCCCGTGACCTGTCGTACGCGCTCCGGCTACCGGCTGTGCTCGACATGCTCTCCGCCGGTTCCAGCCTGGACGACCTGGACGAGGCGCTGCGCGCTTCTGTCAATGGCGGAATCGGTGGATTCCTGGGCCGGCGCCGACTGAAGAAAATCGGGGCACAAACCGCAAGTTTGGGTTGGCGCACCATTGTCGGCAAGATCTCTGCTGTTGTGGACTGGCGCGACTGACCCGGAGCGGGGAGCATCAGTCTCTGGCAGAACTAGACCTGTGTGTCCCGGGAGGAGGACGACGCCGTGGCGCTCGTGCGCGTGTACTGCGGTCTGGCCTCGGCGGATTCGGCCGACCGGTCGGCTTCGGCCGGATCGACGCTGACGTCCGCTGTGGTCGACGACGCAGGCCGTCTGCTGCATGTCTGCGAGATCGGTGACGACCCGGCTGGCTACGCCCAGCTGGTCGCGCTGCTCGTGGAGCGGTCGGGCGGGCCGAGCGGTGCGGCGATCGCGGCCGACAGCGACGACCACACGGTCACCTCGCTGCTGAGCGCGGCGGGTCGGCCGCTGGCGATCGCGGACGACGACTCGGTCGACGACTTCGCCGAGCGGTTCGCCGACGACGACTCGCTGGAGGAGATGCAGTCCCCGCCGGCCGAGCGCCGGGCGGTCGGGCTGGCCCGGGCCCTCCAGGCCGGCGCGCTCTCCGCGGTGACCCTCCCGGCCCCGCGCGACCTCGCCAACTACAAGCAGGTCCTCGCCGCGCACGCGGCACTGGCCAGCGGCCGGCACTCCGCCGCGGTGGCGCTGCGCGAGGTGCTCCGCGAGCTCTACCCGGCCGCGCTGCGCGCCTACCCCGACCCGGCCGAGCCGGTCTCCCTGGCCGTCCTCGACGCGCTGCCCGAGCCGGGCATGCTCGCCGGCACGGTGGCCCGGGGGCGCGAGGTCGCCGTGGCGGCGGACGCCGTCGCCGCGCACCTGGCCGCCGAGGGCGTTGCCGACCCCGACACCATCGACGACGCGGTGACCGCGCTGCGGGTCGCCATCTCCGAGACGCCCCGGCGGGCCACCGTCAACCGGGCACTCACCGCGGCCGTCGCCGAGACCGTGCGGCAGGCCGTCGCCTCCGTCCGGGCCTGCGACGCGGGCTGCGACGCGCTGGTCGGCGCGCTCAGCGCCCGGGTCACCACGCCCGCTCCGGCGCCGGGTCGCCGGGCCGCCGCGCGTCGCGGCGAGCAGGTCGAGGACCTGGCCCCGTCGACCCCCGCCGGGCTGCGCCCGGTGCGCCCGGCAGAGCCCGAGCCGGTCGCGGAGCAGGCCGGGCGGCGCAGCCGTCCCGAGCCGGTCTCCGGGCTGGCGGGTCGGCGCAGCCGCCCAGAGCCGGTCTCCGGGCCGGCCCCCACGGCCGCACCCCGACCGCTCGGCCCGCCGCCGGTGGCGCCCGCACCGGTCGCACCGCCGCCCGTCGCACCGGCCCCGGTCGCCCCGGCCGCGTCCCTCGGCCGGCCGGCCTCCGCGCCGCCCGCCCGCCCCGAGCCGACCGGTGCACCGCTGCCGTCGCGGGTGGACGGGCCGACCAACCGGCCCATCTCCGCCCCGCCACCGCCGCCGCCCGGGATCACCCCGATCGCCCCGGCGCAGCGCGGCGCGGTGCCGCCAGCCGAGGCCGGGGAGCCGTTCCGTCCCACGCTGACCACCGCCGCGATCAACAAGGCCCGGGCCGAGCGGCAGCGCACAGTCATCCCGCCGCGGCCCAAGACCAACCAGGAGCCGCCGACCGGTGGCTTCAGCGCCACCGACCTGACGATCCCGGTGCCGACGCCCCGCCCGGGCCAGGAGACCGCTCCCCCGGGCTCCCGGGCCAACTGGCCGCTCGTCAACAACGGCGACGAGCAGGACGACCGGGCCAAGGAGGCGCCGGCCTACCCGTACGGGCGGGGCGTGGACGCGCCGAGCGACCCGGGCCGGGTCACCCCGCCCTGGCTCGCCGACGACCTGCCGCAGGAGCCGCCGATGCTGCGGCTGGTGGAGCCGCCGCCGCTGGCCGACCGGGCGCTGCGCAACGAGCTGGACCCGCCGACCGACCCCGGGCTGGACACGCGATCACTCCGGCTGGTCGACCGCCCGGAGGACAACCGGCCGAATCGCCCGGCTCCCCGTGCCGAGGCGCCCACTCCCCCGCTGGAGCGACGCCCCGCGCCCAAGGAGCACCGGCCACCGCCGGTCTCCGACGAGGGCGACGGCGACCTGCTGATCTTCGCGCAGGCCAAGTCGGCCTGGTTCGTCGGGCACGGCGACGAGGCCGACCTGGACTGGTCGACCACCGCGGACACCGGCTGGCAGGCGGCCGAGCAGGCGGCCCGCCCGTCGGTGGGCGACGAGACGAAGGCCGGCCTGCCCAAGCGGGTCCCGCAGGCCAACCTGGTGCCGGGTTCGCCGCTGCGCGAGGAGCGTCCACTCCGGATCGTCCGCAATGCGGCCAGCCTCGCCGAGAACACGACCGGCTACTTCCGGGGTTGGCGGCGCGGCCAGGAGATCGGCGGTTTCGCCGTCGGCGGCCGCCCCGGCCGGGAGGCGGCCGGCGGCTGGGACTTCAGCCGGGACACCGGCGACCGCGACGACGAGCGGGAGTACGAGTACCGGTCCGCGGGCTACCGGTCCTGATCGGAGCCTCCGCCCACCTCACCTGCGTGTTCCTGCCCACACCCGGAGAATTTGACGCCGGGAGCGGCCGGCCGGGAGCATACCCGGCGGACCGGCCGGCGGCGGGTGTTCGCCGGGGGTGGGAAGGCGGCTCCAATGGCGACACCGGCAATCGACTCCTCTGTGCTCACCCGGCGGGGGGTCCTCGCCGCGGCGGCCGCCAGCCTGCTGCTCGCCGGCTGCGGGCAGCCGGGCGAGCGACCGGACGACGACTCCTCGGCCAGTAGCGCCCCCGGCAACCAGGACCTCGTCGTCGGCGCCAGCCTGGAACTGACCGGCCGGGGCGCCGCGCTCGGCGTGCCGCAGCAGCGCGCCCTCGAAATCACCGCGGAGGCGCTGAACGGGGTCGGCATTCCGGTGGGCAACCTCCGGCGGTCGGTCCGCCTGGAGATCCGGGACAACCGCAGCAACCCCGGGGAGGCGGCCCGTCAGGCCGCCGAGCTGACCCGGGCGGGCGCGCAGGCCCTGATCGGTGGCACCCTGGCCGAGACGTCGGTGGCCCTCGCGAAGGCGGCCCAGAAGGTCAAGACCCCCTTCCTCTCGCTGGGTCTCGGGGACGGCGTCGTGCTGCCGCTCGCCGAGCGCACCTTCAGCTTCCAGGTCACCCCGGACGCCATCGACGTGGCCCGCCGGCTGGCGGACCTGATCGGGGCCCAGCGGGTACGGCAGGTCGCCCTGCTGGCCGCCGACGGGCTGCACGGCGACTCCGGGGTGCGCGCGGTGCGTACGGCGCTGCACGGCACCGACGTGGACCTGGTCCGCACGGTCCGGCTGCCCGCCACCGGTCGGAGCTTCGCCGGCGCCGCTCGGCGGATCGCCGCCGTCGAGCCGGACGGGGTCATCGTCTGGGGCGCCGCACCGGACTCCGGTGTGGCGGCCCGGGAACTGCGCCGGGCCGACTACGACGGGCCGATCTTCTTCGACGCCGGCGCGGTCACCGCGGACACCCTCAGCGCCGCCAACGCCGCCGCGGTCGAGGGGGCGTACGCCGTGCATCCGGCCGGCCTGGGCGCCTCCGCGCTGACGGCCACGAGCACCGCGGATCTGGAGCGGCGGAACTTCAACGACCGTTACGCCCAGCGGTACGGCCGCTCCGACACCTTCGCCCCGTACGCCTCGGACGCGCTCCAGCTCGTGGCGGAGTCGGTCCGGCTCGCCACCAGCCTCGACCGTGGACGGTTGCGAGCCTTCCTGCAGACGCAGGTGGCCGAGGGCATCGCCGGCGGGTACGCCTTCACCGAGACCCGGCACGGCGGCATGGAGCCCGATTCGCTCGCCGCCTACGTGGTCGCACAGGGCAGCTGGCAGCTGTACGGCTGACCGCGCCAGGCCGGTGACCGTCCCGATGGGACGGTCACCGGCCTGGCGCGCAGCGTACCGAGCGGGGGACAGCGAGAAGCGCCCGGTGGCCGATGGCCGCCGGGCGCTTCGTCACCGGGTCAGGCGGGGGCGACGGCCCGCGAGCGCCGCATGGTGAGCACGTACTCGACCAGCGAGATCAGCACGTGCTTCGTCGACTCCCGGTTACGGGCGTCGCAGGCCACCACCGGCACGTCCGAGGAGATCGCGAGCGCGTCCCGGACGTCCTGCGGGTCGTGGTACTGCATCCCGTCGAAGCAGTTGATGGCCACCAGGTACGGCAGCCGCCGGTGCTCGAAGAAGTCGATGGCCGCGAAGCAGTCGGCCAGTCGACGGGTGTCGACAAGCACGACGGCGCCGATCGCGCCCCGGACCAGTTCGTCCCACATGAACCAGAACCGGGTCTGACCCGGCGTACCGAACAGGTACAGGATCAGATCGCGGTCGATCGAGATACGACCGAAGTCCATCGCCACCGTGGTCGTCGTCTTGCCCGGCACCTGCCGGGTGTCGTCGACGCCCACGCCGGCGGAGGTCATGATCGCCTCGGTGGTCAGCGGCGTGATCTCCGAGACCGAGCCGACCAGCGTCGTCTTGCCGACGCCGAATCCACCGGCAATAACGATCTTCGCCGACGTCACGCGCCCGCTCGGGGCCGGCGGCCGGTGCGACATGTCAGAGCCTGCGAAGTCCACTCAGCACCCTCTCCAGCAGTTCAGTGCCCACCGCGTCGTCGGAGTCGTCCAAAATGGTCGGCTCGTGGACCGCGACCAGGCCGTCCGTCGCCATGTCGGCGATGAGCACCCGGGCCACGCCGAGCGGAAGCTGCATCCGCGCCGCGATCTCGGCGAGCGACTGCACACGTCCGTCACACAGCGCGGCGATGTACTGGTGCTCACGGCCCTGGCCACCGTTGCCAGTGGCAACCGACCGGCCGCGCACCGTCGTCTCGACGAGCGCCTCCAGGGCGATCTCGAGCCGGGGGCGGGTACGACCGCGGGTCACGGCGTACGGACGGACCAACGCTCCGGTCGGTTCGTCACGATCAACCATGTCGCCGCTCACCTCCTTCGTACCCGGCACCGGCTCGCCCCGGTGGCATTCGTCCTTGTCGTAGTTGTTGCCGCTCCTGACCCACCGGTCAGCGCGTCGTTCAGCCCATCATCCCGACAGCCGTGCGTGGCTGCGGGGTCAGAGCGTCGCCCACCCGGTCGACGAGCAGGGCCATCTCGTAACCGACCTGCCCGACGTCGCAGCTGCGCGCGGCGAGCACGGCGAAGGACGAGCCGTCCGAGATGGACATCAGGAACAGGAAGCCGTTGTCCATCTCGACGACGGTCTGCAGCACCGCCCCGCCCTCGAAGCAGCGGGCCGCGCCCTGGGTCAGGCTGACCAGGCCGGACGCGATCGCCGCCAACTGGTCCGCGCGGTCCCGAGGGAGATCACGGGACGAAGCGAGGAGCAGGCCGTCGGCGGAGACGGCGACCGCGTGCGCCACACCGGGCACCCGGTCGGCGAAGTTGGCCAACAGCCATCCGAGATCCTGCGTAGTTGTCATCCTTGTTGCTCCTTCTGCCCGCTCCCGGCCACTGGGCCTGAGCCAGACTGCGAGGACTGCTGCTGCCCGCCCGGAGTCCCCTCCGGGCCGGTGGAGTTGCTGTCGGTCGGGTTGCTGCGCCCCCGCTGCACGCCCCGATGGTAGGCCGAGAGCAGACCCCGTACGCCCTCCGGCGTGCGGCGCTGCACCGACGTGGACGGCTTCTCGATGCCACCGGGCACGAGCTGCGCCATCGGCGTCCGCTTCGGCAGGCCCTTCTGGGTGGTCTCCTCGACCGGGACCTCGGTGGCCGCGGAGGCGGCCCGCCAACCGTCGTCGGCCGCGGTCTGCCAACCAGGCTGCGGCGGCGCGGCGGGCTGCCGGGTCGGCAGCGCACCGGCGTAACCGGAACGGGCACTCCCGTTCGCCGAGCCGTTGTCGCGCGGCGCTCCGCCGGCCGTCGGAGGGTGTGCCATCGGTGTGTTACCTGTCGTCCCGGGTGGTGTCTGCTGGACGGCCCGACCGGCGGTGTCGACCTTGGCGAACTGCTGGGTCGCGGCGCCGTTGGCCGCCGTGGGCTCCGCAGCGGCCGCCTCCTCCTTGGGCGCCGGCCGGCTGGTGCGGAACCAGGCCGACTCGAGCTCCCGGAAGATCGGCAGCTCCATCGTCTCGTCCGCGTACCGCTGGCGGTTGCCCGGCTGCTGCGGGGTGGCCGCCCGTGGCGCGGGGACCGGCGCGGGCGGGTTGACCGCCGGCGTCTCCGGGCGGGTCACCCGGGGCAGCTCGGTGGTCATGTCCAGGCCGGCGGCGAGCCGCTCGGGCACCGCCGGGGCCGCGGCCTGGTCGGGCGTGGCCACCGGCGGCCAGGCCGGCGGGGCACCGACCTGCGGCGCGGGAGCCGGCGGGGCGGGACGCGGCGGCACCTGGTTCACCGGAGGCACCGAGACCGGGTAACCCGCGGCCGGCGACGCCGACACGGGCTGACCGGAGGCGGGCACCCCCGACACGGGGTAACCGGACGCCGGGGCGCCGGAGACCGGGTAGCCCTGGGCCGGAGCGCCGGAGACCGGGTAGCCCTGGGCCGGCGAGCCGGAGACCGGGTAGCCCGAGACCGGGTGACCGGAGACCGGGACACCCGAGACCGGCGGGACCGGCGGGGCGGAGACCGGCGGCGGGTTGTACGGCCCGACCTCCGGGCTGCTCGGCAGCTGCCGCGGGATGGCCGGCTGCTGGCCCGTGGAGGCCGGGTCGGCCTCGGCGGGGTTGCGCCGCTGGGGCAGCGGGTCGATCGGCTGGCCGTTCGAGCTGCGCGGGGTGAAGCCGTCGCCGCCAGCCAGGGCCCCGGCGCCGGTCAGGTCGGACCAGGCCGGCATGGAGCGGCCCCCGCCCGCGTTGGCCGGGGTGCCGGAGCCGTTGCGCGACGCCGGGTCGAAGGACCGCCCGCCCAGGGTGACCTGGTTGCCGGAGGCACCGGGGTGCGGAGCCGGCGGCGGGGTGTGCGGGCCGTTGCCGAGGGCGGCCAGGGCACCGAAGGCCGGGGCGGGACCGCCCTGCTGCGGGCCACCGAAGGTCGGGGCGAGACCGCCCTGCAGCGGGCCACCGGCGGCCGGGAGGGCCGGTGCAGGCTGGCCGCGGCCGGCGAGGGCACGCGGCACCAGGACCGAGGTGGGCAGCGTGACGTCCGCGACCGTGCCCCGGTCGGCGCCGGGCCGCAGCTCGACCTTGACGCCGTGCCGGGAGGCCAGCCGGGCGACCACGACCAGACCCATCATCCGGGAGACCGCCACGTCCACCTGCGGCGGCGTGGCCAGCCGCTCGTTCAGCTCGCGGAGCTGCTCGTGGCTGATACCGATGCCCCGGTCCTCGACGTAGAGCGAGGCGCGGTCGCCCACCCGCCGGGCCTCCACCATGACGTGCGAGTCCGGCGGGGAGAAGGCGGTGGCGTTGTCGAACAGCTCGGCGACCAGGTGCACGAGGTCGTTGACCGCGTGCGCGGCGACCTCGATGTCCCGGTCGATCACGCCGAACTCGATCCGCGTGTAGTGCTCGACCTCGGACTGCGCGGCGCGGAGCACGTCGATCAGGGCGGCCGGCTCGCGCTGCACGCGGGTGGAGTCCGCGCCGGCGAGAACCAGGAGGTTCTCGTCGTTGCGGCGCATCCGGGTGGCCAGGTGGTCGAGCTGGAACAGCTCGGCCAGCCGGTCCGGGTCCTCCTCGCCGCGCTCCAGCCGGTCGAGGTGGCCGATCAGCCGGTCGACCAGGATCTGCGACCGGCGGGCCAGGTTGACGAACATGGTCGCGACGGAGGCCCGCAGGGCGGCCTGCTCGGCCGCGGTCCGGACCGCCTCCAGGTGGACGGCGTTGAACGCCTCGGTCACCTGACCGAACTCGTCCTTGCTGCGGACCGGCAGCGGCTCGGCGATCTGGTTGGCCAGCTGCACCGGGGAGAGCTGCCCGGTGACCTGCGGGTCGCGCAGCCGGGCGACCGCCTGCGGCAGGCCGTACTGGGCCACCGAGAGGGCGCCCTGGCGCAGGTCGCGCAGCGAGCGGGCCATGGATCGGGCGACCAGGTAGGCGAAGAGGATGGCCAGCAGCAGCATGCTCAGCAGCAGGCCGGTCTCCAGGAACACCTGGCGCTGGGTGTCCGACCGCAGCTCGTCGGCCTGACGCACCACGTTGGCGTCCAGCCGGTCCTCGACCGTCCGGATCAGCTTGGCGTAGTTCACCATGGTGGCGTCCCAGTCGTCCGTCGTGAACGGCGGTTTCGACAGGTCGCCGGAGGTGTTCGCCTGGACAGCGGTGGTGTAACGCTCGGCCTTGCGCAGGTCCGAGCCGCTGACGGTCTGGTCGAAGAACTCGGAGTCGGCCTGGTTGGCGACCGCCTTGAAGTTCTGGAACGCCTGCGTCTGGCCCGTGCGGCTGGCGATGAACTGCTCACGCAGGTTCGGGGTGAGCTGCGCCGCGTTCAGCGCCTCGTGGACGATCACCCGGCGCTGGGCCAGGAATTCCTTCTGCCGGGCGACCGCGGCCGCGGCGCGCATCCGGTCGCTCAGGTCGTTGTCGCCGGCGAGCTGGATGGCCGAGTCGCGGATGGCCAGCAGGTCACTGATCAGTGCCTCGTAGGACCGCTGGGCGTCGGCACTGGTCAGCTTGCCGTTGTAGACCTGGCTCCGGGTGCCCGGCAGGTCGGCCAGCCCCTGGTCGACGACCTTCAGCCGGGCCTCGAACGTGCGCGGCAGGTCGTCGATCGCCAGGCGCTGCCGGGAGTAGGGCGCCTTCGCCTGGTCGACCCGCTGGTTGGCCCGGTTGTAGGCCTCCTGGTACTGCGCCCGTGTCTGCACTCCCTTCGCACCGAGGAAGAGCACCGAGTTGACCCGCTCGTCCTGGAGCGTGTCGGCCAGGTCGCCCGAGTAGGAGATCAGGTTCGACAGGTCACCGGCCCGGTTGGCATTGTTGAGCGTCTCCAGGTGGTCGACCAGACCGCTGGTGCCGACCACGACTGTCGCGATGGTCGGCACGATCATGATCAGGCCGAGCTTGGACCAGATCGGCATGTCGCGGAGCCGGCTGGCCGGCCGGCTCAGACGCGACAGGAAGGAGCCCGCCGTCGTTGGCCGTTTGCTCACGTCACCGCCCTCGCATTACCGCGTCCGGCGTCACCTGTGGGCAACGCCGAGCGACCGACCCGGCGGGTCGGACCTCCGAGATTCCATCACGCCGTCCCGCAAAGAGAAAGCCCAGGTTGTCCCTCGCCGGAGGTGTGATGAGATGTTGATGCAATTTGATAGCAATCCGTCTGGCCGGAGTCACTCAAGGTAATGGAACACCCGCACCGCGTCGTCCTGCTTGCCGGGCCCTCCGGCTCCGGAAAGTCGTATATAGCCCATCGAACCGGACTTCCTGTCCTCTGCCTCGACGACTTCTACAAGGACGGCGATGACCCTACGTTGCCGCGCCGGAACGGAGCGGTGGACTGGGAGTCCCCGCTGTCCTGGGACGCGGACACAGCGGTGGAAACCATCGCCCGACTGGCCCGGGACGGCAAGGCCGAAGTGCCGGTTTATGCGATCGGCGCGGACCGTCGGGTGGCCACCCGGCCATTCGATGTCGACGGATCGCCACTTTTCGTCGCCGAAGGGATCTTCGCCGCCGAGATCGTCGCGGAGTGCCGGCGCCGGGGCCTGCTCGCCGGGGCGTACGCGCTGCGCCGCCCCCGCGGCGCGACCTTCGTCCGCCGGCTCGCACGCGACCTGGCCGAGCAGCGCAAGGCGCCCCGGGTGCTGATCCGGCGCGGGGTGGCGCTGCTGCGGGCGGAGCCGGCGGTGCTGCGCCGCCAGACCGGGCTGGGCGCCGAGGCGGCCCGGGCCGGGCAGGTGCTGCGCCGGGTGGCCGCCCTGCTCGCCGGCCACCCGCACCGGCCGTGATCAGCCGATCAGCTTGGCGTACGCCGGCTTGATCACTTCGTCGATGATCTTCAGGCGCTCGTCGAACGGGATGAAGGCGCTCTTCATCGCGTTGATGGTGAACCACTGGAGTTCCTTCCAGCCGTAGCCGAAGGCGTCCACCAGCAGGGCCATCTCCCGCGACATCGAGGTGCCGCTCATGAGCCGGTTGTCGGTGTTGACCGTCACCCGGAAGCGCAGGTCCCGCAGCAGCCCGATCGGGTGGTCGGCGATCGACGCGGCTGCCCCGGTCTGGACGTTGGACGAGGGGCACAGCTCCAGCGGGATGCGCTTGTCCCGCACGTACGCGGCCAGCCGGCCCAGCACCGGCGGGTTGCCGGGGGTGATGTCGTCCACGATCCGGACGCCGTGCCCGAGCCGGTCAGCGCCGCACCACTGGATCGCCTGCCAGATCGACGGCAGCCCGAACGCCTCGCCGGCGTGGATGGTGAAGTGGAAGTTCTCCCGCTGGAGGTACTCGAAGGCGTCCAGGTGCCGGGTCGGCGGGAAACCGGCCTCCGCGCCGGCGATGTCGAAGCCGACCACCCCGGTGTCCCGGTGCCGCACGGCCAGTTCGGCGATCTCCTGGGAGCGGGCCGCGTGCCGCATGGCGGTGAGCAGCGTGCCGACCCGGATCGGGTTTCCCGCCTCGGCGGCCAGGGCGCTGCCCTCCCGGAAGCCGGTGACCACCGCGTCGACCACCTCGTCCAGGGTCAGGTTCTGCTCCAGGTGCTGCTCGGGGGCGAACCGGACCTCGGCGTAGACCACGCCGTCGGCGGCGAGGTCGAGCGCGCACTCGCGGGCCACCCGGCGCAGCGCGGGCGCGGTCTGCATGACCGCCACGGTGTGCGCGAAGGTCTCCAGGTAGCGCTCCAGCGAACCGGAGTTCGCCGCCTCGGCGAACCAGCGGCCGAGCGCCTCCGGGTCGGTGGCGGGCAGCTCGTGGCCGGCCTCGGCGGCCAGCTCGACGATCGTCGCGGGCCGCAGACCGCCGTCGAGGTGGTCGTGCAGCAGCGCCTTCGGGACCTTGACGATGTCCTCGTACGAGATTGCCATGCACCGACCCTAGTCACCGGTCGCCGGGGTGCGGCACCGGACCGGGCCGGCTCACGGCCGCCAGCCGTACACCCGCTCGACCGTGAGGCGGAGCACGACCCGGCCGTCAGCCACCATGGCGGCCCGGTAGTCCGCCCAGTCCGGGTGCTCGCCCCGGATCCGACGGTAGACCTCGATTAGCTCCTCGACCGTCGCGTCGTCGGCCGCGGCGGCCGGCGGGGTGAGGGTCACGTGCCCCTCGGCCACCGCGTACGCCCCGCCGTCGGCCGTGGTGACGTGGAAGCTGGCGCGCGGGTCGCGCCGGAGGTTGCGCACCTTCGCCCGGTCGCCGGTGGTGGAGCAGCGGATCAGCCCCGGCTCGGCCAGGTAGTCGAGGTTGGAGAGCTGCGGCCGGCCGTCGCGGCGCAGCGTGACCAGCACCCCGCGCCCCCGCTCGCCGAACAGCTCCCAGAGCCGGGCGGTCACGCCGCCACCGCCCGCAGGGGAGCGAGCGCCACGGCCAGCCGGGCGACCTGGTCGAGCATCCGGTCCGCCGCCTCCTCCCGCCCGGGATCGGGCCGCAGTTCGCCGGCGTCGTCCAGCGCCTGCCGCAGGAAGATCGCCACCGCGTCGTTGACCGGCACCATGTTCAACGTGGTCACCACCTGCTTGAGCATCTGAACCGCCCGCAGACCGCCGGACGTCATGCCGTAGCTGACGAAGCCCACAGGCTTGTGCTGCCACTCGTGGTAGAGGTAGTCGATCGCGTTCTTCAGCGGGGCGCTGAAGCCGTAGTTGTACTCCGGCATGACCAGGACGAAGGCGTCCGCCGCGGCGGTGGTCGCGCTCCAGGTCCGGGTGTGCTCGTGCAGGTAGACCCCGTCGGCGGGGTGGTGCGGCTCGTCGTGGAACGGCAGCCCGACCTCGGCGAGGTCCACGAGGTGCACCTCGTCGAAGGCGCCGTGGCGGACGGCCGCCTCGGCGAACCAGTCGCCGATGCGCCGGCCCACCCGGCCGGGTCGGGTGCTGGCGACGATCACGTTCAGGCGGGGCATGGCGGGGTCACTCCTGTCGGGGCGGGCCGGCCGGGGACCGGCACGGCGAGTCGGGGGATGAGGAACTGGGCGAGCGGCCCGATGGCCAGCGCGTACAGCAGGGTGCCGGGACCGACCGTGCCGCCGAGCAGCCAGCCGAGGGCGAGCACCGCCAGCTCGATGAGGGTGCGCACGCGGCCGACGGGCAGGCCGCGTGCGGCGAGGCCGGTCATCAGGCCGTCCCGGGGCCCGGGCCCGAGGCGGGCACCGAGATAGAGGCCGGTGGCCACCCCGTTGAGCAGCACGCCGAGGAGCAGCAGGCCGATCCGGGCGGGAAGCGCGGACAGCGGGGGCAGCACCGCCAGCACCGCGTCGAGCGCCAGGCCGACCAGCGCGACGTTGGCCACCGTCCCCACGCCCGGTCGCTGGCGCAGCGGGAACCAGAGCAGCAGGACCAGCAGCGCCACGCCGTTGACGATCCACCCGAGCGGCAGGCCGGTCCGGGCGGCGAGGCCCTGGTGCAGCACGTCCCAGGAGGACAGGCCGAGATCGGCCCGGACCATCAGCGCCACGCTGGCGCCGAAGAGGGACAGGCCGGCGAGGAGCCGCACCAGCCGCCCCGGCAATGTGGTTGACATGTCATCAACCGTAGGCCGAGTTTGATGACATGTCAACCAATCGGTTAGGCTCGGCGCATGGACGCACCACGCTGGCTGGACGCGCGCGAGGCCCGGGCCTGGCGCGGCTACCGCCGGATGCGCCGCCTGCTCGACCTGGAGCTGGCCCGGGAGCTGATGCAGGACGCCGGCCTCTCCGAGCCGGACTACGACGTGCTCTCCGACCTCTCCGAGACACCCGACCAGCGGCTGCGGCTCAGCGAGCTGGCCGACCGGATGCTCTGGTCGCGCAGCCGGCTGTCCCACCACCTGGCGCGGATGCAGCAGCGCGGCCTGGTCACCCGGGAGGAGCACCCCTCGGACGGCCGGGGCTCCATCGTGGTGCTGACCCCGGCCGGCCGGGCGGCCATCGAGGCCGCCGCCCCGGGCCACGTCGCCGCGGTCCGCCGGCACCTCATCGACCTGCTGACTCCGGAGGAGATCGACGCGCTTGCCGCCCTGACCCAGCGGGTGGTCGA
Source organism: Micromonospora chaiyaphumensis (assembly GCF_900091435.1). Classification (GTDB taxonomy): domain Bacteria; phylum Actinomycetota; class Actinomycetes; order Mycobacteriales; family Micromonosporaceae; genus Micromonospora; species Micromonospora chaiyaphumensis. The sequence continues at coordinate 302,389 of NZ_FMCS01000002.1, forward strand.
CCGCCTGTCCGGCCGCCCGACCGCGACGGAGGGCTGACGTGGACGACCGCATCCTGGCCCGGCTGCGCTGCCCGGTCTGCGGCGAGGCGCTGGCCGAGACCACCGCCGGCACCGCCCGGGCGCTGCGCTGCCCGCGCCGGCACAGCTTCGACGTCGCCCGCCAGGGGTACGTCAACCTGCTCGCCGGCCGCGCCCCGCACACCGGGGACACCGCCGAGATGGTCGCGGCCCGGGCCGACTTCCTGGCCGCCGGCCACTACGCCACCGTGGCGGCCGCACTGGGCGCGACGGCCCGGGAGATCGCGGACGGCGCCGACGAGGCGTACCCCCTGGTGGTGGACGCCGGCGCCGGGACCGGCTGGTACCTCGCGGCGGTGCTGGCGGCGCTGCCGGACGCGGTCGGCCTGGCCCTCGACGTCGCCAAGCCGGCCCTGCGCCGGGCGGCCCGGATCCATCCCCGCGCGGCCGCGGCGCTGGCCGACACCTGGCAGCGGCTGCCCCTGGCCGACCGCTCCGCCACGGTGCTGCTGAACGTCTTCGCGCCGCGCAACGGCGCCGAGTTCCACCGGGTGCTCGACCCGGCGGGCGCGCTGCTGGTGGTCACCCCGGCCGCGGACCACCTCGCCGAGCTGGTCGACACGCTCGACCTGCTCCGGGTGGACCCGGCCAAGGCCGACCGGGTCGCCGGCAGCCTGAGCGCGCACTTCACCGAGGAGTCGACCACCGAGCACCGGGCCCGGCTGGAGCTCAGCCGCACCGAGGTGGCCACCCTGGTCGGGATGGGTCCGAGCGCCTGGCACGCCGACCCGGCCCGGCTCGCCGAGCGGATCACCGCGCTGCCCGAACCCGTGCCCGTGACGCTCGCCGTCCGGCTCACCGTGCACCGGCCCCGCTGACCACCGTCGGTCAGGTGGACAGGTCGACCTCTTCCCAGCCCGGCGGCTCGTCGTGGTACGGCCCGCGCAGCACCACCGCCCACTCCAGCGCCCACCGGCGCTGCCCGATGGCGTTCGCGTCCACCAGCCCCGGCAGTGCCAGGCCGGCCTCCTCCGCCTCCAGGTACGCCCAGTCCAGGCAGTAGTGCAGGTCGAGCAGGGCGGCCGCGTCGGCCGGGTGTTGCGGGGCGGCCAGGATCCGGGCCCGCCACTGGCCGAAGGTCTCCCCGGCCACCAGGTTCGGCATCCGCTCGACCAGCCGCTCGTCCACCGGCACCGTCGGGTCCAGCTCCTTGGCCAGCCCCAGCACCCAGGCCAGGGAGAAGAGCGCGTCGTGGTGCAGCACGAACGACCGGTGGTCGCCCTTGCCGCCCATCACGAACTGCCACTCCGGCGGGGTCACCATCTCGACCAGATGCGACTCCAGCAGCCAGCTCATCGCCGCCTGCGCCGGCATCCCGAAGCAGCGGGCCAGGATCAGGTGCAGCACCGCGATGCGGGCCTCGATCTCCGGGGTGGGCCGCAGCTCGATCTCGTCTCCCGGCTCCCACACGAGCGGGAACTGCGGGGGCGGCAGCGGGAGGCCCAGCCGGGACAGCTCGTCGAGGCTCGCCTCACGAACGGCCCGGGGATCGGGGGCGGATACGCGCACGGCTCAGGTCCCTGTCTGCTCACAACGGCTCATCGCCGGTCGGTCCCCCCTGGCCTGCGAGAATAGCGGCTCGGCCGGCAGCGCACCATGACCGGAAAAGATCAGCCGACCCGCTCGATCACCAGCGGCGTCGCGGCGGGGGCCTCCGGCGCGATCCGGACCGCGCGCTCCGCCTCGGCCAGCGCGGCGGGGATCCGCTCGGCGTGCTCGGCGCGCAGCTCGTACAGGGGTTCGCCGGCGCGTACCGGGTCGCCGGGGCGCTTGTGCAGCACCACGCCGGCCGGGATGCTCACCGGGTCCTCCTTGCGGGCCCGGCCCGCGCCGAGCCGCCAGGCGGCCACGCCCATCGCGTACGCGTCGACGCCGGCCACGTAGCCGTCCTCGGTCGCCGTGACCACCTCGACCTCGGGGGCCTCCGCCATCGGGGCGTCCGGGTCGCCGCCCTGCGCCCGGATCATCGCGCGCCAGGCGTCCATGGCCCGCCCGTCGCGCAGCGCCGCCTCGGGGTCGGCGTCGGGCAGGCCGGCCGCGGCCAGCATCTCCCGGGCCAGCGCCAGGGTCAGCTCGACCACGTCGGCCGGGCCGCCACCGGCCAGCACCTCGACCGACTCGGTCACCTCGACCGCGTTGCCGATGGCCAGGCCGAGCGGGGTGGACATGTCGGTGAGCAGGGCGACCGTGTGTACCCCGTGCGCCCCGCCCAGCTCCACCATGGTCCGGGCCAGCTCGCGGGCGTCGTCGACGTTCTTCATGAAGGCGCCGGAGCCGACCTTCACGTCGAGCACCAGGGCGCCGGTCCCCTCGGCGATCTTCTTGCTCATGATCGAGCTGGCGATCAGCGGGATGGCCTCGACGGTGCCGGTGACGTCGCGCAGCGCGTACAGCTTGCGGTCGGCCGGGGCCAGCCCCTCGCCGGCCGCGCAGATCACCGCGCCCACGTCGCGCAGCTGGGCGATGAACTCGTCGTTGCTCAGCGCGGCCCGCCAGCCGGGGATCGACTCCAGCTTGTCCAGGGTGCCGCCGGTGTGGCCGAGGCCCCGGCCGCTGAGCTGCGGCACGGCCGCGCCGCACGCCGCGACCAGCGGGGTCAGCGGCAGAGTGATCTTGTCGCCGACGCCGCCGGTGGAGTGCTTGTCCACGGTCGGCCGGTCCACCGGCGACAGGTCCAGCCGCTCGCCGCTGGCGATCATCGCGGCGGTCCACCGGGCGATCTCCGGCGCGGTCATGCCGCGCAGCAGGATCGCCATGGCCAGCGCCGACATCTGCTCGTCGGCCACCAGCCCCTTGGTGTACGCGTCGACCACCCAGTCGATCTGGCCGTCGCTCAGCACGCCCCCGTCCCGCTTGGCCCGGATGACGTCAACCGCCGTGAATGCACTCATCAGATGATCTTTCCTCGTTCTCGGGAAACCGGGCCGCGGGCGTCGCGGGACTCAGGCACCGGACCAGCGGATCGGAATCTCCAGAGGCGGCTCGCCCTCGCCGGCCCAGAAGATGGTGCCCGACGCGTCGACCACGACGACGCGCGGCGTCCGGGCCAGCCCCCAGGTGATCGCCTCCGCCGGGTCCTCCCAGGTCGGACCCTCCTCCAGCACGCCGGTCTCGGCGCCCTCGCTGTCCCCGGCCGACCGCTCCCAGTAGGCCGTCCAGACCTGCTGCCCGGCCGAGAGGTCGGGGTGCACGAAGACCGTGCCGCGCCCCCGCCAGGCGGCCAGCCGCTCCGGGACCACCGGCACCGGCGTCTCGCCGGTCACCGCCTCCAGGTCCTCCACGCCGAACGCGTGCGGCAGCAGCTCGGCCATCCGCAGGGTGCCACCCTTCGCCTCGATGAGGCACTCCGGGCCGCCGTTCTCCCACAGCAGCTGCCGGCATCGGCCACACGGCATCAGCGGCTCGCCGGTGGCGTCGACGCAGGACAGCGCCACGATCCGGCCGCCGCCGGTGGCGTGCAGCGAGGAGACCACGCCGCACTCGGCGCAGAGCACCACGCCGTACGCGGCGTTCTCCACGTTGCAGCCGACCACCACCCGGCCGTCGTCGACCAGCGCGGCCGCCCCGACGGGAAACTTCGAGTAGGGCACGTACGCGTGCCGCATGACCTCGGTGGCGGCGGCCCGCAGCCGCTCCCAGTCGATCTCCATCACGACTCCCATTCTGCCCAATTCACGCTGATCGGTCGCGGTGGCGGCCGGAGACGACGGTGCCCGGCGGGTCTCCCCCGCCGGGCACGCTGCGTCGCGGGCGGTCAGCCCTTGATGTACGGCTTGCCGTCGGCGGCCGGCGCCCGGACCTTGCCGACCAGCCCCGCCACCGCCAGGATCGTCGCCAGGTAGGGCAGCATGGCCAGGAACTGGCTCGGGATGCTGCTGCCGATCGCGCCCAGGTAGGTGGCGAGCTGGTCGGCGAACCCGAAGAAGAGCGCGGCGAGCAGGGCGCCCGTCGGGCTCCACCGGCCGAAGATCAGCGCGGCCAGGGCGATGAAGCCCTTGCCGCCGATCATGTTCTTGGTGAACGAGTAGAGCGCCAGGGTGTACGAGGCGCCACCGACGCCGGCCACCAGCCCAGCCATGATCACGTTGCGGTAGCGCAGCCGCAGCACCTTCACGCCGAGGGTGTCGGCGGCCGTCGGGTGCTCGCCCACCGACCGGGTCCGCAGGCCCCACCGGGTCCGGAACAGCGCGATGTGGATGACCAGCACCAGCAGCAGGCCGACGTAGAGGAAGATGTTGCCCCGGAACAGCGCCGGACCGAGCAGCGGGATGTCCTTGAGCAGCGGGATCTCCCAGTTGCTGAACCGCGGCGCGCTGTTGTACTTCGTCGCGTCGGTCTGCATGAGCCGCTCGTAGAGGAAGCCGGTGACGCCGACCGCCAGCAGGTTGAGCACGATGCCCATGACGACCTGGTCGACCAGGTAGCGGATGGCGAAGACGGCCAGCAGCAGCGAGATCAGCGCGCCGCCGATCGCCGCGGCGACCAGGCCCACCCAGACGCTGCCGGAGATGCTGCCGAACAGCGCCCCGGAGAAGGCGCCCATCAGCAACTGGCCCTCGATCGCCACGTTCACCACGCCGGAGCGCTCGCAGAGCACGCCGGCCAGCGCGCCGAAGATCAGCGGCAGGGCCAGGATGAACGTGCCCCGGACCACGTTGACCAGCGGCATGAAGTTGCGGCCCTCGGGGGCCGCGGAGACCTGCCAGCACAGGAAGCTGAGCACGAAGGCGACCAGCCCGACGCCGAGCACCAGCGTGAACCAGCGCTTCGGCACCCCGGCGAGCAGGGCGGCACCGGCCGCGGCGGCGATGATCCCGAAGAGGATCGCGCCGACCGTGCCGTTGATCTCCAGGGCGGCTCCGCCCTCGGTCTCGCTGAGCGTGAAGCGGGCCTGCTGACCGGTGGCGAGCGCCCCGAACAGCACCGTGGCGAGCACGCCCAGGCCCAGCAGGACGGCTCCGGTCTTGCGGACGCGCGTCCAGAAGCCCTCGTCGACCGCGGTCACGGCGACCTCGGGGACAGCGGTGGTGGACATGCTCACCAGCCCTTCGCGAGGCTCGTCTGGAGCCGGGCCGCGCGGGCCGCCCGGAGCTGGAAGATCGCCTTCACCAGGGCCGGCGCGGCGATGAAGATGACGATGAGCGCCTGGAGCACGGTGACCAGCTCGAGCGAGATCCCGGAGTAGGACTGCATCCGGTTGCCGCCGGCCTGCAGCGCGCCGAACAGCAGCGCGGCCAGCAGCACGCCCCACGGCTTCACCCGGCCGAGCAGGGCGACCAGGATGCCGTCGAAGCCGATCTGCGCGATCACCAGCGGGGTCAGCGCGTTCGCGGTCGAGCCGAGCACCATGTTCGACCCGCCGAGGCCGGCCAGCAGGCCCGAGATCACCATGACCAGCACGTACGTCTTGGTCACGCTGATGCCGGCGGTCCGGGCGGCGTCCGGGTTCTCGCCGACCGCCCGCAGCTCGAAGCCGAGCGTCGAGCGGTTCAGCAGCCAGGCGATGAACCAGGTGGCCAGCACCGCGACCAGGATGCCGGCGTGCACCCGCAGGTCGGCGCCGAGCAGCCGGGGCAGCTGGGCGGAGGACTCGACCGGCTTGCTGATCGCGTCCGACCGGTTCGGGTTCTGCACCCCGCTCTGGATGATGATCCAGGACAGGAAGTAGACCGCCACGTAGTTGAGCATGATCGTGTTGATCACCTCGTGGGCGCCGGTACGAGCCTTGAGGATGCCCGGGATGAAGCCCCAGAGCGCACCGCCGAGCGCGCCGGCGATCAGCGCGACGAGCAGGTGCACCCCGGGCGGCAGCGGCAGCGCGAAGCCGGCGACGGCGGCCAGGACGACGCCGATGGTCGCCTGGCCCTGGGCGCCGATGTTGAACAGGCCGCCGCGGAAGGCGAGCGCGACCGCCAGACCGGTGAAGACCAGCGGCGCGGTGTAGGTGAGCGTCTCCGAGATCGGGCCCATCGCGGCGGTGAAGCCGACCGCGTCCGGGTCGAAGACGGCGCCCTTGAACAGGTTCGCGTACGCCTCGCTGACCACCGACCAGCTGGCGTTGAGCGCGTCCGCCGGGCGGGCGGTGATGTAGCCGTAGGTGGCCAGCACCTCCGGGTCCGAGACGATGATCAGCACCGCGCCGACCAGCATGGCGAGCAGCACCGCGAGCACGGTCACGGTGACGGTGTTGGCCGCCCAGAGGTTGTGCAGGAAGAGCCGGCCCAGCGTGGGGCGGGGCTCCTCGGGCTGCTTCGGCGCGGTGGCCGGCACCGCGCGCTCGGTGTCGCCGGCGGGCGCGGGCGGTGTCGCCCGAGCCTCGCTCCGCGCCTCCTGCGCCTCGGTCGCCGGCTCCTTGTCCGGGGAGCCCGACACCGGGTTCGGGTTGGTCATGCCTCGTCCTCGTTGCCAGGGCCGTCAGCGGTCGTGGTGGCGGTGTCCGGCGTGATGCCGGCCATCAGCAGGCCGATCTCCTCGCGCGGGGTGTCCGGGCCGACGATGCCGATGATCCGGCCGCGGTACATCACCGCGACCCGGTCGGCCAGGCCGATCACCTCGTCCAGTTCGCTGGAGACCACCATGACGGCGGTGCCGATGTCCCGCTCGCGGATCACCCGGCTGTGGATGAACTCGATCGAGCCGACGTCCACGCCGCGGGTGGGCTGGGCGGCGATGAAGAGCTTCAGCGGCCGGGACAGCTCCCGTGCCACGATCACCTTCTGCTGGTTGCCGCCGGAGAGGGTGCCGACCGCCGCGTCGGCCGAGGAGGTGCGGACGTCGAACTGCTCGATCCGCTCCTTCGCCGACTTCGCGATGGCGTCCGGCTTCAGCGAGAGGCCCTTGCCGAAGGGCGGCTGGTCGTAGATGTCCAGCACCAGGTTCTCCGCGACGGAGAACTCCTTGACCAGGCCGTCGACGCTGCGGTCCTCGGGGACGTACCCGACGCCGGCGCGGAGCACCTTCTTGGTCGACCAGCCGTGCACGGCCTGGCCGTCCAGGGTGATCGAACCGGCGAGCACCGGGCGCAGGCCCATGATCGCCTCGATCAGTTCGGTCTGCCCGTTCCCCTGCACGCCCGCGATGCCCAGCACCTCACCGGCGCGCACGGTCAGGTCCACGCCGTCGACCGCGCGTACCTGCCGGTCGTCGTCGACGACCAGGCCGGCGACCTCGAGGATCGGCTTGCCCGGCTGGGCCGGCTTCTTGTCCACGGTCAGCCGGACGCTGCGGCCCACCATGAGCGCGGCCAGCTCGTCGCGGCTCGCGCTCGGCTCGGCCGTGCCGACCGTCTTCCCGCGCCGGATCACCGTGATCCGGTCGGCGATGGCCTTGACCTCACCCAGCTTGTGGGTGATGAAAACGATCGACTTGCCGGCCTCCTTGAGCGACCGCATGACCGTGAGCAGTTCCTCGGTCTCCTGCGGGGTCAGCACGGCGGTCGGCTCGTCGAGGATGAGCAGGTCGACGTCGCGGGTGAGGGCCTTGACGATCTCCACCCGCTGCTGGATGCCGACCGGCAGGTCCTCGACCACCGCGTCCGGGTCGACCCGGAGGTTGTACCGCTCGGAGACCTCGGCGACCTCGCGGCGGGCCCGCCGGCGGTCGAGGAAGCCGGTGAAGCTGCCCCTGGTCTGTTCCGCGCCGAGCATCACGTTCTCGGCCACGGTGAAGACCGGCACCAGCATGAAGTGCTGGTGGACCATGCCGATCCCGGCACCGATCGCGTCCGACGGGCCCTTCAGCTTCAGCGGCTTGCCGTCGACCAGGATCTCGCCCTCGTCGGGCTGGTAGAGCCCGTAGAGGACGTTCATGAGGGTCGACTTGCCGGCGCCGTTCTCGCCGAGCAGGGCGTGGATCTCTCCAGGCTCCACCGTCAGGTCGATGTGGTCGTTGGCGACCAGATCACCGAACCGCTTGGTGATGCCGCGCAGTTCGAGTCTCAGCGCAACCTCCTGGAGTGCGAGCGATGGTGCAGCGTAGCGGCTGCCGCGCCGCCCACCGCGCAGGGTGGGGGTCAGTGGGGGGGGCAAGGTGATCGGCCGCCCCGGCGTCGCGCGGGTCTTCCCCACGTACGCCGAGGCGGCCGGATCGTCAAACCTGGTGCCCGCCGGCCCCCGCTGCCGATGATCTCATCGCGGCGGCCGGCGGAGCGGTCACTTGGTCGGCTGGGCCTTCGAGGTGACCGTGATGGTGCCGGCGGCGATGTCCGCCTTGATCTTGTCGACCTCGGCCTTCAGGTCCGCCGGGACCTTGCTGTCGAAGTCGTGGTACGGGGCGATCGAGACGCCGTTGTTGGCCAGGGTGCCGACGAAGCCGGGCTTGGCCTGGAGCTTCTCGCCGTTGGCGGCCTTCAGCACGGCGTCCTTGACGGCGTCCGGGATGTTCTTGACGACCGTGGTGACCAGCGCCGGGCAGTTCGGGGTGCTCTCGCAGCCGTCGACGTCCACCCAGACGACCGAGTACTTGCCGTTCGAGGCCTGGGCCGCGGCGGTGGTGCCGAGGCCGGCGCCACCGGCGACCGGCATGATGATGTCCGCGCCCTGGGCGACCAGCGCGTCGGAGACCTTCTTGCCCTCGTCCTGCTTGACGAAGTCGTTGGTGAAGGAGCCCTTCTGGGTGGCCTTGTCCCAGCCGATGACCTGGACGTTCTTGCCCTTGGCCTTGTTGTACTGGGCCACGCCGTCGGCGAAGCCGTCCATGAAGATGGTGACCGGCGGGATCGGCAGACCACCGTAGGTGCCGACCTTGCCGGACTTGCTCATCCCGGCGGCCAGGTAACCGGCCTGGAAGGCGGCCTGCGCGGTGTCGAACTGCATCGGGTAGATGTTGTCGACGCCCGGGTTCGCGTCCACGATGCCGAACTGCTGGTTCGGGTTCGCGGTGGCGATCTTCTTGGTGGCGTCCGACATCAGGCCACCGACGGCCAGGATGAAGTCGCACTTCTGGTTGACGAACCCGGTCAGGTTGACCTCGTAGTCCGCCTCGGCCTTCGACTGGACGTTCTTGATGTCGATGTTGTCGTTCTCCTTCTTCGCCTCCTGAAGGCCCTTCCAGGCCGAGGTGTTGAAGGACTTGTCATCGATGCCGCCGACGTCGGTCACCATGCAGGCGCTGAACTTCTTGCCGCCGTTGCCGCCGGCGTTGTTGTCGTCCTCGGGAGCCTCACCACACGCGGCGGCGCCCAGCACGAGGCCACCCGCCACGATGGCGGAGGCGATCCGCATCCCACGCACAGAGCGCAAGACGTCTCCTTCCCATTGCACACCGCGTCGTGCGCGGTGGCAGCCCTTGCGCCGGCCTGCGGTGTGCCGCCGGCGTCCCACGTTACGGACGGGAGCGTACGCCCGCGCCCACCCACCGGCCGACAATCGTGCACGACTGTTGAACGGTCGTTACCCCTACGTAACCCGCGCGTGGGGCACATCACCTTTCGTGCCGACGGCCCTCCGGAGAGGTGTCGCGAACGTCCGTTTCCCGAGGTCTTCCCGTTGCGCCGGAGAGCTAACGCCAGAAGACCGCCACCGCCGCGTTGACCAGCGTCAACCCGATGATCGCCAGGAAGTGCCCGCGGTTCACGGACTCCCGCTTACGGGAGAAGAAGACCATGACAAAGATCAGCAGCGCGAGCACCAACTTGGTAACAAGCTTGGCCGGTGCCGGCTCGTCGCCGTCCCGCAGTGGGGCGGACAGACCGATTCCGGTCAGCAGCCCGATCACCGAGCCCCAGAGCATGGCCGCGTTGATCCGCAGCCGGCCGCTGACGTACTGGGCGATCGCACCGCCGAGCAGCATCGCGAAGCCGATCAGATGGACGTAGAGAAGGATCAGTCGAAGAGCTTCCACGCCGGCCATCCTCCCCCATCAACGACGACTTGTAGTAGCCGGCCCGCCGAGGTGCCGTCATACCGTGACCTCGGCGGGCCGCCGCTCCGGCGCCGCGTCGCCCGCGCCGGCCCGCACGGAACGGCGGCCGACGAGGACCAGGGCGAGACCGACGAGGGCGTAGCCGGCCAGCACGGCAACCGACCGCCCGGCGCCCGCCCCGTCGAAGAACGCGGCCGACCGCAGCAGCGTGCCGCCCGCCCCGACCGGCAGGTACTGACCGACCGTGCCCCAGGGCTGCGGCAGCAGCTCGGGTGCGGCGGCCACCGCGGAGAGCGGGTTGCCGACCAGGAAGACGAGCAGCGCGCCGAGCCCGATCCCGGGAGCGCCGAGCAGCGCGCCGAGGCCGGCCACGGTCCCGGCCGCGGCCAGCGCGAACAGCCCGATCGCGGCCGCCTCGCGCCACAGGTCACCGTCGAGGACCCCGAGCCAGCCGTGCAGCACCGCGGCACCGACGAGGCCGGCCAGGACGGCGAAGCCGAGCAGGCCGAGCAGCCGTGCCCCGCGCCGGGCCACCAGCACGGTGAGCAGCGCCCCGGCCAGCATGCCGGTGAGCGCCAACGGCAGGAACCCGGCGGCGAAGCCGGCCCCGCGCGGGTCGTCCGGGTCGGTCGGCACGACCTGCACCACCGGCACCGGGTGGCCGGCGGAGAGCTGCGCGGCGGCCTCGGTGAGCAGTGCGGCCACGGTCGGGCTCGCGGCCGGGGCGGTGTGCAGGGCGATGCCGTCCGGGCCGACCACGAAGGCGGCGTACGCCTCCCGGTCGCGCAGCGCCCGGTCGGCCGCCGCCGCGTCCGGCAGCGTGGTCACGGTGAAGCCGCCCGGGCGGGCGGCGGCGAGCCGGGCCGCCAGCTCGGCGGTGGCGGGCGCCGGACCGGCGACGGCGACAGGCAGGTCGCGCGGCGCCAGGTGGGTGGCCGGTGCCACGAAGAGGGGTACGAGCAACGCCTGCACCACCACGGCCAGGCTGGCGACGAGCGCGGCGAGCAGCCAGGGCGAGCGGATCCGGGACGGGTGAGCGGACATCGCCGCCTCCTTAAAACGAACGTTCGTTCTCTTGAGATGAGGGTGCGCTGCCGCACGGTCCGGCGTCAAGAACGAACGTTCGCTTTACACTGTGGGTCGTGCCACGCGTATCGGACGAACACCTCGCGGCCCGCCGCCAGCAGATCCTCGACGCGGCCCGGCGCTGCTTCGTGCGCGACGGCTTCCACAACACCTCGATGCAGGACGTGATCAAGGAAGCCGGGCTCTCGGTCGGCGCGGTCTACCGCTACTTCCCGAGCAAGAACGACCTGATCACCGCCATCGCCCAGGCGGTGATCGGCACGGCCGACGCGACCTTCGCCGACCTGTCCACGGCCGACCCGCCGCTGCCCCTGACCGGGGTGCTGGAGCGGGCGCTGACCTTCGTCGACACCCAGCTCGGCCCGGACGGCGTGCTGCCGCTGGCCCTTCAGGTGTGGAGCGAGGCGCAGCGGGACCCGGTACTCGCCGAGTTCGTCGCGGCCACGTACACCCGGCTGCGGGGCCACTTCGTGGCCGCCGCCGGACGCGCCCGCGACGCCGGCGAACTGCCCGCGGACGCCGACCCGGAGGCCGTCGGCGCCGCGCTGTTCGGCCTGATCCCCGGCTACTTCACCCAGCGCCTCCTGACCGGCTCCCCGGACCGCGCCACCTACCTCGCGGGCGTCCGCGCCCTGGTCCGGGCCACCCCCCGCCCCTGACCCCCGCGATCTTGCAGTTCCCGCCCTGACAAGAGGGCGAAAAGCCCCAGAACACGGGCCCTAACTGCCCGATCGCAGGGGTGGGGGTTCAAGTCAGGTGAGGCGCCAGACCTGGAAGGTCGGGCCGTCTCCGGGGAGGGTGACCGCGCCGTCCGCGTCCGGGCGGAGGGCTGGGGCGTTGCCGTAGACATTTTCCCCGGCCGGCAGGCCGGTCAGGCGGACCGGGGCGCCGGGCGCGCGACGGGCCAGCACCAGCACCGCGCCGGTCGGCGCCTCGCGGAGGAAGACCAGCGTGTCCGCGTCGGCGTGCACCCAGCGCAGGCCGCCGTGCCGCAGTGCCGGCTCGCCACGGCGCAGCGCCAGCAGCGACCGGTACGCCGCGAACGTGCGCGCGTCCCAGCGCTCCGGCCGGTGCCACGGCATCGGGGTACGCGAGCCCTCCCCGTTGTCGCCGGTCAGGCCCAGCTCGTCGCCCGCGAAGACCACCGGGGTGCCCGGCATGGTGGCGAGCAGGCCGGCGGCCACCTCCTGCCGGTCCGCGTCGCCGACCACGGTCCGGATCCGGGCCGAGTCGTGCGAGCCGAGCAGCTGCCACGAGTGCGCGTACGACCGCCAGGAGATCAGCGACCGGTAGGTGTTCATGGTGGCCAGCACCGCGCCCGCGTCCCGCCGCCGCACCCCGCCGGGGGTGCCGAGGAAGTTCGGCACGGTGCCCTCGCCCCGGCGCAGCCAGGACCAGACCGGGTCGGTGAAGCCGACGTAGTTCATGGTGCCGTGCCAGCCGTCCCGGTCCAGGTCACCGGTGTGGTCGTGGCCGTGTTCGGCGAGCAGCAGCGCGTCGGCCCGGGTGTCGGCGACCACCTCGCGCAGCAGCCGGGCCACCTCGTGGGTGTACGCGTCCGCGCCCCGCCGGCCGGTCATGTTCGCCACGTCCACCCGCCAGCCGTCGAGCGCGTACGGCGGGCGCAGCCAGCGGCGCAGCAGCGAGTCCTCGGCGGTGGCGAAGCGGCGGCGCAGCTCGGCGCTGCCCCAGTTGAGCTTCGGCAGCGACTTGACCCCGTTCCACGACTCGTAGTCCGACCCCGCCAGGTCGAAGTAGTACAGCTCCCGCTCGGGCGCGTGCACGTCGGAGACGGCGGCCGTGAACCAGTGGTGGGCGTCGCCGGTGTGGTTGCTCGTGATGTCGCCGAGCAGCCGCCAGCCCCGGGCGTGCACCGCGTCCGCCAGCCGGGCCAGCGCGGCGTTCCCGCCGAGCAGCGGGTCGACGGTGTCGAAGCTGGCCGCGTCGTACCGGTGGTTGGAGCGGGCCGGGAAGATCGGCGTGAGGTACACGGTGTTCACCCCGAGCCGGTCCAGGTGGTCCAGCCGCTCGGTGACACCGTCCAGGTCGCCGCCGTAGAACTGGCGGGGCGTCTCCGGGCCGCGCCCGATCACCGGGGTGTCCCAGTCGCACGGGATCGCCCAGTCCGGCGCCGTCCGGCCGGCCGCCGCGGCCGAGCGCGCGAAGCGGTCCGGGAAGATCTGGTAGATCACCGCGTCCCGGGCCCAGGCCGGCGGCGGCGCGTAGCTGACCAGCCTGAAGTCGCCGTGGTCCGGCACGTCGTGGTCGACCAGGCCGGCCGCGTTCAGCCAGCGGGCGCCCGCCGCGCCGTCGAGCAGGAAGCGGTAGTTGCTGACCGGGTTACGGACCTCGACGTCCGCCCGCCACCACACGTCACCGCCCTCGGTGCGGTCGACGACCGCCTCGGCGAAGTGGGGCTCACCGTCGCCGGTGGTCCGGACGTGCACCTGATCGACGCCGGCGCCGGCCGGCACCCGGACGAGGACCGGGACGGTCTGGCCGAGCGCGGGCTCCTGCTCGGGCACGTAGGTGGCGGATCCGTCGTGGTGCGGCTGGAGCGACATGGGCATGCCTTTCGCGTCGTCGAGGACGGGGAGTGGGGCGGGCACCCGCCGCGGCCGGTCACCCGACCGCGGCGGTCCGCCCGGAAACCGCTCCGGTGTACGCCGACACGACGCCCTTGCCGCAGCGTGAGCCGAGGAGGCTCAGCCTTTGACGGCCCCGGCCGTGAGGCCGGAGACGATGTAGCGCTGGAGCAGTTGGAACACCAGCACCGTCGGGATGGCGGTGAGGAGGGTGCCCGCCGCGAACATCCCGAAGTTGTTGTTGCGCTCCCCCGCCACCAGGCCGAACATGCCGACCGCGAGGGTCTTCGAGTTCGGCTCGGTGAGGAACACGTTCGCGATGATGAACTCGTTGATCGTTCCGATGAAGGCGAGCAGCCCGGTCACCGCCAGGATCGGCGCCACCAGGGGCAGCATGATCCGGAAGAACACCTGGGCGTGCGAGGCGCCGTCCATGGTCGCCGACTCGTCCAGCTCCTTCGGCAGGGTGTCGAAGAAGCCCTTCATCAGCCAGGTGTTCGCACCGAGCGCGGCGCCCATGTAGAGCAGGAACAGGCCCCACGGGGTGTTGAAGCCGATCGCCGGCCACAGGTCGGTGACCGTCGTGAAGATCAGGAAGATCGCCACGATGGCCAGGAACTGCGGGAACATCTGGATCAGCAGCAGGGCGAGCAGGCCGACCCGCCGGCCGGTGAACCGCATCCGGGAGAACGCGTACGCCGCCAGCGCGGACAGGAAGATCGACGCGAAGCTGGCCACGCCGGCGAGCAGCAGCGAGTTGAGGAACCAGTGCGCGAACGGCGTGTCCTGGAACAGGTTGGTGAAGTTCTCGAAGGACGCGCCGGTGGGCAGCAGTTCGGTCGACGAGAGCGTGCCGAGCGGGTTGAGCGCCGCGGAGATCACGAACAGGATGGGGAAGAGGCTGAACGCCACCGCCAGCACCCCGACGAGGTGCCGCCAGCCCACCTGGGCGAACCAGCGGCCCCTGGACCTCCCCGTCGCGTTGCGGTTGGTGACCGGAGCGTCCGCATAGGTGGTCACGAGTAGACCTCCTCCTGCTTCCGGGTACGCGAGAAGCTGATCGCCGCGACGACGGCCACGATCGCGAAAATGAAGATCGACACCGTGGTGGCCAGACCGTACTCGGCACCCTGGGCACCGAAGGCCAGCCGGTAGGTGTAGGTGATGAGCAGGTCGGTGGCGCCGTTGGTCGGGTTGTCCGCCGGGAACGGCCCACCCTCGGTGGTGAACAGGATCGCGTTGACGTTGTTGAAGTTGTACGCGAACGACGCGATGAGCAGCGGCGACAGCGCGACCAGCAGCAGCGGCAGGGTGACCGCCCGGAACGACTGCCAGGGCGACGCGCCGTCGACGGAGGTGGCCTCGGTCAGCTCGCGCGGAATCGCCTGGAGCGCACCGGTGGTCACCAGGAACATGTACGGGTAGCCCAGCCAGAGCTGCACCAGCAGCACCGCGGCCCGGGCACTCCAGCTACCGCCGAACCAGTCGACGTCGAGGCCGAACAGGTTGTTGAGCAGGCCGAAGTCGGTGTTGAACATGTCCCGCCAGACCAGCAGCATGGCGAACGACGGCATGGCGTACGGCAGGATCAGCAGCACCCGGTAGAGGTTGGTGCCGCGCATCCGGGGCGAGTGCAGGGCGAGCGCGATGCCCATGCCGAGCAGGAAGGTGAGCCCGGTCGAGCCGATCGCGAACGCGAAGTTCCACAGCAGCGTGCCGAAGAACGGGCGGGAGATGTTGGGGTCGGTCAGCACCCGGCTGAAGTTCTCGAACCCGACGTTGACCTTCCAGCCCTGGGCGAGCCGGTCGCCGTCGGCGGCGACGAAGGAGCCGACCCCCGGGTCCGCGGTCCAGGTCTTGCCGGTCTCGCTGTCCTTGACGCAGTCGCAGCCCGCGTCGTACGCCCGGACCGCCGTTCCCTCGTAGGCGCGGGTGAGACCGTTGGAGCGGATCGCGCCGCCGGAGGTCGGCACGACAAGGTCGGTGATCTCCTTGCTCCGGCCACTGGCCTGGCCGATGTTCAGGATGGTGTAGCCCTCGGCGGCCGTGATCTTGCCGGTGAGGCTGCTGGCCTCCACCTGACCGGCGTCGAGTTTGCGCAGCCCGCCCGCGTCACCCGCGAAGACCTCCCTGGTCTTCGGGTCGCTGAGTAGGAACACCAGCGCACCGGTGGCCGGGTCGCCCTTCGTGGCGATGGAGAGGGAGTACTCGGTGGAGCCGGGGACCTGCTTCACCGAGGAGGTCTGGATGGCGACGATCGCGTCGTCCTTGCTGCCGCGGTGGCCGTCGCCGAAGTTCGTGAACGCGGTGCTCGCCGTGTAGAGCACCGGGAAGATCTGGAAGGCGATCAGGAAGAGCGTGCCGGGGACCAGGTACTTGGCCGGGATGTGCCGGCGGCTCAGGTAGAGGTAGAACAGGCCGGCCGTGGTGGCGGCGAGGATGCCCAGCCCGATCCAGTGCTCGGCCTCGACGAGCGGGAACGCCGCCCAGATCGCGATCCCGGCCACCAGGCCGAGCAGGACCACCTTGCCGACGAGGCCGGTCGCGGTGATCGGCGCGTGGTTCCGCGCGGTACGGGACGTGCGCGGGAGCCCGCGGCGAACGGGCTCCCGGCCCGGGGCCTGCTCAGCAGACCCCGGGCCGGACAGCGACGTGCTCATTACTTGATCTGACCCGCGATGGTCTTGCCCGCGGCGGTGATCGTCTTGGCCGGGTCGGCGCCGCCGATGATGGCGGCCTCCGCCTTGCCGAACGGGTCCCAGATCGCGGCCATGGCCGGGATCGCCGGGAGCACCTGGCCGTTCTTGCCGGCCTCGGAGAACTTGGCCAGGTCCGGGTCCTCGCCCTTGACCTGGTCGAAGGCGGCGGTCAGCGCCGGCGGGCGCGGCTCGGCCTTGTAGAGCGCGACGGCCAGCTCGGGCTTGGTCACGTAGTTGGTGACGAACTCCTGGGCCAGGGCCTTGTTCTTGCCCTTGGCGGCGACGTAGAACGCCTGGACGCCCACGAACGGCTGGGCCTCCTTGCCACCGGCGAAGCCGGGGACCGGGGAGATGTCGTACTTGATGTTGGCCTTCTTGGCGTCCGCGATGGCCCACGGGCCGGAGACCAGGAAGGCGCACTTCTTGCCGGTGAAGGTGGCGATGGAGTTCTCGCCGGTGATCGAGCGCTTCAGCGCGCCGTCGCCCTTCTCACCGAGCTTCGCGATCTTCTGGAAGGCCGCGATCGACTCCGGCTTGCCCACGCCCAGGTCCTTCGGGTCGTAGTCGCCGTTGGCCGTGGTGCCGAACAGGTAGCCGCCGCCGGAGGTGTACAGCGGGTAGACGTGGTAGGCGTCGCCGTTCTGGCCGGACTGGAGGCACAGGATCTCGCTGGCCTTCTTCTCGGCCTTGAGCTTCTTGCCGGCGGCGACCAGGTCCTCGATGGTCTTCGGCGCCTCGGGGGCCAGCTCGGTGTTGCGGATCAGCGCGATGTTCTCGGTGGCGTAGGGGACGCCGTAGAGCTGGCCGTTGAACGTGACGGCCTTGATAGCGGTCTCGTTGAACCCGCTCTTCTGCTCAGCGCCCAGCTGCACCGGGTCGATGGCGCCGTTCTGGACCATGTTGCCGATCCAGTCGTGCGCGCCGACCACGACGTCCGGGCCGCTGCCCTGCTGCGAGGCGGTGACGAAGTTGGTCTGCAGGTCCTTGGAGACGGCCTGGACCTCGACGGTCACACCGTTCTCCTTGCCGAACTCCTCGGCGAACGGCTTCAGGGCCGCGGTCCGCTTGTCGTCGGCCCAGATGACCAGCTTGCCGCCGGCGGCCTTGGCGGACTCCTTGGCGGCCGGCTTGTCGCTGTCACTGCCGCCGCAGCCGGACGCGGCGAGCGCCAGGCCGAGGACAGCGACCACACCCGCGGTACGGATGCGCATCGGTACTCCTGTCGTCATGGCGGTCCGCCGGGGGAAGGGCGGCTCGCCAGTGGGAAGCTCGGAAATTTCTTGCTGACCGGCGCGCGGATGCTGCGCCGCTGCTCTCGCATGTTGCGGGGACGTTAGCAAGAGGTTGCAGAGAATGGAAGGGCTTGCAGGAGCGTACGCAAGAACTTGCCCGTGAGCTACAGTGCCGCCATGCGCGCTCGACTGTCCGACATCGCCCAACAGGCCGAAGTCAGCGAGGCCACGGTGTCGCGGGTGCTCAACGACCGCCCCGGAGTGGCCCCGGAGACCCGGCAGGCCGTCCTCACCGCCCTCGACGTGCTCGGCTACGAGCGCCCCGCCCGGCTGCGCAAGCGCAGCGCCGGGCTGGTCGGCCTCGTCGTGCCCGAGCTGGACAATCCCATCTTCCCGGCCTTCGCCCAGGTCATCGAGTCGACGCTGGCGCAGAGCGGGTTCACCCCGGTGCTCTGCACGCAGACCCCCGGCGGCGTCACCGAGGACGAGTACGTGGAGATGCTGCTCGACCGGCAGGTCTCCGGGATCGTCTTCGTCTCCGGCCTGCACGCCGACACGGCCGCCAACCACGACCGGTACCGCGCGCTGATCGCCCGCCCGCTGCCCATCGTCATGATCAACGGGTACGCGCCCGGGATCGCGGCACCCTTCGTGTCGTGCGACGACCGGGAGGCCACCGAGCTGGCGATCGCGCACCTGGTCGCGCTCGGCCACCGGCGGATCGGCCTGATCACCGGCCCGGACCGGTTCGTGCCCGTGCAGCGCCGGGTTGCCGGCTTCCGCGCCGCGATGTCCAAGCTGGTCGGCGCCACCGAGGCCGAGGTCGGCGAGCTGGCCGAGCTCTCCCTGTTCGGCGTCGAGGGCGGCGAGGCCGCCGCGGGCCGGCTCATCGAGCGCGGCGTCACCGGCCTGGTCTGCGGCTCCGACCTCATGGCACTGGGCGCGATCCGGGCCGCCCGGCAGCGCGGTCGCTCCGTCCCCGGCGACGTCTCGGTGGTCGGCTACGACGACTCCCCGCTGATGGCCTTCACCGACCCGCCGCTGACCACGATGCGCCAGCCGGTCGCCGCCATGGCGGTGGCCGCCGTCCGCGCCCTGGTCGACGAGATCAACGGGCACGCCGCGCCGAACTCCGAGTACCTGTTCCGCCCGGAGCTGGTGGTGCGGGGCTCGACCGCGGTGGCCCGCCCGGCCGGCGGCTCGACGCGGCAGCGCCCCTCCTCCGTCGACCCCACCGTGGCGGTCCCCGCCTGACCCCTTGCCGTCAGTTCTTGCGCAAGGAATGCTTGACTCTTGCAGCGCAGGGGCGGCATTCTGCTGGGACGCCCTGCGCCACCACCCATACCGCGCGGGGCGCCGCCGTCCCGCGCCAGAGAACGGGGATCCACACCGATGACCTCCGCCCCCCACCCCACGCCGCTGACCGCCGACGACGACTGGTGGCGGTCAGCGGTCGTCTACCAGGTCTACGTCCGCAGCTTCGCGGACGCCAACGGTGACGGTGTCGGGGACCTCCAGGGCATCCGGCAGCGCCTGCCGTACCTGCGCGACCTCGGGGTGGACGCCCTCTGGCTGACCCCCTTCTACACCTCGCCGCAGGTTGACGCCGGCTACGACGTGGCCGACTACCGGGACGTGGACCCGCTCTTCGGCAACCTGACCGACTTCGACGCGATGATCACCGACGCGCACGACCTGGGCCTGCGGATCATCGTGGACCTGGTGCCCAACCACACCTCCAGCGCTCACCCGTGGTTCACCGCGGCGCTGGCGGCCGGCCCCGGCTCCCCCGAGCGGGAGCGCTACCTCTTCGCCGAGGGCCGGGGCGAGCGGGGCGAGCAGCCGCCGAACGACTGGGAGAGCATCTTCGGCGGCCCCGCGTGGACCCGCGTCGCCGACGGGCAGTGGTACCTGCACCTGTTCGACCCGGCCCAGCCCGACCTCAACTGGCGCCACCCGGAGGTGCGCGCCGAGTTCGAGGACATCCTGCGGTTCTGGCTCGACCGCGGCGTGGACGGCTTCCGCATCGACGTGGCGCACGGGATGATCAAGGCCGAGGGACTGCCGGACGTCGGCTTCAACTCGATGACCACCGGCCGGCGCCAGTCCGAACTGCTGGGCAAGGGCCGGCTGCCCTACTTCGACCAGGACGAGGTGCACGACATCTACCGCGCCTGGCGGCCGATCCTGGACAGCTACCCGGGCGGCCGGATGGCGGTTGCCGAGGCGTGGGCGGAGACCCCGCAGCGGCTGGCCCGCTACATCGGCCCGGACGAGCTGCACCAGGCGTTCAGCTTCGACTTCCTCGACGCCACCTGGTCGGCCGACTCGTTCCGCAAGGTGATCGACACGGCCCTCGCCGAGTCGACCATCGTGGGCGCGCCGACCACCTGGGTGCTCTCCAACCACGACCGGCAGCGGCACGTCACCCGGTACGGCGACGGCGAGGCCGGCCTGCGCCGCGCCCGGGCCGCCGCCCTCCTGATGTTCGCCCTGCCCGGCTGCGCCTACGTCTACCAGGGCGAGGAGCTGGGCCTGCCCGAGGTGCTGGACCTCCCCGACGAGCTGCGGCAGGACCCCGCGTTCCTGCGCACCGGCGAGAGCCGGGACGGCTGCCGGGTGCCGATCCCGTGGAGCGGCGAGCTGGCCCCGTACGGCTTCGGCCCGGAGGGCAGCGAGCTGAGCTGGCTGCCGGCCCCCGCGACCTGGCGCGCCCTCTCGGTGGCCGCCCAGGCCGGGGTGACCGGCTCGACGCTGGAGCTCTACCGGTCCGCGCTGCGGATCCGGCACGGGCACCCGGCGCTGGCCGGCACCGGCGGCGTCACCTGGCTGGAGACCGAGCCCGGGGTGCTGGCGTTCCGCCGCTCCGCCGGGGACGCCGAGCTGACCTGCGTGGTCAACCTCAGTGGCGCGGAGGTGACGATCGCCGGGTACGGCCGGGCGGTCGTCGCCAGCGCCGGCCTCACCGAGCGGGGCGACGGGCACGTCCTGCCGGTCGACGCGGCTGCGTGGTTCGAACGGCGCTGAGCCGGGTAACCCGCCATTGACCTGGTCGTCCGTTGTGCCCCGCGCCGACGGGCGGCTGGGCTACCGACCCCTTGTGGTGGGGGGTGAGGTGGCACCGGCCCCTCGGGGACTCATCCGTTCCCGAGGGGTCGGTGTCCATCCGGGACCGTGGGGTACCACCGGGTGATGACCACTCACCTGGCGCAGTACACGCTCGATGTCAGCGACGTCGACCGGATGGCCGCCTTCTGGTCGGCCGCCCTCGGCTACACGGTCCGGCAGGGCGGTGACGGCAACGCGAAGCTCTATCCACCGCCGGGCCGCCCCGGTCCCACCGTCTGGTTGCAGGCCAGCGGCACCCCGAAGCGGGGCAAGAACCGGCTCCACCCGGACCTGGTCTCGGACGGGGATCCCGCGGCCGAGGTCGACCGGCTCATCGGGCTGGGCGCCCGGCGCGTCGACGTCGGGCAGACCGGCACGGAGGGCTTCGTGGTGCTCGCCGACCCGGAGGACAACGAGTTCTGCGTGCTCGACGGCCCGCCGAGCTGACCCCTCAGGCCCCCCGGCTGGTGAGCAGCTGGGCGATCCGGGCGAGACCGGCGCGGACCTCGTCGCGGCTGGGCGGATTCGCCGGCTCGGGCTCCCGCTCGGCGGCCAGCTCCAGCTCCTCGTCGATGACGTCCTCGAAGTCGCCGTAGAGGTCCGCCTGGTCGACCTGGGCCGCCTCGTCCTCGGCGGCGATCTGCGCGGCGGCGATCTCGCTGCGGATCTCCTCGGGCGTCAGCGCCGGCAGCAGCGGCTCCACCACCGCCATGAGCTGCTCCTCGGCCACCACCGCCTCGGCCAGGGCGAGCGCGTGCGGCCGCTCGTACGGGCCACAGACCACCGGCTCCCACTCGTCGTCGTCGCCGAGCGGGCCGAACGTGATGATCCACGGCAGGCCGAGCATCGGCGAGTCGTCCGGCAGGTCCAGTGTCACGAGTGCGCCCACCGGCCCATCATGGTCGGTCGCGGCGACGACGTGGGCGGAAATCGCCTGAGCCACGCCGCTAACGAGCGTTGAGGATGAACGAGAACGACGTGTCGGCGGTGTGGTCGGCGAGCAGCTCGAAGCGGGGGAACCGCCGGACCTGCTGATGCGGGACGGAGAGATCGGCGCTGTTCAGCCACGCCAGCACCGCCGTGCGCTCCTCAGCCCGGAGGACCGGGCCGAGGCAGCCGTCGACCAGCGTGCGCACCAGCGGTGGCTGGACGGTGCCACGATGCTTGACGAGGCAGAAGACGCGGGTCACCTCGTCCCGACGGTCCTTCGCGGGCTGGCCCACGGACGCCGACAGCTGGTCCCGCGTGCCGGGCAGCGTCGCCCGGACCGTGTGCAGCGAGCCGTCCACGTCCACCGGGCCCGGCCACCGCTTGACCCAGGCGTCGGTGACCTGGCCGGGCGTGGTTCCGGCGAGCACCTTCACCGGCCCGGACGGGCTGACGGTGGTGGCGACGCCGCCGCGCTCCCCCGGCTCACCGGCGGCGCCCCGCGGCGCCGTGGGGCGGGCCGGGGCGGCGCCCCTGTCGCGCAGCGCAACGAGGGCCACGATCGCGGCCGCCACCAGCACCACCACGGCGGTCACGGTGAGCACGAGAGGTCGTCTCGACACCGTCCCGCCGGTCGGGGACACCGGATCCGCGCCGCTGTCGTTCGCCTTCACATCGTGCTCCCCCGTGTCACAGCTCAAACGGCAACGGCGTCGCAAAACCGCCGCAGACCGC
Organism: Micromonospora chaiyaphumensis; assembly: GCF_900091435.1. Lineage (GTDB taxonomy): Bacteria > Actinomycetota > Actinomycetes > Mycobacteriales > Micromonosporaceae > Micromonospora > Micromonospora chaiyaphumensis. Next base: position 324,700 of record NZ_FMCS01000002.1, read on the forward strand.
CTCGGAGGCTACCCAGAAACACAACGGTGGTCAATATTGAATATCGATGGCCACCTCTGGGAGGCTGTTGCCCGCAGCAACAAGCGCAACGAACACGGGGAGGCACAATTGAAGAATTGGAGAGCAGCCGCAATGGCCGCGCTGATCTGCGCGAGCCTTGTCGCGGCGCTGTCACCCGCGGGGCCGGCGTCGGCCGCAGGATGCACGCGGACCGGGTGCAACGGGAAACTGGCGTCCGCCAACGGCTGCATGACCGGCGCGTACGCGATCTCCAGCTTCGACCGGGTGGACGGCAACGACCCGGACGGCAAGATGAAGCACGGCGACCTCTTCTACTCGCCGGCCTGCGGAGCGATGTGGGGCGACTACACCAGCGAATGGGCCGCGGACACCGCCACCGTCCGGCTGGACTGGCAGCCCACCTACGGCGGTCTCCTCCAGACGGCCGCGTCGGTGACGGCAAGTGGCCCAGGACATTACGTCACCACAATGTTCAGCTGGGAGTATTCCCTGCAATTGTGCGCGTCGGTGCGGTCGGACGGCCTCGACCCCGACACCTGCACCTCCTGGCGTTGAGCGCCCATCTCGTCGTGCAGATCCTTTCGGCGTCGATCGGCGCCTCATTCGAACGGGGGAACATTGAAACGAGTCAGTAGAAGAGTGTGCGCGGCGGCAGCCGCACTGGTCGCATTCGCCGGAGCCGTCAGCACGGCACCGGCGACCGCGGCGCCGAGCGGTCGACCGGCGGCGCCCGCGCCCACGGACCCCTCCGCGATCCGGGATCCGGACGGTGGTCTGGGCAAGGGCTGGCGCGCCTCCTCGGACGTGCTGGTCACCGGGGCGGGCGACAGCAACGGGTTCCATCTCTACGTGGCCCGGGAACGGAACGCCTTCGCCTGGTCCACGCTGGCCACCCTGTCCGCCTCGGCGCTCGACATGGGTCCGTGGATGGGTGAGGTCTGCGTCACCGGCTCCGGACGGTACGCGGTGGCGGTCTTCGCCCCGAAGATGGCGGCCAACAAGCCCACGCTGGTCCGGGCCGGCGGCCTCGCCGCGGTGGTGGACATCGACACCGGCAAGGCGACCACGGTGGCGACCGGCCTGCAACTGGCGTACTTCAATCCCGCCTGCGGACCGGATGACCGGGCGCTTCTCACCCGGGCGGTCGGCGAGGACATGCAGCGCACGGACCTGCTCACCGTGGACGCGGCCGCCCACCGGGTCACCCGGACCCGCCGGATCGCGGCCCAGTTCACCACGCCGGCGCCGGCGGCCGACGGTGACTACGGCATCGCCCGGGGCCGGCTCGTGAAGGTCGGGTCCACCGGGGCGCTGACCGAGGTGGCCCGGCCGGCCGGCCCGGTCTCCGCCCTCCGCGGCACCGCACGCAGCGGGGTGGACCTCGTCGCCATCGCCGGCGAGGGGGCGGTGGCACAGCGATACCAGGCCGGGCGGCTGCGCACCGTGGCCGTCGGCCAGAAGGGTCACCTCCAGCTGATGGGCCAGGTGGGCGGGCACAACGCGCTGGTCGGCACCGCACCGACCCTCGCCCGGGCCTGGCCGGAACTGTCCGTCATCCGCTCGGACCACCGGATCCGGGCCGTCTCCGCGCAGGGCCATCTTCTCGCCCAGCAGATCAGCACCGCGCAGGGCGAGAAGGCGGTACGCGAACCGCTGTCACCCGCGGACCGGGCCGACGCCGGCCGGGTCCGGGTGTCGGTGCAGGCGACCGCCAGCGGCCGCCGGTCCACCGCCACCTTCGACACGGAGCGGAAGGCTCCCCGGCTGGACGCGCTGCCGACCCGGGCCGCGCCCGCACCGACGGTGGGCACATTGGCGGTCGACCCGAACATCGCGAACCCGAAGTGCGCCGTACGCCGGAACGACCCGAAGGTGCAGGCGCAACAGCCGAGCGCCGACATGGTGGAGTGGGCGGTGGACCGCGCGGTGCACGGCACCCTGACCACGTCCCGGCCCGCCAACTACCTGAAGTCCGGCCTGCCCTCGTACAGCCCGCAGGGGCTCTTCCCGCGCCGGGCGGTGGCCGGCGGCGGCGAGGTGCCGGCCCAGATCATGCTGGGCATCCTGGCCCAGGAGACCAACCTCTCGCAGGCCTCCTGGCACGCGGTCCCCGGCGACCTGGGCAACCCGCTGATCGCCGACTACTACGGCAACGCGCGGGGCAGCATCGACGTCATCAACTACCCGAGCGCGGACTGCGGCTACGGCGTCGGCCAGGTGACCACGGGGATGAGCGTCGGCGAGACGGTCTACACCCGCAACCAGCAGGTCGCGATCGCGGTCGACTACGCGGCGAACGTCGCCGCGGGGCTCAACATCCTGATCGAGAAGTGGAACCAGATCTACAACGAGCCGCAGGGTCGGAGCACCCTCAACAACAACGACCCGGCCTGGATCGAGAACTGGTTCCTGGCCGTCTGGGCGTACAACAGCGGCTACCACCCGAGCAGCGAGGCCGGAAGCAACAACGGTCGGTGGGGCATCGGCTGGCTGAACAACCCGGCCAACCCCTCGTACGATCCCGCTCGGCCCGGGTTCCTCCGGGACACGTACGCGGACGCGGAGACGCCGAACGAATGGCCCTACCCGGAGCGGATCATGGGGTGGATCGAGACGCCGCAGCTGAGAGGCTTTCCGATCGCCACCGAGGCGTACGCCCAGCCGACGTACGGCCCCAACTCTCCGGACTACGAGAGCCGCTTCACCAAGGTGCTGTCACTGCCGGGCGTCTACACCTTCTGCTCGCCGAGCATCAACAGCTGCACCCCGAACACCGGGAACCCGTGCCCGGCCGACAGCGAGGCCTGCTGGTGGCACGGCAACGTGACCTTCGCCAACTGCCCCGGCGGTGAGTGCGCCAAGGAGAAGGTGACCTACGGCTCGTCGTCGGCCGAGCCGGGGGTGCAACGGGTCTACGACCGGGACTGCTCGGTCTTCACCGGAAACTCCGACCCGGACAAGGACGCCACCCGCAGGACCAGCGTCGTCTACACCACGATCGACTCGTCGCAGTACGCGATGGGCTGCGCCAGCGATCCGAACGACGGCAAGTTCGTCCTCCGGGCCGGCTTCCCGGCGGGCAGCACGAACGCCCTCTACGCCGACATCGATCTGCACCAGCTGGGCGCGGGCTACCAGGGGCACATGTGGTTCAGTCACGTCTATCCGCCGGTCAACGGGGATCCGAACCCGAAGCACCACCTGGTCGGCGCCTGGACGCCCAACCTGGACCTGCAACCCGGGGAACGGATGCGGTTCGACGTCGTCGTCCACCTGCCGAGCCACGGCGGCGAGCACGAGGACGCCGAGTACGTGATCCGCGGCGGCAATGACGGCAGCGAGTACACCTGCACGCTGGACCAGGGCACGGGCCTGCCGGGGATCAACGGCCACGACAAGTGGGTCTACCTGGGGGCGTACAACCTCGGCCGCGGCTCGCAGGTGCTGCTGAACAACATGGGCAACTCGGAATCCGACGGGACGGTCGACATCGCCTGGGACGCCATGGCGTTCGTGCCGATCTACGACCGCAACGGACACAACTGCAAAGATCCCTACTAGGCCGAGGCCTTAGCGCCGGGCGACGGGCCCCTCGTCACCCCGGAAGGGTTGGCGAGGGGCCCGTTCGCGACAGCACCCGGTCAGTCACGCCGGGTGGCGTCCAGAGCCGCACGGACCAGGGCGAGGGCGCGGTCCGGCGGGACGCCCAGCCGGAGCGCCTCGGCGGCGTACGCCGTGGCGGCCCGGTGCAGGCGGTCGGTGGCGTCGTCGCGCCCGGGGGCCACCAGGGTGCCGTGCCGGCCGCGGGTCTCCACCAGCCCGGCGGACTCCAGTTCCCGGTACGCCCGCGCCACCGTGTTCACGGCCAGGCCCAGGTCGGCGGCGAGCTGCCGGACCGCGGGCAGCCGGGTGCCGACCGGCAGCCGGCCGTCACCGATCATCGCGGCGAGCTGCCCGCGTACCTGCTCGTAGGGAGGCACCGCCGAGTCCGGCTCGATCCGGATCCGGGTGCTCATCCCGCCCCTCCCGGCGTACCCGGGTCGGTCTCCTCGTCGATCTCCACGTCCACCTCCCGCGCGGCGCCGCCCTCGGCCAGGTCCACCACCCGCCCGTAGCGGCTGGTGGCGGCCAGCGCGGCGCCGAAGAGCACCATCTGGTTGAGCAGGTAGAGGTAGAGCAGCAGCCCCACCGCCGTGGCGACCACCGTGTACGCCGGGTTCCGCTCGGTGCGCACCACGTAGTAGCGCCCCACGGTGTTGAGCAGCGTGATGCCGACGGCCACCGCCAGCACGGCGGGGCGCAGCCGGCGGCGGCTCATCCGCAACCTGGGCACCGCCACCAGCAGCGCGGTGGCCAGCACCGCGTTGACCAGCACGCTGAGCACCGCGCTGACCGTGGTCAGCCCGACCGAGCCGGTGCTGCGCAGCAGGAACCGCAGCAGCGACTCCAGCGCGTCGACGGCGGCCACCGAGACACCGAGCAGCACGAAGACCGCGACCAGCACCCCCAGGTCGACCAGGCGGCGCACCACCAGGTTGCCGGGCTGCTGGTTGAAGCCGTACATGAGCCGCTGCGAGGAGCGGATCGCCTCGACCCAGCCGATCCCCGTGAAGACCAGGATGACCAGGCCGATCACGCCGACGGTGTTGCTACTCTCGGCGATCTGCTGGGGGTCGAGGAACGGCAGGTTCCCCTCCAGGAAGTCGGCCGCCGCCCGGCTCACCTCGCGGTTGTCCTGCAGGATCGTGCCGAAGATCCAGTACGCCACCAGGGCCAGCGCGAACACGGCGAAGAAGCCGTAGTAGGCGATGGCGGCGGCCAGCCGGCCGCCGAGCAGGTCGGCGTAGAGCGTCCCGGCCCGCCACACGTGGTCGAAGGCCGACGAGCGGGCCCGGGCCGCGTCGATGCGGCGACCGAGCGCCGTCTCGATCCGGCCGATGACGTTCACAGCGCCATCCTCGCCGATCTCCCGGCCCGGTGTCGGCAGGCCGGCCGCGCGCCCAGGTCAGCCGCCGAGGCGGAAGTCGCGGCGGGGCTGCCACCGGGTGGCCCCGCTGTGCGAGAAGAGCGTGAACGCCTCCACCTCGAAGAGGGCGGAGAAGTCGGCCAGGTCCTCGTACGCCTTGTCGAGCACCTCGGGCGGCACGTCCTGGGCCACCGTGACGTGCGGGTGGTACGGGAAGCGCGCCTCGCGGTGCAGCTCGGGGGCCGCGTTGATGGCGGCCGCGAGCAGTTCGCACTCGCTGATCCCGGCGGCCACCGCCACGAAGACCACCTGGGTGACCGGCCGGAACGTGCCGGTGCCCCGCAGGTGCAGCGTGAACGGCAGGTGGGTGGCGGCCACCCGGGCCAGGTGCTCCTCGACGGCCGGCAGCGCGCGCACCGGGATCTCGGTGGGCCCGAGCAGGGTCACGTGCGCCGGGACGGCCAGCGGGTCACCGGCCTCGATCCGCCGGCGGGTGAGCATGCCGCCCCACGGCTCCGGGATGTCGACCGCGATCCCGATCTGGATCGTGTCACCGGCGTCCGGCGCCCCGTCCCTGCCATCCACGCTGCGCGCCATCCCTCCGGCCACCGACTGCGACACCCGTTCCCGCCGTGCCCGGGCCGCTACTCGAACCGGACCGGCGGGAAGAAGCCGATCCGCTCGTACACGGTGCGCAGCGTCGGGGCGGCGACCGCACGGGCCTTCTCCGCGCCCTGCGCGAGCAGCTTGTCGAGCTGCGCCGGGTCGTCCAGGTAGGCGCGGGTGCGCTCCTGGATCGGGGTGACGAACTCCCGGACCACCTCGGCGAGGTCCTTCTTCAGGTCGCCGTAGCCCTTGCCGTCGTACGCGGCGACCAGGTCGTCGATGCCGCGGCCGGAGAGCGCCGAGTAGATGGTCAGCAGGTTGGAGATGCCGGGCTTGCCCTCGGCGTCGAAGACGATCTCCCGGCCGGTGTCGGTGACCGCCGAGCGGATCTTCTTGGCCGAGCGGGCCGGCTCCTCCAGCAGGTCGATGATGCCGGCCGGCGAGGAGGACGACTTCGACATCTTGGCCGTCGGGTCCTGCAGGTCGGTGATCTTCGCGGTGTCCTTGACGATGTGCGGGGCGGGCACCGTGAAGGTCGGGCCGAACAGCGAGTTGAACCGCTGGGCCAGGTCGCGGGAGAGCTCCAGGTGCTGCCGCTGGTCCTCGCCGACCGGCACGGCGTGGGCCTGGTAGAGCAGGATGTCGGCGGCCTGGAGGATCGGGTAGGTGAACAGGCCGACGCTGGCCCGCTCGCTGCCCTGCTTCTGCGACTTGTCCTTGAACTGGGTCATCCGGCTGGCCTCGCCGAAGCCGGTGATGCAGCCGAGCACCCAGGCGAGCTGCGGGTGCTCGGGCACCTGCGACTGGACGAAGAGGGTGCTGCGCTCCGGGTCGAGACCGACCGCGAAGAGCTGCGCGGCGGCGATCCGGCTGCGCTGCTTGAGCACCTTCGGGTCGTGCCCGGCGGTGATGGCGTGCAGGTCGACCACGCAGTAGAACGCGTCGTGGCTGTCCTGAAGGGCCACCCAGTGCCGTACCGCGCCCAGGTAGTTGCCGAGGTGGAACGAGTCGGCCGTCGGCTGGATGCCGGAGAAGACGCGCGGGCGGGCGGGTACGTCGGACATGCCGGCAATTCTGTCAGCAAGCCCCGGCGGCCGTCATGACGGGCCGGTGGGTCGGGTGGGCACGGGCGGGAGCGGGGCCGTGACCTCGCGCCGCGGCTCGGGCAGGCGGGCTGTGGACACGGCGAGGCGGGACACCCGCCGCCCGTCGAGGGCCACCACCCGCAGCAGCCAGCCGCCCGGCGGGTCGTCCGGGGCGGGCCCGCCGGCGTCGTCGGGGTCGACGGCCACCGGCACCTCGTCGCCGGTGACCGGCAGCCGGCCGAGGGCGGCCATCACGAACCCGCCGACCGTCTCGTACGGCCCGGCGGGCAGCGGCACCCCGGTGCGCTCGGCGAAGTCGGCCAGGTTGAGCCGGCCGTCGACCACGGCGGGCAGCCCGACGAGGGCCGGGTCGGCCGGGGCGGCGTCCTCGTCGTGGATCTCCCCGACCAGCTCCTCCACCAGGTCCTCGCAGGTGACGATGCCGGCGGTGCCGCCGTACTCGTCGACCACCACGGCCAGGTGGTGGCCCTCGCGGCGCATCTCGGTGAGCGCGGCCAGCACCCGTTTGCTGCCGGGCAGCCGTTTCACCTCGCGGGCCAGCTCGCCGACCGTGGCGCGCGGGTCCCGCTCGGGACGCAGCAGCACGTCCCGCAGGTGGACGAAGCCGACCACGTCGTCGTGGGTGCCGTCGACCACCGGGTAGCGGGTGTGCGGCTCGGCCCGGACCAGCCGCTCGGCCTCGGGCAGGGTGAGCCCGGTGGCGAGGAAGACCACCTCGGTGCGCGGCATCATGACCTCGCGGATCAGCCGCGCGCCGGCCACCAGCACCTCGTCGATGATCCGCCGCTCGTCCGGGTCGAGCACCGTGCTGGCGGCGACCAGGTCGCGCAGCTCGGCCTCGCTGATCTGCGCCCGGCCGGCGGTCGGGCTGGCCCCGAGCAGGTCGGTGACCAGGCGGGTGGCGCCGTCGGCGGCCCGCACCACGAGCCGGGCCACGGTCCGGGCCACGGGTCCCGGTTCGCGTCTGGGCCGCCCCGGCGGACGTCGCCGGGGCCCGGGACCACCTCCCTCCCGCATGACAAGGATGGTAGACAGCAGGCGCCGGACGCTCCGGGCGATGTTCGGATCTGTTCAATCATGAAGGATTGTGGTGGAATAGGAGGCGGCCCCACTCGCAGCCGCGACACAGCCCGCGGCCGTAGGGTGATCACGGACGGCCGCCGCCGCACGCGGCCCAGGCAGGAGGAGCGACGTGAAACTGCTCGTCACCGGCGGCGCCGGTTACATCGGCAGCGTGGTGACCCGGATGCTGCTCGACCACGGTCACGAGGTGACCGTCCTGGACGACCTGCGCACCGGCCACCGGGAAGCGCTCGCCCCCGAGGCGACCCACGTCGACCTGCCGATCCACGAGGCTGCCCGGGTGCTCACCCCCGACGCCGGCTTCGACGGCGTGCTCCACTTCGCCGCCCTGATCGCCGCCGGCGAGTCGATGGTCAAGCCGGAGCTCTACTGGCAGACCAACACCGTCGGCTCGCTCGCCCTCATCGACGCGGTCCGCGCCGCCCGGGTGCCCCGGCTGGTCTTCTCCTCCACCGCCGCCGTCTACGGCAACCCCACCGAGCTGCCCATCCCGGAGACCGCCGTCAAGGCCCCCACCAACACCTACGGCGCGACCAAGCTCGCCGTCGACATGGCGCTCACCTCCGAGGCGGTCGCGCACGACCTGGCCGCCGTCTCGCTGCGCTACTTCAACGTGGCCGGGGCCTACCGGCGCGACGGGCGGAGCATCGGCGAACGGCACGACCCCGAGACCCACCTCATCCCGCTCGCCCTGGAGGTGGCCGCCGGCCGGCGCGACAAGTTCCAGCTCTTCGGCGACGACTACCCCACCGTCGACGGCACCTGCGTCCGCGACTACATCCACGTCGAGGACCTGGCCCGTGCGCACCTGCTGGCCCTCGAGGCCGCAACCGCGGGCCGGCACCGCATCTACAACCTGGGCAACGGCAACGGCTTCACCAACCGCCAGGTCATCGAGGTGGTCCGCGAGGTCACCGGGCACCCGGTGCCGGTCGAGATGGCCCCGCGCCGCGAGGGCGACCCGGCCGAGCTGGTCGCCTCCTCCGCCCTGGCCCGCGCCGAGCTGGGCTGGGTGCCGCAGAAGCCCACCCTCCACGACATGGTGGGCGACGCCTGGGAGTTCTACCGCACGCACATCCTGGAACAGCGATGAGCGACGTCGCGGCCCGCGCCACCGCCGGCTTCCGGCAGCGGTACGGCACCGAGCCGGCCGGCCGCTGGGCGGCTCCCGGCCGGGTCAACCTGATCGGCGAGCACACCGACTACAACGACGGCTTCGTGCTGCCCTTCGCCCTGCCGCTGCGTACCGTGGTCGCCGCGGCGGCCGCCGGCGACGGGCGCTGGTCCGTCTGGTCGGAGCTGGACGACGAGCCCGTGGAGTTCGGGCCGGCCGAGGCCGACGAGCCCGGCGGCGTCGACGGCTGGGCCGCCTACGTGGCCGGGGTGGTCTGGGCGCTCCGGGCCGCCGGCCACGACGTCCCGGGCGCCCGGCTGGCCATCGCCTCCGACGTGCCGGTCGGCTCCGGGCTCTCCTCGTCGGCGGCCATCGAGGCGGCGGTGCTCGCCGCCCTGGTCGAGCTGGGCGGGCTGGACCTGCCCGCCGACCGCTGGCCGCGGCTGGCCCAGCGCGCCGAGAACGACTACGTGGGCGCGCCCACCGGCATCATGGACCAGTCCGCGGTGATCCGCGGCCGGTCCGGGCACGCCCTCTTCCTCGACTGCCGCACCGAGGAGGTCGAGCAGATCCCGTTCGACCTGGACGCCGCCGGGCTGGCCGTGCTGGTGGTCGACAGCCGGGCGCCGCACCGGCACGCCGACGGCGAGTACGCCGCCCGCCGCAAGTCCTGCGAGCGGGCCGCCAAGACGCTCGGGGTGGCCGCGCTGCGCGACGTCGCCGCCGCCGACCTGGACGCCGCGCTGGCCCGCCTCGACGACGACGAGACCCGCCGCCGGGTCCGGCACGTGGTCACCGAGGACCAGCGGGTGCTCGACACGGTCGGGCTGCTGCGCGCCGGCCGGATCCGCGACATCGGCCCGCTGCTGACCGCCTCGCACGTCTCGATGCGGGACGACTTCGAGATCACCGTGCCGGAGATCGACACCGCGGTCGAGGCGGCCCTGGCCGCCGGGGCGTACGGGGCGCGGATGACCGGCGGCGGCTTCGGCGGCTGCGTGCTCGCGCTGGTCGACGCGGACGCCGCCGACGCCGTGGCGGCCGCCGTGACGGCCGCGTACGCCGACCGTGGCTTCGCCGCGCCCGGCACCCTCACGGTCCTCCCGTCCCCCGGCGCGACCCGCCTCGACTGACGAGAAACGGCAAGGCCCCCGGTCCACCGACCGGGGGCCTTCCCACGTGCGATCCGCGTCAGCCGGCCTCGACGATCATGCCGGCGCCCACGGTGCGGTTGGTGGCCTCGTCGATGATGACGAACCCGCCCGTGGTGCGGTTGCGCCGGTACTCGTCGGCCAGCAGCGGCACGGTCGTCCGCAGCCGCACCCGGCCGATCTCGTTGAGCTTCAGCTCGCCGGCCGTCTCGTCGCGGTGCAGCGAGTTGATGTCCAGCCGGTAGTGCAGGCCGCGCACGATCGCCCGCGCCGAACGGGTGGTGTGCTTGATGGCGTACTTGCCGCCGACCTGCAGCGGGCGGGTCTCGTCCATCCAGCAGATCATCGCCTCGATGTCCTGCGCGACGGTCGGGGCGTTGTTCGGCCGGCAGATCAGGTCGCCGCGCGAGATGTCGATCTCGTCGGTCAGCCGGACCGTCACCGACATGGGCGGGAACGCCTCCTCCACCGGGCCGTCGGCGGTCTCCACGGCGGCGATCCGGCTGGTGAAGCCCGAGGGCAGCACCATCACCTCGTCGCCGGCCTTGAGCACACCCGAGGCCACCTGGCCCGCGTACCCGCGGTAGTCGGTGACGGTGGTGGACTGCGGCCGGATCACGTACTGCACCGGGAAGCGGACGTCGACCAGGTTGCGGTCCGAGGCGATGTGCACCCGCTCCAGGTGGTGCAGCAGCGACGGGCCCTCGTACCAGGGCATGTTCTCCGAGCGGGTGACGATGTTGTCGCCCTGCAGCGCGGAGATCGGCACCACGGTCAGGTCCGGCACGTCGAGCTTCGCGGCGAACGCGGTGAACTCGTCGGCGATCTGCTCGAACACCTCCTGCGACCAGTCGACCAGGTCCATCTTGTTGACGCAGAGGACCAGGTGCGGCACCCGCAGCAGCGAGCACAGGAACGCGTGCCGGCGGGACTGCTCCACCAGGCCCTTGCGCGCGTCCACCAGGATCAGCGCCAGGTCAGCCGTGGAGGCGCCGGTGACCATGTTCCGGGTGTACTGGATGTGCCCCGGGGTGTCGGCGATGATGAACTTCCGCCGCGGCGTGGCGAAGTAGCGGTACGCCACGTCGATGGTGATGCCCTGCTCCCGCTCGGCGCGCAGGCCGTCGGTGAGCAGCGCCAGGTTGGTGTACTCGTCGCCCCGGGCCGCGCTGACCGCCTCGACGGCGGCCAGCTGGTCGGTGAAGAGCGACTTCGTGTCGTACAGCAGCCGGCCGATCAGGGTCGACTTGCCGTCGTCCACGCTGCCCGCGGTGGCGAACCGCAGCAGGTCCATCGGCCGGGCCGACGCGTCGGCCTCGGCCGGCGCAACAGTCTCGACGCTCATCAGAAGTAGCCCTCCCGCTTGCGGTCCTCCATGGCGGCCTCGCTGACCCGGTCGTCGCCGCGGGTCGCGCCGCGCTCGGTGATCCGGGTGGCGGCCACCTCCTCGATCACCTTCTCCACCGTGTCGGCGTCCGAACGGACCGCCGCGGTGCAGGAGGCGTCACCCACGGTCCGGTACCGCACCTGGGCCTTGAACGGCTGCTCACCGGCGCGGGCGCGGAAGAACTCGTTGACCGCGTAGAGCATGCCGTCGCGCTCGATCACCTCGCGCTGGTGCGCGTAGTAGATCGACGGCAGCGGGATCCGCTCCCGGGCGATGTAGTGCCAGACGTCCAGCTCGGTCCAGTTGGACAGCGGGAACACCCGGATCGACTCGCCCGGGTGGTGCCGCCCGTTGTAGAGCGCCCACAGCTCCGGGCGCTGGTTCTTCGGGTCCCACTGGCCGAACTCGTCGCGGAAACTGAACACCCGCTCCTTGGCCCGGGCCTTCTCCTCGTCCCGGCGGGCGCCGCCGAACAGCGCGTCGAAGCGGTGCTTCTCCACCGCGTCGAGCAGCACCGGGGTCTGGATCCGGTTGCGCATGCCGTCGGCCGACTCGCGCACCAGCCCCTTGCTGAGGGCCTCCGGCACGCTGGCCACGATGAGCTGGAGACCCAGCTCGGCGACGCGCTGGTCCCGGTATTCGAGAACCTCGGGGAAGTTGTGCCCGGTGTCGACGTGCATCACCGGGAAGGGAATGTTGGCCGGGGCGAACGCCTTCTGGGCCAACCGGAGCATCACGATCGAGTCCTTGCCGCCGGAGAACAGCAGCACGGGCCGCTCCATCTCGGCGACGACCTCGCGCATCACGAAGATGCTCTCCGCCTCGAGCGCGTCCAGATGCGACACCTGGTACGCGGCGGGGGCCGTCATGACACGAACTCGATTCGCTCGGATCCGCACATCGGGATTCCAGACCTTTCCGGTCGGACTCGTGAAGAAGAACGCTCAGGCTACCCGGAATGCCTCTGCAGCGCTGCAAGCAACCGGCTGGCGAGATCCTTGCGGCAGACCAGCAGGTCGGGCAGGCGTGGGTCGGCCTCGTTGTATTTCAGCGCAGATCCGTCGATCCGGGAAGCGTGCAGTCCGGTGGCCGTCGCCACAGCGACCGGAGCGGCCGAGTCCCACTCGTACTGACCGCCCGCGTGGATGTACGCGTCGACCTCGCCGGTGACCACAGCGGCGATCTTCGCGCCCGCCGAGCCCATCGGAACCAGATGGGCGCCGATGTCCTCTGCCAGATCGGTCAGGAAAACCGGCGGACGGCTACGGCTGGCCGCCAACCGGATGGTCCTGCCGCCCGCCGTGGCCGCCTCCAGGGTCATCGGCGGATACGCCGGCGGGTAGTCCGTGCCCAGGACCCGGTGCTGCGCCGGCAGCCCCACCGCGCCCGCGACCAGACCGTGCGGCGACGGCGCGCTGCGCGACCAGAGCGCCACGTGCACCGCCCAGTCCGAGCGGCCCTCCTCGGCGAACTCCCGGGTGCCGTCCAGCGGGTCGATGATCCACACCCGGTCCGCGTTGAGCCGGGACACCGCGTCGCTGCTCACCTCGGCCGTCCAGGCCAGCCGGGAACCCTCGTCCTCCTCCGACAGCACCGCGTCCGCCGGCCGCCACTTCGCCAGCTCGGTGCGGATCAGATCGTGCGAGACCTTGTCCCCGGCCGACTTCAGCGCCCCCACGTCGGCGAAGCCCAGCTCCGCGCGCAGGCCCATCAGCGCCTGCCCGGCCCGCGCCGCCAGCCACCGGGCGAACGCGCCGTCGATCATCGGAGGACTGCCCATGGTGTTTCCCGCTCCCGTCGCCCGCCTTCGCACACGTCAGAAGGCGCAGACTACCGGCACCGCCCGACCCGCCCGGGATGCCCCGCCCGGCGCCTCAGGCCCCGTGGTAGAGGTTCTGCGTCGGCTCCACACCCTTGGTGACCACCGACTCCACCACGTCCGCGGCCCGGTCCACCAGGAATTCCAGCTCCTTGCGCTCGGTCGAGGAGAAGTCCGACAGCACGTAGTCGGCCGGGTCCTGCCGGCCCGGCGGCCGGCCGATGCCGAACCGCACCCGCACGTAGTCCTTGGTGCCCAGCGACTTCGACATCGAGCGCAGGCCGTTGTGGCCGCCCTCGCCACCACCGCACTTCACCCGCAGCTGGCCGTACGGGATGTCCAGCTCGTCGTGCACCGCGATCACCCGCTCCGGCGGGATCTTGTGGAACTGGGCCAGCGCGACCACCGGGCCGCCCGAGAGGTTCATGTAGGTCAGCGGCTTCAACAGCACCAGCTTCGGGCCACCGAAACCCAGCCGCCCCTCGGCCACCTCGCCCATCGCCCGCTTGTGCCGGCCGAACTTACCGCCCAGCCGGCCCGCCAGCAGCTCGGCCACCATGAAGCCGACGTTGTGCCGGTTGCCCGCGTACTCCCGACCGGGGTTGCCCAGGCCGACCACCAGCCACGGCCCCGCCTCGTCCGTCACGCCACGTCCCTTTCCGCTCTGCCCACCGATCCGCGCCCGATACGCCGACAGGCGCCCCCGGGAACCGGGGACGCCTGTCGCACAGCCTGCGGGCCGATCAGGCCTCGGTCTTCGGCTCCTCGGCAGCCGGCTCGCCCTCGGCCGGAGTGCCCTCCGGAGCCTCGGCGGTCTCCTCGCCGACCTCGGCCTCGGCCTCCTCCTCGGCGACCTCGACCTCGGGGAGGGTGGCCTCGAGCTGCTCGGCGGTCGGGGCGGCGGTCACCGAGGCGACCGGCAGCTCCGCGTCCGCGGCCAGCTCCACACCGGCCGGCAGCTCGACGTCGCCGGCGGTGATCTGGGTGCCGGCCTCGGCGCCCTCGATGGAGGCCTCCAGGTGGTCCGGCACCTTGGTGGCGTCGGCGGTCACCGAGAGGGTGTCGTGGTCGTGCACGATCAGGGTGTCCTTCGCGGCCTCACCGGTCAGCTGGACCGGGACCTCGACGGTGACCTTCTCGCCCCGGCGGACCAGCAGCAGGTCCACGTGCTCGAAGGTGTCCTTGATCGGGTCACGCTGGATCGCCTTCGGCAGCGCCAGCACCTGGGTGCCGTCGCTGACCTCGATCGCGAAGAGCTGGTTCGCACCGCCCTTGCGGATCGCGGCGGCGAACTCACGCGCCGGGAGCGCGATGTGCTTGGGCTTCTCGCCGTGGCCGTACAGCACGGCGGGCACCTTGCCGGCCCGGCGGGTACGACGGGCACCACCCTTGCCGAACTCGGTACGGGGCTCGGCGCTGATCTTTACCTCGGACACGGGGAAACTCCTGATGCTTCGCTGCGGCGGCTTGTCGTCTGGCGGTGCTGGGGCGAGGGGCTCGCTGGGGCTCAAGGTCATGAACGACCGCCCGGAGCACCGCGTCGATGACGGCGCCTCCGTGCGGTGCTTTTCAGCGGCCCGCCGGGCACCCTCGCCGTGGCAACCGCACCAGTCTACCCGAGGGATTTCCGAGCTATCCGGCAGTCCCCATATCATCGCCGGCCACACCGTGCCGGCCACTTCCCCGACCGGCGACGACCCTCGAAAGAGGCCGCCGCCGGCGGGGCGCGGACCTCAGCTCAGGCCACCGAAGAGGGTGGTCACCGAGCCGTCGTCGAAGACCTCCCGGATCGCCCGGGCCAGCAGCGGGGCGATCGACAGCACGGTCAGCTTGTCCAGCTGCTTCTCCGGCGGCAACGGCAGCGTGTTCGTCACCACGACCTCGCTGATCGGGCTGTTCTTCAACCGCTCGGTCGCCGGGTCCGACAGCAGCGCGTGGGTGGAGGCCACCACGATCTCCGCCGCGCCCGACTCCTTCAGGATGTCGGCGGCCTTCGTGATCGTGCCACCGGTGTCGATCATGTCGTCGACGATCAGGCAGACCCGGCCCTCGACCTCGCCGACCACCCGGTTCGCCACCACCTGGTTCGGCTTCAGCGGATCCCGGGTCTTGTGGATGAACGCCAGCGGGCAGCCACCCAGCCGGTCCGTCCACCGCTCGGCCACCCGCACCCGGCCCGAATCCGGCGCGACCACCGTCATGGGCCGGCCCGCGTACTTGTGCTCCACGTACTCGGCCAGCACGTCCATGGCGAACAGGTGGTCCACCGGGCCGTCGAAGAAGCCCTGGATCTGCGCGGTGTGCAGGTCGACCGTCAGGATCCGGTTCGCGCCCGCCGTCTTCAGCAGGTCGGCCACCAGCCGGGCCGAGATCGGCTCCCGGCCGCGGTGCTTCTTGTCCTGCCGCGAATAGGGGTAGAACGGCAGGACCACCGTGATCCGCTTGGCCGAACCGCGCTTCAGCGCGTCGACCATGATCAGGGTCTCCATGACCCAGGTGTTGACCCCGTGCGTCACGGACTGCACCACGAAGGCGTCCGAACCGCGTACCGAATCCTTGAAACGTACGAAGATCTCACCGTTGGCGAAATCGTACGAGTCGGAGGGCGTCGGCGCGACGCCGAGCACCTCACCGATCTCCTTGGCCAGCTCCGGAAAACCCCGTCCGGAGAAGAGCATCAGGCTCTTGCGGTTTTCGGCGACGATGCTGCCCATGGGCCCGTCTGCTCCCGTATGTCGGTGGTTCCCGGCGGCGGTGAGCCGGGGACTATTCGGTTGCAGTATCCCCCGTGTTCACCGGTCCTCCCACGGTCTCCGGCCCCCCGTGGATTCAGTCACCTTCGCTTGCGGCAGGGCCGGCCTCCGACGCACCCTCACGGGCCCGCTGCGCCGCCTCCGCGGCCGCCGTGCCGGACCGCTTGCGCAGCACCCAGCCCTCGACGTTGCGCTGCTGACCCCGCGCCACCGCCATGGCCCCCGCCGGCACGTCCGAGATGATCACCGAACCCGCCGCCGTGTACGCGCCGTCGCCCACCCGCACCGGCGCCACGAACATGTTGTCCGCCCCGGTACGCGCGTGGCTGCCGATCGTCGTGTGGTGCTTGCGCACCCCGTCGTAGTTGACGAACACCGTCGCCGCGCCGATGTTGCTGTGCTCCCCGATCGTCGCGTCACCCACGTACGACAGGTGCGGCACCTTCGAACCCTCGCCGATGTCGGCCTTCTTCGTCTCCACGAACGTGCCGACCTTCGCCTTGCGGCCCAGCCGCGACTCCGGCCGCAGGTACGCGTACGGCCCGACGCTCGCCTCCGGGCCCACCTCGGCACCCACCGAGTGGCTGCGCACCACGCTCGCGCCCGCGCCGACCGTGGTGTCCACCAGCGTCGTGTCCGGCCCCACCACCGCTCCCGCGCCGACCACCGTCGCGCCCTGCAGCTGCGTGTTCTGGTCGATCACCGCATCCCGCTCGACGGTGACGGTCACGTCGATCCAGGTGGTGTGCGGGTCCAGGATGCTCACCCCGGTGCGCATCCAGCCCTCGTTCACCCGGTCCCGCAGCAGCCGGCGCAGCGCGGCCAGCTCGACCCGGTCGTTGCAGCCCAACGTCTCCACGTGGTCGGCGGCGCAGTGCACCGCCACCGGCTCCCCCGCGTCCCGGAGCAGGCCGAACACGTCGGTCAGGTACTCCTCGCCCTGATCGTTGTCGGTGGAGAGCTTGCCCAGCGCGTCCCGCAGCCGCGCCACGTCGAACGCGTAGATGCCCGCGTTGATCTCCCGCAGCGCCCGCTGCTCCGGGGTGGCGTCGCGCTCCTCGACGATCTGCGCCAGCCGCCCGTCGGCGTCCCGGACGATCCGGCCCAGGCCGGTCGGGTCCGGCACCTCGGCGGCCAGCACGGTCGCCGCCGCGCCGGCGCCCTCGTGCGCCTCGACCAGGGCCACCACGGTCTCCGGCCGCAGCAGCGGCACGTCCCCGTTGATCACCACGACGGTGCCGGTGGCCTCCGGGACGGCGTCCAGCGCGATCCGGACCGCGTGCCCGGTGCCGAGCTGCTGCGCCTGGAGCACCGGGGTGGCCGCCGGGGCGATCTCGGCCAGGTGCGCGCGCACCTGGTCGGCGCCGTGGCCGACCACGACCACCTGGCGGTCCGCGCCGAGCGGCGCGGCCGCGGCCAGCACGTGACCGAGCAGGGTACGACCGAGCAGCGGGTGCAGCACCTTGGGCAGGGCCGACTTCATCCGCTTGCCCTCACCGGCGGCGAGCACGACAACGGTGCGGAGGTGGGGCTGGGACACGACGTGGCTCCCGTCGGGTGGGCGACAGTCTCGCGGCCATGCTAACCACGCGGCCGGATGCAAACAGCAGAAGCTCCCGGGAGAGGATTCGAACCCCTATAATCAGGACCAAAACCTGACGTCCTGCCATTAGACGACCCGGGACGGTCGAAAACGGGCAAAAGGGAGCCCGTTTGGCGGCTGCCTACACCTTACCGGTCGCGAGCTGGATCCTCATCGGTCATTCCCTTCATGATCCCTTCGATCCTCCAGTAGACCCGGCTCGCCCCGACAACGTGAACCGTCAGGCAGCCGCGGTAGTCGGCGCCGACGTTCTTCCGGGTCGTGAGTGGCCGATGCCGCTTCAGCGAGGTGGGCTGGAACCGCTCGGCCGGCACTCCGATCACCCCGGCCCACCAGCGGACCGCGGCCGGCGCGTCGGCGGTCTCGTGGATGCTCACCCGGTAGCGCCGGTCGGCCGCCGGCACGCCGAGGGCGTCGAGGAAACGAAGGAAGAGCCCCACGAGCATGGGGTCGCTGTTCACGAACTTGATGCGGCAGTCGTGCGGACGCCAAGGCTTGGCCTTGCCGCCCTCGCACCAGTAGATCGCCGCGCCGATCAGCACCAGCTCCCGGTAACGCAGCTGACGGACCCAACGGGCGGCCGCCGCCACGGTCTCGGCCCGGGCCGCGTCTCGCGCCGCCCGGTGCACCCTCCACTGGGCGTCCGCACGAGCCCGCTGACCGGCCTGACGCCTTCGCCGCACCAAATCCGGGGCGAGCGGCAGGTGCCGGGTCCAGAGGTAGGCGGTCGATTTCGACACCCCCAGCCGCTCCGCGATCTCACCGACCGGGCAGCCCTCCCGCCGCAGGAGAAGTGCCTCCGCATGGAGTGCCGGCTTCCGGCCACGGTAGGGGCGGGGCGCGGTGGCGGAAGGCTCACGGTCGGTCACTCCGGCAGGTTAGGACGGGCGTACGACAGGTCGGGCATCGACGAAGTGACGTGTCCGCTGCGATCTAGGCCGTTCCTGGTTACGGTGACGTAGGCGTAGCCCGTACCGCTGGGAGGTGCCATGTCGACCACCCTGACCGGCCCGGAGAGCGGACCGAAGCCGCTGACCCAGGGCCACCAGTCCCCCGGCATCCTGATCGCACTGTGGGCCTTCGTGGTCGTCCCGTTCCTCGCCCTGCTGGCCGCCGTGCCGGTGGCCTGGGGCGGCTGGCTGGGCTGGACCGACGTGCTGGTGGCCGCCTTCTGGTACGTGGTGTCCGGCCTCGGCATCACCGTCGGCTACCACCGCTACTTCACCCACGGCTCGTTCAAGGCGAAACCGTGGCTGCGGGCCACCCTGGCGGTGGCGGGTTCGTTCGCCGTGCAGGGCGAGATCATCCAGTGGGTGGCCGACCACCGGCGGCATCACGCGTTCTCCGACCAGGAGGGCGACCCGCACTCGCCGTGGCGGTTCGGGGAGAGCATCGGCGGGCTGACCAGGGGACTGTTCCACGCGCACGTCGGCTGGTTGTTCAACCGTGAGCTGTCGAACCGGGAGCGGTTCGCCCCGGACCTGCTGGCCGATCCGATCACGCGTCGCGTCGACCGGCTGTTCCCGGTGCTGGTGGTGGTGTCGGTGCTGGGGCCGGCGGCGATGGGCGGCGTGCTCACCGGGTCGTGGTGGGGCGCGCTGACCGCGTTCTTCTGGGGTGGTCTGGTCCGGATCGCGCTGCTGCACCACGTCACCTGGTCGATCAACTCGGTGTGCCACGTCTACGGTGAGCGCCCGTTCGCGGTGCGGCAGGGCGACCGGGCGTCGAACTTCTGGCCGCTGGCGTTGTTGTCGTTCGGGGAGAGCTGGCACAACCTGCACCACGCGGAGCCGACCAGCGCGCGGCACGGGGTGCTGCGCGGGCAGGTCGATCCGTCGGCGCGGGTGATCTGGCTGCTGGAGAAGACGGGGGCGGCCTGGTCGGTGCGGTGGCCGAAACCGGACCGGATCACGGCGAAGCTGGTGGAGCCGGGGCGGGTGCGCGGCCGGCCGGCGCGGTAACCGGTCGATCGACGCGGGGCGGGTTTGGCAGGATGGGCCGGGTGACCGACGTTCCCGGCGGCGACGCCAGCACCGCCCGGCGGCGGGCCGTCCCGGCGGCGAAGCCCTCCCGGGTGCGGATGTCCGCGACCCAGCGGCGCGAGCAGTTGATTTCGATCGCCCGGCAGATCTTCGCCGAGCGCGGGTTCGACGCCACCTCGATCGAGGAGGTGGCGGCCCGGGCGAAGGTCTCGAAGCCGGTGGTCTACGAGCACTTCGGCGGCAAGGAGGGGCTCTACGCGGTGGTGGTGGACCGGGAGGTCCGCTCGCTGCTGGACCGGATCACCACGGCGTTGACGGCGGGGCATCCGCGGGAGTTGCTGGAGCAGGCGGCGTTGACCCTGCTGACGTACATCGAGGAGGAGACCAGCGGGTTCCGGGTGCTGGTCCGGGAGTCGCCGTTGATGTCGGCGACGGGCAACTTCAGCAGCGTGATGAACGACGTGGCGCACCAGGTGGAGCACATCCTGGGCGCGGAGTTCTCCAGCCGGGGCTACGACCCGAAGCTGGCGGAGCTCTACTCGCAGGCGTTGGTGGGCATGGTGGCGTTGACCGGGCGCTGGTGGTTGGAGGTGCGCAAGCCGCGGAAGGAGACGGTGGCGGCGCACCTGGTGAACCTGGCCTGGAACGGCCTGTCGCACCTGGAGGCGAAGCCGGGTCTGATCACCGTCCGCAAGCGGGGCTGAGCGAGGTTCAGCGGTTCGCCTCGGCGATGGGGTGCTCGCGGCGGCGCCGTTCCTCGGCGGCGTGCTCGTCCGTGCCGACCTTGTCGTAGAGGCCGGTGGCGAGCAGGACCAGCCCGAACACCAGCGAGACGAGGACGGTCGACATCGAGAAGTTGAGGAAGTTCGCCGAGGTCTGCAGCACGGACATCATGAGGATGGCGGTGACCAGGAAGACCGCCCCGGCGGTCAGGTTCATGTAGTGGCCGAGGTTGCCGCGGCGGGAGGCGCCGATCAGCAGGAAGGCGCCGAAGACCACGGAGACCAGGGAGAACGCCAGGTTGGTGCGGAGGCCGAGGGCCGTGTTGCTCTCCCGGCTGAACAGCCCGTCGCCCCAGGTCTGGAAGACCCCCCAGACGCCGAAGACCAGGATGTAGAGGCCGATGAGCCCGGACAGCACCCGGTAGAGCGGCCGTGCGGGGTGGTTCACCGGGAAGTGCGCCATGGGAGCCTCCGGTCGGCTGACTGATTTGGCGCAATTGTCCCCCGCGTCGCCCCGTCCCGTCCCCGGAAAACGCCGAAGGCCCGGCGGGTGCCGGGCCTTCGGGGACGGTTGGGGGTCAGAGCACCAGCCGGGCCTTCTGCCAGGCCTCGTGCTCCTCGTCGCTGCCGACCTTGCCGTACATGCCGACCATCAGGAGCACCAGGGAGAGGGTGAGCACCACGATGTCGGTCATGATCGAGAAGTTGAAGATGTTGGCGTCGGTGTGCAGGAACGCCAGCTCGGCCAGGCCGAGGGCCATCAGGGCGTAGGCCAGCCACTGGTTGATCGCCACGTCGAGGTTGCGGCCGATCGCGGTGCCGATCAGGATCGCGACGCCGAGCAAAATCACGAGCATCGAGAAGCCGAGGTTGCTGCCCTGGCCGAGGACCTTGGTGTCGTCCTGGGCGAGCACGTCGTCGCCGGCGCTGGCGATGATGCCGAGCACGCCGAAGACGACGAAGTACAGACCAACGAGCCCGCCGATCGCCCGGTAGACAGGCCGCGCGGGGTGGTTGACGGGGGTGTGGGCCATCTGTGCGTCTCCAAGACCGAACGGAAGAGGGGTCGCCTGCGATTGTCCCGCACGCCCGTCAGTGACGCCGCACACCCCCCACCCCGGGCGGGTCAGCCGGCGGGCAGCTCCTCGGCGAGGGCCAGCCAGGCCTCCTCGGTGCGGTCCCGCTCGGCGCGGATCTCCTTGAGCTGGGCGTCCAGCTCGGCGACCTTCGCGTAGTCGGTGGCGTTGGCGGCGAGCTGCTCGTGCAGCGTCGCCTCCTTCTGTTCGAGCTTGGCGATCTGGCGTTCCAGCCGGCTGAGTTCCTTCTTGGCGGTGCGTACCTCGGCGGCGGACATGCCCTCGCGGGCCGGGCCGGCCGCGGCCGGGGTGAGGTCGGCGGGCGCGGGGCCGCCGCGGGCCGCGGCGCGGGCCAGGTACTCGTCAACGCCGCCGGGCAGGTGCACGAGCCGGCCGTCGCCGAACATGCCGTACGCGACGTCGGTGACCCGCTCGATCAGGTAGCGGTCGTGGCTGGCCACGACGATCGTGCCGGGCCAGGAGTCGAGCAGGTCCTCCAGCGCGGCGAGGGTGTCGGTGTCCAGGTCGTTGGTGGGCTCGTCGAGGAGGAGCACGTTGGGCTCACCGGCGAGCAGCCGCAGCATCTGGAGCCGGCGGCGCTCGCCGCCGGAGAGGTCGCTGACCGGGGTCCAGAGCCGCCGGTCGTCGAAGCCGAAGACCTCGGCGAGCTGGGCGGCGCTGATCTCCCGGTCGCCGAGCTGCACCCGCCGGGCCACCTCCTCGACGGCTTCGAGGACGCGCAGGTGGCCGGGGAGTTCGGCGAGTTCCTGGGAGAGGAACGCGGGGCGGACGGTCTGCCCGGCGGCGAACCGGCCGCCGTCGGGGCGGGTCACCCCGGCGAGCATGCGCAGCAGGGTGGTCTTGCCGGCGCCGTTGCGCCCCAGGATGGCGACCCGGTCGCCGGGGCCGACCTGCCAGGTGAGGTCGTGCAGGATCTCCTTCGGGCCGGCGTGCAGGGAGACCGCGTCGAGGTCGTACACCTGCTTGCCGAGCCGGGCGGTGGCGAGCCGTTGCAGCGACATGGTGTCGCGCGGTTCCGGCACGTCGGCGATGAGCGCGTTGGCGGCGTCGATCCGGAACTTCGGCTTCGAGGTGCGGGCCGGCGCGCCGCGGCGCAGCCAGGCGATCTCCTTGCGGAGCAGGTTCTGCCGGCGGGCCTCGGTGGCGGCGGCGACGCGCTGCCGCTCGGCGCGGGCCAGGGTCCAGGCGGCGAAGCCGCCCTCGTAGGCCCGGACGGTCTGGTCGGCGACCTCCCAGGTGGCGGTGCAGACCGCGTCGAGGAACCAGCGGTCGTGGGTGACCACGACGAGCGCGCCCTTGCGGGTGACGAGATGCCGGGCCAGCCAGTCGACGCCGCCGACGTCGAGGTGGTTGGTGGGCTCGTCGAGGATGAGCAGGTCGGCGTCGCGGACCAGCAGGGCGGCGAGCGCGACGCGGCGGCGTTCGCCGCCGGACATCGGGCCGACCGGCGCGTCGAGGCCGAGGTGGGCCATGCCGAGGCCGTCGAGGATGGCCCGCACGCCGGCGTCGCCGGCCCACTCGTGCTCGGCGCCCATGCTCTGGCCGAGCCAGGCGGTGCCGAGCACCACGTCCCGGACGGTGGCCTCGGGGGCCAGGTCCAGGGTCTGCGGCAGCCACAGGACCCGCAGGTCCCGGCGGTGGGTGACGCGGCCGTCGTCGGGGTCCTCCTGCTTGGTGAGCAGGCGCAGCAGGGTGGACTTGCCGGCGCCGTTGAGGCCGACCACGCCCACCCGGTCGGCGTCGTCGAGGCCGAGCGACACGTCGGTGAGCAGCGGCCCGGCGGCGCCGTACCCCTTGGACACCCGGTCCAGGTTGACGATGTTGGCCACGAACCCACCTTTCATGATCAAGGCGCCCCGGTGCCCGGGACGCCCGACTCAAGGGTACGCGGGCCGGCCGGCGGGGTTCAGACGACGCGGGCGCCGGGGACCGGGCCGTGCGCGACCCGGGCGTCCCGGCAGACGCCGGCGGCGGCCAGGTCGGCGGCGATCCGGCCGGCGTGCGCCTCGTCGGTGGCGAGGAAGACGCAGGTCGGGCCGGAGCCGGACACGAGGCCGGCGAGCGCGCCGGCCGCCTCCCCCGCCTTGAGCGTCTCGGCCAGCGATGGGCGCATGGTGAGCGCGGCGGCCTGGAGGTCGTTGCCGAGGGCGGCGGCGAGCACCCGCGGGTCGCGCTGGCGCAGCGCGCCCAGCAGGGTGTCGGTGCTGCCCAGGGGCTCGCCCGCGGTGCCCGCGTCGCGGAGCCGGTCCAGCTCCCGGTAGGCGGCCGGGGTGGAGAGGCCGCCGTCGGCGACGGCCACCACCCAGTGCCAGGAGGTGGGGCGGGCCAGCACCGGGCTGACCGCCTCGCCCCGCCCGGTGCCCAGGGCGGTGCCGCCGTGGATCAGGAACGGCACGTCGGAGCCGAGGTCGGCGGCGATCCCGGCCAGTTCGTCGCGGGACAGCCCGGTGCCCCAGAGCGCGTCGCAGGCGACCAGCGCGGCGGCCGCGTCGGCGCTGCCGCCGGCCAGCCCTCCGGCGAGCGGGATCTGCTTGCGCAGGTGCAGCCGGGCGTGCGGCAGGACGCCCGCGTAGCCGGCGAGGGCGTGGGCGGCCCGGATCACCAGGTTGGTGTCGTCCAGGGCCAGCTCGCCGGCGCCCTCGCCCTCCATGGTGAGGGTGAGGGTGTCGCCCCGGCGGGCGGTCAGCTCGTCGTAGATGGAGATCGCGTGGTAGACGGTGTTCAGCTCGTGGTAGCCGTCGCGGCGCAGCGGCCCCACCCCGAGGTGCAGGTTGACCTTGGCCGGCACCCGCACCTTCACCGGGCCGCTGGCCCCGCGCCGCTGCCCGTCCTCGTCGTCCGGTCGCCAGGCCTCGGTCACGGGGCGATGTCCCGCGGGCGCAGGCGGATGTCGAACGGCTTCTGCACGGTCAGCTCCTCGGCGGGGTGGGCAACGGCGCCAGCCTAACGGGCGGCGGCCGGGGCGGCCGGGGCCGACGCGGCGACGGCGGCGAACTGCTCCACGGTGAGTGACTCGCCGCGGGCGCCGGGGTCCACACCAGCGGCGGTGAGGGCCGCGGCGGCCCGGTCCGCGCCGCCGGCCCAGCCCGCGAGGGCGGCGCGCAGGGTCTTGCGGCGCTGCGCGAACGCCGCGTCGACCACCGCGAAGACGGCCTCCCGGGGTACGTCGGCGCGGGGCGGCTCGCGCCGGGTGAAGGCGACCAGCCCGGAATCGACGTTCGGCACCGGCCAGAAGACGTTCGGCGGCACCTTGCCGGCGGCCCGGGAGCGGGCGTACCAGGCGAGCTTGACCGACGGGACGCCGTACACCTTGGAGCCGGGACCGGCGACGAGCCGGTCGGCGACCTCCTTCTGCACCATGACCAGGCCGTGGCGCAGGGTGGGCAGCTCGGCGAGCAGGTGCAGCACCACGGGCACGGCCACGTTGTACGGCAGGTTCGCCACGAGCGCGGTCGGCGCGGGGTCGGCCAGCTCGGCGGCGGTGACCCGCAGCGCGTCGGCGGGGTGCACGGTGAGCCGGGCGGCGTCGGGGCCGGCGAACCGGGCGGCGGTCTCCGGCAGCGCGGCGGCCAGGGCCCGGTCGAGTTCCACGGCGTGCACGTGCGCGGCCACCGGCAGCAGGGCCAGGGTGAGCGAGCCGAGCCCGGGGCCGACCTCCAGCGCCACGTCGTCCGGGGCGAGCCCGGCCGTGGTGACGATCCGGCGCACGGTGTTCGGGTCGTGCACGAAGTTCTGGCCGAGCTTCTTGGTCGGCGTCACGCCGAGCCGCGCGGCGAGCTCCCGGATCTCCGCCGGGCCGAGGAGTCCGGTCACGCCGGGCATCCTTTCACCACGGCCCGAACGCCCGCTCGCCGGTCGCGGAGATGGCCGCGCACAGCTCGTCGAGGTCGGCGCCGGTGGTCTCGGCCAGGAACCGCACGGTCAGCGGGATCAGGTACGAGGCGTTCGGCCGCCCCCGGTGCGGCATCGGCGTCAGGTACGGCGCGTCGGTCTCCACCAGCAGCTGCGCGGGCGGGGTGACGGCGGCGGCCGCGCGGAGCGCCGTGGCGCTGCCGAAGGTGACGGTGCCGGCGAAGCTGAGCAGGTAGCCGCGGCGGACGCACTCGCGGGCGAAGTCGGCGTCGCCGGAGAAGCAGTGCAGGACCACGGTGTCCGGGGCGCCCTCGTCGTCGAGGACCCGCAGCACGTCGGCGTGCGCGTCGCGGTCGTGGATGACCAGCGCCTTGCCGTACCGCTTGGCGATGGCGATGTGCGCCCGGAAGCTCTCCTCCTGCGCGGCCCGCCCCTCGTCGCCGGTGCGGAAGAAGTCCATCCCGGTCTCGCCGATGCCGCGGACCCGGTCCCGGCCGGCGAGCGCCTCGATCTGGCGCAGCGCCTCGTCCAGGTCGGGCAGGCGGGGCGCCTCGTTCGGGTGCAGCGCCACGGTGGCCAGCACCGCGCCGTAGCGCTCGGCGACGTCGGCACCCCACCGGGACGACTCGACGTCCACGCCGACCTGCACGAGCCGGTCCACGCCGACACCGGCGGCCACCGCGATCGCCGCCGCCACCGGGTCGTCGGCGGGTCCGCCCGGCACACCCGCCTCGCTGACGGTGATGTCGAGGTGGGTGTGGCTGTCCAGCACGGGCACCGCCAGCGCCTCCGGGGCGGGTGGGAACTCACCGGCCCGGCGGGCGGCGCGCTGCTTGCGGGTTTCGGTCTGCTCGCTCATCGCGGCCAGCATCACACACCGCCACGGGCCGGCGTTTCCGGACCGCCATCGACTGTTCATGTGCCCAACATCTGCCGCGCCTACGGTCCGTGGGTGACCGTCACTCCCCAGGCCAGCGGCACCGCCCCCGAGCGGACCGGGCTGCGCGTGACGTACGACGGCCGCGTCCACCCGGCGGAGGAGATCGCCCGGGGCGCGGCGTACGAGCTGTTCAGCGCCGACGAGGCGCCCGGTTTCGAGTGGGCGCCCCGGCCCGGGGTGGCGTACCCGTGGCGGAGGTTCGTGCACGTCACCGAGGTGAGCGCGGTGCACGGGGCGGCGGAGCCGACCGAGGACCTCGACCCGCCGCTGCTGATGCCGCTGCACCGCGAGCACGGCTGGGCGTACCTGCACCAGCTCAGCCAGCAGCCGGGCGCGGCCGGCGACCCGACCCTCGCGGCGGTGCGCGGGTCGGCGCTGATCCGGCCGGGCACCCGGATGGTGAAGGTGCTCTCCGCGCGGCAGCTCGCCGGCTACGTGCGGGGCTGGCTGCCGCACGGCTTCTGCCATCGCGAGCACGACGTGGCGCACCTGCGCACCCCGGCGGGAATGGCGGTGCTGCGCGGCGACTCGGAGGGCGGCGACGTGGCGTACGCGCTGCGCTGGCGCGCCACCGACCCGGCCGACTACGACGTGCCGGTCGGCCCGGCGCACCAGGGGCTCACCGCCCTGCCGCCGCGGGACCGGCTCGGGCCGCCGGTGCTGGGCACCGGGTTCGTGCCGAGCAACGCCCAGCTCATCCCCGAGTTCATCACCCGCGACTTCGCCGACCTTCCGATGCCGGCGAACGCCACCCTGCTCGCCTATCCGGCGGAGGGGGTGGAGGTGGTGCTCTACTCCTACCAGGCGGAGCAGCGGGGCTGGCTGCGCATGGTCGGCCCGCAGTGGCGGCACCTGCTGGCCGCGGTGCCCGGCCTCTCCCCCGACCAGGAGTACGTGCCGACCGGCGACGCGCCCCGCTCCACCCAGCTCGTGGGCGGCTACGGCGGCGCCGAGTACGAGGCGGTGGCCGACCAGCCGGGCGGGTTCCGGGTGCTGGCCATGACCCGGGCGGCCCGCTACCCGGTGGAGTCGGCGGCCCGCCGGTTGCGCTACGCCGCCTGGCGCGGGGTGCCCTGCCTGGTGCTCCGGGAGGAGGCGGGCTGGCTACGGCTGCGGCTGTGCCGGCCCGATCCGGACGCGGTGACCACCACCGGGGCGCAGTGCCACGAGCGGGGCGTCTACGAGACGTGGGCGCCGGGGGCCGAGCTGACCGACGACCAGGTGGTGGATCTGCCGTACCGGACGGCATAACGGGGAGCGGGCCGGGAAAGCGCGGGCGTCCGAGACGCACGCAAGGAGAGAACCCGACATGCCTTTCGTCACCGTCGGTACGGAGAATTCCGCACCCATCGACCTCTACTACGAGGATCACGGCTCCGGCCAGCCGATCGTCCTGATCCACGGATTCCCGTTCAACGGGGCGACCTGGGAGAAGATGGCCAATCCGCTGCTCGCGGCCGGCTACCGGGTGATCACGTACGACCGGCGCGGTTTCGGCAACTCCGCCCAACCGTCGTTCGGCTACGACTACAACACCTTCGCGGCCGACCTGGACGTGCTGATGACCGAGCTGGACCTGCGCAACGCGATCCTGATCGGGCACTCGATGGGCACCGGCGAGGTGACCCGCTACCTGGGGGCGTACGGGTCGGACCGGGTGGACCGCGCGGTCCTGATGGCACCGTTGGCGCCGTTCCTGCTGAAGACGGCCGACAATCCGGAGGGGGTCGACAAGAGCCTGTTCGAGGGGTTCAAGGCGGCCATCATCCAGGACCGGTTCGCCTACCTGACGCAGTTCTGCAACGCTTTCTTCAACTACAGCGAGACCAAGGGCAAATGGGTGAGCGAGGAGGCGTACCGGGCGCACTGGGAGATCGGCGCGCGGGCATCGGCGAAGGGCAGCCACGACTCCGTCGACGCCTGGCTCACGGACTTCCGGGGCGACCTGCCGAACATCAACATCCCCGTGCTGATCATCCAGGGCGACAAGGACAACGTGCTGCCGTACCCGGCCACGGGTCAGCGGTTGCAGCACATGCTGTCCAACTGCCAGATGGTCACCCTGAAGGGCGCGCCGCACGGCACCCCGTGGACGCACCCCACCGAGGTCAACAAGGCGATCATGGAGTTCATCGGCGCGCCGCAGATGGCCCGCGCCTGAGCCACCGACGACGACGGCCCCGGGGAGACCCCGGGGCCGCGGTCGTGCGTCGGTCGGCTCAGCCGGCCAGCCGGGCCAGCTCCTCGTCGACGATCGACGGGTCGAGCTTGCGGAACACCGGCTTGGGCGCCGCGAGCGGCCGGCCCGCCTCCAGGGGTACGGACTCCCAGCGCGCACCGACCGTGTAGTCACCGGTCAGCACCGGGTATCCCGGCCCGCCGTCGAGGTCCTCGACCTCCTCGATCCTGGGCATGGGCGCGTGCACCCCGGTGCCGCCGAGCAGCTCGTGGATCTTCTGCGCGGAGTGCGGCAGGAACGGCGTGAGCAGCGTGTTGGCGTCGCTGACCACCTGGAGGGCGACGTGCAGGATGGTGCCCATCCGCGGCTTGTCGTCCTCGCCCTTGAGCTTCCAGGGCGCCTGCTCGGACAGGTACCTGTTGGCCTCGGCGACGACCTTCATGGCCTCGCCGATGGCCTGCTTCTGCCGGTGCCGGGCGATCAGGTCGCCGACGGTGGCGAAGCCCGCCCGGGCGGTCTCCAGCAGGGCCCGGTCGGCGTCGGTGAGCCCGGCCGGGCTCACCGGCGGGATCACCCCGAAGTTCTTCGCCGCCATCGAGATCGACCGGTTGACCAGGTTGCCCCAGCCGGCGACCAGCTCGTCGTTGTTGCGGCGGAGGAACTCGGCCCAGGTGAAGTCGGTGTCGTTGCTCTCCGGACCGGCGACCGCGATGAAGTAGCGCAGCGCGTCGGCGTCGTACCGCTCCAGGAAGTCACGGACGTAGATGACGACCTTGCGGGAGGAGGAGAACTTGCGGCCCTCCATGGTCAGGTATTCGCTGGAGACCACCTCGGTGGGCAGGTTGAGCCGGCCCAGCTCGCCCGGCTCGCCGTCCCGGGAGCCCTCGCCGGAGTAGCCGCCGAGCAGCGCCGGCCAGATCACCGAGTGGAAGACGATGTTGTCCTTGCCCATGAAGTAGTAGCCGCGGGCGTCCTTGCCCTCGCCGTCGGCGGACCACCACTTGCGCCAGGCCTCCGGGTCCCCGGTGCGGCGGGCCCACTCGATGGAGGCGGACAGGTAGCCGATCACCGCGTCGAACCAGACGTAGATCCGCTTGTCGGGCCGGTCACGCCAGCCGTCGAGCGGGATCGGCACACCCCACTCCAGGTCCCGGGTGATGGCCCGGGGCTGGAGGTCGTCGAGCAGGTTGCGCGAGAAGCGCAGCACGTTGGGCCGCCAGCCCTCCCGGGTGTCCAGCCACTGCCGCAGCGCGTCGGCCAGGGCGGGCAGGTCGAGGAAGAAGTGCTCGGTCTCCACGAACTCCGGCGTCTCGCCGTTGATCTTCGACTTGGGGTTGATCAGGTCGATCGGGTCGAGCTGGTTGCCGCAGTTGTCGCACTGGTCGCCCCGGGCGCTGTCGTAGCCGCAGATCGGGCAGGTGCCCTCGATGTAGCGGTCGGGCAGGGTCCGGCCGGTCGACGGGGAGATCGCACCGGTGGTGACCTTGGGGACGATGTAGCCGTTGCGGTGGAGGCCCTCGAACAGCTCCTGCACCACGGCGTAGTGGTTGCGGGTGGTGGTGCGGGTGAACAGGTCGTACGACAGGCCCAGCGCCCGCAGGTCCTCGGCGATCACCCGGTTGTAGCGGTCGGCCAGCTCGCGGGGGGTGACCCCCTCGGCGTCGGCCTGCACCTGGATCGGGGTGCCGTGCTCGTCGGTGCCCGAGACCATGAGCACGTCGTGACCGGCCATCCGCATGTACCGGGCGAAGACGTCGGAGGGAACGCCGAATCCGGATACGTGGCCGATGTGGCGCGGGCCGTTGGCGTAGGGCCAGGCGACCGCGGCGAGAACGTGACTCATGAGCGTCAAGCCTAGTGATTGCCACGGGCCACCTGCGAACCAATAGGGCGCGTCCCACCAGCCGACCCCGGCCGTACGTCCGATTTGTCGCCGACACGCGGTGTGAGCTGCCCGGCAGCCCCGACCTGCCGGTGTGAAATGAACGGCGTGACCAGCAGACCAGCGGCGCCCGGGCCCGGTGGGCCCTCCTCCGCGCCGGCGGCCGAGGAGGCCGCGCGGCGGACCCCGGCGCGCGCGGCGTCGGTGGCTCCCCAGCCCCGGGCGGACCCGGCGGACCCGCCCGTGGAGGTGGAGCCGACCACCGGGGCGCCCGTGGACGCCGTCCCCCGGCGGGTGCCGGTCCGGCAACCGCGCTGGCAGCGGCGGTTCGGCACGGCGGACGGCGGGACCCCCTGGGCGCCCATCGAGGAGGTGCACTGGGACGGCACCCCGCTGCGGGAGGAGCCGCGCCGCCGGTCCGCCCCGTGGCCGGTGCGCCGGTGGGCGACCCGGCGCGAGCGGGCCCGCGCGGCCCGGCCTCCGGACCCGGTCACCGGGCTGTCCGTCCTGCTGTCGCTGACCCTGCTGGCCGCGTTCTTCGCCTGGGTGAGCGCCGGCCCGCTCTGGCTGGCCGTGGGGCACGGGACCGACGGCTCGGTGGTGATCACCGACTGCACCGGCGGCGGGCTGACCCAGCGCTGCCGGGGGCTGTTCCTGGCCGACGGCCAGGGCTTCCTGGCCCACGGGGTACGGGTCAGCGGGGTGCCGGCCGAGCGCAGCGCCACCGGCTCGGTGCTGCCCGCGCGGATGACCGGGCCGGCCGCCGGCACCGCCTACGCGGACACCGGCGCCGGCCGGCACCTGCGCTGGCTGCTCGGCCTGCTGCTGGTGGCCGGCTGCGCGGCCGGGATCGCCCGGTGGACCGGCGCGACCCGGCTGCCGGACCCCCGGCACCGCCGCTGGGCGGTGGGGGTGGCGCTGGCCGGCCCGCTGCTGATCACCGTCGGGTTCCTGGCCTCGGCCTGGTGACGACGGTCAGCTGTGCACGACCGTGTAGACGTCGCGGCGGCGTAGCCCGTACTCGGTGGCGACCTCGGTGATGGCGTCGCGCCGCGACAGCCCGGCCGCCTCGCGCGCCGCCACGGCGGCGCGCAGGGTGTCGTCGTCGGGCCGGACCGCCGCGACCGGTGGCGCCCCGGCCACGACCAGGGTGATCTCGCCGCGCGGCTCGCCCGCCGCGGCCCACTCGGCCAGCTCGCCGAGCGGCCGGCGGACCACCTCCTCGTAGGTCTTCGTCAGCTCGCGGCAGAGCGCGGCGGGCCGGTCCGGACCGAACGCCTCGGCCAGGTCGGCGAGCGCCCCGGCGATCCGGTGCGGCGCCTCGAAGAGCACCAGGGTGCGCTCCTCGGCGGCGAGCGCGCGCAGCCGGGACCGGCGGGCGCCGGGCGTGCGGGGCAGGAAGCCCTCGAAGCAGAACCGGTCGCAGGGCAGCCCGGACAGCGCCAGGGCGGTGGTCACGGCGCTCGGGCCGGGGGCCGCGGTCACCGGGATCCCGGCGTCGAGGGCGGCCCGGACCAGCCGGTAGCCGGGGTCGGAGACGCTGGGCATGCCGCCGTCGGTGACCAGGGCGACCGTGTAGCCGGCGGCGAGCACGTCGACCAGTTCCGGGGTGCGCCGCTCCTCGTTGCCCTCGAAGTAGGAGACGATCCGGCCCGGCACGGTGACCGCCAGGTCGCGGGCCAGCCGGGTGAGCCGGCGGGTGTCCTCGGCGGCGACCACGTCGGCGGCGGCGAGCACCTCCCGGAAGCGGGCCGAGGCGTCGGCCGGGTTGCCCAGTGGCGCGCCGAGCAGCACCAGGCGACCAACCTCGGACATTTCACCCACGACGTGCGCTCCTTCATCGACGGCCGTACCAATCTCGGAGACGACGGGCGCCACCGGGCACCTTCGCAGCCTACGATCGCCGGGTGACGAGTGCGTCGACAGCACAGAGCGCGAACGCGGGCGGGTCCGCCGTCGAGGCGACCACCGCCGACCGGGCCGCCGGCCCCGCGACGAGCGGCGGCGGTGGCCGGATCCCGGCCGTCGTCCGGCGACGGCTCGACACCCTCGATGCCCGCCTCGATCGGGGGCGCGCCTGGCTGGCCACCGGGGTCGTGGTGGCGATCGCGGCGATCCTGCGCTTCGTCGGGCTGAGTGGCCCCAACGGGAAGATCTTCGACGAGATCTACTACGCGCGCGACGCCTACGGGCTGATCGACCGCGGCGTCGAGTGGAACTACAAGGACAACGGCCCGTCGTACGTGGTGCACCCGCCACTGGGCAAGTGGCTCATCGGCCTCGGCGAGTGGGCCTTCGGCTACCAGGACGCCGAGACCAAGATCTCCGTGCCGGGGCACCTCATGACCACCGCCCCCGAGTTCGGCTGGCGGTTCGCGGCGGCCGTCGCCGGCACGCTGTCGGTGCTGCTGCTGGTGCGCATCGGCCGGCGGATGTTCCGGTCCACCACGCTGGGCTGCGCGGCCGGGCTGCTGCTCGCCCTGGACGGCTTCCACTTCGTGCTCTCCCGCACCGCGCTGCTCGACATCTTCCTGCTGCTGTTCGTGCTGGCCGCCTTCGGCGCGCTGGTGCTCGACCGCGACGCCCGGCGCCGGCGCTGGGCCCGGGCGCTGGAGGCGGGGCTCGACCCGTCGCTGCCGGGGCGGGCGGGCCGGCCCCCGTCGACGTGGCGCGACTGGCCGTGGTGGCGGCTGGCCGCCGGGGTGCTGCTCGGCTGCGCCTGCGCGGTGAAGTGGAGCGGCCTCTACTTCGTCCCGGCCTTCGCGCTGCTGGTGCTCCTCTGGGAGGTCGGCGTCCGCCGCTCGGCCGGGGTCCGCCGCCCGTGGCGGGACGCCCTGCTGGACGAGCTGCCCTGGCTGCTGGCGGCCGGCGTGCTGATGGTCGTCACCTACGTGCTCACCTGGTCGGGCTGGCTGCTCGGCGACGAGGGCTACTACCGCCTGGCCAGCCGCTACCCGAACACCCCGGGGCTGAGCGACACCCCGGTCATCGGGCCCCTGATCAACCTGTGGGAATACCACAAGGCCGCGTACGGCTTCCACACCCAGCTCGACGATCCGCACAAGTACCAGTCCTGGCCGTGGCAGTGGCTGCTGCTCGGCCGTCCGGTCGCCTTCTACTGGTCCGGCGACGGCAACTGCGGCGCGCCGAGCTGCGCCTCCGAGATCCTGCTGCTGGGCACGCCGCTGCTCTGGTGGTCGTTCCTGCCGGCGCTGGCGGCGACCGTCTGGCTCGGGCTGGCGCGGCGCGACTGGCGGGCCGGCGCCATCCTGCTCAGCGTGGCCGCCGGCCTGCTGCCCTGGTTCTGGTTCGCCCTCGACGGCCGCACGATGTTCTCGTTCTACGCCGCGCCGGCGGTGCCGTTCCTGGTGCTCGCGGTGGTCTACGTGCTCGGCGCGATCATCTCGCCCGCCCCGGCGCCGGGCACGGCGGCGCCGCCGAGCGCCGAGGACACCTCCGACCGCCGTCTGGTCGGCGGGATCGTCGCGGGCGCGTACGTGCTGCTCGTCGCCCTCTGCTTCGGCTACTTCTACCCGATCTTCGTGGGGCGGCTCATGGCCTACGCGGACTGGTCGGCCCGGATGTGGCTGGACGGTCGCTGGATCTGAGCGGCGCCGCCGGAAAATCGGTTGCGATCGGGGCCGGACCCTGTCGGGCGCCCGCGGCGCGAAAACCCGGGAGTACGAAAAAGCGCGCCCCGATCGCCTGCCACGGGGGAAGCGGGCGATTGGGGCGCGCAAGACAGAGCTTAACCACAGTGCGGCAGCGGCACAACGGGTCGGCCGTGGTCAGATTTCCGACGAATGCGCCACCCCGCAAAAGGTTTACATCGGGCACCTTACGGTCCGTCACGCTGCGGAAACGTCACGAATTCCTTACCATTCGCCGACGCGCGGACCAGCCCCTGATCATGCCGCCTGATGCATCGAGCGATCCTGATGGCCGGACCCCGATGATCTTCCACAGTGGATCTCACTACACTTCGCCCGGTGATCAACAAGAGACGACCGGCGGCCGTCCTTCTCGGACTGCTGGCGGCGACCGCGCTGATCGGTCCGCCGCCCGCCGCGGCCGACGACGAGACCGCCGAGCCTCCCGCCGAGCCACCCAAGGTCGAACTGGTCCTGGACGTCAGCGGCTCGATGCGGGCCCGGGACATCGACGGGCGTAGCCGGATCGCGGTGGCGCAGCAGGCGTTCAACGAGGTGGTCGACGCGCTGCCGGACGGGACCCAGCTCGGCATCCGGGTGCTCGGCGCCACCTACCGGGGCAAGGACAAGACGCAGGGCTGCCGGGACACCCAGCAGATCGTGCCGGTCGGCCCCGTGGACCGTACGCAGGCCAAGGCGGCCGTTGCCACGCTGCGCCCGACCGGCTTCACCCCGGTGGGGCTGGCGCTCCGCTCCGCCGCGCAGGACCTGGGCACCGGCAGCACCGCCCGCCGGATCGTGCTGATCACCGACGGCGAGGACACCTGCGCCCCACCCGACCCCTGCCAGGTGGCCCGCGAGCTGGCCGCCCAGGGCACCCGGCTGGTCGTCGACACGCTCGGCCTGGCCCCCGACGAGAAGGTCCGCCGCCAGCTGCTCTGCATCGCCGGGGCGACCGGCGGCACGTACACCGCGGCGCAGAGCGCCGACGAGCTGACCGGGCGGATCAAGCAGCTGGTGGACCGGGCCCGGGACACCTACACGGCCACCCCGACCGTGGTCGGCGGGTCGGCCGCCTGCGACGACGCACCGCTGCTGGCCCCCGGCGTCTACACCGACCGGGAGGCGTTCGCCGAGCACCGCTGGTACCGGGTTCCGGTGCGCCCCGGGCAGGAACTGCGCGCCTCGGTGAGCGTCGCGCTGGACCGGCCGGTGAACCCCGACTACGGCGTGCTGCTGCGGGCCACCGCGCCGGACGGGCGGGAACTGGTCCGGGGTGTCGACGCCGGCAGCGGGCGTACCGACGTGGTGTCGGCCGGACTGCGCTGGTCGGCCGCCGAGGAGGAGAGCCCCGAGCCCGCGCCGAGCGGGGTGCAGCCGGCGCGGACCGTGTGCCTCGTGGTCAGCAACTCGTTCGCGCCGCGCGCCGGCACCCAGGTCACCCCGGGCATGCCGGTGGAGCTGACCGTGGACGTGGTCGCCGCGTCCCCCGCCCCGGACGGGCCGGACCTCGGCCGCGGCTGGGCACTGCTGCTCCTGCTCACCCTGGCCGGTCTGGTCACCGGGCTGGTCGCCGGGCTGCTCACCCGCTGGTGGGTGGCCACCTGGAGGGAGAACTGAGGATGCGTACGCTGATCCGCTCCGCGGCGGCGCTGGCCGCCGCCGGGCTGGCCCTCACCCCGGCGGCCGCCGCGGCGGCGCCCACGCCGTCGCCCGGCGCGGCCACCGTCACCAAGGCCGGCACCTCGTTCCTGACCGCCACGACCATCACCCCCGGCCAGCCGGTCCGGGTGGCCGCCTCGACCGGTGACCACCTCTACTGGTCGTTCCGCGCCGAGGCGGGCCAGGTCCACGAGGTCACGGCCACGGTCTCCTTCGGCACGGCGCGCACCGGAGCGTCCACCTGGACCGTCGACGTCTTCGACGGCCTGCGCCGCCGCCAGGCGTGCACGGCCGGCGCGCAGACCCCGACCGCGGCGGCGACCGCGGCCAGCGTGGCGCTGGGCTGCACGCTGCGCCGGGTCCGGCCCTGGGCGGAGCCGTGGTCCGGCGACCCGCTGCCCGGCACCTACTACCTCCGGCTCTCGGTCACCGACCTGCCCGAGCCCGACCTGGGCCTGCCGGTCGACGTGGACCTGCTGGTCGGGGCCGCCACCGGCGGCGGCGGGTCCGGCGACGACGGGGAGCTGGCGGCACCGCTGGTGGCGAACACCAGGGCCGGCACGGTGCTCACGGCGGAGCCGGCGCCCGAGGCGGTCGCCGAGGACGAGGTCGGCCTCACCGGCTGGCTGCCGGAGCCCGGGTCGCGCTGGGTGTGGACCAGCGCGGGAGGCGTACTCGCCGCCGTGGCGGGCGTCGTGGGGTTCGCCCTGACCCGGCGGGCCCGCCGGCCCTGAGCCCGCGACCGGTGGCCGCCGCGAACCCGACGCGGCGGCCACCGGAAGCGCGGGTCAGAGGCTACGCGGGGTGCGCGGCACCCAGCCGATGAACCGGTCCTGGAGCGAGCCGACCGGGGCGGCGCGCAGGTCCTGCGTGGCGGCGGCCAGGCAGGAGCCCAGATAGACGCTCAGCGAGGCGCGGTCCACCTGGTACTCGTCCAACAGTTGCCGGCGTTTCGTGGCGCAGGGCCAGTCCTCACCGCAGGAACCACAGGTCCAGTCGGGGGTCACGGGGGCGTGCTCGCCCGGTCGTGATCCCGACGCCTTCGCGC
Source organism: Micromonospora chaiyaphumensis (assembly GCF_900091435.1). GTDB lineage: Bacteria > Actinomycetota > Actinomycetes > Mycobacteriales > Micromonosporaceae > Micromonospora > Micromonospora chaiyaphumensis. The sequence continues at coordinate 361,323 of NZ_FMCS01000002.1, forward strand.
CAGGCGTCATCGGCCGATCCTCTCGTGAGTGGACGAGATGCTTGTGGACTGTGCCTCCCCGGAACGATCGAACAGCGTCCCGGGACGCTCCGGCGTTACATGGTTGCGGTACGTTTCGGCGTCATGCGGGACCTTCTGCCGCCCGAGGTCGCCGTGGCGGTGGCCGGAGCCGCGGACTGGACCGGCGCGCTGCTCCCGGCCGAGCGGGCCGGCCTGGGCGAGCGGGCCGTGGCCGGCCGCCGCCGGGACTTCACCGCCGGCCGGGTCTGCGCCCGCCGGGCGCTGGCCGGGCTGGGACTGCCGGCGGCGCCGGTGCCCACGGGCACCGACCGCGCCCCGGTCTGGCCGGCCGGCGTCGTCGGGGCCATCACCCACACCCGGGGCTACTGCGCGGCCGCCGCCGCCCGCGCCGCCGACATCCGCGCGGTGGGCATCGACGCCGAGCGCCACCGGGACCTTCCCACCGGGGTACGCCGGAAGGTCTGCCTGCCCGAGGAGGAGGCGGAGCTGGCCCGCCTGCCCCGCGGGGTGGCCTGGTCGGTCGTGCTGTTCAGCGTCAAGGAGACCGTCTACAAGGTCTGGCACCCGCTCGTCGGCACCTGGCTGGACTTCCCCGACGCCCGCGTCACGCTCGACCCCGCGGCGGGCACGTTCACCGCCCGGATCGCGCCGGCCCGCCTCGCCGCCGCCCCAGTGGACGATCCGCCGTCGTCGATAGCCGGCCGGTTCGCCGTGGACGCCGATCTGGTGCGCACCGCGGCCGTTCTGGTACCGGAGTGAGGGCCTGACGGTCGCGTTGCGGTCGGCTTGTACCGTCGTCCCGACTGACGATCTCGAAGGCGCCCAAGGAGTACGGTGAGCCACCCTCAGCCTCCGTTCGGACCGCAGGACCCGAACCAGCAGCCTCAGGAACCGCCGACCCAGGCGTTCCCCACCGCGCCGATGCCGCCGGTGCCCGGCAGCCCGCAGCCGCCGCAGCAGCCGGTCTCGGGCGCGCCGCAGCCGCCGACCTCCGGCGCGCCGTACCCGCCGCCGGGTGGCGCGTACCCGCCCGCCCCGGAGTCGCCGTACGCGCCGCAGCCGCCGATCTCGGGCACGCCGTACCCGCCGCCCGGCGCGCCGCAGCCGGCGTACCCGGCCACGGGGGCCGCGTTCCCCCCGCCGCCCGGGCAGTACCCGCCGCCGCCCGGCGAGGCGTACCCGCCGACCGGGCCGTACCCGCCCGCGCCGGGGCAGTTCGGCCCGCCGCCCAAGAAGTCCAACAAGAACGTCTGGATCACCGTCGGCATCGTGGTGGCGGTCATGCTGCTGCTCTGCTGCGGCGGCGGCATCTTCGCCATCTACAGCGGGGCGCAGAAGACCAAGGACGCCATCGACAACCTGCCCACCCCGGGCGTCACCTACGGCAACCCGATCGACGACGCGCCGACCGGCGGCGCCTCGGCGACGCCGGAGCCGGGCAGGACCGACGGCGAGACCTTCAACATGCCCTCGGGTGACACCCTGATCATCAACGACGACGACGGCACCGTCGAGATCACGGTCAGCAACTTCCGGACCAAGGACAAGGCCTGCCAGCAGTACATGCCGGGGCCGAAGAACGGCATGTACCTGATCGCCGACGTGACCGCCGAGGTCACCAAGGGCACCGGCTCGGTCAACCCGTTCTACTTCAAGTGGGTCGGCTCCGACGGCACCGAGGAGAGCGGGGTGGGCGGCGCCTTCTCCGGCTGCGGCAAGCTGATGGGCTCGGGCAACAACCTGCCCAGCGGCACCAAGCGCACGGGGCAGCTCATCTTCGACGTCAAGAACAAGAACGGCACGCTGGAGTACCAGCACCACCTGCGTACCGCCGGCTCCTGGAAGCCGTGACAGCTTCCGCGACCCCACGAGGGGCCGGTCCCGGAAGGGGCCGGCCCCTCATCCGTTCGGACATTTCCATGTGCGAACGCCGCCGCCGCGCCGCTAGGAAGAACGGATGGCCCACGAGACGACCATCCCCCTGCTGCCCTGCCGGTCCCTGGACGACGTGGCGCCCTTCTACGAGGCCCTCGGCTTCCAGGTCGGCTACCGGCAGGCACGACCCAACCCGTATCTCGCGCTGCACCGCGAGGACCTTCACCTGCACTTCTTCGGGATGCCCGAGTTCGACCCGGCCACCTCGTACGGCTCCTGTCTGGTCATCGTGGACGATCTCGTCGGGATCCACCGCGACTTCGCCGCCGGCCTGCGGGCCGCGTACGGGAAGGTGCTCGTCTCCGGCGTGCCGCGGATGACCCGGCCCCGGGTGCGGAAGAACCAGGACGGGCACAGCGGCTTCAGCATCGTCGACCCCGGCGGCAACTGGATCCGGTTCGTGGCCCGCACCGCGGCCCCCTCGGCGGGCGGCGAGCACGCGACCACCGGGCGGCTGAGCCGGTCGCTGGAGAACGCGGTGGTCCAGGCGGACTCGCGGGGGGACCACCGGCAAGCCGCGCGGATCCTCGACACGGCGCTGTCCCGGCCGGACGCCGCCGACGACCCGGTCGTCCACATCGAGGCGCTGATCTACCGGGCCGAGCTGGCGCTGGTGCTGGTGGAGCCGGCGGTCGCGCGGAAGCTGCTGGCGCGGGCGGGGTCGGTGCCGGTGAGCGACGAGGACCGGGAGCGGCTGGCCGCCACCCTGCGGCACGCGGAAGACCTGGCCGCCGGTCTGTCGGGTTGAGCCGCGGCCACCCTCGCCGGCGTCCCCGCGGTCCCGGCTGGTTTGCGGCACCGGCCAGCGGGGACGCCACCGGGACGGGGTGGCGAGCCCCCGGCATCGCCACGACCAGAGGGAGGCGGCATGAGCGTCGAACGGGCGAAGGACGACCTCGAGGACCTGGCCGGCCCGGCCCGGGCGCGGTTGGGCGACATGAACCGGAACGAGCGGTCCGAGGCGGACGAGGTGCGGCGCCAGGACGAGATCCGGGGCAAGCGGCCCGGCGAGCACGTCCAGCAGGACGCCGGGGACGCGCGGGACGACTTCACCGCTTGAGGTGTCCCGGTCTCGGCCGGTGCCGGTCGCGGAAACCCACCGCGCCACCACGTTCGAGATCTTCTTCGACCTCGTCCTGGTCTTCGCGCTGACCCGGATCATCAGCTTCATGGCCGAGGCCCCGACCCCGCTCGGCCTGTTCCAGGGCCTGCTGCTCCTGCTCTGGTTCTGGTACGCGTGGAGCTGCTACACCTGGCTGGGCAACCTGGTCCGGGCCGACGTCGGCGTGGTGCGGGCCGGGACGACCGTGGCGATGGCGGCCATCTTCGTGGCCGCACTGGTGATCCCCGACGCGTGGCAACACACGGGCGGGTCCCTGGACGCCGCGCTGGCCCTGGCCGTCGCCTACGCCACCGTACGGGCGCTGCACCTGGCCCTCTTCTTCCGCGCGGCGGCCGGTGACCCGCGCATCCGCCGCCAGGCGGCCCACTTCGCCGCCTCGACCACGCTCGCCTGGGTGCCACTCGTGCTGGGCGCGGTGTACGGCGGCACCGCGCAGGTCGTCCTGTGGACGGTGGCCTTCCTCGTGGACTACGGCGGTGGGCGGATCGTCACCGCCGCCAGCCTCGGCGAGGTGCGCAGCGCCGCCCACTTCGCCGAGCGGCACAACCTGGTGCTGATCATCGCGCTCGGCGAGTCGCTGCTGTCCGTGGGCGCCGGCACCGGTCCGGCCGTCACCCGCGCGCCGGTGCTGGCGGCCGCCCTACTGGGCTTCGCCGCGACGGTGTGCCTGTGGTGGCTCTACTTTCAGCGCACCGCGCCGGCCGTGGGGCGGGCGCTGGCCGCCGCCCCGCGCCACACCCGCCACCGCCAGCAGTTGGCCTCCGACGCCTACACCCTGGCCCACCTGCCGCTGATCGCCGGGATCAGCTACTTCGCGCTCGGCATCCACCTCGTACTCGCCCAGCTCACGAGCGACGACCGGCCGGCCGCACTCGGCTGGATCCCGGCGAGCGTGCTCTACGGCGGCGCGGCGCTCTACCTGGTCGGCCGGTTGCTGTTCGGGTGGCCGGCCGCCGGCGTCCCGCCCGCACCACCGGTCGTCGTCGGCCTGGTGCTCGTGCTGGCGCCGGTCGCTCGGGCGCTGCCCGCGCTGGTCGCGTTCGGGCTGCTCACGGCGGTGCTCGTGGCGCTGGCCGGCTACGAGCGGCGGACGTCCCGCGATCCGTCGCCGGTCGGACCGGAACCGGGCTGACCAGCGTTTCCCACCGGCCGGGTGGATGATCACCACTCGTCGCTCCGGGCAACCGGTGGGACCGTTCCGATATGACCGGGGGTCGAGGTGTCGGCACGCAGGGTGGCCGGTTAGCCGGTGGCAATTGTTGCGACTGAAAGCACACTGAGAGGCGTGACGTACCCACCACCGCAGGACCCATGGCGCGGGCAGGCGCCGCCACCTCCTCCGCCACCCCAGCAGCCGCCGACCGCCCGGTTCAGCGCGGTCCCGCCGTATCCAGTGGCGCAGGTGCCTCCGGGCGTTCACAACCGCCAGAGCTTCCCGCCGCCTGTTCCGCCCACTTCGGTCAAGGGCGGCGCACGAAACGGCCAGCGGCGCGCTTTGACGAGGGGTCAGAAGATCGGCGGGGCCGTCCTCGGCGTGCTTCTCCTCTGCTGCTGCGGAGGCGGTCTGTCTGCCATCGGCGGCTCGGACGACAAGAAGTCCGCAGCCAGCTCCGCCACCGCCTCCGCCTCGGCGCAGCACCTACTGGAGGAGCCATCCGACTCCTCTTCGCCAGCAGCCACGCGTTCGGCCGAGTCGCCGACCCCGGCAGCGACGACGAGCAAGCCGGCCCCGACGGTCCGACCGACCCCGAAACCGACGCCGAAGCCGACACGGACCAGCCCCAAGCCGGCACCGAAGCGGACCACCAGCGCGCCGCGCACGACCAAGCCGACCACCAGCTCCGTTCGCACCGGCGTGCATCCCGGCGCATTCTGCAGCCCCGCCGGAGCGCTCGGGCTCACGAGCAAGGGCACCTTGATGCGCTGCAAGACCTCTGCCACGGACAGTCGACTCCGGTGGCGGGCCGCCTGAGAGCGCAGTGAGTGACACCGCAAACCTGCCGATGACAGCTCGCCGGGCCCAAGCCAGACCAACAGCCCCCCGCAGACGCCCCCCCGCGGTGTTGATCAAGAGGTTTGGGTCAGATCCGACCCGACTCCTGACGCAACCTTCTTGATCAACGCTGCGGGGCGCCTGTTCAGGCCGTCGTCAGGACGGTGGCGAGGGAGCCTCTTCGGGGTGCCGGCGCTCGCCCTGCGCATCCCATGCCGCAACGCCGGCCAGGATCACCGTGGCGGCAGCGGCCGCCAGCAGCGGCGCGCGGTACAGCAGCGCGGGCGTCACGGCGGCGAGCGCGACAAGTCCGACCACCCGGGACGGGGACAGCCGGGCGAACACCTCGTACTCCAGGCGGGCCCGCCCGGCGAGGAAGAGCGCGGGACCACCGAGGATGACCGCCAGCCAGAGCGGATCCTGGTGCCCCTCCGGTTCGTGGATGACCAGCGCGTAGCCGACGCCGGTGGCGAGAATGCCGGTCACGATGACCAACTGGGTGTAGTACCCGGACTTGCCGAGCTTGTCGGGGCGCGGGGCGACCTCGACGGCGGCGGAGAACACCGCTCCCGCCCGGTGGAAGTAGATCCGCCACATCAGCACCGCGGTGGCGAAGGACAACACGCTCGGTGCCACCCGGTCCGGCGTGAAGTCGTCGGCGAAGGTCGCGCCGGTGAGCAGGATGGTCTCGCCGATCGTGATGACGATGAGCTGCTGATACCGCTCCGCGAGGTGCTGGCCCGCGACCCGCCAGTCCTCCGCTCCGGTCCGGCCCAGCCGGGGCACGGGCCAGCCGGACACGAGCCCCGCGTAGTCGATGGCGACGGCGACGGTCCAGAGCACCCCGCGCGCCGGGCTCTGCGGGAACAGCGCCGCTCCGGCGATCCACGGCACGGCGGACATCGTGGCCCACCACAGGTGCCGCGCCGGGCTGTGCCGCTCGACGTCCCGGCGCGCGATCAGCAGGATGACGGGCTTGCCGGCCTGGATGGCGACGTACGTGATCGCGAAGAGCAGCCCTCGCGCGCCGAACGCGTGCGGCAGGGTGACCGCGATGATCATGCTGCCGAACATGGTCCAGACGATCAGCAGCTGGGTCACCGGTTGTTGCGGGTCGGCCCGGCTGGTCACCCATGCCGCGTGGACCCAGACCATCCACAGCGCCAGCAGCAGGAGCACCGTCTGGCCGACCTCGGGCAGGACCACCTGCCGGTCCGTGGTGAAATCCTCGATGAGGCGCTGCGAGAACCGGGTCAGCACGAAGACGTAGACCAGGTCGAGGAGCAGTTCCCCCTCCCGGCCCTGCAACAGCGATCGCCAGCCACCGATCGTCATCTACCGCTCGCGTTCCTGTCCGCTTCGCACCGGTTTCAGGCAGTCCTATCACGGCGGTCGGGCCGCTGGCGGGCATAGACGAAACCGCTGACGGGCCGGGCGGAGCAGGGCGACGGGCCGGGATGGTCAGCCGAACATGTCGTCGCAGACCTTCGACAGCCCCGCGGCGCCCCTATGGTGGGCGGATGATCCTCGCTGACTTCGCCGGGTCCTGGGCCGGCACCAACGGGTTCCGGTTGATGCCCCCCGACCCGCTGGCCGAGTCGCCGGCCACGGTCACCGTGACCACGGCCGCCGGTGGTCATCTGACCTCGATCGCCTACTGCTGGACGCACCCGGACGACGGGCCGCAGGACGGCCTGGTCGTCGTCGGGGCCGGTGACCGGGAGGGCTCGCTGGTCGCCGTCTGGGGCGACTCGTGGCACCAGCAGCCGACGCCGATGTCGTTGACCGGCGGCCCGGGGACGGGCGCGACGTTCGAGCTGACGGGCGAGTACGGCGGCGGTTGGGCGTGGCGGATCGTGTTCGACGCGGGTGACGCCGGGCACCTGCGCATGCGGATGGACAACGTGATCCCCGCCGACCAGGCCACCGCCGAGATGCCCGCCGGCCCCTATCCGGTCATGGTCACCGAGGTACGCCGGATCTGACGCGTTCGCTGCCGGCCGGGGCGGGGCGCGAGCCAGTTCAGATCGCGACCGGGTGGCGCGGTTCGTAGAGGCCGAGGTCGCTCCCGCCGGGGAGCCGCAGGGCGGTACGCAGCCCCCACCGCTCCTCGGTGACCGGGATCGTGAACTCGACGCCCTTCGCGGCCAGGTCGGCCATGGTCGCCGCGATGTCGTCGCACATGAGGAACAGTTCGTGGGACGTCTCGCCCTCGGCCGGGTGCACGGCGACCTCGGCCGGCGGGAGCCGGAAGATGAGCCAGCCGTGACCGGCGTCGACGTGGTGGTAGCCGAGCACGTCCCGCAGGAAGGCGCGGTCCGCTTCCGCGTCCCGGCTGTAGATGATCACGTGCGCACCATTGATCATTCCCCGACCATAGTGCCGAGGCGGACGTGGCACCGCCGATCCGGCCAGACGACGGGAAAGGCCGCTTCCGGCGAACGGAAACGGCCTTTGTCTGGGTGGAGCTGAGGGGATTTGAACCCCTGACCCCCTCGATGCGAACGAGGTGCGCTACCGGTCTGCGCCACAGCCCCCCGCTGGCGTACCAGCGTCGGTCCCACCCGGCATTCACCGGGCGGGCCGGCGCCAAGGCTAACAGGTCCGGCCCCCACGACGCGAACCGCCCCACCGCAGCAGGAGATCTTGGAGGGAAACGGCCCCCCGAGGGGCCGGAAGCCTCCAAGATCTCGAAGCGGACCTCACGCGGGCACGTACGTCAGGTTCAGGACGCCGCTCTTGAAGGTCTCGCTGCTCACCAGCCGCAGCGGGTGCGTCGGCGTGTCCTCGAAGAGCCGCTGGCCGTGGCCCACGGCGATCGGGTGGACCAGCAGTCGCAGCTCGTCCAGCAGGCCGTTGGCCAGCAGCCACCGGACCGTGGTGGCGCCGCCCGACATGGCGATCTGCCCGTCGGCGCTCTCCTTGATCTCCCGCAGCCGCGCCGCGACCTGGTCCGGGTCGCCGGAGATCAGGTGCGAGTTCTGCCAGGTCGCCTCGGTGAGGGTGTTGGACAGCACGTACTTCGGCACCGAGTTGATGAACGACGCGAACTCCATGTCGTCCCCGGTCTGGTTCGGCCAGAACTCCGACCACTCCTGGTACTGCGTGCGGCCCATCAGGAACGCCGTGGTCTCCTCCACCCCGCGCCCGACGGCGGCGCCCATCTCGTCGTCGAAGTAGGGGAAGTGCCACTGCTCCGGCCGCTCCACGACACCGTCGAGCGAGATGAAGAAGTTCGACACGATCTTGGCCATCAGAAGCTCCCTGTCCGCGGGCCGGCTCCGCACCGGCCTTCACCAACCCGTCGAACGACCCCCGCCGGATTCGACAGCACCGGCAGAAAAAGTTTTAGGCGCCCCGCCCGCTCTGGTACGGCCGCCCCCGCAGGCCCCCGGCCCGGCGGTAGGAGACCGAGCCACCGCTCGCGGCGGGCGGCAGGTCCGCGGGCCGGTCCAGCCCCATGGCGGTACGCCGGACCGCCTCGCGCTGGGCGGCCAGGCGGCGCTGCGCCTCCCGCCGGGCCGCGGCGCGCCGGGCCTGCTCGCGGCGCACCTCGGCCTGGCGGGCGGCCAGCCACGCCGCTTCCCGGGCCTCCGCGCGCCGCCGCCGGCGCTCGGCGAGGGCCCGCTGCCGCAGGTGTACGACGTACGCCACGAGCAGCGCGCCGGTGACCGAGACGCTGATCCAGAATCCGGGGCTGACCAGCACCACGCCGATCAGCTCGACGAAGTTGAGCAGCAGCAGCGCGGCGAGCACCCGGCGGCGGCGGTAGACGGCGGGGGTGTGCCGCCGCTTCGGCGGGTGCCGTCGGCGGGACTTGGCGGGAGCGGGCGGGACCGCGCGGAGCCGCCCCGAGCGGCCGCGGGCGGGTGGCGCCGACACGGGACGGGAGAGACTACCCGTGTCGGAATCTTCACTCAGCGTGACGACCAGGGAGCGGGGCGGGTGCACCGGCCGCCGCCCGGGCACGGTGCGCCGTCGACGGCGGCGCTCGAGCACCCGGGCCGTCGACTGCGCCCGCTCCGCCACCAGCCGCTCGGTGGCGTCGTACCGGCGGACCAGCGCCGGCGCGAGGGCGAGCAGACCGGCGGCGGCGAGGACGGCGAGGAGCACCGAGGTCGGCACCCTCACCCCTCCCGTCACCAAGTTCGGGGCGAGCGCCACACGACCGCAACTTCTTCCGTCGCCCGTCGTTTATGGCGCAGATCGTGCGGGCAGGCAGCGCTTGCCACAGCTTGCAGTTACTTGAGGTTACGGGCCGCCGACCGACTTCACCGTGCGCCGCGCCGGGCGTGGCGAGTGGGAGCCTTCACCCGCGGCTGTCACGCACGCGGTGCCACCGGGCAAGCAGCCCGCCCTCGGCAACCACTTCCTCACTGGTCATCGCGTATCCGATGTGGTCCCGCCACGCGCCGTCGATGTGCATGTAGCGCACGTGATAGGCCTCCTCGCGGAAGCCGAGCTTCTCCACCACCCGGCGGGACGGCTGGTTCTCCGGCCGGATGTTCACCTCGATCCGGTGCAGCCCGCCGGGGCCGAATGCGTGGTCCACGGCCAAAGCCACCGCGGTGGGGATGACGCCGCGACCGGCGACCCGGGAGTCCACCCAGTAGCCCACGTAGCCGGAGCAGAACGCGCGCCGCACGATGCTGCCGACGTTGAGGTGGCCGACCAGCCGCTCCGCGCCGTTCTCGCGCAGGCAGACGGCGAACGGCATGCCGTCACCGGTCCGCGCGGACTTCCGCTGGTCGGCGTGCACGTAGCGGAACGCGGCCGTCGAGTTCATCTCGTCCCAGCTGCCCGGCAGGTGCGACTCCCAGGGCGCCAGCCAGGCCCGGTTGGCCCGCCGGATCTCCGACCAGCTCGTCGCGTCGGAACGCCGGTACGGCCGCAGCACCACCGGACCGTCCACCAGCACCGCCGGCCACCCTGGCGGCCGCCGGAACCAACTCACCGGCGCCGGTCCAGCAGGAGAACGTCCACGGTGGACCCCGCCGCCGCGGTGGTGACCCGCTCGCCGAGGACGAGCAGGCCGTTGGCCTCGGCCAGGCCGGAGAGGGTGAACGGCCCACCGGCGAGCGGTTGCACGGTGTAGCCGCCGCCGCGCCGCTCGGCGACGTGCGCCGGGCGGAACTCGCGCAGCCCCACCGGGGACGAGACCGTCTCGAGCAGGTGCGCGCGGACGCTGGGCCGGAACACCGGCTCGGCGCCGGCCAGCAGCTGGATTGCCGGGCGGGCCAGCACCTCGAAGCCGATCAGCGCCGCGCCGGGCTCACCGGGAAGACACACCACCGGCACCTCCTCGGCGCCGACCGTACCGAATCCGAGGGCCGTTCCGGGATAGAGGGCGACCTCCGTGAAGGTGACCGGCCCGGCCCGGCCGCCCTCGCGGCGGGACAGGATCCGGCGGACCATGTCGCCGGGGCCGGTGCCGGTGCCGCCCGTGGTGATGATGAGGTCGGCCCGCAGGGTCTGGTCCTCCAGCAGGCCGCGCAGCGCCTCCGGGTCGTCGTCGCAGATTCCGACCCGGTACGCCAGCGCGCCCGCCTCGGCCGCGGCTGCGGTCAGCGCGTGCGAGTTGGTGTCCACCACCTGGCCGGGCTGGCTGCCCCGGCCCACGTCGACCAGTTCGTCGCCGGTGGCCACGATGACCACCCGCGGGCTGGGCCGGACCACCACGTGCCCGATGCCGGTGGCCGCGAAGACCGCGACCAGGGCCGGCGACACGTACGTGCCGGCGCGGGCGAGCAGCGTGCCGGCCGGCAGTTCCTCACCGGCGCGGCGGACGCCGTAGCCCCGCTTCGGGGCGCGGAAGATCTCCACGGCGGCCATGCCCTGGTCGGTCCACTCCACGGGAACCACCACGTCGGCGCCGACCGGCAGCGGCGCGCCGGCCGCCACCGAGAAGCAGGAGCCGGGGGTGAGCCGGACCGGGCGCCAGCTCGCCGCGCCCAGGTCGCCGACCACGTTCAGCCGGATGCTGCGGCCACCGGGGATACCGGAGGGGGCCGGGACGTAGCCCGGCCCCCGGCTCCCTCCGGAGATGTCCTCCCAGCGCGCGGCGTACCCGTCCACCGCCGCCTGGTCGAAGGCGGGATACGCGTGCGGTGCGACCACGTCCTCGGCGAGGACGTTGCCGTACGCCTGGGTGAGGTCGAGGTCGAGCGGAGGCAGCGCGCGTAACCTGCGCAGCACGCTGCCCAGGTAGTCGGCGAGCGGCGTCAACTCGTTCGCGGCCGCCTCGGCGTCGGCCGTCGCGGTCATGTACCGGCACCGCCGGACTGGTCGCGCATGCCGTTCAGGATCGCCGCGGTGACCGTCTCGTCGCCGTTGTTGACGAACTCGGTCAGCCACTTGCGGAACTCGGCGCCCAGGTCCTCGCGCTCGACGGCGATCTGCACCACGGTCTGGAGGTAGCCGAGCGGCTGGCCGGTGTCGTAGCGGGTGCCCCGGTAGACGATGGCGTGCACCGGCACCCCCTCGTTGCGCAGGATCTCCATGGCGTCGGTCAGCTGGATCTCCCCGCCGCTGCCCGGCTCGGTGCGCCGGATCGCGTCGAAGATCTTCCCAGGGAGAACGTAGCGGCCGAGGACGGCCAGGTTGCTCGGCGCGTCCTCCGGCTTCGGCTTCTCCACCATGCCGGTGACGCGGACGACCTCGGCGAGGTCGCCGAACTCGGGCCCGGCCGGTTCGACCGAGGCGATGCCGTAGCGCGCGGTCTCGGACGGGTCGACCTCGAAGAACGCCAGCACGATGCCGCCGGTGCGGGCCTGGAGGTCCAGCATGGCCGGCAGCAGCGGCTCGTCCATCTTGACGAACTCGTCGCCGAGCAGCACCGCGAAGGGCGCGTCGCCGACGTGCGACTCGGCGTAGCCGACGGCGTGGCCGAGACCGAGCTGCTCGGGCTGGCGGCAGGTGTAGATCTCGGCCAGGTCCTCGGTGCGCTTGACGGCGGCCAGCAGCTCGGGCTTGCTCTCCAGCCGCTCCTCCAGGTCGGGCCGGCGGTCGAAGTGGTCCACCATGGCCGTCTTGCCGCGCCCGGTGATCAGCAGCACGTCGTTGAGCCCGGCCTGGGCGGCCTCCTCGACGATGTACTGGAGCACCGGCCGGTCGACGACCGGCAGCAGCTCCTTGGGGACCGCCTTCGTGGCCGGCAGGAACCGGGTGGCCAGGCCGGCGGCCGGGATGACGGCCTTGACGGCGCGGGAGCGACCGGTCGCGGCGGTCGCTGAGGGGTTCGCTGAGTGCTCCGACATGTCGCGAGACTATCGGCCACGGCTCTGCCGCGGCGGCTGAGGACCGGAAGACGCGCCGCCCTGTGCCACCGCCGCGGCGTCCGCGGCGCCCGCCCGGGGCAGTCCGTCGGGCGGGCTGGCCGCGGCGACCACCACCGGGATCTCCTGGGTGGGGACCGGATCGGGGGCCTGGGCCAGCCGGTAGCCGTCGCGGCCGGCGGCCTTCGCCGCGTAGAGCGCGTCGTCGGCGGCGTCGAGGACCTGCTGCCCGCCGGCCGCGTGATCCGGGTAGACGGCGATGCCGATGGAGACGGTCACCGGCACCCGGACGGGCTCCCCCGCGTGCCCGTCCACCGGCACCGGCTGGTCCCGGACCACCGCCCCGAGCCGCTCGGCGACGATCGTGGCGCCCCGGGCGTCGGTCTCCGGCAGCAGCACCACGAACTCCTCGCCACCCTGCCGGAACGCGAGGTCGACCTCCCGGATCTCGCCGCGCACCCGGCGGGCGAACTCGACCAGCACGGCGTCCCCGGCGGCGTGGCCCCAGGTGTCGTTGACGTGTTTGAACCGGTCCAGGTCGAGGGCGAGCACGCTGAGCATCCGGCCGAAGCGGTTGGCCCGCTCCACCTCGCGGCGGATCGACTCGCGCAGGTAGCGGTAGTTCCACAGCCCGGTCAGCGGGTCGGTCAGCGAGAGCCGCTGCGCCTCCTCGTGCACCCGGACGTTCTCCACCGCCACGGCCGCGTGCCCGGCGAAGGTCCGCAGGGTGACCAGGTCGTCGTCGTCGAACTCGTCGGCGCCGGGCCGGTCGTAGAGGGCCAGCACACCGAGCGCGCAGTCGGGGTCGGCCGCGTCGCCGTCGGCCGGAGGGTGGCCGGGCCGGTCCGGGCGGGGTTCCGCGCCGCGGGGGGCGGCGAACGCCACCGCCACGTACGTCTCGCAGGTCGGCTCTCCCGTCGGCGGGTCCACCGGCTCCCACCGGCCGCGCAGCGGCTCCCCGGTGGCGGCCACCGTGCCGAGCACCCCGGCGCCGACCGGCACCCGCAGCGTGGCCGGGTCGGCCGGGTTCTCGGTCGGCCAGCGCCCGTCCAGCCCCTCGACGCACTGGCCGACCAGCGCGCCGTCGCCGTCGACCAGCAGCACGGCACCGGCCCGGGCGCCGGTGGCGGCGATCGCGCTGTGCAGGATCACCCGCAGGATGCGTTGCAGGTCATGGGTGCTGGCCAGGGTGTCGCCGAGCACGGTCAGGTGGCCGCGGAGCTGGTCCCGGCTGCTGGTCAGGGCGGCCACGTAACTGCCGGTCTCCCGGGTCATCCGGTTGAACGCGCCGGCCAGCCGCCCGATCTCGTCGCGGGTGCGGACCGGCACCCGGGTGGTGAGGTCGCCGTGCGCCACCCGGTCCACCGCACCCGCCAGCTCGACCAGGGGCCGGGTCGTCACCCGGGCCAGCCGCCAGGCGGCCACGACGGCCAGCAGGGCGGCCAGCACCACGGCACCGACCAGGGCTTCGTAGAGCCCGGCCGGGCGCTCCCCCGGCACCGAGAGCACCAGCGCCAGCGGCTGGCCGGGGGCGGGGCCGACCCGTCGCACGTACCGGCCGTCGGCGGTGCCGGTCACCCGGTCCCCGTCCGCCTGGCGGGCGGCGGCCAGCACCGCTGCGCGTACCTCCCGGTCCTCGGTCGTGTGGGTGATCCGGCCGGGGTCGTCGAGGAGGGTGACCCCGGCCCCGGTCACCGCGGCGAGCCGCGCCACGAAGGCCGGGTCGACGGGTTGCGCGGCGGCGACCGTGCCCAGGTCGGCGCCGGCCGGGTCGCGGAGCCGGACCTGGGCGGCGAGCGCGCGGACCGGGCCGGTCGTCGCGTCGGCGGCGCAGTCCTGCCAGGGCCCGGCCGGGCCGCCGGGGGTGGCGTAGCTGGTCCGGCCGGCCGGATCGGCGATCAGCACGGCGGCGGCCAGGCCCCGGCCGACCACCTGGTCGGCCGCCCGGGGCCGGGCGGCCGGGTCGGCGACCAGCGCGACCGCGTCGGCCGCCGCGCGGAGCTGCTGGCAGAGGGCGTCGACGGACGTGCGCACCCCGGCCGCGGCGACGCCCAGCCGCTCGGTCGCACGGCCGCGGTCGACGGCGCTCAGGGTGGACCCGACGAAGAACGCGCCGAGCAGAACGGGGCCCAACACCACCGTGAGGAAGGCCGCCGTCAACCGCCCGCGTAGCGTCAAGCTTCCCCCCGGAAGTACCGCGCCCCTCCCTGCGATGCTGACACAGAGCGACCGGGAGGCAAGCGTTGCGTCAGGAGTGTTGCGTGCCGGAATTTTCTGATGGAGCGGATGTGGCCAAGCGGGACCTCCGCGTCGCGCTGCTCGCCCACCGCCGGTCGCTGCCCGCGCCGCGCCGGGCCGAGGCGGCGTCCGCCGTCCGGGCCGGGCTGGTCGATCTGGTACGCCGGCTGCGCCCGGCCCGGATGACCGCGTACGTGCCGGTCGGCTCGGAGCCGGGCGGGAGCGACCTGCCGGCGGTGCTGCGGGCGGCGCTGCCGCCGGAGGCCGAGCTGCTGCTGCCGGTGCTCCTCGACGATCTCGACCTGGACTGGGCTGCCTACACCGGCCCCGAGTCGCTGCGGGCCGCCGGCCGGGGCCTGCGCGAGCCGACCGGCCCGCCGCTGGGCAGCGCGGCGGTGGCCGGGGCCGACCTCGTGGTGGTGCCGGCGCTGGCGGTGGACCGCCGGGGCTTCCGGCTGGGCCGGGGCGGCGGCTCGTACGACCGTGCGCTGGCCCGGGTGCCCGCCACGGTTCCCACGGTGGCACTGCTGCACGACGGGGAGCTGGTGGAGGCCGTTCCGGCGCAGCCCCACGACCGGCCGGTGCGGTTCGTGATCACGCCGGGCGGCGGCCTGGTGGCGGTGCCGGATGTGGCCCAAGGCGCTTCCGCTGGACGAACCCGGGTTCCATGACGCACCATTGGCACTCGAATCCGTCGAGTGCCAAGCGGCCGAGCCAAGATCCGGAGGAGAACGTGCCCACGTACCAGTACGCCTGCACCGCGTGCGGCCACCAGCTCGAGGCGGTGCAGTCCTTCTCTGACGCCCCGCTGACCGAGTGCCCGGCGTGTGAGGGGCGGCTGCGCAAGGTCTTCAACTCGGTCGGCATCGTGTTCAAGGGCTCCGGCTTCTACCGCACGGACTCCCGTTCGTCGGGTTCCGACAGCGCCACGAGCACCACGAGCAAGCCGGCGAAGTCGGAGTCGTCGACCAGCAGCTCGTCCGACAGTTCGTCCAGCGGGTCGACCAACGGCTCGTCCAGCTCGTCGTCCAGCTCGACCTCCAGTTCGTCGGCCAGCAAGACGCCGGCGGCCAGCAGCTCCTCCTCCTCCTGACCCGGTCAGGCTCCCGGAAAGTGGTCATCCCGCGCGGATGACCACTTTCCGCGTTCCCGGGGGTGTTTCCCCGCACCCGGATGCCCTGCCCACCCGGCGTTGATCAAGAAGTTTGCGTCAAAATCCGGCGCCAGGCTGACGCAAACTCCTTGATCCCCGGCGCGCAGGCGGGTCACGACGCCGAGGTCGTCGTCTTCGGCGATCAGCTTCTTCCGACGTTCCCCGGTGTTTGTCCATGGGTCGGTCGGTTTTCCACAGGCCGGTCGGTTTTCCACAGGTGGCCGGCGGGGGCGGCGGCGGCTCTCGTTCGCCGCCTAGCCTGCCCGCATACCGGTCGGAGCTGTGGGTGGGAGGGCGCTGGTGGCGGGTGGGGAGGCATCGCTGCGGCCGGTGCGTTGGCGCGGGCTGCCCCGGGGGCGCACCTTGCTGCGGGTGGTGCTGGTCGCGGTGCTGCTCGGGCTGGCCGCGGCCGTCCTGCAGACCCCGGGTGGCTGTCCCCCGGGCGCGGTCCCGGATGTGGCTCCCACCCCGATCGACGCCCCGGTTGGTGGTGCTCCTGCTGGCGGCGTTCCGGCTGGTGGCGCTTCTGCTGGCGGCGCTGCGCCTGGTGGCGTCCGGGCTGGTGGTGGCGTCCCGGCTGGTGGTGGCACCCAGGCCGGTGGTGATCGTCGGGCCGCCGCCCTGCCGCTGCCGTCCGGGGCGGTGGGGGTGCCGATCCGGCTGGCCGAGCCGGCCGCGCTGGCGGTGCTCCGCCCGGGCGCCCGCGTGGACCTGCTTGTCGTGCCGGCCGGCGGGGCGGCGGGCACCGCCACCCTGCTCGCGCCGCGGGCGCTCGTCCTCGACGTGGTGGGTGCGGCCGGGGCGGTCGACGGCTCCTCGGCGCTCTACCTGGCGCTCCGCCCCGAGCAGGCCCAGCGGGCGGTCGGCCTGCCCGAGGGCAGCCGCTTCGCCGTGGTGGTACGCGAATGACCGGCCGGTGGCTCAGCCCCAGTGCGGAGGGCGCTCGGCCAGCAGCCAGTCGTCGTTGCCGGACGAGCGCTCGCCCCAGCCACGGTCGGTGTCGTCGGTGGTCTGCTCGGGCAGCACCACGAAGTCTTCGCTGAGGTCGACCACGCGGTCGTCGTCGCCGCGCGGGACACGAATGCCGGGATCGCTCACGAGCGGCAAGGATACCGCCGGACGGGGAACGGTTCGACCGCTCACGCCGGAGCGCCCGATGTGCTCCACACCCCAGACCCGCGGCACGGGGGGTTCCACCCGCCCTGGTCCACTCCAGGTCGCCGAGCTTGCGATATCCGACGCCCCCCGATGCCGCCACCTCGCCGAGGCGGAGTCGATCACGGACCGGCGGAGCGGGTGACACGGTGGCCCGCCGCGTCGGGCGGCCGACCGGCCGGGCCGTTGGTAGCGTCGGACGGCGTGACGACGCCGAGCGGTGGCAGCCCTGAGGACGACATCTGGCGACGCCGGGACCAACCGGCCGGCGCGGACCGCCCTGCCACCACCCAACCAGCGGACGCCGACCAGCCCGGCACGGACCAATCCGCCGCCACGGACCGGCCCGGCACCGGCCAACCAGCCGGCACCGAACAGGCGGTCGGCACGGCAGCCGGCGAGAATCCGCCTCGGGGCTCGGCGATCGAGAGCGAGCAGCCGGACGGCTCGACCGGCGACGCTTCGCCCGAAGAGGCCAGCCCCTGGTCGCGCGCCGGCCACACCGACAGCCCGTGGGCGCGGCCCGGCCAGGATCCGGCCCATGCCGGCGGCTGGCCCGGGCAGGCCGGGTCTACGGGTGGTTGGCCTGGGCACGCCGCCCCCGGTGGGGGGCCGCAGCAGCCCACCCCGCCGGGTGGGTGGCCTGGGCACGCCGCCCCTGGTGGCGGGCCGCAGCAGCCCACCCCGGCCGGTGGGTGGCCGCAGCACGCCGCCCCGGCCGGTGGTTGGGGTCCTGGTGGCGTGCCGGCCGGGTATGCCGGCCCGCCCCCGACCGTTCCGCCACCGCCCGGCTGGCGGCCGCCGGTGCACGTGCAGCCGACGCCGCCGCGCCGGCTCCCGCCGCAGGACATGGCCGCCATGGACCAGGCCGAGGGGCAGGCGCAGCGGCTCACCTACGGCATCGGCGCCGTCGTCGGCGTCGTGCTGGTGCTGCTCACCTGCCTGCTCTGCTCGCGCCTGCTCTTCTGAGCCGGCCGGACCGCCGCCACCGCCGGCCGGACCGCCGCCACCGCCAGCCGGACCGCCGCCACCGCCAGCCGGACCGCCGCCACCGCCAGCCGGACCGCCGCCACCGAGCCGGCCCGGCCGGACCGGGTCAGACGATGCCGCTCCACACCATCTTGGCGCCGCTGTCGCCGGTCAGGTAGACGTAGATCAGCGCGAACACGGCGAGCACGACCACCACGGCGGTGAGCACCAGGGGCAGCCAGCGGGGCAGGTCGCGGGTCCGGGCGAGGCCGCTGGTCACCAGCAGCAGCAGGAGCGCCGCCACGGCCAGCCCGACGGTGAACCAGAACAGGTTCTCGCCGTACTCGGAGTGTTCGTGGATCTTCTGGAGCCCCTCGGGCGGGTAGCCGCGACTACGCAGCACCTCCTCCAGCTCCTCGCCGGACTCCGTCGCCACCCAGGTGACGATCGGGGTGAGCACGGCGAGGACCGCCACCGCCCAGCCCATCCGGGGCCGCCAGCGGGGCAGCACCCCGTACGCGACGGAGAGCAACGCCAGCAGCGGCACCAGCACCACCGCGGCGTGTACGACCAGGACGTGGCCCGGTAGACCGTTGACTTCCCTGAACACCGACACCTCCGGCGAGTGGACGGGATCGCGCGGCCAGCGTACGACGTCATGATCCGCCGGCACGCTTCCGTACATCGACACACGCACGGCTCACCGGCGCGGTTCACCTGTGGTTCGGACCACCCGTGGTCACGCTCGCTTGTCGGCCAAGGGGCACCGTGCTGTCATGGACGCATGTCCACAGGTGAGGAGCTGCTCCGGTCGAAGGGCCTGCGGGTCACCCGACCGCGCCTCGCCGTGCTGGACGTGCTCGCCGCCGGCGGTCACCTGGAGGTCGACGAGATCACCCGCCGGGTCCGCGAGCGTCTCGACTCGGTCTCCACCCAGGCCGTCTACGACGTGCTCGGCGCGCTCTCCCGGGCCGGGCTGTCCCGCCGGATCGAGCCGGCCGGCAGTCCCGCCCGCTACGAGGCCCGCGTCGGCGACAACCACCACCACGTGGTGTGCCGGGGCTGCGGCGAGATCGCCGACGTCGACTGCGCCACCGGCGACGCGCCCTGCCTCGACCCGAACGTCGCGCACGGCTTCGAGGTCGACGAGGCGGAAGTGACCTTCTGGGGGCTCTGCCCGGCCTGCCAGGCCCGCCGCTCCGCCGACGACTGACCGCCTCGGGCCGGGAGACGGCCGGGTGCGCCCGGCGCGTGGCACTCTTGGTCGGTGGACTCCGATGACCTCGGCCTCTTCGGTCCGGGATCGGTCACGTGGAAGGTGCACGAGGAGCCGATCCTGATCGTCGCCGGCCTGCGTTCGCTCTACCTCCAGGCGCTGCACCCTCGCGCCATGGCGGGCGTCGCCCAGAACAGCAACTACAAGACGGACGCCTGGGGTCGCCTGGTCCGCACGGCCACCTACGTGGCCACGACCATCTACGGCACCACCGCCGAGGCGGAGGCGGCCGGCCGGCGGCTGCGTACGCTGCACGCCCGCATGCGGGCCACCGATCCGTTCACCGGCGAGCAGTTCCGCATCGACGACCCCGATCTGCTGCGCTGGGTGCACGTCACCGAGGTCGAGTCGTTCGTGAGCACCGCGCGGCGGGCCGGGCTCGCGTTGACCGACGACGAGGTGGACGGCTACTACACCGAGCAGCGCCGGGCGGCGGCCCTGGTCGGGCTGGACCCGGCCGACGTGCCGGGCACCGCCGCCGAGGTGGCCGACTACTACCGCCGGGTCCGCCCCGAGCTGCGGATGACCAGAGAGGCGGCGGAGACCGCGCTCTTCCTGACCGCCCCGCCGATCCCGTGGAAGCTGAGCCTGCCGGTGCGGCTCGGCCTGCACCTCGGTCCGCCGCGCTGGGCGTACCTGGGGATCGCCGGCACGGCGCTGGCGCTGCTGCCGGCCTGGGCCCAGCGGCTGTACGGCGGCCTCGGCCTGCCCACCACGGCGCTCTCGGCGGACCTGAGCGTCCGCGCCCTGCGGCTCGCCCTGGCGGCGGTGCCACGGCGCTATCGCGAGGGCCCGTTGCTGCAGGCCGCCAAGGAACGGGCCGCCCGCGTCGCCGCGGCCTGAACCGCCAGCAGCGCGATCTGGTCGACGGCCGCTTCGCCGCGGCTTGGGCCCGGCGGCAGTCCTGCTGGACGGCCGCCCCGGCTCAGTCCTGGTCGGCGGCCGGCTCGGCGGGGCGCTCCACGGCCGCCCACGGATCCTTGGCCGGGGTCCGGGCGCCGGCCGGGCAGGTGCGCCGGTAGTCGCACCAGCCGCAGCGCGGCCCCGGCTCGGTGGGGAACGCCTCGTCGGGGTCGGCGCCGTCGGCCACGGCCCGCTCGGCGGCCATGATGTCCCGCGCGGTGTCCTCGGCGCGGGTGAGCTGCCGCTGCAACGATTCCGGGGTGTGCTCGTGCGCGGCGACCGTGCCGGTGGGCAGGTGGTGCAGCTCGACCCGGCGGCACGGGCGGCGGAACACCCGCTCGGCCGCGTAGGCGTAGAGCGCGAGGGCCTGCGAGCCCCGCGCGTCGTCGCCGTCGAGGCCCGTGCGACCGGTCTTGTAGTCGACGATGACCAGCTCTGGCCGGCCGTCGGGGCCGGGGCGGGAGTCGATGCGGTCGGTGCGACCGTTGAAGGCGAGCACCGCCGTCTTCACGGCGACCACCCGCTCCACCCCGACCGGCTCGTCGGCCGGGTCGAGCCCCGCCACGTAGGACTCCAGCCAGGACAGCGCCCGCCGGAACGCGTCCCGCTCCTGCTCGTCGTCGCGGTAGCCCTCGCGGACCCAGGTGCCCTTGAGCAGGGTGCCCAGCACCTCGGGGCGGCGGCGGTCGGGGGCCAGCGCGTACCAGTTCTTCAGGGCCGTGTGGACGCTGGCGCCCAGCGAGTTGTGCGCCCACGGCGGGCCCTTGGGCGGCGCGGGGCGGTCCACGTACGAGTAGCGGTAGCGCCGGGGGCAGTCGGCGTAGGCCCCGAGCTTGCTGGGGGTGCAGACGAAGAGCCGCTCAGGCATGCCCTCGAAGCCGAGCTGCTCGGCCTGCTCGGCCCGGGGCCGGGGTGGCCGGCCGCCGGTGGGTCGCCCGGTCGGGGAGGGTCGTCGCACGCCTGAGATCCTGCCATCCGCCTACGACAGTGCCGAGACGGCTCAGCCCATGGTGAGGTACTGCGTGACGAACGCGGCGATCGCGTCGGCGATGAGCTGCACGGCGATGGCGGCCAGCAGCAGGCCGGCGATCCGGGTCAGCACCTCGATGCCGCCCGGCCGGAGGACCTTGACGATGCCGCCGGAGAAGCGCAGGACCACCCAGACGGCGACCATGACGGCGACGATCGCGGCGGCGATGGCCAGGTAGTCGGTGAAGCCACCGGCCTGCTGCACGAAGAGCATGGTGGCGACGATGGCGCCGGGGCCGGCCAGCAGCGGGGTGCCCAGCGGCACCAGCGCGATGTTGGAGGTGGCCTGCTGGTTCGGGTCGTCGGACTTGCCGGTCAGCAGTTCCAGCGCGACGAGGATCAGCAGCAGCCCGCCGGCGGCCTGCAACGCGGGCAGGTCGACGTGCAGGTAGGCCAGGATCGTCTGCCCGGCCACGGCGAACACCACGATCACCCCGAGCGCCAGCGCGACGGCCTGCCAGGCGGCCCGGTTCCGGTCGCGGGCGGCCAGCGGGCCGGTCAGCGCCAGGAAGATCGGCATCATGCCGGGCGGGTCGACGATCACCAGCAGGGTCACGAAGACCTCGCCGAAGAGCTTGAGATCCACTCGGACACGGTAGCCGCGTGGCCGCAAGGCTTCAGCTCGAAGCGACCGGGGTCACCCCCCGGGCCAGCTCGACGATCCGCTCGTACGCCTCGATCCCGGTGGTGAACGCGCCGAGCCGGACGGTCTTGTGCGTGCCGTGGAAGTCCGACGAACCGGTGACCAGCAGCCCCAGCTCGGCGGCCAGTGCGCGGACGTGCTCCCGCTCGGCCGGGCTGTGGTCCTCGTGGTCGGCCTCCAGGCCGGCCAGCCCGGCCGCCGCCAGCTCCACGATCAGCTCGTCCGGCACGATCCGGCCCCGCCGGCTGGCCCGGGGATGGGCGAAGACCGGCACCCCGCCGGCCGCCCGGACCAGCGCCACGGCCCGGAACACGTCGATGTCCTCCTTGGGCAGCCGGTACCGCTCGCCCAGCCAGCGCGGCCCGAACGCCTCGGTGGTGGTGGCGACCAGCCCGGCCCGGATCAGCGCCTGCGCGATGTGCGGCCGGCCGACCGTGCCCCCGGCGGCGCCGGCCAGGATCTCCGACCAGCTCACCCGGATCCCGTCGGCCTGGAGCAGCCGCACGATGCGCTCGCCGCGCTCCTCCCGCCCGCGCCGGACCCGGGCCAGCTCGGCGACGAGGTCCGGCTCGGTCGGGTCGAAGAGGTACGCGAGCAGGTGCAGCGGGATCGCCGGCTCGACACCGAACCAGCGGCAGGAGAGCTCGGCGCCCCGGATCAGGGTGAGCCCGGGCGGCAGTGCCGCCACGGCGGGCTCCCAGCCGGCCGTGGTGTCGTGGTCGGTGAGCGCCACGACGTCGAGACCGGACGCTGCGGCGGCCCGGACCAGCTCGGCGGGGCCGAGGGTGCCGTCGCTGGCGGTGGAGTGGGTGTGCAGGTCGATCCGGGCGGCCGCGCTCACCCCGCCGACGCTACGCCCCGGTCAGGAGCGGGTGTCGGCGACCACCACGAGGCGCTCGTCCGGGCCCACCCCGTCGAGCGCCGAGGTGGTGGGAGGCTCGCCGGCCAGCACCCGGTCGGGCCGGACCCGGACCAGGCCGCCGGTGGCGTCGACGTGGAGCGCGGCTCCGCTGCGGGTCCAGGCCACCGCCCCGGCGACCGCCGGGCCGGCCGGGTGGCTGGTGGCGCCGGCGCCCAGGCCGGCCAGGTCGACCAGCAGGGCGCTCGTGCGCGCGTTGAGCAGCAGCCACCGCCCGTCGGCGGAGACCCCGCCGAGGCCGTCGGTGGCCACGGCCGGACCGCAGCCGGTGCGGAGCGGGGCGAGGTCGCGGGTCGGGTCGAGCAGGGCCACGCAGGGCCGCCGGGGCGTGCCGGCGGAGACCAGGCCGACCACCCGGCCGTCGGGCAGCGTGCCGTAGACGGTGAGCACGTCCCGGTTGGCCCCGCCCGGCGTCCCGCCGGCGGACCGTCGCCAGACGCCGACCCCGCCGTGGTCGGGCTGCCGGATCAGCACGGCGTCGCCGGCGAAGCCGACCGGCGTCGCGCCCGCGGGGGCCGTCGTCCGGGTGCTGGCCACGAGCTGGCCCCCGACCACGCCGGCGGCGGCCAGGTAGCCGCCGTCGCGCCAGGCGACCTGCCGCCCGTCGGTGGACACCACCACGGCGTCCGCCCCGGCGAGCAGCACCTGCGGGTCGCTGCCGTTGGGCGGCACCCACCAGAGGGTACGGCCGGCCGCGGTGGCCGCCGACGTGACGAGCCAGCCGCCGTAGTCCGGGACCCGCTGCGCCCGCTCGACGCCGCTCACCCCGGTCAGTTCCCGGCGCTCGCCCCCGCTGGTGTCTAGCCACGAGCCGACGATCAGGTCCAGCTCGGCGCGGACCGGGCCCGGGCCGGGCACCGGGCTGGCGGTCGTGGGCAGCGGTGAGGGCGAGAACCCGTCCGGGTCACCGAGCACCACGGTCGGCGTGCCGCCGTGCCCGCTGGGCCCGCCGAGCTGGGCCATGCCGGTGGTGACGAGCACGGTCGCCACGCCGGCCAGGGCGAGCCCGGTCAGCGTGCGACGCCGCGCGGTCCGCCGCGCCCGCCGGAGCGCGGCGCCGGCCGGATCGGCGGCGAGCGGCCGGGACGTGGCGACGCGGCCGGCCAGCGTCTGCCGCAGCGCCCGTTCCAGCTCGTCCTCGGTCACGGGTAGTTGACGCTTCGGGCCGCCCGTCCGGTTGTCGCAGTCTCCTGACGTGCGGCTCATCGGGACTTCACCGGGACGGACGCGGCGGGCCGCGCGGGAGCCGCGTCGGGGAGCGCCGCCGGCCGGACAACCGGCGGCGCGGGCGCGGGCGGCGGCGCCGGGGCGGGCGGCGGCGCGGCGGGCTGCCGGACCACCCGCGGTGGGGTGCGCGGCGCGGGCGGAGTGACCTGCTCCTCTGGCGCGGCCGGCAGGCCGAGGGCGGCCTCGGAGCCGAGCCGGCGGCGCAGCGTGTTCAACGCCCGCGAGGTCTGGCTCTTGACCGTGCCCGGGGAGATCTCCAGCAGGGCGGCGGTCTGCGCCTCGGACATGTCCTCGTAGAAGCGGAGCACGAGCACGGCCCGCTGCCGGGCCGGGAGCGCCTGGAGGTGCCGCCACAGCGCGTCCCGGTCGAGCTGCTGCTCGATCTCGTCGACCCCGGCCCGCTCGGGCAGCACCTCGGTCGGGCGCTCACCGTGCCAGCGCCGGCGCCACCAGCTGGTCGAGGTGTTGACCAGGACCCGGCGGGCGTACGGCTCGATGGCGTCGATCCCGCCGAGCCGCTTCCAGGCCAGGTAGGTCTTGGTCAACGCGGTCTGGAGCAGGTCCTCGGCCGTGGCCCAGTCACCGGCCAGCAGGTACGCGGTGCGCAGCAGGGCGCCGGAGCGGGCCGCGACGAAGTCGCGGAACTCCTCCTCCAGCGGATCCCTGCTGGCCACGCACACCTCCACACCCCGTCCTGCCTGGCAGGCTCCCACGGTAGAGCGCGGTGGGGCGACGGCAAAAGGTGCGCAGTTCCTCCGATGTTCGGACAGAAAGCTTCAGGCGCCGTCGTCGGCCTTGGCCTCGTCCTGCTCCTTGCCGATCCGCGCCTCGACGGCCTGCGGCTCGTACATCTCTTCCACGACGCGCAGGTAGAGCTCGTTCGGGTTGGGCAGGTTCTTGATCTCGCGGAGCGCCTGCTCCTGGCCGGCCGACTCGAGCACGAAGGTGCCGTAGTTGAGCGCGCGGCCGGTCGGGGTCTGCTCGTACTTCATGTCGGTGACCCGGACCAGCGGCATCATGGCCACCCGGCGGGTGATGATCCCGTTGACCACCATGACCCGCTTGTTGGTGAGGATGAAGCGGTCGTACCACCAGTCGGCGACCCGCCAGGCGACCCAGCCCATCACGGCGAACCAGAGCAGCACGGCGACGGTGGTCAGCGCCCCGACGTCGCGCCCGGCCAGGAAGCCGGAGAGGTAGCCGAGCACGAAGGTCGCCGCGATGCCGACGATGATCGGGGTGGAGAGGTGGACCCAGTGCCGCTTCCACTCGCCCCGGAACCGCTCCGTCGGGAAGAGGTAGCGGGCCGCCAGGGCGCTCGGCTCGTCCTCCATCGGCAGCACCCGGCGCGGGGCCATGCCGGAGGCGTCGGCGCGCAGGCCGGCCAGCTCCTCCTCGGAGATCTGCGGGCTCTGGTAGCCGGCCTCCGGGTCGCGGATCCAGCCGCGGCCGGACCGCCCCTCCCCGGCGTAGGCCGGGCCGTCTCCGAAGGCGGCGTCGTCCGAAAGGGAGGGACCGGGGCCGTAGCCGGTGCCCGCGCCGAAGCCCGGACCGTCGTCGGGGTCGATCCGGGGAATCGGCTCGGTGTCGCGCTCCCGGCGC
Source organism: Micromonospora chaiyaphumensis (assembly GCF_900091435.1). Classification (GTDB taxonomy): domain Bacteria; phylum Actinomycetota; class Actinomycetes; order Mycobacteriales; family Micromonosporaceae; genus Micromonospora; species Micromonospora chaiyaphumensis. Next base: position 386,783 of record NZ_FMCS01000002.1, read on the forward strand.
TCCCGGTCGGGATCGTCGGGGTCGAAGGGTGGACCGGAGGGGCTTCCCATGGGCGGTTAGGCGACCAGGTTGGTGAAGAAGTCGCCGAAGCCCTGCGCGATGTCCATGATGCCGCCGCCCAGGGACTTGAACACGTCGGCGGCGGAGTTCGGCCGGTAGGCGACAAAGAAGATCAAGAATGCGATGCCGGCCCAGGTGAGGACCTTCTTGACCATAGCGGGCCATCCTCTCGCGCGGAGCCGGGTCCGTTTACCGCAGCGGCACCCAGAGTATCAGTATGGTGTCGTAGAGTGAATATCTGCGTCTGTTCCCCGACCCGCCGGTGCCGGCCGGTCAGGCCCGCCCGTGCAGGTACGGAGATGGTGCGCCGTACACGAGCTCGGGCGGTGTCCACTCGGTGAGGTCGTGCAGCACGACTTCTTCCGCGAGGAGGTGACCCGCGCTCGCCGGCCAGGCTATCGCATGGAGCCACATTCCCCGAGCCTCGCCGGCGTACGCGCTTCGATCGGTCGGGGAATTCACGAGCCACAGTGGAGTGGGGTGGCCGCCCACCCGGATCTTGGCGTGCGGCACCCGTTCGGGGTGACCAGGGCCGGGATCGGCGAGCGCCTCCGCCACCTCGGGCCCCGGGTCGGGGCCGGGCAGGCCGGCGAGACGGGACCCCAGCCCGACACCCGGCTCCTCGGCGACGAAGAGGAGGTCGGCCGGTCCACCGTCCAGGGGGGCCGGACCGGCGCAGGCCACCGCCGTGGCGCGGACCCCGGAGCGGTCGTCCCCCACCCACGCCACCCCGGTCAGCGTCCACCCCGTGGGCAACGGCCACGGGCACCAGAGCGGCATTCCCGGCCGCCCGGCCGGATCGGCGTCGGCGGCCACCCGCTCCACCACGCTCGCCATGATCTCGGCACCGATGTGCCCCGGCACGTGCAGCGGCGGCACCGGACCGCAGCGCAGGCACCGGTATTCGCCGTGCATCAGGTCCGGCTCCCGGACCGGGCCCCCGCACCTGGGACAACTCACCGCGACACTCACGCCTTCACGGTCACCCCGGACCGGCGGGGCGTCAAGCGGAGCGGCCGGATCGGTCACTCCGGTGGCGGCCCGGCGTACGTCCGGATCCAGGCGTGCATGGCGATCCCGCTGGCCACGCCGGCGTTGATCGAGCGGGTCGAGCCGTACTGGGCGATCGAGAAGAGCTGGTCGCAGGCGGCCCTCGCGACCTCGGAGAGGCCCGGCCCCTCCTGGCCGAAGAGCAGCACGCAGCGGCGCGGCAGGGTGCCGGTCTCCAGCGGCTTCGAGCCGGGCAGGTTGTCGATGCCGACGACCGGCAGCCGCTCCCCCGCCGCCCAGGCCACGAACTCCTCGATGGTCGGGTGGTGCCGGACGTGCTGGTAGCGGTCGGTCACCATGGCGCCCCGCCGGTTCCACCGCCGCCGCCCGACGATGTGCACCTCGGCCGCGAGGAAGGCGTTGGCGTTGCGGACCACCGTGCCGATGTTGAAGTCGTGCTGCCAGTTCTCGACGGCCACGTGGAAGTCGTGCCGGCGCCGGTCGAGGTCGGCCACCACGGCCTCGCGCCGCCAGTAGCGGTAGCGGTCCACGACGTTGCGCCGGTCGCCCCGGGCGAGCAGCTCCGGGTCGTAGCGCGGGTCGTCCGGCGGGTCGCCGGGCCAGGGCCCCACACCCACGTCGAGCTGGTCGTCGGTCACGGTCTGAAGAGGGTACGGCCCGTCCGGCGGGCCGGACGCCACGGGTTCGGCGGTCAGCGGAGGTCCAGCGCGCCGGCGAGCCGGTCGAGGAAGCGCCGGTCGGCGGGACTCGGTACGGCCTCGCCGGCCCGGCACACCCGGGCCGCCACCGACTCCACCCACTGCCGGTACGCGGCCGAGTCGGCGGGGTCGGCGCGCCGCCGCAGCACCCGCACGGCGGCGCGGGCGGCGGCGAGCAGGTCGACCAGGTCGGTCAGGCGCTCGTCCCGCTCGGCGGCGCCGTCGTGGCGGGCGTAGATCGCGGCGACCACGGCCCGGATCAGGTCGCTGTCGAAGGCGCGGCCGGCGGCCACCGCGTCGAGCCCGGCGAGCCCGGCGGCGACTCCGCGCGGCGGGCGCCCCGGACCAGGCGTGGCGGCGGCGACGAGGACGCGGCCCGGCAGGCCGGTCAGCAGGTCCCACTCCGCCGCGGAGTAGACGGCGGTGGTCAGCGGTGCGGCACGGCGGCCGGCAGAGGGCGGCTCTCCGGCGACGGAGTGGCTCATGGTGACCTCCGGCGTCAGCATATGCCCCGGAACGGGAAAAGGGCCCCTTCCCCGCGGATCGGAAAAGGGGCCCTTCCGGGCGTACGGGAGGGGTCAGCGCGGCTCGGGGAAGCTGGGCCGCTCGGGGTCGACACCCTCGGGCAGGGCCGCGGCCGCGTACTCCTTCTTGGGGACCATGACCTTGCGGCGGAACACGCAGACCAGCGTGCCGTCCTGGTTGTAGCCCCGGGTCTCCACCGCGACCACGCCGCGGTCCGGCTTCGAGGCGGACTCCCGCTTGTCCAGCACCGTGGTCTCGCCGTAGATGGTGTCGCCGTGGAAGGTCGGCGCGACGTGCCGCAGCGACTCGATCTCCAGGTTGGCGATCGCCTTGCCGCTGACGTCCGGCACCGACATGCCGAGCAGGAGCGAGTAGATGTAGTTGCCGACCACCACGTTGCGCTTGAACTGGCTCGCCGACTCGGCGTAGTGGGCGTCCATGTGGAGCGGGTGGTGGTTCATGGTGAGCAGGCAGAAGAGGTGGTCGTCGTACTCGGTGACCGTCTTGCCGGGCCAGTGCCGGTAGACGGCGCCGACCTCGAACTCCTCGTAGTAGCGGCCGAACTGCATCCTTGTCCCCTTCGACGGGCGGCGATGGAGTTCGGCACAGCATGCCTTACCGCTTGTTAAGGCGAAGGGCGGGGCGCCGCCGGTGCGGAAAAGTCACACCCGGACCGACCCGGGTGGAGACGCAATGAGCGGCGGGGCCCTCCCCGGCACCCGCCGCCCACGCTCTGATGCGAGAGATTCTGCCGTACGCCGGTACTGCAACGACAGAGACGGACGTCACATTTATCTTTTCGTAACACTACTCGTAGTGACTCGCGATCACTCCACAAGCGATCTCCGCGGGCCGGATCGCCGCTTGTCAAGCGTCAAGTTACCGATTCGTAGCGAGCACGCCGCGTGATCGCGCTGGAAGCGCTCCCATCACGTCCCGTCACGCAAATGCGGCATGCACTTGCGTTCCGCAGGACGGGGCGGACAGACCTCGCTCGATGCCTCGCAGCGTCACCGCCGGGCTGCGGAGTGTTTCGTCGCGCACGTCACGGGAATGCGGAGGCATCCACCCTGGTTCCACCGGACGTAGGAAATCCGCGCTGATCGGAGAGTGCAATGGCAACGGTTGAGCTGACCACGGCCAACTTCGACGAGGTGACCGAACGCGACGGCATCGTGCTGCTCGACTTCTGGGCGGACTGGTGCGGCCCGTGCAAGCGCTTCGCCCCCGTCTACGAGCGCTCGTCCGAGAAGCACCCGGACATCGTCTTCGGCAAGGTCGACACCGAGGCGCAGCAGGAGCTGGGTGCCAAGTTCAACATCAGCTCCATCCCGACGGTGATGGCCATCCGCGACGGCGTGATCGTCTACGCCCAGCCGGGCGCCCTGCCCGAGTCGGCGCTGGAGAACCTCATCGAGCAGGTCGAGCAGCTCGACATGGAGGACGTCCGCAAGAAGCTCGCCGAGCACGGCCACAAGCACTGAGCCACCGGCTCCGACACACCGGCCGGGCCCCCCACGGGGGCCCGGCCGGTGTCGTCCGGGCCGCCCGGAAAGGGCGACACGGGCAGCGAGGAATGGACGACGGACCGACGCCTTCCGGACACGTTCATCCCGTAACGTCACCAGCCGATGGAGACCTTGACCACCCGCGGGCGTGCCGTCCGGCTGGGCGCCACGCTGCTCGGGCTGGCGCTGCTCCTCCTCGGCACCGTGCGCGGCGTCGACGACGACTTCCCGTTCGGGCCGTTCCGGATGTACTCCACCTCCGACCCGCCGGACGCGCCCGCCCCCGACACCCGGGTCGAGGGCGTGGACCGCACCGGGGCCGTGGTGCCCCTCGGCCAGGACGCCACCGGCATCCGGCGCGCCGAGATCGAGGGTCAGCAGGACCGGTACGCCGCCGACCCGAGCCTGCTGCGCCAGGTCGCCGAGGCGTACGCCGAGCGCCACCCGGCCGCACCCGCGCTGGTCGAGGTCCGGATCGTGGTCCGCTGGTACGACATCCGGGGTGGCCGGCCGACCGGCCGCTGGACCGACCGCACCACCGTGCGCTGGGAGACCGTCCCGTGACCGGCTGGCTGACCGAGGCGGTCCCGCGCGGCCGGGTGGCCGCCTTCCGCACCCTCGTCTACCTCTTCGTCGCCGCCGACCTGGTGGTCTTCACCCCCTGGGTACGCACCCGGGTCGACGTGCCCGGCGACCTCTACCAGCCGCTGCTGATCGGCCGGCTGCTCCCGCTGCCCACACCCACCCCGGCCCTGGTCGGCGTGATCTTCTGGGTACTGCTGGCGGTTTCCCTGCTCGCCGCCACCGGCCGGGCGCCGCGGCTGCTCGGCTGGACGGTCTTCGCCCTCTACTTCGAGTGGATGATCGTGGCGATGAGCTACGGCAAGGTCGACCACGACCGGTTCGGGCTGCTCGTCGCGCTGGCCGCGCTGCCCACCGCCGGGCGGGCCCGGCACGGCGACCCGACCCGCACCGAGGCGGGCGGCTGGGCGCTGCGGGTCACCCAGATCGGGGTCATCTGCACCTACTTCCTGGCCGCCTGGGCCAAGTTCCGCTTCGGCGGCCTGGACTGGGCCACCGGCTCGGTGCTGGCCCGGGCGATCATCCGGCGGGGCACCGACCTGGCCGACGTGATCGCCCAGGTGCCGCACCTGCTGATCGTCGCCCAGTTCGGCATCCTGGCCTTCGAGCTGCTCAGCCCGGTGGTCTTCCTGCTGCGGGAGCGGTGGCGGCTGGCCGCCGTCGGCTTCTTCTACTCGTTCCACCTGGTGACCATCGCGACGATCACCATCTCGTTCGCGCCGCACCTGGTGGCGATGACGAGCTTCCTGCCCCTGGAGAAGGTCCGCCCGATCGCCTGGCTCCGCCGGCGCCGGTCACCGGCCTCCTTCGGCCAGCTCGGCGAGCATCCCCTCGCAGCTGCGGACGACGACCTGGGCGCCGCGCCGCTGGGCCAGCCGTAGCAGCGGATCCTCCGCGCGGTTCCGCCACCGCCACTGGGCCTCCGAGGCGACGTCCCAGAGCCGGTGCACCGTCGCGTCGTGCTCGACGCCGAGCCGGGCCGCCAGGCCGACCCCGTCGCCGCCGACCAGCCGCGCCGCCTCGGCCGCGAGGTCGGCGTCGAACCCGAGCCGGGTGGTCCGCAGCGCGGCGAGCAGGCGCAGCTCGCGGAACTCGTGCGCCCCGACGAGGATCTGCTCGACCCGGCCCAGCAGGTCGTCCGTACCCCGGCCGGGGTCGGCCCGCAGCAGCGCCTCGACGGCCGCCAGCGCCGAGCGCGCCTTGAGCGTCTCCCGCCGGTCGATCAGGAGGCGGGCCATCGACTCGCGCAGCTCGGTCAGGCCGCTGCGCCGGATCAGCTCGGCGGAGAGCTTCGCCCGGCTGTCGCAGCCGGTGCGGACCAGCGTGGTCGCCAGCCGGATCCCGAAGAGCCCGAGCCGGTCCAGCAGCCCCGCGCGTACCCCGGTGTCGAGCCGGACGGGCAGATCGCCGCGGAGGAACCGGTCGGCCGAGAGCAGGTGCGTCTCCAGCTCCGGACGGGGCACCCGGGCCAGCGCCGCGAGCACGGCGTAGTCGGACTCGCTGAGGATCCGGCCGGCCAGCCCGAGCAGGCCGCTGCACGGGACGACGTGCACGCTGAGCTCGTTCACCCGGGGGTCCCGGTGCTGTCGCCGGGCGAGCCGGCGGGCGGTCAGCAGGCCGTCGATCCGTCCACCGCCGGTCTCGTCCACCCGGGACAGCACCATGATCACGTGTACGGCGGCGGCCTGCCCGACCGAGCTCTCCCGGCTGGTCTCCAGCACCCGCAGGTCGCTGTCGCGCCCGTCGCGGGTCAGGTACAGCACCGCGTCGGCGTCCCGCAGCACCCGCTCCATCACCGGCGCCCGGCCCTGCTCGTCGCGGCCGGTGGCCGGGGTGTCGATGAGCGTCACCTGGCGCAGCGTCCGGGTCGGCCACTGCACCACGATGTCGCGCAGCTCGCCCGCCCGCCAGCCGACCAGGTCCACCCGCATCCCGGTCGCCGACTTGGCGATCGCCAGCTCCTGCGGCGGCTGCCCGCTCGCGTACGCGGTGGCGCTCGGCTGGGGCCCGTCCTCGTACCAGGTGAAGACGGCGCTGCCGTCCACCCCGTCGACCGGCGCGACCTCCTCGCCCATGATCGCGTTCAGCAGGGTCGACTTGCCGGACCGCCACGGGCCGGCGATCGCGATCCGCAGCGGTTGCTCCAGCCGGGCCAACTGGTGCCGCAGGTGGTCCGTGGCCCGGGGATTGTCCCGGTAGTGCTGGAGCGCCTCGTGCAGCAACCCCCAGACCGCCTCGTCCAGCCGCAGCCCGACCGTCATGGGCGGGGCTCCAGCGGCGCCGGTGCCGGCCGGCCGCCGGTCAACTGCTGGGCCTGGTCGAAGAGGCCGGCGAGCCGGGTCATCTTCAGCCGGATCTCGCGCTGCCGCTGGTCGCGGACGGCCGCGTCGGTGTCGGCGGCCTGCTTGGCGCTGCGGAACGACCGGATGATGCCCTCCTGGAGTTCCTCGGTCAGCGCCGTGAAGTGGTCCCGCAGCATCCGCTGCACCTGCCGGACGGCGTCCCGGCGGTCCTTGGTGACCCGGACGAAGAAGTCGTCGACATGGCGCTGGATCGCCGTCTTGACCACCGCCTGGCGGCGGCGGAGCAGTTGCTTGCTCTCATCGCGGATGCTCTTGCCGCCGAACAGCGCGCCGACCCCCACCGACAGCGGGTTGATCATGGGCATCCCGGCGAGCGTCGTCGCCAGCCCGACCATCAGCAGGCCGCCGTACGAACCCCGCATGCCGCTGATCAGCTTCTGGCTCGTCGTGAACCGGTCGACGGCGGGCCGCTCCAGCTCCGGCACGCCCTCGGCGGGGTCCGCGGGCGCCGTCACCGACCAGGGTGGCAGCACGTCGCCGCCGTACCGGGCGAAGGTGTCGGCCACCCGGCGGGCGGCCCAGTCGCAGCGCCGGACCAGCCACTCGTGGTTGGCCTCCGCCGCCTCCGTGAGGCTGCGCTCCAGCCACTCCTGGAAGGTGTCCCAGCTGACCAGCGGATCGGCGCTGTCGAACGCGTCGTCCACCTCCCGCAGGATCTGCCGGGTCCGGTCGCGCAGGTCGTACTCGATGTCGGAGAGCAGGTCGGCCATCTCGTCGGCGAGCGTGTTCTGCCACCTGGTGGAGCAGCGACGCAGCTCGTCGACCTCACGCTGCGCCGCGTGCAGCCGGGAGATGGGGCCGGACTGCTCCTCGACCTCCTGGCTCTCCAGCTCGGCGCGCAGCGGCGCGGCGAGCTGTTCCACCACCGTCCGGGCGATCACGCCGACCGCGGCCCGGGCCAGGCGGTCGGACTTGCCCGCGAGGTCCCGCTGCAGCCGGCCGATCAGCACGGGAAAGCCCGACTCGGCGTTCAGCTCCCGGTCGTCGCCGGCGGCGGCGCGCAGCCGCAGGGCCGCCGAGACCGGGATGACCGGCGCCGCCACGCCGGCCTCGGCGAGGTGCTGCCGATTGCGCTCGGCGACCGCGCGCCAGTCCGGCACGAGATCCGTCTTGGTCTGCACCAGCACCACGTTCGGGTGCGACCGCGCGAGGTGCAGCAGCATGGTCAGCTCACCGGCCGAGAGTTCCCGGGTGGAGTCGGAGACCAGCAGCACGGTGTCCGCCCAGGCCGGCGCGGCGGTGGGTCCGGCGGCGCCCAGCGCGGCCGCCTCCTCGGTGCCCGGGGTGTCCACCAGCACCAGCCCGGAGCCGAGCAGCGCGCGCGGCAGTCCGATCTCGACGTAGGCGGGGCCGCCGCCCGGCCGGCGGCCGAGGGTGCCGGCCACCCCGGCGGGGACCTGGTCCAGCGGCACCGGGGTCCGCTCGCCGGTCCCGGGAAGCGCCGCGGCGGACCGGCCCGGGGTGGCGGGCGGCGCCTGGACCAGGGCCGCCGACGGGACCTCCGCGTGCTGCACCACGGTGGGCAGCACGGTGGTGCGGCCGTCGCCGACCGGGCAGGCCGGTGCGTTGACGATGGCGTTGATGAGCTGGCTCTTGCCCTGCTGCGACTCGCCGACCACCAGGACGCGCAGCCGGGGGTCCAGCAGTTGCACCCGCTTCTGCCGCACCGTCTGAAGCAGGTCGCCCCGCCCGTGTGCGCCGCACGTACGGGCGATCTCGTCGAGCACGTCCAGCCAGATCCCCGCGATCACGCACCAAGTGTGCGCATTTCAGCGCAATTATCAAGAGGGTCGCGAACGCCAACCGGGACGGGAGGCCGGATCGGGCCTCCCGTCCCGGGCTGAGCACTCGGTCAGAGCAGCCCGCCCAGCAGGCCACCGTCGGTCGAGCCGTGCACGTCACCGTGGACCCCGGCGTCGCCGGTCACCCCGTCGGTGATCCCGCCGGTCAGACCACCGACCGTGCCCGTCACACCGCTGACCGTGCCGGTGACACCGGAGAGGGTGCTGTCCACCTGGTGCGTCACACCGTCCACGGTGGCCGGCACGTGCACCGGCGGGACCACGCCCGAGCCGTCGCCCAGGCCGAGCCCGCCCAGGGTCTGGTCGACGCCGAGGGAGCCGACAACGCCGTGGACCTGGCCCTGCGTGCCGCCCAGGACGCCCAGGTCGCCGCCGCCCAGCACGCCGCCGTCGTGCAGCACGTCCACGCCGGACGTGGTGCCGAGCGGGTCACCGGCCGTTCCGGCGACGTCCCCGACGACCGGGTCGACGGCGGTGTCCACCGCGCCCACCACGTCCGAGTCGAGGGTGTCCGCCACGTCGTGCACCGCGGTCAGGTCGGTGCCGAGCCCACCCGGCCCGACGCCCAGGCCGATGCCCGGGACCAGGGACGCCCCGGCGTACAGGCCGGCGGGGTCGACCGCGATGGCACCCAGCGTGCCGGCCGACACGTCCACACCGCTGTGGGAGCTGCTCACGCCGACCTGGTACGGCAACGCCTGGACCTGGCCGACCACGTCGGTGGCGTCGCTCGTCAGCGGGTCGAGCCCGAGCTGCCCGACCACCGGGGCCACCGGCGCGAGCCCGGCCGCGCCGGGGGCGTAGTCGACCACCAGCGGGACGACGTCCTGCACGTCGGCGGCGGTGACGTCGGTGAGCCCCGCGGCCTGCAGCGCGCCCTCCGGGTCGAGGTCGAAGGCCGACCGCGCGTCGGGGTCGGTGAGCAGGTTGAGCACGAAGTCGTGCAGGGTCTGGTGCGAATCCATGGGGGCTTCTCCTCGAACGTAGCGTCAGCACCGTCGTGCCGCGACAGTGACGCTAGGGCCGGGGGGCCGCCGTGGTCATCGGGGCGCGACCCGCAACCGGCCCCCGCCGATTAGGGCCCTCGCCCCCTCCTGCGTTAGGGGGACAGGGGGAGCCGGCCCGGCCGGAGTTAGGGTACCGGGTCGGTGGTGATCTCTGGTACGAACGTAGGAGCCCACGGGGTTCGCCGGGGCGGGTCCACACGGTGCCGACACCGTCCCCAGGCCACTCGCGGTGGAGGAAGAACGAATGCCGTACGTCCTGGGGTTGGACATCGGGAACACCGGCACGGCCGCCACCGTCGCGAGACGGCGGGGCGAGACCTGGGCCCGTCCCGAGGCCGTCGCGCTGGGTGGCCGGTCGGCCGTCGTACCGTCGGTGCTGCACCTGGCGCCCGACGGGTCGCTGGTGGTGGGCGAGCCGGCCACCGACGACGGCAGCCGCACCACCCGCGACTTCGTCCGCCGGGTCGGCGACGACGTGCCCCTCCTGCTCGGCGGCGAGCCGTGCCCGCCGGAGACGCTGGTCGCGGAGCTGGCGGCGTGGGCGGTCCACCGCGTGGCTGCGCACGAGGGCGCGTTCGCCGAGGCCGTCGTGCTCAGCCATCCCGCCGGGTGGGGCCCGCACCGGCGGGACCTGCTGCACCGGGCCCTGTGGGCCCTCGACCTGCGCGCGGTGACGCTGCTCCCCCGCACGGTCACGGTGGCCGAGAGCCACGCCGCGCGGGGCTTCCCGGGCACCACGGCCGCGGTCTACGCCCTCGGCGGCAACACCTTCGAGGCGGCGCTGGTCCGCCGCAACGCGCGGGGCAGGTACGAGACGTTCGGCCTCCCGCAGGGCCTGGAGTCGCTCGGCGGCACCGACTTCGACGAGGCGCTCGCCGAACACGTGCGCGCCGCGCTCGGCCCCGACGTCGCCCTGCACGGGCTGCTGGCGGAGTGCGAACGCGTCAAGCGCGAGCTGACCGTCGGCACGGAGACCGACGTCATGCTCACCCTGCCGGCTGGACCGGCGCGGGTGCCGGTGACCCGGGCGCAGTTCGAGGACCTGATCCGGCCCGCGGTACGCACCACCGTCGACCTGCTGGTGCGGACCGTGCAGTCCGCCGGGCTGACGCCGGCGCAGCTCGACGCCGTCCTCCTGGCCGGCGGCTCGGCCCGGATCCCCCTGGTCAGCGAACTGCTCGCCGCGGCGCTGCCCGTACCCGTCGAGGTGGAGCCGGACCCCCAGCTCACCGCCGCCACCGGCGCGGCGCTGGCCGCCTGCCAGGTGGTGTCCCCGCGCCCGCGCCGCCCGGTGCCGGCACCTGCCGCCGCCCCCGTCAGCGACGCCGGTCCCGCCCTCCCCGCCTGGCGGCACACCGAACCCGACCAGCCCCGGTACGGCGAGCCGCCGGCCCGCCCCCCGGTCCGGATCACCCCGCTGAACCTGCCGAAGGCGTCCCGCCTCGCGCTGGCCCGGGGCCGTGGCCGGGACCGCGAAGGATGACCGTCATGATCACGAGTACCGCCACGGACGCCCGGCTCGTGCTGGGCCCCGAGCCGACCGCCCTGCTCGGCGCGGTCGCGAGGGATCCCGGGCACCCCCTCGCCGTCGGCGTGACGGGTCCCGGCGGCCACGGGAAGAGCGTCCTGCTCCGGGAGCTGGCGCGCGCCCACCGGGACGCGGGCGGCACCGTGCGCGACGGCGCCCCGAGCCCGGACCGCCCGGTCGACCCGGAGGCCACACTGGTGGTCGACGACGCGCACCTGCTGGACGACGCGCGGCTGGAGACGCTGCGCCGGCTCGTGGTCGACCGCCGGCATCGGGTGCTGGTCGGCTACCGGCCGTGGCCCCGATCGGCCGCGCTGGCCCGGCTGGCCGACGCGCTGAAACGGGACGGGCAGCAGATCGTGCTGGGTCCGTTCACCGCCGAGCAGACGCGCGACTACCTCGGCGGCGTCCCCGACCTCGTTCCGGGCGGCGAGCTGGCGGCGTTCGTGCACGGGCAGACCGGCGGGGTCCCACGGGACGTCGAGCGGCTGGTCGGCGGCCTGCGCGGGCCGGAGCGCCCGTCCGGTCTCCCGTCCGAGCCGCCGCGTCCGGCCATCCTGGCGTTCGGCCCCGACCTGGAGGAACTGCCGCCGGACGTCCGGCGGCTGCTGCTGGCCGTCGCCGCGGGCGTGCCGCTGCCCGTGGACCTGCTCGGCCCGCTGCTCGACCGGGAGCCGGCGGCGGTGGACGACCTCGTGGCGTACACCAGGGCGGCCGGCCTGCTCGGGGCCGACGGCCGGCTCGCGCCGATCGTGCGGCGGGCGGTCGTCGCGCTGAGCCCGGCCACCGAACGCACGGCGATCTGGCGCCGCCTCACCGAGGTGCAGCTCGGTCGCGGTGGAGCGGTGCTCCCGCTGGTCCGGTCCCTGCGCGCGGCCCGCGCGCTGGCGGACTGCCCGGCCGCGGCACTGGAGGCCGCGGCCGAGGAGGCGCTGGCCGGCGAGCCCGCGCTCTCCGCCGAACTGTTCGCCGCGGCCACCGCGGCAGGCCGGCCGGCCGGTGCCCGGGAGGCCGTCGCCGCCGCCCTCGCCGGTGACCTGGAGGCCGCGCTGCGGCTGGCGAACCGCCTGCTGGCGACAGCCCCGCCGGCCGAGCGGGCGGAGGCTGCCACCGTGGCCGCGACGGCGCTGGCGCACCGGGGCCAGGTGGAGCGCAGCGTCGAGCTCTACCGGTGGTCGCGCCTCGCCCCGTCCGCCGCCTTCGCCGCCGTCGGAGCGCTCGCCCTCGGCCGCCCGGCCGCGGGCGCGGACCTGCCCGACGACCCGGCCGGCGGGCCGCCGACCCTGCACGCCAGCGCCGCGCGGCTGATGGCCGAGGGCGTACGGGAGAGTGTCAGCGCCCCGCCGACCACCGCGCTGTCCCGGCTGGTGCAGGCGACCGCGCTGCTGGAGCCGGACGGGCGCCGGGTGCTCCTGCCGGACAGCCCGGCCGCGCTCGCCGCGTTGACCGCCGTCCACTGTGCCGAGCTGGACATCGCCGAGGGCGTGCTGGACCGGGCCGTGACGACCGGAATCGGTGGGCCGCTGATGGCCCGCCGCCACCGGCTGTTGCAGGCCTGGATCCTGATGGTCCGCGGCCAGACGGCCGCCGCGGCCGACCGGCTCGCCGCGGCCACGGCCGGCGACCGGCCGCTGGAGTCGCGCGACCTGCTCCTGGCCAGCGCGCTCCAGCTCGGCATCGCCCGGCGCACCAGCGACGTCGGGGCGCTGCAACGCGGTTGGGGCCCGGCGCTGGAGGCGGTCGTCCGGCACCCGGTGGACCTGTTCACGCTGCTGCCGCTGGGCGAGCTGGCGGTCGCCGGTGCCCGGCTGGGCGACCTGGCCCGCCTGAAGCCCTACCTGCGGGAGGCCTGGTCGCTGCTGGACCGGCTGGGCGGCCCGGCACTGTGGAGCGCACCGCTGCACTGGACCGGCCTGCACGCCGCGATCCTCACCGAGGAGCCGGCCGTCGCCGACGCGCACGTCGCCGCCCTGCTCGCCGCCGCCGACCACAGCCGGTACGCCGCGGTGGCCGCCGCGGCCGCCGCGAGCTGGGTCGAGGTGCTGCGCGGCGTCGTGGACCCGGTCCGGGTGGAGGCCGCCGCCCGCGGGCTGCACGACGCCGGCCTGTGCTGGGACGCCGCCCGCCTGGCCGGGCAGGCCGCGATCCGCACCTCGGACCGGCGTGCCATGACCACCCTGCTGGAGTGCGCCCGGGTGCTCCAGGCCCGGCCGGCCCCCCGCACGGGCGCAGCGGACGACGGCTCGGCGCCGGTGGCCGACACCGGCACCGGCCCCACCCGGTACCGGCTCAGCGACCGCGAGCACGAGGTGGCCGAGCTGGTGCTGGCCGGTCTGACCTACCGGGAGATCGGCGACCGGCTCTTCATCTCGGCGAAGACGGTCGAGCACCACGTGGCCCGGATGCGGTCGCGGCTGAACTGCGCCAACCGGGCGGAGCTGCTGGCCCTGCTGCGCACCGTCGTGGCCGACCGGTCCAGCGTGGCCGGCCGGCGACCCTGGCCGGAACGGGACCCGCGGTGAACCGGGCGGCGGGGCGGGCCGGTGACCCCGGCCTGCGGCTGAGGCTCGGCGCGCTGGCCGCCGTGCTGCTGACCCTCTGGGCGTACGCGGCGGTGCTGACCGCCCGGGACGCGGCCGGCCTGGTCCGGATCCGGGCCCTGGCGGACACCCTCGGCCAGCCCACCGATCTGCTGATCCTCACCCTCCAGTCGGAACGCCGGCTGACCGCCGAGACGCTCGCCGGTGCCGGGCGCACGCGGGACGCACTGGCGGAGGCGCGCGACCGGACGGACGGCGCGGTCGCCCCCGTGCGCGCGTTCACCGAGGGCCACGATCCGCGGCTGCTCACGGCGGGCGCGGTGCGGGGCCGCGCCGACGAGCTGGTCCGGCAGCTGGCCGGGCTGGCCACCCTCCGGTCCGAGGTGGACGGCGGGCGGCTCGACCGGCCCGGCGCGGTGGCGGCGTACGACCGGCTGATCGACACCGCCTTCGCGGTGTACGGCCCGGAGTGGGGCGGGCGCGAGGACGAACTCTCCGCCGAGACCCGGGCGGTCGTCGCGCTGGCCCGCGCCCGCGAGCTGCTCGCCCGCGAGGACACCCTGATGAGCGCGGCCCTGGCCGGCGGTGGGCTGGGCGACGACGACCGGCGCCGCCTGGTCGAGCTGGTGGCCATCCAGCGGTACGCCCGCACGTCGGCCGTCGCGGCGCTGCCGCCCGAGGGACGCGACCGGCACCAGCGGCTGGTGGAGAGCCCCCGGTTCGCCGGCCTGCTGCGGATCGAGGACCGGCTGCTGCGGACGGCGGGCGCCGACGGCACGGCCGGAATGGGTCCGCAGGGCTGGCGGGAGGCGGTCGACCCGGCCCTGAGCGGGCTGCGGGACCTGGTGACCAGCACGGCACGCGGCAGCGTCGAACGGGCCGCCCCGGGCGCCGCGCTGGTGGTCACGCGGACCGGCGTGGTGGTGGGGCTCGGGCTCATCGCCGTGCTCGTCGTGCTGGTCGGCTGGGCCCGCGCCGTCCGCCGCCGGGCCGGCGACGACCCGGCTTCCCCACCGGCCGCGACCGACGAGCTGTTCCTGCGGCTGACCCGGCGTAACCAGGCCCTCCTGCACGAGCAGCTCACCCTGCTGGGCGCCATGGAGCGGCGCGAGCGGACGGCGGAGGAGACGGCCGACCTGTTCCGGCTCGACCACCTCGCCACCCGGGTGCGGCGCAACGTGGAGAAGCTGGTGATCCTCGCCGGTGGGGTGCCGGCCCGCCGCTGGCGGCGGCCGGTGCCGCTGCTCGACGTGGTCCGCGGCGCGGTCGCCGAGGTTCCCGACTATCACCGGGTGCTGATCGCTCCGCACTGGCCGTGGACGCTCGCCGGATCCGGCGTCACCGACGTCGTCCACCTGCTGGCCGAGCTGATCGAGAACGGATTGGCCTGCGCCCCGGAGCACACGACGGTGCGGATCGCCGGTGAGCCGGGGCCGCAGGGCTGTGCCGTGGTGATCCTCGACGACGGGCCGGGTCTGGACACCGCGGCGCTGGCCGACGCGAACGAACTCCTGGACCGGCCGCCCCCGGGCGGCCCGCCCACCGGCCGCGCCGGGTTGCACGCCGCCGGCCTGCTCGCCGCCCGGTGCGGCGCCCGGGTCTCGCTGCGTCCCGGCCCGCGCGGCGGGACCGCCGCCGTCGTCCTGCTCCCGCCCGGTCTGGTCACCCCGGCCACACCCTCCGGCGGTGGTGTGCCGCCCGCGCATCCGCCGGCCTCGGCGGTCGACGGGGGCGGGCTGCCCACCCGGATCCGCCCGCCTGGGGCGGTTCCGCCCGCACCCACCATCCCCGACACCCTCGCGACAACGCTCCGCAACAGCGGGAGAGGACCTGTATGACACATTCAGCGGTCGCCACCGACAGCCTGACCGCCGCCCTCGACGGCCTTGTCGACCGGGTCCCCGGGGCCGAGGTGGCCGTGGTCCTCTCCCCCGACGGCCTGCTGCTCGGCCGGTCCCGGCACGTGGCGGACCAGCTCGCGGAGCATCTCGCCAGCCTGGTCAGCGGGCTGTACGCGCTGGGTCAGGCCGCCGGCCGGGTGTGCCTCGCCGGTGGGCTGCGGCAGGTCGTCGTGCAGATGTCGCGCTCGTTCGTGTTCGTCGCCACCACCCGGGGCGGGGCGATCCTCACCGTCCGGATGGGCGGCGACGCCGACGTCGGCGACATGGCGTACGAGGTGGCGCTGTTCGCGGCACAGGCCGAGCGGGCCCTGCCCGTCTACCTGGAAGCCCGGACGGTCATGGGCGGGACCAGCGGTGCGCACC
The DNA here is from genome assembly GCF_900091435.1 of Micromonospora chaiyaphumensis. Lineage (GTDB taxonomy): Bacteria > Actinomycetota > Actinomycetes > Mycobacteriales > Micromonosporaceae > Micromonospora > Micromonospora chaiyaphumensis. The sequence goes on from NZ_FMCS01000002.1 coordinate 402,671, forward strand.
ACTGGAGACCGTGACGAGGCGTGGTACGACGAGGACGCCGGGCCGGTGGCCCGGCCGTACACGGTGACGCGCGGCCGCCTCACGTCCAAGCACGGCCAGCTCGACCTGATCTCCCTCGTGGTGACCCGGCGGGCGGTGCCTCCCTCCGCGCGGTTGTTTCCCGAGCAGGCGCGGATCGTCGAGCGGTGCCGGCGTCCACTGTCGGTGGCGGAGGTCGCCGCGGACCTGGAGCTGCCGTTGGGTACCGTCCGGGTACTGCTCGGCGATCTGCTGGAGGCGGGGCTGATCGAGACGCACGAGCCGCCGTCACTGTCCGGGGCGCCGTCCAGGGAACTGCTCGAGGCGCTGCTCGACGGTCTCCGCACGCTCTGAGGGGCGGCGGGAACCGCGGACTCCGGCCCGACGGACGACTCGAAGGGGGAAAGGCCCAGTGCCGGCACCACCGTCCCCGCCACGGCGGACCCTGCCGATCATCCTGCTGGACGGGCTCGTCGCCGCGGCCGGCGCCGTGCGCCGCGCGGTCGTCGGCCGGCGGGACGGCTCGCGACTCGCCTACGTGGCCATCGTCGCCGCGCTGGGCGTGCTGCTGGCGACGGCGTACTCGATCGTCACGGTGCTGCGCACGCCGGAGCGGTTGACACCGGTCGCCGTCGGGCCCGGCGGGGGCGTGCCGGCGACCGAGCCGGTCGTGACCGGGACGCCGGAGGACCGGCCGGCGCCGACCGTGGCCGGCCCCCGGATGTCCGCACCGCCCGTGACCACGGCCGCGCCCGCGGCCCCCGCGCCGCCGGCCACGCTCCCCTCGACCGGGGCGGCGCCGGCGACCACCTCCCCGGCGCCGCCGCGACCCGTCCCGCTGGGAGCCGCGTTCGCCGTCGAGGAGAACGCCCTGCTGAGCTACGGCGCCGCGGTGACGATCGACAACCCGGGTCCGGCGTCCGCGCGGACGTGGACCCTGGTCATCGTGCTGCCCCGCGAGTCGCTCCGGGTCACCTCGGTCACCGGGGCGCGGGCCACCCGGGACGGCGCGACGTGGACCTTCGTGCCGGAGGAGGACGGCGGCGGGGTGCCCGGCCACGGCACGGTCCGGGTCACCTTCCGGGTGAACGGCTCGGCGCTCAGCGCCACGCCCACGGCGTGCACCATCGACGGCGCGGCCTGCACGGGCGTGCCGGCCTGACCGTCGGGTCAGGCGTCAGTCGCGCCCGGCGGACGGCACCGCGCAGGCCGCCGTGCCGCCGGGCAGGCGGTGGCGGTTGCGGGCCACCCAGCGGTACGCCGGCCAGGCCGCGGCGCGTACCGGGGGGAAGCGGAGACCGGCCCCGGCGACGCGCCAGAGCGCGTTGCTGTCGCCGAGCAGCCGGGCGATGGCGTCCGGGCCCGCGGCGCGTACGCCGTCCGCGCCGACCCACTGCACCGCCTCCTCGCACTCGGCGGCGGTGAGGCCGAGCGCGTCGAGGTCGGCGAACTGCCAGGGCAGCACGCGGGCCCCGGTCGGGATCCAGCGCTCGATGACCCGCGCGCACTGCGTGCAGAACGCGCAGTCGCCGTCGTAGACGAAGGTCGACGTCTCCATACCACCATCCTGCACCCCGCCCACCCCGCTCCGGTGCGCGGTGTCCGGCGGGTCACTTGCGCTTCTTTCGTACGCATGTTCGAATGAAGCACATGCGCTGGGACAACCTCTCCGCTCCCCCGGACGAGGGGACTCCCGACGGGGCAGCGCCAGCGGCTCCACCCCTGCCGCTGGCGCTCCCCGGCGCCATCGCGCGCACGTTCGACACCCCCGGCTTCGCCGGCATGACTTTCTACGAGGTGCGGGCCAAGTCGATCATCAATCGGGTGCCGGGCCAGTCCCGCGTCCCGTTCGAGTGGACGATCAACCCCTACCGGGGCTGCAGCCACGCGTGTGTGTACTGCCTCGCGGGTGACACGCCGATCCTCATGGCCGACGGCCGCACGAAGCCGATCAGCGAGTTGGAGGTCGGCGACCGGATCTACGGCACCGAGCGGCGGGGCGCCTACCGGCACTACGTGGTCACCACCGTGCGCGACAAGTGGTCGACGGTGAAGCGGGCCTACCGGGTGACCCTGGAGGACGGCACCACGCTGGTCGCCAGCGGCGACCACCGGTTCCTCACCGAGCGCGGCTGGAAGCACGTCACCGGCAGCATGCGGGGTGGCGGGCGGCGGCCCTACCTGACGACCCGCAACCGCCTGCTCGGAACGGGCGGGTTCGCCACCGCTCCGAAGCGCTCGGCCGACTACCGGCGGGGCTACCTCTGCGCGGTCGTGCGCGACGCCGACCACCCGGGCAGCCGCTTCCGGCTGGCCACCGCCGACGAGGAGGCGCTGGAGCGCGCGGAGCGGTTCCTCGCCGACGCCGGGATCGGCACGGAACGGATGCCCGGCCAGCCGGTCCGGGCCGGCCGCCGGTCGACGACCGCGATCCGCACGTCCCGGCCCGGTGACGCCGAGGCGGTCGCCGAACTGATCCGCCCGGCCGACGAGCCCACGGACGACTGGTGGCTGGGCCTCCTCGCCGGCACCTTCGACGCCGTCGGCAGTTGCCGGCAGGGCGTGTTCCGGATCAGCGTCGCCGACGACGAGAGCCTGCGGCGGATGGGCGCCGCCCTGGAGCGGTTCGACTTCCGGTGGGCGCTCGACGACCCGGGCAACCTCAACCACGCCCGCCAGGTCCGGCTGACCGGCGGCCTGCCGGAGCGGCTGCGCTTCTTCCACCTGACCGACCCGGCGGTCACCCGCAAGCGCTCGATCGAGGGCACGGCCCTCAAGTGCCGGGCCCGGCTGCGGGTGGCGAGCATCGAGGATCTCGGGCTGGAGCTTCCGCTGTGGGACATCACCACCGGCACCGGCGACTTCATCGCCAACGGGGTGGTCAGCCACAACTGCTTCGCCCGCAACACGCACACCTACCTCGACCTCGACGCCGGCGCCGACTTCGACCGGCGGGTGATCGTCAAGGTCAACGCCGGTGAGCTGGTGCGGCGTGAGCTGGCCGCCCCGAAGTGGCGCGGCGCGCACATCGCCATGGGCACCAACGTGGACTGCTACCAGCGGGCCGAGGGGCGCTACGCGCTCATGCCCCAGATCCTCGCGGCGCTGCGCGACTTCGCCAACCCGTTCTCCATCCTGACCAAGGGCACGCTGCTGCTGCGGGACCTGCCGCTGCTGCGCCAGGCCGCCGAGGTGACCCGGGTCGGGCTGTCCTACTCGGTGGGGTTCGTCGACGAGGCGCTGTGGCGGGCGGTCGAGCCGGGCACACCGAGCCCGCGTCGCCGCCTCGACGCCGTCCGCCGGCTCACCGACGCCGGGTTCTCCGTCGGGGTGCTGATGGCGCCGATCCTGCCGGGGCTCAGCGACGACGACGAGTCGATCGACGCCACGGTGGCCGCGATCGCCGCGTCCGGGGCCACCAGCGTCACCCCGCTGCCGCTGCACCTGCGCCCCGGCGCCCGCGAGTGGTACGCGCGCTGGCTGGCCCGGGAGTACCCGCACCTGGTCCCCCGCTACCGCCAGCTCTACCAGGCCGGGTCCTACGCGCCGCAGGCGTACCAGCGGGAGGTGACCGCACGGGTGCGGATGGCGGCCCGCCGGCACGGGCTGCACCGGGGCGAGGCCGGCGACAACCGTCCGGTGCCCGAGGCGCCCCCCGCTCCGGCGGCCGAGCAGCTCTCCCTGCTGTGACCGGGAGCCGGGCCGTGCGCCGCGGGCCGGGCTAGGCTCGGGGAATGCGTTCCGCCCAGCAGATCCTCGCCGATTCCGCCGTGATCGCCGTCGTGGGCGCGTCCCGCGACCCGGGCAAGGCCGCGCACCGCGTGCCGCTGGAGATGCAGCGGCACGGCTGGCGGATCATCCCGGTGAACCCGACCGTGGACGAGCTGTTCGGCGAGAAGGCGTACCCGTCGCTGGCCGACATCCCGCACCCGGTCGACCTGGTCGACGTGTTCCGCCCGGCCCGGGACGCCGTCGAGGTGGTCCGGCAGGCGGTGGCGATCGGCGCGCCGGCCGTCTGGTTGCAGCTCGGGATCTTCTCGGCCGAGGCGCGGCAGATCGCCGAGGAGGCGGGTATCGACTACGTCGAGGACCGCTGCCTCATCATCGAACGGGCGGCCGGAGGCCTGACCCGCCTCGGCTAGCCCCGAGACATCAGGCGCCGGGGCCGAAGAGCAGGTCGAGCTGGGTGTCGAGGGCGGCCAGTGCGGTCGCCGGCGGGTAGTGCCCGCCCAGCAGGTAGATGCCGAGCCCCTCCATCACGGCCAGCAACCCGACCGCGGCCCGCTCCGGATCGACCCGCTCGCCCGCCCCGGCGCGGATCAGACCGGCGACGAAGCCCAGCAGGGCGGCCGTCTCGTCGTGCAGCGCGGCGGCGACGGCAGGGCGTACGGCCGTGTAGGCCAGGAACGCCAGCGCGACCCGGCCGTCGGCACGGCGTTCCTCGTCGAGGGGCAGCAGTTCGGCCAGCATGGTGCGCAGCAGCGTGCGCGGTGCCGGCGTCGCGCCGAGTGCCGCGACGGCCCGGGTCACCCGGGCCTCGTTGCGTTCGCGGACCACGGCGAGCGCGAAGGTCATCATCTCGTCGCGGGTGCGGAAGTAGTGCTGCACCATTCCGGCGCTGACCCCGGCCGCGGCGGCCACGTGCCGGAGGCTGACCGCCTCCAGGCCCTGCTCGGCCGCGACCCGCATGAGCGCGTCCGCGATCAGCGCCCGGCGTTCCCGGTGGTCGACCCGCTTCGGCATCCCCCCATGCTTTCACAATACGACTGCATTGACACCTCCCCGGCCAGCGTTTACATTGCAACTGCAATGCAAAGGGAGGGTGGGCGGGACATGGCACAGATCGACGTGGTCCGGCTGGCCCGCCGTGCGGTCGTCTACGAGTGGGGCATGTGGCGCAGCCTCGCCCGGTGGGTCCTGCGGCGGCCCTACCCGGTGGCGCCCGGCGCGGAGACGTTCCGCTACGTCGGCGTGGTGCAGCCGATCCTCGGCGTGTTCATCGTGCTGTCGGTCATCGAGATCCCGGTGCTCGACCTGATCCTCCGGCACACCGTGGGCTGGCCGACGGTCCGGCACGTCTTCATCGGGCTCGGCGTCTGGGGCGTGCTCTGGATGATCGGGCTGTTCGCCAGCCTCCGGCTCCACCCGCACGTGGTCGACGACGCCGGCCTGCGCATCCGCAACGGCGTCTCGCTCGACGTGCGGATCCCGTGGTCCGCCGTCGCCCGGGTCGAGGCGCGCTACCGGTCGCTGCCGTCCAGCCGCGCCGTGCAGTACGACCCGGACGACCCGACGGTGCTCAACCTCGGCGTCGGCAGCCAGACCGCGGTCGACGTGGTGCTGCGGGAACCACTGTCGGTGCGCCTGCCCAAGGGACCGAGCGAGCCGGTCCGGGAGATCCGCCTGTACGCCGACGACCCGAAGGCCCTGGTGACCCGCGCCCGCCGGCACCTGTCCACCCCGGACCCCACCCGGCCCCGTTGATCAAGAAGTTTGCGTCACCGGCGTGACGGGATCGGACGCAAACTTCTTGATCAACGCGGTGCCGGCGCGGCGGCTCAGAGCTTGTACTCCTTCAGCAGGCCGCGGCTGATGATGGTCTTCTGGATCTCCGAGGTGCCCTCGCCGATGAGCAGGAACGGGGCCTCCCGCATCAGCCGCTCGATCTCGTACTCCTTCGAGTAGCCGTAGCCGCCGTGGATGCGGAACGCCTCCTGGACGACCTCGGCGCAGTATTCGGAGGCGAGCAGCTTGGCCATGCCGGCCTCGACGTCGTTGCGCTGGCCGGCGTCCTTGAGCCGGGCCGCGTTGACCATGAGGGAGTGAGCGGCCTCGATCTTCGTGCCCATCTCGGCGAGCTTGAACGCGACGGCCTGGTGCTTCGCGAGGGGCTGGCCGAAGGTGCGGCGCTGCTGGGCGTACGCGACGGCCAGCTCGAAGGCGCGGATCGAGATGCCGCAGGCACGGGCCGCCACGTTGACCCGGCCGACCTCGATGCCGTCCATCATCTGGTAGAAGCCGCGACCGACCTTCTCCTCCCCGCCGAGGACGGCCGAGGCGGGGACGGTGACGCCGTCGAGCACCATCTCGGTGGTCTCGACGCCCTTGTAGCCCATCTTGTCGATCTTGCCGGGGATGGTCAGGCCCGGGGCGGTCTCGCCGAAGCCGGGCTCCTTCTCCAGCAGGAAGGTGCTCATGTTGCCGTAGACCGAGTCGGCCCCGGTGTCGGTCTTGACGAGGGTGGCGACCACCGAGGAGTACGCGCCGTTGGTCAGCCACATCTTCTGGCCGTTGAGCACGTAGTTGTCGCCGTCGCGGACGGCCTTGGACTTGATCGCCGAGACGTCCGAGCCGCACTCGGGCTCCGACATCGAGAAGGCGCCGCGCACCTCGCCGGTGGCCATCCGGGGCAGCAGCCGGGCCTTCTGGTCGGCCGAGCCGTGCTGGGAGATCAGGTACGCCACGATGAAGTGGGTGTTGACGATGCCGGAGATCGACATCCAGCCCCGGGACAGCTCCTCGACCACGAGGGCGTAGGTCAGCAGGGACTCGCCGAGACCGCCGTACTCCTCGTCGATGGTCAGGCCGAACAGCCCCATCTCGCGCATCCCGTCGAGGATGTCGGTGGGGTACTCGTCGGCGTGCTCCAGCCGCTGGGCGTGCGGGATGATCTCCTTGTCGGCGAACTCCCGGACGGTTTCCAGGATCGACCGCTGCACGTCGGTCAGGCCGGGCGTCTGGGCGAGTCGGGCCATCTCAGCCTCCGGGGGATCGGCGCATTACTCGTGGGTAACTGAACGCTGGGTCAGTATCGGCCCCGGGACCGGCGGAGCCAAGGTGACCAGTCCACACAACCGCTGTGAAAAGGTTCACCGCTGCGGGTAGCGTCCGCAAGAGAGAGGGCCGTGGACCTGCGAGCGAGGGGGCGAGGAGGCGTGAGCCAACCACCCGGTGAGCCGGATCAGCCACCGTCGCCGTACGAGCCGCCGGCCTACGGCCAGCCGTACGGGGAGCCGCAGCAGCAGCCGTACGGGCAGCAGCAGCCGCACTGGGGGCACCAGCCGCCCGGGGCCGCCCAGCCGCCGTACGCCCCGCAACCCCCGTACGGCCAGTACGGGCCGCCCGGCCCCGGCCCGCAGCCCCGCGGCGGCGGCCCGAACGTGCTCGCCATCCTGTCGCTGGTCTTCGCCTTCGTCTTCGCCCCGGCCGGCATCGTCTGCGGCCATCTGGCCAAGCGGCAGATCCGGCAGACCGGCGAGGAGGGCGAGCAGCTCGCCACCTGGGGGCTGATCCTCAGCTACGTCTTCACCGCGCTGGGCCTGCTGGTCTGCTGCGGCTGGATCGGCCTGGCCATCTGGGCCAACTCGGACAACGGCAGCACCTACTGACCGTCAGCGGAACTCGGCCTCCCGCACGCTGTTGCCGCCGTCGACCACCAGCATCTGCCCCGTGATGTAGGAGGCGGCCGGCGAGCAGAGGAAGGCGATCGCCGCGGCCACCTCGTCGGGCGTGCCCGGGCGGCCGACCGGGGTGCCGAGGCCCTGCTTGATCTCGACCATCGTGGACGCCGCGGTGTGGATGATGCCCGGCGCCACCGCGTTCACGGTCACCCCGTCGGCGATCATCTCCATGGCCAGCGCCCGGGTCAGCCCGACCACGCCGGCCTTCGCGGCCGCGTAGCCGGCCTCGGTGGGCAGCGCGTTGACCGGCCCGGCGGTGGCCGCCAGGTTGACGATCCGCCCCCAGCCCCGCTCGGCCATCCCGCCGATGAACGCGCGGCTGCACAGGAACGCGGTGGTCAGGTTCCGGTCGATCTCGCCGCGCCACTCGTCGTAGGTCAGCTGGGCCACCGGCCGCAGCACCTCCGGGCTGGCCCGGCTCGCCAGGCCCGCGTTGTTGACCAGCACCTCGACGTCGCCGAGCTGTTCGGCCACCGCGTCGGCGAGCGCGCCCACCTCGGACTCGTCGGTGAGGTCGGCGACGAAGCCGGTGACGCCCAGCTCGCCGGCCCGGTCGTGGATGCGCCGCGTGGTGGAGACGATGGCCACCCGGGCGCCCAGGTCGGCCAGGCGGCGCGCGGTCGCGTACCCGATGCCGTCCGGACTTCCCGCGCCGGTGACCAGTGCGACGCGGCCGTCCAGGCGCATGGTGGCCGGTTCTTCCAACGGTGCGGGCTGGTCCTGGTCGGCGGAGCCGGCGGGGGCGCCGCCGCGCGGCCGGCGCACCAGGCCCGGCCGGCTGACGTCCCGTCGCGACCGACCACCGCGCGCGTCAAGTGCCATGCCGCGATCCTGCCCGCTGTGGACGTTCCGGGCAACGCGGCACCCGGAAAGGGGTACCTGCGACTTGCCCGGTGGTGGCTACCCTGACCGCACCACGTCCATGGAGATGATCTGATGACCTATCCCCCACCGTCCGGTGGTTGGCACGACCCGTCGGCGGCGGCCGGACCGCAGTCGAGCCCGCCGGCCGACCCGACACTGCCGATGGCGGGCGCTCCGATCCCCAGCCAGCCCACCGCGGCCGACCCCTACGCGGGCGCCGCGTCGCCCTACTCAGCCCCGGCCGGCGGCGACCCGTACGCGGCCGGTTACGCACCGGGCGCATATCCGCAGCCGGGGGCGTACCCGCCTCCGGCCGGTTATCCCGGATACGGTTACCCGCCCGCACCGAAGCAGAACGGCCTGGCCATCGCCGCGATGATCGTCTCGATCATCGGCGCCCTCGGCCTCTGCGGCTACGGCCTGGGCGGCTACATCGGCGTGGTGGGCGCGATCCTCGGCCACGTGTCCCGCAAGCAGATCAGGGAGCGCGGCGAGGGCGGCGAGGGCTTCGCCACCGCCGGCATCATCGTCGGCTGGATCGCCACCGCGCTGGCCGTGCTGGCCACCATCGCCATCGTGATCTTCATTGTCTGGGCGGCCAACCAGGACCCGTCCAGCTTCGACAGCACGACCGACTGAACCCGGCGGGCCGCCCCGGGTGCGAACTCGGGGCGGCCGGACCGGTCACTCCGACGGCGGGGTGAACGACGACGTGCGGCTCATCCCGGCGGCCCGGCCCTTGGCCGCGATCACCAGGGCCATCTTGCGGGACGCCTCGTCGATCATCTCGTCGCCGAGCATCACCGCGCCGAGCTTCCCGCCGGCCTCGGAGGTGTACCAGTCGTACGCGTCGAGGATCAGCTCGGCGTGGTCGTAGTCGGCCTGGGCCGGGGAGTAGACCTCGTTGGCCGCGTCGATCTGGCCCGGGTGCAGCACCCACTTGCCGTCGAAGCCCAGCGCCGCGGAGCGCTTCGCCACCTCACGGAACGCGTCGGTGTCCCGGATCTGCAGGAACGGGCCGTCGATGGCCTGCTTGTCGTGCATCCGGGCGGCCATCAGGATCCGCATGAGGATGTAGTGGTAGGGGTCGCCCGGGTAGTCCGGGATCAGCGCGCCGACCACCAGCGACTTCATGTTGATCGAGGCCATGAAGTCGGCCGGGCCGAAGATGATCGTCTCGACCCGGGGCGAGGCGGCCGCGATGGCGTCGACGTTGACGAGGCCGGCCGCGTTCTCGATCTGCGCCTCGATGCCGATCCGGCCGACCGCCAGGCCGAGCGTCTTCTCGATCTGGGTCAGCAGCAGGTCCAGCCAGTGCACCTGCTCGGCGTTCTGCACCTTCGGCAGCATGATGCAGTCCAGGTTGGCCCCGGCGCCCTCGACCACCTCGATGACGTCCCGGTAGGTCCACGGCGTGGTCAGGTCGTTCACCCGGACCACCCGGGTCTTGCCCGCCCAGTCGCCCTCGTTCAGCGCGGCGACGATGTTCTTGCGGGCGTCCGGCTTGGCCAGCGGGGCGACCGCGTCCTCCAGGTCGAGGAAGACCTGGTCGGCGGGGAGGCCCTGGGCCTTGCCGAGCATCTTGACGCTGGAGCCGGGTACCGCGAGGCAGGACCGGCGGGGGCGACCGACTGCGGCCATGGGTGCGCTCCTTCCAGCGTCCGGCGGGCACGCCGACGCCACCAGGTAGAAGACGAGAACTTAACGATCCCAAAGGGCGTTGTGACGCCACGGTAACCTCGTGCCGTGACCGGGGTGAATGGACCTGTGGAAGATCTCACTGAGCGTCGGACCGTGGTGGTGACCGGCGCCAGCTCGGGCATCGGCCTGGCCGCCGCGGTCGACCTGGCGCGCCGGGGCGACCGGGTGGTACTGGTGGGCCGCGATCCCGCCCGGCTGCGCGCCGCCGGGGACCGGGTGCGCGAGTCCTCCGGCGAGCAGCCCGAACTGTTCCGCGCCGACTTCGCCGTGCTGGACGACGTACGCGGGCTCGCCGAGCGGCTGCGCGCCGCGTACGACCGGATCGACGTGCTGGCCAACAACGCCGGGGCGATCGTGCTCCAGCCGGTCACCACCGTCGACGGCTTCGAGCTGAGCATGCAGGCCAACCACCTCGCGCCGTTCCTGCTCAGCAATCTGTTGCGGGACCGGGTCGGCCGGATGGTGGTGACCGCCTCGGGCGCGCACCGCAGCGGCCTGCTCGACCCGGACGACCTCAACGCCGCGCTGCGCCGCTACCGGCCGATGCGCGCGTACGGCACCAGCAAGCAGGCCAACATCCTGTTCACCGCCGAGGCGGCGCGGCGCTGGCCGGAGATCCCGGCGCACTCGTTCCACCCGGGCGTGGTGCGGACCCGGTTCGGCAACGAGAGCCGGCTGGTCGCCCTCGGCATGCGGCTGCTGCCGTTCCGCAGCCCCGAGAAGGGCGCCGAGACGCTCGTCTGGCTGGCCAACCAGGACCCGGCCCGGCTGGTCACCGGCGGCTACTACGCCGACCGGCGGCCCCGCCGGCCGCTGCCCAAGGCGGCCGACCCCGCCCTCGCCGCCCGGCTCTGGACCGCCAGCGCCAAGGCCGTCGGGATCGACGCCTGAGCCGTCTCCGGGTGCCCCGGGGGGCGGGTCGCTGCCATACTCCGCCGCATGACCGAACACGCGGAAGCGCCCCTGCTGGTCGCCCTGGTCGACCTGAGCGCCGATCCCGAGGCCGGGCGGCGCTACGAGGACGCGGTGCTCGCCCTGCTCGGGCGGCACGGCGGGCGGCTGGAGCGCCGGCTGCGCACCGGGGACGGGAAGACCGAGGTGCACGTGATCCGGTTCGCGGCGCGGGCCGGCTACGACGCCTTCCTGGTCGACCCGGAGCGGGTCGCGCTGCGGGCCGCGCTGGGCGACGCCGCCCCCACCACCCAGGTCCTCGACGTCCACGACGTCTGACGCTCACTCGGCGAGGTGGACCGGGACGCTGGTGACCACCACGCCGGGCAGCGCCCGGAGGGCGGCGCGGAGCCGCTGCTCGGCGCGGCTGTGCAGCGGGCGGTGCCAGCGGCGGCGGAGCACCACCTCCGGCACGATCACCGTGAGCGTCAGCTCGGGCCGGCTGGTGCGCAGCGCCTCCAGGTAGTGCGCGAGCGGCCCGATCACCGCCCGGTACGGCGACACGATGGTCTCCAGCCGCAGGTGGTCACCCCAGGCCTGCCACTGCTCGCGGAACCGGTCCGCCTCGGCCTCCTCCGGCGCGATGTGCACGGCCAGCGCCGGCTGGCCCAGCGACGCCGCGTACGCCAGCGCGCGCAACGACGCCCGGTTCAGCCGGGCCACCGGCACGACGACCAGGTGGCGTACCTCCTGGGGCAGTTCCTCGCCCTCGGCGGACCCGGCGGCCCCGGGCGGCGCGGTGGCCGGCGGGTGCAGCGCCAGCGCCTCGTTCAGCGTGGCGTAGTGGCGGTGGATCCGCCGGAACAGCAGGACCAGCAGCGGCACGGCGACCACCACCACCCAGGCGCCCTCGCTGAACTTGGCCACCGCGGCGGTGAGCAGCACCAGCCCGGACAGGGTGGCGCCGACGGCGTTGAGCGCCAGGCGCCGGTGCCAGCCCGGCCCGCGGTGGCGCCGCCAGTGCACCACCATGCCGGCCTGGGACAGGGTGAAGGCGAGGAAGACGCCGACGGCGTAGAGCGGGATCAGCGACTCGGTGTTGCCGCGGAAGGCGACGAAGATGAGCCCCGCCGCGATACAGAGCGCGACCAGGCCGTTGCTGAACGCCAGCCGGTCACCCATGTGCAGGAACCGGCGCGGCGCATGGCCGTCCCGGGCCATGAAGAAGAGCAGCCGGGGAAAGTCGTTGAACGCGGTGTTCGCCGCCAGCAGCAGGATCAGCGCGGTGGTGGCCTGGAGGAGCGCGTACCAGGGGCCGGCCGGGAAGGTCGCCCGGCCCACCTGGGAGAGCAGCGTCTCGCCCGGCCGCGGGACCAGGCCGTCCAGATGGATCAGCCCGATCAGGCCGGCGAAGAGCGCGACGAGCATGGCGACCATCCAGCCGAGCGTGGTGCGGGCGTTGCGCCACTCGGTGGGCCGGAACGCGGGGACCGCGTTCGACACCGCCTCGATGCCGGTCATCGACACCGCGCCGGAGGCGAACGCGCGCAGCACCACCAGCAGCCCCAGCCCTTCGGCGGCCGGCACCGCCGGCGGCGGCACCGGCGCGAAACCCCGGCCCGCCGCCCGCGCGTAACCGACCACCAGCAGCGCGAGGAGCGCGACCACGAAGGCGTACGTGGGGAGCACGAAGAGGTTGCCGGCGGTGCGCACACCGCGCAGGTTCCCGGCCAGCAGCACGGCGATCACCAGCACACCGAGCGGCACGGTGACCGGGGCCAGCCCGGGCAGCGCCGAGGTGACCGCGTGCACCCCGGCCGCCACCGACACCGACACGGTCAGCACGTAGTCGAGCATCAGCCCGGCCGCCGCCGCCAGTCCCGGGGTGGGTCCCAGGTTGTCGCTGGCCACGATGTACGAACCGGCCCCGTGCGGGTACGCCGGAATGGTCTGCCGGTAGGACACCCCGACCGCGATCATCAGCACCACCAGCAGGGCGGCCAGCGGCAGCGAGAGCCCGAGCGCGGCGCTGCCGGCCAGCACCAGCACGCTCAGCATCGCCTCCGGCCCGTACGCCACCGAGCTGAGCAGGTCGGAGGAGAGCACGGGCAGGGCGACCAGCTTGCGCATCCGCTCGTAGAGCACCGAGGCGCTGGAGATCGGTGGGCCGAACAGCGTCCGGCGGGCCCGGCTGAGCAGCCGCCCGGCCCGCGAGCCGGGCACGTGAGCCGGGCCGGTGGCCACCAGTTCGTCCGGCTCCTCGACGGTGAACATCTCGATCGGCGCCAGCCGGCCGAACCGGGTCGGCTGCGGAGGCCGGCCGCTGCGGCCGAGCGTCGGGTCGACGGGCAGGTCGTCCGGGTTGCGCGGCTCCCGCCAGCGTTCCCCGATCCGTCCCAGGGCCGCCCGCTCCTCGTGGCCGAGCGGCGGGAACTCGGCCGACGGGGTGACGACCGTCCCCCGCTCGGCCTCGTCGCCACCGTTCCCTGCCGCCCCCACCCCCGCACTGTCACGGAAACCGGTCCGGCGGGGAGCACTTTCCGGGAAAGCAGGGTCAGTCCGCCAGCGGTGCGGGGTCGGCGGGCACCGCGACCGGTTCGGTGCGGCGCCCGGCCCGGGCCCCGCCCAGGATGACGACGGCGACGCCGGCCAGCAGCAGCGCCAGTCCCGGCAGGGCGAGCGGGCGGGGGAACTGGCCGAGCCAGACCCCCGCGATCAGCGCCGCGCCGGGCGCCTCCAGCAGGATCAGCACGCTGACCGTGGTGGCCGAGACGCGGTGCAGGGCGTAGTTGAACATCGAGTGGCCGAGCAGTTGGGCGCCCGCCACGAGGCCGAGGATCGCCAGCCAGGTGCCGCCGTCGTAGCCGTGCAGGCGCACCCCACCGACCAGGCACACGACCAGCAGGATCGACCCGCAGACCCCGTAGCAGATGGTGGTGTAGGTCGTGGTGCTGATGCTGGCGCGGGCGCGCTCGCCGAAGGCGGTGTAGACCGCGGCGAACATGCCGCCCGCGACGGCCAGCAGGTCGCCGGCGAACGCCCGGCCGGAGACGCCGAAGTCGGCGCCGGTGGCCAGCACCGCGCCGAGCACGGCCACCGCGATGCCGGCCCAGACCGCCGCGGGCAGCCGCCGCCCCTGCCAGCGGGCGATCAGCCCCTGCCAGACCGGCTGGGTGGCGCCCAGCGCGGTGGCCGCGGCCACGGAGGTGAGCTGCGCGCTCGGCATCCAGGTGGCGAAGTGGGCGGCCAGCGCCACCCCGGAGAGTACGCAGAAGAGCCCCTCCCGCCGGCCCGCGCCGGCGGTCAGCGCCCGGAACTCGGCCCGCCGCCGGGTCAGCGAGACCGGGCCGAGGACGGCCAGCGAGAGCACGTTGCGCCAGAAGGCGATGGCGAGGGCCGGCGCGGCGGCGAACGCGACCAGCGGCGCGGAGGACGAGACGGCGGTGACGGCCAGCGCGAGCGCGCCGACGGTCGGTGCGTCGAGCGGCGGGCGGTGCGGAGGGTGGGACACGGAGAGCAATACTCACACGCCGCCCGGCACCACGGACGGTCATCGGTCCGTTACGATCATGCGCGTCCCGGCGATCCCCCTCGACGTCCGGAGGCGTTCCCCCATGCCCAGGTTCCAGGCGGTGCTGTTCGACTTCTTCGGCACGCTGACCCGTTGCGTCCAGCGCGGGTCCGCGCACCGCACCATCGCCGAGCTGCTCGGTTGCTCGGTCGACACCCTCATCGACGTCCTCGACCGCAGCTACTACCAGCGGGCCAGCGGGCGGTTCGGCAACGCCGAGGCGACCCTGCGCTGGGTCTGCGGGCAGGCCGGCGTGCACCCCTCCGACGAGGCGGTACGCGCCGCCGTCGCCTGCCGGCACCGGGCGGTGCGCGCCGACACCCGGTTGCGTGCCGAGGCGGTGCCGGTGCTGGCCGCGCTGCGCGGGCAGGGCGTCCGCACCGGCCTCATCAGCGACTGCACCCACGAGCTGCCGGCGTTCCTGCCCCAACTGGCGGTCGCCCCGCTGCTCGACGTCCGGGTCTTCTCCGTGCAGGTCGGGCGCTGCAAGCCCGATCCGGCGCTCTACCTGGCCGCCTGCCACCGGCTCGACCTCACGCCGACCGACTGCCTCTACGTCGGGGACGGCGGCAGCCAGGAACTCACCGGCGCCGAGCGGGCCGGCATGACGGCGGTCCGGCTGGCCGCACCGGACCTGGCCGGTCACATGGTGTTCAACGCCGACCACGGCTGGCACGGCCCGGTGCTGACCTCGCTCACCGAGGTGCTCGACCTGCTCGATCCGGTCGCCGTGGGGTGACCGACCGGGCGCGGCGGCTCAGCGGCGGCGGACCTTGTGCAGCCGGAACGGCTTGCGGGTGGCCCGGACCACCGGCGTCTCCCGGGGCTGCTCGGCCAGCGAGCCGGCCGGCAGGTCGGCTCCGGCCACGGCGGTGCCCGCCGGGCTCAGCCGGGTCAGGGCGCAGCCCTCGGCCGCCCAGCGGGCCACCAGGTCGGCGGCGGGGCCGGGTGCGTTCAGCCGCTTCGCGGCGACCAGCGGCGCGGCGGTCTCCCACTCCGCGCTTCCCGGTCGCAGGCGGGTGACCCGGGCCGGCCAGGTGACGATCCGGCCGCCGTGGTCGCCGCGCAGGGTCACCTCGGCCACGCCCGCGTCGGCCAGCCCGGGAGCGGACTGCTCGCCCGGGCCGGTCACCACCAGCAGCGCGCCGTCCAGCGGCAGGCACCAGAGACCGTACGCCGGGCCGCCGTCGACGCTGACCCAGCAGACGGCCGCCTTCTTCACGGCCTCGTCCACGAGCGGTGTGGCGGTCCGCTCGACCTCGTCGCTCACTCCGGCATCCTCCCGCATCCCGGCCCGGCCGGGCACGTCCTCAGCGGCACGCTACCGCGCCGCGACCGGCCACCTCAGCCGACGAAGGGCGGGACGGCGATCTCGCCCCGGGCCACCGGCATGACGTGGCCGGCGACGGTCGCGCCCACCGCCACCCCGCCGGCCGCGGTCACCGTGCAGGCCAGCGCGGACGGCCGGTTGATCTCGATGCCCTGGCGGACCGCGTACTCGGAGCGGCCCTCGCCGGGCAGCAGCCCGCTGGCCACCAGCCACACGCCCAGGCCCAGGGCGGCCGAGCCGGTCGCCGGGTCCTCCGGCACCCCGAGGCCCGGCACGAAGACGCGAGCGTGCGCGGTTTGCGTGTCGGCGTCCCAGGAGAAGACGCTGACGTGCTCCACGCCGTACCGCTCCGCCGCCGCCGCGTTCACCTTGGCGCGGGCCACCGCGTCCGGGCGTACCGGAAGGTAGGGAAACTCCAGGCCGCAGCCGGCGACCCGGGGCGCCGGGCCGGCGTGGTCCACGGCGGTGAGGCCGGCCATCTCCAGCAGCGGCTCCGGGTCCAGCTCGGGCCCCAGGGTCGGGGTCCCGCCGGTGAGCGTCGCGCCGGTCGGGGTGACCTCGATGGGCAGCACGCCCGCGCCGCACTCCTGGGTGACCCTGCCCACATCGAACAGGCCGCGCCGGCTCGCGGTCACCGCGGCGCCCACACTGGGGTGCCCGGCGAACGGCAGCTCCTCGGCCGGGGTGAAGATCCGCGCCCGGTACGTCGCACCGACCTGCGTGGGCGGCAGCACGAACACCGTCTCGGACAGGTTGAACTCCAGCGCGAGCGCCTGCATCTGCTCGGTGGCGAGCCCTTCCGCGCCGAACACCACGGCCAGCGGGTTGCCGGCGAACGGGCGATCGGTGAAGACGTCCACGATCTCGTAGGCCAAGGTCGACATGTTGATAAACACTAGGCCCTTAGGCTGGTGCCCGTGAGCACGCCGAACCGGGTCTACATCGCTCGACTCGCCGGAGTCGCCGTCTTCGACCCGAACGGCGACCAGGTGGGCCGGATCCGGGACGCCGTCGCCCGGGTGCGGCCGACCCAACGCCCGCCGGAGGTGGTGGGGCTGGTCGCCGAGATGCCGATGCGGCGACGCATCTTCCTCTCCATCAACCGGATCACCTCCATCGACCCGGACGCCGTGGTGCTCGGCAGCGGCACGCTCAACCTGCGCCGGTTCGAGAAGCGCCCCAACGAGCTGCTGGTGCTCCAGGAGCTGCTGGACCGGCGGGTCCAGCTGGACACCGGGCAGGCCGGCTCGGTGGTCGACGTGGCGATGGAGAGCAGCCGCGGCGGCGAGTGGGCCCTGACCCGGGTCGCCGTCCGCGAGCAGACCAGCCGGCTCGCCCGCCGCGGCCACCTGCACCAGGTGGAGTGGGACCGGGTGCGCGGCCTCGGCGGCATCGCCGACAACCGGGGTACGGCCAACCTGCTCGCCGTGCTGGAGGACATGCGCCCGGCCGACCTGGCCAACGCCCTGCAGGACCTGCCCGACGCCCGGCGCAACGAGGTGGCCGCCGCGCTGGACGACGAGCGCCTCGCCGACGTGCTGGGCGAGCTGCCCGAGCACGACCAGGTGGAGATCCTGGCCGCGCTGGACCGGGAACGTGCCGCGGACGTGCTGGAGGAGATGGACCCGGACGACGCCGCCGACCTGCTCAACGAGCTGCCCCCGCCCGAACAGGACGTGCTGCTCGACCTCATGGAGCCGGACGAGGCCACCCCGGTCCGCCAGTTGCTGCGCTACGCCTCCGGCACCGCCGGCAGCGTGATGACCTCCGAGCCGGTGATCCTGCCGCCGGACGCCACGGTGGCCGAGGCGCTGGCCCGCATCCGCGAACCGCAGCTCTCCCCCGCCGTGGCCGCGCAGGTCTTCGTCACCCGCGCCCCGCTCACCACGCCGACCGGGCGCTACCTGGGCATGGTCCACTTCCAGGCGCTGCTCCGGGAGCCACCGGCCGACCTGCTCGGCGGGATCGTGGTCAACGACATCGACCCGCTGCGGCCGACCACCCCGCTGCCCGAGATCACCCGCCGGATGGCCACGTACGACCTGGTGGCCATGCCGGTGGTCGACCGGTCCATGCGGCTGGTCGGCGCGGTGACCGTGGACGACGTGCTCGACCACTCACTGCCGCGGGACTGGCGGGACCGGGACGCCATGGCGACCGCGCCCGCCGCCGACGAGGAGACCCTGGACGGCGGCAATGGCTGACCAGCGACGCACCGAGCGGCTGGACCAGCCGCGCGCACCCCGGGGCCTCCGGCTGCCCCGGATCGACGCGGAGACCTTCGGCCGCTGGTCGGAGGGCATCGCCCGGGGCATGGGCACGGCGAACTTCATCGTCTACATGACGCTGGTGATCGCCGCCTGGTTCGCCTGGAACACCCTGGCGCCGGAGAACCTGCGCTTCGACCCGTACACCTTCACGTTCCTGACCCTGGTGCTCTCGCTCCAGGCCTCGTACGCGGCCCCGCTGATCCTGCTCGCGCAGAACCGGCAGGCCGACCGGGACCGGATCGCGCTGGAGGAGGACCGGCGGCGGGCCACCATGCAGAAGGCCGACACGGAATACCTGGCCCGGGAGATCGCCGCGCTGCGCATCGCGCTGGGCGAGGTGGCGACCCGGGACTTCCTCCGCTCCGAGCTGGCCCGGCTGGCCGAGGAGCTGGACGAGGCGGCCGAGCGGCGGCGGAAGCTGGAGCGCCGCCAGCAGGAGCGGGAGGCCCGCCGGCAGGCCGGTGGGGAGCCGCTCGACGAGCCCCGCGACGACCTCGACGGGGACTTCGCCCACGACGGGCGCTTCGACGGCTGAGGCTGCCCCGGCACGTATTGAACGCCGTGCGCCTCAAGGGGCCAGGCGAGCGGCGTTCGGTTCGATCGTCCCACTTCGCGGCACGGCCCGTCCACCCCTCGGGCGGCCATCGATTCGCTCACACCGGCCCCCGCCAGCGGCGGACGCCGATGACCACCGACGTAGCATTGCGGACATGTCAGCACCCGTCAGCACCATCTCCGACGCGATTCAGGCCGCCCTGGCCACCGTCAACGACCCGGAGATCCGTCGGCCGATCACCGAGCTCGGCATGGTCCGTTCCGCCGTGGTCGGCGACGACGGCGTGGTCCGGGTCGAGCTGCTGCTCACCGTGGCCGGCTGCCCGCTGAAGGACAAGCTGCGCACCGACATCACCGCCGCCGTCGGGGCGGTGCCCGGCGTGACCGGCGTCGAGATCGAGTTCGGCGTGATGAGCCCGGAGCAGCGCCAGGAGCTCCAGTCGAAGCTGCGCGGTGGCGGCGCCAGCGCCGAACCGGTCATCCCGTTCGCCCAGCCCGGCTCCCGCACCCGCGTCTACGCGGTCGCCAGCGGCAAGGGCGGCGTCGGCAAGTCCAGCGTCACGGTCAACCTGGCCGCCGCGCTGGCCGCCCGCGGCCTCTCGGTCGGCGTGGTGGATGCCGACATCTACGGCCACTCGGTGCCCCGGATGCTCGGCGCCGACGGCGCGCCCACCCGCGTCGAGGACATGATCATGCCGCCGCAGTCGCACGGCGTGAAGGTCATCTCGATCGGCATGTTCACCCCGGGCAACGCGGCAGTCGTCTGGCGCGGCCCGATGCTGCACCGGGCCCTGCAGCAGTTCCTCGCCGACGTCTACTGGGGTGACCTGGACGTCCTCCTGCTCGACCTGCCCCCGGGCACCGGCGACATCGCGATCTCGGTGGCGCAGCTCCTGCCGAACGCTGAGATCCTGGTCGTCACCACCCCGCAGGCGGCCGCCGCCGAGGTGGCCGAGCGGGCCGGCGCCATCGCGCTGCAGACCCACCAGCGGGTGGTCGGCGTGATCGAGAACATGTCCTGGCTGGAGCTGCCGGACGGCTCCCGGATGGAGGTCTTCGGGGCCGGCGGCGGCGCGGCCGTCGCGGAGTCGCTGACCCGGACCATCGGCGCGCAGGTGCCGGTGCTGGGGCAGATCCCCATGGACACCCGGGTGCGCGAGGGCGGCGACGCCGGCACCCCGATCGTGCTGGCCCAGCCGGACGCCCCGGCCGCCCGCGCGCTGGTGCAGGTCGCCGACCGCCTCGCGGTGCGCCGCGAGTCGCTGCTCGGCAAGCCCCTGGGTCTCAAGCCCTCCGGTCGCTGACCCCGGACAGCCCAGCCACCGACCCTCTCCGGCACCGGCCGGGGAGGGTCGCTCGGTCTGTGGGGCTCAGGTGGCGTCGTCGTAGGAGGGGCGCGGCGCCGGCGCCGGGGCCCCGCCGGTGGCGGTGGCCGGCCGGGTGCCGTTGGTCCGCAGATCGGCCGCCTTGGCCACGTCCTTCAGGTCCTCGTGCACGCCGGTGACGTCCGAGCGCAGGTTGTCGTACATGCTCTGCAGCGGCTTCCGGAGGGCCTGCTCGTCCTCCTCGCTGAGCAGGTGCTTCCGGATGAACGCCTTCGGGTGCAGGTCCTCCAGCTGGATGTCCGTGCCCAGCTCGCGGCTCAGGTCACCGGTGGCGTTCCGCGCCATGTTGCGCAGGTTGCGGACCATCCGGAGGCCGTCGTTGATCACCGTGGGCAGCCGGTCCCCGAAGATCAACAGTGCCAGGAGCAGCAGGGCGCCGATCTCCCACCAGTTCAGGTTCTCGAACACTCGGCCTCCTCGTGGCGCGTCAGGGCAAGACTACGCACGTCAGGTGGCCGGCCGGGAGGGGGTGAGGCATGCTCACTTGGCGTCTGCGGCGAGCGTCACCGAGGCGTTCTGCCGATCCGACCCGCGCCGGTACTCCACCGTCACCACCGAGCCGGGGGCGTACTTGCGGACCAGGGCCACCAGGTCGGTCGGATCGTTCATCGGGTGCCGGTCGAGCCGGAGCACCACGTCTCCGGTACGCAGCCCGGCCGCCGCGGCCGGGCCGGCCGGCTCGACGCCGTTGAGGCGGACGCCGCCGCCGCTCACGCCGGTGCCGCCGACCTGGGCGCCGATCACCGTGCGCCGGGCCTTGCCGGTGCCGATGATGTCCTCGGTGACCCGCTTCGCCTGGTTGATCGGGATGGCGAAGGCGAGCCCGATGTTGCCGGCCTCCTGCCCGTCGGCGACCAGCGACTTGATCGTCGAGTTGACGCCGACCACCCGGCCCGCCCCGTCGACCAGCGGGCCGCCCGAGTTGCCGTGGTTGACGGCCGCGTCGGTCTGGATCGCCGCGTAGTAGCGGGTCGGCCCGCCCGGCTCGCCGGCCATCATGGTGCGGTCGAGCGCGCTGACGATGCCGGCGGTCACCGTGTTGGCCAGGGAGAGCGGCGAGCCGATGGCGAGCACCGGGTCGCCGACGGCGAGCGCGTCGGAGTCGCCGAACTCCACCGGCTTCAGCCCGGCGCGGGTCACCTTGATGACCGCGATGTCGGACTCCGGGTCCTGCCCGACTACCGTGCCGGGGGCGGTGCTGCCGTCGTTGAAGACCACCGTGGCCTTGCCGGGGCCGCCCGCCACCACGTGGTCGTTGGTGACGATGTGCCCGTCGGCGCTCACCACGAAGCCGGAGCCCTCGCTGGTGCCGCCGAGGCTGGCCACCCGGACCGTGACCACGCTGGGCAGCACCTTCTCGGCGACCCCGGCCAGTGACTCGGGCTTGCGCTGGGCGAGCGCCGGGGCCTGGCCCGACTGCGCGCCCAGGGTCGGCACGCCCCCTCCGCCGCGCAGGAACGCGTAGGTCAGGGCGCTGCCGAGCGAGCCGGCGAGCAGGGCGGTGATCAGCGAGACCAGCACCACCTGGCGCAGGCCCGGCCGCCTCGGCGCGTCGGGGTCGGTCACCGGTTCCGGCTCGCCGCTCCCGGCGACCGGGGCGGCCGGCACCACAACGGCAGCGGGCGCGTACGGGTCGCGCCAGGGGTCGGCGAGCGCGTCGGACCACCAGGGCGAGGTGCCGCCCCCGGCGCCCTGCGGCGGCTGCCCCTGCGCCGGCCCTCCCGCCGGTGCCGGGCTCCCGCCGGGCTGGCGCCAGTCCCAGCCGTCGGTCACGTCGGTGCCTCCCAGTCCGTCCCCCACGCCCCGCGCCGGGCGGTCGGCGGAGCCGGCCGTGCCGCACGGGACTCCGTCCAGGATTGCACGGATGCCCCGAGTGGAGTCAGGGGTTGCCGCGCGTGATCGTCCGAGGGCCGACTCGCGGCTGCGCCCG
Organism: Micromonospora chaiyaphumensis; assembly: GCF_900091435.1. Lineage (GTDB taxonomy): Bacteria > Actinomycetota > Actinomycetes > Mycobacteriales > Micromonosporaceae > Micromonospora > Micromonospora chaiyaphumensis. The sequence continues at coordinate 424,646 of NZ_FMCS01000002.1, forward strand.
TTGAGGCACGCCTCTAGGCTCTCAGTGCCAACCGACCCCTCGCACCAGTCCGCCCGGAGGTGTCCCATCGCCACGGTCGCCGGCTCCGGCAACTCGACCGCCCAGGTGCTCCAGTTCGCCGAGTCGTACGTCACCGAGGATCTCGTGCTGCGGACGGCCCGCGCCCTGGCCCATGAGGTGGGCGTGGACGCGGTGACGCCGGGCGCCGGCGCCGCGCTGCGCCTGCTCGCCGCCGCCGGGAACGCGCGGGCGGTGGTCGAGATCGGCACCGGCACCGGCGTGAGCGGCGTCTGGCTGCTCCGCGGCATGCGCCCCGACGGGGTGCTCACCACCATCGACGTGGAGGTCGAGCACCAGCGCATCGCCCGGCGGCTGTTCCAGGAGGCGGGTTTCGCGTCGGGGCGTACCCGGATCATCACGGGCCGGGCCCTCGACGTGCTGCCGCGGCTCGCGGACGGCGCCTACGACCTGGTCTTCGTCGACGCCGAGGCGGCCGGCTTCGCGGCCTGCGTGGACGCGGCGCTGCGGCTGCTGCGCCCCGGTGGCGTGCTCGCGCTCAACGGGGCCCTGGCCGGCGGCCGGATCGGTGACCCGGCCGCCCGCGACGTGGAGACGGTGAGCGTGCGGGAGACCATCAAGGCCATCCGCGAGTCGGAGCACTGGGTGCCGGCGCTGCTGCCCGTCGGGCACGGCCTGCTCGCGGCCGTGAAGGGCTGACCGCCCCGGCCGGTCAGCCCAGCGTGGCCAGCCAGCGCAGCAGGCCGCGGACGCCCCAGCCGGTGGCGCCCTTGACCAGCTCGCCGTGCACGTCGTCCGACCAGGAGGGTGCGGACATGTCCACGTGCACCCAGCGGTCCCGCAGCTCGCCGGTGAACTCCCGGAGGAAGAGCGCGGCCACCACGGAGCCGGCGCCCCGGTTCGGCGAGCTGTGCAGGTCGGCGATGTCGCTGCCCAGGTACTCGACGTAGTCGTCGGCCAGCGGCATCCGCCAGGCCCGCTCGCCGGCCGCCGTGATCGCGGCCAGCAGGCCGGCGGCGAGGTCGTCGTTCTCGCTGTAGAGGGCGGCGTGCCGCTTGCCCAGCGCCACGGCGTTCGCACCGGTCAGGGTGGCCAGGTCGACCAGCAGGTCGGGCTTCAGCTCCCGGACCGCGTACGCCATGGCGTCGGCGAGCACCAGCCGGCCCTCGGCGTCGGAGTTGGTGCTCTCGCTGGTCAGGCCGCCGTAGTGGCGGATGATGTCGCCGGGGCGGAACGCCGAGCCGCTGACCATGTTCTCGGCGAGCGGGGCGAGCGTGGTGACCCGCACGGGCAGGTCCAGCGCGGCGGCGCCCAGGGTGGCGGCGATCACGGCGGCGGCGCCGGCCATGTCCTTGCGCATCAGCTTCATGGCGGGCACCGGCTTGATCGAGATGCCGCCGGTGTCGAAGGTGATCCCCTTACCCACCAGCACCACGTGGGTACGCGCGCCGGCCGGTCGCCAGTCCAGCTCGACCAGGCGGGGGCCGCTGGCCGAGCCGCCGCCGACGGCCAGGATGCCGCCGAAGCCCTCGGCGACCAGTTCCTCCGGCTCGCGCACCCGCAGGTGCAGGTCGGTGCGGCCGGACGCGGCCGAGGCCACCTGGGCGGCGAACCACTCCGGGTTCTTGGTGGACGAGGGGGTGTTGGTCAGGTCCCGGGCCAGCCGGGTCATCTCGGCGGTGGTCCGGGCGGTGTTCAGGGTCGGGGCGAGCCCCTCCGGATCCCCGACCACGACGTCCACCTCGGCCAGGGCGGGCGTGCCGCCGGCCTGGGTCAGCCGGTAGCGGTAGGAGCCCAGCAACAGCCCCTCGGCCAGGCCGCGCAGCGCGTCCGTGGCGTCGTCCGGCAGCACGATCGTGATGTGCGTCTCATCCTTGGCGGCCCGGGCCAGCGCCGCGCCGGCGTGCCGCCAGCCGTGCTCGTCGCCGTCGCCGACGCCGAGCAGCCAGAGCCGGGCGGGGGTGCCGCCGGGCCGCAGGTGCTCCCGCACCTCGCCGGCGGCGCCGGTGAGCCGGGCGGCGGACAGCAGCGCCACCGCCTCGGCCCGGACGTCGTCACCGGGCGGGGCGGCGGTGGGGACCAGCGCGGCCGGGGCGTCCGGCCCTTCGGGACGAATGGGCAGGACGAGGGTGTCGGGCCGCGTGGGACCGCTCACCAGACGAATGGCCAGCACGCTGGACCGTACCTCCGAAACTGCTTGAAACGGGACGCTTTGCCGGTTACCGGCTGCGGAAGGCCCTGAGCCACCGGCTCGGCCGGTGGCTCAGGGTAGGACGAACCGCCCGCACGACGGACGTCGCGCGGACCGCTCCCCGCATCAGCCGGCAGCCGCCTTCAGCGCGTCACCCAGTGCGGTGGCCTCGTCGGGAGTCATCTCGACGACGAGCCGGCCACCACCCTCCAGCGGGACCCGCATGACGATGCCCCGGCCCTCCTTGGTGACCTCCAGCGGACCGTCGCCCGTCCGCGGCTTCATCGCCGCCATGTTGTCTCCCCTCAGACCTACACCAGGGTTGGTGGGTTGCCCCACAGCCACTTCGTCATGACCACCCGCAACCGTCGCGGGGGCGTCGACCAACGATTTTCCCTGATGAACACCGCCGGACCCAAACCGAAGCAGCATTGATGTAACAGCATCTAGCTTATCTTGGATAGGCCTGTCACAATGTGCGGTCATGCAGGCACGGTCGGCACTCTTCGACCTGTACGGCGACCACCTTCGGGCGAGGGGTGGCCGCGCACCGGTCGCCGCCCTGGTCAAGCTGCTGGCACCGCTCGGGATAGCCCCGCCGGCGGTCCGCACGGCGGTCTCCCGGATGGTCCGTCAGGGCTGGCTCGAACCGCTCCGGCTCGCGTCCGGGCCCGGATATTCGATCACACCGAAGGCGGCCCGCCGGCTCGACGAGGCGGGCGCCCGGATCTACCGCACCGGGCGGCACGCCTGGGACGGCCGCTTCGATCTGCTGGTGCTGGACGCCCCCGCGTCCCGCCGGGACCGGCAGCGGCTCGCCGCCAACCTGACCTTCCTCGGCTACGGCACGCTGGACGACTGCACCTGGGTGGCGACCCGTCCGGGCGAGGACGTGGACCTCCTGCTCGCCGAGGCCGGGGTGCGGTACGAGCGGTTCACCGCCGCGCACGCCGCCGGCACCCCCGGCGCCATGGGGGTGGTCCGCCGCGCCTGGGACCTGGGCGAGATCGGCCGCGCCTACGAGCGGTTCGTCGCCGAGCAGAAGCCGCTGCTCAGCGGGGTCACCGTGCGCAGCAGCGACGAGGAGGCCTACGCGGCCCGGTTCCGGCTCGTGCACGCGTGGCGTACCTTCCTGTTCCGGGACCCGCAGCTGCCACCGGCGCTGCTCCCCGAGCGCTGGCCCGGCAGCAGCGCCGCCAGTTTCTTCGACCGGCACGCGGCCCGGCTCCGGCCGGCCGCCGACCGGTACGTCGAGCAGTGCCTCGACGCCGGCAACCGCCTCGCCCGACAGAAGGGTCGTTAGACACGTGACCGAGCCGCTGCTCGTCGACCGCACCGACGCCGTCGTCACCCTGACCTTGAACCGCCCCACGGCGCTGAACTCGCTCGACGTGGCGCTCAAGGAGGCGCTCCGGGACACCCTCGCCGAGCTGGAGGCCGACCGGTCCTGCCGGGCGGTCGTGCTGGCCGGGGCGGGCAAGGCGTTCAGCGCCGGGCAGGACCTGCGGGAGCACGTGCAGACCCTGGAATCCGCCGACGCCGACCCGCTGGGCACCGTGCGGGCCCACTACAACCCGATCGCCGCCCGGCTGGCCAACCTGCCCAAGCCGGTGATCGCCGCGGTCCGGGGCATGGCCGCCGGGGCCGGTGCCTCGCTCGCGTTCCTCGCCGACTTCCGCATCGGCGGCCCGAAGACCCGGTTCCTCATGGCGTTCGCCGGCATCGGGCTCGCCGCCGACACCGGCGCCTCCTGGACGCTGCCCCGGCTGGTCGGCCACGCCAAGGCCGTCGAGCTGCTGATGCTCGCCGAGCCCGTGGGCGCCGAGGAGGCCTGCCGGCTGGGCCTGCTGACCCGGCTCGTCGACGACGACGAGCAGGTGCTCCCGGCCGCGCAGGAGCTGGCGGCCCGGCTCGCCGCCGGCCCGACCGTCGCGTACGGGGCGATCAAGCGGCAGCTCTCCATCGCCGACGCCGGCACCCTGGCCGACGCGCTGGCCGCCGAGGCGCAGGCCCAGTCGATCTGCGGTGCCACCGCCGACCACCGGGCCGCGACCATGGCCTTCGTGAACAAGGAGAAGCCGGTCTTCGAGGGTCACTGACCCGCGCGGGTCAGTCGTCCTCCTCGGGATCCTGGTTGGCCTCGGCGCCGAGCACGAACGCCTGCATGGCCAGCTCGTCACCGGCCGGCGAGACGAAGGCGGGCAGCTCGCGCGGGCCCAGCTCCTGCACGTAGGCCCAGAAGAGCCGGACCGCCTCGGCGGGCGAGGCCGCCTCGATGGGCAGGTCGAGGCTGACCAGCCAGGACCGGCGGGCCGGCGGCGGGCCGATTCGGTCGGCCAGCTCCCGGAAGCCGGCCGGGTCGAGCCCGGTGACCGGCCCGTCGAGCGCCAGGCCGCCGACCGGCACCGGCTCGTCGAGCACCCGCCGGGTGTACGTCACCACGAGTGCCCCCGGACCGGCCTCGGACTGCGGGTCGTCCGGGTCCTCCCGGGTCTCGCCGGTGGCGAGGGCGACCCGGCCGAGCGCCACGAGCCGCAGCGGCTCGTCGACCAGCACCGCTACCGGGTCACCGGGCCGGGGACGCACGGCCCCGTCGAGCCCGGTCAACTCCAGGGTGTCGTGGTGCACGAGCCGCTCGGCCTCGTAGCGCTCCGCGGGCAGCAGCACCGCCCAGGCACCCGGCCCGGCGCCGCCCTCGATCGTCCCGCTCGTCCGCGGCTCGGTGTCGGTCATGTCCCAATCCCATCACGCCGGACCGGGGCCGGTCCCGGCACGTCCGCCGGCCGGGTCACGCCCCCGGACGGCCGCCGGCCGCGTGGCAGCCGGCGAGGTGGTCGTCGACCATGCCGGTGGCCTGCATGAGCGCGTAGGCCGTGGTCGGGCCGACGAAGCGGAACCCGCTCTTCTTGAGCGCCTTGGCCATCGCGGTGGACTCGGGGGTGAGCGCCGGCACCTCGGCGAACGACCGCGGCCGGGCCGCCCGGGGCGGCGGCGCGAAGGACCAGAGCAGCGCGGAGAGGCCGTCGGGCAGCGCCAGGGCGGCCCGGGCGTTGGCGACGGCCGCCTCGACCTTGGCCCGGTTGCGGACGATCCCCGCGTCGGCCAGCAGCCGCGCCACGTCGGCCTCGCCGTAGCCGGCGACCTTCTCGATCCGGAACTCGTCGAAGGCGAGCCGGAACGCGGGCCGCTTGCGCAGGATGGTCAGCCAGGACAGGCCGGACTGGAAGGCCTCCAGGGTCAGCCGCTCGTAGAGCGCGTCGTCGCCGCGCAGCGGCCGGCCCCACTCCTCGTCGTGGTAGACGGCGTAGTCCGGGGTGCTCGCTCCCCAGGCGCAGCGGGGCAGCCCGTCGGCGCCGGTCACCAGGTCAGTCACGTCGTACACGGTAGGTCAGCCCACCGACAACGGCGGCGACCGGCGGTCAGGGCAGCCGGCCCTGCTCGACCAGCCGGGCGAACTTCTTCAGCGCCTGCGTCAGGCTGAACTTCGAGCCGGGCCAGAGCACCGGCCAGGCCACCCGGCCGGCCGGCCCGCCGGGCAGGTGGAACCACTCGTGCCAGACCACCTGGGTCCGGTCCCGCTCCAGCGGCGTGCAGCGCAGCACGCCGGGGCCGCGCAGCAGCTTGCCGCAGTGCACCACGCCGACCTCGTACGGTGCGTCCACCCGGACCACCCGCATCTCGTCGCGGAGCACGGCCGGGCCGAGCGCGGTGACCGCCTCGACCAGGCTGCCCTCGCCGCCGTCGCCCTCGACCACCCGGACGGTGGTGAGCGGGATCCAGTCGGACTGCCGCTCCCAGGCGGTCAGCGCGGCGAAGACGCGCTCGGCCGGCGCGTCGACGATCACCGTGGCGGTGACCTCGGCGGCCCCGGGCTGCGCCGCCTCGGCGAAGCCGGCGCCGGTCACGCGGACTCCGAGCGGACCACCGGCCCGCGTTCCCGGTCGGTGTCGGCGGTCGAGGCGGCCCCGTTGGCCGCGGCGGCGGCGTCGGCGGTGGAGTCACGGTCGGCCGGGGTGGCAGTCGGGTCGGCGGGCGGCCGGAGGCCGACCTCGGGTGGGGTCTGGTCGACCGGGGCCGCCACCGGGGCGATCGGGGCCGGGCCTCCGGCGGGCGCCGACGGGGCGGCGGACGGCAGCGTCGCCACGTCCTCGACGGCGGCGGCGGCCGGGGCCTCCGCCACGCCGGCCTCGGCGGTGAGCGGCGCGGCGGCCGGCGGTTCGGCGCTGGCCGGGGCGGCGGGGGCGTCCTCCGTACCGGTCGCGGCGGCCTCGGCACGGGCCCGGCGCAGCGCGTCGGCCTCCTCAATCCGGCCCTCGCGGAGCGCGGCGTTCTCGGCCTCCAGAACACCGATCAGCTCGGTCTTGTAGCCGATGTCGTAGGCGGCCCGGCGCATGGCGGCGTCGACCTGGGCCATCCGGTAGCCCCGCAGCGCGGTGTCGAAGCGCACCTCGGCGACGTCCGCCTCGTCCAGCGGGCGGCTGCCCGGCAGGGGCACGGCCCGCCCGTCCGGCTCGGCCGGCGCCAGGCCCGGATCCCGCCCGGAGACCAGCACCGTCACCCCGAACACCACCGCCGCCACGGTCAGCGCGACGACCAAGAGGAGCAGAACCTCACCCATGGGGAGATCGTGGCATGCGGGCGGGGATCGGGCGAGCCCTCCGCCGCCTCCGATCGGAATCGCCGGACCGGATAGCGTCGGGGGCGACCGGGGGAAGATCGGCGACGAGGAGGCGGGCATGACCGGGGCGCTGCGGCTCGGCGGGCGGACCTTCTCCCCCGGCGAGCTGGTCGTGATGGCGATCGTCAACCGCACGCCGGACTCGTTCTTCGACAAGGGGGCGACGTTCGCGCAGGACAGCGCGCTGCGCGCCGTCGAGCGGGCGGTGACCGAGGGCGCGGAGATCATCGACATCGGCGGGGTGAAGGCCGGGCCGGGCGACGAGGTCGACGTGGCCGAGGAGATCCGCCGCACGGTGGACACCATCGCGGCGGTCCGGGCCGCCTTCCCGGACGTGGTGATCTCGATCGACACCTGGCGCGCCGAGGTGGCGGTGGAGGCGGTGGCGGCCGGCGCCGACCTGCTCAACGACACCTGGTCGGGGGCGGATCCGGCGCTGGCCCGGGTCGCCGCGGCGACCGGCGCCGGGCTGGTCTGCTCGCACGCCGGGGGGCTCAGCCCGCGGACCCGGCCGCACCGGGCCGCATTCGACGACGTGGTGGCCGACGTGGTCGGTACGGTCACCGGCCTCGCGGAGCGCGCGGCCGGCCTCGGCGTACGCCGGGACGGGATCCTGATCGACCCGGCGCACGACTTCGGCAAGAACACGCGGCACTCGTTGGAGATCACCCGACGGCTCGGCGAGCTGGCCGACACCGGCTGGCCCCTGCTGGTGGCCCTGTCGAACAAGGACTTCATCGGCGAGACGCTGGACCTGCCGGTGCCCGACCGGCTGGAGGGCACCCTGGCGGCGACCGCCGTCTCGGCCTGGCTCGGCGCGCGGGTGTTCCGCGCCCACCAGGTCCGGGAGACCCGCCGGGTGCTGGACATGGTGGCGTCGATCCGGGGGGACCGGCCACCGGCCGTGGCCCGGCGCGGGCTGGCCTGAGCCGGGTCAGGTCCAGCGGAGGATGTTCCGGCGCCAGGCGTAGAGGATGCCGAGCGCCACCACCGCGACGAAGACGCCCATCTCCACCACGGTGGTCACGCCGAACCCGGGCCGGTCGAAGACCAGCGCCCAGGGGAAGAGGAAGACCGCCTCCACGGCGAAGAGCACGTAGAGGTAGGCGTAGACGTAGTAGCGGATCTGCATCTGGGCCCAGTCGCCGCCGACCGGGTCGAGGCCGCACTCGTAGGTGGCCCGCTTGCCCCAGGGATCGGCCGGACGGCCAGGACGTAACAACCGATTGGCTGAGAACGCCGTAACGAAGAAGAGCACGGCGGCCAGCAGCAGGAGACCGAGCGTGGCGTAGGACCCGAGGTAACCGGTCACGACCGGGAGCCTACCGGTCCGGCCGTCGGGGCACCCCGAACACGTTACGGATTCGTTTCCTCGCGGGACTAGTGCTCGAAGGCAACTGTTGCCAAATAATGAGACTTCACTGAGCGTCACGGAGGACAGATGGCCCGCCCCCGCGTACGGCCTGCTCGGCGCACCGCGCTTCGAGGCACCCCCGCGCTGCTCGTGCCCGCGCTGGCTGCCGGGATCGCGGCGGCCCTCGCGGTGGCGCCGGCCTGGGCGGCGGCCTCGCCGACCGTGACCGCCGTGGCGCTGGCGGCCGAACCGGGCGATCCGGGCGATCCGGGTGACCCGGGCGGCGATCCCGGCACCGACCCGACCGAGGCCACGCCCACCGTGGACCCCACGACGACGGAGCCGGCCCCGACCAGCCCGCCGCCCACGGAGGAGATCCCGCCGACCACGCCGGCGCCGACCACCACCGCTCCCGCGCCGACGACCACGGCCCCCGACCCGGTGCCCACCACGACGGCGCCCACCACGACCGCGCCGGCTCCCCCGCCGGTCGGACCGCCGCCCGTGGTGGCCCCGCCCCCGCCGGGGCAGCCGACGGGCAGCCCGCTGGGCGTGCGGGTCACCACCGACGACGTCGTGCTGACGCCCGCCTACTGGAACGCGGCCAGCACGGTGACCACGCTGCGGGTGACGGTGACCAACACCGGTGGCCAGCGCGAGCAGATCCGCCTCGCCTACACCCTGCCGCCCGGGCTGACCGACGCCGGCACGCCGGGCTGCGCCTCGGCCGGCGGTGGCAGCCACCGCTGCGGCGAGTGGACCGCCGGGCCGGGAGCGCAGTTCCGCGCCTCGATCCGCGTCCGGGTCGCCGGGGCCGCCTGGCGGTCCATGCCGCTGAGCGGGTCGGTCCGGGTCACCGCGACCGCGCCCGGCGTGGCCGGCGCTGCCGGCGACGACGAGGGCTTCGCGGTCCTCTTCCCACCCGGGCCGCCGGTGCCCGGCATCTCGCTCCGCGCCGACGAGGTGCTCTTCGACATCAGCGGCGCGCCGACCACCCTCGGCGTCCGCCTCGGCAACACCGGCAGGGTCGACGCCGCCGGCCGGGTCGACGTGGTCCTGCCCGCGGGGGTCACCGTCACCGACCCGCCGGCCGGCTGCGCCGCGGCGGCCCCGGACCGGACCCGCTGCGAGCTGGGCACCGTGCCGGCCGGCCGGGCCGTCGACCTGAGCCTGCCGGTGACCGCCTCGGCGGAGGCCCAGCGCCGGGCCCCGCTGTCCGGCGCCGTGATCGGCCGGCTGGATCCGCGCAGCGGGCGCGACCGGCAGGTGCAGATGAGCTTCCGGATCACCGCCGCGGCCGCGCTGGCCACTCCGGCAGCAGTCGGGGCGCCCGCCCCGACCGGGTCGCAGGGCGTGGTGGCCGCCGCGGCGGCGGAGGAGGACGACGACACCTCCGTGCACCGGACGGCGGTCACCCTGATCGGGGTCTCCGGGCTGCTGGTGGTGCTCGCGCTGGCCCTGGCGACCACCTCGCTGCGCCGCCGCGCCGGATCCGCGGTGGCGGAGCCGGTCGCCCGCCCCGCCGAGGAGTGAGTCGCGGAAACGTCCTCTGGATTGCGGTGATCTGAATTACGGCTGCGGTACTAAACGCCGCAAAGCCGGGCATACACCGGCCCGATCAGGTCCCATACGTCGGACCTCCACCAAGGTTGCCCTAACGGACCGACGTAGGCTCTGACGTGAGAATTGAAGCGGGCCGGCCGAGTGACGGACGGCCGCGGCAGCAGCGCGTCTAGGAGGGCACGTGGCCGGGCAAGGCGGGGTCACCATCACGTTCAGCCGCCCGTGCGACGGCGCTCAGCGAAGCGAGGTGCGGGCGTGACCAAGCAGATCCGTCAACTGGACCGGGTGGTCATCCGGTTCGCCGGCGACTCCGGCGACGGCATGCAGCTCACCGGCGACCGGTTCACCTCGGAGACGGCGCAGCTGGGCAACGACATCTCCACGTTGCCCAACTTCCCCGCCGAGATCCGCGCCCCCGCAGGAACGCTGCCGGGCGTGTCGAGCTTCCAGGTGCACTTCGCCGACTACGACATCCTGACGCCCGGTGACGCGCCGAACGTGCTGGTGGCCATGAACCCGGCCGCGCTCAAGGCCAATCTGACCGACCTGCCGCGCGGCGCGGACATCATCGTCAACACCGACGAGTTCACCCGGCGAAACCTGGCCAAGGTGGGTTACACGACAAGCCCTCTGGACGACGACTCCCTCGCCGGCTACGTGGTGCACCCGGTCGCCCTCACCTCGATGACGATCGGCGCCCTGGCCGAGCACGAGGTGTCCAAGAAGGACGCCGAGCGGGCCAAGAACATGTTCGCGCTCGGCCTGCTGAGCTGGATGTACTCGCGGCCGTACGAGTCGACGCTGCGCTTCCTGGAGCGCAAGTTCGCCGCCCGCCCCGAGCTGGTCGCGGCGAACGTGGCCGCCTTCCGGGCCGGCTGGAACTTCGGCGAGACCACCGAGGACTTCTCGGTCCGCTACGAGGTCAAGCCGGCGAAGATGGTGCCGGGCACCTACCGGAACATCACCGGCAACGCCGCGCTGTCGCTGGGCCTGGTTGCCGCCGGGGTCCGCTCGGGGCTGCCGGTCTTCCTGGGCGCCTACCCGATCACCCCGGCCTCGGACATCCTGCACGAGCTGAGCAAGCACAAGAAGTTCGGCGTGGTCACGATGCAGGCCGAGGACGAGATCGCCGCCGTCGGTGCGGCACTGGGCGCCTCGTACGGCGGCGCGCTCGGCGTCACCACCACGAGCGGCCCGGGCGTGGCCCTGAAGAGCGAGACGATCTCGCTGGCCGTGGCGCTGGAGCTGCCGCTGGTCATCGTCGACGTGCAGCGCGCCGGGCCGTCCACCGGCATGCCCACCAAGACCGAGCAGGCCGACCTCAACATGGCCCTGTACGGCCGGCACGGCGAGGCCCCGGTCGCGGTGATCGCGCCGAAGTCCCCCGCGGACTGCTTCCACGCGGCCCTGGAGGCGGCCCGGATCGCGCTGACCTACCGCACCCCGGTGCTCCTGCTGTCGGACAACTACGTGGCCAACGGCTCCGAGCCGTGGCTGCTGCCGGACGTGGAGAGCCTGCCCGACCTGCGGGTCGAGTTCGCCAGCCGGCCCAACGGCGAGGACGGCACCACCTTCCTGCCGTACCTGCGGGACCCGGAGACCCTGGCCCGGCCCTGGGCCATCCCGGGCACCCCGGGGCTGGAGCACCGGATCGGCGGCCTGGAGAAGGCCGACAAGACCGGCGACATCTCGTACGACCCGGCGAACCACGACTTCATGGTGCGCACGCGGGCGGCCCGGATCGAGACGATCCCGGTGCCGGACGTCGAGGTGGAGGACCCGGACGGCGACGCCCGGGTGCTGGTGCTCGGCTGGGGCTCGACGTACGGGCCGATCGGGGCGGCCTGCCGGGGCCTGCGGCAGCGTGGGCTCTCCATCGCCCAGGCGCACCTGCGCCACCTGGCCCCGATGCCGGCCAACCTCGGCGAGGTGCTGCGGGCGTACGACCGGGTGGTCATCCCGGAGATGAACCTCGGCCAGCTCGCCCACGTGATCCGGGCGAAGTACCTGGTCGACGCGATCGGCTACAACCAGGTCCGCGGCCTGCCGTTCACCGCCGCCGAGCTGGAGACGATGCTGGAAGAGGTCCTGAAGAATGTCTGAGCCCGTCGCCCTCAAGCTCACCGCCAAGGACTTCAAGTCCGACCAGGAGGTGCGCTGGTGCCCCGGCTGCGGCGACTACGCCATCCTGGCGGCCGTCCAGGGCTTCATGCCGGAGCTGAACATCCCCCGGGAGAACATCGTCTTCATCTCGGGCATCGGCTGCTCGTCCCGCTTCCCGTACTACATGAACACCTACGGGCTGCACTCGATCCACGGCCGCGCCCCGGCCATCGCGACCGGCCTGTCGGTGAGCCGGCCGGACCTGTCGGTCTGGGTGGTCACCGGTGACGGCGACGCCCTCTCCATCGGCGGCAACCACCTGATCCACGCGCTGCGGCGCAACGTCAACCTCAAGATCCTGCTGTTCAACAACCGGATCTACGGCCTGACCAAGGGGCAGTACTCGCCGACCTCGGAGATCGGCAAGGTCACCAAGTCGACGCCGGTCGGCTCCGCGGACGCCCCGTTCAACCCGCTGTCGCTGGCGCTCGGCGCGGAGGCCACCTTCGTGGCCCGGACCATCGACTCCGACCGTAAGCACCTCCAGTCGGTGCTGCGGGCCGCCGCCGAGCACCAGGGCTCCGCGTTCGTGGAGATCTACCAGAACTGCAACATCTTCAACGACGGCGCGTTCGACCCGCTGAAGGAGCCGGCCACCCGGGACGACTTCCTGATCCGGCTGGAGCACGGGCAGCCGATCACCTTCGGCAAGGACGGCCAGTTCTGCGTCGTCCACCCGCCGGGCGGCTTCGGGCTGGAGGTCCGGGAGACCGCGGCCACCCCGGCCGAGGAGATCGTGGTGCACGACGCGGGGGTCGCCGACCCGGCGTACGCCTTCGCGCTGTCCCGGCTGCCGGGGCTGGACCTGCGGAACACCCCGATCGGCGTCTTCCGCTCGGTGAACCGCTCCTCCTACGACACCGTGGTGCAGGAGCAGGTGGCGGCGGCGAAGGCCGGCGTCGACCAGACCCCCGAGGAGCAGCTTGCCGGCCTGCTGTCCGCCGGCGACACCTGGACGATCCTCTGACGCGTCCCTGACCCACAGGAAAGGGCGGGCCGTTCCCCGAGGGGAGCGGCCCGCCCTTCGTCGTCGGGTCAGGCCACCGCCGAGGCCGGCACCCACAGCTCGTCGATGGTCCGCTCGGCCGCCGCGAGGCTCTGCTCGTGCAGCGGGATCAGCTCGGCCATGGCCGGGGTGACCGGAGCCAGGGTCAGCTCGGCCGAGATGAAGCGCGGCTCCAGGCCGGTCATCGACAGGCCGTGCGGCAGCCAGGGCTCGGCGTGGTCCCAGCCCTCGCGCGGGGTGCCCGGGCCGTAGCCGCCACCCCGGGTGCCCAGCACGATGAACTCGCGACCGCCCAGCAGGCCGGCACCGGTGGCCGGGTCGTACGCGATGCCCGGCGCGATGAGGTGGTCGACCCAGGTCTTCACGCTGCTCGGCGCGCCGTAGTTGTAGAGCGGGAGGCCGAGCAGGATCGTGTCGGCCCGCTTCACCTCGTCCACCAGGCGCTCGGAGAGCTGCCAGGAGGCGCGCTGCGCCGGGGTGTGCTGGTCCGCCGGGACCATCCGGGCCAGGCCACCGGCCTCGTCGAGGTGCGGCAGCGGGTCGCGGCCCAGATCCCGGTGGGTGACCGTGCCGCCCGGGTGGGCGGCGCGCCACGCGGCGGCGGCCCGGGCGGTGAGCCGCCGGCTGACCGAGTGCTCGCCCCGGATGCTGGAGTCGATGTACAGCAGGTGTGCCATGTGGTTAACCCTCCACGGATCGTTTGTGTAGCGCCAACCATTTATAGCAGGCCGATGTTCCGCGCCGTGCGTAAACTGGGTCACATGCCAGCCCTGCCGGTCGAGGAGTCGGAGCGCCGCTCCGGGCCCCTGCTCGACCATCTGGCGCGGCGCATGCGGCTGCGCTCCGAGTCGGTGCTGGCGCCGCTCGGCCTGCGGCCCCGCCACCTCGTGGCCCTCACCGTGCTGCGGGACTCGGCGGGCATCAGCCAGCAGGCACTGGCCGGCACGCTCCAGATCGACGGCACGAACGTGGTGGGGCTGCTCAACGACCTGGAGGCGGAGGGCCTGGTCGAGCGGCGACGGTCACCCGAGGACCGCCGCCGTCACGTGGTGAGCCTCACCGCCACGGGCGCGAAGCGGCTCCGCGAGGCAGAGTGCGCCCTGGCCGTGGCCGAGGACGAGGTGCTCGGCGCGCTGGAGCCGGCCGAGCGGGACACGCTCTACGACCTGCTCCGCCGGGCGACCAGCGGCCGCCCGGTGAGCTGCGTCGAGGCCTCCGGGGACGAGCCGGACCCGATCTGCTGACCGCCGGGCCGGCGGGCGGGCGGGGGAAGGTCAGACCGCCGCGGACTGCGGCCGGTCGTCACGGACGTGGACCAGCATGTCGCCGGTCTCGATCACCGCGCCCGCCTTGTCGTTCAACGTGACCACCTTGCCCCGGCGGACCAGGGCGATGACCAGCGACTCCAGCTCCCGGGGCGACCGGCCCACCTCGCTGCGCTCGGCGGAGCGCATGGCCAGCGCCATGCCCTGACCGGGGGTGAGCAGGTCCTCCACCACGTCGATCAGCGGCGGGGCGGAGGTGGACAGGCCGAGCAGGCGCCCGGCGGTCGCCGAGGAGACGATCACGTGGTGCGCCCCGCTCTGCTTGAGCAGCGGCGCGTTCTCCGCCTCGCGGACCGCCGCGATGATCCGCACCTGGCCGGCCGTGAGCTGCCGGACGGTCAGCGCCACCAGCACCGAGGCGTCGTCACTGTCGGTCGCGATGATGACCGCCTTGGCGGTGCGGACGTGCGCCTCCTCCAGCACGGAGGAGCGGGTGGCCGAGCCCTCGATGGCGACCAGCCCGGCCGAGGTGGCCTGCCGCAGCGCGGCACCGCTCCGCTCCACGACCACGATCTTGGACTTGTCCAGACCGTTCTCCAGCAGCGCGGAGACGGCGCTGCGGCCCTTGGTGCCGTAGCCACAGATGATGACGTGGTCCTTCACGATTCTCCTCCACCGCGACAGGCGACGGCCGGTCCGGTACTGCTCGGTCAGGACTTCCAGGGTGGTGCCGACCAGGATGATCAGGAAGAGCACCCGGGCGGGGGTGACGAACAGGACGTTCACGAGGCGCGCCGACGAAGCGGCCGGGGTGATGTCGCCGTAGCCCGTGGTGGAGAGCGAGACCACCGCGTAGTAGAAGCAGTCGAGGAGGGTGAGGCCGTCCTCGTTGACGTCGCGGTAGCCGTCGCGGTCGATCCAGACCGCCGCCACCACGGCGAGGACCAGGCCCAGGGCGGCGAGCAGGCGCAGACTCAGCGCGCTCAGCGGCCCCCGCCGTTGCGCGGGAAAATGGATCACCGTCGGCCCTGCTCCGCCACCGTCGCCTGCACGCCCACAACATAGCGGGTACGCCGGGATCCGGCCTGCCGGGGCGAGATGCGGGCCGGCCGGACGGTCCGCCTCGCCGCGACGGGGCATGATGGGGACTCCAGGGACCACGACCGCGAGGAGGCCCGCATGTCGTTGCTGCGACGGGTGATCGGCGGGGTGCTCCGCCGGGTACGCCTGCGCCAGGGCCGCACACTGCGCGAGGTGGCGCTGGCGGCCGGCGTCTCCCTGCCCTACCTCTCCGAGGTGGAACGCGGCCGCAAGGAGGCCTCCTCCGAGGTGCTGGCGGCGATCTGCCGGGCCCTCGGCATCCACCTCTCCGACCTGCTCGAAGAGGCTCGCGACGAGCTGCGCCGGGCCGAGCGGCGGGCGCCGGTGGCCTCCGGCGTGACGCTGGCCCGGCTGGACCGGGTGCCGGCCACCCGCACGGGCCCGCAGCTGCGGGTCGGCTCGCCGCGGCTGCACGCCACCCGCCGGCCGGTCGCCCCGACCCCGCTGCTCGGCGGGGCGCTGCGGCTGCCCGGCACCGCGCCCGCACCGGTCGGCCCGGACCTCGGGTACGCCTCGCCCACCGCGTTCGGCACCGGCACCCGGATCTGGCTGATCCCCTCCGCGCCGGCCGCCCGCCACCGTCCGCGTACCTCGGTCACGCTGGCCCGGCGGCGCGCCCGGGCCGGCCGGCGGCGCCTGGCCGCCGCCTAGGCCCGGCCGGTTCTGCCCAGGGCGGATCTGCCCCGGGCAGAAACCCTGGGCCGCACGGTGCCACCCGCCGGAGGCTGGAGACCGCCGGTTGCCGGGCGGCCCCTCGCCCACCGGCGGGCACGGAGGGTGGTCAGGTCATGGGACACGGCATCTGGATGCTGGACGACGCGCAGCCGAGCCTCGGGGACCGGGTCTTCGAGCGGCTGCTCAAGGAACGGATCATCTTCCTCGGCACCGAGGTCACCGACGCCTCGGCCAACCAGATCTGCGCGCAGATCCTGCTGCTGGCCGCCGAGGACCCGGAGCGGGACATCTTCCTCTACATCAACTCGCCCGGCGGCTCGGTCAGCGCCGGCATGGCCGTCTACGACACCATGCGGTACGTCAAGAACGACGTGGCGACGCTCGCCCTCGGGATGGCCGGCTCGATGGGGCAGTTCCTGCTCTGCGCGGGCGCGGCGGGGAAGCGGTTCGCGCTGCCGCACTCGCGGGTGATGATGCACCAGCCGTCCGGGGGGATGGGCGGCACGGCCGCCGACATCACCATCCAGGCGGAGAACATGCTGCACGTGAAGCGGACGATGCAGGAGCTGATCGCCCGGCACAGCGGGCACACGCTGGACGAGATCCAGCGCGACTGGGACCGGGACCGCTGGTTCACCGCCGAACAGGCCCGCGAGTACGGCCTCATCGACCAGGTGGTCACCCGGGCGGAGCAGCTTCCCGGCTGAACGGGCGGCCGACAACGCGGCCGGCCGGCTCCGGACGCGCCCCCTCGATCGCGTCCGTCGCCCCCTCGGTGGCCGCGGTGCCGCCGGATCGAGCCTATGGGCGGGATTCCCAGCCCGCACGGGACGACGGGTGCAGCGTGTTCGGGCGGATTCTTGTTACATCGGGCCGGGCCAGCCCCGGCCGGCCGTGGGCGCGGCCGGCCGGGAGCCCCGATCGGCGGGTCAGGGGTAGCTGACCACCGGGCTGGTGCCGTACGAGCCGACCACCGGGGTGCCGGCCTCGTTGACGGTGCGCTCGATGCCGCCGCTGCCGTCGAGGAAGACGGTGATGGCGTCGTGGAACCGCACGCCGGCCCGGCGCGGCGCCTCGATGGCCCGGTCGCAGCGGATGTCCACCTCCTGGTTGAAGTACGAGTACACGCCCAGCCCCCACGCCTCGTGCTCGCGCACGTGGTTGGCGACCTTGTAGGAGGCCCAGCCGTTGCCCGTCGGGCTGCGCCAGGCGGCCTGGCTCGGCGGGTCGTAGGGCAGTTCGCTCTGGTAGAAGACGGTCCTGCCGCGCTCGCCGTTCCAGATGGTCTGCCAGCGCTGGTAGTGCTCGACGAAGAGCCCGTACGCGGTCACGTCGTCGCCGTTGACCACCACACCCGTGTCGGCGGTGTTGACGGTCCAGCCGATGGTGCCCGGACGGCCGTGGTCGCCGCGCCAGGCCCAGATGTTGTCGATCAGGGTGTGCCGGCTGTTCACCACCAGGCTGGTCACCGCCCGGCCGGCGTAGGGGCCGCCGATGCGGAAGAAGACATCCTGGAGGGAGATCGGGTTGGTCGCGTGCGACCGGTGGCTGTGCGGCTTGCCGACCTCGACGAGCACCTCCGACTCGACCGGCCCGGCGTCGACCAGCACCCCGGCGATCCGGACGCCGTCCACGTCCTCGATCCGCAGGGCGGCGTCGCCGGTGGTCGGGGCGAGGCTCGGCATGCCGAGGCCGAGCACGACGGTGTCCGGGCGCTTGACCCGCAGCGCCCGGTCCAGGTGGTAGACGCCCGGGGTGAGCAGCAGGTGCCGCCCCCGGGAGAGTTCCTGGTTGATCCGCTTGGCGGTGTCGGTGGGCTTGGCGACGAAGAAGTCGGACAGCGGCAGCGAGGGGACCGGCGGGGCGCCGGCGCCCCAGGTCGTGCCTGCGGTGTCGCGGCGCAGCCGGGGCACGGCCACTCGCCACCGGCCCGCGCCGTCCACGAAGAGGTACGGCTTCTCGCGGGTCACCGGGCTGGTCGCCAGCGTGGTGTACGGCGGGTCGGGGAAGCCCTGCGCGGGCGCGCCGACGACCCCGGAGAAGACCTGGTTCCAGACCCCGTTGGTCCAGTCGCCGCCGAGTTCGCTGTCCCGGGTCAGCCACTGCTGCTGCGAGCCGTTGATGGTGATGCCGTCCACCTTGGAGTCGGCGATGTAGCCGCCGCTGGAGAATCCCTGCTGGCCGGGCTCCAGCCAGAGGATGCCCTTGATGTGCACCCGGCGCATGGGGGACGCCTGCGAGACCGCCCACTGGTTCGACCAGTCGGTCGGGGTGACGGCGAGGTTCTCCGCCGAGCGCCAGAAGTTGGTCAGCGCGGAGATGCCGGCCTCGGAGTTCGGGTCGGGCTGGCCGATGACCCGCACCGCACCGTGGATCTCCACGTCGTCGGGGTGCGCGCCGAGGCCGGCCACCGTGGTGTAGTAGCCGAGCCGGGCGTTCACCTCGTACCGGCCCGGCTTGAACAGCACGGCGTACCGGTCGAAGCCCATCTCGTTGTGCTCCTGGCCGGCGAAGATCTGGTCCAGGTTGGACTGGATCTCCTCGACCGGGGTGGTCGGGTCGTACACGAAGACGTTGGGGCCGAAGTCGGGCTCGGCGTCGGTGGCGGCGCCGGCCGGGGACGCGGCGGCGGGGCCGGCCGGGAGCCCGAGGGCGGTGACCGACGCCGCCGAGGCGGCGGTGAGGGCGAGGAAGCGGCGGCGGGAGGGGGCGAGTGGTCTCATCTGCCTGCCTGTTCGGTGATGGGGACGGAGAGCGCTCTCTGCGCGTTCCTACCGCATCGACACCGATCCCGCCAGCCATGGCCGGTACCGGAACTAGCCCCGGGCGTCGTAGCGGGCCCGGGCGGCCTCCACCTCGGTCAGATGGGTGGTGGCCCACGCCTCCAGGCCGGCGACCAGGTCGAGCAGGCTGCGGCCGAGATCGGTGAGCGCGTAGTCGACCCGCGGCGGCACGCTGGCGTGCACGGTGCGGGTCACGAGGCCGTCCCGCTCCAGGCCCCGCAGGGTCTGGGTGAGCATCTTCTGGCTGATCCCGTCGACCCGCTCGGCCAGTTCGCCGTAGCGCTTGTCGCCGTCGGCGAGGGTGAGCACCACCAGCACGCTCCAGCGGTCGCCGATCCGGTCGAGGACCTTCCGGCTGCCGCAGTTCCGGTTGAACGGGTCCGCCTGCACGTGGTCACTCTCCTTCAGTGCGTACCGAACTTCAAGGTGCCTACTCTCCAACGGGAAGTACTGAGGAGTTGTTCCCGTTGGCGTGGGAAGACAGTTGATGTCGCCACAACAGGGAGTGCCCATGTCCATCGTCGTCACCGGCGCCACCGGTCCGCTCGGCCGCCAGATCATCTCCTCGCTGCTCGAGCGGGGCGTACCCGCCAACCAGATCGTGGCGGTCGGCCGGGACGTCGGCCGGCTCGCCAGCCTCGCCGAGCTGGGCTTGGTCACCCAGCGGGCCGACTACGACGACCCCGGGTCGCTCCAGGCAGCCTTCGCGGGCGCCGAGAAGCTGATGTTCGTCTCGGGCAGCGAGGTCGGCAATCGGGTGGTGCAGCACGGCAACGTGGTCACCGCCGCGCGGGAGGCCGGCGTCGGGCTGGTCGTCTACACCAGCATCGCGAAGGCGGACACCTCCACCCTGGCGCTCGCCGCCGAGCACAAGGCGACCGAGCAGCTGATCCGCGACTCCGGCCTGCCGTACGTGTTCCTGCGCAACAGCTGGTACCTGGAGAACTACACCGGCCAGCTCGCCACGTACCGCGAGCACGGGGTGGCCGGGGCGGCGGGTGACGGGCGGGTCAGCGCCGCCACCCGCGCCGACTACGCGGCCGCCGCCGCGGCGGTGCTCACCGCCCCGGACCAGGCTGGCAGCGTGTACGAGCTGGGCGGCGCGCCGTTCAGCATGGCCGAGCTGGCCGCCGAGGTCTCCCGGCAGACCGGCGCGCCGGTCTCCTACCTCGACCTGCCCGTGGACAAGTACACCGAGCTGCTGGTCGCGGCCGGCCTGCCCGAGGGGTACGCGGCCATGCTCGCCGACGCCGACCGGGGCATCGCCCAGGGCGAGCTGGAGGTCGGCGACGACCTGGCCCGGCTGCTCGGCCGCACACCGACCACGCTCGCCGAGGCGATCCGCGCCGCGCTCTGACGCCCGCGCCTGGCCGCCGCCCCGTGATCCGACGGCGGCGGTCAGGCCGGCTCGGCCCGCAGCTTCACCAGGTCGTCGACGAGGCTCTCCACGTAGTCGGCCGTCTCCTCCCAGCGGGTGACGGCGACGCAGCGGATGCCCATGGCCTTCACCGGGTAGTCGTTGCCGCCCACGTCGAGCCGGTCACCGACGAAGAGCACGTTGTCGATTTTCAGGTCGAGGCACTCCAGCAGCTTCCGCATGCCGTACGCCTTGTCCACGCCCTTGCGGGTCACGTCGATCGAGGTCGAGCCGCCGCCGCGGACCTCCAGGTCGGGCAGCTTCGCGGCGACGGCGTCGCGCAGCCGCTTCTTCTTGCTGCCGTCCGGGTCCCAGCCGTACTTCTCGGCCGGTGGCGCCGACTGGCCCAGCGCCGAGAAGGTGATCTGGCTGCCCCGGTCCTCGATGATGTCGCCCCAGGTCTTCGACTCCCACAGGTCGAGCGCCTGCGCCGACTCGGTGAGCGCGGCGACGACCCGGGCCTTGTCGGCCTCGCTCAGGTCCTCGGCGTAGACCTGCCGCCAGTCGCCGTCCAGCCACCGGTGGTAGCGGGTGCCGCAGGTCGGCATGAGGTGCAGCCGGCCGCGCTGCTCCTCGGTCAGGTCGAGGTGCGCCAGCATCTGCGTCTGGAACTGCTCGAACCGGCCACCGGAGATGACCAGCACATCCACCTCGGTGAGCAGATGGCCGAGGAGTTCCGCCATCCGGCGATCGATCTGGGACTTGGAAACCGCCAGGGTGTCGTCCAGGTCGAACGCCACCACTCGAAGATCGTTCACGAAGTACCACCATGTCGTCGCGGGCAGGCCAGGACTAGCAGGGTACCGACGTGAGCCACTGCCACCCCGATGGCCCGGGGCTGGCGCCCGGTCGAGGCCGCGACCACACGGCGCGGCCCCTCGCACGCAGGTTACCGCGCGGGCGGGTGGAAACCCGGAGAAACCCGTTGGACAGGGCCGCCATCGACGGCGATCGTGGCGGCATGCGACAGGACGAGATCTGGGACGCCGAGACGGCCCAGCGCTACGACACACCGGGCACCGGAATGTTCGCGCCGGAGGTCCTCGGGCCCACGGTGGACCGCCTCGCCGCACTCGCGGGTCGCGGACGTGCCCTGGAGTTCGCCGTCGGCACCGGCCGGGTGGCCGTCCCGCTGGCGGAACGCGGCGTGCCGGTCACCGGGATCGAGCTGTCCGTACCGATGGTCACGCAGCTGCGGACGAAGGCCGACGAGGCCACGCTCCCGGTGGTCGTCGGCGACATGGCGACGGCCACGGCGCCCGGCGACTACACCCTCGTCTACCTGGTCTACAACACCATCTCCAACCTGCTCGACCAGGCGGCGCAGGTCGCCTGCTTCCGCAACGCGGCCCGCCACCTCGGCCCCGGCGGGCGGTTCGTGATCGAGCTGTGGGTGCCCGAGCTGCGCAAACTGCCCCCCGGACAGCAGGCCACGGTGTGGTGCGCCGAGCCCGGCTACATCGGCCTGGACACCTACGACGTGCTGCGCCAGCAGGTCGTGTCCCACCACTTCCACTTCGGCGAGGGCCGCGAGGCGCGGCTGGGCCGCAGCCCGCACCGCTACATCTGGCCCGCCGAGCTGGACCTGATGGGCCAGCTCGCCGGGTTCGAGCTGGAGTCGAGGCACGCGGACTGGTCCGGCGCGGAGTTCACGGCCGAGTCCCGGTCCCACGTCTCCGTCTACCGCCTGCCCGGCTGACCGGCGACTCGGCCCGGCCTCAGTCGACGGCCGGGCTGCGGCGTTCCAGGAGCACGACGTCACGCCACCGGCCGTGGTGCCGGCCGATCCGCTCCCGCGTGCCGACGACCCGGAAACCGGCCCGCCGGTGCAGGGCGAGGCTGGCGGTGTTCTCCGGAAAGACACCGGACTGGATGGTCCACACGCCGGCCGCTTCGGTGGAGGCGATCAGCGCGTCCAGCAGCAGCCGGCCGGCGCCCCGCCCCTGAGCGGCGGGACTGACGTACACGGAGTGCTCGACCACCCCGGCGTAGACGGCGCGGGTCGAGGTCGGCGAGACGGCGACCCAGCCCAGGACGGTGCCGTCGGCGGCGACCGCGACGAACCGGTGGTCGGCCAGCCTGGTGGCGTCGAACGCCGGCCAAGTGGGCGCGGTGGTCTCGAAGCTGGCGTCACCGGCGTCGAGCCCGGCCTGGTAGATGGCCAGCACCGCGTCGGCGTCCTCCGGCCTCATCGGTCGGACGGTGCTGCCAGCCATCAGCCGACTCCCTCCGGGCTCTGTCGGGTCCCGGGTCGGTGCGCCGACCCGTTGATCAGCGTCGGTCTTCGCGGTGCCCCCGGCAGGATTCGAACCTGCGACACACGGTTTAGGAAACCGATGCTCTATCCCCTGAGCTACGAGGGCGCGAGCCGCCAGTCTAGCGACCGGTGGGGTGCCCGCGTCGGCCGGGACTGACCCGCCTTGACCCTCCGACGGCCACGCGACGGGCGTCCGCTCCGGTGTGTTGACGGTGCCCCACCGGGTGCGGCGGGCACAATCGGTGACCTGACGTGAGCAAGAGGTGCTCGCCCGGAGGTGCCCGTTGACGCGGTGTCCAGGCCGACTGGCTCGGTGGGCGCTGCGGGGCGTACTCCTGTGCGGTGGCCTGGTCGGCGCGTGGGCCCTGTCCGACGCCGTCGCACCCGACGCGGCTCGCGCGGCCGAGCCGGCCCGCCCCGGCGTCCTGGCCGACCTGCTCGACGGCGCCCGGACCATCGTCGGGGAGTCCGTGCCTCCTCCGTTGCACCTGCCGGCGCCGTCGCCGGCCAGGAGCGGCGGAGCTGACATCGAGGGCGGCACGGCCGCGGCGGACCGGGGCCGGCCGGCGCGTCCGCGGGTTCCTCCGGTGAAGCAGACGACGGTGACCGAGGCGATCACGCCGGTGACGCGTTCGGTCGTGGACCTGGTGTCTCCCGTCGTGGAGACGATCGCGCCGGTCCGGCTGCTGGAGCCGGTCTCCGGTGCCCTCCGGCCGGTGACCGAGCCGATCGTCGAGCTGCTGCGGCCCGCCCTGGCCCCGGTGCTCGACCTGACCGAGCCGATCATCGGGCCACCCGCTGCGCCGTCCGCTCCTCCCGCTGGTCCGAGCGGCGATGAGCCGATCACCGGCGCACCAGCGCCGGCCGGCGAGACGCCGACGGCGCGCACCGCCGCACCGTCCACCCGCCCTGCGCCGCCGACGCTCGCGCTCCCCACGAAGGCCCCGTCACCCCGACCGGCGGCCTGGTCAGCAGGCCGTGACGAGGTGCCGTCCGGGCCGGCCGGGGTACGGGTTCCGCCGCCCGGTGAGCCCGCCCCCGGCCCCCACGGAATGCCCGCCACCCCTGCTGTCCCCGGCACCACGGCCGGTTCCGGTGCCGGTGCCGGCGGGCCCGGCATCCCGGCCGACGGTGTCCCGCACCGGTGGGAGCCGGAGCTGCGGGTGGTGGGACACGACCGCGGTCGCTGCGACGAACTCGTGAGCCGGTCGAGCCGGCCGGAGCCCGGACCCGCCTGACGCACCTGCGGCTGAACGGCCCGACGCCGGGCGGTCCGCCTGCCCGAGGGCTCAGGCGGCCCGCGCCACCGGGCGGCCGGCCGCGGCGAGGCCGGCCCGGTGAGCAGCTGTCGCCGCCGGCCCGCTGACTTGTCACCTGCACCCGCGCGACGACGCCCGGCGTCGCCGCCCACCACCCGGCCGTCGGCCCGGAACTCCGGAACGGCCGGCGGCCGATCGGCCACGAACCCACCGCAACCGTCACCAGGAGAACTCCGTGAACCACGCCCTGCCCGTCCGCCGCGCGACCTGGCGCGACATCAGCGACATCGTCGGTCTCGTCGCCGGTCCCTTCGCCGACAGCGCCACCGGCGCCTGGCTGGTGCCGGACGACCGCCGCCGGCGGAGGGTGCTCACCGCCGTCGTCCGCGTCTGGACCGAACAGGCGCTGCTCTCCGGCGAGGCCTACCTCCTGGAGGATGGCTCCGCCGCCGCCGTCTGGCTGCACCGGTACGGCCCGGTCGCCGAGCCCACCGGGTACGGCGAACGCTTCGCCGTCGCCTGCGCCGACCACCTGGACCGCTTCCTGCAGCTCGACGACGCGCTGGCCGCGCACCGTCCCGCCGACCCCCACAACCACCTGGCGTTCTTCGCGGTCACCGCACAGCCGCACCGCATCAGACGCGCCACCGCCCTGCTGACCGCCAGCAACGCCCGGATGGGTCAGGCCCGGCTCCCCACCTACACGGAGGCGACCACGCCGGCGGACCGTGACCTGTACGCCCGCCACGGCTACGTCGCGCACGAGCCGTTCACCCTTCCCGACGGCACCACCACCCACCCGATGTGGCGGCGCCCGGGGCTGCGCGAGCCCGGACGCCGCCTCGCCAGGCCGGCGATCTGCCCGTACGCGGCGATGTCGGCGTAGGGCGGCCCGGTCGGTCCGACGGTCAGCGGAGCAGCCCGCGCACCCTCCGCGCCAGGGCGCGGGCCCGGGCGCGAGCGCCGGACACCGACCGGCCGAGGTGGGCCCGGTTCTGCCGGACGTAGGCGGAGATCAACGCGACGAGGAAACCGAGCCCCGTCAACCAGGCCGAACAGTCGCCCATCGAGCCCAGGAGCGGCAGGGTCACGAACAGGCAGACGAAACCGGACAGCGGGAAGACCAGTTGCAGGCCGAACTCGTACAGCAGGGACCGGGCACCCCGCTGCTGCGCGTAGAAGTCGTCCCACCGGAAGACCCGGTCGTCGCCCGAGCACTCGACGGCGACCGGCCGGAGGACCTCGCGGATGTATCTGTTCGCCGCCTCGCGATCCCGCCGGCGCCGCAGGATGGTGATGCCGGAGATCGCCGCCAGCACCGGAACGGCGAGCAGCAGGCGGGGGTCGGCCCGGTTGGCGACCACGAACCCCAGGATCACCGCCACCACGGTCAGGTACGCGCCGACGAGGGCGTGCGACGCGGCCGACTTCTGCGCCATGACGGCCCGGATCGCGTTGTACTCCGCGACGAGCAGGTTGGTGCGGTTGTCGACGCGAGCGGCTGCCGTTTCGTCGCCCGGTGGAGCACTTCTCGGACGGGCCAGGTCATTCCACGTCACGCATCGATGATGGCAACCCTCCACAAGCGTCCGTCCGGCCGGCGTGACGGGACCACCGGAGCCGGCGGTCCCGTCACGCCCGCTACGCGGGCACCACGTGGAGCCGCGGGCCGGCGGGTCGCCCGGCGCCGGACAGGGCCAGCAGGGTCTGCCCGGTGGCGTCGTCGACGACGGCGACCCGTACCGCGTCGGGCTCGCCGTCGGCCAGCGGGACGGCGAAGACCGCGGTGACCGGCCGGCCCTGGTAGCGCGCGGCGTGGCCGACGAACCGCCACTCGCCGTCGTCCCAGTGCTCGCGGACGTCGGAGCGGAGCAGCGGCGCGACCCGCCGGTAGGAGTCGCTGAGCTGCACCTGCTGCACGGTGGCGAGCAGTGGCAGCCCGGTGCCGCCGCGCAGCGGGTCGGTCAGCCGGGCGCGCAGCCGGCGCAGCGGCAGCAGCCAGGCGGCGTCCAGTTCGGGCGAGAGCGCCACCACGGCCGCCGCCTCGGCCAGCAGCACGGCGCCGCCGGCCAGCGGTCGGTCGGCGAGCGCGGCCGGCCAGTCGCCGGGCGCCAGGGTGGCCAGCCCCGCCGCCACCACCAGCAGTGCGGCCCGGCCGAGGCTGCGACCGGCGACCGGGGTAGGGCGGCTGCTCAGGCAGCCGCACGAGGACGCCGGCGCGGCCCGGCGGGCGTACGCCAGGTAGCCGAGGAAGCCGACGGCCAGGGCGGTCGCGGCGGCGGTCTCCAGACGCCGGGCGGGCGGCAGCAGGAGCAGCCCGCCGAGGGCCAGCTCGATGCCGCCGAGCAGCCGGTACGCGGGCAGCGCGCGGTGTTCGCCGAGCAGCCGGGCGAGCGCGGACCGCCGGGCGGTCGTGGCGGCGTGCCGGTCGAGGAGCTTGACGCGGGCGGACCAGATCAGCACCGCGCCGACGACCAGCGGTTGCAGCGCCGCGATCAGGTCGATCATGGGTTCTCCCCTCGGTGGGGCCGACGGGTGACGCCCGGGCGGTCCGCAGGGTGGACCGCCCTGCGACGGCTCCAGTTCGGCGCGTCCGGCGCCGCGGTCTGGAGCCGTCGGGCGTACCGGTCAGGCGGCGGCGTAGACGGTGGCGATGTCGATCTCGTTGGTGTCCGGGTGCCAGGCGCCGAGCACCTGGACGTGCCGGCCGACCCGGAGCAGGGACAGGTCGCTGATGGCCGGGGTGCCGTTGTAGACGGCGGCGGAGCGGCCGGGCACGACGTGGGCGACGATCCGCTGGCCCTTGTGGTCGAGGTGCAGCAGGTTGCGTCCGACGGCGGCGATGTGCGCGTGCAGGTTGACGATGTTGACCCACACCGAGTCGGCGGCCAGGGTGCCGTCGGGCAGGCGGACGCCACGGGCATAGAGCCCGTCGCCGATGGCGACCTGGTCGAACGTGGTGGGGTGCAGTTTCCAGATGCTCGTGCCGTCGGTGATCCGGATCGAGTGCAGCACGGTGTCGGATCCGGTGACCAGCAGGAGGTGGCCGGAGATCTTGCTGATCCGGCCCTCGACGAAGTTCGGGTCGGGCGCGCCGGGCTCGACGGCCGCCGGCTCGGCGGCGAAGGCCGCCTCGGGGGCGAGCGAGCCGAGGCCGGTGGCGCCCACCACGCCGCCGAGCGCGGCGGTGGCGAGGAGACGGCGACGGTCCAGGGTCTGCGGCATGACGGAACCCTCCTGTTCAGACGGTGTCGACCGAGCAGGGCCGCAGCCCCACGGAGAGACTGCCGATCGCACTGAACGCCGCGGGCGTCAGGTCGATGATCCGGTTGCTGCCGCAGGCCGAGCCGCAGCAGGTGCGCTCACCGCAGAACAGGTCCGTCTGCGGGCCGCAGTCGGCGATGGTCGTGCCGACGCGGGAGCCGTTGCAGAGGTTGGTGGTGTAGTGGCGGAAGCCGCAGGTCCGCCGGCTCATGCTGAGCCCGCAGGTGTCCGGGTGGGTGATGGCATAGCACGCGTCCGAGGTGTTCGGCCAGGCGTGCTGGTAGTTGCCCGACCTGCAGGTGCCGCAGGCGCCGCCCCCGGCGGTGCCGCACGGTCCCCAGGCGGTGCCGCAGCAGAACCAGGACACCTCGCCTCGTATGGCCGCCATGGATACCTCCTTCCCGTCGTTGATCGACAACGATGGATGTAGATATAGATGGCGATTGTTGTGTTAGAAATCACCTGAGTCAATAACTCGAACGAAGATTTCCTACATGCGGCGGAGCGCGACGAGGGCAACCAGCCCGACCAGGGCCGCCGCGGGCACCGGCGCCCAGGCCGGTGCGACCTCCAGCAGGACCCCGCCGAGCGCGGCCCCGGCGAGCAGCCCGGCCAGCCGGCCCAGCCCGCCCCGTGTGGCGGCGAAGCGGTGCGGGCCCGCCAGCACCCGCCGCACCGCGTCGGTCAGCGACCCGGTGAAGTACGTGGTCGACGCGCCGGGCACCCCGGCGCTCAGGGTGAGCGCGGTCTGCGTACCGCTGGCGGCCGCGGCGAGGCCGAGCAGGACGAGGCCGGCGCCGGAGCCGGGCCGCGCGCCGGTCGCCAGCCAGCCGCCGGCCACCGCGACCAGGAGCGCCCCCTCGGCCGTCACGACCGCGGTGGTACGCCGGCGCCACCCCGGCCCGGCGCGGCGTAACGCCTGGCTGCCCACGCCGACCCCGACCGCGTACCCGCCCACCGCGACGGCCCCGCCGGCCAGGGCGCGGAGGTCTCCGGCGGCGAGCGCCCGGCCGGCCTGGACCAGGTTGCCGGTGATCACGCTGGCGAAGAAGCCGCCGAGCCGGGTCACGCAGACCACGTCCAGCACCCCCGACGCCACGGCCAGCAGCACCAGCAGTCGCGGCACCGTCGGGGGCGGAACGGCGGGCGCGTCCTCGCTCAGGAACTCACCGCCCGGCGGGAACCACGTACGGGAAGGAGGCGGCGCGGGCGTCCCGGGTGACGTCGGGGGTGAGGCCGGACGTGAGGCCGGTGTTGAGCACCAGGGAGAACATCACCTCGGGCGCGTTGTCGGCCATCGTGCGCCCGTTGCGGGCGGCGAACCCGTAGTTCGCCGGGGTGCCGACCTGGTAGGACAGCACGTCCGGGTAGAGCTCGCGGGCCACGCTCCAGCCGTACGCCCCGGGGTCGGTCGCCGTGCCGTTGGCCGCCACCACCCGGGCGACCGTCGACGCGATCTCCGCACCGTCGGCCCGCAGGTCCTCGCAGGGGTGGCGGGTGTTGGCGGGGTTCGAGAAGTCGGTGTCGGTGGGCCAGAAGACCGGCCACATCATGGGGTGGCCGGCGCGGTTGATCTGCCGCCATCCCCCGGCGTCGGTGGCCAGCTTGGTGGCCGCCCAGACGCCGATGCGGTTGCCCACGCGCAGCGTCGGCTCGTCGCGGGCCACCTCCAGCACGATCGAGTCGACGGTGGTGCCGGCGAAGCTGTTCTTCGCGTTCTCCGGGCGCCAGGTCGAGCGGTCCAGCCGGGCGCCGTTCTTGAAGGCGTCGTTGACGGTCGCGAGCTGGTCCAGGTCGATGTAGAAGGGGTCGGTGATCCGCCCGGCCCAGACCCGCAGGTTGCCGCCGGTCACCTCCTCCCCGGTGCGGCCCTGGGCGACCATCGTGCCGGTGGCGCCGTCGTCGTAGGCCTCGGCGCCGGTGAGGGCGTGCACGGTGAGGTCCTGCCGGCCCTCGCCGTCGAGTTCGCCGAACGCGACCCGGTAGGTCAGCTGCTCCATCTCGCTGCCGTCGAGGTGCACCTTGAACTCGTACCGGGCCTCGTGGTGGAAGCCGGGCTTGATGTCGGCCCTGGTCACCGAGCTGTTGACGTCCATCACCAGCACGGTGCCGCGCTCACCGTCGAAGACGTAGAGGTCGTCGAGGTAGAGCTGGCCGCTCTGGGCGGCGAGCGGGGTGTCGAGGTGGTGCGACATGGCTGTCTCCCGGGTCAGCGGCTGGCACGGCAGGCCCGAGCCTATCCGGGCGTAATACCGCAAAAGCTCCAATCGGCAGCTTTCCCCCTGGACCCCGGGTGGGTTACCGTCGGCGGGTGATCCCGGTGGAGGCCGCGGCGGCCGCGTACGCCCAGTGGCTCACCCCTGCCCTGCCGCTCTACGGCAACGACCACGAGCGGGCCGACTTCGCTCCCTGAAACGCCCCGGCACCCGACGCCTCCTTTCCCCCACGTCGCACCGGGAGCGATGCCTCATGTCCGTCGACAGTTCCGGGATCCGGGCGGTGCTGCGCGCACCCCAGGTCCTCCGGGTCCTCCTCAGCAGCCAGGTCGGCCGGCTGCCCACCGCCAGCGGGCCGCTGGCCCTGCTCCTGTTCGCCCGCCAGTCGCTGAGCCTCGCGGCCGCCGGCCTGCTGGTGGCCGCGTACACCGCCGGGATGGCGGTGGGCACGCCGCTGCTCGCCCGGGCCGTGGACCGCTGGCGGCAGCCACCCGTGCTGTGGGCCGCCGCGGTGCTCTCCGGCCTGGGATTCGGCGCGGTGGCGCTGACCGGCGGGCACCTCACCGGCGCCGTGCTCGGCGCGGCGGTGGCCGGTCTCGGCACGCCGCCGCTGGAGGCGTGCCTGCGGACCCTCTGGCCCGCCCTGCTCCCGCCCGCCACGGTGCCCACGGCGTACACGCTGGACATCGCCGTGCAGGAGGTGATCTTCGTGGTCGGCCCGCTGGTCACCCTCCTGGCCGTGACCCTGGCCGGCCCGCCCGCCGGGCTGGTCGCCGCCGGGGTGCTGCAACTGGCCGGCACCGCGGCGTACGCGCTCAGCCCCGCCGTCCGCGCCTGGCGCGGCGTGCCGGCCGTCCGGCACTGGGCCGGCCCGCTGCGCGTACCCCGGTTCAGCCTCCTGATGGCCGGCGTAGTCGGCGTCGGCGCGGCGGTCGGGAGCATCGCGGTGGCGGTGACCGGCTACGCCGAGGCGGCCGGCGACCGGCGGCTCAGTGGCTGGCTGCTGGCGGCGCAGGCGGCCGGCGCCCTGGCCGGCGGCCTGCTCTACACGCGGGCACGGCCGGGCGGGCCCGGGCGGCTGCCGCTGCTGGCCACCGCGCTCACGGTCGGCTACCTGCCGCTGCTGCTCGCCCCGGGCCCGGCCCCGATGGCCGGCCTGCTCGTCGTCAGCGGGCTCGCGCTGCCGCCGGTGCTGACCGCCATCTTCCTCACCGCCGAGCGGCTCGCCGTGCCGGGCACGGTGGCCGAGGCGTTCGCCTGGGTGAGCACGGCGTTCGTGGTCGGCAGCGCCGCCGGCTCCGCGCTCGCCGGCCCGCTCGTGTCGACCGACCTCCGGTACGGGCTGGCCGTGGCCCCGGCGGCCGCGCTGCTGGGCACGGCGGTGTTCTGGGCCGTCTCGCGCGGCGACGGCCGGCGGCGACCGGAGAACGGCACCGGGCCGGCCGTGGACCCGCTCACAGCCAGCCGCGGCGCTTGAACAGCAGGTAGAGGGCGCCGCAGACGGCGGCCATCAGACCGATCGCGAACAGGTAGCCGAACCGCCAGCCGAGTTCCGGCATGTGCGCGAAGTTCATGCCGTAGACCGTGCCGATCAGGGTGGGTGCGAACAGGATCGCCGCCCACGCCGACACCCGCTTGATCTCCTCGTTCTGCTCGAAGCTGGCCGCGGTGAGGCTGCGCATCTCCTCGTTCTGGGCCTGCGAGACGAGGGTCGCGTTGACCGTGAGGATGTTCTGCAGCAGGTGCCGGAAGCCGTCCACCCGCTCGACGACCTGGGTCAGGTGGTCCGCCACGTCGCGCAGCCGGCGGCGCAGCTCCTCGTCGGTGCCGTACCGGTCGAAGCCGGCGGTGAGGGCGTCCACCACCTTCAGCAGTGGGCGGGCCGCACGCTGGAACTGGATGACCTCGCGGCTCAGCTCGTAGATGCGGCGGCTGGCGTTCGGGTCGCCGCCGAACACCTCGGTCTCGATCTCGTCGATGTCGTTCTCCAGCCCGGCGACCACCGGGGCGTAGCCGTCGACCACCCGGTCGAGCACCGCGTACAGGACCGCCTCGGGGCCGAGCGCGAGGACGGCCGGCTCCGCCTCCAGCCGCCGCCGGACGCCGGCCAGGTCGGGCGTGCCGCCGTGCCGGACGGTGATCACGAACCCGGGCCCCAGGAACAGGTGCAGCTCGGCGAACTCGACCGCCTCGCGCGCGTCGAGGTAGCGGGCGGCGCGCAGCACCACGAACAGGGTGTCGCCGTACCGCTCCAGCTTCGGCCGCTGGTGGGCGTTGATGGCGTCCTCGACCGCCAGCTCCGGGAGCTGGAACTCGGCGGCCAACGAGCCGATCTGGTCGGGGCTCGGCCGGCACAGCCCGATCCAGGCCACGGCCCGGTCCAGCTCCTGGAGGCACCGGTACGTGTCGGCGAGGCTGACCGGGGAGGCGCGCCGCACCCCGTCGACGTAGACCCCGCTGTCGACGAGCCCGGCGGGTCGCTCCGGCTCCGCCGAGCGCGCGTCGATCGCGTGCTCGTCCAGGCGGCGGCCGAACCCCTCCGCCGGCGCCGGGAACCGGTTGTCCGCCATGCCCTCCCCCGCTCCTCGGCCGGCTCGCCGAGTCCCCCTGAGCGGCCGGGGCAAACCCGACCGGTTCACGGGCGGTAGCGGTAGCCCATCCCCGGTTCGGTGATCAGGTGCCGGGGCCGGGCCGGGTCGTCCTCCAGTTTGCGCCGCAGCTGGGCCATGTACTGGCGCAGGTAGTTGGTCTCGTCGTGGTATTCCGGCCCCCACACCTCGTGCAGGAGCTGGCGCTGGCTGACCAGCTTGCCCGGGTGCCGCAGCAGCTTCTCCAGCATCGCCCACTGGGTGGGGGTGAGCTTCACCTCGACGCCGTCGTCGCGGGTCACCACCCGGTCGGCGAGGTCGACGGTGTGCCGGCCGATCCGCTGGGTGGCGGCGGATCCCGGACCGGCGGCGTCGGCCGGGGAGCCGGCGAGCCGCCGGGTCACCGCCCGGATCCGGGCGAGCAGTTCGTCCACCCCGAACGGCTTGGTGACGTAGTCGTCGGCGCCCGCGTCGAGCGCGGCGACCTTGTCCTCGCTGCCGGCCCGGCCGGAGAGCACGATGATCGGCACACCGGTCCAGCCGCGCAGACCCCGGATGACCTCGGTGCCGTCCAGGTCGGGCAGGCCGAGGTCCAGCACCACGAGGTCCGGTGGATGGCCGGCGGCGGCCTTCAGCGCGGCCCGCCCGCTGTCGGCCACCTCGACGTCGTAGCCGCGGGCCCGCAGGTTGATCCGCAGGGCACGGAGGATCTGCGGCTCGTCGTCCACGACCAGGATGCGGGTCACGCCTCGCCCCTCTCCTCGGCGGCGGGCAGCCGCAGCACCATGGTCAGCCCACCGCCCGGGGTGGTCTCCGGGGTGATGCTGCCACCCATCGCCTCGGCGAGACCCCGGGACAGCGCCAGCCCCAGCCCGACCCCGGTCTGGTTGTCCCGGTCGCCAAGCCGCTGGAATGGCAGGAAGACGTGCTCCCACCGGTCCTCCGGGATGCCCGGGCCGGTGTCGATGACCCGCAGCTCGACCTGGCCCGCGTGCGCGCTGGCGGTGATCGCCGGAGGGTGTCCGGGCGGGCTGTGGCGCAGCGCGTTGGCCACGATGTTGACCAGCACCCGCTCCAGCAGGCCGGGGTCGGCGAGGGCCGCCGGAAGGTCGGGCGGGATGTCCGTGGTCACCTCGGCCGCCGCCGCGCCCAGCTCGTCCAGTGCCCGGGGTACGGCGTCCTCCAGCCCGATGGCGGTCGCCGTGACGCCCAGCGCCCCGGCCTGGAGCCGGCTCATGTCGAGCAGGTTCGCCACGAGCCGGCCCAGCCGGTCCAGCGACTCGTCGGCGGTGGCCAGCAGCTCCTCGCGGTCGTCGGCGTCGAACTCCACGTCGTGGCTGCGCAGGCTGCTCACGGCCGCCTTCGCCGAGGCCAGCGGCGTACGCAGGTCGTGGCTGACCGCGGCGAGCAGCGCGGTGCGCATCCGGTCGGCGGCGGCGAGCGGGCGGGCCGTGGCGGCCTCCTCGGCGAGCCGCTCCTGGCGCAGCGCCACGGCGGCCTGGGCGGCGAACGCCTCGACCACCCGCCGGTCGGCGGCCTCCAGCCGGCGGCCGGCGAGGACCACGGTGAGCCGCTCGTCCACGGGCACGGTGGTCTCCCCGGCGCCCGGGCTGCCCGGCGGGGCCTCCCCGACGCTCGCCACCACCCGCCAGGCCGCCGCCTCCCGGGCCCGGCCGGGCCGTCCCTCGGCCTCCGCCACCAGCTCCAGCACGCTCACCGCCCGGAGCGCGAAGGTCTCCCGCAGCCGGTCCAGCAGCGCGGGCAGCGGCCGTTCGCCGCGCAGCACCCCACCGGCCACGGTGGCCAGCGTCTGCGCGTCGGCCGAGGCCCGGGCGGCCTCCCGGGTACGCCGGGCGGCCACGTCGACCACCCAGCTCACCGCGATGGCCACCCCGACGAACACGCCGAGGGCGAGCAGGTTGTCCGCCTCGGCGATGGTCAGCGTGTGGAACGGCGGGGTGAAGAACCAGTTCAGCAGCAGCGAGCCGCCGAGCGCGGCGACCAGCGCGGGCCACATCCCCCCGACCAGCGCCACCCCGACCACCCCGGTGAGGAAGAGCAGGATGTCGTTGGTCAGGGTCAGGTCGGGCAGCGCCGCGAGCAGCAGGGTCAGCAGCGGCATGCCGAGGACCGCCAGCGCGTACCCCAGCAGCCGGCGGCGCCGGGACAGCGCGGCCGGCGCCTCGGCCGCCCGCCGACCCCGGCCGGCCTCGGCGTGGGTCACCAGGTGCACGTCGATCGGCCCGGAGAGCGCGGTGGTGGTGACCCCGACGCCCCGGGACAGCAGTTGGGCGAACCGCCCCCGGCGGCTCGCGCCGAGCACCAGCTGGGTGGCGTTGACGCCCCGCGCGAAGTCGAGCAGCGCCGCCGGCACGTTCGTGCCGAGCACCTGGTGGTACGTCCCGCCCAGGCTCTCCACGAGCACCCGCTGCCGGGCCAGCCGGGCCGGGTCGGCCCCGGCCAGCCCGTCGCTGCGCGCCACGTGCACGGCGAGCAGGTCGGCGCCCTTGCTGCGGGCGGCGATCCGGGCGGCCCGGCGGATCAGCGTCTCGCCCTCCGGCCCGCCGGTCAGCGCCACGACCACCCGCTCGCGGGCCTCCCAGGTGGCCGAGATCCCCTGCTGGGCCCGGTACGCGTCGAGCTGCTCGTCGACCTTGTCGGCCAGCCACAGCAGGGCCAGCTCGCGCAGGGCGGTGAGGTTGCCGACCCGGAAGTAGTTGCCGAGCGCCGCGTCGATCTTGTCGGGCCGGTAGATGTTGCCGTGGGCCATCCGGCGGCGCAGCGCCTCCGGGGTCATGTCCACCAGCTCGACCTGCTCGGCGGCGCGGACCACCTGGTCGGGCAGCGTCTCCCGCTGGACCGTGCCGGTGATCTGCGCGACGACGTCGTTGAGCGACTCCAGGTGCTGGATGTTCACCGTGGTCAGCACGCTGATTCCGGCGTCGAGCAGCTCCTGGACGTCCTGCCAGCGCTTGTCGTGCCGGGAGCCGGGCACGTTGGTGTGCGCCAGCTCGTCGACCACGGCCAGCTCCGGCCGCCGGGCCAGGACGCCGTCGAGGTCCATCTCGGTGAAGTCGGCGCCCCGGTAGGTGAGCGTCCGCCGGGGCACCACCTCCAGGTCACCGATCATGGCGGCGGTGTGCGGCCGGCCGTGCGTCTCGACCAGCCCGATCACCACGTCGGTGCCGCGCTCGGCGCGGCGCTGGGCCTCCTCGAGCATGGCGTACGTCTTGCCGACCCCCGGGGCGGCGCCCAGGTAGATCCGCAGTTCACCCCTGGCCACAGGTTCATCCTCCCTGACCGGCGGGAAGGGGCCCCGGCTCATCCCGGGACCCCTTTCCACGCGAACGAACTCAGCGCGCCGGGAACCTCTCGTCGAGCGCGAGGTTGAGCTCCAGGACGTTCACGCCGGGCTCGCCCATGAAGCCGAGGGACCGGCCGGTGGTGTGCTCCGCGACCAGCTTCCGGACCGCCGCCGGGTCCGCGCCGCGCTCACGCGCCACCCGGGCCACCTGGATCTCCGCGTACGCCGGGGAGATGTGCGGATCGAGGCCGCTGCCGCTGGCGGTGACCGCGTCGGCCGGCACGGCCGGCCTGGCCGGCGCGTCGCCCCGGACCGGCGTGACGATGCCGCCCTCGGCCACGTAGTCGTGGTCCGGCTGGGCCAGCTCGACCGGGACGCCCTGCCAGGTGGCCACGAAGGGCGTCGCGGGCGCGACCTGGTTGACGCTGACCACCCGGGTGATCGGGCCGGTGAACCCGTCGGCGCGGAACACGGCCAGGACCGCGCCCACCCCGTCCGCTGTGCAGTAGGGGCGCCGGCCGTCGACGCCGTCCAGCTCGCCGACCGCCTTGCTCCGGGAACAGACCTGGGTGAGCAGGCTCTGGGTGGAGTCGTCGGCGTCGGCGGCGATGGTGTCGACCACGCTCTCCGGGCCCAGGTTGCTGGCCGCGGTGGCGGTCGGGTCGTAGCCGTCGCCGGCCGCCGACGGCCGGGACTGGAAGTAGCGCGGTACGGGGTTGCCGTCCGCATCGGTGAAGGACTGGCCGATGAGCGAGCTGCCCACGGTCGTGCCGCTGACGCTCACCAGCGAGCCGTCGGCCCTGCCGTCGAGACCGGGGATCCGGCCGACGGCCACCAGGGCCAGCGGGTAGGCGAGGCCGAGCAGGACGGTGAACACGAGCAGCGCGCGCAGGGCGGCCAGATGGTGGGCGAGCCAGGCAGGGAGGCGCATCACGAGATCCCCGGAATGAGCTGGATGAGCAGGTCGATGAGTTTGATGCCGATGAACGGCACGATGATGCCGCCGAGGCCGTAGAGCCACAGGTTGCGGCTGAGCAGCTTCGACGCGCTCGCGGGCCGGTAGCGCACACCGCGCAGGGCCAGCGGGATGAGCGCGACGATGACGATCGCGTTGAAGATGACCGCGGAGAGGATCGCCGACTCGGGGCTGGCAAGCCGCATCACGTTGAGCGCGTCCAGGCTCGGGAAGATGCCGGCGAACATGGCCGGGATGATGGCGAAGTACTTCGCGATGTCGTTGGCGATCGAGAAGGTCGTCAGCGCGCCCCGGGTGATCAGCAACTGCTTGCCGATCTCCACGATCTCGATGAGCTTGGTCGGGTCGGAGTCGAGGTCGACCATGTTGCCGGCCTCCTTGGCGGCCGACGTGCCGGTGTTCATGGCCACGCCGACGTCGGCCTGGGCGAGGGCCGGCGCGTCGTTGGTGCCGTCGCCGGTCATCGCGACCAGGCGGCCGCCCTCCTGCTCCTTCTTGATGAGGGCGAGCTTGTCCTCGGGCGTGGCCTCGGCGAGGAAGTCGTCCACGCCGGCCTCGTCCGCGATCGCCTTCGCGGTCCGCGGGTTGTCACCCGTGATCATCACGGTCCGGATGCCCATCCGACGCATCTCGTCGAACCGGTCCCGCATACCCGTCTTGACGATGTCCTTGAGGTGGATGACGCCGAGGGTCCGGGCCGTCTGGCCGTCGGTGTGCTCGGCGACGACGAGCGGGGTGCCGCCGATGCCACTGATCTCGTCGACGAGCTGACCGACCTGCTCGGTCGGGTGGCCGCCGTTCTCGCGTACCCACTTCATCACCGCGGCGGCGGCGCCCTTGCGGATCCGGCGGACACCCCCGTCGACGCCCGCCGCGCCGAGGTCGACGCCGCTCATCCGGGTCTGCGCGGTGAACGCCACGAAGGTGGCGTGCGGGATGAGGCCGGGCTCGCGCTC
Source organism: Micromonospora chaiyaphumensis (assembly GCF_900091435.1). GTDB lineage: Bacteria > Actinomycetota > Actinomycetes > Mycobacteriales > Micromonosporaceae > Micromonospora > Micromonospora chaiyaphumensis. The sequence continues at coordinate 461,680 of NZ_FMCS01000002.1, forward strand.
ACGCAGCCCGAACTCGTTCTTGGCGAGCACCACGACGGAACGGCCCTCGGGGGTCTCGTCGGCGAGGCTGGACAGTTGCGCGGCGTCGGCGACCTCGGCGGCGGTCACCCCCTCGACCGGCAGGAACTCGGCGGCCTGCCGGTTGCCCAGGGTGATCGTGCCCGTCTTGTCCAGCAGCAGGGTGTTGACATCGCCGGCCGCCTCGACCGCCCGGCCGCTCATGGCCAGGACGTTGCGCTGCACGAGGCGGTCCATGCCGGCGATGCCGATCGCCGACAGCAGGGCCCCGATGGTGGTGGGGATCAGGCAGACCAGCAGCGACACGAGCACCACGCCACTGACACCGGCCTCGGTGAGCGCACCGGTGTCGGGGGCGGCCGCCTGGTAGCCCTTGGCGAAGATCGCCAGCGGCTGGAGGGTCACCACGGCCAGCAGGAAGATGATCGTGAGCGCGGCGAGCAGGATGTTCAGCGCGATCTCGTTCGGGGTCTTCTGCCGGTTGGCGCCCTCGACCAGGGCGATCATGCGATCGATGAAGCTCTCGCCCGGCTTCTGGGTGACCTTCACGATGATCCGGTCGGACAGCACGCGGGTGCCACCGGTGACCGCGCTGCGGTCGCCGCCGGACTCCCGGATCACGGGCGCCGACTCACCGGTGATGGCCGACTCGTCCACGCTGGCGATGCCCTCGACCACGTCCCCGTCGCCGGGGATGATGTTGCCGGCCTCGACCAGGACGATGTCGCCCTGCCGGAGCTGCGGCGCGGGGACCGCCTCGTCGCGGTAGGCGTTCGCCGCCGCACCGGGCTTCCAGTCGATCAGGCGGGTGGCGATGGTGTCCTGCTTCGCCTGCCGCAGGGCCGCGGCCTGGGCCTTGCCCCGGCCCTCGGCGACCGCCTCGGCGAGGTTCGCGAAGACCACGGTGAGCCACAGCCAGATGGTGATCGCCCACGCGAAGACCGACGGGTCGGCCACCGCCAGGACGGTGGTGAAGACGGCGCCGATCTCGACGATGAGCATCACCGGGTTGCGCCAGAGCGTGCGGGGGTCGAGCTTGCGGAGCGCGTCGGGCAGCGACCGGATCAGCTGCCTCGGGTCCAGCAGCCCCCCGCCGACCCGGTTGCCGTGGATCGCGGGCGTGCCGGGCACCGGCTCCTCGTCGGTGCCGGATGTCACGGGCGTGACGGACATTTTCTCGTTCCTCATGGTGGTCACAGCCCCTCAGCGAGGGGGCCGAGCGCGAGCGCGGGAAGGAAGGTCAGCGCCACGAGGATCACCGTGACCCCGACGACCATCCCGACGAAGAGCGGTCGGTGGGTCGGCAGGGTGCCCTCGGACGCGGGAGTGGGCTGCTGTCGGGCCAGCGAACCGGCCAGGGCGAGCACGAAGATGAGGGGCAGGAACCGGCCGAGCAGCATGCAGAGTCCGAGAGCTGGGTCCCACCAGGTCGTGTTCACCGTGATGCCGCCGAACGCGGATCCGTTGTTGTTGGCGGCCGAGGTGAAGGCGTACAGCACCTCGGAGAGGCCGTGCGGGCCCACGTTGAGCGCCGTGGCGTTGTTGCCCGTGGCGAACGCCGCCGCCGTGCCGGCCAGCACCAGCGCCGGAGTGATCAGGAAGTACAGCGAGGCCAGCTTGATCTCGCGCGAACCGATCTTCTTGCCGACGTACTCCGGCGTGCGGCCGACCATCAGGCCGGCGACGAACACCGTGATGACCGCCAGGATCAGCAGGCCGTAGAGGCCGGAGCCGACGCCACCGGGCGCGACCTCGCCGAGCATCATGTTGCCCAGCGTCATCATCCCGCCCAGCGCGGTGTACGAGTCGTGGAACGAGTTGACCGCGCCCGTCGAGGTGAGCGTGGTGGCCGCGGCGAAGGTGGCCGAGTTCGACACGTCGAACCGGACGTCCTTGCCCTCCAGCGCCGCGCCGACCGCCTGCGGCACGGTGCCGTTGCCGGTCAGCTCGAAGACGTTGGTCAGCGTGATGCTGGCCAGGGCGAGGATCGCCATGACCGCGGCGATCGCGTAGCCCTGCCGGTTCTGCCCGACCATCCGGCCGAACACCCGGGGCAGGCTGAACGGGATCACCAGGATCAGGAAGATCTGGAGCCAGTTCGTCCAGGTCGTCGGGTTCTCGAACGGGTGGGCGCTGTTGGTGTTGTAGAAGCCGCCGCCGTTGGTGCCCAGCTCCTTGATGACCTCCTGGCTGGCCACCGGGCCGCCGGTGATGTGCTGCGTGCCGCCCGTCAGCGTGGTCACATCGGTGCCGCCGGACAGGTTCTGCACGGCGCCGCCGATCATCAGGGCGAGCGCGCCGAGCACCGCGACGGGCAGCAGGATCCGCAGCGTGATCCGGGTCAGGTCGACCCAGAAGTTGCCCAGCTCCCCGGTGCGGCTGCGGGCGAACCCGCGAATCAGGGCCACCGCCACGGCGAGGCCGACCGCGGCCGAGACGAAGTTCTGCACGGCCAGGCCGGCCATCTGCACGAGATGGCCCATGGTCGACTCACCCGAGTACGACTGCCAGTTCGTGTTGGTCACGAACGAGACCGCCGTGTTCCAGGCGCCGTGCGGCACCACGGGGTCGAAGCCCAGCGAGAGCCAGAGCTTGTCCTGCACCCGCTGGAACAGGTAAAGGAACAGGATCGAGACGGCCGAGAAGGCCAGTGCGCTGCGGGCGTAGACGCCCCAGGTCTGCTCGGCGGCCGGGTTGACCCCGACCAGGCGGTAGATCCCGCGCTCGACGCGGGAGGACCGGGTGCCGGAGACCACCCGGTACAGGTGGTCGCCGAACGGCCGGTGCACGGCGACCAGCGCCACCACCAGCGACAGGACGAAGAGCACCCCGGCTGTTGTCATGCTCATCAGAACCGCTCCGGGAACAGCAGGGCGACGACCAGGAACACGGCCAGGCCGATCGCCAGCACCAGGCCGACAGCGTTGACGGCGCTCACAGCTTCTCCACGCCCCTCACCACGAGGGCGAGAGCCGCGAACAGCCCCACCGTCAGCAACACGAACAGCACGTCAGACACGGCTGACTCCTCTTACCGGACGTTGTCGGGCGACCGCCTTCCGGTCGCGCCGAGCCATCACAACGCCGGATCGGGCGCGCGGACAGGGGCTATAACGCGACCGTGACGGCCGCGGCCGGTTTCTTGACGCGTCTTTCACGCGGACCGGCCCGCACGGTGAGCCGGGTCACCCGGAACTCAGCGGTTCGTGTCGGCACCGGTGGCGACGAGAGCCTCAACCACGTCGCGCACCCTGCGGTGGGCGCCCGGGGAGATCATCGCCGGGGGGCGGAATGGAACGTACGGCGACGGATCCCCTGTCGATCGGCAGTCCGATCGACAGGGGATCCGGCCGGAAACTAGGAGAGGTCGACGGCGCCGGGACCGGGCCGCGGGACTGACCGGGCCACCGGCGTCAGCGCCGCACCTCGCGCCACCCGGCGCCGCTGCCGCGCCACGCACCCGCCAGGATGCTCGCCGAGCCCCGGCTCGGGCACTCCTGGATCTTCGACCGGCCGCTGGCGCCGCCGATCTGGGCCTGCACCTCCCAGCGCTGCCCGTCGGTGCGGATGTAGACGTCACGACGCCCACGCGGGGCGGTGACCCCGTTCCACCAGTGCTCCTCCACCATCACGTGGTGACGGTAGCGCAGCAGCCGACCGGCCCGCACCTGCCGGTACGGGCCGGATCCCGGCTCAGCCGTCGAGGCGGCGGACCATGTTCATGATCGTCTCGACCTGGGCGCCACCCTTGATGGGATAGTTCGTCGCGCCGAGGTAGCCCCACCAGTCCCAGCAGCCGTTCGGGTTCACCGCGCCGGCGACCGCCTGCGGATAGAGCACGATCAACCGGTTGGTGTCGGCGTACTGGTTGAGGTTGGCCCGGTCGACGAAGGCGGTGCCGACCTTGGCGTATCCCTGGGCGCACCCGTGCAGGGCGACCAGCAGCCGGCAGGTGGTGCCCGCGGCGCAGGCGCTCGGCACGTACGCGAAGCCGTTGGCGTCCATGCTCAGCCCGTTGGCCCAGCCGTTGGTGGCGAACGTGTCCTGACCGAACCGGATCAGGGTCCCGCCCAGCGGCCCGGTGTTCGGCGCGGAGACGGAACCGAGCAGTTTGCCGAGGAGCGCGCCCTGCGGGTCGGTGCCGCAGTCGGCGAGGAACGGCGAGGCGGTGGCCGTGCAGCCGACCGTGCCGTAGGGGGTGACCCAGGAGTGGCCGGCCGCGCTGCCGGAGTCGTAGCGGACGCTCGCCCCGAAGTCCTGGTAGTAGCGGACCAGGTCGTCGGTGACCGACTTCTTCACCGTGCCGTCGTTGTTGCCGTGGTAGACGTACACCGGCTGGCCGGCGAGGTTGCCGGTGCCGTCCACCCAGCCGTAGGACGCCCAGGTGCGGGTGTAGCTCTCCAGGGTGGCGACGTGGGTCGGGTAGAGGTTGTCGCCGCAGCCGTAGAGGGCCTGGGAGACGTTGTTCTGGGCGCAGTAGTAGGGGCCGGCCGCGAAGATCGCGGCGCCCCGGATCCGCGCCGAGTAGGCGACCTGGAGCTGGGTGGCCAGGTAGCCACCGGAGGAGACCCCGGCGACGTACACGGCGGAGATCGGGTAGGTGCGCAGCGAGCCCGCCACCGGGGTCTTGGTGTAGGGCGTGCTCGCGGCCCGGGCGGCGACTCCGCCGGGCAGGATCAGGAGGAGGGCGGCGGCGAGGGTGGTGACGGCCTTCCACGGTGTCTTCATGGCGTTCTCCCGTCGGAGCGCCGGCGGGACGGCCGGCGTGCCGGCACGCTAACGTGACATAGACCACAGCAGATATCCGGGCGGCCGACACCTCGGGGGAGGTGGAGGTGTGGCCGGCCCACCCGTCGTTTCCGCACCGGTGGGCGGGGTACGCGCCAGGCATGCCCGAGGGCCACCTCATCCACCGGTACGCGCGGGAGCAGCACGAGGCCCTCGCCGGGCGTGCCGTCACGCTCTCCAGCCCGCAGGGCCGCTTCGACCCGGCCCCGTACGCGGGCCGGCCACTGCGGGCGGTCGAGGCCGACGGCAAGCACCTGCTCTACCACTTTCCCGACGCCCCCGTCCTGCACGTCCACCTCGGCATGCGCGGGCTGTTCCTGCGCTACGACGACCCGGCCGCGCCACCCCGTTCCGGCACCCGGCTGCGGCTGGCCGGCGCGTCGGTGGCGTACGACCTCATCGCGCCCATCCGCTGCGAGCCGCTGCCCGCCGACGCGGAGCACGCCCTACGGGCCTCGCTCGGGCCGGACCCGCTGCGCGCCGACGCCGACCCGGTCGAGGCGGTCCGCCGGCTCACCGCGACCGGCGCGCCCGTCGGCGCGGCGCTGCTCGACCAGGCCGTCTGGGCCGGTATCGGCAACGCGTGGCGGGCCGAACTGCTCTTCCTGGCCGGGCTGGACCCGGACGCCCGGGCGGTCGGCGCCCCGGCGGCGGAGCGGCTGTGGCAGCTCGCCGTGGTCCACCTCGCGCTCGGCCGCGACCTGGGCCAGGTGGTCAGCGACCCGGCCGCGCCGGACGAGCGGTGGGTGTACAAGCGGGAGCACTGCCGGCGCTGCGGAAGCCCGGTGCGGACGTGGCAGGTGGGTGGCCGGACCGCGTACGCCTGCCCCGTGGACCAGCCGGCCGGTTAATTCGCTTGGCGGCCGGCGTGCCGCTGGCTAGCCTCGCCGCCAACGTCACTCCGACTGCCTGAAGAGGGTGTTCTGGTGCCCGTGCCGAGCGCTTCCCGTCTCGTTCCGACCTTTGCACCCTTCCCTTGGAGTGACCGCTTTGGATCTGCCACGTAGCTTCACCATCCGCGAGGGCGACCTCCGGATCCTCAACCCGTTCGACGACGCCAAGCTCGCCACCCTGGGCCGGGCGCTCAAGCTCCGGCCCGGCGCGTCGATCCTCGACCTGTGCAGCGGCAAGGGTGAGCTGCTCTGCACCTGGGCCCGGGACCACGGCGTCACCGGCACCGGGGTGGACATCAGCACCGCCTTCACCGCCGCCGCCCGGGCGCGCGCCGCCGAGCTGGGCGTCGCCGACCGGGTCCGGTTCGTGCACGGGGATGCCGCGACCCACGTACCCGAGCAGCGCGTCGACCTGGCCGCCTGCGTCGGGGCGACCTGGATCGGCGGGGGTGTTCCCGGGACCCTGGAGATCCTGGAACGCGCCCTGCGTCCCGGCGGGATGGCCCTGGTGGGCGAGCCGTACTGGCGGCTCGACCCGCCCGACGAGGAGACCGTGGCCGGGTGCCACGCCCGCTCGCGGGACGAGTTCCGGGACCTGCCCGGGCTGGTCGAGCTCTTCGGCGAGTGCGGCTGGGACCTGGTCGAGATGGTCCTCGCCGACCAGGACAGCTGGGACCGCTACGCCGCCGCGCACTGGCTCAACCTGCGCCGCTGGCTGGACGCGAACCCCGACGACGAGCTGGCCGGAGAGCTGCGCCGGGAACTGACCGACGACCCGCTGCGGCACGTCCGCTACCAGCGGGAGCACCTGGGTTGGGGCGTCTTCGCCCTGCTCCGCCGCTGACCGCCGGACCGGCTCCCGGTGCCACGCCGGGAGCCGGTCGGGCCGGCTTAGCCGACGGCTACCCAGGGTAAGACCCGTCCATGGGACAGCTGCGCACCTCGCCGCCACCGCCGCAGGCCACCGAGCTGGAGCAGTGGGTGCTCAGCACGGCCGAGGAACTGCGTGAGCTGCGGGCCTCGCTGCGCGACGCGCTGACCCGGCACGGCCTGGTGCAGGGCGAGGACCTCGACGAGGTGCCCCACCTCGTGGTGCTCGTCGCCACCGAACTGGCGACCAACGCGCTGCGGCACGGCCGGCCGCCGACGATCGTCACCCTGCTCGCGACCGACGACACCTTCCTGCTCGACGTGGCGGACCACGACCTCAGAACCGTCCCCGGGCTGGGCGACATCCACCCGCTCGACTCGGGCGGCCGCGGGCTGATGCTGGCCGAGTCGGTGTCCCTCGCCGTCGGCTGGTACGCCACCGAGGGGACGAAGAACATCTGGGCCTCGTTCCCGCGGTGACGTCGCCCGACGGCCCGAGGGTCAGGCGGGCGCCGGGCAGTCGAGGCTGGTGCGCAGTTTGCTGACCTGGTCGGCGATCTGGCGGCCCGTGGGGGTCTGCGGGGGCGTGGCCCGGTAGGTGTCGTCGAGCGTCACCACGAGGGCGCACAGGTTCTGCACGGATTCCCGGGCTACGGCGTTGGCGTACACCATGGACGAGATGGTCGCGACCAGCGCGAACAGGAAGGACGCGATCATCAGGCGGGTGGTGCGGGAGCCCAGGTGCCACTGCGCGGCGGTCATCTCACTCACCCCTTCCACAGGGCGGCGGCGATGGCGACGGCGGCGGCCGCGAGTCCGGCAACGGAGATGCCGATGGCGAACTGGTCGTATCGCTGACGCCATTGCGCCGCAGCGACAGGAGCCCAACCCCCGCCGGGATCCCCAGGATGGTCACGTACGTCCCCAGGAGAATGGCGTTGGCCTGACCGGGCGGCACGATTGTCGTCTGGTGGACTATCCCGCCGAGTCCCACGAGGATGCAGCCGCCATCGAGGAAGATCCTCATGGCTCGCTCTGTTTTCATCGTCCACAGCCCTTAGCCCTTCCGCCGCCACCGCTGTCGCTCCCCGGCGACGCACTGCGTTGGGCGCCCCTCCACGGTAGCCACGGAAAGCGGTAAAACCCCAGGTCAGAGGCACTATCTGCAATTTGCGGCCCGGCCGTTCACCGCCATCTGACCCGCGCCGCGGGTCGGTCAGTCCTCCGCCGGGATCGGGTCGTCGTACTGGCCGGAGGGGCCGCTGTGCGGTGCACCGCCGACGCGGGGCCACGCGTTGGGGAGGCAGCCGTGCAGGCCGAGGGTCTGCTGCTCCATCACCGGCGCCGGGCCGCCGGCCCGCGGGCAGAGTTCGTGGCCCCGGCCGAGCCGGTGCCCCACCTCGTGGTTGAGCAGGTACTGCCGGTAGAGGCCGAGGTCGGGGAACTGCGGCACGCCGTGCACCCAGCGCGCCACGTTGATCACCACCTGATCGCCGTTGCGGCAGGAGGTGTAGTGGTCGGTGGTGTCGGCGCACAGCCGGCCCCGGGTCACCGGCGTGGTCAGCAGCACCGTGAAGTCGGCCGGATCGTCGCGCCCCACCCGTTGCAGCCGCCAGCGGCCGTCGCCGGTCCAGCCGCGCGGATCGGCCAGCGTCGCGGCCACCTCCCGGGCGAAGCGCTCCACGTCGACGTTGCCGATGCCGGCCTCCACGGCGACCCGGTAGCGGAGCAGCTCGCCACCGCGGCCGGCCACCGCGCCGACGCCGGTGGCGGTGCGGAACCGGCCCGTACCCCGGTCCGGGTAGCTGATGCCGGTCGGCACCCGGCCGGCGGCCGGGACCGGCGGCGCGGCGGGCCTGGTCACCGCCGGGCGGGTCGGCCCGGGGGCCGGGGCGCCGGGCCGCACGCCGGCCGCGACCAGCAGGTCCGGGTGACGCCGGGCCGCGTAACCGGCGAGGCCGGCCGCGACCAGCAGCAGCACCAGGGTCAGGGTGCCGGCGCGGGACGCCCGCCGCCGACGGTGCAGACCCCGGTCCCGCCCGCCCCGCCCGCCCACGTCGGTCTCCGTCCGTCGCGCCGCCCCGATCCGGTCAGAAGTACGGACGCCGGGCCCGGACGGATGAACGGTGAGCGCGCTCACGGGTCGGGGTCGCTCCCGCGCCGGTACCGTTCGTTGCCGGGTGCGCGACCCGCCACCTGCCGCCAGAGAGGGAGCCACCCGTGCCGGATGCCGAGCAGGTGCTCGCCGACGCCCTCGCGGCGGCGCGCGGCACCGACGTACGCGCGGCCGAGCGGGCCCTGGACCGGCTGGTGGTGGCCGACCCGCCGGCCGTCGACGTGGCGCTGCTCACCCGGCTGACCCGGGGCGTGGCACGGCTCTGGCCACGCGGCTGGCAGCCCGTGGACCTGGAGCGGATCGCCGCCCGCCGGCTGACCCCGCGGGGCGCGCGGCTGCTCCGGGACGTGCTGGCCGCCCAGCGGCGTGCACTGCCCGATCCGGTCCCGTCCTGGTTCGACGACCAGCTCGCCGAGCTGGGCGCACGGTGGGACGGCGACGCGGGCTGGCTGGACCGGCGCGCCGAGGGCGATCGGATCAGCGCGCTGCGGGACGCCGTCGACGCGCTCGCCCTGGTGGCCGGGCTGCCGCCGATCGCGGTGCTCCGCCCGCCGCCGGGCGGACCGGCCGCCGCCACCCGCACCACCACCCCGGCCACCGGCTCGCGGATGCTGGACCGGGTACGCGCGCTGCTGGCCAAGGCCGAGTCGACCACGTTCCCCGCCGAGGCGGAGGCGCTCACCGGCAAGGCGCAGGAGCTGATGGCCCGGCACAGCATCGACGCGGCCCTGCTCGACGCCGCCGCCGAGCGTCCCGACCGGCCCGGCGGGGTGCGGCTCGGCACGGACGCCCCGTACGCGGCGGCGAAGGCGCTGCTCATCCAGGAGGTGGCCGGGGCCAACCGCTGCGAGTCGATCTGGTCCGACGACCTGGGCTTCGCGACCGTGCTGGGCTTCCCGGCCGACCTGGCCGCCGTCGAGCTGCTGCACACCTCGCTGCTGGTGCAGGCCACCGCCGCGATGCTGCGCGGCCGGGGCGAGCGCCGCACGGGCAGCGACCGGCGCACCAAGGGCTACGACGAGTCGTTCCTCAACGCGTTCGCGCTGCGGATCGGGGAGCGCCTGAGGGCGGCCACCGCGGCGGCGGCCGAGGAACGGGCCGACGACCGCCTGCTCCCGGTGCTCGCCGCCCGCTCGGACGCCGTCAAGGAGCGGGTCGACCAGCTCTTCCCCGGGGTCACGCGGCACCGGCTCCAGGTCCGCGACGCGGAGGGCTGGACCTCGGGCACCACGGCCGCGGACCGCGCCTCCCTGGACCCCGGCGCGCCGACGCGCCGGCCGCTGCGCGGGGCCCGCTGACTTTTCCTCGGGGAGGATGTCGGATCAGACGAGCCGGCTCCGACCCGTCTGCGAGAGGCGCCACCGCCGGTGGCCCCGACCCGAGGAGTGGACCGTGAAGTACATGCTGCTGATCTGGAACCGGCCGGGCTTCGTCGAGGAGCTGTCCGAGGACGAGCGGAACGCGATCTTCGGCGAGGTCGACGTGATCATGAAGGAGCTGACCGAGTCCGGTGAGCTGGTCGGCGGGGAGGCGCTGGCCCACCCGGCACAGACCCGCACCGTCCGGCCCGCCGCCGGTGGCGGCACCGAGATCACCGACGGGCCGTTCGTGGAGAGCAAGGAGCAGTTCGCCGGCTACCTGACCGTCGACTGCGAGACCCCGGAACGGGCCGCCGAGATCGCCGCGCGCTGGCCGGACGTCGCGCACGGCGTGGGCGTGCTGGAGGTGCGGCCGGTGATGGAGCAGGCCGGGACGGAGATGTGACCGACCGGGCGGTCGAGGACCTGCTGCGCGCCCTCGCGCCGCAGGTCCTCGGCGTGCTCGTCCGCCGGCACGGCCAGTTCTACGCGTGCGAGGACGCCGTCCAGGAGGCGTTGCTCGCCGCCGCGACCCAGTGGCCGGCGCAGGGCGTGCCGGACCACCCCCGCTCGTGGCTGGTCACCGTGGCGACCCGCCGGCTCACCGACGAGTGGCGCAGCGAGCGGGCCCGCCGGGACCGCGAGGTCGCGGTGGCGGTCCGGGAACCGGCGTACGCGGCGGTCGCCCCGCCCGCCGACGAGGAGCCGCCGAGCGGGGACGACACGCTGAAGCTGCTCTTCCTCTGCTGCCATCCGGCGCTCACCGTCAGCGCCCAGGTGGCGCTCACCCTGCGGGCGGTCGGCGGGTTGAGCACCGCCGAGATCGCCCGGGCGTACCTGGTGCCCGAGGCCACCATGAGCCAGCGGATCCGCCGTGCCAAGCAGCGGATCGAGGCGGCCGGGGCCCGATTCGCCATGCCCTCGCCGGCCGACCGGGACGCGCGGCTGCGCGCCGTTCTGCACGTCCTCTACCTGGTCTTCAACGAGGGCTACACCGCGTCCAGCGGGGCCGAACTGCACCGGGCCGAACTGACCGGCGAGGCCATCCGGCTGGCCCGGGAGCTGCGCCGGCTGCTGCCCGACGACGGCGAGGTGGCCGGGCTGCTGGCCCTCATGCTGCTCACCGACGCGCACCGGGCGGCGCGTACCGGCCCGGGTGGCGAGCTGGTGCCACTGGCCGAGCAGGACCGCACCCGCTGGGACCGGGTGGAGATCGCCGAGGGCGTGGCCCTGGTGACCGAGGCGCTGACCTGGTCGGCCCCCGGCCCCTACCAGGTGCAGGCCGCCATCGCGGCGGTGCACGCCGAGGCACCCACGGCGGCCGACACCGACTGGCCGCAGATCGTCGCGCTCTACCGGGTGCTGGCCCGGCTCGCGCCGAACCCGATGGTCACCCTCAACCAGGCGGCCGCGGTGGCCATGGTGGACGGTCCGCGGGCCGGGCTCGCCCTGCTGGCACCCCTGGACGTCGACGAGCGGACCGCCAACCACCACCGGCTCGCCGCCGTCCGGGCCCACCTGCTCGAACTGGCCGGCGACCGGGACGACGCCCGGGCCGCCTACCTGGCCGCCGCCCGCGCCACCACCAGCCTGCCCGAACGGCACTACCTCGAGGTACGCGCCGCGCGACTCGCGACCGACCGATGAGGAACGCAGACGGGAAGGTCCAGCTTCGCAGTGAGCTCCTGCTGGATCAGAACAGCCGTCCCCGGTAGGGGTGCGGTCGACCCCACTTCTCCTCCCAGCGCAGCAGGTCGGCCTGCCACTCGGGAAGCTCAGGGTGGTAGTCCCGGACGAGTTGCCGCCGCTCCGGCAGAGCGGAAAGGAAACGCCAGTACGTCTCGAGCGCCTCGCGAATCTCCGCCACCGAGTACCGGGCCTCGTCGCCCTCGACCCACTCGTTGCGGAAGGAGAATCCTTCCGGGGTGAAGGAGACCTCGTAGTTCTCGCTGCTCCACGGCTCGAAGGGAGCCCGGCCCTTGGTGATGTCGTCCGCCATTGCCAGGCCGTCGAGGCAGGCCAGCATGTCGCGTGAGATGTCGGTGATGATCCAGCCGCCGAGCGGTTGGTACCGCGGGTCGCCGACCTCGAAGACCGGCAGGCGGTACTGGTCGAGCGCGAAGCTGATCAAGCTCACGGCGTGACTCCCAGGGGTTCATTGACGAGCGGCCATCCATGGGTGACAGTGGACGGTCCGATGTGGATGTGCGCTGCCGTCAGGCGCGGCACTCCCGGGTGAGCCGCTGCGGGATCTCGACGAACGTCGAGCCCAGCCAGGCGACCGCGGTCGACGACCTCGCCCCGGCGTCGATCCTGCGAGCCGCGTCGGAGACCAGCGCCCTGATCTCCGGGTCCTCGGCCCGGGCGGCCTGCCCGCGTACGCCGTCGGCGAGGTCGGCGAGATCGGCCTTGACCTCAGCGTTTATCTGCTCGGGGGTGAGCTGCCGGCGGGTGGCCGCCGCGGAGTCCGCGGCGATCTCCTTGCTCTTGGCGATGATGAGCTTGTCGACCGCGGCGCAGACGGCGGCGGTGTTCGCGGCGGTGACGCGCGACGGCGAGGCGCTGGCGGACGGCGCCGGCGCGGCGGTGGCGGAGGGCGTGGCCGCGGCCGTGGGTTCTCCGGCCGGCGCTGCGTCGTCCTCGACGGTGGGCTGGCAGGCGGCGGCGAGGGCGGTGATCGTCACCAGCGCGGCGGCGCGGATCGCGGTGGTACCGGACATCGTTCTCCCGTGCGGTCGGCGGCCGGGCACCCGGCCGGATCGTGGCGTACGACGCGGGGTGGCCGGACCACCGCCCCGCGCAGCGGGCCGGGCCGGCAGTCCCTGCCGGCCCGGCGACGCGTACGGCGGTGGTCAGCTCTTGAAGGCGTCCTTGATCTTCTCGCCGGCCTGCTTGAGGTTGGCGGCGGCCTGGTCGTTGCGGCCCTCGGCCTCGAGGCGCTCGTCGTCCGTGGCCCGGCCGACGCCCTCCTTGACCTTGCCGGCGGTGTTCTCGGTCGCGTTGTCGATCTTGTCGTCGATACCCATGGGGAACCTCCATTCAGCAGTTCCGTGACGTCAGGCAAGTACCCCGGCGTCCCCCGGCTGAATCCCGTCCCGTCCGCCCCGGACGGACCGCCGCCGGCCCCGGCTGCACCTGGGCCGGCGGCGGCGACCGTCAGCCGACCGGGCGGAAGCGCCGTAGCCGGAGGCTGTTCGCCACCACGAAGACCGACGAGAAGGCCATCGCGGCGCCGGCGAGCATCGGGTTGAGCAGGCCGGCGGCGGCCAGCGGCAGGGCGGCCACGTTGTAGGCGAAGGCCCAGAAGAGGTTGCCCTTGATGATCGCGAGGGTCCGCCGGGAGAGCCGGATGGCGTCGACGGCGGCCGTCAGGTCGCCCCGCACCAGGGTCAGGTCGGACGCCTCGATGGCCACGTCGGTGCCGGTGCCCATGGCCAGCCCCAGGTCGGCCCGGGCCAGGGCGGCGGCATCGTTGATGCCGTCGCCGACCATGGCCACGGTCCGCCCCTCGCCCTGGAGCCGCTCGACCACGGCCACCTTGTCGGCCGGCAGCACCTCGGCGATCACCTCGTCGATGCCGACCTCGGCGGCCACCGCCTTCGCCACGGTGGCGTTGTCGCCGGTCAGCAGCACCGGGGTGAGCCCCAGTTCGCGGAGCCGCGCGACTGCCGCCCGGCTGGTCGGCTTCACGGCGTCGGCCACCGCGAGGACGCCGCGGGCCCGGCCGTCCCAGCCGGCCAGGACCGCCGTCCGGCCGGCCGCCTCCGCGGCGGTCACCGCCCGCACGACCTCCTCCGGTACGTCGAGACCGCGCTCGCCCAGCAGCCGGAGCCGCCCGACCACCACCGCCCGGCCGTCGACCGTGCCGGTCACGCCGAGGCCCTGGGCGTTGGCGAAGCCGGTGACCGCGGGCAGCGGTCCTGCCGCGGCGGCGCCGTCGGCGACGGCGCGGGCGATCGGGTGCTCGGACGCCCCCTCCAGCGCGCCGGCCAGCCGGAGCAGGTCGGCGGCGTCCTCGCCCTCGGCGGGCAGCACGTCGACCAGCGTCATCTTCCCGGTGGTGACCGTGCCGGTCTTGTCCAGCACGACGGTGTCGACCTGGCGGGTGGACTCCAGCACCTCCGGCCCCTTGATCAGGATGCCGAGCTGGGCGCCCCGCCCGGTGCCGACCAGCAACGCGGTCGGCGTGGCAAGCCCGAGCGCGCAGGGGCAGGCGATGATCAGCACCGCCACGGCGGCGGTGAAGGCGGCGGTCGTGCCGGACCCGGTGCCGAGCCACCAGCCCAGCGTGCCGGCGGCCAGGGCGATCACGATCGGCACGAAGACGCCGGAGATCCGGTCGGCGAGCCGCTGCACGGCCGCCTTGCCGGTCTGCGCCTGCTCCACGAGCCGCGCCATCTGGGCGAGCTGGGTGTCGCCGCCGACCCGGGTGGCCCGGACGACCAGCCGGCCGCCGGCGTTGACGGTGGCGCCGACCACGCTGTCGCCCGGCCCCACCTCGACCGGCACGGACTCGCCGGTGAGCATGCTGGCGTCGACCGCGGAGGTGCCCTCCTCGACCACGCCGTCGGTGGCGACCTTCTCGCCCGGCCGGACCACGAACCGGTCGCCGGCCACGAGCTGGTCGACCGGGATCCGGGCCTCCTGCCCGCCGCGCAGCACCGCGACGTCCTTGGCGCCCAGCTCCAGCAGGGCGCGCAGGGCGGCGCCGGCGGTCCGCTTGGACCGGGCCTCGAAGAAGCGGCCGGCGAGGATGAACACCGTCACCCCGGCCGCGGCCTCCAGGTAGATGTTGCCGGCCCCGTCGGTGCGCGCGATGTCGAAGCGGAACGGGTGGGTCATCCCGGGCATCCCGGCGTCGCCGAGGAAGAGGGCCCAGAGCGACCAGCCGAACGCGGCGAGGGTGCCGAGCGAGACCAGCGTGTCCATGGTCGCCGCGCCGTGCCGCAGGTTGATCCAGGCGGCCCGGTGGAACGGCAGCCCGCCGTAGACGACCACCGGGGCGGCCAGGGTCAGCGACAGCCACTGCCAGTAGTCGAACTGCCAGGCCGGCACCATGGCCAGCACGATCACCGGCACGGTCAGCACGACCGACACCCACAACCGGGTACGCAGCCCGCGCAGCTCGTCCACCGGCTCGGCGGGCGCCCCGGCGGCGGCCTGCGTGGGCGGCGGGGGGACGACGGCCGTGTAGCCGGTCTTCTCCACCGTCGCGATCAGGTCGGCCGGGCTGACCTCCTCGGCGAACCGGACGGTGGCCTTCTCGGTGGCGTAGTTGACCGTGGCCTCGACGCCGTCCATCCGGTTGAGCTTCTTCTCGATGCGGGCGGCGCAGGAGGCGCAGGTCATGCCCCCGATCGCGAGTTCGATCAGGTTCGGCGCGACCGGCAGGGACTTCGCGGATGTCATCGCGTCACCTCCGATCAGCTGTGCCCGTGCCCCGGGGTGCCGTGTCCGGCGTCCGGGGTCGGTGCGGTCGTGGGGGCCGGCGCGGCGGGCGCCGGAGCGGTCTGGTCCCCGGCCAGCACGGTGAACTCGGCGGTGTGCACCGTGTCGCCGTGCCGGAAGTCCAGGTAGAGACGGTACGCGCCGGCCGAGGGCACCTCGGCGGCGAAGGTGACGGCCGGCCCGGCGGGGGTCCGCCCGTCGCCGGGCGCGCCCTCCGGGTGCACGTGCAGGTACGCGAGGTCACCCTGGCGCAGCGCCACCAGGTGCCCGTACGCCCCGAGGTAGGGCTGGAGGTCGGTGACCGGCCGGCCGTCCCGGCTGACGGTCAGGGTGAGCCGGCTGGTCCGGCCGGGCTGCGGGGCACCGGTGAGGGTGACCGTGTAGCCGTCGACCGTGGTGCTCGTCGCCGGCGCGGGCAGCGGCCGGTGCTCCAGCGCGCCGGGGACGGTGACGTCGACCCCGAGGGTGAGCGGCTCGCCGCCGGTCGGGGTGAAGTCGGCGAACGCCCGCCAGACGCCGGGCCCGGCGAGCGGCGAGGCGACCCGCCAGGTGCCGTCGGCGGCCAGCTCGGGGTGGACGTGCCGGAAGCCGGACAGGTCGCGGCGGGCGACGATCAGGTGCATCCGCTTGTCGTGCGCCACGTCGTAGCGGGTGACGGGCCGGCCGTCCGGGCCGGTGATCCGGAAGGCGAACTCGCCCGCGGGGGCGGTCACCGGCTGGAGCGTGTAGCCGCGGTCGGAGACGAGCAGCCCGCCGGGCAGGTGGGCGGTGGCGGTGGCCGCGTGGCCCCCGTCGCCGTGGTCGGACGCGCCGGAGTCGTGGCCGGCGTCGGTGGCGTCGTGGCGGGTCTCGGCGGCCGGGGTGACGGGGCCGGCCAGGTGGCCGACCCCGTACGCCGTGCCGAACACCGCCGCGAGGCCCAGGGCGAAGCCGCTCAGCTTCGTCGCCGTGTTCATCGTGGTACCTCGGTTCCTTCGGGTCCGCGGACCCGTCACGCCCCGACGAGGTCGTAACCGGCCTCGTCCACGGCGGCGCGGACGGTGTCCGTGTCCAGCGGGCTCTGACTGGTGACGGTGACCCGGCCGGAGGCCAGGTCGACCTGGACGTCGGTGACGCCCGGCAGCGCGCTCACCTCGGTGCTGACCGAGTTGACGCAGTGCCCGCAGGTCATGCCCTGCACCTGGTACGTGGTGGTGACCATCGCGCATCTCCCTTCCCGCCGCCTCATCCTATACCCCCCGGGGGTAAGAAAAGGAGAGACGGCTGCCACTTCGTTGTACCGCTACCCGGTGGGGGTATCGGCTACAGCGAGGACCGTACCATACCCCCGAGGGGTACGGTATCCTTGACGTCATGACCGCACCGACGACCCCGACCCGGGGCTACACCGCCAGCAAGGACCAGCTGCTCGCGCGGCTCCGCCGCATCGAGGGCCAGGTCCGCGGCATCGAGAAGATGGTCGAGGACGACCGCTACTGCATCGACGTGCTGACCCAGATCTCCGCCATTCAGGCCGCGCTGGACAAGGTCGGCCTCGGCCTGCTCGACGGGCACGCCCGGCACTGCATGCACGAGGGCGCCGCCGAGGGCCGTGCCGACGAGATGGCCACCGAGATGATGGCCGCCGTCGGCCGCCTCATGAAGCGCGGCTGAGCACGACCTTCGCCGTTGCCGGCCCCGCCGGACCGGTTCGGGTGCCCCGCCGCGAGCGACCGGACACCCGAACCGTCACCCGCTCAGAGTCGGTCGAGCAGCTTCCGCATGGCGCCGATCTCGCCCTCCTGGGTGATGACGATCTGCCGGGCGAGCGCCGTGGCGTCCGGGTGGGTGCCGCGGGCGGTCTCCTCCTTCGCCATGGTGACGGCGCCCTCGTGGTGGGCGATCATCATGGTCAGGAACTGCCGGTCGAAGTCGCTGCCGGACGCCGCGGCCAGCTTCGCAAGGTCCGCCTCCGACATCATCCCGGACGTGCCGTGGTCCATCCCCGGCATGCCGTGCCCGGCGCTCGCCGAGGGCGCCGGCCGGCCCCAGGCGGCGAGCCAGCCGGTCATGGTGGCGATCTCCGGCGCCTGGGCCGCCTTGATCTGCGCAGCCAGCCGCTTGACCTCCGGGTCGGCAGCCCGGGTCTCCGCCAGCCCGGCCATCTCCACGGCCTGCTGGTGGTGCGGGATCATCATCTGCGCGAACATCACGTCCGCGGCGCCGAACGAGGCCGCGGCCCCGGCGGTGGGCGTGCCGGTGGCGGCCGACGGATCGTGGCCGGCGGTCGGGTGGTCGGCGCCGCCGCAGGCGGACAGGACGAACGCGGCCGTGAGCGCGGCGCCGGCCAGGGCGGCCGGGCGCGCGAGGGTACGAGTGAACACGAGTGAGCCTTTCGGGTGTCGGAACGAACGCAGCGGTCGGCGGACGCGGGTACCGGTGGTCCGGTCCCCGCGTCGGGCGTCCTATCTGCGCAGCACCGACGTCGCCGCCAGGCGTAACCCGTGGGACCGGGGTGGCGGGGCCCGTGGGCCGGTGGCGAGCCGGAGCGGGCCGGGGACCGTGGGAAAGGCGCTCCGCGACCCGGCCCCCAGCAGCACGGCGAGCAGCAGCACGACGGCGAAGGCGCCCAGCACGGCCAGGCAGACGCTCCACCCGGACGAGTCGTTGCCCGGGTGGGTCAGCGGCAGCGCGCGCACCGGGCAGCCGCCGTCCCCGCAGTCCGCGGCGGTGGCGGCCGCTCCGGTGTGTCCGGCGGCGTGGGCGGCCGGCCGTTCCGCCGGCTCGTGCCCGCCGTGGCCGAGAGTGTGCATCGCGGTCAACCCGACCAGCGTGCTGAGCAGCAGCAGGAGCCGGACCCACCGCCCGCTCACCGCCGTCCGCGCCGCCACGCCCCCACGGTAGCCAACCAACCGGGCGCCCCGGCCCGGAACCGCCGGTCGCGTCCCCGGTGCGATCAGGCCACCTGGCTACCATTCCGGGCGAGGACCCGGCCCGCGTCGTTTCCGCGGGCACCGGGTGACACGTGTCCCGTCGCGAATCGTTGGGAGAGACGCCATGGGGGCCGACCACACCCGCCCGGCGCCGTCCGCCCCGCCGGGCGTACGGCGGATCCTGGTCGCGACGGTGGTGCCGCTCTTCCTGATCACCGTGGTCGCCGCGCTGGTGCTCTGGCCCCGGCAGGGCCCGGAGCCGGCGGACGCCCCGGCACTGCCCCGCTACCACGGCACCGTGACCCGGGTGGTGACCGAGCCGTGCCCGCCGACCCCGGAGGCGCCGGACGGGGCCTCGGGCGGGTCCGCCGGCCCGTGCGGGACGGTGACCGTCACCGCCGAGCAGGGCCCGGACGCCGGCCGGCAGGTGGAGACGCCGGTGCCCGTCGGCCCCGGCGCGCCCCGGGTCGAGGTCGGCGACAAGGTGATCCTGGTCGAGCTGACCGACCCGGCCGACCCGGCCGTGAAGACCTACAACATCGCCGAGCACCGCCGCGGCACGCCGCTGGTCTGGCTGGCGGTGCTGTTCGCCGTGGCGATCGTGGCCTTCGGCCGCTGGCGCGGGCTGGCCGCGCTCGCCGGGCTGGTGGCGAGTTTCGCCATCCTGCTCGGTTTCGTGCTGCCCGGCATCGGCGCCGGCCAGCCGCCGCTGCTCGTGGCGATCGTCGGCGCCGCGCTGATCATGTTCGTGGTGCTCTACCTGACCCACGGGATCACCGCGCAGACCTCGGTGGCCGTGCTCGGCACGCTCGGCAGCCTCGTGCTGACCGGGGTGCTCGGCACCCTGGCCACCGCCGCCACCCACCTGACCGGCTTCGGCAGCGAGGACGCGACCACCCTGTCGATGTTCCAGCGCGACGTGGACCTGCACGGGCTCCTGCTGGCCGGCATCGTCATCGGCTCGCTCGGCGTGCTGGACGACGTGACGGTCACCCAGGCGGCCACGGTCACCGAGCTGGCCCACGCCAACCCCGCGCTCTCCCGTCGACACCTCTACCGGGCGGCCACCCGGGTGGGCCGGGCGCACATCGCGTCCACCGTCAACACCATCGTGCTGGCGTACGCGGGCGCCTCGCTGCCACTGCTGCTCCTGCTCGTCGCCGACTCCCGGCCGGTGAGCGAGATCCTGACGAGCGAGTTCCTGGCCCAGGAGATCGTCCGCAGCGCGGTGGCCACGCTCGGCCTGATCGCCGCCGTACCCCTGACCACCGGACTGGCCGCGGTGGTCACCACCGCCGGGCGGCGCCGCACCACCGCGGCACCGGCGGAGCCGCCGGCCCCACGACCGCCGGCCCGACGGGACGAGGCGCTGGAGGCCCTCGGCGGGGACAGGAGCACGGAGGCCGCATGGTGACACTCCGCAGCGTGACGATGGAATTCAAACGCGATCCTGGTCACGCAGGGCGAGGACGAATTCTCGCTATTGGTCGGCTTCCGGACGTAGAACACCGGGAGGACTCTCGGGTAACCTCGCTGCCGGTCACCGCCGAAGGCGCGCACCCGCGCCAGCGGTGCCGCCGCCCAATCG
Organism: Micromonospora chaiyaphumensis; assembly: GCF_900091435.1. Taxonomy (GTDB): domain Bacteria; phylum Actinomycetota; class Actinomycetes; order Mycobacteriales; family Micromonosporaceae; genus Micromonospora; species Micromonospora chaiyaphumensis. Next base: position 481,670 of record NZ_FMCS01000002.1, read on the forward strand.
CCCGCGGGCGAGCCGGGGAACCAGGTACATGGGGTGAATCCGCGCGAGCGGTAGGGGCCACTTCCGTCCCGAACCCGGCAGCTAACCCGGTCGGCGGCCGACGGAAGGGAACACTGTGACGGCACCCCTGCGCCGCTGGCTGACCCCCGTGGTGGCCGTGCTCGCCGCGCTCACCGTGCTGGCCGGGCCGGCGCCGGCGACCGCGGCCCCGAGCACCCCCACCCCCTCGGGGCACTCGGAGGACGACGACGACCCCCTCATCACCGAGGCCATCGACAGCGCCAACCGGGCTTACCTCCAGGCCAAATCGAAGCTGGACAAGTCCCGCAAGCGCCAGCTCCAGCTCGCTCTGGAGGTGAAGGCGGCACAGGCGGAACTCGACGCGTTGAGCCCGCAGGTGGCCGAGATGGCCGCCCAGTCCTACCGGACCGGCCGGATGGGCGCCATGGCCATGCTCATGGACAGCAACAACCCCGACTCGTTCGTCCGGCGGGTCGCCGCCCTCGACGAGCTCAACCTGCTGAACGCGCAGAAACTCGCGGCCATCAACGCCGCGAAGACCCGTGCCGAGCAGGCCAAGATCGCGCTCGACGCCGAGGTGCGCGAGCAGGAGAAGCAGAAGAACGCGATGGCCCGCGAGAAGGCCGAGACGGAGAAGGCGCTCAAGCTGGTCGGCGGGATCGGCTTCACCGGCGGCCTGGTCTCGGCCACCTCACCGGTCGCCCGGATCGGCCCCGGCCGGACCTCCGACGGCGACTGGAAGCCGGAGTCGTGCAGCGAGAACGACCCGACCACCTCGGGTTGCATCACCCCCCGCACGCTGCACGCCTACAAGGAGGTCAAGCGGGCCGGCTTCAACCGCTTCGTGGGCTGCTACCGCCCGGGCGGCCCGTGGGAGCACCCCAAGGGCCGGGCCTGCGACTGGTCCCTGCAGAACAGCGGTTTCTCCCCGTGGCGCACCAAGGACCAGCGGATGTACGGCAACAACGTGGCCGCCTTCCTCATCCGCAACGCCGACCGGCTCGGCATCTACTACGTGATCTGGAACCGGCAGATCTGGTTCCCGGCCACCGGCTGGAAGTCCTACAGCGGGCCCTCCAACCACACCGACCACGTGCACATGTCGCTGCTCTGACGACGTACGCAGAAGGGCCGGCCCGCGATGCGCGGGCCGGCCCTTCGACGTTTCCCCGGCCGGTCAGCCCGCCAGCGCCGAATCCGCGGGCGCGGCCGGGGCGGGCACCGGGGTGACCGGCGAACCGGCCTGGGCCACCGTGCGTACCTCGCCGGCGCTGAGCCGGTACGACAGGCCGACCACGGCGCACCGCCCGGCGGCCACCTCGCCGGCGAGCACCGTGGAGCGGGCCAGCAGCGCCTCCACGGTCTGCGCGATGTGGACGTCGACGATCCCGTCGAGATCCTCGACGCCCTCCCGGGCAGCCCGGAGCAGGCTGGGCGCGACGGCGTCCACCACCGCGCCGAGGTGCCCGGACGGCGACGTGCCGGTGCGGACCGCCTCGCGGGCGGCCTGGACCGCGCCGCAGGAGTCGTGGCCGAGCACCACCACGAGCGGGGTGCCCAGCACGGTCACCGCGTATTCGACGCTGCCGAGCACCTCCGGGCCGGCGGTGTGGCCGGCGGTGCGGACGACGAAGAGGTCACCGAGGCCGCGGTCAAAGATGATCTCGGCGGCGAGCCGGGAGTCGGAGCAGCCGACGAGCACCGCGAACGGGTGCTGGCCGTCGGCGACCGCCGCCCGGTGTCCGGCGTCCTGGTTGGGATGGTGCGGGGCACCGGTGACGAACCGTCGGTTACCGGCGTAAAGCTCGGCGAGCGCCTGCTCGGGAGTGGTCGGCGGCACTGGTCCTCACCTCGTCCTCGCGCATGAAAGCCCTGGTCAGCTGGCCGGCGGCGGAGGCGGCCTCGGCACCCACGGTCACACGCAGCCCAAGGTACGTCAAGATTTACGTGATACGGATTTCATACGTTGCGTCACCCTTGACGGCGGGCCCCGCAGCGCCCGGCGAGCGAGGGCAGAACCGGGACAGGCGCGCAGGGGCCATACGATGACCACCATGGCGACGACACCGGGTGCGAGAGGCAGCGGCCGGAACTGGACCTTCCTCACCAACCACGGGCACGTGCTCCTGGCCATCGCCCGCAACCCCACCGCCCGGCTACGGGACGTGGCCGACGAGGTGGGGGTCACCGAGCGGGCCGCCCAGGCGATCGTCGCCGACCTGGAAGCCGGTGGCTACCTGCGTCGCACCCGGGTGGGGCGGCGCAACGAGTACACGGTCAACCCGAGCGGGCACTTCCGGCACCCGGCCGAGGCCGACCAGCAGGTGGGTGCCCTGCTCGCCCTCTTCACCGCCGAGCCGGTGACCGGGAGCTGACCGCTCCTCGCGTACGCCCGTCACCGTGCACGGCCCGACGACGGTAATCTCACCGCGTGCGCGACAGCTTGCGGCCGGACGGAACGACGGAGCGCGTCCGGCCCGGACACCGGATCCGATCCGTCCTCTCCGGAGCGTCGGTCGCCGCCCTGCTCGGCGGCGTGCTGGCGGTGCCCGCGCCCGCCGTGGCGGCCCCGAAGTGCGGCCCGGCCGGCGGGCCCGCCCCGACCGCGGCCCCCTGGGCGCTGACCCGGCTCGACCCGGCCGGAGCCTGGCGCGTCACCAAGGGGCAGGGCATCACCGTCGCGGTCATCGACTCCGGCGTCTCCCCCACCCACCCGCTGCTGCGCGGGCGGGTGCTCCCCGGTGAGGACTTCAACCAGCTCGCCAAGCTCGACGGCCAGTGCGACCTGGTCGGCCACGGCACCCTGATCGCGGGCATCATCGCCGGCAAGGAGGGCACCGGCACGCCCTACACGGGGATCGCGCCGGAGGCCAGGATCCTGCCGGTGCGCGTGCTGGCCGACAACCAGAAGGCCTTCGACGAGTCCATCCCGGCCGAGATCGGCAAGGCCATCCGGTGGGCGGCCGACCACGACGCCGACGTGATCAACCTGTCGCTGGTCACCCTCGACGACCCGGCCCTGAAGGCGGCCGTCGACTACGCCCTCGGCAAGGGCGTGATCCTGGTGGCCGCCGCCGGCAACCGGCAGGAGAATCAGCAGGACCAGCCGGCGTACCCGGCCTCGTACCCGGGCGTCATCGCGGTGGCCGGGGTGGACGAGAACGGCGGCCACGTCGGCAGTTCGGTCACCGGCGACTACGTGGACATCGCCGCGCCCGGCCTGAACATCATGGGCCCGGCCCCGCAGGGCTCCGGCTACCTGGCCGAGCCGCAGGGCGGCACGAGCTTCGCCACCGGATACGTCTCCGGGGTCGCCGCTCTGGTGCGGGCCGCGCACCCGGACATCAGCCCGCAGGACGTGGCGTTCCGGCTCACCCGGACCGCCGACAACCCGCCCGACGGGCACAACCCGCTGGTCGGCTACGGGGTCGTCAACCCGTACCGGGCGGTGACCAGCCTGCTGGGCACCCGCAGCGACCCGCCGCTGGGCGCCATGCCGGCGCCCGCGCCGCACACCGACCCGCTGGCCTGGCAGCGCACCGTGGCGATCTGGGCGGCCGTGATCGGCGCGGTGCTGGCCGGCGCCCTGCTGGCGCTGCGGCCGATCCTGGTGCGGGGCCGCCGGCGCGGCTGGCGCCCCGGGCGGGGCACCACGCCACAGGACGCCTGAGCGGCGGTCCGGCGCCGAACAGCAGCACGCCCCGAAAACGCACCACGGCCCCGACCCCGGCGTGAGCCGGAGCGGAGCCGCAGCGGACCGGTCGGGTCAGCCCCAGACCTTCGAGTTGCTCATCTCGGTGGTCATGTAGTTCTCGCGGGCGATGCCCACCGCGTGGCCGATGTCGTTCAGGACCTTGTTGATGTCCCGCACGGCGGCGTCCCACTGAGCCTGGTGCTGCTGGTAGGCGACGCGGTCCTGGCCCTCCCACTCGAGCTTCGTCAGCATCGAGCGCAGCGTGTCCAGCTTCTCGTCGATGGTCCGCGAGATGGTCTGCATCTGCTGGTTGCTGCTCTCGAGAACGGCGTAGTCAACCTTGATGCTCATCGGTTCCTCCTCTGCCTGTCTCTGCGGATCACGGGTTGAGAGCAGAGTGGAACTTGTCCAGCATCTGCTGCTGCTCTTCGTCGTTGACCTGGTGCGTGGTGCCCGACTTGTCGAGCAGGTCGGCGATGTTGTCCATCGCCGTCAGCAGCTTGTTCGTGTCCTCGTTCCAGCGCTGCATCAGGTTCTGGAAACCCGTGGACGCCCCGCCCTTCCAGGCGATGGCCAGGTCGTCGACCACGTTCCAGAGCTTCTTCAGCTCACCGTCGACGTCGCTGCGCGTGGACCGCACGTCACTCGCGGCGGTGTGCAGAGTCGCTGCACTGACCTCGAACGCCATGCTTCACACCCTTCCGTCATCTCTGTGGCGGCGGATCCGCCGCGCCCCTCCCCCGCGGCAAGGCGTACACACCCCACCGACGGACACTTCAACCGAACCGTAGCGGACGACGTCCAATCCGCGCAGCCCTGCTTCCCCATGGCGCACAACGACGTCCGGCGATCAGACCGTACGACGTGGACGGTCGGCGGCGCCAGCAGGGGGTCAGGACGGCCGGCGGTAGGACCGGACGTGCATCAGCACGCCGAAGACCAGCACCACCGCCAGCAGCGCCACGAACAGCCAGAGCACCGGCCGGTCGAGCGCCCGGTCGAGCACGACCGGAATCAGCGCGGCGACCCCGGTGAGCAACACCACCTCGCCGGCCCGCTTCGCCCACGCGGCGCGGGACAACTGGGCGACCAGCGCCAGCCCGAGGAAGACCGGCACGGTCACCAGGAAGTACACGAAGAGCACCAAGGTCACCTCGGACCCCTTCCCCGTCACTGGTAGAACTTGGAGTCCTGTACCCAGTCGATCTTGATGTCCTTGATGTCCGGGTCCTGGCCGGTGGCCGCCCAGCCGGGGCGGGAATCCGACACGAAGGCGAACCGGTCGTTGCCCTGGAAGCCGGCCATGACGGCCGAGAAGACCGCGCTGATGTCGCCGAAGACCAGCGCCAGGATCGCGGCGCTCGCCACCATCCCGGCCACACCGATCGCCTCCGCGATCGGGGCGGTCGGCGGGAACGCCTGGAGGGCCACCGACGCGATCACCGCGATCAGGATCGGGATGAGCGCGTCGACCAGCGCGTTGACCGCGTCGTTGAAGGCGTCCCGGGCGGAGGTCAGGGTGTCCTTGTTGGCGTTGAACGCCTCGGCCAGCGAGTTGATCTCGGCACCGAGTTTGCGGAGGAAGAGGTCGAACGCGTCCCGGTCGTCGAAGTCCCACTCGGTGTCCGACGGGGGGACCTGCTCCAGCGCCGCGCCGAACTGGTCGCCGCCGAGCAGCCGCGCCGCGTCGCCCCACTCCTTGATGGACTTGTTGACCTCGTCGTTGTCGAACGTCTCGAGGTAGGCGATGGCGGCGCCCAGCGCCCCGGCGAAGACCAGCCACATCCAGTTGGCCCGGGCCGCCGGCAGCAGCCCGCGCACCGGCGCCGTCGCGGCGGCCACCGTGTGCGTGCCGGTCACCGCGCCGGCCGCGTTGGCGATCAGGATCTCCGACATCAGCTTCTCTCCCCGTCCACCCGGCCGGTCACTTGACCACCCAGGGCTGGTCCGACTTCTCCCAGTTTTTGGCGGTCTGCTCCAGCTGCTCGGCCGCCTTGTGCAGGTGCTCGATGCCGGTCTTGACGTTCTCGAGGTGACCGTCCACCGAGGCGTTGTGCGCCTGCACGGTCGCACCACCGAAGAGGGTCAGCGCGCCGTCCGGCAGCTTCACGCTCTCCAGCAGCGTCTGCACGTTGCGCAGGTACTGGATCGGGCCGTCCGGGGCGTCGAGCTTCGTGCTCGCCTTGCGGATCGCGTCGACGTCGACCTTGTTCGCCACGGCGTCTCTTCCTGGTCAGCGGCGCAGGCCGCGGGTCGGGTCGGTCAGGTCCACACCGAACTCGCGGAACCAGTCCTCCGGGGTGAGGTTGCCCGCCTGCGCCCGGCGGACCAGGTCCGAGCCGCCGAGCACATCACTCATCAGCTCCTGCTGCCGCTCGGCGAAGGCCGCGTACGCCGCGTCGATCGCGGCCTGGAGCGACTCCGCCAGGGTGTAGCTGTCCAGCCGCATCGCCCGGGCGTTGAGGTCGATGCCGCCGACCTTCATGTCACCGTCGACCGTCACCCGGACCAGGCCGTCCGGGCTCTCCCCGGTCACCCGCAGCTCGGCGCGCTGCTGCTGGAACTCCGCCAGCCGGCGCTGCTGCTCCTGCGCCTGGCGCAGCAGGTTCTCCACGGCGCCGCCGCCGTAACCCCACGAGGTGCTCACGACTGTCCTCTCCTCGACTTGACGGTCCGGCCGACGCTACCGGACCCGATCATCGGACGTCCGTCCCGTCAGGCGGGCTCGGTCCAGGCGGTCTGGATGAGCTGCTGGCCGTCCCGGCGGCGGACCAGGGTGCCCCGGCCCGGCGGCTGCGGGCTCGGCCGCAGGTTGCCGAAGACCGCGCCCTCCTCACGGCTGCCGGACATGAGCAGGCCGGGCGAGTCCAGCTCGCGCAGCCGTTGCAGCACCGGCTCGTAGAGGGCGCGGGCCACACCACCCACCCGGCGGGTGATGATCAGGTGCAGGCCGATGTCCCGCGCCTGCGGCAGCAGCTCGTGCAGGGCGCTGAGCGGGTTGTTGCCACCGGAGGCGACCAGGTCGTAGTCGTCCACCAGGATGTAGAGCTCCGGCCCCTTCCACCAGCTCCGGTCGCGCAGCTGGGCGGTGGTCACGTCCGGCCCGGGCAGCCGGTTCTGCAGGGCGCTGCGGATCGAGCCGAGGCCCTGGCTGAAGACCTGGTTGGACGGCGCGTAGTCGAGCAGGTGGTCGCCCTCCACCGCGCCCAGCAGGCCACGCCGGTAGTCGGCGATGACCAGCCGGGCCTGGGCGGGGGTGTACCGCTCGGCGATGCCCCGGGCGATCAGCCGCAGCAGGTTGGTCTTGCCGCACTCGGCGTCGCCGAACACGGTCAGGTGCGGCTCGCTGGTCAGGTCCAGGTAGACCGGGGCGAGCGCCGACTCGTTGACGCCGATCGGGATGCCCGGTGCCGACCGGTCGACCACCTTCGCCAGCTCGGTGACGGCCAGCTTGCGCGGCAGCAACCGTACCTTCGGCGCCGGACGCCCCGGCCAGTTGGCCGCGACGTGCCCGGCCAGGGCGACCGACGCCTCGGTCAGGTCCTCGATGTCGCGCTTGCCGTCGATCCGCGAGATGCCGGTGAGGAAGTGCAGCTTGTCGCGGGTGAGGCCGCGGCCGGGCGTGCCGACCGGCACGTTCTGCGCGGCCCGCCGGTCGATCTCCGACTCGGCCGGGTCGCCGAGCCGCAGCTCCAGCTTGGTGCCGAGCAGGTCCCGCATGTTGATCCGGATCTCCGCCCACCGCACGGCGGTGATCACCACGTGTACGCCGAAACCGAGCCCGCGGTTGGCGAGGTTGGTGATGGTCTGCTCCAGCTCCTCGTACTCCTGGCGCAGCGTGTTCCACCCGTCGATCACGAGGAAGACGTCGCCGAACGGGTCGTCGGCGAACTCGCCGGCCGCCCGGCGCCGGCGGTAGCTGGCCACCGAGTCGATGCCGTGCTGGGTGAACCGGTTCTCCCGCTCGTCGATGACGGCGACCACCTCGGCCACCGTCCGGCGGACCGCCTCGACGTCGCGCCGACCGGCCACCCCGGAGGTGTGCGGCAGCCCGTCCAGGCTGCGCAGCGCGCCACCGCCGAAGTCGAGGCAGAAGAACTGCACCTCCCGCGGGGTGTGGGTGAGCGCCAGCGAGGCCAGCATCGTGCGCAGCATGGTGCTCTTGCCGCTCAGCGAGGCGCCGACGATCACCACGTTGCCGCCGGCGCCGGACAGGTCCACCATCATCGGGTCGCGGCGCTGCTCGTACGGGCGGTCGACGATGCCGACCGGCACGGTGAGCCGGCCCCGCCCCGGCCAGTTGGCGGTGGTCAGGCCGAACGTCGGGTGCACGGCCAGCGGGGGCAGCAGCTCGGCCAGGGCCGGCGGCTCGGCCAGCGGCGGCAGCCAGACCTGGTGCGCCGGGCGGCCCCGCTCCTTGAGCCGGTCGATGAGCACGTCGAGCATGGCCACGGCCTTGCCGTCGCCGGTCTGCTCCGGCTCGGGCGCCGTCTCGGCGGGGCTCGGCAGGGCCGGCGCCGGCACGTAGTCGATGCCGTAGGGAACGATCCGCCGCTGCACCTGCGCCCGGGTGGACCGCTGCACCTGCCCCGGCGCCCGGTACGGGCCGGACACGTAGGCGGCCCGGAACCGCAGCATCGTGGTCGTGTCGGTCTTCAGATAGCCGTGGCCCGGCGCGTTCGGCAGCTCGTACGCGTCCGGCACGCCCAGCACGATGCGGCTCTCCACCGCCGAGAAGGTCCGCAGACCGATCCGGTACGACAGGTGGGTGTCGAGTCCCCGGAGTTTCCCCTCCTCCAGCCGCTGCGACGCCAGCAGCAGGTGGACGCCGAGCGACCGGCCGAGCCGGCCGATCATCACGAAGAGGTCGATGAAGTCCGGCTTCGCGGCGAGCAGCTCGGAGAACTCGTCGCAGATGATGAGCAGGCTGGGCATCGGCTCCAGCGGCTCGCCCGCGGCCCGGGCCTTCTCGTAGTCGTAACGCGAGACGTAGTTGCCGGCCGCCCTCAGCACCTCCTGCCGGCGGTTCATCTCACCGGCCAGCGCGTCCCGCATGCGGTCGACCAGCGGGAGCTCGTCGGACAGGTTCGTGATGACCGCGCTGGTGTGCGGCAGCGCGTCCAGCGAGGCGAAGGTGGCGCCACCCTTGAAGTCGACGAGGACGAAGTTGAGCTCCTCGGACGAGTGGGTCACGGCCAGCGCCCCGACCACCGTACGCAGGAGCTCGCTCTTGCCGGAACCGGTCGCGCCGATGACCAGGCCGTGCGGGCCCATGCCCTCGTGCGCGGACTCCTTGAAGTCCAGCTCGACCACGTTGCCGTCCGGCCCGACGCCGAGCGGGATGCGCAGCCGGTCCCGGTGGCTGCGCGGCCGCCAGGTCTGCTGGGTGTCCACGGTGGCCGCGTCGCCCACGCCGAGCAGGTCCGGCAGCTCCATGCTGCGGGCCAGCGGCTCCTCGGTGCTGGCGCCCTGCTGCTGGGAGAGCCGGTAGGGGGCGATCTGCCGGGCCAGCCCCTCGGCGGCCGCCATGCTGAGCCGGTCCGGCCGGCCCAGCCGGGACGTGGCCGTGCCGCGGACCAGGTCCAGCCCGCTGCCGTCGCCCGCGTCGAGGCAGAGCAGCCAGCGGCCGGCGTCGCGGGGCACCGCGCCGGACAGGTCGATCACCGTGGCACCGAGCAGGCCCGGCCCCATCAGCGCGCAGGTCGACGAGACCTCGCCACCGTCGAGCACCACCACGAGGTGCGGCGCCGTGGTGAGCGGCTTCGCCTCCGGGGCGAACCGGGGCCGGCCGCCCAGCTCGTTGGCGAGCGCCGCCTCCGCCTCGGCCAGGCTCGCGAAGACCATGCGGCGGGCGCCCGCCGCGTCCGTACGCCCCGGGTGCTGGGCGTGCGGCAGCCACTTCACCCAGTCCCACACCGGCTGCCGGTCGGGCGCGGCCACCACGGCCACGAGAAGGTCGTCCGGCGCGTGGAAGGTGACGAGCTGGCCCAGCGCGGCCCGGGCCAGGTCGAGCACCGGCTCGCGGTCGCCACGCAGCGCGATCCGGCTGAACGCGCGCAGCGAGAGCGCGGTGGGCAGGTCCGGCACGCTGGAGTGGGCCCGGACGAACCGGCGCAGCGCGATGGCGCTCATCGGCTCCAGGTCCTCCACCGGCTTGGTCTCCGGCGGCACGATCTCCACGGCCAGCCGCTGCGGGCCGAGCGCGATGCGGGCCTCGCCGAAGTCGTCCTCGGTGATCCGCCGCTCCCACAGTCGGCGCGAGGCGGCGACCGACCACAGCGCGTCGGGCTCCGGGTGCCGCCAGGTCATCGCGGAGCGCTGCTGCTCGGCGGCCCGCCGGGTGCGCTTGCGCATCTGGGCCAGGTAGCGCATGTAGTCGCGCCGCTGGGCGTTCAGCTCGGCCTTGTCGTTGCCGCCGTTGCCGAGCGTGCCGACCGCCATGCCCAGCATCGACACGCCGAACAGGCCACCGGCCACGTACGTCATCATGCCGCCGCCGCGGCCGGCGTAGAGGAACGCCATGGCGCCGACGCCGCAGAGCATCGGCAGGATCATCAGCACCTGACCCATGCCCTTGGCCTGCGGCTCCGGCAGCTCGGGCGGGGACTCCAGCAGCACCTCCCCGCGCGGCAGCGCGGGCCCCGGTTGACGCGGAAGCCGGCGGAACACCACCGTGCTCAACCTTGTCTCCTCCCCAGAAGCGGCCCTGCACGTCGTCGGCCGACGCACCCGAGTCGTCGGGTGGGCAACCTGTGCGACCGCCATCGTAGGTAATCTCCCGGAGGCGCCGTGGACCCACGGGGGCGGCGCGCGCGGCCGAGGTGGATCGTAGGCGAGCACGAGGAGGCCACAGTGGCGACGAAGACGGCGACCGGCGGGCTGAGCCGGATCACCATCGTGGCGCCGCGGACCAGGATGGATCTGGCGCTGCCGTCCGACGTGCCGCTGGCCGACCTGTTGCCGACACTCCTGCGTTACGCCGGCGAGGATCTCGCCGACGAGGGTGTGCGGCACGGCGGCTGGAGCCTGTCCCGGCTCGGCGGGCAGCCGCTCGACGGCGGCCGCACCGCCGCGCAGCTCGGCGTCCGCGACGGCGAGGTGCTCTACTTCAACCCGCGCGCCGCCGCCGCGCCCGAGATCGTCTTCGACGACGTGGTGGACGCGGTCGCCACGGCGACCAACCAGCGGGCCGGCGCCTGGCAGGTCGGCACCACCCGGGCGTTCTCGGTGCTCCTCGCCGGGGCGGCACTGGCGGCCGGTGCGGCGGTGACGCTGTTCGCCGGCCCACCGCAGCTGCCCGGCGCGCTCGCCGCGCTGGTGGTCGCGGTCGCGCTGCTGGTCACCGCCGCGGTGCTGTCCCGGGCGGCCGGCGACAGCCGGACCGGCGCCATGCTGGCGATGGGCGGCCTCGGCTACGCCGCGATCGGCGGCCTGCTGGTGCTCGCCGGGGACCGGCGGCTCGCCGAGCTGGCCAGCCCGCACGTGCTGCTTGCCGCGACCGCGGTGGTGCTCTTCGGCGCGGTCGCCGCGCTGGCCGTCGGTGACCGGCTGCCGCTCTTCCTCGGCGCGGTCGGGGTGGGCGTGGCGGTCGGCTTCGGCGCGGCGCTCTGCCTGGCCTTCGGCATCGGGGCGGCGGCCGCCGCCGCGGTGGTGGCGACGGTGGCGTTCGGCGCCCTGCCGGCGCTGCCGATGATCTCCTACCGGCTGGCCCGGCTGCCGGTGCCGTCGATCCCGACCGGCCCGGACGACCTGAAGAGCGACACCGAGTCGGTGGACGGCCCGCAGGTGCTGCGCAACAGCGAGCGGGCCGACGCGTTCCTCACCGGTCTGCTCTGGACGGTCTCGGTGCTGGTGCTCGGCGGCGAGCTGGTGCTCGCCGACAACGGCCGGCTGCCGGCCGTGCTGCTCTGCCTCGTGCTGGCCCTGCTGGCGCTGCTGCGGGCCCGCCCGTTCCTGGGCCGCGGCCAGCGCACCCCGGTGCTGCTGGCCGGCACCGTCGGCCTCGGGCTGGCCGCGGCGGCCACCTTCGGCGCCAACCCGCTCTCGGTCCGGCTCGGGCTGATCCTGGGCGGCCTGCTGGTGGTGGCCGTGATCAGCCTGATCTACGGGCTCACCGTGGCGGGCAAGCGGATCTCGCCGGTCTGGGGCCGCACCCTAGACATCGTCGAGATCCTGCTGATCGTCGCCCTGGTTCCGCTGGCCGTCTGGGTCTGCGGCCTCTACGGCTGGATCGTCAACCTTCGGCCGTGACCGTGCCCATCGCGGTGCCCACCGGCGCCGTGGCGTAGACGCCCGGGCCGTGCTGGCCGTCCAGCGGGCGGGCCGGCACGCCGGCGCGGCGGGCCACGTCCCGGACGACCTTCACCAGCGCCTCGGCGTGGCCGTCCATGGCCGCCACCCGGAGCAGCGGCGGGAGCTGCCGGCCGCCGGGAAGCACCACGGCGGCGACCGTGTGCGACGGGGCGGAGGTGGCGGTCACCGCGTCGACCAGGGCGCCCAGCGAGCCGTTGGGGCGGACCCGCAGCGCCAGGCAGCGCTGGGTCCAGCCACCGCCGCGCAGGCCGCTCCAGCTCTCCACCGGGGACTCCGGGGCCAGGTCGAGCCCGGCGCCGGAGACGACCGCCGCGTGCAGCTCGTCCCGGCCGAGCACCCGGTGGCCGAGGCCCGCGGCGTTGAGCGCCTTGCCGAGCCGGCCGACGCCGGCCGCGACGGTGCGGTGCACGCCGCGCATGCCGCCGCCCCGGCTCACCGTCTCGGTGCGGGCGTCGGCGACGGACAGGCGCAGCGCCACCCACACCGTGCGGTGCGCCGCCGGGGGCGCGCCGGGCGCCGGGTACCAGACGAGGGTGTGCGAGACGACCTGGGTCTGGGTGACCGGCGCGGTGAAGTCGGCGAGCACCGCGAGCGCCCGGTCCAGCACGGCCGCCTCGATCGACCCGGCCGGCGTGCCGGGCCGGCCGGTCAGCGCCACGGCGGCGAACCAGCCCCGGTCGTCCTGGCCGATGCCGAGCCGGGTGCCGCGCTCGGCCAGCTCGACGACGGACAGCTCCGGTGCGAGCGCGGCCAGCCGCGGGTCACCGGCCGGCGCCGCGCCCCGGGCCGCGTTCCGGCGGCGGCGCAGGCGGCGGCGGAGCATCAGGTCCTCGTACCACCAGCGGCCGCCGCGGCGGGCGAAGGCGGCCACCACGGCCAGCAGCGCCAGCACGGCGACGACGGCGAGCAGCCAGGACGGGCCTCCGGTGGCGAACCAGACGGCGAGCGCGGCACACTCGAGCACCACGAGCTGGCCGACGACCACCGGACCGAGCCGGCCGCGGCGGCGCCGGTCGACGGGGGTGACCGGTCGGTCCGCCGGCACGGCGGGGGCGGTGGCCGTACGACCGGGTGGCGCCTGGACCTGGGTCATCGCTGAGCGTCCCTTCTGGACATCCTGGGCATCCGCCGGTGCGGTGCGTCGGCGGGGGCCGGGCGGGGTCCCGGTGAACCGTCGACGGACCCTTATCGTAGGGAAGCCCGCGGCGGCGTTCGGACCTGATCGCCGCGGACCCACCCCTGCCGGAGGTTAGTCATGCGGACCCGCCGCGATCAGGTGCAGGCGTACCGCTTCGTCACCCGCCGGATCGTCTCGGCGCTGCTCTCCGGCGACCCGGAGACCAACGACCTGCCGATGCGGCGCCTCGGCATGGCGGTGTTCGGCAGCGTCATCGCGGCCGCCGTCGTGCTCGGCGGCGCGGGGGCGTACGGGCAGTTCACCAGCAACTCCGCCCCGCTGGAGCCGAACACGCTGGTGATCGAGCGGGAGACCGGGGCGACCTACGTCTTCACCGACGACAAGCTGCTGCACCCGACGCTCAACTACGCGTCGGCGCGGCTCATCCTCAACGACGCCTCGACGCCGGTCCGCACCGTGTCCCAGGCCTCGATCAAGGACCGGCCGCGGGGCCGGGCGGTCGGCATCGTGGGCGCGCCGGACGACGTGCCGGACAAGAAGTCGCTGGTCGGCCTCCCCTGGTCGGTGTGCGACGTGCCCGACCCGAACGATCCGCAGCGCTCCACCACCCGCCTGGTGATCGACCGGCCGCTGCCCGGCGGCACCCCGCTCACCGACCGGGCGGTCCTGGTCAAGGCGAACGACGCGCGCTACCTGCTCACCGGCGGCGCGCGGCTGCGGGTGGTCGGCGACGAGCAGGCGCTGGTGGCGTTGAAGATGGCCGGCGCGGCCACCCTCACGGTCGGGCAGCAGTTGCTCAACGCCGTGCCGGTCGGCCCGGCGCTGCGCAAGCCGACCATCGACGGCGAGGGCGGCCCCAGCGGGCTGACCGTCGGCGACCGTCCGGCCCGGGTCGGCCAGGTCTACCGGGCCGCCGGCCAGTACTACGTGCTGGCCAAGCAGGGCCTGGTGGCGATCCGGGAGGTGACGGCGCTGCTGCTGCTCGGCGGCGGCGGTCAGGTCACCGACATCACGCCGGACCAGGCCGGCCAGCTCCTCACCGACCAGCGGCTGGAGGCCGAGGGGCTGCCCGACCGGCTGCCCACCCTGCACGAGGTGCGCGCCGGCCGGACCGTGCTCTGCGCCACCTACCGCTCCGGTCCGGCCGGCCAGCCGACCACCACCCTGGAGGTCTTCGACCAGCCGCCGGCCGAGCTGACGGCGGCGACCGGGGTGCCCGCGCGGCAGAGCGGCCGCGACGCGGTGCGGACCGCCGAGAGCGTGCTGCTGCCCGGCGGCAAGGGCGTGCTGGTGCAGACCACGGCCGGGGAGAGCGGCACGGCGGCGGCCGGCTCGACGGTCTACCTGATCACCGCGCAGGGTGTCCGGTTCCCGCTCGGCACCGCCTCGGGCGACGCGAAGAGCGCCCTCGGATACGGCGACGTGACCCCGCTCGCGGTGCCCGCGTCCCTGCTGGCGCTGGTGCCGACCGGGCCGACGCTGGAGCGCGAGGCTGCGATGAACCACTTCGATCCGGGTGCGGTGCCCGGCGGCGGTGCGACGCCCGGGCCGGCCGACGACACGGCCCCGGCGCAGGGCGGATGACCTGAACGGGATTGGTCCGAAGTGGATGCGGCTCGATGACGGGTCGCCCCGGCTGGCCCGGTTCGACTAACCTGAACGTGGCCAACGGTTCTCGACGATGACTACGGGGATGCAGCCATGAGCGGGCGCACGACAGTAGACGTACTGTCCTTGGAGGACTTCCACCAGCGGCTCGAGCGCCGGCTGAGCGAGGCGGAGTCGGTGTTGAAGAAGCTCAACACCGAGATGCAGTGCCGGCCGCCGGCACTCGGCACGTTCACCGACGCCACCGACAACTCCCGTCGCTACTCCGAGACGCACCAGAGCTACGTCAACCACGTCGAGCGGTTGCGGCGCGCGATCGTGGCCGCCCAGAAGGCCACCAAGACCATCATGACCAACTACAAGACCGCCGAGGCACGCAACGCGGCCGCCGCGGCCGACATCGTCGCCGCTCTCTCCGGGCTGACCGAGGCGATGAAGCCGAAGGGAGAGGATCCGCGTGTCTGAATACACCCAGCGCTACGAGCACGTCAGCCACAAGGAGCTCTACCAGGGCGTCAACGCCGGCGACCCGAAGCAGATCGACGGGCTCAGCGCCCAGTGGACGTCGATGAAGGGCACCCTCGACGACCTCAGCCGGGACCTGACGGGCGACCTCGACGCGCTGCTGAAGACCTGGACGGGCGACGCCGCCCGCGAGTTCCACCGCCGGCTCAACCTGGTCGCCGACTACTCCGGCAACCTTGCCGAGGGCATGACGGGCATCCGGCAGGGGCTCGACATGATGGCCGGCGAGCTGCGCACGGCCCAGGCCAAGGCGGAGAGCCCGGAGGAGACCGACGACAACGACAAGCTGCTCTCCGGCGCCGGGAAGGGCTTCCTGGTCGGCGGCCTGCCGGGCGCGGTGGTCGGCGGCATCGTCGGCCACGAGCAGGACAAGGCCGAGCAGGAGAAGGCGCACCAGCGGATGGTGCAGGTCGTCGCGAAGCTGGCCGAGGGCTACGACTTCTCGGCCTACGGCCGCATCGTCGTGCCGGAGCCGCCGGATTCGGGGCTCCCGGGTCACGGCGATCCCACGGACCCGACGCTGAAGAGCGGCCCGTCGGTCGGCACCCCGTCGGCGGGGCCGGGTGTCGGCAGCTTCGGCCCCGCGGCCAACGGCACCGCGACGACCTCGGGCGTGCACCACACCGCCCCGGGCAGCGGCACCGTGGGCGGCGGCGCGCCGGGCGGTGACACGGCGGGCGGGCAGCCCGGCGCCGGCACCCCGGGCACCATCGGTGCGGGCGGCACGGTCGAGCCGACCGGCACCTCGCTCGCCGGTGCGGCCCCGCTGACGACGGGCCCGACCACCGGCCTGGCGGGCGGCCCCGGGCTCGGCGGCACCAGCCAGACGCTGCCGACCGCCGGGGGCGGCGGCTCGCTCTACGGCATGCCCGGCGTGCTGGGTGGCACCGGGTCGCTGGCCAGCTCGGGCGGCGGCTCGGCGACCTCCGGCCGGGTCGGCGGGATCGGCGCGGAGAGCCGGTCGGCCGCCGGCACCGGCCGCCTCGCCTCCGGCCGCGGCGTGACGATCGAGACGGAGAGCCGCACCACCGGCAAGGGCGGCACGACCGGGCGGCCCGCCATGGCCAGCCGCAACGGCGTGCTGGGCGCGCGCGGCGACGGGGACGACGAGTCCGAGGGCCGGCTGACCTGGCTCACCGAGGACGAGATGGTCTGGACCGACGGCGAGGCGGCTCCGCCGCCGGTGCTCGGCGGCAACTGACCGCAGGTTCACGACGGCGCGGCGTCCCCCACGGGACGCCGCGCCGTTTCGCGTCGGGCGGCCCGGTAGGGGTTCGTCCACAGCGAATCGTGGGACGGGTCACGTCGGCCGGGAAGATCGTCGAGCTGCATGAGGCGGAACTGACCGATAGGTTGAAACGGTGCTGCCCGTAGCGTTCGCCTCGTCCCTCTGGACGGCGACGCTGCGCAGGATCGCCCGCACGGCCGTGACCGCACTGGCCGTCATCGCCGGCGTCGCCGGCCCGGCCGCCACGCCGGCCGCCGGCCACCTCCACCCGACCGCGTCGGCCCGCCCGGCCGTCGATCTCCGGGTCGACGCTCCGGCCACCGGCCCCGTCGACGTGGCCCGGATCGGCCGGCAGGCCACGGAGGCGTCCGGCATCCGGCCCGCCGCCGACTCCCCCGCCCGGCTCGCGTTCGCCGCGCCGGCCCCGGCCGGTCCGCCGCACCGGGCCGTCGCCGACGTCGCCGCGCCCGCCGCGGGCACGGTCGTCGTGGCCGCCTCCGACCCCGGCCGGGCCGCCATCGCCCGCCGCGGTCCGCCGCGCGCCTGACCGTGCCGCCCCCCGGGGTACGCCCCGGCGCCGCCGCACCGCTCCCCGTCGCACCCCGCCGCTGTCCTGTTCGCGTGCGTCGCGACCCGCCCGTCGACCGGGCCCGACCGCTGACTCCGACCGTTCCACCACGAGGTGCTGGTGATGCAGACCGTCTTCTCCACCGTCCTGCCCGACGTTCCCCGGGCCGCCGTGATCTGGCTGGCCCTGCTCGCCGTGGCGGCGATCGTGGTCGCCGCCCTGATCGTCCGCCCGGACCGGTTCCGGTCGGTGTTCGGCGACCGCATCAGCGAGGCCGCCCGGCCGAGCAGCATCGAACTGGCCGAGCAGGCCCGCGAGCACGCCCGGGAACAGTCCCGGTACGCGCAGGAGGTGGCGGTGGCCGCGTCCCGGGCGGCGGCGACCGCCGAGCGGCGCCGGGCCGAGTGGTTGGCCGCTCAGGAGGAGGTCGAGGAGGCGTGGCGGGTGTACGAGGCGGCGGAGGAGGACGTCCGCCGGCTGGCCGCCGCGGCGGCGCTGCCCCTGCCCCGGACCGTCCGGACCCCCGCCGAGTACGCGGACCGGGAGCGGTGGCTGCACCGGGCGGCGCTGGACGCCCAGTGGCGCAAGGAGATCACGGTGCAGCAGCTCAGCGACATCCTCGGCCACCGGGGCTGGGATCCGCGCCGGCACCCGGTCGAGCAGGAGCTGCTGCTGCGCCGGCTGGTCCGGGACAACCTCCGGGCCCGCCAGGAGGCCGCCCTGGAGCGGGAGCAGGCCGCGTGGCGGGCCGCCGAGCTGGCCGCCGCCGCGGCGCGGAGCCTGCGCGACGAGGCGTACGCGGCGACCCGCCCGGCCACCGAGCCGAACTCCTCGCTGTCCATCGTGGAGCTGACCGGGCCGGAGGCCACCCGTGAGCTGCCGACGTCCACCCGGGCCGCCGAGACGACCCGCGAGCTGACCCCGGTGGCCCGGGGGCGGGCGGCCGTGCCGGCGTACTGACGCCTCCGGGCGGAGCTGGCCCGGCTCGGTTAGCGTGATTTCGTGTCCCGTGAAGCCTGGGTACTTGTCGTGCTCGCCGCCGTCGCCGCACTGGCGACGCTGGTCGGGGCGGTGCTGCTCGCCGTCCGGGTGGTCCGCACCCGCCGCATGCTGGGCGCGCTCGGGGTCGGCGGCAAGGTCGCCTTCTACGGCGCGCTGATCTACACGATCCTGCCGGTGGACGTGCTCCCCGACCCGATCTACCTGGACGACATGGGTGTGCTGGCCGGTGCGCTGATCTACCTGGGCCGGCTGGCCGCCAAGCAACGGGCGGCGCAGCGCGCCGCCGGGGACGCGTCGTCGGGAACACTGCCTGCCGCCCCGCCCACCGGCCCCCGACGGTGACGGCGTTACTTCTGGTCGAGCCAGAAGCGGCGGGACTGACCGGGCTCGTTGTAGATCAGGTACAACCGGGTGTCCTCGTCCGTCTTCTCGACCTGGAGCGGAACCCCGTAGCCGTCGAGGGTGACCATCACATACTGACTCCCGTACCGGTCGGGATTCGACAGGCGCCAGCCGCCCGACCCGCTCCACGGTGCGGAAAAACGGGCCGGAACCTGAATCTGCACCGGCAGGTTCAGCGCCGCGAAGCCGCTGTCGTCGCGAAGGCTCAGGGACGCGCCGTCGGCGCCGCCCCAGTCGCCGACCACGTCAGCCGGGATCGCTCGTGGCGCCTCCCGGAGCACGAAGCGGATCGCGACGTACCCACCCAGCCCCAGCAACAGCACCACCACCGTGGCCGTGGCCGACAGCACCAGAACCAGTCTCCGGCTCACCATCACCCCGATCGCCCGACGCCCGATCCCGCTTCACCAATCCGACGAACACCACCGTATGAATGTCCCGGGTTCACCCGCTGCCCGCCCGGCGGTGAACAGGGTCACAGCGGACGCACCTCGCGGCGGTGAGGCCGCTTCGCGGCGAACGACCTTCCGGCGTGTGAGGATCGTGTCGATCGAGGAAGGGGGCGACATGGCGGGCGACCACCGGCTGGACCCACACGATGAGCGGGTCGCCCGGTTCTTCCGTGACCGCCACCTCGCCACGCTGACCACCCTGCGCGCGGACGGCACCCCGCACGTCGTACCCGTGGGGGTCACCTTCGACGCCGACGCGGGCCTGGCCCGCGTGATCACCTCCGGCACCTCGGCCAAGGCCCGGCACGTCGCCGCGGCGGGCCCGGCGGGCACGCCCGTGGCGGTCTGCCAGCTCGACGGCCGCTGGTGGCTGACCGTGGAGGGCCGGGCGGTGCTGCGCCGCGATCCGGAGTCGGTGGCCGAGGCCGAGCGGCGGTACGCCGCCCGCTATCGCACCCCGCGTCCGAATCCGGAGCGGGTGGTCATCGAGATCGCCGTGACCCGCCTCCTCGGCAGCCTTCCCACCGGCACCGACTGACCCACCCGTCACCGCGCCGGCGACCCGCCCGCGCCCGATGTCCGGTTAAACCGTGACGACCGCCACCTGCGGAAATCGGGGCCGGCAGCGGCCCGTTGCACCTCTCGTACGAGCGAAACCAACGAGCGATACCAGCGAGCGGGCGGCAGGCCCGCCGCCCCCGGTGAGCGAGCGGGGCCGCGCCCTGGAGCGCACCGAGAATCCCCGAGGCACGCCGAGCGCCACTCCCGGTGCCGCGTCTCCGGACCCCGGCGACGTCTACCCCCGAATGGAGCTTCGACATGAACTCGATCTTCCGTAAGAGCATGCTGTCCGTCGCCGGCCTCATGGTGTGCGGCGGGACCGTCGTCGGTCCGGCTGTCGCCGCGCAGGCCGCGCCGGCGACCGCCGGCAAGGGCAAGGGCGAGCGCAGCGCCGGCTACGAGTACGAGGCGCAGCCGAACTTCTTCTACTGCGGCCCCGCCTCGACCCGGATCGCCCTGTCGGCCGAGGGCAAGGAGGTCAGCCAGGACGAGCTGGCCGCCAAGCTGGGCACCACCGAGAACGGCACCGACTCGGCCATCGACATCACCCGGGTGCTGAACGAGTACACGGGTGGCAAGTACAAGACCACCGAGATCCGGGACGACGTGGCCACCAAGGAGCAGGTCGAGCGGCTGCGGGCGGACGTCCGGGCCGCCGTGGACCAGGGCCGGCCGGTCGTCGCCAACATCCTGGGCGGCGCGCTGGACATCGACGGTGTCGAGCACAGCTACCCCGGCCACTACCTGACCGTGGTGGAGTACAAGGACGACGGCAACACGGTGCTGATCGCCGACCCGGCCAGCCCGAACGAGCCGACGTACTGGATGGACGTGACCGAGCTGGCCAACTGGATCGCCGGCCGCGGTTACAGCTCCTGACCGAGCATCGAAGGGCCGGTCTCCCCGAGCGGGAGGCCGGCCCTTTCCGTCTCCGGCCCCGGGGCGGCCCCGTTAGAGTCTGACCGTGCCGCGACCGGTGATCTTCGACCTGTTCCACACCCTGGTGCCCGGTGGGGACCCCGAACGGGACCGGGTGGTCGGTGAGATGGCGCTGATGGTGGGGGTGGAGCCGGCCGCGCTGGTCGAGGCGTACCACGCCACCTGGCGGGACCGGATGACCGGCTGGGACGCCGCGGAGACCGTACGCGTCCTGGCCCGGCGGCTCGGCGGCACGCCCACCGAGGAGCAGGTGGCCCGGGCGGCCGCGCACCGCCGGGAGCTGGCCCGGCGGCTGCTGGGCCGTGTCCGGCCGTCGACCCTGGCGGTGCTGGACGCGCTGCGTGCCGACGGCCACCCGATCGGGCTGGTCAGCAACGCCACCGCGGAGACCGCCGAGGCGTGGCCGTCGACCGGCCTGGCCCGCCGCTTCGACGTCTCGGTCTTCTCCAGCGACGTGGGCCTGGCCAAGCCCGACCCGGCGATCTACCGGCTCGCGGCCGAACGCCTCGGTGTCGCGCCGGGCGACTGTGTCTTCGTCGGCGACGGCGCGGACGGCGAGTTGGCCGGCGCCGCGGCGGTCGGCATGACGGTGGTCCGGACGACCGAGCACAACGACACCGACCCGAGCTGGGCCGGCCGGGCGCTGACCGCCCTCGGCGAGCTGCCCGACCTGCTCCACGAGCCGGCCCGGGGGCGCTGACCCGGCGGCGCCCTCCCGCCACGGGGACGGGAGGGCGCCGGGAGCCGCCGGTCAGTGGGTGAGGATCTGGGCCAGCACCTCGTGCACGTGGGTGTTCGGGTGCTTGCCGGTGAACTGCTCGGCCAGCGGCCCGTACGCGGTCACCGGCACGTCGGCGCCGGTGTGGCCGCTGGTCGTCCAGTCCAGCTTGAAGCTCTGGCTGCTGCCCTTGATCGCGAAGGGACCGTCCTCGGCCGAGATGCCGTCACCGGACTCGTCGGAGGCGTCGGTGTCCTCGACGGTCAGGCCGCCGCACTCGTGGTCGCCGGTCACCACGACGAGGGTGTCCGGGTGGCCGGCCGCGTAGTTGCGGGCGACCGCGACGGCCTTCTCCAGCTCGCCGAGCGCCTGGAGCATCCGGGTGCCGTTGTTGTTGTGGGCGAACTCGTCGATGCCCTCCTCCTCGACGAGGAGGAAGAAGCCCTTCTTGTTCGTCGACAGGGTCGAGAGCGCCTTCTCGGTCATCGTGGCCAGGCTGGCCGGCGGGGCGTACACGTCGCCCTGGCCCTCGGGCCGCTGCTGGAACAGCTCCTCGTTGCCGAAGAGGCCGAGCAGCTTGCCGCCCTTGGCGGCCTGGAGCTCGGCGGCCGTGGAGACGTACCGGTAGCCCTTGCTCTTCGCCTCGGCGATCAGGTCGCCCTTGGTGCCCTTGCTGGCCTCGGACGGGTCCTCGGCCGGCTGGTCGGGGTACGCGCCGGCGGTGCCGGCCGGCAGCCACCAGTCCTCGCCACCGCCCAGGATCACGTCCGGCCGGGTGACCTCCAGGTACTGCCGGGCGATCTCGTCCTGCTTGCCGCGGTCGGCCGTGTTGGCGAAGAAGGCCGCCGGGCTGGCGTCGGTGACCTGGGCGGTGGTGACCAGGCCGGTGGACTTGCCGGCCGCCTTGGCCTGGGCGCCGAGGACGGGCAGCGGGTTGCCGTCCACGTCGACGCTGATCGCGCCGTTGTAGGTCTTCTCGCCGGTGGCCCAGGCGGTCGCCGCGGCGGCCGAGTCGGTGATCGGCGTCTTCGGGTCGTGCGGGCTGGTGGTGAGCTGGCCGGAGTAGGGCAGCTTGTCCATGGTGAGCTGGCCGTCGAGGCCGGCCAGGTAGAGGCGGGCCGCCTCGCGCTGGGCGGCGGCCATGCCGTCGCCGTTGATGAAGATGACGTTGCGGGCCTTGCCCTTCGCCACGCCGGCGTCGGCGGCGGTGATCGGGTTGGCCAGGCTCAGTCCGGCGGCGGCCACTGCCCCGGCGACGACGGGGGCCAGCAGCCAGCGGCGGGAACGGAATGTCACGGGTTTCCTCCTGGCGGATGGAACGTTTGCAGGCCCCACGCAACCGCAGCCACCGGCCGGGCAGTTGGCCGGCGGATTAACGGGCGGCGGCCGTTGCCGGGACTTTTGTCGCCCGAGGCAACGGCAATCCGGCTGGTTCGGCCGACCGCACGGGGGTAGTGGCCCAGGCAAGCCGTTCCGCAACCCACCGGTAAGGGGCTACCAAGATGACCGACGTACAGACGGAACGGGACGTCGTCGACGTCCTGATGACCGACCACCGCGAGGTCGAGGCGATCTTCGTCGAGCTGGAGAGCCGGCAGGGCACCCCGGAGCACCGGCGCCGGCTCGCCGACGTGGTGATCGCCGAGCTGGTCCGGCACTCCGTGGCCGAGGAGGCCTATGTCTACCCGGCCGCCCGCAAGGCGCTCCCCGACGGCGACCAGCTCGCCGAGCACGAGATCGCCGAGCACTCCGACGCCGAGCGCACCATGAAGGAACTCGAGTCGCTGGATCCCTCCGAGCCGCGCTTCGACGAGCTGCTGACCCAGCTCACGGCGACCATCCGCCACCACGTGCAGGACGAGGAGGCCGACCTCTTCCCGCGGCTGCGCGCGGCCTGCGCCCGCGAGGAGCTGGTCGAGCTGGCCGGAAAGGTCGAGGCCGCGAAGAAGTCGGCGCCGACCCGCCCGCACCCGGCGGCGCCGGACCACCCGCCGGCCAACAAGCTGCTCGCCCCGGGCACCGGCCTGGTCGACCGGATGCGGGACGCGCTCAGCGGCCGGCCCACCTCCATGCGGGAGCTGCGCGAGAAGAACTGACCCACCGACCGAGGCGGCCACGCTCCCTGCCCGGGGGCGTGGCCGCCGCCGCGTGTCAGGGGGTCTGGGGGTACGGGTCGAGCGGTCGCTCGAAGAAGCTCTCCAGCACCACCACGGTCTGCGTGCCCGTGACGCCCTCGACCTGGAACAGCCGGCGCAGGCTGGCCTGGAGCTGCTCGGGCGTGCCGACCCGGATCTTCACGAGCAGCGAGGCCGGGCCGGCGATCACGTGCGCCTCCTCCACCTCGGGCAGCGCGGCGAGCGCCTCGCGGGTGGGCCGGTCGCCCATCCAGGCGTTCGCCTCCACCAGAACGAACGCCAGCACGCCCCGGCCGACCGCGGCCGGGTCGACGTCCACCGTGGTCCGCCGGACCACCCCCTGCTCGCGCAGCTTGCGCACCCGCTCGTGGACCGCGCCGGTGGAGAGCCCGACCTGCCCGGCCAGCGCCGCGTACGACTGGGTGGCGTCGTGTTGCAGCGCCGCGAGCAGCTTCCGGTCCACATCGTCCACGACCACGCCTCCGTTCGGTGTTCTGCCTCACGGCTGATTCTCGTTCGGCCATGTTAGCGTCATGCCGAACATCAGTCACGGGCGGAGGCGGTCGGCATGGATCGGTTCAGGACGCGTTTCGAGGTGCGGGACGAGCGGTTCCGCCGGGTCAACGGCGACGAGTGGACGGAGTGCCTCTGGACCGGCGGCCGCTGGCTGGAGGGGCCGGCCTGGTTCCCCGCGGGCCGTTACCTGGTCTTCAGCGACATCCCCAACGACCGGCTGCTGCGCTGGGACGAGACCACCGGGGCGGTCGGCGTGTTCCGCCAGCCGGCCGGCTACGCCAACGGGCACACCGTCGACCGGCGGGGACGGCTGGTGAGCTGCGAGCAGGGCGGGCGGCGGGTCACCCGGACCGAGGCCGACGGCACCGACACGGTGCTCGCCGAGCGCTGGCGCGGAAAGCGGCTGAACAGCCCCAACGACGTGGTCGAGCACTCCGACGGCTCGATCTGGTTCACCGACCCGAGCTACGGCATCGACAGCGACTACGAGGGCCACCGGGCCGAGAGCGAGATCGGCGGCAACCACGTCTACCGGGTCGACCCGCACGACGGCGAGGTGCGCCGGGTCGCCGACGACTTCGGGCAGCCGAACGGGCTGGCGTTCAGCCCCGACGAGTCGCTGCTCTACGTGGTCGACACCCGGGCGAAGCACCTGCGCCGGTTCGCCGTGACCGAGGGCGGCACGCTGCGCGGCGGCGAGGTCTTCGCCACCTGCGACGCGGGCTCCTTCGACGGCGTACGCCTCGACGAGGCCGGCCGGGTCTGGGCGGCCGCGCACGACGGGCTGCACTGCTTCGACCCGGACGGCACGCTGCTCGGCAAGCTGCACCTGCCGGAGGTGGTCGCCAACTTCACCTTCGGCGGCCCGAAGCGCAACCAGCTCTACATCTGCGCCTCCAGCTCGCTGTTCAGCCTGCGGGTCAACGTCAACGGGGCGCGATACCCCGGCCGGTGACGGTCAGCCCTCCGGGGCGATCCGCCGGAGGCTCTCCTCCTCGGAGACCACGATCGCCTCGACGGGGCAGGACTCCGCCGCGTCGAGCACCGACTCGTCGGCGGCGATCCGCTCGGCCACCGGCCGGGACAGGCCGTCGACCAGCACGAAGTGCCGCGGCGCCACCCCGGCGCAGATCCCCGAGCCGATGCAGCGGGTCGGGTCGACGTGCAGCCGCCACTCGATCTCTCCGCTCATGCGCCCTCCCCCGTCCCGGCCCGGGTCACCAGGCCACCGGCATCGCCACGAGGCCCCGCACCAGCAGGCCGCTCTTCCAGGTCAGCTCCTCCACGGGCACGGCGAGCCGGAGGCCCGGGGCCCGGTCGAGCAACGTCTCCAGCACCACGCGCAGCTCCATCCGGGCCAACTGCGCGCCGACGCAGTGGTGCACGCCGTGCCCGAAGCCGAGGTGCGGGTTGACCTGGCGGGTCAGGTCCAGCCGGTCGGCGTCGGCGAAGACGGCGTCGTCCCGGTTGGCCGCCGCGATGTTGACCACCACCGGTTCGCCCGCCCGGACCAGCACCCCGCCCAGCTCGACGTCCTCGGTGGCGTAGCGGGGGAAGGCCGCCGTGGCGCCGAGCGGGATGAACCGCATCAGCTCCTCGACGGCGACCGGGACCAGCTCCGGCCGGTCCCGCAGGGTGTCCCAGGCGCCGGGCGTGGTGAGCAGGACGTACACCATGTTGGGGATCTGGGTCACGGTGGTCTCGTGGCCGGCGGCGAGCAGCCCGGCGGCGAGGGTGACCAGCTCCTCCTCGGTGAGCCGGTCGGCGTTGTCGTCGCGCGCCCGGACCATGGCGCTGAGCAGGTCGTCGGTGGGTTCCACCCGGCGCCGGGCGACCAGCCCGCCCATGTAGGCGAGCAGGTTGTCGACGTACTGCTGGGCCAGCTCCGGCTCCAGCGACGTGGTCGAGACGATGGCCTCGGACCAGGTGTGGAACCTGTCCTGATCGGACACCGGCACGCCGAGCAGGTCGCAGATCACCCGGATCGGCAGCGGCGTGGCCAGGTGCGCCACCAGGTCGGCGGGCGGTCCGGCGGCGAGCAGGCCGTCGACCAGCTCGTCGGCGACCGCCCGGGTGCGCGGCCGCAGTTCCTCGACCCGGCGCGCGGTGAACGCCTTCGCCACGAGCCGGCGGAGCCGGGTGTGCTCCGGCGGGTCCATCGAGAGGATCCCGGTCTCCTGCTGGCGCGGGGTGTTCCGCGGCTCGTCGCGGCCGACCGACGCGGCCCGGCTGAACCGGGGGTCGCCGAGCACCGTCTTCACGTCGGCGTGTCGGGTGGCCAGCCAGGCCGGCTCGCCGTAGGGCAGTTGGACCCGGACCAGCGGCTGCTCGCGCAGCTCGGCGTAGCGGGCGTCCAGGTCGAGCCGGACAGGGGCGTTGAACGGGTAGCGCTGCGGGATGGTCGCCTGGGAAGTGTCGGTCACCGGCTGGCTCGCTCTCGTCCACGGCACCGCGGGCGGTGCGGGTCGACTCCGCACGACTCGACGCTGAGTCATGCCCCGACTGCGGATGGTAGCGAGAGTGGTCGATGAAGACCAGAGGGCGATTCCGGTCTTCGGGACGACGATCCCGGGCCGCCCGCGCGGGACGGCCCGGGATCGGAGCCCGGTCAGCGGCCGGTGTCGCCCTGACCGGTCCGCTGCTGGGCCATGTCCACGCCCTTGTCGATCTGCTGGTCGTACTTGCCCTGGGTCCGCTTGTCGGCCATGTCGCCGCCCTTCTCGATCCCCTGGTCGACCTGCTTGTCGTGCTTGTCGGCGAAGTCCTTGGCCTTGTCCATGAAGTCACTCATGTCGGTTCTCCCTTCGATACCGTGAATGCCTTCCCTGGCGCCGGCGGCACAAACTCACCCCGTCCCATGGGTGCCCGGGTGTCGGATTCGCGTGCGTCGGGTACCAACGGCCACGATCGAGGAGGCGACGTGGACGAGGACGCTGGAACGCCGCAGCCGGCGGCACCGGGCCGAGCGGCGGGCCCGCGGCAGGCTTGGGCCGGGCTGCCCTGGCCGGTACGGACGGCGGTCACCTGGGGCGCCTGTCTCGTGGTGGTGGTCGCCGCGCTCTGGCTGCTCGGGAAGATCGCGGTGCTGCTGGCCCCGCTAGCCGTGGCGCTGGCCGGCACGCTCTTCCTCACCGCGCTGCTCGACCCGGTGCTGCTGCGGCTGCGCCGGCTCCGGGTGCCCCCGGCGCTGGCCGCCCTGCTCAGTGTCCTGCTGCTGCTCGGCGTCCTGGTCGGCGTCGGCGCGCTGGTGTGGAACCTGACCGCGAGCCAGTTCGGCGAGCTGAGCCAGCAGCTCGACCAGGGTCTGGAGCGCAGCCGGGACTTCGTCACCTCCAGCCTTCCCGTCACGGACGAGCAGCTCGACCGCCAGATCGAGCAGATCCGGAACGGGCTGAGCGGCAGCGCCCCCGACCCGGTCGCCGGGGCCCGCACCGCCGCCGAGGTGGCCGGTTCACTCCTGCTGGGCCTCGTGCTGCTCTTCTTCCTGCTCAAGGACGGCCGGTCGATGTGGCACTGGGTGCTGCGCCGGATGACCGGGCCGCGCCGCGACGTGACGGCCGAGGCGGGCCGGGCCGGCTGGCGGACGCTGGGCGCGTACAGCCGGGGCACGATGATCATCGCGGCGATCGACGCCATCGGCATCGGGCTGGCGCTGGTGCTGCTGCGCGTCCCGCTGGCCCTGCCGCTCGCGCTCATCACCTTCCTCGGCGGCTTCGTGCCGATCATCGGGGCCACCGTGGCCGGTGCCATCGCGGTGCTGGTCGCCCTGGCCGCCAACGGCCCGACCACCGCCCTGCTCACCCTCGCCGCGGTGATCGCCGTGCAGCAGATCGAGGGCAACCTGCTGGAGCCGCTGGTGATGAAGCGGCAGGTGCAGCTCCACCCCGCCGTCATCCTGGTGGTGGTCACCGCCGGCACGCTGGTGGCCGGCATCGCGGGTGCGTTCGTCTCGGTGCCCATCGCCGCGGTCACCTGGCGGGTGCTGGACACCGTGCAACGCCACCGCGCGGCCCTGCCCGACTGACCCGCCCGGCCGCCCGGCCGCGGATCAGGCCGGGTGCGGCTGGCGGAGGTGGGTGGTGAACCAGGCCCCCGCCTGGTCGGCCACCTGCTCCAGGGTGCCCGGCTCCTCGAAGAGGTGAGTGGCCCCGGGCACGATCCGCAGCTCGGCGACCTCGCCCAGCTCCGACCGGGCCTGCTCGTTGAGCACGATCACCTGCTCGTCGAGCCCGCCCACGAGCAGCAGCGTCGGTGCGCGCACCGCCGACAGCGAGCTGCCGGCCAGGTCCGGCCGGCCGCCGCGCGAGACCACCGCACCGACCTGCTCGGGCCGGGCGGCCGCGGCGACCAGGGCGGCGGCCGCGCCGGTGCTGGCCCCGAAGAGCCCGATCGGCAGCCGGCCCAGGGTCGGCTCGGCGGCCATCCAGTCCACGATCGCGGCCAGCCGCTCGGCGAGCATCCCGATGTCGAAGCGCAGCTCGGCGGTGACCGCGTCCCGCTCGTCCTCCTCGGGGGTGAGCAGGTCGACCAGCACGGTGCCCAGCGCCCGCCCGTTGAACTCGTGCGCCACCGCCACGTTGCGCGGGCTGTGCCGCGAACTGCCGCTCCCGTGCGCGAACAACACCACCCCCACGGCCCCCGACGGCACGATCACGTCCGCGACCAACCCGCCGTCCACGACCGGCACGCTCACCTCACGCGTGTCCCCCATAACCCCACACCTCCCGCCCGCTCATACCCACCGGCGCGCTGATCATGAAGTTGGCGGGCCGGAAAGCGTCGGCGGGCTTCGGGGATGGCCGCGAGGGTTTGCCTTGACGTCGGCGGCAAGGTTTAGCGTGACGGTGGTCAGGGGGCGAGCAGGCAGGTTGGGGGGCGGGTGGGGTGCGGATCGGAGAGTTGGCCGAGCGGGCCGGGACCAGCACCCGGACCCTGCGCTACTACGAGTCGCAGGGGCTCGTGTGCCCGCGTCGGTCGGCGAACGGCTACCGGGTCTACGACGAGGCGGAGCTGCGCGTCGTGCACGAGATCCGGGCGCTGCTGGCGGTGGGCTTCGGGCTGGACGACATCCGGCCGTTCGTGGCCTGCCTGCGGGCCGGCAACAGCTCCGGCGACGTCTGCCCCGACTCCGTGGCGGTGCTGCGGCGCAAGCTGGCCGAGGTGGACGACTACCTCGACCGGCTCGGTGCGGTCCGTCACCAGTTGCACGACCAGCTCGCCCGCGCGATCGCCCATCGGGAGGAAACATGCCTCAGGACACGCAGCAGGGCCGACTGACCCCGGTCACCGACGAGACCTTCGCGGCCACCGTGCTGGCCGCCGACCGGCCCGTGGTGGTCGACTTCTGGGCGGAGTGGTGCCCGCCCTGCCGCCCGGTCTCCAAGCACCTGGCGGAGCTTGCCGAGGAGTTCGGCGACGCCCTGCGCTTCGTCACCGTCAACTCGGACGAGAACCCCCACAGCACGCGCGCCTACCAGGTGATGTCGATGCCCACGATGCTGGTGTTCCGGGACGGCCAGGTGGTCGGCTCCATCGTCGGCGCCCGGCCGAAGAACCACCTGCGGCTGAGCTTCGCCCGGCACCTCGAGGCGTGAGCCGGCCCGGATCGGGAAGGCGCGGGGTGACCACGGACCCCGACGGATCGCGAGGATCGTGATGGCGAAACAGGACAGGTCCCGGGAACAGGGCCTCACCGACCAGGAACGCCGCAAACAGGAACTGAAGCAGTCGCCGGACTGGGCGGACCGCGCCTCCGTGGCCCGCACCGCCGACGACGCGCGGGCGACGGCTCCGCGTGACGCCGGCGGCCGACCGTCCAACGGCCGCCAGTTCTGAGGTACGCCACGACGAAGCCCCGGCCCGCGCATGCGGGTCGGGGCTTCGCTCAGCTCAGGTTCTCGGGCAGGTGCAGCAGGGGCGCCCGGCCCGGCGGCTGCTCCGGCTGCGGCCCGGACGGGTGCGCCGGCGGCACCGGCACGGTGACCGGCTGGGCACCCGTGATCCGGATCGGCTCACCATGGTGGCGCAGCTCCACGACGGTGTCCGGCCCTCCGCTGCGCAGCGAGTAGGTGGTCTGGTGCGGCCGGACGTCGACCCGCAGCCGCATCCCGCGCCACTGGAGAGCGAACTCCAACCGGCCCAGCCGGCTGGGGAGCCGGGGCGAGAAGGAGAGCGTCCCGTCGTGGTCGCGCAGGCCGCCGAAGCCGGCGACCAGGGCGATCCAGGCCCCGGCGAGCGAGGCCATGTGCACCCCGTCGCGGGTGTTCTCGTTCAGGTCGTGCAGGTCCATGAGCGCGGCCTCGCGCAGATAGCGGTGGGCCAGCTCGGGGTGGCCCACCTCGGCCGCCATCACGGCCTGGGTGCAGGCGCTCAGCGAGGAGTCCCGTACGGTCCGCCGCTCGTAGTAGTTGAAGTTGCGCACCTTCTCCGGGCCGGTGAACGCGTCACCCCGCCAGTGCATGGCGAGCACCAGGTCCGCCTGCTTGACGACCTGCTTCCGGTACAGGTCGAAGTACGGGTAGTGCAGCAGCAGCGGGTACTTCTCCGGCGGGGTGTGCTCGAAGTCCCACTCCTGCAAGCGGGTGAAGCCCTCCACCTGCCCGTGCACTCCGAACTCCGGGTCGTACGGGAGGTGCATGGCGTTCGCGGCGTCCCGCCAGGCGGCCGCCTCCTCCTCGGTGACGCCGAGGTCCTGGGCCTGGTCGCGGTGCCGCATCGCGCAGTCCGCGGCGGTGAGCAGGTTCCGCTGTGCCATGAGGTTGGTGTAGACGTTGTCGTTCTTGACAGCGGTGTACTCGTCCGGGCCGGTCACCCCGTCGATGTGGAACCGGCCGGTGCGGTCGTGGTGGCCGAGCGAGCGCCACAGCCGGGCCGTCTCGACCAGCAGTTCCAGCCCGATCTCCCGTTCCAGCGCGTCGTCGCCGGTGACCAGCACGTAGCGGCGCAGCGCGTCGGCGACGTCGGCGGCGATGTGGAACGCGGCCGTCCCGGCCGGCCAGTACGCCGACGACTCCGGCCCCTCGATGGTCCGCCAGGGGAAGGCGGCCCCGGAGAGATTCAACGTCCGGGCGCGCTCCTGCGCCTGGGCGAGGGTCGAGTAGCGCCAGTGCAGGGCGTCCCGCACCGCTCCGGGCTGCGTGTAGGTGAGCACCGGCAGCACGAACATCTCGGTGTCCCAGAAGGCATGGCCGTCGTACCCCGGGCCGGTGAGGCCCTTGGCGGCGATGGGCCGGCGTTCCGCGCGGGCGCCGGCCTGGAGCACGTGGAAGAGGCCGAACCGGACCGCCTGCTGCACCTCCGGGTCGCCCTCCACCCGCACGTCGGCGGCGTCCCAGAACTCGTCGAGGTATTCCCGCTGCTCCCGGCGCAGCCCGTCCCAGCCGTCCAGGCGGGCCGCGGCCAGCGCCGCACCGACCTGGTCGCGCAGCGCCGGCAGGGACCGCCGGCTGGACCAGCCGTACGTCAGGTACTTGACGACCCGCAGCGTCTGGCCGGGCTTGAGCACGCAGCCGATGGTGGTGCGGACCCAGTCCTCGTAGCCCTCGGACTCGATGGTGGTGCGCTCCGGGGCCTCCACGTCGTGGGCCATGGCGGCGGCGACCCGCAGGCCGCTGACCTTGGTGCGGTGGATGAGCAGGCCGCCGTCGTCGGTGGTCAGCTCCTCCTCGGCCTGCAGCGGCGATTCGAGGACGGCGGCGACGCGGGGATCCTTGCTCTGCGGCGGGAGCGTCTCGTTGGCGACCAGCTCGGACTGGACGATGAGCCGCAGCGGCCCGTCGAGCGCCTCGACCTCGTACTGGATGGCGGCGACCGCCCGCTGGGTGAACGACACCAGCCGGGTGCTGCGGACCTTCACGTCCCGGCCGGCGGGCGAGCGCCAGTGCAGCTCGCGGTGCAGGGTGCCGGCGCGCAGGTCGAGGACCCGCTCGTGGGAGATGAGTTCGCCGTACCGGACGTCGAGCGGCTCGTCGTCGACCAGCAGCCGGAGCAGCTTGCCGTTGGTCACGTTGACGACGGTCTGCCCGGACTCCGGGAAGCCGAAGCCGGCCTCCGCGTAGGGCAGGGGGCGCAGCTCGTAGAAGGAGTTCAGGTAGGTGCCGGGCAGGCCGTGCGGCTCGCCCTCGTCGAGGTTGCCGCGCAGCCCCACGTGGCCGTTGGACAGGGCGAAGACCGACTCGGACTGGGCCAGCACGTCCGTGTCGAGCCGGGTCTCCCGGACGTGCCACGGCTCGACCGGGTACGCCCGCTCCCGGATCACGCGTGCGCCCCGGTCAGCAGCTCCGACAGGTCGGTGACCACCACGTCGGCGCCGTGCGCGCGCAGGTCGTCGGCCTGGCCGACCCGGTCGACACCGACCACGTACCCGAAACCGCCGGCCTTCCCGGCCGCGACGCCGGCCAGCGCGTCCTCGAAGACGGCTGCATTCGCCGGCTCGACCCCGAGCATCTGCGCGCCGGCCAGGAAGGTGTCCGGGTGGGGCTTGCCGCGCAGCCCGCGCTCGCGAGCCACCAGCCCGTCCACCCGGGCCTCCAGCAGCGGGTCCAGCCCCGCGGCGGCGACCACGTCCCGGCAGTTGGCGCTGGCCGAGACCACCGCCCGGCGCAGCCCGGCCCGGGCGGCCGCCTCCAGGTAGCGCACCGAGCCCTCGTAGACCTCGACGCCGTCGGTGTGGATCCGCTTGAGCAGGATGACGTTCTTCCGGTTGCCCACCCCGTTGACGGTCTCCGCCTCGGGCGGGTCGTCCGGCGACCCCTCGGGCAGGGTGATCCCGCGCGAGGCCAGGAAGGAGCGCACGCCGTCGGCCCGCGGCTTCCCGTCCACGTACCGGTTGTAGTCCGGGCCCGGGTCGAACGGGCGGAACGGCTCGCCGGTGGCCACCGCGCGCGCCTTCAGGAACGCGTTGAACGTCTCGGTCCAGGCGGCGTTGTGCACCTTGGCGGTCTGCGTCAGCACGCCGTCCAGATCGAAGAGACAGGCGGTCACCTGCGCGGGTAGACCCAGCATTGCCTGAATCTATCCAGGGCACCGGCCGGGCAAACCCGATTCGGACGTCAGCGGTTCGGGCGGAGTGTCCAGATCACCGTGAGCCCAGAGGTCACGGTGCCGTCCTCGGTGCCGATCTCCACCTCGACCGGGAACTCCGGCCGCTGGCCGGCGTCCAGCTCGGCGACGACCTCGGCCGGGGTACGCCCCAGCCGCGCCGTCGCCAGCACCGGCCCGAGGGCGACCTTCTGGTAGCGGATGGTGGCGGTCACGGCCAGCGGTACGGCCCGGTCGAGCACCTGCCCGAACGCGGCGAGCACCACCGCGCCGGAGGCGGTCTCCCCGAGGGTGAACATGGCGCCCGCGTGCGGGCCGCCGACGTGGTTGTGGTGCTCCGGGACATCGGGGAGCCGGACCACGGCGCGGACCCCGCCCGCGGCCTCGGGGGCCACCTCGACGAATTCGATACCGAGCGTGCGGGCGAACGGCACGGCCTCCAGCAAACCGGCCGCAACCTGGCGAGAGTCGATGGACATGCCCAGACGCTACTCGGCAGTAACTTTCCCGGCAAGGGCCGCCTCGGTCTGCAGCAGCCCCGGAACCACCAGCGGTTGGAAGCTGCGCAGCGCGGTCGCCTCCTGCTCGTTGGTCACCCACTCGCCGCCGAGCCACTCCCGCGTTCCCCGTTCACCGGTCAGCCGCTCCACTCGACCGATGAGGTCACTGTGCGTGCACGGCCCCCGGTCTCACCCTGAGTAATGCCTCCGGCCGACCCTGGGAAAGCCCTTCCGCCGCCTTTGCTCTGCAGCCATCCATGCATCACACGCTTGAGCTGCTGCTTCTCTCCGGCGCCCCGACGCTCCCCTGGGTCATCGCGGTCACTCAGCGCAAGTGCTGCGTCCGTGGCTGCAGAGCAAAGGCGCGGACGAGGTCCTCCCCGGGTGGGGCGGCGCGTCACGTAGCGTGACCCGCGGCGGATGAACGACGTCTCGTGCAGCACGCGGTCGCCGGCCGGCGCCACGGCGGGAAATCCCACGGGCGAAGCCCGTCAGCGCCAGCCGACGTCGATCCGGTCGCCGCGCTCGTCGAAGAAGTGCAGGGCGTCCATCCGCACCTGGACGGTGAGCGGGTGGCCCGCCGACACCGCCGGGTACGGCGCCAGCCGCACGGCCAGCTCCGCGGGACGCCGGTGGTGCCGGCCCGGGTCGGGCAGCACGCTGGTCCGGTTCCCGCTGCCGCTCGGCGCCGCGGAGACCGGTGCGTCCGCCGAGCGCCCCGCGATCCGCTGCATGACCTGACCGAACCGGCGCAGGCCGCGCTGGCCGGGGGCGCTGCTCTCCCCCCGGCTGCCCATCTCGTCCACCACGATGGCCGTGGCGCCGATGTCGAGGAAGGCCAGCGACTCGTGGCCGTGGTGCTCCAGATAGCGGATCCGGCCGTGGAGCACGTCGCCGGCGGTGTCCGGGGTGACCGGGGTGAGCGCCTCCGCCCGCATGCCGACCACGATCCGCTCCCCGTGGTAGTGCGCCACGGCCCGACTGCGGATGTCGTCCCAGGGCAGGTAGAGCGCCTGCTCGCCGAGGTTCAACGTCACGTACCGGTCGAGGTGGACGTAGACCGACGCCTCCAGCAGGTTCATCCGCGGGCTGCCGAGGAACGCGGCGACGTAGAGGGTGGCCGGGCGCCCGTACACCTGGGTGGGTGTGCCCACGTCCTGGAGCACGCCCTTGCGCATGATGGCGACCCGGTCGGCCATGGTCAGCGCCTCGGCCTGGTCGTGCGTGACGTAGATGGTGGTGACGCCCAGCTCGCGGGTCAGGCCGGAGATCTCGGCGCGCAGCTCGGCGCGGAGGCCGCTGTCCAGGTTGGAGAGGGGCTCGTCCATGAGGAACAGGCCGGGCCGGCGCACTATGGCCCGCCCCATGGCCACCCGCTGCCGCTGGCCGCCGGAGAGCTGGCTGGGCTTGCGCGCGAGCACGTCGCCGATGCCCAGGGCGCTCGCCACGTCCTGGATCCGCTCGCCACGCGGCCCGGGCTCGATGCCGGAGAGCCGCAGCGGGAAGCCGATGTTGTCACCGACGGTCATGTGCGGGTAGAGCGCGAAGTCCTGGAAGACCATGGCGATCTTCCGCTCCCGGGGCGGCAGGTCGTTGGCCACCTCGCCGCCCAGCATCACCGCGCCCGAGGTGGGATCCTCAAGCCCGGCGACCATTCGCAGCACGGTGGACTTGCCGCAGCCCGAAGGGCCGAGCAGCACCATGAACTCGCCGTCGTTGACGTCCAGATTGATGGTGTCCACCGCGACTGTCCCGTCCTGGAACACCTTGGTGACATCCTTGAGCGCGACGGTGGTCACCGTCTGCCTCCCCAGCTCTCGGCCGAACCCGGGAATGACTGTGACCAGGATCATGGCCTCCGCACATCGGGTAAACGTGCCATGTTCAGCTCGTGAAAGAACCATTAATGAGATTGGCGGTCTTCCATCGGTAAAGCGACCGCTCAGTAATGACTTTTCAGGCCGGTTCGTCCAGAAAGACCCGGCGGACCACCCGCTCGGCGGCGTGCCCGTCGTCCAGCGCGCAGAACCGGGCCCGGAACCGCTGCCGGGCCTGCTCGGCCGCCGTTCCGCGTACCGCGCCGCTGCGGAACAGGTCGAGCAGCCCGGGAAAGTCGACAGCCACCGCGCCGGGCGGCTCGGCGAGCAGGTCGAAGTAGACACCCCGGGAGACGCGGTACGCGTCCCAGTCCGGCGCGTAGACCACGATCGGCCGGTCCAGCACGCCGTAGTCGAACATCGCGGAGGAATAGTCGGTGACCAGCACGTCCGCGGCGAGGTAGAGGTCCTCCACCCGGTCGTACCCGCTCACGTCCAGCACCGCGCCGTCGGACACGCCGCGCAACTGCCGCTCCCGGTCGTGGAAGTAGTGGCTGCGCATCAGCAGCCGGCCCGACGGGCCGAGCACGTCACGCAGCCGGTCCGGGTCGAACGGCGGCCGCCAGCCGGGCAGGTGCTCCCGGTGGGTCGGCGCGTAGAGCACCACGTACTCGTCCGGGCCGATGCCCAGCCCCGCGCGGGCCTGGCGGCACTCCTCGTCGGTGGCCAGGGCCAGCCGGTCGTTGCGCGGGTAGCCGACCTCCAGGGTGGTGTAGTCGGCCGGATACGCCCGCTCCCACATCTGGGTCGAGAAGCTGTTCGAGCTGACGCTGTAGTCCCAGCGGTCCACCCGGCGCAGCAGGTTCGCGAAGTTCATCCCCATCGCCCCGACCGGATAGCGCTGCTGGTCCAGCCCCATCACCTTGACCGGGGTGCCGTGGTGGGTCTGGACGTGCACGGCGCCGGGCCGCTTGCGGACGAAGTCCGGGAAGTTGACGTTGTTGACCAGCCAGCGGGCGCGGGCCAGCACCCGGTAGTAGTCCGGGGTGCCGGCCACCACGTACTCCACGCCGGGCGGCAGCCCGGCCACCCGGTCCCGGCGGACGATCCAGACGCCGCGCACCTGCGGGGCGAGCCGGCGGGCGGCCGTGTAGATGGCGGCCGGGTTGCAGGAGTAACCCCGGTACCAGTAGGCGGCGTAGACGGCGAGCGTCGGGTCGAGCGGCCGGTGCAGTTCGGCCCGGTAGTACTCACGCAGCGCCGCGTCCCGGGCCCTGCGGGCGTTGCGCCGGGCCACCGGCAGCACCCGCCGCTTGGCCCGCCGGGCCGAGCGCCGGGCCCGCTCCCCGGCCTGATGGGCGGCCCGGAGGGCGGTGAACACCCGCCACCGCCCGGTTGCCACGAGCCGGTGCTTCACCCCCTCCAGGCCGGGCGGGACCGGGTAGCCCTCGGGCGGCAGGAAGCGCACGTAATCCGCGTGGATCTGGGCGAAGAACGGCGGCCGCAGCTCGGGGGCGATCCGCTGGCCGTTTCCCAGCACGGTCAGGTAGTGCCAGATCATCCGCTCGAAGACGGCCGGGCGCAGCCCGTCCACCACGGCCGGACCCCACTGGTCCATGAGCCGGAACACCCGGTGCCACTGGGCGAAGACCTCGAAGTGCCGGTCGCCGCGGGTGCGGGTGATCGCCCCGGTGCGGCGCTGCCGGTAGTTGAGGCAGACCCGGTTCAGCACGCCGATCCGCTCGGCGGCCAGCAGCACGGGATAGCTGAACGAGACGTCCTCGTACCAGCCGGGCGCGAAGCGCAGCCCCTGCCCGACCAGGAAGTCCCGGCGGACCAGGCGATTCCAGGCGGTGTGCAGCAGCCGCAGGGTCTCCGGCCGCTCCCGCAGCCGGAAGGTCGCCTCGCCGGGCGGCTCCGGGAACACGTCCCGCATGGCACTGCGGGTGCCGACGTTGTTCCAGTGCGCCCGGACGTGGTCCACGATCAGGACGTCGGGGCGGGTGGCGCGGAGCCGGTCGGCCACGTGCGGCAGGCAGCCGGGGACCAGCCAGTCGTCGCCGTCCACGAACCAGACGTACTCGCCGGTGGCCCGGTCCAGCCCGATGTTGCGGGCCGGACCGAGCCCGACGTTCTCGGCGAGCCGGACCGGGTGGACCCGGGGGTCGCGTTCGGCGTACTCGACCAGGATCTCGCCGCTGTCGTCCGGGGAGGCGTCGTCGATCCCGATCACCTCGACGTCGTCGAACGGCTGGTCGAGGATCGAGTCGAGACACTCCCGGAGGTAACCCTGCACCTTGAAGGCCGGTACGACGAAGCTGATCAGGGTCATCCCGGCCGGCCCTCCGTCAGCCCGGCGAGCGGTCACCCCCACGGGCGCGGGCCGGCAGGACCACCCAGGCGAGGACCACGCTCGCGACAAAAACCACGAGAAGGTACGCACCGAGTGTAGCTAGAGCGATGCTCGCAATTCCGGCGATTGAGCCGATGGTCAGCAGCGCCGAACGCCCCTCCCAGCCCACCGTGGCGGCGTGCAGCGGCGGGGCGGCCTGCCGCTTCTCCAGCCGGGCCGTCAGGTCGTAGTGGTGCAGGGTCAGCACGAAGACGTACCCGAAGATGAGCCACGGCGACACCCGCCCGGCCACCCCGACGGCGATCGCGAAGAGATACTCCCCGGCCCGCAACGCCGCCGGGACCAGCCAGTCCAGCGGCCCGTCGTGCGCGGCCCGCGCGCCGTGCGCCCCGCCCAGCAGGACGACGAACGCGAACGCCACCGCCCAGCCGGGCAGGTCGTCCCCGGCGCGGACGGCGAGCAACGCCCACAGCAGCAGGCCCGTCGCACCGAGCGCGCCGAGCACCGCCAGCACCAGCGGCTGCCGCACCGCCGGCAGCCGCCCGGGCGCCGGTAGCGTCCGGGCCAGCGGCCCGTCGTCGCGGTGCAGGCCGGTGTCGACGCTGCTCATGACCGGCACCCGCATCCACCGCGCCCGCAGGGTGCGCAGGCCCCCGGTGTACGCGAACGCCAGCACCCCCCACACCAGCACGGCGCAGAGCGCCACGAGCGGCCCGAACAGCGCGGCGGCCACCGCCATGAGCGCCCACCGCTCGCCGATCGGGAAGACCACCGTCCGCTTCAGCCAGTAGGACACCGAGCCGGTGTCCGCCTGCACCTTCGTCGAGGCGGCGTTCAGCTTCCCGCCGATGCCGCCCGTGTCAGCCGTCGCCGCACGGGGGCGGCGGGCCGCCTCGTCGTGCAGCACGCCGTACCAGGTGTCGGTCATGTGCCGCACGGTCTGGAGGGTCATGGCGGCGATCGCCAGCGCCCAGCCGTAGCGGAAGCCGGCATGCGTGGCCCCGTAACCGAGACCCGCGTAGACCACGTACTCCTTGGCCCGGTCGGCCATCGTGTCGAGCCAGCCGCCCCAGGCGCTGAAGTGCCGGGTGTAGCGGGCCAGCTGGCCGTCCACGCAGTCGAGCACGAAGCCCAGGTAGAGCAGGACCGCGCCGGCCACCAGCGCGGGCCGACCGCCGGCGCCGAAGAGCACCGCCGCGGCCACCGCGAAGGCCACCGAGATCATGGTGACCGCGGTCGGGCCCAGCCCGATCCGGGCGGCCGCCTTCACCACGTACGGGGACCAGGTGCTCACGAAGAACGTGGTGAAGAAGTCGTCGCGCTCCTTCACCGACAGCCGCAGCTCGGCCCGGTCCTCGTCGACCGCCGCCACGGCGGCCTGCGCCGCCGCCAGTTCCGCCGGGTCGCCGACCCGGTGCGCCACGAGCAGGCGTACCCGGTGGGCGAAGGTCAGCGTGCCGCAGCCGGCCAGCTCGGCGAAGAGACGGTCGACGCCGCCCCCGGCCGCGCTCCGGGCCGCGGCGGCGAGGGCCGGCAGGTCGGCCGGACCGACCCGCAGCGCGCCGCCGAACACGCCGGTCGCGCCCGCCGGGTCGTCCACCGCCACCACCTGGCCGCGCTCCTCGCGGACCGTCGCCTGCCCGGCGGCCGGCGGATCGGTGAGCACCAGGGCCACCGTCGGCCCGACCGGGCTGGTGGCCAGATGCTTGAGTACGGCCGTGTGCGCCACCAGGTCGGCCCCGCTGACCAGCACCGGCCCGGTGGCGGCGGCCACCAGGTCGGCCAGCTCGGACAGGTCGGCGGCCACCCGCACCTCGTCCGCCCCGGCCCGGCGCCACTGCCCGGCGAGCCGGTCGGCCAGGCGCTCCCCGGCCTCGGTGGTCAGGCCCGCCGCCGGCCCGGCGGCGAGCACGATCGCGAGCGTCACCGCTGCGTCGCGCTGGCGTACGCCTGCAGCGCCTCGTCGATCGTCCCGTCGACGGTCAACCGCCCGGCGTCGAGGTAGAGCCCCCGACGGCAGAACCGGGTGAGGTCCTTGTCGTTGTGTGACACCAGCACCAGCGTGCGCCCTTCCGCGAGAAGTCGCTCGATGGTCGCATAGCACTTCGCGCGGAACTCCGCGTCCCCGACCGCGGTCACCTCGTCCACCAGCAGCACGGGGTGCGGCAGGTGGGCGATCACCGCGAAGCCCAGCCGCACCTTCATCCCCGACGAGTAGTGCCGGACCGAGGTGTCGATGGCACGTTCCACCTGCTCACCGGCGAACGAGACGATCTCGTCGAAGTGCCGCCGGAGGTACGCCGACGACAGCCCGTGCAGCCCGCCCACCAGGTAGAGGTTCTCCCGGCCGGTCAGGTCGCCGGAGAAACCGGCGGAGAGTTCCAGCAGCGGTGCGACCCGGCCGTGCACCCGGATCGCGCCCTCGTCGGGGATCAGCACCCCGGCGATCAGCCGCAGCAGCGTGCTCTTGCCGGTGCCGTTGCGCCCCACCACGCCGACCGTCTCGCCCGGCTCGATCCGGAACGAGACGTCCCGCAGGGGCCAGAACCGGCCGGCGTCCGGGTCGCGGGAGCCCCGGTGGATGAGCAGTTCCCGCAGCCGGAGCTGGCGGCGGCGGTTGCGGACGAACCGGATGCCGAGCCCGTCCGCCTCGATGATCGCCGCCATTCACAGTTCCTTGAGCACGGCCGGTTCGAGGCGGCGGAACGACCACCAGCCGACCGCGAACACCAGCAGGCTGCCCGCCACGGTGACGGTGAGCAGCCGGGCGTCGGGGAACTCGTCCGGGTACCAGATCGCGTGGTGCAGCTGGAAGATCCCGACCAGCGGGTTCAGCTCGTACGCGATCTTCAGCCAGGCCGGCATGCCCGAGTCCCGCACCAGGTTCAGCGGATAGATGATCGGGGTGGCGTAGAAGAGCACCCGGATGATCAGCCGCATGAAGCGCTCGATGTCGCGCATCAGCACGTTGCCCGCCGACAGCAGCAGCGCCAGCCCCACCAGCAGGACGAACTGCACCGCCACGGCCAGCGGCAGCGCGAGCAGGTTCCAGCCGGGGTGGATCCGGCCGTGCGCGGCGTAGAGGATCGCGATGGCGGCCAGGATGGGCAGGCCGGCGAGGTACTCGGCGAACCGGCCGGTGACCCGGCCGATCGGGAAGACCTGCCGGGGCAGGTTCATGGTGGTGATGAGCCGGGACTGCCCGGTCAGCGCGTTGGTCGCCTCGGTGAGCGCCGAGCTGGCCCACATCCAGGCGAAGATCCCGGTGATCAGGAACAGCGGGTACGACCCGGCCGCGTCGCCCAGGTGCCGCCGGGTCGCGCCGGAGTAGAGCACGCCGAAGACGAACCAGTAGATCAGGCCCATGCCGAGCGGCTCGATGAGCGACCAGAGGTAGCCCAGCACGGACTGCTGGTATTTCACCGCGAGATCGCGCCGGACCAGGATGCGCAGCGAGGTGCGGGCGGACCAGAGCGCGGCGACGCCGGACGTCACCGTCCCATCCTCGCCCCGGGTGTCCCGGCCCGGCGCACGGACGCGCCGGGTCACCCCTTCGGGTTCAGCACTCGATCACGTTGACGGCGAGGCCGCCCCGCGCCGTCTCCTTGTACTTGATCTTCATGTCGGCGCCGGTCTCCCGCATGGTCTTGATGACCTTGTCCAGCGACACGGCGTGCACCCCGTCGCCACGCAGCGCCAGCCGCGCCGCCGTGATGGCCTTGATGCTGGCCACCGCGTTGCGCTCGATGCAGGGGATCTGCACCAGGCCGCCGACCGGGTCGCAGGTGAGGCCGAGGTTGTGCTCCATGCCGATCTCGGCCGCGTTCTCCACCTGCTCGGGGGTGCCGCCCAGCGCCTCGGCCAGCCCGGCCGCCGCCATCGAGCAGGCCGAGCCGACCTCGCCCTGGCAGCCCACCTCGGCACCGGAGATCGAGGCGTTCTCCTTGAACAGCACCCCGATGGCGCCCGCCGCCAGGAGGAAGCGGATCACGCCCTCCTCGGAGGCGCCCGGCACGAACCGGGTGTAGTAGTGCAGCACGGCCGGGATGATCCCGGCGGCGCCGTTGGTCGGCGCCGTGACGACCCGCCCGCCGGCCGCGTTCTCCTCGTTGACCGCGAGCGCGAAGAGGGTGACCCAGTCCATGGCGTGCAGCGGGTCGGTGGCGTCGCCCTCCGCCGCCAGGCTGCGGCGCAGCTCGGCCGCCCGGCGGCGCACCTTCAGCCCGCCCGGCAGGACGCCGTCGCGGGCGCAGCCGCTCTCGACGCACTCCTGCATGACTCGCCAGATCTCCAGCAGCCCGGCCCGGACGTCCGCCTCGCTGCGCCAGGACAGCTCGTTGGCGAGCATCACCTCGCTGATCGACAGGCCGGTCTCCGTGGTCACCGCCAGCAGTTCCGCGCCGGTGAGGAAGGGGTGGCGGACCCGGGTGCTGTCCGGCTTGATCCGGTCCGCCCCGGCGGCCGCCTCGTCGACCACGAACCCGCCGCCGACCGAGTAGTAGGTGCGCGCGCGGACCTGCTCCCCCGTGGCGTCGAAGGCCGCGAAGGTCATCCCGTTCGGGTGGTACGGCAGGGAGCGGCGGCGGTGCAGCACCAGGTCCCGGTCCGGGTCGAAGTCGATCTCCTGGCTGCCCAGCAGGCTGAGCCGCCGCTCGGCGCGGATCCGCTCCACCCGCGGCCCGACCGTGTCGGTGTCGACCGTCTCCGGGGCCTCGCCCTCCAGCCCGAGCAGCACGGCGCGGTCGCTGCCGTGGCCGTGGCCGGTGGCGCCCAGCGAGCCGAACAGCTCGGCCTGCACGCGCACGACGTCGGCGAGCTGGCCGTCGGCCTTGAGCCCGGCCACGAACGTCCGCGCGGCCCGCATCGGCCCCACGGTGTGCGAGCTGGACGGCCCGATACCGACGCTGAAGAGATCGAAAACACTGATCATGGCTGCACTTTCCTCGCCGTCGTCCCCGTCGTGCGGGTCCGGCCCGGTGTGTGCCGCTCCCCGGTTCCGGGAGGCGGCGGGCGGCACCCGGGGTGTGGGCGCCCGACCGGCGAGCCTACCCTCCGCGCCTGCCGTCAACCCACCGTCACCGGCTGGCCGGCCGGTGAATCGGTCATGGACCGCCGGGGTAAAGCACCTACGGGTTCCCGGGTCGCCGATCCTCCTCGGGGCCGAGGGCGGGACGTGCACCCGTTCCTACCGTGGAATCAGCGCGGCGGATCGCCGCAGAAGTGGGAGTTCGACGATGAGTCGCAAACTGGTCCGGCCCCGCCAGGGGCGCGTGTTCGCCGGCGTCTGCGCCGGCCTGGCCCAGCGGTTCGGCATGTCCGCCGGCCTGGTCCGGCTGCTGTTCCTGCTGTCGCTGCTGTTGCCCGGCACCCAGGTGATCGTCTATCTGATCCTCTGGGTCCTCATGCCGAACGAGGATCGCTACCTCGCCACCATCCGCCACTGACCCGCCCGGCCGGGCCGGCGGACCGCTACTTCGCCGGCCCGGTCACGGTGGTCGCGGCGACCGTGCCGGCGGAGTTGGCCCCCTCCACGGTGACCGCGTCGCCGGCCTTCAGGTCCTTCAGCGCCCCGTCCCTGGCGAGCTTGATCGCGGTGTCACCGCTGGTCCGTACGGTCACCACGGTGCCGTCCGCGGTCTCCACGTAGAGGGTCGTGCCGTCGACGAGCTTCACCGTGCCGGTGGTGGTGCTCGCGCCGCCGGCGCCCGAGTTGCCGGTGTTCGGCGCGGCACCGCCCGGCGCCCCGGTCGGCATGCCGGCGGCCGCCGGTCCGCCCGGAAAGCCGAAGCCGCCCGCTCCCCGCTGCCCACGGCTGGCCGCGGTGGCCGGCCCGGCAGTCGATTCACCGTACGACTTCTGCACCTGGACACCGCCGAGGAAGCCGCCGGTCACGAGTACCAACGCCCCGAGGTAGAGAGTTCCCCGGTTCCACCAGCGCCGGCCCGCCGCCGCGGCCAGGTCGCCCGCGAGCCCGTCGCCGCTGCCGGATCCGTCGGCCGGCGGTGTCAGATCAGGGCCCGGCCCGTCGGCGCCGCGGTGAACTCCCCGCCCCTGACGGCCCCACTTCACTGCTCTGGTCATGGTCACTTCCCCGAAGTCACTCGTAGCGGAGCGCGTCGATCGGCCGGAGGCCGGCGGCGCGGCTGGCCGGGACACTGCCGAAGAACAGCCCGATCGCGACCGAGACGCCGAGTGCCAGCGCGATCGAACTCGGCACGATCACCGGCTTGACGCCGACGACGGTGAACCGGCTGCCGATCAGCGCCGCCGCCACGCCCAGGCCACCACCGGTCAGGCTGAGCATCGTCGCCTCGGCCAGGAACTGGGTGAGGATCACCCGGCGGGGTGCGCCCAGGGCCTTGCGAATGCCGATCTCCCGGGTCCGCTCGGTCACCGTGACCAGCATGATGTTCGTGATGCCGATCCCGCCGACCAGCAGGCTGATCCCCGCCACGGCGCCGAGCAGGACGGTGAAGGTGTCCGCCGTCTCGGACTGCGTCTCCAGCAGCTGGGACGCGTTCTGGATCCGGTAGGGGCTCGAATTCGGGTTCGAGCCGTTCCCGGAGCCGGTGGTGGAGACCTTGAGTCGCTGGTCGAGGATCGTGGCGATCTGCGCCTGGGCCTCGTCCACCCGGTCCGAGCCGGCGGCCTCGACGACGACGGAGCTGACCGGGCCGTACCCCGTCAACGTCTGCTGCACAGCGGTCAACGGCGCGATGGCGACGTCGTTGGCGTCCTGGAAGCCGGACGACGAAC
Organism: Micromonospora chaiyaphumensis; assembly: GCF_900091435.1. GTDB lineage: Bacteria > Actinomycetota > Actinomycetes > Mycobacteriales > Micromonosporaceae > Micromonospora > Micromonospora chaiyaphumensis. Next base: position 525,955 of record NZ_FMCS01000002.1, read on the forward strand.
TCTTCTCCTCGAGTACGCCGACCACGGTGAACAGCGAGCCGCCGACGGTCACCTCCGCGCCGACCGGCTCGACACCGGGGAAGAGTTCCTCGGCGACGGTCCGCCCGATCACCAGCACCCGCCGGCCCTGCGCGACGTCCTCCTCGGTGAACGCCGTACCGGTGCCGACCGGCGTGTTCGACGCACCGAAGTACGTCGGGTAGGTGCCGACGAACTGCTGCACCGAGTGGTCGGCACCCTGGTACGTGATGGTGGCCGAGGCGCTGACCACCGGCGACACCGACCGCACGTCCGGGGCCAGGACGGGATCCCGGAGCGCCTCGGCGGTCTCCACGGTGATCGCCGTGCTGCTGGCACCGCCGCGCGACGTGCTCTGCACCGTGAGCGTGTTGGTGCCCAGAGCGGCGATCCGGTCGGTGATCTGCTTGGCCGAGCCGTTGCCGACCGCGACCAGCAGGATCACCGCGCCGACGCCGATGAGGATGCCGAGCGTGGTCAGCGCCGAGCGCAGCTTGTTGGCGGTCACCCCGCGGACGGCGAACCGCAGGATCTCGAACAGATTCACGGGATTCGCTCCATCGTGGCGGTCGGCTGGTCGAGCATCCGATCCGCACCGCCAGCCCCGGCCGGACCGTCCTGGCGAACGTCGGCGGAGATCTGCCCGTCGAAGAGCTTGATCAGCCGCCGCGCCCGGCTGCCCACCTCGGGCTCATGGGTGATCAGCACGATCGTCCGGCCGGCGGCGTTCAGCTCGTCGAAGATCGTCAGCATGTCCGCCGTCGAGCGGCTGTCCAGGTTGCCCGTGGGCTCGTCGGCGAGCACCAGCGCCGGCTCGGTGACCAGCGCCCGAGCTACCGCGACGCGCTGCTGCTGGCCGCCGGAGAGCTGGTTGGGCTCGTGGCCGGCCCGGCCGGCCAGGCCCACCATGTCCAGCGCGGCGAGCGCCCGGCGGCGGCGTTCGGCCGCCGGCACCCCGGCGTACGCCAGCGGCAGCTCGACGTTGGCCAGCGCGCTGGTCCTCGGGATCAGGTTGAACGCCTGGAAGACGAAGCCGATCAGCCGGTTACGGACCAGCGCGAGCTGACGGTCGTTGAGCCGGCTGACGTCCACCCCGTCCAGCAGGTACCGGCCGGAAGTCGGCACGTCCAGACAGCCGACGATGTTCATCAGGGTCGACTTGCCGGATCCGGACGAGCCCATGATCGCCACGTAGTCGCCGCGTTCGACGACCAGGTTCACGCCACGCAGCGCGTGGACGGCCGCCTCGCCCTCGCCGTACACCTTCGTCAGTTCGCGGACGTCGAGCACCGGCGGGTGGCCGGACCCGGTCGACCGGTCATCCGCACCGTTCCCCAGTGGCCCGATCATCGGCCCGCCCTGCCGCCGTTGATGCCGCCGCCGGTGAATCCGCCGCCACCCGGGAACCCGCCGCCCGGCGGGCCACCGCCGGGGAAACCGTTGTTGCCGTTGGTGCTGGTCGAGGAGGTCTTCAGGACGACCTGCTCCCCGACCTCCAGGCCGGACGTGATCTCCACGGCCTGGTCGCCCGTCAGCCCGACCTCGACGGTCCGGGTCACCTGTCGGCCGTTCTGCAGCACGGTCACGGTGTGCCGGTTGCCGACGGTCGTCAGTGCGGCCGAGTTGACGTAGACGACGTCGTCCACCTGGCCGACCGTGGCCGACACCTCGACCGTCTGCCCGGCACGTACGCCGTCCGGCAGCCGGTCCAGGCTGAACACCACACCGTAGGTCACCACGTTGTTCGAGGTGCTCGCGTTCGGGTCGATCGAGGTCAGCTTGCCGGTGGCGGTCGCACCCGCCAACGCGTTCCAGGTGACGGTCGCCGCCTGGCCGACCTTCAACTTCGTCGCGTCCGCCTCGGCGACAGAGGCGGAGACCTCCAACCTGTTCAGGTCGGCAAGTTCGATGAAGCCGCCGGACGAGCCGCTCGACGACGAGGTGGAGCTGCTGTTGGTGGATCCGCTCGGCGCGCTGCCCCCGGAACTCCCGTTGCTGCTGCCGCTGGACCCGCCGCCGGAGGAACCGCCGACGCTGCCGTTGACCGCCACGACCGTACCGGCCATCGGTGCCTTGAGGACGCTGCCGTCAACCGCCTCCTGCGCCTCTTCGACCGCCAGCTCGGCGCTGGTCACCTGCGCCTCGGCGTCCGTCGTGTCGCTGTCGGCGTCGGTGGCCCGGTCGAGCGCCGCCTCGGCGGCGTCCAGATTCGCCTCGGCGGCCGTGAGCTGCCGCTTTGCCGAGGACGGATCCACCCGGGCCAGTACCGCACCCTTCTTGACCACGTCACCGACCTTGACCCGGATCTCGCTGACCGTGCCGGCGGTGGCGAACTCGGCGCTGGCCGTGACGGCGCTGCGCACGGTGCCGGAGGCGGAGACGGTGGAGGTCACCCTGCCCTGCGCGACGGCGACGGTCCGGGTGCCGGCGCTGCCCGCGGCGGCGCTGGACTCCGGCTTGACGAAGATGGTGTAGGCCCAGGTTCCGCCGGCGGCGATCGCCACCCCGAGTACGGCGTTGACGAGCACCGCGGGGCGGCGCACGGAGGGCAGACGTCGCACAGGCATGGCGCTCAGCCTGGACCGCCGGGCTCGGAGCGAACCCGGGGTTAGCTCGGAGCAGGCTGGGAACCGTGACCGCCGGCCCGGTCCCGGGCCGGCGCGGGACCGGCCGCGCCGACCGGCAGCAGGACCCGGAAGGTGGCGCCCCGACCCACGCCGGTGACCAGGCCGACCCGGCCGCCGTGGCTCTCCACGATCGCCGCCACGATGGCCAGGCCGAGCCCGGATCCGACCCCCCGGCCGCGGGTACGGCTGGCGTCGACCCGGTAGAGCCGCTCGAAGACGCGGCCGGCGTGCTCCGCCGGGATGCCCGGACCGGTGTCGGCGACCTCCAGCACCGCCAACCCGGCTGCGTCCAGTCGACCCACCCGGACGGTTATCTCCGCCTCGGGTGGGGTGTGCTGCAGCGCGTTGGCCACCAGGTTGGTGGCCACCTGGCGGAGCCGGTGTTCGTCGCCGTGCACGGTCACCGGCTCGAACCCGCCGTCCTCGGGGCCGCCGTCTGCGTGTCCACTCTCCCCGGCACGCATGGTGGCCAGCCGGACCGGCCGGTCGGGCACCCGGGCATGCGCGTCCCGGACGGTGTCGGCGGCGATCGCGAGCAGGTCGACCGGCGCACGCCGCTGCGGGCGGTGCAGATCCAGCCGGGCGAGCAGCAGCAGATCTTCGACGAGCACACCCATCCGGGCGGCCTCCGCCTCGATCCGGCTCATCGACTCGTCCAGCAGGGGGCCGGGCGGCGCACCACCCCGGCGGTACAGCTCGGCGAAGCCGCGGATCGAGGTGAGCGGCGTACGCAGCTCGTGGGAGGCGTCCGCGACGAACTGCCGCAGTCGCTGCTCGGAGGCGCTACGCGCGGCCATCTCGGCACCGATCCGGTCGAGCATGACGTTCAACGCGATGCCGAGCCGGCCGGGCTCGGTGTGCGGGTCCGTGTCCTCGACCCGGCGGGACAGGTCACCCGCGGTGATCTCCGCCGAGATCGATTCCATCCGCGTCAACGGTCGCAGCCCGATGCGCACCACCGAGGCCGCGACGAGGACGAGCACCAGGACCACGAGCAGCATCACCGCGCCGTCGATGAGCAGCAACCCGTCGGCTGTCGCCTCGACGTCGCGCAGGGACTGCCCGGCGACGGCCAGCCCGCCGTCTCCGGTGGGTACGACGATCACTCGCCAGTCGCTCCCGCCGTCCTCCGCGTCGACTGTGAACGGCCGCCGGTCGACGGCTCGCGCCAGCAGCTCGGCATGGCCGGGCAACTCCGGCGGCGAGAGATCCTCGGCGGAGAGCAGGCCAGGCAGCGCGGTGCCGTCCGCGCGGTAGATCAGCACCGCCTGTCCCGGGCCGCCGCCCGGGGGCCGTCCGGGTCGGGCGAAGCCCTGTCCCAGGTCGGGCGGGATCCCGTTCTGGTAGATCCGGGCCATGCGCGCCAACTGTTCGTCGACCCGGTCGGTGAGATAGGACCGGAGCAGCACCAGACCCGCGGTGTTCGCCACGATCAGGGCCACTGCGGCGAGTGTCGCGATCACCACCACCAACCGGGACCGCAGCGTCCAGTGACCCCACCGGCGCGGGAGTGGCAGCCGCCGCACCATGGCGGCAGCCGCCGGGCCCGGCGCCCGGCTCACTCGTCCGTCGTCCGCGGCAGGCGCAGCGTGTAGCCCACCCCGCGCAGCGTGTGGATCAGGGGCGGGTCCCACCTGTCGATCTTCTTGCGCAGGTAGTAGACGTACGACTCGACGATCCGGCCGTCGCCGCCGAAGTCGTAGCCCCACACCCGGTCCATGATCTGTGCCTTGCTGACCACCCGGCCGGCGTTGAGGAGCAGGAAGCGCAGCAGCTTGAACTCGGTGGGGGACAGCTCGATCAGCCGGCCGTCACGGCGCACCTCGTGGGCGTCATCGTCGAGTTCCAGGTCGGCGTAGCCCAGCACACCGCTGTCCGGATCGACCCGGCTCCGCCGGAGGATGGCCCGGATGCGCAGCACCACCTCCTCCAGACTGAACGGCTTCGTGACGTAGTCGTCCGCGCCGGCGGTGAGTCCCGAGATCCGGTCTTCGACCGCGTCCCGCGCGGTCAGGAAGAGCACCGGTACCTGCCGGCCGTTGGCCGTGGCCCGCAGCCGCTGCGCCACGGCGAAGCCGTCGAGGTCCGGCATCATCACGTCGAGGACCACGAGATCCGGCTCGAACTCGGCGACGCTGGTCAGCGCCTCCCGCCCGCCGTTCGCCACCCGTACGTCAAAGTCGATCAGCCGCAGTGTGGCCGACAACAGGGCGGATATGTTCGGCTCGTCGTCCACCACGAGCACCCTGGCCGGCCGCCGGGCCTGCTCCCCTGCCAGTTGGCGCACCGCTCTCCTCCTCGCCTCGGATCCCGGAGAATCTCTATCGGCGTCGGCTGAGAGCCACCTATGAATTACCCCTGCTCCCGCTGAGGCTCGGTGGGCGGTCGGCGCGTCGGTGCCGGCGGTCACCCGTTGACGACCACCTGATCACCCTCCGCGAGACCGGCGGTGATCTCCGTGTACTGGTCACCGCGTACGCCGACGGTGACCTGCCGGGACTCGGTGCCGACAGCCGTTCGGAGCAACACCGTGCCGGCGTCGCCGGTGATCGCCCCCACCGCCGTGACGGGCACCCGGAGCACACCGGACACCGACTGGATCTTGACGCGGACGTTCGCGCTCTGCCCGACCAGGGTCCCCGTCGGCACGTCGACGAAGTCGAGAAGGGCGCCGTACCGGACCATCTGCCCGTCCGTCGTACCGACCGGGTCCACCTGGGAGACCGTGGCCGCGAACTCCTCGCCCGGGCGGTCGGCGAGGGTGACCGTCGCCGCGAGACCGACCGCGAGCCGCCCGGCGTCCGCCTCGGGAAACTTCGCCGACACCGCCATGCCGGCGACATCGCCCAGGGTGATGAAGGTGCCGCCGTCGCTGACCCTGCCGCCCACCGCGCCCGCGACCGACAGCACCTTGCCGGCCAGCGGCGCCGTGATCGTGGTACCGGCCAGTGCCTCCTCCGCCTCCGCCACGGCCAGCCGAGCGCTGGTCAGCTGCTGCTGCGCCCGCAGCACCGGGTCGGTGCCGGTGGCGCCCGACTGCCCGGCGCCCGACTGCCCGCCACGGCTCGGGCAGGTCGCCCCGCTGTCGCCGCCAGGCGCCGACGGGCCGGAGCGGCCCGGCTGTCCGGCCGGGTCACGGGTGGGGGTCGGGCCGGCCGGGCTGGGCTTCGCGGTGGGCGTCGGCGACACCGTGGGCCTCGGGGACTGCGTGGGCGTGGCGGACGAGGCAGGCGTGGGGGACGCCGGGACCGTTGTGGGCGCCACCGCCAGCACCACCGCCGCCCCGCCGCCGCTGGCGGCAACGGGGCAGGTGTCGACGGACTGGTCGTCCTGGCTGGCCTCGGCGGTGTCGAGTGCCGCTTCCGCCTTGTCCAGCGCCTGCTGGGCGGAATCCACCCGGTCCCGGGCATCGGTGGCGTCGATCAGTGCCAACACCTGGCCGGCCTGCACCTCGTCACCCGCGCGGACCCTGACCTCGCTGACCGTGCCGGCCGTGCCGAAGCTGAGGCTCCGGGTCTGCGCCGGTTGCAGCGCACCCGTCGTCGCCACGGCCAGCGTGACGTCCCCCCGGTCCACGCGAACGGTCGTCGGCGCTTCGGGCGACCGCGACTCCCCCGTCAACGCGTACGCCGTGGTCGACGCGAGCACTCCGACCACCACGACCAGGCCACCGGCGGTCCACCGCGCCCGCCGGTCACGTCCCAGCCGCCGCAACGCACTCAGACCGATCCCCATGGCGAGGAGTCTGCGGGCAGCGCCTCGCAGTTCCCTCGGCCAAACCTCGGAGTTGCCTCAGAGGCAGCGGGCCGGAACGGCGCCGCGCGGCGAATTCCGAGGCAGCTACCAGCTTCGTCCGACGTGGCCCGGAGGTGGCCCGGGTTGCCTGGATCGACGCCGCGGAAGCCGGACGGACCCGGGGCGCCACACAGAGGAGGTTTCGGTGCTGAACCGGCGAGCGCGATGGGGCCTGGCCCTGGCGACGGGATGTGCCGCGTTGTTCGTGACAGCGGCGTGTGGTGGATCGGACGACGGCGCGGCGGGCGACGGCACGCCGGGGGCCGGTGATCCGGCCGGCGGCTTCGCCGCGTACGCGAGTTGCCTCAAGGAACAGGGCATCGACCTCCCCGACAATCTGCCGACCGGTCGGCCGTCCGGCCAGCCCCGGCCCGACGGTTCGGGGCGGCCCTTCCCGTCCGGCACGCCGTCGCCCGGCTTCTCCGGCCGACCGGGCGGTGGGCGCGGTGGACCCGGCGGGGGCATGGACCGGTTCCGCCCGGACGGGGTCGACGACGCGGCCTGGCAGAAGGCGCAGGATGCCTGCCGTTCCGCGCTGCCCACCGGCGGGCCGGGCGGGAACCGCGGGCCCGGGCAGAACGGCGGGCAGGGCACGAACACGGCGTACGCCAACTGTCTCGCCGACCGGGGCGTACAGCTGACCGCCGGCCAGAACACGTCCGACGCGAAGGTCGCCGAGGCCCTGACGGCGTGCAAGGCGCTCAGCCCCGCCCCGTCCCCCGCGGCGAGCTGACCAGTGCGCCACCCGCCCCCGTGGGACCGGGGCGGGTGGCGCAGATGGCGTCAGGTCGCCGTGTAGGTGACCGTCACCTTCTCGTAGCCGAGGGAGCGGAGCAGGCCCTCCAGCATCTTGCGCGTGTTCTCCTCGGCCCGGGCGGTGAGCCCGCTGTCGCGGGCGGCCGCCGTGATCCGGTCCTCGGCGAGCTGGTAGACCTGCTGCTGCCGGTTGGGGTCGCCGCCGACCAGGTCGTTCAGCCGGTTGATGAGGCCGCGCTGCTCGGCGAAGACGTAGCTCTTGTCCATGTCCAGGTCGGTCTCGCCGAGCTGCGGCGCGGGCAGCTTGATCTCGACGGACTTGCCGTCGTCGGAGACCACCACGGCCCCGTCGGCGATCTTGGCGAAGTCGACGTAGGCCTCGATGCGGCCCGCCCCCACGAAGAGTGTGCGCTCGTTGAGCAGGAAGTCGGGCACGTTGCGCCGGTCCTTCTGCACGTCGACCACCACCTGGAAGTTGCCCTCGGCAGCCACGTAGCGGCTCAGGTCGCGGATCGACTTGAGCAGCGGCGGCTGGCTGCGGTCGGTCTGCTCCTTGGCGAACGGGTTGCGGAAGTCCGGCAGCAGGCCGGTCGCCTGCACGCCGAGCAGCACCACCACGGCCAGCGCTGCCGCGCCGAGCACCCAGAGCAGGCCGCGGGCCGGGGCACCGGGCGACGCCGGGCCAGCGGGCCGGGGGTCGGACGGGACGTCCGACCGGGCCCGGAGGGACTCGCCGGTCGGGTATTCCGGAAACTCCCTGGTGGGCTCGTTGATGTCACCGTCGCGGGCCATCGCCCCTCACCGTCCTCGTCCGACACATCGACTGAGAATGACGGTACGGCCACCGTGCGACAGTCGCTCGTCGAGCGACCCGAACGGGTGAATCCGCAGCTCAGGCGAACGCGGAGAGCCCGGTGAGCCGCTGCCCGATGACCAGCTGGTGGATCTCCGAGGTGCCCTCGTACGTCAGCACGCTCTCCAGGTTGTTGGCGTGCCGCATCACCGGGTACTCGCCCGAGACGCCGTTCGCGCCCAGGATGGTGCGGCACTCCCGGGCGATGGCCAGGGCCTCCCGCACGTTGTTCAGCTTGCCCACGCTGACCTGGTCGGGGCGCAGCTTCCCGGCGTCGGCCAGCCGGCCCAGGTGCAGCGCGAGCAGCAGACCCTTGTTCCACTCGACCGCCATGTCGGCGAGCTTGGCCTGGGTGAGCTGGAAGCCGGCCAGCGGCCGGCCGAACTGGGTCCGGGTGGTCGCGTAGGACAGGGCGGTGTCCAGGCAGTCCCGGGCCGCGCCGAGCGCACCCCAGACGATCCCGTGCCGGGCCTCGGTGAGGCAGCTCAGCGGCGCCTTGAGCCCGATCGCCTCGGGCAGCCGGGCGTCCGCCGGCAGCCGCACGTCGTCGAGGGCGATCTCGCCGGTCAGCGACGCGCGCAGCGACATCTTGTGCCGGATCTCCCGCGCCGTCACACCGGGCGTGTCCATGGGTACGGCGAAGCCGCGGACGCCCTCGTCGGTGCGCGCCCAGATCACCCCGACGTCGGCGATCGGGGCGTTGGTGATCCACAGCTTGCTGCCGGTGAGGATCCAGTCGTCCCCGTCGCGGCGGGCGCGGGTGGCCATCGAGGCCGGGTCGGAGCCGTGGTCCGGCTCGGTCAGCCCGAAGCAGCCGATCGCCTCGCCGGCCGCCATGGCGGGCAGCCAGCGCTGCTTCTGCTCCTCGCTGCCGAAGCGCCAGATGGCGTACATGGCCAGCGAACCCTGCACGGAGACCAGCGAGCGGATGCCGGAGTCGCCGGCCTCCAGCTCCAGGCAGGCCAGCCCGTACGCGACGGCCGACGCGCCGGCGCAGCCGTAGCCGGTGAGGTGCATGCCCAGCAGGCCGAGCTTGCCGAACTCGCGGGCCAGCTCGCGGGCCGGGACGTGGCCGTTCTCGTACCAGCCGGCGACGTGCGGGCGGACCCGGTCGTCGACGAGCTGGCGCACGACGGCGCGGATCTGACGCTCCTCCTCGCTCAGCGACGCGTCGATGTCCAGCAGGTCGAGAGGGGTCATGGCGTCACCTTAACGAAGACTCAGGGGCGCGTCACTCGCCCTGACCGCTGAGCACCAGCACCCGGGCGTGGATCTGGTTGCGCTGCTGGAGCGCCGCGCGCAGCGCCCGGTGCAGGCCGTCCTCCAGGTAGAGGCCGCCGTTCCACTGCACCACGTGCGGGAAGAGGTCGCCGTAGAAGGTGGAGTCCTCGGCGAGGAGCTTGTCGAGCGCCAGCTCCCGCTTGGTGGTGATGAGCTGGTCCAGCCGCAGCGGGCGCGGCGGGATCTCGGCCCACTGCTTGAGCGTGAGGTTGTGCTCCGGGTAGGGACGCCCGTCCCGGACCGCCCTGAAGATCACGGCACGCTCCCCTCCCCCCGGCCGGGCTGTTGATGTCGGTGCCAGCCTAGCCGCACCCGCCACACCGCGTTTTACTCCCTCATGTCGGGTTCGCTACCGCCGGTACCCAGCCCGGACGCGCTGAACCACCCTCAGTTCCAGCGGCCCCGCCGGACCACCTCGTCCACCGGCCGGCGGCCGCGCCGCAGCGACGGCGACCGGTGGTCGGGTGCCCGGTAACCTACCGTGATAGCGCCGATCGGGTGGTACTCCGCCGGCACACCGAACGCCTCCCGGTACGCCCCGATCCGCTGCGGCGGGATGCCGAAGAAGCACGCGCCCAGCCCCTCGTCCACCGCCGTGAGCAGCATCAGCAGGGCGGCGAAGCCGGTGTCGACGTGCCAGTAGGGCACCGGCCAGCGGTCCTCGGAGCGGTCCGCCCAGCCCTTGTCCGGCTCGGCGTATCGGTCCAGGTACGCCGAGCGGTTGGCGTGCGGCACCACGATGAGCGGGGCCTTGCGCATCCCGGCCAGCCAGCGTTCCCGGCCGCCGCCGCCCGGGCTGGCCGCCGCCCAGAACCGGTCCCGGTCCGCCGGCTCCTCCAGCACCAGGAAGCCCCAGCCCTGGGCGAACCCGGCCGACGGCGCCCGCACGGCGTGGTCCAGCAGCCGGTCCACCACCTCGGGCGGGACGGGGCGGTCCGGGTCGTAGTTGCGGACCATCCGGCGGCGCCGGACGACCTCGGCGAACTCCACGCTCAGGCCCCGGGCCGGATGCCCCAGGCGCCCCGCCAGGTCTGCCCGGGGGCCAGCGTGATGAGGTCCCGGCCCGAGCGGAACGCGTCGGCCGGGCAGGTCATCGGCTCGACCGCCACCGAGCGCCGGTGCCGCTCCCCGGTGAGGGTGTCCCCCGTGAAGACCTGCCACCAGCCGAACTCGCCGTCGGCCCAGATGTGCACCGCGGCCGAGCCGTCCGGGGCGGCCAGGGTCACCGACGAGCCGCCGTCGGCGTCCCGCACCACGTCGCCGAAGGCCAGGTCGAGCACCGCGGCGCCGATCGCGCGGGGCTCGCTGTAGTCGTACTCGGTGCCGGCCACCCCGGTCGCGGCCACCGGCAGCAGCCGGTTGTCCAGCAGCACCCGGGTCCGCCCCGGCACCCGCATGGTCAGCTCGTCCACGCCGACCTTGGGCAACTGCAGGTAGGGGTGGACGGAGAAGCCGAACGGGGCCGGCTCGCCGGACAGGTTCGTGACCTCGTGCTCGGCGCGCAGGCCGTCCGCACCGACGCTCCACCGGCTCCGCAGCCGCAACGCCCACGGGTAGCCGGGGCTGGGCGGCAGCTCGTAGCCGATCGTGACGCTGTCCGGCGACTGCTCGACGAGCTGCCACCGCACCCAGTTGACCAGGCCGTGGATGGCGTTGTGCCGGGCCGGCTCGGTCAGGTCGAGCTGGAACGACCGGTCGCCGAAGGTGTACGCGCCGTCCCGGATCCGGTTCGGCCAGGGGGCCAGCACGTGACCGGCCGAACCGGGGCAGAGCTCGTCCGCCTCGTACCCGTCGAGGTAGTCGGTCCCGTCGTGCCGGTAGGCCCGCAGGCCACCGCCGACCTCCACCACGACGGCCTCGTGGCCGTCGGCGGCAATGGTCCACTGTGCCCCCGACGGGGACGGGCGCGCGTCGGTCTCCATGTCGGCGACCTTAGCCCGTCCGGTCCCGCTCGCCCGCCCCGGCGGCCCGGTAGCGGAGCAGGGCCGGGAAGACCGTCACGAGCAGCACCGCGAGCACGGCCGAGGCGATGCCGCCGCCCACCATGGCGATGGTGGTGCCGGAGGCGGCGGCCATCGCGCCGGCCCGGAGGTCGCCCAGGCGCGGGCCACCGGCGACCACCACCGTGTTGACGCCCTGGAGCCGGCCGCGCATCCGGTCCGGCGCGTAGATCAGCAGCATCGACTGCCGCAGGGTCGCGCTCACCAGGTCGGCGGCGCCGGCCAGGCCGAGCAGGGCCACCACCAGCCAGAGCTGGCGGGCCAGGCCGGCGGCGGCGATGGCCACGCCCCAGCCGACCACGGCCACCACCAGCACGACCCCCTGCCGGCGCACCCGGCCGATCCAGCCGGAGGTGAGGCCGCCCAGCATCGCGCCGATGGCGATGGCGCTGTAGAGCCAGCCCACCGCCGCCCCGCCGCCGAACCGCTCGTGCGCCAGCTCGGGGAAGAGGGCCCGGGGCATGGCCAGGATCATGGCGATCAGGTCGATGGCGAAGGAGAGCAGCAGCACCGGCGTGGTGGCCAGGTAGCGCAGCCCGTCGACGATGCTGGCCAGCCCCGCCTTGCGCGGGGTGGCGGCACCGTCGGGATCGGGCTCGGGCGGCATGGCCGGCAGCCGCAGGGTGGCCCAGAGCGAAACGGTGAACAGCAGCCCGTCGACGCCGTACGCGATCGGCAGCCCGATGTCGGTGCGCCAGGTGGCGAAGATCAGGCCGGCGGCGAGCGGCCCGAAGACCGAGGTCGCCGTGAACGTGGTGAAGTTCAGCGTGCTGGCCGCCGGCACGAGGTCGGCCGGCACCAGGCGGGGCAGGATGGCGCTGCGGGTCGGCGAGGTGATCGCGAACGCGATCGACTGCACCGCGACCAGGACCAGCAGCAGCACCGGGCTGCCCACCCGCAGCAGCGACTGGAGCAGCAGCGCCAGCGTCGACGCCCAGAGCAGGGCGCCCCCGCCCAGCAGGACCCGCCGCCGGTCCCGGGCGTCGGCGACCGCGCCGCCCCACAGCCCGAAGACCAGCAGCGGCACGAAGCCGGCGATCCCGAGCAGGCCGACCCAGAACGAGCCGCCGGTCAGGTCGAACATCTCCACCGGCACGGCCACGGCGGTGAACTGGAAGCCGAACATCGCCACGGCGTTGCCGAGCCACACCCGCCGGTACGCGGGCACGCCCAGCGGCCGCAGGTCGATGGCCCAGCGGCGCGCTCCGCGCGGCCGGGCCTCCTTCACCCCCGTCACGGGGCGAGCCGCTCGATCGCCCAGGCGCCGTCCCCGGTACGCCGGAACCGCAGCCGGTCGTGCAGCCGGCTGGCCCGGCCCTGCCAGAACTCCACCGTCTCCGGCCGCACCCGGAACCCGCCCCAGTTGGGCGGGGCAGGGATCTCCGCCACGTCGGCGAAGCGCTCGGCCGCCGCCCGGTACGCCGCGTCCAGCGCCGCCCGGTCCGGCACCACCCGGGACTGGGTGCTCGCCCAGGCGCCGAGCTGGGAGCCGCGCGGCCGGACGGCGAAGTACGCCTCGGTCTCGGCCCGGTCGACCCGGGTCACCCGACCGGTGACCGTCACCTGCCGCTGCATCGGGAACCAGGGGAAGACCAGGCTGGCCCACGGGTTGGCGGTCGCCTCGCCGCCCTTGCGGGAGTCGTAGTTGGTGTAGAAGACGAACCCGTCCGGGTCGTACCCCTTGAGCAGCACGGTGCGGCCGCTCGGCCGCCCGTCGGCGTCGGCCGTGCCGACCACCATGGCGTTCGGTTCAGGCAGCGGATGCGCCACCGCGTCGGCGAACCAGCGGGCGAACTGGGTGTGCCAGTCCGGCGCGAGATCCGATTCGGAAAGGCCCAGGTCGGCGGCGTACTCGTTACGCATGCCGGCCGGGGCGGGTGTGTCGCCCGTCACTCTCGTCGTCCCTCTCCCGGGGATGCCGGCGTCCCCCGACGCTGGCCAGGCCCCACCACCCAGTCTTCTCCAGCCCGTGAGCTTGTCCACCGGCGGGGATGTCATGTGGCGCACAGTCGCTGCGGGTCGCGAATCCGGTTACCGAGCAGGCAAGATGTTCCGAACACATCCCTGAGGGGTCGCCCGAGCCGCGGGCCCGTCCAGCCCGCGCGGCCACCACCACCGCCGGAAGCCAGGAGACGACATGTCCGATTTCAAACCGGGCCTGGAGGGCGTCGTAGCCTTCGAGACCCAGATCGCCGAGCCGGACCGCGAGGGTGGCGCGCTGCGCTACCGCGGCGTGGACATCGAGGATCTGATCGGCCAGGTCTCCTTCGGCAACGTCTGGGCGCTGCTGGTCGACGGGCGCTTCGGCCCGGGCCTGCCGCCGGCCGAGCCGTTCCCCGTGCCGGTGCACTCCGGTGACATCCGCGTCGACGTGCAGTCCGCGGTCGCCATGCTCGCCCCGTACTGGGGGCTCAGCCAGCTCCTCGACATCTCCGACGAGCAGGCCCGCGAGGACCTGGCCCGGGTGTCGGTCACCGCGCTCTCCTTCGTCGCCCAGTCCGCGCGCGGCCTCGGCCTGCCGGCGGTGCCGCAGAAGGAGATCGACAAGGCGGAGACCATCGTCGAGCGGTTCATGAAGCGCTGGCGGGGTGAGCCCGACCCGCGGCACGTCAAGGCCGTCGACGCCTACTTCATCTCGGCCGCCGAGCACGGCCTGAACGCCTCCACCTTCACCACCCGGATCGTCGCCTCCACCGGCGCCGACGCCGCGGCCTGCATCTCCTCCGGCATCGGCGCCCTCTCCGGCCCGCTGCACGGCGGCGCGCCGTCGCGGGTACTCAGCATGCTGGAGGCCGTCGAGCGCAGCGGCGACGCCGAGGGCTACGTCAAGGGCGTCCTCGACCGGGGCGAGCGGCTCATGGGCTTTGGCCACCGGGTCTACCGGGCCGAGGACCCGCGCGCCCGCGTGCTCCGCCGCACCGCCAAGGAGCTGGGCGCGCCGCGCTTCGAGATCGCCGAGGCGCTGGAGAAGGCCGCCCTGGCCGAGCTGCAGGCCCGCCGCCCGGACCGCGTGCTCGCCACCAACGTCGAGTTCTGGTCGGCCGTGGTGCTCGACTTCGCCGAGGTCCCGGCCCACATGTTCACCTCGATGTTCACCTGCGCCCGGATGGGCGGCTGGTCCGCGCACATCCTCGAGCAGAAGAAGCTCCAGCGGCTGGTCCGCCCGTCGGCCCGCTACGTCGGCCCGGGCAGCCGGAAGCCGCAGGAGGTCGAGGGCTGGGACGCCATCCCGCACGGCGTCTGATCCTCCCCGCGTACCCCTGCCGGGGCCCGGTCCGTCGCGGACCGGGCCCTGGCGTTTCTGTGGCGCATCCCTCAGCCCCGGGTGTGGGACCAGCCGCCGGGGTGGGCCGCGCGGGTGCGAGGATGAAGGCCGGCAGTGCCGCCGGACCGGGCTCGGACCCGGCTCCGCCGCGCGCCCGCGCGTGGCCGCCGCCGCTCCGCGCCCCGCTGACAGGGCCCGCTCGCCCACGCGGAAGGATCGAGAAGACCGTGGCTGACGCACCGACCATCCGGATTCCCGACGACATCAGGCCCGCCGACGGCCGCTTCGGCTGCGGGCCGTCCAAGGTCCGTCCCGCGGCGGTCTCCGCACTCGCCGACGTCGCCACCAGCTACCTGGGCACCTCGCACCGGCAGAAGACGGTCCGCGACCAGGTGGCCCGGCTGCGCCGCGGCCTCGCCGAGTTCTTCGCCCTCCCCGAGGGCTACGAGGTGGTCCTCGGCAACGGCGGCACCACCGCCTTCTGGGAGGTCGCCGCCTTCGGCCTGATCCGCGACCGGGCGCAGTTCGCCAGCTTCGGCGAGTTCGGCGCCAAGTTCGCCAAGTCGGTCAAGGACGCGCCGTTCCTGGGTGAGCCGACCGTTCGCAGGTCCGAGGCGGGCAGCGCGCCGACGCTGGTCGCCGAGGCGGGCGTGGACGTCTACGCCACCCCGCACAACGAGACCTCCACCGGCGTGGCGGTGCCGATCAGCCGGGTGCCGGGCGCCGACGAGGGCTCGCTGCTGCTGGTCGACGCCACCTCCGGCGCCGGCGGCCTGGAGGTCAACGTCGGCGAGACCGACGTCTACTACTTCGCCCCGCAGAAGTGCTTCGGCTCCGACGGCGGCCTCTGGCTGGCCCTCATGTCGCCGGCCGCGCTGGCCCGGGCCACCGAGATCAAGGAGTCGGGCCGCTACATCCCGGCCTTCCTCGACCTGGTCACCGCGATCGACAACTCGCGGCTGGAGCAGACCTACAACACGCCCGCGCTGGCCACCATCTTCCTGGCCGCCGAGCAGACCGACTGGATGAACTCGCAGGGTGGGCTGGCCTGGGCGGCCAAGCGCACCGCCGAGAGCGCCGGCATCGTCTACGGCTGGGCCGAGCGCTCCTCGTTCGCCACCCCGTACGTGACCGACCCGGCGCTGCGCTCCAACGTGGTCGCCACCATCGATTTCGCCGACGGGGTGGACGCCTCGGCGATCGCCAAGGCGCTGCGCGCCAACGGCATCGTCGACACCGAGCCCTACCGGAAGCTCGGCCGCAACCAGCTCCGCGTCGCGCTCTTCCCGGCGATCGAGCCGGCCGACGTGGAGGCGCTCACCGCGTCCATCGACTACGTGGTCGAGCGACTCTGATCAGCTGATCACGGTGGGTGGTCGTCGGGGCCCCGACGACCACCCACCGTGATCATCGTTGCAGCTCAGTCGCGACATGCCGAGTGTCGCATCCCCCAGCTTCGGGTAGATGAGCGTACGGTGGTCCGAGACGCCCGGGTGGCCGGCTCGTGGCGTGACGGCCAGCGAAGCGGGACGGAGGCAAGCCCATGCGCCCAGTACGCTTCGTCGCCCTCTCCGAGGACGGCCAGGCTCTGGTGCTCGCCGACGAGGTCGGGCGCCTGCTCGCCCTGCCGATCGACGAGCGCATCGCCTCGGCACTGCACGCCGAGCCGGGCGCGCCCCCGCTCGCCGTGGTGCCGAGCGCCGCCGATCCGACGCCGTCGCTCTCCCCGCGCGACATCCAGGCCCGGATCCGCTCCGGCGAGTCCGCCGAGGACGTCGCCCGCATCGCCGGCGTGCCGGTCGACCGCGTCCTGCGCTACGCCGGCCCGGTGCTCCAGGAGCGGGCCATGCTCGCCCAGCACGCCCGGCGCACCCGACTCAAGGGCGCCGAGAAGCCCACCCCGCTGGCCGAGGTGGTCAACGGCCGGCTGGCCCAGCACGGGATCGACACCGAGAAGATCTCCTGGGACGCCTACCGCCGCGACGACGGCACCTGGCGGATCATCGCCACCTGGCCGTCGGGCAAGGCCACGGCGCAGGCGGTCTGGGATCTCGACAAGACCCGGCAGAACGTCAGCCCGCACGACGACATGGCGCAATACCTGTGCGCCGAGCGTCCCACGCCGATCCTCGGTCAGGAGCCGGCGCCGGAGCGGGGCGGTCACGCGCTGCCCGGCCCGTCGCGCGGCGAGCCGAGCCGGGGCGGGCACGGCCTGCCGTCGCCCGGCGAGCACGCCCGTCCGGGGCGGGACCCGATCCGTGCCGGCCGCGACGCGCTGCTCGCCTCGCTGGACCGGCCGCTCGGCGGCACGTCCGGTCGTGGCCTGGACACCCGCTCCCCGGCCGCGCTGGCCGGGTCCGACGCACCCCGCCAGCGGGCGGTCACCGGGGGCGCGGCCGCGCTGCTCGGCGGCGGCCAGGGCTCCGCGTTCGACGACGACTCGGACGCGCCGAAGGAGATCCCGGCCGTGCCGTCGCTGGCCGTGCTCCGGCCGCGCCGCACCGGCGCCCCGGCGGCGACCGGTGGCACCGGCACCGAGTCCACCGAGGCCGGTGGCAAGCCGCGCAAGCGCCTGCCGAGCTGGGACGACGTCCTCTTCGGCACCGGTCCGGCGGCCCGCGAGTCCTCCTGACCAACCGTCCGTCCACCCTGGCAACGGCGAGGCACTCTAAGTGCCCGCGTGCCAGGGTGGACCCATGGAGTACACGAACCTGGGACGCACCGGCCTGTCGGTGAGCCGGCTCTGCCTCGGCACCATGAACTTCGGGCCGCAGACCGACGAGCCGGACAGCTTCGCCATCATGGACCGGGCGCTGGAACACGGGATCAACTTCTTCGACACCGCGAACGTCTACGGCTGGAAGCTCGGCGAGGGTGTCACCGAGCAGATCATCGGCCGCTGGTTCGCCCAGGGCGGCGGGCGCCGCGACCGGGTCGTCCTGGCCACCAAGGTCTACGGCAAGATGGGCGAGTGGCCCAACGATCAGGGCCTGAGCGCCCGGCACATCATCCGGGCCTGCGAGGACTCGCTGCGCCGCCTCCAGACCGACACCATCGACCTCTACCAGATGCACCACATCTCCCGGACCACGCCGTGGGAGGAGATCTGGCAGGCCATGGAGACCCTGGTCGCCCAGGGCAAGGTCCTCTACGTCGGCTCGTCCAACTTCGCCGGCTGGCACATCGCCCAGGCGCAGGCGGCGGCCGGCCGCCGCAACTTCCTCGGCCTCGTCTCCGAGCAGTGCATCTACAACCTCCTGACCCGGCACGTCGAGCTGGAGGTGGTCCCGGCCGCGCAGCACTACGGGCTGGGCATCATCCCCTGGTCGCCGCTGCACGGCGGGCTGCTCTCCGGGGTCATCCGCAAGATGGCCGAGGGCGGCGCGGCCCGCGGCACCACGGGCCGGGCGGCCGACGCGCTGGCCGAGCACCGGACCACCATCGAGGCGTACGAGAAGCTCTGCGCCGACCTGGGGCACGACCCGGCCGACGTGGCGCTGGCGTGGCTGCTTTCCCGGCCGGGCGTGACCGCCCCGATCGTCGGCCCGCGCACCATGGACCAGCTCGACCGTAACCTCGGCGCGCTGGACGTGAAGCTCGACGAGGCCACGCTGGAGAAGCTCGACGAGCTCTTCCCGCCGGTCGGCAACGGCGGTCCGGGGCCGGAGGCCTGGGCCTGGTGACCCGCTGACCGGGCCGGCCGGGCCTTCCCTGCCGGCCCGGTCAGATCGGCCAGGCGGCGAGGCGGTCGTAGGTGGGGCGCGGCCCCGGGTGGCTGCGCATCAGGATTAGTTCGCCGGCACTCCACTCGGGGCCGAGGTATTCGTGCAGGGTCTCCCGGTCGGCGAGCACGTCGGCGCGGTCGATCCGGTCGCCGGGGCGGGCGATGGTCAGGTGGGCCCGGAACGGCTTCTCGTCGTGCGGCAGCCGGGCCCGGCGCAGCCCGGACCGGATCAGCCGGGCCAGCACGGCCAGCCCGTCGACCTCGCCGCGCACGTCCACCCACAGCACGGTGAACCGGCCGCGCCCGAAGCTGCCCCCGCCGCCGAGCCGCAGCCGCGGCGAGCTGCCCCGTGCCTCCCGGAAGGTCTGCGCGGCCAAGCCGAGCGCGCTCTCCACGTCGACCAGCCGGTCGTCGGGCACGTCACCGAGGAAGGCCAGGGTGAGGTGGGCGTTGGCCGGGTCGGCCAGCCGGACGTTGGTGCCGGCCGCCGCGGCGGCCCCGGTGCGCAGCCGGGCGACCTGGGCGCTCAGGTCGTCGACCGCCGGCTTCGGCGGGTAGACCGCGACGAAGAGCCGCACCGCTCAGCGGTGTCGCTGGTGGTGGCCCGGGCGGGCGGCGGGCAGCGTGAGCCCGGCGGCGTGCAGGAGGCCCTCGACGCGTACCCGTTCGATCTCCCGGTCGACGCCGTCCAGCTCGGCCAGGTGCTCGGCGATGCCGAGTGCGGCGCAGGCGGCCCGCAGCCGTTCGTCGTACGCGTCGATGACCGCGCCGTGCCACACCACCGAGCGGTCGGCGGCGGCGAGCCGGTGGCCGCCGAGGCGGCGCAGGTCGACGGCGAGCTGTTCCAGCGGGCGGCGGTTCTCCCGGTCGAACTCGGTGAGGTCGATGTCGCGGGTGAGCGACTCGGCCTCGATGGCCCGGTCCAGCCGCGCGATGGTGCGGCGTGTCCGCCGCCGCTCCCGCCATTCCGCCCAGCCGCAGGCCACCCGGTCGAGGATCTCGTCGGCGCAGAAGACCAGTGCGAAGAGAGCGGGCAGGCAGCAGACGGCGAGGATCGCCAGCACCAGCAGTAGTCCCCGCCCCACTCCCACATATCGACGCTAAGCCTCGTTGTCGCCGCCCGCCACCCGATTGGCGAGATCCGGACGCGAATGAATGAGGAAGGACCGGTACCCGCGGGCGGGAACCGGCCCTTCGGGTGGTCGACGGGTCACTCGGCTCCGGGCGACACCACGTAGAAGCGCGGCATGGGCAGCACGCGCAGCCGCAGCCGGGCGCCGGAGCGGCGCAGCTGCCAGGTGAGCGCCAGCAGGGCGGCGGCCAGCGAGATCAGGCCACCGATCCAGATGCTCGCGCCGGCGCCGAACGTCTCGGCCACCCAGCCGATGATCGGCGCGCCGACCGGGTTGGTGCCCAGGAAGACGAGCACCCACAGCGCCATGACCCGGCCCCGGAAGGCTGCGTCGACGCCGAGCTGGACCCGCTGGTTGGCGGCCTGCGCGAAGAACACCATGAAGAACCCGGTGGGCAGCAGCAGCGCCACCACCAGCCAGTACGACCCCGCGAGCCCCACCAGCGTGCCGAAGCTGGCACAGCCGACGGCCGCGCCGAGCACCAGCCACACGGTGGGCCGGCTGCGCCGCCCCGTGCCGGCCAGGGCGCCGACCAGCGCGCCGACCGCCAGCGCGGTGGTGAACAGGCCGAACGAGGCGGCACCCGTCTTGAACACGGTCTTGGCCAGCGCGGCGAGGGTGAGCTGGAAGTTGAACAGGGTCATCCCGACCACCGACATGAGCGCCATCGGCAGCAGGATGTCGGGGCGGCGCGCGACGTACCGGAGGCCGTCCACGACCTTGGCCTGGTCGCGCTCGCCGGCCGGCGGGAGGTCCTTGCGGTACAGCTCGTCGGTGCGCATCCGGACCACGTTGACCAGCGGGGCGATCGAGCTGAACGCGGTGATCAGGAAGACCGGGCCGACGTCGAAGGCGGCGATGGCCAGGCCGGCGACGGCCGGGCCGAGGATCCGGGCCGAGTTGAAGGTGGCCGCGTTGAGCGAGAGCGCGTTCGGCAGCAGCGGCATGCCGACCAGTTCGGAGACGAACGCCTGCCGCACCGGGGTCTCCACCGCGTTGAACACCCCGAGCAGGGCGGCGAACGCGAAGACGTGCCAGAGCTGCACCAGCCCGGTGACCACGAGCAGGCTCATGGCCAGCGCCAGCACGGTCCAGAAGATGTTGGCGACGAAGAGCAGCATCCGCTTGTCGTAGCGGTCGGCGAGGCGGCCGGAGATCAGCGTCAGCAGCAGCACCGGGGTGAACTGGAGCGCCGTGACCACGCCGAGCGCGGTCGCGGAGTTGCCGCTGAGGTCGAGGACGAGCCAGTCCTGAGCGATGTACATCATCCAGACGCCGATCAACTTGATCAGCTGCCCGGTGGCGAAGAGTCGGTAGTTGCGGACTCGTAGGGACTGGAACATCGTGCTCAACTTGGCCTGCACTCTAGGTGCGCCTCCTCGCGGTCAGGTACGCCTCATCCACAGCGGACGAAGCGGACCGCGGGACGCGGGTACCCGCTCAGGCGCGAGCGATGCCCTGCAGGATGTCGGCGGCACGTCGCAGCGTGTCGCGTTCCTCCTCGGTCAGGGCGGCCAGCCGACTGGCCAGCCACTCGTTGCGGGCCCGCTCGAACTGGTCGAGCACGGCCCGTCCCCCCTCGGTAGCCGCCAGGATGACCTGCCGTCCGTCGGTCGGGTGGGGGGTCCGCTGCACGAGGCCGCGGTCCTCCAGCTTCGCAACGATCTTCGTCATCGTGGGCGGCTGCACCCGCTCGATGTCGGCCAGCTCCCGGGGTGTCAGGGCGCCCGCCAGGTTGAGGCTGGTGAGCGCCGAGAGCTGGGTGACCGTGAGGTCGCCGACCGGTCGGGCCTGCCGGACCCGCCGGTTGAGTCGGGTGATCGCATCACGCAGCTGAGGGGCCAGCTGCGCCGGTGGCACGCGTTTCGCCGTCACCGTCCGCTCCGTCACACTAGTTAGCTTAACTAATGAGCCTGGCTAACGACATGCGATATGACCAGGCTCACCAGGGGTCAGAGGGGTCAGGGCAGCACGGACTCGATCGGCCCGCGCAGGAAGTAGAGAATGAACAGCGCCGCCACCCCGTACAGCAGGGGGTGGACATCGCGGACCTTGCCCTTCGCCAGCTTCAGCAGCACGAAGGTGATCACGCCGGCGCCGATGCCGTTCGAGATCGAATAGGTGAAGGGCATGAGCACGATGGTGAGGAACGCCGGGATGGCGATCTCGTAGTCGGTCCAGTCGATGGTGCGCACCGCGGTCATCATGAGGAACCCGACCACCACGAGCGCCGTCGACGCGGCCTCGAACGGCACCACGGCCGACAGCGGCGCCAGGAACATGGCCAGCAGGAACAGGCCGCCGGTGACCAGGTTGGCCACCCCGGTCCGGGCGCCCTCCGCGACCCCGGCGGCACTTTCGATGTACGACGTGTTGCTCGACACCGAGGCCGCGCCACCCGCGGCGGCGGCGATCGAGTCGACCAGCAGGATCTCCCGCGCCCGCGGCGGGGTGCCCCGCTCGTCGAGCATGTCGCCCTCCTGGCCGATGGCGACCATCGTGCCCATGGTGTCGAAGAAGTCCGTGATCAGCAGGGTGAACACGAACATCAGCGGGACCAGCCAGCCGACCCGGGTCCACGAGTCCAGCACGTTGAAGTTGCCGAGCAGCGAGAGGTCGGGGATGTCGACCACCTTCTTCGGCAGCTCCGGCACGTTGAGCGCCCAGCCCTTGGGGTTCGGCTTCCCGTCGACGAACGACGGGCCGATGTTGCCGACGGCCTCCACCACGATCGCCAGCACCGTGGAGACGAGGATGCCGATGAGGATCGCCCCGCGCACCCGGCGTACCACCAGCACCAGGGTGAGCAGCAGGCCCACCACGAAGACCAGCAGGGGCCAGCTGACGATCTTGCCGCCGATGCCCAGCCCGACCGGCACGGTCGTGTTCGCCACGTCCGGCACCCGCCGGACGAAGCCGGCGTCGACCAGGCCGATGATCGTCAGGAAGAGGCCGATGCCCACGCCGATCGCCGTCTTGAGCTGGGTCGGCACCGAGCGGAACACCGCCGTACGCAGCCCGGTGAGCACCAGGATGCCGATCAGCACACCCTCGATCACCACGAGGCCCATGGCGTCCGCCCAGGTCATCTGCGGCGCGATCTCGAACGCGACCAGCGCGTTGACGCCCAGCCCGGCGGCCAGCGCGATCGGGAACCGGGCCACCACGCCCATGAGGATGGTCATGACGCCCGCGACCAGCGCGGTGGCCGCCGCCAGCGCCGGGATGGCCAGTTTGCGCCCGTCGCCGTCGACCGCGCTGCCCAGGATCAGCGGGTTCAACACCACGATGTACGCCATCGTGAAGAACGTGGCCAGCCCGCCCCGGACCTCCCGGCCCGGCGTCGACCGGCGGGCGGAGATCTCGAAGAAGCGGTCGAAGGCGTTACGCGGGTGCGCGGGATCGGGTGGAGTGCCGTGGTCGGGCGGCGGCGCTATCGCCATCGGGTCCTCACATATTGATCGACCGGGTGTCGCGCGCATCGTCCCAGATCACTCGCGGGCAGGGAAGGACGATCGCGTACGCTGGGCGGGTGCCCCAGGAGGAACCGCCGCGGCCCGAGCCGCTCGACCCGCCGATGGTGCCGTTCGCCGTCGCCGGGCTGATCGCCTGGGCGGTGGCCGGGCTGGTGCTGCTGCTCTTCTTCCGCGACTGGCTCACCGCGCACGGGCACCAGAACTGGCTCTGGACCTGCCTGGCCGGTTTCCTGTGGGGCTTTCCCGGCCTGGCCGTGATGATGCGGCACGACGCCAACCGGCGCCGCCGCCGGGCCGCCACCGCCCGCCAGGGCTGATCCCGTCAGGCCGTCAGGGCTGATCCGTCAGGGGTGACCGTAGGGCTCCGCCGGCTCGGCCGCCTCGACCGAGCCCGGGGCCCGGCTCACCGACACCGCTTCCACCGCGCTGTCGTCGTAGACCGTCGGCAGCTCGTCCACCGGGGTCTCGGCCGCCTCGATCAGCGTCTCGGAGTGCGCGCCGCAGCCGTGGTCGGCGCTGACCACCCGGCCGTCGTCGGGGGCGTAGAAGTTGCCGCAGGCGCCGAAGGCCTGCCGCATCGCTCCGGCCAGCGGCAGGTAGAAGCCACAGGTGCCGCAGCGGGCGGCGGCCGGCGCGGCCACCGAGATCGCGGCGTCGGGGCCGTGGTCGCCGTCGTACCAGCGCTGGGCCGCGTCGGCGCGGCCCTCGCGGGACAGCACCCGGGCCCGGCCGAGGCCCAGCTCCCAGGCGGTCTCCTCGACGGCCGGGTCGTCGGAGAGCAGGTAGCCGGGGGCGAGCCGCTCGTCGTCGGCCGGGGTGGGCAGCAGGTCGCCGGGGCCCAGGTCGCCCGGCTTGAGCCGCTCCTGCCAGGGCACCCAGCCCGGGGCGAGCAGCGCGTCGGAGCCCGGCAGCAGCACCGTCTCGCAGATGGTGACCGTGCGGCTGCGCGGCACCCGGGTGACCGTGACGGCCCAGCGCCAGCCCCGGTAGCCGGCCAGGCGGCACTCGAAGTAGTGGGTCACGAGCCGGTCGCCCTCGGCGACGGCCTGGAGGTGCTCGCCGACGTCGGCGGGGTCCACCTCGGTGATGGCGGCGCGGGCCACGTCGACGGCGGCGGCGCACACCTGGTCGAGCCGGGGAGCGCGGGCGGAGGCGGGCCTGGTCACCGGACCATTGTTCCCCATGCCCACGGTCGGGTGACAGGGACTCCCCGGAGTCGTTCTCTCCGGGTGATGCGGCACGCGTGGATCAGATGGGCGAGGATGGGACGCATGCCGCTGTCCTCCCGCTCCGGCCGGTCCGTCCTCGGGCGGACCGTCGGCACCGGCATCCGTGCCACCCGCCTGCTGCTCCGGGGCTCGTTGCACGGCGGCCGCTGGATGACCCGGCGGGCCGGCACGGCTCGGGCCCGCAGCGCCGGCAACGAGGTCGGCATGGTCCGCCTCTTCGACCTGCACGCCCTCTCCTGCGCCGGGGACACCCTGATCGCCATCGGGCTGGCCGGCACGATCTTCTTCGACGTCCCGCTGGGTGAGGCGCGCAACAAGGTCGCGCTCTACCTGCTGGTGACCATGGTCCCGTTCGCCATGCTCGCCCCCGTGGTCGGTCCGCTGCTGGACCACTTCCGGCACGGCCGCCGCTACGCGCTCGCCGCCACCATGCTGGGCCGGGCCTTCCTGGCCTGGCTGATCTCCGACTACATCGGCGGCTTCGGGCTCTATCCCGCCGCGTTCGGGGTGCTCGCCCTCTCCCGGGCGTACGGGGTGGCCCGCTCGGCCGCGGTGCCCCGGCTGCTGCCCGAGGGGCTCGGGCTGTCGCAGGTGGGCGCCCGGGCGAGCGTCTACGGCACGGTGGCCGGCGCGCTGGTCGCCCCGATCGGGCTCGCCGCCTTCTGGCTCGGACCGCAGTGGCCGCTCCGGGTCGCCTCCGTGATCTTCCTGATCGGCATGGTGATCTCGCTGCGGCTGCCGCCGCGGGCCGACTCGGAGCCGCCGGAGCGGGTGCCCCGGCCGTTGCGGGCGCTGCGCCGCCGGGACGGGGAACGCCCGCTGGGCCGGGGCCGTCCCGCCGGCCGGCTGGTGATCGCCACGCTGATCGGGGCGGCGGCGCTGCGCGGGCTCTACGGCTTCCTCCTGCTCTTCCTGGCCTTCGCGATCAAGGCCGGCGACCTGACCACCGACTTCTTCGGCCGGGACCTGGGCGCCCAGGGCGCGCTCGGCCTGGTCGGCGGCGCCCTGGCGGTGGGCACCTTCCTGGCCACCGCGATCGGCACCCGGCTGCGCATCCACCGCCCGGCCGCGATCCAGTCCAGCGGCACGGTCATCGTGGCCGGGGTGGCGGTGCTGGCCGCGCTGAAGTTCTCGCTGCCCATGGTGGCGCTGCTCTGCCTGGTCGCCTCGATGATGAGCGGGATCGCCAAGCTCGCGGTCGACGCCTCGATCCAGGAGCGGATCCCGGAGCGGCTGCGGGCCAGCTCGTTCGCCCACTCGGAGACCGCGCTCATGCTGGCCTTCGTGGCCGGCGGCGGGCTCGGCCTGGTCCCGTTCACCGGCCCGGTCGGCGTGGCGGTCGCCGCCTGCGTGGCCGCGCTGGTGGCCGCCCGCGGCGTGCTGGTGGCCACCCGGCTGCGCAGCGAGCACCTGGTCGGCCGCCCGCTCGGCGACGACGAGTTGGCCACCGAGGCGGGCACGGAGTTCGACGACCCCGCCCCCACCTCCCCGGCCCCGCACCGCGCGGACCCGCCGCAGCACCCGGCCGACGACGAGGGGCTGGCGCCACCCGGCTTCCACATCTACCGCCCCTCCTCCTCCGTCGGCGGACCGGGCGGCAGCGAGGAGGAGAACCGGCGGGAACCCCGGGGACCGGTGGCGTGAGCGGACTGCTGGTGGTGACCGCGGTGCCCGCCGAGGCCGACGCGGTCCGGGCGGGCCTCACCGACCCCACGGTCACCGTCGCGCCGGTCGGGGTGGGTCCCGCCGTCGCCGGCGCCGCCACCGCACGGCTGCTGGCGCTCGCCGAGGCAGCCGGACGCCCGTACCGGGCGGTGGTCAGCGCGGGCATCGCGGGCGGCTTCGTCGGCCGCGCACCGGTCGGCGGCACCGTCCTGGCCACCCGCAGTGTCGCCGCCGACCTGGGCGCCGAGTCCCCCACCGGCTTCATCCCGTTGGAGGACCTGGGCATGCCCGCCGAGCTGCTGGGCGGCGGCAGCGTCGTACCCGCCGACCCCGGCCTGCTGGGCGCCCTCCGCACCGCCCTGCCGGACGCCACCGTCGGCGCGGTACTCACGATCAGCACGGTCACCGGCACCGCCGCGAGCACCGCAGCCCTCGCCGACCGTCACCCCGACGCCGTGGCCGAGGCCATGGAGGGGTACGGCGTCGCGGTCGCCGCCACCCAGGCCGACCTCCCCTTCGCCGAGCTGCGCACGATCTCCAACCCCATCGGCCCCCGCGACCGCGGCTCGTGGCGGATGCGCGAGGCGTTCGCCGCACTCACCGCGGCCGCAGCCGCCCTCCGCTGACCGGCGCCGGCCCTTCGCTTGTGGGCGGTGGCTGCCCGCGGCGGACCGGCCGCTCGAAGCGCAAGGCCGCCGGCCGGCTCGCCTCCAACTCGAATCCGCAGGCGAGCAGGAAGCTCGCGCCGCCGCTCTCGGCGATCGCGTGCGCCGACCGCACGCCGGCCCGGTCCATCTCCGCCAAAAACGCGGCGACCAGCCGGCGCCCGATGCCCAGCAAGCGGTAAGCCGGCGCGACGAGCACACCGTCCACCACGATCTGCCGCTGACCCAGCTCGGGATGCCCGATGAGCAGGTCGGAGCTGCGTTCGTGCGCACGCAGCTCACCGACGAGATCACCATCCGGCAACTCGGCGACGAACCGCCAGGAGGTCGACGGCAGAGCCGGATCGACGTGTCGGCGGACCAGGTAGTCGCTGCGCACCCGCTCACGCTGCCGGTCCCGGTCCCGCATGGTGCGATCGAGCCGGAACGTCACGGCCGGCAACTGCGGCCAGCGGTTTGGTGGCACGTTGAACCAGTGCGCCCACCAGGCACCGGGCCAGTCCTTCGGCTCACGCACCTCGCGGGCGTCCAGGTGGGCGGGGCAGTGCCGCCCCGCCGCGTCCCGCAGGTCCTCGTGCGGCACCGCCGCCAACTCGCCGGTCACCGGCCCTTCGAGAACGATCCGACCGGCCACGGCACCGAAGAGACGTTCGACGGTGCGAAAGCTCGGATCCGACGACTGCCCCGACTCGATGCGGGCAATCGTGGCCTGCGGCACCCCGGACTTGCAGGCCAGCTCCCGCTGGCTCAGATCAGCGGCGCGGCGCAGTGCCCGCAGGGTCGCAGCCAGGTCGGTCACGGACTCGGCGTCGGTCACCGAGCCATGTTGGGGCGCTGCCGCGACCACCCTCAACCCGGCCTTTCCACCTGTGGATAACCATGTGGAAAACAGCGGTGGCTGGGGACGGGTGAGGTCGCTGGCGACTACAAACTTGATGACGTGGACGAGTCAGGACCTCAGGCAGTGCGGCTCCGGTGTGCTCGTTGACAACATCACTGAGGTCCCAGGCGGGTCAGGCCAGGGCTGCTGCGGACGTCACGACCCCGGGCGCACGTGGCCGGGGGCATGCCCCGACCCGTTCACGTCATCAAGTTCCTAGCCGCTGGACAACAGGTGCCCAGGCCGAGCGGTGAGCCGGCGCACCGGCGAACTCGACGCACTCGACGCACCGGCGAACCGGCGAACCGGCGGACTCGGCGCAGCGGCGGACTCGGCGCAGCGGCGGACTCGGCGCAGCGGCGGACTCGGCGCAGCGGCGGACTCGGCGCACCGGCCCCAAAACGCCGACGCCATGCATCGGGCGCACGTTGTCAACGGACTGCCGCGATCCATTCACGTCATCAAGTTCCTAGCGGCTGACGAGAGGTCCCAAGCCGAGGCGGCGAGGCCCACCCAACGCCGGCACGCCGTTGCGGGTCCCGGGGGCTGACGGGCCGACAGGCTCGACAGGTCGCCCGTCACACCTGGCGGGGTCGGGGTGGCGGGCACCGGATCGGGCGGGGTTACGGTGGGGGCGTGGCACTCTCTCTGGCGATCTCGCCCTGCCCCAACGACACCTTCGTCTTCGACGCCCTCGTGCACGGCCGGGTGCCCGGCGCGCCGGCCGTCGAGGTGACCTACGCCGACGTGGACGTCACCAACACGGCCGCCGAGCGTGGGGCGTTCGACCTCGTGAAGGTGAGCTACGCGGCGCTGCCGTGGCTACTCGACGACTACCACCTGCTGCCCTGCGGGGGCGCGCTGGGCCGGGGTTGCGGTCCGCTGGTGCTCACCCGCGGCGACCGGACCGACCTGTCCGGCGCGACGGTGGCGGTGCCGGGTGAGCGGACCACGGCGTACCTGCTGTTCCGGCTCTGGGCTGCCGACCAGGCTCCGGCGCGGATCGAGGTCGTGCCGTTCCACGAGATCATGCCGGGGGTGGCGGCCGGGCGGTACGACGCCGGGCTGGTCATCCACGAGGCGCGTTTCACCTACCCGCGGCACGGGTTGACCGCCCTGGTCGACCTGGGCGAGTGGTGGGAGGGCGACACGGGGCTGCCGATCCCGCTCGGCGCGATCCTGGCCCGCAAGGGCGCGGTCGACCCGGTCGAGGCCGCGGCCTGGATCCGCGAGTCGGTGCGGCAGGCGTGGGCCGACCCGGAGGCCAGCCGGGAGTACGTGCTCGC
Source organism: Micromonospora chaiyaphumensis (assembly GCF_900091435.1). Taxonomy (GTDB): domain Bacteria; phylum Actinomycetota; class Actinomycetes; order Mycobacteriales; family Micromonosporaceae; genus Micromonospora; species Micromonospora chaiyaphumensis. The sequence goes on from NZ_FMCS01000002.1 coordinate 554,608, forward strand.
GCACGCGCAGGAGATGGAGCCCGACGTGGTGGATCGGCACATCGGCCTCTACGTCAACGAGTTCACCGCCGACCTGGGAGAGGCCGGCTTCGCCGCCGTGGAGGCGCTGCTGGGCCGGGCCGCCGACGCCGGGCTCGTCCCTCAGACCTCCAGCTCGCGCGCCACCGCGTGGACCAGCTGAGCGATCTTCTGCGCGGTCTTCCGGTCCGGGAAGCGGCCCCGGCGCAGGTCCGGCTGGACCTTCGCCTCCAGCACCTTGATCATGTCTTCGACCAGGCCGTGCAGCTCCTCGGCCGGCCGCCGGCGCAGCTCCGCCACCGAGGGCGGCGCCTCCAGCAGCTTGACCCCCATGGCCTGGGCGCCCCGCCGGCTGTCCACCACGCTGAAATCGACCCGCTGGCCGCCCTTCAGGTCGGCGACACCCGCCGGTAGCGCGCCCTTGGGCAGGAATACGTCGCCACCCTCGTCACTGGTGACGAACCCGTATCCCTTGGCCGCGTCATACCACTTCACTCGACCCGTCGGCACCTGAAACCCCTGCTTCGCTCGGAACCTCTACCCCTCCAAGGCTAGCCCGATGATCCGGTCCAGCGCCCCCGGGAATTCGGTGAGATCATCCAGCACCACGTGCGCTCCGGCGGCGCTCAGCTCATCCCTCGTACAGGGGCCGGTCGCCACTCCCACGCCCGGGATTCCCGCAGCTTGCGCTGCGGCCATGTCGGCCACGTGATCGCCCACGTAGAGGGTGGCGCCGTGCTCCCGCAGCGCGGTCGCCTTCTGCTCGGCGAACAGGTCGCCGGCCAGCTCGTCGACGGCCAGGCCGAGGTGGTCGAGGTGCAGCTTCGCCAGCCGGCCGATCTTGGAGGTCACCACCATGACGCGGCCGCCGCGCGCGTGCACCGCCTTGATCGCGGCCTCCGCGCCGGGCAGCGGCAGACTCGGGGTGATCGCGTACGCCGGGTACAGCTCGCGGTAGGCGAGGACCGCCTCCTCGACCTGCTCGGGCGGGAACCAGTGCGCGATCTCGGTGCGCAGCGGCGGTCCGAGGCGGGAAACCGCCAGCTCGGCGTCGACGGGCACACCGGTCTGCGCGGTCAGCGCCCGGTAGGCGGCCGCGATGCCGGGGCGCGAGTCGACAAGGGTCATGTCGAGGTCGAAGCCGACCATGAGCGAGGGCATGTCGAGAACGTACCCGTCCGAGGGGCGCGACCGGCCCCGGCCGGGCTAGCGTGGAACGACGATGACCACCTCATTCGCCGACCACCTGCGGACCCTTCCCGACGAGTCCCTGGCCGCCCTCCTCCAGCTGCGGCCGGACCTCGTCGTACCGGTGCCGGCAGACGTCTCCGCCCTCGCCATCCGCGCCCAGTCGCGGGTCTCCGTGGCGCGGGCGCTCGACGGGCTGGACCAGTTCACCCTCCAGATCCTGGACGCCGCCCGGCTCACCCGGGATCCGGAGGGCGGCGGCACCGCCACCGAGGCCATCCTGGCCCTGGCCACCTCCGGCCCGCACCCGCCCGCCCCGGCCGCGGTCCGCGGCGCGGTGAACCGGCTCCGCGCGCTCTTCCTCCTGTACGGGCCGGAGCACGACCTGCACGTGGTGGGTGGCGTCGACGAGGTGTCCCCGTACCTCGCGGGTCTGGGCCGGCCGGCCGCGGAGCTGGACCCGCGCGCGGCGGCGGTGTGCACGGACCCGGCGAAGCTGCGGCGGACGCTGCTGGCCGCGCCGCCCTCGGCCCGGGCGATCCTGGACCGGCTCGCCGCCGGGCCGCCGGTCGGCACCGTGCCCCCGGGCGCGCTGGAGGCCCCCGCCACCGGCGAGGAGGACGTCCTCCCGCCCGACCTGGTCAACGGCGGGGCGGCGACCGGCTCCCCGATCCGTTGGCTCGTGGAGCACCGGCTGCTCGTCCGGATGTCGGCCGTCAAGGGCGGCGGCAGCGTCGAACTGCCCCGCGAGGTCGGGCTGCTGCTGCGGCGGGACACCGGCCCGCTCGGCCCGATGCGCACCACCCCGCCCGAGGTGTCGAGCCCGCCGCGGGAGGCCAAGTCCGTCGACTCGGCCGGCGCCGGGCAGACCATGGAGGTGGTCCGGCACACCGAGGCCCTGCTGGAGGCCCTGGCCGCCGAGCCGGCCCCGGTGCTGCGGTCCGGGGGCGTGGGCGTCCGCGACCTGCGCCGGCTGGCCCGCAACCTCGGGCTGGACGACCCGACCACCGCGCTGCTCTTCGAGGTCGCCTACGCGGCCGGGCTGGCCGGCGAGCTGGACCTGACCGGGTCGGTCACCACCCGGTACGGGGGCGACCAGCAGATCCTGCCCACCGGCGGGTACGAGGTGTGGCGGGCCGCCTCACTGGCCCAGCGCTGGGAGCAGCTGGCCCGGGCGTGGCTCATGATGACCCGCCAGGTGGGCCTCGTCGGCCAGCGCGACGACCGGGACCGGCCGATCTCGGTGCTCTCGGCCGAGGCCGAACGGGCCGGCGCGCCGGCCGCCCGGCGGTCCGTGCTCGCCGAGCTGGCCGACCTGCCCCCGGGCACCGCACCGACCCCGGAGGAGGTGCTGGAGCTGCTGGACTGGCGGGCGCCCCGGCGCGCCCGCGGCCGGGAGGCGGCGCACCGCGAGGTGCTGGCCGAGGCGGCCCAGCTCGGGGTGACCGGGCTCGGGGCGCTGACCTCGTACGGGCGGCTGCTGCTGGCCGAGCTGAGCGACGCCGACGAGCGGGCCGCCGACCCGCTCGGGCTGCACTCCGAGGCCGAGTCGGGCGAGCCGTCCACCGCCGTCCGCGCGCTGGACGCGCTGCTGCCCGCACCCGTCGACCACTTCCTCGTGCAGGCCGACCTGACCGTGGTGGTGCCCGGCCCGCCCGACCCGGCGCTCGCCGGCGAGCTGGACGTGGTGGCCGAGCACGAGTCGGCCGGCGGGGCGAGCGTCTACCGGGTCACCACGGCCAGCGTCCGGCGCGCCCTGGACGCCGGCTACTCGGCCGACGACCTGCACGCGCTGTTCCGCCGCCGGTCGCGTACCCCGGTGCCGCAGGGGCTGACCTACCTGGTGGACGACGTGGCGCGCAAGCACGGCGGGCTGCGGGTCGGCTCGGCCGGCGGCTACGTGCGCAGCGACGACGAGGCGCTGCTCACCGAGGTGCAGGCCGACAGGCGGCTGGAGGCGCTGGCCTTCCGCCGGCTGGCGCCGACGGTGCTGATCACCCCGTACCAGGTGAACCGGATGCTGACCGCGCTGCGCGACGCCGGTTACGCGCCGGTCGCCGAGGATGCGGGCGGCGCTGCCGTGCTCGCCCGGCCGAAGACGCGGCGGGCACCGGCCCGGGTGCACGCGGCGGGCCGTACCCTCGACCCGCTCGCGGCGCCGCGGCTGCCGATGCCCCGCCTGCTCGGCGTGGTCGAGCAGATCCGCCGGGGCGACGCGGCGGCCCGCGCGGCGCGGCGCGCCCCGGACGTGGTCCGGGGGACGGCGCGCAAGGGCCCGGGGCCGGCGCACACCCACAGCGACGCCCTGGCAGTGCTTCAGCAGGCGGTACGGGACAAGGCGCTGGTCTGGGTCGGCTACGTCGACGCGCACGGGGCAACCGGGTCCCGGCTGGTCCGGCCGGTCTCGATGGGGGCCGGCTACCTGCGCGCCGAGGACGAGCGCACCGAGATGCTGCACACCTTCGCGCTGCACCGGATCACCGCGGCGGTGCTGGAGGACTAGTCGCCGTTGCGGCGCAGGGTGCCGACCACCGAGACCGCCAGCAGCAGGGCGAACGCGGCACCGGCCGACTCGCCGACCGAGTCGACGAAGCCCTGCCGCTGCACCAGCAACCCGAACAGGAACCAGCCGAAGATGCCGGTGGCGGCGGCCGCGTAGCCGAACAGGGCCGCCGGTGAGACCTCCGGCTGGCGCGCCCGGTCGTCCTCGGGAAGCACGTCGTGGTCGACCGTCATCTGCAGCCCCTCCCCCGCACCGTGGTGGACCCGGCCTCCAGCGTGGCACCGGAGGGGGTCACCCGGACAGGGGATAAAACCCTGAACCGGGCGCGCGGGTCACGGACGGCGGGGTATCAGGTGCCGGGGCGGTGGCCGAAGACGACCACCCGGGTGCCGACCGAGCCCAGCTCCCAGAGGCGTACGGCGTCGCGGTGCAGCAGGTTCACGCAGCCGTGCGAGCCGATCGAGCCGTTGTGCAGGTAGGTCGTCGTCTCGTGGAAGCCGATGCCGCCGTTGAACCGCTGCCAGTAGGGCAGCCACACCTCGTACGGGTTGGACCACTCGCGCATGTTCTTCCCGCCGACCGAGTAGGTGCCGGTCGGGGTGGCGTAGCCCGCCATGCCGGTGCGGGTGACCGTCGGGCCCATGACCACCTTCCCGCCGCGCATGGCCCAGACGGTCTGGTGGGTCAGGTCGACGCAGAAGGTGGTGCGGGAGCCCGCGTTGCAGCGCCCCGTGTCGGTGTTCGCCAGCCGCTTCGCCACGTCGTACGTGGTGGGGCCGGCGCGACCCGTGGCCGGGCTGATGCCGTACCGGAGCTGGAACTTCTTGATCGCGGCGCAGTCGGCGGCCGACTGCTTCCCGTCCACGCTCAGCGTCCCGAAACCGCCCAGCCGGCTCAGATACGTCTCCACGGCCTTCTGCTGCTCCCCCTCCGGGCACCCGGCGGGCTTGGTCGGCTTCGGCGTGGTCGGCTTGGGCGTGGTGCGGCTCGGCTTCGGCGTGGCCGGCCGGCTCGGCGTCGCCGTCGGGGACGCGGCCGGCTGCTCCGGCGTGGGCGGCGCGCTCGCCCCCGATGCCTCCTCCGTCACGCCGACGGGCGCCGGGGCGGCGGCCCCGGTCCCGTCGCCCTGCGGATCGCGCGCGCACGCACCGACGCCGACCAGCACGACCGCTGCCAGGCAGACGGCCCGGACGGCGAACCGGACACGCTTCATGGGCCCTCCCCCTGGACAGTTGTCCCGCTTGCTAGACGTACGGGAGCAGTGTGACGTTGCAGGTCCAGCGAGACTTTTTCCGGACACCTGTCGGCGTGCAACACTGGATGGTCCGCCTTCGGCAGGTCAGCCGCCGTGCGGGCGAGAATTTCCGGCTCTTGGAGAGGACGCTGGCGTGAGCGGTGGACCACTGATCGTGCAGTCGGACAAGACCCTGCTGCTGGAGATCGACCACCCCGACGCCCAGGCGTGCCGGATGGCCATCGCGCCCTTCGCCGAGCTGGAGCGCTCCCCCGAGCACGTGCACACCTACCGGCTCACCCCGCTCGGGCTGTGGAACGCCCGGGCCGCCGGCCACGACGCCGAGGGCGTGGTGGACACGCTGATCAAGTACTCCCGCTACCCGGTGCCGCACGCGCTGCTGGTCGACGTGGCCGAGACGATGGACCGCTACGGCCGGCTCCAGCTCGCCAACGACCCGGCGCACGGCCTGGTGCTCCGCGCCCTGGACCGGGTGGTGCTCGTCGAGGTCGCCAAGAGCAAGAAGCTCGCCGGGATGCTCGGCGCGAAGCTTGACGACGACACCATCCAGGTGCACCCCTCCGAGCGCGGCCGGCTCAAGCAGGCGCTGCTGAAGCTCGGCTGGCCCGCCGAGGACCTGGCCGGCTACGTCGACGGCGAGGCGCACCCCATCGAGCTGGCCGAGGCGGGCAAGGACGGCGGCAAGCCGTGGACGCTGCGGTCGTACCAGCGGGAGGCCGTCGAGGCGTTCTGGGCCGGCGGCTCCGGCGTGGTGGTGCTCCCCTGCGGCGCCGGCAAGACCCTCGTCGGGGCAGCGGCCATGGCCGAGGCCAAAGCGACCACGCTGATCCTGGTGACCAACACGGTCGCCGGCCGGCAGTGGAAGCGCGAGCTGATCGCCCGCACGTCGCTCACCGAGGACGAGATCGGCGAGTACTCGGGCGAGCGCAAGGAGATCCGCCCGGTCACCATCGCCACGTACCAGGTGCTGACCTCCCGCAAGAAGGGCGCCTTCACCCACCTCGACCTGTTCGGCGCCCGCGACTGGGGCCTGGTCGTCTACGACGAGGTGCACCTCCTGCCCGCGCCGATCTTCCGGTTCACCGCGGACCTCCAGGCCCGCCGCCGGCTCGGCCTCACGGCGACTCTGGTACGCGAGGACGGCCGCGAGGGCGACGTGTTCAGCCTGATCGGGCCGAAGCGGTACGACGCGCCGTGGAAGGACATCGAGCAGCAGGGCTGGATCGCCCCGGCCGAGTGCACCGAGGTCCGGGTGACGCTGACCGACGCGGAGCGGATGGCGTACGCGACGGCCGAGGCCGAGGAGCGATACCGGATGGCGGCCACCGCCCGGACGAAGCTGCCTGTGGTTCGGGCGCTCGTAGAGCGGCATCCGGACGAGCAGGTGCTCGTCATCGGCGGGTACATCGACCAGTTGCACCAGCTCGGGGAGTATCTGGACGCGCCGATCGTGCAGGGGTCGACGACCAACAAGGAGCGGGAGCGGTTGTTCGACGCGTTCCGGTCGGGTGAGGTGAAGACGCTGGTCATCTCCAAGGTCGGGAACTTCTCCATTGACCTGCCTGAAGCTGCCGTCGCTATTCAGGTGTCGGGGACCTTCGGGTCGCGGCAGGAGGAGGCGCAGCGGTTGGGGCGGGTGCTGCGGCCGAAGGCGGATGGGCGGCAGGCGCACTTCTACACCGTGGTGTCGCGGGACACGATCGACACGGAGTACGCGGCTCATAGGCAGCGGTTCCTGGCCGAGCAGGGGTACGCATACACCATCGTGGACGCCGACGACGTCCTCGGGCCGAAGCTGCCGAGCGTCGACTAGCACCGGCAACAGCCTCAGTCCGGCCGAACAGCTCTTTCCGCTTCTGCCGCCGAGGAGGCGCTACACGGCCTGTTCCCTCACGACGATGTGAGCCGGCGCGTCGACCTCTTGGTCAATTATCTGAGAGGGACACATCGGAGGCAGACATCCGGCGCACCGAATGTCTAGGATCATGCTGTGGAGCAGCTAGCCGTGAGACCAGGTAGCACAAACACCGCTAGCTGTCTGTCTGGAAGCCGACAGACTGCCTCAGACGCGCTTGCAGGCCAGGCGAAGCCCTCGGGCGAACCGACTGTGGGTCAACCCATGCGGGAAGACCAGTCCGCCCCAGCTGCGGTCAGGCTGAAGGCCGCCCTAGAACAGCGTGAACTGGAATGCCCGGATTACTGGTCACACACCGGAGCGGGAAGGCGGGAGCTGGGCCACGGCCTGTTCGCTTATCCCGCAATGATGGTCCCCCAACTTCAAGGCGCATTGCTCGACGACCTGATGGGTGTCGAGGATGACGTCACAAGTGTGTTCGATCCATTCATGGGTTCGGGCACAGTTCTTCTCGAGGCGCGGTATAGGGGCCTTTCCTTCACCGGTGCCGACATAAATCCACTCGCTGTACTTATCGCCACCGTCAAGTCCCGCAACTACGATGTGGACGCATTAGAGAGCGTCGGCCGTTCGGTCATCAAGGCGGCAAGCAACGCTAAGTCCACGTCGGCTGCGGTCGACTTCCCAGGCATCAACAAGTGGTTCCGCGAGGATGTGATCATCGATCTATCCCGCATTCGGAGGGCCATCACGCAGGCTCAGAGTCGCGATGATCGACAAGCCCTATGGGTGATCCTCGCCGAAACCGTGCGCCTCGTGAGCAACAGCCGGACTTCTACGGTCAAGCTCCATGCATACCCGACCGAATATACACGGGATCGGGTCATCGACGCCCAGTTCACCTACCAAGACGTGTTTGAACGGAACATCAAGCAATTGCGTCGTCAAAACGAATTGCTGCGGGGCCTGGCAGGCAGCCAGGATGTGAAGGCACGATGCCTAGTCCGCGACGCGCGCGCAAGTGCGAATATCATTGCCGGCCGCAAAGCAGATGTCCTGATGACCTCGCCACCGTACGGTGACAACAAAACGACAGTTTCGTATGGGCAGCACAGCTACCTGCCGCTTCAATGGATTGAAGCAACCGACATCCCGGGCTTCGACCCCAGCCTGCTCTCGACTACGTACGCAATCGACAACGAAGCTCTTGGTGGCAGCCTGTCGGGCGCACTCCACTACGCCGACAGCCTAGCCGAACGCTCCAACGCTATCGCTCAGTGCCTTGCGCAACTTCAGGAGCGCACCCGAAATGCGAGGCAGAGATTCCTTGCATTCTTCCACGACCTAGACGCTAGCCTGGACCCCATTACCTCCAATTTAAAGCCGAGGGGCTGGATGTTTTGGACGCTTGGGGAGCGAAAGATCAGCGGCCTTCACATCCCAACAGTGCAGATCGTGCGCGAACTTCTGGAGTCTCGCGGCGCGCAGCATATTGTCACACTTGAACGGAAGATACCCAAGAACAAGAAGCGGATGGCTCTGCGGAATGGGACCGTGGAAACTATTTCCAGAGAGAGTGTTTTAGTCATGCAGAGTTCGCCTCGGGGCGAGCAAACCGAAACGCCCTCCTAGCTAGCGAGTTGCGCCATGAGCGAGATCCATAGAACTAGCATTCTGCGCCAGCAAGTCCAGCTCGGCGTCCACCCATCCGTCGTCTTCAAACTAGGGCAAGATCTGATAACGGATTCCGTGCAAGCACTCATTGAACTTGTCAAGAATTCGTATGATGCGGATGCATCCTATGCCCAGGTTAAGATCGACACGAGCGGGGATGAACATGGACGAACATGCATAGAAATTGCGGATGACGGTACAGGCATGACCTTGGACCAGATCCGCAAAGGATGGCTGACCGTCAGCAATTCAATTAAGCGCCAAATGAAGCTCGATGGCCTGCAGACCGCCAAGAAGAGGACTCCACTGGGCGACAAAGGGCTTGGGCGATTGGGCGCGCAGCGATTGGGGTCGGTCGTTGAGATCAAGACCCGTCCGCGCGTGGAGGACGTTGAGTATGAGGTTGTAATCGAGTGGCCGAAGATCGCCCAGCAGGAAAGCTTGAGTGATCTCACGCTCGAATTGATTACAGAATCTCCCGCTTCCATGAAGCCCGGCACTGTCCTGCGGATTTGGGACCTCTACGAAGTAGAGCAATGGCGCCAAGCCACCACTCAAGCAGCTTCGCCACTGCAGCGCCAGCTATCAACCCTTATCTCACCGTATGGCGAGAAGCGTGATTTCCGGGTGCTGCTGAGCATCGACGGAACGAGGCTCGATCTATACAGCCTGCCTTCGAAGCTCAGAGAGGTCGCGGAGCTCAGGTACTCCCTGGACTACTCTGACCAGAGGCTGCGGGTAGCAGGATCAGTAAGCCTCAGCTTCTTTGCTCCGGGGCCTGGAAGTAAACCACAGGACAAAGAACTATTTCGGCGCCTTTTGCTTGAAGACCAGGGGGAACATTTCTGGCAATGGCTGACCATCAATAGGCTGCCGCGGATTGAAGAGGCGAAGATAATTCCGTCGTCAGTGCGGGGCCGCTTCCTACAGTTCGCGACCGAGATTGATCTAGCAGACGTCGGCGCAACAGTCGCCGACGGTGAGCTGGCAGATCCGGGCCCATTCTCTGGGGAGGTCGACTCGCTTGATCTGGATGAAGATCGGACTGGGGCATTTGACCGGAGGTCTGAGTTCCGCAGCTATGTGCGGTCGCTGCAAGGCATACGCGTATACCGCGACGGATTTGGAGTAGGGGTAGATAGCGACTGGCTAGGACTAGGCAAGCGCTGGACTTCCGGCTCGTCCTACTACAGCCTCAAGCCTGAGAACACCCTGGGTTTTATTGACATCTCTGCCCGCGACAACGCCCAGCTGATCGAAACGACGGACCGCGAGGGCTTCGCCGCTACTCCCCACTATGCAAGCTTCGTCGCACTGCTCAGTGCGTGGGTGAAGTTTACTGAGCGTACCCAGGGATTCCTCAGGCGCAGCTATAACGACTACGTCAACGAGTGGCGAGCCATACAGGTGACCGACTCTGCGGCCCCCTCGCCCGACGAGCTCATCGACCATGTCAAAGCCAGCCTGGAGAAAACCGGGGCGGCCCGGCGTACGCTGCTTGACATTGAGAAGAGCTCCAGCCGGACCGGTAACGCTGCTGAAGTCCTCCGACATGAACTCGACGGCGACCAGCAGTCCTTCGCTTATCTAAGCCTTACGCCCGCAGTCGCAAAGGCAATCGACGAGATTTCGGAAGCTCGCACCAGTTCTGCCAATGCAATCTCGACGCTAAATCAGGCGTTGGTTGATGTAGAGTCTGAGAAGGCGCGACTCGATATTCTCGGCCTGCAGCTCAATCAGTTGCGGGACCAACTTGCGGGAGCGTGGGAGGCGGTTGCTCTAGGCCTGGTAGCTGAGGCGCTTTCACACGAGGTCGCACAGATCGCAGACCGGCTGACGAAGCGCACGTCTAGCATGCGTAAGCGGATTGTAGATTCTGGAGTCCGCGATCCCTCGTTGTTTACATACTTGGAGTATGTATCGTCTTCGGCCGCCGGCTTGCGCCGCCAACTAGCTCATCTGAACCCCGCCCTCCGGTACACGAGGGAAAGGCGTGAGCTAATACGAGTCGGCGAGTTCTGCGAGGACATTGCGGCATACCACCGAGAACGCATGGCCTCCTCGGCCATAAACATTGTCGTCACAAGCCCTGGGCACGACTTCTCCGTCTCAATGAACAAAGGTAAGTTGACGCAGGTTTTCGATAACTTGATCATTAACAGCGAGTATTGGCTTCGGCGCTCCGTTCAATCGGGGGATGTCCTGCACCCTTCCGTTCACATCGAGGTCGACGCACCTAAAGTCAGGGTCTGGGACAACGGCAAGGGCGTTGATCCTGCTGTCGTGATATCCATGTTTGAGCCTTTCGTAACTACGAAACCTGATGGCACTGGTAGAGGGCTTGGGCTGTTCGTCGTTACTCAGCTTCTTGAGCCGGAGAACGCCGGTATCACCTTGCTATCGGACAAAAACGGGCATGGCCGCCGATTCAAGTTCGAGCTGGACCTGGAGGGGCCTCGTGTCTAGCGCTGATGCTGCCACCGCTGAAGCCATCGAGCCGGCAACCGTCGAGGCGGTTGGGCAATTGCTCGATGCGGCTGGGATACGCCGGGTAATTTGCGTTGATGACTGGTACGCCACCGCAGTCGAGGTCGAACCGATCATCGGTGGTCTCGTGGCCGGCGCACTTCCGGCCTCCGAAGTGCTCGATGTTTGGCGCGAGAGTCAAGAGGCCCTTCCGGCAACCGATGACATTGAGGTCATCACTGAAGAGCTGCGCGAAGCGTGGGACAGTTTCGATGAAGCCATCAAACAGAGAATGCATCTCCTTCTGGAGGCTGACCACACTGCCGAGGACGGGTCGACTGAACCACAGGATGCACCTGCACTCGACGAGCTAAGAGACATCATCCCTGTTCAGTATCTCACGCTGAGATTAAGCGATTGGCGTCGCGAGTCATCCAGCCTCCTCAAGGACGGAATTCCAACTCTTCTGCTGCTCGACAGAAACTTCGATAGAGAGTCGCTCGGCCCGGATGCGGGTGAGCGCGAACTTGTGCGGCTGTATCGGGAAGCGCCAGAAACTTGGCGGTTCGGACTCCTCACCCATACCGTCGCGGACGCTGACGGGGAGGTCGAGCTTTGGCGTGACCTGAAGAGCCGGTACGGTGAAGAGGCGACACGTCTCATCGTGATTGCCAAGAATAGGCTTATCGGTCGCCCTTCAGAGTTTCCAAGTATCCTGAAGGTGGCACTACTGAATGCGACCCTAAAGAGGCTATCGGCTGAGATCCGATCAGCAGTACACAGCACCTGGGAATCCGCTTTCCAGCAACTCGAGAAGCTCGACCCTTATGCCCTTCAAAGGGCATTGTCGGGTCGTCGTGCTAGCGAGGGCACGTGGGCTCCTGACACCCTGCTTCGTGTTGCCGTTGCCCTTTGCGAAGACAAGATAAGGGTTGCACTCCACAACAGTGAGCGTGTGCACCAAGATGGCGGGCTTCTCATGCGCATTAACGAAATATCTCTGCCAGTTGAGGCGGAGATAGGGGTTTCGCCCGGTGACGACATTATTCGGGTGCAGAGGCTTGAGTACCTTGATGAGTCATCTCTCGAAGCGCGGCCGACCCTGCCGTTGGAAGCTGGCGACATCTTCAAGGTTTTGCGCGACAGCGACCAAGATCCGACAGATGCGAAGCTTGCAGAGTTTGTCGTTGTAGTCGGTCAGCCCTGTGATCTGATGGTGAGGAGCGACGGTAGGCGCAACGCCGATCGCCTGGTTGCTGTCGCCCCCATCCAACTTGAAGGCTTCAGTAGAAAGAGGCCTCGAGAAGGTCATGTCGGCTACGGCGACGAGCACTGGTTTTCGATCCCGTATCTCGACGTGGAGCGCACCAAAATCGGTAAAGTCCGACTAAACCGTGTATTTCACCTGCCAGCGCACGTCCTTGACCTGAGCGTCGTGAGTGGCGATGGGACTGCTACATGGGTCAAGGGGCGACCAGCACCAACGGCCCTCGTACCGTCGTGGCAAGAGCGTTGGAAGCACTTGGACGCTTGGGTCCACGACTTGCTGACCGAACATCGGCCGCTGCTGGAGGCAGTGTCTGATCCGTTGGCTAGGACCTCACTTCTGAAGGCACTGCTGGGTATAGCCCACATCGACCTAATTTCGGTGAACTTGGACTTCAGCAAGTATGAGCTGCGGTTCGGGCTAAGCAGGGTCGCTAGACTCCGCGATCCATACCGTGGAGCGCTTGTTCTTAGAGCAGCCCAGCGTGAGATGCGCCAGGCGTTCGACTCGTGGCTCATTGATTCGGTCTAGGGCGTGTCCTGCCGATCTTGTACTGGTTGATCGTTGGCTATCTGCCGGTGGTACGTCGTGGTCAGTTGACCGATGAAGCGTAGGCGGTGATCGCGCCGCTGTTGCCTGAGCCCGGGAGTTCTCGGGGCGGTCGCGGGATCACCGGCCGGTCATCAACGGAATCTTGGTGAAGCCGCGGACGGGCACGGCGTGGCGGGACCTGCCGGAACGCTTCGGGCCGTGGAAGACCTGCCACGAACGCCTGCGCTGCTAAACGGCGGACGGCACCTCGGATCGGATCCTGGCCGCGGCCCAGGTCACGACGGCACCCCGGCGGACGATCAGCGTCAATTTGTCGATCGTGCGGGCGCATCAGCATCCCGCTGGCGCCCGAAAAAATCTGGGCTCCCCGACAAGTGCGGCGACGCCTGGTGCGCAAGATGGCGAGGCGATCAACCGATCACGCGGCGGGCTGAGCACCACGATTCATCTCGCGGTCGCTGTCGTGGACGGCCCTTGTCGATCCTGATACTCCCGGCCCGGCCGGCGACAACCCGCAACTATTGGCGCTGCTGGGCGCAATCCGCGTCAACGATCCCGGATCCGGCCGGCCCCGCAAGCGCCCCGACGTGCTGATCGCGGACAGAGGCTACGACGCAACGTGGTGGAGCGCTGCTTTAACCGGCGCAAGCAATGGCGTGATCTGGCCACCCGCTACGCCCAACGCGCATCCCTCTACCGGCCAGCCTTGGACTGGTCGCTGCCATCTGGCGTCCATGATCGACAGGACAGGCGCTAGGCGCTTGGCCGGTCCGGGCACTGTTGATCCACCCGGGAGTCGGAGAGGTGACGCAGCCCACCTGCTGGCCTGCGCGAACGTCCGGATTGCACCCAATGCTAGCCGCGACAGCAGGCTGCCAAATTCTTTCCCGGTAGCCTCTAACGACCGCCTGCCGCACCTCTGGCAACGTTCCGCCGGTCGTGGTCGCAGCGCTGCCCAGGCAGAGCGCAGGGCCGCGCCGACCCGGCCTTAGGGCAGGTCTCGCGACGGGACCAACGGGGCGAGCTAATCCGACGGCGAGAGTCAGCGCCGAGTGGACTCCGCGACGAAGACGCCTCGACCTGGCCGGCCGACCAGCACACCCTGCTCACGCAAAGTCGCGATTGCCCGCTGAATAGTCGAGTGCGAAACGTCGTACGAGTCGGCGAGCACTCGACCAGCGGGCAGCTAGGTACCCGGCGGGTAAGTTCCGTCCTTGATCTTCCTCCGCAGATCGTTGAGCAGTTCATCCATAGTGGGCGGAATAGGCACGTTGCGGCCCCTTGCGGTCGGTTGGCCCACCCAGTATCGATCGATGCCCTCGAAGTAGGCAATGCATCTACTGAAAGAGGTGATGGTGGTGACATAGCTGCTGGTGATGAAGGTTCGGCATAAGAGGATGAAGAGGTACTTGACGTAAGTGATGCTGCATCGGTAGCGTCGCTCTCGGTGATGCGGAGCCGCTGCGGTCGGTTGGCGCCTCTCGTACCGGTCTCGCATCGCCGTCGAGACCTCAACCTCCCGCGCTCCCAGCGCGGCCCTGCCGCCGTACCCGTATCAAGGCCGCAGGGCAGAGCGGCCTCCGCCGACCGCAACCGGCGGAGGCCGCCCCACCACACTTCGACGCACCCCGACGAAGGGCGGTTTCCCATGCGCAACCTGATCCGTCGGCTATCAGGCCGACGCGACGAGAGCCAACCACCGATACAAGCCACCAGAGGCCAACCCCTCCGCCCCTGGCAGATCCGCGAGCGATGCTTCAACGTCCGCCGGCGCGGCCTCGACCCCGTCGAGATCCGTACCTTCCTCCACCAGGTCGCCGACGAACTCACCGTCGCGCAGACCGCGCTGCGGGCCGTCCAAGAGGAGAACGTCCGCATCAAGAACGCCCTGCGCTCCTGGCAGAGCGCCCAATCGGCGAACCACCGCTACCGATGACCGGCCGCTGGGTGATCCACCTCCCCGTCACCGCCCCCGACCTGCACCGCGCCCGCATCTTCGCCCGCACGGCAGCTCGCCTACTGGCCCAACTCAGCGCCCGCGTAGAGCCCGGCGGGGTGACCGTCTCGGAAGAGGACCAGCAGTGCGTACGCCATTGGGTCTTCTGCGACCGCCCACTGCCCGGCAGCGGCCGGTGCGCCCTGCCGGTCGACCACACCTCGCCCTGCGCCCGACGCGCACCCTGGCTCACCCGCCGCTGAGCACGACCGACGCCGCAGCCAGCGCCGGCGGAATGGCGGCCGCCCCACCGGGTACGCGCACTGGAGGCAGGTCGGGAGACGCCCTGCCGCGGAAGCGCCATCTCCGAAGAGAAGAGAGGCACCCGATGAAGGACAGAATTCTCACCCCGATCAAGAGGGCGACAAAGAGCATCCAGGTGCGCCGTAGACGGGGAGACTCCCTGATCACCAAGGCGAAGGCCACCCGGCCCGGCCGGCTCTTCCAGTAAGCCCCGGACCGGCCCGAAGACAAGCACAACCAGCGCGCTCGGCCTCCACGAAGGCCGAGCGCGCCCAAAGGCTACGAACGGCGGCACAGGTAGCGAGCCCGCCGGCCGAAGTCCTGGAACCCGAGCCGCCGGTACAGCTCCGCCGCCGGGTTGTTGTCGTTGACGCAGAGCCACGCCTCCCGCGCCCCGTCCGCCGCCAGACCCCGCAGTGCACCAGCCACCAGATACGCCCCGACCCGCCGCCCCCGCCACCCGGGCACGACACCGACCTGGTCGATCCAGTTGTCGATGACGTTGACGAACCCCACGGCAGCCCCGTCGGGACCACGCGCGATGAGCGACAGATCCGCCCGGTACTCGTCGTCCTCCCCCAACTCACCCAGCCACTCCTCGCGTTGGGCGAGCCGAAGCCGGGCCGGTCGGCGAACGACGCCCAGTAGGTCGAGAACAGCTCCGGGCCGAGCGTCACCGGCTCGGTGGTCACACCGTCGGGACGAGCGACCTCAGGAAGAGAGCGGAGGTCGTGCCGCTGCACCCACTCGGTGAACGTCCGCCCGAAGCCGCGCGCCGTGAACAGCGTGTCCGCGCCCGGGCTCCACGACTCGGTGGTCACCAGCAGGTCGGCGTCACCCGCCTGCTCGCCGGCCCAGCTCACCAACCGCCCGCCGAGACCCCGCCCCCGCCAGTCCGGATGCACCAGGCCGGTGCTGGTGGCCGGCTGCCCGCCGAGGCCGACCCCCACGGCCGCGACCAGGCCGCCGTCGTGCCAGGCGCCGAGGGTACGCGTCTGGAGCAGCCGCGCCCGCAACAACGGGGTACGGGCGAACAGCGGCAACCCACCGTCGACGGCCAGACATGCCTCGGCCAGCCGGGTCAGCTCCCCGAGGTGCTCCTCGCCGAACTCTTTCCAGATGAGCCCGTCCACGCCCCACCCCCGGATGACAGTCGCCGCTGGGCAGTAGGCCCCGCGTCCGGGACCGGTGTCAACCGGATTCGTTGTCGTACTCGCCTGGGAGCATCAGCACATGGCGACCTCGAAGCAGCCGGTGACCGTGCCGACCGACGCCAGCGTCGACGACTTCCTGGCGGCCGTGCCGGACGACCGCCGCCGGGCCGACGCCGAGCGCCTCTGCGCCCTGTTGCGCGAGGTCACCGGCGAGCCGCCGGTCATGTGGGGCCCGAGCATCGTGGGCTTCGGCACCTACCGCTACACCTACGCGGGCGGGCGCACGGGCGACTGGCCGCTGGTGGGCTTCTCGCCGCGCAAGCAGCAGCTCGTCGTCTACCTGGTGGGTGGCTACGAGGAGCGCTATCCGTCGGTGCTGGCCCGGCTCGGCCCGCACAAGACCGGCAAGGGCTGCCTCTACCTGAAGCGGCTTGATGACGTGGACGAGAGCGCCCTGCGCGAGCTTGTCGACCGCACGGTCCGGGTGCACAAGGGCGTCGACCGGGCCAGCCAAGGCTGACCGGAGGCGGGAACGGGTCTGCCACCGCGCGTCCGGGAACGCCTGCGACAGATGTGCCCACCTCCGGCAACAAGCGCCTCAGTTCCAGATAGCCGCGACGGTGGCGCCGTGCACGACGCCGACGGCCCGCCCGGCGCGGGCGGACGCTGCCCGGGTCGCGGGTGACAGCGCGTTGGTGCCGAATGCGTCGACGGACGCCTGGTCGGCGCTGATCACGTGGACGGTGGCCGGGGCGAGGGCGGCGATCTCGGCGTCGAGGTCGCCCCACGGCTGCGGCGTGTCCGCGAGCGCCGGCCGGATGACCAGCACGCGGTCGGCCCCGGCGGCCAGGTCGGCGTTGGTCATGGAGCGCACTCCGCCGTCGACGTAGCGGCGGTCGCCGATCGCGACGGGCGGCCAGATGCCGGGTACGGCGCAGCTCGCGGCGACGGCGTCGCGCAGGGTCACGCCGGACTCGCGGGTGAAGATCACCTCGTCACCGGTCTCGGCGTCGACGGCGGGCAGCAGCAGTTGCCGGTCCGGCCACTCCTTCACGGGGAGCCGGGCGTCGATCGCGGCGAGCCGGAGGGCCGGGTCGACGGTCTGCGCGGCGAGGGCGATCCCGCCGAACCGGCGGCGGGCCTCCTGCGGCCCGGACACGCCGGTCAGCACGGCGGCGTAGTCGGCGAAGAGCTTCTCCGTGTCGACGTCGACCTCGATCTCGGCGGTCTCCGGGCGCAGCTGGGCCGCGTACAGGTCGTCGAGCGGAACGCCGCTGGTGATCTGCGCGGCGACCGCGGAACCGGCGGAGGTGCCCACGATCAGGTCGGCGGCGAGGATCCGGTCGGCGAGGGCGGGATCGGCGTCGGCGAGACCACGGAGGACGCCCAGCTCCCAGGCGATCCCGGCCACGCCGCCACCGGCGAGTACGAGCGCGTTCGTCATGATCACCAGCCTTGCACAGCGCGCGGGCACGGTGGATGCCCGTGATCCGTGACGGACGCCTCAGGGGGTCAGCTCGCGACCTGCAACACCGCGTCCGCGAACGCCTCCGGCGCCTCCTGCGGCAGGTTGTGCCCGATGCCGCCACTCACGGTCCGGTGCTCGTACCGGCCGGAGAAGCGCCCGGCATACACGGACGGGTCGAGGTGGGGCGCGCCGTTGGCGTCGCCTTCGAGAGTGATGGTGGGTACCCCGATGCTCGGGTTCGCGGCCAGCTTCTGCTCGACCTCGTCGTACTGGGGCTCACCGGGGGCGAGGCCGAGGCGCCAGCGGTAGTTGTGGATCACGACGTCGACGTGGTCGGGGTTGTGCAGCGAGGCGACGCTCCGGTTGAACGTCTCGTCGTCGAAGGCCCACTTCGGGGACGCCGTCCGCCAGATCAGTTTGGCGAAGCCGTCGAGATTCTTCGCGTAGCCGTCCCGGCCGCGGTCGGTGGCGAAGTAGAACTGGTACCACCAGGCGAGTTCGGCCGGCGGCGGCAGCGGTGTGCGCCCCGATTCCTGGCTCGCGATCAGGTAGCCGCTCACCGAGACGAGGCCCTGGCAGCGCTCGGGCCACAGCGCCGCGATGATGTCGGCCGTGCGGGCGCCCCAGTCGAACCCTGCGAGCGTCGCCTTCGGCACTCCGAGGGCGTCCAGGAACGCGACGGCGTCCAGGGCCAGGGCCGCCGGCTGGCCGTTGCGCATGGTGTCGTCCGACCGGAACCGCGTCGTGCCGTACCCGCGCAGGTGCGGCACGAGCACCCGGTGACCGGCGGCCACCAGCCGGGGTACGACCTCGGCGAAGCTGTGGATGTCGTACGGCCACCCGTGCAGCAGGAGCACCACCGGCCCGTCCGGTGGGCCGGCGTCGACGTATCCGACGTTCAGCACACCGGCGTCGACCTGCCGCAGGTCCGTGAACGACGCTGCCGATCCGCTGGCGTTCATCCGGCCGCTCCTCGGGCTCGCCTCACCGACGCTTGCACGCTAGAAGCGGACGAGGGCCACTGGCGGCGTTCGCGTGAAGGCGTTCCGCGCGACGCCGGCCCGGCTAGGATCCGCCGCCTCACGCCGACGTGGAACACCAGCTCGGCGAAGTGGCGCCATCAGCCGACGCGGGACCCCGCCACCTCGGCGACCTGGCGGCTCCAGCCAACCGCGCCCCCCTGCACCAGCGGGCGCGGCTCACAGCACCCGGGTGGCCTGCTCGGCGGCGGCGCGGGCGTCGCGGTCGGCCGGGTCGAGGTTGGCGCAGAGCACCACGGACGCGCCGGCCGCGAGGGGGGCGAGCAGCCACTTCAGCGGCTGCTCGTGCTCGGCCGCGTCGACCAGGAGCCGGTCACCGGCGCGCAGATCGAGCTGCCTGGCGTACTCCCGGGACACCGCGCCCCACTCGCCGTAGCTGGTGCCGTCCGGGCTGGCCGGATCGGACGGGCGGAGAGCGCCCAGGTCCGGAGCGATCTCGGGGTGGCGCAGCACCTCGGCGGACCAGTCCAGCCACCCGAGGGGCACCTGGGACAGCGGGCCGGGGCCGGTGCCGACGAGGTAGCGGTGCGTCCCCTCGGGCACGTCCTCCAGCCAGTCGTCGAGGCGTTCCGGGGTGACGAACACGGCGTCGTACGGCCGGTCGGCACCCGGTTCGAGGACCGGCAGCCCGGCCAGGGCCCGGGGCCGGAACGAGACCGCCAGCCCGACCGACCAGGCCCCGATGAGCACGGCCGCGGTGCGCCAGTGCGGCGGCAGCAGCACGGCGACCCGGTCGCCGGGGCGCAGCCCGCAGCCGTCCCGGAGGAGCCCGGCGCTGCGGGCCGCCCACGCGCCAAACTGCTGCGCCGTGAGGTCGGTGCGCTCGCCGGTGGCGCCGTCGAGGTAGCTGAGCAGCGGCTCGCCGGTCGCGACGGCGACGGGTGCGGGGTCGGCCATCGGGTGCACTCCTCCCTGGCGGTCAGCTCACCCTAGCCGGGTGAACCGGTCGACCAGGATGGCCAGCCGCCGCTCGTGTTCCTCCCGCCGGAGCCGGCCGTTGCGCATCAGCGTGACCAGGCCGTGCAGCCCGCTCCAGAACGTCTCGGTGAACGTCTCCAGATTGTCGTCACCCGCGAAGGGATGCAGGGTCTGGGCCAGTTCGGCGAAGGCCCGGACCAGCTCGACCGGCGTTTCCTGGGTGGCGAAGGACAGATCGGTGGGCAGGTTGAAGATCGCGTCGTAGAGCGCGGGCCGGCGTTCGGCGAACTCGGCGTACGCCGTGGCGATGCCGGCCACCGCCTGCCGCGGGCCGGTCGCGGCGGCCCGGGCGGCGGCGAGTTCGTCGGCCAGATCAGCGCAGCCCTCCACGGCGACAGCGGCCATGATGGCGCCCTTGCCCTTGAAGTGGCTGTAGAGGACCGGCTGGCTGTACTCGATCTCGGCGGCGAGCCGGCGCGTGGTGACCGCGTCCCAGCCCTCCGCCTCGGCCAGTTCCCGGGCCGCGGCGATGATCGCCCGCTCCCGTTCCGCCCGCTCCCGCTCCCGCCGCGCCTGAATCGACATGACCGAACTCTAGCACCGCTAGCCAAACTGCCGTCGCTCTGCTAGCTTCGCTCTCGGATCTAGCAGCGCTAGCAATAGGAGCCGACCATGCTCAGCACCATCGCCTACGGGCTCGCCGTCGTCCTCAGCCTCTTCTGCGTCCTCATCGGCGCCCGATTTCTCCTGGCGCCGCAGGCCTCGGCCGCCGGCTACGGCGTCCCGGTCAAGCCGGACGAGGACCCGGCGTACCTCACGATCAAGGGCCTGCGCGACCTGAGCTACGGCCTGCTCGGCCTCGCGCTCATCGCCTTCACCAGCGCCGAGGCGGTCGCCTGGTACCTGCTGATCGTCGCGATCAACCCGCTGGGAGACACCCTCATCGTGCTGCGCCACGGCCGGAAGGCTGTCGCCTTCGGCGTCCACTTCGCCACCGCCGTGGTCGTCCTGCTCAACGCCGCCCTGCTGTTCGCCCTCTGACCCGCACCGCCACGACAGGAGTAGCGCGATGTCCCTGATCACGATCGTCATCACCCCCGGCGTCGAGCGGTTCGGGTACTTCCGCCACCTGGAGCGCATCGCCTACGGCAAGGTGCCGCCGGAGAGCCTGCTGGAGGTGCAGGAGCTCTACGACACGTACTTCCGGAGCAGCGCCGCCTGGGACGCCGCCCGCCGCTGACACCGACGACCGGACCCGCGACCGTCGACTTTGGTCGCGGGTCCGTCGGCCGATGGCCGTTTCGGTGGTCCGGGCCGGCCGGGCACGGTACGGGCATGACAGCCAAGCGCCTTCCGCCCGCCGTCGCGCTCCTGCTGCTCGCCCCCTGGACCGCCGAGTGCGCCTGGGGCGGCTTCACCCTAACCGGCATGCCGTTCGTAGTCCTCGTGCTCGCCCCCATGTACGGGGGCGCCGCCCTGCTGATCCGGGAGGCGGCCCGGCGGCTCGGCCTCGGCTGGCCGGGGATCGTGTTGCTCGCCTCCGCGTTCGGCGTGATCCAGGCCGGCCTGGTCGACCAGTCACTGTTCAACCCCGGCTTCCTCGACGACACCGAGTTCGCCGACACCCAGGCTGTCGCCCAGCAGACGACGGTGCCCGGCCTCGGGTTCAGCGCCCGGCAGGCGGTCGACTACGTGGGCAACCACGTGGCGCTCAGCATCTGCGCGGCGATCGCGCTCGTCGAGTCCTACCTCGGTGCCGACCGGCGGCTTCGGCCGTGGCTGGGCCGGCCGGGGCTCGCCGTCGTCGCCGTGCTCTGGCTCGGCGGCAGCCTGCTGGTCTTCGCCGACGACGGCGGCCGCAAGAACTTCCTGGCCGCCCCGGCACAGCTGGCGTTCGCCGCCGCTGTCGCACTGGCCCTGATCGCCACCGCCCTGCTGCGCAGGCCCCGGCCCGCGGACCACGCCACCCGGCCCACACCGCGTCCCGCCTGGGTCGGCCTCACGGTCGCCGTCGCCTACGCGGGCGCCGGGCTCGCCCCCGGCTGGCCGGGGATCGCACTCGCGCTGGCCCTGTCGGCGGCCGCCGCCGTGCTGCTCATGCGCTGGTCCCGCAGACCAGGCTGGGGGCAGCGGCACGTGCTCGCCGCCGGTTCGGTCAGCCTGCTCGTCGCGGCCGCGTACGCGTACGCCGTGCCCACCTATGCCCCGGCGACGCCGGCGGCGGCCCTGGTGGGTGACGTGGCGATCAGCGTGATCGTCCTTGCCCTGGTCGGCGGCGCCTGGTGGCGGCTGCGCGCGCCCTCGTCAGCTGTTCCCGCGCCCGCACGCTGACGCGGAGCTGCCCGCGACCGTCCGGGTCGCGGGCAACTTCGTCGCCGGTGGGGAGGCCGGCTACTGCTTGACCTTGACGACGTCGGTCGGGCGCTTCACCGTCACCGTGACGCCATAGTCGAAGAGTTCGAGCGTCGAGCCGAACGTGCCCGTGTCGAGCCGGCCCTTCGCCGTCGACTGCCAGGTGCCGGTGAGGGCCACCTTCGCGATCCGGCCGTCACCGTCGAGCGTGACGTCACCGGCCGTGGTGGTCGACCCGACCTTGTCCGACGTCGTGTAGCCGAAGTGCAGCGTGCCGTCGGGGTTCTCCGAGATGGTCGCGTTCGCGCTCTTCAGCGCCGCGAACAGGGCCGCCGGGTCGGGCGACGCGGCGCCCAGGACACCGTTCCCGTCGCCGTAGAGGGACAGCCGGTCATACCGGCCCGGGTACTGGCCGTAGCGGCCGTACGTCTCGCCCGGGCCCGCCTTGTCGGCCGGCACCTTGCCCCGGGGTCGCTCCCCGCCCTCGTACCGGGTGCCGTTGATCAGCAGCTCGGTCATGACGGAGTCGTCCAGCGCCACGCGCACATAGCCGGTGGCCGTCCTCGGGTCGAACGCGCCCTCGTACGTCAGGCCCTGGGGCCCCGAGTTGGTCAGCCGCATCCGGTAGCTGATGTTCTCACTGGCGGTGGCGGCCGAGACCAGCCGGATCGCCGGCGAGGGCGGTTCCGGCTGCGACGCCTCGGCGGTGACGCCGGGACGGCCCGGCGCGGGCGTCGTCGCCACGGTCGCCGCGGTGGCGACGCCCAGCGCCAGCAGCGCACACGTCGCACCGGCCAGCGCGGTCGTCCGGCGGCGGCGGGCCCGCCGGCCGCGTTCCAGCAGCGCACCCACCGGGGGTACGGAGCCCGGCTCGCCGTCGACCATGTCGTGCAGCCGGGTGGCGAGCCGCTCATCGATCGTGTTCATGACTGATCACCTGCTTGTCGAGTGGGAGGGTTCGTCGAGGAAATTGCGGAGTTTGTCCAGCGCCCGGGCGTTCTGGCTCTTGACGGTGCCCACCGAGCAACCCAGCAGCCGGGCGACCTCGCGCTCGGTCAGGTCCTCGTAGTGGCGCAGCACCACCACGGCGCGCTGCTTCGCGGGTAGCGACATCAGCGCCCGGCGCAGGACCACGGCGTCGGGGCCGACGTCGCCGGCCGGGGCGGCCCGTTCGGGGACGTCGGCGACGAGGCACTCCCGGCGGCGCCGCCGCCAGCCGGACGTGTGGTTGTTGACCAGGGCGCGGCGCAGGTAGGCGTGCGGGTCGTCGAGCCGGGACAGCCGCCGCCACCGCTCGTACACCTTGACCAGGCTGTCCTGGAGCAGTTCCTCGGCCCGCCACCGGTCGCCGGCCAGCAGCATGGCGAGCCGGATATGTCGCTGCCAGGCCACCTCGACGAAGGCGACGTACGACCGGTCCGCCGCGGACCGGGGTTGCGTTTGGTCGGTCACGCCCCTAACACGTGGCGGTGAGCCGGAAGGTTGTCAGCGCAGCGGCAGTTCCGGGCCGCCGTCGAGCAGCGGGGCCAGCAGGTCGCCCTGCTTCTCCACCCGCTTCAGCACCTCGGTGGCCGTGTACGGCTTCGTCGCCGGCCGCTTGCCGGCTGCGCCCGCCTCGACCTCGTCCCAGGTCAGCGGGGTGGACACCGAGGGCACGTCCTGGGCCCGCAGCGAGTACGGCGCCACCGTCGTCTTCGCCGCGTTGTTCTGGCTCCAGTCGATGAAGACCTTCCCGGGGCGCAGGTTCTTCGCCATCTTCGAGACGACCTGCTTCGGCTGCTCCTTCTCCAGCTCCTGCGCGATCCGCTTGGCGTAGGCCGACACGTCGTCGGCGTCCTGCGTGCCGGCGATCGGGCAGCAGAGCTGCATGCCCTTCTTCCCCGAGGTCTTCGGGTAGGAGTCGATGCCGTCCTCGGCCAGCCGGTCCCGCATGAGCAGCGCCACCTGGCAGCACTGCCGCAGTGCCGCGGGGGCGCCCGGGTCCAGGTCGACCACCATCATGTCCGGGTGTTCGCCGACCTTCCACTGCGGCGTGTGCAGCTCCAGGGCGGCGAGGTTGGCCAGCCAGACCAGGGTGGGCAGGTCGTCGGCGACCACGTAGTCGATCGTCTCCCGCCCCTTGCTCGACCCGGGGGCGGGCAGGTTCTCGGTGCGTACCCAGCCGGGGGTCGCGGCGGGTGCGTTCTTCTCGAAGAACGAGCCGCCGTCGACGCCGTTGGGGAAGCGGATCCGGGTCAGCGCCCGGTCCCGGAGGTGCGGCAGCAGCGCCGGGGCGATGCGCGTGTAGTAATCGATCACCTCGCCCTTGGTGAAGCCGGCCTTCGGGTAGAGCACCTTGTCCAGGTTGGACAGCTCCAGCGTGCGGCCCTCCACGTCCACCTTGAAGCGGTCAGCTGGCATCGTCGACCTCCTCGGCAGGCTTGTCCGGGCGCAGGCGCAGGATCCGGGGGAAGCGCAGCCGGCCGTCCGGCGTGCGCTGGCCGTACTTGACCTCCACCACGACCTGGGGAGTTACCCAGATCGCGCCGCGCGCATCCTCACGCGGCACATCGCCGGCGAAAGGCGACCCGGCGGTGCGCAGCGGTTCCAGCTCGCGCAGCAGCTCACGCTCGAGCGCCGCGCCGATCCCGCCGCCCACCCGGCCGCGGAAGGTGAGCCGCCCGTCCGGCCGTGGCACCCCGACCAGCAGCCCGCCGATCTTCCGCGCGCCGGGCCGCCAGCCGCCCACCACGAAGTCGCCGGTCACCTCCAGCTTGACCTTCACCCAGTCCGGCGAGCGCACCCCGGGCCGGTAGGCCGCGTCGACCCGCTTGGCCATCACGCCCTCCAGGCCGTGCTCGCCGGCCGCCGAGTAGGTAGCCGGGCCGTCGGCGAACACCGGCGGCACCGCCCACCGGGCGGCGCCGAGCCCCAGGGACTCCAGCGCGGCGCGCCGCTCCCGGTAGGGCCGGCCGGTCAGGTCCGCGCCGCGCAGCCGCAACACGTCGAAGATCATGTACGTGACGGGGGCGGCCGCCGCGAGCCGGGCGGCCTTGACCGCGTTGCGGACGTGCATCCGCTCGGCGAGGGCCGTGAACGAGGGCTGTCCGTCGGTGAAGAGCACCACCTCGCCATCGAGCAGGGCGTCGTCGACCTGCTCGGCCAGGGGGATCAGTTCGGGGTACGCGGTGGTGATCTCGACGCCGGAGCGGGCGTAGAGGTGCTGGTGGCCGCGGCTGATGTCGGCGAGCGCGCGGACCCCGTCCCACTTGAACTCATATGCCCAGCCGTCACCGGCCGGGAGCTGCCCGGTCATCGCGAGCATCGGCTTCAACGGCGCGCCGGGCACCTTCTGACTGTAGTTGCACGCGGAAGCGCGTGCGTCCCGTTCGATCATTTGCGATTCTGGTCAGAACCGGGGAGAGGAGCGCGTCATGCGGGCGATCTGGAAGGGAGCGGTGTCGTTCGGCCTGGTGTCGATCGGGGTGAAGGTCTACTCGGCCACCGAGGAGAAGGACATCCGCTTCCATCAGGTGCACCGCGAGGACGGCGGCCGCATCCGCTACAAGCGCACCTGCTCGGTCTGCGGCGAGGAGGTGACCTACGACGACATCGCCAAGGGCTACGACATCGGCGGCGGTGAGATGGTCATCCTCACCGACGAGGACTTCGCCGAGCTGCCGCTGACCACCTCGCACGCCATCGACGTGCTGGAGTTCGTGCCGGCCGAGCAGGTCGACCCGATCCTCTACAACAAGGCGTACTTCCTGGAGCCGGAGGGCTCGGCCACCAAGCCGTACGTGCTGCTGCGCGACGCGCTCGCCGACTCGGAGCGGGTGGCGATCGTGAAGGTGGCGCTGCGCCAGCGGGAACAGCTCGCCACGCTGCGGGTCCGCGAGGGCGTGCTGCTGCTCAACACCATGCTCTGGCCCGACGAGGTGCGCCAGCCCGACTTCGGCTTCCTCGACGAGGACCTCAAGGTACGCCCGCCGGAGCTGGCCATGGCCAGCTCGCTGATCGACTCGATGGCGGGCGAGTTCGAGCCGGACGCCTTCACCGACGACTACCGGGCGGCGTTGCAGGAGGTCATCGACGCCAAGATCGAGGGCCGCGAGGTCGTCCAGCCGGAGGAGGAAGAGGCCGCGCCGGCCGCCGCCGTCGACCTGATGGCCGCCCTGAAGGCGTCGGTCGAGCGGGCCCGGGCGGCCCGGGGCGAGGCGCCGGAGGGCGGGGCGGGCGAGCCGACCCCGATCTCCGCGGCCCGTTCGGCGCAGAAGGCGGCCAAGGCGACGAAGGCACCGGCCAAGAAGGCGGCCGAGAAGAAGGCCACCGCGAAGAAGGCGCCCGCCAAGAAGGCGGCGGAGAAGAAGGCCGAGCCCGCCAAGAAGACCGCAGCCAAGAAGACCCCGGCGAAGAAGGCCCCCGCCAAGAAGGCGGCCGAGAAGAAGGCCGCCCCCCGCAAGACCGCCTGACGTCGAGGGGCCGGGACCGGCCCCTCGACGGCGCGGGTCAGCCTCGGCCGAGCTTTTCGGTCGGGGTGATCCGGACGATCACCCGCTCCTCGCCGGGGCGGCGGAACGGGTAGGTGTCCTGGCCCAGATACTTCTGGGCCATCCGGTCGATGTGCTCGTCCGCGCCCTCGGTCACCAGCTCGGCGGTGCCCTTGACCCACAGGGTGCGGAAGTCGTCCGCCTTGTCCACCACGGAGACCGCGACCATCGGGTTGCGGGCGATGTTCACGTACTTCTGCCGGCCCTTGGCCGTGTTGAAGACGATGTGCTCGCCGTCGGTGTCCACCCACACGGGGGTGACGTGCGGGGTGCCGTCGACCTCGATGGTCGCCACGTGGGCGAGCTGCGGCTCGGCGAGCAGGGCCAGGTCTTCTTCGGTGAGGATCGCCATGGTCGAGAAGGTACTCCGCAGGGACGGCTGTCGCTGTCGGTCGACACAGGTACGCTCCGCCGGCCGCCTCCCCCGGAAAGGACGACCACCGTGCCGTACACCCCTGACTTCGACCGGCTGCTGACGCCCGGCGCGCGTTTCCCCGACGGCGAGGCCGAGCACGTGCTGGAGGTGCACCCGGCCGGCGAGGTGGTGCTGCCGACCGGGCGCGTCGTGGGGTGCGACCCGCTGGTCTGCCCGGAGAGCGACCCGTTCACGGTGGCCGTCGAGCCCGGCCGCTACCCGGCCCGGGCCTGGGTGTCGTCGATCCGGAGGGACGGCGCGGAGAGCGACCGGCGGGTGGCCGCGCTCGAACTGGTGATCCGGGACGAGCCGGTGGCCCGCTGGGAGATGGCCCTCGTGGACGGCCAGGACGTCGGCGAGCTGGACGACGACGGGTTCTTCGGCTACGGCGTGGACGCGGGCACCGGCACCCTCGCCGACCGGGCGGCCCTCGCCCCGCTTGAGGACTGGGACTACGACCGGGTCGAGGAGGTCTTCCTCGCCGAGGACGACGACCAGGTCCGGGGCCCGGTCCCGGGGCTGGTCGACGCGGTCGGCGACGAGGCGACCGGCGCGAACGTGCTGACCGTCTGGTCGGGCTGGGGCGACGGCTGCTACGGGACCTGGGTGGGCCGGACCGCCGACGACCGGGTCGCGTCGTTCGTCACCGACTTCATGGTGGTGCCCGCCGAGGGGTGAGCTGTCCGGATCGAGACCGGCCGAGGGAGCACCGCGGGCGCATGGGCGGGTACCGTGTGCGCTGGCCTCGGCGGCGGCCCGCCGGGGGCACCCACCCCACCCAGCAGGGAGTCGACGTGAGCGAGCGCGTGGAGAACCGGTCGGCGGGCCAGAGCCCGGGCACCAAGGCGGAGCGGCGGCTGGCCGCCCAGCTGGCGGCGAAGAAGGCCGCCGAGGCGAGGCGCCGCCGGCAGTCGATCCTGGGGGCCGCCGCCGGTGTGCTCGCCGTGGCGCTCGTGATCGGCGGCATCGTCTGGAAGAACAGCGGTGACAACGACAAGCCGGCGAGCACCGCCGCCGCGCCCAGCGCGAGCGCCCCGGCCGCCGAGCCCACCGCGCCGGCCGCCCCGCAGCTCCCCGCCGACCTCGACCCGGCGCTGAAGTCCAAGCCGACCGTCGCGGCGGGCAAGGGCGAGCTGAAGAAGCTGACCGTGACCACGCTGGTCAAGGGCACGGGTGCGGCGGTCAAGGCCGGCCAGCAGATCACCACCAACTACGTGGGCGTGTTCTACAAGGACGGCAAGGAGTTCGACGCGTCCTGGAACACCGGCCAGCCGGCCACCTTCCCGATCGGCGTCGGCCAGGTCATCCCGGGCTGGGACCAGGGCCTCGTGGGCGTGCCGGTCGGCAGCCGGGTGCAGCTCGACATCCCGGCCGAGCTGGCGTACGGCAACGACGCGTCGGGCGGCCGTCCGGCCGGGCCGCTGCGCTTCGTCGTCGACGTGCTCGCCGCGCAGTAGCTCACAGCAGGCTTCCGTCCGGTCACCCAGCGGCAGTAGGTTCATGGTCACCGCGGGCGGTCCACCCGCCCGCGGCGACCTGCCCACCGACGCGGAGGTGCACGTGGCGGCGCTGGACGACACCGGCCTGGCCCGGCTGATGTGGACACACTTCGAGCCGGTCCACGCGGTGACCTACTTCCACCCCCGGGCCCGCTCGGCCTACGAGGCGGTCGGGCTGCGCGGCTACTGGCGGGGCTACTTCGCCGGCCGGGCCGCCCCGCTCGGTGCGGTCGCCGCCCCGACCGTGGTGGCCGCGTTCTTCAGCTTCGCGCCGTCGATGGTGGCCCGGGCCCTGCCCTCGGTGTGGCGGCTGGCCACCCCCGAGGAGGCGCTGCGCGCCCGGCTCACCGGCGCCGTGCAGGCCCTCGCCGAGTTCACCTACGAGCTGCCCGAGTCGCACCTGGTCGAGGCCGCCGACCTGCTGGAGGAGGCGGCCGGGCAGGTGGAGACGGCCGGCCGCGTGCTCGGCGCGGCCAACGCCGCCCTGCCCCGGGGCGACTACCCGCTGTCCCGGCTCTGGCAGGCCGCCACGACGCTGCGCGAGCACCGGGGCGACGGGCACGTGGCCGCGCTGGTCACGACCGGCCTGGCGCCTGTGGAGGTGGTGGCCTGGCGGTGCCGGGTCGACCAGTCCCGCGAGTTCCACCAGCCGGCCCGGGGCTGGACCGACGAGGAGTGGGCCGCGGCCGAGGAGCGGCTGGTCGAGGCGGGCTGGCTGACCGCCGACCGGGAGCCGACCCAGCACGGCACCGCTACCTTCCGCGCCGTCGAGGAGGCCACCGACCGGGCCGCCCTCGGGCCGTGGCGGGCGCTCGGCGCGGCACGGACCGCGCGGTTGCGCGAACTACTCGAACCCATCGCCACCCGGTGCCGCACGATCATCCCGCCGAAGGCCCCCATCGGCCTGCCTGCGCAGCGCGGGTCCGCGAAGGACGCGGCGGCTCCGGCCCGCTGAGCGCCGCCGGTCCGGCAGGATGGGGTACGTGGTGGACGCGGTGCTCTTCGACCTGGACGGCGTGATCGTGGACTCCGAGCCCGTCTGGGAGGAGGTCCGGCGGGCGTACGTGGCCGAGCACGGGGGCACCTGGCAGCCGGACACCCAGCGCCGGCTCATGGGGATGAGCACCGGCGAGTGGGCCGCCTACCTCAGCGGCGAGCTGGGCGTCGACCGCACTCCCGAGCAGGTCGCCACCGAGGTGGTGGCGGAGATGACCCGGCGGTACGCGCAGCGCGTACCCCTGATCGACGACGCGGCCGCAGTCGTGCGCCGCACGGCCGCGCGGTGGCCGCTGGGGCTGGCCAGCTCCTCGCCCACCCGGCTGATCGCCGCGGCGCTGGACGCGACGGGCCTGACCGACGTGTTCGGCGCGACCCTGTCGACCGAGGAGACCGCCCGGGGCAAGCCCGCGCCGGACGTGTGGCTCGCCGTGGCGGAGCGGCTCGGCGTCGACCCGGCCCGGTGCGTGGCCGTGGAGGACTCCTCGAACGGGGTCCGCTCGGCGTCGGCGGCGGGCTGCCGGGTGGTGGCCGTGCCGCACGGCTCCTACCCGCTGGATCCGGACGCGGTGGCCCTGACGGCCGCGCTGCTCCCCTCGATCGACGCGCTCACCCCGGAGGTGGTGGAACGGCTCGGGTGAGCCCGATGTCCGTGGAGCGCCCGGTTGTACGGTTTCCGGGGCACGCCGGATCGGAATGATCGCGGGGCGTCCGGGTAGCGCAGCCGGCAGGACGGCGGAGGGGACGGCGATGAAGGCGATCGTGTACGAGAGCAACGGGGACGCCTCGGTGCTCCAGCTGGTGGACCGGCCCGTGCCCGAGCCGGGCCGCGGCGAGGTGCTGGTGCGGATGGCCGTGGCCGGGGTGAACCCGACCGACTGGAAGGCCCGCCGCGCCTGGCCGCTGCCGCAGGGCTGGCAGATCCCCGGGCAGGACGGCGCGGGGATCATCGAGGCGGTCGGCGAGGGCGTCGACCAGATCCTCATCGGCGAGCGGGTGTGGCTCTGGGAGGCCGCCTGGCAGCGGCCCTGGGGCACGGCCAGCGAGTACACGGTGGTGCCGGTCCGGCACGCGGTGAGCCTCGGCTCGGCCTCGTTCGACCTGGGCGCGGCGCTGGGCATCCCGTTCATGACCGCGCACCGCTGCCTGACGGCCGGCGAGTTCATGCCGGACAAGCTGCACGCCGGCGCGTTGAGCGACCACGTGGTGCTGGTGCAGGGCGGGGCGGGCGCGGTCGGCAACGCCGCGATCCAGCTGGCCCGCTGGGCCGACGCGTGCGTGATTGCCACGGTGAGCAGCCCGGAGAAGGCGCAGCTCGCCGCGGCGGCCGGGGCCAGCTTCGTGATCAACTATCGCGAGCAGGACGTGGTCGAGGAGGTCCGCAAGGTCGCGCCCGACGGGGTGCACACGATCGTCGAGGTCTCCGCCGCCCGCAACGCCGCCGCCGACGTGCAGCTGCTGCGCACGGGCGGCGCGGTCTGCGTCTACGCCGACGACGGCGGCGAGCAGGTGACCCTGCCGATCCGGGCGCTCATGATGCCCAATGCCCGCTGGCAGTTCGTGCTGATCTACACGGCGCCGAAGGCGGCCAAGGCGCAGGCGGTGACCGACATCGCGGCGGCGGTGGCGCAGGGCGCGATCCGGGTGGGCGACGAGGCCGGCCTGCCGCTGCACCACCACAAGCTGGAGGCGGCGCGGGCGGCGCACGAGGCCGTCGAGAACTCGGTGGTCGGTAAGGTGCTCATCACGACCAGCGACACGTGAGAACGCGAAACGTATTTCGCCATCATCAGGACAGAGACGAACAAGTTTCGCGAGAATGACATTGCGGGTCGCCCCGCATGGACGGGCGGCCCCGGCGCGGTGCGAACGCCGGGGCCGCCCTCTGGGGAGGAATGTTCGCGAGGAACAGGTCCTACCCGTGCTGGCGACGCTACGCCGGAAAGTGTTACGGCGCGGTCAGTTCGCGTACCTCCAGGTCGCCCTCCGCGTAGCGGGAACGCACGACCTTTTTGTCGAACTTGCCCACGCTGGTCTTCGGGACCGCGTCGATGAACGCCCAGCGCTCCGGCAACTGCCAGCGCGCCACGGACGTCGCCAGGAACTCCCGCAGCTCCTCCGCGCTGACCGAGGCGCCCTCCCGGACCACCACGGTGGCGAGCGGCCGCTCGTCCCAGCGCTCGTCCGGCACGCCCACCACACACGCCTCCAGCACGGCCGGGTGCGCCATGAGGGCGTTCTCCAGCTCGACCGAGGAGATCCACTCCCCGCCCGACTTGATGACGTCCTTGGCGCGGTCGGTGAGCGTGATGTAGCCGTCCGGGGAGAGCGTGCCGACGTCCCCGGTCCGCAGCCAGCCGTCCCGGAACTTCTCCTCGTCCGGGGTGTCGTCCCCGACGTACCGGGCGGTCACCCACGGCCCGCGGACCTCCAGCTCGCCCACGGACGTCCCGTCGGCGGGCAGCGGCTCGCCCAGCGGGCCGACGATCCGGGCGGCGACCCCGGCCGGCACCCGGCCCTGGGTGTAGCGGTAGCGCCACGCCGCCTCGCCGGTCGCGCCGGCCGGCGGCCGGGAGACCGAGCCCAGCGGGGACATCTCGGTCATGCCCCAGGCGTGGATCACCTCGATGCCGTGCCGGTCGTGGAAGGCGTGCATGAGCGACGGCGGGCAGGCCGAGCCGCCGACGATCACCTCCTGCAGCGAGGAGGTGTCGACGTCGTGGGTGTCCAGGTAGGACAGCAGGTCGGTCCAGATGGTCGGCACCGCGCCGGCCAGGGTGGGGCGCTCGGCGGCGATCATCGCGGCGATCGGCTCGGCCTGGAGGAACCGGTCCGGCATGATCAGCGACGCGCCGGAGAGGAACGCCGCGAAGGGCAGGCCCCAGGACATCGCGTGGAACATCGGCACGATGGCCAGCTCGCGGTCCTTCGGGCCGAGGCCGAAGCCCTCCGGCATGCACACCTGGAGCGAGTGCAGGTAGATCGAGCGGTGCGAGTAGGCGACGCCCTTGGGGTTGCCGGTGGTCCCGGAGGTGTAGCAGAGGGCGGCGGCGTCGCGCTCGTCCACCTCGGGCCACTCGTAGGTGTCCGGCCGGTCGGCCAGCAGGGCGTCCCAGTGGTGCACGGTGATCCGGTCGCCGGCCGCGGCCAGCAGCGGGGCCGGGTCGCCGCCGCCGACCACCACCACGTGCCGCACCGTGGTCATCTCGCCGATGACCCGGGCCAGCAGCGGGATCAGCGTGGTGTCGACGAGCACCACCCGGTCCTCGGCGTGGTTGGCGATGTAGGCGACCTGGTCCGGGAAGAGCCGGATGTTGAGGGTGTGCAGCACCGCGCCCATGCTCGGCACGGCGAAGTAGGCCACCAGGTGCTCGTTGTTGTTCCACATGAAGGTGGCGACCCGCTCGTCGCCGGTCACCCCGCACTCGTCGCGCAGCGCGTGGGCCAGCCGGGCGGCCGTCCTGCCGACCTCGGCGTACGTCATCCGTCGGGGCTCGGCGCCCGTCCACGTGACGACCTCGGCCGTGCCGTGCACGGTGGTGCCGTGTTCGAGGAT
This sequence comes from Micromonospora chaiyaphumensis, assembly GCF_900091435.1. GTDB lineage: Bacteria > Actinomycetota > Actinomycetes > Mycobacteriales > Micromonosporaceae > Micromonospora > Micromonospora chaiyaphumensis. Next base: position 587,552 of record NZ_FMCS01000002.1, read on the forward strand.
CCGGGCGACCTGGAGGGGGGCGTCCATCATCGTGCTACGCATGGGTAGCAAACTAGTGTCGCCGGTCACACGAACGGAACCCCCGGAACGGCCGGACCCGGTTCGCGAAGCTGCGTAGATTGTCCGGGTGAGCATCTCGTGGGCCGACTCGTACGTGGGGCAGCTCCGGGCGCTGGCCGGTGACCGCACCCTGATGTTCGTCGGCGCCCGCGCCGTGGTGCGGGACAACGCGGCCCGGGTGCTGCTGATCCGGCGCTCGGACAACGGCCAGTGGGCCCTGCCGGCCGGTGCCATGGAGCTGGGCGAGTCGATCGCCGACTGCGCCGTCCGGGAGGTGCGCGAGGAGACCGGCCTGCGCGCGCTGCGGGTCTGCGCGTTCGCCCTCTACACCGGCCCCGACTTCACCAACACCAACATGTACGGCCACACCTACCAGGTCTTCACCACGGCATTCCGGGTCGAGGAGTGGGACGGCGAGCTGGCCCGGATGACCGACGAGACCACCGACGCCGGCTTCTTCCACCCGGAGGAGCTGCCCCCCCCGCTCTCCGGCAGCGTCATCGAGACCCTCGCCGACCTGGACGTCTTCGAGCAGACCAACCGGCTCATCCTCAAGTGACGGCGCCGGCCGCCACCGGCCGCCCGTCCCCGGCCGCCCCGGTGTGGTCACCCGGCCGGGCACCGGACCGTTCCGCGCCGATCCCCGCCGCCACCACGAAGGCGATGCCGGCCACCGCCGCGGGACCGGGCACCTGACCCAGCGCGACCAGGCCGACCACCAGGGCGATCGCGGGCTCCAGGCTCATGAGCGTGCCGAACGCGGCGGTGGTGAGCCGGCGCAGCGCCAGCAGCTCCAGCACGAACGGGACGACGGGCAGCAGCACGGCCAGCCCGAGGCCGGCCAGGAGCACCGGCCAGGTCAGGTCGCCGAGCACCGACGGACCGACCACCACGGTGGCGACCACGGCGGCCACCGGCATGGAGACCGCCAGGCCGCGGACGCCCGAGACCTCGTCGCCCACCCGCTGGGTGAGCAGGATGTACGCCGCCCAGCAGGCCCCCGCCCCGAGCGCGTACGCCACCCCGACCGGGTCCGCGCCGCCGTGCCACGGCTCGGTGAGCAGCAGCACCCCGACCGCCGCGAGCGCCGGCCAGAGCTTGGCCCCGCCCCGGCCACGCGCCACGGCCACGCCCAGCGGCCCGAGGAACTCCAGCGCGCTGGCCGTACCCAGGGGCAGCCGGGCCACCGCCGCCATGAAAAGGATGGTGACGCCGGCCGTCACCACGCCGAGCGCCACGCAGGCCCGCAGGGCGGAGCGGGTGAAGGCCGACGGGCGGGGCCGGACCACGACCGCCAGCAGCACCCCGGCCCAGGCGAGGCGCAGCCAGGCGGCGCCCTCCGGGCCGACCCGGTCGAAGAGCCCCACCGAGGCGGCCAGCCCGAGCTGGACGCACGTCATGGAGGCGACGGCCATGGCGGTGCCGGCGCGGGCCGGGGTCACGGTGGTCATGGGGACAGTCGAGCCGGTCCGGACCCTTCGCGTCCACGTGCCGTTCCTGGACGGACCGTTCGGCAATCGTGAACAATCGTGGCATGGACCTGCGTCGACTGCGCCTGCTGCGGGAACTGGCCCGGCTCGGCTCGATGCGGCAGGTCGCCGACGAGCTGCACGTCACCACGTCGACCGTGTCGCAGCAGCTCGCGGTGCTGGCCCGGGAGGTGGGCACCGACCTGGTCGAGCCGCACGGTCGCCGCGTCCGGCTCACGCCGGCCGGGCGCCGGCTGGCCGAACACGCCGTCACCATCCTGGCCGCCGTCGACGCGGCCCGGCTCGACCTCGACCCGCGCGCCGAGCCGGCCGGCACCGTCCGCGTCGCCGGCTTCGCGACCGCCGTCCGCCGCTCGCTGCTGCCGCTCACCGCCCGGCTCGCGGCGGACCACCCCAGGGTGCGCCTCCGCATCGGCGAGCACGAGCCGGCCGAGGCGTACGCGGCGCTCGCCGCCGACGAGGTCGACCTCGCGCTGACCTACGACTACAACCTGGCCCCGCTCGCGCCGGACCCGACGCTCGACGTCACGCCGCTGTGGTCGGCGGCCTGGCGCCTCGGGGTGCCGTCCGCGGCGGCGCCCGGCCCGGCGGCGGACGCACCGGCGGTCTTCCACGCATTCCGGGACGCGGACTGGATCGTCAACTCGCGCAACACGGCCGACGAGGTGGTGGTGCGGACCATCGCCTCGATGGCGGGTTTCGAGCCCCGGATCGTGCACCGGGCCGACAGCCTCGACCTGGTCCAGGACCTCATCGTGGCGGGGCTCGGCGTGGGCCTGCTCCCCGGCGACCAGCCCACCGCGCCGTGCGTCGGCCTGCTGCCGCTGACCGGACCGCAGGCCCTGCTGCGCGCGTACGCCGTGACCCGCCGCGGCCGGGCGGCCTGGCCGCCGCTGGCGCTGATCCTCGACCTGCTCACGGGAGAACCCGCCCGCTGAACCTGGCATCCTGTCCTGCGTGGCTGAACCCCTCGATGGCTCGCTCGCCGATGCCGAACTGGCCGCCTTCATCGCGGCTGTCCGGCAGGATCCGGGGCCGCCGGCCCGTGCCGTGGGGGCGGCGGAACTGCGACGCGCGCAACGCGCCCGCGTCGAGGCGCGCCCGCGAGGCCCCGAGATGGCCCGGGTCGAGGATCTGACCGTGGGTACGACCGGCGTGCGGGCCCGCCGCTACCGGCCATCGGAGACGGTCCGCGCCCTGGTGGTGTTCCTCCACGGCGGGATGTGGACGATCGGCGATCTCGACTCACACGACCGGGCATGCCGCCGTCTGGCGCGCGAGACCGGCGCGGCCGTGCTGAGCGTCGACTTCCGGCGGGCTCCGGAGCACCCGTGGCCGGCGGCCGTCGACGACTGCGTGGACGTCATCCGGTGGGCGGCGACCGGCGGGAGTTCGAGCGCCGGCATCGAGGGCCCGACGGCCGTCATGGGCGACAGCTCCGGCGGCAACCTCGCCGCGCTCGCCTGCCTGCGCCTGCGCGACGAGGGCGGGCCACTCCCGGCCGCCCAGATCCTGGTGTATCCCAACACCGATCTGACCCTCTCCCACTCCAGCACCCGGACGAAGGCCACGGGGTGGGGCCTCGCCACCGACGACGTCGCCTGGGGCGCCGAGCAGTGGGTTCCGGACCCCTCCCGTCGCGCCGATCCCGACGTGAGTCCGGTGTTCGCCCCCGACCTCGGCGGGCTCCCGCCGGCCGTCGTCGTCACCGCGGAGCACGATCCCCTCCGGGACGAGGGCGACGCGTACGCGGCCCGGCTTGCCGCCGCGGGCGTTCCGGTCCGGCATCGCCGCGAGGCCGGGATGGTCCACGGATTCCTCACCCTCGACACCGTCTCACCTGCCGCGGCGGCGGCCGGAGACCGGGTTCTCGCCGACGTCGCCGACCTGCTCGCCCACCTCGCGTGACGTGACGTCGGCCGGAATCCGCAGACCGGTCAGAGCATCGTCTGCGACTTGGACTCCATGTCGGCGGCGGCCTCCTCCTTCGACTCCCTGGTGAGGGGCTTGCCGCCGGGGGCGGCCGCCGGGCCGCCGAGCGGGTCCGCGCCGCCGGTCGAGCCCTGCGGGCCGGCGCCGCGCAGCTGCTCGTTCGGCATGAGCAGGGTGACCACCACGGCCACGATGGCGATCAGCCCGGTGGTCAGGAAGACCAGGTGCAGCGACTCCACGAACGAGGCCTGGATGGCCGCCCGCACCGGCCCGGGCAGCGCCAGGACGGTCGCCGGGTCGTTGATCGAGACGTTCCCGCCGCCGCTGGCCGCCACGGCCGCCCGCTGGTCCGGCGGGAGCTGGGCGAGCGCCGCCGGCAGCCGGCCGGCCAGCTCGCCGCTGAGCCGGGACGACAGCACCGCGCCGAGGATCGCCACGCCGAACGAGCCGCCCAGCGAGCGGAAGAACGTCGCCGAGGAGGTGCCCGCGCCCAGGTCGCGGGGGTCGACCGCGTTCTGCACGCCGAGGATCAGCGACTGCATGCACAGACCCAGCCCGACGCCGATCACCACCATGAAGCCGAAGGCCACCCAGAGCGAGGTCGCCACCTGGAGCTGCCGGAACAGCAGCATGCCGGCGACCAGCACGGTCGCGCCGGCCACCGGGAACCACTTGTACCGGCCGATCCGGCTCATGGCCCGGCCGGTGATGATCGAGGTGAAGATGATGCCGGCCATCATGGGCAGCATCAGCAGGCCGCTCTTGGTCGGCGAGGCGCCCTTGACGATCTGGAGATAGAGCGGGATGAAGATGATCGACCCGAACATCACCAGACCGAGCACGAAGCCCGCCGAGTTGGCCAGCGCGAAGGTGGCGCTGCGGAACAGCCGCAGCGGCAGGATCGGCTCGCGTACCCGGGCCTCCTGGAGCACGAAGAGCACGCCGAGCACCGCCCCGGCCACGAACAACCCGATGATCACGCCGGAGCCCCAGGCGTACTCGTTGCCGCCCCAGCTCAGCGCCAGCAGCAGGCAGCTCACCCCGGCCACCAGCAGCCCGGCACCGATCCAGTCGACGGTGTGCTCCCGGCGCTCGAACGGGACCAGCCGCATGACGTGGTAGCAGACCACGATGGCGAGGATGGCCAGCGGCACGTTGATGTAGAAGATCCACCGCCAGTTGGTCTCCGCGAAGTAGCCGCCGACCAGCGGGCCGGCGACGGAGGAGATGCCGAAGACCGCCCCGAACAGGCCCTGGTAGCGGCCACGTTCCCGGGGTGGGACCACGTCCGAGATGATCGTGAACGCCAGCGTCAGCAGGCCGCCCGCGCCGATGCCCTGCACGCCCCGGGTGACGATCAGCTGGGTCATGTTCTGTGACAGGCCGGCCAGCAGCGAGCCGAGCAGGAACGTGCCGATCGAGAAGAGGAAGACCGGGCGGCGCCCGTACAGGTCGGCCATCTTGCCGTACAGCGGCGTGGAGGCCGTGGAGGCGAGCAGGTACGCGGTGACCACCCACGAGTAGTGATTGATCCCGCCCAGCTCGCCGACGATGGTGGGCAGCGCGGTGCCGACGATGGTCTGGTCGAGCGCCGCCAGCAGCATGCCGGTCATCAGGCCGAGCATCAGCAGGCGGATCTGGCGGGCGTGCAGCACGGGACGAGCGGCCTGGGCTGTCATCCCGCTTCCTTTCCCACCGGGGGCGGATCATGCCCCCGGTGGGAGAAGAAGTCAGTGCCTACCCTCGGCGAACTCCTCGACGATCTTGTCGCAGAAGGCGGGGAGGTCGTCCGGCTTGCGGCTGCTCACCAGGCCGTTGTCGGTGACGACCTCCTGGTCGACCCAGTTCGCGCCGGCGTTGGTCAGGTCGGTGCGCAGGCTCGGCCAGGAGGTGATGGTCCGGCCGCGCACCACGTCCGCCTCGACCAGCGTCCACGGCCCGTGGCAGATCACGCCCACCGGCTTGCCCGCCTCGAAGAACGACTTCACGAACCGCACCGCCTCCGGGTCGGTCCGCAGGAAGTCCGGGTTCGCCACGCCGCCGGGCAGCACCAGCGCGTCGTACGCCCCCGCGTCCGCCTCCTTGGTCGTCACGTCGACCGGGTACTGCTTACCGTGGTCGAGGTGGTTGAAGGCCTGGATCGAACCGGACCCGATCGAGACCAGCTCGACCTGTGCACCGGCGTTCTCCACCGCCTCGCGGGGCTTGACGTACTCGACCTCCTCGACGCCGTCGGCGGCCAGGAACGCGATCCGCTTGCCCTGCAGTGTCGCTGCCATGGTGGTTCTCCTCTCCGGGGTGTACCTGCACCCGTTCCCGGGCGTGACCGGGCGAAACCGGACGCCGGGAGTGGCCCGCGCCGCAGGTTTGGCCGGTCCCGCTCGGGGGACCCGAAGGGGCATGGCAGGAGCAGCAGCGGAAGAGCGCCGGCTCGCCACCGTCGTGGCCGGCTGGCAGGGGCGACCCGTGCTGGTCGTCGGCGACGCCATGCTGGACGAGTGGCGGTTCGCGGAGTCGGAGCGACTCTGCCGGGAGGCGCCCGCGCCGGTCCTCACCCTGCGCCGGCGCATCTCCGCCGCCGGTGGCGCGGCGAACACCGCCGTCAACGTGGCCGCGCTCGGCGGCCGGGCCGCCCTGGTCGCCCCGGTGGGCGCCGACGTGGCCGGTGACGAGCTGCACGACTGCCTCGACCGGGCCGGTGTCTGGGACCGCACGGTCAACCAGCCCGGCCGCCCCACGCCGGTGAAGCGGCGGATGCTCGCCGGCAACCAGATCCTGCTCCGCGAGGACTCCGGCGAGCCGGAGGACGCGCTCGACGACGACGGCGTGGCCCGCCTGCTGACCGCGCTGCACTGCGCCACCGAGGAGCTGCGCGCGGCGGCCGCCGGGCAGCCGCCCACCCTTGTCGTCTGCGACTACGGCCTGGGCGCGCTGCCCTCGGGCGTGCGCGCCTGGCTGGTCGCCAACCGGGACCGGTACGCGACCGTCGCGCTCGACGCGCACGACCTGGCCGACTGGCGCGGCCTCAACCCGACAGTGGTGACCCCGAGCTTCGCCGAGGCGACCCGGCTGCTGGCCCGGGCGGCCGCCGGCTTCGGCAACGGGCACCGGAGCCCGGCGCGCGGCGCGACGGCCGCCGACCTGCACCTGGACCACCTGGACGACCCGGCCGACGGCCCGTCCGAGCTGGTCGTCGGCGCGGCGCCCGGCGGGGCCGGTGAACGGGAGCCCGGCAGCCCGCACCCGACCTCCGGCGCACCCGCCGACGAGCACGGCGGCGGGTTCGCCGGCCCGACCGGCGAGCCGACGCCCGGCGAGGAGCGGGTCGCGCTGACCGGGGACGGGCTCAGCGTCACCGGCACGGGCGTGACCGTCAACGCGGCCGCCGGCGCGGGCGTGGACCGGGCCGTGCTGGCCGAGTCCCGCCTGGACGAGCTGCGCGAGCACACCGGCGCGGACGTGGTGGCGGTGACCCTGGACACCGAGGGCGCGGTGGTCGGCGGCGCCGACGGCGAACCCCGGCGCAGCCACAGCACGCCGGTCCCGGCCAGCCACGCCGTGGGAGCCGGGGACGCGTACCTGGCGGCCATGACCCTGGCACTGGCCGCGGAGGCGAGCCTGCCGACGGCCGCGCAGCTCGCCCAGCTCGCCGCGACCATCACCGTCTCCGACACCGGCACCTGCGTGTGCCGGCGGGAGGACCTGCTCGACGCGCTGGGCAGCGCGCCGGACGAGGCCGGGCGCCCGACCCAGGTGGGCGCCGAGGAACTGGCCGCGATCGTGGCCGAGCACCGCCGGGCCGGCCGGTCGATCGTCTTCACCAACGGCTGCTTCGACGTGCTGCACCCCGGGCACGTCCGCTACCTGACCCAGGCCCGCGCGCTCGGCGACCTGCTGGTCGTGGCGGTCAACTCGGACGGCAGCGTACGCCGGCTCAAGGGCCCGGACCGGCCGGTCAACCCGGTCGAGGACCGCACCGCCCTGCTCGCCGCGCTGGAGTGCGTCGACCACGTGGTGGTCTTCGAGGAGGACTCCCCGGCGAAGCTCATCGAGGCGGTCCGCCCGGACGTCTACGTCAAGGGCGGCGACTACCCGCCCGAGATGGTCCCGGAGGCCCCGCTGGTGCGCCGGCTGGGCGGCCAGGTGCGCACCCTCGGCTACGTGCCGGACCGCTCCACCTCGGCGATCATCGACCGGATCCGGGCGCACCCGGTCGTCCCGCCGGTGGGCGAGGGCAGGCCGGCGTGAACCGACCGCTCGACCTCGGCGTACCCGACGGGTTCCGCCGCCCCCGGCTGCTCGACGTGCTGATCCCCACCCGCAACCGCCCCGCCGAACTGGCGGTCACCCTCTCCGGGCTGGCGGCGCAGGAGGGCGTACCGGACTTCGGGGTGGTGGTGAGCGACCAGTCCGACGGCGAGCCCGCGTACGCGCACCCGGCCGCGGCCACCATGGTGCGGGCGCTGCGCCACCGGGGCCACCCGGTGCTGCTCACCCGGCGGCTGCCCCGGCGCGGGCTGGCCGAGCACCGCGCCTACCTGCTGGACCGGTCGGCGGCCCGGTACGTGCTCTGCCTCGACGACGACGTCTGGCTGGAGCCCGGCACGGTCTCCCGGCTGGTCACCGCCATCCGCGAGCTGGGCTGTGGCTTCGTCGGCAACGCCGTGCACGGCCTCTCCTACGCCGACGACGTGCGCCCCGAGACGCACGGGCACTACGAGGAGTGGCAGGGACGCCCGGTGCCCGAGCGGATCCGCCCCGGCACCCCGGAGTGGCAGCGGGCGAGCATCCACCCGGCCGCGAACCTGCTGCACGTCACCGAGAAGCTCCGGCTGCCGGCCGGGGCGTGGCGGGCGTACAAGATCTCCTGGATCGGCGGGTGCGTGCTCTACGACCGGGCCAAGCTGCTCGACTCCGGCGGCTTCGAGTTCTGGCGCCGGGTGCACGAGCGGCACCAGGGCGAGGACGTCGCCGCGCAGCTCGCGGTGCTGGAGCGGCACGGCGGCGCCGGTGTGCTGCCCAGCGGGGCCTACCACCTGGAGTCGCCGACCACGGTCACCGAGCGGGACGTGGAGGCGTGGGAGGTCGTGGTCACCGAGTCGGACACGCCCCAGCCGGCCTGACGCTCACTCCGCCAGCAGCTCGCGGGCCGCCTCGACCACCTCGGCAGCCGGCACGTCGGCCACGAACGAGTCGCGGTGCGGGCACACGCCGTCGCCCGGCCGGTGCGGGTAGATGTCCCGCGTGCAGTCGGTGCCGCAGACCGGGCAGTGGGTGGTCCACGAGGCGATCGGCCGGTGCCGGACACGCAGCGGCGTCGCCCCGTTGATGAGGTTGCCGATCCAGTAGATACCGACCGTCGGTGCGCCCACCGCGGCGGCCAGGTGCAGCGGGCCGGAGTCGTTGGAGACCACCAGCGCGCACCCCTCGTACGCGGCGGCCAGCCCGCCCAGGCTCAGCGTGCCGACCTGCGGGCGGACCGGCACCCCGGCAGCGGCGACCACCTCGTCCACCGTCTCCCGCTCGGCGGGGGTCCCGGTGACCAGCACCTCGTACCCGTCGCCGGCCAGCGCCCGCGCCACCGCGCCGAAGCGCTCCGGCGGCCAGCGCCGCCGGCTGTCCGTGGCACCCGGATGCAGCGCCACCCGGGGCCGGGTCGGCTCGCCGAGCACGTCGCCGGCCTCCGCCCGGTCGGCGTCGGTCACGGCCAGCGCCGGCGTGATCGTCACCGCCTCCGCACCGACCAGGGCCACCGCCTCCAGGTAGCGGATCACCTCGTGCTGGTAGTAGACGTACCGGATCCAGCGGTCCAGCGGCGGCGCGTCCTCGGCCCGCAGGCCGGCGGTGACCCGGGCGCCCAGCCCCGCGATGAGCGGGTTGGAGTTGGCGCCGCCGCCGTGCAGTTGCAGGGCCAGGTCGAACTGCTCCTTGCGGGCCGCCGCCACGAAGCCCGCCAGCTCGGCCGGCTCCTCGTCGGCGCCGGGCTCGCGGATGCCGGGCGCGGGCGGGACCACCAGGACCCGGTCCACCGGGCCGGGGCGGTGGCGCCAGAGCTTCGCGTGCCACGGCGCGCCGAGCAGCACGATCTCGGCCGACGGGTACGCGGCCCGCAGCGCCTCCAGCGCCGGCAGCGCGAAGATGAAGTCGCCGAGCGCGTTCGCCCGCAGCACGGCGATCCGCTCGACGTCGGGGACGCGCTCGCCGGCCGGGCCGAGCACCGGCGACGGCTTCAGGTCGCGGCGCGGCGACAGACGCGCCGAGCTGGAGGTGGCCACGCGACCCCTACGGCCGGTCGATCTCGTCGACCGCGGTGTCCGGGTGGTGCAGCTCCCGGTCGGCGGCCGGGTCGGACACGGTCCGCGTACCCCCGGAGGTGACGTGCGGGCCGGTGCGGCCGACGGTGATGGTGCGCGGCGCGGGCCGGGCCGCCCGGGGCAGCCGCACCCGGAGCAGGCCGTGGTCCATCACGGCGTCGATCCGGTCCGGGTCCACCCGGGACGGCAGGTCCACCCGGTACTCGAAGCCGCGGGTCGTGAACCCGCCGGGGATGCCCTGGTCGGCGTTGACCTCGGCCTCCGACCGGGCCCGTACGCACAGCTCCCGGTCGTCCAGCTCGACGGCCACCTCCTCGGGGGCCACGCCGGGCAGCCGGACGACCACCTCCCAGCCGTCGGCGACCTCGCTCAGCTCCACGTCCTGGCTGCCGCCGCGACCACCGACCAGGCGGCTCAGCTCGGCGCGCAGCGACTGGAGCTCACCCATCGGGTCCCAGCCCTGCTGGCGACCCCGCCAGCCCCGACCGCCACCGCTCTGTTCCGTCATCGCACGTCTCCGATCCGCTGGGTCGCCGAGGGGGGTCGCAGCGAGCTCGGGGCATTCAGGTCGTGCTCCGGGTCGACGCCCACGCCCAGCCGGTCCACCAGTTCGCCGCCGAGCCAGGCGCTCACGCCGAGGATGGCCACGGCGACCACCTCGATGGCGATCAGGGCGCCCCCGGCGGCCCGGGAGTCGGCGTTGAGCCGGACCACCCAGACCGCGGCGAAGAGCAGGATCACCGCGACGTTGGCGGCGGCGTGGGTCAGCCCGACCCGCTTGGCCCGGGTGCCGGTGGGCAGGGCGAGCAGGTCGACGGCGCCGGCCGCCGCGGCCAGCAGGCCGCCGATCAGACCGACCGTGATGTTCCAGTAGGCGACCTCGCCGAGGAAGTCCGGCCCGCCCACGGTGTCGATCACGTCGAAGATCACCGCGGTCACCAGGAGGGCCACCGGGAACATCACCAGCATCGGGTGCACGGGATGGCCGAGCACCTTCAGTCGGCTCTCCATCTCGGCCTCCATCGATCGCGTCCGGGCGCGCTGCGGCTCAGTCCGTACCCGCCGGACCCGGGGGCAAACCTCGCCGTCGACGCGCTCTCCTAGGCTGACGATGGCGGAAACCAGCCGTTCGCGGGCCGGAATCGCCGTCAAGGTCAACGGACGGGGGAGGCAGACGTGACGACACGGGAGATCACCAGCCCGGAGGAACTGGCGGAACTGCTGGGCGCACCGAACCAGCGGGCGCGGGACAAGGAGCGCACGACGCTGCACCAGCGGGACCGCGAGTGGCTGGCCGCGTCGCCGTTCTGCCTGGTCGCCACGGCCGGCGCGGACGGCAGCTGCGACGTCTCCCCGAAGGGCGATCCGGCCGGCTTCACGGTGGTGCTGGACGAGACCACCATCGCCATCCCCGAGCGGCCCGGCAACCGGCGGGCCGACGGCTACCGCAACATCCTGGCCAACCCCCACGTCGGGCTGATCTTCCTGATCCCCGGCCGCACCGACACGCTGCGGATCAACGGCCGGGCCCGGCTGGTGCGCGACGCGCCGTACTTCGACGACATGGTGGTGCAGGGACACCGGCCGGTGCTGGCCGTCGAGGTGGCCATCGAGCAGATCTTCTACCACTGCGCGAAGGCGTTCCTCCGCTCGGAGCTGTGGAAGCCGGAGACCTGGCGGCCCGACGCGCTGCCCACCCGCGCCCGGCTGGTCAAGGAGGTCGAGGCTCCGACGGAGAACCTCGCCGACCTGGAACGCCACTACGGCCCGGACTACGCCCGCCGCCTCTACGTCTGACCGCACCGGCGGCCCGGCCGGCGCTCCGCCCGCCGGGCCCGCGCGGTGGCGGTCAGTTCGACGGGGCGAAACGCGCCGGCACCCCGATGTCCGACAGCGCCCGCGCGAGGTGCGGGGCCGTGGTTTTGACGTAGGCCGCGCCGATGTGCGAGCCCCCGCGATAGATGAGGACGTTGCCGAACACCACCGGACACTTGTCGGTCGGGCAGATGGCGTCGAACAGGTCGATCATCTTGACCTCGGGCACCCCGGCCACCGCCTTCCGCTGCATCACGTAGGCGGCGTCCTGGTCGTGGCGCTTGCGGTCGAACGCGCAGGCCGACAGGTGGTTCCGGTTCTTGTCGGCGCACGTCACGGCCGGGCCGGGACCGGGGTTGTTGGCGAGGACGACGACCTTCGACCCCACGGAGTCGAGTGCCTTCCACGACGCGCGCACACCCGCGATCATCGCCTCGACCGTCCCCTTGCCGGACTTGGTGTCGAGAGCGCGCGACGCCCCCTGCGAGGTGACGACGTAGTCGGGACGCTCCTCGGTCAGCCTGCGCAGCAGGGCCTTGTTCCAGTCGATGCAGTCGGTGTAGAGCTTGGTGGGATCATCGGCCCGGAGCGCGGGGGCGCTGGTGAACGGGCACGACGCCTTGGCGGCGATCACCAGCTTCCAGTCGTTCTGCGCGGCGAGCACCTGGAACGCCGGCAGCCACTGGTCCATCTTGGAGTCCCCCACCAGCGCGACCGTGGTGGACCCGGTGGGGTTGCCGTAGGTGCACCACAGGAGTTCGGACCCCACGACCTGCTGGAAGCACTTGTCCCGGTTGGTGACGGGCACATCCATGAAGCCCTGCCGGATCTGCAGGGGGTCCGGCGTGATGACGTCGAACCGCTCCGGGACCGGGCCGATCGGGGCGGTGCCGGGCGTGGTCGACAGCAGGGCCGCGCCGGGCGCGTAGTGCTGCCGGGTCGGCTGGGCGTTGGCCGCCCACGCGGCCGTCAGCACCAGGGCGAGGCCGGCGCAGATCCCGGCCATCGTGAAGTTGCCACCGAGGCTGAGCGCGAGACGCGGCGACTTCGAGACCGCCCGCGAGTACCGCAGCGGGTTCTCCACGAGCCGGAAGGTGATCCAGGCCGGGACCACCGAGGCGAGCGCCACCACCAGGCCGCGCTTCACCGACAGGCCGTCCCAGTACGCGCCGGCGACGATGAGCATCGGCCAGTGCCACAGGTACAGGGAGTAGGACAGGTCACCGACCCACCGGAACGGGCGGGTGCCGAGCACCAGGACCGGGCCGCGGGAGCCCGCCGCGGCGCCGGCCGCGATCACCGCCGCGGCGCCGAGGGTGGGCAGCGCGGCGGCGTACCCGGGCCACGCCGTCTTCTTCGTCACCAGCAGCGCCGCCGCCACGATCGCGGCGAGACCGAGCCAGCCCAGGACGACGGCCAGCGCCCGGGGCATGCGGGCGGCGCCGGTCGCGGCCAGGGCGATGCCCGCACCGACGGCGAGCTCCCACAACCGCGTCGTGGAGACGAAGAACGCCCGCTCCGGCGAGGTCGCCGTCTCGATGATCGACCAGGCGAACGACGGCACCGCCAGGACCGCCAGACCGATCCACAGGACCGGCCGCACGTTCGTCCGCCGGAGCCGTTTCGCCGCGAGGATCGCGAGGATGATCAGCAGGGGCCAGAGCAGGTAGAACTGCTCCTCGACGGCGAGCGACCAGAAGTGCTGGACCGGCGAGGTGGTGGCGTTGTCGGCGGCGAGGTAGTCGACCGCGCGGTCGGCGAAGCGCCAGTTCACCACGTAGATCGCCGCGGCGGCGATGTCGCCGCCGATCTCCTGCCACTGGCCCCGGGGAACGAACAGCCGGACCGCCACGGCGGTGGCCGCCAGCACGACCGTCGCGGCGGGCAGGATCCGCTTGGCCCGCCGGGCGTAGAACCCCAGCAACGAGATGCGGCCGGTGCGGTCGATCTCGTTGATGAGCTGCCCGGTGATGAGGAAGCCGGAGATCACGAAGAAGACGTCGACCCCGACGAAGCCACCCGGGAGGAACGGCAGGCCGGCGTGGTAGAGCAGCACCAGCCCGACGGCCACCGCCCGGAGCCCGGCGACGTCGGCCCGGAACCGGCTCGGCGTGGACTCGCGGCGCGGCTCGCGCCCGGCCGCCTGGTCCGGGAGGGTGCTCGGGCCCGCCGGTGGCGGCTTCTCGATCTGGGAACTTCCCGGGGCGGCAACGGTCGTCAACTCCGGGGAAGTCATCACGATCCTCAACCTTGGGGGATTCCAGCCTCGGGAACGATAGCGGCTGGTCAGGCGGGGGAGCAATCGTGCCGCCCCGCGGCTGCCGCCGGCCCTGGCCCGGGCCCCGAAGCGGCGGCGGCCGAACGCCGGGCGTTTGGACGGGCGGCTGGGGGTACTGATTCGAAGGACGGCCCACCGCCACCAGACGACGCCGGACACCCCCTGAGACCGGGTCGAGGAAGGATGATGTGCGATGCCCCCGAAGAACGGCTCCGGGCGCGGCAGCGGCTCGACCGCGACCACGAACCCGCCGGGCAACCAGACCCCCAACACCCCGGACATCAACGAGAGTGAGATCGCCCGGCTGAAGGTCGACCAGCTCCGCGACCGGCTGCGCCGGCGCGGCGTGACCGGCACCGCCGACATGCGCAAGGACGACCTGGTCAAGGCCCTGGTGAAGAGCATGCGCGACGGCGCCAAGAAGAGCACCTCCACCCGGGCCGGCGGTTCGTCCCGCAGCTCCTCGTCGGCGAAGAAGAGCACGTCGTCGGCGAATCCGCCGGGCAACCAGACCCCGAACACCCCCGACATCAACGAGAGCGAGATCGCCCGGCTGAAGGTCGACGAGCTGCGCAGCCGCCTGCGCGCCCGGGGTGTCGCCGGCACCTCGGACATGCACAAGCCGGAGCTGGTCGAGGCCCTGGTCAAGAGCCTGCGCGAAGCCCGCTCCCCGGGCGGCGACGGCGGGATCCGCAAGGGACCGCAGACCTCCAAGTCGATCAAGTACGCCCAGGAGGTCACCTCGGTCGACGACGAGCCGGAGCGGCCCGGCCGCAGCCTCGTCACCACCGACCACGAGGTGATCCGGCAGTGGGCCGAGGCCCGCAAGGGCGTGCCGAGCACGGTGGACGGCACCGAGCACGACGGGCACGCAGGGGTGCTGCGCTTCGACTTCCCGAGCAACGGGCGCGAGCAGCGGCTGCGCGAGATCAGCTGGGAGGAGTGGTTCCGCACCTTCGACGAGCGGCGGCTCAACTTCATCTACCAGGAGGAACGGTCCGACGGGAAGCAGAGCAACTTCTTCCGGCTGGAGAACCCGGACCGCGAGGACGGCTGACACCCGACGACGTCGAAGGGCCCGGGCCGGTGTGACGGGTCCGGGCCTTTTGCTCCGATTAGGCCCGATCGTCTGGGGTACGAATTTCGGTACGGAAGACTGAACGACAAGGAGTGCTCATGACCACGAAGGTCGAGAAGTCCATCGAAGTCGACGTACCGGTCAGCACCGCGTACAACCAGTGGACGCAGTTCGAGGAGTTCCCGCGGTTCATGGGTGGCGTGCAGGAGGTCCGCCAGCTCGACGACCGGCGGCTGCACTGGGTCGCCGAGATCGCGGGCGTGAAGCGCGAGTGGGACGCCAAGGTCCTGGAGCAGGTGCCGGACCGCAAGATCGCCTGGGCCGCCACCAGCGGCGCCACCAACGCCGGCGCCGTCCACTTCCAGCCCATCGGCACCGACCGCACCCAGGTCCAGCTCTCCCTCGAGTACGAGCCGGAGGGGCTGGTCGAGAAGGCCGGCGACAAGCTGCACCTCGTGGAGAAGCGGGCCGAGGCCGACCTGGCGAAGTTCAAGTCGTACATCGAGGGCCGGGGCGCGGAGACGGGCGCCTGGCGGGGCACCATCGACGAGGGCCGTACCCTCGGCACGCCCGGCGTGGAGCACGCCGCGGCCTCGCGCGGCGACGACGGCAAGGCCGGCGTCTCGGGCAAGGCGGTCGCGGCCGGCGCGGTCGCCGCGGGCGCGGCAGCGGCCGGGGCCGCCGCGGTGGCCAAGCACCGCTCGGACACCGACGAGGAACCCGCCCCGGAGCCCGAGACGGGGTACGTGGTGACCGACGTCCCCGCGCAGCGGACCGGCGCCTTCCCGCCCGACCCGGCCGACCCGCGCCGCAACCTCTAGGCCTTTCACCTCCCTGCCGGAGCGAGCCCGGCGGGCCGGCCCCCGCGCCGTGCCCGCCGGGCTCGCTTCGTGTGGCGCGTATCGTTGCCGCCCGTGACCGACCTCGGACGACGCACACCGGAGATCACCGTCGCCACCCCGGCGGACCGCGGGCGGGTGGTCGACTCGCTGGTCGCCGCCTTCGCCGCCGACCCCGTCCTGACCCACCTCTTCCCCGATCCGGCCAGCTACCCCCGGTACGCCGCGGCCTTCTTCGGCTACCTCTTCGACAAGCGCGTCGGGCGGGAGACGATCTGGACGATCGGCGGGGGCGCCTCGGTGGCGATCTGGGAGCCGCCCACCCCGGCGGAGTCCGGTCCGGCCGACCCGCTCGCCGCCCACCTGCCCGCCGACGCGCTGGCCCGGGTACGCGCCTACGACGAGGCCGTGCACGCCGCGCTGCCCAGCGGCCCGTTCTGGTACCTCGGCGTGCTCGGCACCCACCCCGACAGCGCCGGCCGACGCTGGGGCCGCGCCGTCATGCGGGCCGGGCTGCAGCGGGCCGCGGCGGACGGGCTCCCGGCGGTGCTGGAGACCAGCAACCCGGGCAACGTCGAGATCTACCGCCGGGCCGGGTGGCAGGTGGTACGCGAGGTGGCCGAACCGCTGCCGACCTGGATCATGCGGCAGCCGGCCTGATCAGCCCATCCTGTGCGGGAGGTGAACGCCCGCGAGGAGACGACGTACGGCCTCGGGGTCACCGGTGACGACGGCGCCGGCGGCCAGGTCGTCGCTCCCGAAGGCGGTGACGAGAGCGTCCGTCGTGGTGGCCAGGACGGCGTCCGGCTCGTCGGGCGGTTCGTGGGAGACCTCGGCGCCGGCCGGCGTGAGACGGACGCCGAACACCCCGGCGGGACCGTGGTCGCGGAGCTCGACCCGAATCGCCGCCCCGGGCTGCTCCGGCGTCGGCGCGAAGTAGGTGCGGATGCTCAGCATGGCGCTGTCCACGCTCACGAAGAGCTGTTCCGCGGTCGGCGGGGCGGCCAGTGCCCAGGTGCCGAGCGCGAGCAGGATCGGCTCCAGGTCACGACCCCAGGCGGTCAGCTCGTAGACCCGCACGTTGCCCGGTGGAGGCAGTTGCCGCCGGCGCACGACGCCCGCGTCGGCGAGCTCGCGCAGCCGGTCGGACAGTGCGTTCGGGCTCGCGGTCGGGAGCGCCTGCTGGAGGTCGGTGAACCGCTTCGGCCCGAGCAGCAGCTCGCGCACCACGAGCAGGGACCACCGTTCACCCACGACGTCGAGGCCGCGCGCGATGCCGCAGGCCTGCCGATAGCCCCGCTGAACCGGCATGGAACACCTCCCCGTCGCACTTGCACGCGCATACTAGCGGCTATTAGCGTCATAGCATGCCGACACCTCCGCTCACCGACCGTGAGACCTGGCAGAAGCAGCTCGACGAACTCCGGCTGCGCGAGAAGGCACACACCCGCGAGGGCGACGCCATCGCGGCGGCCCGCCGGCGGCTCCCGATGGTCGAGGTCGACCCGGCCGTCCCGCTGATCGGCGCCGACGGTCCGGTGCCCCTGCTCGACGTCTTCGAGGGCCGGACCCAGCTGTTCGCGTCGTACCACATGTGGCACACCGGCAGGTCGGCAGCCGACCAGTGCGAGGGCTGCACGTTCTTCAACGGTCACCTGCTCGAACTGTCCTACCTGCACTCGCGCGACGTCACGTTCGCCGTCCTCTGCCAGGGACCGTTCGAGGAGTCGTCCCGCTACCGTGACTTCATGGGCTGGCAGGCACCCTGGTACTCGGTGCCGGCGGATTCGGTCGGCCCTCTCCTCGCCGGGCGCGCGTTCGGGATGAAGGCGTGCTACCTGCGCCAGGGCGACCGGGTGTTCGAGACCTACTGGACCAGCGGGCGGGGCGTCGAGCCGATGGCCCCGTCGTACGGGGTGCTCGACATGACCGTCCACGGCCGCCAGGAGGACTGGGAGGACTCGCCGGAAGGCTGGCCGCGGAGGTTCCGGACCGACGGCGACCAGTTCCGGCTCGACGGGCGACCCACCTCGCAGTGGTCCCGCCTCGCCGCCGGTCGTGACGACGACCTGGGCACCACCGGGCCCGCCGGCGGCGAGCGCCACTGCCACTGAGACGGTCGACGACCGTCACAGCCTCCGGACGCGCAGCACGCCGGTCAGCATCGGGAGCGTGAACTCGCCGTCGGCGGTCTCGGGCCGGCTCCCGAGGAAGGCTCGGACCCGGCCGAGCGCGGCCTCCCGGTCCGGCTCCGGCATCACCAGCATCCCCGCGCGGGTCGCGAGCGTCGCCACGAGCGAGTCGGCGGTGCGGCGCTGCCCGTGCGGGAACTCCGCCTGCTCCGGCGAGCCGAACCGGGCGCCCACGCCGGTCCTCGGCAGGTGCAGGCCTGCCGTCGCGGCGCGCCAACTGCTCAACGTGTCGCGCGGGCCGATGGCGGCGCTTCCGCTGACCCGTTCGAGCCCGGCAATCCAGTCGACCCGGTCGTCCATGACGTTCCACAGACCGGCCAGGACGCCACCGGGCGCGAGCACCCGGGCGATCTCCGGGCCCGCGACGGCCATGTCGAACCAGTGCATGGCGTTGCCGGCCAGCACGGCGTCGACGGACGCGTCCGGCAGCGGGATCGCCTCGGCGCTGCCCGGCAGGGCACGGACGGCCGGCAGCGCGCGACACAACTCGGCCAGCATCGCCGGGTCGGGCTCGACCGCGACGACGTCGGCACCCAGCGCGACCAGTGTGGCGGTCAGCTTGCCGGTGCCGGCACCGAGGTCGAGCACTCGCGGGCCGGGCGCGAGCTCGAGCGCCCAGCGGGCCGCGGCCTGCGCGTAGTCCGGGCGGTGCTCGGCGTACGCGGCCGACGCCGAGCCGAACGAGGAGCTGAGAAGCAGCGATTCCTCCACGCGGTCACCCTACCCACCGCGCCACAACTGCTCAGGCCGGGAAAGTCCGACCTGTCCCCGTTTGCCGCCGCGTGGGCAGGGAACGCCACGACGCGGCCGGAAGCGAGGAGGCGCGATGATCGAGGTCTGCCGAACCATCCGCACCCCACCCGAGCGGATCTTCGCTGTGCTGTCGGACGGTTGGAGCTACGCCAGCTGGGTCGTCGGTGCCGCCCACATACGGGCCGTCGATGACGGCTGGCCCGCAGTGGGCACCCGGGTCCATCACCGGGTGGGCCCGTGGCCGCTGCAGATCGAGGACCGGACCGTGGTGCGGGAGATGGAGCCCAACCGTCTGCTCGAACTCGATGCGCACGCCGGTCCGCTCGGGATCGCTCGTGTCCGCCTGGCACTGGAGCCGCTATCCGCCGACACCACCCGGGTACGGATGGGCTGGCGGGCGGCCGCAGGGGTCGCCCGCTTCCTCCCGGAGGCCGCACTGGCACTGATGCTGCGCCCGCGTAACTCGGAAACACTGCACCGGGTGGAGGACATCGCCATACACCGGCAACTCCCCGCACCGTAGGTCCACCGTGGCCGCCTCATCGCCGGGCCGGGTCGCCTCCGAACTCCACGGCGGTGAGCCGCCGCCGGTTCAAGGACTCGGGCCGCCGGCGGCGTGACTGACCTCGGGAAACGGCGAAGCCCAGGCCTATGACCTGGGCTTCTGTGCCGAGCCGCCTGACGGAATCGAACCGTCGACCTACGCATTACGAGTGCGTCGCTCTAGCCGACTGAGCTAAGGCGGCAACGATCGTCAAGTGTACGGCACACCCCGCCGGACGCCGAACGGGATCCCCCTCACCTCCGATCCGGACATCGGGGAGTTTCGGCACGTACGCGGGAGAGACTTCGCGCTCCGTCGGGACTACCCTGCGGCGGGTGAGTGACGATCACGTGCCGCCGCAGCAGCCGATCCCCGAGGCGCACCCGGGCGAGCGGGCCAGCCGACGGCCGCGCAGCCTGGACCCGCTGGAGCTGGGCTTCACCCCCCGGAAGCCGGTCCCCTGGCTCGCGCCGCTGCTGCTCATCAGCACCGGGCTCCGGACGCTGCTGGCGATGCTGTTCGGGGCGTACCTGGACAAGCGCGAGTTGCAGAACGCGTTCGGCAACGACACGTTCCGGCAGGTGGGGCCGGACGGCGGGCTCTGGCTGGACTACGTGGCCGACCTGGGTGACGGCTTCGACGCCACGTACTCGGTGGCCTATCTGCTCGCCCAGCCGGAGCTGGAGGTGGACGGTCACCGGCTGCCCCGGGCGCAGACGCTGGTGATGGGGGGCGACCAGGTCTACCCGTCGGCGGCCTACGAGGCGTACGAGGACCGGTGCAAGGGGCCGTACCAGGCCGCGCTGCCGATCGCGCCACCGCAGCGGCCGACGCTCTTCGCGGTGCCGGGCAACCACGACTGGTACGACGGGCTGACCGCGTTCCTGCGGCTGTTCGTGCGCTCCCGGGACCGGCACTTCGCGGGCTGGGGCACGGGCCAGTCCCGCTCGTACTTCGCGGTGGAGCTGCCGGCCGACTGGTGGCTGCTCGGCCTCGACGACCAGTCCGGGTCGTACCTGGACGACCCGCAGCTCACCTACTTCGACGAGGTCGCCCGGAAGCTGACGCCGCAGGCCAAGGTGATCCTGGCGGTACCGGCGCCGACCTGGGTCAAGGCCCACGACCATCCCACGGCCTACGACTCGATCGACTACTTCATCCGTACGATCGTGGCGCCCACCGGCGCGCAGGTGCGGCTGCTGGTCTCGGGCGACCTGCACCACTACGCCCGCTACACCGGCCCGGAGCGTCAGTTGATCACCAGTGGGGGCGGCGGCGCCTACCTCTACCCCACCCACCAGCTGCCCGAGCGGCTGGAGGTGCCGCCGCGGGACACCCTGGCCCGCCGGTCCAGCCGCACCCGCGAGTACGAGCTGGCCGCCCGCTATCCGGACAAGGCCCGCTCCCGGCGGTACGGCTGGGGGATCTTCGCCCGGCTGCCGTTACGCAACCCGGGTTTCACCACCCTGCTGGGCACCCTGCACACGCTGCTCATGCTGGCCATGGCCGGGGTGACGGCGAACCAGGTGGGCACCACCGAGCAGCGACTGTTCAGCGTCCCGCTGGTGATCATGCTGGTGGTGACCCTCCTGAGCGCGGCGTTCTTCGCCAAGCCGCCCAGCTCCGGCGGGAAGCGGCACGCCCGGCACTGGATCCTCGGCGTGACGCACGGGCTGGCTCACGTGGCGCTGGCCGCCGGCGGCACCTGGCTCTGGCTCCAGCTCCCGTTCTACGACTGGCCGTGGCCGCTGCCGGCGGTCGCCGCCGCCGTCCTGTACGGGCCGGTGAGCGGTCTGGTCGCCAGCCAGTTGGTGGCGCTGTACCTGCTGGTGGCCGGCTCGTTCGGGGTGAACGTCAACGAGCTCTTCGCCGGGCAGGGCATCGAGGACTCGAAGTCGTTCCTCCGCTTCCGCATCGACCCGGACGGCACCCTGACCATCTATCCGATCGCGGTCGACAAGGTCTCCCACGCCTGGCAGCTCAACCCCGACCAGTCCCAAACCGCGAGCTGGATCCTCCCCAAGTCCCCCCTGACCCCCCGCCTGGCCGAACCCCCCATCGTCCTCCGCTGACCGGACCGAGCCCCCGAGCAGCGTTGATCATGAAGTTAGCGGCACGGAGAGAGATCAAAATCGCCGCTAACTTCATGATCAACGCGGGAGGACAGCCGGAGACCGGCCGGAACCCGGCGGGATGGGGGCGGTCAGGAATAGTGCTGGTCGTGGGCCTGGCGGGGGGCGCAGACCGATGCGCGGCTGCATGAGCAGCGGGACCCGTCGGCGTCGAGGCGGACCGTGACCGAGTCGCGGGGGACGCTGTGGCCGACGACCTTGCCCTCGCCCTCCGGGGTGGAGACGCGGCTGCCGATGGCCGGCGCGGACTCCTGGAACCGCTGGTAGAGCGGGTGCTCGTACTTCAGGCAGCACATCAGCCGGCCGCACGCGCCGGAGATGCGCAGCGGGTTGAGCGGCAGATCCTGGTCCTTGGCCATCCGGATGGTGACCGGCTCGAAGTCGGTGAGGAAGGTCGCGCAGCACAGGTCCCGCCCGCAGGAACCGATGCCGCCCTGCACCCGGGCCGAGTCCCGGGCGGAGAGCTGGCGCAGCTCGACCCGGCAGTGCAGGGTCGCCCCCAGGTCGCGCACGAGGGAGCGGAAGTCGACCCGGTGCGGCGCGGTGAAGTAGACGATCGTCCGGTCGCTGCCCGTCTCCGGGGTGGCGAAGACGTGGTCGATCGCCACCACCTTCATGGGCAGGCCGTGCTCGCGGATCAGCCGCTTGGCGGCCACCTTGGCGTCGGCCTTGCGCCGGCGCAGCAGCTCGTCGCGGCGCAGGTCCTCGTCACCGGCCAGGCCGGCCAGCCGGGGGAAGCCCTCGGTGTCCTCGCTGACCCACTGCGCCGCCCAGACGCACTCGGCCACCTCGGGCCCGTCGTCGGTGGGCACCAGCACCTTGTCGCCCACCTGCGGGCGCAGCTCACCGGGATCCAGGTAGAAGAGGCGCCCGTACCGGTTGAAGCTGACCGCGCAGAGCATGCCCATGCCACCACCCTACGACCTTCTCCGGGTTCCGGGACGGCCGCCCGTCGCCGTCCGGTCACCCGCCGCAGCGATCCATGTTTGTCGACTCGACCGAACCGGAGCCGACCCCTCGTGCCGTGATCCTCGCCCGGACGGTTGAAACATGAGTCGGCTACGGGACAAACGGCCGTCGACCGCGTTGAGTGAAGCCAGACCTGCGGGGGGTGCAGGGGAAGGCCACGGCGTCGCCGCCGGAGCCCGGCCACGGCCGGTCCGGCGTGCGACGCCGTGGACCTGTGCGGCCCCCGGTCAGTGCCCGATCCGGGTGGTGCCGCCGTAGCGGGGGGCGCTCGTGACCCGGTCCCGCCAGGTCGTCTCGGCGAGGCTCGGCGCCCACTGCCGCAGCAGGGTCTCCGCGCCGTCGTAGGCCACGCCGAGCACCCCCAGCACCCGGGTGGCGATCTCGGCGGCCGCGAGCGACCCCGACCGGCCGGCCTCGGCGCCCGGGCGGGTGGCGGCGTGCACGGTGACCGCCTCGGCGGAGCGCAGCACCTCGGCCAGCGCCCGGGCCAGTGCGACCCGGCTGCCCTCGGCCCAGTCGGCCAGCGCGTCCGCGTAGCCGGCGGTCGACTCCAGCCGGCCGACCAGGCTCTCCGGCCCCTCGTCGAGGTGGCGGAGCAGGGCGGTGCGGGCCTCGTCGTAGGCCGCGGCGGCCGGCCCGGACCAGGCGACCGGGTCGGCGAGGGCGGCGCAGGTGTCGTCGTACCCCCGGACGAGCCGGCGCACGGCGTGGCCGGCGCCGGTCAGCGGCGCGGGGTGCAGGTCGAGGAACTCGCGGACGGCCGCGCCGGGGAGCACCTGCATCCGGCGCAGCAGCGGCCAGAGCCGGTGCCCCTCGGGCGCGCCGGCGGCGAGCAGCGCGTCGACCCGGGTGAGCAGGTCGAGACCCGGCTCGGCGAGGCGGTCGAGGGCGTCCATCACGCCTCCCGGGCCAGCCGCCGCGCGACGGACTCGTCGGTCGCCGGGTAGCGGTCGGCGGCGCTGCGCAGGGCGGCCGCGGCGGCGGCCAGCCGGGCGGCGGCGGCCTGCGCCTCGCGGGCCCGGTCGCCGGTGGCCGCGGTCCACTGCCGGTGCAGGGCCCGGCCGATCTCGCCGGGCCGGCCGGTGGCGTGTGCCCCGAACGCGGGGTGGGGCGGGTCGGTGGCGGTCACCGTGTGGGCCAGCGTGGCGAGGGTGGCCCCGGCCTCGTCCAGGCGGGCCGCCAGCGCGCGCAACGTGTCCATGTCAGGCTCCCGCCAGCGGCCGGTAGGCCGCGAACGTCTCGTTGTGGAGCTTCTCGCGGGCCCACTGCGCCGCGTCGGCGGCGGCGGTCACGGCGGCCTGCACCGACCCGGCGACGTCCCGGGGGTTGCGCTGGTGGAGCGGGCCGAGGAAGCGCACGTCGGTGATCCGCCCGCCGGCGGTCACCACCACCTCGACGAGGCCGTCGGGCGAGCGGACGGTGACCTCGACCGTCGCCACCGCCTGGTCGAACTCGGCCTGGAGGGTCTCGATGCGCCGGTAGCGCCGCACCGCCTCCTCGATCCAGGCCTCGTCGATCTCCCCGCGTGGCATCGGCGGACTCCTCCCGGCTGACCTCATCACTGAGCGTGCCGCCACCGTCACCGCGCGGCCACACCGGACCGTACCGCAGTCAACAAAGCCTGTCGATGCCCTGTGGACAACCTCGGCGGGTGGTCAGCCCCGCCACAGGGCGAGCATCATCGCCTCCACCGCGATCCGCGGCTTGACGTTCGCCTCGATGGCCG
Source organism: Micromonospora chaiyaphumensis (assembly GCF_900091435.1). Lineage (GTDB taxonomy): Bacteria > Actinomycetota > Actinomycetes > Mycobacteriales > Micromonosporaceae > Micromonospora > Micromonospora chaiyaphumensis. The sequence goes on from NZ_FMCS01000002.1 coordinate 611,674, forward strand.
CCCGGCACTCCAGCACGGCCTCCAGCCGGCGCAGCGCGCCCTCGGCGTCCCACTTCTGGGCGCCGGCCCCGGCCAGCGCCGCGGTGTCCCTGTGCACGGGTGCGACCGGCGCCCGCAGCGCCATGGTGAGCGCGTCCCGGTAGAAGCCGGCCAGGTCGACCAGCGCCCGGTCGAGCGCGTCCCGCTGGGCCCGGGTGGCCCGCGACTTCTGCCGCCGCTCCAGGTCCTTGAGCTGCCCGGCGGCGCCCCGCATGGCGCCGGCCGCACCCCGGCCGGTCCCGCCCGCGCCGAGCGCGGTCTGGAGCGCGGCCTTCTCCGTCTCGTCGATCTCGGCGACCGCCGCGGCGGCCTCGGCCTCGGCCGCCTCGATGAGCGCGGAGGCGGCGTCGAACGCGGCACCGACCCCGGTCAGCCGGCGCGGCACGGCGAGCACGGCGTCGCGGCGCTGCCGGGCCTCCGGGTCGCGGGCCAGCCGCCGGGCCCGGCCCACGTGGCCCTGCGCCGCCGCGGCGGCCCATTCGGCCACGTCGGGGGCGATGCCGTCGCGGCGTACGAGCACCTCGGCCACCGCCCCGGCCGGCGGCTGCCGCAGCGGCACGAGCCGGCACCGCGACCGGATGGTCACCGAGATGTCGTCCGGGTGGGTGGAGGGGGCGCAGAGCAGGAAGACGGTACGCGGCGGCGGCTCCTCCACCGCCTTGAGCAGCGCGTTGCCGGCGGCCTCGGTGAGCCGGTCGGCGTCCTCGATGATGACGACCTGCCAGCGGCCGCCGGACGGCGTGCTGGCCGCTCGCAGCACCAGCGCGCGCATCTCGCTCACGCCGATGGAGAGCCCCTCGGGCACCACCAGCCGCACGTCGGCGTGGGTGCCGGCGAGGGTGGTGTGGCAGCCGGGGCAGTGGCCGCAGCCGGTGCCGTGGACGCACTGGAGGGCGGCGGCGAAGGCGCGGGCGGCCACCGACCGGCCGGAACCGGGCGGCCCCGTGAAGATCCAGGCGTGGGTCATCCCGGCGCCGGGGTCGACGCCCTCCGGGCCGGCCGGGCCGGGCTCGTCGAACTCGTCGGCGAGCGCGTCGAGGTCGTCGTCGCCGTCCGGGTCGGCTCCGCCGGCCGCCGGGGCGCCCGCCCGCGCGACCGCGGGCGCGGCGGCACGCAGCAGGGCGGCGGCCGAGGCGGCGGCCCGCCGGAGCGTGGCCACCGCCTCGTCCTGCCCGACCAGGTCGGCGAAGACGTCGGTCATCGGTGCGGGCGTTCCATCGTCACCAGCTCCGCGTCGGATAACTCGGGCTGGACCGTGGTGTCGGGACCCTGGGCGGGGCGCGGGTGCACGATGGCGGCCGGGTCGACGAGGAACTCGTCCACCCGCCGCGCCACCGCCGCGGCGATCTCCTCGACCGGGCGGGACGCGTCGAGCACCAGGTAGCGCTTCGGGTCGGCGGCGGCCAGGTCGAGGAAGGCGTACCGGACCCGCTCGTGGAACCCGATCGACTCGGCCTCCAGCCGGTCGGCGCCCTGGTTGCGGGAGTCGACCCGGGTACGGCCGGTGTGCGGGTCGACGTCGAGGAGCACCACGAGGTCGGGCTTCAGCCCGCCGGTGGCCCACGAGGAGAGCCAGGACACCTCCTGCACCGGCAGGGTCCGCCCGGCGCCCTGGTACGCGAGCGACGAGTCGACGTACCGGTCGCTGATCACCACCGCGCCCCGGACCAGCGCCGGCCGGACCACGGTGGCGATGTGGTGCGCCCGGTCGGCGGCGTAGAGCAGCGCCTCGGCGCGCGGCGACGGGGCCTCGTCGTCGGCGGTCTCCAGCACGAGCGAGCGGATCCGCTGGCCGATGCCGGTGGCCCCCGGCTCCCGGGTGACCACGACGTCCCGGCCCTGCCCGCGCAGCCGCTCGGCGAGTGCGGCGAGCTGGGTGGACTTGCCGGCGCCCTCGCCGCCCTCGAAGACCACGAAGAGGCCGCTGGAGACGAAGGGCTCGGACGGCATGAGCGGGCGGCCCCGGATCGAGCCCCAGAGGTCGGCCAGGACCGGCACGCCCTTCTTGTCGTCCATCTGGCCGAAGGCGCTGATCCCCGCGAAGATGCCGGCCGCGCCCGCGGCGAGCAGCAGCAGGCGGGTCGAGGAGACCGAGATGCCCAGGTCGGCGATGGTCAGCTGGCGGGAGCCGCCGACGCCGACCAGGAGGCTGCTCAGCGCGATGGCCAGGATCAGCACCAGCCGGGTGCCGATCTGCACCACCGCGAAGACGCGGCCGCGCACCTCGTCGGCGACCTCGCCGCCGAGCAGCGTGGTGCCGGCCAGGAAGGCCATGCCCGCGCCCGCGCCGACCAGGACCGCGCCGAGCATCGCCATGGACAGGTGGATGGCGAAGGCGAGCACCAGCACCGAGGCGCTGGCCAGCACGATGCTCATGCCGAACCAGCGGCGCCGGGACATGTCCCGGACGATCATCGGGCCGGCCCCGATGCCGATCGCCAGGCCGATGAAGATCGCACCGAAGAGCAGGAAGAAGGCGGCGTCACCGGCGCCGAGCGAGGCGGCGAAGAACTTCGCCGTGCCGACCACGATGCCGCCGCCGGCGAAGGCGCCGAAGATGCCGAGCACCAGGCCGCGGACCAGTGGGGTCTGGCCGATGAACTTCCAGCCCTCGGCGAACTGGCGGACCATGGTCTGCTCGGCCTGCTCGCGCTCGCCGCCCCGGCTCTGGCTGATCTCCTTGATCCCGAACGCGACGACCAGCGCGGTGGCCAGCCGGGAGAACGAGTTGACCCAGAGCGCGAGCTGGGCCGGCTCGGCCCAGTCGGGCAGGTCGCCCCCGACCAGCCCCCGCACGCTGCGGTCGAGCACGGCGGCCACGATCGCGGCGGCGATCGGGGTGATGCCGTACGTGGTGATCAGGGTGAGCTGGTTGGCGGTCTCCAGCCGGGTACGCGGGATCAGGTTCGGGACCGCGGCCTCCTTGGCCGGGATCCACAGCAGGGTGACCGTCTCGATCAGGAAGGTGGCGATCGCCGCCCAGGTGACCACGAGGCCGCCGCTGGCGCCGGTGAGCGCGTAGAGCGGGATGGAGGCGAAGAGCACGAAGCGCAGCAGGTCGCAGATGACCATCGTCCAGCGCCGGTCGAACCGGTCGGCGAAGACACCGGCGACCGGACCGAGCACCAGCGCCGGGAGCAGCCGGATCGCGATCAGCGTGCCGAACGCGGCGCCCTTCGCGGTGCTGCCGGAAACCTGGGCGGCGGCGAAGACCGAGGTGGCGAGCAGGCCGAGCCAGTCGCCGAAGGAGGCGACGCCGAGCACGATCCACAGCCGGCGGAAGGGCCGGATGCGCAGGACCGACCGGATGGCGGCCGCTCCGGAGCGGTCGGCCGCGGGCGCCGACACGCCGGGCGACTCGCCGTTGTTCTGGCTTTCGATGGCCGTACCTCCACGTGCCGGCCCAGAGTTGGGCACCCCCGGTGGAACACTCTAGTCGCGGCGAGATGCGTCCCCCTCCGCGACATTCGCCTGCTCGCGAGCCTAGGCCGCCGGCACCACCGCCCGCAGCCCGGACAGACGCGAGGGTATTTCGCATTGGCGTCCAGACAGTTAGCGTGCACACGTGGCCATCGACCGTGACAAACTTCGCGATCGCCTCGACCGGGCGACCGCCCATCTCGACCCGCCGTACGCGGTGGTCGACCTCACCGCCTTCGACGCGAACGCCGACGCTCTGGTCCAGCGGGCCGCGGGCAAGCCGGTGCGGATCGCCAGCAAGTCGGTCCGGGTCCGGGAGCTGCTGACCCGGGCGCTGGCCCGGCCCGGCTGGCGGGGGGTGATGGCGTTCACCCTCCCCGAGGCGCTCTGGCTGGCCCGCAGCGGCGTCAGCGACGACGTGCTGGTCGCCTACCCGACCGCCGACCGGAGGGCGCTCGCCGAACTGGCCGCCGACCCGGCGCTCGCCGACGCGGTGACCCTGATGGTCGACGACGCCGGGCAGCTCGACCTGGTCGACCAGGTCTGCCCGCCCGACCGCCGGCCGCCGCTGCGGGTCTGCCTCGAACTCGACGCCTCCTGGCGGCCCCTCGGCGGCCGGGTGCACGTCGGCGTGCGGCGGTCCCCGGTGCACAGCGCCGGGGCGGCCGGCAGCCTCGCCGCCGCGGTCGCCGGCCGGCCGGGCTTCCGGCTGGTCGGCCTCATGTCCTACGAGGCGCAGATCGCCGGCCTCGGCGACGCCCCGCCCGGGCAGGCGGTGCTCGGCACCGCCATCCGGGTCACCCAGCGTGGCTCGTACCGCGAACTGCTGGCCCGCCGTGCCGCCGCGGTCGCCGCGGTACGCGAGCACGCCGACCTCGAGTTCGTCAACGGCGGCGGCACCGGCAGCGTGGCCGCCACCAGCGCCGACCCCGCGGTCACCGAGGTCACCGCGGGCTCCGGCCTGTACGGGCCGACGCTCTTCGACGCGTACCGTGCCTGGCGGCCGACCCCGGCGGCGTTCTTCGCCTGCGCGGTGGTCCGCCGCCCGGCGCCCGGGCTGGCCACCGTGCTCGGCGGCGGCTGGATCGCGTCGGGCCCGGCCGCCGACAGCCGCCTGCCCCGGCCGTGGCTGCCGGCCGGGCTGAAGCTGCTGGGCGCGGAGGGCGCGGGTGAGGTGCAGACGCCGCTGGCCGGCGACGTCGCCACCGCCCTCCGAATCGGCGACCGGGTGTGGTTCCGGCACGCGAAGGCCGGCGAGCTGTGCGAGCACGTCAACGAGGTGCATCTCGTCGACGGCGACAGCGTGGTGGCCACCGTGCCGACCTACCGGGGCGAGGGCCACGCGTTCCTCTAGACGGTGACGGCGGGTCCCGGACACCTCGGGAACCCGCCGCTCGTCGTCCTGCCCGGTCGCACCCCGGGCGTCGCACCTTGTCGTCACCGCCGGCACCATGGCGGTGACGTCCTGCTCAGCCCTGTTGCACGGCCTCCGTCCGGGCGTCGACCTGCCGGTGCAGGTATTCCCGGATGAGCGCCTTGGCCTCGACCAGCACCCGCTCGTCGCCCTCGGTCTTCCGCCGGAACGCCAGCTTGATCAGGGAGTCGGCGGCCTCCACGGCGACCTCCAGGTGGAAGCGGAGGTCGGGCACACCGGCCAGACCGAACCGCTCCGTGAGCACGCGGGCGAGCTGATCCGCGATCACCCCGTTGTTGTCCCGCTGCTCGTCGAGCAGGTGCACGTCGACCACGTCGCCGAAGTGCAGGGTACGGAAACCGGGGACCGTGCGGTGCATCGAGATGTACTCGTCGATCGCCGCATCGACCCCGTCCCACCAGTGGGTCAGGTCGGGCGAGGAGAACCGCTCGTCGAGCCGCTGGAGATAGGACTCCATCGTGCGCAGCGTCAGCGCCTGCACGATGGCCCGCTTGTCCGGAAAGAACTGATAGACCGACCCGATCGCCACCTCGGCACGCTCGGCGAGGAGGGTCGTGGTCAAGCCCTCGTACCCCACCTCGTCGACGAGCTCGGCGCAGGCGTCCAGCATCCGCTGGACCCGCGCGACACTTCGACCCTGCACCGGTACCCGACGCAGCGGCCCGGTCGTGGCGGCTGGTGTGGACACTCGCCACCCCCCTTCGACGGAGAACATATCTGCACGTCACGAGTCTGTGACTACCGGTACAACGAGCCGGGCTCGATTGCGGTATTTACCAGGAACAACGTTCCTGATATGAAGTCAGTTCATATTCACGTCGAGGAGCGTCCCATGGCCGGCACGCCAGCCGCCTGGTCCAACTGGGCCGGCAACCAGCGCAGCACCGCCGCCCTGACGGTGCGCCCCCGCACCGTCGAGGAGGTCGCCGAGGCTGTCCGCCACGCCGCCGACACCGGCCGGACGATCCGGGCGGTGGGCAGCGGACACTCCTTCACCGGCACCGCCGTCGCCGACGGGCACCGGCTCGACCTCGCCGACCTGGACACCGGGGTCACCGTCGACACCGCTCGCCGCCTGGTCACCGTACCGGCCGGAACGACGCTGCACACGCTCAACGACCTGCTCGCCCGCCACGGTCTGGCGCTGCCCAACCTCGGCGACATCGACGCGCAGACCGTCGCCGGCGCGCTCTCCACCGGCACCCACGGCACCGGCGGCAAGCTCGGCTGTCTGTCCACCTTCGTCACCGCGCTGACACTGGTCACCGGCGCCGGTGAGGTGCTGCGCTGCTCCGCCGACGAGCACCGCGACGTGTTCGCCGCCGCCCGGGTCGGGCTCGGCGCCGTCGGGGTGCTGGTCGAGGTCACGCTCCGCTGCGTCGACGCCTTCGTGCTCCGCGCGCACGAGCGGCCGGCCGCGCTCGCCGCGGTGCTCGACGACCTGCCCGGCCTGGTCGAGCGGCACGACCACGCCGAGTTCTACTGGTTCCCGTACACGGACCGGGTGCAGGTCAAGGCCAACGACCGGGTGCCCGCCGACGACCGGCCACTGCCCCGCTGGCGCGGCTGGCTGGACGACGAGTTCCTCTCCAACACCGTCTTCGCCGGAGCCTGCCGGCTGGGCCGCGCCGTGCCGGCGCTCGCCCCCGGGATCAGCGCGATCTCCGCCCGGGCGCTCACCGAACGCACCTACACGGGCCGCTCCGACCTGGTCTTCTGCACCCCGCGCCGGGTCCGCTTCGTGGAGATGGAGTACGGCCTCCCGCGCGCCGCCCTGCCCACCGCCCTGGCCGAACTGCGGCGGATCGTCGACGGGCTGCCGTTCAAGGTGCTGTTCCCGGTCGAGGTGCGGTTCACCGCCGCCGACGACATCTGGCTCTCCCACGGGTACGGGCGGGACTCCGCCTACGTCGCCATCCACCAGTACGTGGGGATGCCGTACGAGCCGTACTTCCGCGCGTTCGAGAAGGTCGCCACGGACCTGGGCGGCCGCCCCCACTGGGGCAAGCTGCACTGGCGGGACGCCGAGTCGCTGGCGGAGGCGTACCCGAGGTTCGGTGACTTCCTGACGGTCCGCGACCGCCTGGACCCCGACCGCCGCTTCACCAACCCCTACCTGAACCAGGTCCTGGGCGCCTGACCCCTCCTGAGGATCTTGGTACGAACCTGCCCCTGGAAGGGCGGATCCCTACCAAGATCCGTCGGCTGTCCACAGGGGTGGTGGACGGCGGCGGGATCCGGAGGAATGGAGGGTGTGTCGGCGGGTGGGGAATCGGCAGGGTTTGGGCGGCGTGTGCCGGCGGATCATGCCGATGGGTTGAGCTGGTTGCTCTTTCGGCAGGCGGATGTGCTCAGCGCGTCGCAGGCGCGGCGGTTCCTGTCCGACAAGGCTGTTCGCCACCGGGTGGCCAGCGGCCGGTGGCGTCAGGTGCACCGGGGGATCTACGTCGCCCACAACGGGCCCGTCGGTCGCGCCCAGCTCCGCTGGATCGCTGCGCTCGCGGCCGGCCCGGCGGCCGTGCTGGGCGGGCTCACCGCGGCCCAGGCGTGGGGACTGCGCCGTTACGAGTCACCCGTCGTCCACCTGCTGCTGCCCGCCCGGCACCAGGCACGGTCGTTGCCGTCGTGGGTACGGCTCCACCGGACCACGCTGCTGCCCGCTGAGGACGTGCTGACCGTCGGGCAGCCGCCACGGACGATGCCCGCCCGGTCCCTGGTCGACGCGGCGCAGTGGGCCTCGACCGACGACGAGGCCCGAGCGGTCATCGCCGCGGGCTTCCAGCAGCGTCTCGTCGGCGGAGACGACGTGCACCGCGTCCTGGCCGGGCTGCCCCGGGCGCGCCGGCGCGAACTGATCCGGGCGACCGCGTCGGATGCGACGGGCGGCGCCCACTCCCTGGCCGAACTGGACTTCCTGAACCTGGTCCGTCGAGCGGGCCTTCCCGAGCCGTCACGGCAGGTGATCCGCCGCGACGCCAACGGACGGCGACGCTATCTCGACGTGTGGTTCGCCCAGTGGCGGGTGCACGTCGAGATCGACGGTGGACAGCACCTCGATCCGCGCACCGCCTGGGCCGACATGCGACGGCAGAACGACCTGTGGGCCAGCGGTGACCGCATACTCCGCTTCCCCGCCTGGGCGATCCGCCACAATCCCAGCGAAGTCCTGACCCAACTCCGCACCGCCCTCAGAGTGGCGGGCTGGCCCGGCTGAATCTTGGTACGTATCCGCCCCTGGGAGGGCGGCTACGTACCAAGATCGTCAGTCGGTTTCGGTGCTCGCGGTTGCCTTCTTCGGGGTTGCCTTCTTTGCCGGGGCCTTCTTTGCCGTCGTGGCCTTCGCGGTCGTGGTCTTCTTGGCCGTGGTGGACTTCGCGGCGGCGGTCTTCTTGGCGGCCGTTGCCTTCTTGGCCGGGGCGGCCTTCTTGGCCGCCTTCTTCTTCGGCGCCGGACCCTTCGCCCGCTTCTCGGCGAGCATCTCGGAGGCCTCCTCGAGGGTCAGCGCCTCCGGGGTCTGGGCGCGCCGCAGCGAGGCGTTGGTCTCCCCGTCCGTCACGTACGGGCCGAACCGCCCGTCCTTGATCACCAGCGGCTTCTCGGTGAGCGGGTCGTTGCCCATCTCCCGCAGCGGCGGCGCGGCGGCCCGGCGCTGCCGGGTCTTCGGGGCGGCCAGCAGGGCCAGCGCCTCGTCCAGCGTGACGGTGAACATCTTGTCTTCCGAGTCCAGCGAGCGGAACTCGTCACCGCGCTTGACGTAGGGGCCGTAGCGGCCGTTGTTGGCGACCACCTCGTTGCCCTCGGGGTCGGTGCCGATGAGCCGGGGCAGGCTGAGCAGCTGCAACGCCTGGTCGAAGGTGAGGCTGTCCGGCGACTGCGAGCGCAGCAGCGAGGACTTCCGTTCACCGCTGGCCACGTAGGGGCCGAACCGGCCGGACTTGAGCAGGATCGGCTCGCCGGTGGCCGGGTCGTCGCCGAGCTTGCGCTCGCCCCCGCCGCCGAGGAACAGCTCGTGCACCTTCTCCGGGGTCAGCTCGTCGGGCGCCAGCCCCTCGGGGATCGGCGCCCGGTCGCCCTGGCCGCCGCCCTCCTCGCCCTCCGCGGGGGGCGTGGGCTGCTCGCCGGGCATCGCCCGCTGGAGGTACGGCCCGTAGCGGCCGACCCGGACGACGACCTCGCGCCCGTCCTCGTCGGTGAAGAGCGGGATCGAGTTGACGCTGCGCGCGTCGATCTCGCTGAGGTTCTCGGTGACCAGCTTCTTCAGCCCGCCCGCGTGGGCGATGGCCTGGTCGCCGGTGCCGTTGGCGCTGCCGAAGTAGAAGGAGGTGAGGAAGTCGACCGCCGCGTGGTCACCGCCGGCGATCTCGTCCAGCTCGTTCTCCATGCTGGCCGTGAAGTCGTAGTCGATGAGGCGCGGGTAGTGCCGCTCCAGCAGCCCGATCACCGCGAACGCCAGGAACGACGGGATCATGGCCTGGCCGCGCTTGAAGACGTACCCGCGGTCCTGGATCGTCTGCATGATCGACGCGTACGTCGACGGGCGGCCGATGCCCAGCTCCTCCAGGGCCTTGACCAGCGACGCCTCGGTGTAGCGGGCGGGCGGCTGGGTGTGGTGGCCCTGGGGGGCCAGCTCGTCGGCGGTGAGCGGCTGGTCCTTGGTCAGGGTGGGCAGCCGCCGCTCGGCGTCCTCGGCCTCGGCGTTCTCGTCGTCGCTCGACTCGACGTACGCCCGCAGGAAGCCGGGGTCGGTGATGGTCTTGCCGGTGGCGCCGAAGTCGGCCTCCTCGCCGGCGTTGGACAGCGCCCGGATGCGCACCGAGACGCTGGAGCCGACCGCGTCGGTCATCTGCGAGGCGATGGTGCGCCGCCAGATCAGCTCGTAGAGCTTGAACTCCTCGGCGGACAGCTCCTTGGCCACCTCGCCCGGGGTGCGGAAGTTGTCCCCCGCCGGGCGGATCGCCTCGTGTGCCTCCTGTGCGTTCTTCACCTTGCCGGTGTAGCGGCGCGGCTCCGGCGGCACGCTGCGCTCGCCGTAGAGCTCGGCGATCTGCCGGCGGGCCGCCGCGATGGCGGTCTCCGACAGGTTCACCGAGTCGGTACGCATGTAGGTGATGTAGCCGTTCTCGTAGAGCCGCTGCGCGGTGCGCATCGTCTGCTGGGACGAGAGCCGCAGCTTGCGGGCCGCCTCCTGCTGGAGGGTGGAGGTGATGAACGGCGCGTACGGGCGGCGGCGGTAGGGCTTCTCCTCGACCCGGGTGACCGTGAAGGGCCGACCGTCCAGCCGCGCGGCCAGCCCCCGGGCACCGCTCTCGTCCAGGTGCACCACGCCGGCGCCGGCCCGGACCCGGCCCGTGGTGGGCTCGAAGTCCTTGCCGGTGGCGATCCGGTCGCCGTTCAGCGCGATCAGGGTGGCGTTGAAGGTGCGCGGACCCTCGCCCGGGTTCGCGACCGCCAGGGTGGCCAGGATGTCCCAGTACTCGGCGGTGCGGAACGCCATCCGCTGCCGCTCCCGCTCGACCACGATCCGGGTGGCCACGGACTGCACCCGGCCGGCGGAGAGGCCGCTGCGGACCTTGCGCCAGAGCACCGGGGAGACCTCGTAGCCGTAGAGCCGGTCGAGGATGCGCCGGGCCTCCTGCGCGTCGACCAGGTCCCGGTCGATCTCCCGGGGGTTGGCCACCGCGGCCTGGATGGCCGGCTTGGTGATCTCGTGGAAGACCATCCGCTTGACCGGCACCTTGGGCTTCAGCGTCTCCACGAGGTGCCACGCGATCGCCTCGCCCTCGCGGTCCTCGTCGGTGGCGAGGAAGATCTCGTCCACCTCCTTGGCCAGCGACTTCAGCTTGGTGATCTGCTTCTTCCGGTCGGCGGAGACCACGTAGAGGGCGGCGAAGCCGTTGTCCACGTCCACGCCGAGCCGGGCCCAGGGCTTGTCCTCGTAGGCGGCCGGGATCTCGGCGGCATTGCGGGGCAGGTCCCGGACGTGGCCGAAGCTGGCCTCCACGACGTACCCCGGGCCGAGGTAGCCCGAGATCGTCTTGGCCTTCGCCGGTGACTCGACGATGACCAGACGGGTGGTTCCAGCGTTGCTCGGCACGTCTCTCCCCGACCTCACTCCTACGTAATGCCCGCTTCGCGGCATGTTGCACCCTGCCGGACCACCGGCGGTCCGGATGTCCAACGTAACGCGCCGTCCGCGTTCCGGGTTTCGTGGGCGGCAAATGATCAGGTGGCGTCGACCATCGGCCGGCACCCCGCCGGACGGCGCCACCGTACACCGTGGGTAGGGCGCCGAGCGGGTCACTGTGACGATCACGCACCCACGGCGGAGGGGACACCGGTCGTTTTCCTGCGCAAACCTCCGCACGACATGTCCGGGATCGGACAGCCGGCGGGGTTGCGCCGGAGGGTCAGCCGTGCGTCCCCGGCCACTCGGCCGTCGGCGCGGCGGGGGGCCGGTCCCCCACCAGCTCCGCGAGCCGGGCCACCCGCCGCCCGGTGATCCGGTACGCCGGCCCGCCCTCGTCCGACTCGACGAACGCGGCCGGCAGCCCCACCGCGGCCAGCGCCGCGCGCACCGGCGGCCAGCACTCCTCGTCCGCCGGGCCGAGCCGGAGCCGGAACCCGGCCGGATCGGCGGCACCGGCGGCGGCGAGCCAGAGCCGCAGCCGCCGCCCGTTGAGGTGGAACGCCGCCGGGGGCCGCTTCACCGGGCCGCGCAGCCAGGCCAGTGCGAGCGGGGCGAGCGTGGTGGCGTACGCGGTGCGCACCAGGTGCCGCCCGTCCCCGGTCGGCTCCCAACTGGCCGGGACACCCCGGGCGCCCAGCTCGGCCACCAGCACGTGCACCCGCCAGGCGGCGTCCACCAGTACGGAGACCCGGGCCGTCCCGCCCATCCGGACCACCTCACCGGGCCCGGCGAGCAGGCCGGCGAGGTCCGCCAGCGATGGATCGGCCGCCTCGGTGGAGAACAGCGAGGGCTGGCGGGCCGGGTTCGGGTGGGGAGGGGTCAGCGACACTCCGGGACCTCGTCGAAGGCCTTTTTCAGCTCGGGTGAGTTGAGCCGGCTGGTGTCCAGCGCGCTCGCGTCGTACTCCTTGTTGAGCGTGTCCACGGCGGCCCGTACCCCGTCGTAGAACGGGCCGGCCTGCGCGGTGTCCAGCCGGTCGATGGTGTCCCGGGCCCGCCCGTACGCGTCCCGCACCTTGCTGAGCGAGGCGCGGAACCCGGCGGAGATCTCGTCGCCGTGATCGGTGTCCGGCACGCCGGCCTCCTCGACCTTGCGCCGGGCCGTCTCGCTGGCCTGCTCGGCCCCGGCGAAGAGCCGGACCAGGTTCTCCTTGGCCTGCGCCGGGGTGGTCTGCGCGGTCATCTGCTGCTGGGTGCTGCTGGTCAGCTTGTTGATCTCGGCGCGCCAGGGGCTGAGTGCCTGACAGACCGACGCGGCCCAGGCCTGCGGGCTGGGGCCACCGCACCCGGCGACGACGAGAACCAGCGTGGCCAGGACCACCGTGAGCTTTCCGGCGGTTGCCGCCCGGCGCGTACGCATGCGTTGCAGCGTACGACCTTGCGATGGAAGTGCCACCGGTCAGGTTTCGTGCACGGGACCGCCGGACGGCACGGTTCCCGGCCGGCCGAGGCCGACCGGGAACCGTCGCGTCGCCCGGGTCAGGCGTTGACCGTCTCCGGGTGCTGGTCCGGGGTGCCGGCGTCGCGGTCCGAGTCCGCCATCGCCACGCCCTTGCGCTTGCTGAACACCACCGCCGCCACGATGACCAGGGCGGCCACCACGGCGATCGCGATGCGCAGCGGGGTGTTGCGGTCGTCGCCCACGCTCCAGGCCACCACGGCCGGGGCGATCAGCAGCGAGACCAGGTTCATCACCTTGATCAGCGGGTTGATCGCCGGGCCGGCGGTGTCCTTGAACGGGTCACCGACCGTGTCGCCGATGACGGTCGCGGCGTGCGACTCGGAGCCCTTGCCGCCGTACGCGCCGTCCTCCACCAGCTTCTTGCCGTTGTCCCAGGCGCCGCCGGAGTTGGCCAGGAAGACCGCCATCAGGGTGCCCGCGCCGATCGCACCGGCCAGGTACGAGGCCAGCGCGCCCGGGCCGAGGCCGAAGCCGACAGCGATCGGGGCCAGGATGGCCAGCAGGCCGGGGGTCATCAGCTCGCGCTGCGCGTCCCGGGTGCAGATGTCGACGACCTTGCCGTACTCGGGGCGCTGGGTGCGGTCCATGATGCCGGGCAGCTCACGGAACTGCCGGCGTACCTCCATGACCACGGCGCCGGCCGAGCGGGAGACCGCGTTGATGGCCAGGCCGGAGAAGAGGAAGACCACCGCCGCGCCGATGATGAGGCCGACCAGGTTGCGCGGGTTGGCCACGTTCAGCGAGTTGAGGATCTCGGCGCCGACGTCGCCCACGCCCGCGTCCTCGTACGAGGAGCGCAGCGTGTCGGTGTACGAGCCGAACAGCGCGGTCGCGGCCAGCACGGCCGTGGCGATCGCGATGCCCTTGGTGATCGCCTTGGTGGTGTTGCCGACGGCGTCCAGCTCGGTGAGCGTCCGCGCGCCGTGCTCGTCGATGTCGCCGGACATCTCGGCCACGCCCTGGGCGTTGTCGGAGATCGGGCCGAAGGTGTCCATGGCGACGATGACGCCGACGGTGGTGAGCAGGCCGGTGCCGGCCAGCGCCACCGCGAACAGCGACAGCGTGATCGAGCTGCCACCGAGCAGGAACGCGCCGAAGACGCCCGCGCCGATGAGCAGCGCCGAGTAGACCGCCGACTCCAGGCCGACGCTGATGCCGGCGAGGATGACGGTGGCCGCTCCGGTCTGCGAGCTCTTGCCGATGTCCTGCACCGGGCGCCGGTTGGTCTCGGTGAAGTAGCCGGTGAGCGCCTGGATCGCGGCGGCCAGCACGATGCCGATGACGACGGCGCCGATGGCCACGAGACGCGGGTTGCGGTCGACGTCGGTGAGGCCGCCCTCCAGCTCGCCGAAGGTCGCCGGCAGGTAGGCGAACGCGGCGATCGCCACCAGCACCGCGGCGATCACCGCGGAGAGGTAGAAGGCCCGGTTGATCGCGGTCAGGCCGTTGCGGTCCGAGGTGCGCAGCCGGGTGATGAAGACGCCCACGATCGCGACGAGCACGCCGATGGTGGAAATGATCAGCGGGAAGACCAGGCCGGTCTCGCCGAACGCGGCGCGGCCCAGGATCAGCGCGGCGACCAGGGTGACCGCGTACGACTCGAAGAGGTCCGCGGCCATGCCGGCGCAGTCGCCGACGTTGTCGCCCACGTTGTCGGCGATGGTGGCGGCGTTGCGCGGGTCGTCCTCCGGGATGCCCTGCTCGACCTTGCCCACCAGGTCGGCGCCGACGTCGGCGGCCTTGGTGAAGATGCCGCCGCCGACCCGCATGAACATGGCGAGCAGCGCGGCGCCGAAGCCGAAGCCCTCCAGCACGGTCGGGGCGTCGCCCCGGAAGATCAGCACGACCAGCGCCGCACCGAACAGGCCGAGGCCGACGGTGAGGAAGCCGACCACGCCACCGGTGCGGAAGGCGATCTTCATGGCGCCCTCGCGCCCGCCTTCGCGCTCCCGGGCGGCCGCGGCGACCCGCAGGTTGGCGCGGGTGGCCAGCCACATGCCGGCGCCGCCGATGAACGCGCTGAACAGCGCACCCACGACGAAGAACGCCGACCGGCCGATCTTCACGAGGATCTCGCTGCCGTCGGTGTCGTGCACCGGCAGCAGGAACAGCAGCACGACGGCGATCACCACGAAGATCGCCAGGGTGCGGAACTGCCGCAGCAGGTACGCGGACGCGCCCTCCTGCACCGCCCCGGAAATCTCCTGCATGTTGGTGGTTCCCGTACCGGCCGCCAGGACCGCCCTGGTGAGGGCGGCCGCGAAGACGAGCGCCACCAGCGCGATGACCGCGGCGATGACGACGTACGTCACGTTGGCTCCGGTAAGGGACAGTGCGCCGCCGTCGGCGGCCAAGGTCCCGGACATCTATGTCCTCCTGTACCGAACAACTCGCGCCGTCCCGTGGAGACGCACGGACCGACGCCTGGATGCGGACTCGCAAGCGCGCGCCAACCCACCCCGGCGGACCAGCGATGAACACCCATTCCCGCTGGCTGCGAGACAGGTCACTTGCTGACAACCCGGGTACTGTAGCCCTCCGACGTGGTGAGGGTCACAGGCAGGGGGCACCGTGGCCCGATGATCTTCGTAACTGTGCTATGCGAAGAAATCTGATATAAGGGCCGGGCAGCACGACGAGGCCGCGCTCCCCGAGGGGAGCGCGGCCTGCGGTTGAGTCGGGTCAGGCGCGGCCGACCGGCCACACCATCCGGACCTCGGTGCCGACGCCCTCGTCGACCGGGCGGACCTGCAGGTCCTCGACGAAGCCCGCGAGCAGGGCGAAGCCCACCCCGGTGGTCAGCGCGTCCTCGCTGAGCGACTCCTTGGCCAGCTCGTCCGGAGGCAGTGCGGCGAGCCCGATGCTCGCCTCGATGGGTGCACGGTCCACCACCCGCACCGTGTACGCCCCGCTGTCGGACATCTCCACGTAGACGGGGTCGGGCAGCCCGTACTGCCGGTGCAGTGCGACCGCCCGGGTGCACGCCTCGCCGATGGCCAGGCGCACCTCGTCGAGCAGGTCCTCGCGTACCCCGGCGCGGCGGGCCACCGCGACGCCGACCAGGCGGGCGGTGCGGACGTGCACCGGCGCCGGCGAGAACGACAGCTTGACGGTCGCCATCACGCGCCGGCGCCGGTCGCGTCGGCGTCGATCGCCGCGTCGACCGTGGGATGCAACGGGAACACCTGGTCCAGGGCGGTGATCCGGAAGATCTTGAGCAGCGGCTCCTTGTCGCAGACCAGCGCGAAGGAACCGCCGGCCGAGCGGAGCCGCTTGAGCGCGCCGACCAACACGCCGAGACCGGTCGAGTCGAGGAAGTCCACCCGGCCCAGGTCCACCACGACCCGGCGGGCACCGCCGTCGATCAGCTCCAGGAGCCGTTCCCGCAGGCGCGGCGCGGTGTAGACGTCCACCTCACCGCCGACCTCGAGCACCGTGTGCTCCCCCACGGTGCGGGTCGCCAGCGACAGCTCCATCGGCCCCTCCTCGGTAAGCTCTCCTGGGCATCTAACCATCCCCCCGCGTGACCCCCTCGGGTCACCGGCGAAGGCTTCCCCATACCCCCGCCCCGCGGTTTCCAATTCCGAACACCAGTGCGAGAGTGCAGGACGTGACTTCCGACGGCTCCAGCTCGGCGCGGTTGGCGCCGCGCCACGACCCGGAGCCGCCGTCCGCACCCACCGTGCCGGGACCGAGCGGCCCCGGACGGCCGCCGGGCGAGCTGCTGCGCCGGCTGCGCCTGCGGCACGCCACCGATCCGGTCACCCATGTCGAGCGGGTGCCGGCCCGGGCCGGCGAGCCGGCGCCGTGGCCGGACTGGGCGCCCGACGAGCTGCGGGCGGCGTTCGCGCGGCGCGGCGTGGTCGCGCCGTGGCGGCACCAGGCCGAGGCCGCCGAGCTGGCGTACGCGGGGAAGCACGTCGTGGTGGCCACCGGGACGGCGTCCGGCAAGTCGCTGGCGTACCAGCTCCCGGCGCTGGGCACCCTGCTCGCCGACCCGCGCGCCACGGTGCTCTACCTGGCCCCCACCAAGGCGCTCGCCGCCGACCAGCTCCGCGCCGTGGCCGGCCTCGAACTGGAGGGGGTACGCCCCGCCACCTACGACGGGGACACCCCGCGCACCGAGCGGGAGTGGATCCGCCGGCACTCCCGGTTCGTGCTGACCAACCCCGACATGCTGCACCGCGGCATCCTGCCCGGGCACGCGCACTGGTCGGGCTTCCTGCGCCGGCTCGCGTACGTGGTGGTCGACGAGTGCCACACCTACCGGGGCGTGTTCGGTTCGCACGTGGCGCACGTGCTGCGGCGGCTGCGCCGGCAGTGCGCGCGCTACGGGCGTACCCCGGTCTTCGTGCTGGCCTCCGCCACGTCGGGCGACCCGGCGACGGCGGCCGGGCGGCTCACCGGCCTGCCCGTCGCGGCCGTCACCGAGGACACCTCGCCGCGCGGCGGGGTGACCTTCGCGCTCTGGGAGCCGCCGCTGCTCCCTGATCCTGTTTCTGGAGAGGTTTCCGACCTCGCTCCGGTCCGCCGCTCAGCGCTGCGGGAGACCGCGGACCTGCTCGCCGACAGCGTGATCGAGGGGGTACGCACGCTCGCCTTCGTCCGGTCCCGGCGCGGTGCCGAGGTGGTCGCCGCGAACACCCGGCGGGCGCTCGACGAGGCGGTGCCCGGGCTGGGCGACCGGGTGGCCGCCTACCGGGCCGGCTACCTGCGCGAGGAGCGCCGCGAGCTGGAACGCGCGCTGCTCACCGGCGACCTGCTCGGGCTCGCCTCCACCAACGCGCTGGAACTCGGCGTCGACCTGGTCGGGCTGGACGCCGTGCTGATCTGCGGCTGGCCGGGCACCCGCGCCTCGCTCTGGCAGCAGGCCGGCCGGGCGGGCCGCTCCGGCGACGAGGCCCTCGCGGTGCTGGTGGCGCGGGACGACCCGCTGGACACCTACCTGGTGCACCACCCCGAGGCGCTGTTCGGGCGGCCCGTCGAGGCGACCGTGCTCGACCCCGCCAACCCGTACGTGCTCGCGCCGCAGCTCGCCTGCGCCGCGCACGAGGCCCCGCTCACCCCGGCCGACCTGGAACTCTTCGGCGAGGGCGCCAAGGAGGCGGTCGACTCGCTGGTCGAGGCGGGGGCGCTGCGGCAGCGGCCCACCGGCTGGTACTGGCGGCACCGCGAGCGCCCCGAGGTCGACCTGCGCGGTGAGGGCGGGGCACCGGTCTGCGTGGTGGAGGAGTCCACCGGGCGCCTGCTCGGCACCGTCGACGGCGGCTCCTCGCACTTCCTGCTCCACACCGGCGCGGTCTACCTGCACCAGGGCGTGTCGTACGTGGTCGACTCGCTCGACCTGGCCGACGGGTGCGCCCTGGTGCACGCGGAGGAGCCGGACTGGTCCACCCACGCCCGGGACGTCACCTCGCTGTCCGTGGTGTCCGTCCGGTCCTACGTGGACGCCGGGCCGGTCGGGCTCTTCCTCGGCGAGGTGGACGTGACCAGCCAGGTCGTGTCCTACCAGCGGCGGCGCATCGCCACGGGCGAGGTCATCGACACCCGGCCGCTCGACCTGCCGGCGCGGGAACTGCGCACCGTCGCGGTCTGGTTCACCCTCTCGCCGGAGTCGCTGGCCGTGGCCGGCGTCGAGGCGGCGGACATCCCGGGCGCACTGCACGCCGCCGAGCACGCCGCGATCGGCCTGCTGCCGCTGATGGCGACCTGCGACCGGTGGGACATCGGCGGGCTCTCCACCGCCCTGCACCCGGACACCGAGGCGCCCACCGTCTTCGTCTACGACGGCCACCCGGGCGGGGCGGGTTTCGCCGAGCGGGCGTACGGGACGGCCACCGCCTGGCTGCGCGCCACCCGGGACGCGATCGCCGAGTGCGGGTGCGAGTCGGGCTGCCCGTCCTGCGTGCAGTCCCCGAAGTGCGGCAACGGCAACAACCCGCTGTCCAAGCCGGACGCGGTCAAGGTCCTCGACGTGGTCCTCGCCAACCTGGCGGCGGCCGAGGGCGGGCGCGGGGCGGTGCTGCCCCGGCAGGAGGGCCGCGCCGCGGACTGACCTCCTGCTTGGTGGGACGGGTGCATGAGTGGGGCGGCATCGGGGCATTGATGCATGGGAGCGCTTCCATATCCCGAGATCCTTCGCGCCGGAGGTACCGCCGTGGCCGACACGATCGCCGAGACCGTCGACCTGCTCTACACGATCGACCAGGAGAACCTCACCCCCGACCAGCAGATCGCGCTGGGCACCGCGCTGGCCAGCCTCGCGCAGGCGGAGCGCCTGGACCAGATCAACGAGCGCCTGCGCGGCATCCACCAGGTGCTCAACGCCTGGGCCATGAAGGCGACCGTCGACGGCGGCCGATGACCGTCCGGGTCGGCGGGTGGACGGCGGTCGATCGGATCACCGGGCGGCACGGGCCGGGCGCGGGCGGACGGTGACGGTGGGGTTGTGCGAGACTCCGGCGTTACCTCTTCAAGGAGACCAGATGCAGCTCGACAGCTTGCAGGCCCAGCAGCGGTTCATCGTCCGGCAGCGGATCCGGATGATGGTCAACCAGTACGAGGTCCACTCGGTGGCGCCGGACGGCTCGGAGGGTGGGCTGCTCGCGTTCGCGCAGCAGAAGCGGCTCGCGTTCAAGGAGCAGGTGACCATCTACACCGACGACTCGAAGCAGTACCCCCTGCTCGGCTTCAAGGCCCGGCAGCGCCTCGACCTCGGCGCCACGTACGACGTGACCGACCACGCCGGCACCCCCATCGGCCTGTTCCGCAAGGACTTCGCCCAGTCGCTGCTGCGCTCCACCTGGCACGTCGAGCAGGCCGGCCTGCCGCAGATCACCGGGCAGGAGCGCAGCCTGCCGGTGGCCCTGCTGCGCCGCTTCGTCGACTCGCTCTCCTGGCTGCCCTACCACTTCGACTTCGTGGCGAACGGCCAGCCGGTGTTCTCGGTCGACAAGAAGTGGGGCCTCCGCGACCGGTACGTGGTCGACATCCACCACCCGCAGATCGACCGCCGGGTGGTCATCGCCATGGCGGTCGGCCTGGACGCCCTCCAGTCCCGCTGACGCGGAAAGTTCAGCCGGCACCGATCGACGCGGCCGGTGTCGAGGCGGTGGTCTGCCGTCCCGACACCGGCTGCGGTTGTCATTGCCGCGCGGGCCACCCTGCACCGTCCGCGCTCGTCAGCCTCGGCTCGGGCCGGCCCGGGAGGTCGCGGTCGCCGCGCGGGCGAGCCAGGGCAGCGGAGCGACCGTCACCTCCGTCGTCACGACGACGTCGAGACCGTCGAGCCGGCAGGCGGTGAGCCGGCCGCCGTTGGCCGCCGCCAGGTCGGCGGCCCGTCCACACGCCGCCTCGGCGCCTTCGAGGGCCCCGGCGGCGCCGGCGAGAGCCCCGAAGTCTGCGGCGTTCCGGGCCTGGTGACGCGCGCACCGGGCCGCGCCGAGCGCGGCGCCGAGGAGCCCGACCAGCACGAGCACCAGCCCCACCGCGAGCAGGCACACGGTCGCCCCGCCGCGATCGGCGGCCGGGCTTCCCCGCCCGTCGACCACCCTTCCAGCCCGGTCCGCCCACCGGCCTCGTCCGCACCCGTGAGCAGGCGAGCGGGGTGGAGGACTCGGTGCGCAGCGGCCCGGACGGGCCCGGCGGATCCCGCCGCACGGGGTCACGGGTGCGGCCCCGGCGTGCCGGGTTCGACGGCGGCCACCGCGGTGCCCGACACGGTGAGCCGGGGCAGGCGGGCGCCGAAGCTCCGGACCGGCGCCCGCACGGTGACGATGACGCGGTCGCCCACCACGGTCACGGCGATGTCCGCGCCGGCCGGGGCGTACCGGGAGCCGGCCGCCGATCCGGGTTCGCCCCGCGCGGCGGCGAGCGCCGCCTCCCGGGCCGCGTCGAGACAGCCGGCCCGCGTCGTGACCGCGTCGACCGCCGTGAGACCGGCGAAGAGGAGAAGCATCAGCGCCGGCAGGCCGGCCGCCAGCTCGGCCGTGAACGAGCCCCGCTCCCGGGCACCCCAGGGTCGGCGCCCGTCGGGCCGTTCCCGACGCCCGCGATCCGCTGCGCTTGACGGGCAGCCCTGGTCGGGACCGGGTCGGCGGCCGACCCACCGGCGGCGGGTCACTTCAAGGCCCGGTCGATGACGGCGGTGAGCGCCGACTGCACGTTGCCGGAGGTGAGCACCTTCAGCAGGATCCCGGCGAAGGCGACCGCGGCGAGGGTGCCGACGGCGTACTCGGCCGTGTTCATCCCGGCGTCGCCGCGCAGGCGGGTGAGGAGTTTGCGCATGTCGTACTCCCTTTCCTCGGGTTTCACAGCACGTCGCCCAGGACGGCGACGATCACCGGCACCAGACCGGCGAGAATGAAGGCGGGCAGGAAACAGAGCCCGAGCGGCAGCACGATGAGCACCCCGGCCCGCCGGGCGGCGGCCTCGGCCGCGGTCGAGCGGTCGGACCGCAGGTCGTCGGCGAGCCGGGTGAGCGCGCCGGCCAGCGCGGCACCGCTGCGCGACGACCGGATCGCGCCGGTCACCAGGGGCTCCGCACCGGGCACGGGTCGCAGGTGGTCCCACGCCTCCGCCGCCGTGCCGCCGAGTTCCAGCGTCCGCCCGACCCGGCCGAGCCGGTCGGCGAGCGGTCCGCCGAGTGCCTCGGCCACCGCCAGCACCGAACGGTCCACCGGTGCGCCGGCCCGGAGCGCGGCGGCCAGCAGGTCGGCGGCGAGGGGCAGGTCGGCGGTCTCCCGGAGCCGCCGGTCGCGGACGGCCCGTGGCTCGACCCGGCGCAGCAGGCGGTCGGCGGCCGTCCCGGCCACGGCGCCGACGAGCAGCCCCGGCCAGCCGCCCACCACGACAAGTGCGGCGACCCCCGCCAGGCCCGCGCCGAGGCGGATCCGGTCCGGCCACCAGGACGGGCGGCTCCGCTCCGCCCGGCGGGTGAGCGCCAGGACGCGCAGCCGCCGTGCCGGACGGGCTGCCGGACCGGGGGCGACCAGGAGCAACGCCGCCGCGCCCAGGCAGGCCGCGGCCACCACCGGCCGCGACATCAGGCGGCCCGCCCAGGGGCAGCGCCCAGCCGCTCCGCCCACAACAGCCCGCCGATCTGCAACGCGACGGCCGCGACGGCGCTGCCGCCGCCGACCGGGGTGTGCAGGAGCACCGCCACCGGGTCGACACCGATGGCGTAGCCCAGCCCGATCCCGCCGACCGGTAGCGCGGCGAGCAGCCAGGCCGTCGCCCGGGCGCCGGCCGCCTGCGCGGCTGCCGCGGCCAGACCCCGGTCCGCCGCCCGGGCGTCGGCCTCGACCCGTTCGAGCAGGTCGGCCAGGGGCGCCCCGGTGCGGTCGGCCAGCCGCACGGCGGCCTGTGCCAGCCGGGCGGCGCGCCGCGAGCCGTCGCCGAGCCCGCCAGCCGGAAATCCGGCCCGCACATCAGCGCCGAGCGCACCGCCCTCCGGCAGCACGGCCTGCACATCGGCGGCGATCGCGCCGCCCGCCGGCAGTCCGGCCCGGAGGTCGGCGGCGAGCGCGCCGAGTTGGTCCAGGTCGCGGCGGTGGGCCAGGTCGGCGGCCTGGCGGGCCCGCCGGCGCAGCACCGCCCGGGCCGCGAGCGTGCCGTACGCGGCCAGCACCAACGCGGCCACCGGACCGCCGAGCAGCCCTCCGGCCCCGGCACTGACCACGGCCGCCGCCGTCAGGACGGGTCGCCCGGAGAGCGGCGCATGAGCGGCAGGACCGGACGGCGTCGGTTCGGATGTCGATGCGGTTGCACCCGATCCCCGGAACCGGAGCGCGGCGGCCAGCCGGAGAGCGCGATCGACGGTGAAGGCGGCAGACGGCTGACGTGCGTCATCGGCGGGGGCCGTAGCAGTTGCTGCCCGCGACCCCGGTGTGCGATCGGCGGGTAGCTGAGCTGCGGCCCGCCTGGACCGGGGCTCACCGGTGGAGACGAGCCCGGATGTCGGGCGGGTCGGGTCCCGGCGCCCCGGCGGGCGGCCGGGAGGGGGACGGTCGGCGGGAGGTCCGAGCAGCGTCGCGGGGCGGCGGAAGACGCTGGGGTGGGGCAGGCGCACCCTCGGTCCAGGCCCCGCACCGGGGCGTGCGTGCAGCGGTCGGATGGCACCCTGGCCGGGAAGGCCGCCCAGGTCGAGGACGGTGTGCCGCCGGGCCCGGGCGGCGCGTACCGGCCAGGCGATCGCCGCCGCCGCGCCGGCCAGGAGCACGGCCGCCAGCCACACCTGGCCGGTCACGACGGGTCCGCCGAGCCGGGCCACGGAGCACTGAGGATCGGCGGCACGGCCACGCCCCGCTCGCGGAGCAGGGCGCCGAGCGGCCGGGCGGCGAGGCCGAGGCCGCGCCCGCGTATCCAGGCGGGGACCACGGTGACCACCCGGTCGGGCCCCTCGGGGAGGAGCAGGCCGACCGACTCCAGCACCCGGCCCTCGGTGGTCCGCCGGACCTGGAGGAGGACCTGGAGCGCGGCGGCGACCTGGGCGTGCAGGGCGGCCCGGGGCAGGCCGCCGAGCATCCCGAGCGCCTCCAGCCGGGCCGGTACGTCCGTCGGGGCGTTGGCGTGCAGCGTCCCGGCTCCACCGTCGTGGCCGGTGTTCAACGCGGCGAGCAGGTCGACCACCTCGGCGCCCCGGCACTCGCCCACCACCAGCCGGTCCGGCCGCATCCGCAGCGCCTGACGGACCAGGTCGCTCAGCCCGACCGCTCCGACGCCCTCCACGTTGGACGTGCGCGCCTGGAGGCCGATCACGTGCGGGTGCACGGGCCGCAGCTCGGCCGCGTCCTCCACCAGCACGATCCGCTCGGTCGCCGGCACGAGCCCGAGCAGCGTGTTGAGCAGGGTGGTCTTGCCGGAGCCGGTGCCGCCGGTCACCAGGTAGGCCAGGCGGGCCGCCACCACGGCGGCGAGCAGCGGGGCGACCGGCCGGGGCACGGTGCCCTGCCGGACCAGCTCGTCGAGGGTGAACGGCCGCTGCCGGAAGGTGCGCAGCGACAGGTAGGGCCCGTCGGTCGCCACCGGTGGCAGCACGGCGTGCAGCCGGGTGCCGTCGGGCAGGCGGGCGTCGGCGTACGGGGAGGCGTCGTCCAGCCGGCGCCCGGCGGCGGCGGTGAGGCGCTGGGCCAGCCGGCGTACGTCGTCGACCGTGCCGAGCGGCACGGCCACCTGGTGCAGCCCCCGCCCCCGGTCGACCCAGACCCGGGTGCCGTTCACGAGCACGTCGGTGACCTGCGGGTCGGCCAGCAGCGGCGCGAGCGGGCCGGCGCCGACGAGATCGTGGTGGACCCGGTCGGCGATCCGGAGCAGGGCGGTGTCCCCGAGCACGGCGGCGTCCGGCTCGGCGCGTACGGCGGAGACGATGGCCGCGGGGGTGACCGGCGTGGCCTCGGCGGCGAACCGGTGCCGGACGCGGGCCGCCAGGTCACCGGAGTCGGCCGGGCCGCTCACGCCGCACCCGCGGCGGGCGCGTCGGTCAGCTCGTCCAGGAGCCGCTGGCAGAGCACGGCGAGCGGGCCCTTCCCGGTGGCGGCCGGCGCCTCGCCCCGTTCCAGCCCCCGGCCGAGTCCCGGCTCGGGCCGGAGCGTGCCGGCGAGCGGCAACCCGAGCGCGCGGGCCACCTCGCCCGCCTTGAGCCGGCCCGGGGAGGGGCCCCGCACGATCACCGCCAGGTCGGCGCAGTGCGGGCCGGCCACGGCGACCACCCGGGCCGCGGCGGCGGTGGCCCGCAGCTCCGCCGGGACGACGACCAGCGCCCGGTCGGCCGCCTGGAGGGCCACCACGGCCGCGTCGTCCAGGTGCCGGGGCAGGTCGAGGACGACCACGTCGCGACCCCGGCGGGCGGCGTCGACGGTGGCGGCCATCGCCTCGGCCGGCAGGTGGCGGAGGGCGCCCCGGTCCCAGGAGAGGACGACCAGGTCGCCACGGCTGGGCAGGGCCCGGACCAGCGACGGCGGGTCCACCCGGCCGTCGGTGCCGGCGAGGCCGGGCCAGCGCAGCCCTTCGAGCTGCTCCCAGCCGAGTACGAGGTCCAGGCCGCCGCCGAGCGGGTCGGCGTCCACCAGGAGGGTGCGCAGCCGGGCCCGGGCCGCGGTGACGGCGAGGCCCCCGGCCAGCACGCTGGCCCCGGCGCCGCCCCGCCCGCCGAGCACCGCCACCACGCGGGCCGGGCCGGCACCGGGCGGCTCGCCCACGCACTCGGCGAACCGGTCGACCAGCCACGGCTCGGCGGCGGGCAGCGTGGCGACGTGCTCGGCGCCGATCAGCTCGGCGACCTGCGTACCCGGATCGAGCTGGCCGGAGCGACCCACCAGCACCGTGCGGGGCCGGCGCGGCAGGCGGGCCCGCAGGCAGGCCTGCGCCTGGTCGGCGCCGACCAGCACCAGCGGCGCCGGCGTCCAGCGGGCCCGGGCGGCGGCGGGATCGGCCGCCAGCTCGACCTCGGTGCCGCCCGCAGCGGCGAGCCGCAGCAGCTCGTCGAGGAGGTCGCCGTCGGCGGTGACGAGCAGGGGCAGCCGGCGGAACGGCGGCAGCGGGGTACGGGGCGGCATGGCGGCCTCCAGCGGTCGGACTCGGACGTGCCGCGGAGCAGCCTGCCGCCGGGCCCACCGGGCAACCGCCCGCCACCACCTCCCCTGTGGACGGCGACGACCGTTGTGGACAACCCCCGGCCGCCGGATCGATCTGCTATGGCGACGGGAGCCTGCCGCGATCCGCGTCCACCCTTGATCGCACCTCGATCGTGCCCCTGTCCCGGTCCTGACCTACCCGCAGGCGGGCGACCGGACCCACCATGGTCCGGCCGCCCGCCCACGCGGGGACCGCCGCCGTACGGTCAGCCGGTCCGGCCCGGCGCGTCCACGATCCTGCCGGCGACCCGGATCAGCTCGACCTCGACGTCGCCCTTCTTCAGGGCGACCCCCTCGGGCGTCGTGTGGTCCTGGACGACGACGGTCCGGCTGCCGAGGAACTCGTGGGTGGCCGGATCGAGCAGGATGTCCTCCCGCCGCCAGCCGTCCTGCACCATCCCCATCGCGATCGCCGGGCGGCCGTCGAAGTCGACCGGCTCGTCGGACCGGGTGACGCCGGGGAGCAGGGCCAGGGCCCGGAGCAGGGTCGCCTTCACACCGGGCGGCAGCACGTTGTCCCGCAGCATCGACTCGATCAGCAGGTACGAGACGGCGTCGCCGTCCTTGCCGGACTGACTCCGGGTCCGCAGCCAGTCGAGCAGCGCCCGCGGATCGGTAGGCAGGCCAGCCAGCGTCGGGTAGTCCTGCGGCGGCATGACCTGAGGCAGATCCGTGCTCTCCGGCATGACTTCGAGCTTGCCGTCGATCATCTCGGCAGCCTGCCGCCCGTCGGCCCGCTGCCAGGACCGCGTGGTCTCGCGGGTGGCCTGGCCCTTGTCCTCGGCGATCTTGCCGCGGACCATCCTCAGCTCGACGTAGGTCCACTGGTCGCGGCGTGGTGGGGTGAACGGTTCGCTCTCGGCGTGCACGGCGGCCAGTTCGAAGGTCTGCGCGACCGGCCCGCTCGCCACGTACGGCGCCGGCCGTGCCGGCGGAGCCGCCGGGCCGAGGCCACGGACCGCGACCACCCCGGCGACCAGTGCGGCGGCGCCGACAGCGGCGAATCCGGCACGCCAGGCCCACCCCGGCAGGCGCCGGCCGCGCCGCTGTGGCGGGCTCGGCACGGTGGCCGCACGCTCGGCGATCCGGGCCAGCAGCGCCGCCCGGGCCCGGTCCCGGGCTTCGGGCGCGGGCGGCTCGGCCTCGCTCCAGCTGTCGCGCAGGGCGGTGATGTCGTCGATCACTCGGAATCCTCTCCGGTTGCCGTCGGATCGGCGCCACCCAGCGCCGCCCGTAACCTCTTGCGCGCCCGGTGCAGCCGGGACCGGACGGTGCCAGCGGGAATCTCCAGTGCCCGGGACACCTCTTCGCACGTCAGGTCCGCCCAGGCGACCAGCAGCACCACTTCCCGGTCGGAGGGTGAGATCTCCGCCAGTGCCGCCGCGAGCCGCGCGCGCACGGCCTGCGCGTCAAGGCGTACGGCGATCCGGTCGGCCGGCCCGTCGTGGCCGTCCCGGTCGGCGTGCTCCGCCCGGGCCAGCGCCCGGTACTGTCGCGCCTCGGCCCGCCGGTGCCCGGCGATGAGGTTCGACGCGATGCCGAACAGCCACGGCCGGGCGCTGTGCTGCGTGGTGTCGTACCGGCGCCAGTGGTCGAAGGCCACCAGGAAGGTCTCCGCCGCCACGTCGTCGGCCAGATCGCGGCCCAGTCGTCGGCTGGCGTAGCCGTGGATCGCCGGGTAGTAGCGGTCGAAGATCGCGTCGAACACCGCCGGATCCCCGTGCATCCGGCTGATGATCTCGGCGTCGGTCTCCTCGGCGTCGGTGCACACGTCTCGTGTCACCACACCCATGAATTCTCCTTCTGTTTCCCGCGTCCCCTCCTGCGCGCCGAGGGCTCACCCCTACTTCGCCGCGGGCGGCCGGAGTGTTCGCGGCGGCAGCCCGACGAAACCGCCCGCTGGGCATACTGAGTATGCTGCCCGCCGTGCGGATTGATCATCGACCGGTGGCACTCACCGCCGTGCCGGGTGGCCTCCTGCTCGGCTTCCTGGACTTCGTGTGGATCAAATGGGTGCCGTATCCCTTCGCGGAGCTCGGCAACTCCACGGCCACCTGGGCCGTCGCCGCCTTCGCCTTCGGCTGGTGGCTCCGGTCCGGCCCGGTGCGCGCGGCGCTGGGGGCCGCCGTCCTGCTCGTCGTCGCCGTGCCGAGCTACTACCTCACGGCGACCCTGCTCCAGGGCGACGACCTGGCCGTGTTGTGGGCGCCGACGTCGCTGCTCTGGATGGCCTTCGGCGTGCTCGCCGGGATCGTCTTCGGCACCGGTGGCACCTGGGCCCGTCTGCCAGGCCCGCGACGGATCGTCGGGACCGCGCTTCCGGCCGCCGTCTTCTTCGAGGAGGCGGCACGATTTGCCAGCCGGCCGGGCGCGGCCTGGAACGTCGCGATCGACGTGGCGCTCGGCGTCCTGGCCGTCGTGCTCGTCGGCCGATCGAACCGGCAGCGGGCGCTCGCGTTGGCCGTGGCGGTGCCGGTCGCCGCCGTCATCTTCGTCGGCTTCGCGCTGGCCGCCGGATTCTGAGCGGCCGGTACGATCGCGAGCTTGTTCTCACTGCCGGAAGCCCACGAGATCCGCGTACGGCTGCCCCGGCAGTTCCCATCCTGAGAGTAGGTTTCGTCAATGGCATGCCGAATCAGTGAGCTCGTGCTCAAGTGCCGCGACCCCGAGGTGCTGGCGCGGTTCTGGTGCGAGGTCCTCGACTTCGTCGAGCTCGATCGCGAAGCGGAGGGCTGCATCGAGATCGGCCCGCGCGAAGGGTTCGGCGGCCCGCAGCCGACGATCTTCCTCATCCGCAACGACGAGCCGAAGAACGGGCCTGCCCGGCTGCACATCGACGTCAACGCCACC
Source organism: Micromonospora chaiyaphumensis (assembly GCF_900091435.1). Classification (GTDB taxonomy): domain Bacteria; phylum Actinomycetota; class Actinomycetes; order Mycobacteriales; family Micromonosporaceae; genus Micromonospora; species Micromonospora chaiyaphumensis. Next base: position 639,698 of record NZ_FMCS01000002.1, read on the forward strand.
GACCGCGACCAGGACGCCGAACTTGAGCGCCTCCTGGCCGCCGGGGCCAAACTCGTCGACATCGGTCAGCCCGCGGATGCGTCCTGGCACGTCCTCGCCGATCCCGAAGGCAACGAGTTCTGCCTGCTCAGGCGCCGCCTCGACCCGCTCTGACGGCCCTCGTCCGAACGGACGGACGCTGGCGGCCCCGGCGGCGGCCTGCTCGGCTCGCCCCGCCCCGAATAGGGACGACCCCCGTCGGGGGGAGACGGGGGTCGTCGTGAGGTTCGGCTCCGGGGGGGTCGAGCCGAACCCACTCAGCGGTCACGGGGGGTGCAACCGCCGAGGGCCTTCATTGACGGGTTGTGAGCTCCCGTCGTGAGCACAAGCATGCCGCAATGGACCCTTATACGTCGAGTGGTGTCCACTCCACGCAACGCTAAATCGTGGTACGAGTGTGTGACCGCCGTCACTCAGAGGAGTGGCATGCCCCCACCGGCCCGCTCCCGGGGCCCCGGGGACCCGCCGTCCGTGCCCCGTCGGGCTAGACTTTCGCGCCGTGGGCCGGAGTGCCGCTTTCTTCGATCTCGACAAGACCGTCATCGCCAAGTCGAGCGCACTGGCGTTCGGTCGGCCGTTCTACCGGGACGGGCTGATCACGCGCCGTGACGTGGTCAAGTCGGCGTACGCGCAGCTGATGTTCCGGCTGGGCGGCACCGACGAGCAGACCATGGCCCGCACCCGGGACTACCTCGCCACGCTGTGCAAGGGTTGGCCGGTGGACCAGGTCCGCCAGATCGTCGCGGAGACGCTGCACGAGCTGATCAACCCCTACGTGTACGCCGAGGCGGCCGCCCTCATCGAGGAGCACCAGGCCGCCGGGCGGGACGTGGTGCTGGTGTCCGCCTCGGGCGAGGAGATGGTCCGTCCCATCGGCGAGCTGCTCGGGGTGACCGACGTGATCGCCACCCGCATGGCGGTGGCGGACGGCCGCTACAGCGGCGAGGTCGAGTTCTACGCGGCCGGCCCGCGCAAGGTCGACGCCGTCGGCGAGCTGGCCCAGGCCCGCGGCTACGACCTCGCCGACTCCTACGCCTACTCCGACTCGTACAGCGACCGGCCGCTGCTGGAGTGCGTGGGGCACCCGACCGCGGTCAACCCGGACCGGGCGCTGCGCAAGCTGGCCGCGGAGAACTCGTGGCCGGTGCTGGAGTTCCGGCACCCGGTGCCGCTGGGGCGGCGGCTGCGGGAGCGCCCGGCCGTGCCGGTCGCCGCGGCGGCCCTGGGCGTGGGCGTCGGCGTGGCCATCGGCATCGCCTGGTACGGCCGGCACCGCCGCACCCGCGCGGCCACCACCCCCACCGTCTGAGGCCGCGCCGAGCCGCGCGGCGGTTCAGGACGCGGCGAGGATCTCGTCGCCGATGAGCGTGATCTGGTCCGCGCCGACCTCGACGGCCGCCATGTAGTGGCGCAGCCAGGAGCGCAGCCCGTCGGGGGTGCCCGTGGCGAAGGCGCCGGCCGCGCCCACGTACTCGGGTTCCCGCTCCCGGTGGCCGACGTCGACGGCGACCAGCCCGCGCGGGTCGAAGCCCGTGGAGATCAGCACCAGCCGGGCGGCCGCCCGCGCCACCACCCCGGACGGGCCGGCGAACGGGCGCAGGTTGAGCAGTTCACCGTGCACCACGGCGGCCAGCACGAGCGGCGGCACCTTCGTGCCGCCGGCCACCAGGCCGGCCAGCCCGTCGAGGCGAGCCGCCACCACCGGGTCCGCGACCGGGCGGCCCAGCTCGGCCTCGGCCACGACGTCGCGGGCCGCGAGCACGTGCAGCCGGGCGAGCGCCTGGCGGGGCGCCTTCGGCCAGAGCTCGCTCAGCCCAGGCAGTGCTCCCGCCACCCGCAGGGCGCCCTGGAGCAGCGGATCGGTGACCGTACCCGCGCGTACCTCCTCGCGGTCGTGCACCCGGCCCTCCAGGGCGGCGCTGGCCACGGCCGAGCGGAGGCTGACCTCGGCGGCGACCTGGCCGCCCTGGCGGCGCAGCGCGCGGTGGCGGTGGGCCTGGTCGACCCGGTCGCGGGCGCGCTCGACGGCGGGCGCGATGTCGGCGAGCGCGAGCAGCGGGGCGAGCGGGTCGGTGGTCACCCCGCCACGCTAGCGATCCCCGCACCCGGCCGGAGCGCCAGCCGCCGGAACGCGACGCGAGCCACTCTCCGCTACTGCTCGGCGCGCGCGGAGGGCCACTGGGCGCGTGACGGCTGACCGGGCGGTCGCGGCGGAGGGTGCGCCCCGACTAACCTCTCCCGGGTAGGAGACGCAGGTCACGCGATGAAGGAGTCACCGCATGAGCGAGGCATTGGCCAACTTGCTGAACGAGACGCGCCAGTTCCCGCCGCCGGCGGAGCTCGCCGCGAACGCCAACGTCACCGCCGACGCGTACGGCGAGGCGGCCGAGGACCGGCTCGCCTTCTGGGAGCGCCAGGCCGGGCGGCTGCACTGGCACCGGCAGTGGGACCAGGTGCTCGACTGGTCGAACGCGCCGTTCGCGAAGTGGTTCGTGGGCGGTCAGCTCAACGTGGCGTACAACTGCCTGGACCGGCACGTGGAGGCCGGCCACGGCGACAAGGTGGCGATCCACTGGGAGGGCGAGCCGGGTGATACCCGCACCGTCACCTACGCGGACCTGCACAAGCTCACCTGCCAGGCGGCGAACGCGCTGACCGAGCTGGGCGTCACGGCCGGCGACCGGGTGGCCATCTACCTGCCGATGATCCCCGAGGCCGCGGTGGCGATGCTCGCCTGCGCGCGCATCGGCGCCACGCACAGCGTGGTCTTCGGCGGCTTCTCCGCCGACGCGCTGACCAACCGGATCCAGGACGCCAGCGCCAAGGTGGTCATCACGGCGGACGGCGGTTTCCGCCGGGGCAAGCCGTCCGCGCTCAAGCCGACCGTCGACGAGGCGGTGGCGAAGTGCCCGTCCGTCGAGCACGTGCTGGTGGTGCGCCGCACCGGCGAGGAGGTCGCCTGGTCGGGCAAGGACCACTGGTGGCACGAGACGGTGGAGACGGCCTCGCCGGAGCACACGGCGCAGCCGTTCGACGCCGAGCACCCGCTCTACATCCTCTACACCAGCGGCACCACGGCCCGCCCGAAGGGCATCCTGCACACCACCGGCGGCTACCTCACCCAGGCGTCGTACACCACGCACGCGGTCTTCGACCTGAAGCCGGAGACGGACGTCTACTGGTGCACCGCCGACATCGGCTGGGTCACCGGGCACTCCTACATCGTCTACGGCCCGCTCTCCAACGGCGCCACCCAGGTCATGTACGAGGGCACCCCGGACACCCCGCACAAGGGCCGGTTCTGGGAGATCGTCGACAAGTACAAGGTGAGCATCCTGTACACCGCGCCCACCCTGATCCGCACCATGATGAAGTGGGGCGAGGACATCCCCGCCGGTTACGACCTCTCGTCGCTGCGCCTGCTGGGCAGCGTGGGTGAGCCGATCAACCCGGAGGCGTGGATCTGGTACCGCCAGCACATCGGCCGGGGCGAGCTGCCCATCGTGGACACCTGGTGGCAGACCGAGACCGGCGCGATCATGATCTCCCCGCTGCCCGGTGTCACCGAGGCCAAGCCCGGCTCGGCCATGACCGCGCTGCCCGGCATCGCCGCCGACGTGGTCGACGACCAGGGGCAGTCGGTGCCCAACGGCGGTGGCGGCTACCTGGTGCTGCGCGAGCCGTGGCCGTCGATGCTGCGCACGATCTGGGGCGACGACAACCGCTTCATCGAGACCTACTGGTCGCGCTTCGGCGCGGGCGCCAACCACGGGGACGACTGGGTCTACTTCGCGGGCGACGGCGCGAAGAAGGACGACGACGGGCACATCTGGCTGCTCGGCCGGGTCGACGACGTGATGCTGGTGTCCGGCCACAACATCTCCACCACCGAGGTGGAGTCGGCGCTGGTCAGCCACCCGGCGGTGGCCGAGGCGGCCGTGGTGGGCGCGACCGACCCGACCACCGGCCAGGCGATCGTGGCGTTCGCCATCCCGCGCGGCAGCACGGAGATCTCCGGCGCGGCCGGCGAGCAGCTCATCGCCGACCTGCGCAACCACGTGGCGAAGACGCTCGGCCCGATCGCGAAGCCGCGGCAGATCATGCTGGTGCCGGAGCTGCCGAAGACCCGCTCGGGCAAGATCATGCGCCGGCTGCTGCGGGACGTCGCGGAGAACCGGTCGCTCGGCGACGTCACCACGCTCCAGGACTCCTCGGTGATGGACCTGATCTCCTCGGGGATGGGCGGCGGCAAGTCCGACGAGGACTGAGCGCACACGTACCCCTGACGGTGGGTGGCGGTCCGGACGGGCCGCCACCCACCGTCGTTCTGTTGAGACACCTGTCGGAAGTTCGGTGGAGGCCCGGCAGGCTGATCGGCCAGAGGCTATGTCGCCCCCTGTCGATGGAGCGCCTCTTCGGTTAGGTTCGCCGCATCGGACCGGTTCGACGGGCGTCGCTACGACGCGCGACCGGCCGGTTCCCCCCTCCCATGCCCTACGAACGGAGTGGCATGCACACATTTCCGCAGTCCGGGTCACGCCGACGCCTACTCGTCGCGCTGCCCGCCATCGCCCTCGCGGCCGCGTCACTGACCGTGACCGGCAGCGCGGCCGCCCAGACGTCCGGCGGCGCCCGGGCCACCATCGGGGCGGACGACTACTACATCAACTACGCCGAGCCGGAGGTCCAGCCGGACACGCCGGGCAAGGAGGTCAAGGGCAAGGACGGGGTCTTCACGAGCCCGGTCGACGCGGCGCGGGCCTACGACCGCAAGTTCGCCGGCGGCAACCCGAAGGCCGCGCGGGAACTGGCCAAGATCGAGGCCAAGGCGATCAAGACGGGCAAGAGCCCCCGCCAGATCAAGCAGGCCAAGGGCACCCAGACCGCCAAGCTGCTCACCCTGCTGGTGGAGTTCAACGACAAGGCGAACGACGACTTCACCAACGTGTACGTGCCGAAGACGGTCTTCGAGGACCGGAGCTGTGTCCTCGGCACCGTGCAGAACGGCCCGAAGCACAACCAGATCCCGGACCCGGCCACCCTGCCGCACGAGGACAACAACTCGATGTGGGTGCCGGACTTCTCCCCGGCGCACTACGACAAGATGCTCTACACCAAGGAGGGCATCACCGAGCGGATCCGCAAGGACCTGACCGGGCCGGACGGCAAGCCGGGCGTCGACATCTCCGGGCGCACGATGCACAACATGTACCTGGAGATGTCCAAGGGTGCGTACACGGTGGACGGGCAGGCCAGCCCGTGGATCACCGTGCCGCACTCGGAGGGCTGGTACGCGGCCTCCCGCTGCTTCCAGGACGAGAACGGCAACTGGGTCGCCGGTCGTGAGCAGTCGATGAACGGCCACCCGGACAACCCGCAGGGCGCGGGCCGGCTGGCCACCGACGCGGTGGACGCGCTGGCCAAGATGGACCCGAACTTCCCGTGGGCCGACTACGACATCGAGGACCAGGGCGACGCCGACGGTGACGGCAACGTCAACGAGCCGGACGGCGTGATCGACCACCTGGTGCTGGTGCACGCCAACCAGGGCAAGTCCCGCGGCGGCGGCGACATCGGCGTCTACTCGGTCTGGGCGCACTCCTCGACCGTGGCCGGTGGCTACACCATCCCGGGCACGAACAAGAAGGTCGCGAACTACATCGTGCAGCCGGAGGACGCCGGCGTCGGCGTCTTCGCCCACGAGTTCGGTCACGACCTCGGCCTGCCGGACCTCTACGACACCTCCGGCAACGCCGACTCGGACGTCGACTTCTGGGACCTGATGGCCTCGGGCTCGCACAGCGGCGAGGTCTTCCAGGCGCTGCCCACCCACATGGGCCTCTGGGACAAGTGGGTGCTCGGCTGGGCCGACCCGCTGACCCTGAACCCGGGTGACGACCCGCGCTCGGTGCAGCTGGGCCAGACCTCGAACACCCCGGTCGGCACCAAGGACGGCATCAAGATCAACCTGCCGGACAAGGTGATCACCCTGGCGCAGCCGCACAGCGGCAGCAACATGTGGTATTCCGGGGCCGACCAGGACTGGGCCGACGTCAAGCTGAGCCGCACCGTGACCGTCCCGAACGCCGCCGACGCGAAGTTCTGGATGTGGAACAACTACGTCATCGAGGCGGACTGGGACTACGGCTTCCTGGAGGTCTCCACCAACGGCGGCGCCACCTGGTCCGAGCAGAAGGTCTACGACGCGACCGGCAAGCTCGTCACCACCAACGACGGGTACGCCGACCCGAACGGCCGCATGGTCGACTTCGGCAACAAGAAGTACGGCCTGACGGGCAGCACGGGCGGCTGGCGGCACGACTACGTCGACCTGTCCGCGTTCGCCGGGCAGACCATCCAGGTCCGCCTGCGGTACGCCACCGACGAGGCGTTCGTGGAGCGCGGCTGGTTCGCCGACGACTTCTCGGTGACCGGCGGCGGCGCCACCACCTGGAGCGACGACGTCGAGGGCGGCGCCAACGGCTGGACCCAGACCGGCGGCACCTTCACCGACACCACCGGCGCGGGCTGGCACGTCGACTCGGGCACCCAGGTCAAGTCGCACTACTACCTGGCCGAGTGGCGCAACTTCGACGGCTTCGACAAGGGCCTGAAGTACGCGTACGACACGGTCTACTCGCACGAGGCGTGGAAGGTCGACAAGCTCTCCTACAACGCCCCGGGCATGCTGGTCTGGTACCGGGACACCGAGCTGGGCGACGTCAACCACGTCACCGCGCAGATGACCGCGCTGCCCAGCTACGGGGCCAAGGGCGGGCTGCTGATCGTCGACTCGCACAACGACCCGCTGCGCCGGCAGGGCGAGGCGGCCGTCAAGGACCCGTCGGTGCTGGACAACCTGCCCAGCCGCCCGCAGTCGTCCAACGCGGCGTTCTCGCTGGGCTCCTCGTACCCCTTCAAGGAGTGCCTGGAGGCGGCGGACGAGCCGTACAGCGAGTACTGCACCAACTTCCCGGCCCAGGCCGCGGTGCCGACGTTCACCGACGCCAAGGGCTGGTACCCGGGCATCGAGATCCGGAACGGCTCCGCGTACGCCCGGGACAACGACGCCTCCGTCGTCGTCCCGTCGCGGGGCAACGCGAAGTACACCACCCGGGTGACCAACCCCGACGGCACGCCGGCTCCGGCGTACTACGGGGCCACCCTGGGCGGCGGGGCGATCGTGCTCGGCACCGGCAACCCCGGTGACGCGGGCGTCGCCTACGGCGTCTCGATCACCATCAAGCGGGCGGCCAAGGACAACTCGTACGCCACGGTGTACGTGACCCCGGCGACCCCGTGACCTGACACGCCGAGAGCGCGTCGGAACCACACGACGGGGCCCGTCTGGAGCACACTGCTCCGGGCGGGCCCCGCCTTTTCTTACATGCGGGCAGTTTTTCCTCGCGGTCGTGTGACATTTTCCAGGGCCGCTGCGCTCCCCTTTGGGGACCTCATAATCACTGTCACCTACAGTGATCGTGGCCGAAACGTAACGTGAATCTGCGGTGGCTCGCTGGGCGTTTTTGGCCCCATTTGCTCAGGAAAAAAAGCCGAATCATCGGGTGATTGACCGGTGACAACGATGCAAACACCTGTCATTGTGAGTGACGCATGACATGACAGCGATGGCTATGGCTGTCCCTGTCATGTAACACATCCACAAAGGAGGAGGACCTTTGAGGAGACGAGTCACAGCGGGCCTGGCCTCGGCCGCGGCCGCGCTGCTGGCAGCCGGTGTCGTCACGACGCCGGTGTCCGCCGCCCCGGCGGCGGAGCCCACCCCCGGCGTCGAGAAGGCGAAGCACGGCAAGGACAACCTCCCGGATCCGAAGGCGGACCAGCAGAGGGAGCTCAAGAAGCAGGCGATCTCCGACCTGCTGACGGGCAAGGCCAAGCTTCAGACGCGCAACGGCTCGAAGGTCATCCAGGTCAAGGACGACCTGTTCGTCGAGTACCAGCAGGCCCCGAAGGAAGACCCCATCTTCACGATGCTGGTCAACTTCGGTGACAAGACCGACCCGCGTGCCGGCGGCTCCGCCGGTCCCGTGGTCAACCAGATCCCGGAGCCGGACCGCAACTGGGACGGCAGCTCCACCGACGACAACAGCACCCTGTGGCGCCCGGACTTCCACCGCGAGCACTACATGGACATGTTCTACGGTGAGGGCGAGTCGTTCCGGGACTTCTACCTGAAGCAGTCCGGTGGTCGTTACACGGTCAAGGGCGACGTCAGCGACTGGATCACGGTGCCTTACAACGAGGCCCGTTACGGTCACAACGACGACCCGAACAACCCGAACGACAACATCTCCGAGGCCGAGGGCTACTGGAACTTCGTCCGGGACAGCGCCACGTCCTGGTACCAGGCCCAGGTCGCGGCCGGGAAGTCGTCCCAGGAGATCAAGGACTACCTGGCCCAGTTCGACGTCTGGGACCGGTACGACTTCGACGGCGACGGCAACTTCAACGAGCCCGACGGCTACATCGACCACTTCCAGGCGGTGCACGCCGGTGAGGGCGAGGAGGCCGGCGGCGGCGCCCAGGGCGAGGACGCCATCTGGTCGCACCGCTGGGCGGCGTTCACCAACCTCGAGGGCAAGGCCGGCCCGGCCGGCAACCTCGCGGGTGGTGTGCAGATCGGCGACACCGGGATGTGGATCCGTGACTACACCACGGAGCCGGAGAACGGTGGTCTGGGTGTCTTCGCCCACGAGTACGGTCACGACCTCGGCCTGCCGGACCTGTACGACACCGCCGGTGGCGACAACGGCGTCGGCTTCTGGAGCCTGATGTCCTCGGGTTCCTGGCTGAGCCACGGCACCGACGACATCGGTTCGACCCCGGGCTACATGGACCCGTGGTCGAAGCTCTTCCTCGGCTGGCTGAACCACTCGACCGTCGACTACGGCTCGGGCACCACCCAGGTGACCCTCGGCCCGGCGGGCGACAGCGACGGGCCGAAGGCCCAGGCGGTCGTGGTGAACCTGCCCGCGCAGACCCAGACCACGAACTACAACACGCCGTTCGGCGGGTCGTACGAGTGGTGGGGCGGCAGCGCGGACGACCTGAACGCCTCGCTGACCCGCACCCTGGACCTGACCGGCGCGACCTCCGCGTCGATCACCTCCAAGCTGCAGTACGACATCGAAGAGGACTACGACTACCTCTACGCGGAGGTGTCGACCGACGGTGGCGCCACCTGGGCCGACGTGAAGAACAACCTCGTCGACGCGGGTGACAGCGGCATCGACGGCTCCAGCAACGGCGCCTGGGTCGACTCGACCTACGACCTGTCGGCGTACGCCGGCAAGTCGGTGCTGTTCCGCTACCGGTACGCCACCGACGGCGGCGTGCACTTCGCCGGTCCGTTCCTGGACAACATCTCGCTGACCAAGAACGGCGCGGTCGCCTGGACCGACGACGCGGAGACCCTCGCCGCGGAGTGGACCGCCAAGGGCTGGACCCGGATGGGCGGCTCGGTGACCGACAGCTACCCCCGCTTCTACATCGCCGAGAACCGGACCTACTTCGGTTACGACGACACGCTGCGGACCGGTGGCTACAACTACGGGTTCAACAACAGCCGGCCGAACTGGGTGGAGCGGTTCTCCGTCCAGCCGGGCATGCTGGTCTGGTACGTGAACTACGCGTACGGCGACAACAACACGTCGGAGCACCCGGGCTACGGTTTGAACCTGCCGGTCGACGTCCGCCCGGGCAAGATCCAGGTCGGCGGCCAGGGCACCATCACCAACCGGCGCAACGGCTACGACGGCACCTTCAGCCTGTACGCCAAGCCGGCCCAGACCTTCCACCTGAACGGGGTGGGGGTCACGGTTCCGAAGCTGGACCCGAACCCGGTGTTCACCGACAACGGGGTCAACAAGTACTGGAACACCAACAACCCGTGGAACTCGGTGAAGGTCGCCGGCACCGGCACCAAGATCGAGATCCTCAAGCAGGGCACCACCCCGACCAGCGACATGGTCGTCAAGGTCACCAACTGATCGGGTAGCACCACACGGCAGGGGCCGTCGGCGGAGACGCCGGCGGCCCCTTTCGCGTACCCCGAAACGTTTCGCCCCAGCTCAATCGACCCGATCGACCGATCCTGATGTGACGGTGAGGAGCGTTCCCAACAAAAAGTTGCTACAAATCGACGCGTCTATCTTCCCACGTGTCACGGGAGTGTCTATCTTCACCAGTGGTTCCCAGTAACGGGACCTTCCACCGGCCCGTACCCCCGTTGGGCCGGTTCCCTCACACCGGAGGTACCACGTGCGCAAAGTCGCAGTGGGTCTGCTCGGGCTCTCGCTGACGGCGACAGGACTGGTGGCCGGCTCCGCCACCGCCAGCGCGGCACCGACCCCGAAGCTGCCGGCTGCCGCTCCGGCGGTCGCCGAGCCGCAGGCCCCCCACGATCTGCCGGACAAGCTGGAAGACAAGCGGCGGGCGCTCCGCCAGGAGGGCCTCAGCGAGGTCCTGTCCGGCCGGGCCAAGGCCCAGAAGATCAACGGCAGCACCGTCGTCAAGGTCGGCGAGACCGCCGGCGGCGCGGCGGCGTCGGCCGGCGCCCGTTCCGCCAAGGCGGGCAAGAAGGACCAGTACGTCGAGCTGGCCCGGGAGCGGACCGACAAGATCTTCGTGATCCTCGCCGAGTTCGGCGACGAGCGCGACCCGGCCTACCCGGACAAGGACATCAACCCGGACATCGCCGGCCCGACCCGGTTCGACGGTCCGCGGCACAACGAGATTCCGCAGCCCAACCGGGCCGTGGACAACTCCACCGTCTGGCAGGCCAACTACAGCGCCGACTACTTCCGGCAGCTGTACTTCGGCACCAAGCCGGGCGACGAGTCGCTCAAGCAGTACTACGAGGCCCAGTCGTCCGGCCGCTACACGGTGGACGGCGAGGTCACCGACTGGGTGAAGGTCAAGTACAACGCCGCTCGCTACGGCCGCTCGGACGACCCGATCGCCGACGATTCGGACGACCCGGCCAACGACCCGGCGGTCTGCGCGGACAACGTCTGCCCGAACACCTGGGACCTGATCCGCGACGCCGCCAACCAGTGGGTCGCCGACCAGAAGGCCAAGGGCCGCACCGACGCCCAGATCAAGGCCGACATGCAGTCGTTCGACCAGTGGGACCGGTTCGACTACGACGGCGACGGCAACTTCAACGAGCCGGACGGCTACATCGACCACTTCCAGATCGTCCACTCCGGCGGCGACCAGGCCGACGGTGACCCGCACCAGGGTGAGGACGCCATCTGGAGCCACCGGTGGGCGGCGTACAACACGTCCCGCGTCGGTCCGCCGAACTTCCCGATCGGCGGCACCCAGATCGGCAACACCGGCGTCTGGATCCGCGACTACACGATCCAGCCGGAGAACGGTGGCCGCAGCGTCTTCTACCACGAGTACGGCCACGACCTGGGCCTGCCGGACGACTACAACGTCATCAACGGTGGGGACAACAACAACGAGCACTGGACCCTGATGGCCCAGAGCCGGCTCAGCGGCAAGAACGACGCGGGCATCGGCGAGCGCGGCGGCGACCTCGGCGCGTGGAACAAGCTCCAGCTCGGCTGGCTCGACTACGAGGTGGTCAAGGCCGGGCAGAAGCGCGACCTGGACCTGGGCCCGCAGGAGTACAACTCCAAGAAGGCGCAGGCCGCGGTCGTGGTGCTGCCGCAGCGGGAGTACACCTTCCAGTACGGCGCTCCGTTCGAGGGCACCAAGCAGTACTTCTCCGGTAACGACGACGACCTGAACAACACCATGACCAGGACGCTCGACCTCACCGGGAAGACCTCGGCGGCGCTGTCCATGAAGGGCCGCTTCAACATCGAGACCGGCTACGACTACCTCTTCTTCGAGGCGTCGACGGACGGCGGCAAGACGTGGAACGCGCTGAACGGCACGGTCAACGGCAAGCCGATTCCGCCGGTGTCCAACACCGACCCGACGCCGGGCCTCACCGGCAGCAGCGCCGGCAAGTGGGTGGACATCAACATTCCGATGGACGCGCTGGCCGGCAAGGTCGCGCAGTTCCGGTTCCACTACGTCACCGACGGTGGCGTGGCGTCGGGCGGCTTCTTCGGTGACGCCATCACGGTGACCGCCGACGGCCAGACCCTGCTGAGCGACGGCGCCGAGACGGGTGCCGGAGACTGGGCGCTCGCCGGCTGGAGCATCACCGGCGAGAGCTACACCCGGCTCTTCGACAACTACTACATCGCCGGCAACCGGTCGTACGTCTCGTACGACAAGTACCTGAAGACCGGTCCGTACTTCTTCGGCTACGCGAACACCCGCCCGGACTGGGTGGACCACTACGCGTACCAGGAGGGTCTGCTGATCTCGTACTGGAACCTCCGGTACGCGGACAACGACACCTTCGAGCACCCGGGTGAGGGTCGCAACCTGATCATCGACGCGCACCCACGGCCGATCTACAACCTGACCGGCGCCCCGTGGCGGGCCCGCGTCCAGGTCTACGACGCGCCGTTCAGCCTCAAGAAGGCGGACTCGTTCACGCTGCACATCAACAGCCAGCCGCAGTACATCCGTGGCCAGGCCGCGCAGCCGCTGTTCGACGACACCAAGCAGTACTGGTACCCGGAGCTGCCGAACCACGGCGTCAAGCTCCCGGCCGCCGGCGTCAAGATCAAGGTTCTGCAGCAGAACGGCACCTCCATGAAGGTCCGCTTCTCCTGAGCCGCTGATCACCGCTACACCCCGCGATGCCCGGGCAGGTCACCTGCCCGGGCATCGCCCTTTCCGGCGGCCGGAGCGGCGGATCCGTCCGGCGATGTCCCGGAGAATCCCCTGATCCTGCGCACCTGCGGGGCCGCCGCCGCGCCACCGGCCCTAGGCTGTGCCCCATGACCGACCAGCGTGGCGGACCCGTCGACGAGTCCTGCGTGCTCCCCGAGGGGCCGTGGACGCACCGGTTCGTCGGCGCGAACGGCAGCCGCTTCCACGTCGTCGAGGCCGGCACCGGCCCCATGGTGCTCTTCCTGCACGGGTTCCCCGAATACTGGTACGCCTGGCGCGAGATGCTGCCGGCCGTGGCCGACGCCGGCTTCCGCGCGGTCGCCGTCGACCTGCGGGGTTACGGCGCGAGCGACAAGCCACCCCGGGGGTACGACGGCTACACCCTCGCCGCCGACGTGGCCGGGCTGATCCGCGCCCTCGGCGAGCGGTCGGCCACCCTGGTCGGCAGCGGCGCCGGCGGCCTCATCGCCTGGACCGCCGCCTCGTTCCACCCCACCCTGGTCCGGCGGCTGGTGGTGCTCGGCGCGCCGCACCCGCTGCGGCTGCGGGCCGCCATCTTCGCCGACCCGCGCGGCCAGTTCACCGCGTCCACCCCCACCCTGAAGTTCCAGCTCCCCCGCTACGAGCACGTGCTGACCCGCGACGACGCGGCCGAGGTGGAGGCCATGCTGCGCCGCTGGGGCGGGCCGCGCTGGGTGAACGGCCCCGACTTCGAGGCGTACGCCCGGTGCTGCCGGGTGGCCATGCAGATCCCGCAGGCGGCGTTCTGCGCCATGGAGGGCTACCGCTGGGCGTTCCGGTCGGTGCTGCGGCTGCACGGCTACCGGTTCGTCCGGCTGATGCAGAAGCCGCTGGTCACCCCGACCCTCCAGCTGCACGGCGCGCTGGACCGGGCCTCCCTGCCGCGCACCGCCCAGGGCTCCGGCCGCTACGTCACCGCACCCTACGAGTGGCGGCTGCTCGACGGAGTGGGCCACTTCCCGCACGTGGAGGCCCGGGACCTGGTGCTCGGCGAGATCCTGCGCTGGACGAAGTCCTGACTCAGACCCGCTGCTCGCGCAGGTCGGTCACCTCGTTCGCGGGCGCCCAGCCCTGGTAGACGCCGAAGTCGAACGCCTCCAGCCCCATCTTCTGGGCCACCGGCCAGCGGCCACCCGTGTACTCCACCCGCAGCCAGCCGTCGTGCTCGGCCAGCACGATGAACGGCTGCCCCTGCCAGGTGCAGGTGGTCCGCACGTACACCAGATCCTCGACCTCGGCGACCGGCACCACCCGGACGTGCCGGCCCGGGCGTACCTCGGTGAAGCCCTCGCCCGGTTCCGGCTGGTACAGGCGGACGTCGGCGCCGTCGGGGCTGGCCTGGTACTCCCGGCCCCGCCAGCGCGCCACGTAGCCGTCGCGGGTCACGCGTCACCCGCCCTGACCCACCGGAGCGTGTCGGCGTCCAGCACCGCGACCACCCGCTCGCTGCGGTCCGCGCCCACGCGCCACAGCTCGGCGCCGTGCGGCAGCCGGGCGCTGTCCACCTTGAACTCGGCGACCACGTCGCTGCTCTCCCCCGGCGCGAAGCCGTTGCCGCGGAACGGGGGCCGCTCGATCACCCAGCCCTCCATCGCCCGCATCGCGGCCTCGTTCTGCCCGCCGTACGGGATGCGGTACAGGCTCGGCCGGTAGGCCGGCCAGCGGAGCAGGTAGATCTCGTCGGCGTCGCGGGCGAACGGGGAGCCGGGGTGGCCGAGACCGAGCGCCTCGTAGAGTTCGGCCGGGGTGCGGAGGTGCGCCAGCTCGCCGGCGCGGTGCACGAAGCCGGAGACCCGGTCGTAGCCCCGCTCCAGGTAGTAGGCGAGCTGGCTCGGCGCGATCGCCTTCTGCATGGTCACCGGGCGGGTCGGATCCACCGGTGGTGCGGCGGGCCGGGGTTCCGCCGCCGGCTCGGGCGCCGTGGCCGGCGGCTCGCTCTCGGGGTCGTCGCCCAACCCCACCTCGGCGGCCCAGTTGGCGAGCGCGAGGACCTGCTCCCCCGGGTACGTCGCGCCGACCGGTGTGCCCGGGTTCACGGCGAACGACCAGCTCGCGTCCGGCCAGCGCCGGATGAGCTGGACGAACTTGACCCGTACCGTCTCGACCGGACCGGCGGCGCGGTCCGCCAGGCGCTCCGGCGAGGTGTGGACGACCACGTAGGTCCCGCCGTCGATCTGCTCCGTACGCCAGACGAAGCCGGCGTCCCCGGGGCGGCTGCCCGGTGCGGATTCGGGGGCGACCGGCAGCAGCACGCGGGCCAGCAGCAGGGTGGTGAGGAAGCTGTCCGTGCTGCCGCTGCCGGCCGCCGTCAGCAGGTCCTCCTCCACCTCGTTCGCCGGCACGAAGTCGGCCGCCGTGGTGCTGGCGGTGACGTCCCCTGGAGATGGGACGCCCGCCGGCGGAGTCTCCGTCGGCGCGGGCCCGGCCGCGGAGGTCGGCGCGAACACCGACGTGGTCGGTTCGTCGCCGGTAACGGGCGCGGTGGGCTCGGTCGGCGCGAACACCGACGTGGTCGGCTCGTCCACTGCGGCAGCCGGTGCGCTGGGCTCGGCCGGCGGGAACACCTGCGCAGGCGGCGCGAACCGCGGCTCGCTCGGCTCGAACAGAGTGGTGGCCGGCTCGGCCGGCGGGAACGGTGTGGTGGTCGGTTCGGGCGCCGGGGAGACCGGCTCGAACAGCGGCGTGGTCGGCTCGGGCGCCGAGGAAGGCGGCGCGAACAGCGACGTGGTCGAGTCTGCCGAGGCGTTCCGCTTTGACGAGGGCGGCACCAGCGGGGTGGTCGGCGGCTCCGGCAGCGGTGCCGTCGGCTCCTCCGCCGGCACGCCGGTGTCCGCCCCGGACCCGGCCGGGGTGTATGGCGGCGGCCGCAGGTCGTCCGCCCGTCCCGTGGCCACCCGCGCGGACGGGCCGAACAGCGGCACGGTGGTCTCGCCGGACGCTCCGACGCGCCGTTCCCCAGGGCCGGAGGGCTCGGCGGCGGCCCGGTCGGGAGCGGGCGAGGCGGGCGGATCGACCGTCAGCGACAGCGTGGGATCGGTGGGTCCGGCCCAGGGCACGGAGGTGTCACCCTCGGCCGCCGCCGTCGCCATCGCGGACGCGGCGGCGGGCACCGCGGGCACCACGTACGGCTCGGGCGGCTCGGTCAGGTCGCGGGACTCGATGACGGTGCCCTCGATGACGATCGGGGTGAAGCCCCGACGCGGCGCGGGCGGGCCGGAAACCGGCTCGGCGATCGACGGCGGAAGCTCCTCGGCCTCGGCGGGGTCACCCGGGCCGGGGATCGGCTGGGTCCGCTCGTCCGAGCCCGGGTCGTCGGCGTCGCCGGGGTGCCGGCGCGGCAGGGCCTGGGTGGTCTCCGCGGGCGGGGCGGCGGGCCGGAACGGGCGGGCCGGTTCCGCGGGCCGGCTCGCCGGGGCCGGTCCGGCGGAGTCCATCCGGAACGCCTGCGTCGGGTCCTCCGGCACCGGCTCGTTGAGCGGCCTGCGGCGCGGGAACGGCTGGCCGCCACCACCGGCGAACCGGGAGGGTGGCACGGCCCGGTCCCCGCTGCGGCGCGGCGGGTCCAGCGGCGAGGACCGCCGTGGCGCGTGGCCCGAGGTGGGCTCGAAGAAGGACCGGGCGGGTGGCGGCGCCGGCTCGGCCGTCCGGCCGTTGGCGGGGGCGGAGCGGCCGGCGCCGGCGAACGGATCCTGCTCGTCTGGACGCCGGCGCAGGTCGGTGAGCCAGCCGGCGAGATTGTCCGCGCCGGCATCGGTACCGGGCGGGTCCGCGGGCCGCGCATCGTCGGGATCACGGCGGCCGAGCGGGCGGCCCGGCCGACCGCTCGCCGGCTCGGGGCGGAGGGCCGGCGGCGGGGTCGACGAGCCGGAACGGAGGACCGACGGGTCGGGGCGAAGGGGCGACGGATCAGGGCGGATGGTCGACGGGTCGGGGACGGTGGCCCGGGTGCTCGGGGCGGGAACGGTCGGGATCGGGACGGTCGACGGCTCGCCGTCGGCGGGCCCGCGGCCGTTCCGGAGCGGCGGCAGCGGGCCGGGCGGCACCCGTCCTCCGGGCACCGGGACGTCCCGGCCGGGTGCCGAGGGGGCACCCCGGGCGGCCCGTGCGGCACTCTCCACCCGCTCCAGCCGGGCCCGGGCGCCCATGGTCCGGCCGGGCAGCCGGACATCACCCCGGGCGAGCTGCGCGACGAACCAGGCCGGCAGATAGCCCTCGATCGGCAGCCCGGGGTCGACCGCCAGCCACCACTCGTGGTTGGGCCAGTTCGCGGCCAGCTCGGCATAGGGGACGCGGCGGGTGCTGCCCGCGTTCTCCCCCAGGCAGGCGCGCAGCGCGGTGGCGGAGGTGAACGCCAGCACGTGGGTGCGGCCGCCGGTGGTCCAGGTGCCCCAGCCCGCCGGGCTCTGCCCACCGGGCGTCTCGGTGGACACCGGAAGGAGCAGCTCGACGCGGGTCAGGATGCGGAAGTAGAGCTGCTGGTCCTGCGCGCGCAACGCGTCGTGCAGCGCCACCTCGGCCTCGGTGGCCGGCTTCCATCCGGTCACGGCCACCTCTCCTTCCGCGAACAGGCCACAGGCATCGCCTACAACCTACAAGGTGGTAACAAGATCACAAATGCCTGGATGTCGCCGGTCGGCCGGGGCGCCGGGGAGGCGCTAACATCCCGTTCCGGAGTCGACACGATACGGAGGGCGTCGATGTCCCGGCCCACCGCGCGCCCGGCCCTGGCCGTCCTGGTGACCCTCCTCGTCGCCGGGTTGCCGGCCGCACCGGCCTCGGCCCGCGGGCCCTCGGGCTGCGCCACGCCACCCGCACCGGCCCGATCCGTCGCGGACCAGCCGTGGCCCCAGCAACGGTACGCGCCGGACCGGCTCGCCCCGCTCGCCACCGGCGCCGGGGTGGTGGTCGCGGTGGTCGACTCCGGGGTGGACCGGTCCCACCCGCAGCTCGCCGGCCGGGTCCTCGACGGCGCCGACTTCCTCGATCCCGGCGGCGACGGTACCCGCGACTGCGCCGGGCACGGCACGGGTGTGGCGAGCCTCGTCGCCGCCGCGCCCCGGCCGGGCGTGGCCTTCCGCGGCCTCGCCCCGAACGCCCGGATCCTGCCCGTACGCGTCAGCGAACAGCAGGTGGTCGACGGGCGGGAGTCGGGGCGCACGGTCGAGGCCGCCGACTTCGCCCGGGCCATCCGCTGGGCGGTGGACCACGACGCCGACGTGGTGAACCTCTCCGTCGTCCTGTACGCGGACAACCCGGCCGTACGCGCCGCGGTCGCCTACGCGGTCCGACGGGACGTGGTGGTGGTGGCCGCCGCCGGCAACCTGCACGACAGCGGGGACCCCCGGCCGTACCCGGCGGCGTACGACGGGGTGCTCGGGGTGGGTGCGATCGGGGCGGACGGCACCCGGGCCGCCTTCTCCCAGACCGGCCCGTACGTCGACCTGGTCGCCCCGGGCGCGGACGTGCTGATGGCGGCGCCCCGCCGGGGGCACCGCCGTGCGGAGGGGACCAGCTACGCGGCGCCCTTCGTGGCCGGCACCGCCGCGCTGCTGCGGCAGTATCACCCCGAGTTGGGCGCGGCCGAGATCGCCCGGCGGATCGTGGCCGGCGCCGACCCCGCCCCCGGACGGGGCGACGGCTACGGCGCCGGGGTGCTCAACCCGTATCGCGCGGTGACCGAGTCGCCGGCCGTCGCCGCTCGGCCCCGGGCCGCTGCCGCGCTGCCGGTGGACCGGCCGGACGAGGCGGAGCTGGCCCGGCGGGCCCGGCGCACGTCGGCCCGGGACCGGGCGCTGCTGGTGGCCGGCGCGGCCGGGGCCGCCGCCGTGGTGGCGGTGCTGCTCGCCGTGGTGCTGCCGCGAGGGGCGCGTCGTCGCTGGCACCCGGCCGACCCGGCCTGACCCGGCCGGAACCGCATACGCGGCGGCGGGCGGCACGGGGCGGGAGCGCCCGTGCCGCCCGCCGGCGACTACTGGAACAGGTTGACGTTGCGCTTCTCGGTGTCGAGGTAGTCGGCCGCGGAGTCCTCCACGGCCAGCTTGATGTCGCGCAGCATGGTCTGGAGGTCCTGCGAGGCGGCCCGCCAGCGGGCCTGCCGCTGCTCGTACGCCTCGCGCGCCTCGCCGGACCAGCTCGCCACGAGCGGGGCCGCGTCGCGTTCGAGCTGCCCGAGCTGGCTCTCGAGGGTGGTCAGCGCCCTCTGGATGTCGGCGCCGGCCTGGTGCAGGGCGGCGAAGTTGACGACCAGCACACCATGGTCCATCGATCGGTCCTTCCCGTGCGTCAGAGGGGCAGCTGGATGCCGCGGTTGGTGCCCGCCACGCGACCGGCGGCCTCGGTGTCGGACACGTCGTACTGCCGGCCGGCGGTGCGGATCGCCGTGGCGGTCTCGCGCAGCGCCCGCTGCAGCGCCGCCTGGTCCTGCGCCCACTGCTGCTTGACCTGCTCGAAGGAGCGCCCACCGGCACCCCGCCAGGCCTGCTGCAGGACCTCCAGCTCGGCCATCAGGCCGCTGAGCATGGTCTGCAACGACTGGTCGACCTGCTCGAACTTCGCGGCGGTCTGCTTCATCACCGCGGCTTCTGCCTGAGTCTGGGACACCCCGGACGTCACCTCGTCTCCTCGGTCGTGGCTGGCCGCCGCAGCGGCCACCGTGGACTCGCCGGAGCGCGCCACCGGAAAGGGGGGAAGGGGACGGCGGCCGCGCTCGACGGAACTCGTCGCTGACGGTAGCCGCCCGACTCCGGTTCTGCTACCCCTCGGGCTCCCCTGTGGACAGCGAAGTTCTACGATGAGCCACGGCGGCGTCACCCGGCGAACAGACGGAGGAGGTGCGGTGAGCGCGACCACCACCGTCCGGCCACCCGCCGCCGACCCACCCCAGGGGATGCGGCGGCCGGCCCCGCCGGTCCGGGCCGGGCAGGTGGTGACCGCTCAGGTGGCGGTGGCCGCGCTGGTGGCGGCCGTGGGCCGGGGCGTCCTGGTGACCGCGGCCGCCCTGCTCCTCGCGGCGGTGCTGCTGCCCGCCGCCTGGATCCGGCTGCGGGGTCGATGGCTCTTCGAATGGCTCGCTGTCGGCGCGGCGTACCTGACCCGGCGCCGGACCCTCCCCGCCACCTCCGGGCCGGCGGCGCTGCTGGAACTGGCGCGCCCCGGCGCCGCCGTGCACGCGGCGGAGCTGGCCGGTGGCCCGGCGGCGGTGCTGGAGGACGCCGCCGGGATGACGGCGCTGCTGGAGCTCGGCGACCCGGACGACCTGCTCGGCGACGGCCCACGGGAGCTTCCGCCGCCACTCGCCCTGCTGCCCCCGGCCGGGCCGGAGGGCCCGCCGGTCCGGATCCAGCTGCTGTTCTCCGCGTCGCCCGCGCCGGTCCCCGCCGCCGGGGCGGGCGCGGCCGGCACGTCGTACCGGCAGCTCACCGACGGGCGGCTGGCGGGCCGGTCGCGTGTGGTGCTGGCCGTCCGGGCCCTCCGGGCCGACGGCTGGTCGGACGACGAGCTGCGCCGGAGCGTGTCCGGCACCGTCCGGCGGATCGTCCGCCGGATCGCCCCGCTCACCGGCCGGCCCCTCGGCGGTCCGGCGGCGCTGCGCGTGGTGGCCGAGCTGGCCCACCACGACGCCGGGGCGCCCGTCCGGGAGAGCTGGCCGGCGGTGACCGTGGGCGGGCTGCCGCAGGCCACCTGGCGGCTGCGCCGCTGGCCGGATCCGCGCACCGGCACCGCGCGGCGGCTCGTGCCCCGGCTGCTGGCGCTGCCGGCCACCGCCACCACCGTCTCGCTCTGCGTGGGTCCGCGTGCCGGCGCGGACTCCGCGCCCACGCCGGCCGAGCTGACCGTACGCCTGGCCGCCCACACCACCGCGGAGCTGGCGGTGGCCGAGCGGGCGCTGCGCCGGCTCGCCGGGGATCTCGGTGCCGACCTGCGCCGACTGGACGGCGAGCACCTGATCGGGCTGGCGGCCACCCTGCCGCTCGCGGTGGCCCGGCCGGACGCCCCCACGGTCGGGCCCGAGCTGGCCACCCTGGAGTTCGCCGTCGACGAGTCCGGGCTGATGGTGGGCGCCAACCGGCACGGCGGCGCGGTGACCGTACGCCTGTTCCGCCCCGCGCCGACCCGGCTGCTGCTGGTGGGTGGGGTGCACGCCGCCCAGCTGCTGACCCTGCGGGCGCTGGCGCTCGGCGCGCGGGTGGCCGTGCAGACGACGCGGCCCCGGGTCTGGGAGCCGTTCGTCCGCGGCGTCGGCGCGCCGGGCGGCGCGGTGCCGCTGGTCCCGCCGGGGCGGCCGGTCGGCGGCGCGCCCGGCACCCCGCTGCGCCCCCTGCTGCTGGTGGTCGACGCCGGCCCGGTGCCGCCGGAGGTCGGCCCGGCGGCGGCTTGGCAGTCCGTTCTCGTGGTCCGCGACGAGCTGACCCGCGCCGACACGGCCGCGCTGGCCCGCGCCGACCTCGCGATCCTGCAACCGCTCGACCCTGGCGAGGCGGCGCTGGCCGGCGCGGCGCTCGGCCTGGGCGCCTCGGCGGAGTGGCTGACCCGGATCCGGGACGACATGGTGGCCGTGGTGAACCGTCGGGCGCTGCGCTGGGCGTTGCTCGCACGGACGCCGATCGAGTCGCAACTGGTCGGTCGCCCGGCCCGCCACTGAGCCGGCACGGGTTCCGCGAGTCGGCGTTAGGTGGCACGATCCCGGCCATGGATTTTCTGAAGGGTGTCCTGATCCGGCTGGGCACAACGGCCGTGGCGTTCTGGTTGGCCACGCTGCTCATCCCGGGCATCACGCTGGACTCGGACTCGACCACCGAGACGGTCACCACGCTGGTGCTCGTCGCGGTGATCTTCGGGGTGGTCAACGCGGTGCTCCAGCCGATCATCAAGACCGTCGGCTGCGGTTTCTACCTGCTCACCCTCGGCCTGATCGCGCTGGTGGTCAACGGCCTGCTCTTCCTGCTCACCAGCTGGATCGCGGGTGAGGCGGGGCTGCCGTTCCACGTGGACGGCTTCTGGCCGGCCGCGGTCCTGGGCGCGCTCTTCGTCGGCATCGTCACCTGGATCCTGGGCGCCATCCTCGACCGCGACTGAGCTCGCGCCGCCCGCCGATTCCCGCCCGCCGGCCAGGCCAGTGGGCGGGAATTGGCTGGCGAGGCCCGGTGCGGCCGCAACTAGGGTCGGAGGGGTGTTCACCCTGACCCGCCCCGACGGCTACCTGCTCACCACCGATCCGGACCGGCTCGACCTGGACCGGGTGCACCACTGGCTCGCCACCGACGCGTACTGGGCGCTCGGGCGGGACCGGGACACGGTGGGGCGGGCGTTCGCCGGCTCGATCGGCTTCGGCGTCTACCGGCCCGGGGACGGGCGGCAGGTGGCGGTGGCCCGGGTGGTCACCGACCGGGCGACCTTCGCCTGGCTCTGCGACGTCTACGTCGACCGCCCGGAGCGCGGCCGGGGGCTGGGCACCTGGCTGGCCGGCGCGGCCCGCGACCACCTGGCCGAGTGGGGCGTACGCCGGATCGTGCTGGCCACGAACGACGCGCACGGGGTCTACGCGAAGGTCGGCTTCACCCCGGTCGAGCCGGACCGCTGGATGCAGTACGACCAGCGGGTGACCCAGCTCACCGGAAAGGAGCAAAGCGCGGGTTCACCACTTACGGTGGAGGCGTGAACCAGACCCGTCTCGGCTACCTCTACGGCTTCGGCGCCTACCTGATCTGGGGTTTCTTCCCGATCTACCTGAAGCTGCTCCGACCGGCCGGCCCCGTGGAGATCCTCGCGCACCGGATCGTCTGGTCGGTGGTCTTCGTGGCGCTGCTGCTGGCCGCCATGCGCAACATCGGCTTCCTGCGGGCGCTGGCCCGGCGGCCCCGGGCGCTGGCCGCCATCGCGGCCGCCGCCGCGCTCATCGCGGTCAACTGGGGCACCTACATCTACGGGGTGAACTCCGACCGGGTGGTGGAGACCGCCCTCGGCTACTTCATCAACCCCCTGGTCGTGGTGCTCATCGGGGTCTTCGTGCTCCGCGAGCGGCTGCGCTCGGCGCAGTGGGCGGCGCTCGGCGTGGGTGGCCTCGCGGTGGCGGTGCTGACCGTCGACTACGGCCGGCTGCCCTGGCTGGCCCTCACGCTGGCCTTCAGCTTCGCCGGGTACGGGCTGGTCAAGAAGCGGCTCGGGTTGCCCGCCGCCGAGGGGCTCTTCGTCGAGTCGGCGGTGCTGGCCCTGCCCGCGCTGGCCTACCTCGGCTGGTTGGGCCGGCAGGGCGAGGCGACCTTCGGGCACGGCTCGGCCGGGCACACCGCACTGCTGGTGCTGGCCGGAGCGGCCACCGCGATCCCGCTGCTGCTCTTCGCCGGGGCGGCCAACCGGCTGCCGCTGACCGGGCTGGGCATGTTGCAGTACCTGGCGCCGATCCTCCAGCTCGGCTGCGGTGTGCTGGTCTTCCACGAGCCCATGCCGCCGGCCCGGCTGGCCGGGTTCGCCCTGGTCTGGGTCGCTCTCGTGGTGTTCACCGTGGACGCCGTCCGCCACACCCGCCGGACCCGCGCCCAGGCGCGGGCCGCCGCCCCGGTGCCGGCCGCAGCCCGCTGACCGCGCCTCAGCGGGCGTCGTAGGCGAGCACCGGGGTGCCGTCGGCGCGGACCAGTTCGAGGCGCACCAGCTCGCCGTGGGTGAAGTGCGTGGCGCCCACGACGCGGACGTTGTCGCCGGGGGCCGCCAGCCACGTGCCGACCTGCTCCGTCGCGCCGTCCGGGCCGTGTGCCACCAGCCGGAAGGTGTACGCCTCGCGGTGACCCGCGCGCTGGTCGTACCCGCAGCGCATGGTGACCTCGGTGCCCCACCTCTTGTCGGTGAGGCCGACCTCGGCGTGCAGCGGCACCGCGCCGGCGACCGGCCGCATGGCCGTCATGGTCAGCGGAGCCGCGGTGGCCGTCGCCGTGGCCGTGGCCGTCGCCGTCGGCGGAGCGGTGGCCGGCGGGCGGACCAGGGACACCCCGGCGCCGGCCAGCACGGCGAGCACGGCCGCGGCGAGCACGGTCAGCGCGTACCGGCGCCGGGACCGGGACCGCTCGCGGCGCCGGCGGTCCCGCGCGGCGTCGAGCAGCGCGGGCACCCGGGAGGTCTCCGTGGCGGAGGGCAGGAACTGCTCCAGCCCGGCCGGGTCGAGCCGGCCCAGCAGGCCGGGCAGCACGGCGATCTCGGCCACCGCCTCCCGGCAGGACGCGCAGCCGGCCAGGTGCCGCTCGTAGGCGGCGCGGTCGGCGGGAGCGAGAGCACCCAGGACGTACGCGCCGTCGTCGTGCTCGAACTCGCAGCGTGTCATCCGGTCACCCCCATCTCGACCAGCACCAACCGTAGTGAGCGCAGCGCGTAGTGGGTCCGCGACTTCACCGTGCCCGGCGGCACCCCGAGCCGCGCGGCCGCCTCCGCCACCGACCGCCCCTGATAGAAGCACTCGACCAGCACCTCCCGGTGGGTCGGGCTGAGCCGGTTCAGCGCTTCGGCCACGGTCCACGCCTCCACCGCGCGCTCCGTCTCGTCGACCGTCTCGGCAGGTTCGGGCAGTTCGTCGGTGTAGATCTCGCCGACCCGGGTGGACCGCCGGCGCCAGGCGTCGATGGCCAGGTTGCGGGCGGTCGTGAAGAGCCAGGCGCGGACCGAGCCGCGGCGCGGGTCCAGCGACTCGGGGTGCCGCCAGGCCCGGAGCAGCGTCTCCTGCACCAGGTCCTCGGCGCGCGAACGGTCACCGTTGACGAGCCGGAGGGCGTGCGCGAAGAGCGCGTCGGCATGCTCGTCGTGCAGCGCGCGCAGCAGTTGGGCGTCGTGGTCGCTGATGGCGGTACCTCGCTTCCGGCGGCGGGGAGACCGGCGATGCGTTCGCCCCTTGATACGTGCCGTGACGCCGAATGGTTCAGCCGCAGGTCACGCCGCAGCTGTTCACACCCGGTTCATGTTCCCGCCGGTACCCGCTCACCGCACCCTGGCAGCGTGCGCCCCGTACGCGCGTCCGGCCGATCCGGGCGCGCCACCGACGTCCGATCAGGAGGCTCCACCCCATGAGCGACCGTCCTCGGCTGCTCCCGCTGCTGGGCGCCACCCGCCACGGCGCCCGGGACGCCATGACCTGCCTGTACCGGTGCGGCAACGCCTGCGACCACCCGGTGCCGAACCGTTCCGACAACCCGTACTTCGGCGACCTGGTCGACGCCGAGGTCTCCCGGCGCGGCGTGGTCCGGGCCGGCGCCGCCGGCGCCCTGGTCCTCGGCTTCGGGGGCGCCGTGGCCGGTGCCCTGGCCGGTGCGGCCCCGGCCGCCGCCGCTCCCGCCGCCCCGGCCGTCCCCGGCGCGGGCGAGGCCGCCGCGCCGGCTGGCGGCGTGGGCAGCGGCGCGCTGACCTTCAAGCCGATCCCGCCGAACAAGCTCGACACCCTCGTCGTGCCGAACGGGTACGACCACGCCGTGGTGATCAAGTGGGGTGACCCGGTGGTGCCGGGCGCGCCCGCGTTCGACGTGCACGACCAGACCGCCGCCGCCCAGGCGAAGCAGTTCGGCTACAACAACGACTTCGTCGGGGTGCTGCCGATCGACCGCAGGCGCGCGCTGCTGGTGGTCAACCACGAGTACACCAACGAGGACCTCATGTTCCCCGGCTTCACCAGCCAGGAGGCCCTCACGGTGGAGCAGCTGCGGGTGGCGATGGCCGCCCACGGCATGTCCGTCGTGGAGCTGGAGCGGGTCGACGCCACCGGCCAGTGGCGGCCGGTACGCAGCGGCCGCCGGCAGTACAACCGCCGGGTCACGGCGCTGGCCACCAGGTTCGAGCTGACCGGCCCGGCCGCCGGCTCGGCCTGGCTGCGCACCGCCGCCGACCCGAAGGGTCGTACGGTGATCGGCACGTTGAACAACTGCTCCGGCGGCGTGACCCCGTGGGGCACCGTGCTCTCCGGCGAGGAGAACTTCAACCAGTACTTCGTCGGCGGCGACGGCGCGCCCGAGGAGCTGAAGCCGAAGCTGCTCCGCTACGGCATCCCGACCGACGTGCGGTACCCGAGCGGCAGCCGCAAGTGGGAGCGCGCCGACGAGCGCTTCGACCTGGCCAAGCACCCGAACGAGGCGCACCGCTACGGCTGGGTCGTCGAGATCGACCCGTTCGACCCGGAGAGCCGCCCCCGCAAGCACACCGCGCTGGGCCGGGTGAAGCACGAGGGCGCGAACGTCATCGTGGCCGGGAGCGGGCACGTGGTCGCGTACATGGGCGACGACGAGCGCTTCGACTACCTCTACAAGTTCGTCTCGGACAAGAAGTTCATGCCGGGCAACTCGTGGGTGGCCCGCAAGCACAACCTGACCCTGCTGGAGTCCGGCACGCTCTACGTGGCCGCCCTGGAGGGCAACAGCGCCGCCGAGATCGACGGCACCGGCAAGCTCCCCGCCGACGGGGCGTTCGACGGCCGGGGCCGCTGGATCAAGCTGGTCAGCGGCAATCGCTCGTACGTCGACGGGATGACCGCCGCGGACGTGCTGACCTTCACCCGCCTCGCCGGGGACAAGGTCGGTGCGACCAAGATGGACCGCCCCGAGGACGTCGAGCCGAGCCAGCTCACCGGCAAGGTGTACGTGGCGCTGACCAACAACACCGACCGGGGCAGGGCCGGCAAGGCGGCGGCCGACGAGGCGAACCCGCGCAACCTCAACAAGCACGGGCAGATCCTGGAGCTGGTCGAGGACCGCGGCGACAACACGGCCGAGAGCTTCGTCTGGTCGCTGCCGATCGTATGCGGCGACCCGACCGACCCGTCGACCCACTTCGCCGGGTACGACAAGACCAGGGTCTCCCCGATCTCCTGCCCGGACAACGTCGCCTTCGACGCCACCGGCAACCTCTGGATCTCGACCGACGGCAACGCGCTGGGCAGCAACGACGGCCTCTTCGCCACCGCCGTCGAGGGCCCCGAGCGGGGTCACCTGAAGCAGTTCCTCACCGTGCCGCTCGGCGCGGAGACCTGCGGCCCGTTCATCACGAAGGACAACCGCTCGGTCTTCGTGGCCGTGCAGCACCCGGGGGAGATCACCGGCGCCTCGGTGGAGAACCCGGCCTCGACCTGGCCGGACGGCGACTTCGCCAAGCCGGGCGTGGTCGTGACCTGGCGCCTCGACGGCCGCCCGGTCGGCAGCTGACGTTCCCCCTGGCGGTCCGGCGCTGGACCGCCGGCGAAGGGCCCCTTCCCCCGCCGGGGAGGGGCCCTTCGCGTATCCGCTGCCGGGTCAGGCGGCGCGGCCGGCCTTGAGGGAGGCCGCCGTGTCGGCGACGCGGCGGGCCTGGTGGCGGGCCGCCTCGAGGGCCACCTCACCGGGCGGGCCGTCACCGGCCACGTGGGAGGTGCCGTAGGGGTTGCCCGACCGGAACTGGACGGGGTCGGTGTAGCCGGGCGGCACGATGATGCCACCCCAGTGGTAGAAGGTGTTGCCGAGTGCCAGGAGGGTGGACTCCTGCCCGCCGTGTGCCGTGTTGGAGGCGGTGAAGGCCGAGTACACCTTGTCCGCCAGCTTGCCCTGGAACCACAGCGGGCCCGTGGTGTCGATGAAGGCCCGGAGCTGGCTGGCCGGGTTGCCGTAGCGGGTGGGGGTGCCGAACAGCACGGCGTCGGCCCACTCCAGGTCGTCGTGGCCGGCCTCGGCGACCTCGGCGGTGTCCCGGAGGTGCCGCTCCCACTCCGGCCTGGCGCTGACCGCCTCCGGCGGAGCCGTTTCGGCGACCTTGCGCAGTCGCACGGTGGCGCCGGCCTTCTCCGCGCCCTCGGCGGCGGCCTGTGCCAGGGTGTGGACGGTGCCGGTGGCGCTGTAGTAGATGATCGCGACGTGCACGGGTTCCATGATCGGTTTCCTTCCGAGCGGGTCTGCCCGGTACGACGGAACCGCCCGGCGGATTGTGAGGTGACCCGCCGACCTCACAGTTCGGGGCGGCAGCCCGTCGTAAGGGATGTGGCAGCGCGTCCGAGGGAGCCGGTGACACCATGACCAACCCGTCCGATCCGGGCCTGAGCGTGATCGTGAGCGAGCGGCGCCGACTGACGAACCTCGCGTACCGGCTGCTCGGCTCCCTGGCCGACGCCGAGGATGTCGTGCAGGAGACCTGCGCCCGCTGGTATGCCATGTCCCCACCGCAGCGGGAGGCCGTCGACTCCCCCGGCGCCTGGCTGACGACTGTGGCCAGCCGGATCTGCCTCGACCAGCTGGGCTCGGCACGGGTCCGCCGCGAGCGTTACGTGGGCGAGTGGATCCCGGAGCCGCTGCCCGACCGTACGGAGTGGATCAGCGGGCGGCCGGGCGCCGTCGACCCGGCCGACCGGGTCACGCTCGACGAGTCGGTCGACATGGCCTTCCTCGTCGTGCTCGAGGCGATGACCCCGGCCGAACGCGTCGCGTTCATCCTGCACGACGTCTTCCGCTACCCCTTCCCCGAAGTGGCCGAGATCGTCGGCCGGACCCCGGCGGCCTGCCGCCAGCTCGCCACCTCGGCCCGGCGGCGCATCCGCGCCGCACGCCCCGACCCGGTCTCCGCGGCCCGCCGCGCCGGCCTCGTGCGAGCCTTCAAGCAGGCCTGGGAGGCCAGGGACGTCGACGCCCTCATCGGCCTGCTGGCCCCCGACGCCACGGCGACCGGCGACGGCGGCGGCCTCGTCACGGCCGCGCTCCACCCGGTCGAGGGCGCCGAGCACGTCGCGCGCTTCTTCGCCGACCGGCCCGCCGCCGCGCCCGGCCTGGCGCTCGTGGAGCGCACGGTCAACGGCCAGCCGGGTCTGGTGGCGCAACGGGACGGCGTCACCGTGTCGGTGATGGCGTTCCACGTCACCGGCAACCGGATCGACCACATCTGGGCGGTGCTCAACCCCGAGAAGCTGCACCCGTGGACGGCGGGCTGACGGCGTCTCAGGTGTCGGCGGCGATGCCGTCGGCGACCGCGCGGGCGACGGTGAGCAGCTTGGCCCGGACCACCCGGGCGGAGGTCATCATCTCGCTGGCCGGCAGCGCGCAGGCCAGCACCACCCGGCGCTCGATGTCCTTGTCGGGGGTGACCAGCACCGCCGCGCACGCCACGCCCTGCCGGAACTGACCCAGCTCCAACTGCATGCCGCGCCGGTCGCCGGCGGCCAGGTCGGCCTCGAACGCCTCCGTGGTGGTGAGGGTGGCGCTGGTGAACGGCCGCATGCCGTATTCCCGCAGGTAGCGGAAGCGCTGCTCGGCGGTGAGGGTGGCCAGCAGGCTCTTGCCGAGCGCCGTGGCGTGCGCCCCCTCGTCGAAGCCCGGCACCAGATCCTCCAGGTACGGCGACCGCGGCCCCTCGGCCACCGCCGTGACCGCCACCTGGCCGCCCACGAACCGGCCCAGGTAGTGGCTCCAGCCGGTGTCCGCGGCGGCCCGCCGCAGCGCCTCCCCGACCGGCGGCGGCCCGCGGAACGCGGTGACCAGCTCGCGGTAGCGGTCGGCGACCTCCAGCCCGACGATGTACGTGCCGTCCTCCCGGCGGATCACATAACCCTCGTAGGCCAGGGTGCGGACCAGGTGGTAGGTGGTGGCGACGGTCAGCTCGCAGCGGCGGGCGATCTGCTTGACCGTGAGCCCCTTCGGCGCACGGCCGACCGACTCGAGCACTCGTAGCGCGCGGGAGACACTTCGGATCAGGTCCGAAGGTTCCGCCAAGGGGTCACGCACAACCACCTCCGCCGCCGGGGACTTACACCATATGAAAAACATGCCGAGTGCGAAATGCCTGTTCGGATCGAGGATGCCAGATCACCGGGCACAGACAGTGCACCGACAGACACGATCAGCTGCCGAAACGTGACCGGCGTAGGTTTGGCCGGACATGATTGAGACCGCGCCGCACCCCGCCCCGCCCGCGTCCCGGCGTACCCTCCGGATCAACGCGGGCGCGATCGCCACCACGATCGCCTGCGTCCTGCCCGTCTTCCTGCTCGGCGGCCTCGCCGTGCAGATGGGCGACGACCTCCACTTCACCCCGGCCGGGCTCGGCCTGGCCGTATCGGTCTACTTCGGCGTCAGCGCCCTCGCCTCGGTGCCCTCCGGCGCCCTGGTCGAGCGGTACGGGCCAGCCGTCGTGGCCCGCGCCGGCATCCTGCTCTCCGCCGGCTCGCTGCTGGCCGTGGCCGGGCTGGCCCGGTCGTACCCGGTGCTGGTGGCGCTGCTCGCGCTCAGTGCCGCCGCCAACGCCCTCGGCCAGCTCGCCAGCAACGCCGCACTGGCCCGCCACGTGCCCGCCCACCGGCAGGGGCTCTCGTTCGGGGTCAAGCAGGCCGCCATCCCGGTCTCCACCCTGCTGGCCGGCGCGGCGGTGCCGACCATCGCGCTGACCGCCGGCTGGCGCTGGGCGTTCGTGGTGGCCGCCCTCGCGGCGCTGGCCGCGCTGCCCGCCGTACCCCCGGCCGAGCGGGACCGGGTCCGGCGCGCCGCCGCCGGCCGGGCGGGCCGGGCCACGACGGCGCTGGTCGTGGTCGGCGTGGCGGCCACCCTGGCGGCGGCCGCGGCGAACGCGCTGGGCACCTTCGTGGTCGACTCGGCCGCCGGCCGGGGGCTGTCCCCGGCGCTCGCCGGGCTCACCCTCACCCTGGGCAGCGCGGTCTGCGTGGTGGCCCGGGTGGGCACCGGCTGGCTGGCCGACCGCCGGGCGGCCGGGCACGTCGCGCTGATCGCCGGGATGCTGGTCGTGGGCGCCGTGGGGCTGGCCCTGCTCGCGGTGGCCGGTCCGGTGCCGCTGGTCGCCGGCGTGGTGCTCGGCTTCGGTC
Source organism: Micromonospora chaiyaphumensis (assembly GCF_900091435.1). Lineage (GTDB taxonomy): Bacteria > Actinomycetota > Actinomycetes > Mycobacteriales > Micromonosporaceae > Micromonospora > Micromonospora chaiyaphumensis. The sequence continues at coordinate 670,335 of NZ_FMCS01000002.1, forward strand.
TCGGCTGGGCGTGGCCCGGGCTGATGAACTTCGCCGTGGTCCGGCTCCACCCGCAGGCCCCGGCCGCCGCCACCTCGATCACCCAGACCGGGGTGTACGCGGGCGGCTGCCTCGGCCCGCTCGGCCTGGGCACGCTCGCCGACGCGGCCGGCTACCCGGCGATGTGGCTCACCGCGGCGGCCGCCATGCTCCTCGCCGCCCTGTTCATGCTCACCGGCAGCCGGCTGCTGTCCCGCGCCTGACGGCGACCCCCACCCTTCTCCGCGCGCCGATCATGAGGTTGACGGCAGTTCAGGAGATCGACATCGCCGTCAACTTCATGATCAGCCGGCCGATCCGGGCCGGGGGCCCGGCTCAGTTGGTGCGGTCGGCGATGTAGTCGCAGAGGGATTCGAGGGCGCGGCGGGCCGGGCCCTCGGGGAGCGGGGCGAGGCGGGCGCGGGCGTCCTCCGCATAGCTGCGGACGGTCTCCCGGGCCCGCTTCAGCGCCGGGGACTCCCGGAGCAGGCCGAGGGCCTCGGCGTGCAGGGCGTCGTCGACCAGCGGGCCGGTGGCCAGGATCTCCCGGAGCCGGACGCTGGCCGCGTCGGAGTCGTCGGAGGCCAGCGCGTAGAGCACCGGCAGGGTCGGCACGCCCTCGCGCAGGTCGGTGCCGGGCGTCTTGCCCGACTGCCCCGACTCGCTGGCGATGTCCAGCAGGTCGTCGGAGAGCTGGAAGGCCACCCCGATGATCTCGCCGTAGCCGGCCAGCGCCTCGACGTGCTCGGAGGACGCCCCGCTGAACATGCCGCCGAAGCGGGCCGAGGTGGCGATCAGCGAGCCGGTCTTCTCGGCGATGACGTGCAGGTAGTGCGCCACCGGGTCGGCGCCGCGCGCACCGACGGTCTCGGCGATCTGCCCGTGCACCAGCCGGGCGAAGGTGCGCGCCTGGAGGCGTACGGCCTCCGGGCCCAGGTCGGCCGCGATGTCCGCGGCCCGGGCGAACAGGTAGTCGCCGACCAGGATGGCCACGGAGTTGGTCCAGCGGGAGTTGGCGCTCGGGGCGCCCCGGCGCACGGCCGCCTCGTCCATGACGTCGTCGTGGTAGAGCGTCGCCAGGTGGGTGAGCTCCATCACCACGGCGGCGGGTACGACCTGCGCGGCGTCCGGATCGCCGAACTGGGCGCCCAGCGCCACCAGCAGCGGGCGGAACCGCTTGCCGCCGGCCTCGACCAGGTGCCGCGCCGCCTCGCTGACGAGCGGGTCCGCGCTGGCCACGTTGGCCCGCAGGTCGACCTCGACCCGCTCCAGGAGGCCGAGCACGGACGCCTCGACGCGCGGGTCGGCGAGGTGCAGGCCGAGCGCGCCGAACTGACCCGTGGCCTCCGGGCCCGGACGACCGCCCGGCCCGGTGGCACCTGAACGCTCGCCAGCCGGAATCACCACGCCATCAACCATGCCACACCCGTTCGACCTGCCCAGCGAGGGGGATACGGACCGGGGGCCGGCACGCCACGGCGTACCGGCCCCCGGGTGGAACCTCGGTCATCGCACGAATTCGGCGGCACCGTTGGCCAGGTCGAGCAGGGGCGCCGGGGCGACACCCAGGACCAGCGTGGCGAGCACGCCGATGACCAGGGCGGCCGAGGTGAGCGCCCCCGGCACGGTGACCGTCGGGGTGGCGTCGCCCGGCTCGGAGAGCCACATCATCACCACGACCCGCAGGTACGGGAAGGCCAGCACCATGCTGGTCAGCACGCCCGCGATCACCAGCCAGGCCTGGTTCGCGTCCAGCGCCGGGGCGAAGACGGCGAACTTACTGGTGAACCCGCTGGTGAGCGGGATACCGGCGAAGGCCAGCAGGATGAACGTGAAGATCGCCGCGAAGAACGGCGACCGGCGGCCCAGCCCGGCCCAGCGGGACAGGTGGGTGGCCTCCCCGTCGGCGTCCCGGACCAGGGTCACCACGGCGAACGCGGCGAGCACCGAGAAGCCGTACGCGACCAGGTAGAACATCGTGCCGGACAGCCCCTCCTTGCTGGGTGCCAGCACGCCCACCAGCAGGTAGCCCGCGTTCGCGATCGACGAGTACGCGAGCAGCCGCTTGATGTCCGTCTGGGTGACGGCCAGCACCGCGCCGACCAGCATGGTCAGCACCGCCACCGCGCCGAGGACCGGGGTGAAGTCCCAGGAGGCGCCGGCGAAGGCGACGTGGAAGACCCGCAGCAGGGCGCCGAACGCGGCGACCTTGGTGCAGGCGGCCATGAAGCCGGTCACCGGGGTCGGCGCGCCCTGGTAGACGTCCGGGGTCCAGACGTGGAACGGGGCGGCCGCGGCCTTGAAGAGCAGGCCGATGGCGAGCAGCGCCATGCCGGCGAACAGCAGCACCGGGCTGGACGAGGACTCGGCCACGGCGGCGTGGACGGTGGCGAAGTCGACGCCCGCGCCCCGGCCCGGGATCCCGGCTGTGAAGCCGTAGATCAGGGCCACGCCGAACAGGAAGAACGCCGAGGCGTACGCGCCGAGCATGAAGTACTTCAGCGCGGCCTCCTGGCTCAGCAGCCGCCGGCGGCGGGCCAGCGCGCAGAGCAGGTAGAGCGGCAGCGAGAAGACCTCGAGCGCGATGAACATGGTCAGCAGGTCGTTCGCCGCCACGAAGATCAGCATGCCGCCGATCGCGAAGGTGACCAGCGGGTACACCTCGGTGGTGCCGCCCATCCCGTCGGCCTGCCGCCGGTCGTCGGCGGACTCGGCGGTGACCGCGGCCTGGGCCACGAAGGCCCCGCCCCGCTCCACCGTGCGCTCGCCGACGAGCAGCAGCGCCATGGCGGCCAGGATCAGGATGGCGCCCTGGAGGAAGAGCGTCGGCCCGTCCACCGCGATGGCCTGGCCGGCGGTGATCAGCCGGTCGTCGGCGTTCAGGATCACCATGGTCAGCGCGACGAGCACGGCGACCAGGGCGAGCGCGAGCTGCACCGCGTTGCGCAGGCGGCGCGGCACGAACGCCTCGACGAGGACGCCGACCAGGGCGGCGCCCAGCATGATCAGGATGGGAGCGAGCGCCGCGTAGTCGATCGACGGCAGCTTCAGTTCACTCACTTCGCAGCCTCCTGGACGCTGCCGATCTCAGGGGCGGGATCGGTCTTGCCGACGTCCTGCATGGTCGCCTGGACGGCGGGGTTGATGACATCGGTGACCGGCTTGGGATAGAAGCCGAGCAGCACGATCAGCGCGATCAGCGGAGCGACCACGATCTTCTCGCGCAGGCTGAGGTCGCGGCGCATGCCGTCGACCTCGGTCAGGGCCGGGTTGAGGGTGCCCTGGGTGGTGCGCTGCACCATCCACAGCACGTACGCCGCGGCCAGGATGATGCCGAGCGTGGCGATCACCGCGACCGGCTTGTTCGTGGTGAACGTGCCGATCAGCACCAGGAACTCGGAGACGAACGGCGCGGTGCCGGGCAGCGCCAGCGAGGCGAGACCGGCGAAGAAGAGCACGCCCGCGAGCACCGGCACCAGCTTGCCCGCACCGCCGAAGTCGCTGATCAGCGCCGAGCCGCGGCGGGCGATGAGCATGCCCACCACGAGGAAGAGCAGGCCGGTGGCCAGGCCGTGGTTGAGCATGTAGAGCACCGCGCCCGTGCCGGCCTGGGTGGTGAAGGCGAAGATGCCGACCCCGATGAAGCCGAAGTGCGCGATCGAGGTGTAGGACACCAGCCGCTTGAGGTCGTTCTGCCCGACCGCCAGCAGCGCGGCGTAGATGATGCCGATCACGCCGAGCGCCAGCGCCCACGGGGCGAACCACCGCGACGCCTCGGGGAACAGCGGCAGGCAGTACCGCAGGATCCCGAAGGTGCCGACCTTGTCCAGCACGCCGACCAGCAGCGCCGCGGCGCCGGCCGGGGCCGCGCCACCGGCGTCCGGCAGCCAGGTGTGGAACGGGAAGAACGGCGCCTTGATCGCGAACGCGAGGAAGAAGCCGAGGAACAGCCAGCGGGCCGTGTCGGTGGCGAACTCGGCCTGGCTGAGCGCCTGCCAGTCGAAGGTCTTCCCGCCGACCACCCAGAGACCGATCACCGCGGCCAGCATGAACAGGCCGCCGACCAGGGAGTAGAGGAAGAACTTGACCGCCGCGTACTGCCGCTGGTGGCCGCCGTAGCTGCCGATGAGGAAGTACATCGGCACCAGCATGACCTCGAAGAACACGTAGAACAGGAAGACGTCGGCGGCCGCGAAGACGCCGATCATCGTGCACTCGAGGATGAGCAGCAGCGCGAAGTAGACCGGCACCGAGCGCTTGGACGACTCGGCGTCGTGCCAGGACGCCAGGATCACCAGCGGCACCAGGATCGCGATCAGCATCAGCATGACCAGCGCGATGCCGTCCACCTCGAAGGTGAAGTTGACGCCCCAGTTCGGGATCCACGCGTAGGACTCGCGGAACTGGAACCGGTCACCGTCGGCCTGGAAGGCGATCCACATGACCACCGACAGCACCAGCACCAGCAGCGACCAACCGAACGCCACCAGCTTGGCCAGGTCCGGGTTGCGCCGCGGCAGCAGGGCCACGATCAGGGCGCCGACCAGCGGTGCCACGGTCAGCACCGAGAGGAACGGGAAGTTGGACATTATTCGGCCTTACCTCCGTCGTGACTGCGTGGCCCGCCGGCGGGGGCGGCCGCGTTGAGGTCGATCACGCCAGCCACCCCGCCTGCACCGCCAGGAACGCCGCCACCACGAGCAGCGCGCCGGTCAGGATCGAGGTCGCGTACGACCGCACGAAACCGGTCTGCAGCCGCCGGAGCCGGCCCGACCCACCGCCCACCGCGGCGGCGAGGCCGTTGACCAGCCCGTCGACGCCCCGGTTGTCGAGGAAGACCAGCGCCCGGGTGAGGAAGATGCCCGGCTTCTCGAAGACCGCCTCGTTGACGGTGTCCGTGTAGAGGTTCTTGCGGGCCGCGGTGACCAGCACGCCGGCCGGCTGCGGCTCGGTGGCCGTGCCGTTGCGGAACAGGAACCAGGCCAGCCCGGCGCCGAGCACGGTCACCAGCAGCGAGAGCGTGGTGATCAGCCAGTGCGCGAGGACGGCCTCGTGGCCCTCCTCCTGGCCACCCAGGCCGGCCGTCGCCTCCAGCCAGTCCGGCACGGACGTGGCGAGCAGGAAGCCCGCACCGACCGAGCCGATCGCCAGCAGGATCAGCGGGATGGTCATCAGCTTCGGCGACTCGTGCGGGTGCTCGATGTCCTCGGTCCACCGCTTCGGGCCGTGGAAGGTCAGCACGAAGAGCCGGGTCATGTAGAACGCGGTGAGCCCGGCGCCGAGCAGCGCGGCCAGCCCGAAGAGCCAGGCCGTCCAGCCCTCCCGCTCGAACGCGGCCACGATGATCGGCTCCTTGGAGAAGAAGCCGGAGAACGGGAACATGCCGATGATGGCGAGCCAGCCCATCATGAAGGTCAGCCAGGTGACCTTCATGTACTTCGACAGGTTGCCGAAGCGGCGGATGTCCACCTGGTCGTTCATGCCGTGCATGACCGAGCCGGCGCCGAGGAACATGTTGGCCTTGAAGAAGCCGTGCGCCAGCAGGTGCACGATGGCCAGCGCGTACGCCGCGCCGCCCAGGCCGACGCCGAGGAACATGTAGCCGATCTGGCTCACCGTGGACCAGGCCAGCACCCGCTTGATGTCGTCCTTGGCCGCGCCGATGACGCAACCCATGAGCAGGGTGACGGCGCCGACGCTGACCACCACGAGCTGGAGGGTGTGGTCGGCCGAGAAGATCGGGTTGGAGCGGGCGATCAGGTAGACGCCCGCGGTGACCATGGTGGCCGCGTGGATGAGTGCGGAGACCGGGGTCGGGCCCTCCATGGCGTCCGGCAGCCACGCCTGGAGCGGGAACTGGCCGGACTTGCCGGTCGCGCCGAGCAGCAGCAGCAGGCCGAGCACCAGCACCGTGGTCGAGGTCAGCGAGCCGACCCCGTTGAAGACCTCGTCGTACTGGGTGGTGCCGAGCATGGCGAACATGACGAAGATGCCGATGGCCAGGCCGGCGTCGCCGACCCGGTTCATGAGGAACGCCTTCTTGCCGGCGGTGGCCGCGCTGGGCCGGCCGTACCAGAAGGAGATCAGCAGGTACGACGCCAGACCGACGCCCTCCCAGCCGAAGTAGAGCATCACGTAGTTGTTGCCCAGCACCAGCAGCAGCATGGCGGCGACGAACAGGTTGAAGTACCCGAAGAACCGCCGCCGGCCCTCGTCGTGCGCCATGTACTCGACCGCGTAGAGGTGGATCAGGAAGCCCACCCCGGTGATCAGCAGTACGAAGACCGCGGCCAGCGGGTCGAAGAGCAGACCGAAGTCCACCTTGAGGTCGCCGACCGTGATGAACTGCCAGAGGCTCTGCTCGACCTGCTTGTTCGCAAGGCCGCGGAGCTGGAAGAAGTAGGTCAGGCCGAGCACGAATGCGGCGCCGATGGCCGCCACGCCCAGCCAGTGGCCCCAGCGGTCCGCCCGCTTGCCGAGCAGCAGCAGGATCGCCGCGCTCACCAGCGGGATGGCCACCAGCAGCCAGACACTGCCCAAGAGGCCGCTGGCCTGGGCGAATTCCACAGTCTCTTCCACCACGAGCCCCTCAGTACTTCAGCAGGTTGGCGTCGTCGACGCTCGCCGAGCGCCGGGTTCGGAAGATCGACATGATGATGGCGAGCCCGACCACGACCTCGGCCGCCGCCACCACCATCACGAAGAACGCCATGATCTGGCCGTTCAGGTCGCCGTTGATGCGGCTGAACGTGACCAGCGTCAGGTTGGCCGCGTTGAGCATCAGCTCGACGCACATGAACAGCACGATCGCGTTGCGCCGGATCAGCACGCCGACGGCGCCGATGGTGAACAGCACCGCCGCGAGGATCAGGTAGTAGTCCGGGGTCACTTCTCCGTCCCCTTCAAAGTTGTCTCCTCGGCGGTGAGCTCCCGCACCGGCATGATCTCCGGGATGCTGCGGTCGGTCAGCCGGCCGTCGGGCAGGCGGGCCGGGGTGGCCACCGAGGACGACGTGGCGAAGACACCCGGACCGGGCTTCGGGCCGGGGTAGTTGCCGGGACGGAACCGGGCCTTCATGGTGGCGACCTGGTCCATCCGGTCCTCCTTGCGCCGCTCCACGTGCGCCAGCACCATCGCGCCCACCGCGGCCGTGATGAGCAGCGCGGAGGTCAGCTCGAAGGCGAAGACGTACTTGGTGAAGAGCAGCCGGGCGATGCCCTGCACGTTGCCCTCGGCGTTCGCCTGGTCGAGGCCGGCGGCCTGCACGCCCTCCAGCGCCCGGTAGAGCCCGGAGCCGACCAGGCCGGCGAACCCGAGCCCGAGCACCACGGCGGCGACCCGCTGGCCGCGCAGCGTCTCGATGAGCGAGTCGGAGGCGTCCCGGCCGACCAGCATCAGCACGAACAGGAACAGCATCATGATCGCGCCGGTGTAGACGATGATCTGCACCATGCCGATGAACGGCCCGGCCTGGAGGACGTAGAACACGCCCAGGCAGAGCATGGTCAGCACCAGCCAGAGGGCCGAGTGCACGGCGTTGCGCGCCCAGACCATGCCGATGGCCCCGATCAGGGCCAGCGGGGCGAGGATCCAGAAGGTGACCTGCTCACCCCCGGACACCTGGCCCGCCGCGGCGAGCACCGTCTGCGTGGTCATGCCCCTGCTCCCTTGCCCGCCTCGGCCCGCTGCGCGGCCTGCTCGGCGCCGGGGAAGGTCACGCCGGGGTGCTCCTCCACCTGGTACCGGCCCGGGCCCATCGGCGAGTGCTCGGCGCCCGCGGAGGTGCCCGGATTGGTCAGCCCGCCGACGTAGTAGTCCTTCTCGCTGTCGCCCAGCCGCATCGGGTGCGGCGGCTGCTCCATGCCCGGCAGCAGCGGCGCGAGCAGCTGCTCCTTCGTGAAGATCAGGTCCTGCCGGTTGTCCCGGGCCAGCTCGTACTCGTTGCTCATGGTGAGCGAGCGGGTCGGGCAGGCCTCGATGCAGAGCCCGCAGAAGATGCACCGGGCGTAGTTGATCTGGTAGACGCTGGCGTACCGCTCACCCGGGGAGAAGCGCTGCTCCTCGGTGTTGTCGCCACCCTCCACGTAGATCGCGTCCGCCGGGCAGGCCCAGGCGCACAGCTCGCAGCCGATGCACTTCTCCAGCCCGTCCGGGTGCCGGTTGAGGATGTGCCGCCCGTGGTAGCGCGGCGCCGAGACCGGCGGCTTGAACGGGTAGTCGGTCGTGACGACCTTCTTGAACATGTGCGAGAAGGTGACCCCGAAGCCCTTGAACGTTCCGGTGATCGCGCCCACGTCACACCTCCCCTGACTCCGAGCCGGCGACGACGTTGGCCGGCTCCCGCTCGGCGACCACGCGCTTGGTACGCGGGCTCGGCGGAACCTGAAGATCCATCGGCGGCAGCGGGAAGCTGCCGTGCGGACGGCTGTTCACCTGCTCCTGCAGCGGCGGCTTCGGCGCCTTCTTCCGGCTCGGCCAGAAGAGCGTGGCCAGCAGCAGCACGCCCGCACCGACGGCGGTCCAGAGCAGCCGGTCCTTGGTCTGCCAGTCCTCGATCGAGCGGAGGCCGCTCAGCACCAGGATCCAGACCAGGTTGATCGGCAGCAGGACCTTCCAACCGAAGCGCATGAACTGGTCGTAGCGGAGCCGGGGCAGGGTGCCCCGCAGCCAGACGAACACGAAGACCAGGGCGATGACCTTGCCGAAGAACCAGAGCATCGGCCACCAACCCGAGTTGGCGCCCGCCCAGAGCGTGATCGGCCAGGGTGCCCGCCAACCGCCGAGGAACAGCGTGGTGGTGACCGCGGACATGGTCACCATCGAGACGTACTCGGAGAGCATGAAGAGCGCGAACTTCAGCGAGCTGTACTCGGTCATGAAGCCCGCGACCAGCTCCGACTCCGCCTCGGGCAGGTCGAACGGCGCCCGGTTGGTCTCACCGACCATGGCGATGAAGAAGATGACGAAGCTGGGCAGCAGCAGGATCGCGTACCAGCCGGGGGCCGGGATCTGCTGGCCGGCGATGGTGAGCTGGGTGGCGTCCCCCTGCGCGGCGACGATCCCGCTGGTCGACATCGTGCCGGCGGTCATGAACACCGCGACGATGCTCAGCCCCATGGCGACCTCGTACGAGATCATCTGGGCGCTGGACCGGAGACCGCCGAGCAGCGGGTACGTCGAGCCCGAGGCCCAGCCGCCGAGCACGATGCCGTAGATGCCCATCGAGGAGCAGGCCAGGATCACCAGCACCGCCACCGACACGTCGGTGACCTGCAGCGGCGTCCAGTGGCCGAAGATGCTCACCTTCGGGCCGAACGGCACCACCGACAGCGCGGTGACCGCGCAGATCACCGAGATGGTCGGCGCGAAGAAGAAGACCACCTTGTCGGCGGCGCGCGGGAGGATGTCCTCCTTGAACGCCATCTTCAGGCCGTCCGCCAGGGTCTGCAGCAGGCCGAACGGGCCGACCTGGTTGGGGCCGGGCCGGACGGCCATGCGGCCGACCACCCGGCGCTCGAACCAGACGCCGAGCAGCGTGGCCAGCAGGCCGAACACGAACGCGAAGACGATCTTGCCAAGGACGAGCCACCACGGGTCCTTGCCGAAGTCGGCCAGCGTCGGGTCCTGCGCCGCGAGGTAGAGGTTCACTGGACACTCCCGGTGTTGAGGAGCGGACCCGGACGGCCGGCCGCGTCCGCGGCGACCGCCGCGGCCGAGACCTTGACGACCTCGCCGGACGCCGCGCCGAGGCTGCGCCGGACGGTCGAGCCGGGCGAGTTGGTCGGCAACCAGACGACACCGTCCGGCATCTCGGTGATCGCGGTCGGCAGGGTGACCGCGCCGCGGTCGGTGCCGACGGTCACCGGGTCGCCGTCGGCGACGCCGAGCGCCTCGGCCGTGCCCTTGCCCAGCCGGACCACCGGCGGGCGGGCGGTGCCGGCGAGGTGCTCGTCGCCGTCGGTGAGGCTGCCCAGGTCGAGGAGCTGGTGCCAGGTCGCCAGCACGGCCTCCCCGGCGCCGGGCTGCGGCACGGCGGCCGGCTCGACCGACGGGGCGGACGGCCGGTCCACCCGGGTCGGCGGAAGCGCGCCCAGCTCGCGGCGGACGCTCTGCACGTCGCCCGTGCCGAGCCGCACGTCGAGCTGCGCGGCGATGGCGTCGAGCACCCGGCCGTCGGTCATCGCACCGGTGTCCAGCACCTTCTCGAAGGTGCGCAGCCGGCCCTCCCAGTCCAGGAAGCTGCCGGCCTTCTCGACCACCGGAGCGACCGGGAAGACCACGTCGGCCCGGCGGGCCACCGCGCTCATCCGCAGCTCCAGGCTGACCAGGAACGGCACCGCGTCCAGGGCCTGCTCGGCCAGGCGCGGGTCGGCCAGGTCGGCCGGGTCGACGCCGGCCACCACGAGGGCGCCGACCTGACCGTTGGCCGCGGCCGTGAGGATGCCGTCGGTGTCCCGCCCGGCCTGGCTCGGGATCACCCCGGCCGGGATGTCCCACGCCTCGCCCAGCTCGGCGCGGGCGGCCGGCTCGGTGACCACGCGGCCGCCGGGGAGCAGGTTGGGCAGGCAGCCCGCGTCGACGGCGCCGCGGTCGCCCGCGCGCCGCGGCACCCAGGCCAGCCTGGCGCCGGTACGCCGGGCCACGTCCGCCGCGGCGGACAGGCCGCCGGGCACCGCGCCGAGCCGCTCGCCGACGATCAGGACGGCACCCGGCTGGCTCAGGGCCTCGGCCACCGTGGCGTGGTCGGCCAGCACGCTGGCCTCCTCGCCCGGCACGACCCGGGCCAGCTTGGCCCCGAGCTTCTCCAGGCCGCGCGTCGCGAACGGCGCGAGCGCGTACACCGTGAGCTTCTTCTTCAGGTACGCCTTGCGCAGCCGCAGGAAGAGGATCGGGCACTCCTCCTCCGGCTCCAGGCCGACCAGCACCACCGCGGGCGCGTTCTCCACGTCCGCGTAGGTCACGTCGGTGACCCCGGCGACGCTGCTGGCCAGGAAGTCGGCCTCCTCGCGGGAGACCGGGCGGGCCCGGAAGTCGATGTCGTTGGTGTGCAGCCCGACCCGCGCGAACTTCGCGTAGGCGTAGGCGTCCTCGACGGTGAGCCGGCCACCGGTCAGCACCGCCGTGCCCTGCCCGCCGTCCCGGGCGGCGCGCAGCCCGTCGGCGGCCCGGGTCAGCGCCTCGCTCCAGGACGCCTCACGCAGCTCGCCGGTCCGCTCGTCCCGCACCAGCGGGGTGGTGAGCCGGTCGAAGGCGCGGGCGTACTGGAAGCCCCAGCGGCCCTTGTCGCAGTTCCACTCCTCGTTCACCGCCGGGTCGTCGCCGGCCAGCCGGCGCAGCACCTTGCCCCGCCGCCAGTCGGTGCGCTGGGCGCAGCCGGCCGCGCAGTGCTCGCAGGCACTGGGGGTGGAGACCAGGTCGAACGGGCGGGCGCGGAACCGGTACTGCGAGCCGGTCAGCGCGCCCACCGGGCAGATCTGCACGGTGTTGCCGGAGAAGTAGGAGTTGAAGGGGACGTCGCCCTCGTCGCCCTGCTCGCCATAGGCGTCGTCCCGGTAGATGTTGATCTCCTCGGCGGACGACCGGCCCATCAGGTCGATGAACTTGTCGCCGGCGATCTCCTCGGAGAACCGGGTGCAGCGCTGGCAGAGCACGCAGCGCTCGCGGTCGAGCAGCACCTGGGTGCTGATCGGCAGCGGCTTCGGGTACTCCCGCTTGTGCTCGTGGAACCGGGAGTCCGTGCGGCCGGTGGACATGGCCTGGTTCTGCAGCGGGCACTCGCCGCCCTTGTCGCACATCGGGCAGTCCAGGGGGTGGTTGAGGAGCAGCAGCTCCATCACCCCCTCCTGGGCCTTCTTGGCGACCGGCGAGGTGAGCTGGGTCCGCACCACCATGCCGTCGGCAACGGTCTGGGTGCAGGAGGCGACCGGCTTGCGCTGGCCCTCCACCTCCACCAGGCACTGCCGGCAGGCGCCGGCCGGGGCCAGCAGCGGGTGGTCGCAGAACCGCGGGATCTCGGTGCCCAACTGCTCGGCGACCCGGATCAGCAGCGCCCCCTTGGGCGCGGTGACCTGGACGCCGTCGATGGTCAGGGTGACGGTCTCGGTCTGCTTGGCTACGTCGGTCATCAGTGGGCTCCCACCAGCTGCTTCTCGGAGAGCTTCGGCGCGGTACGTCCCTCGATGTAGTCGAGGTAGTCCTGCTTGAAGTACTTCAGCGACGAGGTCACCGAACTGGTCGCACCGTCACCCAGGCCGCAGAACGAACGGCCGAGGATGTTGTCGCAGGTGTCGAGCAGGGTGTCCAGGTCCTCGTGGGTGCCCTGGCCGGCGAGGATCCGCCGGTAGACCCGGACCATCCAGTAGTTGCCCTCGCGGCACGGGGTGCACTTGCCGCACGACTCGTGGTGGTAGAACTCCAGCCACCGGTAGGTCGCGTACACCGGGCAGTCCTGGTCGGAGAAGATCTGCGTGGCCGTGGTGCCCAGGATCGAGCCGGCCGCCGCTACCCCCTCGAAGTCCAGCGGCACGTCCAGGTGCTCGGCCGTGAGCAGCGGCGTCGACGAGCCGCCCGGGGTCCAGAACTTCAGGTTGTGCCCGGGCTGCATGCCGCCGGCCAGCTCGATCAGCTCGCGCAGGGTGATCCCCATCGAGCACTCGAACTGGCCCGGGTTGGCGATCCGGCCGGAGAGCGAGTAGATCATCGGACCGGACGACTTCTCCGTGCCCATCGTCTTCCACCAGTCGGCGCCGCCCAGCACGATGTACGGCACGCTCGCGATGGTGCCCACGTTGTTGACCACGGTCGGGCTGGCGTACAGGCCGTGGGTCGCCGGGAACGGCGGGCGCAGCCGGGGCTGGCCCCGGAAGCCCTCCAGCGAGTCCAGCAGCGCGGTCTCCTCGCCGCAGATGTACGCCCCGGCGCCGGAGTGCACCACGAGGTCGAGGTCGAAGCCGCTGCCCTGGATGTTCCGGCCGAGGTAACCCTTGGCGTACGCCTCCCGCACGGCGTTGCGCAGGCGGCGGGCGGCGTGCACGGCCTCGCCGCGGATGTAGATGTACGCCCGGTTGGCGCGGATCGCGTACGAGGCGATGATGACGCCCTCGACCAGCGAGTGCGGGTCGTGGGTCATGAGCGGCAGGTCCTTGCAGGTGCCCGGCTCGCCCTCGTCGGCGTTCACCACCAGGTAGTGCGGCTTGCCGTCGCCCTGGGGGATGAAGCCCCACTTGAGACCGGTCGGGAAGCCCGCGCCACCACGACCACGCAGGCCGGAGTCCTTGATCAGCTGGATCAGGTCGTCCGGGTGCGCCTTGAGCGCCTTGCGCAGGGCGGCGTAGCCGTCCAGCTTCTCGTAGGTGCCGATCCGCCAGGCGTCCGGCGACAGCCAGCGCTTGGTGAGCACCGGCGTCAGCTTGGCCAGCGTCTCCGGCCGAGGAGCGGTCACTTCTGGACCCCCGTTTCGCTCGCGACCGCCGGGCCCGCGCCGTTGGCGCCCGCCCCGGCCTCCGCTTCCTTGAGGTTGCGCTGCTGCGCCCCGGCCTCGTCGCCGGCGGGCTTGCCGTCACCGGCCGGCGGGTTGGCCGCCGCACCGGCGGCCTCCGCAGCCTGCGCGTCACGCGGCGCCGGCGGCGCGCCGTCCGCCGGGACCCTGGTGCCCGGGGCGTCCGGCACGGCGGTGCGCGCGTCCGGCTGCCGGGTCTCGGCGGTACGCACCTGCGGCGACTTGTCGTCGGGCGCCTTCACGTCCGGCGCGGTGCTGCCGGTGGCCGCCGCGGGCTTCACCGGCTCGGGGGCCGGGGCCGGCTTCGCGGCCTCGGCCTTGGCCTTCGCCTCGGCGGCGGCCGTGTCGGCCTCGGCCTTGCTGCGGATCGGGGTGTTCGGGTCGAAGCCCGGCACCGAGATGCCGTGCTGCTCGGCGAGACGCAGGCCGCGCAGGGTCGCCTCGCCCGGCCCGCCGTCGGCCACCGCGCCGTCCCGCTCGTCGGCGAAACCGGCGAGCTGGACGGCCATCTCCTTGAGCGTGCAGAGCCGGGCGCCCCGGGTCGGCATCGGCCGTCCGCCGGCCCGCAGCTCCTCCACCACGCCGAGCGCGCCCTGCGGGTCGACGTTGTCGAAGAAGTCGTAGTTGACCGTCATGACCGGGCCGTAGTCGCACGCCGCCAGGCACTCGGCGTGCTCCAGCGTGATCTTCCCGTCCGCGGTGGTCTCGTCGTGGCCGACGCCCAGGTGCTCGGCGAGGGTGTCGTAGACCTCCTGGCCGCCGAGCACGTTGCACATGGTGTTGGTGCAGACGCTGACCAGGTAGTCGCCGGTCGGCTTGCGCTTGTACATCGTGTAGAAGGTGGCGACCGCGCCGACCTGGGCCTTGTTCAGGCCGAGCACCTCGGCGCAGAACTCGACCCCGGCCGGGGAGACGTACCCCTCCTCGGCCTGGACCAGGTGCAGCAGCGGCAGCAGGGCCGAGCGGGACCGGTCCGCCGGGTACCGGGCGATGATCTCCCGCGCCCGCTCCCGGGTCTCTTCAGTGAAAACGGTCATCGGTCACAACCACCCATCACGGGGTCCAGCGAGGCGCCACCGGCGATCACGTCGGCGATCAGGCCGCCCTCGGCCATCGCCGGGAGGGCCTGGAGGTTGACGAAGCTCGGCTCCCGGTAGTGCACCCGGTAGGGCCGGGTGCCGCCGTCGGACACCGCGTGCACGCCCAGTTCGCCGCGGGGCGACTCGACGGCGACGTACACCTGGCCCGGCGGGACCCGGAAGCCCTCGGTGACGAGCTTGAAGTGGTGGATCAGCGACTCCATCGACTGACCCATGATCTTGGCGACGTGCTCCAGCGAGTTGCCCATGCCGTCGACGCCGATGGCGAGCTGCGCCGGCCAGGCGATCTTGCGGTCGGCGACCATCACCGGCCCCGGCTTGAGCCGGTCGAGGGCCTGCTCGACCAGCTTCAGCGACTCGCGGATCTCGGCCAGCCGGACCAGGTAGCGGCCCCAGACGTCGCCGTCGGTGTGCGTCGGCACGTCGAACTCGTACGTCTCGTAACCGCAGTACGGCATGGTCTTGCGCAGGTCCCAGGCGAGACCGGCGGAGCGGAGCACCGGGCCGGTCACGCCCAGCGCGAGGCAGGCGGTCACGTCGAGCACGGCCACGTTCTTGGTGCGCTCGATCCAGATCGGCTGGCCGGAGAGCAGGTCCTCGTACTCCTTGAGCTTCTTCGGCATCAGCTTCAGGAAGTCGCGGATCTTGACGATCGCGTCGTCCGGCACGTCCTGCGCCACGCCGCCCGGCCGCACGTACGCGTGGTTCATGCGCAGGCCGGTGATCGTCTCGAAGATGTCGAGGATGTACTCCCGCTCGCGGAAGCCGTACAACATCATGTTGATCGCGCCCAGCTCCATGCCGGTGGTGGCCAGCCAGACCAGGTGCGACGAGATCCGGTTGAGCTCCATCATGAGCACCCGGATGGTGGTGGCCCGCTCGGTGACCTCGTCGGTGATGCCGAGCAGCTTCTCCACCGCGAGCGCGTACGCCGTCTCGTTGAACAGCGGGGAGAGGTAGTCCATCCGGGTCACGAAGGTCGAGCCCTGGACCCAGTTCCGGTATTCGAGGTTCTTCTCGATGCCGGTGTGCAGGTAGCCGATGACCGAGCGGGCCTCGCGGACCGTCTCGCCCTCCAGCTCCAGGATCAGCCGGAGCACACCGTGCGTGGACGGGTGCTGCGGACCCATGTTGACGACGATCCGCTCGTCGTTGATCGGGTCGGTGCCGGAGACGACCTGGTCCCAGTCCCCACCGGTGACGGTGAAGACCTTGCCCTCGGTGGTCTCGCGCTCGGTCGCGTAGTTCGACGTCGTCACTGGTAGGACCTCCTCCGGTCCGGCGGCGGGATCTCGGCGCCCTTGTACTCCACCGGGACGCCGCCCAGCGGGTAGTCCTTGCGCTGCGGGTGCCCCTCCCAGTCGTCCGGCATGAGGATCCGGGTCAGGTTGGGGTGGCCGTCGAAGACGATGCCGAACATGTCGTACGTCTCCCGCTCCTGCCAGTCGGCGGTCGGGTAGACGGCGGTGACGCTCGGCAGGTGCGGGTCCTCGGCGGAGACCGCGGCCTCCAGCCGGACCCGGCGCCGGTAGGTCATCGAGGTGAGCTGGTAGACCACGTGCAGCCGGCGCCCGTCCGCGCCCAGGTAGTCCACGCCGGACACCGAGGAGCACAGCTCGAAGCGGAGCGCCAGGTCGTCGCGCATCACCTGGCAGACCTCGGCGATCCGCTCCGGGCGGACGTGCAGGGTCAGCTCGCCCCGGTCGACCACGACCTTCTCGATCGCGTCGCCGAACTGGGGGTAGGCCTCCTCCAGCGCGTCCCGGACCTCGTCGAAGTAGCCCCCGTACGGCCGGGTGGCCTCCTCGATCGGCTTGCGCTGGCGGACCAGGCCGCCGAAGCCCGAGACGTCGCCGGTGCCCTGGTTGCCGAACATGCCGCGCCCGGCCGGGCTGGCCGGCGGGTACTCCGCCGGGGCGGTGCTGCTGGCGCCGGCCGGGGTGGTCGGGACCGGCACGCCGCCGTCGTTGTTCTTGTCGTTCGGTGCCGTCACTGCGCCTGCCCTCCGTTCGCGACTGCGGGGCTCCGCTTCGCTGCACTCCTCGCGCTCACTTGGGGCCCCCCTGCGACTGGAGGTGGTTCTGCGCCTTCATCCAGTTCTCGATCCGCAGCTGCTCCTCGCGCCCCTCGCGGACCGCCTTCGTCCACTCGGCGCGCCGGGCCTTGTCGTTGCGGTACGACGACGGCATCGAGCCGTACGGCACCACGGGCACGTCGCCGCGCTCCTTGCGGGCCTCCAGCATCTTGCGGCCGTTCGCGCCCAGCGGCTCGTACATGATCTTCTCGCGGAGCTTGAGGACCGCGTCGATGAGCATCTCGGGCCGGGGCGGGCAACCGGGGAGGTACATGTCGACCGGCACGATGTGGTCGACGCCCTGCACGATGGCGTAGTTGTTGAACATGCCGCCGCTGCTGGCGCAGACGCCCATCGAGATGACCCAGCGAGGCTCGGCCATCTGGTCGTAGATCTGGCGCAGGACCGGGGCCATCTTCTGGCTCACCCGGCCGGCCACGATCATGAGGTCCGCCTGCCGCGGCGAGGCCCGGAAGACCTCCATGCCCCAGCGGCCCATGTCGTAGTGCGGACCACCGGCCGCCATCATCTCGATGGCGCAGCAGGCCAGGCCGAAGGTGGCGCCCCAGACGGACGACTTCCGCGACCAGTTGACCAGCTTCTCCACGGAGGTGAGCAGGACGCCGGCCGGGAGCTTCTCCTCGATGCCCATCTGACGTACCTCCCTCAGTCCCAGTCCAGGCCGCCGCGCCGCCAGACGTAGGCGTAGGCGACGAAGACCGCGACGATGAACAGGACCATCTCCACGAAGCCGAAGATCGGCAGGGCGTCGAAGGAGACCGCCCAGGGGTAGAGGAAGATGATCTCGATGTCGAAGACGATGAAGAGCATCGCCGTCAGGTAGAACTTGATCGGGAACCGGCCGCCGCCGACCGGCTGCGGGCTCGGTTCGATGCCGCACTCGTACGCCTCGAGCTTGGCCTTGTTCAGACGCCGGGGGCCGGCGAATCGGGCGGCGGCCACGGAGAACAGCGCGAACCCCGCGGCGAGGGCGAACAGCCCGATGATCGGTGCGTAAGGAGAGAGCGTCATCGTTGTCTCCTGCTCGTCCTTCCCTGACCTCGGTCGTTGGCGAAAATCACACTATTCACGTCCCTCACGACCTCGGCGGCGGGGGTCGATCTTTGTCGGTCCCGGGGCCCGGGACCGGTGGTCTACACGGCGGGAGCCACCCTCGTCATCGCGTTGATGACCCGGTCCATGGCGTCCCCGCCGCGGGGGTCGGTGAGGTTGGCCAGCAGCTTGAGCACGAAGCGCATCAGCATCGGGTGCGGCATGCCGTGCTTGGTGGCCATCCGCATGACCTCGGGCCGGCCGATGAGCTTCACGAAGATCCCGCCGAGCCGGTAGTAGCCGCCGAAGCGGGCCTTCAGCTCCTGCGGGTACGCCAGCAGCGCCCGCTCCCGCTCCGCGCCGGCCGGCCGGGCGAGCGCCTGCACCGCGACCTCGGCGGCCAGTTCGCCGGACTCCATGGCGTACGCGATGCCCTCGCCGTTGAACGGGTTGACCATGCCGCCGGAGTCGCCGACCAGCAGCACCCCGCGGGTGTAGTGCGGGACGCGGTTGAAGCCCATGGGCAGCGCGGCGCCGAGGATCGGCCCCTCCGCGTTGGCCTCGTCGGTCATCCCCCAGTCCTCGGGGGTGTTGGCCAGCCAGTCGGTGAGCAGCCGCCGGTAGTTCGTCTTGCCGAAGGCGGCGGATGAGTTGAGCACGCCCAGGCCGACGTTCACCCGGCCGTCGCCGAGGCCGAAGATCCAGCCGTAGCCGGGCAGCAGCGCCTCGCTGCCCTTGGCCCGCAGCTCCAGCCACGACTCCAGGTAGTCGTCGTCGTGCTTGGCGGGCGAGCGGTAGTAGCGGCGGACCGCAACGCCGATCGGCCGGTCCTCCCGCTTGGCCAGCCCGAGGGCGAGCGGGAAGCGGCCGGAGACGCCGTCGGCGGCGACCACGAGCGGCGCGTGGAAGGTGGCCGGCTCCTTGTCCGGGCCCACCTCGGCCTGCACCCCGATCACCCGGTCGTCGGCGTCGAGCACCGGCGCCAGCACGTTGACGCTGGTCCGCAGCTTCGCCCCGGCGGCGACGGCCCGCTGCGCGAGCAGGTCGTCGAAGTCGAGCCGGGTCCGGACCAGGCCGTAGTTGGGGAAGCTGGCCAGGTCGGGCCAGTCCAGTTCCAGGCGTACCCCGCCGCCGATCACCCGGAGGCCCTTGTTGTGCAGCCAGCCGGCCTCGGGCGAGGTGTCCACGCCCATACGGATGAGCTGCCGCACGGCCCGGGGCGTGAGCCCGTCGCCGCAGACCTTCTCCCGGGGAAACTCGGTCTTCTCCAGCAGCAGCACGCGTACGCCGTGCCGCGCCAGGTGGTACGCCGTCGCCGATCCTCCGGGACCGGCGCCCACGACGATGACGTCGGCGTCGTTCTCCACCGCGGTCATCCGCGCCTCCTCCCGCATGCTCGTGAAATGCTTCACAAGCCGATCGGGTTGGAGTCTATGACCGGCGTTACACCTGTATGCGCTGAGGGGGGCCTAACTCGCGGAATCCGGCCGGCGGGAGTCCGGGCGAGCGCTCAGGATCGGGCGGCGGTGGCCGGTCCCAGCCCGGCGTCGAGCCGGATCGCCTCCGGTAGGTGGTCGCGCAGCGCGCCGCCGGCCGCACGGTCGAGCGCGGCCAGCACCTCGGCGACCACCTGACGGACGTCGGCGGGATCCGCGCCGGCCAGCTCCCGGAGCTGGGCGATCAGTTCGGCCGCGTCGTCGTCGGTGGTGGCCTGGTCCGGTCCCGTCATGGGGGCGAGCTTACGGGACAAAGTAGACCTAAAACGGATATTCACGAAAAGGCCGCATTTGCGGCGGCTGCGTCAGTCCCGGATCGCGCGGTGCAGCGCCACGACGCCGCCGGTCAGGTTGCGCCAGGCGACCCGGCCCCAGCCGGCCGTGCCGATCCGCGCGGCCAGCGCCGCCTGGTCCGGCCAGGCCCGGATCGACTCGGCGAGGTAGACGTAGGCGTCGGGGTTGCTCGACACCGTGCGCGCCACCGCCGGCAGCGACCGCATGAGGTACGACAGGTAGACCGTGCGGAACGCCGGGTTGACCGGGGTGCTGAACTCGCAGACCACGAGCCGGCCGCCCGGCCGGGTGACCCGTGCCAGCTCGCGCAGCGCCGCGTCGGTGTCGTTGACGTTGCGCAGCGCGAAGGAGATGGTGACCGCGTCGAAGCTGGCGTCGGCGAAGGGCAGCCGCAGCGCGTCCCCGGCCAGCAACGGCACCCCGGGGCGGGTGCGCTTGCCGGCGTGCAGCATCCCGAGCGACAGGTCGGCGCCCACCGCGTACGCCCCGGAGTGGGCCAGTTCCTCGGTCGAGACGCCGGTGCCGGCGCCCACGTCCAGCACCCGCTCGCCGGGCCGCAGCCCCAGCGCCGCCCGGGTGGCCCGCCGCCAGAACCGGTCCTGCCCGAAGGAGAGCACCGTGTTGGTCAGGTCGTAGCGGGCGGCCACGCCGTCGAACATCGCGGCGACCTCGTGCGGCTGCTTGTCCAGGCTGGCGCGCTGGCCCTGGGGGGTACGGCTCACCCCTCCACTCTGCCAGCCGGCCCGTGCCCGGCTCCTTCCGGGTACGCGGAAGGGCGGGGTGGTCACCCACCCCGCCCCGTCGCTGTCCAGGTCGGTCAGTCCTCGGTCCGCTCGTCGGTCGGGGTGACGAGAACGACCTTCCGGCGGCGGGAGAGCACCAGCAGCGCCCCGCCGGCCAGCAGGATGGCCGCGCCGATCCCACCGATCAACCCGACCTGCACACCGGTCACCGGCAGGCCGCCGCCGGCACCGCCGCCCCCGGTCGGCGCGGGACTCGCCGTCGCGCCACCGGTCGGCGTCGGCTCCGCGGTCGGAGTCGGGGTCGGGGTCGGGGTGGGCTCCGTGCTCAGGTCGACGAAGACGTCGAACTGGGCGGTGTTGTCGCCGTCGTCGGTCTCGGTGAAGGTGCGCCGCTGCGTTGTAGTACTCGCCCGGCGCCAGCACCGCGCGACCGTCCTCGCAGTACGCCGTCGCCAGGCCGCCCAGGTCCTGCTCCTCGTGCTACCGGAGCGACGTCCCGCAGCGCCAGAAGCTGATCGATGGATTCGTCCGTCCTGTGCGGAGACAGCGACAGCAGGGGCGGGATGGTGACCCATCCCGCCCCTGCTGCCGTGCGTTATGTGAACGACCCTCGCGGGCCGATGGAGGACGACCGTCAGGCGCAGCGTAGCGGCCGGCGGCGTCGCGCGGGCCAAGGTCGCGCTGGTCGCAGCCGTCCTGTTACCTGGCCGGCCGTCGACCCGGCCGTTCGGTGGAGGGACCGGGGGTCGTCAGTTGACCTCGACCAGCGGGAGCGACTTCCCGACCCCGCCACCCGGCAGGGCGATCGAGGAGAAGTGCGAGACCACCCGCTCGTCGCTCGGGTCGTCGGCCGGGGTGTGGTGCACCGCGAGGCGGTTGTAGAGGGTGTCCCGCTGGGCGGGGATGCGGTCGGCCGTGCGGATCATCGAGATCAGCTCGTGCAGGTTCGAGCGGTGCCGGGCGCCGGCCGAGGAGATGACGTTCTCCTCCAGCATGATCGAGCCGAGGTCGTCCACCCCCATGTGCAGGGCGAGCTGACCGACGTCCTTGCCGGTGGTCAGCCACGACGCCTGCAGGTGCGGCACGGTCTCGAAGAAGAGCCGGGCCACCGCGATCAGCCGCAGGTATTCCAAGGTGGTCGCCTGGGTGCGGCCCTTCAGGTGGTTGTTCTCCGGCTGGTAGGTCCACGGGATGAACGCGCGGAAGCCGCCGGTGCGGTCCTGCACGTCGCGGATCATCCGCAGGTGCTCGATCCGCTCGACGTGGGTCTCGCCGGTGCCCATCATCATGGTCGCCGTCGACTCCAGGCCCTGCCGGTGCGCCAGCTCCATGACCTCCAGCCAGCGCGCGCCCGACTCCTTGAGCGGCGCGATCGCCCGGCGCGGCCGGTCCGGCAGCATCTCGGCGCCGGCGCCGGCGATCGAGTCCAGACCGGCGGCCTTGATCCGCGCGATCGCCTCGTCCAGGCTCACCCCGGAGACCTTGGCCATGTGCAGGATCTCGCTCGGGCCGATCGAGTGGATGGCGAGCTGCGGGTACGCCTGCTTGACGGCGGAGAACAGCTCCTCGTAGTACTCCACGCCGTAGTCCGGGTGGTGGCCGCCCTGGAGCATCACCTGGGTGGCGCCCAGCTCGACCGCCTCGCCACACCGGCGCAGGATCTCCTCGGTCGGGTGGGTCCAGCCCTCCTTGTGCTTGGGCGCGCGGTAGAAGGCGCAGAACTTGCACGCCGTCACGCAGACGTTCGTGTAGTTGATGTTGCGGTCGATCAGGTAGGTGACGATGTTGTCCGGGTAGCGCCGCCGGCGCACCGCGTCGGCCGCCTCGCCCAGCGGGTGGAAGGGCGCCTCGGTGTAGAGCAGCAGGGCCTCCTCGGGCGTGATCCGCCCGCCGTCCGCGCCGCGCTGCAGGATGTCGTCGATCTCCCGGCTCACCGTCACGTCCCCGAGGGTACGCCGCTGTGACGCCGAACCCGCCGGGGGTGCTCGCCGATGTGACGCCTCCGCCCGGCTCAGTTCATCCCCGGGCTGGCCACCACAAGGCCGACCGACTTCGCGGCGCCCAGCAGTCGCCGGTCGTAGGTGACGAACGCGACGAAGTCGGCGCCGGCCTGGCGGGCCAGATTCTCCGCCGTGGCGAGGTGAATGGCGTCCAGGCTGCGCAGCAGGGGTTCCGCATACGCACCGGCCGCCGCCCGGACCGCCGCGTCGATCTCGACCCGGTAGAGCCGCCCCAGCACCGACGGGACGCCGACCAGCGCCTGCGGCGCGGCACGACGCAACGCCCGCGGCACCTCGACCTCGACCAGGGCCGACGAGACAAGTGGCGCTCCGGCGTGGTCATTGAGCCAGGCGATCAGATCGGGCGTCTCGTCCTCACGCCGGAGCATCTTGATGACGGCCGCCGAGTCGAGATAGATCACCAGCGCTCCTCGTCACGCGCGTCCGCCAGGACGGCGGCGACGTCCACGGCGGGGTCGCCGAGCACCGGAGGCATCGGAATCGGCCCGGCCGCGGTTGGTGCGGTCGCCCGCCCCTCGGCAACCAGGCGGCCGAGGAGCGCGTCGCCGGCCAGCACCGGGACGAGACGGGCGATCGGCTCGCCGCGATCGGTCACCTCGACCGTCTCGCCCGCACGGACCCGGGCCAGCACCCGGCTCGTGTGCTGGTTGAGTTCCCGGACCGCGATCTGCTCCATGCTCCGATTGTAGAACGGTTTGTTCTACGGAGCGCGCCGGCGGGACAACGGATTTACTGATCTTGGCTTATCGTGCGGTGCTCTCAGACTTCGATCAAGGACGAATCGTGACCGCACCCTTCGCCAACACC
Source organism: Micromonospora chaiyaphumensis (assembly GCF_900091435.1). Taxonomy (GTDB): domain Bacteria; phylum Actinomycetota; class Actinomycetes; order Mycobacteriales; family Micromonosporaceae; genus Micromonospora; species Micromonospora chaiyaphumensis. Next base: position 693,439 of record NZ_FMCS01000002.1, read on the forward strand.
CCCCTGGTCCCGCCCGCGCCCCAGCCCGCGGCCTGGCCCGGCGCCACCCTCACCTGCCGCTGCTGCGGCTCGTACCCGCGATCAAGGCAACGCTCCACGGGCACCAGGGTTTCCTCATCTTCATGCGCGTCCTCACCCAGCACGGCCCGTTCTGCCGGTCGTGCGGCATCGCCGTCTGCCGGGACATGAGCGCGAAGACCCTCTGGCAGGGCTGGTGGGGGTTCCTCTCGATGATCATCACGCCGCTGGTCCTCATCGGGAACCTCATCACCCGCGTGCGGCTCGGCCGCCTCGGCGAACCCGTGCCGGGTGCCCCGGGCACACCCGCGACGCCGGGCAAGCCGGTGTTCCGGCGGGCCGCCGTGTTCGGTCTCGTCGTTCCCGTGGTGATCGCCTTCGCCGTCGGGTGGTCGATCTCCACGGACCCGTCCTACGCCGACGTGGGCGCCTGCGTCAGCGCCACCGGCACGGACACCGACCCGTCCGTCAGCGTCGTCGACTGCGGCGACCAGACGGCGACCTACGTCATCGTGGGCAAGGTCGAGGACACCACCGACGACGCCCGGTGCGACCGGTTCGCCGGCGCGGTCGCGGCCTACACCGAGGAGCGCGACTCGCAGAAGCTCCTCCTCTGCCTCGGCCAGAATCGCTGACCGTCGCCGCGCGCCGGCGCCTGCACGGGCAGGAACCGGCGCGCGGCGCCGTCAGGCGTCGTAGTCGACGGTGAGCTTGTCGGTGACCGGGCTGGACTGGCAGGTGAGCACGTAGCCGGCGGCCACCTCGTCCGGCTCCAGCGCGTAGTTGCGGGCCATGGTCACCTCGCCGGCGACCACCTTGGCCTTGCAGGTCGAGCAGACCCCGCCCTTGCAGGCGTAGGGCAGCTCGCCGCGGACCTTGAGCGCTGCGTCCAGCACCCGCTCGTCGCGGCCCATGGTGAAGCTCGACGAGCGCCCGTCCAGCACGATCGTCACCTCGGCGCCGGCGCCGGGCTCGTCGGTCGGGCGGCGGATCGGCTCCGGCGGCGCGTCGACGTGGAACAGCTCGGCGTGCACCGCCGAGTCGGGCACGCCCCGGCCGGCGAACACCTCCTTGGCGTCCACCACCATCCCGTACGGACCGCAGAGGAACCACTCCTCGATCGCGTCGGCGGGGACGACGGTGTCGAGCAGCCGGGTCAGCCGATCGGCGTCGATGCGCCCGGACAGCAGCGCGGACTCGCCCATCTCCCGGGAGAGCACGTGCACCAGGTGCAGCCGGGTCGGCCAGCGGTCCTTCAGGTCGGCCAGCTCCTCGGCGAACATCACCGTGTTCGCCGTGCGGTTGCCGTACACCAGGGTGAAGGTGCTGGCCGGCTCGACGGACAGCGCGGTCGCGACCAGCGAGAGCACCGGGGTGATGCCGGAGCCGGCGACCACCGCGCCGTAGTGGCGCACCCGGTCCGGGGCGAACGCGGAGGTGAAGTGCCCGAGCGGGGGCAGCACCTCGACCGTGTCGCCGCCGCGCAGGGCGCCGCAGGCGTACGCCGAGAAGGCGCCGCCGGGAACCTCCCGCACCCCGATCCGCAGGCGGCCGTGCCGGGCCAGGTCGTCGGGGGTCGAGCAGATCGAGTACGACCGCCGCACGTCCGCCCCGTCCGCACCGACCCGCCGGACGGTCAGGTGTTGCCCGGCGGAGAACGCGAACGTCTCCCGCAGCTCCTCGGGCACGGCGAAGGTGATCGCCACGGCGTCGTCGGTGAGCCGGTCGACGGCGGCGACGGGCAGCGGGTGGAAGGCCGGCCGGCGGCGGACCGGTCGGGTGATCGTGACAGTCACAGCGCCTTCAGGTGGTCGAAGGGTTCGGAGCAGGAGCGGCAGCGCCACAGGGCCTTGCATGCGGTGGAGCCGAACCGGCTGACCTGCTCGGTCTCCGGGGAGCCGCAGCGCGGGCAGCGGACGGCCAGGGTGAGCGGGACGACGGACCCGCCGCGCACCGGCGCGGGTGGCGCGATGCCGGCGGCGGCCAGCTTGGCCCGGCCGCCCTCGGAGATCCAGTCGGTGCTCCACGCCGGGGCGTACACCGTCCGGACCTCGGCGTCCGGATGGCCGGCGGCGGCGAGCGCGCGGCGGATGTCCGCCCGGATCACGTCCATGGCCGGGCAGCCGGTGTAGGTGGGGGTGATGGTGACGACGACCCGGCCGGTGGCCGCGTCCTCGTCGACCGACCGCAGGATGCCCAGCTCGTCGATGGTGACGACCCGGATCTCCGGGTCCACCACCGCCGCCACGGCCGCCCTGGGGTCCGTCACCAGTGCCCCCTTTCGTTCGCGACTGCGGGGCTCCGCTTCGCTGCACTCCTCGCGCTCACCACTTCGCCCCCGGGTGGGCGCGGTGCAGCACCTGCATCTCGGCCAGCAGGTAGGAGAGGTGTTCGGTGTGGACGCCGGACCGGCCGCCACCGGGCGCCCAGCCGTCCGCCGGCCGGGTCAGCGTCGCCTCGTCGAGCACCGCGGACACGACGGCGTCGAAGTCGGCCCGCAGGGTGGCCGGGTCGACCGGCGCCGCCGGGTCCGCGGTGAAGAGTTCCTGGGTGTACGGCCACACCTGGTCGACCGCGTCCTGCATGCGCCGGTGCGACTCGTCGGTGCCGTCGCCGAGCCGCTTCACCCAGAGCGAGGCGTGGTCCAGGTGGTACGCCGACTCCTTGCGCGCCTTCGCCCCGATGGCGGCCAGCCGCTCGTCGGCGCACCCGCTCAGCGCGGTGTAGAGCGGGAGCTGGTAGGCGGCCAGGAAGAACAGCTTCGCCATGGTCACGCCGAAGTCGCCGTTGGGCAGCTCGACCAGGAGGCAGTTGTGGAACTCCCGGTCGCCACGCAGGTAGGCCAGCGCGTCCTCGTCGCGCCCGGCGCCCTCCAGCTCGCCCGCGTACGTGAGCAGCAGGCGGGCCGCGCCGAGCTGGTCGAGGGCGATGTTGGCCAGGGCGATGTCCTCCTCCATCTCCGGCGCACGGGAGGTCCACTCGCCGAGCCGCTGCGCCGCGATCAGCGCGTCGTCGCCCAGGGCGAGGGTGAAGTCGAACGGGCTGCTCACAGGTGGGCCACCCCGTCCGGCACCTCGTAGAAGGTGGGGTGGCGGTAGACCTTGTCCGCCGCCGGGTCGAAGAAGGCGTCCTTCTCGTCCGGGCTGGACGCGGTGATCGCGCTCGCCGGCACCACCCAGATCGACACGCCCTCCTGGCGCCGGGTGTAGAGGTCCCGGGCGTTGCGCAGGGCCAGCTCGGCGTCGGGGGCGTGCAGGCTGCCGACGTGGGTGTGCGACAGCCCGCGCCGGGCCCGCACGAAGACCTCCCAGAGAGGCGAATGGTCCGTGCTCATGCCGCCACCTTCTCCTTGTTCCGCTGCTTCGCCGCGTACGCCGCGGCGGCCTCCCGCACCCAGGCGCCGTCGGAGTGGGCCCGGCGCCGGTGCTCCATCCGCTCCCGGTTGCACGGCCCGTTGCCCTTGATCACCTGCATCAGCTCGTCGTAGTCGGGCTGGGTGTAGTCGTGGGCCTGCCGCTGCTCGTTCCACCGCAGGTCCGGGTCGGGGATGGTGAGGCCGAGGATCTCCGCCTGCTGCACGCACATGTCGACGAAGCGCTGGCGTAGCTCGTCGTTGGAGAAACGCTTGATCTTCCAGGCCATCGACTGGGCGCTGTGCGTGGAGTCTCCGTCCGGCGGGCCGAACATGGCCAGTGACGGGTACCACCAGCGGTCCACCGCGTCCTGGGCCATGGCCTTCTGTTCCGGGGTGCCGTGGGCCAGGGTGTGCAGGATCTCGTAGCCCTGGCGCTGGTGAAACGACTCCTCCTTGCAGACCCGGATCATGGCGCGGGCGTAGGGGCCGTAGGAGCAGCGGCACAGCGGGACCTGATTGACGATCGCGGCGCCGTCGACCAGCCAGCCGATCGCGCCCACGTCGGCCCAGGTCAGGGTCGGGTAGTTGAAGATCGAGCTGTACTTCTGCCGGCCGTCGATCAGCAGCTCGACCAGCTCGTCGCGGCTGACGCCGAGCGTCTCCGCGGCGGCGTAGAGGTAGAGGCCGTGGCCGGCCTCGTCCTGCACCTTGGCCAGGAGGATCGCCTTGCGCTTGAGCGAGGGGGCCCGGCTGATCCAGTTGCCCTCCGGCTGCATGCCGATGATCTCGGAGTGCGCGTGCTGGGCGATCTGCCGGATCAGCGTCTTCCGGTACGCCTCCGGCATCCAGTCCCGCGGCTCGATCTTCTGGTCGGCGTCGATCACGTCCGCGAAGTACGCCGCGAAGTCCTCGTCCGGCGCCGGGCCGCCGCGCCGGGCGCGCGCCGCCGCCTCGCGCAGCGCGGCCTCCGCCGCCTCCACCTCGCCGAGCAGGCCGCCGCCCGGGCCGTCCTCGGGCGGGGCGAAGTCATTGCCATACATGAGGCCAGTGTTACAGCTCGCGCCCGATGACACCAGAGGGTGTAACAGGTTTCCCGACCCACCTTCTGTCACCGGGCGACCGCTTCCCGTGACGACCCCTGACCTGCTGGAACGCTGTGACGTCCACCACGCGGAGAAGATGAATCCTCACAAGGACGGCATAGCGGCCCAATGTCCCGCCATCACGGCGAGTTGCCGGGCGTCGGGATCTGGCATCCGGCCTGTCCGGAAGTAGACTTCGCCCGGCACACCGATCGGCTGCTGACGATCGCCACCGGCTCCAGGCCATTCCCCCGGCCTCGGCGATCAGGCCGAAACACATTCGGAAAGCGCCGGTCCCCCCGGCCAGACAATCTGGAGTTCACCCACTCATGCGACCTCGCGTGACCATGGTGCTCGCCATCGTGGCGGTCCTTCTCGGTGGCGGCATGCTGGTCCCCGCTGCGTACGCCAAGCTCTCCGGCGGCGACGGGATCAGCGGTCTCGGCGGCATCGGCGGCGGCGTGGCGCAGGTTCCCACGCCCGCACCGACCGCGCCTCCGGAGCCGACGCTGGCCGCGGGGCCGGTCTCGGTGAACTTCAAGGGCAAGTTCTTCTCCTGGGCGCTGATGGACCGGAAGACCGGCAAGATCAGCGGCGCGCCGAACATGACGTCGACCAACTCGACCGAGTCGATGATCAAGGCGTGGATCGTCTCCGACTACCTGCGCGAGCTCGACGGCAAGGAGCCCAGCGCCACGCGCAAGAAGCAGGCCGAGACCGCGATCCGGGACAGCAACGACATCTCGGCCGAGGCGCTCTACAACGCCGGCGGCCGCAAGCCGGTGCTGCTCCGGCTGATCAAGATGTGCAAGCTGACCGACACGAAGATTGAACCCACCAAGGCCAAGTGGGCGTACACCCAGATGTCGCCGCGCGACGCGGTGCGCATGGGCGACTGCATCGGTGACGGCACCGCCGCCGGGCCCAAGTGGACGAAGTGGGTGTTGAACGAGATGGCTCACGTGCGCGGCGGCGTCAAGGACCAGAAGTCCGAGGCCGTCCAGGGCGGTCACTGGGGCATCGTCGACGGCCTGCCCGAGTCGATCACGTCGCAGGGCCCGGTCAGCATCAAGAACGGCTTCACCATGCTCTGGGCCGACGGCCAGTGGCACGTCAACTGCCTCGCGGTGGCCGACGACTGGACCCTGGCCGTGATGATGCGCTATCCCGGCACCGGTGACCCGAAGACCCCCTCGTACGGCGCGAAGGTCTGCGCCAGTGTCGCCACCCAGCTCGTGACCCCGCAGCCCGGCGCCGCCCTCAAGGTGCCGCAGCAGCCGGTCGGGAAGCTCTGATGGCGGGCAGCCGGCGCCGGCCGGGCAGTGACCGCCGCCCGCTGGCCTACAGCGCCGTCGCCGTGATCCTGGTCGGCCTGGTGCTCGTCTCGCTCAGGTTCGTGCCGGGCTCTCCCCTACGCCCCCCGGCCGGCTCGCATTCGCCCGCGGCGGGCACGCGGTCCTCGAACACGCCCACCGATCGCAACGCGCGCCCCGAGCCGTCGCCGTCGCCGTCGCTGGAGCCGCTGCCGTTCCAGGCTCAGGACCTGAGCGACCTGGACATCAAGGGCTGGTACTCCTGGAGCGTGCTGGACAAGCGGACCGGCGAGATCATCGGCTCGAAGAACATGAACGAGACCAGCACCACCGCGTCGTTGATCAAATCCTGGGTTGTCGCCGACTACCTGCGCCGGAGCGCCGAGGCAGGCAGGACCCCGAGCGACGCGAAGCTGGACGACGCCACGCGGATCATCCGGGACAGCGACAACACCCGGGCCCAGGAGTTCTACGAGAGCGTGGGTGGTTCTGCCTCGATCAAGCGGCTGATCTCGATCTGCAAGCTGACCGACAGCAAGGTCGCCAGCGACGGCGGCTGGAGCCGGACGATGCTGTCGCCCCGGGACACCGCGCGGCTCGGCCTCTGCATCGACGACGGCCGGGCCGCCGGGCCGAAGTGGACCAAGTGGCTGCTCAACGAGATGCGGCTGGTCCGCGGTGACGGCGACTTCGGCATCCGCAAGGCCTTCCCCGCCGCCGAACAGAAGCAGATCGCCATCAAGAACGGCTGGATCGACCGGCAGAAGGAGCGGGAATACCACGTCAACTGCCTGGCGATCGGCGACACCTGGACGATGGGCGTGATGGTCAAGACCCCGTTCAGCGCCGCCGGCTCCTGGCAGTACGGCATGGACGCCTGCGAGAAGATCACCGAGGCGCTGCTCCGCGACGCCACCTGATTTCACCCGCTGCGCGAAGCGGCGGTGTCCCGGTCCACCGGGGCACCGCCGCTTCGTCGTCGTGGAGGGCGTCAGCCCTGGAAGAACTCCGGCCCGCCCTCGGGCAGGGCGGGGGCCTCGCCGATGGCGGCCGCACGGCGGGCGAACTCGCGCAGGCCGGCCACCTGCCGCTCGCCCAGGGAGAAGTCGAGGGTACGGAAGTAGGTCGCCAGGGTCTCCGCGTCGAACGGCTCCCAGCGGGCCCCGGCCTCGGCCACCTGGTCCAGCTCGGCCAGGCACAGGTCGCGCGAGCGCAGGAACGCCTCGTGCACCTCCTTGACCCGGCCGGGGTGGGCGGCGGCGAAGTCCCGGCGGACCGCCCAGACGGCGAAGACCATCGGCAGGCCGGTCCACTCGCGCCAGGCCTGCCCGAGGTCGGTCACCGCCAGCCCCTTGCGCGGCGCCTCGTAGAGGGCGCGCAGCGCCACGTCGCCGATCACCACCCCGGCGTCGGCCTCGAGCAGCATCTGGGTCAGGTCCGGCGGGCAGCGGAAGTAGTCAGGGCGGACCCCGTACCGCTCCGCGAGCAGGAGCTGGGCCAGCAGCACCCCGGTGCGCGAGGTGGAGCCGAGCGCCACCCGGGCGCCGTCCAGCTCGGTGAGGGGCCGGGTGGACACCACGTTGACCGAGAGCACCGGGCCGTCGCTGCCGACCGCCAGGTCCGGCAGGAGCAGCAGCTCGTCGGCGTGCCGCAGGTATTCCACCTGGGAGATCGGGCCGATGTCCAGGTCACCGGCGACCAGCGCGGCGTTCAGCCGGTCCGGCGAGTCCTTGTGCAGGTCGACGTCGATCAGCGCGCCGGACCGCATGAGCCCCCAGTAGATGGGCAGGCAGTTGAGGAACTGGATGTGCCCCACGCGCGGGCGGGCGATGCGATCGGCCATGACCCCGACCGTATCCCTGCCACACCGGGCCGGTTCAGCGGGAGGGGGTCGGAGTGGCCAACTCCGCAGGCCGCTCGGCCGTGAACGCGGCGACCGCGCGCGCGGAGCGCTCGGCGCGGACGGCCCGCCACACCGGCCGGGCCGCCGCCACGACCACCAGCACGCCGGCCACCCCGCAGCCGGCGACCAGCGGCCGGGGCGCGGCCACCTCCAGCAGCAGGCCGCCGATCAGGTAGCCGGCCATCCCGGCGCCCTGGACCGCGGACCCGAAGACGGCGAAGGCCCGGCCGCGGGCCGCCTCGGGCACCCGCCGGGCCAGCAGCAGGTTGTTGAAGACGTTGTCGCCACCGTTGCCCACCCCACCGATCAGCCAGATCGGCACGAGCAGCCACGCCGACGGCACCGCGGCCGAGGCGAGCACCGCGAGGCAGCAGCCGCCGAGCAGGACCAGCCCGGCGCCGAGCAGCGACCCGTCGTCGGTGAGCCGGCGGGCGAGCCGGGCGAACAGCCAGCCGCCCAGCACGATGCCCAGCGGCCAGGCGCCGGTGACCAGGCCGTAGACCGTGGTGGTGCTGTGCAGGGTCTCCCGGATGAAGAAGACCTCGATGACGTTGATGGCGCCGACCGCGGCGACCACCGCGGCGAGGCTGCCCACCATCACCACGAGCAGCGGGTCGTGCCGGAACCGCCAGGCGGGCGGCGGCGTCGTGCCGGCGGCGGCCGGCACGGTGGACCGCCGGCCACCCCGTCGGGTACGGATGAGCAGGCCGGCCGCCACCAGCGCCAGGTAGCTCGCGGCGTCGACGAGCAGCGGCACCCGGGTGCCGAACTGGCCGACGAGCAGCCCGGCCAGCGCCGGACCGGCGAGTGCGCCCAGGGTGCCGGCGGTCTGGTTCAGCGCGCCGGCCCGGGGCAGGTCCTCGGCCCGGACCATGACCGGCACCAGCGCCGAGAGCACCGGCTGGGTGACGGCGAGCCCGGCGGCGAGCAGCGCCACCAGCGCGATGATCAGGGCGGGGTGCCCGGCGTACGCGAGCGCCAGGCAGATCGCGGCCTGGCCGAGCCCGGCGGTCACCAGCAGGACCCGGCTGTCCACGCGGTCGGCGAGCCGGCCGGTCAGCGGGGCGAGCGCGACCAGCGGCAGCGTGGCGGCGAGCAGCAGCCCGGAGACGGCGAGCCCGCCGGCCCCGGCCGACTGGAGCGCCAGCGTCAGCGCGCTCGCGGCGAGGAAGTCCCCGCAGCTGGAGACGCCACGGGCGGCGGTGGCGAGCCAGACGTCCGACCAGCGCGACGGACCAGATGCGAAGGGCATATTTCGAAAATAATTCTTCACACCTGGCTGCGCAACCCCGGGCTCAGTCGAGCGGCAGCGCCCGGTACTGCACCGCGACCGTCCGGGAGCCCTCCGGCGGGTCGGGCCGCAGCCGCCGCCGATAGGGGCTGAGCAGCGCCTGGACGGCCTCGTTCAGCTCGGTCAGCTCCTCGGCGGTGACCTGGAGCAGGCTGTCGCTGAACCAGGCCGCCTGATACCAGTCGCGGGGCTCGTCCGGGGCGCGGCGGATCCAGTCCCGGGCGCGCTGGCCGTCCCGGGCCAGGTGCGCGTCGACCAGGGCCAGCTCGGCGGCCCGGGCCTCGGAGTCCGCGTCCTGCCCGGACTCGACGTGGTAGGACGGGCTGAACGCCTGCCACACCCGCTCCCGGGCGTCGCCCCGGCTCGGGGCCTCCTCGATGAGGCCGAACTTCGCCAGCTCCCGCAGGTGATAGCTCGTGGCGCTCGGGGACAGGCCGGCGATCTCGGCACACTCGGTGGCGGTCGCACCGCCCTCCACCGTGCTGAGATGCTCCATGATCGCCATACGGGCCGGGTGGGCCAGCGCCCGCATAACCTGCGGGTCGCTGATCGTCACCCGGCGCTGCTCCGGACGCGCCTCGGTCATGTCACCCATGATTCCCCGCCGGCCGGCGCCGGGGAAATTCGGTTGCCCACCGACCCGACCGGAGTAAGCTGCTCTGTCCCGCCTGACGGCCGTGGTGAGTAGCACCGCACAGGACGTCCCCGCGCCGACCCGAGGTCGGAAACGCGAGCGGCAGCGTTGTTCCCCGTGACGAGGAGTACGTGGATGACCCTGCACGCCCAAGAACAGACCCTCGATGCCGAGCTGGTCGCCGAGCGCGCCCACCTGGACACCTCCCGCGAAGCGCTGCGCCGGATGCGCGAGCGCGCCGAGTCCCTCTTCGCCACCGGCGACAAGGTGGCCGGGGACGCGTACACCGCCGAGCAGCTCGGCCGGCACATGGCCCGGCGGGTCAAGGAACTCGCCGACGACCCGACCACCCCGCTCTTCTTCGGCCGCCTCGACTTCGGGGAGACCGATCCGGACCACGCCGGACGCGACTACCACGTCGGGCGCCGGCACGTCACCGACGAGCTGGGCGAACCGCTCGTGCTGGACTGGCGGGCCCCGGTCTCCCGCTCGTTCTACCGGGCCAGCGCCCGGGACCCCCAGGGTGTCGCGGTCCGGCGCCGGTTCGGGTTCAGCACGGGGGTGCTGACCAGCTTCGAGGACGAGCGCCTGGATCGCGGCGAGGAGCTGGGCACCGCCAGCCGCATCCTCACGGCCGAGATCGAGCGCCCCCGCGTCGGCCCGATGCGCGACATCGTCGCCACCATCCAGCCCGAGCAGGACGAGCTGGTCCGGGCCGACCTGGCCGACTCGATCTGCGTCCAGGGCGCGCCGGGCACCGGTAAGACGGCCGTCGGGCTGCACCGCGCCGCGTACCTGCTCTACCTGCACCGGGAGCGGCTGCGCCGGTCGGGCGTGCTGATCGTCGGGCCGAACCGGGCGTTCATGTCCTACATCGCGGCGGTGCTGCCGGCGCTCGGCGAGGTCGAGGTCGAGCAGGCCACGGTGGAGGACCTGGTCGCCCGGGTGCCGGTACGCGCGGTCGACGCCCCGGCGGTGGCCACCCTCAAGCACGACGTCCGGATGGCCGAGACGCTGCGCCGCGCGGTCGACGCGCACATCGGCACGCCCACCGAGCCGATCATGGTCTCGGACGGCTCGTTCCGCTGGCGGATCGGCCTCGACCCGCTGCACCGGCTGGTCGAGGAGACCCGCCGCGAGGACCTGCCGTACGCGACCGGCCGGGACCGGGTCCGCGCGCGCGTGGTGGGGCTGCTGCAGCGCCAGTCCGAGGCGCGCCGGGCCGAGTCGCCCAGCGACGCCTGGTTGCGCCGGATGAGCAGGGCGAAGCCGGTCACCGAGTTCCTCGACGCGGTCTGGCCGGCGCTCACGCCCGAGGGGCTGCTGCACCGGCTGCGCACCGATCCCGAGGCACTCGCCGCCGCCACCGACGGCCTGCTCACGGCCGAGGAGCAGGAGCTGTTCCGGTCCGGCCCGGTGGGGCGTACCCCGAAGGCGACCCGCTGGACCGCCGCGGACGCGGTGCTCATCGACGAGGCCGCCGGGCTGCTGGAGCGGCCCGCCGGATTCGGGCACGTGGTGGTCGACGAGGCGCAGGACCTCTCTCCGATGCAGTGCCGGGCCATCGCCCGGCGCAGCGAGCACGGCTCGATCACCCTCCTCGGCGACCTGGCCCAGGGCACCGCGCCGTGGGCGGCCACCGACTGGCGGGAGTCCCTGGCCCACCTCGGCAAGCCGGACGCGTCCGTGGTGCCGCTGAGCATCGGCTTCCGGGTGCCGGCCGCGGTGGTCGCCTTCGCCAACCGCCTGCTGCCGGCGCTCGCCGTCGACGTGCCCCCGGCGCAGTCGCTGCGGCGCGACGGGGCGCTCGACGTGCGTACCGTCGAGGACCTGACGGCCGCGGCGGTGGCCGAGGTGCGGGCGGCGCTGGCGCACGACGGCTCGGTCGGCGTGATCGCCGCCGACGACATGGTGGACCGGCTCCGCGCGGCCCTCGCCGACGCGGGCGTCCCGACCGCGACCGCCGACGACGTGGAGGCCGCGGAGCGCGTCACCGTGGTCCCGGCGACCCTGGTCAAGGGCCTGGAGTACGACCACGTGGTGGTCGTCGAGCCGGCCGCGATCGTGGCCGCCGAGCCGCGTGGCCTGCACCGCCTCTACGTGGTGCTGACCCGGGCGGTGTCCCGGCTGGCCGTGCTGCACCGGGAGCCGCTGCCCGCCCCGCTGGCCGGCTGAGCCCGGCCGGCGGCCTCCCGGCGCTCGGGAAATTCCTTCGTTCGTCCACCGGCGGCGCTTAGGATCGGATCATGGGCCGGATCTTCGACATCATCTCCCCGCCGCGCTCCTGAGCGGGGCGGTTCTGCTCACCGTGTCCAGCCTTCACCGGCTGGGCGCGCGGTCCATCCATCGCTGAGTTCGACACGCCCCGCTTCCGCGACCCGATTCCCTTCGTCGCAGGAGCGATTTCTTCATGCTTGTCTCCGAACACCCGGTGGCCACCGCCCGACGCCCCGCCACCGGCCTGTGGTCTCTTGTCCTCGCCGGCGTGCTGTGGGGCACCGGTGGCCCCACCGGCAGCCTCCTCGCCCACGAAACGGGGCTGTCACCGCTGGCGGTGGCGGCCTACCGGCTCGGCGCCGGCGGCGCACTTCTCCTCGTCTCGCTCGGCCTGACCCGGCGACCGCTGCCGCGTGGCCGTCATGCGTGGGTCCGGATGATCGTGAACGGGCTGCTCGCCGCCGTCTTCCAGGCCTGCTTCTTCGGGGCGGTGTCGCTCACCAACGTCAGCCTCGCCACCCTGCTCACGATCGGCGCCTCACCTGCCCTGGTCCTGTCCGCCGAATGGATCACCGGGCGGCGGCGGGTCAGCCCGCGGATGCTCGCCACGGTGGCGCTGGCCATCGGTGGTCTGGCCCTGCTGGTCGGCACGCCGTCCGGCGGCCTCACCGCCGCGAGCGTGCTCGCCGGAGCCGGACTCGCGTTGCTGTCGGCAGCCGGCTTCGCCACCATGACCTTCATCGGCACCCGGCCCGTCACCGGTCTCGACGACCTCGCCGCCACCGGCGTGAGCTTCGCCATCGGCACGGCCGTGCTCGCCCCTGCGGCCACGATGACGGCCGGCATGGCGTTCGTCCCGACACCGGCGTCCGTGGGACTACTGCTCCTGCTCGGCACCGCACCCACCGCGGTGGCGTACGCCCTGTACTTCCGGGGCCTGCACACCACACCCGCCAGCACGGCGGCGCTGATCGCACTGCTGGAACCGCTCGTCGCCACGCTCCTGGCAACGCTGTTCCTCGGCGATCGGCTCGGCCCGACCGGGCTCATCGGCGCCGGGCTCATCACCACCGCCATCGTGCTGAACAGCCGCGGCGCGCGGATCAGCCGGAGATTGCCCCGGCGACGTCCCGCAGCGGGCGGCCGGACTCGGCGATCGGCACGGTGAAGGCGAGCCAGGAGCCGTCGGTGAAGTCGAGGCGGAGGCGCTTCGGGTTCAGCCGGTGCCAGCCCACCCGGGCCGAGGCGACCTCGGCGCGCGACGCCGACCAGGCGATGCCGGTCTCCGCCACGGACCGCTCGTCGTCCTTCCGGCTGGACAGCACCTTCACCGGGCCACTCACACAGACCAGCAGCCGCCGGTCGGTCGCCACCAGCAGGGTGTCCCGCACCGTCAGGTCCGGCCCGGGCGGGTGCAGCGCGTGGCGGAGCCGGGAGGCGGCGGAGCCGGGGGCGCCGCGCCCGGCGATTCCCCAGACCACCCGGTCGACCAGCCGGTCACCCCGCTCGGAACTGATCAGCGGGGAGATCAGGTTGAGCAGCACCGCCCCGGCGCTCACCCCGCCGCCGCCCGCCTCCTGCTTTACCGCGTCGGGCGGCGGAGGTGGCGCCGCCCCCTGGGCCGCTTCGGCCTTCGCGTACGCCAGCACCTGCTCGTTCGGCTCGACCAACTGGCCGATCCGGTCGCGGTATCCGGTGGGGTCCATCGGCTCAGTATCGGTCGTGGCGGTAGCCGTCGTCGGTGCGGCGCTCCGCGGCGGGCGCGTTGCCCATCACCTCGCCGACGATCTCCCGGACCCGGGCGGCGGCGGCCTCCTGGGCCCGGTTCGCCGCGGCGGTGAACTCCTCGGCCAGCGTGTAGGAGTCGAGCCGCATGGCCCGCGCGTTGATCTCGGTGGAGAGAATCCTGCCGTCGGCGGCCGCCGTGACAGTGACCAGGCCGGAGTCGCTCACCCCTTCGGCGCTGCTCTGCTCCAGCTCGGCCATCCGCGCGCCGAGTTCGCGCTGCCACCCGTCCAGGTTGCGGGCGAGCGCCTCGATCCGGTCCAGGGCCGGGAAGGTCATGGCTCTGCCTCTCAGTTCACGATCGAGTCGAAGACGTTCTGCACACCCTTGGTGTACGGGCCCAGGTCCTCCGAGTACGTGCCGTCCACCAGGTAGTTGCGGTCCTTGTGGCCGTCGGAGACGTCGTGGAGGCCGACCCCCGTGTCGAGCAGCGCGCCGCCGATGCCGGGGATGTTGACGGGCGACGCCTGGTTGATGGCGAACTTGCCCGGGAACAGGATGGCGGCCCGCTGGATCTTGAAGGCGAACGCCTCCTTGCTGTAGCCGGACTTGTTCCACGCCCGGTACGCCTTCTTGGCCTTGCGCAGCTCCATGACGACCTTGCGGTAGCGGGTGAGCAGCTCGGCGACCTTCTCCAGCTTGGTGACGAGCTTGGTGAGGATCTCCGCGAACCGGGCCACGATCTTGACCATGCGGCCCACCGTGGTGGCCAGCCGGGCCAGCACCCGGACGACCGTGGCGGCCAGCGTCACGCCGGCGCTGAGCACTGCGGCCACCGCCGCGATGATCACCTCGGTCAGGAACCAGAGCAGGAACTCCAGGATCAGCTCGACCAGCAGGTTGAACGCGTCGACGGCCGCGTTCGCCGCGTCGACCAGCACCTCCTTGGTGCCGTCCAGCCCCTTGGCCAGTTCCTCGATCGCCTCCTCGACGGACTCCATCGAGGCGTGGAACTTCTCCGCCGCGTCGCCGTCCCAGGCGCCGCGTAGCCGCGCCCGGTCGGCGATCTGGTCGCCAGCGATCTGGCGCACCGCCTCGCCGGTGGTGAGTGCGAGCTGGGCCGCCTGCATGAGGTCGTCGGGCTCGCCGGCGACCAGTTCGAGAAGCTGCTCGAACGGCCAGAGCACCGCGTTGGAGAGCGGCTTGAACGGGTCGGGCGTGCCCGACACGATCTGCTCGAAGTAGGTCTTGTTGCGCTGCAGCGCCTCGGTGCTCATCAGGCTCCCCTCAGGCGCCCGGCGTGAACATGTCGGTGGTCGCCACGTCGGTCCCGGTGTAGGCCTCGGCGGTGTCGCTGATCCCCTCGGCGATGTCGGCCATCACCTCGGCGCCGTCCTCCAGCCCCTGCAGGCACGCCTCGAACTGCTCGGCGTAGGCGGCGGCGAGGCCGAACGACGCCGGCATGATGCCGAAGGCGTGCCGGGGCACGTGCCCGTCGTGGAAGACGCGGCGCAGCTCGCGGAAGCGGCCGGCCCGGTCCCGGGACGCGGCGGCGAAGGCGGTCAACGCCTCCGGCTGGACCTCGAGGTTCCGGCTCGGACTCGTCATGGACCCTCCCCAGTGTCCAGTCGCCAGTCACCCGTCGCCGGCGCGGCCGGACAACGGGATTACCACAGTAGGCGATGGGCACCCGTCCGCGCGGGGCAGTGCGACTGGCGCCGGCACGGTAGACAGGTGGCAGCATGCCCGCCCGGTCCCGCCGCCCCTGAGGAGCTGACGATGATCCTGGCTCGCGCCGACCAGGTCAGCCGCCGCTACGGCGAGGTGCTGGCCCTGGACCGGGTCGACCTGACCGTCCGCGCCGGGGAGCTGGTGGGCCTGCTCGGCCCGAACGGCGCCGGCAAGAGCACCCTGCTCAACCTGCTGGTCGGGCTGCGCCGTCCCACCGCCGGCCGGGTCGAGCTGCTCGGCGGCGACCCGCGCGACCCGGCGAGCCGCCGGCAGCTCGGGGTGACCCCGCAGGAGACCGGCCTGCCCGGCACGCTGCGGGTCGGCGAGGTGGTCGACTTCGTCTCCGCGCACTTCCCCGACCCGGTGCCCCGGGGCGAGCTGCTCGCCCGGTTCGGCCTCTCCGACCAGGTGCGCCGGCAGACCGGCGGCCTCTCCGGCGGGCAGCGCCGCCGGCTCGCCGTGGCGCTCGCCTTCGTCGGCCGGCCCCGGCTCGTGGTCCTCGACGAACCCACCACCGGGCTGGACGTGGAGGCCCGGCGCACGCTGTGGGAGGCCGTCCGCGGCTTCCACGCCGAGGGCGGCACGGTCCTGCTGAGCAGCCACTACCTGGAAGAGGTGGAGGCGCTGGCGCAGCGGGTGGTGGTGATCGGGCACGGCCGCGTCCTCGCCGACGACTCGGTCGCGGCGATCCGCGGCATCGTGGGCGTACGCCGGGTCAGCCTGGTCGCCGACGACCTGCCCGCGCTGCCCGGCGTGGTGGCCACCGAGCACACCGAGGGGCGCACCCACCTGCTCACCACCGACGCCGACCAGCTCGTCCGGGGCCTGGTCACGGCCGGCGTGGCGTTCCGCGACCTGGAGGTCCGGCCCACCTCGCTGGAGGAGGCGTTCCTCGCGCTGACCGCCGACGACCGGCCCGCACCGACCCCCGCCTAGGAGACACCGTGCCGCTCGCCCTGGTCCACGCCCGCTACCAGCTCCTGGAGATCATCCGGATCCCGGTCGCGATCTTCGGCAGCGCGTTCTTCCCGGCCGCCACGATGCTCTTCTTCGTCGTGCCGTTCGCCGGTGACGATCCCACCGCCGCCACCTTCGCCACCGCCGCCATGATCACCTTCGCGGTGATGAGCGCCAACATCTTCCAGTACGGGATCGGCGTCGCCGAGGACCGCGACCAGCCGTGGAGCTCGTACAGCCGGACGCTGCCCGCCGGGCCCGGCCCGCGCTTCGCCGGCCGGATCCTGGCCGGTCTGGCGATCACCTACTTCTCCATGCTCCCGGTGGTGGTGATCGCGGCGGTGGCGACCGCGGCCCGGGTCACCCCGGCGCAGTTCCTGCTCGCCGCCGGCGGGGTCGCGGTGATCTCGGTGCCGTTCACGCTGCTCGGGCTGGCCATCGGCTACTCGCTGCCCAGCAAGGCCGCGATCGTGGTCGCCCAGCTCATCTTCTTCCCGCTCGCCTTCGGGGGCGGACTCCTCTTCGGCCCGGACAACGCACCCGGCTTCGTCGACGCGATAGCGCCCTACGTGCCCACCCGCGGTGCGCTGGAGCTGATGTGGGCGGCCGTGACCGACTGGCGGCTGAACCCGACCTCCATGGTCATGCTCGGCGTGTGGATCGTGGTGTTCGCCGCGGTCGCCGGGTGGGCGTACCGGCGGGACGAGGGGCGCCGCTTCACCTGACCTTTTGTCCGATTCCGGCCCGGCGGCCGGTCGGACGGTGCCACGATGCCGGCAGGGCGTGCCAGCGGGGCCGCTCCCGGCGAGAGGGGTCAGCGTGGACGGCGTGGAGCCCGGCACGCCCTGCTGGGCCGACCTGGCCACACCCGGGCTGGACGACGCGAAGCGGTTCTACCCGGAGCTGTTCGGCTGGACCGGCCGGGTGTCCGCGGAGCCGACCGCCGGCGGCTACACCACGTTCCTCAAGGACGGCCGGGCGGTCGCCGGGGCCGGGCCGCCCGCCACTGACGACCAGGTGCCGGTCTGGTCGACGTACGTGGCGACCGATGACGCCGACCTGGTCGCCACCCGGGTGGAGGCGGCCGGTGGCCAGGTGGTGGTCTCCCCGTTCGACGTCCTCGACCAGGGCCGGATGGCCGTCCTCTCGGATCCCGCCGGTGCGGTGTTCAGCGTCTGGCAGCCGATGGCCATGCGGGGGGCGGAGTTGTTCAACGCCCCCGGCTCGATGTGCTGGAACGAGCTGGTCACGCCCGACCCCGAGGGGGCGAAGGACTTCTACGCGCTGGTCTTCGGCTGGCACCCCGAGGAGCGGGCGGCCGGTCCGGTCACCTACACGGGGTGGCGGTGCGGTGCCCGGATCGTCGCGGGCATGCTGCCCCAGCTGGAGCCGCTGCCCGAGGACCTGCCGGCCTACTGGTCGGTCTACTTCGCGGTCGAGGACGCGGACGCCACGGCGGCCCGGGCCGCCGAGCTGGGCGGCACCATCCTCGTCCCGCCCCGGGACAACCCGGCCGGCCGCAGCGCCGCGCTCCGCGACCCCGAGGGCGCCCTGTTCTCGGTCACGGCCCTCCGCTGAGCGGCCCGTCAGCGGGGGCGGACGGGGACCACGAGGGGGCCGTGGTCGCCGGGGATGACCCGGACGTTGGCGCGGTAGTGGGTGGCCAGCAGGGCCTCGGTGAGGACCTCCTGCGGTGGTCCGGCCGCGGCGACCCGGCCGTCGGCGAGCAGGACCAGGCGGTCGGCGTACTCGCCGGCGATGGAGAGGTCGTGCATGGTGGCGAGCACGGTCAGGTCGTGCTCGCGGCGGAGCTGGTCGACCAGCTCCAGCACCTCCTGCTGGTGGCCGATGTCCAGCGCGCTGGTGGGCTCGTCGAGCAGCAGCAGGGTGGCGCCCTGCGCCAGCGCCCGGGCCAGGAAGACCCGCTGCCGCTCGCCGCCGGACAGGGTGGCCAGCTCGCGGCGCCCGAACGCGCCCAGGTCGAGCCGGTCCAGCACCTCGTGCACGGCGGCCAGGTCGGCCGTGGACTCCCGGCCCAGCGCCGGGATGTACGGGGTGCGCCCCAGCAGCACGTAGTCGAAGACCGACATGCCGGCCGGCACCACCGGGGACTGCGCCACGGTGGCCACCACCCGGGCCCGGTCGCGGCGGCGGAGGGAGTTGATCGGCGTACCGAAGAGGGAGACCGCGCCCGGCGCGGGCAGCAGGCCGCCGACGGCGCGCAGCAGGGTCGACTTGCCGGCGCCGTTCGGACCGATCACGGTGACCCACTCGCCCACCGCGACCGCCAGGTCGACGCCGGCCAGGATCGGCGTGCCGCCCAGCTCGACCCGGAGGCCGCGCAGCTCCACGGCGGGGGCGGTCATGTCAGCACCCGGCGGGCGGTGCGCAGGACCAGCACGAAGAACGGGCCGCCGAGCAGGGCGGTGACCACGCCGATGGGAATCTCGGCGGGGGCCGCGGCGGTGCGGGCCACCACGTCGGTCAGCGCCAGGAACGCCCCGCCGAAGAGCATCGACAGGGGCAGGATCACCCGGTAGCTCGACCCGGCGAGCAGCCGCACGGTGTGCGGCACGATGATGCCGACGAAGCCGATCAGGCCGGAGGCGGAGACCGCGGCGGCGGTGCCCAGCGAGGCGGCCGCGATGAGCAGGTAGCGGGAGCGCTGCGGGTGCAGCCCGAGGCTGGTGGCCTCGTCGTCGCCGACGGAGAGCACGTCCAGCTCGCGCCGGTGCAGGAGCACCACCACGGCGGTGAGCACGAAGTAGGGCAGGACCAGCCGGACGTCGTGCCAGCCGGCGGTGGCCAGTCGCCCGAGCAGCCAGGAGTAGACCTGCTGGATGCTGTCGGAGTTGCGCTGCAGCAGGTAGGTCTGCCCGGCGGAGAGGAACGCCGAGACCGCCACCCCGGCCAGGATCAGCGTGGCCGGTGACCGGTCGCGCCCGCCGGCCGCGCCGAGCAGGTACGTCATGAGCACCGCGCCGAGCGAGCCGACGAACGCGGCCAGGGGAATGGTGAGCGGCATCCCGGTCAGCGCCCCACCGGCCCCGGCGCCGAGCGCGATCACGGCGGTCACCGCGAGTCCGGCCCCGGCCGCCACGCCCAGCAGGTACGGGTCGGCCAGCGGGTTGCGGAAGACGCCCTGGTAGCAGCCGCCGGCCAGGGCGAGCAGGGCACCGACGAGCAGGCCGAGCACGACCCGGGGCAGCCGCAGCTCGGTGACGATGGCGATCTCCCGCTCGGTGAGCCCGCTGTCCAGGTGCACCCCGGGCAGAAGGTTGAGCAGTTCGGCGGCGACGCTGCCCGGCGGCAGGCTGACCGGGCCGAGCGAGACGCCCGCCACCAGCGCCACCAGCACCGCGCCGATGCCGGCGAGCAGCCAGCGGGTGCGTAGCCCGGCCGGCCGGACCGTCGCACCCGGTCCGGCCGGAGGCCGCTTCCCCACCGGCGCGGGCGGGTTCACGTCGGGCATGCCGGCCGGCCGGGACGCGTCGGGCGTCCCGGCCGGCCGGTGGGCGTTGTCCGCCGGTCGCACGGTCACCGTCAGGCCGGGACCTTGGCGGTGGCGTCGACGATCGCCTTGAGCAGGTCGACGACCCGCGGACCCCAGCGGGAGGCGATGTCGTCGTCGAGGCCGACGATCTGGTTGTTCTTCACGGCGGTGACGCCGGCCCAGCCGCTGCGCGCCTTGACGGTCTCCGGGGTCTGCTTGCAACACTTGGTGTCGGCCAGGAAGACGAAGTCGGGGTTCGCCTTGACGATGACCTCCTGGGAGAGCTGCGGGTAGCCGCCGTTCTTCCCGTCGGCGTCCGCCGGGTCGGCGATGTTCTCCAGGCCGGCGAGCGCGTAGATCGAGCCGATGAAGGTCTTGCTGGTCGCGCTGTACAGCTCCGGGCCGAGCTCGTGGTAGTAGGTGAGCTTCTTCGCCCGCTGCGGCAGGTCCTTGGTGAGCGCCGCGATGTCGTCCTTCATCTTCTTGGTGACGGCGTCCGCCTCGGCCGGGTGGCCGGTCAGCTTGCCCAGGTCGGTGAGCTGCTGGTACGTGTCGTCCAGAGTGGCCGCCGCCGGGGTGAGCAGCACCGGGATCTTCAGCGTGGTGAGCTGGTCGACGATCTTGTTGGTGTCGTTCGACAGCACCACGAGGTCCGGGCTCTTGCCGGCGATCGCCTCGGCGTTCGGCTGGAAGCCGGAGAGGTCGCTCTTCGGCGCCTCCGCCGGGTAGTTCGAGTTGTCGTCGACGGCGGTGACCTGCTTGCCGGCGCCGATGGCGAAGAGCATCTCGGTCGCCGACGGCGACAGCGAGACGATCTTTTCGGGGCGCTTGTCGAGGGTCAGCTTGCCGACGGAGACCGGGAAGGCGGCCGCCGCCGAGCTGCCGCCGACGGCGGGGGTGTCGTTCGAGGTCTTCTCGGCGCAGCCGCCGAGGAGCAGCGCGCCGACCGCGAGGGCGGCGGCGAAGAGCCGGGGGGTACGTCTGGACATCGGTCCTCCTGTCGGTCGAGGAGCGTGGTGCTTCGCCGACAGGAACCTGGCGGGCCCGTCCGCGAGGCGCCCTTCCTCGAGAGCGCGAGTCGCGACCGTGCCGCAGGCGACCTGGCTCGTCCCCACGGGTGTCGGCGGCGGCCGGGGCCGACGCCGTGTGCGGGGCATCACAGTTGCGGGACAGCGCCGGTTTCGCACCGGCTTCGCTGCGGGGTGGTCGGTGCCACCGTAGCGCATGACCAGCGGAGATCGTCCGGACGGGAGGCACGGTGGGACCCGGGTGACAGGGCCCCACCGTGCCTCGTGGTCAGCAGTACTGGCTCTGCTTGCCGATCGCCCGGTAGGGGCAGTCGGCGTACTCGGAGAGCAGCAGCACGGCCTCCCGGTTGCGGGAGGTCTGCGCGGGGATCACCTCGTCGGGCGGGTAGAAGCCGCCCCCGGAGGCCGAGCCGGGGTACATCTCGAAGGTGTACGCCCAGATCTTGTGGGTCCCCCACATCCAGTCGATGCTCGTGCCGTCGGCGATGTAGAGGTCGCTGGACTGTTCCGGGGTGTAGCCGTTGCTGGACGCCATCTGCCGCCCGATGGTGGCGAAGGTGTTGTACTGGTCGGCGTTCATCCCCGTGGCGGTGTTGCTGTACGTGTAGCCGTACGGCCAGAGCACCAGCTGCGAGTAGGTGTGGAAGTCGATGTTCGCTTTGATCTGCTGCACCCCGCCGACCACCCGGCTGTTGACGAAGGTGCGCAGCGCCGCGGTCTCCGGGGCGGAGAAGGCGGACGGGCCGCGGTAGGTCTCCGACGAGGTCGAGCCGGACGAGCCGCCGCAGCAGCCCCACTGGTAGGACCAGTTCCGGTTCAGGTCGGTGCCGACGGCCGTCGAGCCGCTGTTCGGCTGCCGGTTCTTCCGCCAGGAGCGGTAGGAGCCGGTGGCGATGTCGTACTCGCTGCCGTCCGGGTTGACCGTGGGGACGATCCAGATCTCGCGGGAGTTGACGAGGTTGGTGATCCGGGAGTCGCTGCCGTAGTTGTCGGTGAAGAGGTTGAGCAGGTAGATCGCCATCTCGACGGTCAGGTGCTCGCGGGCGTGCTGCTGGGCGTTGAAGAGGATCTCCGGCTCGCTCTCGTCCGTGCCGACGTTGTCGGAGATCTTCACGGCCATCAGGTCCCGGCCCTGGTAGGACCGCCCGATGCTGAGCTTGCGGGCGATGGCGGGGTGGTCGGCGACGACCGTGTTCACCACCGCGGTCAGCTCGGCGTAGTCGTGGTAGTTCGAGTCGGCGGGCGGGAAGGCGTAGGCGACGGCGCCGGTGGCCGGGGCCGGGGCGACGTCCTTCTCCAGCCGGAAGCCGAGCCGGGTGATGGCGGCGGCCTCGGCGGTGGTGGCCGTGACGTGCAGCACGCCGTGTTCGGAGTGGTCGATCGCCGCTCCGGTGCGGGCGACGGCGCTCCGGTCGGCGAGCGTGCGCGGGCCGAGCACCCGGTAGGCGACGGCGGCCGGTTCACCGTCGGGGGCGGGCCGAGCGGCGGCCGGACCGGTGAGCGCGGTGACGAGGGTCAGGCCGACGGCGGCGGCGAGGGCGAGCCGGCGGCGGAGCGGGGACGTGCGGAGGGCCATGGACAACCTCCTCGGGGTACGGGCGGTCCCGTTGTCCGCACACTTCACCAGGAGTCACATGGTCATATCAACATCCGTCACTGCGTACGGTCCATCCCGGCCGGATCGTCACGCCGGCAATGATTTTCCATGCCTGAACCTCTGGCGAAACTTCCCTCCAGGCGCGACAGTGAACGGCAACGATGCGGTTCACCTGGAGGAGCTGCCATGGACCGGACATCCCTGCGCACGGCCGCCGTGGCGGGCGCCACCACGCTCGCCCTCCTGGGCACCACCGCGCCGGCCGGCGCGACCACCACCGTCACGCACGACGAGCAGATCACCTGGCAGGGCTGGTCCGGCCCGGCCTGGTCGAGCGGGACCGCGGCCGGCACGACCGGCACCGCCGCCGGCCTGACCCTGACCAGCCCGGTCGGCACCATCCTCTACAAGGATCCGCACAGCAACACCCGGCGCACCTGGGCGTACGGGACCTGGACCTCGCCGCTCACCCAGGCCGGCTTCTCCGCCACCGAGCTGGTCACCTCGTGGAACGCCGACACCCCGGCCGGCACCTGGCTCCAGGTCGAACTCCAGGGCACCTACACGAGCGGCACCCGCACCCCCTGGTACGTCATGGGCCGCTGGGCCGCCGGCGACGGCGACATCCGGCGCACCAGCGTCGACCGGCAGGGCGACAAGACCTCCAGCATCAGCACCGACACCTTCGCGATCACCAACCCGTCGGCCGGAGTGCTGCTGCGGGCGTACCAGCTCCGGG
Source organism: Micromonospora chaiyaphumensis (assembly GCF_900091435.1). GTDB lineage: Bacteria > Actinomycetota > Actinomycetes > Mycobacteriales > Micromonosporaceae > Micromonospora > Micromonospora chaiyaphumensis. The sequence continues at coordinate 716,522 of NZ_FMCS01000002.1, forward strand.
TGACCCTCTACCGGGACCCGGCGTCGACCGCCACGCCGGTGCTCCGCTCGGTCGGCGCCATGAGCTCGAACGTCCCGGACCGGCTCACCGTCACCCCGAGCGCCGGGCACATCGCCTGGGGCACCGAGCTGGCCGTGCCGCGCTATTCCCAGAACATCCATGCCGGCCAGTACCCCGAGTACGGCGGCGGCGGCGAGGCGTGGTGCTCGCCCACCTCCACCGAGATGGTGGTCGAGTACTGGGGGCGGAAGCCCTCGCCGGCCGACACGTCCTGGGTGGACCCGGGCTACGCCGACCCCACGGTCGACCACGCCGCCCGGATGACCTACGACTGGCAGTACGGCGGCACCGGCAACTGGCCGTTCAACACCGCGTACGCGGCCGGCTTCCCGGGGCTGGAGGCCAAGGTGACCCGGCTGCACTCGCTGGACGAGCTGGAGCACTTCATCGCGGCCGGCATCCCCGTGGTGACCAGCCAGTCCTTCCTCGCCGGCGAGCTCGACGGGGCGGGCTACGGCACGGCGGGGCACCTCATGGTGGTGGTCGGCTTCACGGCCACCGGCGACGTGATCGCCAACGACCCGGCCTCGCCCGGCAACGCCGCGGTCCGGCACGTCTACCGGCGCGACCAGTTCGAGCAGATCTGGCTGCGTACCCGGCGGACCACCGCGAACGGCGGCACCGGCAGCGGCTCCGGCGGCGTCGTCTACCTGATCAAACCGACCGACGTGGCCTGGCCCGCCGTGGCCGGTTCCACGAACTGGTGATCCATCCCTTCCCACCCAACGGAGTACACATGGTCAGACCAGTCCTGCGTGCGGTCGCCCTCCTCGGCACCGCCGCGCTCGCCCTCGCCGGTGTGACGGCGCCCGCCCACGCCGACAACAACCTGCCGGTCGTCTCGCACGACGAGCAGATCACCTTCCAGGAGTGGTCCAAGTACCCGGACTGGCGCGGCGGCACCCACCAGGGCACGCACGCCATCCCGGGGCACCGCACCGGGATCACCATCGGCCAGCCGGCCGGCACCACCGAGTTCACCGACGAGCACACCGGCACGACCCGGACCTGGGAGTACGCGACCTGGACCTCGCCGGAGCGGCAGGTCGGCTTCGACGCCACCGAGCTGGTCGCGTCGTGGAACGCCGCCACCCCGGCCGGCACCTGGATCCAGGTCGAGCTGCGCGGCACCTACAACAACGGGCAGCACACCGACGAGGGGGCCGGCAGGGACGGCTGGTACGTGATGGGCCGCTGGGCCTCCGGCGACCAGGACATCAAGCGGTCCACGCTGGACGGCCAGGGCGACCCCTGGTCGACCATCTGGACCGACACGTTCTCCATCGACGACGCCAAGGCCGGCGTGCTGCTGCGGTCGTACCAGCTGCGGCTGACCCTCTACCGCGCGCCGGGGCAGACCGCCTCGCCGCGGGTCTGGATGCTCGGCGCCATGAGCTCCAACGTGCCGGACCGGTTCACCGTCGCCCCGAGCAAGGGCGGCATCGCCTGGGGCACCGAACTGGCCGTGCCGCGCTACTCGCAGAACGTCCACATCGGCGAGTACCCCGAGTTCGACAACGGCGGGGAGGCCTGGTGCTCCCCCACCTCGACGGAGATGGTGGTCGAGTACTGGGGCCGGAAGCCCTCCGCCGAGGACACCGCCTGGGTCGACCCGAGCTACGCCGACCCGACGGTCGACCACGCCGCCCGGATGACCTACGACTACGAGTACGAGGGCGCCGGCAACTGGCCGTTCAACACCGCGTACGCGGCCAGCTTCCCGGGCCTGGACGCCCGGGTGACCCGGATGCACTCGCTGGACGAGGTGGAACGCTTCATCAAGGCCGGCATCCCGGTGATCACCTCGCAGTCCTTCCTCGCCAGCGAGCTGGACACGGCGAACTACGGCACCTCCGGGCACCTGTTCGTGATCGTCGGCTTCACCGCCGACGGTGACGTGATCGTCAACGACCCGGCCTCGTCGTCCAACGACGCCGTGCGCAACGTGTACAAGCGGGAGCAGTTCGAGCAGATCTGGCTGCGTACCAAGCGGTACCGGGCGAACGGCACCGTGGCCTCCGGCTCGGGCGGTATCGCGTACCTCATCAAGCCGACCGACAAGCCCTGGCCGGTCGTGCCGGGCTCGACCAACTGGTGAAACGCCCCGGGCCCGGCGCGCTCCTCCGTCGGGGGATCGCGCCGGGCCCGGGTCTGGTCAGACGGACGGGGCGAACGAGGCCGGCGGGGCGGCGGGCTCCTCCGCGCGGCGGCGGTTCCGGATCGCCCGCACGATGATCCACACCCAGGCGACCAGGGCGGCCACGCCGGCCAGGGTGAGCCCGGTGACCAGCAGATAGGTCGAGCCGCCGGCGGTGGAGAAGACGCCCTTGCGGGCACCGGAGTCGAGCGCCGGGGCGGTGGCACCCGCGGTCAGCCCGTCCGGCGCGTCGTAGAGGATCACGTCGGCGCGCTGGGCGCCGCCCTCGGTGGCGACGAAGGTCCCGTGCCACTCGCAGTTACGCCGGCCGCATTCCTCGTTCACCGCGGTGAACGTGCCCGGCGTGCCGCCACCGTTCTTCGCCTCCCAGGCCGGGGCGAGGTCGGTGACGCTCAGCATCAGTCCGATGGCGGCGATGACCGGCAGGCCGATCCAGACGAAGACCTTCGTCCGCCACCCGTTGATCGTGTTCAGGAAACTCACGGCGGCAGACCCTAGCGGTCGGGGTGCGATCCCGCTGCCCCGTTTCCGGCGGCTCAGCTCTCCCGACGCTCGTCGGTCCGCTCGGCCTGGTCCTCGCCGGCCAGCGCGGAGCGCAGCCGGTCCTTCTCGGCGCGGCGCCGCTCCGCCGCCTCGGACATCTCACCGGCCATCTCGTCGCGCCAGCCGCGGAGCAGGAAGAACGACAGCGCCGCGGAGAAGACCAGCGCCAGCATCAGCCGCAGGAACATGTTCATCTCGACGAACCAGAGGGCCGCCAGCACGCCGACGAACAGCCCGATCCGGCCCAGCGTGTACTTGACCGCCGCGCTCACTGCGACGCCTCGGTTCGCGACTGCGGGGCTCGCAAACCCGGCTCACTCCTCGCGCTCACGCCGCCACTTCCTTCTCTCTCACGCCTCAGCCCGTCCGCCGGGCCAGCCAGTGCACGCCATGAAACCAGACCACCGCGTAGACCACGGTGAACACCGCCGCCGCCAGCGCGCCGGAGACCAGCGCCGGCAGGCCGGCGGCGAGGCCGGCCGCCAGCAGCCCGGCGAACACGCCGAGCGCGAGCCCGGCCAGCGCGGCGAGCACCCGGGCCGCGCCGAACTCCCAGGCCCGGAAGTCGTCCCAGAACAGCCAGAGCGGCAGGATCACGGCCAGCCAGCCGTTGGTCCGCCCGAACTCGCCCGCGCCCATGGTGGCGAAGGCCCACTCGAAGAGCACCAGCGCCAGCACCCCGATCACCAGCCCGGCGAGGGTCACCCCGAGCAGGTCGCCCAGGGTGAGGATGCGCCCCTCGGCGTCCCGCCGGGGGAAGCTGCGCTGCTGCTCCTCGGTGCTCATCGACGTGCGGTCAGGCCCAGACCTGCTGCGGCTCGGCGCGGCGCTCGGCCAGCGACGGGGCCGCGTCGTACTCACGGACGATCTCGTAGCGGGTGTTCCGCTCGACCGGACGGAAGCCCGCGTCCCAGATCAGGTCGAGCAGGTCCTCGCGGTGCATGGTGTTCGGCGTGCCGTACGAGTCGGCGTCGTGGGTGATCTTGTATTCCACGACCGAGCCGTCCAGGTCGTCGACGCCGAAGTTGAGCGAGAGCTGGGCCACCGAGAGGCCGTGCATGACCCAGAAGCACTTCACGTGCGGCACGTTGTCGAAGAGCAGCCGGGACACGGCGAACGTCTTGAGCGACTCGGCCGGCGCGGCCATCGTGGTCTGCGCCTGGATCCGGTTACGGACCTTGCCGTCCGCCGAGTCGACGAAGTCGTGCTGGTAGCGCAGCGGGATGAAGACCTGGAAGCCACCGGTCTCGTCCTGCAGCTCGCGCAGCCGCAGCACGTGGTCGACCCGGTGCCGGGGCTCCTCGATGTGGCCGTAGAGCATCGTCGACGGCGTCTTCATGCCCTTGGAGTGGGCCAGCCGGTGGATGCGCGACCAGTCCTCCCAGTGGCAGGCGTGGTCGACGATGTGCTGCCGGACCTCCCAGTCGAAGATCTCCGCGCCGCCGCCGGTGAGCGACTCCAGGCCGGCGTCCATCAGCTCGTCGAGGATCTGGTCGGCGCCCAGGCCGCTGATCTTCTCGAACCACTGCACCTCGGTCGCGGTGAACGCCTTGAGGTTGACCTTCGGCAGCGCCGCCTTCAGCTCGCGGAGCACCTTGGGGTAGTAGCGCCACGGCAGCGTCGGGTGCAGGCCGTTGACGATGTGCAGCTCGGTGAGCTGCTCGTCCTCCATCTCCTTGGCCTTGCGGACCGCCTCGTCGATGCGCATCGTGTAGGCGTCCTTCTCGCCCGGCTTGCGCTGGAACGAGCAGTACGCGCACGAGGCGGAACAGACGTTGGTCAGGTTGAGGTGCCGGTTGACGTTGAACATCACCCGGTCACCGTCCATCTCGGTGCGCTTGTGGTGGGCCAGCCGCCCCAGCCAGGCGAGGTCGTCGCTCTCGTAGAGGGCGATGCCGTCCTCGCGGGTGAGCCGCTCCCCCGCATAGACCTTCGCTTCGAGCTCACGCTTGAGTCCGGCGTCCATCCGAAAGCCACGTCCCTTCCACCTGCGGTCCCGGTCGAGCGTACGTCGCGGGCCGGACGAACCGGCGGCCCGGTCAACCGCAGCGACCTACTTCACCGGACTCCCCGGCGACCGTCACGCTCCGCGCATCGACATAGCTGCGCCGGTGAGGTAAGACAGGATGGGGCGGAACACACACCGGTACCGTCCTGCCTCACCGCGCCCACCTCGCGCGGAAGACACCAGACCGGACGGGAGCGGAATGGTCGACAGCACCCAGGGCCGACGCCGACGACGCCGCTATCCGGTGGTCTCGCCGGTGCTGCGTCCGGCCCTCTGGTCCGCCCTGCTCGGAGCGGTCGCGGCCGCCGCGCTCGCCACGCCGGCCTGGGCCGACCCGCTGCCCGACACCGTTCCCAGCACCGGCTCCCGCCCCCAGGTCGCCGGCACCCTCCAGCTCCCCACCGTGCCCGGCGCCGTTCCCGGCCTGCCCGGCACCGTGACCGGCGGGCCCGGCCGCACGCCGGGTCTCCCCGGCACCACGCCAGCCGTCACCAACCCGGCCGACGGCCCGCTGATCGCCCAGATCAACCAGGTCGACGCGCAGGTCGCCCAGCTCGGCGACACCCTGCTCGGCGTCAAGGGCGAACGGGACACCGCACAGGCGGACCTGACCCTCGCCGCCGCCCGGCTGAAGGAGGCCCAGGACGCGCTCCTCCGGGCCCAGGAGAACGCGAAGAACGCCGCCGCCGACGCCGTCAAGGCCGACGCGGCGCTGCCTCCCGGCGAGTTCGGGGCCAGCCTGCGCGAGCTCGCCAACCTCCAGCGGATCACCCGGGGCGACAAGGCCGAGGGCGCCACGACCGCGGTGACCGGGGAACTCGCCCGGGCCACCGCAGCCGAACAGGTCGCCCGCGAGGCGCACGCCTCGGCCGCGCGGCGCGCCACCGAGAAGGCCGCGGAGTACACCCGGGTCGAGACCGACCTGCACAAGCAGGAAGCCACGCTGCTCAAGCTCCGCAGGGACAACGCGGCCAAGCTGCGCGAGATCGAGCGCCGCGAGGACGCCGCCGAACAGCAGCTCGGCAGCTCGTACGTCGTCAACCAGAGCGTCAGCGGCCGGGTCGCCGACCCGAGGGCCCTGGCCGCGGTGCGTTACGCCCTCGCCCAGCTCGGCGATCCCTACCTCTGGGCCGCCGAGGGGCCGGACCGGTTCGACTGCTCCGGCCTCGTGCTCGCCGCCTACCAGTCGGCCGGCTACCACGGGCTGCCCCGGGTCTCCCGCGACCAGTACTACGCCACCCGCTCGCGCACGGTCGACCCCAACGCGCTCCTGCCGGGTGACCTGCTCTTCTTCGCGTCGGGCAGCAGCTGGACGAGCATCCACCACGTCACCATGTACATCGGCAACGGCAAGATGGTCGAGGCGCCGCGGACCGGCGACGTCGTCAAGATCTCGGTGGTCCGGTGGTCCCGGCTCTACGCCGCCACCCGGGTGCTCGGGGCGGTCCCCGCCCCCGCCACCCCGGCGGGGGCGGTCCCCGCCCCCGCCACCCCGGCGCCGACGGTGCCCACCACCCCGCCGACCACTCCGCCGGCCACCCCGTCGAAGCCCAATCCGACGCCGAAGCCCACGAAGACGGCGACGCCCAAGCCGACCAGGACGGCCACGCCGAAGCCGACGCCCAGCACGTCGAGCCCGACGCCCAGCCCGTCGACCTCGCCGAGCACCACGACACCGCCGCCGCCGACGTCCGCGCCGCCGAGCCCGAGCGCGTCGCCGACCAGCAGCGAGGGCGCCGGGAGCGCCGAGCCGAGCACCAGCTCGGCCGCTCCGGCGAGCAGCGCGGCCGAGAGCAGCACGGCCAGCCCCAGCGCCACCGACTGACCCAACCGTCCACTCCGGCTGTGCTCCCGGGCCGGGATGTGGCACGGTGGAATCCAGGCACGCCCGACCGGCGCCACCGGTCGGGGGCGAGCGTGGGGCGCGGAGGGGCGAGATGGGCGAGCAGGACGTTCCGGCGGAGACGGTCCACCCCGGATCCGCGCCCGACGCCGCCGACCGGCCGGCCGACCCCGCCGCCGAGGAGCGGCCGGCCGACCCCGCCGAGGAACGGCCGGGCCCGGTTGCTCCGGTGACCGTCGCCCGGGCCCGGGTCAGCGTCGCCGGCGCCGTGGTCCCACCGCCGTCCGAGGAGTCGCCGGGCCCGTCCGGCAGCGGGACCTACCGCGCGAACGGTCCGGCCGAGCCCGTCCCGGCCCTGGACCGGCGCCGACCGGGCGCGTCCGTCCCGTCGGCCTCGACCTGGTCCGCCTTCACCGCCGCCGAGCGCTCTCCCGCCCCCGCCCGCGGGGCCCCGGCCACCGAGCCCGCTCCCGGCCCCGCGCATGTCGCCGGTGCGCCCGGGCTGCCCACGCCGGCAGCCGAGGCGCCGGATGCGGATGCCGACCAGCCGCTCGGCACGAAGGCCCCGGTCCCTGCACAGAAACACGCCCGGGCCAGCGCGTCGGTTCCCGGGCTGACCCGGGCGTCGGCCGAGGACGTCGCCGCCGCCGCGGCCGCCGGCACGTCGGGCAGCGCCAAGGTCTACCGGGCGGGTCCGGTCAACCCGGAGCCACCCGAACCGGCACAGCCGCCGGAGCCGGCCCAGCCCCCGACGCCGCCCGTGCCGGAGCCCGAGCCGGCGCCGACCCCCGTACCGGGTCCGACCCCGCCCTCTCCGGCGCCTCCCGTGCCGGCGCCGGAGCCCCCGTTCCGGCCCGCGCCGCCGGTGCCCGCACCGCCCCGCCCGACCCCACCGGGACCGGTGCCCCCGGTGCCGGGGCCGCCGGCGCCCCCGCCGGGACCACCGGTGCCCCCACCTCCGCCGCCGCCCGGCCCGATGCCGGCACCGCCGTTCCCGCCGCCGCCCGCCATGGCCGGCGCACCGGCGTCGGCGCCGTTCGCGGGCACCGGAAAGCCGGGCGCGCCCGCCGCACCGTGGGCCGCCGCGCAGTCCGCCGCGGCGCCGCTCCCCACCGCCCCACCGGCGGTGCCCGCACCGGCCCTGCCGACCTGGCCGCCGTCCACCAACCCGACCGAGTACCGGTCCGGGTCGGCCGGCCACCAGCCGGGGCCGAGGCAGGTGACCCGCCCGCCGGCCGCCGCGCCGAGCGGTCCCGACCCGGCCGGCACCGCATACGGCGGCACCGAGGGGCCGGGCTTCGCCACGGTCTCCTTCCCCCAGGGCAACCCGCTGGAGAACTCCGGCTCGCTGACCGGGCACATCCTCGCCCAGGGCTGGGCCGAGGACGCCCCGGCGACCCGGTCGAGCAACACCAAGGTGGTGATCGTGCTGGCCGGCGCACTGGCGCTGCTGGTCGCGATCAGCCTGGTGGTCGTCTTCCTGGCCAACGACGCCCTGAGCGGGCTCACCGGCAACGCGCTGACCAGGTGACCGGGGTGAGCCCGCCCACTACGGCCGCGCGCTGCGGTGGCGGGTTCGCCGGACCGCCGTACACTTGTGGAGATCACTGACCCGGCGCGCCCGTTACGCGCGCCCATGGGCGATCTTGCGGGCGAATCGGCGGCGTCACGAAGCCGCGGCGGGCCATCGCGAAGATGCGCCCCGCTCGAAAGGCATTTCTTGACCACGTTCGCTGCCCCTGGCACGTCCCCGTCCGCCGACCAGACCATCGACACCCCTGACTTCGCCGCGCTCGGCCTGCCCCGCCAGCTGGTCGAGGCGCTCGCCCGGCAGGGCATCACCACCCCGTTCGAGATCCAGCGGGCCACCGTGCCGGACGCCCTCGCGGGCCGCGACGTGCTCGGCCGGGGCCAGACCGGCTCGGGCAAGACCCTCGCCTTCGGCCTGCCGGTGATCGCCCGCCTCGCCGAGCGGAACCGGGCCCGGCCGCTGCACCCGCGCGCCCTGGTCCTGGTGCCGACCCGCGAGCTGGCCATGCAGGTCAACGACGCGCTGATGCCGCTCGGCAAGGCGGTCGGCATCTTCCTGAAGACCGCCGTCGGCGGCGTCCCGTACGACCGGCAGATCGACGCGCTGCGCCGCGGCGTGGAGATCGTCGTGGCCACCCCGGGCCGGCTCGGCGACCTCATCGAGCGGGGTGTCTGCAACCTCGACGACGTCGAGATCACCGTGCTGGACGAGGCCGACCAGATGGCCGACATGGGCTTCCTGCCCGAGGTCACCGACCTGCTGGCGAAGACCCCGGCGGACGCCCAGCGGCTGCTCTTCTCGGCCACTCTGGACAACGACGTCGACACCCTGGTCAAGCGGTTCATGACCGACCCGGTCACCCACTCGACGGCCCCGCCGACCGCCGCCGTGTCCACCATGGACCACCACCTGCTGCTGATCCCGCCGCACGACAAGTTCGCCGTCGCGGCGTCCATCGCGGCCCGCGAGGGTCGCACCATGCTCTTCGCGCGTACCCAGCTCGGTGTCGACCGGCTGGTCGAGCAGCTCGCCGCCGTCGGCGTGCGGGCCGGCGGCCTGCACGGCGGCAAGACCCAGCGGATGCGCACCCGCACCCTGGCCGAGTTCCGCGAGGGCCGGATGAACGTGCTGGTCGCCACCGACGTGGCGGCCCGGGGCATCCACGTCGACGGCGTGACGCTGGTGCTGCACGTCGACCCGCCGAAGGACCCGAAGGACTACCTGCACCGGGCGGGTCGCACGGCGCGGGCCGGTGAGTCCGGCGCGGTCGCGACCCTGGTGCTGCCGAAGCAGCGCCGGACCACGCTCGCCATGCTGGAGAAGGCAGGCGTCGAGCCGGCCGAGTCCCGGGTCCGCGCCGGCGACGCGGCGCTGGCCGAGCTGACGGGCGCCCGCGAACCCAGCGGGGTGCCGGTCCGCGACGAGCCGGAACCGCGCCGGGGCGGCCCGCGCCGCTCGGGCGACCGGGACGGGCGCGGCGAGCGCCGCTTCGGCGACCGGCCGGCCGGCCGGAGCTTCGACCGGGGCGACCGCCGTGACGACCGCCCGACCGGCGGCCGCGGCCACGACCGGCCCTTCGGCGAGCGGCGCTTCGACCGCGACGACCGGGGCTTCGGCGAGCGGCGTCAGGCCGACCGGGGCGGCTTCGACCGGGACGCGCGCGGTGACCGGCGCTTCGGCGACCGCGAGGACCGGCGCTTCGGCGACCGTGCTGAGCGGCGCTTCGGCGACCGTGACGAGCGCGGCAACGGTCGGCCCTCGGGCGACCGCCCCTTCGCCGACCGGGCCGGGCGCGACCAGCACCGGCCGACCGGCGCGGGGCGCGGTTACGACCGGGACGCCCGCGGCGACCGGCGGCACGACGACCGGCCCACCGGCGGCCGCGCCTACGGCGACCGGCCCACCGAGGGCCGCGGCTACGGCGCGCGGGACGGCGGGCGCCCCTACGGCGACCGGCCCACCGGCGGCCGCGGTTACGGCGACCGGGACGGCGCTCGGACCTACGGCGACCGGGACGGCGCGCGGGGCCACGGCGACCACGGCCGCCGCTACGAGGACCGCCCGCAGGGCGAGCGGCGCTTCGGCGACCGCGACGGCCGGGGTGAGCGGCGCTTCGGCGAGCGGGGCGAGTTCCGCCCGGCCGAGCGCCGGGGCGGCTTCCGGTCGGAGGGGCGGGGCCGCGAGGACCGGCCGCGCGACGACCGGCGCGGCTTCGGCGGCCGCGCGCCGGCCCGCACCCACTGACCCGGCGACACCAGCACACCGACGCCGCCGTCGAGCCACCGCTCGGCGGCGGCGTTCGTGCATCCGCTGCCGGTGTCGGCGCGGTCGCGTAACGTCCGGTTCATGCCGACAATGCCGAAGTCGCTCTTCTGGACCCGGACCGACACCGCCGGCTCGGAGCACGTGCTGCTCGACGACCGGCAGGGGCTCACCGCGCAGGGCGTGGCGCTGGCCGTCGACCCGATCCCCTACACCTGCCGCTACCAGCTGACCGTCGGCGCGGACTGGTCGACCAGCCGGCTGGAGGTCACCGCGGAGGGCGCGGGCTGGTCGCGGAGCGTACGCCTGGAACGGGGCGGGGACGGGTGGCGGGTGCGCACCGGCGAGGAGGGTGACCTGGACGCGGCGCTGCGCGCGGCCGGGCATCCGCCGGCCGGGCTGCCAGGCACCGACGACCCGGACCGGCTGGCCGAGGCGCTCGACGTCGACCTGGGCGGCTCGCCGCTGACCAACACCCTGCCGGTGCGCCGGCTCAACCTGGGCCGGGCCCCGGCCGACCAGCCGCGGACCATCACCGCCGCCTGGGTGCTGCTGCCCGGTCTGGCGGTGCTCCCCGCCGAGCAGGTCTACACCTCGCTGGGCCCGGGCCAGGTCCGCTACGCCAGCGACTCCTTCACGGCCGACCTGGACGTGGACCCGGAGGGCTTCGTGGTGCGCTACCCGGGGCTGGCCGAGCGGATCGATCCCCGCTGACCCCTCAGGCCGGCCAGGCGCCGCCGGCCAGGAAGCGGTCGATGGTGGCCAGGTGCGGGGCGAGGTCGAGGCCCTGCCCGGCCACCCACTCGTCGTCGTAGTAGGTGTGCGCGTAGCGGTCGCCCGGGTCGCAGATCAGGGTGACCACCGAGCCGGTCCGGCCGGCGGCGAGCAGTTCCGCGATCAGCCCGAAGGCACCCCAGAGGTTGGTGCCGGTGGAGCCGCCGACCCGGCGGCCGAGCACCGCCGAGCCGGCGCGCATGGCGGCCAGCGACGCGGCGTCCGGCACCTGCATCATCCGGTCGACCACGCTGGGCAGGAAGGACGCCTCGACACAGGGCCGGCCGATCCCCTCGATCCGGGAGCCCTTGTCGGTGCGGACCGACCAGTCGCCGGCCTGCCAGGCGGGATAGAACGCGGAGTTCTCCGGGTCGACCACGCAGAGCTTGGTGGGCAGCCGGCGGTAGCGGGCGTACCGGCCGATGGTGGCGCTCGTGCCGCCGGTGCCGGCGCCCACCACGATCCAGGCCGGCACGGGGTGCCGCTCCAGGGCGAGCTGGGCGTAGATCGACTCGGCGATGTTGTTGTTGCCCCGCCAGTCGGTGGCCCGCTCGGCGTAGGTGAACTGGTCCATGTAGTGCCCGCCGGTGTCCTCGGCGAGCCAGCGCGCCTCGATGACCACCTTGGCCGGGTCCTGCACGAGGTGGCATCGGCCGCCCTGGAACTCGATCTGGGCGATCTTCTCGGGCGAGGTGGAGGCGGGCATGACCGCGATGAACGGCAGCCCGAGCATCCGCGCGAAGTACGCCTCGGAGACCGCGGTCGAGCCGGACGACGCCTCGACGATGGTGGTGTCCGGGCCGATCCAGCCGTTGCAGAGCCCGTACAGGAAGAGCGAGCGGGCCAGCCGGTGCTTGAGCGAGCCGGTGGGGTGCACCGACTCGTCCTTCAGGTAGAGGTCGATGCCCCACTCCCGCGGCAGCGGGAAGGGCAGGAGGTGGGTGTCGGCGGAGCGGTTGGCGTCCGCCTCGACCGTGGCGATCGCCTCGGTCACCCAGCTCCGGCTGGCCTCGTCACACCGGTCGAGATGAGTCACGCCGGCAACGTTACAAGCGGGGTGGGCTCGCGTCCGGGCGGGTCCGGCGCGCCTGCCGCCGCTGGCCGGCGCGGCCGGTGGCCCGGACCACCGGGGTGAGGGCCAGGGCGAGCCGGGGGAAGGCGTCCAGGAGCCGCACCTGGGCGCCGCGCCAGCGCGGCAGGCTGACCACCGGCCGGGGTCGCCGGGCCAGCCGCACGGCCCGCGCGGCGACCCGCTCCGGGGTCAGCAGCGCCCCGGTGAAGGACGCCAGCGCGCCGGGGTCGTCGAGCTTGTCGTGCAGCATCGGCGTCCAGATCCCGTCCGGGCAGAGACACGACACGTGTACGCCCCGGACGCCGGCCATCCGCAGGTCGGCCAGGGTGCCGAGGCTGTACGCCAGCAGGGCGTGCTTGCTGGCCGCGTAGACGGTCTCGCCGGGGGCGGCGATCAGCCCCGCCAGCGAGACGACGTTGAGCACGTGCCCGCGGCCCTGCGCCCGCAGCACCGTCAGGGCGGCGTGGGTGCCGTTCATGGCGCCCAGCGTGTTCACCTCGACGAGCCGGCGCCGGGTGTCCGCGTCGTGCGTCCAGGCCGGCCCGGTGGCCAGGATGCCGGCGTTGTTGACCCAGAGCCCGAGCCCGTCCGGCGCCCCGGCCGCCTCGGCGGCCACCGCCGTGCAGGCCGCCTCGTCGCGCACGTCGAGCGCGCGGGACCAGCCGCCGAGCGGCGCCGCCGCGGCCGCCACGGCGTCGGCGTCCACATCGGTGAGCAGCACCCGCCAGCCGTCGGCGTGCAGCGCGGCGGCGATGGCGCGGCCGAGGCCGCCGGCCGCCCCGGTCACCACGGCGGCACCCCGCCCCGAAGTCGTCATCGGCGCACGGTAACGCCCCGGGCGGGCCGGGGCCAGAGGGCGGCGGTCAGGAGGCGGCGGATTCGAGCGGCTGGGGCCGGTTCTCCCACTTGGTCGACAGGGCGATGCCGGTGCGGGTGGAGGCCACCCCGGCGGTCCGGTTCAGCCGGACGATCAGCTGTTCCAGCTCGGCGATGGTGCCCACCCGGGCCTTCAGCAGGAAGGACTCCACGCCCGCCATGAAATAGCAGGACTCGATCTCCGGCATCTGCCGGAACGCCTCCAGCACGTCGTCGGTGTCGGCGGTCGAGTCCTCCACGATGCCGATCAGCGCCGTGACGCCGAGCCCGATCGCCTCCGGCTCCACCTCGGCCCGGTACGCCCGGATGACGCCGCCCGACTCCAGCTTGCCGACCCGCTCGTGCACGGCCGGGGCGGAGAGGCCGACCTGGCGGGCCAGCTCGGCGTACGACAGGCGGGCGTTGCCGCGCAACAGCTCCACGAGGCTCAGGTCGATCGCATCCACGGAGAGTGACCCTATCCTTTCGGGCGTAACGCCCGGCACGCGGCATCAGTTGAACATGACGTCACGTTGCCGTTCACAAACGTGCAGTCACGGGGGTTCTACACCGGTAGCATTTACTAACTTCTCACTGTGTGCGTTTTTCGCGTTTGGCGGACACGCCAGGTCGCTGGTGCTGTAATTGCCATACGTCCCTCATGACGGCTCTGGGCTCGCACCGGCCGGGGGCAGTGTGTTCAGCCGGGGGCTTCGTCGACGCGAGGAGGGGGCTGTGGACACTGGAGATCGCCTGCTGACACCGGGTGAGGTCGCCGCGCTGTTTCGGGTTGACCCGAAGACCGTTACCAGATGGGCAGCGGCCGGCCGGATCGGCAGCATCCGGACTCCAGGCGGGCATCGCCGGTTTCGGGAATCCGAGGTGCGGGCCCTGCTTGAGGGGGAGGGCATGCTGGACGAGGCGGAGGACATGGGCAAGGCACGCAACATGGGCCCGACCGCCTCGACCGGCCCGGGGCCGGCGAACGCCGGAATGTACTGAGGCGACACCGATCGGGACGCGGCCCACTCCTGGCCCGCGTCCCGATCGGCGCCGTCAGGCCTCCTCCGCGTCCCGGCGGGCGGCGGCCAGTTCGCCGGACCAGCGGCGGAACAGCGTGTGCGGCACGCCGAGCGCGTCCAGCACCTTGCCGGCCACGAAATCGACCAGTTGCTGGGCGGACGCCGCCGCCCCGGCACCGTAGAAGCCGGGGCTCGCCGGCAGCACCACGGCGCCGGCGTCGTGCAGCGCGATGAGGTGTTCCAGGTGACTGCGGGTCACCGGGGTCTCCCGGGGCACCACCACGACGGGCCGCCGCTCCTTGAGGTTCACCTCGGCGGCGCGCTGCAACAGGTCCTTCGAGAGCCCGATGGCGATGCCGGCGCAGGCCGCCGTGCTGGCCGGGACGACGGCCATGCCGCGTACCCGGTAGGAGCCGCTGCTGGGGCCGGCGGCCAGGTCACCGGCCGGCCAGTGCCGCAGGTCCGCGTCGGTGAGGTCGCGGCCCAGCCAGGCGGCGAGGTCCTCGGCCCAGTGCCCGTCCCGGAACGGCCGGCCGGTCTCGTCGAGGATGGTCAGCCGGGCGGCCCGGGAGACGATCAGGTCCACCGCCTGGCCGGCGTCGAGCAGGCCCCCGACGACCGCGGCCGCGTACGGCGTGCCGGAGGCACCGGAGACGCCGACCACCCATGGTTCGCGCATGCCGTCCAGACTGCCTGGTCGAGCCGGACGCCGGGCGGCCGCCCCCGGCGTTGCCCGTCCGGGTCGGCGGCCGCCCCGCGAACGTGGGATTCTTCCCTCGGCGATCCACGTCGATGGAAGGGACCGGTGATGACGGCGGCGGTGCTGCGGGCGTTGCGAGCCGATTGTCCGATCCCGCCCCGGCTCTCCCCGCACGCCGACCCGGTGCAGGAGTGGCTCGTCGGCCAACTCGACCGGCTCGGCCTGCCGCTGGATCCGGCGACGCGGGAACGGCTGGCCCGGGCCGGCTTCGCCCGCTACGCCGGCCGCCTCTACCCGGACGCCACCGAGCCCGACCTGCGGGCGCTGGCCGCCCTGTTCACGTGGTTCTTCCTCGTGGACGACGCCTGCGAGGGGCCGGACCGGCTGGCCCCGACGCAGATCCGGGCGCTGCGCGACGGGGCGCTGGCCCTGCTCCGGGAGGGTCCCCGGGCCCGCCACCCCGGTTTCTCCGGCCCGCTGCGCCGGCTGCTGGTCCAGGCGTGGCGGGAGCCCCGGCGGCGGATGCCGGCCCGCTGGCGGCTGCGCTTCGCCGACGCCGTGGCCGATCACCTCGACGGCGCCTGGCGCGAGGCGGTGGCCACCGTCGCCGGGCGGCCACCGGGCGTCGCCGAGTACGTGCAGCTACGCCGGGCCACCTCGGCGGCCTACGTGTCGTACCCGCTCATCGAGTTCGCCGCCCGGCGGCCGCTGCCCGACGCGGTCTACCACCATCCCGCGCTGCGCCGGCTCGCCGACCTCGCCAACGACCTGCTGTCCTGGTACAACGACCTGGCCTCGCTGGAGCGGGACCGGGCCGGCGCGGGGGGCCACAACCTCGTGCTGGCCGTGGCCGCCGAGCGGGGCGTGCCGGTGCCGGCCGCCGTGGACCTGGTCGCCGCGGGCTGGCGCGCGGAGATGGCCCGCTTCATGGCGCTGCGCGCCGCGGTGCCGTCGTTCGGGCCGGCGCTGGACGAGGCTGTCGCCGCCCACCTCGACGGCCTGGGCAACGCGGTCCGCGGCACGGTCGACTGGACGCTGGAGAGCGCCCGCTACCCGGTGGCCGGTTGACACCCGCTCAGGCGCGCAGGCCCAGGCGGATCACCAGGTCGAGCAGGGCGAAGACGAACAGCGCGATGCCGACGAAGCCGTTGGCGGTGAAGAACGCCCGGTTGACCTTGCTCAGGTCGGTCGGGCTGACCACCAGGTGCTGGTAAGCGAAGGCGACCGCGGTGAGCGCCAGCCCGATCCACCAGAGCCAGCCGAAGCCCACCAGCGCGCCGAACCAGATGAACAGCGCGAAGGTCACCACGTGCGCGACGGTCGACGCGTGCAGCGCGAAGCGCCGGCCGTAGCGGGCCGGGACGCTGTGCACCCCGATCTCCCGGTCGATCTCGGAGTCCTGGCAGGCGTAGATGAGGTCGAAGCCGCCGATCCAGAGGCCGACCGCCGCGCCGAGCAGCCAGGCCGGCCCGGAGCCGGCGAGGGTGCCGGTGACCGCCAGCCAGGCGCCGACCGGGCCGACCGCCTGGGCGACGGCCAGGATGGCGTGCGGCCAGTTGGTGAACCGCTTGCCGTAGGGGTAGACGACCAGCGGCACCACGGCGAGCGGGGCGAGCGCCAGGCAGAGCGGGTTGAGCAGGGCGGCGGCGGCCAGGAAGACCACCAGGGCGACGACCGCGCCGGTCCAGGCCGTCCGCACGCTCACGGCCCCGGTGACCAGCTCCCGGTTGGCGGTACGCGGGTTGCGCGCGTCGATCCGCCGGTCGAGGATCCGGTTGGCGGCCATGGCGAACGTCCGCGCCCCGACCATCGCCACGGTGATGAGCAGCAGGTCGAGCCACCGCACTCGCCCGCCGTGGACCTGCATGGCGGTCAGCGCCGACAGGTACGCGAACGGCAGCGCGAAGACCGAGTGCTCGATCGTGACGAGCTTGAGGAACGACTTGACCCGACCCGGGCGTTCCACCGGGACCTCGGCGACGGTGGCCATCAGATGCCGTACTCCTTCCAGCGCTTGTCGACCAGCGAGACCACCTCGGGCGACATGGTCATCTCCTCGGGCCAGCCCCGGGTGTAGCCCTCGGTGGGCAGCTTGCGGGTCGCGTCGAGGCCCGCCTTGCCGCCCCAGAACTGCTGGTACGAGGCGTGGTCCAGGTGGTCCACCGGGCCCTCGGTGACCAGCAGGTCCCGGGCGTAGTCGACGTTGCCGAACGCGCGGAACGCGACCTCGTTGTAGTCGTGCACGTCGCAGTCCTCGTCGACGATCACGATGAGCTTGGTCAGCGACATGAGGTGGGCGCCCCAGATCGCGTTCATCACCTTCTGCGCGTGCTTCGGGTAGCGCTTGCGGATGGAGACGATCGCGCAGTTGTGGAAGACGCCGGCGGCCGGCAGGTCGTAGTCGACGATGTCCGGGATCATCAGCTTGAGCAGCGGCAGGAAGATCCGTTCGGTGGCCTTGCCGAGGCCGTGGTCCTCCTGCGGCGGCTTCGAGGTGATGATCGAGTGGTAGACCGGGTCGCGCTGCATGGTCATGGTCTCGACGTGCAGCACCGGGAACGGCTCGACCGGGGTGTAGAAGCCGGTGTGGTCGCCGAACGGGCCCTCGGGCAGCCGCTCGCCGGGCTCCAGGTAGCCCTCCAGCACCACCTGGGCGTGCGCCGGCACCTGCAACGGCACGGTGAGGCAGTCGACCATCTCCACCCGCTCGCCGCGCAGGAAGCCCGCGAACAGGTATTCGTCGATGTCGCCGGGCAGCGGCGCGGTCGCCGCGTACGAGACGACGGGGTCGCAGCCGATGGCGATGGCGACCGGAAGCCGCTGGCCGAGCCGCTCGGCGACGGCGTGGTGCGCCGTGGAGTCCTTGTGGATCTGCCAGTGCATACCGAGGGTGTTCCGGCCGTGCTGCTGGAGCCGGTAGAGGCCGAGGTTGCGCTTGCCGGTCTCGGGGTGCTTGGTGTGAGTCAGCCCGAAGTTGTGGAAGATCCCGCCGTCGCCGGGCCACACCTGGAGGCCGGGCAGCCGGTTGAGGTCGACGTCGTCGCCGCGGTAGACCACCTGCTGGCACGGCGCGGTCTTGACCTTGCGCGGGGGCACCGACTTGAGCTGCATCACCTTGCCCAGGCCCTCGCGGATGCCGGACCAGCCGACCGGCAGCTCCGGCTTGATGAGCCCGCCGATCCGCTCGCCGATCTCGTCAAGCGTCTCGACGCCGAGCGCCATGGCCATCCGCTTCTCGGTGCCGAACAGGTTGATCGCCACCGGCATCTCGCCCCGGGTGGGCCGCTCGAAGAGCAGCGCCGGGCCGCCGTCGCGGACCGTCCGGGTGACCACCTCGCTGATCTCCAGGGTGGGGTCGACCGGCACGCTCACCCGCCGCAGCTCGCCCGCGGCCTCCAGCGCCGCGAGGAAGTCCTTGAGATCGGTGTACGGGAAGCCACGAGCCGCCATGCCCGCCAGTCTCCCGCACCGGTGTTCTCAGCGTCCAAGCCGGGTGCTGTGAGCTGAGCCGTAGCGTCGGGCGAGCGCACCCGGCGCAGTCGGCGGGCCCGCATGGCTCCCCACTCAGCGGGTAGTCGAGCCGCCGGACGAAAGGGGGCGTCGATGGGCGACGGACGGGTCCCGGCAGGGTTCACCGAGCAGCGGACCCGGGTCGGTGACGTCACGATCAACTACGTCCGCGGGGGCAGCGGGCCCACCCTGGTGCTGCTCCACGGCTACCCGCAGTGCTGGCGGATGTGGCGGCACCTGCTGCCGGTGCTCGCCGAGTCGTTCGAGGTGGTCGCGCCCGACCTGCGCGGCTTCGGCGACAGCGACGCCCCGACCGACGGCTACGACAAGAAGACCGTCGCCGCCGACCTGCACGGGCTGCTGACCGGGCTCGGCCTGGTCGAGGACATCCGCCTGGTCGGTCACGACCTCGGCACGATGGTCGCCTACGCCTACGCCGCCGCGCATCCCGACCGGGTGTCCCGGCTGGCGCTCACCGAGGCGCCGATCCCCGACGAGAGCATCTACGCGATTCCGGCCCTCACCGCCGCCGGCCCGGCCGTGTGGAACTTCGGCTTCTTCAACCTGACCAACGGCCTGCCGGAGCAACTCGTCACCGGCCGGGAACCGCTCTGGGTGGATCGGTTCACCGACTCGATCATGGTCAACAAGGGCAGCATCGGTCCGGAGGAGACGGCGGAGTACGGCCGGCACCTGCGGGACCCGGCCCACCTCTGGGCGAGCTTCGCCTACTTCCGGGCGTTCGGACAGGACGTGGCGGACAACGCCGCGTACCGGGCGACGAAGCTGCCGATGCCGGTCCTCGCCGTCGGTGCCCGGGCCAGCCTCGGTGAGCAGGTGGCCGAGCAGGTCCGGCGATACGCCGACACGGTCACCGGCGAGGTGGTGGAGGAGTGTGGCCACTGGCTCTTCGAGGAGCGGCCGGCCGAGCTGGCCGACCTGCTGCTGCCGTTTCTGCGGGGCTGAGGCCGCCGGTCAGGAGGCCGGGGACCAGGCGTACGCGGCCAGCGGCGGGTCGAGCGGGGCGTCGGTGAGCCGGTTGGCGAAGGTCGAGATCGTGTACGTGCCGACGCCGAGCACCGCGTCCAGCGCGTGCCGGGGCTGCCAGCCGGCGGCCAGGAAGGCGTCCAGGTCGCCGTCCGGAACCGCGCCCCGGTGGTCGAGGACGGCGACGGTGAACCGGCGCAGCGCCTCCAGGCGGGGGTCGGGCAGCGCGGCGCCGGCCCGGAGCGCCTCGATGAGCCCGGGCGCCGCGCCCTGCCGGGTGAGCGACGCGGTGTGCATGGCCACGCAGAGGTGGCACTCGTTGCGGGTGGCCACCGTCAGCACGACCACCTCGCGGGCGACCGGGTCGAGGTCGGTGGACTCGAAGACGGCGTTGGCCGTGAGGAAGCCCTTGAGCAGCTCGGGTGACTCGGCCATCAGGGCCACGGCGCCGGGCAGGTGGCCGAACTTCCGGTGCACGTCGGCCATGGTGCGACGCGCGGCGGCGGGCGCGGTGTCGAGGGTGTGGGCGGTGAAGACGGGACGGGACATGACGGGAACCCCTCGCGTAATATAGTCAACGTGGTTGACGAAATAGTAAACGGGGTTGTCGAACATGGCAACGCCTGACCGCCCGGGCTTCGTACTCCCGCTGCTGCTGCTCGCCGGCTTCCGCACGCTCATCGACGACCTGCACGCCGAACTGGCCCGGCAGGGGCACCCCGAGCTGCGCCCGGCCCACGGCTTCGTGCTCCAGGCCGTCGGCCCCGCCGGGACCACGGCGTCCGACCTCGGGCAGCGCCTCGGCGTCTCGAAACAGGCGGCCGGCAAGACCGTCGACCGGCTGGTCGCACTCGGCTACCTGGAACGCGCCGACGACCCCGCCGACGCCCGCCGCAAGCTGGTCCGGATGACGGCGAAGGGCCACGACGGGCTGCGCCGCTCGGCGGTCGTCTTCGACGACCTGCGGGACCGCTGGGCGGCGATCCTCGGCGCCGAGCGGGTCGCGGCGATCGAGGACGACCTGCGCCGAATGGTCCCGGCCGACGTCTTCCGCCTCGACGTCCCCGGCTGGTTCAGCGGGTGACAAACATCGTCGCGCCTTGACCCCGCAACAGGGCCGGCGGCGACGATGTCGGTATGGACGACGCGTACGTGGTGGGTGATCCGGACGGGCTCAGCCCCCTGCAGGCCGAGATCCGGGACGCGGTGGCCCGCGAGCTCCACGCCCAGTTCGCGCTGCGGGCCGACCGCCTCGACCTGGCCGACCTCCCCGAGGTGGCCTACCAGATCACCCTACGCGTCGACGGCGTGCTGACCGCGAGCCGGTCCGGGTGCGGGGGTCAGACGCCCGCGTAGGAGTGCAGGCCGGTGAAGAAGAAGTTGACCCCGAACAGGTTCATGAGCATGGTCAGGAAGCCCACGACGGAGATCCAGGTGGCCACGTTGCGCTTGACGCTCGGGGTGGCCCGGGCGTGCAGGTAGCCCGCGTAGACCACCCAGGAGATGAACGCCCAGGTCTCCTTCGGGTCCCAGCCCCAGGCGCGGCCCCAGGCCGCCTCGGCCCAGATCGCCCCGGCGATCACCGCGAAGGTGAAGACCGGGAAGGCGAAGGCGTGCAGCGTGAAGGTCAGCCGCTCCAGGCCGGCCGCCGCCGGCAACCGCCGGGCCAGGGTGTACGGGAAGCTCCGCTTCCCCTGCTCCCAGCCGGCCCGCATCAGGTACGCCACGGCCGGCACCACGCCCAGCAGGAAGATGCCGGAGGCGAAGATGATCGTCGACACGTGGATGATGAACCAGTAGGACTGGAGCGCCGGCATCAGCGGCACGACCTGCACATAGAGCTTCAGCTCGGCGAACGCCAGCAGCAGCACCATGACGAGGGTCAGGAACAGCCCGAGCCGGCGCAGCGACGGCTGCTTCCAGAGCACCGCGAGCCAGGCCGCCGCCCCGATCCAGGTGACCGTCAGCACGAACTCGTACATGTTGCCCCAGGGCATCCGCTCGGCGGCGATGCCCCGGGTGACCACCGCGCCCAGGTGCAGTGCGGCGGCGAGCACGGTGATCCAGGCGGCGATCCGCCCGGCCAGCGCGGCCCGGGCGGCGGAGCGGCCGGCGCGGGTGGCGGCCGGCGTGACCGGGGTGGCCGGCTCCTCGACCGTCCCGCCGGGGCCGCCGACGCCGGCGCCCACCAGCTCCCGGGCCGGGGCCGCCGCCGGCACCTTCCGGGCGTTGCCCAGGGCGTACTCGACGGCGTGGCTGATCATCGCGACCAGGTACGCGAGGATCGCGAACGTGACCAGCTGGTCGGAGAGTGCGGACATCACTCGTCTCCTTCTCGCGCCCGCCGGTCGTCGTCCCGCCCGTCGTCGCTGACCGCGGCGACGAGCTGTGCGAACTCGTCGGCGAACCCTGGATGCTCGGTGCGCGGCAGCCCACCGGCCTCCACCAAACTACTACCGCTCGTCGGAGATCCACCCACCGGGGGCGAAACCCGGAACCAGACCCGCCGCCGCCGGGCGAAGAGCGAGCCCATGAGCCCGAGCAGCAGCGTCACGCAGGCGACGAGCATCATGCTCTGGCCGGGGGCGTACCGGACCGAGATGGTGATGTAGGGCTTCGTGCCGAGGAACTCCAGCGTGCTGCCGTCGTCCAGGGTCCATTTCTCGCCGGGGCGCAGCAGCTTCTCGCCGACCTGCTTGAGCTTGCCGTTGTCGATCTGCCGCTGGTCGAGTGCGTAGACCGAGCCGGGGATGCCGGCGTCCAGCCCGAGGTTGCCCCGGTAGGCCCGCAGGTTCACGGCCGGGTTCCGCTCCGCCGGGAACTGCGACGACAGGTAGGGCCCCCGGTCCGGCGCGGTGGGCAGGTAGAGCCCGTCGAAGGCGACCTGCTGGTCGGCGGCCCGCTTGCCGGTCTTCGGATCGACGTTGGCGTCGGGGAAGGCGGCCACGCCCTCCTCGGTGGCGTTCTGGTCGCCGCTGCGCAGGAACGGCGCCGTGCTGGTCTGGGTGCGGCCGTACCGGTCGGTGTACCTCAGGATCGGCGCGTACCCATTGCCGAGCAGGTAGACGTTGGCCGCGCCGAGCCGCAGCGGCGAGTTGACCGAGAAGCCGGCGGTCCGGGTCGACCCGTCCTCCTGGTGGTCGACGGTCACCGTGGCCCAGTAGCGGGAGGCCTGACCGGACTCCAGGTAGTCCGCCTCGAACCTGTCCAGCGTGAGGCAGAACGGCGGCAGGTCGGAGCTGTCGACGCGCGGGCCCAGCGACGCCTCCGCGTACTGCTGGCGGGTGTTGCAGAAGGCGTTGTCCGCGCCGGACACCAGGATCCGGTTGCCGTGCCAGCCGTACCACGACCCGACCGCGACCCCGAGCAGGACGGCGACCAGCGAGACGTGGAAGAGCAGGTTGCCGGTCTCCTTGAGGTAGCCCTTCTCGGCGGAGACCTCGTTGCCGCGCACGGTGACCCGCCAGCGGCGGCGGCGCAGCACGGCCGCGATCGCCTCCGGATCGGCGGCGGCCGGGGCCTCCAGCACCGCGTGCTGGGGCAGCCGCTCCAGGCGCTTCGGGGCGGCGGGCGGCCGCATCCGCAGCGCGCGGACGTGGTCGCGGGCCCGGGGCAGGATGCAGCCGACCAGCGAGGTGAACAGCAGCAGGTAGATGGCCGAGAACCAGACCGAGCCGAACACCTCGAACATGCCCAGCTGCTGGAGCCGGGGCGCCAGGTCGGGGTGGTCGACGAAGTACTCGTTGACCTTCTCCGGGCTGACCCCGCGCTGCGGCAGCACCGAGCCGGGAATGGCGGCGATCGCCAGCAGGAAGAGCAGGATCAGGGCCGTACGCATGCTGGTGAGCTGCCGCCACGAGTTGCGCAGCAGGGCCAGCACGGGGTGGATTCGTCGCCGGGGCGCCCCGGCGGGCGGCGCGGCCGGCCGGTCGTCCACGGTCGTCATCAGATGCTCACCTCGCCCACGCCCACGTGCGTCTGCAACCAGATCACGAAGTCCTGCCAGCCGCCGGTGACCAGCGCCACGCCGATCAGGATCAGCAGCGCGCCGCCGATCCGGGTGACCCAGCGGCTGTTGCGGCGGACGGCGCGGAACACCCCGAGCAGGCGGTGGAAGCCCAGCCCGAAGACGACGAACGGTACCCCCAGCCCGAGGCAGTACGCCACGGCGAGCAGCACGGCCCGGTCGGTCCGCCCGTCGACGGTGGCCATGCCGAGCACGGCGCCGAGGGTCGGGCCGGTGCACGGCAACCAGCTCAGCGCGAAGACCGCGCCGAGCACCGGGGCGCCGAGCAGCCCGGCGGCGGGGAGCCGCCGGATGCGGAACTCGCGCTGCATCCCGGGGACCACGCCCAGGTAGCCGAGGCCGAGCACGACGACCAGGGCACCGATGACGATCTCCAGCGTGCGCTCGTACTGGAAGAAGAGCTTGCCGACACCGGAGAAGAGGATCGCGGTGGCGACGAACACGGCGGTGAAGCCGGCGATGAAGAGCAGCGTGCCGGCCAGCACCCGCCCCTTGACGGCGACCGCCGACCGGGTGGCCGGTGCCGTCGCCAGGGCGACCCCCGCGCCGCCGGCGGGGTTGACCGGTGTCCCGTCCGCTACCGGAGGCGGGCCCTTCCGCGCGCTCCGGCCCTCCAGGTCCGCACCGGCCAGCCCGGTGACGTACGACAGGTAGCCGGGCATCAGCGGCAGGACGCACGGGGACAGGAAGCTGACCAGCCCGGCGAGCGCCGCGGCCCCGACGGCCAGCAGCAGCGGGCCGGACTCGGCGAGCTGGCGGAAGGTCTCGCCCATCAGCGGGAACCGGACGCGGGCTGCTCGGCGGCGACCCGCTCGACGATGGGCTGGAGCTCGTCCCGGGTGATCGCCCGGCGGATCACCACGGCGACCCGGCCCTCGCGGTCCAGGACGACGGTCGCCGGCGTGGTGTTGGGCGGGATGTCGAAGTTGAGCGCCTGCCGGCTGGCCGGGTCGAAGAGGCTCGGGTAGGTGACCCGGCCCTCCTCGAACGCGATCGCCTTGTCCTTGCTGTCCTGCACGTTGATGCCGAGGAAGGTCACACCGGACGCCTTGGTGGCCTGGTACACGGCCTCCAGGTCGTCGGCCTCCGCCCGGCAGGGCGCGCACCAGGAGCCCCAGAAGTTGGCCACGACGACCTGGCCGCGGGCCTGCGAGATGTCGTAGCTGCCGCCGGTGAGCAGCTCACCGCTCACCTTCGGGGTCTTCGACCGCTGGTCGGGGGCGCAGGTGATGGTGACGCCGTCGCTCGCGCAGCGGCTCTCCTCGCTGCCGGAGGAGCAGCCGGCCAGCGCCGTCGCGGCGGTGACGGCGGCGAGCAGGGCGGCGACGAGCCTCCGGCTGGGCATCAGGCTCCCTTGGCCGTCCGGGCGGTCGGCGAGATCGAGACCAGGTGGGCCGCGGGCTCGGAGTAGCCGATGCCGACGATCTTGGCGCCGTCGAAGTGGAACGAGGTGAGGCTGGCCAGGCCGCACTGCCGCCGGCGCGGGTCGTGCCAGAGCCGCTTGCGCTCGACGTAGCGGCGCAGGGTCCAGATGGGGAGCTGGTGGGAGACGAGCACGGCCTCGCGCCCCTCGGCGGCGACCCGGGCGGCGTGCAGCGCGCCGAACATCCGCTCGGCGATCACCCGGTAGGCCTCGCCCCAGGACGGGGTGACCGGGTCGCGCAGCACCCACCAGTTGCGCGGGTCGCGGAACGAGCCGTCGCCCGGCGAGACCTTCTTGCCCTCGAACCAGTTCGCGCTCTCGATGAGCCGCTCGTCCACCCCGACCGGCAGGCCGAACTGGGCGGCGATCGGCTCGGCGGTCTGCTGGGCGCGCTCGAGCGGGCTGGCCACCACGTGCACCACGGTGCGCTCGGCGAGCGCCTGCGCGGCGGCCTTGGCCATCTGGACGCCCAGCTCGGAGAGGCGGAAGCCGGGCAGCCGGCCGTAGAGGATGCCGTCCGGGTTGTGCACCTCGCCGTGCCGCAGCACGTGGACCACCGTCTCGCTCACCGTTCTACCCCCCGTGTCCTGCCGCTGCCGCCGCCGTCGCCGCCTCGGGCAGGGCCGCGGCGATCTGCTCCAGGGCGGCGTCGTCGATCGCCGCCGACACGAACCACGACTCGAACGCGCTCGGCGGCAGGTAGACGCCGGCGGCGAGCATGGCGTGGAAGAACGCCTTGAACGCCGGCACCTGCTGGGTGCGCGCGCTGTCGTAGTCGGCCACGTCGGCGTCGGTGAAGAAGATCGAGAACATGTTGCCCGCGCAGGACAGGCGGTGCGGGACCCCGGCGGCGGCCAGCGCCTCGGTGGCGAGCTTGCCCACGGCGGCGGCCGTCTCGTCGAGGCGGCGGTAGAGCGCGTCGTCGGCCAGCCGCAGCGTGGCCAGGCCGGCGGCGCAGGCGAGGGGGTTACCGGAGAGCGTGCCGGCCTGGTAGACCGGGCCCGCCGGGGCCAGCTTCGCCATGATCTCCGCGCGCCCGCCGAACGCCGCGGCGGGCAGGCCACCGCCCATGACCTTCCCGTACGTCCACAGGTCAGCGTCGGAGGGGTCGAGGCCGTGCCAGCCGGCGCGGGAGACCCGGAACCCGGTCATCACCTCGTCGACGATCAGCAGCGCGCCGTGCGCGTGGGCGATCCGGGCGAGCTGCTGGTTGAAGTCGCCGCGCGGGGCGATCACGCCCATGTTGCCGGCGGCCGCCTCGGTGATGATCGCCGCGATGTGCGGGCCCTCGGCGGCGAAGGCCTCCTCGACCGCGCGCAGGTCGTTGTACGGCAGCACGATGGTGTCGCCCGCCGCCGCCCCGGTGACGCCGGGCGAGTCGGGCAGCCCGAAGGTGGCCACGCCCGAGCCGGCGGCGGCCAGCAGCGCGTCGGAGTGGCCGTGGTAGCAGCCGGAGAACTTGACGATCTTGGCCCGGCCGGTGAAGCCGCGGGCCAGCCGGATCGCCGACATGGTCGCCTCGGTGCCCGAGTTGACCAGGCGGACCTGCTCCACCGGGGTACGCGCGACGATCTCGGCGGCCAGGTCGACCTCGCCCGGGGTCGGGGTGCCGAAGCTGGTGCCGAGCGCGGCGGCCTCGCGCAGCGCCTCGACCACCGCCGGGTGGGCGTGACCGAGGATCAGCGGGCCCCAGGAGCAGACCAGGTCGACGTAGCGGCGACCGTCGGCGTCGAAGAGCCACGGACCCTCCCCCCGGACCATGAAGCGCGGGGTGCCGCCGACGGCACGGAACGCGCGTACGGGGGAGTTGACCCCGCCGGGCACGATGGCCTTGGCGCGGTCGAACAGGGCCTCGGAGGCCGGTGCGTCGGCCGGGTAGCGGCCGGATCCGGCGGAAAAGGTATCGGTCACGATGCCGCCATTGTGTCAGCGCCGGGCGGCTGATCGGCAGGCACCCCGCACCGAGGGTTACCGGGCTCACGCCCTCGTCCGTTCGGCGCGGGCCACCGACCGGCGGGTCGCTCGACGGGCCCGTTGGTCGAGATCGCGATAGGCTGACCGGGTGGATCGTGCCGAACTGTCCATCACGCTACACCGGACGGGTGACGAAGCCGTGCTTCGCCTCGCCGGTGAGATCGACATGCTCACGGCCGCCCAGCTGTCGACGGTCGTCAACGAGGTGCTGGCCGATCCCCCGCCGCGCATCGTGCTCGACCTGGGCGGGGTCACCTTCTGTGACTCGCAGGGGCTCGGCACCCTCGTGGTGCTCAGCCGCAAGGCCAGTCACGCCCAGAGCCTGCTGGTCCTGAGCAACGTCGGCGACTTCCTCCTGCGCGTCCTGGACATCACCGGCCTCCGCAGCGCCCTGATGATCCGCAACGAAACAGCCCCCTGACCCGCCGCCCCGCTCGGCGTTGATCAAGAAGTTTGCGTCTGCCGGAGCTGGCTTCCTGACGCAAACTTCTTGATCAACTGGGCGCGGGCGGTCAGGTGACCGGGACGTCGCGGCGGCGGAAGGCCGTCAGGCCGGCTGCCGCCAGGGCCAGCGCCACGACGGCCAGGGTCCAGAGCGGTGTGGCGCTCCAGGTGTCGCGGAGGACCTGCGGGGTGTGCGTGAACGGGGACAGGTCCAGCAGCCACTGGTCGAGTTCGAGCACCGCGCCGAGCTGGCCGAGCAGGACACAGACCGCCAGCACCGCCCAGGCCACCGGGGCGAGCCGGGGCAGCAGGCCGTAGAGCAGCACGGCGAGCCCGGCCAGCACCCAGGCGGCGGGCACCTGGGCCAGCCCGAGGCCGAGCATCCGGGGCAGCTCCCGGGACACGTCGTGCACGCTGAGGCCGTACGTCAGGCCGGTGGCCAGGCCCGTCACGGCGAGCACCACGACCGGGCCGACCAGCGCGAACACGACGTGCGACAGCAGCCAGGTGGAGCGGTGCGTGCCGGTGGCGAGCACCGGTTCGGCGTGCCCGGCGGACTCCTCGGCGCGCATCCGCAGCGCGGCCTGGATGCCGTAGCCCGCCGCGGCCAGCCCGGCCAGGCTGAGCGTGGCGCCCAGGTAGGCGTCGGCCAGGCCGGAGGCCCCGCCGATCCGGGCCATGATGTCCTCCAGCTGCGGGTTGCCCTCGACCGAGCGGCCGGCCGCCTCCGCGGCGCCGCCGAGGATCAGCCCGAGCAGGCCGAAGCCGACCGACCACCAGAGGATCTGCCCCCGGTGCAGCCGCCAGGCCAGCCCGAACGGCCCGGCGAGCCCCCGGCCGGCGCCGGCCGGCCCGAGCCGGGGCGGCAGCACCCCGGCGCCCAGGTCACGGCGCACCGAGACCGGGTACGCGACCGCGGCGAGCAGCGCCGACGCGACCAGCGGCAGCGCCAGCACCCACCAGCGCTCCCCCTCGAAGGGCCGGATCCGGGGCGCCCACCCCAGCGGGGAGAGCCAACTGGGCCAGTCGTTGCTGGCGGTGTCACCGACCATCCGCAGCGCGAACGCGGCGCCGAGGACGGCGATGCCGATGCCCCGGGCACCGCCCGCCGTCTCGGTGAGCTGGGCGGCCAGCCCGCCGAGGGTGGCGAAGACCACGCCGGTGAGCGCGGTGCCGAGGCCGTACGCCCACGAGCCGGCGGCGGGCAGCCCGGTGGACGCCAGCCCGGCCGCGCTGAGGAGGCCGAGCAACAGGTCGGCCGCGTACGTGACGAGCAGCGCGGCGGTCAGCCCGGCGTGCCGGCCGAGCACCGCTCCACCGAGCAGTTCCCGCCGGCCGGCCTCCTCCTCGACGCGGGTGTGCCGGATCACGGTCAGCAGGCTGGCCAGCGCGACGATGACCAGCAGGAAGCCGCACCGCTGGGCGGTCAGCGCGCCGACGCTCTCCCCGTAGACCGGGCCGAGCAGCGCGACGATCGAGGGGTTGCGGGCGGTGCCGGCGGCGTACGCGGCCCGCTCGGCGTCGGTCGGGAACAGCTCGAAGAAGCTGGTGGCGTACGTCATCGGCAGCACGGCGAGGACCAGCACCCAGAGCGGGAGCACGAGGCGGTCCCGCCGCAGGACGAGCCGCGCCAGGGGCCACGTGCCGGTGAGGGTGCTCATCGGGCCAGCTCCTCGGGGACGGCCTCGTAGTGCCGCAGGAACAGCTCCTCCAGCGTGGGCGGCGTGCTGACCAGGCTGCGGACGCCCAGCTCGGTGAGGCGCCGCAGGGCGACGTCCAGCGCGGCGGAGTCCACGTCGAAGCGCACCCGGTTGCCGTCCACCCGCAGGTCGTGCACGCCGGCCAGGTCGGCCAGCCCGTCGAGCGGGGCGGTCACCTCGGCGTCGATCGACGTGCGGTGCAGGTGGCGCAGTTCGGTGAGGGTGCCGGACTCGACGGCCCGGCCGTTCCGGATGATCGTCACCCGGTCGCAGAGCGCCTCGACCTCGGCCAGGATGTGGCTGGAGAGCAGCACCGTGCGGCCGTCCTGCTTGGCCCGGCGTACCCAGTGCTGGAAGACCTCCTCCATGAGGGGGTCGAGCCCGGAGGTGGGCTCGTCGAGGATGAGCAGCTCGACGTCGGAGGCGAGCGCCGCGACCAGACCGACCTTCTGCCGGTTGCCCTTGGAGTAGGCCCGGCCCTTCTTGCGCGGGTCCAGCTCGAAGGACTCCAGCAGCTCGGCGCGGCGCTTCGGGTCGAGCCCGCCGCGCAGCCGGCCGAGCAGGTCGATCACCTCGCCCCCGCTCAGGTTGGGCCAGAGGGTGACGTCGCCGGGCACGTACGCGAGCCGGCGGTGCAGGGCGACGGCGTCCCGCCACGGGTCGCCGCCGAGCAGCCGGACGGCCCCCGCGTCCGCCCGCAGCAGACCGAGCAGCACCCGGATCGTGGTCGACTTGCCGGAGCCGTTGGGGCCCAGGAAGCCGTGCACCTCGCCGGCACGGACGGTCAGGTCGAGTCCGTCGAGGGCTCGGGTGCGGCCGAATGTCTTCACCAGGCCGGACACCTCAATGGGAGTTTCCATACTTCGGAAGCTACGCTCGTTTCACAAACTTGTGAAGACAGTGAGAGCTGAGAGACGATCAGGTGTGATGAGCGAGACGACACCGATGACAGGGCCGCCCCACCGGGACGAGGAAGAGGTCCACCTCTTCGTCGAACGGATGGCGATGGCCTTCGCGGAGGTCGGCTTTCCCCGGATGGCCGGCCGGGTGCTGTTCACCGTGATGAGCGCCGACGAGCCGCTGACCGCCGCCGAGATCGCCGAGCGGCTGGGGGTGAGCGCGGCGGCCGTCTCCGGCGCCGTGCGCTACCTCACCCAGTTCGCCATCCTGGTCCGCGAGCCGGTCAAGGGTTCCCGGCGGGACCGCTACCGGATGCCGGCCAACGCCTGGTACGAGGCCACCATCACCAAGACGGGCCTCTACAAGAACTTCATCGACATCGCCAACGGCGGGGTGGACGCGCTGCACGGGCGGAACACCCCGGCCGGCGAGCGGGTGGCCGAGATGCGGGACTTCTTCCTCTTCGTACAGGAGGAGATCGACGCCCTCGGCGAACGGTGGCGGGCCCGGCGCGCCGCGACGGGGCACGGCGACCGGGCCGACGCCTGAACCCTCAGGCGTTGTTGCCCCAGCGGGCCTGCTCCAGCAGGTCCACCGCACGCTCCCGGGACTCCGGGTCGTCGTCGGCCCGCAGCAGCGCGGTCGCCTCGTCGACCGCGTCGGTGAGCACCCGCCACTGGGCGTCGCGCTCCCGCACCAGGTCCGACTGGGCGGCGAGCTGCCGGGTCTTCACCCACAGCTCGACGAAGACCGACACCTTCGCCCGCAGCACCCACGGGTCGAAGGGCTTGGTCAGGTAGTCGACTGCGCCGACCGCGTAGCCCCGCAGGGCGAGCTGGGCGTCCTTGTCCGCGGCGGTGAGGAAGATGATCGGCACGTGCCGGGTCCGCTCCCGCCGCTTGATGTGGGTGGCGGTCTCGAAGCCGTCCATGTCCGGCATCTGGGCGTCCAGCAGGATCACCGCGAAGTCGTCCACCAGGAGCTGCTTGAGCGCCGCCTCACCGCTCTCCACGGCGACCGACTGGACCGGAAGCCCCTGGAGGATCGCCTCCAGGGCCATCAGGTTCTCCCGCCGGTCGTCCACCAGCAGCGCCTTGGCCATCTGGGTCACGGAGTCTCCTCGCCTCGGCTCCGGCCGATCCAGGACGCCATCAGTTCGATCAGCTCGTCCAGATCCACCGGCTTGGTGATGTAGTCGCTGCCCCCGGCCGCGATCGCCGATTCCCGGTCACCGGGCATCGCCTTCGCCGTCAGGAACACGATGGGCAGGTCCGCGAAGCGGTGGTTGCGGCGGATCTGCGCGGTCGTCTCGTAGCCGTCCTGGTCCGGCATCATCGCGTCCATCAACACGATGTCCACCTCCGGATGCTCGGCCAGTTGGCGGACGCCGTCCGCCCCGTTGTCCGAGTACAACACGGCCATGCCGTGAAGTTCCAACGCGGAGGTCAGCGCGAACACGTTCCGGACGTCGTCGTCGATGATCAGAACGGTCACGCCCTCCAGCCGGCGGGTCGCCGGAGTCTCCTGCGGCTGCGGCAGCTCCATGGGCATGAGCAGGGACGACGGCAGGCCCGCGCGCTGCGGCGAGGGCGGCGCCGGCGCCACCACCGCGTCCGGTGCCAGCACATCGGGTACGAAGAGGGTGAACGTCGACCCCTGCCCGGGCGCGGAGGCCACGGTGATCGTGCCGCCGAGCAGGCGGGCCAGGTCCCGGCTGATCGACAGGCCCAGGCCGGTGCCGCCGTAGCGCCGGCTCGTGGTGCCGTCGGCCTGCTGGAACGCCTCGAAGATCAGCGAGAGCTTGTCGTCCGAGATGCCGATGCCGGTGTCGATCACCGTGAACGCGATGACCTGCCGGGCGTTGGTCAGCGCCGGCACGTCGAACACCGCGTTCTCGGCGGCCGGCGCGATGCGCAGGGTGACCGCGCCGTTGTCGGTGAACTTCACGGCGTTGGAGAGCAGGTTGCGCAGGATCTGCTGCAACCGCTGGGCGTCGGTGACCAGCGCCGGCGGCAGGTCCTTGCTGACGCGTACCTGGAAGTCGAGGCCCTTCTCCTCGGCCTGCGGCGCGAACGCCTGCTCGACGTAGCTGCGGATCTCCGAGAAGTGGATCTCGGTCGGCTCCACGTCCATCCGGCCGGCCTCGATCTTCGACAGGTCGAGGATGTCGTCGATCAGGGAGAGCAGGTCCGACCCGGCGCCGTGGATGGTCCGGGCGAACTCGATCTGCTTCGGGCTCAAATTCTGCTCCGGGTTCTCGGCGAGCAGCCGGGCCAGCAGGAGCAGCGAGTTCAACGGCGTACGCAACTCGTGGCTCATGTTGGCCAGGAACTCCGACTTGTACGCCGACGCCCGCGTGAGCTGCTGCGCCTTCTCCTCCAGGCCGAGCCGGGCCAGCTCGATCTCCCGGTTCTGCGTCTCGATGTTGGTCTTCTGCTCGGAGAGCAGCTTCGCCTTGTCCTCCAGCTCGGCGTTGGTGCGTTGGAGCTCCGCCGACTGCTCCTGCATCTCGTGCGCCAGCCGCTGCGACTGCGCGAGCAGCTCCTCCGTACGCCGGTTGGCCTGGATGGTGTTGACCGCGACGCCGATGGTGAGCACGAGCCGCTCCAGGAACGCCAGGTGCAGCTCGGAGAAGGTGGTGACCCCGGCGAACTCGATCACGCCGAGCAGTTCGCCCTCGAAGAGGACCGGCAGCACCACGAGGTCGGCCGGGGGCGTCTCGGCCAGGCCGGAACGGAGCACCAGGCGCCCGTCGGGCTGGGTGTTGACCCGGATGGTCCGCCGGGACAGGGCGGCCTGCCCGACCAGCCCCTCGCCCGGCCCGAAGGTCACGTCGTGCCCGCGGGCGACGTACCCGTAGGAGGCGGTGAGCCGCAGCCGCATGCTCCCCTCGGAGCTGTCCGCCAGGAAGAACGCGCCGAGCTGCGCGTCGACCAGCGGGGTCACCTCCATCATGATCATGCGGCAGACCTCGCCGAGATCCCGCTGGCCCTGGAGCAGGCCGCCGATCCGGGCGAGGTTCGAGTCGAGCCAGCCCTGCTCGGCGTTCTTCTTGGTCGTCTCCCGGAGGGTGACGATCATCTGGTTGATGTTGTCCTTCAGCTCGGCGACCTCGCCCTGCGCCTTCACGTTGATCCGCTGGGTCAGGTCACCGCGGGTCACCGAGGTGGAGACCTGGGAGATCGCCCGGAGCTGGGTGGTCAGGGTCGAGGCGAGCTGGTTGACGTTCTCGGTGAGGTCGCGCCAGGTGCCGCTGACCCCCTTCACCTGGGCCTGACCGCCCAGCTTGCCCTCGATGCCGACCTCACGGGCCACCCGGGTGACCTCGTCGGCGAACGAGGACAGCTGGTCGACCATGGTGTTGACGGTGTTCTTCAGCTCCAGGATCTCGCCCTGCGCGTCCACCGTGATCTTCTGACCCAGGTCGCCCTTGGCCACGGCGGTGGTGACCGAGGCGATGTTCCGCACCTGGCTGGTCAGGTTCGACGCCATCGAGTTCACGTTGTCGGTCAGGTCCCGCCAGGTGCCGCTCACGCCCTTCACCTGCGCCTGGCCGCCCAGCTTGCCCTCCGTGCCCACCTCACGGGCCACCCGGGTCACCTCGTCGGCGAACGACGACAGCTGGTCCACCATCGTGTTGACCGTCGACTTCAGCTCCAGGATCTCGCCCTGCGCGTCCACCGTGATCTTCTGCGACAGGTCACCCTTGGCCACCGCCGTCGACACCTGGGCGATGTTCCGCACCTGGGCGGTCAGGTTCGACGCCATCGAGTTCACGTTGTCGGTGAGGTCGCGCCAGGTGCCGGCGACGCCGCGTACCTGGGCCTGGCCGCCGAGCTTGCCCTCGGTGCCCACCTCACGGGCCACCCGGGTCACCTCGTCGGC
>NZ_FMCS01000006.1:0-149926 GCF_900091435.1 Micromonospora chaiyaphumensis
CCCGGGTCACCTCGT
This sequence comes from Micromonospora chaiyaphumensis, assembly GCF_900091435.1. GTDB lineage: Bacteria > Actinomycetota > Actinomycetes > Mycobacteriales > Micromonosporaceae > Micromonospora > Micromonospora chaiyaphumensis. The sequence goes on from NZ_FMCS01000006.1 coordinate 16, forward strand.
CGGCGAACGACGACAGCTGGTCCACCATCGTGTTGACCGTCGACTTCAGCTCCAGGATCTCGCCCTGCGCGTCCACCGTGATCTTCTGCGACAGGTCACCCTTGGCCACCGCCGTCGACACCTGGGCGATGTTCCGCACCTGGGCGGTCAGGTTCGACGCCATCGAGTTCACGTTGTCGGTGAGGTCGCGCCAGGTGCCGGCGACGCCGCGTACCTGGGCCTGGCCGCCGAGCTTGCCCTCGGTGCCCACCTCACGGGCCACCCGGGTCACCTCGTCGGCGAACGACGACAGCTGGTCCACCATCGTGTTGACCGTCGACTTCAGCTCCAGGATCTCGCCCCGGGCATCCACGGTGATCTTCTGGCCCAGGTCGCCCTTGGCGACCGCGGTGGTGACCGAGGCGATGTTCCGCACCTGGCTGGTCAGGTTCGACGCCATCGAGTTCACGTTGTCGGTCAGGTCCCGCCAGGTGCCGGACACGCCCTTCACCTGGGCCTGGCCGCCCAGCTTGCCCTCGGTGCCCACCTCACGGGCCACGCGGGTCACCTCGTCGGCGAACGAGGAGAGCTGGTCGACCATGGTGTTGACGGTGTTCTTCAGCTCCAGGATCTCGCCCTGCGCGTCCACCGTGATCTTCTGCGACAGGTCACCCTTGGCCACCGCCGTGGAGACCTGCGAGATGTTCCGGACCTGGCTGGTGAGGTTGCCGGCGAGCTGGTTCACGTTCTCGGTCAGGTCGCGCCAGGTGCCGGAGACCCCGCGCACCTGGGCCTGCCCGCCCAGCTTGCCCTCGATGCCCACCTCGCGGGCCACCCGGGTCACCTCGTCGGCGAACGACGACAGCTGGTCCACCATCGTGTTCACGGTGTCCTTCAGCTCCAGGATCTCGCCCTGTGCGGCCACGGTGATCTTCTGGGACAGGTCGCCGCGGGCCACCGCCGTCGAAACCTGGGCGATGTTGCGGACCTGGCTGGTCAGGTTCGACGCCATCGAGTTGACGCTGTCGGTCAGGTCCTTCCACGTGCCGGCCACGTTCGGCACCTCGGCCTGGCCGCCGAGCTTCCCGTCGGTGCCCACCTCGCGGGCCACCCGGGTCACCTGCTCGGCGAAGAGCCGCAGCGTCTCGGTGAGCGAGTTCATCGTGTCGGCCAGCTCGGCCACCTCGCCGCGGGCGCCGACCGTGATCTTCTGCGACAGGTCGCCCTTCGCCACCGCCGTCGCCACCTGGGAGATCGAGCGCACCTGGCCGGTGAGGTTCGACGCCATGGTGTTCACCGAATCGGTGAGGTCCTTCCAGGTGCCGGCGACGCCACGGACATCGGCCTGGCCGCCCAGCTTGCCCTCGGTGCCCACCTCCCGGGCCACCCGGGTCACCTCGTCGGCGAACGACGAGAGCTGGTCGACCATCGTGTTCACGGTCCGGCCGATCCGCAGGTACTCACCGCGCAGCGGCCGGCCGTCGATCTCCAGCGCCATGTGCTGGGACAGGTCGCCGTCGGCCACCGCCACGATCACCCGGGCGATCTCCGTGGTCGGGCGGCCCAGGTCGTCGATCAGCGAGTTGACCGCCCGCTGCCCCTCGGCCCAGGAGCCGTCCAGGCCCTCGTCGTCCAGCCGCTCGGTGAGCCGGCCGTCGCGGCCGACCACCCGGCTGATCCGGCGCAGGTCCAGGTGCTGCCGCTCCTGGAGCGACACCACGTCGTTGAAGGAGTCCGCCACCTCGCCGGCCAGGCCGGCCCGTCGGGGCAGGCGGACCCGGAGGTCACCGCGACGGACCCGTCGCAGCGCCTCGACCAGTTCACCGAGGAGCACCTCGTGGTCGTCCCCGGCTACCGGTTGTTTCGCCGTGGTCATTCATTTCCTCGCTCAGCTCGGGGGCCATCAGGCTCGTGCCGACACGCGGCCATCCCACCATTCTGCCGCGTGTCGCGTCGAGGCCATCGATACCGAGCGGACGCCACGCCCGATCTGTCCCGCGCCGACCGGATCGGCGGAGCGGCTTGGCACCCGGGGCGGCGGCGGTGGAGGATACGGAGGTGTCAGCGGAGGCGGGGCCGGCCATGAACGGCGGCTCGGACGAGCACGTCCGGCGGGTTCGCCTCCCCGCCGACCGGCGCACGCCCGCCGCGGCCCGGGCGCTGGTGCGCTCGGTGCTCGCCGAGGCGGACCTGCACGAGCTGCTCAACGAGGCGCTGCTGCTGACCACCGAACTCACCACCAACGCGGTCGAGCACGCGCGCACCGAACTGGACATCGAGGTCGAAGCCGACCCGGCGGGGCTGACCGTCACGGTGACCGACTTCGCCTCCGGCCCGGTCGACGAGCTGATGGTCGGCGTCCGGAACACCACCTCCGACATCACCGAGGTGGCCGAGCGGGGCCGCGGGCTGCTGCTGGTCGACCACTTCGCCAGCCGCTGGGGCACCACCTACCTGCCGACGGGCAAGGGAGTCTGGTTCCGGCTCGACCGGCCCGACCTCGCTCCGACCTCCCGACCGGCCGAGGCCCGCCCGGTGCTGACCACCAGCGCACCGAGCGACGGGGGCACGCCGAGCGCCGCCGCGATGAGCGAGCTCATGCAGACCACCCCCGACCCGTACGCGGACGACCCGCTGCCCGAGTTCGCCGCCGGGCTACTGAGCCGGGTCGCCGAGATGGTCGGGGCGGCCGGCGGGGTGGTACGGCTGGACCGCGGCGACGGGCAGGGCAGCCAGGTGCTCGCCCGCTACGGCCGGCAGCCCCGCGAGGGCAACGAGCTGCTGCGCGTCCCGCTCGCCGTGCACCGCCCCTACGCCGGGGAGCTGGAGCTGGACGCGGCGCCGTCGGCGTACGCCCGGCCGCTCGCGGTGCTGGCCGCCGAGCGGCTCTCCCTGCACCTGGAGAACGACCGGCTGCGCCGGGCCGACGTACGCCGGTCGGCCTGGCTGACCTTCCTGGCCGAGGCGAGCGAACTGCTGGCCCAGTCGCTGGACGTCGAGCTGACCATGGCGCTCGTCCCGCACCTCGTGGTGCCCCGGCTCGGCCAGTGGTGCGCCGTGCACACCACCGACGAGTGGGGGCGGCTGCGGCTCGCCGCGGCCAGCCACGCCGACGAGGCGGTGCTGCCGCAGCTGCACCGGGTGCTCCAGGAGACCGGGCCCGACTCGATCCAGGCCCGGCTGCGGGAGTCCTCCCGGAGCGCGACACAGGTGCCGCTGAGCGGGCCGATGGAGGGCTTCGCCGTACCCCTGATCGCCCGTGGTCAGCGGCTCGGCACCCTGGCCGTGGGCCGTCACCAGCGGCACCGGCACGACCCCGACGAGGTGTCGGTGCTGGAGGACGTGGCCCGGCGGGCCGCCCTGGCCATCGAGAACGCCCGGATCCACGCCGAGCGCCGGCGGGTCGCGCAGACCCTCCAGCAGTCGCTGCTGCCGCCGGTGCTCCCGGTGGTCGAGGGCATCGGCTTCGCCGCCGAGTACGTGCCGACCGGCGACGACGCCGAGGTCGGCGGCGACTTCTACGACGTGGTGCCGCTGCCGGACGGCCGGTGGCTCGTGGTCGTCGGCGACGTCTCCGGCAAGGGCGTGCAGGCGGCGGCGGTGACCGGGCTGGTCCGGGACGTGATCCGGGTGCTCGTCGGCGACGGCAAGCCGCTGCCGGAGGTGCTCGGCCGGCTCAACGAGACGCTGGTCGAGCGGGGCGGCGGCCGCTACTGCACGCTCGCGCTGGCGGCGGTCGGGCCGGGCGACGGCGACCAGCTCGACGTCTCCCTGCACCTGGCCGGGCACGACCGGCCCGTGCTGCTGCACGGCGGCGGCGGGGCGGGCTTCGTCGGCACCGGCGGCACGGCCCTCGGGCTGCTCGACTCGATCACCACCCCGACCGCCGAGATCGCGCTCAAGCCGGGCGACGCACTGATCTTCTACACCGACGGGGTCACCGAGCGCCGGCGCGGCCGGGAGTTGTTCGGCACCGACCGCCTGCGCGAGGCGGCGGCGCCCCTGGCCGGCTACTCGGCGGACGTGGTGGCCGCCCGCCTCCGCGCCACAGCGATCGCCTTCTCGGTGGAACCCCCGCGCGACGACATAGCCGTCCTGGTCCTCCGCAACGACGCCCTCTGACCCTCTCCCCCTGGGCGCCAACCCCGTTGATCATGAAGTTAGCGGCAGTAGGTGCCCGGTTTGTCGCCGCCAACTTCATGATCACCGAGGCTAGAGGCCGCCTGGGAGGCGGCCGGGGGCCAGGCGGTGATGGGGGTCCAGGTGGGCCTTGGCCGTGCGGAGGCGGGGCAGGGTCGGCAGCTCGCCCCACAGGTCGACGGCCCGGCGGACCGGTGCGGGCGCGGAGACCACCACGCAGCGACCCTGGCGGGCGAGGAGCACGCCCCGGACCGCGGCGAGGATCGAGGCGACCCGCTCGGGCGGCAGTGAGCCGGGCAGCGCCGCGTGCACGGCGCCGATCCCGGCCGAGCCGCGGACCGGGACGGGGGTGCCGGCCGCGTCGCGCAGCGCGTAGACGGCGGCGTGCAGGTCGTTGATGGGCACCTCGATCCGCAGTGCGGTGTCGCCGGGGGCGAACGGGTAGCGGCCCCACCACTCGGGGGCGGCGTGGTTGACCACGGCCTCGGGGCCGAGCAGCGCGACGAGCCGGTCGGCCCGCTCCGCCACGTCGGCCGGACCGCCTTCCAGCAGCACCACCAGGCTGCCCGCGGCGGTCGGCCGCCCCGGCCGGCCGGTCACCGCCGGATGGTCGGGCCGGTTGACCACGGACGGGTGGGTCGCGGGGATCCGCCGGCGCGGCAGCGGCACGGGCACCGGCAGGTCCAGCTCGACGGCCGACGGGTCGAGCCGGGCGGCGAGCACCGCCCGGACCAGGTCGTGCACCTCCAGCGGCGTCCACACCGGACGCGACACCCAGACCCGCCCGGCCGGCACGGCCTGCACCCGCATGGTGGCCGAGACCAGCACCCCGAGGCCGCCCTGCGAGCCGCAGAGCAGCCGGGCCACGTCGAGCCCCGGCACCTCGGCCGCCCCGAAGAGGGCGGCCGCACCGCCCGGCGCCCCACCACCCGGCGTCGCACCACCCGATGCCGCACCGCCCCGCGTCGCACCACCCAGGGCCCGACCACGCGATGCCCCACCGCCCAGTGCCGGCCCAGCTCGGCCGAGCAGCGCGGTGCCCGGCTCCCCCACGCTGACCAGCTCGCCGTCGGCGTCGAGGTAGCGCACCCCGACGAGCTGGGCGCAGGGACTGCCGTGGCGGTGGCGCAGCGGGCCGGCCTCGTCGGCGGCCAGCACCCCGCCCAGCGTCGCCCCGGGGGAGGGCGCGTCGACCGGGAGGCGCCGGCCGCTGCGCTCCAGAGTGGCCTGCACGGCCCGGAGCGGGGTGCCGGCACCGATCTCGGCCACCGCGGAGGCGTGCGGCTCGTGCCAGACCCCGGCCAGCCGGCCGGTGTCGAGCATGATGTCGACCTGCGCCGGGGCGGCACCCCAGTCGATCTTCGTGCCGGCGCCGCGGGGCACGACGGTCAGGTCGTGGGCCGCGGCCAGCCGGAGCACCTCGGCGGCGGCGTGCGGGCCGCCCGGCACGGCCACCCAGCGGGCCGTCCGCCCGGCCACCTCGTCGGCCGGGCCGGCGAAACGGGCGAACGGCGGACCGCAGATCTCCGCCAGCTTCCGGGTGATCTCGAGGGCTCCGGGTCGATCGGTGGAACGCGCTGCAGCCGCCATGGCGGTTATCGTACACATGTTCGAAAGCCCTGCGGCGAGTCGCCGGATTTCGGCGGCGCGCGGCCCGGTCGGCGGCCCGCCGGCCGGTAACGTGACGCCCGTGACCACCGAGACTTTCGACAACTCCCGCTCGGCGCGTCGATCGCCGCGCCGCGACCTGGAGCCGTCGCCTGCCCCCGTCGCGAAGCGCGTTCCGGCCGACCGGACCCACCACGGCGACACCGTCGTCGACGAGTACGCCTGGCTGGCCGCCAAGGACGACCCGGAGACGATCGCCTACCTGACCGCGGAGAACGCGTACACCGAGGCGCGCACCGCGCACCTGGCGGGGCTGCGCGCGGAGCTGTTCGAGGAGACCCGCCGGCGCACCCAGGAGACCGACCTGTCGGTGCCGACCCGCAAGGACGGCTACTGGTACTACACGCGCACGGTCGAGGGCCAGCAGTACGGCGTGCACTGCCGCCGCGCCGTCCGCGACGGCGAGACCACGCCGCCGGTCAGCGCGGACGGCGCCCCGCTCGACGGCGAGGAGGTGCTGCTCGACGGCAACACGCTCGCCGAGGGGCATGACTTCTTCTCCCTGGGCGCGTTCGACGTGAGCCCCGACGGGCGCTGGCTGGCCTACTCGACCGACTTCTCCGGCGACGAGCGCTTCACGCTGCGGATCAAGGATCTCCAGACCGGCGAGGCGCTCCCGGACGAGGTCCCGGACACCTTCTACGGCACCGCCTGGTCGAGCGACGCCTCGACGCTGTTCTACGTCACGGTCGACGACGCCTGGCGGCCGAACCGGGTCTGGCGGCACACCGTGGGCACCCCGTCGAGTGCGGACGTGGTGGTGCACCAGGAGGACGACGAGCGGTTCTGGGTGGGCGTCGAGCTGACCCGTTCCGAGCGCTTCGTGGTCATCGACATCCACAGCAAGATCACCAGCGAGGTCCGGGTCATCCCGGCCGCCAACCCCACCGGCGAGCCGGCGATCATCGCGCCGCGCCGGCAGGGCGTCGAGTACGCGGTGGAGCACCACGGGCACCGCTTCCTGATCCTGCACAACGACGGCGCGGAGGACTTCGCGCTGGCGTACACGTCGGCGGACGCGCCGGGCGACTGGACGCCGCTGATCCCGCACACCCCCGGCACCCGTCTGGAGTCCGTCGACGCGTTCGAGAACCACCTGGTCGTCTCGCTGCGCAGCAACGGGCTGACCGGGCTGCGGGTGCTGCCCGTCGGCGGCGGGGACAGCTTCGACATCGACTTCCCCGAGCCGATCTACAGCGTCGGGCTCGACGCCAACCCGGAATACCGCACGAGCGAGGTGCGGCTGCGCTACACCTCGCTGGTCACCCCGGACTCGGTCTACGACTACGACCTGGTCACGCGACAGATGGTGCTGCGCCGGCGGAAGCCGGTCCGGCCCGGCCCGGACGGGCGGGAGTACGACCCGGCCGACTACGAGCAGCACCGGGACTGGGCGCTCGCCGACGACGGCACCCGGGTGCCCATCTCGCTGGTCTGCCGCACGGGCACCCCGCGCGACGGCTCCGCTCCCGCCGTCATCTACGGCTACGGTTCCTACGAGGCGAGCATGGACCCGTGGTTCTCCATCGCCCGGCTCAGCCTGCTCGACCGGGGCGTGATCTTCGCGGTGGCGCACATCCGTGGCGGGGGCGAGCTGGGCCGGCGCTGGTACGACGAGGGCAAGCTGCTGGCCAAGAAGAACACCTTCACCGACTTCGTGGCCTGCGCCCGGCACCTGGTCAAGGCCGGCTGGACGGCGAGCGACCGGCTGGTCGCCCGGGGCGCCTCGGCCGGTGGCCTGCTGATGGGCGCGGTGGCCAACCTCGCCCCGGACGCGTTCGCCGGGATCGTCGCGCAGGTGCCGTTCGTGGACGCGCTCACCTCGATCCTCGACCCGTCGCTGCCGCTGACGGTCACCGAGTGGGAGGAGTGGGGCAACCCGCTCGACGACCCCGAGGTCTACGCGTACATGAAGTCGTACACGCCCTACGAGAACGTGGCCGCGGTGGACTACCCGGCGATCCTCGCGGTGACCAGCCTCAACGACACCCGGGTGCTCTACCACGAGCCGGCCAAGTGGATCGCCCGGCTGCGCGCGGTCGCCCCGCAGGGCGACTACCTGCTCAAGACCGAGATGGGCGCGGGCCACGGCGGCCCGAGCGGCCGGTACGACGCCTGGCGCGAGGAGGCGTTCGTCAACGCCTGGACCCTCGACCGGCTGGGCCGCGCCTGACCGTCGGGCTGAGGGGCCGCGCCGGCCCCTCAGCCCAGCAGCGGGGCCAGCACGTGCGGGTCCGCGTTGCCGCCGGTGACCACCGCGACGGTACGCCCCGGCGGCAGCTCGTCCCGGTGGAAGAGTCGGGCGGCCAGCGCGACCGCGCCGCTCGGCTCGGCCACCAGCCGGGCCTCGCGGAGCAGCCGCCCCGTCGCCGCGACGATCTCGTCCTCGGTCACCGTGACGATGCCGTCGAGCCGGTCCCGCAGGTGGGCCAGGGTCAGCTCGGACAGGTTGGTGCGCAGTCCGTCCGCGCAGGTCCGGTAGGTGCGCTCGACCTCCCAGACCACCACCTCCCCGGCCGCCAGGGAGTCACGGGCGTCGGCGGCGAGCAGCGGCTCCACCCCGATCACGGCGGCCGACGGGCGCAGCGCCTTGACCGCGGTGGCCACGCCCGAGGAGAGCCCGCCACCGCCCACGGGCACCAGCACCACGTCGACGTCGGGCAGGTCGGCGACGATCTCCAGGCCGACGGTGCCCTGCCCCGCGATGATCCACGGGTGGTCGAAGGGCGGCACCAGCGTGGCCCCGGTGTCGGCGACGATCCGCTCGGCCTCGACGAGCCGGCGGGCCGGCGGCACGAGTCGCACGTCGGCCCCGAGCGTCCGCATCCGATCGACCTTCACCCGCGGCGCGCCCTCCGGCACGACCACGGTGCACGGCACGCCGAACGTCCGGGCCGCGTACGCCAGGGCCTGCCCGTGGTTGCCGGAGGAGTGGGTCACCACGCCCCGGGAGCGGGCGGCCGGGTCCAGCCGGGCCACCGCGTGCGTCGCCCCGCGCAGCTTGAACGAGCCGACCGGCTGCAGGTTCTCCGGCTTGAGCCACAGCTCGTCGTCCCAGAGCGTCGGCAGCAGCGGGGTACGCACCACGGCGCCCGCGACGTCCTCGGCGGCGGCCCGGACGTCGGCGATCGAGACCAGCTCCATCGCCCCATCCTGCCGCGCCGCGGGACCGGCCGCCGCCCCGCGTCCGGCCCTAGACTGCCCGGGTGAGCGACGACGAGCAGCGGGCGGAAGGCGGGCCGGGGCCGGCCCGGCGCGCCCCCGTGTGGCTGATCCTCGGCGTGGTCGCCTCCGCCCTGGTGGTGTGCTGCTGCTCGGCGCTGATCGGCCTGACCGTCTCCTGGGCCGCCGGGCTGTTCGGCCCGCGCTGACTCAGCGGGCCGGCGCTCCGCTGACCAGCGCCGCCGCCTCGCCGGTGCGGACCATCCGCTGCCAGCGCAGCCGGTTGCCGACCACCGCGGTCACCACCGACTGCACGACCACCAGGTACATCACCTGCCGGTAGACGAGCTGCTGGAACGGCAGCGTCCAGAGCGGGCCGAACCGCTCCCGGTCCAGGCGCAGCGCGTAGGCGGCGGTGCCGCCCTGGAGCAGGAGCAGGCCCACCCAGGCCAGCGCCAGCTCGGACCAGGGCAGGAAGAGCAGCCCGTAGAGGGCGAAGACGTCGACGGCCGGCGCGGCCAGCGGCAGCACGATCTGGAACACGGTCAGGTACGGCAGCCCGCGCCGGCCCAGCTTCCCGCCGGCGCCCGGCTCGCGCAGCGCGTGCCGGTGCTTCCACATCGCCTGCATGGTCCCGTAGCACCAGCGGTAGCGCTGCCGCCAGAGCTGGCGCAGCGACGAGGGCGCCTCGGTCCAGGCGATGGCGCTCTCCTCGTAGACCACCCGCCAGCCGGCCCGGAGGACCTTCATGGTGAGGTCGGTGTCCTCGGCCAGGGTGTCGGCGGGCACGCCGCCGACCGCGAACAGCACCTGGCGGCGGAACGCGCCGATCGCGCCGGGGATGGTGGGCATGCACTCCAGCACGTCGTACATCCGGCGGTCGAGGTTGAAGCCGATCACGTACTCCAGGTGCTGCCAGCGGCCGAGCAGCCGGCGCCGGTTGGCCACCTTGGTGTTGCCGCTGACCGCCCCGACGGTCGGGTCGGCGAAGCCCTGGACCAGCCGGTAGACGGTGTCCGGCTGGAAGACGGTGTCCCCGTCGACCAGCACCAGGAGGTCGGCCCGGGCGGCCCGGATCCCGGTGTTCAACGCGGCCGGCTTGCCGGCGTTGGCCTGCCGGATGACGCGTACCCCGCGCAGCCGCATCCGTTCGACGATGTCGGCCGTGCCGTCGCTGGAGCCGTCGTCCACCACGATCACCTCCAGCGCCGGGTACGCGCTGGCGACCAGGGACCGCACGGTGGCGGCGATGTTGGCGGCCTCGTTGTAGGCCGGCACGATCACCGACACGGGTGCGGTCACCTCGGGCCACCGGCGGCGCGGCCGGCGTACCCGGCGGACGTGCCGGCGGGCGCAGACCACCTGCACGGCGAGGCGGACCACCCCGAGCACCAGGGCCACCGCGAGCAGCAGGTTCATGGCCGAGGTCAGCCAGTCGGCGCCGGTCTGGGCCCAGCGCAGCGCGGTGCCGCTCAGCCGGGCGCCGGTGGTGGCGGGCACCATCGAGTCGGGGGCGCCGATCCCGGCGGAGACGGTGGTGAACCGGTAGCCCTGAGCGGCCAGCCGGGGCAGCATCTGGTCCAGGGCGGCCACGGTCTGGCCGCGGTCCCCACCGCCGTCGTGCATGAGCACCACGGCGCCGGCGCCACCCGGCGGGGTGGCCGCGCGCACGATGGCCGGCACGCCGGGACGCTGCCAGTCCTTGGCGTCCCGGTCGGCGAGCACCGCCACGTGACCGCTGCCGGCGGCGGCCCGCAGCGCCCGGTACTGCGCGTCGCTGACGGCGGCCGGGGTCGACGAGAAGGGCGGCCGGAACAGCGTCACCTCGCGACCGGTGACGCCGGCGATGGCGTTGCGGGTCCAGGACAGTTCGGCCCCGGCGCGCCAGCCCGGCGCGGTGGTCAGGTCGGTGTGGGTGAAGGTGTGTGAGCCGATCTCGTGCCCCTCGGCGAGGATCCGCCGGACCAGGTCGGGGTGCTCGTCCACCCGCGCGCCGACCACGAAGAACGTGGCGTGGGCGTGGTGCCGGCGCAGCACGTCGAGGATCTGCGGTGTCCAGCGCGGGTCGGGGCCGTCGTCGAAGGTGAGCGCCAACGTGCGTGCCGGCAGCCGCCGGCTGACCGGCGCCGGGCCGTCCAGCCGCAGCACCGGCCCGCCGGTGGCGACCGCACGCGGCGGGGGCGAGTCGGGCGCCCGGTCCGGGCCGGAACCGCCGCCGACGGCGCTGATCAGGCCGTGGAAGCTCAACGCGGCGAGCAGGGTGACGAGGCCCAGCAGGAGCAGTATCCAGTGTGCCCGGGGGTCGGGGCGGGCGACGTGTCGCGCCATGGTCAGGGCTTGCCCGGCGGCCGGCTCGGCCTGGCGCTGTTGCGCCTCTCGTCGCCCTGCCCCGGCACGGTGGCGGTCGGGCGGGGCGCCACCGAGGTGGCCGCCCGGGTGGGTGCGGTGGTGTGGGTGGCCGCCGGCGCGGACGCCGGGCCGGTGCTGGTCACCGACGGCGGGCGAGGGCTCGGGCTGGTCGGCTTGTCGTTCCGGGGCGGGGCGTCGACCCCGGCCTCGATCGGCGAGGGCTTCGTGTCGGACCAGCCGGGCAGCGGCACCGTGGAGTCGAAGAACAGCCCGGCCAGGATCAGGCCGAAACTGGTCAGCAGGCCGAGGCCCATCGCCACGCCGGCGATCACGGTCAGCCGGCGGCGCCGGCCGGTCCGGTCGACGAACACCGGCGGCGCGGCGTTCGGCTGGTTCGGCATGGTGCTGGTCTCCCGCTGTCGCGCTCCCGCCGGCCGGTACGCCGGCTCGGGAGGCCGGGCCTCCCGAGGCGAACAGCGCCGCCGGCGGCCGCCGCGTCACGTCAGGTCGTGCGCAGCTCCTCCACCGACGTGCTGGCCCGCAGGAAGAGCAGGCCGACACCGACGGTGAGCAGCACCGCAGCCAGCCCACCGGCCGCGAACCAGGCCAACTGCTCCCACGGTACGCGCGGCGGGACGGTCACCTCGGGCACCCACTCCGTGCGGGTGTAGCCGGACCGGGTGGCCGGGTCCCCGCAGAGCTGCTCGCCCGCGTCGCAGAACTCCTGGTCGTAGCCCCCGCCCCGTGGCGCGGGGAACAGGCCCCGGACGAGCAGGTAGCCGACGGCCAGCGCGAGGCCGATGGCGGGCACCGCCGGGGCGAGCGACTGCCAGAGCAGTGAGCGGCCGATGGTGGCCCGCGGCACCCCGGTCGCCACCAGCGCCGCGTACGCCCGGCGCCGGGTGACGATCCCCTCGACGACCGCCACCAGCAGCCCACCGCCGGCAATGGCCACGGACACCGCGACACCCAGGTCGACGAGGTCCATGGCACCCAGGTAGAAGGAGTCCGACCCGGCCATCCCGGCTCCGGTGCGGCGGTTCAGCTCGATCGTGGCCAGGAAGTCCGCCCGCACGCCGGCAGCGCCCGCCCCGAAGATCAGCGCGGCCAGCAGCGCGGCGAAGGTGCGGCTGCCCGCCCACGGGTCGGCCGTCAGCCGGCGCGCGGCGAGCAGCGCGGCCGGGCGGCGGCCGTAGCGGTGCAGCAGGCGGCCGGCGGCGTGCGAGAGCCAGCCGGTGCCGGCCACCACCCCGATCATGGCGGCCAGGGCGCCGACGATCAGCAGCGTCGGCAGCAGCCAGGGCGGCGGTTGGCTGTGTCGCCGCTCGTACCAGAGGCCCACCGGCCGGAACGCGGCGAACAGACCCAGCCCCACCAGGATGAGCAGGCCCGGCCACGGCCAGGGCGCCCGGGTGCGGACCCGGCGGACCACGCCGAACGGGGTGGTGGTGACCCGGCGCAGCAGCACCACGCTGACCAGGGCGGTGAGCAGCGGCAGGCCGAGCACCACGGCCAGCACGGCCGGTGGGGCCGGGTGGACGTCGGTGGGCAGCGGCAGCCGGCCGTCGGCACCGGGCCGGTGCAGGAGCCGGTGGCCGGCCTCGTAGACGGCGAGGCCGCCGAGGGTGCCGAGCAGGCCGGCCAGCCCGGTCTCCGCGGCCGCGATCCGGGTCACCTGGCGCGGGGTCGCCCCGGCCAGGCGGAACGCGGCCAGCCGGCGGTCCCGGGCCGGCGCGCCGAGCCGGGCGCACTGCCCGGCCAGCCCGAGCACCGGCACGACCAGCAGCAGCAGGGCGAACGCCAGGCCGCCGCGCAGGCCGGGCTCGCGCAGCAGCCCGTTGGTGTACTGGACGGACCAACGGACGGCGTTGTCGTCGGTGGCCGGCGGGGTGGGTATGGCCAGCACGGTGAGCGCGGCCAGCCCCGCGAGCGTGGCCAGGGCGGCGCTCAGCGCGGTCAGGGCGACCCGGGCGGCGTCGGCCCGGGTGCCGGCCCGGGCCAGCCGGAACAGGGTGCCCGGCGTCACCGGTGGCCGCCGGGCACGGGCGCGTCGAGACCGAGGCCGGACTGGTCGACCGCCCCGTCGCGCAGGGTCACCTCACGGTCGGCGTACGCGGCGATCCGCGGCTCGTGGGTGACCAGCACGACGGTGGTGCGCTGCTGCCGCGCCAGCCGGACGAGCTGGGTGAGCACCTGCTCGCCGGTGAGCGTGTCCAGCGCGCCGGTGGGCTCGTCGGCGAACAGCACCCGCGGCTCGGTGACCAGGGCCCGGGCCAGGGCGCAGCGTTGCTGCTGGCCGCCGGACATCTCACCCGGGGGAACGTCGGCGACCTCGGCCACACCGAGCCGCTCCAGCCAGGTGAGCGCCGCCGTCCGCGCCTCTCGCCGCCCCGTGCCGGCGAGAAGCAGCGGCAGCGCGACGTTCTCCGCCGCGGTCAGCTCGGCGACGAGCTGGCCGAACTGGAAGAGCACGCCGAACTCGGTGCGCCGCAGCCGGGACCGGGCCGCCTCCGGCCACTCGTCGATCCGTTCCCCGCACCAGGTGACCTGCCCGGCGTCGGGGCGCAGGATGCCGGCCAGGCAGTGCAGCAGGGTGGACTTGCCGCAGCCGCTCGGGCCGGTGACGGCGAGGATCTCGCCCTCGGCCACGTCGAGCGTCACGCCGCGCAGGGCCGGCGTCCGCCCGTACGCCCGGACCACGCCGCGGGCCTGGAGAAAGCTCACGAGTGCACCTCCCGGTGCCAGTCGGCGACCCGCTCGAGGGTGGTGTGCAGCCACCGCAGGTCGGCGTCGAGATGGGCGATGGCGAAGTCGGCCGCGATCACCTCGTCGAGGGCGGCCGCGGGTGCGGTCTTCACCGCGGTCAGCTCGCGCAGCCGCTCGGTGTGCGCCCGGCGCTGGGCGATCAGGTAGGCGCGGGCGCGCTCGGCGTCGGCGACCATGAGCGCGACCACCACCTTGGCGAAGAGGGTGCTCGCCACGTACGGCATCGGGGGCTCGACGGTGGCGAGCCACCGGTCGAGCGCCGCCCGCCCCTCCCCGGTCAGCGCGTAGGACGTGCGGTCCGGGCCGCCCTCGCGCTCCTGGCCGGCCGGGCTCACGAGGCCGTCCCGCTGGAGCCGGGCCAGGGTGGCGTAGACCTGCCCGAAGGCGAGCGGCCGGGCCCGGGGCAGCCGCTCGTCGTGGGCGCGCTTCAGCTCGTAGCCGTGCCGGGGACCGCGCGCGAGCAGCCCGAGCAGTACGTGCTGAGTGGACACCGCCTCACTATTCATTGAGTGAATAGTGGTGTCAAGAGTGGCCCGTGCGGCGCGTCGCCGCACGGGCCGGTCGGGTCAGGGGGTCCAGGCGGGGTCGCGGCCGGTCCGGCCGAGCAGGGCGTCCAGCGTGGTGGGCTCTCCGCTGGTCGGCACCGGCTCGCCGAAGGCGCCCATCTTCTGCCCGGTGTCGCCCATCCGGTCCATGAAGCCGTGCCCCGCCGCCACCACCGCCGGGTCGACCTCCAGCCGCTGGCCGGTCGCCCGCGCGAGGTCCCAGCCGTGCACGGTGAGGTCGATGAGGGCCATGTCGCCGACGGTCTCCTGCGGCAGCCCCATGCCGGCCGAGACGCCCTCCAGCGCCGCCGGGTCCGACCACGCCCGCGTCAGGCGGTCGGTCTCGGTCGCGAACCGGTCGCGCCAGCCCTCGGTGAGGTGGTCGGTCTTGGCCGCCCAGTCGACCTCCCGCCGGTGGGCGAGGTCCTGGAAGTTGACCACCACCTCGAAGAGGTGGTTGAGCAGGTCGCGCACGGTGTAGTCCGGGCACGGGGTGGGCAGGCCGAGCTGGTCGTCGGAGATGCCCTGGACCACCGCCACCGTCCGGGGCGCGGCCAGCGCCATCAGCTCACTAGTCTTCGTGGTCATAGGGACCAGCGTATGAGGGCGGTCTTGAAGAAATGCGACACGAACCGCGGCGCGACAACCGGGGCATCCTCGACCCCGGCCGGCTCCGGCGGCGGGTCCACTTCCGGCGCCGGCTGCCCGCACCGGCGCTGCGCCCCTGGGTCGAGCACTACTGGCTGATCGACTGGGCGCTGACCGATCCGTTCGACCAGCGGGTCGTTCCGCACCCGGCCGTCAACGTGGTGTTCCAGGCGCAGGAGGGCGAGGCGGAGCACGGCGTGATCGCCGGCGTGGACACCGGCCTGTTCACGATCACCCTGCACGGCACCGGCCGGGTCACCGGCGTGCAGTTCCGCCCGGGCGGCTTCCGCCCCTTCTGGCACCGCCCGGTCTCCGAGCTGACCGCCCGGCGCGTCCCGCTGCCCGCCGGGTCACCACCCGCCGGCGCGCCGTTCGCCGCCGGACCGGTCTGCCCCGGTTCCGACGACGAGCGGTGCCGCCGGCTCGACGACCTGCTCACCGCCTGGCAGCCGGTGCCGGACCCGCTCGCGACCGAGGCCACCGCCCTGGTCGAGGAAATCCGCGCCGACCGGAGCGTCCTGCGCGTCGACGACTTCGCCCGGCGGCACGGGCTCTCCACCCGGCGCCTCCAGCGGCTGTTCCTGGACCATGTGGGCGTCGGTCCGAAGTGGGTCATCCGCCGCTACCGGCTCCAGGAGGCGATCGAGCAGGCCGCCGCCGGGCCGCTGGACTGGTCGCGGGTCGCCGCCGATCTGGGGTACGCCGACCAGGCCCACCTGGTCCGCGAGTTCACGGCGGTGGCGGGGGTGTCGCCGGCCGCGTACGCCCGCTCGCTGGCGGACCCGCGCGGCGGGTGACGGCTCAGCGGCGGCGGACGGCGACCACCGCGACGTCGTCGTGGATCTCCGGCGGGGCGAGTTCGACCAGCAGCCGCTGGCAGAACTGGTCGAGGTCGGCGTCGACCCGGGTGGCGACCGCGCCGAGCGCCGCCATGCCCTCGTCGATGGTGGCGTCCCGCCGCTCGATCAGCCCGTCGGTGTAGAGGAGCAGCGTGGCCCCGGCCGGCAGCACGAACTCCAGGTCCGGCGGGCGGGGCGCGCGCACCCCGAGCAGCGGGGCGGAGTGCTGCACGAACTCGATGCGCCCGTCGTTGCTGATGAGGGCGGGCAGGTGCCCGGCGCTGGCCAGCCGGATCAGCCCGCTGCCCGGGTCGAGCAGCAGCACGCAGATGGTGGCCAGCTCGGCCGGTAGGAGGGTGCGCATCAGCTCGTTGACCCGGTCCAGGATCACCCCCGGCGGATGCCCCTCGACCGCGTACGCGCGCACCGCGTGCCGCAGCTCGGCCATCACGGTTGCGGCGTGCAGGGAGTGCCCGGCCACGTCGCCGATCGCCACGAGCAGGTGCCCGTCGAGCATCACCAGCTCGTAGAAGTCACCGCCCACCTCGGTCTGGGCGCTCGCCGGCTCGTAGCGGACGGCCAGGTCGAGGCCGGCGATGTCGGGCAGCCGGCGGGGCAGCAGGCTGCGCTGGAGGGTCACCGCGATGCGGTGCTCCTGGTCGAACGAGCGCTGGGCCTCGACCGCCGAGGCGACCGCCTGGGCGAGCTGCACCAGCACCGGGGTGCGTACGGTCTGGGTGGCGGTCGGCACCACCACGTAGAGGGGGGCCCGGTCCTCCCGGAGGCGGGCGGCGGCCACGGTCACGGTGTCGCCGTCGGGCCAGGCGGTCAGGTCCCAGGCGCCCGGTTCGTCGACCCGGACGCGGGTGCCGATGGGCTGGCCGGTGTCGTCCACCGTCCACGGCACGATGACCGGCGGCGCCTCCGGCCCGACGGTCACCCCGGCCAGGCAGTCCCCGTCGAACGTCTCCGCCACCACGGCCGCCGGGCTCTTGAAGATCCGCGCCGCGCCGGCCGCCGCCGCCTCCAGCAGGCGGACGAAGTTCGGCGCCGCGTGCATCTCGACGGTGGCGTCGGCCAGCGCGGCCAGCCGCTCGGCGAGCAGTTCGGCCCGCTGCCGGGCCTGGTAGTAGCGGAGCACCGCGTGCGCGGTGGCGACCAGTTCCTCCGGCTCGATCGGCTCGGCCAGGTACGCGTCGGCGCCCCGGGTCAGCCCCTGCGCCCGGTCCACCACGTCCACCGCGTGCGCCGAGACGTGGATGACCGGCGTCGACGGGCGGTAGCCCTTGATCAGCTCGCAGACCTCGAAGCCGCTCATGTCGGGCAGCCGGACGTCGAGCACCACGAGGTCGACCTTGTCCTTGCGCACCCGGTCCAGCGCCTCGGCGCCGTTCTGCGCCTCCAGGGTGGTGAAGCCCGCCCGGGTCAGCCAGTTCACCAGCAGGTACCGCTTCGGACCGCTGTCGTCGACCACCAGCACGGTCGCCGGGCCGCCCTCCACCGTCACGCTCCGCCCACGGGAAGGACCACGGTGAAGGTGCTGCCCCGGCCCGGTTCGCTGACCAGCTCCAGCGTGCCGCCGAGCAGCGTGACGAGCCGCCGCGCGTACGGCAGGCCGAGGCCTGTGCCGCCGACCCGGGTCGCGCCGGGCACCTGGTAGAACTCCTCGAAGATCCGCTCGTGCAGCTCCGGCGGGATGCCCGCGCCGGTGTCGGTGACCGACAGCGCCCAGAGCTCGCCCCGGCGTTCCGCGCGTAGCCGCACCTCACCCCGCTCGGTGAACTTGAGCCCGTTGTGCAGCAGGTTGCGCAGCACCTGGGCGAGCAGCACCTCGTCCGAGCGGATGGTCGCCGGGGCCGGTGGCTCCTCCACGACCAGTTCCACGCCGGGCCGGGTGGCCAGCGCCCGCAGCGTGCCGCGGAGCTGCCCGAAGAGCCCGCGCAGGTCCACCTCGGCCCAGGTCGGTTCGAGCCGGCCGGACTCGGCCTTGGCCAGGTCGAGCAGCTCGTTGACCAGGTTGAGCAGGTCGGCCGCGGACGACCGGATCAGGTCCACCTGGCGGGCCTGCTCGCCGGTGAGCGGGTCGGAGGCGGAGTCGGCGAGCAGCCGGCCCAGCCCCATGATCGCGGTCACCGGGGCTCGCAGCTCGTGGCTCACGTTGGCCAGGAACCGGCTCTTCGACTCGCTGGCGGCGCGGAGCTGGACGGACTTCTCGTCCAGCTCGGCGTAGAGCGCCACCACGCCGCGGTTGGTCTCCTCCAGCTCCTCGGTGAGCTGGTTGTAGAGCGCCATCACGCCCCGGTTGGTCTCCTGGAGCTCGGAGTTGAGCACCTCCAGCTCGTCGCGGTGGCTGCGCACCTCGTCGAGGGCAGCGATGAGCTGGGCGTTCTGCGCGGCCAACTCGTCCAGCGCGGTGCCCGGAGCGCTGCTGGCCAGCTGGGTCCGGAGCTGGGCGAGGCGCTCCGGCGTGAGCGGTGTGGCCGGTGCCGGGACTCGTCGGGACATCCTCACGACCGTATCGCCCTCGTCGGTCACCACGCCCAGCATGTCCACCAGCCGCGCCACCGCACCGGACTGCGGCTCGTAGCGGCCGTCGGGCAGCGGGCGCACCGGGGCCAGGTCGACCCGGAGCACCCGCTGGCCGGTGTGGGCGTCGACGACGACCGCGAAGGTGACGTCCGCGCCCTCCACCGCGCGCAGCAGGTCGCGGGCCACCTCGCTGAGCGCGGTGGCCAGGCGTACCTGGTCCTGGTGTTCCAGCCCGACCGCGGCGGCCACCTCCCGGCCGCGCTGCCGGACCAGGAAGATGTCCTGTTCCACCCGGAGCGCCATCTGCAGCAGCGGGTCCGGTGCGGCCGGGCCGGTCACGGCTCCGCCCGGGCGACCAGGACGCAGGCGTCGTCGCGGCGGATCCCGGCGTCGCGGAGCAGGACGGCGGCGGCCAGCAGCGGCGCGCGGCCGGTCAGGCCGGGGTAGTCCGCCAGGTCCCAACGGTCCACCACGCCGTCGCTGTGCATGACCAGGGTCGCCCCGGACGGGAACGGGTAGTCGTACTCCCGCACCGAGGGGCGCTGGTGCCCGGCGATGCCGGGCAGCGAGACGAGGCCCCGCCGCCGCTCGCCCGCAACCACGATCATGGCTGCGATGTTGCCCAGCCCGGCGTACCGCAGCAAGCCCGACACGGGATCCGGTTCGGCCACCGCCAGCGCGGCGCCGCGGGTGTGCGCGATGGACCGGTGCAGGTGCTGCACCACGGTGGCCGGCGACCCGGCCGGCGCGGCCCGGAACGCGGCCAGCGCGGCGCCGGTGGCGGCGGCGGCCAGCGGACCGTGCCCGAGGCCGTCGCAGACCAGCACCTGCCGCCGGCCGTCGGTCACCCGCACCGCGTACCCGTCGCCGCTGACCTGCTCGCCGGTGATCGGCCGGGCCAGCGCGCCGGCCCAGTCCGGTTCGGGAACCGGACCGTCCCAGACCTGGACGGTCAGCACCGTGCCCCGGCCGGGCAGCGAGTAGCCGTCGAACCGGCTCGCCTGCCGGGCGATGGCGCCGAGGCCGATGCCGAGGGTGCCGGTGGTGGAGTGCCCGTCCGCCGAGGAGAGGGCAAGGTCGGCCATGCCCGGGCCGGAGTCGATGGCCACCAGCTCCACCCCGGCCCGCCCGCCCCGGCGCACCGGGCGGAGCAGCAGGTTGCCCTCCTGGGCGTGCTTCACCAGGTTGCTGGTGATCTCGGCGGTGACGATGGCCAGGTCGGCGACGCGCGGCTCGCCGAGTCCCACCTGCCGGCCGAGCCGCTCGGCGGTCCGCCGCACACTGCTCGCCGTGGCGCCGCTCTCCACCCGGAACCAGAGACCGTGGTCGGCGACCACGTCGGCGTTCATCGGGACCACTTGGTGACGGTGATCCGGGTGCCCTCTCCCACGGCGGTCCAGATGTCGAAGTCGTCGACGAGCCGGCGAGCGCCGCTGAGCCCCAGGCCGAGCCCGCCGCCGGTGGTGAAGCCGTCGGTGAAGGCCTCGTCGAGATTGGGGATGCCCGGCCCCTGGTCGGCGAAGACGATGCGGACCCCGCGACGGCGGCCGTCCTCCACCGTGGTCACCTCGGCGCTGCCCCCGCCGCCGTAGATCAGCGTGTTGCGGGCCAGCTCGCTGGCGGCGGTCACCAGCTTGGTCTGGTCGACCAGCGAGAGCCGGGCCGCGACGGCGGTGGTGCGCACCAGCTGCCGCACCCGGACCACGTCCTCGTCGCTGCTGATCGCCTGGGTCGCCGGCACCCCCAGGTCGACGCCTGCGGTCATGGCGTGGCCGTCGTCTCGGCGTCCTCGTCGACGTCCGCCTCGTCCCACTCGTCGGCCCGGCTCGCCGCGATCAGCTCCATGCCACGCTCGACGTTCAGCGCGGTACGGATGCCGTTGAGCGACAGCCCGAGCTCGACCAGGGTGATGGCGACGGCGGGACGCATCCCGACCACGACCGTCTCGGCGTCCAGCACCTTGGAGATGGACGCGATGGTGGAGAGCATCCGGCCGACGAAGGAGTCGACGATGTCCAGCGCCGTGATGTCGATGATCACGCCGTGGCAGCCGGTGGCGACGATCCGCTCGGCCAGGTCCTCCTGGAGCTGGACCGCCGTCTGGTCGGACATGTCGACCTGGATGGAGACCAGCAGGATGTCACCGATCTTGAGGATCGGCACCCGCTCCATCAGGACTCCCGGCGCGGGCGGCGGGAGGTCGTCTCGACGCCGGTCAGGCGCAGCACGTGGCGCAGCGCGTCGGCCAGGCTCGCCTTGGTGGCGATGTCACCGAACTCGATGCCGAGGGCGACGATCGTCTGGGCGATCTGCGGCCGGATGCCGGAGATGATGCAGTCGGCGCCCATCAGCCGGGCGGCCACCACGGTCTTGAGGATGTGCTGGGCGACCTGGGTGTCCACCGCCGGGACGCCGGTGATGTCGATGATCGCGTACGGCGAGCCGGTGTCGACCAGCGTCTGGAGCAGCCGCTCCATCACCACCTGGGCGCGCGCCGAGTCGAGGGTGCCGACCAGCGGGACGGCGACGACGCCCTCCCACAGCTTCACCACCGGCGTGGACAGCTCCAGCAGCTGCTCCGCCTGGTCGGCGATCAGGCCCTCGCGGGTGCGTACGAAGCTCTCGAAGGTGAACAGCCCCATCTGGTCGATGAGGGCGGAGTAGGCGACGAAGTCGCGGAGGGTGCCCGCGTCCTGGCTCTCCTCCATGAGCTCCAGCAGCGCGTCCTTCAGCGCGAACACGCTGATCGCGGTCTCGGTGGCGCTGAAGCCCTGCCGGGCCCGGCTCGCGGAGAGCTCGGCCAGCACGGCCCGCAGCTCGCCGGCGTGCTCGTCGGCCAGGTCGGTGAGACCCTGCCCGGCGGCATCGACCATGCTGCGGTGCAGCTCCCCCGCCTGGCGGGACAGTTCCGCCTGGCTGAGCCGGCCGCGCAGCGAGCTGGCCACGATCTCCGTCCAGCGCGTGGTCAGCCGGTCGGCGTGCTCGGTCAGCAGGCGGGCGAGCCGACCACTCTGTTCGGCGCTCAACGCCATTGTGACCTCCCTGAACTCTGGACGGGCCGGACTCTATCACCGGCAACTACGGGAATACTTGCCACGAAGCAAAGGAATGATCGACGGCACCCTTCTCCGCTCCCGTTCTGCACGCTGCCAGGTTCGTGGGATACCGTTCCACCGAACACAGGAGGTCTACGAATGTCCCTGACGGTGCACACGGAACAGCGCGGCGACGTGGTCGTCGTGTCGGTCGCGGGCGAGCTGGACATGGCGACGGCACCGCAGCTCCAGGACCAGATCACGGACCTGCTGGACAAGGGGCGCAACCGCCTCGTGTTCGACCTGGCCGAGGTGTCGTTCTGCGACTCCACCGGGCTGTCGGTGTTCGTGCGCGCCAAGAACAGCTGCGACGAGGCCGGCGGCGTGGTCCGGTTGGCCGCCCCGCAGCGCGGCGTGCTCCGCATCCTCGAGGTGAGCGGCCTGGTCGAGGTGCTGCACACCTATCCGACGGTGGAGCAGGCCGTGGCGGGCGACCCCACGCCGGCCTCCTCCTCCTGACCGTTCCCTCTCAGCGCTCGTCCTCGATGTGCCGGGGACGGGCGATCACCATGCCCGCCGCCGTCTGCACGGCCAGCGCCACCAGCAGGAAGCCGATCGGCGCCGTCCAGCCCCCGGTCGCCTCGTAGAGGATGCCGACCAGCAGCGGGCCGAGCGCGGCGATCAGGTAGCCGGTGCTCTGCGCGAAGGCGGAGAGCGCGACGGTGCCCTCGGCGGTCCGGGCGCGCAGCCCGATCGTCGTCAGGATCAGCGGGAACGCGCCCTGGCCGAAGGCCAGCAGCAGCACCCAGAGCGGCGCGAGGCTGTGCGGTGCGAGCGCCAGGCCGACGTACGCGGCCGTGGAGAACGCGGTCAGCGACAGCACCAGCGGGCGCAGCGTGGGCAGCCGGCCGGCCAGGGTCGGCATCAGGAGCGCCACCGGCACGCCGAGCGCGGTCACCCCGGCGAGCAGCAGGCCGGCCGCCTCCGGCGCGTAGCCGGCGTCCCGGAAGAGCTGGGCCAGCCAGCCCATGATCGCGTACCCGCTGAGCGACTGCGCCCCGAAGTACACCGCCATGGCCCAGCCGAGCCGGGTCCGCGCCGGCCGCACCCGCGCCGGCCCGGCGGCCGCCGCCGGGGTCGCCGTCCGTCGGGCGGCCCGGGTCCGCAGCGCCAGCGGCACCCACGGGAGTACGGCCACCGCGGCCAGCCCGGCCCAGACGCCGAGCCCGGCCCGCCACGAGCCGAAGGCGTGGGCGACCGGCACCGCCGAGGCGGCGGCCACCGTGGTGCCCACGGTCAGGGCCATCGTGTACGCCCCGGTGACCAGCCCGGTGCGGTGCGGGAAGTGCTGCTTGACCAGCATCGGGAGCAGGATGTTCGCGACCGCGATGCCGGCCAGCGCCAGCGCGCTGGTGAGCACGAAGACCGCCGCCGAGCCGGTGACCACGCGGAGCACCTGCCCGACGGTCAGCGCGAGCATGGCCACCACCAGCACCCGGGCGGCGGGCCAGCGGCGGACCAGCCACGGGGTGAGCGCGCCGAGCCCGGCGAAGGCGATGGTGGGCAGCGTGGTAACCAGGCCGGCCATCGCGCCGGAGAGGCCCAGCCCGTCGCGGATCTCGTCGAGCAGGGCGCCCAGGCTGGTCACCGCGGCGCGCAGGTTGACGGCGACCAGCAGCATGCCGACCAGGACCAGCAGGCCGCCGCGGACCGGGGTGGCCGGCGGCGCCGGGGCGGCGGCCGGGGCCGGCCCGGGGGTCACGTCGGTGGTGGGCGCGTCGGTGACGGCGGCCGCGGTGGGCGGGGGTGGCGGGGTCATGACCTCGAACCTACAATCATGGGATGAATTTCGGCAGGAGGTGTAACCGGTGACACGCGCCGTCGATTCCGTCGCCGTGCCGCCGCGCGGCCACCGGGTGCGCCAGACCATCGAGCAGCTCCGGGCCCGCATCCTCGGCGGCGAGTGGCCGGTGGGCGCCAAGATCCCCACCGAGCCACAGCTCGTCGCCGCGCTGGGCGTCGGGCGGAACACGGTCCGCGAGGCGGTCCGGGCGCTCGTGCACGCCGGGGTGCTGGAGTGCCGTCAGGGCTCCGGCACCTACGTGGTGTCGACCGACGAGCTGGCCCCGGTGGTGGCCCGCCGGCTCACCGACGACCGGATGGCCGAGGTGATCGAGGTCCGGCGCGCCTTCGAGGTGGAGGCGGCCCGGCTCGCCGCGCTGCGGCGTACCCCCGAGGACCTGGCGGCGCTCGACGGCGCGCTCGCCGCCCGGGAGGCCGCCTGGCGTTCCGGCCGGGTCGGTGAGTTCGTGGAGGCGGACGCCGCGCTGCACACCGCGGTCGTGGCCGCCGCGCACAACGGCATGCTGGCCGAGCTCTACGCCTCGGTCGGCGCCGCGCTGCGCAGCACCGTGGCGCAGGCGATGGGCGAGGCCCTGGAGCCCGAGCGGTACGTGGACCACGGCCGGCTGGTCGCGGCCATCCGGGACGGCGACCCGGCCCGGGCGGCGATCGAGGCCGGTGCTTTTCTCGAGGCCCCCTCCGGGGCATAGGTTGTCCCGGACAGAAATCCGGACAGCACGGGAGAGCGGATGCTCAAGGGCTTCAAAGACTTCATCATGCGCGGCAACGTCGTCGACCTGGCGGTCGGTGTCGTCATCGGCGCGGCCTTCACCGGCGTGGTCACCCAGCTCACCAAGTCGTTCCTGGACCCGCTGATCCGGGTCTTCGTGCTGCTGATCACCGGCAGTGACAAGGGCCTGGCCGGCACGGCGCCGATGTTCCGCGGCATCGCGTTCGACTGGGTCGCCTTCGTCAACGCGGTGATCACCTTCCTGCTCACCGCGGCGGCGCTGTACTTCCTGGTCGTCTTCCCGATGAACAAGCTCGCCGAGCGGCGCAAGCGCGGCGAGGAGCCGCCGCCGAAGGCCCCCAGCGAGGAGGTGCGGCTGCTCACCGAGATCCGGGACGCGCTGCTCGCCGGCAACCACGGCACGCCCGCCCAGCGGGGGGCCCTGGACGACGTGCTCGGCCGCCGGCAGGAGCCCCCGGCCGCGCGCTGACCCCATAGCCGATCGGCCCCCGTGGGAATCCCGCGGGGGCCGACGCGTGTCGAACACTTGTTCGATAGAGTCCCGGCATGGAGCAGCGTAGGCACTGGTGGAACGGGAAATGGGGGCGGCTGGCCCGGCGGGACGTCTTCCTCCGGGTCGACGGCGACCGCTGGCACGTCGAGCAGCGCGCCGGCGGCGCCGAGGGGGTCTCCCAGTTCTACGAGTACGCCAGCGTCGACGAGGCCGAGGAGACCGTCCGGGCCCTGCTGGAGGGGCCGGACACCTGGCGCGAGCTGTCCCCCCGCCCGCCGAGCGGCTGGGCCCCGCCCGTTTAGCGCCCGCACGCCTCGGGAACCGCGCCTGTATGAGCCAGCAGCAGGACACCGTCTCGCGGGTCACCACCGGCATGCGGGTGATCGACTCCACCGGCGTCGAGGTGGGCACCGTGGATCTCGTCCAGCGCGGCGACCCGGCCGCCGTGACCGTGCAGGCGCCCGCCCCGGTGGACCCGGGCAGCAGCCTGGACGAGCTGATCGGGTCGGCGGCCGCCGAGGAGCCGGACGTCCCGGCCGACCTGGCCGCCCGGCTGCTGCGTGAGGGCTACCTCAAGGTCTCCACCGAGCTGGCCCGCACCGGCGCCGTCTACGTGCTGGCCGACCGGATCGCGGCGGTCACCGAGGACGGCGTACGCCTCACCGTCCCCGCCGGCGAACTGCCCCCGGAGGAGTGACTTCCCGCCTACGGTGGGCGGCATGTGGATGGTGATCGGAGAGCAGGGCGGCGTCCCGACCGAGGCGGCGGCACGGGCCGCCCAGTTCGCGCACATGGCCGAGGTGACCCGGCAGAGCCCGGGCTTCGTCCGGGGCTGGTGGGGCTCGGACGACGACGATCCCGACCTCACCCACGCGCTGGTCGTGCTCGACACGCTGGAGCAGGCGCGGGCGCTCCGGCGGATGGTCGAGGAGAACGTCACGGGCATCCGCCTACGGATCATGGAGATCGGCGTCGAAGCGGAAGGCACCTCCTGATCAGGCCACGCGGGCCGGCGCGGCCGGCTGCGGTTCCGGCTCGGGCGCCGGCGGCGGGACCGGGCGGCGGCGGAACAGCAGCAGCATCAGCCAGCCGGCGACCAGCCCCCAGAACGCGCCGCCCACGCCGAGGAGGCTCACCCCGGAGGCGGTGACCACGAGGGTGACCACGGCAGCCTCCCGGGCGCCGGGCTGGGCGACCGCCGCCGCGACCGCGCCGGCCAGCGCGCCGAGCAGCGCGAGCCCGGCCACCGCCTCCACGAGGACCGGCGGGGAGAGCAGCACCAGGGCGGTCGCCACGCCGGCACCCAGGCCGAGCAGTGCCAGGCCGATCCCGGCGGTGACCGAGGCGATCCAGCGCCGCTCCGGGTCGGGGTGGGCGTCCGGGCCGGCCGCCAGCGCGGCGGTGATCGCGGCCAGGTTCACGGCGTGCCCGCCGGCCGGCGCGCCGAGCACGGTGGCCAGACCGGTCACCCGCAGCGCCGAGCCCAGCGGGGCGCGGTAGCCGTAGCCGGCCAGCACGGCCGTCCCCGGCACGTTCTGCGCGGCCATGGTGACCAGGAAGAGCGGCAGCGCCAGCCCGACGATCGCGGGCAGCGTCCAGGCCGGCGCGGTCAGCACGACGGCCGGGGCGGCGTCGATCCGGGCCGGCCCGGAGGCGGCCAGCGCGATCGCCACCACCGCCACGGCGAGCGCGCCGGGCACCGCCCAGCGGCGGGCGAACCGGTGCAGCAGGAGCCAGGCGAGCACCACCGGCCCGGCCAGCCGGGGCACCTCGACCAGGGCCCGGACGGGCGCCGTGCAGAGCGGCAGCAGCACCCCGGCGAGCATGGCGCTGGCGATCGGCGCGGGGATCGCGGCGACGGCCCGGCCGAGCGCGGGAACGAGCCCGGCCGCGACGATCAGCAGGCCGGCGAGCAGGAACGCGCCGACCGCGGCCGGCCACCCGCCGGGTACCGGGCCGGTGGCGACCAGCAGCGCGGCGCCGGGGGTGGACCAGGCGATGGCCAGCGGAAGCCGGTGCCGCAGGCCGAGCCAGACCGCGCAGCAGCCGCTGGCGACGCAGAGGGCGAGCAGGCCGGAAGCGGCCTGCGCCTGGTCCGCGCCCACGGCGCGCAGCCCGGCGAGCACGACGGTGAACGAGCTGGCGAAGCCGACCAGGGCGGTCACCACGCCGGCCAGGACGGGTTGCAGTCGACCGGCCATGCTTCTCCCCTCACCACCGTTCCGTTTACGGAACGAGCCGATGTAGCACGATAGCCCCATGGCAGCTGCCCCACCAGCCGGTGACCGGACCGCCGGAGCCGTCGGCCGGCGGATCCGCGCCCTCCGCGAGGAGCGCGGGATGTCCCTGTCCACGCTCGCCCGGCTGGCCGGCGTCGGGAAGGCCACCCTCTCCGGCCTGGAGAACGGCACCCGCAACCCGACCCTGGAGACCCTGTACGCGATCACCGCCCAGCTCGGCGTGCCGCTCACCGCCGTGCTCTCCGGGCCGGCGGAGACGCCGACCGTCCGCGGCGCCGCGGTGGGGGCGACCCTGCTGGAGGTCTTCAGCGACACCGACGCGACCTACGAGCTGTACCGGATGCGGGTCAGCCCCGGCCCGGCGCAGCTCTCCCCCGCGCACCAGGCCGGTGTCACCGAGCACGTCACCGTCTTCTCCGGCGTGCTCCGGGCCGGCCCGGTGACCGCCCCGCTGACCGCCGGCCCCGGGGAATACCTCCGGTGGATCTCCGACGTGCCGCACAGCTACGCCGCGGTGGGCGACGAGGAGGTCCGGGCGAGCCTGCTGCTGCGCTACCCGCGATCGACCACAGTGGAGTCCTGATGCATACCCCGTGTGCAAGCCGATGACATTTCTTTCCGCAGACCCAGCAGTGCGTAGAGACGCGGAGCGGGTGTTCTTGGCAAGCTTGTCCCCATGACGCTGATCCTCCGCTCGGCCATCCTGAACGACGTCGGCCTCGTCCGGACCAACAACGAGGACTCCGCCCTCGCCGGTGACCGCCTGGTGGCGGTGGCCGACGGCATGGGCGGCCTCCCCGCCGGCGAGGTGGCCAGCGAGATCGTCATCCGCATCCTGGACGAGCTCACCCCGCCGACCGTGCCGGACGAGGCCGCCGACGCGCTGCGCGCCGTGGTGAGCACCGCCAACCAGCGCATCCGCGCGGCCATCACGGTCGACCCGGCCCGCGACGGCATGGGCACCACGCTGACCGCGGGCCTGCTCGCGGGCGACACCCTGGTCCTCGCCCAGGTCGGCGACTCCCGCTGCTACCTGCTGCGGGACAACGAGCTGACCCAGCTCACCCGGGACGACACCTTCGTGCAGGCGCTGGTCGACCAGGGTGCGCTCTCCCCCGACCAGGCCCGCCACCACCCGCAGCGGTCGCTGGTCACCCGGGCGGTGCAGGGCTCGGACGTGCCGCCGGCCATCGGGGTGCTCACCGTGTTCGCCGGCGACCGGCTGCTGCTGTGCAGCGACGGCCTCTCCGACTACGTGGAGGACGCCGCCATCGCCTCGGCGCTGGGCACCTACGCGGACCGGCAGCAGTGCGGCGAGCAACTGGTGAAGCTCGCCCACCAGGCCGGCGCGCCGGACAACGTCACCGTGGTGGTCTCCGACGTCACCGAGGCCTGATCCCGTCCGATTCGGGTTGCGCCGCCCGGCGGGTCACGTTGGGATGAACGGATGCGCATTCGCCGGTTGGCCGCCGAGGAACGCCTGACCACCAGCTTCCCGCTCCAGGCGTACGCCTTCGAGGCATCGCCGATGGCCGTGTCGCGGACCGAGGAGTTCCGCGAGTACCTGCCGTACAACGCGGGCAACCGGACGCTGGTGGTCGAGGAGGACGGGGTCACGACGGCCGCGGTCTCGGCCGTACCGATGCGGCAGAACCTGCGCGGGGCCGTGCTGCCGATGGCCGGCGTCGCCGGGGTGGCCACCCACCCGCTGGCCCGCCGGCGCGGGCACGTGCGCGCGCTGCTGGACCGGCTCCTCGACGAGATGCTCGACGAGGGGCACCCGCTGACCGCGCTCTACCCGTTCCGCGCCTCGTTCTACGAGCGCTTCGGCTACGTCGGGCTGCCCCGCCGGCGTACCGCGGTCTTCTCCCCCGCGGACCTGGCGCCGCTGCTCCGGGCCGAGCTGCCCGGCGAGGTGGTGTGGGAGCGGGTCGGCGCCGGCTACGAGCGGTGGCGGGCGTACACCGAGCGCTGCCTGCGCGAGCGGCACGGGTTCGCGATCTTCCCGGACTTCCGCGCGGTCGGGCTGCGCGACCGGGACGACCGCTGGCTGCTCACCGCCGTCCGGGACGGCGAGACGGTCGGTGCGGTCACCTACCGGATCGACGACCACGGCGGCACGCTGTTCGCCGACGACCTGCTGGCCGCCGACCCGTACGCCCGGGCGTCGCTGCTGCAGTTCTTCGCCCGCCACGTCGACCAGGTCGAGCGGATCAGCGTCGAGCTGCCCGCCGACGAGCTGCCCGAGCTGTGGCTCACCGACCTCGCCGTGCACATCGAGGCGCGGGTGTCCCGGCCCGGCTCGCCGGCACCGATGGCCCGGCTGCTCAGCCTGGAGGCGCTCGCCGGGCGGCCCGTCGGGACCGGCCGGGTCACCGTCGACCTGGTGGGCGACCGCTGGCTCGCCGGCAGTCACCTGCTCGACGGCGCCACCGGCACGCTGGAGGTGCTGCCGGCGGACAGCGCCGCCGCGGGCACCGTGCCGGCCGCGCGGCTCACCGCCGCCGGGCTCTCCGCCCTGGCGTACGGGGTGCTCGACCCGGCCGAGGTGGCGGTGCGCGGGCTCGGCGAGGTGCCGGCCGGCGCGGCCGCCGAGCTGCGCCGGATCTTCCCGCGGGAGCTGCCGTACCTGTTCGCCGACTTCTGATCCCGTTTCCCCGTCGCGGGCGGGGGTAGGGTGCTGCGGTGCCGGGTTGGGGGGAAGCGGGATTCTGGGGTCTGCTGGCCGGGTCCGCGTTGCTGATCGGGGCCGTCGCCGGGTTCTCCGCGCAGGTGCCGCGCCGGATCACCGCCTCGGTCATGGCGTTCGGCGCGGGCGTGCTGCTCTCCGCGGTCTCCTTCGAGCTGATCGCCGGGGCGCACGAGCAGGCCGGCCTGCTGCCGGTGGCGTTCGGGACGGCGGTGGGGGCGCTCGCCTACACCGGGGCGAACATCCTGCTGGCTCGGCGCGGGGCACGGCACCGCAAGCGCTCCGGCAACGAGCAGCCCTCCGAGCAGGAGCTGCCCGGTTCGGGCACGGCCATCGCGGTCGGCGCGCTGCTGGACGGCGTACCGGAGTCGGTGGTGATCGGCGCGAGCCTGTTGGGCGGCGGCAAGGTCAGCCTGGTCACCGTGGTCGCGGTCTTCCTCAGCAACGTGCCGGAGGGGCTGTCCAGCGCGGCGGGCATGCGCCAGGCCGGCCGCAGCCGGCGCTGGATCCTCCTGCTGTGGTCGGCCATCGCGCTGGCCTCGGGCGTGTCCGCGCTGGCCGGATACGCGCTGCTCGGCGGGTCCCCGCCCGCGGTGCTGGCCACCATCACGGCGCTCGCGGCCGGGGCGATCCTCGCGATGATCACCGACACCATGGTCCCGGAGGCGTTCGAGAACGCCCACCTGCTGGTCGGCCTGATCACCGTGCTCGGCTTCCTGGTCGCGTTCGCCTTCTCCTCCCACGCCTGACGCGGGCGGCCGGCACCCGCTCCGCACCGGCGGGGCTTAGCGGCGGGTTAAGGATCGCGTGCGGAGTCGTGCGGCGGCGGGCGGTCCTCCTAGCATCGGGCGGTGCGCGTGAAGTCCGCTGTCACCCTCCTCGTCCTCGCTGTCGCCACCGCGACCCTGCCCGCGTGCGGGGGTGACCAGCCGGCGGGCTCGCCCGCGCCGGTCGCCGCGACCGGCCCGTCTGTTTCTCCGGTCGGTGCCCCCAGCGCCCGGGCCGGTCTCGGCACCGCCAAGCCGAGCACCGCTCCCTCGGCGGCCGTGTTCCGCGCCGGCAACCCGGACGGGCATGCTGCCGTGCCCGCCGAGGCGCGGGCCGTGGACACGTCGCGCCCCACCCGCACGGTCGGCACCGGCACCCCGGCGAGCTGCACCTCGGAGGCCGTGGTGAAGGCCGTGGCCGCCGGCGGGATCATCACCTTCGACTGCGGCCCGGCCCCGGTGACCATCCGGATGAAGGCCACCGCGAAGGTGGTCAACTCGCATGGCCCGCGGATCGTGCTGGACGGCGGCGGCAAGGTCACGCTGAGCGGCGGCGGCCAGCGCCGGATCCTCTACCAGAACACCTGCGACCAGGCCCAGGGCTGGACCACCTCGCACTGCCAGAACCAGGACCACCCGCAGCTCACCGTGCAGAACCTCACCTTCGCCGACGGCAACTCCACCGGCGACCGCACCGAGGGCGGCGGGGGCGGCGCGATCTTCGTACGCGGCGGCCGGTTCAAGGTGGTCAACACCCGCTTCGTGGACAACCGCTGCGACCGCACCGGCCCCGACCTGGGCGGCGCGGCGCTGCGCGTGCTCAGCCAGCACGAGAACAAGCCGGTGTACGTCGTGAACAGCAGCTTCGCCGGCGGGGTCTGCGCGAACGGCGCGGCGACCAGCAGCATCGGCGTCTCCTGGACCGTGCTGAACAGCGTCTTCCGCGACAACCGGGCGGTCCGCAGCGGCGCGAACCCGTCCCGGGCCGGCACTCCCGGCGGCGGCAGCGGTGGCGCCATCTACTGCGACGGCAACGAGTTCACCGTCCGGATCGCCGGCACGATCATCGAGGGCAACACGGCGAACGAGGGCGGCGGCGCCATCTTCTTCGTCAGCAACAACCGCACCGGCACCATGAAGATCGAAACGTCGACCCTCCGCCGCAATCCGAGCAAGGGCTTCGAAACCCAGGGCTATCCCGGCATCTTCTTCCTGGGCGCCCGCCCACCCACGGTGACCGGCTCCCGCCTCACGCGGTGACCCCCACCTTTCGGGGTTGATCAAGAGGTTTGCGTCAGGTTCGATCTCCGCGGTGACGCGAACTTCTTGATCAACGCGCTGCGGTCAGCTTGATCAAGCGCTGTGGTCAGTAGGGGTTGGGGTGGCCGGGGAGGCGGGCCTTCAGGAGGGCCTTCGGGCGGCCGGGGAGGGTCGGGTTCGCCGACATCGGTGGGCTGGTGGTGCCGGCCCGGTCGGACATGCCCTCGAACAGCTCCTTCAGGGCCGTGACGCTGTCGACCTTCGGGGTCCAGCCGAGTTCGCGCTCGGCGCGCTCGCTGGACATGAGCGGAGCGTTCAACGCCAGGTCGACCCAGCCGGTGTCGACCGGTTGCAGCCGCGCCCGCCAGGTCAGCGCGGCCGCCGCGCGCAGCACCGGGGTGGCCACCGGCACCGTCCAGCCGTGGAAGTGCCGGGCCAGCAGCTCCGGGGTCAGCACGGGGTCCGCCGCTACGTTGAAGGCGCCGCGCGCGTCACCCAGCACCGCCCGGGCGTACGCGTCGGCCACGTCGTCGGCGTGCACCGCCTGCATGCGCAGCCGCCGGTTGGTCGGCACCAGCGGGAGCCGGCCGTACCGGAGCAGCCGCACCGGCGCCAGCGGGCCGATGAAGTAGCGGCGGATCTCCGTGCCGGCGTCCCGCTGGAACGTCAGCCCCGGCCGCAGCCGGACCACCCGCAACTCCGGGTGCTCCCGCTGCACCCCGTCCAGCAACTCCTCCACCTCGGCCTTGTCCCGGCTGTACGACGACGTCTCCACCCCGGTCGCCGGCCAGTTCTCGCTCACCGGGTGGTCCTTGGGGCCGGGCGCGTAGGTGCCGACCGACGAGGCGTACACCAGGGCGGGCACACCGGCCCGGACGGTCGCCTCGACCACCGCGCGGCTGCCGTCGACGTTGGTCCGGTGCAGGGTCCGCCGGTCGTGGCTGGGCTGGATCTGCCAGGCCAGGTGCACCACGGCCCGCGCCCCGACGAAGGCCACCGACAGCTTCTCCACCGCGTCCGGCGCCCCGACGTCGCAGGAGTGCCATTCCACCCCGTCGTACGGCTCACCGGTGTCCGGCCCGGGCATCCGGCGCGCCACCCCGACCAGCTCCGCCCCGGCCTCCCGCCGCAGCCGGCGCAGCAGCGCCGTCCCCACGTTGCCGGTCGCCCCCACGATCACGATCCGCATACCGGTGCCGTACCCGCTGAAGCGGACAGCAACCGCTCACGGACGGGGGTTCGTCCGCGCCCAGCCCTTCTCCCCCTCGCGGCGGCCCAGCGTGGCGGCCAGGCAGCGGGGGCAGACGTAGCCCTCGGGGTCGGCCTCGGTGAGCACGTCGGTGTCCGAGTAGTCGAAAGGCACGTGCGGGAAGCGGCGCAGCCGGGTGCGGCTGAGCTGGAGCCCGCAGACGGTCTGGTTCTGGCCCGGCAACCAGGCGTGCACCTCGCCGCCGGGGCGGCGTACGCCGTCGTCCCCGGCCACCTCGCTGGACGCCGCCACCGCGGCGGTGCTGCTCGCCCTCATGCGTGTCCCGGTTCCCCCGGCGGGCGGTGTCATGCCCGCCGGCGGTCCTGACGAGTCTGAAGATCGACAGGTGGCGGAGGCGGAAGGCCCGCTCGGGCGGGTTCCGGTAGCCTGGTCGGACGGGCCGCTAGCTCAATGGCAGAGCTGTGGACTTTTAATCCATAGGTTCAGGGTTCGAGTCCCTGGCGGCCCACTCCTCCGCAGCTCAGCGGCCCTTTGCGGGGCCGCTGTTGCCGTAACCGGGGCCGGTACAGCAGCGAAGTTCAGCAGTAGACCGGTCAGCGATCGAGTGAGGGCGGACGATGACGGACGGACCGGCCGTACGCAACTCCCGGCTACTCGGCTTGTTCACCGAGATCGTCCAGGGCCCGGAGGGGACTTGGCGGGCTGTGGAGGCCGCTGGCCGCGGCATCGCCGCAGAGGCGCGCTGCGCGCTCGCGATACTCCCGGACAAGCTCACCATGAGATCCGGAAGCGCGGACGAACTGCTTCGGAGCGCGCTTGCCTCCGCCGATCGGCTCATGGAGCTTGGAGCCATCGAGGACGACCTGAGTGAGCTGTGGTCCCGTCGCCGAGAAGGCGATCTTGGCGAGGACGCCTTCGAGGCGAGCCTCCAGCAGATAGTCACGCGTCTTGAGGCCTGGCCGCAATCGTGGTCACGCGGCAACCGACGGTGCTCGTAGTGATACGACGAGTCAGTGGTCGAGGTGGATGGGAGCCTCGACGATGCCGTTGTAGATCATGGCGATCTGCAGCTCAGGACGGCTGAACAGGCGAGCTTCGCCTCGGTAGACGGCAATCATCGTGTCTCCACCTCGCCACCAGGTGTCAGAGAGGCCGGCCACTTCGGCGAACGGCTCAAGCTCGGACAGGTCCAGGCGGTCGACGGCTCGGCCACGAACCTGCGTGATCTGCGTTGCCCAGCGGCGCGCTCGGTAGGTCAACGCGAGCGACTCGACCCAGCCCTCGACCGATTGGTGCAGTACCGCTCTCCGGGCGCCACCCACGATGCCGAACTCACCCTGAGGGCCGATGCAGAACCCGTACGACATGGAGAACCGCTGGGGTCCCGCATCGAACCACCAGTCGCCCGTCGAGGTCATCTCCGGCACGTCGGTCCGGAACAACTTCGGGCCGCCCTCGTACAGCGGCGCAGGGGGTAGCTGCAAGCCGCCCCACTGGGCCTCGAACACAGCCATCCGCTCGATGATCGCGGCCGGGATGCCGTGGTTCCGCCAGTGGTCGCGAATGTCGCTGCTCATCTCGGTGTACAGGCGATGCCCATGGGCGTCGACGAAGCTTCGAGCGCGTCTGGTCAGAGCTGCTGGTACCGGAACCTCCTCAAGAACCTCAACGTCTGTGGCGCCTCCTCCTCGGAGGCTCTGCGACCGACCGTCCCGTCGACCTGCAATGGATCAGTAGTCCGATCCCCACCCACGTCCCGTCAGCCATCTCCACACTCGAACCAGAGACGGTACCTCTTCGAACTGCTGAACGTGGACCGCCACCCGCAAGCAGACCTGCTCAGCAGGACCCGCGTAACACGGATCGCATCGACGACGCCGGATGAGTGGAGACAGTTGATCTCCACGGCCCACCCTCCGGTCGGGCCGTCACCTGCGACGTGAGGAAGTCATGCGACCGCACTCCCTGTCCCGCTCGCTCCGACGTCTCGTCCCCACCACCCTGGCCGCCCTCGCCCTCGGCGCGGCGGTTCTCCCGGCCGACGCGGTGGCGGCCGGGAAGACCCAGCCCGACCTGCTCGTCGACCTCGTGATGACCGAACCGCTCAACCCGGCCGAGGGTGAGACCTTCTACGCGCGGATCGACCTGCGCAACTACGGCAACGGCGACTCGGGCCCGGTCAAGCTCACCGTCTCGGTGCCCGCGGGCCTGCGCACCACGACCGCCGACACCGGCACGGGGTGGACCTGCACGGTGGCGAGCACGACCAGCTATTCCTGCGCGTATCCGGCGCTGCTGGCCGGGCAGCGCAGTCAGCTGAGCGTGCCGTTCGAGGTGGCGGGCGCCACGCCGGGGACCAGCGTGCCGATCACCGCGACCATCGCCCCCGACAAGCGGGAGTCGAACACCGGCAACAACACCGGTTCGGTGACGGTGGCCATCGCGGGCACCTGCGTCATCCGGGGCGTCGTCTGGCACGACCTGGACGGCGACGGGCAGCGCGAGGAGGGCGAACCGGGCATCGGCCCGGACGGCGTCCTCGAGGTGAGCCTCTGGCGCCCGCAGGGAGAGACGATCGGTGGCGGCTCGGCCACCGTGAACCCGGACGGCACCTGGTCCATCACGGCCCGGACCGAACTGCTCTATCAGGTGCGGGTGGAGGCCATCAACCAGTACGACCGGACCGCCGGGAACGTAGGTGACGACGCCACCGACTCGGACCTGGTGACGGCGTACCAGCATGACCCGACGCTGCTCGCCGCGAGCGACGAGTTCGAGGCCCACGCCGGTGGCGAGTACGTCGTCGACGCCGGCCTCGTCACCCGGAGCTGACCCCGGCCGCCGTCCGCCCGGAGGACCCGAACCCCGGGCGGGCGGCCCCCTCTCCGGCGACACACCGCTGGCCGTGTCGGTGATCCGGCTGTGGGCGGCCCCGACCTGGTACGACGGTGGGACCAGCCGAGCCGAGGAGGTACCGATGACCAGTGGGCGGGAGACCGTGGAGGTCGACCCGGTGGTGTTCCGCGCCGTCTACGACTCGCCGGCCTCGCTGCCGGGCCGGCACCGCTGGACGACGCCGGAGTCGGACGTACGCCGGCTGGAGAAGCTGCTGAACATGCCGGCGCGCAGCATCGGCGCCCCGCTCTGGGTCAGCGGCGACGAGCCGGACTGTCCGAAGTGCGGTCGCCGGGTGAACTGGTACGACATCGTCTCCTCGGCGCTGCACGGGGTGCACGACCGGGGGATGATGGCGCGGGTGATCCTCGGCGAGCGCAAGTACGTCAACACCGAGGTGCCGGAGGCGATCCCCGGCGTGCACTGCGCCGACTGCCGCACCCCGATCGAGGGGCTGCGCAGCTTCAAGTGCCACAACTGGGCGTACGCCTTCGAGGCGCTGGAGGAGATCGTCGGGCGGATGTCGGGCGTGCCGAGTCAGCCGGCGCCGCCCACCTCCGCCTGAGCGCGCCGGGCCGGGCGGCGGCCGGGTGGTGACGGCGGCTCGGGCCCGGGGTCCGGCACGGGCGGCATGGGCCGGGTGACCGGCGCCGCCCCGGTCACCCGGAGCCGTTCGCCGTGGTGCCACAGCTCGATCGCGTCTTCCGGGCCCCCGTCGGGCAGCTCGTAGCGGGCCGTGTCCGGGGTCAGCGTGATCCGCAGCCGCTGCCCGTGCCAGCGCAGGTGGAAGGCGAGCCGGGTGATCCGGCGGGGCAGCCGCGGGTCGAAGGAGAGCACGCCGCGGTCGTCGCGCAGGCCGCCGAAGCCCTGCGCCACCACCAGCCACGCGCCGGCCAGCGAGGCCAGGTGCAGCCCGTCGGCGGTCTTGTCGCCGAGGTCCTCGAGATCCTGCAGGGCCGTCTCGGCGAACAGGTCGTACGCCAGGTCCAGGTGGCCGACCTCGGCGGCGAGGACGGCCTGCACGGACGCCGACAGCGACGAGTCCCGGACGGTCCGGGCCTCGTAGTACGCGACGTTGCGGGCCTTCTCCTCGGCGGTGAACTCACCGGGGCAGCGCAGCATGGCCAGCACGAGGTCGGCCTGCTTGACCACCTGGCGGCGGTACAGCTCCAGGTAGGGGAAGTGCAGCAGCAGCGGGTAGTCGTCCGCGCGGGTGTTCGCGAAGTCCCACTCGGGTTGTTCGGTGAAGCCGGCCGACTGCTGGTGCACCCCGCGCTTGCCGTCGTAGGGGACGTGCACCGCGTCGGCGGCGGCCCGCCAGCCCGCCACCTCGCCCGGGTCGACGCCGAGCCGGGCGGCCGCCTCGGGGAAGCGCTCGGCGGCGTCGGCCGCGCCCCGCAGGTTGCGCCGGGCCATGAGGTTGGTGAAGAGGTTGTCGTCGACCAGCGCGGAGTACTCGTCGGGGCCGGTGAGCCCGGTCAGGTGGAAGGTGCCGGTGTCGGACCAGTGGCCGTACCCGTGCCAGAGCCGGGCGGTCTCCACCAGCAGCTCGACGCCGCACTCCACGAGGAACCCGGTGTCGCCGGTGGCCGCGACGTAGCGGAGCACGGCGTCGGCGATGTCGGCGTTGACGTGCAGCCCGGCGGTGCCGGCCGGCCAGTATCCGGAGCACTCCCGGCCGCCGAGGGTGCGCCACGGGAAGGTTGCCCCGGCCAGTCGCAGCTCGGCGGCGCGGTCCCGGGCCTCGGGCAGGTGCGCGTGCCGCCAGCGCAGCGCCGAGCGGGCCAGCCCGGGCGCCAGGTACGTGAGCACCGGCAGCACGTAGCCCTCGGTGTCCCACAGCACGTGGCCGTCGTAGCCGTTGCCGGTCAGTCCCTTGGCCGGGATGGTCCGGTCGCCGTCGGCCCGGCCGGACTGGAGCAGGTGGAACACCGCGAACCGGAGCGCCTGCTGGAGTTCCGGGTCGCCGTCGAGTTCGACGTCGGCGGTGGCCCAGGCGGCGTCGAGGGCGGCGCGCTGCGCGTCGAGCAGCGCGTCGAACCCCTCGGCCCGGGCCGCGTCCGCCTCGGCGACGGCCAGGTCGGCCAGCTCGCCGGCCGGGGTGCCCTCGACGTGGGCGCACTCGTACGCGGCGAACTTCGTGACCCGGATCCGCTCGCCGGGGCGCAACGGGCCGGTGACCGCCAGCCGGAACCGGTCGGCGGTCAGCTCGGTGTCGGTCGCGGTGGTGTCCGCCGCGTCGACCCGGTGGGCGACCGCGACGGCGACCCGCTGGGCGCTGCGCTCGGTGCGGTGCACCAGCACCGCGTCGGTGCCGTCGTGCCGGCCGGTCTCGGCGATGAGCGGGTCGTGGATCACCGAGGCGGCGCGCGGGTCGTCGGCCCGTTCCGGCACCCGTTCGTTGGCGAGCAGGTCGGCGTCGACCCGCACCTCGACCGGGCCGTCCAGCGGCTCGACCTGGTAGTCGACGGCGGCGACCGGCCGGCGGGGCAGCGAGACCAGCCGCGTGCTGCGTACCCGCACGCCGTGCCCGCCCGGCGAAATCCACTCGGTCTCCCGGCGGAGCACCCCGGCGCGCAGATCGAGGACCCGCTCGTGCCGCCGGACGGTGCCGGTCCGCAGGTCCAGCGGCTCGCCGCCGACCCAGAGCCGGACCAGCGCGGCGTTCGGGGCGCTGATGACGGTGTCGCTGTGCTCGGGAAAGGCGTACCCGCTCTCCGGGTAGCTCACCTCGCGCTGCTCATGGAACCCGTTGAGGTAGGTGCCGGGCATCTCGTACGGCTCGCCCTCGTCGAGGGTGCCGCGCCACCCCACCCAGCCGTTGCCCAGCGCGAAGATCGACTCGGTCTCGCCGAGCCGGTGCAGGTCCGCCCCGGTGCGGCGGATCCGCCAACTCTCGTCGCCCTGGGGGCTGTGTGGCACGGGTCCTCCCGAGGTCGGTGCGTCGCGGCCACCGAAGCAGACCCGGCTGAGAGGCGGCTGAGACTTCGGTGCCCCGACAGTCATTCCCCCGCCACCCTCAAGGTGAACGGAGTATGAACAGGTGGTGAGGTGATTCATGACCGACGCCCTGGTGACCGATGTCCCGGATGTCAGTACCGACTGGTACCACGACATCGTCCAGTTCGCCGACCGCACACCGGAACCGGTGCACTGGTTCGCCGTGCACTTCACCGAGGGGGCGATCGTCCTGCTCGGGGTCCTGCTGGTCCTGGCCGCGCTGGCCCGGCTGGTCGGCGGCGACCTCCGGGGCCGGGCGCTCGCCCTGGCCGCCCCGGTCGCGGTCGTCTGCGCGTACCTGTCCAGTGAGGGGTTGAAGACCCTGATCGCCGAGGACCGGCCCTGCCGCAGCCCGGCCGACCTGGTCATCGTGGCCGGGCACTGCCCGCCGGCCGGGGACTGGTCGTTCCCGAGCAACCACGCCACCATCGCGGGCGCGCTGGCCGCCACCGCGCTGCTGCTGCACCGCCGGATCGGCCTGGTGGCCGTCCCGCTCGCCGTGCTGGCCGCGGTCTCCCGCACCTTTGTGGGCGTGCACTACCCGCACGACGTGGCCGCCGGGCTGCTGCTCGGCGTGCTGGTGGGCACGCTGCTCACCCCGGTGCTGGCCCGACCGGTGGCCGAGGTCCTGCGCCGGCGGGTCCGCCGTGCCGCCGCCCGCCCGGCCGTCGGGCCC
The DNA here is from genome assembly GCF_900091435.1 of Micromonospora chaiyaphumensis. Lineage (GTDB taxonomy): Bacteria > Actinomycetota > Actinomycetes > Mycobacteriales > Micromonosporaceae > Micromonospora > Micromonospora chaiyaphumensis. Next base: position 39,499 of record NZ_FMCS01000006.1, read on the forward strand.
GCCCGGCGCTGACCCCGCGTGCCGGCGCTCACGTCGTCAGGACGAGGGTGGCGGCGGTGCCGAGGATGAGGAACGGGCCGAACGGCAGGTGGCTGGACCAGCGGACCCGGCGGGCCGCCAGCAGCGCCAGGCCGGCCACCGCGGAGAGCGTGACCGCGAGGACCAGGCCCGCCACCAGCACCGGCCAGCCGTACCAGCCGAGCAGCGCCCCCGCGCCGAGCGCCAGCTTGGCGTCGCCGAGACCGAACCCCCGCCGGCCGAGCAGCAGGGTGGTCGCCGCGAAGCCCGCGCCGAGGGCGAGCCCGGCCGCGGTGGCCCGCAGCCAGGGCCCGGGGCCGGGCCCGGCCAGCGTGGCCACCCCGAGCAGCACCCACACCCCGGCCGCCGCCGGCCAGGTCAGCCGGTCCGGAAGCCGGTGAACCGCGGCGTCGACCAGGGCCAGCGGCACCGCCCAGGCGAGCCACCAGGCGACCGCCATCCGTGCGGCGGGCGGCCCACCGGTGAGCGCCAGCGCCACCACCGCCGCCGCCAGGGCGGACTCCACCACCATCGGCGCTTCGCCGACCCGCGCCCGGCAGGACGGGCAGCGGGCCGCCGGCCCGAGCGCCGGCAGCGGCCGGTCCAGGCCGATCGGCGCGCCGCAGCCGTCGCACCCCGTCCGGTCGGGCGACCCCGGGGGTACGGCGTACCGCGCGACCGCCAACCGCAGCAGCGGTACGACCGCCAGGGCGGCCAGCAGCCGTGCGCCCGGGCGGCGAGCCGGGGCGGTCGGTGCGGTCGCGCGGACCCGTTCGGCGGTCACGCCGGCTCCCCCGAACGGTCGCGCGCTGTTCCACTCTGGAGCACGCAGAGTGAATCCGGCTCCCTTGCCGTGTCGCGGATGGCGCGGAAACCGGCGTCCCGCCGAGTGCGGGCGGGGCCGCGGAGGCCGGTGGCCGGCGACGGGCGGCCGGTCCGGCGACCCGGGGGACGGATCGGACCAGAGGGACGGTTGCCCCCCATTCCACCGCCCGGTGACTCACACCCGGGACACCGCATGTCGCGTGCGGGTGAACGCACTCCTGCCACCGGCCGACCCGCCCGAGGGCCGTTCGTCGCCGTCCGGACACCCACCTGCCGCCACCACCTGCCATCACTGAGCGTGTTCGATTGAATTGCCTCTGTTGCATCGGCGGACGTCAGCCTATGCTCGCCCCTTGGGTACGACGCAACCCCCGAACAATTGGCGTCGGAGGCCAACCAGAGACTTCACCCTTCGAATTCCGCAGAGATCCGTACAGGCAAATGCAGCGGTAGCAACTGCGACCCGGCCGTACACATCCGGGCGCGCTTCCGCATGCCCGGAGTGCGTTGACGCGACCGCTCCGGGTCGGCACCGAGGAGGGCCCGGCGTTGCGCACACGGCAATCCCGCCGATGGGAAATCTGCCTGCTCAGCCTCGCTCTGCTGACCGCGACCGCCGGCTGCGGCAGCGAGCCCGAGGCTGCGGCCGGCCCGCTGATCGGGCGGGCCGCCGCACCCGCGGCGCATTCCACCGCCGAGGAGAAGGCGGCCGGAAAAGCGGCTCTCGCCGCCTATTCCGGCTATCTCGACGCCTCCCGGGCGGCGAGCGCACACAGCGATCCCGGCCATCCCGCACTGGCCCGATTCGTGGCGGATCCGTTGCTGACCCGGGTGCGCGTGGCAATTCGTGACGCGAAGGAGCACGGCGCGATGCGTACCGGAACACTCGTTTCCGATCCCAGCGTGGTGTCGGTCGACCTGGCCGCCGATCCGCCCACCGTGGAGATCCAGGACTGCCTGGACGCGACCCGCTACCGCCTCGTCTACGCCAAGGACCGCCGGGTGGTCCCCGGCACCCGCGGCGGGCGCTACCTGGCCACCGCCACCGCGACCCGCTACCCCGACGGCCGGTGGCTGATCAGCGCCGGCGCCGGACACCAGGACCAGCCGTGCTGACCTGGGGAGGAGGGGGTGTCCCGGCCCGCCCGACCCGGGCCGGGGCACCCCGGCGGCTGCTGCTCACCGCCGGCCTCGCGCTGCTGCTCGCGCTGACCGGCGCGCCCGCGCTGCTGGTGACCGGCTCGCCCGCTCGCGCCGGCAACCCGGGCGGCGAGTGCCCGCCCGGGCAGGACGACTGCAACGTCTGGGACGACGAGCCCGGCACCCCGGGCGGTCCGGGCGGCGGCGGGAACGGTGGCGGGGGCGGTGGAGACGGCGGCGCCGCCGCCAAGTGCCAGTGGAACGGCCGGGTCATCCCCTGCTACCACCCGGATCTCGGCTGGTTCAACAACGGCGACGGCTGCTACTACAAGCTGGCCGAGCCCCAGCCTGCCGCCCCCGAGGGCCAGCAGTGGTACGTGCAGACCTGCAACGGTGGTGACCTGGGCGCCCAGACCGTGGTCCTGCTCGACGCGCCGCCGCCCGGCTTCGGCGCGCCGCCCGACCCGGAGGAACTGGCCCGCCGCGCGCTGGCCTCGATCTCGCTGAAGGCACCCCGGGTCGCGGTGGCGCCCCGGCGCAGCAAGGGCCCCGGCCTCGTGGGGCTGCCGGTCTGGATGTGGGCCAGCCGCGGGGCCTCCTACTTCGGGCCGCTGCACGCCTCCGCCTCGGACCGCGGGCTGACCGTCGAGATCACCGCCCGGGTGACCCGGATCGTCTGGGACATGGGCGACGGCACCGAGGTCACCTGCACGGGGCCGGGCACGCCGTACGACGCCGACGGTCCGCGGGCCGGGCGGACCTCGCCCGACTGCGGCTACGACCTCGGCTATCCGAAGGCCGACACCTACCAGGTCAGCGCGACCACGTTCTGGACCGTCGAGTGGTCCGGCGGCGGCGAGAGCGGCGAGATCGCCCAGAGCCGGGTCAGCGGGACCGTTCCGGTGCAGATCAACGAACTTCAGGTGGTGACGCGATGAGTGTGGCGACGCGCAACGGGACTCCTCTGGACGCGCCCGTGGCGCCGCCCAGGGTGGTCCGGCAACGGCGGATCCGCCCCGGCCTGCTCGGCCTGGCCGTGCTGCTGATCGCCCTCGGCGGCCTGGGCGCCGCGTTCGCGGTCACCTCGGTGCGGTCCACCGGCAGCTACCTCGCGGTGGCCCGGCCCGTCGAGGTCGGCCGGCAGCTCACGGCCGACGACCTGGTGCCGGTGCGGGTCTCCGGGGGGCGGGAACTCCAGCCGGTACGGGCCGACCGGATCAAGGAGGTGCTGGGCCTGCGAGCCGCCGTCCGGCTCACCCCGGGCACGCTGCTGACCCCGGCCCAGCTCACCGAGGCGCCGCTGCTCGGTCCCGGGCAGCAGCAGCTCGCGCTGGGGCTGGAACCGAGCCAGGTGCCCGCCCGCAAGCTGCACCCCGGCGACAGGGTGCTCCTGGTCAGCACCCCGGACACCAGCGCCGGCAGCGCCGGCACCAACCGCGGCGGCGGCACCCGGTTCGAGGCCACGGTGATCGACACCGCTGTGCCGGAGAACGACGACGTGGTCGTCTACCTGGCGCTGGCCGTCCGGGACGTGCCGGCCGTGGTCGCGCTGGCCGCGGACGACCGGATCGCGCTCGTGCTCACCGGGGCGGCCTGATGGCGGTCATCGCCCTGGTCTCGGCGAAGGGCTCGCCGGGCGTCACCACGGCCGCGCTGGCCGCCGCGCTGAGCTGGCACCGTCGGCTGGTGCTGGCCGAGTGTGACCCGGCGGGCGGGTCGGTCCTGGCCGGCTACCTGGGCGGGGCGCTCGACGGCCCGCGCGGCCTCGGCGAGCTGGCGGTCGGGGAGTTGCGCGACGGCAACCTGGAGAGTGCGTTCTGGTCGCAGCTCGTCGACCTGGACGCGCCCAGACGGGAGCGGCTGCTGCTGCCCGGCGTCGTCGACCCGGCCCAGGCCGGCAGCGTCACCCCGCTCTGGCAACGCTTCGCCGATTTCTTCACCAGCCTCGAGAGGGGCGTCCCGCCGTACGACGTGCTGGTCGACTGTGGCCGGTTGCCGGTCGGTGGTCCACCGTGGCCGGTGCTGCGGGCCGCGGCCGTGGTGCTGCTGGTCACCCGGGCGCACCTGCCCGACCTGTCCGCGACCCGCGCCACCGTCAAGGCCATCGAGCGGGACTTCGCCGAGCACCGGATCCCGCCGGGCACCCTGCGCCTGCTGGTGGTCGGGGACGGGCACGGCAGCAGCGAGATCAGCAAGGCGCTGCGGCTGCCGGTGATCGCACGGCTGCCGCACGACCCGCGTACCGCCGGGGTGCTCGCCCACGGCGGCACCGTGCGCGCCAACCGGCCGCTCATGCGCGCGGCCGGCCAGTTGGAGGTGCCCATCCGGGCGCTGCTGGACCGGCGCCGGGCGCGGCTGGCCTGGCCGGGAGCGCCGGCCCCGCACGCGGTGACCGCGCCGAGCACGCCGGGGGTGTCCGGTGCGGTTTGAACCCGTCTCCCACGACCCGCGCGGGCAGCAGCCGGGCGCCACCTCGACGGTGCCGCCGCTGGTCCCGCCGAACGGTCGGCACCTGTCCGCGCCGCCCGCCGCGCCGGTCGCGCCACCACCCCCGCCGCCCCGCCCCCGGGTCGACTTCGCGGTGGTCCGCGAGCTGCGCCGGGAACTCAGCGAACGGCTCACCCTCTGGCAGCGCGGCCGGGAGTTCGACGCGGACGCCGAGGAGGTCGAGCGCGCCCGGCTGGCCGTCGCGGTGGTCTCCACGTACGCGGACTCGGTGCGCCGGGCCGGCACGCCGATGGCCGCCGACGAGGAACGGCTGCTGCTCGACCAGGTGACCGCCGAACTGGTCGGCCTGGGCCGGCTCCAGACGCTGCTGGTCGACGACACCATCGAGGAGGTGCACATCCTCGGCTGCGACCAGGTGCGCATCACCCGGCACGGCGGTGGCGTCGACTGGGTTGAGCCGATCGCCGACAGCGACGACGAGCTGGTGGAGATCCTCCAGGCGGCGGCCCGCCGGGCCGGGGCGACCGAACGCTCCCTGTCCACCTCGAAGCCGACGCTCGACCTGCAACTGCCCGACGGCAGCCGGCTCGCCGCGGTGTTCCTGGTCAGCCACCGCCCGTACGCGGTCATCCGCAAGCACAACACGCTCGCTGTGAGCCTGGAGGACATCGCCGGCGGCCGGGCCGACCTGGACGAGATGATCGACCCGCTGCTGCGCGACTTCCTCCGCGCCGCCATGCGGGCCGGGCTGAACATCATGGTCGCCGGGCTGGCCGGGGCCGGGAAGACCACGGTCATCCGGGCGCTCATGGACGAGATCCCGGCCGACGAGCCGTACGTGCTGCTGGAGGAGAGCCGGGAGCTGCTGCCGGCCCGCCGCGGGCACAAGCACCGGGCGGTGATGAGCTTCGAGTCCCGGGAGGGGCACGGCGAGCGCGGGCTCGACGGCCGGCCGGCCGGTGAGGTCAGCATCGCCGACCTGATCCCGGTGTCGCTGCGGATGGGCGTGCTGCGGATCATCGTCGGCGAGGTGCGGTCCCGGGAGATCGTGCCGATGCTCCAGGCCATGACCACCAGCCGCGGGTCGATGTGCACGATCCACGCGCGTACCCCGGCCGGGGTGGGCGAGCGGATCATCGAGCTGGCGCTGGCCCACGGCCGGGAGATGACGGTCGACCAGGCCCGCCGGATGGCCGGCAACGCGCTGGACCTGATCGTCTACGTGACGGTCGAGGACGAGACCGCGATCGGCGGTCGCAAGCACCGCTTCGTGTCGCACGTCGAGGAGGTCATCGGCGTCGGTGAGGGCAACCGGATCACCACGACGAGCGTCTTCGGCCCGGGGCCGGACGGCCGGGCGGTGCCCCGGCACCTCCCCGAGCGGATCCGCGACCAGTTGCTGCGGGTCGGCTACGACGCCCGGCTGCTGACCCGGTTCATCGAGGCCGGCACGGGCGCCTGGCGACGCCCCCGGGCACACCCGGCTGGGACGGCGCGCATGAGGACCATCGAGCTGATCGCGCTGGTCTCCGGGGCGGCGTGCGTGGCCGGGCTGGTGCTGGCGGTGGTCGCGCTGGTCGGCACGCGCCGGCCGGCCCGTTCGACACCGGGCGCCGGGCCGGGGCTGAGCCGGCTCTGGACCGGCTCCGGCGCCGGCCGGCCGGACCAGCGCCGCCACCAGCTGCTGCTCGGCGCGGCCGTGGTGGCCGGCGCGCTGGCCTTCCTGCTCACCGGGCTGCCGGTGGTGGGTGTGCTGGTGGCGCTGGCGGTGCCCGGGGTGCCGTGGCTGTTCGCGGTGGGCCGGGCCGAGCAGCGGGCCATCGCCCGGATCGAGGCCGTCGGCGAGTGGACCCGGCGGCTCAAGGACATCTCCGGCACCGGGCAGGGTCTCCAGCAGGCCGTCATCGGCACCATCGCCACCGCGCCGGAGGAGATCCAGGACGAGGTACGCACCCTGGCGGCCCGCCTCCAGGCCGGCTGGCTGGCGAGGTCCGCCCTGCTCGCCTTCGCCGACGAGATCGCCGACCCGGTCTGCGACCAGGTGGTGGCGGCGCTGATCCTGCACCTCACCGACCGGGGCGAGCGCCTCGGCGACGTGCTCGGCTCGATCGCCGCCGCCGCCTCGGCCGAGGTGGCCACCCGGCGGGAGGTCGAGGCGAAGCGCACACAGCCCCGGTTCGCGGTCCGCTTCCTCACCGGGATGACCCTGGCCACGCTCGCGTACGGGCTGGTCAACAGCGACTACGTCCGTCCCTACGGGACGGTCTTCGGGCAGCTGGTCATGGCGGTGCTCGGGGCGGCCTTCGTCGGGCTGCTGGTCTGGGTGCGGTCGATGAGCCAGCCGCCCCGCCCGGCGCGCTTCCTGCCGGCGCCCGACCCGGAGGAGGCGATCGCATGATGCTCAACTGGCAGCTGGCCGTCGCCGTGCTCGGTGGGGCCGCCGTGGGGCTGGGGCTGTTCCTGGTGGTCCGCGAGGCGCTGCCGGCCACCCCGGCGCTCGGTCCGGCGCTGCGCCGGCTGCACCAGCCGCCCGGCCAGGCACCGGTCGCCGGGCGCGGGCCGGACTGGCTCGGTGGGGTCTCCCGCTGGCTGCGGCCACCGCACCGGCAGCTCGCCCTGCTCGACCGGACCCCGGAGCAGTACGCCCTGTCCGTGCTGCTCTCCGCGCTGGTCGGGTTCGCCGCCCCGGTGGTCGCCTCGGCCGTGCTCTTCCTGGGCGGGGTGGGGCTGCCGGTGGTCGTACCGGTGCTCGGGAGCCTGGGGCTGGCGCTGGTCGCCGGCCTGCTCGCGCACCGCGCGGTGCTGGCCCGGGCGGACGCCGCGCGGGACGAGTTCCGCCAGGCGGTCTGCACCTACCTGGACCTGGTGGCGTTGCAGCTCTCCGCCGCGCACGGCCCGGTGCAGTCGCTGGAGCGCGCGGCGGCGGTCTGCGACGGCTGGGTGTTCGACCGGATCCGGGAGGCGCTGCGGATCGCCCAGCTCCAGATGCACTCCCCCTGGGACGAACTCCAGGAGCTGGCCGACCGGATCGGCATCCCGGAGCTGGGCGACGTGGGGGCCATCATGCGCTCCTCCGGCAGCGAGGGTGCCCAGGTCCACGAGACCCTGCGCAGCCGCGCCGACTCGCTGCGCGACCAGATCCGCACCGACAACCTGGCCCGCGCCGAGGGGGTGACCAGCCGGCTGGACATCCCCGGCTCACTGCTGGTCTTCGTCCTGCTCGGCTTCGCCGTCTACCCGTTCCTCGCCCGCCTGTGAACCGACCCCGAGAAGGAGACGACCGTGCACCTCTACACCTATCTCTACGCCGCGGTGAGCAGCCGCCTGGCCGAGCTGCGGCGGGACAGCGAGCGGGGCGACAGCCCGGTGCCGACCGCGGTGATCATCTTCGGCCTGGTCGCGGTGGCCATGGCGGTCACCGCGCTCGCCCTGGCCAAGGCCAACAACTGGATGAACGCCATCCCCAACAACACGGCGCCGCAGGCCCCGTGATGCCCCGCCCCGCCCGTACCGACCGGAGCCGGCCGGCACCCGCCGGCCGGCCCACCGGCCGCTGCGGCCCGGGGCGGATCACCACCGTCCTCCGGGGACGGCTCGCCGCGGGCGGGCCCGAGCGGGGGGCCAACCCGGTCGAGCTGGCGGTGGTGATGCCGGCGATCCTGGTGCTGCTCTTCGCCTCGATCCAGCTCGCCGTCTGGTTCGTCGCCCGGTCCACCGCCCTCAACGCGGCGCAGAGCGGGGTGAACGCCCAGCGAGGGCTCGACGCACCGCCGGGTGCGGGCCGGGACCGCGCCACCACCTTCCTGCGCGCCGCCGGGGACTGGCTGGTCGACTGGCAGGACCCCGGCCCCGCCTGTGCGGTCATCGCTACCGGGGGCACCCCCACCGAGGTCACCTGCACGGTCAGCGGGCGCTCCCTGTCGGTGATCCCGGGGGTCGACTTCCCGGTCCGGCAGACCGCGCACGGCACCGCCGAACGCTGGGCGACGGGGTGAGGCGGATGGTGCGGGACCGGGGTTCCGTCTCGATCGAGGTGGCGGTGCTGGCCCCCGCCTTCATCGGGTTGATGGTGCTGGCCGGGGTGGCCGGCCGGACGGCCGTCGCCGACGAGGCGGTGGAGTCCGCCGCGCACGACGCGGCCCGGGCCGCCTCGATCGCCCGCGACGCGCGCACCGGCGAATCCGACGCCACCGACGCGGCACGGCGGCAGCTCGACTGGTCGGGGCTGCGCTGCACGGCACCACCGGCGTTGACCCTCAGCGGCTCGGTGGGGGGCACCCGGACCAGCTTCCGGAACGCGTACCGGGGCGCTCCCGGGGTGCCGGCAACCGTCACGGTCACGGTGACCTGCACGGTCTCGTTCGACGACCTGCGGGCACGCGGGCTGCCCCTGGCGCTCGGCGGCAAGACCGTCTCGGCAACCTTCACCTCCCCGCTGGACACCTACCGGAGCCGAGGATGACCGGGCGGCGCGGGGCGGAGAGCGGCCGGGTGAGTCTCTTCCTGGCCGTGGCGATGACCGGCGTACTCGTGATCATCAGCCTCGCGTACGACGGCGCCGGGCAGCTCCGCTCGTTGCAGCGCGCGGACAACCTGGCCGCCGAGGCGGCCCGCAGCGGCGGCCAGATGATCGACCGGGCCCGCGCCATCGAGGGCGGCCCGAAGCAGATCGACGAGGTGGCCGCCCGGAACGCCGTCGCGGCCTACCTGAGCGCCGCGGGCGGGGTCCGCGACCACGACGTCAGCTTCCCCGTGGTCGCCGGGGAGCAGCAGATCCACGTACGCGTCCGCATCACCTACCGCCGGGACCTGCTCGGACTCTTCGGCTTCCGGAACACCGCCACCGTCACCGGTGAGGCCACCGCGCGGGCGCTCACCGGAGCCCCGTAGGAAGGAAGGCAGTCATGGGTGCATCGCCACGTTCGGCCGTCCGGCGGACCGGTCAGGTCCTCACCGGGCTCGGCGCCCTCGTCGTGCTCTGCGCGGTGCTGGCCGGTGGGCCGATCGCCCTGCTGGCCTTCGCCGGCAACCCCCTGCCCGACCACCTGCCCACGCTGGCCGAGGTGGGCACCGCGTTGACCAGCCGCGACGACGGGCAGCTCTTCCTGCGGGCGCTGGCCGTGGTGGGCTGGTTCGGCTGGGCGACGTTCGCCTTCTCCGTACTCGTGGAACTCCTCGCGGCGGCGCTGCGCCGGCCGGCGCCCCGGCTGCCCGGGATGCGCCGCCAGCAGCGGGCCGCAGCCGCGCTGGTCGGCTCGGTGGCCCTGATCCTGGCGGCCAGCCCGGCCGCGGCGAGCGCCGCCACCCTGGCCGCGCCGCACCCGGTCGCCGCGGCGCCGGCCGTGGTCGCCCCGCAGGCGGTGATCGCCCCGCAGGCCGGACCCGCGCTCACCGCACCGCCGGCCCGGGCCACCTCGGTGACCACCGACCCGGCGGTCTACCGGGTGGCGAAGGGCGACTACCTGGGCGAGGTGGCCGAGCGCTACCTGGACGACTTCGACCGCTACCGCGAGGTGGCCCGGCTCAACCGGCTCGCCGACCCGGACCGGATCCGACCGGGACAACTGATCAAGCTGCCCGAGCGGGCCGTGGACGCGGGCGCCCGCCGGCACGCCACCGGCCGCCTCGTGGTCACCCCGGCCGGCCAGTCCCGACCGGCTCCCGGCTCGCCGGCGACGGCGGGCGGTGGCGCGTCCTCGGCGACGCCGAAGGGCAGGCCCTCCCCGGGCCCGTCCACACGCGACACCACCCCCACGGTGGAGGCGCCGACCGGGCCCGCGATGTCGGCGGGCGCCTCCCGGGCCACCCCCGAGGACGGCATCAACCGCCCGCTGGCCATCTCGGCGGTGCTGGCCGTGGCGAGCATCGTGGGCGCCCAGATCGGCGCGGTCCTCGGCCTGCGCCGCCGCCCGGCGCCCCGGCCCGGCGTCCGGGCCCTCGTGACGGGCCGCCACCGCCGGGACTGACCCGGACGATCTTGGACGGAAACGGCCCCCGGAGGGGCCGTTTCCGTCCAAGATCCAGCCCTGGATCAGGGGAGGCGGGCCTCCAGGCGGCCGTTGACCACGCGGGTGGGAAGGACGACCTGGTCGTTGCCGGACGGGCCGTGGACGACCTCGCCGCCGTTCAGGCGGAAGGTGCTGCCGTGCCAGGGACAGACCACGCAGGCGTGGCCGTCGATCTCCTGCACCTCGCCCTCACCGAGCGGGCCGCTCTGGTGCGGGCAGCGCTCCAGCATCACGGTGACGTCGTCACCGTGCCGGTAGAGGATCACCGAGACGTCGTCGATCTCCCGGGTGAGGAGCTGGCGCTGCGGCAGGCTCGACATGTCGCCGAGCGGGTGCCAGCCCTCGCTGACCAGGTGCAGCTCGGAGATGCTCTGGCTGACCTGCGCGCCCTGCTTGTACGCGAGGTGCCCGCCCAGGTACGCGCCGGCGCTCGCCGCCGACAGCCCCAGGTAGGCCAGCGCCCGGCCCATGTTGTGCCGCCCGTTGAGCCGGGCCGCCAGCGAGCTGGCGTAGAGGGTCAGGCCGATGGTGTTCGCAGCGGCGTGCACGAGGCCGATCCGGCGCTGGTCGCGGGACAGGGCCGCCCAGTCGTTGAGCCCGGCCACCGCCGCCGGCACGGCGCTGAGCGTGCCGACCCCGACCAGCGCGGTCGCTGCCCGGCGCTGCCCGGGCATCAGGTCTACGACGGCGGCCGAGATCCAGGCGCCGACCGGCACCTGCACCATGGCCGGGTGCAGCGGGTGACCAAGCCAGACGCCGTGCAGGAAGTCGCGGACCCGCTGGGGGCGCAGGGTGCCCTGGACGGCGCGCTGCAACCGGTCACCCACCCGGTCGAGCCCCGAGGCCTGTTCGAGTTTCGTCAATAGTTCGCGCACGTTGTCCGACTTCCCGGCCGGAGACGTCCCAAACCGGGCGGCGACGACGGATCACCCCATCGGGTAATTCGGCCCCCCCGGTAGCGGCCAAGCACGGTCATCGAGGGTAGGAGCCGTAGCTCTCCGGCGTCGCGAAGGGATCCAAAGAGTCTCCGGCGGTTAGGGCATCGCGGCTCCTGCCGTGGACCTTGGCGAAGCCGTTCGGCACCACTCGGTAAACATTCCGAGCCCGATACCGCTCGTCGAACGAGGCTTGGGGTACGGGCCGTTTTCCCAGGTTAAGGAGGCCAAGGTTTACCAGCTCTCCCAACCCCTTGCCCCGCGTTTCGTCGCTCAGGTCATAGAGCTCCCGCCCGATGCGCGGGGAGATCCACACCGCTTCACCGGTCTTACCGCGTTCCTCATGTAGCGCAGCGAGGTACATGCTGACCGCCGCACCGGACAGGTGGGTAATCCAGCCCTCCGTCCAGAACTCCCGCTTCAGCTGCACGTAGAAGTGCTTTTCCCGCTGCCCCGGCGGTCGCTTGCGGTGTCTCGCCACCAGGGGGCCGGGCGCCTCGTAGGCCCCGCCCGAGCCGGCGTCATCAAGCATGTGGATCCGGCCGGCCTCACCTCGCCGATGCTCCAGTGCGACGAAGCCCTCTCCCTCGAGCCACTTGAGCGCTTCACGGATGCGTCGGGCGCCGGCGCCGGCCGGGTTTGACAGCCCAAGCAGAGACGCCAACTGCTGCGCGGGGTAGCCGAACACCGGATCAGGGCGCCCACGGGCCAGCCAGAGCAACGACAGGAACAACTTCAAACGGGTGGCTCCGCCACGACCACCCCCACCGCGCAGGATTCGCGCCATTGGCGGAGACGGCTCCGTCGGATCGTTTCGAGCGATAAAGCGCCATCGGACGGCAGCCCCGGAGGCGCCAGCGTGCCGAGCCGCCTCTTGCGCCGTCCTCAGCTGGTGAGGATCTTGCCGGAACTTCGTGTCATCCACGTTCACGTTTTTCACCAGCCCCGCCCTTCTACGAGTTTAGCGGTATAGTCCTCTGCGGTCTAAACGTAGGGGCTACTCCGACGAGACCTAGTAAGGGTAGCACCGCCGTAAACGTACAGGCGGAGGGAAATCGACAGATGAAGGCGGTCTGGCGATGGTGGAGCGGTTTGCGTAAGCGATAGACCCATGCTACCTTGTGTCCAGATCGAGGTCGAGGATGGCCGGCGCCGCATCCACACAGTCCGTGGGCGTGGCGCTAGGAGGCCCCGACGGAGGTCAACGGGAGTACCTGCGGGCCCACTACAACACGAGTAGCTCTCGTTGGGTGTCCGCGACGCGGCGCAAGGTTGGCGTCTCGCTCCCGTCGAAAGGCCCCGTAGACGTCTGCGGGGCCTTTCGCGTTGCCCGCGGTGTCCAGCTCAACGCACGCCGGTCAGCTCCCCCAGCGGTCGGTGTGCAGGGCGGCGGCCAGGGGTCGGGGCGCACGCCAGCCGTGCCGGACCAGGTCGGGCACGGTCTGGAGGTGGCTCACCGGGCCCAGGCAGAGCCAGGCCACCGGGCGGATGCCGGGCGGGATGCCGAGCAGGTCGGCCAGGAACGGCTCCCGGTAGAAGGAGACCCAGCCGACGCCGAGCCCTTCGGCGGTGGCGGCCAGCCAGAGGTTCTGGATGGCCAGGCAGACCGAGTAGAGGCCGGCGTCGGCGATGGCGTGCCGCCCGAGCACCGCCGGCCCGCCCCGCTGCGCGTCGTACGTGACCACGACCGACAGCGTCGACTCCCGCACTCCGTCGATCTTGATGCGGGCGAACCGCTCGGCCGCCGCACCGTCCAGCGTGGCGGCGAAGGTGTCCCGCTCGACCTGGACGTGCGCGTGGAACCGGCGCCGGGTCTCCGGGTCACGGACCAGGACGAAGTCCCAGGGCTGCGAGTTCCCGACGCTCGGCGCGGCGTGCGCGGCGGTGAGGATCCGGTCCAGCACGGCGTCCGGCACCGGCGCACCGGTGAACTCGGCGCGCACGTCGCGGCGGCGGTGGATGACGGCGTACAGGTCCACAGGCAGGCTCCCGCTGCACTCGGCCCACGGTTGCGTGGGCGACGCGACGCGAGGCCGGTCTTCGGACTTCCGGATCGACGCCTGACCGTCCGCCTTCCCAGCCGTACGGCCAGTGGCTGCGCGTGTCGCGCATGGACGGGGACTCCCCGGTCACCGCGGCGGGCCCGTGCCGGAATTCCACCGGCTTCCCGATTCTCCCCGCACCCGCGGGGCACCTCGCCTGATCGTTGCCGCCGCCGATGCTACGACCTGGCACCGTCGACGTGCCGGTGGCCCGGGTCAGGCGGGTGGGGCGAGCTCGCGCAGCACCTGGTTGAGCCGGTCGATGCGGGACTGGGCCTCGGTGCGCAGCCGCTCGGCGAGCGCGTCCCAGTCCGTGGAGGTCGGTGCCTGTCCCGGTGGCAGCGCCGCGAGGGCCCGGCCCACCTCGGCCAGCGTGAGCCCGACCCGCTGGCACGCCTCGATCATCGCCAGCCGGCACATCACGTCGCTGTGATACCGGCGCTGGTTACCGGCCGTGCGGTCGCTGCTGATGAGGCCCTGCGCCTCGTAGAACCGGATCGCCGACACCGAGACGCCGCTCCGCCCCGCGACCTGACCGATCGTGAGACCCGGCTCGTGCCAGTCGAAGGACGTGTCCTGCTTCACGCCCCGAGTATGCCCACCGGACGTTGACCTCAACAATTGTTGAGGTTCTACGGTCGGCCCATCGAGTTCCCGAGAATTCTGGAGGCGACGATGATCCTGGTGACCGGTGCGACGGGCAACGTCGGGCGGCGCGTGGTCGAGCGGCTGGCCGCCGCCGGCCACGGCGTGCGGGCCGTCACCCGCGACCCCGCCCGAGCGAGCCTGCCGGCGGGGGTGGAGGCGGTGGCCGCCGACCTGGCCGATCCGGAGACGCTGCGCCCGCACCTGGACGGTGTCCGGGCCGTGTTCCTCATCTGGCCGTTCGTCGATCCGGCCACGACGGCGCAGCTCGCTCCGCGCGTCGCCGCCGTGCTCGCCGGCGCCGGGTCACCCCGGGTCGTGTACGTGTCGGCCGCCACGGCCGAGGCCGACCCGGACTCGTTCTGGGCCCTGGTGGAACGCGCCATCGTCGCGGCCGGCCTGCCCTGGACGATGCTGCGTCCCACCGGAATCGCCACGAACACCCTGGCCTGGGCCGAGTCGATCCGCTCGGAGGGCGTGGTGCGCTGGCCGTACGGCGCGGCCGCCCGTTCGATGGTCCACGAGGACGACATCGCGGCCGTGGCGGTCGAGGCGCTGACCACCGACCGGCACGACCGGCGGACCTACGTGCTCAGCGGCCCGCAGACGGTCACCCAGGCCGAGCAGGTGCGCATCATCGGTGCGGCGATCGGCCGCGACGTGCGGTGGCAGGAGGTACCCGCCGAGGCGGTACGCCCCATGCTGGCCGCGGCGATGGGCAGCGCCGCGTTCGCGGACGCGGCGCTGACCGGCTGGGCCGCCATGGCGGAGACTCCGGAACAGGTGACCGCCGACGTGGCGGCCGTACTGGGGCGGCCCGCGCGGACGTTCGCCCACTGGGCCGCCGACCACGCGGCCGACTTCACCTGAGCCGGGAAACCACTCGCGGCCGGTGCCGTCGCCGTCCATTGTTGTGCGGGTGTACGCACACGCCTCCCGTACCCCCTCGGCCGCACCGGCGGCCCGGCTCATCGCGGCGCTGGGCCGGCCCGAGGCCGTGCCCCCGCCGCTGCTGATGCTCCTCGGCATGGTCTCCACCCAGGTCGGCGCGGCGGTGGCCAAGCAGCTCTTCACCGCCACCAGCCCCGGGGGTACGACCACCCTCCGGCTCGGCCTCGGCGCGCTGGTGCTGCTCGCGGTCACGCGCCCGACCCGCTGGCCCGGCTGGCGGGCGGCCGGCCTGATCGTGGCGTT
Organism: Micromonospora chaiyaphumensis; assembly: GCF_900091435.1. Taxonomy (GTDB): domain Bacteria; phylum Actinomycetota; class Actinomycetes; order Mycobacteriales; family Micromonosporaceae; genus Micromonospora; species Micromonospora chaiyaphumensis. The sequence goes on from NZ_FMCS01000006.1 coordinate 54,754, forward strand.
CGGGGTGGCCATGGCCGCCATGAACCTCGCCTTCTACGCCGCGCTCCAGCGGGTGCCGCTCGGGGTGGCCGTCACCGTCGGTTTCGCCGGCCCGCTGGTCGTCTCGCTGCTGGGCAGCCGGCGGGTGGTCGACGTGCTCTGGGCACTGCTGGCCGGCACCGGGGTGCTGCTCCTGGCCGGGCTGGGCGGCGCCGGCGTCGACCCGCTCGGGCTGCTGCTCTGCGGGCTCATCGCGGTCGGCTGGGCCGGTTACGTGCTGCTCGGCAAGGCCATGAGCAACCACCTGCCGGGCACCCGGGGGCTGGCGCTGGGGATGGCGGTGGGCGCGGTCTGCGTACTCCCGTTCGGGGTCGCGTCCGGCGGCGCCGAGCTGCTCGACCTCCGGATCGTGGCGCTCGGGCTCGGGGTGGCGCTGCTGTCGTCGGTGCTGCCCTACTCGGCGGAGCTGGCCGCGCTGCGCCGGATGCCGGCGCGCGTCTTCGCGGTGCTGCTGAGCCTGGAGCCGGCGGTGGCCGCGGTGGTCGGCACGCTGCTGCTGGGCGAGCTGCTGGCCTGGCCGCAGCTGGCCGGCGTGGCCTGCGTGGTGGGCGCGGCCCTCGGCGCCACCCTGGCCCGCCGAGACTGACAACTCACCCGTCCACGCTCGAAGCCCGTCCGGGATCTTGGTAGGAAATGGCCCCCATAGGGGCCACTTCCTACCAAGATCTTTCCGAAAATCCTGCCCTTCGGACGACGTGAGCAGGGGTTGATACCAGTGCACGACGATGACGAGGCAGCGCCAGGAGTCTGGACCTGGCTCCAGGCCTGGTACGCCATCCGGTGCGACGGCGACTGGGAGCACGAATACGGCATCCGGATCGAGTCGCTCGACAACCCGGGTTGGTCGTTGACCATCGACGTGGCGGACACCGGTCTGGCGGACCAGCCCTACGAACAGCAGGAGATCCACCGCAGCCAGCACGATTGGGTCATCACCAGGGTGCAGAACGCCCAGTTCCATGCTGCCTGCGGCCCACTCAACCTCGGCGAGGCGCTGCACCTGTTCCGCCGCTGGGCGGACGCCGACGGTTGACCTCGCGCAGGACCGAGTGCTGGCGCGGCGGGTGACGTCGAGGGCATGCTGATCCGATGGGGGTACGCGTCGAGCACGCCGGTCCGGTGACCACGGTGATCCTGGACCGGCCGGAGGCCCGCAACGCCGTCGACGGCCCGACCGCCCGGGCCCTCGCCGATGCCTTCCGGGCCTTCGAGGCCGACCCGGACGCGGCGGTCGCCGTGCTCTGGGGCGCGGGCGGCACCTTCTGCGCGGGGGCCGACCTCAAGGCCATCGGTACGCCGCGCGGCAACCGGGTCGAGCCCGAGGGCGACGGTCCGATGGGCCCCACCCGGATGCGCCTGTCCAAGCCGGTGCTCGCCGCCATCTCCGGTCACGCCGTGGCCGGGGGCCTGGAACTGGCGCTCTGGTGCGACCTGCGGATCGCCGAGTCGGATGCCACGCTCGGCGTGTTCTGCCGGCGCTGGGGCGTGCCGCTGATCGACGGCGGGACGGTCCGGCTGCCCCGGCTCATCGGCGAGAGCCGGGCCCTGGACCTGATCCTCACCGGCCGCCCGGTGGCCGCCGACGAGGCGTACGCGATGGGTCTGGTGAACCGGGTGGTCGCGCCGGGTGCGGCCCGGGCGGAGGCCGAGCGGCTGGCCGCCGAGATCGCCCGGCACCCGCAGACCTGCCTGCGCAACGACCGGGCGGCGGTGCTGTCGGGCGCCGGGCTGCCCGAGCCGGAGGCGATGGCCACCGAACTCGCCTTCGGGATGGAGTCCCTGGTCACCGACGCCGTGAAGGGCGCGGCCCGGTTCACCGCCGGCGCCGGCCGGCACGGCGCGCCGGCCGACTGACGGCTACTTCAGGTTGCGCAGGGCGTCCTCGATGGCGCGGTGGAAGGTCGGGTACGCGTAGATCATGTGCCGGAGCTGGCTGACCGGGACGGCGGCGTGCACCGCCACGACCAGCGCGGAGAGCACCTCGCCGCCGGCCGGCCCGACGGAGGTGGCGCCGATCAGCACGCCCTGGTCGGCGTCGGCGACCAGCTTGATGAATCCCGCGTTGCCGGCCTTGTGGATCCAGCCGCGGGTCGACGAGGTCAGGTCGGTGTAGCCGACCTGGACGTTGATGCCGCGGGCGCGGGCCTGCTGCTCGGTGAGGCCGACCGCGCCCACCTCGGGGTCGGTGAAGGTGACCCGGGGCAGCGCGCGGTAGTCGGCGACCGGCACGCTGCCCGGCGCGGCTGCCGAGCCGCCCGCGCTCATCGACCCGCCGACCGCGCTGACCACGCCGGCCGCCCCGCCCATCACGCTGGCGGTGCCGCTGGCGTCCGGCCCGCCCTTCATCCGCCGCACGTGGTCGAGGACGTCGGCGACGACGATGCCCGCCTGGTACATGGCGATGTGGGTGAACGCGCCCTCGCCCGTGAGGTCGCCGACCGCCCAGATCCCCTCGGCGGCGTGCATCCGCTCGTTGACCGGCAGGTAGCGCTGCGTGCAGTCGATGCCGACCGAATCCAGGCCCAGCTCCTCCAGGTGGGCCTTGCGGCCGGTCACCACCAGCAGCTTCTCGCCACTGAAGGCGCGGTCGCCGGAGTGGACGGTGAAGCTCGTGCCGTCGTGCGCGACCCGCTCGGCCCGGACCCCGGTGTGGATCTCGACCCCGTCGGCGCGCAGCGCGGCTGCGGCGATCTCGGAGGCTTCCGGCTCCTCGACGGCGAGCACGCGGTCGGCCGCCTCGACCACTGTCACGCGGACCCCGAACCGGGCGAAGACCTGGGCCAGCTCCAGCCCGATGGCGCCACCACCCAGCACCAGCAGCGAATCCGCCAGCTCCTCGACCTCGATGGCCTGGTGGTTGGTCCAGTACGGGGTGTCGGCCAGCCCGTCGATCGGCGGGACCGAGGGGCGGGTGCCGGTGCCGAGGACGACGCCGTACCGGGCCTCGAACACCTGGTCGCCGACGTGGACCCGGTTCGCGCCGTCCAGCCGCCCGCTGCCCCGGACGAACCGGCCCCCCTTGCCGGTGAACCGGTCCACCGCGACCTTGTCGTCCCAGGTGTCGGTGGCCTCCTCGCGGATCCGCTTCGCGACCGGCGCCCAGTCGGGGCGTACCTCGGCGCTGCCGGCCAGCCCGTCGACCCGGCGCGCCTCGGCGAGCGCGTTGGCCGCCCGGATCATCATCTTGCTCGGGATGCAGCCCCAGTAGGGACATTCGCCGCCCACCAGGTCCCGCTCGATGCCCACCACGGTGAGGCCGGCCTCGGCGAGCCGCCCGGCCACCTCCTCGCCGCCGACCCCGAGCCCGACCACGACCACGTCCACAAGTTCCGGCTCCGCCATGCCGCCAGCATTCCGCACGGCCGCGCCACCGGCCACCGCGTCGGGCCGGAAATCCCGCGCCGGTGATCATCGCCACCGCCTACGGTGGCCGCATGCAGGAACGCTTCGCCCCGGTCCGGGACTGCTTCCACGACCTGTTCGCCACCGGCCGGGAGACCGGCGCCGCGCTGGCTGTCTGGTACGACGGCGCGCCGGTGCTCGACCTGGTGGGCGGCACCCGCGCCGCCGTACCGCCCGGCGCGGTCGTACCGGCCGTGGGGGCCGAGGCGCCGTGGCGGCCGGACACGCTGGTGAACGTCTACTCGGTGGGCAAGCCGGTGGTCGCGCTCTGCCTCCTGCTGCTCGTCGACCGGGGCCGGGTCGACCTCGACGCGCCGGTGTCGGCGTACTGGCCGGGGTTCCGCGCGCCGGCCACCGTGCGGCAGGTGCTCGCCCACACCGCCGGGCTGCCCGCGTTCCCGGTGCCCCGGCCCGCCGCGGCCATCGCCGACTGGGGGCTGCTCTGCGCCGACCTGGCCGCCGCCGAACCGGAGTGGGCGCCGGGCAGCGTCGCGGGCGAGCACGCCTGGACGTACGGGCACCTCGTCGGCGAGCTGGTCCGCCGGGTGGACGGGCGGCCGGTGGGCCGGTTCCTGGCCGAGGAGATCGCCGGACCGTGGCGCCTCGACCTGGGCTTCGGCCTCGACGCCGCGGACCAGCGGCGCTGCGCCGACCTGTCGTACGCCGATCCGGGCTGGCCGGTGCGGATGCTGGGCGAGCCGGGGTCGCTGCGTGCCCGGGCGGTGGGGAACCCGGCCGGCGGCCTGGACGTGGCGGTGGTCAACGGCCCGCTCTGGCGCGGCACGGAGTTCCCCGCCGTGAACCTGCACGCCACCGCGTCCGCCCTGGCCCGCCTCTACGCGGGCCTGCTCGCCGGCGGCACCCTCGACGGGGTACGCCGGTTCAGCCCCGACCTGGTCGCCGAAGCGACCCGGACGCAGTACGAGGGGCCGGACCTGCTGCTGGACCGGCCGGTGTCCTGGACGTTGGGCATGCAGTGGGAGCCGGACGGGAGCTGGGGCATGGGCGGGATCGGCGGCAGCAGCGCCTGGGCCGACCCGGAACGCGGCTACACCTTCGCGTACGCGACCGCCCGGCTGGCCGACCACGACCGCGTGGAGGAGCTGGTCGAGGCGCTGCACTCCTGCCTCTAACGGCCTCCAGCAGGGGCGGGCAGCCCCGGGGAACTCACGCGGCCAGGGCGGGCCGGAGCACCGGGCCGGGGACCCGCACGGGCGCGCCGGCAGGGGTGACCAGCGCCTGCGCGGCCACCGCCACCCGCCGCCGCCGGGGTACGCGGGCCCGCCGGGTGAACACGTCGAAGTCCTGGGCGGCCACCTCGTCGAGGATCCCGCCGTAGAGCGCGTACGCGGTGCGCATGCACGCCTGCGAGGCCGGGGCGAGCAGCGGGATGCCCGGCGCGGCGGCCGCGTAGTGGGCCTGGGCGCGGGTCACCTCGTACTCGATCAGCTCGCGGAGCCGCGGGGTGGCGCGGCCGGCGGACCGGGCCGCGAGCAGGTCGTCCCGGGTGACGCCGAACGCGGCCAGGTCCTCGTCGGGCAGATAGGTCCGTCCCCGGTCCAGGTCCTCCGCGACGTCCCGGATGAAGTTGGTGAGCTGGAAGGCGAAGCCGAGCTGGCGGGCCGGCTCGCGGGCGGCGGCCGGGTCGGAGCTGCCCAGGATCGGCAGCATCATGGTGCCGATGACCGCCGCGGACCCCTCCATGTAGTCGAGCAGGTGGTCGTAGGTCGGGTACGCCAGGACCGTCAGGTCCATCGTCATGCTGCGCAGGAACGAGGCGAAGTCGTCGCGGTCCAGGTCGAAGACGGCGATGGTGTGCAGCACGGCGGGGAGCAGCGGGTCGTCGACCGGCTCGCCGTGCAGGCCGGCGACGAACCGGGCGGACCACTCCGCCAGCCGGGCGGCGCGCTCGGCCGGAGGAAGCGCGTCGGTGCGGTCGACGATCTCGTCGGCGTAGCGCGTGAAGCCGTACAGGGCGTGGACGTGCCGCCGTTTCCAGGCGGGCAGCAGCCGGGTGGCGAGATAGTAGGTACGGCCGTGGCGCCGGTGCAGCTTCCGACAGCGCTCGTAGGCAGCGGTGAGATCCGTGTCCACCGGCCCTCCTCGGATTCGACGCAGCAATCGACGCAACTCGCACTCTAGGGTACGCTCGCCGACATGGCCAACGACGCAGTTGCCGGTAGTCCGCCCCGCTTCGTCGCGCCGGCTCAGACCGGGGGGACCGACGATCCGGTCCGTGGCGTCCTGGCCGCTTTCACCAACGACCTGGTCACGGGGGTCGACGAGACCCTGGCCGCGTTTCTGGCCACCGAGGTCGACGCCCTCGCCGAGATCGACGCGGCGATGGGCGGGTTCGCCGCGACGGCCCGCGACTGCGTGCTGGCCGGCGGCAAGCGGGTCCGGCCGACCTTCGCGTACTGGGGCTGGCGCGGTGTGGTCGGCGTCGACGCGCCACTGCCGTCGGTGCTGCCGGCGCTCGCCGCGCTCGAACTGCTGCACACCTTCGCGCTGGTGCACGACGACGTGATGGACGGCTCCGACACCCGGCGCGGCCGGCCCACCGCGCACCGGGCCGCCGCCGCCCGGCACCGGTCGGCCGGGCACACCGGCGACCCGGAGCGCTACGGCGAGGCGGTCGCCGTGCTCATCGGCGACCTCTGCCTGATCTGGGCCGACCGGCTGATGGCACACGCCGCCGTGCCGCCGGCCCGCCTGCTCGACGTGCGCCGCTGCTACGACCAGATGCGGGTGGAGACCGTCGCCGGGCAGTTCCTCGACGTGCTCGGCGAGCACGATGCTGCGAACTGGTCGGTCGACCGGGCGCTGCGGGTGGCCCGCTACAAGACGGCCGGCTACACCGTCCAGCGGCCACTGCTCTTCGGCGCCGCCCTGGCCGGCGCCGAGGCGGACACCCCGCTGATCGCCGCCTACACCCGCTACGGGCTGGCCGTCGGCGAGGCGTTCCAGCTCCGCGACGACCTGCTGGGCGTCTACGGTGACCCGGCCACGACGGGCAAGCCGGCCGGTGACGACCTGCGGACCGGCAAGCCGACCGTGCTGCTCATGCTGGCGCGGCAGCTCGCCACTCCGGCCCAGCGCCGCGCCCTGGAACGGGCCGGCACGGTCACCGGGGCGGGCGAGGTGGCCCGCCTGGCCGACCTGGTCCGCGACACCGGGGCGGTGACCCGGGTGGAACGGATGATCGCCGAGCGGGTGGCCGAGGCGCAGGTGGCGCTCGACGGCGCGCCGATCGACGGCACCGCGCGGACCGCGCTGACCGGCCTGGCCACCGCCGCCACGACGCGGCGGGCATGATGGGCAACTTCGCGAACAGGAGGGCCGGAATGCGCACCGTGAGCGGGCGTACCGACCGGGTGGTGGTCGTCGGCGCCGGGCTGGGCGGGCTGGCCTGCGCGCTGCACCTCGCCGGCAGCGGCCGGCAGGTGACCGTGCTGGAACGCGAGCCGGTGCCGGGCGGGCGCGCCGGCCGGCTCGGCGTCGACGGGTACGAGTTCGACACCGGCCCGACCGTGCTCACCATGCCCGACCTGATCGCCGAGGCGCTCGGCGCGGTCGGCGAGGAGCTGGACGACTGGCTCGACCTGACCCCGCTCGACCCGGCCTACCGGGCGTACTACCCGGACGGGTCGACGCTGGACGTCATCAGCGACACCACCCGGATGGCGGCCGAGATCGCCCGGGTCTGCGGGCCCCGCGAGGCCGACGGCTACCTGCGCTTCGTCGACTTCGCGCGGGACCTGTGGCGCTGGGAACGGGCGGACTTCATCGAGCGCAACCTGGACGCGCCGACCGACCTGCTCACCGGCAACCTGCTCAGACTGCTGGCCAACGGCGCGTTCCGGCGGCTGCAGATCAAGATCAACCAGTTCTTCCGCGACCCGCGTACCCAGCGGATCTTCTCCTTCCAGGCCATGTACGCCGGCCTCGCGCCGCACGACGCGCTGGCCATCTACGCGGTCATCGCGTACCTCGACTCGGTGGCCGGGGTGTGCTTCCCGCGCGGCGGCGTCCACGCGGTCTCCCGGGGGATGGCCGGCGCGGCCGAGAAGCACGGCGTGCAGATCCGGTACGGCACCACGGTGACCCGGGTCGCGACCGCGCACGGCCGGGCCACCGGCGTCGTCACCGCCGACGGCGAGTTCGTCCCGGCGGACGCCGTGGTGCTCAACCCCGACCTGCCGGTCGCCTACCGGGAGCTGCTGCCGCCGGGCCGGCAGCGCCGGCTCACCTACTCGCCCTCCTGCGTGGTGCTGCACGTCGGATCGACGCAGGGCTACGGCCGGATCGCCCACCACAACATCCACTTCGGGCGGTCCTGGAAGGGCACGTTCGACGAGGTGATCCGGCGCGGCGAGCTGATGAGCGATCCGTCGCTGCTGGTGACGAACCCGAGCCGGACCGACCCGTCGGTGGCCCCGGCCGGGAAGCACACCTACTACGTGCTCGCCCCGGTGCCCAACCTCGACCGGGCGCCCCTGCACTGGCCGGGCGACCTGACCCGCCGCTACGCCGACCAGCTCGTGGCGACGCTGGAGGAGCGGGGCTACGTCGGCTTCGGCGACGGCATCGAGGTCCTGCGCGCCGTGACCCCGGCCGACTGGGCGGCGCAGGGGATGGCCGCCGGCACCCCGTTCGCCGCCGCGCACAGCCTCTTCCAGACCGGCCCGTTCCGCCCCCCGAACCTGCACCGGACGCTGGGCAACGTGGTCTTCGTGGGCTCCGGCACCCAGCCCGGCGTGGGCGTGCCGATGGTCCTCATCAGCGGCAAGCTCGCGGCCGCCCGCATCACCGGGACCGTGTCGTGACGGCGCGGGAGAAGCACCTCGTCGAGCTGGTGGACGACGGCGGGCGCGTGCTCGGCGAGACCACCGTGGCCGCCGCCCACCAGCCGCCCGGCCGGCTGCACCGGGCCTTCTCGGTGCTGCTGGTGGACCCGCACGGGCGGATCCTGCTCCAGCAACGGGCCGCCGTGAAGACCCGGTTCCCGCTGCGCTGGGCCAACGCCTGCTGCGGGCACCCCCTGCCCGGCGAGTCGCTGATCGAGGCCGCCAACCGCCGGCTCGCCGAGGAGCTCGGCGTCGACCCGGTCGACCTCACCGAGGTCGGGGTGTACGTCTACTACGCCGAGGACCCGGCCACCGGTCGGGTCGAATTCGAGTACGACCACGTGCTGCGCGCCGACGTACCGGCCGACCTGCCCATCCGGCCCGACCCGGACGAGGTGGCCACGCTGCGTTGGGTCGACCCGCGCGAGCTGGAGGCCGACCTGGACACCGACCCCCGCGCGTACGCGCCCTGGCTCGGCGGGGTGGTGAACCGGCTGCTGCGGCCGGCCCGGCCCGCCACCGACGTGGCGCGGGCGGGCGCGCCGGCCGACGAGGCACCGGAGCGGTCGGGTGGCCGATGAGGCGCTGAGCGCGGGAGCCGTCGCGCGGCGGCTGGGGGTCGCCGTCACCACGCTGCGCACCTGGCACCAGCGCTACGGCCTCGGCCCGAGCGAGCACGTGCCGGGGCACCACCGGCGCTACACGCCGGCCGACCTCGCGCGCCTGGAGATCATGCGACGGCTCACCGCCGAGGGCGTCGCCCCCGCCGAGGCCGCCCGCTGGGCCCGGCAGGCGCCGGCCGTCCTTCCGCCCGAGCGGCTCGGGCCGCAGCGCCGGGTCGCAGCGGCCCGGGACGGCGGCGGTACGACGATCCCGGTGGGCCGGGCCGGACCGGTGGCCCGGGGCGTGGCCCGTGCCGCCATGCGGCTGGACGCGGTGGCGATCGGGGAGACCGTCGCGCACGCCCTCATCACCGACGGCGTGGTGCCGACCTGGGACGGGCTGCTCCGGCCCGTGCTCGCCGGCATCGGCGAACGGCATGCCGCCACCGGCGGGCTCATCGAGGTGGAGCACCTGATGTCCCGGTGCGTCTCCGAGGCGTTCGCCACCGTGGCCCGGGCGCACCCGGCCGCCGGGACGGCCCGGATCCTGCTCGCCTGCGCCGATGAGGAACAACACACGCTGCCGCTGGAGGCGCTGGGCGCCGCCCTGGCCGAGGCCGGGGTGGGCTACCGGATGCTGGGCGCCCGGGTGCCGGTGGGCGCCCTGCTCGAGGCGGTCCACCGGACCGGGCCGGCGGCCGTGGTGCTCTGGTCGCACACCCCGCTCACGGCCGATCCGGCGCAGCTCACCGCGGTGCTCGCCGCTCCGCGCCGCCCGTTGCTGGTGCTCGCCGCCGGGCCGGGCTGGCGCACCGACACGCTCCCGGCCGGGGTGGTCCGCCCGGTGCACCTGGCCGAGGCGGTCTCGCTGGCGGTGGCCGTACGCGATTCCCTGGACCAGTCGACGGCGGGCTGACGGCCCCTCCCGATTCGGCGCGGCGTCCACTACGGTCGGAAAGTCCGCCCGACCCGACCCCTCTCGGGAGCGACGATGCGTCCACGCGCCGTGCTGGCGCTCGCCCTCGGCCTAGTGCTCCTGCTCACCGGCTGCGGCGAGCCCGGCAAGACGCCGTCACAGGCCGGCGCCCCGCCGTCCGCCTCGGCCGTCCCCACGCCGACGCCGAAGCCGAAGCCGCGCCCCAGTCCGAGCCGCACCACCCCGCCGAAGCCGAAGCTGCGCCCACTGCCGAAGACCCTGCCCGCCGGGTTGCACCGGACCAGCGGCGACCGGGGCGTCGCCCTCACCTTCGACGACGGGCCGGACCCCCGGTACACGCCCCAGATCCTCGACCAGCTCCGCGCGGCCCACGTCACGGCGACCTTCTGCCTGGTCGGCAAGCAGGCCAAGCGCTACCCGCAACTGGTGGCCAGGATCGTCCGCGAGGGCCACCAGCTCTGCAACCACAGCTGGCGCCACGACATCAACCTCGGCCGGCGACCGCTCGCCGAGATCCGGGCCGACCTGGTCCGCACCAACCAGGCCATCCGGGCCGCCGCGCCGCGCGCGCCGATCACCTGGTTCCGCCAGCCGGGCGGCCGCTGGACGGCGGAGGAGCTGATCGTGGCTCGCCAGCTCGGGCTGCGCCCGCTGCACTGGAGCGTCGACCCGCAGGACTGGGAGCACCCACCGGCGAAGACGATCATCAAGCGGGTGACCGCCGCCACCCACCACGGCTCGATCGTGCTCATGCACGACGCGGGCGGCGACCGGACCCAGACGATGGCCGCCTGCCGGCGCCTGATCCCCGACCTCAAGCGGCGGTACGGGATCTCCCGGCTCCGGTGACACCGCCTCTGACCTGCGGTTTCACTGGGCTGCGCGCCGGCAGCCATACCGGTTTGGCCGACCGAGGAGGCATGGCATATGCTTCTCATGCCTCCGGCGGGGCCGGATGGGAGCAAGTCCGCTTGAAGTTGCGAGTGTGCAATGATGGCGGGGCCGCCCTCATCGTCTAGCGGCCCAGGACGCCGCCCTTTCAAGGCGGTAGCACGGGTTCGAATCCCGTTGGGGGCACGGTCCGGCTCACGCCGGATGCAACACCAGCTAGGTCCTGTGGAGCAGTCGGAGTGCTCGCCGCCCTGTCAAGGCGGAGGTCGCGGGTTCAAGTCCCGTCAGGACCGCAAGCGCTGACGCCGCGCCCTTCATGCGCGGCGTTCTGCGTATCGGCCTGTGCGGTAGCATGAGCCGAGCAACACGGCCAGGTAGCTCAGTTGGTACGAGCGTCCGACTGAAAATCGGAAGGTCGGCGGTTCGACCCCGCCCCTGGCCACATAGCCTTTCGCCGGGCTACCGGAGCGCCGACCAGCGGAAACGCCGGTCGGCGCTTCTGCGTTGGGCTCGAAATCCCGCCTGCCGGGTCTGCCCTTGGTTGACCCCGGAATCCCGCTGGTGACCGCCCCCATTCGCACGTTGATCGCACGCCGTTCCCGCTTCTGGATGCTGCGCGTCTGGTCGCTCGTACATACAGTGCCTAGCCGTGGGGGATCTCTTCGGAACGCTGGCGGCTGCGGCCGGGGTGTTCGCCGGTACGAACGTCGACGACATCATCGTGCTGACCGTCCTGTTCCTGTCCGCTCGGGCGGCCGGCAAGCCCCGGCGGTGGCAGATTTGGGCCGGCCAGTACGGCGGAATTGGTGCCCTAGTGGCGATCTCCGCGGTGGCAGCCCTTGGCCTGACGATCGTGCCTGACCGGTGGGTGGGTCTGCTGGGCTTGATCCCGTTCGGGCTCGGGGTGAGGGGCCTCATCGGGGCCATCCGCCGCCGCAATGACGAGGAGCTGCCGACTCCGGCCGTGGCTTCGGGTCTTCTCTCCGTGATGGGGGTCACGATCGCCAACGGCGCGGACAACATCTCGGTCTACACGCCGATGTTCCGCACGATCGGTCCTGCCGCCAGCCTGATCACCGTCGCCGTGTTCGCCCTCGGGGTAGCCGTCTGGTGCCTGGCGGGCTCGTGGCTCGGCTCCCACCGCAGCGTCGTCAACGTCATTGAACGGTACGGCCACTGGATCGTGCCGGGCGTGTTCATGCTGATCGGCACCGTGATCGTGATTGAGTCCGGCGTCCTTGGTCGGATAGCTGGGTAACCGCTCCTGGTGGTTCTAGCGGAACTCTGGCCGACCTGATGAAGCGACTCCGGCACTCGTCCATGGCGGCGGCCAGCCCATCGCCCGATGGTTAAAGGCCCCCAACCCTGGGACTTACTCGTCTAGGGCTCGAGTGTGGCGGGCATGCTGAAGGCGGCGAGGTGACGGGCACCGATGAAGGCGTTGCTCTCCACGATCTTCCCGTTCTCGATCCGGAGTACGTCGACGACCAACGCCTCGTAGTGCGGGCTGCCGGGCCGGCGGAGATAGTTGATCAGTGCCGGGCGCCCGTTGGCCGAGGTGGGGAACGTACGCCAGTCGAGCGGTCGGCCGAGGAACTCCGCGGCCGCGTCGATCCCGACGACCGGCGGCTCGGGCGGCATCGTGATCCGTACGTCCTCGGCGAGCAGTGCCCGGAACGTCTCCGGGTCCTTCGCGTTGGCGTAACGGCGCAGGATCTCCTCGTCCTCGCTGGTGAGCTGCGGGCGGCGCCAGTCCTGCGGGTCCGACGGAGCGCGCCGCCGGAGGGTGTGGCGGGCCCGCTGGAGGAGGCTGTTGACGGCCGCTACGGCGGTGTCGAGCGCGGCGGCGATCTCCTGCGGCGTCCAGCCGTAGACCTCGCGCAGCACGAAGGCCGCCCGCTGCCGCGGCGGCAGGTACATGAGCGCCGCGATCAGGGCCAGCTCGACGGTCTCCCGGGCGGCGAGACCGGTCTGCGGATCGTCGGCCAGCAGAGCGTCCGGATAGGGACCGAGCTCGGTGGACCACTCGAAGGGGTCACCATGAGGAATCGTCCGGTGACCGGCCGCCTTGCGGCTGTCGAGGAAGACGTTCGTGGCGATCCGGTAGAACCAGGTGCGCGCCGACGCCCGACCCTCGAAGCGGTCGCGAGCCCGCCAGGCGCGCAGGAAGGTCTCCTGCACCAGGTCGTCCGCGTCGGCGACGTTCCCTGCGAGGCGGTAGCAGTGCACGTGTAGCTCACGCCGGTGCTCGTCGAAGGCGTGCTGCAGCCAGACCGCCTGCTCGTCAGGCGAGTCGGGCATGTGATCTCCCCGGGGCTGACTGGTTTTCACAACCGTACTGACGACCGTGGACCCCGTCCGTCATCGGTCACCGATGACGATCGCCGGCTCGGTCGTCTGTACCTGTGACCGATCCCCGCTCCACGAAGGAGACAGCCATGACGGCAACCCCCGCGTCCAACGTCGCCACGCCCCCGGTCGTCGACCGGGAGACCTGGCTGCGCGAGCGCAACGAACTGCTGGTCCGGGAGAAGGCCCATACCCGCGAAGGAGACGCGATCGCAGCGGCTCGCCGTCAGCTGCCGATGACCTTGATGCCGGCGGTGACGGTGCAGGGCCCTGGCGGGGACACCCCGCTGGTGGAGGTGTTCGAGGGCCGCCGGATGCTCATCGCCTACTTCCACATGTGGCACGACGGCAAACCGTACGAGGATCAGTGTGAGGGGTGCACCTTCTCGACCTGTCACATGCAGATGCTGGACTACCTGCACGCTCGGGACGTCACCTACGCCGTGTTCTGCCAGGGTCCCTACGACGAAAGTGCCCCGTTCGCGGAATTCATGGGCTATACGTTCCCCTGGTATTCGGCGAAAGACTCCGACCCGGCTCTGGCCGACGGTCGCGGCTTCGGGTTCATCTCGTGCTACCTGCGCGACGGCGACCAGGTCTACGAGACCTACTGGACCACCGGGCGGGGCGTGGAGGCGTTGACGACCAGCTACCACGCCCTGGACCTCACGGTGTACGGCCGGCAAGAGCACTGGGAAGACTCGCCTGAAGGCTGGCCGCGGGTCACCGGGCACCCGTGGCGTCTCAACGGCCGCCCCACCGCGCAATGGTCACGCCCCGGCGTCGCACCGCGATGACGTCCTCATGATCGAGGTGATCATGCTCGGGTCGGCCGCGCTGTCAGCCTTCTGCTGCGTGGTGCCGCGGGCGGGCGCTTCCCGCAGGGCCCGGATGCTTGCGGGTGCCATGGTGGCTGTCATGGTCGCGGTGACCCTCGACGCCGCACCGGTTGTGCAGTACGCGAGCACGCTGCTGCTCCTCGCCGTGGCGGTGGCAACCGCCGTCGGCGGTCCGGCCGAGCGCGGCCCGGAGATGGAGTGGCACCGAACGGCCGCGGCCGTGCTCATGGCGCTCGCCGTGCTGATGCATCAACACGGCGAGCCGATGGCTGACCACCACCTGGCCGCCGGGCCCCGGACGGACCACGGCACCGCCTCCGGCCATGACGCGGCGCTCGTGTTGCTACGCGCCGCCACGGCCGCGTACCTCTGCTGGATGGCGGCCGCACTCGTCCGGCTGCGCAATCGACCGATCACGGACCTGCTCCGTTGGGAGCACCTGGCCATGGGGGCAAGCCTCGCGGCCATGATCTTCTTCATGAGCTGACCGGGTAAGCGCGTTGATCAAGAGGTTTGCGTCAACCCAGGCCGACTTCTCGACGTGAACTTCTTGGTCGACATCGGCCGGGGTCAGGGTTCGGGTTCGGGGTTGGGCCCGGGTTGGTCCCGATGGTCCGGCGCCCGGGTGGTGCCGAGACTGGCCGTATGACACGAGATCGGCTTGACGTTTTCGCGCCCTGGCGAATCGCCTACGGGATGGGGAGTTGGCGGCGGCTCGCCTGGTCGGTGGTTGCGGTGCCTCCCGCCGTGGGCGCGCTGGGTCGCGCGCTGTTCCGGGCGGGGCGGCTGCGGGCACTGGGCGGGGCGCTGCTCGCGCTGCCGGTCGCGGTCGCCTCCACCGCGCTCACCGCCGTGCTCGCCTACCTGGTGCTGATCAACGTGGTGGGGTACCCGTTGCGCCCCATGCTCGGGCTCAGCGAGCAGACAGGCACCGCCTGGTACGAGAACGCCTGGGGCGGCCCGACCCTGGCCGGCGCGTGGGCGACCCATGCCGCCCTGATCCTGCTGCTGGCCGTGCCGCCCGTGGTCTGGGCCGTCCGCGGGCTGACCGCCCTCCAGCTGCGGCTGACCGGCCACCGGTCGGCCCCGGCCGCACCGGCCGTCGCGTCCCGCCGCACCGTGGACGTCCGACGGACCGGCGCCGAGCAGGTGGACGTGCGACCCGTCGCCGCCGCCGAGCGAGCGGCGCTTCGCTGATCCTCGACGGGACTACCGCTTCGGACGGTGCTGGCCCATGCCGCTCTGGATCGCCTCCCAGACGCTCCGGCCCGCTTGCAACAGCGTCTCCCCGGCCTGGCCGGCGAGTTGGGCCGGCCCGGGCGGACCGGCCGCCCCCTTCTCCGCCTCCGGCTTCCCGCCGCCCGGCTTCCCCGCCTCGCCGGCCTTCCCCTGCGCACCGGCCTTCCCCTGCGCACCGGCCCTCCCCTGATCCGAGGGCTTCCCAGGCTCTGCGGCCTTCCCCTGGTCCGCGGGCTTCCCAGGCTCCGGTGCCTTTCCAGGCTCTGCGGCCTTCCCAGGGGCAGGCGGCTTGCCAGGGGCAGGTGGCTTGCCGGGTCCGGTGGGCGCCTCACCGGCCGACGGCCCGCGCGCGCCCCCGCCGCCTCCTGCGCCGGAAGGGCCGCCCGCGCCGGGCTGCCAACCTTCGCGGGACGGGGCGCCGCCGCCCTCCCGGGTGGCGCAGGGAGGCTCGCCGCCACCCCCGGGACCCGACGGCTGCTGCCCCCGGGCGGGCGGACCGCTCGGCGGCGGACCACCGGCGCCCGTCGGCGGCTTCACCTGTCCCTGGTCGCCGGTCGGCGGCTCCGGCGCACGTGCCCCGGTCGGGGTCGACACGGACGGCGGCGCCGGCTGGCCGACACCCTCCCGCAGTGCCCGGTCGGCCACCGCGCCGACCGTCCCGATGCGCTGCCCGCTGTCGTCCAGGATCGGTGCGCTGGCAAGCTGCTGGGCCGCCCGGTTGACGTCGTCGACACTGCTGACGGCGGAGCGGGCCAGCGCTTCGATCAGCTGCGGGTTCCGGTCGATGGTGGTCAGCGCGCGGTCCAGGATCTGCACCAGCTTCTCCAGGCGTACCTTGAGCAGCGCCTCGGCGCTCACACCGGTGACGTCCAGTTCCACGTTCTCCAGGTGCACCCGCACGCCGGCGTCGAGTTGGAGCAGGTTGGCCAGCCGGGCGCGCAGCGACAGGTCGGCGTCGAGCCCCTCGACCGAGAGCCGGATCTGGTCGACCGTCACCTCCGGGATGTCGAGCAGGACGTCCGGCTCCGCCTGCCCGCCGCCCTCGCGGCTGGGCCGCCCGCTCGTCGGGTCCGGCTCCCGCCCGGTCGCTCCGCTCTCGCTCATGCTTCCCGCTCCCCGCTGGCCCGCCGGCCGGGCCGGATCAGCCGCGGTTACCCGCTTTCCGGCCCGGCATCCCTGGTGGTCCGAAAGGTCCCGCACGACAGCGGCGACGGCCGACCGGAGAGCGATCTCCCCGTGTCCGGAAGCCGGCCGACAGGAAAGCTGCACAGCGAGGCATGAGCCGGTATGGTCCGGGCCTATGGGACAGGGGATGGCCGATCCGGATGAGGTCCGGCAGGAATTCGACCGCTTCTCCCTCCGCAGCACCCTCTTCGCCCCCGCCTCGGCCGAACGGGCGTACGCCGTGTTCACGGGGTCGCTGACCGACTGGTGGGTGCGCGAATACACCTGGTCGGGGCCGGAGGCGCTGGCCGAGCTCGGCATCGAGCCCCGGGCCGGCGGCATGCTCTACGAGATCGGCCCGTACGGGTTCCGTGGCGACTGGGGCCGGGTGCTGACCTGGGATCCGCCCCGGCGGCTGGTCTTCACCTGGCAGCTCGGACCGGACCGGGTGCCGGTGCCGGACCCGGCGCGGGCCAGCGAGGTCGAGGTCATCTTCGAGCCCGAGGGGCCGGAGCTGACCCGGGTCGACGTCGAGCACCGCTACTTCGACCGGCACGGCGACGCCGCCGAGGGCTACCGCAAGGCGCTCACGGCCGGCTGGCACGAACTCCTCTGCCGCTACCTGGCCACGGTCGCCCGCACCACCGACTGACCGGCGGGCGGGTCAGCCGCCGATGCCCCTCGCCCTCGCAGCGGCGCCGGTCACGCCGGTGCCGCCGAGGTCGGCCCGGCGGCCCGCGGCCGCACCCGGACCGAAGCCACTGCCCGCGAGCCGGCGGCGCGGGGCGGTACACAGCCGCGGGTACACCTCGGCGAGCCGCCGCTGGACCCGGTCGGAGCGGTCGGCGAGCACCAGCGCCACCGAGGGCGCCCCGGACTCGGCCACCGCGCCCGCCTCGGCCGTCCGCAGCCGCTCGGCGACCACGTGCGCGAAGCCGGCCAGCCAGGTGCGCCGGAAGGCGGCCGGATGCTCCCCGGCCGGTACGGCGGTGCCGGCCAGCCCGTGCGCGGCCTGCACGAGCAGCGAGGTGAAGAGCAGCTCGACCCGTTCGAGGTCACTGGCGAAGCCGAACAGGTGCAGGTCGAAGCCGCTGCCCCGCTGGCGGCGTACGCAGCGGCAGCGCAGGGGGTCGGCGACCGCCGCGAGCAGGCCGGCCTTGTCCCGGGCGTACGGGGCGACCACCTCGACCACCCGGTCACCGACCGGGTCGGTGGCCGGCTCACGGGCGGCGAGCAGCGCCCGGTCGACGCCGTAGCGGGCGATCAGCTCGGTGGCCTTGGCCATGAAGGCGGCCGACTCGGCGGGCGTGCAGGCCGGGTCCTCGGCCTGGGCGAGCAGCTTGCGGACCTTGCTCAGCATCGCCTCGGACATGCACCAGAGCTATCACAGGCCGGTCGGCTCGACGCGGCTGCGCAGCGTCGCGACCGTCGAACCGGCCAGGGTGAGCAGGCAGTCGGGCAGCAGCCCGTCGGCCGCCGCGGCCCCGAACAACGCCTCGCCGGTGTCGGCGTCGTCGTTGGCGTACGCGCTGACGAAGCGGGCCACCCACCGGGTGTCGTAGTCGGCCTGGTCGATTCCGGGGAAGTCGAGCGCGGCGCCACCCGCGGGTGCGTCGTCGCCGACCATCGTGGCGGCCAGGCACCAGGCCACCCCGTACGCCCCGGCGAGCCCGGAGCGGTCCACGACGGCGTCGAAGGTGTCCACCACCCCGGGGCCGTCGCCGGCCAGCGCCGAGCGGAGCACGGCGGTCGCATCGTCCAGCGTCTGCTGTGCTTCGTCGGTCACCTGCCGAACAGTAGTTCCGGGGGTCAAGCGGTGACCCCGGAACGGCTCGGCAATCACACAGAGTGATACCGGCAGTCGGGGTGCCGACGGACGGACCTCCACGGTCCCGCTCTCCGCGCCGGCACGCTAAGGTGCGCAGCGGACCTTCGCCGGAGGAAGGACGACCATGCTCAAATCTCGCGCGTCGCGTGCGGCCCTGTCCACGGCCTGCGCGGCGCTCCTGCTCGCCACCAGCGCCTGCGGGAGCGACAAGCCCGAAGAGGCCGCCGCCACCCAGGTGCGCCTCTACGGCACCGACGGCAACATGCAGAACTCGTACGTCGACGAACTGAAGGACCGCGCGGACCTTCTCAACGGCATGAAGGGCACCACCCCGCTCACGCCGCTGCCCGAGAGCTTCAAGGATCGGCTACGCACCGTAGACCCGAAGCTCAAGGATTACCTCTACTCGGCGGAAACCTACGACGCGATCGTGATAAGCGTGCTGGCCGCCCAGCTCGCTGGCACGACCGAGCCGCGCGAGATCGCCCAGCAGATCGTCGGCGTGACGACCAGCGGCCAGCAGTGCGACGAGGTCGCCACCTGCCTCCAGCTGGCCCGTGCCGGCCAGGACATCGAGTACCGCGGGGTGTCGCTGACCCGGGCCGGGTTCACCGACGTCGGCGAGCCGGCGGCCGCCAGCTACGCGACGCTGCACTTCGGCGACCGGCAGCTCGACGACGGCAAGACCGAGTTCGTCGGCGCCGGTGACGAGTCGGGGGCGAGCACCAAGGCACCGCCGAAGGGCAAGAAGTCGCGTCCGGCCAAGTCCTACAAGGAGGACGGCTCCCCGCTGGTGCTCGGTGGGCTGCTGCCGAAGACCGGTGACCTGGCCCTGGCGTACCCGCCGATGGCGGCCGGCGCGGCGCTGGCGATCCGGGAGATCAACGCGGCGGGCGGCGCGCTCGGCGAGCCGGTGGTCTGGAACGAGGGCGACGACGGCACGGACCCGAAGGTGGCGAAGGCGACGGTGGCCTCGCACGTCCAGCAGGGCGCGCACGTCATCATCGGTGCCGGTGCCTCGGGCATCTCCCGGGCCGTGCTGCCCGACGTGGTGGCCGCCGGCCGGATCCTCTTCTCCCCGTCGAACACCGACGCCGGGCTGAGCACGGTGGACGACAAGGGCCTCTACTTCCGCACGGCGCCGCCGGACGGCCTCCAGGGCCGGGCGCTGGCCGACGTGATAATGCGCGACGGACCGCACAAGATCGCGATCGTCGCCCGTAAGGACTCCTACGGCGAGGGCCTCCAGGAGAACGTCCGCTCCGAGCTGGAGCGGGCGGGCATGGGCGCCGACAAGGTGAAGCTGCTGTCGTACGTGCCCCCGGAGGGCGCGTCGGCGCCGCCGGTGGACTTCTCGGCGGGTGCCAAGGAGATCAAGGACTACGGGGCGGACGCCGTGCTGGTGATCGGCTTCGGCGAGTCGGCGCGCGTGATCACCGCGCTGGCGGACGCCGGGGTGCAGATCCGGCACTGAGACGACGACGAGGGCCGCACCGGGCGAACCGGTGCGGCCCTCGTCGTGTCCGCGGTCAGCGGGAGCGGCGCCGCTCCAGGAACTCGGTCATCCGCCGGTGCTTCTCCTCGTCCTCGAAGAGCACCGCCTGGCTGAGCAGGTCGAGCTGCGGGTGCGCGGCGGCCGGCGCGTCCACGGCCAGCTTGGTCAGCCGCAGCGCCAGCGCCGAACCCTTGGCCATCTCGTCGAGCAGGCCGTGCGCGGTGGGCAGCAGCTCCGCCGGCTCGGCCACCACCCGGTTGACCAGCCCGATCCGCAGCGCCTCGTCGGCGTCCACCCGCCGGCCGGTGAACAGCAGCTCCTTGGCCCGGGCCTCCCCGACCAGCGCGGGCAGCCGGTAGGTCGCGCCGGCGCCGGCCAGGATGCCAAGCCGCACCTCGGGCTGGCCGAACACCGCGCGCGCCGTGCACACCCGCAGATCGCAGGCGTACGCCAGTTCGGCGCCGCCGCCCAGCGCCGGGCCGTCCACGGCCGCCACGGTGGGCATCGGCAGCGCCCGGATCCGGGCGAACGCGGCCTGGTTGATGGCGGCCAGCGCGTCCAGCCGGCCGCGCTCGCGGAGCTGGGCGATGTCCGCACCGCCGGCGAAGATGCCGTCCGTCCCGCCGGTGAGCAGCAGCAGCCGGGGCCGTGCCTCCAGCTCCGCGCAGACGGCGTGCAGCTCGCCGATCAGGTCGGCGTCGATCGCGTTGCGCTTCTCCGGCCGGTCCAGGGTGACCACGAACCGGTCCGGCAGCTCCTCGATCCGCAGTCCGCTCACTGTGCCCGCCTTTCGTTCGCGACTGCGGGGCTCGCAAGCTCACTCCTCGCGCTCACTGCTTGACCCCGCTTCTCCAGGTGTAGAAGCCCTGCCCCGACTTCTTGCCCAGCCGGCCGGCGGCCACCATCTCCTCCAGCAGCGGGGGCGGCGCGAACCGGTCCCCGTACGCGGCCTGGAGGGTGCGGGCGATGTCGAGCCGGACGTCCAGCCCGACCAGGTCGGTCAACTCCAGGGGGCCGACCGGGTGCCGGTAGCCCAGCACCATGGCCTTGTCGATGTCGGCGGGGCTGGCCACCCCGTCGGCGACCATCCGGATCGCCTCCAGGCCGAGGGTCACGCCGAGCCGCGAGGTGGCGAAGCCGGGCAGGTCGCGTACCACGACGGGGTCCTTGCCCAGCCGGCTGGCGAGCGCGACGGCCGCCTCGGTGGTCTCGGGCGCGGTGGCCGGGCCGACCACGACCTCGAGCAGTGCCATCGCCCAGACCGGGTTGAAGAAGTGCAGACCGAGGAAGTCGGCCGGCCGCTCCAGCCCCTCGGCCAGCTCGGCGATCGGGATGCTGGACGTGTTGCTGCCGAGCAGGACGGGCCGGCGGCCCTCCGCGTCACGCAGCACGGCCCGCTTGAGGTCGAGCCGCTCGGGGACCGCCTCCACGATCACGTCGGGGCCCTCGGCCACCTCGGCGAGCCCGGCCCGCAGGGTGACCCGCTCGCGGTTCGCCGTCGCCGCCTCGGCGGTCAGCTTGCCGCGCTGCACGCCGCGGTCCCACAGCTCGCCGAGCCGCCGTACCGCGTCCGCGCCGCGCGCCGCGTCCACCTCGACCAGCTCGACCGCGTAGCCGGCCCCGGCCGCCACGTACGCAATGCCGAGGCCCATGGTGCCGGCCCCGACGACCACAAAACGACCACTCATCGATGTCCCTCCGCCGCGGCCGGTGACGGGCGGGGTCTCCGCCGCGCCGGACCGTCCGCTGGTTCCTGGATGCGACCCTATGCAGGGCCGGGACCGGGGGCATGCGTGGGGGCGCGCCGGATCGGGTACAGACGGCCGTCAACGCCGAGGGAAGGATCGAGATGAGCCAGGCACCGGAGAGCGCGGAGAGCACCGAGACCGTGGAGACCCGCGGCGACGAGCGGGTGGACCTGCTCCGCGCGGACACCAACAACGACGGGAAGACCGACGTCTGGGTGGTGGACACCGACGGCGACGGCAAGGCCGACCTGTTCCAGTTCGACACCGACGGCGACGGCAAGGTGGACATCACCATGGTCGACATCGACGAGGACGGCACCCCGGACGAGGTGGTCGACGGCGACGGCGGCCTGCCTCCGGAGCAGACCACCCCCACCGTGCAGGTCTGACGCCGACGCCGGCGGGTGCCTCCGGTGCCCGCCGGCCTCAGGCCAGTCGGAGCGTCGCCAGGTAGTACGGGTGGTCGCGGTCGTCCACGTCGGCCAGTCGCCAGGGCGAGCCGTGGACCAGCTCGGCGAACTCCTCGACCGAGCACACCAGATAGTCGAACCACTCGGTGCCGAGCAGCCGGTAGCGCAGCCGCAGCCGGAGCTGCCCGCCGAGCCGCCCCCGCCGCCGGTTCAGCTCGTGGTAGCCGGTGTGCACCGGGTCGGTGGTGCCGTACGGGTCGGTGCCGTGCGCGATGATCTGCGCGCCGGGGCGGGCCAGCGCGGCGAGCGCGGCCAGCAGCGCGGGGGCCCGCTCCCGCCCCTCGAACAGCCCCAGGTTGTTGCCGAGCAGCAGGAACGTGTCGTAGCGCCGGCCGTCGGCGACGTGCTCGTCCACGGTGCCGAGCACCAGGTCCCGTACGCCCCGGTGCCGGCTGACCCGCAGCGCCCCTTCCGAGGTGTCCAGCCCGGTGACCGGCACGTTGCGTTCCTGGAGGTGCAGCGCGATCCGGCCGGCCCCGACGCCGATGTCCAGCACCTGCCCGTGCACCTGGTCCACGGCCCGGTGGTCGTACGGCTGCCAGCGCTCCGGCGGGTCCAGGTAGTGCTCGGCGGGTGCGCCGTTGACCAGCCCGTCGTCGCGCTCGATGATCTCGATGACCGGCCGGGGCAGCCGCCCGCCGACCATCGGCCGGGGCCCGATCCCGGTGCTGACCGCGTACGCGTCGCGGATCATCTCACCGAACACGTCGCCGATTCTGGGTTCCCCGGTCACGGCGTCACGCTATCCGGGCTCGGCCCGGCTGTCGCGGCCGTATCCTGAGCGGCGTGACAGACCTGGACCGCCTGGCGGCGGAGAAGTACGTGCTGCTCACCACGTTCCGGAAGGACGGGCGGGCGGTGCCGACTCCGGTGTGGGCGGTACGCGACGGCGAGGCGCTGGCGGTGTGGACGGTGTCGGACTCCGGCAAGGTGAAGCGGATCCGGCGCGACGGCCGGGTCACGGTGGCGCCCTGTGACGTGCGCGGCCGGCCGCACGGCGAGGCGGTGCCGGGGCACGCGACGATCAGCGGCCCGGAGTCGACCCGGCGGATCCGGGGCCTGCTCAAGCAGAAGTACCGCCTGATCGGCCGGCTGAGCCTGCTGGGCAGCCGGCTGCGCCGGGGTGAGGCCGGCACGGTGGGCCTGCGCATCGTGCTCGACTGAGCCGGCCCCGGAAACGATTGAGGGCGGTGGATCGTCGCTGTCGCGACGTCCCCCGCCCCTGATCGGAACGCCTGAGAAACGTCCGGGTCTCAGTCTCCCTGACGCTGCTGGGGAATCTGCCCCTGCAGCAGGGCCCGAACCTCCGACTCGCGGTAGCGGCGGTGGCCGCCCAGGGTCCGGATGGCGCTGAGCTTGCCAGCCTTGGCCCACCGGGTCACCGTCTTCGGGTCGACACGGAACATCGACGCCACCTCGGCCGGTGTGAGTAGCGGCTCTGGTTCGTGCGTTCGCGATGCCATCGGGGTCACTCCTCCACATGTATAGACATCGGCCGGGGTCCCGCCGGCCGACGCGTCTCCCATGGTCCGGCTAGTCCCCGATGTCCGACATGGGCCGAACGGCTGAAGGTCCCTAGACGGACGGATGAACCATGCCCGATTTTTACGACTTTTATGCCGCAGAAACTACCTTAATGGGACTCATGATCACGGGTCGTGATGCGTCAACTACGAGACACTCTCGCATCGAGATGCCTCAACCCGGGCAAACCCGGCCCTAGTTGCAGCGCTCCAGCAGCTGCACGGCGCGCCACCGGGCGACCAGCTTGTCGTACGCCGCCGAGGCGTCCTCCGCCTCGCCCCGGGAGAGCCCGGCCAGCCCGGCCGCCACCAGCTCGGTCGAGTCGTCTGCGGCGAGGGTGTCGTCGGGCAGCAGCTGCACCAGGCCGCCGTAGTCCAGCTCCACCACGGAGCGGGGGTGGAACTCCTCCAGCCAGCGGGCGGCCTCCTCGACCGCCTCGGTGATCGGGGCCTCGCCGACCGACTTGCGCAGCACCGACAGCGCCCGGGACGAGCGGCGGCGCGCCTTGGAAATCTCCGTCCGGTAGCGCAGCGCCCGCCGCTCCGGCTCGGTGACCAGGTGCCGCTCCTGCGGGTCGAAGAGCACGAACCAGCGCAGCGGCACCCCCCAGGTGGCGATCTGCTCGTGCACCCGGGGCACCCCGTGCTCCAGCACCCGCGCCCCGCTGCGCCAGTCCTCCACCACGGCCTTCGCCTGGCCGGCGAGGACCGGCGGGACGAACGCGTCGGCCAGCACCGAGGGCACCCCGTCCCGGGCGCTCAGCGCCGCCTCGGCGACCCGGATCCGCAGGTTCCAGGGGCAGACCAGCAGTGTGTCGTCGGCCTCCAGGACGTACGCCTCGTCGGGCAGGTCGGGCAGCCGGGTCCAGCCCGCGCCCAGCGCCTCGATCACCGCGGTGCGCTGCCGGACCGGCCCCTCCAGCGGGGCGACCGCCCGGCCCTCGCTGACGTAACGGCGCCAGTACGACTGGCGGTCGCGGTCGAAGGCGGTCAGCGGCTCGTACACGCGCAGGTATGAGGCGAAGAGCGACGGCACGGCGCGATCCTCCCACGAGACGGGACTAGTCCGCCGCCGCCGCCACGAGGCGCCGTGACGTGCGCGACAGTACGGCTGCGGCCGATATTAGGCTCAGCAGCACCGGCACCATCCCGCCGGCGTACCGACAGGTCCGCGCCCCACAAGGACGCACACCGACACAGGAGCCAGCCATGGGCGTATTCGCCAGCACCGACGACCCGGGATCCACCGGTCACGAACAGGTCGTGTTCTGCCAGGACAAGCAGTCCGGGCTGAAGGCGATCATCGGGATCTACTCCACCGCGCTGGGCCCCGCGCTCGGCGGCACCCGGTTCTACCCGTACGCCGACGAGGAGGCCGCCCTCGCGGACGTGCTCGACCTGTCGCGCGGCATGGCGTACAAGAACGCCCTGGCCGGCCTCGACCTCGGTGGCGGCAAGGCGGTCATCTGGGGCGACCCGGAGCAGATCAAGAGCGAGGCGCTGCTGCGCGCCTACGGCCGCTTCGTGGAGTCGCTGGCCGGGCGCTACTACACCGCCTGCGACGTCGGCACCTACGTCGCCGACATGGACGTGATCGCCCGCGAGACGAGCTACGTCACCGGCCGCAGCGTGGAGCACGGCGGCGCCGGTGACTCCTCGGTCCTCACCGCCTGGGGCGTCTTCCAGGGCATGCGGGCCGCCGCCGAGCACGTCTGGGGCGCCCCGACGCTGGCCGGCAAGCGGGTCGGCGTGGCCGGCCTCGGCAAGGTCGGCAAGTACCTCACCGGCCACCTCCTGGAGGACGGGGCCGAGGTCGTGGCCACCGACGTCAACCCGAAGGCCCGCGAGTGGGTGCGTGCCACCCACCCGCAGGTCACCCTGGTCGACGACACCGCGGCCCTGGTGGCCGCCGACATCGACGTGTACGCCCCGTGCGCCCTGGGCGGCGCGCTGAACGACGACACCGTGCCGGTGCTGCGCGCGAAGGTGGTCGCGGGAGCGGCCAACAACCAGCTCGCCCACCCGGGCATCGAGAAGGTCCTCGCCGACCGGGGCATCCTCTACGCCCCCGACTACGTGGTGAACGCCGGCGGCGTGATCCAGGTCGCCGACGAGATCGAGGGCTTCAACTTCGAGCGGGCCAAGCTGCGGGCGACCCGGATCTTCGACACCACCCGGGAGATCCTGCGACTCGCCGACGACGAGGGCGTCCCCCCGGCGGTGGCCGCGGACCGGCTCGCCGAGCGGCGGATGGCCGAGGTCGGCCGGCTCCGCACGATCCACCTGCGCTGAACGTCACCCGGGGGCGGGTCGCACGGCCCGCCCCCGGGCCGCAGCGCGGCCGGCACCAGCGTTAAGCTGGACGTTGGGGTGATTCGTGCCGATTTGACCACTGTCACGGCCGGTCCCGCTGTCCGCTCCTTACCGGGTACACTTTGTGACGGCCGGATCACTGCGACGCGCAGGGCCGGTTGACGGTAACCCGAGGTGCCGAACGGTGGCATCCCCATGTACCGTAAGAGCCACGAGAGATGCCTGACGTCATCGGGGCCCGCCTTCGGGCTGCCCCGCATTCTGTGCGAGGGGGTCGAGCCATGGGGCGCGGCCGTGCTAAGGCCAAGCAGACGAAGGTGGCCCGGGAGTTGAAGTACCACTCCCCGAACACCGACCTCACCGCCTTGCAGCGCGAACTGGCGGGTGCTGGTAAGTCTGAGCACAACTTCGACGACGACTACAAAGAGTATGTCGACGACGATGATGAGGATCACGCGGACGACGACCCGGACACCTGGGCCCGTCCGACCCGCTGACCTCCGGTCGCATCTGAGCACGCGGTGACTCCCCGCGTGCTCACGCATGTGCCCTTCCAATGCGGCGCACCGACGATCAGGGGCCACGCCGTCCCGGACTCGATCCGGCCGAGCGGCGGGCCCCTGATCGCGGACGCGTGCCCTCATCGGGGCCGGTTGTTCCAGTTGTAGAACGTCGGGATGTTCTCGAAGTGGTTCCAGGCGCACACCGCGCTGGCACCGTCGCCGCCCGACACCTCCGCCCGCAGCAGGCGCGCGGCCTCGGCCTCGTGGAGAAGTGCGGCCAGTCCGACGGCGGCTTCCCGCACCCGGTCCGCCACGGGATCGGGCTCGGCTCCTCCGACGCGCTCAGGCTGCCGGTGACTCGTGGTCTCGGGCATGCTCCAACACTCCCTCCAGTAGGCGGATCTTGCTGTTGCGGCAGTGCTCGGTCTCCGTACCGTCGAAACGCCCCAGCTCGAAGTAGCGGTTGGCCGCGTGGCCCCCGCCGCAGAAGCCGAAGTAGGGACAGGACGACCGGCACGCCTCCACGCCGGTGAGGAACTCGCCCACCCAGGGTGTGCGCCCGGCGCCGGCCAGGATCTCGGCCAGCGGGGTGGTCAGCACGTTACCGCTGCTGAAGTCGCCGTAGTGCGGGTCGGTGAAGCCGGCCAGCTCCGGGGAGAGCACCACCACCGAGCCGTCCTGGGCGACCGTGGGGATCGGGTCGAGCCGGCGGGGCAGCACGTCGTCCGCCGTGCCGGCCAGGACGGCGCCGGCGTAGCGCAGCGACCACTCGACCTCGCGGAGATGGATCCGGGGGTCCCGGCGCCAGGCGCCCACCAGCTCCGCCCAGAAGCCGGTCACCGCGGCCGCGTCCCGGGCGTTGGTGCGGGTGTTGACGCCCTCGGTCTCCTCGATGTTGATCCCCAGCACGTCGCAGCCGAGGTCGAGGAAGTAGTCGTAGAGCTCGGTGGCCAGCCCCGGCTCCGGTCGGGACACCACGGCCAGCGCCGAGAACGGCAGCCCGTGCCGGCGCAGCGCCGCCACCCCGGCCAGGATCCGGTCGTACGCCGGCCGCCCGCCCCGGGTGACCCGCTCGCCGTTGCGGTCCCGGGGGCCGTCCACGCTCACGCTGACCCGGATCCCGTGCTCGGCGAAGAACGCGCACCAGGCGTCGTCGATCAGCGTGGCGTTGGTCTGGACGTGGTGCTCCACCTCCGGCCCGAACGGGGCCAGCAGCGCCGCCAGATGCTCCCGGCCGGCCGCGAGCGGCTCGCCGCCGTGCCAGACCACCGAGAAGCGACCGGCGGCCGCCCAGGGGTTCACCGCCGCCGCCACCGCCTCGGCGACCGGCACGGGCATCCGCTTGTCCACCGCCCGCAGCGGCAGGTAGCAGTAGACGCAGTCGAGATTGCAGAGCGTGGTCGGCTGCATCACCACGTACGAGGGGACGGCGGCGATGCCTTGCATTCCGGTGTGCGTACGCGCAGCCATCAACCCTCCCCCGCCTAGCCT
This sequence comes from Micromonospora chaiyaphumensis, assembly GCF_900091435.1. Taxonomy (GTDB): domain Bacteria; phylum Actinomycetota; class Actinomycetes; order Mycobacteriales; family Micromonosporaceae; genus Micromonospora; species Micromonospora chaiyaphumensis. The sequence continues at coordinate 82,434 of NZ_FMCS01000006.1, forward strand.
GAACTGCCCTTCAGGCTAGGCGGCGGTGGCCACTCGGGTGAACCCCCGATCAGGTGCCCGGATGATCACCGGAGAGTGATCAACCGCGGGTGTGCTGACCGATCATCTGCACGTTGCCGGAGCCCTCGATGATCTCGCCGGCCTGCCACGCGTCGACGCCGCGCCCGGTCAGGGTCGCCAGCGCGCGGTCGGCGTCCTCGGCGGAGACGATGGCGAACATGCCGACGCCCATGTTGAACGTCGCCTCCATCTCCGGGTCCTCGATCCGGCCCTTGGACTGGATCAGGTCGAAGACCGGCTGCGGCTTCCAGGTGGACCGGTTGACCACCGCGTCGACGTGCTCGGGCAGGATCCGGACGAGGTTGCCCGGGATGCCGCCGCCCGTGACGTGGGCCAGCGCCCGCACCTCGGCCTCGGCGATCAGCTTGAGGCAGTCCTGCGCGTAGATCTTGGTCGGGGTGAGCAGCTCCTCGCCGAGGGTGCGCTGCCGGCCGAAGTCGTCGATCACCACGTCCAGCCGCATCCGCCCGGCGCCCAGCAGCACGTGCCGGACCAGCGAGTAGCCGTTGGAGTGCAGGCCCGAGGAGCGCATCGCGATCACGACGTCGCCCACCTCGACCCGCTCCGAGCTGAGGATGTCGCTTTCCTCGACCACGCCGACGCCGGTGGCGGAGATGTCGTACTCGTCCGGGCGCAGCACGCCCGGGTGCTCGGCGGTCTCGCCGCCCAGCAGGGCGCAGCCGGCGTAGCGGCAGCCGTCGGCGATGCCCGCGCCGATCTCGGCGACCTTGTCCGGCACGACCTCGCCGGTGGCGATGTAGTCGAGCAGGAACAGCGGCTCGGCGCCGCACGCCACCAGGTCGTCGACCACCATGGCGACCAGGTCGATGCCGACCGTGTCGTGGATGTCGAGCTGCTGGGCGATCACCAGCTTGGTGCCCACGCCGTCGGTGGAGGAGGCCAGGATCGGGTTCTTGTACTTCTTCGTGTCCAGCCGGAACAGGCCGGCGAAGCCGCCCAGGTCACCCATGACCTCCGGCCGCCGGGTCTGCCGGACCTTGGACTTCAGCAGCTCGACCGCGCGGTCGCCCGCGTCGATCGACACCCCGGCGTCGGCGTACGAGACCGAGCGTTTGCGCTGCGTACGGCCGGTCCCCGCCGACCAGGGCTGGCGGTCGCCGCCGGCGCCCGTCGGGCTGGATCCTGCGCCGCTGCGCTCGGACACGTGGGTCACGGTTCTCCCCTTTGGTTCCCGCGGGCCGGCCGGTGGGCCGCCCCGCGTCGGTGGTGCTACGGGCGGTGGGTGGCTGCGCCGCCCGGAGTGGCGGCCGACGGCGTCAGACGCGCCGAGCTGAAGTTGTCGTTCAGTGGGGCGCTGGGCTCGGACGCCTCGGCGGCGACCCGGCGGCCCACCCCTTCGAGCACGTGCTTGCCGATCAGGTTCCCGGCCGGCAGCTCGATCGGGTATTCCCCGTCGAAGCACGCCCGGCAGAGCCGGGTCTTCGGCTGCTCGGTCGCGGCGATGAGACCGGGGAGCGAGACGTAGCCCAGCGTGTCGGCCCCGATCGACCGCCGGATGCCCTCGTTGTCCAGCCCGTTGGCCAGCAGCTCGGCCCGGGTGGCGAAGTCGATCCCGTAGAAGCAGGGCCAGTTGACCGGCGGGGACGAGATCCGGACGTGGACCTCGAGAGCGCCGGCCTCGCGCAGCATCCGCACGATGGCCCGCTGGGTGTTGCCGCGGACGATCGAGTCGTCCACCACCACAATGCGCTTGCCGCGGACGTTCTCCCGCAGCGGGTTGAGCTTGAGCCGGATGCCGAGCTGGCGCAGGGTCTGCGACGGCTGGATGAAGGTGCGCCCGACGTACGGGTTCTTCATGAGGCCCTGGCCGTAGGTGATGCCGGACTCCTCGGCGTAGCCGATCGCGGCCGGGGTGCCGGACTCCGGCACCGGGATGACCAGGTCGGCCTCGACCGGGTGCTCCTTGGCGAGCTGGCGACCGATCTGCACGCGGGCGGAGTGCACGTTCCGCCCCGCGATGGTGGCGTCCGGGCGGGCGATGTACACGTACTCGAAAAGGCAGCCCTTGGGCTCCGGCGCGGCGAAGCGGCTGGATCGCAGCCCGTCCTCGTCGATGGCGATCAGCTCGCCCGGCTCCACCTCGCGCACCACGCTCGCGCCGACGATGTCCAGCGCGGCGGTCTCGCTCGCCACCACCCAGCCGCGCTCCAGCCGGCCCAGCACCAGCGGGCGGACCCCGTGCGGGTCACGGGCCGCGTAGAGGGTCGACTCGTCCATGAAGACGAAGCTGAAGGCGCCACGCAGCTGGGGCAGCACCTCCAGGGCCGCCGCCTCGACGGAGAGGTCGGGCCGGCTGGCCAGCAGCATGGTGACCAGCGAGGTGTCGTTGGTCGAGCCGTCCGAGTCCAGCCCTCGCTCGGCCACCTCGCGCTGCAGCTCGGCGGTGTTGACCAGGTTGCCGTTGTGGGCCAGCGCGATCGTGGTGCCGGCGCTGGTGGCCCGGATGGTCGGCTGGGCGTTCTCCCAGGTCGACCCGCCGGTGGTCGAGTAGCGCGCGTGCCCGATCGCGACGTGGCCGCGCAGGCTCGCCAGGGTCGGCTCGTCGAAGACCTGGGCGACCAGGCCGAGGTCCTTGTAGACCACCACGCCCGATCCGTCGCTCACCGCGATGCCCGCGGCCTCCTGGCCGCGGTGCTGGAGGGCGTAGAGCCCGAAGTAGGTCAGGTTCGCGACCTCCTCCCCGGGCGCCCAGACGCCGAAGACGCCACACGCGTCCTGGGGGCCGGGTCGCTGGGGATCAAGGTCGTGGCTCAGCCGGCCATCGCCTCGGGGCACCTGCCGCTCCCTCTTGCTGGGGTCTGGACTGGCCTGGCGGAGGTCGGGGGTCAAGCTCCGCACGGTGGGCCGGGGACCGTCGTCGCCTCACAGTGTACGCGAACAGCGGTCGATACCGACAGTCACGATACGCCCGCTCTGCGTGATTGTGAGCAGTGTGTCGCCGCAGCTAGAGCGGTAGGTGCTCGGAGAGGTCCGCCCGGATGCCGGACACGCGTACGCGACCCTCGGTGACGGCCTCCGCCCAGCCGAGACGGCCGGTGGCCAGCGCCAACCAGGTCGCGGGGTCCATTTCCACCACGTTCGGTGGTGTTCCGCGGGTGTGTCGCGGCCCCGCCACGCACTGCACCGCGCCGTAGGGTGGAACCCGCACCTCCACCGATCGGCCGGGGGCGCGCTCCGCGAGGGTGGCCAAGAGGGTACGGACCGCCTCCCGGTACACCGGTCGATCGGGCGTACGCCCCTCATCCAGCGCCGTCAACGTCGCCGCCACGGCGGCCGAATAAGTGTGCGGAGAGGACACGACGGGACGATACGACCCGGCAGCATCGCGCTCGACGCTGGCCCTGGGTAGAGATAGCCCGGCCGGACAAGGCATAGTTGCCGACGGCGTATTCGTACCGTGAGTGATCACCCGGCCGGACCGGCCGGCGGGAGATCAGACCCGGAAGGCGGTGGACGTGTCAACACACCGACGTGCCTGGAAGCAGCGGGCCGGTGTGGTCGTAGCGCTGGTCTTCGGCGCGCTGCTCGCCGTCCCCGCCACACCCGCCCTCGCGGCCCCCAACATCGGCAACGTGTCCGCCTCGCCGAACTCGGTCGAGGCCGGCGGTTCCGTCAAGGTGACCTACAGCCTCAACTTCACCGACCCGCTGTCCAGCGCCGACGTCTCGGTTACGTCCAGTAACCCGAAGCTCACCTGCGTCGACGGCTGCTCCCGGGGCCGCGTGAACCAGAACGGCACCTTCGACGCCACGTTCCGCGCCGCCGCCGACGCGCCGAACGGCTCCGCCACGATCACGATCAAGGCGACGGACTCCAACGGGCCGAACAAGCAGGAGGAGACGGCCACGGTCACGGTGACCCTGGTCGCCAAGGCGCCGCCCCCCGAGTCGCAGACGGTCAAGTCCATCTCCGGCAAGGTTGTCATCTCCGCCAACGGCGACCCGATCGCGGGCGCCCTCGTCATGCTGCGGGACAGTCGGAACAACCAGCGCCAGACCAACACGGACAGCAGCGGCAACTTCAAGTTCACCGGCTCCGCCTCGGACCCCATCGCGCCGGGCCGGATCGACCTGGGCGCCTCCAAGGACGGCAGCACCCCCGGCACCAAGTCGATCAACGCCAACGGCGGCCAGGCCGTGACCGGCCTGCGGATCAGCGTGCCGCTCAAGGTCGAGGCCTCGCCGAGCCCCACCCCGTCGGCCAGTGAGGAGCCGCTGCCGACCGAGGAGACGACCGACGAGGCCACCGAAGAACCGGCCAGCGAGGCGCCCGCCGCCCAGCAGCCGGCCGCCAACGAGGACTCCGGCGGCTTCAGCTCGTGGCTGCTCATCCTGCTCGGTGGCCTCTTCGTCGCCGTCGGCGTGGGCACCATTGTCCTGCTCTACATGCGGCGCAAGAACGAGGACGGCGACGGCGACGGTGACGGCCCGAACGGGCCGACCGGTCCCGGTGGCCCCATGGGGGCGGCCGGCGCGGTGCCGGGTGCCCGGGGTGCCTACCGGGGCGCGGACGACCAGACCCGCGTGGTGAACGGCATGGGCGCTGGAGCGGCACCGACCATGGTCGGCGGCGCCTCGCTCAGCGACGCGCCGACCATGATGCACCGCCCGGTCGTGGACGACGTCCCGCCGGACCCGTACGGCGCGCCCCCCGGGCCCGCGTACGGGGCCGGGGCCGGACAGGGTGGCTGGGCCGGCAACGGCTACGGCGACGAGGCCCCCGGTCAGGGCGGCTACGGTGCCGGCAACAACGGCTACGGCAACGCACCGTCCTCCGGCGGCGGCTACGGCAACGCCCCCTCGTCGGGCGGCGGCTACGGCGGCCCGGACTACGGCGCCGGTGCTGCCGGCTACCCGCCCGCCCAGGGCAGCGGCTACGGCAACGAGCGCTACGACGAGCCCACCGGCCGCTACACCGGTGACAGCACCCAGTACGCCCCGCCGGCCGACCCCTACCCGACCAGCACCTACCAGCCGGACCAGGGCCGGGGCTACGACCAGCCCGGCCAGGCCCCGTACGGCCGTGGCCCGGAGCAGGGCGGCAACGGCTACGGCACGGGTGGCGGCTACGGCGCCCCGGCGGGCGGCTACGACAACGGACCCGCCGGTGGCTATGACAACGGCCAGACCGGCGACTACGACAACGGCCGGGGTGGCTACGACAACGGCCCGGGCGGCGGCTACGACCGCGGTCCGAGCGGTGGCTACGACAGCGGCCCGGCCGGCGGCTACGACAACCGCCAGGGCGGTTACGACGGTCGCCAGCAGGGCGGCGGGTACGACGGCGGCCAGCCGGGCGGCTACGACCAGCGCGGCGGCTACGGCGGCGGCGACGGCTACGGCCAGCCCCCGCAGCAGGGTGGCTACGGCCAGCCGGGCGGCTACGGTCAGGAGCAGCCGCCGCAGCAGCGCGGCGGTGGCTACGACAACCCGGGCTACGACCAGGGCGGCTACTACGCCGACCCGGCGGAGGCCGGCCGGGGCCGGCCGGACGCCCCGCAGGACCGTGGCGGTCGCCGCCTGGACTGGCTGGACGACTGACGGCCGGGGCGCGAGCGCCCCACCGAGCACGACGAGAGTGGCCGCCCGGCTGGAGCCGGGCGGCCACCTCGCTTCGGTGCCGCCACCTCGGCGGGCAAAGGTCTGCCGGCCTGGGCGGCGGGCAAGGGGTCGCCGGCTCAGGCGGCGGTCACGTGGTCCTGGCGCCGGTCTCAGGCGGCGGCGAAGTAGCCCTGGCGCAGCACCGGCACCACGTCGGAGACGCCGAGTTCGACGGCGACGGCCACGTCCTCGGCGAAGCCGCCCTCGACGAGTTCACGGCCGGAGACGCAGCCCCGCACCGCCGCCGGCACGTCCGGCGTGCTGGCGAGCGCGGCCAGGGCAACGGCGGCCTCCACGGACAGCCCGCCGGGGACCCCGGAGAGGGCGTCCAGCACGCTGGCGGCGCCGAGCAGGTCCTCCACGCCGGGGCGCACTGATCCGTCCGGCCAGCGTTCACCGGCGGCCACGACACCCACCGGGGCGTCGGCCGAGCCGTACCCCTGGGCCCGGAGCCAGCGCCCGACGGCGGGCGCGTTACGCAGGCACGCCGCCACCACCGGCAGGCCCGTGGCGCTCGCGGCGGCGCTGATGGCCGAGCCGTTCGGCGACGGCAGCACCAGGTCGGCGACGACCGGCGCGGCCCGCAGCGCCGCCGGGGAGAGCGACCACGGATGTTCCGGGGTCGTCCTGCGACGGCCGACCGCCGCGACGGCCCCGACGCGGCGGGCGTAGTCGGCGGCCTGCTCGCCCCAGGGGAACGGGTGCACCCGCATGCCGCGGCTGACCGCCACCTCCACGGCGGTGGTGAACGAGAGCACGTCCACCACCACCAGGGCGGCACAGACCCGGCCCAGTTCCGCGGCCCCGCTCAACCCCCAGTCGAACCGGGCACCGGAGCCGGGTTGGGCGAAGACGGCCAAGGCCAGGGCCTCAGCGCTGGTCCGGGGCGGAGGGCTGGTCCGGGTCACCGGTGGCCGTCGCGGAGTCGTCCGGGTCGGCGGCCGCGGGAGCGTCGGCCGCGGCGCCGGCGGCGTCCGTCGGAGCCTCGTCCGCCACGACCTCGTCCGCCGGGGCGTCGTCGGCCGCCGGAGCGTCCGCGACGTCCGCGGACGTTGCGGACGTCGCCTCGACCTCGGTCTCCGCCGGAGCGGCACCGGCCTGCGCGATCGGCTCGGCGGCCACCTCGGCCGGGTCGACGTCGACCGGCTGCTCGGCGGTGGCCGGCAGGACGGTGGTGGTCCCGGTGCGGGTGGCCTCCACCTCGACCCGGGCCGCCTCCGCGCCGCCGAAGAGACGCGGCAGGGTGCCGGTGTGCGCCTCGCGCAGCTCGTCCAGGCCGATCCGGAACTGGCCGTGCACCTCCAGGGCGCCGCTGGCCGGGTCCGTCACCCCGATGAACTCCCACGGCACCCCGCGCTCGGCGCAGAGGGCGGTGAACGCCTTCTCGTGCCCGCGCGGCACCGACACCAGCACGCGGCCGGCGGACTCGCTGAACAGGAAGACGAACGGCATCGACCCGCCGGCGAAGCGCTCCGGCAGCACGACCCGGGCACCGACCCCGCGGCGCAGGCTGGACTCGACCAGGCTCTGGGCCAGACCACCGTCGGAGAGGTCGTGCGCGGAGCTGAGGTGCCCGACCCGGGCCGCTTCGGCGAGCAGCTCGGCGAGCTGCCGCTCGCGGGCCAGGTCGACCTGCGGCGGGATGCCGCCCAGGTGCTCGTGGGTCACCCAGGCCCACTCCGAGCCGGAGAGCTCGACGTGCGTCTCGCCCAGCAGGAAGAGCTGGTCGTGGTCGCCGGCCGGCCGCGGCACGAAGCCCATGGGCACCTGGTCCGCGACGTTGTCCAGCACGCCCAGCACGCCGACCACGGGGGTCGGGTGGATCGCGGCCGCGCCGGTCTGGTTGTAGAAGCTGACGTTGCCGCCGGTCACCGGGATGCCCAGCTCCAGGCAGCCGTCCGCCAGGCCGCGCACGGCCTCGGCGAACTGCCACATGACGCCCGGGTCCTCGGGGGAGCCGAAGTTGAGGCAGTTGGTCACGGCGATCGGCTTCGCGCCGGTCACCGCCACGTTCCGGTACGCCTCGGCCAGCGCGAGCTTCGTCCCGTGGTACGGGTCGAGGCGCGCGTACCGGCCGTTGCCGTCGACCGAGAGGGCAACCCCCAGGCCGGTCCGCTCGTCGATCCGGATCACGCCGGAGTCCTCCGGCTGGGCGAGCACCGTGTTGCCCAGCACGTAACGGTCGTACTGCTCGGTTACCCAGGTCTTGTCGGCCAGGTTCGGCGACGCGATCATGCGGAGCAGGGTCTCCCGCAGCGCCTCCGGGTCGCTCGGCCGGGGCAGCGTCTCGGCCCGGTCGGCCTGGAGCAGGATGAGGTCGGCCGGCTCGCGCATGGGGCGGGCGTAGACCGGCCCGTCATCCACCAGCGAGCCCGGCGGCACGTCCACGACCTCCTGGTCGCGCCAGGTGATCAGCAGGCGGCCCGGCTGGCCGTCCGGGGACGGCGCGGTGACCTCGCCGATGGCGGTGGCGAGCACGCCCCACTTCTCGGCGGTCTTGAGCACCGCCTCCAGCTTGTCGGGCGCGACCACCAGCAGCATGCGCTCCTGGGACTCGCTGGCCAGGATCTCGTGCGGCTCCATCGACGGCTCGCGCAGCGGCACCCGCTCCAGCCAGACCCGCATGCCGGTACCGGCCGCGGCGGCCGTCTCGGTGAGCGCACAGGTCAGGCCGGCACCGCCGAGGTCCTGGATGCCGACGACCAGCTCGGCGTCGTACAGCTCGAGGCAGGCCTCGATGAGCAGCTTCTCGGTGAACGGGTCACCGACCTGCACCGAGGGGCGACGCTGCTCGCTGCCCTCGTCGAAGGTGGCGCTGGCCAGCACCGACACGCCGCCGATGCCGTCCCGGCCGGTCTTGGCGCCCATCAGCACCACGACGTTGCCGGGGCCGGCCGCCTCCTTCTTCTGCAGCCGGTCGACCGGCAGCACGCCGAGGCAGAGCGCGTTGACCAGCGGGTTGCCCTGGTAGCAGGGGTCGAAGACCACCTCGCCGCCGATGTTGGGCAGGCCGAGGCAGTTGCCGTACCCGCCGACGCCGGCCACCACGCCGGGCAGCACCCGGGCGGTGTCCGGGTGGTCGGCCGCGCCGAAGCGCAGCGGGTCCATCACGGCGACCGGGCGGGCGCCCATGGCGAGGATGTCGCGCACGATGCCGCCGACGCCGGTCGCGGCGCCCTGGTACGGCTCGACGAAGCTCGGGTGGTTGTGCGACTCGACCTTGAAGGTCACCGCCAGCTCGTCGGAGACCTGGACCACACCGGCGTTCTCGCCGATGCCGGCCAGCAGCCGGTCGCTGGGCGGGGCCTTCTCGCCGAACTGGCGCAGGTGCACCTTGCTCGACTTGTAGGAGCAGTGCTCGCTCCACATGATCGAGTACATGGCCAGCTCGGCCTGGGTGGGCCGGCGACCCAGGATGTGCCGGATCCGGTCGTACTCGTCGTCACGGAGGCCCAGCTCGGCGTAGGGCTGGAGCTCTTCGGGGGTGCCGGCGGCGCGGGGCACGGTGTCCACGCCGCGGGCCCAGTCGTCGGCCGGGCCGGCCTGCGGCACCACGCCCGGCGTCTCCCGCAGGGCCGGGTCCGGATGGGTGGTCATGACCTCTCCTCGCTGCGCTCGCCGCCGTGGCGGCGGGTGAGCCGACCGATGATCCCGCCGCGTACGGTCACGCCGGGGCTCCCACCAGGTGCTTCAGCACCGAGGTGAAGAAGCCGAGACCGTCCAGGGAGGGGCCGGTGAGCGCCTCCACCGCGTGCTCGGGGTGCGGCATGATGCCGACCACGTTGCCGGCCTCGTTGGTGATCGCGGCGATGTCGCGCTGCGATCCGTTGGGGTTGCCGCCGACGTAGCGGGCGACCACCCGCCCCTCGGCCTCCAACCGGTCCAGCGTCGCCGGGTCCGCCACGTAGCAGCCCTCGCCGTTCTTGACCGGGATGAGTACCTCCTGGCCGGGCTGGAACGCGTTGGTCCAGGCGGTGCCGACGGCCTCGATCCGCAGCACCTGGTCCCGGTTGCGGAAGTGCAGGTGCTGGTTGCGGGTGAGCGCGCCGGGCAGCAGGTGGGCCTCGCACAGGATCTGGAAGCCGTTGCAGATGCCGAGCACCGGCAGGCCGCCGCGGGCGGCGTCGACGATCGACCCCATCACCGGGGCGAACCGGGCGATCGCTCCGCAGCGCAGGTAGTCACCGTAGGAGAAGCCGCCGGGCAGGACCACCGCGTCCACGCCGTGCAGGTCCGGGTCGCCGTGCCAGAGCCGGACCGGTTCGGCGCCGGCGATCCGGACGGCCCGGGCCGCGTCCCCGTCGTCGAGCGAGCCGGGGAACGTCACCACACCGACCCGCGCGGTCACGAGCGTGCGTCCGCGGTCTCGTCGGCCTCGACCAGGCGGACCGTGAAGTCCTCGATGACCGGGTTCGCGAGCAGCTTGTCGGCGATCTCCCGGGCCCGGTCCAGGTCCGGTTCACCGGTGAACTCGATCTCGATCCGCCTGCCGATCCGGACCGAGGCGACGTCGCTGACGCCGAGCCGGGGCAGCGCGTTTGCGACGGCCTGGCCCTGAGGATCGAGGATCTCGGGCTTGAGCATGACGTCGACGACGACGCGAGGCACGGGGCACTCCTGACTGTGTACGCAGTTGGGTGCCGGCCCACTACGGGCGAGCGCAGCCAGCCTACCTGGCAGATACCGCTCCGCCCGCACCGGCCGGTGCCCGCCCGGGGAGTGATCGGCGTAACCGGCCGCCCGGACCGGCGGCCGATACGCGTTCGTTGCGGCGTCGATACGGATTCGTTGCCCAGCGCGGGAGCCAGACCCCGACGACAGGGCCCTCACCAGGCATTTCGCACCGCGGATCGCGCGACGGGACCGGTTTCCGACAGGCGGCCGACACCCCCGTCCCGACCGGCCACGCCGATCGGCGGATTTCGATCGAGGGTCTTGTGACGGACACCAACCGACCCTTAGCATTCATCGCCAGGTGTCGATGCCTTCTCCGACCGGCCCGCCGGGTCCACCCGCCCCGGCCGGGTCACGCCCTGCCCGGCGATCCCGGGCACCCCACCGCCGAAGGAGTACCCCGCATGCGCCTCCGTCCCCTGCTCGCCGTGCTGACCACCACCCTCGCCGGCGTGCTCGCCACCGCCTCCGGCGCCGCCGCCGCACCCGCCGGCCCGCAGCCGATCATCGGCGGCAGCACCGTCTCGTCCGCTCCGTGGGCCGCCGCCGTGTTCAGCAACGGCTCGTTCACCTGTTCCGGCAGCGTGATCGCGTCCCAGTGGGTGCTCACCGCCCGGCACTGCGTCAGCGGCTCGATGTCGGTCCGGGTCGGCAGCGTCTACTACGCCTCGGGCGGGGTCACCCGCACGGTGAGCGCCTCCTACACCCGCTACGACCTGGCCCTGCTCCGCCTCTCCAGCGCGGTCAGCACCTCCACCGTGACGCTGGCCAGCAGCAACCCGCCGGTCGGCTCCACCAACTCGATCTACGGCTGGGGCATGACCTGCTACAGCGGCTGCGGCGCGTCGCCCCAGCTCAAGACCGCCAGCGTGCAGGTGACCAGCACCAACGCGACCGACGCCTACGGCGGCCAGGCGATCCGGAGCACCCGGATCAACGGCAACGCCTGGCGCGGCGACTCGGGCGGCCCGGAGTTCTACAACGGCCGGCAGGTCGGCGTCGCCTCCACGGCCGACGGCTCCAGCATCCAGAACTACGGCAGTGTCGCGTACAACCGGTCCTGGATCACCTCGGTGGCCGGTGTCTGACGGTTAGCGACCGGCGCGGCGCGGATGGGTCGGTGGCACCCCGACCGTCCGCGCCGCGCCGTTTTGCAGCATCCGATCAGGTGAACACGGCTCACGAACCGGCCGCCCGCAGGCTGACAGCATCGGAACCGTGCTGGTCGTGACGACGGATCAACTGCCTGGCTACGAGATCCGCCAGATCCTCGGCGAAGTGGTCTCCTCGATGGCGCGGACCCGCAACCCCTACCGCGAGGGGGTCAAGAACCTGCGCGGTGGCGCCTACGACCCGATGGCGCCGGACAACCTCACCCGCTGGCGTACCGACTCGGTGGCCCGGCTCGGCGAGGAGGCCATGCGGCTGGGCGCGAACGCCGTGATCGGCATGCGATTCGACAGCCGGGACTGCGGCGAGATGTGGATGGAGATCTGCGCGTACGGCACGGCGGTGATCGTCGTACCCAAGACGCCCGACGTCATGCCGCCCGACCAGCCGATGATCGCGGCCGAGACCGCCCACGAGCCGGAGATCACCGCCTCGCCCGGCGGCATCGCCGAACCGGCCAGCGCCCCGAACCTCCAGTCCGCCGCCGAGACCCCCACCCCGGGCTCCTGACCGGGGTCAGAGGATGGGCGGCGGGGAGTAGGCGGCGGCCTCGGGGTGGGCTTCGACGATCTTGGCGATGCGGGCGGTCACCTGGTCGACCTGCGCGCCGGCGGCGCCCACGAAGGCATTGCGGTCGGCGACCAGAGCGTCGATCTCGGCCCGGGTCAGGCCGAGCCGGCCGTCCGCGGCGAGACGGTCGAACAGGTCGTTCTCGGCGGCGCCCTTCTCCCGCATGCCGAGCGCCACGGCGACCGCGTGCTCCTTGATCACCTCGTGCGCGACCTCCCGGCCGACGCCCCGGCGCACCGCCGCGACCAGGATCTTCGTGGTGGCCAGGAAGGGCAGGAAGCGCTCCAGCTCGCGGTTGATCACCGCCGGGTACGGCCCGAACTCGTCCAGCACGGTGAGGAACGTCTGGAACAGCCCGTCGGCGGCGAAGAAGGCGTCCGGCAGGGCCACCCGGCGGACCACCGAGCAGGAGACGTCCCCCTCGTTCCACTGGTCGCCGGCCAGCTCGCCGACCATCGACAGGTAGCCCCGAATGATCACGGCGAAGCCGTTCACCCGCTCCGACGAGCGGGTGTTCATCTTGTGCGGCATCGCGCTGGAACCCACCTGGCCCGGCTTGAAGCCCTCGGTGACCAGCTCCTGGCCGACCATGAGCCGGATCGTGGTGGCCAGCGACGACGGCGCGGCGGCCACCTGGGCCAGCGCGGAGAGCACGTCGAAGTCCAGCGAGCGCGGGTAGACCTGGCCGACGCTGTCCAGCACCCGGCGGAACCCGAGGTGCTCGGCGACCCGGCGCTCCAGCTCGGCCACCTTGCCGGCGTCGCCGTCGAAGAGGTCGAGCTGATCGGCCGCGGTGCCCACCGGCCCCTTGATGCCCCGCAGCGGGTAGCGGTCGATCAGGTCGGTCAGCCGCTCGTACGCGATGAGCAGCTCCTCCGCCGCCGACGCGAAGCGCTTGCCCAGCGTGGTGGCCTGCGCGGCGACGTTGTGCGACCGGCCGGTCATGACCAGGCCGGAGTACTCGTGGGCGTGCCAGGCGAGCCGGACGAGCGTGGCCACCACCCGGTCCCGGACCAGCTCCAGCGAGGCCCGGACCTGGAGTTGCTCGACGTTCTCCGTGAGGTCCCGCGAGGTCATCCCCTTGTGCACGTGCTCGTGGCCGGCGAGGGCACTGAACTCCTCGATCCGGGCCTTCACGTCGTGCCGCGTGACCCGCTCGCGCTCGGCGATCGAGGCCAGGTCCACGTCGTCGACCACCCGCTCGTACGCCTCGACCACCCCGTCCGGCACCGGCACGCCGAGGTCCCGCTGGGCCCGGAGCACGGCGAGCCAGAGCCGCCGCTCCATGCGTACCTTCTCCTCGGGCGACCAGAGCGCGACCAGCTCGGGCGAGGCGTAGCGGTTGGCGAGCACGTTCGGGATCGTCACGACCCCATTCTCCCGTACGCGCCGACCAGCGCTCCGGTCGCCCCGAGCCGGTCGACCGGTCAGGGCAGCGTGAGGGCCGGGTCCAGCGCGACGGCGGTCATCTCCGCCGCCGTGAGCAGGAACTGCTCCGTACGGCTCATGGTGTCCACGTGTACCTGCGTGCCGTCCGGCCGGAGGACATCAACCCTCCGGTGGCCGGCGCGGATGGTCGGCTGGCCGGGAGGGCGGTAACGGGCCTCCCACTCCACGACCCTGACCCGCTCACCGTTCGGACCCGGCGACGTCTCGCAGGCCCGCGCATACTCCGGGCAGTCGGAGGGCTCCGGCGACTGCCCCGCCTTCGACCTGCTGACCTCCATGGACAGGCGGGCCCGCACATCGCCCCGGACCGCCACCCCGTTGCCGATCCATCCGGACGCCGACTCGTGGGAGAAGGGGCTGACCGGCCAGCTCGGCTCGGCGACGGCCGGCCCCGACCATCTGGCCATGTCGTTCTCCTGCTCGGCGCCGGGCAGCCAGCGCAGGTCCGGCGCGGCCCGCTCGATCGCCGCCAGCATCGCGTTCCGAATCTCGGCCGGCTGGGCGGCGCTCGCCCCGCTGGACGCGATCACCGGTCCGGTGTCCGGCACACCCGGGGTGACCAGCACCGACGCACCGGTGGCGACCGTGAGCACGGCCACGGCGGACAGCCCGTACGCGCCCGCGCGGCGGCGCCGCGCCCGTCGCGTCTCCTGCCCGATGATCCGGTCGAGGTCGACCGACGGGGGCGGTGGCGTGCCGACCGCTTCGTCGAGGATCTCCCGGTATGTCATGTCCGCCTCCCGTATTCCGTGGCCAATTCGTTCCCGGCGAGCAGGCGCAGTTGTTCCAGCGCCCGGGCGGCCTGGCTCTTCACCGTGCCGGTGTTGACGCCGAGGATCTCCGCGGTCTGCTCGACGGACAGATCGCAGTAGAACCGCAGCACCACCACCGCCCGGCGCCGTGGCGCGAGCCGGCCGAGCAGCTCCCACAGCAGCTCCCGGTCGGCCACCGGGGACTCCGCAGCGCGTACGTCCGGCCGGTCGGGCAACTCGTCGCTGCTCCGTTCCCGCCGCCACGGCCGCCGCCGCTCGTCCAGCCAGGCATGGGTCAGCACCCCGCGGACGTACGCGTCGACGTTGTCCGCCGCCCGGACCCGCCGCCAGTGCCGGTAGAGCCGGCCGACGGTGATCGACACCAGGTCGTCGGCCAGGTGCCAGTCCCGGCAGAGCAGGTAGGCCGTCCGGCGCAGCGGATCCAGCCGGGCCGACACGAACTCCCGGAACTCGTCCTCGTCGCGCCGGTTCACGCCGCGGGACCCGTTGCTCGCCTCATGACCAGGGGACGGAAGGCGGCCCCCCTCGGGTTGCTCAGGGCGCGGGGCGGCCGGTGAGGCGCGGTACAGCCCGGCGCAGGCGTCCTCCTCGGTGTCGATGACGGCAGAAATCCTCGCCGACAGGGCAGCGAGACGCGCCCCGATGAGCGAAGATCAGCTTCCCGGCCCGTCCGGGTTCCCTTTCTCCTCGACCGAGGACGCACATGCGCAATTCCTCCCTCGCCGGGCTCACCGCACTCGCGCTGACCGGCGGTTCCCTGCTGTCCCTCGCGACCCCCGCCCAGGCTGCCGACACGACGGTCCGCTACGTCCGCCAGACGTCGACCGCGTGCTCCGACACCGGCGCCGGCACCCTCGCCGAGCCCTTCTGCTCCATCGCCCCGGCCGTCGCCCACGTCAGCGCCGGCCAGACAGTGGACATCGGTGCCGGCACCTACGCGGAGCGCGTCACCATCGCCGAGTCCGGAACCGCGGACCAGCCGATCACCATCGTCATGAGCGGCGCCGCCACGCTCAGCGGGCCGACGGCTGGCGTCGTCGTCGACGGCCAGCACGACATCGCGCTCCAGAACCTCCGGGTGGCCAAGACCGTCGAGGTGCCCGCCCTCGACCTACGGAACGCCTCGGGAATGACGGTCAATGCTGGCAGCCTCTTGATGGGCGACGCCGCCGCCGTCCCCGTCGTCCGGCTCACCGGGGTGACCCGATCGACCCTGACGAAGATCGTGGCGAAAGGTACGGGGCTGAGCAGCGCGGTAAGCATGGACGCGGACACCACCGGTGTCGTCGTCCGCTCCGGCGTCCTGATCAGTCCGACGGATGCCGGCCTCGCCGACCAGAGCGTCGGCATCCGGATCGAAGGGCCGGACAACACCGTCCTGAACAGCACTGTCTCCGGATTCACCGGCGCCGCCATCGCGGTCGGTCCAGGAGCGGCGGACACCGTGGTGGCGAACAACCAGGTCCAGGGCGGAGCGGGAGTGGGCATCCACAACCGCGGCGCCGCCCGGACGGCGATCACCAACAACAACGTACGCGGCCGCTGCCTCGACGGCATCCGGGTGGACGGTGCCTCCAGCGGCGTGTCGGTGCAGAACAACGTGCTGACCTCGAACGGCCTCTTCGGCCAGTCCTACTGCGACCGCTCCGCCGAGCCGGGCGCCGAGATCGGCCTCTACGGCGCCGCCGCTGGCAGCACCGTGGTGGACTACAACAACACCTACCACTTCGCGTCGCCGTCGGAATCGGCCTACTCCTGGAACGGCACCCACCTGGGGCTCGCCGCTTTCCGAACCGCCTCCGGGCAGGCCGCGCACGACCGGGACACGCCGTACAGCACGGAGGCGGAGGACTCGGCCAACTCCGCGGCACCCGGCTTCCAGGCCACCGACGGCGCCGGCAACGCCCGCGCCGACAACCCGAGGCGGCCCGACACCGGCGCCGGCCCCATCCCCTGGGCCGATCGTGGAGCGACCGAGTTCCTCGGCAGTCCGCTCGCGTGGCTTCAGACGAAGCTGGACCTCGGTACCCGTACCGTGACGGCCGACGCCTCGGGCTCGACCGCTGGATACGTCCCGATCACCTCGTACGTCTTCGACTTCGGCGACGGCACCGTGGTCACCCAGGACAAGCCGGTGGCCTCGCACGTCTACCAGACCACCGGCAGCTACACGGTGTCGGTCACGGTGTCCGGTTCGGACAACCGCGGAAACACCACCTCGCAGAGGGTCAGCATGCTGCGGCGTACCGGCACGATCGGGCTGCTCTCGCTCGTCAACCTGCGCTACGCGGCCACCTCGTCGGTGGGACAGGTCGTGGCGGCCGACAAGACCATCCCGGGCGCCGACGCCCAGTTCGACCTGGCGGACGCAGGGAACGGAAAGGTCGCCGTGCTCTCCCGGGCCGCCGGCCGCTACCTGGTCAACAGCGGCGCGATCCTGCCGAACAGCCAGGCGGTCACCGACGAGGAGACGTTCGACCTGATCCGCAACGCGGACGGCACGGTCAGCCTCCGCTGGAGCGGCCGGGGCTACGTGGGCGTCAACGCGAGCGCCCAACTGGTCGCGACCGCCACGGCGATCGGTACCCGGGAGAAGTTCTACCGGGTCAACGTGGCCGACGCCGACCGCTCCTTCAAAGCCGGCGCCAACGGCCGGTACGTCACCGCCGAGAGCGGGGGCACCAAGCCGCTGATCGCCAACCGGACCAGCGTGGGTCCGTGGGAGCGGTTCGACCTGGTCGACCTCGGCAACGGCCAGTTCGGCCTCTTCGCCCGGGCGAACAACCGGTTCGTGTGCGCTGACGGCACCGGCACCAAGCCGCTGATCGCCAACCGGACCAGCGTGGGCGCCTGGGAGAAGTTCGCCCTCCTGCCCAACGCCGACGGCACGGTCAGTTTCAAGGCGACGGTCAACAGCCGCTACGTCACCGCCGACAGCGGCGGCGCCAAGCCGCTGATCGCCAACCGCACCGCGATCGGCCCGTGGGAGAGGTTCACCCTCGGCAGCTGACCCGTACGCCGGACGCCCGCCCGGATGCAGCCATCCGGGCGGGCGTCGGCGTCAGCGCTCCAGGATCGCGGTCACGCCCTGCCCACCGGCCGCACAGATGGAGATCAGGCCCCGCCCGCTCCCCTTCTGATCGAGGAGCTTGGCCAGGGTCGCCACGATCCGGCCGCCGGTGGCCGCGAACGGGTGCCCGGCGGCCAGCGAGGAGCCGTTGACGTTGAGCTTGTCCCGGTCGATCGACCCGAGCGGCGCGTCCAGGCCGAGCCGTTCCTTGCAGAACTCCGGCGACTCCCAGGCGGCCAGGGTGGCCAGCACCTGCGAGGCGAACGCCTCGTGGATCTCGTAGTAGTCGAAGTCCTGGAGGGCCAGCCCGGCCCGGGCCAGCATCCGGGGGACGGCGTAGGCGGGGGCCATGAGCAGGCCCTCGTCGCCGTGCACGAAGTCGACCGCCGCCGTCTCGGACCAGGAGAACCAGGCCAGCACCGGCAGGTGGTGCTCGCGCGCCCACTCCTCCGACGCCAGCAGCACCGTCGACGCGCCGTCGGTGAGCGGTGACGAGTTGCCCGCCGTCATGGTGGCCCGCTCGGCGTCCGGGCCCTTGGCCCCGAAGACCGGCTTCAGCGAGCCGAGCTTCTCCAGGCTGGTGTCCGCGCGCAGGTTCTGGTCGCGGGTGAGCCCCAGGTAGGGGGTCATGAGGTCGTCGAAGAACCCCTTCTCGTACGCGGCGGCGAGCCGCTGGTGCGAGCGGAGCGCCAGCTCGTCCTGGGCCTGCCGGTCGACGTTCCACCGCAGCGCGGTCTTCGCGGCGTGCTCGCCCATCGACAGCCCGGTCCGCGGTTCGGCGTTGCGCGGGATCTCCGGCTTGAACGGCTGGAGCGGCCGGAGCTTGGCGGCGAGCTTCAGCCGCTCGCCGAGGGTGCGGGCCGAGTTGAGCTGGATGAGGGTCCGGCGCAGGTCCTCGTTGACGGCGAGCGGCGCGTCGGAGGTGGTGTCGACGCCGCCGGCGATGCCGACCTCGATCTGCCCGAGGGCGATCTTGTTGGCGACCAGGATGGCGGCCTCCAGCCCGGTGCCGCAGGCCTGCTGGATGTCGTACGCCGGGGTGTGCGGGTCGAGCCGGGAACCGAGCACCACCTCGCGGGTGAGGTTGAAGTCCCGGGAGTGCTTGAGCACGGCACCCGCCACCACCTCGCCGACCCGCTGCCCGGCCAGCCCGAACCGGGCGACCAGCCCGTCCAGCGCCGCACCGAGCATGTCCGCGTTGGACGCGTGCGCGTAGCGCGAGTTGGAGCGGGCGAAGGGGATGCGGTTGCCGCCGATCACCGCGACCCGCCGGACACTCTGCACGATCGGCCTCCTCGAAGCTGTTGCCCGAACCCTACTCGCCAGTAGGCTACGCCTATGACCGACAGGTACGCGAGCTTCGTCCAAACGGGGGCCGGCCGCGCGCTGGTCAAGCGCCTCGGGCTGCCCGACCCGCCCCGCCTGCGCCGGCACACGCCGGGCGACCCGCTCGTTCCCGGGCCGGTCCTGCTCGGCTCGTCGACCGGTGGCCGGCTCGCCGAGCCGGTGGGCAAGGTCCTGACCGCCGCCGGGGTCGAGCTGGTCGACCCGGCCGCCGCCACCGACGCCACCGCCCGGTTCGGGGGCCTGGTGTACGACGCCAGCGGCATCACCGACTCCACCGGCCTGCGCCAGCTCTACGACTTCTTCCACCCGCAGGCCCGGGCGCTGCTGGCCAGCGGCCGGGTGATCGTGCTGGGCACCCCGCCGGCCGAGTGCGGCTCACCCCGGGAGGCCACCGCCCAGCGGGCACTGGAGGGGCTGACCCGCAGCATCGGCAAGGAGTTCGGCCGGGGCGTGACCGCCCAGCTCGTGTACGTCACGAGGGACGCCGACGCCGGCACCCCGGTGAGCCTGGAGTCCACCCTGCGCTTCCTGCTCAGCGGCCGTTCCGCGTACGTCTCGGGCCAGGTGATCCGGGTCGGCGCCGGGACCGCCGCCGCGCCGGCCGACTGGGACCGGCCGCTGGACGGCCAGGTCGTCCTGGTCACCGGGGCGGCGCGGGGCATCGGCGCGGCGCTGGCCCGGGTGCTCGCCCGGGACGGCGCCTCGGTCGTCGCGCTGGACATCCCGGCCGCCGGGGACGAGCTGGCCGCGGTCGCCAACGAGGTCGGCGGCAGCGCCGTGCAGCTCGACCTGACCGCGCCGGACGCACCGACCCGGCTGGCCGATCACCTGGCGAGCCGGCACGGCCGGGTCGACGTGGTGGTCCACAACGCCGGCATCACCCGGGACAAGACGCTCGGCCGGATGGACGCCGACCGCTGGGACTCGGTGATCGACGTGAACCTCTCCAGCCAGGAGCGGATCAACGACGTGCTGCTGGAGCGGAACCTCATCCCGGCCGGCGGCCGGATCGTCTCGGTCTCCTCGATCGCCGGAATCGCGGGCAACCGGGGCCAGACCAACTACGCGACCAGCAAGGCCGGCGTGATCGGCCTGGTCGACTCCCTCTCCCCGGTGCTGGGCGAGCGGGGCATCAGCCTCAACGCGGTGGCGCCCGGCTTCATCGAAACCCGGCTGACCGCCCGGATCCCGCTGATGATCCGGGAGGCGGGCAGGCGGATGAACAGCATGTCCCAGGGCGGCCTGCCGGTGGACGTGGCCGAGACGATCGGCTGGCTGTCCTGGCCGGCGAGCGGCGCGGTCAGCGGCAACGTGGTCCGGGTCTGCGGCCAGAGCCTGCTGGGGGCGTGATGGCGCGGCGGAAGCAGCGGCCGGAGGAGCCGGCCGAGGAGCTGTCGGTGCACGAGCTGATCGAGGGGCCGACGCAGGACCTGACGTCGGCCCGGGCGGCCCTCGCGGCCCGCGAGGTCGCGCAGGTGGAGGCGACCCAGGACCTGTCCGCGCTGGCCGAGGACCGGACCCAGGACCTGTCCGCGCTGGCCGACGACCGCACCCGGGACCTGTCCGCCGCGGCCGCGGCCGTCACGTCCGGCGGCGCGGCCACCCTGACCGCCCCGGAGCGCACCGGGCCGGATGGCCGCGTGCGTCTCGACCTGCCCCGGCTGCCGGCGCCGGGGGCGCTCTACCGGCGGGCCCTGCTGGGGGCGCTTCCCGGCACGGGCGGCCGGCGCCGGCCGGACGTGCCCGCCGTCGAGCTGGCCGTCTCCGGGGTGACGGTCGACCCGGCCCACCTGGCCGACTACGACCGGGTCTGCGGGTTCCGGCTGGCCGACCGGCTGCCGGCGACGTACCTGCACGTACTGGGTTTTCCGCTGTCGCTGCGGCTGATGACCGCACCGGAGTTCCCCATCCCGCTGACCGGGGTGGTGCACGTGGCGAACCGGATCACCGTGCTCCGGCCGGTCGAGGCCGGCGAGACGGTGGACTTCCGCACGTACGCCGAGAACCTGCGCCCGCACGAGCGGGGCCGGCAGCTCGACGTGGTGTTGGTCGGTTCGGTCGACGGGGAGGAGGTCTGGCGGGGCGTCTCGACGTACCTCGGGAGGGAGCGCGCGGCCGGCGGTGGCCCGCGGCGCGAACCGGGTGACCGCCCGACCCCGCCGGCCGCCTCGGCACACTGGCGGGTGACGCCGCGGGTGGGCACCGACTACGCGCGGGTCTCCGGCGACCACAACCCGATCCACACCTCGCGGCTGGGCGCGCGCCTGTTCGGCTTCCCGCGCCCGATCGCGCACGGGATGTGGAGCAAGGCGCGCTGCCTGGCCGCGCTGGAGGGCCGGCTGCCGGAGTCCTACACGGTGGAGGTGGCGTTCAAGCTGCCCGTGCCGCTGCCGTCCACGGTGGCCTTCAGCGCCACCGCCACCGGCGCGACCTGGGATTTCGCGCTGCACGACGCCCGGCAGGGCCGGCCGCACCTGGTGGGCACCGTCCGCTGAGAAAGAGGGGGCTTGAGGCCCCCTCTTTCCTACGTTCGCACAGTTCGGCGCCGGGACGTTCCGCCCCCGGCGTCCCTACGCACCTGTCGCGGCACGTGGTGGTGGACCCGCTGGCGCCGACCGCCGAGGACAAGGTCCCCGCCCTCGCCGGAGCCGTTTCCGCTCCCTGCTGACGCCCCACCACCGAGCATGGGGACATGGGGGACGTGGTCGACCTGCTGCACCAGACGGTGACCTCACCGTGGGTGTACCTGGTGATCATCACGGTCACCGCTGTCGACGCGTTCTTCCCGGCCGTGCCGGGCGAGACCGTGGCCATCACCGCCGGGGTCTTCGCGGCCGGCGGGGAGCCGAACGTGGTCGGGGTGATCGTGGCCGCCGCGTTCGGCGCGTTCGCGGGCGACCACATCTCGTACGCCATCGGGCGCGGCGGCGGCGCGCACCGGCTGGCCCGGCTGCCCGTCGACAGCCGGCGCCGGGCCGGTTCGGAGTGGGCCCGGCGGGCGGTCGACCGGCGGGGCGGGATCATCCTGACCACCTCCCGGTACGTCCCCGGTGGCCGCACCGCGGTCACCCTGACGATGGGCGCGGTCCGCTACCCGTTCCGCTCCTTCCTCATGTACGACGCACTGGCCTGCGGCACCTGGGGCAGCTACTGCGGGTTGCTCGGCTACTTCGGCGGGCTGGCCTTCGAGCACAACCCCGTCCAGGGCCTGCTCGCCGGCGTGGGCCTCTCGGTGGCGGTCACCGGCCTGTTCGAGGCGGTCCGCTGGGCCCGCCGCCGCGCCCGCGCCCGCGCCACCGCAGGCCGCTGAGCCCGGATCTCACTCCGCCAACAGGTCGGCGTCGTGGACCAGGATGGCGAGCTGGACCCGGTTGGCCACGCCGAGCTTGGCCAGCGCGCGACTGACGTGCGTCTTCACGGTCGCCTCGCTCGTGCCCAGCCGGCGGGCCACGTCGGCGTTCGCGTCGCCGCGGGCCACCTCCCGGACGATCGCCGCCTCCCGGCCGGTGAGCCGGGCCAGCCGCTGCCGCGCGGCTTCCCGCCGGGCCGGGCCGCGTTCGGCGAACGAGCTGATCAACCGCCGGGTCACCGTCGGGGCGAGCATGGCGTTGCCGGCCGCGACGGTCCGCACGGCGGCCGCGAGCTCCCGGGGCGGGGTGTCCTTGAGCAGGAAGCCGACCGCGCCGGCGCGCAGCGCGGCGTGCACGTACTCGTCCCGGTCGAAGGTGGTGAGCATGACGACCCGGGGCCCCTCGGCCACGATCCGGGGCGCGGCCGCCAGCCCGTCGGTGCCGGGCATGCGGACGTCCAGCAGCACCACGTCGGGCCGCAGCCGGACGGCGGCGGCCAGCGCCTCGTCCCCGTCGGCCGCCTCGCCGACCACCGCGATGTCCGGCGCGGCCTCCAGGATCAGCCGCAGTCCGGCGCGGACCAACTGCTCGTCGTCGGCGATCAGGGTACGGATCACGGCAGCTCCTCGACCGGCACGAGCGCCCGCAGCAGGAAACCGCCGTCGGCGGTCGCGCCGGCCGACAGCCGCCCGCCGGCCAGTTCGACCCGCTCGCGCAGCCCGACCAGACCGAGCCCCGCGCCGGGCAGGGCGGGGCCGGGCCGGGTGGCCGGGCCGTTGCGGACGGCGACCTCGATCCCGTCGGGCAGGTGCCGCAGGCGTACGGTGACCGCCGCGTCCGGGGCATGCTTGCGCACATTCGTCAGCCCCTCCTGGACCACCCGGTGCACGGTCCGGGCCACCGCACCCGGCACCGGCCCGGGCGATCCCTCGTCCCGCCGGTCCACCCGGAGGCCGGCCGCGCGGGAGTCGGTCACGAGCTCGTCGACCGCGTCCAGTCCGGCGGCCGGGAGCGGGGTGCCGCCGGTGGCCGGCTGGCGCAGTACGCCGAGCACCTCACGCAGGTCGGTCAGCGCCGCCCGGCCGGTGGAGCGGATCAGCGCGGCCGCCTCGACGGTGGCCGGATCGGCGGCGGTCACCTCCAGCGCCCCGGCGTGCACCACCATGAGCGAGACGCGGTGCGCCACCACGTCGTGCATCTCCCGGGCGATCCGGGCCCGCTCCTCGGCGCGTACCCGGTCGGCCTGCGCCTCCTGCTCGCGTTCCAGCCGCTCGGCGCGGTCCCGGAGCGCGGCCAGGGTGTCCCGCCGCGCCTGGATCCACAGGCCGGCGAGCAGCGGGAAGACCACCAGCCAGGCGAAGAGCGCCGTGGCGTTGGCGCCGGTCGCGGTGGTCAACCGGCGCTCGCCGCCGACCGCGACGCCGACCAGCACCCCGAGCAGGGCGACGAGGCCCGCTCCGAGCAGGTGACCGGCGAGCCGCCGACCGCGCAGCCCGACCCCGGCCCGCCAGGAGGCCAGGACGGCGGCCGGCCAGGCGGCCAGGACGACCCAGCCGACCGCCGCCGCGGCGACCAGCGGCCAGCGGCGGGCCGTGCCGGCGGCGGCTCCCGAGGCCAGCGCCACGACCAGCACCAGCAGCCGGGGCAGCGGCGAGCGCACGCCCAGCGCACCGGTCGCCGACGCCCAGGTGGCGGCAGCCACGAGCCCGGCGAGCATCAGCGGCGTGTGCTGCTCGGCCCGCCGGAGCAGGGTGGCGCGGGTGGTCACGCGGCGAGCCTAGGTCGGGCCGGCTCGCGATGGCGCGTACCTCCGGGTGGGTTGGGGGCCGACCCCGACGGCCCGTCGGGGTACGACGCGACGAAAGTGACCCCCGCCGGCCGACCGACGACAGATGGCGGGGACGGGCGGCGCGACAAGCATCGGGGCCATGGATTCCGTGCTCGGCCTGCTCCACCAGACCATGTCCTCGCCCTGGGTCTACCTGGCGCTGTTCACCATCGCGGTGGTCGACGGCTTCTTCCCGGTGGTGCCGAGCGAGACCGCCGTGATCACCGCCGGGGTGTTCGCCGCCACCGGCCAGCCGGACCTGCCGCTGGTGGTCGGAGTGGCCGCGCTCGGTGCGCTCGTCGGCGACCACGTCTCGTACGCGATCGGCCGGCACGGCGGCGGCCGGCTGCTGGCCCGGCTCCCGGCGGCCGGTCCGGCTGGCGACCCGGGCGAGGAGGGCCGGGCCGGTCGTGGGAGCCGGCGGAGGGCCGCGGTGGAGCGGGCCCGGCGGGGTATCGCGACGCGCGGCGGGCTGATCCTCACCGTGGCCCGCTACGTCCCGGGTGGACGGACCGCGGTCACCCTGACCATGGGGGCGACCCGGTTCCCCCGGCGGCGGTTCCTCGCCTTCGACGCGCTGGCCGCCGCCTCCTGGGGCGTCTACTCGGCGCTGGTCGGCTACCTCGGCGGGCTCGCCTTCGAGCAGGACCCGGTGCGCGGGCTGCTGCTCGGGCTGGGGCTGGCCCTGACCCTCACCGTGGTCGTGGAGGCGGTGCGGTGGGCGAGGGGCCGGCGGGCGGCGCGCGCGAGGGTCAGCCGGCCGGCGGGTGCCAGGTGACGCCGCGCAGCAGCTGGTCGGCGCCCAGCCAGGCCACGTTCATCATCCGGGTCGCGGTCTTCTCCGGGTCCGCCTCCGGGTGGTCGGCCAGCCAGTCCGCCAGCGACTCGGTGGCGCCCACCAGGGCGTACGCGACGACCTCCAGGTCGGTGACGCCGACCTCGCGGCCCTTGGCGCGCAGCGCGTGGTCCAGCATCCCGGCGACCACCTCGACGAGCCGGCCGCGCATGGTGGTCAGCTCGGCGGCGAACGGCTGCTCGCCGCGGGCCTGCCGGTAGAGGACGGCCCAGCCGTCCCGGTGCGCGCCCACGAAGCCGAAGAACGCGCGCAGCCCGCGCCAGAGCCGCTCGTCCGCGGGCAGGTCGGGCGCCGCCGCCCCGGCGATGGCCTCCATCATCCGGGTGCCCTCGCGGTGCAGGCAGGCGACGAAGAGTTCTTCCTTCGTGCCCAGATACGCGTAGACCATCGGCTTGGAGATGCCGGCGTCGTCGGCGATCTCGTCCATGCTGGCCGCGTGAAAACCCCGGCGGGAGAACACCTTGACCGCCGCGTCGAGCATCTGCTGCTCACGCACGGCGCGGGGAAGGCGCTTGAAGGTCGGTGTGCTGGACACCCTTGCGAGCATACCTACTCGTGCGTAGGGTTACGCCAGAGTAACCAAAGTCGGCTCGCCCGAGAGGTGCATCCCCCATGAGTGACTTCGACCCGGCCAACTTCGCGAACGTCGGCCCGAAGGAGTTCGCGCAGCTGGTCAAGTCCACCCCCGACGACAAGATCGCCGAGATCATGTCCGGCGACCTGCGCGGCAAGATCTTGAGCGAGGTCTTCAACCGGATGCCGACGCTGTTCCGGGCCGACCGGGCCGGCTCGACCAACGCGGTCATCCACTGGAACATCACGGGCCGCCCCGACGGTGGCACCGACACCTACGAGATCGTCATCGAGAACGGCACCTGCTCCGTCTCCGAGACCCCGAGCCGGGACCCGAAGCTCAGCCTCACCATGGGCCCGGTCGAGTTCCTGAAGATCGTCTCCGGTGGCGGCAACCCCGTCATGATGTTCATGACCGGCAAGCTGAAGGCCAAGGGCGACCTGGGCCTCGCGGCGAACATCGCCAACCTGTTCGACATCCCCAAGGCCTGAGATGGCCGAGTTCTCGCTCGACCTGAACGAGGAACAGCGGGACCTTCGCGACTGGGTGCACGGCTTCGCGGCCGAGGTCGTGCGCCCGGCCGCGGCCGAGTGGGACGCCCGGGAGGAGACTCCCTGGCCGATCATCCAGGAGGCGGCGAAGGTCGGCCTGTACGGCTTCGAGTTCCTCGCCACCTGCTGGGCCGACCCCACCGGGCTCTCCCTGCCGATCGCCAGCGAGGAGCTGTTCTGGGGTGACGCCGGCATCGGCCTGAGCATCTTCGGCACCTCGCTGGCCGTCGCCGCCATCTACGGCGCCGGCACCCCCGACCAGCTCGTCGAGTGGGTGCCGCAGTGCTTCGGCGACGTCGACCAGCCGGCCGTCGCCGCGTTCTGCACCACCGAGCCGGAGGCCGGCTCCGACGTCGGGTCGATGCGGAGCCGGGCGGTCTACGACGCGGCCACCGACGAGTGGGTGCTCAACGGGCAGAAGGCGTACGCCACCAACGGCGGCATCGCCGGCGTGCACGTGGTCACCGCCTCGGTCGAGCCCGACCTGGGCTCGCGGGGGCAGGCCGCGTTCGTCGTGCCGCCCGGCACGCCGGGGCTCACCGCCACCCGCAAGCTGCGCAAGCTCGGGCTGCGCGCCTCGCACACCGCCGACGTCTTCCTCGACGACGTACGGGTCCCGGGGCGCTGCCTGCTCGGCGGCAAGGAGGCGCTCGACGAGCGGCTGGCCCGGGCACGCACCGGCCAGCGCGCCTCCAGCCAGGCGGCCATGCGCACGTTCGAACTGTCCCGCCCGACCGTCGGCGCGCAGGCCCTCGGCGTGGCCCGCGCCGCGTACGAGTACGCCCTCGACTACGCCAAGGAGCGGGTCCAGTTCGGCCGCCCGATCATCGAGAACCAGGCGGTCGCGTTCGCGCTCGCCGACATGAAGATGGAGATCGACGCGGCCCGGCTGCTGGTCTGGCGGGCGTCCTGGATGGGCCGCAACAACCGGCCGTTCACCGCGGGCGAGGGCTCGATGTCCAAGCTCAAGGCCGGCGAGGTGGCCATCTCCGTGACCGACCGTGCCGTCCAGCTCCTCGGCGGCGCCGGCTTCCTGCGCGACCACCCGGTCGAGCGGTGGTACCGGGACGCCAAGATCTACACCATCTTCGAGGGCACTTCCGAGATCCAGCGGCTGGTCATCTCCCGGGCCATCTCCGGCATGCAGATCCGCTGATCGCCGGCGTACGCCGGCCCGACCCGCGACGGTACCGCCGCCGCGGGTCGGGCCGCCGGTCCGCGCTTCGCATTCCGCAGGCTGGGCAAGTGATCACGTGGACTGGGCCCGGCGCCGCCCCGGGTGCATGATCGGGAGAACACGAACGCGAAGGAGGGTTGCGACTTGGACCTGCCGTTCATCGTCGCCACGCTGACCCGACGCGGACTGCTCAACCCGGGCCGCCCGATCCGGGTGGCCTCCCAGCTCAACGCCCTGCGCCGGTGGGGCTGGAGCCTCGCCGGAGAGCTGCGCCAGGCCGCCGCGCGCGACCCGGGGCGGACCGCCGTCGTCGACGAGCACGGCGCCTCGCTGACCTACCAGGAACTGCTGGACCGGTCGGAACGGCTGGCCCGGTCGCTGCGGGCCGGGCTCGGCGTGCAGGCCGGCGACCGGGTGGGCGTGCTCTGCCGCAACCACCACGGCCTCATCGAGGTGATCGTCGCCGCCATGCTGCTGGGCGCGGACGCCGTACTCGTCAACACCGGTCTCTCCGCCGCCCAGCTGGCCACCGTGGCCGAGGAGCAGAACCTGCGCGTGCTGGTGCACGACGCCGAGTTCGCCGAGCGGATCCTCGGTCTCCCCGCCGACCTGCACCGGGTCGACGAGCGCCGCCAGGAGGAGCTGATCGCCGGCGCGCTGCCCGGTGACCAGCTCCAGCCGCCGGAGCGGGACGGCCGGACCATCGTGCTCACCTCCGGCACCACCGGCGCGCCCAAGGGCGCCCGCCGGCCCACACCGCACGGCTTCGGCCCGCTGGTGTCCATCATCGACCGGATCCCGCTGCACGTCCACGACACCGTGCTGATCGCCGCGCCGATCTTCCACACCTGGGGGTACGCAGCCCTCCAGGTGTCGTTCGCGCTGCGCGCCACGATCGTGCTGCACCGGCGGTTCGACCCGGCCGCCACGCTGGCCGCCCTGGCGGGGCAGCCCTGTGACGCGCTCTTCGCCGTACCGGTGATGCTGCAACGGCTCATGGAGGTGCCACCGCCTGAGCCCCGGCCGCCGCTCAAGGTGGTCGCGGTGAGCGGCTCCGCGCTACCCGGCGGCCTGGCCACCGCGTTCATGGACCGCTTCGGCGACGTCCTGCACAACCTCTACGGTTCGACCGAGGTGTCCTGGGCCTCCATCGCCGGCCCGGCGGAACTGCGCGCGGCCCCCACCACGGCGGGCCGCCCGCCGCACGGCACCCGGCTCGAGATCGTGGACGACGCCGGCGAACCGGTCCGGGACGGCCGGGTGGGCCGGATCTTCGTGGGCAACGAGATGCTCTTCGAGGGATACACCACGGGGGCCGGCCGGGAGAGCCGCGACGGCCTGCTCGACACCGGCGACCTGGGCCGGATGAACGCCGACGGGCTGCTCTTCGTCGACGGGCGGGCCGACGACATGATCGTCTCCGGTGGGGAGAACGTCTTCCCGTCCGAGGTGGAGGATCTGATCGCCCGGCTGCCGCAGGTCCGCGAGGTCGCCGTGATCGGCGTGCCCGACCCGGAGTACGGCCAGCGGCTCGCCGCGTTCCTGGCCCTGCACCCCGGTGAGACGCTCGACCCGGAGGCGGTCCGCGAGTACGTGCGGCACTACCTGGCCCGCTTCTCCGTGCCCCGCGACGTCGTGTTCGTGAAGTACCTGCCGCGCAACGCCACCGGCAAGGTGCTCAGCCGCGAACTGCGCCGCTACTACGGCTGAGGGCCGCCCCACGGGGGACAGACGGCGTGGCACCGCCGGTGGTAGCTTCCGTGCGCCGGCTGTCCCGGCAGTGACTCTCACTCCTCGGGAGTTCTCACATGGTGCGACTCCGTCGGCGCTGGGCCCTGGGCCTCCTCCTCGGCGGCGTCTCCGCGACCGCGCTCGGCACCGGTGAGCCCGTGCTGAGTCGCCGCACCGGCACGCCGGTCCGCCGGCAGTCCTCACCCGTCGAGGTGGAGAACCACGCGGCCGGCGAGCCCTGGTGGCCGCGGGACGACACCCGGGCCGCCGACGACCGGCTGCGGCAGATCCAGGGGTACGCCTCGACGACCAGCCTCGCCCCCGGCGAGTCCGTGGACTTCCACGTCGCGCTCAACCCGGCCGGCCGGTTCCGGATCACCGTGCACCGGCTCGGCTGGTACGACGGCGCCGGCGCCCGCACCATGCTGACCAGCCCGCACCTCGACGGCACTCCACAGCCGGTGCCGCCGGCCGACCCGGACACCGGTGCCATCGCCTGCCGCTGGCCGGTGTCCTGGAGCCTGCGCATCCCCGAGGACTGGACCTCCGGCCTCTACCAGGCGGTCTTCACCTCCGCCGGCGGCTGGCGCGCCTGCACCCCGTTCGTGGTGCGGGACGACCGGCGGGAGGCCGCGCTCTGCGTGGTGCTGCCGGTGACCACCTGGCAGGCGTACAACCAGTGGCCGCGGGACCAGCGGTCCGGTACGAGCCTCTACAACGGCTACACGGCCGGCGGGCGGCAGGATCCGGCACTGCGGGCGCGCGAGGTCTCCTTCGACCGCCCGTACGCCGACACGGGCCAGCCGACCCAGTTCAGCCGGGACAACGACGCCGTCAGGTGGCTGGAGCGCAACCGCTACGACGTCTCCTACGCGACCAGCTTCGACCTGCACTCGGGCCGGCTCGACCCGCGCCGGCACCGCGGGCTGGTGTTCTGCGGGCACGACGAGTACTGGTCGGCGGAGATGCGCCGGGCCACCGAGGCCGGGCTGGCCGGTGGCACCAGCCTCGCCTTCCTCGGCGCCAACAGCGTCTACTGGCACATCCGGGTGCGTCCCTCCGCCGACGGCCGCCCCGAGCGGGTCGTCGCCTGCGCCAAGACCACCCCCGACCCGGACGAGGACGCCGCCGGGCCGACGGTGACCTGGCGCGACCTCGACCAGCCCGAGCAGGCACTGCTCGGTGTCCAGTACAACGGCATCGTCGCCACCCCGCAGCCGCTGGTGGTGCGCTCCGCCGACCACTGGGTGTGGGCGGGCACGGGGGTGGCCGACGGCGATCGGATCCCCGGGGTGGTCGCCGGCGAGGCGGACGGCGTCCATGCCGCCACCGCCCGGCCGCTCGGGCTCGGCGAGACCCTGCTCAGCGGGTCGCTCTATCCCGCGCGGCAGGGCGGCCGGCGGATGCAGAGCACCCACGTCTACGAGACGCCGCGGGGCGCCGTGGTCTTCGCCACCGGCACCCTCGGCTGGACGATGGCGCTCAACCGGCGCGGGCACCGCGACGAGCGGATCGAACGGGCCACCGCAAACGTGCTCGACCGGATGATCGCCGACCCGCCCGCCCGCTCGGCGCCGGTGAGCGGAACCGACCCGGGGACGGCGGACAAGCCGGGAGCTTCACCCGCCACGACGAACCGCTGACCACGAGACCGGGGCTCCAGCCGAGGGTCGTCGTCGGCCAGCGGCTGTCGCGGCAGACCTTGACGGCGAGGAACGGTGGATCCCGTCAGGCGGGGAGATCGATCCGGCCGTCCACCGCGGCGGCCGCGATGTCGGAGCGGTGGTGCGAACCGGCCAGCTCGATGCCGCGTACCACCTCGTAGGCGGCCTCCCGCGCGGCGGCCAGGTCGGGGCCGGTGGCCGTACCGCAGAGGACCCGGCCCCCGGCGGAGCGCAGCGTGCCGTCGACGCCCCGGCGGGTGCCGGCCTGGATGACGCCGGCGCGGTCCGCGCCGGTGATCACGTCACCGGTGCGCGGCGCCGCCGGGTAGCCCTCGGCCGCCACCACGACGGTGACCGCCGCGCCGTCGCGCCAGCGCAGCGGCGGGTGCGCGGCCAGCGTGCCGGTGGCGGCCGCGTGCAGCAGCCCGGCCAGCGGCGTCTCCAGCAGGGCGAGCACCACCTGGGTCTCCGGATCACCGAAGCGGGCGTTGAACTCGATCACGCGCGGGCCGGCGGCGGTGATCGCCAGGCCCACGTAGAGCAGGCCGGCGAACGGCGTGCCCCGGCGGCGCAGCTCGGCCAGCGTCGGGTGCACGACGTCGCGCATCACCTCGTCGACCAGGCCGGGCGGGGCCCAGGGCAGCGGCGCGTACGCACCCATGCCGCCGGTGTTCGGCCCGGTGTCGCCGTCACCCGCGCGCTTGAAGTCCTGGGCGGGCAGCAGCGGCACGGCGGCCTCGCCGTCGGTGACCACGAAGAGGGAGACCTCGGGACCGGCCAGGTACTCCTCGATCACCACCCGGCCGCACTCCGCGGCGTGCCGCTCGGCGGCGGCGCGGTCGTCGGTCACCACGACGCCCTTGCCGGCGGCCAGCCCGTCGTTCTTCACGACGTACGGCGCACCGAGCTCGTCCAGCGCCCGCCCGACACTCTCCGCGTCGGTGCAGGTGTAGGCCCGGGCGGTCGGCACGCCGGCCGCAGTCATCACGTCCTTGGCGAACGTCTTCGAGCCCTCCAGCCGGGCCGCCTCGGCCGACGGGCCGAACGCCGCGACGCCCTTGGCCCGCACCGCGTCGGCAACCCCCGCCACCAGCGGCGCCTCCGGACCGATCACCACGAGATCCGCCGCCACCTCGACGGCGAGTGCCGCCACCGCCGCCGGATCGGTGGCGTTCACCTCCCGCACCTCGGCCACCGCCGCGATCCCGGGATTACCCGGAGCGGCAACCAGCACGTCAACGGAAGGATCGGCGACCAGCCCGAGGGCGAGCGCGTGCTCCCGCCCCCCACCACCCACAAGAAGAACCCGCACGACGGCATCCTACTGACCACCCCACCCCACCCTGTTGATCAAGAAGTTTGCGTCTCAGATCCGCGCCTCGACGACGCAAACCTCTTGATCAACGGGGTCTTCGGAGAGCGCGGGCGATCGTCTGGGGAATGTAGTCGGGACGGAGGGTGTCGGGCCAGGTGAAGCGGAGGACGGTCCAGCCTGGGTTAGCCAGGCGATTCTGGCGGACGCGGTCCTCGTAGACGGCCTGGGGAGTCTGGTGTGGGGTCTGGCCGTCGGCCTCGGCGATGATGCGGGCGCCACGCCAGGCCAGGTCGCCGATGCCGAGCAGGTAGCCGTCGTCGTCGCGGACCTCCAGTTGCAACGTGTCGGGTGGGACGCCGCCGTCCACGCATCGCAGTCGGACCCGCGTCTCCAGGGGTGACTGGGCACGGCCGTCCGACTCGGCCAAGCTGCGGCGGGCCGCCACGGCGCCCCGCCGCCGGGCGATGAGCGCCGCCACCAGGGACAGGTCCGACTCGTCGATCAGCCCCCGGTTGAGCGCCGAGTCGACGACGCACACCGCCGGGTAGCGATCGGCCCGGAGAATCACGTCAGCCACCGTGCGGACGGGAGTCGTGGCCGGGACACCCGCGGCGGTGGCGACATCAGCCGGACACAGGGCGAGCTGGTGCACCACGAGGTCGGGATCGGCCGGACGCTGCGGTCGCGGACGGTCCGGAGGCACCGAGACGTGGACCGCCGACGTGGCACGCAGGCCACCGATGCGGTGCAGCTCGGCGGCGGTGTCCAGCACGGCGACGGCGCCGGCACCGAGACTCTCGACGACCGCTCGGATCCGGGCCCGCCGGAGCGAAGCGACGTCCCCCTGCGGCGCCGGCACGAAACAGCCCCGAGCCACCCGGATCCACCGCCCGGACCGAGCGAGATGACGAACCTGGTCCCGACTGAATCCCAGAGCAACGGCCTGGGCGGCCGTCACCACCCCACCCTGCCGTGCAGCAACCCGACTCAACGAAACACGATCAGCCACCGCCCCAGGCTGCCCACGAGACCAACATCCCCAAAACCCCTGTGGAAAACCCTGTGGACAACCCATCTCGCGGCCTCGTTGATCAAGAGGTTTGCGTCAGAATCCGCGCCGATCCAGACGCAAACCTCTTGATCAACTCACCATCGGGTGCGGTGGGGAGGGGGTTACGGGAGGAGGGGGTGGCGGATTACGTTTTCTTCTCGGCCTGGGCCTACGCCTACGATGCTGACCTTGGTGCCGCAGAGTTCTTCGATGCGGGCGATGTAGCGTCGCGCGTTCTCCGGGAGCTCGTCCTCGGTGCGGGCCTTGGTGATGTCTTCCCACCAGCCGTCGAGCTCTTCGTAGATCGGCGTGGCGTGGTGGAAGTCGGTCTGCGTCATCGGCATGTCGTCGAAGCGCTCGCCGTTGATCTCGTAGCCCACGCAGATCGGCACCTTGGGCATGCCGGTCAGCACGTCCAGCTTCGTGATGACCAGGTCGGTGACCCCGTTGAGGCGGCAGGCGTACCGGGCCACGACGGCGTCGAACCAGCCCGTGCGGCGCTCCCGGCCGGTGGTGGTGCCGTACTCGTGGCCGATCTTGCGCAGGTGCTGGCCGTTGTCGTCGAACAGCTCGGTCGGGAACGGGCCGGAACCCACCCGGGTCGTGTACGCCTTGCTCACCGCGATGACCTTCGTGATCGCGGTCGGCGGGATGCCCGCGCCCACGCACGCTCCGCCCGCCGTCGGGTTCGACGAGGTGACGAAGGGGTAGGTGCCGTGGTCCATGTCGAGCATGGTGGCCTGGGCGCCCTCCAGCAGGACGGTCTCGCCACGGTCCAGGGCGTCCCAGAGCATGACCCGGGTCTCCGCGATGTACGGCCGCAGCCGCTCGGCGTACCGCAGGTACTCCTCGACGGTCTCGTCGACGTCGATCGCCTTGCGGTTGTAGACCTTGAACAGCACCTGGTTCTTCTCGCGGAGCGCCAGCTCCAGCTTCTTGCGCAGGATGCCCGGGTCGAGCAGGTCCTGGAGCCGGATGCCCATCCGGGCGACCTTGTCGCCGTAGGCGGGGCCGATGCCCCGGCCCGTGGTGCCGATGCGCGAGCTGCCCAGGTAGCGCTCGACCACCCGGTCCAGCGCCCGGTGGTGCGGCATGATGAGGTGCGCGTCACCCGAGATGCGCAGCCGGGAGACGTCCACGCCCCGCTCGGCGAGGCCGTCGATCTCCTCCAGCAGCACCTTCGGGTCGACCACCACGCCGTTGCCGATGACGATCATCGCGTCCGGCGACAGCGCGCCGGACGGCATGAGGTGCAGCGCGTACTTCTGGCCGTCCGGGGTGATCACCGTGTGGCCGGCGTTGTTGCCGCCGGAGTAGCGCACGACGTAGTCGACCCGCTCACCCAGCAGGTCGGTAACCTTGCCCTTGCCCTCGTCGCCCCACTGAGCGCCGATGAGCACGATCGCTGGCATCTTCTCCGCCTCCAGAAGGCTCGGGTGCCAGGTGGCGACCGGTCGGCGAGCCCGGGGTGTCAGGCTAACAAGTAGTGACGGCGGGACCGGCAGGGGTTCGTCGAGAAGCAGGAGGCTCCTTCGTGTACGACGTGGTGCTGCTCACCCTGGGCTCGGAGCGGGACGCTCCCGGCGGGGGCTGCGGCGGCGGTGGAGCCTGCTGCGGTGGCGCGCCGGAGGCGGCCGGTGAGCACACCGAGGAGCGCTGCGAGACGCCGCGCGTGCCGGTGCTGGCCTGCGCGGACGCGCTGACCGCCCGAGGTGCGCGGGTGGAGACGGTGACCGCCCGCTCGGACGCGGAGATCGACGAGGTGCTGGCCCGCCTCGACGGCCCGCCCCGGCCCGACGGCCTCACCTGGCCGGATCCCGACTCCAAGACCCGGCTGGTCGTCGCCACGGCCAGTGACGGACAGCTGCGCGCCGTGCTGCGCCGGCTGGTCCGACGGTACGCTCCGCCGCCCAGCCGCCGCCCCGCCGACCTGCCCGGGAACCGGACCGTGCCGGACCTGCCGCCGGTCGGCGTACTCCCGCTCGACCCGGCCCGCTCCGGCACGGCGCGGGACCTTGCCGCGCAGCTCGGCCTGCCCCGCGACCCGGCGGAGGTGGCCGCCGCGGTCCTGGACGGCACCGCCCGCCGGCTCGACCTGCTGCGCAACGACGGCGGCTCGGTGACCCTGGACGGCGCGCTGCTCGGCGCGGCCGACGACGCGGGCCGCCCGCTGCACTGGCGGGCGCGGGTCGAGGTCGACGGCACGGTGCTGAGCACCGGCGAGGAGCCGATCATGGCCTGCGCCGTCGGCAACGCCGGCGGGTACGCGCGCCTGGACGACGTGGTGCTGCTGGCCGACCCGGACCCCACCGACGGCCGGGTCGAGGTGGCCGTGGCCGTGCCGGTGGTCACCCGCTCGGCGTTGGGCCGGAAGAAGGTACGCCTGGAGGTGCGCCGGGCCCGGGGCCGCGCGGCGGCGGTCGTGCCCCGCGACGAGAAGGTGCCCTTCCTCGACGACGGCGTCGAGGGCGAGCTGAGCCGGAAGCGCTCCTGGTGGACCGAGCCGGGCGCCTGGGCGGTCTGGACGGCCTGACCTCCGTCGATCCCCCGCTCGGGCGACCGGGCTGGCCGGACGGCCTATCCTCGGCGGGAGGAATGGGGAGGAACCGTGGTGCACGAGAACGCCGACCGGGCCCACGTGCCGGGTCAACCGCAGGTGCCGGAGCGGGACATCGAACCGCTCTGGCCGCCCGAGCAGACCGACGGGGCCGTCACCGCCCCGCCGTGGGCGGCCCCGGCCCAGCCCAACGTGGCGGCCTGGCCCGTCCCGCCCGCCCGGCCCACGCCGCCCCCGGCCGACCCGGCGGCACCGGCGGCGGACCCGGCAGCCTCGACCTCGGACTCAGCGGCTGACGGGGCAGCGGCGGGCGACTCCGCGCCGCTCCACAGGACGCCGGCCCCGGTCGACCTGGACCTTCCGTTCACCCTCGACCAACCGACCCCCGCCCCGGCGCCGACCACGCCCGACGACACCGCTCCCCGACCGTCGACCACCGCCGGCCCGGCCGAGACCCCCGGCCCGAACGGCACGCTCGGGCCGGATGCCGCGCCCGGGCCGGAGGGTGCCGTCGGCTCGGAGGCCGCGGTCGGGACGGATCCCCCGGTCACCCCTTCTGACCCCGTGAATGCCGCCGGCCCGGATGGCCGGGTCGGCCCGGCGACGGGCGGCGGCACGAATGGCGCCGCCGATCAGGCCGGCCGCCTCGACGCGACCGGCACCGACGGTGCGGACCGCCCGCTCGGCTCGGAGGCGACGGCCACCCCCACGGCGGCCGGTGTCATCCAGGCGAACGCTCAGGCCGACGCCGGCAGGACGCTCGGAACCGCGGCGGCCTCTCCCGAGAGGACCCCCGGGGCCGCGGTGATCTCACCCGACGGCCCGGCCGGTACGCCGCCGAACGACCGGCCGGAGTCTCCCTGGGCCCAGCCGCCGCAGCGCTCGACCGGCGATGCGCCCGCGCCGCCGGCGCACCCCGGACCCGTCGTGCCGCCGACGCAGAGTGGCGCGGCGCAGCCCGACGGCCGCCCGGCCGACCCTGCCCCGGTGACGCCTGCGGCCGGTGCCGCGCGCGGCGTTCCCGACAGCGCGGCCGAGGGCTCGCCGGACACCCCGCCCCGGCTCGGCCCGTTCCCACCCTCGCCGGGCGTACCCCTCCAGCAGCCCTACGGCGACGGAACGGGGTACCCGCCGGGACCGGTCGGTTACGGGCAACCGGCACCCCAACCCGGTGCACCGGGCTGGTATCCCCCGGCCTGGCCGCAGGAGGCCGGCACACCCCCGCAGGCCGGCGCCCCACAGCAGCCGCCCGCACCGCCGCACCAGCCCGGCCCGCACCAGCCCGCGCCGCATCCGCCCGGCCCACACCAGGCCGGGCCACACCAGGCCGGCCCGCAGCAGACCGGGCCGCAGCAGCCGGGGCCGGCCGCGTTCCCGGAGCAGGTCTGGACGCCGGCGAGCGGTGCCCCGCCGACGGCGGAGGACTTCGCGCGGCGGCGGCAGGCCCGGCCGGTCGACCCCGTGGCGACCACGGGTGTCCGGGCGGTGGTCAACAAGATCGGGCTGGTCCGGCTCCCGCCGGGGCGGCAGGAGCAGGAGATGCGGCGCGACATCGAGATGGTGCGCCGCAACTTCGGCGGGCTGCGCCAGGTGACCGTGGTCAACCCGAAGGGCGGCGCCGGCAAGACGGTCGCCATCCTGCTGCTCGCCATGACCTTCGGGCAGAAGCGCGGCGGGTACGTGCTGGCCTGGGACAACAACGAGACCCAGGGCACCCTCGGGATGCGGGCGCAGCAGGACTTCCACTCCCGCACCGTGCGGGACATGCTGCGCGACCTGGCCCAGTTCCAGGGGCCGCACGGCCGGGTCGGCGACCTGTCGCAGTACGTCCGCTCGCAGGGCGAGGGCATGTTCGACGTGCTCGCCTCGGACGAGTCGGCGACCGGTGGCGAGATGCTGACCGCGGCCGCGTTCGCCGAGATCCGCGAGGTGGTGAGCCGCTTCTACAAGCTGATCTTCGTGGACACCGGGAACAACGTCCGGGCGCAGAACTGGCAGGCCGCCATGGACGCCACCGACCAGCTCGTGGTGACCATGTCGGCGCGGAACGACTCGGCCGAGACGGCCGCCCGGATGCTCGACCACCTGGAGCAGAGCGGCCGCCAGCGGCTGGTCCGCCAGGCGGTGACGGTGGTGTCGATGCCGCCGTCCCGCAAGGAGATCGACCTGCCGGCCATCCAGGAGCACTTCGCCGCCCGGACCCGGGCGGTGCTGCTGGCGCCGTACGAGCGGCTCATCGACACCGGGGAGCCGATCCGGTACGGCCAGCTCTCCTCGGCCACCCGCGAGGCCTGGCTGAAGATCGCCGCCTCGGTGGCGGAAGGGCTGTGAGCAGCGCGACGGCCGACCCGATCAACATGGTCGGGCCGGCCGTCGACGCGGCTCAGTGGCTGGCCAGGGCGTCCCCGGCGGCCGGGTCGCAGTCGCGGAGGAACTGGGCGCAGCGGGCCGCCTCGTCCGCCTCGCCGATCTCGCCGGCCGCGCGGGACAGCACGTAGAGGCACCGGAGGAAGCCCCGGTTGGGCTTGTGCGACCAGGGCACCGGGCCGTGGCCCTTCCAGCCGCTGCGGCGGAGCTGGTCGAGACCGCGGTGGTAGCCGGTGCGGGCGTACGCGTACGCCGGGACGACCTGGCCCGCGTCGAGCGCCCGGCTGGCCAGCGCCGCCCAGCCCGCGCTGTAGGTGGGGAAGCGGGCGGCGATCTCGGCGTACGCCTCGTCGGTGTCCTGCTCGGCGGCGGCCGCCAGCGCGGCGTCGGCCTCCTCGTGGGCGGGGAGCAGGGTG
Organism: Micromonospora chaiyaphumensis; assembly: GCF_900091435.1. GTDB lineage: Bacteria > Actinomycetota > Actinomycetes > Mycobacteriales > Micromonosporaceae > Micromonospora > Micromonospora chaiyaphumensis. Next base: position 120,605 of record NZ_FMCS01000006.1, read on the forward strand.
GCCGGTGGCTCAGGCAACAGGTTCTGCATCGCCCCATTCAACCCGCTTCGCCCTGGGGTACGCGAGGGGGTCCGCCGAGCCGGTCGGCTGAACGGCTGAGGGTTTCGTCACGCCTGCGGTGTGCCGCCCACGTACCCGCGGCCCATGCCACGGCGAGACTTTTTGCACTACAACTACAGATCCGGAGCCTCCCCAGGACCGGGTAGTGCAGGAGCCCGGCGGCCTGGCCACCGGGCTCCTGTCCGTGCCGCCCCGGGTTTGCCGGCTTGCCGCCCGGGGGCAGGATGATCTGGTGCCGACCCCACCACCCGCGGACGTCATCGAGCCGCACGACACCAGCATCGACGAGATCGAGACCCGGACCGAGTTCGACCGGCGGCTGGCCGAGGGGAGCCTCGCCGGCCTGACCGTGCAGGGCCTCCGCCTCGACCTGGACCCCGTCCCCGACCTGCGCGGCGTCGAGGTCACCGGCACCCTGTTCGTGGGCTGCCGGTTCGCCGACCGGGAGGTCGGCGCGGACCTGGTCCGGCGGGGCGCCAACGTCGTACCGCCCTTCTCCGGGCTGCCCTACCCCACGCAGCCGGCCCACCTCTACAGCGCCGACGACCTGGCCGCCGGCTTCGCCGAGGGCGGCTTCGCCGGGATGTACGACACCCGGGTGTACGCGCACTTCCGGGCGCACGGCGGCGCCCTGCCCGACGTGCGGGAGGCGCTCGGCCAGCGGCTGCACGACCACGGGGTGGACAACGCCCTGGCCGACGCCACCCGGACCTGGCTGGCCGTGCACGGGCCGCAGTCGGTGGTGGGTGTGATGGGTGGGCACGCGGTGCCGCGCGGCAGTGCCGCGTACCGGATGGCGGCGGTGCTGGGCTGGGAGCTGGCGCGGGCCGACCGGCTGGTGGTAACCGGCGGCGGGCCCGGCGTCATGGAGGCGGCCAACCTGGGCGCGTTCCTCGCGGCCTGGCCGGCGGAGGAGCTGACCGCGGCGATCGACCTGCTGGCCACCGCGCCCGACTTCACCGACCACGACCGCTACACCGACGTGGCCCTGCGGGTCCGGGCCCGGTACGCGGCCGGCCCGTCCCTGCCCTCGCCCCGCCCGGCTGCGCCGGGCACCGAGTGGGCCCGCTCGGGTGGGCTGGCCATCCCCACCTGGCTCTACGGCCACGAGCCGGCGAACCTGTTCGCCGGCCGGATCGCCAAGTACTTCTCGAACGCCATCCGGGAGGACACCATCCTGCGGCTGGCGCGGGGCGGGATCGTCTTCGCGCCCGGCCGGGCCGGCACGGTGCAGGAGGTGTTCCAGGCGGCCACCAAGACCTACTACGGCACCGACGGGGCCAGCGGCGCGTACGTGTTCCTGGACCGGACCTACTGGACGACCGAGCTGCCGGTGGAGTCGCTGCTGCGGCCGCTCTTCGCGGCCTCGCCGTTCGGTGACCTGTCGCCCACCGTGCACCTGACCGACGACGTCCGCGAGGCGGTCCGGGTGCTCACCGCATGAAAAGAGGGGCCCCTCGAACAAGGGGCCCCTCTTCAACAGGTCACTTCATGGTGGTGCCGGTGGAGCGCAGGTGCTCGCAGGCCTCCACGACGCGGGCGGCCATGCCGGCCTCGGCGGCCTTGCCCCAGACGCGCGGGTCGTACATCTTCTTGTTGCCGACCTCGCCGTCGACCTTCAGCACGCCGTCGTAGTTGCGGAACATGTGGTCCGCGACCGGCCGCGTGAAGGTGTACTGGGTGTCGGTGTCGATGTTCATCTTCACCACGCCGTAGTCCAGCGCCTCGCGGATCTCGGACAGCAGCGAGCCGGAGCCGCCGTGGAAGACCAGGCTTAGCGGCTTCTCCTTGTTGTACTTCGCGCCGACCGCCATCTGGATGTGGTTGAGCACCTCGGGGCGGAGCTTCACGTTGCCCGGCTTGTAGACGCCGTGCACGTTGCCGAAGGTCAGCGCCGCCATGTAGCGGCCCTTCTCGCCGAGGCCGAGCGCGTCGACCATGGCCAGGCCGTCCTCGACGGTGGTGTAGAGCTTCTCGTTGATGGCGTTCTCGACGCCGTCCTCCTCGCCGCCGACGACGCCGACCTCGATCTCGAGGACGATCTTGCCCTTGGCGGCCTCGGTGAGCAGCTGCTCGGCGATCTCCAGGTTCTCGGCCACCGGCACGGCCGAGCCGTCCCACATGTGCGACTGGAAGAGCGGCTCCTGGCCGTTCTTCACCCGCTCCTGCGAGATGGCCATCAGCGGCCGGACGAACTTGTCCAGCTTGTCCTTCGGGCAGTGGTCGGTGTGCAGCGCGATGTTCACCGGGTACTTCTTGGCCACCTCGTGCGCGTACGCCGCGAACGCCACCGCGCCGGTCACCATGTCCTTCACGGACGGGCCGGACAGGTACTCCGCGCCACCGGTGGAGACCTGGATGATGCCGTCGCTCTCCGCGTCGGCGAAGCCCTTGAGCGCCGCGTTCAGCGTCTGCGACGAGGTCACGTTGATCGCGGGGTACGCGTACCGGCCGGCCTTGGCCCGGTCCAGCATCTCCGCGTAAGCCTCAGGGGAAGCGATGGGCATGTCGAACGCTCCTTACTTACCGCTCTCGGCCGTGCAGGCCGCTGTCTTCCATGAAGGCGACCGTCCCGGCCGCTGACTTCCATGGGTGCGCCGGACCGCGCTGTCCACCGCGGGAAGTATCGCGTAGGAGCGCGCGGCGGACACAACCGACCCGGGAACCGCTCACCGTTCGTCCAGGCTGTCCGGCACCAGGACGGTGATCAGCCAGGTCACCACGGCCATAACGATGGCGCCCCAGAACGCGGCCCAGAAGCCGTTGACGTGGAACGACAGGTCCAGCCCGCGGGCGATCCAGTCGGTGAGCAGGAACAGCAGTGCGTTGACCACGAGCGCGAACAGGCCGAGCGTGAGCAGGTAGAACACGCATCCGATCACCTTGATGACCGGCTTCAGCAGGGCGTTGACCGCGCCGAAGATGAGCGCCACCACGACCAGGGTGAACGCCGTGTTGAAACCGTTGTGGCCGGTCACCTCCACGCCGGGCACGACCAGCGTGGTGATCCACAGCGCGACCGCGGTGATGGCCAGCCGGATCAGGAAGCCCACCCCACCATCCTGGCACCGAGGGCTCGCACCGGACGGCACAATCGCCGATCCACCGTTCCACCCGCTGCCGAGCGGGGACCCGGGTCAGCCCGTACGGTGTGGTGGTGACTGTCCGCACCGAGATCCAGGGAGGGACGATGGGTCAGCCCGACGAGGACTTCGCCCCGAGCGACCACCTCGCTCCGGAGGAGCGGGACCTGGAGGCGGAGCCGGCCGACGCGGTCGAGCAGGCCGTGGCGGTCACCCCCGACGACGGCGACGGCGAGCCGCAGCGAGGGCTCGAGGTCGACGACTGGGACGCCATGGAACAGGCCCGGGTGGTCACCGCCGACGAGGACGACTACCGCTGAGCCGCGCGGGGCGGGGGCCGTGCCCCCGCCCCGCCTCAGCGCAGGGTGGTGACCTGCTTCGGGTGCGCGGCGGTCCACTCGGCGAGCCGGTCGCCGCGCAGCGCGTCGAGGAAACCCGGCGCCAGGGCGGAGTCGAGCCGGAACCCGTACGGCAGTTCCTTCGTTCCCCCGTGGCGGACCGGCAGGCCGACCGCGACCGGCTCGGCGGTGGCCGCCGTCCCGGCCGCCGCGAGCAGGGCCGGCAGGGACGACTCCCCGGTGTCGGTCACCACGCCCGAGCCGACCTTCGTGATCAGCCGGCTGAGCAGGACCGGGTTGGTCAGCACCCCCTGCTCCCGGATCCGGTGGAGCAGTCCGGCCGCGTACCGGGCGGCGTTGCGGTCCCGGTCCAGGGCGCCGTCGGGCATGTTGTACCGCTGGCGGAGCACGTCCACCGCGGCGGAACCGTCGAGCCGTTGGCAGCCGGCGGGGTAGGTCCGCCGCGTGTGGTGCGAGCGGATCTCGGCCGGCAGGCACATCGATACGCCACCGACCGCGTCGGTGAGTTCGCGGGTCGCCCGGTAGGTGAGGACCGCGCCGGCGTCGATCCGTACGCCGGTGAGCTGGGCGACCGCCTGTCGGGTCGCCTGGTAGCCCGCGGTCAGATCCGTCCCGGCGGCGAGGGAGGCGTTGAGCTTGCCCGTCCCTCGGCCGGTCATCGGCACCACCAGGTCGCGCGGGAGGGCGACCAGGTAGAGCCGGCTGCGGTCTGCCGGCAGGTGCACCAGGAGGATCGAGTCGGCCCGGCGGCTCCCGTCCGTGCCGGCCGCGTCTGCGCCGACCAGGAGCATGTTCAGTGCCCCGCTGGGTGGCGGCGTCGCCGGCGCCGCGATCAGGTTCGGGGTCTCCGCCGGTCGCGGCGCGATCACGGTGAAACCGGCCAGGGCGGCGGCGACCACCGCCAGCGCCGTACCGGCGAGTCGCACCCGGAGGCGGCGGCGCCGGCGGCGGACCACGGCCCGGTCGATGGCGGCCCGGACCGGGCCGACCGCCGGGGCCAGCTCCTCGCGCCGGGCGAAGGCGGCGCGCAGGTCGTCCTCGATCATCAGCAGACCTCCACGTACTCGGCTCGGAGGGTGGCCAGGGCGCGCGAGATGCAGGAGCGGACGGTGCCGACGGCGCAGCCGAGGATCTCCGCGATCTCCGCGTCGGGCAGGTCCTCGTAGTAGCGCAGCACCAGCGTGGCCCGCTGCCGTCGCGGCAGCCGCGACAACCAGGACCAGACCTGGTCACGGTCCACCGCGGACTGCGCGTGGTCGGCCGGGGCGGGCACCCCTTCGTCCGGTTCACCGCGCAGCAGCACCCGGCGCGCCCACGACCCACGCCGCCAGTCGACGAACTGGTTGGTGAGCATCCGGCGCACGTACCGCTCCGGCGCGTCGCTGCGGGCGACCCGGCGCCAGTTGAGCTGGACCCGGACCATGGTCTCCTGCACCAGGTCCTGAGCCTGGTGCGGATCGCCGGTCAGCATGACCGCGTACCGCAGCAGGGCGCCCAGCCGCGCGTCGGCGAACTCCTCGTACGTCACTGCACCTCCCGGTGTCCCGCCCTGTTGACGGGCACGGGCCGCCGGAACATTGCACCGACGCCGATCAACCGTTCGGTCAATATCTTCGGCCCGGCGCCAACCGGGACTGCGCGGCGACTTAAGGAGTCATTAAGCTCCACGGGCTCCACCTGATCATTCACGGGAGGAACCCCCAACCATGCTCACCAACTCCACCCGGCGCTGGCTCGCCGGGTTGGGCGTCGCAGGCGCGTTCATCGCCGCCTCCGCCACCCCCGCCGCGGCCGAGGAACCCGCTGTCGCGCTGGGTCTGTACTTCAACGACACCACCGTCGCCCTCGGCAGCGAGGGCAAGACCGACTCGCCGATCGTGTACGCGAGCGAGCCGACGGTGGTCAACAACCTCACGGTCCGCTACGACTACTCGGGGCTCGCCGGCAAGGCGAAGATCACCCCGGAGATCGAGGGCGACTGCACCACGCCCGAGGAGGGCGTCCTGGTGTGCCAGGAGCACTTCGAGATCGGCATCGACGACTGGGGTATCGCCGGTCTGCTCGCCGTCAACATCGCGCCGGCGGCCGGCGCGAAGGACGGCGACTCCGGCGACCTGAAGGTCACGGTCAGCGCGGACGGCGTCAAGCCGGCCAGCCACACCGCCAAGGTGAAGATCGGCGAAGGCGTGGACCTCGCCGGTGGTCCCGAGGTGACCCGCAGCGCCGCCCCGGGCGGCTCCTTCACCGCGCCGCTCGTGCTGAGCAACGTCGGTGAGACCTCTGCGAAGGGCGCGGTGGTCGTCTTCGACATGGACTACGGCATCCGCACGAGCAAGCACTACAGCAACTGCACGTACGCGGACGACTGGGTGCGCACCTGCCGCTTCACCGACACGACGGTGGCGGCCGGCGAGACCTTCGCCGCTTCGGTGCCGTACGTGCTCGCCAAGGACACCTACGCCCCCGGCGCCCAGTACGGCTACCACAACTGGATGACCGTCGACGAGTTCGACGACTTCACCGCCTACCTGGACAGCCGGAACATCTCCGTCGGCGAGCCGGGTACCGACGAGGCCCTGGTGCTCACCAAGCAGCCGGCCGCGCAGGCGCGGTCCTTCCAGGCCGACCCCAACCCGGAGAACAACTGGTCGGGCATGCAGGTCAAGGTCACCGGCACCAACGGTGTCGACCTGGCCGCGATCGGCGACGAGCTGACCGGCAAGGCCGGTGAGGTGGTCACCGCGACCGTCGGCGTCCGGAACAACGGCCCCGCGTCGCTCGACTTCGGTCGCGTCGGCTCGCCGGTGACCAAGATCGACGTGACGGTCCCGATCGGCACGACCGCCGTGCAGGTGCCGGGCAACTGCTTCCCGATGAAGGGTGACAACGGCGACTGGGAGGAGCCCGGCAAGCCGGGGGCCAAGGCGTACCGGTGCTACCCGGACATCTTCATCGGTGTCGGCGAGGAGCAGACCGTGGAGCTCGGCCTGCGGATCGACAAGGTCATCCCGAACGCCACCGGCGCGGTGGTCATCAACGCCAAGTGCCAGTGCGAGGGCTTCCAGAACGACACCAACCCGGCCAACGACAAGGCCAAGCTCCTCGTGAACGCCGCCCCCGGCGGCGGTGTCCCGGGCGACGGTGGCCAGGGTGGCGGTGGCCAGGGTGGCGGTGACGGCGGCTCGCTGCCGATCACCGGTTCCAACACCGCTCTGATCGCCGGCATCGGCGCCCTGCTGCTCGCCGCCGGCACGGCCGGCTATGTGGTGTCCCGCCGCCGCAAGACCCGCTTCGTCGCCTGACAAAGCACCAAAGGTGCCCCGCCCCCACCCCGGGAGGCGGGGCACCGCCATATCCGGGCCACCCCAAAGGCCCCACCAAGCGCCAGGGGCGGCGGCCGGCCACGACAGGTTTCCGCACCGCAACCACGGAAAACGAATCGACCACCCTGAGAGCATCAGAACCGTGCTGCTGACCCTCACCACGACCCACCGCCCCGCCACCGACCTCGGCCACCTCCTCGTCAAGCACCCGGACCGCGTGCAGAGCTTCGACCTGCCCGCCGGCGCCGCGCACGTGCTCTACCCCGAGGCGGACGAGGCGCGGTGCACGGCGGCGCTGCTGGTCGAGGTCGACCCGTTGAAGCTCGGTGGCGGTCGCCGCCGGCAGGCAGCCACGCCGGACAGCTTCACGCTCGGGCAGTACGTCAACGACCGCCCGTACGCCGCGTCCAGCCTGCTCTCGTCGGCGCTGGCCAAGGTGTTCCGCTCGGCCCTGCGCGGCGAGTCCCGGGACCGTCCGGAGCTGGCCGCCACCGCCATCCCGCTGGAGGTACGGGTGCCGGTGCTGCGCTGCCGGGGCGGCGCCGACCTGGCGGTGCGGGTGTTCGGCCCGCTCGGCTGGGCCGTGGCGGCCACCCCGATCCCGCTGGACGAGGCGTACCCGGAGTGGGGCGACAGCCGTTACGTCGACCTGACGCTGACCGGCACGCTGCGGCTGGCCGACGCGCTCAACCACCTCTACGTGCTGCTGCCCGTGCTGGACGACGCCAAGCACTACTGGGTGGCGCCGGACGAGGTGGACAAGCTGCTCCGGGCCGGTGCCGGCTGGCTGGCCGACCACCCGGAGCGGGGTCTGATCACCCGCCGCTACCTGGCGCACCGGCGCGCCCTCGCCGGAACCGCGCTGGCCCGCCTGGCCGAGCTGCGCCTCACCGACGAGCCGCCGGCCGACGACAGCGTCGAGGGCGGGCCGGCCACCGGCGACGGCGCCGGGAGCGCGCCGTCCGCCGAGACGCCCCGGGCCTCGCTGGCCGTACGCCGGCGGGAGGCGGTGCTGACCGCGCTGCGCGCCAGCGGGGCGTCGCGGGTGCTGGACCTGGGCTGCGGGGGCGGCGCGCTGCTCGCCGCGCTGGTCGCCGACCGGCGCTTCACCGAGGTTGTCGGCACCGACGTGTCGAGTCAGGCGCTCACCCTGGCCGCCCGGCGGCTGCGGCTGGACCGGCTGCCGGAGCGGCAGCGGGACCGGATCCGGCTCTGGCAGTCGGCGCTGACCTACCGGGACGACCGGCTGCGCGGCTACGACGCGGCGGTGCTCATGGAGGTGGTCGAGCACCTCGACCCGCCGCGGCTGCCGGCGCTGGAGGACGCCGTGTTCGGTCACGCCCGGCCCGGCACGGTCATGGTGACCACGCCGAACGTCGAGTACAACGTCCGCTACGAGGGGCTCGGGGCGGGCCGGTTCCGGCACGCCGACCACCGCTTCGAGTGGACCCGGGCCGAGTTCGCCGCCTGGGTGGAGCGGGTGGCCACGACTTACGGCTACACGGCGACGATCAGCGGGATCGGCGACCACGACCCGGAGGTGGGTGCGCCGACCCAGCTCGCCGTCCTGACCAGCACGGAGACCGGCACCCGGAAGGAGGAGACGACCCGATGACCGTCCTGGACATTCCCGAACTCGCCCTGGTGGCGCTGGTCGGCGTCTCCGGCTCCGGCAAGTCGAGGTTCGCCCGGCGGCACTTCCGGCCCAGCCAGGTGCTGTCCTCCGACACGTTCCGCGGCATGGTGGCCGACGACGAGAACGACCAGTCCGCCTCCGGTGACGCGTTCGACGCGCTGCACCACGTGGCCGGGATCCGGCTGCGCCGGGGCCGGCTCACCGTGGTCGACGCGACCAATCTCCAGCCGCACGCCCGGGCCGGCCTGATCGCGGTGGCCCGCGCGCACGACGTGCTGCCGGTGGCCGTCGTGCTGGACGTGCCGGAGGCGGTGGCCTGGGAGCGTACACAGTCGCGGGCCGACCGGACACACGGCCGGCAGGTGCTCAGCCGGATGCAGCGCGACCTGCGGCAGTCGTACGGGCGGCTGGCGCGGGAGGGCTTCCGGAAGGTGCACGTGCTGCGCGGCGTCGAGGAGATCGAGGCCGCCGAGATCCGCTACGAGAAGCTGTTCAACGACCGGCGCGAGCTGACCGGGCCGTTCGACATCGTCGGCGACGTGCACGGCTGCCGCGAGGAACTGGAGGCGCTGCTGCTCCGGCTGGGCTACGCGCTGCACCGCGACGACGCGGGCCGCCCGGTGGACGCGGTGCACCCGGCGGGGCGTACCGCGGTCTTCGTGGGTGACCTCGTGGACCGCGGCCCGGACTCGCCCGGCGTGCTGCGCCTGGTCATGGGCATGGTGGCCGCCGGCCACGCGATCTGCGTGCCGGGCAACCACGAGCAGAAGCTGCTGCGCAAGCTGCGCGGCCGCGACGTGCGGCTCACCCACGGCCTGGCCGAGACGATGGCCCAGCTGGCGTCGGAGCCGGACAGCTTCGTGGCGGAGACGACCGCCTTCATCGACGGCCTGGTCAGCCACTACGTGCTGGACGGCGGCCGGCTCGTGGTGGCGCACGCCGGCCTCAAGGAGGCCTACCACGGGCGGGCGTCCGGGCGGGTGCGGTCGTTCGCGCTCTACGGGGAGACCACCGGCGAGACCGACGAGTACGGCCTGCCGGTGCGCTACCCGTGGGCGCGCGACTACCGGGGCTCGGCCATGGTCGTCTACGGGCACACGCCGACCCCGGAGCCGGAGTGGGTCAACAACACCATCTGCCTGGACACCGGCTGCGTCTTCGGCGGGAAGCTCACCGCCCTGCGCTACCCGGAGAAGGAGCTGGTCGCCGTCCCGGCGGTCAAGGAGTGGTACGCCCCGGCCCGCCCGCTGGTCGCGCCCGGCGCAACCCGGCCGGACACCGTGCTCGACCTGGCCGACGTGACGGGCCGGCGGCACCTCACGCACGCGTACGGGACGCTGACCGTGCCGGCCGAGAACGCCGCCGCCGCGCTGGAGGTGATGAGCCGGTACGCGCTCGACCCGGACCGGCTGGTCTGGCTGCCGCCGACCATGGCGCCCTGCTCGACCTCCACCGTCGAGGGGTTCCTGGAGCACCCGGCGCAGGCGTTCGCCGACTACCGGGCGGCCGGCGCGGACCGGGTGGTCTGCGAGGAGAAGCACATGGGCTCGCGGGCCGTGGTGCTGGTGGAGCGCGAGCCGGGGCGGTTCTCCGGCGGTGCGGTGCACACCCGGACCGGCCGGCCGTTCTTCGGGCCGCCGCTGGACGGGGAGCTGCTGGCCCGGGTCCGCGCGGCGGTCACCGCGGCCGGTCTCTGGGCCGAGCTGGGCACCGACTGGCTGCTCCTCGACTGCGAGCTGCTGCCCTGGTCGGCGAAGGCGGGCGGGCTGATCCGCGAGCAGTACGCCGGGGTCGGGGCGGCCGGCCGGGCAGCCCTGCCGGCGGTCCTCGCCACGCTGGACGCCGCCGCCGGACGCGGGCTGCCGGTGGGTGAGCTGCGCGGCCGGATGGCCGACCGGGCGGCCGAGGTCGAGGCGTACTCGGCGGCCTACCGGGCGTACGTGGGGCGGACCGACGGGCTGCGCGGCGTGACGCTGGCGCCGTTCGCGGTGCTGGCCGGGGCCGGGACGAGCTACGCCGACCGGGACCACGGCTGGCACCTGGCCCTGGCCGACCGGCTCTGCGCCGCCGGCCCGGAGTTCTTCACCCCGACCCGGCGACAGGTGGTCGACCTGGCCGACGAGGCGGCGGTGGCGGCGGCCACCGACTGGTGGCTGTCGCTCACGGCGGCCGGCGGGGAGGGCATGGTGGTCAAGCCGTACGCCGGCCTGGCCGCCCGCTCGCCGAAGGGGTCGCTGCTCCAGCCGGGGATCAAGTGCCGGGGCCGGGAGTACCTGCGGATCATCTACGGTCCCGGGTACACCGGGCCGGGGCAGCTCGCCGGGCTCCGCAAGCGGTCGCTGGGGCGCAAGCGCGGCCTGGCCCTGCAGGAGCACGCGCTCGGGCTGGCCGCCCTGGACGCGCTGGCCGACGACGCCCCGCTCTGGCGCCGCCACGAGCTGGTCTTCGCCATCCTCGCCTGCGAGTCCGAGCCGGTCGACCCGCGGCTGTGACCCGTACGCCCGGTCCGGCGCACCGCCGGACCGGGCCCGGGTACCCTTTGTGGCCGTGGACACAGCAGAGAAGACCCGGGTGCTCTCCGAGAGCGTGGCCCTGAACCCGCTCGACCCGAAGGAGCTCATCCACACGTTCGGGATGATCGGCGTCTGGGCGATCCTCTTCGCCGAGACGGGCCTGCTGGTCGGCTTCTTCTTCCCGGGCGACTCGCTGCTCTTCCTGGCCGGGGTGGCCGCCTCCCCGGTGGCCGACGCGATCTTCGGTGACGGCACCCGGCTCTCGCTGGCGGGCCTGCTGATCGGCGGCCCGCTCTGCGCGATCGCCGGCGCCCAGCTCGGGCACTGGCTCGGCGCGCGCTACGGCAAGCGGATGTTCGACCGCCCCAACTCCCGCCTGTTCAAGCGGGAGTACGTGGAGAAGGCCGAGTACTACTTCCAGAAGTTCGGCCCGGCCAAGGCCGTGGTGCTGGCCCGGTTCATCCCGATCGTGCGCACCTTCCTCAACCCGGTGGCCGGCGTGCTCGGCATGCCCGCCCGCCAGTTCCTCCTGTGGAACGTGGTGGGCGCGATCCTCTGGGTGGACGGCATCCTGCTGGTCGGCTACCTGCTGGCCCACCAGATCTACGAGGCGATCGGCGACAAGATCGACCGGTACATCCTGCCGGTGGTCGCGCTGATCATCCTGATCTCGGTGCTGCCGATCTTCTTCGAGTTCCTCCGCGACCGGCGGGCGCGCAAGCGCGGCGAGGCGGTCGCGGTGATCGCCGCGGCCAGCGCGGCGGGCGCGGTGGACGCGGTCCGGGACGCCATCGACGGCGACGACGACCAGCAGCACCGGCGCGGTGGCCAGCACCGCCGCTGACCTCGAACACACCGAAGGCCGGCCCCCGCTTCGGGAGCCGGCCTTCGACTACGACCTGTCGACCTGCCGGTGGCACGGATGACGGACAGCCGTCACCGTCCAGTGGTGGCGCCACCCCTGGCACGCCACCCGTCGCCGCACTCGTGCGAGGCGGCCACCAACTCGGACACGTCCGGATTCAGCGGGCCTTCTTGGTGGCCCGCTTCCGCGGCGGGGTGAGCAGATCCGCGATCGTGGCGATCGCGGTCGGCACCAGCCGGTAGTACGCCCAGACACCGCGCTTCTCCCGCTCCAGCAAGCCGGCCTCGGTGAGGATGCGCAGGTGGTGGCTGACCGTCGGCTGCGAGAGGCCGAGCGGCGCGGTGAGGTCACACACGCACGCCTCCCCCTCGGGAGCCGACTGGATCAGGCTGAGCAGCCGCAGCCGGGCGGGGTCCGCGAGGGCCTTGAGGACCCCCGCGAGCCGCTCGGCGTCGGCACGTTCGATCGGCTCGCCGGCAAGCGGCGAGATCTGAGGCATGGTCATTTCAGCCAACGCAGTTCCCACGTTTTCCATCCTTCCACCAGCAGCATCGATCCGCCTGCATATCAGCAGATCCGAATCGGCAAACTTTTACGCCACAAGGCCGAGGTCAGCCAACGTATAGGCCGCCCGATAAGGCAGTCCGGCGGCTCGCACCGCGTCGCCGGCGCCTCGATCAACAATAACCGCCACACCCACCACCTCGGCCCCGGCCTCGCGCAACGCCTCGACGGCGGTCAACACGCTGCCGCCCGTGGTCGAGGTGTCCTCGACCGCCAGGACCCGGCGCCCGGCGACGTCCGGCCCCTCGATCCTCCGCTGGAGACCGTGCGCCTTGCCCGTCTTGCGGACCACGAAGGCGTCCAACGGGCGATCGGTCGCGGCCGACGCGTGCAGCATCGCGGTGGCCACCGGGTCGGCCCCGAGGGTCAGGCCGCCCACCGCGTCGTACGCCCAGTCGGCGGTGAGGTCGCACATCACCCGGCCGATCAACGGCGCCGCCCGGTGATGGAGCGTGACGCGACGCAAGTCGACGTACCAGTCCGCCTCCCGACCCGACGAGAGCACCACCCGGCCGTGGACCACAGCCAGGTCAGTGATGAATTTACGCAGGTCGTCGTGGTCCCCCATGGCGATAGAGGGTACTTCGCAAGTCTGGGAGGCGAGCGTCGGGTCCACCCGGGTCAACCCTGCGGGCGACCGACGGGTGGCGATGGCCGACTACGCTGTGCGACCGTCCACGCTGGGCAGCGGGCGGGCATCCCGGCGGCGGGGCACCTGCCGGGCCGCTCCGGGGTCAGCCGCCGGACCGGCCGACCCGGCCGCGGCTGTCCCGGGACACCCCGCGCAGCAGCCGTCGCGGCGCGTGCCGCAGCCCCGCCACGGCCAGCTTGTACTTCCAGCTCGGCACGCTGACCGGCTTGCCTTTACGCAGGTCACGCAGCCCTTCGTCGACGACGTCCTCGGCCCGGAGCCACATCCACATCGGCGTCCGCGACATGTCGATGCCGGCCCGCTCGTGGTAGCCCGTGCGGGTGTAGCCGGGGCAGAGCGCCATCACGCGTACGCCGAGCGGTGCCACCGACTGGCCGATCGATTCACTGAAATTCGTCACCCAGGCCTTGCTGGCCGAGTAGGTCGATCCCGGCATGGGGACACCGAAACCGGCAACGGAAGAGACATTTATCACTGCCCCGTGGCCGCGCTCGACCATCGGGCCGAGCGCCGCGTGGGTCAGCCGGAGCACGGCCAGCACGTTGAGCCGGACCAGCCGGGTCTCGTCCGCGACGGCCGAGCGGACGAACGGGGTGTTGAGGCTGATCCCCGCGTTGTTCACCAGCAGTTCCACCGGCTCGGCGGCCAGCCGGCCCTCCACCGCGGTGCAGCCTTCGTCGGTGGACAGATCCGCGGCGATGGTCTCGACCCGGTGGCCGTGCCGGGCGGTCAGCTCGGTTGCCAGGGCGTCGAGCCGGCCCGCGTCCCGGGCCACCAGGACGAGGTCCCAGCCGTCGGCGGCGAGCCGGCGGGCGAACGCCTCGCCGATGCCCAGGCTGGCGCCGGTGACGAGGGCCCGGCGCGGGGAGGGGGGTGGTGCGTCGGTCACGGGCGGTCCTCGGGGGGTGGGGTCGGCCCGGGCGGGGCCGACGGAGGCGGGGTGGCGAGCGGGCCGGCCGGCGGCCCCCAGGGCGACGGATGCACGTAGGCGGGCGCGGCCGCCACGGGCCCGCTCGGCGGGGTCGGCCCGGCCGGCGGGCGCGGCGTGCGGCGGTGGAAGAAGGCGCCGGCCGACGGCAGCGTCAGCAGGGCGGCCACCACCAGGTAGCCGAGGATCTGCGCCACCGACAGCGCCGCGTTCACCGGGATCCACCAGTCCGGGTAGGCGTCGCCGACCCGGGCCAGCAGGTCGGCGGTGACCCGGTCGTCGGCGCCGAGCCGGAGCGGGGCGGTCCGCTGCCCGACCAGCACCGCCAGGCCGCAGCAGCCGCAGAACAGGCCCAGCCCGGCGACCACCCAGGTGGCCACCCGGGCACCGGCGCGGCCGGACAGCAGGCCGAGGGCGAGCCCGACCAGCAGGAGCGCGACCAGCACGCCGAGCACGGCGGAGAGGACCGTGGAGCCGCGCAGCAGCGACGCCACCCCGTCGATCTCGCCGCCGCTCGCGTCGGTCGTCCGCGCCGCCTCCCGGAAGCGGTCCACCGTGCCCGCCGTGACCAGCAGGCTGGCGACCGCGTACGCCACGGCGCCCACCGCCATCAGCAGCAGCAGCGCCGCCGCCGAGACCACCGCGCCCGGCCGGCGGGGCGGGGCCTGATGGGGGTACGACACGACAGATCCCTCCGGTAGGCGTCGGCTTGCAACCTACTCGGAGGGATCGTCGGCGTCGCTCTTATCCGAACGTCAACTTGCCGATGGCGGCTCGCCGTCCCGGCGCTCCCCGGACTCCGGCGACGGGCCGGTCTGACCCGGCTGCCCGGGAGCGGACTGGCCCGGGTGACCGGGCGTGGTCGGGTAGCCCGGGGCCTGCGGGTAGCCCGGGGTCTGCGGGTAGCCGGGCTCCGCCGGGTAGGCGGCACCCGGGACCGGCGGCTCCCAGCCCTGCTTCGGCTTGCGGAAGAACTCGTTGGCCTTCGGCAGCGCCAGCAGGATCAGGGCGACCAGCAGCGACAGCAGCCCGAGCACGCCGAGCAGCGTGTTCACCGGCGTGTACCAGGACGGCAGGGCGTCGTTGAGGCTGCGCTGGATCTCCTCGGCCGAGGGCCCGTCGCCTCCGGTGTTGCCACCGACGGCCCCGGTGGCGCCGCTGATCAGGCTGCCACCCAGGCAGCAGATGAGGATGCCGCCCAGCACCCAGGTGGTGATCCGGGTGCCGTTGCTGCCCCGGTTGTTGAACAGGCCCAGAACGACCAGGACCAGCGAGAGGACGAGGAGCAGGGCGGCGGTCCCGATGGTGAACCCGACCACGAACGTGCCGACGTCCTGGGCGCCCGTCGTCGTGCCCTCGAACGCCCGCTCGAAGCCCTCGCGCAGCTTGCCGGCGACGGCGATGGTCGCGATCAGGCCGATCAACTGGGTGAGCGCGAAGAGCAGCAGCAGGTAGAAGGACGCCGCCACCACGCCCGGACGCGCGCGGCCCGGCGCCGGGGAGGAATCGGTCATTGACTCTCTCCTTCTCTAGATCAGGCCCACACAGTAGCGGCCCGGACCCATCGACGCCGCGCATCGAAGATCAGCTCGCCGGCACCTCCCCGGCCTCCCGCTGCAGCCGGCGGTACTCGGCGGTCACCACCGCGAGCAGGAAGAGATCCACGCCGAGCGAGAAGACCGCGCCGAACTGGTTGACCGTGAAGCTGAAGATCTGTCCGAACAGCAGGTCCACGAGGAGCGCGAGCTTGAACAGCCGGAAGGCCCGCGTCTGGTCGCTGGGCAGCAGGAGGGCGCCGCGGATGCTCAGCAGCGCGGTGATCAGCGCGGAGACCGAGACCCCGAGCAGGGCACCCCATTCGTCCTGGTCGGGCAGTTGGCCGGTGACCGCGTCGAGCAGCACCCGCAGCACCACCACGAACGGCTCGCCGATCACGTAGAGCACCACCAGGGACACGACCCACCGGTGCGTGGTCACCCAGACCAGGCCGCGGCGGGCCAGGCGGAGCCAGCGGTGCCAGAACCGGAACGGGGGTGTCTCCCGTCGGGGCACCACGTCGAGCAGCCGGACGACCGCCTCCTCGACCTCCGGCCCGCACCCCTGGACCAGGCGCAGCACGGCCGCCCGGCGCCGGGCCGTGAGGCCGGTCGTGAGACCACCGACGACGGTGTACAGCGCGTTCGCCGTGCGCTCCGGCTCGGACAGCCGGGTCCGCCCGCGCAGCGCCTGGGTGATCACGACCAGCAGGGCGAACGCCACGTAGATGATGCTGGCGGCCGGGGCGTAGAAGTAGTCCGTGCCGGTGGTGACGAACTTGCCGACCTCGTCGATGAACAGCCCGAAGCCCATCCCGCCCAGGATCGCGCCCAGGATGCGCGCCACGCTGCCGAGGAAGACCAGCCCCACCCCGAGGCCCGCGGTCATCAGCAGGCCGCCCCAGAGCACGTGCGCGATGTGCAGGCCGCCGCCGCCGAGTTGCGGGAACCCGGTCGCCTGGAGGTACGCCCGGGTGACCAGCACGGTCACCACCCCGGACAGCACGAACGCCTGAAGGTACGACGGCGCCTCCAGTGCCCGGGGCGGTCGCGACCAGAGGGACGGACGGGCGGGCATGGCTACGACGCTAATGCGGTGTCGACCGACGTTCGCCGGGTTTGGCTGCGGGGGTAGGAATGTCGTACCGGCGAGGTTGACTCGGCTCGTGCCTCGTCGTCGGGATCCTGCCGCGCCACAGGTGGTGCATCGCACGGCGCGGGTGGGGCTTCGGTTGACACTTGGGCAGCGACGACGGTGCTTCGGGTTGTTGCGCTCGGCCGGTGACGTGTGGGCGTGTGTCCTGGAGATCAACACGTGGCGGCGTCAGCGACGGAGCGCGCCGCTGGCGGGCTACCAGGAGCTGTGCCGCGAGTTGTCGGCCTCCGGGCCGGGCACGTTCGGGGAATTGGACACGACCGGAGCGCGCTCGGTGTTGCGCCGTTTTTCGGATGCCTGGTTCAGCGCAGCGAAGCGCCGCCGAGAGGGCGACGTGTCGGCGAAGTTCCCGCGGCGCCGGCGCCGGTTGATGCCGGTCCGTTGGCACCACGGCACATTCACCATTGACGGGCACCGGGTGCGCATTCCGGCTACGAGAAGCGCCGCCCCACTGTGGGTGCGGTTGGCACGCGACCTGCCCTACCCGGTCGAGCAGGTCCGGTCGATCACCCTGCTGTGCGAAGGTGGCCGACTCTTCCTCGACGTGACTGCCGAAGTCCCCGTCGCGGTGTACCCGCCTGGTGAGGGTCCGGATCCGGCTCGGACGGCGGGGGTGGATGTGGGAATCATTCACCCTTACGCAGTGGCCGGTCCGGATGGAGAAGGGCTGTTGGTGTCGGGACGAGCGGTCCGCGCCGAGCACCGCATGCATCTCGCGGACACCAAGAGCCGCCGCCGCGCGGTCGCACAGCGGACGCCCAAGCCGGGGCAGGAGGGGTCGCGGCGGTGGCGTCAATACCGCCGTCGGGCGCGACGGGTGGAAGGCCGGCACCGACGCCGGGTGCGTCAGGCTCAGCACGAGGCCGCCCGCACGGTCGTGTCCTGGGCGGTACGCCAGCGGGTCGGCGTCCTGCACGTGGGTGATCCGCGCGGGGTGCTCAACATCGACTCGGGCCGGCGGCACAACCTGCGGCTACGGCAGTGGCAGATCGGCCGACTCTTGCAAATCCTCACCGACAAGGCTGTCCTGGCCGGCATCACCGTTCACCTCGTTGACGAGCGTGGCACCTCCTCCACCTGCCCAGCGTGCCAGCTGCGGGTACCGAAACCTCGCGGCCGGAGCTTGTCCTGCCCGAACTGCGCATTCTCCGGGCACCGCGACCTCGTCGCGGCCGCCACCATCGCCACCCGCACCCCGGGCGGCGGACCCACCACCCCGCCAGCCGCTGTCGTGCTGCCGGTGGTGGTCACGCACCGTCGAGCCGGCCGACACCTTCCCGGTGCCGGCCGGTCCCGACGTGATCCCCGCCGCCCACATCGGGCGGCGCGAGGATCAGTTGGCCCGCGGCGGCCCGCCCCACCACCTACGGGTGGGGAGTCGCTCGCCCACCCGGCGAGGATCCACAACAACCACCGGACACCCGGTGAACGTCCGTGGACGCCGCACTAGTAGCCGCGCCACTCCGCCCGGGCGTACTCCAGCACCCTGGGCTGCAGCAACGTGGAGGCAGGCACGTCCACCCGCGCCCGGTCGGCCGGGAAGGTGGCCGCCGCGGCGAGGACCGCCGGGGTGAGGAACCGCAGCGGCGGCGCGTCCGCGGGCAGCCCCAGCGCGGGCGGCTCGGTGCCCGGGGCGGCGAGCACGAACCCCCAGTCGCCGAAGCTCGGCACGTCCACGTGGTACGGCACGGTGGCGAAGCCCGCCTCCCGGATCGACCGCTCGATCGACCAGTACGACCGCGGCGCGAAATACGGCGAGCCGGACTGCACCACGAGCCGTCCGCCGGGGGCGAGCACCGGCCGGATCAGCGCGTAGAACTCGACCGTGTAGAGCTTGGCGGTGGCCGTCTCGTCCGGGTCGGGCAGGTCGGCGACGACGACGTCGAAGCGTTCCGTGGCGGAGCGCAGCCAGCCGAACGCGTCGACGTTGAGCACCCGGACCCGCGGGTCGTCGAGCGAGTGGCGGTTGAGGTCCCGCAACTGCGCCTCGGAGCGGGCCAGCCGCACCACGGCCGGGTCGAGGTCGACAAGGGTCACCTGGCGCACGTCCGGGTACTTGAGGATCTCCCGCAGCGCCAGCCCGTCGCCGGCGCCGAGCACCAGCACGTCGCCGTGCGGGCCGCGCATCGCCGGGTGGACGAGCGACTCGTGGTAGCGGTACTCGTCGATCGAGCTGAACTGGAGGTCGCCGTTGAGGAACAGCCGCAGGTCGGTGTCGGTGTGCCCGATCTCCCGCACCGACCGGGTCAGCACGATCTCCTGGTAGCGGCTGCGCTCGGCGTGCACCACCGGGTCGCGGTAGAGCTGCTGCCGGGCGGTCACCTCGAAGTCGTGCGCGGTGACCCAGGCGTACCCGAGGCAGAGGGCGACCACGGCGGCGCCGGCACCGAGTGCGACCCGGGCCCGGCGGCCGAGGTCGGCCCGGAAGACGGTGCAGACCAGGGCGAGACCGGCCACGGCGTTGACCGCGCCGACCACGAGCGCGCCCTTGAGCTGGCCGAAGACCGGCATCAGCAGGAACGGGAAGGCCAGCCCGCCGAGCAGCGCGCCGACGTAGTCGGCGGCGAAGAGGTCGGCCACGGCGCTGCCGGCGGACTGCGCGCGGATGCGTTGCAGCAGCACCATGAGCAGCGGGATCTCGGCGCCGATGAGCAGGCCCAGCACGAACGCGGTGCCGACCAGCGCCGGTCCGTAGAGGTCGAGCCAGGCGAACGCGGCGTAGAGGCCGAGCACGGAGAGGCCGCCGAGCAGGGCCAGGGCCAGCTCGATCGCGGCGAACGCGGCCGCCGCCCGGGACTGGAACGGCTTCGCGACCAGCGCGCCGACGCCCATGGCGAAGACCATCACGCCGAGCACGATCGACGCCTGGCCGACCGCGTCGCCGATCAGGTAGCTGCCGAGCGCGACCAGGGCAAGCTCGTACACCAGGCCGCAGGCCGCGCAGACGAAGACCGCGAGCAGGACCGCCGCGCGGGCCGGGCGCCACCGCGGCCGTGCGGGCGCGTCGACGGTCACGCCTTCTCCCGGGTACGCGACTCCGCCGTCTCCGCCCCGGCGCGCTGCGCGGGCACGGCCACCCGGCGCTGGCGACCACTCCGGCTCGGCGCCTCTGGCGCCGCGCCGCGACCCGGAGCAGTCGGCCGGCGGCGCTGCACCACGCCGACGGTGACGAAGAGCGCGGCGAGCAGGAGCAGCCCGACGGTGGCGAGCAGCCAGCCCCAGCGGTCCCGCAGGTAGTCACTGCCGGCGTCGGGCAGCGGGGACGGGCTGCCCGCGGCCGGCACCGGCGTGTCGGCGGGCTGGGCCAGGCCGGCCTCGACGGCGAGCAGCGGCAGCATGACCGCGGCCCGGGTGACCGCCCAGCCGGGGTCGTCGACGAAGACGTCCTCGGTGAGCCCGAGCTGCTCCAGACCGTTCTCCACCCGCAGGAGGTCGAGCGTGTCGATGTCCGGGGAGCCGGTCACCTCGATCCGGGCGAAGTCGTTGCTCTCGCTGCTCTCCGAGACGTAGCCGATGTCGGCCGTCACCTGCACCCAGCGCGGGCAGGCCGGGTTCTCCTCGACGGCGATCCCGTCGCCCAGGTTGGAGCCGACGTTGCGCGGGGCGGCGCCGTAGTCGTAGTAGTCCTCCAGCACCCAGCCGTAGCAGAGGCCCTGCTCGGCGCTGCTCCGCTGGAGGATGGCAACGCTGTCGGCCCGCTCGTCGGCGGCCGGTGCCGGCACCGCGGTGTCCCCGTCGGTGTGGAGCACGCCCACCGCCACGCAGCCGGCGAGGATCAGACCGACGGCCAGCCAGGCGACCCAGGCGGCCCTCTTCTTCGCCGCCGGCTTGCCGGGTGTCATCAGCTGATCGCGGCGGCGATGATCGCGCCGGTCGCCAGGTGCACGACGGCGGAGACCCAGACCGCGGGGTGCGGCTCCGGGTCGACCAGGAGCTCACCGAGCTTGCCGGGGGTGGCCATGTCCAGCAGCAGGAACGCCGCGGCCATGATGACCAGCCCGAGGATCCCGTACGCGGCCGCGCCGACCAGGCCGAGCGCGAAGTCGTCCGCGCTGGCGGCGATCGCGGCGACCACGATGATGCCGACGCCGGCCAGGTTCGAGGCGAGCAGCAGCGCGGCGTTGCGGTTGCGCTCCGCCCAGATCAGCTCGTGCAGCTTGCCGGGGGTGGCGACGTCGACCAGCACGTAGCCGACGGCCATGAGGGCGACGCCGACCACGCCGTAGGCGAGCGTGACGAGCAGATCGGTGAACAGGGTCTGCACAGGGGACTCCAGGATTCGTCGGGTCAGGTCACTTGCCGGAGCCGGGCCCGCCACCGCGGACCGTGCTGCCCCGCCCCCAGCCCCAGTGGCTGCCCACCCGGGAGTGGTAGCGGGGGTACGCGGTGGTCATCCGCTCCAGCAGGATCACCGAGCCGGCGGCGGCGAGCGGCAGGATCACCACCGAGTCGTCGTCGTAGCGCAGGTAGACCCCGCTGCCGTCGACGTACTGGTCGGCCGGCTGCCAGGCGTCGGTGATGTCCTTCGACACCTGGCTCGGCGACCGGTTCGACGTGTACGCGATCGCGTCCGAGCCGAGGTCCCGGCTGGTCGCCCGGGTGTAGCGGTCCTCCACGTAGCCCCGGGGCGAGAAGTTGCCGTAGAAGATCGCGAAGGCGGCGACCACGGCGCCGATGACGGCGAACGCCACCCCCACGACGAACCACCGTCGATACGTCACAGCGCTACCACCGTCTCGGTCAGGACCAGCTCGTTGGTCTGCGGATAGGCGTGCCAGGTGCGCCAGGCCACCGAACCGTCCGGCGGGTCGGGGCGGACGGCGAGCGCCGTGACCGCGTCCTCGTCGCCGGGAAAGACTCCGACCAGCGCGTACGGGTCGTCGGCCAGGTCGGCGCGGAGTGCGGCGACCCGGGTGCGCAGGCCGTCACCCGCCGGCCGGAGCACCGTGGCGGTGAACCGGTAGCCGGCGGTCTCGTCGTGCAGGGCGTCCGGCAGGTGCGGGGGGCGGCCGGGCAGGCAGGCGACCGTCTCGGTGAGGTCGCCGCAGACCACCTGGTGCGAGGCGCCGAGCAGGCGCAGCCGCAGCCGCAGCCCGCCGGGCAGGGTCAGCTCGCGCACGTGCAGGGCGGGGCGTTCGGGGCCGCCGAGGGCGAGGCTCAGATCGGCGGCGCGGGTGTCGACGTACGGGGCCTCCAGGGCGACGAGCACGTTCTAGCCCACCTTCTCCGGCCCACCCTGCGGGTAGATCATCACCTCGGCCCGGTGCACCTGCTCGCCGAGGTTCACCTCCCAGCCGGCCTCCCCGTACGCCTCGAACGAGAGCCGGGCGCCGCCGGGCGCCTGGTAGTCGTGGTAGCGCATGGTGCCGCGCGGGTCGAGGCCGGTGCCCTCGGTGGCGGTGAACTTGGCCTGGCCGGACTCGTCCCAGTTGTAGCGCCGGCCGGCGATCTCCAGGGTCGGCGCGCCGGGGGTGACGGTGGCCGACGGCTCGCTGGTCCAGAGCACCAGCTCCAGGTCCGGCTCCGACTCGACGGAGAGCCAGCGCTTCACCCCGCCGGCGTCGTCGAGCAGGTGCTCGGCCCAGCTCCAGCCGCCCTCGACCAGGTGCACCGAGCCACGCACGGTGTAGGGGACCTGGCGGATCTCCACGATGTCGCCGGGTTTGAGCGCGCGGGGGTCGCCGCGCAGGGCGTCGGCGTCCCGGTCCCGGAACGGGTCACCGGGGGCGGCCTTCGGGCGTGGCGCCGACCGGGCCTTGCGCAGGGCGATCACGGCGATCACGACGCCGGCCACGCCGACCAGGCAGCCCAACGTGGTCACCACGTACGCCAGCGAACCGTTCACGGCCGTCTCCCCCCAAGGTCCATCGGCGGAGACGGTAACAACCCGACGCACGTGCGCCGTAGTGCCGTTCGTCGAGTGACGGCTCAGCTACTGTGCGGTGCCGGCGAGGCGCTCGGCGGCGTACCCGCGCAGGGTGGCGCGGTCCATGAGGCAGCCGCTGAACGTGGTGAACTCGCCGTCGTCGTCGCGCAGCCGCTCCCACGCGGCCCGGCCGGCCGCCGGGTCGACCGAGTCCAGCAGCGTGGCCGCGTACGCCTTCCCGGCCGGCGACCCGTGCTTCAGCAGCCGGTCGACCTTCTTGCGGGCCGCCTCGGGATGTTCCCGCAGCGCCCGCTCCACGTGCCGGTACGCCTCGGTCTCCGGCAGGATCTGCCCCGCGATCCCCACCCCGCCGAAGGCGAGGGTGTCCGCCCGCCGAAGCTCCTCGACGGCCGCGTCCAACTCCCGGTCCTTCTCCCCGATCCCGAACATGCCCCCACTATTTCCCCGGCGGGCCCCCACCGACCCTGTTGATCAAGAAGTTTGCGTCGGCCGGTGTGCCGCAGCCGACGCAAACTTCTTGATCCGCAGTCAGGGGTCAGGCGGCCGTCACCGTCAGGCCGTCCTTGGTGTCCGACAGGTCCACCTGCACCGTGTCGCCGTCGCGGATCTGGCCGGCCAGGAGGGCCTTCGCGAGCTGGTCGCCGATCGCCGACTGCACCAGGCGGCGCAGCGGGCGGGCGCCGTAGATCGGGTCGTACCCGTGCTCGGCCAGCCACACCCGGGCGGCGTCGCTGATGTCCAGCGACAACCGGCGGTCCGCGAGACGGCGTCGCATCCGGTCGAGCTGGATGTCGACGATGGCCCGCAGGTCCTCGCCCTGGAGGGCGGCGAACACCACGATGTCGTCGAGGCGGTTGAGGAACTCCGGCTTGAAGTGCGACCGGACCACCGCGAGCACGCCCTCCCGGCGCTGCTCCTCGGCCAGCGTCAGGTCGCTGATCACCGACGACCCCAGGTTCGAGGTGAGGATAAGGATCGCGTTGCGGAAGTCCACCGTGCGACCCTGGCCGTCGGTGAGCCGGCCGTCGTCGAGCACCTGGAGCAGCACGTCGAAGACGTCCGGGTGCGCCTTCTCCACCTCGTCCAGCAGGATCACCGAGTACGGCCGGCGGCGCACCGCCTCGGTGAGCTGGCCGCCCTCCTCGTAGCCGACGTAACCGGGCGGGGCGCCGACCAGGCGGGCGACGGAGTGCTTCTCGCCGTACTCGCTCATGTCGATGCGGACCATGGCCCGCTCGTCGTCGAAGAGGAACTCGGCGAGCGCCTTGGCCAGCTCGGTCTTGCCCACACCGGTCGGGCCGAGGAAGAGGAAGCTGCCGGTCGGGCGGTCCGGGTCGGCGACGCCGGCCCGGGCGCGGCGGACCGCGTCGGACACCGACGTGACCGCCTCGGTCTGGCCGACGACCCGGGAGCCCAGCGTCTCCTCCATCCGGAGCAGCTTGGCGGTCTCACCCTCCAGGAGCCGGCCGGCGGGGATGCCGGTCCAGGAGGCGACGACGGCGGCGATGTCGTCCGCGCCGACCTCCTCCTTGAGCATCGCGCCGTCGGCCTGGAGCCGGGCCAGCTCCTCCTCGGCCTGCTTCAGCTCGGCCTGGAGGGCGGGGATCCGGCCGTAGCGCAGCTCGGCGGCACGCTCCAGCTCGCCGTCACGCTCGGCCCGCTCGGCCTCGCCGCCGAGCCGCTCCAGCTCCTCCTTGGCGGTGGAGAGCTTGGTGATGTGGCTCTTCTCCAGCTGCCAGCGCTCGGAGAGCGCGGTGAGCTGCTCGCGCTTGTCGGCCAGCTCCTTGCGCAGCCGGGCCAGCCGCTCGGCGGAGGCGGCGTCCGGCTCCTTGGCCAGCGCCATCTCCTCGATCTCCAGCCGGCGCACCGCCCGCTCGATCTCGTCCACCTCGACCGGGCGGGAGTCGATCTCCATCCGGAGTCGCGAGGCGGACTCGTCGACCAGGTCGATCGCCTTGTCCGGGAGGAACCGGTCGGTGATGTAGCGGTCGGAGAGGGCGGCGGCGGCGACCAGCGCGGCGTCGGTGATCCGGACGCCGTGGTGCACCTCGTAGCGCTCCTTCAGGCCGCGCAGGATGCCGATGGTGTCCTCGATGGTCGGCTCGCCGACCAGCACCGGCTGGAATCGGCGCTCCAGCGCCGGGTCCTTCTCGATGTGCTCGCGGTACTCGTCCAGCGTGGTGGCGCCCACCATCCGCAGCTCGCCGCGGGCCAGCATCGGCTTGAGCATGTTGCCGGCGTCCATCGAGCCCTCGCCCTTGCCCGCGCCGACCACGGTGTGCAGCTCGTCGAGGAAGGTGATGACCTGGCCGTCGGAGTTCTTGATCTCCTCAAGCACCGACTTGAGCCGCTCCTCGAACTGGCCGCGGTACTGCGCGCCCGCCACCATGGCGCCGAGGTCGAGCGAGACGAGCTTCTTGTCCCGCAGCGACTCCGGCACGTCGCCGGCGACGATCCGCTGGGCCAGGCCCTCGACGATGGCGGTCTTGCCGACGCCCGGCTCGCCGATCAGCACCGGGTTGTTCTTGGTACGCCGGGAGAGCACCTGGATCACCCGGCGGATCTCCGAGTCCCGGCCGATGACCGGGTCGATCTTCCCCTCGCGGGCGCTCGCGGTCAGGTCGACGCCGTACTTCGCGAGCGCCTGGTAGGTCTGCTCGGGGTCGGCCGTGGTGACCCGCCGGTCCCCACCGCGCACGGTCGGGAAGGCGGCGACCAGGTTCTCCTCGGTGGCGCCGGAGTTCTTCAGCGCGACGGAGACCGCGCCGCCCACCCGGGCCAGCCCGGCCAGCAGGTGCTCGGTGGAGGTGTACTCGTCGCCCAGCGGCCGCGCGATCTGCTCGGCAGCGCCGATGGCGTTGACGAACTCCCGGGCCAGGGTCGGCTCGGCGATGCTGGAGCCGCGCGCCGCGGGCAGGGCGTCGACCGAGCGCTGGGCGACCCGGCGCAGCTCGGCGGGGTCGGCCCCGACGGCGCGCAGCAGGCCGGCGGCGGTCGAGCCCTCGGTGTCCAGCAGCGACAGCAGCAGGTGCCAGGGCTCCACGGTGGCGTGACCGCGCTGGTTCGCCAGCGCGACGGCACCGGTGATGGTCTCGCGGCTCTTGGTGGTGAGTCGTTCCGTGTTCATGGGCTCCCCCGGATCGGCGTGTCCACTGGGAAGGACACAACCAGAGTTGAGTCTATTCCGCTCAACTCCAGCGATGTGACGCCCATCACTGTGGCTGTTTGTCCAGCATGACCCTGATCCAGCGCCGGTTGGCGGTCCAGCCCGTGCCGAGCACCACGTCGTCCGGGCCGCGGGCGGCGATCGTGCCGTCACCCACGACCGTGAGGTAATGCTCCCCGGTGAGCGGCCAGTCCACCCGGTAGTAGCGGCCGCCGGCCACCACGCCCACCCCGTCCGGGCTGGTCACCGCCACCAGCTCGGCCCCGAGCGGCGCCACCGAGCGGGCCTGCGCGGGATGCCCGGCGGCCCGGACCAGGGCCCACTCGAGACCGGCCACCAGCCGCCACAGCGCCGGGAAACCCGTCCGGTCGGGGCGCTCCCCGACCAGCCACACGCCGCCGTCCGGGGCGATCACCACCCGCAGCACGCCCACCTCGTCGCCCCGCCAGGACAGCGGCGTGGGCGCCCAGTGCCGGCCCGCGTCCCGGGACAGCGCGGCGTAGGGGCGGCCGTCGCGCGCGCCGGCCGCCACCACGAGGTCGCCCGAGTGGCCCACGGTGTTCAGCCCGGGTACGGCCGGCTGGGCGGGCAACGGCCGCAGGGTCACGCCGTCCCACTCGGCCACGGCGCCGCGCCCCTCGTCCACCTGGAAGCGGCCCCGCGCGGCCACCAGCGGGGCCGGCTCCGCCCCCGTGCTGTGGACGAAGGTCGCCCCGCCGTCGGTCGACGTGTACCAGCCGTACGGCTCGGAGAGCAGCACGAGCGCCCCCGGGACGGCGTAGAGCTGCTGGCTCGCCGCCACCGGACGGGGGTGCCGCAGGGCTCGCCAGGTACGGCCACCGTCCACGGTGGCGTACAGCAGCGGAGGGTCGCAGCCGCGGCGGGGCGGCGGGTTGTCGCAGGCGGCGACGAAGAGGGCGTAGCCGTGGTCGGCGTCGGAGAACTCCACGAACGGGCGGTCGTACCGGCTGTCGACGGCGACCCGGACGTGGCGTACCTCGTCGAAAGCGACGGCCCGCGACGGCGCCGGCACGGTCGGCGCCGGCCGCGGGGACGCGGACGACCGGTCCGGTGGGTTCCGGCGGACGTCGCCGATCGAGCAGGCGGCGAGGGCCGGCACCAGCAGCAGACCGATACCCGGGAGCATTCGGCGCCCGATCATGGGGCCTCCTCCGCACGGTAGCCTTGCGCGGGTGCGAGTACGTGTCGAACAGACTGCCCTACCGGGGATCGGCGTCCGTCACGATTTGATGACGGAATCCGGCCGGCGGCTCGGCGTGGTCTCCCACCGCAATGGCCGCCGCGACCTGGTCCTCTACGACCCGGACGACCCCGACTCCTGTCAGCACGACATACCGCTGACCGACGACGAGGCGGAGGCGCTGGCCGACATCCTCGGCGCGTCGCTGATGCTCGGCCAGCTCGCCGGGCTGCGCGACCAGGCCGCCGGGCTGCTCACCGAGCAGATCGCCATCCCGGCCGGCTCCCGCTACGTCGGCCGGCCGCTCGGTGACACCAAGGCTCGCACCCGCACCAGCGCCTCCATCGTGGCGGTGCTGCGTCAGGGCGAGGTCATCGTCTCGCCCGATCCCACCTTCCGGTTCCAGGCCGGTGACGTGGTCGTCGTGGTCGGCACCCGGCAGGGGCTCGACGGCGTCACCGCGATCCTCGCCGAAGCCGACCCGGACGGCTGAGGCGCGGATGCACGAAACCACCACGCTGCTCGTCGAGGTCGGCGCGCTGCTGCTCCTGCTCGGCCTGCTCGGCCGCCTCAGCCGCCGCTTCGGTGTCTCACCCATCCCCCTCTACCTGCTCGCCGGCCTCGCCTTCGGTCACGGCGGCCTGCTGCCGCTCAACGCCAGCGAGGAGTTCTTCGCCATCGGTGCGGAGATCGGCGTCATCCTGCTGCTCGTCATGCTCGGCCTGGAATACAGCGCCAACGAACTGGTGGGAAACCTCCGCTCGGCCGCACCGGCCGGCCTGATCGACGCCGTGCTCAACGCGCTGCCCGGCTTCGCCTTCGCCCTCCTGCTCGGCTGGGGCTGGGTGGCCGCCGTGGTGCTCGCCGGCGTCACCTGGGTCTCCTCGTCGGGCGTCATCGCGAAGGTCCTCGGCGACCTCGGCCGGGTCGGTAACCGGGAGACCCCGGTGATCCTCTCCGTCCTGGTGATCGAGGACCTGGCGATGGCCCTCTACCTGCCGCTGGTCACCGCGCTGCTCGCCGGGGTCGGCCTGGTCAAGGGCGGCATCGCGCTCGCCGTCGCGGTCCTCACCGTGATCCTCGTGCTGGCCGTCGCGATCCGGTACGGCCACCTGATCTCCGCCGCGCTCTCCGCGAAGGACCCGGAGGCCCTCCTGCTCGGGGTGCTCGGCCTGACCCTGCTGGTCGCGGGCGTCGCGGCCAAGCTCCAGGTCTCCGCCGCGGTCGGCGCGTTCCTGGTCGGCATCGCCCTGTCCGGGCCGGTGGCGCACCACGCCACCGAGCTGCTGTCGCCGCTGCGGGATCTCTTCGCCGCGGTGTTCTTCGTCTTCTTCGGCCTGGTCACCAAGCCGCTGGACATGCCGCCGGTGCTGCTGCCCGCGCTGCTCCTGGCCGTGGTCACCATGGGGACGAAGCTCGCCACCGGGTGGCTGGCCGCCCGCCGGGCCGGAATCGCCGAGCCCGGTCGCTGGCGGGCCGGGTTCGCGCTCACCCCGCGCGGGGAGTTCTCCATCGTCATCGCCGGCCTGGCGGTCGCCGCCGCCTACCCGGTCGAGCCCCGGCTGGCGGCGCTCGCCACCGCGTACGTGCTGATCACCGTGGTGACCGGGCCCATCCTGGCCCGCCTGCCCGACCTGCCCTGGTTCAAGCGCTGGCTGCGCCGGCGCAGCGCCGCCCGGCGGCCGGTGCCGGTGGGAGTGTCCGACTGACCTCGGCCCGGGCCGGGTCGACCGTACGGTCGACCCGGCCCAGCCAACGGTTGCCGAATTGATTCCGGGAAGGTCTACCGCCGCCCCGCGGAACCGCGTTAACGTTTCGGCCCAGCAGCCAGGGTCCGCGGGTGGCCGGTGCCCCCGCCAGCGGAAGCGGAAGGTCGGCCGGTGAGCGTGCAGGAAGAGACGTTCCACGGCTTCGCCAATCCCGTCGACCCCTCGCCCGCCGAGCTGCGGTCGTGGGCCTACCAGCCGGATTCCGTCCCGCTCACCTCGATGCCGCCCGACTGGGACCTGCTGGTCGCCGGGGACCACCTGGTGCAGACGCTCTTCGACCTGGCCATGGACCCGGCCTGCCCGGCCCGCCGGTTCGCCCTGCACTGCCTCTACATCTACGCGGCCGACGGCATCCGGACGAACTTCCGGGCCCACCCGAAGCGCCGCTTCCGCAAGCTCGTCGAGCAGGCCGAGCGGGCCGGCGACGAGCTGATGCGCAACTGGGCGCACAACAGCCGGGTGCTGCTGGCGCGGCCCGACCTCTTCGCCTACCGGGACTGGTGCGAAGGCGGGCTGGTGCGGGAGAACCGGCGGCTCTAGTTCCTGATACCTGACGGCGAACGAGCCGGCACCCCCTCCCTGCGTCACAGCGTCCCGACCCGCACCGTTTACGGCGAACGGGCCG
>NZ_FMCS01000006.1:150056-489593 GCF_900091435.1 Micromonospora chaiyaphumensis
CAGCGTCCCGACCCGCACCGTTTACGGCGAACGGGCCGGGACCCCCCGTGGGTCCCGGCCCGCACGTCGCGGATCGGTCAGCCGGTCGATCCGCCCTGCTTCTTCCGCCGCTCGTCGTCCCTGGCGCGGTCGACGCCGTGGTCCACCTGGTCGGCGAAGCGTCCTTCCTTGATCTTGTCGGTGAAGCGACCCTGGGTGATCCGGTCGAATCGCTCCCGGACGTCCTCGGCCATCTGCTCCAGCCGTTCCTCCGCCCGTTCCGCCACCGTCTTCGCCGATTCCGCCATGGCTCCCCCTGCCAGTTCGGAGTCCGGATTGAGCTGGTTGGACCTGGTTCAGATGTTAGCGGATCGCCCTCGCCCGGCACCCCGGTTTCCCCGAACCACCGGGGCGCACCGACGGGCGCCGGCGGCTGATCCCGGCCACCGCGCTAGCCGCGGGTGAGGCGCTGCTCGTGCACGCGCACGGCCACCGTCGTGGCGTCCAGCAGGGGAGTGGGTACGCCGAGCGCGCGGGCCCGCGCCGTGAGGTCGCCGAAGATCTGTTCGACCTCGGTCGGCTGCCCGCCAACCAGGTCCCGGTAGAGCGAGGCGGTGTCGTCCGAGCCGGGCCGGGTCACGAAGGCCCGGACGTTGTCGAGGGTCTGCTTCGGCACCGGATGACCCGCCGCCGCGGCGACGGCTGCGGCCTCGGCGGCGATCTGCGGGCCGAGGCGATCACCTCCGGGGACCGCCGTCGCGTCGCCCACCGAACCGCGTACCAGGGTGTTGAGGGCGCCGAGGGTGCTGATGAAGACCCACTTGTGCCACATGGCCGTGCGGATGTCCGGCGAGACGGCGAAGTCGAAGTCGGCGCCGGACAACGCCTCGGTGAGCTGCTCGACGCGCCGCGACGTGCCGCCCCGCTGTTCGCCGATGACGATCTCGGCAAGGGTGCCCAGCCGAACGATGTCACCCTCGGCGTCGAGCGTGGTGAGGACGCGGACCACGCCGCCGAGCACGGCGTCGACGCCGAACCGCTCGTTGAGCGCGTCCAGGTGCGCCATCCCGTTCAGGAAGGGAATCACCACGGTACGCGGGCCGACCGCGGCGGCGACGTCGTCGATCGCCGCCGGCAGCGTGGTGGCCTTCACCGAGACGAGCACGACGTCGTAGTGCCCGTCGATCTCGGCGGCGGTCAACAGCCGAGGCTTGAGCACGGTCTCGGCCCCCAGGCCGGTGATCCGCAGCCCGCGCGCACGGAGCGCGTCGGCGCGCTTGGGCCGGACGAGGAAGGTGACGTCCCGGCCGGCCTGCTGGAGCTTGGCGCCGAAGTAGCCTCCGGTCGCGCCCGCCCCGACGACGAGAATCCTCATACGCCGAGACGTTACTGGTTCAGCCGGTAACGCGACAGCACCCGTCGAGTGATCTCAGTTACCGGTTCAACCGGTATCATCGGGTGGTGTTCCAGGATGAGGCGGCCTTCCGGTTCGTCGGCGGGCGGGTGTCGGTCGACTTCACCGCGACCCGTGGCCTGCGGTGGCGCGACCGCGGCGTCGAACGCATCCCGGCCCCGGCCGACCTTGCGCGCTGGTTCGTCGAGGCGGGTCTGACCGACCTCACCGTGCCGGTGTCCGCATCGGCTCTCCGCAACGCCCGTGAGCTGCGCGAAGCCCTCTACCGGTTGATGCGTGGCCGGGTCCGCGGGGAACCGCTGGACGGGGAAAGCATCGATCTCGTCAACCGCTGGGCGGCCAAGGCGCCGCCCGCGACCCGGCTCACGGCGGACGGTTCGGCGACACGCCTGGTGGCACCCACCGCCGACGGGTTGCTGGCGCTCGTGGCGCGCGACGGCGTCGACCTGCTCGGCGCCTCCCGCGCCAACCGCCTGCGCGAATGCTCCAGCGACACGTGCACCCTGCTCTACCTCGACACCTCACGGGCGGGCAGCCGCCGTTGGTGCGCCATGGAGGCCTGCGGCAGCCGCGACAAGATGGCCCGCTACCGCCGGCGCGCCGCCGACTGACCCCACCTCGGCACCGTGGACATGCCGCTGGTCAGCGGGAGCGAACGCGAAAGGCCGGCGCGGCCCGGAATGGGCGCGCGCCGGCCGGTGGCCGTGAACGGGTCAGCGTTCGGAGGTGCGGCGGGGGCGCCAGACGACGAGCGCCGTGGAGGTGCGGTTCGTGGGCACGAGGTCGCCGCGGGAGAAGCCACCCAGCGACTCCAGCTCGGCGATCCGGCGGTACGCGGCGTCCAGCTCCGCCTCCAGCCGGGCCACCCGCTGCTGGGCCTCCTCCAGCAGCCGCTCCAGGTTGATGATGCGCTTGACCCCGGCCAGGTTGATCCCGTCGTCCTGGCTGAGCCGCTGCACCTCGCGGAGCAGCACCACGTCCCGGACGCTGTACCGGCGACCACCACCGGACGCCCGGCCGGCCTGCACCAGGCCCAGCCGGTCGTACTGGCGCAGCGTCTGCGGGTGCATCCCCGCCATCCGCGCCGCCACCGAGATCATCAGAACCTTGGCCTCGTAGGCAGGGTCACCCGAGCCGACGAACTCCTGCGACATCCCCGCTCACCTCCGCTGCCTGTCACCCGGTCAACTGAATCGACGTACCCGCGCATCGAGATGTTCCCGCGCGGCCGGCGGCGTCTGCTCCGCGAACGTCTCGAGCGCCGCCCGCGCCTCGTCCGACAGCTTCGCGGGGACCACCACGTCGAGGGTGACCAGCAGGTCACCGGCGCGGCCGTCCTTGCGTACGACACCCTTGCCCCGGGCGCGCAGCACCCGGCCGCTCGGCGTGCCCGGCGGGACCCGGAGGGTCACCGTGCCGTCCAGGGTCGGCACCCGCAGGTCGGTGCCGAGGACCGCCTCCGCGAACGTGATCGGCACGGTCAGGGTCAGGTCGTCCCCGGTGCGCCCGAACAGCTCGTCCGGGCGGACCTTGACGTGCACGAACAGGTCCCCCGCCGGGCCGCCACGCTCGCCCGGCTCGCCCCGTCCGGCCAGCCGGATGCGCTGGCCGTCGGCCACTCCGGCCGGGAAGCGCACGTTCAGCGTGCGGGTCTTGGTGACCCCGCCGGTGCCGTGGCACTCCGGGCACTTCTCCTCGACGATCGTGCCCACGCCCTGGCAGTTGCGGCACGGTTCGGAGAAGCTGAACGACCCCTGGTTGCGGGTGGTCACCCCCGCGCCGTGGCAGACCGGACAGGTCACCGGCTGGGTGCCGGGCTTCGCCCCGTTGCCGTGGCAGGTCTCGCAGACCCCGGGAGCTCGCAACGTCAACGGGAGGGTCACGCCCCGGACCGCGTCGGGGAAGTCCAGCGCCACCTCGGTCTCGACGTCCCGGCCGCGGGCCGGGCCGCGCGGGCGGGCCGCGCCGCCGGCGCCCCCGCCCGTGAAGATCGAGCTGAACAGGTCGCCCAGGCCACCGCCACCGAACCGGGCCTCGCCACCGCCCGCGCCGCCGAACAGGTCGGAGACGTCGAACGGCATGCCGCCCGGCTGGCCCGCGCCGCGGGCGTTGCGCCGGAAGGCGCCGGAACCGAAGAGCGACCGCATCTCGTCGTACTCGCGCCGCTTCTTCTCGTCACCGAGCACGGCGTACGCCTCGGAGACGGCCTTGAACCGCTCCTCGGCCTTCGGGTCACCGGGGTTGTGGTCCGGGTGCGACTCCCGAGCCAGCTTCCGGTACGACTTCTTGATCTCGTCCGAGGAGGCGGACTTCTCCACGCCCAGCGCGGCGTAGTAGTCCTTCTCGATCCAGTCCTTGGAACTCACCGGTCCACCCCCTTCCACGGGACTCCCGGTCGTCCCGCCCGCCCGGCGTGGGCGGGCGGGACGTCACGGGTCGGCACTACTCGGGCTCGGCGACCGCGACCAGGGCGGGCCGCAGCAGCCGTTCGCCGAGCTGGTAACCCCGGCGCATGACCTGCACGCAGGTCGGCTCGGTCACGTCGGCGGAGGTCTGGTGCGCCACCGCCTCGTGCCGGGTCGGGTCGAACGGGTCACCCTGCTCGCCGAACGCGGTCAGGCCGAACTTCGTCAGCGCGGTGGTGAGCTGCTCGGCCACGCTGCCGAACGGGCCCACCAGGTCGCCGTGCTCGCGGGCCCGGTCCAGGTCGTCGAGGATCGGCAGCAGCGCGGTCAGCACCGTGCCGGTCGCCTGCTCCTGGACCAGGCTGCGGTCGCGGTCGACCCGCTTGCGGTAGTTGGCGTACTCCGCCGACACCCGCTGGACGTCGCGGGTCCGCTCGTCCAGCTCGGCCCGGAGCGACTCCAGCTCGGCGCCGAGCGGGGCGTTCGCCGGGGCGGACTCCTCGCTCGGCTGGGCCGGGGCGTCGACCACTGGCGGGCCGGGGACCGAGGCCTCGGCCTCGCCCTCGATCTCGTCGACCACGACCTCGGCCTCTTCGACCAGCCCCTCGGCGGGTGCGTCGGCCGCGGCGTCGGCGGCCGACGTGTCGGTCACCGCCTGCTCGGTGGTCTTGCTGATCTTGCGCTTGTCACGGATGACGACCCGCGGCTCCTCACCGGCACCCTGCCCGCCGGCCGCGGAGCCACCCCGCGCCGACCCGGTGGATCCCGGGTCGGCGGCTCGTGGCTTCTCCGTCATGCGGCTACCTCATCCCTCTGCGAGAAACGTGTCCGGGACCGAAGGTCACTTCTTGTCCTCGTCCACGATCTCCGCGTCGACCACGTCGTCGGGGCCGCCGGCCTGGGGGC
The DNA here is from genome assembly GCF_900091435.1 of Micromonospora chaiyaphumensis. GTDB lineage: Bacteria > Actinomycetota > Actinomycetes > Mycobacteriales > Micromonosporaceae > Micromonospora > Micromonospora chaiyaphumensis. The sequence goes on from NZ_FMCS01000006.1 coordinate 154,761, forward strand.
CACCGGTCGCACCCGCGCCGGCGCCCGGCCCGGCCTCGCCCGGCGCGCCCTGCTCGCCCTGCTGCTGCGAGTAGAGCAGCGAGCCCGCCTGCTGGGAGACCTGCGCCAGCTTCTCGTGCGCGGCCTTGATCTTGTCGATGTCCTGGCCGCCGAGGGCGCTGCGCAGGTCGCCGAGCGCCTCGTTGAGCTGGTCGCGGTTCTCCGCGGGCAGCTTGTCACCGCTCTCGGCGAGGAACTTCTCGGTCTGCCACTGGAGCGCCTCGGCCACGTTGCGGGTCTCGGCCTCGTCGCGGCGCCGCTTGTCCTCGTCGGCGTGCTCCTCGGCGTCCCGGCGCATCCGCTCGATGTCGTCCTTCGGCAGCGACGAGCCGCCGGTGATCGTCATCTTCTGTTCCTTGCCGGTGCCCAGGTCCTTGGCGTGCACGTTGACGATGCCGTTGGCGTCGATGTCGAAGGTGACCTCGATCTGCGGCACGCCGCGCGGCGCCGGCGGGAGGCCGGTCAGCTCGAAGGTGCCGAGCTTCTTGTTGTAGGCCGCGATCTCCCGCTCGCCCTGGAACACCTGGATGAGCACTGACGGCTGGTTGTCGTCGGCCGTGGTGAACACCTCGGAGCGCTTGGTCGGGATGGTGGTGTTGCGCTCGATGAGCTTGGTGAAGATGCCGCCCTTGGTCTCGATGCCCAGGCTCAGCGGGGTCACGTCGAGCAGCAGGACGTCCTTGACCTCGCCCTTGAGCACACCGGCCTGGAGGGCGGCGCCGACGGCGACGACCTCGTCCGGGTTGACGCCCTTGTTCGGGTCGCGGCCGGTGAGCTGCTTGACCAGGTCGGTCACGGCCGGCATCCGGGTGGAGCCGCCGACCAGGATGACGTGGTCGACGTCGGAGATCTTGATCCCGGCGTCCTTGACGGCCTGCTCGAACGGGCCCTTGCAGCGGTCCAGCAGGTCCTGCGTCATGCGCTGGAACTCGGCGCGGCTCAGCGTCACGTCGAGGTGCAGCGGGCCGGCCGAACCGGCGGTGATGTACGGCAGGTTGATGTTGGTGGTGGTGGCGGCGGACAGCTCGATCTTGGCCTTCTCGGCCGCCTCCTTGAGCCGCTGCATGGCCATCTTGTCCTGGGACAGGTCGATGCCGTGCTCGCCGCGGAAGGTCTTCACCAGGTGGTCGATGATGCGCTGGTCCCAGTCGTCACCACCGAGGTGATTGTCACCGCTGGTGGACTTGACCTCGATGACGCCCTCGGCCAGCTCCAGCAGCGAGACGTCGAAGGTGCCACCACCGAGGTCGAAGACCAGGACGGTCTGCTCCTTGGAGCCCTTGTCCAGCCCGTACGCCAGGGCGGCCGCGGTCGGCTCGTTCACGATCCGCAGCACGTTGAAGCCGGCGATCTCACCGGCCTCCTTGGTGGCCTGCCGCTGGCCGTCGTTGAAGTAGGCCGGCACGGTGATCACCGCGTCGGTGATCTGCTCACCCAGGTAAGCCTCGGCGTCCCGCTTGAGCTTCATCAGCGTGCGGGCCGAGATCTCCTGCGGGGTGTACTTCTTGCCGTCGATGTCGACGGTCCAGTTGGTGCCGATCTCCCGCTTGACCGAGCGGATGGTCCGGTCCGGGTTGGTCACCGCCTGGCGCTTGGCGACCTCACCGACGAGCACCTCGCCGTTGCGGGCGAACGCGACGATCGAGGGGGTCGTCCGCGAGCCCTCCGCGTTGGCGATGACGGTGGGCTCACCGCCCTCGAGAACGCTGACGCAGGAGTTCGTCGTGCCGAGGTCGATGCCGACCGCACGTGCCATGTTCGCTTCCTCGCTTCGTAACGGTGAGCAGGTCAACGGGCCTGCCCGGCGGGTCGCCCGCAGCGACCGCACCACAAGTTGAGTGAACTTGACTCAATAGTGCCACGCGCTACGAGATCCGCAAGTCGAGGTTGAGCCGACCCGACGCAACCTGACCGTTATTACCGTCCGGTTGTCTTACCTTGCGTCGGTCGGGCACGCTTTAGCGGTGACGACGCACGGCGATCCCGCCACCCATGCCGGCGCGCCCGCCGTCGCAGCCCGCACCGGCCCGGACGACGCCGGTGGGGACCTGCCGGCCGACGCCGCGGAAGGCCTGCCCGCCGCGCTCACCGGCCTGCGGGCCGCGATCGGGGCGGCCCGGTTCCCGCTCGCCCTGCCCTCGGCCGAGCCCGCCCGGCGCACCGCCGCCGGCCTCACCGACCAGCTCGACGACTACCTGCTGCCCCGGCTCGCCCGCCTCGACGCCCCGCTGCTCGTGGTGGTCGGCGGCTCGACCGGCGCCGGCAAGTCGACGCTGGTCAACAGCCTGGTCCAGGCGCGGGTCAGCGCGGCCGGGGTGCTCCGCCCGACCACCCGTTCGCCGGTGCTGGTCTGCAACCCGGCCGACGCGGCCTGGTTCCGCCAGGGCGAGCTGCTACCCGGCCTGACCCGCACCACCGAGCCGAGCGAGAACCCCGGCACCCTCCAGCTGGTCACCGCCCCGGCGCTCCCGGCCGGGCTGGCCTTCCTCGACGCGCCCGACATCGACTCGGTGGTCGACGCCAACCGGGCACTCGCCGGGCAGCTGCTGGCCGCCGCCGACCTCTGGCTCTTCGTCACCACGGCCGCCCGCTACGCCGACGCCGTCCCGTGGGAGCTGCTGCGCAGTGCCCGGGCCCGCGGCACGGCCGTGGCCATGGTCCTCGACCGGGTGCCCCCCGAGGCGGCCGACGAGATCGCCGCCCACCTGTCCGAGATGCTCGCCGCACAGGACCTGGGCGCCGCACCGCTGTTCGTCCTGCCGGAGACCTGGGTCGACGGGCAGGGGCTGCTTCCCGACAAGGTGACCGCGCCGCTGGCCGCGTGGTTCGCCCGGCTCGCCGCCGACGCCGAGGCGCGCTCGGCGGTGGTCCGGCAGACCCTCGACGGCGCGCTGGCCGCCCTGCACCCCACCGTCGACGCGCTGGCCGACGCCGCCGACGAGCAGGTGGCCGCCGCCGACGCGCTCGACGAGCGGGTCCGGGCGGCCTACCGGGGGGCGGAGCGGACCGTCGACCAGGGGCTCAAGGACGGCCGGCTGCTCCGCGGCGAGGTGCTGGCCCGCTGGCAGGAGTTCGTCGGCACCGGCGAGTTCTTCCGCAGCCTGGAGGCGCGGATCGGCCGGCTGCGGGACCGCCTGGTGGCCGCGGTCACCGGCCGGCCGGCCCCGGCCGCCGAGCTGCGGAACGCCATCGAGTCCCAGCTGGTCACCCTGCTGCGCGGGGTGTCCGCCGAGGCGGCGGAGAACGCGTACACCGGGTGGAAGGCACACCCGGCCGGTGCGGCGCTGCTCGAACCGGAGCTGGCGCACGCGTCGGCCGACCTCCCCGAACGCGCCGAGCGGCTGGTCCGCGACTGGCAGCGCGGGGTGCTGGAGCTGGTCCGGGCCGAGGGCGGCGACCGGCGCTTCGTGGCGCGCACCGCGGCGTACGCGGTCAACGCCACCGGCCTGGCCGTCATGATCGCGGTCTTCGCGGCCACCGCCTTCATCCCGACCGGCCTGGAGGTCGCCACCGGCGCCGGCACCACGGTCGCCGCGCAGGCAGTGCTCCAGGCGATCTTCGGCGACCAGGCGGTCCGCAACCTGGCCAGCAAGGCGCGGGTGGACCTGCTGGACCGGATCGGCGCGCTGCTGAGCGAGGAGGCCGACCGGTTCCTCGCCCGCACCGCCGAGGCGCGCCCGGCCGCCGAGACCGGCGCCGCGCTGCGCCGGGCGGCCGGCGAGGTCGAGAAGGCCCGGCACCGCGCCGGCCTCTCCGGCACGCCGGGCCCCGCGTTGCCCGCCGCCGACGAGGGCGGGCGCGCGTGAGCAACATCGTCGGCCGGATGCGGGAGGCGTTCCGGGGCGGCCAGCGCGTCGATCCCGACGTCCTGATCGCACGCCTCCAGGCGGTCCAGCGCTTCCTCGGCGCGGTCGACGGCCAGGTGCCCGACGCCCAACTGGTCGCCGCGCACACCGTGGTCGAGCGGGCCGGCACCCGGCTCGCCCTGTCCGGCCACCACACCGTGGTCGCGCTGGCCGGCGCGACCGGCAGCGGCAAGTCGAGCCTGTTCAACGCCCTGGCCCGGCTGGACCTCTCCCCGGTCGGCGTCCGCCGGCCGACCACCGGGGTGGCGCACGCCTGCGTCTGGGGGCAGCTCGACGGCGCATCCCGGCTGCTCGACTGGATCGGGGTGCTGCCCCGGCACCGGTTCGTCCGGGAGAGCCCGCTGGACGGCGACGACGAGTCGGCCCTGCACGGCCTGGTCCTGCTGGACCTGCCCGACTTCGACTCGGTGCAGCGGACCCACCGGCTGGAGGTCGACCGGCTGCTCGGCCTGGTCGACCTGGTGGTCTGGGTGGTCGACCCGCAGAAATACGCGGACCGCGTGATCCACACCAGCTACCTGCGCGAGTTCCACCGGCACCGGGACGTGACCGTGGTGGTGCTCAACCAGGCCGATCGGCTGCCCCCGGCCGAGCTGCCCCGGGTCCTCGGCGACCTGCGCCGGCTGCTCGACGCCGACGGGCTCGAGGGGGTGCCGCTGCTGCCCACCGTGGCGGTGGACCCGGCGGGGCTGGACGGGCTCCGTGCCGAACTGGAGCGCACGGTCGCCGAGCGGCAGGCCGCGCTGCGCCGGCTGGCCGGCGACGTGGACGCCGTGGTGGCCGGGCTCGACCCGTTGGTCGGGCCGGAGCCGCCGCGCACCGGGCCGGGTGACGCCTCGGCACGGGAACTCACCACGGCGCTGGCCGGAGCGGCCGGGGTGCCCACGGTGGCCGAGGCGGTCGAGGGGGCGTACCGGCACCGGGCCGTCGGCAGCACCGGCTGGCCGCTGGTCCGGGGCTGGCGGAAACTGCGACCGGACCCGCTGCGCCGGCTGCACCTGCCCGGCGGGGGCGCCGACGCGCCGGCGGAGAGCCTGGTCGCGGCCACCTCCGTACCCGATCCGACCGCGGCGCAGCGCTCGGCGCTCAACCTGGCCATCCGCGCGGTGGCCGACCGCTCCGCCGCCGGCCTGCCGGCGCCCTGGCCGGCCGCGGTGACCGCCGCGGCCCGGTCCCGGCTGGCCGACCTGCCGGACGCGCTGGATCACGCGGTGGCCGCCACGGACCTGGGCATGGACCGCCGGCCGGCCTGGTGGCGGGTGATCGGCGGGCTCCAGTGGCTGGTCACCCTCGCGGCGCTGGCCGGCCTGGCCTGGCTGGTGCTGGGCTACGCCCTGCGCATCCTCGGCCTGCCCGCCCTCGACTACCCGGAACTCGGCGAGGTGCCCTGGCCCACCGTGCTGCTGCTCGGCGGCCTGCTGGCCGGGCTGCTGGTGGCGGCGCTGACCCGGCCGGTGATCCGGTGGGCGGCGCGGCGTGCCCGCCGGCGGGCCGAGGAGCGGCTGCTCACCTCGGTGGGCAGCGTCGGCGAGAAGCACGTGCTGAACCCGGTCTGGGCGGTGCTGGCCCGCTACCGGGAGGCGCGCGAGGCGCTGCGGGAGGCGGCCCGGGGCTGAGTGCCGGCACGGAAAGCCCGGCGTGCTGAGCGGTGTCCGGGCGGGCCGGGCGGCGTAGGGTCGACGCATGGCCACGCCACAGACCCCCTACGAGGCGGTGCTGCACGCCGCTCGCGACGTGACGAGGCTCGACTCCGCCCTGGACGCGGAGATGCTCGGCGCCGCGCTGCTGGGCAGCGTCTACGCCGTTGCCGAGACCGACCGGGACACCGCCGTCCGCGAGTTCGTGGCCGGCTTCCTCACCGCCACCTCGCGCCGCCGCAGCGCCGCCGCGACCACCATCCGCGCCGTCTTCGCCGCCCTGGTGCCCGACGCCGAGGGCGCCGCCCGGGTCCGCCCGGGGGCGTACGCCCCGGCCTGGGCCGGCCAGCTCGGCCGGGTGCACCTCACGGGCGCCTGGTCGTACGGCGACGTGTACGGCGACCAGACCTCCTACCTGGCCACCTTCGCCTACGACGACGCCGAGGGCGGCCCGGAGCACGCCCTGGTGGCCCTCGTCGACCACAACATCGGGATCACCAAGGACGTGTTCGTGGGCGGTCCGGCCGCCCGGATCGTCGAACAGGCCCGGGAGATCTGCACGCAGGACGAGTTCACCTGGTTCCGCACCGAGGACCCGAGCCGGATGCGCACCGAGGTGAGCCGGCACCTGGCGATCACCGACGACCTCGGCGAGCTGCCCGCGCAGGGCTCGCTGGCCACCGACCGGGCGCTCGTGGGTGCGCGGCTGGCCGTGCTGCCCGCCCCGGCGCCCGCGGCGACGGTCGAAGCCCTGCCGCTCACCGACGAGACACGGACCCGGCTCGTGCGCGCCTTCCTCGGCTCGCCGGAGGCGGTCCGGTTCAGCCTGGACCGGGTGGCCGACGGTGAGCTGGCCTCGCTGCACTTCTGCCTGGGGCTGCTGCTGGACCACGCGGCGAGCTTCCCGGACGCCGACCCGATGCGGTGGAGCCCGACGGTGGCCGAGCTGTTCCTGCTCGACTGGGTGCACCGGCGGGCCGTCCTGGACATGGACGACGCGGCCATGCTGCCGCGGGTGCTGCGCGGCTGGGCGGCGTACGCGGCCCGCCAGCGGGGGCTCGCGCCGGCGGCGGCCGCCCGCACGGACGAGGCGATCGAGGAGATGATCCCCGAGTTCGCCCGGCTCTACAGCACCGGCGAGCGGCGCAGCCCGGCCACGGCGGCGGTCGCGCAGCTCATGGCGGACGGCGTCGACCCGGACGACCCGGTGGCGCTGGACGCCTGGATCGAGGCGAACCGCCACCGCCTCACCGACGACCCGGCCTGACCCGCCGGCTCACACCTCGGGCGTGGCCGACGCCGTGGCGCTCGGGTCCGGATGGTCGCGAGGGCTGAGGGTCGGGGTGGGCGACTCCTCCGGCGGCGTGCCGGTCGGCGACGGGGTGCCGTCCGGCGGCGCGGTCGTCGGGTCCGGATCGTCGGACGGCGACGGCTCGGGGGTCGGCCCGGTCGCGGTGGGTTCGACGGTGGGACTGGGGCTCGGCTCCGGGGTGCCCGGGCCGGACGGCGACGGCGAGGGCACCGGCGACGGGCGCGGCGGAGCGGCCGGCCTGGTCCGGGGCGGGCCGGGTGTCGGCACCGGCGCGGGAGCGGCCGGGCGGGACCGGTGGCGGGAGCCGAGGTCGCTGTCGTCGGGCAGGGCCGGGGCGGCCGGCAGCACCGGTGCCGCGGGCGGCAATGTGGTGGCTCCGGCGACCGGGGTCGGGGTGGGCAGCAGCGGGGACTGGGTCCCCTCGGGCAGCGGGATCACCACCGGGCCGACCGAGGGGGTCGGGAGGAACGGGGTGCTGGTGTCCGGGAGGGCGCTGTTCCCCACGGTGGCCGATCCGGCGCTGATCGCGGCGAGGATCGGCATGGACGCGGTGCCGGCCAGCAGCGCCACGGTGAACAGGTAGCCCCGGGTCGGGCCGCTCAGCCCCTGCGCGCGGTGCGCGCCGACCACCCGCCGGTAGGTGGACCGCGGCGCAGCCCGGTGCCGCCCGAGGAACGGTGAACCTTCTGGCGGCTCGGACACGGACACACTCCTCGTACGCGTCGACAGGGCAGGATCCCGGCGCAGGCCTAAACGGACAAATGCCACAAGGGAACCACCGTCAGCTTGAACCAGTGACGCTCAGTTCACCAGCCACCACAGCGTGTCGACACACAAATTGTCCGTCGCCTGGGAGTGACCCACCAGACAAATACGTCTATGCGCCGCGAACAAGACGGAACGTCACCGGCGGAGGAGGCCGTACTGTGGGCCCGCTCACCTCCTCTGCAATCATTCAGGCACGACGGCAACGCAGCCGCCACCTCCGCGCACCCCGCGGCTGGTGCGGTACGGCGCCGGCGCTCCCGGGTCGGGCTCCTCACGGGACCCGGCTCACGCCGCGCGGCAACCCTCACCGGGGCTAGGCGCGGCCGCCAGGGACCGGTCCGGCACCATGCCGGATCGGGCGCACGATGTGCGCGGCACGGGTCACCCCCCGGCGCCGGCGCAGACCAGACAGGGAGAGACGGATGGCAAAGGGCGACCCCGGGGCCGCCACCCGCAGCAAGCGGGCCGCACCCCGTACCAAGCGCGCCGCCGCCACGGGCGAACCGGAGCTCGTGCAGCTGCTGACACCCGAGGGCGAGCGGATCGAGAGCGCGCTCGGCCCGGACGGGACCGAGTACCGCGTCGACTTCACGGACGAGGAGTACCGCGGGCTCTACCGCGACCTCGTGCTGGTGCGGAAGCTCGACGCCGAGGCCACGGCGCTCCAGCGCCAGGGCGAGCTGGGCCTCTGGGCCAGCCTGCTGGGCCAGGAGGCGGCGCAGGTCGGCTCCGGCCGGGCGCTGCGTACGCAGGACATGGCCTTCCCGACCTACCGGGAGCACGGCGTCCTCTACTGCCGGGGCATCGACCCGATCATGCCGCTCGGCCTGTTCCGCGGCGTCGACCAGGGCGGCTGGGACCCGAACGAGTTCAAGTTCAACATGTACACGATCGTCATCGGGGCGCAGACCCTGCACGCGACCGGGTACGCCATGGGTGTCGCCATGGACGGCAAGACCGGCAGCGACGAGGGCGAGGCGGTGATCGCCTACTTCGGTGACGGCGCCACCAGCCAGGGTGACGTCAACGAGTCGTTCGTCTGGGCCAGCGTCTTCAACGCCCCGCTGGTGTTCTTCTGCCAGAACAACCAGTACGCCATCTCCGAGCCCCTGGAGCGGCAGACCCGCGTCCCGCTCTACCAGCGGGCCGGCGGCTTCGGCTTCCCCGGCGTGCGGGTGGACGGCAACGACGTGCTCGCGTCGTACGCCGTGACCCGGCACGCGCTGGACAACGCGCGGCACGGCCAGGGCCCGAGCCTCATCGAGGCGTACACCTACCGGATGGGCGCGCACACCACCTCCGACGACCCGACCCGCTACCGGATCGCCAGCGAGGTCGAGGCCTGGCAGGCCAAGGACCCGATCGCCCGGATGAAGGCGTTCCTCACCAAGCAGCAGATCGTCGACGACTCGTTCTTCGCCGAGGTCGACGAGCAGGCCCGCGCCGAGTCGGTGCACCTGCGCGAGCGGGTGCTCGCCATGCCCGACCCCGAACCGGTCACCATGTTCGACCACGTCTACCCCAACGGGTCCCCCGAGCTCGACGAGCAGCGGGCCCAGTTCACCAAGTACCTGGAGTCGTTCGAGGGGAGCGCCCACTGATGGCCACGGAGACGCTCACCCTCGGCAAGGCCCTCAACGCCGGCCTGCGCAAGGCCCTGGAGAACGACCCGAAGGTCGTCATCATGGGCGAGGACGTCGGCAAGCTCGGCGGCGTCTTCCGGATCACCGACGGCCTGCAGAAGGACTTCGGCGACCAGCGGGTGATCGACACCCCGCTCGCCGAGTCCGGCATCATCGGCACCGCGGTCGGCCTGGCCATCCGCGGCTTCCGGCCGGTCTGCGAGATCCAGTTCGACGGCTTCGTCTACCCGGCGTACGACCAGATCGTGTCGCAGGTGGCGAAGATGCACTACCGCTCGCAGGGCAAGGTGCGGATCCCGATGGTGATCCGGATCCCCTACGGCGGTGGCATCGGCGCGGTCGAGCACCACTCGGAGTCGCCCGAGGCGTACTTCGCGCACACCGCCGGCCTGAAGGTCGTCACCTGCGCCAACCCGCAGGACGGCTACTCGATGATCCAGCAGGCCATCGCCTCCGACGACCCGATCGTCTTCCTCGAGCCGAAGCGGCGCTACTGGGAGAAGGGCCCCGTCGAGCTGGACGCCCCGCTCGGCGAGGCGTACCCGCTGCACGCCGCCCGGGTCGCCCGGCCGGGCACCGACGCGACCGTGCTCGCGTACGGCCCGATGGTGCGTACCGCCCTGGACGCGGCCACCGCCGCCGCCGAGGACGGGCGCGAGCTGGAGGTCGTCGACCTGCGCACGCTCTCGCCGCTGGACCTGACCGCCGCGTACGAGTCGGTCAAGCGCACCGGCCGCTGCGTGGTCGTCCACGAGGCACCGGGCAACCTGGGCCTCGGGTCGGAGATCGCCGCCCGGATCACCGAGGAGTGCTTCTACTCCCTGGAGTCCCCGGTGCTGCGGGTGACCGGCTTCGACACCCCCTACCCGGCCGCCCGGGTGGAGGAGGAGTACCTGCCCGACCTCGACCGGGTGCTCGACGCCGTCGACCGCACCTTCGGCTGGTGAGCGGAATGTCACGGATCAAGGAGTTCAACCTCCCCGACCTGGGCGAGGGCCTGACCGAGGGCGAGATCCTCGCCTGGCTGGTCAAGGTGGGCGACGACATCGAGCTGAACCAGCCGATCGTCGAGGTGGAGACCGCCAAGGCGGCGGTCGAGATCCCGGCGAAGTGGGCCGGCCGGGTGCAGGCGATCTTCCACCCGGAGGGCGCCACGGTCGAGGTGGGCAGCCCGATCATCGCGATCGACACCGACCCGAACGCCGGCCCGATCGAGCCGTCGACGACCGGCGCGCCGGCCGCCGACCTGCCCACCCCGTCGGCGGCCTCGCTGGCCGCCGTCGAGGTCGCGCCCGAGGAGGGCATGGTCGAGCCGGGCCTCATCGGGGGCGTGGCGCCGGGCGGGCGTACCGCCGTGCTGGTCGGCTACGGCCCGCGGAACGCGCCGGCCAAGCGGCGGCCGCGCAAGGGTGGCGTCCCGGCCCAGGCCGCGGCGGCACCGGCCGCCCCGGTCCAGCCGGCCCCGGCGCCGGCACCGGTGGTCCCGGTGCCGGCGGCGAACGGCAACGGCCGGACGACCGGCGCGGTGCTGGCCAAGCCGCCGGTCCGCAAGCTCGCCAAGGACCTCGGCGTCGACCTCGCCACGCTGACCGGCTCGGGCCCGCTGGGCTCGATCACCCGGGAGGACGTCCAGCGGGCGGCCGCGGCCCCGGCGGCGGCCGAGCCGCTGACCGTCGCGGCGCCGGCCACGGCCGCCGCGAGCTTCGGCGCCGACCGCGAGCAGCGCATCCCGGTCAAGGGGGTACGCAAGCTCACCGCGGAGAACATGGCCCGCTCGGCGTTCACGGCCCCGCACGTCACGGAGTTCCTGACCGTCGACGTGACCCGGGCCATGAAGGCCCTGGACCGGCTCCGGGAGCGGCGCGAGTGGCGGGACGTCCGGGTCTCGCCACTGCTGCTGGTCGCCAAGGCGGTGCTGCTCGCGGTCAAGCGCCACCCGATGGTCAACTCGACCTGGGCCGGCGAGGAGATCGTGGTCAAGGACTACGTGAACCTGGGCATCGCGGCGGCGACCGAGCGTGGCCTGATCGTGCCGAACATCAAGGACGCCGGCCGGCTCTCGCTGCGCGAGCTGGCGGACGCGATGACCGCCCTCGTCCAGACGGCCAAGGCGGGGAAGACCTCGCCGGCCGACATGTCCGGCGGCACGCTGACGATCACCAACGTCGGCGTCTTCGGCGTCGACACCGGCACCCCGATCCTCCCGCCGGGTGAGTCCGCGATCCTCGCCTTCGGCGCGGTCCGGGAACAGCCCTGGGTGCACAAGGGCAAGGTCAAGCCGCGCCTGGTCACCACCCTGGGCCTCTCCTTCGACCACCGGATCATCGACGGTGAGCTCGGCTCGAAGTTCCTCCGCGACATCGGGGACTTCCTGGCCGACCCGGAGGCGGCGCTGCTCGCCTGGACCTGACGGTCGCACAGCACCAGGCCACGGCCGGTGTGCCACGGGTGAACGCCCGGCACACCGGCCGTTGCCGTTGGGGGAAGAAACATCGGCACGCCGGGGCCCTTGACCTACGATCCTTAGGCACGTGGCTCAGCTCACCTAATAATCGATGGAGTTTGGGTCCGTCATGGTGTTCAATAGAGACATCAAGGGGCTGACAACCGAATAGCCAGGAGGAGAGACCCAGATGAGCATGATCGAGCGAATCCGCAACCGCCGCGACGCCAACCGCCGCGCCCGTGCCATCGAGCACGCGCTGCGTTCCGCCAACTCGCCCGCGGTCCGCGAGGAGCTTCTCGCCATCGCCCAGCGTCACATGAGCTGACGCTCCACTACTTTCCTCACCTCCTCCAGTTCGAAGACCCGCCCGGGCACCGGGCGGGTCTTCGGCGTTTCACGTCGATCGGCACCGGGATTCCACCTCGCCGCACCGCCCGGTACGGTGGGGCTCGGTCGCCAACCGCCCGCCCCCGGACCGATCGCCTCGAAAGCAACCGATCGATATCGTCCGGTGACGTTCGGTGACGGCCCGTGCTCCCCCGGGCGCCTCCGGGCGGCCACCGGATACGGTGCGGGGAGCCCGCACGGCCGGTACCTGCCGGCGACGCCGGCAGCCATGCCGACGGTCCCGATCGGCAGTCGGCGGCCGACATGTGATGGAGGAGGCGCACCCATGACGTCCGAGGCCCCGCACCGCCCCGGCCAGGAGCCGGGCGAGGTGTCGCCGGGCGCCGGCGGACCGGTGCCGTACGGCGACCGCCCGGCGCAGCAGGACAACGGGTACGGCGCGCCCGACCTCGGCTGGGCTCCGCCCCCGCCGGCCGGTCGGACCGCCCAGCCGGCCCCCGCGTGGGCCGCGGCCGACGACCAGCCCCCCGCGTGGACACCGCCGGGCGGCCAGCCCGCCGCCGGCCGGGCCACCGCCCAGGTGCCGCCGCCGGCCGAGCCGGGCGGCTGGGGTCCCGCCGCGCAGCCCGCCTGGGCCGCGCGCGAGCAGTCCACCCCGGCCTGGGAGACGCCCGACCAGGGAGCACCCGCCTGGGGCGCGTCCGAGCAGACCGGTCCCCACCGCGGCAACGAGCAGGCGCCGCCCGCCTGGGCCGCCGCCCCGTCGGACAACCCCGCCGGGTCGAACCCACCCGCCTGGGCGAACGAGCAGGGCGGGCCCGCCTGGGGTGCCGCCCCGGCGCCGGCCGGTGAGCAGCCCGCCTGGGCACAGGCCGGCGAGCCGGGTGGCCGTGGCGCCGCCCAGGTGCCCGCGCCCGCCACCGTGCCGAACGAGTCCTGGGCCACGCCGGCCGCGCAGGACGACCCGAACCGGTCCGGTGGGTGGTCCCCGGCGACCGCGCAGCAGGACGACGACCCGGGCCGCTCCGGCGGCTGGGCGGTCGGCGCCGCCCCCCGGCAGCAGGACGACCAGCCGGCCTGGGGCCAGCAGGGCGAGCACGCCAACCCGGGCTGGTCGCCGGCCGAGCCGACGGCCCGCGCCGCCGCCAAGGTCTCCGTCCCGGGTGCCGCCCACCCGGAGAGCGCCTGGCCCGCACCGGACGACCAAAGCCAGGCCGGTCACTGGCAGAACGGCCCGACCGCGACGCAGGGCGAGGACCAGAGCCGGGCGGGCGGCTGGCAGACCGGCCCCGCCGGGCAGGGCGACGACCAGGGCCAGGCCGGCGGCTGGCAGAACGGCCCGGCCACGTCGCAGGGCGAGGACCAGAGCCGTGCCGGCGGTTGGCAGAACGGCTCGACGGCGCAGAACGACGACCCGGACCGCTCCGGCGGCTGGGCCGCGGGCCGGTCCGCCGGGCCTGCCGAGGCACCGCAGCCGGGCGCCTGGGGCGCCGCCGAGGAGCAGCGTCCGGCCGCCGCCTGGAGCGGTGCCGCGGCGGTGCCGCAGCAGCGTGAGCCGGAGCGGCCCGCCGACGAGCCGCGGCAGCAGCCCGGCTGGGGTTCCGCCGCCGCGCCGGCGGCTGCCGAGGTGCCGGCCCGGGCCAGCGCGTCCGTCCCGTCCCCCGACTCGCCGCCCGCGTGGGGCGGCAACCAGGACAACAACCCGGGGCAGTGGTCGCGCGAGCGTCCGGCCGTTCCGGAGGCCGAGCCGTGGGCGCCCGGCGAGGCGTGGGGCCGGGCCGGCGAGGCCCAGCCCGAGCAGTCCTCGTCACCGGGCTGGGAGCCGACCCGCGCCGACGACGGGCCGATCTACCAGCCGGCCCCGGGCCCGGGGATCTCCCCGGCCAACGCTGTGCCCTTGCCGCCGCAGGAGCAGCGGGTTCCGGGCGCCGCCCTGGCCGCGGCCCCGCCCGCCGACTACGCGCCGTTCAACGCCGGCGGCGAGCCGGGCGAGCGCAACCCGCAGGCGTACGAGCCGGAGCCGGCCGCCGACGCCGGCTGGGGCGCGCCCGGCCCGGCGCACGAGGAGCCGCAGTCGCCGGCCGGGCCGGTGGTGCCCGGGCCGCGCATCTCGCCGGAGGCCGGTGCGGGTGGTGCGGTCTCGGCCAGCGCCTCGGTGCCGATGACCAGCCGGGTCACGCCGCCGGCCGACCAGCCGTTGCCGACGGCCGGTGTGCCGGGCCCCCGGGTCTACGGCCGGCCCGCCCGCCCGGAGCCGGAGGAGGCGCCCGGGCAGGACGGCCCGAACGGCTTCGCCGAGCCGGGCCCGCAGTCCCGCACGGACGAGTCGGACCGCCCGCACGGCTACGCCGAAGCCCCTCCGGTGCACTCGGCCCCGCCGTCGTCGCCCGCCGCCCCGCCGCCGTTCCCGCCCGGCGTGCCGTCCTTCGTGGACCCGCCCGGCAACGGCCGGCCGGTCAACGGGGTGCACCCGCACAACGGCGAGCGCCCGGGTGGGCCGCACGACCCGTTCGGTGGCCCCGGCGGGCCGCAGGACCGGTTCGGCGCTCCCGCTGGACACCAGGACCCGTTCAACGCGCCGAGCGGCCCCCACGACCCGTTCGGCGGGCCGGGGGCCGGTGATCCGTTCGGTGCGCCGGCCGGCGGCCGGGCCTCGGTCGGCGTGCCGGGGCAGGGGCCGATGGGCGAGCCCGGTGGCTTCCCGCCCGCGTTCCCGCCGCCGCCGCAGCAGGGCCCGCCGGCCTGGCCGCAGGCGGGTCCGGGCGGCGACCCGGACCAGAGCCGCTTCGAGTCGTTCAAGCCGGAGACGGAGCCGAAGACCGAGGCGCCCACGCCGAAGGTGCGCAACGGCCGGGTGCTGGCCGCCGTGCTGATCGCCGCGGTGCTCATCCTCGCTGTGCCGCTCGGCCTGCTCACCCTGCTCGGCAAGATCGGTGGGGACGACAAGCCGGCGGGCTTCGACCCGGCGGTGGGCTCCTGCGTCAAGCAGTCCGGCACGACCGCGGTGGCGGCCGACTGCGGCGAGCAGGGCGCGTTCACCGTGGTGTCGAAGGTCGACAGCAAGGACAAGTGCGCCGACCCGGCGCAGCCCCAGGTGGTCCTTCCCGGCGACGGGAGCAACCGGGTGCTCTGCCTCAAGCCGGCCGGCCAGTAGCAACCACGCACGACGGCGGGGCCACGGTGATCCGTGGCCCCGCCGTCGCTTTTCAGCGCTGCCAGTGGGGGTCGCGCCCGAGGTAGGCCAGCAGGGCGGCGACCGGGTCGGCACCGGGCTCGGTGGGCAGCGCGGCGGCGTACGCGAATCCGCGCAGCGGCTCGGCGGTCGCGCGGGCCGCCGGCATGAGCTGCTCGGCCAGTTCGGCGGTGAGCGGCGCCGGCTGCCCGGTGGCGACCGCCACGTCCCACGCGTGGACCGCGGCGTCCAGCGCGCAGGCGGCGGCGGCGAGCTGCGGGTCCATGGTCGGCACGGGCGGCAGCGGCGTGCCCACCGGCCCGCCCGCCGGGTCGACCCGCTCCCACGTCGCGGCGGCAGCCTCGATCGCGGTCCGCACGACACTCTGGACGCCCTCGTCGTGGCCGCGCGGCGGGTCGAACGGGTTGTACGCCGGCAGCGCGCCGACGCCGACGTGCGCCGCCCAGGCGTGCTGGTCACCGGCGGCGTGCATGAGCACCTGCCCGACGGTCCACTGGTCGCACGGAGTCGGGTCGTCGAGCCGGTCGGCCGGAACCCCCTCGGCGGCGCGGCGCAGGAGGTCCAGGGCGGTGGTGAGGACGGGGAAGCTCACGAGGCCGATCCTTTCGGGGAACGGAATGTTTCGTTCCGCTTTAGGGTAGCAGAACGGAACGATCTGTTCCACTGCTATCGTCGGCAGATGTCCGCACCCGACACCGGCCCGCTCAGCGGCCGCCGCGCCCAGGCGGCCCGCAACGACAGCCGCATCCTCGATGCCGCCCGCGAGGTCTTCCTGGCCGATCCCGACGCGCCCGTCGCGGCCGTGGCCACCCGCGCCGGCGTCGGCATCAGCGCCCTCTACCGGCGCTACCCCAGCAAGCAGGACCTGCTGCGCGCTCTGGCGGCCGACGGCCTGGCCCGCTACATCGCCGACCTGGAGACCGCGCTCGCCGCCGAAGCGCCCCCGTGGGAGGCCTACGTGGCCTGCCTGCACCGGGTCGTCGAGGGCGGCGGCCAGGCGCTCGCGCAACGGCTGGCCGGCACCTTCACCCCGACCCCGGAGCTGAGCCGGATGGCCGAACGGGCGAGCCGGCTCGCCGACACGCTTCTCGACCGGGTACGCGAGTCGGGCGACCTGCGCGAGGACGTGAGCGGTGCCGACATCGTGCTGCTGCTGGAGACGGTCATGCTGGTGGACCTCCCCAGCGCCGACCGGGGCGCCGCCCTGCGGCACCGATATCTGGCCCTGCTGCTCCAGGCGCTGCACAACCCCGTCGAGGCCCCGCTCCCCGGCACGCCGGCGCGGCAGGAGGACCTGGTGGCCCGCTGGCGGGCCCGCTCCGACCGGTGACCGTGTCGCTCTTCACCGCCCCATCGGGCCGGCCGCCGCCGACGGTGCGGCACGATGGGGGCATGAGCGCACGAGTACGGGCACCCGAGCTGCGCGGCCGGGGCTGGCTGAACACCGGCGGCAAGGACATCACCCTGGCCGACCTGCGCGGCAAGATCGTCCTGCTGGACTTCTGGACCTTCTGCTGCATCAACTGCCTGCACGTGCTCGACGAGCTGCGCCCGCTCGAGGAGAAGTACGGCGACGTGCTGGTCGTGATCGGGGTGCACTCGCCGAAGTTCGAGCACGAGAAGGACGCCGCGGCCCTCGCCGCCGCCGTCGAGCGCTACGGGGTGCACCACCCGGTGCTCGACGACCCCGAGATGGACATGTGGCAGCAGTACGCGGCGAAGGCCTGGCCGACCCTGTCGGTGGTCGACCCCGAGGGCTACGTGGTCGCCACCATGGCCGGCGAGGGGCACGCCGAGGGCCTGGCCCGGCTGATCGACGACCTGATCGCCACCCACGAGGCCAAGGGCACCCTGCACCGGGGCGAGGGCCCGTACGTGGCGACCGCCGAGCCCGAGACCGCCCTGCGCTTCCCCGGCAAGGCCGTGGTGCTCGACGGCGGCAACCTGCTGGTCTCCGACTCGGCCCGGCACTCCCTGGTCGAGCTGGCCCCGGACGGGGAGACCGTGATCCGGCGGATCGGCACGGGCGACCGCGGTCACGCCGACGGCCCGGCGGGCGAGGCCACCTTCGCCGAGCCACAGGGCCTCTGCCTGCTGCCCCCGCCGGTGGCCGAGCTGGCCGGCTACGACGTGGTCGTCGCCGACACCGTCAACCACCTGCTACGCGGCGTGAAGCTGGAGACCGGCGAGGTGGTCACGGTCGCCGGCACCGGGCGGCAGTGGCGCTCGACGGTCGACGACCACTCGCACGACGCCCGCTCGGTCGACCTCTCCTCCCCCTGGGACGTGGCCTGGTACGACGACCGGGTCGTCGTCGCCATGGCGGGCATCCACCAGCTCTGGTGGTTCGACCCGGCGAAGCGGACCGCCGGCATGTACGCGGGGACCACGGTGGAGGCGCTGCGCGACGGCCCGCTGCCGGACGTCTGGATGGCCCAGCCCTCCGGCCTCTCGGTCTCGGCCGACGGCGCCCGCCTCTGGGTCGCCGACAGCGAGACCAGCGCGATCCGCTTCGTGGAGAACGGCGTGATGGGCACCGCCGTGGGGCAGGGCCTGTTCGACTTCGGCCACGTGGACGGCCCGGCCGACCGGGCGCTGCTCCAGCATCCGCTGGGGGTGTGCGCGCTGCCGGACGGCTCGGTGCTGATCGCCGACACCTACAACGGCGCGGTGCGCCGCTTCGACCCGGAGACGAACCAGGTCGCCACGGTGGCCGACGGGCTGGCCGAGCCGAGCGACCTGGTGCTCACGGCCGGGGGCGAGGTGCTGGTGGTCGAGTCGGCCGCGCACCGGCTGACCCGGCTGGCACCGGGCGCGCTGACCGCGGCGGGCGCGAACACCGTGGACGGCCCGCGGCACAAGCTGGAGCGCAAGCCCACCGACGTGGCGGCCGGCGAGCTGACCCTCGACGTGGTGTTCACGCCCGCGCCCGGGCAGAAGCTGGACGAGACGTACGGGCCGTCGACCCGCGTGGTGGTCTCGGCGTCCCCGCCGGAGTTGCTGGTCGAGGGCGCCGGGACGAGCACCGACCTGTCCCGCCGGCTGGTGCTCAGCGGCGAGGTGACCGAGGGCGTGCTCCAGGTGACCGCCCAGGCGGCCACCTGCGACGCCGACGTCGAGCACGCGGCCTGCCACCTCACCCGGCAGGACTGGGGCGTGCCGATCCGCGTGGTGGCCGGCGGGGCGACCCGCCTGCCGCTGGTGCTGCGCGGCCTCGACGAAGGCTGACAGGCCCCTCCCTTCAGGCGAACGGGGTCGGGGTGACCCCGGCGTCGATGAGGGCGGCCCGCACCAGTTCGGCGCAGCGCACGGCGCCGGGGGTGTCGCCGTGCAGGCAGATCGACTCGACCGGGCAGGGCACCACGCTGCCGTCGACCGCCACCACGGTCCGCTCGGTGGCCATCCGGACCGCCCGGGTGGCCACCTCGTCCGGGTCTCTGACCAGCGCGTTCGCGGCGGTGCGGGGCACCAGCTGCCCGCTGGGCAGGTAGTTCCGGTCGGCGAAGCCCTCGGCGACCGCCCGCAGGCCCGCGCCCACGGCGAGCTGGGCGAGCACCGAGCCGGGCGGGCAGAGCAGGGGCAGCTCGTGGTCGTAGGCGCTCACCGCGGCCACCAGCGCGGCGGCCTGGGCCTCGTCGCAGGCGGCCGCGTGGTAGAGCGCGCCGTGGGGCTTGAGGTAGCGCACCCGGGTGCCGGCCAGCCGGCAGAAGGCGTCCAGCGCCCCGAGCTGGTAGATCGTCTCGTCGCGCAGCGCGGCGAACTCGTACGCGATGTGCCGCCGGCCGAAGCCGGCGAGGTCCCGGTAGCCGACCTGGGCGCCGACGGTGACCCCGCGCCGCGCGGCGGCCGCACAGACCCGGTGCATGGTGGACGCGTCCCCACCGTGGAAGCCGCAGGCGACGTTGGCGGAGGTGACCAGCCCCAGCAGGGCCTCGTCGTCGCCCAGCCGCCAGATGCCGAATCCCTCACCGAGGTCAGCGTTGAGGTCCATGGAACGTCACCGTAGTCCCTGGGCGGGCCTGCGCGAGCGGGGTCACGTCCTCCACCACCCCGATGACCGGGTACCCGCCGGTGGTGGGGTGGTCGGCCAGGAAGACCAGCGGTTGGCCGTTCGGCGGCACCTGCACCGCGCCGAGGACGAGGCCCTCGCTGGGTAGCTCGCCGGCCACCGCGCGGGGCAGGATCGCCCCGGCCAGCCGCACGCCGACCCGGTTGCTGGCCGGGCTGATCGCGTACGCGGTGGTCAGCAGCAGGTCGAGCGCCGCGGGGGTGAACCAGTCCTGCCGCGGGCCGGGGCGCAGCGCCAGCCGGAGCACGGCCGGCAGCGCGGGGGCGGCGGTGAGGTCCACCGGGGCCGGCGGGCCGGTCGGGGCGCCCAGGGGCAGCCGGTCGCCGTCGCGCAGCGGGGGCGGGCCGAGGCCGGAGAGGGTGTCGGTGGCGCGGCTCCCGAGCACCGGCTCGACCGCGATCCCGCCGGAGACGGCGAGCCAGGTGCGCACCCCGGCGCGGGCCGGACCGATCCGCAGGGTCGCCCCGGCGGGCAGGGACAGCGGCCGGCCCAGGTCGCCGGGCCGACCGGCCCCGGCCGGGTGCTCGACCAGCAGGTCCACCTCGGCGCCCGTGAGCGCGACGGTGACGGCCCGGCTGAACCGCAGTGCGCAACCGGTCAGGGTGATCTCCAGCCCGGCGGCGTGCTCGGGGTTGCCGACGAGCCGGTTGGCCAGCCGCAGGGCGGCCGGGTCGAGCGCGCCGGAGCGGGGCACGCCGAGGTGGGCCCAGCCGGGGCGGCCCTGGTCCTGCACGGTGGTGAGGGCACCCGCCCGGAGCACCTCGATCACGGGCTGACCAGCCGGACCCGGGTGCCCGGGCTGAGCCGGGCCGGCGGGTCGGCGTGGACGTCGAAGAGGACCAGGTCGGTCCGCCCGACCAGCAGCCAGCCGCCGGGCGAGGCGGTCGGGTAGATGCCGGCGTACGGGCCGGCCAGCGCCACCGAGCCGGCCGGCACCCGGGTACGCGGGGTGGCGAGCCGGGGCACGGCCAGCTCGGCCGGCAACCCGGTGAGGTACGCGAACCCCGGCGCGAACCCGCAGAACGCCACCCGGAACTCGGTCCGCCGCAGCCGCTCCACCACGGCGGGCGCGTCGACGCCCCAGTGCTCGGCGACGGCGGGCAGGTCCGCGCCGTCGTACACCGTGGGGACCCGGACCTCGGCGGTGCCGCTGCTGGCGGCGACGCCTGCCGGGGTCCATCCGGCGATCCGCGCGGCGGCCGTCGCCGGGTCCGGCACGCCGTCGAGCAGGACGGTGGCTGCCGCCGGGACGATCTCGACGGCGCTCAGCTCACCCGCGGCCCGGCGGCGCCACAGCTCGGCCCGCCACGCCTCGACCTGCTCGGGGCCGCCGCAGTCGAGCAGCAGGGCGTGCGCGCCGACGGGCCTGATCCGCATCCCGTCATCCTCGCGTCGGCGACCGTGACGGTCCACACTACTTGCAAGTAACCTACGGTGTCGTAACCTGTTGGGCGTGACCACCTCCGCACCGCTCCGGCTCAAGCCGGTCGACATCGGGAAACCCCGCATGCGCGGCTGGCTGCACACCTACGCGTTCTTCGCCGCGCTGGTCTGCGGCATCGTGCTGTGCTCCATCGCCGCCGCCCGGCCCGGCTGGGCCCCGCTGGTGAGCTGCCTGATCTACAGCCTCACCGTGTGCGGTCTCTTCGGCACCAGCGCGCTCTACCACCGCCGGGTCTGGTCGGAGCGGGGCTACCAGATCATGCGCCGGCTGGACCACTCGATGATCTTCGTGTTCATCGCCGGCACGTACACGCCGTTCTGCGCGCTGCTGCTGGACACCCGGCACGCCACGATCATGCTGAGCCTGGTGTGGGGCGGTGCGCTGGCCGGAGTGGCGGTCAAGCTGATCTGGCCGCACGCGCCGCGCTGGATCTCCGCCCCGCTCTACCTGGCGCTCGGCTGGGTCGCGGTGACGATGCTGCCGGAGATCCTGCACGCCGGCGGCGTCACCGCCCTGGTCCTGCTGAGCGTCGGCGGGGCGATCTACAGCGTGGGCGCCGTCTTCTACGCGCTGCGCCGCCCCAACCCGTGGCCGACCGTCTTCGGCCACCACGAGTTCTTCCACGCCTGCACGCTGGTCGCGGCCATCTGCCACCACGTCGCGATCTACTTCGCGCTGTTCGCCTGACGCCGGTCGGCCCGGAACGCGCGCGAGGGCCCCGCGCCGTCGCGGGGCCCTCGACAGTTCGTGGTGCCGGTCAGGCCGGGTAGCCCGAGCCCGGGCGGCGCACCTCGCGGTACTCCTCGCGCACGACCCGGTCGTCCTGCACCGGCACGACCGGCTCGGCGACGACGCGCTCCCGCACCGGGGCGGCCACCACCCGGCGGCGGCTGTTCCAGAAGTAGAGAGTGGTGATCAGGCCCGCCACCCCGGCGAGCATGAGCACCCAGCCCACCACGTTCAGGTTCAGCCATCCCAGGTTGGCGTCGATGGCGAACGCGAAGATCGCGCCGAGCGCGATGAGGAAGATGCTGGCACCGATGCCCATGACGTCGCCTCCTTGGCGTCCTGCTGGCGTTTCCTGCCCGCCGCGGCCATGGATGAGGTAGCGGCGCACATCGACATACCCAGGCGCGGAGATCGCCAATCAGGCAAGCTGAGCGCATGACGGACGGCAGGAACCAGCAGCGGACGTTGGTGCTGCTGCGACACGCCAAGGCGGAGCAGTCCCAGGAGATGCCGGACGAGGAGCGGCCGCTGACCGCGCGGGGGCACGCCGACGCGGCCGCGGCCGGTGCCTGGTTGGCCCGGCACGCACTCCTTCCCGACGTGGTGCTCTGCTCGACCGCCAAGCGGACCCGGCAGACCTGGCACGGGGTCGCGCTGGGCGCGACGGGATCCCCGCCGGAAGGGGGCCCGGCGGGGTCGGTGCCGGCGGTGCGCTACGAGCCGGCCGCGTACGACGCGCACCCGGACGCGCTGCTGGACGTGGTCCGGGCGGTCGATCCGAAGGCCGCCTACGTGCTGCTGATCGCCCACAACCCGGGCATCTCGCTGCTGTCCGCGCTGCTCGACCCGGAGCGGGCGGATCCGGACGGGCTGCGCACCACGGACCTGGTCGTGCACCGGCCCACCACCCGCTGGGCCGAGCTGGCGCCGGGCGGGGCGCCCATCACGGGCCGGCACACCGCACGCGGCTGAGCCCGCCGGGCGGCGGGCTCAGCCGGTCAGGACGGTGGGGCCGTGGGCGGCGGCGGATCCGGCGGCGGGGGCATCATCGCGGTCGGGTGCGAGAGCCGGTTCTCCTCCACGATGAGGGTGCGTGCCCGCTTGCGGCGGTCCTGCCAGAACCAGAGCGTGGTGAGCAGCACGCCCAGCCCGGCCAGGATGAACACCCAGCCGACCGCGCGCAGGTCGATCCACCAGACGTTGGCCCGGATGGCGAAGGTCATGATCGCGCCGAGCGCGATGAGAAAGATGGCGCTGCCAATGCCCATGTGCGCTGCACTCCCCCGTGCGGTGGCCCTTGGGCGTGCTCCTGTCGTGGTCCACGGCGGTTACCCGCCAGGGGGCCGGCCTACCGCTACGGGGTGAAAACACGGCGGCGGCCGGCGAGCTGTGCGCTCGCCGGCCGCCGGTCGTCAGGGTCGAATCACCCCAGCGGGGCTCAGAACGCCTCCTCCGGGAGGTCCATGATCTCCAGGTCGGCGCCCTCGATGATCCGCCGGTCGGCACCGATGCGGGGCAGCACCTCGCGGGAGAAGAACCGGGCGGCGGCCACCTTGCCGGTGTAGAACGCCTTGTCGGTGGCCGAGACCTCGCCGCCGAGCGCCTTCAACGCCACGTCCGCCTGCTTCTGCAGCAGCCAGCCGACCACCAGGTCGCCGATCGCCAGCAGGAACCGGCGGCTGCTCAGGCCGACCTTGTAGAGGGCACGGGCGTCGCCGCCCTGGGCCTCGGTCAGCCAGCCCATCATCACGCCGAGGATGTTCTGGATCTCGCCGAGCGCCTTGCCGAGCGCCTGCCGCTCCTCCTTGAGCTGGCCGTTGCCGGCCTCGGAGGCGATGAACTCCTGGATCTCGCCGGCGACCGCCATGAGGGCCTTGCCGTTGTCCCGGACGATCTTGCGGAAGATCAGGTCGAGGCTCTGGATCGCGGTGGTGCCCTCGTAGAGGGTGTCGATCTTGGCGTCCCGGACGTACTGCTCCAGCGGGTAGTCCTGGAGGAAGCCGGAGCCGCCGAAGGTCTGCAGCGACTCGTGGCCGAGCAGCTCGTACGCCCGCTCCGAGCCGACGCCCTTGACCAGCGGAAGGAGCAGGTCGTTGACCCGCTTGGCCAGCTTGGTGGCCTTCTCGTCGCCGGCCGCCTCGGCGATCGCGACCTTGTCCTGCCAGCTGGCCGTGTAGCAGACCAGCGCGCGCAGGCCCTCGGCGTACGACTTCTGCATGAGCAGCGAGCGGCGCACGTCCGGGTGGTGGGTGATGGTCACCCGCGGGGCGGTCTTGTCGGTCTGCTGGACCAGGTCGGCGCCCTGCACCCGGTTCTTGGCGTACTCCAGCGCGTTCAGGTAGCCGGTGGAGAGGGTGGCGATCGCCTTGGTGCCGACCATCATCCGGGCGTACTCGATGATCATGAACATCTGCCGGATGCCGTCGTGCTTCTCGCCGAGCAGCCAACCCTTGGCCGGCACGCCGTGCTCGCCGAAGGTCACCTCGCAGGTGTTGGAGACCTTCAGGCCCATCTTGTGCTCGACGTTGGTGGCGAAGACGCCGTTGCGCTCGCCCAGCTCGCCGGTCTCCTCGTCGAAGTGGAACTTCGGCACGACGAAGAGGGACAGGCCCTTGGTGCCCGGGCCACCGGCACCCTCGACGCCGACCGGGCGGGCCAGCACGTAGTGGACGATGTTGTCGGTGAGGTCGTGCTCGCCGGAGGTGATGAAGCGCTTGACGCCCTCGATGTGCCAGGAGCCGTCCGGCTGCGGGATGGCGCGGGTGCGGCCGGCGCCGACGTCCGAGCCGGCGTCCGGCTCGGTCAGCACCATGGTCGAGCCCCACTGCTTCTCGATGAAGAGCCGGGCCCACTTCTTCTGCTGCTCGGTGCCCTCGACGTGCAGCACGTGCGCGAAGGACGGGCCGGAGGCGTACATCCAGATCGGAGCGTTGGAGCCGAGCACCAGCTCGGCGAGCGACCACCAGAGGGCGCGGGGGGCGTTGGTGCCGCCGAGGGCCTCCGGCAGGTCCAGCCGCCAGAACTCGGAGTCCATGAACGCCTGGTAGGACTTCTTGAACGACTCCGGCAGCGGCGCGGTGTGCGTCGCGGGGTCGAAGACCGGCGGGTTGCGGTCGCTGTCCGAGTAGCTGGCGGCCAGGTCCTCGCGGGCCAGGCGGTCGACCTCGGAGAGGAAGCTACGGGCGGTGTCGACGTCCAGGTCCGTGTACGGCTCCTGGCCGAACGTCCGGTCCGCCCCGAAGACCTCGAAGAGGTTGAACTCGAGGTCCCGAAGGTTGCTCTTGTAGTGGGTCATGCTCGCTGGCCCCGCTTCCGGACAGGTGTTACCGATCAGTAACTCCAGACTGTATTACTCGCGGGTAGCCAACGACAAGCCGATCTCCGAAGTGACAGCGATTACACACTTCCGGTTCACCCGATGGTGGCCCGGCCACTCAGCTCTCGGCCGCGCCGACCTCCCAGCTCGGCACGGGCGCCGCCGTGGCGCTGCGCGGCCCGGTGTATTCCATGAGCACCAGCGCGATGTCGTCGTCCAGCCGGCCGTGCACCCACTCGACAAGGGCGGTCTCCAGCGAGGCCAGACCGTCGGCGACCGTCCCGTGGCCGAGCAGCCGCCAGGCCCGGTCGGCCGTCGGGAAGAACTCCCCGTCCCGGCGCGCCTCGCCCAGCCCGTCGGTGAACAGCAGCAGCCGGTCGCCCGGCTCCAGCCGCTCCACCCGGGGCCGGACCACCGGCATGAAACCGAGGGGCGGCGCGGGCGCCGGCGGTTCGAGCGGGATGACCGCGCCCCGGCGCAGCAGCAGCGGTGGCGGGTGGCCGCAGTTGACGATGGTGAGGGTGCCGCCCCGCTCCTCGACCAGCGCGGCGGTGACGAAGTCCTCGTCGCCGGCGTTGCGGGCCACCGCCCGGTCCAGGTCGGTCACCACCGCCCGCAGGTCCGCCCGCTCGTACGCCACGTGGCGGTAGGAGCCCAGCACGATGCTGGCCAGGCGCACCGCCTCCAGGCCCTTGCCGCGCACATCGCCGATGATCATGCGAACGCCGTACGGGGTGTCCATGGCCTCGTACAGGTCGCCGCCGATCTCGGCGGTCGCCGTCGACGAGATGTAGCGGGCGGCCACGGCCAGGGTGCCGACCTGCGGGCCGAGCGACCGCAGCACCGCCTGCTGGGCCACCGAGGCGAGCCGGGACAGCTCCGCGATCCGCTCGGACTGGCGCTGGCGGACCGCCGCCACCGCGCCGGCGATCGCGGTGGCCAGCGCGATGCCGGCGACGTTGACCGCGGTGACCAGCGACATCGTCTGCTCGGCGAGGGCGAACGCGGCCCCGATCCCGGTGGCGAGCAGGCCCACCCCGAGCACCACCCGCCAGGACGCGAGCGCGGCGGCGAGGAACGGGGCGGCCACCATGAGCGCGATGTAGTGGGCCGGGCGCCCGTCGGCCAGCTCGACGGCGGAGACGATCGCGAGCAGCGCGAGGGCCGCGCCGAGGCCGGCGCGGGATCCGGGGCTCAGCGGGCCGTGGCCCGACTGGAAGGGTTGCGTGCGTACACCGGACAGCATGCCTGATGGACGTGAACGGGTGAATGAACCTGGCCCGTCGTCCGAGGATGTTCTGGCCGGCCGGATCCCGCCGCCGGCCCGATCGCCGCCGGCCACCCGGTCAGCCGAGGACCTCGTACCTGACGGTCAGCTCGCCGAGGTCGGTCGAGGCGATCGCGGCGAAGGCGGCCCGGGACAGGTCGATGCACCGGCCGTCGATGTACGGCCCGCGGTCGTTGATCCGGACCACGACCGACTTGCCGTTGGCCGGGTTGGTCACCCGGACCTTCGTGTTGAACGGCAGGGTCTTGTGCGCGGCGGTCAGGGCGTCCGGGTTGAACGTCTCGCCGTTCGCGGTCATCTGCCCCTCGTCATAGAAGGACGCGCCGCAGGAACCGCTGTCGACGACCTTCGCGGCGGTGGTGGTCTTCTTCGCGGTCGGCTTCGGGCTGGCGGTCCGGGTCTTGCTCCGGGACGCCGCCTGGGTCCGGGTCGCCGTCGGGCTCGGGGTGGCCTTCGGCGAGGGGCTGAGGCTCGGCGAGGCGGAGGGGGACGCCGACGTGGGGGCGAGGGTGCTGGGCAGGGCCTCGACGGCGGCCGGCTCGGCGGCGGGCTCGGCGGAGGTGAGCTGGACCGCGCCGACAGTGCCGCCGATGGCGAGCACCACGCCGACGGCCGCGGTGGCGGCGATGCCGGCCGGCGAGGAGAACTTGCGGGTACGAAGGTGCCTACCAGCCACCGCCCGGTCCTTTCGTCTGCGGAACAAACCGGCTCGGACCGTAACGAGAGAAGCACTTCGGAAGTCAACGTGATCATGGTGCTATGCCCGCATTTACCCTGGTACGTGTAGCCGATCAAGCGAGCAGCCCTCCTCCGAACGACGGAAGGAGCGCTGGCCGGAGCCGGTGCGGCCGCGCCTGGCCTCGGTGCACCAGGATGGAGGGCGTGCTGAGCCGACGCCTGGTCGAGCTGTTCCGCTGGGTCGATCCCGGCCCCGCGAGCAGCCACCTGGTCAGCGACCTCTCCGGCTGGTGGCGGGATCCGGAGGTGCTGGCCACGGTCGGACCCGCCCTGGCCGGCCTCTTCCCGGCCGCCCGGCCGACCGTCGTGATCTCCCCCGAGGTGACCGGGCTGCTGCTCGGCCCGCTGGTCGCGGTGGCCGCCGGCGCCGGGTTCCTGCCGGCGTACAAGGACGGTGGGGAGCGGCGCCGGGTCGGGCCGATGCGCTGGGCCGGGACGCCCCCGGACTACCGGGGCCGGCAGCTCCGGGTCGGCGTGGACGCCCGCCGCCTCGGGCCCGGCGACCGGGTGCTGCTGGCCGACGACTGGGTGGCCACCGGGGCGCAACTCGACGCGCTGCGCCGGCTGGTGGAGGACAGCGGGGCCGAGTTCGTGGGTACGGCCGCGCTCGTCGCCACCTGTCCGGCGCCGGTCGCCGAGCGGCTCCGGCTGCGTGCCCTGCTCACCGGGGAGCAGTTGCCCGAGGGTTGACCTCAAGGGCGCTTCAACTCCGAGGATCGGCGCATGGACGACGGCATCCTGGACGAGGCGTACCAACGGCTGCACCGCACCGGCCCGGAATACGAGGGCTGGCTCTCCAACCACGGACCCATGGCGGTCGAGGCGCTGGTCCGCCACGGCCACGGCGCCCGGGTGCACCGCTGGCTGGACGACTACCTGCGCCGGCTGGACGAGCTGCCGCGCGGGCTGCGGCCGATCGACGACTGGCGGGCCGCGCTGGGCGACCCGAAACGGGCCGGCGACTGGCTCGCCCACTTCGACCGGGAACTGCGCGACCGTTCCTGGCACGACGTGCTCGGCGACTGGTGGCCGCGGCTGCTGCCGGGCATCGCGGCCGGGGCCACCCACGGGGTGATCCGGGTCGGGCACGCGGTCCGGGTGCTGCGTACCGACGGGGAGAACCCGCAGCGGCTGCACGAGTTGGGCCAGGCGCTCGGCTACTGGGCCGCGCGCTGGCAGCCCGTGCCCGGCGCCGGCCCGCTCACCGGGCGGTCCGACGTGCCGACCGCGCTCGCGGCGGTGCCCCGGCTGCCGGCGCAGACCGGCGGGATCCGGGACCGGCTGGGCCGGCTGCCCGACCTGCCCGGGTGGTCCGACGCGACCGCGGCGCTGCGCTCACCCGCCGATCCCGCCGGGGCCGAGCGGACCCTCACCGAACTGGTGCACCGGACCGCCCTGGACTACCTGCGGTTCGGACACGGCAATCCGGTCATGCTGGTGCACGCGGTGACCGCGCCGACCGCGGTGCTGCGTACCCTGCCGGCCCTGGACCGGGCGCTCTGGACGCCGAGCGTCGCCGCCGCCTGGTCGGCCACGGCCGCCGTGACGTCGGTGTACGCCCCACCCACGCCGGCCCCAGCACCCGCGGTGGCGGAACGGGAGCCGGCGGAGGTGTTCGCCCGGGCGGCGCGGCACGGGGACGCGCACGTGGTGAAGCTGGCCGACGCCGTGCTGGAGGCGCACGCGGCGACCGGCGACGCCCGGGTGCTGGCTGCCGCCGGCTACGCCGGCCAGCTCATCTGAACGAAGTCCTCGACGGCGGTGCAGACCCGGCCCAGCGCCTCGGCGGACCGCGCCAGCGGGCCGGGCACCAGCATCGAGTGGTCGGCGTCCGGCACCTCCAGCACGTGCGGGCTGAGCCGGCGGGCGGTCTCGCCCTGCCACGACGGGTCGGCGGTCCCGCCGACCAGCAGGCGGGGGGCGCTCGCCCGGCCCAGCCCGTCCACCACGTCCGGGTTGTTGAGCAGCGGGGTCAGCCAGACCGCGCGCAGCCCACGGTCGGCGGCGAGTGGGGTGGCGAAGCTGCCCAGCGACTTGCCGACCAGCAGGTCGACCTCGTCGAGCACCGGGACGACCTGCTCGGCCACCCACTCCGGGGCCCGGTCGATGCGCAGGTCGCGAGGCACCTGCCAGGTCACCTCGTGCACCTCGAAGCCGAGGCGGCGCAGCGCCTCCCCCACGTACGCGAAGAGTGGAGCCCGGGTGTCGTAACCCCGGCCCGGCACCAGCACCGCCCGTCGATCCGCCATGCCGACCACGCTAGTCCCGCCGAGGGGTCCGTGGGGGCGGCCGAAATCCCGCGACGGGCCGGCGGCCGGCGGTTAGCCTCGGCAGGATGTGGCCCCGCATCGGTGGACTCCGCACCCTCGCCCTCGGCACGCCCGGCGAGCTGCGCACCACCCTCAACGCCCTCGTGCTGTCCGGCGTGAAGACCGCCACCGCCGGTCTGCTGACCGACGAGTACGCCACCGAGAACGAGGAGCTGGAGCACGTCGGCGAGCGGCTCGTCCTGGTGGACGACGACGACAAGCTGATCGGCGTGGTCGAGGTCACCGGCGTCGAGGTGGTCCGCTTCGCCGACGTGTCGTGGGACTTCGCCCGCTCCGAGGGCGAGGGCGACCGGTCCATCGAGGAGTGGCGCGAGGGCCACCGCCGCTACTGGGCCCGGGTGGGCTTCCCGGTCGACGACGACACCCAGGTGGTCTGCATCCGGTTCCGGCTGGTCTCCGCCGGGGACGGCGGGATCAGCACCGGCGACCTGGGCACCTGACCGGTCAGGCCCGGCGCAGCTCCGGCAGCAGCTCCGCCGCCTCGACCAGCACCGCCTCGTCGCCGCCGTACCAGCTGCTGGCGCGGGGCCAGTGGGTCACCACGTCGGTGAAGCCCAGCCGGGCGGCCCGGGCGACCTGCTCGGCGAAGAAGTCCGCGCTGGTGAGCGAGAACGCCGGCGCCGAGTCCAGCGACAGGTAGCGGTCGAGGGTGGCCGGATCGCGGCCGGCCTGCTCCAACGTCGCGTCGAGCCGGGCGGACAGCTCCGCCACGCTCGACCACCAGCTCTCCAGGTCGTCGCCGCCGAGCCCGGTGGTCACCCAGCCCTGCCCGAAGCGGGCGACCAGCCGCATCGAGCGGGGCCCGTTCGCGGCGACCACGAAGGGCACCCGGGGCTGCTGGACGCAGCCGGGATTGTTCCGCGCGTCGACCGCGGCGAACCACTCGCCGCGCCAGGTCGTGCCGTCCTCCCGCAGGACCAGGTCGAGCAGCTCGGTGAACTCGGCGAACCGGTCGACCCGCTGCCGGGGCGGCAGGGTCTCGCCGCCGAGGACCGCCGAGTCGAAGCCGATGCCCCCGGCCCCGAGGCCGAGCAGCACCCGCCCCCCGGAGACGTCGTCCAGCGCGGTGACCTGCCGGGCGAACGCCGCCGGGTGCCGGAAGTTGGGCGAGGCGACCAGGGTGCCGAGGCGGATCCGCGAGGTCACGGTCGCGGCGGCGGTCAGCGTGGTCATCGAGTCGAACCAGGGGCCGTCGACCAGGTCGCGCCACCCCAGGTGGTCGTAGGTCCAGGCGTGGTCGAAGCCCCACTCGTCCGCCTGCTGCCAGCGCCGCCGGGAATCCGACCAGCGCTGGTCGGGCAGGATCACGATGCCGATTCGCATGATCGCCAGGGTACGACCCGGGTCGGACAGGCCGACCCGGGTCGGGGGGACTAACCCTCCACCAGGTCGGCGACCACGCAGGCGATGTTGTCGGGTGCGCCCGCCTCGTACGCGAGGTCGACCAGGCGCCCGACGGCGGTCTCCGGGTCGTCGGCCCCGGCGAGCGCGTCGTGCAACGCCTCGGGCTCGACCACCGCGGCGAGCCCGTCGGAGCAGAGCAGGTAGCGGTCGCCGGCCAGGGCGGTCCGCAGCGCCAGGTCCGCCTCGACCTCGCCGGCCCCGAGCGCCCGCGCCAGCAGGGCCCGCTGCGGGTGCCCGGCGGCCTCCACCGGGCTGAGCTTTCCCTGGTCGACCAGTGACTGGACGTAGGTGTGGTCCTGGGTGAGCCGGGACAGCTCGCCGCCCCGCAGCAGGTACGCCCGGGTGTCCCCGACGTGCACGAGGGCCAGCCGGGTGCCGCGCCGCAGGATGGCGGTGAGCGTGGTGACCGGCTGGTGGGCGTCGGTGGCGTGCGCGCGTACCGCCCGGTCGGCGGCGCCCACCGCCTCGGCCAGCGCGGTGAGCAGTTCGGTGGCCGGCGCGTCGACCGGCTCCAGCGGCCGCAGGGCGTCCACGGCGGTGGTGCTGGCGGCGGCCCCGCCCGGGCCCCGCATGCCGTCCGCCACGGCGAGCAGGGTTCCGCTGGCGTACGCGGTGTCCTCGTTGGAGTCCCGGACGGTGCCGGTCTCGCAGCGGACGGCGTACCGGAAGGTGGTCTCGGACATGGTGGTGCCCCTCTCGGTGAGCTGGTCGACGAGGAGCGCGACGGCGCGACCGCGGGCGGCCGTGTCCGCGCTGACCCGCCGCCACCAGGCGTCGACGGCCTCGGCGGCGGCGTCCGGCGGCAGGCCGCAGACGGCCTGGATCTCGGCCAGCGGCATGCCGGCCCGGCGCAGCGCGGCGATCAGCCGGGCCCGGTCGAGCTGGGCCGGCGCGTAGTACCGGTAGCCCGAGTGCGGGTCGACGGCGGCCGGCGGCAGCAGCCCCAGCTCGTCGTAGAGCCGCAGCGCCTTCGGCGTCAGGCGCGCCGCGCGGGCGAACGCCCCGATGGTGAGCAGCTCCACGGACCCATCCTCCTCGCGCCGGTCGCGCTCCCCGTGCCGGTCACGGCGACCGGCAGGGACCACGCTGGGCCTTGCCGTAGGGGCAGGGTCAAGGCATTGACGATGTATCGATCACTTATATATGTTGCCGCGGTGACCCAGATGCGGGAGCCCACGTTCCTGATCCTCACGGCGCTCGCCGGCGGCCCCCGGCACGGCTACGGGATCATCCAGGAGGTCACCACGCTCTCCGCCGCACGCGTCACCCTGCTCCCCGGCACCCTCTACACGGCACTGGACCGGCTCACCGCCCAGGGCCTCGTCGAGCCCGACCGGGAGGAGGTGGTCGACGGCCGGCTGCGCCGCTACTACCGGCTCACCTCCACCGGCCTCGACGCCCTCCGCACCGAGACCGCCCGGCTGCGCCAGCTCACCGCGGCCGCCGAGACCCGGCTGCGCGCCCTGCGCCCCCGCACCGCCTGACCCGCCTCCCGCCCACGCCTTCCGACCGCAGGGGAGACCATGTCGCTCGCCCGCCGCTACCGGCGCCTGCTGCTCGCCTATCCCCGCGCGTACCGGCGGGAGCGTGGCGACGAGATCCTCGGCCTGCTGCTCGACGGTGCGCCCGCCGGGCGGACCCGGCCCACCCTGCGCGAGGCGGCCAACCTGGTCCGGGCCGGCCTGCGCTGCCGCCTCGGCCGGCCGGCCAGCCGCACGGTCGGCGTCTGGGCCGTCCTCGCGGCGCTGATCTGCGGGCTGTTCACCGGTGCGCTGGCCGCCCGGACGGCCTGGGAGACGTCCCGGCCCCAGCCCGATCGGGCCGAATTCACGGCGGTCTTCACCGAGGCGTTTCCCGGCCACCGGCTGAACGACGACGTGTCGACCGCCCCCGCCCTGTTCGTCATCTACGGCCAGCCGCTGTCCCGGGCGTCCCTGCGCAGCCTGCTGCTTGGCGACGGCGGCGAATACGAGGAGGGGGCGGCCGGCGGCTCGGCGACCGGCCCGATGCCGACGCCGGAGGCGCAGACGCTGGCCACGGCACAGCAGCGCCTCCGGGCCGCCGGCTGGCAGGTGTACGAGCCGACCTCCGAGGTGCTGCAGACCTGCGCCGACCCGCGCTGCGACCCGGCGAGCCAGCCGGTCGAGACCGTCCTCGTGGCCCGCCGGGGCGACACCGTGCTGCGGGCGACCTTCGACGATCCCCGGTCCTTCGGCTCGTACCTCGGGGTGGCGCTGCAGCGGGCCGCGCCGCCGGCCGTGCTGCCGGTCGCCGTGCTGGCCGGCCTGGCCGGGGGCGCGCTGGCCTGGCTGGTCTTCGCCTGGGCCAGCCGGCGCACCGAGGGCCGGCGTCGGGCGCCGCTGCTGCTCGGGGTCACCCTGTTCTTCTGGTGGGTGCCCGTGCTGCTCGCCACCTCGTCGCTGGCCCGGCACCACCTCGACGAGCCGCACCCGAGCTGGCACCCGCTCTGGGAGTGGCTGGGTCAGCCGACCCTCTCGCTGTTCTTCCTGGTCGGCCTGGCCAGCGCGCTGGTCCTGCTGCTCACCGCGCTGACGCCGCGCCGGGACCTGCAGCCCCTGACCGTGTGACACAGCTGACCTTCGCCAGCATCCGGGCCAGGTGCGGCTCCACGGTGCCCGGATCGGCCCCGGCGACCTCGCGCGGCGTCCACCAGCGGACGGCCCGGAACTCGGCCGGGTCGGGGATCAGCTTCTGGTCACGGCTGCCGGACAGCACGAACCAGAGGCTGACGTCGGTGTGCCGCTCCTCCGGCGGGCCGACCGTCCCGGTCACCGTGAGGAAGGCGGGGCGCTCGCCGAAAGCCGGCGCGAAGACGGCCGGCACGCCCAGTTCCTCGACCATCTCCCGGCGTACGGTCTGCGCGGGGTGCTCACCCGGCTCGACGTGACCGCCGCTGGGCAACCACATTCCGGCCTTGCGGTGGTCGACCAGCAGCACGGCGCCGTCCGTCTCGTCGCGGAGCAGGAAGTAGGCCACCAGGTGCGGCGAGGGCGTGCGCGGCTTCGCCCGGCGGAAGATGTCCTCCGTCGTGGCCAGCCAGGCCAGCGTCGTGGCGCGGTGTCGCGCCTCCTGCTCGTCGCCCGGCGTGAGGGCCTCGACCAGCGCCCGGATCTCGTCCCGCACACCGTCATGCTGCCAGTCGGCTGCGACAGCCTCAGGCCGTCGGGGCCGGGTTGGCGTCGACCGCGGCGCGGACGAACTCGCGTACCCGGGTGGTGGTGTTGCTGGCCAGCCACACCGGACCGCGCCGGATCGGCGGCGCGTCGTGGATCGGCACGTACGCCAGGTCGGGGCGGGCGTGGTAGTGCCGGGTCTGCTCGCCCACCGGCAGCACCCCGCGGCCCATCGCGACGAGGGCCAGCATCTCGGAGAAGCTGCCGCCGACCGGGCCCCGCGGCACCGGCCGCCCCGCCGGGGTCCGGTCCGGGGTGCGGTCCCGCTTGAACGCGGCCGAGGTCACCGCCGGGTACTGCACCACCGGATGGTCGCCCAGCACCTCCAGCGACACCGACTCCGCACCGGCCAGCGGATGGTTCGCGGCCACCGCGAGCACCCGGGCCTCGTGCAGCAGCGCCGGGCCGTTCGCCATGCCGTCGAAGGGGTACGAGGCGATCAGCACGTCGATCGAGCCGTCCTGCAGGCTCGACCGGGTGGTGGCGAGGGGGGCCTCGTGGACGTGCACGACGCAGTCCGGGTGGCGCTCGCCGAACAGCGTGACGGCCCGCAGCAGCACCGGAGCGGTCGACTCACCGACGTACGCCACCCGCAGCTCGCCGGCGAGCCCGCGCCCGGCGTCGACGGCGCGCTGGACGGCGTCCTCGATGCCGGCGACCAGCGGACGCAGGTCGTCGGCGAGGCGGGCGCCGATCGGGGTGAGGCGGACCACCCGGCTGGTCCGCTCGAAGAGCGGCGCGCCGATCCGGCGTTCGAGTTTCCGCACCACGTGACTGATCCGGCCGGTGGTCACCCGCAGCCGCTCCGCGGTCCGACCGAAGTGCAGTTCCTCGGCGAGCGTCAGGAACGTCTCGACCTCGTACCGCTCCAGCACCCGCCGCCCCCATCGTTGAATCCTGGTCAACGATCGTAGCCCGATCGCGTCTTGGTCCGAACGGCGGCGAGGACGAGTGTTGACGGTGTTCCCACCGCACTCAGGAGGACCGCATGGATCCCGTCACCACCTATCTGACCGGCCTCGACGCGCCGCTGCGCGAGGCCGCCGACAAGCTGCGTTCCGTCATCGGGGCCGCACTGCCGGAGGCCACCGGCGCCATGTGGCACGGCCACCCGGTGTGGGGGCTGGGCGACCGGCCCGGGCAGACCCCGGTGTGCCTCGTCAAGGCGTACCCGGCGTACGTCACCTTCGGCCTGTGGCGCGGGCAGGACGTTGCCGACGACTCCGGGCGGCTCGTCCCGGGCGCGCGCCGGATGGCCTCGGTGAAGCTGCGCAGCGTGGACGAGATCGACCCAGAGCTGTTCACCGGTTGGCTGCGCGACGCGTACGCGCTGGAGACCCGGTGAGCGCCGTGCGGGTGACCGGCTTCGACCACCTGGTCCTCGCCGTCACCGACGTCGAACGGTCCCTCGCGTTCTACTGCGAGACCCTCGGCCTGGCGCCGGTACGCGTCGACCGCTGGCGCGCCGGCGAGGTGCCCTTCCCCTCGGTACGCGTCAACGCCGACACCATCATCGACCTGGTCCGCGGCGAGCCGGAGGGGTCGAACGTGGACCACTTCTGCCTGGTGGTCGAGCCGCTCGACTGGGGCCGGGTGGTCGAGTCCGGCGTGTTCACGGTGCTGACCGGGCCCGTGCCGCGCTTCGGGGCGCGCGGCACCGCCACCTCGATCTACGTCCGCGACCCGGACGGCAACACCGTCGAGCTGCGCTGGTATCCGGGGTCTTGACTTCGAGTCCGCTCGAAGCCGGAGAGTGGCAACCGGCGGAACCACGACTCGGGACGGGGAGCGGATCATGAAGCGCACGTTGGGGCGGAGCGGCATCGAGGTCAGCGCGCTGGGCATGGGCTGCTGGGCGATCGGCGGCCCGTACGCCGGTGGCGACAACCAGTACGGCTGGGGCCGGGTCGACGACGCCGAGTCGACCCGGGCCGTCCGCCGGGCCCTCGAACTCGGCGTCACCTTCTTCGACACGGCGAGCAGCTACGGCGCCGGGCACAGCGAGGTGGTGCTCGGCCGGGCACTCGGCGCCGACCGGGACCGGGTGGTGATCGCCACGAAGTGGGGGTTCACCTTCGACGAGCGGACCCGGGAGGCGCTCGGCACGGACAGCAGCGTCGCGTACCTGCGCAGCTGCCTGGACGGCTCGCTGCGGCGGCTGGGCACCGACCACGTCGACCTCTACCAGCTCCACCTCGGGGACCTGCCGGTGGCGGAGGCCCTGGACCTCGTCGCCCCGCTGGAGGACCTGGTCACCGCCGGCAAGATCCGGGCGTACGGCTGGAGCACCGACGACCCGGAACGCGCCGCCGCGTTCGCCGCCGCCGGTCCGCACTGCGCGGCGGTGCAGCACGACATGTCGGTGCTGGCCGACCGGCCGGCGATGATCGAGCTGTGTGAGCGGGCCGGGCTGGCCAGCATCAACCGGGGACCGCTCGCCATGGGGCTGCTCAGCGGCAAGTACGCCGACGGCCGCACGGTGGCCCGGGACGACGTGCGGTCGCAGAGCTACGACTGGATGACGTACTTCCGCGACGGCGCCGGGGCACCCGAGTGGCTGGCCCGGGTGGAGGCGCTGCGGGAGGTGTTCGCCACCGGCGGCCGCACGCCCACACAGGGCG
The DNA here is from genome assembly GCF_900091435.1 of Micromonospora chaiyaphumensis. Taxonomy (GTDB): domain Bacteria; phylum Actinomycetota; class Actinomycetes; order Mycobacteriales; family Micromonosporaceae; genus Micromonospora; species Micromonospora chaiyaphumensis. The sequence goes on from NZ_FMCS01000006.1 coordinate 191,146, forward strand.
CGCTGGCCTGGCTCTGGGCCCGCAGCGGGGCCACCGTCCCGATCCCCGGGTTCCGCACGGTCGCCCAGGTCGAGCAGAACGCGGGCGCGCTCGCCCAGGGCCCGCTGCGGCCGGACGAGTTCGCCGCCGTGGAGGGTCTGCTGGCCGACCTGCGGGTTGCTAGCGTCGCCTGATGCCCGAACTCGAACGGCTCGCCCTGCGGCACGCCCCGGCGCTGCTCCGCTTCGAGCAGGTGAACCGGTCGTACTTCGCCCGGTTCGTGCCGGACCGCGGCGACGACTACTTCCACGAGTTCAGCGACCGGCTCATCGGTCTGCTGACGGAACAGGACACCGGGCTGTGCCACTTCCACGTCCTGGTCGACCCCGAGGACGGCGCCGTGCTGGGCCGGTTCAACCTGGTCGACGTCGCCGACGGCAGCGCCGAGCTGGGCTACCGGGTGGCCGAGCGGGCCGCCGGGCGCGGCCTGGCCCGGGAGGGTGTCCGCCGGGTCGCCACGCTGGCCCGCGAGGAGTACGGGCTGCGGCAGCTGGTCGCCTCGGCGGCGCTGGCGAACCGGGCCTCGCTTGCGGTGCTCCGGCGGACGGGGTTCGTGCCGGTCGAGGAGGTGCTGCTCAGCGGCCAACCCTCCCTGCGGCACGTCCTCGACCTGACGAAGTGATCACGTCCTCAGCGGGCTGCCCGGCCTGCGGTGGGCGGCTACCGTCACCGGAGTGATCGAGGAGCTGGCCCGGCGCTACCTGCACGCGGTCGACGACGCTCTACCCGGGTACGTGCGAGGTCTCTACGTCGTCGGGTCCGCCGCGCTCGGCGCTTGGCAGCCCGGCGCCAGTGACGTCGACACGGTGATCCTGACGTCGCGCCCGCCGACCGACGACGATCTGGCCCGGCTCGCGTCGGTCCATGCCGCGATGCCACCGTCACCCCACTTCGACGGGGTCTACCTCGAACCCGCGCTGGCCCGATCCTGGCCCACCGATCGCCGAGCCGTCCCGTTCGTGGTCGACGGCGCACTCCGCACCGGTACGCCCTGCGGGGAACTGACCCCGGTCCTCTGGCTGACCCTCCGGCGCCACGGCATCCCGGTGCGCGGCCCCGCCGTCGCCGACCTGGGCGTACGGGTCGACCCGGAGCAACTCCGCCGCTACAACCTCGACAACCTGCGGGAGTACTGGCAGCCGACGATGACGGCGTTCGCGGCGGAACTCGCCGACATGGACCCGGCCAGTGTCGTGGACGGCGGGATCGTGAGCTGGTTCGTGCTGGGGCCAGCACGGCTGCACTACACGCTGGCCTGCGGCGACATCATCTCGAAGGCCGCGGCGGGCAGCTATCTCGCCCGCTTGTTTCCCGAACACGCCCAGCTCGCGCGGCGGGCCGTCGGTTGGCGTGCGGGCGAGGCGGTGCAGTTCACCGCCGCCGATCTCGTCGCCACGGGCGACAGCGTCAACGCGGTCACCGAAGACGCCTGGTGTCGCTTCGGCGGCTGACCCCCGTCGTCGTAGGTCAGGGCTGTCGGGTGCGAGACCGGCGAACCGCCCACACTCCGCCCACGACGGCGGCAACCGTCGGCAGCAGGCAGCAGAGACTCAGGACGAACACGTGCCATGGCTTGATCCCTCCCATGGCGCGAAGGATAGACAGGGCTTTCCACTCCGCACCGCAACGCTGTCGCGGCATCCGGCCGGGCTGGCAGGATCGGACGCATGGCCGCCCTGCCTCAACCCGGCGCGGGAACCCCTCGAATCGTCGGGGACAAGGATCTTGCCGACGTCACCACCGGCCAGTTGCTGGACGTCCTGAAAACCGTCACCGTCATCTTGACGCTGCCCCAGGCGGCCGCCGACCACGTCGACGCGCTCGTCGTGCCCACCGGCCAGGGTGAGGAATGGCGTCTCACCCATGCGATCCGCGCCTGGGAGGGAAACTCGTCGCTGCGCCATCTACTGGTCGCCAACGGCAATCCCGCTGAAGAAACCTATGTCGAGATCACCCTCGATTACCTGCGGAGTCTCGGTCTTCGTCGCCTCGGTGGGATCCATCTCCAGGCCGAGCCGGCCCCCAACACCGGCGTGCAGGCCGCATGGATCGTCGACCAGGTGCAGACCCGAGGTATTGCCAGCCTCGCCCTCGTGGTCTCCCCGTACCACCTGACGCGCGTCTACCTCACCGTGCTCAAGGCGTTCAGCCGGAAAGGCGTTCGCCTTCCGATCATCCCGCTACCCGTGGCGGTTTGCCCTGACGCACCGGTCCCGGAAACGGGAGCGACGGCCTACGACCTCGTGCCGGGGGAGGTCAAGCGCATCCTCACCTACCTCGACAACGGCTGGATCGCCACGCCGGAGGAGGTCCAGCAGTACCTCCGGTGGCTGTGGAGCCATCACGAGGACCTGCTCGTCACGAGCCCGACGACAGCGAACGGCCAGGTCGAACGTCGTGTCAGTGGTCGTGTCAGTGCCGTGTCAGGGGGGTGACAGGCCGGCTCCCGATAGTTGGCCGCATGACAGGTGCAGCGATTGCGGTATCAGGCCTGCGAAAGGCCTACAAGGACAAGGTCGTGCTCGACGGCATCGACCTGAACGTTCCCGCCGGCTCGATCTTCTCCCTGCTCGGCCCGAACGGGGCGGGCAAGACGACGACGGTGAACGTCCTGACCACGTTGATGAAGGCCGACGGCGGGACGGTACGGGTTGCCGGGCACGACGTCGCGACCGAAACCAGGGCGGTACGGGCGGCGATCGGGGTCACCGGCCAGTTCGCCGCGGTGGATGAGCTGCTGACCGGGCAGGAGAACCTGCGGCTCATGGCGGATCTCAAGCGCGTGGGTTCCGGTGAGCGGGTCGTCGCGGAGCTGCTGGAGCGGTTCGACCTGGTGGAGTCGGCGCAGAAGCCGGCGTCGACCTACTCCGGCGGCATGCGCCGGAAGCTGGATCTGGCGATGACGCTGGTCGGCAAGCCGCGGATCATCTTCCTGGACGAGCCGACGACGGGGCTGGACCCGCGCAGCCGCCGCACGATGTGGGAGATCATCCGCGAGCTGGTGGCCGACGGCGTCACCATCTTCCTCACCACCCAGTACCTCGAGGAAGCCGATCAGCTCGCCGACCGGGTCGCGGTGCTCGACCAGGGCCGCCTGGTCGCCCAGGGCACGCCCGACGACCTCAAGCGCCAGGTCCCGGGCAGTCACGTCCGGCTCCGGTTCGCCACCGCCGCCGAGCTCGACGCCGCCGCGCGGGTCCTCACCGACGCCACGCGGGACGACGAGGCGCTGGCCCTGCGCGTTCCCGGCGACGGGGGGACGAAGTCGCTGCGGGCCCTGCTGGACCGGCTGGACGAGCACGCGATCAGCGCCGACGAGTTCTCCGTCCACACCCCGGATCTCGATGACGTCTTCCTCGCCCTGACGGGCCACGGCACGGAGGTGACCGCCAAATGAGCGCCAAGTCCCACTCGATGGTCATGTTGCGTCGCAACTTCAAGCACATCACCCGGAATCCGACCTCGGTGTTCAACGCCGTGCTGATGCCGCTCGTGATCATGTTGATGTTCGTCTACATGTTCGGAGACGCCTTCAACGTCGGTGTCGACTACATCGACTACGCGACGCCGGGTCTGATGCTCCTGGCCGTCTGCTACGGGCTGGGGGCCACCGCGACGTCGGTGAACTCCGACATGACCAAGGGCATCATCAACCGGTTCAAAGCCATGGACGTCTCCCGTGGCGCGGTGCTGGTCGGTCACGTCGTCGCCAGCGTGCTGACCAACCTCATCGCCATCGGGGCGCTGGTCGGGGTGGCCTTCCTGCTGGGCTTCAACCCGTCGGCGAGTTCCCTCGACTGGCTCGGCGTGGTCGGCATCGTCCTGCTGCTCGGTATCGCGGCCGGCTGGCTCACGGTCGCCCTCGGGCTGGCGGCGAAGTCGCCGGAGACGGCGGGCCTGGCCGCGGTGCCGCTGGTCATGCTGCCGTTCTTCAGCAGCGCGATCGTGCCGGCGGACAAGATGGGGCCGGGCTTGCGGCAGTTCGCCGAGTACCAGCCCTTCACGCCGATCATCGAGACCCTGCGCGGGCTGCTCAACGGTGCACCGGACACCGGCGACACGATCACCGCCGTCGCCTGGTGCATCGGCATCGCCCTGGTCGGCTACCTGTGGGCGCGGTCCACCTTCAACAAGCGCGCCTGACCTCCTTCCGACGGCCGGTGACGGCGCGCGTTCGCCCGGAACGAGCGCGCGCCGTCACCCGGCCGGGACCCGAAGATTTCGCAGCGACAAGAGGAGAAGCATCGTGCCCACCTTCGCCACGCCCGGACCCGTCGTCGCCACCGTCGTCGTCGCCGGCGCTCAGGTACGGGTCACCGCGAGCGACCGCACCGACACCGTCGTGCTGGTCGAACCCATCGACAAGGCCAGCCCGTCGGACGTCCGGGTGGCCGACAAGACCAAGGTCGGCTTCGCCGGCGGTCACCTGACGGTCAAGACGACCGCCTCCGGGGACAAGAACGGTTCCGTCGCCATCACGATCGACCTGCCCGCCGGCTCCAGCCTGGTGTCGTACCTGGCCCACTCGGACGTCCGGGCGGACGGCTCGTTCGGGGAGTGCGAGCTGCACATGGCATCCGGCCGGGTGCGGCTCGATCGCATCAGGGCGCTCCAGGCGAACATCGGGGCCGGCGAGGTCACGATCGGCCACATCGCCGAGCGCGCAACCGTCGAGGGTGCGGCGTTCGACCTGCGGATCGGCGAGGTCGCGAACACCGTCAAGCTGTCGAGCTCCGGCGGGCAGGTCCGGATCGGCCATGCGTCGGCCGACCTCGACCTCAGCAGTGGCAGCGGCGGTTTCGACATCGACCGCGCCGACGGCAGCGTCACCGCCAAGACCGGCGACGGCGCCATCCGGATCGGCCGGTTGACGCGCGGTCGGGCGGAGCTGTGGAACCACTCCGGGAACATCGAGATCGGCGTCGGCGAGGGCACCGCCGCCCGGGTGGACGCCGACAGCAAGCGGGGATCAGTACGCAACTCCGCCCCGTCCCAGGACAACCGCGGCACGTCCGGCAACGCGCTCACGGTGCACGCCCGCACGCGGCACGGCGACATCGTCATTGACCGCGCCGCGAGCTGACGGCGCTCGCCACGGTCAGGAGGCGAGGGTGACCGTGACGAGCTCGGACCAGTTGGTCTGCGCGCCCTCCCGAGCCGCCTCGGCGAACCGCGCGTCGCCGAGGCGGCTCCGCGCGGCGTGCTCGATCCGCGCCACATCCGGCTGGGAACGATCCGGCAGCCCGCGTATCCCGGTGCTTGCCCCGAGCAGCCGCGCGGCCTGCGCGACGTCCTCGCTGCGCAGGGCCAGGTCCGCCACCCCGACGAGCACGTGCGCGACCAGGGGTGCGTGCCCCGCCTCGGCGGCCGCTTGGCAGGCCGCCGCGTGGTGCGTGCGGGCCTCCCCGAGATCGTCGGCGAGGCAGCCGAGCAGGTGGTGGGTCGCCGCGCGGACACTCGTCTGCTCCGCGTCGTCGCCCAGCAGGGTCGTCGCGACGGCGATCTGCTGGTACGCCTCCTCGGCGTTGCCGCGCCAACGGGCGAGTTCCGCCGTCGAGAGGGCCAGCTCCGCCAGCGCATCCGGCCAGGTGACCCCCTCCGCGCAGCGTCGCGCCTGGGCCAGCGCAGCAACGCTGGACTCCTCGTCGCCCAGCAACCAGTACAGCTGCGCCTGCCGCGCCCGCATCCGGATGACGTCTTCGAGAGCACCGACCTCGGTGACGGCTGCGATCGCCTGTTCGTAGTGCTCGCACGCGGGGGCGAACTCGCCGCGCACGGCGATGCGGTCCGCCAGCTCGGTCAGGGCCATCGAGATCCCGTAGCGCTCGCCGAGTGTCCGGAACTCGGCGAGCGCCCCTTCCAGGTACGCATCCGCGTCCCGGCCGCCCTGGCCGAGCATGATCCGCATCTTGCCGAGGTGGAACCGGGCCAGTGCGCGCACCCAGGGGTCCCCGTCGTCGAGCAACGGTTCCCACGCGGGCAGGAACGCGCCCGGCGCCTCCAACATGCGTTCCAGCGGCACGACCAGCCCCAGCAGCGGGTTGCGGGACCGGCTGCGCTCCCGGAACCGGTACGCCCTGTGGATCCACTCCGCCGCGTCGTGCTCGTCGGCCCGCCCGGAGCCGGCGAACAGCACGACGAGCGCGTACACGATGGCTCTGGTCTCGTCGGGCACCTCGCCCGGCGTCTCGGTGGCCGCGATGATCAGCTCGATGCCTTCGGCCTTGTGCCCGCTGAGCCACCAGTACCAGCCGGCGCCGGCCGCGAGCCGCATCGCCGCGTGGGCGTCGCGGGCCGCGAGCGCGCCGCGCATCGCGGAGCTGATGTTGTCGTGCTCGGCGCCCAGCGTGGCGAGCCAGTCCAGTTGCTCGGCGCGGCGGAGATGCGGCTCCGCGGCCTCAGTGAGTGCGGTGAAGTAGGCGAGATGCGCCTGGCGCGCCAGGTCCGCTTCCCCCGCCTCCGCGAGCCGGTGCCCGGCGTACTCCTTGATCGTGCCGATCATCCGGTACCGCGGCGCGCCCTCGCCCGCGGCGACCAGCAGCGACTTCTCGGCCAGAGCGGTGAGCAACTCCAGCACCTGCTCCGGCTCGACGGCATCGCCGGCGCAGACCCGCTCGGCCGCTTCCAGGCTCGCCCCGCCGGAGAAGACCGAGAGCCGCCGCAACACCGTCCGTTCCGCGTCGGTGAGCAACTCCCAGCTCCAGTCGACCATGGCACGCAGCGTCCGGTGGCGCGGCAGGGCGGTACGGCTACCGCCGGTCAGCAGCCGGAACCGGTCGTCGAGGCGGGTGGCGAGCTGGTCGATGGACATGGTGCGCAACCGGGCCGCGGCCAGCTCGATCGCCAGCGGCATCCCGTCCAGCGCCCGGCAGACCCGCACCATCGTCGCCAGCGTGCGGGCGTCGGCCCCGAGATCCTTGCGCACCGCCCCCGCCCGGTCCCGCAGCAACTGGACGGCGGGAGAGGATTCGATCTCGCCGGCGTCGGCGTCGCCCACCGGCAGGGCCAGGGGCTCGACCAGCCACAGCGCCTCACCCGTGATGCCGAGGGGCTCCCGGCTGGTCGCGAGGATCCGCAGCCGCTGGCACTCCCCGAGCACCCGATGGGCGAACGTCGCCGCCGACTCGATCACGTGCTCACAGTTGTCGAGGATGAGCAGCGCGTCCCGGTCGTGGATCGCCGCGATCAGCCGGTCCGTCAGCTCCAGGTTCGGTGACCCACCGAGCAGGGCATCGCGGAGGCCGAGCCCGGTGAGGGTCGCCTGCGCCACGTCACCGTCCGCGCCGATGGCGGCGAGCTCCACCAGCCAGGCGCCGTCCGGCAGATCGTCGAGCAGGGTACGCGCGGTCTCCGTGGCCAGCCTGGTCTTCCCCGAGCCGCCCGGACCGATAAGGGTGGTGAGCCGGTGCTCGGCGATGAGCTCGCGGACCGCGGCGACATCCCCGTCCTTGCCGACGAAGCTGGTCAGCTCGGCCCGCAGGTTGGTCTTCCGGTTCTCCTCCCGCCGCCGTCCCGACTCGCCCCGCAGCAGGGCGACGTGCAGGGCGGACAGCTCCGGTGACGGGTCGACACCCAGCGCGTCGGCCAGGGCCTCCCTCGCGCGCTGGTAGACGAGCAGCGCCTCGGTGTCGCGCCCGGCCGCGACGAGGGCACGCATCAGCGCGGCGACCAGCCGCTCCCGCACCGGATGCGCGGCCACCAGGTCGGTCAGTTCCGTGACCAGCTCCGCGCCGTGGCCGAGGCTGATCTCCGCGTCGAACCGATCCTCCAGGGCACCCAGACGCAGGCCCTCCAGCCGGGTGACCGCCGCGTCGAACGCCGCACTGTCGGAAAGGCCGACGTCCTGCATGGCGCCACCGCGCCACAGTGCGAGAGCGTCGCGCAACAGCCGTAGCCGTTCTGGATCCTCGTGGTTGCGGGCCCGCCCGATGAGGCGTTCGAACCGCACGGCGTCGACAGCGTCCGGTTCCACCGTCAGCCGGTAACCGTCCGTCAGCCCCTCGACCGACCCCTCCGGCAACGCCTTCCGCAGCCGGGAAACCAGGCGTTGCAAGGCATTCGCCGCCTCGGCGGGCGGATGCTCACCCCAGATCCAGTCGACGAGCGTCGCCTTCGGGACCACGTGACCCGGTTCGAGCGCGAGGGCGATCAACAACCCGCGCAACCGCGCGCCCGGCACGTCGGCCAGGACGTGGCCGTCGATGCGAACCTCGAACGGTCCCAGCATCCCGATCTGCACCTAGCGGATCTTGCCACGGAGAGGTGGCCGGCCTCCAACCCCTGAACGGCTCGACGTGACGGCCTGAGTCAGGGCCCGTGTCGAACCGCACCTGCCGTCCCCCGAGCCGAGCCCGGCAGGGGATCTAGTCGCCGGAGAACCCCCAGAAGTAGACCTCCCTCGGGTCTCCGGCAGGGTCGTGCAGGACTGCGCACCGGCCGAACCATCGCCGTTCGGCGAGTGGTTCGAGCGCCTCGACGTGCGCTCGGGTCAGCTTCGCGACACCCACCCGCTCGAGCGCCTCTGCCTCGGTAACCGGCTGGATGGTCCCGTAGTCGGGCTCCTCGCCGTCGGTCAGCACGTGCGACATGTCCAGGATCGAGTGCGTGCCGGACTCCTGGACGGACTCGTCCGCCCACAGGTCGTCCTCGGTCCGTGGTCGATCCGGGAAGTCCGCGGCGGACTTGCCGAACTCGTAGGGCACCGCCCACCAGTAGTCGCCGGCCTCGAAGACGTTCCGCCGCAGCTCGGCCAACGCGGCCTGAAGATCCGGTCGATATGGGACGTAGTAGTGCCACCCGGACGCGCCCATGTTTCCTCCTGGTTGATCTAGGCCGGAGGCACAATAAGGCCCGGCTGTGACTCGAACCACGGACAGGGCTTCGTGCTGGAGCGGGTGACACTCCGCCGAGTGCCGGCGGCCGGGCCGATCTAGTCTCGCCGTATGGGGAACCAGCCCGCGAGGGTCGCGTTCGACTTCGACCAGTACTCGCGTCGGGTGAGCGAGGGGCCCTGCTTCGTCTGCGCGTTCCTGGCCGGCAACCCCGAGTACCGGCACCATCTCGTCTACGAGGATGACGTCACGGTCGCCTTCCTCGCCCGCTACCCGACGCTGCTCGGCTACTGCCTCGTTGCGCCGAAGCGGCACCTGGAGAGCTGGGTGCACGACATGGAGCAGCGCGAATTCCTTCACTTCCAAGGCCTCGTGCACCGGGTGGCGCGTGCCATCACGGCGACGCTGCCCACCGAGCGGATGTACTCGATGAGCCTGGGCAGCCAGCAGGGCAACGCCCACCTGCACTGGCATCTCGCACCGCTGCCCCCCGGGGTCCCGTACCAGGAGCAGCAGTTCCACGCGGTGATGGCAGAGAACGGCGTCCTGCGGGTCAACGACAACAGCCAGGCAGCCCTCGCCGGGGACATTCGCAGTCGCATCCAAGCCTGAGCGTCCGCGCCACGATCGGGCGCACGGCGCCGCGATTCTCCAGCGACTCGAACATCACCAACGCAGAGGCGTGGTGCTGTACCATCCGCCCACCAGCTCACAGAGGAGGTTGGTTGCCGGACGTGGTTGAAACACTGCTGCGTCTGGCCAGGTCGGATGACTACTCGGAGCGGGCGCATGCCGGCGCCGAGCTGAGCCTGTTCGCTGGATCCGAGACCGTCGACCAGGCGCTCGTGGAGCTCCTGCTGGATGACGACAACACAAGTGTCGTCCAGGGCACTGCGGAAGCCTTGCTCAAGCGCGGTGACAGCGCAGCGCTCCGTCCGTTCGCTGCGGCCTGGCATCTTGTTGAATCACAGGTGGACAACACCCACCTAACAGAAATCGCTGACTACCTTTACGGCGCCATCAGCTACGGCCTCTGGATCGACTCGACCGATCCTCGGCGCACCGGCCTCCGAAGGGTGCTCGCGACCCTGCTCGATGACCAGGACCAGACGGTCCGCAAGGGTGCGGACGGCCTGCTCGGTCAATTGGGCAGTACAAGCTAGGCCGACGACGAAGCGGATCTGCGGGACTGGAGGCACGGTCACATGAGGTCGAGGCTACGCAAGCTGCATATCGGCGGTCACGAGTTCACCTGGAAGGCCGACATCCGCGACGCGTCTGGACCTGATGGTGGTATCCGTCGCTGCATCCGAATTCGCGTCTGGGGAGCGGGAAAGAACGGCCGCGCTCTGCAGGCCGACCTCACTGACCGGCCCCAGCCGGCGCCTGGGGAGGAAACGTATCCGTACCCGACGGCTGAGAACGTGCGGGCACTTGCCCGGTACGCCATGAGCGTTGGCTGGACGCCTGAAGCGGTGGGTGGCACGTTCCGAATCACTTCCGCCGCTGAAGTTGACTTGCCCGGGTTTGCCATCACTGATCTTTTGTGGGCCGCAGAATCTGCCCGCTAGCGGAAGAAGTCAGCCGGCACAGGCGAACCCAAGGCGTGGGGAGGGCGAGGCTAGGTGCTCGGCAGCGTCGTCCAGGGCGTGGACCGCATCTGGATCGGCTGATAGGCCAGAGCTCGGTCAACCACCTCAGCAGCCGTCAACGCGGGGTCATTCCAGAAGATCAGGCCGGAGACATAGCCGTCCGGGCAGACCAGGTCCCGCTCCAGCTGGTCCAGCCAACCACCCAACTCATCATCGTCCGCGTAGTCGAGACTCATGATCCGCTCAACGAGGGCGATCGCCCGGTCCCGGGTCAGCTTCGCTGCCAGGTCGCTCACCTCCCGGCGGGGGTTAATGGCACGGGCAACGATCGCAGGCTACGGAACGTCGAAGGCCACGGCTAGGACTCGTGTCCTGACCAGGGCCTCGACCATGGAGCCGGCTCACCGGCCTGTCCGACAACCTGTGTACGCGAGCGTCTGGCTCGACGGTTGTTGGCGGTCACCGCTGGTCCGCCGTTGATGGCCAGGCGCTGGTCCTCGTCGACCCGTTGACACCCAGGCAACCAACTGTGGCTACCTTCCAACCTTGAGCACCCGTGCCTGCTCACCTCGGTTCTCGGCGCGAATGCGATCGGCGAGGCATGCCCGGTGAGAGACGACGGTCGTACTTCCGGGGCCGTCGTTGCTTCGCACGTCCAAAGTCACGCCGTCGCCGCCGGGGCTCAGGGTCGTTGGCTGTCCGCAGAAGTCACACGGCCACCGGAACGCTTCTAGATCATCTTGTCGGATGCTGAGGCGGACCCATGCCGGAGGAAAGTACCTGTGAACCTGCTCCACCACCGCATCAAGCTCTGCACCGACCGGCGGGTATGGCTCCTGAGCAACCGTCGGCCCGAACTGTTGAATCATGTCTATCGACGCGCCGACTCCTTCATGGCCAACGATTTCGGTGGTGACACCCCAAGAGTGATGGCTGAGAACTCTTGCCCGGACCCGCTGTCCTGGCAGAAGAGCCAGGCTCTCGGTCTCGAAGCGCTCCACAAGCACGTTCCCCTCTCGGTGGCGCATCCGGACGTGAGCGAGAGCTTGCCTCCTAGCTACGTGCTACGCCATCCCGTCTGTCGCCGACCCGCCCGTGCGGTGGTCTGCTCGGCTTGCTCGGGTCGGCGGCGGGCGGGATGGCTCTGCGCAGCCGCCCACGGACCGCAATGCGCGGACGGAGCCCCGGCCATCCTGGAATCGTTGCGCGCCGCCGAGGGCGTAGGAACCGCACGAGTTCGCGTTTTACACGTTCGGGTACCTGGCGACCTGCTCAGTTCACAGTTGGGCAGAGCCGAGGATCGGGGCACGTAGCGGGCACGGCCAGCACGAGAAGCGGTAGCAACGGTCGAGGCCCCAGCCAGGAAACCTGTCCTGAACTCGGGGCCTCGCGCTGGAGCGGGTGACGGGAATCGAACCCGCACTGTCAGCTTGGGAAGCTGATGTTCTGCCATTGAACTACACCCGCAGGCGGCACCACTGTACCTGAGGTCACCACGCCCGTGCACCCAGGTACCCCCGCGGCGGACCCGCGCGTCGATCAAGCGCCCGACCAGCGGCGCAGGGCCGCGGCCAGCAGAAAGAAGTTTCACCCCGGCAACATATGGGCGTTCTCAAATCTGTCGATCGGATGTAACGTCTCCTCCACGTTCTCCGACCGGGCGTGACATACCCCCTGTCACGCCCGCAGAAAGAGGTGGGCCCATGGGACTCCGTCCCAACCTGCTGACCCGGCGTACCGCCGGTGTCGCGTCGACGACCCTCGCGCTGCTGCTCAGCACCGCGGCCGTAGGCGTCGTCCCCGCAGCTTCGGCCTTCTCGGCCGCCCCGTCCGGCTCCTGCGTCGAGCCGGCCGACGTCCACTCGGACGCGCGGGTGAAGAAGGGCGGCCACGCCAAGCTGGACCCGAACGAGCTGACCGCCAAGCAGGTCCGCGAGCGCGAGGCCGACCTCACGGCCGCGCTGGGTGAGCGGGCCAGGTTCCGCACCGGTGCCGGCGCCGCCCCGCTGGCCACGGTGACCATCCCCGTCGTCGTCCACGTCATTCAGCGGGACAGCACCCGGGCCGGCGGCAACATCCCGGACTCGATGGTGACCCAGCAGATCGACGTGCTGAACAAGGCCTACGCCGGTGCCACCGGTGGCGCCCCGACCGCCTTCAGCTTCCAGCTCACGAAGGTGCACCACGTCACCAACGCCGCCTGGTACCCGATCGTGCAGGGTTCCTCGGCCGAGCGCTCGATGAAGACCTCGCTGCGCGAGGGCGGCAAGAACACGCTCAACCTCTACCTGGGTGAGCTGAGCGACGACCTGCTCGGGTGGGCCACCTTCCCGCAGCGCAAGCTGAACAGCATGGACGGCGTGGTCGCGCTGAGCGAGTCGCTGCCGGGTGGCACCGCCACCAACTACAACCAGGGCGACACCGGCACCCACGAGGTCGGCCACTGGCTGAACCTCTACCACACCTTCCAGGGTGGCTGCTCGGGCTCGGGCGACAGCGTCTCCGACACCCCTGCCGAGGCCTCGCCGGCCTTCGAGTGCCCGACCGGCCGCGACACCTGCACCACCGCCGGCCTGGACCCGATCACCAACTTCATGGACTACACCTACGACTCGTGCATGTACCAGTTCACCCCTGGACAGGCGAGCCGCATGCTGACCGCGTGGAACGCCTACCGCGCGGCCTGACCGCTCCGCACCACACGCCGGTGCCGGTCCCGTCCTCGGACGGGGCCGGCACCGGCTCTGTTCGGGCCGGCAACACGGGGTACGGAGTCAGGCCGCCGGGCGGCGGGTGTCGAAGCCGTGCCGGCCGCGCCGGCCTTCGGGGGCGAGCGGGTCACGGCGGGCCGGTGCGGTCGCCCGCGGGTCGAGCCAGACGCGCACCTCCGGCCGGCCGGCACCGGGGCGGGCCACCTGGTCGCGGCGGGTCAGCATCGCCACGTCGACGGTGAACTCGAACAGCCGCCAGTCGCCCTGCGGCGCGGCCCGGCCGATGCGGGCCACCCGGGCGACGGTCGCCGGATCGGTCACCGGGCGGGCCCGGCCGGCCACGTAGGCCTCGTCGTCGCTCTCCTCCGGCGGAAAGGAGTGCAGCGCGTAGCGGCCGTCGCGTTCGAGGTCGCGGCGCTTGGGCGAGTCGATGACGAAGCACCAGAGGCCGTCGTCGGTGATGACCGGGGAGACCGGGTGCACGCGCGGGCCGCCGTCGGCGCGGACCGTGGCGAGGTAGCCGAAACCCGGCCCGTACTGCTGCAACAGGAGGCGGATCTCGTCGGCGAGGCGGGGCTCGTCGGCGGCGAATTCGGACCAGGAAGCCATGCGGACATTCTATCGAACAGGTGTACGAAGATGTAGTCCGACACGCAGGTCACCCGTACCGGTCGCTATGGTGTTCCGATGCTGCTCTCCGACCGCGACCTGGTCTCCGAGATCAAGGCGGGCACGCTCGCGCTGGAGCCCTTCGAGCCCACGCTGGTGCAGCCGTCCAGCATCGACGTCCGTCTGGACCGGTTGTTCCGGGTCTTCAACAACCATCTCTACACGCACATCGACCCGTCCGTGCAGCAGGACGACCTCACCTCGATGGTGGAGGTGCCCGAGGGCCAGCCGTTCGTGCTGCACCCGGGCGAGTTCGTGCTCGCCTCCACGCTGGAGGTGATCTCGCTGGGCGACCAGCTCGCCGGGCGCCTGGAGGGCAAGTCCAGCCTGGGCCGGCTCGGCCTGCTCACCCACTCCACCGCCGGCTTCATCGACCCCGGCTTCTCCGGTCACGTCACGCTGGAGCTGTCCAATGTGGCGAACCTGCCGATCACGCTCTGGCCGGGCATGAAGATCGGCCAGCTCTGCATCTTCCGGCTCTCGTCGCCGGCCGAGCACCCGTACGGCTCGGCCGTCTACGGCTCGCGCTACCAGGGGCAGCGCGGCCCCACCCCGAGCCGGTCCTGGCAGAACTGGCGCACCTGGCCGACGCGCTGACCGACCCGACGACGCCGGCGTAGGGGCCCCCGCCGTGCGGGAGCCCCTACGGACCGGTCAGCCCGGGCGGCCGTAGCTGTTGATCTGGCCGTCGTCGACGCGCTTCATCGTGATCGGCTTGCCGGACTGGGAGGCGTGCACCACCCAGCCGTCGCCGACGTACATGCCGACGTGGTGCAGGTCGCTGTAGTAGAAGACGAGGTCACCGGCGCGCAGCTCGCTCCGGCTCACCCGCCTGGTCACGTCGTGCTGCTGCCGCGCGTTGTGCGGCAGCGAGACGCCGGCCTTGGCCCAGGCCGCCATGGTGAGGCCGGAGCAGTCGTAGTGGTCCGGCCCGGCGGCGCCCCAGACGTAGATCTTGCCGATCTGGGCGCAGGCGAACTTGACCGCGACGCCGGCCGCGCCACCCGGGTAGCCGGCGGGGCAGGGCGCCGGGCGCAGCGGGCCGCCGCCACCGTTGCCGTAGACCTTGAGGCGCAGCTTCTGCAGCTTGGCGATCTCGGCGTCGATCTGCTTCTTCTTGGCCGCGAGCTGGGCCTCGGTGCGCGCCAACCCCGCGATCATCTCGTCCAGCGGCCGCTTCTTGGCAGCGAGGTCGTCGCGCAGCTCGGCGACGGCGCGTACCTGCTCCTGCTGGCGGCTCGCGAAGCGGTCGAGCAGGGCGAGACCGTCGACCAGGTCGCTCGGCGACCGGCTGCCCAGCAGCGCGTTGACGGTGGAGAGGTTGTTGTCGCCCTTGTACGCGTCGGCGGCGAGCCCACCCACCTGACCGAGGGCGGCGTCCACCCGCGCCTCGAGCGGGGCGATCTGCTTGGCCAGCGCCGCGGCCTGCTTCCGCTTGGCGGCGAGCTGCTCGCGGGTGGCGTTGACCTGTTCGATGATGGGTTCGAGCTTGTTCCAGTCCTGGTCGATCTGGCGCTCGATCTCGGCGACCGACGGGTCGGCGTGTGCCGCCGTGGCGCCGCCGGTCAGGACGACGGCGGTGCCGACCAGGGCGGCGAGGGCGGTGGTGAAGCGGGGCCAGCGGGAACGCGGCGCAGCCGTCGAGCGGTCGACCGACCGGCCCGACGGTGGCCGCGGGGCATGGTGTGCCACCGGGCTTCCGTACTCCTTCTTCCTGGCCGCCTACCGGGTTAGCTGACGGGTTCGGGCGGGAAGGGAGCCGCCCTACCGCAGTGGCTGCGGATTCACCCCAGGTACCTGGGTCCCCGGCTCGCCCGGAGGCGACTCGGCGGTGTCGGACCGTCACCACCCGGGTTGGACGGTGAAGCTGGCGGTCGACGATTGACCAGAGTAGAGAGCGTCGTTACCATTCCGCAACCCAAGGGGCCATGACACTCCGTACGTGAAGGATTTCTTCACGAGAGATTACTTGCTGGAAAGGTATTGACCCGGAGGGTGCGCGGGGTGAGGGTTGGGGACGCAGTGACCCCCATCCCTGTCTGGAGGTTCGATGCACCTCACACCCCCGCCGTCGGGCAGACGGATGCTGCTGGCAGCCGCCGTCGCGGCTGCCACCGCACTGGTGGCGACCGGACCGGTCGCCGCCGAACCGCTCACCACCCAACCCGCCACCGACCGCCAGGACCAGTACGCCGCCGCCGCGGCGGAGTACGGCGTGCCGCAGAACGTCCTGCTCGGCGTCTCGTACCTGGAGTCCCGCTGGGACACCCACCCGGGCCAGCCGAGCACCAGCGGCGGCTACGGCCCGATGCACCTCACCGACGCCCAGCACGTCCTCGCGACTCCGGCCAGCGGCCACGTCGACGAGGACGAGGACCCGCGGGGCGACGACTCGCGCCCGCTCACCCTCGACCCGGCCCGCGCGGCCGCGCCGGCGGAGGACGTGCTGCCGCAGGCCTCCCTGCAGACGCTCGACGCCGCCGCGGCGCTCACCGGCCTCAGCGAGGACACGCTGCGCACCGACGCCGCCGCGAACATCCGGGGCGGGGCGGCGCTGCTCGCCTCGTACCAGAAGCAGTTGGGTGCACCGGTCGGCGCCGCCACCGACCCGGCGGCCTGGTACGGCGCGGTGGCCCGCTACTCCGGCGCGGACACCGAGGACGCGGCGGCGGCCTTCGCCGACGAGGTCTACGACCAGCTCGGCCTCGGGGCGAGCCGGACCACCGACGACGGCCAGCGGGTGACCCTGGCCGCCACCACGGTGACGCCCGACCAGTCCGGGCTGCACAAGCTGGGCCTGCGCCGGGCGGAGCGGCCCGACGGGCTGGAGTGCCCGGTCCGGCTGGCCTGCGAGTGGATCCCCGCCCCCTACGAGCAGCTCAGCGCGGACCCGGGCGACTACGGCAACCACGACCTCGGAAACCGGCCGGCACAGCAGAAGATCGAGTACATCGTCATCCACGACACCGAGGGCTACTTCGGCCCGAGCGTGAACCTGGTGAAGGACCCGACCTACCTGGGGTGGCACTACACGCTGCGGTCGGTGGACGGCTACGTCGCCCAGCACATCAAGGCCAAGGACGTCGGCTGGCACGCCGGAAACTGGTACGTCAACGCCAAGTCCATCGGCCTGGAGCACGAGGGCTTCGCCGGGCACGGCACCTGGTACACCGAGGCGATGTACCGGGCCTCGGCCAAGCTGGTCCGGCACCTGGCGCTGAAGTTCCAGATCCCGCTGGACCGCCAGCACATCATCGGCCACGACAACGTCCCCGGCACCACCGCCGGCACCGTGGCCGGCATGCACTGGGACCCGGGCCCCTACTGGGACTGGTCGCACTACTTCGACCTGATGAAGGCGCCGTTCCACTCCACCGGCACGCCGCACACCGGCCTGGTCACGATCGACCCGGACTTCGCCACGAACCAGCCGGCCTTCACCGGTTGCAACCAGCAGCCGCCGGGCGTGCCGAAGCCGACGCCGCCGGCCGCGCCGTGCCCGCTGCGCGGCTCCTCGGCGGTCATCCTGCGGACCGCGCCGAGCCCCACCGCCCCGCTGGTCAACGACCTCGGTCTGCGGCCGAACGGCACGCCGGACACCATGTACATCTCCGACCACGGCGCACGCGCCTCGGCCGGCCAGACGTACGCCCTCGCGGACATCCAGGGCGACTGGACCGCGATCTGGTACCTCAACCAGAAGGCCTGGTTCTACAACCCGGCCTCCGCACCGACGGCCAAGTGGGCGAACGGCTTCGTGGTGACCCCCAAGCCCGGGAAGACCACCATCCCGGTGTACGGGCGCGCCTACCCCGAGCGGGCGGCCTACCCGGCCGGGGTGCCGTACCAGACCATCTCCCCGCTGCAGTACTCCCTCTCCGCGGGCCAGCGGTACGCGGTCGGCGGGGTCCTGCCGGGCGAGTACTACCGGGCCGTCACCTTCGACGGCTCGGCACCGGGTGACTGGACGGTCATCCGCGGCGAGAACCGGTACGTGCAGATCCAGTTCGGGCACCGGGTGATGTTCGTGAACCTCGACGACGTCCAGATCCAGCCCGGCTCGGTCGGCGGGCCCGCCTGACCGACCTGATGACGAAGGCCCCCGGTCCGTACGGACCGGGGGCCTTCTCGTCACTCGGGAGCCGGGTCAGGTGACCCGGACGAAACCGGCGAGCGGCTGTGTGCTGATGCTGGACACCTGGACCGGCTTGCCGGTCCGTGGTGCGTGCACCATCACCCCGTTGCCGAGATAGAGCCCGACGTGGTGCAGGTCGCTGCCGAAGAAGACGAGGTCACCCGGCCTGGCCTCGGAGCGGGAGACCCTACGGCCCTCGTTCCACTGCGCGCCGGTGAAGTGGGTGAGCGAGATGCCGGCCGCCTTGTAGGCGTACTGGGTGAGGCCGGAGCAGTCGAACGAGTTCGGGCCGGTGGCGCCCCACACGTAGGGGTCACCGACCTGGGCGCAGGCCGTCTTGATCGCGGTGCGCGCGGCGCTGCTGACCACGCCGTCGATGGCCGGGCAGCCCGCCGGGCGGATCGAGGTCACCGGGAGCATCGCCGTCAACCGCTTGATCTCGGAGTCGATCTGCTTCTTCTTCGTCGCCAGCTCGGCTTCCTGCTTCTGCTCGGTGGCGATCAGCGCGTCCAGCTTCTGCTTCTGCCGGTTGTACTTGTCCCGGACGGCCAGCACGCCGGCGATCTGCTTGCGCTGGTCGTCGGCGAGCCGGTCGAGGATGACCAGCTGCTCGGCGAGGGTGCCCGGGCGGGTGCTCACCAGCAGCGCGCCCATCTCCTGGGACGGGCCCTGGATGTAGTAGCGGGCGGCGATGTCGCCGACCTTGTTCATGGCGAGCGCCGACTCCAGCTCCAGCGGCACCATCTTCTTCTGGAGGTCCGCCGACTTCTTCTTGTTGACCTTGAGCTGGGAGCGGACCTTGTTGTACTGCTCGATCGTGGGTTCGAGCTTCTCCCACTGCTTGTCGATCTGCGCGTCGATCTCGTCCACCGACGGCGCCGCGTGCGCCGGGGCCGTCAGCATCCCGGCACCGACCGCGACAGCTGCGACAAGGGTGAGGAGACGGCGTACCACCCGGCGCATCCCGGCCGGTCGGACGGGCGGCTGGCTCGGGGCGTGACGATCAGGGGGCATGGTTGCCACCGGCACGGACTCCTTTGCAACCGACCGCCGGGCGCCTCGCGAGAGGGAAGGTCGAGGCAGACGACCCACAGCGGTCGGTGCCCCACATTAGGGAAGGCACCGGGGTGGAATCAAGGCGACCTTTGGTTCAATCACGTCTGCGCGACCGCTTGTGTACCAAGGGTATTCATTCACTTGCCAACGATTGCCGTCAATACGTCGTCGAGTGTCACCACGCCCAGGGGTCGACGGCCGTCGCTCACCAGCACCATGTGCCGCCGCTCGCGGCGCATCGAGAGCAACAGGTCGGCCAGCGTACGGTCGGGCGGCACCACGGCCAGCGGCCGGTAGATGCCGACCGGCACCGGGGCGCGGCGGCTGGCGCCCGCGTAGCCCAGCACGTCCTTCACGTGGACGAAACCGAGCACCCGCCGCGTGGACCGCTGCACCACCGGGAATCGGGACCGGCCGGTGCGGGTGGCCAGCACCTCCAGCGACGCCGGTGAGACGTCCTCGGCCACCGTGGTCACCGTCGACCACGGTTGCAGAGCGTCGGCGGCCGTCCGGCTGTGCAGGGCCAGCGCGCCGGTGATCCGGGCGTGCTCCTCGGCGTCCAGCAACCCCTCGGTACGCGCCTGCGAGACCAGGCCGGCCAGTTCCTCCGCCGTGAACACCGTCTTCACGGCGTCGGTCGCCTCGACCCGCCACACCCGCAGCACCTGCCGGGCCGACCACTTCATGGCCAGCAGCAGCGGCTTGGTGCCCAGGCAGAACGCGAGCATGGCCGGGCCGAGCCAGAGCGCGGACGGTTCCGGACCGGCCAGGGTGATGTTCTTCGGCACCATCTCGCCGACGACGGTGTGCAGGAAGACCACCACACCGAGGGCGATAACGAAGGCCACCGGGTGCACCGCCGAGGCGGGCAGGCCGAGCGCCTCGAACGGGGCCTCCAGCAGGTGGGCCAGCGCCGGCTCGGCGATCGCGCCGAGCCCCAGCGAGCAGACCGTGATGCCGAGCTGCGCCCCGGCGATCATCAGCGGGATCTGGTTCATCGCCGAGAGCGCCCAACGGGCCCGCTTCGAGGTCGCCGCCAGCGGTTCGAGCACGGTGCGGCGGGAGGCGATCAGGGCGAACTCGCTGCCCACGAAGAAGGCGTTGCCGAGCAGCAGCACGAGGGCGACCAGCAGTTCACTCACCGTCGTCGGGCTCCTCCGGGCGGACCACCCGGACCTGCTCGATCCGGTGGCGGTCGATCTCGACCACGGTGAACTCGTAACCGGCCTCCTCGACCGTCTCGCCGGGCACCGGGATGTGCCCGAGCCGGGCCATCAGGAAGCCGGCCAGGGTCTCGTACGGCCCCTCGGGGAGCCGGAAACCGGTCTGCTCGATCAGTTCGTCCTCGCGGAGCACGCCGTCGACCAGCACGGTGCGCTCGCCGCCCGGCACGGTCAGCTCGACCGGCCCGGCATCGTCGACCGCGGCCGGGTCGAACTCGTCGGCGATCTCCCCGACCAGCTCCTCGACCAGGTCCTCCACGGTCACCACGCCGTCGGTGCCGCCGTACTCGTCGACCACGATGGCGAGGTCGGCGCCGGCGTCCTTCAGCGCGGCCAGCACGCCGTCGAGGTCGAGGCTCTCCGGGACGTACACCGGTTCGCGGGCCACCGCGGCGACCGTGGTGGCGGCCCGGCTGGCCAGCGGCACACCGAGCGCGTCGGGCACCCCGGCCACGCCGGTGACCAGATCCAGCGTCTCCTCGTAGACCGGGAACCGGGTGCGGCCGGTCTGCCGGGACAGGTCCAGCAGCTCGGCGACCGTCGCGGTGGCACGCAGCGCGATCACGTCGACCCGCGGGGTCATGGCCTCGGCGGCCCGCTTGTCGCCGAACCGGATGGTGCGGCGCAGCAGCATCGCGGTGTCCGGTGGCAACGCCCCGGCCCGGGCCGAGATGGCGGCGAGCAGGCCGAGCTCCTCCGGCGACCGGGCGCTGGCCAGCTCCTCCTGCGGCTCCACGCCGAGCCGCCGGACCAGCCGGTTGGCCGAGTCGTTGAGCAGCCGGATCAGCCAGCCGAAGGTGCGGGAGAAGGTGCGCATCGGCCCGGCCGTGCCGAGCGCGGTGGGCATCGGCCGGGCCAGCGCGAGGTTCTTGGGCACCAGCTCGCCGAAGAGCATCGAGATGAGGGTGGCCAGCGCCAGGGCGAGGAGGCCGGAGATCCGTTCGGCCCCGCCGACCGGGCGCAGCAGCGGGGCGAAGAGCCGGGCCAGCGCCGGCTCGGCCAGGTAGCCGGTGAGCAGCGCGGTGATCGTGATGCCGAGCTGGGCGCCGGAGAGCTGGAAGGACAGCTCGCGGAGCGCCCGGCGTACCGTGGCGGCCCGGCCGTCGCCCTCGCCGGCCCGCCGGTCGATCTCCGCCCGGTCGACCGTGACCAGGGCGAACTCGGCCGCGACGAAGAACGCGTTGCCGGCGGTCAGCAGCACGAAGCCGACCAGGGGCAACAGCGTGGTAACCAGCAGGCCGTCGATGAGCGCGATTGTTCCACGGGCCGGCAGCCGGCACGAACCGGCGGCGGGCGGGCTGGCGGCCCGGACGTAGCGTGGATCGCATGAACCGCCTGCTGCTCACCGACGAACTGGTCCTGCTCGCCTACGACGACGCCGGCACCAACCGGCTCGGCCGGCCGCACCTGGACCACGGCCTCGCCGGGGCCGTCCTGCTCGAGCTGGCCCTGGCCCGCCGGGTCGAGGTGACCGGCGGCCGGCTGGCGGTGACCGACCCCGCCCCGATCGGCGTGCCGCTGCTGGACCAGGCGCTCGCCACCGTCGCCGGGGACCGTCCGCGCAAGCCGAAGGACTGGATCGGGAGGCTGGCCAAGGGCCTGCCGGACCGGGTGCTCGACGGCCTGGTCCACGCCGGGGTCCTGCGCCGCGAGTCGGACCGGGTGCTGTGGGTGTTCCCGCGTACCCGCTATCCCTCGCCCACCGGCGCGGAGCCGGCGGTGGAGACGGCGGCCCGGGAGCGGATGCTGGCCGCGCTTCTCGGCGACGGCCCGGTGGACGCCCGGACGGCCGCGCTGCTCGCCCTGACCCGGGCTGTCGGCCTGGACCGGAAGCTCTTCCGCGAGCTGCCCCGGGAGCGGGTCAAGGCCCGCCTGGGCGAGATCGCCGCGGGCGACTGGGCCTCGGCGGCCACCCGGAAGGCCATCGAGGAGACGCAGGCCGCGGTGCTGATCGCCACGACGGCCGCCGCCACGGCCGCCATCGCGACCACCACGGTCTCCTGACCGACGACGGCGGCGGCACCCGCCTCGGGGTGCCGCCGCCGTCGTGGTTCGGCTCTGCCTGGGGTACGCCTCAGCCGGCGACCGCCTCGGTCTCCTTCTCGCCCGCCGGGGCGTCCGGCTTGACCGAGCGGAGCAGCACGCTCGCCACGTCGACCACCTCGACCTGCTCGCCGGCGCCCTTGCCGTTGACCCCGTCGTTGAGCATCGTCGAGCAGAACGGGCAGCCGACCGCGATGGTCTTCGCCCCGGTGGACATGGCCTCCTCGACCCGGTCCACGTTGATCCGCTTGCCGATCTTCTCCTCCATCCACATCCGGGCGCCGCCGGCGCCGCAGCAGAAGGAGCGCTCGCTGTTGCGCGGCATCTCGGTCAGCTCGCCCTGGATGGCGTCGCCGAGCACCTCGCGGGGAGCGGCGAAGACCCGGTTGTGCCGGCCCAGGTAGCAGGGGTCGTGGTAGGTCACGCCGCCGTCGACCGGCTGCACCGGGGTGAGCTTGCCGGCGGCCACCAGGTGGGCCAGCAGCTGGGTGTGGTGCACGACCTCGAACTCGCCGCCGAGCTGGCCGTACTCGTTGCCCAGGGTGTTGAAGCAGTGCGGGCAGGTGGCGACGATCTTGCGCTTGCTCTTCTCCCGGCCCTCGAACGCCTCGTTCAACGTCTCGACGTTCTGCTGGGCGAGCATCTGGAAGACGAACTCGTTGCCGATCCGGCGGGCCGGGTCACCGGAGCAGGTCTCGCCCTCGCCGAGGATGGCGAAGGAGACGCCGGCCTCGTTGAGCAGCGTGGCCACCGCGCGGGTGGTCTTCTTGGCCCGGTCCTCGAACGCGCCGGCGCAGCCGACCCAGAACAGGTACTCGAAGTCCTCGACCTCGCCGACCCGCGGCACCTCGAAGCCGAGGCCCTTGGTCCAGTCCTCGCGGGTGTTCTGCGGGGCGCCCCACGGGTTGCCCTTGTTCTCCAGGTTGCGGAGCATGACGCCGGCCTCGGACGGGAAGCTCGACTCGATCAGCACCTGGTAGCGGCGCATGTCGACGATGTGGTCGACGTGCTCGATGTCCACCGGGCACTGCTCGACGCAGGCGCCGCAGGTGGTGCAGGACCAGAGCACGTCCGGGTCGATGACGCCGCCCTCCTCGGCGGTGCCGATCAGCGGCCGGTCGGCCTCGGCCATGGCCAGCACGTCGACGCCCGCCAACTGCTCCTGGGTGGCCTTCTCCTCGCCGGTCAGGTCCTTGCCCCCACCGGCCAGCAGGTACGGCGCCTTGGCGTACGCGTGGTCGCGCAGGCTCAGCACGAGCAGCTTCGGCGACAGCGGCTTGCCGGTGTTCCAGGCCGGGCACTGCGACTGGCAGCGACCGCACTCGGTGCAGGTGCTGAAGTCCAGCAGGCCCTTCCAGGTGAACTGCTCGACCTGGGCCACGCCGAACTGGTCCTTCTCGGGGTCGGCCTCCTCGAAGTCGAGCGGCTTGCCCTCGCTCGTCATGGGGCGCAGCGGGCCGAGGCCGGAGCCGGCCGCCTTCTCCGGGTCGCGCTTGAAGAAGATGTTGGGGAACGCCAGGAAGCGGTGCCAGGCGACGCCCATGGTGACGTTCAGCGAGATCACGATGAGCCAGGTCATCGAGATGGCGATCTTGATGACGGCGGCGACGCTGACGCCGGCCGTCCAGGCCGGGAGCGCGGCGCCGACCGCGTGGCTCAGCGGGGTGGCCCAGACCGGGTACTCGAAGTGGTCGGTGGCGACCTTGAAGCCGCGGATCACGAAGCCGAAGATCAGGACCAGCAGCACGACCCACTCGACGAAGTAGCCCTGCCACATGGTCGAGCCGGTGAACCGGGAGCGGCCGCCCGGCCGGGTGGGCCGGTTGCGCAGCCGGATCCCCATCAGCACCAGGATGCCGGCCAGGCCCAGGATCCCGATCCACTCGGTGGCCAGGCCGAAGATCGTCCAGTGCCCGATGATCGGCAGCCCGCCGCCGGGCGTGACCACCTCGAAGTACGCCTCGAGCACCAGCAGCGACAGCACGATGAAGCCGACCATCACGAACCAGTGCGCCGCGCCCACCACGCTCCACTTGAGCATGCGGGTGTGGCCGGCCGTCTCGACCAGCATCTTCTTCGTGCGGGCGCCCTTGTCGGCGAACCGCTCCGGCGCGGGCTGGCCGAGCCGGATGACGGCCGTCATCTTCATGACCGCGCGCACCGCAAGCCACACCGCCACGGCGGTGATGGCGGCCGCGAGGATCGTGGTGACGATCTGGACGCTGCCCATCGAGTTGGCCTCCCGGTCTGCTGCTTGTCAGTGCAGCCTACGCGCAAGGTTACCCAGCAGTAACGTGAGTCATCTCGCACCGGCCACGCCGCCCTGCCGACACCTTAGGGGCAGCGGGCGCCGGGCGCCGGTCAGGGGCGTCCCGGCGTGACCTACGCCCGTGGGCGCAGGGCGGCGGAGCCGGTCGGGATCAGCGCCAGCGGGAGAGCAGGATCAGCGAGGAGACCATCGCGCCGAAGCCCACCGCGAGGTTCCAGTAGCCCCACGTGGCGACCGGGTAGGCCTGCTCGGAGAGGTAGTAGACGACCAGCCAGCCGATGCCGACCACGATCAACGCGACCGCGGTGATCGGCAGCCAGACCGGGCTAGGCTTGCGCGTCGCCGCCGTCGCCGTCGGACGCACGTCCGTCGGCGGGGTGTACACCTTCTTCTTGCGGACCTGAGACTTGGGCACGACGCTCTCCAGAGGGGGGTACGACCTCGTCCGGCCTGACAACCGGGCGCGGGGGCGACGGTCCATGGCCAATAATGTTCGACAGCTAGCGTAGTCCGGCCGGACCGTCCAGGCCACGAATGGGGTCGGGCCGGTGCACGCAGTGACCGAAAAGGGTGGGACTTTTCGGGTCGAGCACACCGGTCCGCGCCATCGCGGGCCGGAACGAGACGACGGGGAAGGGAACGCCCGGTGGAGTACACGTCCGGCGCCGCCTCCTGGCAGAAGGTCCTCCGGCGCGCGGTGGTCGGCCTGCTGCCGCGCCGGCCGCGTCAGCGCCGCCCGGGCTGGTCGATCGGCGTACCCCTGATCGCCGCCGCGGCCGGGCTCCTGTTCACGACCACCGCGACCACCGCCGGTGGCACCGCGCTTCGGGAGGACCGGCGTCCCCAGCTCACCCAGTTGATCGAGGACCGGCGCGAGGAGGTCGCGGCCAGCGAGGCGAAGGCCGCCCGGCTGCGCGCCGAGGTCGAGGAGCAGACCGGCGAGCTGGCCGGCGCCGACGGCCCGATCAAGGCACAGCGGGACCGGGCCGCCGCCAGCCGGCAGGCCGCCGGATTCACGGCGCTCACCGGCAACGGCATCACCATCGAGCTGAACGACGCGCCCCGGCGGGCCGACCAGCCCCTGCCCAAGGGCGCGAGCAACGACGACCTGGTGGTCCACCAGGGCGACGTCCAGGCCGTCGTGAACGCGCTCTGGGCGGGCGGCGCGGAGGCCATGTCAATCATGAATGTCCGCGTGCTCAGCACCAGCGCGGTACGCTGCGTCGGTAACACTCTGCTGCTGCACGGCCGGGTGTACTCCCCTCCTTTCAAGATCGTGGCAATCGGCGATCCCGCCGCCTTCCAGCGGGAACTCGCCGCGTCCAAGGGAGTCCGGTTGTTCAGGGAAGCCGTCGACCACTACCAGCTCGGCTACTCCGAGACCATCTCCACGGTCACGGTGCCGGCATTCGAGGACTCGACCGCGCTGCAGTCGGCGAAGGTCCCCCGGTGACACCGGACGACCACCGGGAGCCCAACGGGCGCCACCGCGACCAGAACGACGACGCGACCGCCTTCCTCCCGAAGGTCGAACGGCCGGCACCCCCACCGCCCGGCCCGCCGCTCGACCTGCCCTGGCCGGACCGGGCGGCGCCGCCCTCGGCCAGCGACCAGCCGCCGGCCCGCCCGCGCCCGCACGCGGCCCCGCCGCCGCCCTGGCCCGGGGACCGGAGCCGCCCCCCGGCGCCCGCCGCCCGGCCGGTGTCACCGCCGCCCGCAGCACCGCACGGCCCCACCGTGCCGCACAGTCCCACCGCGCCGCACAGTCCCGCCGCGGCGCACGGCCCCGCCGCGGTGCGGCCGTCCAGTCCCGGTGAGGCGCCGACGGCGTTCATCCCGCCGCTCGGCGACCGGCGCGAGCGGCACCCGGCCGGAAACCCGGTCGAGCGTCCCCGCAGCGAGGCGGCCCGTCCGGCCGCGACCGGCCCGGCGGACCCGGGAGCGACCGCGGTGATCCCGGCCGTGAGCCGCCCGGCGGCCCGCCCGCCGGCGCTGGACTCGACCGCGCTCATGGGTGCCGTGCCCCCGGCCCCGGACACCGGCGACGGCGACCAGGCGGGCCCCCCGGCCGAGCCGCCACGGCCCCGCCGCGGTGAGCGGGTGGTGCAGCTCCGGCCGGAGCAGACCGGCGAGGGCTACAAGAGCGTCTACTCCGAGCTGACCCGGCCCACCGTCGGTTCCCGGCTGCGGACGATCGTGCGGGGCACCGGCGAGGTGCTGATCACCTTCGGCCTGGTGGTGCTGCTCTTCGCCGGCTACGAGATCTGGGGCAAGTCGGTCATCGTCGACGCCCACCAGAACGACCTGAGCAGCCAGCTCGCCCAGGAGTGGGGAGCGGACCCGACGGTCGGCCCGACCGCGTCCGCCGGCCCCAGCGCCAAACCGAAGCCGCCCGCCGAGGGCAAGCCGGTCGCCGGGCTCTATGTCCCGAAGTTCGACAAGCACTGGGTGGTGGTCGAGGGCGTCACCCCCGACGACATCCGGTACGCGCCCGGCCACTACCCGAAGAGCGCCATGCCGGGCGAGGTGGGCAACTTCTCCGTCGCCGGCCACCGCATCCGGTCCACCTTCTGGCGGCTGGACGAGTTGAAGTCGGGCGACGCCATCGTGGTCGAGACCAAGACCGAATGGCTCGTCTACCGCGTCTACCAGCAGCGGATCGTGAAGCCGTACCAGGTCGAGGTCGTCGCGCCGGTGCCGGGCAAGCCGGACGCGCCGCCCACCGAGAAGCTGCTGACGCTGACCACCTGCAACCCGAAGTTCGACAACTACCAGCGGCTGATCATCCACGCGCGGCTGGACCACGTCCAGGCCAAGGCGGCGGGTCGCCCGGCGGAGCTGGAGGGCTGAGGCGTGTACGGCTGGATCTGGCGCAAGCTCCCGCTCGGGCTGCCCGGGAAGCTGATCGGCTCGGTGCTGCTGGCCGCCGCGACGGTTGCCCTGCTCTGGTTCGTGGTCTTCCCGTGGGCCGAGCCCCTCCTCCCCTTCGACGACGTGCAGGTCACCCAGGATTCCGGCGTGCCGGGGGACGGCGGGCTCACCGAGCCGACCGAGCGGCCGTCCGAGGAGGAGATCCCGTACAGCACCGAGTCGAACAACGCCCCGCCCTCCACCCCGAGCAGGTGACCCGATGCGCGTCCTCGTGATCGACAACTACGACTCGTTCGTCTTCAACCTGGTGCAGTACCTCGGCCAGCTCGGCGTGGACTGCGAGGTGCGGCGAAACGACGAGATCGACGTGGCCGAGGTGGGCCGGGCGGGCGCCGCCGGGGTGCTGCTCTCGCCGGGGCCGGGCAGCCCCGACCGTGCCGGCATCTGCCTCGACGTCATCAAGGAGTATGCCGGCAAGCTCCCCCTGTTCGGCGTCTGCCTCGGTCACCAGGCCATCGGCGAGGCGTTCGGCGCGACCGTGACCCGGGCGCCGGAGCTGCTGCACGGCAAGACCTCCGAGGTACGCCATCAGGGCGTGGGCGTGCTCGCCGGGCTGCCCGACCCGTTCACGGCCACCCGCTACCACTCGCTCGCCGTGCTGCCCGAGACGCTGCCCGACGAGCTGGAGGTCACCGGCCGGACCGGCTCCGGCGTCGTGATGGCCATGCGGCACCGCACCCTGCCGATCGAGGGCGTCCAGTTCCACCCCGAGTCGGTGCTGACCGAGGGCGGCCACCTCATGCTGGCCAACTGGCTGGCCGTCTGCGGCTTCCCCGAGGCGCTGGAGCGGGCTCCGGAGCTGGCCGCCGAGGTCGACGCCCGCCGCCGGGCCGCGTTCGCCGCCGCCTGAGGCTCGGCTACGCCAGATGCGCGAAGTGGCGGTGCCCGGTCGACCGGGCACCGCCACTTCGCCTGTCCGGAGCTGATCGGTCAGGGCTGGTCGAGCCGGCCGGACGGCGTGGTCGGGAACGGGAAGCCACCCCCGGTGCCGGGGGAGCTCGGCGTCGCGCCCGGCGACGGAGTGCCGGGGCTGGCGCTGTCGGTCGGCTCGGGGAGCGGGGTGTCCACCTCGATCGTCACCGTCTCGCCCTTGGGCAGCTTGGTGCCGGCGCGCGGGCTCTGGGCACTGACCTTGCCCGCCTGGTCCGCGGGCACCTCGTCGCCGTCCCGGACGCGAACCTCGTAGCCGGCTTCCTTCAGCCGCTGCTCCGCCTGGTCCCGGGTGTAGCCCTTGACGTTGGGCACCTCGTTCACGTTGCCCTTCGAGACCTCGAGGGTCACCGTGCTGCCCTCGGCCACCGAGCTGCCCTCTTCGGGCGTCACGGCGACGACCTGACCCTCCGACTCGCTGCTGTTGACCTCCTTGCGATTCACGACGAGCTTCAGGTCCTTGAGGCGATCCTCGGCGCTCTTGAAGGTGCTGCCCTTGAGACCAGAAGGGATCTCCACTACGGGCTTGCCGCCGCAGATCTGGATCGTCACCGGGCTGTTCTTCGCCACCGACGCGCCCGATTGCGGGTTCTGGGCGGCGACCGTGTTCTTCGTGCAGTCGCTGCTGAGCACCGGCTCGCCGAGCGTCACCCGCAACCCCGCCCGCTGGAGGTCGGCGGTCGCCACCGCCTGGCTCTTGCCCTCCAACGGCGGCACGGAGACCTTCTCGGCGCCGGTCTGGTTGAGCCAGAGCGCCGTGGCCAGGGCGATCACCGCGAGCACGCCGAGCGCCGCGAAGGTGGCGATCACCCAGGCGGAGCTCTTGCGCTTGCGCGCGTCGCCGACCCGGGCGGGCGGCTGCTGGCGGGTCTGCGGGCCCATGACCTGGGTCTGCTGGTAGCCGCCGCCGGCCCCGGCCGGCGCCATCGGCATGGTCTCCTCGGCCGGCATGACCGGGGTGGCCAGCACCGGCCGGCCCGCAGCGGCGCGGAGCAGGTCCGCCCGCATCTCGCCGGCGCTCTGGTAGCGGTTCAGCGGGTTCTTCGACAGCGCCTTGAGGACGATGGCGTCCACGGCGGGGTTGACGTCCGGGTTGATGGTGCTCGGGGTGGGCGGCTGCTCCCGTACGTGCTGGTAGGCGACGCTGACCGGGCTGTCCCCGACGAACGGCGGGTGCCCGCAGAGCAGCTCGAACAGCACGCAGCCGGCCGCGTAGACGTCGGACCGCGCATCGACCGCCTCGCCGCGCGCCTGCTCCGGCGAGAGGT
Organism: Micromonospora chaiyaphumensis; assembly: GCF_900091435.1. GTDB lineage: Bacteria > Actinomycetota > Actinomycetes > Mycobacteriales > Micromonosporaceae > Micromonospora > Micromonospora chaiyaphumensis. The sequence continues at coordinate 220,843 of NZ_FMCS01000006.1, forward strand.
ACTGCGCCGTGCCGATGACCGCGCTGGTCTGGGTCATGGTGGTGGCGCCGCTGGCCAGGGCCCGGGCGATGCCGAAGTCCATGACCTTGACCTGGCCGGTCTGGGTGAGCATCACGTTGCCGGGCTTGATGTCCCGGTGGATGATCCCGTGCCGGTGGCTGAACTCCAGCGCCGCGCACATGTCGGCGCAGATCTCCAGCGCCCGGCGCGGCTGGAGCCGGCCCTCGGCGCCCAGCACCTCCTTGAGGGTCCGCCCGTTGACGAACTCCATCACGATGAACGGCAGTGTCTCGCCGGTCGGGGCGGTCTCCTCGCCGGTGTCGTACACCGCGACGATGGCCGGGTGGTTCAGCGAGGCGGCGTTCTGCGCCTCCCGGCGGAACCGCATCTGGAAGGTCGCGTCCCGGGCCAGGTCGGCGCGGAGCATCTTGATCGCGACATCCCGACCGAGCCGGAGATCGCGACCACGGTGCACCTCCGCCATGCCGCCGTAGCCGAGCAGCTCGCCGACCTGGTACCTGCCACCGAGCAGGCGGGCCTGCGCTGTCATCGCGTCTCTCGTCCTTCGCTCGTCGTCGTCTCGCCGGCAGCCGGCTGGAGCCGTACCCCACGACGGTACGACGTGGGAACCGCATAGTCGCCCCCGTGGGCCCGCACCGCGCCGGAGGTCACGCTCACCGGAACGAGCGCGCCGGGGTCACCGGCTGCCGCGTTCTTCCGGTAGTAGTACGAAATCACGCCCGAGCAGAGCACGACCAGCACGGCCACCACGATGGCGGCCACCCAGCGCCCGGCTGTGGAGCGGCGGGGTGCCGGCGGCGGCGGAGCGACCGGCGGCCGGGCGTACCCGAGCGGGTTGTGCTGCCGGGGCGGTGGGACGGCCGCCGCGCCGCGCGGCGCCACCGGGGGGCGGGGCGGCGGGGCGGGCTGCGCCACGGCGGCCGGGCGGGCCGCCACCGGCGGGCGGGCGGCCACCGCGGGCGGGTGGGGCTGCGGCCGCGTGGCCGTGGGGACCTGCGCGCGGGCCGCCGGCGCGGCCGGCGAGGCGGGTACGCCGGAGATGGGGCGGCCGCCCCGCGCCTGCTGCGACAGGGCGAGCTTGGCCTGCCGGGCGACGCTCGCCAGGGCGGCGGCGCTGGGCCAGCGGGCCGCCGGGTCCTTCGCGAGGGCCCGCTCGACGATGGCCCGGACCTGCGGCGGGATGTCGGCGGGAAGCGGCCGGGGCGTCTCGCGCACGTGCTTCATGGCGATCTCGAGCGGGTTGTCCCCCTCGAACGGTCGCCGGCCGGCCAGGCACTGGTACGCGACCACGCCGAGCGCGTAGACGTCGGAGGCGGGGGTGGCGACGGCGCCGGTGGCCTGCTCGGGCGAGATGTAGGAGGCGGTGCCGAGCACCGAGCCGGCGGCGGTGAGCTGGCCGACCAGGTCGGAGCGGGCGATGCCGAAGTCGGTGAGCACCAGCGTGCCGTTCGGCCGGACCAGGAGGTTGCCGGGCTTCACGTCCCGGTGCACGATGCCCTTCTCGTGCGCGGCGTGCAGCGCGTCGGCGGCCTGGGCCAGCAGGGCCATGGTGCGGGCCGGGGTGAGCCGGCCGACCCGGCTCAGCGTCGAGGAGAGCGCGTCGCCCTCCACGTACTCCATGACCAGGAAGGCGATCTGCTGGTCGCTGCCGAAGTCGTAGACGTCGACCACGCCGGGGTGGTTGATGGTGGCCATGGTGCGCGCCTCGCCGCGGAACCGCTCGGCGAAGCCCGGCTCGTCGAGCAGAGCGGGGAGCAGGCTCTTGACAGCGACGGTACGGCCCAGCACCTGGTCGGTGCCGCGCCAGACGTCACCCATGCCACCGCTGGCGATCCGCTCGTCGAGGCGGTAGCGGTTGCCGAGCTGCACACCCGGGCTGAGCATGTCAGCGGCCTTCCGCGATGGCCGCCGCCATGATCCGGCCGCCGATCCGGGCCGCCTCGGCGCTGCCGCCGCTGCCCGCCTGCTCCAGCTCCACGCACACCGCCGAGACCGGGGTGCCGTTCTTGTCCAGGGCGAAGCCGATGAACCAGCCGTGGTCGGGGGTGTTCGGGCCGGACTGGGCCGTGCCGGTCTTGCCGCCCACGGTGTAGCCCTCGATGGCGGCCTTCCGGCCGGTGCCCTCTTTGACCACGTTGACCATCATGTCCCGCAGGTCGCCGGCGACCTGACCACTGACCGGCTGGCGCAGCTCGCGCGGCTTCGCGGCGTCGTAGACGGTGGTGCGGTCCGGGCCGAGCAGCTGCTTGACCAGGTAGGGCCGCATCTGGCTGCCGCCGTTGGCGACCGTGGCGGCGATGAGCGCGCCCTGCAGCGGGGTCATCCGCACGTCGCGCTGGCCGATGGAGGACTGGGCCAGGGCGGCCGGGTCGGTGCCGCCACCCGGCGCGGTCATCTCACCGGTGCGGCTGGCCGCCACCGGCAGGCCGCCCTTCTCGCCGGACTCGCCCACAGAGAGGTCGTCCTGCTCGAAGCCGAACTGGCGGGCCTTCTCCTTGATCTTGTCCGCGCCGAGCCGGACGCCGAGCTGGGCGAAGCCGGTGTTGCAGGAATCCGTCACCGCTTCCCGCAGCGTGACCTGGGCCTCCGGGCAGATCGACGGGGCGGCGTTGCGGATCGGCTGGCCGGAGGTGGGCGGCGTGTAGCTCGACCCGGCGGGGATCTCGGTCTGCTGGGTGACGCCGTTCTCCAGCGCCGCCGCGGCCACCACGATCTTGAAGGTGGAGCCGGGCGGCAGGGTCTCGGCGAGCGCCCGGTTCGCCAGCGGCCGATCCTTGTCCTTGTCGAGCTTGTTGTATTCCGCCGTGGCCTCGTTGGTGTCGTGGCTGGCCAGCGGGTTCGGGTCGAAGCTCGGCATGGACACCAGGGCCTGCACGGCCCCGGTCCGCGGGTCGATGGCGATGGCCGCACCCCGCCTGGCCCCGACCTGGTTGTCGTTGAGCTGCTTGTACGCCGTCTCCTGGGCCCGCTTGGACAGCGTCAGCAGCACGTTGCCGCCACCGGTCTGGTCGCCGGTGAACATGTCCTTGATCCGGTTGGCGATGAGCTGGTCGCTGGTGCCGGCGAGGAAGTCGTTCTCCAGCCGTTCGATGCCGGTGTCGCCCAGGTTGACCGGCTTGTAGCCGAGCACGTGCGCGTACATGGCCCCGCCGGGATAGCTGCGCTGGAACTTCAGCTTCCCGCTGGTCTCCTTGCTGAGCGCGACGGCGGTGCCGCCGACCTCGATGTTGCCGCGCTTGCGCTCATATTCGGCGACCTGGACCCGGCCGTTGTAGTCGCTGTTGCGGTATTCGTCGGCCTTGTAGGCCTGGATCCAGTTCAGGTTGGCGAAGAGCAGCCCGAAAAGGATCATGACGACGACGCCGACGCGGCGCAGGGGTGCGTTCACGGCCGGATCACCTCCGTGGGGGCACCGTGCAGCTGCTCCGGCGGGCCCCCCGACGGCCGGGCCGCCGGGCCGCCGCCTCCGGTCACCGGCCGGCGGGCGCCGTCGGAGACCCGGAGCAGCACCGCGATGAGCAGCCAGTTCGCCATCAGCGAGGAGCCACCGGCGGAGAGGAACGGGGTGGTCTGGCCGGTCAGCGGGATGAGCTTGCTGATCCCGCCGACGATCACGAAGACCTGGAGGCCCAGGGTGAAGGCCAGGCCGCCGGCGAGCAGCTTGCCGAACGAGTCCCGGACCGCCAGCGCGGCACGCAGCCCCCGCTCGACGATCAGCAGGTAGACCACCAGCAGCGCGGAGAGCCCGAACAGGCCGATCTCCTCACCGATGCCGGCGAAGATGAAGTCGGTCTGCACCTCGGGCAGCAGGGTCGGCTGGCCGCCGCCCGGGCCGGCCCCGAACAGGCCGCCGGTGCCGAGCGTGAGCAGGCCCTGGACGAGCTGGTAGCCCCGGTCGTACGGCTCGGCGAAGGGGTCCAGCCAGATCTGCGCCCGGTCGTAGAAGTTGGCGAACGGGCCGCCCACCGTGCTGCCCAGCACGTACGCCAGGTAGGCGCCGCCGAAGAACAGGATCAGGCCGATGAGCAGCCAGCTCACCCGTTCGGTGGCGATGTAGAGCGTCACCACGAACATGCCGAAGTAGAGCAGCGACGTGCCCAGGTCCTTCTCGAAGACCAGCACCAGGAGGCTGATCAGCCAGACCACGAGGACCGGGCCGAGGTCCCGGCCGCGCGGGAAGTCGACGCCGAGCACCCGGCGGCTGGCCAGCGAGAGCACCTCGCGCTTGCGGACCAGGTAGTAGGCGAAGAAGGCGAGCAGGGCCAGCTTGGCGAACTCACCCGGCTGGATCGAGAACCCGCCGAGGCGGATCCACAGCTTCGCGCCGTTGATCTCGGAGAACCGCCCCGGCAGCACCGCCGGGATCATCACCAGCACGATGCCGGCCAGACCCAGGGTGTACGCGTAGCGCGACAGCGAGCGGTGGTCCCGCATGATCGCCAGCAGGGCGGCGGCGAGGATCACCGCGCCCAGCGTCCAGGCGAGCTGGCGGCCGCCGGTGCCGGCGAAGATGGCGAGGCTCTCCCGCTGCTCGGGAGCGGCCTTCGCCAGGTCGTAGCGGCGCAGGAAGCCCACGCCGATGCCGTTGAGCAGGGCGACCGCCGGCAGCAGCGCCGGGTCGGCGAACGGCGCCAGCCACCGGATCACCAGGTGCAGGCCCAGGAAGACCAACCCCAGCGCGGCGGCCGGGATCCAGAAGTCCGGGGTGACGGTGTCCAGCACGTTGGCCTCGACCGTCGCCGCGTACGCCGCCACCAGGACCATGGCGAGCAGGAGCAGGGACAGCTCGGCGTTGCGCCGGGACCGGGCCAGGCGCACGCCGGGCTGCTCGCCCGTCGAGGCGGGCGAGGCGGCCGGTGCGGCGGCTGCGGTCACGGACGTGTCCTCGGGATCGAGCCGGTGCTCACTCGGGCGACCGGCAGCCGGTCGGGTCGACCGGCGAGACCGTGTCGGAGGGGACGGCGTCGGGCGTGGTGGTCGGCGTCGCCGTGGGCGTCGTGCCCGGGGTGGCGGTGGCCGTGGCCGTGGCCGTGCCCGTGGCCGGCGGGGCGGCGCTGCCGCTGATCGCCGGGGCCAGCGAGCCGCCGGTCACGGACGGGGTCGGGGTCGGGGTGGCCGCACCCGCCGTCGGGCTGGGCGGGCACAGCGGCTTCAGGTTCGGGTTGGCCGGGTCGTCGCTGGTCAGCTCGGCCAGCCGGCGCTCGGCGTCCGGCTCGCTGCGCGCCTGGATGCCCTGCTTGACCTGCTCCTGGGCGGCCTGGGTGAGGTCGTCGAGCTTGGCGTCGCTGGTGGCGTGCACGTTGGACAGGTCGAGCCCGGCGACCTGGCCCGGGACCCCGCGGAACACGGCGAGCTGCCCGTCGTCGGTGGCGCCGACGTAGTACTGCCGCTGCGTGTAGCTCCACCCACCGAACAGGCCGCCGCCGACGATGACCAGCAGCGCCAGCAGCATGGCCGCGGTGCGCAGCGGGTGCCCACGCCGTCGCTCGGGCTCGTCGTGGTTGTCGGTCGGTTCCTCCGGCGCGGGCGCGCGGGGAGCCGACAGCGCCGAGGCGCGGGCCGCCGGGGTGGAGACGTCGGCCGAGGTGGCCATCCCGCGGTCCCGGGCGGCGGCGCCGCCGACGATCGGGGAAGCCTCGACGATGTCCTGGTCGGTGGCGTCGGCGATGATCACGGTGATGTTGTCCGGGCCGCCACCGCGCAGGGCGAGCTGCACGAGGCGCTCCACGCACTGCTGCGGGTCCGTGTACTCCCGCATGGTGTCGCCGATGGTGTCCGCGCTCACCACGCCGGAGAGGCCGTCCGAGCAGATCAGGTAGCGGTCACCCGGGAGCACCTGCCGGACGCTGTATTCCGGGTCGATGTCCCGGCCGTCCAGAGCGCGGGTGAGCAGCGAGCGCTGGGGGTGGCTGCTCGCCTCCTCCGCGCTGATCCGGCCCTCGTCGACGAGCATCTGGACGTACGTGTCGTCCTTCGTGATCTGGGCGAACTCACCGTTGCGCAGGAGATAGGCCCGCGAGTCACCGATGTGGACCATGCCGAGCTTGCTGCCCGAGAAGAGGGTCGCGGTGAGCGTGGTGCCCATCCCCTCCAGCTGCGGGTTGGCGTCCACGGTGTCGCGGAGCTGTTGGTTGGCGGTGCCGACGGCGGAACGCAGCGCGTCGACGAGGGCGTCCCCGGGGACGTCCTCGTCCAGGGGCGCCATGGCACCGATGACGATGTTGCTGGCGACGTCACCGGCGGCCATGCCGCCCATGCCGTCGGCAACGGCAAGAAGCCGCGGCCCGGCGTAGACGGAATCCTGGTTCCCGTCTCGGATCAGACCGCGGTCACTGTGGGCCGCATAGCGCAGGGTCAGAGTCATGGCCGTAATTCGAGGGAAGTGCGGCCGATCCGGATCGGCACGCCGAGGGGGACGGGGGTTGGTCCGGTGACCTTAGCGCGATCCAGGTAGGTGCCGTTAGTCGATCCGAGGTCCTCGACGAACCACTGCCCCTCGCGCGGCACGAGCCGGGCGTGCCGCGCCGAGGCGTAGTCGTCGGTGATCACCAGCGTGGAGTCCTCGGCCCGACCGATGGTGATCTGAGCCTCGCCGAGGGTGATCCGGGTGCCGGCCAGCTGGCCGGCGGTGACCACCAGCTGGTGCGCCGCCCTGCCCCGCTTCACCTTCGCCGGCTTCGCCGGCTGCCCGGTCGAGGCCCCGACCGCGCGCGGGGCGGCCACCAGGCGGCCCGACCGGGCCCCCGCGAAGAGGTCCCGCCGGATCACGCCGACCACCGTGAACACGAAGATCCACAGCAGGATGAGGAACCCGAACCGGGCGACGGTGATGACGAGTTCCGGCAACGGGGGTCAGCCGTCCACGCGGAAGGTCAGGGTGGTCGTGCCCAGCTGGATCATGTCGCCCGGGTTGAGGGCGACCGCGGAGACGCGCTGGCCGTTGACCATCGTGCCGTTGGTGGAGCCGAGGTCGGTCAGCACGACCTGGCCGCCGTCGAAGTCCAGCCGGGCGTGGCGGCGGGAGATGCCGACGTCGGGCAGGCGCAGGTTGGCCTGGTCGCCGCGGCCGATCACCGTCGAGCCCATCTGGAGGGGGTAGGTGCGGCCGTCGCCGGAGACCAGGCGGACGTTGCGGCCGGCACCGTGCCCCGGCGGCGGGCCGTAGCCGCCACCCTGGTCGTAGGCGGGGTAGGCCGGGCCGGCGTCGTAGCCGCCGGGCGCGGAGACCGGGGCGACGTCGCCGCCGGTGTAGACCTCCGCGGTGACCCGGAACATGCCGGTGTCCAGCCCCTCACCACGCTCGACCTCGACGATCACGTCGCCGTAGACCGTCCACGCCTGCTCGCCGATGAACTCCGCCTGCGACTGGGCCAGTTCCTGGGCCAGCGCGGCGGCGTACGGCGCCAGCCGACTGTGGTCGTACGGCGAGAGATCGATCACGTAGCGGTTGGGCACCAACGTGCGCCCACCGGCCAGGATCGCCTTGTGCGCCTCGGCCTCCCGCTGCATGGCGTTGAGGATCTCCACGGGGTGGACCACCCCTTTGAAGACCTTGGCGAAGGCCCCCTCGACCAGGCCTTCCAGACGCTTCTCGAAGCGTTGCAGCACGCTCACCGGCTCCTCCTCGGGTCCCGAGGCAATGATGGTATCCGGACACCGCCTCCGCAGCTCACACGCCGCTCGGCCGGCAGCCGGCGGCCCGTTCGTGACCAGCCCCGCGGACGTGCTAAAGTTTCGTCCGCCACGAACGGTGATCGCTCGTGGCGATGACCGGGAACAGCGTAATATGTCCGGGCACCCGCCGCAGGCGGCGGGAGCGGGATGAGATACGGTGTTGCAGGTCAAGCCACGGGGAAGTGGCGGAATGGCAGACGCGCACGGTTCAGGTCCGTGTGCCCGAAAGGGCGTGGGGGTTCAACTCCCCCCTTCCCCACCATCACGAGGGCTCCGCAATCAGCGGGGCCCTCGCGCCATATCGGGGCGTGCCGGACATCACGCTATGCTCCGATGGTTTCCCTGCCCCCGATGGACCAGGAGTGGCGTGTGAGTGTCGCGTTGGTGACCGGTTCGGGCGGTCTGATCGGCTCCGAGGCGGCCCGGCACTTCGCCGGCCTCGGCCTCGACGTGGTCGGCATCGACAACGACATGCGGCGGTACTTCTTCGGCGAGGACGGCTCGACCGCCTGGAGCCTCGACCGCCTCGCCGGCGAGCTGGGCCGCGCCTACACCCACCACGCCGTCGACATCCGCGACCGGGACGGCCTGGAGCAGGTCTTCAAGAAGTACGGCTCGGACATCGCCGTGGTGATCCACAGCGCCGCCCAGCCGAGTCACGACTGGGCCGCCAAGGAGCCGTACACCGACTTCGACGTCAACGCCGGCGGCACCCTCAACGTGCTGGAGAACACCCGGCGGCACGCCATCGACGCGCCGTTCATCCACTGTTCGACCAACAAGGTCTACGGCGACCGCCCGAACACCCTGCCGCTGGTCGAGCTGGAGACGCGCTACGAACTGCCGGAGGACCACCCCTGGTACGACGGCATCACCGAGGACATGTCGATCGACGAGTCGCTGCACTCGATCTTCGGCGCCTCCAAGGTCGCCTCGGACGTGATGGTCCAGGAGTACGGCCGGTATTTCGACATGAAGACCGCCTGCTTCCGGGGCGGCACGCTGACCGGCCCGGCGCACTCCGCCGCCGAGCTGCACGGCTTCCTGGCCTACCTGATGCGCTGCGTGATGGAGGGCCGGACGTACAACCTCTTCGGCTACAAGGGGAAGATGGTCCGGGACGCCATCCACTCGCGGGACGTGCTCACCGCGTTCGAGGCGTTCTTCCGCGAGCCGCGCTCGGCGCAGGTCTACAACCTCGGCGGGGGCCGGCACTCGAACACCTCGCACATCGAGGCCTTCCGGATCGCCGAGGAGATCACCGGCCGGGTGGCGAAGATCAACTACGTCGAGCAGGCCCGCACCGGCGACCACCAGTGGTACGTCAGCAGCATGGCCCGGTTCGAGGAGCACTACCCGAACTGGAAGATCACCTACGACGTGCCGATGATCCTCCGCGAGATCTACGAGGCGAACGTCGACAAGTGGGTGCCGAAGGTATGACCACCGGCACCAAGCGGAACGTGCTCGGCGTACTCGTCGACGCCACCGACTACGCCCGGGCGACCGAGGCCGTGGTGACGGCGGCGCACGAGCGCCGTCCGCTGGCCCTCACCGCGCTGGCGGTGCACGGCGTGATGACCGGGGTGCTCGACCGGGCGCACAACGCACGGCTCAACTCCTTCGACGTTGTGACGCCCGACGGGCAGCCGGTGCGCTGGGCGCTCAACCTGCTCCACGGCGCCGGCCTCACCGACCGGGTCTACGGGCCGGAGCTCACCCTCCGGGTGCTGGCGCGCTTCGCCGACGAGGGGCTGCCGGTCTACCTCTACGGCTCCACCGAGGAGACCCTGTCCCGCCTGGTCCCGGCCCTGGAGCGGAAGTTCCCGGCGCTGAAGATCGCCGGTGTCGAGGCTTCCAAGTTCCGGTCGCTCCAGCCGGGCGAGGACGCCGAGATCGCCGACCGGATCAAGGCCAGCGGGGCGCGCCTCGTCCTGGTCGGGCTGGGCTGCCCCCGGCAGGAGATCTTCACGTACGCCATGCGCCCGCTGCTGGACATGCCGCTGATGGCCGTCGGCGCGGCGTTCGACTACCACGCCGGGCTGCTGCGTAACCCGCCGCCGTGGATGCAGCGCGCCGGTCTGGAGTGGTTCTGGCGGCTCGGCCTGGAGCCCAAGCGGCTCTGGCGCCGCTACGTCATCCTCAACCCGGCCTACCTGGCCCGGCTGGCCGCGCAGAAGACCGGCGTGTGGAAGGCCGCCCCGCCGCCCCCGGCCACGGAACGCCTCACCACCTTCGACGTCTGAGCCCGCGACGACGTCCGGCGGCCACCCCGAGGGGGACCGCCGGACGCCGGTGGGAGAGGTTGGCTCAGGAGACGTTCACCCCCGTGTCGTCGATGACGAACGAGGTCTGCAGCGAGGAGTCCTCGGTGCCGGTGAACTTCAGGGTGATGTTCTGGCCGGCGTAGCCGGCCAGGGAGAAGGACTTCTGGCTGTAGCCGGTGGCCTTGTTCAGGTTGGAGTAGGTCGCCAGGGTCGCCAGCACGGTGCCGGCGGAGTTGAGCACCTGCACGGTCAGCTTGTCGTACTGGACGCTGCTGGTGGTCTCGGCCGAGTCGATGTGCAGCCAGAACGTGAAGTTGTAGCTGGTGCAGCCGGCCGGCAGGCTCACCGACTGGGACAGCGTGTCGGTGTGGGTGCTGCCGTAGCCGTCCAGCCACGCGTTCCACGTCCCGGTACGCGGCGGCTGGCCGGAGGAGCCGTACTGGCCGATCACACCCGAGGTCGACGACCACACGGTGTTACCCGACTCGAAGCCCGGGTTCCCGAGCTTCTGACCCGCACCCGTGCAGCCGCCGGCACCGGTGACCGTCAGTGAGTACGTCGCCGTCTTCGTGCCCGACGCCGCGGAGCCGGTGATCGTCACCGGGTAGGTGCCGGCCGGGGTGCTCGCCGACGTGGCGATGGTGAGCGTGGACGAGCCGCCCGAGGTCACCGAGGCCGGGCTGAACGACGCGGTGGCGCCGCTCGGCAGGCCGCTCGCCGAGAGGCTGACGGTCTGCGCGGAGCCGTTGGTGGTGGCGGTCGCGACGGTGGCGGTCACCGAGCCGCCCGGCGCGGTCGAGCCGGAGGTGGGCGAGACCGAGACGGAGAAGTCGTTGGTCGGCGGCGGGGTCGTGCCGTTCACCACGAAGAGCAGCCGGTTCGGCGTGCCGGTGCCCACGTTGGTCACCACGTTCGGGGTGGCGTTGTTGACCAGGCTGTCCCGCACCTGTTGCGGGCTCCACGACGGATTCGCCGAGAGGACGAGGGCTGCCGCGCCGGCCACGTGCGGCGACGCCATCGAGGTGCCGCTGATCGTGTTCGTCGCGGAGGTGCCGGTGTACCAGGCCGAGGTGATGTTGACCCCCGGCGCCAGGATGTCGACGCAGGTGCCGTAGTTGGAGAAGCTCGCGGCGGCGTCGTTGTTCTGCGTCGCCCCGACCGTGATCGCCGACGCGACCCGGGCCGGGGAGTAGTTGCAGGCGTTCTGCCGGTTGCCCAGGATGTCGCCGTTGCCGGCCGCCACGGCGTACGTGATGCCGGAGTTGATGGAGTTGGTGACCGCGGTGTCGATGGAGCTGTTGGCGGAGCCGCCGAGGCTCATGTTCGCCACGGCCGGCTTCACCGCGTTCGCGGTGACCCAGTCGATGCCGGACACGACCTGGGCGTTGGTGCCGCTGCCCTGGCAGTTGAGCACCCGGACACCGACGATCTGGACGCCCTTCGCCACCCCGTACGAGGAGCCGCCCACCGTGCCCGCGACGTGCGTGCCGTGTCCGTTGCAGTCGTCGGCGGAGCCGCCGTCCACCGCGTCGAAGCCGGAGACGGCCCGGCCGCCGAAGTCGTTGTGCCCGAACAGCACGCCGGTGTCGATGATGTAGGCGCGCACGTTGCCGGCCGTGTTCGGGTAGGTGTAGGAGCTGTTCAAGGGCAGGTTCCGCTGGTCGATCCGGTCCAGGCCCCAGGACGGCGGGTTCGTCTGGGTGCCGGCGATGGTGACCGTGTGGTTCTGTTCGACGTACGCCACGGCGGGGTCGGCCGCGATCCGCGCGGCGGCCTTCGCACCGACGGTGAGCTCGAAGCCGCGCAACGCGGCTCGCCAGGTGCGGGCGACGGTGCCGCCGTGCCGGGCGGTGAGCCGCTGCGCGGTCTCGGTGACCCGGCTCGGGGCGACGGCGCTGTCCTTCAGGATGACGAGGTAGCTGTCGGCCACCGCGGTGGGACCACCGGCGGCGCGAATCGCGCCGGTGGCTTCGGCGGCCGAGGCGGGTGACGCGGCCGCGAGCATGGTCAGGGCGGCCATTCCGACGAGTACGGACCTGTGTGGGAGACCCATCTCCCTACCTCCCTCCGACCGGCACAGGACCGTCCGCCCGGTGAGGCACAGGCGAATCGACGCTGACCGATCGTTAAGAGGCTAGGTCAGCAGTGGAAACACTGTGAAGATTCCGGATCCGCCATAACGCCGATGGGATGACCCCTACGGGAGGGCGTACGGGAGGAACCGGGGTGCCGTCCCGGATTCGGTGCCCGTCGATCCGGACCAGGCTGGGGACCATGGACGAGCCTCTCACCGTGCTGCTCCCCGTCGCCGCCGTCTGGCTGGCCGCCGGCGTGGTGGCGGACGGGCTGCCCCGGCTGGACCGCGCCCGCGCGCTGCGACGGCGTACCGGCTGGTTGTCCGCCCTGGTCCTCACCGGCCTGGCGCTGACCACGGCCGTCCTCGCGGTGGGCCTGCAGAGCGCCGGCACCACGGCGCTCGACCGGGCCGCCGCCGGGCTCACCCTCGCGGCGGCTCCGGCGCTGGCCGTCGCGGTCTGCACGGTACGCCGGGTCCGATGGCTGCGGGCCGGCGCGGGCGCGTTCGCCGCCGCGCCGGACACCCCGGCCCCGCACGGGCTGCGGGCCGCCGCGGCGCACCCGCTCATCGGGCTGCCGCTCCAGGTGACCGCCCTGGCGGCGGTCGGCGCCGTGCTGCCGGCCGCGGGCATCGACCTGTTCGCGACGCCGGCCGTCGCCGGACCCGCGATCACCGTCGCGGTGCTCGGTGTGATCGCGATCGGGGTACGCCACGCCCTGCGGCACAACCGCCTGGCCGAGCGGGCGCTGCCGCCGGCCGCCGCGGTGTCAGCGCGGGCGGCCCGTCCCCTGCACGTATAGCAGCTCCAGGATCGCCCGGGTCGCCTCGAACCAGCGGTCCAGCCAACCGGGCGGCGGGACGCTGCCCTTCGGCGGCAGCTCCATGAGCAGCCCGCGCAGCAGCGGATGGTCCACGAGGGACTCCGGCTGCTCCATCGGCCAGCCGGTCGGCGGGAAGGACGGCTCGGTGAGCGGGTTCGGGTCGAGCGACGGCAGGGAGAGCGGCGGCCCGGCCTGATCCGGGGCGGCCGTGTCCCGGCCCCCGATCTCGGCGTCGCCCGAGCCCACCTCGGTGAGGACGCTGTCGCGGCGTGCCCCGCGGTACTTGCCACCGAACCGCTCGGGCTTGCCCGGGCCGCTGGTCAGATTCTCCGAACCGATCGTCGTCATCCGTCTCGCCTGCCTCGCTCGGTTGCCGATCTGTGCGGTTCAACGAGGCGGGACGGAACTGGCGACGGGTGCCCGCGACGGGCCCGACGCGGACGGCATGGTCCCGCCCGGCGACGCTGCCGGGCGGGACCACGGTCTGAAAGGGGGCGGCACCGGATCAGTTCCCGGCGAACGCACCGCCCCTTGCGCCGGCGACGAAGGCGTGCCAGTCACCGGGGGCGAAGACCAGGGCCGGGCCCGTCCTGTCCTTCGAGTCCCGGACGCCGACCGCCCCGGTCACGTACGCGACCTCCACGCAGTTGTCACAGTTCGGCCCGCTCTTCGAGCTCTTGAACCACGTCGCCTGCGTCAGGTCCACGGGGAACTCCTTGGTCGCCATTTCCACAACGGCTCCTCTGCCAGTTTTGCGATGTGTGCGATGGATTCCTCCGGGCGAATGGCCGCTGCTCGAATGTGATCGAAGATGAAGCTGTACTTCTGTAGCTCGTCGCTCTTCTCGAGGAAGAGCCCACCCGTGGCGTTCTCCGCGTACACGACATCGGGATCACTCGGTTCGGGGAAGCTGAGGATCGTGAAGGTTCCGTCCATGCCGGCGTGCGCGCCCACCTCGAAGGGCAGGACCTGCAACGTCACGTTCGGCAGTTCGGCAATCTCCACCAGCCGTTTGAGCTGGCCACGCATCACCGCGTCGCCGCCAACCGGCCGGCTCAGCACCGCCTCATCGAGCACCACCCACAGATCGACCGGATCGTCCTGGGTCAACAACGACTGACGGCCCAGTCGGACACGCACCCGCTGTTCGACCTGTTCGGCGGTGAAGTCCGGCCGAGCGGCCCGGATCATCGCCCCCGCGTACTCCTCGGTCTCCAACAGGCCCGGCACGACCTGCTGTTCATAGGCCCGGATCGAGCTGGCCGCCGCCTCCAGTCCCACGTACGCCCCGACCAGCACCGTGCTGTACGGATGCCACCAGCCCTTCTGCCGGGCCTCGCGAGCGATCTGCACCAGCTCGTCGCTCTCGGCGCCGACCACCCCGTAGATGCGGAGCATGTCCCGCACGTCCCGCGGGGTGGCCGTGGTGTGGCCGGTCTCGATACGGGAGATCTTGGAGGCCGAACACTCCAACTGCTCGGCGACCGTCTCGATGGTGACGCCGGCGGCTTCACGCTGCCGGCGGAGTTCCGCCCCCAGGCGCCGACGCCGGATGGTCGGGCTGCGCCGCTCGCTCACGACGGCACCCCACGGGTCGATGGACGGGGATTCCCACTCCTCGCGCGCACCCGGCTACCTCCGGTCGGTCGCGCCCGTCTACACGCCCGCCGGGGCGCGACCGGCGTACGGCGGGCGAGCGTTCGCGGCAGGGGGTGGTGCCGGTCATCGACCGGCCGCGACGGGCGAAACCGGCGTCCAGTGTGCCGCCCCGGGACCTGAGGCTTCAAGCGTCCCGTTCACGTGTCGTGCTCGCGTATCGGCAAAAGTCGACGTGCAACTTGCATGAAGCACGTCGCTGATGCACTCTGTCGGTATGGCACGGGTTACTCACCGTCTTCGCATGATCTCCGGGCGTGGTCGCACCACGGGCCGCGGGACGGCGGGAGGGGAGCCGTCCCGCGCCCTGCGACCTGCCCCGGGGTGAAGACCCCGCCGCTGCACGCCAGCTTGGCTGTGGCGACGGGAGCGATAGCCGGGAGCAGCCGGGTGATGGTCGGGTGGCGGTCCGCCACCGCGGGTACGGCCCGACCAGCACCGACCCACTGATCCGCCGGTCCACGAGGTAGATCCCCCGTCACCGGACCGACCCTTCCCCCGATCAGCCTCGCCGGCCCGTCCGCCGGCCGATCCTTCCCAGGAGCCCATGTGCTTCCCCGCTCCGGTGACGTACTGCACGTGACTCGCGCGGCGAGTGTCCAGTTCCTCCGACCGATCATGTTCCGGGTGATCCGGGTGCTCGACCTGCCGACCTACGACGGTTGGCTCTGGCTCGACGGCTACGAGTTGAACGCGGCGGGGGACGCGGTCAACCGGCGGTCGATCTTCGTTCAGCAGGAGGGGCTGCGGCACCTGCAGGCCGCGCCGGCCCCGCGTCCGCACACCGTCCGGACGGCCCGCCGTCCGGTTGCCCGGACCCCGGTCCGGGTCGGCTGACCTCACGTTTCCCGGCCGGGGGGCGTGCCGCCGCCATAGAATCGGTACGCCCACCCCGGCAACGCTCCACCCCGCGCGCTCCGGACCCTGAACCTGGGATGGTCATGGTCAATCTGCCCGCCGCGCGGCGGCACCACCGGTCCCGTATCGGTTACGCCCTCGGGCTCCTCGCGTTCCTCGGCGCCGCGACCGCACTCGCGCTCGTGGTCCGCCATCCCGCCTTCTCCGCCACCCAGGAGTTGACGGAGCCGGTCCCGGCTCCGGAGATCACCGTGGCCGGCGAGGGCAACCGGCCGGAGACCGATCCGGAGAACGAGCCCGACTGGGTCGACCCACCGGCGGCCGGTGCGCGAGGCGGCACCGGCGCGTCGTCCATTCCCGACCCGGCCGCGGGCGGGGCCGGGGCCGGCGAGGCCGCGCTCGCCGAGCGCCCGTCGGCCGCCACCGACCTCAGCCGGTCGCTGTTCTACTCCGGCCTGCTCGGCCTCGCCATCTCGCTGGCCGGGCTGGGCCTGGTCGGCACCAGACGTCGCCAGTGGTGAGGGCTCAGGGCGTGGCGGTGGCCGTGGGCGGGGCCGTCGAGGTGGGGGCATCGGTCGTCGGGTCCGCACCCCGGGCCACCACGATGCTGACCCGGTCCCCCTCGGCGACCGGCTCGCCGGCCTCCGGGTCGGTGTCGATCACCGTCCCGGCCGGCTGCTCCGACGTCCGGTAGCGGACCCGGTAGTCCACGCCCAGCCGGTCCAGCGCCGCCCGGGCGGCGGACTCCGGCAGCCCCACGAGCGGTGGCATCGGCACCTCGGCGGCCGCCGTGGTGGTCGGCGGGCTGCTCGGCGGCGAGCTGCTGGGCGCGGCCGTGGTCGGCGTGGCGCTGGTCTGCGGGGCGGTGCTCGGCACGGCCGAGGGTGACAGGCCCGGCTCGGCGTCGCGGTCCGCCGCGCGGAGGGCCAGCCACACGCCCAGGCCGATCAACGCGATCAGCAGCAACGCGAGAATGCCCAGCAGGATGGGCATCCACCAGCGACGGCCCGCCTGCTCCTCGGTGTACCACTCGCCGCCGGGCTCCGGGTATCCGGCCGGCCGCGGTGGCGGCACCCCGGCGCGCCCGGACCAGGCCGGGCTGACCGGTTCCGGGCGGGTGGCGTCGACCGGCGCGTGCGCTCCGGCCTCCCCGCGGGGCAGCGGCCGGGTCGCGTCACCGGCCGGTTCCCGCGGCATCGCGCGGGTCGCTTCGGCATCCTCGGCGTCGCCCGGTTCCCGCGGCATCGCGCGGGTCGCGTCCGCATCCGCACCGCGGGACGGCTCCCGTGGCATCGCACGAGTGGCGTCGGCGTCCTGCGACGCGGCGGGGCGTTCGGGTGGCATGGCGCGGGTGGCGTCGGGGTCGGCGCCGCTCCGGTCGGGGGGCAGCGCCCTGGTCGCGTCCGGGTCCTCGGCGGGTGGCTCCTGGCGGTCGTCGCTCATCGCACGTCCTTTCCCCACCGGGGCAGGGCGGCCTGGCCCTCGATCGTCCACGGTAGCGGTCCGCCACACCATCGGCGGGCATCAGCGCGCCGGGCCACCCGTCACGGCGCGGTGAGCGGGCCGGCGGTCGGCGTGGTGGCGGGCTCGTCGCCGCAGGTGAGGGTGACCGGGTCGTTCCACCGGGCCGTGCTGCCGGGGACCGGGTCCTGCGCGGTGACCGGGCCCTGGCGTCCGGTGC
Source organism: Micromonospora chaiyaphumensis (assembly GCF_900091435.1). Classification (GTDB taxonomy): domain Bacteria; phylum Actinomycetota; class Actinomycetes; order Mycobacteriales; family Micromonosporaceae; genus Micromonospora; species Micromonospora chaiyaphumensis. The sequence goes on from NZ_FMCS01000006.1 coordinate 237,898, forward strand.
GGTAGCGCGGGTAGAGGCCGGCGGCCACCAGGTCGTCCGCCACGTCGGCACAGCCCTGGGCGACCAGGTCGGGCACGGCGACGGCGGGCGCCGGGCCGGCGACCCAGAGGGTGACCGTGACGCCGCGCTTCACCGGCGTACCGGGGGCGGGCGAGGTGCGCTCGACGGTACGGCCGGAGCCGCCGCCGAACACCAGCCGCCAGCCGAGCCGGCGGTCCCGCAGCTCCTGTCGGGCCTGCTCGAAGTCGGTGCCCACCAACTGCGGCACGGTCAGGCCGGCGGGGGTGGTGGTGCGCGTACCGGTCGGCCGGTCGTCGGCGGTGCTGGCCGGGGCGGCGGCCGGCGTGGTGGCGTCGACGGCCGGTGTGGTGGGGCCGGCGGCCGGCGGTGGGGTGGGCCGGTCCGGCTCACCGGCCAGGACCCAGCCGCCGCTCGCCCCGATCACCGCCAGCAGGATCACCGCCAGGCCGCCGCCGAGGAGCAGCCGGGCCCGGTCGGGCCCCGGCTCGTCGTGTCCCCCGGGCTGCCGGTCCGGGTAACCCTCGTGCGTCATCCTGTCCCCCGCCTCAGTCACCGGCGACCGTATCGGGCGCCACCAAGCCCCTCGCGGGCGATCCGGCCTCCGCCAGCACTCGCCGCGTCGACCTTGGGACGCTACGCTCCCCGGCATGGCCAGACGGGGCTGGGGAGGATCGACCGCCGCCGCACTCGGCGTCGCCGCCGGTGCGGGCGCGGCGCAGCTCGGCTTCGGCTACGGGCTGGGCATCATCAACTGGGCGCCGGCCGGCGCCGCCCGGGTGGACGCGGCCTGGGTGGCCAGTCTCGCCTGGGCCACCTGGATCTCCGCGACCTCGGTGATCGCCGGCGCGGTCTGCGCGCAGCGGCTGCGCGGTGCGGACGACGACGGGCCGGCGGGGACCCTGCCCCGGCTCGGGCTGGCGCTGGCCGCCGGGGCGGGCGCGTTGATCACCGTACTGCTGGTGGCCGTGCCGGCCCGGGCCGCCCGGGTGCCCGACACGTCCTCCCCGCAGGCCGTGGCGGCCGGGTACGCGGCCGCCGGGCTGGTGCTCGGGGTGCTCCTCGCGACGTGGGCGCTGCACACCCGGGCCGCCGCCACCAACCTCATCGGCACCACCGGCTGGCTCTGGCTGCTCGCCGTGGTGTCGGTGGTCGACGGGGTGCTCTCCGGCCGGGGCCTCAGCACCGCCCAGCTCGGCATCTGGCAGATCAGCGCGGACAGCGCCCGGTTCTGGATCCGTGACTACTTCTACTGGCCGGGGGCGCTGCTCTCGCTCGGTTCGGCCCTGCTGATCGGGCTGCTGGCCGCCCGGCGGGCGGTCCGCGCCCCGGAGCGACGGGTCGGGGCGGCCGCCTCCGGGGCGGCCGGTCCGCTGCTGGTCGCGCTGGCCTACCTGCTCGCCGTGCCGAGGCTCGCCGGGATCGCCGCCGAGCAGGTGTCGGCCCACCTGATCGCCCCGTACGCGGTGATCGCCGGGATCGGCGGCTCGGCCCTGATGGCCGCGCTCGCCCAGCGTGCCGACCGCCGCGCCGCCGAGCAGGCCGAGCCCGCCGCCGAGCAGACCGAGCCCGCCGGTGTGCGCCTGCCCCACCAGCGCACCGGTGAGCCCGACGAGCTGGCGACCGCCACCGAGGACAGGATCAGCGGGCCTGCCGGGGACAAGCCGGCACGCCGGTTCTTCGGACGCCGCCCGGCCGACACCGCGCCGGCTGCCGGGCACACGGCCGGCGAGGCCGAACCGGGACCGGCCCTGTCGACGAGCACGCTCAGCGAGCAGCGGGCGGTGACGGCACCCGCCGGTACGCCGGACGACCCCGCTCCGGCCGCCACGGGTGGCCGGCGTGGCCGGGCCGCGCCGCCCCAGCGGCGGCCGGAATCCGCCTCGGAGGCCCGCACCGAGCCGATCCGGACCGGCGACGCGCCGCCCGCCGACTCGGTGACGGCGGAGACGCCGGGCGGGAGCGAGCCGACTGCCGCGCCGGAGGGTGGCGCGACCGGACCGAAGGCCCGCCGCCGCAACCGCTGACCTCGCCGGCAGCGCTGGTCAGTCGACCGGCCAGGTGTGCACGGGTTCGTTGGCGCGTTGCAGCTCGGCGTAGCGCTGGACCATGTGGTGCAGCGCGGCTTCCCGGTCCATGCCGTGGTGGCGCTCGGCCGCCCACACCGTCTCGGTCTGCCAGACCGCGCCGTTGCGGCCCGTGCGGCACCGCTCCTCGATCACCCCGAGAAGGCGGTCCCGCTCGGCCGGGGCGACACCGAACCGGTCCAACCCCTGCGCCGCGGTGGGCAGCAGCGTGTCGAGGACGAGCGTGGTGACCGGCACGTCGCCGAGCCGGGGCCAGTGCAGCACGGCGTTGATGCCGCGCCGGGCGGCGGCGTGGAAGTTCTCCTCGGCCGAGCTGAAGGTGAGCTGGCTCCAGATCGGCCGGTCCGCCTCGGCGAGGCCGCGGGCCAGGCCGAAGTAGAAGGCGGCGTTGGCCAGCATGTCGACCACGGTGGGACCGGCCGGCAGCACGCGGTTCTCCACGCGCAGGTGCGGGCGGCCGTCCATGATGTCGTAGACCGGGCGGTTCCAGCGGTAGACGGTGCCGTTGTGCAACCGCAGCTCGCCGAGCTGGGGCACCCCGCCGGCGTGCAGCACCTCGACCGGGTCCTCGTCCTCGCAGATGGGCAGCAGGGGCGGGAAGTAGCGGACGTTCTCCTCGAACAGGTCGAAAATCGAGGTGATCCAGCGCTCGCCGAACCAGACCCGGGGGCGTACGCCCTGGGCCTTCAGCTCGTCCGGGCGGGTGTCGGTGGCCTGCTCGAACAGGGCGATCCGGGTCTCCGCCCAGAGCTGCCGGCCGTAGAGGAACGGCGAGTTGGCGCCGATCGCCACCTGCACGCCGGCGATCGCCTGCGAGGCGTTCCAGTAGTCGGCGAAGCTGTCGGGCGCGACCTGGAGGTGGAACTGGAGGCTGGTGCAGGCGGCCTCGGGCGCGATCGAGTCGGTGTGCGTACGCAGCCGCTCGACGCCGCGGATGTCCAGCTCGATGTCCTCGCCCCGGGCCCCGACGATCTGGTCGTTCAGCACCCGGTAACGCTCGTTGGTGGAGAGGTTGTCGGCGACCAGGTGCCGCTCGGTGAGGGTGGGCAGGATGCCGACCATCACGATCTTCGCGTCGGACTTGGCGGCCCGCTCGTCGGCACGGGTCAGGCTGCTGCGCAGGTCCTTCGCGTAGTCGGCGAACCCCGTCCCCTCGATGAGCCGGGGCGAGGCGTTCAGCTCCAGGTTGAACTGTCCCAGCTCGGTCTGGAAGAGCGGGTCGGCGATGTCGGCCAGGATCTGGTCGTTGCGCATGGCCGGCTCGGCGGCGGCGTCGACCAGGTTGAGCTCGATCTCCAGCCCGGTCATCGGCCGGTCGGCGTCGAAGCCGAAGTCGTCCAGCATCAGCGCGAAGACGTCCAGGCACCGCCGGACCTTCTGCCGGTAGCGGACCCGATCCTCCCGGGAGAAGGCGCCCTGCTCGACGTCTCTGCCCATCTGTCCTCCCGGCGCCGGGGCCACGGAACCGTACGGTTCCGCAACGCATTGTGAACCATTCACGTTGAGTGCGTAAGAGCGCCCGGGCCGCCGGAGCGGAGGCTGGGCGCAGGTCTGCATTCCTACCCAGCCGGCCGCCGCCGCACCGCGGTCAACCTGCGAACAACACGTGACAATTCGCACCCAGCCCGGCGTACGACGAACGGGCCCGCGCCGTCGGGTGACGGCGCGGGCCCGTTCGGGGTCGTACGCGGGGGATCAGGCCTGGCGGACGGCCTCGCCCTCAATCTCGATCTTGATCTTCTTGCCGACCAGGACGCCACCGGTCTCCAGGGCGACGTTCCAGGTCAGGCCGAACTCCTCGCGGTCGATCTCGGTGGACGCGGAGAAGCCGAAGATGTCCTGGCCGAAGGGGCTGCGGCCGACGCCCTCGAACTCCACGTCCAGGTCGACCGGACGGGTCACACCCTTGATGGTGAGCTCACCGGTGAGGACGAACTCGTTGCCGTCGCGGGACTTCACGCCGGTGCTGCGGAACTCCAGGGTGGGGAACTGCTCGGCGTCGAGGAACTCCGGGCTGCGCAGGTGCGCGTCGCGGTCGGCCTGGGCGGTGTTGATGCTGGCCGCCTGGATCGTGGCGGTCACCGACGACTGCGTGGGGTCCTCGGCCACGGTGATGGTGGCGGTAGCCTCGGCGAACTCACCGCGTACCTTGCTGACCATCATGTGCCGGGCGACGAACCCGACGCGCTTGTGAGCCGCGTCCAGCAGGTAGGTGCCGGCGGTCGGGATGGTGAGACCCTCCCAGTCGCGGGTAACCGCTTCGATGCTGCTGGTCATGCTGCTGTCCTCCAGGGGAGATTGTTTAGTAGCCCAACGACTGACTGAGCAACTATAGGCACAGCAATATTCCCTGTGTCAAGGACTGCTAGGATGGCTGCGTGGACAAGAACGTGTTCGACGATCCCCGGATCACCGCCATCGGCCTCCTCTTCGAGGTCAGTGCCGGGCTGTCGGCCCGGTTCGCCGCCCAGTTCGAGGAGCACGGCCTCTCGCCGGTCGAGTTCGAGGTGCTGATGCGGCTCACCCGGTCGCCGGGCCACCAGCTGCGGATGACCGACCTCGCGGCGCAGACCTCCCTGTCCACCAGCGGGGTCACCCGCGTGGTCGACCGGATGGAGCGCGACGGCCTGCTCCGCCGCCGGGCCTGCCCGTCCGACCGGCGCAGCTCGTACGCGGTGGTCACCGCCGCCGGTCTCAGCCGCCTGGACCAGACCCTGCCCGGGCACCTGCGGATCATCGAGGAGTGGTTCACCGGCCAGCTCGCGCCGGCCCAGCTGGACGCACTCCTGGACGGGCTGCGCCGGGTCCGCGACGCGGTGCACCCGGGTGCGACGGCCGGTAGCACCGAGCCGGTGCCCGCCGGGCGGCCCGCCGACTGCTGATCTCCGGTGACTCGCGCGTACCCGTGAGTCACCGGCAGAAAGACCGGCAGAACCGCCCGAAGACCGCCTCATACCGCCACAGATATTCCCAAAACTCCCGCGTCGGCTGGCTAGAGTTTCCGGCAGCGGGGGGCACCGGGGGGTGCGGGCGCGAGCGATGAGCGAGGGGCAGCACCAGGGGGCTTCTTCGCTCGCGCCACCCCCGCGCCTTCTTGTCCCGCCCGGCTCAGTCGCCTCGGGCGGCGCGTTCCCGGCGGGCCACCAGCGCATAGAGCAGGGCCTCCTCCCGGGGCAGCAACCTGACCCCGGTGGCCCGGCAGGCCCGCTCCAGCCGGTCCAGCACCGCCACCTCACCGGTGCTGGCCGCCAGCCCCACCAGTGCCTCGACCAGGTCGCGGCGCTCCCCGCCACCGCCCGCGGAATCGGCCGCCGCCGTGAACCACTCGGCGGCCAGCTCCCGGTCCCCCCGGTGCAGCGCGAGATGACCCTCGATCAGCGCGCAGACCACCTCCTCCGGGGGGACATCGCGGCGCTCCCCGGCCGGGTCGAGGACCTCCGCGCCCGGCGGCCGGCGCTGCGCCGGCACGGGGCGCGCCGGCCGCAGCTCGGCCACCACCTCCAGCGCCTCGGCGGCCCGCCCGTCCAGGGCGAGCGCGAGCCCGACCGTCCCGACCGCCCGCCGCCACCGCCCCGGATCGCCCAGCTCGACGAGCGCGCCCGCCGCCCGCCGTCCCTGCTCCACCGCGTCGACGTACCGGCCCTCCAGGCGGGTCACCTCGGCCAGGTCGGCCCGGGCCAGCAGGCGGAGCCGCTGCTCCCCGCACTGGGTGGCCAGCCGGTCGACCGTGGCCAGCCGGCGCCGTGCGCCGGCCAGGTCCGCCACCCGTACGTCGTGCCAGGTGAGGTGCTGGTGCGCCACGGCCGTCTCGCGTACCCGGCCGTGCCGGGTGGCCAGTTCCAGCGCCGCCTCGGCCTGCTCCCGGGCCTCCCGGTGCGCGCCGGCGGCGCTGAGCAGCGTGCAGAGCACCGACCGGGTCGACAGCTCCCCGGTCACCTCGCCGGCCGCCCGGAAGATCTCCAGCGCGTCCCGGGCCGCCGGCAGCTCCACGCCCCCGGCGCCGTGCTCGGCGGCGAGGCGGGCCGACCCCAGCAGCGCCCAGGCCCGCAGCACCGGCGGCGCATCGGCGGTACGCGGGTCGGCCAGCAGCCGGCGCAGCCAGCGGCGCCCGGAGACGTCCCGCCCGCGCAGGCGCCACCAGCGGGGCAGTGCCGCCGCCAGGAGCAGCGCGGTCGCCGGATCGTCCTCGGCGGCGTGGGCCAGGGCGGCCGTGATGTCGCTGGTCGCCTCGTCGAGCAGGTGCACGGCGGTGGGCACCTCCGCGCCGACCAGACCCGGTGCGGTACGCCGTACCAGCCCGGCGACGACCAGGGCGTGCCGCCGCCGGACGGCGGTCAGCTCCCCCTCGACGGCGGCCTGCTCGGTGGCGAAGTCGCGGACCGCGTCCAGCAGGCGGAACCGGAACGGGCCGGTGCCCCGGACGCTGAGCAGCCCGAGCTCTCGCAGCCGGTCCAGCAGGGGAACGGCGTCCCGCCGCTCACCGCCGTCGGCCAGCAGATCCTCGGCCAGCTCGACCGACCAGCGGTTGCGGAAGGCGGAGAGCCGGCGCAACGCCGCCCGTTCGGCGGGCGCGAGCAGGTGGTAGCTGGTCGCCACCGCCTCGCGCAGGGTCACCGTGCCGGCGGCCGGATCGGCGGGCTCCCAGCCGGGGCGTACGCCGGCCAGGTCGAGAACCCGGTCACCGTAGCGGTCGAGCAGTTCGGTGACGTCGAGGATCCGGCCGCGCGCGGCCATCAGCTCGATGGCCAGCGGCAGCCCACCGAGGCGGCGCACCAGCGCGGCGAGCGCCGGCAGCTCGGCGCGGGTGGGCGGCTCGCGGCGTGCCTGGGCCAGACGGGCGAGGAACAGCGTCGCCGCGGGCCAGCGGGCCAGCTCGGCGGGGTCCGCCGGCTCCAGGCCGGCCGGCGGCACGTCGAGCGGCGCCACCGGCCGGACCAGCTCGCCGGGAACCCCCACCGGGCGCCGGCCGGTGACCAGCACCCGCAGCGTCGGCGCCGCCGCGACCAGGGTGCGCAGCGCCTCGGCCACCGGGCCGGGCGCCCGCTCCACCGCGTCCACCAGCAGCAGTGCGGGCCGGCCGCCGAGCCGGTAGGAGAGATCGGCCAGCCGGTTCACGCCGAACACCGCGACCGAGGCGGCGAGCACGTCGGCGGTGTCGGAGCCCTCGCCGACAAGCACCCCGGTCACGCCGGCCGGATGGTCGGCGGCCGCCGCGTGGGCGACGGTGAGGGCGAGCGCGGTCTTGCCGACGCCCGCCAGCCCGACCAGGCTCACCACCGGGTGCTCGGAGAGCAGGGCGGCCACCTCGTCGACGTCCCGGTCCCGCCCGAGCAGCGGGACCGGCTGGGGCAGCGCGATGGGCGTACCCGAATCGCCGCCGGCGGAGCCGGTGACCGCGAGGTGCCGCGCGGCCGGGCGCGGCGCGGCGGCCGCGTCCGGACCGCCGACCGGTAGGTGGGCAGCGGGGTCGGCCGGCGGCTCGGGCGGGGTGGTCTGGGCCGGCCGGGCGGCGGCGAGGAACGCCTGCCGGGCCGGACCGGTCAGGCCGAGGGCGTCGGCGAGCAGGTCGACGGTGGTGCGCTGGGGTCGGGTCGCCCGACCCCGCTCCAGATCGCGGACGGTCCGCACGCCGACGCCGGCCCGGGTGGCCAGTTCGGCCTGCGTGAGGCCGGCGGCGAGCCGGTGCCCGCGCAACAGGTCGGGCAGCGGGGTACGGCCGCCCGGGCTCCGCGAACGATCATGATCGGGAGTCATGGGCACGAAGAGTACGGATCGGGTCGGACGCTCCACAGCCCATCGTCGGGCAGCCGACCGTCCGGTGCCGATATCCGACAGACGGTGGACCCGCCCCGGCCCGACCGGCCCGGGCGGGCGCCGCTCACATGCCGAGATCGCGGGCGATGACCATGCGCTGCACCTCGCTGGTGCCCTCGCCGATCTCCAGGATCTTGGAGTCCCGCCAGAAGCGGGCCACCGGGTACTCGTTCATGAAGCCGTAGCCGCCGTGGATCTGGGTGGCCTCGCGGGCGTTGTCCACCGCGATGGTGCTGGCGTGCAGCTTCGCGATGGCCGCCTGCCGCTTGAACGGCTCGCCGGCGAGCATCCGGGCGGCCGCGTCGTAGTAGGCGAGCCGGGCAGTGTGCGCCTTCATCTCCATGTCGGCGATCTTGAACTGGATCGCCTGGTACGCGCCGATCGGCTGGCCGAACGCCTGGCGCTCCTTCGCGTATTTGATCGACTCGTCGACACAGCCCTGGGCGAGGCCGACGGCCAGGGCCGCGATGGCGATCCGGCCCTCGTCGAGGATGCGCAGGAACTGGGCGAAGCCCCGGCCGCGCTCGCCGAGGAGGTTCGCCGCCGGCACCCGGCAGTCGTCGAAGGTCAGCTCGTGCGTGTCGGAGGCGGTCCAGCCGACCTTCGAGTAGCCCGGCGCGACGGTGAAGCCCGGCGTGCCGGACGGGACGATGATGGTGGACAGCTCCTTCGAGCCGTCCGGCCGCGTGCCGGTGACCGCGGTGACCGTGACGAGCGACGTGATGTCGGTGCCGGAGTTGGTGATGAACGCCTTCGAGCCGTTGATCACCCACTCGTCGCCCTCCAGGACGGCCCGCGTCTGCGTGCCGCCCGCGTCCGAGCCGGTGCCCGGCTCGGTGAGCCCGAACCCCGCGAGGGCCTCGCCGCTGAGCAGCTTCGGCAGCCACCGGGCCTTCTGCTCGTCGGTGCCGAACCGGTAGATCGGCATGGCGCCGAGCGAGACGGCCGCCTCCAGGGTGATGGCCACGCTGGAGTCGACCCGGGCCAGCTCCTCCAGGGCCAGGCAGAGCGCGAAGTAGTCGCCGCCCATGCCGCCGTGCTCCTCGGCGAAGGGGAGACCGAACAGGCCCATCTTGCCCATCTGGCGGATGATCTCGTACGGGAAGGTGTGCTGCTCGTAGTGCTCGGCGATGGCCGGCGCGACCACCTCGCGGGCGAAGTCCCGCACGCTCTCCCGCAGCGCCTCTTGTTCCTCGCTGAGCCGGAAGTCCATCTGATCCTCCTGTGGAGATGCTCCGTCCGGCGCTCGTGACGCCCGGCCGGATCCTGCTGCGGGGTTGCTCAGACCGGGGTGACGCCGTGCCGGCGCTTCGCGAAGTGCCGCTCCTTGCCGTGCGCGGCGGCGAACCGGCGGACCAGCTCGGCGCGCAGCTCGTGCGGCTCGACGATGGCGTCCACCACCAGCTCGCTGGCGAGCCGGACGATGTCGATGTCGCGCTCGTACTCCTCGCGCTTCGCGGCGACGAAGGCGGCCCGCTCGGCCTCGTCCTCGATCGCGGCGATCTTGTTGGCGTAGACGGCGTTGACCGCCGCCTCCGCGCCCATCACCGCGATCTTCGCGGTGGGCAGCGCGATCGTCGCGTCCGGCTCGAAGCCGGGGCCGGCCATGGCGTAAAGGCCGGCGCCGTAGGCCTTGCGGACCACCACGCAGATCTTGGGTACGGTCGCCTCGGAGATCGCCGTGATCATCTTGGCGCCGTGGCGGATGATGCCCTGCTTCTCCACGGCGCTGCCGACCATGAACCCGGGCACGTCGGACAGGAACAGCAGCGGCACGTTGAACGCGTCGCAGAGCTGGACGAACCGGGTCGCCTTGTCGGCCGAGTCGACGAAGAGCACGCCGCCCTTGAACATCGAGTTGTTGCCGACCACGCCGACGACCTCGCCGTTCAGCCGGCCGAAGCCGATGGTCAACTCCTTGGCCCAGAGCGCCTGGATCTCGAAGAAGCTGCCCTCGTCGAGCAGGCCCTTGACGTACCGGCGCATGTCGAACGCCTGCCGCTCGCTGGCCGGGACCAGCGCGGCCAGGTCGGCCTTCTCCGGCGCGGGCGTCGCCTCGGCGGCGGGCGGGGCCTGGGTCCAGTTGGTCGGCAGGTACGACAGGTAGCGCCGGACCACGTCGAGCGCCTCGGCCTCGGTCTTGCAGAGGAAGTGCCCGACGCCGGACTCGGCACAGTGCACCTTGGCCCCGCCCATCGCCTCCAGCGTGGTCTTCTCGCCGGTGACCATCTCGACCATCCGGTCCGAGCCGAGGTACATGCTGGCGTTGCCCTCGACCATGGCGACCACGTCGCAGAACGCCGGGATGTAGGCCCCGCCCGCCGCGCTCGGCCCGAACAGGGCGCAGACCTGCGGGATTGAACCCGAGGCGCGGACCTGGTTCCAGAAGATCTTGCCGGCGCCCCGCCGGCCGGGGAAGAGGTCGACCTGGTCGGTGATCCGGGCGCCGGCCGAGTCGACCAGGTAGACCATGGGCACGCCGGTCGAGTAGGCCCGCTCGATGATCCGGATGATCTTCTCGACGGTCCGGGCGCCCCAGCTGCCGGCCTTCACCGTGGAGTCGTTCGCCATGAGGCAGACCGGCCGGCCGTCGATGGTGGCCGTGCCGGTCACCACGCCGTCGGCGGGCAGCCCCTCGGCCATCGCGTTGGCGTAGAGCCCGTCCTCGACGAAGGAACCCTCGTCGACCAGGTACGCGACCCGCTCGCGGGCGAAGAGCTTGCCCTTGGCGGCGTTCGCCGCGTGGTACTTGTCCGCACCGCCGGCCTTGGCGCGCTTGCGCAGCTGCTCCAGGGCCTCACCGTCGAGCGTCACGCCGACTCCCATTGCCACCGGCCGCCTCGTGGGCGCGCCGACCGACCTGAACGATCGTTAGGCTAGCGCATTCCCGCCCCCTCCGGCGACCTGCCCACACACACGCCCCCGCGCGCGCCCACCCGCCGCCCACCCGCCGCCCGCCCGCCGCCCGCCCGCTGCCCGCCCGCTGCCCGCCCGTCGTCCGCGTTGATCAAGAAGTTTGCGTCGGAATCGAGCCCGATCCTGACGCAAACTTCTTGATCAACTTGGCGGGACGGCGGCGGGAGCGGGGGTCAGGAGGGGATCGGGGTCAGGAGGGGATCGGGGTCAGGCGGGTACGGGGGCCGGCGCGGAGGACGCCGGACGGGAGCTTCTTGCCGACCAGGTGCTCGGCCAGCTCGGCGGCCTCGATGAGGGCGGCCAGGTCGATGCCGGTGTCGATGCCCATGTCGTGCAGCATGTGCACGGCCTCCTCGGTGGCCAGGTTGCCGCTGGCGCCCGGGGCGTACGGGCAGCCGCCGAGGCCGCCGACGCTGGCGTCGAACTCGGTGATGCCCAGTTCCATGGCGGTGAGCATGTTGGCCAGCGCGGTGCCCCGGGTGTTGTGGAAGTGCAGCAGCACCGGCACCTGGGCGTTGCGGTCGCGGACCGCGGTGACGAGTTCGCGGACCCGCCGGGGCGTACCCATGCCGGTGGTGTCACCGAAGGCCACCCGGTCGGCGCCGTCCCGGACGACCCGGTCGACGATGCCGGCCACCCGCTTCGGGTCGACATCCCCCTCGTACGGGCAGCCGAAGCTGGTCGCCACGATCACCTCGGCGGTCGCGCCCGCGCTGTGCAGCAGGTCGATCAGCTCGGCGATGTCGTCGAGCGACTCCTCGGTGGACCGGTTGACGTTGCGCCGGTTGTGCGTGTCGCTGGCCGAGACCACCACCTCGATCTCGGTGAAGCCGGCGGCGAGGGCGCGCTGCGCGCCGCGGGTGTTCGGCACGAGCGCGGAGTAGTGCACCCCGTCGGCCTTCGCGGCCCGCTGCCACACCTCGTCGGCGTCGGCCATCTGCGGGATCGCCTTCGGATGGACGAAGGAGACGGCCTCGATTCGCCGCACGCCGGTGCCGGAGAGCGCGTCGAGCAGCCGCACCTTGGCGTCGGTGGGGATCGGCTCCTCGTTCTGGAGCCCGTCCCGCGGCCCGACCTCCCGGATGGAGACGAAGTCCGGCAGTTCCGCCATAAGGGGTCACCTCACTGTGACGGTGTTACGTGATGGGTACGTCCAGCATCCCACCCGGGCCGCCCCCGCCGGCGATCATGAAGTTAGCAGCGACAAAGCGGACGGATTTCGCCGCTAACTTCATGCAACGGGGACGGGCGGGTCGGCGCAGGACGGTCAGCGCATGCGGGAGACGATGCCGGTGTCGTAGTCGCCCGACAGGAACTCCGGGTTCTCCAGCAGCTCGGCGAAGAAGGGGAGGTTGTTCTTCGGGCCGGCGATCTCGAACTGGGCCACCGCCGCCTTCGCCCGCTGCACCGCCTCGTCCCGGGTGGCGCCGCTGACGATCAGCTTGGCCATCAGGCTGTCGTAGAACGGGGTGACCGTGTTGCCGGCGACGTAGCCGGAGTCGACCCGTACGCCCTCGCCGGCCGGCTCGTTCCAGGTGCTGATCGCGCCCGGACCGGGCAGGAACCGCTTCGGGTCCTCGGCGTTGATGCGCAGCTCGATGGCGTGCCCGCGCGGCGCGAGCGCGTCCGGGTCGAAGGTCGGAGCCAGGCCGGCCGCCACCCGCAGCTGCTCCTCGACCAGGTCGACGCCGTAGACGTACTCGGTCACCGGGTGCTCGACCTGGAGCCGCGTGTTCATCTCCAGGAAGAAGAACTCGTTCGTGGCCGGGTCGAGCAGGCACTCCACGGTGCCGGCGTTGCGGTAGTCGACCGCCTCGCCCGCCCGCACGGCCGCCGCCAGGAACCGCGCCCGCAGCTCCGGCGAGACCGCCGGGGACGGGGACTCCTCGACCAGCTTCTGGTTGCGCCGCTGCACCGAGCACTCGCGCTCGCCGAGCGCCACCACCCGCCCGTCGGCCAGGCCGAGGATCTGCACCTCGACGTGGCGTACCCGGGGGAAGTACCGCTCGATCAGCACCGAGCCGTCGCCGAACATCCGCTCGGCGAACGAGCGGACCTTGTCGTACTCGGTGCGCAGCGCGGCCTCGTCGGTCGCCACTCCCATGCCCATGCCGCCGCCACCGGCTGCGGCCTTGACCATCACCGGGTAGCCGATCTCGGCGGCGGCCGTGACCGCCGCGTCCAGGTCGGCCGCCGGGTCGGTGGTGCCGGGCGCGACCGGCACCCCGGCCGCCGCCATGATGTTCCGGGCGTTGATCTTGTCGCCCATCGCGGCGATCGCGTCCGCGCCGGGCCCGACCCAGATCAGGCCGCTGGCCTCGACGGTACGGGCGAAGTCCGCGTTCTCCGACAGGAAGCCGTAGCCGGGGTGGATGGCCTGGGCGCCGGTGTCCCTCGCTGCGGCCAGGATCGCCTCGACGTTGCGGTAGCTGAGCGCGGGACTGGCGGGGCCGACGCAGACCGCCTCGTCGGCCTCGGTGACGAAGGGCAGCCCGGCGTCGGCCTCCGAGTGCACCGCGATCGCACGGATCCCGAGCCTCTTCGCGGTGCGGATGATCCGGCGCGCGATCTCGCCACGGTTGGCCACCAACAGCGATTCGAACAAGGAAGGGTCCCTTCTTGACGCCTCTTGCATAGCAGGGGCCCCTTCATAACACGCGGAGGGCGCGCGTGCTTAACGGACGTTAAGGAGCGCCGGGCGTCAGGCCGGGTCCGTGGGCGCGAGGAGCGCGGCCAGCGTCGCGCCCCGCAGCAGCTCGGCGCGGCGGCGGCGGTCCACCTCGCCACCGAGGAACGGGGTGGAGTTCATGAGGCCGAAGGCGGCGTGCGCGAGGACCCGCGCCTCGCCGTCCGGCAGCCCCGGGTGCAGCGCGGTCAGCACAGTCACCCACTCCTCGACGTACATCCGCTGGAGCCGGCGGATCCGGCGGCGCGGCTCGTCCGGGAGGCGGTCCAGCTCGTGCAGGTGCAGGGCGATCACGGCCGGGTTGGCCAGCGCGAAGTCGACGTGGAAGTCGATCAGCGACTCCAGCGTGCCGCGTGGGTCGTCGGGGTGGTTGGCCGCCCGTTCCCGGCCACCGGCGAGCAGCCCCTCGCTGACCGGGATCAGCGCGGCGACCAGCATGGCCTCCTTGCCGGCGAAGTGGTGGTAGAGGGCCGGGCCGGTGACACCGGCGGCGGCGCCGATGTCGTCCATCGACACCCCGTGGTAGCCGCGCGCCGCGAAGAGCCCGACCGCGATCTCCAGGATCTCGTCACGCCGGGACCGGCGCCGACCCGCACCCGCGCCGTTCGCCGCGCCCCGCGCCTGCTGTTCCACCGCCACCGGGCCAGCCTAGTCCGCGCGTCCACGCCGGTGGAGCCTCGGTTACCCGTCGGTCGCCTCACACCCTGCCCCGCTTGACCCTCGACCGGGTTCAGGCCGGAGGGTCCGTCGGCATGACCGCTTCCGTGCTCGGCCGTGACTACCGGCTGCTCTGGTCCGCCGCCGTCTCGTCCCGGTTCGGCGACGCGCTGCGTACGCCGGCCCTGGCCCTGCTGGCCGCCGCGCTCACCCGCGACCCCCGGGCGATCGCCGCGGTGACCGTTGCCGGGCAGCTCCCGCCGCTGGTGTTCGGGCTGCTCGGCGGCGCGTACGCCGACCGGTGGGACCGCCGCCGCACGATGGCGGCGGTGGACGGGGCGCGGGCCGTGGTGGTGGCCGCGCTCGCCGGGCTGGTCGCCACCGGCCGGGCCGGGATCGCCGCGCTGGCCGCCGCCGCGTTCCTGCTGGCCACCCTGGGCACGCTGTTCGACGCGTCCGCCTTCGCGCTGCTGCCGTCGCTGGTGTCGCCGGCCGCCCTGGCCACGGCCAACGGCCGGCTCCAGGCCGGTACGGCGGTGGCCGGTGGCCTGCTCGGCACCCCGCTGGCCGGCCTCCTCTTCGCCCTGGCCGCCTCGCTCCCGTTCGCCGTGGACGCGCTCACCTTCGCCCTGGCAGCCGCACTCGTCCTCGCCCTCCGCCCGTTGCCGGCCGCCCCGCCCCGGCCGGCGGGGCCGGGGGTGTGGCGGGAGGCGTGGGCCGGGGTGCGGTGGGTGCGCAGGGACCGGGTGCTGTGGGGGATCGCGCTCGCCTCGGCGGGGTCGAACCTGGCGATCAGCGGGCTGATGGCGGTCCTGGTGCTCTACGCGCTCGGGGCGCTGCGGGTGCCGCCGCAGGGCTACGGGCTGTTCGCGGCGGGAGTGGTGGTCGGTGGGCTGCTCGGGGCACTGGTGGCCGGGCGGCTGGCCACCCGGTTCGGCACGCTGCCCGCGCTGCGCGCGGTGCTGCTCGGGCAGACCGTGGCGCTGGCCGGGTTCGCCCTGGCCCGCGGCCCGCTGACCGGGGGTGTGGCGCTGGCCGCGTTCGCCGCCGGCACCACGATCTGGAACAGCCTCTGGTCGGCGTACGGGCAGCGGCACGTCCCGGCGGAACTGCTCGGGCGGGTCGGCGCGGCGCAGCGCGTGGTCGGCCTGGCGGCCGCACCGCTCGGCGCGGCGCTGGCCGGGTTCGCCGGCGAGGCGTACGGGGTGGGCCTCGTCGTCGCCGCGGCGGCAGGCGTGTTCGCCCTGGTCACCGCCGCTGCCTGGGGAACGCTGCGCCGCACGGGATGACCGTCGGCGGCCGGCCGGTTCGAAGCCGGCCAGCCGTAGCCGGACGCGCGCGGGACCACGGCACAGCGCGGGATCACGGTCAACCGACGGCCGGTTCGAAGCCCGCCAGTCGCACGGCGAGCCGCTGCCGGACCGGGGGCAGCGCGGAGGCGGCCCGGAGCAGCAGGTCGCGCAGCGGCCGGCCGGCCGACGGGACGGCGGTGAGCCGGGTCAGCCCGGCGGCGAAGCCGAGCACCTCCTCGGCGAGCGGCCGGCGGGCGGCCGCGTACCCGTCGAGGAGCGTGTCGGGACCCCCGGCGAGCACCGCGGCGAGGGTGTCGCCGAGGGCGACCGCGTCGCGGAGGCCGAGGTTCATCCCCTGCCCGCCCGCCGGGCTGTGCACGTGCGCCGCGTCCCCGGCGAGCAGCACCGGGCCGGACCGGTAGGTGCTCGCGATCCGGTGGTGGATGCGGAACCGGGAACTCCAGCTCACCTCGGTGACCCGGTCCGGCCGCCGGGCCGGCCCCCGCTCGTCGAGCAGGGCCTGGAAGTGCCGCGCCCCTGGCTCGCGCGGCGCGTCGGCCACCGCGGCGACCAGCCGGACCATGCCGTCGGGCAGCGGCGCCCAGACGAGCGGACCCTGCCGGGCCAGGAACAGGTTGACCTGGTCGCGGGGCAGCGCGCTGTCCACCCGGACGTCCGCGAGCAGAAACGACTCACCGGGGTCGGCCGGGCCGCCGAACTCGATGCCGGCCAGCTCGCGGACCGGGCTGCGCATGCCGTCGGCGCCGACCACCCAGCGGGCCCGGACCGTCCCGCCGCCCGCGAACGTCGCGGTGGCGCCGGCGCCGTCGAGGTCGAGGCCGGTCAGCTCGTACGGCCGGAGCACCCGCCCGCCCAGCGCGGTGAGCCGGTCGGCCAGCACCGCCTCGGTCTCGGCCTGGGAGACCAGCAGCGCGTACGGGTAGCGGGACGGCAACCGGTCGAAGGGGACGGTGAGCAGCACCCGGTCGCGATCCCGGACGGTGAACCGGGTCGACGGCAGCCCGCGGGCGGCCAGCGGGGCGGCGACGCCGATCCGGTCCAGCACCTCCAGGGTGCCGGCGTGCACCACGGCCGCCCGCGAGGTGACCGGCGGAGTGGCGAGCCGGTCCACCACGGTCGTGGTCACCCCGTGCCCGGCCAGGGTGGCGGCGACGGCCAGGCCGGTCGGCCCGGCCCCCACCACGAGGACGTCGGTGCGATCGGGAAGCATGGCCCACCTCCAGGTATGCCAACAACTGTTTGCCAACAGATGTTGACAACGGTAGGCGCGTGGCGGTTTCGATGTCAACGCTTGTTGGCCTACAGTTGTGGGCATGACTGAGACGGCACCCCGTGCCCGCCGCTCGGACGCCACGCGGGCGGCCATCCTGCGCGCCGCCCGGGAGCGCTTCGCCGCCGACGGCTACGAGCGGGCCACCATCCGCGCCATCGCCGCCGACGCGCGGATCGACCCGTCGATGGTGATGCGCTACTACGGCAGCAAGGAGGGGCTGTTCGCCGCGGCGGCCGAGTTCGATCTGCGCCTGCCCGACCTGGCCGCGGTGCCGCCGGACCGGCTCGGCGAGACGCTTGTGCGCCACTTCCTCGCCCGGTGGGAGGGGGACGAGACCCTCGCGGCCCTGCTCCGGGCGGCCAGCACCAACCCGGGCGCGGCCGAGCGGATGCGCCTGCTCTTCGCCGACCAGCTCGCGGCGGCCGTGGCCGGCTTTGGCACCGACCCGGCGACCACCGCCCGCCGGGCCGGCCTCGTGGCCAGTCAGACCCTCGGCCTGGCCTTCACCCGCTATATCGTCCGGCTGCCGCCGGTGGTGGAGATGGCGCCGGAGGATCTGGTCGAGTGGGTCGCCCCGACCCTCCAGCGCTATCTGACCGGCCGGCCCTAGCCGGTGAAGCTGCCCGGCTCCTCGCCCTGGACGACGGGAGCCCGGACCAGGTTGCCCCACTCGGTCCACGAGCCGTCGTAGTTGCGGACCCGCGGGAACCCGAGCAGGTGGTGCAGCACGAACCAGGTGTGGCTGGACCGCTCGCCGATCCGGCAGTAGGCCACCACGTCGTCGGACGGGCTCAGCCCGAGCTGGTCGACGTAGATCGCCCGCAGCTCGTCCACCGGCTTGAAGGTGCCGTCGTCGTTGGCGGCGGCCTTCCACGGCTTGCTCACCGCGCCCGGGATGTGCCCGCCGCGCAGCGCGCCCTCCTGCGGGTAGGCCGCCATGTGCAGCATCTCGCCGGTGTACTCACCCGGCGACCGCACGTCGACCAGCGGCCGGCCGGCGGTCACGTGCGCCATCACCTCGTCGCGGAACGCCCGGATCGGGGTGTCGTTCCGCTCGGGCACCGGGTAGTCGGCGCGCGGCCGGTTGACCGTGTCCTTGGACATCTCGCGTCCCTCGGCGACCCACTTCATCCGGCCGCCGTCGAGCAGCCGGACGTCGGCGTGGCCGAAGAGCGCGAACACCCAGAGGGCGTAGGCCGCCCACCAGTTGAAGTTGTCGCCGTAGAAGACGACGGTGTCGCCGCGGCCGATGCCCTTGGCGGCGCACAGCTCGGCGAAGCTCTTCGCGTCGAGGTAGTCCCGGGTCACCTGGTCGTTCAGCTCGGTGTGCCAGTCGACCTTCACGGCCCCGGGGATGTGGCCGGTGTCGTAGAGGAGAACGTCCTCGTCGGACTCGACCACCACGAGGCCCTCGTCGCCCAGGTGCTCGGCCAGCCACTCCGTGGTGACCAGACGCTGGGGGTCGGAGTAGGACTGGAGGTGCGGATTCGGATCGTTCGGCACAGGCATGAGCCCCAAGTTACGCCGGATCACGGCGCCGCGACCGGCCATCCGGTGTGGCGGGGCGAACACCGGTCAGGCGCGGCGGTGCACCAGCCGCCCGGCGACCACCGTCGCCACGCAGGAGCCGTCGGCGGCGAACACCGCCAGGTCGGCCCGGCCGCCGACCACCAGCGCCGGCGGCCGGGCCGCGGCGAGCACCGCCACCTCGTTGCGCGCGGCGGCGGCCCGCAGCGCCGGGTCGGTGACGTGGTCGGCGAGCACCGCGGCGGCGCCCAGCCGGAACAGGGCGTGCACCCGCTCGCGCGGGCTCGGTGCGGGCGGCAACGGCCCGTCGTGCAGCAGCGCCGGCCCGAGCGTGCCGGCCCACCGCCGCACCCGCACCTCCGGGTACGCCCCGGTCAGCTCATCGACCGGCGCGACCGCCTCGACCCGGTCGCCGCTCACCAGCACGGCGTGATCCGGCCGGGGCTCGTCGTCGAGAGTGAACCGCAGCAGGGGCGCGACGTGCAGGGTCCGCACCGTCAGTCGAGGGTGATCGGCCCGAGCACCGGCCGCTTGGCGGAGACGAGGTCGCCGGAGGAGCGGCCGGTCAGCCGGCGCTTGATCCACGGGGCCAGGTGCTGGCCGGCCCAGCGCAGGTCGGCGGCCCGGGCGGCCAGCCACGGGGTGGGCGCCGGATGCGCCGGCACCATCAGCCACTCCTCGTCACAGGCCACGCCCAGCGCGGCGAGCACCTGCCCGGCCACCCGGCGGTGCCCGGCCGCCGACAGGTGCAGCCGGTCGGTGCTCCAGAGCAGCGGGTTGAGATAGGTGTCGTCGGCGTAGAGGTCGACCAGGATGGCGCCGTGCCGCTCGGCGACCTCGCCGACGACGCGGTTGAGCAGGGTCACCCGGGGCGCCACCAGCCGCTGCCCGGGCAGCCGGGCCATCACGTCGGCGAACCGGAACAGCACCACGTCGGCGCCGCCGGCACGCAGCTCACCGATCACCGCGTCGAAGCGCGGGACGAAGGCGTCCGGATCGAAGGTACGGCGCAGCACGTCGTTGCCGCCGGCCGCGAAGCTGATGAGGTCGGGCTTCATGGCCAGTGCGGCCGGCACCTGCTCCGCCACGATGTTCGGGAACAGGCGGCCCCGGATGGCCAGGTTGGCGTAACCGAAGTCGGGGCCGGCCTCGGCGGCGAGCCGGGTGGCGACCAGGTCGGCCCAGCCCCGGTAGGTGCCGTCCGGATACGCGTCGTCCATGCCCTCGGTGAAGCTGTCGCCCACCGCCACGAAGCTGCGCCAGCGCACTGCGCCTCCCTCTGGACTGACCCGGCAGAGCTGCGTCGGCCAGTCTCGCACCGACCGGGCTCCCGCCGCCCGACCCCCGCGCCGGACGTGGCGGAGGTCATCGGGACAAATGTCCCGCTTGGTGGATCCGGGGCAGAATCCGTCCGGCCGACCGGGAATGATGTTGCCCGTCATCCGGTCCGGGGTTGGGCGGCGCCCGCCGCCGCGGCTGGTCAACGACGGCGCGAACGAGGACCGCATGACCCAGGGACACCCGGCCGCCTTCCCGGCCGACGGTCAGCCGCACCCGCCGGGCCAGACGTACCCGGCCGCAGCACCGGGTCTCCCCGCCCCACCCGGCTACGGGCCGCCCGGGGCGTTCCCGAACGGGCCGGGACAGCCGGGGGCTCACCCGGGTCTACCGGGGCAGCCGGGTGCGTATCCGGGTGGGCCGGGGCAGCCGGGCTTCGGGGCGTACCCGCCGGCGCCTCCGCCGCCGAAGTCCCGGCGGGGCCTCTGGATCGGGCTCGGCGTCGGGGCGCTGGTGCTGACCCTCTGCGCCGGCACGGCGATCGGCGTGGGCGTCGGGTTGAGCGAGCGCGGCGAGGACGCGGCCCCGAAGGCCGCCGCCGCGGCGAACGGGGTGACCGTCAGCCAGCAGGATCTGGACGAGCTGCTGGCCCGGCACAGCAAGGCGCTCGCCGACAAGGACCTGAACGGCTACCTGGCCCCCTTCGACCCGGCCCGCAAGGACCTGGTCGCCGGCCAGACCCGACTCTTCGCCAACCTGGGCAGGCTGCCGTTGGCCGTCGGGCAGTACCGGACCGTCGCCCAGCAGGGTCGGACCACCGACAGCTTCGGCCGCGGGGTCAGCTTCCAGCTCGACGTCTCCTTCGTGCACCAGTTCGAGGGGTACGACCTCACGCCGGTCGCCGAGTGGTACCGCTGGACCGTCGTCCGCGAGAGCCAGGGCGCACCGCTGAAGGTCACCGCGGTCACCGGGGCACCCGCCGCGCTGGGCAACTCGAAGACCGTCTACTACCCCGCCCCCTGGGACAAGTGGCGCGAGATCCACGTCGAGCGCACCCCGCACACCCTGGTCATCACGGACGCCACACTGGCCGCCGAGGCGAAGCGCTACGCGCCGGTCGCCGAGGCGGCGGTGGCCGACGACTTCGCTGCCTGGAAGGCCGGCGGGGTGACCGCGGACATCCCGAAGGGCTTCGTGATCAGCCTGGTCAAGGGAAAGCAGGACCTGGGCTCGCTCTACCGGATCAACAAGGAGAAGACCACCGAGGCCGGCGTCTCGATCGGCATGGTCTCCGCCGACCGGAAGCAGGACATCGACATCGGCGGCACCCGGATCGTGATCGACGTGGCCGACCGGTCGTTCTTCACCGCCGGCAACACCCGGGGGCCGCGGGAGATCTTCCGGCACGAGGTGGGCCACTCACTGGTTGCCAGCCTTGAGGACGCCGACAAGCAGGACTTCTTCGACGGCATCGAGAACTGGGTCGTGGAGGGCTTCGCCGAGTACCTCGCCCACCGGGGCGAGCCGCTGCGGTCCAGCGGGCGCACGGCACAGGCCCGCTCGCTCGTCCGCGCCGGCGACTGGGACGGCACGCTGCCGAGCAACGGCGACTGGGACTCCCCGGGGCGGGTCAGCTTCCACTACTGGCTCGGGCACGCGGCGATGAACCACCTGGCGGAGAAGTACGGCGAGCAGAAGCTGTTCCAGTTCGTGACCGCCCGCTACCAGGGCGCGACCGCCGACCAGGCCAGCCGGCAGGTGCTCGGCGTCCCGCTGGCCCAGTTCCAGACGAGCTGGGCGGCGTACGTGCGGGCGCAGGCGCGCTGAGCGGGAACCCGAGGAGCGAACGATGACGAACCCCCAGTCCCCCTGGCAGCCACCGCACCCGCCGGCGGCCGGCCCGCCGCAGCTGCCACCGCAGCCCGGGGCGCAGGTGCCGGTGGGAGGAGCGCCGCAGGCCGCGCAGCCGGGCTGGCCGCAGCCGGCGCAGGTCCCGCCGACGCAGGGTGCGCACCCGGGTTGGCCGTCGGCCCCGCAGGCCGCGCACCCGCAGGCGGGCCACCCGGCGTATCCCGTGGCTGGTCAGCCTGTGTCTCCGCAGGCCGGTCAGCCCGCGTACCCGCAGGCCGGTCCGCCGGCGTACCCGCCGCAGGGTTGGCCGAATGCGGCGCCGACCCCGCCGGCGGCGCCCAGGCGGCGCGGACGTCTCGCGTTGCTGCTGGCCGGCGGCCTGGTGGCCGTGCTGGCCGTCGGCGCCGGCACCGCCTACGGCGTCTCCCGGCTGATCGGCGGAAGCTCCGCCGGCGACGGCGACCTGAAGACCGCCTGGGTGCTGGACTTCCCCGAGCGGCAGAACATGACCGGGCTCACCGCGTTCGACCAGGAGGACATGTTCGGCGCCTGGCTGGTCGGCGACAACGTGGTACGGGCGCAGGCGGACGGGGTGCTCGCCTACCGGCTCTCCGACGGCGGGCAGGCCTGGGGTGCCCCCGCGCCGGACGGGACCTCGGTCTGCGTCGCGGCCCAGGCGGTGACCGACGGGCGGGGTGCGGTCGCGGTCGGCTCCGACAAGTCCTGCAACACCGTCGCCGGGGTCGACCTGAACAGCGGCAAGGTGACCTGGCAGGCCAAGTTCCCCGCGCCGGTCGTCGAGGGGCGCGACATGCTGACCGCGCCGGACCTGTCGGTCGCCGGTCAGCAGGTGATCGTCCGCTCCGAGGACACCCTGATCGGGCTGTCGCTCGCCACCGGGAAACAGCTGTGGCGCACCACCGGCGAGAAGCAGCTGCCGGGGCGGGACTGCGGGTTCAGGGACATGCGGGCCGCCGACGACCTGGTGGTGGTCACGTACGGCTGCTCGCGCGGCGGCGAGGTCGATGCCCTCGACCCGGCCACCGGCAAGGTGCGCTGGCGGCAGCGGCTGCCCGAGTCGAAGCTCATCGACGGCGTGCTGAGCCTGCAGCCGCCGGTGGGCCTGCCGGGGCTCGGGCATGACGCGTACACGATCCGGGACCCGCGGACCGGCAAGGAGGTGGCCTCCTTCACCGACCCGATCGACGGCGTCGAGCTGTGGGACGTCCCGCCGAACCGGTCCAACGCGATCGACGGTCCGGCGATCTACGAGTGCCTCGTCACCGACGACACCCTCTACTTCCCGACCTTCCCCAAGCCGGTGCCGGGCACCGGGCGGTCGGCCAACCAGATCGCCGCGATCGACCTGGCCACCGGCAGGAAGCGCTGGATCTCCTCCGGCCACAGCAGCAGCAAGGTCCAGCTGATCCGCCAGGACGAGCAGGGCGTGCTCGCCTGGGAGAGCGGCGACCGGAAGAAGGCCCCGCCGCGCCTGGTCCGCATCGACCCGGCCACCGGCAAGGTCAGCGTTGTGGCGGAGGGGCCGCCCTCGGCCGGCTTCGAGGGCGAGTCGGCCAAGGTCATGGAACGGGACGGGGTCGTGGTGATCGTGCCCTGGAAGCACGTCGTGGCGGACCGGGCGATCACCGTACTGCGCTGAGGGAGGACGGCCCGGTGGGCCGCCCCTCCCGTCTCACCCGATCAGCCGATCGCAGCGATCAGTTGCGCGTCCCTGAGCGCCGCCGGTTCCGGCTGCTCGGCGACCTTCCGCCCCGTCGCGTCGACCAGCAGCAGCTGGACGCGACCGTCACCGTCCTCGACCCGGACCACCATCGAGCCGTCCGCCTGGAAGAACACCTGCTTGAGGTCACGACCGCCGAGCGGCAGGTCGACCACCTTGCCGGTCGCCGTCTCGAGTACCGCGTTGACCCGCAGGAGGCGGCCGACGTCACCGGCATCCATACCCTTCCTGATGCGGAAGAGAGCGATCCGGGTGGCGTCCGGTGCGAGGCTGGTGACCTGGTGGGACTGCCAGGCGCCGGCCGCGGACAGACCGGGCACGGCGCGCTGCTTCCTGCCGCTGGTGTCGTACAGGGCGACGCCGGCGTCCGTGTTCATCGCGATGGTCCGGCCGTCCGCCGACCAGATCGCGTGGCAGGCCTCCGGACGGCTGCTCCACCACTGCACGGTGTGCCGTTCGCTGAGGGTGTCGAGGACGCCGGCCCTGTCGTAGCCGCCGTTCGCCTGCATCGTCCCGAACAGCAGGTGCCGCGAGTCCGGCGACCAGGTGGGCGTGATGCAGTACTCGTCGACGTCGCTCGCCATCGACTTCTTGTTCGAGCCGTCGATGTCGGAGACGTAGAGCTTCCCGACGTCCTTTCCGTCGAAGCCCCGCTCCACCCAGGCGAGCCGCCGACCGTCCGGGGAGACGCTGGCGTTGCTCAGGGCCCAGATCTCCGGCAGCGCGGCCAGGCTGGTCGGCTGCCCGCCGCCGGGACGCCAGGACCGCAGCCGCACGGTCGGCGAATCGGAGACCTGCGCCGGGCCGTAGATGAGCCGGCCGAACGTCGGGCCACCCGCGGGCGTGCCGCTGTCCGTGCTCGGGCTGCCGCTCGGGGCCGTGGACGGCTCCCGGGAGGCCTGCGGGGTCGGGGTGACCTCGACCGGCGGCCAGGTGCTGGTGACGGACGGACCGGCCGGCGCGGGCGCGGGGCTGTCGCCGTTCGGCCGGATGGCGAACGCGGTCCCGGTCGCGGCGGCCAGCACCACCAGGGCGGCGGCCGAGGTGGCGACGGCCCGCTGGATGCCGAGCCGACGGGACGTACGCAGGGCCCGGTCCCGCAGGTCGACCGGGGTGACCTCCTCGGCCAGCTCGGCCAGGTCGAGGCGGAGTCGGTCCTGGTTCATCGGGCGCTTCCTTCCGTGACGTGGAGCTGGGCGAGTTCCGGGGCGACGGTGCGCAACTTGGCCAGGGCCTTGGAGGTCTGGCTCTTGACGGTGCCGACGGTGACGCCGAGCAGGTCGGCGGCCTCGGCCTCGGTGCGATCCTCGAAGAACCGCAGCACCAGCACGGCCCGCTGCTTGGCGGAGAGCTTCGCCAGCGCGGCCCGGAGGGTCAGCCGGAGCGTGGTCTGCTGGGCGTGGTCGGGAGCCGAGTCGCCTCCGCGGGGCTCGGGCAGGTCGCCCGGCATCGACTCGGGCACCCGGTGGCGCCGCCACCAGGAGACCTGCAGGTGATACATGATCTTGCGGGTGTAGGCCTCGGCGTTGCCGCTGTCGTGCAGCCGGCTCCACGAGCGGTGGGTCCGTGCCAGGGCGGACTGGACGAGGTCCTCGGCGAGGTGCTGGTCGCCGGTCAGCAGGTAGGCCGAGCGCAGCAGAGCGGGGGTACGGGTTCGCACGAACGAGTCGAACTCACTCAGGAGAGGGTCCACACGAGCCGATCCTTGGGGTCAGGTGGTGCGTCATCGTGACGCCTTCCCAGACGCCACCCTGCCGCGCCATGGTTGCCGCAGGGATCACCGATTCTGAACGTTCCCCTCCGGTACGGCCCCGGGCCACGAACCTCGACGCGGGTCAGAGGTACAGGCAGAACGGGTGGCCGGCCGGGTCGAGGTGCACCCGCACGTCGTCCTGGGGCTGGAAGTCCGCCACCGTGGCGCCCACCGACACCGCGTACGCCGACGCCGCGTCGAGGTCGTCGACCCTGATGTCGAGGTGCGCCATCATCTGCGGCTCGCCCGGGCCGGCCGGCCAGATCGGTCGCACGTACGCGGGCTCGGTCTGGAACGAGAGCCCTGCCCCGCCACCGGGCGCGACCAGGGTGACCCAGTCCGGCTCGTCCTCCCCGCGTGACCACCCGAGCAGTCGTTCGTAGAAACCGGCCAGTTCCCGCGCGTCGGGCGCGTCCAGCACGGTCGCCGTCATCGTCAGCCGAGGCCTCTCGTCCATCCCCCTCTCCTACCCACACGACGGCGAATACGATCGCCCGCCGGTGCCGCCCGCCGTACGCTGCCTCAATGCTGCTGCGCATGTCGACACTGCTGCTCCGGACCCTGCGCGAGGACCCGGCGGACGCGGAGGTGCCGAGCCACCGGCTGCTGCTCCGCGCCGGCTACATCCGCCGCGCCGCAGCGGGCGGCTACACCTGGCTGCCGCTGGGCAAGCTCGTGCTGGACCGGATCACCGAGGTCGTCCGGGCCGAGATGGCGGCGATCGGCGACCAGGAGGTGCACTTCCCGGCGCTCCTCCCGGCCGAGCCCTACCGGACCAGTGGGCGGTGGACGGAGTACGGCGACGACATCTTCACCCTGGAGGACCGGAAGGGTGCCGAGCACCTGCTCGCCCCGACCCACGAGGAGATGGCCGCGCTGCTGGTGAAGGATCTGTTCAGCTCGTACCGGGACTTTCCGGTGACGCTGTTCCAGATCCAGACCAAGTTCCGGGACGAGGCCCGGCCGCGGGCCGGCGTGCTGCGCGGGCGCGAGTTCCTCATGAAGGACGCCTACTCCTTCGACCTCGACGAGGCGGGTCTCCAGGCCGCCTACGACCGGCACCGCGACGCGTACCAGCGGATCTTCACCCGGCTCGGGCTGGACTTCACCGTGGTCCACGCGATGTCCGGGGCGATGGGCGGCTCGGCGTCGGAGGAGTTCCTGGCCGCCACGCCGGTCGGCGAGGACACCTACGTGGGCTGCACGACCTGCGACTACGCGGCCAACACCGAGGCCGTGGTGACGCGCGCGCCGGCGGCCGGCGACCCGCACGCGCACCCGGCCACGGAGGTGCACGACACCCCGGAGACGCCGACCATCGCGTCCCTGGTCGAGCTGGCCAACGCCCGCGCGCTGGCCGGACGGACCGACTGGACGGCCGCCGACACGTTGAAGAACGTGGTGCTGGCCGTGCGCCGGCCGGGCGCCGAGCGGGCGGAGCTGCTGGTGATCGGCCTGCCCGGGGACCGCGAGGTGGACCTGAAGCGGGTCGAGGCGGCGCTCGCCCCGGCCACCGTCGCGGTCTTCGACGACTGGTCGGCGCACCCGGAGCTGGTCCGGGGCTACATCGGGCCCCAGATCCTGGCCAAGCACGGCGTCCGCTACCTGGTCGACCCCCGGGTGGTCACCGGCACCACCTGGCTGACCGGGGCCAACGAGCCGGGCCGGCACGCCACCGACGTGGTGTGCGGGCGGGACTTCACGCCGGACGGCACCATCGAGGCCGCCGACGTTCGCCCGGGCGACCTCTGCCCGGCCTGCGGCGACGGCGAGCTGACCATGCGCCGGGGCATCGAGGTGGGGCACATCTTCCAGCTCGGCCGCCGGTACACCGACGCCTTCGCGGTCGACGTGCTCGGCCGGGAGGGCAAGCCCGTCCGGCCCACCATGGGCTGCTACGGCATCGGCGTCTCGCGGGCCGTCGCGTCGGTCGCCGAGCAGCACCACGACGACCGGGGACTGGTCTGGCCGGCCGAGGTCGCGCCGTGCGACGTACACCTGGTGGCGGCCGGCAAGGGGCCGCAGCTCGACGCCGCGCTGGAGCTCGGCGGGCGCCTCTCCGCCGCCGGCCTGCGGGTGCTGGTCGACGACCGCACCCACGTCTCGGCCGGGGTGAAGTTCACCGACGCCGAGCTGATCGGCATCCCGCGCGCCGTCGTGGTCGGCCGCCGGCTGACCGAGGGGTACGTCGAGCTGCGCGACCGGGCCTCCGGCGAGCGGATCGAGTTGCCGGTGGACGGCCTGGTCGAGCGCCTGCTCGACGAGGCGGGTGGGGCGCGCCGCGACGGGGTGTAGCGGACGCGCCACGGGGTACCGCACACGGATCGACCGAGGTGTTTCGGAGGCTCTCATGTACCGGGTCAGTGACGTGATGACCAAGCAGGTGGTCTACCTGCCCGCGGAGACTCCCCTGGACGAGGCGGCCAGGGTGATGAAGGAGTCGGACATCGGCGATGTGGTGGTCACCGACGGCGCCACCCTCGCCGGCATGCTGACCGACCGTGACATCGTGGTGCGCGCCGTGGCCGAGCGGGCCGACCCCTCGACCACCACGATCGGGGCGATCGTCACCCGCGAGGTGGTGATGATCGAGCAGCACTGCACGGCGAACGAGGCGGCCGCGCTGATGCGCGAACGCAACATCCGGCGGGTGCTGGTCTGCGACAACGACCGCAAGCTGGTCGGCATCGTCTCCCTCGGCGACCTGGCCATGCAGCTCGACCCGAACTCCGCGCTGAGCGACATCAGCGAGGCGGCCCCGAACGCGTGATCCGCCCGACCCGGTGCCCTACCGGCCGACCCCGGAGGGCGCCGGGTCACCGGCGGTAGCCTGGCGGTCATGTCCGAGATGCCGAGCAAGCTGGCCGAGATCGTCGACGAGTTCGCCGCCGCCCCCCGCGACGTGGTGCTGGAGATGCTGCTGGAGTTCTCCGACGTGATCCCGCCGCTGCCCGAGGGCGTGGACCGGGAGGACCTGGAGCAGGTCCCGGAGTGCCAGACCGCCTTCTTCCTGCGCGCCGAGGTCAACCCGGACAAGACGGTGACCACCATCTTCGACTGCCCGCCCGAGGCGCCGACCACCCGGGCGTTCGCCGGCATCCTCGCCGAAGGGCTGGCCGGGGCGAGCGCCGAGGACGTGCTGGCCGTTCCGGACGACCTCTACCAGCGGATGGGCCTCGCCCAGGCGATCAGCCCGCTGCGGATCCGCGGTGGCACCGCCATCCTGGCCCGGCTGAAGCGCCAGGTCCGGGAACAGATCTCCTGATCGACGGGTTGTCGCTGGTCATGGAGATCGAGATCTACGCCGACGTCGTCTGCCCCTGGTGCTGGATCGGCAAGCGCCGCCTGGAGCAGGCCCTGGAGCGGTACGACGGCGAGGTGACCGTCCGGTTCCGGCCGTTCCAGCTCGACCCGACGCCGGTGACCGAGCCGAAGCCGCTCATCGAGGCGCTGGGCGACAAGTTCGGCGGCCGGGACAAGGCCGAGGGCATGGCCGCCCACGTCACCCAGGTCGCCAAGGGCGCCGGGATCGACATGAACTTCGACCGCGCGGTGGCCGCGAACACCTTCGAAGCGCACCGGCTGGTCCGGTTCGCCACCGAGCGGGGCCGGGCCGCCGAGCTGGTCGAGCGGCTCTACCGGGCGCACTTCCAGGACGGCGTCGACGTCGGGTCCACCGACGCGCTGGTCAAGCTGGCCGCCGAGGTCGGGCTGGACGAGACCGAGGCCCGCGAGTATCTGGAGTCGAACCTCGGCCGCCGGGAGGTGGCCGCCGACCTGAGCGCCGCGCACCAGCTCGGCGTCTCCAGCGTGCCGACCTTCGTGCTCGCCGGGAAGTACGCCGTGACCGGCGCACAGGAGCCGGAGACCATGCTGGCCGCCCTCCACGAGGTGGCACAGCGCGAAGCATCCGCGTGATGTTTCACGTGGAACAAGATCGGGTCTGACGAAAGGTCCCGCCCCAACGCTCAGGCCGGCGATAAGACGACCTGCCAGGCCCCGGTGACGTATTCGGGCTCGACCTCGATGGTCACCGGGTCCCCGGGACGCAGGTCGAGGCCGAACTCACGCTTCCACCCGCTGCTCAGATCACCGAACCTGCCGACGGTGTTCACCTCGTAATCCCACCACTCGCCGGTCGTGATCTCCACGCCGTTGACGCGAACGTGGAGGAGCCCCGGGGTCTGGGCGAGCATCTCGACGGAGTCGGGCGTCTTCCAGGTCACGGTCCGCTTAGCCGGACGTTTCGGGTCGGACGGATCCGATCGGATGATGACGGCGTCCGGGCAGAGCGCCTCGGTGCAGCCGGCCATGAGCGTTCGGGGCAGCGGGGCGAGTGGTCCTGACGGCCGGGGTGGCAGCGGGTACTGGTCGAACGGGATCCGCACACCGATGGCGAGCCCGAAAGTGCCGCCGTCCGGGATCGCCGCCGGGACCATGTCCGTCCCGTCGTACCGCTTCGCCCCGGTGATCGTCATGACGAACGTGGCGGGCTTGCCGACCGCCATGTCGCGCCCCTCCCAGCTCATCTGCCGGCTGGCACCGCCACACCCGAGGCCGTAGAGGAAGTGGCCGTTGACGCTCACCCGCTCATCGGGCTTGACGTTGTCTCCGGTGCCGTCGCAGCGGGTGAAGATGACGAGATCGAGCGTGGTGGGCACGATGGTCAGTTCGATGCGGCGCGCCGGAAACGCGGCGGACTTCGCAGCCACGACACGCGTGCCCCTGGCGTACTCCGGAAACCCTTCGACCGTGCGGACCGGCGACGGACTGTCCGCCGGAGTGGGGGTGACGTTCGTGCGGAGCCCGGGCATGACGGCGGCCACGGCGATGCCGACCAGGGCGACCACAGCGCAGGTGGCCCAAGCCACGATCCGGCGCCGCCGCCGCGCCACCACCTTGGCCTGTACGCCCCGCAGCCGCAGGTGGTGCACGAGCTGGTCGGCCGGATCGCCGGAACGCTCGTCGAGTACCTCCTTGAGGTCGGTCAGGTTCATCCCAGCACCCCTTCCGGCGCCAGCGTCTCGTCGAGGCGGAGCTTGGCCACCGCCCGGCTGGCCTGGCTCTTGACCGTGCCGACCGAGCAGCCCAGGACCTCGGAGATCTCGGCCTCCGAGAGGTCCTCGAAATACCGCAACACGAGCACGGCGCGCTGCCGGCGGGGCAGTCGGCCCAGCGCCCGCCAGAGGCGGTCCCGGTCGTCGAGGCCGGCGTGCGGATCAGCCTCGGCGGTCGCCTCGGGAAGATCGGCTGTCGGCAGCTCGCCCCACCATCTCCGCCGCCACGACGAGGCGTACGCGTTGACGATGATCCGGCGCACGTACGGCTCGGGGTCACCGTCGATGCGCCGCCACGCCTCCCAGGCCCGGGCCAGCGCCGTCTGCAGCAGGTCCTCGGCCAACGCCCAATCCCGGGTGAGCAGGAACGCGGTACGCAGCAGCCGTGGTGAGCGGGTCACGACGAAGTCGTCGAAGCCCTCCGGTGTGATCACGTGCCCGCCCTCCCGCGCTGCCGGTCACGAGGTAGTACCGGCCGTGAGGCGAAAAGGTTGCACGACCACCGCCGCGCGGCTCAGCCGGGTCGGGCTGGGCGCAGTTCGAGGGCCCAACCGACCGGCGGCACCCATACGAACAAGCCCCGGGCGGCCATGGTTGGCGGGCCGACCCGGGTCTCGAGATGAGACTGACGGACTAGGCCGGGCGGGCCAGGTCCTCCACCACGGTTGCCCCGGGCAGTGCGCCGAGCGCCGGCCCGGGCAACGCGATCTTGCTGTGCCGGACGCCCGAGCCGATGATCACGTGCGGCGTGGCGATCACCCGCGAGTCGACCAGGATGGGCCAGCCCGCGGGGAGCCCGATCGGGGTGATCCCGCCGTACTCCATCCCGGTCAGCTCGACGGCGTCGTCCATCGGGGCGAAGCTCGCCTTGCGGGCGTCGAGCAGCCGGCGGACCACGCCGTTCACGTCGGCCCGGGTGGTGGCGAGCACGATGCAGGCCGCGTACCGGGTCTCGCCGCCCCGCTTGCCGGCGACCACCACGCAGTTGGCCGACTCCTCCAACCCCACCTCGTACGCCGCGCAGAACGCGGCCGTGTCGGCCAGCTCGGCGTCGATCGCGGCGACCAGCACCTCGTCCACGTCCACCGGAGCCTCGTCCGGCCACCGCTCGATCGCGGCGGCCACCGGCGGCGCCAGCAGGTCCAGTCGGGTACGGGCGGGCTCGGTCTTCAGCGTCCCCATCACGGATGCGATCCTCGCACCCGGCGGACGGCTCCGCTGACCGACGTGCCGCGCGGCCCGAATCCTGGACGCCCCGAGGGTCAGCTGCCGGTGAGGAAGGCGTTCTCGCGGGCGAACGTGCGGTCCTGGTGGGCCGCCAGCTCCTCGGCCCGCCGGGCCTGGACGCGGTGGGTCTCCACGTCCTCGATGCCGTGCCGGACCCCGAGCCGGATCACGCCGTAGAGGAAGACGAAGCCGAAGACGTAAAGAATCACGGTGGTGAGGAAGACCAGCATGCGGCCACGGTAGGGCGCCCCGGAACCGCAAGAGGTTTCATCTCCGGCCGGTTCCCCCGTACGTGTCGGCGAGGTGACCGGCTGTGCGGCAGTTCACCCTCGGCGGGTCGACTCCACCAGGTCGAGCACGGTCACCAGCGCGAAGAACGCGATCACCACCTCGCTGACCACCCAGCCGTGCCGGTCGGTCCAGGCTCGGAGCCGGGGCAGCGCCGTCGCGGCCCGCCCGCGGGCCAGCAGCAGGATGAGCAGTGGCACGGCGAGCAGCCCGACAGTCAGCAGGACGAACGGCAGCAGGTGCCACCACGCCAGGTTGTGCCGGGCGACGCTGGCGCCCACGGCCGCCATGGTGAGGTCGTCGGTCGGCGCGGTGGCGACGAGCACCGCCCCGAGCCGCAGGGCGTACCCCGGCTCGGCCCGCCGGAGCCGGCCCATCCAGCGGGGCAGGCCGGTCCGGTGCCGGCGCAGGTAGACGATCACCGCGAGGACGACCAGCAGCGCCAGCACCACCCAGTCGATCCGGCTCGCGGTCCGTTCGAACCGGACGACGTCGGTCTCCGCTCTCGCCTCCGGGCCCCGGAGCAGTCTGGTGAGCAGCCAGCTCAGCGTCACCCCGGCGACGACCACGGCTCCCGCCCCGGTCAGGTAGCCGAGCGAGGCGGCCCGGGGGCGGTCGGCGGAGGCGAGGAGCACCGCCGCGACCACCTGCGTCCCGGCCACCATCACCAGGGCCAGCGGCAGGATGGTCAGGAAGTTCATGGCCCGCCCATCCTCCCGGCCGGTCAGCCGGCCCGGGCCGCTTTGGCCGGGATCACCGGTCGGCGAGCACCACCCGGCCGGCGAGCAGCACGCCGAGCAGCCCGCAGCCGGCGGCCACGGCCAGCGTGGTCGCGTAGCTCGCCGGGCCCGGCGCCGAGCCGGCGGCCAGCACGGCCCCGGTCAGCGCCAGCACCGTGGCGGCGGAGAGCGAGTCGCCCAGTTGCAGCGCCGAGCTGTTCCGGCCCTGCTCGGCGGGGGCGGACAGCGCCAGGGTGAGCACCGACAGGGACGGGTAGAGCAGCCCCATGCCGAGGCCGGCGACCGCCCAGGCCAGCACGGCGAGTGCCACCGGAACGGCCGGCAGGAGGGCCAGGGCGACGCCGGCCGTGCCGACGGCGATGCAGGCCAGCCCGACCCGGGGCAGGGTGGCGGCGGACCGTGGCGCGGCGATCCGGCCCTGGATCCAGGAACCCACCGACCAGGAGAGCGCCCCGACGGTCAGCACCAGCCCGGCCGCGGTCGGCG
Organism: Micromonospora chaiyaphumensis; assembly: GCF_900091435.1. Taxonomy (GTDB): domain Bacteria; phylum Actinomycetota; class Actinomycetes; order Mycobacteriales; family Micromonosporaceae; genus Micromonospora; species Micromonospora chaiyaphumensis. The sequence goes on from NZ_FMCS01000006.1 coordinate 270,610, forward strand.
AGAAGCCCCGCTCCCGGGACAGCATCAGCGGGATCACCACCTCGGCCCCGGCGAACGCCGCGGAGGCCAGACCCCGCAGACCTATCACGGTCGGCAGCCCTCGCGCCGCCCGCAGGAACCCGGCCGGCAGCAACCGGGGTACGCAGGCCAGCAGCCCGGCCAGTGCCACGCCGATCAGCCCGGCGGCGAGCACGCCGCGCTGCTGCCCCCCGTAGTGCAGCAGTGCGGCGCTCGCCCCCGCCCCGCAGGCCCAGCCGATCCGGGCCAGCGCACCGGCCGGCGGCCGGGCCGGCACGGCCGCGCCCAGGGCCCGCAGCCCCGGCTGGACCAGCAGGACGGCCGGCACCGCCACCGCCGGCACCGCGAGGAACACCCAACGCCAGCCCACGTGCTCGACGATCAGCCCCGCCACCGCCGGACCGACCAGCGAGGGGACGACCCAGGCCGCGGCGAACGCAGCGAAGATCCGCCGCCGCAGCTCCTCCGGGTACGCCTGACCGACGATCACGTAGAGCGCGACGGACAGCAGCCCCGAGCCGAAACCCTGCACGACCCGCCCGACGACAAGTACCTCCATGGTGGGCGCGGCGCCCGCCACCACGAGGCCCGCCACGAACCAGGCCACGCCGTGCCACATGGCCGGGCGCGGGCCCCGGGCGTCGCACCAGATGCCGGAGGCGACCATGGCCACCACGCCCGAGGCGAACGGGCCGCCGAAGGCGAGCGCGTAGAGGCCGAGCCCGTCCAGGGTGCGGGCCACCGTGGGCATGGCGGTGCCCACGGCGAGCGCCTCGAAGGCGAGCAGCGACACCAGGGCGACGCTGCCCACGGTCATCGCCCGCAGCCGCGGCGACCAGAGGTGTGCGGGCGGGGCCGCCGGTGCGGCGGTGACGGTCGACATGGGCTCAAGCCTCGTTCCTCAACCGGGATTGAGGTCAACCGTGAGCCCCGTCTCGTTACGCGGACTCCAGCGCCTCGCCGATGCCCTTGACCAGTCCCGAGTAGTGCTGGTCGGCCAGGAGGTGCCCGGCGGTGATGACGAGGGCCAGCGGCCACTCGATGACCTGGAGCGCGGCGAGCACGCCCAGCCCCGCGTAGTAGGTCAGCTTGTCGGGCGGTGGCACGGCCACCTCGCCCAGGATCGGGATCTCCACGCGCCGGCAGTACGTGTTGATCATTTCTCGCGACCCGCTGAGGTTTCGTGTCAGCGTGCTCATCCGCGCCTCCCCGGTTCCGACGACGACACCGATCTCCGGGCGGCATTCCACCGGCCTTCCCGTCCATGCCCCGGGCAGTGCGGAAACTTCCCCCGCCGGAGGGGCATAACGGACGCTACGCCGGGAAGTCGGGCCGCCGGGACCAGGCATGGGAGGCGAGATGGCGGACGGCTACGAACGCGGGAGCACCGGGGAGCGGGGCCGGCAGCCCGGCCGTACGCCTCGATGACCTCGCTGGGCCGCGTCGCCGGCCTCCTGCTGTCGCCGGCCACCGTGCCCGACGTGGTGGCCCGGGTGGCGCGTACGGTCGCCACCGCCGTGCCGGACACCGCTCGTACCGTCGGATCCGCCCTGCCGGAGACGGCCCGGAACGCCGTGCCGGACAGCGTCGCCGACGCGGCGGGAAGCGTGGGCGGGGCGGCGGTCCGGCTGGCCCGCTTCGCGGGGCTGACCCGGCGCCGGGTGTGGTCGCGGGACGGCCGGCACCACATCGAGGTGCACGGCGTCTGCCAGGACGGCGGGGACCGGCTGGCCCGGCAGGTCGAGGCGGCCCTGGAGGCCCTGCCCGGGGTGGCGTGGGCCCGGGTCAACGCGCCGTCGGGCCGGGTGGTCGTGGCGGTCGAGGAGCCGAAACCGAGGCTGCGTGACCTCATCGCCACCGTGGCGCGGACGGAGCGGGTGTGCCCGCACGAGCCGGACCCGGAGATCCCGCCGCCGCATCCGCCCGAGGAGGGGCCGCGCACACCCCGCACCATGGGCGCGCTCGTCTCGGACGCGCTCGGCCTGACCATCTCGGCGGCCACCCGGATCATGCCGTTCGCCCCGGTCCCCGGTGAGGTGGCCGGTTTCCTCGGCGCGGTCGACCTGCACCCGAAGCTGCACGCGTTCGCCGGCCGGGGCCTGCGCGCCGATCCGCGCGCCGACCTGCTCTTCCCGCTCGCCGAGGCGGTGGTCCAGGGGCTCACCGGCGGCTGGGCCGGCATCGTCCTCGACGGCGCGCAGCGGATCGTGCAGTGGGGCGAGGCGCGGGCCCAGCTCGCCGCGTGGGCGAAGGCCGAGCCGAGGCTGACCGGCGAGCCGGACCGCGCGGTCGCCCGGGTGCCGGACGGCGAGCGACCCTGCCCGGTCCCGGACGGCCCGGCCGAGCGCTACGTGAGCCGGTCGCTCGCGGCGGGAGCGGCGGCCGGGGCGGCGGCGCTGCCGGTGGCCGGCGGCAAGCGGGCCGCCGCGCTGGCCCTGTCGTCACTGCCGAAGGCCCCGGGCAGCGGCCGGGAGGGGTACGCCGCGCAGCTCGGCCGGATGCTCGCGCGGCGCGGCGTGATCGCCATGGACCGCAGCGTGCTCCGCGAGCTGGACCGGATCGACACGGTGCTGCTGGACGCCGCGGTGCTGGGCTCCGACCGGGGCGTGCTGGCCGACCTGGCGCCGCTGCCCGGCGCGGACACCGGTCAGGTGGCCGGGCGGGCGTTCGCCCTGTTCGACCCGGCCGCCCCGCAGGCCGTCCGGAACGCCGACGGGTGGCGGATCGGCCCGCTGGACCGGCTGAACGCCGACGACCCCGGCGACACCCCGGACAGCGCGCGGCTGCGCGCGGACGGCGGCCCGCTGCTGGGGCTCGCCGAGGACGGCCGGCTCGCCGCCGTGCTGCGGGTCGAGCCGGAGCCCGTACCGGGGGTGGACGCCCTGGCGACCGCCGCCCGGCACGCCGGCCTGCGGCTGGTGATCGCCGGGGACGACGACGGCCGGTTCGACTTCGCCGACGCCCTCGTGCCGGGCCGCGACCAGCTCGCCGACTCGGTCCGCGACCTGCAACGCGAGGGCGCCGTGGTGATGGTGGTCTCCGGCGACCGGGCCGCGCTGGGCGCCGCCGACTGCGGGCTTGGCGTCGCCGCCCCGGAGGACCTGCCGCCCTGGGGCGCGCACCTCCTGGTCGGCGACGACCTGCGGATCCCCGCCCTGCTCATCGACGCGACCGGGGTGGCCCGGCGGATGACCGGGCAGAACATCCGGATCGCGATGGCCGGCACCGGCCTGGGGGCGCTGGGCGCGTTCACCGCCGACCGCGAGCGGCTGCCCGGCCGGACCCTCGCCGCGGTGAACGGCGCCGCCGCCCTCGCCTTCGCCCACGGCGTCTGGCGGGCCCAGCGGCTGCCGGACCGGACCCGCACGCCGGTGCCCGCGCTCACCGCCTGGCACCTCATGCCGGTGGAGACCGTCCTCGACCAGCTCGGCACCCACGCCGAGGGGTTGACCGACGCGGAGGCGGCCCGCCGCCGGCGGGCGGCGACCGGGGACGGCCACGGGCCGGCCGGGCTGCTCCGCGCCTTCGTGGACGAGCTGTCGAACCCGCTCACCCCGGTGCTCGCCGCCGGGGCGGTGCTCTCCGCCACGTTCGGTTCGCTGGTCGACGCGGCCCTGGTCGGCGGCGTCGTGGGCGGCTCGGCGCTGATCGGCGCGGTGCACCAGCGCAACACCGAACGTTCCCTGGCCGAGCTGCTGTCCCGCTCGGCGGTGACGGCCCGGGTGCTGCGCGACGGCGCCGAACGGGTGGTGGCCGCCGAGGAGCTGGTCGCCGGGGACGTGGTCGTCGTGGAGTCCGGTGACGCCATCCCGGCCGACTGCCGGGTGCTGACCAGCGACGGGCTGGAGACCGACGAGTCGTCCCTGACCGGTGAGTCGCTGCCGGTCGGCAAGAGCGCTGAGCCGGTGGTGGCCGCCGCGGTCGCCGACCGGCACTCGATGCTCTACGAGGGCACCACGGTCGCGGCCGGCCACGGCACCGCCGTGGTGGTGGCCACCGGCGAGGAGACCGAGGCGGGGCGGAGCCTCGCCCTGGCCCGGCAGGCGCCCCCGGCCAGCGGGGTGGAGAGCCGGCTCGGGAAGTTGACCAGCGCGGCAGTGCCGCTGGCCGCCGGCTCGGCCGTCGCGGTGGCCGGGGCGGGGCTGCTCCGGGGCGTACCCCTGGTGGAGACGGCGGCGACCGCCGCGAACCTGGCCGTTGCCTCGGTGCCCGAGGGGCTGCCGTTCCTGGTCAGCGCCGCGCAGCTGGCGGCGGCGCGGCGGCTGGCCGAGCACGGCGCGCTGGTGCGCAACCCGCGGACCATCGAGGCGCTGGGCCGGGTCGACGTGCTCTGCTTCGACAAGACCGGCACCCTCACCGAGGGCAAGCTGCTGCTGGCCGGGGTGGGCGGCGGGGACGACCGGTACGCCCCGCCGGACCACCTGGACCCGCCGCTCCGGATGACGCTGGCCGCGGCGCTGCGGGCCACCCCCGCGGCCGCCGACCCGGACGAACTGCCCCAGCAGACCGACCGCGCGGTACGCCGCGGCGCGGGCACCGCCGGCGTGGTGGAGCAGACCGGCGCGCCGGACTGGACCGTGGTGGGTGGGCTGCCGTTCGAGCCGTCGCGGGGCTACCACGCCACCGTCGGCCGCACCGCCGACGGGCTGCTGCTCAGCGTGAAGGGCGCGCCCGAGTCGGTGCTGCCGCGCTGCGCCGCCCGCCGGACCGACGGGGGCGACACGCCGCTGGACCCGGCCGGCCGGGACGCGCTGCACGCGATGCTCGCCGAGCGGGCCGGTGCCGGGCACCGCATCCTGGCCGTGGCCGAGTGCGCCGTGGGGGCCGAGGCGGTGACCGACGAGCAGGTCACCGGGCTGGTCTTCGTCGGTTTCCTCGCCCTCGCCGACGGGGTCCGGGAGAGCGCCGCGCCCGCCGTGCAACGGATCCGGCAGGCCGGGGTGCACACCGTCATGATCACGGGGGACCATCCGGCCACCGCCGAGGCGATCGCCGACACCATCAGCCCCGACCACGGGGAGCAGCGGGTGGTCACCGCCACCGAGCTGGACCGGCTCGACGACGAGGCCCTCGCGGAGCGGCTCATGGCCACCGACGTGGTGGCCCGCTGCACCCCCGCCCACAAGGTACGGATCATCCAGGCGTTGCAGCACCGAGGCCGGACGGTGGCCATGACCGGTGACGGCGCCAACGACGCTCCGGCGATCCGCCTCGCCGACGTGGGCATCGCCCTCGGCCAGCGGGGCACCCCGGCGGCCCGCGCCGCCGCCGACCTGGTGGTCACCGACGACCGGCTGGAGACGATCATCGCCACCCTCGTGGAGGGACGGGCCATGTGGTCGTCGGTCCGCCACGCGCTGAGCATCCTGGTCGGCGGCAACCTCGGCGAGATCGCGTTCAGTGTGCTGACCGCCGCGGGCACCGGCCGGTCGGCGCTCACCGGCCGGCAACTGCTCCTCGTCAACCTGCTCACCGACCTGGTGCCGGCGCTGGCCATCGCGGTCCGGCCGCCCGCCGCCGACGGCGCCGACCATCTGCTGCGGGAGGGACCGGACACCTCGCTCGGCGAGACGCTGACCCGCGAGATCGCGCTCCGGGCCGCGGCCACCACGCTGGGCGCGACCGCCGGCTGGACGCTCGCCCGCTGGACCGGCCGGGAACGCCGGGCCGCCACGGTCGCGCTCGCCTCGCTGGTCGGCACCCAGCTCGGCCAGACCGTGCTGGCCGGCGGCACCAGCCCCGCCGTGCTGGCCTCCACCGTCGCCTCGGTCGGCGTCCTGATCGGCGTCGTGCAGACGCCCGGGGTCAGCCAGTTCTTCGGCTGCACCCCGCTCGGCCCGGTGGGCTGGAGCATCGCCGCCGGGTCCGCGCTCGGCGCCACCTTCGCCAACGGGGCGCTGACCCGCCTGGTCGACCGCCTGCCCCAACCCGGCACCCGCCCGCATGGCGCGGCCGATCAGGGGTACGGCGAGGAGCATGACGCCTGAGGTGACCTTCGTCGGTACGGCGACGACCCTGTTGCGGATCGGCGGATTCACCCTGCTCACCGACCCGAACTTCCTGCACCGCGGCCAGCGGGCCTACCTGGGCCGGGGGCTGTGGTCGAAGCGGAGCACCGACCCGGCGCTGACCATCCCCGAACTGCCCACGCTGGACGCCGTGGTCCTGTCCCACCTGCACGGCGACCACTTCGACCGGGTGGCCCGGCGCGGGCTGGACCGCGCCCTGCCGATCGTCACCACACCGCAGGCGGAACGGAAGCTGCGCCGCTGGGGGTTCCGGGCGGCGGAAGGGCTGCCCACCTGGCGCTCGTACGAGCTGCGCCGCGGTGACGAGACGCTGCGGCTGACCGCGCTGCCCGGCCAGCACGGGCCCGGCGTGCTGGACCGGCTGCTGCCCGACGTCATGGGCACCCTGGTCGACCTGGAGAGCACCGGCGAGCGGCGGTTCCGGCTCTACGTCACCGGGGACACGCTGCGCCGCCCCCAACTCGGGCAGATCCCCGAACGGTTCCCGGACATCGACGCCATGCTGATCCACCTCGGTGGCACCCGGGTCGCCGGCATCCTGCTCACCATGGACGCGCGGCAGGGCGCCGACGTGGTGGAGCTGATCCGGCCCCGGCTCACCGTGCCGATCCACTACGACGACTACCCGGTGTTCCGCTCGCCGCTGCGGCACTTCGTCGAGGAGGCCCGGCGGCGGGGGTTCGTCCAGCAGGTCCGCACCATCCAGCGGGGCGAGACGGTGCCGCTGACCCCCTGACGCGGCTCGCCGCCCGTTCCGGTGGGCCGGAGGGGCGGCGAGCGGTGTGCGGGTCGTGGTCAGGCGCGCTCGGAGATCGCCTCGATGAGGTCGCCCACCGGGCGTTCCGGCAGCGAGCGGGCCACGTCGGCGACGGCCACGATGCCGACGAGCTTCTGCCCGTCGATCACCGGCAGCCGGCGTACCTTGTGCTCGCCCATGGTTCGCAGGATCTCGGCAGCGTCGTCGTCCGCGCCGATGGTCACGGCCTCGCCCTGGGCCAGCTCACCGGCGGTCACGTCGGCCGGGTCCTTCCCCGTGGCCAGCACCTTCACCACGATGTCGCGGTCGGTCACCATGCCCTTGAGGCGGTCGTCGTCGCCGCAGATCGGCAGCGAGCCCACCCCGAGCTCGGCCATCCGTCGGGCGGCGGTCCGGAGGTCGTCCTGCTCCCGGACACAGCTCACGTCGCTGGTCATGATCTCGCGTGCGGTCGGCATTGGCATGACACCTCACTTTCGGGGGGTTGTTACCCGTACCTCCTACCCCCGCCGGCTGGAGCCATGCGGACGACATGGACGGCGGACCGGTGGGAACACCGCCCGTGGAGGTGAGGGAGATGCCCTTCGTGCAGGTCATCGAGTACGAGACCGACCGACCCGACGAAGTACGCCGACTCAGCGAGGAGTGGACGCGCGAGCACCCGTCTCCCGGGCCCGCCCGGGTGACGCTCGCCGAGGACCGGGACCGGCCGGGCCACTTCGTGATGGTCGCCGAGTTCGACAGCTACGAGCAGGCCATGGCGCACAGCGGCCGCCCGGAGACCGGCGCCTACGCCGAGCGGATGCGCCGGCTCGCCAGCGGCGAACCCCGCTACGTCAACCTTGATGTGGCTCAACAGATGGCGTAATGCAGTCGAGTGGGCACCGGCGCAGTGGCTAGGGTGCCGCCGTGCCGTCACCTCGCCTGGAGCAGATCACGCCGGACAACGTCCTGGCCGCCTGCGCGATCGCCATCCGTCCCGACCAGGAGGGGCTGGTCGCCCCCGTCGCCCGGTCGCTCGCCGAGGCGTACGCCCAGCCGGCGGTCGCCTGGCCCCGGCTCATCGTCGACGACGGCGGGCCGGTGGGCTTCCTGATGGCGTTCCTCGACGTCCAGTGGCGTCCGGACGACCCGGCCGACGTCCGCTCCGGCCTGTGGCGGCTGAACATCACCGCCGACCAGCAGGGCCGGGGCTACGGGCGGTTCGCCGTGGCGGCGGTCGCCGACGAGTTGCGCCGCCGGGGCACGGACCGGTTGTTCGTCACGTGGGCCCCCGGCCCGCACGGCCCGGAACGCTTCTACCACCGCCTCGGCTTCCGGCTCACCGGCGAGACGAGCGGTGACCAGGTGGTCGGCGTGCTGGCCCTCTGACGGCTCAGTGCCAGGTGGCGGCGGCCCGCCGCAGCCGGTCGTTGATCGCCCGGCCCACACCGACCTCAGGCACCGGCTCGGCCACGATCTCGGTGACCCCGGTGGCGTCGAGCCGGTGCAGGGCGTCGAACAGCCGCGCCGCCGCCACGGTGAGGTCACCCTCGGGCGACAACACCTCCACCGCCGCCCAGTCACCCCGCGCCGGCGGCTCCCGGAAGGCCAGGAACCCGCGCCGGCCGCCGTCCCCCTCGGCCGCCGGGCCCAACCGCAACGGGGTACGCGGGGCGTAGTGTGCGGCCAGCGTTCCGGGCGCCACGGGCTGACCCGAGCTGCCCTGGCGTACCTCGACCGGTCCGGCCGCCTCGATCAGCGCCTCCACCGGCAGCGCGCCGAGCCGGAGCACCACCGGCCGCTCGCCCCGGGCGTCCACGATGGTCGACTCGATCCCGCAGCGGGTGGGTCCGCCGTCGAGCACCACGTCCACGGCGGCGCCCAGCCCGGCCACCACGTGCTCGGCGCGGGTGGGACTGAGCTGCCCGAACCGGTTGGCGCTGGGCGCGGCCACCGGCACCCCGGCGGCGGCGATCAACGCCCGCGCCGACGGCTCGTCGGGCACCCGCACGGCCATGGTGTCCAGGCCCGACGTGACGATCGGTGGGATCGCCGCCGGGCGGTCCACGATGAGGGTGAGCGGGCCCGGCCAGAAGCGCTCCACGAGCGCGGCCACTGCGGGCGGCACCGCGCCGACCAGACCGGGCAGGTCGGCGGCGTCGGCCAGGTGGCTGATCAGCGGGTCGAAGCTGGGGCGGGCCTTCGCTTCGAAGATCCGGGCCGCCGCCCGGGCGTCCAGCGCGTTCGCGCCCAGCCCGTAGACCGTCTCCGTGGGGAAGGCGACCAGCCCGCCGGCCCGCAGGACGGCGGCGGCCTCGGCGATGCCGCTCTCGGCCGGCAGGACGCGCGGGGATCCGGTGCTCACGCACCGACGCTAGCCTGCCGGGACGGCCGGCCCGGCACTACCCTGCCCCCATGGGCAGGCGGGTGGCGCTGGCGGTGGCCGGCGTCCTCGTGCTGGTCGGCGGCCTCGGCCTGCTGACCGCCGCGCCGGCCGTCCAGCGGGCCATCTCGCCGGCCGCGGAGCCCACGCCCCTCCCCGTCCGGCTCGCCGGCCAGCGCTACGACGACCTCACCGTCGACCTCCACCCCGGCCGGTACGCCGTCTGGGCCACCCGGCCGACCAGCGCCCCGGACGCCGACCGCTGCCGGGTGACCGGCCCCAACGGGCGGCCGGTCCCGGCGACCGACCCCGGGCACGTGGTCGAGTGGACCGAGGTGGCCACCGACGACACGGTCTGGACCTGGACGTCCACCTTCGCCGCCCCGGCCGCGGGCGGCTACCACCTCACCTGCCGGCTCGACCCCGACGCCCCCGGCCAGCAGTACGCGGTCACCCGCGAACCGGACCGCCGGCTCGCCCTGCGCCTGCGGCTGGCGCTCTGGCGAGGGCTGCTGGTGGCGGCCCTGCCGGCCGGCCTCGTGATCCTCGGCATGACGCTGACCTGGCGCCGCCGCGCGGACTGAACTCGTTTGCGACCCGCGCCGGGCCGAACCAGGATGGTCGCCGTGACCCGGATGAAGATGCACGCCGACGAGGTGCTGACCGACGTCGACCTGGTCCGCCGGCTGCTGGCCGGGCAGTTCCCGCAGTGGGCGGACCGGCCGCTCCGTCTCGTTCCCTCGCACGGGACGGACCACGACGTCTACCGGCTCGGCGACGACCTCGCGGTGCGGATGCCCCGGGTCGGCTGGGCCACGAAGCAGGCCGCGCGCGAGGCCGAGTGGTTGCCCCGGCTCGCCCCGCACCTGCCGCTCGCCCTGCCCGTGCCGCTGGCCGTGGGCCGCCCCGCCGAGGGCTATCCCTTCGACTGGTCGGTCTACGAGTGGCTGCCGGGCGAGAGCGCCAGCACCGCCCGGTACGACCGGGACGCGGCGGCGGTCGACCTGGCCGCCTTCGTCGCCGCGCTGCGGCGGATCGACACCGCCGGCGCGTACCCCCGGCCGCCCCGGGCCCGGGGTGCGGACCTCGCGGAACTGGACGAGGGGGTCCGCGACGCGGTGCGCCGGCTCGGCGACCGGGTCGACGGCGCCGCGGTGCTGCGCGCCTGGCGGGAGTCGCTGGACGCGCCGGCCTGGGACGGGCCGGGCAGGTGGCTGCACGGCGATCTGCTGCCCGGCAACCTGCTGGTGGTCGACGGCCGGCTCGCCGCCGTCATCGACTTCGGCGGGCTCAACGTCGGCGATCCTGCCTGCGACCTGCAACCGGCATGGAACCTCTTCTCCGGCGCCAGCCGCGCCCGGTTCCGCGCCGAGTTGGCCGTGGACGACGCCTCCTGGCTGCGCGGCCGGGGGTGGGCGCTGCTCCAGGCGGTGATCGCCCTGCCCTACTACTGGGACACCAATCCGGGGATCGTCCGGCAGACCTCCCACGCGCTGCGCGAGGTGCTCACCGACGCCGGCAGGTAGAAACGGTGGGTGGTGCTCCGCCGGAACTCGACCAGTTCCTGGCGGCGTGTGCCACCCAGCTCCGCGACCGGGTACGCCTCCAGCGCCGGTCCGGGCGACCCGGACCGGCCCAGCCGTCCTGGCAGCTCGTCGCCGACGTGCTGTACGACGCGGCCCACGGCTACTGGCCGTCGGGCCGGTCGGCCGGGTCCGGCTCGGTGTCCGGCAGGGTGGGCGCGTCGGTGGGGTACAGGCCCGCGGCGAAGCCGTACACCTGGTCGCCGGACCGGGGGATCTGGGCGAAGCGGCGGGCGAGCGCCTGGACCTCCGCCCAGAACGTCCGCACCTCCTCGATCGGGATGCGCGCGTGGACCAGGGTGCACCGCAGCTCGTCGGCGGCATGGGCCGCGGCGGCCTCGGCGGCCGCCTCGGCGAGACCGTTGATGCCTGCCGCGACCTGCTTGTCCTCGGGCCGGTTGAGCACGCCGACGTAGAAGGTACGGGCGACCCGGCCGTAGAAGCGCTCCTCGATCGCGCGGACCCGTCGCGTGCGCACCACCCGGAGCAGGCCGGCGTCGACCAGCAGGTTCACGTGGTAGGCCACGCTGCTCTTCGGACGGTCGACCGCCCGGGCCAGCTCGTTGACGGTGGCGGCCCGCTCCAGCAGCAGCTCCAGCAGGGTGCTGCGCAGCGGGTCGGCCAGGGCGCGCAGCTGCTCGGGCGCGGTGACCACGAGCATCTCGTCGAGGTCGTAGTCCGGGATCTGCTGATTGACCGACATTTCTCGACCGTTCTAGAATTCTGGATCATTCGATCACTCTGGTTCGATGACAGGAGTCTAGAGATGGCCGAGATCGTTCTCTTCCACCACATCCAGGGGCTCACCGACGGCGTCCGCGCCTTCGCGGACGGCCTCCGCGCCGGCGGGCACACCGTGCACACCCCCGACCTGTTCGACGGCGAGCGGCCGGCGACCCTCGAGGAGGGCGCCGCCCTGACGAAGCGCATCGGCGGCGCGGTGCTCGACGAGCGCGCCGACCGGGTCGTGGCCGCCCTGCCGAAGGACCTCGTCTACGCCGGCATCTCCTTCGGGGCCGCCACCGCGCAGCGGCTCGCCCAGACCCGGCCCGGCGCCCGCGGCGCCCTGCTCTACGAGTCCTGCCTGCCGGTCACCGGCGAGTGGGCCGTCGGCCCGTGGCCGGACGGCGTCCCCGTGCAGATCCACGGCATGGACAAGGACCCCTTCTTCGCGCTGGAGGGCGACGTCGACTCCGCCCGCGAGCTGGTCGCGATCGTTGGGCCCGAACTCGGCGAGCTGTTCGTCTACCCCGGCGAGGCGCACCTGTTCACCGACGGCTCGCTGCCGTCCCACGACGCGGACGCGACGGCCCTGGTGCTGCGACGCTCGCGGGAGTTCCTCGACCGGCTGGGCTGACCGGTCAGTGGCACAGCACCACCACGTTGGCGAAGAGGCCGCACGAGGCGACCGTCGCCACCGTGATCGCGCCGGCCGCCCGCAGCGCGACATCGGCGCCACCACGTCCGCGCCGGGTGACCGACAGCGTCTGCTCGCACACGACCAGGAACACCCAGCCGAACAGCAGCAACGTCAGATAGAAGTCCCAGGCCGGGTTCGCGAACGCGCTCGCGTTGCCGTTCCCGCCGTAGTTCGGGCAGTCCTCGAAGCGGGTGATCGGCCGGAGGATCGCCAGCAGCGCCAGGAAGAAGGCGCCGCCGATGAGGCAGACCCGGAAGCCGCTGAGTCGGGACGGCCGCTTCCGGTCCTCGATCATCGGCTCAGCCTAGCGGCGGGCCGGTTCAGGCCACGTAGTCCGGGCGGGCGACGGTCTCGGCGATGCGGGTCAGCCAGTGCAGGTCGTTGGCGTGAGATTCCGGACTGGCGTCGGAGTTGAGGATGCTGCTGAGGAAGACCGCGGCGTCGTCGAGGTGGCGTTCGCTGCGGTAGTAACTCAGCAGGGTCGGGTCCGGTTCCACCGGCCCGTAGCCCCGGCGGAAGAGTTCGGCCCGGCGCGTGTTGACGGGGTGGTCGCCGAAGTCCTGACTGTGGACGAACATCAGGTCCCGCTCGCGCGGCGCGAGGATCGGCCCGTCCCAGTCCACGACGTGCAGGGGACCGTCGCCGTCGGCGATCAGGTTGCCAGGGTGGATGTCGGCGTGGCAGATGACGTGTCGACCGTGCGGCACGCGGGCGGCGAGGTCGTCCACCGTCTCCGACAACCGGTGCAGCGCCGCACCGTAGCGGACCCAGAAGGCGCCGAGCGTTCCGCTCGCCGCGGCCTGCTCACCGAGCAACCGTAGCCGCTCACCCGCGCTCGACCGGTAGGTCTCGACCGGCAGGACCGCCGCGATGTCGGCGCTGGGTCTGACGGCGTGCAGCCGGCCCAGGAACTCGCCGTACTCGATCCACTGGCGGTCGGTGAGGCCGCGACCCCACAGGCTGCCGCCGTCGTGGAACGGGTAGAGCAGCAGCCGGTAGGCCCCGAACGCGCGACCGGCTCCGCCGTCCGGCAGGTCGATCGGGGCCACGACGTGCCGGACGCCCTGCGCGCGGAGAAAGCCGGGCAGCAGGACGGCCGCCGGGGTGAACTCGCCGCGGCGCAGCTTCAGGAAGTAGCGCCCGCCGTCCGACGTGTCCACCCGGTACGCCCAGGCGTGCCCGTCGAGCCCGACCGGCAGGAACACGAGATCGGTGACGTCCACGGCCCAGGCGGCGGCCACCTCGGCCGCCAGCAACCGCTCGTCCACACCGGGCCTGTCGATCACGATCGGAGCGTCGCAGGCCGCCGTCCGCCAGAGCAAGGCGGTTTCGGTCGGCGCCCCTCTGACCCCGCGGATCGCGGGTCTGCCAGGATCGGCGGATGTTGGTGCGGGGACGGCCGGTGGTCGTTGCGGTCTGCGGGTGTCCGGGAGCCGGCAAGACCACTGTCGCCGCTGCGACGGCCGGCCACCTCGGAATTCCGTTCCTCACCCGCGACGAGATCAAGACGGGCCTCGGGCTGTCCACCGCCTCCGTCGCCGGGGATGGGCAGGTCCGGTTCGACCGGGACTTCCACGTTGCCGGTGGTCCCGTCAGCCTCCGGGCCGAGGCCGTGATGGTCGACGCGGCCCGGCTGTTCGCGGCCGCCGGCGTGAGCTTCGTCGTGGAGTCCTCGGTGTTGTCCCAGGAGACGCTCGGCGTGCTGCGGGCGTGTCGCGCCCGGGTCCTGGCCGTCCATGTCGTCGCCGCGGAGGAGGCTGTCGGCCGGCGACTCGGTGCCCGGGCGGCCGAGGGCAGGGCCGTGGACCAGCAACTCCTTGCCCTGTTCCGGCGAGGTGAGATGAAGCGGTCGATCTTCGAACCGCCGGAGGGCGTCGACGCCGTCGTCGAGATCGACACCTCGGCCGGGGGAGCTCCGGCCGTCGAGACGATCACGGCGGCGGTCGTCGCCCTCCTCGATCAGGGAACGGCCGAGCCGGCACCCGTGGGCGCCGGAAACCAGGACGACAGCCCGCGTACGTAGGAATTACGGTCGTCCGCATGTATGAGAAATCCAGCTCCCTCACATGGCGGCCGCTCACCAGTGAGGACGCGAGAGCGGGGGCCGACCTCCTCAACGCCATGGAGACTGTTGACAAGATAGGCGAGAAATACGACGAGGAGGACACCCTCCAGGAGCTGATCGACCCCTACGCGGAGCTGGAGCGCGGGAGCCTCGCCGCCTTCGACGGCGACGTGATGGTCGGCTACATGAAGACCAACTACAAGCCGGGCGCGGAAGAGGTCCACCGGATCTTCATGGACGGCGGGGTCCACCCGGACTACCGGCGCCAAGGCATCGGCACCGTCCTGCTGAAAGCCGGGGTGGCGGCGGCGAAGGAGCTGCACGCGCTGCATCACCCGACGCTGAAGCTGGTGATCGACGCCCGGAGAGGCGAGCACATCGCCGGCGTGGCGGAACTCTTCCGCTCCCAGGGCTTCGCGCCGGCCCGCTACTACCAGCACCTGGAGCACCCGCTCGGGCATGCGATCCCCGAAACGGCCATCCCGGCCGGGATGCGGATCGAACCGTGGTCGAAGAAGAACGACGAGGCATTCCGGATGATCCGGAATGAGGCGTTCGAAGATCACTGGGGTATGGCACCGCTCCCCGCGAACTCCTGGGCGAGCAAGATCACCAACCATACGTTCAAGCCGGAGGTCAGCTTCCTGCTCCGGGACATGACGAGCGGAGCTCCGGCGGGCATGCTGGTGACCAAGTACTGGGAGGCCGACACGGCTGCCACCGGCGTCCGCAACGCGCACTTCATGTTCATCGGAACTCTGCGGGACTACCGGAAACGGGGCGTCGCCAGCGCACTGATCGGACACGCGCTACGGGCCGCCGCCGACCAGGACTACGGCCGCGCGAGCGTGCACGTGGACTCGGCGAACCCCACCGGGGCGTTCAGGATCTACGAGAAGGCCGGGTTCACGTCGAAGAGGCGGTTCGTGTGCTGGGCTCTCGAGGTGTGACGCCCCATGCCGACGGAAAAGATGGTGGAGCCCAGGGGACTTGAACCCCTAACCCCTGCCTTGCAAAGGCAGTGCTCTGCCAGTTGAGCTAGGGCCCCGAGGGCGCGGTCAGCGCAGGTCGGGCGCGGTGGTCGCCTCGTGCCAGAGAGCGCGCTCGTCGTTCGAGGCCTTGATCTTCTTGGCCACGACGGCGGCCACGCCGACGACGCCGGCCAGGATCAGGAGCTTCTTGAACATGGGCTTGACCCCTCGCGCTCGACTATCGTCGGACGATGTGCGGTGGGGCTAGCTGGAATCGAACCAGCGACCTCAGAGTTATCAGCTCTGCGCTCTAACCGACTGAGCTATAGCCCCGCGTAGCGACGAGCAAGGTTAACCCATCGCCGCCGTGGCTCCCAAATCGGGGGGCCGTGGCGGCGCGCTCACCCGCGTCACCATGAAACTACCCGGACACGCGACGCCGGGGCGACCGCTTTACGCGGCGCCCCGGCGTCGTCGGGTCAGTCCCGCTCGGCGAGCGTCAGCTCGATCCCGCCGACGAGGTCGGCGCAGACGTTGTAGACGAACGCGCCCAGCGTGGCCAGCGCGGTGAAGAGCACGACGTTCACCAGGCCGATCAGCGCGGAGCTGAGGATCACGCCCTTGGCGGTGATCCGGAAGCCGCCGCCGCCCTGGCCGCCGCCGGCGTTCACCAGGTCGGTCAGGCTGTCGTTGACGCTCTTGAACACGCCCATGGCGTCGAGGGCCAGGTAGAGCACCGAGGTGGCGACGACCACCACGATGAAGAGCACCACGGAGACCGCGAACGCGAACTTCATCACGGACCACGGGTCGATCCGCTTGAGGTTCAGCCGCGCCCGGCGCGGCCCGCGCGACGCGGCCGAGCTGACCGAGGTACGCGCGGCGCGTACCGCCTCACCCACGCGGGCGGCCCCGACGGCGGCCGCACCGCTGATGCCCGGCGGCAGGCCGCCCCCGTTTGCGGGGCGGCCTGTGGCGGCGGGACGGGCGCCGTCGGGCGACGGCTTGGGCGCGGTGCCCAGGCCGGCGCCGACGCGCGGCTGGGTGCCGGTGGTGCCGGTGGACGGCCGGGCGGCCGCCGCGGGCGTGGCCGGCTGCGGTGTCGTGGCGGGCTTCGCCGCGGCCGGGGCGGCCAGGCCGTCGGCCGACGTCGGGGCGTCGACCTTCGTCTCGGCCTGGTCGGAGGACCGCGAGTCCTCGCCGGGCTTCTCCGGCGGCGGGGCCATGCCGGGGGCCCGGGTGAACTTCGGGGCAGGCGCGTCGGCGGGGACGGTGGCCCGGCCCACGGCCGCGCGGCCGGTCGCTGGTGTACCGCCCTGTGCGGCCTCCTCGTCGACCGGGTTGGCCGAGGTCCCCTTGTTCCCCGACTTCGCCTGTGTCTCCGTCATCAACTAGTCCTGTTCGTCAGGCTCGTCGGCATTGCGAGCAATCGCCACGATAGTCACGCCGTCCGGGAGGTCCATCAGCTTGACCCCCATTGTGTTCCGGTCACGCGTACGGCGTACAGGCTTCACCGGAGTCCGGATCACGCCACCGTTGCTGGTGATGGCGAACAGTTCGTCGTCCGGACTGATCACCACGGCACCGACCAGACCACCGCGTCGCTCGGTGATCTTCGCAGTCAGCACGCCCTTACCTCCCCGGCCCTGGACCGGGTATTCCTCGATCGGGGTACGTTTCGCGTATCCCCCGTTCGTCGCGACCAGCACGTCCATTTCCATGCCCTCGCGGACGACCTCCATCGCCAGCAGGACATCCTCCTCGCTGAACCGCATGCCGATCACGCCGGAGGTGGCCCGGCCCATCGGCCGCAGCGCCTCGTCGCTGGCGTTGAAGCGGATGGCCTGCGCGTTCTTGGAGACCAGCAGCAGGTCGTCGGTCGGGGCGACGAGGGCAGCACCGACCAGCTCGTCCTCATCGCGCAGGTTGATCGCGATGACTCCGCCGGAGCGGTTGGAGTCGAACTCCTCGAGCCGCGTCTTCTTCACCAGGCCGTTCTTCGTGGCCAGTACCAGGTAGGGCGCCACCTGGTAGTTCGGGATTTCGATGATCTGCGCGATCTGCTCGTCCGCTTGGAAGGCGAGCAGGTTGGCCACGTGCTGGCCCTTGGCCACCCTACTGGCTTCGGGAAGCTCGTAGGCCTTGGCCCGGTAGACCCGGCCCTTGTTCGTGAAGAACAGGATCCAGTCGTGGGTGGAGCATACGAAGAAATGGCTGACGATGTCGTCCTGCCGCAGCGTCGCCCCGCTGACGCCCTTGCCGCCCCGCCGCTGCGAGCGGTAGAGGTCGACCTTGGTGCGCTTGGCGTACCCGGTGCGGGTGATGGTGACGACCACGTCCTCGCGGGCGATGAGGTCCTCCATCGAGACCTCGCCGTCGAACGGCACGATCTTGGTGCGCCGGTCGTCGCCCCACTTGGCGACGATCTCGCCCAGCTCCTCGGAGACGATCCGCCGCTGCCGCTCGGGCTTGGCGAGGATGTCCTTGAGGTCGGCGATCTCCAGCTCGAGCTTGGCCAGGTCGTCCAGGATCCGCTGGCGCTCCAGGGCGGCCAGCCGGCGCAGCTGCATGTCGAGGATGGCGGTCGCCTGGACCTCGTCGATCTCGAGCAGCCGGATGAGGCCCTGGCGGGCGTCCTCCACGGTGGGCGAGCGCCGGATCAGGGCGATCACCTCGTCGAGCGCGTCCAGCGCCTTGGCCAGACCGCGCAGGATGTGCGCCCGCTCCTCGGCCTTGCGCAGCCGGAACGCGGTCCGCCGGCGGATGACCTCGATCTGGTGCTCGACGTAGTAGCGGATGAACTGGGCCAGGTTGAGCGTGCGCGGCACGCCGTCGACCAGCGCCAGCATGTTGGCGCCGAAGGTCTCCTGGAGCTGGGTGTGCTTGTAGAGGTTGTTCAGCACGACCTTGGCAACCGCGTCGCGCTTGAGCACGAGCACGATCCGCATGCCGGTACGCCCGGAGGACTCGTCGCGGATGTCGGCGATCCCGCCGAGCTTGCCCTCCTTGATCAGCTCGGCGATGCGCTCGGCCAGGTTGTCCGGGTTGACCTGGTAGGGCAGCTCGCTGACCACCAGCGCCGGCCGGCCGCGCTTGTCCTCCTCGACCTCGACCACCGCACGCATCCGGATCGAGCCGCGCCCGGTCCGGTACGCGTCCTGGATGCCGGCCTGGCCGACGATCAGGCCGTGGGTCGGGAAGTCCGGGCCCTTGACGATCTCCAGCAGCGCCTCGAGCGTGGTGGCCTCGTCGGCCTCCGGGTTCTCCAGGCACCACTGCACGGCCGCGCCGATCTCGCGCAGGTTGTGCGGCGGGATCTTGGTGGCCATGCCGACCGCGATGCCCTCGGAGCCGTTGATCAGCAGGTTCGGGATGCGGGACGGCAGGATCGTGGGCTCCTTGGCCCGGCCGTCGTAGTTGTCCTGGAGGTCGACGGTGTCCTCGTCGATGTCCCGGAGCATCTCCATGGCCAGCGGGTCGAGCTTGCACTCGGTGTACCGCATGGCGGCGGCCGGGTCGTTGCCCGGCGAGCCGAAGTTGCCGTTGCCGTCGACCAGCGGGTAGCGCAGCGACCAGGGCTGCGCCATCCGGACCAGCGCGTCGTAGATGGCCGAGTCGCCGTGCGGGTGGAACTGACCCATCACGTCACCGACGACACGGGAGCACTTCACGTAGCCGCGGTCCGGCCGGTAGCCGGAGTCGAACATGGCGTAGAGGATCTTGCGGTGGACCGGCTTGAGCCCGTCCCGGACATCCGGCAGGGCCCGCCCGACGATCACGCTCATCGCGTAGTCGAGGTACGAGCGCTGCATCTCGACCTCGAGCCCGACCGGCTCGATCCGGTCGTGCGCGACGACCGCGGCCAGTGTCTCCGGGGTCTCCGGCTCGTTCGGCGTGGACTCGGGAGTATCGGTCACTGTTAACCCTTATCAGACTCAGAGTCGTTTTCGTGCTGTGGATAACGGCTGTGGATACCGGCCAGACTGTGGATAACTCTGTGGACTGCCGGGCCGGCCAGTGGATCTCCGGCCGGCCCGATGCAGCCCGTCAGATGTCCAGGAACCGCACGTCCTTGGCGTTGCGCTGGATGAAGGACCGGCGCGCCTCGACGTCCTCACCCATGAGGACGCTGAACAGCTCGTCAGCGGTTGCGGCGTCGTCGAGGGTCACCTGGCGCAGGGTGCGGGTGGCCGGGTTCATGGTGGTCTCCCACAGCTCGGGGTAGTTCATCTCGCCGAGACCCTTGAACCGCTGGATGTCGTCCGGCCGGGCGTTGGGCTTCTTCTGCTGGCGCAGCGCGATGAGCCCGTCCCGCTCCCGGTCCGAGTACGCGTACTGCGCGTCGTCGCCCTTCTTGTTCCACTTGATCTTGTAGAGCGGCGGGGCGGCCAGGTAGACGTGCCCCAGCTCGACCAGCGGCCGCATGAAGCGGAAGAGCAGCGTGAGCAGCAGCGTCTGGATGTGCTGGCCGTCGACGTCGGCGTCGGCCATCAGCACGATCTTGTGGTAGCGCAGCTTCTCGATGTCGAAGTCGTCGTGGATGCCGGTGCCCAGCGCGGTGATGAGCGCCTGGACCTCGTTGTTCTTCAGCACCCGGTCGATCCGGGCCTTCTCCACGTTGAGGATCTTGCCGCGGATCGGCAGGATCGCCTGGGTACGCGGGTCACGCCCCTGCTTGGCCGAGCCGCCCGCCGAGTCACCCTCGACGATGAACACCTCGGACTCGCGCGGGTCGGTGGACTGGCAGTCGGCCAGCTTGCCCGGCATCGAGCCGGACTCCAGCAGCGACTTGCGCCGGGCCAGCTTGCGCGCCTGCTGGGCGGCGATCCGGGCCCGTGCCGCCTGCGACGCCTTCTGGATGATGGTCTTCGCCTCGGCCGGGTTCCGGTCGAACCAGTCGACCAGCCGGTCGTTGCAGACCCGCTGCACGAAGCTCTTCACCGGGGTGTTGCCCAGCTTGGTCTTGGTCTGGCCCTCGAACTGCGGGTTGGTCAGCTTGACCGAGATGATCGCGGCCAAGCCCTCGCGGATGTCCTCGCCGGAGAGCTTCTCGTCGCCCTTGAGCAGCTTCTTCTCCGCGCCGTAGCGGTTGACCACGCTGGTCAACGCGGCCCGGAAGCCCTCCTCGTGGGTGCCGCCCTCGTGGGTGTTGATGTTGTTGGCGAAGGTGTAGACCGACTCGCCGTACGACTCGTTCCACTGCATGGCGATCTCGACCGACATGCCCTCCTCCTCGGCGCCGAACTCGACCACCGTCTTGTGGATCGGGTTCTTGGAGGCGTTGAGGTGCCGGACGAAGTCGGCGATGCCGCCCTCGTAGTGGAAGGTCACCTCGCGGGGCTTGCCCTCCTCGGTCTCGGCGACCCGCTCGTCGAGCAGGTGGATGGTGAGGCCGCGGGTGAGGAAGGCCATCTCCTGGAGGCGCCGGTAGATGGTCTGGAAGTCGAAGTCGACGGTCTCGAAGACGTCGGCGTCGGGCCAGAAGGAGACCGCCGAGCCGGTCCGGTCGGTCGGCTCACCCTTCTCCAGCGGGGTCGGCTTGGAGTTGTGGTATTCCTGCCGCCAGACGAAGCCGTCCTTGTGGATTTCCACAGCCATCTTGGTGGAGAGGGCGTTCACCACCGAGACACCGACGCCGTGCAGGCCGCCGGAGACGGCGTACGCCTTGCCGTCGAACTTGCCGCCCGCGTGCAGCACCGTCAGCGCGACCTCGACACCCGGCTTCTTCAGCTTGGGGTGGAGGTCGACCGGGAAGCCACGACCGTTGTCGGTGACCCGGACGCCGCCGTCGGCCAGCAGCACCACGTCGATGGTGTCGCAGAAGCCGGCCAGCGCCTCGTCCACGGCGTTGTCGACGACCTCCCACACGAGGTGGTGAAGGCCGCGTTCACCGGTGGACCCGATGTACATACCGGGCCGCTTCCGGACCGCCTCCAGGCCCTCGAGAACGGTGATCGACTCGGCGCCGTACTTCTTGTTGTCCTCCGCTGCCACCCTCGGCCACTTTCTCGCACCCGCCGCGCCAGGGCGCGGGGCGCGGGTTCGGCGGACAGGACGCGACGTCGGCGCGCACGGACCGGTCCCCGGATCTCCAGGTCACGGATCGCGTACGCCGGTCGCCGCGGTTGCCCGCGGATCGCGATCGGCTCGACCCGATGCGGGACAATGATCAAGGGCCCTGGGGCCCCTGTCCGCCGCTCCGTGTCGGGTCTTTCGTCTCGCCGTCAATCTTACTCTGCGCAGCCGACCAAACCGCCACTCGGCACCCCCTGCGGGGCGGCTGAGATTGCCGTAGGGGGCCGAACCGTGCTGTCCGCGACTCCCCCTACACGCGAGGCCCTGATCGAGGGCGCGACCGCCACCGGATCGGTACCGGCGGGTGACCGACCGGGGGTCGCGGTGGGACCTGCCGTGCCGTACCTTTTGCGGCGCCGCCACCTGCGGTCTTGATCTTTCGCGGCCGGAACCGGGACGATCGACCCGATCGGTCGGACAACGTGCTTGCTGAGAGGTGACGCCAGATGGGGCTGGACAACGTCGCGGTGCACTGGCCGCGGACCGGCCGCTTCTACGATCCGGTCGCGCCGGCCGAGTTCGTCGACTTCGGCGAGATCGTGGACATGCCACGCATCTCGGCACCGACCGCCGCGCTCGCCGAGCTGATCGCGAAGACCGGCACGGTGCGCGCGACCGCCTACACGGAGCTGGTCGACCTCATCCTCGGCCTGGAGAATGTGCTCTACGCCACGGAGAACTCTGCCGAGGACGAGGACCCGGTGATCGACCCGGACGGCTGCTCCTGGATCGCCGAGGGTGTGGAGAAGTTCGTCGCCCGGCACCGCCCGTTCGGCGAGGCGGTCACGTTCGAGTCGGTCAGCGAGGTGCTGCGCTCGCTGCTCGGCGACGGGCGCCTCGCCGAGCAGCAGCTCCGCTGGCTGGACAGCCGGCTGGACAAGCTGCGCGACGAGAGCGGCGAGAGCGGCGAGCCGCCGCAGTGGAACTTCACCTGTGCCGAGCTGAGCGTGCTCGCCGCGTTCTACCGGCGCTGCGCCGAGCGCGGCTTCGCGGTCTATGCCGACGCCTGACCCGGCTGCCCGGCCTCGCCGGTCCCGGCCGCCGTCGCCCGGTTGGCCGCCGCGATCACCTCGGTGAGCACGGTGTGCAGGTGCCGCAGGTCCGCCAGCGGCAGGCCGAGCCGCTGCACGATGGCCGGCGGGATGCGCTCCGCCTGCGCCCGGAGGGCCTGCCCGCTGGCGGTGAGCGACACGGCCAGGCTGCGCTCGTCCGACGTGTCCCGCTCGCGCCGCACGTAGCCGGCGGCTTCGAGCCGCTTCAGCAGCGGTGACAGGGTGCCGGGGTCGAGCTGGAGCAGCCGGCTGAGCTCCCGGACCGACAGCGGCGCGTGCTGCCACAGCGCCAGCATGACCAGGTATTGCGGGTGCGTGAGCCCCATGGGCTCCAGCAGCGGGCGGTAGACCGCGACGACGCCGCGCGCGGCGACGGAGAGCGCGAAGCACACCTGCTGCTCCAGCGCCAGGGGATCACCCTCGAGCTGGTCGGCCACCCTCGTCCTCCTCGTCGTCGGTTGCGATCGTAGCAACGATTGGTGTACCAATTGTTGCTACGCCAATGATACGCGGCCGGGGAGAGGGCGGGCGGATGAGCGACGACGAGCAGGTGGGCGACGCCTCCGGCAAGGGCGGCCGCCTGATGGGCTGGGTGTTCCGCAACCTGGCCGGCCCCTCCCAGGTGCAGGGCGCCGTGCAGGGCGGCTCACGGCTGGCCCGCGAGGCCTGGAAGCAGGACCTGGAGCGCCGCAAGCAGTGGAGCCGCGAGCAGCGGGAGCTCAAGCGCGCCCGGCGCGAGGCACGCCGCGCCGACCGTCAGCCGTAGGTGTCGCGCGGGCCGCGGCCCCGCACCCGGCGCGGGCCGCGCGACCACGAGGGCGCGGCCGGACCGTGGATGTGCAGCTTGCGCACCACGTTGTGGCCCACCTCGCTGGCGATCTGCTTGAGCAGCGAGCCGGCGAGCAGCCGCAGCTGGGTGGCCCACGCCGTCGAGCGGGCCTCCACGGTCAGCTCGCCGTTCTCCAGCTTCACCGGGCGGCTGTGCTGCGCCACGTCCGGCCCGACCACCCGCTCCCATGCGCCGAAGACCGTCGCCTCGGCCGCCGGCTGCTGCCAGCCGCGCGCCTTCACCAGCTTGTCCAGCACCGCGCCGAGCGGCTGCGGGTCGCGCGGATCCGGCCCCGGGCCGGAGTAGCCGCGCAACCGCTTCTCCCCGTCGCCACGGATCGCGCTACGCCGACGGGTGCCGGCCGCCGCCTGCCGACGGGCCTTCGCCGCGTCCAGCACCGCCCGGGCCAGCTCCGGCCCGGACGCACCCTCCGGCAGGTCCGCGCCGGCCGCACCGCCCGCCTTCGCTTCCGGCCCCTCCGGGGTACGCCCACCGCGTCCCGGCCCCAGCCGTGCGGGCGGGAGCTGCACCTCATCCGACACGGCGTACCGTCCCCTCGCCCACCGCGTACCGGGTGCCCCGCAGGGTCGCCGGCACGTCGTCGTCCACCGCGCAGGTCACCAGGAGCTGGCTCGCGCCGCCCACCAGCTCGGCCAGCCGCTCCCGACGGCCGGCGTCCAGCTCGGCGAAGACGTCGTCCAGCACCAGCACCGGCTCGATCCCGTCGGCGCGCAGCAGGTCGTACCCGGCCAGCCGCAGCGCCAGCGCGTACGACCAGGACTCGCCGTGGCTGGCGTAGCCCTTGGCGGGCAGCGGGCCGAGGGTCAGCGCCAGGTCGTCCCGGTGCGGACCGACCAGCGTGGTGCCCCGCTCGACCTCCGCCGACCGGTTCGCGGTCAGCGCGGCGGCGAGCGCCTCGACCAGCGCCGCCCGGTCGGTGGTCGCCTCGGGCAGCTCCACCGACGGCCGGTACGCGATCCCCGCCGCCCCCCGGCCCGCCGCCACCGCGTCGTACGCCTTCGCCACGTGCGGGGTCAGCGCGGCGACCAGCTCCAGCCGGCCGGCGAGCAGCTCCGCCCCGTGGTGTGCCAGGTGGGTGTCCCAGACGGCGAGGGTGGACAGGTCCCCACCCCGCGAGCCGCCCGTCTTCCGGGCCAGGTACGCCGTCCGCAGCAGCGCGTTGCGCTGCTTGACCACCCGCTCGTAGTCGGCGCGCACCCCGGCGTACCGGGGCTGGCGGGTGACCAGCAGGTCGTCCAGGTAGCGGCGGCGCTCGGCCGGATCCCCGCGGACCAGTTCCAGGTCCTCCGGGGCGAAGAGCACCAGCCGCAGCGCGCCGAGCACGTCCCGGGCGCGGCGGGCCGGGGAGCGGCCCAGCCGGGCCCGGTTGGCCTTGCCCGGGACGATCTCCAGCTCGACCAGCAGCTCCCGGCCCTCGTGCACCACCGCGCAGCGGATCACCGCCGAGGTGGCGCCCATCCGGACCAGCGGGGCGTCCGTGGCGACGCGGTGCGAGTCCAGGGTCGCCACGTAGCCCAACGCCTCGACCAGGTTGGTCTTGCCGACGCCGTTGGCGCCGACCAGCACGTTCGGGCCCGGCTCCAGGTCGACGCCGACCCGCTCGTAGGAGCGGAAGTCGACAAGTTCGAGCCGGCGGACGTACACAGGCTGTGGATGCCGGTCAGCGCTTGCGGACGGCGTGCCCGCCGAACTGCTGGCGCAGCGCGGCGACGGCCTTCATGGCGGGCGAGTCGTCCTGCCGCGAGGCGAACCGGGCGAACAGCGAGGCGGTGATGACGTTCAGCGGGACGGCCAGCCGGACCGCCTCGTCGACCGTCCAGCGGCCCTCGCCGGTGTCCTCGGTGTAGCCGCTCAGCTCGGCCAGCTCCGGGTCCTCGTCGAGCGCCCGATCGAGCAGGTCGAGCAGCCAGGACCGGACCACGGTGCCCTCGCGCCAGGACTTGAAGACGCCCGGCACGTTGGTCACCAGCTCGGAGGCGGCCAGCAGCTCGTAGCCCTCGGCGTAGGCGTGCATCAGGCCGTACTCGATGCCGTTGTGCACCATCTTGGCGTAGTGGCCGGCGCCGACGGGACCGGCGTGCACGAAGCCGAACTCGCCCTCGGGCTTGAGCGCCTCGAAGATCGGCATCAGCCGCCCGACGTGCTCCTGTGCGCCACCGACCATCAGGGCGTAGCCGTTCTGCTTGCCCCAGACGCCGCCGGAGACGCCGACGTCGATGTAGCCGATGCCCTGCTCGTTGAGGCGCTCGGCGCGCGGGGCGTCGTCGCTGAACCGCGAGTTGCCGCCGTCGATGATGATGTCGCCCTCGCCGAGGACGCCGGCGAGCTCGTCGATGGTGGCGTCGGTGACGCCGGCCGGGACCATCACCCAGACCGCGCGGGGCGACTCCAGCTTGTCGGCCAGCTCCGCGAGGCTCGCGACGTCGCTCAGCTCCGCGTTGCGGTCGTAACCGACCACCTCGTGACCGGCGGCGCGCAACCGCTCGCGCATGTTGCCGCCCATCCGGCCGAGTCCTACCAGGCCGAGCTGCATCTGCTCCTACCTCCGTACGTCTGGGTGGTGCTGCCGTCGATCAGCGGGACACGCGGATCGGCATGATGAGGTACCGGTACCCCGGGATGACCTCGCCATCCTCGCCCGCGGGCGAAATCACCGCGGGCTTGAAGGCGTCGACGAACGCCAGCTGGGCGTGCTGGGCGCCCAGGTTGGTCAGGCCGTCGATGAGGTACTGCGGGTTGAAGCCGATGGTCAGCGGGTCACCCGTGAAGGTCGCCTCCATGGCCTCGCTGGCCCGGGCCTCCTCGGTGCCGCCGGCCTCGACCACCAGGCCGTCGGAGCTGAAGCTGAGCAGCACCGGGGTGGTCCGCTCGGCGACCAGTGCCACGCGCTTGACCACCTCGATGAGCGTGGCGACCGGGACCCGGGCCTCGGCGTTGTGGTTGGCCGGGAAGAGCGAGCGCACCGGCGGGTAGTTGGCCCCGTCGAGCAGCCGGCTGGTGGTCCGGCGGGTGCCGCCGGAGAAGCCGATCATGCCCTCGCCGGCACCACCCTGGGAGAGCGCCATGGTCACGTGACCGCCGAGCGGGCCGAGGGCCTTGGCGGTGTCGTGCAGCGTGCGGGCCGGCACCAGCGCGTTGAGGCTGATCTCCGGGTCGTCCGGGTTCCACGCCATCTCGCGCAGGGCGAGGCGGTAGCGGTCGGTGGCGAGCATCGCCAGCGTGCTGCCGGACAGCTCGATCCGGACACCGGTCATCATCGGCAGCGTCTCGTCGCGACCGGCGGCCACGGCCACCTGGGCCACCGCGGCGGCGAAGGCGGCCGCGTCGACCGTGCCGGCGCTCTCCGGCATCTCCGGAAGGGTCGGGTAGTCCTCGACCGGCATGGTCGGCAGGGTGAATCGCGCACTGCCGCAGACCAGTTCCAGGTGCGCGCCGACGGCGGCGATGTCCACCGGCTTGGCCGGGAGCGCCTTGGTGATCTCGGCGAGCAGCCGGCCGGAGACCAGGGCGGCGCCGTCGGCGTCACCCTGTACCTCGACGGTGACCTGGCTGGAGACCTCGTAGTCGAAGCCGGAGACCTGGAGGTTGCCGTCGGTGACGCGGAGCATCACCCCGGCCAGCACCGGAACGGAAGGTCGGTTGGGCAGGCTCTTGGCGGTCCACGCGACCGCCTCGGCGAGCGCGTCGCGCTCCACTCGGAACTTCATCAATGCCTCCGCGTCGACGTCAGCGACAACTCTCTCATGCCGACCGCTGCCACCCGTCCCGCCCGACCGTGCGGGTACCCATCGCACCTTAGGGCGCGTGGGCATCGGCTGTGCGCCCGACCCCGTGGATCCAGGTGCCCGGGCGACTGCCGGCGGCAGTGCTCCGGCCCGATCCACAGGAAGTCCAACGGTGATGATTGGTTTTTGTTGTTTAGAAGAGATAACTCATCGTCTTCATCGCACCTGTGCAAACTGTGGAGAACCGCCGTCCGCGCAGGTCAGACAGGTTATCCACCGGTGGTTTCGCTGTGGAGAACCAGGGGTACAACCCGTGTCCCGGTCCACAGCCGTCGCCGGCCGCCGGGTTTTCCACGGCTGTCCACCGGTTGTCCACCGCTAATCCACCGGGTTTCTCCCCAGTGTTGTGGACGGCGCCGACGGCGTCGACCGTCGTCATCCCCAGAACCTTCAACAGCTCGCCCACAGGCCGACCGTCGTCGGTGGACAACGAGACCGTTGTCCCCAGGCGTCCACAGCGTCGTCCCCAGAGGTTGTCCACAGTCTGTGGGTAACCGGACGGGGACCGAGCGTGGTTTTCCACCGTCTGTGGAACAGGGGATGTGGACAACCGGGTCGAGGTGTGGATGAACACGACTCTGATCCTGGGCCCTGCACCGGGTCGAGGGTCAAGCGCGGGGCGTACACCGGCACGAAAAAGCCCGGCCGGTGGTCCGGCCGGGCATCGCGGTTCGCGTACGGATCAGGTGGTCTGCTTGATCCGGTTGGTCAGCTCGGCGATCTGGTTGTAGAGCGAGCGCCGCTCCGCCATCTGCTGGCGGATCTTCCGGTCGGCGTGCATGACGGTGGTGTGGTCCCGGCCGCCGAACGCCTGCCCGATCCGGGGCAGCGACAGGTCGGTCAACTCCCGGCACAGGTACATGGCCACCTGGCGGGCGTTGACGAGCACCCGGGACCGCGAATGGCCGCGCAGGTCCTCCAGGCTCACCCCGAAGTAGTCCGCCGTGGAGACCATGATCTGGTCGGCGGTGATCTCCGGGCCGGCGCCGTCCGGGATGAAGTCCCGCAGCACCTCCTCGGCCAGCGACAGCTCCACCGACGAGCGGGTGAGGCTGGCGAACGCGGTGACCCGGATCAGCGCGCCCTCGAGTTCCCGGATGGAGTTCGACACCCGGGAGGCGATGAACTCCAGCACGTCCGGCGGGGCGAACAGCCGCTCCTGCGCCGCCTTCTTCTGCAGGATCGCGATCCGCGTCTCCAGGTCCGGCGGCTGGATGTCGGCGAGCAGACCCCACTCGAACCGCGTCCGCAGCCGGTCCTCCAGCGTCGCCAGCTGCTTCGGCGAGCGGTCGGACGTGATCACGATCTGCTTGTTGGCGTTGTGCAGGGTGTTGAAGGTGTGGAAGAACTCCTCCTGGGTCCGTTCCCGGTTCTCCAGGAACTGGATGTCGTCGATCAGGAGGATGTCGACGTCACGGTAGCGGCGCTGGAACGCGCTGGTCTTGTCGTCGCGCAGCGAGTTGATGAAGTCGTTCGTGAACTCCTCGGTCGAGACGTACCGGACCGAGCGGGCGTTGCCCAGCGTCGTGGCGTAGTGCCCGATGGCGTGCAGCAAATGGGTCTTGCCCAGCCCGGAACTGCCGTAGATGAAGAGCGGGTTGTACGCCTTCGCCGGCGACTCGGCCACCGCGACGCTCGCCGCGTGGGCGAAGCGGTTCGACGAGCCGATGACGAACGTCTCGAACATGTACTTCGGGTTGAGCCGGTTGCCGCCGCTCTCCGCGCCGCTGGGCATCCGCCGGTCGGGCTGGCCGCCCGGGCGGTGGTCCGGGCCGCCGCGGCCGGGACCGCTGTCGGTGGCGCCGTCCCGGGGCAGGCCTCGCAGCGGCGCAACGTCGGCCCGCCCGGGCGCCTCCCGGTAGCGGGGCTCGTAGCCGCCGGCGTTGGGGGCGGACGGTTCGACCCGGGGCGGCTCGTCGAAGGCCCGGCGCTCGGGGGCGGCGCGCAGCGGCTCGGCGAAGGCGGCGCTGAACAGCGTGTCCTGCCCGTCCCGACTGGCCGGGATGAGCTGCGGCCGGTTGCCGTCGGCGGTGCGCTGCCGGGGGGCCGGCTCCTCGACGGGCGGCTCCGGACGCGGATCCGCGTAGGCGGGGACCTCCGGCCGGGCCGGGGGGAAGCCCAGCCCCGGGAAGCCGGGCGCGGCGTCGGCCGGGCCGGGCTGGTCGAAGCCGGCGAGCAGGTCCGCGGGGCCGTCGGGCTCGGCGACGGGCTCCGGGGTGGCGCGGTAGACGGTGCCGGCCGGGCGGCCGCCCGGGTCCTCGGCGACGCGCACCGTGACGGCGACCTGGATGGGCCGGCCGAGCCGGCGGCTCAACGCCTCGGTGATGGCCGGGCGGAGGCGGGACTCGATCACGTCCCGGGTGAAGGCGTCCGGCACCGAGAGCAGCGCGGTGTCCTCGACGATCGCCCGGAGCCGGGTCAGCCGGAGGTACGCCCGCTGTTGCGCGGAGATGATCTCGTCGGCGAGCTCGTCGGTCGTCGCCGTCCACACCGCGGCAAGGTCGTTCGCTCCGGTCACCGTCGTGCCACCCCCTCGCCTCTCCTCACGCCCGCCCGGACGGCTGACCGGTCGTCATCCACAAGTTATCCACAGCCTGTGTACCGACCGATTGTGGCCGCCCACCGGACGCGGGTCGGACCTGCCCCCTGGTTCCCGGAGGCGCTGAAGCGGGTTCACCGTGCCGAACGATTCACTACCTTGTCCGGTCTTGCCGGTCGGCGACAAACCCAGGACCCCCGACGCCGACCGCAATCGGGCACGCTAACAGCGCGGACCCCGCGCCATCAACCGTCGACACCGGGGCAGCCTTGTCAACATCAGTGAAAACCGCCCCTTCGGTCGCGCTTCCGGCGCTGGTCACGGACCGGGTGTGAGGTTTGACGGTCATTGCCCCCTGCGTAGGCTGGAGGGGCTGCTCTGTCGCCCTCTGCTAGGGTGATGGGTGCTTGCTGTCCGCGGTCATCTCCCCGCACCGCCGGGGCCCCGCGCCGCCGGGCAGCACCGATCGGAGGCCACCGTAGCGGTGGCCTGGACCACCACACGACCCCGGGCGATCCCCCGCGCGGGGCGTACGACAACGGAGAGCCTGACGTGAGCAAGCGCACCTACCAGCCGAACAACCGCCGGCGCGCGAAGACCCACGGCTTCCGGCTGCGCATGCGCACCCGTGCCGGCCGCGCCATCATCTCGACCCGTCGCGCCAAGGGCCGCGCCCGCCTGTCGGCCTGAGGCCGACCGGTCCGGTCCGGGGACGTGGGCAGTCGTGCTGGCCGCCGCCGAGCGACTGCGGCGCAGTAGCGACTTCGCCGCAGCGGTCCGGGGTGGCCGACGCGTCGGCCGTGGCGCCGTCGTGGTGCACCTGACCCTTCCCCAGCAGACCGGATCCACCGCGACAACCTCGCCGGAGCCGGCGCGGAGCAGCGGTGCGGAGACCTCCGCACCCCGCCGCGCCGGCTTCGTCGTGTCCAAGGCCGTCGGCAACGCCGTGGTCCGGAACACCGTCCGCCGCCGGCTCCGCCACCTGGTCCGCGAGCGGCTGGCCGACCTGCCCGCCGGCAGCACCCTTGTCGTACGCGCGCTGCCGCCGGCCGCCCAGGCGTCGTACGCCCGGCTCGGGGCCGACCTGGACGCCGCCCTCGCCGCGGCGCGCTCCCCCCGGGGTCGGCGGTCCCGGTGACCGAACACACTGCCGCGCCGCGGCCCACCACCGGTGCCCGCATGCTGCTGGCGCCCATCATCGCGTACCGTCGGTGGATAAGTCCGGCACTGCCGGCCCGCTGCCGGTTCTACCCGTCGTGCAGTGCCTACGCCGTCGAGGCGGTGTCCCGGCACGGTGCGCTGCGGGGAGCCTGGCTGACGGTCCGGCGGCTGTCGCGCTGCCACCCCTTCCATCCAGGTGGACACGACCCGGTGCCGGAGCCGGGCGACCGCCGCCGTTCCGACGTGACTGGAGCCTGAGTGTTTAGTCTCGACTGGATCTACTACGCGATCTCGTGGATCCTGCTGACCTGGCACTCGGCCTGGGACGCCATCGGGGTCTCGGTCGACGCCGTGATCGGCACGAACTGGGCCTGGATCCTCTCCATCATCTTCCTGGTGGTCACGGTCCGGGTGATCCTGTTCCCGGTCTTCGTCAAGCAGATCAAGTCGCAGCGGGCCATGCAGGCGCTCCAGCCCAAGGTCAAGGAGCTGCAGGAGAAGCACAAGGGGGACCGGGAGACGCTCCAGAAGGAGATGATGGAGCTCTACCGGAAGGAAAAGGCCAACCCGCTCATGGGCTGCCTTCCGATGTTCCTCCAGATCCCGGTCTTCCTCGGCCTGTTCCACACGCTCAAGCGGCTCAACCCCGACAACCAGGGCAAGACCCTGTATGGCTGGACCGTCGAGCAGTTCAACAGCGCCTCGAACGCGAAGCTCTTCTCCGCCCCGATCTCCGGAAAGTTCGGCTCCACGGCCGCCGAGATGGCGTCGCTCGGCGCGAACCTCACCACCGTGAAGATCGTCGCCGGCGTGCTGGTCTGCATCATGATCGCCACCACCTACCTGACCAGCCGGCAGATGATCCTCAAGACCGGTTGGGCGGAGGACCCGCAGCAGCGCATGGTGCAGCGGCTGATGCTCTACGGCATCCCGTTCTCGCTGCTCATCTCGGGCGCAATCTTCCCGATCGGTGTGATCATCTACTGGGTCACCAACAACCTCTTCACTCTCGGCCAGCAGCAGTGGGTGCTGCGGAAGTTCCCGCCGCTGGTGCCGCCGAAGAGCAGCACCGCCGGGAAGGCCACCGGTGGCAAGACCGCCCAGCCGGTCAAGACCGGTGGCCTGCTCGGCCGCAAGACCGCCCAGCCGGCCGTCAAGGCCCCGGCCGCCGCCCCCAAGGTGGCCGGCCCGAAGCCCGGCGCCAAGCCGGTCAACCCGAAGAAGAGCGGCGGTCGCCCCGCCAAGCGACAGGGCTGAGCCCGCCGGGCCGCCGCCGGAGATCCGGTGGCGGCCCGTTCCGGCCCCGAGCTGCCACCGAGAAGGTCGGCGCCGGGCCGGAACCGCCGCGCGGAGCGCGGTCACGGGCGAAACTGGCCCGTACAGACGTGCCCGAGGGCACCGGCGAACCTCCCGCCGGCCCCGGGAAACCAGCGGACCCGACGGTCCGGCCGAGCGAGTACGGAGATGAGACCGTGACCGACACCAGCATCCCCAGCGCCGACCAGTCCCTGGACGAGGACACCGCGCCGGCCGCCACCACGGAGGAGGCCGAGGAGGCCCAGTCCGAGGCCCGGGAGAAGAAGGCACCCGCCGACAGCGACCTGTTCCGGCAGAGCGAGATCGCTGCCGACTACGTCGAGGGCCTGCTCGACATCCTCGACTACGACGGCGACATCGATGAGCTGGTCTCCGGCGGCCGCCCGGTCGTCGAGGTGGTCGGCGCTCGCCTGCAGAACCTGGTCGGCCAGCGCGGCGCCACCCTGGAGGCGCTGCAGGAGCTGGCCCGGCTGGCGGTGTTCCGGCAGACCGGTTCGCCGAGCCGCCTGCTGCTCGACGTGGGCGGCTACCGCGCCGCCCGCCGCAAGGAGCTGGCCGCCGTCGCCAAGAACGCGGTGGAGAAGGTCAAGGAGCACGGCGAGCCGGTGCGCCTGGAGCCGATGTCCGCGTTCGAGCGCAAGTGCGTGCACGACGTGGTCAACGCGATGAGCGGCGTGGAGAGCGAGTCCGAGGGCGTCGAGCCGAACCGCCGCATCGTCGTCCGGCCGGTGACGGACTGACGGAGGTGGCCTCCGACGAGACGACGGCGGGTGCCGTTGCCGGCCCGGGCGGTACGCCGCCCGGGCCGTCGCCTGTCCACGGCGACCCGACCGTCGACCCGGTCTTCTCCGAGGGCGACGGCCCGGTCGACCCCACCTTCTCCGGTGAGCCCGCGTTCTCCGGCGAGACTCCCTTCTCCGGTGAACCCGCGTTCTCGGGGGAGGCGGTGACCGCCGGCGAGCCGGTTCCGGTGACGGGCGAGCATGTCGTCGCGGCCCACCCGGCCGCCGAGGTGACGCCGGCCTTCTCCGGGGAGTCGGAGGGGCGGGCCGAGCCGTCGGCGCGGGAGGAGTCCGTTGCCCCGGTGGGCGCGGTCGACCCGGTGTTTGCCGAGCCCACCCCGGTGGTTGCGGTCGACCCGGTGGTTGCCGAGCCCGCCCCCGTGGGCCCTGAGCGATCCCCCGCGGACCACCAGCCTTCCTCCGAGGGCCGTGGGCCGTCCGCCGCGGGCCGTGGGCCGTCCGCCGCGGGCCGCGAGGTCGAGGCCGGCGGCCGCGAGGTGGACGACCTGCCGTCCGGTGGCCGAAGCAACGCCGATCCGACCCGCGCGCTTCCGTCTCCTGTGGACGGTGCGAGCGGATCATCCGGCGACCAGCCCTCCGCTGCGGGTGCGACGTTGCCACCCGAACTGGCGGAGGCTGCCCGTGCCCTCTTCGGCGACCGGCTCGACCTGGCCGCCGCGTACGCCGAACTGCTGGCCACGGACGGTGTGGTGCGCGGCCTGATCGGCCCCCGCGAGACGCCCCGGCTCTGGGACCGGCACCTGCTCAACTGCGCGGCGATGGCCGAGCGGATCCCGGAGGGCGCCAGCCTGATCGACGTCGGCTCCGGGGCCGGCCTGCCCGGCCTGGTGCTGGCGATCGCGCGGCCCGACCTCACGGTGACCCTGGTCGAGCCGCTCGCCCGGCGCACCGCCTTCCTCATCGAGGCGGTGCAGCAACTGGGGCTGACCAGATGCGTCCGGGTGTTCCGCGGGCGCGCCGAGGAGGCCGCCGCCGGCTCCCGGGACCGGGAGCCGCTGACTGCCGACATCGTCACCGCGCGCGCGGTGGCCCCGCTGGACCGGCTTGCCGCCTGGTGCCTTCCGCTGGCGGTGCCCGGTGGCCGGCTGGTGGCGCTCAAGGGTGCCTCCGCCGCCGAGGAGATCGCCGAGCACGCCGCCGCGGTGGCGCGGCTCGGCGGGGGCGAGCCGGAGCTGCACCGGTGCGGGGTCGACGTGATCGACCCACCCGCGACGGTGAT
This sequence comes from Micromonospora chaiyaphumensis, assembly GCF_900091435.1. Taxonomy (GTDB): domain Bacteria; phylum Actinomycetota; class Actinomycetes; order Mycobacteriales; family Micromonosporaceae; genus Micromonospora; species Micromonospora chaiyaphumensis. Next base: position 304,619 of record NZ_FMCS01000006.1, read on the forward strand.
CGAGGTGGTTCGCGAGCGGGTGGTCGGTCCGGCCAGAAAGAAGGGGCCGAAGCGCTCGCGGGGCGGCCGACGCCGGGGCGCGCAGGGCCGGGATCGCTGACGCCCCAAGGCTTTCCCGACGCCCGTCCGGTCGTTGGTCCGAATGGGCGTGAGCTGATCGATCAGAACCCGACGTGGACCCGCTGCGCCCGTCGGCCGTAGGCTGGCCGCGCGCCGATAGTGTGGAGCGGCGGTGCCGGGCGGCACCCGAACCGGACCGTTCCCACCGGGCCGGTGACGCCGCGCGGCGAGCGCGGGGGCCTGAGAGACGGGTGCGGACCGACCATCCGGAGCGGGCAGGGATGACAGGTGCATGACGACGGCAGGTACGACGATCCGCGGGTGACCGGGCCAGGCGAGCGACCCTCCGCCACCGGCCCCGTTTCACGTGAAACCAACTTCGAGGGCTGGCCGCCGAGCGGTGAGCCCCACGACCCGTCCACGCGTCCGCCGGACTGTGAGCCGGTGGTGCGCCGGGACGTACCCCAGGCCGGCGCCGTGCGTCCTACCTCGTCCGTGCCGGCGAACGTCCCGCCGGCCCGGGATCCGCACGACCCGAACGGCGGCCCGGCCAACGCACCCGCCTCCCGTCCGGCCCCGGTACGCGGAAACGCCGCGGTCCCCGCGCGCTACGAGCCGCAGCCGCCGGCGGTGGCCGTGCCGCAGCAGCCGACACCGGAGACCGCACCGGACGTGGCGGCTGGCGCGGTCGCACCGTCCGACACGCCACCGGCTGCCGGCTACGGCGCCGAAGCCCCGGCGAGCACGTACGTTTCACGTGAAACCCCGACGCGCGAAGAGGATGACCCACCGTTGGCTATGGAGGCTATGCGCGCCGTGCAGATCCTGAACCCCAGTGGTGAGGTCACCATGCCTCGCCCCGAACGGACCCGGGTGATGTGCGTCGCCAACCAGAAGGGTGGCGTCGGCAAGACCACGACCACGGTGAACCTGGCGGTGGCGCTCGCCCTGCACGGCAACCGGGTGCTCGTGGTCGACCTCGACCCGCAGGGCAACGCCTCCACCGGGCTCAACGTGCCGCACCATACCGGGGTGCCGGACGTCTACGACTGCCTGATCGACAGCGTGCCGCTGGAGGAGGTGGCCCAGGCCGTCGAGGGAATCCCGAACCTGTGGTGCGTGCCGGCCACCATCGACCTCGCGGGCGCCGAGATCGAGCTGGTCTCCGTGGTCGCCCGGGAGTCCCGGCTGGCGCGGGCCATTGCCGCCTACCCGGGGCACTTCGACTACGTCTTCATCGACTGCCCGCCCTCGCTCGGCCTGCTCACCGTCAACGCGTTGGTCGCCGCGCAGGAGGTGCTGATCCCCATCCAGTGCGAGTACTACGCGCTGGAGGGTCTCAACCAGCTGATCCAGAACATCAATCTGGTTCGGCAGCACCTCAACCCGAAGCTCGAGGTCTCCACGATCCTGCTCACCATGTACGACCGCCGTACCCGGCTGGCCGACGCGGTGGAGCAGGACGTCCGGAACCACTTCGGGGACAAGGTGCTCGAGGCCGTGATCCCCCGGAACGTGCGGGTCTCCGAGGCGCCCAGCTACGGGCAGTCCGTGATGACCTACGATCCCGGTTCGCGGGGGGCCACGAGTTACTTCGAGGCCGCTCAGGAAATTGCCGAGCGAGGCGTCAAGGAGCCGGTGAGCCGGAATGCGTAGTGCGGAGAAGTCGCTGGGAGGCGTCGCATGAAGAACCGTCCTCGCGGCGGTCTGGGCCGAGGGCTCGGCGCCCTCATCCCCACCGGGCCCGTGCCGGGCAGCACCCCGGCGACCGCCGAACCCGAGAACGGTACGGCGCCGGCCGTTCCGGCCGCCCCCGTCGCCGGCGCGGCGGCGGCAGTGACCGGGGCCGTGGGTCCCGGCGACACGCCCGCACCGGCGACCCCCGCCATCGAGCCGGAGCCGCAACTGAGCCCGGTCCCCGGAGCCCGCTTCGCCGAGATCCCGGTCGACAGCATCGTGCCGAACCCCAAGCAGCCCCGGCACGTCTTCGACGAGGAGGCGCTGGAGGAGTTGAAGACCTCCATCCAGGAGGTGGGCTTCCTCCAGCCGATCGTCGTCCGGCAGCTCGACAGCGAGAAGTACGAACTCGTCATGGGCGAGCGGCGCTGGCGCGCGGCCCAGGCGGTCGGCCGGGAGAGCATCCCCGCCATCGTCCGGGACACCAAGGACGACGCGATGCTCCGGGACGCGCTGCTCGAGAACATCCACCGGGCGAACCTCAACCCGCTCGAAGAGGCCGCCGCGTACCAGCAGCTGCTGGAGGAGTTCGGCGCGACCCACGAGGAACTGGCCCGCCGGATCGGCCGCAGCCGGCCGCAGATCTCCAACACCATCCGGCTCATGAACCTGCCGGCCCAGGTGCAGCGCCGGGTCGCCGCCGGGGTGCTCTCCGCCGGCCACGCCCGCGCCCTGCTCAGCCTCGACGACTCCGAGGCGCAGGAGCAGCTCGCCAAGCGCATCGTCGCCGAGGGCATCTCCGTACGCGCCACCGAGGAGCTGGTGGCCCTGGCGCTCGCCGACGGCCCCGCGAAGGCCCCGGCCGCGAAGCGCCGGCCGAAGCCGCACGCGCCCGCGCTGACGGACCTCGCCGACCGGCTCTCCGACCGCTTCGACACCCGGGTCAAGGTCGACATCGGCCGGAGCAAGGGCAAGATCACGATCGAGTTCGCGACGGTCGACGACCTGGAGCGGATCGTCGGGATCATCGGTGTGGGGCAGGAGGAGCAGCCCGAGGAGTAGTCAGCCCCCGTCGCTCTCGGCCGCGTCGTCCCTCCGGGGGCGACGCGGCCGAGTCGTTTCCGGGCCGACCGGCCGCGGTGTTCGGGAGCGGGCGGGTCTGGTTGGTGGCGCGAAGGCGTGCTGCCTGCTCGAGGAGGCTCGTAAACCTGGCGTCCGGGCCATGGCGTCCGTGGCCCCCGGCGTCCATCGTCCCGGCGTCGGGCGTCCTGGCGTCCTCGCCATGGTTGGGCGCCGTCTTCGGGGCGGGTGACCTTGGTGGGTGCCGTTGCGGAGCAGGCGTGCGGGATGTCGACGCGGTGGCGGTGCGGCAGATGACCGCGGCTGTTGTGCTTCTCGCCGGCGGCTTTCCCATGGTCGGAGCAGGACCGTGCTGGTGGGATGGGCGCGGCATACTGGTCCGCCATGGACCTGGACGCGTATCAGCGCGCTGCTCTCCGCACGGCCGCTCCCCGTGACAAGAGGAACGAGCTGCTTCACCTGGTGCTCGGACTGGTCGGCGAATCCGGCGAGATCGCCGAGAAGTTCAAGAAGTGGGTTCGCGACCTCGACAGCGACGAGTCACGGATCGACCGGGCCGACATCGCCAAGGAACTCGGTGACGTGCTCTGGTACGTGGCCGTGCTCGCCGACTACCTCGATCTGTCGCTGGACGAGATCGCGGCGGCCAACCTTGCCAAACTGGCCAGCCGTCAAAGCCGTGGCCTGCTGGGCGGCAGCGGCGACAACCGCTGAGCCAGAGGGCTCTCTGTCTGGCTGTCGAGCTGGCTCGAGGCGGGTGTGGGCGGTCGCCGGTCTACCGCCGCAGCGGCAATCCCCGCGCCTCCGTTTCACGTGAAACGAAACGGAGGAGAGTGCGTTGGGCCCGGGCAGCGCCGGGGCGTCGGAATGTCGGCCGGTTGCGGAGGCCCCGGGGTCGCCCGGCCCGATGTCGACCGGCGGACCGCTCACCCGGTGCGCTCGTGGGCCGCTCTCGTCAATCGGGTGCCGCTCACTCGGCTCCAGCCGGTGCGCCTCGTAGGTTCGGCCGTGTCTCCTCCTCACAGACAATCCGGCTGTCACTCGTGCAAGCCGCCGTGCGGCCGCCCGCGTCGCTGCCGATGTTCCTCGCGCCGGATGCCATCCGGCGCGTTTGGACGTCTCTCGACGGCGGGCTCCGCCGCAGAAGTGGTTCATCCGGAGCGCTGTGAGCGTCCTGGAACCGTCTTTCGTCCCTGCGCCCTCTGGGGTGCGGACTCGCGACCATCACCCGTCTCAGAGGCGCTGAGCGGGATCACCGGGTGGTGTTCCACCGCGGGCCAACCGCATCGCCGCTCCGCCGTGTGTCGGGCGTCGCGAAACCGAGCGAGCCGTCGTCCAGAGGTGCCGGGATCCTCAGGCGTTCCGCCGTCGGCGAGGTCGTGAGACGAAGCGGCGATTCGCGCTTGGCCGGTCCTGGGACCGCCGAGCGCCTAGCGCCGAGCGCCGACCCCGACCGCCAGCGCCGACCACTGAGTTGCGACCGCTGACCACCGGGCCGCCGACCGCCGAGCCGCCGACCACCCACCACCGACCGCCGAGCAGCGTGCGGCGAGCACTGAGCCGCCGACCGCCGGGCCGCGGAGCACCGAGCACCGAGCCGCTGACCGCCGTGCCGCCAACCCTCGTGCCGTCGAGCACCGACCGCCGAGCGCCGAACGCCAACCTGAGCGCCGAGCACCGAGCCGAGCGTCGAGCCGCCGAGCGTCGACCGCTGAGCGCTGTGGGCCGAGCCGTCAAGCCGCCGAGCGGGTGGCGCGGCAGAACATCTCTGGGCCGCGGGCACCTCCGCATTGTTCGCGATGCGCAACTCCTCGTTGGCCGCCCGGCGTTGCCGCCCAGGGCCCGGCAGCCCTGGCCCTTCGTTGCTGTCCGGCAGCGCCCTACCCGTGCCGCGGCTTAGAAGCCGACTTCTCTGGGCCGGGCCGGGATGCTCCTTGAGCGGGCCAGGACCCGCTGCCGTCCGGCCCGGGCCCTCTCTAGTCATGCCGGCCCACAGCCCGCCGTGTAACCGCACCGGCTCCCCAGTTCACCAACTGAGTGTCTGCCCGCAGACAGCCATCTCTCCCCGCCATCCGTTGTTTCACGTGAAACCCGTCAACCCGCTCACCGTCAGCCGAAGCACGATTGCGGCACCGCAGCGAACACGCCGGTCCATCCGCCCGGCGGATCTCACCGCCCACCGCACCGCCGAGTTGGAAGCGCCGACACGGCGTGCGGTTTCACGTGAAACACAACACCCTCCCGCCATCCACCGATCCGCCGCCGCGACCGCGCAGACGAATCTGCGGGAGCAACGGAACGACCCAGTGCCGATCGTCGACTCGCTCGTTGGGAAGGAAGGATCGAGCCCTCCAGGCACCGTCGAGACCGACCCCCGGTTATCCACAGTCGTTTTCCACAGGCGCTCCCCGTTTCACGTGAAACACCGCGCGGAAACCCTTGCTGAGCTGTGGATGACGCGCTGTGGTGGCTAGCTCAGCGGCCTGTGGACAACGCGGTGGACAACCGGTTGTGGATCGACGAGGAACGCTCAGCGCCTCGCCGCTCAAGTAGGGACAGGCGTCGCCAACTCGGTTAGGGTCAGCGTCGTGCAGGACACCCCTCCCTCAGTCCCGGACTTCACCCAGTGGCCCTCCTTTCCCTTCGAGGGCGATCTCCACGTCAAGCCACTCGACGAGCCGGTGCCGGTCGAGCCTCCCCGCCGCGGCGAGGGGAATCGGGAGTGCACCGCGTGCAACGCGCCGGACGAGGCGTACATCTGGGTGGGTGAGCGATGGCGGGTCCGGGCGATGGACCGGCCCACCGGCCTGCCGATGGTGCTGATCCTGGAGTCCCGGTCGCACCTCGATCTCGGCGACCTGCCGAACCTGCTCGCCGCCGAACTGGGCGTCATGACCGTGCGTCTGGAGCGGGCCATCCGGTCGCTGGACGGCGTGGCTCGCGTGCACGTCAACCGCTGGGGCGACGGCTCCGCGCACCTCCACATGTGGTTCCTGGCGCGGCCCTACGGGCAGCTGCAGTTGCGGGGCACGTTCCTGTCCCTGTGGGACTCGATCCTGCCGCCGATTTCGGAAGCGCAGTGGCGGGAGAACCTGGCGATGGTCGCGGCCTGGCTCGCCGAGTTCGGCGGCCGCCCACTGGCCGAGCCGCCCCGCATCCAGTGGCAGGCGCCGTCCAGCCTCAGCGCCCCGTCAACCACCGGGGTGGCCGAGGTACCCGAGGAGGAGACCGCCTCGGTGATCGAGGCCGCTGACGAGATCCCGGAGAACGAGGCGGCGGAGGGGAAGCTACCGGCCGAGGAGCCGGACCAGCCCGCCACGCCGAAGCCGACCGACGCCGGCGCACCGACCGGCACAGCGAACCAGACGGACGGGCCAGCCCAGGCCGCCACACCGAATCAGGCCGGCACGCCGAACCAGGCCGGCGAACCGGAGCAGGCCGGGACGCCGGAACAGGTTGCGGTACCAAGGCAGGCCGACGCCCCACAGCGGGCGCGCACATCGGAACAGGGCGAGACGCCGAAGCAGGCGACCGGGTCAGCCTGACGTCACGGCCGGCGGGTGGCGGCGCGGCTCACCAGCGTGCCGAGCACCCGCCCGAAGTCCAGCCCGGCCGCCTGGACAGCCAGCGGCAGCAGCGAGGTCTCGGTCATCCCCGGGGAGACGTTGACCTCCAGCACGTGCGGTTGCCCCTCCGCGTCGACGATCAGGTCGACGCGGGAGAGGTCGCGGAGGCCGAGGGCGGTGTGCGCGGCGAGCGCCACCTCGGCCACCCGCTCGGCCGCGTCCGGGTCGAGCCGGGCCGGCGCGTGCCAGGTCGTGCGGCCGGCGGTGTAGCGGGCCGCGTAGTCGTAGACGCCGTTGCGCGGCACGATCTCGACCGGGGGCAGGGCCTGCGGGCCCTCACCCAGGTCGAGCACGGAGACCGCCACATCCATCCCGGGCACGTAGCGCTCGACCAGGGCCGTCTGGTCGTACGCGAAACAGCCGACCATGGCGGCCGGCAGCGACCCGGCGTCGCGGACCACGGCGGCGCCCAGGCCGGAGCCGCCCTGCGCGGGCTTGACCATGAGCGGCAGGCCGAGCCGGTCGGCGATCCGGTCCAGGACGGCGACCGCGCCCAGCTCGGAGAACCGGTCGTGCGGCAGCGCCACCCAGTCGGGCGTCGGGATGCCCGCCTCGCGCAGCACCGCCTTGGCGGAGGGCTTGTCCCAGGCGAGCCGGGACGCGCGGGCGTCGCAGCCGACGTAGGGCACGTCGCAGAGGTCGAGCACTCCGCGCAGCGAGCCGTCCTCGCCGGTGGCGCCGTGCAGGGCGATCACCACGGCGTCCGGCGGGTCGGCGGCGAGGGCGGGCAGCAGCGCCACGTCGGCGTCCCGCAGCTCGGCCTCCACGCCGACCGCGCGCAGCGCGTCGAGCACCCGCCGGCCGGACCGGAGCGAGACGTCCCGCTCGTAGGAGAGCCCGCCGGCGAGCACCAGCACGTGCAGTTCGTCGGTGGCGGGTCCGGTCACGGACGTGGGTGCGGCAGGGCTGACGGACATGCGGGAATCATGCCAAGTCGGGACCGGGCGCGTCGGAGCCGCCCTGCCGGCGCCGCGGACCCGCCCCGCCGACCGCGCCGAAGACCTTGCGCATGGCGATCTCCTGCTCCATGACGCCGGCCAGCCGACGGACGCCCTCCCGGATCCGCTCCGGGGGCGGGAACGAGAAGTTGAGTCGCATGTTGCCGGCGCCGGTCCCGTCGGCGTAGAAGCCGGTGCCCGGCACGTAGGCGACCCGGGCGGCGACGGCCCGCGGCATCATCGCCTTGGAGTCGAGGCCGTCGGGCAGGGTCGCCCAGACGAAGAGGCCGCCGGCCGGGGTGGTCCAGGTGGTGCCCTCCGGCATCAGGTCCGCGAGCGCGTCGAGCAGGGCGTCCCGGCGCTCGCGGTAGACCTCCCGGTAGACCTTGAGCTGCTGCCGCCAGGGCATGGTGCCCAGGTACGTCGAGACGGCGGCCTGCGCGTAGCCGCTGGGGCAGAGGATCTGCGCCTCGCTGGCGATGACGAGCTTGTCCCGGACCGCGTGCGGGGCGAGGATCCAGCCCACCCGCAGGCCGGGCGCGAAGGTCTTGGAGAAGGTGCTCAGGTAGAACACCCCGTCGCGCCGCCGGGCCCGCAGCGGTGCGGGCGCCTCGCCCTCGAAACCGAGCTGACCGTACGGGTCGTCCTCCACCACCAGCAGCCCGGCGCGCTCGCAGATGTCGAGCACCCGCTCGCGCCGCTCCTCGCTCAGCGTCACGCCGGTCGGGTTCTGGTAGGTGGGGATGGTGTAGAGGAACTTCACCCGCCGGCCGGCCCGGGCCAGGTCGGCGATGGCCGCCTCCAGCGCTTCCGGGAGCAACCCGTCGGAGTCCATCGGCACGTGCACCACCTGGGCCTGGGCGGCCTGGAACACCCCGAGTGCGCCGACGTACGTCGGGCCCTCGGCGAGCACCACGTCTCCCGGGTCCAGGAAGAGCCGGGCCACCAGGTCGAGCGCCTGCTGACCGCCGACGGTGACCACCACGTCCTCGGGCGAGGCGCCGCACGACGCGTCGATCCCGGACAGCGCCATCACCTCGCAGATCCGCTCGCGCAGCTCCGGGGTGCCCTGGCCGATGCCGTACTGGAGGGTGGTGGCGCCGTGCTCGGCGCCGAGCCGGCCGAGCATCTCGCCGACCGCGTCGAGCGGCAGCGCCGCGATGTAGGGCGCACCACCGGCGAGCGAGACCACCTCCGGCCGGCTGGCCACCGCGAAGAGGGCCCGGATCTCGGAGGCCGTCATCCCCCGGACCCGCCGGGCGTACCGGTCGGTGTAGTCGTCGAGCGTCGTGCCGGTCATGACATCACCTCGATCGGGTGTCGGCGGGGCTGCCGCCCGGTGTGGTACCCGCGATGCCGGCAACCATGGCGGCGCGCGGGAGGCCGGTTGGTCGATCGTAGTCGCCTCCGTCCAGCACCGGACCCACCGTGTGGGTACGTCCACATCCCGGACCGGCCCGCTCCCCGGCTCGGGTGGGCGTTCGCGCGTCCTCTCCCGTAGCGTCGGGCGGGAGCGTACGATCGCTCGTCGGGGGCAGAAAGGCGGCGGGAGACCGCGGTGGTCTCCGCTCCGGGCCTATGGGTGGGGTGCTCATGTCGCGACGTCTGGTCAGTCTGACCCTGGACACGCTGGAGGACCTGCCCCGCTCCTGCCGTCAGTGCGTCTACTGGGAGCTGGACCCGGTCTCGGCCGAGCGCGCGTGCGCCGCCGGTGACCCTGGGCTGGAGAAGGAGGCCTGGGTCTCCCAGACGCTCCTGGAGTGGGGTTCCTGCGGCAAGCTCGCGTACGTCGACGGCATGCCCGCCGGTTTCGTCATGTACGCCCCGCCGGCGTACGTTCCGCGCTCGATGGCGTTTCCCACCTCGCCGGTCTCCGCGGACGCGGCGCTGCTCATGACCGCGCACGTGGTGCCGGCCTTCGCGGGCGGCGGATTGGGCCGGATGCTGGTCCAGGGGGTGGCCCGGGATCTCACGAAGCGCGGCATCAAGGCGATCGAGGCGTTCGGCGACGCGAAGTTCGGCGACGACGGCGACGACCCGACGCGGGCCTGCCTCGCGCCGGCCGACTTCTTCCTCTCGGTGGGCTTCAAGACGGTACGCCCGCACCCGCGCTACCCGCGCCTCCGCCTGGAACTGCGCACGGCGCTGAGCTGGAAGTCCGACGTCGAGTACGCGCTGGAGAAGCTGCTCGGCTCGATGAGCCCGGAGACGCTGCTGCGCCCGGTCCGCCCGGCTCCCGCCACCCGCTCGATGAGCTGAGGGCCCCCGACGAGCTGAGGCCGGTCGACGAGCGAGGCCGCGTGCTCAGTCGACCACCGTGCCGGCGGCCACCACCGCCCGCAGCTCGCTCACGTCGATCGAGCCGGTGGGCACGTCCCGCTCGATCGGGTAGTACATCCGCTGCACGGCCGCCACGATCGCCTCGACCAGCCGGTCCCGGAACCGCGGATCCACCAGCCGGGCGCGGTCGGCCGGCGAGGTCAGGTAGCCCACCTCGACCCGGACCGCCGGCATCCGGGTCAGCCGCAGCAGGTCCCAGGCCTTGGCATGGGTACGGCAGTCCCGCAGCCCCGTGCGGGCCACGATCTCCCGCTGCACCAGCCCGGCCAGCCGCTCTCCGGTGGCAGAGGTGACGCCGTTGTCGGTGCCGTAGTGGTAGGTGGCCACCCCGTCGGCCGCCGGGTTGGCGTGCCCGTCGGTGTGCAGCGAGATGAAGACGTCCGCGCCGAGGGAGTTGGCCAGCTGGGCGCGGTCCGCGTCCGGCAGGCAGGTCCGCGGGGACGGGCCCCGGGTGAGCTGCACGCGTACGCCGGCAGCGGCGAGCCGACCCTCCAGCCGGCTGGCCAGGTCGTGCGCGAGGTCCGCCTCGGTCCAGCGCAGCGGGCCGTCGGGCACGACCACGCCCGGGTCGGTGCCGCCGTGTCCCGGGTCGATGACCACGGTCCGCCCGACCAGGGTCGGCCCGGCCTGCCGGATGGCGTCGGCCTCCCGGAGCCACTGCGGGCGCCCGCCGACCACCTTGCGGCCGAGGCGGCGCAGTGCGTTGACGGTGTGCGGACCGCACGTACCGTCCGGTTTCAAACCCATCTCCCGCTGGAACTGGGCCACCGCGCGGGAGGTGCGGATGCCGTAGATGGCGTCGGCGCGGCCCACGTCGTATCCCATCTCCAGGAGCCGTTCCTGGAGCGACCGGACGTCCTCGCCGATCAGCGGCTCGGGGACCGCGTGGTAGAGGGCGCGGGCGCCGAACCGCCAGCGGGCCGCGTCCAGCGCCCGCCAGGTCTCCGCGCCCACCCGCCCGTCGACGCTGAGGCCGCGGGACTGCTGGAACGCCCGCACCGCGCGTTCGGTCTCGGCGTCGAACTCCTCGCCTCCGCGGCCGGCCGGGAGCAGTTCCAGGCCGGTGAGCACGGTGTGGATCTCGGCCACCGCGGGGCCCCGGTCACCGGGTCGGATGGGACGCACGACGACCCCCTCTGCACGGACGCTGGCTGGCCGGAGACTCCGACGGAGGTGCTTCCCCGCTGGGGACGCCTTACGGAGCGTACCGTGGCCGATCACCGACGATCACGAATTCGCCGCAGGTCGGAAACGCGGAACCCCCGTCACCCGGGATCGGGCGGACGGGGGTTCCGGCGGTGTCGGGCGTCGGCTCAGAGCGCCGACTCGATGAGCTTGACCAGCTCACCCTTCGGCTTGGCGCCGGCGATGGACTGCACCGGCTCGCCGTTCTTGAAGATGGTCAGGGTCGGCACGGACATCACCCGGTAGGTGCGCGCCGTCTCGGGGTTCTCGTCGATGTTGAGCTTGACGATGGTGACCTGGTCACCCATCTCGCCCGCGATCTCCTCCAGCAGCGGCGAGACCTTGCGGCACGGACCGCACCACTCCGCCCAGAAGTCGACCAGAACCGGCTTGTCGGACTTCAGCACGTCGCTCGCGAAGCTCGCGTCCGTGACCGCCTTGGTTGCTCCCACTATGAACCCCTCCTCCGGGACCTTTTGTGAAAATCTTTCAGCCTTGCAGGGTGGCGATGAAGCGCTCGGCGTCCAGCGCGGCCGCACAGCCCGTGCCGGCCGCCGTGATGGCCTGCCGGTAGGTGTGGTCGACCACGTCACCGGCGGCGAAGACACCCGGAATGCTGGTGCGGGTGCTCGGCGCCTGCACCTTCACGTACCCCTCGTCGTCCAGCTCCACCTGGTCGCGGAACAGCTCGCTGCGCGGGTCGTGACCGATCGCCACGAAGACGCCGGTGACGTCGAGCACCTTGCTCTCGCCGCTGTGCACGTTGCGCAGACGTACGCCGCTGACCTTGCCGTCCTCGCCGAGGATCTCCTCGATGACGCTGTTCCACTCGACCTTGATCTTCTCGTTGCCGAGGGCGCGGGCGGCCATGATCTTGCTGGCGCGGAACGAGTCGCGGCGGTGGATGATCGTCACGGACTCGGCGAACCGCGTGAGGAAGCTGGCCTCCTCCATCGCCGAGTCGCCGCCGCCGACCACCACGATGTGCTGGTTGCGGAAGAAGAAGCCGTCACAGGTGGCACAGGACGACACGCCGTGGCCCAGGTATTCCTGCTCGCCCGGCACGCCCAGCGGGCGCCAGGCCGAGCCGGTGGAGAGGATGACCGCCTTGGCCCGGTAGGCCGTCTCGCCCACCCAGACGGTGCTCACCGTGTTGGAGCCGACCTCGCCGGTGTCCTTCAGCTCGACACGGGTCACGTCGTCGGTGAGGAACTCGGCGCCGAACCGCTCGGCCTGCTTGCGCATGTTGTCCATCAGCTCGGGGCCGAGGATGCCGTCCGCGAACCCGGGGAAGTTCTCCACCTCGGTCGTGGTCATCAGCGCACCGCCGGACTGCACGCCCTCGATGACCAGCGGCTTGAGGTTGGCGCGCGCGGCGTAGACCGCCGCCGTGTAACCGGCCGGCCCGGAGCCGATGATGATCAGGTTGCGGACCTCGTCCACTGCCGTCTCCCGATGTGTGTGTTCGTCACCGGCGCGCACCGATGTCGATCCCGAGTGCCGACAGCTCAGCGACAGCGGCACCTGACTTGCAGAACGTCATCGTACGAAGCGGGGATTCCCGAGCCGGTCATCCGGTGGGTCACGTCACGTGGCAGAACCCGCCCGGGTGACCGCGACCTCACCCTACCCGCGTGGTGAAGCGGGTGTCCGCGCCGGACCCGGGGACCCCGCACTCGGGTCCGCTCACCCAGGCCCACCTGGCGCCACCCGCGTCGGTGAAGGTGACGACCAGCGCCGGGCGGCCCTGGAACCGGGCGTAGTCGATCAGATCGACGGTGAGGGGGCCGGCGCGGTGTTCGGCGCCGATCTCGGACAGGCAGGAGGCCAGCGCCTCGGGACGGGCGAGCCGTTCCAGCCCGACGGCCTCCGAGAGCCGGTGCACGTCCTGACCCTCCGCCGAGCTCGCCTTGTCGCTCGCCGTCGCCGAGGGCCCGGCGATCTCGGTTCGCAGCCCGGAGAAGGCGTCCGGGGTGTAGTCGGTGCCGCTGTGCCGGGCCGGCCCGGTGGTCTGGAACGGCGCGGCGGCCATCGGGGCGGCCCCGCCGTCGGCCCGGCTGCCCGCGTTGTCGACCGCCCCGGTGGTCTGGCCGGCACCCGTGTCGACCAGGTGGCTGACCCCGAACCCGACAGCGGTCACCGACGCGGCGGCCAGCGCCACCGGACCGGCGAGCCGGGCCCAGCGCCGCGAGCGGCGACCCGGTCCGGTGTTCCGGTCCTTCCGACCCGCCGCGCTCGCCGGGTGGGCACCCCGGTTGGGTTGTGCCGGCACGGCGGCCGGGGTCGAGCCCGGCTCGGCCGGGTCGAAGGCCAGGTCGCCGGCCGGGGCCGGGCCGGCGCCGGCGAGCGCCGCGGTGATCCGGTCCGCCACGGCGGGCGGTAGCTCCGGCGCGGGCGCGGCGGCCCACTGGGCCAGGTCGGCCTCGACCAGGTCGACCGCCCGGGCCAGAGCGGCGTGCGCCTCGGCCCAGGCCGGGTCCTGCTCGACCAGCCGGGCGACGGTGGCCTGCTCCGGGGTGCCGTCCAGCGCCCCGCCGAGGTAGTCGGCGAGCAGGTCGTGGTCGACCTCGCTGAACTTCCGGGACGTCACGTCTCCTCCTGGCTGGCGTCGCGCCGGGACCATCCCGACGTGGATCCGACGCCCTCGGGTGGCCGCGGGTTCCCGCCGGTGACCCGGGGCACGTCCGCGACCTCGTCGGAGCCGGTCCGCAGGTGCCCGAGGAGCACGGCCAGCCGGGCCCGGCCCCGGGCGCACCGGCTCTTCACCGTCCCCTCGGCGACCCCGAGGATCCGGGCCACCTCGGCCACCGGGTAGCCCTGCACGTCCACCAGCACCAGCGCGGCCCGCTGCTCGACCGGGAGCGCGGCGAGGGCCTGCCGGACCACCAGGGCGGTGTCGTGGTCCCGGGCCGGCGCGGCCGGCTCCACCCCGCCGGTGTGCGGGCCGGGCTCCCCGTCGGTGTGTACGCCGTCCGGCAGTGGGACGGTCGCGTGCGCCTGCCGCCGCCGGATCCGGTCCAGGCAGGCGTTGACCACGATCCGGTGCAGCCAGGTGGTGACCGCCGAGTCGCCCCGGAACCGGGCCGCGGCCCGGTGCGCCGACAGCAGCGCGTCCTGGAGGGCGTCGGCCGCCTCCTCGCGGTCCCCGAGCGTCCGCAGGGCCACCGCCCAGAGCCGGTCGCGGTGGCGGTGGAACAGCTCGGTGAAGGCGTCCCGGTCTCCGGCGGCGTGCGCCCGCAGCAGGTCGAGGTCGGACACGCCGGCCGCCGGGCCGTCCCCGGTCGCCGGCTCGGGCGTACGCCCACCGCGACCCGCCATCACCACGTCCGGCGGAGGCGGTGCACCGGGTGCGGCGAACGGCTCACGAGCCCTCGACCGTCAGTTCCTGGACCCCGAGCTTCCAGCCACCGCCGCCGTCCTTCTCCGGCAGCTCGGTGATCCAGAAGAGGAGGTACTGGTATTTCTTCTCCGGGTCGAACCCGTCGAAGACCATCGTGGTGCCGTCGTGCTCCTCGAACGGTTGCCCGATGCGCTCCGTGTAGGCGTCGACGAGCTTCTTGTCGCCGGAGGAGCTGGACTCGAACTCCTTCGTGCCGGCGCGCAGCTCGGCCGAGGCGCCGGTGGACGACAGCGTGGCCTGGATCGACTTGACCGTGTGCGGGGCGCCGAGGTCGATCCAGATCCCCATGCCGTCCTTCAGGCCGCCGAACTTGCCGTTGTTCCGGTAGCTCTGGGTCTCCCAACCCTCGTTCGGGTCGCCGTCGATGACCTTCTCGGCGTCCCGCACCTCGGCGCGGTCCCGGCTGTCCGGGTCGATGATCCGCACGTCCTGGATGGTCAGCTTGCGGACCGGCGCGGCCGGCGCGCTGGTGCCTCCCCCGGCGGGCGCACTGCTGGACGGCTGGCCCACCGGTTCCTGCCGAGGGTCCTTGTCGTCGCCGAGGGCGCTGATCCCGATGAGCAGCCCGACCAGGGCCACCGCCAGCAGTGCGGCGATGCCCAGGGCGACCTTGCGGCCGCCGGCCGCGGCCAGCGGCGAGGGCTCGTCCCCGGTGTCGGCGGTGAAGCGCAGCGGGCCGGCCTGCTCCAGGAAGTGCTCGTCGGCCGGGATGTCGAGCCGGTTCAGCTCGGCCGACAGCACGTCCGACGAGGGCGGGGCCATCTCCGGGTCGAGCAGGTCCATGCAGAGGTCGTCGAGGTACGCCGGCACCCCGGCGCGCACCTGGCGGGGAGCGGCGATGGCGCCGCCGGCGTCCCGGACCGCGTCGGGGAGGGCGGCGCGACCGTGGCCGGCGGTGGCGCCGTGCAGCGGGGCCTCGCCGTGCGGCCAGTGCCCGGTCAGGGCGAAGTAGAGCACCCCGCCGACCGCGCGCAGGTCGTTCTCCTGGCTGTCCGCCCCGTCGGTGCGCGCGTCGGCCAGCACCACGCGGCCGTCGTCGCTGATCATCACGGTGCCGGGGTGGACGTTGCCGTGCACCATGCCGGTGGCGTGCACGGCGGCGAGGGCGCTGGCGACCGCGCTGCCGATGGCCGTGGCGCGGGCCGGGTCCAGCGGACCGTCGGCGGTGACCAGCTCACGCAGCGACTGGCCGTCCACCCACTCGCGGACCACGTAGGCCCGGTCGGCCTCGTCGATCGCGTCGTAGACGCCGACCAGGTTGGGGTGGATCACCCGGCTCGCCGCGACGGCCGCCTGGAGCATCTCGGTGGCGGAGTCGCCACCGGGGTAGCGGAGGACCACCGCGACGGGGCGGCGCAGCACGACGTCGACACCGCGCCAGACCAGCCGGCCCGCGCTGTCGTTGTTGATGTGCTCGACCAGCTCGTACCGCTCGGCAAGGACTTCACCGACCGCGGGAGCACCGAAGGTCACGACCGGAGGAGAAGTCTCCTCCGCCTCCTGACCCTCGCCGACCTGGGTCACCCGTCCTCCCTCGGTGATCGTGTCGATCGATGGACCCGTGCTGCTGGGCATGTGGCTTCCCGCTCTGCCTTGGCTGGAACCGGCAGACCGGTGTCGACGCCCACGTCGGCACCTGCCGTACCCGTCGAGAGCGACCTTACCCGGGATGCCCGGTTCTCCGACATGTCATCTTCCCGCCGGAGCCGGTGGGACGCCAGTGACCATGGTGATCGGCCGGGTGAACGGCCCGGTTCGGCCACGTCGCTGGGACACGCACGCCCAATCTAGATGTTGACGGCAAGTAGTCGGCGCAGGGGCGCACCGGTGTGGCGGCCTTTGCGACCCGGGTGAGTTTCCCCAGCTCCGGCCCGTCACCCTCAGCCGTACGGTTGGTTGTCCACAGGCCGAGAGGCCCATTGGGCGGGGGAACACCGAGTTATCCACAGCCGTATCCCCAGGCTGGTGATCGTCGTTCACCGTCCGTCATCGGGGCTGGTCGACGTCACCGGCCGATCCGACGGCGGACCATCCCGACCACCTCGGTGATCTCGCCGATGCGCAGCGCCATGGCCAGCCCGAGGTACGTCACGCCGATCACCGCGCCGCCGATCACCAGCTGGACGGCCGCGGCCAGCCAGCTCAGGTGCGCCGGGTCGCCGGGAAGCACCTTCACCACGAGCAGGCCGACCAGCGCGGCGCCCAACGCGGCGACCACCACCCGGCCCATGGTCCGCATGATCCCGCCCAGCCCGATCCGGCCCACCCGGGGCCGCAGCAGCAGCGCCGAGACGACCGCCGCCGCCACGTACGAGATCGCGTTGCCGAGCATCATGCCGGCCGCCGCGAAGGTGGCCGAGAAGGCCAGGTAGAGGCCCACCTGGAGGAGCACGCGCAGGGCCACCACCGGGATGTTGACCAGCGCCGGGGTGCGGGTGTCCGGCAGCGCGTAGAAGGCGAAGGTGAAGAGCTGGCTGATCGCGAAGGGCACCAGGCCGACCGCCGCCACCAGCAGCACGGTCGACGTGGCCACCGCGTTGTCGCCGGTGAAGGCGCCGTACCGGAAGACCACCACCGAGATCGGGCCGGCCAGCACGGCGTAGCAGACCGCGACCGGGGCGAGCACCGCGGTGACCATCCGGGTGCCCCGGGACAGGTCGGCGGTGACGTCGCGGAACCGGCCGTCGGCGGCGGCCGCGCTCATCCGGGGCATGAGCGCCGTGATGATCGAGACGGCGATGATGCCGTGCGCCATCATCAGCAGCAGGAAGACGTTGTTGTAGATGAGCAGGCCGGCGTTCTTGCGGTCGCCGCCGGAGGCCCGGGTGAGCAGGTTGACCACCACGAAGAGACCGAGCTGGTTGACCGCGACGTAGCAGAACATCCAGGCGCCGAGCCGGGCCAGCTCACGCAGGCCGAGCTCGCGGAAGTCGAAACGCAGCTTCCACCGGAAGCCGACCTTCCGCAGCGCCGGCAGGAGGCCGACCGCCTGCACCGCCACGCCGAGCAGCGTGCCGCCGCCGACCAGCAGGATCCGGTCCCAGCCCACCTCGCCGGGCCGCAGCGCGGTCGCGCCGTACACGACGATGTACAGGCCGAAGGTGCCGATGGAGACGATGTTGTTGAGGATCGGTGCCCACATCGGGGCGGCGAAGTGTCCGCGGGTGTTCAGCACCGCGGCGATCAACGCGCTGATGCCGGTGAAGAACAGCATCGGCAGCATCAGGTAGGACAGCCGGGTGACCAGTTGGGTGTACTGCGGGTCCTTCCCACCGGCGGCGTAGAGCGCGGTCAGCACCGGGGCCAGCAGGACGGCGATCAGCGCGGTGGCGGCGAGTGCCAGCACCGCCAGGGTCAGCAGCCGCTGCGCGTACGCCTCACCGCGGTCCGTGTCGACCTTGCGGCGGCGGACCAGCACCGGCACGAGCACGCTGGTCAGCACGCCGCCGAGCAGGAACTCGTAGACCTGGTTCGGCAGGAACTGAGCGGTCGTGAACGCGTCGCCGACCATGGTGCCCAGCGCGGCGCCGATCATCAGGTTGCGGACGAAGCCGGTGCCCCGGCTGACCAGGCTGCCGATCGCCATCACCGCGCTGTTCGCCGCGGCGCTGGTCTCGGCCACCACCTCCTGGGGCGGCGCGGTGGCCTCGACGCCCGGCTGGTTCAGCGGCTCCGCCGAGATGAAGGTGGCACCGTCGTCCGGCGGCAGGCCGCCGCCGTGCGCGTTCGCGCTGCGGTAGAGCCCGCCGCTCATCTCCCAGCCTCCAAGGGGTACGCGAGAGCCGGGCCTCCCCGGCCCCGCCCAACGGAAACCTTAGTCAACCTCGGCCGGATACCCGCGCCCGGCGCAGGAGCCACGGCCCCGGCCCGATAGGCTGGCGATCCCATGTCCGAAGCCTCCGCCTCCCACGCCGCCGACCGCCGCGACCTGACCGCCGCGCAGCGCAACGCCGTCGCCGAACTGCTCCGCGTCTCCCCGGTCGCCGACGAGCTGGGCCGGCGTTTCGCCCAGGCCGGTCACGAACTGCACCTGGTGGGCGGATCGGTCCGGGACGCCCTGCTCGGTCGCCTCGGCGACGATCTGGACTTCTGCACCGACGCCCACCCGGATGAGACCATCCGGATCATCCGCGGCTGGGCCGAGTCGATCTGGGAGACCGGGCGGGAGTTCGGCACCATCGGCTGCCAGCGCGACGGTCTCCGGCTGGAGATCACCACCTTCCGCGCGGAGGCGTACGACCAGATCAGCCGGAACCCGGTCGTCGAGTACGGGACCAACCTGGTCGACGATCTCAAGCGCCGGGACTTCACCGTCAACGCGATGGCGGTCAGCGTCCCCGACCACCGGTTCACCGACCCGTACGGCGGCCTGGCCGACCTGGCCGCGAAGGTCATCCGTACCCCCGGCACGCCGGAGGAGTCGTTCCGGGACGACCCGCTGCGGATGCTGCGCGCGGCCCGGTTCGCGGCGCAACTGCGCTTCACGGTCCACCCGGACGTCCGCGCGGCCATGACCCGGATGGCGGCCGACCTCGACCGGATCACCGCCGAGCGGATCCGGGACGAGTTCACCAAGCTGCTCTGCGGCGCCGACCCGATCACCGGGCTGCGGCTGCTGGTCGACACCGGCCTGGCCGAGCGCTTCCTCCCGGAGCTGACCGGGCTCAAGCTGGAGATCGACGAGCACGCCCAGCACAAGGACGTCTACGAGCACACGCTGACCGTGGTCGACAACGCCATGTCGATGGAGGAGGACGGCTGCGATTTCGTGCTGCGGATGGCCGCGCTCATGCACGACGTCGGCAAGCCGGCCACCAAGGCGGTCGGGCCGGACGGCCGGGTCAGCTTCCACCACCACGAGATCGTCGGCGCCCGGCTGACCAAGGCCCGGATGAAGGCCATGCGCTACCCCAAGGACGTGACGTCCCAGGTGGTCAAGCTCGTCGGCCTGCACCTGCGCTTCTACGGGTACGGCCGGGGCGAGTGGACCGACTCGGCGGTCCGCCGGTACGTCACGGACGCCGGTGACCTGCTGACCCGTCTGCACAAGCTGACCCGCTCCGACTGCACCACCCGCAACCGGCGCAAGGCGGCCCAGCTCGCCGCCGACTACGACGCGCTGGAGGAGCGGATCGCCCGGATCGCCGCCGAGGAGGACCTGGCCCGGGTGCGCCCCGACCTCGACGGCAACGCGATCATGGAACTGCTCGGCGTGCCGCCGGGGCCCGTCGTCGGGCGGGCCTGGCAGTACCTCAAGGAGCTGCGGCTGGAGCGCGGCCCGCTGGACCGCGACGAGGCGGAGGCCGAGCTGCTCCGCTGGGCCCGGGAGCAGGACGTCCTCGGCTGAGGCCGGCGACCCTCGCACGACGATACGCCGGCGTGTCGACCGAACGGTTGACGCGCGACGGTCGATGTCTCCCGCATGATGTTGGTCATCACCGACCTCCCCGGTACCGAGGGCGAGGCGGTTCTGATCGCATCCGCCCGTCCGATCCGGACGGTCGCCGGACACGGGGAGAAAATCTCAGTGAGACGTCACGGCGTGTTGCGCCGCTCTGCGCTGGTGGGGCTCGCCCTCACCTCGGCAACCTCCGTCATCTGCGCCGCCACCGGCGGCCCCGCCCTGGCCGACCCGAGCAACCCGCCGCGGGCCGCGGTCCGGGGCGCCGACACCGCCGGTGCGGTGCCGGACCGCTACATCGTCGTCCTCGCCGACGGCAAGGCCACCCCCGCCGAGGTGCGGGCGAACGCGTCGGCGCTGGCCGACGAGCACGGCGGCTCGGTCCGCCGGGTGTTCAGCAAGGCACTGCGCGGCTACTCCGCCACCATGAACCGCCGGCAGGCGGAGAAGCTCGCGGCCGATCCGGACGTCGCCTACGTCCAGCAGGTCCAGCGCTATTCCGCCAGCGGCACCCAGAGCACCCCGCCCTGGGGCCTGGACCGGATCGACCAGACCAAGACGAGGACCGACGGCAGGTACACGTACCCGGCGACCGGTGCCGGGGTGACCGCGTACGTCATCGACACCGGCATCGACATCGCCCACCAGGACTTCGGCGGGCGGGCCAGCAACGGCTACGACGCCGTCGACCAGGACAACGTGGCCCAGGACTGCGACGGGCACGGCACGCACGTGGCCGGCACCATCGGCGGCACGAAGTACGGCGTCGCCAAGGACGTCAACCTCGTCGCCGTACGGGTGCTGGACTGCGAGGGCAGCGGCACCTCCGAGCAGGTGCTCGCCGGCATCGACTGGGTCACCACCAACGCCGTCAAGCCGGCCGTGGCCAACATGAGCCTCGGCTTCGGCGGCACCGACCAGGCGGTCAACGACGCGGTCAACCGCTCGATCGCCTCCGGGGTCACGTACGCCGTGGCGGCCGGCAACAGCATGCAGAACGCCTGCGGCGTCTCCCCGGCGAACGTGCCGGCGGCCATCACGGTCGGCGCCACCGACCAGGTGGACTTCCGCGCCTGGTTCTCCAACTACGGCAGCTGCCTCGACACCTTCGCGCCGGGCACCGGCATCGTCTCCGCCAAGATGGGCACCACCGACGGCTCGGTGGCCATGAACGGCACGTCGATGGCCTCCCCGCACGTGGCGGGCGCCGCCGCGCTGCTGCTGGAGGCGCACCCGACCTGGACCGCGCAGCAGGTGCGCGACTCGATCGTCACCACCGGCCTCGGCGGCGCCGTGCACGACACCATGGGTTCGATCGACCGGCTCCTGCACGTCGGCACGGTCCCGACCGCCCGCGGCTCGTACGGCCTGAAGTCCCGGTACAACGGTCGCTACGTGACTGCGGAGACCGCGGGCACCAAGCCGTTGATCGCCCGGGGCACCACCATCGGGGCCTGGGAGAAGTACGACGTGGTCGACGCGGGCACCGGCCTGGTCGGGCTGCGAGCCCGGGTCAACAACAAGTTCGTGACCGCGGAGAGCGCGGGCGCGAAGCCGCTGATCGCCCGCGCCGCCACCATCGGCGCGTGGGAGCAGTTCCAGATCATCGACAACACCGACGGCACGATCAGCCTGAAGGCGGTGGTCAACGGCCGGTACGTCACCGCGCCGAGCACCACCTCGCCGCTGATCGCCAGCAAGACCGCGATCGGCACGGCCGAGAAGTTCGACTTCGACGCGCCGGCCCCGGTCGTCGGCATCAAGTCGCTGGCCAACGGGCAGTTCGTCACCGCGGAGAGCGGCGGCAGCAAGCCGCTGATCGCCCGGTCCGCCACCGTCGGGGCCTGGGAGAAGTTCGAGATCGTCAGCGTCGGCGACGGCTTCTTCGGCCTCAAGGCACTGGTCAACGGCAAGTTCGTGACCGCGGAGAGCGCGGGCGCGAAGCCGCTGATCGCCCGGTCCACCGCGATCGGCCCGTGGGAGACGTTCGACTTCCTCGACTACAACCCGGACGGCTCGATCTACCTGCGGGCGTACGTCGACGGGCAGGCGGTCACCGCCGGCAGCACCGGCACCAGCCAGCTCATCTCCAGCCGCACCATCGACTGGGAGAGCGAGACCCTGGGTCTCGGCATCGGCGAGAAGTTCGTCGTCGCGGTCATCTGACCGTCCACATAACGGCGCCCGCCGGAATCCCCTGCAGGGGACCGGCGGGCGCCGTCGTGTCAGGTCACGGGTTGACGGCGGTGCCGTCCACGGTGTTCCTGCCGTTGGCGTGGGCGCTGCCCAGCTTGGCGAGCAGCCCGGCCAGGTCGATGCCGGTGAGGTCGCTGCCGAGCTGGAGGCCCTGCGCCACGTTGCCGGCGACCGACTTCGTCAGCGACGAGGCGCCGTCCGTCGAGATGACCGTCATCTTGTCGATCGCGCCGATCGGGGCGCTGGCCGCCTCGACCACCTGCGGCAGCACCTTGACCAGCAGGTCCAGCACCGCGGCCTCGCCGTACGCGGCGAACGCCTCGGCCTTGCGGGCCATCGCGTCGGCCTCCGCCTGCCCCCTGGCCAGGATGGCCGCGGCCTCGGCCTGACCCTCGCGCTCGACCGCCTCGGCGATCGCGGAACGCCGGCGCTGCTCGGCCTCACCCTCCTTGGCGCCCTCGATCGCGTTCGCCTCGGCCAGCGCGGCCCGCCGGGCCCGCTCGCCCTCACCGGTGAGCCGGGCCTGCTCGGCGGCGGCCTGAGCGGCGGCGATGGTGGCCTGCCGCTGCGCGTCCGCGTTGAGCACCGCCGCGTTCCGGGCCGCCTCGGCCTCCTGCTCGACCTTGTAACGGGCCGCGTCGGCCGGCTTGCGCACCTCGGTGTCGAGCTGGCGCTGCTTGAGCTCGGCGTTACGCTCGGCCACCTTCTGCTGCTCGGTGAGGATCGCCTGGTCCCGCTCGGCTTGGGCGAGAGGGCCGGCCGCCGCCGACTTCGCCTTTGCCGCGTCGATCTCGGCCTGGATGGCGGCCTGCTTGAGCGACAGGTTCCGGTTCGCCTCGGCGATGGCCTCCTCGGCGAGCAGCCGCTCCTGCTCGGCCTGCTGCCGGGCCCGCGCCTCGGCGATGGCCGCGTCCTTGAGCACCCGGGCTGCCTCGGGCCGGCCCAGGTCGGACAGGTAGGACCCCTCGGCCAGGATGTCCTGGAGCTGGAAGGTGTCCAGCACCAGGCCCTGGTTGGTCATCGAGTGCTCGGCCTCCTCGGCCACCGCGCTGGCGAACGCCGCCCGGTCCCGGATGACCTCCTCGACGGTGAGCCGGCCGACGATCGAGCGCAGCGCGCCGGCCAGCACCTCCCGCGTGAAGTCCTCGATCTCGTCCTGCTGGTGCAGGAACCGCTGGGCGGCCGCGCGGATGGCGTCCTCGGTGCCGCCGACCTTGACGATGGCCACGCCGTGCAGGTCGGTGCGGATGCCCTGCTTGCTCACCGCGCCCTTGATGCCTACGTCGATCCGCCGGCTGGACAGGTCGAGGGACTGGAGCTTCTGCACCACCGGCAGCACGAACACCGAGGCGCCGAGCACGACCTTCTGGCCGGACATGTCGGTGGAGCGTCCGCCGTCGGCGGTCTGGGTGGTCCGGCCCTTGCGGCCGGTGACGATGAACGCCTCGTTCGGGCCGGCCACCTTGATCCGGGAGAGCACGAAGAGGACGAGGACGACGGCGAGGAGGACCGCGCCGCCGATGGCGACGAGCAGGGGCATGGGATTTCCCGTCTGTGCTGGGGGAATCAGTAGGTCTCGACGTGCACGCTGGTCTCGCTGAGCGCTTCGACCACGAAGATCCGGGCGCCGACCGGGATGGGACGGTCGGCCCGGGCGTTGAGCTTGACCGGCTGACCGGCGAGGCGTACCCGGACCTCGCCGTAACCGTCGGCGGGGACCGGGGTCACCACCAGGCCGATCGCGCCGACCAGGTGGTCCCGGGTCGGCGTGGCGTCCGTGCGCATGTTCCGGGCCGCGCGGCTGAGCCGGGCCGCCAGCCAGCCGGTGGGCACGGCGGCGAGCGCGCCGCCGGCCACCGCCGCCGCGATCATCCCGGGGGTACGCCCACCGAGCAGCTCGTTGACGATCGCGGCGCCGAAGCCGAACGCCCCGGTGAACCCGGCGGCCGCCTCCAGCGACACCGGCCCGTCGACGTCCGGATGGCCGAGGTGCAGCACGCCCGACCCGAGCAGGGCGAGCGTCAGCACCGCGACCCCCGCCCCGCCGATGATCAGGAAGATGAGCGTCCCCGTGGCCACGACCTGCACGGTATCGACGTCGCGCAACATCAACGACCGACCGAACGGTCAGCGACGAGCGACGCTCAACTCAAGATCGACCAGCTGCTTCGGCAGTGGCTGGCGGACCACGGGGCGGGCGGAACTTTGTCTTACGGCACGGGGACAATGAGTGACATGCGTTGGACCGTGCTCGACTCACCGATCGGGGAGTTCTCCGTCGGCACCGACGACGACGCCGTCCGCGGGGCGCACTTCGGCCGCGTGGCGTCGGCGACCGACGAGCCCGGCGACGAGGTCGCGCGGCTGGCGGTGGCCGAGCTGCGGGCCTACTTCGCCGGCGACCTGACCGGGTTCACCGTGCCGGTGGTGGCGCCGCGTGGCTCGGAGTTCGAGCGCGCGGTCTGGCGCGAGATGACCCGGATCCCTTACGGGGAGACGAAGACCTACGGCGAGGTGGCGAAGGCCGTCGGCGACCCGGGCGGGGCCCGGGCGGTCGGGGTGGCCTGCAACCGCAACCCGATCCCGGTGCTCGTGCCCTGCCACCGGATCGTGGGTGCGGGCGGCAAGCTGGTGGGCTTCGGCGGGGGGCTGCCGCGCAAGGTGACCCTGCTCGAACTGGAAGCGGCCGTGGCGCTGCGGCGCGCCTGGTCCTGACGTACGCGAAGAAGAAGGCCGGGTCCGTGCGGACCCGGCCTTCTGCTCTGTGCTCAGCGCGTCAGCGCTCGACCTCGCCGGCGATGAACGCCTCGACGGCGGCGTGCGCGTCGTGGTCGGCGTACTGCTTCGGCGGGGACTTCATGAAGTACGAGGACGCGGAGAGGATCGGGCCACCGATCTTCCGGTCCAGCGCGATCTTCGCGGCCCGGACGGCGTCGATGATGACGCCGGCCGAGTTCGGCGAGTCCCACACCTCGAGCTTCAGCTCGGCGTTGAGCGGGGTGTCACCGAAGGAGCGGCCCTCCAGGCGGATGTACGCCCACTTGCGGTCGTCCAGCCACGGCACGTGGTCGGACGGGCCGATGTGCACGTCGCTCTTCTGCATCTCGTGCGGGATCTGGGAGGTCACCGACTGGGTCTTCGAGATCTTCTTCGAGACCAGGCGGTTGCGCTCCAGCATGTTCATGAAGTCCATGTTGCCGCCGAAGTTGAGCTGGTACGTGCGCAGCAGCTCGACCCCGCGGTCCTCGAAGAGCTTCGCCAGGGCGCGGTGCACGATGGTGGCGCCGACCTGGCTCTTGATGTCGTCACCGACGATCGGCAGGCCCGCGTCCTCGAACTTCTTCGCCCACTCGGGGTCGGAGGCGATGAAGACCGGCAGAGCGTTCACGAACGCGCAGCCCGCGTCGATGGCGGCCTGGGCGTAGAACTTGTCGGCCTGCTCGGAGCCCACCGGCAGGTAGGAGACGACCACGTCGACCTGCGCGTCACGCAGCGCCTGGACCACGTCGACCGGCTCGGCGTCCGACTCCTCGATGATCTCGCGGTAGTACTGGCCGAGACCGTCGAAGGTCGGGCCGCGCTGCACGGTGACGCCGGTCGGCGGCACGTCGCACAGCTTGATGGTGTTGTTTTCGCTGGCCACGATGGCCTCGGCGAGGTCCATGCCCACCTTCTTGGCGTCCACGTCGAACGCCGCGACGAACTTCACGTCGGAGACGTGGTAGTCGCCGAAGGTGACGTGCATGAGACCCGGGACGCGGTCGTTCGGGTCGGCGTTCCGGTAGTACTCCACGCCCTGCACGAGGGACGAGGCGCAGTTACCCACACCGACGATGGCGACGCGGACGGAGCCCATAACGTCTGCCTCCTTCTTCCTTCATCACGGCCGCTTCGTCCTGGACTCTCCAGGCGGGGGCGGGCTGTCGTTTTCTCTGCGGCCGCCGGCCGTCCCGGGTTGGGGGACCGTCGGGGCCCGGCCGGAGCGCTCGTTGGCGATGAGCTCCTCCAGCCAGCGGACCTCGCGCTCACAGGCGTCGAGCCCGTGGCGTTGCAGTTCCAGGGTGTACGCGTCGAGCCGCTCGGCCGCCCGGCCGAGCACGTCACGAAGGCCTTCGCGACGCTCCTCGATCTTCCGGCGACGACCTTCCAGGATCCGGAGACGGGTGGCCTGGTCGGTCCGGGCGAAGAACGCGAAGTGCACGCCGAAGCCCGTGTCGTCGTACGTCTCGGGTCCAGCCTGCGCTATGAGCTGGGCGAAGCGTTCCTTGCCCTCGGCGGTAATGGTGTAGACCACCCGACCGCGTCGGCTGGTCAGCGCGGGAACCTCCTCGGCGGTGGCGGGTGTCTCGGCGGCTTCGGTGATCCATCCCGCCGCCTGCAACCGGCGCAGGGTCGGGTACAGCGAGCCGTAGCTGATCGCCGCCCGGATCGCGCCGAGCTTGGCGGTCAACTCCTTGCGCAGCTCGTAGCCGTGCATCGGAGCCTCCTGCAGGAGACCCAGGATGGCGAACTCGAGCACGGGCCATCCCTTCTTACCCCCGGCGCGGAGCGGTAACCGCCGCGATGTATCGGTCCGATACATCGCACGTTAGCGGAGACGCATGATCAGGGCAAACCCCCGATTACGCGGTTCTGTCGTCACGGATCGTGACGGTGGTCGCCTCGTCCCGCCGGACCGCGTACCCTTTCCCGCATGCGTACGCAGCGCCAGGTCGTCGACTACTCGCTCCAGAAGCGAGCGGTGCTGCGTGAGCTCCTCACCGGGCGGATCGGCACCTACGACGTCTGCGACGCCTCGCCGTACCTGAAGAACGCCGCCCGCTTCCACGGTGAGCCCACCGACGAGCGCTGCCCGATCTGCCGCAGTGAGAACCTCATCCACGTCCACTACATTTACGGCGACGAACTCAAGCAGTCGGCCGGCCAGGCACGCACCCGGGCGGAGTTGCCGGTCCTGGCCATGACGCTGCGTGAGTTCCAGGTGTTCGTGGTGGAGGTGTGCCCCGGCTGTGACTGGAACCATCTCGTCGAGCAGTTCCTGCTCGGCCGGGACGGGCTGGTCGGCACGGAGGACGCGGCGGAGCAGGAGGCCGCGACCGGCTCCACCCCTCGGCGAAGGCGAGAGGCGCAACGGTGAACCCGGCTGTCCCGATCGAACCCGGCCCGATCCCCGGGCGGGACGACCGACAGCTACCAAGTCTGATAATTCCGAATAGCTCGGATTTGACGCCCGCGCCCCGGCACGCCCGGGGTGTAGCGTCTCGTGTTCCAGCTCACGGCAACCCGGTGGTGGCGCTGCCGCGCCCCACCGCGACCG
Source organism: Micromonospora chaiyaphumensis (assembly GCF_900091435.1). GTDB lineage: Bacteria > Actinomycetota > Actinomycetes > Mycobacteriales > Micromonosporaceae > Micromonospora > Micromonospora chaiyaphumensis. Next base: position 331,839 of record NZ_FMCS01000006.1, read on the forward strand.
GCAGGGTGTGAGGAATGAACTACGGCGATCCCAGTTCTTCGCGTGGGCGGGCCCAGATCCCGGGCCCGAACGGCGAGCCCGGTTCTCCCGGGAACGGCTGGTCCTCCGGGTCGGAGGGCGCTGCCTCGGCCCGGGCCTCCGTGACGCCGCGCGGCTCCGCGTCCGGCGGCCGGGCCTCGGTCGGCGGTGCCGCCCCGGCACCCCGTGGTGCCGCGGGCTCGGCCTCGGTGGGCCGGGCCGGCCCGGGGCGCGCCTCGGTGCCCGTCTCGCCGGCACCCGGCGGGCGGGCTTCCGTGCCGGTGTCCCCGGGAGCACCGGCCGGGCGTGCGTCCGTCGGCGCGGCGAGCGTCGGCACGGCCGGGCGGGCGAGCGTCGGCTCGGCGGCCGTGGGCGGCCGGGCCACGGTGGCCCGGGCCGGCATGGCCGGTGGCGGCCCCGGTGGGCCCGGCGGTCCGACCGGCCCCGGCCGGGGTGGTCGCGGCGGGCGCGGGGACGACCCGGCGTCGCGAGCCCGGGCGAAGAAGCGCCGGCGCATCAACATCATGATCGCCGGGTTCGCCGTCTTCATCATGCTCGCCGGCATGGGCGTGGTCGGCTTCACCTGGTATTCGCAGAAGGTGCTGCTCCCCGAGGACACCATCCCGCCGCTGTCGACCACCATCTATGACAGCACCGGCAAGACGGCCATCGCCAAGATCGGTGACCAGAACCGGCAGCTGGTCACCATCGACCAGATCCCGGAGCACGTCCAGCACGCCGTCGCGGCGGCCGAGGACCGGAACTTCTACCGGCACTCCGGTGTGGACTACAAGGGCATCGCCCGGGCCGCCTGGAACAACATCAGCGGCGGCGACAAGCAGGGTGCCTCGACGATCACCCAGCAGTACGCCCGCAACGCCTTCGACAACCTGAACCAGGACACGTACGGCCGCAAGGTGAAGGAGGCGATCCTCGCCTCCAAGCTGAACGACAAGTACGACAAGAAGCAGATCATGCAGCACTACCTGAACGTGATCTACTTCGGCCGCGGCGCGTACGGCATCCAGGCGGCGGCGCAGACGTACTTCAAGAAGGACGTCTCCAAGCTGACCGTGGCGGAGGCGGCCGTGCTCGCGGCGCTCATCAAGCAGCCCGAGCCGAGCGCCACGCACAAGGGCTACGACCCGGCCATCAACCAGCAGGCCGCGCTGGACCGGTGGAACTACGTCATCAACGGCATGATCACCGAGAAGTGGCTCGACGCGCCGAACATGCCGGAGCACCCCACCGAGTACCCGACCAAGACGCTGCAGAAGCCCTCGAAGACCAACGGTGGCTTCGGCATCGACACCCCGTACGGCAACGTCGTCAACTACGTCTCGCAGGAACTGCGCGAGATGAAGCTCTGCACCGACAACGAGGCCGAGGTGACCGAGAACAAGCCGCTCTGCTCGAAGGCGCTGAGCCGGGGCGGCTACAAGATCACCACCACCATCGACAAGAAGATGCAGGAGGCGGCGCTCGCCGCCGCCCAGCGGGCCAAGCGGGGCTCCGAACTCTACGGGCAGCCGAAGAACCTGATGGCCGCCGTGGTGTCGATCGACCCGAAGACGGGCCGAGTGCTCGCCTACTACGGTGGCGACAACGGCACCGACTTCGACTATGCCGGCAAGAACGTCGACAACGGAGTGTTGAGCGGTGGCCACTCGCCGGGTTCGAGCTTCAAGATCTACACCTTGGCCGCGGCGCTCGACAACGACATCTCCATCAAGTCGCGATGGAAGGGCAAGGCCTTCACGCCGGAAGGCTTCAAGGATCCGATCAGCAACGCGGGCGATCCCGACCCGTCCTGCCACGACTCGTGCACCCTTGAGAAGTCGACCCTCCTCTCGTTGAACGTACCGTTCTGGCACGTCACCCAACAGATCGGCCCGGACAAGGTCGTCGACATGGCCAAGCGCGCCGGCATCAGCACGATGTGGCGGACGGACACGACCCCGGCGAAGCCGTACGACCTCACCAAGGTAAAGAGCTCCGATGTGGCCCCGGAGCCGTTCTACTACAACGTCGGCTTCGGCAAATACCCGATCACGGTGCTGGACCACGCCAACGGCGTGGCGACCTTCGCCAACCGGGGCGTCTACAACAAGGCGCACTTCGTCAAGCTGGTGCAGAAGCAGAACACCGTCACCGGCAAGTGGGAGAAGATCGGCGGCGAGAAGCTCAATAGCCAGCCGCGCATCCGAGCGGACGTCGTAGCGGACGTCACCGCAGTGCTGCAGCAATACCCGGCGCAGGTGAACCGTCGACTCGAAGACGGCCGCAAGGCCGCCGAAAAGACGGGTACCTGGGAGCTCGGCGACCCGAAGGACCCGTTGGCCAACGGTGATGCCTGGATGATCGGCTTCACGCCGCAGCTCGCCACCGCCGTGTGGGTCGGCAACAAGGACGCCCGCAAGGCGATCGAGGACAAGAACGGCAACAAGATCAGCGGTGCCAAGATGCCCGGCGCCATCTTCCAGCGGTTCATGAACGAGGCGCTCAAGGGCGAGGACAAGGAAGACTTCCCGCCGGCCGCACACATCGGCAAGGACGACGCCGGGAACGGCGAGCAGCCGCCGCCGGAGGTGCCGCTGCCGGGCCAGCCGGGCGGAGCGGGCTGTGACCCGCTGGGCCTGTTCTGCCCGGGGGGCAACAACGGCGGTAACAACGGTGGCGGAGGGAACAACGGCGGCAACAACGGGCCGGGCCTTCCGCCGGGACCGGGTGACACCGGTGGTCGGGGTGGCGGCCTGCTACCGGGGACTCGCCAGACGTACTGACCACAGAACCAGGCGGCGGCCGAACCAAACGGTTCGGCCGCCGCCCAGTTTTATGCCTGACCTTTCCCGTGATTGGCGGGGTGTCGCTCAGGCGAGGGCTATCGCCAGGATCGACAGAGCGCGGGTCGTCTCGGTCAGGGCGCGGCGAAGCGCGTCCGCAGCGTCGCGGTCGAGTTGCAGGACCGTCGATGAAGTGCTTTCTTGACCCACCAGGATCCATCGCTCGAGATCATGTACGGCAGCGCCGGGCGCGATGCCCAGCTCCGCGTCGAGCCGCTGCCGCAGTTCGCGGACGACGGCCAACGACTCCGCTGTCCGACCTGCCTCGTGGAGGGCCTCTGCCAGCCGACAATGCAGACTCTCATGATAAGGATATTCGGCGATCCAGGATTGTAGTTCCGGAATCATCGCCGCGCTCTTACCCTGGCTGAATTCCATATTCACCAGTTGCTCGATCGCGTGGAGCCGCGACTCCTCCCACCGGACCGCATCAGCCTGCAAGGCGTTGGAATTAATGTCCTGCAGAGCGTTACCTCGCCACAATGTCAAGCCCTGCCGAAGGAGACGTGTAGCGTGTGGCAGATGGCCATGCCGATGCGCGATCTCGGCCTCGCCGCAGAGTTTACGGAACCTGAGGCCGTCCACGCACTCCTCGGCCGCGTCGAGCTGGTAGCAGTCTCCGTGGCGTTGAATCCGCTGGCCAGGTGCGTTGTGTGACACCATGAGCCGGAGGCGCCCAAGCCGGTTCTGGATCTGCTGACGAGCGGTGGCAGGTGGGTCGTCTCCCCACACGATGTCGATGAGCCGCTCGATACTGATTTTCTGGTTTGCGTGGACAACGAGACCGGCCAGCAGCTTTCGGCTTCGTTCGCCCGAAACGCTTATCGATGAATTGCCGGACCGCATGGTCAATGGACCAAGAAACTGATATTCCAACTTAGCCCCCGTGGTGCTGCCTTCCTGGCCCTGACGAGCCGCGCTCAGCATAGCTCTTCCTCGATGGCCGTCAAGAGTGACAATAGGGGCGAGTGGCTCTTTTGGTGGTTCGGTGGTGTGTCTGGCGCAACTGCTGTACCCAGGCAGTCGTGGCAGGGTGGGCAAGGTACTCGTTCTCCTGCCTGGCTTGGGGCAGGATGCATCCTCATGAGCATCCAGCCGGTCCCAGGCATTGGCGACGTCGCGCCCAGCGACCACCCGTCCCGGTCGGACGGCATCATCCGTGGCGTTTCCGAGCTGATCGGCGGCCCCTTGGGGGATCATGCCGTCGCGCTGGACCGACCGGTCGGGAGGGAAGGTCGGTTCTGGACCGCCGCCCGTATCGTTCTCGCCCTGGTCTGCCTGACCCTGGCTCTGCACTGGGTGCAGAAGTCCCCGTGCCAGGACGGCGCCTGGCAGAACAACGTCCAGTACACCCGGATGTGCTACACGGACGTGCTGGCGCTGTACTACGCCGAAGGGCTCAACGAGGGCAAGGTCCCCTATGCCGATCACCCCGTGGAGTACCCGGTGTTGACCGGCTACTTCATGGGCGCGATCGGCCTGCCGGTGCACGCCCTCGGCGTGGACAATCCGGGCATCAACCAGGGGCAGTGGTTCTACAACCTCAACGCGCTGGTGCTCAGCGCGCTCGCCGTCGCCACCGTCGCGGTCATCCTCAGCCTGCGCCGCCGACGACCATGGGACGCCGCCCTCTTCGCGCTTTCACCGGCCCTGGTGCTCACGGCCACCGTCAACTGGGACCTGCTCGCCGTCGGGCTCGCCGCGTTCGGGCTGCTGGCCTGGGCGCGCCGTCACCCCGCCACGGCCGGCGTGCTGCTCGGCCTGGCCGGAGCGGCGAAGATGTGGCCGCTCTTCCTGTTCGGTCCGATCCTCGTGCTCGCCCTGCGCGCCGGCCGTCTTCGGGCCGCACTCACCGCCGCCGCCACCGGCGCGGTGGCCCTGATTGCGGTCAACCTGCCGGTGGCGATCCCGTACCGGGAGAACTGGGAACGCTTCTTCGATTTGAACACGACCCGGCCGATCGACTGGGGCACGCTCTGGTACATCGGCCGTTACCTGGACGGCAGGATCAGCCCCTCCGCGCCGGGCGACCTCGGGCCCTTCGAGTGGCTGAACGCGCACATCTCCGCGCTCAACTGGCTGTCGTACCTGCTCTTCGGGCTGGCCTGCCTCGGCGTGGCCGCGTTGGGGCTGCTCGCCCCGCGCCGACCCCGGCTCGCCCAGTTGGCCTTCCTGGTGGTCGCCGCCTTCCTGATCTTCAGCAAGGTCTGGTCCCAGCAGTTCGTGCTCTGGCTGCTTCCGCTCGCGGTGCTCGCCCGGCCGCGCTGGGGTGCCTTCCTGGCCTGGCAGTTCGCCGAGGTCTGCTACTTCGCCGCCTTCTACGGGGAGCTGCTCGGGGCGGCCACGACCCGGCCGGTCTTCCCCGAAGGCGTCTTCGTGCTGGCCGCCAGCCTGCGCCTGATCACCGTGGCGGTGCTCTGTGGCTTTGTGATCCGGGACATCCTGCAACCGGAGCGGGACCCGGTGCGCGCGACCTACGCGGACGACCCCGACGGCGGTGTCCTCGACGGCGCCCCTGATGTTGGCTGGCTCCCGCGTCGGCGGCAACGGCCCGAACTCGAGGCGGGCACGCCCGCTGGCACGCCCGCCTGAGTTCGCCGCCGTTTCACCACCAGCGGGTGCAGTTCCACCCCTCGTACGGACCGTTCGGGTGGTAGCAGGCCTGTGCCTCCAGCCCGGCGTCGTTCACCATCACGGTGTACTCGGCGGGGGAGCTTCCCGTCATCGTCGTCCGGTAGGTGCCGCTGGTGTAGCGGCTGACCACCTTGAACTGCACGTCACCTGCGCTGGTTCTCGCCCAGGCCGTGCGGCACCGCGGGCTGTACCGCAGGGTGACATTGCCCAGTACGTCTGACGCGGTGTAGACGTATGTGCCGGACGTGGGGATGATCGCGTCGTCGTTGCAGGTGTAGTAGCTGGAGCCGTTGTAGTAGATCTTGAAGTACGGGCTCTTGCCGTCGCACGAGGCTCCGCAGCCGGTCGTGGCCAGCGTCGTCGCGTCGATCCTGGTGCCCTCACCAGCGGCGATCACCGCGTCGACCTCGGCGGATGCAGTGGTCTGGACCGGTGCCGCCTGTGCCGGGGCGGGCGGCCCCAGCAGGCTCAGAGCGAGGGCCGACATGAGGCCGGGAATGAGTAGCAGTCGCTTCACGGTCTCTCCTTCTTGAGTAGGACGGACCGTGGCAGCCTGACGTCGCCTCTCATCGTCGGGCCATCAATCGCTCATCGGCACCGAATGAGCCGAGAGCACCGCTTCCGCAGCTCCCCGCCTCGCTGCTCGTCCGCACGGCGTCATACGCCGCGCTCCGGTGATGACGCCGTGGCCGGAACCGCCATCGTCCGTTGGTCCCCGTCCCTCACCGAAGAGGTAGGAAGGCCATGGACCGAAGACGTGCCGCGTTGGCGGCGGCCGCCGCCATCACGATCTCGATCATCCCCGGGCTCCCGGCGAGCGCCGCGACGCCCGATCCCGGCCCACCCCCACGGGCCGATCAGGAGACCAACGCCAGCAGCGTCCCACCCGCTCAGCGGGACCGGATACTGCCGAAGGGATGGCGTAGTTCCGCCGACCTCGCCTGGACGACGTCGGGTGACGCCGACGGTTTCCATGTGCTCACCGCCACCGCTCGCGACGGTTACACCTGGCGGACGGTGGCCGACCTGGCGGTGCCGGGCGTTGAAGCGGATCAGTGGATCGGGAACGCCTGCCTGACCGCGTCCGGCCGCCGGCTCGTGGTCGTCTACGCACCGCGGGCCTTCACCAACAAGGCGGACCTCTTCGACCGGGGCGGGTTCACGGCAACGGTCGACCTGAAGACCGGCGCCGTGACACGGCTGCCCATCCGGACGTCGCTGGCCTACTTCAACCCCGGCTGCGGGGCCGGGGAGACTGCGGTGCTCACCCAATTGAACGGTCAACGTGAGGAGAAGCTGACAGACCGTGCGCGTACCCGGCTGACCACCCTCGACGCCGCCACCGGGAAGCTCTCGCGGTCCACCGTCGTCGAAGCCGAGCTCACCTCGGCCGTGCCCACTCCGGCGGGCGTCGTGGCCGCCGGCGGTTCCCGGCTGGTGCGGGTCGAGAAGGGCGGTCGGCTGCTCCCACTCGTCCGCACCGCCGGCACCCCCTTCCAACTCGCCGCCGACCAGCAGGGCAACGTCGCCTTCGTCGACCGTCCGGACGGACGCGCGCGAGTCGGATACACCGAGCCGCGACCGGGGGCGAACGTCCGAACCCTGGCCACGGGGCGTCTCGGCGAGGTGTCGATCGAAGCCGGTGCACACCGTCGCCTCTTCATCACCGGACGGCCGATCGAGCTGCGCCCGTTGCCGGCCGGGATCGGACGGCTCGACGTACCGGCTGCGGCGGAGGTGTCCTCGGAGGGGCAACTGGCACTGACCGAGGTGCAGCGCACCGAGCAGGGCTCGGCGCCGCCGGCCGCCACCGACCTCAACCGGGTCGCCATCCGGGCGCGGGTCACCGGCACGGGCCGCGACGTCAGCTTCAAGGTGGTCCCGCGCTCCACGGGACTCGACCCGTCAGCGGGTCCGCAGCCCGGTCCCACGTCCGGCGGCGCGCAACGGTCAACCGATTCCGCCACGACATCGGGCGGCTCGGCGACGGATCCGCTCGAGGACGAGCGTTGGTGCTCGGTACCCCGTAACGATCCCCGCAGCCAGGCGCTGCAGCCCAAGCCGCGCCAGGTGGAGTGGGCCATCGACCAGGCCATCACCAAATCGTTGTACGTCCAGCGGCCGGCCAACTGGAAGAACCTCGGCATGCCGGCCTACACCCCGCAGGGACTCTTCGAACCGCACGACCTGCTCGGTGGCGGGCGGGTGCCCGCCCAGGTGATGCTCGGGATCGTCGCTCAGGAATCGAACATGTGGCAGGCGTCGCGCAACGCCCTGCCGGGAGTCACCGGCAACCCACTGATCGGCAACTACTACGGGCGAGACATCTACAACGAGAATCCGGACGACGACTGGGACGTGCACTGGGACAAGGCTGACTGCGGCTACGGCGTGACCCAGCTCACTGACGGGATGCGCCGCGCGGGCCACGCGAAGCCGGGTGAGACCCTGCTGCCGTACGACTCGCAACGGGCGGTCGCACTCGACTTCGCCGCGAACGTGGCTGCTGGTCTCCAGGTGCTGCAGGACAAGTGGAACCAGGCGCGGGCCGCCAACCTCATCATCAACGACGGCGATCCGGCTGGCCTGGAGAACTGGTTCTTCGCCCTGTGGGCGTACAACTCCGGCCTGCACCCGAACCTGGGCACCGGGGAGCCCTGGGGTCTCGGTTGGGGCAACAACCCGGCCAATCCGAGGTACAAGCCGGACCGTCGGCCCTTCCTCGAGGACACCTACAGCGACGCGGCCCACCCCCAGGACTGGCCCTATCAGGAGAAGGTGCTGGGCTTCGCCGGGCACCCGCCGAACCTGCTGGAGGGACCGGACACGTTCGTGGCGGGCTTCCGGGCGGCCTGGTGGACCTCGGTCGACGACCGGGTCAACGTGAAGCCACCGACCAACCTCTTCTGTGACGACTCGAACGACTGTCATCCCGGAGAGCTGCACACCCCCGACGATCCCGACGTCGTCGGCGAACCCGCGGGACCCTGCGCGCACCGGAACGCCGCAGGCAGGTACGACCTGGTGTGCTGGTACCACCAGTCGGCCACCTGGAAGGGCGGCAGCCAGCTCGGCAACGAGGTGCTCCGGTTCGATCCCGGGTACGCGTACCAGGACGACGCCAACACCTACCCGCCGAAGTGTGACCTGTCCGGCCTGCCCTCCGGCAGCCTGGTGATCGACGACCTGCCCGGTGGGACCCCACCGGTCCGCACGGGCTGCATGAACAGCTGGACCAACTCCGGAACCTTTGGCTTGACCTTCGCCAACGACTCGGCCGGCCAGTTTCCGTCCAAGGTCGACTTCCATCAGATCGGGGGCGGCTTCGGAGCCCACTTCTGGTTCGCCCACACCTGGAAGCCGGGTGACCTGGGCGGGAAGATGAAGGTCACGGGCACCTGGACCTTGAACCAGGCGGTCAACGGCTGGGCCCGCGTGATGGTGCACGTGCCGGACCACGGCGCGCACACCCGGCAGGCCGCGTACGAGATCGACCTCGGCACCGGATTCAGTGCCGACAGAAAACGCGTGATCCTGCAGCGGGTACAGCGCAACCAGTGGGTATCCCTCGGGGTCTTCAAGTTCGCCGGCACACCGAGGGTGCGGTTGACCAATGAGGCGTACGACGGCACGGGCGACGAGGACGTGGCGTGGGACGCGATCGCGGTCAAGAAGCTGAGCGCCAAGCCGCGACACCAGATCGTCGCGCTCGGCGACTCGTACTCCTCGGGTGAGGGCGTCTCCAGCCTCGACGGCGCCGACTACTACCCCGAGACCAACTACAAGGAGATCGTCAACAACAAGGTTCTCCACCAGGACGTCTGCCACCGGTCGCGGAACGCGTGGTCGCGGTTGGCGGTGCTGTCCGACAGCACGTCGAACATCGGCAGCCGGGCGGACAACTGGGACCCGAACATGGACTACCAGTTCCTCGCCTGTTCTGGAGCGGAGACGGAGAACCTGCTTCCGGCCTACACCGTGCCGGTCGGGCAGCCGTGGCCGGAGAACGCCTGGCAGCAGCGTGCCGCCTACCACTGGGGAGAACTGCCTCAGCTCGACCGGGGCTTCCTCGACGAGAACACCACCCTGGTGACCCTGTCCATCGGTGGTAACGACGCGCGCTTCGCCGATGTGCTCCAGTTCTGCATCCTGCACAGCTACCAGTGCGACACCGACACCTATCCGGGTGATGCGGAGCCGCTCGCGGCGACCGTGAAGAAGGACATCGAGGGGCCGGTCAAGCAGTCGATCAAAACGGTGCTGCGGGAGATCCACAAGAAGGCGCCCCATGCGCAGATCCTGCTGATGGGCTATCCGAGGCTGTTCGAGGAGACGAGCACCTTCTGCTTCAACGACATCAACGACGGGGAGCGGACCTGGCTGAACAACACGGCGTTGCTGCTCGCCACAGTGATGGGGCAGGCCACCACGGAGGCGAGCGCCGAGGGGATCCCCACCTACTTCGGGGACCCGTCGACCGCGTTCGCCGGCCACGGGGTCTGCGGTGAGCCGGAGGCCCTCAACAAGATCGTCGTCACCCTCACGGCAGGCGAGAACGGTCCGATGCCGGACTCGCTGCCCGAGAGCTGGAACAGGTGGGGCCTGTCCCAGCAGTCGTTCCATCCGAACCTGGACGGATCGAATCGATACGCATCGGTCATGAACCATGTCGCCGTCGATATGATGGGCCTGTGACGGGAGCCGTCCGGGTGACGCCCGCGAGGAGGCTCCCCCTCCTCGCGGGCGTCGCCCTGCTCTGCCTGGCCGGCTGTGGCCTGGTGGACTCCGAGGGACAGGCGACCGAGGCGGCGACCGAGGCGGTGCGTTCCCGCGCGGCACTGGCCCGACGTACGGCCACCGCCGTGCTCGCCGACGCGGACACGGCGAAACTCGACACGGCCGGGCGGCTCGACGCGCTCGCCGAAGCCGCAGGCGCCGCGGACCGCGACGGGACGGTCTTCGACCGCCGCGCGATGCCGGACGGCCGGTACGAGGTGGATGTCGCCTACGACGGCACCGGCAACGGCGGAGGGTACGTGGCCGCCGAGGTCCATGTTCGGCTCTGCGTACGGCTGGCTGGCGCGGTAGCCGCCGACCCCCGGGTGACGATGACCGACGTGGCGTGCGGAGAGTCGCTCGACCAGCAGCCCGGCCGGCCCGACCGCGTGGTCACCTTGGCGGACTGAGCCAGGGAGACGGACGGGCCGCCGGAGCATTCCGGCGGCCCGTCCTGGTCGTGCCGGTCAGGAGCCTCCACCGGGCACGAACGCGACCGCGTCGAACCCGATCGTCTTCTCCGAGGGTGCCGGCTTGAGCGAATCCAGCTGCACGCTCGCCCCGGAACGAAGTTGGAAGTTGCCCAACCACACCCACGAGCCGTGGTGATACTCCTGGTCCACCTGCACGTGACGGATCCGGCCGTCACCCGTGTAGATGTCGTACACGGCGTCGGGCACCCGCGCTCCCGTCTTCGGGATGTACGCGTAGATCCCCGTCCACCCGGAGTACTCCACGGGCGGGCGCCAGGTGGCGATCACCTGGAACTTGCTCGACCCGCGGGCGCGGGTGAACCAGTGGTGCCCACCCATGCCGTTGTCGAGCTGGTGAAAGTCGACCTTGGAGGTGTACTCACCCGGCCAGCCGGCCTTGAACTCCAACTGCATCGACCCGTCGTTGCGGGGGTCCACCCCGGAACACCGCGGCATTCTCGTTCCGGCACGGATGTAATCGACGACGATCGCGTTGGTCGGCAACTGGCTCGCCGTGCACTGCGGCGGGTTGTGCGTGCCGTCCGCCGGCTCGGAGTAGTTGTCCGGCACGTCGTAGCGGATTCCCTCGAAGCCGCAACTCTCCTCGCAGTCGCCCTTCCAGCTGACCGGCTGGTGGTACCAGCACTTCAGGTCGTACTGGCCGGCGGCGTTCTTGTGCAGGCACGGGCCGGGCTTCTCGGTTTCCAGGCCCGGCTCGTTCGGCTGGACCTTCTGCAGGGGGTCGCAGTTGTTGCTGCTGTCGCAGAACACCCAGATGTTCGGCTTGGCCTGGGTGCGCCGCACCCGCGCGTCGACCGGCTCGCCGATCCAGAATGCGGTACGGAACCCGACGCCGTCGTCGCCGGTGTCGATGGACTGTGCCGCCCAGCCGATCACCTTCTCCTGGTAGGGCCAGTCCTGGGGGTGCGCCGCGTCGCTGAAGACCGGCACGTTGTCCTCCGGGTCGAACGGGTCCCGGACGTCCAGGAACGGGTGCCGGGTCGGGTCGTACCGGGGGTTGATCGGATTGTTGCCCCACCCGACGCCCCACGGCGAGCCGTCACCCTTGTTCGGGTAGAACCCGCTGTTGTACGCCCAGGCCGCGAAGAACCAGTTCTCGATCCGGGTCGGATCCGCGTTGTGGATCCGCAGGCCGGCGTTGTAGGTCTGGTTCCACTTGTCCTGAAGGATCTGCAGCGACGCGGCGATGTTGGCCGCGTAGTCCAGGGCGATCGCCCGTTGGTGGTTCACCGGCCGCGCAGTCTCACCCGGCTTCTCCTTGCCGGCCTTGCGCATGCCGTCGGTGACCTGCCCGACGCCGTATCCGCAGTCCGCCTCGTCCCAGTGGATCCGCCAGTCGTCACTGGTGTCGTCGTCGTAGTACCGCCGGCCGTAGTAGTTGCCGATCAGCGGGTTGCCGTACTCGCCGGACTCGGTCTGCGACGCCTGCCACAGGTTCGACTCCTGCGCCAGGATGCCAAGCATGATCTGCGCCGCCACGTGGCCGCCGCCGGCCAGGGGCCGCGGTGGGAACATTCCCTGTGGCGAGTACGCCGGCAGACCGAAGCCTCGGTAGTTGGCCGGGCGGGTCTGGGTCAGCGCGCCGAAGATGCCGTAGTCCACCGCCCACTCGATCTGACGGGGACGCGGGTGGTAGGCGAGGGTTGCCATGTCGTTCCGCGGCACCGAGCACCACGGATCAGGATCCTGCGGGGTGTACGGCTCGAACATGTCGTCCGCCGTCGCCCGGGCGCCCGAGGCACCGGCGGCCGTCGGCCGGGGCGACCCGAGCGCCGGACTGTCCGTCGCTCGGTCATTCCGCTCCGGGGTGAACCGGAAGGCGACCGTACGACCGGTCCTCGGCACCCGCGCGTCCAGCTCGATCGGCACCGTCACGTCCGCCGGCATGGAGGCACCCGGAAGCGTCTCGCCCGCCGTCATCACCCGCTCGAAGGCCAGGGCGCCGGTTGTGGAGACTTCCGCGGAGGCCGGCACCGCCAGCCTCGTGACCGCGGTCGGCAGCGGCTTGACCGCCTTCGGCTGCCCGGTAAGGAACACCCGGCCGCCGGTGCCGCGCTCCAGCCCGAAGGTGCCCGCCGATCCCTCCGCCAGCGTGGCCACCTGGGTGCCCTTCAGCCGGCGGGCCCGCATCGCCGTGTCCTGCAGTTCCATGAAGTTCACCCCGCCGTCCCGATCCGGCCGGACCGCGAACGGGACCCCATTGCTGGTGGCGAGGGTGCGCACCTTGCCCTTCCCGCTGACGGCGGCCAGCCGGTCGCCGAGCGCGCCCACGAAGCCGTCCGAGCTCGGCACGGCCGAGGTGAACTGGCCGTTGACCTCGACCTTCGGGCGTACGGTGCCCCGCTCGGCGTCGAGGCGCAGCAGCCGGGTGCCCGGCAGCTCCTCGTCCCCCTCCTGGGTCAGCGCCACCGATTCACCCGCGCCGCACCCCGGATTGAAGTAGGCAAGGCTGGTGGTGATCCTCAGCTTGGTCACCGCACCGGTCTCCAGGTCGACCACGGCCGTGAAGCCACCCCGGGCACTCAACTCCGCCTTGTTGGTGAATGCACGCGGCGCGTACACCACCACGGCGCGGCGTCCGGAGGACGTGACACAGGCGTTGCCGATCCACCGGTCGGTGTCGAATCCCGCCTCGCGCAACGTCGCCGCCGTGCGCCACGCGTACCCGTCGGCCGCGTCGGCGACCAGCACGTGAAAGCCCTCGGCATCGCCGGCGGTCGTCCACGCCCGGTCCTTCGAGCCGCGCCACGTGCTGCCCAGCACCCGGTCCCGATCGGCTGTCGCCACGGCGGCCACCGGCGCCTTGCTCCTTGCCGTCGGCTGCGGCTCCGGACGAGCCTGCGCCACGGGGCCCTGAAGCAGACTGACACCTACGGCACCGACGGTCAGCAGGCCGGCGTGCCGCGTCCAGCGACGCCGCCGCGATCCCTTGAACAGAGTCATCTCCGTCGGCCTCACTTCTGGTCGTTGTCGACGGTCAGGGCGGTGATGCCGGTGAAGCTGGCCGCGATCTTGTCGATGCCCACGAAGTCGTACCCGTACGGGCTGGCATCCGGAGCCTGATGCTGGTTGACCAGCACGCCCTTCACCAGCACCCCGGTCTGTGGGCCGTTCGCCGGGATGGTGTACACGACGGCCCCCATGTCACCCGGACCGAGCGGGTAGGGCGAGCAGTAGTCCGCGTCGAAATCCTCGAGGAAATCGAAGCCGAAGCAGGGGCTGCCGTCCTTCAGCGTGTACGGCTTGTTGTTGGGCCGGACCGGGCCGCTGTGGTAGGACGTGTCCAGCGAGGTCAATCCGAAAGCCTGATCCCCGCCACCCTGCGAGTTCGAGATCGAGGCGGTGCGGGTGCCCACCTCGTCGCCGATCTCCGCATCACAGAGCGTGCCCCGCTCCGCACCCGACACGCACACCTGTTGGCCGGCGATCGGGGATTCCCAGGCGGCAATCTGCCAACCGTTCTGGGTCCATGCGTCACCGTCGTAGACGAACGGCTCGGCGCCACCCTTCGGCTTGACGAGGCTGACCCCGCTGCTCGGCGCGTACCACCCGGAGCTGGTTCCGGCGGTGTCGTTGACCGCGTCGCCGCTCGGGTCGACGAGCGCGTGGGCAGGACGGGCGCAACTCGACGGCACCACCATCAGCTCCGCCCCGGAGTCGTGCCGGACCGGGAAGCCGGAGGTGCAGTGCCACTTCGTGTCGGCATCGGCGACCGTGCTGTCCGCCAGCCGCGTCTGCCAGCCGCCGTTCCCTCCGGTCGCGTTGGAATTGATGAGGTGGGCGCCGGCCCAGGCCGGGGTGGTGTCATCCTGCCGGCTCGGATCCGGCCACGTCACCGACGCGGCCGACAGCCCATCCTTGGCGGTGGCCCAGTTCTGCCGGGCCGGCGTCCGGGGGCTGTCGGTGCTCGGCTTCACCGCTCCGGTACGCGGCGCCGGTTCCCGGACGACCGTCACCGGCACGCCGACGTCCGGCAACCGTGGCGTCGTCCCGGCCCGAGCGTGGAGGGTGGCCCGCAGGCCGGTTCCCCGAACCGACCAACCGATCGACGACACCGTGCTCTCGCCGCCGATCCGGACCTTCCGGTTCAGCGCGGCGGCGGCCCGGTCCATCTCCTGGGCCGACCAGGCAGCGGTCCGTACCCGCACCGGGACCTTCCGGCTCTCCTGGTCGAGGACCGCCTGCATCTCAGCCGGGACGGATCCCTTCCAGTAGACCTGTACCTTGCCGTCGTCGAGGGCAACGCCGGCGAAGCCCGAGGGCTTGGCCTGTGCGGCTGTCCTGATCCGCACCGCGGCCTGCGCCAACGGTGCTTCCAAAGCCATGCGCGCCCGCTGCGCGGGAGTGGCCGTGTGCCCGTCGGTGGATGCGCCCGGACCGGCGGAGGTGGCGCTGGCAGGTGGTGCGACCGGCTTGGCCGCTGGACGCTCCGCAGCGCCCGCAGACAGCGGGTTCAGCGCCAGGGCGACGGTGGCGAACCCGACGCCCGCCAACCATCTTCTGCTGGTTGTGCGATTTCTCAACCGCTTCCCCTTCTCGAGGTCGGCCGCGCCGGGAAACAGGAGAGGTGGACGGCGCAGCCCGTGGGAGGCAGCGTCGTCCGGAACCTCACCGACCGCTCATCGTCTGGTCACCGCGTTGGGCAGGTGTATGCGGCGCTGGGGAGATGGCCTCCGCTCAACGACCGAACGCAAGGCATCGCTTTCTTCGCGGGTCGTGCCGAGCCGTCGCACGTAGTGGCCGAAGGGTGAGAGGACCGTGATGAGGTTCTCTAGCTTCCTTCCCAGTCAGCCGATCCGAGGAGTTGAGCATGTTCCTGGCGAAGCATTCCGCCCGCGTACGGCAGATGGCCGTCGCGTCGATGTTCGTGATGACCGCGGTCCTGGCCGCACCGGGCGCTGCGTCGGCCTCAACCACAACGGACCCCGACCTCTGCCGAAACGGCGGCGGTTCGGGTTACCTGTCGTGCAACGGCAAGGACCCGAACGCTTTGGGGTGCACGGGCGTCACTAAGGCAGATGGCCAGGCCAAGAACGGCGTCTACATCGAGCTGCGCTATTCGTCGACCTGCCAGGCGTACTGGACCCGCTACACGAATTCCGGGGGATCGACCGGCGAGGCGCAGATCAAGGGCACCTCGGTGACGTACAAGAAGACGCTGGCCGCCTACGCAGGCGAGACGGGGTGGACCCCGATGGCCGCGGCGAACCAGAGCCCGAAGGCCTGTCTGCACTTCTACTACGCGGCGACCAGCCAGTGGATGGACTACTGCGTGGGCTGACCTCCGGAGACAACCGCCCGGTAGGCACGTTTACCCGTTGTGGATGTGCCTACCGGGCCATGCTGTCACCGCCGCCGGTGCTCGGGGCGTCATCGATCCTCGTCGCGTCGCAGGCTGCTGGTGCCCCGACGACAGAGGTCACAGCCGGAACACCACGGCGTCGCCGACCTCCTCCCGGGTCACACCCAGCCCGTCGACCGGCCGGTCGAGCATCCCCTCCCACGGGGTGCCGCCGAGCCGGTCGCGCAGCACCACCACGTTCTTCACGCCCAGTTTCCGCAGGTAGTCCACGCTGCCAAAGTCGGGGAAGCTGACCGTCGCCTCGCGCGCCTGAGCCTGGGCGTTCGGGGTGAAGCCGCTGCCGCCGTTGACCATCGGCTGGAAGCGGTCGGTCGACCAGAGCATCACCGGCTGGTCCAGGTTCTGGCTGCTCGGCAGCACCAGCATCGGACCGTCGACCGTCCGCAGCACCGCCGGCTGCTGCGGCACGACCGGGTGCGGGGTGACGTTCAACCCCTCCACGAGGACCAGCAGCAGCGGCACCAGGGTGGCCAGTCGCAGCCACGGGCCCGGCCAGGCCGGGACCCGCTCGGCGGCGAGTTCGCGTACCCGGGCGCAGAACGCGGTGACCGCGCCGGCCGCGAGCAGGCCGAGCAGAAGGGTCGTCCAGAGCATCATCCGGCCCGGCGTGCGCAACCCGTTCCAGCCCGGCAGGTGCTCGAAGAGCGGCACGTAGGTGAACCGGCCGTCGAGGAACCGGGTGCCCATGGCCAGCGCCATCGTCACCAGCACCCCGGCCAGCAGGAAGATCCGGTGGCGCACCCGCCAGACCGAGAAGAACAGCCCGCCGGCCGCCAGCGCGTAGAGCACGAAGCCGGGTAGCAGCGTCATCTCCGGGTGCCACGGCAGCACGGCGCGGGCGCCCTCGTGCAGCCCACCCCAGATCCGCGACTCCGCCGGGGCGGTGAAGAACCCGCTGGCCGGCGGCGAGTAGAGCTGGATCTCGCCGAGCGTCCGCGCGGCGTTCGGGTGCAGCTCCGCCACCTTGAAGTACGGCACGGCCAGCATCGCGCCCACCGCGGCGAACACCAGCCCGCCGAGCAGGTCGGCGAGGAACAGCCGCCAGCCGAACGGGCGCTTCACCCGGCGCCGCCGCACGAACCAGAGGAGCGCCGAGACCAGCACGACACCGGCCAGCAGGTACGCGAACGGCAGCCCGATGCCGAAGCCGAGGCTGAGCTGCCAGGCGGCCACCAGCCAGCCCGCGAACGCCCAGCCGGCGTGCCGGCGCCGGGGCCGGTAGCCGTGCCGCAGCGACCAGCCGTGACCGCGGGCCAGCATGGCCAGCGCCAGCGGGATGCCGCCGTTGGAGATGATGTGCAGGTGCCCGGCCTGGGCCAGCAGCCATGGGGCGTAGGCGTAGCTGACGCCGGCCACCGCGCCGCCGATCCGGCCCGCGCCGAGCTGCCGCGCCAGCGCGTACGCCCCGAACGTGGCGAGGGCGTGCGCCAGCACGAACATGATGTTGTAGCGCAGCAGGGCGTCCCCGGGGCCGACCCCGATCATGCCGGCCGGGGCATAGCCGAGCAGCGTGTCCGAGAAGGCGAAGCTCCACGGCTCGGGGAAGAACGTGTTCGAGGTCCACAGCTGCGCCGGGTCGGTCAGCAGGATGTGGCCGGACCAGGCCATCTGCCACGCCTGGAGGCTCGGGTCCCAGTAGTCCTGCGGCAGCGTGTAGCGCGGGTAGCGCAGCGTGGGCCAGGTCATGAGCACGGCCAGCGCCAGCGCGGCGACGGCGGCCAGGGTCCACTCGTGCACCAGGAACCGGCCCACCGCGCGGACCACCCGCCGGGGCCGGGTGAGCACCGGATCGGGAGCCGGACCGAACGCCGTCCACGGATCGGCGGGCTTCTCGCCGCCCTTGCCGTCAGCCCCGGCCCTGCCGGCCTCGGCCCGACTTCCGGTCGCGCCCTTGTCGGTCGCGCTCTTGTCGGTCGCGGCCCTTCCGTCGGTGCCGGCCTTGCCGTCGCCCGCCGTCTTCCCGTCCTTGCCGGCCTTCCCGTCCGTGCCGGCCTTCCCGTCCGTGCCGGCCTTTCCGGCCTTGCCACCGATACGGCTGTCGGTCCCGGCTTCGCCGTCGGTCCCCGTCCCGTCCGACGATGCCCCACCCGCCGGGACGTCCTTCTTCGGAGCCTTTCGACGTTTCGTCGCCTTCGGCTTCGCGCCGGACGCGGTCTCGCCGGTGGCCGCCGCCGGGTCGCTGTCGGCCCGATCGCCGGTCGCGTCGGACTGCTCGGTGGTCATGCGGTCGGGCCCAGCTGCCCGCGCAGGAATGCGATGTCGGCCGCCTGGCCCTCGGTGCCGCCGGGGGTCTCCACGATCACCGGCGCGCCCGCCGCCCGGATCACCGCGACCACGAGCTCCGGGTCGATCGTGCCGCCGGTGAGGTTGTCGTGCCGGTCCTGGCCGGAGTTGAACGCGCCCTTGGAGTTGTTCGCGTGGATCAGGTCGATCCGGCCGGTGATGGCCTTCACCCGGTCGACGAGCCCCAGCAGGTCCTCGCCCCCGGCATGCGCGTGGCAGGTGTCGAGGCAGAAGCCCACCTCGTAGTCGCCGAGCGCGTCCCAGAGCCGGGCCAGCGCGTCGAGGTGCCGGGCGCAGGCGTTGTCGCCGCCGGCGGTGTTCTCGATCAGGATCGGGAGCGGGAAGCCGCCCGAGTCCGCCGCGTACGCGAAGGTCTTCCGCCAGTTGTCGAAGCCGACGGTGAGGTCGTCACCGGCGTTGACGTGGCCGCCGTGCACGATCAGCCCGCGGGCGCCGACCGCCGCCGCGGCGGCGGCGTGGCCGAGCAGCAGCTTGCGGCTGGGGATGCGGATCCGGTTGTTCAGCGTGGCCACGTTGATGACGTACGGCGCGTGTACGTAGAGGTCGACGTCGGCGGCCCGGAGGCGGTCGGCGTCCTCGCGCGGCTTCGGGGCCTTCCAGCCCTGGGGATCGGCGAGGAAGAACTGCACCGCCTCGGCGTCCCGGGCGGCCGCCTCGGCCAGCGGGTCGGTCGGATCGACGTGGGCTCCGATTCGCATGCAGGGCAGCCTACGTCGCGCCTCCGACGCCCGGGGTTCCCGCGCGCGGGCGTTCCGCGGTACGGATCGCGTCACCACCCGGCTTGGTGGTCGTTGTCCGAGGTGGGATCGATGGTCGACGCTCCGGCCGGACGCGGGTCCACAGCGCGTGCGGGTGAAGCCGAGACCCCCGGCAACGGGACGCCCCGCCGTGCGGCCCGGCACGACGGGGCGGGATCCGCTCGTCACACCTGAAGGCCGCCGCAGAACCAGTCCGGCGAATTCCTCCATTTCCCCCAAGAGGTGACGAGAGCCGTTGTATGGTCAGACCAGGTAACAACACGATAAAGCTCCGCGGGGCGTCCTCGATCCAACCTCATCGGTGTGGTCGTTCCTCCCCAGGTCCCACCCAAGGAATGCGGACGGGACGCCCCGCGGCCCCGTGGACAGGGGTCCACCTTCCGGTACGCGAGCCGGGGGTGGGCCCCTGTCGCCGCGTTCCGGAGCCCGGGGCGACCTGCCCCGGCATGATCGTCCGGACCGGGTATCCTGGTCCGGTTGTCCGCGTCCGGCCGGGTTCCCCCGGGCACCGGTCGCGGGCCACGACGCACGACCTCCTGCCACGGAAGGACCGTGGCCGCTTAGCCCACAGGAGGTGAGCACGTCTTGCGTCATTACGAAGTCATGGTGATCCTCGACCCCAGCCTCGAGGAGCGCACCGTCGCCCCGTCGCTCGACACGTACCTGAACGTGATCCGGACCGCGGGTGGCTCGGTGGAGAAGACCGACGTGTGGGGCCGCCGGCGCCTCGCGTACGAGATCAACAAGAAGGCCGAGGGCATCTACGCCGTCATCGACCTCCAGGCGTCGCCGGAGGCCGTGGCTGAGCTGGACCGTCAGCTCCGACTCAACGAGTCGGTGCTGCGCACCAAGGTCATCCGCCCGGAGATGCGCTGAGCATCTAGACCCGGCACGTCCGGATCAAGCCTCATCGACGCTGTCGGAGGGCTCTGAGAGCCTGTAGGGCACAGAGATGAGTGCGCGAGGAGATGGTCATGGCAGGAGACACCACCATCACGGTCATCGGCAACCTGACCGATGACCCCGAGTTGCGGTTCACCCCCTCCGGGGCGGCGGTCGCCAAGTTCCGCGTCGCCTCGACGCCCCGCTTCATGGACAAGGCGTCCGGCGAGTGGAAGGACGGCGAGCCGCTGTTCCTCTCGTGCACGGTCTGGCGGCAGGCCGCCGAGAACGTCGCCGAGTCGCTGCAGCGCGGCGCCCGGGTGATCGTGTCCGGCCGGCTGCGCCAGCGGTCGTACGAGACGCGCGAGGGTGAGAAGCGCACCGTCATCGAGCTGGAGGTCGACGAGATCGGCCCGTCGCTGCGCTACGCCACAGCGAAGGTGCAGAAGATGTCCCGCTCGGGTGGCGGTGGCGGCTTCGGTGGTGGTGGTGGCCAGGGTGGCGGCGGAGGCAACTTCGACGACCCCTGGGCCTCGGCTGCCCCGGCTCCCTCGCGCGGTGGTTCGGGCGGCGGAAACTTCGACGAGGAGCCCCCGTTCTAATGGCGCCGAGCGCCCGCGATCGCAAACCAGGAGCAAGAGCAATGGCCAAGGCTGCGGCACTTCGCAAGCCGAAGAAGAAGGTGAACCCGCTCGACAAGGACGGGATCACCTACATCGACTACAAGGACACCGCGCTGCTGCGCAAGTTCATCTCCGACCGCGGCAAGATCCGCGCTCGGCGGGTGACCGGCGTCACCTCGCAGCAGCAGCGGCAGATCGCCCGTGCGGTCAAGAACGCCCGCGAGATGGCGCTCCTGCCGTACACGGCCACGACCCGCTGAGAGGAGGCACCGACATGAAGATCATCCTGACTCAGGAGGTGTCCGGCCTCGGTGCCCCGGGCGACATCGTCGAGGTGAAGGACGGCTACGGCCGTAACTACCTGCTGCCGCAGGGCTTCGCGATCGCCTGGACCAAGGGCGCGGAGAAGCAGGTCACGGTCATCCAGCGGGCCCGCGCGGCCCGTGAGATCCGCGACCTCGACCACGCCAACGAGGTCAAGGCCCAGGTCGAGGGTCTGAAGGTCAACCTGAAGGCCCGCGCCGGCGACGGCGGCCGGCTCTTCGGCTCGGTCACCCCGGCCGAGATCGTCGACGCCGTCAAGGCGGCCGGCGGCCCGACCCTGGACCGCCGCCGGCTGGTGCTGCCCAGCCACATCAAGTCGCTCGGCGCCTACCCGGTCAGCATCCGGCTGCACCCCGAGGTGACCGCCAAGTTCGACCTGAACGTGGTCAAGGGCTGACACCCGACAGCACGACGGAAGGGCCCGCACCGACACCCGGTGCGGGCCCTTCCGCATGTCCGGCCGGAGTCGCCCGGCCGTGCGTCACCCGATCGGCTGGCCCGTCACCGCGCTGATCACCACGGTGGAGAGCCCACCGCCCACCACGGCCGCCGCCAACGCCACCGTCGCCGACCGCCAGGTCGTGCCGACCCGACGCAGCATCACCGCCACCACGAGACTGCTCAGCAGCGCCAACCCGAACCGCGGCGCCCCCGCCACCAACGAGGCGACGGCGTGCGCCCGCGGCGACTCACAACCACCCCCGGTGATGTCCGTGACGCACCCCGCCGGAGGCTGCCCGTCGAGGAACACCAGCCCGACCACCAGCAGCAACGCCGGCACCAGATAGCACGCGGCCGTGTAGACCAGGGGCCGCAGCGGCCCACCCGGATCCGGGTCGAGCAGGTCGTCCTCCAGCCGGCGCCCCCACGAGCCGCCGACCGTCTCCACCCGCCGCCGCAACGTCGGCGCGCCGGCCCGGCCTGCCGCCATCGGTTCCACCGGCCGCCGGGCGGGCGCCGGGCGGGGCGCGGTGGAGGCGACCATCGGCGAGCGAGGGGCCGACGGCGGCGTCTCCGTCCAGCGCGGGTCGTCACCGGCCAGCCGCGTCCCGGACCAGAACGCCTCGGCCCGCTCCGGCGACGCCCAACCCTCCCGGCGCGGCACCGGCGGCGCCGTCCGGTCCCACGGGTTGACCTCCGCGTACCGGTCCCAGGCACCCGTCTCCCGGACCCGGTCCCACTGGCCGGTGTCATCGGGCCGGTCCCACTGGCCGGTGCCGGGACGCCGATCCCACGCGCTGGTCTCGGCACGCCGGTCCCACGTGCCGGTGTCCGTGAACCGGTCCCACTCGCCGGTGTGCTCCGTTCGGTCCCAGCGGCCCTCCGCCTGCTCCCACCGGCCGGCGCCGGCGGGACGACCCCATGCGTGCACGCCCGACGCGTCCCACGGGTCGACCGCCGGCTGCTCCACCGGATCCGGCTCGGCCGCCCGGCCCCGCTCCCACGGGTCCACCGCCGGCCGTGACCACGAATCCGCCGTCACGCGCCGGCTCCGCCGGGTCGGCCGCTCGGCCTCCCACCGGTCACCGTCCTCGCCCGACGCGGGCGACTCCTCCAGCCCCGACCAGGTCACCTGCGGCCGCCGGGTCGCCGCGCGACGCGGCCGGCTCCGCGGGGCCACCCCGGACACCGGCTCACCCTCGACCCCGTCGGCCCGCCGGCTCCCCACGTACCCCTGATCCTGCGGGGTGTCCATGGTCCACTCGGCGGTGTGGTCCGACACCGGGCCGGCGCCGATGGCGCGCAGGTCGCGGCGGTCGTCCGAGCGGCGCCGGGCAGGCTCGTCCCGCCAGCCCCCACCCGAGTACGGCGGCTCCACGTCCTCGTCGTCGCGCGCGGCGTGCCGGCCTCCGCCGTCGGCCCGGCGGATCCCCGATTCCAGCGCCCACCGTGGAAGGTAGGTCTCGGCCGGCTCGTCCTGGCCACGCTCGACGGCGCGCCGGCGGCTCGGTGTGCGGTAGCTCTCGGGGGCGGACGACTCGATCGGGAGCGGACCGGCGGGAGCGGCCCAGGAGGGTCTCGGGCGGCGTTCGCGCGGGCTGCCCTCCCCGCTTCCCCAGTCCCGGTTTCTCACGGCCGGAGCGTGACCCTTCTCAACCCATAGCGCAATCCGCTGTCCAGGTGTAGCCGTTCGCAGAGATAGTACGGGACGAAAGGCGCCCAAGCTCGACCCGAAATCTTCCGTCCACAGGGTGGGGATTAAAGAACCGCAGGTCAGCGCCGAGCGAGCCGAAATTCCCCATCACTTATCCACACCCTGTGCACACCCTGCGCACATGCCCGTCCACCGGCGTCCACAGGTTGTCCCGAGGCTCGTCCACCGGTGCTGTTGAGCGGCTGACCTCGGCTTCCGTATCGTGGTCCCCCGACCGCCCGGGCGATGGCCCCCGATCGACCGGAGGGTCGTCGGAAGTTGTCACACCCGGCGGCGAAGCTGGATCCGATCCGACGCAGCAAGGGGGGACCCGTGTCGGTCACCGACGAGACGCGCTCGGAGCGGGCCGGGGGGCAGCCACCCCCGCCGGCGCAGCGGGACGGCCAGTTCGAGAAGACCCCGCCTCAGGACGTGGCCGCCGAGCAGTGCGTCCTCGGCGGCATGCTGCTCTCCAAGGACGCCATCGCCGACGTCGTCGAGATCCTCAAGTCGAACGACTTCTACCGCCCGGTGCACGCCACCATCTTCGACGCGATCCTCGACATCTACGGCCGGGGTGAGCCGGCCGACCCGATCACCGTGGCCGCCGCGCTCGCCGACTCCGGCGACCTGGCCCGGATCGGCGGCGCGCCCTACCTGCACACGCTGATCGCCAGCGTCCCCACCGCGGCCAACGCGGCCTACTACGCCCGCATCGTCGGCGAGCGGGCCGTGCTCCGCCGGCTGGTCGAGGCCGGCACCCGGATCGTCCAGCTCGGCTACGGCACCGGTCAGGGCGGCAGCCGGGACGTCGACGACGTCGTCGACCTCGCCCAGCAGGCCGTCTACGAGGTGACCGAGAAGCGGGTCAGCGAGGACTTCGCCGTCCTGGCCGACATGCTCCAGCCGACCCTCGACGAGATCGAGGCGGTGGGCGCCCAGGGCGGCGTGATGACCGGGGTGCCGACCGGGTTCAGCGACCTCGACCGCCTGCTCAACGGTCTGCACCCGGGGCAGCTCATCATCGTGGCCGGCCGGCCTGGCTTGGGTAAAAGTACAGCATCTATGGACTTTGCCCGGAATGCCGCTATCCGCTACAACCAGGCGTCGGCGATCTTCTCGCTGGAAATGAGCAAGGTCGAGATCGTCATGCGACTCCTCTCGGCCGAGGCGCGCGTCCCGCTGCACGTGCTGCGCAGCGGCCAGCTCTCCGACGACGACTGGACCAAGCTCGCCCGGTGCATGGGCGAGATCAGCGAGGCACCGCTCTTCGTCGACGACACGCCGAGCATGAACCTCATGGAGATCCGGGCCAAGGCGCGTCGGCTCAAGCAGAAGCACGACCTCAAGCTGATCGTGGTCGACTACCTCCAGCTGATGACCTCACCGAAGCGCACCGAGAGCCGGCAGCAGGAGGTCGCGGACCTGTCCCGTGGCCTGAAGCTGCTGGCCAAGGAGGTCGAGTGCCCGGTGATCGCGGTGAGCCAGCTGAACCGTGGCCCCGAGCAGCGCACCGACAAGCGACCTCAGCTGTCCGATTTGCGCGAATCTGGCTCGATCGAGCAGGACGCCGACGTGGTCCTGCTTCTGCACCGCGACGACTACTACGACAAGGAGTCGCCGCGAGCCGGGGAGGCGGATTTCATTGTCGCCAAGCACAGGAATGGCCCGACCGACACGGTGACGGTGGCCGCGCAGCTGCACCTGTCCCGCTTCGTCGACATGGCCATCGTCTGACCCGCAGCGGCGGAGCGGTCAGCCGAGCAGGGGGAACCAGCCGGCGGCCTCCCCCAGCTCCAGCCGGTCGCGGTCGGTGAGCGGGAGCCGGCCGGTGGCCTTGAGGAGGTAGTCCCGGTCGTCCCAGCCGGTCGGCCGGACCGCGTCGTCGGGGAGCAGCCCGTCCACGGTGGCCACCGCCACCCGGGTGGGGGCCTCCGCGGGGAGCGGCGCGTCGGGCAGGTCCACCACCAGGTCGAGGTGGTGGATGACCGCCTCGGTGGTCAGGGTGGCGAGGAAATCGGGTACGCGCAGCACGTGGCCCTGCGTGGTCACGTGTCCGTCGGGGTCCACGGCGGCGGCCGCCCGCGCGGCGGCGGGCGCGGTGTCGGACCAGATGCGCACCACACCGCTGGGCCGGTCGAAGGCGGCGGCGGAGCGGCGGGCCCACCAGGCGTGCTTCACGCTCGCCTCGTCGTCGCCGCCGGGGCTGAACGCGCGCCAGTAGCTGACGTCGTCGACGTCGGCCGGGCCGGGTGCCGGGCTGGCGAGGGCGACGAGCGCCCGTTGCGCGTCGCAGAGCACGTGGAAGAGCAGGTCGGCGACGAGCCAACCCCGGCAGCGGGTGGGTCGTTGCAGGCCGGCGTCGTCGAGTGGGGTGACGACGGCGGTGATGCCGTCGTACGCCTGCGCCAGCGCCTCGTGCTGCCGGATCGCCGTCATGTCGTGCAGCCTGCCACGGCGTGGCGGACTCGGCACGGCGGTGACGCCGGGCCGGTGCGTCGCCGGCCCGGCGTGGCGACGGTCAGTCGAAGAGCTCGCCGAGGAAGCCCTGGTGCCTCTTCTTCCGGCGGTAGTGGCCGTGGTAGCCGTAGTGCTGCTGGCCGTACGCGGGCTGCGCGTAGCCGTGGCCGGGCGGCGGCGGGGGCGGCGGGGGGACGGCGCCGTAGCCGGGCTGGTGGGGAGCGGCGGCGGGCGGCGGGGGCGGGGGCGGGGTGTAGCCGCCTCCGGCCGGAGCGGCCTGCCGCGCGCCGTGCTGCTGGTTCCAGTTCGCCTCGGCCTCGAACAGCTTCTCGAGTTCGCCGCGGTCGAGGAAGATGCCGCGGCATTCGCCGCACTGGTCGATGATCACTCCGCTGCGCTCGTACTGGCGCATCTCTCCGTGGCATTTGGGACAGGTGAGCTGCATGACACCGAAGGTACCCGGTGAAATCACGCGGTGGCGGTGAGCGCCTGCGTCACCTCGTCGTCGGAGACCTCGTGGAAGTCGTCGTAGTAGGCCCCGACGGCGGCGAAGTCGGGTGGGGTCTGGTCGGAGATCACCTGGTCGGCCTCGGCGGCGAGCATCTCGTACGCCTGGTCGGAGCCGACCGGGACGGCCACCACCACGCGGGCGGCGCCCAGGTGCCGGGCCACCTGCACGGCGGCGCGGGCGGTGGCGCCGGTGGCCAGCCCGTCGTCGACGATGACGGCGGTGCGCCCGGTCAGGTCGAGCTGGGGGCGGTCACCCCGGTAGAGCTGCTCGCGGCGGTCCAGTTCGGCCTGCTCGCGGCGGCGCACGTCGGCGCGCTCGTCCGGGTCGATCCGGTCGGCGATCATGTCGTTGAGCACCTGCACCCCGCCGGGGCCGAGCGCGCCGTAGGCGACCTCGGGCGCCCAGGGCATGCCGAGCTTGCGGACCACCAGCACGTCCAGCGGCGCGCCGAGCCGTTCGGCGATCACCCGGGCGACGGGTACGCCGCCGCGGACCAGCCCCAGGACGATGACGTCGGGTCCGGCTATGTCGCCGAGCCGGTCGGCGAGGATGCGTCCGGCCTCGGCGCGGTCGCGGTAGGTGGTCATGCCTCAGGTCTACGCCCTCCGGCCGGGCCGCGCCGCCCAGTTGCCGGGAAAGGCGGTCCGGAGGCGACCTCGGGGCGGTGCTCGGCGGGGGCGAGGGCGGGGGCGAGGACCAGCAGGGCGATCGGGTAGAGCAGGTAGCCGAAGCGGGTCGAGGGCATCAGCAGGATCGCGGCGAGCAGCCCGTACCCGCAGATCAGCGCGGTGGCGGCGGCGGTGCGCGGCGGGCGGCGCAGCAGCCGGACGGCGATCGCCACCGCGACGGCGGCCAGCAGCGCGGCGGCGACCAGCCGGCCGGCGGGCAGCGCGCTCGCGATCAGGTGGCCGGGGAACGGGGACTGCGCGGGGCTGGTCACCAGTCCGTGCCCGAGCGGGAAGCGCAGCACGTTCTCCACCAGGGCGTCGCGGTCGACCAGCAGCACGGGGAGCAGCGCGAGGACCGGCAGGCCGAGCGCCCCCAGGGCGGTGCGCGTGCCGGCCCGACGGGTGACGGCCCAGCCGACCAGCACGACCGCCACCGGCCAGGCGAAGAGCTTCAACGCGCCGGCCGCGCCGACCGCCAGGCCCGCGCGGCCGGGCCGGCCGGCGGCGGCGAGGGCGAGGGCGAGGAGGCAGAGCGCGAGTACGGGCAGGTCGTCGCCGCCGGTGGCGAGGGTGAGCGCGCAGATGGGCAGGACGGTGGCGGCCTGGGCGGCGCGCAGCACGGCGGCGTCCCGCCGGGGTGCCGTGGGGCCGGCGGGGGTCCGGAGGGCGCGCACGGCGGCGGCCAGCACGAGCGCGGTGACCAGGGCGAACCAGACCCGCGCGTCGGTCCACCAGGTGTCGACGGCGGCCCGGGGAAGCCCGAACAGCGCCATCCCGGGCTGGTAGGGGGTGTAGCCGAGCAGCTGCTCGCCGGGCGGCAGGGCGGCGATCGCGTCGTGCCCGAGGTAGGGGGTGCCGTGCTCGGCGAGCCGCGCGCCGGCGTGCTCCACCACCACCACCTCCTCCTGCGCCCGGTCGGTCCGGCCGCCGGCCCGCTGGATGCTCTGGGTGACCACCGGCAGCAGGGCGGTGGTGGCCCAGGCGAAGCCGGTGACCGCCCAGCGGGCGGGCAGGGCCGCGAGGGGGGTGCCCGGACGCCGGCGTCGGGCCAGGAGCTGGGCGGTCGCGGCGAGCGCCGCCAGGGCGTAGCCGATCGTGGCGAGGGTGCCCCAGGCACGGTGCGGCAGCAGCGTGGAGGTGGCGGCGGTGACCGCCGCGAAGACCGCGGAGACGGCGTAGAGGCCCAGGTCGAGGCCGAGGCCACCGGCGGCGGTGTCGACCGCCTGCCAGCGGCGGAGGGCGGGGTCGGTCCGGTCGGCGTCGGCGGTCACGCGGGCCAGTCTGGCAGACGGGTACGGCGCCGCCGTCGCGGATCTTGGTGGGCGGCGGTGGTCAGGGGGTGGCGGTGCGGTTGCGGCTACCGCCGGTGCGGCGGCCGGGCAGGCGGATCACCGCGCCGGCGTCGTGCAGCGGCGGCGCGAGGGCGCCGGGCCGACCGCCGGCTCCCCGCTGGAGAGCGGCGAGCAGCGTGCCGGACGGCAGCGGCCGGGCGAACAGGTGGCCCTGCCCGGCGGCGCAGCCCAGCTCCCAGAGCGCCCGCCGCTGGGGTTCGCTCTCCACGCCCTCGGCCACCACGGTCAGGTCGAGGCTGCGGCCCAGGTCCAGGGTGGAGCGGATCACCGCGGCGGCCTCGGCGGCGCTCTCCATCGCCGTGACGAAGCTCCGGTCGATCTTCAGCTCGTGCACGGGGATCCGGGAGAGCAGCGAGAGCGACGAGTAGCCGGTGCCGAAGTCGTCCAGGGCCAGCCGTACGCCGGAGTCGCGGAGCCGGCTGAGCACGCGGTCGACCACGTCGAGCTGGCTGAGCGTCAGGGTCTCGGTCAGCTCCAGCACGAGCCGGTCCGGCGGCAGGTCGTGCGCCCGCAGCCGGGCCAGCACCGCACCGGGGAAGCGGGCGTCGAGGAGACTGCGTGGCGACACGTTGACCGAGACCGGCAGGTCGAAGCCGGCGTCCCGCCACGAGCCGGCGGCGATGAGAGCCTGGTCGAGGATCGCCTCGGCGAAGGCGGGCAGCAGCCCGGAGCGCTCGACGGCCTCGATGAAGCGCAGCGGGTCGATCATGCCGTGCGTGGGGTGGTGCCAGCGGGCCAGCGCCTCGGCGCCGATCACCTCGCCGCTGCCCAGGTCGACGATCGGCTGGAAGTTGACGGTGAACTCGTGGTCGGCGACC
This sequence comes from Micromonospora chaiyaphumensis, assembly GCF_900091435.1. Classification (GTDB taxonomy): domain Bacteria; phylum Actinomycetota; class Actinomycetes; order Mycobacteriales; family Micromonosporaceae; genus Micromonospora; species Micromonospora chaiyaphumensis. Next base: position 360,800 of record NZ_FMCS01000006.1, read on the forward strand.
GCCCGGGGCAGCTCGCCACCGAGGGTGAGCCGGCCCAGGTCGGCGGTGTCGCGGGTCGGGGCATAGGTGGCGATGCGCTGGCCGGCCCGCTTGGCCTGGTACATCGCCACGTCGGCGCGCCGCAGCAGCTCGGGCATGCCGCCGCTGGCCGGGGCGACCGCGATGCCGCCGCTGGCCTCCACGCTGATCCGCATGCCGTCCAGGTCGAGCGGCTCGTGCAGCGCGGTCAGCAGCGCCTCGGCCCGGTGCGCGGCGACCGCCGGGGCGGGCAGGCCGCGCAGCAGCACGGCGAACTCGTCGCCGCCGAGGCGGGCCACCAGGTCGTCGGGGCGGGCCGCGCCGCGCAGCCGGTCGGCGACCTGCGTGAGCACCCGGTCCCCGGCGCCGTGCCCCAGGGTGTCGTTGACCTCCTTGAAGTGGTTGAGGTCGATCAGCACCAGGGCGGTGACGCCTTCGGCGTGCCGGTTGGTGAGCTGCTCGGTGCCCTCGTCGAGCAGGTGCCGGCGGTTGGACAGCCCGGTGAGCGCGTCGTGGGTGGCGGCGTACGCGTGCTCGTCGGCGATCCGGGCCAGCTCGGCGTACGCCTGGGCGTTGCGCACGGCGGTGCAGAGCGCCGAGGCGAAGGTGCGCAGGGTGTACTGCTCCCGCTCGGACAGCTCGACCGGCCCGGCGAACCGCAGTCGCAGCACGCCGAGGTCCACCGCCCGGTCGTGCCCCTCCAGCGCGACCGGCATGACCCTGCCGTTCACCGTGCTCGGCTCGGATGCCGCCCCGTCGTACGCGATGCCGCCGGCGTTGCCGCGGACCGTGCGCCCCCGGTCGCGCAGCTCGATCTCGACCTCGTCGGCGGAGAAGAGCTCGGCGGCCTCGGTGACGGCGGTGGTCAGCACCTGGTCGAGGTCGACCACGTTGAGCGCGTCGGTGGCCCGGGCGAGCCGCTGCCAGGCCTGCTGCTCGGTGCGTGTGCGGACCCGCGTCGAGTAGGCGAGGTGCAGGCTGAGCACCAGCGGCGGCACGGCCAGCAGCAGCCGGGGGTCGGCCCGGAGGATGAGCACGGTGCAGGCGGCCACCACGAACCGGACGGCGAAGCCGGCGACCCGCAGGTCCAGGTCGACGCGGAACTGGCGGGAGATCGGCGTGCCCGAGGCGAGCGCGATGACCGGCATCGCGAGAACGTCATCCAGCAGTGCTGCGACCAGGTAGACGACGCCCAGCAGCAGGACGATGCCGAGCGGTTCGCGTGGCGGCCAGGCGTCCCCCATCAGCAGGATGGCGACGGTGGCGCCGCCGGCCACCAATGTGTGCTTCGCGATGGCGAACGCCATCTTGATGGGAGCCAGACGGGTCACCGACCCGAAGGCGACACCGATGCCCGTCACGAGGATCACCCAGGAGGGCGGTGCGACGGCGAGCCCGATGACGATTGCGGTCTCGACCCAGGCGAACGCCAGCGTGGTCGACCGGATCCGCAGGGGGGTCTTGATGACCGTGGCCAGCGCGATCGTCACCACCAGGGACGTGATGGTGACGATGTTGCCGACGGAATTCGGGAGCTGCTTCCGGGTCGAGAAGAGGGCAACGAGCGCGACCACCGTCGCGCACGCGACCAAAGTGAACACGAGCGCACGCAGGCGCGGTTCGACAGCTCTTCGACCGTCCGCCGTGCGGCTCAACCGGCATCACCTGTCGCTCACGATCACCATGCGCTGACAGGCAGCCTACCGCTCCCGGCAGATGAGGAACACCGCTCAGGTCCATTCGGTGCTGCGCACTGCTCCGCCCTCCTCTGAATGCTGAAGTCGAAATCGGATACGTGACCGGAACATTTGTCAGGTCCATTCGGTGCTACGCATCGTTCTCGACCCCCTCAAACGTCTCGTTGCGCGTAATTTGCGCCCTGCTTGGTGAAGAGCAGGTTAGAGGAGGAGATGGCCGATATCAAAGAATGAATGTCGGTATGCGCAATATAAGTAAGTAGCCACCGCTATATGACGTTCTGTCCACAAGAAGTGTGCGGAGCGAAGCGAGCCGTATCTGCTCGTGTCGGCGTGGTCGCTGACTGCCATCTGGAATTTGCGGTGGAGCGCGCCTGTCAGCCTTGCCCCGCAAGGGAAACATTTCAACCGTGCTTTGGCCGACTTCTATCACCGGGTTGGCTGAACGTGCGGTCGGCAGGGCGTGGTGCGGTCGGTCCCGTCCGGGCGGCGACCAATGGGCACATGAATTAGTCTGTCGGTTCGGCTTGGAGGAGGCGTCAGCAAAGCGGAGCAGTCCTCGTGGAAATTCGAGTCATCGGCGGCCTGGCGGTGCGGTTCGACGGGGCGGGCCTGGCACTCGGAACGCCCAAGCAGCAGCTTGTACTGGCGATGCTCGCCCTCCATGTCGGCCGGCTGGTCACCGTGGACGAACTGGTGGACGAGCTGTGGCCGCAGGCCCCGCCGCGTTCTGCCGTACCCAACGTCCGTACGTACGCCGCTAATCTGCGGCGGAGCCTCAACTCGGCTGGTGACGGGCGAGTTGCAATCGTCCGCGAACCCGGGGGCTACCGACTTCACATCGACGAGGACCGGATCGACCTGCACCGCCTGTCGCCCGGCTGGCACGACGCACGGAACATGGCCGATCAGGGCAGACCTATCGAAGCCATCCCGCTGCTCGCGGAGGTGGTCGACGCCTGGTCGGGTCCGCTGCTCGCCGGGCTGCCGCTGGGACCTGGCCTGACGGCGCGGCGCGAGGCGGTGGACCGCGACCGGCAGTCGGCCGTGGAGTTGCTGGCCGAGCTGCGGCTGCGGACCGATCGCGCCGACCTGGCTCTCCCGCTCCTGCGTGCACACGCATCGCGGTATCCGCTGCGCGAACCCGCCCAGGCCCTGCTCATGCGGGCGCTCATCGGCACCCACGACGTGAGCGGGGCGCTCGCCGTCTATCAGGCCGCGCGCGACGCGCTCGCCGCGCAGCTCGGTGTGCCACCCGGGCCCGAGTTGGAGCGGGTCCACCGTGCCACGCTCGACGCCCGGCGGGCGCGGCGGAGACCCGCGGGCGGCCCGGTGGAAGCCGCTGCGGTCGGGCGGAACGAGGATGCCGGCCGGGGTGCGAACTGGCTGCCCCGGGTGGTGCCGGACTTCGTCGGACGGCGGGAGGTCATCGAGCGGACGCTCGGCGACATCGCCGCCGACGAGGCAGGGCCGGTGGTGCGGGTGATCGACGGCATGGCGGGCTGCGGCAAGACAACCCTCGCGGTCCACCTCGCCCACCGTCTCGCGGACCGGTTTCCCGGCGGGCAACTGTTCGTCGACCTCGGTGGCCATGCGGAGGGTGCGCCGGTCCCACCCGCATCCGCCCTGGTCACCCTGCTCCGCCAGCTCGGTCTGCCGGCCGGTCGGATCCCCGGGGAGCTGCCCGACCGGATCGAGATGTGGCGGCGGGAACTCGCCCTCCGCAGGGCCGTGGTGGTGCTCGACAACGCCGCGGACAGCGCGCAGGTCGAGCCCCTGCTGCCCGCCACCGGTCGTGCCGTGGTCCTGGTGACCAGCCGGCGTCGGCTCCTGGCGCTCACCGAGCGGCCTCCGGTGTCGCTTTCCGTGTTGCCCGAGTCCGAAGCGTTGGCCCTGCTCACGTCCCTCGTCGGCGAGCAGCGGGTCAGGGCCGATCCCGACGGCGCGTCGGAGATGGTGCGCATCTGCGGAGGGCTGCCGCTCGCCATCCGGCTGGCCGGCACGCGGCTGGCCCATCGCCCGGCGTGGACCATGTCCGACATGGTTCGCCGGCTGTCGGGGAAGCCGGCGTTCCTTCCCCGGTTGCAGGCGGAGGCGCGAACCGTGGTCGAGGCCTTCGCCGAATCGTACGAGCCGCTGGACAGCTCGGCCAGGCGCGTCTTCCGGTCCTTGGGACTGGTCGCCGCGGGTCACTACGACACCGCCATGGTGGGCGCGCTCACCGATCTGCCACTGGACGAGGCCGCCGACCTGATCGACGAACTGGTCGACCGTCACCTGGTGGAGGAGATCGCCGACGGGCGCTACCGCCTGCACGATCTGATGCGGCAGTACGCCTACGAACTGTCACTCCAGACGGACCCGGAGCCGATCCGGAAAGCGGTGGTGGCGGGCCTCCTCGATCACCTCCTGCACTCGGTCGTGGTGGTCTCCGCGCCGATGGAGGAGAAGCGCCTGGTCGACCGGAATCTCCGCCTGGAGGCGCCTCTGCGTCCCGATCTGCTCTCGGCGCGGCTGCCCGGTGACCTCGAGTGGCTGGAGGAGCAGCGCCTCAATCTGAACTCCCTCGTCCGGCAGGCCGCTCGCGAGGGCCACGAGGCGATGGCGTGGCGGCTGGCCCGGGCGGCCTGGCGCTTCTTCTACATGCGCAGCTACTTCGACGACATCTCCGCCACGCATGGCGAGGGGCTGGTCGCGGCACGCCGGACGGATGATCGCCACGCCGTTGCCCTCATGCACAACTACCTCGCCTCGGCCTGCGTGCGTACGGGCGCCTACCAGGAGGCGTCGGCCCACCTCCACGAGGTGGTGTCGATCCGGGCGGAACTCGGCGACGTCGAAGGCACGGATCGTGCGCGGGTGAACCTGGGCGTCGTGTACTGGCTGACCGGCCGCATCCAGGATTCCCTCGACGTCAACCAGGCCGCGGTGCGGGCCGGTGCCCTGGACACCCTGCCCGTGCTGCCCAACCTGGGCCTCACCCTGCGGTTCCTGGGCCGACACGACGAGTCCATGGCCGTCCATCGGCTCCACCTGTTCGTCGCCCGGGTCAGAGGGGACCTGTTCCACCTGTCCAACGCGCTCGGTCACCTCGGCGGCGTCCGCTACCGCCTCGGCCACGACGCACAGGCGGAACGCCTGCTCCGGGCCTCCCTGGCGCTGCGGGACCGTACCGGCAACGGGTATGCCCGGGCCGAGACCCTCAGCGACCTGGCCGGTACCTACCGGCACTTAGGCCGGCTCGACGAGGCGCTACGACACCACCATGCCGCGATCGAGGCGGCGGCCAATGCCGGCGAACGCCACGTCCAGGCCGAGGCCCGCAACGAACTGGCCATGACACTGCGGGTCGCCGGGCGGCAGGAGGAGTCAGTGGCGATGTTCCGTCAGGCGCTCGACATCGCCACCCGCATCGCACACCCCTACGAGCAGGGCCGGGCGCTCAGCGGCCTCGCCGAACACCTGGCGGACAACGACCCCGAGGACGCACGCCGATACCGGCGGCGGGCCCTGGCGATCTTCGAGCGGATGGGGGTACCGGAGCAGCACGAGATCCGCCGGCTGCTGGCGGAGGTCTCGCCGGATCGGGTCTGAACCGCTTTATCGATTTCTTATCGCCTGGCCCGTTAGCGTCGCCGGCATGTCGACCAACGGGGGCGGTCCGCTGCACGGGGGACCCGGTCGACGAGGCCCCCGCCGTCAGTTTCCCCCCCAGCGAATCGACGGCGGGCAAGGTGCGGGAGGGGTGCCGAGCGGCGCCCCTCCCCGCCGCCGGCCGCGAAGCGCGCGCCCGGTCGTACCGGACGGATAGGCTCGCGGCCGTGACCGAACCCGCGCAGCTCACCCACGTCGACCCGGCCGGCGCGGCCCGGATGGTCGACGTCTCCGCCAAGCCGGTCTCCGGCCGGCTCGCGGTCGCCGCCGGCCGCCTCCGCACCACCGCCGAGGTGGTGGAGCTGCTGCGCCGCGACGGCCTGCCCAAGGGGGACGCCCTGGCGGTCGGCCGGCTCGCCGGGATCATGGGGGCCAAGCGCACCCCCGACCTGATCCCGCTCTGCCACCCGATCGCCCTGCACGGCGTCACCGTCGACCTGCGGCTCACCGAGGACACGGTCGAGATCACCGCCACGGCGAAGACCGCCGACCGGACGGGGGTCGAGATGGAAGCGCTCACCGCGGTGGCCGTCGCCGGCCTCGCCCTGGTCGACATGGTCAAGGCGGTCGACCCGGCGGCCTCGGTGGACGCGGTCCGGGTGCTGCGCAAGGAGGGCGGCAAGACCGGCGAGTGGGTCCGGCCGGAGGACCGGCCGTGATCCGGGCCCGGGTGATCGTCGCCTCGAACCGGGCGGCCGCCGGGGTCTACGCGGACACGAGCGGCCCGCTCCTCGCCGCCGGCCTGCGGGAGCTGGGCTGCGAGGTCGACGAGCCGGTGGTGGTGCCCGACGGCGAGCCGGTCGGCGCGGCGCTGCGGGCGGCCCGCGACGAGGGCGTCGACGTGGTGCTGACCAGCGGCGGCACCGGCGTCACCCCGACCGATCGCACCCCCGAGGTGACCCGCCCCCTGCTCGACTACGAGATTCCCGGCATCGCCGAGGCGATCCGGGCGCACAGCCGTGCCGCCGTGCCGACGGCCGCGCTGTCGCGCGGGCTGGCCGGGGTGTCCGGCCGGATGCTGGTGGTCAACCTGCCCGGGTCGCGGGGCGGGGCGAAGGACGGCCTCGCGGTGCTCGGCCCGATCCTGCGGCACACCGTCGACCAGCTCCGTGGCGGCGACCACTGACCGCACGCCCCCGCCGCACCGGCGATAGGCTCGGCCGATGAGCACGGAAACCGCAGCCGGCGCGGTCGAGGTCGCCGCGCCGCCGCCGGCCGGGTGGGAGGAGGCCCGCTCCCGGGTGTACGCGGTGGGTCTCGCCGCCGCGCTCCCCACGGTCGGCCGGTCGCTCGCCGACGCCGACGGGCACACCCTGACCGAGCCGCTGACGACGCGGACCGACCTGCCGGCGTTCCCCACCTCCAGCGTGGACGGCTGGGCGGTGCGCGGGGACGGCCCGTGGCGGGTGGTCGGCCGCGTGCTCGCCGGGCAGACCCCGCCCCCGCTGGCGGCCGACGGCAGCACGGTGGAGATCGCCACCGGTGCGATGGTCCCCGAGGGCACGACCGCGATTCTGCGGATCGAGGAGTCGACCCGCACCGCCGACGGCCGGGTGACCGGCACGCCCCGCCCCGCGCCGGAGTGGCGGGAGCCGGGCGAGGAGGCGTACGCCGGGGAGGAGCTGTTGCCGGCCGGCACGCCCGTCGACCCGGCGGTGATCGGTCTGGCCGCCTCCTGCGGGCACGACACCCTGCGGGTCCGTCGCCGGCCCCGCGCCGCCCTGCTGGTCTTCGGTGACGAGCTGCTGACCGCGGGCCCGCCCGGAGCCGGCCGGGTCCGGGACGCGCTCGGCCCGGCGGTGCCCGCCTGGCTACGCCGTTACGGCTGCCAGGTGCGCCCCGCCGACGTGGTCGGCCCGGTGGCCGACACGCTCCCCGACCACGTGGCCGCGCTGCGCACCGCGCTCGCCGACGCCGACCTGGTCTGCACCACCGGCGGCACGATGCACGGCCCGGTCGACCACCTGCACCCGACGCTGGAGACGCTGGGCGCCGACTACGTGGTGAACACCGTGGCGGTCCGCCCCGGATTCCCGATGCTGCTGGCCCGGCTGGTCGGCGACGACGGTCGCGTCCGCTTCGTGGCCGGCCTGCCGGGCAATCCGCAGTCCGCCGTCGTGGCGCTGGTCTCGCTGGTCGCGCCGCTGCTCGCGGGCCTGCAGGGCCGGCCCATGCCGGTGCTGCCGCAGGCCACCCTGGCCGAGCCGGTCGCCGGACGCGGCGACTACACCCACCTCGCCCTGGTGCGGTGGGACCGGGTGACCGGCACGGCGCACCCGGTGCGCCACGTCGGCTCGGCGATGCTGCGGGGACTGGCCGGCGCCGACGGCTTCGCGGTGATCCGGCCGGGCACGAGCGGCGCGGCGGGCGACCGGGTGCCACTCGTGCCGCTCCCGTTGACTCTCGGGGAGCGGCCATGGTGAGCGCGAGGAGTGAGCCGGGGTTGCGAGCCCCGCAGTCGCGAACCGGGGAGGCTCAGTGAGCACGGCAGTCGGCGTCGTCCTCGGCGCGGTCACCGACCAGCCGCTGGACCTGGCCGCGCACGAGGCGGCGGTCGCGGACCGCCGCGCCGGTGCGGTGGTCTCGTTCCAGGGCGTGGTCCGCGACCACGACCACGGCCGCACGGTCACCCTGCTGGAGTACGAGGGCCACCCGACCGCCGAGGCCGTGCTGCGCGAGGTGGCGGCCGAGATCGCCGCCCACCCCCAGGTGTACGCGGTGGCCGTGTCCCACCGGATCGGCCCGCTGGAGATCGGCGACGTGGCCCTGGTCGCGGCGGTCAGCACCGCGCACCGTGCGGCGGCCTTCGCGGCCTGCGCGCGGCTGGTCGACGAGGTGAAGGCGCGGCTGCCGATCTGGAAGCGGCAGGTGTTCGCCGACGGCGCCGAGGAGTGGGTGAACTGCCCCTGACTCCTCAGCGTCGGGCGGCGGGCTGAGCCGCCCGGGCGAGCCGGTCGTGATAGAACGCCGGCTCGGCGCCGGGGCGCCAGGGCAGCGCCGCGACCAGCACGATCAGGGCGACGGCCAGGGAGTTCTCCATCAGCGCGCCGAACAGGCCGTCCTGGTAGTGGGACACCTCGGGGAGCTGGTGCTCGTACGGCCAGATCGGCGAGACGAGGAAGAGCAGGTAGAGCCCGAGCGCGCCGACCCCGTGCCGGAACCCGGTGAGGGTCGGATACCAGATCGGCGGCCGGAGCGCCGGAACCCCGGTGGCCGGTGGCGCGCCGGTGGCCCGGGGCAGCAGGCCGCGGCTCGCCTCGCGGCGGCGTAGGGCGGCGTCGGCCAGCACGATGATCGCCGGGATGACCCAGACCAGGTGGTGCGACCAGGAGATCGGGCTGATCACGTTGGCGGTGAGCCCGACCAGGGTGAACGCGGTGAGCTCGTCGCCGTCGGCGCGGGCACTGGTCGCACGGGACAGCCCGAGCGCCAGCATCAGCACCGCGAAGGCCAGCCAGAGCAGGCCGGGCGTCTCGATCGAGTCGTAGAGCCGGGCCAGCAGGCCGGCCAGCGACTGGTTGGCGGTCATGTCCGCCGCCCCGACCCGCTCGGTCTGCCAGAGCACGTTGGTGAAGTACGTCCGAGACTCCTCGCCGACCACCCCGAACGTCACGATGGTCACGCCGATGGTGGTGCCGACCGCGGTCAGCGCGGCCCGCCACTGCCGGGTGATCATCAGGTACGCCACGAACAGCGCCGGGGTGAGCTTGACCGCGGTGGCCAGCCCGATGCCGACCCCGGCCCAGGTGCCGCTGTAGACGAACCGGGCCAGCGCCGAGTCGGCGGTCTCGTGGTGGGTGCCGCGCCGGGCCCGCCAGCGCAGGCCGACCAGGTCCGCCATGATCAGCGCGAAGAGCAGCAGGTTGACCTGGCCGTAGCCGAGGGTCTCCCGGGACGGCTCGATGGCCACGGCCAGCGGGGTGGCGATGCCCACGGTGAACCAGAGCGACCAGCCCAGCCGGTCGATGATCGGGCGCAGCAGCGCGGCCAGCACGACGGCGAGGGCGGCGATGCTGGCCAGGGCGTTGAGCCAGCCGGCGGCGTCGACCGGCAGCCAGGACATCGGCAGCATGGCCAGGCCGGCGAACGGCGGGTAGGTGAAGCCCAGGGTCGTGGAGGGGGCGATGAAGTCGTACAGCTCGTTGCCGTTCGCCCACCACACCACGGCACCGTGGTAGATCTTCATGTCGAAGAAGTTGTACGGCCGGCCGAAGGCCCCGATGGCGAGCCAGGAGGCGTAGGAGACGGCGGCCACGACGCCGGTCCGGACGAGGATGCGGCGGTCGACCCCCCGCGCCACACGTTGGAGGGGAGGAAGGCGGTCCATCCGTCTACCGACTGTCGTCGGCATGGCGTGGCCACCCCCGTACCAAGGTCGTCCTGCCCGTCCAGGTCCAGCACGGAGCCTAGAACGGCGCCTCACGTCACTGCCTCCCGCGTTATGCGACCGTGTCCGATCCCACACGTGTTTTTGACATTTCCACCGCGTTAACGGGTGTCGGACGGTTCAGGTGATTGGTGGCCTTGCGGGGGTGGTGGCCGTATTGATGCAGGTCAGCCCGGGATTCGGCGGGCGGTGGCCGCCGAGCGTACGGCGATCTTCGCCTCCCGGCGGGCGGTCCGGACCGCGCGCTGCACCGAGCGGCGCGAGTGGTTGATCCGGTGGCCGGTGCGCCAGCGGAGCCCCGGCTTGCCCTCGGTGTCGGCGGCCGCGAGGAGGAGACCGCCGAAGAGCCCGAGGTTCTTCAGGAAGTGGATCTGGTTGTTGTTCCGTGCCGCCGGGTCGTCGTTGTTCCAGAAGGGATGGCCGGCGGCGGTGGTCGGCACCAGGGTGGCGGCGAGGACGAGCGCGGCCGGCCGGGTGAACTTGCCGGTCGCCAGCATCAGCCCGCCGATCAACTGGGTGGCCGAGTTGGCCCGTACCAGCGTCGCGGTGTCGGTGGGGATGCGGGGGTGGATGCTCTGGAGCAGCGGCGTGACCTTGTCGGTGATCGGCTGCGCGGCCGGGACCAGCCGTCCCGGGTTCTGCAGGTTGCGGGCGCCGCTGACCACGAAGATGCCGCTCAACATGACGCGGGCGAGGGAGCGCACGGGCTTCATGGCTCAGTCATACCCCGTCGCGGCCCTCAGCACCCCTGCAACACCCGAAAGGGATCGGCCGACGTGGACGTCCGGCGCGTACCGATTTCAGCGACCGTCGCGGATGGACGGGCTCCGGACGGTAAGGTCGCGCGGGTGACGACGCTGCGACTCCGACCCGAGGACCCGGCGGACGAGGAGCCGGTCGCCCGGGTGCTGGCCGGCGCGTTCGCCCGTCCCGACGTGGCCACCCCGCCCGAGGTGGGGCTGGTCGACGACCTGCGGCGCAGCGACGCCTGGATCCGGGAGCTGGCCATGGTCGCCGAGTACGGCGGCGAGGTGGTGGGCTACGCGCTGCTCACCCGGGTGCAGGTGCGCACCGACGGTGGCGCCTGGCCGGCGTTGGCCCTCGGCCCGGTGGCGGTCGCCCCGCACCGGCAGCGGGTCGGGCACGGCGTGGCGGTGGTGCAGGCCGCCCTCGACGCGGCCACCGAGCTGGGCGAGCGGCTGGTGGTGGTGCTGGGCGACCCGGCGTACTACCGCCGGTTCGGGTTCGGGCGCGCGGACCGGCTGGGGTTGACCAGCCCGTGGTCGGGGCTGGGTGAGCCGTGGCAGGCGCTGGTGCTTCCGCCCTCCACGAGCGACGAGCCGCCGCCCCCGGCCGGGGAGGTGGTCTTCCCGCCGCCCTGGTCGAAGGTCTGACCGTCAGGCCGGTTGGGTGCGCAGGTAGCGGCCGAAGTGCGGGACGGTGAAGGCGACCGTGCCCCGCTCGCCCGAGTAGATCAGCCCCTTCTTGATCAGCGCGTCCCGGGCCGGCGAGAGGCTGGCCGGCTTGCGGCCGAGCGCCCGGGCGATCTCCGCGGTGGGCACCGCCGCGTCCATGTCGTCGCGGCCGCTCTCCTCCCCGTCCACCAGCGCGAGCGTCGCCATGGCGCGCATGTACTCGCGCTCGGCGGGGGTGGCGCGCTCGAACCGCGAGCCGAAGAAGCCCACCGCCAGTTCCGCCTCCGCCTCGGGCGCGGCAACCCGGACGTCCGCCGCGGTTATCGGCGAGCGGGGCGCGTGGTCCCAGGTGGCCTTCCCGTACGCCTGGACGAAGTACGGGTAGCCGCCGGACTTCTCGTAGAGCAGGTCGAGGGCCTTCTGCTCGTACTCGACCTCCTCCCGCTCGGCCGGGGCGCAGAGCGCCTGGTCGGCGGCGATCCGGTCCAGCCGGTCGATCCGCTGGTAGCGGAAGAGCCGCTCCGAGTACGACTTCGCGGCGCTCAGCACGGCCGGCAGGTGCGGCAGCCCGGCGCCCACCACGATCAGCGGCGCGCCGAGCTGGGACAGCTCGTGGCAGGCGGCGCAGAGTGCGGAGACGTCCTCCGCGCCGAGGTCCTGCATCTCGTCGATGAAGATCGCGACGCCGGTGCCCACGTCGGTCGCCACCGCGGCGGCGTCGGTGAGCAGCTCGACCAGGTCGATCTCGATGTCGCCGGAGTCGGCCCGGCCGCTGCTGGCCGGCACGTCGATGCCGGGCTGCCAGCGGTCGCGCAGCTTCGGGGCGGCCCCGCCGCGCCCGGCCGGGGCGGCGCGCTGGGCGAACGCCTTGAGCACCCCGAGAAAGGCGTCGATCCGGTCGGGGGCGCGGTGCCGGGGAGCCAGCTCGCGGACCGCCATGTGCAGCGCGGCGGCGACCGGCCGGCGCAGCGACTGGTCCGGCCGGGCCTCGATCTTGCCGGTGCCCCAGAGGTGGTTGATGGCCTGCGAGCGCAGCGTGTTGAGCAGGACGGTCTTGCCCACGCCGCGGAGCCCGGTGAGCATGAGGCTGCGTTCCGGCCGGCCGCGGGCGATCCGCTCCAGCACCACGTCGAAGACGTCCAGCTCCCGCCCCCGCCCGGCGAGTTCGGGCGGGCGCTGACCGGCGCCCGGGGCGTACGGGTTGCGGACCGGATCCACGAATCGCACAGTATCGGGCCGTCTAGCGGCGGGGCTAGACATGCGTAGATGCGGCTACCGCGTGTCGGGCCGTCGAGATAAAACTAGGGCTGTCTAGCCTCGACGCTAGACAGCCCTAGTTTTGGCTACGAGTGCCCTACCGCCGCTTGAGGCAGAGCACGAAGTCGAGGTCGTTGAGCTGGCTGTCGAAGAAGTACCAGTCGGTGTAGCCCGCGACCTTCGCGCACTTCGACTCGGCGTCCTTCTTGCCGCTGGTCGATCCGTCGATGCGGCGCAGCACCTGGTAGGTCTTCGCCCCGCACTCGGCGATCACCAGCTTGGGCTCGGCGGCACCGCCCTCGTTGGCGACGCACTGGCCCGCCTTCACGAAGCGCGGGTCGGTCGAGGAGGCCGGGGCCGGCGGGGTCGTGGGCACGTCGGCCGGCTCGCCCGCGGCTCCGGTGGGACCGGCGGCCGGCGCGGAGGCGGACGCCGTCCCGCTCGGGGTGGCGTCGTCGCGCCCGAGCATCCAGTAGGCCCCCGCGCCGCCGAGCAGCAGCACCGCCAGCACGACCAGGACCACGAGCAGCGGCCCCCGGCCGCGCTTCGGCGGCGCCGGCTCGGCGTACGGCTGCTGGTGGCCGTAGCCGGGATCGGCGGGGTAGCCCTGGTAGGGAGGGGCGGCCGGCGGTGGGCCGGCGTTCCAGGCGGGACCCGGCTCGTAGCGCTGGGTCGACTGGTCGTAGCGCTGGGCGGGCGGCTCGTAGTGGGGGGCCGCCGGCTCGTAGTGCCGGGTCGGCGCCTCGCCCCAGCCGCCCTGCTGGCCGCCGTACCCCGGGTCGTAGCGGGGATCGGCCGGCGGAGCGTAGCCGTCGTCGGGGCGCCGTCCACCCCACGGCTCGGGGGAGCCGCCGCCCGGTGGTCCGAAGTTCGACATGAACGCCCTCCTGCGTACGCCAGTGCTGAGAGGCCGGCCACCAACAGGGGACGCCGACGCCGTGGTCACCGTAGCGTGGTCCACCGATGAGCTCACGCCCCACGAGTGCGACGCCCGCCGTCGACCACGCCGCCGCCCCGGCCCGTCCCGCCCTGATCTGGACCGCGCTGGTCCTGGTCTACGTGCTCTGGGGCTCGACCTACCTGGGCATCCGGGTCGCGGTCGAGTCCCTGCCGCCGCTCACCTCCGCGGCGATGCGCTTCGCCGCAGCCGCGGCGGTGCTCGCCCTCGTGCTGCGGCTGCGCCGGGGCCCGGGTGCGCTGCGCGTCGACCGGCGGCAGCTCGGCTCGGCCGCGCTGGTCGGGGTGCTGCTGCTGGCCGGCGGCAACGGTCTCGTGGTGCTCGCGGAGTCCGGCCCGGAGGGAACCGCGCTGCCCTCCGGCATCGCCGCGCTGCTGGTGGCCACGGTCCCGCTCCTGGTGGTGCTGCTGCGGACGGTCGGCGGCGACCGGCCCCGGCCGTGGACCTTCGCCGGGGTGGCCGTCGGCTTCGTCGGTCTCGTGCTGCTCGTGCTGCCGAGCGGCGGGTCGGGGAGCGTGCCGCTGGTCGGCGCGCTGACCGTCGTGGCGGGCGCCGTCAGCTGGTCGGTCGGCTCGTACCTGTCGGGCCGGATCCGGATGCCGGCCGACCCGTTCGTGGCCACCGTCTACGAGATGATCGCCGGCGCGGCGGCGCTCGCCGTGGTCGCCGCCGTCCGGGGCGAGATGGACGGCTTCTCCCCCGCCGAGGTGACCGGCCGTTCCTGGGCCGCGCTGGCCTACCTCATGGTGGCCGGCTCGCTGGTCGCCTTCACGGCGTACGTCTGGCTGCTGGCCCACGCGCCGATCTCCCTGGTCTCCACCTACGCGTACGTGAACCCGGCGGTCGCCGTGGCGCTCGGCGCGCTGTTCGTCGCCGAACCGGTCACCGCGCAGGTGCTGCTCGGCGGCGCGGTGATCGTGGCCGGCGTCGCCGTGGTGGTCAGCACCGAACGCCCGCGCCGGTCAGCGGCACGACCCGTCGACGGGGCCGCCCCGGAGCCGGCCCGCCGGTAACGTCCCGGCCCGTGTCGGTGGGGCTGGTGACGGGTGTCGCGCTCCTCGGCGCGCTGGCCGGCGGGGCGGCCGTCCCGTTCGCCGGGGTCTCCACCCGCTCGCCGTGTCCGGCCGCCCGGTCCGGCGGGTCGACGGGTCCGGTCGTTCCCACGCCTGACCCTGGCTGGTCGGGTCCCGCGCCGCACGGTGCCGGAGCGGGCCGCCGGGCTCACCGGCTCGGCGCGGTGGCACCGGCCGGGGCGCTGGTTTTCGGCGGGCTCGCCGCCGCGCGGGCTGGGGACCCGGCATTGCCGGCGTTCCTGGCCGTGGCGGCGGTGGGGCTGGCGCTCGCCCTCGCCGACCTCGCCTGCCTGCGGCTGCCCGACCCGCTGGTGGCCGCCGCGGCGGCAGCCGGCGGTCTCGGTCTCGTCGGAGCCGCGCTGATCACCGGCACGCCGGGCCGGCTGCTCGCCGCGCTCGCCGGCGCGACCGTCTCCTTCGCCGGGTACGTGCTGCTCGCCCTGCTACCCGGCGCCCGGCTCGGCTTCGGCGACGTCAAGCTCGCCGCCGCGCTCGGCCTGCCGCTCGGCTGGCTGGGCTGGCCGACCCTGGGTCTCGGGCTGCTCCTCCCGCACCTGCTGAACGGCGTGGTCGTCCTCGCTCTGCTCGCCGCCCGCCGGGTCCGCCGCGACACGCCGCTCCCGTTCGGCCCGGCGCTCCTCACCGGCGCCTGGCTGGCGGTCCTGCTCGCCTGACGCGGAACCTCCGATCAGATCAGGCGGAGCTGGCGATCCTTCGGGCGGCGGGGTTCGGTGTCGCCGAAGCGCTCGAACAGGCCCGGGTCGATCACCTCGAGGAACGGGGACGGACGGCACTCGCGCTCCGACCCGTGCCGAGTACGCCGGGCCGCGTGGCTCACGTAGAGCCGGTCCTGGGCCCGGGTCAGCCCGACGAAGAAGAGCCGCCGCTCCTCGGCCACCGCGTCGTCGTCCGGCTCCTGGCCGGGCCAGCGCAGCGGCAGCAGCCCGTCCTCGGCGCCGACCAGGAAGACCACGGGGAACTCCAGCCCCTTCGCCGCGTGCAGGGTGAGCAGGGTGACCGCCTCGGCGCGCGGGTCGAGGGCGTCCACCTCCGCCCCGGTCGCGAGCTGGGCGAGGAACTGCCCGAGGTCGTCGCCGCAGCGCCGGGCCAGCGGGGTGAGCAGGTCGACGGCGGTGCGGACGTCCTCGGGGCGTACCGCGCCGGAGCCGTCGAGGGTCGGCACCGCGAAGCGTTCCGCCAGGATCTGGCCGGCCAGCCGTACCCGGGCGGTCAGCGAACCGTCGAGCCCGGCGTGCCGCAGCTCGCGGGCGATGGCCGTCACCCCCGGCCGGTCGCGCAGCCGGTCGTGTGAGCGCTTCTGCACCGGGATGTTCGCCCGGGCCAGCGCGTCCACGAGGGGCGCGGCCTGCGAGTCGGTGCGGTAGAGCACCGCGATGTCGGAGAACGACAGCGAGGTGGTCCGGCCGTCGATCCGGCCCGAGTCCAGCGAGCGGTGGGAGAGGCCGCCGACCAGGTCGTCGATGGTGCGTACCAGGAAATCGGCCTCGTCCGCGACGGAGGTCGCGGCGTAGCGACCGACCAGCGGCGCCTCCGGGTCGAGCCGGGCCGGGTCGAGGCGGCGGCCGCGGACCAGCGACGACGGCGCGATGGCCTGCACGGCGGCGGCCAGGATCGGTGCCGACGAGCGGTAGTTGCGGTTGAGCCGGACCAGCCGGGCGTCGGTGAAGTCCTGGGAGAAGCGCAGGAAGTAGCCGACGTCCGCGCCCCGGAACGAGTAGATCGCCTGGTCGGGGTCGCCGATCGCGCAGAGGTTGCCGTCGGGCGGGCTGAGCAGCCGCAGCAGCTCGTACTGGACGGCGTCGACGTCCTGGTACTCGTCGACGAAGATCCACTTCCAGCGCTCGCGGTACTCCCGGACCAGCTTCTTGTCGCCCCGCAGCAGCGCCACCGGCAGGGTGAGCAGCTCGTCCAGGTCGACCAGGTCCCGCTTGCGCAGCAGCGTCGCGTACCGATCGTCGTCCTCGCCGGCCTCCGCGCGGGCGGCGGCCCGGTCGGCGTCGTCGGCGATCCGGAAGTCCCCCGGCAGCCCCGCGGCCGGCGCGTTCTCCCGCAGGATGGTCAGGCCCAGCGAGTGGAACGTGCCGACGGTGACGTCCTCGGCCACCGGGCCGAGCAGCCCGTCCAGCCGGTGCCGAAGCTCCTCCGCCGCCCGCCGGGTGAAGGTGATGGCCAGGCACTGCTCCGGGAAGACGTTCAGCTCCGCGCAGAGGTACGCGATCCGGTGGGTCAGCGTCCGCGTCTTGCCGGTGCCGGGGCCGGCCACGATGAGCAGCGGGCCGCCGGGCGCCGAGGCCGCCACCCGCTGCATGGCGTCGAGCCGGTCCAGCAGCCCGGTGCCGACCTCCTCCATCCCGGCGAGCATCGGCTCGAAGGGCTCGTGCGGGGAGGGCGGGGGCGCGATCGGTGGTGGGGGCGGCGGGGTCGGCTTGCGCTTCGGCTCCGCCTTGGCCGCCGCCGGGCGCCGGGCCCTGGGCTTCGGCGCCGGCTCCGCGGGCTTCCGCTGCAGGGGCACGGGTACGTCGAAGAGCGTGTCCTGGCCGGTGCCCCCACCCGGCGAGCCCAGCTCGGCCGGATCGAAGAGGGTGATCACGCCGTACTCGCCGTCGTAGCCGGGGACCCGCCGCACCTCGCCGCGGCGCAGCCGGCCGATGCCCTCGGCGAGCAGCTCACCGCCGACCCGGCCGATCTCGTCCAGCGGGGTACGGAGGAGGATGTCCAGCTCCGGCCCGAGCGCGGCGATCAGCTCGTGGAGCTTGCCCTCCACCTTCTTCGAGCGGGCGCCCACCCGGTTCAGCTCACCGAGGATCTCGGCCAGCGGCACCAGGTGGGTCACCTCCCGGGCGTGCGCCGGGCGGTGCCCCTCGGGCCGGTCGGCCAACTCCTCGACGCGGCTCAGCACGCCCACCGTCAGCGGCTTCCCGCACTCCGGGCAGCGCCCGCCGGCCTCCCGCGTGCACTCCGGGGACCAGTTCACCCCGCAGAGCCGGTGCCCGTCGGCGTGGTACTTGCCCTCTTCCGGGAAGAACTCGATGGTCCCGGCCAGCCCGTCGCCCGTGCGCAGCGCCTCCCGGATCGCGAAGTAGTCGCGGGCCGAGTCGAGGACGGTCGCCTCCCGGGCCAGGGCCGGCGGCGAGTGCGCGTCCGAGTTCGACACCAGCTGGTAGCGGTCCAGGCTGCCGACCCGCCAGTTCATCGCCGGATCGGAGGAGAGACCGGTCTCCACGGCGAAGATGTGCTCGGCAAGGTCGGCGTAGCAGTCGGCGATGGCGTCGAAGCCGGACTTCGAGCCGAGCGCCGAGAACCAGGGCGTCCAGATGTGCGCCGGCACCAGGTAGCCGTCGGGGCTGGCCTCCAGGGTGATCTCCAGCAGGTCGCGGGAGTCCAGCCCGAGGATCGGCCGGCCGTCGGAACCCAGGTTGCCGATCCGCCCCAGCGCGGTGTTGAACCGGGCCACCGCGTCCAGGTCCGGCAGGTAGATGAGGTGGTGCACCTTCCGGGTCCGGTCGTCCCGCTTGTAGATCGTGGAGACCTCCACGCTGAGCATGAACCGGACCGGGTCCGCCTCCGCCTCGCTCGCCAGCCGGGGCGGCAGCCGCCGGGCGATGTCCCGCTCCGCCTCGGGGCTCAGCCGGTAGAGCCCGGGCTCGGCCGGCTGCAGGGTCTCGCGCAGGTGGTCGTACCAGGAGGGGTGGGTGAAGTCGCCGGTGCCGAGCACGCCGATGCCCTTGCGTCGGGCCCACCAGCCGAGGTTCGGCAGGGTCAGGTCACGGCTGCACGCGCGCGAGTACTTCGAGTGGATGTGCAGATCCGCGACGAACGGCGGGAGGCCACCGGAGGGTACGGCGCTGAACGGAGGCACGCCGCATCCTGTCACGCCCGGTCCCCCGGCCGCCCGCCGCCACGCGTACGCGTGACCTGAGCAATGCGGTGCTGGACCGGGCGGCCGGAAAGCGCTATGGGGCGCGCAGCTCGACCAGGCTCACCTGCGGCGGTGCGCCCACCCGGACCGGCGGGCCCCAGAAGCCGGCCCCGTTGGTCACGTAGACCTTCGTGCCGTCCACCTCGCCCAGGCCGGAGACCACCGGCTGCTGGAGCTTGACCAGCAGGTTGAACGGCACCATCTGGCCGCCGTGGGTGTGCCCGGAGAGCTGGAGGTCCACACCGAACTTCGCCGCCTCGTGCGCGGCCACCGGCTGGTGGGCCAGCAGCACCACGGGGCGGGCCGGATCGCGGTCGCCGAGGGCGGCGGCGTAGTCGGCGGGCGCTGCCAGCCCGGTGCCCGCGGCCGTGACGTCGTTGACCCCGGCCAGGTCGAGCACGCCGCCGCCGGCCCGGATCTCCTGGCGCTCGTTCTGGAGCACCCGCAGGCCCAGCCGGTCCACCTCGCGCACCCACTCCTCGACCCCGGAGTAGTACTCGTGGTTGCCGGTGACGAAGAAGCTGCCGTAGCGGGAGCGCAGGTCGCGCAGCGGTTCCGCGGCCCGGCCCAGCTCGGCCACCGAGCCGTCGACCAGGTCACCGACCACCGCCACCAGGTCGGCGTCGAGCCGGTTGATCATCGCGACGATCCGCTCGGTGTGCGACCGGCCGCGCAGCGGCCCGAGGTGGATGTCCGAGACGGTGGCGATGCGCAGCCGGTCCATGCCGCGGGGCAGCTTGGCCAGGGGGATCTGCACCCGGTCCAGCCGGGGCGGTCCCATCGCCGTGCGGACGCCGTACCCGGTGGCGCCCGCGGCGGTGAGCCCGGCGAAGATGGCGGCCCCCCGGGCGAGCAGCAACCGGCGGGACGGGTCGTGATCCGGCCTGCCGCCAGCCGGCCCGTCGCCGTTCGGCGGCGTGCCTGCCGCTGCCTCGTCGCCCGGCGGCTCGGCGGACCCCGCCTCGGCCGGCGCGGCGGGTGGCTCCGCGAGCGCGACGGGCGACGTGGCGGCGGGGCCGGCCGCCGCCGGTTCGGGGACGTGGCCGGCCGGGACGGTGGCCGTCCGGCCGGTGCCGCCCGCCGGCACCGTCGACGGGTCGGCGTCCGCAGCGGTCGCGGCCCGCCCCCGGCGGCGCAGCACCAGCTTGGCCACGGCCATGGGCACTTCCAGCACCACCAGCAGCACCAACAGGTAGAACATCAGGGCCAGCCAGAGGTAGCCCGGCCAGGCCAGCCAGTTCGAGCCGCTGCGGGTGCCCACCATGGTCGCCGGCACCAGCAGCGCCAGCAGCAGCGCGACCATCCCACCGGCCCGGCGCAGCCGGCCCGGGCGGGTGGTGTCCCGCACCAGCCGCTTCCACAGGTAGAGGTGGATCAGGGCGGTGACGAGCACAGCGAAGCCCACGAACGTCGCCTGCGCCAACACGGGTGCCTCCCTCAGCCGCCCGCGAAGGGCGGCAGCACGTCGACCGTCGCCCCGGCCGGCAGCGGTGCCTGACGATCATGGCAGGCCACACCGTCGACCAGGAAGCTCGCCGCCTTCAGCACCACGGCCAGCCGCTCGCCGTGCCGCCCGGTCAGCTCGTCGAGGAGTTCCTCGAGCGACCCACCGGCGGGCACGGTCTCCTCGGCACGGCCGGCCGCGGCCCGCGCGCCGGCGAAATACCGGACGGTGAGCTGCACCGGTCAGCCTCCGATCGCCGACATGGGGCGGGCGGGTTGCAGGAAGGTCGGATCGTCGATGCCGTGCCCGGCCCGCTTGCCCCACATCGCGGCACGCCAGCGCCGGGCCAGCTCCTCGTCGTCG
The DNA here is from genome assembly GCF_900091435.1 of Micromonospora chaiyaphumensis. Taxonomy (GTDB): domain Bacteria; phylum Actinomycetota; class Actinomycetes; order Mycobacteriales; family Micromonosporaceae; genus Micromonospora; species Micromonospora chaiyaphumensis. The sequence goes on from NZ_FMCS01000006.1 coordinate 381,006, forward strand.
GCCCCGGCGCGCAGCGCGGCGCGCAGGTCGGACTCCTCGGTGGCGAAGAGGCAGTTGCGGACCTGACCGTCGGCGGTGAGCCGGGTGCGGTCGCAGTCGCCGCAGAACGGGCGGGTCACGCTGGCGATCACGCCGACGCGGGCCGGGCCGCCGTCGACCAGCCAGGTCTCGGCCGGCGCCGCGCCCCGCTCGCCGGGGTCGGCGGTCAACGTGAACTCGGCGCGCAGGGCGGCGAGGATCTCGTCGGCGACGACCATGGTCGACCGGTCCCAGCCGTGCTGCGCGTCCAGCGGCATCTGCTCGATGAACCGCAGCTCGTAGCCGTGCGCCAGGGCGAACCGGAGCAGCGCGGGCGCCTCGTCGTCGTTGACCCCGCGCATCAGCACGGCGTTGAGCTTCACCGGGGCCAACCCGGCCGCCGCGGCACCGGCCATCCCGGCCAGCACGTCGGCGTGCCGGTCCCGCCGGGTCAGCGCGGCGAACCGGGCCGGGTCCAGGGTGTCCAGCGAGACGTTCACCCGGTCCAGCCCGGCGGCGCGCAGGGTGGGCGCGAGGCGGTCGAGGCCGATGCCGTTGGTGGTCAGCGAGATGCGCGGGCGGGGCTCCAGCGCGGCCACCGCCCCCACGATGCGGGCCAGGCCGGGCCGGATCAGCGGCTCGCCGCCGGTGAAGCGGACCTCGGTGACGCCGAGCCGGTGCACCGCCACCCGGATCAGCCGGACGATCTCGTCGTCGTCGAGCAGCTGCGGCCCGGCCAGCCAGGGCAGCCCTTCGGCCGGCATGCAGTAGGTGCAGCGCAGGTTGCACTTGTCGGTCAGCGAGACCCGCAGGTCCCGGGCGACGCGGCCGTACCGGTCGACGAGGACCCCGTCGGTCGTCGTCGGGGCGGCGGTCACCCGTCGACCGTAGCGCGTCCGGTGCCGCTGAGCGCGGCGCGGGCGACGGAGTCCACCGCCGCCCGGTACGCGGCCCCGAACAGCGCGGTGTGCACCAGCAGCAGGTGGAGCTGGTGCAGCGGCACCCGCTCCCGCCAGCCGTCGGCCAGCGGCCACGCCTCCCGGTAGGCGGCCGTGATCCGGTCGAGGTGCGGCGGGCCGCCGAAGAGGGCGAGCTGGGCCAGGTCGGTCTCTCGGTGACCGCCGTGCGCGGCCGGGTCCACGAGCCAGACCCGGTCGTCGTGGCCCCAGAGCAGGTTGCCGGGCCAGAGGTCGCCGTGGAGCCGGGCCGGCGGCTCGTCGCCGCCGAACTCGGCGAGCCGGTCGATCAGCTCCTCGACCGGGCCGGCCTCCGCGCCGGTGAGCGCGCCGTTGTCGACCGACATCCGCAGGTAGGGCAGCAGCCGCCGCTGCGCGAACCACTCCGGCCACGGGCCCGGGTCGGGGGTGTTGTCCTGCGGCAGCGCGCCGATGAAGCCGGGCCACTCGGCGCCGAAGGCGGGGGCGCCGGCCCGGTGCAGCCCGGCCAGCTCCCGCCCGAACAGCTCGGCGGCCTCCGGCGTCGGCTCGCCGGGCTCGATCCAGTCGAGCGCCAGCAGCTCCGGCAGCGCCACCACCACCTCCGGTACGGCGACCGTGCCGGCCTCACGCAGCCAGCGCAGCCCGGCCGCCTCGGCGGCGAAGAAGCCCTCGGGCGCCCCGTGTTCCGCGCGCTCCGGCCAGGTCTTGGCGAAGACCGAGTGCCCGTCGTCCAGGGTGAGCCGGGACGCGGCGCAGATGTCCCCGCCGGAGACCGGCGTCTCCCGGATCCGCTGGTGGGTCAGGAAGGTCGGCAGGTGCTCCGGGTGTGCCCGCAGGTACGCCAGGTCCATGAGCGCAACGTAGCCGGTCCGCGGGGTCGGTGCGGGCCGTGACCGCCTCTGCGGTGTGCCGCTCCTCGCCGACCTGGCCCGATACTCTCCGTATCTGTGGACAACCCGCGTGTCGTCCACAGGGCCTGTCGCGCCGGCACCGGTGCGCCGCACGCTCCCGGCATGAACTCCACCGAGCGTCCCCGCCTCGCCGTCCGCTCGCCCGCCGACCTCGTCGCCGCCGTGCCGTACCTGCTCGGTTTCCATCCCGCCGACAGCGTCGTGGTGGTGGCGATGCGGGGCCGGCGGGTGGTCTTCGCCGCCCGGGGTGATCTGCCCGAGCCGGGCAGCGACCCGGGCGCGGCCGCCAGGCACCTGGCCGAGGTGGTGGCCCGGCAGGGCACCGACGCCGCCACCGTGCTCGGCTACGGCCCGGCCGCCCGCGTCACCGGCACCGTCGAGGCGGTCGGCGACGCGCTGGACCGGGCCGGGCTGCTCGTCCTCGACGCGCTCCGGGTGACCGACGGGCGCTGGTGGTCCTACCTCTGCGCCGAGCCGGCCTGCTGCCCGCCCGAGGGCACTCGCTACGACCCGGCGGCCAGCCAGGTCAGCGCGGCGGCCGTCTTCGCCGGTCAGGTCGCCCTGCCCGACCGGGCCGCGCTGGCCGCGCAGGTGGGCCCGATCGGCGGGCCGGTCCGGCTGGCCATGCACCGGGCCACCACGCGGGCCCGCCACCGCCTGAACGAGCTCGCCGGGTCGACGACCGGGCCTGCCGGATCGGCGGCCGGGCTCGGCGGGGAGGCAGCCCGGCTTCCCGGGGAGGCCGGGCGGGCCGGGAAGGCGGCCGGGCCCGCTGAGGAGGCGGGCGGGCGGACCGGAGAAGCCGGCAGGACCGGGCCGATGGATGCCCGCGCGGTCCGGTCCGCGGGGGTGGCGGCGGTGCGGACCGCGTTCCGGCGGCACCGGCGTGGTGAGCGACTCGGTGACGACGAGGTGGCCTGGCTGACCGTGCTCCTCACCCACCTTCCGGTCCGCGACCACGCCTGGTCCCGCACCGACGGCCGGGACGCGGACATCAGCCTGTGGACCGACGTGCTGCGCCGGGCCGAGCCGGAGCTGATCGCCGCTCCGGGCAGCCTGCTGGCCTTCGCCGCCTGGCGGGCCGGACACGGCGCGCTGGCCGCCGTCGCCCTGGAACGGGTGCTCGCCGCCCACCCCGGCTACTCGCTCGCCCTGCTCCTCGACGACGCGCTCCGCCGTGGCCTCGCCCCCTCCGAGCTGGACGGCTGGCCCGCGACCGCGGGCCGAGCGGTGCTCCGCCGCCGCCGGCGCCGACCCCGCCCGTGACCGGGGCATGCGCCGGCCCCGCCGGTGGCCGTGTCAGTCGGCGCGCGAGAGCCGTCGTTCGGCGCGCGCCAAACCCCCGGCGGCCGTGTCACCCCGGCACGCGCGGCGTCCCGGCGGTGACCGGGACGGCGGGCACACGCTGCGCCCCGGTGTAGACGTTCATGGTTCCGCCGCGCAGGAAGCCGACCAGCGTCATCCCGGCCTCCTCGGCCAGGTCGGCGGCGAGCGTGCTGGGCGCCGACACCGCGGCGAGCAGCGGCACCCCGGCCATCCACGCCTTCTGGGTCAGCTCGAAGCTGGCCCGCCCGGAGACCAGCAGCACATGCCCGGCCAGCGGTAGCCGCCGTTCCCGGACGGCCCAGCCGACCACCTTGTCCACCGCGTTGTGCCGGCCGACGTCCTCGCGCAGCACCACGAGGTCGCCGTCCGCGGTGAACAGCCCGGCCGCGTGCAGGCCCCCGGTGCGGTCGAAGGCGCGCTGGGCCGCGCGCAGCCGGTCGGGCAGCGCGGCGAGCAACTCGGCGGTCACCGCCAGCGGGTCCTCGCGCACGGCGAACTGCGAGCGGGTCCGGACGGAGTCGATGCTCGCCTTGCCGCAGACCCCGCACGAGCTGGTGGTGTAGAAGTTCCGGGCCGGGTCGGTGACGGGCTCCGGCACGCCGGGGGCCAGCACCACGTCGACCACGTTGTAGGTGTTGGGGGTCTCCGCCCCGGCGCAGAGCTGCGCTGTGCGCACATCGTCGGTCGACCGGATCAGCCCCTCCGTGAGCAGGAAGCCGATCGCGAGGTCCAGGTCGTCGCCCGGGGTGCGCATGGTCACGGCGAGGGGCCTGCGCCGCCCGGGCCCCGCCGGGCCGACCCGGATCTCCAGCGGCTCCTCCACCGCCAGGGTGTCCTGCCGGCGGATCCGCTCCCGCCCGTCGGCCGCCGCGTCGAGATCGATCCGGAGCACGCCACGCCGGTCAGTCGCCCGTCCCATGCCGCCATCCTGCCCCGCGCCGCGGGACCCCCGCACGGCGACGCCACCGACATCTGCCCCGGCACCCCGGACGCCCGCACCGCGACGCCGTTGCTCGGCGCCCCCGGACCCTCGCACGGCGATGCCACCGCCCGCGCCCCCGGACGCCCGCACGGCGACGCCCCCGCGGTTACCGTGGCCCGGTGACGGCGTACGCGGCGGTGGTGCTCTCGGGCGGCGCGGCCCGCCGGATGGGCGGGGTGGACAAGCCGGCCCGGCCGGTCGGCGGCCGACCGATGCTGCACCGGGTGCTGGCGGCGGTGGCCGACGCGGGCGAGCGGGTCGTGGTCGGCCCGGCGGGCCCGGTGCCCGAGGGGGTGCGGGTGACCCGCGAGGAGCCGCCCGGCGGCGGCCCGGTGGCCGGGACGGCGGCGGGCCTGGCCCTGCTCGACCCCGGCACCACCACTGTCGCCCTGCTCGCGGCCGACCTGCCGCTGCTCACCCCGGCGGCGGTGGCCGAGCTGCGGGGCGCCCTCGACGGCTCGACCGCCGGGGTGGCCTGCTACGTCGACGGCGAGGGCCGCCGGCAGCAGCTCTGCGCGGTCTGGCGGGCGACCGCGCTCCGGGCCGCCCTCGACCGGCTCGCGGCCGAGCGCGGCGGCACCGTCGACGGGGCGCCGGTGCGCGGGCTGCTGGCCGGCACGACCGTCCGGGAGGTGTCCTGGTCGGGGTCCGGGCCGCCGCCCTGGTTCGACTGCGACACTGACGAGGACGTACGCCGGGCCGAGGAGTGGACGCGATGACGGTGATGGACGACTGGGTCACGGCGGCCTGTGCCGAGCTGGGACTGGACCCGGCCGAGGTGCCGGTGCCGACCGTGCTCGATCTGGCGAAGGACGTGGCGCACCAGGTGCTGCGGCCGGGGGCGCCGGTCACCGCGTACCTGCTGGGGCTGGCCGTGGGGCGCGGCGCGGACCCGGCCACGGCCGCCGCCCGGCTCGGCGCGTTGGCCGGCACGTGGCCGGTGGAGCTGGACGGGACCGCTCCCGCGGAGTAGCCCCTCCGGCCTGCTGTCCGATGCCGGTCGGGGTGATTGGACCCCCGTCGTCCGTGGGTAGGGTGGCGAGGACGGACGGAGGCGATCATGACGGCAGACCACCCCTCGGCGCCGGCTGGTGAGCCCGCCGGCGCGACGCCGGAGCAGCACGAGTCGATCCTGCTGGACGAGCCGACCACGGCCGACCTGCGGGCCAAGGTGACCGAGGCCTGGCGGGAGTTCGCCCGCGCGCTGGCCGACCGGCTGCGCGGGCTGCCCACCGGCGCGCACCTGGAGGTCACCCTCGACCCGACCGCCTCCGGCACCGGGGACGCCGTCTACTCGGTGAGCGTGGACGCCGGCGAGGAGGGCCGCCTCTCGGCGCGGGCGGTCGGCAACGCGACGCTGCCGCAGGGCTATCGGCTGGACCGGGCCGCGGTGGCCGACATGATCGCGCTCGGCTGGTCCCCGCCCGGCGTGGTGGCCGGCTCCGGTGAGCAGTTCGGCCTGGACTGCGTGGCCGACGAGGCCACCCGGTTGTCGGCCGTGCTGTCCCGGACCCTGCGCGACGTCTACGGCGCCCCGCACCCCGCCTTCCTGGTCTATCTGGTGCACGACGCCGAGGGTGAGCCGCTGCCGGAGGAACCGCTCGGCACCGCGCGCAGCGAGTTCGGCCCGGACCGCGACGTCGAGGCCGACCTCGACGAGGCGCTGGCCGCCGCCGCGACCGCCCAGAACCCGGAGAACGACGTGCTGGCCCTGGAGGAGCGGGTGCGCACGGTCGTCTCCACCATGCTGAAGTCCAAGGCCGACCAGGTGCAGGTCGACTCGGACGGCGACATCAACATCCGTGCCGGGTCGGCCATGGTCTTCGTCCGGGTGCGGGACAATCCGCCGCTGGTCGACGTCTTCTCCCCGGTGCTCACCGAGGTGGAGCCGACCGAGCGTCTCTACGTGAAGCTCTCCGAGCTGACCAACCGGATGCCGATCGGCCGGCTCTACTGCGCCGACGACACGGTGTGGGCCTCGATCCCGGTGTTCGGCCGCAACTTCCAGGCCACCCACCTGATGCTCGCCGTGCAGGTGATGACCGGGCTGGCCGACGAGCTGGACGACCGGCTGCACGGGGAGTTCGGGGGCAAGCGCTTCTTCGGCGAGGGGGACAAGCCGGCCCGGTCGCAGGAGCACCGCACCGGCATGTACCTCTGACGCCGGCGGGCCCGGCTGGACGGGTCAGCGGACGTCGAGGAGGGTCTTGCCGACCGTGGCCCGGGCCTGGATGGCGGCGTGGGCGTCGGCGGCCCGGTCCAGCGGGAACCGCTGCCCGATGAGTGGCCGGAGCCGGCCGGCCGCCCCCTCGGCGAGGGCCTGTTCGGTGAGGGCGCGCAGCTCGTCGGGCGTGCCGCCCGGGCGGACCAGGCGCACTCCCCGGGCGGCGGCCTCCGCCTCGGGCACGTCCGCCCAGGTGCCGCCGGCCAGCCCGAAGCTGACCATCCGCCCGCCGCGGTCGAGCAGGTCGAAGGCTGCCCGGGCCACCGCACCTCCCACTCCGTCGAAGACCACGTCCACCCCGCCGACGGCGGCCCGGACCCGGTCGGGCCAGCCCGGCTCCCGGTAGTCGACCGCCGCGTCGAGGCCGCGCTCGCGCAGCAGGGCGACCTTGCGGGGGCCGCCGGCCGCCGCGACCACCCGGGCGCCGGCCGCCGTGGCGAGCTGGGTGAGCAGGCCGCCCACCCCGCCGGCCGCCGCCTCGACCAGCACCCGCTCGCCGGGCCGCAGCCCGGTCGCACGGGCCAGCATGAGCGCGGTCCGGCCGTCGGCGAGCAGCGCCACGGCCGCGTCCAGCGCCAGCCCGTCCGGTACGAGGATCGGCGCGCCCTGGTCCACGGCCACGCGCTCGGCGTACCCGCCGGTGCCGCCGGTGGTGCTGACCACCCGCCGGCCGATCCGCGCGGGGTCGACGTCGGGGCCGACGCCGGTGATCGTCCCGCCGACGCCGTTGCCCGGGATCACCGGCAGGGTCGCGGCGAAGGGGCCGAACCCGGTCGCCCGGAACATCGTCTCGACGAAGGTGATGTTGGCGTGCGCCACCTCGACGAGCACCTGTCCCGGACCGGGCACCGGATCCGGCGCCGGCCCGGGGACCAGCACCTCCGGCCCGCCGAACTCCCGTAGCCACACCGCCCGCACGTCGCCTCCCCGCTGTCGTCGCCGCATCGTCCGGGTCCAGTTGACGACCTGAAGTGCGGTTCAGGTCAAGCCGAGGAGGGCCCGACGCCGGGGGACTCGACCAGCCGGGAGAGGACGATGGTGCTGCGGGACGAGGTGACGAAGGACTCGGCCCGCAGCCGTTCCAGCGCCTCCTCCAGGTGCGCGATGTCGGCGGCCCGCAGGTGCACCAGCGCGTCCGCCTCGCCGGAGACCGTGTACGCGCCGACCACCTCGGGATGCCGCCGGGCGGCGGCGCCGATCTGGGCCGGCGTGGTCCGGCCGGCGCAGAACAGCTCGACGAACGCCTCGGTGGTCCACCCGACGGCGGCCGGGTCGACGACCGCGGTGAAGCCCCGGATGACCCCCGCCGAGCGGAGCCGGTCGACCCGGCGCTTGACCGCCGGGGCGGAGAGTGACACCCGCGTGCCGATGTCCGCGTACGAGGCGCGGGCATCCGCCACGAGCAACGCAATGATTCGCTGGTCGACCGCGTCTATCTGCAACGTTCCGCCTCTGGGAAGCAATGGTTGTGGCTGTTACCAAAGTTGTACCGTACCTACTCTTGGTGACCGTGAACCAGCAGCGAGTCCCGCGAAAGCGGACATATCTCATGTGCTCGCCCGAGCACTTCGCGGTCGAGTACGCGATCAACCCGTGGATGGACGTGACCGCCCCGGTCGACGCGGAGCTGGCGGTCAAGCAGTGGGACCGCCTGCGCGAGACCCTGGTCGGCCTCGGCCACGAGGTGCACCTGCTCACCCCGGGTCGTGGGCTGCCCGACATGGTCTTCGCCGCCAACGGCGCGTTCGTGGTGGACGGCACGGTCTACGGCGCCCAGTTCAAGCACGAGCAGCGGGCCGCCGAGGCCGCCGCGCACCGGGCGTTCTACGAGGAGCACGGCTGGCGGTTCATCGCGCCGAGCGAGACGAACGAGGGCGAGGGCGACTTCGCCTACCTGCCGGAGGCGCACGGCGGGCTGGTCCTCGCCGGCCACGGCTTCCGCACCGAGCTGGCCGCGCACGCCGAGGCGCAGGAGGCGCTCAACCGGCCGGTGATCTCGCTGCGCCTGGTCGACCCGCGCTTCTACCACCTGGACGTGGCGCTCGCCTCGATCGACGACGAGAACATCGTCTACTACCCGGGCGCCTTCTCGGCGGCCAGCCAGAAGGTGCTCGCCCAGCTCTTCCCGGACGCCGTGGTCGCGGACGACGAGGACGCCCTGGCCTTCGGGCTGAACCTGGTCAGCGACGGGCTCAACGTGGTCCTGAACAGCGAGGCGACCCGGCTGGCCGGCAAGCTCAAGTCGGCCGGCTACCACCCGGTCCCGGTCGAGCTGGCCGAGCTGAAGAAGGGCGGCGGCAGCGTGAAGTGCTGCATCGCCGAGCTGCGCCACTGACGCACGGAGAACGGGCGGTCTCCCCGAGGGGAGGCCGCCCGTTTCGCGTATCCGGGACGGGTCAGCCGAGCGTGGCGAGCTCGTTGATCACGACGTTGGCGAGCATGCGGCCGTCGAGCTGGACCTGGCGCAGGTACCACTTCTGCTGCGGGGTGCGCGACTGGTTGAACTGCCAGGCGCCGCGCGGGCTGTCGATCTGCCCGATCTTGCCGAGCGCCAGGTTGACCTGCTGCGGGGTCGGGTTCTCCCCGACCAGCCGGATCGCCTTGTCGAGCACCTGCGCGGCGTCGTAGGAGGCCATCGCGTAGGTGGTGGGGGAGACGTTGTACGTCTTGCGGTACGCGGAGGCGAACACCCGGTTGGCGGTGTTGTTCAGGTCGGCCGAGTAGTTCAGCGCGGTATGGATGCCGTTCTTCTCGATCAGCGCCCGCTCCTCGCCCTTCTCGCCGTCGTCGAGCTGGCTGAGCACGGTGCCCTCGGTGAGGAAGCCCGGCGCGTAGATCGGGCCCCGGTATCCCTCGGCGTAGAGCTGCTTGACGAACTGCACCGCCTGCGCCCCGGTGTAGTGGCAGAAGACCGCGTCGGGCCGGGGCCGCCGGTCCAGGGCCTTGCGGATCGAGCCGGTGTAGGCCCCCTTGCCGGGGTTGGGGAAGTCGGTGGTGAAGATCGGGTCTTCGGTCAGCCGGCGGCCGCCCTGCTCGTAGCCCTTCCGGAGGCCGTCGAAGACGTCCCGGCTGCTCTGGCCCTGGGTGCCGAAGATCGCGATCCGGCTGGACTCGTCCAGCGTCTGCCGCAGGTACTCCCCGAGCGCCTCGCCCGGCTCGTTGAGCACGTACGAGGTGCGCCAGATGTAGACCACGCTCTGCAGGCTGATGGGGGAGGCGTTCGAGCCGATCAGCGGCATCCGCGCCTGCTCCACGGCGTCCCGGATGCCCAGCATCACGGCGGAGCTGACCACACCCGTGAGCGCCAGCACGCCCTCCTTGACCAGCCGGTCGACGGCGGCCTGGCCGGTCTTGGCGGTGTCGCCCTCCTCGGCCGGCACCACCGTCACCGGGTGACCGCCGAGCTGCCCCTCGTTGAGGGTGAGGAAGGTCTGGAACCCGTTGGTGATCTCGTCCCCGATGACCTTGTTCGGGCCGCTGCCCGGGACGATCAGACCGATCTTGATCGGGCTGCCGGGCTTGGCCTCGTCCGCGGTGTCGGTCCCGGAGCCACAGGCCGCCGCCAGCCCGGTGGTACCCAGTGCGGCCAGCAGTTGTAGCGCCCGCCTGCGGTTCATCTGCGACACCGATTTCCTTCCCGATGGAGCGGCCAGGGTGCAACGCCCCCTCGGCGTTCTACCTGCTCGGCGACGCTGCGTCAATGCCCGGAAGATCATCGTGCAGCGACCGCAACGCGGCGACCACCCGTGGCCAGGCCGCCGAGTCCGGCGCAATGAGCCCGAAATGCTCACATTCGGGCAGCTCAATCAGCGTTGCGGGGCTGCCCGCGGCCCGGGCTGCCGACACCCATGAGCGGCTGATGGCGAGCGGAACCTGCTGGTCGAGAGCACCATGTATGACTACTGTGCGTGTTTGGATCGGCACCAATGACGATGGATCCGTGGCCGCGTACCGGTCCGGGACGTCGGACGGGCCGCCGCCGAGCAGCGCGGCCACCGCACCGCCGTCCAGGTCCAGCCGGTACGCCTCGGCGAGATCCGCGACCGGCGCCAGCGCCAGCACGCCGCCGACCGCGGCCGGGGCGTGCGCGGCCACGTACAGCGCCAGGTGCCCACCCGCCGAGTGACCGACGACGATCGGTGGGGCGGACGCCACCAGGCCGGGCAGCGCGGCCGCGGCCAGCCCGGGGAGCGCCGTCACCCCGGCCAGCACGTCGGTGAGGGTGTGCGGCCAGCCCCCGCCCGGCTGGCCGGTGCGCCGGTACTCGACCTGGGCGACCGGGTGACCGAGCGCCGCCAGCGCCGCGGCCATCGGCCCGGTGTGGGTGCGGTCGTACTCGGCCCGCCAGAAACCGCCGTGCACCACGACCACCAGCCGCCGGGGCGGCCCGTCGCCGGCCGGCCGGCGCAGGTCGGCACACTGGTCCGGGTGGTCGCCGTAGGCGACGGTGGCGTCCGGCGGCGGGGCCGGCCGGGTCAGCACGGCGCGCGGGTCTGCGGGCATGACGGCGACGGTAGCGCGCCCCGGCCGGGTGGTACCCGGCCCGGCAGCCGGTCCGGGCGCGTGCGGGAGGTGGGGGTGGGTAAAGATGGGTCCCATGACCGAAGCGCGCTTCGCCGGACAGGACGACGAACAGGGCAACGATGGCATCCCCGGCACCGTGGTGGTGGTCGGGCCGGACGGCCGGCCGGTCGGCACGGTGCAGACCGACGAGGGCCAGGGTGAGGATCCGACCCGCCTGGTCGAGCAGCCCGCCAAGGTGATGCGGATCGGCAGCATGATCAAGCAGCTGCTGGAGGAGGTCAAGGCCGCGCCCCTGGACGACGCCAGCCGGCACCGGATGCGCGAGATCCACGAGCGCTCGATCGTCGAGCTGAAGGAGGGCCTCGCCCCCGAGCTGCGCGAGGAGCTGGAGCGGATCTCGCTGCCCTTCACCGAGGACCAGGCGCCCAGCGAGGGCGAGCTGCGGATCGCCCACGCCCAGCTGGTCGGCTGGCTGGAGGGGCTGTTCCACGGCATCCAGGCCGCGCTGGTGGCCCAGCAGATGGCCGCCCGTGTGCAGCTCGAGCAGATGCGCTCCGGCCGGCAGGCGCTGCCCAGCGGCCCGGGCGGGATGGTGCCGGGCATGCCCGGCATGCCGCAGGGCAACGAGGGCCACGCGCCCGGCCAGTACCTCTGACCGGCCGGGGCGCGAGGGCGCCCCGGCCGCTCAGGCCACCCCGAAGACCTGCTCCAGATACGCGGCCACGCCGTCCTCGGTGTTCGCCCCGGTCACCTCGTCGGCGATCGCCAGGACGGCCGGGTGCGCGTTGGCGACCGCCACCGCCCGGCCGGCCCACGTCAGCATCGGCACGTCGTTCGGCATGTCGCCGAAGGCCAGCACGTCCCGCTCGTCGATGCCGAGCCGCGCCGCCCACCAGGCCAGGCCGGCCGCCTTGGTCACACCGGCGGCGGAGATCTCCACCAGGCCGCTGTAGGACGAGTGGGTCGCCTCGGCCAGCCCCTGGAGGGCGCCGGCCACCACCCGGACGAACACGTCCGGGTCCTGCTCCCCGGCCCGGGCCAGCAGCTTCACCGCCGGGACGGCGAGCAGTTCCTCCGGCGACTCGATGGCCCGGATCGCGTCGGCGTCGGCGTCCCAACGCAGCGGGTAGTGCGCCTCGTGCCGCATCTGCCGGCTGTCCACGATCTCCACCGCGAAGCTCACCCCGGGCACCTCGGCCCGGAGCCGCCGGGCAACCTCGGCCAGCAACTCGGGGGCGAGGGGGTCGGCGCGGAGCACCTCGTCGGTGACCGGGTCGTACACCACCGCGCCGTTCGCGCAGATCGCCGGCAGCGGCTCGGCGAGCTGGTCGTACACGAGCTGGAGCCAGCGGATGGGACGGCCGGTGACCAGCACGACCGGCGTGCCCGCCGCGGCGATCCGGGCCAGCACCGCCGCGGTGCGCGGGCTGAGCGTCCGGTCGTCCCGGAGCAGCGTGCCGTCGATGTCGGTCGCGACGAGTCGAGGTGCCTCTCCCATCACCGGGAGAGTAGTCGGTCCAGGTAGACCGCGACGCCGTCGTCGTCGTTGCGCAGGGTGATCTCGTCCGCCGCGGCCCGCACCTGCGGGTGCGCGTTGGCCACCGCCACGCGGCCCCAGCCGGCCCACTCGAACATCGGCAGGTCGTTCGGCTGGTCGCCGAAGACCAGCACCTCGGCCGGGTCGACGCCGAGCCGCTCGGCGACCACGCTGAGCCCGGTCGACTTGTCCACCCCGGGCGGGCAGATCTCGACGAAGCCGAGGCCGGCCTGGGTGAGCGTGGCCAGCTCGGCCGGGACGATCCGGCGAGCCACCGCCAGGAGTTCGTCCACGTGGTGGTCGGCGGTCCGCGCGAAGGCCTTGAGCACATCGCAGGAGAGACACTCCGCGCGGCTGCGCGCCTCGAACCGGTCCGGGTAGGGCCAGCTCGGGTGGTAGTCGCCCCAGAGCGGCGCGTCCGGCTCGTCGGACGCCTCCACCATCACGGTGAGCGGGCCGACGGCGGCCTCCAGATCGGCGAGGATCCGGGCCAGCACGGTGCCGGACAGGCGCTCGTCGCGCAGCACCAGCGGCCCCGCCGGGTCGCTCTGGTCGACCACCCGGCCCCCGCCGGCCATCACCAGGAAGTCGGCGGCGCGGATGTCGTTGCGGGTCAGCTCGGTCAGGCGGGGCCCCCGGCCGGTGGCGCCGACCACCGGGATCCCCGCGGCCCGCACCCGGTCGAGCACCTCGTGGGTGTAGGCGGAGACGGTCTCGTCGCTGCGGACGAGCGTGCCGTCGAGGTCGGTGGCGATCAGCTTGGGCAGTCCCGGGCGGATCATGGTTCCTCCTTCGCCCGCCGCCGTCGCGTCGGCCGTCCAGGTCCTCGGTGCCGCGGCCGCCGGACGGCGGGCAGCAACCGTATCTCGCGGAACGGGTCGCAACCATGGCTTTTCGGCGAATCGGACACCAACCCGCGGCGGCCGTCCGGTGTCCCTCGCGGCCCGTCCCGCCGGGCGGTGGACGGGCGGTCCGGGACGGCGGAAAGAGGAGGTCAGCGGGGCGGCTCGGGCCGGGCGAAGGGTGTGGTGGGCTGCACACTCAGGTCGGCGGGGGCCGGTGGCAGCTCGTCCTCGGCCGCCCGGCGCCGGCTCCGGCCGGACCAGCCGTCCGACGGCCCGGCGGCCGGCTCCGCCGCGGGGTCCTCCGCCCGGTCGGCGGGCTCGGCAACCGCCCGGCCGGACAGGTGCAGCGCGGCCGCCAGCAGCACGACGGCGAGGAAGGCGGTGACCAGGCCGCGCCCGTGCTCCACCTGCAACCGCTGCTCGGTCGGGAAGAAGAAGGCACGCCGGCCCAGCTCCTCGAGCGAGAAGGCGGCCGCCGCCAGCAGGGCGAGCAGGGCCGCCGCGAGGCCGAGACCGGCGACGCGGGCGTGCTGCCGGACCGGTGCCGCACCGCGCAGCGCCAGCGCCACGGCGACCGCCAGGCCGAGCAGGCCCACCAGGTACGCCACACCGAAGCCGCCGACCTCCGCCACCCCGCTCGGCAACCGGACCGTGGTGCTCCCGTCCGGGCCGTCGTTCGGCACGGTCATCACCAGCCACTCGCCGATCAGCGAGGCGACCGCGGCCACCGCCCCGAGACCGGCGAGCACCGGCGGGAGCCGATGATCCCGGCCCAGGCCGGCGAGCGAGCGCCCGACCCGGCCGGGCGGGCCCGGTTCGGCGTCGCCCCACTCCACGAGGCTCGTGCCGTCGGACCGGTTGTCCTGCCTGGGGATGGGGAGATCCTGGGACATCGGTCACCTTCCCGTACGCGGGCCTGGGTCGAATCATGGCACAGCCGGCACCCGGTGACAGGGGTCGCAAGCGCGCAGGCCGGTGCGCGCGCCGCCGCTTTCGGTTAGCGTCGGTGCCATGCCTATCCGTACCGCTTCCGCTCGTTGGCAGGGCAACCTCACCGAGGGGTCCGGCACCGTCCGCACCGGCAAGGGCGGCCTCACCGGCAACTACTCCTTCAAGTCCCGCTTCGAGGAGGGCGAGGGCACCAACCCCGAGGAGCTGATCGGCGCCGCGCACTCCGCCTGCTTCTCGATGGCCCTCTCCAAGCAGCTCGCCGACGCGGGTGCCACCGACACCTCGGTGGAGACGACCGCCAAGGTCCACTTCGACAAGACCGACGCGGGCATGACCGTGACCCGAATCGACCTGGAGACCGTCGGCCAGGTCCCGGGCCTGGACGAGGCCGAGTTCACCAAGCTGGCCGAGGCGGCCAAGGAGAACTGCCCCATCTCGCGGCTGCTCTCCCCCGGCGCGCAGATCACGCTCAACGCCCGCCTGGCCTGACCACGTCCGACACGGCAAGGGTGCCCCCGCCGGGCGCCCTTGCCGTGCCGCGTGCCGATCGTGAAGGGGTGACCCGGCGGCGTGGCCGTGCAGATGAGCCGGGAGCGGTTCGAGGAACTCGTCGGCGAGGCGCTCGACGAGGTGCCCGAGGAGCTGCTCGGGCTGATGAGCAACGTGGTCATCCTGGTCGAGGACGACCCGCCGCCGGGCGAGGACCTGCTCGGGCTCTACGAGGGACACGCGCTCACCGAGCGCGGCTGGGACTACGCCGGCGTGCTGCCGGACCGCATCCTCATCTACCGGAACCCCATCCTGGGCATCTGCGACACCGAGGACGACGTCGTGGACGAGGTGGCGGTGACCGTGGTGCACGAGATCGCCCACCACTTCGGCATCGACGACGAGCGCCTGCACGCCCTCGGCTGGGGCTGACCGGGTCCGCGGCGCGCCCCGCTCGGCTGATCCCCGCTGTTGCGCTGGTCCCCTAACCTCCGGTGCAGGCACATCCCGATGCAGGAGGAAACCCATGCGCAGCGCGCTGTTCTCCGCGGAGAACCTTGAGAAGGAGTCCCAGCAGCCGGGCATGCGGCTGCAGAACTCCAAGATGCTGAAGATCGAGCTGAACGGCGAGGCGATGGCCCGGGTGGGGTCCATGGTCGCCTACCAGGGGCAGGTGCAGTTCCAGGCCCTCGGCTCCGGCGGCATCGGCAAGTTCATCAAGCAGCGGCTCACCGGTGAGGGTGTGCCGCTGATGAAGCTCACCGGGCGCGGCGACGTGTTCCTCGCCGAGCTGGCCAAGGACGTGCACATCATCGACCTGGAGCCCGGCGACGCCCTGTCGATCAACGGCTCCAGCGTGCTGGCCTTCGACTCGACGCTCCAGTACGACATCAAGATGGTCGGCGGCGCCGGCATGGCGTCCTCGTCCGGCCTGTTCAACTGCGTCTTCACCGGCCACGGCCGGATCGCCATCACCACCAAGGGCACCCCGGTCGTGCTCAACGTCGACCAGCCCACCTACGTCGACCCGCAGGCCGCGGTCTGCTGGTCGGCCAACCTCCAGACCGGCTACCACCGGGCCGAGCAGCTCGGCCTGGGCACGCTGCTCGGCCGCAGCACCGGCGAGGCGTTCACCATGAGCTTCGCGGGCCAGGGCTTCGTCGTGGTCCAGCCCTCCGAGGAGCCTCCGGTGCAGGGCAGCGGCGCCCAGCAGCAGCAGGGTGGCCTGCTCGGCGGCCTGCTCCAGTGACCGACCGGTGGCGGGGCGCCCGGATCGGGCGCCCCGCCACCGTCAGTTCAGCTCGCCGGCGCGCAGCCGGGCCAGCCAGGCCGCCGCGTCCGCGTAGTCGGTGTCGGACAGGCCGGCCGGAGCGGGGACCGGCCGGTCACCCGCCGCCGGGCTCCAACGGTGCCGGGGGTACGACCCGAGGAAGCGCACGTCCGCGCACACCCGGCGCAGCCCCTGCAACGCCTCGCCGAGACGTACGTCGGCGACGTGCCCCGTGCAGTCCAGGAAGAAGACGTAGCGGCCCAGCGCCTCACCGGTGGGGCGGGACTCGATCCGGGTCAGGTTCACCCCGCGGGTGGCCAGCTCCATGAGCACCGACAGCAGCGCGCCGACCCGGTCGTGCGCGATGTAGACGGCCAGCGAGGTCACGTCGTCGCCGGTCGGCGGCGGCGGCGGGCCGGGGCGGGAGACCAGGGCGAACCGGGTCACGGCGTCCGGGTGGTCGGCGATCTTGTCGGCGAGCACGGTCAGCCGGTGCCGGGTGGCGCCGATCGGGGCGCAGATGGCGGCGTCGTACTCGCCGCTCGCCGCGCCCGCCGCCGCGGCGCCGTTGGAGAGCACGTCGACCACCGTGGCGTCGGGCAGGTGGTCGCGGAGCCAGCCCCGGCACTGGGTGGACGCCTGCGGGTGCGCCGCCACACTGTGCACCTCGGCCAGCGTGACCCCGAAGCGGGCGGCGAGCACGAACTCGACCGGCAGGATCACCTCGCGGGTGATCACCAGGGGTTCGCCCTCGGCCAGCTCGTCCAGGGTCACCCCGACCGCGCCGCCGATCGAGTTCTCCAGCGGCACCAGCGCGGAGTCCGCCTCGCCCGCCCGTACGGCGTCCAGCGCCTCGCCCACGCTGCGGGCCGGCGTCCGGTCACCCCGCTCGGCCGCGGGGACGGTGCGCAGCGCCTGCTCGGCGAAGGTGCCCTCGGGACCGAGGTAGACGAAGCGGGTCGGCGGTGTTCCCGGCATGTCGACCAGACTACGCACCCGGGGTGCCGTCGCAGGCCAGGGTCCGGATGCCGGACGGGCCGGCGGCGCGTACCTCCACGCCGCAGACGTCGGTGCCGGCGGTGACGAGTTCCAGCTCGGCGGGCCGGCCCCGGGTGACCACCTGGAGCTCCTCGTGCCCGCGCACGGCCAGGACGGTGTACTGCCAGCCCTCCGCGCAGAGCGGCCCGGTCCGCACGGTGACCCGGACGTCGCGGGGCAGCACCCGGGCGGGGCCGCGCAGGAGGGCCACCACGCGGTCGCCGGACGGGCCGGACCGGCAGGGGACGGCGGTCGGGTCCGGTGCCGGCGCCGTGCGGGCCGGGGCGGTCGGGGTGACCGGTGCGGCCGGCGTCGCGCTGGGGGTGGCGGAGGCCGTCGGGGCGGTGGTGACCGACGCGGTCGGGGCGCTCAGCTCGGGCGGGGCGCCGCAGCCGGCGAGGGCGAGCAGGGCGGACAGCGCCACCGGAAGGTGCCGGCGGGCGGGGCGGGGTGGGGTGCAGGGCACGATGCGATCCTCGGCATCGATAGGCGTCGTCATGGCCGGTGGGCCGAGCCCATCGTAGGAGGATCGCCCGGTCGAGTGAAGGTCACGTGTGGACGCGGTGCCCGGCCCGCTCCAGTGCGCCCGTCGCCTCGGCCAGCCGCACGGCGGGCACCAGCAGGTGGTCGGTGTCGTACGTGGAGAAGGCCACCACGTTGACGCGGGCCCGGGCGAGCGGGCCGACCAGGGCGGCGAGGGTGCCGGTGACCGCCGCGTCCAGCGGGCCGACCAGCCGGAGGCAGCGCCACTCGGTTTCCACGTCCGCCCCGTCGGGTGCCCGATCGGCGGGACAGATCACCGAGACGCCGTCGGCCGTCCAGCTCACCGTCACCACGTCGTGGCCGCCCAGCGCGCCCCAGACGGCCGGGGGCAGCACGGTGCCGGCCGGCAGGCGGCACACCGCGTACGCGCCCGGCAACAGAGCGACATCGAGCATGAGGGCACCCTACGGCCTTCGCACGGCTGTGCCCCAGCACCGCCCGGTGCGGCGATCGCCACACGTCGTCGCAGGTCAGACTGCCGAGAAGAAGGTGAGTGAGCCGGCCACCGCGCCGTCGGTGAGCACCGGTGTGGAGATGGCGTCGACCGTCGTGCCGGCGTCGGAACCGGGCCCCTGGACCCGGAGCAGCCCGCGGGCCAGCCGGCCGGAGTGCAGCGCGAGCAGCGGCGGGATCTTGTCGGTCTCCTGCTCGGTCAGCTCGCTGGGGCTGGCGGTGAAGTCGACCAGGCGCAGGCCGCCCTCCAGCAGCGGCCGGCCGATCACGTCCTCCGGGGCGCCGAGGCAGAGCAGGTCGCAGCCGGACGAGGAGATCGCCACCACGGTGGTGTCGGCGTCGATCAGCAGGCACGGCTCCGCGGCCCGGGAGACCATGCCGGACCACTGCCCGACGTTGTCGGACTCCTGCTCGGTCGGTGTCCCCGCGCCGGGCACGAACACTTCCGAGAGCGAGAGTTCGACGTGGGCCACCGCGCCTCCTATGTACACCGACGGTCTGTCCACGCTAGCCGGTCGTCGCGACGACCGCCCGACCGCGCTGCGTCTCCGGTGGCCGGCCGCTCGGGGATCCGGGCTCGGCGGGGACCGGGGGACAGGTGTCGGTGCGACGGGTGCCCGGTGCCGGGCGGCCGGCGACGGCGCGGGCCGACGGAACCACCGGGGGCGGACCCGCGGGCCGCGTGGCGTCGCCGGAGACGTTACCGGCGGGCGGCCCGCTTGTCAGCGGCCGTTCGGCCCTCGTCGTACCACCGGTAGTCGGCCGTTGGACGGTACGTGCCGTTGAGCCACGTCGACGGGGCCTGGGCGACCCGGGACAGCTTCTCGGCGGTGGCCGGACTGATCCGGTTGCCACCGGCCACGAGCAGGCGGTCCAGCTCCCGGTGCGTGGCCATGAGGCAGTCCTTGGGCAGGCCGTAGACGCTGATGACCCCGGAGCCCACGAAGGTCAGCACCGGGCTCACCGGGATCGGTAGGCCGACGGCGTCGGAGAGGGCCTTGCCGGCCCGCTTGGCGTCGCGGCGGGCCTCGGCCACATAGGGCGGACGCTTGCCGTTGATCTGCACGACGTCGCCCGCGACGAGCACCCGGGCCCGGCCGTGGTCGGCCACGGTGACCGCGAAGAGCCCGCTCGGCCCGATGGCGAGGAACCCGGCCCGCTCGTCCTGGGTGCGGTCGAGCAGGATGTCCGTCGGGTCGGTGCGGGGCCACTCGATGACGTGCCAGGCGGGGCCGAGGTGGTCGAGTTGACCGAGGGCCCGGGCCCCGGCCGCCTCCAACCGGCGGGCCTCCCGCTCGGCCCGCCGGCGGCGGGCCCACTCCAGCGGAGTCGGTCGGGCCGGCTCGAGCACCGAGGTGGACTCGACCCGGGGGTGCGGCACCGAGACGGGCGGCAGTGCCCGGGTCGGTACGGCTCGGCGAGCGGGAAAGACAGTCATCGCGACCTCCGGCAAAAGGTCTCTCGAAGTTATGTCTCCACTACCCTACGTTGCGCACCCCGGTGCTCGGCAAGTTGGAGCGCCGGAATGAGTGCGGATGAATGCCATATTCATTCACACTTCTTTTCCCGGATGGTGCGGAAGCCTGTCCTAGGCTGCGTAGGTGACCCACTATGTGGACAGCGAGGTCGGTCGGCTCGGCACGGTGCTGCTGCACCGCCCGGGGCCGGAACTCGCCCGCCTCACCCCACGCAACAACGACTCCCTGCTGTTCGACGCTATCCCATGGGTGGGCCGCGCGCAGGAGGAGCATGACGCCTTCGCGAGCGCCCTGCGGTCCCGCGGCGTCGAGGTGCTCTACCTGGCCACCCTGCTGGCCGAGACCCTCGCCGTGCCGGACGCGCGCGCCGAGCTGACCGACCTGGTGCTCCGCTCGCCCCGGCTCGGCGACACCCTGCGCCGCCGCGTCGCCGACCACCTGACGTATCTCGACCCGGCCGCGCTGGCCGACGTGTTCGTCGCCGGGCTGGCCCACGAGGAGCTGCGGGTCGGCCCGGACCGCCCCGGTGGTCTGGTCTGGACACTGATGGACCGGCACGACTTCGTCATCGACCCGCTGCCCAACCTGCTCTTCACCCGCGACTCGTCGCTGTGGATCGGGGACCGGGTCGGGGTGACCAGCCTGGCCATGCCGGCCCGCCGGCGGGAGACCACGCTGACCGACGCGATCTACCGCTACCACCCGCGCTTCGTCGGCACCGAGTTCGTCTACCACCCGGAGCTGGAGCACCTGGAGGGCGGCGACGTGCTGCTGCTCGCGCCGGGGGTGCTCGCCGTGGGCGTGGGCGAGCGCACCACGCCGGCCGGCGCGGAGCGGCTGGCCCGGCAGGTCTTCGCCGCCGGGCTGGCGCACACCATGCTGGTGGTGCCGATCGCCCAGGAGCGGGCCACCATGCACCTGGACACGGTCTGCACGATGGTCGACGTTGACGCCGTGCTCATGTATCCGAACATCGCCAGCGAGCTCTCCGCGTACACGGTCATCGCCGGCGCGGACGGCGAGGATCCGCGGGTCGACGGCCCGGCGCCGTTCCTGCGGGCCGCCGCCGACGCCATGGACCTCGACCAGCTCCGGGTGATCGACACCGGCTTGGACCCGGTCACCGCCGAGCGGGAGCAGTGGGACGACGGCAACAACACCCTGGCGCTCGCACCCCGGCTCTGCGTGGGCTACGAGCGGAACGTGGAGACCAACGCCCAGCTCGAACGGGCCGGCATCGAGGTGATCGCCATCGCCGGGTCCGAGCTGGGCTCCGGCCGGGGCGGGCCCCGCTGTATGTCCTGCCCGCTGGTCCGCGAACCGCTGAGCCTCAGCGCAGGGTGAGCTGGCGGCCGAGCAGGCCCTGGCGGGCGCGGCGCCCGGCGGCGTCCAGCGGGCCCTGCTCCTCCAGGGCCTCGGCGTACCGCTTGGCGAACTCGGTCACCGACTCCTCCCAGTCGGCGGCCGGGACGTCCTCCGGCAGGTCCCAGACCGGCACGAGGCGGCCGTGCGCCCGGAACATGCCGGCGAACCGGGTGTCGTCGCCGAGGGTCAGCGTGCCGGCCGCGCTCAGGCGGGACAGCGCGTCCAGCGCCACGTCCTCGTCCTCCGGCAGCACCCAGCGCACGTGCGCCTTCTCCGGCACCTGGCACCAGTACGCGGCCCGCGCCGCGGCCAGCTTCACGGTCGGGTAGATCGCCGCGTTGGCCCGCTCCAGCGACGCCTGCACGCCCGGGTCGTCGGCGGCGCCCGGGTCGAGCCAGAACTCGAAGCCGTCGTGCATGGTGATCTCCAGCGGGCCGTCCACCAGGATGTCCTGGAGGCGGGGGCCCGGCCCGGGCAGCGGGGGCACGCTCACCTGGCCGCCCGGCTCGGTGCGCAGCGCGCAGAGCAGCGCGTCGGCCAGGTCCCGCGAGACGTCGCCGGACTGCTGGTGCCGCTGGAGACCGATGAACACCCGCCCGTCCGGCTTGGTCATCGCCGGGGCGGCCATGGGCAGCACGGTGGCCAGGACGACCGGCCGGTCGCCGTGCTCCTCGACCAGTTCGGGGGTCAGCCGCAGCGGCGCGGAGGCGGCCGGGACCAGCTCGCGCAGGGCGATCCACTCCGGCTCGTCGGCCAGGCCCTCGAACGGTCGGGGCACGAAGATGTCGCGCACCTTCTCCCGCTTCGGGGTGGCTTCGGCGGCCCGCTGGCTCTTTCGACGCTTGCTCACGGCGAGACAGCCTAGATGCCGGACGGGTCGGGCGTGGGCAGGACCCGCCTCCCCGGCCGGCTCAACCGGCCACGACCAGGTCCGGCCGGGTGGACCCGGCCGGGTCGAACTCGGCCCAGACGCTCTGGCCCAGGCCGTCGCGCTCGACCCCCCAGCGGCTGGCGAGCCCGGAGACGATGTGCAGGCCGCGCCCGTCGATGGCGTCCGGGGTGGCGACCCGCATCAGCGGGCCGGAGGCCGAACCGCCGTCGGTCACCCGGAGCTGGACGGTCTGCCCGCCGGCCGCCGCCCGCAGCCGCCAGGCCACCCGCACGACGCCCCCGGGCAGCGGGTCGGCGTGCCGCACGGCGTTGCCGACCAGCTCGGCGAGGACCGCCACCAGGTCGGCCAGGAGGGTCGGGGGCACGATGTCGGCCAGCTCGTCGGCGAGCCGGTGCCGGGCCAGGCGCGCGCCGGTGGCGTGGTGGGGCACCACCACGCACCACGATCGCTCGGCCGAACCCGTCCCCACCGCCGTTCCTTCCACCCCCGTGCGGGCCGGGTTCACCCCCGTGGCAGCCGCACCTCAGCGACGGTACCCCCACCGGCTCTCGGTCGGAGGGATACCCAGCCATTCTGCTGTTCAACGATCTGCCGGACGAGATAGAGCCCCAACCCGGCACCGGGGTAGCGGCGGCGGTCACCGGACTCCCCCTGCCAGAACCGGTCGAACGCCCGCTCGACGTGCTCGGGCCGGATGCCGATGCCCCGGTCGGCGACCCGGAAGGAGACCGTGCGCTCGTCCGCCTCGGCGCAGACCTCGATGGGGGTGTCCGGCAGCGAGTACTTGCCGGCGTTGGTGCCCAGCTCGGTGAGCACGGTGGCCAGGCTGTGCCGGTCGCCGAGCGCCTTGGGGAGGTCGGCCGGCAGGTCGAGGACCACCCGGTGCCGGACGTCCGCCGGCAGGTCGGGCACCGCCGCCCGGAGCGCGTCGGCCAGGTCGAACGGTGCGGCCGGTTCGCCGCCGGGGCGGTTCTCGGTGGCGGCGGTGAGCAGCCGGTCGACCAGCCGGGCCAGCTCGTTCGCGCGCTGCCCGATGATCCGGGCGGCCTGCCGCCGGTCGTCGTCGCTGAGCGACTCCCAGTGGTCGGTGAGGGTGTCCGCGTACCCCTTGATCACGGTGACCGGGGTGCGCAGCTCGTGACTGGTCACGGCGACGAAGAGGTCCCGGTCGTTGTCGCGCCGCTGCTGGTCCGTGATGTCGCGGAAGGTGACCACCCGCAACGCGCCCGGCCCGGGCAGCTCGCCCGAGGTGATCCGCAGCCAGCGGCCGTCCGCCAGCCGGTGGTCGAGGACCTGCCCGGACGGGGGGAGCGGGAACGGCAGCGGCCGGTTCAGCGCCTCACCGGCCGGCCGGCCGATCACCTGCGCGGCGGCCGGGTTCCAGAGCCGGACGTGGTGCTCGCGGTCCACCACGGCCAGGCCGTCGGCGAGCGCCGCCACCACCGGGCCGTCGCCGTGGACCGGCAGGCCGGTCTGGTCGCCGTACATGTGGGCGATGCAGGCGGCCACGTAGCCGACCACGGCGCGCTGGGAGGCGTCCAGCGGCTCGCCCTCCGGGTAGAAGGCGTGCAGGCTGCCCACCGTCAGGCCGCCGATCTCGGCGCGGCCCACGATCATCCGGCGCAGCCCGCGTGCGGTGAGTTCGTCGGCGGCCGCGCCGGGGATCGCGTCGACCCGGACCTCGCGCACCGGCGGGCCGGAGAGCAGGCAGACCGTGGCCGGGTCGGTGGCCGGCAGCGGGTGGCCGGTGGCGAACTCGGCGCTGCCGGTCGCCGCGATCACCCGGCCGCCGGTGGGGGCGAACTCCACGAACACCAGGCCGGCCGCGCCGATGGCGGGCTCCACCTCGCGGAGCAGCCGGGTGAGCACGGGCAGGCCGGACTCGCCCGAGTTGATCATCTTGATGACGCTGGTGTGGCCGGCGATGAGGGCGGGGAAGTCGGTTCGCTCCGGCATGTCCCGAGTGTGCCCCGCCGCCCGGTGCGTGGACACCCCCGGCCGGGCGACCGCACACCGGTCGGACCGGCCGGCCTCACCGGCCCAACCGGGCCAACGTGCGGGCGGGTCGGTCGGTGATCACCCCGTCGACCCCGGCGGCCAGCACCAGCTCCAAGTCGGCCGGCTCGTTCACCGTCCAGACGTAGACCTGGTTGCCGGCGGCCCGCAGCGCGGGGACGAGCTGCGGGCGGGCCCGGACCAGGCCGATCCCCGGGCCGGCGATCCGGGTGCCGAACGGCAGCCGGCCCAGCCGCAGCCAGCGCGGCAGCACCTCCAGCAGCAGCACCGTGGGCAGCGCCGGCGCGAGGTCCCGGATCCGGCGTACGGCCAGCGGCGAGAACGACATCACGGTCACCCGGACGGGGTCGTCCGGCCCGGGCTCGGCCAGGCCGTACCGGCGCAGCACGGTGACCAGGCGGCGCTCGACGTCCCGGCCGTAGCGGGACGGGTGCTTGGTCTCGATCAGCAGCCGGACCGGCCGGCCGGCGGCCAGCACCGCGTCGAGCAGCCGCTCCAGCGTGAGGAGCCGGGTGTGCGACTCGTCGAGCGGTTCGTCCCCCTCGACCGCGACCCCGCCGGGGTGCCACGAGCCGAAGTCGAGCTCCTCCAGCTCGGCGAGGGTGCGCGCGCTGACCAGCCCGTGACCGTTGCTGGTCCGGTCCAGCCGACGGTCGTGCACACAGACCAGGTGCCCGTCCCGGGTGAGCCGGACGTCGCACTCCAGCCCGTCCGCCCCCTCGTCGAGGGCGCGCAGGTAGGCGGCGAGCGTGTGCTCCGGCAGGTCGTACGACGCGCCGCGGTGCGCGAAGACCAGGGGGGTGGTCATGGCCGCGCCGCGCCTCAGGCGACCCGGCCCGGCTGCCCGTCGTCGGTGACCACCGGGCGGCCGGCGGCGGCCCACTCGCCCATCCCGCCCTCGACGTTGCGCACCTGGTCCCAGCCGTTGCGCATGAGGTAGGCGACCACCTGCGCGGACCGCCCGCCCGAGCGGCAGATCACGGCCACCTCGCGGTCGTCCGGCACGTCGGCGATCCGGGCGGGCAACTCGGTCATCGGCAGGTGGTGGGCGGCCGGCGCGTGGCCGGCGGCCCACTCGTCGTCCTCCCGGACGTCGAGCAGGTAGACGTCGTCGGGCACGGCCGACGCGGGCACGCTGGGAACCTGGGGTCCGAACACGGCTACCAAGCCTAGACGGCCGCCGCCGTCATAGCCGGGTGACCCAGCCGGGATGGGCCGCGGCCCACTCCGGCATGCGCGTGCCCCGCAGCGCGTCGAAGAGCCCGCCACCGCCGTTGTCCAGCACCACGTAGGAGACCTGGTCGATGGTCTGCGGGGAGGAGGGCACCTGGACCCCGTGCAGGGCGTCCGCGGGCAGCCCGCGGAGCGCGAAGAGCAGGTCCTCCAGGGGTACGCCGTTGCTGTCCAGGGTCAGCGCCCCGCCGACCGCCCGGAGCACCCGGTCCAGCTTCACGGGGTCGCTGCGCAGGTGGGTCTGGCCGGCCTTGTCCAGCACCGCGCGCAGCATCTGCTGCTGGTGCCGCTGCCGGTCGTAGTCGCCGCCCGGCAGGTCGTAGCGCTGCCGCACGTAGTCCAGCGTCCGGGCGCCGTCCATCTGCTGGCAGCCGGTGTCGAACTGGGTCTTCGTGTGGATCGACCGGACCGGCGTGTCCACGCACATCCGGATGCCGCCGAGCAGGTCGATGACCTGTTTGAAACCGGAGAAGTCGATCAGCGCGGCACCGTCGAAGCGCAGCCCGGTGAGCCGGGTCAGGGTGGCGCTGAGCAGCCGGGCCCCGGCAGCGCCACCGCCGCCGTGCTCGTACGCCGCGTTGACCTTGTCCTGGCCGCCGCCGAAGCCGGGCGCCGCCGGGATGGCGACCAGCAGGTCGCGCGGGACGGAGATCAGGTACGCCTGCCGCAGCCCGGCGGGCACGTGCACGATGAGGATGCTGTCGGAGCGCTGGTCCTCGGGGTTCGCGCCCGGCCGGTGGTCGGAGCCGATCAGCAGGTAGTTCAGCGGACCGGAGAGGTCGGTGCGCTTCTGCCGGGCCGACGCGTCGAGCAGTTGTTCCTTGGTGACCGTGCGGTCGTACCGGTTGGTGAGCCAGTGCAGCCCGGCCACGCCCAGGGTGGCGAGCAGGATCAGGGCGAGACCGGCGCCGAGCAGGAATCGGGACCAGCGGGCGGGTCGACCCCGCCCGCGCGCGTTCCGTGCTGGCCTGGACGTGACGTTCCCCCCGTGGTCGCGACATGAGACCCGCTCACGTCAGGCTACGGGGGGAAGCTCCCGGCGGTGCCGCTTTCGCGGCGGCTACCGGCCGGTCACCAGGTCATTTGCGGGTGGACAGGACGGTCGGGTTCGAGACCACAAAGTCCGCGAGCTTGTCGTTCTTGACCGCCTGGAACATCTGCATGGTCGTGTCGTTGAACTTCTCCCGGCCGTTGCCGGCGGTGCTGTAGGTGCCGCCGTTCGTCCGGAGGGTGACCAGGTCGTTCCCGCTGACGCCCTTGAGCGTGAAGATGAAGTTCGCGATCGGCACGCCGCCGGTGTCCAGGATGAAGGCCTTGCCGGCCGCCTTGATCAGCGCGTTCAGCTTGATCGGATTGGTCAGCATGCCCTTGTCGGTGGCCTTCTTGGCCATCGCCTTGATCAGCTGCTGCTGGTTCTGCTGGCGGTCGTAGTCGCTGTTCGGCAGGCCGTAGCGCTGGCGGGCGAAGTCGAGGGCCTCCCAGCCCTCCATCTCCTTGCAGCCCTTCTTGTGCACCACGGGGGTCATCGGCTTGCCGGTCTTCTTGGCGTCGGCGTTCCACATGGGCTTGCCGTCGACCATCATCATGTGGTGCGACTTGACCTCGTGGCTCACGCAGATGCGCACCGTGCCGAGGGCGTCGATCACGTTCTTGAAGCCGCCGAAGTTGATGATCGCGGCGCCGTCGAAGCTGATCCCGGTCATCGACTTGATGGTCTTGGCCATCAGCTGGGCGCCGCCCTCCCAGCCGCCACCGTTCTGCGCCCCGTGGAAGAACGCGGCGTTGATCTTGTCGGTGCCGCCCCGGTAGCCGCTCTTCTCGAACGACGGGATCTGCGCCTCCGTGTCCCGGGGAATGGAGATCAGGTAGGCCTGGTCGTGGGTGGCCGGGATGTGCAGGATGATGATCGTGTCCGACCGGACGTCGTCGGCGGCCCAACGCTGCCGGGCGTCCACGCCGAGCAGCAGCATGTCGATCGGGCCTTCGAGGCTGTTGCCGCCCTCGGCCTCGGTCTTGCCCGCCTCGCCGAGCAGGTTGCCCTGGTCGATGCTGCTGGTGGCCTGGCCGATGACCGCCTTGCTGCCGACGATCGCGACGCCGCTGGTCATCATGAGCACGGCGCCGAAGATCACGGTGAGCTTGGCCCAGAGCGGGTCCTTGCGCTTGGTGCGCTTCTTCCCGCCGCCGGGCCCGCGGCCGCCGTGGCCGGGCTGCGTGGGGATGATCGGGGGAACCCGCCCGGGTGATCCGGGCTCCAGTGACTGAGGGCGACGGCTGGTCTGGACCGGCATGCGTGCTCCAGCTCGGTGATCGGGGGCGGGACCACTGTACGTATCTGTTCCCGTTCTCGCGACCTCGTGCGAGGGCTATTCCCGTCAATCTCGGCCAATGGCGCAGGGTTGTGCCCGAACGGCCAATTGAAAAGATCCGGTCGGCGGTTGGCCCACCGTGGGACGAGCCTTGACCGCCGACCGGAATACGTTGCCGCGCCGGGCCGGCGTCAGCCGCCGCTCCCGTCGCTGTCCGTCTTCTGGTTGGCCTTCACCCAGTCGGCCATCGTGTCCGCGGCGATGGCCTTGTACATGGCCAGCGCCTTCTCCCGGTCGGAGACCACCACCGACTGGCCGTCGATGGTCTGGCCGCCGAGGTTCGGGCTGGTGACGAAGGTCAGGTTCTCCCCGCGCAGGCTCCGGAACTGCAGTGCCATGTCGGTCAACGAGAATCCCTGGTCGACCGTGACGGCGGCGGTGACCGCCTTGAGGAAATCGTTGAGCTTCTTGGGGTTGGTCAATGTCCCCGTGCTGGCCGCCTTGTCCATCAGCGCCTTGAGGAACTCCTGCTGGTGACGCATCCGGGCGAAGTCGCCGTCGGGGAACTGCTTGCGCTGCCGGACCCAGTCCAGGGCCTCGGCGCCGTTCATGTGGTTCACGCCCTTGGTGAACGTCCGGTACGGCTTGTGGATGGAGGTGATCGTCCGCTCCACCTTGAGGTCCACCCCGCCGAGGGCGTCGGTGACCTCCTTGAAGCCGGCGAAGTCGATGGCCATGACGTGGTCGATCCGGACGTCGCTGAAGCACTCCACCGTCTTCACGGCGAGCGGCAGGCCGCCGAACGCGAAGGCCGCGTTGATCTTGTTGCGCGAGCCCGAGTCGCAGGACGCGCCCGCGCTCTCCGGGATCGGCACGTAGAGGTCGCGCGGGATGGAGACCAGGTAGGCCTGCTTGTGGTCGGCCGGGATGTGCATGACGATCAGCGTGTCCGCCCGCCACTTGCCGGCGGCGTCGACCTCGGCGTCCGGGTCCCGCGAGTCGCTGCCGACCAGCAGGATGTTCAACGCGCCGTCGACCTGCTTGGCCGGCCGGCCCCCGGTGATCTGGGAGAAGGGGTCGGTCCGGGCCAGGTCGCCGTTGAGGTTGCGGGCGTAGAGCCAGGCGCCCGCGCCGCCGAGCAGCGCGAGCACCAGCACCGCGACACCGGCCACCAGGCCGATGCGTCCCCAGCGCGGTCGCGGGCCCCGCCGGCCCGGGCCGCCGGAGCCGCCGCCCGGCCCGTCCGGTCCGGTCGGTCCGCCCGGACCGCCGGGACCGCCCGGGCGCGGCTCGTCGGCCGAGGGGTACCAGCGCGAATCGGTCGCGCGGACACGCCCGGTGGTGCCCCGGCCGGAGCCGGGCACCTGGGCGCGGCCCGCGCTCCGGCTCAGGGGTGCGGGGAACGGGACGCCGGCAGACGGGGTCGCTGACATGTAACCGAGGGTAGGTCGGGCGAGCCACCGTCGCCCTGAGGCGCAGCCGGGTGTCAGCCTCCTCCCAGGGGGAGTCAGTACCCTAGCCGGCCGCGGAAGTACTCGATCGTGCGTCGGAGGCCGTCTTCGGGCGTGACGGTGGGTTCGTATCCCAGCAGCTCACGGGCGAGGGTGAGATCGGGCCGCCGCTTCTCCGGATCGTCCGCCGCGCGGGTGATGTAGCTCACCTCGGAGCTGCTTCCGGTGAGTGACACGATCGTCTCGGCCAGTTGCCGCATCGACATCTCGTGCTCGGTGCCGCAGTTGATCGGGCCGGTCTCGGTCGAGTCGAGCAGCAGCAGGATGCCGCGCACCAGGTCGTCGACGTAGCAGATCGACCGGGTCTGGTTGCCGGTGCCGTGCACGGTGATCGGCTCGCCGCGCAGCGCCTGGGAGACGAAGGTCGGGATGGCCCGGCCGTCGTCCGGCCGCATCCGCGGGCCGTACGTGTTGAAGATCCGGACGATCGCGGTGTCGGTGCCCCGGCTGCGGTGGTAGGCCATGGTGGCCGCCTCCGAGAAGCGCTTGGCCTCGTCGTAGACGCTCCGGATGCCGATGGGGTTGACGTTGCCCCAGTACGTCTCGCGCTGCGGGTGCTCCTTCGGGTCCCCGTACGCCTCGGAGGTGGAGGCCATCAGGAACCGGGCGCCGTCGGCGGTGGCCCGCTCCAGCAGGTGCAGGGTGGCCACCGAGCCGACCCGCAAAATCTCCACCGGCAGCTTCTCGAAGTCGGTGGGGCTCGCCGGGGAGGCCATGTGCAGGATCGCGTCGAACCGCTCGGCCATCGCCGGGTGGTCCGTGGGCAGCCCCTCGGAGATGTCCGCCTCGACCAGCGTGAAGGTCGGCCTCTCGAGGAGGTGCGCGATGTTGTCCTTGGAGCCGGTGACGAAGTTGTCCAGCACCACGACCGTGCAGCCGCGCTCGATGAGCCGGTCGACCAGGTGGGACGGGACGAACCCGGCGCCGCCGGTGACGAGGATGCGATGTCCGGAGCCGAAGCGGGGAGCGACCTTCATGCCGGCCAGCCTACTCAAGCCGGTGGGCCGGAGCCGCCTGCGGCTCCGGCCCACCGGGTGGGGGGTGTCGGTCAGTGCGCGCCCGCGCCGGTGAGCGAGCGCACCTCCAGCTCGGCGTACTTGTCCTCGTCGTGCTCCTTCGACACCAGGGTGCCGATCCAGCCGCAGAGGAAGCCGATCGGGATCGAGATGATGCCCGGGTTCGACAGCGGGAACCAGTGCCAGTCGTGGTCGGGGAACATGGCCGTCGGCGCCCCGGAGACCACCGGGGAGAAGAAGACCAGCACCACGGCGGCGAGCAGGCCGCCGTAGATGGCCCACACCGCTCCGGAGGTGTTGAACCGCTTCCAGAACAGGCTGTAGAGGATCGCCGGCAGGTTGCCGGAGGCGGCGACGGCGAAGGCCAGCGCCACCAGGAACGCCACGTTCAGGCTCTGCGCGAAGATCGACAGCACGATGGAGATCGCGCCGATCACCAGGGCGGAGATCCGGGCGACGTTCACCTCCTGCCGCTCGGACGCCTGGCCGTTCTTCACCACGTTGGCGTAGAAGTCGTGCGCCAGGCTGGACGACGACGCCAGGGTGAGCCCGGCGACCACCGCCAGGATCGTGGCGAAGGCGACCGCCGCGATGATCGCGAGCAGCGTCGCCCCGCCCAGGTCCCCGCCGAGGAAGTCGATGCCGAGCGCCTCGGCGAGCTGCGGAGCGGCCGTGTTGCCGGCCTTGTCCTGCGCGGTGATCGCCTGGCCACCGACCAGCGCCGCCGCACCGAAGCCGAGGGCGAGGGTGAGCAGGTAGAAGGTGCCGATGATGCCGATCGCCCAGAGCACGCTCTTCCGGGCCGCCCTCGCGGTCGGCACGGTGTAGAAGCGGATCAGGATGTGCGGCAGGCCGGCGGTGCCGAGCACCAGCGCGATGCCCAGCGAGAGCAGGTCCATCTTGCTGTAGAAGGTCTTCAGCGCGTCGCCCGGTGTCTCCACGCCGTAGCGCAACCCGGGTTCGAGGAAGGCCGCGCCCTTGCCGGACTGCTCGGCGGCGTCACCGAGCAGCGACGACAGGTTGAACTTGTAGTGCGCCAGCACCAGCAGGGTCATGACGATCGCGCCGGTCATCAGCAGGAACGCCTTGACGATCTGGACGTACGTCGTGCCCTTCATCCCGCCGACCGTGACGTAGATGATCATCAGGGCGCCGACCAGGATGATCGTGGCCACCTTGGCGGTGTCCGCGTCCATGCCGAGGAAGGTCGTGCCCGGCTTGATGCCGAGCAGCAGGGCGACCAGCGCGCCCGCGCCGACCATCTGGGCCAGCAGGTAGAAGATCGACACCGTGATGGTGGAGACCGCGGCCGCGGTCCGGACCGGGCGCTGGCGCATCCGGAACGCCAGCACGTCGGCCATCGTGTACCGGCCGGAGTTGCGCAGCAGTTCGGCGACGAGCAGCAGGGCCACCAGCCAGGCGACCAGGAAGCCGATCGAGTAGAGGAAGCCGTCGTAGCCGTACAGGGCGATGAGGCCGGCGATGCCCAGGAAGGACGCCGCCGACATGTAGTCGCCGCCGATGGCCATGCCGTTCTGGAAACCGGAGAAGGACCGGCCGCCGGCGTAGAAGTCGGTGGCGGTCTTGGTCTGCCGGCTGGCCCAGACCGTGATGGCCAGCGTGATGGCCACGAAGACCAGGAAGAGCGTGATGGTGAGGTTGCGGGCGGTGGTGTCGCCCGCCTCAGCCGCGAGGACCGTGCTCATGGGTCACCTCCCCCATCTCGGCGCGGATCCGGTCGGCGACCGGGTCGATCTTCCGGTCGGCGAACCGCGAGTAGAGCCAGGCGATGACGAACGTGGAGACGAACTGGAGCAGGCCGAAGACCAGGGCGACGTTGATGTTGCCGACCAGCTTCGTCCCCATGAAGCCCCGCGCGTACGCGGAGAGGATGACGTAGAGCGCGTACCACAGGAAGAACGCGACGGTCATCGGGAAGACGAAGCCGCGCAGCGCGCGCCGCAACCCGGCGAACTCGTCCGACCGCTGGACGGCGAGGTACCGTTCCGCCGCCGACTCGGCGGGTGCGGACGCGGGTGTGTCCGTGGACATCTGTGGATCACCACCTTCGCAGGCGTGGGGAGTTTTCGCGCACGGTAGAGAGCGCGCTCCCCGCCGGGGAAGGCTCGGATCGGCCGTGGTCGACGGTTGCGCCGAACGGCACTCCGGCTGCGCCGAGTGACCCAGGTCACTCCGCTCACCGGTCGGTGGTCAGTCGGTCAGCCCGCGGTAACGGCCCCGGTAGTGCAGCAGCGGCGTGGTCTCCTCGGCCAGGTCGACCGTCTCGACGGTGGCCTCGACCAGCAGGCCCCAGCCGTACTCCCGGGCGGTGTCGAGCCGGCAGCCGGCCCACCCGCCGGCGTCGGCGGGCACCGGCCCGTAGGGGGTCTCGGTCCAGGAGTCGAGGGCGAAGAGCCCGCCCGGGGACGGGAAGAGGCCGGCGAACCGGTCGGCGAGCTGGCGGTGCTGCGGGCCGAGCGGTGCGACCGCGAACCGGCCCGCCTCCTCGACCGCCGCCCACAGGTCCGACTCCGGGTCGACGAGCCCGAGCAGCCGGTCCGGCTCCCCCTCGGCCACCAGGGTGGACGAGACGGTCAGCCCGGCCGGGCCGGGCGCGGTCCAGAGCGTCACCGGGGCAGCCAGCCGGCCCCGCAGGCGGCGGACCGGGGAGCGCTGCCCGGCCGGCACGGCGAACGGGTCGGTGTGGTGGATCTCGGCGCCCGGCTCATGATTCACGTGAAACATTGTGCCGCCCCGCCCCCGCGCCCACCCCAGGAAGCGGTCGTGCAGGTCGCGGCCACCGGAAAGCTGCTCGCCGGCCTCCGCCATCAGCCGACCCAGGTAGAGCAGCAGCGCGGTCCGGTCGGTCCGGTACTCCGCCAGCAGCGTGAGCCGTGCCGGCTGGCAGGGCCAGTGCGCCCCGCACGCCCGACACCGCCACAGGGGCCGCATCGGTACGTGCGCCGGGCGCGGCCTCTTCCAGATCTTGGACGAATTGAGCCCCTCTGGGGGCCGTTTCCGTCCAAGATCCCTGCGGTCGTTCCCCATCAGCGCCTCCCCGGATGAGGGTCGCCCCGGCCGGGGGATGGCCGGGGCGACCTGCCGCAGGACCGGCCGCCGGGTCGTCGCCTCCACCGGCCGGGCCGCGTATCTCCACCCTGGACTCGGCGGGATCGGCGCGGGAGGATGCCAGGGCTTACTACGCAGCGCAGTCACGTACTTACCGGGGACGTAAGGGATGGACATCGAGATGTGGATCCGGGCGCTCAAGGCCGCCCGGTCGGGTGCGGACGTCTCCCAGGAAGGGCTGGCCGCGCTGATCAAGTGGAGCCCGTCGACGGTGGCCGCAATCGAGACCGGGCGGCGCCGGCCGACCATGGAGTTCGCTGTCGCCGCCGACCAGGCCCTCGGCACGGGCGGCCTCCTCGCCAGCCTGATCAAAAAGGACGAGGAAAGGAGTGGGCCAACGTCGTTCGAGCCCTGGCCCGGCTACGAGCAACGTGCCAACCGGTTGTGCAACTTCGAGCCATGCCTGGTCCCTGGCCTACTGCAGACCGAGGAGTACGCGCGAGCGGTCTTCTCGGCGGGCGGCCTGTACAACAGTGATCGAGTCGAGGAGCTCGTGAGCTTCCGGATGAGCCGGCAGAGGTTGTTCCACCGGGATGATGCACCCGAGTGCGTCTTTGTCATCGATGAAAGCGCCTTGCAGCGCCGAGTCGGCGGCCCGGCCGTGATGGACCGCCAGCTTGGCCACCTGCTGGAATCAGCCGAGCTGCCGCAGGTGCGGCTGCACATCCTTCCGTTGGAGGTCGGTGCGCACCCCTCAATGGGAGGCGGATTCGCGCTCGCACAGCTACCTGGCGACGATCGTCTGCTCTGCCTCGACAACGCCGCTCGCGGCCAGATCGCGGACTATCCGGAATGGATAAGCTGGGTGCAGCGGAAGTGGGAGCGTCTCCTCGCCGAGTCGCTCGGTGCGAGCGCCTCCATCGAAGTGATCAACAAGCTGAGGGTGACGTCATGACCAGTGTCCTGCCCCGCTGGCGCAAGTCGACCCGTTCTGACAATGACGGCAACTGTGTCGAGGTGGCGGGCGATCTGCCCGGGGTG
The DNA here is from genome assembly GCF_900091435.1 of Micromonospora chaiyaphumensis. Classification (GTDB taxonomy): domain Bacteria; phylum Actinomycetota; class Actinomycetes; order Mycobacteriales; family Micromonosporaceae; genus Micromonospora; species Micromonospora chaiyaphumensis. The sequence continues at coordinate 414,985 of NZ_FMCS01000006.1, forward strand.
GTGCTGGTGCGGGACAGCAAGGATCCGTCCGGCCCGACTCTCACGTTCACTCCCGACGCCTGGCGCGCCTTCGTGAGCGCGGGCGCCCCGATCCTGGCGACTTTCCGTTCGAGGTGAACGGCAGGTCGCCAAGAGCTACCGCCGGCGCTCCGGAGGCAGGGAGCGGCGGGCGGCGGCCAGCACCTCCGGGTCGGCGCAGCCCGCGGCGTACCCGGCGATCCGGCGCCGGATGTCCCGGCGGAGCAGCCAGACGCCGATCCGCTCGGCGACCGGGCGCAGGAACGCCGGGCGGCACCGGAAGTTGTACCGCCAGGTGGCCAGGGTCGTTCCCGGCTCGGGGCCCGGCGCGAACCGCCAGCCGCCGCCGAACCGCTCGAAGAACCAGGGTCCCCGGACCATCTTCATGCCCACGTTCGTGGGCGGCGCCCAGGAGACGTACTCGCTGACCATGACCAGGCCGTGCCGGGACCGGGTGAAGGTGCGGACGCCCCGGCCGGGCCGGATCGCCCCGTCCACGAAGTGCTGCTCCCGGACGAACGGGTCCCAGCGGTAGCGGACCGGTGCCACGGTCTGCGACACCGCGAAGGCCAGCTCCGGGGGGACCGGAACGGTGGCCACCGCCTCCACGACGGGCATCAGCGCCTCGGGGTGACGGCGGCCAGCAGTTCCGGCTGGCGGCGGTCCAGCGCGTCCCCGGCCAGGTACGCGCCGAGCAGCGCGGCACCCAGCCCGTACGCCAGGCCGACCGGCAGGGCCAGCCAGAGCCAGACGTCGCCGAGCAGCGCGGCCGCCACCACCAGCGGCACGGCGGCCGCCGCCGAGGCCACCATGGACACCAGGGCGTACAGGCTCCTCGCCATCCCGGCGCCGGTGTTCATGGCGAACGGGTTGCTGGTCTCCGGCAGCGAGTAGGCGCCGAGCACCGAGACGGTGGCGTTGATGGCCAGCCCGCAGCCGTACGCGGCGAGCAGGCCACCGGCCATCACGCCCAGCCAGCCGGGCCGCCCGAGCACGACGGCCAGCACCACGGCGACCGCGCCGAGGATCGGCACCACGTAGAGCGAGAACGCGACCATCCGCGCCTGCAGCTCGACCCGCCCCGGCACGCCGGCCACCACGTTGGCCGCGTACGCGCTGCCGTCGAAACCGAACTGGTTGGCCAGCGTCACCGAGGCGAGCACCCCGACGAAGACCATCGAGAGGCTGACCAGCACCGGGGACGAGTTGGCCGTGGCCTCGCCGAACGCGGCGCCGCCGTCGGTGGCCAGCCGGGAGCCGCCCAGGTTGACCATCACCGGCACGAAGATGCCGACCACCGCCACGGTGATCAGGTTGGCCCGCCGCCGGGCGTCCCGCCACCAGTAGCGGCACTCCCGCGCCACCAGCGCGCCGAACCGGTCCCGCCGAGCCCAGCCGACAGCCCGGGGAAAGAGCTGCCCGACCGCCGCGCCGGCCACCGTGCCGCGCCGGTCCCGGGACGGCCCGGAACTCACCGCGCCCACCATCGCCGACTCCAGCGACCGCGACCACCACAGCAGGAGTACGCCGATCGCCGCCACGGTGATCAGCAGCTTCAGCCCGCCCGCGGCGGCGTGCCCCTCGGCCACCTCGACGCCGGCGGTCCAGGGTGCCCCGAACGGCGTCCAGCCGACCACCCGGGCCACCCCGGTCAGCCGGTCCCAGTCGGCCTGCTGGACCGCCCCGAGCACCAGCAGCTGCAGCGGGCCGAGCAGGGCGGCGACCACCGCCAGCAGCACGGCGGCCAGGTCGCGTACCCGGCGGGAGCGGAGCATGGTGGCGAAGGCGCTGGTCACCGCGCGGGCGGCGGCCACGCAGAGCAGCACGCCGAGGAGCACCCCGAGCAGCCCGACCAGCGCGGCGGGCCAGCCGCCCAGCGCGCCGGCGGTGACCACCAGCCCGGTGACCGCGAGCAGGGTCGACAGCACCGGGACGCTGACCAGGGCCGCCGCGAACAGGCCGGTGACCAGGGTGCGGCGGGACAGCGGGAGCAGCGCGAAGCGGGCCGGGTCCAGGGTCTCGTCCACGCCGAAGAAGACCAGCGGCAGCAGCACCCAGCCGAGGGTGAGCAGGCCGCCGCCGAAGGCGGCGGTCATCAGCGCGTAGCGGGACTCGCCGGCCAGGCCGGGCGCGGCGAGTCCGAAGAAGCCGCCGACGGCGAACCAGAGCCCGAACAGCACGCCGCCCACGAACAGCGCGATCCGCCACCCCTGCCCGCGGAAGTTGTTGCCCAGCACCCGCAGCTTGAGCCGGACGAAGTGCCGGGGCGAGACGGCCCGGGCCGGCCGCTCCGCGGCGGTCAGCGTCGCCGGGACAGCCACGACAGCTCCTCGCCCGTCGCGGTCCGCCCGCCGACCACCTCGACGAAGACCTCCTCCAGCGACCGCTCGCCGCGGACCTCGGCGAGCGTGCCGACCCGCTTGATCCGGCCGTCGGCCAGGATCGCCACGTGCGAGCAGAGCCGCTCGACGACCTCCATGACGTGGCTGGAGAAGATCACCGTGCCGCCGCCCACGACGTAGCGGTGCAGGATGTCCCGGATCAGGGCCGCGGAGACCGGGTCGACCGCCTCGAACGGCTCGTCCAGCACGAGCAGCCGGGGGCCGTGCAGCAGCGCGCAGGCCAGACCGATCTTCTTCTTCATGCCGGCCGAGTAGTCGACCACCAGGGTGCGGCCGGCGTCGGAGAGCGCCAGCACGTCGAGCAGTTCCGCCGCGCGCTGGTCGACCACCGCCGGGTCCATGCCCCGCAGCAGGCCGTGGTAGGCCAGCAACTCGGCGCCGCTGAGGCGGTCGAAGAGGCGTACCCCGTCGGGCATCACGCCGAGCAGCCCCTTGGCGCCAACCGGATCGGCCCAGACGTCGTGCCCGAGCACCCGGGCCTGGCCGGCGTCGGGCCGCAGCAGGCCGACCGCCATGGAGAGGGTGGTGGTCTTGCCGGCCCCGTTCGGGCCCAGCAGCCCGTAGAACGAGCCGGTCGGCACGTCGAGGTCGACGCCGGCGACCGCGACCTTGGTGTCGAACCGCTTGGCCAGGCCACGGAGGGACAGCGCCGGGTGCTGATCGGTCATGCCCCCGACCGTAGCCCGCCCCGGCCAGTGGAAGATCCGGCCGGAGGAGGATCTTCCCGTCCCCCCTCAGCCGTACGGCCGTCCCGCTAGAGGCGCAGGGACTCCGGGGTGTGCAGGCGGAGCATCGTGACGCCGACGTCCCGGGGCAGCCGCCGCCGGGTGGCCATCGACACCGCCACCATCACGGTGAACGCCAGCGGCACCGTCCACGCGGCCGGCTGGGTGGTGAGCGTGGCCGGCCAGCCGGACAGCGGCGGGCCGAGCACGGTGAGCAGCACCGCGCCGATCGCGGCGCCGCCACCGACCAGCACCCCGGCGGCGGCGCCCAGGTCGGTCAGGCCGCGCCACCAGATGCCCAGCACCAGCAGCGGGCAGAAGCTCGACGCGGCCACGGCGAAGGCCAGCCCGACCACCTGGGAGACGTCCAGCCCGGAGACGTTCAACGCGAGCACCGCCGGCACCCCACCGGCGATCACCGTGGCCAGCCGGAAGCCGCGCACCGAGCCGCGGCCGAGGACGTCGGTGGAGATCACCCCGGCGACGCTGGTCAGCAGGCCGGAGGAGGTGGAGAGGAAGGCCGCGAACGCGCCCGCGGCGACCAGCGCGGCGAGCAGCCGGCCGGTGGTGCCGTCGCCCAGCGCCGCCCCGGGCAGGAGCACCACGACGGCGTCGGTCTGCCCGGTGACCAGTAACTGCGGCGTGTAGATCCGGCCCAGCACGCCGTAGATCGTGGGCAGCAGGTAGAAGACGCCGACCAGGGCCAGCACCACCAGGGTGGTGCGCCGGGCGGCGGCCCCGTCGGGGTTGGTGTAGAAGCGCACCAGCACGTGCGGTAGCCCCATGGTGCCGAGGAAGGTGGCCAGGATCAGCGAGTACGTGCCGAACAGCCCCCGGTCGTCGTCGCCGGCCGTGTCGGGCAGCAGCCAGTCGGTGGCGGCGGTGGCCGCGCCGGATACCTCGGGCACCGGGTCGCCGGCCGCGAAGTCGAGACGGTCGCCGGGGCGTACCTCCCGGGTGTCGCCGTCGGGCAGCGTGAGCGTCGCGCGGTGCTCGACCACGACGGTGGTCGCGGTCCGGAACGCCGGCCCGTCGGGCGGGGTCACCGCCGGGCGGGCGTCGGCCTGCCACTGCAACGCCAGGAAGATCGCGGGTACGGCGAGCGCGGTGAGCTTCAACCAGTACTGGAAGGCCTGCACGAAGGTGATGGCCCGCATCCCGCCGAGCGCCACGTTCGCGGTCACCACCACGGCCACCAGCAGCGCACCAACCGGATAGGGCGAGCCGGCCACCGTGGCCAGGGTCAGCCCGGCCCCCTGGAGTTGCGGCACCAGGTAGAGCCAGCCGATGAAGATCACGAAGACGGTGGCCAGCTTCCGCAGGCGCCGCGAGCCGAGCCGCACCTCGCAGAAGTCGGGCAGCGTGAACGCACCGGAACGGCGCAGCGGAGCCGCCACGAAGAGCAGCAGCGCCAGGTAGCCGGCGGCGAAGCCGACCGGGTACCAGAGCACGTCGACGCCGTACTTGAGGATCAGCCCGGCCACGCCGAGGAAGCTCGCCGCCGACAGGTACTCCCCGCCGATCGCGGCGGCGTTCCAGGTGGGGCTGACGGCCCGGGAGGCGACCAGGAAGTCGGAGGTGGTCCGGGCCAGCCGCAGCCCGTAGAAGCCGATCCCGACGGTGACCAGGGTGACCGCCACGATCGCGGGGACCACGTAGTCGTTGCCCATCAGCGCTCCGGCCGCTGGACCAGGTCGGTGAAGTCCTGCTCGTTGCGTTCCGCCAGCCGCACGTAGGCCCAGCCGACCCCGATGAGGAACGGGAAGGCGGCCACCCCGAGCAGCAGCCAGGGCAGGTTGACGCCGAGCACGGTGACCCGGCCGACCGAGGGCGCGATGGCGAAGAGCCAGGGCAGGCCGCCCAGCCCGATCAGCACCAGCACGCTGAGCCGCAGGGCCAGCGAGAGCTGGGCCCGCATGAGGCCCTGGACCAGCGTCTCGCCGACCCGGGTCTGCTGGGTCAGCTCCGAGCGGGTGCGCTCGGCGCGGGTGCGCGGGCGGGTGACCTCGGCCAGCACGACGCGGGTCCGCCGGGGCGGCTGCGGTGCGCGCGGGGCGGGGACCGGAGCCGCCCGCTCGGGCCGCCCCGGGACGTCCTGCTCCTCCGCTCCGGTCATCCCCGGCAGTCTCGCCTGATCAGCGGGAATGTCAAGGGTGCCGGGGACGGCCCTGTGCACAACTTGTGGATAAGGCCTCACTCCTGTGGACAACCCGGTGGATGACGGCCGCCTCGTTGTGGACGACGGGCTGGTCCACTCCGCCTCAGCGAGGTGGCGGTATCCGCGGGTGCCGGACACCGCCACCTCGGCGACCTGGCGTCGGTCAATGCCGCGCCGACGCCCCGCTCAGGTCAGGCCGACCCGCACCGGATCGGCGGTCGCCGAGCCGAGCCAGGTGTGCGGGTTGCCGAACCAGCACCAGCCCAACTTCGGCGCGCCCTGGCTGATCCAGAGCGCCGGCACCCGCTTGTCCCCGCAGCGGGAGCCGACCAGCGAGAAGCACCGGTTGCTGGCCAGCGCCGGCGGGTGCAGCGTGACGAAGGCGAGACCCTCGTCGATGGTGATCGGCAGCCGGCCCCGCTCGGTCATCTGCGCCAGCGCGGTCGACGGCGGCAGGTTGCGGTACTCCTCGCCCCGGTCCACGTCGAAGAGCAGGTACGCGGGCCCGGCCGGCACCTCCAGCTCCTTGATCGGGTCGAACGCCGGCAGGTCGTCGGCCGGGAAGTTCCGGTCGAGGATGCCGGGCTTCCGCTTGCCGGCGAGCGTGGTGAGCGCGATCCGCTCCTGGACGGGCACCAGCTCGCGGGTGGTCACCAGGAGGAAGGGCACCCGCCCGTCGGTGGGCGCGGCCAGGTCGGCCGCCCCGGCGACGGCCGCCGTGCGCAGCGGGGTGAGCAGGTCGCGGAAGGCGTCCTCGGTCAGCCCGGCCAGCGCCGGATAGCCGAGCTGGAGGAGGCGGTCGAGTTGCCGGTCGAATTCCGTCGCGGCGTCGTAGCGGCTGTCGGGCATGCGGCCTCCATCTGTCGTACGGCGTCCCGTACAGCGTACGACAAGGGTCACGTATTCCCGGCCGCGGAGAAATTTTCAGCGGTTCCAGTCCTGCTTGGCCGCGCGGACCAGCTTGTCCTTCAGCTCGCGGGTGTGCCGGCGGCTCACCGGCAGCTCCGCCCCGTCGATCACCACCACGTAGCCGGAATTGACCAGCCGCAGCTCGGCGATCAGCTTGAGCTGCACCAGATAGGACCGGTGGACCCGGACGAACCCCGCGTCGGCCCAGCGCTCGGCGAGAGTGGCCAGCGAGACCCGGACCAGGTGCGAGCCGTCCGCCGTGTGCAGGCGGGCGTAGTCGCCCTGCGCCTCCACCCAGCGCACCGCCGAGCGCGGCAGCATCCGCGTGGTCCCGGCCAGCTCGATCGGGATGGTCGGGTCCTCCTCCGCCCGGGCCAGCGCCGCCGGGTGGGAGGGGACCACCCGCGAACCGATCACCCGGCGCAGGGACTCGGCCAGCCGGTCGGCGCGGACCGGCTTGCGCACGTAGTCCGTGGCGCCCAGGTCGAAGGCGTCCACCGCGCCGTCGTCGTAGGCGGTGACGAACACGATGGCCGGCGGCCGGGCGAACCGGCGCAGCACCCGGGCCAGCTCCATGCCGTCCAGCCCGGGCATCCGGATGTCCAGGAAGACCACGTCCACGTCGCCGTCGCGCAGCACCCGCAGCGCCTCGGTCGCGTCGCCGGCCGTGTGCAGCCGGGCCACCCGGGGGTCGGCCCGCAGGTGGTACGCCAACTCGTCCAGGGCCGGCGGCTCGTCGTCGACCGCCAGCACGCGGAGAAACCCGGTCGCGTTCATGAGGTCGCCCGCACCCCGGGGTGGAACTTCGGCACCCGCATGCTGACCTTCGTACCCGAGCCCAGGCCCGTCTCGACCACCAGGCCGAACCGGTCCCCGAAGGCCGACCGGAGCCGCTCGTCGACGTTCGATAGGCCGACGTGCTGGCCCGGGTCGTCGGCCGGGTCGCTGCCGGCGCCGGCCAGCTCGGCGATGCCGGCGGTCAGCGTCGTCGGATCCATCCCCACCCCGTCGTCCTCCACCGTGATGTGGCACTCGGCGCCCGCGTCCCGGGCCTCGATGCTCACCATGCCGGTGCCCGGCTTGCGGGACAACCCGTGCCGGACCGCGTTCTCCACCAGCGGCTGGAGGCAGAGGAACGGCAGGGTCACCGGCAGCACCTCCGGTGCGATCTGGAGGCGCACCTGGAGCCGCTCGCCGAACCGGGCCCGCTCGATCGTCAGGTAGCGGTCGATCGAGCGCAGCTCCTCCGCGAGCGTGGTGAACTCACCGTGCGCCCGGAACGAGTAGCGGGTGAACTCGGCGAACTCCAGGATCAGCTCGCGGGCCCGCTCCGGGTCGGTCCGGACGAACGAGCCGATCGCGGTCAGGGCGTTGTAGATGAAGTGCGGGCTGATCTGGGCGCGCAGCGCGCGTACCTCGGCCCGGGCCAGGCGCTCCCGGGAGGAGTCCAGCTCGGCCAGGGCGAGCTGGTCGCCGGCCCAGTGCGCGGTCTCCAGGGTCGCCTGCACGAGGCCCGGGGCGGGGCGCTCGCCGGCCACCGCCACCAGCGCCCCGACCACCCGGCCGTCGGCGCTCAGCGGGGCCACCACCGCGCCCCGGACCGGGCAGTCCACCAGGTCGCAGTGCAGCTCCGACTCGCGCAGCACCGTCGAGCGGCCGGTGCCGACCGCCCGCCGGGCCGCCGCGAGCAACTGGTCGCCGTGGTGCGCGCCGTGCCCGTCGAGGGCGAGCAGCGCCTCCCGGTCCGTGAGGGCCAGCCCGGCCGCGCCCACGAGGGCCCGCAGATGGCGTACGGCCTTCGCCGCCCCCGCCGCGCTCAGGCCGCCCCGTAGCGGCTCGGCGGCCAGCCCGGCGGTGTGCAGCACCTCGTAGGTGGCCCGCTGGGTGGCCGTGGCGATGCCCCGCCGGGCGCGCAGCCGCAGCACCGCCCACAGCGCCGCGGCCAGCGCGGTGACCAGCGAGACGACGCCGAACACGGCCGAGAGGTTGCCACCCACGCCCGCGATCCTGACGGGTGGCGGCCCGGAGCGCTAGTACGCGCCCTTGCGGGCGAGCACCACCCCGACGGTCCGCCACAGGATGCTCAGGTCGTAGGCCAGCGACCAGTTGTCGACGTAGTAGAGGTCGAGCCGGACCGCCTCGTCCCAGGAGAGGTCGGAGCGGCCGGAGACCTGCCAGAGCCCGGTCATGCCCGGGCGGACCAGCAGCCGGCGCCGGACGTCGCCCAGGAAGTCACCGTCGTCGGCGGGAAGCGGGCGCGGGCCGACCAGCGACATCTCGCCCCACAGCACGTTGATCAGCTGGGGCAGCTCGTCCAGCGAGGAGGCGCGCAGGAAGCGACCCACCGGGAAGACCCGGGGGTCCTGCTTCATCTTGAACAGCATGCCGTCGGTCTCGTTCTGGTCGACCAGGCCGGCCAGCCGCTCCTCGGCGTCGACGTACATGGTCCGGAACTTCCAGACCCGGAAGGTGCGCCCCTCGTGCCCCACCCGCGGCTGCCGGAAGAAGACCGGCCCCCGGTCGGAGATCCGGATGGCGATCGCGATCGCGGCGAAGAGCGGGGTCAGCAGCAGCAGGCCCAGCCCGGCGGCGACCCGGTCCATCAGGTTCTTGGCGAGCAGCGCCGGCCCGGACAGGGTCGGCTCCTCGACGTGCAGCAGCGGCAGGCCCTCGATGGGGCGGATGTGCACCCGCGGGCCGGCGATGTCGGTGAGCTGCGGCGCGACCACCAGGTCGACGCCGGAGCCCTCCAGCTGCCAGGCCATCCGGCGCAGCTCGCCCGGCTCGGCGCTCGCCGAGCCGCAGACCGCGATGGTGTCCCCGCCGACCTCCCGCACGAGGGCAAGCACGTCCCGGCCGGCGTAGACCGGCACCGGGGTCTCGATGCCGCGGGCGGCGGCGTACCCGTCGGTGAGGTGGATGGCCACCGGGACCAGGCCGGCCCCCGGGTTGCGGGTGACCGCCGTGTAGACCTCCAGGCACTCCGGCAGGGTGCCGACCAGCACCATCCGGTGCCCGGCCTGGCCGATCCGGCGGCGGACGGCGTGCAGCGCCATCCGGGCCACCATGCGGCCCAGCAGGATCAGCAGCATCGCGCCCAGCAGGGCGAAGCCGACCGTCCACCGGGAGAGTTGCGTCACGGTGGCGAAGGCGACGAAGGAGACCGTTGCGGCGACCGCGACGCCGGCACGGATCACCCGCTTGAATTCGTCCGGGCCGAGGCCCAGGTAACGGCGGTCATACGCCCGGTTGCCCCACAGGCTGACCACCCAGCCGAGCGGCAGCAGGCAGAAGGCGACGGTGTAGAACCAGGTCGGGTCTTCCTTGACGCCGTAGAAGCCGGATGCCGCCTGGTCGAAGATCTGGATGGCCAGGAAGCTGGCCAGCGCCGCCGCGCCGAAGTCGAGCAGCAGGAGGACCGCGATGTAGGGGCGGTGCCAGCGGGACACCCGACGCCGGGCGCGGGCCCACGCCGACCGGGGCACGCCGTTGTGCGACGGCGGAGTCGGCGGCTGGATCTCGAAGCTGTCGACGTGCCGCACGCTCTCGCTCCGGCCTGTGTTGGTTACCGGGCGCTGGAGGCTTGTCGTCACCTCAACCAGTGTCCTCCCGCATGACACGTGCCCTCACTCGCCGTGAGGGCCCGGGTCGCCCACCGTCCCAGTCTCCCACGCGGGCGCGGCCCGGACGGGCTCCGGAAGGAGAAGCCGCCCGATGATGCTCGCGGGGATCTGGCCGGCTTCGAGTCGGTTGTGAAGCCGGGGACCGAGCCACTATACCGATGGATCGCGCCCCCGGTAGAGGTGCGGAGTGGGACCTTCGGTGATCCGGGGACGATTCCTCTCCGTAATCGCGGAGTGTGGTTACTCACCGTACGAGGCGGGACAACCGTCGGTCAGCCAGCGGCTTGCCGCCGGTCTGACAGGTGGGACAGTACTGAAGGCTGGAATCGGCGAACGAGACCTCTCGCACGAGGTCGCCACAGACCGGACAGGGCAGGCCCTTCCGGGCGTGCACCTTGAGCCCGGAGCGCTTCTCGCCCTTCAGTTCGGCGGCCCGCTGCCCCATCGAGCGCCGCACCGCGTCGCCGAGCACCGCGCGCGTCGCCGCGTGCAGCGTGGCGAGCTGGTCGTCGGTCAGCCGGTCGGTGATCGCGAACGGGGACAGCTTCGCCGCGTGCAGGATCTCGTCCGAGTAGGCGTTGCCGATGCCGGCCAGCACCGACTGGTCGGTCAGCACGCCCTTGACCTGCCCCCGCCGGCTGCGCAGTTGGGCGCCGAACGTGGCCAGGTCGGCCTCGAGGGCGTCCGGACCCAGCTTGCCCACCCCCGGCACCAGCGCCGGGTCCGTCACCAGGTACGCGGCCAGCTTCTTCTGCGTGCCCGCCTCGGTCAGGTTGAAGCCGGAGCCGTCGTCGAGGCGTACCCGCACGGCGATCGGGCCCTTGCCGGGGCGCAGCGGGGCGGCCGACGGGAACGCCTCCCGGTAGTGCAGCCAGCCCGCCCGGGCCAGGTGGACCACCAGGTGCAGGCCCTCGCCGAACCGGACGTCGAGGAACTTCCCGTGCCGGCCCGCGCCGGTCACCGCCCGGCCCGCGACCGCACTCGGCGGCGGATCGTACGTCTTCAGCGCGCTGATCGCGGCCACCTCGAACCGCTCGACCCGCCGGCCGACCGCCCGCTCGCGCAGGTAGCCGGCGAGCGCTTCCACCTCCGGTAGTTCAGGCACGACACAACGGTAGCCTTCTTTCCCGTGAGAATCGTGGTGGCGCACAACCGGTACCGGGAAGCCCAGCCCTCCGGCGAGAACACCATCGTCGACGCGGAGATCGCCCAGCTGACCGCGGCCGGGGTGGAGGTGCTGCCGTTCCTGCGCAGCTCCGACGAGATCTCCGCGATGTCGAAGCCGGCCAAGGCGCTGCTGCCGATCTCGCCGATCTGGGCCCCGAAGGCCCAGCACGACCTGGACCGCCTGCTCGCCGAGCACCGCCCGGACGTGCTGCACCTGCACAACCCGTACCCGTTGCTCTCGCCCTGGGTGGTGCGGACCGCACACAAGCGCGGGGTGCCGGTGGTGCAGACGGTGCACAACTACCGCCAGGTCTGCTCGTCCGGGCTCTACTTCCGCGACGGCGTGATCTGCCAGGACTGCCGGGGCCGGGCCCTGGGCGTGCCGGCGATCGTGCACCGCTGCTACCGGGGCTCCCGGGCGCAGAGCGCCCTCATGGCCACCACCCTCGCCGTGCACCGCCCGACCTGGAAGTCGGTGGACCGGTACATCGCGCTCACCACCGCGGTCGCCGACCACCTGCGCGACTACGGCATCCCGGACGACCGGATCGTGGTCAAGCCGAACGCGGTGCCCGACCCGGGGACCCCGGCGCCGCCCGGGGACGGGTTCCTGTTCATGGGCCGGCTCAGCCCGGAGAAGGGGCTCGACCTGCTGCTGACGGCGTGGCGGCGGCACTCGGTGGGGTCGCTGGGCCCGCTGCGCATCGCCGGCGACGGCGAGTTGCGCGTGCTGGCCGAGGCGGCCGCCGCCGAGCGGCCCGATGTCGTCTACCTGGGCCAGCTCGACCGGGCCGGGGTACGCGCCGTGCTGGCCGACACCGCCGTGGTGCTGGCCACCTCCACCTGGCACGACGTGCTGCCCACCGTGATCATCGAGGCGCTGGCCAGCGGCCGGCCCGTGCTCGGCACGGCGCTGGGCGGCATCCCTTACCTGGTCGGCGCGGACGCTCCCCGGGAGCCGGCCGGCACCGGCCCCGCCGAGGTGGCCACCGCGGCGCCCGGCGACGGGCACGTCTCCCTGCCCACCGGGGTGCAGCGCGGCGAGGCCGGCTGGGTGGTCGCGCCCGATCCCGACGCGCTGGCCGCCGCGCTCCCGGTGGCCCGGGCCGGAGCGGCGACCCTCGCCCCGGCCGCCCGCACCCGCTACGAGCGCACCTTCCACCCCGACGTGGTGACGAAGCGCCTCATCGACATCTACGCCGACGTGGCCGCCGCCGCGCGCCGCTGACCCCGGTGCCGGGCCGCGGCCTCAGCGGAGGGAGGCGCGGGCGGAGAAGGCGATGCTGGCCAGGAGGAAGCCGCCGTTGACGATCGTGAAGGCGACGATCACCCAGAGGGTCAGGGCGGGTGCCACGGTCAGCACGAGGCCGGCCAGGAAGATCACGGCGCCGTAGTCGCGGACCAGCTTCGCCAGGCGGACCGGGAGCGAGGTCGAGGTGACCATGCTGGCCGCGTTCGGGCCGGCCTGCATCACCGAGGTCACCAGGTTGACCATCCAGGTGCCGGCGAACACCGCGATCAGCCACACGGGCGTCGAGGGGTGCTGCGCCACGGCGGTCGCCCCGAGCGCGGTGACCAGGGCGATCTGGGCGGCCACGTCGCAGAGCACGTCGACCCGGGCACCGGCCGGGTTGTTCTGCCTGGTGACCCGGGCGAGCTGACCGTCCGCGCAGTCCAGCGCGTACGCGATCTGCCAGCCGACCAGGGCGACCAGCCCCACGGCCCAGGCGGGGACCGACCCCGCCGCGACATCGTCGGCGAGCGCCACCACGGTGACCGAGGCGGCCAGGCCGAGCACCAGGTTGGTGAGGGTCAGCGCGGTCGGGCGCAGCCCCAGCCGCTGGGCGACCAGCGCGAAGAACGCGCCGATCCACTGGCTGATCGACTCGCTGAACAGGCCGCCGCCCCGGTTGACCCGGTGGAAGTCGGCGACGGAGGGGCGGGACGGCTCAGTCGACGTGGTCGCGGATTGCACCGGCGTAGTCTGCCAGCCGCTCCCGCGTCTCGGTAGGCGACATCGCCAGGTGTTCGAGGATGGTGTAGCGGTCCGGCCGGGTGGCCGGGGCGAACTGCACCGCCTCCACGAACTGCTCGTCGGTCAGGCCCACGTCGGCGGGGAGCCGGGGCAGGCCGTGCCGGGCCAGGCAGGCCGACATCTCGGTGAGCCGGCGCTCGTCCCCCCGGAGGAAGGTGCAGAACAGGGCGCCTAGACCGGCCAGCTCGCCGTGCGAGGCGGTGCCCGGGTAGAGCGAGTCGACGGCGTGCATGATCTCGTGGCAGCCGCCGCTGGCCGGGCGGCTGGTGCCGCAGACGGCCATGGCCAGGCCGGTGGAGATCAGCGCCTCGGCCAGCACCGTGACGAAGCCGTCGTCGGTCATGTCGCCCCGGTGGGCGAGCACCGCCTCGGCGCCCATCCGGGCCAGCGAGGCGGCCAGCCCGTCGACCGGCTCCCCGCGGACCTGCCGGGCCAGCTCCCAGTCGGCCAGCGCGCTGATGTTGCTCACCACGTCGCCGATGCCGGCCCGGTTGTGACGCTCCGGCCCCGCCTCGACGAAGTCCAGGTCCACGATCACGGCGATCGGGATGTGCACCCCGTAGGAACCCTTGATGCCCTCGGTGACCAGGCTGGCCACCGGCGAGGCGATGCCGTCGTTGGCCAGTGCCGTCGCCACGGTCACCATGGGCAGGCCGCGCCGGGTGGCCGCGTACTTCGCCACGTCGATGGTCTTGCCGCCGCCGATGCCCACCACCGCGTCGTACGACCGGTTGCGCAGCTTCGCGCCCAGGTCGTCGGCGGCGTCCAGGGAGCCTCCGGCCACCGTGAACAGGTCCGCCGACCGCAGCGACGGGCGCAGCAGCTCGGCGATCTGCTCGCCCTGCCCCGGGCCGACCACCACCGCCACGTCGCCGCCGGCGGAGATCCGCCCGTCGGCCAGGATGGCGGCGAGGTCGGCCACCGCACCGCGCCGCACGTCGATGTGCAGCGGGGTGAGGATGGTCCGGGCTAGTAGCGGCACGCGATCTCCCGCGCCCGGGCCAGGTCGGCGTGGTTGTCGACCTCGACCCAGGAGACGTCGCCGATCGGCGCGGCCCGCACCTCGCCGCCCCGGTCGGCGAACTCCTGGTAGCCGTCCTCGTAGTAGAGGTTCGGGTCACGCCGCCAGGTCGCCTCCAGGGCGTCGGCCAGCGCGCCGGCCACCTGCGGCTCGATCAGCGTCGCGCCGATGTACTCGCCGTACGCCTCGCCCGGGTCCATGAGCTTGGTGATCCGGGTGAGCTGGCCGGCCGCGTCGAAGGTGGTCTTCATCTCCTCCTCGGCCAGCGCCTTGATGTTGTCGATGGCCAGCAGGATGCCCGGGCCCCGCTCGGCCAGCAGGGTCTTCTCCACGCTCACCGGGTGCACGGTGTCGCCGTTGACCAGCAGCACACCACGGGAGAAGTGCTCCCGGGCCAGCCAGAGCGAGTAGGCGTTGTTCCACTCCTCGGCCTTGTCGTTGTGCACGAGGGTGATCGTGACGCCGTACTTCTCCTCCAGCGCGGCCTGCCGCTGCCGGACGGCGTCCGCCGCGTAGCCGACCACGATCACGACCTCGGTCAGCCCGACCTCGGCGAGGTTGCGCAGCGCGATGTCGAGGATGGTGGTCTCCCCGTCGACCGGCACCAGGGCCTTGGGCAGGGTGTCGGTATACGGCCGCAGCCGGCGCCCCGCACCGGCGGCGAGCACCATCCCGATCATGCCGGCACCATCCTCTTCTCGACTCCGCTCCACTCGGTGGAGGATATCGTCGCGCCACCGGCGGCCGTGTTCAGCCCGGCAGGGCGGCCAGGTCGGCGAGCAGCTCCAGCCGTTCCCCGGCGGCGAGCACGGCCCACGGCGCGGCCGCCCGGCGGTCCGTCTCCTGCTCGATCGCGAGCCGCTCCGGCCCGGCCGGTAGCTCGACGACGCTCGCCGCCGTGTGCCCGGCGGCGGTCCACGCGGCCGCGTGCGCGTCGGCACGGTGGTAGCGCAGGGTGCCCAGCCGGTTGAGCAGCAGCACCCCGGGCGGGGTGCCGTCCGGCTCGTACGGCGGGGCCATGGTCGCGAAGGCGCCGGGCCCGGCCGGGACGGACGCGTGCGCCAGCACCCGGCCCAGCGCGGTGACCAGCCGCGCCACGCGCTCGTCGTGCCCCGCCCACAGTTCCTCGGTCACCTCGGCGTGCACCCCGAACAGCTCGGCCAGGAAGGCGAGCCCGCGCTCGGTGGCGCAGAAGCCGCCGTCCGGGAAGCGCTGGATCATCCCGTACGCGACCTGCTTGTCCAGCGCGCGCCGGCTGGCGGCCGGGTCCCGGTAGCGGGTCACCGCCGCGAAGCCCGGTGCGTCCACCGTGCCCCCCGGTGCGGCCAGGCGGGTGCGGAACTCCACCAGGAAGCCGGTGGCGGCCGGACCGCCGTACCGGGAACTCAGCTCCGCGCCGCCGCCGTCGCGGCCGGCGAGCATGCCCGCGACGAAGGTCCGGTCGACGGCCGGCGCGACCAGCCCCGCGAACCGGTGCGGCGGCAGCTCGACGCCGTCGGCCGAACCGGCTCGTGGCGCCGGAGGTCGCGCCGCGCCGCGACCGGGGACCGTCTCCCTCACAGACCGATCGAACGCAGGGCGGCGAAGCCGTTCTCGGCGATCCGCCGGATCAGCCCGTCGTTGACGTCGCGGTGCTCGTCGAGCAGGTCGACGTCCTGCTCCGCCAGCCAGCGGAACTCGGTGTGCTTGCCCTCCTCCAGCCGGGGCCGGCCCAGGTCGCCGTCCACCCGCACCAGGAAGTCGGTCTCCACCCGGGTCAGCCCGTCGTCGCCGGTGTAGCGGTATTCGCCGACCTGGCCGAGCACGTGCGAGACGGTCCACCCGGTCTCCTCGGTGACCTCCCGGCGCAGCGCGTCCTGCACCTCCTCGCCCGGCTCGAGGTGGCCGCCGACGATGTCCCAGCAGTTGGGGAAGAGGCGTCGCGCGGGGGACCGGCGCTGGATGAAGATGCGGCCGTCGTCGTCCACGATCAGCGCGCCGGCGCAGCGGAGGGGCTCGGTGGGCACCTCACGACAGTAGCGATCCCGCGCCGATCGTGGCGATGCCCGGTCTTGTCCCGTTCCGCATCGATGGCCCACCATGTCCGTACCGAGGCCGCCGTCCCACAGGGGTGATGCGTGATGCAGGTACGGGAAGCGATGTCCAACGAGGTTCTCGTGGTCGGCCCGGAGCACACGCTCCGCCAGGCGGCCCGGATGATGTCGGCCCGCCGGGTCGGGTCGGCGGTCGTGATCGACCCGGATTCCGAGGGGATCGGGATCATGACCGAACGCGACGTGCTCAACGCGATCGGGGCCGGGCTCGACCCGGACGTCGAACGCACCGGAGCGCACCTGACCTGGGACGTGGTCTACGCGGGCCCGGACTGGACGGTGGAGGAGGCGGCCGCGGCCATGGCCCGGGGCGGATTCCGCCACCTGGTGGTGCTCGACGGCCGGGAGGTGGCCGGCGTGATCTCGGTGCGCGACCTGATGCGGGTCTGGGCGCGGGAGCACAGCGCTCCCCGCGTCTGACACCGACCACGGAAAGGGCGATGGCCCGGCCGATACCGGCCGGGCCATCGTCGTGTCGTAGCGCCTTCGGTCAGGGGCCGACGAAGACCGCGGTGCCCCGCCAGTCCACGTTGTCGACGCCCGGGCCGCTGCGCACGGTGGCGGAGCCGGTCGGTGCGCCGTCCGACCACGCCATCGAGGAGAGGTTGCCGGTGCTGCGGGAGACGACGTAGAGGGTGTCGCCGTCGAGGAACAGGCCGTTCGTGTCGGCGAAGGCCGTCGTGCCGGTGACCGTGCTCCGCTCCGCACCGACGACGCCGGTGTCGGGCGCGAACCCGCGCCAGAACAGGGTGCTCTGGCCGGCCAGCGTGTAGTAGAGGCGCCCGGCGCTGTAGAACATGGCGGTCACGTTCGGCAGCTCGGCGGCGAAGTTGCCCGTCATGCCCGCGTAGGTCTGGCCCTCCGGCGCGGAGCCGGTGACGACCAGGTCCCACTTGGCGTCGTGGTACGGGTCGAGCTTCTTCGGGGTGCCGAAGCTCGTGCCGTCGAACGAGCGCTTGTAGAGGTCGCCGTTGACGCCGTAGAACAGGTCACCGCCCACCCAGAAGGCACCCTTGATCGTCGACCACCGGGTGTTGTCCGGGTTGGCCACCGAGCTGGCGTTGCCCACCGCGGTGGCGCCGTCGTACGACCGCTTGGTGATGCTGTCCACCGTGGTGGCCGGCGGCACCGGCGGGAGCTTGACGATCTCGATGCCCTGGACCAGCGGGTTCTCCACCACCCGACCGAAGTCGATGTCGACGTTGCCGTCGCTGGTGACCGCGAAGGCCCGCATGGTGCCCTTGTTGGTGGCGCCGATCGACGCGATCGGGTCGAAGTCGTTCAGCTTGAGCACGCCGTCGATGCTGATGTCGAACTTGCGCTTGCCGGCCGTGGCCGTGCCGGCGTACCGGTTGGCCAGGTAGAGCCGGACCTGGATCGGCGTGCCCGCCGGGACCGGGAAGTCCCACTGCATGTCCGGCGCGGTGGACTGGTCCCAGCGCTCGCTGTTGAACAGCGCGACCGGGGTGCCGGCCGGCACGGTGGCGTCGAGCGTCGCGTCGGTGGTGTAGGTGGTGACGGTGCTGCCCGTGTTGTGCAGGGTGCTCGGCACCGTGAGGCTGTCGGTGGCCCAGGCCGGGCCGCTCGGCGCGGCCAACTGGTCGCCACCCGCGTTGACCCGGTAGAGGACGTCCGCCGCGTCCGGCGTCGGCGCGGTCTTCACGATCTCGATGCCCTGGACGAGCGGGTTCTCCAGCACCCGGCCGAAGTCGATGTCGACCACGCCGTCACTGACCAGCGAGAAGGACCGCATGGTGCCGCGGTCCGTGCCGCCGGCACTGGCCACCGGGTCGAAGTCGTTCAGCTTGAGTACGCCGTCGATGCTGACGTCGAACTTGCGCTTGCCCACCGTGCCCGTGCCGGCCCACCGGTTGGCCAGGTAGAGGCGCACGTCGATCCGGGTGCCGGCCGCGACCGGGATGTCCCACTGCATGTCCGGGGCGGTCGCCTCGTCCCAGCGCTCGCTGTTGAACAGCGTCGCGGGGGTGCTCGCCGGCACCGTGGCGTCGAACGTCGCGTTGGTCGTGTAGGTCGACACGCTGTTGCCGGTGTTGTGGTGCGGGCTGGGCGCGGTGGGGGTGTCGCCGGCCCAGTCCGGGCCGCCGTCGGTCGCCGGGATGGCCGGACCGCCTGCGTTGACCCGGTAGAGGACCTCGGTCTGCGCCGCGCGGCCGGCCTGGTAGACGTCGCCGGGCAGGCCCTTGGTGCTGGTGGAGTGCGGGGCGGCGCCGCCGCTCAGCGGGAAGAAGGCGAGCCGCTTCCGCTGGTAGTCGAAGTTGCCGATGTACTCCTGGTCGCTGCCCAGCCAGAGGCCCTCCGGGGTCACCAGCATCTCGGTGACGCCGTAGCCGCGGGGGTGGCGGCCGGGGTTCCAGGACAGCGGCAGGCCGCTGGCCGGGTCGAGGGCCGCGATGCTGGCCCGCGGCACCGCGCCGGGGCCCGCCTTGTCGCGGGCGAGCGGGTTGTTCGACCAGCGGAAGTGACCGCCGGCGTAGACGGCCTCCTCGCTGATGCCGGTGGAGAGGAAGGTGTCGCCACCGCTGAAGTTGGTCCAGGTCGGCTGCTGCCCGTCACCGGTGGCGGCGGTCTCCCAGCGGGCCGCCGAGTCACAGAGCGTGCCCGGGTAGGACGCGCCGGTGGTCACCACGATGAAGTACTTGCCGCTCGGGGCGAACTGCACGTCCCGCACCCACGAGTCGAACGCGGTGTACTTGCAGGCTCCCGAGTAGCCGTCGGTGTTCCAGTCGGCGACGGTGGCCTCACTGTCGCCCAGGTTGATCCGGACGATCTGGTCGTGGACGACCCCGTTGGCCTTCTTGAAGTTGCCGATGACCACGAGGTGCTTGCCGTCCGGCGAGACGGCCAGCTTCTCCACACCGACACCGGCCGAGGCGCCGCCGTTGGTGCTGGTCCAGTTGTGGTGCTCGGTGAGCGCCA
This sequence comes from Micromonospora chaiyaphumensis, assembly GCF_900091435.1. Lineage (GTDB taxonomy): Bacteria > Actinomycetota > Actinomycetes > Mycobacteriales > Micromonosporaceae > Micromonospora > Micromonospora chaiyaphumensis. The sequence continues at coordinate 434,073 of NZ_FMCS01000006.1, forward strand.
CGGTGAGGTATTCGGTCACCGCGCCGGTGGTCGGGTTCAGCGAGGCCAGCCCGTTGCGGGTGGTCGTCGCGGTCACCGTGGTGAAGATGCCGCCCACCAGGAGCCGCCCGTCGACCAGGGCGATGTCGCTCACCGTGCCGTTGAACGCCGGGCCCTTGAAGCCGGCGACCGGCGTGCCGTCGGCGACGTTGAGCAGGGCGATCTTCCGGAAGTTGCTGTCGCCCACCTTGTTGAAGGTGCCGGCCAGGTAGACCGTGCCCGGCGTCGGCCCGGCGATGATCGCGGTCACCTCACCATCGAGCACCGGGGCGAAGGACTCGTCGAGCTTGCCGGTGGCCTTGTCGAAGGCCAGCACGCCCTTCCGGGTGACCTCCGTGGTCGAGGAGCCACGGTTCTGCGCCTTCGTGAACGAACCACCGACGATCACCTTGCTGCCGGCGTCGTAGATGGCCACGACGTTGCCGTCGTTGATGTTCGGCGTCTTGTCCGTCGGCACCTCGCTGACCAGCGTGGTGTGGTCCGGTGCGGGTGCGGCGAGCGCGGGTACGGGGGTGAAAAGGGTGGCGATGCCGAGCACGGCAGCGCCGAGGGCGGACACCGAGCGGTGTCTCAGGATCGAGGAAGGCACAGGCTGCTCCGGGGGAAACGTCGGAGGCGCTGCGGTGGCCGGTGCCGGCGCGAGGTGGGGCGCCGCACGGCCGACCGCAGACGTGAGAGCAATACCTTCTCGCATGGTGCCGTCGCCCGTCCACCCGGGACCGGGGTTTTTGACCGAGCAAACGCCCCAGGTCACACGAAAAGACGAGGGAAGATCATCGACCCGGTACGGAGGGTGGCGCCGAGGAGACACTGAGGTCCGGCGGTGGCGGGTTGAAGTACGGGTCGGTGGCCATCTCGCGGAACACCGCCTCGCTCTCCGGGTCGTTGCCGAAGGTGCTGTCGTACAGGGGTTTCGTGGTCTGCCGGGCGGCGAAGTAGACGGCCGCCTTGATCTGCGGGTGCTTCTTCAGGTACGGCCCGACCTCGCGCATCCAGTTGGCCCGCTGGCCGGGCCGCCCGTCCTGGGTGAGGCCGAACTCGCCGATCACCACCGGCCGCGGGTGCTTCTGCGCGAAGGCCATGAAGTGGTCCATGCGGTCGGTGAAGCTGTTCCACTCCGGGCCGGGGTAGACGTCGGCGCAGAGCCAGTCCACCTGGTCGTCGCCGGGGTAGTAGGCCGCGGCGTCGCGGTCGGGCTCGGCGAAGCCGTCCGCGTGCGGGCACCACACCCAGGCCGCGTTGGTGACGCCGACCTCGGTGAAGATGGCCCGGACGTGCTTCCACGCGGCGATGTAGTCCTCCGGCGAGTGCATGCTGGCGGCCAGGTTCGGCCGGTCCATCTCCCACCGGTAGCGCAGCAGCACCGGCACCCCGAACTCCTTGACGTCCGCGGCCCGCTGCCGGATCAGCGAGTCGTAGACGCCGCTGACCGTCGACCGGGTGTCGGTGCCCTGCCAGGAGATCATCTGGAGCTTCCCCTGGGACTGGAAGGCCCGCTCCGTGGCCCCCGGGAAGGCCTCGTTCCACTCGTGGAACATGTGCGCGATGGTCAGTTCGCCCCCGGCGGCACGGTTGAAGTCGTCGAACGCGGCCGCCCGGCCGGTGGCGTTGTGGAACTGCGGCTTGACCCAGGCGCCCACCCAGGCGCCCTTCTCCGGCAGCTCCGGCCCACGCCCGGTGGTGCGGACCGGAGCGGTCCGGGGCGTCACCGTGGGCGGAGGCGGAGCCACCGCCGTCGTCGTGTCCTCCGGCCGGTCGGTCGAGCCGAAGTCACAGCCCGCCGCCGCCGGAACGAGGCAGGCCAGAGCGAACACGGCCAGCATCGTCCGTCGTAACCGTCGTACCACCGCAACCTCTCCCCAGGATGGTCGCCGGCCCCACGGTCGTCGGCCCCGACGGACCCCGCGTCAGCGGGGTGGCACGCCGGGACGGGCGGGCGACCCCTGGCACTCTACCGGCGCCTCGGCCCTCACGAGGTGTAGCCGAGTTCCCTGAGCAGCGGCCCCGCCTCGGCGAGCACGTCCGCGAGGTCCTGTTCGGTCAGTCGCTGCCGCCAGCGGCCGACCGAGTTCGGCCGGGCCTTGGCGAACCGGGCGTGCAGCGCCTGCCGGCCCGCCGGGTCGCCGACCGCCAGGAAGTCGGCGACCACCTCGGCCGCCTCGGCCGGCCGGCTCACGATGTCCTCGTAGCGGAGATGCCGGACCCGCTCCGCGGGCACCTGGGCTAGCTGGGCCAGCGCGCTGCTGGTGAAACGGCGCCACATCCAGGCCGACCGGCCCAGGTCGGAGACCCGGCTGAACTCCTCGCGTCGCTCCGGCTCCACCCAGAACCGGGGCGCGGCGCCCCACGGCGTGCCGCCCCGGCCGCTCTTGCCGGTGCCCGTCGAGGCCGCGTTCAGCCACGGCTGCTCGGCGTGCGACACCGCCACGTCCCGGCCGTCCCGGTAGACGTGCAGGAAGACCGCGTCCGGGAAGACCTCGGTCAGGAACGGCACGATGAAGCAGTTCTCCGGGTCCTTCTCGGCGAACCGCAGGCCCCCGTGGCCCGAGGCGGCGAGCAGCGCACCGTAGTAGCCGCGGAAGTAGCGGGCCGCGCGCTGCGGGGTCCAGCTGCCCTCGTACACGCAGCGGGCCACGGCCTTCGTGAGCCGGGGCTCGAAGTGGTAGGACACGTCCGGCAGCGCCCCCACGCAGCTGCCCAGGAACGTGGTGCCGGAGCGGGGCGCGCCCAGGATGAAGATCGGCCGCTCGACCTTCAGGCTCAGCTTCCGGTTGGCGGCCTCCACCGGCCGCTCCAGCTCCCGGCGTTCCTTCCGGTCGGCCAGCAGGCCGACGGCGGCGAGCTTCGCGGCCTTCACGGTCGACAGGCCGGAGTGCGCGGAGAGGGGCGTGCTGCTGGTCATCGGGGTCCCATCGGTACGCAGGAACGGGTCAGGACTGGGCGGCCGGGTTCGCGCCGGCGCGGTTGCGGCCCCGCCGCAGCGTGCGCAGCGCGTCGAGGTGCAGGGTGGTCCGCAAGCGCCAGGCGCCGGCCAGGTACGCCGCCACGCCGCCGACGGCCACCAGGGCGACCACGGGCGTCGGGGCGTCGAGCAGGCGGGCCACCCCGAGCGGCAGGCCGAACGCGGCGACGGCCAGCGCCATCGCGGCCCGGGTGCCGGACCCGAACGGGTGCAGCCGCATCGACCACCAGAGCTGGGCCAGCGGCACCAGGTTGGTCACCAGGATCGAGACGGTCCAGGCCAGGGCCGCGCCGAGGATGCCGTACCGCGGGATGAGCAGGAGGTTGGCGACCACGTTGAGCACCGTGCCGGCCATCGCGTTGTAGAACGTCCACGCGGTCCGGCCGGCCATGTTCAGGACCATGTCGACCATGCCGCAGCCGGTGGCCACGAGCATGGTCAGCGCGAGCAGCACCACCACCCGGTGGCCGCCGCCGTAGCCGGACCCGAACAGAGCCAGCATCGGCGTGGCGAACGCCGCGAAGATCAGGTAGGCGGGCCAGGAGAGCAGCACCAGCCACCCGGTGGCGGCCTGGTAGAGCTGCCGTGCCTCGGCCCGGTCGTCGCGGGCGAACGCGGCGGCCAGCCGGTGCTGCACCGAGCTGGAGAGCGCGACGCTGGAGAGCTGGCCGAGCGCCAGGAACCGGGTCGCGGCCGTGTAGAGCGCCGCGTCGGCCGGCCCGCGCAGCGCGCTGAGCAGCACGATGTCGAGCCGCTGCACCACGATCGCGGCCAGGCTGCTGACCGCGCGCGGCCCGGTGAACCGCCAGAACGGCCCGACCAGCTCGCCCGCCGGCACCGGCCGGGCCACGTGCCGGCCGGCACGGCCGACCAGCCGGCCCAGCCAGGCCAGCGCGACCACCGCGGCGAGCAGGTAGGGCACCACCCACGCCAGCGGCAGCGCGACGGTGGCGGAGAGGCCGAGCCAGGCGGCCACCGCCACGGCCAGGAACTGCACCAGGGTGCGGCCGAGCCGTTCCACGGTGAGCAGCGGCCGCATCTGGCCGAAGCCACGGCAGGCGGCCAGCGCGTAGTCGTTCAGCGCGGCCAGCGGCACGAAGGCCAGCAGGACCCGCAGCGCGGTCACCGCGCCCGGGCCGGCCTCCGGCATGGTTGCCTCGGCCAGCGCCGGTGCGGCCAGCCAGCCGGCCAGGCCGAGCAGCACGCCGACCGCCAGCACCGGCAGCAGCCCGGCCAGGATCGTGCCACGGATCCGGTCCCGCTGATCGAGCGTCCGCTGCCGGCTGACGAAGTAGACGGTCCCCACGTCGGTGCCGAGCCGGGCCGCCGACGCGGCGATCATGAAGGCGCTGGTGGCGGCGAAGAACATGCCGGCCTCGCGGACCGACCAGCCCCGGGCGATGACGATGTTCAGCCCGAAGCCGGCCACCGCGGCCAGGCCCACCCCGACCAGGTTGGCGAAGCCCTGCCGGGCCGCGCCGCCCAGGCCCGCGCCGGCTCCCGCCCCGCCCGGGGGTGCGGTCAGCGTCGGGGTGCCGGCGTCCGCCCGGGTCACCGCCGCCACGACGGCACGCGTCCCCACCAGGTGGCCAGCCGCTCGTCGTACGGGGCGAAATGGTCCTCCAGCCGGGTCCGCAGCTCGGCCGACATGGGCGAGCGGGACCGCGAGTTGTGCTTGCCGAAGGCGATGTCCGCCCAGCGGGGCAGGCCGAGGAAGTCGCAGACCGCGTCGAAGGACGGCCGCGGATCGGCGAAGAAGTCGTCGCTGTCGATCACGTGCAGCCGCTCCCGGCCGACCAGCGCCTCCAGCCGCTCCACCTGCTCGATGTAGCGCCCGCGGGCCAGGTAGGCGTTGTGCTGCAGGTGGTGGCTCGCGTACGTCGGGTCGGCGGTCATCCGCTCCCGCTCACCGGCCGTCCGCTCCTCCTCCAGCGCCAGCGCCCGCTCGAAGTCCGGCTCGGTCTCGTAGCCCCGGGCCAGCTCGTGCGAGTGCGCCGAGTAGGCCCGCTCCACCGGGTCGCGCAGCAGCACCAGCAGCTTCACCGAGGGCAGGTCCTGGGCGATCCGCTGCGCCGCCAGCGGGTGGAACATGTAGTAGGGGCTCGACTCGCCGGTGATCCCGCGGACGCCGACCTGCGCCTTCACCGCCTCCGCCTTGCCGGTGGTGGGGAAGTGCCCCAGGTACCAGCTCATCCCCCGGTGGTAGTCCATGTCGAAGTAGTGCACGCCCTTGTGGTAGGCGGGTGGCAGCACCCCGGGGTGCTGCGAGAGCGTCTTGAACAGCGAGGTGGTGCCGCAGCGCTGCGCCCCCACGATCAGGAATCCCGGCACCATCCGCGACCCGGCGGTCAACCGACCGACCGTCCGGCTCACCGACTTCACCGCGCGGAGCGCCTGCTCCTTGGCCAGCGTCACGTCCCCACTCCTCACTCTCACCGGGCCCGACGGGCCAGGTGCTCCTCCACGGCGGGCAGCAGCCAGGTGTCGACGTGCCCCAGTCGCGCACCCGCCTCCGCCTGCCGGTCCCGCAGATAGCGTGCCGCCAGTTCCACCAGGTAGAGCACGGCGACCAGGTCGGCGCCCCGGCCGGCGGAGTCGAACGGCGCCAGGCTCCGGTCCGCGCCGGTGATCAGCGCCCGCGCGGCCTCGGTCGGCTCCACCCCGTCGTTGCCGATCGCGGTCTGCACCGCCCGGTGCAGCGCGTCATAGCCGACCGGCACGTCCGCCTCGAACCGCTCCCAGTCCCAGACCAGCACCCGGCCGTCGGCCAGCGCGGCGCTGTTGCCGCCGTTCCAGTCACCGTGCCAGGCGCCGAACGCCACCGTCGGGTCCAGGTCCGCGACAGTCTTGAGCACCGTGCGCAGCCGCCCGGCCTCCGGGCGTGCGCCGAGCGCGTCCACCGCGTCGGCCAGCCGGGCCGCGTGGTCACTTCCGGCCCAGGACCGCCGGCGTACGCCCAGACAGCCGGCGACCGCCACCATGGCCGCCCGCTCGGCCGCCTCGGCGGCGGTCGGGGTGGCCCGGGGCAGCCGCACCGGCAGCGCCTCCTGCACCAGCAGCGCGTGCCCGTGCCAGTCGCCGTGGTGGCGTACCCCGGCCACGGCGACCGGGCCGAGCGGCAGGTCGGCGAGCCGGCGCAGCGCGGCGGCCTCCGCGTCGACCAGCGCGCGGGTCAGCGGGTCGACGCCGAGCTTCGCGTACCCGAGGGCCCGGCCGTCCGGGGCGAGCAGTTGCAGCACCGGCTTGCGGTTCGCCCGGGCCGGCCCGATGTGCAGGCTGACCAGCGTCGGCTCGCCCAGCACCTCGGCCAGGTACGCGTCCAGGCCACCGCCCGTCACCACCAGCCGGTCGCGGAACACCACCGGCCCCAGCCCGAGCCGGAACGCGGTGGCCAGACCCTGCCGGACCAGCTTCGCCTTGCGGCCGACCGCCTCGGTGGAGTGCCGGACGGCGCTCGCCGCGGCGCGGCCGGAGCCGGTCGGCACCAGCAGCCGGGGGCGGGACGCCGAGGGCACCACCACCCAGCCGGCACCGCCCCGGCGCAGGGCGGGTTCCGCCGGCTCAGGCCAGATCAACCCGGCCAGCTCACCGAGGTAGGCGGAGCGGCCGTCGCCGTCCGGAGGTACGCGGAACACCATCAGTTGTTACCGGCTGCTTCCAGTCGGGCCCGCAGCCCGGCCACGGTGCCCCGCGGTGGCGCCGGCGCGAGCGCCCGGCGGAGCCGGTCGTTGCGGGCGAGCAGGGCGACCGAGATCAGACCGTAGGCGAGGGTGGCTTCCAGTGCCCCGTAGGTGAACTGGAAGAAGAGCATGAGGATGAGCACGAGACTGCCGGCGATCCCGATGGCGCTGTGGTCGCGCCGGTAGCGCCAGAGGCAGAAGAGGAAGAAGCCGTTGTAGGCGATCGCGCCGACGTAGCCCTGGCCGACCAGCAGCGCCCAGAGCTGGCCGTTGCTGCCCAGCTCCCGGTTGCCGCACTGCTTGCAGTCGTCGGACTTGCCGATGGCGATCGACCGGTTGCTGCCGATCAGCGCCCGGTTGCCGCCGTAGCCGAGGATCGGTGAGTGGTTGGCCGCGGTGACCGCGCCCTCGGAGAGGGTGGTGCGGATGTCGTCGCTGTGCCCGTTCTGCAGTCGCTCGTCGAAGGTGCGGCCCAGTGGTGTGGCGACGATCAGCACCCCGATCAGCCCGACCGCCAGAGCGAGCCCGCCGAGCACCACCATCCGGCCGCGCAGGGCGAGCCGGACGGCCACGTAGACCGCGGAGATGCCCAGACCGATCCAGAGGCCGCGATTGAGCGAGTAGATGATCGGGAAGATCGCGGCCAGCGCGATCGCCACGCCGGCCAGCCGGCGCAGCGGCTTGCCCAGCACCACCCAGCCGACGATCAGCCAGATGAGCAGGATCGCCGTGTTCTCGCCCCACGAGTTCGTGTAGGTGAACGGCGCGGACGGCCGGGGCGAGCTGGCCTCGCCCTCGAGCACCTGCTGGACCTGGGCGAACTTGACGTCCATGAGCGAGGCGACGAAGGGCTGGCTGGCGATCGAGTGCGGCAGGATGAACCGCAGCGGCGCGACGAAGCCGAGGGTCGGGAAGAGCGAGCCGAGCCAGCCGCCGATCACCACGACCACGCCCATGAACCCGAAGAGCCGGACGATCCGGCGCCGCGACAGCTCCCGCTCGCCGAGGTTGTAGACGTAGAGCATGACCACGGTCATGCTGACGAAGTTGGCCAGCCGGATGGCCCAGCCGATGTACCGGCCGCCGCCGCCCGGCGGCAGCGTGTTCGGTGCGGTGAGGCCGAGCATCGCGGCGGAGAGCACCAGCCAGAGCAGCAGGACCAGCCAGATCCCGAAGCCCGGTGGCACCCGGACCGGGCCCCGGCGGACCATCTGCACGAGCATCGGCACCGCGAAGATGACGAAGACGAAGCTGGACACCCCGAGCGCCCACCACAGCGGGTAGAGCACGAAGAGCGCGATCAGCGGCCACGCCGTGGGCAACCGCAGTGACCAGCCCTTCGGCCGCACCACGGCCGGCGCGAGCCGGGCCCCGGCGGGCGGCGGGACCGCCGCGTCGACCGGGGCCGACCCGCGCGCCGGGCGGGGCGGGGTGACGGTGCTCATTTCACGCTGACCTTGGCGGTGGTCGGCGCGTAGATCACCCAGGCGTTGCCCGGCTGCGGGTGCAGGAGGTCGCCGCCGGTGTCGGCGAGGGTGCAGACCATGCCCAGGCCCGGCTTCCGCCACCGGCCCTTCGCGCTGGACGGCCCGGAGACCGCGACCACCGCGCCCTCGCCGAAGACGTTCGCCGACGGGAGTGACCGCGGCGACGGGTTCCGGACGTCGAGCGTCCGGTATTCCATGGTCAGCACGATCACCGAGGCGGCGGTCACCGTGGCGGTGCCGACCTTGCCAACCCAATGCGACTTCTGCTGGTCGTACCGCCAGACCATGGGCGGGCCGCCGGAGACGGCGATCGACAGTTCGGTGGCCGGGACGAGGTCCCGCGCGGCCAGCGCGGCGCCGTCAGTGGCGTGGTCGAGGGGCGGCGTCGGCGGTTGGCCACCCTTCGGCGCGGCCTTGAGCAGCGCGGCCGTCGAGGTGTAGCCGTCGTCGATGGCGTCGCCGTCGTCCGGGGTGACCCCGGCCAGCCCGGACTTCTCGAACTGGCTGAGGAAGCCGGTGGGGCCGCCGGCGTAGCCGACGACCGGGCGCAGCACGGCGACCGACCGGATGTCGACCGGGCGGATCTCGGTGACCGGGCCGACCTTGGCGGCGTCGCGGGAGTGGAACACCGCGGTCAGGTGCAGCGTGTCCGACTCGGCGAACTCGGCGTAGACAAGATCGGCCGCGTCCAGCCCGGCGGGCGTCGTCGAGGAACTCACCCGCAGCGGCACGGCGACCGCCTGGCGGCCGGCCAGCGGCGCCGCGCTCACCGGCGCGCCGGTCAGCGGGCCGGCCGGCAGGCTCGGGGTCGGGCTCGGCGGGGGCGTCGCCGGGGCGGTGCCCGGGTCGACCACGTCGACGCTGCCCGCCTCGGGCTGGGGCTCACTGCAGGCCGTGCCGAAGCCGACCACGAGGGCCGGGGCGAGGGCGGCGCGGAGCATCTGCCGACGGTTCACCCCAGGTCCTCGCCGGAGTCGAGGGCGTAGCTGCGGCCGTCGCCGTCGCCCCGGGACCGGTAGGTGCCACCGCTGCCGTTGACCGGCAGCGGCTTGCCCGGCGCCGGCGGCTTGACCGACGCCTTGCCCGGCGTGGGCGGCTTGGCCGACCCGCCGGAGGCGCCGGACGCGGACGGGTGCATCCGGGGCAGCACCATCGTGGACTCGGCGGACGGGCCGGGGCTCGGCCGGGGCTTCGGCCGGTTGGCCGGGGCCGCCGGGCGGGCGGCGGCGGGGCCCGGAGCGGGCAGGCGCGGGGCCAGCACGGCGCCGATCACCGGGGCGTTGACCTGCTCGAACTGCTGGAGCGCCGCGGTGATCTCACCGCTGCGGGTCCGCCCGGTCTCGGCCACGACGATCACCGCGTCGACGTGCCGGCCCAGTGCCTGGGCCTCCACGGCGAGGGTCGGCTGGGCGGTCTCGATGATGACGTGGTCGAAGCGCGCGGACAGCTCGTGCAGGATCTCCAGCAGGCCGGAGACCGGCAGCTCGACCTCGGCGTCCAGGTCGCCCGGGACGAGCACCCGGAGCTGGCCGAGGCCTGGCAGCGGGGCCAGCGCCTTCAGCGCCGGCACGTCCCGGCGGAGCACCGAGGCGAGGCTGTGCCGCCCCTCGGCCACCCCGGTGATGCCGCTCAGTGCCGAGTCCGGCTTGGTGGTGATCAGGGCGACCTGCTGGCCGGTGCGGGCGTACGCGGCGGCCAGGTTGGCCGCGACGAACCCGGCGGCGTTGCCGGCCGAGCCGTCGCAGAGCAGCAGCTGGCGGCCACGGCCGGCCTGCACCGGCTCGGGCACCGCGGAGAGCAGCACGTTGCGCAGGCGGCCCAGCTCGCGGGAGATCTTGTGGGTGGCCGGCAGCACCGCCAGCGACGGGGTGCGCGCGGGCAGCTCCAGCAGCAGCGGCAGGCCGACCCGGTCGGCGATGTCGCGCCCGCGGCGGATGCGGGTGTCGAGCCGGTCCAGCACCAGCGCCAGGACGATGCCGAGCAGCAGGCCGGCGCCCATGCCGCTGGCCAGGTTCAAGGTGCGGTTCGGCGAGCTGGGGCTCTCCGGCAGCCGGGCGTCCGAGATGATCTCGCCGGGGTCGCTCTCGGTGGAGAGCAGCGGGCTGAGCCGGTTGTTCAGCGAGGTGAGCTGATTGGTCAGCACGTTCCGGTCGGCCTCGGCACGCTCCCGCTCGGGGCTGTTGGCCGGCGCCGCGGCGATCCGCCCGGCGACCGCGCTGAGCTGCTTGTTCACCTCGCTGATCTGCTGCTTCAGCGCGGTGGTCTCGTTCTCCAGCGCCTTCTGCGCGGTCGCCTTGCGCAGATCGAGGTACGCCTGCGCGAAGGCGTGCGACCCGGACTGCGCCTGGGCGGGGCTGTCCGCCTCGTAGGCCACCTGGAGGATCTGGCTGTTCGGCGGGACGGTGACCGTCACCGACTTCACCAGCTGGTCGGCCCCGGTGCCGACCTTCATGAGGCCCTTGGCCCGCTCGGCCACGACCAGCGAACGGACCACCTGCGCCTCGGTGTCGAGGTTCACCTTGGCGTTCGGGTTGCTCTCCGCGCCGGCGCTGAGCGGGCGGACCAGCAGCGAGGTGTTCGACGTGTAGCGCGCGTGCTGCAGCTGGCTCACCGCCAGGCCGCCGGCCAGGCCGAGGACCGCGGCGAGGAGCAGGATCCACCAACGGCGGCGCAGCCAGCCCAGGTAGGCCATGAGGGCAAGACCGTCGGAGTCGCTCTCGGCCAAATGGGGTGAGGGCATCAGAGTCTGTCGCTCCCTTTCGACCGAGCCGGGCAGTCCACGGCGCAGCTGGACCTGACCGTGACCTTGAGTGTCCCCGATCCGAACGATGAGGGAAAGTCTGCTCACGTTCCGGTAAGCCTGCCCAGGTGTAGGCAGCCCGCGTAGATATGGCCGATCGGCGCTGGCCATTCGGCGGGTTTCCCGGTGTCGGGCCCGACCTGCCCCCGGGATCGGCGTCGCCGTCGATCCTCGTGCGGAGCGGTGACGGAATCCTGACACATGACGGCCGGCGCGGTAGGCCCGGCCCGCCGCGGTGGGCGTACCCCGGCTGACCTCGGTCGTCGCGCGTCCCGCCGGATCCCGTGCAGAGGATTCCCGGGGTGACCCGACCGGTCGGTGGGGATCCGTCCAACGGCCCCTTCAGTTGTCCACCCCCGCGCCAGTAGGTTGTCATGGCGCGTCCGAGGGTCATTCGCGAAAATCCGGACGCGGTCGCGGCGTACGGGGAGGAACAATCTGGTGAGCGGGTCAATCGACGACTCGGGGCAGGTCCTGCTGGTCGGCTCCAGTGGTGGGCATCTCGCCCAGCTCCTGGCGCTGGAGCCGTGGTACCGGGAGCGCCGTCGGGCGTGGGTCACCTTCGACACCCCGGACGCCCGGTCGCTGCTCGACGGCGAGGACGTGGTCTGGGCCCACCACCCCACCACCCGCAACGTCCGCAACCTGGTCCGCAACGCCTTCCTCGCGCTGAAGGTGATCCGCCGGCGCCGGGTCGACGCCGTGGTCACCACCGGCGCCGGGGTCGCCCTGCCGTTCGTGGTCGCCGCCCGGCTGCGCCGGATCCCGACGGTCTACATCGAGGTCTACGACCGCATCGACAGCGCGACCCTGACCGCCCGGCTCTGCCGTCCCTTCCTCTCCGCGATGCTCGTGCAGTGGGAGGAGCAGCGCCGCATGTACCCGGAGGCGACCGTCGTGGGGAACCTGCTGTGACCTTCGAACCGCCCCGGCAGCGTGACCGGCGGACCGTCCCCTACGTGCTGGTCGTCGTCGGGACCGACGTGCACCGGTTCGACCGGCTGGTGGGCTGGCTGGAGCGCTGGCACGCCGACCGGCCGGGCGTCCGGCTCGTCCTCCAGTACGGCCACAGCCGCCCGCCGGCGCTGCCCGAGGCCACCCCGTTCCTCGGCCACGAGGAGCTCCAGCGGGCGATGGCCGAGGCGACGCTCGTGGTGAGCCACGGCGGCCCGGCCACCATCACCGAGGCCCGGCGCACCGGCCACCTGCCGATCGTGGTGCCCCGCGACCCGACCCACGACGAGCACGTCGACAACCACCAGCAGCTCTTCTCCCGGCGGCTGGGCGCGGCCGGCATGGTCCGGCTCTGCGAGTCCGAGGCCGAACTGGTCGCGGCCCTCGACGAGGGGCTGGCCGACCCGGCCCGGTTCGTCCTGGCCGCCGACCCGGGCCGGCCCGATCCGCGCGCCGAGGCGGTGGCCCGGGTCGGCGCGGTGATCGACGACCTGGTGGCCCGCCGGGTCCGCCAGCGCGCCGGCGGGCGGCGCGGGTGAGCGCCGCGGAGTCGGCCGAGCCCCGCGTCCTCTTCGTCGGCGGCCTCGGCCGCAGCGGCTCGACCCTGCTGGAGCTGCTGCTGGCACAGAGTGCCGACGTGTGCGCGGTCGGTGAGGTGGTGCACCTCTGGGAGCGGGCGCTGGGCGCCGACGAGCGGTGCGGCTGCGGCGAACGGTTCACCGCGTGCCCGTTCTGGCAGCGGGTCGGTGAGCACGCGTTCGGCGGCTGGTCCGCCGTCGACCGGGACGACGTGCTGGCGCTCAAGGACCGGGTCGACCGCACCCGGCACATCCCCCGGCTGGCGAAGAACTCGCTCTCCCCGGAGCAGCTCGCCGACGTCCGCCGCTACGCCGACCTCTACACCCGCATCTACCGGGCCGCCCTCGCGGCGACCGGCGCCCGGGTGGTGGTCGACTCCAGCAAGCACGCCTCGCTCGCCTTCGCCCTGCGCTGGGCCGAGGGGCTCGACCTGCGGGTGCTGCACCTGGTCCGGGACAGCCGGGCGGTGGCGTACTCGTGGGGTAAGCAGGTGCGCCGGCCCGAGGTGGTCGACGGCGAGGACTTCATGCCGACCTTCTCGCCGTTCGAGGTGAGCAAGCTGTGGACCGCGCAGAACGCCGCGTTCCACCTGCTCGCCGCCCGGGCGCAGGTGCTGCGGCTGCGCTACGAGGACTTCACCGCCGACCCGGCCGGCACGGTCCGCCGGCTGCGCGAGTTCGCCGGCCTGCCGGACGACCCCGAGGCGCTGCGCATCCTGACGGATCCGCCCGCCTCTCCGTTCCGGGCGCACAGCATCGCGGGCAACCCGCTGCGGTTCAGTGGTGGGCCGCTGACCGTGCGGCGGGACGAGGCGTGGCGGAGCCGCCTGCCGCGCCGCAGCCGGGCCGTGGTCAGCCTGGCCACGCTCCCCTTCCGAGTCCGCTACGGCTACCTGGGCCAGCGGGGATCCGACGAGTCCGTGGAGAAAGCATGAGTGGGCCGAGCATCTCGGTCGTCGTACCGACGCGGGACCGTCCGGAGCTGCTGCGCGCGGCGCTCGACGCGATCCTCAGCCAGGCGCACCCCGGCCTCATCGAGGCCATCGTGGTCTACGACCAGTCCGAGCCGGACCGGTCGCTGGAGATGGACCGGGGCGACCGGCGGGTCCGGGTCATCACCAACACCCGCAGCCCGGGGCTGGCCGGGGCGCGCAACACCGGCATCGAGGCGGCCACCGGCGACCTTGTCGCGTTCTGCGACGACGATGACGAGTGGCTGCCGGGCAAGCTCGCCGCCCAGCTCGGCGCGCTCGACGTGCACCCCGACGGGGCGCTGGTCAGCTGCGGCATCCGGGTCAGCTACGACGACCGCACGGTGGACCGCTCGCTGGACCGGTCGCGGGTGTCGCTGGAGGCGCTGCTCCGCGACCGGCTCACCGAGCTGCACCCGTCGACCTTCCTGATCCGCCGGGCCGCCCTGCTCGACGCCATCGGGCTCGTCGACGAGCAGATCCCGGGCAGCTACGCGGAGGACTACGAGTTCCTGCTCCGGGCCGCCCGGTACGCCCCGCTGGTCAACGTGGAGAGCCCGTACGTGCTGGTCCGCTGGCACAAGCGGTCGTACTTCGCGCAGCGCTGGGAGACCATCTCGACGGCGTTGCAGTGGCTGCTGCGCCGCTACCCGGAGTTCGCCACGGTGCCGCACGGCGAGGCCCGGGTGGCCGGCCAGATCGCCTTCGCCCAGGCGGCCATGGGCAACCGGCGGGACGCCGTGCGGTGGGCCCGGCGCACCCTCGCCCGCAACCCGCGGGAGCCGCGCGCCTACCTGGCGCTGGCGGTGGCGAGCCGCGCCGTGCAGGCCGACCGCGTGCTGCGCACGCTGCACAAGCGTGGCCGGGGCATCTGAGCCGTACGCGACGGGCGGGCGACCAGCCGGTCGCCCGCCCGTTTCCGTGCGCGGGGTCAGGCCACGCAGAAGGACTTCCACGCCTGGATGCTCGGCTGGTCGAGCAGCCGGAAGTCGCCCTGGCTGACCACCTGGTTGTAGTACGCGACGAACTCCGGCCGCTGACCGTTGAGGTAGCCGGTCATCGAGCGGATCCAGTTGGCCCGCCCGCTGCCCGAGTCGCCCGGCACCAGGTCACTGCCGGTCTCCGCGACGCCCCAGGGCTTGCCCAGCGCCTTGGACTTGCTGATCATCTCGCCGTAGATCTCCTGCGGCGAGGCGTACCGCTTCCACTTGGCGCCCCAGTTGTAGCAGTCCCAACCGAGCGTCTCGATGACGTCGCCACCCGGATAGAAGGAGTCGAAGCTGCGCCCGGACTTCGGGTCGAGCGTCCAGCACATCAGGATCAGCGTGTTGATCAGCTTGGGGTTGTTCGCCCGGTTCGCCAGCCCGGCGACCCGCTTCCAGGCCGTCCGGTACGCCGCCGTGGTGAACGCGCCGCGCTCCACGTCGTCCTCGGGCTCGTGGAAGTAGGACCAGTACACGTTGTGGTCGCGCGGGATCGAGGCGAACCAGGAGGCGAGCCGGGAGTCGTACTTGCCGGAGTTGATCTCCTGCGGGGAGGCCTTGAAGGAGACCACCACGGTCCGGTCCACCACGTCGGCCCGGCTGCCGTTCCAGGCCGGCGGCAGGCCGGGGAAGAAGACGCGGGCCATCCGCAGCTTGCCGAAGGTGCGGTCGGAGCGGCTCAAGGCCTGCCCGAAGGTCTCCCCGTTCTGCACGCCGATCGACGCGCCGGGCAGGGTCAGCCGGGTGCCGGCGAAGCCGGGCACCGAGCCGGCGGAGGTCGACGGCGACACGGAGGGCTTGCCGCCGAGGCCCTGTTCGGCGCTCGGCGTGGCGGCGCCGGGCGAGGTCGCGGCGCTGGGGCCGGCCGACTGCGCCGGTCCGCCGGTCCGCGGCGTCCCGCCGGCCTGCGGGGTCTCGTCGGGACGGAGGGTCGCCACGGCGACGCCGCCGCCCGCGACGGCGAGCACGAGGGCCGTGGCGAGGGCGACCCGCCAGCGCCGGCGGGAACCCCCGGGCGGCGTCGGGGTCGGCGCGACCGGCGGAGGCGGCGGCTGGTCGGCGCCACCGGCGCCGGGCCGCACCCGCGGCTCGGCCCGGACCCCGTCCGGCGGCGGCCCGGGCAGCGTGGCGGTCGCCGTCGGCGCGCCCTCGGCCCAACCGGCCTCCGGGCCCGGGCCGGCCGGCGGCCCCCAGCCGCCCGGCCCGGCCTGCGGCATCGGGCCCGCCGGTCCGTCCTGCGGCGTCCAGCCGCCGGCGCCTCCGGCGTGCGGACCCCAGCCCGCGTCATCACCCTGTGGCGCCCAGCCGGCGTCCGCGCCCTGCGGCGCCCAGTCGTCGGGACCGCCGTGCGCGGTCCAGTCGTCGTCCGTGCCCTGGGCCCAGCCGCCGTCCCCGGGTGCGTCGGGATGTCCGGGCGGGCCGGCCTGCCGCGGCGGGCCGGCGTAGCCACGGTCGGCACCGGCCCACCGGGGATCGGGGTCGGCGTGACCCGCGCCCGGCCCGCTCTCCGGCCAGGGCAGGCCGGGCCGGGCCTCGGCCGGTGGCACCGGCGGCGCGGCCTCGGGCCAGGGCAGGGCGCCCCCGCCCTGCTGGCGCGGGACGTCCTGCCCCGGCCAGAGGCCGGTCGGCTGTCCGAAGGCGTTGTGCTGGTCTCGCTCGGCCGGCATGACCCTCCCTGGCTGGCGGTGGCCCGTCTCTCGGGGCTCAGGTCGGACGTGCATTCCGACCGACGATAGCCTCCGTTCACCTGGGCCGTGCGTACCGCAACACTCAGCCGAACGCCCCACCCGGGGTGTCGGTAACGGTCGAAGCGGGCATCTCGACCCCGGTGCGCGCGATCGCGTCGAGCAGCCGGTCGGCCAGCTCGGGGCGGCAGACCAGCAGGTCGGGCAGGCGCGGGTCGGCCCGGTTGTAACGCAGCAGCGACCCGTCGATCCGGGACGCGTGCATTCCGGCGCCCAGGGCCACCGCCACCGGGGCGGCGCTGTCCCACTCGTATTGGCCGCCCGCGTGGACGTACGCGTCGACCTCGCCGGTCACCACGGCGCACACCTTGACCCCGGCGGAGCCCATGGGGACGGCCTGCGCGCCGAGCAGCTCGACGAGCTCGCCGACGAACGCCGGTGGGCGGCTGCGGCTCACCGCGATCCGGATCGGCCCGTCGACCGCCTTCGGGGTCGGGCAGGCGGTGCCGAGGATGAGCTGGTCACCGTCCACCGTGGTCCGCGCCGGCATGCCCACGGCACCGGCGACCAGGGCGCCGTCCGGCGCGGCGGAGCGCTGCCAGAGCGCCACGTGCACGGCCCAGTCGTCCCGCCCGGCCTCGGAGAACTCCCGGGTGCCGTCCAGCGGGTCGATGATCCAGACGCGGTCGGCGTCGTGCCGGGGCGCCCGCTCGCCGTCCGCCCAGGCCCGGCGCGAGTCGGCCTCCTCCTCGGAGAGCACCGCGTCCGCCGGCCGCCAGCGGGCCAGCGCCGCGGTCATCAGCTCGTGCGACGCGCGGTCGCCGGCGTCCTTGAGCGCCTTCGGGTCGGCGAAGCCCTGCCGGTCCCGCAGCGCGGTGAGCGCCTCGCCCGCACGGCCGGCCAGCCACTGCGCGAACTGCTGGTCGTCGAGCCGTCCGGCCTCGTCCTCGGTCACGAGCCTCACCACCTGTCTCCCCGGGTCTGCCGCGACCCGCAATCCTTCGGCGGCCGGTGGTCCCGGCGCCAGCTTCCGGTCGGATGGTAGACAGCCGTGAACTCGGCTCGGATCCGCGTCGCCCCTGGTGGACGGACCGGCCGCCCGCATGTTGAACTTCGCGTGTATGGCGGTCGTACCCGGCGGGCCAGGCCCTAGGCTCGTGCGCATGACCGCCGAGCAGCTGATCTCCTTCGCCCGTGGCGCTCCCTCGTTGGACATCGTCGATGTCGAGGGGCTCAAGGCCGCCGCCGTCCGCGCCTTCGACGCCGACCCCGCCGGGATCACGGCGTACGGCACCTCCGTCGGTTACCCGCCCCTGCGGAAGTGGATCGCGGAGAAGCACGGCGTCGAGGCCGACCAGGTGCTGATCACCAACGGCTCGCTCCAGGCCGACGCGTTCCTGTTCGACCACCTGGTCCGCCGGGGCGACGCCGTGGTGGTCGAGCGCCCGACGTACGACCGGACGCTGCTCAACCTGCAGCAGATGGGCGGCGAGATCCACGGCGTGACGATCCAGCCGGACGGTCTGGACACCGCCGAGCTGCGCAAGCTGCTGGAGTCGGGCGTCCGGCCCCGGCTGGCCCACGTCATCCCGAACTACCAGAACCCGGCCGGCGTGACCCTCTCCCTGGAGAAGCGTCGCGAGCTGCTCGACCTGGCCGCCGAGTACGGATTCACGATCTTCGAGGACGACCCGTACGCGGACATCCGCTTCCGGGGCGAGCCGCTGCCCTCGATGCTGTCGATGGACAGCCGGGGTGTCGTGGTGCACGCCTCCAGCTTCACCAAGACGGTCTGCCCGGGCGTCCGGGTCGGCTACCTGGTCGGCCCCGCGGACGTGATCGCGACGATCGCCAAGCGGGCCACCAACCTCTACATCTCGCCCGGCATGGTCTCCGAGGCGATCGTGCACCAGTTCTGCGTGTCGGGCGAGATCGAGCGGTCGATCCACACGGTGCGGAGCGCGCTCGGCGAGCGCGCCGTGGTGCTGGCCGAGTCGCTGCGCCGGCACATCCCCGAGGCGCGGTTCGTGGAGCCGGACGGCGGCTACTTCCTCTGGGTCGAGCTGCCCGAGGACGTGGACGTCGACCGGCTGGCCCCGGCGGCGGCCGAGCGCGGCGTCGCGGTGGTCAAGGGCAGCGACTTCATGATCGACGGCGGCCGGCACGCGCTCCGGCTGGCCTTCTCCGCGGTGACGGCCGACCGCATCGACGAGGGCGTCCGCCGGCTGGCCGAAGCGATGGCGGCCGTCCGAGGCTAGTCTTCTGTCGGGTTTCCGACAGAATGGCGATACCGGCCGGTCCGGCTCTCCCGCTGGGCCGGCCGGCGGCCCACAATGCTGCGAGCGCCGCTCACCTTTCCTCGGTGACCGGTCCGCCGACCGGGGAGCCACGGGCCACCCCCGTCCGGGCCGCCGGCGCGCACAGCACAACTCCCGCCCCCAATGGGTGCCGGGTGGGCCGTGTCGCCCCTCACCCCCCTGACGCGGCCGGCCCGCCCGGCGCCGTCACCCGCCCCCGGGCGGGCGTGACGCGGGTCGCAGCCCGGCCGGCCGCCCCGCGCTCGCCCGCGCTGCACCCCGTCCCGATCGGCGTAACCTGCAAGCCGCAGCTTCGTGGAGAGGGGGCGAGATGACGGACCGGGTGGCACGCGACCGCAGCGCCGGGCAGAACGGCGACCGGGCACCCAGACCACGGGCCTGGGCGGCCCCGGTACGCGCCATGTCGCGCATCCTCAACGCCGACGGCACCCCGCGCACGACCCAGCCGGCCGACGCGGGGCGGAGCGGCATCGTCAACTGCGGCCTCTACGTCGACGGCGAGCGCCGGCCCGGCGAGTGGCACTACGCCGAAGCCCTGGCCGCCGCCCGCGAGGAGCGGAACGGCTTCGTCTGGCTCGGCCTGCACGAGCCGGAGCTGGAGGAGATGACGGCGATCGCGGCCACCTTCGGCCTGCACGAGCTGGCCGTGGAGGACGCGGTCAAGGCCCAGCAGCGGCCCAAGCTGGAGCGCTTCGGCGACGTCGCCTTCCTGGTGCTGCGCACCGCCCGCTACTGCGAGCACACCGAGCTGACCGAGAACTCCGAGGTGGTGGAGACCGGCCAGGTGATGCTCTTCATCGGGCCGAACTTCCTGATCAGCGTCCGGCACGGGGACGCCTGCCGGCTGTCGCCGGTCCGGGCCGACCTGGAGGCGAAACGGGACCTGCTGGAGCACGGCCCGTGGGCCGTCGCGTACGCGGTCACCGACCGGGTGGTGGACCTCTACCTGGAGGTGGCCGACCGGCTGGAGGACGACCTCGACGTGCTGGAGGCGGACGTCTTCGACCGGCAGGGCAGCGGGCGGATCCAGCGGATCTACCAGATGAAGCGGGAGCTGGTGGAGTTCAAGCGGGCCGTGGTGCCGTTGCAGCGCCCGCTGCTCACCCTCACCTCGCAGGTCAACCGGGAGGTGCCGCAGGAGGTGCGGCGCTACTTCCGGGACGTGCAGGACCACCTCAGCCGCACCGTCGAGCAGGTGAACTCCTACGACGACCTGCTCAACTCGATCCTCCAGGCGCGGCTGGCCCAGGTCACCGTCGACCAGAACAACGACATGCGCAAGATCGCGGCCTGGGCGGCGATCGGTGCGGTGTGGACCGCCATCGCGGGCATCTACGGCATGAATTTCAAGTACATGCCGGAGCTGGGCTGGACGTACGGCTACCCGGGCGTGTGGGCGCTCATGCTCATCTCGTCGTTCACGCTCTACCGGCTGTTCCGCCGCAACGGCTGGCTCTGACCCCGCAGACGGAAGCGCCGGCCGCGTGGGGCGTACCCCCGCGCGCCGGCGCTTTCCGGTGACCGTCGGGTCAGCGGCGACCGCTGGACTTGGCGGTGCTCCGGCCGTTCTGCGTGGCCTTGGTGACGTCGTCCGCCGGGCGGCCGGAGACGTCCCGGGCGCCCTCGGCGACCGAGGGGACCTTGTCGGTCGGCTGGATCACCGGCTGGCTGCTCGACGTGGCGGTCGAGGCGCTGCCGCTGCCGGCCACCGCCGAACTGCCGGCGCCGGTCGGGCCGGCCTGGGTGACCTTCGCGGTCGCGTCGGGGGTCTCCACCACGATGGTGTCCACGTCCTCCCGCATCGGGTCCAGCTTGCCGGTCGGGTCGTACTCGGCCCATTCCTGCTGCTCGCGGCGACGGCGCATGGCCATCGCACCGGCCAGGCCGGCGACGGTCCCGGCGACCAGCAGGCCGGTCGTCATGCCGCGCGACCTCTTCTGCTTCTTCTTCGCGGCCTTCATGTTCTTCGCCTTCACCTTCTTGCTCATGGCGGCCTGCTTGGCGGTGGCGGCCTTCCGGCTGGTCAAGGCCTTGCCGGCGGCCTCGGCCTGGGCATTGCGCATCGCCATGAGCAGCGGCGCGAGTGCGGCGACCGTCGATGCGACACCGCTCGACGCCCGGTCCCGGACGACGATCGCGGTGGGCCCGACGGCGCCCCGGGCTGCCTGGACCCGCGGGCCGACCGAGGCGCCGGCACCCTTCGCCGCGTGCGTGGCGGCCTGCCTCAGGTGACCGATGCCCTGGTTCAGCTCCGCCCTCGCGAGCTGCCCCTGGGTCTTGCGCCGCCCGATTCCAAACACGGTCCCACCTCCTGGGAGTTGTTCCTCCGTCATCCTCCACCTTCGGATGCCTCCGCATGGCCAGATCGGGCACATGGGAGGATCCGCATGGAACTGACCAACGAGTGAGGAGTACCCGTGGCCGAGGCTGTCTACGCCACCTTGCACACCAACGCTGGCCCGATCCGGTTGGAGCTCTTCCCGAACCACGCGCCGAAGACCGTCCGCAACTTCGTGGAACTGGCCGAGGGCACCCGGGAGTACATCGACCCGCGCACCGGCCAGCCGGGCAGCGGGCCGTACTACGACGGCACCATCTCGCACCGCGTGATCAGCGGCTTCATGATCCAGATGGGTGACCCGACCGGCACCGGTCGCGGTGGCCCGGGCTACAAGTTCGGCGACGAGTTCCACCCGGAGCTGCGCTTCGACCGGCCGTACCTGCTGGCGATGGCGAACGCCGGGCCGGGCACCAACGGCTCGCAGTTCTTCATCACGGTGGGCCCGACGCCGCACCTGAACAACCGGCACACCATCTTCGGGCAGGTCGCGGACGAGCAGTCGGCGAAGGTCGTGGACTCGATCGCCAACACCCCGACCGGCCCGAGCGACCGGCCGCTCCAGGACGTGGTCATCGAGCGCGTCGAGATCGAGCGCAAGCCGGCCTGAGCGTCGCGCGGGTACCTTTGCTCGCATGACTGAGCGCTCCGGGCAGGCAGGCGACGCCACCGGCGGGCCGGCGCCGACCACTCCGGTCTGCTACCGGCACCCCGGCCGGGAGACGTACGTCCGGTGCACGCGCTGTGACCGGCCGATCTGCCCGGAGTGCATGCGGGACGCCTCCGTGGGCCACCAGTGCCCGGAGTGCGTCAGCGAGGGACGCCGCAGCGTGCGGCCGGCGCGTACCGCCTTCGGGGGCGGTGCCGCCGGCCGCCAGGGCTACGTCACCAAGACCCTGATCGCACTGAATGTGCTGGTCATGGTCCTTTCCATCGCCTCCGACCGGGGCGGGGACGCCGCCGCCGGGGGGTCCGGCTTCGGCGGCCTCATGGGCGGCTCGACGCCGCTGACCAACTGGGGCGCCGTGCTGGGCTACGCCCCGTACGTTGCCTTCGGCGAGCCGCACGGCGTCGCCGCCGGTGAGTGGTACCGGCTGGCCACCGCGATGTTCCTGCACTACGGCCTGGTGCACCTGCTGCTCAACATGTGGGCGCTCTGGGTGCTGGGGCGCAACCTCGAGGCGGTGCTCGGCCCGCTGCGGTTCCTGGCGCTCTACCTGATCGCCGGGCTCGGCGGCAACGTCGCCGTCTACCTGTTCAGCGCCCCCAACCAGCCCGCCGTCGGGGCGTCGACGGCCATCTTCGGCCTGTTCGCCGCGATCTTCGTGATCCTGCGCCGGCTGGGCCGGGACACGTCGGCCATCGTGCCGATCCTCGTGATCAACCTGATCTTCACGTTCACCGTGCCGGGCATCTCGGTGGCCGGGCACCTCGGCGGCCTCGTGGTCGGGGCGCTGATGGCCCTGGTCCTGGCGTACGCCCCGCGGATGCGGCGCACCGCCTTCCAGGTCGCCGGCGGGACGATCCTGCTGGTGGCGCTGCTCGGGCTGATCCTCGTCCGCACGGCCACGCTGACCGGCTGACCAGGCGCGGCGGGCTCAGCGCGGGCGGCGGGCTCAGCGCGCGGTGGCGCGGGCGGCCTCCAACGCGGCGGCGACCTCCTCGGGCGGCGCGTCCAGGTCGTAGCGGCCGAACAGGTGCAGCGACTCGCCCGCGTCGATCTCCAGCGTCTCGGCGGTGAGCCCGCGCCGGGTACGCCGCTCCACCCGGATCGCCTCCACGGCCGCCCAGGGCAGCCGCCGGCGGCGGGCGTAGCCCTGGATCACGGTGATCCCCTCCCCGTCGGCGGCCAGCCGGACCGGCGCGACCAGGTCGCGCAGCGCCCAGCCGAGCAGCGCGACCGCGGCCAGGCCGGCGAGCACCAGCTGGATCCGGTCCTCGCCCGCGAACAGCAGGCCCAGCGCCACCAGGACGAGCGCGCCGAGCGCCTTGACCGCCGGCAGCACCGGCGGGACCCGCCACTGCCGGGCCGGGGGTGGAGTCACGGTCCCAGCATGCCAGCCGGACGGCCCCCGGACCGGGGGGAGGACGACCGGCCGGGTCAGCACGTAGGATCGGGGCAAGCCAAGTTACCGGGGAGTAGTCATGAGTGACGCGGTCATCGTCGGTGCGGTACGGACCCCGGTCGGGCGGCGCAAGGGCAGCCTCGCCGGTGTGCACCCGGTCGACCTCTCGGCGCACGTGCTGCGTGCCCTCGCCGAGCGGACCGGCATCGACCCCGGCGACGTCGACGACGTGGTGTGGGGCTGCGTGTCGCAGGTCGGCGAGCAGTCGTGGAACGTGGCGCGCAACGCCGTCCTCGCCGCGGGCTGGCCCGAGTCGGTCCCCGGCACCACGCTCGACCGCCAGTGCGGGTCCAGCCAGCAGGCGCTGCACTTCGCCGCCGCCACCGTCCTCTCCGGCCAGGCCGACCTCGTCGTGGCCGGGGGCGTCGAGTCGATGACCCGGGTGCCGATGGGCTCCAGCGTGGCCGGCGGGATGCCGTTCAGCCCGGCGATCCTCGAGCGCTACCGCGGCGTCGAGGGCGTCGCCGCGGACAGCCCGCTCCCGTTCAACCAGGGCGTCGGCGCCGAGCTGATCGCCCAGCGGTGGCGCTTCTCGCGCACCCAGCTCGACGAGTTCGCGCTGGCCAGCCACGAGAAGGTGGCCGCCGCACAGGACGCCGGGGCGTTCGACCCGGAGCTCGCGCCGGTGGCGCTGGCCGACGGCGCCAAGTTCAGCGCCGACGAGGGCATCCGGCGGGACACCTCGCTGGCCAAGCTCGGCGAGCTGGCCACCCCGTTCAAGGCCGACGGCGTGGTCACCGCCGGCTCCGCGTCACAGATCTCCGACGGTGCCGCGGCGCTCGCGGTCACCACCAGCGAGTGGGCCAGCCGGCACGGCCTCCGTCCGCTGGCCCGGGTGCACACCGCCGTGGTCGCGGCCGACGACCCGGTCACGATGCTCACCGCTCCCATCCCGGCCACCGCGAAGGCGCTGCGCCGCGCGGGGCTGGGCATCGAGGAGATCGGGGTGTACGAGGTGAACGAGGCGTTCGCCCCGGTGCCGCTGGCCTGGCTGGCGGAGACCGAGGCCGACCCGGAGCGGCTGAACCCGCGTGGTGGGGCGATCGCGCTCGGCCACCCGCTCGGCGGCTCCGGCGCCCGGATCATGACCACGATGCTCCAGCACATGCGCGACAACGGGATCCGCTACGGGCTTCAGACCATGTGCGAGGGCGGCGGCATGGCCAACGCCACCATCGTCGAGCTGCTCTGAAATCGCTGGCCGCCGTCCCGGCCAGCGCCTAGCGTCCCGACCGTGACGACACCCGACTGGTCCGATCCGCTGTGGCGGGACGCCGCGCTGGCCTGGGTCGGTGACGCGCTGGGCCGGCACGGCCGCCGGGTGACCGGCCCGGTCGAGCCCCGGGTCCGCCCCTGGTCGCTCGTCTGGCGGGTGCCCACCGACGCCGGCCCGGTCTGGTTCAAGGCCAACAACGCGGGCACCCGCTTCGAGGCGGCACTCCTGGCCGAGCTGGCCCGGCTCGCTCCGGGGGCGGTGCTCGACCCGCTCGCCGTGGACCCCGTGCGCGGCTGGTCGCTGCTGCCCGACGGCGGTCCGAGCCTGCGCGACGTGCTCGCCGGGGACCTGACGCGCTGGGAGCGGGTGCTGCCCGCGTACGCGGCGGTGCAGATCGCCGTCGCGCCGCGGGTCGACCGGCTGCTCGCCGCGGGGGTGCCCGATCACCGGCCGGAGCTGATGCCGGCACTCCTGGACGGCCTGCTCGACGACTCCGGCGCCCTGCTGCTCGGCGAGCCGGACGGGCTGACCCCGGAACTGCACGCACGGCTGCGGGCGTACCGGCCGGAGTTCGCCGCGATCTGCCGGCGGCTGGCCGAGTTCGGGGTTCCGGCCAGCGTGCAGCACGACGACCTGCACGACGGGAACGTCTTCGTCACCGACGCCGGCTACCGCTTCTTCGACTGGGGGGACGCCTCGGTGGCCCACCCGTTCGCCACCCTGCTGGTGACGCTCAACTCGGTGGCGCACGGCGCCGGGCTGGCGCCGGGCGACCCGGTGCTGGGCCGGCTGCGGGACGCCTACCTGGAGGCGTGGACCGACCGGCACGACCGGGCCGCCCTGCGGGAGGCCGCCGGGCTGGCCATGACGGTCGCCACGGTCAGCCGGTCACTGTCCTGGCGGCGCGCCCTGGCCACGCCCGATCCGGCCCGGTCCGAGTACGCGGCCGCCGTGCCCGGCTGGCTCGGCGAACTCTTCGCCGCCCCGCCGGGCTGACCGGACGGGCCGGGCGGAGCGGAATGTCGCACCGCAGGTGCGATTTGCACGGGTGGAAGTTCCAGAAATCGGGAGTGACCCATATCACCCCTGCTCACCTGCTCGTTGCATCTTGCATGGACGTGTTCTCGCGAACGTTCCTTCCGGCCGCCGCCGAGACCGGCCTGGCGACCCAGACCGTCAGCCGGCACATGCCGGTCTTCCGCCGGTGCGTCGGCTCCGGCGACGCGACCATCCTGGTCACCCGCTGCAGCCGCCCGGACCACCCGATCGGCGGCGACTACCTCATGCTGCTCACCCACCGCCGCCTGGTGGTCACCCGGCAGACCCGGGTGCTGCACCGGCTGCGCCTGCACCTCAACACCGAACTGCGCGAGCTGAGCAACGTCACCTGGAGCCCCGACCCCCGGTCGCACAGCCTGGAGCTGGCGGCGACCGCGATCGACGGGGTCCGGGAGCGCTTCCTCATCCGCACCCACCACCCGAAGCAGGTGTGGCAGCTCGACGCCCTGCTCAACCACGCCTTCCGGACCCGGCTCCGGACGCCCGCGGAGCGGCTGGTCGCCACCATCGGCCAGCCGCCGGCCGGCGCCCGCACGGCCGTGCTCCGTCCCGCGACGGTCCGCTGACCGGCTCCTTACCGAACCCGAACATTCCGCCGGCCACCCGGGCGGCCCCCGGTCGGTAATCATGGGCCGGTGACCGCCGACGCCGCACCGCGCGGGCTCGTCCTCGTGGTGGAGGACGAGCCGGCCATCGCCGACCTGGTCCGGCTCTACCTGAGCCGGGACGGGTTCGGCGTACACCTGGAACGGGACGGGGCGGCCGGGCTGGCCGCCGCGCGGCGGCTGCGCCCGGTGGCCTGCGTGCTCGACATCGCACTGCCCGGCCTGGCCGGCACCGAGATCTGCCGGCGGCTGCGCGAGGCCGGCGACTGGACACCGGTCATCTTCCTCACCGCCCGCGACGACGAGGTCGACCGGATCGTCGGCCTGGAACTGGGCGCCGACGACTATGTGACGAAGCCGTTCAGCCCGCGCGAACTCGTCGCCCGGGTCCGGGCGGTGCTGCGCCGGGCCGCCGGCGCGCCCGCCACGGCCGAGCGGCCCCGGGTGGTCGGCGCGGTCACCCTCGACCCGGCCCGCCGCACGGTCACCGCCGGCGGCGCCCCGGTGCAGCTCACCTCCACCGAGTTCGACCTGCTCGCGCACCTGATGGCCCGGCCCGGCCGGGTCTTCACCCGGGAGGAACTGCTGGCCGGCGTCTGGGGGTACGCGGCACACGCCGGCACCCGGACGGTCGACGTGCACGTGGCGCAGGTCCGGGCGAAGCTCGGCCCGGCCAGCGTGATCCGTACCCACCGCGGCGTCGGGTACGCGGCCGATGCCTGAACAGCCCAC
The DNA here is from genome assembly GCF_900091435.1 of Micromonospora chaiyaphumensis. GTDB lineage: Bacteria > Actinomycetota > Actinomycetes > Mycobacteriales > Micromonosporaceae > Micromonospora > Micromonospora chaiyaphumensis. Next base: position 460,606 of record NZ_FMCS01000006.1, read on the forward strand.
CGTCGCGCTGCCGGTCATCGGGTCCGGCCCTCCGGCCCCGCCCCGGCGGCGGCGGTTCGCGCACACGCTGACCGCCCGCGCGGTGCTGGTCACCTGCGCGGTGGCGCTGGTGTCGGTGCTGGTCACCGCGCTGGTCGCGGTGCCCCTGGCGGTGCGCGGGGCGGAGCGGCGCGACCAGGAGGCGCTGGCCGCCCAGGCGCGGCTGGCCGCCGAGGTGCTCCGGGTCCGCGCGGCGCGCCAGCGGGACAATGCCGGGGACCGGCTCATCCGCCAGCTCCGCCAGCAGCAGATCGAGGTGTACCTGGTCCGGGCCGGCCAGGCCGACCACGCCGGCCTGCCCCCGCAGGTGGTGAAGCGGGTGGCGGCCGGCCGGGACTTCTCCGGCCGGCGCCTGGTCGGCGGCGAACGCGCCCTGGTCGAGGGGCGGGCGCTGCCCGGCGGGGACGCCGTCGTGCTGGCCCGACCGACCCGCAACGGACCGTGGCGGCAGGTGCTGCTCAGCCTCTGGTTGCCGATGCTCGCCGGGCTCGCCGCCGGGGTGGCCGCCGGCCTCCTGCTGGCGCGCCGGCTGGCGCGGCCGATCCGGACCGCGGCCACCGCCGCCGCCCGGCTGCGGGCCGGGGACCGGGCGGTGCGGGTGCCCGTCGAGCCGCCGGACGAGGTGGCCGACCTGGCGTACGCGCTGAACGGGCTCGCCGCCGCGCTGGCCACCAGCGAGGGGCGGCAGCGCGAGTTCCTGCTCTCGGTCTCGCACGAGCTGCGTACCCCGCTCACCGCCATCCGCGGCTACGCCGAGGCGCTGGCCGACGGGGTCATCGAGGCCGAGGCGGTGCCGGCGACCGGGCGGACGGTGCTCGCGGAGTCCGAGCACCTGGACCGGCTGGTCAGCGATCTGCTGGCGCTGGCCCGGCTGGAAGCCGCCGACTTCCCGCTGGAACCCGGGCCGGTCGACCTGACCCGGCTCGCCGCCGACGCGGCACGCACCTGGTCCGACCGGTGCGCGGCGGTCGGCGTGCCGTTCCGGGTGGAGGCGCCCGACGGGCCGGTGCCCGCGTACACCGATCCGGGGCGGATCCGGCAGGTGGTGGACGGGCTGCTGGAGAACGCGCTGCGGGTCGTACCCCCGGGGGCGCCGGTGGTGCTCGCGGTGCGGGCGGCCGGGGCGGACCCGGCCGCGGGCGGCTTCGTCGAGGTCCGGGACGGCGGACCGGGCTTCACCGACGACGACCTGGCGGTGGCGTTCGAGCGCGGTGCGCTGCACCAGCGGTACCGGGGGGTGCGCAAGGTGGGCAGCGGCCTCGGGCTGGCGCTCGCCGCCGGGCTGGTCCGGCGGCTCGGCGGCGAGATCACGGCCGGGCACGCCCCGGAGGGCGGCGCGGCCTTCACCGTCCGGCTGCCCGGTGATCCTTACCTGACCCGAACATCGGCCTGACGATCCGCTCGCGGCGGCGGGGGAGGCTGACGGCACCACGGACGAGAGGAACACTGATGGCACGTCAGGGAATCGTCACCGGCGTCACCGCGCTGCTCGCGGCGGCCGCGCTCGGGCTCGCCGGCTGCGGCCCGGCCGAGGTCGCCCAGGACTCGGCGAAGGAGACCGCCGTCGAGGTGGCCGCCGCCCTGGGTGCGGACGGCCAGGCGCTGGCCGCGCTCGGCGTCGACGCCGACGAGTTGGACGTCGACCCCGTCGCCGCCCCGGCGCCCTCGGCCTCCGGCACGCCCGGCGAGCAGGCCGGCCCGCGGGGCAAGCGGGGCGAGCAGGCGCAGGAGTGGCGCAAGCGGCACCGCGCCCGGGTGCTGCTGCGCAAGAACACCCTGCACGGCGAGGTCGTGGTGCAGACGAAGGACGGCGGCACGAAGACCGTCGCCGTGCAGCGCGGCCAGGTGACCGCCGTCGACGCGAAGTCGATGACCGTGAAGTCGACCGACGGCTTCACCATGACCTGGACCTTCGACGAGAAGATCCGGGTGGTCGAGCGGCGCGCCACCGTGCAGTCGAGCGACATCAAGGTCGGCACGACGGTCGGCGTGGCCGGCGCGAAGGACGGCGACACGTCCGTCGCCCGCCTCGTCGTCGTACCCCTCAAGCAGCGCTGAACGGAGGGCCCCCGGCGTTGTGCCGGGGGCCCTCCCACTTCTCAGTAGACGCGTGAGCCGATGAAGTCGTCGTGGCCGTAGCCGACCGGGTTCGGGTAGGACCGGGACTCGAAGGACCACTGCTGGCGGGCGCTGGTCGAGCACGCCGCCAGCCGCAGCCGCGGCGTGGTGAGCCAGGGGTTGTCGAAGCCGACGCAGAGGTTGGTCGCGCCGGCCGGCTTGAGCTGGTTGCCGGCGAAGACGAACTTCTGGTTGGCCCCGCCGTGGCAGTCGTGGATGTTGACCGTGGTGCCGGCGGTCAGGTTGCCGCCGCTCACGTCGAGACAGCGGTCGTGGGAGAGCTCGGAGTGCAGCGACTGCCGGGCCGGGTCGTACCAGAAGCCCTGGTTGCGGCCGCCGTGGCAGGCGTACGACTGCTGCGTCGTGCCGTTGCGGGAGTCGTAGCCCCGGCCGTCCACACAGGTCCCGGTGGCGACGTTGCGGAGCTGCCGGAACTCCAGCAGCCCGTCGACCAGCACGCCCTGCCCGGTGCTGGCGGGGTCGACGCAGGTGGCCCGCTGGGCGCCCGCGTTCCAGAACTGGGTGACGCACTGGGCGAACATGCCGTGCCCGCGGTAGTTGGGGTGGAAGGACTGCCGCGCCGCGTTCTCGTCCCAGACCCCGATCTCGATGTAGAGGCCGCGGACCGAGGTGTTGTCGGTGCACACCTCGTGGCCGTGGAAGAGCCGGCTGGCGTCCAGGTAGCGGGTGCCGGTGTCGGCGGCGGCCGCGCGCAGCGCCGACTCGAACATGGGCACCGCCTTGTTGCGGGCGAACGCCATGTCGGCCAGGTAGAGCAGGCAGCCGCCGGAGTACCAGCCGGGGAAGTTCGGGTTGTCCTCGACGTCCGGGCTGCCCGGGCTCGGGTACGACATGAGCACCAGTTCGTAGTCCGAGCGCAGGTAGCCGGCGCCGGTCATGGTCTGCCGGATCGAGGTCAGCGCCGCCTCGACCGCCTGCCGGCTGCCGTCGGTGCGGATCGTCCACTGGTCGGTGTAGGTGGGCCAGCACGCGCCCTGGAAGAAGACCCGGCGGATCGCGCAGTCGGTGGCCACCGGCCCGAACTGGATGGTGCCGTCGCCGTTCGCACCGACCACCACCCAGATCAGCCGGACGTGCGTGTTGCGCGCTTTGATCGCCAACTGGTCGCCCTGGTTCAGCTCGTTGTGCTGGGTCGGCCCGCCGGCGATCAGGTTCCACGGGGTCGCCCCCGAGCAGGCCAGGTTGTACTTCTGGTCGGCCGGGATGCCGGTGCGGAACACCGCCTGGTCGTACGAGCGGTCGCACCAGTTTCCGTCCTGGTGGGTGCCGGGCACGTAGTTGCCGACGCCCTCACCGGAGATCTCGCTGTCGCCCATCGTGACCAGCGCGGTGCGCCGCTGTTCGAGCGGGCGGATGTCGGGGGAGCCGTAGAGGGCGGTGGCCTCGGCGGCGCGGACGGTCTCCAGCGCGGCGGGGAGCGGCTGGACGACGGGCCGGTCGGCGGCGGCTGCGGGGGCAGCCGGTCCGAACAGCGCCGGCAGGGCGAGGGCGGCGGCGGACAGGACGGCCAGGGTGCGGCGTCGCGTCGTCCGTGCGCGCCTGGCGGGGGTACCAGACATCGACGCACTCCTTTCGCCTCAATCGCGGGATGTCGATTGAGTTACCAGAAGGTAACCGCCGCGTGACCGGATGTGAATACGTCTCGGAAACGTTGCGGGCGGGTGCGGAAGGGAACTTCTCCGGCAGAACGGGCGGGCGTGCGCCGGGGGCGTCCGCGAAGGCCGGGCGGGCAGTGGTGACCTCGGCGACCAGCCGGGTTAGGCTAGGCCCCGACTTGCCGTCGCCACCGTGGAGAACCCGTGAAGCTCTCGATCCTCATGCCGGTCTACAACGAGGAAGAACGCATTGCGGATGCCCTCAAGCAGGCATTGGCGGTGGACTACCCGTGCGAGATCGAGCTCGTCGTCGTCGACGACGGCAGCCGCGACGGCACCGGCGAGGTGCTCGGCCGGGTGGACGACGCCCGGCTGCGGGTGATCACCCACCAGCGCAACGCCGGTAAGGGCGCGGCGATCAAGACCGCCGTCGACAACGCCGAGGGTGAGTACATGGTCATCCTCGACGCCGACCTCGAGTACGACCCGCAGGACATCCCGCGGCTGCTCGAGCCGGTGCTCGACGGGCGGGCGACGGTGGTCTACGGCAACCGGACCTTCGGCAGCCACAGCTCCTACAGCTTCTGGTACGTGATGGGCAACAAGGGCGTGACGCTCGCCGCCAACGTGCTCTACAACTCGTACATCGGCGACCTGGAGACCTGCTTCAAGCTGATGCCGCTGGAGCTCTACCGCTCGCTCCAGGTCCGCTCGCGCGGCTTCGGCATGGAGGCCGAGGTCACCGGCAAGCTGCTCCGCCAGCGCATCCGCCCCTACGAGGTCCCGATCAGCTACCGCGCCCGGGGCCGCGAGGAGGGCAAGAAGATCACCTGGAAGGACGGCGTCGAGGCGATCTGGATCCTGGCCCGCGAGCGCGCCCGGCGCCACCCGGTCGGCCCCGCCGCCCGCTGACGCCCCACGCACGACACGGGACCCCGCACCCCGGCCAGGCCGGTGTGGCGGGGTCCCGTCGTTTCGCCGGTCAGGCGGCGGCCCGGGCCGGGGTGAGGAACGCGTCGACCGAGCGGCGCAGGCCGGCCGCGTCCAGGCCGTGCCAGCGATCGTGGTCCTCGGGCGTGCCGTAGCGGCGCAGCTCCGACCGGCCCACCCCCAGGGAGAGCAGCCGGTGCGGCCGGTCGGCCAGCGCGGCGCCCACCACCCGGGCCGAGGTGCCCGCCAGGTACGGCTCGACCAGGATCACCTCGGTGCCGGCGAGGGCCCGCAGCCCGGCCGTGTCGAACGGGCGTGGCCGGTGGGTCCAGGCCACCGTGACCGGCCGGTCGGCCACCGCCGCGAGCGCCGTGTCCAGCACCGGCCCGACCGCCACCAGCAGCGGCGCACCCGGCCCGGCGTTCCGCAGCACCCGCAGGTCACCCGACCCGGGGTACGCCCGCGCGTTGGTCTGCGTGGACAGCCGCAGGTACGCCGAGCCCTCCCCGCAGACCGCGTCCCGCAGCAGCCCCGGCACCTCGTCCGGGTGGCCCGGCACGTACACGGTCCAGTCGCGCAGGGTGTCGATCAGCGCCACGTCGGCCGGCGCGAGATGGGTCCGCCCCGCCGCCGCCCGGTCGTACGACGCGCCGACGCTGGCCAGCACCGCCCCGACCCCCTGGTGGTCGAGGTCCAGCTTGATCTGCTCGTACGCCCGCTCGACGAGGAACGGCGCGTAGCTGTGCACGATCGGCCGCTGCCCGGTCAGCGCCAGCCCGCCGGCCACGCCCACCATCAACTGCTCCCGGATGCCGACATTGACCACCCGGCCCGGGTAGCGCGCGGCGGCCGGGGCGAAGGCGGCCGCCGAGATGTCGGCGAGCACGACCGTGGTGCGGGGATCGGCCAGGACCTCCTCGGCCGTGGTCACGAAGACGTCGCGCATGCTCATGGTCACTCCCCGTCGGTGACGACCGCGACGACGACGTGCGGCCGGTGGTGGTGGTGCCCGGTCAGGGCGGTGTGCAGGGCCTCGTGGTCCCGGCCGTCGACGGTCGCGGCGGTCCACCCGTTGACGGTGAACCGGCTGGCCGCGCCGCCCGGCCAGCCGTGGCTCGCCGACCGGTTGTCCAGCACGATCGCGGTCAGGTTGCCGAGCCCGGTGGCGCCCGCGTAGGCGATCGCCTCGTGGTTCGAGCCCTCGTCCAGTTCGGCGTCGCCGAGCAGCACGTACACCCGGGGGCCGGTGCGACCCTGGGCCCGCAGCCCGAGCGCGGTGCCCACGCCCAGGCCGAGGCCGTGGCCGAGCGACCCGGAACCGATCTCCACGCCGGGCACCAGCAACCGGTCGGGGTGGTCGCCGAGCCGGCTCTCCGGGCCGCCCTGGTCGTCCAACCAGGCCACCGGGATGAAGCCCTTGGCGGCGAGCAGCGCGTAGTAACCGGCGACCGCGTGTCCCTTCGAGAGCAGGAAGCGATCACGGTCCGGGTCGTCCAGGGTCGCCGGGGTGATCCGGAGCACCCGGTCGTAGAGCACCTGGAGCACGTCCAGCGTCGAATACACGTTGGCGCCGAACTCGCGGCCGGCGCGTACCCGGTCGAGCAGTGCCCTCAGGACCGCGGGCTCGGTGGCGGTTGTCGTCGTCATGCGGATAGCCTCGGAGTTGAAGCACACTTCAACTCAAGGCCCTGTGATGCACGAAGCAACCCTGACCATCGGCCAGCTCGCCGAGCGCAGCGGCGTGGCTCCCTCCGCGCTGCGCTACTACGAACGGCTCGGGCTGATCCGCGCCGAGCGGACCGGCGGCAACCAGCGTCGCTACGCCCGCACCGAGCTGCGCCGGGTGGCCTTCATCCGGATCTCCCAGCAGGTCGGCGTCTCGCTCGAGGAGATCCGGGAGGCGCTGGACTCGCTGCCCTCCGGGCGGACGCCCACCCCCGACGACTGGGCCGCCCTCTCCCGGGCCTGGCGGAGCCGCCTCGACGAGAAGATCCGGCTGCTCGGCAAGCTCCGCGACGACCTCGACGGCTGCATCGGCTGCGGCTGCCTGTCGTTGCAGCGCTGCACCCTCTACAACCCGGGCGACGCGCTCGCCGCCGAGGGCTCCGGCGCCCGGCTCATGCTCCCCCGCCCGGCACCGGACGCCGCCTGACCGCTCAGCGGACCAGCAGCACCTTGCCCACGTGGTCGCTGGTCTCCACCAGCCGGTGCGCGTCGGCGGCCTCGGCCATCCTCGCCCGGGCGTGGACGACCGGCCGGACCTTCCCCGACTCGACCAGCGGCCACACCTGCTCGCGGACACCCCGGACGATCTGCGCCTTCTCGGCCAGCGGGCGGGACCGCAGCGCGGTCGCGTGCACCGAGGCCCGCTTCGCCAGCAGCATGCCGAGGTCCAGCTCGCCCTTGCGGCCGCCCTGCATGCCGATCACCACCAGCCGGCCGCCGGTGGCCAGCGCCGCCACGTTCCCCGGCAGGTAGGCCGCGCCCACGATGTCCAGGATCACGTCGGCGCCCCGCCCGTCGGTGAACCGGCGCACCTCCTCGACGAAGTCCTGCTCCGCGTAGTCGATGGCGTGTGCCGCGCCCAGCTCGCGGAGCCGCTCGTGCTTCGCCGCCCGCGCGGTCACCACCACGGTCGCGCCGAGCGCCACCCCGAGCTGGACCGCGAAGGTGCCGATCCCGCTGCCGCCGCCGTGCACCAGCAACGTCTCGCCCTCGGCCAGCCGGGCCAGCTGCACGACGTTCGACCAGACCGTGCAGGCCACCTCGGGGAGCGCCGCCGCGTCGACCAGATCCACCCCCGCCGGGACCGGCAGCAACTGGCCGGCCGGCACGGCGACCCGCTCGGCGTACCCGCCGCCGGCCAGCAGCGCGCAGACCTCGTCGCCGACCGACCAGCCGGTCACCTCCGGCCCGACCGCGGCCACCACCCCGGCACACTCCAGACCGGGGTACGCCGGCGCGCCCGGGGGCGGTGGGTACTGCCCCTGCCGTTGCAGCAGGTCGGCCCGGTTCACCGCACTGGAACACACCTCGACCACCACCTCGCCCGGGCCGGGCTCCGGGTCGGGCACCGCGGCCCAGACGAGAGCCTCGGGGCCACCGGGTTTCGGGATCGTGATCGCGTGCATGCCCCAGTCTTACCCGATCCGGCCCGCCGTCCACGCCCGGGCCAGAATCTCGTCCACCGTCTCCTCCGGGGTCTGCGCCGAGGTGTCCAGCCAGAGCCCGATCCGTGGCGTGGTGGCCCGGAGGTCGGCGTCCAGGTCGGCCACCGGCCAGTCGCCGTACCCCTGCTTGGACCGGCCCCGCTCCCGGGCGGCGACCACGTCGGCGCGCGGCGCGAGCACCACCACGGCCAGCGGCCGGTGCCGGATCCGCTCGACCAGCGCCGGCAGCTCCGCACCGAGCACCACGTCCTGGAGTACGACGGTGAAGCCCGCGGCGGCGTACCGGTCGGCGGCCGACGCGGCGAGGTCGTAGCGGAGCCGGAGCTGCCGCCACGCCTCGTCGGTGAGGTCGGCGGTCAGCGCCGCCCGGCCGCTGACGATCATCCGGCGGAACACGTCGCCGCGCAGGTGCACCGCCCGCGGCAGCCGTCGCGCCAGCAGCTCGGCCACAGTGGACTTGCCGGCCGCCATGATTCCACTGATCAGCACCACCGCCGGGGTTTCCCACACGGGTGCATCCTGACAGCAGGGGTGGGACGGCGGCTCGCCGGTTTCACCGGCCGTGGCAGACTAGGCACGGCCGCGTACCCCGTCGGGGACGCGGCAGGGAGGGTTCGCCTAGTGGCCGATGGCGCTGGTCTTGAAAACCGGTAAGGCAGCGATGTCTTCGTGGGTTCGAATCCCACACCCTCCGCCCCTGACCGACAGGTCCGTCATCCCTCGTCGAGTAGCAGCCTGTCCGGACACCGGGTGCTTCCGGTTCGATTCGGGCCGCCGAGGGGGTATGAAGGGGCGCAGGACATTCGCGCGCACCCGGAAGGACCGTTTCGATGAGCCTGGAACGACCGATCGCCCCGGACCCGTACGAGCTGCTGCCGACGGTGCCGTCGTTCAACCTGACCAGCGACGACGTGCACAACGGCGAGCCGATGGACGCCCGGTACGCGCACGGCAGCGCCGGCGGCGAGAACGTCTCCCCGCATCTGGCCTGGTCGGGCTTCCCGGACGAGACCAAGAGCTTCGTGGTCACCTGCTTCGACCCGGACGCGCCGACCGGCAGCGGCTTCTGGCACTGGGTGCTGGTGGACGTGCCCGCCTCGGTCACCGAGCTGCCGACCGGGGCCGCGGAGAGCGACCTCGGCGGCGCCTTCAGCATCCGCAACGACTACGGCGACACCGGCTACGGCGGCGCCGCCCCGCCGGCCGGCGACCGGCCCCACCGGTACGTCTTCGCGGTGCACGCGGTGGACGTGGAGCGGCTCGACGTGGGCAAGGGGGCCAGCCCGGCGTACGTCGGCTTCAACCTGGCCTTCCACACCCTGGCCCGGGCGGTCATCCGCCCGACCTACCAGATCAAGGAGTGAGGCGACGGGGCCTCCGCGCCCGCGGAGGCCCCGGCCCGGTCAGCCCGGGACGCGGGCGACCGCGAAGACCGACTGGCCGAACGGCGGCCGGACGCGCTGCTCGGCGGCCTTGGTGGCCGGGAGGACCAGGGTGTCGTAGACCTTCACCATGGGCCCCTCCTTCGGCATCAGCCGGAAGACCTTGGTGGCCATGAAGTAGCCGATCAGGCCGAGCGCGTTCGCGTAGTGGATCTTCTCGACGGTGAGGCCGGCCTCGGTCATCGCCGCGGCCAGCGTCTTCTTCGTGTAGCGCCGGACGTGGCCGGTGGCGATGTCGGCCGGGCTCATGGCGAACTGGAACGCGGGCACGATGATGATCACCGCGCCGCCGGGGCGGACCAGGTCGCGCATGCTGCGCAGCGCGCCCACGTGGTCGTCGATGTGCTCCAGCACGTTGTACGACACGGCCGCGCTGTAGTCGCCGCGCTCGGAGTGCGGCAGCAGCATCTGCCGGACCTCGATGCCCGGGTGGTCGGCCAGCCGCTCCTTGAGCCGGACCAGGCGGTCCGGGTCCGCCTCGGTGGCGGTGATGCGGGGGATGTGCGCGGACCACTCGAGGACGTAGTCGCCCAGCCCGCTGCCGATCTCGATGGGGTTGTCACCGAGGTAGGGCACGGCGAGCTCGACGAACCAGCGACGGTGGTTGACCGCCGTCGCGAGCCCTTCGAGCACCTCCGACTGGACGCGCTGATCCCCAGTGATTTCTGCCATGCGTCGATTCCTCACGATATGACTGACCCGCGCCTGGACCGACAGAGTCAACCATCCGGATGGACGGCGGGGGAATCGGGGCACCGGGGGTGGCCGAATTGTGGTCGGGGGTGGGCACGTGATCGGCGGTAGGCGAACCCGGCACATAGTACGCCAGTACCCAGAAACATGTCACGGCCCTGCCATACCCTGACTACGCTCTGAATTGTCATGACTACTCCTGAATCGGACGCCGCCCCGGGTGGTGCCGCCGAGGACGGGCCCGACGAGGGCGGACGACCGGGGCAGGGCAGGTGGGTCGACGCCGTCGCCGTGCTCAGTTTCGTGCTGCTCGCCTTCTGGATCACCGCCCGCCTCTGGCTGGACCCGGCCAACGGGGTGCGGGACAACCGCACCGATCAGGCGCAGTTCGAGTGGATGATGGCGCACGGTGCGCGCGTCGTGACCGATTTCGCCTATCCCTTCACGTCGGACCGGATGAATGTGCCGGACGGCGTCAATCTGATGGCGAATACGTCCGTATTATCCATTTCGCTGCCAATGACGCCGGTCACCGTCCTGTTCGGGCCCCGCTGGTCATTCCTGCTCTTTCTCACCCTCGGAATGGCCGCTACCGGCGCGGCCTGGTATTTCGTCCTCTCCCGGGTGCTCATCGGTGCTCGCGGCCCGGCCTGGCTGGGCGCCGGCTTCTGTGCGTTCGCGCCGGCCATGCTCTCGCACGCCAACGCCCACCCGAACATCGTCAGCCAGTTCGTGGTGCCGCTGCTGGTCTGGCGGACGCTGCGCCTCGCCGAGCCGGGCCGCTGGCTGCGCAACGGTGTGCTGCTCGGCCTGCTGATCGTCTGGCAGGCCTTCCTCAACCTCGAGATCCTGCTGATGACCGCCATCGGCCTGGGCGTCGTGGTGCTGGCGCTCGCCCTCGGCAGGCCCGAACTGCGTGCGGCCGCCCGGCCCTTCGTCGCCGGGCTCGCCGTGGCCGCCGTGCTCTCCGGGGTGCTGCTGGCGTACCCGCTTTCCGTCCAGTTCTTCGGCCCCGGCGCCTACCAGGGGCTCTCCACGTTGATCCGGGGCTACCGCACCGACCTGGCCTCCTACGTCGCCTGGTCCCGGGAGTCCCTGGCCGGTGACGCGCGGGGCAGCGTCTGGCTGGCCAAGAACGCCACCGAGGAGAACGCCTTCTTCGGCTGGCCACTCGCCGTGCTGGCGGTCGCGCTGGTCTGGTGGCTGCGCCGCAACGTCGTGGTGCTCGGCCTGGCCGCCGTCGGCGCGGTCTTCGTGCTGTTCTCGCTCGGCCGCGAGATCCGCTTCGACGGGCGGGACACCGGCATCCCCGGCCCCTGGGCGGCGCTGGAGCACCTGCCGATCCTGCACTCGGTGGTGCCCACCCGGTGGTCGCTGGCGCTCACCCCGATCGTGGGCGTCCTGCTCGCCCTCGGCGCCGAGCACGTACGGCGGCTGGCCCGGCGGCACCCCGGCGCCCGGCGCCAGATCCGGTTCGCCACCGCCACGGTGCTCACCATGGCGCTGCTGCCGCTCCTGCCGACCCCGCTGCCCGCGGTGCGCCTCGACCCCACCCCGAGCTTCGTCACCTCCGGCGCCTGGCGGCCCTACGTGGCCGGCGGCCGCAGCATCGTCACGCTCCCGCTGCCCGACACCACGTACGCCGTCCCGCTGCGCTGGTCCGCCGAGACCCGGCTGGACATGCCGCTGGCCCGCGGCTACTTCCTCTATCCGGACACCCGGCCCGGCGCGGGCCGGGTCGCCCTCTTCACCGCACCGCCCCGTCCCACCAGCACCTTCTTCACCACCATCCGGCAGACCGACGCGGTGCCGCCGATCACCCCGCAGGACCGGGTGGCCGCCGTGGACGACCTGCGGTACTGGCGGGCGGGCGCGGTGGTTCTCGATCCGCGGCTGCGGCAGGCCGGCTCGCTGTACCGGGGAATGACCGAGCTGACCGGGATCACACCGAGATTCACCGGCGGGGTCTGGCTCTGGGACGTGCGCCCACTGGTCGACTGACCGGGACGGCGGCCGGTCAGGCCTGGCGGACGCAGCAGCCCTGGCAGATCTTCGGCCGGGGCAGGGTGAAGGCGAGGCAGCAGGTGCGCCGCTGCACGGTGGGTTCGCCCGCGGGGCCGGGCACCAGCTCGACCAGGTCGCTCAGGTCGAGCGCGTCCAGCAGCGTGGTGATGGTCGCGGTGGAGGAGCCGGGGAGCGCGTCCGAGGCACGCAGGATGCCGTGCGCGATGCCGGAGGCGACCGAGCCGAGAAGGGTACGGGTGCCGATCCGGACCTCGCCCTGGATGGCCTCGATCAGCGGCGCGAAGTGGGCGTCGAGCAGCGTGGCGCGCAGCGCGTCGAGCAGCGCGGCCTCGTCGGCGACCACCCGGACGCCGGGGCCGCCGGCCAGCGCCAGCGGGTCACCGGGAAGCACCGCGACCGTGGTCGAGCTGCGCAGGCCGAGGGTCAGCAGCTGGTGGTGGTCCTCGAAGTGGACCAGCACGTCGGCCGGGTCGAGCAGCGGCACCCGCCGGGCCGAGGCCCAGCCGAGCACGGCCGGCAGCGCCGTCCAGTAGCTGTAGGACTTCCAGGCCAGCGCGGCGCAGGCGTGCGGGGTGCCACCCCAGCGCCGGCCCGCCGCGCGCAGGAACTCGGGGAGCAGGGTGCCGTCGACCAGCCGGGTCGCCGGGGTCCAGTGCGGCGAGCCGTCGGTCACCAGCAGGCCGGGCGCGAGGCCAGGCAGGTCGTCGGTGCCGAACATGGCGCGCAGGGTCGCCGTGACCGGGGCGAACGGGGTGGCGACGTCCCACCCCGGCATCACCGCAGTCACCTGGTCGTCCCCTGTCTGGTCGCCCCACCGGCCGCCGCGTGTCGCCGGCTCGGACTAAGGCTAGCCTAACCACAGCTTCCCGGTGGAGGGAAGTGGCCCGGTGGGCTCGGGAGAGAGGTCCGGCTCACTCCGTCGCCCGTCGCGTACTACCCGGCGCGATGGGCGGAAAACGCCGCCGAGCGGGGCGGCAGGCGGCGCAAGCATCGACGGGCGCCGCTGAATTGTCAAGGCGAGTGTCGAATACGAGGCAGTTTCCGTACACGTTCGGCCACCGAACGTGAAAATGGTCTTCCCGCGTACGAGGAAGCCGATGACGACCTCACCCATCGAGCGTGCCGCCGACTCGTTCGCGGCCGAACTCGCCCGGCACCGCACCGGCCGCGGGCTGTCCAAGAAGCAGTTGGCCACGCTGATGGGCTTCGACCCGTCGTACGTGAGCCACGTCGAGGGGCGCCGGCACCGGCCCACCGAGGACTTCGCCCGCCGCGCCGAGGCCGTCCTGGAGGCCAGCGGCGCGATCTGGCAGCGCTTCCGGGAGTACGACGAGCTGCGGCACGGTCGCTCCGGCGGAGCGCACCGGGACCCGCCCGTGCCCGGGCAGTGGCTGCCGCCGGGCACCGGGCTGGTGGTGGAGCGCGAGACCGCGACCCTCACGTACACCGGCGACGGCTACCACTGCGCGATCCGGCGCGAGCTGTACAACGCCGGCACCGAGCCGGTCACCCGCTACCTGGTCCGGGTCGCCGTCGACCGCTACCCCAACGACCCCGGCCGCTCCAACCGGCACCACCGGGAGCACCCGCTCACCTTCGCCGAGCTGCAACTCACCGCCTACCGGGACGACGGGGGCACGCGGGAGCCGATGCACTGGCGGGCCAAGCACGACCGGGACGCGTTCAAAGAGATCTGGCTGCTCTTCGAGAACGACGAGGGCCGCTTCCCGCTCTACCCCGGCGACCGGGTCACCATCGAGTACGCGTACCGCGTCGGGCGGGACAAGTGGGGCCCCTGGTTCCAGCGCGCCGTACGCCTGCCCACCCGGCACCTCGCCGTGCGCCTCGACCTCCCCGCCGACCTCGACCCCAAGGTGTGGGGTGCCGAGACCTCCCTCTCCGCCGAGGAGGGGCCGCTGCGTACCCCGATCCTGCGGGGCGACGACGGCGGCCGGGCGATCTTCGAGTGGGCGACCGACGACCCGCCGCTGAACGCCCGCTACCGGATGCAGTGGCGGTTCCGGAGCCAGCCTCCCGACGCCGAGCCCGACGGCCCGGCCCCCGGCACCCGCATCCGGGCCAGCGACCGGATGCGCGCCGTCGGCATCGTGCAGCGCGGTGACGACCTGCTCCGGCAGCCCGCCCGCCAGTTCGACCTCCCGCGCGAGGAACAACTCGCCCGGGACGTGGTCGACCGCCTCTCCGGCCTGCTGGTCCGCCTCGACGAGCTGCACCCGTTCAGCAAGGGGGTCGGCATCGCCGCGCCGCAGCTCGGGCTCGGCTGGGCCGCCGCCCTGGTCCGCCCCGCCGATCGGGCCGCCGAACCCGTCGTCCTGCTCAACCCCAGGGTGGTGGACAGCTCCCGGGAAACCGACGAGCAGTACGAGGGCTGCCTCTCCTTCTTCGACCACCGCGGCCTGGTGCCCCGGCCGCTGCGGATCGACGTCGAGCACGCCCAGTGGGACGGCAGCCGCGTCATCACCTCCTTCGAGTACGCCATGGCGCGGCTGGTCGCCCACGAGATCGACCACCTGGAGGGCCGCCTCTACGCCGACCGGATGGCCCCCGGCGTGCCGCTGGTGCCGGTCGAGGAATACCGGGAGAGCGGCACACCCTGGCGCTACTGACCCGCACGAACTCCGGTACGCGGGCCGGTTGCCGGCCCGGCCCGCGCACCGGTGAACGGGGGCCGGGTCGCGTGCCCCAGGGGGCAGGGGCACGCGACCCGGCTCGGGGGGAGCAAGGTCTACAGGTTGCCGAAGGTGTCGTAGCGGATGTTGTCCGGCGGCACGTCGTCGGCGGCCAGCGCGCGCAGCGTCGCCCGGACCATCGCCGCCGAGCCGGAGACGTAGCAGTCGTGCGTGGTCCACGGCCCGTAGCGGGTGACCACGTCGGAGATGGCACCGACTTCGCCGTCGAAGTCCGGGTCGTCGCTGCACGCCGGGGTCACCGACAGCCACGGGTGGGCGGCCACCAGCTTCTCCAGGCCGGGCAGCCCGTACAGGTCCGCCGGCCGCCGGGCCCCGTAGAAGACGTGCACCCAGCGGGTCCGGTTGACCCGGGTCAGCTCCTCCACCAGCGCCTTGATCGGGGCCAGCCCAACCCCGCCCGCCACGCAGAGGATGTCCCGGGTCGAGGCCCGGTCCAGGGTCATCGAACCCATCGGCGCGGCCACCCGCAGGAGGTCGCCCGGCCTGGTCCGGCGGACCAGCGCCCCGGACAACCAGCCCGCCGCCCCGGCCGGCGTCCGCACGTGGAACTCCAGCACGTTCTCCTCGTTGGGGGCGTTCGCCACCGAGTACGTCCGCCACACCCGCGGGTGGTAGCGGGGCGCCTCGACGCTGACGTACTGGCCGGCCTGCCAGGTCATCGGGTGCTGGAGGGCGCGCACCGTCAGCACCGCCGTGTCCGGGCCGTGCCGCTCGTGGGTGAGCACCTCGGCGTGCCAGAACGGCGGGTCGTCGTCGGCCGCCGCGCCCGCCAGCATCCGCTCGGTGATGCTCGCGTACGCCTCCCGCCACGCCTGGTCGTACTCCAGGTTCCAGCCGTCCCCCGCGGTGCTGCGCAGCGCGTCCAGCAGGGCGACGCCCATGGTCGCGTAGTGGCTCGCCTCGACGTGGAACTTCCGATGGTCCCGGCCCAGCGCGCGCAGGTACTCGTCGAAGCTCTCCGGGTCGTCCACCGTCTGGGTGGCCGTGACGATCGCCTCCAGGATCCGGTCACCCTGGCCGTTCATCTGCACCGGGAAGAGGCCGCGCAGCGCCGGGTCGAGGAGGAACAGGCGGGCGTAGAAGTGACCGCTGAGCCGCTCCCGGTCCTCCTCGACAAGGGTCCAGCTCTCCTTCAGCAACCGCGCGAAGTTCTCCACAGGGCACGCTCCTTCTCCGGACGGGCGGATCGGCCCCCACAGAATCTCCACGGAGCGTGCCGGCCGGTCGCACAGAATGTGCGATCGGCTCACCTGGCCGTCGGGACGTGCCGACCGCCCCCCGGGTGCGGCACAGTGGTCCGGTGACGGTTGACGAGCTGACCCGTCCGGTCTCCCGCCGGACCCTGGGCACCGAGACGCTGCTCGTGCTCGGCCTCTCCCTCGGCCAGTCGGCCGTGTACGCCCTGGTCTCGCTGGTCGCCAAGCTGACCGCCACGGGCGGGCTGTCGAAGCAGACCGCCGCGCTGAACACCTCCGCGTCGGCCCGGCCGTATCTCGACCTGACGTACCAGCTGCTCGGGATCCTGTTCGCGCTGCTGCCGGTGCTGCTCGCCGTACACCTGCTGGCGCGCGACCCCGGCGACCCGGCGCGGGCGCTCGGCGCCGACCTCACCCGGCCCGGGCCGGACCTCCTCCGGGGCGCGGGGCTGGCCGCGCTGATCGGCCTGCCCGGTCTGGCCCTGTTCTGGGCGGCCGCCCAGCTCGGGATCAACGCCACCCTCGTCCCGGCCGCCCTGCCGCCCCTCTGGTGGGCGGTGCCGGTGCTCATCCTCGCCGCCGTGCAGAACGCCGTGCTGGAGGAGGTGATCGTGGTCGGCTACCTGGTCACCCGGCTGCGGCAGCTCCAGTGGCGGCTCGGCGCCGTGCTCGCGGCGAGCGCCGTGCTGCGCGGTTCCTACCACCTCTACCAGGGCTTCGGCGCGTTCCTCGGCAACGCCGTGATGGGCGTGATCTTCGGCCTGTTCTACCTGCGCACCCGGCGGGTCGGGCCGCTGATCGTCGCGCACACCCTGCTCGACGTGGTCGCCTTTGTCGGCTACGCCCTTCTCCCGAAGTCCTGGTTCGGCTGGCTCTGACGCGGGCCCCGGTCGCCAGCTCGCGGGAGGTGGCGGTGTCTCCGGGTGCCGGACCGCGCCACCTCGCCGAGCTGGAGTGGATCAGCGGCGGGCCGGGCGGTAGAGGCTGGTGGCGCGGGCGGCCAGGCGTTCGGCCGCGGTCGTGTCTCCCGTTGCCGCGGCCAGCGCCGCCGCACCGGGGAGCAGCCGCGCGGCCAGCCGGAGGGCCAGCCAGCCGGCGGCCTGCGCGACCAGCGGGGTGGCCAGCCGCCAGGCCGCCTCGGCTGCCCGGGACAACGACCCCTCCGCCGGAGCGCCGGCCGAGCGCAGCCCATCCAGCGCGGCGCGGGCCGTGGCGGCGTCCGGGTGCACCTGGGTCAGCACCAGCAGCTCGACCACGCGGTCCGGATGCGCCGGGTCCCGGCCATAGACGGCGGCCAGGTGCAGCACCAGATTGGCCTGGGTCCAGAGCACCGCCGTGAGCTCCGCCACCGGCGCGAACAGGCCGGCGCCTGCCGCGAGCGCGCCACCCGCACCGGCCAGCCGGACGAACCGCCGGGTCACCAGCCGGGCCAGCCCGTCGGCGTCGGCGTCGGGATAGGCGTCGCGGGTCCGCTGTACCCAGGTGGCGGCGCGCGGACCGAGGGCGTCCACCGCGGCGAGGGCCAGCAGCTCGGGTGCGAAGCCAGGGTGATCGAGTACGCGGGCCGTGGCCTCCCGCCAGCCCTGGCTCTCCACCCGCCGGTCGGCCTGCATGGCCGTCACGGGAACGACCTCCCGGGCGGGTGTTGGTGGGGTGGCGGGGTTCGCCGGGCCCGGCTCCGCTTCGGCTGTCGGATTCGGTTGGCCGGCCTGCCCGACCGGGACCTCGGCGGCAGCCAGTTCCGCCCGTCCCTGCGATGTGCCCGGCCTGGCCGGGGTCGACGCGGCATCCGGCCTGGCCAGGGTCGGCGCGGCATCCGGATCCTCCGAGCTCACTGCGGCAACCTGGCTGGACCGGGTCTGCGCGGGATCCGGCGCGGCCGGGGTCTGTGTGCGATCCGGCTCGGCTCGGGCCTGAGTGGGATCCGCCTCGGCCGGCGTCTGGGCGGGATCCGGCTCGGCGGGATTCCGCTCGGCGGGACGGTCGTCCGCGGCCTGACCGAGGGCGGGCTCGGCGACGTCCGGCTGGACGGCGGCCGGGGTGGCGGACGCCCGGCGGGCCGGTGTCCGCTTCGCCGCCGCCTTCTTCGCCGGGGTGGCCGTCGCGCTCTTCCGCGCCCGGCCGGTCCGCGCCGGCGTGCCGGTCTCCGTCGCTGCCTCGGCCGGCTGCACCGTGCCGGGCTCGGGTGCGGCCGCGCCCGACGTCGGGGCCTCGGCGGGCGGCACCGGAGCCGTGGCGGCGGACTTCTGTGCCGCCGCAGTCCGCTTCTTCGCCGGGGCGGCCTTCTTCGGCGCCGGCGCACGGCGGGTCCGCTTCGGGGCCTCCTCGATCACCGCCTCATCGGCGGGGGCGGTGGCCGGTGGCGGTGCGACGGCCGGCGTACCCCGGTCGGTGGCGGCGACGACGCTGGCCGGCGTGCCCGGATCGGCGGCGGTCTCCGCGGGCGGACGCTGGTGTGGGGTTGCTGGCGCGCCGGCAGCGAGCGGGGTGGCCTGCGCCGGGTCGGGTGGCTGGAACAGGACGACAGGCGCGGTCCGCGGCCGCGGTGGCATGTCGTCCGCCACCTCGGCCGGAGCGGGCTCGGGCGTGGGTGGCGGCGTGAAAGTCGGACGTGGGGAGCGGCTCCGCCGGGCCTGGGCGGCGGGCTCGCGACGGGGCGGATCGCTCGGCGGCTGCTCCTGCATATCGATGGAGCGTAGACCCGAGCGTGACCTGGCACACGGCGAAAACGCTGGGGGTGGGGCCTTCCCGGTAGTCGCTTTGCCCCGGGTGGGTACGGACCTGTATCCTCGGGCGCGGTGGTCTCCGGGCCACCAGGGAGACTTCGCCTAGTCTGGTCTATGGCGCCGCACTGCTAATGCGGTTGGGGTCTTAAAGCCCCTCCCGGGTTCGAATCCCGGAGTCTCCGCGCAAAAGCCGGTGTGTAGACTGGCCGAGCAGCAAGCGCCCGTAGCTCAATGGATAGAGCATCTGACTACGGATCAGAAGGTTAGGGGTTCGAGTCCCTTCGGGCGCACAGTGCAGGAGAAAGCCCCCGACCAGCCAGAATGGCAAGGTCGGGGGCTTTCCGTATCTGCCGGGATCAGCGCCTGGACGCTCGTGGGAGCCATGCTGGGAGCCACGACGCTCTCAGCCGGCCTCGGTTGCGCAGCCGTCCTGGTTGCAGTCGGTGGCATGTGAGCGGCCGTGGGCGCACTCCCATGCCGGCCAGTGTTTATGTGATCATGCCGGAGGTCTTCGCCCGGCCGGCGGGCACCGGACGCTTCGGGATGGCCTCGGTGCAGCTTCCCGGACCCGGGATCCGCACCGCATGCGTCGACACGCGGCACCTCACGGTCTGGCACACTGCGGCGATGCTGACGTTTGATCGACTCTTTGCGTCGCATGTCGCCACCGGACTGGCCCGTCAAATGGCGCTAGGCGACCTGATCGGCGAGCGCGGCTGGCAACTCGACCTGACCAGCGGCATCGTGATGTTCGGCGACGACCTGCGGTATCGCATCCAGCTCCTCGGTACGGAGAGCCACGACGACGGCAGCTGGCTGTGGGCATGGGCCAACGAGGCGAGCAATCTGCCACCAGCGCTGCTGCATCTGTGCGGCTGGCTCCGCGAGTACGGTCATCGCCACGGAGTTGCCGAGCTCACCGAGCCCACGTTCGCGCTTCAGCGCGTCGACGGTCACCGCCTCGCCCTGCTGGCCTCCGGCCTGACCGGCCGGTGTTACTACCGCGGCCCGTTTCCCGGCGGCGCGGTCTTCTTTCACCTCGACGACGCCCCGCCGCAGATCACCGCACCGATCCGGCCGGAGCGCGCGCTAAGCATTCTGAGCGAGGTCATTCAGGGCTTTCCGGTGGACCACCGCATCGCCGTGGAGTCGTTCCTGCACCAGCAGTCCTGGCGCCTCGACCCGACACCCACATCGGTGACCGCGCACCATACCGGCGGCTCCACCTTGCGCGTCGACTTCGACGCCCTAGGCCGTGTCAGCAATATGTCCGGCACAGTCAGCCCGTAGCAGGCCCGTCCCAGGATGTGCGGACTCACGGCGGAGATGGGCTTGAGCCAGAGGAGCGGCACGCGCAGGGGTGGGTTTACCCAGCGACCTTCCGGCCACTTCAGAGCAGCGCGATCTGACCGGGCAGTTCGGGCGGACCGGACAGCACTGCGCGAAGCTTGTTGATCTGCGGGAACTCACTCACTCCCGCCTCGCCCCATAGGCTCCGCCATTCCGAGTCGTGGCCGAGGACCCGGTCAAGTGCCTCGACCGCCAGCTGTGGCAGGTCGTCGTCCAGGTCAAGGGATTCACCAGCAAGCAGGAAGTCCGGCGCGTACGGCGAGGTTATCGGCTCTCCGCCGGGCATCTGAGACGCCACGATTGCCGCTGCGGCGATGGCCGAGGCGGCATCGTCATGGTCGAGGTACCCGGTGTCGAGTGCTGCCGTTGTCAGGGCGGCGCGAACCATTGCCGGCCGGGCAGGCGGATCGGCATCGTGGAGGTCACCGCACCAGTCGGCGGCGCTGTCGTTGTCGAACGGACCGTCATCCCAGGCGCCCATGTGCTCCTCCACGTTCCCGGTGATCGGATCATGGAGCCGAGCGAGGGCGGACGCAAGGGCGCGAGGGTTCTTGGCCGTACAGGCATCGGTACAGCCAAGCCGATCGACAGGCGTGCCGATCTTCGTCGGGAGCAGAAGGCCATGCTCCTGCCGGCGATCACCGGCAGCCTCCCGCTCGGCCCGCTGCAGAGCCCGATGACCACGCAGCACCTCGACCAGTCCGGCCGGCAAGGCCACAGCCCGCTCGGACCCGTCCGTCTTCACTGCCCCGAACCGGAGTCGTCCGCCGGGCGCGCAGCAGGTGAGGGCCGTTTCGTGAAACCGATCTTGACCGCTCACGACGCATCGCCGGCCGCCAGTCCTGCTTCGAGTGCGGCCAGGAAGTCCAGCAACTGACGCCGCGCGGCGTCGTCGGGCGTGCGATGGTTCAGGAATGTCGACGTGACGCGGTGCGAGCGGTCCTTGACCACCTCGATCAGCTCGGCGAGTTGTAGCCGAGCCTCGACCACCGCGGTCGACCCCACCTGGCGGCACCACGCCTCGACGACGGCGGGATCGGTAGAGACGGCGTCGATTCCGCAGCACTCGCGGACACACACCACCTCGCAGAAGGTGATGCACTCGCTCAGTGGCGATGGAATTTCGACCGACACGTCCGCCATCGCCGCTCCTTCCGAGAGCCGGCCGCAATGGTGCCGGGTAGCCGATGCTAGCGCCGTCACCGGAGACGTACTCCTGCGGATGTGGTGGCCACCGGGGCCGGATCGGCCGGCGACCGCGTGGGCGCATCGCCAGACCCCGCCGGACCGTCAGATGTCCTGCGCCGGTCGACGGCAGAAGCTGCGGTTTCGGTTGATCTCGACACCTGGTCGGCCGGGTAGCGTCACCGCTCCGCGAAGATCGTGAGAGGGATGCGACGTTGATGATGCGACGGGTCGGGCTCGGCGTGGTGGTTGTGGCGGCGCTGCTCGCCGCTTCGGCGTGTGGCGACGCCTCCGAGATGCCGGCCACGCCCACCGCTGCGGAGTGGAGTGCCTCCGCGGAGTCGCTCGCCCCCACGCCGACGGCGGCGCCGGCGGCCACACCGAGCCGCGCACCCGAGCCCTCGCCGACCCCACGATCCTCCAAGGCCGCGCGGTCCTCGACCGCTCCCGCACCGGCGCCCACAACCAAGAAGGCCACACAAGCGGCCACCACGAGCAACAAGGCGGCCTGCACCGCCGTCAAGGGTCCGCTGGAAAAGGCCATCGCCGGCCTGGCCGCGTTGGTCATCATCGCCGGTAGTGCCACGTCGGAGACGGAGGTCGCCGCCGCCCGGACGGAGACGATCACGCGGCTGGTCGACCTCGAGGCGGTGGCGAACAAGGTTGCCGCCGAGCAGACCGACCGCACGCTGCGGAGCAACTTCAGGGCGCTGGCCGTGGCCGCAGACCGGAAGTACGCCTACATCCGCGCAGTCAGGCCCTTCGATGTGGAAGGGCTCGTGAGCGTGGCGAGCGACACCAGCGCCCTGGAAAGCGCGGTCAACAAGCTCGAGCCGGCCTGTGGCAAGTACTGGTAGCCGGACCCTGGTCAATCCGGATGGCGGTGATCGCTGACGGCTGTCCGCTCGAACTTGCCGGCGACCGCGTGCGCGGTGTCGGTGACCTCTCCCGTCTCCAGGAGCTGCTTGAGCCTGCGCAGGTTCGCCGCCACCTCGGCGGCGGGCGGCTTCCCGATCAGCGTCAGGGCGATGCGGCCCAGTGCTCCGAAGGGTGTCCTCAGCACCTCGTGGACCTCGGTCCGGTCCGGTTCCGGCCCCGGGCCGAACCGTACCGTCCACTGGGTGCGCATCCCGGCCGGAACGGTGGTCGCGTACCGCAGCAGCTCGTTCGCGCGCTCCTCGACGAGCCGGACCGTGGATCCCAGCCGGACGCCGAGCGGTCCCTGGATCGTCCAGCGGAATGTCGCCGGCCCGATCTGCTCACTGGCCACGACGTCGCCCAGGAAGCGGGGCAGGTTGTGGAAGTCGCGGTAGAAGTCGAAGACCTCCGTGACCCGGCGCTCGATCGTCACTCTCGCTTCAGCCGGGGGCGGTGAGCGCATGGCTGCCTCCCACAGATCTTCCCGTTCCAGCCCTGCTGCGACCCGGGCCGCTTGCCCGACGGCCCGTCCACTAAACCCGGGCTGACCGGGTGCCGCCCGCCAGGGCGGCACCCGCTCATCCCGCTTTCGAATTCACAGGCGCTCCGGTGTGCGGATGCCCAGCAGGTGCAGGCCCTGCCCGAGCACCCGCGCGGTCAGGTCACAGAGCACGAGCCGGCTCTCCCGGACCGGCTCGTCGGCCCGCAGTACCGGGCACCGCTCGTAGAACGCGCTGAACGCGGCGGCGAGCCGGGACAGATAGGCGGTCAGGTGGTGGAACTCCAGGTTCTCCGCCACCTCGCCGACCACCGCACCGAAGCCGACCAGCTCGAAGGCGAGAGCCCGCTCGGCCGGCTCGGCCAGCGAGATCGCCGCCTCCGGCCGGGCCGCCACCCCGGCCCGCCGGAAGATCGACCTGATCCGGGAGTACGCGTACTGGAGGTAGGGCGCGGTGTTGCCGTCCAGGGACAGCATCCGTTCCCAGTCGAGCACGTAGTCCTTGTGCCGGTCGCTCGACAGGTCGGCGTACTTGATCGCGCCGATGCCGACCGCCCGGCCGACCTCGGCCGCCTCCGTCTCGCCCAGCTCCGGGTTCCGCTCCCGGGCCAGCGCGGTGGCGCGGGCCACCGCCTCCTCCAGCAGCCCGACCAGCTTCACCGACCCGCCGGCCCGGCTGCGCAGCATCCGCCCGTCCGGCCCGAGGATCGAGCCGAACCCGACGTGCTCGGCCCGGGCCGGCGGGGCCAGCCAACCGGCCTGCGCGGCGGCGGCGTAGACCATCTCGAAGTGCCGCCGCTGCGGCAGCCCGACCACGTAGAGCAGCCGGGTCGCGCCCAGCGTGCCGGTCCGGTGCCGGATGGCCGCCAGGTCGGTCGCCGGGTAGCCGTACCCGCCGTCGGACTTGCGCACGATGAGGGGCAGCGGTTCACCGTCCCGGCCCACCGAGCCGGGCGGGAACACGCAGGCCGCCCCGTCGCTCTGGCGCAGCAGCCCGAGCCGGTCCAGTTCCTCCACCACCGGGCCGAGCAGGTCGTTGTAGCTGCTCTCGCCGTGGAAGTCCCGCTCGGTGAGGGTCACGTCGAGCAGGTCGTACACGGTCAGGAAGTAGCGTTCGGACTGCTCCACGAGCAGCCGCCACAGCCGCAGCGTCGCCGGGTCGCCGCCCTGCAACGCCACCACGCGCAGCCGGGACCGCTCCCGGAACGCCTCGTCCGCGTCGAACTTGGTCCGGGCCGCCTTGTAGAACGAGTCGAGGTCGCCCATCGACAGCTCCTGCGCCGCCTCGGCCTCGCCCAGGTCGACCAAATGCTCGATCAGCATGCCGAAGGGCGTGCCCCAGTCGCCCAGGTGGTTGGCCCGCAGCACCCGGTGCCCCAGCCACTCCAGCAGCCGGGCCGCCGCGTCCCCGATCACCGTCGAGCGCAGGTGCCCGACGTGCATCTCCTTCGCCACGTTCGGCGCCGAGTAGTCGACCACCACCGTCTCCGGCGCGCTGGTCGCCGGCACCCCGAGCCGCGGGTCGGTGGCCAGCGCCGAGACCAGCCCGGCCAGGGCGCCGTCGGCGACGGTCAGGTTGAGGAAACCCGGACCGGACACCTCCGCGGCGCTGCAGAGGTCGGCCAGGTCCGCGCGTTCCAGCACCTCGGTGGCGACGGCGCGCGGTGGCCGGCCGAGCCGCCGGGCCAGGGCCAGGGCCGCGTCGGACTGGAAGTCCGCGCGCTGGGAGCGCCGCACGACCGGGTCGACCGGCGCGCCGGCCACCGTCGCGAACGCCGGCGCCAGCCGGCCGGTCAGCAGTTTCTCCAGATCCATGGGTACGCCGATCTCGCTCGGATCCGCCACACGCGGATCACCGGACGGGGATGCGGGCGGACCGAGGACGATCGGCGGTGACCGGCGGCTCGATCCGCCGGTCGCAGTGAGGAATGCTCAGCGCAGGCGGTCGCGGGACCGCCGGCGTCGCAGCGCGCCGAACAGGACGTCGAAGGACGCCGTCGGGTACGCGTGCGAGCTGGTCATGGGAGCAGCCTAACCGGCCGGCCCGGGGGCGGCGCAAGGCCGTACCCGGGCCCGGCCGGTCGGCGTACCCGGAAGGTCAGGCCGGCGTGTCGACGGCCTTGCGGTAGCGCTCGGCCCTCCGCCGCACCTGGGTGTACGCGCTGGTGAGGCCCATCGCCCGGCGGACCTCGACAAGGGTGCGGCGCACCTCGGCGCGGGTCCGCTCGGTGCCCTCGACGATCAGCTCGTCGACCAGGCCGGGTTGCCCCTCGAACCGGGCCCGCCGCTCCCGGACCGGGTCGAGGAACCGGTTGAGCGCGCCCGCCAGCTCCTCCTTGACCTCGACGTCGCCGACCCGGCCGGCGCGGTAGCGCCCCTTCAGCTCCTCGACCGTGGCGCGGTCGGTGTGGAACACGTCGAGGTACGCGAAGACGGGGTTCCCCTCGACCGTGCCCGGCACGTCGGCCCGGACCCGGTTCGGGTCGGTGTACATCCCCATGACCTTGCGCCGCACGGTGGCCGGGTCGTCGGAGAGCGCGATGGCGTTCCCCCGGCTCTTGCTCATCTTCCCGGCGCCGTCGGTGCCGACCAGGGTGGGCGTCTCCGACATGATCATTTCCGGCACGGGGAACACCTCGCCGTAGAGGTGGTTGAAGCGCCGGGCGATCTCCCGGGTCACCTCCACGTGCGCGGCGTTGTCCTTGCCCACCGGCACGACCTGCCCCTTCACGCAGAGGATGTCGGCGGCCTGGAGGACGGGATAGCCGAGCAGCCCGTACGGCATCTCCTCCTTGCCGGCGTCCCGGCTCATCTCCTTGAGCGACGGGACCCGTTCCAGCCGGGGCACGGTGACCAGGTTCTGGAACAGGGTGTTCAGGTCGCCGACCTCGGGGATCGCCGACTGGAGGTAGAAGGTGGCCCGATCCGGCTCGACGCCGGCGGCGAGGATGTCGGTCACCATCTCGCGGGCGTTGCGGGAGACCTGCTCGATGTCCTCGCGGCCGTTCCGCGTGGTGAGCATGTGCAGGTCGGCGATGATGAAGAAGCTCTCGTAGCGCTGGTGCAGCTTCACCCGGTTGGCGATGCTGCCGACGTAGTGGCCCAGGTGCAGCCGCCCGGTCGGGCGGTCACCGGTGAGCATCCGTGCTGCGGACATGGTCGTACGCCTCTCGTGGCTGTTTCGGTGGAGGACGCGCGGGCGCGCGGGACAGGACCCGGGGTGTGCCCGGATCAGTGGGGTTGGCTCGTCAGTGCGAGCGCCGCCATCGCCCGCCGGCGCGGAACCGCAGCCCACCGGCACGGAGGACGTCGAGGATCTGCTCCCGACCGTCGTCGACACGGGCCGGGAGAACCGGAGCGGCAGCCGCCGGGAGACCGTCGAGGGTCTCCGGGGCGCAGGTGCTCGGCCGGACCATGCCTGACACGGTAGCCGGTCCACCACTCCGCGCGCAGACCGGAACGGCCTGGTCAGTCCCGCCGGTAGCTCTCGGCGTAGTAGTCGCCGACCTGCTCGCGGTAACCGGCGCGGTCGAAGTCGTCCGGGTCGAAGGCCGGTGACTCCTTGACCTGGTCCCGGGTCCGGTCCACGTGCACGACGCGCTCCAGGTGGTCGACCCGGGCCACCGTGCCGACCGGCAGCAGCACCTTCCGGCCGAAGATCCACGGCCCGGTGTCCACCACGAGGTAGCCCGCGCCGGCGTCGTCGCTCGCCCGGTCGACCGCGCCGATCCGGCCGTCGGTCGCCTCCACCCGGTAGCCGGTGAGGTCGATCGGCGTGCCCGGGCCGGGGGCGTCGGGGCCACCGTCGGCGTCGCCCTCCGGGCGCTGCCGCGGCACGTCGTCGGGGCGGGTCTGGTCGTAGCCGCCCGCCAGCGCGGACGGGTCCCGCCAGAGCCACGGATTGAACGGCTGCATGGTGCCACCTCCGGTGTCGTCGTCTCGCCACCCGAAACAGTGCCCGACGGGCCAATGAGGGAAACACGAATGCAATTCCGAACTCCCCGCCGCCGTTTCTGCGAGATAGCTCATAATCGGCGCCCGCCGATCTGCCCCGTGGCTCCGGCGCAGGTGGTGGGTGGTGTCGCGGCCGTCCGGCACACCGGAAAGCGGACCGGAGTGTCCGCCGCGCACATTCGACCGGGCCGGCAACCGCACCATTCTGGTCCCGCATCCGTCGGCACAGGGAAAGGGAAAACAGATGCAGCGGGTCATTGGACGAATCGCGACCGCGGTGGCAGCGGCCGCCCTGGTGGTGCTGCCGGCCACCGGCGCGCGGGGCGCCGTGTTCAACCCGTACACCCCGGAGGCGCTCTGCGGGCTCGGCTACGTCGCCGTGGACCAGGACCCGATCCACGACGCCGCCACCGGCGCGCGGCTCGGCACCGTCCACCTCCTCCGCAACCCCCTCACCGGGTACGGCTGCACGGTCACCCTCAAGTCCGCGTACGTCGGCACGCTCACCGGGACCCGCGTCTACCTCGACCCGAGTGGACGCCCTTCCGGGTGGACGAGGGCAGCCGGAGCTACGCCGCCGGGCCGGTCCACCTCTACCTCGGCGCCGGCTGCGCGATCTGGGGCGGGTCGATGACCGACCCGGCGGGCGTCGTCCACCACCACGACCGGGCGAACCCGGCGATCGGCGGGGCGGTCGCCTGCTTCTGACCAGCGGATGGCGGGCCGGATTCGCGCGGCGTGCGGACCGGCCCGCCGTTACGGTCACCCCGTGGGCAGGATGCGCGGAATCCACGAGCGGCCGGCGGGACTCACGTACCAGCCGGACCTGGTCGACGACGACGAGGAACGCTCCCTGCTCGCGACCCTCGACGCGCTCGACTTCCACGAGGTCCGCATGCACGGGCAGGTCGCCCGGCGCACCGTCCGGCACTTCGGCTACGACTACGACTACGGCTCCTTCCAGCTCACCGCGACGGAGGCGCTGCCGGTGGCGCTGCGCTGGGTGCGCGAACGGTGCGCGGCGCTCGCCGGGGTCGACCCGGAGGCGCTCGCCCAGACGCTCGTCACCCGCTACCCGCCGGACTCCGTCATCGGCTGGCACCGCGACGCGCCCGCCTTCGGTCCGACCGTCGTCGGCCTCTCGCTGGGCTCCGCGTGCCGGTTGCGGTTCCAGCGGGGCACCGGGGAGAACCGCCGGGTGTACGAGGTGGAGCTGGCGCCCCGTTCCGGCTACGTGCTGAGCGGGGCGGCCCGGACCGCGTGGCAGCACAGCATCCCGCCGGTGCCGGCGCTTCGCTACTCGCTGACCTTCCGCATGCTCCGGGCGCCGCGCTCCTGACCTGCGCCGACGGCCCGCTGGCATACTGGCCAGCCATGGTGCTGTCGCGTGGCTGGTCGGTGTTCCTGGTCGGGGTCGGGATCTGGACCTGGGTGATCTGGCCGAGGTTCGCGGTCGCCATCTGGAACGACCCGCGGGCGTGGTCGGTCGGCGCGGTCGGCGAGGGAAGCCCGACCAGCTTCCTCTGGGTGCACGCTCTGCTCATCGCGGCCTCGCTGGCCATCGGTACGACCGTCGGGGTGCTCGGTGTCCGGGGCTGGCTCACGGCCCGCCGCCGACCCACGCAGGACCGCTGAGCAGGGCAGATAGCTCTGCGATGATGATGTGACGCGGGACGCTGCCCCTGGATTTGACGATCAAACCCGAGGCCGCGTAACTTTCTCTCTGCCACCGCGGAACGGGGCAAACGGGACGAAGATCCCGGGGCCGCGAACCGAGGTTGGCACCCGGAAACCGCCGAGGACCACCTCGACGGAGCCGGACCGGGCGGGGCTCGTTGAAACGCCGCAGGGCGGATTTGGCGGAGCGAAACCGACCGGGTAAGGTTGACGACCGGCAGGGCACCGGGCGAGCTTGCGGGAAACCGCAGCGGCCGGCCTGCCAAATCCGATGACCAGGCACAGCGGTTCGCCGCTGCGCGTGTTCAGCGGCGCCGACCCGTACGAAGCGTGACAGACCGGGACACACGGTTTGACACGGCAGAGACGGTGAGGTAACGTAGTAAAAGTGCCCGGCGCGAGAGCGCCGGGTGTAACGGACGAAATGCCCCGGCTGGGGGCTCCACGGTGTGGGGCTTTCGGATGGTGTGTGGTTGTTCTTTGAGAACTCAACAGGGTGCTTGATAAGCCAGTGCCAAATTGATTTATACCCCGGACTGGTTGGCTCTTCTTTGGGAGGGTCTGCTGGTTGGGATTCCTTTGGCAACACTTTTGTTGTCAGGATGATTGTTCAACAAATATTTTTGTTGGAGAGTTTGATCCTGGCTCAGGACGAACGCTGGCGGCGTGCTTAACACATGCAAGTCGAGCGGAAAGGCCCTTCGGGGTACTCGAGCGGCGAACGGGTGAGTAACACGTG
>NZ_FMCS01000009.1 GCF_900091435.1 Micromonospora chaiyaphumensis
CCGTTGTCGCGGTAGCCGACGACGCTGATGTAGTGGCCGCCTTCGAAGGAGTGGGTGTTGCCGTCGGTGTCGGTGGTGGTGCCGGCGATGTTGGCGACCACGGCGCGGCCGTCGTCGACGGTGCGCACGATGTCAGCGCGCAGGGTGTCGGTCTGCTTGTCGTCGGCCTTGCCGTCCTTGATTTCGACGGACCGGTAGTGCTTGCCGGTCTCCTTGTTCAGGACGGGGGTGATGTCGTTGATGCTGTTGGTGCCGGCCTCGGTGGTGCCCATCTCCTTGGCCATGGCGTCCACGTCGATGTTCTTGCCCAGCACGCTCAGGGCGTTGCGGGTGGCGGCGGGACCGCAGTAGTAGAAGTTGGGCTGGGCCTCGTAGCGGACGTCGAGTTCCCGCTCGCCGTGGCCCTTACGGTCGGTGCTGACCTGGGCGGTCTTCTCGGCGGGGGTGGCCTGGGCGGCGATGGCCGGGCCGGCGATCCCACCAGCGGTGGCGGCGAAGCCGGCGGCGGTCAGAACGGTGTTCCGCAGCATGGTGTTGGTACGCATGATGAGTCACGCCTTTCTGTCGGGGGTGCACAGCACACGCGCGCGGGGGGTGCACGGGTGCCGCAAGAGGGGGAAAGTTTGAGGGGTGCCCGGCGATCGGGGGTGACCTGCTCGGGCGGCCCGGGGGTGTAACCATCGGCGGCGGGGAAGCGATTCCCACCCACCTGATCCGATGTCCTGGGGATGTAACCACCGGGGCTCGGGGCTGATTCCCTGGCTCACCGGCGCGGACCGGTGGTGCGCGGTCCCGGGGATGTAACGACCGGGGCTGCGGGGTGATTCCCTGCGGCCCGACCCGGTGCGGCGGGGCCGGTGGTGCGCGGCCCGGGTGGTGTAACGACCGGCGGGGGCCGGTCATTCCCACCGCCGGCTGCCTCGCCTGGGGGCGCGGTGCTGCGCGGTCTGCCATGTACAACGACCCCGCCCTCGCCATGAT
The DNA here is from genome assembly GCF_900091435.1 of Micromonospora chaiyaphumensis. GTDB lineage: Bacteria > Actinomycetota > Actinomycetes > Mycobacteriales > Micromonosporaceae > Micromonospora > Micromonospora chaiyaphumensis. Next base: position 982 of record NZ_FMCS01000009.1, read on the forward strand.
TCCGCCCCGACGGTGCCGCCGACCACCCGCCACAACCAGCCAAAACCGGACACCACGCCCGAACCTCGGCGGCGCAAACCGGACACGCACTCCAGAGCGCGCACGTCGACAGCGCCGATCTTGGACAGTTGCCGTTCGCAGCGAACAGCAACTGTCCAAGATCTCCGGGCGGAGCGGCCGGGGCGACGGCGAGACCGGACGACCGGCCGCCGACGGGTCCCCGCGTTGATGCGGCGTGGCATGATTCCGCCCTGGTGGTGGCGCCGACCACCCGCCCCTAGACCGGCCGGAACCGGACGCAACGGCCCAACTTGGTCGGCGCACGGGACAGGCACCCAGATCGCGCACGTCGGCGGCGCGGATCTTGGAGACTTGCCGTTCACCGCGAACGACAACTCTCCAAGATCTCCGGCCAGAGCGGCCGGGGCGACGGCGAGACCGAACGACCGGCCGCCAACGGGTCGTCGCGTTGATGCGGAGCGAGCAGAGCAGACTCGGCGATGCCGGGCGACCCGGTGCCGCCGCGTCACCCCATTGATAGCCGAGCGAGCAGGGCGTTCCCGTCGATGGCGGCGACCGGCGCCGGCGGGGGGCACCCCGGTTGACCGCCGAGCAAGCAGGGCGTTCCCGGCGAGGCCGGCGACCCGACCACCGAACGGGGTCACCGCGTTGATCAAGAGGTTTGCGTCGCCTTCCAGCCGAATCCTGACGCAAACTTCTTGATCAACCAGGGCCGGGCGAGGCCTCGCAGATCAACGCGGGCAGGCCCGAGGCCAACCACAGTGGCCGACGGTCGCCAGCGGGGGCATAACGGACATCAGGCCGCGTACCTCGTCGGGGCCGCTCGGACGGGCGCGCCGGTGAGTGGACCGTCATGGGGTGTCTCGGCGACCCAAGACACCCATGCCGTAGCCCGAAGCCCGAAGCCAAGCCAGGAGGCCGGGCGGCGGTGCTACGGGCGGCAGCAGCGTCGGGACGTGACCTGCCGGAAGGGCAAGCTCTCCGGTCGCCGGCGGGGTCAGGCGCTGGGGGTGCGTTGGGCGTCTTCGTCGAGGGCGGCCAGGATCGCTTCGGCCGTCCGCTTCCCCACCCCCGGCACCTCGGTGATCTCCTCCACCGTCGCCGCGCTGAGCCGCTTCAGCGAGCCGAAGTGCCGCAGCAGGGCCTTGCGGCGTACCTCGCCGAGGCCGGGGATGTTGTCCAGCGCCGATTCGGTCATGCGCTTCGAGCGCCGCTGGCGGTGGAAGGTGATGGCGAAGCGGTGGGCCTCGTCGCGTACGCGCTGGAGCAGGTAGAGCGCCTCGGAGGTGCGCGGCAGGATGACCGGGAACTCGTCGTCGGGCAGCCAGACCTCCTCCAGCCGCTTGGCCAGCCCGCAGAGCGCCACGTCGTCGATGCCCAGCTCGGCGAGGGCCTGGGCGGCGGCCGCCACCTGCGGCGGGCCACCGTCGACGACGACGAGCTGCGGCGGGTAGGCGAACTTGCGCGGCCGCCCGGTGGTCGGGTCGATGCCGGGGCGGTCCGGGTCGCCGGCGGTCTCCTCGCCGATCTCCCCGGTTTCGGCGCGGGCGTCGAGGTATCGGGCGAACCGCCGGCGCAGCACCTCGGACATGGCCGAGAGGTCGTCGGTGGCGCCCCGCACGATGAACCGGCGGTACTCGCTCTTGCGGGGCAGGCCGTCCTCGAAGACGACCATGCTGGCCACCACGTCGGTGCCCTGGATCTGCGAGACGTCGAAGCACTCGATGCGCAGCGGGGAGGTGCGCATGCCGAGCGATTCGGCGATCTCGTCGAGGGCCTGGCTGCGGGTGGTCAGGTCACCGGCCCGCTTGAGCTTGTGGCGGGCGAGCGCGTCCTTGGCGTTGCGCTCGACCGTCTCCAGCAGCGACCGCTTGTCGCCGCGCTGCGGCACCCGCAGCGACACCCGGCTGCCCCGCCGCGTGGACAGCCAGTCGGCGAGCGCGTCGACGTCGCCGGGCAGCTCGGGGACGAGCAGCTCGCGCGGGACGTCGGCCTCGCCCTGCTCGCCGCCGTAGACCTGCGTGCAGAAGTGGTGCACGAGGTCGCCGGTGGTCAGCTCCTCGGTCTTCTCCACCACCCAGCCGCGCTGGCCGCGGACCCGGCCGTCGCGGACGTGGAAGACCTGGACCGCCGCTTCGAGGGGGTCGTCGGCGAAGGCCACCACGTCGGCATCGGTGCCGTCGCCGAGCACGACGGTCTGCTTCTCCATGGCCCGGCGCAGCGCCGCCACGTCGTCGCGCAGCCGGGCGGCCCGTTCGAACTCGAGCTGCTCGCTGGCCTCCAGCATCTCCTTCTCCAGCCGGCGCACCATCGTGTCGGTGCGGCCTGCCATGAAGTCGCAGAAGCCGTTGACGATCTCCCGGTGCCCCTCGGCGGTGACGCTGCCGACGCAGGGCGCCGAGCACTTGCCGATGTAGCCGAGCAGGCACGGGCGGCCGACCTGGCCGGCGCGCTTGAACACCCCGGAGGAGCAGGTCCGTGCCGGGAAGACACGGAGCAGCAGGTCCAGCGTCTCGCGAATGGCCCAGGCGTGCGAGTACGGCCCGAAGTAGCGCACCCCCTTGCGCTTGGCGCCGCGCATCACCTGCAGGCGCGGGTATTCCTCGTCGAGGGTCACCGCCAGGTAGGGGTACGACTTGTCGTCGCGGTAGCGGACGTTGAACCTCGGGTCGTACTGCTTGATCCAGGTGTATTCCTGCTGGAGCGCCTCGACCTCGGTGGCCACCGTGATCCAGTCCACCGACTCGGCGGTGAAGACCATCTGCCGGGTGCGCTGGTGCAGGTTGACCGGGTCGGCGAAGTAGGAGTTGAGCCGGCTGCGCAGGTTGCGCGCCTTGCCGACATAGATCACCCGGCCGGTGCCGTCGCGGAAGCGGTAGACCCCTGGCGACTCCGGGATGGTGCCAGGTGCGGGACGGTAGGTCGAGGGGTCAGCCACGCGCCAAGCCTAGTCCGCACCCCCGACACCCGGCCGTCGCCGCGCGTCCCCCACCAGCAGGACGGGCGGGGGACGCGCCGGGACGCTCAGGCGAGGGTGATCTGCTCGCCGGTGACCTTGATGTTCTTGGGCGCGAGCGGCTTGGTCGCCGGGCCCTGCTTCACCGAACCGTCGGTGATCGAGAAACGGCTGTTGTGGCAGGTGCAGTTGATGGTGCCGCCGTCGACGTTCGACACCGGGCAGCCCTGGTGGGTGCAGATCGGGTCGAAGGCCTTGAACTGGCCGGCCTCGGGCTGGGTGATCACGACGCCCTTGCTGGCGAAGACCGCCCCGCCGCCGACCGGGATGTCGGTGGTCCGGGCGAGCGGACCGGTGCTGTCCCGGTTGCCGCCCTCGGCGTCGCCGGCGCCGGTGGCGCCCGGGCCGCCGCTGGTCGGCGCGGGCGCGCCCGTGCCGGAGTCGTCGTCGCCGCCGCAGCCCGCCAGCACCACGGCCGCGCCGACCGCGCCGGCGCCCGCGAGCAGTGCGCGGCGCGTCTGCGTACCCGGCCCGGTCAGCACCTGATCATCACTCATGTCCGGCCTTTCTCTCGGCTGTCGCCACCCGTCATGATCCGTGGCCACACTTCGAAACACGGACCAGGGTGCCCCACGGTTCATACTGACGCGTCACTAAACGGATATCCGAGCAGAGATCGGGCGGGCCAGGTCGCCCCGGCCCGCCCGTCGTACGCCTCGTTCAACGCGCCCCGGCCGGCACCTTCCGGGACCGCGCCTTCGTCGCGCCGCCGTTGGCCTTGGCGGCCCGGGTGGTGGCCGCCTTCGCGCCCTTGGCCGCGCCGTCGAGCTTGAGGATCGGCCGCAGGAACTGGCCGGTGTGGCTCTCCGGCACCTCGGCGACCTCCTCCGGCGTGCCGGTGGCGAGCACCGTGCCGCCCCGGTGCCCGCCCTCCGGGCCCATGTCGATGATCCAGTCGGCGGACTTGATCACGTCGAGGTTGTGCTCGATGGTGATCACCGTGTTGCCCTTCTCGACCAGGCCCTCGAGCACCATGAGCAGCTTGCGGATGTCCTCGAAGTGCAGGCCGGTGGTGGGCTCGTCGAGCACGTAGACCGTGCGGCCGGTGGAGCGCTTCTGCAGCTCGGAGGCGAGCTTGACGCGCTGCGCCTCGCCGCCGGACAGGGTCGGCGCGGGCTGGCCGAGGCGTACGTAGCCGAGGCCGACGTCGACAAGGGTCTTGAGGTGCCGGTGGATGGCCGGGATGGCGGAGAAGAACTCGGCCGCCTCCTCGATCGGCATGTCCAGGACCTCGGCGACCGTCTTACCCTTGTAGTGCACCTCCAGGGTCTCCCGGTTGTAGCGGGCGCCCTTGCAGACCTCACAGGGGACGTAGACGTCCGGGAGGAAGTTCATCTCGATCTTGATGGTGCCGTCACCGGAGCAGGCCTCGCAGCGCCCGCCCTTGACGTTGAACGAGAACCGGCCCGGCCCGTACCCCCGGACCTTGGCCTCGGTGGTCTCCGCGAAGAGCTTGCGGATGTGGTCCCAGACCCCCGTGTAGGTGGCCGGGTTGGAGCGCGGGGTGCGGCCGATCGGCGACTGGTCGACGCCGACGACCTTGTCGACGTGCTCCAGACCGGTGATCCGGGTGTGCCGGCCGGGGACCAGCCGGGCGCCGTTGATCTGGTTGGCCAGCACGGCGTGCAGGATGTCGTTGACCAGCGTCGACTTGCCGGAACCGCTGACCCCGGTGACCGCGATGAGCTGGCCGAGCGGGAAGCCCACGGTGAGGTTGCGCAGGTTGTGCTCGCGCGCGCCGTGCACCACCAGCTCGCGGCCCGGGGTCTGCGGCCGGCGGATGACGGGCGTCGGGATCTGCTTGCGCCCCGACAGGTAGGCCCCGGTGACCGACTCCTCGTTCTCCAGCAGCGCCGGCACGGACCCGCTGTGCACGATCTTGCCGCCGTGCTCGCCGGCGCCGGGGCCGATGTCGACGATCCAGTCGGCGACCCGGATGGTGTCCTCGTCGTGCTCGACCACGATCAGCGTGTTGCCCAGCCCGCGCAGCCGCAGCAGGGTCTCGATGAGCCGGTGGTTGTCGCGCTGGTGCAGGCCGATGGAGGGCTCGTCCAGCACGTAGAGCACGCCGACCAGGCCGGAGCCGATCTGGGTGGCGAGCCGGATGCGCTGCGCCTCGCCGCCGGAGAGGGTGCCGGCCGGGCGGTCCAGCGAGAGGTAGTCGAGCCCGACGTCGAGCAGGAACTTCAGCCGGGCGTTGATCTCCTTGAGCACCCGCTCGGCGATCATCTTCTGCCGGTCGCTCAGCTCGATGCCGGCGAGCAGGTCGGCGGCCTCGCCGACCGAGAGGTTGCAGACCTCGGCGATGCTCTTGCCGGCCAGGGTCACGGCGAGCACCTCGGGCTTGAGCCGGGTGCCGCCGCAGGCCGCGCAGGGCACGTCGCGCATGTAGCCCTCGTACTTGTCGCGCGACCACTCCGACTCGGTGTCGGTGTGCCGGCGCTCGATCCACTGCACCACGCCCTCGAAGCCGGTGTAGTAGGAGCGCTCGCGGCCGTACTTGTTGCGGTAGCGGACGTGCACCTGGTCGTCGGAGCCGTGCAGGATCGTCTTCTGCGCCCGGGACGGCAGCGCCCGCCACGGGGTGTCGACGTCGAAGTGCTCGGCCTCGCCGAGCGCCTCCAGCAGGCGCAGGAAGTATTCGAGGTTGTGCCCGGTGGCCCAGGGCTGGATGGCGCCCTCGCGCAGGGTGCGCTCGGGGTCGGGGATCACCAGCTCCGGGTCGACCTCCTTCTTGGTGCCCAGGCCGGTGCACTCGGGGCAGGCGCCGTAGGGCGCGTTGAAGGAGAAGACCCGGGGCTCCAGGTCCTCGATCGCCAGGGGGTGGTCGTTGGGGCAGGCCAGGTGCTCGGAGTAGCGGCGCTCGCGGCCCGGGTCGTCCTCGGCCAGGTCGACGAAGTCGAGCAGCACCAGGCCGCCGGAGAGGCCGAGCGCCGCCTCGACCGAGTCGGTCAGCCGCTGCTTGGCGCCGGCCTTGACGCTGAGCCGGTCGATGACCACCTCGATGGTGTGCTTCTCCTGCTTCTTGAGCTTCGGCGGCTCGGTGAGCGGGTGCACCACGCCGTCGACCCGGGCCCGCGCGTAGCCCTTGGCCTGGAGCTCGGCGAACAGGTCGACGTATTCGCCCTTGCGGCCGCGCACGACCGGGGCGAGCACCATGAACCGGGTGCCCTCGGCCATGGCCAGGACCCGGTCGACGATCTGCTGGGGGCTCTGCTTCGAGATGCGCTCGCCGCAGATCGGGCAGTGCGGCTCGCCGATGCGGGCGAAGAGCAGGCGGAGGTAGTCGTAGACCTCGGTGATGGTGCCGACGGTGGAGCGCGGGTTGCGCGAGGTGGACTTCTGGTCGATGGAGACCGCGGGGCTGAGGCCCTCGATGAAGTCGACGTCGGGCTTGTCCATCTGGCCGAGGAACTGCCGGGCGTAGGACGACAGCGACTCCACGTAGCGGCGCTGGCCCTCGGCGAAGATGGTGTCGAACGCCAGGCTCGACTTGCCCGAACCGGAGAGCCCGGTGAAGACGATCAGGGCGTCCCGGGGCAGGTCGAGACTGACGTCACGCAGGTTGTGCTCGCGCGCGCCACGGATGATCAGTCGGTCGGCCACGGTGCGTGTGCTCCCGGAAGAAGATTGTGAGGCGGATCTGTCCGCCCGACACGAGGTCTGAGCGGTTTTCGAGGGTTGTCGAGGCGCAGGGAAGACGCCTCGGCAACTCTAGCCCCGAGGTATGACAACTTCCGTCGCGCGGACATTCCCCCAGGTCAGCACGGTCGGGCGGGCACCGGCGCGGCCCGCCCGACAGCACCGGCACCCACTAGAGTCCCCCGGGTCCGGGCGGTGTCGCCGGACGCCCGGTCCGGCGCCGGCCGTTGCGCCAGCTCCCCCGGCGCTCGGCGGCCAGCCGCACCTCCCGGCGCCGGCTCTCGTACGCCACCTCGCGCTGGAGCCGGCGCCAGTTCTCCCAGCGCCGCACGGGCAGCTCGCCGCTGTCCAGGGCCTCCCGCACCGCGCAGGCCGGCTCGGCCTCGTGGGCGCAGTCGGCGTACCGGCAGCCGGCCGCCAGCTCGGCGATGTCGGCGAACGCCCGGTCCAGGCCGGCCGAGCCGTCCAGCAGGCCGACCGCCCGCACGCCCGGGGTGTCCAGCACCGCTCCCCCGCCGGGGATCGGCACGAGCGCCCGCCAGGTGGTGGTGTGCCGGCCCTTGCCGTCGGAGCGCCGGATCGCCTGGGTGCGCATCACATCGGCCCCGGCCAGGGCGTTGACCAGGCTCGACTTGCCCGCGCCGGAGGGCCCGAGCAGGCCGAGGGTGCGCCCCGGGGCGACGTACCGGCGCAGCGGGTCCAGCCCGGTGCCGCGCTCGGCGCTGACGGGCAGCACCGGCACCCCGGGTGCCAGCGCGGCGAGCTGCCGGGCCACGGCCGCCGGGTGGGGGGCCAGGTCGGCCTTGGTGAGCACGACGAGCGGCTCGGCGCCGGACTCGTGCGCCAGGGAGAGCAGCCGCTCGATACGCGCGGCGTCCGGCTCCGGGTGCACCGGTTCGACCACCGCGGCGGCGTCGAGGTTGGCGGCCAGCACCTGGCCGCTGGCGTCCTTGCCGGCGGTGCGCCGGATGAGCGCGGTGCGGCGGGGCAGCACCGTCTCCACGGTGACCGGCCCGTCCGGCCAGGTGGCCAGCAGCACCCAGTCGCCGGCGCAGGGCAGCGCGGTCAGGTCACGGGCCGCGGCGGCCAGCAGGGCGCCGCCCAGGCTGGCCCGGACGGGCCCCTCCGGACGGAGCACGGTGCACACCCCGCGGTCGACGCGGGCCACCCGGCCCGGCCGGCGGTCAGTGCGGGGATTCAGGTACGCCGCCCGGTCGGCGTCCCAGCCGAGGGCGGTCAGATCGATGGTCATGTGTCCTCATCGGTGTCGAGGGGGTTCATGGCGGAACACGCGTGCTGCGACCGGCATGCTCACCACCTCCGCTCCGACTCCCGGTGCCCGCGTCCTGCGACGACGCCGGCCCGGCGCGCCCGACGGCGCGCCGCGACCCGAAGCCGTCGGCCCCGACGGTAGGGGGTACGCCGACGCGCCGAAAGCCATTTCCCCGGCGACGCGACGGGTGGCCGCCCGCTAGGGTCGACACCGTGAGCGCGAGGAGTGAGCCCGAGGTGACGGCGTGACGAGCGACCCCCTCCTGCTGACCGGCGAGCTGGACGAGGCGACCGGCCGGTTGCTGCGTACCGTGGCCACCCTCGGCGCCGCCGACGTCGCCGCGCCGTCCCTGCTGCCGGGCTGGACGCGCGGGCACGTCCTGACCCACCTGGCCCGCAACGCCGACGGGTTCGTCAACCTGCTGACCGCCGCCCGCACCGGCGAGGCGATCCCGATGTACGCGAGCCCCGAGGCCCGGGCCGCCGACATCGAGGCGGGCGCCGGCCGGGGGCCCGCGGACCTCATGGACGATCTGCGCCGCAGCTCGCAGCGGTTCACGGCGGCGGTCGCCGAGATGCCGGTGGAGGCCTGGGGTGCCACCGTGCAGACCCGGCGCGGCCCGTGGCCGGCGGCCATGCTGGTCTGGGGGCGGCTGCGCGAGGTCGAGGTGCACCACGTCGACCTCGGTGCCGGCTACCGGCCGGCCGACTGGCGGGACGCGTTCGCCCAGCGGCTGCTGCACGAGGTGGCCGCCGGCCTGGCCGGCAACCCGGACGCGCCGGCCATGGTGCTGCGCTTCGACGGCGTCCGGCACGAACTCGTCGTGGGTGAACCCGAGGGGGCGCCCACGGTCACCGGCCCCGCGCCGGAACTCGCCGCCTGGCTGACCGGCCGCAGCGCGGGCGAGACGCTCACCGTCACTCCCGACGGCCCCCTGCCGACTCCACCGGAATGGATCTGAACCCCGTCATGACCTACAGCGGAGACGTCACGCCCGGCGGTGCGCCGGCCGTACGCGAGCTCGACAAGCTCACCATCACCAAGGTGTCGGTGGGACCGATGGACAACAACGCCTACCTGCTGCGCTGCCGGGAGACCGGTGAGCAGGTGCTGATCGACGCCGCGAACGAGGCGCCCCGCCTGCTCGACCTGGTCGACGGCGGCGGGCTGGCCGCGGTCGTCACCACGCACCGGCACATGGACCACTGGGTCGCCCTGGAGGAGGTGGTCGCCAAGACCGGCGCCCGCCCGCTGGTGCACGCCGACGACGCCGAGGGGCTGCCGATCGACGCCGAGCCGCTGCGCGAGGGCGACACGGTCCCGGTCGGTGACTGCACGCTGGAGGTGATCCACCTCAAGGGGCACACGCCCGGCTCGATCGCCCTGCTCTACCGCGATCCGTCCGGCGTGCCGCACCTGTTCACCGGGGACTCGCTGTTCCCCGGCGGGGTCGGCAACACCGACCAGGACCCGGAGCGGTTCGGCCAGCTCATCGACGACGTCGAGCACAAGCTCTTCGACCGGCTGCCGGACGAGACGTGGTTCTACCCGGGCCACGGCAAGGACAGCACCCTCGGCGCCGAGCGTCCGGCGCTGCCGCAGTGGCGGGCCCGCGGCTGGTGAGCGTGGCGGGCCGGCCCGGCCGGCCCGCTCAGCCGGCGTCCGCGGCGGTCACCGCGCGGAGCCGGTGCCGGGTGCCGAGCAGCACCGGTCCGGCGAGCAGCAGGCCGACCGCCATGGTGAGCACGGTCGGGTCGGGCGCACCGGGCAGCAGCCCGGTCAGCGCCCGCGCCGTGATGCCCAGGGTCACGTAGAGGCCGGCCCAGAGCGTCGCGCCGACCGTCGCGCTGACCGCGAACCTCCGGTAGGACATCCGCAGGCCCCCGGCGGCCAGCGGCAGCAGCGCGTTGAACACCGGCAGGAACGGCGCCACCAGCACCATCCGCCCGCCGCCGCGGCGCAGCAGCGCCTCCGCCGCCGCCCAGCGCGGCTCGCCGATCCAGTCGCCCAGCCGGCTGTGCCGCAGCCGCTCGCCCCAGCGCCGCCCGGCCAGGAAGCTCAGCGACCACCCGGCGAGGCATCCGGCCACCACCGCCACGACGGTCGCCAGGCCGGTCGCCGGCCGGCCCGCGCCGACCGCGGCGAGGACCGCGGCGTCGCCGGGCACCAGCACCCCGAGCAGGGGTACGGCGTCGGCGAGCATCACCATGCCGAGCATCCCCATCAGCAGGGTGGTGGGCAGCTCCCCGACCTGGGCCAGCAGATCCGTCATGCTCCGTACGCTAGGGCTCCGGCGCGACCCGGCACATCCGGTTTCATCCCCCACCGGCCCCCGAGTCCGGGTAGGGATGATCCCTGAGGGGTCAGCGGGGGCGGAGCACCTGGACCCGGCGGACCGGGTTGTCGACCGAGGGTTCGGTCACGGGCACCGGGTAGGCCGCCACCAGCTCCAGCCGGTCCGGCGGCAGGTGTCCCCGGTCCGGGTCGCCGACGAGCACCTGGACGCCCCGGTCGGCGGCCCGTTGCAGGTACGGCAGCACCCGCGCGGCCAGCGCGGCGTCGTAGAGGACGTCCCCGGCCAGCACCAGGTCGGCGCTGGCGGTGCCGTCGAGCAGGTCGTCCCCGGTGGCGGCCACGCTCACCCGGTTGGCCCGGGCGTTGACCGTCACGGCCGCCACCGCCCACGGGTCGACGTCGTTGGCGATCACCCGGTCGGCGCCGGCGAGCGCGGCGGCGATGGCGACCAGCCCGGATCCGGCGGCCAGGTCGAGCACCCGCCGCCCGGCGGCCAGTTCGGGGTGGTCGAGCAGGTGCCGGGCCAGCGCCTGCCCACCGGCCCAGACCGAGGCCCAGTACGGGGGCGGCAGGGACCGGCCGGCCGCCGCCTCCATCCGGGCCCACCAGAGGATGGCGTCCTCGGCGAGGTGCAGGCGCACCTCCGGCACGTACGGCGCGTCGACCAGCCGGAGCCGGTCCAGCCCGTCGCCGGGCGCCGCGATCTCCCGTTCCAGGTCGGCCAGCGGCGTCGGTGTCCTCACCGGGGCAAGCATGCCCCCCGCCGCCCCGGGCCGGAGGGATTTTCCCGCCCGCGGCGTATTCGTGGGCCACACCGGCACTTCCGCCAGCGGATCGCGGTTCGGGCGGTTACTGTCGGGAAGGTACAGGGCGATCACCGGCCGCGACCGGTGCTCACCCGCATTGAACAGGGAGAGACGCATGGCAACCGGCACGGTCAAGTGGTTCAACTCGGAAAAGGGCTTCGGCTTCATCGAGCAGGACGGCGGGGGTCCGGACGTGTTCGTCCACTACTCGGCCATCCAATCCAGCGGCTACCGCGAGCTGAACGAGGGCCAGAAGGTCGAGTTCGAGGTGACCCAGGGGCAGAAGGGTCCGCAGGCGGACAACGTCCGTCCGATGTAGCTTCGTGCCGGTGGCGGCGGTCGGTTGCCCGACCGCCGCCGCAGCGCATCCTCAGGCCGGCGCCGCCGGCAGGTCGCGGCGCCGCCGCAGCGGCCCGACCAGCAGGATGAGCGGGGTCAGCGCGAGCCAGGCGGTCATCACCGTGATCGCCCCGGCCGGCCCCCACGCGGCGCCCAGCGCGCCGGCCAGCAGGGCGGCGAGCGGGATGGTGCCGTAGTTCAGCAGCTGCATGCTCACGGTCACCCGCCCGAGCAGCGCGTGCGGCGTGTACGTCTGCCGGAAGCTGGCCTTCACCACGTTGCCCACGGCGACGCCCAGGCTGACCAGCGCGCCGCCGAGCACCAGCCAGGCGACCCGGCCACCGGGGCCGGCCAGCGGGATGAGCAGCGCCGGCGGTCCGGTGAGCGCGGCCGCGACGAGCAGGGCGCGGGCCGAGCCGAGCCGCCGGGCGAGCCCGGTGGCCAGGGCGGCGCCGAGGAGCCCGCCCACGCTGGCCAGTCCGATCAGGAGCCCGACCAGCCCCGCGGGGAGCCCGGCGGAGCGGACCAGGAAGACCACGAGCACCGCCTGGTAGCCGCTGAGCCCGATGTTGCTGGCCGCGCCGAAGACGGTCAGCACCCGCAGGTACGGATCGCGGATCACGAAGCGCAGCCCGTCGGCCACCTCCCGGCGCAGTGCCGACGAGGCGGGGCGCTCCGGACGGGGCTCGACCGCTCGGATGCGGCTCAGGCACAGGGCGGAGACCAGGAAGCTGACCGCGTCGAGCAGGACCGCGGTCACCGCGCCGGCGAGCTGGGCGATGAGGCCGGCCAGTCCGGGGCCGACGAGGTAGCTCGCGGTCTGCGTGGCGTGCAGCTTGGCGTTGCCCTCCGGCACCTGCTCGGGACGCAGCAGGGTGGGCAGGTAGACCTGGTCGGCGGTCTCGAAGAACACCCGGGCCAGCCCCGCGCCGAGGGCCACGACCAGGAGCTGGCCGACCGTGAGCAGGTCGAGGACGGCGGCCACCGGGACGCTGGCGAACAGCGCCGCCGAGGCCAGGTCGGCGGCGATCATGACGGGACGCCGGCGGATCCGGTCGACCCAGGCGCCGGCGGGCAGGCCGGCCAGCAGCCAGGGCAGCCAGGCCGCCGCCGTGAGCACCGCCACCTGGAACGTGGTCGCGTCGAGCACGGCCACCGCGACCAGCGGCAGGGCCACGGCGGTCACGTTGCTGCCGACGGCGCTGACCGTCTGCCCGGCCCAGAGCAGCCGGAAGTCGCGGTGCCGGAGCAGGCCGGCGCGCGGCGGGGGGACGGGGGCCGGCGCGGCCGTGCGGGCCGGGGCGGTCACGGCTGGCCCGGGACGCCGTGGGCGAACAGGAAGACCGGCTCGCGCCGCTGCCCGTCGTCGGGGACGGGCCGATCGGCCCAGCGGTCGAGCAGCTCGGTGACCTGGCGGCTGAGCTGGGCCAGCTCCGCCGGGGTCAGCAGCAACCACTTGTCGGTGCTGAACGGGCCGTCGTCCCAGGCGGCGTGGGCCTCGTCGGAAGCGGCGTACCAGGCCCGGACCAGGGCCACGTGCCGGTCGAGGTTCAGCGAGCTGGCCGCGTCGGCCACCGCCCGGGCGGCGGGGTCGGCGTCGAACTCGGTGTTGGACCAGCGGACCCCCCGGTCGCGGAGCCGCCACCAGCGTTCCCGGCGGTCCCGGGCCAGTTCGGGCGCCTCGAGCACCAGGTCGGCGGCGGCCAGCACCTTGAGGTGGTGGCTGACGTTGGCCGGTGCCTGGCCGGTGCGCTCGGCGAGCTGACCGACGGTGCTCGGGCCGTACACCTTGAAGACGTCCATGAGGCGGCGCCGCAGCGGATGCGCGAGCGCGGCGAGGACGCGGGAGTCGGTGACGTGCCGGACGGTGGGCTTCTCCATGGGGAGATCGTGGCATTCGCAAGAGCTGTTGCGCAATACCCGTTGCTGATTTCCCTGGCGCCCGGGGCCGCGGCGCGGCACTCGCCGCGGGGCCGGGCCCGGTCAGGCGGTCAGCCGCCGGGACAGTTCGTCGGCGACGTCCCGGGCGATCTGCGGTGGGATGGCCTCGGCGATCTTCTCCGGGGGCAGCCCGGCGAGGACCCCGGTGACGATCTCCTGCTCGTCGGTGAAGTCCCGGTTGGACAGCGCGTTGACCTGCGCCACGAGCGCCGGCCAGGCCCGCGCCATGGTCAGCATCTGCTGCAGCGGCGAGTTCGCCTGGGGCGGGGCGACCAGGCCGGTCGTGTTGACCGGCGAGATGAGCCAGTTGCGCAGGTTCTCCAGGTCGGCCAGGACGTCGCCGACGGTGCGGTTGGCGGACCCGGTGTTTCGGACGAGCTTGTCGGTCTGCTCCATGTCGGGCTCCGGTTTCGGTGGGGCGATCAGTCCGATCGCGGTCAGGTAGCGACGGAACAGCGGGGTCTGGTCGCGGCCCGCCTTCGTCGAGTCGCGGAAGAAGCTGAAGTGGGTGTGGAACAGGTGGCTGCTGTCCCCGGTGGTGCGCTTGCCGAGCCGGTCCCAGCGCCGCACGGTCGTGCCGTCCGGGGAGTAGATGATCTCCCGGATGTCACGGGCGTCCGCGGCGTCCGCGGCGCACTGGGACACGAACCAGGTGGAGAAGGTCCGCAGGTTGTGGGTGGCGCCGCCGGACGAGACGGAGAACAGCCCGACGTCCAGCGCCGAGGCGTCCAGGGTCAGCCCGGAGGAGTCCCGGGTGGACTCCACCACCGAGTAGTCCCGGACCACCACCCGGTCGGACCCGCAGTGGTATCCGCCCCGGTGGTTGGTGTCGCCCACGATGCCGACCTCGGCCGGCTCCAGGTCCTGGCTGCGTACGGTGTTCTTGTCGACGTTGAGATGGGTGAGCAACAGATTTCGGACTGCCAACAGGTTCGCCGGAGCCGACGTCATGGGATCTCCCCTCCGGTTCGATGGCCGGCGAGGGCATGACAATCACCGTGCGTAAGCGCGCACGATCCGGAGACGCACCCCGCCGGATAGCTGCACGGCACCGGGCGCTTGCCCCGAGGATATCCACACCCGGCGCTAAATGCCCAGCTCAGAGCACTATCTGGAACTATCGGCCGACTGTGGACGGCGCCGGCACGAGCGGCAGCACCACAGCCGAGGGATGCTCGGGATCGTGCAGGATCTCCCGCCAGCCAGCACGAAGAGTGACGGCGGTGCCGAGCGGTTCGCCGGTGCCGGGGTTCCGGGCGTAGCGCGGGTGGGCGCCGCCGGAGACCTGCACGCGGAGCCGGTGCCCGGGTGCGAAGCGGTGCGCGGCCGGCCAGAGGGTGACGGGCACCCGGACCACACCGGACGCGTCGCGCGGGAAGCGGCCGGGGGCGACCCGGACCAGTCCGTCGCAGACGTTCCACGACCGCCCGCGCCGGTCGACGTCGCACAGCCGGACGAAGACGTCCAGGTAGGACAGCTCGCTACGGACCTGGATCTCGGCGCGCACCGGGCCGATCACCTCGACGGGCGCGGCCAGCGGCGCGCTGGTGTAGGTGAGCACGTCCCGCCGCGCCTCCACCGGCCGGTTGTCCACGGCGCCCGCCCGCTGGGCGACCAGCAGCGGGCCGCCGAGCGACGGCGTGGGGTCGGCCGGGTCGTAGAAGATCCGGTCGGGTGCGGAGGGGGCCGGCGGCGCGGGGGCGAGCGCGTGACCGGCCTGCAGGTGCCAGCGGGCCGGCTCGGCGGGCGGGGGCCAGTCGGGCAGGTCACGCCAGCCGCCGCCGGACCCGCCGACGTGCACCCGGACCGGCGCGCGGCCCGGCGCCGGGCGCCCGGCCAGGTGCTCGTCGAGCCAGTCGAGCCCCTCGCGCAGGGCCGCCACGAGAAGCCCGGGGCTGCCGTGGGTCCACGGGCCGACGGTCAGCCGGGGTCGGGCGCCGGCCGCCCGGAGCCGGGCGTAGTCGTCGAGCTGGGCGGGAAGGAAGATGTCCTGCCAGCCGCTGACCATCGCCACCGGCGCGCGGACCTCGGCGATCCGGTCGCCGAAGATCCGGGTCCGCCAGTAGTCGGCGTCCGGGGTGTGGTGGCGCAACCACTCCTGGAAGAACGGCACGGTCACCCCGGTGGCGATCCGGTCCGCCTCGGCCAGCGGCAGGTGGGCCAGGGCCCGGGTGAGCCGGGGCTGCCCGCGCTTGAGCTCCCACTGCCGGGCCAGCCACGGCACGGTCTGCGCCTGGAGCAGCTCCGCCCAGGTGAGCACCGTGTCCAGCGCGAACGACTCGCCCGCGTACGTGGAGTCCCGGGTGGCCGAGGCGGTGACCACGGCGACCATCGCGCGCAGCTCGTCGGCGGCCTCGGCGGCGACCGCCCACTGCACGAACCCCTGGTAGCTGGCGCCGAACATGCCGAACGCGCCGGTCCACCAGGGCTGCCGGCGCAGCCAGTCGAGGGTGTCCAGGCCGTCGTCGCGCTCGTGCACCAGCGGGGCGAACTCGCCGCCGGAGCCGTACGTGCCCCGGCAGGACTGGATCACCACGTGGTAGCCGCGCTCGGCGACGAGGCGGCCGAGCAGCCGGACCGGACCGCCCCGCCCGTACGGGGTGCGGATCAGCACACAGGGCGCGCCGGGCAGATCGGGCGCGTAGTGGTCGGTGCGCAGCGTCACCCCGTCGCGGACCCGGACGGGCAGGTCGCGGGTGACCGTGATCCGCCCGGTCCGGGCGGCCGGCAGCCGCAGGGCCGCCGCGGCGGCCCGGGTGACGAGGCGGCGCACGCTCAGTCCGCGGCGCGTTCCGGCGCGCCCGGGCGGGGCTCGCCCCGAGCCGCCCGCACGGCGTCCCGGTGCTCGCGCATCGAGACCACCATCTCGGCCATGAACCGGTGCACGACGGCCAGCTCCTCGTCGCTGAACCGGTCCATGACCTCGTCGGTACGCCGGCCGAGCGGGCCGAAGAAGCTGCGGGCCAGGGTGGCGCCCCGGTCGGCGTAGTGCAGGAGGACCTTGCGCCGGTCGGCGGTGTCCCGGTCGCGCCGGATGTGCCCGCCCCGCTCCAGCCGGTCGACGAGCGCGGTGACCGAGCCGGAGGAGAGGTTGAGCGCCTCCCCCAGCCGCCCGGGGGTGATCGGGTCACCGAGCAGTTCGGCGTCCATAACCGCGATGAGGGCGTGCAGGTCGGTGGCGTTGAGCCCGTGCAGGCCGGCGAAGGCGTGCCCGATGTGCTGCGCGTCCACGGAGTAGCGGCGCAGGTCGTTGGTGATGTCGGCGACCATCCGCCCGCGCTGGTCGTCCCGCCGCCGGTACATGCTCTGCGCGCCCACGTCTCGCCGCTACCCCCTGCCCGAACCGTCCGGTTGCAGCATAGAACCTCCACCGATAATCTCGCTCATCAAGATACTTGTTGAACGAGAGTCATGAGGGCACCCCGATGTCACTGTTCACCCGTGTCGCCCGGGGCCGGCTGGCCGCCTGGCTCACCGTGGCCACCGCGCTCGTCGTCGGCGCGGTCGTCTTCGGACTCCCCCGCCCCGACAACCCGGACCCCGTCTCCGCCACCGGCCTGGACGTGCGGTGGGAGTCGACGCAGGTCGAACGCCTCCAGGACCAGCTACCGGACCGCGACGTGCAGCCCGCCGTCGTGGTGGTCAGCCGCGCCGACCGCGCGCCACTGGCCACGGCCGACCGGGCCGCGCTCGACGGCACGTCCGCCACGCTGGGCCGGCTCGCCGCCGGCGGCCGCGTCGCCCCGGCCCAGTTCTCCCCCGACGGCACGGTGGCACTGGTTGCCGTGCCGCTCTCCACCGCCGGCGGCCAGGAGGCCGTGGTGGACGAGGTGGCCGGGCTCCGCGCGGCCCTGGCCGACCTGCCCGACGCGCTGACCGTCGAGGTGACCGGCGCCCCCGCCTTCACGGCCGATCTCACCAAGGTCTTCGACGGCGCCGACATCACCCTGCTGGCGGTCACCGCCGGCGTCGTGGCGCTGCTGCTTCTGATCACCTACCGCAGCCCGTTCCTGTGGATCGTGCCGCTGCTGGTGGTCGCCGCCACCGAGCAGGTGACCCTGCGCGCCGTCGACACGATCGTGCCCGCGCTCGGCACCCACCTCCAGGAGGGGCAGGTCACCGGCATCGCCAGCGTGCTCGTCTTCGGCGCCGCGACCGACTACGCGCTGCTGCTGATCGCCCGCTACCGGGAGGAACTGCACCGCGAGGAGAACCGCTTCGCCGCCATGCGCGCGGCGCTGCGCCGGACCGCCGAGCCGATCCTGGCCAGCGGCTCGACCGTGGTGCTCGGCGTGCTCACTCTGCTGCTGTCCGAGCAGGAGACCAACCGGGCGCTCGCGGTGGCCTGCGCCACCGGGGTGGTCCTCGCCATGGCCTCCGCGCTCTTCGTACTGCCGGCCGTCCTGGTGCTCTTCGGGCGGGGGCTGTTCTGGCCGTTCGTGCCCCGGGTCGGTGACACGGCCCGGGAGGGCCGGTTCTGGGGCCGGCTCGGGGCGGCCGTCGCCCGCCGACCGCTGCCGGTCGCCGCGCTGTCCACCCTGCTCCTCGCCGGCCTCGCCCTCGGCGGCCTGGGCATCCGCACCGGCCTGTCGGAGACCGAGCAGTTCCGGGTGAAGCCGGAGGCGGTGGCCGGCGCCGAGACGCTGGCCCGGGCCTTCCCGGCCGGCGCCACCCAGCCGGTCGCCGTGCTCACCGACCCGGGCGCGGCCCCGGCCGTGCTGGCCGCCGCCGGCGCGGTCGACGGCGTCGCCTCCGCCCGCCCCGGCGCCGCCGGCGACCGGGTCGCCCAGGTCGACGTGGTGCTGGCGGCCGAGCCGGGCACCGCCGCCTCGGACCGCGCCGTCGAGGCGCTGCGCGACGCGGTCGCCGCCGTGCCGGACTCGGCACCACCCGCGGTCGCCGGCGCGGACGCGTCCGAGGGCGCGCTGGTCGGCGGCACGGTGGCCGCCACCTACGACTCGGACCGGGCGAACACCAGGGACCTGTGGCTGATCCTGCCGATCATCCTGCTGCTGGTCGGCGCCGTGCTGGTGCTGCTGCTGCGCGGGCTGCTGGCCCCGCTGCTGCTGGTGCTGACGGTCATCGCCTCGTTCTTCGCCAGCCTCGGCGCGGCCTGGCTGCTCTTCGACCGGGTGCTCGGCTTCCCGGCACTGGACAGCGGGGTGCTGCTGCTCGCCTTCGTGTTCCTGGTGGCACTCGGCGTGGACTACAACATCTTCCTGGTCACCCGGGCCCGCGAGGACGCCCGCCGAGCCGGCACCCGGGACGGGATGCGCTCCGCGCTGCGGGTCACCGGCGGGGTCATCACCAGCGCCGGCGTGCTGCTGGCGGCGGTCTTCGCCGTGCTCGGCGTGCTGCCGCTGATCACCCTCACCCAGATCGGGATCATCGTCTGCGTCGGCGTGCTGCTGGACACGCTGCTGGTGCGTACGGTGCTGGTGCCGGCGCTGGCGTTCGGGCTGGGCGACCGGTTCTGGTGGCCGGGGCGGATCGCCCGCGAGCCCGACGCCCCGGCGCCGTTGCCCACGGCGCCCGTTCCGGCGGCCGGCACGCGGGACTGAGCAGAGGGCGGGGCCCCGGCGATCGTCCGCGGGGCCCCGCCTCGTCAGCTCAGTAGGTCAGGCAGACGCACTCGGTCATCAGCGCCCGCACGTTGCGCACGTACTGCGGGTTGGGGATGGCCAGGGGCTCGCCCTCGCGGGCCACCGCGCCGTGCCCGTAGTTGTACGCCGCGATCACCGCGTTCAGCAGGCAGGAGTTCAGCTCCGACGTGCAGAGCGAGGCGTCCAGCCGGTAGTCCGACTCGAAGTACATGTCCCCGATGTACTTGGTGAGCCACGCCAGGTAGGTGCCGCCCAGGTAGGCGTTGTCGCGGTACGCGTCGATGTCGTACGACTGGCCGAACCGCTGGTTCATCCAGTCGGCGGTGGCCGGCATGACCTGCATCAGCCCGATGCCGCCGTCGCAGGCCACGATGTTGGACTGCCAGCCGCTCTCCTGCCAGGCGGTCGCCTTCATCAGGGTCAGCGGGATCTTGATGTCCGGCGCGGAGGTGGGCCAGTAGGTGCGGGCCGCCGCGTCGGACAGCGCCGCCTTCACCTGGCTGCGAGTGGCCTGGGTGCCCCGGTAGCTGGGCTCGCAACCACTCGCCGGCGGCTTCGGCGGGGGCGGCGGCACCTGCGTCTCGGTGGGCGGCTTCGGCTTCGCCAGCGGACCCGTGGTGGTGCGGGTCGGTTTGGGCTTCGGCTTCGAGGACGCGCTCGGGCTGGGCTTGGCGCTGGGCTTCGCGCCCATCGCCGCCACCGCCGGCGGTTCGTCGCTCGGCAGGTCGGCGGGGTCGTCCGCGGGCGCCTCGACGGGCACCTCGCTCGGCAACCCGACCGCCACCTCGCGGGTCGGCTTCTCGCCGCCGCACCCGGTGATCACCGTCGCCGCGAGCAGCGCGGCCACCGCCGCCGTGGCCCAGCGGCCCACTCCTCCACGCATCAGACCTCCCCCGTGGTCGCCCGCCGCACCCTAGCAGGGATCCACGGGCCGGCGGGGTACCCGCGACGCCGGCCGGGAGGCCCGCGGCCGCGGCGCACCGTCCCCTGTGGCCGGTCCGTCGGGGCCGGGCGGCGGGGCGTCCCCGACCGCGTGGTCCCGGGTGGCCCAGGCGACCACGAAGACGGTGACCCAGGCCGCGCCGAGCAGCACCGACGTGGCCGTGCCGCTGGCCGTGCTCCAGCCCAGGTAGAGCCGGGCGCCCGTGACGGCGACCACACCGGCCAGCGCGCCCGTCCAGACGGCCACCGCCACCGGCCAGCGGGCGCCGCGGGACAGCAGCCACGCGAGGGTGCCGAAGCTCGCCGTGACCACCGCGGTCTGGGTGGGCCGCAGGTCGGGGGCGGCGTCCGGGCCGCCCGGCCCGGTGAGGCCGGCGACCAGGACCAGCACCACCAGCGGCACGAACGCCCCCACGGTGCCGAGCACGCTGAGCAGGTCGGCCCGCCAGGGCCGGTTCCGCCAGGCCACCACGGCCGCCACGAGGGCCACCGCGGCGATCAGCACCCAGCCGCGCAGCACCGAGACCGCGGCCAGCGCCGTGTCGGCCACCCCGGGGGTACGCCGGGCGGCGAACCAGTCGGCGAGGAGCCCGTCGAGCACCCCGAGCCCGCTGTGCCGGACCACCGCCTCCAGCACCGCCGCGACGGCCAGCCCGGCGGCGAACAGCAGCAGCAGGCCGGCGGCCAGGTTGATCAGCAGCGTCCCGGCCGGGCCGAACCGCATGGCGACCAGGAAGAACAGCACCCCGTAGCGGGCGCGCAGCCAGCGCAGCGGCGGCAGGGCGGCCCCCCGGGCGGCCAGCGCGCGCACCGGGTCGGGGTTGCGGCCCAGCCAGCGGCCGGCCAGCACCACCCCGATGAGGCAGACCAGCAGCACGAGCACCGCGCCGGTGGCCCGGCCCAGGAACCGGGACACCCGCTCGTAGGACTCGCCGGCGGCGTAGCCGACCAGCACGGAGGCGCCGACCCAGCTCACCACCCCGGCCAGGTTCCAGGGCGCGAACCGCCGGTAGGGCAGCCCGGCCGCGCCGGCCAGCCGGGGCGCCAGGGTGCGGGCGAACGCCACCCAGCGGGCCGCCAGCACGCCCCGGCCGCCGAGCCGGTCGAGGAGCGAGTCGGCGCGCTGCCACCGCTGCGGCCCGATCCGGGCACCGAGGCCGGAGGCACGCAGTCTCGGCCCGTACCGCCGGCCGGCGCGATAGGCGAGTGTGTCTCCGATCACGGCGGCAGCGGTCATGGCCAGCAGCGCCGGAATAATCCGCAGCGTCCCCGCGTAGGCTAGGAAGCCGACCAGCAACAGGGTCGCCTCGCCCGGCACCAGCAGTCCGAAGATCACCGCGGTCTCGCCCGCCACGATCATCGCTGCGACCAGGTAGATCAGCAGAGGCGGCAGCTCCTGCAGCCAGCTCAGCAGGTCAGGCATCCGGTCCCCCGCACGGGAGCCAGCATGCCAGTCGCTGGAACGGTCGGGACAGCACTTTCGGCAGAGATCCGGGCGATCTCGGGGTGACCCCGAGGCATGCCCCGGCAACCGCAGACAGGAGTATGGAGGGTATGCAGCTACGCACCGACCTCCGCAACGTCGCCATCATCGCCCACGTCGACCACGGCAAGACGACCCTGGTCGACGCCATGTTGCGGCAGGCCGGCGCCTACGGCGCCCGTGGTGAGGACACCGAGCGGGTCATGGACTCGATGGACCTCGAGCGGGAGAAGGGCATCACCATCCTCGCCAAGAACACCGGCGTGCGCTACCTGCCGGCGGACGGCTCCGAGGCGGTGACGATCAACATCATCGACACCCCGGGGCACGCCGACTTCGGCGGCGAGGTCGAGCGCGGCCTCACCATGGTCGACGGTGTGGTGCTGCTCGTCGACGCCAGCGAGGGCCCGCTGCCGCAGACCCGGTTCGTGCTCCGCAAGGCGCTGCGCGCCCGGCTGCCGATCATCCTGGTGATCAACAAGGTGGACCGCCCCGACGCCCGGATCAAGGAGGTCGTGGACGACACCTACGAGCTCTTCCTCGACCTGGACGCCGACGAGGAGCAGATCGACTTCCCGATCGTCTACGCCTGCGCCCGCGACGGCATCGCCTCGCTGACCCAGCCAGCCGACGGCGCGGTGCCGGACGACAGCCACAACCTGGAGCCGCTGTTCCGGACCCTGCTGGACACCATCCCGGCGCCCGCGTACGAGGAGGGCGCGCCGCTGCAGGCGCACGTCACCAACCTCGACGCCTCGCCGTTCCTGGGCCGGCTGGCGCTGTGCCGGGTCCGCCAGGGCACCATCAGCAAGGGCCAGACGGTCACCTGGTGCCGCACCGACGGCAGCAGCCAGCGGGTCCGCATCTCCGAGCTGCTCATGACCGAGGGCCTGGAGCGCAAGCCGGCCGAGAGCGCCGGACCGGGCGACATCATCGCGGTCGCCGGCATCCCGGAGATCATGATCGGCGAGACCCTGGCCGACGCCGAGAACCCGGTCCCGCTGCCGCTGATCACCGTCGACGAGCCGGCCATCTCGATGACCATCGGCACCAACACCTCGCCGCTGGTCGGCCGGGTCAAGGGCGCCAAGGTCACCGCGCGCATGGTCAAGGACCGGCTCGACAAGGAGCTCATCGGCAACGTGTCGCTGCGGGTGCTGCCCACCGAGCGGCCGGACGCCTGGGAGGTGCAGGGCCGCGGTGAGCTGGCCCTGGCGATCCTGGTCGAGCAGATGCGCCGCGAGTCCTACGAGCTGACCGTCGGCAAGCCGCAGGTGGTCACCAAGGAGATCGACGGGAAGACCTGCGAGCCGGTCGAGCGGCTGACCATCGACGCCCCGGAGGAGTACCTGGGCGCGATCACCCAGCTCCTCGCCACCCGCAAGGGCCGGATGGAGCAGCTGGTCAACCACGGCACCGGCTGGATCCGGATGGAGTGGCTGGTCCCGGCGCGCGGCCTCATCGGCTTCCGCACCGAGTTCCTCACCGAGACCCGCGGCACCGGCATCCTGCACCACGTCTTCGAGTCGTACGAGCCGTGGTTCGGCGAGCTGCGCACCCGCAACAACGGTTCGCTGGTCGCCGACCGCTCCGGCTCGGTCACCGCGTTCGCCATGACCAACCTCCAGGAGCGCGGCCAGCTCTTCGTCGAGCCGGGCACCGAGGTGTACGAGGGCATGATCGTCGGCGAGAACTCCCGCTCCGACGACATGGACGTCAACATCACCAAGGAGAAGAAGCTCACCAACATGCGGTCGTCGACCGCGGACGAGACCGAGAAGCTGATCCCGCCGCGCAAGCTGTCGCTGGAGCAGGCCCTCGAGTTCTGCCGCGAGGACGAGTGCGTCGAGGTGACCCCGGCCGCGGTGCGCATCCGCAAGGTGGTGCTGGACCAGACCCAGCGCGGCCGGATGGCCGCCCGCCGCAAGCACGCCGGCTGACGCACCAGCCACCCCCGGAGCCCGGCCCGCCCAACCGGCGGACCGGGCTCCAGCCTTTCCCGCCCCCGGCCCACCCGCCCCACCCCCACCCCACCCCCGCCCACCCCCCCCCCACCCGCCCGCCCGCCCGCCCAACCCGGCGATCATGAAGTTAGCGGCAGCTTTGGAGATCGACATCGCCGCTAACTTCATGATCAACGCGCCGAGGCGGAAAGGGGCGGGGGCGGGGGCGGGGGCGGGGGGGTCAGGGTTTGGTGGCCCTCAGGGCCAGGATGTCGGGGAGGGGGCCGGAGCCGGACTCCCGGACGGCGGTCAGGGTGAGGCCGGCCGCGGGTACCGCGTCGAGCAGGTCGGCCAGCGGGACGTGCCAGGCGCCCACCCGGGCGCGGACGCCGACCGAGTTCCAGGACCGGAAGCTGCGGTCCCGCTCGGCGTATCCCTCGTCCAGGAGGATCCGGCCGGGCTCCGCGCGGTCGGCGAACGCGCCGACGAAGCAGGGGTGCACGCCGACGTGGACCAGCCGTCCGCCGGGTGCCAGCACCCGGGCCGCCTCGGCGATCGCCGCGGGATAGTCCGGCATGTCGGTGTGGGCGAGCACGCAGGCCACGGCCGGCAGGACGCCGTCCGGCAGGGGCAGTGCGGTCGCGTCGGCCCGGGCCACCGGCAGCCGCGTCCGCGCGTGACGGAGCTGCCCGCCCGACAGGTCCACGCCGATCGGCTGCCAGCCGAGCCGGCGCAGCTCGCCGGCGTGCGCCCCCGTGCCGCAGCACAGGTCGAGGCAGCGCCCGGAACCCGGCCCGAGCAGGTCGGCCAGCACCGCCCGGACCCGCTCGCTGTAGTCGGTGGCGGTGGTCGTGACGTAGTCGTCGTACCAGTCGGCGATGGCGTCGTACGCGGCGATCGTCATCTCCGCACGCTAGACCCCGCCCGGCCCGGACCGCAGCCCCGGCGATGATCCGCTACGGTCACCGGCATGACCTGGGAGGACCTGGACGCGCACCTGGACAAGGTGCCCGGCACCGTCTCCGCGTACGTGGGGCGGCTCGGCGCCCCGCCCACCTGGACCCGGCACGCCGACGCCACCCACTACGCGGCCAGCACCATGAAGGTCGCCGTGCTGGTGGCGCTGCACCGCGCCGCCGAGGCCGGCCGGCTGGACCTGGACGCGCCCGTCCCGGTGCGCAACAGCTTCGACTCGGCGCTGCCCGGCACGCCCCGGTTCACCAACGCCCGCAGCTACGACAACGACGACGCGGTCTGGGCGCGGGTGGGCGGCGAGGCTCCCCTGCGCTGGCTCGCCGAACGGATGATCGTCCGCTCCAGCAACCTGGCCACCAACCTCTGCATCGGTCAGGTCGGCCTGCCCGCGCTGACCGAGGCGTGGACGCTGGCCGGCGCCCGGCACAGCGTCACCGGCCGGGGCATCGAGGACTTCGCGGCCCGCGACGCCGGGATCGACAACCTGGTCACCGCCGCCGACCTGGCCGCCCTGCTCGGCGGCCTGGCGCTGGGCGCCCGCCAGCCCGGGCCGCTCGCCTCGCCCGCCGGCTGCGCGGCCATGCTCGACGTGCTGTTCGCGCAGGAACACCGCGAGGACCTCGCCGCCGGGCTGCCCGAGGGCACCCGCATCGCGCACAAGAACGGCTGGGTACGCGGCATCCGCCACGGCGCCGGCGTGGTGTTCCCGGAGGACGCCCCGCCGTACGCCGTCGTGGTCTGCACCACCACCGACCTGGCCGACGGCGGCCCGAGCGGCGAGGAGGAGGACGACGCCTGCCGGCTCATCGCGCACGTCTCCGCGGCGGTCTGGGCGGCCCGGCACGACCTGGCCGGGTGACCGCTACTCCAGCAGGTTCGCGCGCAGCGCGGCCAGCGTCGCGTCGGTGAGCCCGAGGCCGTCGCGCAGGTACGCGTCGAACGTGCCGTGCACCCGGCGCACCTCGTCGTACGCGGCGTCCAGGTAGTCCGGACGCACCTCCAGCAGCGGCCGGGCGACGGCCGGGTCCAGATCCGGCCGGCGGCGGGTCATGGCGGCCAGCAGCACCTCGCGCAGGCTCTCGGTCAGCTCGTTGTGCCGCAGGTAGTCCGCCCGGATCACCGGCTCGTCCACCCCGAGCGCGGTGAGCAGCACCACCGACAGCCAGCCGGTGCGGTCCTTGCCGGCCGAGCAGTGGAACAGCAGCGGCAGGTTGGCCCCGTCGGCGGCCAGCCGCACCGCCGTCCCGAACCCCTCCCGGGCCGAGTCGCCGGTGACGAACCAGCGGTAGATCGCCGCCATCGCCCCCGGCATCCCGTCCCGGGCCAACTCCTCGTACGCGTCGAGGTCGTGGCCGAGCAGCACCGCCGAGACGTAGGTGAACACCGGGTGGGCCGCGTCGTAGACCGGCAGGTGCACCAGCCGCGGCTCGCCGGCCAGGCGGTCGGGCGGGGCGACCGCCTGCTCGGTGGCGTGCCGCAGGTCCACCACGCAGGCCGGGGCGAGCTTGCCCAGCACCGGCAGGTCCTCGTCGGTGAGCCGGCCCAGCGCCGCGGTGCGGATCAGCCGGCCGGCGCGTACCCGCCGCCCGTCCGAGGTGGGCAGCCCGCCCAGGTCACGGGCGTTCGGCGCGCCCACCAGCTCCCAGTCCCGCCCGGTCATCGGCCCTCCCCGGTTCGCCGTCAGCTCCGTATAGGGTGCCCCACATGACGATCGCGGCGGTACGCACCCACCGGCTCTCGGCCCCCTTACACACCCCGTTCGTCACCGCGCTGCGCCGCACCACCACCGTGGACACCCTGGTCGTCGAGGTGGTGGACAGCGACGGGCGGTCCGGTTTCGGCGAGGCGCCGCAGGTCTGGCAGGTGACCGGCGCGTCGATCGCCGGCGCCGAGGCGTGCGTGCAGCAACTCCTCGGGCCGCTGCTGACCGGGCGGGACGCCGACGACCTCCAGGCCCGCTGCGCCGAGGTGCGCCGTGCCGTCGTCGGCAACGAGTCGGCCCGGGCCGCCGTCGACGTCGCCCTGCACGACCTGGCCGCGCGGCGGCTCGGCGTACCCCTGGTGCGGTTGCTCGGCGGCACGACGCTGCGCATCCCCACGGACGTCACCCTGGCCGCCGGCGACGCCGTGGACCTGGCCGCGGCGGCCACCCGGCGCCGGGCCGAGGGATTCACCGTGCTGAAGCTCAAGGTCGGCACCGACGCGCGGGGCGACCTGGACCGGGTACGCGCGGTCCGCGCCGCGGTCGGGCCCGAGGTGCGGATCCGGCTGGACGCCAACCAGGGCTGGACCCCGCGCGAGGCGGTCCGGGTGATCCGCGGCATCGAGGACGCCGGGCTCGACGTCGAACTGGTCGAGCAGCCGGTGCACCGGCGCGACCTGGACGGGCTGGCCTGGGTCAGCGACCGGGTGGAGCTGCCGGTCCTCGCCGACGAGTCGGTGTTCGACCTGCGCGACCTGGTCGAGGTGATCCGCCGCCGGGCGGCTGACATGGTCAACGTCAAGCTGGCCAAGTGCGGCGGCCTGCACACCGCCCGGACGCTGCTCGACCTGGCCGCCGCACAGGGCATGGGCACCATCGTCGGCTCGATGATGGAGAGCCAGGTCGGGCTCGGCGCGGCGGCGAGCCTGGTCGCCGCCTACGGCACCACGGCCGTGTCGGACCTCGACGCCGCCTGGTGGCTGGCCTGGTCGCCGGTCGCCGGCGGGATCCGGTACGACGGCGCGACCGTCGTCCTGCCGGACGCCCCTGGGCTGGGCATTTCGAGCGTGAATGAAGCAAAGGTTCAGCCGCGTGGTTGAGTGCCGTTGGAATTTTTCATAGGGTCGCCCAAGGGACGCGAGGTGGGGGTGGGCATGATGGTTCAGCCGGGCCGCGAGGCCGTCGTCCGGGTGCCGGTGGCCACCCTCTGGACCGCCCCCGAGGCGGTCCGTCCGACCGACCGCCCCGCACTGGGCGTGACGCCGGACGTCGCCACCTGGATCGCCGGCATGGACCGCGACCAGCAGGTCGGCGAATGCGTCCTGACCCAGCTGCTGCTCGGCGAGCGGGTGCTGGTCACCGAGGTACGCGCCGACGGTTGGGCACAGGTCGTCGCCCTGGCCCAGCCCGCCGCCAAGCTCGACGTCCGCGGCTATCCGGGGTGGCTGCCCACCGCCCAGCTCACCGCTCCGGCGGAGCCCGGCCCGCCGGTCACCCCGCTGGTCGTGGACGCCCTCCACACCGCGCTGCACACCACCCCCGACGGCCCGCCGGCCCTGCCCGGCGTGATCCTCGGCACCCGCCTCGCCCCGGCCGGCCGGCCGGTCGACGGCTGGCGGCCGGTCTTCGCGCCCGGTCACGCCGAGCCGCTCTGGGCCCCGGAGGGCGACCTGGTCCCGCTGCCCGCGGAGCGGCCGGAGGCCAAGGAGGTGCTCGCCCTCGCCGAGCGGCTGCGCGGCCTCATCTACATCTGGGGCGGGCTGTCCACCGACGGCATCGACTGCTCGGGCCTGGTGCACCTGGCCTGGCGCCGCCACGGGCTCACCCTGCCCCGTGACGCCGACGACCAGGCCGAGGCCACCACTCCCCTGGCGCTCGGCGAGGAACGCCCCGGCGACCTCTACTTCTTCGCCCGGCCCGGCCGCCGGATCCACCACATCGGCATCGTCAGCACCGAGCCGCAGGGCGACGTACGGCGGATGCTGCACGCCTGCTACGTGAAGCGCCTGGTCGTCGAGGAGCGGCTCCCGCCGGACCGGGAGGCCACGCTGGTCGGCGCCCACCGGATCTGACCCGTACGCCGAGAAGGGGCGCCCCCGAGCACGGGGGCGCCCCTTCTGCGTGCGGGTCCGGTCAGCGGCGGGCCTCGGCCAGCTCGCGGCGCCGGTCCCGGGACGACTTGACCAGGCTGGCCGCGGTGGCCACGGCGAGGGTGCCGAGGATGACGGTGAGCGAGAGCCAGATGGGGATGTGCGGGGCCCAGCCCACGTGCCGGCCGTCGTTGACGAACGGCAGGTTGTTGTCGGCGAGGGCCTCCAGGACCAGCTTGACCCCGATGAAGCCGAGCACCACGGCCAGGCCGTAGCTGAGGTAGATCAGCCGGTCCAGCAGGCCGCCGAGCAGGAAGTAGAGCTGCCGCAGCCCCATCAGCGCGAACACGTTCGCGGTGAACACCAGGTACGGCTCCTGGGTGATGCCGAAGATCGCCGGGATCGAGTCGAGCGCGAAGATCAGGTCGGTGGTGCCGATCGCGATCATCACGATCAGCATCGGGGTGAACAGCCGCCGCCCGTTCTCGTGGGTGGTCATCCGCGCCCCGTCGAAGTCACGGGACAGCGGCAGCGCCTTGCGGCTCCACCGGATCAGCAGGTTCTCGCTGAACTCGTCCTCGTCCGGCTCCCCCTGGCGGGCCAGGTTGACCGCCGTGTAGATCAGGAACGCGCCGAAGATGTAGAAGACCCAGGAGAACTGGGAGATCAGCGCGGCGCCGGCGGCGATGAAACCGCCGCGCATGACCAGCGCCAGCAGGATGCCGACGAGCAGCACCTTCTGCTGGTACCGCCGGGGCACCCCGAAGCGGGCCATGATGATCACGAAGACGAAAAGGTTGTCCACCGAGAGGCTGTATTCGGTGAGCCACCCGGTGTAGAACTGGCCCGCCACGCTGGGGCCTGAGGTGAGCCACAGACCCGCCCCGAAGATCAGGGCCAGCCCCACGTAGAAGCCGACCCACAGGCTCGACTCGCGGACGCTCGGCTCGTGCGGGCGGCGACCGATGATGAACAGGTCGACCAGCAGGACCGCGGTCATCACGACCAGGGTCCCCGCCCACACCCATCCGGACACGTTCAAATCCATCCTCCGGCAGACACACAGCGTCGGGCACACCGTACGCCGGGTGAGGGGCCGGGGTGCGTCGACGCTGACTCTGGTGACTGTCGGAGGTCTCTTCCGCCACCGATCCGGGGTGCGGATCGCTGACCGACGGAGCCGGGTCGTGCCACCGGGGGGCCGGCGCTCTTCCGTGCTGACGACTCCGTCGCGAGGGAATACTCCCCTCCTCGGCCGCCATTGTTCACCATCGGCCCGGGGTGCCGCATCTTCGGGGGCCCCGTTTGCCGGGGTACGGGTGTTCTGGTGTGGGACAGCTCTCGTGGCGCGGGCCTCACGGCCTAGGGCGTCCTAGGAGGCTAGGTGTTCGGGAAGGAGCGGGTCGGCGAAGGACCAGCCCGCGGCCAGCAGGGCGTCGCAGGCGGCGACGGCGGTCGCCAGCCGCTCCTCGTGCGGCCCGCGCAGCTCGACCACCGGCACCCCGCAGCCGGCCAGCTCCTCGCGGAACCGGCCGGTCATCCAGGCCCGCAGGTGCTCCCCGTCGCGCAGGCCGTCGTCGGCGAAGGGCACCCCCTCGTGGTCGGTCAGGAGGTACAGCGCCGGCCGGCGGGCGGCCGCCCGGACCGCCTCCGACGAGGACCCGAGGTAGCGCTCCTCCCAGATCGCCGTGGCCCGGGCGTCGGTGTCGCAGAACAGCAGCGGGCCGGCGGCCCGGGCCGCCGCGTCCTCGGCGGCCTGCTGCTCGCGCACCACCTCCAGGAAGTCGTCCCGGTCCCACGTGACGTCGAAGACCGTCGCCCCCGGCCGGGCACGCCGCAGCCCGGCGAGCTTGCGCTCGGTCAGTTCGCGGCCGTACTCCGGAACCCAGGGCGTGCCGTAGTGCGCGGCGAGCGCCGCCGCCATCGTCGTGGTGCCCGTCGACTCGGCCCCCACCACCACGACCCGGCGGACCAGCCAGGCCCGCACGGGCGGGCTCAGCCGCCACCAGTGCGCCGCCGGATCCGCGCGCACCGCGGTGCCGGAGACCGGCACGGCCCGCCGGTCCAGGTCCACGCAGACCGCGACCGCGTCGAACCGGCGGGCCAACTCCTCGCCGTACGCCTCGGAGGAGAAGACCGCGTCCACCGGCTCCCCGCCGAGCGCGTCGGCGAACACCGCGCAGTGCAGGTCCCAGATCGCCGGGTCGGCGTAGTCCACCGGGTGATCGTCGTACCGCCCCACGAACCGCACCCAGGGCGTCGCGGCGTGCGCCTCGCGCAGCCAGGCCACCCGCAGGTCGAGCGGGATCGACTCGCGTCGGGACGGGGCGACCACCACGGTGACCGCCGCGCAGCGGGCCGCCGCCGCCTCGATCAGCGCGTGGTGCCCGGCGTGCGGCGGGTAGAACTTCCCCACCACGAGGCCGTGCCGGAACTCCCGGCCCGGCTCGCCCCGCCCGCTCACGCCGCGACGGGGGCCGGGCCCGGCGGCACCGGGGTCGCCGCCGACCGCCGACGCAGGTCCGCCCGCCACTCCCGCAGCCCGACCACGCAGAGCGCCAGGAAGATCAGGTAGAGACCACCGGTCAGCCAGAGTCCCTTGTACGCGTACAGCGGGATGTAGATCAGGTCGGCGGCGATCCACAGCCACCAGCTCTCCACCAGCTTGCGCGTCTGGCCGTAGGTGGCCAGCAGGGACAGCGCGGTGGTGACCGCGTCGGCCAGCGGCACCGTGGAGTCGGTGGCCCGGTCCAGCAGCGCCCAGAGCCCGGCCGTGAGCAGCACGCCGGCCACGCCGAGCGCCCACCACTCGCGCCGGCCGGTCCGGGCCACGGCCAGCCGGCTGCGCCGCTCCCCGCCGAAGAGCCAGTGCCACCAGCCGTAGACGCCCAGGACGACGTAGACGACCTGGAGGCCGGCGTCGGCGTACAGGCCGGCGGTCCAGAACAGCAGCATCAGCAGCAGCACGTTGGCGATGCCGATCGGCCAGTTGGCGATGTGCTGCCGGGCCACCAGCCAGACGTTGACCACACCCGTGGCGAAGCCGAGCAGCTCGGCCCAGGTGGTGCCGGCGCCCAGGACGGTGAACGCCGTGGCGGTGAGCCAGTCCAGCATGGTGTCCCTCCCCCGTTTCCCGAGCGCCCACCCTAGAGGGGGTGTGGCGCGCGGAACAGCCCCCGGGGCATACCCGCCGGCGACCGGCGTGCGAGGCTTCGGGCATGGTTCTTGAGGTCGCGCTCATCGACGTGACGCCCGGGCACGAGGACGACTTCGCCGCCGCCTACGCGAAGGCGCGCCCGATCCTCGCCGGCACCGAGGGCTGCCGCTCGGTGCGGATGACCCGGGGCGTCGAGTCGCCGTCCCGGTTCGTGCTGCTGGTCGAGTGGGACTCGGTCGAGGCGCACGACGTCAACTTCCGGCAGAGCGAGCGCTTCCCGCAGTGGCGGGAGCTGATCGGCCCGTACTTCGCCGGCCCGCCGCTGGTCGAGCACTTCCTCGACGTGCCCGCCTGAGCTGTCGTACCCCTCACATAGCCTGCGCTCGACGCGCCGGCCACCGGTCCCGACGGTAATCGGGGGCGCCGGGCCCGGTGGACCGCGCGTCGACGCCGCGCCGGGCAGAACAGTGTCCCGACGGTAATCGGCGGCGCCGGGCCCGGTGGACCGCGCGTCGACGCCGCGCCGGGCAGAACAGTGTCCCGACGGTAATCGGCGGCGCCGGGCCCGGTGGACCGCGCGTCGACGCCGCGCCGGGCAGAACAGTGTCCCGACGGTAATCGGCGGCGCCGGGCCCGGTGGACCGCGCGTCGACGCCGCGCCGGGCAGGACAGTGTCCCGACGGTAATCGGGGGCGCCGGGCCCGGTGGACCGCGCGTCGACGCCGCTCGGTTCAGTCGGGTTCGTGCGGCTCGCGGGGTCGGGGCACCGGCACGGGGCCGAGCCGCCGGGTGAGCAGCTCCACCGTCTCCTCCTCCGGCAGCGCCGCCGCGAGCAGCCGCTCGACCAGCCGCTCGTAGCGGGCGACGTCCGCCTCCGCGATCAGTCGCAGGTCGGTGGTGAGCGTCTCCACCAGCACCGTGCGCGGGTCGGCCGGGTCCGGATAGGCGTAGTAGGAGAACGGCGCGAGCGGGTGCAGGTCGCCGGAGGGGGACGCGTCGCGGGGCAGCAGCCGGATGGTGACGTGCGGCCGCTCGGCGAGGACGGCCAGGTGCCGGAGCTGCTCCCGCCAGACCTCGACGGGCAGGCCACCGGGGTCGCAGGCCCGCTCGTCGATCAGCGCGGTGTAGTCCGGCGGCTCTGGCCGGCACAGCACCTCCTGCCGCACCGCGCGGGCGCGGACGTCGGCCTCCACGTCGACGTCGTCGGCGAGCAGGGCGCCGGCCGACACCCGCAGCCGCGCGTAGTCGGGGGTCTGGAGCAGCCCGGGCACGAGCGCCGGTTGGTAGTCCACGATGCGGACCGCGCCCGCCTCCAGCTCCGCGTACGCCCGCTGCCGTTCCCCCATCTCGCCCAGCGCCTTCGACCAGCCGCGGCCGGTGGCCGCGTCCCGGGCGATGACGATCAGCTCGTCGCGCTGGTGGGGTGGCACGGCGTAGACGTCGAGCAGGTCGAGCACGTCGGCCAGGTCCGGCCGGCTCTGCCCCAGCTCGATGCGGGACAGCTTCGATGTGGACGCCCAGCCGAGCCGGCCGCAGACCTGCTCCAGGGTGAGCGATTCCCGGCGGCGCAGCCGGCGCAGTTCCGCGCCGAGCCGCACCCGCCGGACCACAGGACTTGCTGACAACGGCATGTGCGCCTCCCCACCGTGGGAGAGTACGCACCACCGTCACACAGGGCAATACCTTGCTCGCAGAGAGCTATCGTCGCCGTCAGGCGACGGTAGGTGCCGAAGGACCAGACGAGACCGGCCAGGTCACGGGCGACGTAGTCGCGGGAGCCGTAGTCGGTGTCGAAGGGCGGCCGGACGATTTCCGCGCCGGCCGCCCTGGCCCGCTCGTGGTGCGCGTCGACGTCGTCGACGGCCACGTAGACGCGGTAGTCGTCGTCGGCCGGCCGGGTCGCCGGGGCCGGCCCCGGTCCGACCATGACGAGGTCGTCGCCGTAGCCGAGCTGGGCGTGCCGCACCGTGCCGTCGGGCCCCTCGTGCACCTCGTGGACGGTGAGGTCGAACGCGGACCGGAGGAAGTCGACGGCGGCGCGGGCGTCGGGATACCGGAGGACCGGATAGATGCTTCGCATGGCCCGAGTCTGCCGCCGCGCCGGTCAGGCCGGATTGGACGAATGTGACCCGGCCAGCGCCGCGGGGGTGGCCCCGGCGAACTCGCGGAACTCCCGGATGAGGTGGGACTGGTCGTAGTAGCCGAACCGCACCGCCAGCTCCGCCCACCCGTCTCCGTCCCCGCGCCGCCCGCTCGGAGGCGGGGGCACCGAGGTGCCCGCCGGTGCGGCGGCGGTGACCAGCGTGCGGCCCACCATGGTGTACGCCCGCTGGAAGCGGATCAGCCGGGCGACGGTCTTCGGTGGCAGGCCGAACTCGTGCCGGAACCGGACCGCCAGGTGGCGGCGGCTCCAGCCGACCTCCTCGGCGAGCGCGCCGACGCCCAGCCCGCCGCCACTGCCGTCGAGCAGCCGCCAGGCCGCCAGCAGGCGCGGGTCGACCGGCCCGGTCGCCGCCAGCCGCGCGGCGAGCGCGGCGTCGAGCCGGGCGAACCGGGTCGCCCAGTCGGGCAGCTCGGCCAGCTCGTCGCGCAGCCGGGCCAGCCACCCGTCGAGCCCGTCGACGGAGACCGCCCGGTTGGCCAGCTCGCCCAGCGGCAGCCCGAGCAGCCGGCGGGCCGCCGGGGCGGTCAGCAGCACCTGCACACCGACGCCCTCGCCGGCCGTCCGGGTCGCGCACCAACCGTCGAACGGCCCGGCCAGGAAGGCGTTCGTCCCGTACGCGCCCCGGTCGGCGGCCCGCGCGTCGGTGACGTCGAGCGGGGCGCCCCAGCCGAGGATCAGCACCACGAAGGCGCCGGCCGCCTCCCGGCGCACCAGCGGGCGGGCGGCGTGCTCGCGGTAGCCGAGGTAGCGGTCGACGTAGGGCCGGAGCCGGGGGTCGGGGAGCCCGATCACGGCCTCGGTGAGCACGGCGGCCTCCCCCGATCCCGGTCCGTCACTTCACCCCTGCGGCGTCCATCCCGCGAAGTTCCTTCTTGAGGTCGGCGACCTCGTCGCGGATCCGCGCGGCCAGCTCGAACTGGAGCTCCCGCGCGGCGGCGAGCATCTGGTCGTTGAGCTCCTGGATGAGGTTGGCCAGGTCGGCCCGGGCCATCCCCTCCCGGGACGGGGTCGCGGCGGCGCCGCGACTGCGGCTGCGGGTCTCCTTGACCGGCGCCTTGCCCCGCGACAGCTGCCGGACCGCCCCGCCGACCCGGCTGTTCTCGGTGTCCTCCGCCTCGCGGTAGATGTCGTCGAGGATGTCGTGGATCTTCTTGCGCAGCGGCTCGGGGTTGATGCCGTTGGCCTCGTTGTGCGCGATCTGCTTGGCCCGGCGCCGGTTGGTCTCGTCGATCGCGTCCGCCATCGACGGGGTGATCTTGTCGGCGTACATGTGGACCTGGCCCGAGACGTTACGGGCCGCGCGGCCGATGGTCTGGATCAGCGACCGGCCGCTGCGCAGGAAACCCTCCTTGTCGGCGTCGAGGATCGCCACCAGGGAGACCTCGGGCAGGTCGAGGCCCTCGCGGAGCAGGTTGATGCCGACCAGCACGTCGTAGTCGCCCTTGCGCAGCTCGCGCAGCAGCTCCACCCGGCGCAGCGTGTCGACCTCCGAGTGCAGGTAGCGCACCCGGATGCCGTTCTCGAGCAGGTAGTCGGAGAGGTCCTCGGCCATCTTCTTGGTCAGCGTGGTGACCAGGACCCGCTCGTCCCGCTCGGTGCGCAGCTTGATCTCGTGCATGAGGTCGTCGATCTGGCCCTTGGTGGGCTTCACGATGACCTCGGGGTCGATCAGGCCGGTGGGGCGGATCACCTGCTCGACGAACTCACCCTGGGCCTGCTCCAGCTCCCACGGGCCGGGCGTGGCGGAGAGGAAGACCATCTGGCCGACCCGCTCCAGGAACTCGTCGAAGCGCAGCGGGCGGTTGTCGGCCGCGCTGGGGAGCCGGAAGCCGTGGTCGATCAGCATCCGCTTGCGGGAGGCGTCGCCCTCGTACATGCCGCCGATCTGCGGAATGGTCACGTGCGACTCGTCAACCACGGTCAGGAAGTCGTCGGGGAAGTAGTCGAGCAGGCAGTGCGGCGGGCTGCCAGGCAGCCGGCCGTCGATGTGCATCGAGTAGTTCTCGATGCCGGAGCAGAAGCCGACCTGGCGCATCATCTCGATGTCGTAGGTGGTGCGCATCCGCAGCCGCTGCGCCTCCAGCAGCTTGCCCTGCCGCTCCAGCTCGGCCAGCCGCTCGCCCAGCTCGACCTCGATGTCGCGGATCGCCCGCTCCATCCGCTCCGGACCGGCCGCGTAGTGGGTGGCCGGGAAGATCATCAAGCTGTCGACCTCGCGGACCACGTCACCGGTGAGCGGGTTGAGGTAGTAGAGCTTCTCGATCTCGTCGCCGAACAGCTCGATCCGGACGGCCAGCTCCTCGTAGGCCGGGATGATCTCCAACGTGTCGCCGCGCACCCGGAAGGTGCCGCGCTGGAAGGCCATGTCGTTGCGCGTGTATTGAATGTCGACCAGCCGGCGCAGCAACTGGTCGCGGTCGAGCTCCTGCCCCACCTTGACCCGCACGGCGCGGTCGAGGTATTCCTCCGGCGTGCCCAGGCCGTAGATCGCCGACACCGTGGCCACCACGATCACGTCGCGCCGGGTGAGCAGCGACATGGTCGCCGAGTGCCGCAGCCGCTCGACCTCCTCGTTGATCGAGGAGTCCTTCTCGATGTAGGTGTCGGTCTGGGGGATGTAGGCCTCGGGCTGGTAGTAGTCGTAGTAGGAGACGAAGTATTCGACCGCGTTGTGCGGCAGCAGCTCGCTGAACTCCTTGGCGAGCTGCGCGGCGAGGGTCTTGTTGGGCGCGAGCACCAGGGTCGGCCGTTGCAGTCGCTCGACCAGCCATGCCGTGGTGGCGCTCTTGCCGGTGCCCGTCGCGCCGAGCAGCACCGTGTTGCGGTCGCCGCCGCGCACGCGACGCTCAAGCTCGTCGATGGCAGCCGGCTGGTCACCGGCCGGCTGAAACTCGCTGACGACCTGGAAGCGGCCGTCGAGCCGGGGAATGTCGAGCGCCATGACCTCAACGGTACGCCCGCGGTCCGACACTTCCGGGCCGACCGCGTACCGTCCCTGATCGGCTTCGATATTCCCATTGTGTGGCTCATCTCACCGGACTACCCTCGTACCGTAGGCCGCTCGCGGCGGCCGACCGGGCCGGTGGCCGCCCCTCCGGGGCCCGGCCGCCCCCGGCACCCGGGGTCGCAGCACCCGAGAGACCGGCGTGCGCGCCCGAGGTGGTCGCGCTCGAAGCGCTGACCGGCCGCCGCGAGCGCCCCTGCTCGTCACCGAAACCCGGCAGCCGCGTTGTGCACTCGTGGAGACCTCTCCCGGCCGCCGGCCGCGACGCCCTCGCACCCGCGACACCGGCCCGCTCCCCACCGAGCCCACTGACGCTGCCGCGCCCGAACCGCCAGCTCGCACGGCGCCCGCTGCCCCCGCCGGCAGCGCTCCGGCCGGCCCGGTCGCACCGCCCTCCACAGACCGGCCCGCCGACGACCGCGCACCGGCCACGGAGCCATCGGCCCCACCCACCGGGCCGGAGCCTGCGGATCTTGGAGACGTGCCGTCCGCCACGAACGGCAACTCTCCAAGATCGGACGACGGGCGCAGCGAGGGACCAGACCGCTTACGCGCCGAGCCGACGAGCGGTTGCCCGGCCGAGCAGCCGGAAGATCGTGGCGACCCATCCGCCGCGAACGACGACTCCGGCGACGGGCGCAGCGCAGGACCACGCCGCACACCCGGCCCGCCGCCCACCGAACCACCGGCCGCCCATCACCCCGGCCACCTGCCGTCCGAGACGAAGGCCGCGTCGACCGGGGCGCGGAAACGGCCACGCACACCGGCGTCCGCCGGCAGCGTCGTCGACGCCCCCACCGTGCCGGGCGCGACGGCCGTCCCCCGCGAACCCGGCCGCGGTCACCGCCGCGCCGGCGCCGTGACCAGCCGACCCGCCGGCTCCCCCGGCCGCCGCCCGCGCGCCGACCCGGTGACCCGGGAGCGGCCGGCCGACCCGTTCGAGCCGCCCGGCGACCCGGAGCTGGACGGGACGGGCGATCCGTCCGAGCCGCCGACCCGCCGCCGCGCCGTCCTGGTCGCGCTCGCGGCGGCGGCCACGGCCTCGGCGGCCGCCCTGGTCGCCGGCCTGCTGAGCTGGTCGCCGGAGCCGGCGGAGCCCACCGAGACGGCCCGCCCGCTCACCGCCGCCGAGGCCGACCGGCTGGCCGCCCTGCGGGTCACCAACCAGCGCGACGTCCGCGCCGGGGTCCGGGTCACCGTGGGCGCGGGCGGCGACCGGACCGAGCTGGTCGGCTGGGTCGACTGGGCCCGGCCGCTGGTCTACCTGGACGTGAGCGGGCCCGGCGCGGGCGTCGAGCGGGGACTGGTCCAGGCGACCTCGTCGACGCTGCTGGTCCGGCCCGATCCCGCCGCGACGCCCGCGCCCGCCCCGCCCCCGCTGGTGCCTCCGGCGGACCGGTGGCGGGTGCGGGAGCTGCCGGCCGGGCGGGGCCTGCCCGCGGTGCGGGACCTGCTGCTCGGGCTCGGCGCGGCCCGGGTCGACCCGGCCGTCCCCGAGGCGCGCTGGCTGCGCCAGGAGACCGTGAACGGGGTCCCGGTGGACGTGCTCCAGGCTCCCCTCGCCACGAACGACCCCGGCGTGCAGGACCCGGACCGGCGGGCCCGGCTCTGGGTCGACGGGGACGCCCGGCTGCATCGCCTGGCCGGACGCCTGCCGGACGGCACTCCGGTCACCGTCGAACTGGCGCGCAGCGACCGCCCCACGCTGCGCCCCGTGGACGCGCTGGGCGGGCGGCCCGGGCTGCCCCGGGCGCTCTCCGATGCCGAGGCCGACCGGCTGGTCCGGCTGCCCGCCCGGCTGCGCGCCGCCGGAGGCGCCGGCCTCACCCTCGCGGCCCCCTCGGGCGACCTGCACGGCAGCGGCTGGGTGAGCTGGGCGGGCTCCACGGCGTACCTGTCGGTGGTGGAGGGTGACAATCCCGGGCGCCGCACTCTGGTGCGGGCGCGGCCGGGACGCGTGGCCCGGCTCGTGGTGCCGGCGGGCGACGCGGCGGACCCGCCGCTGCCCGCGCCGGACGGGCTGGTCCGGGCGTCCGGGCAGCCGCCGCGCGACGATGTGGAGCGGCTGCTCGACGCGGCGCTGCTGCGGGGCGGCGACGCCACCGTGGCGGCGACCCCGGCGGTCCGGATCCGCGACGACCGGGTGGCGGACCGGACGGTGGACGTCATCGAGGTACGCGGCCGGCTGCGCTGGTGGATCGACCGGAACGGGCTGCCGCGCCGGCTGGAGCTGCGGACCGAGCGGGGCGTCTGGGCGCAGCTCGACCTCACGCCGGGTCGGGTGCCGGCGCTGCCGGGCGCGGAGCGCACGGTGCGGGCGCCGGCGGCACGCCGCTGAGCGGACGGTCAGGACACCGCCGGCACGCCGGTGAGCGGGTTCAGGGTCGCCAGCCGGTCTGCGCGGCCCACTCCTCGGCCCGCAGGTGCTCCTCGTCGAACCAGGGGTCCTTCAGCGTGCCGTAGGTGGCGCTGTCCGGGGCCGAGGCCGCCAGTTCCCGCTTCACCTCCAGGTACGCGGCCCGCTGCCCCGGGTCCGCGCGCAGGTGGTCGCGCATCAGCAGGGCGTACCGCCAGCCGGGCGAGTCCGCCACGCGCACGTGCAGGTACACGGGACGGCCGGGGTCGGCGCTGCCGTGCAGCCGCTTCTTCCACCGGCGGCTGCCGGGCGGGCGGGGGTTGTCCCACCAGTCGCCGGGCAGCCGGGGGAAGCCGGCGTCGGTGAGCCGCTCGGCGAGCGGCCCGTCCGCCTCGGCGAGCGACGGCACGGTGAGCTGGATGTCGATGACGTCCTTGGCGGCCAACCCGGGCACGGCGGTGGAGCCGATGTGGTCGACCCGCAGGTCGCCGCCGGCCGCGTGGCGGATGCGGGCGGCCAGTCGGGCGTACTGCTGGGGCCAGGTGGGGTCGGGCTCGGTGAGCACCACCCGCTCGGGCCGGACGGCGTGGTGCTCCCGGACGTTGCGCTCGTAGGGCAGCAGGCGCTCGTGCCAGAGGGTGTCCACGGCGGCGTGCAGGTCGGTCAGCGTGCCGTCGTTGTCGAGCAGCACGTCGGCGGCCGCCTGCCGGCGGGCGTCGTCGGCCTGCGCGGCGATCCGCCGCTCGGCCTCCGCCCGGTCCATGCCGCGGTCGCGGGCCAGCCGCGCAAGCCGGGTGGTCACCGCCGCCTGCACGACAAGCACCAGGTGGTACGTGGGCGCGAGCCCCACCTCGACGAGCAGCGGCACGTCGTTGACCACGACGGCGTCGGGGGGCGCCCCGGCGACCAGCTCGGCGGTGCGGGCGCGCACCCGGGGGTGGGTGATGGCCTCCAGCCGGCGGCGGGCGGCCTCGTCGCCGAAGACCACGGCGCCCAGGGCGGCCCGGTCCAGCGCCCCGTCGGCGTCGAGGACCCCGTCGGAGAACGTCGCGACGATCTCGGCGAGGCCCTCGCTGCCCGGTGCGACCACCTCGCGGGCGATCCGGTCGGCGTCGACGACCACCGCGCCGAGCGCCGCCAGCCGGCTGGACACCGCGCTCTTGCCGGACCCGATCCCGCCGGTCAACCCCACCCTCAGCACCGCAACAGTCAACCCGATCACCGTTGGCGGTGCCAACCCGCCCCGGACACGGCGAGGGCCCCGCCCCCGGCGACCCGGTGGTACCGGATCGCGGGGACGGGGCCCTCAGCGACTGCGCCAGCTCGGACGTGCCGGGCCGGGGTCGTCAGCGGGTCACTTGCCGCCGGCGAGCTTCTCCCGCAGCGCGGCGAGCGCCTCGTCGGTGGCCAGCGTGCCGGCCGGCTCCTCGGCCTGACGGCTCGGGGCCGAGGTCGTGGTCGTGGTGCCGGACACGGCCGGAGCCGGGTTGGCAGCGGCCTCGGCGTCGGCGGCCCGGGAGGTCTGCACCTGCTTGGTGTGGGCCTCCCAGCGCTGGCGCGCCTCGGCGTACTGCTGCTCCCACGCCTCGCGCTGCTTGTCGTAGCCCTCGAGCCACTCGCCCGTCTCCGGGTCGAAGCCCTCCGGGTAGATGTAGTTGCCCTGCTCGTCGTAGGTCGCGGCCATGCCGTAGAGGGTCGGGTCGAAGTGCTCCTCGCCCTCGACGAAGCCCTCGTTGGCCTGCTTGAGCGACAGCGAGATCCGGCGGCGCTCCAGGTCGATGTCGATGACCTTGACCATGACCTCGGAGCCGACCTGCACGACCTGCTCCGGGATCTCCACGTGGCGCTCGGCCAGCTCGGAGATGTGGACCAGGCCCTCGATGCCGTCGTCCACCCGGACGAAGGCGCCGAACGGCACGAGCTTGGTGACCTTACCCGGCACGATCTGCTGGATCGCGTGGGTGCGGGCGAACTGCCGCCACGGGTCCTCCTGGGTCGCCTTCAGCGACAGCGAGACCCGCTCGCGGTCCAGGTCGACGTCCAGGACCTCGACCTCGACCTCCTGGCCCACCTCGACGACCTCGGACGGGTGGTCGATGTGCTTCCAGGACAGCTCGGAGACGTGCACGAGGCCGTCCACGCCGCCCAGGTCGACGAACGCGCCGAAGTTGACGATCGAGGAGACGACGCCCTTGCGGACCTGGCCCTTCTGCAGCTTGTTGAGGAACTCGGTGCGCACCTCGGACTGCGTCTGCTCCAGCCACGCCCGGCGGGACAGGACCACGTTGTTGCGGTTCTTGTCCAGCTCGATGATCTTGGCCTCGAGCTCGCGACCGACGTACGGCTGCAGGTCGCGGACCCGCCGCATCTCGACGAGCGAGGCGGGCAGGAAGCCGCGCAGGCCGATGTCGAGGATGAGACCACCCTTGACGACCTCGATGACCGAGCCGCGGACGACGCCGTCCTCGTCCTTGATCTTCTCGATCGTGCCCCAGGCCCGCTCGTACTGCGCCCGCTTCTTGGAGAGGATCAGGCGACCCTCCTTGTCCTCCTTCTGGAGGACCAGGGCCTCGATGTGGTCGCCGACCGAAACGACCTCGGCCGGGTCCACGT
Organism: Micromonospora chaiyaphumensis; assembly: GCF_900091435.1. GTDB lineage: Bacteria > Actinomycetota > Actinomycetes > Mycobacteriales > Micromonosporaceae > Micromonospora > Micromonospora chaiyaphumensis. Next base: position 42,347 of record NZ_FMCS01000009.1, read on the forward strand.
CGTGCTTGATCGACAGCTCCCGAGAGGGGATCACGCCCTCGGTCTTGTAGCCGATGTCGAGCAGGACCTCGTCCCGATCGACCTTGACGACGGTGCCTTCGACAATGTCGCCGTCGTTGAAGTACTTGATGGTCTCGTCGATCGCGGCGAGGAAAGCTTCCTCAGAGCCGAGGTCGTCGACGGTGACCTTGTTGGCGCTCGAGGTGGCCTCGATGCTGCTCGTCATGTGGGCGGTTGCTCCGGTCGGATGGGTGTCACAGCAGGCGTGGGCGTCGCGGTGACTCAGTCCGCGCCAGCGGATCCGTCGCCGGGCACACCGAACGATCGCCATCAGAAGATCATTAGTGGCTCCGGTGACCGCGCACCTGCTCCCTGCCGAGGCACACGATCCGCGAGCGCATCGTCTAGCCTACCCGCTGCATTACCACAGCGTGCAAGCCCTCCCAGGTCTCCTCGGGCGCGTCAGCTGCGAAAGCGGAGATTTCGCGCGGTAAGGTGCCACAGCTGTCTCGTCCGTCACATCTGCCCCAGCGGCAACAGCGCCGCCCGGCCGCCGCGTGCAGCCCCCGGGGGCCTAGCGTGGGCGGGTGGACGACGACAGGGTGACCCGGCGCCGGGTGGGCGCCGCCGAGGTCCGCCGGGCCAACCGGGGCTGGTGGGACGCCGACGCCGACGGCTACCAGGCCGAGCACGGCGCGTTCCTGGGCGACGTGGACTTCGTCTGGTGCCCGGAAGGGCTGCGCGAGGCCGAGGCCGGGCTGCTCGGCGAGGTGGCCGGCCGCCGGATCCTGGAACTCGGCTGCGGCGCGGCCGCAGCCGCCCGCTGGCTCGCCGCTCAGGGTGCCCGGCCGGTCGCGCTGGACCTGTCCGCCGGCATGTTGCGGCACGCCGCCGAGGCCGCCGCCCGGACCGGGGTACGCGTGCCGCTCGTGCAGGCCGACGCGCTCGCCCTGCCGTTCGCCGACGCGGCCTTCGACACGGTGTGCACGGCGTTCGGCGCGATCCCCTTCGTGGACGACTCGGCGGCGGCGATGCGGGAGGTGGCCCGGGTCCTGCGCCCGGGCGGCCGGTGGGTCTTCTCGGTCACCCACCCGATGCGCTGGATCTTCCTGGACGATCCTGGCGAGGGCGGCCTGACCGCCGTCCACTCGTACTTCGACCGCTCCCCGTACGTGGAGCAGGACGAGCGCGGCGTCGCCACGTACGTCGAACAGCACCGCACCCTCGGGGACCGGATCCGGGAGCTGGTCGGCGCCGGGTTCCGCCTGCTGGACCTGGTGGAGCCGGAGTGGCCGGCGGGGCACGAGGGGATCTGGGGGCAGTGGAGCCCGCTGCGCGGCCGGCTCTTCCCCGGCACCGCCATCTTCGTGGCGGAGAAACCGGCCGCATGAGGCAACCGGACAATCAGTGCGACTCACCCGACCGGGGCCGAGTTACGCTGAGCGGGTGAGCGCCGAGCCGATCGCGACACCACCTGGCCCCTGGTGTCCTGACCCGATCCGGCAGCAGCGTGCCGACTACACGCTGGAGGACCTGCTCAACCTGCCGGACGACGCCCCCCGCGTCGAACTCGTCGACGGAGTCATCCAGGTGACACCCTCCCCCACCCTGGGCCATCAGGACATCTCGTTCCTCCTGCGCCTGTGGCTGCACACCCACGCGCCCCGACACCTCCGCGCCACCCAGGACGTCGGTGTCGAACTGGCGAGGAACACCAGTCGCCGGCCGGACGTGCTGCTGTGCCGGGCCGAGGTGACGTCGAACGCCTCGGAAGTGGCGCCTCACGACGTGATCCTCGCGGTGGAGATCGTCTCGCCCGGCACCCGGCGGGTCGACCGCTTCGCCAAGCCGGCCGAGTACGCCGCCGCCGGCATCCCGTTCTTCTGGCGGATCGAACAGGACCCGGTCCACCTCTACGCCTACCGGCTCAGCGAGCGGTTGAGCCCGAGCGGCGAGCGGCAGTACGAGCTCGTCGCCGACAGCGCCGATCTGATCGAACTGCCGCAGCCCTTCGACATCAAGCTGTCGATCGCCGAGATCACTCCGTAGCCGGCGTCGTTTCCGCTCCCCGGGCTCGGGTACCCGGACGGCATGGCCGAGAAGGAGGAGTTCCGCCGGGGCGACCACGTCTCCTGGGCCAGCCACAGCGGCCGGGCGTACGGGGTCGTCAAGGAGAAGCTCACCGAGCGCACGCACGTCCGCGGACACGCCGTGAACGCCTCGCCGGAGGAGCCGCAGTACCGGATCCGCAACGACGACTCGGGCCGGGACGTCGCCCACCGACCGGAGGTGCTGCGCCATGAGTCGAGGTGACGATCCGCAGCAGACCTACCGGGAGTTCACCGACGCGGTGAACATGAAGCCCGGCGAGCTCCAGAAGTGGCTGGAGACCGACGAGTCCAAGCACGTGGGCTGGCGCAAGGGCACCCGGGGCGGTGAGTCGGTGGGCCACGAGTCCGGCCGGCGGATCATCGACCTGCTGCGGCGCAAGCGCGACCAGCTCACCGCCGCCGACTACAAGCACATGCGCAAGGTCGTCGGGTACGTCCGCCGGCACATGGCCCAGCGACCGAGCGGCGACGTGCGCCGGACCCGCTGGCGCTACTCCCTCATGAACTGGGGCCACGACCCGGTGAAGGGCCCGCTCCCGCCGCCCGGCGGCCCGTCCCGCAAGGCCCTGGAGCGGCACGGCGCACCGCCGAAGGAACGCCGGGGACCGGGGCGTTGAGCCCGGTCGCTTGACCCTGCCGCTTCCGGCAGGGTCGGACGATCGGCGGCATGAGCGCCGAACAGCAGCGGGTCGTGGTGGTCACCGGCGCGGGCACCGGCCGGGCCACCGCCCGCGCGGCCGCCCACCCGCGAACAGCGGACGGCGACTCGCCACGACCTGCGAGCGACGACCCGCGGCCCGTCCGTCGGGCCGGTGCGCGGGTCAGTGGTCGGCGCTGTTCCAGTCGCGGCCCTCGCCGACGGAGACCTCCAGCGGCACCGACAGCGGGTAGGCCTCCCCCATCTCCTTGCGCACCAGCGCCTCCAGGGCCTCCCGCTCGCCCGGGGCGACCTCGAAGACCAGCTCGTCGTGCACCTGCAGCAGCATCCGGGAGCGCAGCCCGGCGTCGCGCAGCGCGGTGTCGACGTGCAGCATGGCGACCTTGATGATGTCGGCCGCGGAGCCCTGGATGGGCGCGTTGAGCGCCATCCGCTCGGCCATCTCCCGGCGCTGCCGGTTGTCGCTGACCAGGTCGGGCAGGTAGCGGCGGCGGCCCAGGATGGTGGAGGTGTAGCCGTCCTGCCGGGCCCGGGCCACCACCTCCTGGAGGTAGTCGCGGACCCCGCCGAAGCCGGCGAAGTAGTTCTCCATGAGCCCGCGCGCCTCCTCGGCGGTGATCCCGAGCTGCTGGGACAGGCCGAACGCGCTCAGCCCGTACGCCAGGCCGTAGTTCATGGCCTTGATCTTGCGACGCTGGTCGGCGGTGACCTGGTCGACCTCGACGGTGAAGACCGACGAGGCGGTCGCGGCGTGGAAGTCGTGCCCCGAGTTGAACGCCTCGATGAGCGCGTCGTCCGAGGACAGGTGCGCCATGATCCGCATCTCGATCTGGCTGTAGTCGGCGGTGAGCAGGCACTCGTAGCCCTCGCCGACGACGAAGGCGCGCCGGATCCGCCGCCCCTCCTCGGTGCGGATCGGGATGTTCTGCAGGTTGGGCTCGGTCGAGGAGAGCCGGCCGGTGGCGGCCACCGTCTGGTTGAACGTGGTGTGGATCCGGCCGTCGTCGGAGACCGACTTGAGCAGCCCGTCGACGGTCATCTTGAGCTTGGCGACGTCGCGGTGGCGCAACAGGTGCTCGAGCACCGGGTGCGGGTTCTGTGCGTAGAGCCACTGGAGGGCGTCGGCGTCGGTGGTGTAGCCGGTCTTGATCTTCTTGGTCTTGGGCAGGCCCAGCTCGCCGAAGAGGATCTCCTGGAGCTGCTTGGGCGAGCCCAGGTTGAACTCCCGCCCGACCGCCGCGTAGGCGCCCTGGGCGGCGGCCTTCACCTCGGCGGCGAAGTGCGCCTCCAGCTCGGAGAGGTAGTGGGTGTCGGCCGCGATGCCGGTGCGCTCCATGGTGGCCAGCACCCGCATGAGCGGCAGCTCGACGCCGGCCATCAGCCGGGCGGACTGCTCGCCGTCGCGGGACAGCTCGGCGTCGATCGCGTCGGCCAGGTCGAGGGTGGCCCGGGCCTGGAGCATCAGGTTCTGCTCGGCGGCCCCGTCGTCGCCGAGCCCGTCGAGGGTGAGCTGGCCGCTCTCGGGCGCGTCGACGCGCAGCTCGCGGTGCAGGTAGCGCAACGCCAGGTCGGTGAGGTCGTAGGAGCGCTGGTCGGGGCGGGCCAGGTAGGCGGCGATCTGGGTGTCGCGGGAGATGCCCTGCAGGTCCCACCCGTGCGCGGCGAAGGCCAGCACGGCCGGCTTGCTGTCGTGCAGCACCTTGGGGCGGGCCTCGTCGGCGAGCCAGCCGGCCAGCGCGGCCTCGTCCTCGGGGCCGAGCGTGGCCGGGTCGAACCAGGCGGCCGCGCCGTCGGCGGTGGCCAGCGCCATGCCGGTCACCGCGGCGGTGTGCCGCCGGTTGGGGCCGGTGTCGAGCTTCACCGCCACGCCGACCGGGGTGCCGGCCGGGGCGTGCGCGGCCAGCCAGCCGGCGAGGGCGCCGGGCTCGGTGAGCACCTGCCCGGCCAGCTCGAAGCCGGCCTCGGCCTCCGGCTCGACGGCCTCCAGGTATTGGTAGAGACGGTCGCGCAGGATGCGGAACTGGAGCGTGTCGAAGACCTGGTGCACGGCCTCCCGGTCCCAGCCCTGCCAGCGGCTGTCCTCCGGGCGCACCGGCAGCTCCAGGTCGGTGACCAGGCAGTTGATCTCGTAGTTGCGGATCACGTCGGCGAGCCGCTCGCGCAGGCTGTCGCCGGCCTTGCCCTTGATCTCGTCGGCCCGGGCCACCACGCCCTCGACCCCGTCGTAGAGGTTGATCCACTTGGCGGCGGTCTTCGGGCCGACACCCGGCACGCCGGGCAGGTTGTCGCTGGTCTCACCGACCAGGGCAGCCAGGTCTCGGTAGCGGCCGGGCCCCACGCCGTATTTCGCCTCGACCGCGGCCGGGTCCATCCGGGCCAGGTCGGAGACGCCCTTGCGCGGGTAGAGCACGGTGACCCGGTCGCCGACGAGCTGGAACGCGTCCCGGTCGCCGGTGGTGATGAGCACGTCCATGCCCTGGTCGCGGGCCTGGCAGGCGAGGGTGGCGATGACGTCGTCGGCCTCGTAGCCCTCCTTCTCGACCACCGGGATGCGCAGCGCCGCGAGGACCTCCTTGACGAGGCTGACCTGGCCCTTGAAGTCGGTCGGGGTCTCGCTGCGGCCGGCCTTGTACTCCGCGTATTTCTCGGTGCGGAAGGAACGGCGGGAGACGTCGAAGGCGACGACGATGTGGCTGGGCTGCTCGTCGCGGAGCACGTTGATCAGCATCGAGGTGAAGCCGTAGACGGCGTTGGTCGGCTGCCCCGTGGTGGTGGAGAAGTTCTCCACCGGCAGGGCGAAGAATGCCCGGTATGCCAGGGAGTGTCCGTCGACGAGGAGCAGGCGCGGCGTCGTAGCTGTCACGGCAGCGACTCTAGTCCGTACCGCCGACAACCCGGCGCACGGCGGCGCCGGGAAACGGCGGCGGCCGGCCGCCCCGCGAGGGGACGGCCGGCCGCCGACGGGTACGCCTCAGGCGACGCCCAGGTACGCCTCCTTGACCGCCGGGTCGTGCAGCAGGTCCCGGCCGGTGCCCTCCTTGACGATCCGGCCGGTCTCCAGCACGTAACCCCGGTGGGCCCGGGAGAGCGCCTGCTGGGCGTTCTGCTCCACCAGCAGGATGGTGGTGCCCTGCTCGTTGATCCGGGTGATGATCTCGAAAATCTGCTGGATCAGCATCGGCGCGAGCCCCATCGAGGGCTCGTCGAGCAGCAGCAGCTTCGGGCGGGCCATCAGGGCCCGGCCCACCGCCAGCATCTGCTGCTCGCCGCCGGAGAGCGTGCCACCGGCCTGCTTGCGCCGCTCGTGCAGCCGGGGGAAGAGGTCCATGACCATCTTCATGTCCTCGGCGACGCCCGACCGGTCCTTGCGGGTGTACGCGCCCATCTCCAGGTTTTCCACGACGGTCATCCCGGGGAAGACGCCCCGGCCCTCGGGCGCCTGCCCGATGCCCCGGACCACCCGCAGGTCGGCCCGCATCCGGGTGACGTCGGTCCCGTCGAAGACGATCGAGCCGGAGGCAACGGGGCGCAGCCCGGAGATGGCCCGCATCGTGGTGGTCTTGCCGGCGCCGTTCGCGCCGATCAGGGCCACCACCTCACCCTCGTCGACGTGCAGGCTGATCCCGTGCAGCGCCTGGATCCGCCCGTACAGCAGGGTCAGGTCGTTGATCTCAAGCAGCATCGGTCGGCACCCCCAGGTACGCGGCGATCACCTTCGGGTCGTCCCGGACCTCGGCCGGCAGGCCCTCGGCGATCTTCTTGCCGAACTCCAGCACCACGATCCGGTCGGTCACACCCATGACGAGTCGCATGTCGTGCTCGATCAGCAGCACCGTCGTGCCATTGTCGCGGATCTTCCGGATCAGGCCGAGCAGTTCCTCCTTCTCCGCCGGGGTGAAGCCGGCGGCCGGCTCGTCCAGGCAGAGGAGTTTCGGCTCGGTGGCCAGGGCCCGGGCGATCTCCAGCCGGCGCTGCTCGCCGTACGAGAGGTTGCGGGCCAGGTCCCCGGCGCGGCGCTCGATGCCGACGAAGCGCAACAGCTCGAGCGCCCTCTCGCGGCCCTGCCGCTCCTCGCGCCAGTGCCGCGGCAGCCGCAGCATCGCGGCGATCACGCTGGTCTTGTGGTGGGCGTCCGCGCCCACCATCACGTTCTCCAGCGCGGTCATCTCCGGGAAGAGCCGGATGTTCTGGAACGTCCGGGCGATGCCCGCCTTGGTGATCCAGCTCCGGCGCTTGCCGTTGACCCGCTGCCCGGCGAACCGGATCTCGCCCTCGGTGGGCCGGTAGACGCCCGTCATGGCGTTGAAGCAGGTCGTCTTGCCGGCGCCGTTCGGGCCGATCAGGCCGAGGATCTCACCCTTGTACAGGGTGAAGGCGACGTCGTTGAGGGCGACCACACCGCCGAAGCGGAGGGTGACGTGGTCGACCTCCAGCAGCGGCTCCCGCCCGGCCGCGGGGGTCTCGCCCGGCGTGGGCTCGACCGGCGTGTCCGCGCCCTTCTCCGGCGGGGTGCCGACCGTGCTGCGGCCGTCGTCGGCGATGTCCCGCTCGCTGGTCTCGTCGCGCTCGCTGTGCATCTGCGGCTCACTCATTGGGCACCGTCTCCTGGGGAACCGCTTCCTTGCGCCGGTCGGCGAACTCCGCCGCCCGCCGCCGGTTGGGCACGAGACCCTGCGGCCGGAAGATCATCATGACGATGACGACCAGGCCGAAGACCAGGATCCGGTACTCGGCGGCGTCGAACTCCACCCCGAGGAGGTCGCCGATGCCGCGCAGCCACTCCGGCAGGTACCAGGTGACCGCGCCACCGACGATGGCGCCCTTGATGTTGCCGGCGCCACCGAGGATCACCGCGGCCAGCACCAGGATGGAGCTCTCCAGCACGAACTGATCGGAGTTGATGAACGTCTGCTTACCGGCGAAGACCGCCCCGGTCAGGCCGGCCACGGCGGCGCCGATGGCGAACGCCCACAGCTTGTACTTGAACGTGGGCACGCCCATGATCTCGGCGGCGTCCTCGTCCTCGCGGATCGCCACCCAGGCCCGGCCGACCCGGCTGTTGGCCAGGTTCCGGACCAGCAGCAGCACGATGAGGATCAGCGTCAGCATCAGCCAGTAGTACGGCCGGGCGTCCACCACCCCGAACAGCGGTTTGCCGTCCGAACCGGTGCCCGGTGGGTGCGGGATCGCCGGGATACCCCGCTGGCCCTGGAGGACGCCCTCGTTGCGGGCCGCGTACAGGCGGATCATCTCGGCGAAGCCGAGGGTCACGATCGCCAGGTAGTCACCGCGCAGGCGCAGCGTCGGGCCACCGAGGATCACGCCGGAGACCATCGCCACCATCACCGCCAGCGGCACCGCCGCCAGCCACGGCCAGTTCGTGCCGAACCGGCTCTCCGGCGACGTGAGCAGCGCGACCGTGTACGCGCCGAGCGCGTAGAAGCCGAAGTAGCCCAGGTCGAGCAGGCCGGCGAAGCCGACCACCACGTTGAGCCCGACGGCCAGCAGGACGAACACCGCGGTGTCGAAGAGCACGCCGGCGAAGTCCGAGCGGGTCGTGTAGAAGGCGAAGTAGTCACTGCCGATCGGGAAACCGAGGTACTCGTAGAACCACTTGTTGGGCAGGATGTAGAGCAGGACGATCAGCGCGGCGATCGCCGCCCAGCGCACCTGCTTGGGCATCGCCGCCCAGCGGCTCCGGAAGCCCGCGGTCCGCTTCTTGTCCACGGTGGCGGTCATGCGCGCGCCCTCCCGAGAGATTCGCCGAGCAGACCGGTCGGCCGGAACATCAGCAGCACGATCAGCAGCACGAAGCCGGTGAAGTCCTTCCACTCGCCGCCGAAGAGGCCGGACGCGTAGTTCTCCACCACGCCGAGCAGCAGGCCGCCCAGCAGCGCGCCGCGCAGGTTGCCGATGCCGCCGAGCACCGCGGCCGCGAAGGCCTTGAGCCCGATCAGGAAGCCGACGTTGAACTTGGTGTAGTTGAACCGGATGTCCCACAGCAGGGCGCCCACGCCGGCCATCAGGCCGCCGAGCACGAACACCAGCAGGATGACGCGGTTCTTGTTGACACCCATGAGCGCGGCGGTATCCGCGTCCTGGGCGACCGCGCGGATGCCCCGGCCCAGGCGGCTGCGGTTCACGAACTGGTCCAACGCGACCATCATGACCAGCGTGACGCCGAGGATCAGCAGCTGCTTGTTCGTCACCTCGGCGCCGAAGAGGGTGAAGACCGTCTTCGACGGGATCAGGTCCGCCTGGCCGAACGGAGCCCGGCGGGTGCCGATGCCGAACGACTCGGCGAGCACGAACGACGCGCCGATCGCGGTGATGAGGAAGGCCAGCGGCGGCGCGTTGCGGCGGCGCAGCGGCCGGTAGGCGACCAGCTCGACCGTGACCGCCGTGAGCGCCGAGGCGGCCATCGCCACCACGAGACCGGCGATCAGCGCCAGGATCAGCGGGCCGAGGGACGGGGCGGCCGCGTTCTGGTCGTAGCCGAGGGCCTGCCAGGTCCACATGGCGGTGAAGGTACCGACCATGAAGACCTCGGAGTGAGCAAAGTTGATCAGACGCAGAACGCCGTACACCAGGGTGTAGCCGAGGGCGATGAGCGCGTAGATCGCGCCCTGCTCCAGGCCGGTGATGGTCAGCGCCGGGAAGTTCCCGAAGAGCTCATCGAAGTTCAAGTGGGGGCTCCAACTGTGCGGCCAAGCGGTGCGGCCGGGAGAAAGTCACTCCCGGCCGCACGCCTGGTGTCCCGTGCCGGGACCGGACGAACCGGTCAGGCCTTGGGGATCTCGATGTCGGGGACGACCTTGCCCGCGTTCACCTTGAACGCCCAGACCAGCACCTGAGCCGGGTCCAGCTCACCGTTGGCCTCGAACTTGTAGGTGACGCCGGTCGCGCCGCCGGTGCCGTTGTAGGAGTTGATGAAGCTCAGCAGGTCGGCGCGGGTGCCCTTGCCGGCCTTGATGCCCTCGAGCATGATCTTCGTGATGTCGTACGACACGTCGGCGTAGGTGCCCGGCTCGGCGTTGTCGAAGGCCGCCTTGTAGTCGGTCACGAAGGAGCCCTTGGCCGCGGTGGCCGGGGCGCACGGGCAGGTCAGGATCGTGCCCTCGGCGACCTGCTCGCCGGCGACCTTGATGAAGTTGGCGTCGTTGACACCGTCACCGGCGACCATCGTGCCCTTCCAGCCCGCGCCCTTGAGCTGCTTGAGCAGCAGGCCGGCCTCGGTGTAGTAGCCACCGAAGAAGAGGACGTTCGCACCGCTGCTCTGGATCTTGGTGACGACGGCGGAGAAGTTGGTCTGCTTGACCTGGATCTTGTCCTCGCCCGCGACCGAGCCGATGACCTTCTTGACCTCGTCCACCAGGCCGGCGCCGTACGCCGACTGGTCGTCCACCACGTAGACCTTGTCGGCCTTCAGGACGTTCTTGATGTACCGGCCGGCGGCCGGGCCCTGGGAGGTGTCGTTACCGACGCCCCGGTGGAAGATCTTCCAGTTCTTGGTGCTCAGGCTCGGGCGGGTCGCCGACGGGGTGATGATCGGCAGGCCGGCCTCGTCGAAGATCGGGTCCGCGACCTCGGACTCACCCGAGAACGCCGGGCCGATGATGCCGACGACCTTGCTGTCGCCGACCGCCTGCTGCGCCAGGGCCGGCGCCTTGGCCGGGTCACCCTGCGAGTCGTACTCGGCGATCTGGACCTTGCAGTCCGCGTTGTCCTTGTTGTACTGGTCGATGGCCAGCTTGGTGCCGTTGCGCATGTGGATACCGAGACCCGCGGCGTCACCGGTCAGCGGGCCGAAGAAGCCGATCTTCAGGTCACAGGCGGCCTTGCTGCCACCCGCGTCGCTACCACTGTCAGCCTTGCAGGCCGCGCCACTGAAAACGAGCGCACCGATGGCCACGCCACCCAGCACCCGTGCGAGCTTCTGCCTCACGGCTCGTACCCTCCTCCGTCCGATGGCCCGGAAAACCACCCGCCAGGAATTGGACCTTGCAGGGTGGGCCGGACCGACCGCGATCCCGGTCTGGGCCGGGACGTTATCCCACCAGCGGGTCGTGAAGGTAGACCTGAGAAGCGGGGTTGACCTAACCGTTACGTTGAGTGGCCGGATTCACAGATGTGCTGTAACACATGAGGCCGCAGGATGGGAAAATCGGACATCCGACACGGACCGGAAACCCGCAGGTGAGAGCCTCACGTGGGCCGCCACGAACCCCGCGCCGACCACACCCCCGCCCGCCCGCCGTCGTCCACCAGCAGCAACGCCACGTCACCCGCCGCGGTCACCGCCACCGTCCGGTCGCTGCCCGCCGGCACCGCCACCGGCAGCGCCACCCGCGACCACCGCACGCCGTCACCGGAGAACCAGCCCGCACCCGCCGCCGACCCGGCCACCACCGCCCACACACCGTCGCCGCGCGCCGCCAACCCCCACACCCGGCCCGGCGCGTCCGTGCCCGCGCCACCCAGGCCCCCGCCCGGCCGCCACGCGTCGCCCTCCCCCAGCCAGGCGCCCAGGCCGTCACCCCGCCGGCCGACCGCCACCGTGCGGTCCCCCACCCGGACCACCCGCTGCAGGTCCTCAGCCACGCCGCCACCCGGCAGCACCGCGCGCCGCCAGGCCGACCCGTCCGCCGAGGTCCACACCACCGCCGCCGATCCGGTACGCCCCGACGACAGCACCGAGCCCACCATGAGCCACCCCGAGGCCGTCGCCGTGCCGTCCGCCGCCCACGGCCGGCCCGTCGCATCCGTCGCCAGGCCCGGCACCGCGCTCACCAACCGGAAGTCCACCCCGTCCGGCGACACCCAGGCAGCCGCGCCGGTGGCCCGGTTGCCGGAGATCAGCCAGCCGCTCGGCCCGCCCGCGATCCGGCCCGCGTTCACCGCGTCCGCGCCCCCGAACACCTCGAACTCGGCCGGCACCTCCACCAGCGAACCGTCCGCCACCTGGCGCCACGTGCTGATCCGTGGATTGCCGTGCACCCCGCCGCTCTTGCCGCCGATCGCCGCCAGCCGGCCGTCCCGGCACCCCGCGGCGGTCAGCACGTTCTCCTCGCCGTAGGGGCTGCGCGGCACCGGACGCAGCGGCGTCCACGTGGCCGCGTCGGCGCTCGACCAGGCCGCCGGGTGGGTCATCCCCGCGGCGTCCACCACCGCGCCCACCACGAACCAGCGGCCCCCGCAGGCGGCCGCGTCACGCAGCGCCAGCCGGCCGGAGAGACCGGGCGGGACCGGCAGGGTGACCGGCCGCCAGGCCGGCCGGAACGCCTCGGGGGCCGGCTCGGCGTGCCCGGCCGGGCGGCAGGCGGCGAGCAGCACCACGAGCAGGCCGAGCACCGCCAGGGGACGCCGCATGGCGGCGATCGTATCGACCGGCCCCGACACGGGGAACCCGCCGCAGGCCCCCTTCGGTCAGCGGGGCGCGCCGGGTCGTCGGGCGGGAATCAGGAGGCGGGCTGCGCGACCTCGCCGCCGGCGGTCTCGGCGAGGATCCGCTCGGCGACCTCCTTCATGGTCATTCGGTGGTCCATGGCGGTGCGCTGGATCCACTTGAAGGCCTGCGGCTCGGTCATCCCGTACGTCGTCATGAGCGCGCCCTTGGCCCGCTCGACGGTCTTGCGGATCTCCAGCCGGTCGGTGAGGCCGGCGACCTCCGCCTCCAGCGCGGCGATCTCCGAGTAGCGCGACAGCGCGATCTCCACGGCCGGCACGAGGTCGCTCTTCTGGAAGGGCTTGACCAGGTAGGCCATCGCGCCCGCCGCCCGGGCCCGCTCCACCAGGTCGCGCTGGCTGAACGCGGTCAGGATGATCACCGGGGCGATCCGCGCGCCGGCGATCCGCTCGGCCGCGGCCAGCCCGTCCATGATCGGCATCTTGATGTCGAGGATGACGAGGTCCGGCTTCAGCTCCTCGGCGAGCTTGACGGCGGTCTCGCCGTCACCGGCCTCGCCGACCACCTCGTAGCCCTCTTCCATCAGCATCTCGGCCAGGTCCAGCCGGATGAGCGCCTCGTCCTCGGCGATCAGAACGCGCTTGCGCTCGGCATCCGCCTGCATCTCGGCCACGAGCCACTCCCACCAGTCTGAGCCCGGCACCCGCCGTGCCGGGTGCCACCGCCCTTAGCGTAGTGGGTATCCTTGCAGCGCCGAACTGCGCAATGCCCCTGTAGTCCAATGGCAGAGACAATGGCTTCAAACTCCATACAGTGTGGGTTCGAATCCCACCGGGGGCACGCAAACTGTCATACAGGCGTTCGAAGATGTCGTCGTGCATCCTCCCGAGATACGCGCCCGAGCACGTCAGGTCTTCCTGTCCGGAGCCACCGTCGCCGAAGCGGCCCGCAGCGTCGGTCTCAACTACCGCACGGTGTGGCACTGGTGCCGGGACCGCCCCACGCCTGCCGTACAGGGCACCGCGCTGCGGTGTTTCCGCTGTCGCGAGGATGTCCGGGTTCCGACAGATCCCGCCGCCTACGCCTACCTGCTCGGCCTCTACCTGGGCGACGGGCATCTGGTGACCAGCGCGCGAGTTCCAGTACTCCGGATCTCCTGCAGTAACAGCTGGCCCGGCCTGATCAGCGCTTGCGACGACGCCATGCGGGCGGTGCTGGCGGAGAAGGTGCAGCGCGTCCCGCAACAGGGCTGCGTCAATGTCCAGAGCTACGGCAAGCACTGGCCGTGCCTGTTCCCACAGCACGGGCCCGGCAAGAAGCACGAGCGCCCGATCGTCCTGGCCGACTGGCAGCGCACCCTCGTCGAGGCGCAGGCGGGCGACTTCCTGCGCGGCCTGTTCCACTCCGACGGCTGCCGGTTCGCCAACCGGGTCGTGGTGCGCCGCAAGGAGTACGTCTATCCCCGCTACATGTTCACCAACGAGTCGGCCGACATCATGGGCCTCTGCCAGTGGGGCCTCGACCTGCTGGGCATCGCCTGGCGGATGAACCGCCGCAACTCGCTGTCGGTGGCGCGGCGGGACGCCGTGGCGGCGCTGGACCGCCACGTCGGCCCGAAGTCCTGACCTGCTCAGAGCTCGGACAGCGCCGCCGCCAGGTCGGCGCGCAGGTCCTCCGGGTCCTCGAGCCCGACGGAGAGGCGGAGCAGCCCGCCGCACGGCTTGGCGCCGTCCTCGACCGGCCGGTGGGTGAGCGAGGCCGGGTGCTGGATCAGCGTGTCGACGCCGCCGAGCGACACGGCGTGGGTGATGAGGCGGCAGGCGCCGGCGACGGCGGCCGCGGCGGGGGCGCCGCCGCGTACCTCGAACGCGAGCAGGCTGCCGGGGCCGGCCATCTGGCGGCCGACGAGCCCGGCGGGGTCCGTGACGCTGGGGTGGTGGACCCGGGCGACGGCGGGGTGGTCGGAGAGCCAGGCGGCGAGCTTCTCGGCGCCGGCCTGCTGGGCGCGGACCCGCAGCGGCAGGGTCTGCAGGCCGCGGTGCAGGAGGTAGGCGCCGAGCGGGTGCAGGACGGCGCCGGTGACGGCGCGGACCTGGCGCAGCCGGGTGGCCCACTCGGGTGCGCAGGCGACGACGCCGGCGAGCACGTCGCCGTGGCCGCCGATGCTCTTGGTGGCGCTGTGCAGCACGAGGGCGGCGCCGTGCCGGGCGGGCTGCTGGAGCACCGGGGTGGCGACGGTGTTGTCGACGAGCAGGGGGACGCCGCCGGCGGCGGTGGCGAGCGCGGCGATGTCGACGAGGTCGAGGGTGGGGTTGGCCGGGGTCTCGACGACGACCAGGGCGGTGTCGGGGCGGATGGCGGCGGCGACCTCGTGGGGCCGCGCCCAGGTGACCTCGGTGCCGAGCAGGCCGGTGGCGAGCACGTGGTCGGTGCCGCCGTAGAGGGGGCGGACGGCGACGACGTGCCGCTTCCCGTCGCGGGTGGCGGCGAGCAGGGTGGCGGTGAGGGCGGCCATGCCGCTGGCGAAGGCGACGGCTTCGGCGGTGCCTTCGAGCTGGGCGAGGGCGCTTTCGAAGCGGGCGACGGTGGGGTTCCAGAGCCGCTGGTAGACGGCGCTGCCGCCGGCCGGGAGGGTGCCGCCGGTGGCGAGGGTCTCGTAGTCGTCGCCGCCGCCGGCCACGGAGGGCAGCGGGTTGGTGGTGGAGAAGTCGATGGGCGGCACGTGGACGCCGAGTCCGGCGAGGTCCTCGCGCCCGGCGTGCACGGCTGCGGTGTCCACGGCTGTCATGGCGGAAGCGTCGAACATGAGGCCGTCATCGGGCAAGAGGAGCGAAGAACATTCTGCCCGGGGTCCTTCCGAGGAAGAGAAGTTCGGGGAAGGATGTTCACATGCCTGTCGCACCGAATGATGTACGGCCCTTCGGGGCGCTGGACGACACCGACCGCGCGATCCTGGCCGAGTTGGCGGCGGACGGCCGGTTGCCGAACAACGCGCTCGCCGAGCGGGTGGGGGTGGCGCCGTCGACGTGCCTGACGCGCACCCGGGCGTTGCGCGAGTGCGGGGCGATCCGGGGGTTCCACGCGGAGGTGGATCCGGCGGCGGTGGGGCTGCCGTTGCAGGCGCTGGTGTCGGTGCGGCTGGCGGCGCACGAGCGGGCGGCGGTGGACGCGTTCCGGGCCCGGTCGGTGCGGTTGCCGGGGGTCGTGTCGGTGTTCCACGTGGCGGGCGCGGAGGACTACGTGCTGCACGTGCGGGCGGCGTCCGGGGACGCGCTGCGGGATTTCGTGCTGGACCATCTGGCGGTGGATCCGGCGGTGCAGCACACCCAGACGAGCCTGATCTTCGAGCAGGCGCGCGGCATGGGCTAGGTGGCCCGAGCACCCCGCCGTCACCCGCGCGTCGGGCGGCGACCGGCGTCGCCGGTGGGGCGTCGCCATGCGCGGCGCCCGCGTCGGGGATCCGCTTCGGACCGGCTCATCGACCGGATCGCGACCCAGCACATCAGCGCCAGGGAGCAGAAGAGGATCACGGTCCACGCGCGCCAGGTGGTGTTGAGGTCGTGCGCGGCGGGATACAGGCCGACGACCCCGGCGATGGCGGTGATGGCGAACAGCAGTTGCAGGCGCCGCTGGAAGTACGCGGTGCGCAGGTTCGAGACCTGTTCGAGGATGGCCCTGAGCTGCTCCAGCCGGCGCTGGGCGGCCTCGGCGTGCCCCTCGACGCGCAGCGCCTGGATGAGGAAGCGGGCGACCGCCACCCGCGCGGGATCGCGGAACATGAGGTCCACGTTGCCGATCTCGGCCAGCCCGTGCGCCAGTTCGATCTGCACCCGCGCGAGCTGCGCGACCCGGTGGTCGGTGGCCTCGGCGGGGCTGGTGATCAACCGTTCGTCCTCGTGGTCGGCCGGGTCGACGCCGATCCAGAGCTGGCAGAAGAACCACTGGGCGTGGATCTGTCCGTACATCTCCTGCACGATGCCGAGCGCGTCGCGCGTGGCCTGCGCGTCGAGGACCGCCACGGTCGACCAGCCGCTGGAGTGCACGGTGACGTCCTCGATGCGCAGTTGGGGCCAGGAGGGCGTGGCGGCCCCGTCGGTGGGCCGGGGGGGTGCGGACGCTCAGTCCGAGCAGGGCGTCGACCAGGTGCGGGTCGGCGGTCTCGCCGGCGGCCCGCCGCAGCACGAAGAACTGCCGCATGTTCTGGAACGGGTAGCAGCGTTCCCGCGGCCGGAACGCCGGGCAGTCCAGCAGCGCCGCGCGCAGCCGGGTGACGAACGGGGCGGCCAGCCAACCGGCGTGCGTGCTGCTGTTGGCCTGCGCGGACTGCCGGTAGGAGGCGAGGTTCGCCGAGAGCACGCCGACGTCGTCGAGGTAGGCGAAGTAGTCGACGTTGTTGGCGGCCACCTGGTCGTCGTAGAAGCGCCGCAGGTCGTCGTCGGTCAGCGACCGTGACGGTCGGGCCAGTCGCAGGTCGACCGAGACCACGCCCAGCGCCGAGTACACGACGAGGTCGGTGCGGACCTGCCAGGTGACGTCGCGCAGGCGCACCTCGGAGTCGGGTAGCCGGATCGTCACGGTCGGCGGGTGGGTCGCCAGGTAGGAGATGTTGTAGGAGCGGGCGTCCCGGTCGTCGACGGCGTCGACGGCGACCTCGCCGAACTTCGCAAGGACCGGCATGGCCTGCCAGACGTCGTCGATGACCCCACCGAGGTCGAATTTGATCGGCACATAGATGTGGTCGAGGTCCAGCGGCAACTGCGGCTCCCGGTGGCTAGGCGGCGACGGGACTCTATCCCGCCTCCGCAAAGGCGATCGCCGGTTTTTCGTCCACAGGAGACAGCCGGCGGTTCATCGACGAGCGGGAACGCCGCGGGGCGATGGCCGCCGACCCGGAACAAATCCGGCACGCGGCCGGTTGAGCAATGCTGTGATCGACGTACCCTTGTCTGTTCTTGATCTTGCTCCGGTGGCCGCCACCGGCAGCGCCGGTGAGGCGCTGCGGCACACGACCGAGCTGGCCCGCCGCACCGAGGAGCTGGGCTACCGCCGGTTCTGGGTGGCCGAGCACCACAACATGCCGGCGATCGCCAGTTCGGCGCCGGCGGTGCTGCTGGCGCACCTGGCGGCGCACACCTCGACGATCCGGCTGGGTTCCGGCGGGGTGATGCTGCCCAACCACGCGCCGCTGGTGGTGGCCGAGCAGTTCGGCACCCTCGAAGCGCTGCACCCCGGGCGGATCGACCTGGGCATCGGCCGGGCGCCGGGCACCGACCAGGTGACCGCGCTGGCGCTGCGCCGGACCATGGAGGGGCTGTCGGCGGAGCACTTCCCGCGCGAGCTGGCCGACCTCATGAACTACTTCAGCGGCGCGGAACCGGGGCCGATCACCGCCACCCCGGGCAAGGGGCAGTCGCCGGCCGTGTGGCTGCTCGGGTCGAGCAGTTTCAGCGCCCAGCTGGCCGGGCTGCTGGGGCTGCCGTTCTCCTTCGCGCACCACTTCAGCGCGCAGAACACCATCCCGGCGCTGCAGCTCTACCGGCAGCACTTCCGGCCGTCGCAGTGGCTGGAGGAGCCGTACGCCATGGTGGCGGTCAACGCGGTCTGCGCCGAGACCGACGAGCGGGCCGAGTGGCTGGCCGGTCCGGCCGGGTTGTCGTTCCTGAAGCTGCGGTCCGGGCGCCCGGAGCCGCTGGTGAGCCCGGAGGAGGCGGCGGCCTATCCGTACTCGGAGTTCGAGCGGGAGTTCGTGGCGCAGCGCCGGGAGGGCCAGGCGACCGGGTCGCCGGAGACGGTGGCCCGGCAGCTCGGTGCGCTGCTGGAGCGCACCGGCGCCGACGAGCTGATGCTCACCACGATGGTCTACGACGTGGCCGACCGGGTGCGCTCGTTCGAGCTGATCGCCGAGAAGGTGGCCGGTGGCCTGCACCGGAAGGGCTGAAACACGCTCTTCATAGCCACGTCACCCCACCGTCGCGCAGCCCGCCTAACTTTGATGCCGGTGGTGGTACGGCATTCCCGGTCGGGACGGGTCGGGGGTGCTGCGGTGTGGTGCACCGGGTCGCCGGCGGAGCGGGTTCCGCGGCCGGCGACCCGGTGCCTGCGTGTTCAGCGCAGGTAGATGTTCGGCGCGGGCGGGGTGCCCATGCCGTCGCCGAGGTGGAAACCCGGGTGCGGCGGCTGGTTGTAGGCGCCGCGGCAGCCGGCGGCCGCCGCGGCGGCGGTCATCGTGGTGAGGGCGCCGGCCAGGAGGGTGGCCGCCGAGGCCGCGGCGAGCAGCGCGGTGCGGCGGCGGGGTGCGGAGGTGCACGAGAATGCCTTTCGCGGAGGTCAGGCACGCGACGGACGCGCCGACCTGCCCGGGCCGGCGGAGTGCGTACCTCCCGCCGGGTCAGCCCTCGACGGCGGCGGCGAGCTTGCGGGGCTCCTCCGGCGCGGTGGTCGCCTCGGCGGCGTGGACCGGCTCGGCGGCCGGGGCGGCCTCGGCCGGGTCGGCGGACTGGGCGGCGAGGGCGGCCTCGGCGGTGGCGCGCGCCCGGCGGGTGCGGCGCAGCGCCCGGGTGGCCAGCGTCAGGGCGACCACCCAGCCGGCGCCGAGCACCGTGTAGACCAGGGCCGGGACCGGGCCGCCCAGCTCGCCAGCGCGCAGCAGGGTGCGGGTGTTGGTCAGCACGATGACCCCGCCGATGACGGCGCCGAGCAGCTGCGCGGGGACGATGCGCACCAGCCAGGCGGCGATCGGCGCGGCGATCAGGCCGCCGACCAGCAGCGCGGCCACGGTGGGCAGCAGGAAGCCCTCGGAGCCGAGGCCGATGAGGAAGCCGATGCTGGCCGCGCCGGCCACCAGGAACTCGGAGGTGTCGACCGAGCCGATCACCTTGCGGGGTTCCATCCGGCCGGAGACCAGCAGCGCCGGGGTGGCGACCGGGCCCCAGCCGCCCCCGCCGGTGGCGTCGACGAAGCCGGCGAACAGGCCCAGCGGGGCCAGGAAGCGGCTGCGCAGCCGGCCGGCGGCCCGGTTGGCGCGCAGCGGGCGGGAGAAGCGGACCAGCAGGTAGGCGCCGAGGCTGAACAGGATGGCGGCCATCCATGGCGCGGCGGACTCGGTGGAGATGGAGCTGAGGAAGGTGGCGCCGGCGAACGCGCCGACCGCGCCGGGCAGCGCGATCCGGCCGACCACGCGCCAGTCGACGTTGCCGAACCGCCAGTGCGAGACACCGGCGGCGAGGGTGGTGCCGATCTCGGCCAGGTGCACCGAGGCGGAGGCCGCGGCCGGGGCCACCCCGGCGAACAGCAGCAGGGTCGAGGAGGTCAGCCCGTACGCCATGCCGAGCGCGCCGTCGACCAGTTGCGCGGCGAGCCCGACGAGGGCGAGGACCAGAAGCTTGCGCACGAGCGCCCCCTGACTTTTCGGCATCTCCTATCGACTTGGTCGACAATGCGGCACGGGGGCGCTCCGGTCAAGTCGTCCATCCGGTTGATGGGACGCGCCGGACGGCGCGGCGGCCACGCGGGACGGCGGCGCCGCGGCACCGAGGGGGCGTCAGCTCCAGGCGCGGGGATCGGCGGCGAGGTCGTTGACCCGGCCGGGCAGGCTGCCGCTGGCCACGTCGGCGATGGTGACCAGTTCGAGGATCTCCCTCTCGCTGGCCCGCAGGGCGATCCACACGTCCTGGAGGGCGCGCGCCGCGCCCTGGTAGCCGAGCTGCTCGGGGCGCTGGCCGCGCACGTGCGCCAGCGGGCCGTCGATCACCCGGATCACCTCGGCGAGGGAGATCTCGGTGGCGGGCCGGGCCAGCCAGTAGCCGCCCTCGGGGCCGCGCTGGGCGTGCACGATCCCGCCCCGGCGCAGCTGGAGCAGGATGCTCTCGAGGAACTTCGGCGGAATCTCCTGGGCGCGCGCGATCTGCTCGGCGGTCACCGGCCGGCTCCGCCCGGCGGCCGCGCCGTCGGCGACCGAGGCCAGCTCGGCGGCCGCGCGGAGGGCGTAGTCGACCCGAGCGGAGAGGCGCATGCCGGCAAGGTTAGTCGCCTGGTCAGCCGCCCGGTTTCCCGACCCTCGGCCGAACGGTCACGGTTGCCGGCTCAGGCGCCGACCCGGCGCAGCAGCCCCTCCTGCACGGCGCTGGCGATGTGCCGGCCGTCGGTGGTGAACATCCGGCCCGTGGCCAGGCCACGGGCGCCGGACGCGGACGGGCTCCAGCAGTCGTAGAGGAACCACTCGTCGGCCCGGAACGACCGGTGGAACCACAGCGCGTGGTCGAGGCTGGCGCCCACCACTCCCCCGGGCCCCCACACCTCGCCGTGTACCGACAGCACCGAGTCGAGCAGGGTCAGGTCGGAGGCGTAGGTGAGGGCGCAGGCGTGCAGCAGCGGGTCGTCGGGGAGCTTGCCGTCGAGGCGCATCCAGACCCGCTGGTGGGGTTCGGCGGGGCGGTCGCCGGGGCGTACCCAGCCGGGCTCGCCGACGTAGCGCACGTCGATGGGGCGCGGGATCTGGCCCCAGATGCCGAGCCGCTCCGGGTAGCGGGAGAGCCGGTCGGTCATGGTCGGCACGTCGTCGGGCGCCGGGACGTCGGGCGGGACCGGCGCGTGGTGGTCCAGCCCCTCCTCCTGCCGCTGGAACGACGCCGACATGAAGAAGATCGGCTTGTCGTGCTGCAGCGCCACCGAGCGGCGCACCGAGAAGGAGCGGCCGTCCCGGACGTTCTCCACCTGGTATTCGATCGGCTCGGCGGGATCGCCGGGGCGGACGAAGTAGCCGTGCAGGGAGTGCACGAAGCGCTCCGGGTCGACGGTGCGCCCGGCGGCGACCAGGGCCTGGCCGGCGACCTGGCCGCCGTAGACGCGCTGCGGGCCCACCGGCGGGCTGATCCCCCGGAAGGCCATCGCGCCGGTCTGGTCGAGGTCCAGTACCTCCAGGAGCTGGTCGACCGCGGCCTGCCCGGTCGCCGCCGGACCCTCGCTCACTGCAGCGCCCGGGCCGAGGCCGCGTCGACCAGCGAGCCGAGCTGGTGCACGCGCAGCGTGTTGGTGGAGCCGGGAGTGCCGGGCGGGCTGCCCGCCACGATCACCACGTAGTCGCCGGGGTTGGCCCGGTTGAGGCCGAGCAGCGCCTGGTCGACCTGGCGGAACATGTCGTCGGTGTGCTCGACGAACGGCATGAGGAACGTCTCCACGCCCCAGGACAGGGCGAGCTGGTTGCGCACCTCGGGCACCGGGGTGAAGGCCAGCAGCGGCAGGTCGCAGTGCAGCCGGGCGAGCCGCTTGACGGTGTCGCCGGTCTGCGAGAAGGCGACCATGGCCTTGGCGCCGATGGCCCGGGCGATCGAGGAGGCGGCGACGGTGAGCGCGCCACCGTGGGTACGCGGGTCGTGCTGCAGCCGCGGCACGCCGATCGAGCCGGCCTCGGTGGTGGTGACGATCTTCGCCATGGTGCTGACGGTGAGCACCGGGTACTTGCCGACGCTGGTCTCGCCGGAGAGCATCACGGCGTCCGCGCCGTCGAGCACCGCGTTGGCCACGTCCGAGGCCTCGGCGCGGGTGGGGCGCGAGTTCTCAATCATGGAGTCGAGCATCTGGGTGGCCACGATGACCGGCTTGGCGTTCTCCCGGCAGAGCTGCACGGCGCGCTTCTGCACCAGCGGCACCTCGTCCAGCGGCAGCTCGACGCCGAGGTCGCCGCGGGCCACCATGACACCGTCGAAGGCGAGCACGATCGCCTCCAGGTGGTCGACCGCCTCGGGCTTCTCGACCTTGGCCAGCACCGGGCGGTGGACGCCCTCCTCGGCCATGATCGAGTGGACGAGCTTGATGTCCTCGGGCGAACGGACGAAGGAGAGCGCGATCAGGTCGACGCCCAGGCCGAGCGCGAAGCGCAGGTCGTCGGCGTCCTTCTCCGACAGGGCCGGGACGCTGACCGCCACGTTCGGCAGCGAGACGCCCTTGTTGTTGGAGACCGGGCCGCCCTCGGTGACCAGGACGCGGATGTCGTTGCCGGTGACGTCGCTGACCTCGACGGCGACCCGCCCGTCGTCGATCAGCAGCCGGTCGCCCGGCTTCACCTCCTGCGGCAGCTTGCGGTAGGTGCAGGAGACCCGCTCCTTGGTGCCGAGGATCTCGTCGCCCGTGATGACCACCGAGTCGCCGGTGCGCCACTCGTGCGGGCCGTCGGCGAACCTGCCGAGGCGGATCTTGGGACCCTGGAGGTCGGCGAGCACCGCGACCGGCTGCCCGGCCGCCTCGGCCGCCTCGCGGACCAGCCGGTAGACCGATTCGTGGTCGGAGTGACTGCCGTGGCTGAAGTTCAGCCTCGCCACGTTCATGCCCGCCTCGACCAGGCCCCGGATGCGCTCCGGGGACGAGGTGGCGGGGCCGAGGGTGCAGACGATCTTCGCGCGGCGTGTCACGCCCATCAGGCTAGTCTCTCCTCCGGGTCGACCTGCCGGCCGACCCCTTTCGGACTGCGGAACAGTTGTCCAACGACGCGCGATGACCCGCGCCGGCGGGCGGTGGGAAACCGCACCGGGACGTCGTGTGTGGCGGGCATCGGCGACCGCGCGGCGGAAATCGTACCGCTCGCGTTCATCCCCCGGCGGGGGTGCTCCCGGAGATCGACCGGCGCCGCGGGGACCCGGTGACGCGCGGGGGCGGCGGGTCAGCTCTGCGTCTTGGCGAGCGGGAACTCCAGCGAGCCGGCCGGGCAGAGGAAGGTGAGCACCTCGACGCGGTAGAGCCCGGCCTGCACCGCCGGGTCGGCCTCCATGACGCTGCGGACGTCGTCGACCGAGCCGGTGCGGGCCAGGCCGAAGCCGATCGGCGGGTCCGGCTCGCGGGCCGGGCCGTCCACCGAGCCGTCGACGAGGACGATGCCCCGCCGTTGCAGCGCCTGGATGTGCCGCAGGTGCTCGGCCTGGAGCCGCTGCACGGTCTCGTCCGGTAGCGCCCGGCCCGACGGTCCCGGGTAGAGCACGATGCACTCGTACGTGTCGAGCGCGAAGTCGAGCCGTGGCGTCGCGGCCATGCGCACCTCCAGACCACCGTCCCGCCCAGCGTCGCACGGCGGTCGCCGCCCCGGGGTCGCTCACGGCAAACTGGCGGGAACACCCGCCCCGGGACGTTGACGGCGGCGATTCGCGGGAAAGACTTCCGGTCGGGGCGGTGACCGCCGCCCCGACGACGACGTTCAGGAGGACCGCCATGGCGACCAGCACCGGGCCCGCGAAGGCCTCGGGCACCTACCGGATCGGCGGTGACCTCCAGGTCGACCGGCTCGGCTACGGGGCCATGCAGCTCACCGGCCCCGGCGTGTGGGGCGATCCGAAGGACCCCGCCGAGGCGGTCCGGGTGCTGCGCCGGGCGTACGAGCTGGGCGTGACCTTCATCGACACCGCCGACTCCTACGGCCCCTTCGTGAGCGAGCTGCTGATCCGGGAGGCGCTGCACCCGTACGCCGAGGATCTGGTCATCGCGACCAAGGCCGGGCTGACCCGCTCCGGCCCGGGCGACTGGCGGCCGGTGGGCCGCCCCGAGTACCTGCGCCAGCAGTGCGAGCTGAGCCTGCGCCACCTGGGTCTGGACTGCATCCCGCTCTACCAGCTGCACCGGATCGACGCGAAGGTGCCGCTGGAGGACCAGCTCGGCGAGCTGGCGCTGCTCCAGCAGGAGGGGAAGGTGCGGCACATCGGGCTCTCCGAGGTGACGGTCGAGCAGATCGAGGCGGCCCAGCGGATCACCCCGATCGTCTCGGTGCAGAACCTCTACAACCTGGCCGACCGCAGCGCGGAGGACGTGCTGGAGCACTGCGAGCGCAACGACCTGGCCTTCATCCCCTGGTTCCCGATCGCCACCGGCAACCTGGCCCGGCCGGGCGGCCCGCTGGACGCGATCTCCACCGACCACGGCGCGACGCCCGCGCAGCTCGCCCTCGCCTGGCTGTTGCGCCGGTCGCCGGTCATGCTTCCCATCCCGGGTACGTCCTCCGTGGCGCACCTGGAGGAGAACGTCGCCGCGGCCGAGGTGCGGCTCACCGACGACGAGTTCGAGTCGCTCGCCAAGGCGACCTGAGCCGGCCCTTTCCGTAGCGTGACCGAGCCGCTACCGTCAGAGGGATTCTCACGCCCGGGACGAGTGGGGGTCCGGAGTGGACGGTTTCGACTATGTCATCGTCGGTGCCGGTGCGGCCGGGTGTGTGCTGGCCAACCGGCTCACCGAGGACCCGGGCACCCGGGTCCTCCTGATCGAGGCGGGTGGCTGGGACCGCAGCCCCTTCGTACGCGTACCCAAGGCGTTCGCCCGCCTCATGGACGACCCGCGCACCGCCTGGCACTATCCGGCGACCGTGGCACCGGGCCGGAGCGAGACCTGGCAGCGGGGCCGGCTGGTCGGCGGCTCGACGGCGATCAACGGCATGATCTGGAGCCGCGGCGCGGCGGCGGACTGGGACGCGCTGGCGCCCCTCGGCTGGGGCTGGTCCACCCTGCGGCCGATCTTCGAACGGCTGGAGGACCACCCGTCGCGCGGCGGCGGCGGCGCGGTGCGGCTGTCCGTCGCCACCGGCACCGACCCGCTCTGCGAGGAGATGCTGGCGACCGGGGCGGAGTTGGGCTGGCGCCGCGTCGACGACCTCGACGCCGGCGACGGCGACGGCGAGCGGATCGGCTACGCCACGGCCACCATCCACGCCGGGCGCCGGGTCACCGCCGCCGACGCCTTCCTGCATCCGGTGCGGAAGCGGCCCAACCTGACCGTCGCGGTCGGCAGCGTCGCGCTGCGGGTGCTCGTGGAGGACGGGCGGGCGGTCGGCGTACGGGTCGCGCACCGGGGGCGGGAGGCCGACCACCGGGCGGCCGCCGAGGTGATCCTCGCGGCGGGCGCCCTGGCCACCCCGCAACTCCTGCAGGTCTCCGGCATCGGGCCCGCCGACACGCTCCGCTCCGCCGGCGTCCCGGTGCTGCTCGACCGGCCCCGGGTGGGGGCGGGCCTGCGGGAGCACCGGCCGATCCCCGTGCAGTACCGGCTCGCGGAGCCCGGCGGCTACAACGCCCGGCTGGGCAGCCGGCTCGGGCAGGCCCGTGCCGCCCTGCGCTACCTGACCACCCGGGGCGGCCCGCTCGCCCTGCCGGTGATGGACGTCGCGGCCCACCTGAAGTCCCGTCCGGAGCTGGACCGCCCGGACGTCCACCTGCTGATGGCGCCCTTCTCGGCGGCGCCCCGGCGCCCCGGCCGCGCGCTGGAACTGGAGCGGGAGCCGGGCCTGCTGTGCCTGGCCACGGTGACCCGGCCCGACAGCGAGGGCAGCCTCGCCGTCACCGGCCCCGACCCCCGCACGCCGCCCGCGATCGTGGCGAACTACTTCGCCACCGCGCACGACCGCCGGGTCGCCGTGGACGCGGTCCGCCGCACGCGGGAACTGTTCGCCACCGGGCCGATCGCCAAGCGGATCGCGGCGGAGACCCTGCCCGGGCCGGCGGTCCAGACCGACGAGGAGATCGTCGAGGCCGGGCGGGTGCACGGCTACTGCGGCTACCACGCCATCGGCACGTGCGCCATGGGCGCCGACGACGAGCACGTCGTCGATCCCCAGCTCCGGGTGCGCGGGGTGGCCGGGCTGCGGGTGGTCGACGCGTCCGTGTTCCCGGCGCTGGTGTCGGGCTGGACCAGCGCGCCCGTGACCGCGCTGGCCTGGCGGGCCGCCGACCTCATCCTCGGCCGGACCACGGAATGACCGAGGGCTCGACGGCCGCCGGCGCGGCGACCGTCGAGCCTGGACCGAGCTCAGACCGCGAAGCAGTTGGGGCGGATCGCGGCGTCGGCGAGCACCTGCCGCACGACGCTGTACGTGGTGCCGTCGAGGACCAGGCCCAGGTGGCCGACGATCCGCAGCGGGCACCACGCCTGCACCAGGACGTTGGTGGCGCCGTCGGCGAGCGCGGCGTTGTCGACCGGGCGGACCAACTCGTCCTGCCAGGTTCGGACGGTGGTCCAGCGGACCGCGCCCGGGGTGTCGTCCCCGCCGTTCAGGTCGGCCAGGAAGCTGGAGCCGATGGACATCTGCTGGCAGGCGACGATGCCCGCGCAGCTGCCCAGTCCCAGGAAGCTGATGATGTTGGCGACGTAGGTGCCCTGCTGCGGGCTGCCCAGGCTGACGTAGTGGCCGACCTTGGCGGCGCCGCCGAGGAACTTGACGTACCAGCGGGAGACCAGGCCGCCCTCGGAGTGGGTGACCAGGTCCACCTTGGCCGCCCCGGTGGTGGCGCGGACCTGGTCCACGTAGGACGAGAGGGCGCGGGCGGACTCGCGGATGTCGCCGAACCCGAGGTTCGGCAACTGGTAGATGGAGACCCGGTAGCCGTCGGCCCGCAGGCGGGCGGCGATCGGCTCGTAGGCGATGGAGATCCCGATGAGGCCGCCGACCACGACGACCGGGTTGGCGCCCGCGGCGGCGAAACCGACGGCGTCGGCCTGGGCGGCCTCGCCGTTGCCGGCGGTGGTGGTGGTCGCGGTGGTGGTGGTGGCCGTTTCGGTGGTGGGCTCGGCGAGGGCGGCGGTGGCCGGGACGAGCAGGGCGGTGACGGCGGTGGTGGCGGCCAGGATCGTTCGGAGCAGCATGGGCTGCACCTCCGGTGGGAGGCCCCGGTGTACCGGGAGGACGGGTGGGGGGATCCGATCGATCGTGGAAACGATGATGCGTGTCCGATTTCACACACGTCAATGGAAAGTTACGCGCGGGTAACCCGTTGTTCCACTGAGAGCACAAATCGGCGTATCGGACAACAGCCACGGTGGTCGAGGGATGGCATGCTGGGCGCCGTGTCCGCCCCACCACCGCCGGAGAAGCCGCTCCGGGTGATGCCCTGGTGGTCGGCGCTGCTCGGGCTGCTGATCGCCGTCCTGCTCGGCTGGCTGGTGCTGGACTGGCTGCTCGCCGAGGCCGACCGGGCCGCCCAGCCCGACACCCGGGCCACGCTGCGCGTCGACGCCATCCGCACCGGCCTCACCGTGGTCGCCGGCACCGGCGGCGGGCTGGCACTGCTGTTCGCCGCCCGCCGGCAGTGGATCAGCGAGCGCGGGCAACGCCACCAGGAGGCCGTCGCCGCCCGCGACCAGGCGCACCGCGACCGGGTGCAGGCGCACGCCGAGGCGGTCGCCGAGGCCGGTCAGCGGCACCAGGAACGGCAGGCCACCGCCGCCGAGCACGACGCCGCCGAGCGGCGGCTCACCGAGCTGTACGTCCGGGCCATCGAGCTGGTCGGCAGCGACAATCCCGCGGTACGCCTCGGCGGCCTGCACGCCCTGGAACGGCTCGGTCAGGACAACCCGGGGCAGCGGCCGACGATCGTGGCGGTGCTCTGCGCGTACCTCCGGATGCCGGCGCCCGGCGACCCGCGCGAGACCGAGGTGCGCCGCACCGCGCAGCGGATGCTCACCCGGCACCTGCACGCGGACCAGGACGGCTGGTGGCCCGGCATCGCGCTGGACCTGACCGGCGCCCGGCTGGACGGCTTCGACGCGGCCGGCTGCACCCTGGTCGACCTGGACCTCACGGGCGCGGTCTGCACCGGCACCACCAGCTTCGCGGGGGCCGTCGTGCATGGACGGCTGCGGTTGACCGCCGAGTTCGCGGACGTCGTGTTCGACGACCTCACGGGCGACGCCGAACTCGTGCTGGACGACGCCCGGTTCACGGGCCGGGCGAGCTTCGACCGGGCCGACCTCGGCGGCGGGCTGTCCTGCCGCGGGACGACCTTCGGCGAGGTCTCCTTCCGCGGCGCCACGCTGCGGCAGCCGAGCAGCTTCGACCGGGCCGCGTTCGCCGACAACGCCAGCTTCCGGGAGGCCGTGTTCCTGGGCGGGCTGTCCATGGAGCACGCCACCTTCGCGACGTACGCGGGCTTCCGCCGGGCACGGTTCGCCGACCTGGCGCTGTTCCGCTGGACCGAGTTCGGCGCGGAGGCCTGGTTCGAGGGGGCCCGCTTCGAGGGGGCCGCCAACTTCGGCCGCGCCGTGTTCCACGGGCGGGCCCGCTTCGAGGGCGCGGTGTTCGCCCGCCGGCCGCTGGTCGACCAGGCCCGCGCGTCGACGTCGATGACCCACGTCTGGCCACCCGACACGACCGTGGGCCGGCGCGACGACGAGTGGCTCGTCCTCACCGACCCCTGATCACCACCATCCTCAGCTCCCCAGCGCCTGGACCTTGGCGATCGTCTCCTGGACGTGCTGCCGGGCCGGCTCACCGCCCTGCGCGGCCTGGGTGAGCGCCTGCCGGTAGGCGTCGATCATGTTGAGCAGCGGTCCCGCCGCCACGCCCTCCAGCGCGCCGGCCACCAGTGCCCGGGCCTCGGCGGCGTCCTGCGCGGCGGCGGCCGTCCGGGCCTTTGCCTCGTCCAGCTTCTGGGCCGCCGCCGCCAGCCTCGCGATGATGTCCGCTGCGCTCACGCGCCCTCCCCGATGTCGGATCGACCGGCAGTCAGCGCTCCGCCACGAAGACGCCTACGCCGCCCACACCTTCCACCAAACCCTCGATCTTGAGGGCGTTGATAGCCTGCCGCACGACAATGGCAGAGACGTCGTGCTGGCGGCAGAGTTCTGACGTGGACGGCAACTTGTCGCCCGGCGCGAGGTCGCCGGACTCGATCTGCGCGCGGATGCCGTCGGCGATCTGCGCCCATTTGGCTTTGGCGGGCATTGGTGTCTCCCAGGTCTGCACCGCCATTCGATCACGCTCCAGCTTGTTATAGCAAGCAATGTGCGGAGGGTGCTTGCGCATGCATGACCTGTTATATACGCTCCCCCTGACCGGCTCCCAGGTCTGCAAACCCGAGTTGGTCGTTCCCACCGCGCAGAGCGCCCGGCCGGCCGGTCCCCCTGGACGGCCGGGCGTGCCCGTGGCCTCCCGGCGGTCACCCGTCGCGCCCGACCTCTCCCCCGCCCCGGCAAGGAGACCAACATGGACGACGCCGAAGATCCGTCGACGCTCGGTGGAACACCATGGGTGTCACGGGATCCGGATGACACCCATAGCGTTCCACCGACCGGCCGGGCGGGCCGCGACGGCCGGCGGACCTTCGTGTCGCGGCAGGATCTGGAGGACGCCGACGACGTCCTCTTCGCCCATCCGCCCCGGAAGGTGACCCGGTGGCTGTGCGGCTGCGGCGAGGAGTACCCGTGCACGGAGGTGCGCTTCGCCCAACTGGTCCGCCACGCGCGCGTGCGACCCGCCTCCTGATCAGGTCAGCAGCCGGAACACGACCAGATAGAGGCAGAACAGCGACGGCGCCACCAGCGCGCAGATCACGAACCCGAGCGGCACGTACCGCCCCGGCGGCGCCTCGCCGCCGAGCACCGGGCGGCCCCAGCGCCCGAGCACCAGGTGCCCGGTCAGGAAGGACAGCAGCGGGACGCCGGCGCACGACACGGCGGCCACCAGGTCCAGCCCGGTCGCCGGCAGCGGCGAGCCGATCAGCGCCACCAGCATGAGCAGCGAGCCGGCCAGCGCGCAGGCCGCGTAGACGGCCACCGCCCGGGTCGGCGCCGACCACGTGGGCAGCAGCACGGGCCGCCGCGCCAGCAGCTCGGCCAGTTCCCCGTGCCGGTCGGCCTCGTCGGCCAGCCGCCCGGCCGCGGCCAGCTCGGCCGCCGGGTCACCCACCCGCGGACCCGGCACGGTCCCTTCGGGATACGCCCCGACCCCCGGCCGGCCCGGCGCGGCGGCTGCGCCGCCGGTCACCCCGCCCCCGGATCCGGGCGCCTGCGCCCCGCCCGGCACGGGCGTGACCGGTCCCGAGACAGGGGCCGCCGATCCCGTCGCATGTGCGGCGGGTGCCGTGGAAGGCTGCGCCGGTTCCACCTCCGACGGAGCGCCCACCGGGACCGCCGGCGCGTCCGGGCTCTCGGCCGGTACGGAGCGCATGGGCAGGTTGATGGCCTGGCCG
Source organism: Micromonospora chaiyaphumensis (assembly GCF_900091435.1). Classification (GTDB taxonomy): domain Bacteria; phylum Actinomycetota; class Actinomycetes; order Mycobacteriales; family Micromonosporaceae; genus Micromonospora; species Micromonospora chaiyaphumensis. Next base: position 72,452 of record NZ_FMCS01000009.1, read on the forward strand.
AGCTGGTCGAGACGCTGCCCCTGGGCGGCGAGGCGCCGGCCGAGCTGGTCCACGGTGGACTGGAGGGTGCGGCGGCGTTCCGCCTCGGCGGCGACCGCCCGCTCGCCGCCCCGCTGCCGGGTGGAGAGCTCCCGCAGCAGGGCCGCGTACTCGTCGAAGCCGCTCACGACTCGTCCCCGTCGGCGGCGAAGGGCACGGCCAGGGCGGTGCGGTGCTCGTGCCGGTCGACCAGCAGGGCCCGGCCGTCGCGCGGGGCGTAGCCGAGGTCGTGCACGCCCAGGTGCAGCCCGAGGTCGGCGGCGGGCACGTTGAGCGCCACGAGGCAGGCCACGTCGTCGCGGTTCTGGCTGCCGCCGAGATCCTCGGCGAGCCGGCGCAGCCCGCGCCACCAGCCGAGCAGGTGCACCCCGTGCGCGGGGCCCTGGCGCAGCACCGCCCGCAGGTCGTCGTGCCCGGACCGGAACGTCTCCGGGTCGGTCGCGGCGAGCGCCCCGGCCGCGGCGTCCATCCCGAACACCACCAGGTAGGTCCGGCCGGTGCCCGGAGCGGACCCGGCGGCCAGGTCGGCGAGGTGGGTGCGCAGGGCCCCGGCGTCGAGGCGGCGGACCGGGTGGCCGGCGGCGGCGAGGGTCATGGCCAGGTCGTCGGCGGTCTCCGTGGTCCCGGGCGCCAGCGGCGCGAACAGGAAGCGGGCCGTGCCGGGGGCGTGCTGCCGGGCCAGGCTGAGGGCGGCCGACCGGAGCACGTCGACCCCGCTCGTGGCGGTGCCGATCACGGCCAGGTGCCGGCCGGGGCTGGCGTCGAGGCGGAACCCGGCGGGGCTGCCGGCCACGTCGACGGTGCGGCCGACGAGGGCGAGCGGCGGCTCGTCGCCGGGGGCCAGGGCGGCCCAGGCGGGATCGTCGGCGAGGCGGGGGGTCTCGTAGCCGCGGAAGACCGCGGGTGGGCGGGCACCGGCGGGCCGGGCGGCGAACAGCTCGTGGCGCAGGGCGGCGAGCTCGGCCGCGGCGGCGTGCGCGTCGGGGAAGTGGACCTCGGTGTCCGCGCCGGCCGTGCCCCCGGCGGTGTTGACCACGGCGGTGCCGAGGGTCAGCGTCTTCGCGGCGTCGTTGAGCGGGTCGAGGACGCCGCCGCCACCGGGCAGCGCGACCCGGAGCGGGAACTGGCCGAAGATCGCCTCGGCCCGGCCGTAAAGGGCCTCGATGCCGGTGGTGCTCTGGCTGGCCAGCACCAGGTGCAGGCCGTACGAGCGGCCCTTGCGGGCCAGCTCCTCGATGAGGTCGACGGCCTGCCGGGCCAGCGGGTCGTTGCCGGCGAACAGCACGTGGAACTCGTCGACCACGGTGACGATCCGGGGCGGCCGGGCGTTCGGCGGCAGGTCGGCCAGCTTGCTGACGCCGTGCCGCTTGAGCAGGTCGGCCCGGCGGGTCAGCTCGGCGCGCAGCTCGCGGAGCGCGGCCACGCCGTACTCGCGGTCGGACTCGATGCCGACCGCGCGGGCGTGCGGCAGCCAGGACGGGTCCCGCTCGGTGGGCACGAACTCGGTGAAGCTGACCCCCTCCTTGAAGTCGAGGAGGAAGAGCTGGAGTTCGGCCGGCGAGTAGCGGGCGGCCAGCCCGTAGAGCACGTCGAGCAGGAAGACCGTCTTGCCGGCGCCGGTGCGACCACCGACCAGCCAGTGCGGGGTGGCGTCGTCGAAGGACACCGTGACCTGTTCCCGGGCCCGGCCGAGCACGGTACGCAGCCCGGTGGCGGACGACTCGGCCCAGCGCCGGGCCGGCAGCAGGTCGGCGAAGGTGACCGTGGTGGCCCGCCGGACGGCCTCGCCGAGCCGCCGGGCCAACCCGGTCACGGCGGCGTGGGAGGGGTCGCCGTCGAGCAGCACCGGGGCGGCCAGGCCGCTGCCGTCGGCGCTGAACGGGCGGCCGGGCGGGTCGCCGACCAGGGCGTACCGCTCGTTGAGCCGGAGCTGCGTGGTGGCGCCCAGCGGCGGGGCCTCCCCCGGTCCGGCCGGCCGGTGGCCGGCCAGCAGCACGCAGACCGCCGCGGCCGGCCCGGCGTGGGTGAGCGCGGCGAGCCGGGCCAGCTCGCGCGGCGGCGGGGCGGACGCGGCGACGACCAGCAGCAGTTCCCGGTCCTCGGGTGCGGCCGCCAGGGCGGTCCGGGCGTGCCGTTCCGCGGCGTCGAGCAGGGCGGTCGTCTCCGCGACGGTGGTGGCGGCCGGGCCGAGCACGCCGGCGTCGAGCAGGGGGCGCAGCGGCAGGAAGGCGGCGCCGAACGCGGCCGGGTCGATGCCGGCCACCCGGACCGTGCCGGCCGGCGCGGCGGCGAGCAGCCGCACCACCACGGCCCGCAGCAGCTCGCCGACCCGGGGGTCCCGGGCGTCGGTGTCGATCGCGAGGTGGGCGCCCGCACCCAGTGGCACGAGCACCGGGAAGCCGCCGTCCACGGTGGTCGCCTCGCCGAGGCGTACCGGAACGGGGTGGGTGGCGGCGCGGGCGGTGCCGGGCACGGGGGTGGCCAGCTCACCGCCGAGCCGGGCCAGCCGGGCGACCAGCTCGGGGCTGCCCACGGGTGCCGGGCCGGCGGCGGCCAGTGCCCGCCGGGCGACCTCCCAGCGGCGCAGGGCCTGCCGGTGCAGGGCGACCGCCTGCCGGTACGCCGTCGCGAGCCTGCCCACCGTCCGCCCTCCGACGCCGCCGTACCGATCGAAGGGAACCCTAACGGACGCGCGGCGGCCGGGCACAGTACGCGGCACGCACCCGACGTTGGCCCACTGTTCACCCGCCGGTGGTCGTTTCCGCCGGACGCCGTTCCCCCGGCCGCATTTGCCTGTGCCCTGAGCAACGCTCTGAACAGGAAGGCGACGACGTGACCTCCTCCCCCATCTCCCGGCGGGCCGTGCTGCACGGCGGCGCGGCCGCCGGTCTCGGCATCGTGGTGGCCGGCAGCCTGGACGCCATCGCCGGCCCGGCCGTGGCCCGGGCCGCGACCCGCACGGCGGTCGGCTACGGCGACCTCGTGCCGGACCCGGCCGGCCTGCTGGCCCTGCCCCCGGGCTTCTCCTACACCATCGTGGCCCAGGCCGGCGTGACCCTGCTGGAGTCCGGCCAGGCCACCCCGAGCGACGCGGACGGCACCGGCTGCTTCCGCTCGCCCAACGGGTCGGTGCTGGTGAACAACCACGAGATCGGCGGTGGCGAACCGTTCCCGGTGCCGGCGCTGGCCGGCCTGACCTACGACCCGGGCGCCCGTGGTGGCACCACCACCATCGAGGTGGACGGGCGGGGCCGGCGGCTGCGCGAGTACGTCAGCGTGGCCGGCACGCACAACAACTGCGCCGGGGGCATCACCCCGTGGGGCACCTGGCTGACCTGCGAGGAGACCGAGCAGAAAGCCGGCGGGCAGTACCTGAAGGATCACGGGTACGTGTTCGAGGTGGACCCGCACGACCGGGCCGCCAACCAGAACCCGGTGGCGCTGAAGTTCCTCGGCCGCTACTCGCACGAGGCCGTGGCCGTGGACCCGTACACCCACGCCATCTACCTCACCGAGGACGCGGGCGGCCCGAACGGCCTCTACTTCCGCTGGACCCCGCCGGCCGGTTTCCGGGCCGGCAAGGGCGCGCTGCGCGCGCTCGCGCAGCGGCCGGACGGTGACACCGCCGGCAGCCTCCAGGCGATGAGCTGCTTCCGGGGCAGCCAGCACGTGGCCGACCTGTCCGAGGCCACCACGCCGGGCACCCGCTACAAGGTGCAGTGGGTGGACGTGCCGGACCGGGACGCCAAGACGGTCTCCGTGCGCAAGCAGTTCACCGACGACGAGGTGACCCGCAGCCGGAAGCTGGAGGGCGCCTGGTGGGCCGACGGTGGCGCGTACTTCGTGGCCAGCTTCGCCCGGCACGACGACGGCAGCGTCAACGAGCACGACGGCCAGGTGTGGTTCTACGACCCGCGCACCGAGACCGTGACACTGAAGACCATCTTCGGGGTGAACACCGACCCGGACGCCGACAACGGCAACTTCGACGGGCCGGACAACATCACCGTCTCCCCGTACGGCGGGGTGATCCTGGCCGAGGACGGCGAGGGCGTGTCACACCTGGTCGGCGTGACCGAGCAGGGCAAGGCGTACCCGCTGGCCCGCAACGAGCTCAACGACAGCGAGTTCACCGGTCCGACGTTCAGCGCGGACGGGAAGATCCTGTTCGCCAACATCCAGTCGCCGGGCTACGTCTTCGCGATCACCGGCCCCTGGGGCCGGCCGAGCAACGCGGACGTCGACGCGTCCTGACCCGACGGTGACGGCCGGCGGCGCCACGGGGGCCGCCGGCCGTCACGCCGTCAGCGGGGGCGGCAGCCCGGGTCGGGGCCGCCGTCGGCCACCCCTCAGGCGTACACCTCGACCGGTGGGGCGGCCACGTCGGGCACCCGGGCCACGGTGAGCAGCGCCAGCCGCTTGGCGACCGGCTCGCCGGAGTCCGGGGCGTACCGGATCAGCCCGCCCACCCCCGGGTAGCCGCCGGCGGCGTTCTGCCGCAGCACCTCGGCGTGCACCCCGACCGGGTTGACGGAGCGGGGGTCCCAGGGGCGACCGGTGTCGGCGTGCCGCAGCCGGGCGGCGAGGCTCTCCAGCGCGCGCACCACCATCATGGCGGCGTCGTAGGCGAGGCTGACCCGCTCACCGACCGGCGCGTTGACGCCGTCGCGGCAGCGCGGCGGGTCGAGCAGGTCGTCCGCGCCGATCCAGGTGAGGAAGCTGCCCCGGGCGTCGTCCCGCCGGGCCTGCGCGGCCCGCAGCGCGGCACAGGTGGCCAGGGCGGCCTTCGACACGTACGTGACCGGCACGTTGCCGGGGGCGCTGGCGCGCAGCCCCGGGTTGGCCATGTAGCGGTTGACCGAGTCGTCGGCCACCAGGTGGCGGGGCGGGTCGTTGCCACACTCCTTGAGCGCCCGCAGGAAGCCGTCGAACTCGGACCAGCGCCCGGCGAAGAAGAGCATCCCGGTGTAGCCGCACTCCTGTGTCATCCGCCGCCCGCTGCGCCACTCGTCGAGCCGGGTGAGCCGGTTGCCGAACCGTTCCCGCAGCCCGTCGACCAGGGTGGCGACGTAGAGGTCCTCGTCGAGCGAACTGCCCTCGCCGGTGGTCCAGTAGACGTGCGCCTCACCCACCCGCAGCACCTGCCGGGCGTACGCCTCGACCATCCGGGCCTGCTCCCGGTTGGGCGCCGACATGGCCAGGTAGAGGCTGGAGTTGGCGTCCATCCGGTCGGCCGACAGGGTGGGCGCGAGCACCGGCAGGCCGACCCGGTTGAGCTCCCGCAGCGCCGACGCCGTGCTGGTGCGGCTGTCCACGAGCCCCACCACGCCGAGGACCGTGGGATCGTCGCGGGCCAGCCCCTCCAGCAGCCGGACCGCGTCGCCGGCGTGCCGCATCTGCCGGCCGGCGTTGGCCACCACGATGTGCAGCAGCGCCGCGTCGTCCGCCGCCGCCGACTCCTTGAGCAGCGCGTACTGGGCGGTCGCCATCCCCTCCAGTTCCTCGCGCTCGGAGACGTAGGACTCCTCGTCGGCCCGGGTGCGGTTGCCGGTGAGGCTGCCCAGGTAGACGAGGGTGAGGTAGGGCCGGCGGTGGTCGCTGCGCCGCCACACCTCCTCGGCGGCCCGGTTCTGCGCGAAGATCCGCCGCTGCACCGCGCGGAGCCGGTCCTGCCCGGGCTCGCTGTTGAAGACCTGGCCGGCCGTGTCGCTGTAGCCGATGCACTCGCCGCCCACCAGCCGCACGCTCACCCGGTCGGCCGGCCACGGGCGGCAGTCCGGCGCCCACCGGCCGGTGGCCCACACGGCCACGCCGGCCAGCAGCACCAGCACCACCGCGGCCGGCAGGAACCGCCGCGACCACCAGGGCGGTTCCGGGGCGACCAGCGCCGGCGGGGCCACGCCCACCGGGCCGCCGACGTCGTCGGCGTCGATCCGCAGCACCAGGAGCCAGGCGCCGGCGCGGCGCAGCCGCCGGATCTCCGGCAGCGCCTCGGCCCACTCCTCGTACGCCTCCTCGGCGTGCCCCACGGGCCGGGTGGCGGCCCGCTCCGGCGGCGGCCCGGCGGCGACCGCCACCACGAGCAGGGGATCGTTGCGGCCGGTCTCGTTGCGCACCTCGTCGAGCAGGCGGACCAGGGTGTGCCCCACGTTGTCCGGCCGCACCCCGTCGAGCAGCAGCACCGGGTACGCCGTGCGCCGCCAGTCCCCCGGCCGCCAGAACCGCCGCCGGTACGCCTGCCGCAGGTCCTCCAGGAAGGCGTGCAGCAGCAGCTTCTGCACCTGGGCGGGGTGCTCGCCGTCGCGCCAACCGGCGGTGAGCCGCTCGGCGAAGCCGAGGAACGTCACAGACTGCCGGGGCGCCAGGTACTGCTGCCGCATGAACCAGCGGTACTGCCGCCCGAACACCGGCACCCGGCCCGAGACGGCGATCCGGAAGAGCACGCTCGGCATCGCCCGGCGCAGCAGCCAGAGCAGCAGCTGGAGCGCGGTGCCGACGGCCGACCCGCCGCCCACCTGGGGATCGTCGCCGGCCCGCCGGCCCCGCCAGTCGCGCAGCCGGTGGACCAGCGCGGCCCGGCCGCTGTCCGCGGCGTCCACGCCGACGGCCAGGGTCTGGTGCATCAGCCAGTCGGCCAGCGGGTAGTGCCGGAACCGCAACCGGGCCGCCCCGAACGCCTCCACGGAGAGCTGCCGGTGCAGCTCGCGCAGCACGCCCGCGACGTCGTCGGGCCCCGGGCGGGCCGCCAGATCCAGCACGGCGTGCGGCACGCGCCGCCGGTTGCCCTGGCCGACGAAGCGGCGCAGCAGGGCGCCCACGACGCCGTCCCCCGCCGGCCGGACCAGCCAGAGCAGGGGCAGCCGGCGGTCGCCGCGGCGGGGTCGCCGGAGCAGCCGCGCCAGCAGGGAGAGCAGTTCGAGGCCGCCCGCCGGAAGCTTCTCCCGGGCGGGCCGGGGCCGGGTCGCCGGTTCGCGCATGGTCACCTCCGGGTCACGGCGGGTGTCGCACCATTGTCGACACCCGGCGCAACGCGGGGAACTCCCGGCGTCCCTCGTGGACCGTCCGGGTCAGCGGGTCGCGGCGGGGTGGCGCAGGCCGTCCAGGGCGATGGTCAGCACCCGGTCGCGCTGGGCCGGCTCGAAGAACTGGTAGGCCATGATGCCGCTGACCAGCCGCACCACGTCGTCGAAGGTGGCGTCCGGGCGGGCCACCCCGGCCTCCTGGGCGCGGCGCAGCAGCGGCTCGCCGGCGGCGTAGATCTCGGTGCGGCAGCTGCGGAACACCTCGGAGTCGTGCACCAGCTCCTCGGCGAGGGCCCGCTTGGTGCCGACGTAGGCGACGAACCGGTGCAGCCAGGCGACCAGGGCGTCCCACGGCGAGCGGTCGGCCAGGTCGGCGGCCGAGGCGCTGAGCGCGCGCACCTCCTCGACGTAGACCGCCTCGAACAGGTCACGCCGCTTCGGGAAGTTCCGGTAGAGCGTGCCGATGCCGACCCCGGCCCGCCGGGCGATCTCCTCCAGGGACGCGCCGGCGCCGCACTCGCCGAACACCTCCTGGGCGGCGGCGATCAGCGCGTCGTAGTTGCGCCGGGCGTCGGCCCGCTTCGGGCGCCGGGCGAAAACCTCGCCCAGCTGGTCAGCGCTGGCCATGACGGGCGTCACCCCTCTCCCCTTGCAAACGGAGGCACCCCTCCGCTACGTTAGTGGAGGCACCCCTCCGGAACTGACCGGAGCCTTGCCTCCGGATAGCTTACTCCGGCTTTCCCCGCCGATCCCACCCACCGCGGTCGGCGAACCAGACATCGGACCCGGGAGGTCCCACCATGCCCGCAACCCGCTGAGACACCTCGTGGGCCCGCCACCGTCGCCACCTCCGCGCGAGCGGCCCCCGGAACACCTTCCCCACGTCATGCGAACGGGAGCCAATTCCGTGATCGACACCGTCCGGCGCGACTCGCGCCGGTTGACCTTCCTCGTCCTCGCCGCCGGCGCCGGCTTCTTCGCGATGCTCCAGTCGCTGATCACGCCGGTGCTGCCCACCATCCAGCACGACCTGCACACCTCGCAGAACACCGTGACCTGGGTGCTGACCGCCTATCTGCTGTCCGCGTCGATCTTCACCCCGGTCCTCGGCCGGGTCGGCGACATGGTCGGCAAGGAACGGACCCTGGTCGTCTCCCTCGCCGCGCTCGCGCTGGGCTGCCTGCTGGCGGCCGTCGCGCCCAACATCGGCATGCTCATCGTCGCCCGGGTCGTCCAGGGCATCGGCGGGGCGGTCTTCCCGCTCTCCTTCGGCATCATCCGCGACGAGTTCCCCGCCGCCCGGGTGAGCTCGGCCGTCGCGGCGATCTCGGCGATCGTCGCCGCCGGCGGCGGCCTCGGCGTCGTGCTGGCCGGGCCGATCGTCGCGACCCTGGGCTACCGCTGGCTGTTCTGGATCCCGATGGTCGTCGTCGGCCTCACCGCCCTCGCGGCACACCGCTTCGTGCCGGAGTCGCCGGTGCGTACCCCCGGCCGGGTCAGCTGGGCGGCCACCCTGCTCCTCTCCGGCTGGCTGGTGGCGCTGCTGCTGCCGGTCAGCAAGGGCGCCACGTGGGGCTGGACGTCCGGCCGGGTGATCGGCCTGCTGGCGCTCGCCGCCGTGCTCCTGGCCGGCTGGCTGGTGGCCGAGGCCCGCTCGGCGAACCCGCTCATCGACATGCGGATGATGCGCCTGCCCGCGGTCTGGACGACCAACCTGGTCGCCCTGCTCTACGGCGCGTCGATGTTCTCCGTCTACGCCTTCCTGCCGCAGTTCGTGCAGATCCCCGCCAGCGCCGGCTACGGCTTCGGCGCGAGCGTCACCCAGGCCGGGCTGCTCATGCTGCCCATGCTGGTCGGCATGTTCGTGGCCGGCCTCGTCGCCGGCCGGCTGGCGGCCCGGTTCAGCGCCAAGGCGCAGCTCACCACCGGCGCCGTGTTCAACGTGCTCGCCGCCGCCATGCTGACCGTCGCGCACGACACCCGCTGGGAGATCGGCGTGGCCGGCGGCCTGGTGGGACTCGGCATCGGGCTGGCCTTCGCCTCGATGGCCAACCTCATCGTGGCCAGCGTCCCGGCCCGCCAGACCGGCGTGGCCACCGGCATGAACGCCAACATCCGCACCATCGGCGGCGCGATCGGCGCCGCGGTGGCCAGCAGCGTGATCACGGCGCACCCGCAGGCGAGCGGGCTGCCCCGGGAGGCCGGCTTCACCATGGGCTTCCTGCTGCTGACCGGCATCTCCCTCGCCGCCGCGCTGGCCGCCCTGGCGGTCCCCTCCGGCCGCCGGGCGGCACGGGCACGGCACGGCCGGCCGCCGGCGCGGAGCACCGAGCCGGAGCTGGCCGGCGAACTGGTGCCGGCGCGCTGACCGGGCCGGAACCCGGGGCCCCAGGCGTCCCGGGTTCCGGCGGGCGGCCGGCGGTCCGGGTACGGGCCGCCGGCCGGCGTCGCGTCGGGTCAGCCGATGGCGGCGGTCAGCGCGGCCAGGTAGCCGTACCGGTAGCCGTCGGCGTCCGGGTGGTACGCCTCGATGAGCCCGCTCACGTCGTTGATCCACGGGTCGGCGGCGCAGACGCCGTGACCGGCGAAGAACGGCCGGGCGTCGACGAAGATGGCCCCGGCCGCCCGGGCCCGGTCGGCGATCACCGTGGCGAGCAGGTCGGCGGCGTTGTTGAGGATGGTCCGCTTGTAGGTGCTCATGGCCAGCAGGCCGCAGTAGCCGGTCTCGAACAGCCGCGGGTAGCCGAGGACCACGAGCCGGGCGTTCGGCGCCCGGCTCCGGATGGCGGCGTAGGTGTCGTCGAGCCGGCCGGGCAGCGTGGTGGTGGCGAAGGCCCGGCTGTCGTTGACGGCGTTCTCGCAGCTCGACGTGCTGCCGAAGCGGCAGCTCGTGATGACGTCGGCGAAGCCGGCGTCGTTGCCGCCGATGGTCACGGTGACCAGGGTGGTGCCGGTGCTCAGCGAGTTCACCTGGCTGCCAATCACGTCGGCGGTGACCGCGCCGCCGCAGGCCGGGAACCGGAAGCTGGTGACCGCGTGCGCGGCGGCCCACAGCGGGGCGTAGGACTTCTGGCTGCGCAGGCAGGTGGAGAGGTCGTACGGGCCGGCCCCGACGCCGGAGGAGTAGGAGTCGCCGAGGGCGACGTAGTTGACGGTGGCCGCCCGGGCGGCACCGGGGACGAGCACGGCGCCGAGGACGGCCGCGAGCAGTGCGGCCAGGGCGGTGCGGACGCGACGGGACATGACAGGACCTCCACGGGACAGGGGTGGTGGAGCCCGTTGACCGCGCGCGTGGCCAGGGGAGACGGTGCTTGTTACTAGTCGGTAATCCTATCGAAACATTGCCATAAATTGAATAGCGCTCGCCCACCTCCGGGGGCAGACGTGTTCACAACCGTCGATTAGGTTGGCGGTGCGTACACCCCGATGGAGGGAGCCCACCCGTGCGACGCGCTCTCACGGCGGCCATCGCCGCCCTGACCGTCACCACCGCCGGCACCGTCGTGACCGGCACCCCCGGCCAGGCCGCCCTACCGGGCTGGGGCCGGCCGAAGCCCGCGGCGGCCACCCCGACCCCGGGCAGCCCCGGGCTGGGCGACAGCTACTTCCCCGACTACGGCAACGGCGGCTACGACGTCGGCCACTACGACATCCGCCTGCGCTACGAACCGGCCACCGACCGGCTCAGCGGCACCACCACGATCCTGGCCACCGCCACCCAGGACCTGTCCCGGTTCAACCTCGACTTCCTCCTCGGCGTCGAGTCGGTCCGGGTCAACGGCTGGCCGGCCACCTTCGCCCGGGAGGGCGTCCACGAGCTGGCGGTCACCGCGCCCCGGCCGATCCTCAAGGGACAGCAGCTCACCGTCGTGGTGAAATACGCCGGCATCCCGTCCGAGACGCTGGTCCAGGGCTACACGGGCTGGACCCGGGTCGCCGACGGCGCCCTCGCCGTCAACGAGCCCGAGTCGGCCTGGTGGTGGTTCCCGAGCAACGACCACCCGAAGGACAAGGCCACCTGGGACATCTCGGTCTCGGTGCCGACCGGCGTCGAGGTGATCAGCAACGGCGTGCAGCCGCGCGACCCGCTGCCCGAGGCCGGCAACCGCACCCGGTGGAGCTGGCGCAGCGTCAAGCCGGGCGCCACCTACCAGGCGTTCCTGGCCATCGGGCAGTACGACATCGTGACCGACACCGCGCCGAACGGGCAGCCGGTGGTGAACGCGTACAGCACCACGCTGGGCGAGCGCGGGCCGGCCGCGCGGGCCAGCATCGAACGCACCGCCGAGGTGGTCGACTGGGAGAGCGGCCTGTTCGGGCCGTACCCGTTCGAGGCGCAGGGCGGCGTGGCCGGTCCGGTCGACGGCATCGGCTTCGCCCTGGAGACGCAGAGCCGCCCCGTCTACGGGCACAGCTTCTGGCGGCGCGGCGCCAACGTGTCGGTGGTGGTGCACGAGAACGCCCACCAGTGGTTCGGCGACTCGGTCTCCGTCGCCGACTGGCGCAACATCTGGCTGAACGAGGGCTTCGCCTCGTACGCCGAGTGGCTCTGGTCGGAGGAGCAGGGCGAGGGCACCGCCCAGGAGCTGTTCGACTTCACCTACGCCAGTTACCCGGCCGACTCGGAGTTCTGGCAGGTCCTTCCCGGTGACCCGGGGGCCGGCGACATCTTCGCCGACGCGGTCTACGACCGGGGCGCCATGGCGCTGCACCAGCTCCGGCTGGCCGTCGGCGACGAGGCGTTCTTCCGGATCCTGCCGGCCTGGACCGCCGAGCACCGCTACGGCAACGGCACCATCGCCCAGTTCCAGGCCCTCGCCGAGCGGATCTCCGGCCGGGACCTCGACGCCGTCTTCACGACCTGGCTGTTCACCGCCGGGCGTCCCGAGGTGGCCACCGCCGCCCGCGGCACGCTCGCCGCCCCGGCACAGCCGAAGTCGTGGGCGGAGATCCAGGAGGCCCACCGGCTGCTCCAGCACTGAGCGACGCCGGCGGGGGCCCGCTCCGTTCCCGGGAGCGGGCCCCCGCCGGGTCAGGCGGCGGGGCAGCCGTCGCGGTGCGCGTACGGCGAGCGCAGGTCGGCCCAGCGGGAGCTGCGCCGGCCCCGGTGGGGCGCGCAGGCCGCGCAGTCCTGGGCCGCGCGGGCGGCCCGGCGGGACCGCAGCCGGCCGGCGCCGGGACGCGCGCCGGCCGCGGCGCCGGGAAGCCCCACCGGGGAGACGCCGGCCAGCACCGTCCGGGGCAGGGCCACGGCGCCGGCGGCGGCGAGCCCCGCGCCGGCCGGGCGGATGACCCGGGCGGCGGTGGCGGCGACCCGGCGGACCGGGCGGGCGGCGGGCGCGGCCAGCACCCGGGTGAACCGCTGCGCCAGCCGGCGCTCGCGCAGCCGGTCCAGGGCCACCCCGGCCGCCGCGGTGGCGACGGCGGTGATCGCGCCGGCCAGCACCAGGGTCTGCCGGGGGCCGGCGTGCTCGGCGAGCCAGCCGAGCAGGGGCGCCCCCACGGCCGCGGAGACCGAGCCGGTGACCGCCAGGGCGGCCAGCACGCGGCCGCGCATGGCGTAGTCCGTGTCGAGCTGGGCGCGGGCGCCGACCGTGGTGTCGATGACCACCGCGGCGGCGGCCACCGGCAGGATCACGGCGGCGAAGCTCAGCGTGCCCGGGGCCAGCCCGGCGACGATCTGCAGCCCGCTGGCGAGCAGGCCGGCCCCGACGAGCACCGCATAGCTCAGTTCCGGGCGGCGAGCCGCGAACAGGGCGCCGAGCACCGTGCCGACGGCGAAGACGGTGGACAGCAGGCCGTAGCCGGAGGCGCCGCCGTGCAGCGGCCCGTCGCTCATGGCGGCCATGGTGACCTGGTAGTTGCGGCCCAGGCTGCCGAGCACGAAGGAGAGCGCCAGGGCGACCAGCACCACGGGCTGGCGCAGCAGGTAGTGGAAACCGGCGCGGATGCCGCCGTCGGCCGGGGGCGCGTCGGCCGGCACCGGCTGGCCGGCGTGCCGCTCCCCCTCGCGTACGGCGAACAGCGCCACGACGACCGCCACGAAGCTGACCGCGTTCGCCGCGAAGAGCAGGGCGGGGCCGAGCGCGGCGACCACGACGGCGCCGAGGCTCATGCCGAGGATCCGCCCGGCGGAGTTGGTGAGCGAGCCGAGCGCCAGGGCGTTGCCGAGGCTCTCGCGGTCCACCAGCGTGGAGGCCCAGCGGCCCATCACCGGCCCCTCGATGGCCGACACCGCGCCGGTGGCCAGCGAGATCGCGAAGATCGCCGGGAGACCGCCGGCGCCCGTGACGGCCACCACGGCGAGCCCGGCGGCCAGCAGCGCGTGCGCGGCCTGGGCGCCGATCAGCAGCGGCTTGGCGGGCAGCCGGTCGGCCAGCGCGCCGCCCCAGACGCTCAGCACCAGGGTGGGCAGCGCCTGGAGCAGGACGGTGAACCCCATGGAGGTGGCCGACCCGGTCTCCGCGAGCACGTACCAGTTGACGCCGAGGACCTGCATCCAGGTCCCGATGACCGACACGAATCCGGCCGCGGCCCAGATCCGGTAGTTGCGGTGGCACAGCGCGGCGAACGTGGCGCCGAGTGCCATGAGTCTTTCCCCGTCCAGACGGTGACACGACGAAGCCGGACCCCCGCGGGTCCGGCCAGCGCCCAAGTCTGGCGGCGGTCAAACCTCCCGGCGACAGTTGGTGAGACGGTTCACCAGCGGGGTCGGGCGCCCGGGGCTGGCCGGGCACGAACCGGACCCGGATGCCACGACACCCCGGTCCGGCAGGGACCGGGGTGTCGGTGACGCGCGGGTCAGCGGGCGGCGAGCGGCTGCCGCGCCGGGTCGACCGGCGCGGGCAGGGTCCCGGCCCCACCCAGGTACGCGTGGATCGCCGCGGCGGCGGCCCGGCCCTCGGCGATCGCCCAGACGATCAGCGAGGCGCCCCGGTGCATGTCCCCGGCCACGAACACGCCGTCGGCGCCGGTCTGCCAGTCGGGGCGGGCGTCCACCGCGCCCCGGCCGTTGCGGGCCACCCCGAACTGGCCGAGCAGCGGCTGCTCCTCGGTGCCCTCGAAGCCGATGGCGAGCAGCACCAGGTCGGCCGGGATCTCCCGCTCCGAGCCGGGCAGGGCGGTGACGATCCGCCGGCCGTCCACCTTCTCGACGGTGACCTCGGCGATCCGGACCGCCCGGACCTGGCCGGTGCCGTCGTCGACGAACTCCTGCACCGCCACGGCGAAGACCCGCTCGCCGCCCTCCTCGTGGGCCGGGTAGCTGCGCAGCACCCACGGCCAGGTGGGCCACGGGTCGCGCTCGGCGTCCCGGTCGGCGGGGGGCTCCGGGTAGAGGTCGAGCTGGTGCACGCCGGCCGCGCCCTGCCGGTGCGCGACGCCCAGGCAGTCGGCGGCGGTGTCGCCACCGCCGATGATCACCACGTGCCGGCCGGCCGCGTCGATCGGCGTGCCGTCCGGAAGCGTGGCCAGAGCCGGCTTACCCTCGCCCGCCGCGGCGACCACCCGGTTCGCGGCCACCAGGTGCGCCATGGCCTGGTGTACGCCCCGCAGCGCCCGCCCCGGCGTCTCCGGGGTGTCCCGGCCCTGCAGCGCGCCGCAGGCGAGCAGCACGGCGTCGTGCTCGGCGCGCAACTGCTCGGCGGTGACGTCCACGCCGACCTCGACGCCGGTGCGGAAGCGCACCCCCTCGGCGGCGAGCTGGGCCAGCCGCTGGTCGACGTGCCGCTTCTCCAGCTTGAAGTCGGGGATGCCGTAGCGCAGCAGGCCGCCGAGCGCGTCGTCCCGCTCGTACACGGTGACGGCATGGCCGGCCCGCGCGAGCTGCTGCGCGGCGGCGAGCCCGGCGGGGCCGGAGCCCACCACGGCGACCGACCGCCCGGTCGGGGCCGGCACCGGCTGCGGGCGCAGCCCGCCCCGGGCCACGGCGGCGTCGGCGATCTCCACCTCGACCTGCTTGATGGTGACCGGCTGCTGGCCGCCCAGGCCCAGCACGCAGGCCGCCTCGCAGGGCGCCGGGCAGAGCCGCCCGGTGAACTCGGGGAAGTTGTTGGTGGCGTGCAGCGACTCCACGGCGGCGTCCCAGTTGCCGGTGCGGACCAGGTCGTTCCAGTCCGGGATGCGGTTGCCCAGCGGGCAGCCGTCGTGGCAGAACGGGATGCCGCAGTCCATGCACCGGGTGGCCTGCTCGCGGATCAGCTCCTCGCCGGCCGGCGGGTAGACCTCCCGCCAGTCCATGATCCGCACGGGGACCGGGCGGCGGGCGGGCAGCCGCCGGTCGTAGCGCAGGAAACCGTTCGGGTCAGGCACGAGCCACCTCCTGGGCGACCGCCCGCGGGGCAGGCGGCACCGGCGCGGCGGACGGCGCCGCGAGGGCGCTCATGACCGCGTCGTCGACGTCACGGCCGGCGGCTTCGGCGGCCCGCATGATCTCCAGCACCCGGCGGTAGTCCCGGGGCACCACGGCGGTGAACTCCTCCACCGCCTCCGGCCAGCGCTTCAGCAGCTCCTCGGCGACGGCCGAGTCGGTCTCGGCGAAGTGCCGCTGGACCAGCTCGTGCAACCGCTCCCGCTCCTCGACGCCCAGCGGCGACAGGTCGACCAGCTCGGCGTTGACCAGCCGCCGGTCCAGCCGGTGCACGAAGGCGGTGCCGCCGGACATGCCGGCGGCGAAGTTGCGCCCGGTCGGCCCGAGGACCACCACCGTGCCGCCGGTCATGTACTCGCAGCCGTGGTCGCCCACGCCCTCGACGACGGCCACGGCGCCGGAGTTGCGCACCGCGAACCGCTCGCCGACCCGGCCGCGCAGGAAGACCTCGCCGCCGGTGGCGCCGTAGAGGATCGTGTTGCCGGCGATGATCTGGTCCTCGGCGCGGCCGCCCGGGTCGGCGTCCGCGCCGGCGAACGGCGCGGCGGCGTCCGGGCGGACGACGAGCCGTCCGCCGGAGAGGCCCTTGCCGACGTAGTCGTTGGCGTCGCCGTGCAGGCGCAGGGTGACCCCGCGCGGCAGGAACGCGCCGAACGACTGGCCGGCCGTGCCGCGCAGCAGGAACTCGATCGTGTCGTCGGGCAGCCCGGCGCCGCCGAAACGGCGGGTCACCTCGCCGCCGAGCATGGCGCCCACGCTGCGGTGCTCGTTGCGCACGGGCACCTCGACCCGGACCGGGGTGCCGTCGCGCAGCGCCGGCTCGGCCAGGGCGAGGAGCTGGTTGTCCAGCGCCAGCTCCAGGCCGTGATCCTGGGCCCGGATCCCGCGCCGGGCCGCGCCCTCGGGCAGCTCGGGCAGGTGCAGCACCCGGCTGAGGTCGAGCCCGTGGCCCTTCCAGTGGTCGACCGCGCCGGTGACGTCGAGCAGCTCGGTGTGCCCGATCGCCTCCTCAATGCTGCGGAAGCCCAGCTCGGCCAGGTAGCCGCGGACCTCCTCGGCCAGGAAGAGGAAGAAGTTCTCCACGAACTCGGGCCGGCCGGTGAAGCGCTCCCGCAGCACCGGGTTCTGTGTGGCGATGCCCACCGGGCAGGTGTCCAGGTGGCAGACCCGCATCATCACGCAGCCCTCGACGATGAGGGGCGCGGTGGCGAAGCCGAACTCCTCGGCGCCCAGCAGCGCCGCGACCAGCACGTCCCGGCCGGTCTTGAGCTGGCCGTCGACCTGCACGGTGACCCGGTCGCGGAGCTTGTTGAGCAGCAGCGTCTGCTGCGCCTCGGCCAGGCCCAGCTCCCAGGGGGTGCCGGCGTGCTTGAGCGAGTTGAGCGGGGAGGCGCCGGTGCCGCCGTCGTGGCCGGAGATCAGGATGACGTCGGCCTTGAGCTTCGCCACGCCGGCCGCCACGGTGCCCACCCCGACCTCGCTGACCAGCTTCACGTGCACCCGGGCGGCCGGGTTGACGCACTTCAGGTCGTGGACGAGCTGGGCCAGGTCCTCGATGGAGTAGATGTCGTGGTGCGGCGGCGGCGAGATCAGGCCGACGCCCGGGGTGGCGTGCCGGGTACGCGCGATCCACGGCCAGACCTTGTTGCCGGGCAGCTGACCACCCTCGCCGGGCTTCGCGCCCTGCGCCATCTTGATCTGGAGGTCGTCGGCGTTGACCAGGTATTCGCTGGTGACACCGAACCGGCCGCTGGCGATCTGCTTGACCGCCGAGCGGCGCCGCGGGTCGTGCAGCCGGTCGACGTCCTCGCCGCCCTCGCCGGTGTTCGACCGGCCGCCGAGGCGGTTCATGGCGATGGCCAGGGTCTCGTGCGCCTCGGCCGAGATCGACCCGTACGACATGGCGCCGGTGGCGAACCGCTTGACGATCTCGCCGGCCGGCTCGACCTCGTCCAGCGGCACCGGCGGGCGCACCCCGGTGCGCAGGGTGAACAGCCCGCGCAGCGAGCCCGCCCGGGCGGCCAGCTCGTCGACCTTGGCGGTGTACTGCCGGAAGACGTCGTACTGGCGGCTGCGGGTAGCGTGCTGGAGCAGGAAGACCGTCTCCGGGTTGAACAGGTGCAGCTCGCCCTCGCGGCGCCACTGGTACTCGCCGCCGACCTCCAGCCGGTCGCTGGTCCGGGCGCCCGCGGGCGGCCAGGCCAGCGCGTGCCGGGCGGCCACCTCGGCGTGGATCTCGGCCAGCCCGATGCCGCTGATCGTGCTCGGGGTGCCCCGGAAATAGCGCTGGACCAGCCGGGTGTCCAGGCCGACCGCCTCGAAGACCTGCGCCCCGCAGTACGACGAGACCGTCGAGATGCCCATCTTCGACATGATCTTCAGGACGCCCTTGCCGAGCGCCTTCACGTAGTTGCGGACCGCCGTGGCCGGCTCCACGCCGACCAGCGCGCCCGTCGAGATCATGTCCTCGACCGACTCGAAGGCCAGGTACGGGTTGACCGCCGCCGCGCCGTACCCGATCAGCACGGCCGCGTGGTGCACCTCGCGGCAGTCGCCGGACTCGACGATGAGCGCCACCTGGGTCCGGGTCTGCTCCCGCACCAGGTGCTGGTGCACCGCGGCGGTGAGCAGCAGCGACGGGATCGGGGCCAGGTCGGCGTTGGAGTCCCGGTCGGAGAGCACGAGGATGCGCACGCCGTCCTCGATGGCCTCGGAGACGTGCCGGCAGATCTCGGTGAGCCGGGCCTTGATGCCGGTGCCGCCGTCGCGGACCCGGTAGAGCCCGGAGACCCGGACCGCCTTGAAGCCGGGCAGGTCGCCGTCCTCGTCGATGGAGAGGATCTTGGCCAGCTCGTCGTTGTCGATCACCGGGTACGGCAGGACGATCTGCCGGCAGCTCGCCGGGCCCGGGTCGAGCAGGTTGCCCTCCGGGCCGATGGTGGACGCCAGGCTGGTCACCAGCTCCTCGCGGATGGCGTCCAGCGGCGGGTTGGTGACCTGGGCGAAGAGCTGGTGGAAGTAGTCGTAGAGCAGCCGCGGCCGGGTGGACAGCGGGGCGATGGGGGTGTCGGTGCCCATCGAGCCGATCGGCTCCGCGCCGCTGCGGGCCATCGGGCCGAGCAGGATCTTCAGCTCCTCCTCGGTGTAGCCGAAGGTCTGCTGCCGGCGGCGGACCGAGTCGTGGGTGTAGACGATGTGCTCGCGCGGGGGCAGGTCGTCCAGCTCGATGAGGCCGGCGTGCAGCCACTCCCCGTACGGGCGGGCGGCGGCCAGCTCGGCCTTGATCTCGTCGTCCTGGACGATCCGGCCGTTGACCGTGTCGACCAGGAACATCCGGCCGGGCTGGAGCCGGCCCTTGGCGACCACGGTCGCCGGGTCGAGGTCGAGCACGCCGGCCTCGCTGCCCAGCACCACCAGGCCGTCGGCGGTCCGCCACCAGCGGCCCGGGCGCAGCCCGTTGCGGTCCAGCACCGCGCCGACGATCTCGCCGTCGGTGAAGGCGACCGACGCCGGGCCGTCCCACGGCTCCATGAGGCTCGCGTGGAACCGGTAGAAGTCGCGCTTGTCGGCGCGCATCTGCGGGTCGTTCTCCCAGGCCTCGGGGATCATCATGAGCACCGCGTGCGGCAGGCTCCGCCCGGCCAGGTGCAGCAGTTCGAGAACCTCGTCGAAGTTGGCCGAGTCGGAGGCCGCCGGGGTGCACACCGGGAAGATCCGGCGGATGTTGCCGGGCAGGTGCGGGCTGCGCAGCAGCGCCTCGCGCGCCTGCATCCAGTTCCGGTTGCCGCGGATCGTGTTGATCTCGCCGTTGTGCGCGATGAACCGGTACGGGTGGGCCAGCGGCCAGGACGGGAAGGTGTTGGTGGAGAACCGCGAGTGCACCAGCGCGATCGCGCTCACCACCCGCTCGTCGGTCAGCTCCGGGTAGAACGCCGGGAGCTGGTCCGGGGTGAGCATGCCCTTCCACACCATCGTCCGGCCGGACAGCGACGGGAAGTAGGCCGGCACACCCCGCTCGGCGGTCTCCCGCTCGACCTGCTTGCGCAGGCAGAAAGCCACCCGGTCGAGGTCGAGCCCGGTCAGCGGGGAGCCGGCCGGGCCGGCGGGCGCGTCGGTGAGCCGGTGCGCGGCCAGGAAGAGCTGCCGGACCCGGGGCATCGCCGCGAGGGCGGTCTCGCCGAGGCCGGACGGGTCGGTCGGCACCTCCCGCCAGCCGAGGATGTCGGCCCCCTCGACCAGCGCGTACTTCTCCACCACCTGGCGGGCGCGGGCCTCGGCGGCGTCGTCGTCGGGCAGGAAGACCAGGCCGGTGGCGTACTGGCCGGCGGGCGGCAGCGGGAAGTCGGCGACCGTACGCAGGAACGCGTCCGGCACCTGGATCATGATCCCCGCGCCGTCGCCGGTGTTGTGCTCCGCGCCCCGGGCACCCCGGTGGTCCAGCCGGCAGAGCGCCCCGAGACCGTTCGCGACGACCTCGTGCGAGCGGCGCCCGTGCAGGTCGGCCACGAAGGCCACACCGCAGGCGTCGTGCTCGTGCGCGGGGTCGTAGAGCCCCGTCGTCGGCGGGGCCGGCTGGGGGCTGTGAGGGTACGGAAAGGCCACCGGGCCTCCTGTCGTCACTCAGGTTGGAACATGGTGGGGACGACGTCGGCCCTCGGGGGTTTTATTGAGTCTACGTTAGGGCTTCCGGCGCAAGGCCAGTTCAGATTGATCACACTTCCAGAATCTGGGACGTGTAGTCTCGCGCGGTGGATGTCGTACGCGCTGACGTGCTCGACCGGTTGGAGCGGTTCTACGACGCCGTGCCCCGCGACGTCGCCCTGGCGGAGGAACACGGCGCCCTCGTGCTGTTCGTCCGCGACGGTGCCGGTTGGC
Organism: Micromonospora chaiyaphumensis; assembly: GCF_900091435.1. Taxonomy (GTDB): domain Bacteria; phylum Actinomycetota; class Actinomycetes; order Mycobacteriales; family Micromonosporaceae; genus Micromonospora; species Micromonospora chaiyaphumensis. The sequence goes on from NZ_FMCS01000009.1 coordinate 92,756, forward strand.
CGTTCTACGCCCGCCCACGAGCGGACGCCACCGAGCCGCCCACGCTGGCCGACGTGACCGCCGTCCGCGCCCGGCAGCGCGAGCTGGGCCTGCCGGAGGCGTTCGAGTGGGTGCACGAGGTGACCCCGGACCTGCTGGCGGTGGCCCGCTCGGCCGGGCTGAGCGTGCTGGAGGCGCCGCTCATGGTGCTGGAGCCGGACCGCCTGCCCGACCCGGCGACGCTCAGCGACGTACCGGTGCGGGTGCTCGACCCCGGCGACCCCGGCTTCGCGGCGGACGTGGCGCTGCGGCGGGCCGTGGCCGCGGTCGGCTTCTCGCACGGCGGCACCGGGCGCGGCGACGCCGGCCCGGCCGAGCGGGACGCCGCCGTCTCCCGGCTGGACGTGGCCGCGCTCGAGGAGGAGGCGGTCCGCATCGCCGACGGCCGGCGCATCTCGGTGCTCGCCGAGACCTCCGAGGGGGCGCTGGCCAGCGGCATGGCCATGCGGGTCGACGACGTGGCGGAGATCGCCGGGGTGGCCACCCTCCCGGCGGCCCGCCGGCGCGGCCTCGGCGCGGCGGTGACCGCCACCCTCGCCCACCGGCTGCGCGCCGCGGGCACCGATCTGATCTTCCTGTCCGCCGGCAGCGAGGAGATCGCCCGGGTCTACCTGCGGGTGGGCTTCCGCCGGGTCGGCACCGCCTGCATCGCCGAACCCACCGCGGTGATCGGCTGACGTCCGCGCGTCGCGGTCGCACCGTGCGCGGCTGACGGCCGATCGCGGTCGGACCGGACGGGCCGTGCCGGGTCGGCCTCGGTCAGGCCGGCGGGTGCCAGGAGGCGGCGGCGGTCGCCGCCGTGTTGCGCAGCCGCGGGCTGATCGTGCCCAGAGCGGCGTCGCGGGCGCGCAGCGCCAGCCGGCCCCGGGTCTGGAGCACCGCCGACATCCGGCGGGTCTGCCGCACCATGGTGGCGGCGCGGGGCCGGCGCAGCCGGTCGTAGGCGGCCACCGCGTCGGGGAGCCGGGACTCCCGCAGCAGCGCCGACAGGGTGGCCGCGTCCTCGAAGGCGAGGCAGGCGCCCTGCCCGAGGTGCGGCGGCATGGCGTGCGCGGCGTCGCCCAGCAGGACCACCCCGCCCGGCCCGGCCGGGAACCCGTAGGCGCGGGGCAACGGGCGCAGCTCGCGGATCTCCTGCTGCACCACGTCGGCCGGGTCGGTCGCGTCGAGCAGCGTGGCGATCGGCGCGGGCCAGCCCGCGTACCAGCGCTTGAGCAGGGCGAGCTGCGTCTCCGGCGGCTCGGGGCGGGGCGCACCGGCGGCGGTCGCCACCCAGTAGATGCCGCCCCGGCGGGAGGCGCCCGCGGTGCCCCGGTCGCCGAGCGAGGCGGCCACGAAGCGGTAGCCCGCGCCCAGCGTCTCGCCGTGCACCGGCTGGTCGTCGGGAAGCTGCGGGGCCCGGTACCAGGGGATGACGGCCCGCCAGGCGGCGCAGCCGGAGCTGACGACCGCCGTCTCCGGGGCGAGCTGCCGGCGGATCTCGCTGTCGGTGCCGTCGGCCGCGACCACGAGGTCCGCCTCGACGGTGTGCCGGCCGTCGCCGACCGCGGGACGCTCGCCGGGCACCGCCCGCACCGTCCGCACGGTCACCCCGGTGCGCAGCTCGACCTGGTCGCCCAGGCCGGCGATCAGCGCGTCGTGCAGGTCCTCCCGGTGGACCACCACCGGCATCCGGTCGGCCGGGGTCGGACGGGGCTGCACGAGCCAGTGCCCGTCGGGGCGGCGCACCCCGCCGTCGGGCAGCGGGGTGGCGATCGCGTCCAGCCCGGCGCCGAGGCCGAGGGCGCGCAGCGCGCGTACCCCGTTGGGCCAGAGCACCACGGCGGTCGTCTCCGGACGGACCCGGTCGGCCCGTTCGAGGAGGGTGACCCGCCAGCCGGACCGGGCCAGCGCTCCGGCCGTCGCCAGCCCGCCGAGGCCGGCGCCGACCACCACCGCGCTCCGCATGACTCCCCCGCTCAGCTGTCCCGGTCGGCGGGGCGGGCGCCGCCGGCGCCGGCCCGGTCCTCGTCCGCCCGGTCCTCGTCCGCCCGCACCTCGCCGGCCGGCTCGCGCTCCACGCCCTCCGCGTCGGTCGCGGCCCGGTCCGCGTCGCCGGTCGCGATCCGATCCGTCTCGTCGGTCGCGTCGGTCGCGTCGGTCTCGTCGCGGTCGGCCTCGTCGGTCGCCGACGGCTCCTCGGCCGGGACCTCGCCGGTCTCCCGGTACGTGCGGAACTGCTCCTCGGACACCACGCGGTAACCCTCCGGCGCGACCGGCCGCGCCCCGGCCTCCCGCGCGGAGAGGTCGACCTGGGACACGTCGCCGCCCGCGGGCGGGACCGGGGCGGCCGGCGTGCCGACGGGGATCAGGTATTCACGCGGCCCGCGCACCCGCACGAAGTACGCCAGCGCGCCGAGGAAGACCAGCGCCGCGGTCCACACGTTGAGCCGCACGCCGAGGATGTGGTTGGCCTCGTCGGTGCGCATGAGCTCGATCCAGAACCGGCCCGCCGTGTAGCCCATGACGTAGAGCGCGAAGGCCCGGCCCCGGCCCAGCCGCAGCTTCCGGTCGAGGACCAGGACCAGCGCCGCGACGCCGATGTTCCAGAGCGCCTCGTAGAGGAAGGTCGGATGGTAGAGCCCCGGCTGGAGGACCGGGTTGCCGGCGTCGTCGCGCAGCGCGTGCCCCGGGTTGTCCGGGTCCATGACGTGGACCTCCAGACCCCAGGGCAGGCTCGTGCGCCCGCCGTAGAGCTCGTTGTTGAACCAGTTGCCGACCCGGCCGACCGCCTGGGCCAGCGGCAGCCCCGGCGCCAGCGCGTCGGCCACCACGGCGAACGGGATGCCCAGCTGCCGGGCGGCGAACCAGGCGCCGACCGCGCCACCGGCCACCGCGCCCCAGATGCCGAGGCCGCCCTCCCAGATGGCGAACGCCTTGAGCGGCTGCCCGTCGGCGCCGAAGTATTTCTCCGGCGAGGTGATCACGTGGTAGAGCCGGGCGCCGATGATGCCCGCGGGCACCGCCCAGACGGCGATGTCGAGCACGGCGCCCGGAGCGACGCCGCGGCGGCGCAGCCGGTACTCGGTGACCACGCAGGCCACCACGATGCCGACGATGATGCAGAGCGCGTACGCCCGGATCGGAACCGGTCCGAGCTGCCAGACGGCGGTGCCGGGGCTCGGCAGGGCCGCCAGGGGGGTCATCGGGGCGAGGGTCACGGGTGCACACGGTACCGGTGCGGACCGTGCTCGCGGCACCCCGGTCCGGCCGGGTTCGCGGGTCGGATGACTTCTGGTTTGCGCGGTCGTAGGCTCTTTGTCCATGAGCGCGCTCACCTGGGCGGTGGCCGCGGTCGTCACCGATCCGTCCGGCCGGGTGCTGCTGTGCCGGCGGTCCGGCGGCGGCCGGCGGTGGGCACTGCCCGGCGGGCGGCTGCGCCGCGACGAGAGCCCACCGGCCGTCGCGCGCCGGGAGATCCGCGCCGAGACCGGCTGGGACGTCGAGCTGGTCGACCTGGTCGGCCTCTACCGGGTCGGCGACCCCGCCGCTCCCCCGCCCCCGGCCGGCCACTGCGGCGCCCTGCCGGACGTGCTGGTGCACGTGTTCCGGGCCCGGGCGCTCGGCGCGGCGCCGGCCGGCGCTCCGGCGGGCGGCTGCCACCTCGACTGGCATCCGCCGGACGCGCTGCCCGAGGCGCTCACCCCGGCCACCCGCGCCGCCGTCGCCGACGCCCTGGCCGGCCGCTCCGGCGTCCTGCGCGAGCCGGCACCGGGCGCCGGCGCGGCCGTGCCGTCCGGCGAGGCGGCCCCGCCCGAACAGCGGTCCGGCGGCGAGCTGGGCACCTCCCGCCGCTGACCGCCGCCGGAACCCGGCTGCACCACACTCTGCAAAGGGTCGCGAGCCGCCCCGGCCAGGGTCCGCGAGCGCCTACCGAGCTGATGACGCAGACGACTCACGGCCCGGCAACACCCACGCAGCCGACCCCGGCATACCGGCCCCGGACTGGTTCCGCCAGAGCCCACCGAGTTCAATCGCAGACGACTCACGTCCAGACAGGAGCCCGCAGGCGACCGCGGGCACGGCGAGCGCCGCCCGGTCCGCGAGGCGCCTACCGAGTTGATGGCGCAGACGAATCAGCGCTCGCAAGACCAGCACCGGTGCGCGCCGGGAAACCAGCGGAGACGTGCGCCGCCGATGGGCCGCGCGGCGAGGATCGGGCGCGATATCCCAGACGACTCAGCTCGACAGGCAACCCGACAGAGCCGGGTGGGGCAGTCGGCGAGCCCGGTGGCGTCCACGCGGTCACTCCACGTCGGCGACGTGGCGGTATCCCGCACCGCTGGATACCGCCACCTCGGCCAGCCGGAGCGGGCGACGGAGCCGGAGCGGGCCGACGGAGCCGGAGCGGGCGGACGGACCCGGCGGCGGGGCGCGATGTCGCGGACGACTCAGCTCGACAGGCACGCCGGCGGCGCCGGCAGGAGCGCGGGGTCACCGCCGCGACGACCGGACGACGCATCGGCGAGGCCGCCGACCAGACATCGGGTCGGGAAGGCGGGCTCGGCGCGGCGGGCAGACCCGGTCAGCGGGCCGGGTTGCGGACGCCTTCGGCGAGTTCGGCGCTCAGGGTGCGCAGGGCCGTCAGCCCGGCGGCCTGGTCGGGCGCGTCGAGCAGGCAGCGGATCAGCGCGCTGCCCACGATCACCGCGTCGGCGTAGCCGGCGACCGTGCCGGCCTGGGCGCCGGTGCCCACGCCCAGCCCGACGCCGACCGGCAGGTCGGTGACCTCGCGCAGCCGGGACACCAGGATCGGCGCCGCCTCGGAGGTCTGCGACCGGGCGCCGGTCACGCCCATGATGGCGGTGGCGTAGACGAAGCCGCGGCAGTGCTCGGCGGTCATCTTCAGCCGGGCGTCGGTGGAGGACGGGGAGACCAGGAACGTCCGGTCCAGGCCGTGCGCCTCGGAGGCGGCCAGCCACTCGCCGGCCTCCTCGGGGATCAGGTCCGGCGTGATCAGCCCGGTGCCACCGGCGGCGGCCAGGTCGCGGGCGAAGGAGTCGACGCCGTACTGCTCGATCGGGTTCCAGTAGGTCATGGTGACCACCGGCGCTCCGGTCGCGGCGGCGACCGTGTCGACGATGCGCAGCGCGTCCGCGGTGCGTACGCCGCCGGCCAGGGCGATGTCGCTGGCCTTCTGGATGACCGGGCCGTCCATCACCGGGTCGGAGTAGGGGATCTCCATCTCGATGACGTCGACGCCGGCCTCGACCATGGCGATCATGGCGGCGATGCTGCCCTCGACGGTCGGGAAGCCGGCCGGCATGCAGCCGACCAGCACGGCCCGCCCGTCGGCCCGGGCCTTGTCGAAGGCGACCCCGATCCGGCTCACGCTCTCACTCCTTGTCGAGGATGCCGAAGTAGGCACCGGCGGTGTGCACGTCCTTGTCGCCCCGGCCGGAGAGGTTGACCACGATGACCGGCTCCCGGCCCAGCTCGGCGGCGAGCTGCGGGGCGATCTTGCGGGCGCCGGCGAGCGCGTGCGAGCTCTCGATGGCCGGGATGATGCCCTCGGTGCGGCAGAGCAGCTCGAAGGCGGCCATCGCCTCGTCGTCGTCGACGGGCAGGTAGGTGGCCCGGCCGCTGTCGTGCAGCCAGGCGTGCTCGGGCCCGACGCCCGGGTAGTCCAGGCCGGCCGAGATCGAGTGCGACTCGACCGTCTGGCCGTCCTCGTTCTGCAGCACGTACGTCCGGGTGCCGTGCAGCACGCCCGCCGAGCCGCCGGTGATGCTGGCCGCGTGCCGGCCGGTGGCCACGCCCTCGCCGCCGGCCTCGAAGCCGTAGAGCCGCACGTCGGTGTCCGGCACGAAGGCGTGGAAGATGCCCAGCGCGTTGGAGCCGCCGCCCACGCAGGCCGCCACGGCGTCGGGCAGCGCGCCGGTGAGGTCGAGGCACTGCTGGCGGGCCTCCACGCCGATGCCGCGCACGAAGTCCCGGACCATCTCGGGGAACGGGTGCGGGCCCGCGGCGGTGCCGATCAGGTAGTGGGTGCTGTCGACGTTGGCGACCCAGTCCCGCATCGCCTCGTTCATGGCGTCCTTGAGCGTGCGGGAGCCGGTGGTGACCGGGACGACGGTGGCGCCGAGCATCCGCATCCGGGCCACGTTGAGCGCCTGCCGCTCGGTGTCCACCTCGCCCATGTAGACCACGCACTCGAGGTCGAACAGGGCGGCGGCGGTGGCGGTGGCCACGCCGTGCTGGCCGGCGCCGGTCTCGGCGATCACCCGGCGCTTGCCCATCCGCTTGGTGAGCAGCGCCTGGCCGAGCACGTTGCGGACCTTGTGCGCGCCGGTGTGGTTGAGGTCCTCCCGCTTGAGCAGGACCCGGGCGCCGATCTGGGCGGAGAGCCGCCGGGCCTCGTAGAGCAGCGAGGGCGTGCCGGCGTAGTCGCGCAGCAGGGCGTCGAACTCGGCGAGGAAGTCCTCGTCGGTCATCGCCTTCCGGTACGCCGCGTCCAGCTCGTCGAGCGCGGCAACCAGGGCCTCGGGGACGAAGCGGCCGCCGAACCGGCCGAAGTGACCGGCGGAGTCGGGCAGCTGGCCGGCCGGGGCCGCGGCGTCAGTGCTCATCGCGGGAGTCCTCTCGACGTGTCGGGCCCCGGCGCGGGGTCAGCGCACCGGGCGGGGCGTTGCCGGGTGGTTGCCGGCGTTGACCAGCTCGGCGACCGCCTCGCGGGGGCTCTTCTGGGTGACCAGACCCTCGCCGACCAGGACGGCGTCGGCGCCGGCCGAGGCGTAACGGATCAGGTCGTGCGGGCCGCGCACGCCGGACTCGGCGATCTTGACGACGCTGCTCGGCAGGCCGGGTGCGATCCGCTCGAACACCGAGCGGTCGACCTCCAGGGTACGCAGGTCGCGGGCGTTGACGCCGATCACCTGCGCCCCGGCCTCCATGGCCCGGTCGGCCTCCTCCTCGGTGTGCACCTCGACGAGCGCGCACATGCCCAGCGACTCGATCCGCTCCAGCAGCCCGACCAGGACGTTCTGCTCCAGCGCGGCGACGATCAGCAGCACCAGGTCGGCGCCGTGCGCCCGGGCCTCGTGCACCTGGTAGCTGGAGACCACGAAGTCCTTGCGCAGCACCGGCACGTTCACGGCGGCGCGGACCGCGGCCAGGTCGTCCAGCGACCCGCCGAACCAGCGGCCCTCGGTGAGCACGCTGATCGCCCGGGCGCCACCGGCGGCGTAGTCGGCCGCCAGGTCGGCCGGGTCGGCGATCTCGGCCAGCCGCCCCTTGGACGGCGACGAGCGCTTCACCTCGGCGATCACGGCCACGCCGGGCCGGCGCAGCGCCGCGTACGCGTCCAGCGGTGGCGGCGCGGCGGCGGCCAGCTCGCGGATCCGCTCCAGCGGAACCTGCTCCTGTCGCCGGGCCACGTCCTCGCGCACGCCGGCCAGGATCTCGTCGAGCACGCTTGCGGACGCCGCCGAACCGGCCTCGTCCCCCTCCGCGTGCGCATGCTCAGCAGTCACCAACGGACTCCCCTCTCCGGGTGTCATGGGCCGATGCTAGGGGGCGCCACCTGGAGGCAAGTCCCCGGGGGTATGGCGCTCCTCACGAAATGGGCTGTGGCATGATGGCCGACTTCGGGTGAACGCGGTGTCACGCAGCGCCACCGCGCCCATCGACCGGCGTCACTCGGGCACGCCCCGCGCCCCCGGCCGCCACATCGACCGCCGCCCATGACCTATCTCACCATGGGCGCCCGCTCCGCGCAGGATCGTGACGGCCGTCGATGCTGTGAGCAAGCTCAAGGCCGAACGGCCCTGCCCAGGTCGGCCCGGCTGCCGCAGAGTTGATCCGGGCTTCACGCGGGCGAAACGTGAGCCCGGCAGCATCCTCCTCGGGCAGACTCGATGAGGCGGCTGCCGACCGTCGCCAACGATCTCGTGCGGGGTGACCATGAGCGCCAACGGGCCGAACCAGAGCCTCGGATTCACCACCATCTCCCGGAGCGTCGCGTCGCTCGCGTTCGGCGTGGTGCACACCCTCGAACGCGCCGTGGCCGGCGACGGCCGGATGCGCACCGCCCGCGGCAACGCCTGGGAGGCGGTCTGCGCCGACCGGGCCCGGGCCGCGCAGCGCCGCGAGTTGGACCGCCTGGTGGCCGAACTCGCCGCCGCCCGCGCCGCGGCCCGCGAGCGCCAGGACGCGCGCGACGCCCAGCCGGTGCGCTGAAACCGGGAACGCTCCGCTCCCCGGGCGCTGGCCGTCAGCCGACCGTCGGGTCCTCGCCCCGGTCCAGTGCCTCCCAGGCGTCGCGGGTGCCCCGCTCGACCGCCGGCCGGTTCTCCCCGGCGGACCCGGCCGGCCGGGCCGCCCGCCGCTCGTAGCGGGCGCCCATCGCGGGCCAGCCGCCACCGCGCAGCGCGGTGCACAGCCCACCGGCCAGCAGCACCAGCCCGCCCGCCAACACCAGCGCCGGCCACTGCCGGCTCACCCCGGACTCGGTCAGGCCGTAGCCGCCGCCGGCCGCCACGCCCAGCCCGAGCAGGGTCAGCAGGCCGCCCAGCAGCCGCCGGACCCGCCCCCGGGTGGCGAGCACCGCGCCGCCGCCGGCCAGCCCGACCAGGGCCAGCGCCGACACCCAGGGCAGCAGCTCCGCGCCGGTGCGGGCGTGCCGGGTGGGCGGCAGCGAGCCGCGCGCCGTCAGCTCGACGGACCAGGTCCGGGTCACCGCCCAGAACGCCAGGCCCGCGCCGGCCAGGCAGAGCAGCACGGCGTACGTCAGCTCGCGCCGGCCCCGCGCGGCGGGCGCGCCGGTCGACGCGCTCATCGCGCGGGCCGCAGCGTCTCGGCGGCGGCGATCGCGGCGAGCACCGCGGCGGCCTTGTTCCGCGTCTCCCGGTCCTCGGCGGCGGGATCGGAATCGGCCACCACCCCCGCCCCGGCCTGCACGTAGGCGCGGCCCTCGCGGATCAGCGCGGTGCGGATGGCGATGGCCATGTCCAGGTCGCCGCCGAAGCCGAAGTAGCCGACCGTGCCGCCGTAGAGGCCGCGCCGGACCGGTTCCAGCTCCTCGATGATCTCCATGGCCCGCACCTTCGGCGCGCCGGACAGGGTGCCGGCCGGGAAGGTCGCGGCCAGCGCGTCGAAGGCGGTGCGGTCCTCCCGCAGCTCACCGACGACCGTGGAGACGATGTGCATGACGTGGCTGTACCGCTCGATGGTGGCGAACTCCGGGACCTCGACCGTGCCCGGCCGGCAGACCCGGCCCAGGTCGTTGCGGCCCAGGTCGACCAGCATGACGTGCTCGGCGCGCTCCTTCGGGTCGGCGAGCAGCTCGGCGGCCAGCCGGGCGTCCGCCTCCGGGGAGCCGCCGCGCGGCCGGGTGCCGGCGATCGGGTGCAGCAACGCCCGCCGCCGCCCGTCCGCGCCGGTGCTCACCTTGAGATGCGCCTCCGGCGAGGAGCCCACGATGTCGAAGCCGTCGAAGCGCAGCAGGTACATGTACGGGCTGGGGTTGGTGGTGCGCAGCACCCGGTAGACGTCGAGCGGATCGGCGTGGGTGGGGCGCTCGAAGCGCTGGCTGAGCACGATCTGGAAGCACTCGCCGGCCCGGATCGCCTCCTTGGCCGCCTCCACGGCCTTCGGGTAGCCGCCCTCCGGGGTCCGGCTGACCACCTCGCCGACGCCGGGCCGGGCGACCGTGGAGATCATGGGCGGAATCGGTCGGGACAGCGCCGTGGTCATGGCGTCCAGCCGGCCCACGGCGTGGTGGTACGCGGCCGACACCAGCGGCTCCCGGTCGGGCATGTCCAGCGGGGGCAGCACCGCGTTGGCGACCAGGATCGCCGAGCCGTCGTAGTGGTCGAGCACCACGAGGTCGGTGGCGAGCATCATGCCCAGCTCGGGCACGTCCAGCTCGTCCTCGGTCAGCTCGGGCAGCCGCTCGAAGCGGCGGACCAGGTCGTACCCGAGGTAGCCGACCATGCCCCCGGTGAGCGGCGGCATGCCGCTGGCCGGGTCCCAGGCCGGGCCGGCCAGAGCGGCGACGGTCTCGCGGAGCGCGGTCACCGGGTCGCCGCCGGCCGGCACCCCGGCGGGCGGCTCGCCGGCCCAGACGGCCGCGCCGTCCCGCTCGGTCAGCGTGGCGCTGCTGCGCACCCCGATGAAGGAGTAGCGCGACCAGGCCATCCCGGCCGAGCCGACGCCCTGCTCGGCGGATTCCAGCAGGAAGGTGCCGGGGCCGCCGGCGAGCTTGCGGTAGACGCCGACCGGGGTCTCCGCGTCGGCGAGCAGCCGCCGGGTGACCGGCACGACCCGCCAGCGGGCCGCCAGGTCGGCGAAGGCGGCCTGATCCGGGCTCACCGTGCCGTCGGTCATGAGGCCGTCTCCGGGGAGCTGACCGGCAGCTCGGTGAAGAAGCAGGTGCGGTGCCCGGTGTGGCAGGCGGCGCCGACCTGGTCGACGCTGACCAGCAGCGCGTCGCCGTCGCAGTCCAGCGCGACCGAGCGGACGTGCTGGTGGTGGCCGGAGGTGGCGCCCTTGACCCAGTACTCCTGACGGCTGCGCGACCAGTAGGTGGCGCGGCCGGTGGTGAGGGTGCGGTGCAGCGCCTCGTCGTCCATCCAGGCGACCATCAGCACCTCGCCCGTGTCGTGCGCGCGGACCACCGCGGCCACGAGGCCGTCGGGGGTGCGGCGCAGCCGGGCCGCGACGGCCGGGTCGAGCCGGGAGGGGCGGGCCGGGCCGGGGGCCGGGGGGCCGCCGGAGGTGGCGGGTGCGCCGGTCACCGGCGCGTCAGAGGCGGGCACGGTTGACCATTCTCCCGCACGCGGCACCGGCACCGCCGACGTGTCCCGGGAGGCGGGCGCGGAGCGGCCCAGCGCCCGGGTGAGCTGGCCGAGATAGCGGTCCAGCCGGCCGTCGACCAGGGCCGCCGCCAGGTCCGCGCCGCCGACCGCGGCGATCTCCCCGGCGTACGGGCGGATCAGCGGGACGATGCCGGTGACCAGCCGGCCCGCGGCGGCGCCGACCTCGGCCGGGTCGCCGGGGCGCAGCCCGAGGCAGCGCAGCATGTCCTCGCGGTAGCCGGGTGGCGCCACCGGCAGGTCCAGCGCGGCGGCCAGGGCGGCCCGGCGGGACACCACCCGGACCGTCGGGTTGGCCAGCCGCAGCACCGACGGGCAGAGCCGGGCCAGGTCGGCGGCGGCGAGCCGGACGCCCACCGCGTCGCCGGCCCAGCGGGCGCCGGCCACCTTGCCCAGGGTCGCGATCAGCTCCTCGAGGCGGGGCTCGTCGGCGGGCTGGCAGAGCACCGGCAGGTCGATCCGGCGCCGCCACTCCGGCGCCGCCCAGAGCAGCCGGGCCGGCGCGGTGACCGGCAGCCCGAACGCCCAGTCGGCGGGCTGGCCCAGCCGGCGTACCCAGGAGCGGACGTCCCGGGCGGCCACCGAGACGTGCACGAGCCGGCCGTCGAACTCGGCGAGGTACGCCCGGCGGGCCGCGTACGGGGTGCTGTCGACGGCCGGACCCGCCGCCCCGGGTGCCGGAGCGGCGGGCGGCTCGCCCGTGCCGGGCCGCTCGTCGTCGGCGAGCAGTACGTCGACGTCGACGTCGCTGTGCTCGGTGGCGGCCCGCCGGGCGTGGCTGCCACGCAGCAGGATCCCGACGACGGGACCGTCCGCGGTCTGCCGGAGGCGGGCGGCCCACTCGTCGAGGAATCCCGGCAACTCCAGCTCGGCGCGTCCGGCGCCGCGCGGCGACCTGGAGCCGCCGCCGGTCTCGGGCAACGGAGCGGGACCCACGGCGTCATGGTGCCGGACGTCCGATCTTGGCGCAATGACCGATGGCGGACCGGCTGTCCGCCGCTGCGGCTAGTGCCCGACCGTTCGCATTCCTGCCGGGGTGTACCTTTCCCCCGCCACGGCGCCGGCCGGCACCGCCCCGCTCAGCCGGTCCCGCTGCTCGGGGGTGAGCCGCAGGTCGGCCGCGGCCGCGTTCTCCTCCAGGTAGCGGACCCGCTTGGTACCGGGGATCGGGAGCACGTCCTCCCCCTGCGCGAGCAGCCAGGCCAGCGCCGCCTGGGCGGGCGTGCAGCCCAGCTCGGCGGCCACCTCCCGGACGGCCTCGGCCAGCTTCAGGTTGGTGTCGAGATTGCCGTCGGCGAAGCGCGGGACGGTGCGCCGCCAGTCGTCCTCGGCGAGCTGCTCGCGACTGGTGATGGCTCCGGTGAGCAGCCCCCGCCCGACCGGCGAGTACGCCACCAGGGACACGCCCAGCTCCCGGCAGGTGGCCAGCATCTCTCCCTCGACCTCCCGGGTGAACAGGGAGTACTCCATCTGGACCGCCGAGATCGGGTGCACCGCGTGCGCCGCCCGCAGCGTCGCCGGGCTGACCTCGGAGAGGCCGATGAGCCGCACCTTGCCGGCCTTCACCAGCTCGGCCAGCGCGCCGACGGTCTCCTCGATCGGGGTGTCCGGGTTGCGCCGGTGCAGGTAGTAGAGGTCGATGGTGTCGATGCCGAGCCGGGCCAGGGAGGCGTCGCAGGCCTGCCGGGCCCAGGCGGCGCTGCTGTCGACGTAGGCGCCCGGGCTGCCGGTGCCGCCGAAGCTGTCACCGCTCGTGCGGTTGCCGAACTTGGTGGCCAGGAAGACCTCGTCCCGCCGCGCCCGGACCACCGGGCCGAGCAGCCGCTCGTTCGCCCCGAAGCCGTACATGTCGGCGGTGTCGAGGTGGTTGACCCCGAGGTCGAGGGCCCGGTGCAGGGTCCGGGTCGACTCGGCGTCGTCGGCGCCGCCGTAGGCGAAGCTCATGCCCATGCAACCCAGGCCGATGGCCGAGACCTCCGGGCCGGTGGCGCCCACCCGTCGCTTGATCATGCCAGTTCCTCCTCCGCGCGGCGGTACGCGTCGATCTTGTAGTCGAGAACCTTGAGGTCCTCCTCCAGCTCGGCCATCCGGGCCAGCACCCGGCCGCGGTGCGCCTCGAACAGCGCCCGGCGGGCGCCGAGCGTGCGGTCCCCCTGCCGGGCCAGTTCGGCATAGCGCCGCATGTCGCGCACCGGCATGCCGGTGCGCCGCAGCCGGGTGAGCAGGAACAGCCAGTTGACGTCGGACTCGGTGTAGCGCCGGCGGCCCGCGGAGTCCCGGCCCACCGGGGCGACCAGGCCCTCCTGCTCGTACCAGCGCAGCGTGTAGGTGGTGAGGCCGACCCGTTCCGCCGCCTCACCGACGGTGAGGCTCATCTCCCGCGTGCTGATGTCCACGTGCCCCAGACTTCCAGTTCGAGGGCACTCGAAGTCAAACCTTGTGCGGGACGGATAACTCATCTAGCGTTGAGTTCATCGGTTGATGAATTCATGGGAGGCGGGCATGGACGACGCGGTGTCGGTCCGTGACCTGGTGGTCGAGCGGGGCCGGCGGCGGGTGCTCCAGGGCATCTCGTGCGCGGTGCCCCGCGGCACGGTCACCGGGCTGCTCGGGCCGAGCGGCAGTGGCAAGACCACCCTGATGCGCGCGGTCGTCGGGGTGCAGACCGTCTCCTCGGGCACGGTCACCGTGCTGGGCCGGCCGGCCGGGGCGGCCGAGCTGCGCCGCCGGGTCGGCTACCTGACCCAGGCGCCCAGCGTCTACGCCGACCTGACCGTCCGGGAGAACGCGCGCTACTTCGCCGCGCTCCACGGTCGGGACCACGCGCACGCCGACCAGACGGTCGCCGACGTGGGGCTGGCCGGCGCGGCCACCCAACTGGTCGGCAACCTCTCCGGCGGGCAGCGCAGCCGCGCCTCGCTGGCCTGCGCCCTGGTCGGCGATCCCGAACTGGTCATCCTCGACGAGCCCACCGTGGGCCAGGACCCGGTGCTCCGGGCCGACCTGTGGGCCCGGTTCCACGCCATGGCGGCCGCCGGCACCACGCTGCTGGTGTCCAGCCACGTGATGGACGAGGCCGGCCGGTGCGACCGCCTGCTGCTCATCCGGGACGGCCGGCTGGTCGCCGACGACACCCCCGACGCGGTCCGCGCCGCCACCGGCGTGGAGGACCTGGAAGAGGCGTTCCTCCGGTTGATCAAGGCGAGCGAGCAGGAGGCCGAAGCGTGAACCCCCACATCCTGGCCGCCACCACGGGGCGGATCCTGCGCCAGCTCCGGCACGACCGGCGCACCGTGGCGCTGCTCGTCGTGGTCCCCGCCCTGCTGCTCACGCTGGTCTACTTCATGTACGTCGACCAGCCCACCCCGCCGGGGCAGCCCACGGTCTTCGACCGGGTGGCGCTCATCATGCTGGGCTTCTTCCCGTTCATCATCATGTTCCTGGTGACCAGCATCGCCATGCTGCGGGAGCGCACCACCGGCACGCTGGAGCGGCTGCTCACCACCCCGCTGGCCAAGCTCGACCTGCTCTTCGGCTACGGCATCGCGTTCGGCCTGGCCGGCGTCGTCCAGGCCACCGTGGCCTCGGCCGTGGCGTACTGGGTGTTCGACCTGACCACCGCCGGCAGCATCGGCCTCGTGATCATGATCGCCGCGATCAACGCCGTGCTCGCGGTCGCGCTCGGGCTGTTCTGCAGCGCCTTCGCCCGCACGGAGTTCCAGGCCGTGCAGTTCATGCCGGTGGTGGTCGCCCCCCAGCTGCTGCTCTGCGGGCTCTTCGTGCCCCGCGGCGAGATGGCCGGCTGGCTCCAGGCGATCAGCGACGTGCTGCCCCTGTCGTACGCCGTCGAGGCGCTCCAGGAGGTCGGCGCGCACGCCGACCCGACCGGGACGATGTGGCGGGACGTGGCGATCGTCGCCGGAGCGGCGGTCGCGGCGCTGGTGCTGGCCGCCGCGACCCTGCGACGGCGCAGCGGATGATGGCGCGGCGCACCGGCCGGCGACCCGGCAACCCGGACACCCGCGAGGCCATCCTCGCGGCGGCCCGGGCGGCGTTCGCCGAGCGGGGCTTCGACGCCACCTCGATCCGGGCGATCGCCACCGCCGCCGAGGTGGACCCGGCGCTGGTGCACCACTACTTCGGCACCAAGGAGGAGCTGTTCCGGGCCGCCATGGCCATGCCGATCGATCCGGCGCGGCTGCTGCCGGGGGTGTTGGCCGGCGGACCGGAGGGGGTCGGCGAACGACTGGTCCGGACCTTCCTCGGGGTCTGGGACTCACCCGCCGGCACCGCGGCGGTCGCCCTGCTCCGCTCGGCGGTCAGCAACGAGTGGATGGCCCGGCTGATGCGCGAGTTCCTGGTGACCCAGGTGCTCCGGCGGGTGCTCGACCATCTCGACATCGACCCGGCCGAGCTGCCGTTGCGCGGCTCGCTGGTGGCGAGCCAGCTGATCGGCCTGGCCATGATGCGCTACGTCATCCGGCTGGAACCGGTGGCCTCCGCCGACCCGGAGACCCTTGTCGCCGCGATCGGACCGACCGTCCAGCGCTACGTCACCGGCGACCTGGGCTGACCGGTCAGGCGCGGCCGGCGGCGCGCGGGCAGAGCATGGGGTGCAGCAGCCGGGCCAGCTCGGCCGGGTCGGCGACCGGAGCGGCGAAGGCGAGCCGGGTGCGGCGGCGGGCGCCGGGACGACCGTGGGAGACCAGCAGCCCGTACCGGTCGATGCGGACCACCCGGGGCGGGCCGCCGGCCTCCGACCCGGTGCGGCCGAGCCGCGTGCGCAGGTAGGCGCCCACCTGGTCGCCGTGGTGGTCGGCGAGGTCGGCCAGCAGTTCCGCCTCGACGGCGTGCAGCGGATCCGGCTCGGCCTCGGCGTACGCGTCGGGGTCGATCCGGCGGGTGGCGCCCGCGCGTTCCCAGCGGGCCTCGACCACCTCGAAACGGTGCAGGTGGAAGCGGGTGCCCACGTCGAGCAGGTCGCCGGTCGGCTGCACGGTGGCGAAGTCGACGGCGGCCCGGCGGGCCTCGTCCCCGTCCAGCCGGGCCGCCCAGCCGGAGACCCAGGCCCGGCCGAGCGAGGGCGCGCCGGCGGCCGGCGGGAGGTCGAGCACGTCCAGCACGGTGGCCACCTCGGTGTCGCCGTCCGGCGGGACCAGCGCCGCGGCCAGGTCGCTGACCACCGGGACCAGCAGCAGGACCCGCCCGTCCGGGTCGGTGACGTGCCGCGCCTGGTGCGGGCCGGGGCGCTGGGCCAGGTGGACGAGGGCGGGCAGCCGGCCCGCGACCAGGGTACGGACGATCTCCGCCGGGCTGGGCCGCATGATCCCGACCTCCTCTTCATAGGTAGGCTTACCTAAGTAGCAGGCTAGACCATCCGATCGGAGACGTCGACGTGAACCACCCCCGGCCCAAGGCCCGGCTCTCCCGCTCCCTCGGCATCCCGCTCACCCGCAAGTGCGTGCGGTACTTCGAGCGGCGCCCCTACCCGCCGGGCGTGCACGGCCGAGCGCGGCGCAGCACCTCCGACTACCAGGTGCGGCTGCTGGAGAAGCAGCGGCTGCGCCACCAGTACAACGTCAGCGAGGGCCAGCTCCGCCGGGCGTTCGACGAGGCGGCCCGCGGCGCCGGGAAGACCGGCGAGACCCTTGTCGCGCTCCTGGAGCGGCGGCTCGACGCCGTGGTGCTGCGGGCCGGGCTGGCGCGCAGCAGCTACCAGGCGCGCCAGCTCGTCGCGCACGGCCACTTCACCGTCGACGGCCGCAAGGTGGACCGGCCCTCGTACCGGCTCCGCCCGGGCCAGGTGGTCGAGGTCCGCGAGCGCAGCCGCGCGCTGCCGCCGTTCCAGCTCGCCGCCACCGGCGCGAACGCCGACGACAGCCCCCGGCCGTACCTGTCGGTGGAGCTGAGCGGGCTGCGGGCCACCCTGCTGCGCGAGCCCGCCCGCCGCGAGGTGCCGGTGATCTGCGACGAGCAGCTCGTGGTGGAGTTCTACTCCCGCTGACCGGGCCGGCTCAGCGGGTCTGCTCCAGCCAGGAGGCGTAGAGCAGCGCGTAGACCGACTCCGGATCCCGCAGCAGCTCGTCGTGCGGGCCGCGCTGCACGATCCGCCCCCGGTCCACCACGATCACCTCGTCGGCGGCCTGGGCGGTGGACAGGCGGTGGGCGATGGCCAGCGTCGTCCGGCCCCGGGTGACCGCGTCCAGGGTGCGCTGGAGGCGGACCTCGGTGGCCGGGTCGACGGCGCTGGTCGCCTCGTCCAGCACCAGCAGGTCGGGATCGGCCACGTACGCCCGGGCCAGCGCGACGAGCTGCCGCTCGCCGACGCTCAGCGCCTCGCCCCGCTCGCCCACCGGCGTGTCCAGCCCGGCCGGCAGCCCGTCCAGCCAGTCGGCCAGGCCCAGCTCGGAGAAGGCGGCGGTGAGCTGCGCGTCGGTCAGGTCCGGACGGGCGAAGCGGACGTTCTCCCCCACCGTGGCGTCGAACAGGAAGCCGTCCTGCGGCACCATCACCACCCGGGAGCGCAGCGACTCGAACCGCACCTCGCGCAGCGCGACGCCGGAGAGCAGCACCTCGCCCTCGGTGGGGTCCATGAGCCGGGTGAGCAGCTTGGCGAAGGTGGTCTTGCCGCTGCCGGTCTCGCCGACCACGGCCACCCGGCTCTTCGCGGGGATCTCCAGCGTCACGTCGTGCAGCACCGGCGGCCCGCCCGGGTAGGCGAACGTGACCCCGGCGAAGCGGATGTCCAGCGGGCCTGGCGGCAGCTCCCGGCCCTGCTCCCCCGGATCGGCCACGTCCGGCGCGACGTCCAGCACGTCGAGCACCCGGCGCCAGCCGGCGATGGCGTTCTGCGCCTCGTTGAGCACCTCGGTGGCGATCTGCACCGGCTGGATGAAGAGCGTCACGAGGAACAGGAACGCGGTGAGCTGGCCGATCGACAGGGTGCGGTCGACGCCCAGCTTGACCCCGACCACCACCACGCCGGCGAGCGCCAGACCGGCCGCCAGCTCACCGACGGAGCTGCCCACGATGCTGATCCGGATGGCCTTCTGCTGGGCCTTGCGCTGCCCCTCGATCGCCGCGTCGAGCCGCCGGGCGGTGCGCCCGGAGATGCCGTACGCCCGGATCACCGGGGCGCCCACCACGCTCTCGCCGATGGTGCCGAGCAGGGTGCCCATCCGCTGCCGGACCAGCCCGTACGCGCCGGCGAGCCGGCGCTGGAGCAGCCGGATCACCAGCACCGCCGGCGCGAACGCGAGGAGCACCACGAGGGTCAGCTGCCAGGAGTACGCGAGCATCACGGCGGTCGTCACCACGAGCTGGCCCAGGTTGACGATCAGGATCACGCCGCCCCACTGGAGGAACTGGGTGATCTGGTCGACGTCGCTGGTGACCCGGGAGACCAGCGACCCGCGCCGCTCGGACTGCTGGTGCAGCATCGACAGGTCGTGCACGTGCCGGAACGCCCGGGTGCGCACCCCGGCCAGTGCGGTCTCGCTGACCGTGAACAGCCGGCGCATCATCAGGTAGCCGCAGGTGGTGGTGACCACCAGCACGGCGGCCGTGACCACCACGGTCAGCGTGACCACGTCGAGGTCGAGGCCGCCCACGATGCCGTGGTCGATGCCGCGCTGCACGGCCACCGGCACGGCGACCCGGCCGATCATGTAGATGAGGGCCAGCGCCAGGGTGCCGGCCAGCCCGGTCTTCAGCTCCGGGGAGAGCGCCAGCCCGCGCCGCAGCGTCCGCCAGGTCGACTCGGTCCGCTGTTCGGCAGCCACACTGGTCACCGGTCAACCTCTACTTCCAGGCCGGAGGTCAGCTGCGTGACCTCGTCGTACGTGCGGTTCTGATCGCGTTCGTGCTCGGCCTGCTCGTAGGCGGTGACCAGGTCGGCGTAGCCGGGGACGGTGGCGAGCAGGTCGGTGTGGGTGCCGCGGGCCACCACCCGGCCGTGCTCGACGTAGATCACCTCGTCGGCGAGCGCGATGGTGGCCCGCCGGTAGGCGACCACCAGGATCGAGGCGGGCGCGCCACGGCCATGATTCGGCTTCCGCGCCGCTTGGCGGCGCTCCGGACCGAATGAAGGCCGGTCGGCCGGGGCGCGCAGCCCGGCCAGGATGGCCGCCTCCACCCGGGGGTCGACGGCGCTGGTGGCGTCGTCGAGCACCAGCAGCCGGGGCCGGCCGGCGAGCGCCCGGGCCAGGGTGAGCCGCTGCCGCTGCCCGCCGGAGAGCGAGGTGCCCCGCTCGCCGACCATGGTGTCCAGCCCCTCGGGCAGCGCGGCCACGAAGCCGTCCGCCTCGGCCAGCCGCAGCGCCGCCCAGACCTCCTCGTCGCCGATGCCGGGGCGGTCCAGGCTGATGTTGGCCCGCACGGTGTCGTCGAAGACGAACGGCACCTGGGCGACCAGGGCCACCGTCGAGGCCAGCGAGGCGGCCGTCAGCTCCCGCACGTCGACCCCGTCCAGGGTGACCGTGCCGCTGTCCGGGTCGACCAGCCGCACGGCCAGCGAGGTGATGGTGGACTTGCCGGCGCCGGTCGGCCCGACCAGGGCGACCGTCTTCCCGGCCGGCACGGTGAAGGTGACCTCGCCGAGCACCTGGGCGCCGGGCAGGTGCGCCTCGGCCGGCTCGTAGCCGAAGTGCACGTCGTCGAAGGCGAGCGTGGCGGGCGCCGGCGTGGCCGGGTCGAGCGTCACCTCGCCGTACGGCATCTCGCCGGTGGCGTCGAGGACCCGGCGGACCCGGTCCCAGCCGGCGACGCTGCGCGGCAGCTCGGCCAGCACCCAGCCGATGGCCCGGACCGGGAAGGCCAGCACGGTGAAGAGGAAGGCCACGCTGACCAGCTCGGTCACGGTGATCGCGCCCTGCCGGAGCCGGACCGCGCCGACCACCAGCACGGCGAGCGTGCCGAGGCTGGGCAGCGTCTCCAGCATGGGGTCGAAGACACCGCGTAGCTTGCCCACGGAGATCAGCGCGTCGCGCAGGTCGCCGGCCCGGGCGGCGAACCGGGCGGTCTCCTGGGCCTCCCGGCCCATCGTCTTGACCACCAGGGCGCCGTCGAAGCTCTCGTGCGCGATGCCGCTGACCTCGGCCCGCAGCCGCTGGGCGCGGGCCTGCCGGGGCGCCATCCGGCGCGAGTAGACCACGTTGAGCGCGAACAGCGCCGGGAACACGGCGAGGCCGACCAGCGCGAGGGCCCAGTCGGTGAGGAAGAGCGAGACCACCGCGCCGACGAGCATCACCAGGGTGCCGACGGCGAAGGGCAGCGGCGCGATCGGGTACCAGGCGGCCTCCACGTCCGAGTTGGCGTTGGAGAGCAGCGTGCCGGTGGCGTTGCGGTGGTGCCAGGCCAGCGGCAGGTCGAGGTAGCGGCGGGTGACCCGGCGGCGGTAGGCGGCCTGCAGCCGGTACTGCATGTAGCCGGCCCCGAGCCGGCGGCCGAAGATGCCGACCACCCGCAGCACGCTGATCCCGAACAGCGCGGCGGCGGCGAGCGCCAGGGCGCCACCGGTCACCGACCCGCGGGCCACCGCCGGGACCACCACCTTGCCGACCACCGCACCGACCACGTAGGCGCTGGCGATCACCATGAGGCCGAAGAGCACGCTGCCGGCCACCGCGACCGCGAAGATCCGCGGCTGCTCCCGGATGGCCCGGCCGAGTACCCGTAGTCCCCTGCCGAGGACGTCCCGACTTGTCGCGCTCGCCACGCTCTCCCCCGCCGTAAGCCGCAGTTTTCTCCCTCATCCTTACCGCTCGACGCCGGCTCCGCCGACCCGGCCCCGATATGTCGGCCGTCACTCCCTCCCGGCCGACCCCGCCGAGCAGGGCGGATGCCGGCGCCCCGGGCCGGCGGCCGGCCGGGCGCCCCCGGCGCCGGGTCGCGCCGGGCGCGCCCGACCGGGCCGCCGGGCCTACGATCGGGCCATGCCGCGGTACGCCCGAACGGAGCGCGAGGCGCTCGCCGACCTGATGCTGGAGCTGGGACCGGACGCGCCGACGGTCAACGAGGGGTGGACCACCCGCGACCTGGCGGCGCACCTGCTGGTGCGGGAGCGCCGGCCCGACGCGGCGGGCGGCCTCCTGCTGCCGCCGCTGCGGGGGCACGGCGAGGCGGTGCGCCGGCGATTGGCCGCCGGACCGTACGCCGACCTGGTGGCCCGGGTCCGCCGCCCGCCGCTGTGGAGCCCGGTGAGCAATCCCCTCACCGACGAACTGGCCAACAGCCTGGAGTTCTTCATCCACCACGAGGACGTGCGCCGGGGCCGGCCGGGCTGGCTCCCCCGCGACCTGCCGGCGGGGCAGCAGGCCGCGCTCTGGAAGCGGGCCGCCGTGCTGGCCCGGTTCGCGTTGCGGCGCTTCCCGGCGGATCTGCTGATCCAGGCTCCCGGCTACGGCGAGCGGGCCGTCGGCCGCGGCGGCGAGCGGCTGCGGGTGGTGGGCGCGCCGGGCGAACTGGTGCTGTTCCTCTCCGGCCGGCAGCGGGTGGCCCGGGTCCAGGTGGACGGGCCGGCCGAGCCGGCGGACCGGTTGCGGGCGGCCGGCCTCGGCTTCTGACGGAGCGTGCCGGCCCGGTCACCGGGCCACGTGGGACCGGCTTCGGCCCAGCGACGGAAGCCGATCCCGGCTGTCGTACGCTCCTGTCCCGCCGCCCAACCCCGGGGCGGCGGGACAAGGGGAGACGGATGCGAGGCTTCGCGCTCTCGGCACTGCACGAACCCCCCTTCCCGACGCGCCGGCACGCCGCCGTCGAGCTGGTCGCCGGGGAGAGCGCCGGGTGGGTCGTCGACGTGGGCCTCATCGACACCCCGGCCGGGCTGCGCCGGCTGGCCGGCGCCCACCCGGTGGAGCTGGCCGGACGGGCCTGCCCGGACGCGTCGGTCGACGGCCTGCGGCTGCTCGCCGACCTGATCAGCTGGCTGTTCGTGATGGACGACGCGTGCGACGAGGACGGCCTGGGCGCCAGCCCGACGCAGCTCGCGCCGACCGTGGCGGCCCTGCTGGAGGTGCTCGACCGGCACGGCGACCCGGCCGCGCCGCCCCCCGCCGAGGCCGGCCCGCTGGCCGTGGCGCTGGACGACCTGTGCCGGCGGGCCCGCGACCGGCGCCGGCCGGCGTTGCTGCTGCGCCTGGTCAGCCAGTTGCGCGAGTACCTGCTGGCCCTGCTCTGGGAGGCGGCCAACCGGGAGCACCACCGGGTGCCCGGGGTGGCCGAGTACGTGCAGATGCGCCGGCACACCGGTGGCGCCCGGCCGAGCTTCACCCTGACCGACCTGGCCCACCCGGACCTGCCCGGCCCGGACCGGCGGGCCGATCCGGCGCTGGCCGCCCTGGACGCGCTCGCCGCCGACCTGGTCTGCTGGTGCAACGACCTCTTCTCCTACGACAAGGAGCGGGCGACGGGCCCGGACGCGCACAACCTGGTCACCACGATCGCCGGCGAGTCCGGCCGGGGCGAGGAGGCGGCGCTGCGCGCGGCAGCCGCCCGGTTCAACGAGAGCCTGGCGGCGTACGCGGAGCGGGACGCGGCGCTGGCCGCGACGGGCGACGAGGGCGTGCGGGCCTTCCTCACCACCCGGCGGAACTGGATCCGGGCCACCTACGACTGGTCCCGCGCCGCCACCCGGTACGCCTGAGCGGCGTTCCACCCTCCGGGACCGTGGTCGCCGCAGGCCAGAGGGGCTAGCCGCTGCCCGGGTCCAGGCAATACTCTTCGGTAACCGCAGAATGGCGTGACCCCCGTCACGTCCCTCCACCCTCTGAAGGCGGCTACAGCGATGGCTCTCGATGTACCGTACCGTTCCGTACCCGACATGTTCCTCAAGCGTGTGGCGGACTCCCCCGACCGCCACGCGTTCGCCCACCCCGCGCCGGACGACTCCGGGCCGGTCTGGCTGACGTGGGAGCAGGTCGGGCAGCGCGCCAGGGCGATCGCCGCCGGGTTGCACGGGCTCGGCGTCGGCCTGGAGGACCCGGTGGCGATCCTGGCCAACACGCGCCTGGAGTGGGTGCTCGCCGACTTCGGGATCATGTGTGCCGGCGGGGCCACCACGACCGTCTACCCGACCACCGAGCCGGAGGACGCGACGTACATCGTCGCCGACTCCGGCTCCAAGGTGCTCTTCGCCGAGAACCCGGCCCAGGCCGCGAAGATCGCCGGCAGCGCGGTGCCGGCGCTGACCCACGTGGTGCTCTTCGACGGCGCGCCCGACCCGGCCGCCGGCGTCCCGCAGCTCACCCTGGCGGAGCTGGAGGAACGGGGAACCCGGGCGCTGGCCAACGAACCCGACCTGATCGACATGCTGGTCGCCGGGATCGGCCCGGACCACCTGGCCACCCTGATCTACACCTCCGGCACCACGGGCCGGCCCAAGGGCGTCGAGCTGCTGCACGGCGGCTGGTGCTGGGAGGGCGTGGCGCAGGCCGAGCTGGGCCTGCTGCACGCCGACGACCTGCAGTACCTGTGGCTTCCGCTGTCCCACTCGTTCGGCAAGACGCTGCTCTGCGGCGCCACCCACGTCGGCCTGCCCACCTACGTCGACGGCCGGGTGGACAAGCTGGTCGACCTGCTCGGCGTGATCCGGCCGACGCTCATGTGCGGCGCGCCCCGGGTCTTCGAGAAGGTCTACAACAAGGCGGTCACCACGGCCCAGAGCGCCGGCGGCGCGAAGGCGAAGATCTTCGCCTGGGGCGTCGCGGTGGGCAAGGAGAAGGTCGCGCTGGAGCAGGCCGGCAAGCCGGTCCCGGGCGGGCTGAAGCTCAGGTACGCGCTGGCCGAGAAGCTGGTGTTCAGCAAGCTCCAGGCCCGGCTCGGCGGCCGGATGCGGGTGCTGGTCTCCGGCGCGGCGCCGCTGAGCAAGGAGATCGCCACCTTCTTCGCGGCGGCCAACCTGCCCATCTCCGAGGGGTACGGGCTCACCGAGACCAGCGCCGGCGCGTTCGTGAACCCGCCCGACGGGTTGAAGATCGGCAGCGTGGGCCGGGCCATGGGCGACCTGGAGTGCCGGATCGACACCGACGGCGAGATCCTCATGCGGGGCAAGCCGGTCATGCGCGGCTACCACAACCTGCCCGAGGAGACCGCGGCCGCGTTCACCGAGGACGGCTTCTTCCGCAGCGGTGACATCGGCACCCTCGACGACGACGGCTACCTGCGCATCACCGACCGGAAGAAGGACCTGGTCAAGACCTCGGGCGGCAAGTACATCGCGCCGTCGCACATCGAGGGCATGTTCAAGGCCGTCTGCCCGTACACCTCGCAGGCGGTGGTGATCGGGCAGGCGCGCAACTACTGCACCATGCTGGTCACGCTCGACCCGGACGCGATCAAGGGCTGGGCCGCGGGCACGCCGCTGGAGGGCCGCGACTACACCGCGATCGTCACCTCGCCCGAGGCGCAGGCCATGGTCGAGGGCTACGTGGCCGAGCTGAACGGCAAGCTGAACCGCTGGGAGACGATCAAGAAGGTGACGATCCTCCCCCGGGATCTCACGATCGAGGACGGCGAGGTCACCCCGTCGCTGAAGATCAAGCGCCGGAGCGTGGAGACCAACTTCGCCGACGAGATCGACAAGATGTACACGGGCACCCTCGCCGAGCTGTAGCGAGCCCGCGCCGCCCGGCGGCCGTGCCCCTCCGTCCCGGGGCACGGCCGCCGCCGCGGCTCACAGGTGCTCCTGACGCCAGCGGCTCTGGTCCGCCTCCGCGGCGAGCTGCTCCTCCAGCGCGAGCCGCCGGATCCGGCGCCGCCGGCCGTCCTCCTGGAACGTCTCCACGACCACCCCGACGGTGACGAGCACCGCCAGCACGATGAGCGACGCCAGCTCCGGGATCGGGGCGACGACGGGGGCGACGACGGCGAGCGCCACGACCGTGATCACCAGCGGCCAGTGCACCTCCCGCAGCGCCACCAGCGCGCAGCCGACGAGGCTCAGCAGGTAGAGGCCCACCCCGCCGAACAGGATCGTGACCCAGAAGCCGCCCAGCGGCGGGCCCCAGCCGGGGGTCTCCGGGCTGGCGGCGTCGGCCAGCAGGTCCTTGAGGCCGAGGGCGAAGAGGATGGTCCCGGCGATCAGCGGCAGGTGCAGGAACGTGTAGACGTCCCGGGCGAGCCGGAGCCGGGCGGCCGGGTCGCGGGCGTGGTGCAGCGCCTGCTCCAGCGCGTACGCCAGGGTGTCGAAGTACGCCCACCAGAGCACCGCCACCACCAGGACGCCGAGCAGCGCGGCCACCGCCACGGGACCGGTGAGCGGCAGCCCGGTCTTCGGGCCGAGTCCCAGCGCGATGATCGACTCACCGAGCGCGATCAGCACCATGAGGGCGTGCCGCTCGGCCCAGTGACCGGCGGAGATCACCACCCACCGCCGCGAGGCCAGGGTCACCCCGCCGACGTACTCGACCAGCAGCGCCACGGTCCAGAGCCCCAGTTGCAGCATCACGGCGTACGGCCGGTCGCCGAGCCGCTGGGGAGCCGTGCCGGCGATCACCAGCAGGACGGTGGCGACGGTCGGCAGCATGGCGCGCCACAGCAGCCCCCGGCGCCAGCGCGGATCCGAGCGATCCACCCACCCGAGGACGGCGATCTGGTTCATCCGGATCGCGAAGTAGCAGCCCGCGAAGACCAGCGGACCGTTCAGCCCGCCGGGACGGTCGACGAACGCGCTCGGCACGCTGAGCACCAGCAGGAAGGTCGCGGCCACCGTGACGACGCCGACCACCGGCAGCAGGCCCTGGTCGGCGCGCACCGCGTTGCCGAGCCGGGCGAAGCCGGTCCACGACCACCAGAGCAGGGCCAGCACCAGCAGGCAGCGGTAGAGGTTGGCCGGGGAGAGCAGGGTGGCGGTGAGCGTCGTGACGTTGATGAACGCAAAGACGAAGACCAGGTCGTAGAAGAGTTCGAGGCGGGTGGTCCGGGAGCCGGGCGCGCCGGGCCACACGACGCGCGACCACCGGGCACCCCCGCCGTTCCCCACCCGGGCAGTGTCCGCAATCCCCGTGCCGTGCCGGTGCCGATCGGAGGATCCGTACCGGAACGAGCGCCTACCGCCCGGGCGCGCCGCCGGCGCCGTGCTCGGCGAGGAACTCGTCGCGCAGCGCGCGACGCGCCGGGCCGAAGAGCACCACCTCGGACACCACCATGCCGGCACAGACCACGGCGAGCAGCCCCAGCGCGGCCAGCGCCGGCAGGTGGTCGGCCACCGGCAGGAGCAGCACCAGCAGCACGCTGGTCGCGACCCGTGGCCGGTTGACCGAGCGCATGTTGCGCAGCCGGAAACCCACGTGCCCGAGCAGGTAGAGGATCACGCCGCCGTAGAGCGCGAGCAGGCCGAGGCCGTGCAGGGGATCGGTGAGCCGGTGGTGGGACTCGTCGCCGACGTAGGACAGCACCTTCTTGAAGCCCAGGGCGAGGAGGATGATGCCGGTGACCATCGGCAGGTGCAGGTAGGTGTAGGAGTCCCGGCCCAGCGCGGCCCGCTCGGCGCCCCGCGCCCGGGCCAGGACCCGCTCGGCGGCGATCGAGACCACGTCGAAGTACGCCCACCACAGCGCCCCGGCCACCGTGACGCCGAGGAACGAGGCCACGATGATCGGCCAGGAGATCGGCAGCGCGGTGATCCCGACCCCGATGGCGACCAGGGACTCCCCCAGCGCCACGATGATGATGAGGCCGTGCCGCTCGGTCCAGTGGGCGGCCGAGAAGATCTGCCAGCCCGCCGCGCCGATGGCCATGATGCCGCCGTAGTCGACGGCGAGGGCGAGCACCCAGAGCAGGGTACGCAGCGTGAGGACCCGGGCGGCGTCGTCGGTGAGGTACGGGGGCAGCAGCGCGGCGGTGAAGAGCAGCACCGCCCCGCCCAGCATCGGCAGGGCGGCCCGTACCAGCTGGCGGCGCAGCCCGGCGTCGCCGCGCGCGGCGTACCAGTAGAGGACCAGGTGCAGCACCCGGACGGCCAGGTAGCAGGCGGCGAACACGAGCGGGCCGGAGAGCCCGCCGGGCAGGTCGACGAACGCCTCCGGGATGGTCGCGGCGACCACGAACATGGTGGCCACCACCGCGAAGAGGACCACCCGGACGACACCCTCGTCGGCGCGGACCGTGTTGCCGAGCCAGGCGTAGCAGCACCAGCACCACCAGAGCAGGGCCAGCAGCAGCAGGCCCCGGCCCACGCCGGCCCAGGTCAGGTCGGCCGCCATCAACGCGGTCACCTGGGTGAGCGCGTAGACGAAGACCAGGTCGAAGAAGAGCTCCAGCGGGGTGACCGAGGCGCCCTCGGTCATCACCCGCATCCGCGG
Organism: Micromonospora chaiyaphumensis; assembly: GCF_900091435.1. Lineage (GTDB taxonomy): Bacteria > Actinomycetota > Actinomycetes > Mycobacteriales > Micromonosporaceae > Micromonospora > Micromonospora chaiyaphumensis. The sequence continues at coordinate 119,946 of NZ_FMCS01000009.1, forward strand.
CGCACGCCGTGTCCCGTCCGTCACGGCGGACAGTCTGGCAGCCGGGTGGCCGGAGCGGTGTCCCTGACCCCGGCGCGCCGGGCCGTCAGGCGATGACGGAGGGCTCCCGCCACTGCGGGCGGCCGGCCCGGTCCAGGTCGTAGCGGACCGCGGCGAGCCGGCCCACGGCCTCCTCCAGGTCCGCGGCGGGCAGCGTGAAGGGCAGCCGGAGGAACCGCTCCAGGGTGCCGTCCAGGCCGAACCGGGGGCCGGGCGCCAGGCGTACGCCGACCTCCTCGGCGGCGCGGGCCAGCGCGCTGGAGATCGGGCCGTCCAGCTCCACCCAGAGCGTGACGCCGCCGCGCGGCACGGTGACCTTCCAGTCGGGCAGCCGGTCGGCCATGGCCTTCACCAGGGCGTCCCGCTGGGCGGCGAGCTGGATCCGCCGGTCGATCACGATGCCCGGCCCCTGGGCCAGCAGGTGCACCGCCACGAGCTGGTCGAGCACGGGGCTGGCCATGTCCACACCGACCCGGGCGGCGGCCAGACGCTGCACCTGCGGGGCGGACGCCCGGACCCAGCCGATCCGCAGCCCACCCCAGTAGGGCTTGCTCATCCCGCCGATGCTGATCACGCGGGAGTGCCGGTCGAAGGTGGCCACCGGCGGCGGCAGCGGGGTGCCGTCCAGCGGCAGGTCCACGAAGGACTCGTCCACGATCAGGTCGGTCCCGGCGGCGTGCGCCGCGCCGACCAGCCGCTCCCGCAGGTCGGCCGCCATGAGGTGGCCGGTCGGGTTGTGGAACTCGGGGATCACGTAGGCCAGCTTCGGCCGGGTCTGCCGGATGCTGCCCAGCAGCAGGTCGGCGTCCCACCCGTCACCGTCGGCGGCGAGCCCGTGGGTGGTGATCCGGGCCCGCCGGGCCGACAGCGCGGCCAGGGCGTTCGGGTAGGTGGGCGACTCCACCAGCACCCCGCCGCCCGGGGACAGGGCGAGCCGCAGCACCAGGTCCAGCGCGTGCTGGGTGCCGCTGGTCACCATGATCTGCTCCGGGCTGGTGGGCAGGCCCCGCTCGGTGTACGCGCGGGCCACCGCCTCGCGCAGCTCGATGATGCCGGTCGGGTGGTAGCCGGCCCCACCGAGGTAGCGCGGCAGGTCCTCGGCGGCGGCCCGGGCGGCCGGCACGAGCTGCGCCGGGGCGGAGAGGGCGGCCACCCCCAGGTCGATCATGTCCCGGTCGTCCAGTGGGGTCCACAGCCCGGTGCTGGCCACCCGGTGGGTGCCCGGGAGCATGGTCCAGCTCCCGGCGCCGCGCCGGCTGGCCAGGTGGCCGGTCTCCCGCAGCTCCCGGTACGCGGCGGTCACCGTGGTCCGGCTGATCCGGAGCGCCTCGGCGAGATCCCGCTCGGCCGGGAGGCGTACCCCGAGGGGGAGCCGGCCGTCGGCGAGCAGCCCGCGGACCGCGGCGGCGAGCGCGGCATAGTCGGGGCTGCGCCGGCGGCCCGGCAGGGCATGCCACTGCCCGAGGAGGCGAGCCAATTGGACGCCACGCACCTGACTCGTCATGGCCACCCCTCCTGAATTGGCTCTGTCGCGGACCAGATTGGCACCTAGGGTGGCACCCATGGCACGAATTGGCAATCTCGGGTACCGGCCCACCCGGCGGCTCGTCCAGCTCTACGCCGGGCTCGCCCTCTACGGGATCAGCATGGCGCTGATGATCCGGTCGGGGCTCGGCCTCGACCCGTGGGACGTGTTCCACCAGGGGCTCGCCCGGCAGACCGGCCTCTCCTTCGGCACGGTCACCATCGCGGTCGGCGCCGTGGTGCTGCTGCTCTGGATCCCGCTGCGGCAGCGGCCCGGCCTCGGGACCGTGAGCAACGTCGTGGTCATCGGGCTGGTCGTCGACGCCACCCTGGCCCTGCTGCCACCCGGCGAAGGACTGCCGCTGCGTGCCACCCTGCTGGTCGTCGGTATCGTCGCCAACGGTGCCGCCACCGGTCTCTACCTGGGCGCCGGGCTCGGCCCCGGCCCACGCGACGGCCTCATGACCGGCTTCACCGCCCGCCACCCCCGCTACTCGATCCGGCTGGTCCGGACCGTCATCGAGGTGACCGTGCTGAGCCTGGGCTGGCTGCTCGGCGGCACCGTGGGCCTCGGCACCGTGGCGTACGCGCTGGCCATCGGGCCGCTCGCCCAACTGTTCATCCCGATCTTCGCGGTGCCGGCCCCGCCGGCCGACGAGGCCGCCGCGGATCCGGCGCTCCCCCGCACGCCGCGCCCGGCCGGCGAGGCCGCCTGACCCGCCCCTGCGTCACGCAGCGTCACGTACACGGCGCCGACCGCCACCCGGCGGGCCGGGCGGGACGTCGCTGAGCTGCGGCGACGTCCGGGAGCGAAACCGGGTGTTTTCTCCGCCGTCGCGGCCGGGCATCATGCGTGCATGGGGGAGAACGGTTGGCGTTGGAGCGACGCCTGGATCTTCGTCTCACTGGTCATCGCGAGCGGCGCCGGTCGGCACCGCCGGGCCGCCGCCACCCGGCGCCCGGAGGGCGTGCGCCTCGCCGACGTCCTCTCCACCGCCGACCACCTCAACCAGGCCATCCCCGAACGCCACGAGGTGGAGGGCGCGGTCCGCCGGCTGGTGAGCGCCGGGCTGGTCAGCGTCAGCGACGGCTGGTTCCGGGTGACCCCGGACGGCGAGCGGCTCTGGCGCACCCGGCCCAGCGCCGGGCTGGGCACCACCGTGGACACCGTGCAGGGCGTGCTGAGCCGCGGCCCCGCCCCGGACGAGTCCGACTGGCACCTGGCCGAGGACGACCACGCCGCCGCCGTGCAGGAGTACGTGGTCCGCTCCATCCCGATGCCGCGCCGCTCCCCCGAGGGTCACTCCGGCCGGCCCTGACCCCCGCACCGGGGGCCGGCGGCTCAGCGGACCGGGTGGCCGGCGCCGCGCAGGGCGTCCTTGACCTCGCCGACGGTCAGCTCGCCGAAGTGGAAGACACTGGCCGCGAGGACCGCGTCGGCGCCCGCGCCGATGGCCGGCGGGAAGTGGGCCACCTGGCCGGCCCCGCCGCTGGCGATCACCGGCACGTCCACGACCGCGCGGACGGCCTCGATCAGCGGCAGGTCGAAGCCGGCCTTCGTGCCGTCGGCGTCCATCGAGTTGAGCAGGATCTCCCCGGCTCCCAGCTCGGCGGCGCGTGCCGCCCACTCGACCGCGTCGAGGCCGGTGCCCCGGCGCCCGCCGTGGGTGGTCACCTCGAAGCCGCTCGGGGTGGTGCCGGCCGGCGCCCGGCGCACGTCGAGGGAGAGCACCAGCACCTGCCGGCCGAACCGGTCGGCGATCTCGGCGATCAGCTCGGGGCGGGCGATGGCCGCGGTGTTCACCCCGACCTTGTCCGCGCCGGCGCGCAGCAGGGTGTCGACGTCGGCGACCTGGCGGACGCCCCCGCCGACGGTGAGCGGGATGAAGACCGACTCGGCGGTGCGCCGCACCACGTCGAGCATGGTGCCGCGGTCGCTGCTGGAGGCGGTGACGTCGAGGAAGGTCAGCTCGTCGGCGCCGGCCCGGTCGTACGCGGCCGCCAGCTCCACCGGGTCGCCGGCGTCGCGCAGGTCGAGGAAGTTGACCCCCTTGACCACCCGCCCGGCGTCCACGTCCAGACACGGGATCACCCGTACCGCCACCGTCATGCCGCGAGCCTATCCAACGCGCACGCCGCGGCGGCCGGCCCGAGGGGGCCGGCCGCCGCGAACGAGTGCCGTGTCACACCCGGACGAGCATCTTGCCGAGGTTCTCGCCGCGCAGCAGGCCGAGGAAGGCCTCCGGGGCGTTCTCGATGCCGTCGACCACCGTCTCGTCGTAGGAGATCCGGCCGTCCCGCAGCCAGCCGGCCATCTCCTGGACGAACTGCTCCCGCAGGTGGCCGTGGTCGCCGACCAGGAAGCCGCGCAGGGTGAGCCGCTTGCCGATGAGCAGCGCCAGGTTGCGCGGGGCGGCGGGCGGCTCGGTGGCGTTGTACTGCGCGATCATGCCGCAGATGGCGGCCCGGCCGTGCAGGTTCATGGCGCCGATGGCGGCCTCCAGGTGCTCGCCGCCGACGTTGTCGAAGTAGACGTCGACGCCGTCCGGGGCGGCGGCGCGGAGCTGGTCGCGGACCGGGCCGTCGTGGTAGTCGAACGCGGCGTCGAAGCCGAGGGCCCGCAGCCGCTCGACCTTGGCCGCCGAGCCGGCGCTGCCGATCACCCGGCCGGCGCCGCGCAGCTTGGCGATCTGCCCGACCATGCTGCCGACCGCGCCGGCCGCGCCGGAGACGAAGACCGTCTCGCCCGGCTTCATGGCCGCCACGTCGAGCAGCCCGGCGTACGCGGTCAGCCCGGTCATGCCGAGCACGCCCAGGTAGGCGGTCACCGGAGCCAGGTCCGGGTCGACCTTCCGCGCGCCCTTGGCGTCGACCAGCGCGTACTCCCGCCAGCCCAGGCCGTGCAGCACGACGTCGCCGGGCGCGAAGCCCTCGGCCTCGCTGGCCACGACCTCGCCGACCGCGCCGCCGTCGAGCGGGGCGTCGAGCGCGAACGGCGGCACGTACGACTTGACGTCGTTCATCCGCCCGCGCATGTACGGGTCGACCGACAGGTACCGGTTGCGGACCACGAGCTGGCCCGGCCCCGGGGTGGGCACCTCGGTGGTGACCAGCCGGAAGTTGTCGGTGGTCGGCCAGCCCTGCGGCCGGGACGCCAGGTGGATCTCCCGGTTGGCGCTCATCGGGCGTCCCGGACGGTCAGGGTGACGTCGATGTTGCCCCGGGTCGCGTTGGAGTACGGGCAGACCTGGTGGGCCGCCTCGACCAGCTGCTGCGCGGCGGACCCCTCGACGGCGGGCAGGTCGACCACCAGCGTGACGGCGAGGCCGAAGCCGCCGCTGCCGTTCGGGCCGATGCCCACCTCGGCCTCGACGACCGAGTTCGCGACGTCCGCCCGGGCCTTGCGGGCGACCAGGCGCAGAGCCGAGTGGAAGCAGGCCGCGTAGCCGGCCGCGAAGAGCTGCTCCGGGTTGGTCGCGCCGCCGGCGCCGCCCATCTCCTTCGGAACGGCCAGGTCCAGGTCGAGGCCGCCGTCGGAGGTGCGGACGTGGCCGTCCCGGCCGTCGCCGGTGGCCTGCGCGGACGCGGTGTAGAGCACCTGCATGGTGGTCACTGCTCCTTCTGTCGGTGGATCGTCTCGGTGACCCGGGTGAGGGTGTCCCGCAGGGCGACCAGCTCGGCCTCGGTGAGACCGGTGGCCAGAGCCACCCGGCGCGGCACCTCGTCCATCCGCTCGCGCAGGGCCCGGCCCTGCGCGGTGAGGCCCACCTCGACGCGGCGCTCGTCGGCCGCCGAGCGGGTGCGCACCACGAACCCGGCCGCCTCCAGCCGCTTGAGCAGCGGGGAGAGCGTGCCGGAGTCGAGCCGGAGCCGCGCGCCGAGCTCGGAGACCGTGGGGGCGTCGTCGCCGCGCTCCCAGAGCACCAGCAGCACGAGGTACTGCGGGTAGGTCAGGCCGTGCTCGTCGAGGATGGGCCGGTAGACGTCGGTGAGGGCGCGCGACGCCGCGTAGAGGGCGAAGCACACCTGCCGGCGCAGCACCAGATCATCGGTCACCGCTGAACCGTAGCGCCCAATTGAGTTGTGCACAACCGATCGGAGCGCGAGGTGGCCGCCGCCACAATCACGGACGGCCCTCAGCGGTCGCCGAGCCACGCCTCCAGCTCGACCTCGACCAGGTGGTCCGGATCGATGAGCCCGGCCACCACGACCATGGTGGCCACCGGGCGGACCGCCCCGAACACCGCGTTGTGCGCCCGGCCCACCTCGTCGGCGTAGACGCGGTCGGTCACGTACATCCGGGTGCGCACCACGTCGGCCGGCCCGGCGCCGACCTCGGCGAGCGCGTCCAGGCCGATCCGGATCGCCTGGGCGGTCTGCGCGGCGGCGTCCCCGACGTGGGCCACCCGGCCGTCCACCGTGGAGGTACAGCCCGCCGTGATCGCCGACTGCCCGGCCCGGACCACCCGGCAGTAGCCGTAGAGCGCCTCCCAGGGGCCGCCCGACCCGAGCCGGGTGACGGCGGCGTCACCCGACGGCTCCGGCTCGGTGCGGGCACCGTCCCCCGCGACGGCGGTCACTCCCCGGCCCGCAGGGTGGCGAGCGCCTCGGCGACGGTGAACGCCCCGGCGTAGAGCGCCTTGCCGGCGATCACGCCCTCCACGCCCACCGCCTCCAGGGCGGACAGCGCGCGCAGGTCGTCCAGGGTGGACACCCCGCCGGAGGCGATCACCGGCGCGTCGGTGCGGGCGCAGACCTCGCGCAGCAGGTCCAGGTTGGGCCCGCGCATGGTGCCGTCCTTGGTGATGTCGGTGACCACGTAGCGGGCCGCGCCGGCCTTGTCCAGCCGGGCCAGCACCTCGTAGAGGTCACCGCCGTCGCGGGTCCAGCCGCGCGCGGAGAGGGTACGGCCGCGCACGTCCAGCCCGATGGCCACCCGGTCGCCGTACTCGCCGCAGACCCGGTCGCACCACTCCGGGTCCTCCAGTGCCGCCGTGCCGATGTTGACCCGGGCCGCGCCGGTGCCCAGGGCGGCCTCCAGCGACTCGTCGTCCCGGATGCCGCCGGAGAGTTCGACCTTCACGTCGAGCTGGCGGACGACCTCGGCGAGCAGGTGGGCATTGGTGCCCCGGCCGAACGCGGCGTCCAGGTCGACCAGGTGGATCCACTCCGCCCCGTCGGACTGCCAGGCGAGGGCGGCCTCCAGCGGATCCCCGTACGCGGTCTCGCTGCCGGCGGCGCCCTGGACCAGCCGGACGGCCTGGCCGTCGGCGACGTCCACGGCGGGCAACAGGGTGAGGCTCACAGGTCTTCTCCTCGCATCTTCAACGGCGGTCCAGGGCGATCACCACGACCGCGGGCAGGACCAGCAGCAACAACACGACCAGCGCCAGCCGCAGCGCCAGGTCGTCGACGAAACTCCAGATGCCGGCCACCGCCGCGCCGGTGAGCAGCACGATCGCCGCCCGCTCGCCCCGGCTGTGCCGGCGTAGCCGGCCGGTGCGGCCCCGCCGCACCACGGGCGTCAACCGGCGTACGACGGCACGCCGCCGCTCCCGGCGCGCCACGCGGCGGGAGCGGACGGCGCGTTCCCGCTCCAACGCGGCCTGGCGCGCCTCCCGCCGCCGGGCCCGCTCCTTACTCAAGTGTGCCGAGCCAGTTGCGCAGCAGGGCGGCGCCCGTGTCGGCCGACTTCTCGGGGTGGAACTGGGCCGCCGACAGGGCGCCCCGCTCGACCCCGGCCACGAAGTCCGCGCCGTGGTGGGCCGTGGTGACGGTGGCCCCGGCAGCGGCCAGCGCGGCCGGTGCGGTCACCCCGTAGGAGTGGACGAAGTAGAACCGGGCGTCGGCCGGCAGCCCGGCGAAGAGCACCGAGGCGGCCGGGGCCTGCACGGTGTTCCAGCCCATGTGCGGCAGCCGCGGGGCGGGGAGTTTCGTCACCCCGCCGGGCAGCAGGCCGAGCCCCTTGGTCACCACGCCGTGCTCGTCGCCGTGCTCGAAGAGCACCTGCATGCCGACGCAGATGCCGAGCACCGGGCGGCCCGCGGCGACCCGGTCGGCGATGACCGGGCCGGCGCCCAGCGCCTCGATCCCGGCCATGCACGCCGCGTACGCGCCGACGCCCGGCACCACGAGGCCGTCGGCCTCGGCGGCGGCGGTCAGGTCGGCGGTGACGGTGACGTCGGCGCCGACCCGCGCCAAGGCGCGCTCGGCCGAGCGCAGGTTGCCCGACCCGTAGTCGAGGACCACGACCCGCCGGCTCACGCGCCCTCCCCCGGAAGCAGCCACAGCAGCCCGCCGGCGGTGGCCAGCACGGCGAGCAGCCCGGTGATCACCACGGCGCCGCGGGCGGCGCCCTGCTTGTGGAGAGACCAGGTGCCGCCCACCAGCACCCCGGCCAGGATCAGCAGCAACGTCGGCAGTACCCGCATCAGAGCGCGCCCTTCGTGCTGGGGATCGCGCCCGCCGCGCGCGGGTCGATCGCGGTGGCCTCGCGCAGCGCCCGGGAGACCGCCTTGAACTGGGCCTCGACCACGTGGTGGGCGTCCGGGTGGCCGCCGGGCCGGGCCGCGCGCAGCACGTCCACGTGCAGCGTGACCCGGGCGGCCTGGCCGAACGACTCCCAGATGTGCCGGGTCATGCTCGTCGGGTAGACCGGCCCGATGTACGGCGCGAGCACCGGCTCGTCGTGCACCACGTAGGGCCGGCCGGACAGGTCGACGGCGGCCCGGACCAGCACCTCGTCCATGGGGACGGTGGCCGAACCGTACCGCCGGATGCCGGCCTTGTCCCCCAGCGCCTGGTCGAACGCGGCGCCCAGGGCGAGCGCGGTGTCCTCCATGGTGTGGTGGGCGTCGATCTCCAGGTCGCCGACGGTGTGGACGGTCAGGTCGAAGCCGCCGTGCCGGGCGATCTGGTTGAGCATGTGGTCGTAGAAGCCGACGCCGGTCTCGATGTCGGCCTTGCCGGTGCCGTCGAGGTCGATCTCGACGAGGACCTTGGTCTCCTTGGTGATCCGCTCCACCCGGGCGGTCCGGCTCATGACAGCTTCTCCATCGCAGACAAAAAGGCGTCGGTCTCGGCGGGGGTGCCGGCGGTGACCCGCAGCCAGCCGGGCAGGCCGACGTCGCGGACCAGCACACCGGCGGCGAGCAGGGTGCGCCAGGCGACGGCCTGGTCGACGGCTCCGGGTCGGGGCGCGGCGTCAGACGCGCCGAGCCGGAGTTGTCGGTCGACGGCTCCGGGTCGGGGCGCGGCGTCAGACGCGCCGAGCCGGAGTTGTCGGTCGACGGCTCCGGGTCGGGGCGCGGCGTCAGACGCGCCGAGCCGGAGTTGTCGGTCGCCGCCGACCTCGAAGAGCACGAAGTTGGCATCGCTGTCGGCCACCCGGTGGCCGCGGGCGCGCAGGTCGGCCACGATCCGGTCGCGCTGCTCCATGATCGCGGTGACAGTGCCGAGCAGGGCGTCGCGGTGGGCCAGCGCCGCGCGGGCGGCGGCCTGGGTGAGCGCCGACAGGTGGTACGGCAGCCGGACCAGCTGCACCGCCTGCACCACGGCCGGGTCGGCGGCCAGGTAGCCGAGCCGGCCGCCGGCGAAGCCGAACGCCTTGCTCATGGTGCGGGTGACCACGAGCCGGGGGTGCCCGGGCAGCACGGCCAGCGCGCTGACCGTGCCGGGCCGGGCGAACTCGGCGTACGCCTCGTCGACGACCACCATGCCGGGCGCCTCGGCCAGCACGGCGGCGACGACGGCCGGGTCGAGCGCTGTGCCGGTCGGGTTGTTCGGCGAGCAGAGGAAGACGACGTCGGGCCGGTGCGCCCGGACCTGGGCGACCGCGTCGGCCACGGTCAGCCCGAAGTCCGCGTCGCGGGCGGCCGGGATCCACGCGGTGCCGGTGCCGAGCGCCAGCAGCGGGTGCATCGAGTAGGCCGGGGTGAAGCCCAGCGCGGTGCGCCCGGGGCCGCCGAACGCCTGGAGCAGCTGCTGCTGGATCTCGTTGGAGCCGTTGGCCGCCCACACGTGGTCGACGGTGAGCCCATGACCGAGGTAATCCGCGAGGTCGGCGCGGAGGGCCACGGCGTCCCGGTCGGGGTAGCGGTTGAGGTCGCGCAGCTCGGCCGCGAGGGCCTTGCCGATCGCCTCGACCACCGGCTCGGGCACCGGATAGGAGTTCTCGTTGGTGTTCAGCCGCACCGGCACGTCGAGCTGCGGCGCGCCGTAGGGCGACAGGCCCCGCAGGTCGTCGCGGATCGGCAGGTCGTCGAGGGTGGTCACGGGGTCTCCCCGGGCAAGCGGGCGCTGACCGCCTGGCCGTGCGCCGGCAGGTCCTCGACGCCGGCCAGGGTGACCACGTGCGGGGCCACCTCGCGCAGCGCCTCCCGGCTGTATTCCACGAGGTGGATGCCGCGCAGGAAGGACTGCACCGACAGGCCGGAGGAGTGCCGGGCGCAGCCGCCGGTGGGCAGCACGTGGTTGGAACCGGCGCAGTAGTCGCCGAGCGACACCGGCGACCAGGCGCCCACGAAGACCGCGCCGGCGTTGCGCACCCGCAGCGCCCACTCGCGGGCGTCCACGGTCTGGATCTCCAGGTGCTCGGCCGCGTACGCGTCCACCACCCGCAGCCCCGCCTCGAGGTCGTCGACCAGGACCACGCCGCTCTGCTCGCCGCGCAGCGCCGTGCCGATCCGCTCGGCGTGCTTGGCGGCCGGCACCTGCCGGGCCAGCTCGGCGTCGACCGCGTCGGCGAGCGCCGTCGACGGGGTGACCAGCACGCTGGCCGCGAGGGGGTCGTGCTCGGCCTGGCTGATCAGGTCGGCGGCGACGTGCGCCGGGTCGGCGGTGCCGTCGGCCAGGATGGCGATCTCGGTGGGCCCGGCCTCGGCGTCGATGCCGACCACGCCGCGCAGCAGCCGCTTGGCGGCGGTGACCCAGATGTTGCCCGGGCCGGTGATCATGTCGACGGGCTCGCAGCGCTCGGCGCCCGCCGGGTCGACCGTCGCGCCGTACGCCAGCATGGCCACCGCCTGGGCGCCGCCGACCGCGTAGACCTCGTCGACGCCGAGCAGCGCGCAGGCGGCGAGGACCCGCTGGTCGGGCAGGCCGCCGTTGTCCTTCTGCGGCGGGCTGACCACCACCAGCGAGCGGACCCCGGCCGCCTGGGCGGGGACGACGTTCATGACCACGGTCGACGGGTACATGGCCAGGCCGCCGGGGACGTAGAGGCCGACCCGGTCGACCGGCACCCAGCGCTCGGTCACCGTGCCGCCCGGCACCACCTGGGTGGTGTGGTCGACGCGGCGCTGGTCGGCGTGCACCTTGCGGGCCCGCGTGATCGACTCCAGCAGCGCCGCGCGGACCTGCGGGTCGAGGGTGTCCTCGGCCGCGCGGATCACCTCGACCGGCACCCGCAGGCGCTCCGGGGACACACCGTCGAACCGCTCACTCGCCTCGCGGATCGCCGGGTACCCATGCTCCCGGACCGCCTCCACGAGGGGGCGGATCCGCTCGACCGCCACGGAGACGTCGAGTTGGGCACGGGGCAGCAGGCGGCGCGGGTCACGGGCCCCGCCGCGCAGGTCGATCCGGTTCAACACCCTTGCGAGTCTAGGCGGCCGGCCCGCGCCCCGGCCGGAGCCGCCCGTACGCCGGGACGGTGAGCCGGGACACGCCACGGGAACGAGATCGGGATACGCTCGATCACGTGACCGCACGGCTGCCGGTTTTCCCGCTCGGGACGGTCCTCTTCCCGGGGCTGGTCCTCCCACTGCACATCTTCGAGGAGCGCTACCGGGCGCTGGTGCGCCACCTGGTCGGCCTGCCCGAGGGCGCGGCGCGCGAGTTCGGGGTGGTGGCGATCCAGGCCGGCTGGGAGGTCGCGCCGGCCGGGCCCCCGGGCCGGTCGGGGCCGGCCGGCGGCGACGTCACCCTGCACGAGGTGGGCTGCACCGCCGAGCTGCGGCAGGTCACCGAGCTGGCCGACGGCGGGTTCGACATCGTCACGGTGGGGCGGCGGCGGTTCCGCATCGCCGAGGTCGACGACGCCGCCGCGCCCTACCTGACCGCCGAGGTCGAGTGGCTGCCCGAGCCGACCGGGACCGACGAGGTGGCGGACCTGCTGGCCGCCCGGGTGATCTCGGTCTTCCGGCAGTACCTGGGCCTCGTCCGGCCCGACCCGCAGGAGATCTCCGAGCAGCTGCCGGAGGATCCGACGGTGCTGTCGCACCTGGTCGCCGCGACCGCGGCGCTGACCGTCGACGACCGGCAGCGGCTGCTCGCCATCGACGACACCGCCGGCCGGCTCCGGGCCGAGCTGCGGCTGCTCAACCGGGAGGCCGCCCTGCTGCGCGAGGTCCGGGCGGTCCCGGTGCCGCTCAGCGAGCTGGCTGGTCCCCCGGCGCCGAACTGATCCCCGGCCCGCCGGGCGCCCAACCGCCGTCCCACTCCGGCTCCGGCCGCAGCGAGGGCCACCGGGACCAGCCGGCCAGCAGGGTGTACGTCACGGCCGCGCCGAACGCCGCCAGCAGCAGGTTGCCGTGCGGCACGGGCAGCGGCCCGTACCAGTCGACGCCACCGGCGCGCAGGTCGGCGGGCTTCGTGAAGGCGGTCCCGGGCGGCGCGGTGTCCAGCAGCCGCTGGTAGGTGCCGAGCCCGATCCGGCGGCCGACCTGCCAGGCCACGACCGCCGCGCCGAGCCCGCCGAGCGTCCCGGCGACCAGGCCGCCAGGGCCGCGCCGCCGGCGCAGCACCACCCACAGGGTGATCGCGGCGAGCACCCCGAAGCCGAGCCCGAGCAGGCTGAACCAGCCGTCCGCGGCGATCGGCTGCTCCGGCTGCGGGGTGGCGTACACGGCGCCCTCATCGGTCATCTGCACGGGCGTGCCGGGCGCCACCAGCGCCCAGAGCAGGCCCAGCGGCGCGCCGAGCGCGGTCAGCAGCAGCGCCGCGCCGAGGGCGACGACGGTGGCCCGGCCCCCACCCCGACGGGCGGCGGCCGGCGCGCCGGGCACGGCGCCGACGACGCCCGGGTAGCCGGCGAGCGGGTCCGCGCCGGGCGCGGTGACCGGGGTGCCGGCGGGCACCGGCAGGCCACCGGGCCACCCGGGCACCTGGTCGGGGGTCGGGGACCCGTCGGGCGATTCCCCGGCGCTCGGGGACCGGTCGGGTGCGCTCCCCGCGCCCCGGGACGCGTCGGGCGGGGCGGCGTCGGTGGGCCGGTCGGGGCGCGGGGAGCTGTCCGCGCCGGCGGGCGGGCGGGCGGCGTCGCCGGGCGCGTCGGGACCGCCGGCGGCCCGCTCGGGATCAGGGGTGTCCGGACTCACCCGGTGATCCTCTCAGGCGACGGGGCCCTGCGGGGCGGCGGTGGCGGTCAGCGGGCGAACGGCTCCAGCATCACGGCGGCGGCCTTGAGCCAGCCCTGCCGGGTCTCGGCCTGCAGCTGGTGGTACTCGATCGAGGAGCCGGTCTCCAGCGCCGGATCGTAGGGCACCACGGCCACGGCCCGGGTCCGGGTGGCGAAGTGCCGCTCCAGGTCGTCCTGGAGGGCGGTGCGGCCGGGAGTGGGGCAGGAGATCAGGGTGACCGCGTTGTCGGCCAGCTCGCCCATGCCCTCCTCGTGCAGCAGGTCGAGCATCCAGTCCGCGCTGAACGCGGCGTCCTCGCGGGGCACGGTGGTCACCACGAGCTGGTCGGCGGCCTGCATGACGGTGCGCCAGTTGGGGCTCTCCACGTTGTTGCCGGTGTCCACACACACCACGTCGTGGGTGCGGCGCAGCAGCTCCAGCACGCGCTTCACGGTGAACTGGTCCAGCCGCTGGGCGAAGCGCGGGCTCTCCTCGCCGGCCAGCACGTCGTACGAGCCGTCGGAGGCGTGCCGCAGGTAGTCGTCGAGGTGCTCCAGCAGGGTGGCGCCCTCCAGGATCTCGATCTGCGCGAGGTCGTGGATCAGGTGCCGGATGGTGCGGGCGTGCCGGGCGCTGCCGGCGCGCAGGCCCAGGGTGCCGCGCAGCTCGTTGTCGTCCCAGGCGAGCACCCCGCGCCCGCGGACGCTGCCCACGGTGGCCGCGGCGAGCACGGTGGCGGTGGTCTTGTGCACCCCGCCCTTCGGGTTGGCGAAGGCGAGCACCCGTGGCCCGCCCAGCTCGCGGCGGAGCACCCCGGCCGCCCGCTCCAGGTCCGTCTCCGGCTCCGGCGCACGCCACTCCATCCGGGCCGGCTCGATCCGCGCCGGCTCGATCCGCGCCGGCTCGATCCGCGCCGGGTAGCCCTCGGTGCGGGCCGGGTGGCCGGGGGCGGGCGGGGCCGGCTCGGGGGCGGGGTGGGTCTCCGGCCGGTAGCGGCCCCGGTCCAGCAGCGCGTAGCGGGACTCCACCGGCGCCGGGTCGGGCTGGTAGCCGCCGTCGAGCAGCGCGTACCGGGACTCGACCGAGGCCGTGCCCCGGCCGCGCGCCTCCGGCTCGGGATAGGCCGGCTCCGGGTGGACCGGCTCGGACCGCCAGGACGGCTCGGCGCGGGGCTCCGGCTCGGCGCGGTAGGCGGGCTCCGCCCGGTAGGCCGGCTCGCCGCCGTAGCGCGGGTCGACCCGGTAGGCCGGCTCCACCCGGTAGGTCGCCTCGGCGCGGTAGGCCGGCTCGGCGCCGAACGACCCGTCGGCGGGGCGGACGACGGCCTGCGCCCGGCCCGTCCAGCCGGTGCCGGCGGCCCGCCGGGGCAGCGGCTCCGGGGGCGGCGGGGGCTCCTCGGCGCGGTGGTCGGCGTCGGGGTGCTCCGCACCGCGACCGCCGAGCCGGGCCCGGTCGAGCAGCGCCCGCCACCGTGGTGCCGGCTCAGACTGCCGACCCCAGCCGGTTTCGCTGCCGTCCAAGGCCTCGCCCCTCCCCAGCCCATCGATCTCCGCCTGACAGGCTACGAACGAAACCCTATTCGGACCACACCCCGGTGCGCACATCCCCCGGTGGCCCTCCTCACCGCCCGGCCGGACCCGACGCCACCCACCCGCACGTCTCAGGAGGTGGGAGCGGGATTGGGCGGTCCCGCCCCGGCGGCGGGCCGGCCGGTGGCCGGTGAGGATCCGGTCACCGTCGGTGCGGATTCCGACGAATCGGCCATACCGGGGCTCGGCACGAGCCCGGTGTCGGCCGGCGGCCGGGCCACGTCCCGCTGCTCGGGCAGCGGCGGCGTGAACACCGTGCGGTCCAACCGGGTCACCTCCGGAGCGGGGTCGACCGCACGGACCCCGGAACGGGCCGCCAGCGCCCGCAGGGTCTCCGGGGCGTCCCGCACCACGGCCGCGTAGACGCAGGCGCAGGCCGCCCGGTAGCCGGCCGCCTCCCGCGCCGCCACGTCGGCCCCGGTGTCGTACACCCGGCGCAGCCCGGGGTCGACGGTGGCCGCGGGAGTGGCGGCGCGGATCCGGTAGTCGGCGGCCTCCCGGTCCTTGCGCACGGCCACCTCGGCCATCCCGGCGACCACGTCGTCCGGGACGCGCAGCGCGGCGATCCGGACGATCTCCGTCTGCCGCCCGGGCACCGGCACCCGGGCCAGCACGGCGGAGACCGGAGCCCCGCCGAGCGCCGTGGCCACCTGCGCCGGCGTCAGGTACGCGGCGAACGAGACCAGGGCGTAGCTGCCGGGCGCCGGGGCGTCGAGCCGGGCGAGTTCGTCGGTGGCGGCCCGCAGGTAGGCCGGCACCGACGCGCCGTCGGCCACGCCCACCCGGGTCACCTCGCCCACCGTGCGGTCGCCCACCGGCCGGTCCCGCCGCTGTGCGACGGCGACCACCAGTACCACCAGCGCGCAGGCCAGGGCCAGCCAGGTGAGCGCGGCGGAGCGCGACCGGCGCGGGGGCTCGGTGTCGGTGCTCATCGGCGGGTCAGTCGCGGAGGATCTCCAGCGCCCGGGCGAGGTCGTCCGGGTATTCGCTGACGAAGGTGACCTCGTCGCCCGTGCGCGGGTGCGCGAAGCTCAGCGAGCGGGCGTGCAGCCACTGCCGGCTCAGCCCGAGCCGGGCGGACAGGCTCGGGTCGGCGCCGTAGGTGAGGTCGCCCACGCAGGGGTGCCGCAGCGTCGAGAAGTGCACCCGGATCTGGTGCGTACGCCCGGTCTCCAGCCGCACGTCGAGCAGGCTGGCCGCGGGGAACGCCTCGAGGGTGTCGTAGTGGGTGATGCTCGGCTTGCCGCCGGAGACCACCGCCCAGCGGTAGTCGTGGTGCGGGTGCCGGTCGATCGGTGCGTCGATGGTGCCGCGCAGCGGGTCCGGGTGGCCCTGCACCACGGCGTGGTAGCGCTTCTCGACCTCGCGGTACTTGAACGCCCGCTTCAACGCGGTGTACGCCTGCTCGCTCTTGGCCACCACCATGATCCCGGTGGTCCCCACGTCGAGCCGGTGCACCACGCCCTGCCGCTCGGCCGCGCCGCTGGTGGAGATGCGGTGGCCGATGCCGGCCAGCCCGCCGATCACGGTGGGGCCGGTCCAGCCCGGGCTGGGATGGGCCGCCACCCCGACCGGCTTGTCCACCACCACGATGTCGTCGTCGGCGTAGACCACGTCGAGGCCGGGCACGGCCTGCGGCACCACGGTCGGCGGCGCGGCCGGCGCGGGCAGCGTGACCTCCAGCCAGGAGCCCGCCTTGACCTTGTGCGAGTTGGGCCGGACCGTGCCGTCGACCAGCGCGTCCCCGGCGTCGACCAGCGCCGCCGCGGCCGTGCGGGACAGCCCGAAGAGCCGCGACACGGCCTGGTCCAGCCGCATGCCGTCGAGCCCGTCGGGGACGGGCAGGGAGCGGTGGTCGCCGCCGGCGGCGAAGGCGGAGGTCACGCGACCTCCCGCTGCCCGGCGGGGGTCTCGTCGCCGGACCGCTCGGTGGTGGCCCGGGAGCCGTCCCGCTGCCGGCCGGTCAGCTCCAGGAACACGGCCAGCAGCACGCCGCACACCAGCGAGCTGTCGGCCAGGTTGAACACCGGCCAGACCTGCCCGTACGGGTCGAAGAGGCTGACCATGTCGACCACGTGGCCGACGAAGTGCCCGGGGGCCCGGAAGATCCGGTCGGTGAGGTTGCCCAGCGCCCCGCCCAGGACGAGCCCGAGCGAGACGGCCCAGGGCAGCGACCGCAGCCGCAGTGCCATCCAGGCGATCCAGGCGACCACGCCGATGGTGATCAGCGGGAAGACCCAGGTGTGGTCGGAGCCGATGCTCCACGCGGCGCCGCTGTTGCGGGTCAGGCTGAGATAGACGGCGCCGCCGAGCAGCGACACCGGCCCCCGCCCGGTCAGCTCGGACAGCGCGAGCTGCTTGGTGACCAGGTCGGCGACGAGCGAGGCCAGGGCCACGCCGAGCAGCAGGCCGGTCGCCTTGCGGCGGGGCGTGCCGGTGCCGGGCTGGGCGGTGCCGGACCCGGCGGGCGGTGCTGCGGTCATCTGCTCCCCATCGACGCTCGCGACGGTGGCGGTCACCGTCTGCCGTTCGGCCGCCGGGGAACGGACGTCAGCGCCGCTCCTCCAGCTGCTTGCAGCTCACGCAGAGGGTGGCCGACGGGAAGGCGGCGAGCCGCTCCACCGGGATCGGGTTGCCGCACCGCTCACACCAGCCGTAGCCACCCTCGTCGAGCCGCTCCAGCGCGCGCTCGACCTGCGTGATCCGTTCCTTGATGCTGTTGGCGAGTGAGATCTCCTGCTCGCGCTCGAACGTCTTGGTGCCGGTGTCGGCCTGGTCGTCCCCGGCCGAGTCGGTCAGCCGGTCGCGCTGCAGCTCGGTGATCTCGCTCAGCGTCTGATCGTACTCGGCGTTGAGCTCGTCCCGCCGTGCCGCCAGGGCGGCCCGGATCTTCTCGGTCTCCGCGGCGCTGCGGGTGGCCTTCGCCACCGGCTTGCGGCCGGCGGTCCTGGTGTCGGCTGGCTTCGCCATCGTCAGCTCCCTCAGCCGCGTGCCGCGGCGGTCAGCGTGCCTGGGCGGGGATCGCCGGCGTCGGCGTCCCCCGAGTACAGAACGGGCGCGCGGCAACGAGGCCGCGCACTCCGGAGGGTGGCAAGAATACGGAACGTATCGGCGTCCGACAACGTGCCGCACCGTCGCACCGCGTTTCAGCCCCGAACAGCCACCAATTGGGGCAAAGGGAACGCTAGCAGATCAGCCGGTCCGGTCCTCGCCGTACTCGCCAAACCACCGGGCCAGTCGACCCCGGCGGCTCACCGCCCGCAGCCGGCGCTCCGCCTCGTCCCGCACCTCCGCGGTGGCCACGATGAGCAGGCTGTCCCCGACCTTGAGCCGGGTGTCCGGGCCGGGCACGAAACCGACGCCGTCGCGCAGCACCAGCGTCACCGAGGCGCCCACCGGCAGCCGCAGCTCGTCCACGTGCACCCCGCCGAGCCGGGAGCCCGGCGGCACCTCCAGCTGGAGCAGGTCGGCCCGCATCCGCTCCAGCGGGGCCGTCTCCAGCAGGATCTCCGCGGCCTCGGCCGGCGCGGTCACCTTGAGCCGGCGGGCCGCCGGCGCCAGGGTCCCGGCCTGGAGCAGCGTGAAGATCACCACCAGCACGAAGACCGCGTCGAAGAGCCGGTCGGCACCCGGCACCCGCAGCGAGAGCGGGATGGTGGCCAGCACGATCGGCACCGCGCCGCGCAGCCCGGCCCAGGAGAGGAACAGCTGCTCGCGCAACCCGAACCGGAACGGCAGCGCGGAGACCACCACCGACAGCGGCCGGGCGAGCAGCAGCAGGGCCAGCCCGGTGACCACCGCCGGCAGCACCGCCGCGTCCAGCCGGCTCGGCGAGACCAGCAGGCCGAGCAGCACGAACAGGCCGATCTGGGCCAGCCAGGCCAGCCCGTCGGCGAAACCCAGGATGGCCTGCCGGTGCGGCAGCCGGGCGTTGCCGAGCAGCACGCCGGCCACGTAGACGGCGAGGAAGCCGGAGGCGTGCAGCACCGAGCCGGCCGCGTACGCCAGGACCGTGAAGCCGACCACCGCGATCGGGTAGAGGCCGGCGGACGGCAGGGCGGCCCGGCGCAGCACGTACCGGCCGGTGATCCCGGCAGCCACCCCGACCGCAGCGCCGACGCCCAGCTCGTAGCCGACCAGGAGCACCTCGTACCACCAGGGGTGGGCGGCCTCCACCCCGGCGCGGGACAGCAGCAGCACGAGGATGACGACCGGGGCGTCGTTGATCCCGGACTCGGCCTCCAGGGTGGCCACCAGCCGGGGCGGCAGGCGCAGCCGGCGCAGGGTGGCGAAGACGGCCGCCGCGTCGGTGGAGGAGAGCACCGCGCCGTAGAGCAGCGCCAGCCGCCAGTCCAGGCCGAGCAGCAGGTGCACCACCACGCCGACGACCAGGATGCTGACCGCCACGCCGACCGTGGAGAGCGCCGCGGCCAGGCCGAGCACCGGCCGCAGGGTGCTCCACCGGGCGCTCAGCCCGCCCTCCGCGATGATCACGATGAGCGCGCAGAAGCCGAGCACCCGGGTCAGCTCGACGTCGTCGAAGCGGATGCCCAGGCCGGCCTCGCCGATGGCCACCCCGAGCGCCAGGTAGGCGAGGAGACTCGGGACGCCGAGCCGGGTGGAGAACCGCACGGCACCCACCGCCACGAGCAGGACGGCCGCGCCGACCAGCAGCGCGACATCGAGCCCCGGCGTCATGCCCGGCCCGTCCGGAGGGTCCTCACCCGGCCGATCCGTCGCGGAGGCGCCGGAGCACGTCGGGCAGCCCCGGTGCCGGGTGCGCGACCAGGAAGAGCTTGTCCCGGCTGGCCGCGCCGGACCGCAGGGAGACCGCCGCCGGCCGCACGCCGAGCGCGTCGGCCAGGGCGCGGCGGGCCGCCTCGGTGGCCCGGCCGTCGACCGCGGGTGCGTTCACCGCGACGACCAGTGCCGGCCCGTGCGGCCCGTCGAACCGGCCGCCGACGCGGGCCCGCGAGGCGCCGGGCTTGACGCGTACGGCGACGGTGAGCGAGTCGTCCATGGTCACCATGATCAGCGCGGCCGGGCCTCGGCGAGCAGCGTGGTCGCCGGCGCGCAGCGACCGCACGGGGTGAAGCCCAGCCCGACCGCCTCGGCGACCGGGAGCGGCTCGTCGGCCCGGCCCACCAGTTGGGCGCAGCCGGGCAGGTGGAAGCGGGGGTGGCCGTCGACCACGCGGACCTCGCCGTCGAGCCGGACCAGCCGGGCGACCTCCCCGTCGGTGAGGAACTCGGCGGGCGGCTCGCCCTCGAACGGGCCGCCGGGCGCCGGTGACGTGGGCGCCGGTGAGGTGGGCGCCGACCCGTCGAACGCCGCCTCGGCACGGGACGGGCCGCGTGGGGCGGGCGGCGAGTAGGGCTCGCCCGGCGGATCGAACGCGGCGGCCGGCGAGTAGGGCTCCGCCGGCGGATAGGAATCGGCCGGCGGATAGGGCTCGGCCGGCGGGTACGGCTCGGCCGGCGGGTCGAACGCCGCGGCCGGCGGGTCGGACGGGTCGGTCACCGGTGGACCGGGTGGTTGCCGCCACCCGGGTCCACCGGTGCCGACCGTCGACGTGTGGTGCGGGACCGGGATCTCCGGCTCGTCCGGGGACGGGCCGGTCGGCGCGGTCCGGCGGCGCGGCCCGGTCTCCCGGCCCGCCGCTGCCCGGGCCGCGGCCGCCTGTCGGGTGCCCGCCACGAGGGCGACGGCAGCCAGGAGGCTGGCCGCGATCGAGGTGATCAGCAGCGGGCTGGACCCACCGGCCAGCCCGGCGACCAGGAGCACGACGGCGACGAGGATGAGCGGGATGCTGGCTGCTATCACGGCTCACCCCCGGCCGCGTCGTGTCGATCGTCGGTGCGGTCGGTGGCCGCCGCGGGGACGGCCACCGACGGCGGGATCAGCGGCCGGACTCGAGCGAGCCCGCGCGGCCCCCGCCGTAGGAGCCGGCGAGGCCGGCGGTGGCGAGGCCGTTGCTGCCCCCGGTGGCACGGGTGCCCTCGGAGCGGTTCATCTCGACCTCGAGGCCCTGGCCGCGACCGTCGAGGTCACGCAGCTGGCTCTCCAGGTAGGCCTTGAGGCGGGTGCGGTACTCGCGCTCGAACTGCTTGAGCTCCTCGATGTGCTTCTGCAGCGCCGTGCGCTTGGCGTCCAGGCCGCCCATGGCCTCCTGGTGCCGCTGGCGGGCGTCCCGCTCCAGGGCGTCGGCCTTGGCGCGGGCCTCGCGGGTGACCTCCTCGGCCTTGGAACGGGCCTCGGAGAGCAGCTGGTCGGCCTCGCGCCGGGCGTCGGAAACGTGGTCGTCGGCGGTGCGCTGGGCCATCATGAGCACTCGCAGCGCCTGCTGCTCGCCGTCGGCGGCGGAGGCCGCCGGGCCACCCTGGGCACGGACCTGCTCCAGCTCGGCCTGCATCGCCCGCGCCGCCTGCTCGGCGGCCGCCTTGTCGCGCTGCACCCGGTCGAGCTGGGCCTTGACGTCGTTGAGCTCCGCCGCGAGCCGGGCGTCGCCGCCGGGGCCGGCGGGAGCCCCGCCCCGACCGCCGCGCTCCACCTGGGCGCGCAGCTCGTTGTTCTCCTCGATCAGACGGGCAAGCTCGCGCTCGACCTCGTCCAGGAAGGCGTCGACCTCCTCCTCGTCATACCCCCGCTTGCCGATCGGCGGCTTTTTGAAGGCGACGTTGTGGACGTCGGCCGGGGTCAGCGGCATCGAAACTCCTCGGGTCAGTTGCGGCCGCGAAAGCGCTCTGGTCAGGCAAAGGCCAGGATCAGGCGCCTAAACACGAACTCCATCAGCACGAACAGGATAACCAGGAGCACAAGGGAGGCCAGGTCGATGCTCACGGTACCAATTCGCAGTGGTGGGATCACACGCCTCAACGCGCGCAGGGGCGGATCAGTGACGCTCCACACGACTTCCAATCCCGCCGATGCTCCACGGCCCGGTTGCCAGCGGCGACCATAGGCCAGAACAGCCCCCAGGACAAATCGGGCCAACAGCACAAGCAGGAAGAAATACAGGAGCAGATAGAGCACCTGGAACAGGATCGACAACACGGCAGGCGACGTCCCTCGGTCGTGCGGGCTAGCTCAGGCTGAAAAAGCCGCCCTCAGCGATCTTGGCCTTGTCCTCCGCGGTGACCTGGACGTTGGCCGGTGAGAGCAGGAACACCCGGTTGGTCACGCGCTCGATCGTACCGCGCAGGCCGAACGCGAGCCCGGCAGCGAAGTCGACCAGACGGCGGGCGTCCGCCTCGTCCATCTCGGTGAGGTTGATGATCACCGGCACGCCGTCGCGGAAGTGCTCACCGATGGTGCGCGCCTCGCGGTAGGTGGTCGGGTGCAACGTGGTGATCTGGTAGCGCTGCTCGTCCTCGGGCGCCACGGCCCGCTCGCGCGGCTGGGCCTGCGGAGCCAGGGCGAGGTTGTCCCGCGTGTGGTAGGTCAGCGCGCCGGAGGTCTCGCCCGCGCCGGAGCGGGTGATCGACCGGACGCTGGACCGCTCGGTCCGCTCCGGCCGCTCCACCTCGGCGCGGTCGGCCTCGGCGGCGCGGCTCGACGCGCGCTCGGTCAGCCGGCCACGGTCGCCGGTCCGCCCGCGGGTCGCCGGCGGCTCCTCGGACTCGTCGTCCTCGTCGTCGGCGAACTCCTCCGCGTAGCGGCTCGACCGGTAGCGCGACTCGCGGTAGCCACCCTTGTCGTAGCCACCGTCCTCGTACGCCCGCTCATCGTCCTCCTCGACGAGACCGAGCCAGACCCCCGCCTTGCGCAGTGCACCCATCCCCGCGCCCTTCCGTCCGCCGTGCGGCACGCGCCCCCGTGCCGTGTCGCTTGATCACGAGTGGACAACGATGCCCATCGGACCGGATCGGCAATCCCCTGGCGAGCGATTCGCGGTCCGCTCGCCACGGCCCCCGGCTACGGGAACGCCGTTCCTGAACAACACTGATGTAATTTGCTTCTTTCGCGGTCAGGCTACCGCAGCGTGGGGCGCATTCCGAGCAACGCGCTACCGACGCGGACATGTGTCGCGCCGTACCCGATCGCGATTTCCAGATCGCCGCTCATTCCCGCGGAGAGCACCGTCGCACCGGGATGATCGACGCGGAATCGCGCCGCCACCTCGGCCAGCCGGGCGAACGCCCGCTCGGGCTCCCAGCCCAGCGGGGCGACCGCCATGAGGCCGGCGAGCCGCAACCCGCCGGCCCCGGCCACCGCCGCCGCCACCGGGGCGAGGCCCCGGTCCGGGTCGGCCGCGTCCGGCAGCGCCCCGCCGCGGGCCGGGTCGCCGTCGACGCTCACCTGCACGAGCACGTCCAGCGGCCGGTCCCGGGCGGCGGCCGCCGCGCCGTCCAGAGCGGTCGCCAGCCGCACGCTGTCGACCGACTGGACCACGTCGGCATAGCGGACCACCGAGCGGGCCTTGTTGCGCTGGAGCTGGCCGATGAAGTGCCAGCGCGGCACGGCACCGGCGGCGGCCGCCTCGGCGGCCTTCGGTGCCGCCTCCTGGTCGCGGTTCTCCCCCACGTCGGTCACCCCGAGCCCGGCCAGCGCGACCACGTCGGCGGCCGGGTACGTCTTCGTCACCGCGACCAGCGTGACCTCGCCCCGGTCCCGGCCGGCCGCCGCACAGGCGTCGGCGATGCGGGCCCGGACCCGGGCGAGGCCGGCCGCGAGCTCGGCGCGACGGTCGGGTCGCACCGTGGTCGGTGAGTCGGTCATCGGCGCGGCTCAGGAACCGTTCTTGAGGAAGTCGGGCACGTCGACGTCGTCGAAGAGCACCCGGCGCGGCGACTGCTGCGGTGCCGGCATGGTGGCCGGCGGGCTGACCGGTGCGTTCGGCTGCGTCGGCGGGTTCTGGTTGGTCTTGCGGGACGGCTCGACCGCCTTGTAAGCGGGCGCACCCCCGTCGAAGCCCGCCGCGATCACGGTCACCCGCACCTCGTCGCCGAGCGCGTCGTCGATGACCGCACCGAAGATGATGTTGGCGTCCGGGTGGGCCGCGTCGGTGACCAGCTGGGCGGCGTCGTTGATCTCGAACAGGCCCAGGTCGGAACCGCCGGCGATGGAGAGCAGCACGCCCCGCGCGCCGTCCATGCTCTGCTCCAGCAGCGGGCTGGAGATGGCCGCCTCGGCCGCCTCCACGGCGCGGTTCTCACCGCGGGCGCTGCCGATGCCCATGAGCGCGCTGCCGGCGCCGCTCATCACGCTCTTCACGTCGGCGAAGTCCAGGTTGATCAGACCCGGCGTCGTGATCAGGTCGGTGATGCCCTGGACACCGGAGAGGAGCACCTGGTCCGCGGTGCGGAAGGCGTCCATCATGGAGATGTTCCGGTCACCGAGCGCGAGCAGCCGGTCGTTCGGGATCACGATGAGCGTGTCGCACTGGTTGCGCAGCTCCTCGATGCCGGCCTCGGCCTGCACCTGGCGGCGCTTGCCCTCGAAGGAGAACGGCCGGGTGACCACGCCGATGGTGAGCGCGCCGAGCTTGCGGGCGATGTTGGCCACCACGGGCGCGCCGCCGGTGCCGGTGCCGCCGCCCTCGCCGCAGGTCACGAAGACCATGTCGGCGCCCTTGAGCACCTCCTCGATCTCGTCGCGGTGGTCCTCGGCGGCGTTCTTGCCCACGTCGGGATTGGCGCCGGCGCCCAGGCCGCGGGTCAACTCCCGGCCGACGTCGAGCTTGACGTCGGCGTCACTCATCAGCAGCGCCTGCGCATCGGTGTTGATCGCGATGAACTCGACGCCCTTGAGCCCAACCTCGATCATCCGGTTGACGGCGTTCACGCCGCCGCCCCCGATGCCGACGACCTTGATGACCGCCAGGTAGTTGTGCGGAGGTGTCATCTCCGGTCCTTTCCCTTCGAGATTGGCATGGGCCGACCCCACACGGCTTGGCCAGACCAGCGGCGGAGCATTTCCCAGCTGTTCCGAGGGCTGAAACCCTCACCCTCTACTAGAGGCTTAGAGCGATGTCAACCACTGATCTCTTCGGGGCAACGTATGCGCCGCCGCGCGCTGAGCCAAGGACCTTTCCGGCGTGTCGCCCGGGGAGCGGGCCGGCTCACGTCGCCGCACCGGCGGATCACTGGAAGGTGACCACGTCCGGTGCGCTGACGTCGATGGTGTCGGCCTTCCGACCCAGCAGGGCGGTGGCCACCTTGGACTTGTCCGGGCTGCGGGTCGCGTCGCCCCAGACCACCCTCCGGTCGTCGCGCAGCAGCAGGGTGATCCGGGCCAGCCCGGCCACGTCCACCGCGACCAGCTCGGCCCGCAGCTTCGGGCTGAGCGCGGCGAGCACGTCCAGCCCGGCCCGGGTGCCGGGGTCGTCGGGGGCCGGCCGGCCGACCCGGACGACCGGCAGCCCGGCAGGGGCCTGGTCCAGGGTCTGGAAGACCACGCCGGCGCGGTCGACGACCGCCCAGCGCTCGCCCTGCGGCACGGCGGCCGCCGGGCTGCGCTCCACCACCCGGATCACCAGGGCGCCCGGCCAGTCCCGCTCCACCGTGGCCCGCTCCACCGGGGCGAGCACGCCGACCCGGCGGGCGGTCGCGGCCAGGTCCACCCGGGCCAGCGGGGCGTCGTCGGGCACGGCCGCGGCGTCGCGCACCTCGACCGGGGTGACCAGCGTCGCGCCGACCACCCGCACCTCCCGGACGCCGAACAGGCCGGTGCCGAGCACGGTCCAGGCGACCAGCCCGGCGATCGCCAGCACGGCGACGGTGACCGCCCAGGGCAGCGCGGCGCGCATCCGCCGCTGCCGCGCCCGGGCCATGAAGCGCCGGGTGGACGGGGGTACGGCATCGGCGCCGGCCCGGACCAGCTGCCACCGCCGGACCGGGTTGCGCCGGCCGGCCCCGCCGTCCTGGCCAGGGGTACGGCCGCGGGCCGGGCCGGGGCTCATCCGGCCGTGGCGGCCGCGCCGTCCGGGTCGACGCCGGTGCCGATCGCCGCGGTGCCACCGGTCCGGGCCAGCAGGGCGTCGAGCAGCTGGTCGCCCATCAGCGAGATCGGCGGCGCGCCCATGGTCACCACCACGTCGCCCGGCCGGGCCCGGCGGGCCACCTCGGCCGGCACGTCGTCCCACGCCTCGACGAAGACCTTCCGGTCGGGCGGCAGCGGCACCACCGACAGCAGCGCGGCCGAGCCCTCGCCGGGCTGGCGCAGCTCGCCCGGGCCGAAGACCTCCAGCAGCACCAGCTCGTCGGCGATGCCGAGCGCGGCGGCGATCTCCGCTTGGAGGTCGCGCGTGCGGTAGAGCCGGTAGGGCTGGAAGACCACGATGAGCCGGCCGTCGCCGGCCACCTCACGCAGCGTCTGCAGGGCCAGCGTCATCGAGGTCGGGTGGTAGGCGTACTCGTCGTAGACCAGCACGCCGTCGGCGACGCCCTTGCGCTCGAAGCGCCGCCGCACGCCGGGGAACGCGCCGAGCGCGGCCTCCGCCGCCGTGATCGGCAGCTCCAGCAGGTACGCGGCGAGCACCGCGGAGGCGCTGTTGAGCCCCATGTGCCGCCCCGGCACCGGGAGCCGGATCTCGCCCAGCGACCGGCCCTCGATCTCGGCCAGGTAGCGCACCCCCTGCGCGGAGGAAGCCATCCCGCTGAGCCTCAGGTCGGCGTCGGCGGACTCGCCGTACGTCCAGACCCGGCGCCCCTCGGCCCGCAGCGTCTTGGCCAGCCGGCGCCCGCCCGGGTCGTCGGCGCAGGTGACGATGAAGCCCTCGGGATCGGTGAGCCGGGCGAACTCGGCGAAGGTCGCCTCCAGGTTGGCCAGGTCGCCGTAGGTGTTGAGGTGGTCGGCCTCGATGTTCGTGATGATCGACACGTACGGGCGGTAGATGAGGAACGAGCGGTCGCTCTCGTCCGCCTCGACCACGAAGTGCTCGCCCGTGCCGTGGTGGGCGCCGGAGCCGACCTCGGAGATCTCGCCGCCGATCACGAAGGACGGGTCGGCGCCGGCCTGCTGGAGCACCATGGTGACCATCGAGGTGGTGGTGGTCTTGCCGTGGGTGCCCGCGACGGCCACGGTGCGACGGCCGGTCATGGCGGCCGCGAGGGCCTCGGAGCGGTGCAGCACCCGCAGGCCGCGCCGGCGCGCCTCGACCATCTCCAGGTGGTCCTGCGGGATGGCCGACGAGTAGACGACCGTGTCCACGCCGTCGAGGTTGGCCGCCTCGTGGCTCATGTGGATGGTGCCGCCGAGCGCCCGCAGGCCGGCGAGGGACGGCCACTCCCGCAGCTCGCTGCCGGAGACCGGCAGGCCCCGGGTGAGGAAGAGCCGGGCCAGGCCGCTCATGCCGACGCCGCCCACCCCGATGAGATGGATCCGGCCCAGGTCCTCCGCGGTCATCGTGCCGGCGGGGGTGAACTGCGCGGTGTTCATGCGACGTACCTTCCGGTCGCGGCGGCCGCCATCAGCGGCTCACCGCCTCGTAGACGAAGTTCAGCAGGGCCACGTCGCCGTCGCGGCGGCCGTACGCGGCCGCGGCGGCACCCATCGCGGCGAGCCGCTGCGGGTCCCGGATCAGCGGGATCACCGTGCGCTCCACCCAGGCCGGGGTCACCTCGGCGTCGTCGACGAGCAGCCCCCCGCCCGCCTCCACCACGGGCAGCGCGTTGCGCTTCTGCTCCTGGTTGCTGTGCGGGTACGGCACGTAGATGGTGGGCAGGCCGATGGCGGCCACCTCGGCGCAGGTCATGGCGCCGCCGCGGCCCAGCATCAGGTCGGCGGCCGCGTAGCCCAGCTCCATCTCGGACAGGTAGGGCAGGGTCACGTACGGCACCGGCAGGTCGGTGGGGACCGAGACCGGCTCGTTGCGGGCGCCGATCACGTGCAGCACCTGCACGCCGTTGCGGGCCAGTTCCTTGGCCGCGCCGGAGACCGCCAGGTTGATCGAGCGGGCGCCCTGCGAGCCGCCGGCCACGAAGAGCACCGGCAGGTCGGGGCGGAGGCCGAAGTGGGCTCGGGCGGCGTTGCGCACGGCGGCCCGGTCCAGCCCGGCGATGCCCCGGCGCAGCGGCACCCCGACCACCCGGGCGTCGCGCAGCGACTCGGCCTGCGCCGGCTGGTGCGGGAAGCCGACCGCCACGTTCTTGGTGAACTTCATGCCGAGCCGGTTGGCCACGCCCGGCGGCACGTTCACCTCGTGGATGACGATGGGCAGCTCGCGCCGCCACGCGGCCAGGTAGCCGGGGACCGACACGTACCCGCCGAAGCCGATCACGACGTCGGCGCGTACCTCGTCGAGGATCTTGCCCGCGGCGCGGGCGGCCTTCCACATCCGGTCCGGGGTGCGCACGAGGCTCATGTTGACCGAGCGGGGCAGCTGGTAGGCCGGGATCTGGCGCAGGTCGTAGCCGGCCGGCGGGATCAGCTCGTTCTCCAGCCCCTTCGGTGTGCCGAGGCAGGTGATCCGGACGCTCGGGTCGTGTCGGCGCAGGCAGTCGGCGAAGGCGAGCAACGGGTAGATGTGTCCACCCGTGCCGCCTCCGCAGAGCACCACCGAACGCAGCGGACCCATCAGCGTCTCCTCTCGCTCGCCGTGCCGGCGCGTGCCCGGTCGGACCGGACGCCGCGGGCCGCGGCCTGGTCGTCCTGCCGCCGCTGGCGGGACCGGGGCACGGACCCTCGGTCCGCCGGTGGCGACGCCGGTCGGCGGCGCCGGCCGGGAAGCGGCGGCAACGGGGCCCACACTAGTCGGACCCACCGGGCCGGCGGACGGGCATGCAGGGCCCGGGCCGCGTCGGGCTCGGCGCGGGCGAAGGAGGCGAGCATCCCGACCGCGGCCAGGGTCACCACGAGGGCGCTGCCGCCGTCGGAGATGAACGGCAGGGGTACGCCGGTGAGCGGCAGCAGCCCGGTGACCCCGCCGATGTTGATGACGGCCTGGCCGACCAGCCAGGCGGTGACCCCGGCGGCGGCGAGCCGGCGGAACGGGTCCTCCACCCGGCGGGCGATCCGCAGCCCGGTGTAGGCCAGCACGGCGAAGAGCACGAGCACCACCGTGCAGCCGACCACCCCCAGCTCCTCAGCGATCACCGCGAAGATGAAGTCGTTGTGCGCCTCGGGGAGCCAGCCGAACTTGAAGCTGCTCTTGCCCAGCCCGACGCCGAACCAGCCGCCGTGCTCGATGGCGTAGCGCGCCTGGATGGGCTGGTAGCAGTTCTCCAGCGCCAGCTCGAAGCAGGTCTTCGGATCGGGCGGGTCGAGCCACATGGTGAGCCGGCCCAGCCGGTAGTTGTCGGCGTCGCGGGACCCGGAGCCGGCGCCGAGCGACGCGGCGGCGACCAGCAGGCCGATGCCGGCGAGGCCGATCGCGGAGAGCGTGGCGAAGACCCGCTTCCGCACGCCGGCCGCCCAGAGCAGGCCGACCACGAGGGCCAGCAGGCAGAGCATGCTGCCGAGGTCGTTGTAGCCGACCAGCACGAAGAGCAGGCCGACCACGGGGAACAGCGGGGTGGCCAGCTCCCGCCACCAGCCGAGCGCGGCGCCCTTGCGGACCAGCACGTGCGCGCCCCACAGCACGAGCGCGAACTTGGCCACCTCGACCGGCTGCACCGAGATCGGGCCGAGGTAGAGCCAGAGCAGCTCGGCCTTGAGCGGGCCGATGGACTTCACCCGGAGCAGGGCCTCCAGGGCGACCAGCAGGTTGAGCAGGAGCAGCAGCACGACCGCGAGGCCGAGCGCGGGGCGGCTGCCGGCCCGGAACGTCTTCGCGGGCAGCCGCTGGCAGGCCCAGAACGCCACGACGCCGATCACCGCGAAGATCGTCTGCTTGACCAGGGACGCCGTGGCGTTCCCCTCCTCGGCGTAGTCCTTCACGCTGGTCGCCGAGAAGACCATGGTCAGGCCGATCAGCAGCAGCAGGCCGGCGCTGGAGAGCAGCAGGTAGTAGGAGGCCAGCGGCCGGGCCAGCAGGCCCCGCAGCGCGGCCAGCCCGCCGGCCGCGTCCAGCCCGAGCAGCGGCCCCGGCGGATCGGCCGGGCGGGTCGCCGCGGGCGGTCGCCGGGCCTGCGTGTCGGTCGCGCCCTCGGTGTCTCGTGCCTCCCCCACCCGCCCATCATGGCGGCTCGACCCGCCCGCCCGTGGCGCAACCGCCCGGTCGGCGTGTCGGAACGCGAAAGGGCGGGACCCCTGGTAACACCCAGGGATCCCGCCGTGACGCAGGGGCAGCGGGTCAGCTCACCGCGGCGAGGAACTCGCTGTAGAACAGGCCCAGCGCGATGGCCACACCGATGCCGGCGATGATCCAGAACCGGACCACGATGTTGACCTCGCTCCAGCCGGCCAGCTCGAAGTGGTGCTGGAGCGGCGACATCCGGAACACCCGCTTACCGGTGGTGCGGAACGAGATGATCTGGATCACCACGGACATCGTGATGATCACGAAGAGGCCACCGATGATCGGCAGCAGCAGGATGGTCCGGGTGGACATGGCCATGCCGGCGATCAGGCCGCCCAGGCCCAGCGCGCCGGTGTCGCCCATGAAGATCCGGGCCGGCGACGTGTTCCACCACAGGAAGCCGACGCAGGCCCCGGCCGCCGCGCCCGCGATCAACGCGATCTCCAGCGGGTCCCGGACGGTGTAGCAGTACGCCTCGGTGTAGTTCGGGTCGGCGCACCAGTGCCGGTACTGCCAGAAGGCGATCAGCGCGTACGCGGCGAGGACCATCACCGAGGCGCCGGTGGCCAGGCCGTCGAGACCGTCGGTGAGGTTCACGCCGTTGGTCGCCGCCATCACCACCAGGATGATGACGATCACCGAGCCGATCTTGCCGATCTCCAGGGCCGGGATGTCCCGGATGAAGCTCAGCATGGTGCTGCCGACGGTCTCGGTGTTGGTCGCGTTGCCCCGGACGTCGGTCATGCTGCTCGGGAAGTAGAGCGCCACCACGCCGAAGATCGCGCCGACCAGGATCTGGCCGGCGAGCTTCCCGCGCTTGTTGAGGCCGCCGCTGTGCCGCTTGCGGACCTTCAGGAAGTCGTCGATGAAACCGACCGCACCGGAGAACACCATGAGCCCCAGCAGCACCAGCGCCGTGATGGTCGGCTCGACCTGGGCGATCTGCGCGTCCGGCAGGGTGGTCAGGGCCAGGTGACCGGCGACGTACGCGATCACCGTGGCCAGGATGAAGACCACGCCGCCCATGGTCGGCGTGCCCTTCTTGCCCTGGTGCATGGCCGGGCCCTCGGCCCGGATCGGC
Organism: Micromonospora chaiyaphumensis; assembly: GCF_900091435.1. Lineage (GTDB taxonomy): Bacteria > Actinomycetota > Actinomycetes > Mycobacteriales > Micromonosporaceae > Micromonospora > Micromonospora chaiyaphumensis. Next base: position 150,636 of record NZ_FMCS01000009.1, read on the forward strand.
TGGCCGGCCTTGAGCCGGGTGAACACCTTGATCGCGATCGGGGTGCAGAACAGCGAGATCAGGAAGGCGACCCCGATGGCGACGATCACCGCCCTCATGCGGCCGAACCCTTCCCGGCGTCCGCGCGCAGCGCGTCGGCCACCTCCCAGGTGCGGTACCGGGAGCCCTTCACCAGCACCACGTCACCCGGACGTAGCTCGCTCCGCAGCACCTCGACGGCCGCCGCCTGATCGGTGAGCAGCACCGACTCTCCTCCCCAGTTGCTTACCGCTGTCGCGCCTTCGTGGATCGGCGCCGCCGGCTCGCCCACCACGAGCAGCCGGTCGACTCCCAGCTCGGCCGCCAGGCGGCCGACCTGCTGGTGCCCCTCCCGTTCGAAGTCGCCCAACTCGGCCATGTAGCCGAGCACCGCGACGGTACGCCCCGTACCCCGCATGCTCGCCAGTGCCCGCAGTGCCACGCCGGTGGAAGCCGGGTTGGCGTTGTACGAGTCGTCGATCACGGTCACCCCGTCGGGGCGCTCGAACACGTCCATCCGGCGGGTGGAGACCAGGCCCAGCTCGCCCAGGGCCACCGCCAGGTCGGCCGGCGGCAGGCCCAGCTCGCGGGCGACCGCCGCGGCGGCCAGCGAGTTGGACACCTGGTGCCGGCCGGTCAGCCCGAGCCGCACCGGCGCGCTCCCCTCCGGCGTGACGAGGGTGTACGACGGGCGGCCCCGCCCGTCCAGCGTCACGTCGACGGCGCGCACGTCGGCCCGCTCGGACTCGCCGTAGCGGACCACCCGGGCCGCGGTGCGCGCCGCCATGGCGTCGACCCGCGGGTCGTCGGCGTTGAGCACGGCCAGCCCGTCGGCGGGCAGCGCCTCGACCAGCTCGCCCTTGGCCAGCGCGATGGTCTCCACCGAGCCGAACTCGCCGATGTGCGCCACCCCGACGTTGAGCACCACGGAGATCCGCGGCGGCACCACCTCGCACAGGTACCGGACGTGCCCCACCCCGCGGGCGCCCTTCTCCATCACGAGGTAGCGGGTCTCCGGACCGGCCTGCAACGCCGTGTACGGGTGCCCCAGCTCGTTGTTGAACGAGCCGGGCGGCGCCACGGTCGGGCCGAGCCGGACGGCGAGCTGGGCGATCAGGTCCTTGGTGGTGGTCTTGCCGGAGGAACCGGTCAACCCGATGACGGTCAGCCCGGGCAGCCGGTCGACCACCGCGCGGGCCAGCCGCCCCATCGCGTCGAGCGCGTCGCCGACCAGCACCATGGGCACGCCGGGGACCTCGCGGGTGCCGAGCACGGCCACCGCGCCCGAGTCGACCGCGCCGGCCGCGTAGTCGTGCCCGTCCACCTTCTCGCCCGGGAAGGCGACGAAGAGGCCGCCGGGGGTGACCTTGCGGGAGTCGAACTCCACCGAGCCGGTCACCCGGGCGTCCGGGTCGGCGGCGACGAGGCGGCCGTCGACCGCGGCGGCCACCTCGGCCAGGGTCAGCGGGATCATCGCTGGCCCACCAGGTCGCCGAAGCGGGCGCGCAGCGCCTCCGCCAGCTCGACCCGGTCGTCGAACGGCAGCACCTCGCCGTTGATCTCCTGGCCGCGTTCCTGCCCCTTGCCCAGCAGCGCCACGATGTCCCCCGGTTCGGCCACCCGGACCGCCTCCTCGATGGCGGCCCGCCGGCCGGGCGCCTCGATGATCCGCGCGCCGGTGCCCGCCGCGTACGCGCCGGCCAGCACCTCGGCCCGGATCGCGGCCGGGTCCTCGGTGCGCGGGTTGTCGTCGGTCACCAGCACCACGTCGGCGCCCCGGGCGGCGGTGGCGCCCATCACCGGCCGCTTGCCCCGGTCCCGGTCGCCGCCGGCGCCGAGGACACAGATCAGCCGGCCATCGGTCAGGTCGCGCAGCGCCACGAGGACCGCCTCGATGGCGTTCGCCTTGTGCGCGTAGTCGACGACCCCGCGTACCGGGGCGTCCCCGCTGACCAGTTCCAGCCGGCCGGGCACCCCGCCGCAGGCGGCCACCCCGCGGGCCGCGGTGGCCGGGTCGACCCCGGCGGCCACGAGCGTGGCGACGGCCAGCAGCGCGTTGGCCACGTTGTGCCGGCCGGGCAGGGCCACGCCGGTGGGCAGGGTCACCCCGTCCGGGCCGTGCACGGTGAAGTGCTGCGCGTAGCCCTCGCCGCCGACGCCGTCGGCCCACCAGGTGGCGGTCGGGTCGCCGGCCGCCGAGTAGGTCACGGTCGCCGGCTTGAGCAGCGGCCGCAGCGCCGGGTCGTCGTGGTTGAGCACCTCGACCCGGCAGCGCCCGTCGAAGAGCTTCGCCTTGGCGGCGAAGTAGTCCGCCTCGTCGGCGTGGAAGTCCAGGTGGTCGGAGCCGAAGTTGGTGTAGCCGCCGACGTCGAACCGGACCCCGCCGACCCGGCCCATGGCCAGCGCGTGGCTGGACACCTCCATGACCACGGTGTCCACCCCGCGCTCGCGGGCCACCGCGAGCATGGCGTGCAGGTCGGTCGCCTCGGGGGTGGTCCGGACGCTGTCGATCACCAGGTCGCCGAGCCGGGTCTCCACCGTGCCGATCAGGCCGGTGGTGTGCCCGGCGGCGCGCAGCCCGGACTCGATGAGGTAGCTCGTCGAGGTCTTGCCGGCGGTGCCGGTCACGCCGATCATGGTCAGCCCCGCGGTCGGGTCGCCGTAGACGGTGGCGGCGACCTCGCCGAGCACCGCCCGGGGATCGTCGACGACCAGCACGGGCAGGCCCGCCCCGGCGGCCAGCGCGACGCCGGCCGGGTCGGTCAGCAGGGCCACGGCGCCGGCCCCGGCCGCGGCGGCGGCGAACTCCGCGCCGTGCCGGCGGGCACCGGGCAGGGCCGCGTACAGGTCGCCGGGGCGGACCTCCTGGCTCGCGTGGGTCACGCCGGTGACGGCCACCTCGGCGGCCCCCTCCGGCGGCGCGACGGCCAGCCGGGCGGCGAGGTCGCCGAGCCGGACGGGATTCACGGTGGCGGGTCGTGGATTGCCGGGCACGGCGTCAGACCCTACCCGGTCGTCCGGTTCCGACCGCACAGCCGCCCCGGTGGTTCGTCGCCACTCACCGATGATGTCCCGCCCTCCCGGCTCAGTGCGGAAAGACCTCGAACTTCGGGGACTTGTTGGTCGCCGAGGGCGGCACCCGGTAGTGCCGGAGAGTGAAGGACATGATGTCCCGGAAGGCCGGCGAGGCCAGCGCCCCACCCTCGCCACCCGGGCTCCAGACGAAGACCGCCACCACGTACCGCGGCTTCTCGGCCGGGGCCATCCCGATGAACGAGGCGACGTCGCCGGGCTGGCGCTTGCCGTTCTCGTAGCGCAGGCCGGTGCCGGTCTTGCCGGCCACCCGGTAGCCGGGCACCGCGGCGGGCAGGCCGGTGGCCCGCCCGTCCGGGCCGTCGACCGTGGTGACCGCCTCCAGCATCCGGCGCAGCGCGGCCGCGTTCGCCGGGCTGAGCACCGAGCGGGTGACCGGGGCGGCACCGGGCTTCTTCTTCCCGTCCGGGCCGATCACGTTCCTGATCAGGTGCGGCTGGACGTACGTGCCGTCGTTGGCGATGGCGGCGTACGCGGCGGCCATCTGCAACGGGGTGGCGTCCACGCTGTGCCCGATCGGCACCGACCCGTACGACGAGTCGCTCCACTCGCTCGCGGGGAGCAGCCGGCCGGTGGCCTCCCCGGGCATGCCCTCGCCGGTGGGCTGCCCCAGCCCGAACCGCTTCTGGTAGTCGATCAGGCGATCCCGGCCGAGCTTGTCGGCGATCTCGATGGTGCCGACGTTGGACGAGAAGGCGAGCATCCCCGGGATGCTCATGGTCCGCCCGTTGGCCGGGTGGGTGTCCGTGAAGGGCACGTCGCCCCTGGTGACGCTGTTGGCCACCGGCAAGGTCGTGTCCGGCGTGATCACACCCTCCTGGAGGGCGGCGCCGTAGGTGATCGCCTTGTGGATCGAACCCGGGTCGACGACGAAACTGGTGGCGGCGTCCTCGCGGTCGGCCGGCGAGTTGACCTTGGCGGGGTCGGCCGCGTTGTAGGTGGGGTAGCTCGCCTGGGCCAGCACGTCGCCGGTGCCGACCTCGATGACCACGGCGGCGCCGACGCTGTTCCGGGTCTGGGCCATCGCGTCGGACAGGATCCGCTGGGTCTTGAACTGGAGGTCGCGGTCGATCGTGAGCTCCAGCGAGCTGCCCGGCTGGGCCGGGGTGGTCTGGCTGTAGCCGCCGGGGATCGGCGCCGCCAGGTCGCCCTGCCCCACCTCGTACCGCTTCCGGCCGGGCTTGCCCTCCAGGACGTCGTCGTACTTCGCCTCCAGCCCCTCGAGGCCGTTCATGTCCTGGCTGACGAAGCCGAGCAGGTTGGCGGCCAGGTCGCCGCCGGGCACCTCGCGCCGCTCGTCGCGGTGCACGCCGATGCCGGCCAGGTCCAACGCCATGATCTGCTTGGCCCGGTCGATGTCGACGCCACGGGCCAGGTACTCGAACTGCGACCAGCCGCCGCCGGGCAGCTTGCGGGGCTTCATCTTCCCGGTCAGCTCGGAGGCGGGCACCCCGAGCAGCGGGGAGAGCAGCCTGGCGGTGGCGACCGGGTCCTTGACCTGGGTGGGGTCGGCGAAGATGTACCGCGCCTCGACGCTGTGGGCCAGCGGGGCGCCGGTGCGGTCGTAGATCGCGCCGCGCGGGGCCGGCAGCTCGACCACGGCGAGCCGGTTGGCGAGCCCGCCGTCGGCGTACGCCGGGGTGCTGACGGTCTGGAGGTAGACCAGCCGGATGCCGATGCTGGTGAAGAGCGCCAGCACGAGCAGCGTGCCGAGCCGCAGCCGGCGGCGCGGGTCGGCGAGCTTCGGCGGGCGGCGCGGCTTGCGGACCGGCCGCCGGGCGGCGGCCGGCCGCGCGGGGCGCCGCGGCCCGGGCCGGCGCCGGGGCGGCGGCGCCTCGTCGTCGTCGAACGGCTCGCGCACCGGCCGGGCGGAGACGGTCCGCACCACGCCGGACCGGCCACCGGCCGCGGTCTCCCGGCGGCCGGCGCGGGTCGCACCGGTACGGCCGCCGTCGAGCACCTGCAGGGCCGGGCGGAACGGGTCACCGGAGCGGCTGCTGCGCGGGGTACGCCGCTGGTCGGCGCTCCCACCGGTCCGGGCGGCGCCGCCGCCCTCCCGGATGGTCCGACCGCGCGGCGTGTACGCCCGGGCGTCGGAGATCCCGCCGACGCCCGGCTCCCGGCGCTCCGCGCCCCGGGACGAGCCGCGCCGGGAGCCCGTGGCGTCCCGGCGCGGATCCTCCGATCTCGGCGGCATTGCTCAGCCTCCGTTGCCCTGCTGGCTGGTGATCGCGGGCGCACCCTCGACCGGGTGCGGGACGCCGATCACCTTGCCGTCCGGGAGCCGGATGTAGGCCAGCTCGTCGGAGTCGACCAGGCCCAGCTTGCGGGCGTTGGCCGTCAGGTTGCCGGGCGCCTTCTGGTCGGCGATCTCCTTCTCCAGCTGCTGCTGGTCGACGTCGAGCTTGGCCTGCTGCTGCTGGAGCTTCTCCAGCTTGAACGCGTTCTCGTTGATCTTGGTGTTGACCGCCAGGATGCCGAGCACCCCGCCGACCACGAGCACCAGGATCAGGCCGACGAACGGCGCCCGCGGCACGCGGACCGGCGGCGGCGGGGCGACCCGCAGCCGCGGCGAGCTGCCGCCGGTGGTCCGGGCGCGCTCGGCCGGCTTCAGCGCGGCGCTGCCCTGGGTGGCGAACTCGCGCGCCCCCCGGGCGCGAGTCTCCCCCCGACGGTCGGGCCGGTCGGCCGCCACCGTCGACGTGCTGCCGCGCGGGGCACGCTGCGCCGCGGTCCGGCCCCCCGACCGCGGTGCGCGCTGCCCGATGCCGGTGTCCCGGCCGTCGCGCTGGTTGACGTTCATGTCCCCTCCCCCTCTTCGTCCGTCCCGTTCCCGTCCCCCGGCGCCGACCGCGGGTCCTCACCGGACCCCGGTGACCCCGTCCCCGGTTGGTGCATCGCCTTCACCCGGCGGCGGTACCGTTCGCGGTCGGTACGCCCCTGCCGGGCCGCCTCCGGATCGAGCCGCTCCGCGGCCCGCAGCCGCACCGAGGCGGCGCGCGGATTCGCGGCGACCTCGGCCTCCCCGGGCAGCTCCGCGCCCCGGCTGAGCAGCCGGAACGTCGGACCCGACCCGGGCAGTTCGACCGGGAGGTCGACCGGGCCCTTGCTGCGGACCCGGTCGGCGAGCGCCTGCTTGGTGAGCCGGTCCTCCAGCGAGTGGTAGGACAGGACCACCATGCGGCCGCCCACGGTGAGCTTGTCCAGAGCGGCCGGCAGCGCCGTCTCCAGCGCTGCCAGTTCCCTGTTTACCTCGATCCGTAAAGCCTGAAACGTTCTCTTTGCCGGGTGTCCCCCGGTTCGTCGGGCTGGTGCCGGAATGCTCTCCCGGACCAGCTCGGCCAGTCGCGCCGACGAGGTGATCGGCGCCCGCTCGCGCTCCCGGATGATCGCCGAGGCGATCTTCCCGGCGAACTTCTCCTCGCCGTACACCCGCAGCACCCGGGCCAGGTCCGGGTGGGAGTAGGTGTTGACCACCTCCTCGGCGGTCACCCCCCGGGTCTGGTCCATCCGCATGTCCAGCGGCGCGTCCTGCGCGTAGGCGAACCCGCGGTCGGGCGCGTCCAGTTGCAGGGACGAGACGCCGAGATCGAACAGGATCCCGTCGATGGCCGGGTAGCCGAGCCGGTCGAGCACCTCGGGCAGCTCGTCGTAGACGGCGTGCTCCAGGTGAATCCGGTCGGCGAACCGGGCCAGCCGGACCCGCGCGTGGGCGAGGGCCTCGGTGTCCCGGTCCAGCCCGATCAGCACCGTGTCGGGGTGCGCCTCGAGCACCGCCTCGGCGTGCCCGGCCAGGCCGAGCGTGGCGTCGACGTGGACGGTGCGGCCGGGCCGGCCCAGTGCGGGGGCCAGCAGCTCGAGACACCGCTCGAGCAGCACCGGCACGTGCGTGCCGCGTAGCTCCCCCATCTCGACCCCCACTGGTTGAATCCCGCTTCCGTCCCTGTGTCCGTCGTCGCCACGACGCCTCGCCATACCGCCAGATCCCCATCCGCTCCCGCCCGCCGGAGGCCGCGGCCCTCCGTATCGGATCGTGCGCCTGGCACCGGGGAAGGGGTGCCAGGAACTCGAAAGCGGCTGGAGATCTCGCAGTACGTCGGGCGCCGTCACGCCCTACAGACCGCCGGGCAGCACCCCCTCCTCGATGTCGGCGAAGTCGTCTTCGCTCTCCGCGAGGTAGGCCTCCCAGGCCGCCCTGTCCCAGATCTCCACCCGGGTGCTCGCCCCGATCACGACCAGGTCGCGGTCGAGCGCGGCGTACGACCGGAGGTGCCCGGGGATGGTGACCCGTCCCTGCTTGTCCGGCACCTCGTCGTGCGCGCTGGCGAAGAAGACCCGGCTGTAGGCCCGGGCCGCCTTGCTCGTCATCGGCTGCGCGCGCAACTGGTCGGCGATCCGCTGGAACTCCGGCATCGGGAAGACGTAGAGGCAGCGCTCCTGCCCTTTGGTGATCACGACACCCCCCGCCAGCTCGTCCCGGAACTTCGCCGGAAGGATCAACCGGCCTTTGTCGTCCAGGCGCGGAGTGTGGGTGCCGAGGAACATCGGCCCAACCCCCTCGCCCTGAGCGGCGTTCGCGGCGCCGCTGACCCCCCGGGCCGGTGCGGCCCTCCCGGCCTCACCATCGCGCCCCACTCTACTCCACTTCCCTCCACCCGCAACCAGAAACGCCCGCGTGGCGTGGCGTTTGCGCGCGCAAAACCGCACGTCAACGGGGGTGGGGCGGAGTGGAGGGGCGCGGCGGGCCGCCGCCGGGGTCCGCTTCCCGACATTGATCGACTCCGTCCGGCGGAGCGCACGCTGGCCGTCCGCCGGACGTCCCCGGCCGAACGGATCGCCCTCGGCGGCGATCTGGTGGGCCCGGTGGTCCGGTAACCTCGCTCGGGTGACGGACGCGAAGATGCCCCTGCGGGCAAAGGTGGCCAGCTCCGTGTCGCGGACCGCCGCGGCGCTGTCGCGGGCCGCGGGCCGTGGCGACGGCTCGGTCATCGGCGGCTGGATCGGCCTCAAGATCGACCCGGACCTGCTCGCCCACCTCTCGGCCGGGCGGGCCATCGCCCTGGTGTCCGGCACCAACGGCAAGACCACCACCACCCGGCTCACCACGGCCGCCGTCGGCGTGCTCGGCCGGGTCGCCACCAACTCCTTCGGCGCCAACATGCCCACCGGGCACACCTCGGCGCTGGCCAAGGCCGGCAGCACCCCCTACGCGGTGCTGGAGGTGGACGAGCACTACCTCGCCCAGGTGCTGGAGGCCACCGAGCCGCACGTGGTGGCGCTGCTCAACCTCTCCCGCGACCAGCTCGACCGGGCCAAGGAGGTCGCCATGATGGCGCAGCTCTGGCGCGCCGCGCTGGTCCGGCACCCCGACGTGCGGGTGGTCGCCAACGCCGACGACCCGATGGTGGTGTGGGCCGCCACCCCGCCGGCCGACCCGGCCCAGGGCCACGTCCCGCCGCACGTCACCTGGTTCAGCGCCGGCCAGCGCTGGCACGACGACTCCTGGGTCTGCCCCGAGTGCGGCTCCACCATCCAGCGCTCCGGGGAGCAGTGGTGGTGCACCGGCTGCCCGCTGCGCCGCCCCCAGCCGCAGTGGACGGTCGAGGACGACGGCGTGCTCGACCCCACCGGCGCCTGGCACAAGGTGCAGCTCCAGCTCCCCGGCAAGGTCAACCTCGGCAACGCGGCCACCGCCCTGGCGGTCGCCGCCGAGTTCGGGGTACGCCCCGTCGACGCGGTCTCCCGGCTCGGGGTGGTCACCTCGGTGGCCGGCCGCTACGCCCAGGTCGACCGGGACGGGCGCAACATCCGGCTGCTGCTGGCCAAGAACCCGGCCAGCTGGCTGGAGGCGTTCGACATGGCCGACGTCGCGCCGACACTGCTCTCCATCAACGCGCGCGACCCCGACGGGCTGGACACCTCCTGGCTCTTCGACGTCGACTTCTCCCCGCTGGCCGGCCGGCAGGTGCTGATCACCGGCGACCGGGCCTACGACCTGGCCGTACGGCTCGACGTCAACGGGGTGCCGTTCCAGCACGTGCGGACCTTCGACGACGCGGTCCGCGCGGTGCCGCCGGGCCGGCTCGAGGTCATCGCCAACTACACCGCCTTCCAGGACATCCGAGCGGAGCTGGACCGTGTCAACTGAGAGCCTGCGCATCGTCTGGATCTATCCCGACCTGCTGTCGACCTACGGCGACCGGGGCAACGCGCTGATCCTGGCCCGCCGGGCCCAGCTGCGCGGCATGCCGGTCGAGGTGCTGGAGGTCCGCTCCGACCAGCGGCTGCCCGCCACCGCCGACATCTACCTGATCGGTGGCGGCGAGGACGGCCCGCAGGCACTGGGCGCGCAGCGGCTCATCGCCGACGGCGGCCTGCACCGGGCGGTGGCCCAGGGCTCGGTGGTGTTCGGCGTCTGCGCCGGCTACCAACTGCTGGGCACCTCGTTCTTCGCCAAGGGCACCCGGTGCACCGGCCTCGAACTGCTGGACATCTCCTCCGACCGGGGTCCCACCCGGGCGGTCGGCGAGCTGGCCGGCGAGGTCGACCCGCGGCTGGGCATCCCGTACCTGACCGGGTTCGAGAACCACGGCGGGCGGACCCACCTCGGGCCCGGCGTGTCGCCGCTGGCCCGGGTCACGGCCGGGGTGGGCAACGACGGGACCACCGAGGGCGCCTGGCGCGGCAAGCTGCTCGGCACCTATTCGCACGGGCCGGCGCTGGCCCGCAACCCCGCCCTGGCCGACCTGCTGCTGCGCTGGGCGACCGGCGTCCACCAGCTCCCCCCGCTCGACGACACGTGGGCCGACCGGCTCCGGTCCGAGCGCCGCACCGCGGTGGCCGACGCCGCGAGGGCATGACCGGCGCCGCCCGACCGTGGCGGCGACGATCCCGCCGGTTCGCCCGGTTGCTCCGGCAGCCGTCGGCGCGCCGGTTCGCGCTGCTGCTCCTGCTGCTAGCGGCGTTCGGCGTCGCGCTGCTGGTGGTCCCCCGCCCGGATCCGGGCGACCTGCCCCGGCTGGCCGACTCGCTCGGCGGGTACGCGCCGGTCGCGGCCGTGGTGGGCGGCGCGCTGCTGCTCGTGGCGCTGGTCCCGCGTACCTTCGTCACGCTGGCCGCCGGGGCGATCTTCGGCCCGGTGCAGGGCGCCGCCTACGCCCTCGGCGCGGCGCTGCTCGCGGCGGCGCTCGGCTTCGCGGTCGGCCGCCTGCTGGGCCGGCAGTTCGTCGCCGAGCGGGTCCGCGGCCGGCTGGCCCGGCTGGACGGCTGGTTCGCGCGGCAGACCGTGTTCGGCGTGATGACCGTCCGGCTGCTGCCGATCGCCGGGTTCGGGCTGGTCAGCTACGGCTACGGCACCACCGGGGCGCGGGTGCTGCCGTTCCTGGCCGGCAGCGTGATCGCCGCGGCCCCCACCGCGATCGGCTACGCGGCCATCGGGGCGGCGGTCAGCTCCCCCGACTCGATCAACTGGTACGCCGCGGCCCCGGCCAGCCTCGGCCTGATCGCCAGCGCGGTCATCATCCACCGCTGGTGGCGGGCGGAGCGGCACCGCCGGCTGGGCCCGAGCTGAGATGGCCGCGGAGGAACGGCTGCCCGGCGGCTTCGTCACCGAGGTGGTCCGGATCGGCGACACCGTCCGCCGCACTCCCCCGGCCCGGGCCGAGGTCGTGACGGCCCTGCTGCGGCACCTGGCCACGACCGCGCCCGGCCTGGCGCCGCGCCACCTCGGGGTGGACGAGCAGGGCCGGCAGGTGCTCACCCACCTCGCCGGGCGGGTGCCCTGGCGGGACCGCGAGGACCCCGCCTTCTTCGCCGACCCGGCCCTCACCCGGCTGGCCGAGCTGATCCGGGCACTGCACGACGCCTGCGCCGGCAGCCCGCTGGCCGGCGACGCGGAGACGGTCTGCCACCGGGACCTGTCGCCGAAGAACACCGTCTACCGGGACTCGCCGGCGGGGCCGCTGCCGGTGGCGTTCCTGGACTGGGACCTGGCCGGGCCGGGCCGGCGGATCGAGGACGTGGCGTTCGCCGGCTGGCACTGGAGCGCGCTGGGCGGCGACGCCGACCCGATCGAGCTGGCCCGGCGGTGCCGGCTGCTGTGCGACGCCTACGAGGCTGCGGCCCCCGGGGTGTCCCTGCCGCGGGGCGAGCTGGCCGCCGTCATGCTCGACCAGCTCGACGGCACCTGGCGGGGCATCGACGCGGGCGCCGACCGGGACGAGCCGGGCATGCGCCGGCTCCGCGCGGCGGGCGCGGTCGACGCGGTACGCGGCTGGCACGGGTGGTTGCGCCGGCACCGCGCGACGGTCGAGGCAGCCCTCCGGACCGGTTGATCCCGGACACGGCGGAGGCGCGCCCCGAACCCGGAACGCGCCTCCGCCGAACCCGCCGGGTCAGGCCACGACGGAGACCATCCGGCCCTTCACCACGATGACCTTGCGCGGCTCCTTGCCGGCCAGCGCGCCGGCCACGGCCTCCAGCGCGGCCGCGCGGACGTCGTCCTCGGACGCGTCGGCGGCCACCTCGACCCGGCCCCGGACCTTGCCGTTGACCTGCACCGGGTAGGTCACCGTCTCGGCGACCAGCAGCGCCGGGTCGGCGGTCGGGAAGTCCGCGTACGTCAGCGAGGTGTCGTGGCCCAGCCGCCGCCACAGCTCCTCGGCGACGTGCGGGGCGAACGGCGCCACCATCAGCACCAGCGGCTCGGCCACCTCGCGCGGGGTCTCCGCCAGCCGGGTCAGCCCGTTGGTCAGCTCGATCAGCTTGGCGATGGCGGTGTTGAACCGGATCGCCTCCATGTCGCCGCGGACCCCGTCGATCACCTTGTGCAGCAGCCGCCGGGTGGCCTCGTCGGCCGGCGCGTCGGTGACCCGCACCGCGCCGGTCCGCTCGTCGACCACGGCGCGCCAGACCCGCTGCAGGAACCGGTACGAGCCGACCACCGCCCGGGTCTCCCAGGGGCGGGACACCTCCAGCGGACCCATCGACATCTCGTACACCCGGAAGGTGTCCGCGCCGTACGCCGCGCACATCTCGTCCGGGGTGACGACGTTCTTCAGGGACTTGCCCATCTTGCCGTACTCGCGCCTGACCTCCGTCTCGCCGTGGAAGTAGCGGCCGTCGACCTCGACGACCTCCTCGGCCGGCACGTAGGCGCCGCGCGGGTCGGTGAAGGCGTACGCCTGGATGTAGCCCTGGTTGAACAGCCGGCGGAACGGCTCGAAGGACGAGACGTGGCCCAGGTCGTACAGCACCTTGTGCCAGAAGCGCGCGTACAGCAGGTGCAGCACGGCGTGCTCGGCGCCGCCGACGTACAGGTCGGTGCCCCCGCAGTCGCCCGCGCCGCGCGGCCCCATCCAGTACGCCTCGTTCTCCGGCTCGGCGAAGCGCCGCGAGTCGGTCGGGTCCAGGTAGCGCAGCTCGTACCAGCAGGAGCCGGCCCACTGCGGCATCACGTTGGTCTCGCGGGTGTAGCGCTTCGGGCCGTCACCCAGGTCCAGCTCCACCTCGACCCAGTCGCGCCGCCGGGACAGCGGGGTCTCCGGGTTGCTGTCGGCGTCCTCCGGGTCGAACGTCTTCGGCGAGAAGTCGTCGACCTCGGGCAGCTCGACCGGCAGCATCGACTCGGGCAGCGCGATGGGCGCCCCGGTCTCGTCGTAGACGATCGGGAACGGCTCGCCCCAGTAGCGCTGCCGGGAGAACAGCCAGTCCCGCAGGCGCCAGGTGACCGCGCCGGCGCCGTGGCCGTTGGCCTCCAGCCACTCGATGATCCGCGCCTTGGCGTCGGCCACCCCCAGGCCGTTCAGGTCCAGGCCGCGGTCGGGCGCCGCGCTGTTGATCGCCGGGCCGTCGCCGGTCCACGCCTTGCCGTCGAAGCCCTCCGCCGGCTGCACGGTGCGCACGATCGGCAGGTCGAAGACCTCGGCGAACTCCCAGTCCCGCTCGTCCTGCGCCGGCACCGCCATGATCGCGCCGGTGCCGTAGCCGGCCAGCACGTAGTCGGCGATGAAGATCGGGATCCGCCCGCCGGTGACCGGGTTGGTCGCCCAGGCGCCGACGAAGACACCGGTCTTCTCCTTGGTCTCCGCCTGCCGCTCCACGTCCGTCTTGGCCGCGGCGGCCTTCCGGTACGCCTCGACGGCGGCCCGCGGGCTGGCGTGCCCGCCGGTCCAGGCCTCCTTCGTGCCCTCCGGCCAGGCGGCCGGCACCAGCACGTCGACCAGCTCGTGCTCGGGGGCCAGCACCATGTAGGTGGCGCCGAAGACGGTGTCCGGCCGGGTCGTGAACACCCGGACCGGGCCGCGCTCGGTCGGGAAGTCGATGTGCGCGCCGGTCGACCGGCCGATCCAGTTGCGCTGCTGCAGCTTGATCGGCTCGGGCCAGTCCAGCGTGTCCAGGTCCTCCAGCAGCCGGTCCCCGTACGCGGTGATCCGCATCATCCACTGCTTCAGGTTCCGCTTGAAGACCGGGAAGTTGCCCCGCTCGGAGCGGCCGTCGGCGGTGACCTCCTCGTTGGCCAGCACGGTGCCCAGCCCCGGGCACCAGTTCACCGGCGCCTCCGAGACGTACGCCAGCCGGTGGTCGTCGACGATCTTCCGCCGCTCGCCCACGGTCAGCTCGGCCCACGCCCGGCCGTCCGGGGTGGGCCGGGTGCCCCCCTCGAACTCGGCGATCAGCTCGGCGATCGGACGGGCTGTCTTCGCGTCCGCGTCGTACCAGGAGTTGAAGACCTGCAGGAAGATCCACTGGGTCCAGCGGTAGAAGTCGGTGTCGATGGTCGCCACCGAGCGCCGCTCGTCGTGGCCCAGCCCCAGCCGGCGCAGCTGCGCCTTGTACCGCTCGATGTTGGCCACGGTGGTGGTCCGGGGGTGGGTGCCGGTCTGCACGGCGTACTGCTCGGCGGGCAGGCCGAACGCGTCGAAGCCCATCGCGTGCAGCACGTTGCGCCCGGCCATCCGCTGGTAGCGGGCGTAGCAGTCGGTGCCGATGTAGCCCAGCGGGTGGCCGACGTGCAGGCCCGCGCCGGACGGGTAGGGGAACATGTCCAGCACGTACAGCTTCTCGGCGCCCGCGCGCGGGTGGGCCGGGTCGGCCAGCGGACCGGCCGGGTTCGGCGCGTGGAAGGTGCCCTCCCGCTCCCAGGTGTCCTGCCAGCGCTGCTCGATCTCCTCGGCCAGGGCGGCGGTGTAGCGGAACGGGGGGATGTCGGTGGCCGGTGCGGCTGCCTCACTCATGGCGTCTCCTCGGCGCGGTCATGTCGGGTATCGGAGGTCTGCTGCGGGCATGAAAAAGCCCCTCGCGCAGGAGGGGCCGCCGTGCTGTCGCGCTCTCAGCGCATCAGCACGGCTCGGTAAGAAGCAGGAAGACTCCGGCCATGACCGGCAGTGTACCCCGTCGGCGGCTCCCGCCGGTCGCCCGCCGCCCTCGGCACGGAAACCGGAACCGGGCTACCCGCCCGCGGGCCGGCCACACGTCCCCCGGTCCGGCGAATATTCCGGGCGTAACCGGCCGACGGGCTGCGGGGGTCGGCGACAACGAGAAACATGGTTAGCCTGAGAGGCCAGTGAGATTTTTGCGGCAGACGAGGCTCGGCGTCGCGAACCCAACGGCGGGTCCAGGTGCTCTATACAGAGCTGCCGTCCGGCGACGAGGAGGAGGCCCGTGACACAACAGACCTGGGACGAGGTGGGCGGTCTGCTGCCGCACGACGAGTTCCGCGCCGCCAGCGAGGCCATCGTGGCCAACATCGAGCAGGTCATCGAGGGCAAGACGGCCACCGTCCGGCTCGCGCTGGCGGTGCTGCTCGCCGAGGGCCACCTGCTGATCGAGGACGTGCCCGGCGTCGGCAAGACGAAGCTGGCCAAGGCCCTGGCCCGGTCGATCGACTGCTCGGTGCGCCGGATCCAGTTCACCCCCGATCTGCTGCCCAGCGACGTCACCGGGGTCAGCGTCTACAACCAGGAGACGCACGACTTCGAGTTCCGGCCGGGCGCGGTCTTCGCCAACCTGGTGGTCGGCGACGAGATCAACCGGGCCTCGCCGAAGACCCAGTCGGCGCTGCTGGAGTGCATGGAGGAGCGGCAGGTCACGGTCGACGGCGTGACCTACCAGCTGCAGACCCCGTTCATGGTGATCGCGACGCAGAACCCGATCGAGATGGAGGGGACCTACCCGCTGCCGGAGGCGCAGCGCGACCGGTTCACCGCCCGGATCGCCATGGGCTACCCGGACCCGGGCGCCGAGCTGGCCATGCTGGACGGCCACGGCGCCACCGACCCGCTGCACGAGCTGCGGCCGGTCTCCGACGCGGCCACCGTCCGCCGGCTGATCGGCCACGTCCGGCAGGTGCACGTCGCCGACGCCGTCAAGCAGTACGCGATCGACCTGGTCACCGCCACCCGCGAGGCTCCCGACCTGCGGCTCGGCGCATCCCCGCGGGCCACCCTCCAGCTGCTGCGCACGGCCCGCGCGGTGGCCGCCCTGGAGGGCCGCGACTACGTGCTGCCCGACGACCTCCAGGCCCTCGCGGTGCCGGTGCTGGCGCACCGGATCATCCCGACCGCCGACGCGCAGCTGGCCCGGCGCACCACCGACGCGATCGTCGCCGAGCTGGTGCACCGCCTCCCGCTCCCGCACGACCGCAAGCGCTCGCCCTACGACACCCGCCCCCCGGCCCCCAACAACGGGCGCGGGCCGTACGAGCCGCGGAGGCCGTGAGGTGCGCGACGGGCTGCGAGGGCTGACCACCCGCGGCCGTTCCTTCCTGGCGGCCGCGGTCGCCGCCGCGATCTCCGCCGCCATCCTCGGCGAGAAGGACCTGCTCCGGGTGGCCGTCCTGCTCGCCATCCTGCCGCTGCTCGCGGCGGCCTACGTCGGGCGCAGCCGCTACAAGCTCGCCTGCAGCCGGTCGCTGGAGCCGCACCGGGCGCCGGTCGGGGCCAGCTCCCGCGTGGTGCTGCGGCTGCAGAACCTGTCCCGGCTGCCCACCGGCACCCTGCTGCTGGAGGACCGGCTGCCCTACGCGCTCGGCAGCCGGCCGCGGGTGGTGCTGGAGCGCCTCGGCGCCCACCAGGCCAGCTCGGTGGCCTACACGGTCCGGGCCGACGTCCGCGGCCGTTACGAGGTCGGGCCGCTGGTGATCCGGCTGACCGACCCGTTCGGGCTCTGCGAGCTGAGCCGGGCGTTCCCCAGCACCGACCACCTGACGGTGATCCCGCAGGTCACCCCACTGCCCCCGGTCCGCCTCCCCGGCGAGTACGCGGGCAGCGGCGACAGCCGGGCCCGCTCGGTGGCGGTGCACGGCGAGGACGACGCGGCCACCCGGGAGTACCGGATGGGTGACGACCTGCGCCGGGTGCACTGGAAGTCGACGGCCCGCACCGGCGAGCTGATGGTGCGCCGGGAGGAGCAGCCCTGGGAGAGCCGGGCCACCGTGGTGCTGGACACCCGGGCCGCCGGGCACCGGGGCGAGGGGCCGACGGCGAGCTTCGAGTGGGCGGT
The DNA here is from genome assembly GCF_900091435.1 of Micromonospora chaiyaphumensis. GTDB lineage: Bacteria > Actinomycetota > Actinomycetes > Mycobacteriales > Micromonosporaceae > Micromonospora > Micromonospora chaiyaphumensis. Next base: position 167,247 of record NZ_FMCS01000009.1, read on the forward strand.
CTCGACGGCCGCCAGCATCGCGGTGCACCTGCGCCAGGCCGGCTACAAGCTGCGCCTGGTCACCGGCAACGGCGCGGACGTGGACGCCACCGAGGCCGGGGGCGAGGGCGTGCTCCTCGACCACCTCGCCGAGGTGCACCTCGACAAGCGGGGCGAGCTCACCACGCTGGTGCAGCAGGTCCGGCAGCGCGCCGACGGCGGCCTGATCATCGCGCTCCTCGGCACGCTGAGCACCGCCGAGGCCGAGCTGCTGGCCGGGCTGCGCGGCAACGGCGCCACCTGCGTGGGCTTCCTGCTCGACAGCAACACCTGGCTGAACCTGCCGCCGAAGGCCCGGGCCGAGGCGGAGCACGCGCACGGCGCCGCGGTGCTCGCCCTGCTGCAGAGCGGCTGGCGGGTCATCGGGGTGGAGCACGGCAACCGGCTGCCGGTGCTCTGGCCACAGGCGGCGCGCGGGTCGCAGGGCTTCGCGCTGCGGGCGGCGCTGGCCGAGACGGTGGCCGGAGGCGTGCGATGACCCGAAGGGTGGACCCGTGACCGCGCACCGCAACCTCGGCTTCGTCGCCGCGGCGGCGACCCTGCTGGCGGCGGCCCCGCTGTCGGCGATCTTCGAGCGCTGGACCTGGCTCATCCAGGCGGCCATCGTGGTCGCCGTCGTGGCCGGCGCGGCCGCGCTGAGCCGGCTGGCCCGGGCACCCCTGTGGGGTCAGGTGCTGGCCATGCTGACCGGTCTCACGCTCGCCCTGACCTGGGTCTTCCCGGGTGGCACCGAGTTCTTCGCGTTCGTGCCCACCCCGGCCACCTTCGCCCACTTCGGTGACCTGCTGAGCGCCTCCCTGTCGGACATGCGCTCCTACGGCGTGCAGGTGCCGGACGTGGACTCGCTGCTCTTCCTCGCCGTGCTCGGCATCGGCGCGGTGGCCGTGGTGGTCGACGTGCTCACCGTGGGGCTGCGCCGGCCCGCGCTGGCCGGGCTGCCCATGCTGGCCATCTACTCGGTGCCGGTCGCGGTCTACGTGGACAGCGTCCCCGCCACCCCGTTCGTGGTGGGCGCCTGCGGCTACCTGTGGCTGCTGGTCACCGACAACGTCGACCGCGTACGCCGGTTCGGCCGGCGGTTCACCGGCGAGGGGCGCGACGTCGACGTCTGGGAGGCGTCACCGCTGGCCGCGGCGGGCCGCCGGCTGGCCGTGGTCGGTGTGGTCCTGGCGGTGGCCCTGCCGCTGGCCGTGCCCGGGATGACCGGCGGGCTCCTGAACGCCGTCGGCGACGGCACCGGCACCGGCAACGGGCGGCCCGGCCAGGGCGGCAGCCCCGGCCGGATCGACCTGTTCGCGGCGCTCAGTGGCCAGCTCAACCAGAGCGAGGTGACCGAGCTGGTCAAGGTGACCACCAACGAACCGGCTCCGTTCTACCTGCGTTTCGGGGTCGCCGACGAGCTGCTGCCGACCGGCTTCCGGGTGCGGGTGCCCTCGGGGAAGCCGGCCAACCGCAACCTGCCCGACCCGACGGAGCGCGGCGGCCGGGGCGTGACGCAGCAGCGCTACGAGGCCAGCGTCGAGGTGAGCAAGAACCTCACCATGCCGCTGCTGCCCGTCTACGCGGAGCCGGTGAAGACCGAGGACCTGAGCGGCAACTGGCTCTACGACGCCAACCGCCAGATCGTGTTCTCCAACCGGGAGAACTCCCGGGGCAAGCGCTACTCGTTCGACTACGTCCGGTCGACGTTCAGCCCGGCGGCGCTGCGGGCGGCGCCGTCGCAACCGGCCGACGACCCGGTGCTGGCGCAGCAGACCGTCACGCCGTCCGTCCGCGAGGTCCAGAAGCTCGTCGACCAGCTGGTGAAGGGCCGCACGAACGACTACGACAAGGTCCGGGCGATCTACGACTACTTCTCGGTCGAGAACGGCTTCACCTACTCGCTGTCCACGCGCAGCGGCACCAGCGGCGACGACATCACCAACTTCCTCAACACCAAGGTGGGCTTCTGCCAGCAGTACGCCGCGGCGATGGCCTGGCTGGTCCGGTCCGCCGGCATCCCGGCCCGGGTGGCGTTCGGCTTCACCAACGGCAGCAACTCCGGCGACGGCACGTACGTGCTGACCAACAAGAACCTGCACGCCTGGACCGAGGTCCACTTCGGCGGGATCGGCTGGGTGCCCTTCGACGCCACCCCGGCGGCGAGCGTCCAGGGGTCGGTCCGCTCGGCCTGGGCGCCGGACACCGACGCCCCCGAGGACGTGACGCCCCTGCCGGGGAGCACGGCCGCTCCCGGCGGGGTCGACCCGTCGGCCGGCGCGGACGACCCGGACCGGCTCGACAAGGACGCCGACCAGGGCCTGGCCGTCGGCGACGGCGGTCCGACCCGGCAGAGCCCGGTCTGGCCGTGGTGGGTGGGCGGGGCGCTCGCCCTGCTGGCGCTGCTCGCGGTGCCCGCGCTGCGGCGCTCCGCGCTGCGCCGGCGCCGGCGCGCCCGGGCGAGCGTGCCCGCGGCGACCACCATGGCCGCCGTGCCGGGGCAGCGGGGTGAGGCCCGCGAGATCGTCGTGGGTGTGGACGCCGAGCGGGCCCGCGCGGACGCGCACGCCGCCTGGGACGAACTGCTCGACACGCTTGTCGACTTCCACGTCCGGGTGGACCTGACGGAGACCCCCCGGACGACCGCCGAGCGGCTGACCCGGGAGACGCTGGCCGAGGACGCCGCCGCCGTGACCGGGATCCGGTTGCTCGGCCGGGCCGAGGAGCGGGCCCGCTACGCCCGCGACCCGCTGACCGGCGAGGAGCTGCACCCGGCCCTGCGGTCGGTGCGCGGCGCCCTCGCGGCCCGGGCGAACCGGCGTACCCGGCTGCTGGCGGCCCTGCTGCCACCGTCGGTGCTGCTGCGCTGGCGGACCGCCCTGACCGAACGCTCGACCCGGCTGGTCACCACGACCGGGCAGGTGCGGCAGCGACTGTTGCGCTGGAACCCGCGTCGTCTCCTGGCGGGCCGACCGGCCCGCTGACCCGGTTCCGCCCGCCGGCGCTCCCCCGCCGGCGGGCCGGACCGGGTCCCAGAACTCCACCCACGGCGTCGCCACCAGCGCGCGTCGATCAAGAGGTTTGCGTCAGGAAACGGGCGCACGCCGACGCAAACCTCTTGATCAACGCGGCGTGGGGCGTGCGTGGGCGTGGCGGGGCGGCGTGAGACCGGGCGGATCGGGGCGCGCGGAAGCGACCACGCTCGCCGGGGGCGGTGCCCGGCGATTCGCCGTCGCGAGGGCCCGCCCTCAGGGGCGGGACGTGCTCAGCGGTGGCCCTCCGGGCGCTGCCGCCAGCGGTCCTCCATCCGGTCCAGGAAGGAGCCCCGGCGGCCGCTGCGGCCACGGGGACGACGGCGGCTCGTCGTGCCGCCGACCACGTGCAGGTCGGGCGACTGGGATCGGCGGTGCGACTGCACCGCGTAGCCCAACGAGGCCAGCATGACGACGAAGCCCGCCACGGCCAGCGGGGGCGTCTTGATCACGGCACCGTAGATCAACAGGGCCAGACCAGCGATGACCACGCCGGCAGCGACGAGCACGCGACGCCGCGCGTGGAAACGCGGGTCGCTGGCGCGCACGGCCGAGGCGAACTTGGGGTCCTCGGCAAGCGACCGCTCGATCTGCTCGAACAGCCGCTGCTCGTGCTCCGAGAGCGGCACGGCACTCCTCCCCGGTCACGTTGGTCGGCCCGGGCGGGCCGACAGACCGTGGCAGCCAACCGGCTGCTTACCCGCAAGTCTACGAGGGGGCTCGCGCGTCGGAAAGCGGGACGACCTACGGCCGGGTCGGTTTTTCCGGTCGCCGGGGATCACGCTTCCCGAGAAGACTGGCCGGACCTATGACGGACCGCCCGAATCGGGCGGCCGCGGCGTCCGCCGCCGCCTCCGCCTCCCGCCATCCGCGCTCGGGCGCGCCCAGGGTGAGCTGCTGCGGCGTCTCCTCCGCGGCGGCCAGCCCCTCCATCCGGACGCCGACCAGGCGGACCGGCTCGCCGGGGGCCAGGGCGGTCCAGAGCGCCCAGGCCGTGTCGAACATCTCCCGGGCGGTGTCGGTGGGCACACCGAGCGTGCGGGAGCGGCTGACCGTGCGGAAGTCGGCCAACCGGACCTTGAGCGACACGGTGCGCCCCACCTGACCCGCCGCGCGCAGCCGGGCGCCGGCCTTCTCGGCGAGGGCGAGCAGCGCGCGCCGGATCTCCGCCGGGTCGGTGACGTCGGTGTCGAAGGTGACCTCGGCGCCGATCGACTTCTCCACGTGCTCCGGGCTCACCCGGCGCGGGTCCCGCCCCCAGGCCAGCTCGTGCAGGTGGGCGGCGGACGCCTCGCCCACCGCCCGGCGGAGCAGGCCCGGCGGCGCCTCGGCCAGGTCGCCCACGGTGCGCAGGCCCAGCCGTTGCAGCGCCTCGGCGGACCGCTCCCCCACCCCCCACAGCGCCGCCACCGGCAGCGGGTGCAGGAACTCCAGCACCCGGGCGGCGGGCACCACGAGCAGGCCGTCGGGCTTGGCCCGGGTCGAGCCGAGCTTGGCCACGAACTTGCTCGGCGCCACCCCGACCGAGCAGGTCAGCTCCTGCTCCTCGGCCACCCGGCGGCGGATCAGCCGGGCGATCTCGGTGGGGCTGCCGAAGAGCCGCCGGGCCCCGGCCACGTCGAGGAACGCCTCGTCCAGCGAGAGCGGCTCCACCAGCGGGGTGACGTCACGGAAGATCCGCATCACCGCCCGGGAGGCGGCCGAGTATTGCGGGAAGTCCGGGGGCAGGTAGACCGCGTGCGGGCAGAGCGCCCGGGCCCGGGCCGTGGGCATGGCGCTGCGGACGCCGAAGCGGCGCGCCTCGTAGCTGGCCGAGCTGACCACCCCGCGCGGGCCGATCCCGCCCACCACCACCGGCTGGCCGCGCAGCTCGGGGCGGCGGCGCACCTCCACCGAGGCGAAGAAGGCGTCCATGTCGACGTGCAGGATCGGGCAGCCGGTGTCGTCGGCGTCCGGCCCGAAGCGCGGATCACCGCCCCGGGGCAACGACTGACTGCGGCCCATCCCCGCAGGTTAGCCGCCCGGTCCGACAGGTTCGCCCGGAGCGGGTCAGCCGCGGACCACCAGCAGCGGGATCGTCATCTCGGCCGCGGTGTCCGCGCCGTGGTACGCCACCAGCTGCGACGCCATCGGCGGCTCCGAGCGGGTGGCGACCAACGCGTACGTGTCGCGGCAGACCACCACCACGTCGCCGATCCGGCCCAGGTGCGCCTCCGGCACCGGCCCGAACCAGCCGGTGGCCACCGCCTCCTCCCGGGTCAGCACCCGGGCCGCGCCGTCCAGCACCGCCGACCAGGCGGCCACCACGTCGGCGGTGGCGCCCGGCTCGACGTGCAGGTAGCGCACCCTGGGCTCGCCGGCCACCACCCGGACGCCGGCCCGCAGCCGGGGGTCGGTGTCCAGGTCGATCCGGTGCCCTTCGGGCACGTTCAGCTGCCCGTGGTCGGCGGTGACCAGCAGGGCGGCGTCCGGCGGCAGCCCGTCGACCAGCCGGGCGAGCAGCCGGTCCACCTCGGCGGCGGCCAGCCGCCAGGGCGCCGAGTCCACGCCGGTGAGGTGCCCGTGCCGGTCCAGGTCGGGGTGGTAGCCGGAGACCAGGGCCGGCCCGGGGCCGGCGGCCAGGGCGGCGAGCATCCGCTCGGCGAGCGGGTCGGCGCCGGCCGCGCCCCGGTAGTCGCCGCCCCGGTTCGCGGCCAGGGTGAGGCCGCTGCCGGCAAACTCGGGGCGGCTGACCACGGTGACCGCCACGCCGGCGGCGCGAGCGCGCTCGTACCAGGTCGGGACCGGCTGCCAGGCAAACGGCTCGGGGTCACCGGCCCAGTCGACGTGGTTGAGCACCCGGTCGGTGCCGGGCACCCGGACGGTGAAGCCGAGCACGCCGTGCGCGCCGGACGGGGTGCCGGTGCCGAGGCTCACCAGGCTGGTCGGGGTGGTGGAGGGGAAACCGGCGGTGAGCGGGACGCCGACCGTGGCGGCCAGCCCGGCCAGCGTCGGCGCGTACGGGGCGGCGGTGGGGATCTGGTACCAGCCGAGCCCGTCGACCAGCAGCACGGCGATCCGGCGCACCCCGGCCAGCCGGGGCGTCAGGTCGAGCAGATCGGCGGCGCCGGGCACGCCGAGCAGCGCGAGCGCGCTGGGCAGCACGTCGGCCAGGCTGCCGCCGCCGTAGCGGGGCGCGACCCGGTCGAGCGGACCCACCGCGGGGCCGGTCATGCCGGGCGGCGGGCGAACAGGTGCAGCTGGGCGGCGAGGTCGCGGTACGGCGGCCGGGCGGCCAGGGCCCGTTCCAGCTCGACCAGGGCGGCGGCCTGACCGTCCGCCACGGCGGCCGGGAGCAGGTCGGCGAGCACGCGTACCCCGTGGATCTCCTCGACGGTGAGCCCGGCGGCGGCGAGCAGCGCGGTGGCGCCGTCCGCGTCGTAGCGGCGGCGCAGGGTGTCCCGGGGGCCGGCGGTGCCGGCCGGGTCGGCGGCGAGCGCGGCCGCCACGTCCAGGTGCCCGTTCACGGCCCGGGCCAGCACGGCGGCGGCCCGGCCGGCGACCAGCACGCTGGCCGCACCGCCGGGGCGCAGGGCCGCGGCCAGCGCGGCGACCACCGGAGCGGGGTCGTCCACGACCTCCAGCACCGAGTGGCAGAGCACCAGGTCGGCGGTGGCCGGCTCGACCAGCCCGGCGAGCGCGTCGCCGTCGCCCTGCACGGCGCGTACCCGCTCGGCGACCCCGGCCTCGGCGGCCCGGCGGGTCAGCGCGGCGAGCGCGTCGGGGCTGGCGTCGACCACGGTGACGCGGTGGCCGGCCTCGGCGAGCGGGACGGCGAAGCCGCCCGTCCCGCCGCCGACGTCGAGCACGGTGAGCCGCTCGCCGGCCCGCCGGTCCAGCTCGGCCCGGAGCACCGCCCAGATGACGGCGGTGCGGGGGGTGAGGGTTCGGGTCAGCTCCACGCCGCCGAGCCTAGTCACCCCCGGGCCCGCGGTCAGGACTCGCCACCGCCGGCCGGGTCCTCCTCGGCGCGGGAGCGCTGGGCGTTGGCCACCGGCCCGTCGGTCACCTGGTATTCCCGCGGCTCCACCTCGTGGGTGGGCGCCCAACCGGCGCCCAGCCGGGTCCGTCGGGCGTTCGCCACGCCACCGGGGTACGTGCTGTGAAAGGTCATCTGGTCCATCCCCCATACCCGGGCGGGCCACTCTGCCCACCCGTGCCGGGAGTCTCCCGCCTCCGGCCTCGGGAAACCGTAATGTGGATCACTCCGCTCAACGGAAATCCCGGGACGCCGGCGTGACGGGGGGCTCGATCGCGTCCAGCCGGTCCGCGGTGAGGCTCGTGACGCCCTCGTGCCGCTGCAACCGGCCCCGCACCACCAGCGCGCCGCTGGTGCGGGCGATTCGACGGTAGCGCTGCCAGAGCCCCGGGGAGCAAGTGACATTGAGCATGCCCGTCTCGTCCTCCAGGTTGAGGAAGGTGACCCCGCCGGCGGTCGCCGGGCGCTGCCGGTGGGTGACGATCCCGCCGACCCGGATCCGCTGCCCGGGCTCCACCCGGCCCAGCCGGGCGATCGGCACCGCGCCGAGGGCGTCCAGCCGGTCCCGGATGAACCGGGCCGGGTGGCTCTCCGGGGACAGGCCGGTGGCCCAGACGTCGGCGACCAGCCGGTCCACCGCCTCCATCCCGGGCAGGGTGGGCGGGGCCGTGCCGGTCACCGTGCCGGGCAGCCGGCCCGGCCGGTCCTGGGCCGCCGCGCCGGCGGCCCAGAGGGCCTGCCGGCGGGTCAGCCCGAAACCGGCGAAGGCGTCCGCGGTGGCCAGCGCCTCCAGCTGCGCCGCGGTCAGGCCGACCCGGCGGGCCAGGTCCGGCATGTCCCGGTACGGCCCGTGGGCCGTCCGCTCCGCCTCGATCCGCTCGGCCACGTCGTCGCCGAGGGTACGCACGCTGCCCAGCCCCAGCCGGACCACCGGGCCGCCCAGCCCCCAGGCGTGCGGCGGCTCCCCCGGCTGGCTCCCCCACCGGGTCTCCGGGCCGGATTCCAGCGTGGCCTTGGCGCCGCTGGCGTTGATGTCCGGCCGGCGGACCTCGACGCCGTGCCGGCGGGCGTCGTCGACCAGGGTCTGCGGCGAGTAGAAGCCCATCGGCTGGGCGTTGAGCAGCGCGGCCAGGAACGGGCCGGGGTGGTAGCGCTTCAGCCAGGAGCTGGCGTAGACCAGGTAGGCGAAGCTCATGGCGTGGCTCTCCGGGAAGCCGTAGCTGGCGAACGCGGTGAGCTTGCGGTAGACGTCGTCGGCCAGGTCGCCCGTGATGCCCCGCTCGGCCATCCCGGCGTAGAGCCGGTCGGCGATCTGCGCCATCCGCTCCACCGAGCGCTTCGCCCCCATGGCCCGGCGCAGCTGGTCGGCCCCGGCCGCGTCGAAGCCGGCCAGGTCGATGGCGAGCTGCATGAGCTGCTCCTGGAACAGCGGCACGCCGAGGGTCTTCTCCAGCGCGTTGCGCATCAGCGGGTGCGCGAAGGTCACCGGCTCCTGGCCGTTCTTGCGCCGGATGTACGGGTGCACCGAGCCGCCCTGGATCGGGCCGGGCCGGATCAGCGCCACCTCCACCACCAGGTCGTAGAACTCGCGGGGCTTGAGCCGGGGCAGGGTGGCCATCTGGGCGCGGCTCTCCACCTGGAACACCCCGACCGAGTCGGCCCGGCAGAGCATGTCGTAGACCTCTGGGTCGTCCAGGGTCATGTCGCCCAGGTCCAGGCTCATCCCGATCAAGTCGTAGCCGTAGTGTAGCGCGGAGAGCATGCCGAGGCCGAGCAGGTCGAACTTGACCAGGCCGACGGCGGCGCAGTCGTCCTTGTCCCACTGGAGCACGCTGCGGCCCGGCATCCGCCCCCACTCCACCGGGCAGACCTCGATCACCGGCCGGTCGCAGATCACCATGCCGCCGGAGTGGATGCCCAGGTGCCGGGGGAAGGTCTGCAGCTCGTTGGCGTACGCCACCACCTGCTCGGGGATGTCCTCGACGTCGACCGCCGCGACCGAGCCCCAGCGGTCGATCTGCTTGCTCCAGGCGTCCTGCTGCCCGGGCGAGAAGCCGAACGCCTTGGCCACGTCCCGCACCGCCGACCGCGGCCGGTAGGAGATGACGTTGGCGACCTGGGCGGTGTGCTCCCGGCCGTACCGGGCGTAGACGTGCTGGATCACCTCCTCCCGGCGGTCGGACTCGATGTCCACGTCGATGTCGGGCGGGCCGTCCCGTTCCGGGGCGAGGAACCGCTCGAAGAGCAGCCGGTGCCGCACCGCGTCCACGTTGGTGATCCGCAGCGCGTAGCACACCGCCGAGTTGGCCGCCGAGCCCCGGCCCTGGCAGTAGATGTCCTGCTCGCGGCAGAACGCGACGATGTCGTAGACCACCAGGAAGTAGCCCGGGAAGCCCAGGTCCTCGATCATCCGCAGCTCATGCTCCAGCTGCGCGTACGCCTCCGGGTGCGCCTCGGGCGGGCCGTAGCGCTCCCGGGCGCCGGCCATGGTGAGGTGGCGCAGCCAGCTCATCTCGGTGTGCCCCGGCGGCACCGGGTACGCCGGCAGCTGCGGCGCGACAAGTTGCAGGTCGAAGGCGAGTTCCGCGCCGAACTCGGCGGCGCGGGCCACCGCACCCGGGTACGCGGCGAACCGCGCCGCCATCTCCGCGCCGCTGCGCAGGTGGGCGGTGGCGGCGGCGGGCAGCCAGCCGTCGATCTCGTCGAGGCTGCGCCGGGCCCGCACCGCCGCCACCGTGGTGGCCAGCCGGCGCCGCCCCGGGGTGGCGTAGTGCACGTTGTTGGTGGCCACCGTGGGCAGCCCGGCCGCGGCGGCCAGCTCGGCCAGCGCGTCGTTGCGGTCGGCGTCGAGCGGGTGCCCGTGGTCGGTCAGCTCCACCGCCACCGTCTCGGCGCCGAAGAGTTCGGTGAGCCGGTCCAGCTCCCGGGCCGCCGCGTCGACCCCCTCGGTGAGCAGCGCGGCGGGCACGTGCCCCTTGCGGCAGCCGGTGAGCACCAGCACGTGGTCGCGCAGCTCGGCGGCCACCTCCTCCAGCTCGCCGTAGACCGGGCGGCCCTTCTCGCCGCCGCGCAGCTGCGCCCGGGCGATGGTGGCGGCGAGCCGGGCGTACCCCTCGTGGCCGTGGGCCAGCACCAGCAGGTGCGCGCCGTGCGGGTCCGGCTCGCCGTTCTGCGGGCCGGGCAGCCCGAGGGAGAGCTCCGCGCCGAAGACCGTCGGCAGGTGCAGCGCGCGGGCCGCCTCGGCGAAGCGCACCACACCGTAGAAGCCGTCGTGATCGGTGACGGCGAGCGCGGTGAGCCCCAGCCGGGCGGCCTCCTCGGCCAGCTCCTCCGGGTGGCTGGCGCCGTCGAGGAAGCTGAAGTTGGAGTGCGCGTGCAGCTCCGCGTAGGGCACCGCGTCGTCGGGTCGGGGCAGCTCGGGCGGCGCGTACTCCTGCCGCTTGCGGCTCCACGCCGGGGAGTCGCCGCCGTCGGCGTCGACCGCGAGCGGGTCCACCACGTGCAGGTGCCGCTCACCCTTGGGCCGCCCCTTGCCGGACCGCCCGCCGGGCCGCCCGGAGAGCACCTGCTCCAGCTCCGACCAGGGCATCTTCGGGTTGTGGAAGCTCACCGGCAGCCTCCCGGAAGGTTCCGCGTCGAGATCTTGGAACCTCGCGGCCCCCGGAGGGGCCGAATTCCTCCAAGATCTGATTCCGCCCCTGCCAGGAGGCGGATGACCCTTGGCCGACTACGAACTTGATGATGCGAATGAATCACGGGAGCGGGCGCGGGCGCGAGCGCGGAAGCAGGCGCGGACGCGGAAGCAGGCGCGGGCGCGGAAGCAGGCGCAGGCGCGGAAGCAGGCGCAGGCGCGGATGGCGATCCGTTCACGTCATCAAGTTCGTAGCCTCCGACGGGGGGAAGCCGGGGTGGCAGGTCGGCGTGCCGCGCGGCCGGGGCACGGTCCGCAGCCAGAGCAGGGCGCATGACCAGAGCAGGGCGCGTGGCCGGAGCAGGGCGCGTGGCCAGAGCAGGGCGCGTGGCCAGAGCAGGGCGCGTGGCCAGAGCAGGGCGCGTGGCTGGGGCACGGCCCATGGCCCAGGCACGCCGCTCAGTCATAGATCGCCTCCACCAGCCACTGGCCGCCCTCGACGGCGAGCAGCAGGGCGGCCCCGTCGGCCAGGCAGACCTGGAACCGGGCCCGGCGGCGAGCCTCGGCCGGCGCCCACCAGCGCTCGTCCACCGGCCACGGGCCGGCCCACCCGGCAATGTCGGCCGGCCGGCCGGCGCCGACGGTCAGCCGGGCCGGCGCGGCGCTGACCGCCAGCCGGGCGCTGACCACGACCGGCTCACCGGCGGCGTCGTGCACGGCGGCGGGCAGCGGGGTGGGCAGCACCACGGCGGGTGCGGGCGGCGGGATCCGCCCCGGCCACGGCGGCACCGGCGTCGACGCCGCCGCCCGGGAACGGGTGGACACGGCCCGTTCCGGTGCGGCAGCGGGCGGCGGGGGCTCGGCGGCCGGCAGGGGTGGCGGGCCGGGACGGGTGGGCAGGCGCTCGTCGCCCCACGGGACCAGGCGCACCTGGTCGGCCGGGGAGCGCCCGCCGCCGAGCACGGCGGTGACGACCGCCTCGGGGCCGAGGATGCCCTGCACCCGGCTCAACGCGCGGTGTGCCCGCTCCCGCTCCTCGCCGGTCTCCCCCCACAGGCCGGGTTGCAGGCCGGCCTGGGCGAGCACGCCGTCCGGCACCAGCCGCAGCCGGATGATCCCGGCGGTGGGGCGGGCCGGGCGGGCGCCGCCCCGGCCGTTGCTGCCGGAGAGCCAGCCGTCGAGCTGCCAGCGGACCCGGTCGGCGATGGCCGCGGCGGTGAGCAGGCCGTCGTGCCGCCAGACCCGGTGCAGCTCCTGGCCGTGCGCGGTGACCGCCTCGATGCCGAGCCGGGTGCACGCCAGCCCGTGGGCGGCGAGCCGCTCGTGCAACTGCTCGGCCAGCGTGCGGGCGGCGAACGCCGCGGCGTCGACCCGGTCGATCGGCTCGTCGTGGTCGGCGGTGACGGTCAGGTCGGCGGGCGGCTGCCGGACCGCGAGCGGCCGGTGGTCCCGGCCGGCGGCGAGCCGGTGGGCCAGCGCCCCGTCGAAGCCGAACCGGGCCAGCACGTCGCCGGGGGGCAGCGCCGCGAAGTCGCCGAGGGTGCGTACGCCCAGCCGGCGCAGCAGGTCGGTCAGGGTGGGCCGGCCGAGCGCCTCGACGGGCAGGCCGGCCAGGAACTCCGGGGTCCCGCCGGGAGGCACGATCCGCCCGTCCCGGGCGGCCAGCCCGGCGGCGAAGACCCCGTCGGCGATGCCGACCTGGCTCTCCACCGCGCAGGTCTGCGCGACGTGCTCGACGATCCGCTCGGCCGCCGCCTCCTCGCCGCCGAGGTAGCGGCTGGGCCCCCGGGCGGCCAGCGCGCAGGCCCCGGGACGGATCACCTCGACGCCGGCGACCACCTCCTCGACGGCGGCCACCACCGGTTCGAACGCCCGGGCGTCCCGGGCGGGGTCGTGGTCGACGACGGTGAGCTGGGGGCAGCGCCCCTGCGCCTCCCGCCGGCGCAGGCCCCGGCGGACGCCCTCGGCGCGGGCCCGCTCGGAGCAGGCGACCACCCGGTTGGCGTGCAGCACCACGACCGGGTCGGTGGCCGGCACCCCGTCGACGATCTCGGCGGCGAGGACCGGCCAGTCCGGGCACCAGAGCAGCAGGGTCCGCGCCGGCGCACCGCTCATGCCGACCCGACCACGGTGAGCCGGCGGACGGCGGCGCGGACGGCGCCGGCACCGGTCGACCGGGGGATCACCCGGGTCAGCTCGTCGCCGGGCAGCCAGACCTTGATCTCCTTGGGGCGGGCGGCCGCGCCCCGGCCGCGGGCCGAGACGGTCACCTCCCGGCGGCGCAGCCGGCCCCGGCCCGCCCCGAGCCCCTCCCAGACCCCGCGGACCACCTGGAGCGTCACGTCCGCGCCGTCCCACCGCCCGTACGGGACGAGCACGCTGCCGCGCTGCCGGGCCCGGGCGGCCAGCCGGGTGGCGACCGAGGCGGAGACCGTGGCCGGCACGGCGGTGACCACCACGTCGACCCCGTCGATGAGCGCGGCGACGACGGTGGGCCACTCCGGCCCGGGGTTCGGCACCAGGGCGAGCCGGTCCAGGGCGATCCCGGCCTCGGCCGCCGCGCCCGCACCGAAGGTGGGCACGCCGACCACGGCGCACCACGAGCCGGCCCGGGACGCCTCGGCGAGCAGGGCGAGGATCAGGGAGGTGGCGCCGCTGCGCCGGGGCTGGCCGGCGCCGACCGCGATGGTGCTGCCGCGCCGCAGCCCGCGGTTGGGCAGCAGCCCGGTCAGCTCGGGCCGGACGGGGAGCACCCGGTGGCCACCCGCCGGGTCGGGCGCGCTGGCCGGGCGGACCAGTTCGGCCAGGGCGGCGGAACCGACCACCATGCGGCCCGCCATCGGACCAACCCCCTGTCGTGTGTTCACCACGGGCGCCGGCCCGTGGATGGTGCTGTGGATCGTGCGTGCGGGACGCGCTCGGCGGCCCGGCGGGCGGTGTGCCCGCCGGGGCCGGGAGTGGCGCCCGGCCACCCGGGGTCCCGCCGGTGGTGGCCGGGCGCCACGACTCAGGCGGCGGCTGCTCCGGGTCGCGGCGCGGCGTCGGACCCGCCCAGCCGGAGTGGCCCGTGCAGCCCGTCGAGCGCCGGTTGGTGGGCCAGGCCGAGCGCGGTCTCCACCACGGTCACGAACTCCTCGGCGGCGCGGAGCAGGTCGTCGGCCTCCCGGGCGGTGACCACCCGGGGGATGCCCGCCTCGGCGGCGGCCCGCTTGCTGGCACCGGCGGCGAAGTAGGCGGCCCACTCGTCCAGCTCGGGGGCGACGGCGGCGAGCAGCACCCAGACGCTGGTGATCCGGTTGCGCCGGGTGGGTGCGGGGCGGGCGCGGGCGGCGAGCAGGGCGGCGGCGGCGCGCAGCGCGGCCAGGTGGGCGGCGGCGTACCGGAGGCCGTCGGGGCGGGTCCGGGCGGCCTCGGCCAGCCCGTGGCGGGCCACCACGAGCAGTTGGGCGGGGGTGCGGTGCGGCAGCACGTGCGCGGGCACCGTGGGCGCCTGGGCCGGACTGGTCGACATGGTCTCTCCTCCGCGTGGGCCGGGGCGGGGCGGCCGCGCGACGGGGAGCCGTCGCCCGGGACGCCCGGAACGGGCGGTGCGGAGGAAGACGCACCAGGTGGGGGCCGGCCGGGTGTGGACGCTTCCCCACACCACACCCGGCCGGCGTACCGGCGGGTCCGTCGCCCGCCGCCCGGGGGTCGTGGGCGGCGGGCGACGATCCTGCCTCGACGGGTCCGGACTCGCGACTGTCCGGAGCCCGGTGCGGTCCGCGGAACCGCACCTCCCGGGAGCCGGAGCCGCGAAACACCGCTCCCGGACGTTGGAACGAGCGTACGACTGAATCGAACACTCGTTCTAACTGCTCTGACAGTACACCTCCCCTCCGACGAAAATGCAACGTGTGACGTACCGGCGTGCCGAACGCCGGCCGGTCAACTCTCAGGGCGCGCACAGCATCGACAAAGGAGCCGCCGAACTCCGGGCCCCAGGGTTGACGACATGAACGTCAGCCATACCGCCGTCGCCGGCCGGCGGATCCCGCGCCGGGCCCTGCCGGCGGCACCCACCTGGTGGGCCGACGTGGCCGGCGGCGCCGCGGTGCTCAGCCTGCTGGTGGTCACCGCGCTCTGGACCGCCGACCGCGGCGTGCAGGAGCTGCTGGGCGGCGGGGCCACCGGCCTCACCTCGCTCGGCCGGCTCGCCGGCCTGGTCAGCGCCGACCTGATGCTCGTCCAGGTGGTGCTCATGGCCCGGGTGCCGCTGATCGAGCGGCGCTTCGGCCAGGACCGGATCGCCCGCTGGCACCGGCTCACCGGCTTCACCTCGTTCCACCTGCTCCTGGCGCACGTGCTGCTGACCGTCCTCGGGTACGCCGGCACCGCCCGCCGGGGGGTGCTCGCCGAGACCTGGGACCTGGTCGTCACGTACCCGGGGATGCTGCTGGCCACCGCGGCGCTGGCCCTGCTCGTGCTGGTGGTGGTGACCTCGGTCCGCGCGGCCCGGCGCCGGCTGCGCTACGAGTCCTGGCACCTGCTGCACCTGTACGCGTACCTGGGTGTCGCGCTGGCGCTGCCGCACCAGCTCTGGACCGGCGCGGACTTCGTCGCCTCGCCGCTCGCCCGCGCCTACTGGTGGACCGTCTACCTGCTGGCCCTGGCCAGCGTGCTGGTCTGGCGGCTCGGGCTGCCCGCCTGGCGCTCGCTGCGGCACCGCATCGAGGTGGCCGCCGTGGTGCCCGAGGCGCCCGGGATCACCTCGGTCTGGCTGCGCGGGCGCGACCTGCACCGGCTGCCCGTCCGGGCCGGGCAGTTCCTGCTCTGGCGGTTCCTGGACGGTCCCGGCTGGTCCCGGGCCCACCCGTACTCGCTGTCCGCGCCGCCGAACGGCGACCTCATGCGGATCACGGTCAAGGACCTGGGCGACGGCAGCGCCCGGGTGGCCGCCCTGCGCCCCGGCACGCGGGTGCTCGTCGAGGGGCCGTACGGGCGGCTCACCGGGGAGCACTGGCGCGGCGGCGGGATCACCATGCTGGCCTGCGGGGTCGGCATCACCCCGCTGCTGGCGCTGCTCTGGGAACTGCCGTACGCGCCGGGCCAGGCCGTGCTGCTCCACCGCGCGCGTACCCCTGACGACCTCGCCTTCCGGGCGGAGCTGGACCGGCTCGCCGCCGAGCGCGGGCTGGTCGTGCACCACCTGGTCGGCCCCCGCGCGACGCGCCCGTCCTGGCTGCCGGCCTACGCCGAGGGGCTTCCCGACGCGGAGGCGCTGCGCCGGCTCTCCCCCGGCATCGCCGGCCACGACGTCTTCCTCTGCGGACCGGACGGCTGGGTCGACGCCGCCCGCGCCGCGACCCGCGCGGCGGGGGTCCCCGACGCGCACGTCCACCAGGAACGCTTCGCCTGGTGACCGGCAGGAAAGGACGATCCATGCGACGGATCACCATCTGGTTGCTCTCGACGGTGGCCGCACTGGTGCTGCTGTTCAGCTACAAGACCAGCACCATGGGCGCGGGCGGGGAGAGCAGCGCGGTCGCCTCGGGCACCGACCGCGCCGGCAGCTCCTGGAGCGGCACGGACGGCGGCACCGGCTCGGGCCCCTCGACCGGCGGCGACAGCAGCACCGGCGGCACCGGCAGCACCGGCAGCACCGGCAGCGGCGGCGACGGCACCGCCACCGGGTCGGTGGCGCAGACCCGGTGGGGGCCGGTGCAGGTGCGGATCACCGTCTCCGGCGGGAAGATCACCGATGTCGCCGTGCTCCAGGTGCCGGACGGCAACCACCGGGACCAGGAGATCAACGACTACGCGGTGCCGATCCTGCGGCAGGAGGCCCTCGCGGCGCAGAGCGCGCGGATCGACACCGTCTCCGGGGCCACCGTCACCAGCGACGGATACCGCGAGTCCCTCCAGTCCGCCATCGACGCGGCGCACCTGGGATGAGCGGGACCGTGACCGAACCGGACCGGCGCGCCTGGGTGGCGCAGGTGATGGGGCTGCCGGTCAGCGTGCACCTGCGCGGCCCGGAGGTGCGCACCGACGCGGTGGCCGAGCGGGTGGCGCGGGTCTTCGCCGAGCTGCGCGAGGTGGACGCGACGTTCAGCACGTACCGGCCGGACAGCGTGCTGAGCCGGCTCGGCGGGGCGGTGCCCGACCCGACCACCGCGGATCCGCTGGTGCGCGAGGTGGTCGAGCGCTGCGAGGAGGCCCGCGTCCGCACCGGCGGGTGGTTCGACGCCCGGCGGCTGCCGCTGCCCGGCGGGGGCACCGGATTCGACCCGTCCGGCCTGGTCAAGGGATGGGCGGTGGAGCGGGCGGCGCGCCGGCTGGTGCTGCCCGGCCACGACCTGTGCCTCAACGCCGGCGGGGACGTGCTGCTGCGCACCGCGCCGGGCCGGCCGGCCTGGCGGGTCGGGATCGAGGACCCGGACCGCCCCGAGCGGCTGCTCGACGTGGTCGCCCGCGCGCACGGCGCGGTCGCCACGTCCGGCACCGCGCGGCGCGGCGCCCACATCACCGACCCGCGCGCCGGGCGGCCGGCCCGGGCCGTCCGGTCGGTCACCGTGGTCGGCCCCGAACTGCTCTGGGCCGACGTGTACGCCACCGCGGCCGTCGCCCGCGGCGCGGACGCGCTCGACTGGCTGGCCACCCTGGACGGGTACGCGGCCCTGCTCGTGGACGCCGCCGGCGGGGTCCGGGCCACGCCGAACTGGCCCGGCTCCCGGCCGGCGACTCAGACCCGCGCCGCGTAGTCGGGCAGATCGGCCTCGGTGGCCAGCGAGCCGGTGCCGCGCACCAGCAGCGACTGGACCGGGCGGGTGGCGAGCAGCCGGTCGCGCAGCCACAGCCCCCAGCCGCTGGCCGGGGCGAGGAAGCGGCCGGGGCTGGCGCCGCGCTGCCAGCGGCCGGCGTACGCCCGCATCCGCCGCTCGTAGGCGGGCAGCGCCACCCGGTGGTCGCCGCCGGCCAGGGCCAGCTCGCCGGCGAGCACGTACGCCCCGACCAGGCCGGTGCCGACCCCCATCCCGCCGAGGGTCACCCCCCAGGCCGCGTCGCCGAGCAGCACGGCCCGGCCGGCGTGCCAGCAGGGCACGCCGGCCCGGGCGATCGCGTCGAAGTAGAGCTCGGGCGCGGCGCGCAGGCCGGCCAGCAGCCGGGGCACGTGCCAGCCCAGCCCCGCGAAGGCGTCGGCGATCAACGCCTTCTGCCGGTCGAGGTCGAGCCGGTCGTGGTCCTGCGGGGCGAGGCGAACACGACGAGGGCGCCCGCCCGGGCCGGGTCGCGCTGATCGGCGGCCACGCTGGCCATCCGGCCGGGCACGTTGTACTGCCGCGGGACGGCGTCGAAGCCGCCGTCGTTGGGCAGGTCCCAGCCGGCCAGGTGGTAGCCGAGGTGGGTGACGTACGCCGACTCGGGCCCGAACGCCAGCCGGCGCACGCCGGAGTGCAGCCCGTCCGCGCCGATCACCAGGTCGACGGCGCGGGAGGCGCCCCGGGCCAGGTCGACCCGCATCCCGTCGGCGGTCTCGGTGAGCGCGGTGATCCGGTCGCCGAAGACGTACCCGACCCGGTCGGCGCCGTGCTCGTAGAGGATCCGGGACAGGTCCCGGCGGAGGACCTCCAGCTCGCCGCCGGCGAACTCGGCCGGCAGCCGGAAGATCTCCCGGTCGTGCTCGTCCACCCGGCTCATGGCGCCCGCGTGGGTCTGCACCGCGCGCAACTCGTCGAGCACGCCCATGGCGGCGAGCACGCCCAGGTGGGTGGGGCCGCGGAAGTCGACCGCGAAGCCGCTGGTCCGCAGCGCGGGCGCGGCCTCCACGACGGTGACCTCGGCGCCGTGCCGGGCCAGCCACCAGGCCACCGCCGGACCGGCCACCCCGGCGCCGGAGACGAGCACGCGGAGACCGCGGAGAGGAGTAGGCATGTCGTTCCCCGTTCTAAACTGTGTCCCTTGGATACAGAGTACTCTAGACACAGTTTCGAGCCGAGGACAAGGGGTGACCGTGGAGACCGGTGGCGTCGACAAACGCCGGCTGTTCGAGCTGCTGTGGGGCACCCCGGCCGGACCCCGGCGGGGGCCCCGCCCCACCCTCACGCTGGCCGCGATCGCCCGCGCGGGCATCGCCATCGCCGACGCCGACGGCCTCGAAGGGCTGACCATGCAGCGGGTCGCCGAGTCGCTGGACGTCACCAAGATGGCGCTCTACCGGTACGTGCCCGGCCGCGCCGAACTCGTGGCGCTGATGCTGGAGGACGCGATCGGTGAGCCGCCCCCACCACCGGCCGGGGCCGACTGGCGCGCCCGGCTCGACGACTGGACCCGGCAGCTGTTCGACCGGTTCCGCCGGCACCCGTGGGCCCAGGCGGCGACCGTCGGCGCCCGGCTGCCCGGCCCGAACGAGCTGGCCTGGGTGGAAGCGGTGGTCGCCGCCCTCACCGGCACCGGGCTGACCGGCGCCGAGCAGCTCGACGTCGCGGTGCTCCTGGTCGGGCACGCTCGCAACCTGGCCCAGCACGCGACGCCGCAGGGCGCGCCCGCCGGGAGCCGGGAGGCCGCCTTCGGCGTCCTGGTCCGTGGCCGGGAGGAGCGGTTCCCGGCGCTGGACGCCGCCCTGCGCGGCATCGACCCGGCGGCCGCCGACGCGGCCCTCGACTTCGGCCTGGCCCGGATCCTCGACGGCATCGGCACGCTGATCGCCGCCCGCACCGCCGACCCTCGTTCGGGCGGGGCGGCCGACCGGGGCCCGGGCGGCCGGGGAGAATGAGGGGCATGCAGCCACACCCGAACGTGCAGGCGGTGCAGCGGGCGCTCGACGACGCGGGCGCGCGGGACGGCTCCGGCGGCCCGAGCCAGGTCCGCCTGCTGCCCGAGGCCGTGCACACCGCCGCCGCGGCCGCCGCGGCCCTCGACGTCGAGGTCGGCGCCATCGCCAACTCGCTCGTCTTCGACGCCGACGACGCGCCCCTGCTGGTGCTCACCTCCGGCGCGCACCGGGTGGACACCGCGGGGCTGGCCGCGTCCCTCGGGGTCACCCACCTGCGCCGGGCCACCCCCGAGTTCGTCAAGCGGCACACCGGGCAGGTGATCGGCGGCGTCGCCCCGGTCGGCCACCCGCAACCGCTGCGCACCCTCGTGGACACCGCGCTGGCGGCGTACGGCGAGGTGTGGGCGGCCGGCGGGGTGCCGCAGGCGGTCTTCCCCACCACCCACGCGGAGCTGCTGCGGCTCACCTCGGGCACCGCGCACGAGGTGGCGTGACTCCGGACCTCGTCACGCTGCACGTGTGGCGGATCCCCCGCACGGCCGTCCCCGGGGCGCTGGCCCGGATGGCGACCCACCCGGCGCGGCTGCGCCGGCTGCCCGGCGTCCGGTTCGCCAAGCTGCTCGGCACCGGGACCGGCACCGGCTTCGGCCCCGGTGACGCCGACCTGACCCGGTGGGCCGCCCTCGTGGTGTGGGACTCCCCCGCCGCGGCGGCCGCCTTCGACGCCTCCCCGGTCGGCCGCTCCTGGGCCCGGCTCGCCCGCGCCCGCGTGCGGGTGGAGCTGCGCCCGCTGACCAGCCGGGGCGAGTGGTCCGGCCACCGGCCGTTCGGCGAGCCGTCCGGCGGGCGGGTCGCCGGGCCGGTGCTGGCGCTGACCCGGGCCCGGCTGCGGGCCCGCCGGGCGGTCACCTTCTGGCGGGCGGTCCCGCCGGTCGCCGCCGCCCTGCACGCCGCGCCCGGGCTGCTCGCCCGGTTCGGCGTCGGCGAGGCGCCGCTGGGCTGGCAGGGCACGGTGAGCGTGTGGCGCGACGCCACGGACCTCGTTGCGTTCGCGTACCGTCACCCGGAGCACCGGGCCGCGATCACCCGCACCCCCACCGAGGGGTGGTACGCGGAGGAACTGTTCGCGCGGTTCGCGGTGGCCGACGTGGTCGGCGACCGGACGGTACTGGGATGGGTCGCCCCCGAGAGCGACCCGGCAACGGCGAGAGGGAACGCATGAGGTTGGTGCGGTGGACACCGGACGATCTGGTCCGGCGGCTGGACGACGTGGTGGCCGTCTACGGCGAGGCGATGGGCTACCGCGCCGACCTGCTGGAGGCCCGGCGCGGCTACATCGCCACCCACGTCCGCCGGCCCGGCTTCCGCGCCGTCGCCAGCCTGACCACCGAGGGACACCTGGCCGGCTTCGGGTACGGCTACCTCGGCGCCGCCGGCCAGTGGTGGCACGACCAGGTGCACCGGGCGCTGGACGGCGAGGCCCGGCAGCGCTGGCTGACCCACTGCTTCGAGGTGGTCGAGCTGCACGTCCGCCCACCCGCGCAGGGGCACGGCCTCGGCGCCGGCCAGCTGCGCGCGCTGCTCACCATGGCCGAGGGCAGCACCACCCTGCTCTCCACGCCGGAGGCCGACGAGCAGACGTCCCGGGCCTGGCGGCTCTACCGCCGGTTCGGCTTCGTCGACATCCTGCGCCACTTCCACTTCCCCGGCGACGAGCGGCCGTTCGGCGTGCTCGGCCGGGACCTGCCGCTGCCACCCCCCGGCCCCGGCCCGGGCCCGTCGTGATCCGGGGCCGGCTGCCCTGGGCGCTGCTGGCCGTCCTGGTCCTGGCCCAGATCTGCTACCCGCTCACCGGGGGCACGACGCGCGCCGGCCTCACCGTGGCCACCGTCGGGCTCGGCTGGCTGCTCTCCGTCGGGCACGCCCTGCTCACCCGGGGTACGCGCACCGCGCTCGCGCTGGTCGCCGTGGCCACCGGCGGCGGCTTCGCGATCGAGGCGCTCGGCGTGGCCACCGGCTTCCCGTTCGGCAGCTACGACTACTCCGGCGAGCTGGGCCCGAAGCTGGCCGGCGTACCGCTGGTCATCCCGCTGGCCTGGACCTGGATGGCCTGGCCGGCCTGGCTCACCGCGGTCCGGCTCACCCGCTCCCGCCCCGCCCGGATCGCCCTGGCCGCGGTCGGCCTGGCCGCCTGGGACCTCTTCCTCGACCCGCAGATGGTGGCCGAGGGCTACTGGCGCTGGCGGGACGCCACCCCGGCCCTGCCCGGCCTGCCCGGCATCCCGGTCAGCAACTACCTCGGCTGGCTGCTCTTCGCGGTGCTGCTGACGGCCGCGCTGCGCCCGCTCGCCGGGCCGGCCGTCGACCGCACCGGCGCCCGGGACGCGCCCATGTTCGGGCTCTACCTGTGGACGTACGCCTCCAGCGTGCTGGCACACGCGGTCTTCCTCCGGCTGCCCGCCTCGGCGGCCTGGGGCGCGGCCGGGATGGCGGTGGCCGCCGTGCCGCTGGCGGTGACGCTGCTGCGCGCCCGCCGGCACCGGGCCGGTCCGGGCATGGCGGAACCGGCCCCCCGCGTCGACGCGCCGGCATGATCCCCGCGCTCGTCCTGCTCGCGGCGGTAGCCGCGCTCACCGCGCACACGGTCGTCAACGCCACCGCCTGGCTGCGCCGCCCCGGCGCCGGCCCGGTCGAGGTCACCGAGGCCGTGGCGGTGCTGCTGCCGCTGCGCGACGAGGCCGACCGGGTCACCCCGTGCCTGCGCGCGCTGCTCGCCCAGCGCGGCGTGC
Source organism: Micromonospora chaiyaphumensis (assembly GCF_900091435.1). Classification (GTDB taxonomy): domain Bacteria; phylum Actinomycetota; class Actinomycetes; order Mycobacteriales; family Micromonosporaceae; genus Micromonospora; species Micromonospora chaiyaphumensis. The sequence continues at coordinate 189,487 of NZ_FMCS01000009.1, forward strand.
CGGAGCTGCGGATCATGGTGCTCGACGACGGCTCGACCGACGGCACCGCCGACGTGGTCCGCGCGGTGGCCGGCGACGACCCCCGGGTCACCCTGCTCACCGGGGTCACCCTGCCGCCGGGCTGGCTCGGCAAGCCGCACGCCTGCTGGCAGCTCGCCACCCGCACCGACCCGGCCCCCACCGCGCTGGCCTTCGTCGACGCCGACGTGGTCCTCACCCCGTACGCGGTCGCCGCGGCGGTGACCGAACTGCACGCGGCGGGCGCGACGTTGCTGTCGCCGTACCCCCGGATCCTGGTGCGGACGGCGGCCGACCGGCTGGTGCAGCCGCTGCTGCAGTGGTTGTGGCTGACCTTCCTGCCGCTGCGCGCCATGGAACGCTCGCCGCGGCCGTCGCTCGCGGCGGCCGGCGGGCAGTTCCTGGTCGTGGACCGGGCGGGCTACCTGCGGGCCGGTGGGCACGCGGCGGTCGCCGACCGGGTGCTGGAGGACATCGAGCTGGCCCGGGCCGTGAAGCGGTCCGGCGGCCGGATCGCCCTGGCCGACGGCTCCCGGCTGGCCGCGTGCCGGATGTACGACAGCTGGCCGCAGCTGCGCGACGGCTACAGCAAGTCGCTCTGGGCCTCCTTCGGGCACCCGGCCGCCGCCGCGGCGGTGGTGACCCTGCTGCTCCTGCTCTACACCGCGCCCCCGCTGATCGCGGTCTGGCTCGCCCCGACGGCTCGCCCGGTGTCGTTGGTGGTGCTCGTCGCCTACCTGCTGGGGGTGGTCGGTCGCGCGGTCAGCGCCCGGGCCACCGGCGGGCGGGCGTGGCCCGACGCGCTGGCACACCCCGTGTCGGTCGTGGTCCTCGGTTGGCTGACCCTCCGGTCGTACCATCTGCGGAGGCGACGCCGGCTCACCTGGCGGGGTCGCCCGGTCGGCTAGGAGGGGGCGGCATGGCGCGGATCGTGGTCATCGGCGCCGGCGTGGGCGGGCTGGCCGCCGCCGCCCGGCTGGCGGTCACCGGGCACGAGGTCACCGTCCTCGAACGCGCCGACACGGTCGGCGGCAAGCTGGGCCGGCACCGGCACGACACCGCCGAGGGGTCGTGGCACTTCGACACCGGGCCGAGCCTGGTCACCCTGCCGCAGGTGTTCCACGACCTGTTCGAGGCGACCGGCGCGAAGCTCGACGAATACCTGGACCTGGTGCCGCTGGACCCGATCGTCCGGCACGTCTTCCCCGGCGGCGGCCCCGCCCTGAACTCCTGCGCCGACCCGGCCGAGTTCACCGCCCGCGTCGGCGCGGCGTTCGGCGACCGGGCCGCCGCCGACTGGCAGCGGCTGTGGCGGCGGGCCGGCCGGGTGTGGGCGGCCTCGCACCGGGACGTGCTGCGCCGCACCGTCGACTCCCCGCGTGACCTGGCCGCGCTGGCGTGGCGGCTGGGCGACCTCGCCGCCATCGGCCCCGGCCGCAGCCTGCGCGGGCTGGGCCGCCGGCACCTGTCCGACCCGCGGCTGCGGATGCTGCTCGACCGCTACGCCACCTACACGGGCGCCGACCCGCGCCGGGCGCCGGCCGCGCTGGTCGCCGTCCCCTACGCCGAACTGGCCTACGGCGGCTGGTACCTGCGCGGCGGGCTGGGCACCCTGGCCGACGCGCTGCTGTCGCGCTGCCTGGACCTCGGCGTGGTGGTGCGCACCGGCGCCACGGTGACCCGCATCGACGCGGCCGGCGGCCGGGTGCACGGCGTACGCGTCGCCGGGGCGGCGGCCCCGGTCCCCGCCGACGTGGTGGTGGCCAACGTCGACGCGCTGACCGTCTACCGGGACCTGCTGCCCACCCCGCGCCGGCTGGCCGCGCTCACCGACCGCAGCCTGGCCGGCTTCGTGCTGCTGCTGGGCGTCCGCGGCGACTCCGGGCTGGCCCACCACACCGTCTTCTTCCCCCGCGACCACGACGCCGAGTTCGACGCGGTCTTCGGCGACCCGGGGCGGGGCGTCCGGGCCCGGCCCGCGCCCGACCCGACCGTCTTCGTCACGGTGGCCGACGACCCGGCGGTCCGCCCGGCCGGGCACGAGGCGTGGTTCGTGCTGGTCAACGCGGCCCGCCACGGCACCGCCGCGGGCGCGGTCGACTGGCGGCGGCCGGGCCTGGCCGAGGCGTACGCCGACCGGATCCTCGACGTGCTCGCGGAGCGGGGCGTGGACGTGCGCGACCGGCTGGTGTTCCGGGAGATCCGCACCCCGGCCGACCTGGACGCGGCGACGGGCGCGCCGGGCGGGGCCATCTACGGCACCGCGGGCGGGCTGCTCCGCCCGGCCAACCGGGGCCCGGCGGCCGGGCTCTGGCTGGTCGGCGGCTCCAGCCACCCCGGCGGCGGCCTCCCCATGGTGACGCTGTCGGCGGAGATCGTCGCCGACGCCATCGGCCCGGCCTGGTAGGGCACGGCCGGCCGGCGGTCAGTCGGCGTCGATCAAGGCACGGCGGACGGCGGAGAGCAGCTGGCCGAGGCCGAAACCGGCCAGCAGCACCCAGACCGTGGTGGCCATGGTGATGGTGCCGGCGGTCAGGTCGGCGTCGATCAGCCCGGTGAGCCCGGCGACCACCAGCCCGACCAGGGCCACGCACACCCGGGTGGGCCGCTCCCCCACGGTCACCGCCCCGATCTCCCGCATCCCGGCCGAGACCGCCCGGGCCCGCACGTACTCGTGCAGCCAGGACAGGCCCCCGGCCGCGGCGACCAGCGCGCCGGGGGCGCCGAGCAGCCAGAACGCGACCAGCCAGGCGGCCTCGCCGAGCCGGTCGGCCACCGAGTCGTAGACGTAGCCGAGCCGGGTGGTGCGGTTGGTGGCCACCGCCACCGCGCCGTCGACGCTGTCGGCCACCGCCGCCAGCAGCACGAACAACGCGCCCAGGAACGGCCCGTCGCCGGCCCGCCCCACCAGCAGGGGTACGCAGAGGCAGAGCAGCACGCCGACCACGGTCACCGGGGTCGGGCCGATGCGCAGCCGGCCCAGGATGTAGCCCACGTGGTAGGCGAAGCGCAGCCAGGCGCGGACCACCGGCGCGGCCACCCGGGGGTCGAAGCCGCCGTGCAGCCGCGCCCACGCGGTCGCGTACTGGTCCCAGTTCAGCTGTGTGCCCACCACGGATCAACCGTAGAAGGACGGGGCGGGTGTCGTGGGCGGGGTGGTCACACCCGCGCGTCGGCGCGCAGGCGCTGCCAGACCTCGCGGGTGGCCGTGGACCGGTTGAGGGTGATGAAGTGGATCCCCGGCACCCCCTCGTCCAGCAGCTTCGCGCACATCTCGCTCGCCTGCTCGATGCCGAGGCGGCGGACCGCCTCCGGGTCGTCGGCCACGGCCGCGAACCGCTCCGCGAGGGCCGGCGGGAAGGGCGCGCCGGAGAGCTGCACGGACCGCTCGATGGTGCCGAGCTGGGTCACCGGCATCACCCCGGCCAGGATCGGGGTGTCGCAGCCGGCGGCGGCCACCCGGTCACGCAGCCGCAGGTAGTCGTCGGCGTCGAAGAACATCTGGGTGATCGCGAACTCGGCCCCCGCCCGGCACTTGCGGACGAAGTGCGCGGTGTCGCTGGCCACGTCGGGCGAGCGCGGGTGCTTGTAGGGGAACGCGGCCACGCCGACGCTGAAGTCCCCGGCGTCCCGCACCAGCCGGACCAGTTCCTCGGCGTACCGCACGCCGTCCGGGTGCTTGATCCACTCGCCGCCCGGGTTGCCCGGCGGGTCGCCGCGGACGGCCAGCACGTTGCGCACGCCCACCGAGGCCAGCCGGCCGATGACGTGCCGCAGCTCGGCGACCGAGTGGTCGACCGCGGTGAGGTGCGCCATCGGGAGCAGGGTCGTCTCGGTGGCGATCCGCTCGGTCACCGCGACCGTGGTGTCGCGGGTCGAGCCGCCCGCGCCGTAGGTGATCGAGACGAACGAGGGGCGCAGCGACTCCAGCTCACGGATGGCCTGCCAGAGCAGGCGCTCACCCTGCGGTGTCTTGGGCGGGAAGAACTCGAAGGAGAAGGTGGGCCGGGCGTCGCGGATCAGCTCCCCGATGGCCGGCTGGGGGTTGGGGAGGACCGAGGGAAGACCGAGCGCCACGGACCGACTGTAACCGGCGGATCCGGGCCGACCCAGGATCTTCCCAGCCCGCGAGCACGAGCACGGCGGAGCGTCGTATCCCGGGGGTAGGAAGAGGGCAGCGCGGTGGTGCCGGCCGGTGGCCGGTCCCGGGGGGGGGGCCGCGCGGGGGTCGCCACGATCGGCGACGCGCCGGCGGAGCACCGCCGGGCGTCCGCGCCGCCGCCCGCCGTCGCCTCGGGAGGACCGATGACCCCGTCCCCGCCACCCGGGCCGCGCCCGTTCGGGCCGCTCCTGGCCGAGCTGCGGGCCGCCCGCGGCTGGAGCCAGCAGCGGGTCGCCGCCGAGCTGTGCGCCGCCGCCGGCGTGCCGACCCTGACCCGGCACGAGGTGTCCCGGTGGGAGCGGCAGCGCCGGCTCCCCGGCGACTTCTGGTGCGGCTGGCTGGCGGTGGTCCTCGGGGTGCCGGGCGAGCTGCTCGCCGGGGCCGCCGCGCACAGCCGCCGCCTCGGGCTGGCGCCGGCCGCCGTCGACCCGGCCGGCTCCCGCGCCCGGCCGGCCCCGCTCACGGCCACGAGCCGGCCGCCCGGCCCGGTGCCGGACCGCCCGCGGCGGCCCGCACCCACCTCCCCGTCACCCCGGCGGGCGGCCCCCGGGGCGCGCCGGCGGGCCGGCCCCGGCCGACGCCGCGCGCGGCACGTCGGGACGGGGGGAGGGCGCGACCGGCGGGGACCGGCTAGCGTCGTGCGCGTGACCCACGCTGCTCCCGTGTCCCCCGTCGACCGCGCCGGCCTGCGCCAGCGGATCGACAAGGCCCTCACCGAGTTCCTCGCCGGCCAGCGCGGCTGGCTGACCACCCTCGACGACGGCCTCGTGCCGGTGGCCGAGGCCATCGAGGCGTTCGTGCTGGGCGGCGGGAAGCGACTGCGCCCGGCCTTCGGCTACTGGGGCTACCGGGGCGCCGGCGGGGTCGACTCCGACCAGGTGGTCGCCGCCCTCGCCGCGCTGGAGTTCGTGCAGGCCAGCGCGCTGATCCACGACGACCTGATGGACCGCTCGGACACCCGCCGCGGCGAGCCGGCGGTGCACCGGCGCTTCGCCGCCCGGCACCGCGCGGCCGGCTGGAGCGGCGACCCGGACGGGTTCGGCGACGCGGCGGCCATCCTGCTGGGCGATCTGTGCCTGGTCTGGTCCGACGAGCTGCTGCACTCCGCCGGCCTGGACCCGCGCACGGTGGCCCGGGCCCGGCCGGTCTTCGACGAGATGCGCACCGAGGTGACCGTCGGGCAGTACCTGGACGTGCTGACCCAGGCCACCGGCGACACCTCGCTGGAACGGGCCGGCAAGGTGGCCCGTTACAAGTCGGCCAAATACACCGTCGAGCGGCCGCTGCTGCTCGGCGCCGCGCTGGCCGACGCGCCGGCCGAGGTGCACGCGGCCTACTCGGCGTACGGGCTGCCGCTGGGCGAGGCGTTCCAGCTCCGCGACGACGTGCTGGGGGTCTTCGGGGACCCGGAGCGCACCGGCAAGCCGGCCGGCGACGACCTGCGCGAGGGCAAGCGGACCTACCTGGTGGCCGCGGCCCTCGAGGCGCTCGACGGCGCCGGCCGGGACCTGCTGCTCGGCGGGCTCGGCGACCCCGGGCTGGACGCCGCCGGGGTGGCCCGCCTGCGCGAGCTGATCACGGCGAGCGGCGCGCTGGAGCGCACCGAGCGGCGCATCACGGCCCTCACGGAGAGCGCCCTGGCCGCCCTCACGACGGTCGACCTGGACACCGAGGCCCGCCAGTCCCTGGTCGACCTGGCCATCGCCGCCACCCGCCGCACCGACTGACCCCGCCCCCGCGGCCGACCCGGTCGATCATGAGGTTGACGGCGAAGTCGATCTCGGATGGTGCCGCCAACCTCATGATCGACGAGGCGGGCGGCCGCGGGGGGCGGGGTCAGAAACCGAGGGCCTGGGCGCGGCGCTTGACCTCGCGGGCCTGGTCGCCGGCGAGGGCGGCGGCCGGGGTGGTGCCGGGGAGGGTGGGGTCGGGCTCGTAGAGCCAGCGCAGCGCCTCTTCGTCGTCGTACCCGGCGTCGGCAAGCAGGTTGAGCACGCCGGGCAGGTGCTTGAGCACGGTGCGGTTGGCCACCAGGTCGGCCGGGATCCGGCGGACGCCGTCGCGGCGCACCGCGAGCAGCTCCCGGTCGCGGATCATCTGGTGCACCTTGCTGATCGACAGGTCGAGGCGCTCGGCCACGTCCGGCAGGGTCAGCCAGCCGGCCGGGTCGGTCGGTCCGGGCAGGTCTGCCCCGGCGGCGGTCTCGGCGGGTACGGAATCGGTCACCCGACCACCCTGCCACGTGCCCGCCCGGGCCGGTCGGCGGCACCCCGCACCCCCGCCCGACACGTGCGCGGTGCCGGGTTGTGGGACGCCGGCTGTAGCATCCTGTTCAACCTTCACCCTCCCGACACATAGACTGCCTGCCGATGGACACACAGGTCGCCGACACGTTGCTGGGCTCGCTGATCGACGGGCGCTACCGCATTCGCGGTCGCGTGGCCCGTGGCGGCATGGCGACCGTGTACACCGCCACCGACGAGCGCCTGGAGCGCACCGTGGCGGTCAAGATCATTCACCCGACCCAGGCGCCCGAGGCCCGGGCCCGGATGGCCGGCTTCGTCGCACGCTTCACCGACGAGGCCAAGACCATCGCCCGGCTCACCCACCCGAACGTGGTGGCGGTCTACGACCAGGGCAGCCACGCCGGCCTCCCCTACCTCGTGATGGAGTACGTGCGCGGCCGCACCCTGCGCGACGTGCTCGCCGAGCGGCGCCGGCTCAACCCCGACGAGGCGCTGGCCATCGCCGAGCAGATGCTCGCCGCGATCGCCGCCGCGCACCGGGCCGGACTCGTGCACCGCGACGTCAAGCCGGAGAACGTGCTGGTCGCCGAGCCGCCCGCGGGCGGCACCACGAGCCTCGTCGACAGCGTGGTCAAGGTGGCCGACTTCGGTCTGGCCCGCGCGGTCGAGGCGAGCGCCGAGGAGGAGAACGGCAACCAGCTCATGGCCACCGTGGCCTACGTGGCGCCCGAGCTGGTCACCCAGGGTCACGCGGACCCGCGCACCGACGTCTACTCCGCCGGCATCGTGCTGTTCGAGATGCTCACCGGCCGGGTGCCGTACGACGGCGACCGCCCGGTGGAGGTCGCCTGGCAGCACGTCGACCGCGACGTGCCGGCCCCGTCGACCCTCGTGCCGTCGCTGCCCCCGGTGCTCGACGCGCTGGTCGCCCGGGCCACCCGGCGCGACCCGGCCGCCCGCCCGGCCAACGCCGGCGCGCTGCTGACCGAGGTGCAGGCCGCGCGCGACGAGCTGGCCAACCCCCACTCCCACACCGCGGTGCTGCGGCAGGTCGGCGACGAGACGGCCGTGATCGCGCAGCCCACCATGGTGGTGGCGGCGGTCCGCCCGGCCGAGCGCCCCGCCTGGGCCCGGCTGCCCGAGGGCGGTGGCCAGCGCACGCACCGCCGCCGCGCCGTGGAGGACGAGGGCCTGGGCGCCCGGCTGGCCGGGCTGCGTACCCGGATCATGGGCTCACCCCGCGGCCGGCTGGCGGTCGCCGCGGCGGCCGTGGTGCTCGGCCTGGTGGCCGCGGTGGGCGGCTGGTGGTTCGGGGTGGGCCGCTACACGGTCGCCCCGCAGCTGGTGAGCCTCACCAAGGCCGAGGCGGAGGCGCAGGCCACCCGGGGCGGCTTCACGCTGCGCTACGCCGAGCCCCGCTACGACGAGAAGATCCCCAAGGACACGGTGCTGGGCCAGGCCCCGGTCTCGGCCACCCGGATCGTCAAGGGCGGCACGATCACGCTGACCCTGTCGCTCGGTCCGGAGCGGCTGCCGGTGCCGGACGTGGTGGGCAAGGACTTCGAGCTGGCCCAGGCCGAGCTGACCGGCGCCAAGCTGGTGCCGGTGAAGGGCAGCTCCCGCTACGACGACGCGCTGCCGGCCGGGGTGGTGCTGGCCACCGACCCGAAGGTGGGCACGGTGGTCAAACCGGGCGCCAAGGTGACGGTGATCCTGAGCAAGGGCCGCGCCCCGGTGACCGTGCCGAACCTGGTGGGCAAGAACCTCGGCGAGGCCCGCAACACCCTCGCCCAGCTCGGGCTGACGCCGGTCGAGACGTACAAGGACTCCGACAAGCCGAAGGACGAGATTCTCGGCCAGAGCCCAGCCGACGGCACCGGCGTGGAGAAGGGCGCCCAGGTCAAGCTCGACGTCAGCAAGGGCCCCGCCCAGGTGCCCGTCCCCCGCGTGGTCGACCTGCCCTGCCAGCAGGCCAAGCAGGTGCTGGAGAGCCAGGGCTTCCCGGTCAACATCCAGCTCAACCCGAACGGGGTGGCCCGCTTCCAGAACCCGGGCGAGAACACCCCGGTGCCGCCGGGCACCCCGGTCACGGTGACCTGCCTGTGAGCGGGCAGCCCGGGCGACGGCGGGTCGGGTCGCACACCCCCACCTCCGGGGGCCTGGCCAAGGCGGCGCTGCCCTACGCCGACGCGGCCGCCTCCGAGGCGGTGCAGGTCTACGTCTCCAACTCGCGGGGCTGGGCGCTGCCGGCGGGCGACCCGAAGCAGGACGTGCTGTTCCGGGACGGCTGCGGCGAGCGCGGCCTGCCGGTCTTCATCCACGCCTCGCTGCTGGTCAACCTCGGCTCCCCCACCCCGGCCACGGTCGAGCGGTCGACGGAGACGCTGGCGCACGCGCTGCGCCGGGGCCGGGCCATCGGCGCCGAGGCCGTGGTGTTCCACGCCGGCAGCGCGGTCGACGCGGGCCACGCCGAGGCGGCCATGCGGCAGGTCCGCGCGGCACTGCTCCCGCTGCTGGACGAGAGCGCGGCCACCGGCGGGCCGATGCTGCTGGTCGAGCCGAGCGCCGGGGGCGGCCGGTCGCTGGCCTCCCGGGTCGAGCACCTGGGCCCCTACCTCGACGCGGTGGACCGCCACCCGATGCTGGGCGTCTGCTTCGACACCTGCCACGCGTGGGCGGCCGGGCACGACCTGGCCGCCGAGGGCGGGATGACCGCCACGCTGGACGCGCTGGTCGCCGCGGTGGGCGCGGACCGGCTGAAGCTGGTGCACGCGAACGACTCGAAGGACCTGTGCGGCTCCACCCGGGACCGGCACGAGAACATCGGCAAGGGCACCATCGGCGAACCCGCGTTCGCCGAGCTGATGCGCCACCCCGCGACGGCCGGCGTCCCCGTGCTGGTGGAGACCCCGACGGAGAAGCACGAAGGCCACGCCGCCGACATCGCCAACCTGAAACGCCTCCACCCCTGACCCCCCTGCGGGGGCCCGGGGTTGATCAAGAAGCGGTCAGGCGCGGAGGAGGGTGGTCAGGGTTTCGGCGGACCGGTCGATCTGGTCGTTCGACACGTCCATGTGGGTGACCAGGCGGGCGGTACGCGGGCCGAGCACCGAGATCAGCAGGCCCCGCTCCCGGGCGGCCGCCGCCAGGGCGGGCGCGTCGAGCGCGTGCTTGGTCAGGTCGAGCGGGACGATGTTGGTCCGCACCGCGGTCGCCAGCACCCCGTAGGGCGCGACCGCCTCGGCCAGCCGGGCCGCCTTCGCGTGGTCCTCGGCGAGCCGCTCGACGTGGTTCGCGAGCGCGTACCGGCCGGCGGCGGCCAGGATGCCGACCTGCCGCATGCCGCCACCCATCCGCTTGCGGACGAACCGCGCCCGCGCGATCTTCTCGGCGCTGCCGACCACCAGCGAGCCGACCGGGGCGCCGAGGCCCTTGGAGAGGCAGACCGAGAGGGTGTCGAACAGCGCGCCGTACTCGGCCGGCGGCACCCCGTCGGCGACGTGCGCGTGCCAGATCCGGGCGCCGTCGCAGTGCAGGGCGAGCCCGTGGTCGTCGGCGACCCGGCGCAGCTCCCGCAGGGTCGCGAGCGGGATCACGCCGCCGCCGCCGCGGTTGTGGGTCTGCTCGACGGCGATGGCCCGGGTCGGCACCGCGAAGTAGCCGTCCGGCCGGACCATCCCGGCCACCACCTCGGGGTCGACGTCCGCGCCCACCGCCGGCCAGGTCCGCGAGGAGATCCCCCCGTACGCGGCCGCGGCGCCGATCTCGTACGTGACCACGTGCGCGTCGGCGTCGCAGAGCAGCTCGTCCCCGGGCGGGACGACGAGCTGGAGGGCGATCTGGTTGGCCATCGAGCCGCTCGGGGCGAACAGCGCCGCCTCGTGCCCGAAGAGCGCCGCGACCTCGGCCTCCAGCGCGGCGACGGTCGGGTCCTCCCCGTAGACGTCGTCGCCGACCTCGGCGCTCGCCATGGCCTCGCGCATCCCGGCGGTGGGCCGGGTCACGGTGTCCGAACGAAGATCAATGAACTCAGCCACGCAACATCTCCGCAACGAGGAAGGCCAGCTCCAGCGACTGCTGGGTGTTCAGTCGCGGGTCGCAGGCGGTTTCGTACCGGTCGGGCAGGTCGAGGTCCTCGATGCCCTGGGCGCCGCCGAGGCACTCGGTGACGTCCTCGCCGGTCAGCTCGACGTGCAGGCCGCCCGGGTGGGTCTCCAGGCCGCGGTGCACCTCGAAGTAGCCGAGCACCTCGTCGACGATCCGGTCGAAGTGCCGGGTCTTGTAGCCGTTCGAGGACTCGTGGGTGTTGCCGTGCATCGGGTCGCACTGCCAGACGACCTTGGCGCCGGCGGCGGTGACCTTGGCGACGATCGGGGGCAGGGCGTCCCGGACCCGGTGGTTGCCCATCCGGCTGATCAGGGTGAGCCGGCCGGGGACGTTGTCCGGGTTGAGCTTCTCGCAGAGCTCGATGGCCTCGTCGGGGGTGGTGGTCGGGCCGAGCTTGACCCCGATTGGGTTGGCGATCCGGGAGATGAAGTCGAGGTGCGCCCCGTCGAGCTGCCGGGTGCGCTCGCCGACCCACAGGAAGTGCCCGGACAGCCCGTACGCGCGGTTGCCGGAGATCCGGGTGAGCGCCCGGTCGTACTCCAGGGCCAGGGCCTCGTGCGAGCAGTAGAGGGTGACGGTGCGCAGCGCCTCGTCGTCGGTCATCCCGCAGGCGCGGATGAAGGCCAGCGCGCGGTCGATCTCGCGGGCGATCGCCTCGTAGCGCTCGCCGGCCGGGGACTGCTTGACGAAGCCCTTGTTCCAGTCGTGCACCGCGTGCAGGTCGGCCAGCCCACCGGCCAGGTACGCCCGGAGCATGTTCATGGCGGCGGCCGAGTTGGCGTACGCCCGGATCATGCGCTGCGGGTCGGCGACCCGGGCCTCCGGCGTGGCCTCCAGCGAGTTGATCATGTCGCCGCGGTAGGCCGGGAGGCCGCGCGCGTCGGTCGGCAGCGACCGGGGCTTGGTGTACTGGCCGGCGACCCGGGCGACCTTGACCACCGGCAGCGACGCGCCGTAGGTCAGCACGATGGCCATCTGGAGCAGGGTGCGGGCGTTGGCCAGCAGGTGGCTCTCGGTGTTGTCGGCGAAGGTCTCCGCGCAGTCGCCGCCCTGGAGCAGGAACGCCTTGCCCTCGCAGACCAGCGCCAGCCGCTGCCGGAGCTGGTCGACCTCGTAGGGCGCGACCACGGACGGCACGGTGTCCAGCACCTTGCAGACCTCGGCGACCTGCTCCGGGTCGGGCCAGGGCGGGGTCTGCGCGCGCGGCAGCTCCCGCCAGCGGTCCAGGCCGAGGGCGGCGTCCTCGGCGGAATCGACGGTCGGGCGACTGGTCTGGAGCCCCGGGCTACCCACGGCGGGGTGACTCAGCTGGTGCCACTCATGGCGCATGGAAGAAAGCGTACGGCGACCGCCGGGGCGGCTCACCTTCGAGGGGGACGGTTCCGGTGGTTGGGAGATCAGTGCCACATCCGGGGAGCGCCGCAGGTCGGGGGCCGGTCCGGGGTCAGGGGGTGACCGCCGGCGACGGGCTGTTGCCGCCCGGCGCCTCGCCCGCGATGCACCAGTCGGCGCCGGTGCGGGTGACCGTGAACAGCAGCGAGCGGGTGGCCTTGCGCGACCCGACGGCCACGGTGACCGAGGTGGTCACCTCCTCGCCCTGCGGGCCGGACCGGACGTCGGTGATGGTGGCCTGCGGGACGGTGAAGTGGTCGGCGAAGTCGCCGTTCGGCCCGGTGGCGGCCGCGTCGAAGGCGCTCTGCATGGGCGCGCAGAGCTGGCTGCGGCCGGCGTCGACGTCCTTGGCCGCCATCGCGTCCAGGTACGCCTGGACCCGCTCGCGGCTCTTGGCCGCCGCCTCCTCGGCCGGCGCCCGCTGGGACCCGCTGGCCGGGCTGTCCGGGGCGTCGTCCCCGCCGCCGAGGCCGCAGCCGGCCAGCGTGATCGGCAGGAGCGCGAGCAGGGCCGCGCCGGCCACCGCCCTCGGGTGCGTCAGGCCCATCGGTCCCCTTCCATCGGCGCGGACATCGGGACATGCCGAGCGGCGAGTCTGTCACATCGACGTCGTCGGATGCCGGCCCGCCGGCGGCTGCCACCGGTCCCCGACGACCTGCCCATCCTCACCCGGATCGCGCCGACCGGCCAGAGCGGCACGCGGATCGGCGTCCGCCCACGGAATGGACGCCGGGCCGGCCGGCGCCGACAATGGCGTACCCCGAAGGAGGTGATTGGCCATCCTCGCCGTGGCATCGGTCGACACCGCCTGGCTGCCCCCGGCCGAGCGGTTCGACTTCTGGCAGGACGTGGTGGCCCGCGAGTCGGCGGCCGCCCGGATCAGCACCGCGCACGCCGGCGACTTCGCCGCCTCGGCCCGGGCCGTCGACCTCGGCGTGGTCCGGCTCGGCGCCTGGCGGTACCCGTCGCTGGAGCTGACCCGTACCCCCCGGCTGATCCACAGCTCGGACCCCGAGCTCTACCAGCTCGCACTGCCGCTGAACGGCCACGGCGTGGTGTCGCAGCAGCGGCAGTCGGGCCGGCTCGACCCGTCCGGTTTCGCCCTCATCGACACCGTCCGCCCGCACGGCTCCCGGCAGGTGCCGGACCGGGCCGCCGACGCGCTGGAGACGCTGACCGTGCTGGTGCCGCACCGGGCGCTGCCGCTGCCGCCGCGCCGGGCGGCGGCGCTGCTCGCCGCGAAGATCCCCGCCGACACCGGGATGGGCGCCCTGTTGGCCACCTTCCTGCGCCGGCTGGTGGCCCACCCCGAGCAGTACGACGCCTCGGACGCGCCACGGCTCGACCGGATCGCCCTGGACCTGATCGCCGGGACCCTGGCCCGGCATCTGGAGGCCGAACGGGAACTCCCGGTGGAGGTGCGGGTCACCGGCCTGCGGGCCCGGGTGGAGGCGTGGATCCGGGAGCACCTGGCCGACCCCGAGCTCACGCCGACCGCCGTCGCGGAGGCGCACCACATGTCGGTGCGCGCACTGCACCGGCTCTTCGACGACACGGGCACGAGCGTGGCCGCCCTGATCCGCACGGCCCGGCTGGACGGCTGCTTCCGGGACCTGGCCGCCCCGGGGCTGCGGCACCTCGCCGTCCACCAGGTCGCCGCCCGCTGGGGCTTCCGGGACCGGGCGCACTTCAGCCGCGCGTTCCGGGCCGCGTACGGGTTCTCGCCCCGCGAGCACCGGGCCCGCAGCATCCGTACCTGAACGGGACACCGTGCGGGGAGGGGCCGGTGCGGCCCCTCCCCGCCGGGTGGGTGGTGCGTCGGCCCTCGGCTCAGCCGAGACCGCCCTTGATGGCGCCGATGAGCTCACCGTTGCTGGTGTCTCCGGAGAGCTCCCAGAAGAACGCGCCACCGAGGCCCTGGTTCTTCGCATAGGTCATCTTTCCGCCGATGGTCGACGGGGTGTCGTAGCTCCACCAGTTGCTGCCGCACTTGGCGTAGGCGGTGCCGCCGACCGTGCCGGCGGCCGGGCAGCTGTTCTTGAGCACCTTGTAGTCCTCGATGCCCTGCTCGTAGGTGCCGGGCGCCGGGCCGGTGGCGGTGCCGCCCGGAGCGGTCTGGGTCACCCCGGTCCAGCCCCGGCCGTAGAAGCCGATGCCGAGCAGCAGCTTGTCCGACGGCACGCCCTTGGACTTGAGCTTCTGGATCGCCGCGTCGGACCAGAAGCCCTGCTGCGGGATGCCGGTGTACGAGTAGAGCGGCGAGTGCGGCGCGGTCGGCCCCTGGGCGTTGAAGGCGCCGAAGTAGTCGTACGTCATCGGCATGAGCCAGTTGAGGTACGGCGCCGCGCCGGCGTAGTCGGTCGCGTCGATCTTGCCGCCGTTGCTGCCGTCCGCGGTGATCGCCGAGGTGACCAGGAAGTTGCTGCCGAACCTGCTCCGCAGCGCGCTGACCACGTTCTTGAAGGCGTTCGGGCCGCTGCTGTCGCACTGGAGGCCGCAGGCGTTCGGGTACTCCCAGTCGACGTCGATGCCGTCGAAGACGTCCGCCCAGCGCGGGTCCTTGACCAGCGCGTAGCAGGAGTCGGCGAACGCGGCCGGGTTCTGCGCGGCCTGGGTGAAGCCGGCCGACCAGGTCCAGCCGCCGAAGGACCAGAGCACCTTCAGGTTCGGGTACATCTTCTTCAGCTTGCGCAGCTGGTTGAAGCTGCCGCGCAGCGGCTGGTCCCAGGTGTCGGCCACGCCGTCGACGCTGTCCGCCGCGGTGTAGGCCTTGTCGTAGTCGGCGTAGCTGTCACCGATGCTGCACCGGCCGCCCGTGGTGTTGCCGAAGGCGTACAGGATGTGGGTGAGCTTGGCGGCGGACCCGCTGGTGTGGATGTTCTTGACGTGGTAGTTCCGGCCGTAGACGCCCCACTCGGCGAAGTAGCCGACCACCTTCTTGCCCCCGCTCGGCGGGGTCGTGGTGGGCGGAGGCGTGGTGGGCGGGGTGGTCGTCGGCGGGGTCGTGGTGGGCGGCGTCGTGGTGGGCGGGGTGGTGGTCGGCGGGGTCGTCGTCGGAGGAGTGCCGCCGCCCGAGCAGGACCCGCCGTTGACCGTGCAGTTCAACGGCGCCTTGTACGCCCCGGTGCCGTTGTAGCCCCAGCTGAAGCTGGCACCCGCGGCGAGCGGGCCGGCCCAGCTCTTCTTGACCGCCACGTAGTGGTTGCCGCTGCTGGTGACGTCGGCGTCCCAGGAGCTGCTGATGGTGGTGCCGGCGGGCAGGTCGAACTCGATGCGCCAGGTGTCCACGCTGGCGCCGGTGCCGTTGGTGACGGTCACCCGCGCCTCGTGCCCGGTCCCCCAGTCCTGCACCTTGGTGAATGTGGCGGTGACGCTGCCCGCGGCGGAGGCGGTCGCCATCGGCACCGCCGCGACCGCGAGCGCGACCACGGCGCCGGCCCAGAGGGCCCGGCGGAGCGATCTCTTCATACGGCGTCTCCCCAAACAGTTAGGAAACTTTCCAGATTGGATGCTGAGACGCTACTCACGCGTCATCACTTCGTCAAGATGTAGATGCATCGATTCCTCGGGTCGGCCTCCGGACGGCCTCCGCGGCCCCGTAGCCTCGTCCCATGACGGTTTTCGACGTGCAGATCGACGCCCTCGCCGGTGGCCCGGCCGACCTCGGGCGCTACCGCGGCCGGGCCCTGCTGGTGGTCAACGTGGCGTCCCGCTGCGGCCTCACCCCGCAGTACGCCGGCCTCCAGGCCCTCGCCGACGAGTACGCGGACCGGGGCCTCACCGTGCTCGGCGTGCCGTGCAACCAGTTCGCCGGCCAGGAGCCCGGCAGCGCCGCCGAGATCGAGGAGTTCTGCCAGGTCAACTACGGCGTGACGTTCCCGCTGACGGAGAAGGTCGACGTGAACGGCCCGGACCGGCACCCGCTCTACGCCGAACTGGTGTCCACCCCGGACGCCGAGGGGCACACCGGCGACGTGCGGTGGAACTTCGAGAAGTTCCTCGTGGCGCCGGACGGCACGGTGGCCGCCCGCTTCGCCCCGACGGTCACCCCCGACTCCCCCGAGCTGCGCGCCGCCGTCGAGAAGGTGCTGCCGGTCGGCTGACGCTTGTAGGGAACTTTCCTTGACCGCCCATCGAGCTGTAGCTAAATTTCAATGACCTCGGACGAGGAGGTCATGATGGAGCGCAGAAAGTTCCTGGCCGGCGCGGGCGCGGTCACCGCGGGTGCGGTCGTCGCGGCGGCCCCGGGCACCCCCGGGCAGGCGGTGCCCGGGATCCGCCGGGTGGCGACCGGCCTGGACGTGCTTGTCGATTCCGGCTTCGCCGCGCTGGCCGGCCAGCGGGTGGGGGTGGTGTCCAACCCGACCGGCGTGGACTCGGCCTACCGGCACCTGGTCGACCTCATGCACGGGTCGGGCCGTGTGCAGGTCGTCGCGGCGTTCGGCCCCGAACACGGCTTCCGCGGCTCCGCCCAGGCCGGCGGCAGCGAGGGCACCGGGACGGACGCCCGCACCGGCATCACGGTCTACGACGCGTACGGCGCCAGCCAGGCCAAGTGGGAGAGCCTGTTCACGACCGCCGACGTGGACACCGTCGTCTTCGACATCCAGGACGTCGGCGCGCGGTTCTACACCTACATCTGGACGATGTACACCTCGATGGTCGCGGCGGCCCGCGTCGGCAAGCGGTACGTCGTGCTCGACCGGCCCAACCCGGTCGGCGGGCGGGCGTACGGGCCCATGATGACGCCCGCCTACACGTCCGGCGTGGGGCTGAAGGAGATCGTCCAGCAGCACGGCATGACCGTCGGCGAGCTGGCCCGGTTCTTCAACGCGGAGTTCCTGCCCGCCGACGCCGGCCGGACCGTCGAGCTGGAGGTGGTGCGGTGCCGGAACTGGAAGCGGGACCGGCTCGCCGCCGACACCGACCTGCCCTGGGTGATGCCCAGCCCGAACATGCCCACGCCCGACACCGCGCTGGTCTATCCCGGCACCTGCCTTTTCGAGGGCGTCGCGTCGATCACCGAGGGGCGGGGCACCTGCCGGCCGTTCGAGCTGATCGGCGGGCTCGCCGGCGACTTCGACCACCACTGGGGAGACCGGCTCAACGCCCGGGACCTGCCGGGCGTCGAGTTCCGCGAGGCCTACTTCTCGCCGACGGCGGCCGGGCAGAAGCCGGCCCTGCTCAACAAGCTCTGCGCCGGCGTCGAGGTCAAGGTCGTCGACCGGGCCGCCTACGACCCGATCCGCACCGCGGTGGCGATGCTCGTCGAGGCGCGGAAGTACCCGGCGTTCGCGTGGCGGTTCGACTCGTACGACACCGTCCGGCCGTACTGGGTGGACAAGCTGACCGGCTCGCCCCGGCTGCGCACGATGATCGACGCCGGAGCCGACGTGGACGACGTGGTCGGCGCCTGGGCCGACGAGCTGGCGGCCTTCGACCGGCGCCGGCGCCCGTACCTGCTCTACTGAGCCGGCGTCGGGCCCGGGGTGTCCGCGCCCCGGGCCCCGCGCCGGTCAGCCCGCGGCGGAGCGGAAGACCGGGTAGTAGCCGCCGGACTGCCCCGCGGCCGTCGGGTGGTACGACTTGGTGAGGTTCAGAACGTTCAACGCGTGCAGCCACTTCTCGCCGTAGCTGCACAGCTGGTGGCCCACGAAGATCGAGCGGACGTCGGCGAACGTGAAGCCGGCCGAGGTGGCCGCCGTGCGGGTGATGTCGTCGACCAGGTTGATCCCCTCGTTGATCTTCGCGCGGGAGGTGGCGCTGAGCCCGACGCAGACCGTGCCGAGCTGGTAGAAGACCGGGTAGCCGACGACCACGACCCGGGCGGAGGGCGCGCGGCTCCGGATGCCGTTGTAGACGTTGGCCAGCTTGCCCGGAAGCTCGGTGCGGGCCTTGTCCTCGGCGGCCTGGATGGCCGCCACGCACTGGGTCTCACCCTGGAGCACGCAGGTGCTCATGATGCTGGAGAAGCCGACGTCGTTGCCGCCGACCGTGACGCTGACCAGCGTGGTGGTCGAGGAGAGCGCGGAGAGCTGGTTGTTGATGACGTCCGTGGTGGTGGCGCCCGAGCAGGCGACCGAACGGTACGAGGCCGGCCTGATGTTGGTGTTGTAGAGCGCCGGGTAGGAGTTGGTGCTGCGGAGGCACGATCCGCTCTCGGAGGTGTAGCTGTCGGCGCCGACGCCGGAGGCGTACGAGTCGCCGAGAGCGACGTAGCGGTCGGTCGGGGCCGCCTGGGCGGGGGTGGCCAGGGTCAGCGTGACGCCGAACGAAGCGGCCAGGGTCAGGGCGAGGGTGGCAAGACGGGATCTCCGCACGTCGCACTCCTGGGGGTGGGAAGTGGTGGTGGGAGATAGATATCAATGAATCGGAGCCGGACGGAAGATCAACATTTCGCGCCGATTGCCCATAGACACTTATTGATACAAATCGTTGACACGGCGGTAACCGGGTCTGAAGGATTTCGCCAACGTGCGGGGCGGGCTAGGCTCGCCCGGTGCGGTTGATCACCGGGGACGACATCACGGCGGCCGAGCGGCGCCTCGACGGGCGGGTGGTCCGCACCCCGCTGCTGGACGCGCCGGCCCTCGGCGCCGACCTGGGCCTCCGGCTGGCCGTGAAGGCCGAGAACCTCCAGCACACCGGCAGCTTCAAGGTCCGCGGCGCCACGAACGCCCTGCTCGCCCACACCGAGCGCGCCGGCGCACCCGCCGGGCTGGTGGCCTTCTCCGCCGGCAACCACGCGATCGCGGTGGCCCACGTCGCCCGCGCCGCCGGGCTGCCCGCGGTGGTCTGCATGCCGCCGCACGCGGTACCCGGCAAGCTGGCCGCGGTCCGCCGGCTCGGCGCCGAGGCGGTGCTCACCGACGACCTGCTGGCCACCGCCGAGGCGGTCGCGGCCGAGCGCGGCTTCCACCTGCTCGCGCCCTTCGACGACCCGGACGTGATCGCCGGTCAGGCCACCGTCGGTCGGGAGATCCTGGCCGACGGTCCGCCCCCGGACCTGGTGCTCGTGCCGGTGGGCGGCGGCGGGCTGATCAGCGGGATCGCCGCGGCGATCCGGGCCGGGTCACCGGGCACGCGGATCGTCGGCGTGGAGCCGGACGGGGCCAACGCCATGTCCCACGCGCTGCGGACCGGGACGCACACCCTGCCGGTCCGCCCCGCCTCGGTCGCCGACGGCCTGGCCGCCCCGTTCGCCGGGCGGCACACCCTGGCACACGTCCGGGCGCTGGTCGACACCGTGGTGGAGGTGCCGGAGGCGGCCGTCCTGCCCGCCTGGGCCGAGCTGGTGGAGGCCACGAGGCTGCTGGTCGAGCCGGCCGCCGCGGTCACCCTGGCGGCGCTGCGGGCGGGGCTCGTCGAGGTGGCGCCCGGCGAGCGAACCGTCCTGGTGCTCAGCGGCGGCAACGTCGCCCCGGCCGTGCTGGCCACCCTCGGCTGACCGGCCGCACCGGACAGCGGCCCGGCCGGCACCCGGGCATCAGACCGGCCGGCTCTCGCGCGTCAGACCGGGCGGCGGCCCGCGAAGCCGCACTCCACCCGGTGGTACCAGCGGATGTCGGTGTCCCCCTCCAGCCAGCACCAGAGCACGGCCCGGCCGTCCCGCTCACCGGGGAAGTCGAGCAGCACGGGGGCGATCCCCTTGACCTGGATGCCGTGCTGGTGGAACTCCTCCACGACGGCGTGCAGCCGGGCCTCCAGGGCCTTCACCTCGGCCAGCCCGCCGAGCGCGCTGACCCCGTGGTCGGCCAGGTCGATCCGGAGTTCGGCGAGGTCGGCGCGGAGCCGGATCAGCTCGTCAATGCGGGGCCGCAGGGTGGCCACCAAATGTCGCGCCTGGGCGAGAGTGAACACCGCGCCAGTATGGGACACGCCGCCCGGAACCACTGCCGGTCGGCGCCCGGCACGCGCGGGTCAGTCGGCCTGGGCGGCCAGTTCGCGGGCCCGGTCCCGGGCCGCCTCGAGGGCCGCCAGCATGGCCGCGCGCACGCCGTGGTTCTCCAGCTCGCGGATGGCGTTGATGGTGGTGCCGGCCGGCGAGGTGACCGCCTCGCGCAGCTTCACCGGGTGCTCGCCGGAGTCGCGCAGCATCACGGCCGAGCCGATGGCGGTCTGCACGATGAGGTCGTGCGCCACCTGGCGGGGCAGGCCCAGCAGGATGCCCGCGTCGATCATGGCCTCGACCAGCAGGTAGAAGTAGGCCGGGCCGGAGCCGGAGAGGGCGGTCACCGCGTCCTGCTGGGACTCGGGCACCCGCAGGGTGGCGCCGAGCGGCTTGAACATCTCCTCGGCGAGGGCCAGGTGCGCGCCGGTGGCGTGTGCGCCGGGCGAGATGGCGCTCATCGCCTCGTCGACCAGGGCGGGGGTGTTGGTCATGACCCGGACCACCGGGGTGCCCTCGGGCAGCCGGCGGTTGAAGAACGCGGTGGGCAGGCCGGCGCAGAGCGAGATGACCAGCTTGTCGGCGGGCACCTTCGGGCCGATCTCGTCGAGCAGCGCGGCCGCGTCCTGCGGCTTGACGGAGACGGCCAGCACCTCGGCCTCGTCGACCGCGGTCAGGTTGTCCACCACCCGGACGCCGTACCGGGCGGTCAGTTCCTCGGCGCGCGCGGGCCGCCGGGCGGTGGCGAGCAGCCGCTCGACCGGCCAGCCCGAGCGGAGCAGGCCGGAGAGCATCAGCTCGCCGATCTTGCCCGCGCCGATCACCGCGACCGTGTGCACCTCGGGTGCCATGAGCCGTACCCCTCTCGGTGGAGGTGCGGCGCGGCGGGCCCGCCGGGACCCGCCGCGCCGCCCGCCGTCGTCAGCTGCCGAAGAAGACCTCGGCCTCGGCGTACCGCTCCAGCGGCACGGTCTTCAGCTCCCGGGTGGCGTCGGCCAGCGGGACGCGGACGATGTCCGTGCTCTGCATCGCGACCATCTTGCCCCAGTCGCCCTCGTTGGCGGCGTCGATGGCGTGCAGGCCGAGCCGGGTGGCGAGCACCCGGTCGAACGCGGTCGGGGTGCCGCCGCGCTGGATGTGGCCGAGCACCACGGTGCGGGCCTCCTTGCCGGTCTTCGCCTCCAGCTGCTCGGCGAGCCACTGGCCGATGCCGCCGAGGCGGACGTGGCCGAACGCGTCGAGCTCCTGGTTGTGCAGCACCATCTGGCCGTCCAGCGGCTGGGCGCCCTCGGCGACCACGACGATCGGGGCGTACTGGTGCTGGAAGCGCTTCTCGACGTAGCCGGCGACCTGCTCGACGTCGAACTGCCGCTCCGGCAGCAGGATCACGTTGGCGCCGCCGGCGAGACCGGCGTGCAGGGCGATCCAGCCGGCGTGCCGGCCCATCACCTCGACGACCAGGGTGCGGTGGTGGCTCTCCGCCGTGGTGTGCAGCCGGTCGATCGCCTCCATGGCGATGTTGACCGCGGTGTCGAAGCCGAAGGTGTAGTCGGTGGCGCCGAGGTCGTTGTCGATGGTCTTCGGCACGCCGATGACGTGGACGCCCAGCTCGTGCAGCTTGGTGGCGACACCCAGGGTGTCCTCGCCGCCGATCGCGATGAGCGCGTCCACGCCCTGCGCGGCGAGGTTGTCCTTGATCCGCTCGACGCCGCCGTCGATCTTGAAGGGGTTGGTCCGGGACGAGCCGAGGATGGTGCCGCCGCGCGGCAGGATGCCCCGGACGTCCGCGATGCCCAGCGGCTTGGACAGGCCCTCCAGCGGACCCTTCCAGCCGTCGCGGAAGCCCACGAACTCGTGACCGTAGGTGGCGACGCCCTTGCGGACCACCGCCCGAATCACCGCATTGAGACCTGGGCAGTCGCCGCCGCCGGTGAGCACGCCGATACGCATGATCTGCTCATCCTCCTGGAGCATCAGGTGAAGCCCGGATAAGCCCCAGGATATGTGTCAGATCAGACCATCGGCGCCGTTGCCGGCCCGGGGCGGGCCGTCAGTGCGCACTGTAGTCGGCGTGGGTGCGCGCCGACACCGCGCCCCGGCCCGTTCCGGCCCCCGGACCGGCTACCGCTCAGTAGCTGACCTCGTGGTTCTCCCCCGCCTTCGGCGGGTGCCCGGTGACCGCCGCCCGGGCCAGGCCGAGCAGGTTCACCACCGTGTTGCCCGGCGCGTCCCAGTACTCGGCCGAGCCGGCGTGGACCCGGATGAGCGTGATGCCCGGGGTGTCCAGCCCGTCCGGGAACCAGGCCCTCAGCAGCGGGTTCCACAGCCGCTCGGCCCGGGCCCGGTCCCACTGCTCGACGGCGGTGCCGGCCACGGACACCCAGGCGTGGTGCCGCTGGTCGGAAAAACCCACGTTGACCTGGGGGTTGACCCGGATCTGGCGGACCTTCGCGGAGTCCGCGTACGCGAAGAACCACAGGTCGCCGTCGAACTCGGCCTCCTGGAGCCCCATGGGGCGGCTGACCAGCCGCCCGTCGACTGCGGTGGTGGTCAGCAGGCAGATGCGCGCGTCCCGGATCAGCTCGGTGACCCGGCGGCGGCCATCCTCGGCGCTGGTCGGCTGCTGGCTCATGCGCCCTCCCTCGCGATCGGTTCGATGCGAACCGTGCCCGGGACAGAACCGGTCAAACCTGTCGACAGCTCACCGGGCGGTCATGGCCCGCCAACGCGCCAGGTTGTGCCGGGCGTCGACCAGCGCGTCGTGCCGGTCCGCGTCGGCGTCGGGCAGCCGCGGCCGGCCCCGGTCGTCCCAGAGCTGACGCAGCTCCTTGGTGAACCGCGGGATCTCCCGGGGCAGCGCCGGCATGGCACCCCAGAGCTGGGCCAGCACCACGTGGTCGTACGCCGCGTACCAGGCCCAGAGCTCCAGCTGCTCCCCCGGCCGCTCCCGGATCGGGGCCATGAGGAACTCGTAGAGGTCGTCGCGGATCCGCTCCCGGGACCGCCAGGCCCGGTCGGCCGGGGACGGGAGCTTGTCCAGCACGTTGCGGCGCACCCAGGGCACCGCCCGGGAGTCGTCGAACTCGGTGGAGACCGCATAGAACTCGCGGCCGTACTCGTCGACGACGCCGATCGACACGAGGTCGACGATCCGGCCGTCCTCGATGAACTCGCAGTCGTAGAAGTAGCGGTAGACCATCGGCACCATCCTCGCCCACCTCCCTCACCGGCCGGTCGCCGGGGCGTCCGCCGCGCCGCGACGGCAGGCCAGGGCAGCTGGGGACGGTCACGGAAGTGTCTCCAGGGGTGTACAGCACGCGACCGGAGCGTCATGATCTGATGTGTACCGCTACCGGACGCCGAACCGGTTGAGATGCCTCGTGCCGGGATGACAGCTTCACCCGGTGTGCGGGTTGTGGTCCTTGACCGGGGAGGGGTTGGGCCGTGGAGATGCGCCTTCCGGAGCCGGGTGACGCGCTCACGGGCGTCGAGATGTTCGCCGGGCTGGAACCGGAGGTGCGGCAGCGGGTCATCGCCGCGGCGGTGCCGCGCACCTACCGCAAGGGCCAGCTGCTGTTCGTCGAGAACGACCCCGGCGAGTCCCTGATCGTGCTGCGCCGCGGCGCGGTCGCGGTGTTCCGCACCGCCCCGACCGGCGAGCGCGCGGTGCTGTCGGTCATCCGTCCCCCGGACGTGCTGGGCGAGGTCTCCCTGCTGGACGCCTCGACCCGGTCGGCGTCCGCCGAGGCGATCGAGGACTGCGCCGCGCTGGCGCTGTCCCGGCCGGCCTTCATGGAGCTGGTGCACTCCAACCCGCGCATCCTCGACGCGGTGATGCGCTCCCTCGGCCAGCTGATCCGCCGGCTCACCGAGCAGAACGCCGACCACGTCTTCCTCGATCTGCCCGGCCGGGTGGCCAAGACGCTGGTCCGGCTGGCCGGCGAGAGCCAGGCCCCGATGATCACCATCGAGCTCAACCAGAGCCAGCTCGCCGAGATGGCCGGCGGCTCGCGGCAGAGCGTCAACCAGGCCATCGGCTCCTTCGCCAGCCGGGGCTGGCTGCGCACCGAGGGGCGCCGGATCGTGGTCACCGACGTGGCCGCGCTGCGCCGCCGCGCCGGCATGAACGACCGCTGACGGACACGGGAAAGGGCCGGGGCGTGCCGCCCCGGCCCTTTCGTCGTCGTGTCCGACCGGCTCAGACGCCGGCGCTGCCCGGACCCGCCCACGCGGTGGTGCTGCCCGGGCCGGCCCACTCGCTGGTGTCCTTGCCGCCGCCACCGGAGCCCTCGCTCACGATGCCCTCGGCCTGGAGGGAGGCGAGGGTGGCCGCGTCCACGTCGACGGACTCCCCCGCCGCGTGGGCGATGCCGTCGCCGTCGGTCCAGTCGCTCTCCAGCTTCACGTACACCATGGTTGGTCCCCCTCGATCGCGGTCGTCGTCGTCCGGCGGCATGAATGTAGTCGCCCGGCGGCCCCACCGGCCGCCCGGAGGAGTGTCCACAAGCCAACAGCCCGGTACCTGACACTGCCGGCGGGCGTAATACTCACCGTGACGCCGCGGGGGACGGCGCCCGGCCGGGACCGGCCGGAAGATCCAGTGGAGGCCTGACATCTCCGCGCAGTGTGACCGGTGTGGACGTACCGCGAGCGACGGCGACCGCTTCTGCGGGGGCTGCGGCGCCGAGCTGGGTGCCGTCTGCCCGCACTGCCTGCGCCCGCTCGCCGCCGACGTGACGTTCTGCACCTCGTGCGGCGCGCCGCGCGCCGGGGCCCGGCAGCCGGTGCCGGCGCCGCAGGAGGACCGCCGCCGGGTCAGCGTGCTCTTCGTCGACCTCATCGACTTCACCCCGTACGTCGAGCGGGCCGACCCGGAGCAGGTCCGCGGCATGCAGACCGGCTTCTTCTCGGCGGCGAAGCGGGTCGTCGGGCAGTACGGCGGGGTGGTGGAGAAGTACATCGGCGACGCCGTGATGGCGCTCTTCGGCGCACCGGTGGCCACCGAGACCGACGCGCTGCGCTGCGTACGGGCCGGGTTGGAGCTGCAGCGGGTGCTCACCCGGTTCGCCCCGAGCGGCCACGACGAGCTGCGCTTCCGGGTCGGGGTGGCCACCGGCGAGGCGCTGGTGGACGTGGCCGCGGCCCGCGACGGCGGGCAGGCCATCGTGGCCGGCGACGTGGTCAACACGGCGTCCCGGATGCAGTCGGTGGCCCCGCCCGGCGGGGTGCTGGTCTGCGGCGCCACGCACGCGCTCACCAAGGACGCCATCCGCTACGAGGAGCAGCCCCCGGTCACCCTGCGCGGCCGCTCCACCCCCACCGAGGTCTGGCTGGCGCTGGCCCCGGTCCGCCGGCAGCCCACCGACCGCGAGCCCGACGTCACCCCGCTGATCGACCGCGAGCACGAGCTGGGCCTGCTGGTCAACGCGCTGCACCGCTCGCTGCGCGACCGGCTGCCCCAGGTGGTGACCGTCTTCGGCCGGGCCGGGCTGGGGAAGAGCCGGCTGATCCGGGAGCTGCACCGGCACGCCGGGCGGCTGGTCGACGAGCCGCTGACCTGGCGTACCGGGCGGTGCCCGCCGTTCGGGGAGAACGTCACCTTCGCCGCGCTGGCCGACATCGTGAAGACCGAGGCCGGCATCCTCGACACGGATCCGGCGTCCACGGCCGCCCAGCGCCTCACCGCCGCGGTCGCCGAGCTGGTCGGCCCGGCCGAGCGGGACCGCCTGGTCGACGCGCTGCGCCCGCTGGTCGGGCTCACCGCCACCGCCCTGCCGGCCGAGGAGGCCGAGTCGGCCTGGCGGCGGTTCCTGCTGGCGCTGGCGGCCCGGCGCCCCACCGTGCTGGTCTTCGAGGACCTGCACTGGGCCGACGACGCCATGCTGCGCTTCGTCGAGCTGCTCGGCACCGCCGCCCGGGACGTGCCGCTGCTGCTGCTCTGCACCGCCCGCCCGGAGCTTGTCGACCGGGACCCGAGCTGGGCGGGCACCATCACCGGCTCGGTGACCATCACCCTGCCCCCGCTGCGCGACACCGGCATCGCCTCGCTCTACGCGCACATGTTCGGCCAGGCCGCGTTCCCCGCCGAGATGCTGACCCCGCTGGTCGAGGTGGCCGGCGGGAACCCGCTCTACGCCCACGAGTACGTGCGGATGCTCATCGAGCAGGGCGCGCTGCGCCAGTCGGGGCGCGGCTGGTCGCTGGAGAAGCACCTCGACCTGCCCATGCCGGAGAGCGTGCACGCCGTCATCGCCAACCGGGTCGACCTGCTCGACGCCAAGGACCGGGCGGTGCTGCTGGCCGCCTCGGTGGTGGGCGTGCAGTTCTGGCCGGGTGCGGTGGCCGCCGCGCTGGGCCAGCCGGTGGAGGCGGTGGAGCGGGCGTTGCGCCGGCTGGAGCAGCGCGACTTCGTGCACGAGCAGGCGGCGTCCACGATGGCCGGCCAGCCGGAGTTCCGGTTCCGGCACGTGCTGGTCCGGGACGTCTGCTACCAGCGGCTGCCCCGGACGGAGCGGGTGGCCCGGCACGAGCGCACCGCCGACTGGCTGGACGCCCTCTCGCACACCCGGGACACCGACCTGGCCGAGGTGCTCGCCCACCACCGCTGGGCGGCCCACGAGATCGCCCGCACCCTGGGCATGGACACCCAGCGCTACGCCGGCCCGGCGCGCGCCGCGCTGCACCGGGCGGCCCGCCGGGCGTACGCCCTGCACGGGCTGGACGCGGCGGCGGCGCACGCCGGCCGGGCGCTCGGCCTGGCCGACGACAGCGACCCGGTGGGCCGCCTCCAGCTGGAGCTGCTGAGCACCGAGATCTCCTTCTACCGGGACGGCAACGCGTTCCTCTCCGGCGGCGGGCCCGAGCAGTTGCACGCGCTCGCCGACCGGCTGCACGCCCACGGCGACGAGGCCTGCGCGGCGCGGGCGTGGACGCTGCTCGGTCAGGCGGCCTGGCTGCGCGCCGACCGGAGCGCCGCGGTGGCCTGCCTGGACCGGGCGGTGGCGCTGTTCGAGCCGCTGCCGGACAGCCCGCAGAAGGCCGACGCGTACGCCGAGCTGGGCCGGCTGCACATGCTCAACTACGAGCGGGACGCGGCGGTCGCCGCCGCCGAGACCGCGGCGGAGATCGGTGAGCGGCTGGGGCTGTCGGAGACGCGGACCAACGCCCGGATCACCGCCGCCACGGCCCGCTACCAGGCGGGCGACCGGTCCGGCCTGGACGACCTGCACGCCCTCGTGGAATACAGCCGGGAACAGCAGCTCATCGCACTGCACCGGGCGGTGCAGAACCTCGCGTACGCGGTCCGCGAGGAGGGCGACTGGCTGCGCTCGGACGCGCTGCTGACCACCGCGCCGGCCCGGACGGCGAGCGGGCAGACGCTGACCACCAGCTACTCCGGCGAGGCCATGCGGGCCTACTTCGACGGGGACTTCGGGCGGGTGATCACCGCCGCGGACGCGTTCGTGGACACCCCGACCGGGGGCTGGGACATGCAGGTGCGCGGGCTGCGCTCCTGCCTGCTGGTGCTGCGCGGGCAGCCGGTGCCGCCGGCGCCCCGGCCCGCACCGGGCCCGCGCGACGGCGCCGCCGCGCCCCGGCACCGGGACGACGTGGCGGCCGCGCTGGACAGCGCGCGGCGCAGCGGCTTCCACCGGCCGCACTGGACCATGCTCGGCATGGCGGCGCTGTGCCGGGCGTTGCAGGGCCGGGCCGAGGAGGCGGCGGAGCTGGTCGACGAGCTGGCCGAGACCTGGTCGGCGGTACCCGCGCTGGCCAGCGGCGAGTGGATCGCGGCCGCGGCGTACGCCGCCGCCCTGGCCGGCCGGGACGCGGCCGTGCGGGTCCGGGCCATGCTGGACCGGCTCGACCACCGCACGCCCTGGTCGGAGGCGGCGCTGCGGACGGTCACCGGTGCGGTCGCGGCGGCCGACGGCGACCACCGGCGGGCAGCCGAGCTGCACCTGGCCGGCGCCGAGATCTATGCCGGCATCCCGGACGTGACCGACCGGATGCTGGCCCTCGCCCTGGCCGCCGCCGAGCTGGAGCTGGCCGGCGACCCGGAGACCGCCCCGCTGGCGGAGGTGCGGGCGTTCGCCCAGCGCAACGAGGCGCCCGGGCTGCTGGCCCTGGCCCGCCGCCCGGTGCCGGACGCCGGCCCGGCGGTCGCCTGCTGAGCCGGCTCAGGCGGGCACCGGCTCCCGGGGCCGGGCCTTCGCCTTCTGCGCGTACACGTCCACGTACTCGCGGCCGGAGAGTTCCATCAGCTCGTACATGATCTCGTCGGTGACGGCGCGCTCGACGAACCGGTCGCCGGCCATCCCGGCGTAGCGGGAGAAGTCGAGCGGGGCGCCGAAGCGGATCCGCACCCGGCCGAGGTTGGGGATGATCTGGCCGGTCGGCTGGATGGCGTCGGAGTTGAGCATGGCCATCGGCACCACCAGCGCCCCGCTCTCCAGGGCGAGCCGGGCCACCCCGGTCTTGCCCCGGTAGAGGCGGCCGTCGGGCGAGCGGGTGCCCTCCGGGTAGATGCCGGCGATGCCGCCCGAGCGCAGCACCTGGAGCTGGGTGTCCAGGGCGGCGCGGGCGGCCCGGCCGCCGGAGCGGTCGACCGGGATGGTGCCGGAGCCGACGAAGAACATCTTGGTCAGCCAGCCCTTGAGGCCCTTGCCGGTGAAGTATTCGGCTTTCGCGATGAATGTAACTTTTCGCTTGACGATCAACGGGGTGAAGATCGAGTCCGAGAACGAGAGGTGGTTGCTGGCCAGGATCACCGGGCCGGCCTCCGGGACGTTCTCCAGCCCCTCCACCTGCGGGCGGAAGATCAACCTCAGCAGCGGGCCGAGGATGACGTACTTCAGCAGCCAGTACAGCACCGGGGTCCTTCCAGGCGGGAGCGGTGACGGGCCCGGTCGCCGGCGCCGCCGGGACCGGCCCGGGGCGCCGTCGGCGAGCGGGACTGTCGGGGAAGAGCGTACGAACAGGGAGCGGCACGCCACAACGCACTCCCGGAACCGGGTCCCGACGTGTCAGGATTCAGGGCACGACGGTGCGGCGAAGGGGGTGTCCGGTGTCAGGGGGTGGGCCCCGTCGGGGACGGCGGGACAACGGGCTCGACGCGGCCGAATACGCGGTCGCGGGCGACGTCGATCCGCGCGTCGGGGAGCACCTGCTCGACGTGCTCGCCGCCGGCGGCATCGCCGCCTACCTGCAGCCCTCGGCCGACCTCAACCCGGTGACCCGCACCACGACCGTCCCGTCCCGCCCGATCGACCGGCTCTACGTCGACCGGTCCCACCTGACCACCGCCCGCGACTACCTCACCCAGCTCACCGACGAGGAGGGCCGCGAGCCGGCCCGCGACGACGAGCCGGACATCGAGGCCGAGTGGGCGAAGATCGTCGCCGGTTTCCACACCGCGCCGAGCACGGGCAGCCACCCCTGGCCCGCCGCCGAGGACGTCGACGACGACCCGGTCGACCCGGCCACCCCGGGCGGCGGCGCCCCCGGCCGCGCCGAGGAGACCGCCGGCCCGACCGCCACCGACGTGCGGCGGCTGCCCTACGCGGCGGACGTCTCCGGCATCTCGGTGAGCCGGGGCCGGCAGGACGAGCCCTCGCTGCTGGACGGCCTGGACACGTTCGGCGCCGACCTGCCGGGCGACGGGGACGAGGAGCACTTCACCCCGCCACCGCCGCCCCCGCTGCCGCGCTTCTCGAAGTACGCGGTGCTGGGCGTCCTCTGCATCGTGGTCGGGTTCCTGCTCTTCCTGTCGCCGACCGTGCTGTCGGTGGTCGACCCGTCGGTGGTGACCCTGCTCGGCTTCACCGGCATCCTGGCGGGCTTCGTGATGTTGATCTGGCGGCTGCGTCCCGGCGACTCCGACGAGCACGACCCGGACGACGGCGCCGTGGTCTGACGCCGGGCGTAACAGGGGTGTAACTTACGGTCAGTAGGAATAGCGCTGCCCGTCTCGCCCCTGCTGATCGGAATGCCCGAGATGCGACCGAGTCCCCTCGTGGTGGTGGCCAACCGCCTGCCCATCGACGACAGTGTGGCGCCCGACGGCGCCTTCGAGTGGCGCCGCAGCCCCGGCGGCCTGGTGAGCGCCCTGCACCCGCTGCTCCGGCACACCCCGGCGACCTGGGTGGGCTGGGCGGGCGGCACCGGCCCCGCCCCGCACCTGCCCGACGTGGACGGGGTCCGAATGCGCGCCGTCCCGCTCAGCGCCGACGACTTCCGCGACCACTACGAGGGCTTCGCCAACGCCACCCTCTGGCCGCTCTACCACGACGCCGTCGAGCAGCCCGAATACCACCGGCGCTGGTGGGAGGCGTACCAGCGGGTCAACCAGCGGTTCGCCGAGGCCGCCGCCGAGGTGGCCGAGCCCGGCGGGCTGGTCTGGGTGCAGGACTACCACCTCCAGCTCGTGCCGGGGCTGCTCCGCGACCTCCGCCCCGACCTGCGGATCGGCTTCTTCCTGCACGTGCCCTTCCCGCCGCCGGAGCTGTTCATGCAGCTCCCCCGCCGGGCCGAGCTGCTGCGGGGGATGCTCGGCGCCGACCTCATCGGCTTCCAGCGGGCCCAGGCCGCGCACAACTTCGCCCAGCTCGCGACCAAGGTGCTCGGCCTGCCGGCCACCGACCGGCGGATCGGCGTCGGCGACCGGGTGGTCCGGATCGGCGCCTTCCCGGTCTCCATCGACACCGCCGAGATGGCCGCGCTCGCCGCCCGGCCCGATGTCGCCGACCGCGCCCGGCGGCTGCGCCAGGACCTCGGCGACCCGGAGCGGGTCATCCTCAGCGTCGACCGGATGGATTACACGAAGGGCATCGAGCAACGGCTCAAGGCCTACCACGAGCTGCTGACCAGCGGGGACGTCAAGGTCCGGGACACCGTGCTGGTGCAGGTGGTGGTGCCCAGCCGGGACCGGGTGGCCCAGTACCAGATCCTCCGTGACCGGGTGGAGCACCAGGTCGGCCGGATCAACGGGGAGTTCGGCCGGGTCGGCGAGCCGGCCATCCACTACCTCAGCCAGCCCTTCGACCGCACCGAGCTGGTCGCGCTCTACCGGGTCGCCGACGTGATGGCCGTGACCCCGCTGCGGGACGGGATGAACCTGGTGGCCAAGGAGTACGTGGCGGCCCGGGTCGACGGCGCCGGCGCGTTGCTGCTCAGCGAGTTCGCCGGGGCGGCCGCCGAGCTGGCACAGGCGTACCTGGTCAACCCGCACGACCTGGACGGGCTCAAGGCGGCGCTGCTGGCCGCCCTGCGGGCCGCGCCGGAGGACGTCGCCGCCCGGATGCGGGCCATGCGGGAGCACCTGGGCCGCAACGACATCCACGCCTGGGCGGGGTCCTACCTGCGCGCGCTGGAGGAGACCACCGCCCGGGCCACCCGGCGCGCCCCGGGCGGCTGACCCCGCGCTCAGCCGGCGGCGGGCGCCGGGTCCTTCTCCAGCCAGTCGAGGATCGCGTCGACCGGCTCCCGCCAGCGGGCGTCGAGCATCAGGTCGTGTCCCATGCCGGGGAACAGCAGCGGCGCCGAGGCGTAGCGGCGGGCCGCCCTGGTCAGCGCGCCCGGCGGGACCACCCGGTCGTCGGGGCTGCCGAGCACCAGCACCGGCGGGCGGCCCACCGCCGGCTCGGGCTGCCGCCCGGTGAGCAGCTGCCACTGCGCCCGGCGGCTGGCCCGCCCCAGCCGGGCGACGTGCCGGCGCGCCTCGGCGTCGGGCAGTTCCCGGCTGAACAGCTGCCGGCGGTTCAGCCGCAGGCCGGCGCCGAACACCGCGGGCACCGTGCCGACGGGATTGCGGCGCAGCGCCGTGCCGAGGATGCCCCAGCCGCCGAGCACCGGTGCCACCAGCACCGCGGCCCGGGCCGGGTAGCGGGCCAGCGCGTGGGCGACCACCCGGGCGCCGGCGCCGTGCCCCACCAGCACCGCCTGCCGCGGCAGGCTCGCCGCCACCTGGACCACGTCATGGGTGTACGACCGCAGCGTCGCCCCCGGCGCCGGCTCGCTGTCGCCGTGCCCGCGCAGGCTCAGCGCGTACGCCGGGAAGCCGCGGCCGGCGGCGTGCCCCAGCCAGTGCTCGGCGAACGCCCACGCCCCGTGCCCGAACCCGGGCACGAACAGCAGCGGCGGCTTCGCCTGGTCCAGCTCGGGCACCGCGGCGACGACCTCGCGGCGGGCCGGCCGCTCCGGACGGGCCCACTCCCAGCCCCGGACGACCTGTACCGGCTGCGCGTTCACTTGCCCTCCAGGTCGTGGAGCGCCCGCTGGAGCGCGCGCAGGTAGTCGGCGTGCCCGACCTCGAACCAGTGCCGGGTGCTGTCCTTGACCTTCCCCGAGTACCGCTCGCCGAGGCCGGCGGCGACCCGGCGGCCGAAGGCGGCGGCCCGGTCCGGGCGGGTGGTGCGAAGGGTGAGCAGCCGGGCGAAGAGCACGCTCTGCCAGTGCGAGATGGGAAAGATGCCGGAGTCGGGCTGCACCAGACCCACCACGGCCAGGGTGGGATGGCCGGCGGCGAACGCGTTGAGCCAGAGCCGGGGCCGGCCCGAGCCGTCGGCGTCGCCGAGCACGCGGCCCTCCAGGAACTCGAAGCGCGGCAGGTAGCCGGTGGCGAAGACGACCAGGTCGGGGTCGATCTCGCGGCCGTCGGTCAGCTCGACGGTGCGGTCGCCGAACCGCGCGACGTCCGGCACCGGGGTGACCTCCCCGTGGCCCACGTAGTAGACGAGCTGGCTGTTGGCGATGGGGTGGGTCTCGTAGACCCGGTGGTCGGGCCGGGGCAGGCCGAACCGGGTCAGGTCACCGACGGTCAGCCGCAGCGTCCAGTGGTAGAGCCACTGCCGCACCCGCAGGGGCACCCGCAGCGCGAGCATGGTGTCGTTGACCTGGTCGGCGGGCCGGCCGAAGACGTACTTCGGGGCGTACCAGTAGCCGCGGCGGGTGGAGTGCCAGCAGCGGGACGCCTGCTGGGCGGCCTCCACCGCGATGTCGCAGCCGGTGTTGCCGGCCCCGACCACCAGCACCCGCTTGCCGCGCAGCTGGGCCGGGTCCTTGTAGGACGAGGCATGCATGACCTCGCCACGGAACTGCTCCAGCCCCTCGTAGCGGGGCAGCTTCGGCGACCAGTTGTGCCCGTTGGCCAGCACCACGGCCGCGTAGCGGGAGGTGCGCTCCGGGCCGTAGCCGCCGGTGCTGCGGGTGGTGACGTCCCAGCGGTCCCCCTCGACCGGCTCCACCCGGACCACCTCGGTGCCGAACCAGACGTGCTGGCGCAGGTCGAAGTGGTCGGCGTAGCGCTCGAAGTAGGACAGCAGCTGGGCGTGGTGCGGGTAGTCCGGCCAGTCGTCCGGCATCGGGAAGTCGGGGAACTGGGTGAACGGCCGGGACGAGATGAGGTGCGTGCTGGCGTACACGGGGCTGCGGTCGTGCCGCCAGTTCCACGCCCCGCCGACGCCGGTCTCCCGCTCGTAGCAGTCCACGCCGAAGCCGGCCTCGCGGAGGTTCTTCACGGCGGTCAGGCCGCTGGCCCCGGCGCCGATGACGCAGACGGTGTCGCCCCGGTCGGAGACCGGGCGGCCGTCCGTGGTCGGGGCGACCGCCGGGTCCGGATCGGGACGGCCGAGGTCGGTGGAGGAGGACACCGGGAATCTCCTTTTGTGCGGCACGAGTGCCGGGTCGGTGCGAAATCCTGCCGACAATGCCCGCCGTTGTCCAGCCGTCTCGGGGCGGAGTGTCGCGGCGACCGGCGTCCGTCGCGCTGCGTGACGAGCCGATCGGTCACTCAGTGTGGGCGGTGGGAGCCGGCGATGTCACGGTCGGTCACCCGGCCATCGGCGCGCCACCGGCCCGCGCCGGACCGTGGCACGACGAGGGCAGGTGGCCGGTGCGGGCAGGTGGCCGGGGCGGACAGTGCCGAGGGCGTCAGCCGGCCGCGGGCAGCAGCAGGTCCACGAGGACCGGGAAGTGGTCGCTGGCCTGCCGCGTCCGCGGGGTGTCCACCACGTCGTAGTCGACCACGCTGATCCGGGGGTCGACGAAGAGGGCGTCGATGCGCCGGCGGGGGTTCGCGCAGGAGTAGGTGAGCCGGTCGGCCCGGTCCATGGCGACCGCCGCGTCGGTCAGTCCCTCCGCGACGGTCCGCCAGGCCGACCCGTCGGGCCCCTCGTTCAGGTCGGCGCCCGCCACCACGGGCAGCGTCGCGGCGGCCAGTTCCCGCTTGAACGCGGCCGCCTGGGCGGGCCGCTCCACCGGGTCGGTGGAGAGGTGGGAGCCGGCCAGCAGGAACCGGGTGCCGCCCACGAGACACTCGGCGTACGCGGCACCGCGCAGGTGCCGCCCCGGGGTCAGCGGGTAGCGCTGGCAGCGGGTGGCCGTCACCCGGACGCGCAGGCTGGTCAGCAGCAGGTTGCCCAGCGACGGCAGGCCGCCGGCCGCGACGACCAGCCCGAACGAGTCGGCCAGCGAGGCGCACTTCTGCCGCCACCGGAACCGCCGCGGGCCCTCCTGGACGATCACCACGTCCGGCTCGGCCGCCCGGACCACCTCGGCCAGCGCCGCCGTGTCGTCCCGCTGGCTGTGGATGTTGTAGGACACCACGCGCAGCGGCACGCCTGCTGCCGCCACGTCAGATTCGCCGGGCCAGGTCGGCGGCGCCGATGACGCCGGCCGTGTTGCCCAGCTCGGCGGGGCGCACCTCGGCGACGGGCAGGCGGCTGCGCTGCGCCAGGGCGTCGGTGAACGACCGGCGGGTCGGGCCGAGCAGCAGGTCGCCGGCGTCGATCACGCCACCGCCGACCACCAGCACCTGCGGGTCGAGGATCTGCGCCATGTCCGCGAGGCTGGTGCCCAGCCAGCGGCCGACCTGGGCGAACGCCTCGGCCGAGACCGGGTCGCCGCCCTTCGCGGCGGCGGTCACCATCGGACCGGTGATCCCCTCGGCCTCGCCGCCGGCCAGCTCCAGCAGCGCGGCGGCCCGGTGCGGCTCCTGACGTGCGGCGGCACGGGCGAAGCGGACCAGGGCGCTGCCGCTGGCGTACTGCTCGATGCAGCCCAGCCGGCCGCAGCCGCACTGGTGGCCGTCCGGCACGGTGAGCATGTGCCCCAGCTCGGCCGCGATGCCGTGGGCCCCGCGGACCAGCTCGCCGCCGAGCACGATCCCGCCGCCCACGCCGGTGCCGATGGTGAACATGACCATCGAGTCGTCGGCGTGCCGGGCGGCGCCGTAGCGGAACTCCGCCCAGGCCGCGACGTTGCCGTCGTTCTCCACGATCACCGGCAGGCCGGTGGCGTTGCTGACGTACTCGCGCAGCGGCTCGTCCCGCCAGGCCAGGTTGGGGGCGAAGAGCACGGTGGAGCGGGAGGCGTCGATCCAGCCGGCCGCGCCGATGCCCACCGCGCCGATCGTCCGGCCGGTGGCCAGCTCGGTGACCAGCTCGGTGATGACGTCGCGGGTCTTCGCCACGTCGTCGGCGGGGGTGTCCCGTCGGGCGTGCACGAGAACCGTGCCGGTGTCGTCCACGACACCGCCGGCCACCTTCGTGCCACCGACGTCGACTCCGATGGTCAGCGTCACCGCTGCCACTCCCCTCTGCTGTGCTGCCCGGGCCCGGCCGAGGACCGGCCGTGCGACCCGGGATGTCCGGTGGTCAGGCTCCGTCGCCTGGTGCGTCCTCGCCCACCTCGCCGGACGCCCGCGAGGCGGGCACCACGGGACGGCCGGCCGGCGGCCGGCTCGGCGCCGGCACGTCCGGCCCGGCGGCATCGGCGGGCGGCACGGAGGCACCCGCCTCGGCCGCGCCCTCCCCCCGGGTGGCGGCGGACCACACGTCCTGCTCGGGTGCCGGCTGAGAATCATGCCCGGTACGGGTCGCCTCGCGCCACACGTGGTCCCCCGCCACGGTCCCGGCGGCCGCCCCGTCGGACCCGGTCGCCGTCGCGGGGCCGCCCGCCCCGGCCGGCTCCGCCGGGGCGAACGCGCGCAGCAGGCTGGCCACTCCGGCGGCCAGATCACCGGCTCCGGTGGCGAGCCGCTCGGCGAATTCCGGACTCGGGTCCCGCAACGCCGCGATACCGCGACAGACCGGGCAGACACAGCATTCCGGTGAGCCGGTGGCGAAACCCCCGCCGCCGCCTGCCGTGGCCGATCCCTCGGCGCCGCCCGGGGTGTGACCGAGGACACCCGAGAGGATCCCGCCCAGCGGACCCCAGGGACCGGAGCCGGGCGTGGCGGCGGCCAGCTTCGCGGTGGCCAGCAGCATGGCGACGAGGCGCTCGGCCTCTTCCCGGGCCGAACCCGGATCAGTGGTGCCCATGGTTCGGCTCCTTCGTGACAACCGGGACGACGGTCGGGTCAGTGGGCCGCACCGAGTGCTTCTACCCGGCGCTTGAGCTGCTTCAACGCCGCGTCCATGATCATTTTCTCGGCCTTGCGGCGAAACATGCCGAGCATCCCCACGGACAACTCCACCTCGAGGGTGTAGGTCACCGTGGTCGTTCCGTCCGGGTTACCGACGAGGTCGTAGGACCCGTGCTGGGACTTCTGCATCTTCGAGGGCGCCACCAGGTGCCACTCGATCCGGGAGATGTCCTCGGCGTACTCGTAGGCCAGCACGTACTCGTCGGCCATCACGCCCGCGTCGATGGTGAACCGGACCTGGCTGGCGTAACCGTCCTCGTACTCCTCGATCACCTCGGCCCGCCGCACCGCCTCGGCCCACTCCGGGTAGCGGGGGAAGTCGCAGATGACCGCCGCCACCCGGTCCGGTGACGCGCCGACGACGATCGACTGGGTGGAGGAGTCCGCCATGGGGGGAGGCTACCCGGCGCCGGACCTCCCCGCGCCGCTCCACCCCCGCCCGTCGCGGCGCGTCCGGCCGGTTGTGTCCCACCAGCCGGGCGGGCAACCTCCCTACCCGCTCCCCGGGGGCGGGCGGGTAGGTTTCGACAGAGCCGACCACGGCCGGCCCGGCCAGTGCGAGCACGAGGGAGTGCAGGTGCGCGAGTTCTCCGTTCCGCCGATCGTCACCGTCGGCGACGCGGCCAACCTGACCGACCCGGTCTGGGACAACGCCGAGGTCGCCCCCGACGCCGTGCAGTTCGTCCGGCGCGCCGAGGGCACCACCGGCGCGTGGGTCGACGTGACCTGCCGGCAGTTCCGCGACGAGGTCGTCGCGGTGGCCCGCGGCCTGGTGGCGGCCGGTGTCTCCCCCGGCGACCGGGTCGGGTTGATGAGCCGCACCCGCTACGAGTGGACCCTTCTCGACTACGCGATCTGGGCCGCCGGCGCGATCACCGTGCCGATCTACGAGACCTCCAGCGCCGAGCAGGCCGCCTGGATCCTCTCCGACTCCGGCGCGGTCGCCGTCGTCGTGGAGAGCACCGCGCACGCCACCCTTGTCGCCGGGGTCCGCGACCGGCTGCCCGAGCTGCGCGAGGTCTGGCAGATCGAGCTGGGCGCCGTCGACGAGCTGGTCGCCGCCGGCGCGGCGGTCGACCCGGCCGACGTCGAGGTACGCCGCTCGACGCTGAAGGCCGACGACGTCGCCACCATCATCTACACGAGCGGCACCACCGGCCGCCCCAAGGGCTGCGTGCTGACCCACCGCAACATCTACGCCGACATCACCAACGCCGTGCCGGTGCTGCCGAACCTGTTCCGCCAGGGCGCCTCCACCCTGCTCTTCCTGCCGCTCGCGCACGCCTTCGCCCGGCTCATCCAGGTCGGCGTCGTGCAGGCCCGGGCCACCATGGCGCACTGCTCGGACACCAAGAACCTGGTCGGCGAGCTCCAGGAGTTCAAGCCGACCTTCGTGCTCTCCGTACCCCGGGTCTTCGAGAAGGTCTACAACGGCGCGCGGCAGAAGGCCGAGGCCGACGGGAAGGGCAGGATCTTCGACCGGGCCGAGAAGGTCGCCATCGCCTACAGCGAGGCGCTGGAGACCCCGGACGGGCCGAGCGTGGGGCTGCGCGCCCAGCGCGCGGTCTTCGACAAGCTGGTCTACGGCAAGCTGCGGGCGGCGATGGGCGGCCGGTGCCGGGACGCGATCTCCGGCGGCGCCCCGCTCGGCAGCCGGCTCGGGCACTTCTTCCGCGGCATCGGGGTGACCATCTGCGAGGGCTACGGCCTCACCGAGACCGCGCCGGCCGCCGCCGCGAACCTGCCCGGCCACACCCGGATCGGCACGGTCGGCCGGCCGCTGCCGGGCGTCACCATCCGCATCGACGACGACGGCGAGATCCTGATCGCCGGGGAGATCATCTTCTCGGGCTACTGGCACAACGAGACGGCCACCGCCGAGGCGCTGAGCGCCGACGGCTGGTTCCGCACCGGCGACCTGGGCCAGCTCGACGAGGACGGATTCCTCTCCATCACCGGCCGCAAGAAGGAGATCATCGTGACCGCCGGCGGCAAGAACGTCGCCCCGGCGGTGCTCGAGGACCAGGTGCGGGCGCACCCGCTGATCAGTCAGTGCCTGGTGGTCGGCGACCGGCAGCCGTTCATCGCGGCGCTGGTCACCATCGACGAGGAGGCGCTGCCGAAGTGGCTGGCCGCGAACGGCCGCCCGGCGGACACGACCGTCGCCGACCTGCGCGGGGACGAGACGCTGCGGGCCGAGGTGCAGACCGCGATCGACCAGGCCAACCAGTCGGTCTCCAAGGCCGAGGCGATCAAGGTGTTCCGGATCCTGCCGCAGGACTTCACCGAGGCGACCGGCGAGCTGACCCCCTCGCTCAAGGTCAAGCGGCAGGTCGTGCACAAGACGTACGCGGCGGAGATCGCGGACATCTACCGGGGCTGACTACCATCCGTCACGTGCCCGCCTCGACACCCAGCCAACCGCAGACGCAGCCCCTCGCGGCGGCGGCGCGCGTGGTCCTCCTCGCGCTGGTCGCCGCCCTGACCCTGTTCGCCACCCGCGACGCCACCCAGCTGTGGTGGATCGCCCTGCTCGGCGTCGCCGGGCTGCCCGCCGTGCTGGCCCCCCAGCACCGCCTGCTCGCCCCGATCAGCCGCTTCGCCGAGGTGGTGGTCCTCGGGCTGGCGGCCAGCCAGGTCGCCGCCGACACCCACCTCACCGGGGTCACCGGCGGGCTGGGCGCCTCGGCGGTGCTGCCGTACCTCGCCGTGCCGGTCACCGTGACGGCGCTGCGCCGCCGGTTCCGTGAGGGGGCGGCACTGCTCGTGGTCGTTGCGGCCACGCTGCTGGTCAGCGCGGCCTTCACCGAGGTGGGCGGTGAGCCGCAGCTCGGCCAGCCCGGCTACCTGGCGGTCTGCGCGCAGTGGCTGATCCTGGCCGGCCTCGGCCTCTACACCGCCGGCATGCTCCAGCGGGTGCTGCGGGTCCGCGGCGAGGGCAAGCCCCAGCCGTACGCGGAGGCCACCCGGCTGCTCACCCAGCTGCGCACGGTCGCCCGCCAGCTCCCCGGCGCCACCCTGGACCCGGGGGGCATCTCCGAGCACCTGCTGGAGGAGCTGCGGGTGGTGGCGAAGACCGACCGGGGCGCGGTGCTGTCCGCCAGCGGGGGCGGCCGGCTCGTGGTGCTCGCCCAGATCGGGGCGGACCGGGTGGACTGGGAGACCACGCTCGACGCGGACTCGGCCATCGCCGACGCCTGGGCCAGCCAGCAGCCGACCACCTCGGCCCGCTCGCAGGCCCGCTCCCGGCAGTCCGGGGAGGTCTCGGCGCTGATCGTGCCGCTGGTCGCCGGGGTGCGCACGGTCGGCCTCGTGGTCGTCGAGGCGGACACCGCGCACGCGTACCCGCCGCCGGTGGTGTCCCGGGTGACCGCGCTGACCGGCCCGGCGGCGCTGCGCCTGGAGGCCGCGCTGCTCTTCGACGAGGTGCGCTCGCTGGCCACCAACGAGGAGCGGCAGCGGCTGGCCCGGGAGATCCACGACGGGGTCGCCCAGGAGCTGGTGATGGTCGGGTACGGCATCGACAACGCCCTGGCCACCGTGCACGACGACGCCGAGGAGACCGCCGACTCGCTGCGCACGCTGCGCCAGGAGGTCACCCGGGTGATCACCGAGCTGCGGCTGAGCCTGTTCGAGC
Organism: Micromonospora chaiyaphumensis; assembly: GCF_900091435.1. Lineage (GTDB taxonomy): Bacteria > Actinomycetota > Actinomycetes > Mycobacteriales > Micromonosporaceae > Micromonospora > Micromonospora chaiyaphumensis. Next base: position 229,360 of record NZ_FMCS01000009.1, read on the forward strand.
TGCGCAGCGAGGTGGACCGGCACGGCGGCCTGGCCGCCGCCATCGCCGAGTACGCCCGCACCGTCGGCGCCTCCGGCGGGCTGCGGGTGCACCTGTCCCTGGACGAGTCCACCGCCCGGCTGCCCGCCGCCACGGAAGCCGAGCTGCTGCGCATCGCGCAGGAGGCGGTGACCAACGCGCGCAAGCACGCCGGGGCGGCAAATCTCTGGGTCACGTGTGAGGTGGACCCCCCGTACGCGCAAATTGAAGTGTCGGATGACGGTCACGGCATCGGTGACCAGCGCCCCGACGGGCACTACGGTCTTGCGATCATGGCCGAGAGGGCGGAACGTATCCGGGGCCGGTTGGAGATCAGGCCGCGGCAACCCAGCGGCACGACCGTGGCGGTGGTACTCGGCTCCTCGCCCCGGCGCGATAAGGTGCGCGGCAGCGCAGCAGCAGAAGGGGAGTAACCCGAGGATGACCACCAGCCCGACACCGGCCACCCGGACCAAGGTTCTCCTTGTCGACGATCACGATCTGATCCGTAAGGGTCTGCGGCACGCCTTCGAGCGGGACCGGCAGTTCGAGGTCGTGGGCGAGGCCGCCACGGCCGCGGAGGGTGTGCGCCAGGCCGGCGCGCTCCAGCCGGACGTAGTGATCATGGACCTGCGGCTGCCCGACGGCAGCGGCCTGGAGGCCACCCGCGCCCTGCGCAAGTCCAGCGCGTCGATGGGCATCGTCGTGCTCACCATGTACGCGGGCGACGACCAGCTCTTCGGTGCCCTGGAGGCGGGGGCGAGCGCGTTCGTGCCGAAGACCGCCCCGGCCGACGAGGTGGTGGCCGCCGCCCGGCACGCCGCCTCCTCCCCCAGCGCGTTCACCGCGGCCGACCTGGCCGAGGCCATGAAGCGCCGGCTGGCCCCGTCCGGCCCGCAGCTCTCCCCCCGCGAGGGTCAGGTGCTGCGGCTGCTCGCCGACGGCATGAGCGTCGCGGGCATCGCCAAGCAGCTGTTCGTCAGCGAGTCGACGGCCAAGACGCACATCTCGAAGCTCTACGAGAAGCTCGGCGCCGCCAACCGCGCCCAGGCGCTGATGACCGCGCTGCGGCTGGGGCTCCTGGAGGCCCCGGACGCGCCGAAGTTCTGACGGCGTCCCGCCAGCACGACGCCGGAGAGGCCCCGTCCGCACCCCGGACGCGGGCCTCTCCGGCATTCCGGGCACCCCCTGACCGCGTACGGTGAGGAGCCGGACGCGGAGCGACGGTGGTCTTTGCAGCGCGACGGCGGGCGGGCAGAATACCCGGGTGATCCGCGCGGCGGTGACCCCCGCGCGTCGCCGACACAAAGGGGCAAGCGCATGCAGCGGCCGGACTGGGCACCCGAGACCATCGACATCGAGCGCCCCAGCGTGGCACGCATGTACGACTACTACCTCGGCGGCTCGCACAACTTCGCGGCCGACCGGGCGGCCGCCCGGGCCATGGTGGAGGCCGTCCCGGAGGCCCCGCTGATGGCCCAGGCCAACCGGGCCTTCCTCCGCCGGGCGGTGCAGTTCCTGGCCGACTCCGGGATCCGCCAGTTCCTCGACATCGGCTCCGGCATCCCGACGGTGGGCAACGTGCACGAGATCGCCCAGCGGATCGACCCGGAGTCCCGGGTGGTCTACGTCGACGTCGACCCGGTCGCCGTGGCGCACAGCCAGGAGATCCTGGCCGGCAACGACCGTGCCGCCGTGGTGCAGGAGGACCTGCGCCGGCCGGAGGCGATCCTCCGCCACCCCGACGTGCTCCGGCTGCTGGACTTCTCCCAGCCGGTCGCCGTGATGATCGTGGCGGTGCTGCACTTCATCCCCGACGCGGACCGCCCGGAGGACTGCCTGCGGACGCTGCGCGAGGCACTGGCCCCCGGCAGTTACCTGGTCATGTCGCAGGCCAGCGACGACGGGCGGGCCGGCACCGGCGAGCGGGCCGAGGCCGAGCGGGTCTACCGGCGCACCGACAACCAGCTCTTCATCCGCAGCCGAGCCGAGCTGACCGCCCTGTTCGCCGGCTTCGAGCTGGTCGACCCGGGCGTGGTCTGGGTGCCGCAGTGGCGGCCGGACGCCCCGGAGCAGGCCGAGAACGCCGAGCAGGCGGTCTTCATGGGCGGTGTCGGGCGGCTCGGTGGGTGACGAGCGGGCCACCGCCACCACCCGCTCCCGCCCCGGCGCCTTCGCCCGGGCCTGGGCCAAGGCGGTCTCCGGGACCAGCTACCTGCCGATGACCCAGGCCCAGCTGGAGGCCCTGCTCCAGCGGCTCACCGAGCGGCTCGCGCTGGCGCTGCGCGCCGACCCGTTCGACCTGCGGATCGGCCAGCAGGTCGGCGCCGAGCTGGTGCAGTCGCACATCGCCTCCGCCGAGGGGCTCGGCCGCACCATCGAGGTGATCCAGCTCCGCCTCGTCCGGGACCTCGACCTGGTCGTGGACGACGTCGAGGACCGGATGGCCCGGCTGCTGGCCACCGTGGCCACCGGCTACGCCCGCGCGCTGCGCGACCGCACGCTGGACGAGCAGGAGGCCATCCGGCGGGCCGCCATGATGGCCCGGGCGCAGGCCGAACGGGCCCTGCGGGACAGCGAGGCCCGGTTCCGGCACCAGGCCACCCACGACCCGCTGACCGGCCTGCCCAACCGCACGCTGTTCACCGAGCGGCTCACCGCCGCCATCACGGCGCCCGGCCGCGGCGCGGACCGGATCGGGGTCTGCTTCCTCGACCTGGACCGGTTCAAAGTGGTCAACGACTCCCTCGGTCACCAGGTCGGCGACTCGCTGCTGGTGTCGGTGGCACGGCGGCTGCGGCGGGTGCTGGGCGAGCACCTGGTGGCCCGGCTGGGCGGCGACGAGTTCGTCATCCTGGTCGAGCGCGCCGGCTGCACCGAGGACGTGGTGAAGGTGGCCGAGGCGGCCCTGGCCGCGGTGAGCGAGCCCGCGCTGGTCGACGGGCACGAGCTGACCGTGTCGGCCAGCATCGGCATCGTCGAGCGGCAGGTGGCCGACACCTCGCCGATGGAGCTGATGCGCGCGGCGGACAGCACCCTGCACTGGGCCAAGGCGGCCGGCGGGGCCCGCTGGTCGCTGTTCGACGCCGACCGCAACCGCCGGGAGCTGGCCCGGTACGCCCTCTCCGCCGCCATCCCCGCCGCGCTCGACCGGGGCGAGTTCTATCTCGACTACCAGCCGCTGACCGGGCTGCGCGACGGCCGGGTGGTCGGCATGGAGGCGCTGGTGCGCTGGCGCCACCCCGAGCTGGGCGTGCTCCGCCCGGACAGCTTCATCCCGCTGGCCGAGGAGACCGGCCTGATCGTCCGCCTCGGCAGCTGGGTGCTGGCCGAGGCGTGCCGCGAGGCGACCACCTGGGCGGACGGGCCGGCCGGTGCGCCGTTCGTCAGCGTCAACCTCGCCGTCCGCCAGCTGCACCGGCCCGAGCTCGTGCAGGAGGTGCAGGGGGTGCTGCGGCGCACCGGCCTGCCCGCCGAACGGCTGCAGCTGGAGATCACCGAGAGCACCATGATGAGCACCGTGGCCGAGCCGGTCCGCGCCCTGCGGGTGCTGGCCGACCTCGGCGTCCGGGTGGCCATCGACGACTTCGGCACCGGCTACTGCAACCTCGCGTACCTGCGGGACCTGCCGGTGAGCGAGCTGAAGGTGGCCGGTGAGTTCGTGGCCGGGCTGCGCGCACCGGCCGACGACCCGGGCAGCCGCACCGACGAGCGGATCCTCGCCTCGCTGGTCTCGCTGGCGCACGCCCTCGGCCTGACCGTGACGGCCGAGGGGGTGGAGACGGCCGACCAGGCGGACCGGCTGCGCGCGATCGGCTGCGACGCCGGGCAGGGCTGGCACTTCGGCCGCCCCGGGCCGGCCGCGCCGCACCTGGACCGCTGCTCCCCCGCCCTCACCGACACCGCGTCCTGACCGCGTCAGGCCGGGGTCCGCGGCCGACGGCCGTCCTCCCCGTGCAGATAGGCCAGCACGGCCAGCACCCGCCGGTTGTCGTCGCCGGACGGCGGCATCCGCAGCTTGCTGAAGATGTTGTTGATGTGCTTGTTGACCGCCTTCTCGGTGACGAAGAGCCGGGCCGCCACCGCGGCGTTGGACCGGCCCTCGGCCATCAGGCCGAGGACCTCCCGCTCCCGGGGGGTCAGCTCGTCCAGCGGCCCCGCCCCGGACCGGCTGGCCAGCAGCTGGGCGACCACCTCCGGGTCCATGACGGTGCCACCGTCCGCCACCCGGCGCACCGCGTCGATGAACTGGTCCACGTGGGACACCCGGTCCTTGAGCAGGTAGCCCACCCCACCGGCCCGGTCGGAGAGCAGCTCCCGGGCGTAGAGCTGCTCGACGTGCTGGGACAGCACGAGGATCGGCAGGCCGGGGATCTGGGCGCGGGCCCGGATGGCGGCCTGCAGCCCCTCGTCGGTGAAGGTCGGCGGCAGCCGGACGTCGAGCACCGCGACGTCCGGGCGGTGCGCGACCAGCGCCGGCAGCACCGCCGGTCCGTTGTCGACGGCCGCGACAACCTCGCAGCCGAACGCCCCCAGGATGCGGATCAGCCCGTCCCGGAGGAGGGCGAGATCCTCGGCGATGACAACTCGCACGGCAGCTCCATGCTGATGACGGTGGGCCCACCGGCCGGACTGGTGACCACCATCGTCCCATCGAACGCGGCCAGGCGGCGCCCCATCCCCGCCAGGCCGCTGCCCGCCGCCGGGTCGGCGCCGCCCCGCCCGTCGTCACCGACCACGATGGTCAGCCGCCCGTCGGCATGGCCGAGCTCGACCCAGGCCCGGGACGCCCCGCTGTGCTTGCTGACGTTCGCCAGCCCCTCGGCCACCGCGAAGTACGCGGCGGACTCCACGGGAGCGGCCGGGCGGCCCGGCAGGTCGACGGTCACCGCCACCGGCAGCGGCACGGCCAGCGCCAGCGCGCGTACGGCGCCCGCCAGGCCGCGCTCGGCGAGCACCGGCGGGTGGATGCCGCGCACCAGCCCGCGCAGCTCGGCCAGGGCCTGCCCGCTGGTCTCCCGGGCCTCGGCGAGCAGCCGCCGCACCGCCTCCGGGTCGTCCCCCACGAGCTGCTCGGCCAGGCCGATGCTCATGCTCAGCGCGACGATCCGGGCCTGCGCCCCGTCGTGCAGGTCCCGCTCGATGCGCCGCAGCTCGGCAGCCTGCGCGTCCACCGTGTCGGCCCGGGTGACGGTGAGCTGGCGGACCCGCAGCGCCAGCTCGGCCGTGCGGGTCGGCGGCAGGAAGAACCGGGCGAAGGCCAGGTGCAGCCAGACCAGCCAGCGTCCGGCGGCCAGCCCGCCGGCCAGGAACAACGCCCCCAGCGGGAAGCAGAGCAGCGCCTCGGCGAGGTTGTCGATCGGCCAGAACGGGCCGTAGCCGAAGCCGACGGTCAGGTGCAGCACGAGCGGGAGCCCGAGCATCCCCTCCAGGCCGTACAGCGGCAGGACGAAGGCGGCCAGGCAGACCGCGCCGGTGACCGCGCCGGGCAGCAGCCAGGACAGGTCGCGCCAGGTGGCCGGGTCACCCACGACCCAGCGGAACCGCCGCCAGGTGCCGAACTGCGCCCCCGCCGGCGCCGGCCGGTAGGGCGTGGCCATCTCGACCCCGCCCCAGCGGGCCAGCCGGCGGTGCAGCCCGGCACAGAACCGGACCAGCGCGGTGGCCACCGGGAACAGCGCGAACCCCACGCCGAACACCGGGATCAGCAGCAGCGACACCAGCGACAGCACGAAGAGCGCGACGTGCGTGGTCAACGACAGCAGGGCGATCAGCAGCCCCTGTGCGGCGGTGACCGCGCCGGGCCGGATCCAGGTGCGGAGGAGTCCGCGTACGCCGTCCACGGGCCCATTCTGCGGCACCGGCCGCGCGGGATCGGTGGTGCTGGCACCACCCCGGCCGGCGCGCTGGCACCCCTGACCCGGACCGCGCCGGCCCGAAGGATCGGTTGTGGGGTCGCCGACCCCGCAACCGTGACGACGAAAGGGAACCGGGATGTCCCCGCAACGCCTGGCCGGCCTGCCCGCCGGCCGCCGCGGCAAGTACGCGGTCCTCCTCCTCTGGCTGGCGCTGCTCGTGGCGGCCGGCCCGCTCGCCCTGAAGCTCGGCGAGGTGCAGGACAACTCGACGCTCGGCGCGCTGCCGGCCGGGGCCGAGAGCAGCCGGGCGGTGCAGCGGGCCGAGGCGGCCTTCCCCGAGTCGCGCCACCCCCTCGCCATCGCCGTCTACGTCCGCGACAGCGGCCTCACCCCGGCCGACCGGGCCCGGGCCGAGGCCGACCGGGCCGCCTTCGCCCGGTACGCCGACGGCGGCGCGGTGTCCCCGCCGGTGGCCTCCGCCGACGGCCGGGCGCTGCTGCTGTCCCTGCCGGTCAGCCTCGACGACGAGCGGCGCGCCGAGGCGGTCGACGGGCTCAAGGACCGGCTGGCCGACGGCGCGCCACCCGGCCTGCGCACCGCGCTGACCGGGGACGCGGCCGCCGAGCACGACGTCTTCGACGCGTTCTCCGGAATGGACGGCGCGCTGCTGCTGGCCACCGCGCTCACCGTCGCCCTGCTCCTGCTGGTCACCTACCGCAGCCCGGTGCTGTGGCTCATCCCGCTGGTCGCGGTGGCCGTCGCCAACCAGCTGGCCGGGGCGGTGGTCTACCTCCTGGCCCGGCACGCCGGGCTGGCCGTCGACTTCCAGAGCCAGACCATCCTCACCGTGCTGGTCTTCGGTGTCGGGGTGGACTACGCCCTGCTGCTCATCGCCCGCTACCGGGAGGAGCTGCGACGGCACGCCGACCGGCACGCCGCCATGGCGGCCGCCCTGCGCCGCTCGGCCGGGGCGGTCTGCGCCTCGGCGGCGACCGTCGCGATCGGACTGCTCTGCCTGCTCGCGGCCGACCTGCCGGCCACCCGCGGCCTGGGTCCGGTCGGCGCGGTCGGCATCGCCGCGGCGCTGCTGGCCATGACCACCCTGCTGCCCGCGGTGCTGGTGCTCTGCGGCCGGTGGCTGTTCTGGCCGTTCGTGCCCCGGTACGCCCCCGGCGCCGACACCCGCGACCACACCGCCGACCACGGGATCTGGCGGCGGATCGCCGGCCTCGTCGCCGGCCGGCCCCGGGCGGTCTGGCTCGGCACCGCCGCCGCGCTGGCCGCGCTGACCCTGGGCATCGGCAACCTCGGCCTGGGCCTGCCCGACGACGAGTCGTTCACCACCGAGGTCGGCTCGGTCACCGGGCAGCGGCTGATCGCGGCCCACTACCCGGGCGGCTCGGCCGCGCCCGCCGAGATCCTGGCCGCCGCCGGGACGGCCGATGAGGTGGTGGCCGCCGCCCGCGCGGTGCCGGGCGTCGCCGAGGTGGGCGCGCCGGAACGCCCGGCGGACGGCCGGTGGGTCCGGGTGCCGGCGGTGCTCGCCGCCGCGCCGGACAGCGACGCCGCCCGGGACACGGTGACCCGGCTGCGGACCGCCGTGCACGCGGTGCCCGACGCGCGGGCCCTGGTCGGCGGGCGGACCGCCACCATCCTCGACGAGGAGCACACGGTGAACCGGGACAACCGGGTGGTCATCCCGCTGGTGCTCGCCGTCGTCCTGGTCATCCTGGTGCTGCTGCTCCGGTCGCTGGTCGCGCCGCTGCTGCTGATGGTCAGCGTCGTCCTGTCGTACGCGGCCGCCATGGGGGCCGCCGGGCTGCTGCTGGACGCGCTGGGCCACCCCCATCTCTTCGTCGGGGTCCCGTTGCAGGCGTTCCTGTTCCTGGTGGCGCTCGGTGTTGACTACACGATCTTCCTGATGACCCGGGCCCGGGAGGAGGTCGCCCGGATCGGGCACCGGCCGGGTGTGCTGCGCGCGCTGACCGTCACCGGCGGGGTGATCACCAGCGCGGGCGTGGTGCTGGCCGCGACCTTCGGCGCGCTGCTGGTGCTGCCGCTGGTGCCGTCCGTGCAGATGGGCGTCATCGTGGCGGTCGGCATCCTGCTCGACACGCTGCTGGTGCGCAGCCTGCTGATCCCGGCGCTGACCCTGGACCTCGGCGTGCGCACCTGGTGGCCGGGTCGGCTCGCCCGGCGGTCGCCGCGGCCGGTGCCGGCGGAGCCGGCCCTGGTCCGCACCTGACCGGTTCGCGTTCGCGACCCCGGCCCGGCTTCCGGGCCGGGGTCAGCCGGCGAGCAGGGCGGCCATCCGGTCGGCCTGGGTCTCCCAGCGCCACTCCCGCTCCACCCAGGCCCGGCCGGCGGCGCCGAGCTGGCGGGCCAGGTCCCGGTCGGCGAGCAGGGTGGCCACCCGGTCGGCGAGCTGGGGCACGTCCCGGCCGCGGACCACGTAGCCGGTCTCCCCCTCGCGGACCGCGTCCGGCGCGCCGCCGGAGTCGCCGGCCACCACCGGCAGCCCGGTCGCGCTGGCCTCCAGGTAGACGATCCCCAGGCCCTCGACGTCCAGGCCGCGGTTGCGGGTCCGGCAGGGCATCGCGTAGACGTCGCCGGCGGCGTAGTGCGCGGGCAGCTCGGCCGAGGGCACCGAGCCGGTGAACACCACGTCGCGTTCGACCCCGGTCTGCCGGGCCAGCTTCTCCAGCGTCGCGCGGTAGGGGCCGCCGCCGACCACCAGCAGCGCGGCGTCCGGCACCCGGCGGCGGATCTCCGGCATCGCCCGGATGAGCATGTCCTGACCCTTGCGCGGAACCAGGCGCGAGACGCAGACCACGACCGGCCGGTCGGCCAGCCCCAGCCGCACCCGCACCCGCTCGCCGTCGACGCCGGGGTGGTAGGTGTCCACGTCGACGCCCGGGGCGAGCCGGCGCAGCTCGGTCACCCCGTCGAGCACCCGGGCCAGCCGGACCCGGGTGTATTCGCCGAGGTAGGTGGTGACGTCGACGCCCCGGCCGATCCGGCGCAGCGCCGTCCGGGCGCCCGGCAGCGCGGCCCAGCCGGCCTCGTGCCCGTGGGTGAGCGCCACGGCCCGGCCGATCCCGGCCCGACGGCGCAGCCCCGCCGCGAGCAGCCCCAGCGGGGCCGCCGCGCCGAACCACACCGTGTCGCAGTCGTACGCCCGGGCCAGGCGCGCCGCACGGCGGGCCACGAGCGGGGTGGGCAGCAGCACCTTGGTCCGCTCGCGGACCACCTCGAAGGGCTGGTCGGCGTCGAACTTGGCCGCGCCCCGCCAGCTCGACGCGTAGACCACCACGGAGCCGGGGGGCTGGCGCACCGCCAGGTTGTGCACGAACGACTGGATGCCACCGGGGCGCGGCGGGAAGTCGTTGGTGATCAGCAAGGTGCGGCTCATCCGCCGGACTCCCTGGCGTAGGCGCGGGCGGCGGCCATCCGCTCCACGGTGGACGGGTGGGACGCCGACCAGAGGTATTCCCAGCGGGGCGGGTCGGGGTCGGCCAGGTTGACGCCGGCCAGCCGGCGCTGCATCGCCTCGAACGTGACCGGGTCGCCGGTGAGCGCCAGCGCGTGCGCGTCGGCCCGGGCCTCGACCCGCCGGGAGACCAGCGCCTGCACCGGCGTGGCCATCAGGCCGGCCACCGTGACCAGCGCGATCAGCAGCGGGAACGCCCGTGGTTGGGCGATCGAGTCGACCCCGGCCAGCCGCAGCAGCGGCGCCCAGGACCCGATCAGGTAGAGGGCCACCACCGCGGCGGCGGCGCCCAGCGCGCCCATGAGCGTGCCGGTCCAGACGTCCCGGTCCTTGGCGTGCCCCAGCTCGTGGGCGACCACGCTGGTGACCTCCGCCGGGTCCGCCTCGCGCAGCAGGGTGTCGTAGACCACCACCCGCCGGGTCGGCCCCAGCCCCGAGACGTACGCGTTGACGGCCCGGGTCCGCCGCGAGGCGTCGGCGACCAGCACGTCGCGCACGGGCACCCCGTCGCGGGCCGCCAGGCTGGTCAGCTCGGTGCGCAGCGGGCCGGGCTCCATGGGGGTGAACCGGTTGAACACCGGCTCGACCAGCACCGGCAGCACGAACGACAGAAGCACCACCAGCGCGGCGGCGCCGGCCGCGCCGAACGCCCACCACCAGCGCGGGGAGAGCCGGACCACGGTGTAGAAGCCGAGCAGGACGAGCGCGCCGATGACGGCGCTCACCGCGTACGACTTGAGCAGGTCGACGGCCCAGCCGCCCCAGCCCTGGGTGCTCAGCCCGTAGCGGTTCAGCACGGTCTGCCGCCAGGCGGCGAAGGGCAGGGTGAGCAGGTCGGCCAGGAACATCACGGCCAGCCCGCCGAGCACCGCCTGGGCGGCCCAGTGCCCGCCGAACGGCCGGCCGGCCAGCTCGACGAGGCGACCGCCGACCGGGGTGAGGCCGAGCAGCAGGGCCACCACCAGGCCGACGACGAGCGCCGACCAGCCCGCCGGGCGCAGCGCGCCGTGGAAGGCCCGGCCCCGGGCCACCTGGTCGACCGGGAGCGCGCGCAGCGCCGCGAGCTGGTCGGCCCGGGGTGCCGGCGGCCGGCTCCACGGGACCAGCAGCGCTGCGGCGACCAGCAGCGCGACGGCCAGCCCGGCCAGGGTCAGCACCGCCCAGCCGCGCGGGGTCACCGCCCCGTCCCGTCGCGCCGTGCCCGCCTCATGCCGCTCCCTCCCGCCGTGAGCGCTCATCCTAAGGCCCGCGCGGCGCGGTGACCGTGGTGGCCGAGCGGGATCAGGCGACCCGGCGGCGGCGGGCCGGCCGCCGGGGCGCCGGCGGGGCGGGCAGCACCTGCACCTCGAAGCCGGCCCGGGCGAACGCCTCGATCGCCCGGTGCTCGTCGGGGCCCAGGTCGGCGGCCGCGGAGCCGGTGTCGAGCAGCGCGGTCACCAGGCAGCCGGGGCAGCCGGCGCCCCGGACCCCGCAGGTGTCGCAGTCGATGAGCATGCACGCCTCCTGACGCATCGCCGATGGCGGACCGGAGAGGGCCCACCACCGTCGGTCACCACGAGGCTAGGCCGGGGGTGTGACAGAACCGGACAACGAGGCAGCACCCACCCCGAACCCGATCATCCAGCACCCCACTCACGGGCTCCCTGGCCACTCTCGGTCCGCCGCGCACCCCGGCGGCCGGCCCCGCCAAGATCCACACCGCCTCGCCGAGGTGGCGCGATCAACTCGCCCCGGACACCGCCACCTCGCCGAGCTGGAGTCGATCAAGCACCGCGAAGACGCCACCTCGCCGACCTGGGGTCGATCACGGACGGCGGTGGCGCGTCAGGACCGGGCGAGCCGCCGCAACAGCGAGTCGGCGCCGAGCGGGTAGGCGCCGTGCCGGCGTACCCCGTCGGCGACCTCGCGGTCGGAGGAGACCACCACCACCGGCCGCCCGGCCGGCTCGGCGCGGACCAGGCGACGGATCAACTCGTCCGCCGTCTCCCCCTTCCGGGAGAACAGCACCCGCACGCCGCGCGGCGTCGGGGGCAGCCCGTGGATCCGCTCGGCGCCGTCGAAGACCACGGTGACCTCGTCGCCGGTCTGCGCGGCGATCCCGCCCAGCCCGGTGATGAGCCGCTTGCGCTGCTGCTCCAGCGACATCTCGCCGAAGCCCCGCTTGGTGACGTTGTAGCCGTCCACCACGAGGTGCGCCTTCGGCAGCGCGAGCAGCTGGTCGAGGCGGGCAGGGTCGTCGGTGTCCCGGGCCCGGGCCGCGGCGCCGGCCGGGGTGGCCGCCGACTGGTCGGCGAACGCGTCGGCGACGAAGTCGGCGGGCAGCTTCTCCACCGGGTCCAGCGCCAGCTCGCGGCGGAGCCCGACGGCGGCCTGCCCGATCGTCTCCAGCAGCAGCCAGAGCTTCGCCTCGTCGACCGAGCGGGCCTCCTTGGCGCTGACCCGGGCCACGCCGGCCGCGGCCTCCGCCTCGGCCAGCCGGGCCCGGGCGCGGCGCAGCTCGGCGTCGGCGTCGGCGGCCGCGCGGGCGGCCCGGCCGCGCTCGGTGGCCAGCAGCTCGGTGGCCTTGCGCTCGCGGCCCTGGGTCTCCCGGAGGGTACGGGCGAGCTGGCGGGCCTCCTCGCGGAGCTGGCCCAGCTCCTCGCGGACGCGGGCGAGCTCGTCGCGGAGCTTCTCCGCCTCGACCCGGGCCACCGCCCGGTCGTGCTCGGCGCGGGTGGCCCGCTGCTCGGCCTCGCGGACCAGCTCGGCGACCACCGCGCTGTCCGCCTCGGCGCGCACCGCGGCGCCACTGGCCTCGATCAACTCCCGCCAGCCGCGCGGCCGGGCCAGGTAGGCCAGGGCGGCCACCTCGACCGGGTCGGCCGCCGCCGGTGCGGTCCCCTCCACGACGGCCGCGCCCAGGTCGCCGGCGTCGGCGAGCACCCGCGCGGTGACCCGCTGCCGGAACAGCGGATCGGCGGTGAGCTGGGCGGCGATGGCCGGGGCACCGAGCCGGGCGCGCCGGTTGGGGGCGAACTTGGCCACCCGGCGCAGCGGCACGGGCACCTCGTCGGCGGCCAGGCCGGGCAGCACCGCGGCGGTGAGCGCCACGATCCGCTGCCGGACCGGCTCGGGCAGGACGGGCTCCGGCTCGGCGGCCGCGCCGTCCGGGGTCTCACCGGCGTCGCCCGCGCCGACCAGCGGCTCCTCCGGGGAGGAGTGGTCGTCGTGCGGCTCGGTGAGGGGCATGTGGCAAGTCTCCCACCCCGAACGGGCTCACCGCCCGGTGAGTGAGCCGATCTCTCATCCTACCCCTGTGGTGACGCGTGGGGCTGCCGGGACGGGAGTGTCGGACCCCGCCGCTAGCGTGCCGCGGGTGACGCGAGCGGACTACGTCCAGGAGGCCCTGGCCGGCCTGGACCGGGTGGCGGGCACGGGGGTCGACCCCGCGCTGCCGCTCTACGCGACCACCTTCGTGGTGGTCGACCTGGAGACCACCGGCGGCGCGCCGGACGGCGGCGGCATCACCGAGATCGGCGCCGTGAAGGTGCGCGGCGGCGAGGAGCTGGGCGTGCTCGCGACCCTGGTCAACCCGGGGGTGCCGATCCCGCCGTTCATCACCGTGCTGACCGGGATCACCCAGGCCATGCTGCTCCCCGCGCCACCGATCGAGCAGGTGCTGCCGAGTTTCCTGGAGTTCGTCGCCGACGCCGTGCTGGTCGCCCACAACGCCCCCTACGACGTGGGCTTCCTCAAGGCCGCCTGCGCGAAGCACGGCTACCGCTGGCCCAACCCGCGGGTGCTGGACACCGCCGCGCTGGCCCGCCGGGTGCTCACCCGCGACGAGGTGCCCAACCGCAAGCTGGGCACCCTGGCGGCCTACTTCCGCACCGCCACCCAGCCCACCCACCGGGCGCTCGACGACGCCAAGGCGACCGTCGACGTGCTGCACGGGCTGATCGGCCGGCTCGGCGGGCACCGGGTGGACACCGTCGGTGAGGCCATCGAGTTCGCCCGGGCGGTCACCCCGACCCAGCGGCGCAAGCGGCACCTCGCCGAGGGGTTGCCCAAGGTGCCCGGCGTCTACATCTTCCGGGCCGCCGACGACCGGCCGCTCTACGTCGGCACCTCCGGCGACATCGCCACCCGGGTGCGCAGCTACTTCACCGCCGCCGAGAAGCGGGCCCGGATCTCGGAGATGCTGGCGGCCGCCGAGCGCGTGGAGGCGGTCGAGTGCGCCCACTCGCTGGAGGCCGAGGTGCGCGAGCTGCGGCTGATCGCCGCGCACGCGCCGCCGTACAACCGGCGGTCGAAGTACCCGGAGCGCCAGGTCTGGCTGAAGCTGACCGACGAGGCGTACCCGCGGTTGTCGATCGTGCGCGACCTCGCGCCCACCGACTCGGCCTACCTCGGTCCGTTCCGCTCGAAGCAGGCCGCCGAGCTGGCCGCCGCCGGGTTCCACGACGCGGTGCCGCTGCGCCAGTGCACCCACCGGCTGTCCCGGCGCACCACCATGCCGGCCTGCGCGCTGGCCGAGCTGGGTCGCTGCCCGGCGCCCTGCGAGCACCGGATCACCCCGGAGGAGTACGACCACCGCGCCGCCGTCCCGTTCCGCACCGCCACCCGCGACGACCCGCAGGTGGTGGTCGACGCCCTGCTGGCCCGGATCGAGGTGCTCTCCGCCGGCCAGCGCTACGAGGAGGCCGCGGTGGTGCGCAGCCGGCTGGCCGCGGTGCTGCGCGCGGCGGTCCGCATGCAGCGCCTGGCCGCGCTGACCGGCATCGCCGAGCTGGCCGCCGCCCGGCCGGCCGCCCGGGGCGGCTGGGAGCTGGCCCTGGTGCGCCACGGCCGGCTGGCCGGGGCCGGGGTGTCCCCGCCGGGTGTCCATCCGCGACCGACCATCACCGCGATCCGGGCCACCGCCGAGACAGTCCTGCCCGGGCACGGGCCGGTGCCGGCGGCGACCGCGGAGGAGACCGAGCGCATCCTGTCCTGGTTGGAACGACCGGAGACCCGGCTCGTGGAGATGTCGGCCGGATGGGCCTCGCCGGTCGCCGGCGCGGGCCGGTTCCGCGACCTGCTGGCCAAGGCGGAGAACGGCACCTCCCACCAACTCTCGACCGAACGCTCATGACCAAGTGTCCGATCGGACTACGTCAACTCCCTTAGGCTGTTAGAGAAGTGCAGTCCTGCCCGATTCGCGGGCCTGCTCCCGGTCGCCGGCCCGCCGGCGGCCCGGGGCCGGGGTGAGGAGGTGTCCCAGGTGGACGTCGACGCCGGACACGGCGCCGCCCTGGGCGGCGCCCTCCCGACCCAGCCCGGCGAGCTGCCGCTCTCCCGGCGCCTGCGCTCCCTCCTCACCTGGCCCACCACCGACAACGACCCGGTCACCGCGCTGGTCCGCGCCCATCGGGGCATCCATCCCAACGCCGACGCGTCGGTGCTGCGGCGGGCCTACACGATCGCCGAGAACATGCACCGCGGCCAGTTCCGCAAGAGCGGCGAGCCCTACATCACGCACCCGCTCGCGGTCGCCCAGATCTGCGCGGACCTCGGCATGGACAGCACCACCCTGGTCGCCGCGCTGCTGCACGACACCGTGGAGGACACCCGCTACACCCTCCAGGCGCTCCAGGAGGACTTCGGGCGCCAGGTGGCCCACCTGGTCGACGGGGTGACCAAGTTCGACAAGGCGTTCTACGGCAAGGCCGCCGAGGCGGAGACCGTCCGCAAGATGATCGTGGCGGCCGGCAAGGACGTCCGGGTCCTGATCATCAAGCTGGCCGACCGGCTGCACAACATGCGCACCCTCGGGGTCCGCTCGGCCGCCTCCCGGGAGCGGATCGCCCGCAAGACCCAGGAGGTGCTGGTTCCGCTCTGCGACCGGCTGGGCATCCAGACCCTCAAGCGCGAGCTGGACGACGTGGTGCTGCTGCACCTGCAGCCGGAGGAGCACGCGCGGATCGCCCGCTTCGTGCACGACCGGCCGGGCTGGGACGCCTACCTCGACGACGTGGTGGCGAAGACCCGGGTGGCGCTGCGCCGCAGCCGGGTGGACGCCGAGGTCGGCCCCCGCCCCCGGCACCTCTACTCGATCTGGAAGGACACGGTGGCCGGCGAGCACGCGGCGCCGTACGACCTGCCCCGCATCGCCATCGTGGTGGACGGCCCGGCCACCGACTGTTACGCCGCGCTCGGCGCGGTCCACGGGCTGTGGCGGCCGGTGCCGGGCCGCTTCAAGGACTTCATCGCCTCCCCGAAGAACAACCTCTACCGGTCCCTGCACACCAGCGTCTGCGGCCCGCAGGACCGCACCGTCGAGGTGCTGATCCGCACCGCGGAGATGCACCACTCCGCCGAATACGGCGTCGCCGCCCACTACCGCTTCCCCCGCGAGGCCGGGCGTGCCGCCGACGGGGCGGACGAGCTGGCCTGGCTGCGTCGCGTGCTCGACTGGGAGCAGGAGACGGTCGACCCCACGCAGTTCATGGAGTCGCTGCGCTGCGACCTGGCCGAGGCGCAGGTCCAGGTGGTCGCCGACGGGCGGCAGGTGGTGCTGCCGGCCGGGGCCACCCCGGTCGACCTCGCCTACGAGCTGAGCACCGAGCGCGGCGACCACTGCCTCGCCGCGCGCATCAACGGCCGGCTGGCCCCGCTCTCCTCCGAGTTGGAGGAGGGCGACGTGGTGGAGATCTTCACCGAGAGCGACGCGGAGAGCGGCTTCGAGGTCGACGTGGCGCCCCGCGGGCCGCGCCGGGAGTGGCTGGGCTTCGTCAAGTCCCCCCATGCCCAGATGCAGATCAACCGCTGGTTCGCCGAGCACACCGAACCGGGCATCTCGATCGCCGACAAGGTACGCCTCGGCCGGGCCACCATCGGCCTGGCGCTGCGCAAGCACGACCGGGGCCTGGCCAGCGACCTGCCGCTGCTGCGGCTCTCCGAGGAACTGGGCTACCCCGACCTGGAAACCCTGCTGGTGGCGGTCTTCGACCGCACCGTGGAGCCCGACACGGTGGTCCGGCAGCTGATCGATCTGGTCGACCACCGGCAGTAGGCGAGCTCCACTCATCCGCCGGCGCCGGCCGGCCACTAGCCTTACAGGCATGATCCCCCGCGCGCGTGCCACCGGACGGGCCCTCGGCTACCAGATCTTCTACCGGCTCCCGGTCCCGCTGCGGCGGCGGCTGGTCCGGCTCGCCGTGCCGAAGTACATCGTCGGCGCGGTCACCCTGGTCCGGGACGCCGAGGCCGGCGGGGCGGGGCGGATCCTGCTGCTGCGCCAGCCGCCCGGCCACAGCTGGACCCTCCCGGCCGGGCTGCTGCAGCGCGGCGAGGCCCCGGTGGTCGGCGCCGCCCGCGAGCTGTACGAGGAGTCCGGCATCCGGCTCGCGCCCGAGCGGCTCCGCCCCGCCGTGCCGAACGCCGTGGTGCACGCCAAGGGCTGGGTGGACGTGGTCTTCGAGACGGAGGTGCCGGCCTCCAGCACCGAGCTGACCGTGGACGGCGCCGAGGTCTTCGAGGCCGCCTGGCACCCGCTGGACGACCTGCCCCGGATGAGCCGCGCCACCGCCAACCTGCTCGGGCACTACGGGATCGGCCCGCGCGCGGGCGAGGTCCCGCCGGCGGCGCCGCCCGCCGCGTGACCGGCACCGGCGGGGCCGCCGCGTCGGGGCCCGGCTGGCGGGCCGCCGTGGACGTCTGCGCGGTGGTGCTCGCCGCCGGGGAGGGGACCCGGCTGCGCCCGCTCACCGCGCACCTGCCCAAGGCGCTCTGCCCGGTCGGCAACGTGCCGCTGCTCGACCGGGCGCTGGACCGGCTGGCCGGGCTGGGCCTGACCGGGCCGGACCGGGTCGCCGTGAACGCCTGCTACCTGGGTGGGCAGGTGGTGGCGCACGTGGGCGCCCGGGCGCACCTGTCGGTCGAGCCGGGCGACCCGCTCGGCACCGCCGGCGGGCTGGGCAACCTGCGGGACTGGATCGCCGGGCGGGGGGTGCTGGTCGGCAACGCCGACGCGTACCTGGCCGACCCGGGCGTCCCGCCGGGGCCGGACGTCGCGGCGCTGCTGGACGGCTGGGACGGGCGGAGCGTACGCCTGCTCGGCCAGCCGGCCGACGACCCGGCGGCCCCCGGCACCTTCGACGGCCACCGGTTCGTGGGGTTCTCGCTGCTGCCGTGGCGGCTGGTGCGGGACCTGCCGGCGGCCTTCGGCGACCTGGTCCGGGCGGTCTGGCGGCCCGCGGAGGCGGCCGGCGCGCTGGCCGTGGTCCCCTACCCGGGCACGTTCTACGACACCGGCACTCCGGCCGACTACCTGGCGGCCAACCTGCACGCGGCCGGCCCGGGCGGCCTGGTCGACCCGTCCGCCACGGTCGACGGGCCGGTGACCCGCTCGGTGGTCGGCGCGGACGCGGTGGTGCGCGGCGCCGTGGACCGCTCGGTGGTCTGGCCCGGCGCGACGGTCGCCGCCGGGGAACGCCTCAGCGGGGTGATCCGGGCGGGCACCGACCTGACCGTCCCGGCGGCCCGGTGACCCGACCAGCCCTTAGCATGGGCCTCGACGCCGACGAACGGAGAAATGTCCCGTGATCACCGCGATCGTGCTGATCGACTGCGCCACCGACTCCATTCCCGAGGTGGCCGAGACGCTGGCCAACCTGCCCGGCGTCAGCGAGGTCTACTCGGTGGCCGGGCACGTCGACCTGATCGCCATGGTCCGGGTCCGCGAGTTCGAGCAGATCGCCCAGGTCATCGCCGGCAGCATCTCCAAGGTGCCGGGTGTGATCAACACCGAGTCGCACATCGCGTTCCGCGCCTACTCCCAGCACGACCTGGAGGAGGCGTTCGCGATCGGGCTGGCCAACGCCGACTGACCCGCACGCCGGTGGCCGGCCCACCCCCGCAGGGGCGGACCGGCCACCGTGGGTCGTACGCGTCAGCTCTGGGCAGGCGCCGGGGTCTCCGTGGTGCCCGGAGCGGGCTCCTCGGTGCCGGTGCCGCCCGGGGACGGCGACTCGGTGCCGCCCGGGCCCTGCGACGTGGTGCCGCCCGGGCTGGGCGTGCCGCTGGCGCTGGTCTGCGGGACCGGGACGCCCAGGGTCTGGGCCAGGGCCACCAGCGCGTCGTAGTGCGCCTGGAGGACCGGCAGGGCGTCCTGGGCGATCTGCACCACCGACTGCTCGGAGCCCTGCGAGATCTCGGTCTGGGTGGCCTGGATGGCCTGGACGTGGCCGGCCAACTGGGCGGTCACCCACGCCTTGTCGAACTCGGCGCCGCTGAGGTTGTTCAGCCGGTCGAGGACCTTCTGCTGGTCGGCGGTCGGGTCGGCCGGCAGCTGCACGTTGAGCTGCTGCGCGGTGGACTGCACCGTCTGGTCCAGCTGGGTGTGGTCCGTCACGAACATCTTGCCCAGGTCCTTGACCTGCTGGTTCTGCCCCTTCTGCTGCGCCAGGTTACCCGCGGTGATCTCGAACAGGTTCACCTGGTGCACCGCCTGCAGGTACTGCGTGTCCTGCGTCGACGGCTGGGCCGCGGCCTGCGCCGCGGCGGCTGGTGCCAGGCCCACGAGCACCAGCGCGGCCAGCAGGCCCAGGCGTTTGATTCCCAACATGCTTTCCCCCCCTTGAGACGTTGGACCGCACGGATACCCGGCTGACCGGGGTTATTCCTGCGATTCCACCCGTCCGTGTCAGGGGGTGGCGGGACACCGGAGCGGGGCCGACCGGCGTCCCGCGGGCGGAACGGGACGAGCGGGCCGGAAAACGGCCGTGGCGCCCGCCGGTGATCCGGCGGGCGCCACGGTCAGTCGTACGCGGGCTCGTCAGCGGCGCTCGCCGCTGCCGATCTCCTCCCGCTCCGGTCGGGGCTCGACCGGCGGGTGCCCCGGCGAGACCGGCGCCTCGGCCGGCTTCTCGATCGGGTAGAAGAAGCCCCGGATGGCCGGGCCGAGGGCACCGAGCCGGTTCATCTTCTTGGGTACCACCCAACCGACGTAGTCCAGCGCCGGGCCGTGCCCGTCGTGCCCGTCGGTCGGGGTGAGCGGCTGGTGGACCTCGACGAACCGGCCGTCGGGCAGCCGCTTGATGATGCCGGTCTCCACGCCGTGGGCCAGCACCTCCCGGTCGTGCTGCTGGAGACCCAGGCACAGCCGGTAGGCGACGTAGTAGGCCAGCGGCGGGACCACCAGCAGGCCGATCCGGCCGGCCCAGGTCATCGCGTTCAAGCTGATGTGGAACTTGTCGGCGATGACGTCGTTGCCGCCGGAGAGGGTCAGCACGACGTAGAAGGAGACCGCCATGGCGCCCACCGCGGTCCGGGCGGGTGCGTCCCGGGGCCGCTGGAGCAGGTTGTGGTGCTTGTAGTCCTTGAGGCGGCGCGCCTCCAGGAACGGGTACATCGTCGACAGGCCCACCAGGATGCCGGGCAGCACGACCGTCGGCCAGAACAGCGGCGGGATGACGTACCCGTCGCCGAGCGGGATGCTGATCTCCCAGGCCGGCATCAGACGGGTCGAGCCGTCGAGGAACATGACGTACCAGTCGGGCTGGCTGGCGGCCGAGACCACCCACGCCTCGTACGGGCCGAAGTACCAGATCGGGTTGATCTGGAAGAGGCCACCCATCAGCGCGATCACGCCGAAGACGACCATGAAGAAGCCGCCCTGCTTGAGCGCGTAGCGCGGGAACATCCGCTCGCCGACCACGTTCTCGTTGGTCCGGCCGGGGCCGGGCCACTGGGTGTGCTTCTGCTTGAACACCAGGCCCAGGTGGACGCTGATCAGCGCGACCAGCAGACCCGGGATGAGCAGCACGTGGGCGATGAAGAAGCGGCTGATGATGATGGTGCCCGGGAACTCCCCGCCGAAGATCGACGAGCTGACCCAGGAACCGATGACCGGGATCGACAGGATGATGCCGGAGGCGATCCGCAGACCGGTGCCGGACAGGCCGTCGTCCGGCAGCGAGTAGCCGGTGAAGCCGGCCAGGAAGCCGACCCAGAACAGCAGCGAGCCGATGATCCAGTTCGTCTCACGCGGCTTGCGGAACGCGCCGGTGAAGAACACCCGGAGCATGTGCACCACGATCGACGCCATGAACAGCAGCGCCGCCCAGTGGTGCATCTGCCGCATGATCAGGCCACCCCGGACGTCGAACGACAGGTCCAGGCTGGAGGCGTACGCGGCCGACATGGGGGTTCCCCGCAGCGGCGCGTAGCTGCCGTCGTAGACCACCTCGGTCATCGCCGGCTCGAAGAAGAACGTCAGGAAGACACCGGTCAGCAGCAGGACGATGAACGAGAAGAGCGCGATCTCGCCCAGCAGGAAGGACCAGTGGTCCGGGAAGACCTTGTTCAGCAGCTTGCGCAGCGGGGTGGCCGCCTGGAAGCGGTCGTCCAGCGCTCCGGCGGTCTTGGCCGGCAGCGCGGCCGCATCGAACTTTCGGCGCTTCATGGCCGCTCCCAGAAGTCGGGACCGATGGTCTCGGTGTAGTCGGACCTCGCCACGAAGAAGCCCTCCTCGTCGACCTCGATCGGCAGCTGCGGCAGCGGCCGGTTCGCCGGGCCGAAGACCGGCTTGGCGTTGTCGGTGATGAGGAACTGCGACTGGTGGCAGGGGCAGAGCAGGCGGTTGGTCTGCTGCTCGTAGAGGCTGGCCGGGCAACCGGCGTGCGTGCAGATCTTGGAGAACGCGACGTAGTTGCCCCACATGTAGTCGCCGTGACCCTTGCGCGCGTTGGCGGCGCGCGACTTCTGCGCGTCGTCCTCGCGCAGGTGGATCAGCAGGGTCGGCGAGTCGGCGTGCTTGTTGCTGACGCCACCCTCGATGCCCGGGAAGACGGTCAGCTGGCCGCCGACGCTGACGTCGGCCGGGCGGATCGGCCGGCCGTCCTCGCGGATCAGCCGGATCCGCTTGCCGCCCTCGGCCGGCGCGAAGCCGGTGGTGAACATCTGGTTGTTCTTGTGCGGCTGCGAGATCAGGCCACCGACCAGCGGCGCCGCGACGACCGCGCCGACCGGCACCAGACCGGCCAGCAACGAGACGCCGAGCAGCGGCCGGCGCTTCACGCCGAGCTCGTCGGCCATGTACAGCATGGTCTCGCCGGTGATCTTCCGATCCTCCGGGGAACCGGGCTGGTCGTGCCGGTCCTGGATCGACACCTCCTTCGGCAGCAGCTTCTTGCCCCAGGTGAGGATGCCGAAGCCGATGCCGAGCAGGGCGATGCCGAGGGTCGCGCCGAGCAGCGGGGTGTAGTACTTGTCGCCGCCGCGACCGGCCTCCCACTTCCAGGGCCACCAGATGTAGATGACCAGGAACGCGGTGGCGGCGGCGCCGGTCAGCAGGAACATCGCGGCGACCGTGCGGGTCAGCCGGCGCTCCGCCTTGCTGCCGGGGACCACCTGCGGCTCGTAGTGGACGATCTCGATGTCGTCCCGCCGCGCGCCCTCCTCGACGATCTCGAACCGGGAGAGCCGGGGGTCGTTCACGTCGAGCGGCTCCGGGCCCCGCTGGGCCTGGTGCTCGGTGTGGGTGCTCATGCCGTCACCTCGCTACGGGTGGCACCGGGGGTCGGCGCCACAGCACTGAAACGAATGATCCGCTCGGTCACGACTTGCCCGCAATCCACAGGCTCGTGAAGACCAGCGCGACGATGCCGACCAGGAAGATCGCGAGACCCTCGGTCGACGGGCCGTACCGGCCCAGGTTGAAACCGCCCTGGTCCTGGTCGTGCTTCAGGGTCTCCTGGATGTAGGCGATGATGTCCGCCTTCTGCTCCGGAGTGATCTGGTTGTCCCCGAACACCGGCATGTTCTGCGGGCCGCTCAGCATGGCGGCGTAGATCTGCCGGTCGCTGGCCGGGCGCAGGCTCGGCGCGTACTTGCCCGAGGAGAGGGCGCCACCGCCACCACCGAACGCGTGGCACTGCGAGCAGTTGATCCGGAACAGCTCGCCACCGGCGGCCATGTCGGCGTTCTCGTGCAGGTTGTTGCCCTGCGGCACCTGCGGGCCGCCGCCGAGCTCCTGGATGTACTGGCCGAGCTGGCGCACCTGCTCGTCGGTGAACTGCGGGGGCTTGCGCATGGCCTGGGCTTCCTGCCGGGCCATCGGCATCCGACCGCTGCTGACCTGGAACTCGACCGAGGCCGACCCGACGCCGATCAGGCTCGGCCCGCGTCCCTCGACGCCCTGGGCGTTGCGACCGTGGCAGGTCACGCAGCTCACGTCGAACAGCGCCTTGCCCTCGTTGGCGGCGGCGCTCAGGGGCGGGTTGTCCTGCGCCTGCACACCGGGGGCGAAGACGGTGTAGGCGCCGCCGGCCAGCATCAGCGCGGCGGCCAGCCGGACCGCGGCACCCAGCCGGCGGCGGCCCCTGCTGCGCGCTACGGGCCGCCCGCGCAGCCGCGCGAGCAGACCGCGTCGGCGGTCGTTGTCAGAAGTCATGACCTGTGTCCTTAACCGGTTGGACCTTGTCTCAGGGGACGGAGCAGCGGCGCGATACGTGACGCGCCAAGATCACTGGAGCCAGTAGATCATGGCGTAGAGCCCGATCCACACGACGTCGACGAAGTGCCAGTAGTAGGACACGACGATCGCCGAGGTCGCCTGCGCCGGGGTGAACCGGCCCATGGTGGTGCGGATCATGAAGATGATGAACGCGACGAGACCGCCGGTCACGTGCAGGCCGTGGAAGCCGGTCGTCAGGTAGAACATCGACCCGTAACCGTCTGCGTTGATCTTGACGCCCTCGTGCACCAGGTTGCGGTACTCGTTCGCCTGGCCGAGCACGAAGATCAGGCCCATCACGAAGGTGATGGTGAACCACCGGCGGAGGGCGTGGACGTCACCCTTCTCGGCCGCGAAGACACCGAGCTGGCAGGTCACCGAGGACAGCACCAGGATCACCGTGAAGGTGGTCGCGTAGGGGATGTTGAGGATCTCGGTGTGCTTCTCCCACTGCTCCGGCGCCGCCGCGCGGATCGAGAAGTACATCGCGAACAGCGCCGCGAAGAACATGAGTTCGCTGGAGAGCCACACGATCGTCCCGACGCTGACCATGTTCGGCCGCGTCAGTGAGTGGATCCGGCTCTTGTCAATGGCTGGGGCCGCAGTCACGCGGTCATTATTGCCCTTGACCGGGACCGACGATCAGCGGGGTGGCAAACCTGTGCCATCAGTGGCCCGATCGGGGTCGTCCGCTTCGCCTGACCTACCCTGAAAAGCGTGCTGCACGTCGATCCGATCTTCGCCGCCACCTCGGTGGCCCCGGCGACACTCGCGGCGGGGGGCGAGGCCGTCCCGCCGCCGTTCACCGTGGCCCGGGTCCTGACCGAGACCCGGCTGGACAGCTGGCTCACCCTCGGCCTGGTGCTCGCCGCCGGCCTCTACCTCTACGGCGTGTACCGGCTGCGGCTGCGCGGCGACCGCTGGCCGGTCGCGCGTACCGTCTTCTTCCTCGTCCCGGGCCTGGGCGGCATCGCCGCCGTCACGGTCAGCGGGCTGGGCGCCTACGACACGGCCCTGCTGTCGGTGCACATGATCCAGCACATGGTGCTGTCCATGATCGCGCCGATCTTCCTGGCGCTCGGCGCGCCGGTGACGCTCGCCCTGCGCACGCTGCCGGTGCGCCCGCGCAAGCGGCTGCTGGCCGTCGTGCACAGCCGGGTCGCCCGCGTCTACAGCTTCCCGCTGGTGGCGTTCGCCATCTTCGTGGTGAACCCGTTCGCCCTCTACTTCACCGGCCTCTACGAGATCACCCTCCGGCACGAGTGGGCGCACGAACTCGTGCACGCGCACTTCATCATGACCGGCTGCGTGTTCTTCTGGCCGCTGCTCGGCCTGGACCCGCTGCCCGGGCGCTGGCCGTACCCGGCGCGGGCACTGCTCATGCTGCTCTCCGTGCCGTTCCACACCGTGCTCGGGCTCACCATCATGCAGAGCACCACACTGCTCGGCGGCGACTGGTACCCGTCGCTGCACCTGAGCTGGTCCGACCCCTGGAACGACCAGGTGGTGGCGGGCGGCGTGCTGTGGGCCGGCGGCGAGTTCGTGAGCGTCACCATGCTGGCCGTGCTGGTCGTCCAGTGGATCAAGCAGTCCGAGCGCGAGGCCCGCCGGCTGGACCGCGAGCTGGACCGCCAGGAGGCCCGCCAGCGCGCCGCGGAAGCGAGCGCCTGACCCTGCCAGGGCGGGGCGACTCGCCGGATGTGACGCCCGCTACGATCAGCGGGCAGCTACGAGGTGGGAGCCACGTCACGATGAGCGATCGTCTTTACACCGTCCTGCTCTACAGCGACGACCCGAAGGTCCGTGACCGGATGCGACTCGCCGTCGGCACCCGGCCCGCCCCCGGGATCGAGATCGAGTTCGTCGAGGCCGCCGACTACGCCGGGTGCGTCCGGCTGGTCGACGACTACGAGATCGACCTGCTCCTGCTCGACGGCGAGGCGAGCCCCGGTGGCGGCCTCGGCATCGCCCGCCAGATCAAGGACGACCGCGACGACGCCCCGCCGACCTGCGTGGTGCTGGCCCGCGCCGCCGACCGCTGGCTGGCCGCGTACGCCGAGGTCGACGCCACGCTGACCCACCCGCTCGACCCGGTGACCGCCGGCACCACCGTCGCCGAGCTGCTGCGGCGCACCCACGCCGCCGCCTGACCCACCCCGCGACGACTCCGGCCCGGCGCGTCGGGATCCGGAGCCGTCGTGCGGCGCCACGTCGATGCGGCCGTGGCGCCGACCTCGGCCATAATTCGGCCTGCGCGCCGTCAGCACGAACGACGGCCGCCGGCCACGATCCGGTCCCCGCGCCGCCCGGCGGCGCCGCGGCCCGGACGACGGCCGCCACACCCGCTCTCACGCCCGCTCGGGAGGCCCGCCATGGGCGAACGGACCTGGCCGCTTCTGCTCAACGCGCTGCTGCGCGGCGAGGAGCTCTCCACCGCCGACACCGCCTGGGCCATGGGCGAGATCATGGCCGGCTCGGCCACCCCGGCCCAGATCGCCGGCTTCGCCGTGGCGCTGCGCAGCAAGGGCGAGACGCCGGCCGAGCTGGGCGGCCTGGTCGAGGCGATGCTGACCCGGGCGGTCCCGGTGGCGCTGCCCGAGGAGGTCCGGGCCACGGCGCTGGACGTGGTCGGCACCGGCGGCGACCTCGCCCACACCGTCAACATCTCCACCATGGCCGCGCTGGTGGTCGCCGGCGCCGGTGTGCGAGTGGTCAAGCACGGCAACCGGGCCGCCTCCTCCTCGTGCGGCACGGCCGACGTGCTGGAATACCTCGGCGTCCCGCTGGACCTGGACCCGGAGCAGGTGGCGCGCTGCGTGACCGAGGCCGGCATCGGCTTCTGCTTCGCCGCCCGGTTCCACCCCGGGATGCGGCACACCGGCCCGGTCCGCCGCGAGATCGGCGTGCCCACCGCGTTCAACTTCCTCGGCCCGCTGACCAACCCGGCCCGGCCGCGGGCCGGCGCGGTGGGCTGCTTCGATCCGCGGATGGCACCGGTGATGGCGGCCGTCTTCGCGGCCCGGGGCGACTCGGTCGTCGTGATGCGCGGCGAGGACGGGCTGGACGAGTTCAGCACCGGCGCGCCGACCCGCGTCTGGGTGGCGCAGCAGGGCGCCGTCAGGGAGGCGCTGCTGGACGCGACGGAGCTCGGGGTACCCCGGGCCACCCTGGCCGACCTGCGCGGCGGTGACGCGGCGTACAACGCCGGCGTCGTCCGGCGGCTGCTGGCCGGCGAGACCGGCCCGGTCCGCGACGCGGTATTGGTGAACGCCGCGGTCGCGCTGGCAACCCAGGGCCCGCTCGACGGCGACCTGCACGAGGCGCTGCGCGCCGGCCTGGTCCGGGCGACCGAGTCGGTCGACTCGGGCGCGGCGGCCGGCGCTCTGGAGCGCTGGCTCGAGGTGGCCGGCAGCCTCTGAGGCCGGGTGCCGTCCGGTTTCTGTCGGACCGGCGTGCCAAACTACACGGGAGTAATTTTCCGTTTTCCGCCGATGGCGCTCTCGCCGTCCGGCGGGCACCGGAACGAGAGGAGACGCCCGTGTCGGACCGCGAGCTCTACTGCGACACCTGCGAGGGCGTCGTGCTGTTCGAGGCGCCTCCCTGCGTCGACGGGCACGGCGCCGACTGCCCCGAGCTGGTCTGCACCGGCTGCGGCGCGGCCGTGCTCATCGCCACCTTCGCCTTCCGCGCCCCCCGCCTGAACCACCGCCGCGGCGCCGCCCGCCCACCCCACCGCCGCGCCGCCTGACCCGCCCGGCCGCCGCGCGCGGCCTCCCGCCCTCGGCAGCACCCGCCCACGTGCACCGTGAGGCATCAGTCGCGCCGGTCGCCCGGCAGAACAGCGCGTGGCGCAGGGACCCGCTGACACGAGGTACGGCCCCGGCGCAGCACCGCGCTGACACCCGCCCGCCCCGCAGCCCGAGCCCGCGGAGCCCGCAAGGCCCTCGCCGCCAATCCGCCACATTCGACGATCCCCCCGCCCGGGCCATATCCGCTACCGCCGTGGAGGTGGTCCGGATGCAGCACCGGCAGCGTTTCTAATCCCGTTGACCCACCTGCGGGACTGCGCTCAGGCGGTCCCCCGGTCCACGCAGACCGCAAGCGGCACACCGCCCCCCATTCTTGGACAGTTACCGTCCGCTCCGAACAGCAACTGTCCAAGATCGCCCACTCACCCCGGCGATCATGAAGTTGGCCGCGACGAAACGGGCGAACCGCACCGCTAACCTCATGATCAACGGCGACAGGCGGCACGCGGCAGGCGGCAGGCGGCAGGCGACACGCGACACGCGGCGAACGAGGAAGCGGGTAAGCGGACGGCCCGCGCCCCCTCGCAGGGGCGCGGGCCGTCCGCTGATGATCCGGGTCAGTGCTCGGCGGTGCGCCGGGTGCCGGAGTAGTACTCGAAGAGCAGGCCGCAGGCGGCGAAGACGACCGCCACCATGCCCAGGCCCAGCAGCCAGAACTGCCAGAAGACCAGCCCGAGACCGGCGATCGCGGCGGCCAGGGCCAGGCCGAACGGCCAGTAGCTGCCCGGGCTGAAGAAGCCGATCTCGCCCGCGCCGTCGGCGATCTCGCCGTCCGGCCGGTCCTCGGGACGCAGGTCGATCCGGCGCGAGACGAACCAGAAGAAGCCGCCGCACATGGAGCAGAGCAGGAAGGACAGCAGCAGCGCCACGGTGCCGACCCACTCGACCCGGCCGCCGTCGCCGTACGTCCACGCGCCGTAGAGGATCGTGGCGCCGAAGAGGAACGCCGCGATGGTGAGGAAGATCTTCCACTCGGTCTTCATGCCAAGCCCCTCAGCTTCCCGCGCCGGCCGTCGCGTCGGACGGGTTGAAGTTGGCGGTGTTGCGCCGCGTCTTGAACGGCACGGTCTCGGTGGCGTACGGGTTCTCGCCGATCGCCGAGAGCGCCTCCTGGGTCGACTTGCCGGCCTTCTTGGCCGCCAGGAACTGCTCGTACTTGTCGGCCGAGACGACCCGCAGCTCGAAGTTCATGAAGGCGTGGTAGCTGCCGCACAGCTCGGCGCAGCGGCCGACGAACGAGCCCTCCTGGTCGATGCTGGAGACCTCGAAGGTGTTGCGGATGCTGCCCGGCATGACGTCGCGCTTGAACAGCAGCTCCGGCACCCAGAAGGAGTGGATGACGTCGCGGCTCTGCTCCTCGAACCGGATCGACTTGCCGCTCGGCAGGACCAGCACCGGGATGACCTCGCTGGTGCCCAGCACCGAGGCGACGGTGTTGGCGTCGCGGCCCTGGCCGTCGCGGTAGTTGAACTGCCAGTTCCACTTGAAGGCGACGACCTCGACGGTGACGTCGGGGTTCTTCGACTCCTTCACCACGTCGGTCTGCACCACCGCGGTGTAGTAGAAGAGCACGGAGACCACGAGGATCGGCGCGATGGTGTAGAGGAACTCCATCGGCAGGTTGTAGCGGGTCTGCACCGGCAGCTCGTTGCCGCGCTTCCGGTGGCGGATCACGCACCAGAAGATCAGGCCCCAGACGAACACGCCGACCGCGAGGGCCGCGATGCAGGACGCGATCCACAGGTCGTACATCCGGTGCGACTCGGGGGTGATGCCGCCCTGCGGCCACCCGAAGCCGCCGAACGTCTTGCCGACGTCGCAGCCCGTGAGCAGAACCAGCAGCGCGGCCCCACCGAGACCGAGCCCGGCGAGTCGACCAGCACCACGCCGCCGGCCTCCGCCGGCCCCCGAGGAAGCGCTGTGCCGTACGGCCGACGGCCGTACCTCCGAACTCCTTGCGACCACCTGGTCCTGCCTCCCTAGCGCGCCGCGGTGATTGTTTCGCTCGACACCGACGGCAAAGGCGTCACCGACGGTCGCAGATTACTCGACCATGGCAGGCCTGACCGTCTTGGGGTCACTGTCCGCCCCCATCGGGGAGATCTTGGGCGTACCGGCGCGATAGCGTCGACCTTCGTGAGCGCAAACCCGGTCTACCTGGACGCGGCCACCGCCGCCCCGCTGCACCCGGTCGCGCGGCAGGCGCTGCTGGCCGCGCTGGACGACGGCTGGGCCGACCCCGCCCGGCTCTACGGCCAGGCCCGCCGGGCCCGCCAGCTCCTCGACGCCGCCCGCGAGGCCGCCGCGCAGACCCTCGGCGTCCGCGCCGACGAGCTGTCCTTCACCCCCAGCGGTACGGCGGCAGCGCACGCCGCCGTGCTCGGTGGCCTGTCCGGGCGCCGCCGGGCGGGGGCGGCGCTGGTGCACTCGGCGATCGAGCACTCGGCGGTGCTGCACGCCGCGGAGCGGCACGTGGCCGGCGGGGGTGACGCGGTGGGCGTACCCGTGGACCGGCTCGGCCGGGTGGACCTGGACGCCTGGGCGGCGGCGGTGGCCGCGCCCGGGGTGGCCCTCGCGGCCCTCATCGGGGCGAGCCACGAGGTGGGCACGGTGCAGCCGGTGCCCGCGGCGGCGGAGCTGTGCGCCGAGGCGGGGGTCCCGCTGTACGTCGACGCCGCGCAGCTCGCGGGCCGGGCGCCGCTGCCGGCCGGCTGGTCGGTGCTGAGCGCCAGCGCGCACAAGTGGGGCGGGCCGCCGGGCGTGGGGCTGCTGGTGGTGCGCAAGGGCACCCGCTGGGAGTCGCCGTTCCCGGCCGACGAGCGGGAGTCGGGGCGTACCCCGGGGGTGGTGAACCTGCCGGCGGTGGTGGCCGCGGCGGCGAGCCTGCGTGCGGCGGCGGCCGACGCGGCGGCCGAGGCGGCCCGGCTGGGCCCGCTGGTCGACCGGATCCGGGCCCGGGTGGCGGCCGAGGTGCCGGACGTGGAGGTGGTCGGCGACCCGGTGGACCGGCTCCCCCACCTGGTCACCTTCTCCTGCCTGTACGTGGACGGGGAGGCGCTGCTGCACGCGCTGGACCGGCGGGGCTTCGCGGTCTCCTCCGGCTCGTCGTGCACCTCCTCGACGTTGCGGCCGTCGCACGTCTTGGAGGCCATGGGGGTGCTGTCGCACGGCAACGTCCGGGTGTCGCTGCACCGGGACACCACCGAGGCGGACGTCGACCGGTTCCTCGCCGAGCTGCCCGGGATCGTCGCCGGCCTGCGGGCCGAGGCGGGGGT
Organism: Micromonospora chaiyaphumensis; assembly: GCF_900091435.1. GTDB lineage: Bacteria > Actinomycetota > Actinomycetes > Mycobacteriales > Micromonosporaceae > Micromonospora > Micromonospora chaiyaphumensis. The sequence goes on from NZ_FMCS01000009.1 coordinate 259,287, forward strand.
GACTGGGCTGTGAGCACGCCGGACGAGGTGCTCGACTGCCGGGGGCAGCGCTGCCCGCTGCCCGTGATCAATCTCGCCCGGCGGCTGCCCCAGCTGCCGGTCGGCGCGGTGGTCCGGGTGCTCGCCGACGACCCCGCCGCGGCCGTGGACATCCCGGCCTGGTGCCGGATGCGCGGCCAGGAGTTCGTGGCCGCCCACCCGGACGGCCCCGGCTACGACGTGCGCCGCAGCCACTGACCGGGCGGCTCAGCGGAGGTAGGCGAGGATCCCCGGCAGCGGGTCGGTGTCGACGGCCGTGTCGACCACCAGGCGGGGGCCGATGAGCGGCTCGTACTCGGCGCGGCGGAGCAGCGTCTGCTCCCAGGTGGGGTGGTGCTCGTCGGGCGGCCGGGCCTCGACCCGGCGGCGGTGCTCCGCCTCGTCGCCGCAGTGCACCTCGACGACCCGCAGCGGCACGCCGGCCCGCTCGGCCAGGTCGTGCCAGAGACCCCGGGCGCTGGCCACCGGGTTCACGGCGTCGACCACCACGCTGAGCCCGAGCCCGAGCTGCACCTCGGCCAGCCCGGCGACCGCGCCGTAGGCGGCCATCCCGGGCACGTCGCCGACCAGGCCGTAGCGGCCCAGGGCCCGCTCCACCGGGTCGACCGGCAGGACGGGGGCGCGCAGCGCGGCGCCGACCCGGAGGGCGAGGGTGGTCTTGCCCACGCCGGGCAGCCCCGCGAAGGCCACCAGCATCGGCTCGCCGACGCCGGGGCGGACCGCGTGCGGGTCCACCGCCGGCTGCGGGGCGGTCACAGCAGGTGCGGCCGGACGTCCTCGGCGGCCGCGTCGCCGTACGACTCGGCGAGCCGCTTGACGAACAGGTCCCGGCGGACCTCGTACTCCTGGCCGCCGAAGTTCTCCAGCACCAGCGTGGCGAGCAGGCAGCCGACCTGTGCGGCCCGCTCCAGGGTGACGCCCCAGTTGAGGGCGGCGAAGAAGCCGGCCCGGAACCCGTCGCCGACGCCGGTCGGGTCGATCGCCTGGGTTTCCCGGGCGATCGGCACGTGGATGGTGCCGACGTCCCGCCCGGCGATCTCCACGCCCTGCTTGCCGAGCGTGGTGACCCGGACCTTCACCCGGTCCAGCAGCTGGGCGTCGGTCAGCCCGGCCTTGCTCTGCAGCAGCGACTTCTCGTACTCGTTGGTCATCAGGTAGTCGGCGCCGTCGACCAGGCCGAGCACGTCCGCGCCGTCCATCCGGGCGAGCTGCTGGGACGGGTCGGCCACGAAGGCGTAGCCGCGCTCCCGGCACTCGGCGGAGTGGCGGATCATCGCGGCCGGGTCGTTGGCGCTGACCAGCACCAGGTCGAGGCCGCCGAGCCGCTGCGCCACCGGGGCCAGCTCGATGTTGCGGGCCTCGCTCATGGCGCCCGCGTAGAACGAGGCGATCTGGCACATGTCGGTGTCGGTGGTGCACACGAAGCGGGCCGTGTGCGCGATCTCGCTGACGTGCACCGAGTCGCAGTCGACGCCGTGCCGCTCCAGCCAGGACCGGTAGTCGGCGAAGTCCGCACCGACCGCGCCGAGCAGCACCGGGCGTAGCCCGAGCTGGGCCATGCCGAAGGCGATGTTCGCGGCGGTGCCGCCGCGCCGGAGCACCAGCTCGTCGACCAGGAAGGACAGCGAGACCTTGTCCAGCTGGTCGGCGATGAGCTGGTCGGCGAACCGGCCGGGGAAGCTCATCAGGTGGTCGGTCGCGATCGAGCCGGTCACGGCGATCTTCATGTCAACCCTCGCGGTCGGGAGCACGGCGCGGGTCAGCCTACCGGTCGCCCCGGCCGGCCGGTCGGGGGTCGGTCGACAACCGGTCGTCCACCGCACATCCGGACGTCACCGCCCGGACACCCGGGCGGGGCACGAAAAACGGCGGGACCACCCCGTGAGGGATGGTCCCGCCGTTCAGGCAGGCGTCACCGAGCCGGTCGCCCGGCTGGGGTCACCGACCCCCGGTCGGCTCAGCTGAACGAGTCGCCGCAGGCGCAGGAGTTGCCGGCGTTCGGGTTGTCGATGGTGAAGCCCTGGGCGTCGATCCGGTCGGCGAAGTCGATGGTGGCGCCGGCCAGGTAGGGGGCGCTCATCCGGTCGACGACGACCTCGACACCGCCGAAGTCGGAGACGATGTCGCCGTCGAGCGACCGCTCGTCGAAGAACAGCTGGTACCGCAGGCCGGAGCAGCCGCCCGGCTGCACGGCGACCCGGAGCCGCAGGTCGTCACGGCCCTCCTGCTCGATCAGGGCCTTGACCTTCTGCGCCGCGACGTCGGTGAGGACGACGGTGCTGGGGGCCTTGGCCTCGGTCGACTCGGTCTGCGCTGGCGTGGTCACGTGGAAGTCTCCCTGCGCGGTATGGGGTCCGGACGCACTGGCCAACGCCGCGCGTCCGCCAATGATTCCCGGTGTGGTCCAGCTCCGATCGTACGCCGCCCGGGCGGGCGGCACCTCTGGTGGCACGTGCCGCGCCGGGTGAGCCGCGCCGCAGGCCAGGGCGGGCTCAGCGGCTCCACTGGCGGGCCAGCCGGGCGCCGAGCGCCCGCAGCCCCTCGGCCGGGCGGGTCATCGCCGCCTCCACTCCCCCGCGCTCCTCGCCGCCGAAGTGCTCGACAAGGCTGTGCGCCTCGGTCACGCCGGCCGCGGCGGCCTCCCGCCGCCCGGTGCTCACCCGTCCGGCCAGCACCACGCAGGGCACCCCCCGGTCCCGGGCCGCCCCGGCCACGCCGGCGACCACCTTGCCGCGCAGCGACTGGTGGTCGAAGGAGCCCTCGCCGGTGATCACCAGGTCGGTGGCGTCCAGCGCCGCGTCCAGGCCGATCGCCCGGGTGACCAGGCCGATGCCGGACTCGCACCGGCCGCCGAGCGCGAGGATGCCCGCGCCGAGGCCGCCGGCCGCGCCACCGCCGGGCAGCGCGCCGAGCCCGGACGGGCAGCCCGGCAGGCCCCGCTCCAGCACCGCGGCCCAGCGCTCCAGCGCGGCGTCGAGCAGCAGCACGTCCGCGCGGGTGGCGCCCTTCTGCGGGCCGTACACGTTGCTGGCGCCGTGCAGCCCGAGCAGCGGGTTGTCGACGTCGGTGGCGGCGACCAGCGCCACGCCGCGGAGCCGGGGCGCGCCGTCCAGCCCGGTCACCGCCGCGAGGGCCGCCCCGCCGTACGGCAGGGCCCGGCCGGCCTCGTCCAGCGGGGTCACCCCGAGCGGGGTGAGCATCCCGGCTCCGCCGTCGTTGGTGGCCGAGCCGCCCAGGCCGACCACCACGGTCCGCGCGCCGGCCTCCACCGCGGCGGCGACCAGCAGGCCGAGCCCGTAGGAGGTGGTCGCCTTCGGGTCCCGCTCGGCGGGGGTGAGCAGGTGCAGGCCGCACGCCTGGGCGCTCTCCAGGTAGGCCACGCCGTCGTCGGTGAGCAGGATCTCACCGGCGGCGGGCCGGCCGAGCGGGTCGACGGTGGGCACCGGCAGCAGCCGGCCGCCGAGCGCCTCGGCGAGCACGGCCACGAAGCCGGGACCGCCGTCGGCCAGCGGCCGGAGCAGCAGCTCGTCGGCGGGGGCGACCTCGCGCCAGCCCTCGGCCACCGCGGCGGCCACCTCCTGGGCCGGCAGCGTGCCGGCGAACTTGTCCGGGCAGAGCAGCACGCGCATGCCGAGCAGTGTGGCAGGCCACATCCGTGGCGGCCGCGCGGCCGTCGCGCTGTGGGACCATGGGAGGCGTGACTTCGACCTGGGTTGAGCCCTCCAACACCGCCACTGCGCTGCTGCTTCTCGGCCGCGGCAGCGACCCCGCCACCGAGCGTGGCGTGGAGTGTCCGGGTGACCTGCCCGCGCCGAGCGACCCGGACCTGGTGGCCCGGGCGACCGCGGCGAAGGCCGCGCTCGGCACGAAGGTCTTCGTGCTGGGCCACCACTACCAGCGCGACGAGGTGATCCAGTTCGCCGACGTGACCGGCGACTCGTTCAAGCTGGCCCGGGAGGCGGCGGCCCGCCCCGACGCGGAGTACATCGTCTTCTGCGGCGTGCACTTCATGGCCGAGAGCGCCGACATCCTCACCTCGGACCGCCAGAAGGTGATCCTGCCCGACCTCGCCGCCGGCTGCTCGATGGCCGACATGGCGGTGCTGTCGCAGGTCGAGACCGCCTGGGAGGTGCTCACCGAGCTGGGCGTCGCCGCGGACACCGTCCCGGTCACCTACATGAACTCCTCGGCGGACATCAAGGGCTTCGTCGGCCGGCACGGCGGCGTGGTCTGCACCTCGTCCAACGCGAAGCGGGCCCTCGACTGGGCGTTCGAGCAGGGGCAGAAGGTGCTCTTCCTGCCCGACCAGCACCTGGGCCGCAACACCGCCGTCCTGGAGATGGGCTTCTCGCTGGACGACTGCGTGCTCTACGACCCGCACAAGCCGAACGGCGGCCTGACCCCGGAGCAGCTGCGCGACGCCAAGATGATCCTCTGGCGGGGGCACTGCTCGGTGCACGGCCGCTTCACGCTCGACAGCGTCAACGACGTGCGCGAGCGGGTGCCGGGGGTCAACGTGCTGGTCCACCCGGAGTGCCGGCACGAGGTCGTCACGGCCGCGGACCAGGTGGGTTCGACCGAATACATCATCAAGACCATCGAGGCGGCCCCGGCCGGCTCGGCGTGGGCGGTCGGCACCGAGCTGAACCTGGTCCGCCGGCTGGCGCTGGCCCACCCGGACAAGCAGATCATGTTCCTCGACCGGGCGGTCTGCTACTGCTCGACGATGAACCGGATCGACCTGCCGCACCTGGTCTGGGCGCTGGAGGAGCTGGTGGCCGGCCGGGTGGTCAACCAGATCACCGTCGACCCGGACACGGCCCGGCACGCGCGGGCCGCGCTGGACCAGATGCTCGCCCTCCCGGGCGCCTGATCACCCTCGGTCACGTCACTGGTACGGAAACGCACCGGAATCCCCGGTTCGTGCCCTCACTGGTGATGTGACCGATTCCATTCTCGTCACGGAGGGCTATGCTGCCGGGGCGACGATGCACGCGGACCGTTTTGACCGGGCCGCCATTCGGGTAGCGATGCAGATCGTGCACCTGACTCACCTACACGGCAGCACCAACGCGCTGGAGGTTGCGTTGACCGACGACGTCCTGGTCGTACACGGAGGCACGCCGCTCGAAGGGCGGATCCGCGTACGCGGCGCGAAGAACCTCGTGTCGAAGGCGATGGTCGCCGCCCTGCTGGGCGACACCCCCAGCCGGCTGTTCGACGTGCCGCGGATCCGCGACGTGGAGGTCGTCCGCGGGCTGCTCGGCCTGCACGGCGTCAAGGTCAGCGACGGCGACGAGGACGGCGAGCTGGTCTTCGACCCGTCGAACGTCGAGAGCGCCAGCACCGACCAGATCAACGTGCACGCCGGTTCCAGCCGCATCCCGATCCTGTTCTGCGGCCCGCTGCTGCACCGGCTCGGTCACGCCTTCATCCCCGACCTGGGCGGCTGCCACATCGGCCCGCGCCCGATCGACTTCCACCTCCAGGCGCTGCGCGAGTTCGGCGCGACCGTGGACAAGACCCCGGAGGGGCTGCACCTGTCGGCGCCGAACGGGCTCCACGGCACCAAGTTCGCCCTGCCGTACCCGAGCGTGGGCGCCACCGAGCAGGTGCTGCTCACCGCGGTGATGGCCGAGGGCGTCACGGAGCTGCGCAACGCGGCCGTCGAGCCTGAGATCATCGACCTCATCTGCGTGCTGCAGAAGATGGGCGCGATCATCAAGGTCCACACCGACCGGGTGATCGAGATCCAGGGCGTGAAGCGGCTCAGCGGCTACACCCACCGGCCGATCCCGGACCGGATCGAGGCGGCGAGCTGGGCGGCGGCGGCGCTGGCCACCCGGGGTCACGTCGAGGTCCTCGGCGCCCAGCAGGCCGACATGATGACCTTCCTGAACCTCTTCCGCTCGGTCGGCGGCGAGTACGAGGTGACCGACCTCCGCCCGCCGCGCGGCGGCCGGCCGGGCCAGGAGGGCGGCATCCGGTTCTGGCACCCGGGCGGTGAGTTGAACGCGGTGGCCCTGGAGACCGACGTGCACCCGGGCTTCATGACCGACTGGCAGCAGCCGCTCGTGGTGGCGCTCACCCAGGCCCGCGGCCTGTCGATCGTCCACGAGACGGTCTACGAGCAGCGGCTCGGCTACACCGAGGCGCTGAACTCGATGGGCGCCAACATCCAGGTCTACCGGGACTGCCTGGGCGGCACCCCGTGCCGCTTCGGCCGGCGCAACTTCAAGCACTCGGCGGTGATTGCCGGCCCGAGCAAACTGCACGCGGCCGACCTGGTGATCCCGGACCTGCGGGCCGGTTTCAGCCACCTGATCGCGGCGCTGGCCGCCGAGGGCACCTCCCGGGTCTACGGCGTCGACCTGATCAACCGGGGCTACGAGGACTTCGAGGCCAAGCTCGCCGACCTGGGCGCGCACGTCGAGCGTCCGTAACGTCACACCGCTTCGTCCGCGCCCGGTGCACCCGCGATGTGCACCGGGCGCGGCTGTTTGGCTACCCTTGCCGCGTGCCGTCGCTGTTTCGCCGTAAGCCCACCGACCTGGTCGAGGACTCCGTCACCTCGGTGACGACCGACGAGGCGCCCACCGCTGCCCAGCCCCGGGGCTACACGCCCGCCAAGGGACGCGAGACCCCGAAGCGCCCGGCCGCCGGCCGGCGCCCCGCCGGGCCCGCGAAGCCGCTGACCAAGGAGGAGGCCCGCGAGCAGCGCCGCGCGGCGCGCGCCGAGTCGGCGGCCGAGTTCCGGCGGGAGGGCGGCCCGCGCGACCGGGGCCCCGAGCGGCTGCTGGCCCGCAACGTGGTCGACTCCCGGCGCACGGTGGGCACCTGGTTCTTCGGCGGCGCGCTGATCGTGCTGCTCGGTTCCAACCAGGCCATGCCGCCGATCGTCCGGCTGCTGTCGAACCTGCTGTGGGGCGCACTGGCGCTCGGCGTGGTGATCGACTCGGTGCTGATCGCGCGGAAGATCAAGAAGCTGGTCCGCGAGCGCTTCCCGAAGAGCACCGAGCGGCTCGGCTCGCTCTACTTCTACGCGATCATGCGGTCGATCACGTTCCGCAAGATGCGCGCCCCGGCGCCGCGGGTGAACATCGGCGACAAGATCTGACCGGGCTCACCCGGACTTCTGGGCGCGTCTGACGCCGCGCCGAGACCTGGAACCGGCCCCTTCCCGCCTCGGCGGGGAGGGGCCGGTGTCGTCGTCAGGCCACCCCGAGCAGGCGCAGCAGCGCCGTGGTGCCCGCAGCCGCGACCACGATCAGCACGAAGGGCGCCCGGCGCCAGGCGAGCACGAGGCCGACCAGCACCCCGGCGGGCCGGGCGTAGCCGGCGAAGCCGCCGGCCTCGGTCAGCGCCGCGGTGGCGGCGAGCGCGGCCAGCAGCGCGGCGGCGGCGACCGGCAGCAGGTGGCGGGACCACTCGGGCAGTTCCAGCCGGTCGCGCAGCAGCACTCCCGCGACGCGGAAGCCGTAGGTGCCGGTGGCCAGGGCGAGGATCACCGCGATCAGCATGACGCCTCCCCGGCCCGCACGACCCGCGACTCGTCGTCGTCCCCCGGCCCGGCGTGGTCCGCCGACCTGCCGCCGGGGTGGGCCGGCGCGGCGCCATCCGGCGCGGCCGCCGCGCGGCGGCGGGCCAGCACGGGCAGGACCAGCGCGGCGAGCGCGAGCAGCACCGGCAGCCCGGCCGGCAGCAGCGGGGTGGCCAGCACGGCCAGCGCGGCGCCGGTGAGCGCCACCCGGCGGGTCTCCCGGTCGCGCAGGCCGGGCAGCAGCAGGGCGGCCAGCCCGGCCGGGAAGGCGGCGTCGAGACCCAGGGCGCCCGGGTCGCCGACCGCGCCGCCGGCCACCACGCCGAGGACGGTGCCGGCGTTCCAGGCCAGGAAGAGCAGCACCCCGGCGAGCCAGAACGCCCGCCGCCGCTCCGGCCCGGCCGGGCGGGCCAGCGCGAACGCGGTCGCCTCGTCGGTCATGAAGTGGCTGCCGAGCAGCCGCTGCCAGCGCCGCGGGCCCAAGGCGCCGCCGAGGGCCAGGCCGAACGGCAGGTGCCGGGCGTTGAGCAGCAGGCCGGCGAGGACCGCCGCGAGGGGGCTGCCGGCCGCGATCAGGCCCACGGCCATGAACTGGGCTCCGCCGGCGTAGAGCAGCACCGACATGGACAGGGTCGCCCAGGCGGGCAGGCCGGCGGCCACCGCCACGGCGCCGAACGAGGCGCCCACGGCGACCATCGCCGCGCCGATGGCGGCGACGTCGCGGAGGATCCGGCCGTCGCGCGTTCGATATGCCGTACGCATGTCCATTATCCTGAACACGAGCACCCGCGTTCGTCAAACCGAACAAACAGACCACTGGAGCGAACAATGGCCATCGACCCCGCTCCCCCGCTCGCCACCATCGCGGCCGCCCTGCGCCGCGAGCGCGACCGGGCGGGCCTGTCGCTGACCGAGCTGGCCCGGCGCGCCGGCATCGCCAAGTCCACCCTGTCCCAGCTGGAGTCGGGAGCCGGCAATCCCAGTGTCGAGACCCTCTGGGCCCTCGGCGTGGCGCTCGGCGTGCCGTTCAGCCGCCTGGTCGAACCGCCCGTGGCCGCCGTGCGGGTGGTCCGGGCCGGCGAGGGCCCGCGGATCCGCTCCGAGCACGCCGACTTCTCGGCCACCCTGCTCGCCGCCGGCGCCCCGCACATCCGGCGTGACGTCTACGTGATGGAGCTGGAACCCGGGGCCGTGCGGCTCGCCGAGGCCCACACGCCGCGCAGCGTCGAGCACGTCGTGGTCGCGGCCGGCCGGATGCGCGTCGGCCCCGAGACCGACCCGGTCGAGCTGGGACCGGGCGACTACGCCACGTTCCCCGGCGACGTCCCGCACCGGTACGAGGCACTGGCCCCCGGCACCTTCGCCGTGCTCGTGATGGAACACCCGTGACGGCGGACGCTCAACCCACCTCGGCCGGGGCCCGGTAGAGCCGGGCCACGACCTCCTCGATGTCCGGTTCCACGATCGAGATGTCCCGCAACGTGGCCAGGCCCGCCAGCCCGGCCACCACCTCGGCGACGCTCGCCGACTCCAGCGCGAAGACCAGCCGGCGCCCGTCCGCCTCGACCCGCTGCACGGGCGCGCCCGGCAGCTCCGGCGGCGCGGGCAACGCGGCGTCCAGCTCGGCGACCACCATCCGGCGGGAGCCGTACCGGCTGTGCAGTGCGGCGATCGACCCGTCGTGCACCACCCGCCCGTGGTCGATCACCACCAGCCGCCGGCAGAGCCGCTCGATGTCGGCCAGGTCGTGGGTGGTGAGCACCAGGGTGGTGTCGCCGGCCCGGCCCAGCTCCGCCAGGAAGCCGCGGACGGCCTGCTTGCTGACCACGTCCAGCCCGATGGTCGGCTCGTCCAGGAAGAGCACCTCGGGGCCGTGCAGCAGGGCGGCGGTCAGCTCGCCGCGCATCCGCTGGCCGAGGGAGAGCTGCCGGACCGGGGTGTCGAGGAACTCGTCCAGGTCGAGCAGGCTCCGGCAGCGGGCCAGCCGGGCCGCGTGCTCGCCCGGCGGCACCCGGTAGACGTGCCGCAGCAGCGCGAACGAGTCCCGCAGCGGCAGGTCCCACCAGAGCTGCGAGCGCTGCCCGAAGACCACGCCGATGCGCAGCGCCAGCCGGGTCCGGTCGGCCACCGGACGCAGCCCGCAGACCCGGGCGCGGCCCGCCGAGGGCATCAGCACGCCGGTGAGCATCTTCAGCGTGGTCGACTTGCCGGCGCCGTTCGGACCGATGTAGCCGAGCATCTCGCCCCGCTCCACCCGCAGGTCCACCCCGTCGACAGCGGTGACCGTCCGCTTCTCCCGGCGCAGCCGCCCGGCCCGCACCCGGACGGTGAACTCCTTGCGCAGCCCGTCCATCTCGATGACGCTCATGACCCCGTACTCCGGTAGTGGCGGATCCCGACGCGCCAGGCCAGGGCGGCGACCGCCGCGGCGACCAGCGCGACGCCCGGTGAAGCCCAGCCCACCCAGGCCGGCAGGCCCAGCGGGTCGGCCCGGCCCAGCAGCGCCAGCGCCGGGTGGTAACTGACGAAGGCGAAACCCATCCCGTACGCGAAGAGCGCGCGGAACCAGCCGCCGTAGACGGTGACCGGGTACGAGGTGAAGTCGCGCCCGCCGTAGGTGACCGAGTTGGCCAGCTCCCCCGAGTCGATCCAGTAGAACGACACGGTCGCCGTGGTGACGAAGACCGCGGCGAAGAAGACCACGGCGGCCGGCGGCGCGACCAGCGCCAGCGCGACCCGGCCCGGCGTCCAGTCGATGCCGGCCGAGGCGAGCGCGAACACGAGCACGGCCAGCCCGAAGACCGCCCGGGAGACCTTGCGCAGCGGCAGGTCCATGAGCAGCAGCTGGGGCAGCGCGGCCAGCGGCCGGACCAGCACGGCGTCGAAGAGGCCGGTGCGGACGTACCGGGGCAGCCGTTCGATGTTGCCGACCAGCAGGTCGGCGGTGGCGAACGCGGACGACGAGAGGCCCACGACCACCAGCGTCTCGCGGAGCGTGAACCCGCCCAGCTCCCGGGTGACGCCGAACAGCACCAGCACGGTCAGCACGTCGAACACGGTGGCGCCCATGTTGCCCACCAGGTCCACGACGAACGAGGTCCGGTACGCCGCCTGCGACCGGGCCTGCGCCCCGAGCAGCGCCCGGTACGCCCGCAGCGCCCCGGTCGCGCCCGGCTCAGCCACCCTGCACCACCAGCCGGTGCTCGGCCCGGCGCTGCACCAGCCGGCAGAGCGCCAGCAGCAGCACCGCCCAGCCGACCTGGAGCCCGACCAGGCCCAGCTCGGTCGGCATCGGCTCCCGCTCGACCAGCACGTCGAGCGGGACCTGCAACAGGCTCGGGAACGGGGTGGCGTACCGCAGCGTGGCCTCCAGCCAGCCCGGGAGGAAGCCGAGCGGGAAGTAGAGGCCGGCCAGCACGCCGGAGCCCAGCGTCCAGAGGATCATCGGCCCGCGGACGTCCTGCAACCAGTACGCGCTGGCGTTGACCAGGTAGCGGCAGCCGAAGCAGACGACCACGGCGAGCAGCACGGAGAGCCCGAACAGCGGCAGGGTGGCCCAGTGCCGGGGCAGGTAGACCTCGAAGAAGAACGGGCCGATCACCACCGGCGGCAGCAGCCGGGCCAGCGAGGCGAACCCGGCCCGGCCCAGGTCGGTGGCGAGGTAGCTGGTCACCGGGTGCACCGGGCGGAGCAGGTCGGCGGCGATCTCGCCGGTCCGGATCCGGTCGGCCAGCTCGGTCCAGCCCCAGATCGCGATCACGGCGAGCAGCCCCTGCCCGGCCCAGACGAAGGTGCCGAGCTGGGCCCGGTCGTAGCCGGCCACCGTGCCGGCCGCGCCGGCCACCGCCAGGAAGATGTAGCAGCGCAGGAAACCGAAGACCGTGTTGGTCACGACGCCCGCCACGGCGGCCTGCCCGTAGGTGGCGTGACGCCGGAAACCGGAGGCGGCTATCGCGCCGAATGTCCGAAACCATCGGGTAACGTTTGGATCCGTGGGCGGTGCCACAGTGGCGGTGACTGAGCCCACGCCGCTACCCTCCTTCCGCAGCCACGACGTGCTGGACCGGGCGACTCTACCGGCGCGACGGGTGCCCAGCGCGACAATTTCCAACGAGGTGACATCGCCGTGAGCGAGCGACGCGAGCCGGCCCCGGGGCCGCGCCGCGCGGGCGGCGACAGGGTCTCCCGATGAGCGGCTGGGACCGCTGGCGCGAGCCGGCCGAACCGTCCTGGGCGGCCGAACCCACCCACGAGTGGCATCCGCAGTTCCCGGGCCAGCGCTATCCGGGCGACATCGGCCTCGAGTACCTGACCCCGCCGGCGCCGCGCGGCCGGGCCGTTGTCGGCCGGGCCGAGGTGCACCCGGTCAGCCCGGCGCCGGGAGGCGAGGACGCGTACCCGGTCAGCCCGGCGGGACCGGACGACCTGGACCGGCGGCGTGGTCCGCACCCCGTCAGCCCGGCCGGACCCGGCGGCCTCGACCGGCGACGCGGCACGTACCCCGTCAGCCCTGCGGGGCCTGATGGCCTGGACCGGCGGCGTGGCACCTACCCGGTCAGCCCCGCCGCGCCCGACGACCTCGACCGGCGGCGCGGCACCAGCCCCGTCAGCCCGGCGGGACCCGACGACCTGGACCGGCGGCGCAGGGCGTATCCGGGCGGCCCCGACGATCTCGACCGGCGGCGCGGGGCGTACCCGGTCAGCCCCGCCGGACCGGACGACCTCGACGGCCGGCGCGGCGCGCGTCCGGACGGCAACGGGCGGCGGCCCGACGACGGTCCCCGGCGCGGCGCGCCGGACGACCGGTTCGACCAGCGATGGGTACGCCCGGAGGCGGCGCGCGGGACGGCGCCGCACCGGCCGGTCTCCCCCGCTCCCGAGCCCGGCTGGATGCCGGAGCCCGACGAGTACCCCCACCACGCGCCGCGATCGGGCCGGCCGGAGCAGCACCGCGGCCCGGCGGACGGCCGGACCAACCCGCCGCCGGGCGGGCCGGTGGACCGGCGGGAACCGGCGTTCGACGGCCGGCGCGACCGGGCGTTCGACGGCCGGCGTGAGCCGGGCTTTGACGGCCGGCGTGATCCGGGCTTCGACGACCGGCGGGAGGCACGGTTCGACGGCGAGCGCGTGGCGGCGGTCGACGGGCGGACCGGTCGGCGGGAGGCCGACCCCGGGCGTCCGGCGGAGCGACGCGACCAGGAGGCGCCCGGTCGGGACGACCAGGGGTTCGCCGGCCGCCGCGACGCCGGGGCAGCCCGTCCGGACCCGCGGAACCAGGACCTCCGCCAGCCCGCCGGCCCCCGGTTCGACGGGCCGCCGCGGGGTGAGCCGGGCCGGGGTTACGACGGACCGCCGCGTGGCGAGTCGGGTCGCGGGCTCGACGGACCGCCGCGCCGGGAACCGGACCGGGGATACGAGGGGACACCGCGCCGGGAACCGGGATACGACGGACCGCCGCGACGGGAGGCGGCCGCGCGGGCCGAGACGTACCGGGAGGGGCCCGAGGTCGGGCGCCGGCCGATGGACCCGTACCGCGCCGAGCCGGGTGGGTACGGCGAGTCGCGTCCCGCCGCGTTCCGGCCCGAGGAGCGCCGGGAAGGTCAGCGGCCGCCCGGCGACCGCACCCGCCCGCAGCACGGGGAATGGCCGGTCGTCGAGCGGCGACCGCGTACCGAGCCGGCCGCGTACCGGCCCGACGAGCGGCACCGTCCGTCGGTCGACCGGCCGGGCCCCGACGCCCGCCCCGCCCGCCCGATGGACGAGGCGGCCCGCTACGACGGCCCCCGCCCCGAGTCGCGCGCCCCGGCGCCGGACATTGTCGGCCCACGGCCCGAGCCGGCCCGACCCCGCCCGCAGCCGGCCGAGGAGGCGGCCCGCTACGACGGCCCCCGCGCCGAGTCGCGCGTCCCGCGGCCGGAGGTTGTCGGCCCACGGCCGGAGCCGGCCCGTCCGCGCCCGGAACCGATGGACGGCCGGCCGGAGCCGGTCCGTCCCCGGCCCGAGGTCAACGGTCCCCGCCCCGGGTCGGTCGGGCCTGGGCCGGAGTCCGGCCGGCCTGAGTCGACCGCTCCCCGACCTGAACCGGTCGTGCGCCGGCCCGAGTCGGTCGGGCCTCGACCGGAGTCGGTCGAGCCGCGGCCTGATTCGGCCGCTCCGCGTCCTGAACCGGTCGGGCCTCGCCCGGAGTTCCGGCCGCAACCCGACGGGTGGCAGGGACGGCCGGGCGAGCCCGGACCGGCCCGGCCGGGCGACGGCTGGCGACCGCCGGTCGAGCCGGCGGCGCGTACCCGCCCGGACGAGCTTCGGGACCGACCCGTGCGTCCCGACGAGGTCCGGCAGCAGCCCCCGCCCGGCACCCGACCGGACCAGGGGCGCGAGGCTGCCGTGCCGGCCGCCCCGACCCGCCCCGGGGAGCGGCAGGACCGGCCGATGGCACCGCCTCCGCCGCGGCCCGACGAGGCCCGCCAGCGTCCCGTGCCGTCGGCGCACCCGGACGAGTGGCGTCAGCCGGCGCAGCCGGACCAGCTGCGTCAGCCGGCCCCGCCGGCCCGGCCCGACGACGTCCGGCGGTCACCGGTGGAGCCCGCGACCCGCCCGGACCCACGCCGGGCGGCACCCCACTCCGACGCGCCCCTGCCGGCCACGCCGGTGTCGGGTGCGCCGGTGTCGGCTGCGCCGGCCGCCGACGCGCCCGTCTCCGGCATGCCCGTGCCAGGAGCACCCGTGTCTGCACCGCCGGTCTTCGGCGCGCCCGTGCCGGGAGCACCCGTGTCTGCGCCGCCGGTCTTCGGCGCGCCCGTGCCGGTGCGGCCGGCGTCCGGCGCACCCGTGTCCGGCCCACCGATTCCCGCGGCCCCCGTCTCGGGCGCCCCCACCACCGGCGAGCCGGTCCCCGGCGCGCCCATCCCTGACGCGCCCACCTCTGACGCGCCGACCTCTGGTGCGCCCGGTTCGGGTCGGCCGACCGGCTCCGGCGACCGATCGGCGCCGGGCGACCGCTTCGACCGGCCGACGGAACCGGCCGCGACCCCACCCGCCTACCCTGCCGAGCGGCCGGCGGTCGACCGCCCCCGGACCGCCCCGCCACCGCAGGCCGGGCCCGGCGAGACGCCGGCAGCGGCCGCACCGGGCCGACCCGCCCCGCCTGCCTACCCCGGCGCGGGAGTCGCCCCGCCGGAGCACCGGCCGACCGGGCCCGCCGAGGGCAACCGTCCGGACAGCACCGCCGGTCCGGCCGCGCCCGTCGAGGGCAACCGACCCGGCAGCACCGCCGGTCCGGCCGCGCCCGTCGAGGGCAACCGACCCGGCAGCACCGCCGGTCCGGCCGCCCCTGTCGAGGCCGCCCGACCGGCGGGCGACAACCACGTGACCCGGCCGGCCGGCCCCGGCCTGCCGGACGAGGGCGACCCGATTCCCGCACCTGCCGCCGCCGACGGGCACGGTGAGCTCGGCGAGGTCACCGACCGGCCGGAGAACCCGGCGTCGGGCCGATCGGCCGAGGCGCCGGCCGCCTCCGCGGACGCCTGGTTCGGGTCGGATGAGCCGGCGTCGCCGGAGGCGCCCGTCCCGGCACCCGACGCCCCGGACGAGACCCCGGAAGCCGACGCGACCGTGGCCCGGCCGACGTCGGACCTGTCCGACCCGGCGCCCGAGGCTCAGGTGGCTCCCCGTCCGGAGCACACCGCATCCGACCGGGATCTGTCCGCCCCCGCCCCCGACGTCCGGGCCGGGGCGGAGCTCACCGACACCACTCCGAACGCGGCCACGCCCGTCTCGGCAACGCCCACCCCGCATTCCGCCGCGCCCGTCTCCGGAGCCCCGGTGGCCGATTCCGCGAGGCCGGTCTCCGGGCCACCCGCCCACGGCGTGCCGCACCACCCGCCCGCGCCGACCACGCACGAGCCGACCACCACGCCCGGCCGGTCCACCGAGGCGATGGCGCCCGCACAGCCGGCCACCGAGGACGCGCCGGCCGCCCCGACGCCTTGTCCGCCGACCGGGGCCGACGCACCGGCCGAGGCCACCCGGGACGCCGCGCCCTCGACCGTCGCTCCGGCGCCACGCGCACCGGAGCAGGCCGACGTATCGGAACAGGCGGCACCGGCGCCGGAAGCCGCCGCGCCAGCGGCCACGCGGTACGAGGCCGCCGCTACAGCGGTCGCGCCGCACGCGGCCGCGGCGCCAGCGGCCGCGCCGCACGGGGCCGCCGCGACAGCGGCCGCGCCGCACGGGGCCGCCGCGACAGCGGCCGCGCCGCACGAGGCCGCCGCGACCCGGCACGAGCCGACCGCCACCACCGACCAGGCCCGTCCCGTCCCGCCGGCCACACCGGACGTACCGGCACCGGCACCGTCCACCCCGACCGAGGTGGCATCCCCCACGCCGGCGACCGGACCGACCGACGCGGAAGCCGCCGACCACGAAACGGCCGACCAGGATTCGGGCGCCCGGGAAGCCGCCGACCACGAAACGGCCGGCCAGGATGCGGCCGACCAGGATTCGGGCGCCCGGGATGCGGTCGACCACCAAACCGCCGACCACCAAACGGCCGACCAGCAGGAGACCGATCAGGAGACGGCCGACCAGGAAGCGGCCGACCAGCACAGCTCCGACCACCAAGCCGCCGGCCACGGGAAGGCCGACGAGGCGGGCGGCGATGAGCAGCGCGAGGCCCGCCCGGCCGATCCGGAGCAGGCCCTGGCCGCCGTCCGCTGGCGGTTGGACCCGGAGACCCTCCGCGAGGAGGCCCCCGATCCCCTGGCGCTGCGCGAGATCCGGGACGGCCTCACCGCCAAGCTCGGCAGCGCGGTGGACAACCGCAGCCGGGCCCGGCTGCTCAGCCTGCGCTCGGTGGCGTCCCGGGTCCTCGGCGAGCTGGACGACGCCCTGGCCGACGCGCGGCTCGCGCTCACGTACGCGGAGGCCACCGGTGAGTTGCGGCGGACCGCGCTGGCCCGCGCGCGGCTGGCCGAGGTGCTGCGCTGGCGGGGCGAGTACGCGGAGGCGGACCGGCTGTTCGCGGAGGCCAACTCGCCGGAGCTGCCCGACCGGCTGCGCGCGGTGCTGCACGAGCACGCCGGCCGGTCCTGCTATGACCAGGGCCGGCTGACCGAGGCGTGCCTGCACTTCGAGCGGGCGCTGGATCTGCGCCAGGGTGCGGACGGCGAGCTGAACGCGCGGACTACGCTGGCGCTGGACGCGGTGGCCGAGCGGGCCGCGGTCGGCGGGTTCGGGCCGAAGCCGCGCAGCCGGGAGGCGCTGCTGGGCGGCGAGCGGTACCCGGTGCCGACGTTCGACGAGGAGCAGGAGCTCTGGGGGTACGCGGACGCCGAGGGCGAGCTGGTGATCGCGCACCGGTACGCCGAGGTGCAGCCGTTCCGCGAGGGCCTGGCGTGGGTACGCCGCCCGGAGGCGTCCCGCTGGGCGCTCATCGACACGAGCGGCGCGGCGCTGATCGAGGCGAACAACGGCTACCGGGGGGTGGGCTCGTTCTCGGAGGGGCTGGCCTGGGTGTCGATGGACGGCAAGGGCCGGTGGATGGCGGTCGACCCGACCAACATCGTGAAGATCCCGCCGGGCTACGAGGACGTCCGGCCGTTCCGGGGCGGCCTGGCGGCGGTCCGGCAGAACGGCGGTTGGGGCGCGGTGGACCGGACCGGCCAGGTGGTGGTGCCGACCCGGTACCACGGTCTCACCACGGCGCTGGCCGACGGCCGCCAGGTGGACGGCTTCACCGAGGACGGCCTGGCCGTGGTGGAGCTGGCCGGCCGCCGGGGCGTGGTGGACCGGACGGGCCGGCTGCTGGTCTCGCCGGCGTACCCGGTGCTGGTGGTGCACCCGGTGGCGTTCCTGGTGGGCGACGAGTCGGGCCGGTGGGGTGCGCTGGACCGGCGGGGCGACCCGCTCATCGACCCGGTGCACCCGGGGCGGGCCGCGGTGGTCGCGGAGATCGACCGGCTGCTCGCCGACACCAGCCCGGTGCTCTGACGATCGCCGGGAGCGTCACACCCCCGCCGCGCCGCACGCCGACCATGATCGGGCAGGGCTAGGGTCGGGGCATGGAATTCCGACACCTAGGCCGCTCGGGCCTGCTGGTCAGCGAGATCTCGTACGGCAACTGGATCACCCACGGTTCGCAGGTCGAGGAGGAGGCGGCGACCGCCTGCGTGCGGGCCGCCCTGGACACCGGCATCACCACCTTCGACACCGCCGACGTCTACGCCGGCACGAAGGCCGAGGAGGTGCTCGGCCGCGCGCTCAAGGGCGAGCGCCGCGAGGGGCTGGAGATCTTCACCAAGGTGTTCTGGCCGACCGGGCCGGGCCGCAACGACCGGGGCCTGTCCCGCAAGCACATCCTGGAGTCGATCAACGGCTCGCTGCGCCGCCTGCAGACCGACTACGTCGACCTCTACCAGGCCCACCGCTACGACTACAGCACCCCGCTGGAGGAGACGATGGAGGCGTTCGCCGACATCGTGCACTCCGGCAAGGCGCACTACATCGGCGTCTCCGAGTGGAAGGCGTCGCAGATCCGCGAGGCGCACGCGCTCGCCCGTGAGCTGCGGATCCCGCTGGTCTCCAACCAGCCGCAGTACTCGATGCTGTGGCGCGTCATCGAGGCCGAGGTCATCCCCACCAGCGAGGAGCTGGGCGTCGGCCAGATCGTCTGGTCGCCCATGGCCCAGGGCGTGCTGTCCGGCAAGTACCTGCCGGGCCAGCCGCCGCCGGCCGGTTCCCGCGCCACCGACGAGAAGTCGGGCGCCGGGTTCATCGCGCGGTTCATGACCGACGAGGTGCTCACCCGGGTGCAGCGGCTCAAGCCCCTCGCGGAGCAGGCCGGCCTGACCATGGCCCAGCTCGCCGTCGCGTGGGTGCTGCAGAACCCGAACGTCTCCTCGGCGATCGTCGGCGCGTCCCGGCCCGACCAGGTGCACGACAACGTGAAGGCGGCGGGCGTGAAGCTCGACGCCGACCTGCTCAAGGCGATCGACGAGATCGTCGAGCCGGTCACCGAGCGGGACCCGGCGAAGACCGAGAGCCCGGCGCAGCGTCCGTGACGCTCTCCCGGGTCGGCGCGGCCTCCGCGCCGGCCCGGGACCCCTCGGGGTACGCGCCGCCGTGGGCACCCCGCCGCTGCGCGGCGGCTCCCGCCGGCGGTGCGTCAGCCCCGCCAGAACCGGATCAGTTCGAGCCCGAGGACGTAGAGCTGGGGCGGCAGCCCGAGGAAGTCCGCCACGTCGAAGACGGCCCCGAAGAACACGTTGCCGATCCGCGGGCTCCACAGCAGCGCGAACAGCAGGATGAAGCCGTACGGGGCGAACAGGTCGTACATCCGCCGGTACTGCGGGCTGAGCCACGGCTGGATCATGTTGCCGCCGTCCAGGCCGGGCACCGGCAGCAGGTTGAGCACGCTGGCGGTGAGCTGGAGGAACGCCAGCAGCCCCACCCCGGCCCCGAACTCCACCGGGCCGCCGACGTCCAGGCCGATCCGCACGGCCAGCACCAGCAGCAGCGTGAACAGCACGTTGGTGGCCGGCCCGGCCAGGCTGACCAGGGTGTGCCGCAGCCGGCCCGGGATGGCGTGCCGGTCGACCCAGACCGCGCCGCCCGGCAGGCCGATGCCGCCGAGCAGCACCACGACCACCGGCAGCACGATGGACAGCAGCGGGTTCGTGTACTTGAGCGGGTTCAACGTCAGGTAGCCCCGGTGCGCGATGTCCCGGTCCCCGGCCCGGTACGCGACCACGGCGTGCGCGTACTCGTGCAGGCAGAGCGAGATCAGCCAGCCGGAGACCACGAAGAGGAAGACGTCGAACCGGACGTTGCCGAACCGGTTCCAGGCCATCACCCCGCTGGCCACGAAGAGCGCGACCAGGGCCAGGAAGATCGCGCTGGGCCGGAACGCCGCCCGGGGCACCCCGAGCACCAGCGGGTCGCGCGGGCGGTCGTAGCTCGTCATTCGGCCGGGGGTAGCAGGCTCATGCGGTATTCCACCCGGTCGTCCTCGAGCAGCGCGACGGAGGTGACGCCGGACGCCGCGAGCTCCCGCCAGGCCTGGCCGATCCACGACTCGGCGTCCGCCTGGCTGGGGAACGACTCACCCGGCCCGTCGACCGAAGCGCCGTTCGTGCCCTCGTACCGCCAGCTCCACGCCATGCCGCGTCTCCCCTCGCCGCCGTCGCCCTGGGACGGAAACCCCCGCAAGCCTAGTCGGCCCGACGCGGGACGGCCCGGCCGCCACATGGATCATGCCCACCACCCCGACCGGTACGGTGGCCCGGTGCTGACTCAAGGAGTGGTGCTCAGCGATCGCTATCGGCTGGGCGAACGCATCGCGACGGGCGGCATGGGGGCCGTCTGGAAGTGCACCGACACCCTGCTGGGCCGCGAGGTCGCGGTGAAGGTGCTGCTGCCGTCGCTGGTCGCCGATCCCGAGTTCACCACCCGCTTCCACGCCGAGGCCCGGATGCTGGCCGCGCTGCGGCACCCCGGCATCGTGCAGGTCCACGACTTCGGCTCCGCCACCCTCGCCGACGGCAGCCAGGTCAGCTACCTCGTGATGGAGTACGTCGACGGCGAGCCGCTGGTCACCTGGATCCGGCGCGCCGGCCGGCTCGACCCGGCGTCCACCATGTCGGTGGTGGGGCAGGCCGCGCACGCCCTGCACGCCGCCCACCTCGCCGGGATCGTCCACCGCGACGTGAAGCCCGGGAACCTGCTGGTCAAACGGGACGGCACGGTGGTGCTGGTCGACTTCGGCATCGCCCGGGCCACCACCATGGCGGGCATCACGGCCGCGCACATGGTGCTCGGCACCGCCTCGTACATGTCGCCGGAGCAGGCCGCCGGCCAGCCGGTCTCGCCGGTCACCGACGTCTACGCGCTCGGCGCCGTCGCCTACTTCTGCCTGGCCGGGCGGCCGCCCTTCGAGGGCGACAACCCGCTCCAGGTGGCCATGCGGCACGTGCAGGACGAGCCGCCGCCGCTCGTGGGCACCCCGCCGGCCGTGGTCGAGGTGGTTGGCCGCGCGCTGGCGAAGCGCCCGGCCGACCGGTTCCCGAGCGCGCTCGCCCTGGCCGAGGCCGCCCAGGACGCCCGGGACGCCACCCTGGCCCGGCTCCCCGAACCGCCCCGCCCGCCGTGGGCGGTCGCGGGCCCCGCCGTCCTGCCGGCGCCCGCGCCGACCCCCGGCCCGCCCGCTGGTACGCCATCCACCGGGCAACCGCCCGTCGGTCAGCCCCCGGCGGCCGTACCGCCCGCGGCGTTCCCGGCCGCGCCGCTGCCCACCGCCGGGCCCGATCCGGCCGCGAGCGGCGCGACGCCCGCGCCCGGACGCGCCCCCGCGACCTTCGGGCAGGCGCCCGCCACCTCTGATCCGGCCGCCCGCGCCTCGACGCCCGGTCCCGCGCCCGCTACCGGGCACGCCTCCGGCGCTCCCGGTTCCGTCCCCGGCGCCCCCGCTGCCTACGGGCCTGCTCCGGCGGCGTCCGGACCCGTCCCTGCGCACGGTCCGGTGCCCGCGCCGGGCCCAGCCTGGTCGGTCGGCGTCGCGCAGCCCGGCGGCGGGCCCGGCCACGGGTCGCTGCGGGACCGGCACGCCGGTTCGGGCGTGCCGCCGACGCTGGAGGAGCCGGCGGAGGGCCGGGGTCGCGGCCGGGCGCTGGCGCTGGCCGGGGCGGCCGGCGTGGTGCTGGTCGCCGTGCTGACCGCGGTGGTCGTGGCCGTGCTGCGCTCCCCCGACGGCAGGGATCCGGGGCGCGGCCCGGCCGCGCTGGCCGGTGAGTCCGCGGTCGCCGACCCGGCGCAGCCCGAGGCGTCGGCCGGCGCGAGTGTGGGCGCCGGTTCCGGCCCGCAGCCGACGCCGAGCCGGAGCGGGCGGCCGAGCCGGTCGCCGTCGGCCACGCCGAGCCGTCCCGCCCCGGACGCCGGCACCCCGCCGGCCGGGGACCCCGCGCCGACCACCGGTGCGCCCGCGCCGACCGGGAGCAAGGCCACGCCGAAGCAGCCGTACTCGGCGACGCAGGTGTGCGGCAGCGGCTACCAGGTGATCGACTCGGCGACGCTGACCGCCGGCGGGGTGCGCCAGGGGCGGGTCTACCTGCTCTACAGCACCGCGAGCAGCGCCAACTGCGTGGTGACCCTCAAGGACACCGACGTCGGGCGGGCCACCACGGTGACCGCGTACCTGGAGGTGCAGGGCAAGGCGCGGCACACCGAGAGCGGCGGCTACCAGTACTACGCCGGGCCGGTGCGGGCCACCGCCGCCGGGGTCTGCGTGAAGTGGGGCGGGTCGGCGGGCGGGGCCAGCTACGCGAGCGCGTTCGAGCACTGCGACTGACGCCGGGGCGGCGGGCGGCGACCCGGCGGGCGGCTTTAAGGTACGGGCATGTCCGTAGACGGGTGGAACACGCTCCTGGTGCTCGGTGGTATCCGGTCCGGCAAGTCGGAGTTCGCCGAGTCGGTGGTCGCCGACGCGCCCACGGTCCGGTACGTGGCCACCGCCCCCGAGGGGGACCCGGACGACACCGAGTGGGCGACCCGCCTCGCGGCGCACCGGGCCCGCCGGCCCGGGAGCTGGACCACCGAGGAGACCGCCGCGGACCCCGGCCGGCTGGCCGAGGTGATCGCGACGGCCGGGCCGAACGAGACGCTGCTCGTCGACGACCTGGGCGGCTGGGTGACCGTGCTGCTCGACCCGGCACACCAGCCCGCCGACGACACGGCCACCATCGCCGAGCTGGCCGCGGCGGTCCGGGCCAGCGCCGCCCGGCTGGTGCTGGTCAGCCCGGAGGTGGGCCTGTCCCTGGTGCCCACCACGCCGCTGGGCCGGGCGTTCACCGACGCGCTGGGCGCGGCCAACCGGGCGGTCGCCGAGGCGTGCGACGCCGTGGCGCTGGTGGTGGCCGGGCAGACCGCCTGGCTGAAGCCGGCCGCCGCGCCCACGACCGTCCCGGCACAGACGGCGCCCACGCAGGGCGGCCTCGCGCAGGCCGGCCCCGGGCAGGCGGGCGCGCCGGAGTTGGCGGCGAGCGCCGGGGCGCGGCCGGTGACGGGCGTGCCCGACGAGGCGCTGCCCGAGGTGCTCACCCCGACCGCTCCGCCCGCCCCGGCCCCGGCGCCGGCCACCGCGGCCCCCGCCGCCGACTGGGCCGCGCCCACCATGGCGCTGCCGATGGTCGCCACCGGCCTGGTCATCCAGCCCGGCATGGAACTGCCGATGCCCGACGACTACACCGGGCCGCAGGCGGTCGACCGGCTCGCCACCCTGGACATCCCCGGCGCCGGTCTCGGCGTGCTGGAGCGGGTGGTCGGCTTCGCGGGCGCCACCCAGGGCACCGCCACCCCGGCGCCGTGGCACTCGGTCCGGGTGCTGCTGCTGCACGGCGACCACGAGGGCGGGGCGTCGGCGGGCGCGACGCCCGGCGAGTCGGCCCGCCGCGCCCGGCAGGCGCGCGCCGGCAGGGGACCGCTCGCCCGGCTGGCGGCCGAGAACGGCGCCGGCCTCCAGGTGGTCGAGGCGCCCACCTCCGCACCCATCGAGGACGGGCCGGCGCTCAGCGGCGAGCAGGTCGAGTCGGCCCTGCGCTACGGCTGGCGGCTCGCCGAGCAGGCCGCCGACGCGGGCGTACAACTGCTGGTGCTGGCGGCGTGCGGGGCCGGCACCGAGACGGCCGCCGCCGCGGTGCTGGCGGCCACGGCCGGCGCCGAACCCCCGGCGGTGCTCGGCCGGGTGATCACCGAGCACGGCGAGTTCGACGACGCCGCCTGGATGGTCCGCTGCGCGGCCGTCCGGGACGCGCTGCACCGCACCCGGCGCTCCGCCCGGGAGGCCAAGGACGTGCTCGCCGAGCTGGGCGGCGGCGACGTGGCGGTGGCCACCGGCGTGCTGCTCGGCGCGACCGCCCGGCGCGTGCCGGTGCTGCTCGACGGGCCGGTCGGGGTGGCCGCCGGCATGGTCAGCCGCGACCTGGCCGGGCAGGCCCGGCACTGGTGCCTGCTGCCCGACCACGGCGGCCGGCCCGGGGTGCGGCTCGCCGCCGACGTGCTGGGCCTGACCCCGCTGGTGGACCTGCGCCTCGACCTGGGCGAGGGCGCGACGGCGCTGGCCGCCCTGCCGCTGCTGCGCTCGGCGCTGGCGCTCGCCGCCGGCCTGCCCGTGCACCCGTCGCTCGGCGGCGGGGACGACGAGGACTTCACCGAGCCCGAGCCGGCCGGCCCCGGCCCCACGAGCACCGGGCCCGAGCCGGACTTCACCGAGCCGGAACCGGCCGGACCGGGGCCCACGAGCACCGAGCCCCAGCCGGCCGGACCCGGGTTCACCGGCACCGAGCCGGCCGGGCCGGGGTCCACCGGGCCCGCGCCGGACTTCACCGAGCCGGAACCGGCCGGACCGGGGCCCACCACGATCGAGCCGGACGAGCCGGTCGCCCCCGGCCGCCGTGCCGACTGAGTTCCGGCTCGGCGACGGGATTCGGCTGGCGCTCACCACCTTCACCACGGCGCCGGTACGCGCCGGCCGGGTGGACCGGGCCGCGGCCGGCGCCGCCATGGCGCTCGCCCCGGCGGTCGGGGCGCTGCTCGGCGCGCTCCTCGGTGCGGTGCTGCTGCTCGCCTCGGCGGTCGCGCCCCCGCTGGTCGCCGCCGGGGTGACCGTGGCGCTGGGCGCGCTGCTCACCCGGGGACTGCACCTGGACGGGCTCGCCGACACGGTGGACGCGCTCGGCTCCTACCGGCGCGGACCGGCTGCGCTGGAGATCATGAAGAAGCCGGACGTCGGGCCGTTCGGCGTGGTCGCGCTGGTGGCCGTACTCCTGCTTCAGGCCGCGGTGCTCGCGGAGCTGGCCGGGCGGTCCCGGCCGGCGGCCCTCGCGGCGGTGGTCGCCGCCACGGCGGCCGGCCGGCTGGGTGTCGCGCTGGCCTGCCGGCGCGGGGTGCCGGCGGCCCGCCCGGAGGGCCTGGGCGCGCTGGTGGCCGGCACGGTCGGACCGGTCGCGCTGGTGGCCGGCACGGCCGCCGTGGCGCTGCTGGCCGTGCCGGCGGTGCCCGGCCGCCCGTGGCAGGGGCCGCTCGCCGTCCTGGCCGCGCTCGCCGTCGCGGCCGGGCTGCTCCGGCATCTGGTACGCCGGCTGGGCGGGATCACCGGCGACGTGCTCGGCGCCCTCGTGGAGATCGTCACCACGCTGTCCTACCTGGGACTGGTGCTGTCCGCCTGAGGGTCACCCGTCCGGGCGGGTAGCGTTCTCAGGCGAGGTGCACCGGCGCGGTCGAGGGGGACGGCATGCTCATCACGGACGACTTCATGCCCGTACCGGTGCCCGAGTCGCTGGACGCGACCTACCTGGTGCCGATCGTCGGCCTGCCCAAGGTGAGCCCGAAGACCGCCGTGGAGCGGCTGGCCGGCCGGCTCGCCGAGCCGGTGCACGGGCTGGCCCGGCAGATGCTGGACAGCCCGCTGATGACCGTGGACACCCGCCCGGTCAGCGAGTTCCCCGAGCTGCCGCCGGACCTGCTCACCGCGTTCGGGGCGACCGAGCCGCAGCTGGCCCGCCTGGCCGCCGCCACGCATCTGGTGGTGGTGCAGGCCGAATACCGGCCGGGCTGGCCGCCGGCGCACGAGTGGGCGGCCCGGGCGGTGGCCGCGGCGGTCGCCGAAACGGTCGACGGGGACGTGGTGGACGTCTTCGGGCTGCAGTTCCTCGACCCGGCCACCGCGCTGCGCTCCCTCCCCGACGCCCAGGGCCGGATCCGGCTGGTCGACTGGGTGCTGGTGCCCTACTCGTCGGACGCCGACGGGCTCTGGTTCACCACCAAGGGGCTGCGCCGCTTCGGCTTGCTGGAACTCCAGGCACAGGGCGTGCCCGACCACCTCACCCGGGCGTGGGGCGCGGTGATGACCGGGGCGGCCCGGCGCCTGCTGCGGGACTGGACCGAGGGGCTGGCCGGCGAGGAGGTGCCGGCGTTCGTGCAGCTCCCGGTGCTGGCCACGGTGACCGGGCACGACATCGCGGTGGCGTACGGCAATCCGGAGCAGCACGGCGCGACGGCGCCGGTGCTGCTGCGGCTGGAGCTGGACCCGGCGACCGACCCGGACGCCGACTCGTTCCTCACCCTCAACCCGCCGCCCGGGCACCCGGGCCCGCCCGGCCGCTACTTCGCCGCCGCCTGCGCGACCCTGTTCAACGGCATCCAGCCCGACGTCCGGTACGCCCGCTCCGGCGACGCGATGAGCCGGGCCATCGCCACGGCCCGGGCCGCGCTGGACGACATCCGGGCCCGCTTCCTGGCCGGCCTGCTGCCCGCCGAGAGCCAGCTCGTGGTCAAGTACGGGCTGCCCGGCGACGACGGCCCCGAGTACGTATGGGCCGGGGTGACCTCGTGGGACACCCCGGAGCGCATCGTCGGCGCCAGCGCCAGCGACGCCGCCGGCGACCCCACGGTCCGGATCGGCGCCCCGGTCGTGGTGGAGGCCGCCGACGTCGTCGACTGGGCCGTCCTGGACGGCACCGGCGTCATCGAGGGCGGCTGGACCCAGGCGGTCCTGGACGCCGGCGAACCCCCGACCACCGACTCCTGACCCCACCCCACCCGGTTGATCATGAAGTTAGCGGCACTCGGGGAGATCGAGATCGCCGCCAACCTCATGATCGACGCGGGTGCCGGCGGGTCAGCGGACGCTGGGCTGGACGAAGGGTGGTCGCGTCAGGCGCATCTGGGCGCGGCGGCCGCGGATGTCGACCTCCAGCACCTCACCGTCGGGGAGCTTCGGGTCGGCGTCGACCAGGGCCAGGGCGATGCCCTGCTTCTTCGTCGGGCTGAACGTGCCGCTGGTGATCGTGCCGACCTGCTTGCCGCCCGCGTAGACGGCCATGCCGGGGCGCGGGATGGCCCGGTCGACCGCCTCCAGGCCACGCAGCGTGCGGGCAGGCCCGGCGGCCTTCTCGGCCCGCAGCACGTCGCGGCCCCAGAAGGCCGGCTTGTCCCAGCCGACCGCCCAGCCCGAGCGGGCCTGCACCGGGGTGATGTCGAGGGAGAGGTCCTGCCCGTGCAGCGGGTACCCCATCTCGGTGCGCAGGGTGTCGCGCGCGGCCAGGCCGCAGGCCCGCAGCTCCTCCGCCTCGCCGGCGGCGAACAGCGCGTCCCACACGGCGAGCGCGTCGCCGGCCGGCACGACCAGCTCGTAGCCGAGCTCGCCGGTGTAGCCGGTGCGGCAGACGGTCAGCTCGACGCCGTTCAGCGTGGCCGCCGAGAAGCTCATGTAGTCGTGCTCCGTGGGCAGGCCGAGCAGGCCCAGCAGCTCCGCCGAGCGCGGACCCTGGACGGCGAGCACCGCGTACGCCTCGTGCTCGTCGGTGACGACCACGCCCTCGGGCGCCGCGGCGCGCAACCGGCGGACCACCTCGGCGGTGTTCGCCGCGTTCGGCACCAGGAAGACGTGGTCCTCGGCGTAGAGGTAGGCGATGATGTCGTCCACCACGCCGCCGGTGGCGTCGTCGCAGCAGAGCGTGTACTGGGCCTTGCCGGGGCCGATCCGGCCGAGGTCGTTGGACAGGCAGGAGTTGACGAAGCCCGCGGCGCCCGGCCCGGTGATCCGGGCCTTGCCGAGGTGCGAGACGTCGAAGACGCCGACCCCGGTACGCACGGCGCTGTGCTCCTTGAGGACGCCGCCGCCGGCGTACTCGAGCGGCATCTCCCAGCCCCCGAAGGGGGCGAACTTGGCGCCGAGCGCGGTGTGCCGCTCGTGCAGGGGGGAACGGCGCAGCCGGGTCGCGGCGGCGTCGGAGGTCACCTCGGTCATGGGTGCGAACTTACCGGCCGGTGACCGGCTGGTTAGCATCGGCGGGACCCCCGCCCGCATCCCTTCGGGTGCAGGCGGGACAGCCCGCCTCCAGTCATCGGCGGGACAGCCACGCGTCCGGCGGGTAGGTTCGCCGCCGGAGACCTTCATCGCCGGTACGCGACGCCGCGGCCGGCCCGGCCCGCCCGGAGTAGCTTTCGTGACATCGCCCCGCACCACCCTCAGCCTGGTCGACACCGACCCCGCCGAACTCGCCGTCGACGCGATCGTGATCGGCGTGCACAGCCAGACCACCGAGCAGGAGTCCGGCTCACCCGCCGGCGCCCTGCTGCTGGCCAGCGGCGCCGAGAGCATCGCCGCCGCGTTCGACGGCAAGCTGACCGAGACCCTGGCCCTGCTCGGCGCCACCGGCGGCCCCGGTGAGGTGATCAAGCTGGCCACGCTGGGCACCGTCACCGCTCCGGTGGTCGTCGCCGTCGGGCTCGGCCCCGAGCCGTCGGGCGCCGCCCCCGCCCCGGAGACGCTGCGCCGGGCCGCCGGCGCGGCGGTCCGCGCCCTGGCCGGCGCGTCCCGCGTCGCGCTCGCCCTGCCGCTGCCCGACGACGCCGACGCCCCGGCCGCGCTGCGCGCGGTCGGCGAGGGCGCGCTGCTCGGCGGCTACCGGTTCGCGGGCTACAAGACCAAGCCGCAGCCGGCCCGGCGTGAGCCGGTGGCCGAGGTGCTGGTCGCGGTGCCGGACGCGGCCGACGCGACCGCCCAGGCCGAGGTCACCCGCGCCCAGGCGGTGGCCGGCGCCGTGCTGACCAGCCGGGACTGGGTCAACACCGCCCCGAACGAGCTGCGCCCGCCGTCGTTCGCCGAGGCCGTGGCCACCGCCGCCCGGGAGGCCGGGCTCGGTGTCGAGGTGCTCGACGAGGCGGCGCTCGCCGCCGGTGGCTACGGCGGCATCCTGGCCGTCGGCCAGGGCTCGGAGGCCCCGCCGCGGCTGGTCAAGCTGACCTACACCCCGGAGGGTGGCGGCAACGGCAAGCGGGTGGCGCTGGTCGGCAAGGGCATCACCTTCGACACCGGCGGCATCTCGATCAAGCCGGCCCAGGGCATGTGGGAGATGAAGTCCGACATGGCCGGCGCGGCGGCGGTCGGCGCGGCCATGCTGGCCGTCGCGGCGCTCAAGCCGTCGGTCGCCGTCACCGGCTACCTGCCGATGGCGGAGAACATGCCGTCGGGCACCAGCTACCGGCCCGGCGACGTGATCACCATGTACAGCGGCAAGCGGGTCGAGGTGCTCAACACCGACGCCGAGGGCCGGATGATCCTGGCCGACGCCATCGCCCGGGCCTGCGAGGACGGCGCCGACTACCTGTTCGAGACCTCGACGCTGACCGGCGGCCAGGTGATCGCGCTGGGCAAGCGGATCGCCGGCGTGATGGGCACCCCGGAGCTGTGCGAGCGGGTCCGGGCCGCGGGTGACGCGACCGGCGAGCCGGCCTGGCCGATGCCGCTGCCGGACGACGTGCGCAAGGGCATGGACTCCGAGGTCGCCGACATCTCGCAGGTCAACGCCGGCATGGACCGGGCCGGTCACATGCTCCAGGGCGGTGTCTTCCTGCGTGAGTTCGTCACCGACGACGTGAACTGGGCGCACATCGACATCGCGGGCCCCGGCTACCACTCGGGCGAGGCCACCGGCTACTGGACCAAGGGCGGCACCGGCGTCCCGGTGCGCACCCTGCTGCACCTGGTCGACGACGTCGCCGCCAACGGCTGACGCGGACACAGCGCCATGACGGGGCGCCTCCCTCACGCGGGGGGCGCCCCGTCGCGCGTATCCGGGTCAGAACAGCTCGGGGCGGCGCTTGCGGCGCTCGTTGTAGTCGCGCATCCGCTGCGGGTAGCCCATGAGCCGGACGTCGTAGATCGGGATGGCCAGGCGGTGGGCGAACCGGCGGGCCTCCTCCGGCCCGCCGACCCGGCGCCGGGTCCACTCGCCGTCGTCGGCGATCAGCATGATCGTGGTCTCGGTGACCGTGGTCCGGGGTTCCAGGTACGCCTCGACGCCCCGCCGGGTGCGGACGAAACTCTCAAGATGGTCCAGATCGGCGCGGTCGGCGGTCCGGTCGCGACTCACCGCGCCCGCCTGCTTGCGTCGTCGGAACAGCCCCACCGAACCCACTCCTCCCCCGTCCGTCATCGAAGACGGTGCCAAGCGTACGTGTCGCCGACGTGTCGTTGGGCACCTCACTACGCGCCCCGTCCCCGGTGGTGACAAGATGACCGAGGTGGGGTGTGCCTGTTACTCCGCCGTAACCCCCGATGCAGCGACGCGACCTGGGAGTTGGACGTGAGCGAGCCGAACGACGCAACCTTCGACATCGTCATCCTCGGAGGTGGTAGCGGCGGCTACGCGGCGGCGCTGCGTGCCGCCCAGCTGGACCTGTCCGTCGCGCTGATCGAGAAAGGCAAGCTCGGGGGCACCTGCCTGCACAACGGCTGCATCCCGACCAAGGCCCTGCTGCACGCCGCCGAGATCGCCGACCAGACCCGCGAGTCGGAGCAGTTCGGCGTCAAGGCCGAGCTGGTCGGCATCGACATGGCGGCGGTCAACTCGTACAAGGACGGCGTGGTCTCCCGCCTCTACAAGGGCCTCCAGGGCCTGGTGGGCGGCGCCAAGAAGATCACCTTCGTGGCGGGCGCCGGCAAGCTGGTCGGGAAGAACGTCGTCGAGGTCGACGGCAAGCGCTACACCGGCCGCAACATCATCCTGGCCTCCGGCTCGTACGCCAAGAGCCTGCCCGGCCTGGAGGTCGACGGCGAGCGGATCATCACGAGCGACCACGCGCTGACCCTGGACCGGGTCCCCTCCTCGGCGATCGTGCTGGGCGGCGGCGTGATCGGCGTCGAGTTCGCCAGCGTCTGGAAGTCCTTCGGCGTCGACGTGACCATCGTCGAGGCGCTGCCCCGGCTGGTCGCGGCCGAGGACGAGGAGTCCTCGAAGGCGCTGGAGCGGGCGTTCCGCAAGCGGAAGATCAACTTCAAGGTCGGCAAGCCGTTCGAGAAGGTCGAGAAGACCGAGAACGGCGTGAAGCTGACCATCCAGGGCGGCGACACCGTCGAGGCGGAGCTGCTGCTCGTCGCCGTCGGCCGCGGCCCGACCACCGCCAACCTCGGCTACGAGGAGCAGGGCGTCAAGATGGACCGCGGCTACGTGCTGACCGACGAGCGGCTGCGTACCAGCGTGCCGAACGTCTACGCGGTCGGCGACATCGTGCCCGGCCTCCAGCTCGCCCACCGCGGCTTCCAGCAGGGCATCTTCGTCGCCGAGGAGATCGCCGGGAAGAACCCGGCCGTGATCGACGAGGCCGGCATCCCGCGGGTCACCTACTGCGACCCGGAGCTGGCGTCGGTCGGCCTCACCGAGGCGAAGGCCAAGGAGCAGTACGGCGCCGACAAGATCAAGACCTACAACTACAACCTGGGCGGCAACGGCAAGAGCCAGATCCTCAAGACCGCCGGCCACGTGAAGCTGGTCCGGGTCGAGGACGGCCCGGTGGTCGGCGTCCACATGGTTGGCGCCCGGGTGGGCGAGCTGATCGGCGAGGCCCAGCTCATCTACAACTGGGAGGCCTACCCGGCCGAGGTGGCGCAGCTCGTGCACGCCCACCCGACCCAGAACGAGGCCCTGGGCGAGGCACACCTGGCCCTGGCCGGCAAGCCGCTGCACGCGCACGCCTGACACGACAACCGCGGCGTCCGGCGACGGGCGATGATCCCACCAGGGGAATGAAGGAGTCTGGAGAACATGCCGGTATCGGTCACCATGCCCCGGCTCGGCGAGAGCGTCACCGAGGGCACCGTCACGCGCTGGCTCAAGCAGGAGGGCGACACCGTCGAGGTCGACGAGCCGCTGCTTGAGGTG
The DNA here is from genome assembly GCF_900091435.1 of Micromonospora chaiyaphumensis. Classification (GTDB taxonomy): domain Bacteria; phylum Actinomycetota; class Actinomycetes; order Mycobacteriales; family Micromonosporaceae; genus Micromonospora; species Micromonospora chaiyaphumensis. Next base: position 290,577 of record NZ_FMCS01000009.1, read on the forward strand.
TCCACCGACAAGGTGGACACCGAGATCCCGTCGCCCGCGGCGGGCGTGCTGAGCCGGATCGTGGTCGGCGAGGACGAGACCGCCGAGGTCGGCAGCGAGCTGGCGGTCATCGCCGGCGAGGGCGAGCAGGCCGGCGGGGCCGCCCCGCAGCAGGAGGCCCCGGCGGAGCAGGCCGAGCAGGCGGCCGCCGAGCCGCAGGCCGAGGCGGAGCAGCCGGCCGTCGAGGAGCCCGCCCCGGCCGCCGCGCCGTCGGGCGAGGGCACCCCGGTCACCATGCCGGCCCTGGGCGAGAGCGTCACCGAGGGCACGGTGACCCGCTGGCTCAAGCAGGTCGGCGAGACCGTTGAGGTGGACGAGCCGCTGCTGGAGGTCTCCACCGACAAGGTCGACACCGAGATCCCGTCGCCGGTCGCCGGCACGCTGCTGGAGATCAAGGTTCCCGAGGACGAGACCGCCGAGGTCGGCGGCGTCCTGGCGATCGTGGGCGCGGCCGGCGCCGCGCCGGCCCAGCCGAAGCCGGAGCCCAAGCCCGAGCCCAAGGCGGAGGCGAAGCCCGAGCCGAAGCCGGAGCCCAAGCCGGAGCCCAAGGTCGAGGAGCCGACCCCGGGCATGTCCTACAACGAGCCGGCCGCCGAGGCGGAGCGGGCCGCGCAGCCGGCCAAGGTCGAGCAGGCCGCCCAGCCGGCCGCCCCGACCACCACGCCGCAGCGGCCGACCGTCCCGGCCCAGGCCGGTGGCGAGGAAGGCGCCGGCTACGTGACCCCGCTGGTCCGCAAGCTGGCCGCCGAGCACGGGGTGAACCTCTCCTCGGTCAACGGCACCGGCGTCGGCGGACGCATCCGCAAGCAGGACGTGCTGGAGGCGGCCGAGAAGGCGAAGGCCGCCCAGGCCGCGCCGGCCGCGCAGCCGGCTCCGGCCGCCGCGGCGGCCCCCGCCAAGCCGGCCGCGAAGCCGCAGCCGAGCAGCAAGCGGGGCACCGTCGAGAAGCTGCCCCGGATCCGCAAGGCCATCGCCAACCGGATGCACGAGTCGCTGCACGAGATGGCGCAGCTGACCACGGTGATCGAGGTGGACGTCACCCGGATCGCCAAGCTGCGGGCCCAGGCCAAGGACTCCTTCCTGCAGCGGCACGGCGTGAAGCTGTCCTTCCTGCCGTTCTTCGCCCTGGCCGCCGTCGAGGCGCTCCAGTCCTACCCGATCGTCAACGCCCGGCTGGACCTCGAGGGCGGGACGATCACCTACCCGGACGCGGAGCACCTCGGCATCGCCGTGGACACCGAGCGGGGCCTGCTGGTGCCGGTCATCCACAACGCCGGTGACCTCAACCTGGGCGGGATCGCCAAGCGGGTCGCCGACCTGGCCGAGCGCACCCGGACCAACAAGATCAGCCCGGACGAGCTCGCCGGCGCGACCTTCACGCTGACCAACACCGGCAGCCGGGGCGCGCTCTTCGACACCCCGATCGTGCCGTCGCCGCAGTCGGCGATGCTCGGCACGGGTGCCGTGGTGAAGCGCCCGGTCGTGGTCAACGACCCGGAGCTGGGCGAGGTCGTCGCGGTCCGGTCGATGGTCTACCTGGCCATGTCGTACGACCACCGGCTGATCGACGGCGCGGACGCGGCCCGCTTCCTCGTCGCCGTCAAGGAGCGGCTGGAGGCCGGCAACTTCGAGGCCGAACTGGGGCTCTGACCCCCGGCCCGAGAAAGGGGCGCGCGGCATCCGCCGCACGCCCCTTTCGTCGTTTCCGGGTCAGCCGCGCAGGTGCTCCTCGGAGACCTCCCAGAGCCGCTGGGCGGCCTCCGGGTCGCGCGCGTACGGGGCGTAGCCGGTGCGGGTGCCCGGCTGGTTCGGCCCGGCCTCCTGGCAGTCCTCGAAGTACCGGCCGCCGACCCCGGCGACCAGCGGCGAGGCGGCGACCAGCACCGACGTGGCCGCCCCCTGCTCGGGGTTCTTCCAGTACGCCGCACCGCCGCCGCTCTGGCTGCGCATCTGGTTCAGCTCCTCCTCGCTGATGTAGCGCTGGAGGTTGGTCCGGATCGCGCCCGGCATCAGCGCGTTGGTGTAGATCCCGTCGCCGGCCCAGCGCCGGGTGGCGTCCACCGCGAAGAGCACGTTCGCGGTCTTCGACTGCCCGTACGCCAGCCACGGGTCGTACGGCCGCTGCCGGAAGTGGATGTCCTCGAAGACCACCGGCGAGCGCAGGTGGGCCGCCGAGCTGACCGAGACGATCCGGGCGCCGCCCGCGGCGGCCAGGGACCGGTACAGCCCGGTGGCCAGCGCGAAGTGCCCGAGGTGGTTCGTCGCGAACTGCATCTCCCAGCCCTGCTCGGTGCGCAGCTCGGGCGAGGCCATGATGCCGGCGTTGTTCACGAGCATGTGCAACGGCCCGTCCCAGGTGCGGACGAAGGTGGCCACCGACGCGAGGTCGGCCAGGTCGAGCGGGGCGATCAGGATGCGGTCGTTACCCGTGGTGCCGGTGATGTCGGTGGCGGCGCGCTGCCCGGCTTCCGGGTTGCGCACCGCGAGGGTGACGTCGGCCCCGGCGGCGGCGAGCGCGCGGGCGGTCTCGACGCCGATCCCGGAGGCGCCGCCGGTGACGACGGCACGCCGGCCGGTCAGATCGAGGTCACGGACCACCTCCAGGGCGGTGGTCTCGCGGGAGTACGGCGTGCTGACGGGTGTGCTGGCGGTCATGATCCATCCTTCTCGGCGGCGGCCCGTGGTCCACGCGTCTTCCCAGGGTGGCGGCGACGTAACGCGGGACGGACTCCGCCACCGCCCGGCCTGAGCAGAATCCGGCCCGCGCCCGGCCGGGCGCTGACAGACTCGGCCGGTGAGCGGCTTCGGGTGGCGGGGGCGTCTCGGACCGGCCGTGCCGGTGGCGCCCGGGGCCCGGGTGGACCGGTTCGAGGTCTTCTTCGACCTCGTCTTCGTCTTCTCGTTCTTCATCATCACCCGGGCCACCGCGCTCCAGGTCAACGGCGGCGCACTGCTGCACGCGCTGCTGGTCCTCGCCGTGCTCTGGTGGTCGTGGGTGGTGCACAGCATCGTGGCCACCCGGATCCGGCTCGGCGAGGGCTTCGTGCCGGTCCTCATGACGGTCGGCATGGCGGCCCTGTTCACCTTCGCCCTGTCCCTGCCCAACGCGTTCCGGGATCCGCGTGGCAACGCGGCCGGGCCGATCGTCGCGGCGGTGAGCTACGCCGTGATCCGGGGCGTCCATCTGCTGCTCTACCTGCACGCCGTACGGGACAGTCCGCAGGAGCGCCGCCAGCTCCTCCGGTTCACCCCCGAACTGGTGGGCAGCACCCTGCTGCTGGGGGTGGCCGCCCTGGTCCCCCCGAAGATCGACGACCTCTTCTCGTCGGCGGCGGTCCGGGACGGGCTCTGGGCGACCGTCGTGCTGCTCCAGTACTCCACCGGCCTCATCGCCGGCACCTGGGGCTGGGGTGTCGCCTCCGCCGAGCACTGGACCGAGCGCTACGACCTCATCCTGATCATCGCGCTGGGCGAGTCGGTCATCTCGGTGGGCGTCGGCAGCAACCTGCTCGGCCAGCCGCCGACCTGGCCGGCCGTGGCGGCGGCCGTGCTCGGCATCTTCTTCACGGCGGCGCTGTGGTGGGCGCACTACGACATGATCGGGCCGGCCGCCCGGATCGCCCTGCACGCCGCCGAGGACGGCCCCCGCGTCGCCATGGCCCGGGACGCCTACGGGTACTTCTTCCTGCCGATGATCGCCGGCATCATCCTGTTCGCGCTCGGCGCGGAGATGATCGTGCACCAGGTCGCCGACCCGCACGTGCCGCAGCACCTGCCGGCTCACGGCTCCGGCGTACCGCTGCTCTTCGGCGGGGTGATCTGCTACATCTGCGGCAACATGCTCTTCCAGCTCCGCACCCTGCGGACCCTGAGCTGGACCCGGGTCGCCACCGTGCTGCTGCTCGCCGTGAGCATCCCGGTGGCCTCGCACCTGCCCGCGCTGGCCGCCCTCGCGCTACTGACCACGATCACCATCGGCATGGTGGCCGCCGAGGTGGTGGTCTTCGACGAGGGCCGGCGCGCGCTCCGCAGTCTCGTCTTCGAGGAGCGCACCAGCCACGAGGCCCACGAGGCCGCCTACCGGGCGCGCTGGCACGAGCCGCACGAACGCGACGAGGGCGAGTGATCGACGCACCCCGCCGCGCCTAGACTGGCGGCAGCGTCGCGTGTACCCGGTACGAAGACCGCCGTGGGCATGGAGGCGCGGGACGGCAGGGGACCATGTGCACCCATCCCACCCGCCGAGCGGACGGCTGACCGCGCTCGGCACCCAGTTGATCGAGATTCACCACTGGCTCCGCGAGGAGCTGGCCCGGCTCCGCGCGAGCCTCGACTCCCCCGGCGGCGGCACCGCCGCACTGACCCGGGAACTGCGGGCGCACTGCGTCGGGTTCTGCGCCGCGCTCGACCGCCACCACACCGGCGAGGACGGCCGCGCGTTCCAGGCCCTGGCCGAGCAGGCGCCCGAGCTGCGCCCGGTGCTCGCCGAGCTCGGCGCGGACCACCGGATCGTCGCCGACCTGCTGCGCCGGATCGACGCCCTGCTCGCCGGGGCGGCCGACGGCCGGGCCGTCCGCGCCGAGCTGGACGGGCTCGCGGCGCTGCTGGAGTCGCATTTCAGCTACGAGGAGCGGAAGATCGTCACCGCGTTGAACCGGCTGGCCGGTGACCCCGTGGAACTGCTCGGCAGCGCGCCACCCGACAACGGGAACCTTCTCGAACGGACGGAGACCGCATGACCATCGACACCGTCGACGCCGCCGCGGCCGGCACCTGGCGGCTCGGCGACCGCACCGTCAACCGGATCGGTTTCGGCGCGATGCGGCTGACCGCGAACGCCGACGGCAGCCCCAGCGACCGGGACCGGGCGGTGGCGGTGCTGCGCCGCGCGGTCGAGCTGGGCGTCAACCACATCGACACCGCGGCCTTCTACTTCTCGCCGCTGCGTTCGGCCAACGAGCTGATCAACCGGGCGCTGTCGCCGTACCCGGAGGACCTCACCATCGTCACGAAGGTCGGGCCGGGCAAGGACCTGTCCGGCCAGTGGCTGCCGATGGCCCGGCCGGACCAGCTCCGTGGCCAGGTCGAGGAGAACCTGCGCCAGCTCGGCCGGGACCACCTCGACGTGGTGAACCTCCGGGTGTACGGCCCGGAGCCGCTGGCCGAGCACTTCGGCGCGCTCGCCGAGCTGCGCGACGCCGGCCTGATCCGGCACCTCGGCGTCTCGGCCGTGACGCTCGGCCAGGTCGCCGAGGCGCGCGCCATCGCCCCGGTGGTCTGCGTGCAGAACTCGTGGGGCCTGGGCTACCGCCGCAGCAACGACGCGCTGATCCGGGACTGCGCCGCGCACGGTACGGCGTTCGTGCCGTTCTTCTCGCTCGCCACCAGCGGGCGGGAGGCCGGGGCGAGCGGCGAGGAGCACGACGAGGTGCGCGCCGTGGCCCGGGAGCACGGGGTGACCCCGGCGCAGGTGCGGCTGGCCTGGACGCTGCGGCAGGGGCCGAACGTGCTCGCGATCCCGGGCACCGGCAACCCGGCGCACCTGGAGCAGAACATCGCCGCCGGCGCCCTGCGGCTCACCGACGACGACCTGTCCCGCCTGGCCGCCGTGCACGAGGCCGCCTGAGAGAAGGGCCCCCGGTACAACGCCTGGCGTTGTACCGGGGGCCTTCCTGACGGTTCGGCCCTCGGCAGAATCGGCCGCGCGGACTGGCTGGGACCGTGGGGCTGCGGCAATGCTGGGCCGATGGCGATCTTCTCCGTGCAGGCCCGACCCACCGACGCGGCGAGCTGGACCGACCTGGCCCGGCGGGTCGAGGCCGCCGGCTTCGACGCGCTGCTGGCCGCCGACCACCCGGGGCACGGCGCGTCGCCGTTCGTGGCGCTCGCCGCCGCGGCGGCGGTGACGTCGACGCTCGGCCTCGGCTCGTACGTGTCGAACGCCGGCGTGCGGGAACCGATCCTGCTCGCCACCGACGTGGCCACCCTGGACGTGGTCTCCGGCGGCCGGGCCCGGCTCGGCCTCGGCGCCGGGCACACCCCGGCCGAGTGGCGGGCCGTCGGCCGCGAACGCCCCGACGTGGCCACGCGGGTCCGCCGCTGCGTCGCGGTCGCCGAGGCCGTGCAGGCCCTGCTCGCAGGCGAGGAGGTCACCGTGGACACCCCGGAGCTGGCCGCCCACGCGGCCCGGCTCACCGAGCTGCGGCCGGTCCAGCACCGGGTGCCGCTCACCATGGGTACGGCCAACTCGACGCTGCTGCGCTGGGCCGGCGCGCACGCCGACGTGGTCGGCCTGACCGGCTTCGGGCGTACCCTCGCCGACGGCCACCAGCACGACGTGCGGTGGCGGGCCGACCAGATCGAGGCGCAGCTCGCGCACGTGGCGGCCGGGGCGGCCGGGCGGGAGGTGCCGCCCGTCCTGGAGGCCCTCGTGCAGCAGGTGACGGTGACCGACGACGCGGAGGCCGCCGCGGCGGCGATCGCCGCCGACACCGGGCTGACCGTCGCCGACGTGCTCGCCACCCCGTTCGTGCTGATCGGCACGGCGGAGGAGATCGTCGCCGCCGTCGCCGGGCACCGGCGCCGCTGGGGGGTCACCCGCTTCGTGGTACGCACCGACGCCGTCGACCAGATCGGACCGCTGCTCCCCCGGCTGGGCGGCTGATCCGGGGGCACCCACCGCACGTCGAACACGCGTACGATGCGGGCGTGAACGACGAACGGTTCGCGCTGCCGGCCACCGTGGACGAACGGACGCTGCTGGAGACCTTCCTGGACTTCCAGCGTGCGGCCCTGGTCCGCAAGTGCGCCGGGCTCACCGACGCCCAACTGCGGCTACGGCCGGTGCCCTCGTCCGGTCTGTCGCTGATCGGCCTGGTCCGGCACCTGGCCACCGTGGAGCGGTGGTATTTCCAGGCCGTGCTCGCCGACGCCTTTCCCGGCGACCTCTTCGACCTCACCGACGACCCGGACGCCCCGTTCACCGCCGTCGCCGGGGCCACCGGCGCGGAGACCTTCGCCCTGTGGCGGGCCGAGGTGGCCGCCTCGCGGCGGATCACCGCCGAGCGCCCGCTGGACGCGGCCGGCCGCCACCCCGCCACCGGCGCCGCCCACTCGTTGCGCTGGATCCTCGCGCACATGATCGACGAGTACGCCCGCCACCTCGGGCACGCCGACATCCTGCGCGAGGCGATCGACGGCCGCACCGGGGAGTGAACGGCGGCTCACGCCGCGAGCGTCGGGAAGGTCAGCGGGCAGGAGCCGCGAACGACGAGTGAGTGATTTCGCTCAACGCAGCCAAGTCCGGATACGTACACGAAGATATGCCCATGCGGATCCTCATGGCCGGAGTGTCCGGCTTCCTCGGCACCCGACTGGTCGACCGACTCACCACCGACGGGCACCAGGTCACCCGCCTGGTCCGCCGTGCGCCGCGCACCCCCGATGAGCGGCAGTGGAACCCGTCCGCCGCCCAGCTCGACCCGCAGGTCGTGGCCGACGCCGACGCGGTCGTCAACCTGGCCGGCGCCGGGGTGGGCGACAAGCGCTGGAACGACGCGTACAAGGGTCTGATCCGGTCCAGCCGGGTGGACAGCACCACCACGCTCGCGATCACCGTCGCCGGGCTGCCCGCCGCCGACCGGCCCGCGGTGCTGGTCAACGCCTCCGCCGTCGGCTGGTACGGCAACACCGGTGACCGGACCGTCGAGGAGGACTCGCCGGCCGGCGACGGCTTCCTGGCCGACGTCTGCCGGGTCTGGGAGGCGGCCACCCGCCCGGCCGAGGACGCCGGGACCCGGGTGGTGCGGCTGCGCACCGGGCTGCCGCTGCACCGCGACGGCGGCCTGCTCAAGCCGCAGCTGCTGCCGTTCCGGCTGGGTGTCGGCGGCAAGCTGGGCAACGGCCGGCAGTGGCTGCCGTGGATCTCGATGCACGACTGGCTGGACGCGGTGGCTTTCCTGCTGGCCCGCGACGACCTCGCCGGCCCCGTCAACGTGGTCGGCCCGGCACCGGTCACCAATGCCGAGTTCACCCGGGAGCTGGCCCGCCAGCTGCACCGGCCGGCGATCATGCCGATCCCCGCGGTGGCCCTGAAGGTCGCCCTCGGCGGCTTCGCCCACGAGGCGCTCACCAGCACCCGGGTCCTGCCCGGCGTGCTCGGCAAGGCCGGCTTCGCCTGGACTCACCCGGACCTGCCGGGCGCGCTGCGCGCCGCCCTCGCCGGGTGAGCCGGCGAGGGCGGCGGCGGCACGGTCAGCAGCCGATCACCCAGTAGGCGGGGCCGGTCTGCTTGAGGGTGCTCGTGTAGAAGGTGTTGTAGAGGCCCATCCGCTGGTTGCTGCCCAGCGCGTAGGCGTAGCCGCCGGACTGGTAGGCGCGGCCCGCCGTGACGTGCGCGTAGTTGCTGGCGGTCACGCACACCGGCGCGGTGGTCGGGGTCGGGCTCGGGGTCGGCGACGCGGTCGCCGTCGGGGTCGGGGTCGGGGTGCCGCCGCCCCCGTTGAGCCCGAAGAAGAGCGCGTCCCGGTAGGTCGAGCAGATCGTGTCGAGGAAGTACGCCCCGGCGGTGCCGCACTGGTCGGCCGCCGAGCCCGGGTCGACCGGCGTGCCGTGGCCCATGCCGGAGACCCGGTAGAGCCGCACCTGGTCGCTGCCGTAGACCTCCAGGCTCGTGCCGCCCGGCAGCGAGGCGGTGCTGGTCGGGGTCTGCGAGACGCCCAGCACGTTGGTCCACTGGTCCCGCGACTCGGCGGCGTTCAGCGGCGCCACGGTGGTGTCCGAGGTGCCGTGCCAGACGGCCACCCTGGGGCGCTTGCCGGTGTAGCCGGCGTACGCGTTGCGGACCAGGTCGCCCCACTGCGCCGGGGTCTTGTCGACTCCCGGGTTCATGCAGCTGAAGGCGTTGGTCATGCTCGTGGCGCAGCGGTAGGGGATCCCGGCGATCACCGAGCCGGCGGCGAAGACGTCCGGGTAGGTGGCGAGCATGACGGCGCTCATGGCGGCGCCGGCCGACAGGCCGCTCACGTAGACCCGGCTGCCGTCGACGGAGTAGTTGGCCTTGGCGTAGTCGACCATCTGCTTGACCGACAGCGCCTCGCCCTGGCCCCGGGCGGTGTCCCCGGTCTCGAACCAGTTGAAGCAGGAGTTGGCGTTGTTGGCCGAGGGCTGCTGCGGCACGATCAGCGCGAACTTCCACTGGTCGGCGTACTTCTGCCAGCCGGAGTTGGTGAAGTAGGTTGAGGCGTTCTGGGTGCAGCCGTGCAGCAGCACCACGGCGGGGGCGTTGGCCGGCAGGCCGTCGGGGCGGTAGGCGTACATGGCCAGGTTGCCGGGGTTCGAGCCGAAGCCGGTCACCTGGGTGAGCGCGGCGGCCTGCGCGGGCAGGGCGGCGACGAGGACGGCGGCCGCGGCCAGCACGACCCCGGCCGCCACCCCGGCCAGGCGGGTGAGAAGGGATGAGGAGCGGCGCACGGCGACCTCCTGACGGCGAATTGTGAACTGGGTCACCTTCGAGTTGCCGCGACGTTACGTCCGCGTTTCACGCTCCCGGAATGGCCGCCGCTCACACATTCATGAACGCCGAAGTGTGCGGGCGGCTTCGCGCCGACCGGCTTTCGTGTCTGACCGGCGTGTCCAGGTCCGGTTGGTAACGTCCGCTGCGTGCCGTTCTCCCCGTCCCTGGCCACCGGCCCGTCGACCGCGCCCGCCCGGAACCGGCGTGCCGACCTCGTGCTGGTGCTCGCCGCGGTGGCCCTCGCCATCTGGGTGACCAGCGGGATGTGGCGGGACCCGAACACCCGCACCATCACCGTGAACTCCAGCGACCAGGCCCTCTTCGAGTGGCTGCTGGCCTTCGGCGGGCACGCCGTGACCCACGGGGAGAACCCGCTCTTCACCCACCTGATCAACGTCCCGGACGGGGTGAACCTGGCGGTCAACACCTCGATCACCGCGTACGCGGTGGTCTTCGCGCCGCTGACGTACCTCATCGGGCCGCCGGCGACGTTCCTGGTGATCCTCACGCTCAACCTCGCGGCCACCGCGGTGGCCTGGTACTGGCTGCTCAGCCGGCACCTCGTCGCCAGCCGGCTGGCCGCCGGGGTGGGCGCGCTCTTCATCGCCTACTGCCCGGCCATGGTGTCGCACGCCAACGCGCACCTGAACTGGACCGCCGGCTGGCTGGTGCCGCTGCTCGTCTGGGGCGTGTTCCGGCTGCGCCGCCCCGGGCGCGCGGTCGCCGGCGGGGTCGTGCTCGGCGTGCTGGTGGCGCTCGCCTTCTCGATCGCCGCCGAGGGGCTCTTCTTCACGGCCCTGGCGCTCGCCCTGTTCCTGCTGGTGTGGGCGCTGCACCGGGTCCGCCGGGAGGAGGTGCGGGCCGCGCTGCCGAGCTTCCTGCGCGGGCTCGGGGTGACCGCGCTCGTGTCCGGGGTGCTGCTGGCGTACCCGCTGTGGCTGCACTTCGCCGGGCCGCAGCGGTTCCACGGCACCGGCTTCGACCCGATGATCCACTCCGAGGACATCGCCGCGTACGGGTCGTACCCGCGCCGGTCGCTGGCCGGCTGGGCCGGGCTCGGCACCTCCCTGGCGCCCAACCCGACCGAGGAGAACTCCTTCTTCGGGATCCCCCTGCTGCTGCTCGCGGTGGCCTGCTTCGTCCTGCTCTGGCGGCGCGCCGACCGGGCGTTCCGGGCCACGCTCACCGCGCTCGGGGTGACCGCGCTGGTCTTCGCGGTGCTCTCCTGGGGGCCCACGGCCAAGTGGAACGGCCGGCGCACGGACCAGTTGCTGCCGTTCGGGGTGCTGGACAACCTGCCGGTGATCAACGCGGCGCTCCCCTCCCGGCTCGCCCTGGTGGTGGCCCCGGTGATCGGGCTGCTGCTGGCGTACGCCGTCGACACGCTGCGCGCCCGGCCGCCCCGGCACCGCTCCACCGAGCTGGTCTGGGCGCTCGGCTTCGCCGCCGCGCTGCTGCCGCTGCTGCCCACCCCGCTGCTCACCCACGTCCGGGAGCCGGTGCCGGCGTTCATCACCACCGGCGCCTGGCAGCGCTACGTCTCCCCCGGCGGGGTGCTCACCCCGCTGCCGCTGACCGTGGACATCTACCCGGACGGCCAGCGCTGGCAGGCGTACGCCCTGGCGCACCGGCAGGGCGAGTTCCGCATCCCGGCCGGCTTTTTCCTCGGCCCCGGCGGGCCGGACGGCCGGGGCCGGATCGGGCCGGTGCCGCGCACGTTCAGCGCGCTGGTGGACCAGGCCGGGCGGACCGGGCTGGTGCCGATCATCACCGACGGCAGCGTCCGGGAGGCGCGGGCCGACCTGCGCTACTGGGGGGTCGAGACGGTGGTGCTGGCCGACCGGGTGCACGGGGCCAAGTTCGACGTCGACGAGGAGGCGGTGCGCCGCACCGCCACGGCGCTGCTCGGCCCGCCCGAACGGGTCGAGGACGTCTGGGTCTGGCGGGTGCCGCCGGCCTGACCGCCGGCCGGTGGCGCGGCTCACGCGCTCCGGTCGGGGCCCGCGGGACTAGGCTGGACGGGTGAGCGTGACGACTTCCGGGCTGACCGCCGTCCGTGCCGGCCTGCTCGACTACCAGGCCGCCTGGGACGAGCAGCGCCGGCTGCACGAGGCCGTGGTGGCCGGCGAGCGGGGCGACACCGTGCTGCTGCTGGAGCACCCCAGCGTCTACACCGCCGGCAAGCGGACCGAGCCGTGGGACCGGCCGATGGACGGCACCCCGGTGATCGACGTGGACCGCGGCGGCAAGATCACCTGGCACGGCCCGGGGCAGCTGGTCGGCTACCCGATCGTCAAGCTGCCCGACCCGGTCGACGTGGTGGCGTACGTCCGGCGCACCGAGGAGCTGCTGATCGACGTCTGCGCCGAGTTCGGGCTGGCCGCGGGCCGGGTCGAGGGGCGCAGCGGCGTCTGGGTCCCGGAGGACGACCGGGGGCCGGCCCGCAAGGTGGCCGCCATCGGCATCCGGGTGGCCCGGGGCGTGACCCTGCACGGCTTCTCCATCAACTGCGACTGCGACCTCGGCCACTTCGACCGCATCGTGCCGTGCGGCATCCGCGACGCCGGCGTCACCTCGCTCACCGCCGAGCTGGGCCGCACCATCACGGTCGCCGACGTGCTGCCGGTGGTCGAGCGGCACCTGCCGACCCTGGTCACGGTCCAGGACTGACCGGGTGCGGATCGATCTCGTCACCCTGGTCGTCGCCGACTACGACCCGGCCATCGCGTTCTTCACCGAGGTGCTCGGCTTCGAGCTGAGCGAGGACAAGCCGTCCCTGACCAACGACGGCCGGCCGAAGCGCTGGGTGGTGGTCCGCCCGCCGGGCGGCGGCACCGGGCTGCTGCTGGCCCGCGCCGACGGTGAACGGCAGGCGGCCGCCGTGGGCGACCAGACCCACGGCCGGGTGGGCTTCTTCCTCCAGGTCGACGACTTCGACGCCACCTACCGGCGGATGGTCGAGGCGAAGGTCGAGTTCGTGAAGCCCCCGCGCACCGAGCCCTACGGACGGGTCGCCGTCTTCCGCGACCTCGCCGGCAACCCCTGGGACCTGCTCGGTCCCGCCTGACGAGGAGAGGACCCCCGATGACCGACGTGATGTCGACCCAGCAGCGGATCGCCGAGGAGCTGCGGGTGCCGGCGACCTTCGACGCCGCCGAGGAGATCGAGCGCCGCGTCGTCTTCCTCGCCGACCGCCTCGTCGACACCGGCCTGACCACGCTGGTCCTGGGCATCAGCGGCGGCGTCGACTCGACCACGGCCGGCCGGCTCTGCCAGCTCGCCGCGGAACGGGCCCGCGCCGCCGGTCACCCGGCCGTCTTCGTCGCCATGCGCCTGCCGTACGGGGTGCAGGCCGACGAGCACCACGCCCAGAGGGCGCTGGAGTTCATCCGCCCGGACCGGCTGCTCACGGTCGACGTCAAGCCGGCCGCCGACGCCGCCCTGGACGCGCTGGTCGCCGGCGGGCTGACCTTCCGCGACGCCGCCCAGCAGGACTTCGTGCTCGGCAACGTCAAGGCCCGGCAGCGCATGATCGCCCAGTACGCGGTGGCCGGCGCGGAGGGCGGGCTGGTGGTCGGCACCGACCACGCCGCCGAGGCGGTCACCGGCTTCTTCACCAAGCACGGCGACGGCGCGGCCGACCTGGTCCCGCTGACCGGGCTGACCAAGCGGCGGGTGCGGGCACTGGCCGCGGCGCTCGGCGCGCCCGCCGAGCTGGTCGGCAAGGCGCCCACGGCAGACCTGGAGAGCCTGGCCCCGGGCAAGCTCGACGAGGACGCGCTCGGCCTGGCCTACGAGCACATCGACGACTACCTGGAGGGCCGGCCGGTGCCGGCGGAGGTGGAGGCGGCGCTGGTGGACCGCTACCGCGCCACCGAGCACAAGCGCCAGCTCCCGGTCGCGCCCTAGGTGGGACCGTCGTCGTGCGGGCCGGCGGCGAGCCGCGCCCGCAGCCACGGCTCGCAGAGCACGATCGCGCCGCCGACGATCCCGCCGATCACCGTCTCCACGCCCCGGTCGTAGAGCAGCTGCCCGGCCGGCCGGGCCACGGCGAGCTGGCCCATGAGCAGCGCCATCGGCGTGATGAACAGCAGCGCCAGCCCGTAGTTGCGGCCCACCAGCAGCTCGGTGACGATCTGGAGCACCGCGACCACCAGCACGACGGCGTACGGCGACAGCGCGAGCGCGAGCAGCACCGCGCTGGTGAGCAGCCCGAGCAGCGTGCCGAGGATCCGGTGCGCGGCGCGGACCAGCTGGGCGGTGACCCCCGCCGCGCTGAGCGGGGCGACGGCCGCCACCATCGCCCAGTACGGGTGGCCGATCCCGACGGCGGTCGCCACGCCGCCGGCCACCACCACGGCCAGGGCGCAGCGCACCGGCTGCCAGGTCCACACGTGCGCGAGCCGGGCCGGCCGGCTCCGCTGCCGCCGCAGCACACTGCCCACGTTGCCGACCAGCAGGGAGAACAGGGCGCTCGCCCCGGCCAGCGCGGCGGCGACCGGCACGTCCGACACCGCGTGCGGAGCCGAGGCGACCGCGCCGAACGCGAACACCAGGAACAGCGGCCCGGGCGGGTGCCAGTCCTGGGCGGCGGCCAGCACCGCGCCCAGCGCCGCGACGGCCGCGGCCACCGGCACGGCGACCCACGCCCGGGACGGCAGCGCGCCGACCAGCACGCCGAGGACGACCGTCGCGGTGAGGGCCGCCCCGGCGCTGGCCTGCATGGCGGCCCGGGACAGGTGCACGTGGTTGCGGCCGTAGAGCGAGGTGAACGCCCCGAAGACCGCGTACACGGACCAGCCCGGCCGGCCGGCGGCGAGCACCGCGAGCAGCGGCACGAGGACGCTGATCCCGGCCCGCAGCGCGACCCGGTGCGCGCCGGGCGCCGGCCGCACGTGCAGCAGGCCGCGCAGCGTCGCCCGCACCTGCTCACCCATGCCGCCCCTCACCTTCCGGCCGCCGCCGCGACCCGGGGTACCCGGATCGCGGCGGCGTGATCCCCGGTCAGGGGGTGAGCCGGTGCAGGTCCCGGGGGAAGGCGGTCACCTCCCGCACGTTGGCCGCGCCGGTGAGCCGCGCGACGAAGCGTTCCAGCCCGATGGCGAAGCCCCCGTGCGGCGGCATGCCGTGCCGGAACGCGTCCACGTACCCGGCGTACGGCTCCACCGGCTCACCGCGCGCCGCCAGGGCGGCCAGGTAGTCCTCGTGGCGGTGCAGCCGCTGCCCACCGGTGACCAGCTCCATCCCGCGAAACAGCAGGTCGAAGCCGTTGGAGTACGCGGGCCGGGCCGGGTCCGGGTGGGTGTAGAACGGCCGCTTCGCCATGGGGTACCCGGTCACGAAGAGGAAGTCCGAGCCGTGCTCGCGGCGCGCCCACTCCCCCAGCGCCCGCTCGTGCGCCGGCGCGAGGTCCGGCTCGTCGGCCGGCGCCCCGGCGATCTTCAGCGCCTCGGTGAAGTGCACGGCCGGGATCTCGGCGGGCACCTCGGGCAGGGTGCGGCCCAGGGTGGCGAGTGACCCGCCGGCCCGCGCCCCCACCTCGGCCAGCATGCCGGCCAGGGTCTCCCGCAGCACGGCCATCACGTCCCGGTGGTCGGCGACGAAGCCCAGCTCGACGTCGAGCGAGGTGTACTGGGCCAGGTGCCGGACGGTGTCGTGCGGCTCGGCGCGGAACACCGGCCCGACCTCGTAGACCCGCTCGAAGACGCCGACCATGAGCTGCTTGTAGAACTGCGGCGACTGGGCCAGGTACGCGGGCCGCCCGAACCAGTCCAGCGCGAACACGTTCGCCCCGCTCTCGGTCGACGAGGCGACCACCTTCGGGGTGTGGACCTCCACGAACCCGCGGGCGTCCAGGGCGGACCGGAAGCCGGCCACCGCCGCCGCCGAGATCCGC
Organism: Micromonospora chaiyaphumensis; assembly: GCF_900091435.1. Classification (GTDB taxonomy): domain Bacteria; phylum Actinomycetota; class Actinomycetes; order Mycobacteriales; family Micromonosporaceae; genus Micromonospora; species Micromonospora chaiyaphumensis. The sequence goes on from NZ_FMCS01000009.1 coordinate 306,026, forward strand.
AGCGCGGCGGAGCGGGTCGGGTGGCGCAGCGCGGTGGGCGCGTGGTCGAGCTGGGTGGGCAGGGTGGCGGTGAGCACCGGCCGGTACAGGTCGAACGGCGGCGGGACGGCGGGCGGGCCGAGCGGGCGTACCGTCGGCTCGGCCACCTCGACCCCGGCGGGCGCCGTGGCGTTCGCGACCACCGTGCCGGTGACCTCGACGACGGTCTCCTCGGGCAGCGACTCTACGGCCGCGCGCACGGCGGGGTCGGTGACCACCACCTGGGCCAGGCCGGCGGCGTCCCGCACGATGAGGAAGGCCACCGACTTGAGCAGCCGGCGGCGGTGCACCCAGCCGGCGATCCGCACGGATTCGCCGATGTGGTGGGTGAGCTGGGAGGACAGGATGCGTTGCACGGCGGTTACCTCCTTGGTCACTCGCAACGCCTTCGCCGCCCTCGGGCGGCGAAGCATCACCTCAGCCCGGGGAGGTGTGGGCGAGCGGGAAACCTCGCGGTGCCACCACACCTTCACCCTCCGCCTCGGCGGAGGGCCTCGTTCGTCGCCCGTGACGGGGGCCAGCCGGCGGGGTCTACTAGGCGGGTGGACCGCCGTTCTTCCCGCAGCTCGGGAGGGTCTTCACGCACCGGCGCCAGACCGCCTCTCAGCAACCGGCGGCTCTCTGCGCTGGCGGGTCGGCGCGCTACTCGGCTCCGTCGCAGCTCTGCCCGGCACGCTAGCACCCGTCCCCGGCCCGTGTGACGGGGATTTCTGGTGGCTGGTGTCCGGTGTCACATGATTCCGGGCGTGACGGCGGTCGCCCGAGGTCCATCGACGGCCACCGACCGGCGTACGCTCGGCCTTGTGACGATCGAGCACTCCGCGCCGACGACTGAGCAGGCCGCGCGCACCGCAACCGTCGCCCCCGAGGGGCGGCGCATGCTGCGGATCGAGGCGCGCAACGCCGAGACGCCGATCGAGCGCAAGCCGCCGTGGATCAAGGTCAAGGCCAAGATGGGCCCGGAGTACACCCAGCTGCGCGGGCTCGTCTCGCGCGAGGGGCTGCACACCGTCTGCCAGGAGGCCGGCTGCCCCAACATCTACGAGTGCTGGGAGGACCGGGAGGCCACCTTCCTCATCGGTGGCGACCAGTGCACCCGGCGCTGCGACTTCTGTCAGATCGACACGGGCAAGCCCGCCGAGTTCGACGCCGACGAACCCCGCCGGGTCGCCGAGTCGGTCGCCGCCATGGGCCTGCGCTACGCCACCATCACCGGCGTGGCCCGCGACGACCTGCCCGACGGCGGCGCCTGGCTCTACGCCGAGACGGTCCGGCAGATCCACGCCCTGCAGTCCGGCTGCGGCGTCGAGCTGCTGATCCCCGACTTCAACGCGGTGCCCGAGCAGCTCGCCGAGGTGTTCGGCGCCCGGCCCGAGGTGCTCGCGCACAACGTCGAGACCGTGCCGCGGATCTTCAAGCGGATCCGCCCCGCGTTCCGCTACGAGCGCTCCCTCGACGTGATCCGCCAGGCGCGCGCCGACGGCCTGGTCACCAAGAGCAACCTGATCCTCGGCATGGGCGAGGAGCGGGCCGAGGTCTCCCAGGCGCTGCGCGACCTGCACGAGGCCGGCTGCGAGCTGATCACCATCACCCAGTACCTGCGCCCCTCCCCCCGGCACCACCCGGTCACCCGCTGGGTCAAGCCGGAGGAGTTCGTCGAGCTGCGCGAGGAGGCCGAGGAGATCGGCTTCGCCGGCGTGATGAGCGGCCCGTTGGTCCGCTCGTCGTACCGGGCCGGGCGGCTCTACCAGCAGGCGCTCGCCGCCCGCGACGAGGTCGTGGCCGCCGGCTGAGGCCGGCCGTCCACCGCGTCACCCACCGCCGGCCGCCCGCCGGATGCCATGATCCCAGGGATGACCGCCGGGGTACGCCAGGAGCCACGCGAGGCCACCCGCCCGCGTACGCCCCGGCGTACCCGGCTGCCGGCACTGCTCGCCCTGCTGGCCGGGCTCGCCGGGGTCGGCTACCGGCTGGCGCTGCTGCTCGCCGACGTGCCGCCCGGAAACAGCGACGAGGCGACCATGGGGCTGGCCGCCCTGCACATCGCCCGCGGCGAGGACTTCCCCGTCTGGTTCTACGGGCAGGCCTACATGGGCACGCTGGAGGCGTACCTGGCCGCGCCACTGGTCGCCCTGGCCGGGCCGTCGGTGCTGGTCCTGCGGCTGCCCACCCTCGCCCTGTACGCCCTCTTCCTCGCCCTGTCCTGGCGGCTCACCCGCCGGCTCGGCGGCGACCGCTGGTACGCCCTGCTGGTCGTCGCCGTGCTCGCGCTCGGCTCCGACCGGGTGCTCAAGAACCAGCTCATCGCGGGGGGCGGCTACCCGGAACTGAACCCGGGCGGGGTGGCGGTGGCGCTGCTCACCGTGGGGCTGTGCGCGGGCGGCTCGCGAGGGCTCTCCCGCCGGGCGGTCGTGGATGGGCCGGCGGCGCGGCTCGCTCTGCCGCCGGGCGGGTCCGAGCCGGCTGCGCGCCTTCCTGTTCGGGCGGGAGCGTCCGGGCTGGCGCGGTGGGCGGCCTGGGGGCTGGTTGCCGGGTTGCTGCTCTGGGTCGATCCACTGATCCTGCCGTTCGTGCTGGCGCTCGGCGCGGTGCTGGTGCTGTGGCGCCGGCGAGAGCTGGTCGGGCGCGCCGGGGCAGCCCTGGCGGGAGGGCTGCTGCTGGGCGCGGCGCCGATGCTGCTGGACAGCCTCCGGCACGGCCGCGACCCGCTCGCCGCCGTGCTGACCGCCAGCGGCGCCGATGCCGCGGCGAGCTGGGGCGAGCGCCTGCACGGCGGGCTGGTCCTCGGGCCGCCGCTGGCCATGGGCTTCTGCTCCCCCGGCCACTGCGCCGGGTGGCAGCTCTGGTGGGCGCCCACGTTCCTCGTCCTGCTGCTGCTCGCGGCGATCGCCGCCTGGCGCACCCTCCGCCGACCCGCGCCGCCCGTGTCGCCTGCCGCGCCGGAAGCGGCGTCCGTCGCGTCCGCGGATCTTGGAGAGTTTCCGTTCGCTGCGAACGACAAATCTCCAAGATCTGGCGGTGGTCCCGCTGACGTGCCGGGCGAATGGGCGTCTGCGGCCGTGCGGCTGGCGCTGCTCGCCGCGGCGGCGGCGGTGCTGGCGGCGTATGCGCTGAGCAACGCCGCCGGGCGGGCCCCGATGGAGAGCGCCCGTTACCTCTCGGTGCTCGCGGTCGCCATGCCAGCCCTGCTCTGGCCCCTCTGGTCCGCTGCCCGCCGGGCCGGCCTGTGGCCCCGCCCCGCCAAGCCCTACCAGCCGGGCGAGCCGGCGGGGACCGGCCGAGCCGGCCACCACCTCGGCGACCTCGCGGGATCCGACCCGGCCGGCCAGCACCTCGGCGAGCTGGCGGGATCCGACCGGCCCGGATACCGCCACGTCGGCGATCCGGAGTCGATCATCCCGAGCGCGGGCGGCCGGAAGCGGATCCGGGCGGCCGGGGTGACGGCGGTCGCCGTACTGGCGGGGATGCTGGGGACCGGGGCGGTCGCCACGGCGGGCGCGGTCGGGACCGTGCCGGCCACCCACGCGGAGGCCGAACGGCACCGGATACTCGTCGACGCCCTCGGCGACCTGAACCTGCGCCACGTCCGCGCCGGCTACTGGACCTGCAACCGCCTCGCCTTCGCCAGCGGCGAGGAGGTGCGCTGCGCGGTGGTCGACGACGAGCTGCGCCCCGGGTTCGACCGGCTGCCGGAATACCGGCGGGCGGTGGACGCCGACCCGGGCGCGGCCTGGGTGGCCCCGGCCGGGTCGCCGCTGGCCGCCCGGCTGGACGGGCGGCTCGGACCCGGCCCGGACGGGCTGAGGGTGGTCGACGTCCCGGGCTGGCGGATCTACCTGCCCCGCCGCTGAGCCGGCGTGGCGGGTGGCGCCGGTTCGAGCAGGCCGAGGCGGTACGCCAGGGCGGCGGCCTCCACCCGGTTGGTCACGTCCAGCTTGGCGATGATCCGGGACACGTGCACGCTCGCCGTCTTCGGCGAGATGAAGAGCTGCTCGGCGATCCGGCTGTTGCTGTGCCCCTCGGCGACCAGCCGGAGGACCTCCTGCTCCCGGCTGGTGAGCAGGTCCGGACCGGGCCGGCCGGTGCCGCGCAGCCCGACCCGCCGGGCCAGGGTGGCGGCCTGCTCGCCCAGCGGGGCGGCGCCGAGCCGGGTGGCGATGTCGGCGGCCTCGCGGACGGCGTCGGCGACCTCGTCCCGCTCGCCGGCCGCCGCGGCGGCCTCGGCCAGCGCGAGCAGCGCCCGGCCCAGCGGATACGGCTGCCCGACCGCGCGCCACCGCGCGACCGCCGCCCGCCAGGCCGGCAGCGCCGCACCCGAGGCGGGACCGCCTCCGGAGGACGGACCGGTCGCGGGACCGATGCCGGTGAGGATCGCGGTGACCTGGGCGGCGTAGGCCTCCTCCGCCGGATAGCGGGCGGGAAGCGCGGCGGCCACCGCGGACGCCTCGGCGGCCAGCCCGGCGTCACCCACCAGCGCGGCGGCGCGGGCGACCGCGCTGACCACGGGCCAGGCCTCCCGGGGCAGGTCGACCAGGCGCTCGTCGGCCAGGGCGGCCCGGCTCGCGGCGAGCGCGTCCACCTTGTCGTCCGCCGCCAGGGCGGCCTCGATGCGCAGCTCGCGCAGCGGCAGCCGGTGGTTCGGCCAGAGGTAGGGCCGGGCCAGGAAGGCCAGCGCCCGGCCGACCAGCTCGTCGGCGGCGGGATGCGCCCGGGCCAGCCGCAGCCCCGCCCGGAGCTGGAGCCAGTGCAGCCCGGAGACGCCGGGCGGGTCGATGCGGGCGGCCTCCGCGCACGCCGCGTCGGCCTCGTCCCAGCGGCCGAGCGCGATGAGCGCCTCGGCCCGGTTCGACAGCAGGTACGCCCCGGTCGAGCGGCTGATCCCGACCCGGCGCGCCTCGCTCACCCCGGCCGCGGCGGCCTCCTCACTCTCGGCGTAGCGGCCCAGTTCGTAGAGCACGTCGGAGAGGTAGACCAGGGCGCTGACCAGCGCCGGGGCGTTGCCGGTGGCCCGGGCGAGGGCCTCGGCCCGGCGCAGCTCGGACAGGCCCAGGTCGGGTGCCTTGTCGGTGCGGCAGAGCAGGGCGATCCGGGTGGGCAGCAGGGCGACGTCCTCGCCGATCGCCTCCGCCGCGGCCATCGCCTCGTCGGCCACCGAGGCGGCCTGCTCGGGGTCGATCTTGACCAGGTGGGCCGCGATGTCGGCGAGCAGCCGCACCCGCTCCGGCGTGTCCGCCACCCCGGCCGCCAGCCGGTACGCCTCGCGTACCTCGGCGGTGCCGTCGCTCTTGCCGAGCAGGGCGAGGTGCCGGCCGCGCCGGTAGAGCAGGCCGGCGGCGCGCAGCGGCTCGGCGGCGGTGTCCACCTCGGCCAGCCCGGCGCGGGTCAGGGTGAGCGCCCGGTTGTAGTCCCCCGCCGTGGTGGCCGCGGCCAGGGTCTCCTCCAGCACGCGCAGGTGGTCCATGCCGAGGCGGTCGGCGGCGTCGGGCACCAGCTCCCACAGTTCGAGGACCCGTTCCAGCAGCCGGCTCTGCTCGGCGTACGCGTAGCGGTCGGCGGCGGCAGCGGCGGCGGTCCGGGCGGCGATGAGGGCGCGCGGGTGGTCGTGTGCCGCGTACCAGTGGTGGGCGATCTCGGCCGGGGCGCGACCGGCGGCCACCAGGTGCGGCTGCGCCTCGATGGCGGCGGCGTACCGGGCGTGCAGCCGGGCGTGCTCACCCGGGAGCAGGTCGTCGTGGACGGCCTCGCGCACCAGCGCGTGCCGGAACTCGTAGTCGCCGTCCGGGTCGGCCACCACGAGCTGGCCGGCCACGGCGGCGCGCAGCGCGTCCTCCAGCTCGGCCTCGGGCAGGCCGGCCACCTCGGCGAGGAGCTGGTGGGCGAAGCGGGTGCCGCCGGCGGCGGCGATCCGCAGCACCCGCTGGGCCGGCTCGGGCAGCCGGTCCACGCGGGCCAGCAGCAGGTCGCGAAGCGTCTCGGGCAGCACGGCGCAGCCGACCGGGTCGCCGGCCGCGGCCAGCTCCTCGATGAAGAACGGGTTCCCCTGGGTACGCCCGTGCACGTCGTCGACGGCGCGGGCGGCCGGCTCGGCGCCGAGCAGGTCGGCGAGGATGGCCGCGGTGCCGTCCCGGTCCAGCCGGCCCAGCTCGACCCGGTCCACGCCCCGGGCCCGGTCCAGCTCGGCGAGGAAGGGACGCAGCGGGTGGCCTCGGTGCAGCTCGTCGGTGCGGTAGGTGCAGACCAGCAGCAGGCGGGTCGCCCGGGCGGCCCGGACCAGGAAGCCGATCAGGTCGCGGGTGGAGCGGTCGGCCCAGTGCAGGTCCTCGATCAACAGCACCAGCGGCCGCTCCTCGGCGAGCCGCCGGAACAGGTCGGCGACCAGGTCGAACAGGTAGCCGCGCGGGGTGTCGGAGACGGGCAGCCCGGCCGGTGCGGCGGCTCCCGCCGGCACCCGGGCCAGCTCGGGCAGCAGCCGGGCGAACTCCGCCTCGTAGCCGGCGAAAGCGGCCGGACCGTCGTGGCGCAGCACGTCGCGCAGCGCGGCGGCGAACGGCGCGAAGGGCAGGCCGGCCTCGCCGAGTTCCAGGCACTGGCCGATGAGCAGCCGCGCGCCGGCCGCGGAGGCGTGCGCGCCGAACTCCTCCAGCAGCCGGGTCTTGCCGACCCCGGCCTCGCCGCCCACCAGCACGGTCGCCGGGTCCCCGGCCCGGGCCCGGCCGAGCGCCTCGCGCAGGCCGGTCAGCTCGGACTGGCGGCCCACGAGGACGGTGCTGGCGGCGCGTACGGTCACGCCGTCGAGCATGCCATGACGCACGCCCGCTCCGGCCCGGCCGACCGGCCCGTTCCCCGCCGGCCCGGCCGCCCCCGTGACGGCCGGACCGGCGGCCGCACCATTCCCGTCGGCGACGGCCGGACCGGCGTCCCTTGGACCCGGTCCGGCCGCATCGGACGAGGTGACGGTGGGCTGGGGCGCCGGCAGCGCCGGGGCGGTCACCGGCGGGTGTCGGAGACGCGGGCGGCGTGCTGCCGGCGGCCCAGCCAGCCGCGCGGGTGGCGGCGGGGCAGGGACCGGGCGAGCCGGTCGCGGGCCGCGTCGGCCTGCAGCTCGGAGGCGTGGCTGCGGTGGATGCTGAGGAGCAGGTCTGCGTCGTTGCCGAACATCTCGGTTCTCCTGTCGTGCGGTGTCTGTCGCTGTCGACACTGACTTTCCGCGCGAAGGTGCCCCCGGGGCATGGGTGCGCTGCCTGATCTTCGGCCGCTCCCCCTCCTTACTCAGCGGCCTCAGCCGGCCGGCGGCGACGTAAGGTACTCAGCCGCGCGGCTAGGGGCGGCCACGGATCAACGGGCCGCGCGCCGACCACTAGACTCTTCGGCATGGCAAAGCCCCAGGAGAAGGTCTCGTTCGGCCAGCGGCTGAAGCAGATCGGGATGGTGTTCCAGTTCACCGCCAAGCAGGACCGGTGGTTCGCGCCACTGACCGCGGCGGCGGTGCTGATTCCGCTCGCGCTCACCGTGGTCGCGGTGCTCCTCTGGGGCTGGATCTGGCTGCCGATCGGCATCCTGTTCATCCTGCTCGCCGTGCTGATCGTGCTCAACCTGCGGTCCAACAAGGCGATGATGAACGCCGCCGAGGGGCAACCCGGCGCCGCGGCCCAGATCATGGAGAGCATGCGGGGCGACTGGCGGGTCACCCCGGCGGTCAGCTCCACCACGCAGATGGACATGGTGCACCTGGTGATCGGCCGGCCGGGCGTGATCCTGCTGGCCGAGGGCAACCCGCAGCGGGTGCGCGGCCTGCTCGGCCAGGAGAAGCGCCGGCTGGCCAAGGTGATCGGTTCCGCACCGCTGCACGACTACGTGATCGGGCAGGGTGAGGGCGAGCTGCCGATCCGCAAGCTGCGGATGACGCTGATGCGGCTGCCCCGCAGCCTCGCCCCGAAGGACGTCAACGCCCTCGACAAGCGGCTCAAGGCGCTCACCGCCCGCCCGCAGATGCCCAAGGGCGCGATCCCGAAGAACATGCGGCCGCCGCGGGGCGCGTTCCGCCAGACCCGGGGTCGCTGACCCCCGTCGTACGCGAGAAGGAGCCGGACCCCCGCGGGGCCGGCTCCTTCGTCGTGCGGGCCGGGTCAGCGGCGAGCGGGGCGGGGGGCGTCGGCGATGACCGACCCGGTGAGCCGGTCGTGCAGGCCGCGCCGGTGCCCGTCCATGATCAGAGCGGGCACCACGAGGGCCAGCAGCACACCCCGCAGCAGCGCCCGGACCAGCCCGATCCGGCCCCCGTCGGCCCAGGACAGGCAGCGGATCCGGGTGATGTACATGCCGGGGGTCTGGGCGAAGAGGCCGAGGAAGAAGCCGTACTCCAGGATCAGCACCAGGACCGGCGCCCAGCCGTCGCGGACCGGGTCGGCGAAGAAGTTGGCGATCAGCAGGCAGAGCACCCAGTCGATGAGCAGGGCGCCGAAGCGGCGGCCGATGCTCGGGGGCGTGAAGGTCGGGTCCGCGGCGGGCGGCACCGGCGCGGCGGCGGTATCGGTCACAGCGGCCAGGGTAGCCAGCGGCCCCGGGCTGCCGGGTACGCCGGTCGGCACCGAGCGGGGAACAGGACCAAAGCCACCAAACGGCGCCAGACCGGTGGCGTTGAGCGGCCGGGATGACGCTCCGCGAGGGACGTAACACGGCGGAAACAGAGGAGACACGGCCGGGCAACCCCGCGGCCATAGCGTCGCCAGGTAGACAGCGACCGGAGTGGACCCGCCAGGAGGACCTGTGTTCGCCAATCCCGAGGAACTGCTGCGTTACCTCAAGAACGAGGACGTGAGGTTCGTCGACGTTCGTTTCTGTGACCTGCCCGGCGTGATGCAGCACTTCAACCTGCCGGTCGAGTCCGTCGACGACAGCCTGTTCACCGACGGCCTCGCGTTCGACGGTTCGTCGATCCGCGGCTTTCAGGCGATCCACGAGTCGGACATGCTGCTGCTGCCGGACGTGGCGACCGCCTTCATCGACCCGTTCCGGGCGCAGAAGACCCTCGCGCTCAACTTCTTCATCCACGACCCGTTCACCCGCGAGGCCTACTCCCGGGACCCGCGCAACGTGGCCAAGAAGGCCGAGGCGTTCCTGGCGGCGAGCGGCATCGCCGACACCGCCTACTTCGGCGCCGAGGCCGAGTTCTACATCTTCGACTCGATCCGCCACGAAACCTCGGCGCACCAGTCGTTCTACTACATCGACTCCATCGAGGGCGCCTGGAATTCCGGCCGTGAGGAGGCCGGTGGGAACCGGGGTTACAAGACCGCCTACAAGGGCGGCTACTTCCCCGTGCCGCCGGTGGACCACTACGCCGACCTGCGCGACAGCATCGTGCGTCGCCTGGTCGACACCGGCTTCACCGTGGAGCGCTCACACCACGAGGTCGGCACCGCCGGCCAGTCGGAGATCAACTACAAGTTCTCCACCCTGCTGCACGCCGCCGACCAGCTGCAGCTGTTCAAGTACATCGTGAAGAACGAGGCGTGGGCCAACGGCAAGACGGCCACGTTCATGCCGAAGCCGCTGTTCGGGGACAACGGCTCGGGCATGCACACCCACCAGAGCCTCTGGCTGGGCGGCGAACCCCTGTTCTACGACGAGACCGGCTACGCCGGCCTGTCCGACACGGCCCGCTGGTACATCGGTGGTCTGCTGCACCACGCCC
>NZ_FMCS01000014.1 GCF_900091435.1 Micromonospora chaiyaphumensis
CGGTATTAGCCCCGGTTTCCCGGGGTTATCCCAAAGCCTAGGGCAGGTTGCTCACGTGTTACTCACCCGTTCGCCGCTCGAGTACCCCGAAGGGCCTTTCCGCTCGACTTGCATGTGTTAAGCACGCCGCCAGCGTTCGTCCTGAGCCAGGATCAAACTCTCCAACAAAAATCTTTGTTGAACAATCATCCTGACAACAAAAGTGTTGCCAAAGGAATCCCAACCAGCAGACCCTCCCAAAGAAGAGCCAACCAGTCCGGGGTATAAATCAATTTGGCACTGGCTTATCAAGCACCCTGTTGAGTTCTCAAAGAACAACCACACACCATCCGAAAGCCCTACCTCAGCAGGACCCCCGTCCGGGGCAACCTCTCCAACTTACCCGGCCCGACTTCCGCTGTCAACCTCGCGTTTGAGGTGATCAACTTGGTCCGGTCCGATCCACGCTGACGCTCGCCGTTGAGGGCGGTCGTTGCTGTCGTGGGTTCCGGCGGACCGGCCGATCGCCGCTTTCGCGGCCACCCGCCCGGCTCCCTGCCGGCTTTCGAACTCTACCCGGTCGGCTTCGCGATCGCAACCCCGTGTTTCTCGGAGTGGCTCGCACCGCCCGGATCCTCAGTCTGGCTCGGCGTCACCGCCACCAGCCTGGCGCCCGTTCTCGGCCGGTTTGTCCGGCCTCCCCCGTGCAGAGAGAAAGTTACGCGGACGCCTCCGAGAAGGCAAATCAATGATCGTCATTGCCCGTTCCGCGGGCGGCGCCCAGCGACTCCGGCCGGCGGATAGCCGGCGTCGGACCCGACCGCCGGCGGCTCATCCGTGCCAGAGTGTTCGACATGGATGACGCCCCCCGGTTCCCGGCGACGCTCGCCGAGGAAGCCCTGCTCGGGCTGCTGCTGCCGTTCTGGCAGCTGGTCATCGGCGCCTTCGTGCTCGTCGTCGTCCTGGCGTCGGTGAGACGCCTCGCCCGGCGCGGGCCCTCCCGGATGACGACGGCGCTGGTCGTCACGGCCGTGGCCATCGCCGGCTTCACCGTCGTCGGCGTGCTCCTGGAGAGCTGAACGAGCGTCAGAGCCGGCGGTTGGCGAGGCTCGGCAGCTCGGCGCGGATCCTGCGCAGCCGGTCCCGGTCCAGGTCGGTGACGGCGAGGCCCGGCCCGTCGGCCACCTGGGCCAGCACCGTCCCCCACGGGTCCACCACCATGCTGCGACCGAAGCAGGTGCGCCCCGGCTCATGGTCACCGGTCTGGCCGGCGGCCGCCACGAAGCACTGGTTCTCGATCGCCCGGGCCCGGAGCAGCACCTCCCAGTGGTCGCGGCCCGTGTGCATCATGAACGCGGCCGGCACGACGAGGAGTTCCGCGGCGCCGTCGACGGCCAGCTGGCGGTAGAGCTCGGGGAACCGGAGGTCGTAGCAGATCGACAGGCCGACCCGGAGACCCTCGACGTCGACCACGACGGGCTTCTCCCCCGGCGCCACCGTGGCGGACTCCTGATAGGAGACGCGGCCGGGAATCTCGACGTCGTACAGGTGGATCTTGCGGTAGCTGGCGGCGAGCGCGCCGTCGCGGTCGAAGACCAGCGAGGTGTTCCAGGTGTGCTCGGGGTCCGGTCCGGCCTCGTGGAACGAGCCGGCGATCACCCACATGCCGAGCCGGCGCGCGGCGTCGGCGAAGAACCGGCCCACCACCCCGTCGACCGGTTCCGCCGGTGGCAGGCCGGCGGCGGGGCCCAGGTAGTCCACGTACTCCGGGAGGACCGCGAGATCCGCCCCGGCGGCCGCGGCCCTGGCCAGCAGGCCCTCGGCGGCGGCGAGGTTCGCGGTCCGGTCCTCCCGGGCGTTGAGCTGGCAGACGGCGACGCGCATGAGCTCAGCGTACGGGCGGACGGCGGGCGGCGACAGGGCTCAGACGCTGGCCAGGACGAGCGCGCCGGCGGCGAAGCCGAGCCCGGCCAGTTGCACCGGGCGGAGCCGTTCCCGGTCGACCGCGAGCGCAAGCAGCACGGTGCTCGCCGGGTAGAGCGCGGCGATGGCGGCCACCACGCTCAGGTGCCCCCGGCCGGCGGCGGCCAGGAACAGCGCGTTGGCCGCCGAGTCGAGCAGGCCGGCGGCCGCGGCCCAGCGGAGCACCCGCGGTCCGAGCCGCAGGCGTACGCCGGTGCGCACGGCGAGTGCCAGACCGAAGGCGATCGAGCTGGCCCGTACGGCGGCCACCGGCCACATGCCGGCGCCCTCGTCGGCCTGGCCCAGCAGGGCGAAGAAGATCCCGAAGAGCAGCCCGGCGCCGAGCGCCATTCCGATCAGCCGGCCGGACACCCGGCCGGTGACGCCGCCCTCGCCCAGGCTGACCAGCGCGATGGCCACGACGGCGAGCCCCGCGCCGGTGAGTGCGAGGGCGCCCGGCGAGTGCGCGGTCACCAGGCCGGCGACGATCGGCACGACCGCGGCGGTGATCGCGGTGACCGGTGCGACGACCGCCATCATGCCGTCGGCCAGCGCCTTGTAGAGCAGCATCACGCCGGCCGCGCCGGCCACCCCGGCGAGCAGCCCCCAGGCCAGGTCCAGCGGCCGGGGCGTGCCCGGCACGATCAGCACGAGGGCGAGCAGCAGCGGGACGCTGAGCAGTTGCGACACCACGGTCACCGCGACGGGGTCGGCGTGCCGGGACGCCTTGCCGCCGGAGAAGTCGGCCGTGCCGAACGCGACCGCGGAGACCGCCGCGAGCACAATGGGGAACATCAGGCAGTCGTACCACAATATTGACCGCGAAGGACAGTGTGATGACCGACGCCGAAGGGCGGGTGGGCGCGGTGACCTCCGCGGTGGCCCGACAGGTACGCGAGCTGCGGGCCGCCCGCGGCTGGTCCTTCGAGGAACTGGCCGGCCGCTCCGGGGTGAGCAAGGGCATGCTCGTGCAGATCGAGGGGGCGCGGACCAACCCGAGCGTCGGCACCCTCTGCCGGGTCGCCGACGCGTTCGGCGTCAACATCGCCCGGTTGCTGGAGCCGGCCGACGAGAGCACCGTCCGGGTCTCCCGGGCCGACGAGGCGCCGGTGCTGTGGCGGGGCGAGCACGGCGGCACGGCCCGGCTGCTCAGCGGCCTCGGCGAGCCGGACCTGGTCGAGCTCTGGGACTGGCGGTTGGAGCCCGGCGAGGCGCACCACTCCCCCGACCATCCGCGCGGCACCCGGGAGGTGCTGCACGTCCTTGCCGGGACCGTCACGGTCACCGTCGAGGGCGTCGACCACGAGGTACGCGCCGGCGAGACGGTCGAGTTCCACGCCGACCGCGAGCACGGCTACCGGAGCGCGGGCGACGAGCCGGCGCGGCTCGTGATGGTGGCGGTCACCCCGTCGGGCGAGTGGGACCGGCGGACCCGGTCACGCGGACCGCGCCCGAGCTGACCCGGGCGCGGTCGCGGTGGCGGTCAGGCCGACTTCTCCTCGCGGTCCCGGCGGGCACGCCGGCCGGTGAACTCGCGGGGCACGATCGTCGGGTTGACGTTCTCCAGGACGACCTCACGGGTGATCAGCACCCGGGCGGCGTCGGGGTTGCTCGGCACCTCGTACATCACGGAGAGCAGGACCTCTTCCATGATCGCTCGCAGGCCGCGGGCGCCGGTGCCGCGGAGCATGGCCTGGTCGGCGATGGCCTCCAGCGCGGGCGGCTCGAACTCCAGCTCGACGCCGTCGAGCTCGAACAGGCGCTGGTATTGCCGGACCAGGGCGTTGCGCGGCTCGGTGAGGATGCGGACCAGCGCGGTGCGGTCGAGGCTGCGCACGTTGGTGATCACCGGGAGCCGGCCGATGAACTCGGGGATCAGCCCGAACTTCAGCATGTCCTCCGGCATGACCTGGCTGAAGATGTCGTCGGTCGACCGCTCCGACACCGACCGGAGCCGGGCGCCGAAGCCGGTGCCGCCGGAGCCGGTGCGGGCCTCGATGATCTGGTCGAGGCCGGCGAAGGCGCCACCGCAGATGAACAGCACGTTGGTGGTGTCGATCTGGATGAACTCCTGGTGCGGGTGCTTGCGCCCGCCCTGCGGCGGCACGTTGGCCACCGTGCCTTCGAGCATCTTCAGCAGCGCCTGCTGCACGCCCTCACCGGAGACGTCCCGCGTGATCGACGGGTTCTCCGACTTCCGGGCGATCTTGTCGACCTCGTCGATGTAGATGATCCCGGTCTCGGCGCGCTTGATGTCGTAGTCGGCGGCCTGGATCAGCTTGAGGAGGATGTTCTCCACGTCCTCGCCGACGTAGCCCGCCTCGGTGAGCGCCGTCGCGTCGGCGATCGCGAACGGGACGTTGAGCATCCGGGCCAGGGTCTGCGCCAGGTGGGTCTTGCCGCACCCCGTGGGGCCGAGCAGCAGGATGTTGGACTTGGCCAACTCGACGCCGTCGCTGCCCGAACCCGGGGCGCCGGCCGCCTCGGCCTGGATCCGCTTGTAGTGGTTGTAGACCGCGACGGCGAGCGCCTTCTTGGCCTGCTCCTGGCCGACGACGTAGTTGTCGAGGAACTGGCAGATCTCCATCGGCTTGGGAAGCTCTTCCCACTTCACCTCGCCGGACTCGGCCAGCTCCTCCTCGATGATCTCGTTGCAGAGATCGATGCACTCGTCGCAGATGTAGACCCCGGGGCCCGCAATGAGCTTCTTGACCTGCTTCTGCGACTTGCCACAGAAGGAGCACTTCAGTAGGTCGCCGCCGTCACCGATCCGTGCCACCTACGTTCTCCCTGCACTCGTCGGCCGGTGCGCCGGCCCCTGACCTGCGGGCGCCGCGCGCCCGTCCGTCCTGTCGTCCCACCTCGCCGGTCCGACCCAGCGAAGCGGCACAGACCCGACGTTACCCGCTGCCGGAGGTTTCTCCGACCCCCAAAACGGGTGTGTCAGAGGTCGGCCGGGAACGATGCCCCGGCCGACCTCCGACCGCACACTGCTCAGCTGGCGGCGTGAGACGCCAGCAGACCCTTCTTGCGGCTGGTCAGGATGGTGTCGACCAGCCCGTACTCCTTGGACTCCTCGGCCGTCATGATCTTGTCACGGTCGATGTCCTTGCGCACCTGCTCGATCGGGCGGTTGCAGTGGCGGGACAGCATGTCCTCCAGCTGCGTCCGCATCCGCAGGATCTCGCGGGCCTGGATCTCGATGTCGGACCCCTGGCCGTAGCCGCCCTCGGTGGCCGGCTGGTGGATGATGATCCGCGAGTTGGGCAGCGCCATCCGCTTGCCCGGGGTGCCCGCCGAGAGCAGCACCGCCGCCGCGCTGGCCGCCTGCCCGAGGCAGACGGTCTGGATGTCCGGGCGGACGTACTGCATGGTGTCGTAGATCGCCGTCATGGCGGTGAACGAGCCACCCGGCGAGTTGATGTACATGATGATGTCGCGATCCGGGTCGGTGCCCTCCAGCGTCAGCAGCTGGGCCATCACGTCGTTGGCCGACGCGTCGTCCACCTGGACGCCGAGGAAGATGATCCGGTCCTCGAAGAGCTTGTTGTACGGGTTGGACTCCTTCATCCCGTACGACGTGCGCTCGACGAACGACGGCAGCACGTAGCGGTTGTGCACGGCCGCGAACTGGGGCGGCAGGCTCAGGTCGGTCATCGTCAGCTCCTCAGCTCAGGGTCCCGGCGCCATCCGGAACCTGAGCGGCCCCGATGATCACCTTGTCGATGAAGCCGTAGTCCATGGCCTCCTGGGCGGTGAACCAGCGGTCCCGGTCCGAGTCCGCCTCGATCTGCGCCTGGCTCTGGCCGGTGTGGTGCGCGACCCGCTCCTGGAACATCCGCTTCGTGTAGAGCATCTGCTCGGCCTGGATCGCGATGTCCGACGCGGTGCCGCCGAGGCCGCCGGAGGGCTGGTGCATCATGATCCGCGCGTGCGGCAGGGCGTAGCGCTTGCCCTTGGTGCCCGCGCAGAGCAGGAGCTGGCCCATCGACGCGGCCATGCCCATGGCCACGGTCGACACGTCGTTGTCGATGAACTGCATGGTGTCGTAGATCGCCATGCCGGAGTAGACCGAGCCACCCGGCGAGTTGATCCAGAGGTTGATGTCGCGGTCCGGGTCCTCCGCGGCGAGCAGCAGGAGCTGCGCGCAGATGCGGTTGGCGACCTGGTCGGTCACCTCGCTGCCCAGGAAGATGATCCGCTCCTTGAGCAACCGGTTGTAGACCGAGTCGTCGAGGTTGCCAATGGAGTCGCCACCGCGGGCCTCGATCGCCCGGAGCGACTTCTTGGGGATGTGCATGTCGGTCATGGCAGCCCTTCGCTCTCCGTACCGTCCTACCCGACACTAACCGCTCAGCCGGGAGGCGTACTCCCGGTCGGGGCACTGTTCGCTCTCAGCGCAGTCACCCGCGGGGCGTACCCCAGAACGGGTTTCGGCCGCCGCCCGGCGCACAGCGCGGGACGGCGGCCGACACCCGGATGATCAGTGCTCGTGGTCGTGCTCGGCCTCGTTCTGGGCCCGCAGCGCGTCGAGGGTGACCTCGTTGCCCGCCGAGTCCTTGATCGTGATCTTCTCCATGACCGCGGCGAGCGCCTTGCCCCGGCGGACGTCGCCGAAGACGGCCTGGGCGGCGCCGGAGCGGACCAGCTGGTCGTAGTACTGCTGCGGGGCCATGCCGGCGCGCTGGGCGCGGTGGACGATCTCGTGACCGAACTCGTCGTCGGAGACCTGCACGTCCTCGGCGTCGGCGAGGGTGTCCAGCAGGAGCTGGATCTTGACGCCCTCGGTCGCGGCCTCGGTCAGCTCGGTGTCGATCTGCTCCTCGGTCTTCTCCTCCGCGGCGAGGTACTCCTCCAGGGAGGCGCCGATGCGCTCGAGCTGGTCGACCATCGCGGCCTTGCGGCTCTCGACCTCCTCCTTGACGACACCCTCCGGCGCCGGCACCTCGGCGGTGGCGACCATCTGCTCGAGAGCCTTGTCGCGGGCGGCGTAGATCTGCTCGACCTGCTTGCCGCGGGTGACCCGCTCGCGCAGGTCGTTGCGCAGCTCCTCGATGGTGTCGAACTCGCTGGCCAGCTGGGCGAAGTCGTCGTTGAGCTCGGGCAGCTCCTTCTCCTTCACCGTGCGGACGGTCACCGCCACGTCGGCGTCCCGGCCGGCGTAGTCACCGCCGACCAGCTGGGTGGTGAAGGTGGTGCTGTCGCCGGCGGCCAGGCCGACCAGGGCCTCGTCCAGGCCCGGCAGGAGCTGCTTGCTGCCGACCTCGTGCGAGATGTTGCTCGCCTGCCCGCCCGGCACCTCCTCGCCGTCGACGGTGGCGTTCAGGTCGATCTGGACGTAGTCGCCCTCCTGGGCGGCCCGCTCCACGGTCTTCAGCGTGGCGAACCGCTCGCGCAGGCTGTTGACCTGCTCGTCGATCTCGCTGTCGGCGATCTGGATCTCGTCGACGGTCACCTCGATGGTGGCCGGGTCCGGCAGGGTGATCTCCGGACGGACGTCGACCTCGGCGGTGAAGTTGAGCGAGTCACCGTCGTTGAACTCGGTGATCTCGACCTCGGGGCGGCCGAGCGTCTTCAGGTCGTGCTCGCGGACCGCGGCGAGGATGTTCTGCGGGATGGCCTCCTGCACCGCCTCGTTGAGGACGGTGCCCCGGCCCACCCGCTGGTCGATCACGGCGGCGGGAACCTTGCCCCGGCGGAAGCCGGGAACCTGGACCTGCTGGCCGATCTCCCGGTACGCCTTCCTGAGGCTCGGCTCGAGCTCGACGAACGGCACCTCGATGGCGAGCCGCACGCGCGTCGGGCTCAGAGTCTCGACGGTGCTCTTCACAGGCGTACTCCTTGACGGATCTCAGTTGAGTCTGGGCGTGTTTGCGCGCATCGAGTGTAGGCGAGCCGGCCTGCGGCATCGGCAGCGCCCGGGTACCGCGCGGAAAAAACCGGCGGTTCCCGGACGACCCGGTCGCGAACGACAGTCGGGGTGGCGGGATTTGAACCCACGGCCCCTCGCTCCCAAAGCGAGTGCGCTACCAAGCTGCGCCACACCCCGTGGCGACGAAGAGTGTATGCCGTCCGGGCCCGCCGGACGGGCACCGGGGCGGTCCCGGGGCGGCGCGCGGTACGGCGCTGCGCGTCCGGTTCGGGGATTCGGTAGGCTGTCGGGCGCGTCCCGCGAGAGCGGGGCGGTCGCGGGCGTAGCTCAATGGCAGAGCTTCAGTCTTCCAAACTGACGGTGCGGGTTCGATTCCCGTCGCCCGCTCCACGAGGCCGAGGGAGCCGCGCGCCTACGAGCGGTCCTGGGACGGGAAGTCCACCGGCTCGCCGAACGGCTCGACGGATCCGTCCCAACCGTTCCAACCCTGTTGGGTGACCTGCCCGCCCGCGTAGGTGTACGACCAGCGGGCACCGTCCTCGCCCTCGACATGCACGGTTCCCGAGCGAACGAACGGCGCGATCGCGACGTAGAAGGCCGTGGCCTGGTCCGACCACTTGGGGTCACCCTCGTCGTCGTAGCCGAACTCGATCCAGTCCCCGTCGCGGACGACCGAGGCTCCGGCCTCCTCCGCCATGTCGGCCAGGGTGTCATTCGACGGAGACGCGTCCGGCTTGAACCAACCGTCCCGTGCCGCTATGGCGGCTCGGACAGCGGCGACCGCGGCCACGTCGTCCGACTCCGGGAGGTGCAGACGACCCGAGGGCCTCACCAGGTATCCCACGGCGCGCACCCTACCCGCGGTCACTGCCCGCCGGGCGCCCCGCGACCCGGCTCTGCCCGGCGGTGCCGCGCCGGAGATCGACGGGCGGCGGGGGCTGCGTACGATGCGGGGCCGGACATCCCCTCGTCGGGTGGAGGTAGCGACGGATGTCAGGCCAGCGGGACGGTTTCGCCCTCGGCGTGGACCTCGGCACCTCGAACACCGTGGCCGTGCTGCGCTGGCCCGACGGGCGTACGCGCCCGTTGCTGGTGGAGGGCCAGCCGATCCTGCCGTCCGGTGTGTACGCCGACACCGACGGGCGCCTGCACGTGGGCCGGGACGCGCTGCGGCTGGCCCACGCCGACCCGGACCGCTACGAGCCGAACCCGAAGCGCCGCGTCGACGAGGCGGAGGTGATGCTCGGCGACCGCCGGCACACCCCGGCCGAACTGCTCGGCGCGGTGCTGCGCGCGGTGGGCGAGGCCGCCGTGGGCGCGCTCGGGTTCCTGCCGCCCGCCGTGGTCACCTGCCCGGCCACCTGGGACGCGGACCGGCGGCAGGTGCTCGCCGAGGCGCTCGCCCTGGCCGGCTGGCCGTCGGCGGCCGAGCACACCCTCTCCGGCCCCACCCCGCCCGGCACCCGGCTGCTGCGCGAGCCGGTCGCGGCCGCGCGCTACTACACCGAGGTGCTGCGCCGGCCGGTGCCGGTCGGCGAGTCGGTGGCCGTCTTCGACTTCGGCGGCGGGACGCTGGACGTCGCCGTGGTCCGCAACGAGGGCGCGGACCCGTGGGGCGACTCGGGCTTCACGGTGATCTCCTGCGGCGGTCTCGACGACCTGGGCGGGCTGGACCTCGACGCCGCCCTGCTCGCGCTGGTCGGCGAGCGGATCGCCGCCACCCACCCGGCGCAGTGGGCCCGGCTGAGCGAGCCGGCCGACACCACCGGGTGGCGGGAGCGGCTCCAGTTCGTCGAGCACGTCCGGGGCGCCAAGGAGATGCTGTCCCGCACCACGGCGGCGCCGGTGGCGGTGCCGGGTGTCCCGGCCGCCGTGTCGCTGACCCGCGCGGACCTGGAGGGCGTGGCCACCCCGCTGCTGCGGCGGGCGGTCGCCGAGACCCGGCGGGTGATCGCCGCGGCCGGGCTGGCCCCGGAGCGGCTCGCCGGGCTGTTCCTGGTGGGCGGCTCGTCCCGGATCCCGCTGGTGGCCCGGCTGCTCCACGCCGAGCTGGGGATCGCGCCGACCGTGCTGGAGCAGCCCGAGCTGCCGGTCGCCGAGGGCGCGCTGACCGACCTGCCGCTGCGGCGGAACCGGTCGGCGGCCCCGCCGCTGCCGCTCGCCCCGGTCGTCGCGGCTCCCGCCGGGCCACCGGCCGCGGCGCCCCCGGGCGCCGGTCCCGCCGGCACCCTCCTCGACGCCGGCACGCCGCCGCTGCCCACCACGGACCCGCCGACCGCGGCCGACGTGCCGCCCACCGCGGCGCACCAGCCGGACGGCACGACCGTCGCCGCCGGGGCTCCGGGCCCGGCCGCAGCGGGCGCGCACGGCACGACCGTCGCCGCCGGACCGAACGGCACGCGGCTGGACCCTGTACCGCAGGGCACGCCGCTCGCCGCGGGACCGGACGGCACCGCCGTGGCCCCGCACTCACCCGCCCCGGGTACGCCCACACCCGCCCTGCCGCCGTACGGGTCACCGGCGGGCGTACCCCCGCAGGGCCCCGGGATCCCGCATCAGCCGGGCGGGTGGCCGGGCTGGCCCGGCGTACCGCAGAGCGGGCCGCCGGCCCCGCCGAGCGGCGGTGGCCGGGGGCGGCGGGCGCTGTGGATCTCGGTCGGCGCGGTGGTCGCCCTGGCCGGGGTGGCCACCGCGACCGTCCTCTACCTGACCTGGGACCGCCACCCGGAGCTGGACTTTCAGGCGTTCGGCAAGGGCACCCGGGTCGCGGCGGCCGGCGGGGAACGACCGGCGGAGATGTTCACGGCGGTCGCGGGCGACCGGGCCTACCTGGCCTATCCGCGCGAGGACCGGCGGCTGGCGGTGGTGGCCGTCGAGGCGGGCACCGGCAAGGAGCTGTGGCGCAAGGAGAGCGTCACCACGGCCGACCAGTGGGCCGGCGTGGTCGCGCTGCCCGGCGCGGTGGCGCTGCTCGCGGACGCCGCGGGCAGCAGCACCCCGCGTGAGCTGGAGGTGCTCGACGGCGGGTCCGGTCAGCCGCGCTGGCGGCACACCGTGCTCGGGGACGACGAGCTGTTCGTCGGCCGGGACGTGCTGGCGCTCACCGACCACGAGCGGAAGCGCCTGGTCGGGCTCAAGCTGAGCAACGGCGACGAGAAGTGGTCGCTGGACGACCTGGCCGACGAGTACCGCAACACGCGCAACAGCGTGCACCCGGTGACCACCGACGGGTCGGTGTCCGGGCCCGGGTACGGCGACGGTTCGCCCCGCGACCCGCAGCAGGGCCCGGTCGAGCAGCTCGTGCAGGTGAACGCGGACAAGTCCGTCCGGCTCATCGACCTCGGCTCCGGCGCTGAGGTCCGCCGCTGGAAGGCCGTGGCCGAGCCGGACGACCTGGTGGCCGCCCACGAGGACCGGCTCTACGTGGCGGGCGACGACGGGCGGCTGCTCGCGTACGACCTGGGGAAGCAGGCGCAGCCGAGCGTGCTCTACACCGCCGAGGACGACGACCGGCGGGCCAAGGCGCTGGCGCCGTGCGGGGAGCACCGGGCCTGTCTGCTGGAGGTGACCGGCTCCGACGACCAGACCGCGGTGGTGGTGGCCGCGCAGGAGGGCCAGGGCGTCAAGCGGTGGGCCGCGCCCGGTATGACGCAGCTCGTGCCGGTCGGCGAGCGGGTGCTGGCCCGGCGGATCTATCCGGAGCCGGCCGCGACCCTCTTCGCACCGGACGGCACGCGGGTGCTCGACGACGAGGACGGGGTGGCCGTCCGGGTCGACGCCGGCAACCTGCTGCTCTTCGCCGACCCGCTGGGCAGTTCGGTGGACGACCGCAGCGTGGCCGGCGTGGGCGCCGGGTCGGGCAAGGTGGCCCAGCTCGGCGAGCTGAAGGACGTGCGGGGCGACTCCTGCTCGTGGAACACCGAGGTCATCGCCTGCGGTTCCGAGGAGGACTTCGTGCTCCACCGCTTCGTCAAGGAGTAGCACCGAGGTCGCGGAAGACGGCCAGCGCCGCCGGGTCCTCGATGGTCGGCGGCACCGGCTCGTCCCGGCCCTCGACGAGCCCGCGCATGGTCCGGCGGAGGATCTTGCCGGAGCGGGTCTTGGGCAGCGCCGGCACCACGGTGACCCGGCGGAACGCGGCCACCGGCCCGATCCGCTGCCGGACCAGGGCGACCAGCTCACCGGCGAGCGCGTCCGGGTCCGCCCCGGCGCCGGCCTTCAGCACCACGTACCCGCTGGGCACCTGCCCCTTGAGCGGGTCGGCCACGCCGATCACCGCGCACTCGGCGACCGCCGGGTGCGCCGCCAGCACCTCCTCCATGGCCCCCGTGGAGAGGCGGTGCCCGGCCACGTTGATCACGTCGTCGGTGCGGCCCATCACGTAGAGGTAGCCGTCCTCGTCGAACCGGCCACCGTCGCCGGTCAGGTAGTAGCCGGGGAAGGCGGCCAGGTAGGAGCGGACGTAGCGCTCGTCGTCGCCCCAGAGGGTGGGCAGGCAGCCGGGCGGCAGGGGCAGCCGGATCACGATCGAGCCGTCGGTGCCCGCCGGCACCTCCCGGCCACCGCCGTCGACCACCCGGACGTCGTACCCGGGCACGGGCACCGACGGAGAGCCGGGCTTGATCGGCAGCGGCTCCAGGCCGCGCGGGTTGGCCGCCACCGGCCAGCCGGTCTCCGTCTGCCACCAGTTGTCCACCACGGGTACGCCGAGCCGCTCCCCCGCCCACGCCCAGGTGTCCGGGTCCAGCCGCTCGCCGGCCAGGAAGAGGGTGCGCAGGCTGCTCAGGTCGTACCGGGCCAGGAGCGCGCCGTCCGGGTCCTGCCGGCGGATCGCCCGGATGGCGGTGGGCGCGGTGAACATCGCGGCCACCCGGTGCTGGGCGACCACCCGCCAGAACGCCCCGGCGTCCGGGGTGCCGACCGGCTTGCCCTCGTAGAGCACGGTGGTCGCGCCGGTGAGCAGCGGCGCGTACACGATGTAGGAGTGGCCGACCACCCAGCCCACGTCGGAGGCGGCCCAGAAGACGTCGCCCGGTTCGATGCCGTAGACGTTCCGCATCGACCAGCGCAGCGCCACGGCGTGCCCGCCGTTGTCCCGGACCACGCCCTTGGGCCGGCCGGTGGTGCCCGAGGTGTAGAGGACGTAGAGCGGGTCGGTGGCGGCGACCGGCACGCACTCCACCGGCTCGGCGTCGGACATCACCTCGTCCCAGGTCAGGTCGCGGCCGGGGAGCAGCGGGGCGGGCTCCTGGGGGCGCTGCACGATCACGCAGTGCGCCGGGGAGTGGGTCGCCTCGTCCAGGGCGGCGGCGAGGATCGGGTGGTAGGGCACGACCCGGTCCACCTCGATGCCGCAGGAGGTGGCGACGATGACGGCCGGCCGGGCGTCGTCGATGCGGACGGCCAGCTCGTGGGCGGCGAAGCCGCCGAAGACCACCGAGTGCACCGCGCCGATCCGGGCGCAGGCCAGCATGGCGATCACCGCCTCCGGCACCATGGCCAGGTAGAGCAGCACCCGGTCGCCGCGGCCCACCCCGAGGCGGCGCAGCGCACCGGCGAACCGGGCGGTCTCGGCGAGCAGCTCGGCGTAGGTGAGGGTGCGGACCGTGCCGGTGACCGGGCTGTCGTGGATCAGCGCGGGCTGGTCTCCCCGGCCGGCGGCCACGTGCCGGTCCAGCGCGTTGTGGCAGGTGTTCAGCACGCCGTCGGGGAACCAGCGGTACAGCGGCGCGCCGCTGTCGTCGAGGATCCGCTCCGGCGCCCGGTGCCAGTCGAGGTCCGCCGCGGCCTCCCGCCAGAAGCCGGCCGGGTCGGCGATGCTCCGCTCGTACGCTGATCGATACGCGCCCATCCCGTCATGCTGGCCCCGGTCCCGGGCCGGCGCAACGGCCCACCGGGTCGGGTGCGCCGGAAGCGCGCCCCGGCTCGCTGAACGGCCGGGCTCGGCCGGTGGAGGTCACCGTTTCCGCCCGGTCCACCAGGGGTACGGCTGGCACATGGAGACGAACACGAAGGCGCACCTGGCGGGCGGTCCCCGGGACGGCAGCAGCCAGGACGCGGGTGACCGGGCCCTGTTGGAGATCGAGATCGACGGCATGATCCACCGCTACATCCGCACCACGAAGCAGCGCGACGGCGGCACCGTCTACAACTACGACGGGATGGTGGCCCCGGGCGGCGGCGAGCCGGGCGTCGAGGACCCGGCGGCGCGGGTCGCCTCCCCGAAGGCCGACGCCGAGGGGCAGTGACCTCTCAGCCGACCGGGCGACGGATGAACCGCGCCCGGCCGGGTAATGCGAGCGCCGTCCTGGTGGAGTGACGACCGGCGTCGCGGCGTACCGCGACCGGGCCCGCGGGCGGGCGGCGGGGGGCCGCCCCGCCCGCGGCCACGGTCGTCAGTTGCCGGTGACCCAGTTCCAGGCGGAGACCACCCACTCGGTCTGCTGGAGGTAGGCCACCCCCACGCCGACCAGGAAGATCGCGGTCACCAGGTGCGCACCCCGGGCGCTGCGCCGCACCCGCCCGAGCTGCCGCTCCAGGACCAGCCGGCCGAGCAGGCGGGCCAGCGCGAACAGGCCGACCGCGGTGAGCAGGCTGAGCACGAAGGTGAGCAGCGGGGCGGCCAGGTCGCCCCGGCCGGAGATCGCCCAGATGCCCCAGCAGACGAAGGCGAACAGCGCGCCGGCCGCGCTCCACTCCCCGCCCCGGCGGAGCTGGGCGACGTGCCAGCCCATCGGCCGGCGGGGGGCCGACTCGCCGGTCCAGTCGCCCGGGTCGACGGAGGGGAACTGCTCGGTCCGGGGCGTACGCGGCTGGCCGACCGGCGCCACCCCGCGCCGGAACGCGTCCCGCTGCGGGGGCACGACCCCGACGCCGGGCTGCGGCGGCACCTCGACCGTCCGCTCGGCCCACGGCTGTGTCTGGTCCGCCATCTCGTGTCCTCCCCCTCGACCGACGCCGACCACGGTTCCGAGGGTAGCGAGCCGGCAAATAGGGTGCCGACCGCGAAGGTGATGGGTTAGACACACCGGATGACCGACGCGCTGGTGCCCCGGGCCGACGACTTCGACGAGATCTCCGCGCTGCTGACGCTGGCCTTCCACGGCGACGTCGATCCCGAGCTGCGCGAGGTCGAGCGCGCGGTCTTCGAACCGGAGCGGGCGCTGCTGGTCCGGGACGGCGGGACCGCCGTCGCGCACGCCGCCGCGTTCACCCGCGAGCTGGCCGTGCCCGGGGCGAGCGTGCCGGCCGCGCACGTGACCATGGTGTCGGTCGCGCCGACCCACCGCCGGCGCGGGCTGCTCACCGGGCTGATGCGCCGGCAGCTCCGCGAGATCCACGACGCCGGCCGGGAGCCGCTCGCCGTCCTGTGGGCCAGCGAGGGCCGGATCTATCCCCGGTTCGGCTACGGCCTGGCCGCGCAGCGGCTCGTCCTCGCCGGCGACACCGCCGGGCTGCGCCTGCCGGACCCGACGCCCGCCGAGGGCACCCTCCGCCTGGACCGCCCGGCACCGCACCGGGCCGAGCTGGCCCGGTTGTACGAGCGGGTACGCGCCGACCGCCCCGGCTGGTCGCGGCGGGACGAGCGGTGGTGGGACTACGTGCTCGCCGACGTGAAGGGGCTGCGGGGCGGCGCCACCGAGCGCCGGGTGCTGCTGCACGAGGGGCCGGACGGCCTGGACGGCTACGCGCTCTACCGGACGAAGGAGGACTGGGCCGGCACCGGGCCGCGGGCCGAGGTCCAGGTGGGCGAGGTGGTGGCCGCCGCGCCGGAGGCGTACCTGGCGCTGTGGCGGCTGCTGCTCTCGATCGATCTCACCCGCCGGGTGTCCTTCCCGATCGCCGCCGTCGACGAGCCGCTGTTCCGGCTGGTGGACGAGCCGCGGCAGCTCGGCGCCCGGCTCGCCGACGCCCTCTGGGTGCGCGTCGTGGACGCGCCGGCCGCGCTGGCCGCCCGCCGGTACGCCACCGACGTCGACGTGGTGGTCGAGGTCACCGACGACCTGCTGCCGGAGAACAGCGGCCGGTGGCGGCTGGTCGGCGGCCCGTCCGGGGCGGAGTGCACGGCCACGTCGGCGCCGGCCGGGCTGGCCTGCGACGTCCGTGCCCTCGGGGAGCTCTACCTGGGCGGGGCCGGCCTGCCGGCGCTCGTCGCCGCCGGCCGGGTCCGGGAGCTGGTCCCGGGGACGGCGGCGGCGACGGCACCGGCGCTCGGCTGGCACCGCGCTCCCGCTCCCATGGAGGTCTTCTGACCGGCCGCCCCTCGGATCGCGGCGAGTCGCCGTCGGTTCCGAGCGGCAGGTAACCAAGATCTCCGGTCGAAGCCGGACCGCTCGGGCGGTACGGTCGGGTGATGGGGGATGCGGAGCGTCGCCGGCGGCGGCTGCGGCACCACGACGGCGGGACACCGGAGCGCGAGGGCGTGAGCGCGAGCACGGCCGCCGTGCACGACGACGACGGCCCCAGGTCCCCGCGCGGCGGCCGGCAGCACGACTCGCCGGACGACGCCCCCAGGTCACCGCGTGGCGCCAGACGCGCCGAGCCGGAGGCGCCCGAGCACCGGGGCCGGCGCCCGGGCCCGCCCGCCGAGGAGGGCGAGCGGGGGCTGCGCGGCCTGGTCGGCTCGGGATCCTCGCAGGTGAGCGTGACCGCCGCGCTGCGGGCGCGGGACGCCGCCCGGCCGACCGACGACGACCTGGCCGAGGCCGAGGCCCGGGTCGTGATCGTCCGCCGCAACTGGGTGCCCCGCGAGGACCTGCCCCGCAGCGGGCGGTGACGGGCGCGAGCCGGCGGCCGCGCCCGTCGGCGACGCGTCAGGCGGGCAGGTCGGGAAGCTCGCGGCTCTGCTCGTAGTCGGCGACCTGGGCGATCCGGCGGGCGTGCCGCGGGTTGCCGGAGAACGCGGTGGTGAGGAACGCCTCGACCAGGGCGGTGGCCTCGTCCAGCGTGTGCTGCCGGGCGCCCACCGCGATGATGTTGGCGTCGTTGTGCTCGCGGGCCAGCTGGGCGGTGTCGATGTTCCAGGCGAGCGCCGCCCGGACCCCGGCGATCTTGTTGGCGGCGATCTGCTCGCCGTTGCCGGACCCGCCGATGACCACACCGAGGCTGCCGGCGTCGTCGACCACGCGCTGCCCGGTGTGCAGGCAGAAGGCCGGGTAGTCGTCGTCCGGGTCGAAGGCGTGCGGACCCACGTCGACCACCTCATACCCCTGCTTGGCCAGGTGGTTGGCGAGGTGCACCTTCAGCTCGAAACCGGCGTGATCGGATCCCAGGTAGACGCGCATACCGCGCAGTCTGACAGGCCCGCCCCCGTGCCGGCGCGTGGGCGGCGGCACGGAGGCGGTTTCGTCACACGGCTCAGCGCGGCAGTTCGGCGACGACCAGCCCGGCCCGCGCCTTCGGGGTGAACCAGGTGCTCTTGCGCGGCATCTTCTCCCGCGCCAGGTTCACCGCCACGAAGTCGTCCACGGTCACCGGGGCGACGAGGACGGCCAGCTCGGCCCGGCCCGCGTCGACCTCGCCGGTGAGCCAGCTCGCCGGGTAGTCGCCGCCCACGTAGGTGATCCGCTTGTCGCCCGGGTCGAGGCCGAGCGCGTCGCGCAGCAGCAGCCGCTCGACCAGGGCGTGGTCGAGGTTCTCCAGCCGGCCGCCGTCGACCTGCGGCAGGCGCACCGCGTACCCCTGGCCGGCCAGGTGGAGGTGCACGGCGCCGCCGGTCGCCGGGACGCCGACCGGGCCGGCGACCGGGGTGATCTCCGCGCCGGCGGCGCGGAGCCGGTCGAGCAGCTCGTCCGGGGTGGTGGTCAGCTCGCTGACCAGCCGGTTGTAGGGCTGGATGGCAACCGACGCCGGCGTGGTGATCACCGACAGGAAGCGCGGGAACCCGCCGGTCTGCGCGGCCAGGCTGCGGTGGTTGCCGTCGGCGACCACCAGCTCGCCGCCGCCCGCCAGGGCGGTCAGCTCGTCCTGCGCCGGGCCCGGGCCGAGCAGCCAGATGGCGTGCGTGCGGCCGGCCTGGTCCACGTCGGTGGCGGCGGGGGCGCCGGCCGACTCGGTCGCCGCCGCGAGCGCCGCGTGCAGCTCGTCGCCACGCCCGGTCTGGAGCAGGAGTACGGGCGAGAGCAGGTGGCCGAGCGCCTCGGCGAGGGCGACCCGCTCCCGCACCTTGGCGATGAACACGTCCTCGTTGCGGATCACCAGGCCGGGCTCGTCGGCGCGGGTGGAGATCTGGTCGGTGTCGACCATGGCGAACAGCCCGTAGGCGTTCTCCTCGCCCGGCGCGCTGATCCGGTAGAGGACGACCACCTGCTCGGCCGGCGTGTAGCTGCCGTCCGCCTTGGCCTCGGCGAGGCGGGCCACCGCGTCGGGGAGCGCGTCGAGGAAGGACTTCCCGAGGCTTCCCGGCGCCCGGTGGGGCATCTCGATGCCCAGGGCGCTGTGCGGATTCGCCTCGACGATGGCGGTGATCTCCGCGTCGTCGGCGAACTCGTCGTAGTTCTGCGCGCCGGTGCCGCCAGTGGTGATCCAGGCCCGGGCGATCGGATGCACGACCGTCATGCCCGCTGACGCTACCCGCGGCACCGGGAGCGCCGGTGCCGGACCCGCGCGCCGTCCACCAGATGAAAGGGGTCAGCCGTTGCGGTGCCGGCCGGGGGCCGGGCTGCCGCCCGGCGCCGGTGCGGCCGGGCGGGAACCGCCGGAGGTGGCGAGCCGTACCGTCGTCGACCCGGCCGGGGCGGGGCGGCCGGCCGCCGCGCTCGAGCGGACCGCGCCGGGGGTCCGCACGGGCTGGCCCGCGTCGGCGGGTGGGGTCATCCGCGAGGTGGCCACCACCCGGGCGACGCCGACCACGATCGGCGGGGCCAGCAGGTCGGCCATCCCGGCCGGGACCGCCGGCCAGTCGCCCTCGGCCACCGACCAGTACGTCGCACCGGAGTCCTCGGTCGCCGGCTGCGGCGCCTCGTCGGACAGGCGGCGGTGCTTAGCCATGGGAACGCCTCCAGGAGCTGCCGGGCTGCGGCCCCGGGCGGGCCGCCGGCTGGGACACCCGGTGAAACGAGCCCCGCACCGGCCCGGTGACGGGGCGGCGCGGGGCTCGTCCGGCACGGCTCAGTCGAAGATCGGGCCCTGCTCCCGGGTGCGCTTCAGCTCGTAGAAGCCGGGCGTGCCGGCCACCAGCAGGACGCCGTCCCAGAGCCGGCCGGCCGCCTCGCCCTTCGGCGCCGGGGTGATCACCGGGCCGAAGAAGGCGACCTGCCGCCCGTCCGGACCCGGGGCGTGGATCACCGGGGTGCCCACGTCGGTGCCGACCGGCCGCATGCCGGCCTCGTGGCTGGCCCGCAGCGCCTCGTCGTACTCGGTCGACTCGGCGGCGTCGGCGAGCGCCGGGTCGAGGCCGACCTCGGTGAGCGCGCCGACCAGCATGTCCCGGCCCAGCTCCTCCTTGCCGAGGTGGATCCGGGTGCCCATCGCGGTGTAGAGCTTCGCCAGCGTCTCCCCGCCGTGCGCCTGCTCGACGGCGATGCAGACCCGCACCGGGCCCCAGCCCTTCTTCATCAGATCCTGGTACTGCTCCGGCAGGTCCCGGCCCTCGTTGAGCACGGACAGGCTCATCACGTGGAACCGGATGTCCACGTCCCGGACCTGCTCGACCTCGAGCAGCCAGCGGGAGGTGATCCACGCCCACGGGCACAGCGGGTCGAACCACATGTCCACGGCGACACGTTCGGTCACGGTGTCATCCCTTCACGACTTCACGCGCCGGAGCTCCGGCGCCTTCCCCTCCGATCCTCACCCCCGGCGGCATCGACCGGTACCGGAATGAGAGCGTGACCTCGGCCACCGAAGGGTGTCCGTGCATGGAAGACTCGGTTTCGGACGGGCCGTCACGAGCGGGCCGGGGAGGCCGGCCGCGGGGCGCGGCGAGACGAGTGGGATGGAGACGAACAGTGCCGGGAGTGCGCAACCTGACCCAGGTCGAGGCCACCGAGCGGGCCCGCCTGCTCGACGTCACCGGGTACGACATCAAGCTTGACCTGTCGACCGCGGTGCAGGCCGACGGCCGTACCTTCCGGTCGGTGACCGAGGTCCGGTTCCGCTGCGCCGAGCCGGGCGCGAGCACCTTCATCGAGACGGCCGCCGAGTCGGTGCGGTCGGCGACGCTGAACGGCACGCCGGTCGACATCTCCGGCTGGTCCGCCGAGAAGGGGCTCACCCTCACCGGCCTGGCCGCCGAGAACGTCCTCGTGGTCGACGCCGACTTCGGCTACTCCAACAGCGGGCAGGGCCTGCACCGCACGGTCGACCCGGTCGACGGCGAGACCTACCTCTACAGCCAGTTCGAGACGGCCGACGCGCAGAAGGTCTTCGCCTGCTTCGACCAGCCCGACCTGAAGAGCGTCTACACCTGGCACGCCACCGTCCCGGAGCACTGGCGGGTGGTGTCCAACATGCCGGTCGAGCGCGAGGAGCCGGCGGGCGAGGCGCTCAAGACCGTCCACTTCGCCGAGTCGGCGCGGATGAGCACCTACATCACCGCGCTCTGCGCCGGCCCGTACCACGAGGTGCGCGACAGCCACGACGGCATCGACCTGGGCGTCTACTGCCGGGCCTCGATGGCGCAGTACATGGACGCGGACGACCTGTTCCTCATCACCAAGCAGGGCTTCGACTTCTTCCACGAGAAGTTCCAGGTGCGCTACCCGCTGCCCAAGTACGACCAGCTCTGGGTGCCGGACTTCAACGCCGGCGCCATGGAGAACTTCGGCTGCGTCACGCACGCCGAGTCGCACTACATCTTCCGCTCGCAGGTCACCGACTTCGAGTACGAGCAGCGGGCCAACACGATCCTGCACGAGCTGGCGCACATGTGGTTCGGTGACCTGGTCACCATGCGCTGGTGGAACGACCTGTGGTTGAACGAGTCGTTCGCCGAGTGGGCCAGCCACTGGTGCAACACCCACGCCACCCGCTTCTCCGACGCGTGGACGACCTTCCTGTCCATCCGCAAGAACTGGGGCTACCGGCAGGACCAGCTCTCCTCCACTCACCCGGTCTACTGCGAGATGCCGGACCTGGAGGCGGTCGAGGTCAACTTCGACGGCATCACCTACGCCAAGGGCGCCAGCGTGCTCAAGCAGCTCGTCGCGTACGTGGGCGAGGAGCCGTTCCTGGCCGGGCTGCGGGCCTACTTCGGCAAGCACGCCTGGGGCAACGCCACCTTCGACGACCTGCTCTCCGAGCTGGAGACCGCCTCCGGTCGGGAGCTGCGCAAGTTCGCCGCCCAGTGGCTGGAGACCGCGCAGGTCAACACGCTGCGCCCCGAGGTGGTCATCGGCGCCGACGGCGCGTACGAGCAGGTGCTGGTGCGGCAGGAGGCGCCGGCCGGGCACCCGACCCTGCGGACCCACCGGATCGGCGTGGGCCTCTACGACCTGACCGACGGCCGGCTGGTCCGCCGGGAGCGGGTCGAGGTCGACGTGACCGGCGAGCTGACCGAGCTGTCGGTGCTGCACGGCAAGCCCGCCGCCGACGTGCTGCTGCTCAACGACGACGACCTGACCTACACCAAGCTGCGGCTCGACGAGCGGTCCATGGCGACCGTGGTGCAGCACATCGCCGGCTTCGACTCGTCGCTGGCCCGGGCGCTCTGCTGGACCGCCGCCTGGGACATGACCCGCGACGCCGAGCTGTCGGCCCGGGACTACGTGGCGCTGGTGCTGGCCGGGCTGCCCGCGGAGACCGACATCAACCTGGTCACCGCCACCCTGCGCCAGGCGACCACCACGCTCACCTTCTACGCCGACCCGGCCTGGGCGCCGACCGGCTGGGCCGACCTGGCCCGCACCGCCCGCACGGCGCTCGCCGCTGCCGAGCCGGGCAGCGGCTTCCAGCTCGCCTGGGCCCGCGCGTACGCCTCCGCGGCCCGCTCCGCCGAGGACCTCGCCACGCTGCGGGGCTGGCTGGACGGCGCCGAGGTGCCGGCCGGGCTGACCGTGGACACCGAGCTGCGCTGGACCGTCCTCCAGTCGCTGGTGGCCAACGGCGCGGCCGGGGCCGCCGACGTGGAGGCCGAGCTGGCCCGCGACCGGACGGCCAGCGGCGAGCGGGAGGCCGCGTACGCGCACGCGCTGGTGCCGACCCCCGAGAACAAGGCGGCGGTGTGGGCGCAGCTCACCGGCCCCGAGGCGCTGCCGAACTGGCGCAACCGGGCGCTGCTGCAGGGCTTCACCCACCCGGCGCAGGTGGAGCTCACCGCGCCCTACCGGGAGAAGTACTTCGCCGCGGCGGCGCAGGTGTGGGCGCAGCGGGACAGCGAGCCGGCGCAGGAGTTCGTCCAGCTCGCCTACCCGGCGTACCTGGTCGAGGAGGACACGGTGGCCGCCACCGACGCCTGGCTGGCCCAGGAGGGTCACCCGGCGCCGCTGCGCCGGCTGGTCGCCGAGGGCCGCGACGGCGTGGCCCGCGCCCTCAGCGCCCGCGCCCGGGACGCCCGGACCGCCTGATCCTCCGAGGGGCGGTCCGGGCCCGGCCTGGGCCGCCCTCCGGCAGACACGAGAAAGCCCGGCCCGCGAGATGCGGGCCGGGCTTCGTCGTGTGCGGGTGGGCTCAGCCCTTGCCGGCGTGGCTGGCGAGCTGGTCGAGGCCCTGGATGATGCCGCCGGCCAGGTCGCCGCCGCCGAACGAGGCCACCATGGAGAGCGCGGCCAGCTTGGCGTAGGTGTCCGGGATGCGCTTGCGCGCGTAGCGGCCGGTGACGATCTCCAGCTGCCGCTGGTTGGGCGACACGGCGATCAGCACGGACCGGTCCGGCTCGGCGAGCTGGCGGTGCAGCCGCTGGGCGTGCTCCCGGATGGGCTCGTCGAGGCCGCCCACGTAGACCGAGAACACCAGGCCGGTGCCCTGGTCGGCCAGGCGGAGCGCCTCGTCGATGCGGAGCAGCTGACGGGTCGAGAACGGCCCGTCCAGAACCTCCGGCGGGTTACCCGTCCCCGTCGCGGCCTGCTTCTCACCAACGGTCACTTGCGCCTCCGGTTCCACCGGCCGGCGCCTCCCGGCCGGCCTGCTCCTGCTTGCGGCTGGTCAGCGCCGGCGCCTGCGCGCCGGCGGCCAGTGCGGTGCCGGCCGAGTCGGCCAGCAGCTCCGGACGGCCCAGGAACCAGACCGGAGTGAAGTCGAAGGGCCGGCCCGGCCGGTAGCGCTTCGCGCCGCCACCGCCGCCGCCGCGACTGCCGGCGGCCGCCAGTCCGGCGATCACCAGCACGGCGGCCGCCGGGATGCCGACGAAGACCAGCAACGTCTCGGTAACAGACAATCCCAACGCCCCCAGGCGGAAAGAGAGACCAGGAATGTTCCGGGTCGGGTGGACGGTCATGACGACGCGCGCCCGACTCCGCTTGTGCTGTTCACGTTAGCGGAGTCGACGGCCCGCCAGATTGCGGGGTGGTGATCCCATCCGCCACAGCCGTGCTCCAGTTGCGCGGCAGTCGCTATCAATGTCGCGTCGTCGCCGTAGCGGCCGGTGAGCAGCACCCCGACCGGCATCCCGTCGCCGGTGCGGCCGACCGGCAGCGAAACGGACGGGTCGCCGGTGACGTTGAAGATGGCGCAGTACGGCGAAAAGCGCCGCTGCCGGTCGAAATCCTCCGCCGGGTCGAGGCTGGCGAACGCCCCCACCGGCGCCTGCGGTGCGGCCAGGGTCGGGCAGAGCAGCAGGTCGCAGCCGGCGGTACGGCGCACGCCGCGGCGTACCTGGGCCTGGAGTTCGCCGAGCGCGGCCATCAGCGGGCCGGCCCCGACGGCCGCGCCCCGGGCCCGGAGGAACCGGGTCAGTGGCAGCAGGTCGCTCTCCCGTTCGGACGGCACCGGGGCGAGCGCCAGCACGTACCAGACGGTCTCGAAGAGCGGCCACGCCTCGGGGCCGAGCGGCGCGGGGACGTCGACCACCTCGTGGCCGGCCTGGGTGAGCAGCGCGGCGGCCCGGTCGACGGCGGCCACGCAGTCCGGGTGCACCGGCTCGTCGGCGAGCATCGGGGTGGTGAACCGGCCGATCCGCAGCCGGCCAGGGCGGGCCTCGCGCGCGGCGCCCAGGTAGCCGCCGGTGGGCGCGGCGGGCGGCAGGTAGGGCTCGCCGGGCACCGGTTGCGCCAGGACGTCGAGCAGCGCGGCCACGTCGGTCACGGTCCGGCCGAGCGGGCCGCTGATGGGCAGCCCGAACGCCCCGAAGCCGATCGGCCCGCCGGAGACCAGGCCCCGGCTGGGCTTGTAGCCGACCAGGCCGCAGAGGGCTGCCGGGATGCGCAAGGAGCCGCCGCCGTCGGAGCCCTGCGCCACCGGCACCAGCCCGCCGGCCACGGCGGCCGCCGCCCCTCCGCTGGAGCCGCCCGCCGTGTAGCCGAGGCCCCACGGGTTGCGAGCCGGCGGCGCGACGAGGCCCTCGGAGTAGAGCGAGCAGCCCAGCTCGGAGGTGGTGGTCTTGCCGAGGCTCACCATCCCCGCGGCGGCCATGAAGCGGACCACGTCGGCGTCGACGGGCGGCACGAAGTCGGCGAAGGCGGCCGAGCCGAAGGTGGTGCGGACCCCGGCCGTGAGGGTGAGGTCCTTGACGGCGGTCGGCACCCCGTGCAGCGGGCCGCGCCGGTCCGCCGGCACCGCGTCGGCGGCGACCGCCGCCGCCCGGGCGCGCTCCGGGGTGACGGTGACGAACGCGCCGAGGGTGTCGCCGAGCGCGTCCACCCGGTGCAGGTGGTGCTCGACCAGTTCCACGCTGGACAGCTCACCCCGGCGGATGGCGGCGGCCTGCTCCAGCGCCGTCAGGTCGTGCGGCTCGGCCATGCCCCCATCCTGCCTGGTCACGGCGGCCCTTGCACTCATCACCCGCCGCGCGCCACGCGGCGCGGTCAGCCGCGCAGGAAGCGCAGGGCGTTGCGGGACAGCAGCTTGTCGCGCTGGTCGGCGGTGAGGAAGTCGGCCTTGCGCACCACCTGGCCGACCGGTCGCTCCCCCAGCGGGTACGGGTAGTCGCTGCCCACGAGCACCCGGTCCTCGCCCATGGTGTCGACCAGCAGCCGCAGCGCGGCCGGGTCGAAGACCACCGAGTCGACGCTGAACCGGTCCACGTAGGCGCTCGGCGGGGCGCTGGACGCGCCCCGGACCAGGTCGCCGCGGCGGTGCCAGGCGTTGTCGGCGCGGCCCAGCCAGAACGGGAAGCTGCCGCCGCCGTGCGCGAAGCAGATCCGCAGCGTGTCCGGCACCCGGTCGAAGACACCGCCGAGGATCAGCGCCAGCACCGACAGGTGCGTCTCGGCCGGCATTCCGGTCAGCCAGCGGGCCATCCAGCGGTCCAGCCGGGGCCCGCCCGGCATGTCCCACGGGTGCACGAAGACCGGCGCGCCCACCTCGGCGCAGTGGGTCAGGAACTGCACGATGCCGGCGTCGTCGAGGTCGCGGTCGCCGACGTGGTTGCCGATCTCCACCCCGGCGTGCCCGGCGGCCAGGCAGCGGTCGAGTTCGGCGCAGGCGGCGTCCGGGTCCTGCAACGGCACCTGGCAGAACGGCACCAGCCGGTCACCGCCCGCCGCGGTGACCGAGAGCGTCAGGTCGTTGAAGATCCGGGCCACCTTGACCGCCTGGTCGGCGGGGCGGTCGTAGCTGAAGAAGACCGGGGTGGGCGAGACCACCTGCACGTCCACGCCGTCGGCGGCCATGTCGGCGAGCCGGGTCTCCGGGTCCCAGCACTCCGCGCCGACGGGCCGGAACTCCGTCTCCCCCACCATGATCATGGCGGCCCGTTCGGAATCCACCCGGAGCCAGGGCCAGCCGGACCCGCCGCAGGCCGCGGCGAGATCCGGCCACCCCTTGGGTACGACGTGCGTGTGCACGTCCACGACGGGCCCGGGCATCAGCCCTTGCCCGGGTGCAGCGCGCCGCAGTTGGTGCAGGTGCGGGCCTTCTCGTCGCCGTAGAACGCCGCGAATACCGGCGGCAGGTCGGCGGCGATGTCGCGCACCTGGAGTTCCACCTCGTGCACCTTGTGGCTGCACTGGGGGCAGTACCACTGGAACTTCTCCAGCGTGCCCTCCTCGCGGACCCGCTCGATCACCATGCCGATGGAGCCGGCCTCGGGGCGCTGCGGCGAGTGCGGGGTGTTGCGCGGCAGCATCCACATCTGACCCTCGCGCACGTGCACCGTCCGCGGGCCCTCGGGCAGCATCAGGTTGATGTGCATGTTGCCCTTGACCTGGTAGAAGAACTCCTCGTACGGGTCGACGTGGAAGTCGGTGCGCTGGTTCGGGCCGCCGACCACCATGACGATGAAGTCGTCGCTGCCCGGCAGCATCTCCTTGTTGCCCACCGGCGGCTTGAGCAGGTGCTGGTTCTCGCCGATCCAGCCGGAGAAGCTGAACGGCTCGGCGATCTCACTCATGACGGACCTCCCGACGGAAGTAGGGCCACGGCCTGCATCTCGATGAGCAGGTGCGGGTGCGGAAGCTGGTGCACGGCCACCGTGGTCCGGGTCGGCCCGGTGGCGTCAAAGAACTCCGCCCACACCTCGTTGTAGCCACCGAAGTCGTTCATGTTGACCAGGTAGCTGGTGACCTGCACGAGGTCGGTCAGGTCGGCGCCGACCGAGCGGAGCAGGTCCCGGATGTTCTCGACCACCGCCCGGGTCTGCGCCCGGATGTCGAGGTCGGTGGTGCCGAACTCGTCCACCGCGACACCGGCGAAGGTGTTGTCCGGCCGGCGCGACGACGTACCCGAGACGAAGACGAACCCGCCGGCGACCTTGACGTGCGGGAAGGCGCCGCGCGGCACGGCCTTCCCGGCGACCACGCGGGCGGTCTGAGCCTTCTCCGTTCGCGACTGCGGGGCTCGCAAACCCGACTCACTCCTCGCGCTCACGCCGCCGCCCTCAGGGACGCGGTGCCGAGCTTCTCCACGACGGCCCGGACGTGCGCGCCGGGGCGCAGCGGCACGGCGGCGGTGGCCGCGCCCGCCAGGAAGACCCAGCCCTCGCGGAGCCGGACGCCGTGCCGGCCGGCAAGGCGGATGCCCTCGTCCAGCGCGCGGCGCGGATCGCCGAGGATCGCCGCGGTCGAGCCGACCTGGGCCACCCGGCCGTCGATCTCCAGCAGCACGCCGAGGTTGTCCAGCCCGTCCGGCACCGGCGACCAGGGCCCGACCACGAACGCGGCGGCCGAGGTGTTGTCGGCGACGACGTCCGGCAGGGAGAAGGTGAAGTTGGCGTACCGGGAGTCGATCAGCTCGATCGCCGGGGCGACCGCGCGGACCGCCTCGGTGAACGCGCCCACCGGCTCGCCGGGCTCGGGGAGACGGTCCAGCAGGAACGCCACCTCCGGCTCGACCCGCGGGTGGATGAAGCCGGCCACGTCGACGCTGCCGCCGTCGGGCACCCGCATGGCGTCGGTGAGCCGGCCCCAGATGACCTCGTCCACGCCGACCTGGGCCATCTTCGCCTTGCTGGTCAGGCCCATCTTCAGCCCGACCAGCCGCTCGCCCCGGTCGAGGCGCCGCTGCAGCAGCGCGGTCTGCACGGCGTACGCGGCGTCCACGTCGAGGCCGGTCTCGGCGGCGAGCTGCGGGATCGCGGTGGCCGTGTCGGCCGCCGCGCCCAGCTTGTCGGCGATCCCCGCGATGTCCGGCCCGATCATGAGTTCTCCTTACCGGCCAGGTCCAGTGCCACGTCCACGATCATGTCCTCCTGGCCGCCGACCATGCGGCGCCGGCCCAGCTCGACCAGGATCGAGCGGACGTCCACCCCGTACTTCGCGGAGGCGCGCTCGGCGTGGCGGAGGAAGCTGGAGTAGACGCCCGCGTACCCGAGGGAGAGCGTCTCCCGGTCGACCTGGACCGGCCGGTCCTGGAGCGGGCGGACCAGGTCGTCGGCCGCGTCCATCAGCGCGAACACGTCGCAGCCGTGCTTCCAGCCGTGCAGTTCGGCGACCGCCACGAAGACCTCCAGCGGGGCGTTGCCGGCGCCCGCGCCCATACCGGCCAGCGACGCGTCCACCCGGACGGTCCGGCCGTGCGGGGCGTCCGCGCCGGCCGGCCCGGGGCCGGGGATCCGGCCGTGCTCGACGGCCAGCACGCTGTTGGCCACGCCGAGGGACAGGTTGTGGTGGGCGTGGATGCCGATCTGCGTCTCCGGGTCGAGCACCTGCCGGTACGCGTCGACCCGCTCGGCCACGTCGGACATCAGCAGCCGCCCGCCGGAGTCGGTGACGTAGACGCAGTGCGCACCGTACGACTCCATGAGCTTGGCCTGGGCGGCCAGCCCGGCCGGGTCGTTCATGTGCGACATCATGAGGAACCCGGAGACGTCCATGCCGTTCTCCCGCGCCCAGGAGATGTGCTGCGCCGAGATGTCGGCCTCGGTGCAGTGGGTGGCGATCCGGACGCTTGTCACACCGAGCGCCTTGGCCGCCTTCAGGTCGGCGATGGTGCCGATGCCGGGCAGCAGCAGGGTGGTGAGCCGCGCGCTGGTCAGCACCTCGGCGGCGGCGGCGATCCAGTCGGCGTCGCCGGCCGCGCCGTGGCCGTAGTTGACGCTGGAGCCGGCCAGGCCGTCGCCGTGCGCCACCTCGATGGCGGCCACCCCGGCCGCGTCGAGCGCGGCGGCGATCGTCCGTACCTGGTCCACCGTGTACCGGTGCGCGATGGCGTGCATGCCGTCGCGCAGCGTCACGTCCTGGATGTAGAGGTCGGTCATCGCGCGGCCACCTTCCGGAGCGCGACCAGCCGCTCGGCGGTGCGCAGCGCGGCCGAGGTCATGATGTCCAGGTTCCCGGCGTACGCGGGCAGGTAGTGCCCGGCGCCGGAGACCTCCAGGAAGACCGAGACCTGGAGCCCGGTGAAGTGCCGGCCCAGCACGGGCGCGTACGTGTCCACCCGGTCGAACTGCACGTCCTGCTTGAGCCGGTAGCCCGGGACGTACTCCTGCACGGACTTCACCATGTCGGCCACCGAGGCGGCGATCGCGGCTCGGTCGGCGTCGGCGTCCGGGCAGAGGCAGTAGACGGTGTCCCGCATGAGCAGCGGCGGGTCGGCCGGGTTCAGCACGATGATGGCCTTGCCGCGCTCGGCGCCGCCGACCACCTCGATGGCCCGGGCCGTGGTCTCGGTGAACTCGTCGATGTTGGCCCGGGTGCCCGGCCCGGCCGACTTCGAGGCGATCGAGGCGACGATCTCCCCGTACGCGACCGGGGTGACCCGGCCGACCGCGTGCACGATCGGCACGGTGGCCTGCCCGCCGCAGGTCACCATGTTCACGTTGGCCTCGCGCAGGTGCTCGTCGAGGTTGACCGGCGGCACCACGTACGGGCCGATGGCGGCCGGCGTCAGGTCGACAACGGTCCGGCCGTGCGCCCGCAGCACCGCGTCGTGGTGCCGGTGCGCGCCGGCCGAGGTGGCGTCGAAGACCAGCTCGACGTCGGCGAACTCCGGCATGGCCACCAGGCCGTCCACGCCCTCGGCGGTGGTCGCCACGCCCAGCCGCCGGGCCCGGGCCAGGCCGTCGGACTCGGGGTCGATGCCGGCCATGGCCACCATCCGCAGGCTGTCACTCAGCCGCAGCACCTTGATCATCAGGTCGGTGCCGATGTTGCCCGACCCGAGCACCGCCACGCCGACGGTCATGAGGCCTCCTTGGAGAAACAGGTCCGCACCGAGCCGAGCCCGGAGATCCGCGCCTCGTACGAGGCGCCCGGTGTCACGGGCACCATCGGGCCGAGCGCCCCGGAGAGCACCACGTCCCCGGCCTTCAGCGGGTCGCCGGCGCGGGCCATGGTGCCGGCCAGCCACTCGAGGGCGTGCAGCGGGTTGCCGAGGCACGCCGCCCCGGCGCCCACCGACACCGGCTCGCCGGCGTGCTCCAGCACCATCCCGCACAGCCGCAGGTCCACGTCGGCCAGTCGGCGCGGTGCGGTGCCGAGCACGAAGAGCCCGCTGGAGGCGTTGTCCGCCACGGTGTCCACGATGGAGATGTCCCAGCCGGCGATCCGCGAGTCGACGATCTCGATGGCCGGCAGCACGTGGTCGACGGCCCGGATCAGGTCGACGGTGGTGACCCGCTCGTCGGGCAGGCCGGTGCCGAGCACGAAGGCGATCTCCGCCTCCACCCGGGGCTGGAGCAGCCGGTTCATCGGCACCTCGACGCCGTCGCCGACGGCCATGTCGTCGAAGAGCACCCCGAAGTCGGGCTGGAAGACGCCGAAGTTCTCCTGCACGGCGCGGGAGGTGAGGCCGATCTTCGCGCCGACCCGGCGGTGGCCCTTGCCGAGCCGCTGCCGGGTGTAGACCTGCTGCACCTGGTAGGCCGCCTCGATGTCACCCTCCGGCAGCAGCCGGCCGCGCAACGGCGGGCACGGCTTCTCGTCCTGCCGGGCCACGGCCAGTTCCCGGTTGGCGGCTTCGATGTCGACGGTCATCCCGGCTCCTCGCTGCGAACGCATACGGCGCGAGCCATTCTGCCCGGACCGCGCACTCATGAGAGGTCCACGCAGACGTTGGTGAGCTCGGAGTAGAAGTCGAGCGAGTGCACCCCGCCCTCCCGGCCGATCCCGGACGCCTTCACCCCGCCGAACGGCGTGCGCAGGTCGCGCAGGAACCAGGTGTTCACCCAGACGATGCCGGCGTCCAGCCGGGACCCGGCCCGGTGCGCCCGGCCCACGTCCCGGGTCCAGACCGTCGCCGCCAGGCCGTAGTCGGTGCCGTTGGCCAGGGCGTACGCCTCGTCCTCGTCGTCGAACGGCGCCACGTGCACCACCGGGCCGAAGATCTCCTCGCGGTTGGTGCGGGCGTCCGGGCCCAGCCCGGTGAGCACGGTCGGCTGCACGTACGCGCCGCCGTCGCGGGCATCGCCGAAGCGCGGCGTCCCGCCCCCGGCACGCACCTCGGCGCCCTCGGTGCGGGCCAGCTCGTAGTGGCCGAGCACCTTGTCCCGGTGGGTGTGCGAGATCAGCGGCATGTTCACCGTGGCCTCGTCGGCCGGCCAGCCGTACGCCAGCTCGTCGGCGCGCTTGGCCAGCCGGGCCGTGAACTCCTCGAAGACCGGCCGCTGCACATAGATCCGCTCGGTGCAGAGGCAGACCTGGCCGCCGTTGGTGAAGCTGGACCGGACCGAGCCGGCGACCGCCGCGTCGAGGTCGGCGTCGGCGAAGACCAGGCCGGCGTTCTTGCCGCCCAGTTCGAAGCTGACCGCCTTCACCCCGTCGGCGGCGGCGCGCATGATGGCGCTGCCGGTGGCCGACTCCCCGGTGAAGGTGATGGCGTCGACGCCCGGGTGCCGGGTGAGGTGCTCACCGGCCGAGCCGGGGCCGAAGCCGTGCACGAGGTTGAACACGCCCTCGGGCACGCCCGCCGCGGCCATCACCTCGGCGAGCAGGGTCGCCGACGCCGGGGTCTCCTCGCTGGGCTTGACCACCACGGCGTTGCCGCAGGCCAGGGCCGGGGCGACCTTCCAGGTGAGCAGGAGCAGCGGCAGGTTCCACGGCACGATGATCGCGACCACGCCGACCGGCTTGCGGACCGCGTAGTTCAGCGCCCGGCCGCCGGTGGGGGTGACCGTGGTGAACGACTCGGTCGGCGCGGTCGCCACGATCTCGGCGAACGCCCGGAAGTTGGCCGCCCCGCGCGGGATGTCCAGCGTGCGGGCCTGCGAGATGGCCTTGCCGGTGTCGGCCACCTCGGCGGCGACCAGGTCGTCGAAGCGGCGCTCCAGCTCGTCGGCGACCCGGCGGAGCACCTCGGCGCGCTCCCGCTCCCCCATCCGGCCCCACGGGCCGCGCAGCGCCGCCCGGGCCGCGGTGACCGCGTCGTCCACGACGGACTCGCCGGCCTCGACCACCTCGAAGACCGGCTCGCCGGTGACCGGGCTGCGCTTGGTGAACCGCGGGCCGGCGTCCACGAAGGAGCCACCGACGAAGTTGCGCAGCAGGCCGGGGCCGTCCGGCGCGTGCCCGGCCATCAGCCGGGGATCCCAGAGCGTCATCCTCGCCTCCCTCGGCCGAGCGCCACCGCCGCCCCGGCCAGCGCCGCCACCGCGCCGGCGGCCACCGCCCCCACCGCCCGGTACTGGCGGCGCACCCGGCGGCGCACCTCCGCGTACGGGGTGGTGGAAAACGAGACCAGCTCGTACTGCGAGACGTAGCGGCCGGGCAGGGCGCGCTCCAGCGCGTGCTCGATCTTCTTGCGGGTCTGGAACACCGGCGAGGCGACCTTGTCCCGCATCTCCACGAAGTTGGTCAGCGCCATCCGGGCGATGGCCTCGGCGTTGGCCTGCCGGCGGTGCTGGAACAGCGGCAGTGCCGACGCCCAGTGGTCGCCGCACTCGTCCAGGCAGCGGTCCAGCTCGACCACGTCCTCGAACGCGCAGTTCGCGCCCTGGCCGTAGAACGGCACGATGGCGTGCGCCGCGTCGCCGAGCAGGCCCACCCGGCCGTCGAGCTGCCACGGGGTGCAGCGGACCGTGCCGAGCACCCCGACCGGGTTGTGCTGGTAGTCGTCGACCAGGTTCGGGGCGAGCGGGACCAGGTCCGGGTAGTGGGTGGCGAAGTACCGCTCGATGGCGGCCGGGCTGCCCAGCGAGGCGAAGCTCTGCGTGCCGTGCGTCGGCCAGAACAGCGTGCAGGTGAAGGAGCGGTCCGGGTTGGGCAGCGCGATCATCATGGAGGTGCCGCGCGGCCAGATGTGCAGCGCGCCCGGGTCCAGGGCGAACTCGCCGCCGATCGGCGGGATGGTGAGTTCCTTGTAGCCGTAGTCGAGGAAGTCCAGGCTCTCGGTCAGCGCCCCGTACGCGAGGAGTTGCCCGCGCACGGCGGAGCCGGCGCCGTCGGCCCCCAGCACCACCGAGGCGATCTCGGTGACCTTGCCCTGCGGGGTCTCGAAGGTCATCTCGCCGGTGGCCGGGTCGAGCCCGACGAGCCGGTGGTCGAAGGCGATCCGCACACCGGGCAGCGCGGCGGCGGCGTCGAGCAGCGCGTTGTTCAGCGCGCCCCGGCTGATCGAGTTGATCGCCCGGTCACCGGAGACGCTGTACGACTGGAACTGCGGCTCGCCCTCCACCGGGTGGATCATCCGGCCGCGCATCGGCAGCGCGTCGGTCATCACCTGCTGGTCCAGCCCGATCCGGCGCAGCGCGTCCAGGCCGCGCTCGGAGAGCGCCAGGTTGATCGAGCGGCCCCGCTCGACCGTCCCGGTGCGCGGGTCCGGCCGCCGCTCGTAGAGGGCGACCGGGTAGCCGCGCCGGGCCAGGAAGCAGGCCAGCAGGCAGCCGGCCAGCCCCGCGCCGACGACGGCGATCTCCTCGCGTTCCGTACTCATGAGGTGGCCTCCACCGTCGCGGCCAGCGCGTCGGCGACCCGCCAGCAGTCGTGGTACGTCGAGTAGAGCGGCACCGGCGCGAACCGCACGATGTCCGGCTCCCGGGCGTCGGCGATCACGCCGTGCTCGTGCCGCAGCCGCTTGGTCAGCTCGTTGGCGCTGCCCGCGCCGATCCGCACGGAGAGCTGGCAGCCCCGGCGGGCCGGGTCGCGCGGGGTGACCACGGTCAGCGGCCGGTCGGCGGTCACCTCGTCGAGCAGCCCCTCCAGGTAGCCGGTGAGCCGGAGGCTGCGCTCGCGCAGCGCGGGCATGCCGACCGAGTCGAACAGCTCCAGCGAGGTGCGCACCGGACCCATCGCGAAGATCGGCGGGTTGGAGATCTGCCACGCCTCGACGGTGGCCGGCGGCCGGGACACCGGGGTCATCTCGAACCGGGTGGCCGCCTCGGTGCTCCACCAGCCCTCGAAGCGTGGGAGCCCGGGGTCGCCCAGGTGGCGCTCGTGGACGAAGACGCCGCCCAGCGCCCCCGGCCCGGAGTTCAGGTACTTGTAGGAGCACCAGGCGGCGAAGTCCACGTCCCAGTCGTGCAGCGCCAGCGGCACGTTGCCGGCGGCGTGCGCCAGGTCCCAACCCACCACCGCGCCGGCGGCCCGCCCGGCGGCGGTGATCGCCGGGATGTCCATCAGCTCGCCGGTCAGGTAGTTGACCCCGCCGAGCAGCAGCAGCGCCACGGTCTGCCCCTCGGCGGCCAGGAAGTCGACGACGTCCGCGGTCCGCAGGGTGTCCTCGCCCGGGCGCGGCTTGAGCCGCACGACGGCGGTGTCCGGGTCGAGGCCGTGGAAGCGGGCCTGGCTGCGCACCGCGTAGCTGTCCGAGGGGAAGGCGCTGTCCTCGATGACGATCCGGGTCCGCTCCCCCGCCGGCCGGTAGAAGCTCACCATGAGCAGATGCAGGTTGACCGTGAGGGAGTTCATCACCACGGTCTCCGCGGGGCGGGCGCCGACCAGTCGCGCGGCCGGCGCGGTCAGGAGCTCGTGGTACGGCAGCCAGGGCCGTTCCGCCTCCAGGTGCCCCTCCACGCCCAGCCGCCGCCAGGCGTCCAGGTCGGCGAGGAGTTCCTCCCGGGTGGCCCGGGGCTGCAGGCCCAGCGAGTTGCCGGCCAGGTACGCCACCTCGGGGTAGCGCCCGCCATCGGCCGGCGGCACGAGGAACAGGTGCCGGTGGCCGGGGTCGGCGGCGTCGCGGGCGTGCGCGTCTTCTTCGGGGGTGTGCATGCTGCTCTCTCCGGTCACATCGCGGTACGGGCCGACCACAGCTCCGGGAAGACCACCCGGGCCATGCTCCGCTGCAACCAGGCCAGCCCGGCGGAGCCGCCGCTGCCGACCTTGGCGCCCATCGAACGCTGCACCGCCTTGATGTGGTGCCAGCGCCAGTCGCCGAACCGTTCGGCCACCTCGGTCAGCGCCTCGCCGAGCAGGCGCAGGTGGTTGTCGGGGCCGCCGTCGGCGTAGATGCGCACCCAGGCCGCCTCGACGGCGGGGTGCGTCTCGTGCTCGGTCGCCACGTCCCGCTCCAGCAGGTCGTCGGGCAGCTCGAAGCCGCGCCGGGCGAGCAGCGCGACCACGTCGTCCC
Source organism: Micromonospora chaiyaphumensis (assembly GCF_900091435.1). GTDB lineage: Bacteria > Actinomycetota > Actinomycetes > Mycobacteriales > Micromonosporaceae > Micromonospora > Micromonospora chaiyaphumensis. The sequence continues at coordinate 34,784 of NZ_FMCS01000014.1, forward strand.
ACAGGCTCGGGGCGGCCAGCGCGGCGGTCAGCTCGGCGTGCACCTCGGTCTGCCGGCGGAACGGGCGGATCAGCGCCGGATCGCGGAGGCCGAGCACGAACTCCAGCTGGCGGTACATGGCCGACTGGAAGCCGGAGCCCTCGCCGAGCCGGTCCCGGAACCGGTTGAAGTCGGCCGGGCTCATCCAGCGCAGCCCCTGCCAGGCGGCGTTGAGGCCCTCCAGGTGCAGGGCGGCGCGGCGCAGCGGTGGGAGCGCGTCCCAGACCCGGTTGGCCCGCAGCTCGCGCTGCGCGTGGCGCAGCTCGTGGCAGGTCAGCTTGAAGTACAGCTCCATGATCTGGCTGACCATGAGGAAGGACATCTCGCCCGGGTCGTCGCTGAGCGGCTGCTGTAGCTGGTGCAGCGTGCTGGCGTGGACGTACGCGTCGTAGGGCACCCGGTCGGCGAACTCCAGGGTCGGCTCGCCGCCGTTGCGCGCCGCGCGGACCGCCCGCTGCTGCGGGGTCGCCGGCCGCACCGCCGTCGTCTGTTCCACCGTCATCTCCCTCCGTACGCCGGGGTAGACGACATGATGCCGCTGGTTGATCCGCAGATGGAATGCCTGTTCAACGGCGGTACGGTGGTCTCACCTGTCACGCCGAAGGCGTGTCCGGCCCTCGACTTCACGGAAGAAAGGTCACCGCGTGGACGACATGGACTGGGCGCTGCTGCGCGAGCTCCAGGCGGATGCCCGGCTCTCCTACAGCGAGCTGTCCCGCCGGGTGCACCTGTCCCCGCCGGCGGTGGCCGAGCGGGTACGCCGGCTGGAGGAGTCCGGGGTGATCACGGGCTACCACGCGCACGTGGACCTGACCCGGGCCGGCCGGACGGTGCTCGCGCTGATCCGGATGTCCTGCTACGGGTCCCGCTGCATCCTCAACGACCCCGCGGTGGCGGACTGGCCGGAGATCATGGAGATTCACCGGATCACCGGCGACGCGTGCAGCATGCTGAAGGTGGCCGCCGGCACGATGGGCGAGTTCGAGGAGGTCATCGACCGCCTCGCTCCGTACGGCCAGCCGTCCAGCACCATGGTGCTCTCCACCCCGCTCGACTGGCACCCCGTCACGCCGCTCCCGCCGCCCGGAACGTCCCCGGCCGGCCGGCGCCGCTGACCGCCCCCGGGTTTGCCCCCAGGTCAGGGGGAATGCAGCCCGCGCTGCCCGTCAGCAGGATTCCGGTGCGCCGCACCGGAAGGGGGGAATCATGCGAGGGCTTCTGTCACACCGCGCGCTCCTGGCCGTTCTGGGGCTTCTCGGTCTCGTCGCGGCGTTCGTCCTGACCACCGCCTCGCCGGCCCGCGCCGGGGAGAACGTCTTCGTCGAGGTCACGCCGAACAGCGTCCAGGCCGGCTCCCGGGTCAGCATCCGGGCCAGTTGCGACAACAACAACGACCGGCAGGCCCAGGTCACCTCGGACGCCTTCGGCCGGGTGATGCTCCGGCCGGACAACGGCTTCCTCACCGGGGCGGTCACGGTGCCCGGGAACAAGGCGCCCGGCGACTACCCGGTGAACCTGGACTGCTCCAACGGGCAGACCGCCTCCACCATGCTCACGGTGCTGAACATGGCCCAGCCGAGCAAGGGCCCGGCGACCGGCGGTGGTGGCACCGCGGGCGGCCGGGGACCCGGCTCGCTGCTGCTGGTCGGCGGCCTGGTCGCGGTGGCCGTGGTGGCCGGCGTCGGCGCCCGCCGCAAGACCGGTAGCCGCTTCTGACGAGGTGCGGCCATGGCCCGCTCACCGCGCCGCCGGGGCCGGCACCGGGCCGGGTCCCGGGTCGGGACCGGCCTGCGGCTGGTGTCCCGCGCCTCGCGCCGGTTCGCCCGCGCCGCCGGGCACGCCTTCTCGGCGAGCGTCACCACCGCCGACCCGCAGGCCCGCCCGGTGCCGCCGGCCCGGCAGGCCGCGGCCGGCGGCCGCTGGCGGTACGCCGTCCGGCGCGGCCCCGGCGCCCCGGTGCTGGTGGTCGCGGCGGTGATGGCGCTGATCGTCGCCATGCTCGGGGTGGAACGGGTGACCGGCATCAGCGTGCTGCCCGCACAGCTCACCGCCGGGCTGCGCCCGCCGCCGAAGAAGTTCCCGGTGCTGTCCGGCAGCCCGCCGACCGACCTGACGATCAACAAGATCGACCTGCGGGCGCCGGTCCACCGGGTCGGCATCGCGCCGGACGGCAGCATCGCGGTGCCGGACGTCGGGCGGGCCGGCGAGGTCGGCTGGTACGACCAGGGGCCCACCCCGGGCCAGTACGGCCCGGCCGTCATCGTCGGGCACGTCGACACCACCACCGGGCCGGCCGTCTTCCACGACCTCAAGGACCTCGACGACGGCGACCGGATCGAGGTGACCCGGCAGGACCGGTCGGTGGCCGTCTTCGAGGTGACCTCGATCGAGCGGTACGGCAAGGAACGGCTGCCGGTGGGCGAGGTCTACGGCGACTTCAGCCGGCCCAACCTGCGGCTGATCACCTGTGGCGGGCGCTGGGTGGGCGGCGAGACCGGGTACGCGGACAACCTCGTGGTCTACGCGTCGCTCGTGAAGGCCCGGTGACCGCCGCTCAGGCCGCCTCGGGCTCCGGCTCGCGCAGGTCGAGCCAGTCGGCCCAGCGCGGGTCGGGCGCCCGGTGGCCGAGCACCCGCCATGCCGTGCCCTTCGGGGCCGCCGGCAGGTTGTGCAGCCGCCAGCCCAGCTCGGCCGGCGTCTTGTCGCCCTTGGTGTGGTTGCAGCGGGCGCAGGCGGCGACCACGTTCTCCCAGGCGTGCCGGCCGCCCCGGCTGCGCGGGAAGACGTGGTCGATGGTCTCCGCCGGGCCGCGGCAGTAGGCGCAGCGCCAGCCGTCCCGGGCGAAGATCGCCCGGCGGGAGAGCCCGACGTGGGTGCGGTAGGGGACCCGGACGTAGCGGGTCAGCCGGACGACCGACGGCACCGGGAGCGCGTTGCGCGCGCTGTGCAGCATGCCCTCGCCGTCGGCCACGCAGACGGCCTTGGCAGAGAGGACGAGGATCGCGGCGCGACGCACCGACACGACACACAGGGGCTCGTAGGTGGCGTTGAGAACGAGTGCACCGGAGCCCACCGCGGGTCGTATGTCAGGCATCGTGCTCACCCTCCCGGTCCAGCCGCTCCTGCCGCCGCTGCGCCGGGACCGCCCCGCGGGCAGCGGGGAACGACACCGACGCCGGCCGGATCACCGACGTCCGTTGCGCCAATAGTCCCTGATCGCGCCCCGGATTGCACGCACTAATCCGGGGTACCCTCGTGAAGCTTTCTCCGCCCGTGCCAAGATGACCGGTTCCGCCCGCGATGATCGGTCCGCCGCCCCGCGGGCGGGAGCCGGGCGGGTCGGCAGCAGGCGCCCAGCGGCGTTGCGGTACGAAAGCAGGGTGAGTCCCGCCAACCTGCTGCTCCACGCGCTGTCCGCCGTCGACCCCAGCCCGTCCCCGTCTCCGTCCGCCGACTGCCGCTCCGACACCTGGTGCAAGAACGTCTGGGACATCACGGGCTCGGCCTGGTTCGCCGAGGGCAGCTACTGGATCGTCCTGAAGCCGCTGCGGATCGCGCTGATCCTGCTGCTCGCCGTGGCCGCCCGCTGGGCGCTGCACCGCACCATCAACCGGCTGGTGCGGACCACGACCGAGGGCGCGGTGCCCACCATGCTCCGCCCGCTGCGGGAGCGGATCCCCAGCGCCACGCTCGACCCGGAGCAGTTCGTGCCGGAGCGGCGGCGGCAGCGCGCCGAGGCGATCGGCTCGGTGCTGCGCAGCATGGTCACCGCGTTCATCTTCGGCATCGCCCTACTCATGGTGCTCAAGGAGTTCAGCTTCGACCTGGCCCCGCTGCTGGCCAGCGCCGGCATCGCCGGCGTGGCCCTCGGCTTCGGCGCGCAGAGCCTGGTCAAGGACCTGATCGCCGGCCTGTTCATGCTCATCGAGGACCAGTACGGCGTGGGCGACACCGTGGACCTGGGCGAGGCGACCGGCGTCGTGGAGGCCGTGGGCCTGCGGGTCACCACGGTCCGGGACGGCCGGGGCGTGCTCTGGTACATCCGCAACGGCGAAATCGTCCGGGTGGGCAACAAGAGCCAGGGCTGGGCCCTCGTCGTGGTCGACCTGCCCATCGGCTTCGCGGGCACCGAGGAGGCCACCGCGGTGCTGCGTACGGCGGCCTCGTCGGTCGCGCTGGACCCGGAGCTGGCGTCGCAGATCGTCGAGGAGCCGGAGGTGCTCGGCGTCGAGCAGATGACGGTCGACGGGGCGGTGATCCGTACCGTCGTCAAGACCACCGCCGACGGGCAGTTCGCGGTCGGCCGCGAGCTGCGCCGCCGGCTCGCCGAGGCGCTGGAGAACTCGGGCATCACGGCGCGGATCGCGGCGGCCCGGCTCTATCCCGGGCTCCCGGCCCGCGCCCCGGCCGGGGGCGAGACGGGGACCGGCGGGGCCACCTGACCTGGGCCGCCGGTCGGCTCGCCGGGCCGGCCGATTTTCGGGGGTCGCGCACCGCGCGGCCCCTCGGGTATCGTCCGTTCGTTCAGTCGGAGATGCGACGATCAATCCGTTCACCCTAGCCAGTTGTCAGACGATCGGGCAGAATCCGGTGAACACGCTCCCCTGGGGAGCGTGCTCGTGTCCTCGCTGATCCGTAGATCTGACGACGGTTTCCAGGTCAGGCCATCACGAGTGGCGACCCGGAGACGATGGAGGCGACGGTGTCCGACGAGCGACCCGCCCTGGAGGGCCCGGCCACCTTCCGCGAACTGTTCAGCCTCGTGGAATTCCGCGTCCTCTTCACGGCAAGCGCTCTGTCCTGGATCGGTGACTACGTGGCGAAGGCCGCGGTCACCGTCCTGGTCTACCGGCAGACCGACTCGGTGGCGCTCTCCGCCGCCGCCTTCGCGGCCAGCTACCTGCCCTGGCTCGTCGGCGGCCCGCTGCTCTCCGCGCTCGCCGAGCGCTACCGGTACCGGCAGGTCATGGTGGCCTGCGACCTGGTCCGGATGGCCCTGATGGTGCTGGTCGCCCTTCCCGGGATGCCACCCTGGGCGATCCTGGCCCTGATCTTCGCCGCAACCCTGGCCAACCCGCCGAGCCAGGCCGCCCGGTCGGCGCTGATGCCCCAGATCCTCGCCGGTGACCGGCTGGTGGTCGGCCTGTCGGTCTCCGCGAGCACCGGGCAGGCCGCCCAGGTCCTCGGTTACCTGCTGGGCGCGGCGGTGGCCGCGGTCAACCCGGCCGCCGCGCTGCTGATCAACGCCGCCACCTTCGGCTTCTCCGCGGCGCTGGTCCGCTTCGGCCTGCACGACCGGCCGCCGGCCATGACCGAGGCGCACCGCAGCCACCTGCTGCGGGAGACCGCCGAGGGCTTCGCGCTCGTCTTCGGTCGCCCGGTGCTGCGCGCCATCGCCGTGCTGGTGTTCAGCGCGATGCTCTTCTCGATCGTCCCCGAGGGGCTCGCCGCGGCCTGGGCCGCCGAGCGGGCCGGGGACGGCATGGACACCGGCACGGCCCAGGCCGTCATCATGGCCGCCAACCCGGTCGGCTACGTCCTGGGCGGGCTCGTCGTCGGGCGGCTCGTCGCCCCGGCCCGCCGGCTGGCCCTCATGCGGCCGCTGGCGGTGATCGCTCCGGCGGTGCTGGTCCCGGCGCTGCTCGACCCGCCGCCGATCGTGGTGGCGCTCCTCGCCGCCGCGTGCGGCTTCGCGGTGGCCGGGCTCATCCCGGTCGCGAACGGCCTCTTCGTCCAGGTGCTGCCCGACGGCTACCGGGCCCGGGCATTCGGCGTCATGGCCAGCGGCACCCAGATCATCCAGGGCGCCGCCGTGCTGGCCACCGGGGCGCTCGCCGAGCGGTTCGCCATCCCGTCCGTGGTCGGTGCGTGGAGCGCCGCGGGCGTGCTGCTCATGGTCCTCGCGGTGCTCACCTGGCCGCGCCCGGCGACCATCGAGGCGGCCGTCGAGGCCGCCCGGGTGGAGTCCGGCGCCACGGCCGCCAAAGGCGAGCGCTGCGGGCACTCCCCGGTCCGGGGGTCGACGGCGGGCGACCGGCCGGGCGAGCGCAGCCGCCGCCGGCACGCGGTGACCTGACTCCCGCTGCGGCGGTGGGCGCGGGCCGGCTCGGAGCGGCACCTGGCAGGATGGGTGGCGTGACTTCCCCAGGCGAGTCGATGACCCTCTTCGAGGCGATCGGCGGCGAACCCGCCTTCCGCAAGCTCGTGGACGAGTTCTACGCCGGTGTCGCCACCGACCCGCTGCTGCGGCCGATGTACCCGGAGGAGGACCTCGGGCCCGCGGCGGACCGGCTGACCCTCTTCCTCATCCAGTACTGGGGCGGCCCGCACACCTACTCGGAGCAGCGCGGCCACCCGCGGCTGCGGATGCGGCACGCCCCGTTCCGGATCGGCGCCGTCGAGCGCGACGCCTGGCTGCACCACATGCGGCGGGCGGTGGACCGGCTGGACCTGCCGCCGCAGCTCGCCGCCGCGCTCTGGGACTACCTGGAGCGGGCCGCCTATTTCATGGTGAACGTGATGGAGGACCCGGCGGCCGAGGGCTGACCGGCGCCGGGGTGGCGCCCGGCCGTCAGAGCAGGGCGCCCTCGTCGTGCAGCCAGTCGACGAAGGTGGTCGCCACCGCCGCGCCGCAGTCGAGCATCTCGACCAGCAGCGCGTCGTGGGTGCCGGCGCCGAGCGGGACCTGGAGCTCCGCGTAGATGGGCAACTGGCCGCGCTCGGTCGGGTCGCCGATGTAGGCCTTGCAGAACCGCCGGGTGTGGTTCCACTCGTTGACCACCCGGTAGGCGCGGTCGGCCCAGTCCGGCGGGACCGTCGCGTGCGGCCGGGCCCGCATCACGAGGATCTCGTCCTCGGGGCCCTCCAGGGTGACCAGCACGGCGTGCCGCTCCCACATGGCCAGCAGGTTGCCGTCGCCGTCGGCCAGGTAGCGCACGTCGAGCAGGTCGAGCGCGTCGCAGACCCGGCGGAGGGTGACCGGGGCGACGGTCGCCGGCATGTCGACGATCACGGGCCGCTCCGCGGCCGCCGCGTCGTCCCCCGGCTGACGGGGGGTCGGTGGTCCGACCCGGACGGTGTCCTCCACTGTGATCCCGCTTCGAGTTTCCGAGTCGCCGCCGCCTCCGGCGGGACCTGGGCGCCATGACCACCACGGCATCGCTCGCGCACCTCACTCCCCAGCGGATCCAGCCGCCTACGGTGCGTTGGATCCGAGGATGGACGGTACCCGGACAGCCGGGATGAGGCATCCCCCCAACGGCCGCCCCAAACCGGAAGAACGAACAGGGGTCATCCGTTCGGATGAACTCCGATGGGCGTCAGGGCGAGGTCGGCGACCTTCCGCGACCAAGCCGCCCCGTACGGTCCGACGAGCCCGACCCAACGGCCGGCGACGCGTACCTGAACGTCGCCGTCGCCGAGGAAGCCCATCCGGACCAGCCCCTGCACCAGCCGCTGGGGCACCTCGACGGGGGCGTCGGGCACCGCGTCCGGGGTCACCACCACGGCGACGTGGTCCAGCAAGGCGTCCCGCAGCGCGCGCTGGCCCACCGCCCGGCCCGCCACGCCGTGGGTGGCCGCCTCGCGCAGCGTCCCGGCCGCCGCGGCGGCGATCCGTCGGACCTCGGTGGCGGGCAGCGCCTCCACGGCCCGGCTGGCCGCCGGCGGCAGCGGCCAGCGCCACCCGTCGTCCCGGCGCCGGGGCAGCGCGTCGCCGCCCGCCGACAGCTCCGCCAGCAGCTCCCCGGCCGCCACCGTGACGTCGCCCGGCGCCGTGCCGGGGACGGTCCGGACCACGAGCACGTCCCACGGCAGGCGGGCCCAGAGGGCGGTGCGCCCGGCCCCCGGCACCGGCCGGAGCCGGACCAGGGTGGCCGGGTCCAGCCGGACCAGGCGGGCCAGGAAGGCGCCCGCGTCGGCCACCCCGTCCAGCCCGTGCCCCGCGGCCGGCGTCGTCATGCCGGGTGCCCGGGCGCGTACCGGAGCAGGAAGGCCCGCTCGTCGGCGGAGATCCGGCGGGGGCGCTGCGCGGCCAGGTCGAACGGGACCAGCACCGAGCGGGCCCGGCTCGCCAGCACGTCGCGGTCGTAGAGCTCGTAGGCGACGGTGAACGAGGCCGCCCGGATCTCCTCCACCCAGAGCTCGATCCGGACCGTGGGGGCCGCCTCCGCGGTGGCCCGGCCCAGCGCGTAGTCGACCGGGCGCAGGTAGTCGACCTCGTGCCGGCGGATGACCACCCCGTCGGCGAACGAGTCGACGCCCCACGCCCGGCCGCCGGCGAACATCATGGCCACCCGCGCCTCCTCGTAGAGGGTGAGGAAGCGTGAGTTGTTGACGTGGCCGTACGCGTCCAGGTCGGACCAGCGCAGCGTGCAGTCGTAGACGAACCGGTCAGTCACGGGTGAGCTTGCGGTACGTCACCCGGTGCGGCCGGGCGGCCTCCGCGCCGAGTCGGTCGATCTTGTTCTTCTCGTACGCCTCGAAGTTGCCCTCGAACCAGAACCACCGCGCCGGGTTCTGGTCGTCGCCCTCCCAGGCCAGGATGTGCGTGGCGACCCGGTCGAGGAACATCCGGTCGTGGGAGATGACCACGGCGCAGCCCGGGAACTCCAGCAGCGCGTTCTCGAGGCTGCCGAGCGTCTCGACGTCGAGGTCGTTGGTCGGCTCGTCCAGCAGGATGACGTTGCCGCCGATCTTGAGGGTCAGCGCCAGGTTGAGCCGGTTCCGCTCGCCGCCGGAGAGCACCTTGGTCGGCTTCTGCTGGTCCGGGCCCTTGAAGCCGAACGCCGCGATGTACGCCCGGGACGGCATCTCGACCTTGCCCACGAGGAGGTGGTCCAGCCCGTCGGAGACCGTCTCCCAGACCGTCTTGTCGCCCGCCAGGCCGGCCCGGCTCTGGTCGACGTAGGACAGGGAGACCGTCTCGCCGACCCGGACCGAGCCGGCGGTCGGCTCCTCCAGGCCCACGATGGTCTTGAACAGGGTGGTCTTGCCGACGCCGTTCGGGCCGATCACGCCGACGATGCCGTTGCGCGGCAGCGAGAAGCTGAGGTCGTCGATGAGCACCCGGTCGCCGAACGCCTTGACCAGGTTCTTGACCTCGATCACGGTGTTGCCCAGGCGCGGGCCCGGCGGGATCTGGATCTCCTCGAAGTCCAGCTTGCGGGTCTGCTCGGCCGCCGTGGCCATCTCCTCGTAGCGGTCGAGGCGGGCCTTGGACTTCGTCTGCCGGGCCTTCGCGTTGGAGCGGACCCACTCCAGCTCCTCGTCGAGGCGCTTCTTCATCTTGGCGTCGCGCCGGCCCTCGACCGCCATCCGGGCGGCCTTCTTCTCCAGGTACGTGGAGTAGTTGCCCTCGTAGCCGATGGCCCGGCCCCGGTCCAGCTCCAGGATCCAGCCGGCCACGTTGTCGAGGAAGTACCGGTCGTGGGTGATCGCGATCACCGTGCCGGCGTACTTGGCCAGGTGCTGCTCCAGCCACTGCACGCTCTCCGCGTCCAGATGGTTGGTGGGCTCGTCGAGCAGCAGCAGGTCCGGCGCCTCCAGCAGGAGCTTGCACAGCGCGACCCGGCGGCGCTCACCACCGGAGAGCTGGGTCACGTCGGCGTCCGGCGGGGGGCAGCGCAGCGCATCCATGGCCAGTTCGAGCTTGGAGTCGACGTCCCAGGCGTCGGCGTTGTCCAGCTCCTCCTGGAGCTTGCCCATCTCCTCCATCAGCTCGTCGGAGTAGTCGGTCGCCATCTGCTCGGCGATCTTGTTGAACCGCTCCAGCTTGGTCTTGATCTCGGCGACGGCCTCCTCGACGTTGCCGAGGACCGTCTTGGCGTCGTTGAGCGGCGGCTCCTGGGCCAGCATGCCGACCGTGTAGCCGGGCATGAGCCGGGCCTCACCGTTGCTCGGCTGGTCCCAACCTGCCATGATCTTGAGGAGGCTGGACTTACCGGCGCCGTTCGGACCGACCACACCGATCTTGGCCCCCGGCAGGAAGTTCAGCGTCACGTTGTCGAGCACGACCTTGTCGCCGTGCGCCTTGCGCGCCTTTTCCAGGACGTAGATGAACTGGGCCACGGTGCGGGCTACCTCCGTCGGTTGCGATCGCGAGCTGGCGGGCGCGGGCGCGGGCCGCGAGGTCCGCCCGCCGCCGCCGGCCGGGGCCGGCCGCGCGCACGCCATCGTCAATCCTGACAGGTACGCCCCGCTCCGCCCACATCACCCCGCCCCGGCGCGTGTGGCGGGCCCGGCTGTCGACAAGATCACGAAGGAGGTTCGACCGGCGTGGGACGGGTAGGGAACTCCGGCACGGGGCAACAGAGGCCGCAGCTACGCTCAGTACGCTCATCGCGGTGGACCCGTCAGCAACCCGGAGGTGGCCGATCGTGACCGTCCGTAGCTCCTTTGTCGTGGTGGCGAACCGACTGCCGGTCGACGAGGTGAGCACACCCGAAGGGCGGCAGTGGCGACGCAGCCCGGGCGGCCTGGTGACCGCGCTGCACCCGGTCCTCGCCGAGCACCAGGGCACCTGGGTGGGTTGGGCCGGCGGCACGGGCGCCGCCCCCGAGCCCTTCGACCTGGAGGGGATCCGGCTGCACCCGGTTCCGCTGAGCGCCGAGGAGCTGGAGCGCTACTACGAGGGGCAGTCCAACGCGACGATCTGGCCGCTCTACCACGACGCGGTCGAGACTCCGGCGTACAAGCGGCGCTGGCGCGAGGCGTACCGCCTGGTGAACGCCCGGTTCGCGGAGGCCGCGGCGGACGTCGCGGCCGAGGGCGCCACGGTCTGGGTGCAGGACTACCAGCTCCAGCTGGTGCCGGCCATGCTCCGCGAGTTGCGGCCGGACCTGCGGATCGGGTTCTTCCTGCACATCCCGTTCCCGCCGATCGAGCTGTTCATGCAGATGCCGTTCCGCACCGAGATCCTGCGCGGGCTGCTCGGCGCCGACCTGGTCGGCTTCCAGCAGCGGCTGGCGGCGCAGAACTTCGTCCGGCTGGCCCGGCACCTGCTCGGCCTCCGCTACGAGGGGCAGATGATCCAGGTCGACGGCCGGCAGGTGAAGGCCGGCGCCTTCCCCATCTCGATCGACACCCGGGAGATGGAGCGGCTGGCCGAGGACCCGGCGATCCAGGCCCGGGCCAAGCAGATCCGCGAGGAGCTGGGCAACCCGAAGACGATCATCCTGGGCGTCGACCGGCTCGACTACACCAAGGGCATCGAGCTCCGGCTGAAGGCCTTCCGCGAACTCCTCGCTGACGGAAAGTTGACAGTCCCCGACGCGGTTATGGTGCAGGTCGCCACGCCGAGCCGCGAGCGCGTGGAGCACTACCAGGCACTTCGGGTGAAGGTGGAACGCGAGGTCGGCCGGATTAATGGCGAATTCGGACGGGTCGGCGTGCCGGCGGTGCATTATCTGCATCAGTCGTACAGTCGCTCCGAACTGGCCGCGATGTACGTCGCGGCCGACGTGATGATGGTGACCCCGCTGCGAGACGGAATGAATCTGGTGGCCAAGGAGTACGTCGCATCGCGCGCCGACCAGGGCGGCGCGCTCGTGCTCAGTGAGTTCGCCGGCGCCGCCACCGAGCTGCGCCAGGCGTTCCTGTGCAACCCGCACGACCCCGACGCGGTCAAGGACGCGCTGCTGCGCGCCGTGCACGTCGAGAAACCCGAGGCCCGCCGCCGGATGCGGATAATGCAACGCCACCTGCGCAGCCACGACGTCGGCCACTGGGCCAAGTCCTTCCTGACCGAACTCGGCGTGCCCGATGCGGAGGCGGCGTGAGTTCTCCTGCCACCACCACTCCGTCCGGCGGAGTGATGGATCCCGAGCTGCGTGCCGCCATCGGCCGGATCGCCCGGGTCCCCCAGCTCCTGGTCGCCTGCGACTACGACGGCACCCTCGCGCCGATCGTCGAGGACCCGAGCAAGGCCGTGCCGCTGCCCGAGTCGGTCGCCGCGGTCCGCGCCCTCGCGTCCCTGCCGCAGACCAGCGTCGCGGTGGTCTCCGGCCGCGCGCTCCGCGACCTGGCCACGCTGTCCCGGCTGCCCAGCGAGGTGCACCTGGTCGGCAGCCACGGCTCCGAGTTCGACATCGGCTTCGTCGAGCGGCTCACCCCGGAGCTGATCGCGGTCCGGCACCGGCTCCGCAACGAGCTGCGCGAGATCGCCGCGGCCCACCCGGGCGTACGCCTGGAGCGCAAGCCGGCCAGCGTCGCCGTGCACACCCGCGGGGTCGACCCGCAGATCGCGGCCGCGGCCATCGAGGCCGTCCGCAGCGGCCCCGCCACCTGGGAGGACGTGACCGTCACCCAGGGCAAGGAGGTCATCGAGCTGTCGGTGGTGGCGACCCACAAGGGCACCGCGGTCGACCAGCTCCGGACCCAGCTCGCGGCCAGCGCGGTGCTGTTCATCGGCGACGACGTCACCGACGAGAACGCCTTCGGCAACCTGCACGGGCCCGACGTCGGCATCAAGATCGGCCCGGGTGACACCCAGGCCGACTACCGGGTGGCCGAGCCGATCGAGGCGGCCCGGGCGCTGGGCCTGCTGCTGGAGACCCGGCGGCACTGGCTGTTCGGCGAGCGGGCGGTGCCGATCGAGCGGCACTCGATGCTGGCCAACGGCCGCACGGTCGCGCTCGTCACGCCCGAGGCCAAGATCACCTGGCTGTGCCACCCGAAGCCGGACTCGGCGGCGATCTTCGCCGACCTGGTCGGCGGCAGCCCGGCCGGGCACTTCACCGTCGGCCCGCAGCGCGGTGGCATCCCGCTGGGCCAGCGCTACCGCAGCAACACCATGACGGTGGAGACCCGCTGGTCCGGCCTGACCGTGACCGACTGGCTGGACCTGCCGGCCAGGGAGACGACGCCGGACGGCCCGGCGATCGTCACCGGCGACTCGACCCTGGTCCGGGTGCTCAGCGGCACCGGGCGGGCCCGGATCGAGTTCGCCCCGCGGCCCGAGTTCGGTCAGGTCGCCGTGCAGCTCCAACCGCTGGACGACGGGCTGCTGGTGCTCGGTTCCAACGAGCCGGTGGCCCTCTACTCGCCGGGCGTCGAGTGGGAGGTCACCAGCGACGCCGGCTACGAGACCGCCAAGGCCGTGGTGGACCTGTCGGCCGCCGGCGGCCAGGTGGTGCTGGAGCTGCGCTTCGGCACGCAGAGCCTCGAACACCACCGGGTGCCGGTCCACGAGCGGCAGGCCGCCGCCGAGCAGCCCTGGAAGGACTGGGTGGCCTCGCTGCGGCTGCCCGCCACCGCCCGGGACCTGGTGGCCCGCAGCGCGCTCACCCTGCGCGGGCTCTGCCACGAGCCGACCGGCTCGATCCTCGCCGCGGCGACCACCTCGCTCCCCGAGGAGCTGGGCGGCGTCCGCAACTGGGACTACCGCTACTGCTGGCTGCGGGACGCGGCCATGACCGCCCGCGCGCTGGTCGACCTCGGCTCCACCGAGGAGGCCGAGGGCCTGCTGCGCTGGGTCGACGGCGTCATCGACCGCACCGGCGGGCACCCGGAACGGCTGCACCCGCTGTACACGGTCGACGGCTACGAGCTGGGCGCCGAGGCGGTCATCGACACCCTGCCCGGCTACGCCGGCTCCCGGCCGGTCCGGGTCGGCAACCTCGCCAACCACCAGCTCCAGCTCGACGTCTTCGGCCCGGTCGCCGACCTGATCGCCGCGGTGGCCGACGCCCGGGGCTCGGTGCGCGACGACGAGTGGCGGGTGCTGGAGAACATGGTCGAGGCGGTCCGCCGCCGCTGGCACGAGCCCGACCACGGCATCTGGGAGGCCCGTCTCCCGCCCCGGCACCACGTCTTCTCCAAGGTCATGCTCTGGATGACCGTCGACCGGGCGCTGCACGTGGTGCGGCAGCACGGCGGCGAGGACCGGCCGGAGTGGGTCGAGCTGCGCGACCGGATCGCCGACAACGTGCTGGAGCACGGCTGGCACCCGGAGGCCGAGGCCTACAGCGTCGCCTACGGCTACGAGGAGATGGACGCCTCGTCGCTCTGGATCGGCATCTCGGGGCTGCTCGCCGGGGACGACCCGCGCTTCCTGTCCACGGTGCTGAAGATCGAGGCGGAGCTGCGCAGCGGCCCGGTCGTCTACCGGTACCACTGGGACGACGGCCTGCCCGGCCGGGAGGGCGGCTTCCACATCTGCACGGCGTGGCTGATCGAGGCGTACCTGCGCACCGGCCGGCGCACCGACGCCGAGGAGCTGTTCGCCCAGATGGTCGACACGGCCGGGCCGACCGGGCTGCTCCCCGAGCAGTACGACCCGCTCGCCGAGCGCGGGCTGGGCAACCACCCGCAGGCCTACAGCCACCTCGGGCTGATCCGCTGCGCCCTCATGCTGGACAACATGCTCAAGCAGTGACCTGAGCGGCGGCACGACGGCGGCCCGGGAGCGGTTGGTCCCGGGCCGCCTGCCTGCTCGGGGTTCAGGTGTCGAGCGCCCCGACCACGTCCCCGATCACGACGATGGCCGGTGGGCGGAGGCCGGCGGCCGCGACGTCGTCGGCAACCGTGCCCAGGGTCGAGCGGAGGGTCCGCTGGCCGCTGGTGGTGCCCTCCTGGATCACCGCGGCCGGCGTCCGCGCGGGCCGGCCGTGCGCCACGAGGGTGGCACTGATCGCCGCGAGGTTCTTCAGGCCCATGAGGATCACCAGGGTGCCGCGCAGGCCCGCCAGGGACTCCCACCGGACCAGCGAGGCCGGCGAGTCGGGCGCCACGTGCCCGGAGACCACGGTGAACTCGTGTGCCACCGCCCGGTGGGTGACCGGCACCCCGGCCGCCGCGGGCACCGAGATCGCGCTGGTCACCCCGGGCACCACGGTCACCGGGACGCCCGCCTCGGCACAGGCCAGCAGCTCCTCGCCGCCCCGGCCGAAGACGTACGGGTCGCCGCCCTTGAGGCGGACCACCACCTTCCCGGCGCGGGCGCGGTCCACCAGGATCCGGTTGATCTCCTCCTGGGCCCGCGACGGCCCGTACGGGATCTTGGAGGCGTCGACCAGCTCGACGTCCGGCCGCAGCTCGTCGAGGAGCAGCCCGGGGACGAGCCGGTCGGCGACCACCACGTCCGCCTCGGTGAGCAGCCGCCAGCCCTTCACGGTGATCAGCTCGGGGTCGCCCGGTCCCGCGCCCACCAGCGCCACCCGGCCCACCTGCGCGGCGTCGGTGTCGGACTCGCCGGGAGCCGGCACGCTCGGCCGTCCCGGCACGGCACCGCCGGCCTCCGCGTTCGGCTGTCCGGCGCGGGCGGCCAGCAGGTCGCGCACCGCGTCCCGCACGCTCATCGCGCGGCGGGGGTCGCCGCCGCCCAGCACGGCGACCGTCACCGGGCCGTGCCGGGTCACCGCCGGGGTCCACGCCGTCGCGGCCGCCCGGTCGTCGGCGCGGACGCAGAAGATGCGCCGCTCGGCGGCGGCGGCGCTGACCGCGGCCGCGGCCGCCCGGTCGTCCACGGCCACCTGGACCAGCCAGGCGCCGTCCAGGTCGTCGGGCACGAACCGGCGCGGCTCCCAGTGCAGCCGGCCGGCGTCCACGTGCGCCCGCAGCGCCGGGGTCAACTCCGGCGCCACCAGCAGGACGTCCGCGCCGGCGTCGAGCAGCGCCGGCACCCGCCGGGTGGCCACCGCTCCCCCGCCGACCACGACCACCCGCCGGCCGGCCAGCCGCAACCCCAGCGGGTACGGGTTGCCGGTCACTTCTCGGCCACTCCCGCCGAGTCGAAGGTGGCGACCTCGTGCAGCACCCGGACGGCGCCGGTGACGACGGGGAGCGCGAGCAGCGCGCCGGTGCCCTCGCCGAGCCGCAGCCCGAGGTCGATGAGCGGGTCCAGGCCGAGGTGCCGCAGCGCCGCCGTGGCGCCCGGCTCGGCCGAGCGGTGCCCGGCGACCATGGCACCGACCGCGTCCGGCGCGAACGCGGCGGCCGCCAGTGCGGCGCTGACCGCGATGACGCCGTCCAGCAGCACGGGCACGCGGCGCGCCGCGGCGCCGAGGACCAGCCCGGCCAGCGCGGCGTGCTCCAGGCCGCCGACCGAGGCGAGCACCCCCAGCGGGTCGGCCGGGTCGGGGGCGTGCCGGTCCAGCGCGGCCCGCACCACGCCGACCTTGCGGTCGTACGTCTCGTCGTCCACGCCGGTGCCCCGCCCGGTCGCCGCCGCCGGGTCGACCCCGGTGAACGCGGCGATCAGCGCGGCGGCCGGGGTGGTGTTGCCGATGCCCATGTCGCCGGTGAGCAGGATGCCCGCCCCGGCGTCGACCAGGTCCCCGGCCACCCGGATGCCGGTCTCCACCGCCGCGCGGGCCTCGTCGCGGGTGAGCGCGGCGGTGACCGTCAGGTCCCGGGTGCCGGGACGCACGTTCGCGGCGACCAGGCGCGGGCCGGCCGGGTCGGCGGTGGGGTCGACCGGCAGCGGGGTGGCCACGCCGACGTCCACCACGGTGACCGAGGCGCCGGCCTGCCGGGCGAACGCGTTGACCACCGCGCCGCCGGCCAGGAAGTTGCCGATCATCTGGGCGGTGACCTCCTGCGGCCACGGGGTGACGCCCTGGGCGTGCACGCCGTGGTCGCCTGCGAAGATCGCCACCGCGGCCCGCTCGGGCAGCGGCGGCGGGCAGGTCCCGGCCAGGCCGGCGAGGCGTACGGACAGCGGTTCCAGGGCGCCCAGCGAACCGGCGGGCTTGGTGAGCCGGCCCTGGAGTTCGCGGGCCGCCGCCATGGCGGCCTCGTCGAGCGGGCGGATCGCCGCGAGGGTGGACTCCAGCATCATGCCTCCAGGATCTCCGCCAGCACGTCGGTGAAGGCGTCGGTCGTCGCCGGATCGCGCACCGCGATCCGCAGCCAGTCCGGGCCCAGCCCGGGGAACGTGTCGCCGCGGCGGACCGCCCAGCCGCGCTCGCGCAGCCGCTCCCGCACCGCGGCGGCGCCGGGCAGGTGTACCAGGACGAAGGCGCTGGCGGGACGGCCGGCGACGCGTACCCCGGGCAGGCCGGACAGGCGGGTCACCAGGTGGTCGCGGTCGGCGGCGAGCCCGGCGGCGATGGCGCGCTCGGCCGCCACGGCGGCCGGGGACGCGCAGGCGGCGGCGGCGGCCAGCGCCGGTGTGGAGACGGCCCAGAGCGGCTGGGCGGCGGCGAGCCGGGCGAGCAGCGGCGGTTCGCCGAGCAGGTAGCCGATCCGCAGCCCGGCCAGCCCCCAGGTCTTGGTGAGGCTGCGGACCACCAGAAGGCCGGGCAGGTCACGGCGGGCGGCGAGCGACTCGGGCTCGCCCTCGACGCCGGGGGCCGCGGTGGTGTCGGCGAACGCCTCGTCGACCACCAGCACCCGGCCGGGGCGGGCCAGCGCGGCGACCGCCTCGGCGGGGTGCAGCACCGAGGTGGGGTTGGTGGGGTTGCCGAGCAGCACCAGGTCGGCGTCGGCGGGCACCCGGGCCGGGTCCAGCCGGAAGTCGTCGCCCGCGTCGAGCAGCACCCGCTCGACGGTGTGGCCGGCGGCCCGCAGGGCGGCCTCCGGCTCGGTGAACTGCGGGTGCACCACCACCGGCCGCCGGGCCTCGCGCAACGCCCGGGCGATCAGCACGAAGCCCTCGGCGGCGCCCGCCGTGAGGAGTACCTCTTCCGGGGTACGCCCGTGCCGGGCGGCCACGGCGGCCCGGGCCGGCCCGGGATCGGGGTACGCGGCCAGCCCGCCGAGCGCCGTGACCAGCGGGTCGGCCAGCCAGTCCGGCATCGGGGCGCGGCGGACGTTGACCGCGAGGTCGACCAGACCGGGTGTGGCCTCGGCATCTCCGTGGTGGCCGAGGTCGGGCTCGTCCGCCGGAGCGGCGGTCCCGATCAGCTGAGCACGCATGTCCGCGATCCTGCCGGGAAGCCGCCGCCCGGGACAGCGGATCCCGGCGTGGGCCGCGTCACCACCGCTGAACCCCCTCGCCCGTTTATGAATTCTTCTCATTTCCGAATCGGAAATGTCATAGCTTGACCATGTGAGCAACCGACCCCTTGCCTCCGCTGGTCGTGCCGTGCCTCTCCTCCGCGCCGGGCTCATCGCCGGCATCGTGGTCGCCGCCGCGGCCTATCCGCTGGCCGCCGTCACCGGCATCGGCGCCAAGGCCACCGCACACGCAGTGGAGCAGAAGACCAACATCCTCAAGACCGCGCTGCCGGCCGAGACCTCGTACCTCTATGCGCCGGACGGCAAGACCGTGCTGACGATGTTCTACGAGGAGTACCGGCAGTACACCAAGATCGAGGACATGTCGCCGAACATCCAGCAGGCGATCGTCGCCGCCGAGGACAACCGCTTCTACCAGCACCACGGCGTCGACCCGAAGGGCGTGGCCCGCGCCTTCGTGTCCAACGCCCGGTCCGGCGGTGTCTCCCAGGGCGCCTCGACGATCACCATGCAGTACGTCCGGATGGCCCTGCGGGACAGCGCGAAGACGCCGAAGGAGGTTCAGGAGGCCACCCAGCAGACCAGCCTGCGCAAGGTCAAGGAGATGCGCATGGCGCTGGACATCGAGAAGCACGTCAGCAAGGAGCAGATCCTCGAGCGCTACCTCAACTCGGCCTACTTCGGCCACCGGGCGTACGGGATCTACGCGGCCTCGCAGATCTTCTTCTCCAAGACCCCGGCCACCCTCACCCCGGTCGAGGCGGCCACCCTGGCCGGCCTGGTCAAGTCCCCTTCGGAGTACGACCCGATCACCTCCGACCAGAAGGACGCCACCGGCCGCCGCAACTACGTGCTCGACAACATGGCCCGCCTCGGCTACCTCTCGCCGGACGCCGCGGCGGCGGCCAAGGCCGAGCCGATCAGGCTGCGGCTCACCAACCCGCCCAACGACTGCGCCTCGCTCCTCGAGAAGTACCGGGCGACCTGGGGCTTCTACTGCGACTACCTGAAGAACTGGTGGAGCGCGCAGCCGGCGTTCGGGGAGAACCGGCTGGAGCGGATGGACAAGCTGCGCCGGGGCGGTTACCGCATCGTGCTCGCCCTCGACCCGAAGATCCAGGAGGCGGCGGAGAAGAACGTGGGCGCGAAGGACGGCACGGGCAGCCCGTTCGCCAACGGGATCGTGGTCGCCGAGCCGGGCACCGGGCGGATCAAGGCGATGGCGGTGAACCGGAACTACTCGCTCGACCTGAGCGAGAACCCGAACAGTTCCAACCCGGAGGCCGGCCCGAAGGTCAAGGCGAACTATCCGAACACGGTCGCGCCGTTGCTCGGCGGGGGCTCACTCCCCGGCTATCAGGCCGGATCGACGTTCAAGATGTTCACGATGCTCGCCGCGCTCAACAACGGGACGAAGCTCTCCGACACCATCAACTCGCCGTACCGCTACCAGTCCAAGGTCTATGACGGGTGGGCGCCGTCGAACGCCAGCGGCGCGATGACCGGCGTGCAGACCATGTGGTCCGGCTTCGGCAAGTCGGTGAACACCTTCTTCGTCCAGCTGGAGGAGCAGATCGGCGCGGAGAAGGGCGTGCGCCTGGCCGAGCAGCTCGGGCTGCGCTGGCGTACCGACGTGGACCGCGAGCACGCCGCGCCGGACAAGGCGAACAAGTGGGGCGCGTTCACCCTGGGCGTCTCCGACGCCACGCCGCTGGAGATGGCCAACGCGTACGCGGCCATCGCCGCCGACGGGCGGTACTGCGAGGCGATCCCGGTCAACTCGATCATGAACCGGGACGGCACGCCGGCCATGTACAAGACCGCCGGTGGGGTGGAGCGCGAGGTCGCCAAGCCGCGGTGCCGGCAGGTGGTCAGCGCCGACGCGGCCCGCGCGGCCACCGACGCGGCCCGCTGCCCGACGGGCGACACCCCGGCCAGGGGCGGCTGCGGCGGCTGGTCGACCGCGGACAGCGTGCGGGGCACGGTCGGCCGCCCGGTCGCCGGCAAGACGGGTACCACCGACAGCACCCGGTCCGCCTGGTTCGCCGGCTACACGCCGGAGCTGGCCGCGGCGAGTTTCATCGCGGACCCGGACAACCCGTTCAACGCGGTGGGTGACGGGTTGTCCCAGGTGCCCGTCAACGCGGTGGCGGAGACGCTGCGCGACGCGCTCAAGGGCAAGCCCACCCGCCAGTTCACCCCACCGTCCGACCAGATCGTGGGCTGACCCACGCTGGACGGCCCGGGGGTGCGCCCGGGCCAGTTGATCAAGAGGTTTGCGCGCGGAATCCCTCGATTCCCGACGCAGACCTCTTGATCAACGTCGGGGGGTCAGCGGAGGTCGGCCGAGACGAAGGACCAGAGTTCCAGGTCGACCCGGGCGCCGTGGACGAAGCCGGCGTTGCGGAGGAGGCCCTCGTAGCTGAAGCCGGCCTTCTCCGCCACCCGGCGGGAGGCGACGTTGCCGGGGGCGACCCGCAGCTCGACGCGCTGGAAGCCGTGCTCCAGGAGCAACGCGATGGCGACCGCGTCGACCGCCTCGGCGGCCAGGCCGTAGCCCCGGGCGTGCGGGGCGATGGCGTAGGACACCTCGGTGAGCCGGGCACCCCAGTCGGTGCGGCGGGTCCAGAGGCAGCCGACCACCCGCCGGTCCTCGCGGCGGACCACCGCCCAGTGGTCGCCGTCGCCGCTGTCGCGGCGCTGCCGGGCCAGCTCGGTGCACCAGGCCCGCCCGTCGATCTGCCCCGAGGAGTCGGCCAGCGGCAGCCACCGCTGGGTCTGCCGGTCCGCGAACACCTCGTCGATCGCCCCGGCGTCGGCCACGACGAGCTGGCGTACCTCGGTGCGCGGGGTGCTGACGGTCAGCGCCGGGAACCGGCGCACCGCCACCTGCCCGATCACGCCGGGGCCTCCGCGGGGGCCACGGCCGCCGCGACGAGCCGGGCCGCGACGTCCGGGTACGCGGCCCAGTGCGGCACGAGCTGCGAGGCGTGCACGCCCCGCCACACGAAGCCCTCCGGGGCGCCACCCTCCCAGCGCCAGGCCGCCCGCTCGCCGGCCCGCGGGGTGAGCACCGCGGCGTGCTGCTTGTGCCCCACCACCGTGGTGCCCGCCCGGGCCACCACGCTGTCGCCGGCCGCGGTCGCCTCCCGGTAGCCGACCACCAGGCCGTCCCGGCTGGCGCCCACCGCGTCGAGCACGCCGCACATGGGCCGGCCGTCGAGCTCCCGGGCCAGCCAGAGCAGGCCGGCCCCCTCGGCGACCACCGGGCGACCGGTGCGGGCCAGCTCGGCCACCGCGATGCAGAGCCGGCGGTTGGCGGAGAGCTGCTCCGCGTACGTCTCCGGGAGCCCGCCGCCGACGACCAGCGCGCGGGTGCCGGCGGGCAGCGCCTCGTCGCGCAGCGGGTCGACGGTGACCACCTCGGCGCCGGCGGCGCGCAGCAGCTCGGCGGTCTCCGGGTGGCTGTAGCTGCCGCCCGGACCGCCGGCCAGCGCGACCACCGGCCGCTCCCCGGCGGGCGGGCCGGCCGGCTCCGGCGACCAGGGCGCGGCGGTCAGCTCCGGGGCGGACCGGGCCAGCGCCAGCAACCGGTCGAGGTCGACCGTGGCGGCGACGCCCTCGCCGAGCCGGCGCACGGCCCGCTCGGCCTCGGCGTCGCGCTGGACCACCGGCACCACGCCGTGCCGGCGGGCGGGCAGCACCGGGGGCAGCTCGTGCCGGCGCAGCGCGCCGTAGACCGGCACCCCCACGTCGTCGAGCGCCTCGCGCAGCATGGCCTCGTGCCGGGGCGAGGCCACCCGGTTGAGGATCACGCCGCCCAGCCAGAGCTGCTCGTCGTAGGCCCGGAAGCCGTGCACCAGGGCGGCCACCGACTGGCCCATGGCGGCCACGTCGACCACCAGCACGACCGGGCTGCGCAGCGCGGTCGCCACGGCCGCCGTGGACTCGGTCTCCGGCCGGCCGGCGATCGAGTCGTAGAGCCCCATCGTGCCCTGGACCAGCGCGAACCCGGCCCCGGCCGCGCCGTGCGCGAAGAGCGGGGCGACCCGCTCCGGGCCGACCAGCCGCGGGTCGAGGTTGCGCCCCGGCCGCCCGGCCGCCAGCCCGAGGTAGGCGGCGTCCACCTGGTCCGGCCCGAGCTTGAAGCCGGCGACGTCCAGCCCCCGGTCGGCGAGGGCCGCGAGCAGGCCGAGCGAGAGGGCACCGGTGCCGTGCCCCGAGGAGGGCGCGCTCAGCACGACGCGCGGCACGACGGTCATCATCGACTCCTGCTCTGGGGTGGTTTCCGCCCGCGTGACCATACCCGTCCCGACCGACGCGCGGCGGCCGGCGACCGGCCCGTTCCGGCCCGGCGCGAGTCAGTGGCGCCGCTCATACGGGTAGCCTTGGCCAACGTGTACCGGTTCCTGCTGACCCCGCGCTGGCTCGGCTATCTCGCGCTGACCCTGGTCGCGGCCGCGGTGATGGTCTTCCTCGGCAACTGGCAGCTGGACCGCTACCGGGGGCGGACGGCGATCAACGAGCGGATCGACGCCGGCGCCACCATGACACCCGCCCCGCTGCGTGACGCCCTGCCGGCCCCGACGGGCGGCCCCGGCACCGCCGGCCCGGCCCCCGCCGACCGGCTCACCTGGACCAGGGTGACCACCACCGGCCGGTACGACAGCGCGAACATCGTCCTGGTCCGCGGCCGCACCGTCGACAACAAGGTCGGCTTCGAGGTGCTCACCCCGCTGGTCCTCGCCGACGGCAGCGCCGTGCTGGTCGACCGGGGCTGGATCCCGCCCGTCCCCGGCGGGAACGCCACCACCCAGCCGCAGGTGCCGGCCGCGCCGACCGGCGAGGTGACGGTCACCGGCCGGCTGGTGTCCAGCGAGAGCGGCGGCGGTGCGGTCGACCGGCGCAACGGCAAGCTGGAGACCCGCCGGATCAGCATCCCCCGGCTCGCGAAGCAGCTGCCCTACCCGGTGTCCGGCGGTTACGTCCTGCTCGACCAGCAGACGCCGGCCGCCGACCCGGCGTTCCAGGCGGTGCCCATCGGGCACACCAACAACTGGCAGAACTTCGGCTACGTGGTGCAGTGGTGGCTCTTCGCCGGGATGAGCCTGGTCGGCTACGGCTGGGTCGCCCGCCGGGAGGCGCGGCGGCTGGCCGGCCTGGACGGGCCGCGCGAGCCGGTGGACCGGGCCGCCGAGCCGGCGGCCACCTGACCGCGCGGCGTCGGCGGCGGCGCCAGCTCGCCGGCCTGGCGGCATCCCGGCCAGTCCGACCGGCCCACCTCGCCGATCTGGAGTCGATCAAGGCTGGCTACGTGCCCGCCGGTCAGCCCGTGACCCGGCCGGCGTGGATGGCCCGCACCGCGTCGATGGTGTCCGCCTCGGCGGCGGTCTTGTCGTCCCGGTAGCGGATCACCCGCGCGAAGCGCAGCGCCATCCCGCCCGGGTAGCGGCTGCTGGTCTGCACCCCGTCGAAGGCGATCTCGACCACCTGCTCCGGCCGGACCCGCACCACCCAGTCGCCCTTCTCCACGGCCAGCCCGAGGAAGCGCTCGGTCTGCCAGCGCAGCAGCTCGTCGGTGAGCCCCTTGAACGTCTTGCCGAGCATGACGAACTCGCCGGTGCGCGGGTCGCGGGCGCCCAGGTGCAGGTTGGAGAGCCAGCCCTGCCGCCGGCCACTGCCCCACTCGACGGCCAGCACCACGAGGTCGAGGGTGTGCCGGGGCTTCACCTTGACCCAGGCCGCGCCGCGCCGGCCGGCGTCGTAGGGCGCGGCCGGGTCCTTGATCACCACCCCCTCCTGGCCCGCGTCGACCGCCGCCGCGAAGGCCGCGCCGGCCTGCTCGGGGTCGTCCACCTCCACCCGGCCGACCAGCAGCGTCGGGTCGACCACGCGGGCCAGCGCCGCCCACCGCTCCCGGCCGGGCAGGTCGATCAGGTCCACGCCGTCGAGGTGCAGCAGGTCGAAGAAGTAGGGCGTCAGCACCGTCTCGCCGGCCCGCTCGGCCGCGGCGAGCACGGCGGGCGCCACCGGCGCGCCCCCGGTGGTGCTCGCGGTGGTGCGCCGGGCGGCCCGGCTGGAGGTCTCCTGGAACGGCAGCGGGCGGCCCTCGGCGTCCAGCCCGATCGCCTCGCCGTCGAGCACCAGCTCCCGGGCGGGCAGCGCGCGGACGGCGGCCACCACCTCGGGCAGCCGGCCGGTGATGTCGTCCAGGCTGCGGGTGAAGACCGCGATGTCCTGGCCGGACCGGTGCACCTGGATGCGGATGCCGTCGAGCTTGACGTCGACCACCGCCGGAACGCCGGTGGCGGTGAGCGCCTCGTCGACCGTGGGCGCGCTCTGCGCCAGCATGGGGGCGAGCGGGCGGCCCACCTGGAGCCCGAACCCGGCCAGCGCGGCCGCGCCGCCGGAGAGCGCCGCGACCGCCACGGCCCGCAGGTCGCCGGCGAGCAGCAGGGCCCGCCGGACGGCCGCCACCGGCACGTCGGCGGCCCGGGCGACCGCCTCGGTGAGCAGCCCGGCCTGCGCGCCCTGGCGCAGCTCGCCCCGGAACAGGCCGACCAGCAGCCGCTGCTCGTCGGCGGTCGCCGCGGCGAAGAGCTGGCCGACCAGCTCGCGCCGCCGGGCCTGGGAGCCCGCGCCGCCGACCGCCGCGATCTCCTCGATCGCCGCGTCGACGCCGCCCACGGTCAGGGTCGGCTCGGCGGCCGGTGGGGGCAGGTCACGCAGGCTCGCCCAGCCCACGCCGGTCTGCCGCTGCCGCAGCTCGCCGGCCAGGTAGCCGGCGCCCGCCGGCACCTCGTCGGGATCGAGCGACCGCAGCGCGGCGGCCAGCAGCTCCACCTTGGCCCGCCGGCCGCTGGTGGCGCCCACCGCCGCCGACGTGGCCGCCAGCTCAACAAACCGCACGTGCCTCATCCTGCCAGCCACGACCGACACCGGGGCGCGTCCCGAGCGATCTTGGAGAGTTGGCGTCCCCCAGGAACGTCAACTCCCCAAGATCACGACGGCGCCGGGCCGGCTCAGGCCGAGACCGGCTCCTCGATGCGGAGGCCGCGGGCGCGCACCTCGTCGGCCACGCGGGTGAGCAGCGTGTCGAGCGTGACCAGCACGGCGGAGAGCTCGCCGAGCTGTTCCTTGAGCGCGTCCTCGGGCCACGCGGAGACATCGACGTCCCCCAGAGCACTGACGGCGGCCTGGAGCCGCGACATCTCGTCGTTCGTACGCATGTTCGAGAGGCTATAACACCCCGCCACCCGACACACCGCAAACTCCGACATCGGCCCCGAAGTTACGGTTTCGACACCTCAGGCTCGCTGCGTGCCCACCGCCGCGACCTTCGCGAGCAGCAGCGCCTCGGCGGCGCAGACCCGGGCGAACTCGCCCAGGTGCAGGCTCTCGTTCGGCCCGTGCGCCCGGGCGTGCGGGTCCTCCACACCGGTCACCAGGATCGCCGCGGCGGGGAACATCTCCTGGAAGGTGGCGATGAACGGGATCGATCCGCCCACGCCGATGTCGACCGGATCGGTGCCGTCCCAGGCCTCCCGGAACGCCGCCCGCGCCGCGTCGAACATCGGCCCGGTGGCGTCGATGACGCAGGGCGCACCGTCGTGCTCGAAGGTCACCGTCACCTGCGCGCCCCAGGGGGCGTTCTTCTCCAGGTGCGCGATGAGCGCCGCGTACGCCTTCTTCGGGTCGTCGCCCGGCGCCAGCCGTACGCTCAGCTTCGCCTTGGCGGCCGGGACCAGCGCGTTCGGCGCCTCCCCGGTGGCCGGCGCGTCCACACCGAGGATCGCGAGGGCCGGCTTGGTCCAGAGCCGGTCGGTGATCCGGCCGGTGCCGAAGAGCTGCGCGCCGTAGACCAGCCCGGCCTCGGCGCGGAACCGGTCCTCGGGGTAGTCGACGGCGGCGCCCTCGCGACCGACGAGGCCCTCGACGGCCACGTTGCCGTCGTCGTCGTGCAGCGTGGCGAGCAGCTTCACCAGCGTGGTGAGCGCGTCGGGCACGGCGCCGCCGAACATGCCGCTGTGCACCGCGTGGTCGAGGGTGCGCACCTCCACGAAGCAGTTGACGATGCCGCGCAGCGAGGTGGTCAGCGCGGGCACCCCGATGTCCCAGTTGCCGGAGTCGGCGATGACGATGACGTCCGACGCGAGCTCCTCGCGGTGCGCGATGAGCAGCTGCTCCAGCGAGTCCGAGCCGTACTCCTCCTCGCCCTCGATGAAGAGGACCACGCCGACCGGAAGCCGGTCGCCGAACGCGCGCAGCGCCGCGACGTGCGCCATGATGCCGGCCTTGTCGTCGGCGGCGCCCCGGCCGTAGAGGCGGCCGTCCCGCTCCACCGGCTCGAACGGGTCGGACTCCCAGAGCGACAGGTCGCCGACCGGCTGGACGTCGTGGTGCGCGTACAGGAGGACGGTCGGCGCGCCGGGCGGGGCCGGCTTCGTCCCGATCACCGCCGGCTGGCCGCCGGAGCGCACGATCTTCGTGTCGAGGCCGCAGCCGCGCAGCAGCTCCGCCACCGCCTCGGCGGAACGCTCGACGTGCGAGTGGTCGAAGCCCTCGAAGGCGATGCCCGGGATGCGGACGAGTCGCTCGAGGTCGGCACGGACGCCGGGCAGTTCCCGCTCGACGGCGGCCCGCACCTCGGACTCGGACATGATCGGTGTGGTCATGACCGGAATCGTATGCCGCCCTTACCTGGCCATGCCGTCCGAGCCCGTCCCCCGGACCGGCGGACGTAGTAGCGCGCCGCGTCGTGCGGCAGGTCGGGGGCGCCGTCGACCACCAGGTCCACCGCGGCCCCGGTGCCGTCGGCGGCGAAGTGCGCCCGCTCCCCCGCGTGCCAGCGGCGCAGCTCGGGCATGATCTCCGCGCCGTCGCGGGCGAGCGCCCGGGACAGCCGCAGGTCCGCCGGCGCGGTGACGAGGACCGACAGGGTCAGCTCCGGCCGGATCGCCGCCCGCGCGGCGCTCACCCCCTCCACGATCAGCACCGGCCCGGCGGGCACCGGCACCGGCCGGTCCAGGAAGCGCCGGTGTACCCAGCTGTACCGGCGGTAGGCCCCCGGCCGGCCCGCGCGGACCGGCCCGAGCACCCACTCCTCCAGCCGGGGCCAGAAGGTGAACTGGTCGTCCCAACCGTCGAGCAGGTCGTCGGTGCGGACCACCGGCGGCCGCGCACCGCCGGGCAGCGCCCCCAGGGCGTCCGCGAGGCGCGTCGCGAAGACGCTCTTGCCCGCGCCGCTCGGCCCGTCGACGGCCACCAGTCGGGTACGCCCCAACCGCGCCGGCCCGGCCAGCACCCGCCGGGCCAACCCGGCGTACGCCTCGACCACCGCCACCGTCACCCGACCGACGCTAGCGGTCCCCCGTCCGCTGGAACCTGCGGCACCAGCAGACCGTTCACCGGGCGGGTCCGGTTCGCCGTGGGCATCATCGGGATGTGCTCCATGACGTGATGAGTCCGGGCGTCGACGCCCTGCTCGAACAGGCCCGGGCCGGCCTCCGCCGGCTCACCCCGCACGACGCCGTCGAGGCCGTCCGCACCGGGGCGCTGCTGGTCGACACGCGCACCGAGGCGCAGCGCCGCGAGCAGGGCGAGCTGCCCGGGGCGATCGTCATCGACCGGACCGTGCTGGAGTGGCGGCTGGACCCGGCCAGCGCCTGGCGCATCCCCGAATCCACCAGCTACGACCGGCAGATCGTGGTGGTGTGCCGGCAGGGCTACAGCTCCAGCCTCGCGGCCGCCGGCCTTCAGGCGCTCGGGCTGCGGCGGGCCACCGACATGATCGGCGGCGTGCAGGGGTGGCAGGAGGCGGGCCTGCCGATGTCCGACCGCCCCGCCGACATCCGCTACTGACCTCACCCGCGATCGGCGCCCCAGGCCTGCTGTCTGGTCGGCGACGCCGGGCCGGTGTGGCGGTGGGCGACGCCCGGGCCCGCTCTGGCGGTCGGCGCTCCGGGCGTTCAGCTGGTTGGCGCCCCGGCCCGTTCAGGTGGTCGGCGCGCCGGGTGGGATGAACGGCAGGTCGGCGGGCGGCCCGGACTCGATGAGCCGCCACAGCGCGTCGGTGTCGAGGTGCTCCTCGACGAGGTCGCCGAGCAGGTCCAGGGTGCGCTCCCGGGCGGCGGCGAACGACGTGTCCGGCGCGACCTTGAACCCGGTCCGGCCGGACAGCGCGGCGACCTCGGTGAGGAAGCGGCGCCGGAAACCGTCGGACTCGAAGGCGCCGTGCCAGTGGGTGCCCTGCACCGCGCCCAGCCGGGCTCCCTCGCCGGTGCCGTCGGCGTAGCGGAGCAGCGGCGGCAGGCCGGGGTCGGCGGTGGACACCTGGCCGTGGTGGATCTCGTAGCCGTGCACCGGCACGTCCCCGGCGGCGGTGCCGGCGGCACGCCGGACCGTCTTGCGCGGTTCGAAGGTGATCTCGACGGGGAGCAGCCCGAGGCCGGGCACGCTGCCCTGACGGCTCTCCACGGGGTCGTGGATGGCCCGGGACAGCATCTGGAACCCGCCGCAGATGCCGAGCAGCGGCTTCCCTGCGGCGGCGTGCGCCAGGACGGCGTCGGCCAGGCCGGTCTCCCGCAGCCAGGCCAGGTCGGCCACCGTGGACTTGGAGCCGGGCAGCACGACCAGGTCGGCGGCGGCCAGCTCGGCCGGCTCGATGGTCAGGCGCACCCGGACGCCGGGCTCGGTGGCCAGTGCCTCGACGTCGGTGGCGTTGCTGATCCGGGGCAGCCGGACCACCGCCACATCGAGCCAGTCGGTGCCCCGGGGCGGCGCCGGCCGGCCGAGCACCCGCCCGTACGCCAGCGAGTCCTCCGCGTCCAACCAGAGGTCGAGCGCCCAGGGCAGCACGCCGAGGGTCGGCCGGCCGGTGACCCGGTGCAGCATGTCCAGCCCCGGCCGGAGCAGCCCGAGGTCGCCCCGGAATTTGTTGATCACGAAGCCGGCGACGAGGGCCTGGTCGGCCGGGTCGAGCAGCGCGACCGTGCCGAACATCGAGGCGAACACCCCGCCCCGGTCGATGTCGCCGACCACGACGGCGGGCAGGCCGGCGTGCCGGGCCAGCCCCATGTTCACGTAGTCACCGGCCCGCAGGTTGATCTCGGCCGGGCTGCCGGCGCCCTCGCAGATCACCACGTCGTACTCGGCCCGCAGCTCGGCCAGCGCCGCGTACGCGGTCCCGGCGAGCCGGGGACGCAGCTCCCGGTAGTTCCCGGCGGTGACCGTGTCGACCGCCTCGCCCAGCAGCACCACCTGGCTGGCGTGGTCGCTGCCCGGCTTCAGCAGCACCGGGTTGAAGCGCAGGTCCGGGGCGAGCCCGCAGGCGGCGGCCTGCATGGCCTGGGCGCGGCCGATCTCACCGCCGCGCCCGTCCGGCCCCACCACCACGGCCGAGTTGTTGGACATGTTCTGCGCCTTGAACGGGGCGACCCGCACACCCCGGCGGCGCAGCCAGCGGCAGATGCCGGCGGTGAGCACGCTCTTGCCGGCGTCGGAGGTGGTGCCGGCGACCAGCAGCCCGCCGCTCATCGCCCGCTCCCCGCTGCTCGCCCGCTCCCCGGTCGCGCCCCGCCGAGGGCGCGCAGCGCGGCGCGGCCGGTCGCCCCGGCCAGGCGGCCGACCGTCACCGGGTACGCCGCCGCGAGGCCCAGCGCGGCCAGCCCGACCGCGCCGGAGATCCGGGCGGCCCGCTTCAGGTGCCGCGCCTCGGGCCGGGGCCCGTCCCCGAGGAACGGCCGGGTCTCCTCACGTCCGAAGTAGACGTTGCGCCCACCCAGCCGGACGCCGAGCGCCCCGGCCATCGCCGCCTCGCACTGGCCCGCGTTCGGGCTCGGGTGGTCGTTGCGGTCCCGTCGCCAGACCCGCCGGGCGGCTGCGCGGTCCCCGTGCGCGGCCGGCGCCACGGCGACGGTGAGCAGCCCGGTCAGCCGGGCGGGGACCAGGTTGAGCAGGTCGTCGAGGCGGGCGGCCGGGGTGCCGAAGCGGGCGTAGCGGGGCGAGCGGTGGCCCACCATGGCGTCGAGCGTGTTGGCCGCCCGGTAGCCGAGCAGGCCGGGCAGCCCGGCGACGGCGCCCCAGACCAGCGGGGCGACCACCGCGTCGGAGGTGTTCTCGGCGACCGACTCGACGGTGGCCCGGGCCAGTTCCGGCTCGTCGAGCGCCGACGGGTCCCGCCCGCAGAGGTGATTGAGCCGGCCGCGCGCGGCCGGCAGGTCGCCGGCCTGCAACGCCCGGGCCATCAGCCGCGACTCGTGCCGCAGGGTGCGCCCGCCCAGCACCGTCCAGGTGCCGGCGGCCACCAGCGCGGCCCGGGCCACCGGGTGACGCCGGGTGGCGAGGCCGGCGGCCGCCCCGAACAGCACGGGCGCGCCGACCGCGAGCGCGGTGAACGCCGCGCCGGCGGACCGCTCGGGCCGGTAGATCCGCCTCTCCAGGGCGCCGGCGGCGCGGCCGAAGCCGGCCACCGGGTGCCATCGCCGGGGGTCGCCGAGCAGCGAGTCCAGGGCGTAGCCCGCCACCAGTCCCGCCGCGTTCGCCATGGCGGTCGCCTGCCGCACCCGTCACCACCTCCGGCCGGCCAGCCTAGTCGTACGGCGGGGCGGCCACGCCGGCGTCGCCACCCCGCTCCCCCGTTGCACGATCCGGGCTGGTCAGGCGGGCACCGGGGCACGTCCCCGGCCGCGCCGCGGCCGCCCGGGCCCGGTGACACCCGGCGCCGCGGCCGGCTCCGGCTCGTCGGTGACCGCCTCCGCCCCCTCCTCCCCGGCAACCCGCTCGGCACCCCGCCTCCCGGTGACCGCCCCGGCGCCCGTCCCGGCGGCCGGTTCGTCCACCTCGGCGGCCAGGCCCTCCCGCCCGGAGACCAGGTCGGCCTGCCCGGCGCCCAGGTCGGGCCGCTCGTCGAAGGGGTCGGCCAGCTCGTCGAGGTCGCTCTCCGCCGGGTCCGTCCCGGCGGAGAGCCCGACCCGCGAGGTGTCGAACTCCGGCGGGAACTCGTCGTCGAAGGGCCGGTCGTCGAACGACACCGGGGCCTGCGCCACCGACACCGGCGCGGTGGCCTCGCCGTGCACCCGGCGCTCGGCCTCGGCGTCGTCGACGCTGCTGGTCGTCATGCTCGGCCGGTTGCGCAGGAAGCGGGCCCGGCCCCGCGACAGGTCGTGCCCGACGGCCACCGCCTCCAGCTCGTAGAGGGTGCGGTGGTTGCCGGCGTCGTCGGTCCAGTCGCGGGTGTAGAGGCGGCCCGCGACCACCACCGGGTCACCGACCGCCACCGAGGCGGCCACCCCCTCGGCCAGCTTCCGCCAGCAGTTGACCCGCACCCGGAGGCTGTTGCCGTCGACCCAGCGGCCGCTCTCCCGGTCGAGCCGGCGGGCGGTCGAGGCCACCTTGAAGTTGGCCACCAGGGTGTTGCTCTGGGTGGTCCGGCGCCACTCCGGCGCGGTCAGCACGTTGCCGACGATCGTGACGTACGTATCGAACATCGCCCCTCCCAGGGGAACTCGGCTTGTCGGGCCGAGCCTCGGCCGTCGTACCCCCGCGGGCCAGCCGTCCCGGGCCGGTCTGTGGATGACGGAGCCGGCTGTGGACAACCACCTGATCAAGGTCCCGGTCTGCTAGGACCAGTGGCCCTGTGGCCCTGACCTGCGAAGCAGCATGATCACGAGGTCGGGTTCCGAAGGTGCCCCGACTGGGTATGGCTTTGATCAACCGAGAGAAAGGGAGCGACGATGCTTCTCCGAGACGTCTGCGAGGCCCGCCGATGAGCGCCGTGGCGAACCCCGCGACCGTGGCCGAGTGCCTGCGGGTCGGCGCCGGGTTCTCCCAGGGCGACCGCAACTGGATCGCGGAGCAGTTCGCGACCCTCGACGCCCGGCTCGCCGGGTTCCACGCCGACGCCACCGAGCTGGAGGTGTCGGTCAAGGACCGGAACGCCCGGGGCCAGAAGGTGACCCTGGAGTGCTGGGTCGCGGGGCGCCAGAAGATCGTCACCACCTCCGCCGAGGAGGACCTGCACGCCGCGCTCAACGACGTCCGGGACGACCTGCGCCGCCGGCTCAACGACGCGAAGACCCGGCAGGAGCCGCGTCACAACAAGCACCTGCGCGAGATCGACCAGCCCGAGGGCGCCCCGTCGCAGGCGGCCGAGCGGGCCGACGCCGAGACCGCCTGAGACCGACTCCCGCCCCCCGTCCGCACCCGGTGCCGGCGGGCGGGGGCGGGGGCTACCGCCGGGTAGCGTTGCGGCGTACCGTCGCGGTCGTGGAACCCGACGTGCTGGGACCGCCGTACGAGCGGCAGACGATCGACCTGGGCACCGACGACGAGGGCCCGGTCGTCGCAACCCTGGTCCGCCGGCGGGCGGAGCGCCCGACCGGCCGTGCCGTGCTCTACGTGCACGGCTTCGTCGACTACTTCTTCCAGACCCACGTCGCCGACTTCTTCGCCGAACGCGGCTGGGACTTCTACGCGCTCGACCTGCGCAAGTACGGCCGCAGCCTGCAACCGCACCAGACCCCGAACTTCTGCCGTGACCTGAGCGACTACTTCCCGGAGCTGGACGCCGCCGCGAAGATCATCCGCGAGGACGAGGGGCACGACACCCTGCTCGCCATGGGCCACTCCACCGGCGGCCTGATCATCTCGCTCTGGGCGCACGCCCGCCGCGAGGCCGGCCTGGTCGACGGGATCGTCCTGAACAGCCCCTTCTTCGACATCAACGCGCCCTGGCTGGTCCGTCGACCCCTCGCGGCCGCCGTCTCGCGGCTGGGCCGCCGGGCGCCGCAGCGCGTCCTCCCGTTCGGGCTGGGCACCGTGTACGGCGAGAGCCTGCACGCCGACCACCGCGGCGAGTGGCGCTACGACCTGGCCTGGAAGCCGCTCGCCGGGTTCCCGGTGCGGGCCGGCTGGATCAACGCGATCCGCGCCGGCCAGCGCCAGCTCCGGGGCGGCCTGGACATCCCCGTGCCGGTGCTGCTGGCCTGCTCGACCCGCAGCTACCGGGGCACCAAGTGGCACGACTCGGCCACCCTCGCCGACGCGGTGCTCGACGTGGAGCACATGGTCCGCTGGGCGCCCCGCCTCGGCCGGCACGTCACCCTGGCCCGGTTCGACGGCGGGCTGCACGACCTGACGCTGTCCGGCCCCGCCGTACGCGAGAAGGTGTTCGCGGAGGTCGGTCGGTGGGCGGAGGGCTTCCTCGGTGCCGGGCCGACCGCGCCGGCGCCACGGCGACCGGCCGACGAGCCGGCCGGGGCCACGACCGAGGGCTGAGCCGGGCCGGTCAGCGGTGACCGGCGGTCGCCGCCGCCAGGGCCGACCGGATGCGGTCGAACGTCGCGACCGGGTGACCACCGCCGTCGGGCGGCAGCAGGAGGCCCAGGCAGCGCAGCGAGAGCTCCCCATCGGCCGCCTCGACACCGAAGACCGGCGCGCCCACGTACCCGGACGGCAGCTCGGTGGTGACCCGCACCTCGTCGCCGACCCGCGCCACCCGCTCGATCACCGCCTCCAACGGCCGCGCCCCGGCGTCGCCGACACCGAGCGCCAGCACGAACGCCGAGCCCGGCTCCGCGCCGACCCGGGCGACCGCGTCGGCCGGCGCGGCCACGGCGTCGGTCACCTGCTGGGTACGCCAGATCCAGCCCCCGTCCTCGGCGTATCCGTGCAGGCCGCCCGTGGGCATGGCGGCGAGGCCGAGCTCCGGCAGCTGCAACCACCGGTCGGCGAAGCCGGGCAGCTCGATCGGCTCCGCGGCCGCCTCGGCCGGCTCGGTGAGGCTCGGCCGCAGCCCGATCTCCCCGTACGGCGTCCGGGTGGTCGCGGCGGCCGTGAGCAGCCACTCGTGCACCACCTCGCCGTCGTCGGTCGCGCCGACCAGCTCGCTGTAGAAGAAGGCGGTGCCGTACGTCTCCGCCGCCGCGCCACGCCCGTCCGACCCGCTCACCGGCAGGATGGCCCGGCCGAGGAGCTGGCACAGCTCGTACGCGATCTCGTTCTCGGTTTCCTGGTCGAGCAGCACGACGCCGAGGGTACGGTCCGGCCCGGGGTCGGCGGCCCGCGACCCGGATATCCGGGGTGCTCCCGGAGGGCCGGCCGTGGGACGCTGAGCAGCGACGTGGCCACGACCACCCGTTCCCCCGGCGAGCCCCGGGGCGGCGGTACCCTCTTGGCGCGACACCGTCGACGCGCGCCCGTAGCTCAGCGGATAGAGCAGGGGACTTCTAATCCCAAGGCCGCAGGTTCGAATCCTGCCGGGCGCACCACCCTCACCCCAGGTCAAAGGCCTGCCGCTCCCAGTCCAGTCAGTCGCCACCGGTCCCGTACAGCCATTCGTACAGCCAAGTCAGCCGAAGGGGTGCTTCGCGGCCTCGTCCACGGCGGCCCGCTCATCCGACCAGGCGAGCCCTAGCAGTTCCCCACGCCGCAGCCCGACCGTAGGGCGCACACGTACAGCGCTTCGAGCCGGTGACCGCGCAGGACGTCGAGCAGGCGCTTGGCCTCGTCCACTTCCAGGGCGCGACGCTCAACCTGACGAGATCCGCTCTATCACTGCTGCCCAGCCCAGCACCCGCCGGTCAGGGCTTCACGTGTTGCTGGCGGGGGAACAAGCGCGCGAGGCGCGGCAGACGTTGTTCGATCTGGGCGAGGCTGTCGCTGTCCCAGGGTTGATCGGTTGGTTCCGGGTCGGAGTACGTGCGGTGGCCCCGGCCGTCCAGCGCTTCTTCGAGGCTGTCTTCACGCCCGGTGATGTGGTCGTGGGCGCGGGGTGCCACGTAGGCGAGTTCTTCCCAGTGTGGCCATTCCGCGTTGGCCCATTCCCGGGGACTGCTGCCGGCGAGCGCGCGAACGGCGGGCAGGTCGGCGAGGTTGTCGGGGTTTTGGGCGGCGTGATGCCACCAGCGCTGCCCCTGGCCGATGAGCCATGGTTGGAAGTACCAGAACGCGTCGCCGCTACAGAGGCCGTCCATGATCTGGTTGGCTGCGCCCCACATGGCATAGGTATCGATCGGGCGACGCGCAGCCTCCAGGTGGAGCTGGAAGTCCGCGATGTGCTCAAGAGAGACGCGGCTGAGCCGGTATGCCAACCAGTCGAGCCTGTGGGCCGGGTCGGTCGTCTCCTCGGCTGACCGCTCCAGGAACTGCCAGAATTCCGCCATGTTCACGTCGAGGACGGTAACGGTCCGCTTGATCTGGAATCCTGGCGGGAGGAGAGCGTGGAGCCGGGCGGCCCGCTAAGTGACGCGGAGGTCCGGGAGTTGACGCGGTTGCTGGCACGGTTTGCGTCGCACGATCTGGACCAGTAGGAGAACTGGCGTATCAACACCCCGTATGGTCCGGTGTTCATGTCGGTCAGCCGCAAGGTGCTGCCGGGCTGGCCGGAGGATGTGTCACCAGGATCTGGCCGATGCCTGCGCAGCTGGCCGAGGACCGTACCAGAGGTTGGACGGTGTAGCGGCAGGACGACAACGGCAACCGGTGCGAGGTCTCCCGACACGACAGCCGGACGGAGGCGGACTCCGCGGCTGCCAGGATGGAGGCCCGGGGCCACAAACAGACCAGCGATAGCCCTTACCATCGACAACGATCGGCCTACTGCCTCGCTTGTTGAGTGCCACGGATCCTCCCCCTGCCGTTGCAGCATTGGATGCCGGCACGCGCCTCGCCAGCCGGCTTCGGCTGCGCAAGCGCACGCGACCTGCCGGGGCGCGGCGACCGTCAGGGCTGCGCGACTTCGGGTCGCCGGACCCGGTAGCGCAGGTGGGTCACGTGCGGCGAATCCACTGTGGCGAGCCGCTCCACTTCGATGTGCGCGTCGCCCAGATGCTCGAAGAGGCGGCGGCCAGCGCCGAGCAGCACGGGCGCGAGCTGGACGCGAATCTCGTCGACCAGACCGGCGGCCAGGAACTGCTGGCCGACCGTCGCGCCCATCAGGCGTACGTCGCGGTCGCCCGCGGCCGTGGTGGCCCGGTCGAAGGCGTCCCGGACGTCGGTGACGAAGGTGAAGGTGCCGCTCTTCTCGACCCGCTCGGCGAGGGGGTGGTGGGTCAGCACGAGGCAGGGCACCGGGAAGGGGGTGTCGTTCCAGACGTCGACGCCGACGTCGAACGTCCGCCGGCCGAGCACCACGGCGCCCGTGCCCGTCTGCATGCCCCGATTGATCTCCGCGTCCACCTCGTTCGACGAGGCCTCGAAGATCCACTCGTGCAGGCGGAGCCCGCCGACGCCCATCGGGTTCTCCACGCTGACGTCCGGGCCGGCCATGAACCCGTCCAGCGACATGGTGACGTCCAGCAGTACGCGTGCCATGAAAGCCCTTCGTCGAGGGACGCCGGGCGTCCGGGAGCGGTAGGTGCTCGAGACCGTAACGCCGAGGTACGACAGGTAGGCCTCGGCGGACGGCCGGACCGGTCAGTCCCCTGGTGACTGTTGCCCGGCGGCCTCGCTCCACCGCCGGGCCTCAGCCGACAACTGCGTCATCGCTTCCTCCTTCGCGGCACCGTACTGGGCCCGGCTGTCGGGACACCGCTCGGCCGCACGTCTCTTCGCCACCTCGTAGCGACGGGCGGCGTCGGGGTTGGCCGCGACATAGGCGCGAAAGACCCGGTTCGCCTCAGGTACCGACGACGTGACGTGGAAGACGTGCAGGTGGTGGGTCCGCTTCCCGGCGGTGTCCTTCGCGAAGAACAGGTGATCCCTGTCCTCGGGGAAGGCCGTCGGCCGGTAGACGTACCCCAGCAGCTCGAGTGGTCGGAGATCCGCGACGACGGCGTCGACGTCAGGTACCGCCATCTGGATGTCGATGATGGGCTTGGCCGCACATCCGGGGATGCTGGTCGATCCGATGTGCTCGATGCTCAGTGCCGCAGGCAGTGCCTCCGACAACAGCCGTTGTTCGACCGTGAATCGCTCCGGCCAGGCCGGATCGTAGGGCACGACCACGACCACGGGCGCCTCGTCCGTCATGAGGGCCAAGGTAGCGGGTCGCGGACGCCGGCCCGCGCGCCGATGACCGGAGGCCCTATTCCCAGGGTGGGGTGTATCGGCTCACGTAGTTGCGAGCACGTGGCAGCGGGTCGCGCCAGTACTGGTCCGGCATGCGGCTGTGGTGCGTTGCGCAGAACTCGGCAAGACCTTCGACGACCTCGACGCGCTCCAGCGGGCGGCCTTCGAAGGCCGTGTTGGCGGCCAGCAACTGCGGCTCCGGGTTCCAGCCCGAGTGATCGAACGCCCAGCCGTCCCACACCGCGTAGGCATGGAAGATCTGCCAGTCGCCCGCGAAGCGCACCCCTGCCATCCCGATCGGCCGGTCAGGGTAGACGTCCCGGCAGACCCAGGCCAGGATGTGACAGGCTCCGGCAGCGAAGAAGGCCTGGTCGGTCCGCTCCCAGGCGATCCGCTGATCCGACCGCTCGATCGCCGTCCTCCGGAAGATGCCCGCTGCCTCGGCCGTCACAACACCGGACGATAGCCCGGCAGCGACCGCACCGCCCGCCCTCACACGTTGCCGAAGGCCGGCGCGCCCGCGCTGTCGTAGGTCAGCATGGTCACCCCGGTGCCGGAGGTGCGGGTGCCGGTCAACCGCAGGCCCGCCGGGGGCACGCCGTCGGCGAAGAGTCGCTGCCCGCGCCCCAGCACCACCGGGAAGACCAGCAGCTGGTACGTGTCGATGAGCCCCTCCCGCATCAGCGACCGGGCGAGGGCGCCACTGCCGTGCACCTGGAGTTCCCCGCCGGGGCGGTTCTTGAGTTCGGTGACCGCGGCCGCCAGGTCACCGTCCAGGCGGTGCGAGCCCGACCAGGTCAGCTCGTCGTCGCGGTTGGTGGCGACGTACTTCGGCAGCCGGTTGAGCGGGTTGTCCGGGCCGCCCTGGGCCGGGTCGGTCACGTGCGGCCAGTACGCGGCCATGATGTCGTAGGTGCGGCGGCCGAGCAGCAGGGCCTCGGCCCGCTCGAGGGTCTCGCCCATCCACCCGCCGACCGTTTCGTCGAAGTGCGGCGGCAGCCAGCCACCCAGGTCGAATCCGCCGCTGCGGTCCTCCTCCATGCCGCCGGGGGCCTGCATGACGCCGTCCAGGGTCAGGAACGTGGTGATGGTGAGTCGCATGATGGTGCCTCCTTCGTGACCGGCCCTGCGCCGGCCTCCACCCTGCCGACGGCCGAGGGCCGACCGATTCGACAGCTCCACCGAAACCAAGGATGTGACCTGGACCACAGCCGTCAGGGCTTACGAGCGAACAGGTACGCCGCCGGACGCCGCCCCTCCTCCGGCGCCTGCCACATGGTCGCGGTGACCGGAAGACCCGCCGCCGCGAGCTACCGGTGCCGGCCCGCCCGTAGCGGGCGGCGGCGAGGGCCGGGCCGACGTACTCTCCGCTCATGGTGACCGAGACGGATCTCCGGCTGGCCGACGGCCGCACGCTGCACGTCTACGACACCGGCGGGTCCGACCGGCTCGCCGTCTTCTGGCACCACGGCACGCCGAACATCGGCGCACCGCCCGCGCCGCTGTTCGCCGCCGCCGACCGGCTCGGCCTGCGCTGGGTCTCGCACGACCGCCCCGGCTACGGCGGGTCGACGCCGCGGCCGGGGCGCGACATCGCCTCGGCGGCCGCCGACGTCGCCGCGGTGGCCGACGCGCTGGGCCTCGACCGGTTCGCCGTGATGGGCCACTCCGGCGGCGGTCCACACGCTCTGGCCT
Organism: Micromonospora chaiyaphumensis; assembly: GCF_900091435.1. Taxonomy (GTDB): domain Bacteria; phylum Actinomycetota; class Actinomycetes; order Mycobacteriales; family Micromonosporaceae; genus Micromonospora; species Micromonospora chaiyaphumensis. The sequence continues at coordinate 73,424 of NZ_FMCS01000014.1, forward strand.
GCGCCGCGCTCCTGCCCGACCGGGTGGTCGCGGCAGTGGTCGGCGCCGGCCTGGCCCCGTACGGGGCGGACGGCCTGGACTGGTTCGCCGGCATGGTGCCCGCCGGGGTGGCGTCGCTGCGGGCCGCCGCCGCGGGACGTGCGGCCAAGGAGGCGCACGAGGCGTCCGGCGCCGAGTACGACCCGGAGTTCACCCCGGCCGACCTGGCCGCGCTGCACGGCGAGTGGTCCTGGTTCGACACTGTGGTGGGCCCGGCGACGCGGGGCGGCCCGGGCGGGCTCATCGACGACGACCTGGCGTACGTGCACCCGTGGGGCTTCGACCCCGCCGAGGTGACGCCGCCGGTGCTGCTGGTGCACGGCGAGCGGGACGGGATCGCCCCGGTGGCGCACGCCGAGTGGCTGGCCAAGCGCTGTCCCTCCGCCGAGCTGCGCCGCTACCCGGAGGACGGGCACATCTCGGTGCTGCGGCACGCCGGGCCGGCGCTGGAGTGGCTGCGCCGGCGCGCCGACGAGGCGTCCGCCCGGTAGGTGACGGTGGGTGAGGCGGCGGCCGGGGTATCCGGCCGCCGCCCCGCCGCGCCGGATCGGGCGCGGACCGCGACCCGGCACGGGGGCCTGGGAGGTCCTCCGTGCGGGCCGCGGTGCCGGCGCCGGCCGGGTGGAGGGTCGAAGTGGCCCGCCCCGGCGCCGGAGTTCGGTGGGTCGACCGGCCGGCCTCGCCGTGGACGCGCCGGTCACCGACCTCATGCCCCTCAGCGCTCACCCCACCCGGGATGTCACAGCGACGCCCGCCGCGCCGTCACTCGCAGATCCGCCAGCCGCCGTTCTCCTTGACGAGGAGGACGGCCAGCGGCCCGGACGGTAAACCGGGTGACCGTTCGCCGCGGGCCGTCCACCATCGACGGATGCCGCAGCATCGACCCGCCGAGCCGGACATCCGGCGTTACTACACCGAGGTCTTCGCCGAGGCGGACCGGTTGGACCGGTCGCCGCAGGGACGGTTGGAGGCGCGCCGCACGCGCGACCTGCTCACCCGGCTGCTGCCGCCCACGCCGGCCGAGGTGCTGGACGTCGGCGGCGGCCCCGGCGCGTACGCCGGCTGGCTCGCCTCGGGCGGGCACCGGGTGCACCTGGTCGATCTGGTGCCGGCGCACGTGGCGGCGGCGCGGGCGGCGTACCCGGGGATCACCGCGACCGTGGGTGACGCCCGGCGCCTGCCGCTGCCCGATGGCTCGGCGGACGCGACCCTGCTGCTCGGCCCGCTCTACCACCTGCCCGACCGGGCGGACCGGGTGGCGGCGCTGCGCGAGGCGGCGCGGCTGACCCGGCCCGGTGGGCCGGTGCTCGCGGCCGCCATCAGCCGCAACGCGGCCCTCATCGACCTGACCGTGCAGGGGCGGGCGGACGAGCACAACCGTCCGCTGCTGCGCGAGGAGTACGCGACCGGGGTGAACGACCCGCGGACCGGCTTCACGACGGCCTACTTCCACCGCCCCGAACAGCTGGTGGACGAGTTCGTGGCGGCCGGCCTGCCCGCCCCCGCGCTGTACGGGGTGGAGGGTCCGCTGTGGCCGGTGCTGAACGCGCTCGGCACCGGCCCGGCCGAGCGGCTCTTCGCCGAGGCGGTGGCCTGCGCCGAGACGTTCGAACGGGACCCGTCGGTGCTCGGGGCCAGCGCGCACCTGCTCGCCGTGGCCCACGCCGGAACGGGCCGGAGCGGGCCCGCCGGCGGCTGAAACTCCACAGCGACGCGCCGCGCACCGAGGGTGACCGGCCCCGCGTGCACGTGTTATTCTCCGGCGTCGATCTACCGTGCGGACCCGACCGGGTCGCTGCCGGAAGGACACCTCCCCCGATGCCGGTCGTAGCCGCCACGACCCTGCCGCCGTCCGCGCTGGACCGGCCGGCGGGCGGCGCGTTCACCCTGATCTTCACCACCCTGCCGGCGCTGCTCCGGCTCACCTGCGGGCTGGTCGCCGCGGTGGTGGCGCTGTCGGTGTGCACCCCGCCGGTCCGGGTGACGCTGCTGGTGCCGGCGGTCGCCGCGCTCACGGCCTGGTCCGTCTGGTACGCGGTCCGCGCGCTCCGGTTCGGGTTCACGGGTCCGCTGGTGGCCGGCGACGTGGCGCTGACCACCGCGGCCGCGCTGGCGATCCCCTGGCTGGTCGCGCCGGAGGTGCTGCCCGGCGAGGGGAGCTGGCTGGCGGTGCTGGCCAGCACCACCGTGATCAACGCGCAGGCCACCGCCCCGGCACGCTGGTCGGTCCCGGCCGGGCTGCTGGTCACCGCCGGCTACGCGACCGGCGCCGCCCTGGCCGGCAACCCGGTCGAGGCGCGGGCGCACGCCGGGACGCTGCTCGTGCAGACCGGCTGCACGGCGGTGATGACCACGGTGATGCGCCGCCGGATCGGGCGCGCCGACGCCGCCTTCGGGGACTACCAGCGGCTGTCGCGGGACGCCGTGGTGGGGCGGGCCGCCCGGGAGGCCGAGCGGCGGCAGAACCGGGACCTGCACGACACCGTTCTCGCCACGCTCACCATGGTGGGGCTGGGCGCGGTGCCCGGCCCGTCCGCCGCGCTGCGCGAGCGGTGCGCGGCCGACCTGCGTACCCTCACCGCCCTGGCCGACGCGCGGGCCATGCCGGCCGGCGCGGTGGCCCTCGACGAGCGGCTGCGGGCGGTCCTCGCCCGCCTGCCCGAGCTGACCGTGGACGCGACGCTCGTGCCGTGCCGGGTGCCCGGCACGGTCGCCGCGGCGCTCGCCGACAGCGCCGGCGCCGCGCTGGCCAACGTGGTCCGGCACGCGCCGGGCGCCACCGCCACGCTGCGTCTGATCCCGGACGGCGGCGCCGTCGTGGTCGAGGTGGCCGACGACGGGCCCGGCTTCGACCCGGCCACCGTCCCGGCCCACCGGTACGGGCTGCGCGAGTCGATCCACGGCCGGATGGCCACGGTGGGCGGCCGCGCGGTCGTGACCTCCGCCCCTGGTGCCGGCACCCGCATCCGGCTGGAGTGGTCCGGTGTCCACTGAGTCGAGAACGGTCGGGACCGGCACGGCGGCCCCGGCGATCGTGCGGCAGCGGACGCCGGAGCGCGCCGGTCCCGGGGCGGCCGCCACCGCGGCGCACGCGGTGGGCGACGCCTCGGACCGGGGCGCCCGGATCGTGGCGGTGGTCATCGCGCTGGCCTGGCACCTGGCGATCGGTCTGCCGGCGCTGCTCGGCTCCTGGTCCCGGCTGGCCGCCCCGCCGGTGGTGGCCGCCGGCTGGCTGGTGACCGCGGCGGTCGGCGTCGCGGCCGGCGTACGCCTGCTGCGCGGTGGGCTGCCGCCCGCCCGGCTGCTGGCGGTGGCGCTGCTGGTGGTCGACGGGGTGGTCTTCGCGGCGGCCGGTGAGCGGCAGCTCTTCACCACGGCCAACTGGGTGTGGGGCGGGCTGGCCTGGTTCTTCCTGCTGGTGCTCTGGCGGCGGCCGCTGAGCTGGCTGCTCGCGCTGCTCGCCGCGCACGCGACCATCGCCCTGGCCGCGGTGGTCCTGCACGGCGCCACCGCCCCGGCCGACCTCAGCCGCTACGCCATGTACGTCTACGGCACCTCGTCGCTGCCGGTGGCCGTCTTCGCCGGGGCGGCGGCGATCGCGGCGCTGGCCCGCGACCGGGCCGCCACCGCCGCGGCGGCCCTGGCCGTGGCGGCGGAGCGGGACGCGGCGGAACGGGCCCGGCGGGACCGGCAGGCCCGGCTGGCCCTGGTGAGCGGCACCGCCGAGGAGGTGCTGGCCGCCCTCGCGTCCGGCGAGGCCGATCCGGCCGACCCGGCGGTGCGCCGCCGCGCCGTGCTGGCGGCGGCCCGGCTGCGCCGGCTGATCGCCGAGTCGGACGACGTGCCGGATCCGCTGCTGCACGAGCTGCGCGCCGCCGCCGACCTGGCGGAACGGAACGGCCTGCCGATCGAACTGGTCGCCGTCGGGGCTCCGCCGGAGCTGCCGGTCGAGGTCCGGCGGCGGCTGGCCGACCCGGCGACCGCCGCGCTAGCCGGCGCCCGCGGCTGGGCCCGGCTGACCGTGGTGGCCGGCCCGGACGAGGTGGTGGTCAGCCTCGTCACCCCCGACCACGACGGGCCGGACGCGACCGGCCCGCCCGGCGGGGACGGGGACGGGTCGGTGGAACACCTGCACGAGCGGGACGGGGAGATCAGATGGACGCAGACGCGGTGGCGGAGGACGTGACCGGCGGGCCGCCGGTGGGCGTGGCGATCGTGGACGACCATCCGGTCGTGATCGACGGGGTACGGGCCTGGCTGGCCGGCGAGCCGCGGCTGCGGGTGCTGGCCACGGGGGACGACCCGGACGTGGTGCTGCGGGACGCCCCGGAGGCCGAGGTGGTCCTGCTCGACCTGCGGCTGCACGGGCGCATGGTGCTCGACAGGCTCGCCGAGCTGAGCGCCGCGGGCCGCCGGGTGGTGGTCTACTCCGAGCACACCGACCCGGAGACCATGCTGGCCGCGCTGGACGCCGGCGCGGTGGCGTTCCTGGCCAAGCACGAGGGCCGGGAGCACTGCGTGGCCACGGTGCTCGCGGCGGCGAGCGACCGCCCGTACGTGCCGCCGGCGCTGGCCGGCGCCATCGTGGGCGACGCCCGACCGGACCGGCCGGCCCTGTCCGACAAGGAGCGCGAGGCCCTGCTGCTGTGGTTCCAGTCGATGTCGAAGGCGTCGGTGGCGCGCCGGATGCGGATCAGCGAGCACACCGTGAAGCAGTACGTGGACCGGGCGCGGATCAAGTACACCCGGGCGGGGCGGCCGGCTGCCACGAAGGCGGCGCTGCTCGCCCGGGCGATCGAGGACGGCCTCGTCCGGCCGGAAGATATCGGCATCTACCGGTCACAGGCGTCCGCCGACCGGCCGACCCCCTAACGGGTGTCATGACAGCCGCTTCGAGGTGGGCGAGGCTCGACGTGTCGCCAACCGCCACCGGGAGGTCGTGACCGTGCAGGAGGACGCCGCACCCTTCTTCATCGGGCCGCACCGCTTCGACGCGGATGACGATCCCACCCGTCCCCTGCTCGACCGGCGCTACGCCCTGCTCCCCGAGCCGGGTGAGCACCTGCTCGGGCAGCACCGGCTGCTGGTGGCCGGTCACCTGCTCGGCCCCACCGACGATCTCCGGTCCTGGGCGCTGCCCACCCCGGCGGCGGTCACCGTGACCGACCGTCGCCTGGCGTACGTCTGCACCGGCTCCGAGCTGTCCCTGGTCTCCGGGCGGGACGGCCGGACGGACGCCCGGCACCGGCGCCCGGTCCGGCTGTCCCGCCTGGTCAGCGGGCAGATCCGCTGGCAGTGGCCGTCCCGTCTGGAAGTCACCGAGAGCCCCGACGGCACCGGCGAGCTGCGGGTCGTCTGCGACGCGCTGCGCACCATCCGCCAGCCGGCGCTGGCGCTCGCCGGCGCCGTCGACCTGGTCGCCGCGCTGGCCCGGCAGGTGCGCCGCTCGGTGGCCGCGTACCGGCTGGACCGCCCCGAGCTCGTGGACCTCTCCCCGCCGGAGCGGGACACCCTGGCGGTCCGGATGGGCCCGGCGCCCGGCCCGACCCGGGGCGCGGTGACCCTGCCGGGTTCGCTGCCGGTCGAGTTCCTGTCCCGCGACGACTACTACCGCCCGGCCCTGGCGGAGGAGACGGCCTGGCCCCGCCAGGACGTCCCGGCGCGGGACCGCCCCGGCTCCGCCTGCTGACCCGCGCCCAGCCGGCCGGCGCCGGCACCCTGCCGCGACGCTGCGGGCCCGCCGCGGATCAGGAGGCGGGGGTACGGCGACCCGGGCGGTCCAGCTCGGCGGCCTGCTCCGGGGTGGGCGCGGTGCCACCCAGGTGGGCCGGCTGCCACCAGGTGTCGTCCGGGCCGGCGGGCTGGTCGGGATATTCCCGCTGGGCCCGGTCGACCAGCGCGGTGAGCCGGGTGCGCAGCTCGGCGGTGAGGGCGTTGCCGTCCGGGTGGGCGGCCGGGTCGATGGGCTCGCCGACCAGGATGGTGATCGGGGTGTGCCGGCGGGTCAGGGTGCGCGGCCGGCCCTTGGTCCACAGCCGCTGGGTGCCCCAGAGCGCCACCGGCAGCAGCGGCACGCCGGCCTCCTGGGCCATCCGGGCCGCGCCGTTCTTCAGGTCCTTCACCATGAAGGAGCGGCTGATCGTCGCCTCCGGGAAGACGCCGACCACCTCGCCGCGGCGCAGCGCGCTCACCGCCGAGGCGTACGAGCCGGCGCCGGCGGCCCGGTTGACCGGGATGTGCTTCATGCCGCGCATAAGCGGGCCGGAGACCTTGTGCCGGAAGACGGAGTCCTTGGCCATGAACCGGACCAGCCGGCGGGAGTCGCGCGCGCCGTAGCCGCAGAAGATGAAGTCGAGGTAGCTGACGTGGTTCGAGGCCAGCACCGCCCCGCCGGTGCGCGGCACGTGGTGGCTGCCCTCCACGCGCAGGCGCAGGTCGAGAGCGCGGAACATCGTCTTGGCGGCGAGGATCACGGGCGGGTACACGAGTTCCGACATCCGCCAACTTTACCCCGAGTAGGTTACGGGACCGTAGGGGCGAAAGTCGCCTCCCTCTGCCGTCGGCAGAGCGGCTCGCCGTGGCGGGGTCACAGCGGCCAGCATGGCCGGATGACTGATCGCGCCGTACTGCTCTGGATCCACGGCGGTGGGTGGCGGGCCCGCTCCGACGAGGACGGGGCCGCGCTCGCCCCGCTCGGGCTGCGGGTGGTGCCCGCGACCTACCGCTTCGCGGCCGAGGCCCGGTGGCCGGCCCAGCTCGACGACGTACGCGCCGCCGCGCGGGCCGCCCGGGCCGCAGCGGGCGGGCTGCCGCTGCTGGTCGGCGGCGACTCGGCCGGCGCCATGCTGGCCCTGCACCTGGGCCTGCGCGGGGTGGAGCGGCCGGGCGACGTCCACGGGGTGCTCGCCTACTGGGCGCCGGTGGACCCGCTGGACCCGGACTGGCGGCGGCTGCGCCGGCACGACGACCCCTGGGCGGGCCTGCTGGGCCACCCGCCCGCCGCGGGCGACGCGGCGACCGCCGACGCCACCGTCGCCAGCCACCTGGGTTCGGGCGTGCCCGTGCTGCTCGTGCAGGGTCGCGACGACGCCGCGGTGCCGGCCGCCCAGTCGGTCGGGCTGGCGGGCCGGCTGCTCGCCGCGGGCCACCCGGCGCACCTCTGGCTCACCCACGGCGGGCACGCGCTGGCCCTGGACCGCCCCGACATCCGGGCGGTCACCGCCGCGTTCCTGGACAGCGTCCTGCCGCCGGCCTGAGCCGACTACGGTGCAGGGCATGCCCGATCTCACCGCGATCGTCATCCACTGCCGCGACCCCTACCTGCTCGCCCCGTTCTGGAGCACGGTGACCGGGCTGCCCGTGGTCGAGGAGGACCGGGTCAAGCTCGGCGACCGGTCGCTGGAGCCGGACGAGTCGGTGCTGCTGCGCGACCCCGCCGGCCGCCGGCCCGACGTCTGGATCAGCCCGGTCGACGACCTGCCCGGCCCCGGCCGGATCCACCTCGACCTGGTGGGCGACGCCGAGGAGCGGGCCGCCGTGCTGGAGGCGGGCGCCACGGTGGTGCGCGAGCTTCCCCGCTGGACCGTGCTGGCCGACCCGGAGGGCAACGAGTTCTGCCTGCTCCCCCGCAGCGAGGCGCACGGCGACACGCTGCTGCCCGGGCACTGAGCCCACGGCGGCGCGCCGCCGGCCTCCCGGCCGGCGGCGCGCAGGTGCCTCGGGTCAGGAGGCGAGGTTGTGCAGGTCCAGCCGGCCCCGGGCGAAGGCGTCCACCCGGCCCCACCGGCCCGGGATGTCCAGCACCTCGATGCGACCCATGCCGACCGGCAGCCGCGGGTCCACCGCGAGGTGCCCCTCGTGCGGCTCCAGCCCCAGCATCGTCCGGATCAGCAGCAGCGGGGTCCCGGTCGACCAGGCCTGCGGGCTGCACGCCGTCGGGTACTCCACCGGGAACTTGGTCAGCTCCCGCTGGTAGCCGCCGAACGCCTCCGGCAGCCGCCCGTCGAAGTACCGCGCCGCGTCCAGGATCCCGTTGGCGACGGTGGCGGCCTCCTCGGCGAAGCCGTACCGGCGCAGGCCCCAGGCGATGAAGGAGTTGTCGAACGGCCAGATCGTGCCGTTGTGGTAGCCGATCGGGTTGTAGCGGACCTCGCCCTCGGCCAGCGTGCGCACGCCCCACCCGGAGAAGAGCCGCGGGCCGACCAGGTGCGCGGCGATCTGCTCCGCCCGGTCCTCCTGCACGATGCCGCTCCACAGCAGGTGGCCGATGTTGGAGCTGAGCACGTCGCACTGCCGGCCGTTCGGGTCCAGCCCCAGGGCGTAGAAGCCCCCGTCGGCCACCCACCAGTCCCGGTTGAACCGCTCCTTGAGCTCCGCCGCCTCGCGTTCCAGCTGGTCGGCGTACGCGGGGTCGCCCCAGAACTCCCGGGCCAGCCGGGCGGCCCGCATCTTCGCGTCGTACGCGTACCCCTGCACCTCACAGGTGGCCCGGGGGAACGGCGGCAGCGTGCCGTCGGAGTACGAGAGGGAGTCCCAGGAGTCCTTCCAGCACTGGTTCTCCAGGCCGGTGTCGGTGTTGCGCCGCTCGTACCAGATGTAGCCGTTCCCGACCAGGTCGGCGTAGTCGTCGATCCACTTCAGCGCGGCCCGGCACTCCCGTTCCAGCTCCTTCACCAGCGCGACGTCGCCGCTCCACTTCTCGTACTCGTCGAGCAGCACGATGAACAGCGGCGTCGCGTCCACCGAGCCGTAGTACGGGGAGTGCGGCTGCTCCTCGAAGGCGGCCGTCTCGCCGTAGCGCATCTCGTGCAGGATCCGGCCCGGGTCCTCGTCGCGGAAGTCGTCGAACCGGGTGCCCTGCAACGCGCCGAGGATGCGCAGCGTCGTCTTCGACATCTCGGGCGCGAACGGCAGCACCTGGAGGCAGGTGAAGATGCTGTCCCGGCCGAACATGGTCATGAACCAGGGCAGGCCGGCGGCCGGCAGCGTCTGCCCGCCCAGCGAGAGGGGCGAGAACCGCAGCGCGGCCAGGTCGATGAGGCTGCGCCGGTAGGTCGACGCCACCTGGCCGTGCTCGCTGTTCACCTTCGGCGCCTTGGCGATCCACTGCTCCAGGTCGTGCTGGAGGGCCAGCCGCTCGGTGCCGTGGGCCCGCAGCCCCATCCGCAGGTCCCGGCCGCCCGGGCCGACCGCGTGCGTCTGCACGTCGATGGCCGTGTCCCACTGCTCGTTGGGTTCCAGGTGGATGGTCCAGGCGAACCCGTTGCGGTCGTAGCGGGCCGGCCGGGAGGCGGCGATGACCGTCTCCCGCCGGAAGTTGCCCCGTCGGTAGCCGAGCCGCAGCTTGTCGGGCTCCGCCTCGGCGTAGATCTCGCCCTTCTTGTTGAGGATCTCGTCCTTGACCTGGAAGAGGTCGGCGAAGTCGGAGCCGGCGTCCATCCGGATCTCCAGGTCCACCGCCTTCTCGTCGTGGTTGAGGATGGTCAGCGTCTCCCGGAAGCTGCCGCCCACCGCCCGCTCCCGGATGATCGACAACTTGGCGTCGATGTAGTGCGTGGCCATGCCCGGCACCAGGAAGAACCGGGCCTCGTAGTACTGGAGGTCGTCGTAGGAGAGCGCGTTGAGGCGCTCACCGTTGACGGTGAGCACCCATTTCGACAGGAACCTCGTGTCGATCGAGAAGAGGCCGGTCGGCTCGGTCGGCGTGGCCTCGATGTCACCGGTGTCCTCGGAGACCACGAACGTGTTGCCGTCCAGGATCCGGACGGTGCTGCTCCCGGGCATCAGGCAGTCCTCCTCTCGAACGAGTGGTGCGGCCCGCGCGAATCCGGCGGACCAGGGAAGATCCGTTCCACCTGCAACACCAGACGCAGGTCGCCGGAGACCGTCATGTCTCCCCGCAGCAGCGCCGCGATGGCGTTCTCCTGGCCGCTGACCAGCTCGCCGAAGAGCCGCGGCTCGGTACCCACCACGGTGTCGGCCTCCTGGTCCTCCTGCCGGACGCGGAGGTTGCCCCGGTCGATCTCCAGCAGCCAGTGCGTGGTCTGCGGCCCCTCGTGCAGGTCGAACCGGAGCGTTCCGGAGGTCTTGGCCAACAGCGGTTCGAACCCCCGCCGGTCCAGGTCCTCGAAGAATCTGGTGGTGGTCATGTCCATCGGGCGACTCCTCCCGCGATCCGCGCCCTCCGACGTCCGAGGACGGGTCCCCGCCGGGTACGGGGTCAACCTCGCCCGGTTCGGGTGAGTCACCCGCCAGGAGCCTCGGACGCGCGAACGCCGGCCCCCGAACCGGGGGCCGGCGTCACCGCGGCGGACGGGTCAGTTGTTCGGGTCGTCGGCGCTGACGTCCGCGAGCACGGACTGGGGTTCCCGCTCGACGGCCAGGTCACCCATCGACACCAGGCCGATGAGGCGGCCGTCCTCGGTCACGGGCAGCCGGCGTACCCCGTAGGTGCGCATGAGGTCGGTGGCGGCCACCGCGTCGTCGTACTGGCTGACCGTCACCACGTCCTTGCTGGTGATCTGGTCGAGCTGCGTGGTGTTGGGATCCAGGTTCTCGGCCACGCCCCGGACCGTGATGTCCCGGTCCGTGACGATGCCGACCACGTTGTCACCATCGGTCACCACCACGTCGCCGATGGCGCTGTCGCGCATCTCCTGTGCCGCGGCGGTGAGGGTGTCGCTGCCGTTCATCGTCACCAACCGGGTCGTCATGAACTCTCCGACCGTTGTCATGGTGCTCCCCTCTCGGTGTCGGCACCGCGGTCTACCCGGCGGCGCGAACGAGGTAACGCCGCCGGGCACCCGGCCGGTCAGCCGCGCGGGGGCATTCCGTAGAGCCGCTCGACGTGCAGCCGGAGCACCAGCCGGCGCTCGGCCACCATGGCCCGCCGGAAGTCGTCCCAGTCCGGGTGTTCGCCCTGCACCGCCCGGTAGAGCCCGACCAGTTCCTCGACGGTCGGGTCGTCCGGCCGCTCCGCGACCGGGGTCAGCTCGGCCCGGGCCTCCACCACCGCGTACGCCCAGCCGTCCTCGCTGCTCACGTGGAAGCTGGCCCGGGGGTCGCGGCGCAGGTTGGCGGTCTTGGCCCGGCCGTCGGTGACCGAGATCCGGATGACCCCGGCGTCCCGGTCGAAGAAGTGGACCACCGTGGACAGTTGGGGCCGGCCGTCCCGCTTCAGGGTGGCGAGCACGCCGAGCCGGCGGTTCGCCACGAGGTCGGTCAGGGCCTGCCGGGTGCGCTCGTCCGCCATGGGGATCAGCGCCCTTCCGCGGCGACCAGTTCGGCGAGCTGCACGGCGTTGAGCGCCGCGCCCTTGCGCAGGTTGTCGTTCGAGCAGAAGAGGGCCAGGCCGTGCTCGACGGTCTCGTCGGCCCGGATCCGCCCCACGTACGTCGGGTCCTGACCGGCCGCTTGGAGCGGGGTCGGCACGTCGGAGAGCGCCACGCCCGGCGCGCCGTCGAGAAGTTCCCGGGCCCGGGCCGGGGTGATCGGGCGGGCGAAGCGCGCGTTGATCTGGAGCGAGTGGCCGGTGAAGACGGGCACCCGGACGCACGTCCCGGAGACCTTGAGGCCGGGGATCCCCAGGATCTTGCGGCTCTCGTTGCGCAGCTTCTGCTCCTCGTCGGTCTCGTTGGAGCCGTCGTCGACGATCGAGCCGGCCAGCGGGAGCACGTTGAACGCGATCGGACGGGCGAACGACCGCGGCGCGGGGAACTCCACGGCCGAGCCGTCGAAGGCGAGCCCGGCGGCGTGCTCGGCGACCTTGCGGACCTGCTCGTCCAGCTCGGCCACGCCGGCCAGGCCGGCCCCGGAGACCGCCTGGTAGGTGGCCACCACCAGGCTGACCAGCTCGGCCTCCCGGTGCAGCGGGCGCAGGACCGGCATGGCCGCCATGGTGGTGCAGTTCGGGTTGGCCACGATGCCCTTGGGCCGGTCGGCGATGGCGTGCGGGTTGACCTCGGCGACCACCAGCGGCACCTGCGGGTCCATCCGGTACGCCGAGGAGTTGTCGATGACGACCGCGCCGGCCTCGGCGACCCGGGGGGCCAGCTCCCTGGCCGTGCCCTTGCCCGCCGAGAAGAGCACGATGTCCAGGCCGCGGTAGTCCGCGGTGGCCGCGTCCTCGACGGTGACCTCGCCGCCGCGCCAGGGCAGCGTGCGCCCCGCCGACCGGGCCGAGGCGAACAGCCGCACCTGCTCCGCCGGGAACTCGCGCTCCGCCAGCACCTGCCGCATCACGCCACCGACCTGGCCGGTGGCCCCCACAATGCCGATCCTCATGCCCGCGAGGCTACCCATCCGGGCGGGCCCGGCGGGAAGCCTTTCCCAGCGCGCGGGCCGCCGGCCGCCCGCGCACCCTTCGGCGATCGGCCGGTCGGCCGGCAACGACACCGCCGAGCGACGGGCCGCCGACGGAGAATTCCCGGCCGTCCGGGGCCCGGGCCGGAGCATCCGCGCCCGCGCCCCGGGCGCACGCGACCCGCCGGACGCGACGGGAATCACATCGCCGCGGCCGGCACCCCACCGGAATCCGGTCAGGACGTGTGGTCGACCACCTCGCCGAGGCCGGCGGCCACCAGCTCGTCCCGGATCACCGCCGCGTCGCCCTCGACGACCAGCGTGAGCGACTCCGGGTGCAGGTGGGCGGCGGCCGCCGCGGAGACCTCCTCGACGGTCGCGGCGAGCAGCGCCTCGCGCAGCCGGGCGTGGTAGTCGTCCGGCAGGTCGTGCACGACCAGCGTGGTCAGTGCCGAGGCGATGGCCCGGGGGCTCTGCAGCTCGACCGAGAGCTGGCCGGCCCGCCAGGAGCGGGCCACGGTCAGCTCGTCCTCGGTCACCCCGGTCAGCTGGGTACGCGACACCTCACCGACCGCCTCGACCAGGGCCGGCGCGGTCACCGCGGTCTGCACGCCGGAGCTGATCGCGAACCGGCCGAACCGGCGGGACGAGGCGAAGTCGCCGCGGATCCCGTACGTGTAGCCGCGCACCTCGCGGATCAGGTGGTTGAGCCGGGAGGTGAAGGCCCCGCCGAGCACCGTGCCGGCCAGCGTCATCGGCACGTGGTCCGGGTGGGCCCGGTGGGGCGACGGGTGCCCGAGCCGGAGCGTGGACTGCACCGAGCCGGGACGGTCGACCAGGATGATCCGCCGCCGGTCGGACAGCGGCACCTCGATGGGCCCGCCCTTGTCCGCCGCCGCGCCGCCGGCACCGGTGAACACCGTCGCGGCGAGCGCGTCGAGGTCGACCCGGTCCAGGTCACCGGCGACGATCAGCGTGCCGGGGCGGATGAACCACTCGGAGTGGAAGACGGTGACGTCGTCCACGTCCAGGGCGGCCACGCTCTCCGGGTCGCCGTACAGGGGGCGGCCCCAGCGGTTGTCCGCCCCGAACAGGTCGGCGCGCAGCACGGCGTCGGCCCGCGGGCCCGGGTTCGCCCAGTCCATCCGCAGGGCGGTCGCCTCGTCGTCGCGGACCCGCCGCACGTCGACCGGGTCGAGCTTCGGCGTGCGTACCGCCTCGGTGAGCAGTTCCACGGCGGCGCTCAGCCGGTCGACCGGCACCTGCACGCTCACCTGGAACGAGTCCCAGTCCAGGCCGGTCACCAGCTCGGTGCCGAGCGCCTCGATGGCCAGGGCGTACGCGGTGGCGTCCCGCTGCGCGGTGCCCTCCTCCAGCGCCTTGGCCAGCACCCCGCCGAGCCCCTCCTTGCCGACCGGCTCCCGGCCGGCGCCGCCGTCGAGCAGCAGCAGCGCGACGGCGAGGTTCTGCCCGGGCAGGTGCGCGGCGACGACCTGGCCGCCGGCGGCGGACCGGCGGACCACCTGCGGGAACCGGTACGGGCGGGCGGCGCCCGGTCCGGGACGGGTGGCGATCAGCGTCATGAGGTCTCCTCGGGCAGGTAGGTGAGGGTCGCCCGGTCGGCCGCGCCCAGCAGTTCGGCGGCCTGCTCGGCGATCTGCTCGGCGGTGACGGCGAGCCAGGCGGGCAGCCGCTCGCCGGCCCGGGCCGGGTCGCCGAACTGGGTGGCGTACCGGCCGAGGGTGTCCGCCCGGCCGTCCACGGTGGACATCTGCCGCCACCACATGGTGCTCAGCAACGCCTTGGCCCGGTCCAGCTCGGCGGCGGTCACCGGCACGGTGGCCAGCTCGTCGACCACCTCGGCGAGCCCCTCGCGCAGCCGGTCGCCGGACACGCCGGGACGGGCCGTGGCGGTGGCGATCAGCGGCGCCGGGGCGTGCGCCAGGTCCACCCCGTACGCCCCGACCAGGTCCGGCTGGGCGATCCGCTCGCCGTCGGCGAGGCGCTGGTAGAGCCGGCTGCCCCGGCCGCTGCCCAGCACGGTGGCGAGCACCGTGGCCACGTCGTAGCCGGGGGTGCCGAACGGCTGGGTGCGGTGCGCGACGTAGACCCGGGGGGCGGGCACCTCGGCGGTGACCGTCTCCACGGCGGGCCGGCCGGTGGCCGGGACGGTGCGCCCGTCCGGGGCCGCCGGGATGTCCTCGCGCGGCGGCAGGGCGCCGAAGTACTTGTCGGCCAGCGCGAACACCTCGGCGGCCGTGGTGTCGCCGACCACGGTGAGCACCGCGTTGTTCGGGGCGTAGTAGGTGGTGTGGAACGCCTGGAAGGTGGCCAGGTCGGCGGCGTTCAGGTCGGCCATCGAGCCGATCGTGGCGTGGTGGTAGGGATGCCCGGGCGGATAGAGCAGCGGCAGCAGCCGCAGCCAGGCGTCGCCGTACGGCACGTTCTCGTAGCGCTGGCGGCGCTCGTTCTTCACGACGTCCCGCTGGTTGTCCAGCGTCTCCTGGGTCAGCGCCGGGACCAGCCCGCCCATCCGGTCGGCCTCCAGCCAGAGCGCCAGCTCCAGGTGCTCGGCCGGGACCGTCTCGAAGTAGTTGGTCCGGTCCGGGTTCGTGGTGGCGTTGAGCGAGCCGCCGGAGCCCTGGATGAGCCTCATGTGCTCGGTCTTCGCCACGTTGACCGAGCCCTCGAACATCAGGTGCTCGAAGAGGTGGGCGAAGCCGGTCTGGCCCTCGGGCTCGTGCCGGGAACCCACGTCGTACCAGAGGTTCACGGCGACGGCGGGGGCGGTGCGGTCCTCGCTCACCACCACGCGCAGACCGTTGTCCAGTCGGGTCGTCTCGATCGGCCAGGGGTAACCGCTGTCGGGCATGGCACGACGCTATCCGATCTCGCGGGTGGAAAGGTGACGTGCGGGGAGCATCGTCGCCGCGCGCCGGGGTACTCGCCCCGCATGTCCTCCCCCGCAACGTCGGCGGTCGAACGCGCCGCCGCCGCGCTGGCCCGGCTCCGGCGTGGCCGGCTGCTGCACCCCGCCGGCCGCACCTTCTCCGCCGAGGTCCTGATCTGGGGTACGCCGGGCCCGCCGACCGGGGTGCCGCTGCTCGACCTGCCCGGCCGGTGGCCGGCGACGGTCCGCCTGTCCAAGGGGGTGCCGACGCCGGGGAGCTGGCCGGACGTGCTGGGGGTGGGGATCCGGCTGCACCGCGATCCGGAGCCGGCGGTGGACCTGCTGGCCAGTTCCAGCGCCGCCGCACCGGTGCTGCGCCACCTGCCGCTGCCCCGGCGCGGCTTCACGGGGACGTACAGCTCGATCATGTCCTTCCGGGCCGGCCGGCGGCGGCTGTACCTGGCGGTGCTGGCCGACCCGGACTCGCCGGAGCTGGGCCGCGGCCTGGCCGGATTCCCGGGGGCGGCCGGCGACGACGGGCCGCGGCTGGTGCTCGCGGTGGCCTCGGCGGTCGGGCCGTGGCGGCCGTTCGGCGAGGTGCGCCTGGACGGCCGGCGCGGCGCCCGGGAGGACGCCGCGCTGGCCTTCGATCCGATCGGCAACGCGCCGCCGGGCCTGCGGGTGACCGGCCCGCTCGCGTGGTTGCGGGCGACCACCTACCGGGGTTCCCGGCGGGCCCGGGGCGCCAGCGCTCAGTCGGGGGGCTCGACGGGGGTGACGGTCTGATCGGAGGTCCGGTGCTCCAGCACCGTGTCCGGGGCGGCGTTCCGGTCCTCCTCCCGGATGTCCGATTCGGCGAGGATCGCGTCGGCCTGCGCCTCCGGATCCTCGCTGCCCACCGCCGCCTCCTCGGGCAGCAGGTGGGCGCGGGACTCGATCCGCTCCTGGTCGCTCTGGTCCTGACTCATGCCGTCCCCATACCCCCGCCGGGCGTGGCGTACGCGACGAGCGGGTGGGACGCGCCCCTGACGTCGGGTACGCTGACGGGCGTGACGCGGTCGTATCGATGGTTTAGGCAGCCGGCTGGAGGAGCCGGTGACTCGACCATGAGCTGACGTCACTTCCTCTTCGAGCCGGCCGGGCAGGGATGATTCCCTGCCCTTTCGCTTTTCGAGCAGCCGGCTCGATCCCGGGCGCCGGCCCCGGGCACGGTCGGCGGAAGGAACCCCACCGTGACGACGACCCCGGACGCCCATCGGGTCATCGACCAGCGGATCGACCGTGTCGTGCCGCTGACCACCCCGGCCCTGCTGCACCACCACCTGCCCCTGGAGGAGGCCCTGGCCGAGGCCGTGGTGGCCGGCCGGCGCGCCGTCGCCCGGGTGCTGGACCGGGCCGACGACCGGCTGCTGGTCGTGGTCGGCCCGTGCTCGGTGCACGACCCCGCCGCCGCCCTGGAGTACGCGGGCCGGCTGCGCCAGGTCGCCGACCGGCTGGCCGACGACCTGCTCGTGGTGATGCGGGTCTACTTCGAGAAGCCGCGCTCGACCGTGGGCTGGAAGGGCCTGATCAACGACCCCGGCCTGGACGGCTCGGGCGACGTGAACACCGGGCTGCGCACCGCCCGGGCGCTCCTGCTCGACGTGCTGCGGCTGGGCCTGCCGGTGGGCTGCGAGTTCCTCGACCCGATCACCCCGCAGTACATCGCCGACACGGTGGCCTGGGGCGCGATCGGCGCGCGGACGGTGGAGAGCCAGGTGCACCGCCAGCTCGCCTCCGGCCTGTCCATGCCGATCGGCATGAAGAACCGCCCGGACGGCAGCATCGCCACGGCGGTGGACGCGATCCGGGCGGCCGGCGTGCCGCACGTCTTCCCCGGCATCGACGTCTCCGGCACCCCGGCGATCATGCACACCCGGGGCAACGCCGACGGGCACCTGGTGCTGCGCGGTGGCGGTGGCCGGCCCAACTACGACGCGGAGTCGGTGGCGGGGGCGCTGGACCTGCTGCGGGCGGCCGGGCTGCCCGAGCGCGTGGTGGTCGACGCCAGCCACGCCAACAGCGGCAAGGACCACCGCAACGAGCCGCTGGTCGCCGCCGACGTGGCCGCGCAGCTCGCCGCCGGCCAGCGGGGCATCGTCGGCATCATGCTGGAGAGCTTCCTCCAGCCGGGCCGCCAGGACCTGGACCCCACCCGCGACCTGGAGTACGGCAAGTCGGTGACCGACGCCTGCATCGGCTGGGACACCACGGCCGAGGTCCTCGACCACCTGGCCCAGGCCGTCCGCACCCGCCGCGCCACCCTGCCCACCCCCGCGTGAGCGGGGGGTGGGGACGTTTGACCGATTCGGGCCCGGGTAGCTGGTCGGCGTGACCGACGACGCGCCCGTGACGGAGCAGCCGGACACCCGGCAGCTCGACGAACTGCTCGACGACATCTTCCGTGGCCAGGAGCGGATGAGCCAGGCGGACATCTACCGCCGGGCGGTGTCCGCCGAACTCCCCGCCGACCTGCTGGCCCGGATCGACGCGCTGCCCGAGGGCGAGTACGCGGTCGACGAGGCGGCCGACCTGCTCGGCGGGACGGTGGCCTGAGCCATCCGGGAGGGGCCGCCCGAGGACGGAGAGGACAGCGCAATGACCGACCGCAACGAGGAACACGAGCACCCTCCGGCGCTCGGCCAACCGCCCGAGGGCACGGACACGCTGCCGGATCCCGACTTCTCCGGCGAGCACGACCAGACGGCGGTCTCCGACGACGTCATCACCGGCGAGGACCGCGACGAGCGGGAGCCGGAGGCGGCGCGCGGCTGGGCCGGCGAGGACCACGGCACCACCCCGACCTGAGCGGACGGGTACGCGAGAATGGGGGTCGGCGCGGTACGCCGGCCCCCATTCCGTCGTGCGGTCAGTCCTCCTGGTGCCCACCCTCGGCCGCCTGCTGGGCCACCGCGTACCCCATCTGGAGGAAATCGGAGGCGGCGACCGCGGTCAGCGCGGTGGCGACCAGCCGGGTCAGCCGGGGCGCCAGCACCAGCCCGCCGGTGAGGCCGGTGGCCACCCAGACCGCCAGGCAGAACGGGCAGCTCACCAGCTCGCCGAGCGCGTGCCGGGTCGGGCTGCCCTGGTCGCGGACCTGCTCCATCACCTCGCCGCTGCCGATCGGGTGGTCGTAGCGGGTGAACGGCGCGCGGAGCGGGCTGGTGATCGCGTCCTTGGAGAGCAGCCGGCTCAGCTTGTGGGTCGCGATCGAGAGCAGCACCACGTCGGCGGCCGCGGGCCGCTCCGGCACCGGCCGGCCGGTCGCCTTGACCAGGCCGACCAGCGACGCGGTCACCGCACCGTACGTGCCCATCGCCACGAGGTAACCGCCCAGCGGCCGGTGCTCGTGCGGCGCGTACGCCTGGCGCAGCCGCGCCACCTTCTGCTTCAGGCCACTACCGGTCACCCGGCCTCCCTCCTTCTCGTCGGCGGCGCCGGCTCAGCCGGCGTTCAGGTTGTCGGACACCTCGCGGGCGAGGTTGGCCAGGATCTCGTCGGCCATCCCGTGATCGGTGCCGGTCAGGTCGAGCCGGACCCGGGCGCCTCCGGCGTCGGCCGGCTCCACGTCGATGTCCGCGGACCAGCCAGCGGACTCGGAGCTCCAGCGGGCCCGCAGGTCCTCGGCGTCGAGCACCTCCACCTGGTGGGTGCCGGACCGGCGCAGCTCCTCGGGCAGCCAGGCCGACGACCGGTCCGGGTCGGTGGCGGTGCTGAAGACCACCTCGGGCGGCGCGGACATGCCGCGCTCGGCGTGGTTGCTCATCAGGCGTCCCGGAGGCGGCTCGGGTCGACCTCCCGGCCGGGGTGCCGGGCCAGGTACTCGGTCTCCAGCTCGGCGGTGCGGCGCAGGTGGTTGGCGAGCGCCGAGTCGGTGGCGTGCCGGAGGGTGTCCAGCCGGGTCCGGTGCAGGCTCTGCATCTCCCGGATCAGGTCCTCGTCGCCGAGCTCGGCGGGGTCCACCCCGAGCAGCTCACCGTCGACGTCCTGGGTGCGGGCGTGATCGCCGTCCCATTCGGTCACCCGCTGCTCCGGGCTGGCGTCACGGCGTACTGATTCGGTCATCGTCGCCCCCTCGTCTCGTTCGGGCTGGCGTCTAGACGGATGCCCAGCGGGGGTGTCACCAAACCCTCCCACCTACGACACCGTGTCGGAGACGGCCGGCGGGCCCGGTACCCTCGATGGCATGAAGCGGCTCTGGACACCGGCGTGGATCGCCCGCCACGTGGCCATGGTCGTGCTGGTGGTGGGCTTTCTCGGGCTGGGCTGGTGGCAGGTCACCCGGGCCGCCGGTGGCAACACGCTGAGTTTCGGCTACGCGATCGAGTGGCCGGTCTTCGCGGCCTTCGTGGTCTTCGTCTGGTGGCGTGAGGTGCGGCACACGCTGCGGGCCGCGCGTGAGCAGGCGACCGGTCCGGCGCCGTCGGCGGCCGCCGGGCCCGAGCCGGCCGTCGCCACCCCGGCGGTACGCCGGCCGGTGCGGGTCAGTCGCGTGCCGGCCGCCCCGGCCGGCGGGGGCGACGACGGCGAACTGGCCGCGTACAACCGCTACCTTTCCTGGTTGAACGCCAACCCGGGTGCGAAGCCCGGCGACTATCCCGGCTGAGGCCGGTGCGGAAGGACGGACGACGGTGGGCGGAGCCCTTACCCGGTACCGCGTGATCGCCTGGATCGTGGGCGTGGCGCTGGTGGTGCTGGTCCTGATCGGCATGCCGCTGAAGTACGGCTTCGACAACCCGACCGTGGTGGCGGTGGTCGGCACCGCCCACGGCTGGCTCTACATGATCTACCTGGCGCTCACCTTCGACCTGTCGCGCCGCGCCGACTGGCCGCTGAAGCGGATGCTGCTCGTGATGCTCGCCGGCACGGTGCCGTTCGTCTCGTTCTACGCCGAGCGCCGGGTGAGCCACTGGCTGGCCGCCGAGCGGCCCACCCGGGCGCCGGAGCCGGTCGCCGGCTGATCCGGCCGGGTCAGCGGTTCGGCCGCCACGCCTGGGCCGCCGGCGGGTCCGTCCAGCCGCCGTGGCGCACCCCTTCGCGGGCCCGCTTCAGGGCCCGGGTGACCTGGCCGAACTGTCGCTCGTCGTCGCTGCTGAAGAGCAGCACCTCGGCACCGCCGAGCCGGCCCCACAGCTCGTACAACGGCGGCCGCCAGCGGTCACCGATCAGCACGAGCAGCAGTGGCAGCAGCCCGACCGCGCCCAGCGTGAGATACGCCGCAGCGGTGAGCCGTTGCAGCCCGCCGGTGAAGCCGAGCAGCACACCGACCGCGCCGATCAGTGCGGCGGAGACGGCGACCGCCCGGAGGGCGAGCCGGTCGTGCGGGCCCCGGGTGGTCCAGAGCTGGGTGATCTCGGCGACCGGCCAGCTGTTGCGGCCGACGGTGAAGCGCTCGCCGGTGACGACGATGCCCGGCCGGGCGTAGAGCAGGGTGGAGCCCGCGCCCGGTGACCGGGGCGGGCGGGTGGTGGAGCCATCGGTCTGCACGGCGGCCTCCCGGGGTTCGCGGGCCCGGCCTCCCGGCGCGCGCCGGCCTTGCCGCGCGGCGGGAATCCCGGACTCCGCGCTTCATTGTGTTGCGGGTGCGCCACCCCGGCCGGATGTTTTCCCTGCCCACGCGCCTGCGGCCGGACCGGCGCCGCGCCCGAATATCAGAGTGATTTCCGTCTTTGTCATGACTTTGCGGCGCGTTGCCTGGCGACATCCGCCCAGAACGACGAATCGGGCCAGTGGTGTGATCCGCCCACCCGGCACGGGCGCGACGACGGCACGCCCGCCAGCCGGTCACTGACCGTCACCGGCACCGGTGGCACTTCCTGACACTTTGCCAACTTTCGCCCCTGCTTCAACTCCCGGACACTCCGGTCCCGGGTTAGGTTGGGCAGGCCGGTCCGGTCGACCGCCATCCACCCGGATGGCCCCGGGCCGGTGTCGCGGGTGCGTGCACGCGCCCGGCGAGGAGTCGGAGAGGAGCTTTCCGCTCTTGTCGTCCTTACGGATCCTGCTGCGCTCGCTTGCGGTGGCCGGCCTCTCGGCCGCGCTGCTGGCCCCGGCGTCGGTGGCTCGGGCCGAGCCCACCCCCGCCGAGCTGACGAAGCAGATCGAGAAGTCCTCGACTGAGCTGGAGCGAATCGTCGAGTCGTACAACAAGCTCAACGAGGAGATCAAGGCCAACAAGGCCACCGCGGCCACGTTGCAGACCAGGATCGGCCCGTTGCAGGAGCAGGCCGAGCGGAGCCGCGCCGACGTCGGCCTCCTCGCCGCCACGGCCTACAAGACCGGGGGCATGCGCACCGTGCAGGCCCTGCTGGAGCCGGGCGGGCCGGCCACGCTGCCGGACCGGCTGGGCACGCTCGACCAGTTGACCCGCCAGCGGCAGCAGACCATCGCGGGCTTCACCGAGAACCAGCGCCGGCTCATCGACCAGAAGGCCCGGCTCGACGCCACGCTGGCCCGGGAGGCGGCGCAGGCCAAGCAGTTGGTCGCCGGCAAGAAGAAGATCGAGGCAGACCTGGCCCGCCTCTACGAGCTGCGCCGGAAGGCGTACGGCCGGGCCACCGAGGCGCCCGCCAGTTCCAGCTCGGCCGGCAGCGCCCCGGCCATCTCGGGTTCCGCCGGCGTGGCCGTGCGCTACGCCTACGGCGCGATCGGCAAGCCCTACGGCTACGGCGACGACGGCCCCGGCAGCTACGACTGCTCCGGGCTGACCCTGGCGGCCTGGCGGGCCGCCGGCAAGTCCCTGCCGCACAACGCGGCGATGCAGTGGGACGCCACCTCCCGGATCAGCCGCGGCTCACTGCAACCCGGCGACCTGGTGTTCTACTCGGGTCTCGGGCACGTGGCCATCTACGTGGGCAGCGGCCAGATCATCGACGCGCCCAGCGCGGGCCGCAACGTCAACAAGCGGGACATGGACATCATGACCATCGCCGGCTACGGCCGGGTGCGCTGATCCCGGAACGGCGAACGGCCGGCGTCCCCCTATCGGACGCCGGCCGTTCGTCGATTCCATTACTACCAGGTCAGGCCGCCTGCAGCCCCTCGGCGCGGGCCAGCTCACGGAGCCGGCCGAGGGCCTGGATCTCCAGCTGACGGATCCGCTCCCGGGAGAGCGAGAACCGCGACGCGACCTCGGTGAGCGAGTGCTCGCGCCCGTCCTCCAGGCCGTAGCGGGCCCGCATGATGCCGGCCGAACGGTCGTCGAGGTGGTTGAGCAGACCCTCGATTCGCTGCCGCTCCAGGCCGGTGAGGACGATCTCCTCCGGCGACGGGGCGTCGCTGTCGGCGACCAGGTCGCCGAGGTTGGTGTCGCCGTCGTCGCCCACCGGGGTGTCCAGCGAGACGGTGTCCTGCGACCAGCGGCGCAGCTCGTTGACCCGCTCGACGGTGACGCCGAGCGCCGCCGCGATCTGCTCCGGCTCCGGGTCGCTGCCCAGCTCACGGGTGAGCTGCCGGGCCACGTTGCGCATCCGGTTGACGTCCTCGACCAGGTGCACGGGCAGCCGCACGGTGCGCTCCTGCTGCGCGATCGCCCGGCTGATGGCCTGGCGGATCCACCAGGTCGCGTAGGTGGAGAACTTGTAGCCGCGCTCGTAGTCGAACTTCTCGACGGCCCGGACCAGGCCGGTGTTGCCCTCCTGGATCAGGTCCAGCATGGGCATGCCCGACCGCACGTAGCGGCGGGCGATCGAGACGACCAGTCGCAGGTTCGCGCGGATGAACAGGTCCTTCGCGCGCTCGCCCTCGACGACCAGCCGCTCCAGGTCCTCCCGGTCGACGCCGGCGGGGACGCGGTCCTCACCGAGCAGGTGCTCGGCGTAGAGGCCGGCCTCGATCGCCTTGGAGAGATCGACCTCCTTGGCGGCGTCCAGCAGCGGCGTCCGGGAGATCTCGTGCAGGTAGACGCCGACCAGGTCCCGCTCCTCGGCGACCTCGTCGGTACGCATGCCGATGTTCTTGTCCACGATTGCCACGGTCCCCTCGCTCGCGCCGGTTGCCCGGTTCCTTGCCATCCCCACGTTCATCAGCCCTCCCCGTAACCTCCGCTGTGCCCGTAGGTGCTGACACCTACACAACAGATGAGACGCGTCGGGGATTCCATGTCGTGAGTCGAAACTGTCACGAATGCCTGAGTAGTAGCTGAGAGCCCGGTCCATGTTTGCTGTCAGGACCCCTGCTCGGGTGGCTCCCGGACGCCCCGGCGGAGGGCGTCGGAGCAGCGGAATCGTCGTCCGCTCAGGAAATCGCACCATTGCGAATTCCATGAACACAGCGACCCGCGTCACCGCCTCATTGCGATCCTGGTCACTGCGAGATACGCGTCCGCGGACCGGTCGGTTCAGCCACGGGTGAGGATTACCCCACGGCTGGTTGAACAATCCGCAGCGGGCGGGACGTCCCCACCCGCCACGTGATGCGCGTCGCACCCGTGGTGCGGGCCGGCCGGGAGGGGATCCGGCCGGCGGAGGCGTCAGGAGGCGAGCAGGGCGAGCGCGCCGCGTACCTGGTCGGCGGAGCGGGCCAGGGCGGCCCGGGCGGCCGAGACCTCGGCGCCGGAGACCAGCGAGACGAGGGCGGTCTTGAGGTCGCCGTCGGCCTCGTTGAGAGCGGCGCGGCAGACCTCCTCGGCGCAGCCGGTGGCCTCCATGAGGATGGAGATCATCCGGCCGCGCAGCTTGGCGTTGGTGGCCACCATGTCGATCATCAGGTTCGAGTAGACCCGGCCGAGGCGCACCATGACGGCCGTGGAGAAGGTGTTGAGCACCAGCTTCTGCGCGGTGCCCGCCTTCATCCGGGTCGAACCGGTGACCACCTCGGGTCCGGTGTCCACCCCGATGAAGACATCCACCGACGCGGCGGCTTCGGCCTCCGGATTGGCGCAGAGCAGCACCGTCGCGGCCCCCTGCGCCCGGGATGCGGCGAGCGCCCCGAGGACGTACGGGGTGCGCCCGCTCGCGGCCAGCCCGACCACCAGGTCGCCGGGCCGTACGCACTCGGCGGCCTCGGCGGCGCCGCCGCGCTCGTCGTCCTCGGCGTCCTCGACGGCCCGCCACATGGCCTCGGGACCGCCGGCCAGGTGCGAGCAGAACCAGTGCCGCGGCGAGTTGAAGGTGGGCGCGAGTTCGGCGGCGTCGAGCACGCCGAGGCGGCCGGAGGTGCCGGCGCCGAAGTAGTGCACCCGGTTCCCGCCGCGCAGCGCGGCCACGGCCAGGTCGACGGTCTCGGCGATCTCGTCGAGGACGGCGGCCACCGCGGCGGGCACCCGCCGGTCCGCCTCGTTGATGATGGTGAGCACGTCCCGGGTCGACATCAGGTCGAGGTCGACGCTGTGCGGGTTGCGCCGCTCGGTGGGGGCACCCACCCGGACCACCGGCCGCACGGCCATCTCGTCCCGCTCCACCCGTCCCGCCGTCATGCCCGCCTCCGGCCGGCGCCCACCCGGTGCGACTGGACGGCCTCGGCGGTCGCTTCCAGGGCCTTCCGGGCCTTGGCCCGGTTCCGTGCGGCCACCCCGACGAAGAGGCAGTCGACGACGGTCAGCTGGGCCAGCCGGCTGGCCATCGCGCCGGAGCGGTAGGTGGTCTCGCGGGCCGCGGTGGTCAGCACGTGGTCGGCGACCTCGGTGATCGGCGAGCGGGGGAAGTTGGTCAGCGCGACCGTCGTGGCGCCCCGGGCGCGGGCCTGTTCGAGCACCTCGATGACGTCCGACGTCGTGCCGGTGTGCGAGATGCCGACCGCGACGTCGCCCCGGCCGAGCAGGGCCGCCGAGGTGAGCGCGGTGTGCACGTCCGGGAAGTAGAAGGCCGTGCGGCCGATGCGGTGCAGCTTCTGCTGGAAGTCCGAGGCGACGAAGCCGCTGGCCCCGGCGCCGTAGACGTCGATCCGGCCGGCCGCGCCGATCGCCTCGACCACCTGCTCGCAGACGGCCGGGTCGAGCTGCTCGGCCGTCTCCTCGACGGCCCGCGCGTCGTTGAACGCGATCGTGGCGATGATCTGCGCCAGGTCGGCGCCGGGTGGGATGTCACCGCCCACCACGCGGGCGTCCGGCGGCTCGATCCGGCGGGCGGCCTCGGCGGCGAGCCGGATGCGCAGCTGGGGGTAGCCGTCCATGCCGACCGACCGGCAGAACCGGATGACGGTGGCCTCGGATGTCTCGGCGGCGGTGGCGAGGTCGGTGATGGTGCGCCGGGCGGCGTCGGCCGGGTCGGCGACGACCAGCCGGGCCACCCGCTGCTCGGCCGGGGACAGCGAGGGCAGCAGGCCGCTGATGTGGACGATCAGTCCACCGGGCTCGTGACTCGCAGAAATCTTCGGACTCTTCGCCACGGATGAAACTTACTTTCATGAGGCGTGACCGTCAACCATGACGGCGCGTATCCGGAAAAGTACCGCGTTCCGCGCCCGCTTCCCGCCCCAAGGGTCCCATTCCCGCAGCCCCGCCGCCTCCCCCGCTCCGGTCGACTCCCGGGGCGCCGGCCGACGGCCGGCCCGGCCGTCGCGCCTGCGACCTCGGCCGGACGGCCGCACCGAGGTCACCGGTCGGCCGGGGCCGCGTCACGACGGGGATCGACGGGCAGGAATCGCGCCCCGGTCATCGCCGCGCCGGCCGGGCGGCTAGCGTGGTGCCCATGGCGGAGCGCACGGTGCTGGTGACCGGGGGCACGGGCGGGCTGGGCGGCGCGGTCACGGCCGCCTTCCTCAGGGCCGGCTGGCGGGTGGTCGTACCCGAACGGGAGGGTGGCGGGACGGCGCCGGCGGCCGGCGGGCCGGTCCGCGTCACCTCGGACCTGCTGGACCCGGAGGGCGCCGCGCGGGCCGTGGCCGTCGCCACAGCCGAGCCGGCCGCGCCGCTGCGCGCCGTGGTCAACCTCGTCGGTGGCTACGCCAGCGGCGGCCTCGTGCACGAGACCCCGATCGAGGAGTTCGACCGGATGCTGCGGATCAACCTGCGGCCGACCTACCTGGTCACCCAGGCCGCGCTGCCGCACCTGGTCGCGGCCGGCGGCGGCGCGGTGGTCTGCGTGTCGGCGCGGGCCGCGCTGGCGCCCTTCCCCGGCGCGGCCGGCTACGCCACCGCCAAGGCGGCCGTGCAGGCCTTCGCCAACGCCGTGGCCGTCGAATACCGCCAGCGCGGGGTGCGCAGCAACACGGTGCTGCCCAGCGTGATCGACACGCCGGCCAACCGCGCCGCGCAGCCGGACGCCGACCACCGGCGCTGGGTCCCGCCCGCCGAGATCGCCGCGGTGATCCGTTTCCTGGCGTCCGACGAGTCGGCGCCGACCAGCGGGGCGAGCATCCCGGTCTACGGGCGGGCCTGAGCCGGCACCGGTTCGCCGGGGAGCCACTCGGTCAGGTGCGCGCGGATCCGGTGGGACACCTCCTCCGGGGTGCCGCTGCCGTCCACCACCACGAAACTGCCGTACTCCGGCAGGGTGCGGTAGGCCGTCGCCGCGTCGCTGAGCCACTGCATGCTCTCGTGGTCGGTGCCGCGCCGCTCGATCCGCCGGTAGGCCTCAGCCGGATCGAGGGTCAGCAGGAAGGTGACGCGGGGCGGCGGGAAGACGCGGTACCCGGCCCGGGCCAGCCGCTCCCACCGCTGCCCGCCGTGCGCCCGGATGCTGGCGTACTGGCAGGCGGACCAGCGGTCCATCACGGCCGTCCGGCCCGTCACCAGACAGGTCACCAGGGCGAGCGCGATGGCCAGCCAGCGGAGCAGGGACTCCAGGGCGAGCAGCCCGTTGCGCCCGACGAGCCGCTGCGCGTCGGGCCGGCCGACCCGCTGGGCGAGCCGGCCGAGCCAGCGGCGGCCGCCGGCGTTGCGGTGGTAGGTGGCGGGGTGGCCCGCGGCGGTGAGCGCCTCGGCGAGCCGGTGGGCCTGGGTGGTCTTGCCCGAGCCGTCGATGCCGATCAGGGCGACGGCGCGCAGTCGGGCCCTGCCGCGCCGCACCCGCTGTGACCTGGCCACCCTCCCGAGGCTATCCGACCAGTGCTCGCCTTCGGCGGTTTGTCCGCATTGTCACCGCCACGTCGGGGCGCGTCCCCAACAGGTGTGGCCGACCCGTTCGCCGGGTACGCAACTTCATTCCCACCGCCACCTACGACGACGGGAGACCCAGATGGCCGAGCGCGGGGACGAGACCCTGGTGCACACCCTGAAGAAGGTCGCCGCCGTGCTCAAGCAGTCCGAGATCCCCTTCGCGCTGGGCGGCAGCTTCGCCGTGTACGCCCACGGCGGCCACTCCAGCGACCACGACGTGGACTTCCTGATCCGGCAGCAGGACGTGGACCGGGCCTTGGAGGCCCTGGTCGAGGCCGGCTTCACCGCCGAGCGCCCGCCCGAGGACTGGCTGGTCAAGGTCTACGACGAGGGCCGGATGGTGGACCTGATCCACCGGCCGATCGAGACCCCGGTGACCGAGGAGACCTTCGCCGACACCATCGTGCGGCCGGTCGACGCCATCCACATGCCGGTGCTCTCGGCCAGTCAGCTCATGGTGCACAAGCTGCTCAGCTTCTCCCAGCACTACTGCGACTTCGCCCGGGCCCTGCCGCTCGCCCGCTCGCTGCGGGAACAGATCGACTGGGAACGGGTACGGAAGGAGACGCAGCACTCGCCGTACGCCGAGGCGTTCCTGGTGCTGCTCGACCGGCTCGACGTGCTGCCCGGCGGCGCGTCCGGAGGAAGGGAGACCCCGTGACCGGACAGCACGGCGGCGCGCCGCCCGACGAGTACGTCGAGGCGGAGATCCAGAGCATGTTGGCCGAGGACCCGGACGTCGCCGAACAGGGCATCACCGTGGTGCGCCGCGAGCGCGGCCTGGTGCTCTACGGCGAGGTGGAGAGCCCGCACCGGCGGGAGGAGATCCTGCGCCGGGTGGCCGAGCGCTTCCCGGACCTGCCGATCACCAGCGACATCGGGGTGATCCGCACCCAGGCCCCCAGCCAGGTCGAGGAGCTGCCGTGAGGGAGGTTCAGTGGTGATCCGCATCGCCGCCGTCGGCGACGTGCACCTGGACGAGGACGTCGTCGGCCGGTTCCGGCCGGCCCTGGAGGAGTTGCCCGACTGCGCCGACGTGCTGCTGCTCGCCGGGGACCTGACGCGGCACGGCACCGAGTCCGAGGCGCGCTGCGTGGCGCAGGAGTTCGGCGACCTCGGCGTACCGGTGATCACCGTCCTCGGCAACCACGACCACCAGTGCGACCAGGTGCCGCAGGTGGTGAAGGTGCTGGAGGACGCCGGGATCACCGTGCTGGAGGGGACCGGGGTCGTGCTGGAGTGCTCCGGCGGGCGGCTGGGCGTGGCCGGCGTGAAGGGGTTCGGCGGAGGGTTCGCCGGGCGGTGCGCCAGCGACTTCGGCGAGCCGGAGATGAAGGCGTTCGTCCAGACCACCAAGGACAGCGCGGACTCGCTCGGCGCGGCGCTGCGCGGGCTGGACTGCGACCTGCTGGTCGCGCTCACCCACTACTCCCCCGTGCCGGACACGCTCGCCGGCGAGCCCCTGGAGATCTATCCGTTCCTCGGCTGCTACCAGCTCGGCCAGGCGATCGACTCGGCGCCCACCGCGCTGGCCCTGCACGGGCACGCCCACCACGGCACCGAGCGGGGCACCACCCCGGGCGGCGTACGCGTCCGCAACGTCGCGCACCCCGTCATCAAGCAGGCGTACAGCATCTTCCACCTGGGTGATCATCTGGAGTGAGAGGCCAGGTTTCCCGGATCCGACGAACGGGTATCCGGCCGACATGGAGCTGATTCTCTGGATTCTCGCAGTCGTACTGGTGGTCGCCGGCATCCTCGCGCTGTTCCGCCGGCAGATCCTGTGGGGCATCGTCCTCATCATCGTCGGCCTGCTGGTCGGCCCCGGTGGCGTCAGCATCTTCACCAATTAGCCCGTCGACCTCCCACCACCCCTGACCCGCCGGGGTCGTCGGGTCCGAACGCCTCGTCCTCCCAGACAGGGGCTTCCGGACCCGGCGACCCCGGCGCCGTGCTGCCGCCCGCCGGTTTGCCCCCGGCGCCCCGGGGCGTCCGACGGCATGACGATCTCGGGGACCATCCGCCGGGTCGGGCGGGGCCGGAGGTGGTGGGCCCTGCTTGGCTTCGGCGCCGCGGTGACCGTCGCGGCCGCGCTCAACCTCGCCATCTGGCAGCTGAACCGGTGAGCGGCGCGGGGCGGTGCACCCCGCGCCCACCCGTGGTCAGCAGCGCGGCACGCCGGGGATGTACCCGTCGTAGCCGGTGTAGACGTACGCGTCGGAGATGAACCGGCCGGTGCCGATCCGGTCCCAGATCGAGCTGGTCCCGTAGGTGCCGCTGACACTGGTGCCGCTGGTCTGGCAGTAGATGGTGACGTTGGCGCCGTCGGCGACGGTGCCGACCGCGCTGTAGCCGGTGCCCGGGCCGGACCGCACCGTCAGGGCGACGCCGGAGCTGGTGTTGACGGTGCCGGCACCGGTGTTCGACCCGGCGCAGCCGTTGTCGCTCGTGTAGGTCTTGGTGCCCCAGTAGAGGGCGAGCGCCCCGTTGAACCGGACCTGGATGTCGTTGCCGTTCAGCCGCTGCTCGTAGTGCAGGTGCGGGCCGGTCGAGCCGCCGGTGCTGCCCACGTAGCCGATGACCCGGCCGTAGCCGACGGTCTGCCCGACCGAGACGTTGAAGCTGCTCAGGTGGGCGTAGTAGGTGGTGTAGCCGTTGCCGTGGTCGATCCGCACGTACTTGCCGTAACTGGTGCCGCCGAGGTCGGTCACCCGGTCGACGGTGCCGGGCGCGCTGGCCACCACCGGGTCGCCGAGGTCGTCGGTGCGGTTGAAGTCGACGGCGTAGGCCGGGCTGTGGTCGGACCGGGTCTGCCCGGACCAGGACTGGTTGCAGGGGAACGGAACCTTGAAGGTCGGCGCGGCCATGGCCGGCGCCGCCGGGACCAGGGCCACGAGAACGGCCGCCACCGCCGCGAGGCTGAACCAGCGTTTACGCATCCACTGCCTCCTATGTTGAAAGTTTTCGATCTGATACGGACAGCGTGGCAGAAAGTTCCATCGATGGGAAGAGGCCTCCCGAGCGATCGTTCAGCGGAGCGTGGGAGCGCGCCCACGGCCGGTGAGCGGGTTTCGGGATTGTTACCGGGCCGTGTCCGGCAGGGGGTGGACCGGACGGGATGCAAGCGCTTACATGTGGGGACGACCATCGGACCGGCGCGGGTTCGATTTCCCCCACGCGCCGGCAAGGAAGGAGATCGGCATGGCGTTTGCCAGATCGCGCCAGGCTCTCGCGATCGCCGGCGTTCTGGGGCTGGCGCTCGGCGTCACCGCCTGCGGCACCGGCAACGACAAGAAGAGCAGCAACGCGAGCAAGCCCGAGTGCGCCGCATACGAGAAGTACCAGGGCCACGACGGCAAGAAGGTCACGATCTACTCGTCGATCCGGGACATCGAGGCCGACCGCCTGGACCAGTCCTGGAAGCAGTTCGAGGACTGCACGGGTATCGACATCGACCACGAGGGCTCGGGCGAGTTCGAGGCCCAGCTCGGCGTACGGGTGGACGGCGGCAACGCTCCCGACCTGGCCTTCATCCCGCAGCCGGGTCTGCTCAAGCGGTTCGTCGACTCGGGCAAGATCAAGGAGGTCGGCGCCGACACCAAGGCCATGGCCGAGCAGAACTTCACCCCCGACTGGCTGAAGTACAGCACGGTCAACGGCAAGCTCTACGGCGTGCCGCTCGGCTCCAACGTCAAGTCGTACGTGTGGTACTCGCCGAAGACCTTCAAGGACAAGGGCTGGTCGGTCCCGACCACCTGGGACGAGCTGATCGCCCTGAGCGACAAGATCGCGGCGAGCGGCACCAAGCCGTGGTGCGCGGGCATCGAGTCCGGTGACGCCACCGGCTGGCCGGCCACCGACTGGATCGAGGACGTGCTGCTGCGCACCCAGGGGGTGGAGGTCTACGACCAGTGGACCACCCACGGCATCCCCTTCAACGACCCGAAGGTCGCCGACGCGGTCGACAAGGCCGGCACCATCCTCAAGAACGAGAAGTACATGAACGGCGGCTTCGGCGGCGTGAAGAGCATCGCCACCACCTCCTTCCAGGAGGCCGGCACGCCGATCACCACCGGCAAGTGCGCCATGCACCGCCAGGCGTCCTTCTACGCCAACCAGTGGCCGGAGGGCACCAAGGTGGCCGAGGACGGCGACGTCTTCGCGTTCTACTTCCCGGCCGTCGACCCGTCCAAGGGCAAGCCGGTGCTGGGCGCCGGCGAGTTCGTCTCGGCCTTCGCCGACCGTCCCGAGGTCCAGGCGGTCCAGACCTACCTGGCCTCCGGCGAGTACGTCAACAGCCGCGCCAAGATCGGCGACTGGCTGTCGGCGAACAAGAAGCTCGACATCAACAACGTCCCGAACCCGGTGGACAAGCTCTCCGTGCAGATCCTCCAGGACCCGAAGACCGAGTTCCGGTTCGACGGCTCGGACCTGATGCCGGCCGCGGTCGGCGCGGGCACCTTCTGGAAGGGCATGGTCGACTGGATCAACGGCAAGGACACCACCACGGTGCTGAACGGCATCGAGGGCAGCTGGAAGTGATCTGAGGCGGTGGCCCGGTCCGCGTCGCGGACCGGGCCACCGCCCGCAACCGAACCCTTGAGGGAGGGTCGATGGAGTTCGACTTCGCGGCGGAACAGCCGAAGTTCCTCATGCTGATGTACGGGCTGATCGCTTTCGTCGGTGTGGTGGGCGGGCTGCTCCTGCTCCTCGACGTGGTGCCGGCCTGGTTCGCCCGCCGGCGGGAGGAGCGGCTGGTCGCGGCCGTGGCGAGCGGCACGCCCCTGCCCCGCCGGCGCAAGCCGCGGGAAGGCGTGATCGCGCTCTTCTTCCTGTTGCCGACACTGCTGTTTCTCCTCGTCGGGCTGGTGGTGCCGGCGATCCGCACCACCCTCCTTTCGTTCATGGACAAGGACAGCAGCAGCTGGGTGGGCCTGGCCAACTACAGCTGGCTGTTCTCCGAGGACTCGATCGTCCGGGTGCTGATCAACAGCCTGATCTGGGTGCTGCTGGTTCCGCTGGCGGCCACCGCGTTCGGCCTGATCTACGCCGTCCTCGTGGACAAGGCCCGGTTCGAGGCGGTGGCCAAGTCCCTGATCTTCCTGCCGATGGCGATCTCGTTCGTCGGCGCCGCCATCATCTGGAAGTTCGTCTACGCGTACCGCGGCGACGGCGACCAGATCGGCCTGCTCAACCAGATCGTGGTGAGCCTGGGCGGCGAGCCGAAGCAGTGGCTGCTGGAGTCGCCGCTGAACACCTTCCTGCTCATCGTGATCATGGTGTGGATCCAGGCGGGCTTCGCCATGGTGGTGCTCTCCGCCGCCATCAAGGCCATCCCCGCGGACATCGTGGAGGCGGCCCGGCTCGACGGCGTCAGCCCCTGGCAGATGTTCTGGCAGATCACCATGCCGAGCATCCGGCCGGCGCTGATCGTCGTGGTGGTGACGCTCTCGATCGCCACGCTCAAGGTCTTCGACATCGTCCGGACCGCCACCAACGGCAACTACGACACCAACGTGATCGCCACCGAGATGTACAACCAGGCGTTCCGGTACCAGGAGAACGGGCACGGCTCCGCGCTCGCGGTCTTCCTCTTCGTCCTGGTGATCCCGATCGTGATCTACCAGATCCGCAACCTGCGTCAGCAGCGGGAGGGCTGAGATGACCACCGCCACCCCCACCGTCGGAGCCGGCGTCCAGGCGACCGGGACGCCCGGCCGGGCCGCCCGCGTCCGCAAGCGGCTGAACAGCCGCACCGCCACGCTGGTCTCGATCGTCATCGCGCTGCTCTGGACGATCCCGACCTTCGGCCTGTTCATCTCCTCGTTCCGGCCCGAGGACCAGATCAAGACCACCGGCTGGTGGACGTTCTTCAGCGACCCGCAGTTCACCCTGGAGAACTACCAGGAGGTGCTTTTCAGCACCGGCTCGTCGGGGCAGCTGGCCAGCTACTTCATCAACTCACTGGCCATCACCATCCCGTCGGTGCTCTTCCCGCTGGCGTTCGCCTCGCTGGCCGCGTACGCGCTGGCCTGGATCAACTTCAAGGGCCGGGACTGGGTCTACATCGCGATCTTCGCGTTGCAGATCGTGCCGTTGCAGATGGCGCTCGTGCCGTTGCTGAAGTTCTTCTCGACCGGCGTCACCGTCGCCGGCGTACAGATCCTCCCGGCCTGGGACCTGGTGGACGAGCAGAAGTTCGCGCAGGTCTGGTTCGCGCACACCTGCTTCGCGCTTCCGTTCGCCGTGTTCCTGCTGCACAACTTCATCTCGCAGCTCCCCGGTGACCTGATGGAGGCGGCCCGGGTCGACGGGGCCACCCACCCGAAGATCTTCCGCACCATCGTGCTGCCGCTGATCACCCCGGCACTGGCCGCGTTCGGCATCTTCCAGTTCCTCTGGGTCTGGAACGACCTGCTGGTCGCGCTCATCTTCGCCGGGGGCGGCGACGAGACCGCCCCGCTGACCGTCCGGCTCGCCGAACTGGCCGGCACGCGGGGCAACGAGTGGCAGCGGCTCACGGCCGGCGCGTTCGTGTCGATCGTCGTACCGCTGATCGTGTTCCTGTCCCTCCAGCGCTTCTTCGTGCGAGGCCTGCTCGCCGGCAGCGTCAAGGGCTGATCTCCTGCTCCGCCGCCGCCGGTCCCCGGCGGCGGCGGGCGCGGGGTCGGAGCGGGGAGCCGATGACGAAGATTGACGATGTCGCCCGCCTGGCCGGGGTCTCCACGGCCACCGTGTCCCGGGCGCTGCGCGGCCTGCCGACGGTCTCGGCCGCGACGCGGCGCCGGGTGCTCGCCGCCGCGGAGCAACTCCAGTACGCGGTCTCACCGAGCGCCTCCCGGCTGGCCGGCGGGAAGACCGGCACGGTCGCGGTGGTGGTCCCCCGGATCACCCGATGGTTCTTCGGGACGGTGGTCGAGGCGGTCGAGGACTACCTCCACCAGAACGGCTACGACCTGCTGCTCTACAACCTCGGCGGGCGGGAGCAGATCCGGCAGCGGGTGCTGCGCCCGGCCAGCCTGCACAAACGGGTGGACGCGATCATCCTGGTCGCCACCCCGCTGCGCCCGGCCGACCTCACCGCGCTGACGAAGCTGGCCCTGCCCGGCGTGACGATCAGCTCCGGCAGCGGGGTGCCCGGCTGGCCCTGCGTCCGCATCGACGACGTGGCCGCGGCGCGGACCGCCACGCGGCACCTGCTCGACCTCGGGCACACCCGGATCGCGCACATCTCCGGCGACCCGGACGACGAGCTGGCCTTCACCACCCACCTGGACCGGCGGCGCGGCTACCAGGAGGCGCTGCGGGCGGCCGGGCTCCGGCCCGACCCGAGCCTGGACGTCGAGTCGCAGTTCACCGTCGACGGGGGCACCCGGGCGACCGCCGAGCTGCTGGCCCGGGGCGAGCCACCGACCGCGATCTTCGCCGCCTGCGACGAGATGGCGATGGGCGCGATGACCGCCCTGCGCGACGCGGGGCTGCGGGTGCCGCAGGACGTCAGCGTGATCGGCATCGACGACCACGACCTGTCCGGCGTGCTCGGGCTCAGCACCATCGCCCAGCCCGCGGCGGAGCAGGGCCTGCTCGCCGCCCGGCTGCTGCTCGACCCGCTGGGCGGGCGGGTCGCCGACCCGTACGCCGGGCTGGTGCCGGCGCAGCGCGGCCCGGAAACCGACCCGCGGTCCCCGTCCTCCGTGATCCTGCCCACTCGCCTGGTGGTGCGCGAATCGACCGCGCCGCCCCGGGCAAACTGAAGAATTCGTCCCGTACGCACGACAGGGAGAAGGCGCTGAACACCGACGCGACGCAGGAGACCCCGGCCACCGGCTGGTGGACCGAGGCCGTCATCTACCAGATCTACCCGCGCTCGTTCGCCGATGCGAACGGCGACGGCATCGGCGACCTCCCCGGCATCACGGCCCGCCTCGACCACCTCAGCGAGCTGGGCGTCGACGCGATCTGGCTGTCGCCGTTCTATCCGTCCCCCCAGGCCGACGCCGGTTACGACGTGGCCGACTACCGGGACGTCGACCCGCTCTTCGGCACCCTCGGCGAGGCCGACAAGATGATCGCCGAGGCGAAGGCGCGTGGCCTGCGGGTGATCGTCGACCTGGTGCCCAACCACACCTCCTCGGAGCACCGCTGGTTCCGGGAGGCGGTCGCGGCCGCGCCGGGCAGCCCGGAGCGGCAGCGGTACATCTTCCGCGACGGCAAGGGCCCGCAGGGCGCCGAGCCGCCGAACGACTGGACGAGCGTCTTCGGCGGGCCGGCCTGGACCCGGCTGCCGGACGGCCAGTGGTACCTGCACCTCTTCGACACCGGCCAGCCCGACCTCAACTGGGGCAACCCGGAGGTGCGCGCCGAGTTCCTGGACATCCTCCGCTTCTGGCTGGACCGGGGCGTCGACGGGTTCCGGGTGGACGTGGCGCACGGCCTCATCAAGCAGGCCGACCTGGCCGACTGGCAGGAGCCGCAGGAGATCCTCTCCGGTCAGGACGTGGACAAGCCGCGCCCGCCCATGTGGGACCAGGACGGCGTGCACGACATCTACCGGGAGTGGCGGCGGCTGCTCGACTCCTACGACGGGGAGCGGATCCTGGTCGCCGAGGCGTGGGTGGAGCCGGCCGAGCGGCTGGCCCGCTACGTGCGGCCGGACGAGATGCACCAGGCGTTCAACTTCGAGTACCTGCTCGCCGCCTGGACCGCCCCCGCCCAGTACGCGGTGATCACCCGCTCGCTGGAGGCCACCGACAGCGTCGGCGCCCCGACCACCTGGGTGCTGTCGAACCACGACGTGGTCCGGCACGCCTCCCGGCTCGGGCTGGCCGTCGGCGGCGGCCGCCCGAACGGGATCGGCATCGGCGACCCGCAGCCCGACGCCGCGCTCGGCCTGCGCCGGGCCCGGGCGGCCAGCCTGCTGATGCTCGCCCTGCCCGGCTCCGCCTACCTCTACCAGGGCGAGGAGCTGGGCCTGCCGGAGCACACCACGCTGCCGGACGAGGCCCGGCAGGACCCGACCTGGGAGCGCAGCCTGCACACCCAGCGCGGCCGGGACGGCTGCCGGGTGCCGATCCCGTGGGAGGCCGACGCCCCGTCGTACGGCTTCGGGCCGACCGACGCGAGCTGGCTCCCCCAGCCGTCGAGCTGGGCCGAGTACGCGCTCGACCGGCAGCGCGGGGTCGACGGCTCGACCTACGAGCTGTACCGGACGGCCCTGCGGCTGCGCCGCGAGCACGGTCTGGCCCGGGGGCCGCTGCGCTGGCTCTCCTCCGGCGACGAGGTGCTGACGTTCACCAACGGCGGGCTCACCGTGCTGACCAACTTCGGCGCGGAGCCGGCGCCGCTGCCGGCCGGCGCCGAGGTGCTGGCGTCCAGCGCCCCGCTGGACAACGGGACCGTCCCCACCGACGTCACGGTCTGGTTCCGCGCCTGACGGTGCAGGAAGGGCCCCTCTACAACGCGAGGCGTCGAGAGGGGCCCTTCCTCACAGGCGGTCGGCGCGGGCGTGCAGGAGGTCGTGGACCGACTCGATGTCCCCCGGCGAGGTGCGGGCCGCAAGCCAGTACATGAGGCCGGTCGGGATGAAGAAGAGCTGGAACGCGGCCAGCCCGACGGCGTAGTTCAGCGGCGGCGGGAAGGCCGCCCGCAGCGCACCGAACGCGACCCCGACCAGGCCGTTGCCGGCCGCCCGGCCGACCCCGTTGACCAGGTTGCCGAGGCTGTAGACCGTGCCCCGGTGCTCGGGCGGGTTGACGTCGGCGATCAGCGCGAACCAGTTGGGTGAGTTGGCCGAGGTGAGCGCGAGGGCGACCACCGCGGTGAGCAGGCTCAGCCCCACGGTGGGTTCGGTGAGCACGCTGGCCAGCACCGCCGCGATCACGGCGCCGGCGCTGCCGCCGTCCGGCACGTCGATCCGGATCGGCACGAGGAACAGGACCAGGTAGAACGGCACGGCCGCGAGGATGCCCACCGCCGCGACCAGCGCCCGGCCGCTCGGCGTACGCCGTTGCAGCGCGTCGCCGGCCAGGCCGCCCACGATGGAGAGCACCCCGCCGAGCTGGAACAGGGTGGCGAAGACGCTGCCCACCACCACGGCGGTGGCCGCCGAGTAGCCCTGCGCCTCGGCCCGCTGGCTGAACAGCACCGGGAGCCAGACCAGCGAGCCGAAGGCGGCCTGCGCGGTCAGGCCCTGGAGGACCAGCCAGCGGTTGGTCCGCCGGGCCAGGATCCGGGGCAGGTCCGCGCGGCTGATCCGGTAGTCGTAGTCGCCGCCGGCGTCGAGGGCCGCCGCCAGCTCCGGCTCGCTCTGGCCGCGCCGGATGTCGTAGGTGAACAGGTACGCCACGGTGGCGGCCAGGCCGACCACGGTGAGCACGAGGAACGGCCGCCGCCAGTCGGTGGCGCCGAGCAGGCCCCCGGTCAGGGTGCCGGCGAGCGTGCCGACGCCCTGCGACAGGCCCCAGAAGCTCATGACGAGACCCCGGCGGCGGGGCGAGATCAGATCGGTGACGACCGAGAAGCCGACCGAGCCGACCGCGCCCAGCCCGATCGCGGCGACGAGCTGGGCGGCCAGGAACGTCGGGTAGTGCTGGGCGAGCGCGCTGCCCCCGGTGCCCGCCGCCCAGATCAGCGTGCCGACCATGAGCAGGGGCTTGCGGTCGGTCCGGTCGCCGACGTACGCCCAGGCCACCGCGGCGACCGCGCTGACCAGGAAGCTGACGGCGGTGACCAGGCCGAGCAGGCGCTGCGAGACCCCGAGCGCCCCGGAGATCGACCCGTACAGCGGCGGCACGAGGCCGATGGCCACGTTGTCCAGCGAGGCGAGCACCACGAACACCACGACGCTGTAGAACCGGTGCGCCGCGTTCCCCCGCCGGGACACCCTCGTGCCGCTGCTCATGCCGGGCAGCAAACCAGGCGGAGATCACGACGGGAACACGACCCGCCGGTCAACCGCCCGGGCCCCGGTTCACTCGGGGAGCCGGTCGACGACACGCTCCCGGGCCTCCGCGTAGCGCGCGCGGATGGCGGGGACCGGCTCAGTCGCGTACTCCTCGGTGTCGCCGACCGACCAGGCGGGCGGCGCCGCGCCGCCCAGGGCGACCCAGGCGGCCTGGCGGGCGGCCCCGTCGGCGACGTACTCGCCGGGTGGGGGCACGACGACGGGGCGGCCGAAGACCTGCGGGGCGATGCGCCGCACGGCGGCGGAGCGGGCCCCGCCGCCGACCAGGATGATCCGGTCAGCGCGGGCGCCCTGCGCGGTCAGCGCGTCGAGGCCGTCGGCGAGCGCGCAGAGCATGCCCTCGACGGCGGCCCGGGCCAGGTGGGCCGGGGTCGAGGTGCCCAGGGTGAGGCCGTGCAGCGCGCCGGTGGCGGTGGGCCGGTCCGGCGTGCGTTCCCCCTCCAGGTAGGGCACCAGGACCAGCCCGCCGGCGCCGGGCGGGGCGGCCAGGGCCAGCTCGCTCAGGGTGGCCAGGTCGACGCCGAGCAGCGTCGCGGCGGCGTCGAGCACGCGGGCGGCGTTGAGCGTGCACACCAGCGGCAGGAACCGGCCGGTGGCGTCGGCGAAGCCCGCCACCGCCCCGCTCGGGTCGGCAGCCGGCGTGTCGGCGACCGCGAAGACGGTGCCCGAGGTGCCGATCGACACGACCACGTCGCCCGGGCCGGCCCCGGCGCCCAGCGCGGCGGCGGCGTTGTCCCCGGTGCCCGGCCCGAGCAGGACCGGGCCGGCGGCGCCCGTGCCGAGCGCCGCCGGGTCGAGGTGGCCGGCCGTCTCGGCCGGGCCGAGCACGACCGGCACCCGCAGCCGCCGGCCGAAGGCGCGTTCCAGCAGGTCGAGGCGGTATTCACCGGTGCGCGGCGACCAGTAGCCGGTGCCGCTGGCGTCGCCGCGGTCGGTGCGCAGCGCGGCCAGCCCCGGGGCGCCGGCCAGCCGCCAGGTGAGCCAGTCGTGCGGCAGGCAGACGGCGGCCACCCGGTCGGCGTTCGCCGGCTCGTGCCGGGCCAGCCACCGCAGCTTGGTGGCGGTGAAGCTGGCCACCGGCACGGCGCCGGTCGCGTCGGCCCAGAACCGGCGGCCGGCCTCCCCGCCGCCGGCCTCCTCGATCAGCTCCCGGGCGGCGTCGGCGGAGCGGGTGTCGTTCCAGAGCAGCGCCGGGCGGACCACCTGCCCCGCCTCGTCCAGGCACACCATGCCGTGCTGCTGGCCGCCGACCGCGACGGCCGCCACGTCGGCCAGCCCACCGGCTTCGGCGACGGCCGCCCGCAGGGCGTCCCACCAGGCCCGCGGGTCGACCTCGGTGCCCTCCGGGTGCGGCGCGCGGCTCTGCCGGACCAGCGCGCCGGTCTCCGCGTCCCGGACCACCACCTTGCAGGACTGGGTCGACGAGTCGATCCCGGCGACGAGCGGCATGGCGGCCCGCCTCAGCGCGCGCCGAGCAGGTGCTCGACGGCGAGCTGGTTGAGCCGGACGAAGCCGTAGCCCTGCGCCCCGGCCGCCTCCGGGTCGAACTCCTCGAACGCGCCACGGTCGGCGAGCAGGTCGGCGTAGCTCTCACCCGCGCCCAGCGTGGGGGCGGCCAGCTCGGTCACCTTGCTGGCGGCCAGCGCCTCGGCCACCTCCGGGTCGGCCCGGAACGCCGCGACCCGCTCCTTGAGCAGCAGGTAGGTGCGCATGTTCGCCTCGGCCGAGGCCCACACGCCGGTGATGTCCTCGGTGCGGGAGGGCTTGTAGTCGAAGTGCCGGGGCCCGTCGTACGCGGGGCCGCCGTTCGGGCCGCCGTGCTCCAGCAGGTCGACCAGGGCGAACGCGTTGAGCAGGTCGCCGTGGCCGAAGACCAGGTCCTGGTCGTACTTGATGCCGCGCTGGCCGTTGAGGTCGATGTGGAACAGCTTGCCCTGCCAGAGCGCCTGGGCGATGCCGTGCGCGAAGTTCAGCCCGGCCATCTGCTCGTGGCCGACCTCCGGGTTGAGCCCGACCATCTCGGGGCGGGCCAGGGTGGAGATGAACGCCAGCGCGTGGCCGACGGTGGGCAGCAGGATGTCGCCGCGCGGCTCGTTCGGCTTTGGCTCCAGCGCGAAGCGCAGGTCGTAGCCCTGGTCGACGACGTACTGGCAGAGCAGGTCGACCGCCTCGCGGTAGCGGTCCAGCGCCGCGCGGACGTCCTTGGCCACGTCGTACTCGGCGCCCTCCCGGCCGCCCCACATGACGAAGGTGCGGGCGCCCAGCTCGGCGGCCAGGTCGACGTTGCGCAGCACCTTGCGCAGCGCGTAGCGGCGGACCGAGCGGTCGTTGCTGGTGAAGCCGCCGTCCTTGAACACCGGGTGGGTGAAGAGGTTCGTGGTGACCATGGGCACCACGAGGCCGGTCTCGTCCAGGGCCTTGCGGAAGCGGGCCAGGTGAGCGTCGCGGGTGGCGGCGTCCGCGCCGAAGGGGACGAGGTCGTCGTCGTGGAAGGTGATCCCGTACGCGCCCAGCTCGGCCAGCCGGTGGACGGCCTCGACGGCGTCCAGCTCCGGGCGGGTGGCGTCACCGAACGGGTCGCGGGCCGGCCAGCCCACGGTCCAGAGACCGAAGGAGAACTTGTCCGCGGGGGTGGGACGGGGCGCCATGGGGACCTCCGGGTGGTGGTGGTGTCGACCGCAATTTGTTCAGTGGTTGAATTAAATGACCGCGCTGTGGCAGTGTCAAGGGGTGACCAGCACGAGCACCGCCGGTGCGGTCCGCCAGGGCAGCCTCCGCGAGCTCAACCTCGCGGTCGTGCTCCGGCGGATCGCCGCCGCCGATCGACCGCCGTCCCGGGCCGGGATCGCCGCCGGGACCGGGCTGACCCGGGCCACCGTCTCGGCCGTGGTGGACGACCTGATCGCCGGCCGCCTGGTCGCCGAGGCGGAACCCGCGCCCCGCACCGGGGCCGGGCGGCCCGCCCGTGGGCTCGTGCTGGCGTCCGACGGCCCCGCCGGGCTCGGGCTGGAGGTGAACGTCGACTACCTGGCCGCGTGCGTGGTCGACCTGACCGGGACGGTCCGGCACCACCTGGTGCGCCGCGCCGACCTGCGCCCGGTCTCCCCCGCCGACGCCCTGGAGCGGCTCGCCGCGCTGGCCGCCGAGGCCCGCGCCGCCGCCGTACGCGACGGGCTCACCCTGGCCGGCGCGGCGCTCGCCGTGCCCGGCCTGGTCGACAGCGGCGGCCTGGTCCGGCTCGCGCCCAACCTCGGCTGGCGTGACGTCGACGTGCCCGCGCTGCTGGCCGGGCACCCACTCGCCGAGCCGGTCGAGGGCATCCCCCCGCTGGTGGTCGACAACGAGGCCAACCTGGCCGCCCTCGGCGAACTGCACGCCGGCCCACCGGGCTCGACCAGCTTCCTGCACATCACCGGCGAGATCGGCATCGGCGCCGGGATCGTGCTCGACGGGGTGCTCTACCGGGGTGCCCGCGGCTGGAGCGGCGAGATCGGTCACATCCCGGTGCAGCCGCAGGGGCGGCCGTGCCGCTGCGGCGGCCAGGGCTGCCTGGAGCGGTACGCGGGCCAGGAGGCCGTCCTGGCTGCCGCCGGCCTGGCCGGTGCGGACCTGCCCGCCGACACCGCGGCCACCCGGCTCGCCGACCTGGCCAGGGCGGGCGACCCCGCCACCCTGACCGCCCTCGCGGACGCCGGGACCGCCCTCGGGGTGGCCGTGGCGGGCGTGGTGAACCTGCTGGACCTCGACACCGTGGTGCTCGGCGGCGGATACGCCCCGCTCGCCCCCTGGCTGCGCCCGCCGGTGGTCGCGGAGATCTCCCGGCGGGTGCTCACCGCCGCCTGGTCGCCGGTGACGGTACGCCCGGCCGCGCTCGGAGCACGGTCCGCGGCGGTCGGCGGGGCCGCCTCGGTGGTCCGCCGGGTGGTCGACCGGCCGGTCGGCTGGCTGGCCCGTTCCGGCTGACCGGCGCTCCGCGATGGGCTCGCGACGCCCGCGCTCGGTACGCTTGCCGGCAGGCAAACGCATCCGCGACCGAGGAGTGCACCGACAGCATGCGCACGGTTCGACCGACCGACGCGCCCGGCCACCGGCGGTGACGACCGCCCGACGCTCGGCCGGGGCCGCTCTCCCGGCCGACCCGCGGCTCGCCCGCGAGGTGCTGGACGGGCTCGCCGAGGCGGTCGTGACCACCGATCCGGCCGGCGTCGTGACCCTGGTCAACGCGATGGCCGCGGAACTCCTCCCCGAGCTCACCCCCGGCGCCGACCTGGCCGACTGCCCGGTGCCCGCGCTGGCCGACGCGGTGCGCGGCGGCGCCGGGACCTTCGACACCGAGCACCACGGCCGGTGGCTGCGGGGCGTGCGGCGCGGCCTGGCCGGCGGCACCTGCGCCTGGTACGTGCGGGACGTCACCGAGGAGCAGGCACGGGCCGACGCGCTGCGGGCCGAGCGGTCCCGCACCGCGTTCCTGGCCCGGGCGGGCAGCCGGCTCGGGCTCTCCCTGCACCGGGACCAGACGCTGCGCGCCGCCGTCACCCTGCCGGTGCCCTACCTGGCCGACGCCGCCGTGGTCGTGCACCGCCCGGCCCCGCCGGCCGAGGACCAGCCGCACTGGGTCCGGTACGCCGCCGACGATCCGGGCCCGGTCACCGGCGCCGCCGGCTGGCGGACGGTGGAGTCGGTCCCCGGGCTCGTCGAGGCGCTCGACGGGGACACCACCGAGCCCAACCCCTGGCTCGACGCCGAAGTGGCCGACCTCGCCGAGGTGCTGCCCGCGGGCTTCGGCCGGCCCGGCACCCTGCTGATCAGCCCGATGCGCAGCGCCGGCGGCCCGGCCGGAGCGCTCATCCTGGCCCGCGGCGCCGAGCGGAGCGGCTTCGACCCGCGGGAGGTCGAGCTGGCCCGGGAGTTCGCCGCCCGAGCGGGCGCCGCGCTGGCCGCCGCCGAACTGTACGGCGAACAGGCCCACCTGGCC
Source organism: Micromonospora chaiyaphumensis (assembly GCF_900091435.1). Lineage (GTDB taxonomy): Bacteria > Actinomycetota > Actinomycetes > Mycobacteriales > Micromonosporaceae > Micromonospora > Micromonospora chaiyaphumensis. The sequence goes on from NZ_FMCS01000014.1 coordinate 116,667, forward strand.
CGCGTGCTCCAGAACAGCCTCCTCCCCCCGGACCTGCCGTCGCTGCCCGGGATGACGATGGCGGGCGGCTACCGGGCCGCCGGGGACAGCCTGCGCATCGGTGGCGACTTCTACGACCTCTTCCCCACTCCCGGCGGCGGCCTCTTCGCCCTCGGCGACGTGTGCGGCAAGGGCGTCGGCGCGGCGGTGCTGACCGGGCGGGTACGCCAGTCGCTGCAGACCCTGCGGCTGGTCGAGCAGCGCCCGCGGGAGCTCATGGACCTGCTCAACCACGCGCTGCTGGACGCGCCCGACGCGGCCCGCCGGGCCCAGTTCACCACCCTCCTGCTGGGTGCCCTGACCCGCGAGCCCGACGGCGGGCTGCTGGTCCGGGTCGCCGGCGGCGGGCACCCGGCCCCGATGGTGGTCCGCACCGACGGCCGGATCGAGCCGGTCCGGGTTGGCGGCATGCCGGTCGGCGCGCTGAGCGCGGCACGCTTCGTCGAGGCGGAGGTCCGCCTCGCGCCCGGCGACCTGCTGGTGGCGTACACCGACGGGGTGACCGAGGCTCCGGGCGGCCCCACGCGGCTGGAGATGTTCGGCGACGCCCGGCTGCGGCGGGCGCTCGCCTCCGGGGCCGGCCTGCCACCCTCCGCGCTGGTCGACCGGCTGCTCCAGCTCGTCGACGAGTGGCTCGGCGGCCAGGTGCACGACGACATCGCCATGCTGGTCGTGGCGGCTGGCGGGGCCGGCCCGGCCGGGTCAGGCGGTGCGGGCCACCGGCGGCTCGCCGGGTGACCCCGGCTCGGCCTCCGACTCGGCGATCCGCTCACCCGAGGACTGGAGCACCGGCCAGCCCTCCGCGGTGGCGGCCTCCCCACGCCGGGCGACCTCGTCGAACTCGCGCATCCCGCGCACCAGCGCCACCCGCCCCTCCGCGCTCATGCCGGCCAGGATGTCGTCCAGCCGGTGGCGCCGGTCGGCACGCAGCTCGGCCAGGAGCCGGGTGGCCGCCGGGGTGAGGTGCAGGGCGATCTCGCGGCGGTCGTACCGGCCCGGCTCCCGCTCCAGCATCCCGGCCGCCACCAGGCGGTCGCAGAGCCGGCTGGCGGAGGAGAGCAGCATGTCGGTCAGCGTGGCGAGCCGGCGGAGGTTGATCCCGTCGTGCTGCTCGACGACCATGACCGCGCGTAGCTGGGCGCCGGAGAGCCGGCTCGTGGTGCGCTCCCGGGCCGCCTCCCAGACAGCCAGCAGGGTGCCCGCCGCCTCGTCCAGTGCGGCGGCCATACTCGCATCAGGTCCCTGGGGACCGTGTTCTTCGGCCATGGTGCGCCCGAGACTACCCGGCTCACCAGGCCGACGACCTGTGCAAAGGAGCAAAGATGAGCGGACCGGAGGATCGGGCACGGCGGAGTCTCACCGAGGCGCCGACGGATCAGCTCGTCGACCGGCTCGCCGCCGAGCTGGAACGGTCGTACGGGATCTCCCGCACCGAGCTGTACCAGGTCGACTACCGGTTGGCCGCGCTGCTGCCGCTGGGCGGGGGTGAGGCGATCGTCACCCCCGGCCATCCGGCCTGGCGCTGCTTCGACCACCAGGAGCCGATCGTGTCGGAGGGCACCGGCTGGTTCCCGGTGGGGATGCGCGGCGAGCGGCGCGGCGTGCTCCAGCTCTCGCCGCTGCCCGGCGACCCGGCCGCCCTGGCCGAGCTGGACGCCGTCGCCACCGCGCTCGGGCACGAGCTGGCCGCCGTGGCGGCCACCACGGACATCTACCTGACGGCCCGGCGCAGCCGCCGGCTCACCCTGGCCGCCGAGATGCAGTGGGAGCTGCTGCCGGGCCGCAGCCGGATCCGCCCCTCGTTCAGCCTGGCCGGCCAGCTGGAACCCGCGTACGCGGTGCGCGGCGACGGCTTCGACTGGTCCGACGACGGCCAGCGGCTCTGGCTGTCGGTGATCAACGGCTCCGGCGAGGGGGTGGCCGCCTCGATGCTCACCTCGCTGGCCACCCACGCGCTGCGTAACGCCCGCCGGGCCAGGCTGGGGCTGGCCGACCAGGCCGCCCTCGCCGACCAGGCGATCTATGCGCTGCACCGCGGGGAGCAGCACCTCTCCGCGCTCCTGCTGGAACTGGACCTGGCCGGCGGGACGCTGACCGTTGTCGACGCCGGCTCGCCCCGCCTGGTGCTGCTGCGCGACGGCGAGGTGACCGAGCAGGTCCTCGACAAGCAGTTCCCGCTCGGCATGTTCGAGGACACCGACTACCGGGAGCAGCGGTTCGAGCTGCGCCGGGGGGACCGGCTCTTCGTGGTCAGCGACGGGGTGATCGACGCGACCGCCCAGCAGATCCGGTACGGCGAGACCGCGCTGGACCGCTTCCTGCGGCGTACCGGACCGATGGAGCCGCTGGACGCGGTCCGGTCGCTGCTCGGCGACCTGCGCGCCTTCGTGGCCGGTGACCTGGTCGACGACGCGGTGGTGGTCTGCCTGGACTGGCTCGGCCCGCAGCCCTGACCCGGCCCGGCCGCCCGCCGGGTCAGTAGGCCCCGCGGCTGTTGACCACCGCGCCGAAGGTCTTCCAGAGGATGGTCAGGTCGGCGGCGAGCGACCAGTTCTCCACGTAGTAGAGGTCGAGCCGGATGCCGTCCTCCCAGCTCAGGTCGGACCGGCCGCTGACCTGCCAGAGGCCGGTCATGCCGGGCTTGACCAGCAGGCGCCGGGCCACGTCGCCGTCGTACCGGGCCACCTCGGAGGGCAGCGGGGGGCGGGGGCCGACCAGGCTCATCTGGCCGAGCAGCACGTTGGCCAGCTGGGGCAGCTCGTCCAGGGACCACTTGCGCAGCAGCTTGCCGACCCGGGTCACCCGGGGGTCGTCGCGCATCTTGAACATGAGGCCGTCGGTCTCGTTGCGCGCCGCCAGCTCGGCGAGCAGGGCGTCGGCGTTGACCACCATGGTGCGGAACTTGAAGACGCCGAACTCCTCGCCGCCCTGGCCGACGCGGGTCTGGCGGAACAGCACCGGGCCGCGGCTGTCCAGCTTGATGGCCAGCGTGATCACCACCAGCAGGGGCGCCAGCAGGAGCAGGGCGACCAGCGAGATCGACCGGTCGACCAGCCCCTTGACCAGCTTGCGGGCGCCCCGGAACTCGGGCGCCTCGACGTGGATCAGCGGCAGGCCGGCCACCGGCCGGGTGTGGATGCGCGGGCCGGCGACGTCGGTCAGCGCCGGCGCCACCACGAGGTCGACCCCGGTGCCCTCCAGCTGCCAACCAAGCCGCCGCAGCCGGGTCGCGGTCAGCTCGCCGGAGGCGGTGACGGCCACGGTGTCCGCGCCGATCGCGGTGGCCGCCTCGGGGATGCCCCGGAACGAGCCCACCACCGGCACGTCGCCGAGCCGCTGCGGCACCGGGGCGAGCAGCGCGTCCGGGATGCAGGCGCCGACCACCTGATAGCCGGCGTACGGCTCGCGGCGCAGGGTGTGCACCAACTCCAGCACGTGCGCGGTGTCGCCCACCACCAGCACCTTGCGGGACCAGCCGGCGCCCCGGTCCCGGGCGCGGTGCAGCCGCTTGCGGGCGGCGAACCGGGCCACCTCGAGGCCGACCGTGCCGACCGCGAAGGAGACGGCCAGGAAGCCCCGGGAGACACCGACATCGGCGATGTAGCCGGCGATGGCGATGCCGCCGGCCAGCCGCAGGCTCGCCGCGCTGACCCGGCGGTACTCGTCGGCGCCGTAGCCGAGCACCTGGTCGTCGTAGCAGCGCATCGCCTTGAGCGAGACCAGCCAGACGAGCAGCAGGGCGGGCGCGACCACCACGTACGGGATCTCGGAGCCGCTCGGCTGCTCGTCGCCGAACCGGGCCACGTACCCGATCAGGATGGCCACGCTCAACACGGCGGTGTCGAGCACCGCCAGGACCCGGATGTAGGACCGCTCCGCGGCGCGCGTCGTCGGTCCGGGGCGGTCGCCACCGGGTCGCGACGACGTGCTGGCGGGGGTCAACAGCGTCGCCGAGGTCACCGGCCCTCCCCACTTCGCTCAGGACGACCCCGCGCCACGCGGTCCCGGTGGGGATCACGCGGTTCGGAGCACCCGGTCATCTTGCCTCGACAATTATGGTTACCGATTGCTTCGGACACATTGCCGTCAGTTCTCTTCCGGCCGCTCAATCCGGGAAGCGTTCCGCCGTACCGGATTCGGCCGGTACGGCGGAACGCGTTCACTGAGTGCCGGATCAGCGCGGCGCCGGCGGCCGCAGCGCGATCGCCTGCAGGAAGATCTCGCCGATCTTGCTCGGGTCGGTGGTGACGAAGGAGCCACCACCGGTCACGTCGGTGATCGACTTCAGCTCCGCGCGGCTGACCTCGGTGCCGATGCCGATGATGATCACCTGGACCGGCTGCTCCTCGTCACGCAGCGCCTTGAGCTGGTTCAGCAACGCCTTCTGGCTGATGCCGCTGGCGTCGTCGTTCTTGCCGTCGGTGAAGAGCACGATCGAGTTGACCTTGCCCGGCTCCCAGTCCTGCTGGACCTTCTTGTAGGCCGCCAGCATGGTGTCGTAGAGGCCGGTGTCGCCGTCCGACGGCCGGACCGAGGCCAGACTCTGCTGGAGGGGGCCGCGGTTGCTCGACAGCGGTTTGATCCCGAGCAGCTCGCGGTAGTCCTGGTTGCCGTTCAGGTTGGTGGAGAAGGTCCACAGGCCGATCGACCAGGAGTCGTCGAAGAGCCCGAGGCCCTGGCTCGCGGCGGCGACGGTGACCTGCTCCCGGCTGGCGCCGTTGGCGGTCGCCACCGGCTTCTTCATCGAGCCGGAGACGTCGATGACGCAGAGCATGCGGCCGGACTGGGTGGCCACCGACCATGTGGTGGTCGCCTTCTGGATGGCGACCGGGTCCAGGTCGGCCGCGCCGCCCTGGCCGGACGCCGGGACGGGCGTGGCGCCGCCGTTCGCCGGGCTCGGCGCGCCCTGGGGCGCCTTGAACCCGTCACCCCAGTTGCCGTCCGGCGCCCGCAGCGACTGCGCCGCCAGCCGGTTCTTGAAGCTCCCCGTCCGCAGGACGTCGAAGAGCACCCGGGCGGCGGAGGCCTTGGTCGGCTCGATGCCGGGCAGCACCGCGAACGGGTAGTCCAGCGCGATCGGGTCCGGCTTGAGGTAGAGCGCGGCCAGCGGGATCGGCGGCTTGGTGTTGTTGTAGGCGATGACGTCTTCCTCGGACAGCGCCGCCGCGCCGAGCCCGTTGGCGATGGCCGTCGGGTCGGACGAGCGCGGGAAGCGCGCGAGGAGGTCCTGCCGCAGCGAGGAGCGGTTGGTGGCCAGCGCCCGCAGCGCACCGACCATCGCCTCCTGCGCCTTCGGGGACCCGGCGGCCCCGGTGGCGCTGGCCGCGGCGGTCAGCGAGAGCAGCCCGGACAGGCCGGCGGCGTCCTGGGTCGGCTCGACGATCCCGGCGCGCAACGGCTTTCCGCTGGTGACCTCGCCCAGCAGGTCGGTCCAGCGCAGTTCCTTGTCCGGCCAGCCGATGCGCGAGGCCACCGGCTCGGGCAGCGCGACCACGACGGGGCTGCGGGCGATCGAGGCGCCGTTGGCCGGTGCGAACGCGGTGGCGCCGCCGCTCTTGAGCCGCAGCAGCCAGGTCGAGGAGTCCGGCACCCAGACGTCCGGCGTGACCGCCGTGCCACTGGCCTGCCCGACCCCGGCCAGGGTGGCGCCGTGCTTGCTCGCCACGGCGGCGGCCACGTCGACCGACTCGGCCGAGGACACGTTCACGGCGATGCAGGTCTCGCCGACCGCCGCGCCGTCGGACACCCACTGGTCGGCCGCCCCGCGCACGGCGGGGGCGATCTCCGGGGCCGCCGCGACGGACAGCTCGATCCGCCCCGAGCAGTTCGGGCCCGCCAGCTGCTGGTAGCCGAACCAGGAGCCGGCTACGACGACGACGAGCGCGGTGGCCGTAGCGGCTGCACCTGCCCCACGGAGGTTAGTACGCATGCGATGGCGGCCAGACACGGTGACCATCTTGCGTATCTCGTGGGGTTAGTGCCACAACCGTTCGGACGAAAGTTACGCAGCAGAAACAGTTGATCGCCAAATCATTACGTTGAGTGAGCGATCAGTGATCGCAGGTGATCAAAGTCCACTGCGGACAGTGTCTCCGTCACCGCCCGGTCACGGACGGAAACAGGTGGGGCTCGCCACCGGAACCGGCTCCCCCACGGGCTCGGGCACCCCGGTGACCGGATCCACCCGGAAGATCCTGATCATGTCGGCGCGCTCGTCGGCCACATAGAGGTGCTCCCCGGTCAGGGCGAAGTGCCGCGGCCACCCGCCCCCGGTGTCCACCTCGGCCACCAACTCGGGCGCCTCCCCCGCCAGGGCGAAGACCGCGACGGTGCCCACCCCCCGGTTGCCCACGTAGAGGAAGCGCCCGTCCGGCCCGATGGCGACCTCGGAGGGCTGCACGTGCCCGGCCCGGCCGCTGGCGTCGACCCGCACCCGCTGGTGCAACCCGTCCGGGGTCACGTCGTAGGCGGTGACCGTGGCGTCCAGCTCGCCGACCAGCCAGCAGCGCCGCCCGTCGGGGTGCCGGGCCAGGTGCCGGGGCCCCGCGCCGGCGGGCGTCCGCAGCCGGGGGGCGCGCGGCACCAGCCGCCCCGAGGCGACGTCGAGGTCGTACCGGTAGACCGAGTCGGTGCCCAGGTCGACGGCGAGCAGCGGCCCGCCGGCCGGGTCGGGCGAGACCATGTGGCAGTGCGCCTGCTCCTGACGCTCGGGGTCGGCGCCGTGCCCCTCATGCCGGACCAGGTCGCTGCGGTCCCCCGGCACCCCGTCGGGGTCGAGCGGGAACACCGCCACGCTGCCGCCGCCGTAGTTCGCCACGAACAGGTGCCGCCCGTCCTGCGCCACCGCCAGATGGCAGGGCTCCGCCCCGCCGGTCGGGCGTACACCGATCGGGTCGAGGTCACCGCCCGGGTCGACCCGGAAGGCGCTGACCTGCCCCTCGGCCAGCTCGTTGACCGCGTAGAGCACCGGCAGCGCCGGGTGCCGCACGAGGAACGACGGCGCCGGGGTGACCGCCACCGTGCCGAGCAGGGTCAACTCGCCGGTCGCCGGATCGCGCCGGGCGGCGACGATGCCCTCGGCCCGCCCGCCCGTGTCCGCCGTGTAGCCCCCGATGTGGACGATCGCGTCCTGCCCGGTCACCGTTCCCACCTTCCGCCGTCCCACCGTCGATCAAACCAGAGGCTTCCCGGTGAGCCGCCCGGTTAGGCGTCATTCCCGGCGCCGGTTTCCGGGCGGGGCCGGGCCGTGCCGGTCGGCGGACCGGCGTCAGCCCACCGGCACGGGCTCGCCGCGCTGCCGCGCGACGTGCTCGACCAGCGAGATCAGCACCAGCTTCCCGGACTGCCGGTCCCGGGCGTCGCACAGCACCAGCGGCACGTCCGGGTCCAGGTCCAGGGCGTCGCGGACCGCCTCCAGGCCGAACCGGCGCGACCCGTCGAAGCAGTTGACCCCCACCACGAAGGGAATGCCCCGCTGCTCGAAGTAGTCGATCGAGGGGAAGCAGTCGGCCAACCGGCGGGTGTCGGCGAGCACCACGGCGCCGAGCGCCCCGAACGCCAGCTCGTCCCAGAGGAACCAGAACCGGTCCTGGCCCGGGGTGCCGAACAGGTAGACCTGGAGGTCGTCGTTGATGGTGATCCGGCCGAAGTCCATGGCCACGGTGGTGGTCGACTTCTGCTCGACCCCGGAGACGTCGTCGGTGCCGATGCCGGCGCCGGTCAGCACCTCCTCGGTCTGCAGCGGCCGGACCTCGCTCAACGCGCTCACCAGCGTCGTCTTGCCCGCGCCGAAGCCACCGGCGATGAGGATCTTCAGAGCCAGCGGCACCCGCGGCGCGGCCGGCTCCCGGTCATAGCGCACGGAGTCCACTGACCACCGCCTTGAGGATGTTGTCGTCGGGCAGGTGGGCGGCGGCCGGCCGGCGCACCGTGACGAGCCCACGGGCGAGGAGGTCGCCGAGCAGCACCCGGACCACGCCGACGGCGAGATCCAGGTCCGCGGCGAGGTCGGCCACGGCCACCGGGCGGCGGGCCAGCTCGGCGAGGCGTCGGTGCTCCGGCTGGAGACCGGGCACGGCGGCCGGGTCGGCCCCCGGCGTGGTCAGCACGAACGCGACCAGGTCGAAGCCGTCGACCGGCGGGCGCACCCGGCCGCCGGTCACGGTGTACGGGCGCACCACGGGGCCGGCGGCGGCGTCCAGCCACTCGTGCTGAGGGCCCGGCGGCTCAGCCCGCATCGGTCGCCGCCGCGCGGGCGGGTGCGCTGAGGTTCTCGCCGACCCGGATGACCAGCATCGCCATCTCGTACGCCACCAGGCCGATGTCGGCGTCGGCGTCGCTCACCACCGCCAGGCAGGCGCCCTGCCCGGCGGCCGTGACGAACAGGTACGCCGTCTCCATCTCCACCACGGTCTGCCGGACCGCGCCGCCACCCACGTGCCGGGTGGCCCCCTTGGCGAGGCTGGAGAACCCGGAGGCCAGGGCGCAGAGGTGTTCCGCGTCGGTGCGGTCCAGGTCGGCGGACGCGCCGAGCAGGAGGCCGTCCGCCGAGAGCACCACCGCCTGGCGGGCGCCCGGCACCCGCTCCACCAGGTCGTCGAGCAACCAGTCGAGATCGGCGTTCTGCCGCGTCGTGTGCACCACTAGGCGTCCCTCTCAGTAGCGGTTCGATGATCCGGAGCCGCCGCCGGTTCGGGCGGGGAGGGCTCGGCGGCCCGGGTGCGGGCCGCGTCGGTGGACGGAGCGCCGGCCCGATCCGGGGCGGCGGTGCGGTCGTCGGCCGATCCACCGGTCGCCGTCGGGGCGGGGCCGCGGCGGTCGGCGGCGGGGTCGGCAGCCGCCGCGGGGGCGGAGTTGCGGCGGTCGGCGGCGTCGCGGGCGCCGTCGCGGCGGCCGCGCGCGGTGCCGGCCTGGAGCGCGGACATGGCCCGGCGGGCCTCCTCGGGCGGACGGTGCGCCGGGTTGTCCGCGACGACCGGCCGGGGGCGGGCCGCCGGCCCGCGCCGGCGGACCCGGCGGGGCAGGCCGTCGCCGTCCGCCGGCGTCTCCACGGCCGAGGCACGACCCGCGGGCAGCGGTACGACCGCCGACTCGGGCCGGTCCCGGCCCGGCCGGGCGGCCCGCGTGCGAGGGACCGTGCCCAGCCGCGTCACCTTGGCCATCCGCCGGTCGTCGCGGCCCGAGGACCCGGCGCCCGGGCCGGTCGCACCGATCGCGGGTTCGGCGGTGACCAGGTCCGACGGGACGAACACGGCGGCCGTGATCCCGCCGGGCGCGGCCGGCCGCAGCTCGACCCGCACGCCGTGCCGGGCGGCCAGCCGGGCGACCACGAAATGGCCCAACCGGGCGCTGTCGGTCGGGTCGAACTCCGGTGCGCGGGAGAGCTTGCGGTTGGCCTCCGCCAGGGCCGGCGCCGACATGCCGAGCCCCCGGTCGGTGATCTCGATGACGTAGCCCCCGGGCACGGTACGGCCGCCGACGTCCACCCGGGTTCCCGGCGAGGAGAAGACGGTGGCGTTCTCGAGCAGCTCGGCGAGCAGGTGGATGAGGTCGCCGACGGCGCGGCCGAGCACACCGGCCGGCTGGACCTCGCCCACGTCGATCCGGTCGTACGACTCGACCTCCGAGATCGCGCCGCGCACCACGTCGACCGCGGCGACCGGGTTCCGCCAGCCCCGGCCGGGGGCCGCGCCGGCCAGGATGACCAGGTCCTCGGCGTGCCGCCGGAGCCGGGTGGCCAGGTGGTCGACCTGGAACAGGCCGGCCAGCTCGTCCGGGTCCTCGGTCCGCCGCTCCAGCCGGTCCAGCAGGGCCAGCTGCCGGTGCACCAGGCCCTGGCTGCGCCGGGCGATGTTCAGGAAGACCTCGTTGAGGCCGCGGCGCAGGGTGACCTCGTCGACCGCGGCCTGCACGGCCGTGCGCCGCACCTCGTTGAAGGCCCGCCCCACCTGGCCGATCTCGTCGCCGCCGTGGTCGAGCTCGGGCGCCTCGCGGGCGACGTCGACCACCTCGCCGCGGCGCAGCCGGGCCACCACGTCGGGCAGCCGCTCCTCGGCCATCTCCAGGGCGGCCGTGCGTACGCCGGTGAGCCGGCGGTCCAGCGACCGGCCGACCCGCAGCGCCACCAGCACGCAGACCACGATGGCGACCAGGCCGAGCACCCCGGCGGCGGCGAGCCGGACGAGAATCTGGACCGCCATCGGCACGGACCGCTCGGCCAGGGTGTCCGCGCCGTGCAGCTCGAAGTCCCGCAGTCCCTGCCAGACCGCGGCGTGGCTGGTCTCCCAGGCCCGTATGTCGAAACCGGCCGGCAGGTCCCGGGAGCGGACCAGGGTGTCCTGGAGGGCGCGCAGCCGGACGAAGGCCTCCCCCTCGGTGAGCCGCTGGTAGTCGGTCCGTTCGGCGGGTGGCAGGTCGGCCACCGCGTTCTCGGCCAGGAAGCGCTGGTTCTCGATGGTGCGAACCAGCTGCTCGTGCTCGCCGTCGGCGTAGCGACCGGCGGTGACCGCACCGGCCAGCAGCGCGTCGGCCTGGCCGAGCAGCTCCCGGGACCGGCCCAGCCCGGTGAGCGCCAGCGCCTCCCGGTTGAGCTGGGTGTCGGGCAGCGTGGCCATGGCGGAGAAGGTCTGGAAGGCGGAGCCGATCATTCCGCTGTAGAGCCCCACGGCACCGGCCTGGTCGACCTTCCGGCCGTCGATGAATCCCCGCCCGGCGGGCAGCGCGTCGAGCGCGGAGACCAGCTGGTCGAGCCGGACGTCGAGCAGGTCGTCGGCCGCGTCGCGCAGCTTCTCCCCGTCGACCCGGCGACGCAGCTCGGCGATCGCCTGATCGGTGCGGGTGCGCTGCTCGGCCAGCGCGGGCAGGGCGGTGTCGCCGGCGAGCTGGACGACCGAGAGCCGGCGTTCCCGCTGCAGCTCGGCGACCACGCTCTCACCGGGCCGGCCGAGGTCGTAGAGCAGGGTACGCGCGGCGAGCAGGTCGAGGGCCGGCCCGAAGGTCAGCGTGGTGGCGAAGATCCAGAGTGCCAGCAGCCCGGTAACCGGACCGATGACCAGCGCGGTCAGCTTGGCGCGGATCGGCCAGTCTCGGGTGTTCATCAGACCTCGCCCGGGGGAAGGTGTCGCAGGGGTGACGCCGGCACCCTCCGGAAGGGCCGCGACGCCGGGCCCCGGCCCGGGCGCCTTGGGCAGGATACGTAATCCCAGCCGGATGCACTACCGGCCGTCTCGCCCCTCACTACGGTCCGGAATGTTCGCAGTGGACACCGATGGACGAGAACGCCCCGCCGGAAGGGACCGGCGGGGCGTTCGTCCAAAAGGGGCGTCGCGAGGAGACCTCCGGGGCCGCGGCCGGGCCGCCCGGCGACCGACCGCGACCGGTGCGGACGGCCGGATCGGTGCCGCTCGGCCACCCCGGCCGCGTTTCCTGGAGTGACTCCACTTTCCGCGTCCGGCGCACGGCGGCACGACCGTCGCAGGAAAGTGCCCCCGATCGGGATTGGCGATCACAAGGCGGAGGGAATACCAGCGGGCGAAGGAGGAGCCATGTCGCCCACGCAGGTAGTCGTCATAGTCATCGTCGTTGTGGTGCTCGCGGCGCTGGCCGCAGTGGCCGTGGTCGCCAGCCGCCGCCGGGCCCTCAGGCAGCGCTTCGGCCCCGAGTACGACCGGGCCGTCGCCGAGCAGGACAGCCGCGGCGCCGCCGAGCGGGAGCTGCGGGAGCGGGAGCGTCGCCACGCCGAGCTGGAGCTGACCCCGCTCAGCCCGGAGTCCCGCGCCCGGTACGCCGCCGCCTGGGAGGAACTCCAGGTGCGTTTCGTCGACTCCCCCGCCGAAACCGTCGGCGACGCCGACGAACTGGTCACCCGGCTGATCGCGGAACGTGGATACCCCACCGGGGACTTCTCGGAACAGATCGCCCACCTCTCCGTCGAGCACGCCCGCACCCTCACCCACTACCGCGACGCCCACGACATCCGGCTGCGCAACGAGCGGGGCGAGGCCGGCACCGAGGATCTCCGGCAGGCCCTCGTGCACTACCGGGCCCTCTTCGCCGACCTGCTCGGCGAGGACCCGGTCGGGCACCAGCCACCGGCGCAGCGCCACCCCGAGCCCGACCCCGACCACGAGCACGACGCCACGAGCCGCTGAGGAGGCCGCCGCCATGCGTCAGGAAGAGCAGCAGGTCACGCAGGACCAGGACCATCCCGAGGCCGTCCGGTCCACTCCCGTGCCGGTCCCGCCACCGGGCGACCGGACCGCCGGCGACGGGACCGAGGCCGACCGGTCCGCCCGGGCCGAGGTGCCCGAGGACGCGCTCGACGACCGGGGCACCTTCGACGACCCGGCGGTCGCCGGCGAGCGCGCCGACCGCGAGGACGCGGAACTCGACGAGACCCGGGCGTACGACGCCCGGGAGCTCCGCGACGCGGAGGCCGCCGACGCCGACGACCGGCCGGTGTACCACGACCCGGCGCCGCTGCCGACCACCTTCGGCGCGGCCACGGTGGGCGACGCGGTGGCCGCCTCCGCGATGGCCAGCGGGCGGCCCGAGGACGAGCGGGACCCGCGCGGCGAGGACACCGCCGCGCCGGGCGACGGCGCTCCCGGGCGGACCGACGCGTTCGACGACGAGCGGGCCGACCCGACGGCGGGCGACCGGCTGCACGACCCGGACCGCTGGGAGGCGGCCCACTCCGGCGCGGCGCGCGACGACGCCGAGGCCGCCGCCGGGGCCGGGTACGGCAGCGCCGAGCCGGCGATGGTCGACCCGGACACCAGCACCGCGGCGGCCGGCGCGGCCGCGGGCGGCGCCGCGGCGCTGGCCGGCGCGGCCCGGCCGACACCGGGCGCGGTGCCGGCGGACGCGGCGACGCTCTTCGCTCCGGAGACCGCCCAGGACTTCCGGGACCGCTGGCGGGACGTCCAGCTCCGCTTCGTGGACGACCCGCGGGCCGCGGTCGGCGAGGCGCAGTCCCTGGTGGAGGAGGCGATCGAGGCTCTCTCCGCCGCGCTGCGCGAGCAGAAGACCAAGCTGGGCGGCTGGCAGGAGTCCGGCTCGTCCGACACCGAGCAGCTCCGGGTGGCCGTGCGTGGCTACCGCGATTTCCTGGACCGGGTGCTCGGTCGCTGACCGAAATCCCGACGGAGCCCCGGCCGGTGGACGGCCGGGGCTCCGTCGTCCGTGACGGACGGCACTCCGGGCATGAAAATTCGCAAAGTGGGTACCTGCGGCGCAGCGTCGTGGCGGAGGGAGCACGGTATGGGTGGCGGTCTTCGGTTGAACATGAACGCCCTGGACTACCTGATCCTGGCGCTCTACTTCGTCACGGTGCTCGGCGTCGGCTTCGCCGCGCGGCGGGCCATCCGCACCAGTGTCGACTTCTTCCTCTCCGGGCGGTCGCTGCCCGCCTGGGTCACCGGCCTCGCGTTCGTCTCGGCGAACCTGGGTGCCCTGGAGATCATCGGCATGGCGGCCAACGGCGCCCAGTACGGCGCCATGACGGTCCACTACTACTGGATCGGCGCCGTGCCGGCGATGGTCTTCCTGGGCATCGTGATGATGCCCTTCTACTACGGCTCGAAGGTGCGCAGCGTCCCCGAGTACCTGCGGCTGCGCTTCAACCGCCCGACCCACCTGCTCAACGCGATCAGCTTCGCCGTGGCCCAGGTGCTGATCGCTGGGGTGAACCTCTACGCGCTCGCGCTGATCATGCAGGCGCTGCTCGGCTGGCCGCTCTGGGTGGCGATCGTCGTCGGCGCGGCGATCGTGCTGGCGTACATCACGGTCGGTGGTCTCTCCGGCGCGATCTACAACGAGGTGCTCCAGTTCTTCGTGATCATCGCGGGCCTGGTGCCGATCACCGTGATCGGCCTCGTGAAGGTCGGCGGCGTGAGCGGCCTCATGGACGCGGTGCGGGACTCCAAGCTCGGCGAGGCCGGGCTGCACGCCTGGCAGGGCACCGGCAGCACGGACAACCCGCTCGGCGCGCACTGGCTGGGCATCGTCTTCGGCCTCGGCTTCGTGCTCTCGTTCGGCTACTGGACCACCAACTTCGCCGAGGTGCAGCGCGCCCTGTCCGCCCGAAACATGAGCGCGGCCCGCCGGACGCCGATCATCGGCGCGTACCCGAAGCTGCTCATCCCGCTGGTCACCGTGATCCCCGGTCTCATCGCCCTGGTCACCGTCAAGGGACTCGGCGCCGAGGAGGGTGACCTGGTCTACAACAACGCGATCCCGCTGCTCATGCGCGACCTGCTGCCCAACGGGGTGCTCGGCATCGCGGTCACCGGCCTGGTGGCCTCGTTCATGGCCGGCATGGCCGCCAACGTCAGCGGTTTCAACACCGTGTTCACCTACGACATCTGGCAGGCGTACTTCCGGCGGGACCGCCCGGACGACTACTACGTGCGGGTGGGCCGGATCGCCACCGTGGTCGCCGTGGTGGTCGGCATCGGCACGGCCTTCATCGCGGCCGGGTTCAGCAACATCATGAACTACATCCAGGCCCTGTTCTCGGTGTTCAACGCCCCGCTCTTCGGCACCTTCATCATCGGCATGTTCTGGAAGCGGATGACCCCGCTGGCCGGTTTCTGGTCGCTGCTGTCGGGCACCGTCGTGGCGATCGTGATCTACCTGCTCCACCTGGCCGACGTCCTCCACTTCAACTCGGACCTGGAGGAGAGCTTCTGGGGCGCCGGCCTCGCCTTCGTGACGGTCGCCGTCGTGGCGGCCATCCTCACCCCGCTGACCCGGCCGAAGCGCAGCGACGAGCTGACCGGCCTGGTCTACGGCATGAGCGACGCCACGCTGAAGGACGACTCGCTGGCCGGCGACGCCGCCTGGTACCGCTCCCCGGTGCTGCTCGGCGTGATCGCGGTGGTCCTCGCCGCCCTCTTCTACATCCCGGTCTTCTGAGGAAGGGACGCACGCCATGGCAGACAACGCCGACCGGTACCAGCACGGCGAGGCCCACGACCCGCTGGTCGACGAGACCGAGGACTCGCGGGAGGCGCGTTCCGCGGCGGCCCGGCTCTTCGACATCCGCCGGGTGATCGGCGGGCTGTTCGTCGCGTACGGGCTGATCGTGGGCCTCATGGGCCTCTTCGACTCGTCCGCCGAGATCGACAAGGCGCAGGGCGTCCGGATCAACCTCTGGGCCGGCCTGGTGATGCTCGTGTTCGGGCTGCTCATGCTGCTCTGGCAGCGGCTGCGCCCCACCGAGCCACCCGAGCCGGGCGCCGCCGACGAGCGCTGACCGCAGCCCAGGGGACGCCCGTCCCGGGGCCGTCGGCATGGCGCGGCCCCCACGGGGTACGCCGTGGGGATCACGGAACGGGACAGGAGGGCAGCAGCATGACGGATCGTGACCGCGGTGGCGAGCGGCCGCTGGAGGAGACCCCCGAGGTGGCCGCCGCGGTGGACGACGACAGCACGGTGCCCCAGTTGCGCACCGGTGGCACCGACCCGAACAATCCCGTCTTCACCGAGCCCGACGGCGCGGTGCCCGACACCGGTTCGCCCGACATCCTCGGCGATCCGTACGCGGCCGGGACCGGGGCGACCGGCACCGGCACCGGGGCGGGCGGGGACAACATCCGGACCGGCGCCGAGCAGCCGTGGGACCCCGAGGACCTGGTGCTGGCCCGCGGCCAGGACCCCACCCCGGAGAACCTGGAACAGGCCCGCCGCGACCTGGCCGAACTGGGCCGCGCGGCCATCGAGAAGACGGTCCCCTGACGCCCGGGGGCCCCTGGTCGACGTGGGGTCGACCAGGGGCCCGGGGAACCCGCGCGGCGGTGCCTCACTCCCGCCGCCGCGGGTGGGCCGGCCGCCGGATCAGGAGAGCGGCGGGTAGGCGTTCTTCATGAGCTCCTGGAACTGAGCGGAGAACCAGGCACCGGAGATCGGCGCGTTCGGCAGGGCGCCGCTCATGCTGTTGCCGTTGCGGGCGTTGCCGGTGTAGGTCGGGTCGCACATCCGGTCGAAGCCCTTGCCCTCGTCGTTCGGGATGAGGGTGCTGGAGCCGTCCGACTCGCCCGGAGGCTTGACCCAGACGTACGCGTCGATGCCCGGCTCGGGGTTCGCCCGCGGGCGCTCACCCAGGCCGGCCCCGGCCTGGTTGCACCAGTTGCCGGCGTGGATCCGGCGGTCGATGCGGCCACCGTTGACATAGGTGTCCACGCTGGTCGTCGCGCCCGGGCCGGTGGGCCGGGCGGTGCCGCCCCAGCCGTTGCGGGAGGTGTCGATCAGCATGCCGATGTTGCTGTCGAAGCCGACCGAGACCAGCTTCTGCCGGAAGCCCTGGGCGAACGAGAGCTCGTCGACGTACTGGTTCCAGTCGATCCACTTGGACTGCCGCACGCTGGTGCCGTTCACCGTGTCGGTGATCTTGATGTACGGCTCCTTGAGCGCCGAGTAGTTCGCCGTGTTGACGATGAAGCCGTGCACGTTGCGGACGGTGCTGCCGGACGCGACGGCCGCGCTCTTCAGCATGTCGGCGGTCGGGCCGAAGTTGCTGTCCCAACCGATCCAGCCGTGGTGGGCGGCGTCGATGTAGTTGTAGACGTTGCCGAGCGCGCCCAGCTTGGCCAGCGCGTAGCCGACGCCGTTGACGTAGGCGCCGTTGGCCTTGACCGTGTCGCACATCGCGGTGCCGCCCGCGTTGCCCGAGGTGTTGGTCACCAGGTTGGGCAGCGAGTCGATCTCGATGATGTTGATGATCCGCAGGTCCTTGTACTTCGCGTCGCCCTGGATCGCCGCGATCGGGTCGATGTACTCGGCCTTGTAGCGGGGCAGCTCGTCCGGGCCCAACTCGCCGTTGGAGGCCAGCGCGGCGCAGTCCCGGCCGGGCAGGTTGTAGATGACGAACTGGATGTAGCCGGCGCCCTGGGCCAGTGCCGCGTCCAGGTGGTCACGGACGCCCATCGAGCCGTTCGAGCTGCTGCCGTCGGTGCCCTCGATGGCGGCGATCCGGTCCAGCCAGACCGCGGTCGGGTTGTTCGAGACCCGGCTGCCGCCCGCCTCGGCGTCCGCCTTGGCCTTCCACTCGGGGTTCACGTACCCCTTCACCCCGGCGTACGGGTTGTCGACCTTCTGCCCCGGCGGAGGCGTCGTGGGCGGCGGGGTGGTGGGCGGAGGCGTCGTCGGCGGTGGGGTGGTCGGCGGCGGCGTCGTGGTCGGCGGAGTACCGCCGTTGCAGACCGTGCCGTTCAACGTGAACTGGGTCGGCTTCGGGTTGCTGCCGCTCCACGCCCCGTTGAAGCCGATGCTGGTGCTGGCGCCGGTGGCCAGCGAGCCGTTGTAGGACTCGTTCTGCGCGGTGACGTTCTGGCCGCTCTGCGACCACCGGGCCGACCAGCCCTGCTGCACCCGCTGGCTGCTGTTCGGGAAGGTGAAGCCGAGGTTCCAGGAACTCAGCGGGTCGCCGAGGTTCCGGATGGTCACCGTGGCCGTGAAGCCACCGGGCCAGTCGCTGGTGGTGTAGTCCACGCTGCACTGGGTCGCGGCCTGCGCCGCGGTGACCGGGAGGGTCACCAGTCCACCGGCGACCAGGACGCCCGCGCCGGTGAGCGCGAGCGCCCGGCTGCGGCCGGACAGCCTTCTCCACAGATTCATGCCACTGATCTCCTTGGGCGAGACCGGATCCGCGTACGGCCCGGTGGAAGGGCGCTCGGACGCCCGCCAGGGGACGGTCGTCGGCGCCACGGGGTTTCTTCGGGGTGCCCGACCCGGACGGGCGTGCTGGTGGTGGTGGCCGGCCCTCGCGGGACCGGTCGAGGAGTCGGACGCCGTCCGGTGACCCGGCTGCCCTCGGCGTCTGAACTCGCGGTGTGGCTCCCCGAACCGCGTGCAGCGATTCTTGCATGGGAGCGCTTCCATGGCAATGCCTCGATGCGGCCGACCAGGGAACGGGTCGAAACGGTACGCGGCGGTCCGCCCGGCGCACCGCGAGCAGCACCACCCGAGGCGGCACGCCGGGGCCTGGGAGGCATGCGTCTACCAAAAGGCGCTTAGCACTCCAAAGCCGCCCTTCGCCTGCAAACTCCTAAACACGAATGTTTCCCCGGATAGCGCGCGAAACGGTCTAACGTCGGTCGTAGCTCGAGGGACGTCGGGCTCAGGACAAACAGGGATGGAGTGACGCAGGTCATGGCTAAGAAGATGCTCGGGAAGCTCGTTGCGGGTGCCGCTCTCGGCGGTGCGTCCCTGCTGCTGTTCTCGCCCGGGGCGGCGAACGCGGCCAGCGTGGACGCGGTCGCCAAGCCGCAGGTCAGTCTTCCCGGTACCTGCTCTGGGGACCACGAGGACTGGGACCACAAGAACTGGGACCGCAAGGACTGGGACCGCAGCTACGAGGACCGCAAGGACGAGGACCGCAAGGACCACGACGGCAAGCACGACGACGGCAAGCACGACGACGGCAAGGACGACGACGGCAAGCACGACGACGGCAAGGACCACGACGGCAAGCACGACGACGGCAAGCACGACGAGGGCAGCTACGACGACGGCAAGGACCAGAACGGCAAGCACGACGACGGCAAGGGCGAGGACCACAACGACTGGCAGGGCAACGAGTCCTGGCAGCCGGGCGCCGGTGGCCAGGGTGGCGGCATGGTCGCCGACCAGCCGGGCGACGAGCGGGACCGCAAGGACGAGAACGGCAAGGACGAGAACCGCAAGGACGAGAACCGCAAGGACGAGAACCGCAAGGACGAAGACCGCAAGGACGAAGACCGCAAGAACGACGAGCGCAACGACCGGGACAACAAGGAGCACGACGCCAAGGACCGGGACCAGCGCGACGAGGACAAGAAGGACCACGACCGCAAGGACGAGGACCGCAAGGACTGGGACAACCGGAGCTGGGACGACAAGGACGACAACAAGAAGGACCACGACCGCAAGGACGAGGACCGCAAGGACTGCATGCCGCGTGGCCACGTCGACGGCGGTGACGGTGGCATGACCACCACCAGCCTGGACCGCAACATGGCCGCCAGCGGGGTGGGCGTCATCGGCGCCGCCGCCCTCGGCGGCATGATCCTGCTGCGCCGGCGCCGGGGCGATGACCTCGTCTGACCGGACGGCGACACGGGCCGGCGGCCGTCGCGGGAAACCGTGGCGCGCCGCCGGCGCCGCTGTCGTCGTCCTGCTCGGCATGGTGGGCGCCGGGCTGGTCGGGGCGTCGGTGCGGACCGTGCCGCCGCCGCGTCCGCCCCAGCCGCTGGCCCAGGCCGGACCCGCCTCCTCGTCCCCGTCGCCGACCGCCATCCCGGGCCCCGCCGGCGGCATCGGCGCGGAGACCGCCGACCAGGCGTCCGTCGACGACGACTCCACGGTCACCCCACACCCGGACCGCACCCCCGCCGGACTGCCCCGGTCGACTCCGACGACCATCTCGATCCCCCGGATCGGCGTGCAGGCCGAGATCATGACCCTCGGCCTGAACCCGGACGGCACGGTCCAGGTGCCCCCGCTGGAGCAGGCCATGAAGGCGGGCTGGTACTCCCCCGGGCCCAGCCCTGGCGAGGCCGGCAACTCGGTGATCGTCGGCCACGTCGACTCGGCCAAGCTCGGGCCGGCCGTCTTCTTCAACCTCGGCGCGCTGCAGCGGGGCGACACCATCTCGATCGCCCGGGAGGACGGGTCGGCCGCCACGTTCACGGTGACCGAGGTGAAGTCGTACCCGAAGGCGGCCTTCCCCACGGAGCTGGTCTACGGCCCCTCCGACGAACCCGGCCTGCGGGTGGTCACCTGCGGTGGGGCGTTCGACGAGAGCAGCGGCAGCTACGTCGACAACGTCATCGCCTTCGCCAGCATGGCGTGAAACGGCGCGGCCCGGTGGTCGGTCACCCGACCCACTTAGTCGGGTGGGCGCCGCGAATGGGCGCGGCCCGGTGGTCGGTCACCCGACCACCGGGCCGCGCCGCTGTGCGTAGCGCGTCAGGCCGCCGCCGAGGTCCGCACCAGGGTACGGATCTGCCGCAGCAGGACCGACAGGGCGGACAGGTCGGCACGGGACTCGTCGAACTCCCCCATGGCCCGGTGCGCCCGGTGGATCGAGGTGGCGTTCGCCTGCTCCCACTCCTGCACCCGTTCCACCGGCGGGAGGCTGTCCGACGTGGAGCTGAGGACCTCGGCGGTGAGCGCGGCCAGCGCGGCGTACAGGTCGTAGCGCAGCGCCATCCGGGCCAGGGTCTGCCAGCGGTCCTCCCGCGGCAGCAGGGAGATCTTCGACAGCAGGGCGTCCACCCGGAACCGGTCGGAGAGGACGAAGTAGACCGAGGCCACCTCGCTCACGTCCCGGCCGGTCGACTGGGCGGTCTCCACCACGTCGAGCAGCCCGAAGCTGTACATCAGCCGGGTCGCCTGCTCGGCCAGGTCGCGGGGCAGCCCCTTGCCGGTCAGCGAGTCGATGTGGGCGGCGATCGCCTCCCGCTCGGTGCCGAAGAAGAGGTTCTCCAGCCCCGGCAGCAGCCGGGCCACCCCGTCCCGCAGCCGGGCGATCTCCCCCGGCACGTCGATCGGCGAGCGCCGGTTGGTGACCAGCCAGCGCACCGCGCGGTCGAGCAGCCGGCGGGTGTCCAGGTAGACACTGGTCTGCAGCTCGGGCGAGACCTTGTTGTCCAGCGCCTCCACCGCGTCCCACAGCTCGCGCAGCCCGAACACCTCGCGGACCACCACGTACGCCCGCAGCACGTCCGCCGCCGAGGCGGCCGTCTCCTCGACCACCCGGAAGACGAACGTGATGCCGCCGCGGTTGATCGCCTCGTTGACCAGGACCGTGGTGACGATGTCCCGGCGCAGCCGGTGCTGGCCCATCCGGTCGGCGAACCGCTCCCGCAGCGGGGTCGGGAAGTAGTTGACCAGGACGTCGGTCGTCCACTCCTCGTCCGCCAGCCCCTCGGCGACGATCTCCCGCTCCAGCACGATCTTCACGTACGCCAGCAGCACCGCGAACTCCGGCGCGGTCAGCCCGGTCTCGCCGCGTACCGCCAGTTCCTCGTCCGGTGGCAGCGCCTCCAGCGCACGGTCGAGCTGACCGGTCCGCTCCAGCTCGTTGATCATCCGGCGGTGCACCGGGAGCAGCGAGGCGGCCTGGGCCTGGGCGTTGTTGAGCGCCCGGGCCTGGTCGTAGTTGTCCCGCAGCACCAGCTCGGCGACCTCGTCGGTCATCTGGGCCAGCACCTCGTCGCGTTCCGGCATGTCGAGCTCGCCGTCGGCGACCGCCGTGTTGAGCAGGATCTTGATGTTCACCTCGTGGTCGGAGCAGTCCACCCCGGCCGCGTTGTCGATGAAGTCGGTGTAGATCCGGCCGCCGGCCGCCGCGTACTCGATCCGGCCGTGCTGGGTGAAGCCCAGGTTGCCGCCCTCGCCGACCACCCGGCAGCGCAGGCCCTTGCCGTCCACCCGGATGGCGTCGTTGGACTTGTCCCCGACCTCGGCGTTGGTCTGCGTCGACGCCTTCACGTAGGTGCCGATGCCGCCGTTCCAGAACAGGTCCACAGGCGCCGTGAGGATGGCCTTCATCAGCTCCTGCGGGCTGATCTGGGTGACGTCGTCGTCGAGGCCGAGCACCGCGCGGACCTGCGGCGAGACCGGCACCGACTTGGCGGTACGCGGGTAGATCCCGCCGCCCGCCGAGATCAGCTCGGCGTTGTAGTCCTCCCAGGACGACCGGGGCAGGTCGAACAGCCGCTTCCGCTCGTCCCACGAGGTGGCGGCGTCCGGGTCCGGGTCCAGGAAGATGTGCCGGTGGTCGAAGGCGGCCACCAGCCGGATGTGCTTCGACAGCAGCATCCCGTTGCCGAACACGTCGCCGGACATGTCGCCGACGCCGACCACCGTGAAGTCCTGGGTCTGGGTGTCGTGGCCCAGCTCCCGGAAGTGCCGCTTCACCGACTCCCAGGCGCCCCGGGCCGTGATGCCCATCTTCTTGTGGTCGTAGCCGGCCGAACCGCCGGAGGCGAACGCGTCGCCCAGCCAGAAGTTGTGCGCGGCGGAGATCTCGTTGGCGATGTCGGAGAACGTCGCGGTGCCCTTGTCCGCCGCCACCACCAGGTACGGGTCGTCGGCGTCGTGCCGGACCACGTCCTGCGGCGGCACGATCTCACCGCTGGCGATGTTGTCGGTGACGTCGAGCAGCGCGCCCACGAACTCCTTGTAGCAGGCCACCGCCTCGTCCCGGTCGCCCGGCTTCTGCTTGAGCACGAAGCCACCCTTGGCCCCGACCGGCACGATCACGGCGTTCTTCACCATCTGCGCCTTGACCAGGCCGAGCACCTCGGTGCGGAAATCCTCGCGCCGGTCGGACCAGCGCAGCCCGCCCCGGGCCACCGGCCCGAACCGCAGGTGCACGCCCTCGAACCGCGGCGAGTAGACGAAGATCTCGAACTTGGGCCGCGGCGCCGGCAGCTCCGGGATCGCCTGCGGGTCCAGCTTGAACGCCACACCCGACTTGGGCCGCCCCCCGACCGGCTTCTGATAGAAGCTGGTGCGCAGGGTGGCCTGGATCAACGTCAGGTAGGACCGCAGGATCCGGTCCTGGTCGAGGCTGGCCACGTCGTCCAGCGCCTCGCCGATCGCCGCGACCAGCTCACCACTGCGCTCGCGGCGCTCGTCCAGGGTGGACGCGCCCGGCCGGAACCGGGTCTCGAAGAGCTCCACCAGCAGCGAGGCGATCTTCGGGTACGCGATGAAGGTCTGCTCCATGTACTCCTGCGAGAACACGGTGCCGGCCTGCCGCAGGTACTTCGCGTACGCCCGGAGCACCACGACCTGCCGCCAGGTCAGCCCGGCCCGGAGCACCAGCTCGTTGAAGCCGTCCACCTCGGCCTCGCCCCGCCAGGCGGCGGCGAAGGCGTTCTCCACGTGCGGGCGGACCTCGGCCAGCTCCTGGTGCGCCTCGGGCAGTTGCAGCCCGAAGTCGTAGAGCCAGATCCGGCCGTCGACGCGCTCCACCTCGTACGGGTGCTCGTCGACCACCTTCACGCCGAGCGAGTGCAGCACCGGCAGCACGGCGGAGAGCATCATGGGCTCGCCGTACCGGTAGACCTTGAACCGCACGTCCATGGTCTCGTCGACCTGGACGGTCCGGCCGGCGCCGTTCGTGCGCGGCGCGAGCTGCTTGCGGAACAGGTGCATCTCCAGCTGGCCGGGCTCCTCCAGCAGCTCCAGCTTGGCCAGGTCCTTCATGGCCTCGTACGGCGTGTGCCCGTCCTTGTAGCCCTCGGGGAAGGCGTCGGCGTACCGGGCGAACAGGTGCTTGGCCTGCTCGTCGCCGAGCTTGCGCTCCAGCACCAGCCGGTAGTCGTCGTCCCAGAGCCGGGTGGCGTCGGCCAGCTCCTCGGCGAGCAGGTCGGCGTCGATCTCCCCGGGCGGGCCGTTCGGGTCGGTCCGGACGATGAAGTGCACCCGGGCCAGCATCGACTCGGTCACCCGGGTGGTGTAGTCGACCCCGACGCCGTTCAGCTCGCGCAGCAGGATGTCCTGCATGCGCAGCCGGTTCTGCGTGGTGAACCGGTCCCGCGGCAGGTAGATCAGGCAGGAGATGAACCGCCCGTACGCGTCGCGCCGCAGGAACACCCGCAGCTGCCGGCGGCCGGCCATGCGGAGCACACCGATCACCGCGTGGTAGAGGTCGTCGGTCTTGATCTGGAACAGCTCGTCGCGGGGGTAGGTCTCCAGGATCTGGAGCAGGTCCTTGCCGGAGTGGCTGCGCAGGCTCAGGCCCGAGCGGTCCAGCACCTCGGCGACCTTGCGCCGGACCACCGGCAGCTCCTGCACGCTGGTCCGGTAGGCCGCCGTGGAGAACAGGCCCAGGAAGCGCCGCTCCCCGACCACCTCACCGGCGTCGTTGAAGATCTTGAAGCCGATGTAGTCGAGGTAGGCCGAGCGGTGCACGGTGGCCCGCGAGTTGGCCTTGGTGATGATGAGCAGGCGCTTCTCCAGCACCTTCTCGTGCGCCTCGGGCGTCATCGAGTTGAGCGACCGGGCCTCCGGCGAGTCGGACCGCAGGATGCCCAGCCCGGTGCCGAGGACGGCCTCCAGGGCCTGGCCGCCGTCCGCGCCGTCGGTGTCGATGAGCCGGTACTCCCGGTAGCCCAGGAAGGTGAAGTGGTCGTGCGCCAGCCAGCGCAGCAGCTCCACCGAGTCGGTGATGTCCTTCTCCGGCACCGGCGGGCGGTTGTCCGAGGTGCGGGCGGAGGCCAGCTCGTCGGCCAGCGCCAGGGCGCGCTGCCGCATCTTGGGCCAGTCCTCGACGGCCTCCCGGACGTCGGTGAGCACCCGCTGGAGTTCCCGGCGCAGCTTCTCCCGCTCGGCCGCGTCGCGGACCGGGTCGATCTCGATCCGCATCCAGCTCTCGACCAGGTCGCCGGCGATCGCGTCGTCCGGCTCCACGTCCGCCGAGACCTCGGTCAGCCGGCCCAGCGGCTCGCGCCGGACCACGACCAGCGGGTGCACCAGCAGGTGCACGTCCAGGTGGTGCGAGTTCAGCAGCGCCGTCACCGAGTCGACCAGGAACGGCATGTCGTCGGTGACGATCTCGATCACGGTGTGGTGCTGCTCGGCGTCCGGCTCGTGGATGCGCAGCTTCAGCTCGCCCGGCACCCGCTGCTGGGCGAGGTCCCGGTGCGCCCGCGCCGCGTCGAGCATCTCCTCGGCGGTGAAGCCGATCAGCTCCTCGTCCGGCGCGAACCGCCAGAACCGGCCCACCAGGGTGGCCGCGTCGTGGTCGTCACCGGCCAGCGCGACCGCCTGGGCGACCAGGCGCTCCGCGTTGGGTACCGGCTCGTCCAGCTCGTCCTCGGTCTCGTCGCCCAGCGCCTGCGCGGGCAGGCCCAGGTCGTAGAGGGTGTCGATGCTGGAACCGGTCATCCCGGTCACTCCTGTGTCGAGACGGCTGAAACCGTCCCCGTCGGTCGCCGAATCGAAGCTGTCATCGTCCCGGCTGGTGTCAGCCTGCCGGAGGTCGGGTCCCGGTTTGATCGCCGGACGCCGGTCCATCGGTGCCACTCCCCTCGACCCACCGCGTTGTGGGTCACTCTGCCGCCCAGCCTAGGCCTGCCGCTGTGCCCCTTCGTCGGCGGACCACTGGCCGGACGTCCGGATCGGGACTCTGTCCTTTCACCCGTTGCGGGTACGTGGTCGGCCGGTCGCGGAGTACCCGGACTGGCGATGTTCATCACACTGCCACACGGCACTCTTTGCCTGCGCAAGGGCCGTGCCGGGGCGGTGGGGAGCCGCGCGCCGTACTAGCGTGCAGGGCAGTTTCACACCGGAGGGACCGCTTCATGCTCCTGTCGTACCCCGTCCGCCGCCGCCTCTCCCCTCACCGCCGGGCTCTCGCCGCACTGGCCGCCACCGTGCTGGCGGCGGGCGCCCTGGTCGGGTGCTTGGGTGAGGACGGGCCGGAGCAGAGCGTCGACGCCTTCCTGAAGGGCTGGCACTCGGGCGACCTCCAGGCGGTCGGCTTCATCGACCCGACCGGCGCCAAGGTGCCGGCGGCCGAGGTGACCAAGGAGCTCCGGTCGCTCGCCGGCGAGCTGGCCGGCAACCCGCCGAAGCTGGAGCGCACCGGCGAGGCGAAGATCGCCGCCGACATCGCCACCGCGCGGATCCGGCTGACCTGGCCCCTCCCGGGCGGCGCCACCTGGACCTACGAGAACCCGGTGCGGCTCCGGCAGGGCGCGGACGACCAGTGGCAGGTCATCTGGGAGCCGACCGTCGTGCACGAGAAGCTGGAGGCCGGCGACCGGTTCGCGCTGCGCCGGGAGGCCGCGCCCCGGGCCGGCGTGCTGGACTCCGCCGGCACCCCGCTCGTCGCTCCCCGCCCGGTGGTCCGGGTGCAGGTGAACCCCGGCGAGGTCACCGACGTCAAGGCCCTGGTCCGGCAGCTCGACGCCGCGTTCAAGGCGGTCCGGCCCGCGCTCACCCCACCGGTCGACCTCGCCGACCTGCCCCAGCGCCTCAAGGAGGCGGACCGGGGCGCGCTCGTCGAGGTGGTGACCCTGCGCGACGAGGCGTACCGGCAGATCAAGCCCCGGATCTACGACCTGCCCGGCACCCGGTTCCAGTCCGACAAGCTCTTCCTGGCCCCGACGCGGGAGTTCGCCCGGGCCCTGCTCGGCTCGGTCGACCCCGCCCAGGCGGACGACCTCAAGGCCCACCCCGACAAGTACGTCCGGGGCGACCTGGTCGGCCACGGCGGCCTCCAGGGCGGCTACGACGACCGTCTGCGCGGCACCGCCGGAGTCACCGTGATCAGCGAGCGCCCCGCGCCGGACGGCACCACCGCGCCCACCGGGGTCGAGCTGTTCCGCAGTGAGCCCAAGGCCGGCCAGCCGCTCAAGACCACGCTCGACGTGGCCACCCAGAACGCCGCCGACGCCGCGCTGCGCGGGCAGGCCCGGCGCTCCGCCCTGGTGGCCGTGCGGATCAGCGACGGCGCGGTGCTGGCCGCCGCCAACGGCCCCGGCGCGGCCGGCGAGAACCTCGCCTTCACCGCCCAGGTGCCGCCCGGCTCCACGTTCAAGATGGTCAGCGCCCTGGCCCTGCTCGACCGGGGTGCGGTGACCCCGGAGGCGACCGTGCGCT
Source organism: Micromonospora chaiyaphumensis (assembly GCF_900091435.1). Taxonomy (GTDB): domain Bacteria; phylum Actinomycetota; class Actinomycetes; order Mycobacteriales; family Micromonosporaceae; genus Micromonospora; species Micromonospora chaiyaphumensis. Next base: position 143,307 of record NZ_FMCS01000014.1, read on the forward strand.
GCCCGAAGACGTTCGAGGTCGACGGCCGGTCCTTCAAGAACTCCGACAACTTCGAGTTGGGCGACGTCCCGTTCACCACGGACTTCGCGAAGTCCTGCAACACCGCCTTCACCTCCCTGGCCCCGAAGCTCGGCCCGGACGGGCTGGCGCAGACCGGCCGCACGCTCGGCCTGGAGGCGCCGTGGGATCTCGGCACCGACGTCTTCCCGGGGAAGGTCTCCGCCAACGGCTCGGCCACCGAGCAGGCCGCCGCCGCCATCGGCCAGGGCACCACCGTGGTCAGCCCGCTCGCCATGGCCGGCGCCACGGCAGCGGTGGCCCGCGGCCACTGGGAGCAGCCGAAGTTGCTGCTCGACCCGGCACCGGCGAAGCCCGCCCCGGCCGGCGCGGGCCTCAAGCCGGAGTCGGTGGCGGCGGTCAAGACGATGATGCGTGCCGTGGTCACGAGCGGCACGGCCAGCGCGCTGAAGGACGTCCCCGGCGAGCCGGTCCACGGCAAGACCGGCACCGCCGAGTACGACAACAACCCGGCGCACACCCACGCCTGGTTCGTCGGCTGGCAGGGTGATGTCGCGTTCGCGGTCTTCGTCGAGCAGGGCGGGTCGAGCACGACCAGCGCCGTCCCGATCGCCGAACGCTTCCTGCGCGGCCTCGCGGCCCGCTGACCCGGGGCCGGGCGGTGATCAGGCGATGTCGGCGCCCGGCCGGGTCGGATCCGGCGCCGTCTCCTCCGCGTCCTCCGGCTCGGCCACCCGGCGCAGCAACCCGGGCCCGGCCGACGCCAGCGGGCCGACCGGCTCGGGGCCGTCCGAGCCGTCCGCGTCCGACGCCCGCCGCAGCAGCCCCGGTCCGGACGGGCCGGGAGACGGTTCGGCGCCGTCGGTGTCGGCGGGTTCGTCGCCGGCCCGCGTGGGGGTCGGGCCGATCGGCTCCACGGCCACCGCGGGTGCCGGGACGGCCGCCGGGCCGGCCAGCACGTCGCGGGCCGGCGGCCGGCCGTTGCCGGGCCGGGGCGCCGGCGCGACCGGGCCGGCCGGCAGCAGCCGGGGCGGTGTCGCGCCGGGCGCGGCCACCGGTGCGAGCCCGGCCACCACGGTGTTGACGATCTCGGCGGCGTACGACCCGTCGGGATCGTAGTCGGGGTCGAAGACGGTCAGCTCGACGCCGAGGCAGTGCGGGGTGTCCACCAGGCCGGCGAGGAGGATCTCCAGCTCGGCGAAGGCGATCCCGCCCGGGTCCGGCGCGTCGACCGCCGGCATCACCGCCGGGTCGAGCACGTCCACGTCGATGTGCACCCAGTAGCCGGCGCAGTCGGCCAACTGCTCGTGCGCCCACTGGGCGGTGCGGGCCGCCCCCTCGGCGCGCAGCGCCGGCACGGGGCGGGTGGTGATGCCGGCGGCCTGGAGGTCGAGCCGGTACTCGTCCTGGGCCCGGATGCCGAGCACCACCACGTCGATGTCGCGGAAGTAGGGGCGCCGCCCCTCGATGGCGGCCAGGTCGGCCTGCCCCCGGCCGGTGACCAGGGCCAGATCCTCCCCCGCCGCCGCGCCCACGTAGGAGGCGTTGCCGGGGTGCCGGAAGTCGGAGTGACCGTCGACGAAGACGAGCCCGATCCGCCCGCCGACCGCCTCGCCGAGCCGGTGCATGGCCAACGCCGAGCCGAGCAGGACCGAGCAGTCCCCGCCCAGCACGAGCGGGAACTCGCCGCGGTCGATGATCGCGCCGATGCGGTCGGCCAGCGCCACGGAGTAGCCGGAGATCTCCGGGGCGTGGCAGACCCCGTCGCCGGGGCGCCAGTCACCGGGGTCGTACCGGGGCGGGGTGAGGCAGCCGGCGTCCCGGGCCCGCAGCCGGGCGAGCAGGCCGTGGTCGCGCAACGCTCCGGGCGCCTTGGCGCAGCCCGGGACGGAGGTGGACGTGGGTGGGCGCAGGCCGAGGTTCGTCGGCGCGTCGAGGACGGCGATCCGGCGCATCATGGGCTCCCGTCCTCGGTGGTCGGGCGGGCCGGCCGGTACGCCGGCCCGCGCTGGCGTGCGGTGAACTCAGAACAGGGCGCTGGCCAGGGCGCGTCGGGCGGCCGCCACGGCGGGGTCGTCCGGGCCCGCGATGGTGAACAGCGACACGAGGTGCTGGCGGACCTTCTCCCGGTCGTCGCCGGCGGTCCGCCGGACCAGGCCGACGAGCCGGGCGTAGGCCTGCTCGGCCAGCCCGCTGAGCACCTCGATGTCGGCGGCCAGGAGCTGGGCCTCGATGTCGTCGGGGGCCTGCTCGGCGGCGGCGAGCGCGGCGCGCGGGTCGGCGCCGGCAACCCGCCGGGCCACCCCGACCTGGGCCAGGCCGGCCTCGGCCGCGGCATCCGCGGGGGTCTCGGCGAGGATCTTCCGGTACGCCGCCTCGGCCGCCTCCAGGTCGCCGGACATGAGGGCGTCGTCGGCCTCGGTCAGCCGCGGGTCCTCCGGCTCGGCGACGGTGACGCCGCCGGCCTTGAGGATGGCCTGGATCCACTGGCGGAGCTGGGCCTCCGGCACCACGCCGGAGAAGGCGTCGATCGGCTGCCCGCCGACCACCGCGTAGACCATCGGGATGCCCTGGACCCGGAACATCTGGGCGAGCCGGGGGTTGGCGTCGACGTCGACCCTGGCGAGCACCCAGGCGCCCTCGCCCTCGGCGGCCAGCCGCTCCAGCACCGGCGAGAGCTGCTTGCAGGGCTCGCACCACTCGGCCCAGAAGTCCACGATCACCGGGGTGCTCAGCGACCGTTCCAACACCTCGGACTGGAAGGTCGCCTCGGTCACGTCGATGACGGCCACGCCGCCACCCGCCGGGGGGCCGCCGGGTACGCCGGCGGGCGGGCCCGCCTGGCTCGGGGCGGTGGGACGGGAGGGTTCCGGGGTGCCGCGCAACGCGCTGAGGTCGACCGCGCCGCGGGTGAAGATCGACGAGGTGATCCGTGGGTCGCTCATGGTTATCTAGTCTCGCACGTGTCCCGCGGAACTCAGATCAACCGCCACGGCGGCAGTTGCAACTCTCACGCCTGGTCGGCGCGGGTGCCGGGACGACCGGCACCCGCGCGACGGATCAGAAGCGGGCGGGCTCGCGGTAGACGCCCCACTCGGCACGCAGCGCGTCGCAGATCTCGCCCAGCGTGGCCTCGGCCCGGACCGCGTCCAGCATCGCCGGGATCATGTTCTCGCCGGTCCGGCTGACCTCGACCATCCGCTGCACGGCGGCCTTGACCGCGGCGTCGTCGCGGCCCGCCTTGCGCTCGGCGAGCACCCGGCGCTGCTCCAGCTCGACCTCGTGCGAGATCCGCAGGATCTCCAGGTCCTTGGCGACGGTGCCGGTGTGGCAGTTGACCCCGACGATCCGCTTGTCGCCCTTCTCCAGCGCCTGCTGGTAGACGAAGGCCGACTCGGCGATGTGGCCGGTGAACCAGCCGTCCTCGATGCCGCGCAGGATGCCCGAGGTCATCGGGCCGATCTTGTGCGGCCCCTCGCCGCCGAGCTGCCGGATCCGGGCGAAGATCTCCTCCGCCTCGGCCTCGATCTTGTCGGTGAGCGCCTCGACGTACCAGGAGCCGCCGAGCGGGTCGGCGACGTTGACGACCCCGGTCTCCTCCATGAGCACCTGCTGGGTCCGCAGCGCGATCTCGGCCGACTCGTCGGTGGGCAGGGCGAGGGTCTCGTCGAGGGCGTTGGTGTGCAGCGAGTTGGTGCCGCCGAGGACGGCCGCCAGGGCCTCCACGGCGGTCCGCACCACGTTGTTGACCGGCTGCTGGGCGGTGAGCGACACCCCGGCGGTCTGGGTGTGGAACCGCAGCCACTGGGCCTTCTCGCTGGTGGCGCCGTAGACGTCGCGCAGCCAGCGGGCCCAGATGCGGCGGGCGGCCCGGAACTTGGCGATCTCCTCGAAGAAGTCCACGTGGGAGTCAAAGAAGAAGCTCAGGCCCGGAGCGAAGACGTTGACGTCCAGCCCGCGCGAGAGCCCCAGCTCGACGTAGCCGAACCCGTCGGCCAGGGTGTACGCCAGCTCCTGCGCGGCGGTCGAGCCGGCCTCGCGGATGTGGTAGCCGGAGACCGACAGCGGCTTGTACCGCGGGATCTCCCGGGCGCAGTACTCCATGAGGTCGCCGATGAGGCGCAGGTGCGGCTCCGGGTCGAAGAGCCACTCCTTCTGCGCGATGTACTCCTTGAAGATGTCCGTCTGGAGCGTGCCGTCCAGGGTGGACAGGTCGGCGCCCTGCCGCTCGGCGGCGACCAGGTACATGCAGAAGACCGGCACGGCCGGGCCGGAGATGGTCATCGAGGTGGTCACGCCGGCCAGGTCGATGCCGCCGAAGAGCACCTCCATGTCGGCGGCCGAGTCGACCGCCACGCCGCAGTGGCCGACCTCGCCCAGCGACTGCGGGTCGTCGGAGTCGCGCCCCATGAGGGTCGGCATGTCGAAGGCGACGGAGAGCCCTCCGCCGCCGGCGCCGAGGATCATCTTGTAACGCTCGTTGGTCTGCTGGGCGTTGCCGAACCCGGCGAACTGCCGGATGGTCCAGGTGCGCCCGCGGTAGCCGGTCGGGTAGAGCCCCCGGGTGTACGGGAACTCCCCCGGCCAGCCGATCCGCTCGAAGCCCGGGTACGGCACGCCCTCCGGCGGCCCGTAGACCGGGTCCACGGTCATCCCGGACAGCGTGGTGAAGTCCGCGTCCCGCTTGCGGGCGGCGTCGTAGCGGGCCTGCCAGCGGGCCCGACCGGCGGCGATCTCGTCGGCGTCCATGCGCGGAGCTCCTCCTCGAGTCCAGGGTGCAGACCGAGTGTAGAACGCCGGCCTGAACGATCGCTAAGGATGCGCCTACCGGCCGGTAACCGGCGTCAGGCCGAGGGGACCACCGGCCCGCCCAGAGCCACGTCGTCGACCCGGATGTTGATCTCGTCGACCCGCAGCCCGTACGCCTCGACCGCCGAGGTCACCGCGACGCGGACCGCCTCGGTCACCTCGGGCACCGGCCGGCCGCCGCCGATCACGATGACCAGGTTGACCACGGCCGCTCCGTCGGTGACGTGCGCCGAGCAGCCGCGCCGCGCGTCGCCGACCTGGTCGAGCCCGACCCGGTCCAGCACGGCGTTGAAGAAGCGGGCCACGTCGCCGCCCAGCTCGGCCACCCCGGGCACCGACTTCGCGGCGGCCACCGCGATCTTCTCCACCACCTCGTCGGAGACGTGCGTCGCGCCGCCCGCCACCGCGCTCGGGGTCACCGACAGCTCCTGGGTCGCCTCGTCAGCCATGCTCTCCCACCACAGACGCGCACCGCCCCACGGGATCGTGCGGCGGTGCGAGCGTACTAGGCGGGGGTGTTCCCCAGTGGACCCGTCAGGCGCCCAGCTGCGCCAGCAGCTCGGCGGCCGCCGCGTACGGGTCGACGGCGCCCTCGGCGACCTTGGCCGCGAGGGTCGGCAGCTGCGTACCGTCGCGCAGCGAGCCGATCCGGTCCCGCAGGGTGCCCAGCGCGATCGCCTCGATCTCGGCGGCGGCCCGCGCCTCCCGGCGGCGGCGCAGCTCGCCGTGGCGCTCCAGCCAGTCGCGGTGCTTGTCGATCGCGGCGGCGATGTCGTCGATGCCCTCGCCACGGGCGGCGATGGAACGGACCACCTGCGGCCGCCACTCGCCCGGCCCGCGCTCGCCCAGCGCGATCATGCCCTGGATGTCGCGCACGGTGGCGTCGGCGCCGTCCCGGTCGGCCTTGTTGACCACGAAGACGTCGGCGATCTCCAGGATGCCGGCCTTCACGGCCTGGATGGCGTCGCCCATGCCGGGGGCCAGCAGCACCAGCGTGGTGTCGGCCAGCGAGGCCACCTCGACCTCGGCCTGGCCGACGCCGACGGTCTCCACCAGCACCACGTCGCAGCCGGCGCCCTCCAGCACCCGCACCGCCTGGGGCGTGGCCGCGGAGAGCCCGCCGAGGTGACCCCGGCTGGACATCGAGCGGATGTAGACGCCGGGGTCGGTGGCGTGGTCCTGCATCCGGACCCGGTCACCGAGGATCGCCCCGCCGGTGAACGGGCTCGACGGGTCGATGGCCAGCACGCCCACCCGGTGGCCGCGCGCCCGCAGCGCCCGGACCAGCTCGTTGGTCGTGGTGGACTTGCCCACCCCCGGCGAGCCGGTCAGCCCGACCACCTGGGCGTGCCCGGCGTAGGGCGCGAGGGCCGCCGCGACCTGCGGCAGCACCTCGTCGCCGGACTCGACCAGGGTGATCAGCCGGGCCACCGCGCGGGGGTCACCCGCGCGGGCCCGCTCGACCAGCAGGGGTACGTCCCGGCTGCGGCGCACCGAGCCGGCGGCCGCCGCCGGGACGTTCTGGACACTGTCGTTCACGGTCAGCTCTCGGCACCGTTCGGGACGTGGATGATCAGCGCGTCGCCCTGGCCACCGCCGCCGCAGAGCGCGGCCGCACCGGTGCCGCCGCCCCGCCGCTTCAGCTCCAGCGCCAGGGTGAGCACGAGCCGGGCGCCGGACATGCCGATTGGGTGGCCGAGCGCGATGGCGCCGCCGTTGACGTTCACCTTGTCGGTGCTGACCCCGAGGTCCCGCGCGGACTGGATGCCGACCTGGGCGAACGCCTCGTTGATCTCGATGAGGTCGAGGTCGGAGACGCTGAGCCCGCCCTTCTTCAGCGCGTGCTGGATGGCGTTCGACGGCTGCGAGTGCAGGGAGTTGTCCGGGCCGGCCACATTGCCGTGGGCGCCGATCTCGGCCAGCCAGGTGAGCCCCAGCTCCTTGGCCTTGGCCTTGCTCATGACGACCACCGCGGCGGCGCCGTCGGAGATGGGCGAGGAGCTGCCGGCCGTGATGGTGCCGTCCTTGGTGAAGGCGGGACGGAGCTTGCCCAGCGACTCGGCGGTGGTGTCCGGGCGGATGCCCTCGTCCTCGCTGATCACCAGCGGGTCGCCCTTGCGCTGCGGGATGATCACCGGGGTGATCTCGTCGGCGAAGTGGCCGTTCTTCTGGGCGGCGGCGGCCCGCTGGTGGCTGGCCGCGGCGAACGCGTCCTGCTCCTCGCGGGTGATGCCGTGCTTCGCCCCGAGCCGCTCGGTGGACTCGCCCATCGAGCAGCAGTCCCAGGCGTCGGTGAGACCGTCCAGGGCCATGTGGTCCTTGATCGTCACGTCGCCGTACTTGTAGCCGGAGCGCTGACCCAGCAGCAGGTGCGGGGCGTTGGTCATCGACTCCATGCCGCCGGCCACCACGATGTCGAACTCGCCGGCCCGGATGAGCTGGTCGGCCAGGGCGATGGCGTCCAGGCCGGAGAGGCAGACCTTGTTGATGGTCAGCGCCGGGGTGGACATGGGGATGCCCGCCTCGACGGCGGCCTGGCGAGCCGGGATCTGGCCCGCGCCGGCCTGGAGCACCTGCCCCATGATCACGTACTGGACCTGGTCCGGGGCCACGCCGGCGCGCTCCAGCGCCGCCTTGATCGCGATGCCACCGAGCTTCGTCGCCGGGAGGTCCTTGAGGTTGCCCAGCAGGCGCCCCATCGGGGTCCGCGCGCCGCTGACGATCACCGAAGCCATGCCTGCCTCCGAGGGGGTGCCGACCTGTACGCCTTAACGATTGTTAGGACGCACCATATCTGCCGGGAAGAGCGACAGTACGGTGACCCCGAGCACGTCCGCAACGCGATCGAGTCATGGCGGTCGATGGCTTCCACGCGTTCAACCCTGGCGCGGGCGACGCCGGCGCGGCGGCACCGGCCCCCTGGGCAACGAGCCCGCCGGCGGGTGCGCCCCCCGGGCGGCCACCTCGATCCGCGGCGTCCGGTCCGGCGGGAGGTGCTCCCGCTCCGCGACCACCACCACGTCGACCTTCCCGTCGATCATCAGCTGCCTGACCTCGTCCCACGGTGCCGTGGTGATGATCCCGAGGAGGCCGTAGCGGCAGCGCTTCGCGTGGTCCAGGCAGGCCATGAGGTGGGGTTCGATCGGATCGACGTGGGAGGGGATCCAGATGGCGGCGACGGGGCGTGACAGTGAACTCACCATCCGTACTCTCCACCGTGTGCAAGTTGCAGATCAACCGCGCGCCGTCCGGGTTCGCATATGCCGAACGATCGATGAGCTGGGCCGCTCGCGGGTCAGCGGTCGAGCCTTCCACCCCGCCGCGCCCGGAGGTGGTCGTCGAGGCGGCTCTCCACGTCCTTGAGGCGGCGCTCCGCGTCGTTGACCGCGTCCCGCAGCGTCCCGCGCCCGTCCGGGTGCAGCTCCGTCTCGATCCGCCGCAACCGCTCCGGCACCCCCGGGACGGCGTCGTGGCCCGGCCGGGGCGGCACCCCGTACCAGTCCTGCCGGAACTCCTCGTTCTGCCGGGCCAGGCGGCGCAGCGGCCGGCTCACCGTCACGGCCAGGGTCAGCGCGCTGAGGATCGCGCCCAGCACGACGCCTGCGGCCGCCCACTGCTCCAGCGTCATGCCGACCACGGCTCGACCCTCCCGAATCCGGCCGAGCCCCCGCGCCTGGGCCGCGAGCGCCGGCCGGGGGACGACCGTTGCTGATGTGCGTGCCGGTTCGAATCCTGCTCGCGACCTGGTCATCGGGGCATCGCCCGTCCAGCAGGACGATCGGAGCGCCGCCCGCCGCCGCTCGGGCGTACGGAGGATGCGGGCCGGGCGATCCCGTTCGGGGTCGGGCCGTTCGGCCGACGCGCACGCCGAGGACGCTTCGGCGTGGTCCGTTCAGCGGAGTGAGATGCCCGACTGGGGAGACCGCCCGAACGATCGTTCGGTCAGACTGGCGCCATGGCTGAGAACTCCCCCGTCAAGCCCGCCGCCGACCTCACCGACATCGGCCTGCGCCGCATCGACCACGTCGGGATCGCCGTTGCCGACCTGGACGCCGCGATCGACTTCTACGGGCGCACCTTCGGGATGCGCTGCGTGCACACCGAGACCAACGAGGAACAGGGCGTACGCGAGGCGATGCTGGCCGTCGGGCCGACCACCGAGGGCGGCTGCGTGCAGCTCCTCGCCCCGCTGTCGCCGTCCTCGACGATCGCCAAGTTCCTGGACCGCAACGGACCTGGCGTGCAGCAGGTCGCGTACACGGTGACCGACATCGACGCGGCCTGCGCGGCGCTGCGCGAGCGCGGCGTCCGGCTGCTCTACGAGGAGCCGCGGCGGGGCACCGCCGACTCGCGGATCAACTTCGTGCACCCGAAGGACGCCGGCGGCGTTCTGGTCGAGCTCGTCGAGCCGGCCGCCACCGGCCACTGACGCGCGCCAGAGGGCTCCGGTCGAGGCGGCCGGGGCCCTTCCTACTACCTGGGACGCGGCGCGGCACTGCGCGGTTTCGCGTTCCCACGGACACCTCCACGCATCGGCGGATGCAGTTTTTCACACAGGACTTCCGGCCCTAGCTACCGTTCAGTAACGTCCCGGCCCACAGGAGTGCGACCGGTGCCGGATGTGTCGATTGCCGACATGGCGGTCCCGTCGCACCGGCGCCGACGATGGCAGCACCCCTGCCCGCCCGGTGCGGGTGCGCAACGAACGGGAGGTCACCGTGCAGGACATCCTCGAAGCGATCATGGCGGCGGAGGGCTCCGCCCAGCCGGAGCGGGAGCTCGCCGGCATCGCCGGCCTGCCGGTACCGGAGAGCTACCGGGGCGTGGTGGTCCGCGCCGAGGACACCCGGATGTTCGACGGCATGGCCACGCGGGACAAGGACCCGCGCAAGGCGCTGCACGTCCAGGAGGTGCCCACCCCCGAGCTGGGCCCGGGCGAGGCGCTGGTCGCCGTGATGGCCAGCGCCATCAACTACAACACCGTGTGGACCAGCATCTTCGAGCCGCTGCCCACCTTCAAGTTCCTCCAGCGCTACGGCCGGCTCTCCGAGCTGACCCGCCGGCACGACCTGCCGTACCACGTGGTCGGGTCGGACGCGGCCGGCGTGGTGCTGCGGACCGGGCCGGGTGTGACCCGGTGGAAGGCCGGCGACGAGGTGGTCGCGCACTGCCTCTCCGTCGAGCTGGAGGACGCCGCCGGCCACGACGACACCATGCTCGACCCGCAGCAGCGGATCTGGGGCTTCGAGACCAACTTCGGCGGCCTGGCCGAGCTGGCCGTGGTGAAGGCCAACCAGCTCATGCCGAAGCCGCGGCACCTGAGCTGGGAGGAGGCGGCCAGCCCGGGGCTGGTCAACTCCACGGCGTACCGGCAGCTCGTGTCCCACCACGGGGCGAACATGAAGCAGGGCGACGTCGTGCTGATCTGGGGCGCTTCCGGCGGCCTCGGCGGCTACGCCACCCAGATGGCGCTGGGCGGCGGGGCCATCCCGGTCTGCGTGGTCTCCTCGCCGGAGAAGGCCGAGCTGTGCCGGAAGATGGGCGCCGAGCTGGTGATCGACCGCACCGCCGAGGGCTTCCGGTTCTGGAAGGACGAGGAGACCCAGGACCAGGACGAGTGGCGCCGCTTCGGGGAGCGGATCCGTGAGCTGACCGGCGGCGAGGACCCGGACATCGTCTTCGAGCACCCCGGCCGGGAGACCTTCGGCGCCAGCGTCTACGTCGCCAAGAAGGGCGGCACGATCGTCACCTGCGCCTCCACGAGCGGCTACCTGCACCAGTACGACAACCGCTACCTGTGGATGCACCTGAAGCGGATCGTCGGCAGCCACTTCGCCAACTACCACGAGGCGTGGCAGGCCAACCGGCTCGTGGCCCTCGGCAAGGTGCACCCGACCGTGTCGCGGACCTACCCGCTGGAGCAGACCGGCCAGGCCGCGTACGAGGTGCACCGCAACGCGCACCAGGGCAAGGTCGGGGTGCGCTGCCTGGCGCCCACCGACGGCCTCGGCGTGCGGGACACCGAGCTGCGGGCGCGGCACGAAACCGCGATCAACCGGTTCCGCGGGCACTGACCGCCGGCATTGCCTTTCCGGTAGGCCGCAACACCATTCGATTGCCGTACGACAAAGGGCCGCGGGTGCCGACCCGCGGCCCTTTTTCGCGCTCTCGCCGAGGGTCGCCCGACCCGCCCGGGACCTGCCAAGATCGCCGGTTGGTCCGGTCCCGTCGCGCGGTCGAAGTTGACCATGTAAACAGGACACGAAAGGTCCGGACCGCTCTTGCGAAGCACCCTGGGGCGTCTGCGAGTATGTCCCAATGCCCCAGCAGCAGTCCCCTCTTGCGTTCTTCGATAACGCGAACTCACAGCCCGATTTCACCGTTGGCCTGCGCGGTTACAACACCAACCAGGTCGACGACTTCATCGGCCGGCTGACCGCCGCCCTGAGCCAGTCCGAGCAGGCCCGCGCCGAGGCCGAGCAGCGGATGAACGACGCGCAGCGCCGGCTGCGCCAGGCCGAGCAGCGCCAGGGCGCGCTCGAGCAGAAGCTCACCGAGACCAACAAGCAGCTCGAGGAGAACAGCCGGCCGACCCTCTCCGGCCTGGGCACCCGCGTCGAGCAGATCCTCCGGTTGGCCGAGGAGCAGGCCAACGACCACCGCAACGAGGCCAAGCGCGAGTCGGAGGGCATCCTCTCCGCCGCCCGCCTCGAGGCGCGGGAGATCACCGACAAGGCGCGCGCCGAGGCGGCCGCCATGAAGGCCACCGCCGAGCGCGAGGCCGGCAGCGTCCGCACCGCCGCCGAGCGGGAGGCCGCCGAGGTCCGGGTGCAGGCCCGCCGGGAGGCCGACACCCTGCGCGCCGACGCCGACCGGGAGACCAAGCAGCTGCGCACGGTCACCGCCCACGAGGTGGCCGAGCTGAAGTCGACGGTCGAGCGCGAGGTCGCCACCCTGCGCGCCACCGCCGAGCGGGAGATCACCCAGCAGCGGGCGAAGGCCGCCCGCGAGGCCGAGGAGAAGCGGGCCGAGGCCACCAAGCTGCTCACCGACGCGCGGGACAAGCGCGACAAGGACCTCCAGGCCCTGGAGCTCCAGCTCGCCGAGCGGCGCGAGAAGGCCGAGCGCGAGGAGTCCGAGCGGCACGCCGCCCAGGTCGCGCAGACCCAGAAGCTGGTCAGCGAGGCCGAGCAGCGCGCCCGGGCCGCCCAGGAGCGGGCCAAGGAGATCGAGCAGCGGGCCGAGGCCCGCCGGGTCGAGTCCGAGCGCACCGCCACCGACACGGTGGAGAAGGCCAAGGCCCTCGCCGACAAGACGGTGTCCGAGGCGCGGGCCGAGGCGCAGCGCCTCCTCAGCGAGGCCCGCACCGAGGCCGAGCTGACCACGCAGGCGGCCCGCCGCGAGGTCGAGGACCTCACCCGGCAGAAGGACGCGGTCACCTCGCAGCTCGGGCAGATGCTCTCCGGTCTCGCCGGCATCGTGCCGGGCGTCCCGGCGGCCGGCGCCAACAAGGCCGAGGCGCCGAAGGCCGACAGCGCCGACAAGAAGGTCACGGCCGAGTCGGCCAGCTGACCAACCAACCCGCTGACGGGGCATGAGCCGCGGCGCGGGGTGACACCGGGTGACCGGTGTCGCCTCGCGCCGTCATGCTTTCCCGCCCGTTTCGCCAGTTCAGTGAACTGTGCCTCCGAACAGGGGCGTCCGTATCGCCCCAGCAGGGCCGGATGCGTGTGAGGATGGGGGCATGTCGCACGGCGAGGAACTGTTCGCCCTGAGCGGGGACGTGACCACGGAGCCCAGCTTCGAGTCCGCTCTGCGGGGGTACGACAAACGACAGGTCGACCGCTACGTCGCTCGTGCGGAGCACGAGATCTCCGCGCTGACGAACGAGCGGGAACAGGCGTACACCCAGATCCACAAGCTCGCCGGGCAGGTCGAGGTGCTGCAACGCGACCTCGCCCAGGTGCGCAAGCAGGTGGGTGTGGTGGACCGGGCCTCGTTCCGGCACCTCGGTCCCCGGGTCGAACAGATCCTCAGCATGGCCGAGGAACAGGCCGACGACATCCTGGCCGCAGCCAACGAGGAGATCGAGGCCCGGCGGGCGGCCGCCGAGCACATCATCGAGGAGGCCCGGGAGCAGGCGGCCCAGGCCCTCAAGGACTTCGAGATCGCCCTCGCCGCCCGCCGGGCCGAGGAGGAGCGGCACACCGCCGCCCGCAAGGCCGAGGCCGAGTCCACACTCTCGGCCGCCAAGGCCGAGTCCGAGGCCACGCTTTCCGCCGCCAAGGCCGAGTCGGAGAAGCTGCGGAAGACCGCCAAGGACGCGCTGGCCAAGGCCCAGCAGGAGGCAACCCAGCTCCGGGACACCGCCAAGGAGATCCACGCCCGCGCCCAGCAGGAGTCCGCCCGGCTGCGCGAGACGGCCAAGGAGGCGCTCGCCAAGGCCCAGCAGGAGGCCACCCAGCTCCGCGAGGCGGCCAAGGAGGTGCACGCCAAGGCCCAGCAGGAGGCCAAGCGGCTGACCGACTCCGCCGCCGAGGCCGGCCGGGCCACCCACGCCAAGGCGCTCGCCGAGGCCAAGAAGATCGTCGACGACGCCGAGGAGGCGGCGAAGGTCACCCGCGGCCGGGCCCGCACCGAGGCCAACCGGCTCACCACCGAGGCGGCCGAGGCCGGCAAGCGCAACCGCGCCGAGATCGAGGCGTACGTGCAGCGGATGCGCACCGAGACCGAGGCGTACGTCCAGCAGGCCCGCGCACAGACCCAGCAGGAGCTGGGCGCCTGGCGCGCCGGCATCGAGAAGGAGGTCAAGGCCCGGCGGGAGACGGCGGAGAAGGAGCTGGCCCAGCGCCGCGCCACGGCCGAGCAGGAGTTCGCCAAGCGCCGCGACGAGCTGGACAGGCAGCACACCAAGCGGCAGGACGAGCTGGAGAAGGCGTACACCGCCCGGCGCACCGAGATCGAGCAGGGCGCGGCGGAACTCCGGCGGGCGGCCGAGCAGGACGCGCTCACCATGCGCCAGCGGGCCGAGGAGGAGGCCGCCGAGCTGCTCCGCCGGGCCGAGGAGGACGCCGCCGGCAGGCGCCGCAAGGCCGACGAGCACGTGGCCGCCTCGCGCCGGCAGTTCGAGGAGTATGCGGCCACCACCCAGCAGCACCTGGCCACCACCCAGCAGCACCTCGCCGCCACCCAGCAGGAGGTGGCCGCCGGCCGGCAGCAGCTGGCCCAGGTGATGCTGGAGATCGCCAACGCCCAGCAGGAGCTCGCCGACCTGCGCACCGAGACCTGGAAGTCCCGGCAGGAGTCCGACGACCTCCAGCGCCGGCTCATCGAGCTGCGCGCGGAGGCCGGTCCGGCCGGCCTCGCGGCCACCCCCGTCGACCCGGCCCAGCTGGCCGCGGCGCCGGGTGGCGGCGACGCGGACGGCGGGCCGGCGGGCGACCGGACCCCGGTGCCCGCCACCGCCAAGGGCACCACGACGGTCTCCCCCAACGGGGGTGCCCCCGCGGAGGCCGGTGAGCCGGCGGCCGACGGCGCGAAGGCCCGCCCGGTCGGCGAGCCGGTGACCACGGTGGACGGCTCCGGCGCCAGCGCCGGCGTGGACGGCGAGCCGACCGTGGCCGCCGTGCCCGGCGAGGGCGGCCGGGGCGCCACCCCCACGAAGATCACCAGCACCGGCGAGAACGGCAAGCGCCCCACCAAGCCGACCACCGACGAGCGCAGCGCCAAGCCGAGCACGGTCACCGTCGACAAGGAGTGACCCGGCGCCTGCAAGCCACGCACCACCTCGCCGACCTGGCGGGATCCGTGTCTCGGGAATGACCCACCTCGGCGAGCTGGCGACGCGGAAGACGCGCGCACCGGGTGAAGGGATGGCCCGGGCGGGCGTCGACCGCTAACCTGCGGGCAGAAGAGGGCCGGATCCATCCGGTCCTCACGGTCCGTCGCAGGGGCGCTCCGCCGGGCCGGAGCGGGAGCCGGGGAGGCACGGGTGTCGCAGGAGGGATCCGCCGCCCCGGACGACGACCCGCTCGAGCCGTTGCGCCCCGAGCCCGACCCCACCGACCCGAGCGGCAGACCTCGCCACGCCGCCGCCGAGGAACCGACCGGCAGCGCGGCACCCGCCGGCAGCACGGGACCCGCCGGCAGCACGGCACCCGCCGGCAGCACGGGACCCGCAGCCAGCACGGGACCAGCCGGGAACACGGGAGCAGCAGCCAGCACGGGAGCAGCAGCTAGCACGGGACCGGCCGGCAGGCCGGGGCTGGCCGAACTCGGTGTGGAGACCGAGCCGACCGAGTTCGAGCCCAGCGGGCGCTTCGGCGTACCGGGCCGGCCGCTGCGGCGCAGCAGCTTCCTCATCGGCTTCACCGGGGCGCTGGGCGTGCTGCTGGCGTACGCGGTGTTCCTGGGCGTGCGCAACTCGGCCGGCATCCTGGTGCTGGTGGTGATCGCGCTGTTCCTCGCGGTCGGCCTGCACCCCGCCGTGGTCCGGTTGCGCCGCTGGGGGCTGCCGCACGGGCTGGCGGTGGCGGTGGTGACGCTGACCGTCGTGCTGCTGATCGTCGGCGGGCTGCTGGCTCTGGTGCCGCCGGTGGTGACCCAGTCCGGGCAGTTCATCGAGCACCTTCCCGGCTACGTCGACGACCTGCGCCGCAACCCGACGGTCAACGACCTCGTCGAGCGCTACGACGTGATGCAGCGCGTCCAGTCGGCCGCGAACGCGGACACCATCGGCCGGGCCCTCGGCGGCGTGCTGGGCGGCGCGCAGCTCATCTTCGGCACCATCTTCCGGGCGCTGACCGTGCTGGTGCTGACGATCTACTTCCTGGCCTACTTCAACAAGCTGCGCGACCTCGGGTACGCGCTGGTGCCCCGGTCCCGCCGGGAGCGGGTCCGCCTCATCGGCGACGAGATCCTGACCCGGGTCGGCGCGTACATGGTCGGCGCGCTGTCCATCGCGGTACTGGCCGGGGCGAGCACGTTCGTGTTCGCCCTGGTGGTCGGTCTGCCGTACCCCTTCGCCCTGGCCGTGGTGGTCGCGGTGACCGACCTGATCCCGCAGATCGGCGCGACCCTGGGCGCCGTGGTGGTGACCCTTGTCGGGCTCGCCACCGACCTGCCCGTCGGCATCGCCTGCCTGGTCTTCTTCCTGATCTACCAGCAGGTCGAGAACTACCTGATCTACCCGAAGATCATGCGCCGGGCGGTCTCGGTCAACGAGGTGGCGGCACTGCTCGCGGCCCTGCTCGGGGTGTCGCTGCTGGGCGTCGTCGGCGCGCTGATCGCCATCCCCACGGTGGCCGCGCTCCAGCTCATCCTGCGCGAGGTCGTGCTGCCGCGGCAGGAGTCCCGCTGAGCCTCAGCCGGCGCGGCGCTGCTCCGGGCCGGGCACGGGGGTGTCGGCGAAGGCGGCCACCGTCCGGTCCGCGTAGGCACTGACGTCACCGGTCTCCATCGGGCCGTCCCAGGTGGTCGGCAGCGGGAGCGGCGCCGCCGGGTTGACCCGCTTGACGATCTCGTTGAGCACGGTCTCCGCGTCGCCGACCCAGAGGTGCTTGGCGCCGGGCACCCCGACCACCTCGGCCTGGGGCACCGCGGCGAAGCGCTGCCGGGCCTCCTCGGGGCGCAGGTAGTCGTCGAACTCGGGGACCAGTGCGATGAGCGGCCGGCCGGACCCGGCCCAGACGGCCAGATCCTCCGGCTGGGAGAAGCGCAGCGGCGGGGAGAGCAGGATGGCGCCGGCCACCGCCGGGTCGCAGCCGTACTTCAGCGCCAGGTCGGTGCCGAACGACCAGCCGACCAGCCAGATGTTCGGCAGCTCGTGGAACTCGGCGTACTCGATGGCGGCGGCCACGTCGAAGCGCTCGCCGACCGCGCCGTCGAACGCCCCCTCGCTGGTGCCGCGGACGCTGCTGGTGCCCCGGGTGTTGAAGCGGAGCACGGCCAGGCCGGCCAGCGCGGGCAGCCGCCAGGCCGCCTTGCGGAACACGTGGCTGTCCATCATCCCGCCGTGGGTGGGCAGCGGGTGCAGGCAGACCAGGGTGCCGACCGGCTCCCGCTCCAGCGGCCGGGCCAGCTCGCCGACCAGCTTCAGCCCGTCGGCGGTGTGCAGCTCGATGTCCTCCCGGCGGCCGGGCAGGATCGACGACGCACGGATCGGTGTGCTCACCGGTCCAGTCTCCCGCGCCGCCGCCCGCCCCGCCCGCCGGGGCGGAAACAGGGTGATCCAGATCGCTCAGCCGTAGCGGGGGGCGCTCCGGCCGCGCTGGAGGTTCGGCCCCCGCCGGTCCCGGGCCCGCCAGCAGCCGCTGTGCCAGTGCCGGCGGTCGGTCAGGTCACCCCGGTCGTCGGCCGGCCAGGCCACCACGTGCGCCACCCCGGGGCGGATCTCCTGGTCACAGCCGGGGCACCGGTACGTCTTGGCCGACGCCCCGCCGGCGATACCGCGTACCTGCCAGTCCCCGTCGCGCCACTGCTGGACGGTCGGCACACCGTGGCGGGCCCGCTCGGCGTCCAGCTGGGTGGTGTCGTCCCGGCGGGGACGGTTGCGACGGGGGCTCACGGTCACCAAGCGTACGGTCCGCCGGCCGGACCGGCCCGGGTCGGGCGGCCGGGCCGGCGGATCTCACTTCCAGGTCTTCGGGTCGGTCAGCTCCTTCGCCACCTGCGCCCCGGCCAGCACGGTCGCCATGTCGGCCTCCGTGAACGTCGGCTTGTCCTTGAGGTAGCCGTCGGTCCACGCCGGGCCGAGATCGGCGGTCACGTGGGCCTTGGGGATGCCGAGGAGCTCGAGCTTCGTCCCGGCCGGGTAGAGGTAGGCGGGACGGCCCCCGACCGTGCGGTTGCTCTCGGCACGACCCCCCGAGATCTGCGCCCCGTACAGCAGTTGCACCCACATGGTCGCCGGCTCTCGGGAGACGGTGAGCTGGACCGTGAGGCTGCTCGGGAACGCGGTGACGTCGACGGAGCAGGAGCCGATCGACGCACCCGCCGGCAACGAGGTCAGCCTCAGCGGCGCCGCACACCGGCGCGGCTCGTCCCACCGCACCGCGGCGAGCGCGCCGGTGAGCGCGGCCACGCTCCCTCCGCGCATGCTCGCTCGGGCGTAGAGCCCGGCTGCCGGCCGCCACCAGGTGACGTACCCGTAGCTGCCGCTGCCCAGCGCCACGCGTTGGACGCTGCCGTCGAAGGTGGCCGGGGGCGGTGCAGTCACCTGCCACCCCTCGATGCCGTTCCGGGCGAACGCCGCGGAACCGGACACCTCGACGGTGACGGCTCGACCACCGCCGGCGTCGAACCGGACCAACTCGACCTGCCGGCCCTGTACTCCCCAGCCGAGGTAGCGACCCTTGGCCGGGTCGACGGAGAAGTGCAGCACCTGCGGGTCGGTCCCGACCAGTGCGGGGCGCTGGGCGGCACCCGGCACCCCGTCGGCGCGGGGCGGCACCGGCGCGGCACCGGCCGGCGAGGCGGCCGTCCACGGCCCCCGCCCGGCGAGCCCGGCCAGGTCCGTACCGGTCACCCCGACGAAGCCGAGGACGCCGACCAGGGCCAGCGCGGTTCCCGTCGTGGCACGGCGGCGCAGTTGCCGGCGGCGGCCCCGGGCTCGGGACTCCCGCAGCAGGCGGTGGACATCGGTCTCCCCCTCGGCGTGCTCCCGCAGCACGTCGGAGATCCGCTGGTCGAGGTCGGTCACGGCCGGCTCCCCTTGGTCGTCGTCGGGGCGCCGCAGCGCTCCCGGAGCTGGGCGAGCGCCCGCATCGCGTGGGTGCGGACGGTGACCGGCGAGCAGTCGAGGATCTGGGCGATGGTCGCGTCGTCCAGGTCCTCGTAGTAGCGCAGCACCAGCACGGCGCGCTGGCGGTCCGGGAGGGCGCGGATCAGCCGCCACATCTCGTCCCGGTCGGCCGCCTCGCCGCCGAGGTCACCGCGCTCGGGCCGCTCGGCGAAGCTGTCCACGGCCAGCTCCCGGCTGGACCGGCGGCGCCACCACGACGTGTTCGCGTTGACCAGCATCCGCCGCACGTACACGTCGGGCCGGTCGGCCCCGGCGATCTTCCGCCAGTGCACGTACGCGCGGGCCAGGACGTCCTGGGTCAGGTCCTCGGCGCGGTGCTCGTCGCCGGTCAGCAGCCGGGCCAGGCGCAACAGGGCCGGGCCGCGGCTGCCGACGTACTCCTCGAAGGTCACGCCCTGAAGACGCCGTCAGCGGCGCCCGTTGTTGACCCGGATCAGCGCTTGGTGTGGTCGCGGAAGCCGCGGCCGCTCTTGCGGCCGAGGTAGCCGGCGGTGACCAGGTGCTCCAGCAGGGGCGCGGGGGCGAAGCCCGGCTCACGCAGCTCCAGGTAGAGCTCCCGCTGGATGGCCAGCGAGACGTCCAGGCCGACCACGTCGAGCAGCTCGAACGGGCCCATGGGGTAGCCGCAGCCGAGCTTCATGGCGTAGTCGATGTCGTCGGCGGTCGAGTAGCTGGCCTCCAGCATCTTCACCGCGTCGTTCAGGTACGGGAAGAGCAGCGCGTTGACGATGAACCCGGACCGGTCGCCGCAGACCACGCCGGTCTTGCCGAGCCCCGCGCAGACCGCCCGGGCGGTGGCGGCGGTCTCCGCTGAGGTGCGGATGGTCTGCACGATCTCCACGAGCGGCATGATCGGCGCCGGGTTGAAGAAGTGCAGGCCGATCACGTCGGCCGGCCGCTGGGTGGCCATGGCCACGTCGATCACCGGCAGCGACGAGGTGGTGGTGGCCAGCACGACGCCCGGCTTGCAGATCTCGTCGAGGCTGGCGAAGAGGGCCTTCTTGACGCTCAGCTCCTCGACGACCGCCTCGACCACCAGGTCGACGTCGGCCAGGTGGTCCAGGGTGGCCGACCAGGTGACCCGGCCCAGCGCGGCGTCCCGGCCCTCCTCGCTCAGCTTGCCCCGCACCACGCCCTTGTTCAGCGAGGTCTTGACCGCCTCGCAGACCTTGGCGGACTTCTCCGCGCCCCGGGTCACCGAGATGACCTCGTAGCCGGCCTTGGCGAAGACCTCGATGATGCCGGTGGCCATGGTCCCGGAGCCGACCACGCCGACCTTGGCGATCGCCCGGGCGCCGTCGGCGAGCGCCGCGCCCGTGCTCACCGGGGTGTGCTCGTCGGGTACGACCACCGGGGAGCCCGGCCGCTCGTAGGTGTAGAAGCCCCGGCCGGACTTCCGGCCCAGCAGGCCGGCCGTGACCATCTGCTTGATCAGCGGCACCGGGGCGTGCCGACGGTCGCGGCCGCCGCGCCGGTACATGGTGTCCAGGATCTCGTACGCCGTGTCGAGGCCGATCAGGTCCATGAGCGCGAGCGGGCCCATGGGCAGGCCGCAGCCGAGCTTCATGGCGGCGTCGATGTCCTCGCGCGTCGCGTACCGGGACTCGAACATGCCGACCGCGTGGTTCAGGTAGCCGAACAGCAGCGCGTTGGCGATGAACCCGGCCCGGTCGCTGATCGTGACGTCGACCTTGCCGAGCCGCTCGCAGAGCGCCTCGACGTCGGCCACCACGTCGGCGGAGGTGACCACGGTGCGGACGACCTCGACCAGCTTCATGACCGGCGCCGGGTTGAAGAAGTGGATGCCGATGACCTGGTTGGGCCGGGTGGTGGCGACGGAGATCTCGGTGACGCTCAGGGAGGAGGTGTTGGTGGCCAGGATGGCCTCGGGCTTGCAGACCCGGTCCAGCTCGGCGAAGATCCGCTGCTTCAGGTCCAGGTGCTCGGGCACCGCCTCGATAACCAGGTCCACCGAGTGCAGGGCGTCCAGCCCGACCTGCCAGTCGACCCGGGCCAGCAGCGCGTCCCGGTCGGCCTCGGCGAGCTTGCCCTTGGCGACGGCCCGGTCGGTCGAGCCCGTGAGGGTGGCCCGGCCGCGCTCCAGGGCGCCCGCGGAGATCTCGACGGCCACCACGTCGATGCCGTTGCGGGCGAACACCTCGACGATGCCGGCACCCATGGTGCCCAGACCCACCACACCCACACTGGTGAACTCGCGCGCCACGACCGGCCTCCCCTTGGTCCGACTCCGCCGGCATGAACGGCGGCTAAGGTTATGCGCCGGAGTCTGCCACGTGACGCTGCGTTGTCGAGACGCCGTGGGATATTTCACGCACCGCGTCGGTCAGACCCCGGACGGCACCCCGGTGAGCGCCAGCAGCTCGGCGACGAACTCGGCCGGCCGCTCCAGGTGCGGGCTGTGCCCGCAGCCGGGTAGCACCACCTCCCGGTACGTCCCGCCGGCAGCCGCGTACCGGTCGAGCACCGCCCGCGTCTGGCCGACCATCGGCTGCGGCGGGCAGTCCGCCTCCCCCGGCCAGCCCGGCACCACGCCGAGCGACCCCAGGTACGCCAGGTCGAACAGCGAGGTGTCCGAGACGATCACGTCGGCGTCGCCGCGTAC
Source organism: Micromonospora chaiyaphumensis (assembly GCF_900091435.1). Classification (GTDB taxonomy): domain Bacteria; phylum Actinomycetota; class Actinomycetes; order Mycobacteriales; family Micromonosporaceae; genus Micromonospora; species Micromonospora chaiyaphumensis. Next base: position 164,558 of record NZ_FMCS01000014.1, read on the forward strand.
CCAGGTCACGGGCGGCTTGGCCTGGACGGCGACCAGCTCGTCGGCGAGCCGGAAGTGGGCCGGCGCCAGGGCGTTGAGCACGCCGCGCTCCCCCGCCGCGGTGCCCGGCCAGTGCGCCGACGTGACCGCCGTGCCGGGGTAGTTGTCCTCCCCCGTGGCGGTGGTCAGCATGCTCTCCAGCAGCAGGTCCTCGTCGGCGCCGAGCGATGCCGGGTCGGCCACGTACGCCGAGCGCAGCACGTTGCGCGGGCTGGTCGGGCCGTCGGCACCCCGGTCACGCGCGGCCAGCCGCGTCACGAAGTCGGGGTTCGCGGTGCCCGCGCCGGTGCCGGCGAAGTCGGGCGTGGTGGGGGTGCCGTCGAGGTCGCGGGTGCCACCGAAGCCGTACGGGGAGACCGGCGCCTCCAGCAGCAGCCCGGCCACCCGGTCCGGGTGGTCCACCAGCAGCCGCATCGCCACCCCGCCGCCGAGCGAGTGCCCGACCACCACGGGGCGGGCGCCGGGGGCGAACAGACCGGGGGCGTCGAGCAGGGCGGCCACGTCGTCGGCGAAGTCGCCGAGGCCCCGGGTGGCGTCGACCGGGGCGGTGTCGGTGTCGCCGTATCCGCGCAGGTCGGGGGCGACCACCCGGAGCGTCTCCGGCAGCCGGGGCAGCAGTGGCTCCCAGAAGGCGGCGGACGACACGTTGCCGTGCACCAGCAGCACCGGCACGCCGTCCGGCGGGCCGGCCACCCGGACCGCCTGGACGATGCCGTTGGCCCGGACGGTGTGTCGCTCACTCCCCATCCGCGCATGCTGGCACGCGCGCCGCGGACCCGTCCATGTGGGCCGAGCCCATGCGCGACCGGCGGCCGGTGTGGCGGAACCCCGGGTCAGCGGTGCGCGTCGACCGTCAGCGGCAGCGTGCCGCGCGACTCGACCGACGGCCGGGGCCCCGGCGGCACCGGCAACGGCAGGGTCGGCCGCTGGTCGCGGCGGGGAGCCCCGAAGCTCATGCCGACCGGGTCGGTGCGGGCCACGCCCGGGTCGAAGAAGCGCAGGTCGGTGCGGCCGAGCCGGATCACGTCCCCGTCGGCGAGCGAGACGCTGCCGACGATCCGCTGGTCGTTGAGCCAGGTGCCGTTGGTCGAGCCCAGGTCGGTGAGCACCACCCCGTCGGGGGTGGCCTGCACCGTGGCGTGCCGCCGGCTCAGGTGCGGGTCCGCGAGCACGATGTCGGCGCTCGGTGCCCGACCGACCAGCTGCGGATCCCGGCCGACCCGGAAGCTGAGCCCCCGCATCGCCCCACCCGACACCGTCAACAGCGGCATCAGTTCCGGATGCTCCTCCATGGACAGTCGACCTCCACCCCACCGTCGCTCCGCGGCGTCAGCCTGCCACCTCACCGTAATCGTTCCCACCACCGCGTGGTCACCCCCGGGACCCCGGCCGGCCATCTCCTGTTCGCCGTTTCGGCGTGCGCCACCGGCTCAACCGGCGGCACCGCCGTCGATCCCGCCGAGCCCGCGACACCGCCGACCTGGGCAGAGTACGGGCGGCGCGGGACCTACCGGTGAGTAACGCTCAGGTCTAGACTTCGGCCATGACGGCTGTGCATGTCCCCGGGACCCCGCTCATCGAGGACGGCCGACTGGTCTCGACCAGTCCGGCGACCGGCGAGGAGGCCGGACGGCTCCCCGTGGCGACCGAGGCGGACGTGCGGGCCGCGGTGGAGCGCGCCCGCGCCGCCGCCGACTGGTGGGCCGGCCTCGGCTTCGCCGGCCGGCGCGACCGGCTGCTGCGCTGGCGCGGCGTCCTCGCGCGCCGGATCGAGGAGCTGGCCGACCTCGTGCACACCGAGGGCGGCAAGCCGGTCGGCGACGCCGTGGTGGAGATCCTCACCGCGCTGGAGCACATCGACTGGGCCGCCCGCAACGCCCGGCGGGTGCTCGGGCCGCGCCGGGTCCGCTCCCGGCTCATCCTCGCCGAGTTCACCGCCCACCTCGAATACCAGCCCTACGGGGTGGTCGGCGTGATCGGCCCGTGGAACTACCCCGTCTTCACCCCGATCGGCTCCGCCGCCTACGCCCTCGCCGCCGGCAACGCCGTGGTGTTCAAGCCGAGCGAGTACACCCCGGCCGTCGGGCAGTGGCTCGTGGACCGGTTCGCCGAGGTGGTGCCCGAGCAGCCCGTCTTCCAGGCCGTGCACGGGCTCGGCGACGTCGGCGCGGCGCTGTGCCGCTCCGGGGTGGCGAAGCTGGCCTTCACCGGCTCCACGGCCACCGCGAAGAAGGTGATGGCCGCCTGCGCCGAGACGCTCACCCCGGTGCTGCTGGAGGCCGGCGGCAAGGACGCCATGATCGTGGACGCCGACGCCGACCTGGACGCCGCCGCCGAGGCATGCGTCTGGGGCGCGCTGACCAACGCCGGCCAGACCTGCATCGGCATCGAACGGGTCTACGCCGTCGACCAGGTCTTCGACGCCTTCGTCGACAAGGTGGTGACGAAGGCCGGCCGGCTCACCGTCGGCCCCGACGGCGCCGACATCGGCCCGATCACCATGCCGTCCCAGGTCGACGTCATCCGGCGGCACATCGACGACGCGGTGGCCCGCGGCGGCCGGCCGGTGCTCGGCGGCCCCGAGGCGGTCCAGCCGCCCTACGTGCACCCCACCGTGCTCGTGGACGTGCCGGAGGACTCGGCCGCCGTGCGCGAGGAGACGTTCGGGCCGACGCTGACCGTCAACCGGGTCCGCGACGTGGACGAGGCCGTCGAGCGCGCCAACGCCCTGTCGTACGGCCTCGGGGGTTCGGTCTTCGGCCGCCGGCGGGCCGTGGCCGTCGCACGGCGGCTGCGCTCCGGGATGGCCGCGGTCAACTCGACGCTGACCTTCGCCGGCATGTCCACGCTGCCGTTCGGCGGGGTCGGCGAGTCCGGCTTCGGCCGGATCCACGGCGAGGACGGGCTGCGCGAGTTCGGCCGCGCCAAGTCCATCACCCGCCGCCGCGCCCGGTCGCTGCTGCCCTCGATGACCTTCGAGCGCACGCCGGCCGACGTCGCCCGCCTCGTCAAGGCCGCCAAGCTGATGTACGGCCGGGGCCGCTGACCGCCCCGGCCCGCCGGGCTCAGAACAGGGTGAGCTCGTCGCGCTCGATGCCGCGCAGCTTGTCGTAGTCGACCACCACGCACCGGATGCCCCGGTCGGTGGCGAGCACCCGCGCCTGCGGCTTGATCTCCTGCGCGGCGAACACACCGGCCACCGGGGCCAGCAACGGGTCCCGGTTCATCAGTTCGAGGTAGCGGGTGAGCTGCTCCACACCGTCGATCTCGCCGCGCCGCTTCACCTCGACCGCGACCGCGCCCTGGTTGGCGTCCCGGCACAACAGGTCGACCGGCCCGATCGCCGTCATGTACTCCCGCCGCACCAGCGTGAAGCCCTCGCCCAGGGTCTCCGGGTTGGCGGCGAGCAGTTCCTGCAGGTGCGCCTCGACGCCGTCCTTGCGCAGGCCCGGGTCGACGCCCAGCTCGTACGAGGTGTCCTGGAAGATCTCCTCCAGGGTGATGCGCAGCTCCTCGCCGGCCTTGTTGACGACCCGCCACACACCGGGGGCCTCCTCCAGCCGGCACGGCGGGCTCATCCAGTTCAACGGCTTGTACGCCCGGTCGTCGGCGTGGATCGACACCGACCCGTCCGCCTTCACCATGAGCAACCGGGTGGCCAGCGGCAGGTGCGCCGAGAGCCGTCCGACGTAGTCCACCGAGCACTTCGCAATCACCAACCGCACCCGACGAGGGTAGCCGAGCACCCGGCCCTCGCCGACGAGCGCCACTGGCGTACCGGTGCGATATTGAGAATCGTGCTCGAAGTTCTCACCGGTTCCGGTCTCGCCGCCTCGGCGGGCCTGAACGCCTACATCCCCCTGCTGCTGATGGGCCTGCTGGCGCGCTACACCGACCTCATGGAGCTGCCGAGCGGCTGGCAGTGGTTGGGCAACGGCTGGGTCCTGCTGATCCTCGCCGTGCTGCTCGCCGTCGAGGTGGTGGCCGACAAGGTGCCGGTGGTCGACCACGTCAACGACGTGGTGCAGACCGTGGTCCGGCCGACCGCCGGCGGGCTGGCCTTCGGCGCCGGCTCCAGCTCGGAGACGGTCACGGTCAGCGACCCGGACACCTTCTTCTCCTCGCACCAGTGGGTGCCGGTGGTGGTCGGCGTGCTTCTCGCGCTCGGCGTGCACCTGCTGAAGTCTGCGGCCCGGCCGGTCATCAACGCGACCACGGCCGGCTTCGGTGCCCCGGTGGCCAGCACCGCCGAGGACGCGACCAGCGCGATCATGTCGGTGGTGGCGATCCTGCTGCCGGTGCTGGTGCTGGTGTTCCTGGTCCTGCTCGTGGCGTTCTTCTTCTGGTTCCTGCGGCGGCGTCGTGATCGGCGTCGTGAACGCCTCGCCGCTCGGGCCGCAGGGTTCCGGGTCTGACGCTGGTTGCGCTCAGGCGGCTCGGGCCGCACGCTTCCGGGTCTGACGTTGGTTGCGGTCAGGACTGGGGGCGAGGGGCACCGGCTCCGGGCGGTCAGGCTTGATCCCTGCGCCGGTCACCCTCGCCCCCAGCCCGTCGTGGTCCTTCGCCGTCCTTGACTTCCGGAGACGCCGCTGGCCGGCACCCCGGGTTCGGGGTGCCGGCCAGCGGTTAGTTGCTTGGGTCAGCTGTTCCAGTTGTGGGCGACGATGTCGGTGGCCTGCTGCTCCCACTGGGCGTAGGCGTCCGGGTAGGCCGAGACCTGCACGGTCTGGGCGGCCTCGGTCAGCGGCATGTCCTGCCAGCCGTCGACCTGCTTCAGGCCCTT
>NZ_FMCS01000005.1 GCF_900091435.1 Micromonospora chaiyaphumensis
GGGCGTGGTGCAGCAGACCACCGATGTACCAGCGGGCCGTGTCGGACAGGCCGGCGTAGCCGGTCTCGTCGTAGAACAGGGGTTCGCCGCCCAGCCAGAGGCTCTGGTGGGTGTGCATGCCCGAGCCGTTGTCCCCGAACAGCGGCTTCGGCATGAACGTGGCCGTCTTGCCGTTGGCCCACGCCTCGTTCTTCACGATGTACTTGAACAGCTGCAGCTGGTCACCGGCGTGCAGCAGGGTGGAGAACTTGTAGTTGATCTCCGACTGGCCGGCGGTGCCGACCTCGTGGTGTGAGCGCTCCACGGTGAAGCCGGTGTCGACCAGGCGACGCACGATGCTGTCGCGCAGGTCGGCGTAGTGGTCCACCGGCGGCACGGGGAAGTAGCCGCCCTTGTAGGCGGTCTTGTAACCCCGGTTCCCACCGGCCTCCTCACGGCCGGAATTCCAGGCGCCCTCGATGGAGTCGATGTAGTAGAACGACTGGTGCGCCGAGGTTTCGTGGCGGATCGAGTCGAAGATGTAGAACTCGGCCTCGGCGCCGAAGTAGGCGGTGTCGGCGATGCCGCTCGCCGCCAGGAACGCCTCGGCCTTCTTGGCCACGTTGCGCGGGTCCCGGGAGTAGGCCTCGCGGGTGAACGGGTCGTGGATGAAGAAGTTGAGCGCGAGGGTCTTCTGCGCCCGGAACGGGTCGATGAAGGCGGTCGCCACGTCCGGCAGCAGCAGCATGTCCGACTCGTGGATCGCCTGAAAGCCGCGGATCGACGAACCGTCGAACGCGAGGCCGTCGGTGAACAGGCTGTCGTCGACGGACTCGACCGGCAGGTTGAAGTGCTGCATCACGCCGGGCAGGTCACAGAAACGAACGTCGACGAACCTCACGTCCTCGTTCTTGAGGTAACGCTGCAGTTCCTCGGGATTGGCGAACACGCATCCCCCTGAATACATCGGCGCGGCGGCTGAGCGCCCGGGAGTACCCGCTTTGCGCCGACCTACACGCGCGGCGGCCACTCCCGGGCTCAGCGGTCAGGAACTGGTGAGGACGACGAGTTGCTGGGTGGCCCGGGTCATGGCGACGTAGCGGTCGACGGCTCCCTCGATGCCGTCGCCGAGCTCCTCGGGATCGACGAGGACGACGAGGTCGAACTCGAGCCCCTTGGACAACTCGGGGGTCAACGACCGGACGCGGGACGTCGCCGGGAACGTGGGGTCGCCGATGACGCAGGCGACACCATCGGCGTGCGCGGCGAGCCAGCCGTCGAGGACCGAGCCCAGGTCGGACACCGATCCGTGTACGACGGGAACGCCGCCGCGGATGGAGGTCGGCACGTTGGCGTCGGGGAGCACGGCCCGGATGACCGGTTCGGCCTCGGCCATGACCTCCTTCGGCGTCCGGTAGTTGATGGTCAGGGTGGCCAGGTCGATCCGGTCGAGCCCGACCCGTTCGAGGCGTTCCCGCCAGGACTCGGTGAACCCGTGCCGGGCCTGGGCGCGGTCCCCGACGATGGTGAAGCTTCGGGAGGGGCACCGGAGCAGCAGCATCTGCCACTCCGCGTCGGTCAGTTCCTGGGCCTCGTCCACGACGATGTGCGCGAACGGGCCGGCGAGCAGGTCCGGGGTGGCGCTGGGCAGCGCGGCCTCGTCGACGAGGGCATCCTGGAGATCCAGTTGACGCAGGCTGGACAGCACCCCCTCCCCGTCGTCGTAGGCGTGGGCCTCGATCAGCTCGTCGACGACCGTGGCCATGCGCGCGCGTTCGGCGGCCACGGCGGCCTCGTGCCGGCGCTGGCGCCCGGCCGACTCCGGGTCGCCGAGCCGCTGCCGCGCCGCGTCCAGGAGCGGCAGGTCGGACACCGTCCACGCCTGGGCGTCGGCCCGTTGCAACGCCCGGATCTCGTCGGGGCTCAACCAGGGCGCGCACTTGCGCAGGTAGGCCGGGACCGACCACAGGTCTCCCACGAGATCGGTCGCGCTCAGCACCGGCCACGCGCGGTTGAAGGCGCTGTGCAGCTCCCGGTTGCGCAGCAGCGACCGGCGGAGCCGGTCCGTCGGCTCGTCGCCGTCGTACCGGTCCGTGAGGATCGTGAGCAACTCCTCCCAGATTTGGTCGCGCGCCTCGTTGTGCGGGGTGCCCGGATCCGGTGCGTCGAACGCCGCGGCCCAGTCGTCGGCGCTCAGCCGGATGTCGGAGTCCTCGGTGGCGACCGTCATCCCCCTGGCCGGCGGCTCCTCGTAGAACCGGACGGCCGCCTCGATGGCCGTCACGAGGTCCGCGGACGACTTCAGGCGCGCCACGTCCGGGTCGGTCTCGACGGTCGCCGCGGCGCCCTCGGGGACGAGGTCGCGCAGGGTGCAGATCTGCACGTCCTCCTCGCCGAGGCTGGGCAGGACGTCGCCCACGTAGGCGAGGTAGGGCTGGTGCGGACCCACGAACAGCACGCCGCCCCGGCGCTGGTTGAGGCGAGGGTCGGCGTAGAGGAGGTACGCGGTGCGGTGCAGGGCGACGACCGTCTTCCCCGTGCCCGGACCGCCGTCCACGACCAGAGCCCCGCGGGAACCCGCCCGGATGATGGCGTCCTGGTCGGCCTGGATGGTGCCGAGCACGTCCCGCATCCGGCTCGACCGGCTGCCGCCCAGGCTGGCGATGAACGCGGACTGGTCGTCGAGTGCCGCGTGCCCCTCCCACCCGTCGGAGGTGAACACCTCGTCCCAGTAGTCGGTGATCCGGCCCTGGGTCCAGCGGTACCGGCGGCGGCTCGCCAGGCCCATGGGGTTCGCGTGGGTCGCACCGAAGAACGGCTCGGCCGCGGGGGAGCGCCAGTCGAGCAACAGCCGGCGGCCCTCGCTGTCCGTGAGGCCACGTCGTCCGATGTACACGGGGTCGCCGCCGTCCGCGCCCACCATGCGTCCCAGGCACAGGTCCACGCCGTAGCGGCGCAGGGTGCGCAGCCGGGTGGCCAGCCGGCGGACCTCCATGTCCCGGTCCGACGCCTGCCGGCCCTTGCCGCCGGGCGCCCGGCGGGCGGTGTCGAGGCGGTCGGACAGGTCGGCGGCCACCCGTTCGAGGTTTTCCGCCATGGCCGCGAAGTGCTCCTCGTCGCGGCCGATCAGCGCCGGATCGGCCTTGGCGGCGAGACGGTCGGGAAGGTTGAACACGCTGCTGGTCACGGGATTCAACGCACCATTTCCGATCTGGGGCCGCGGCGGTGTCGCCGGATCACCGGCGCCATTCCGCCACCCCGTTTTCGCAGGTTGCTGGCTCAGGCCGGTGATTCTGCGGCACGACCGGGGTCTTGCCGCAAGCCCCCAGGTGCGATATATGTTGAAGGTGGAAGGGAGCAGGCGCTCCCTTCTTTTTGATTTTCGGCGGGTCTTTTTCGCATTTTCGGCGGACGAATGCCGGCCGGTCGCCCCGGCCGGCCGTGCGGCCGGGGCGACCGGCGTGCGGTCAGGGCAGGGCCTTCAGGAACGGGCCGTGCTGGAGGCGGAACTCCCAGCCGTAGTACCGGTCCCAGTTGATCGACCACGTCATGAGGCCACGGAAGCCCGGGTTGGTGCCGCTGCGCGGCGTGTAACCGCCGCAGTTCTGGCCCTTGACCAGGCAGGTGACCGCCTGTTGCACGCCCGCCGGGGCGACGTAGCCGTTGCCGGCGCTGGTCGACGACGGCGCGCCGAAGGCGACCTGGTCCTCCCGCAGCGCCGGGAACACGGCGTTGGCGTTCCCGGCGACCGGGAAGCCGGCGAGCAGCATGTCGGTCATCGCGATGTGGAAGTCCGCGCCGCCCATGGTGTGGTACTGGTTGTCCAGCCCCACGATCGGGCCGGAGTTGTAGTCCTGCACGTGCAGCACGGTGAGGATGTCGCGCAGGGCATGGATCACCGGCAGGTACGACCCGGCGCGGGGGTCCTGCCCGCCCCACGGGCCGGACCCGTAGAACTGGTAGCCGAGCTGCACGAAGAACGTCTCCGGGGCCATCGTGAGGACGAAGCCGGCGCCGTAGCGCTGCTTGAGGGTCCGGATCGCCGCGATCAGGTTGACGACCACGGGGGTCGTGGGGTTGCGGAAGTCGGTGTCGCCCGTGTTCAGGTAGAGGGAGTGGCCCTCGAAGTCGATGTCCAGCCCGTCGAGGCCGTACCGGTCGATGATCGCGGACACCGAGCGGACGAAGGTGTCCCGGGCGGCGGTCGTGGTGAGCTGCACCTGCCCGTTCTGGCCGCCGATGGACAGCAGCACCTTCTTGCCCTGCTGCTGCTTGGCCCGGATGGCGGCGGTGAACTCCGCCTCGCTCTCGACGTTCGGGCACTCGGCGACCGGGCAGAGCTGGAAGCGGATGTCGCCGGAGGTGACCGAGGTGGGCTCGCCGAAGGCGAGGTTGACCACGTCCCAGTCGGCGGGCACGTCGGCCATCCGGACGTAGCCGGAGCCGTTGGCGAAGCTGGCGTGCAGGTAGCCGATCAACGCGTGCTTCGGCAGCCCACCGGTGGGCGGCGGGGTCGTGGGCGGTGGCGTGGTGGGCGGGGGCGTGGTGGGCGGCGGGGTGGTCGGGGGCGGTGCCGTGGTCGTCGGCGGGGTGGTCGGGGTGCCGCCGCCGCACGGGGCGCCGTTCAGCGTGCAGTCGGTGGGCGAGCCCGAGCCGGTGGCCAGGAAGCCGAACGACACCGAGGCGCCGGGGGCGATCGTGCCGTTCCAGGACCGGTTCGTGAACGTGTGCCGCTGGCCGGCGCTGCTGACCGTGGCATCCCAGTAGGAGCCGAGGGTGGTGCCGGCCGGCAGGGTGAAGGCGACCTGCCAGCCGGTCATGGTGCTGGCGCCGCCGTTGGTGATGGTGTATTTGCCCTCCCAACCGCTGCCCCAGTCGGAGGTCTTGACGAACGTGGCGGTGGGGCCGGCGGCCAGCGCCGGGCCGGCGAAGGCCACGGTGACCGCGGCGGCGGTGGCGAGCGCCGCGAGAGCGGCCAGGACGGGGGTACGGGCGGTGCGGTGCATCCGGTCCTCCCGGTACGGGGTGGGCCGTCGGACGTATCGACGGATGCACAATTATTAGGTTTGTTAACTGTAGCTGTCCAGGACCGGCTGTCGCCGCGGTCACGATCGGCGGTGGATCCCGTCGGGGCGTGGTTGGATGGCGGGATGGGTTTCACGGTGACGGACGTGCCCGAGCGGGAACGGTTCGAGGCGCGGGACGAGACGGGCACGACGGCCGGCCTGGTCACCTACCAGTTGACCGGCAACATCATCGCCTACACCCACACCGAGGTCGCCCCGGAGTTCGAGGGGCAGGGCGTGGGCTCGCTCCTGGCCCGCGCGGTGATGGACGACGCGCGGGCGAACGGGCGGACCGTCGTGCCGATCTGCCCCTTCCTGAGTAGCTGGCTGGAGAAGCATCCCGAGTACGACGGCATCGTCGCCCGCTCGACCCGCAAGGTCAGATAGCGGCCTCAGTCCGCCGAGCGGGTCAGCACCGCCGGCGTCGCGCCGTCCCGGTGGCCCGGGAGCGCCGCGTCGAACGGGGAGATGCGGGTGTCCGTGCCTCCCCGGGCCGGCAGGCCCGCCGCGCTGTCCTTCCCGGCCTGCCGGCGCCCGGCGCGCACCACCGCTGCCGCCGCCACCAGTGCCGTCACTGAGATCACCGCTGCCTGCAGCAGCGATCGCCGCCTGCTCCGTCGACGCCTCATGTCGTTGCCTCCCGGCTCTCGCGTCCCGTCTCGTTGTCATGATGAGCGCGCGACACCGGCAGTTCGGGACATTTCGGAACTTCGCCGCCGTCCGGGTGAGACCGTCGTCCGGACCATCCGGCCCGTCACGCCGGGCCGGGCCGGCCCCGGCGGGGTCGTGCCCGGTCGGTCTCGCCCCGGATGGGCAGCCAGTAGAACGGGATGAACGCGGCGATCACCGCGACGCCCAGAGCGGGGACCAGGACACCCAGCAGCGTCCCTGCGGCGATCCAGGTGAGGGCGAGCCGGAAGCGCCGGCCGATGGCTCCGGCACCCGCGGCGTCGAGGGTGCTCACGAGCAGCCGGGGGTGCCGGCGCGCGTACGCCCAGATGATGTTGAACAGGACGGCCGCAAGTTCGAACGTGAGGCCGTGGAGGGCGACGGCGACGCGCTCGCCCTGCCCGTCGCGGAACGCCTGGGACAGCACCGAGGCGGCGAAGGGCAGGAACGCGATGTCCATGAGCAGCACCGTGTTGAGGAACAGCACCGTGCGGTCGGCGACACGGATCTGGTCGAACATGACGTGGTGGTTGGCCCACACCTGGCCGATCAACATGAACGTGACGACATAGGCCAGGTAGGACGGCCAGAGCGTGACGAGGCCGTGCAACAGGTGTGCGCTGTCCTCCGGCGGCCGGATCTCCAGGACGAGCAGCGTGACGGCGATGGCGATCACCGCGTCGCTGAACGCGACGACCCGCGAGGGATCCCGCTCCACGCCGAACGGGGATGACCTTTCGGGCCTGCGGGCAGGTTCTGTCACCGCCCCAGCATCGGGCACCGGCCGCGGCGGGCCGCGGACGCCGGGCGGCATTTCGCGGCGTCGTACACGGAAGGGGTCGACGGGCCGCCGATCAGCGGCCCGTCGACCCCTTCAGCCGTGCTGCCTACTTGCCGCCGCCGGACCGGAACGCCACCCAGGCGTCGCTCATCCGGTCCGCCTGGCCGGCGGTGAACATGTCCATGCAGGAGTCCTGCGTGTAGTCCATGAAGTTGTGGATCGGGTCGAGCCCGGGTGCGGTGCAGGTGTCCGCGCCGACCGGGCAGTTGAACTGCGGCGCCGCCTCACGCGGGGTGTCCGCGACGAAGTCGCCGGAGGCGGAGCACCCGTGCGCGAAGGTGTGCTCCAGCATCAGCCAGTGCCCGACCTCGTGCGTGAGCGTGTCGCCGAGGGCGTACTTGCCCGCCGTGCCGCCCGGCATCGACTCGTCGAGCATCACGACGCCGTCGATGTAGTCCCGGCCGTTGTTGTAGCCCTTGGGGAAGTACGCCCAGCCGAGGAGGCCGCCGCCGATGTTGGCCGCGTACACGTTGAGGGTGCGGGCGTCGCCCGTGTACAGCGCCTTCTTCATGTCGCGCTCGTTCTTGCCGGGCACGACCGTGTACCAGTCGCTGTTCACGGTCCACGTCGTGTCGACGAGCGTGAACCGGAACGGCGTGTCGGAGGCGTCGGCCGCCGTCTGGCCCGCGAACGAGTCGTTGAGCACCTTCATCTGGGCCGCGATGAGGGTGTTCCACCTGGTCGTCTCGGCCGCGCTGAGGGCGTGGTCGGAGACCATGTGGAAGACGGTGGGGATGGTGACGCTGCCGTTGGGCAGGCGCGGCGAGTCCTTGATCACGCCGTAGGCGTTCGCCTCGTTCTTGGAGTACAGCTCGGGCTCCTGGGCGGTGGCACCCTCGGCCACGCGCGCCGCGCCGTGGCCCTCACCCGGCGCACACGCCGCCACGCCGGGGGAGGCGGTCGCGAGTGCCGCCGTGCCCGCCGCCGCGGACGCGCCGCCGGACGCCAGGAACGTCGCCGCGGTGGCGGTCAGGACCGCCAGCTGGAAGGTGGATCTTCTGTGCATCCTTGCACCTTTCGCCGGGATGGAGCCACCGACCGGAGTGGACAGGGGTCGCCCGCCGGCCGGTCCGTGACATCGTCGTCCCGTATGAGAACACGCCGTTGACCTGAGGAGAAGAACCCATCAGGCAGCGTTCGCCCCCGGCGGGTGACAGGCCGCCGCTGGCATGGGAACCTACCCGTCGGTAACGTCCTCGGCGGAAGGCAGTGACATGGCGGACCTGACAGCGCTGGCCGATCCGGGCGCCCAGCAGCCGGCGGCGCTCGACCCGGCCCTCGTGCGCCGCGCGTGGCGGGTGACCGAGCCCCTGCACGCGATGATCTACTTCGTGCCCGAGGCGCACGAGCGGTACGCCGCCCTCGGCCTCCCCGCGCCGGCCGGCTACTTCGCATCCCGCGCGGCCGCCCTCGGACCGGTCGGCCCCGCGCCGGTGGTGGCCACCTTCTTCAACTTCAGCCCGGACCTCGTGGGCCGGGTGCTGCCGGCCGCCTGGGAGCGGGCGACGCCGGCCGCCGTGCTGGCCGCCCGGCGGGACGCCGCCGACGCGGCCCTGACCCGCGCGCTCGGCGACGCGGTGCGGGCCCCGGAGGTGGCCGCGGCCGCCGAGCTGGCCCGGCGCGCCGCCGAGGCCGCCACCGCCCACCCGGAGGGGCGGCCCCTGTTCGCCGCCCACGCCGCGCTGCCCTGGCCGGACCAGCCGCACCTGGTCCTCTGGCAGGCCCAGACGCTCCTCCGGGAGTTCCGCGGCGACGGGCACGTGGCCGCCCTGGTGCTCGCCGGCCTGACCGGGTTGGAGGCGCTGGTGCTGCACGCCGCCTCCGGCGAGGCGTCGGTCCGCTTCCTGCGCCGCACCCGGGGGTGGACCGGCGAGCAGTGGGCGGACGCGGTCGAGCGGCTGCGCGGGCGCGGGCTGGTCGAGGGCGACGAGCCGACCCTGACCGACCGTGGACGGGCGCAGCGCGCGTCGCTCGAAGCGGCCACCGACCGGCTCGCCACGCCCGCGTACGCGGTGCTCGGCGCCGACGGCTGCACCCGGCTCGCCGAGCTGACCCGGCCGCTGAGCCGGGCCGTTGTCGACGCCGGTCTGCTCGACGTCGACAACGCCGTGCCGCAGCGAGCCGACCGGTCAGCGCCCCGGGCGAGGTGAGCCGGGCGGCGGTCAGGCCAGGTCGAGCTGGACCGTGGCGATCTCCCAGGCCCGCAGCGGCAGCCGGACCAGCCCGTCACCGTCGACCGTGATCGGCTCGCCCGTCCGGCCGAGCAGGTCGGCCCGCCACGCCCCGCGGATCGTCGCGCCGCCGAGCACGGCGGTGGTGTCGACCGGGGTCTGCGCCACCACGCGTACCTCGGTGCGGCCGGTTCGGTCCCGCACGCTGGTCAGCGCGACCCCGGGACCGTCGACGGAGAGCCCGACCGCCGGCGCGGGCAGCGCCGTGGCCGGGTCGGCGGTGCCGGGGAACGCCAGCAGCTCGTGCCGGTACGCCTCGGCCGCCGGCAGGACACCGGCCTCGTGCCAGGCGCCCCGGTACGGCAGCACCGCCAGCTCGACGGTGCGGAGGCCGCGGCACTGGGCCTCGGGCGTGGGCACCTGCGGACCGGCGGGCTCGTCGCGCAGCGCGTGCCGGTTGCGCGACAGCATCCCGATCGACCGCAGCACGGTGACCGCCAGCTCGCGGCCCGCGTCGGTCAGCTCGTACTCGGTGGGCTGGGTCAGCAGCACGGCGAGCGCGCCGTCCGGCCCGCCGGCGGCCACGAAACCGTTCGCCGGGAAGGTGGGCAGCGGCACCTCACCGCCACCGCCCTCGGCCGTCAGGCCGCGCGCCACGACGGCGAACTGCCCCTCGGCGTACGAGGTGTCGGCCGGCGACGGCAGCGGCAGGTGCAGCCGGACGCGGTGGTCGTCGCAGCGGTTGTCGAACTCGACGCGCAGCCGGACGAAGGCCTCGCCGCGGCGCAGCTCGACCCGGGTGGTCACGGTGCTCGGCTCCCGGTCCACGGCGCGGGAGCCGGCGTCGACGTCCGCGGCCACCGGCCAGCGGTACTCGCGTACCACGTCGAGGACGGCCACCAGCGGCCCGTCGTGGCGCACCACGGTCCGCACCGCCCGCGGCTTGTCGACCAGTTCGTCGGCGGCCGGCGGGGCGTAGTTGTAGCTGTCGCCCACGTCGCCGCCGTCGACGATCCGGCCGACCCCGTCCACGGTCACCCCGTCCGGGGTGGCCAGGGTCAGGGTGCCGTCCTCGGCGACGTCGACCCGGAGCAGGCCGTTGTCGAGGCTGCGGCCGGCCACCGTGACCGGGTCCGACGCGGGCGTGCCGGTCGCCGGGAGCGGCGCGGGCCGGACCGCGGCGTGCCCCAGCGGCGGCACGTCGACCAGGGCGGCGACGGTGGCCCGGGCGGCCGCGAGGATGCGCACCCGCCACCGGTCGGCCCGGCCGGCGGCGGCGAGCGTCAGCCGCACGTCCTCGACGTCGAAGGCCGGATCGCCGTGCCGGGCCACGTGGAAGGTGAGAGTGGCGTCCTCGGGCGACACCGACCAGGCGGTGACCTCCTGGCCGTAGAGCTCCCGGCCGTGCACGCGGGTGAGCACGGCCGGCAGGTCGGCCGCCGGCACCACGTCGTCGGCGAGCAGCGTGCGGCCCCGGTCGAGGACCTGTGCGGCGACGCTGCGGCCGGCGGCGTCGGTGAGCGCCACACCGCCGTCGTCCGGCAGCGCCACGTCGAGGCGCACCAGGGCGGTACGCGCCGCCGGGGAGGGGTTGAACAGCAGGTAGCCGTCCGGGGGCACGGCGGCCGACAGCCGCGCGCCGACCAGGTCGCAGACCGCGCGGCCGAGCTGGTCGGCCTCGGCGAGCCGGGCGGCGACCTGCTCGGCGGTCTCGTCGCAGCCGCAGCCGGTCACCGAGTCGTGGCAACTCGCGTCGATCAGCCGGGTCCAGGCCATGTCGAGGAAGCGCTGCACGGTCCCGTCGTGGGTGAGCGCGGCGAGCGGTTCGGCGTACCGTTCGACGCGCCGCTCGGCGCGGTTCATGGCCTGCTTGAGGTGGGCGCGGACGGAGATCACGCCGGGCAGGATGTTGGCCCGGGCGTGCGAGCGCAGCTCGCCGCGCACGACGGGCAGGCCGTCGACCGTGGCCGGTTGGGTGGCGAAGTACTCGGCGAGGGTGCCCAGCCGCAGGCGGGTGCCGGGGACGTCGGCGGTGGCCAGCAGGTCGGGGGCGTCCGGCGCCGGTGCGGCGTGGTCGGTGCCGTACATGGCCAGGACCGGGGTGTCGTCGCCGGCCGGCCGCCAGCCGGCGAGCCGGTCGGCGAGGTCGCCGGCCCGGCGGGTGACCTGGGCGGCGTCGTCCATGAGGCCGGCGGCGTTGCCGTAGCCGCCGGGCAGGTACTGCGTGCGGATCGTGGTGCCGTCCGGCGCCTGCCAGGCGAAGGCGTGCCGGTGCACCCGCTCGGGCACGCCGCGGAACACGCACGCGTGGGCCAGCCCGGCGCCGGCCAGGATCTGCGGCATCTGGGCGATGTGGCCGAACATGTCGGGGAGGTAGCCGACCGGCATGGCGCCGCCCAGGTCGGCGCTGCGGGCCAGCCCGCGTTCCAGGTTGCGGACGATGTTCTCGCCGGAGCAGAGGAACTCGTCGAGCAGGATCTGCCAGGGACCCACCGACAGCCGGCCGGCCCGGACCAGATCGATCACCTGCTCCCGCCGTTCCGGGCGGACCTCCAGGTAGTCGTCGACCGCGGCGAGCTGCCCGTCGAGGGTGAACCGCTGCCGCGGGTCGCGCTCCATCCGGTCGAACACGTCGTCCAGCAGCGCCACCAGCCGCAGCCGGAACCGCTGGAACGGCTCGTACCACTCCCGGTCCCAGTGGGTGTGCGGCACCACGATGATCTCGGTCGGTCGCGTCATCAGCTCGCCGCCTCTCCGCCGATCGCCGCCCCGGTCAGCTCACCGTAGCGGCGTACCACCTGCTGGCTGGTCCGTACGTCGGCCGCGCCCTCGGCGATGCCGGTGAGCGGCGCGGCGCCCGCCGTGACCATCGCGTGGAACGCGACAAGTTCCTGCTCGAACGCCTCGGTCACCGACCGGTACGCGGTCCGCCGCTCGCCGCCGCCGTGCTCGTCCACCACGGTGAGCGTGGTCGGCGCGTTGAGCAGGTACGGCGAGGGGAACACCAGCTCCAGCGAGCCGCGCGCGTGGTGCAGGGTGACCGTCTCCCGGTAGGCGGGGTAGTCGGGCAGGTTGAGCCACCGGATGCCGTAGCGGGCACCGTCCGGCAGCCGCCCGCTGATCTCCACCGACGGCTCGGCCGGGCCGTCCGGCGTGAGCGGCCAGGTGGCGACCTGCTCCACGGTGGCCGGTGCGCCGGTGAACAGCCGAAGCAGGGACAGGTCGTGGGAGATGCTGTTGATCAGGATCTGGTAGAGGGCGCGGGCGCCCGGGTCGGTGCCGACGGCCGCGTCGAGCAGCGCCCGGTCGGCGGCGGAGAACCGGGCCACCTCCTCGGCCGGCACGTCGCCGGCGGCCGGTGGCAGGTTGGCGAAGCGCAGCTGCCGGTCGCCACCGGCGTGCAGCACGGTCACCTCCACGGCGTGCACCAGCTCCGGTCCGCCGAGTTCCGCCAGCAGCCGCGCGGCCTCGGCCACCGCCGGGTCGTACTGCTTCATGTACCCGACCATCAGCGCCGGGCTGCCGGCGCCCAGCTCGGCCAGCCGGGCCGTCTCGGCGCGCGTGTAGGCCAGCGGCTTCTCGCACAGCACGGGCAGGCCGGCGCGCAGCGCCAGCGCCGCCAGGTCGCCGTGCGAGCCGGACGTGGCCAGCAGCACGGCGTCGCAGCCGCCGTCGGTCACCATCCGGGCCGCGTCGGTGTAGCGGCGGGCGGGCTCGACGCCGTACCGCTCGCCCAGCTCGGTCATCCGGGACGGCGACAGGTCGGCCAGCGCGACGATCTCGAACAGGTCGCTCCGGCGCTGCAGCAGCGGCAGGTGCACGGTGCGGGCGATGATGCCCAGCCCGGCAACCGCGATCCGGATCCGCTTGCCCGGCTCGGTCATCGCAGCGCCTCCTCGAGCCACCGCCGGTTCTCGTGCTGGTCGGCGCGGATCCGGTCGAGGTCCCCGCCCTCGGGGGCGTCCTGCTCGACGACCAGCCAGCCGGTGTAGCCGATGTCGTCGAGGGCGGCGAACACCCCGGCGAAGTCGACGTCGCCGCGGCCCAGGGCGCAGAAGCCGCCGGCGGCGACCACGTCCATGAGGCCCCCGCCGGCCTCCCGGGCCCGCGCGTGGGCGGCGAGGTCGGCGTCCTTCAGGTGCACCTGGCCGATCCGGCCGGCCCAGCGGCGTACGGCGGCCACCGGGTCGCCGCCGGCCAGCGCCAGGTGGCCGGTGTCCAGGCAGACGGCGATGTCGGTGAGGTCGAGCAGCCGGTCGGCCTCCGCCTCCGTCTCCACGTCGGTGCCGAGGTGGTAGTGGAACACCGGTTCCAGGCCGCGCTCCCGGCACCGGTCGGCGGCCTGCTGCACCCGGGCGGCGAAGTCCGGCCAGGCAGCGGCGGGCAGCGCCGACGCCAGGTCGGTCGGTGTGCCCGGGCGGGCCATCCGGCCCGGGTTGCCGGGGCAGGCCAGGGTCGGCCGGGGCGCGAACCGGGCGTCGTCGACCGGCGCGGCCGTGAACACGTCGAGCGCGGCGTCGAGCTGGGCCAGGTCCTCGGCGAAGCCGTCCGCGTCGGCGAACCGCAGGTCGACCCAGCCGCCGGCCAGGCCGATGCCGGCCGTGGCCAGCCGGCGTGCGAGGGTCTCGCCGGTGCCGAGGTAGCCGATCGGGCCGGAGTCCACCCCGGTGTAGCCGTCGCGGGCCAGCGCCGCGAGCAGCTCGTCGGGGCCGACGGGTGCGCCGGTGGGCTGGTAGATGCCGTAGTTGACGGGGGCGCCGGCCACCCGTGTGCGTGCGGTCAGCTGCACAGTGCGATCACCTCCATGCGGTGGGACTCCAGGACGTGCAGCCCGTCGCCGGCCGGCAGCAGGCACCGGTCGCCGCGGACCAGCCGGTGCCGGCCGTCCGGGTAGGCCAGCAGCGCGCCGTCGGCGTCGAGCGCCAGCAGCTCGTCACCGAGGCGCAGCAGCAGCGGCCCGCCGGGGTCGGCGGAGATCGCGGTACGGCCGCCGCGCAGGGCGCCCAGCACGGCGTCGCCGGGTGCCTCGTCGCGGTCGGCGAGCACCCAGGTGGTGGGGGAGCCGGGCGGCGCGTCGTTACCGGGGCGGTGGAAGTCGCTGCCGCCGATCGCCACGACGTCCGGCCGCCAGGCCCGCGCCCAGGCGAGCGGGGCGCCCCAGGTGCGGTCCCACCAGCCGGAGTGCCACACCTCGACCAGCGTGGTGCGCTCGGTCAGCGGCTGCCGCCAGGCGCAGTCGCCGCCGAGGGGGTGGTTGACCGACATGAGCCCGCCGTCGCGCCGGGCTCCGGCGAGCCACTCGTCCGGCGGGCGGCGGAAGTCGACCCAGCTCACCGGACCGAACACGTTGGCGTGCCCCCGATCGGTGGTCACCTCCTGACCGGGCAGCAGGGTGATGTCGTAGCGGTCGGAGGCGGCCGGCAGCCACGGGTGGTGGCTCACCGTGTTGTGGTCGGTGACGGCGAGGAAGTCCAGGCCGCGGCCGGCGGCGAGCGCGGCCAGCTCGTCGATGGTCTGGCTGCCGTCGCTGTGCACGGTGTGCGCGTGCAGGTCGCCGGCGAGCCAGTGCCGGCCGTCGACGGCGGGCAGGTCGCGCCGGGGCGGGCGGTCGGGGCGGGGCGGCGCCGCCGGTGCCGCCGGCGCGGGCGGCGGCGTGGTGCTGGTGGTGGCGGTGACCTCGTAGGCCAGCCCGTCGGGCGGGATGCGGTGCAACCGCAGCAGCACCTGCCACTCGCCGGGTTCCAGCTCGCCGGGCAGGTAGCCGGGAGTGGCCCAGTCGGCGGCGACGGTGTAGCCGTCGCGGGCGCCGCCCGACCAGCCCCGGAAGCCGTCCGGCCCGACGCAGCCCAGGTCGAGCACCCCGGCCTCGCGGGGATAGTCCAGCCGGACGGTGAGCGCGGCGGTGCCCGGCGCGACCGTGACCGGCAGGGCGCGCAGCACGTCGTCGGCCCGGTCCTGCAGGGTCCACCTGCCACGGTGCACGACCACGCTCAGCTCCGCACGGTGGCGTCGGCGCGTGGGGCCGGCACGCCGGCCGCGGCGGTGACGAGGTTCCCGTCCCGGTAGAGCAGGGACCGGCCGGGACGGGGCACCGCCCAGCCGGTGTCGCCCGGTTCGGGTTCACCTCCCTCGGGCACGACGACCTGCACGCTCGTGCGGCCCGCGCCGCTGTCGTCGCCCGCCCCGGCCTCGTCGCTCGCCCCGGCGTGGTCGCCGGGCACGTCCAGCGAGACCAGGGAGACGCTGCCCAGGTTCTCCACGACGACGACCTCGCCGGTCAGGGCGCCGGGGACCGCGGTGGGGGAGTAGTCGAGGTATTCGGGGCGGATGCCGTAGACCAGTCGCTCGCCGTCGCTGACCTGGCCGGGTGCGCCGTCGGGCAGCGGCAGCCGGGCACCGGCCACGGCCAGTTCGTCGCCGTGCACCCGCGCGTCGATCAGGTTCATGGGGGTGGAGCCGATGAAGCCGGCCACGAAGGTGTTGGCGGGCCGGCGGAACACCTCGGTGGGGGTGCCGACCTGGCGGATCCGGCCGCCCTCCATCACGGCGATCCGGTCGGCCAGGGCGAGCGCCTCGGCCTGGTCGTGGGTGACGAAGACGGTGGTGACGCCCAGCTCCCGCTGGAGACGCTTGAGGAAGGTCCGGGCCTCCAGCCGCAGCCGGGCGTCGAGGTTGGACAGCGGCTCGTCGAGCAGGAACACCTGCGGGTGGCAGGCCATCGCCCGGGCCAGTGCGACGCGCTGCTGCTGGCCGCCGGAGAGCTGCCCGGGGCGGCGCTCCAGCAGCCCGGACAGGCCGAGCTCGTCGGCGGTGTCGGCGGCCTTGCTGCCCCGGCTGCGCCGGTCGACCTTCTTGATCCGCAGCGGATAGGCGATGTTGTCCCGCACGGTCATGTGCGGGAACAGCGCGTAGTCCTGGAAGACCATGGCCACGTCGCGCTTGCCCGGCGGCAGGTTGGTGACGTCGCGCCCGCCGATGCGCACGCTGCCGGCGGAGGCGACCTCCAGACCGGCGATGGTGCGCAGCAGGGTGGTCTTGCCGCAGCCGGACGGGCCGAGCAGGGCGAAGAACTCGCCGTCGGCGATCTCCAGGTCGAGGGCGTCCAGGGCGCGTACCCCGCCGGGGTAGACCTTGGTCAGCTCCCGCATCGTGATGGCGGACATCAGCGCTTGATCCCTCCGTGGAAGCGGAATCCGTACCGGCTGCTGACGAAGACGAACATGAGCGCCACCGGCAGCGAGTAGAGCAGGGAGAAGGTCGAGAGCAGCCGCAGGTCGGCCTGCCCGCCCTCGGTGTAGAGCGTGTACATGATCACCGCGGCGGGGGCCTTGTCCGGCCCGCGCAGCAGCAGGAACGGCACCAGGAAGTTGCCCCAGACGTTGGCCACGGCCCACACCCCGACGGTGGCCAGGCCGGGGCGGACCAGCGGCACCACGATGTGCCGCATGATCTGCAACGGGCTGGCGCCGAAGACCCGGGCCGACTCCTCGTAGGACGTCGGGGTGGAGTCCATGAAGTCCTTGAGGATGAAGATGGCCGCCGGCAGCAGCCCGCCGCTGAGGATCAGGATGACGCCGAGCCGGGAGTCGATCAGGTTGAGCCGGAAGGCCAGCTCGAACAGCGGCACCATGGTGGCGGTGCCCGTGACGATCGACGACAGCAGCAGCAGCCCGTAGAGCAGCGCGTCGCGGCCGGGCACCCGGACCCGGCTCAGCGCGTACGCGGCGAGCGCCGCGAAGGTCACCACCAGCGCCGCGGTGCCGGCCGCCAGGTAGACGGAGTTGAGCAGCGAGCCCAGCGCGTACGGGTTGTCCAGCAGCGCCCGGAAGTTGTCCAGGGTGAACCGCGGCAGCGAGGCGGTGACCGTCGGGGTGTCGTCGAACGGGGCGGTGGCCAGCCACAGCAGCGGCAGCGCGAAGAACGCCAGCACGGCGCAGAGGAACGTGTAGCGGCCGATCCGGGCGAGCACGTGGCGTACCGCGACGGTGGGCCGGGTCGGCTCGACGGTCGCCGTGTCGGTGGTCACGCCGACTCCTTCCGCCGGCCCAGCATGCGCAGGTAGACCAGCGCGATGACCAGGTTGATCAGCAGCATGACGAACGAGATGGCGGCGCCGAAGCCGAGCTCGCCGCCGGAGAGCGCCACCTTGTAGACGTAGACCGGCAGGATCTCCGAGCGCTGCTCGGGCCCGCCCGCGGTGATGAGGAACGGCGCGAAGTCGTTGAACGTCCAGAGGCTGATGAGCAGCAGGTTGGTCAGCACGTGCCCGCGGATGCGGGGGAAGACCACGTCGCGCAGCTGCTGCCAGGTCGAGGCACCGGCCAGCCGGGCGGTCTCCAGGTGTGAGCGGGGGACGTTCTCCAGCGCGGCGGCGTAGAGCATCATCGAGAACGCCGTGCCGCGCCAGGTGTTGAAGACGATGATCGACAGCATCGGGTGGTCCAGCAGCCACGCCGTCCCGGGGATGCCGAGCAGCGCGTTGAGCGTGCCGGCGTCCCGGTCGAGCAGGGCGATCCACAGGAAGGCCACCACCGAGCTGGGCAGGATCCAGGAGAGCAGCACGAACCCCTCGACCACCCGGCGCAGCGGGCCGCGGCGGTCGCGCAGCGCGAAGGCGATGGCGAAGCCGAGCCCGGCCTGGCCGATGACCGCCGAGCCGAGGACGAACTGCAGGGTCAGCAGCAGGGAGGTGCGGAACCGTTCGTCGCCGAGTGCCCGGGTGTAGTTGTCCAGGCCGACCACCTCGGGGTGGGCGGCGGCCAGGCCGGTGAGCCGGTAGTTGGTCACGCCCAGGTAGATGGTCCAGGCGGCCGGCACCACGAGGAAGACCAGGATGAGCACCATGGCCGGGACGAGGAACCCGGTGGCCCGGGCCCGGCCGAGCCCGGCGGCGTCGGGGGCCGGGGAGGCGCCCGTGACCGGGCGCGCTCCCTCGACCACCTCGTCAGGAGGTGACGTTACCTGGACCACCGACGAACCCTTCGACCTTCTTCTGGTACTCGGCGGCCGCCTCGTCGGGGCTCTTGCCCGCCGTGGCGGCGGCGGTGGCCTCCTGGAGCGCCACCGACACCTGCGGGTACACCGCCAGCGGCGGCCGGTACGCGGTCAGCGGCAGCACCTTCTCGGTGATGAAGCTGAGCATCGGGTCGCCCGCGAGGACCTCCTTGTTGACGTCCTGCCGCGCGGTGATCCGCGCCTCGCCGGCGAGTTCGGCCTTGACCGCCTCCGCCGAGTGCATGAACGACAGCAGTTCCCAGGCCTGAGCGGGGAACTTGGAGTTGGGGTTGATCGTCCGCACCCCGCCGCCGGACATGCTGACGAAGTCCTGGCCGCGGATGCCGGCGCCGGGCTGCTTGGCCGGGATCATCGCGTACCCGACGGTGGTGTCCCGGTCGGCCATCTTGGCGATGCCGTCCTTCGGGTTGATGACGCTGCGCCAGAAATAGTCGCCCTCGGCGAGGATGCCGATCTTGCCGGCGGCGAACTCGGCGAACGACTTGTCGCGACCCTTGGCCTCCTGCTGGAGCTTCGGGTCGCCCAGGCCGCCACCGTAGACCTTGCCGTAGAAGTCGAGCATGTCCTTCACCGGCTGGGTGGCGCCGGACCACTTCCCGTCCTTGTAGACCTCGCCGCCGGCGCCGACCAGCAACGGCAGGGCACCCTGCATCGAGGTCGCCTCGCCCATCGCGGTGCCGGCGTTGATCTGGATCGGGGTCACCCCGGGCAGCGCCTTGAGCTTGGCGCCCGCGTCGAGGATCTCCTGCCAGCTCTTCGGCTGCCAGTCGGCGGGCAGGCCGGCCCGGGCGAAGAGCTTCTTGTTGTAGTAGAGGACCCGGCCGTCGGTGCCGAGCGGGATGGCGTAGCGCTTGTCCTCGAAGGAGCCGAGCCCCTGGACGCTGTCCGGGATCTGGGACCAGCCCTCCCAGGAGTCGACCTGGTCACCGGCGACCTCGGACAGCGGCTTGAGGTAGCCGGCCTGGGCGAACTCGCCGACCCAGATGCCGTCGACGGCGATGACGTCGGCGCCGCCCTTGGAGCGCAGGTCGAGGGCCAGCTTGGTCTTGTACACCTCGTCGTCGACGCCGCTGGACGTGAACGTCACCTTGGCGGTGACGCCCTTGGCCTTCTGCGCCTCGATGAACTTGGGGATGACCCATTTCTCGATCCACTCCGCGCCCGCGGAGTTCTTACCGCCGACGATCGAGTTGGCGGAGATGGTGAGGGTGATGTTCTTGGCGTCCTTGCCGGCGGGCTCGTCGGAGCCGCCGCAGGCGGTGGCGGCGAGGGCGACGGCGGTGAACGCGGCGAGCACGCCGGCGGCGCGTCTCGGCTTGGCTGACATGGGCTGTTTCCCTTCGCAAGGAGGAACTTCGAAGAGACTCGCGGGTCGCCCCGTCGGCCGCAGGTCCGCCGCCGGCGGTGCTTGCGGCCACAATGTCATGACAGCCTGACGACGTAAATACCTGTCACTGAAATGAGCGCGAAACATCCACCGTCACCGCTCGGCGACGGTCACCTCGAGGGAGTAGCGGCTGGCGCGGTAGATGTGCGCGCCGTGCTCGACATAGCGGCCCTGGTCGTCGTAGGCGGTGCGGGTCATGGTGAGCAGCGGCGCGCCGCGCCGCTCGCCGAGCATCTGCGCCTCGGCGGCGGTGGCGGCCCGGGCGCCGATCCGCTGGTTGGCGCCCCGGATCCGCCGTCCGCCGGCCCGCAGGATCGCGTAGAGGCCGTCGGCCTGCAACGCCGCCATGGTGATCCGCGGCAGGTCGACCGGCAGCCAGTTCTCCATCAGAGCCAGGGGTTCCCCGTCGGAGAACCGCAGCCGGCGCAGGTGCTGCACCTCGCCGCCGGGTGGCACGCCGAGCGCCGCGGCGACCGCCGGCGGGCAGGCCACGGTGGCCAGTTCCAGCACCGAGGTGGACGGCCGCTGACCGGCCCGGACCAGGTCGTCGTGCAGGCTGGTCAGCTCGACGGCCCGGCGCACCTCGCCCCGCACCACCTGGGTGCCCACGCCCCGGCGGCGGATGATCAGTCCCTTGTCGACGAGGTGCTGGATCGCCTGCCGCACGGTGGGCCGGGACAGCCCCAGCCGGTCGGCCAGTTGCAGCTCGCTGTCCAGGCGGTCACCCGGGGCCAGCTCACCCCGCTGGATCGCCGCGGCGAACTGCTCCGCGACCTGGAAGTAGAGCGGGACCGGGCTGCTGCGGTCGACCGCGATCTCGGGACCGGTCACGGAAACCTCCTCGCTGCGGCTGAGCGGGATCGGGCGTGCTGATGCGCGCCACTGTACCGAAGCGATCACGGAGCGCAGAGCACGGATGTCATGACAACACATTGACACAACTCGCAGAGCACTGTTACCAATCAGGGACGGAGTCGAGCTGGCGGACACGCCGACGCCGGCCGGGACGGAGGGCGCCGCATGCTCGATGTGCTCACCATCGGCCGGGTCGGGGTGGACATCTATCCGTTGCAGGTCGCCACGCCGCTGGCCGAGGTCGAGACGTTCGGCCGGTTCCTCGGCGGCAGCCCCACCAACGTGGCGGTCGCGGCCAGCCGCCAGGGCCTGCGCGCCGGGCTGATCACCCGCACCGGCGCCGACGCCTTCGCCGGCTACGTGCACCGGGCGCTGCGTGAGTTCGGTGTGGACGACAGCCAGGTCCAGCCCGTCGACGGGCTGCCCACCCCGATCACCTTCTGCGAGATCTTCCCGCCGGACCACTTCCCGCTGTGGTTCTACCGCACCCCCACCGCGCCGGACCTCCAGATCCGCCCCGAGGAGCTGGACCTCGACGCGATCACGTCGGCACGCGTCTTCTGGCTGACCGGCACCGGCCTGTGCCAGCAGCCCAGCCGCGACGCGCACACCGCCGCGCTCGCCGCCCGGGCCGGCCGCCCGCACACGGTGCTGGACCTGGACTACCGGCCGATGTTCTGGCCGGACCCGGCGGCCGCGACCGCGGCCGTGGCCGAGGCGCTGCCCCGGGTCACCGTCGCCGTCGGCAACCTCGACGAGGTGGAGATCGCGGTCGGCACCCGCGACCCCGACCGGGCCGCCGACCTGCTGCTCGAACGCGGCCCCCGGCTCGCCGTGGTCAAGCTCGGCCCCGCGGGCGTGCTGGCCCGCACGGCGGAGCAGAGCGTGCGGGTGCCGCCGGTGCCGGTGGACGTGGTCAACGGCCTGGGCGCCGGCGACGCCTTCGGCGGCGCGCTCTGCCTGGGGCTGCTGCGCGGCTGGCCGCTGGAGCGGACCATCCGCTTCGCCAACGCCGCCGGCGCGATCGTCGCCTCCCGGCTGGCCTGCTCCGCCGCCATGCCCGACTACGCCGAGACCGCGGCGCTGGCCGGGGACGCCGCGTCGCCGACCGCCGTCCTGACAGGAGAAGACCGGTGAGCACCGAGTACGACGCGCTGACCCGCACCCGCGCGCACCGGCCGCAGGCGATCGCCGAAGCCGCCGCCCGCCGTACCCGCCGGCCCTGGCCCGAACCCGGCCGGCCGCTGTTCGTCATCGCCGCCGACCACCCGGCCCGCGGCGCCCTCGGGGTGCGGGACCGGCCGATGGCCATGGCCGGGCGCGCCGACCTGCTCGACCGGCTGCGCGTGGCGCTGTCCCGGCCCGGCGTCGACGGCGTGCTCGGCACCCCCGACATCCTGGAGGACCTGCTGCTGCTCGGCGCGCTGGAGAACCGCCTGGCCATCGGCTCGATGAACCGTGGCGGCCTCTCCGGCGCCGCCTTCGAACTCGACGACCGGTTCACCGCCTACGACGCCGACAGCATCGCCGCGATGCGCTACGACGGCGGCAAGATGCTCTGCCGGATCGACCCGGACGACCCGGCCACCGCCGCCACCCTCCAGGCCTGCGCCCAGGCGGTCACCGCGCTCGCCGCGCACCGCACCGTGGCCCTCGTCGAACCGCTGTGGGTGGCCCGCGACGGGGGCCGGGTGAGCGCCGACCTGCGCCCGGAGTCGGTCATCAAGGGTGTGAGCGTCGGGCAGGCGCTCGGCGCAACCAGCGCGTACACCTGGTTGAAGCTGCCCGCCGTCGACGAGATGGAGCGGGTGATGGCCGCGACCACGCTGCCGGTCCTGCTCCTCGGCGGCGACCCGGTGGAGGCGCCCGACGTGGTGTACGCCCGGTGGGCGCGGGCACTGCGGCTGCCCGGCGTGCGCGGCCTGGTGGTCGGCCGGGCGCTGCTCTACCCGCCCGACGACGACGTGGCCGCCGCCGTGGACCTGGCCGGCTCGCTGCTGCCCACCGGGCAGGACGCGTGAGGACCCCCGACGCCCACCTGCCCTGGGGCGGCACCGCCCGTGGGCCGTGGGCGCTGGAGGTCACCCCCGAGCGGGCCGGCTGGACCTACGCCGGGCTGCGGGTGCTCACCCTGCCGACCGGTGGCGAGGTCAGCTTCGCCACCGGCGACGAGGAGATGCTGGTGCTGCCGCTGTCCGGCGCCGCCACCGTGCGGTGCGACGGGTTGCGGCTCGCCCTGACCGGGCGGGCGTCGGTGTTCGCCGCCGTCACCGACTTCGCCTACCTCCCCCGCGACGCCGAGGTGACGATCAGCGGCACCGGCCGCTTCGCGCTGCCGTCGGCGCGGGCCACCCGCCGCCTGTCGCCCCGCTACGGCGCGGCCCGGGACGTGCCGG
This sequence comes from Micromonospora chaiyaphumensis, assembly GCF_900091435.1. Classification (GTDB taxonomy): domain Bacteria; phylum Actinomycetota; class Actinomycetes; order Mycobacteriales; family Micromonosporaceae; genus Micromonospora; species Micromonospora chaiyaphumensis. The sequence continues at coordinate 22,380 of NZ_FMCS01000005.1, forward strand.
TGGAACTGCGCGGCGCCGGGGCGGCCAGCCGGCAGGTCAACAACTTCTGCGCGCCGGACGCCTTCGACTGCGACCGGCTGGTCGCCGTGGAGGTGCTCACGCCCGGGGGGAACTGGTCGTCGTACCCGCCCCACAAGCACGAGCAGGACCGGGCGTACGACGACGGGCGGGTCGAGGCCGCGCTGGAGGAGGTCTACTACTTCGAGGTGGCCGGCGGCGATCCCGGCGACGGTCCGGTGGGCTACCAGCGGGTCTACGGCACCGCCGACCGGCCGATCGACGTGCTCGCCGAGGTGCGCACCGGCGATGTTGTGCTCGTCCCGTACGGCTACCACGGGCCGTCGATGGCCGCGCCCGGCTACGACCTCTACTACCTGAACGTGCTGGCCGGACCCGGGGCCGCCCGGACCATGGCCTGTGTGGACGATCCCCGGCACGGCTGGATCCGGGGCAGCTGGGCCGACCAGGCGGTGGACCCGCGACTGCCGCTGACCCGGCCCGGAACGAAAGAGGCGTGATGCCCAGGTTGACGGTGGCGCAGGCGGTGGTGGCCTTCCTGGCCCGGCAGTTCTCCGAACGCGACGGGCGGCGGCAACGACTCATCCCGGCCTGCTTCGGCATCTTCGGCCACGGCAACGTCGCCGGGCTCGGCGAGGCCCTGGCGACCGCGGGCGCGGACCTGCCCTACCACCTGTGCCGCACCGAGCAGGGCATGGTGCACACCGCGGCGGCGTACGCCCGGATGACCGACCGGCTCAGCACCCTGGCCTGCACCACCTCGATCGGCCCCGGCGCCACGAACCTGGTCACCGGGGCCGCCGGCGCCACCATCAACCGGCTGCCCGTGCTGCTGCTGCCCGGCGATCTCTTCGCCACCCGGGTGGCCAACCCGGTGCTCCAGGAACTGGAGGACCCCCGCTCGCACGACGTCAGCGTCACCGACGCGCTGCGGCCGGTCTCCCGCTACTGGGACCGGATCAACCGGCCGGAACAGCTGCCGGCGGCGCTGCTGGCGGCCATGCGGGTGCTGACCGACCCGGCGGAGACCGGCGCGGTCACCCTCGCGCTGCCGCAGGACGTGCAGGCCGAGGCGTACGACTGGCCCGACGAGCTGTTCGCCGAACGGGTCTGGCACGTGCCGCGCCCCCGCGCCGACGAGGCGGCGCTGATCCGGGCCGCCGACATCGTGCGGGCGGCCCGCCGCCCCCTGCTGGTGGCCGGCGGCGGGGTGATCTACAGCGGCGCCACCGGGGCGCTGCGCCGGTTCGCCGAGGAACACGGCGTGCCGGTGGCCGAGTCCCAGGCCGGCACCGGCGCGCTGCCGCACGGCCACCCGCTCGCCCTCGGCGCGATCGGCGTCACCGGCACCACGGCGGCCAACGAGATCGCGGCCGGCGCGGACGTGGTCATCGGGGTGGGCACCCGCTACAGCGACTTCACCACCGCCTCCGGCACCCTCTTCGGCGACGGGGCGCGCTTCGTCAACCTCAACGTCACCCGCTTCGACGCGGCGAAGCTGTCCGGCACGCAGGTCGTCGGCGACGCGCGGGAGAGCCTCACGGCCCTCGACGGGGCCTGCGCCGGCTGGGGCACCGAGCCCGCGTACCGGGAGTCGGTGGCCCGGCTGCGCGAGCGCTGGACGGCCGTGGCGGACTCCGCCCGGCACGCCGACCCGGACGCGCCGCCCACCCAGACCGCGGTCATCGGCGCCGTCAACGACGCCGCCGGCCCCCGCGGCGTGGTCGTGTGCGCCGCCGGGTCGATGCCCGGTGACCTGCACCGGCTGTGGCGCAGCCGCGACCCCAAGAGCTACCACGTCGAGTACGGCTACTCCTGCATGGGCTACGAGATCGCCGGCGGGATCGGGGTGAAGCTGGCCGCGCCCGAGCGCGAGGTGTTCGTGCTGGTCGGTGACGGGTCCTACCTCATGCTGCCGAGCGAGCTGGCGACCGCGGTCGCCGAGGGTGTCAAGCTCGTCGTGGTGCTGGTCGACAACGCGGGCTTCGCCTCGATCGGCCGGCTGTCGGAGAGCGTCGGCGCGCACCGGCTCGGCACCGCCTACGTCGACCGCACCGGGGAGCCGCTGCCGATCGACCTCGGCGCCAACGCGGCCAGCCTCGGCGCCGACCTCATCCGGGTGTCCACCATGGAGGAGCTGCGGGCGGCACTGGCCACGGCGACGGCGGCCACCCGGACCACCGTGGTGCACGTGCGGACCGACCGGTTCGAGGCGGGTCCGGACGCCGGCGCCTGGTGGGACGTGCCGGTCGCCGAGGTCTCCACCACGGATCAGGGGCGGGCCGCCCGGGCCGCGTACGAGGCGGGGCGCAAGACCCGCCGCACCCACCTGCGTCCCGGCTGACGGGTTTCCTGTCACGATCGGTGCCCGACCGGACATGGGATGGACGTGAGCCCCGGGACCGCGCACGAGGACCGCTTCCGACGCGCCTACGCCGCCGACTTCGAGCCGCTGCTGGCGTACGCCCTGCGCCGCGTCGCGGACCCCGAGGACGCGGCCGACGTCGTCGCCGAGACCTTTCTCGTCGCCTGGCGCCGAAGACGCGACCTGCCGGCCGACGGCGAGGCCCGGCTCTGGCTCTACGGCGTCGCCCGCCGCGTGCTCGCCAACCACCACCGTGGCGGCGTACGCCGGCAGCGGCTGGGGGAGCGGCTCCGCCAGCGGATCACCGCGGTGCTCGGTGGCGACCCGGGCAGCGAGGTGCCGGAACGGCTCGCCGTCCGGGCCGCGCTCGCCCGGCTCGGCGACCTGGACCGCGAGGTGCTGCTGCTCACCGTGTGGGAGGGCCTGGAACCGCGCGAGGCCGCCGAGGTCCTCGGGGTGAGCCCGGCCGCGGTCCGCACCCGCCTGTCGCGGGCGCGGTCCCGGCTCCGCGAACTCGTCGGTGACGACCTGGGCCCACCCGGACATGTACTCGACGTCCTGACCGCACCCGCCCCGAAGGAGGGCAGATGACCGAGGAGCACGTCGACCGGCTGGTCCGCGACGCCGACCCCTACCGGCCCGAGGTCATCAGGCACCTCGACGGGGCCGAGCAGGCTCTCCTGGAGGAGATCATGTCCGAACCGACGCCCGACCGCGTCGCCGATGCACCGCGCCGCTCCCGGACGCGCCGCGGCCTGGTTCGCCGCCTCGCCGGCCCGCTGACCGCGGCCGCGGCACTCATCGGCGTCCTCGCGGTGGTCACCGTCTACGGCGAGCCTCCGGGCGACCGTCGGGCGGCTCCCACGGAGACGGTCGCGCCGACCAGCGCCGGGCCGACCACGTCGATCGTGTTCTCGCCCGTGGCGTTGAAGGCCGCCGAGGAGAACCCCCGGTTGCTGATCGACGAGCCCGGCTGGCAGGTGACCACCGTCTACGGGTTCGCCGAGAAGCAGGGCACCATCGCGTTCCGCAACGGCGGACAGCAGATGGACATGAACTGGTACCCGGCGGACCAGTACGCCGGCTACCACGCGGACCGGCGCAACGTCAGCGCCCCGGAGGCGGTGAAGGTGGACGGATGGTCGGGTGACCTGTTCCGCTACAGCGCCGAGGACTTCGCGGTCCTGCTCCGCCCCCGCGACGGCGTCTTCGTCGAACTGCGCGCCGGGGGCGGGAACCGCACCGAGTTCGACCGGCTCCTCACCCACGTCGTCCGCGTCGACGTGCGTACCTGGCTGGCCGCGCTCCCGCCGGAGATCGTCACGCCGGCCCGGGTGGACGAGCAGGCCGCGAAGGTGCTCGCCGACATTCCGCTGCCACCGGACTTCGACCGGGCCGCGCTGGCCGGCCTCGGCACCAACGACGCGTACCAGTTCGGCGCGCAGGTCACGTCCCGGGTCGGCTGCGCCTGGATCGCCGAATGGCAGCGCGCGAAACGGGCCGGCGACGACGCCGCCCTCCGGCGGGCCGCCGACGCGCTGCGCAGCAGCCACAAGTGGCAGGTGCTGCACCAGATGAACGACGAGGGCGACTGGCCGGAGGTGTTCTGGGAGACCGCCGACAAGGTCGCGGCCGGAGACCTGCCGCGCGGCTACGACCAGGCGTTGGGCTGCGCCTGACCAACCCGGCCACGCCGGCACTCGCGCCTGGTGGGTGCCGGCGTGGCCCGTAGGGTGGGGCCGTGATCACCTGCGTCGTGCACTACACCATCGACCCCGCGCAGATCGAGGCGTTCGAACGCTTCGCCAGCGAGTGGATGCGGCTGGTCGCCAAGCACGGCGGCGTGCACCACGGCTACTTCCTGCCCGCCGAGGGCGCCAGCGACCGGGCCGAGGCGCTGTTCAGCTTCGACAGCCTGGCGGCGTACGAGCGCTACCGCGCACGGTTCGGTGCGGACCCGGAGTTCGTGGCGGCCGACCGCATCCGCGACGACTCGGGCTGCGTCCTCCGCTACGAGCGCACCTTCATGCGCCCACTCCTGCCGACCGACTCTCGTTGACCCGGCATCGCGATGTTTCCTACGGTTCACCTCACGATGACGCCCGCGCCGCCCGCAGTGAGGAGACCCCCGCATGGCTGACTTCGTCGGCGCCGTGGACCAGGGCACGACCAGCACCCGATTCATGATCTTCGACCACGGTGGCAACGAGGTCGGCCGCCACCAGCTCGAACACCAGCAGATCATGCCGCGGGCGGGCTGGGTCGAGCACAACCCGCTGGAGATCTGGGAACGGACCCAGACGGTGATCCAGACCGCGATGAACGAGCACGGCCTGGCCGGCTCCGACCTGGCCGCGCTCGGCATCACCAACCAGCGCGAGACCACGGTGGTGTGGAACCGCCGGACCGGCCGGCCCTACCACAACGCGATCGTCTGGCAGGACACCCGCACCGACCGGATCGCCTCGGCGCTGGAACGCGAGGGCAAGGGCGACGTGATCCGGCGCAGGGCGGGACTGCCGCCGGCCACGTACTTCTCGGCCGGGAAGATCCAGTGGATCCTGGAGAACGTCGACGGGGTCCGGGAGGCCGCCGAGCGGGGCGAGGCCGTCTTCGGCAACACCGACACGTGGCTGCTCTGGAACCTGACCGGCGGCACCGAGGGCGGCGTGCACGTCACCGATCCCACCAACGCCAGCCGCACCATGCTCATGAACCTGGAGACGCTGGACTGGGACGACGAGCTGCTCTCGTTCTTCGGCATCCCGCGGGCCATGCTGCCGGAGATCCGGCCGTCCTCCGACCCGCGCTCGTACGGCAGCACCGTGCCGCACGGGCCGTTCACCGGGCCGGTCCGGATCACCGGTGACCTGGGCGACCAGCAGGCGGCCACGGTCGGGCAGGTCTGCTTCGCGCCGGGCGAGGCGAAGAACACCTACGGCACCGGCAACTTCCTGCTGCTCAACACCGGCACCGACATCGTGCGGTCGAAGGCCGGGCTGCTCACCACGGTCTGCTACCAGTTCGGTGACGACGCGCCGGTCTACGCGCTGGAGGGCTCTATCGCGGTCACCGGTTCGGCGGTGCAGTGGCTGCGCGACCAGCTCAAGATCATCAGCACGGCCGCGCAGAGCGAGATCCTGGCCCGCCAGGTCGAGGACAGCGGCGGGGTGTACTTCGTGCCGGCGTTCTCCGGCCTGTTCGCCCCGTACTGGCGCTCCGACGCCCGCGGCGCCATCGTCGGGCTGTCCCGGTTCAACACCGACGCGCACATCGCCCGGGCCACCCTGGAGGCGATCTGCTACCAGAGCCGGGACGTGGCCGAGGCCATGGAGCAGGACTGCGGGGTGCCCCTGGAGTGCCTGAAGGTCGACGGCGGCGTCACCGTCAACGACCTGTGCATGCAACTCCAGGCGGACATCCTCGGCGTGCCGGTCAGCCGGCCGGTGGTCGCCGAGACCACCGCCCTCGGCGCGGCCTACGCGGCCGGGCTCGCCGTCGGGTTCTGGAAGAGCACCGACGAACTGCGGGAGAACTGGAACGAGAGCCGGCGCTGGCAGCCGACCTGGTCGCCGGAACAGCGTGAGACCGGCTACGCCCGCTGGAAGAAGGCGGTGGGCCGCACCCTCGACTGGGTCGACGTCGACTGAGGCCGCGTCGGTACCGCGCGGGGTCCGGTCAGCTCAGCGCCATGGTCACGGTGGCGGTCGTGCCGTCGGCGCGTCGGTGGAGGGACAGTGAGTCGGCCAGGTGGTCGGCCAGCCAGAGGCCCCGGCCGCCGGCCGCGTCGCCGGCGACCTGCCGGATCGGCGGTGCCTCGACACCCGGACCGTGATCGACGACGTCGCAGGTCAGGAGGTCGCCCTGCCGGCGGAGGTGCAGGTGACCCGTGCCGCCGCCGTGGCGTACCGCGTTGGTGACCAGCTCGTGGACGGCCAGGACGAAGTCCTCGGCCCGCGCGCCGGCCAGCCCGGCCGCCGCGACGGCCGCGGTGACGGCGTGCCGCAGCTCGGTGATGGTGGCGGAGGTGAAGTCCCGGGAGAGCAGCGACGAGGCCTCGCGTCGCGTGTGCCCGGCCCTCGTGGAGTTGATCCCGGCCGGCGGCCCGAAACCGCCCATGGCAAAAGAGGCTACCTGCATTCCGGATATTGCCGGGCGGCACCCCGGCGGCGCCCGCCCTACCCGGGGACGCCGGGGGGCTCCGGCGGAATCCGCAGCACGACCAGGGCGATGTCGTCGTCGCTGCCGGGGGCGAAGCGGGCCAGCAGCTCGTCGCAGAGCTGCTCGGCGGTCGACCCGTGCCGGCCCGTGAGGCTGCCCACCAGCGCCGCCAGCCCGTCGTCGATGATCGCGTCGCGCCGGTCGATCAGGCCGTCGGTGTACAGGACGACGGCGCAGCCGGGCGCGAGGGTGACCCGGTGAGCACTCCGCGCGACACCGGGCCGGACACCCAGCAGCATCTCCGGCGGCGTGCGCAGCAGCGTCGCGGCCCCGTCGGGCGTCACGAGCACCGGTGGCAGGTGGCCGGCGTTGGACCACGTCAGGGTGCGGGTGCCGTCCCGGGGCCGCGCCTCGTCCTGTTCCACCCGGGCCAGGACCGCAGTCGCCAGGGCGTCCACGCCCAGGCCCCGCATCGTCGCCTCCAGGCCCTCCAACACCCCGCCCGGTGGCTTCCGCGCCGCGTACGCGACGCCGCGGAGCAGGTTGCGGATCTGCGCCATGGTCGCGGCGGCCTGCTGGTCGTGGCCCGCCACGTCGCCGATCACCAGCGTCAGCGAGCCGTCGCTCTCCTGGAACGAGTCGTACCAGTCACCGCCGATCCGCGCCCGTTCGATCGCCGGCTGGTAGCGGACCGCCACCTCCGTCCCCGGCGGCTGGGCGGGTGGGGTCAGCAGGCTGCGTTGGAGTCGCTCCGACAGGTCCCGTTCCAGGGTCGCGACCCGCCGCTCGGCCTGCCGGGTCTGCGCCCGCTGCAGCGCCTGCGCCACCGTCGCACCCGCCAGCCGCACGAACCCGACATAGCCGTCGTCGAGGGGGAGGTGCTGGCTCAGCCGCGCCACCAGGACCGTCTCCGCGTACGGCGGCGGGCCCGGCAGCCGCACCCGCAGCACGGGGACATCCGCCGTCGTCTCCAGCACGAAGTCCCCATCCCGGAAGATCGTCGACGGCACGGCGGGCAGGGGCGGGCGACCGGCGCCGGCGGTGGCGTCCGGCACGAGGATGTCGACGTCCGGCAGGTCCTCGGGGTCGCTGCGCAGCACCCGCACCGCCCGTTCGAGGATCTCCGCCGGGTCGTCGAGGCTGCTCAGGGCGTCGCTGAGCCCGACCAGCATGATCAACCGTCGCTGCGACAGCACCTGCGCGGTGGTCTCGGTCGCGATGTCGATGACGCCCTCGACCTCGCCGTCCGGGTTGCGGACCGCGGAGTAGGAGAACGTGAAGAAGCACTCCTCGGGGTAGCCGCGCCGGTCCATCAGCAGCCGCATGTCCTGCGTCCAGGTCGCGCGCCGGGTCGACCGCACCGAGCGGAGCATCGGCCCGATGACGTCCCAGATCTCGGCGAACACCCGCGCCGCCGGGGCGCCGAGCGCGGCCGGGTGCTTGTGCCCGATCATCTCGACGTAGGCCTGGTTGTAGACCATGACGAACTCCGGGCCCCAGAACAGCGTCACCGGGAACCGGGAGTGCAGGGTGAGGTCGACGGCGGCGCGCAGCGTCGGACTCCAGCCGGACGCCGCACCCAGTGGCGTCGACGCCCAGTCGACCCCCCGGTACGCCGCGCGGAGCGTCCCGGCCGCCTCGAACAGCTCATCCACCGCCCGACCATAGCCGCACGGCCGGACCCCGGCCGGGCGTCGAGCTCAGGCGGTGCCGACGCTCACGCGGTCGTCCCGACGGGGTCCGGGTGCCGGGCGGCAGGTCGCCGGCCGACACGAACACGGTGCCGCACCACGGCCGGCCGTGCGACGTGGCGGGGTCGCTTGCCGGAAAGGACGGGAAGGGGTTTGCGAATAGCTGGTGAAATTTGCGCGACGGTGCCCGGGAAAGGCGAGCAGTTGTCTAATCCCGGCACGTATTCCCGACAGTCCGGCGAAATTGCAGATGATGGCATTGCCAAGGCATCTTCCCAGGTCAACGAACCGGCAATGGTCGCACGGCGCCCCCTTTGAAGTAAATGGCTGAGTCCGTTTGGCAGCAGGAGCCTGGTGAATGGGATTCACCGCCGCAGAATTCGAGTCGACCGGGGGAATTGTCACCCCGGCGGCTCTCATCTGCAGGAGGTACGTCTCCATGAGTCACATGACATCGGGCGGACGCGGAGGTACGGTCATGCGCCGTACCATTCTCGCGTTGGCCGCCGCGATCGTCGCCACCGGCGCCCTCGCGGCCCCGGCGGTGGCCGACGGCAAACCCGTCACGCCGTCGGCCCAGCCGGCCGAGGCCGTGCCGGGCGGGTTCGCCAGCTGGCGCGCGCTGTTCGCGGCGCAGGACCGGCTCAACGCGGCGGCCGGCGAGATCACGGCCGCGCGCGGCGCGGGCTTCGCGGGCGTGGTGGCCGCGCCGGAGTCCCGCAGGCTCACCGTCTACTGGAAGGGACGGGTGCCCGGGGCCGTCCGCGACCTGGCCGAGCGGCTCGACGTGCCGGTGACGTTCAAGCCGGCCCGGTTCCACCAGCGCGAGATGGACGCCGAGGCCCGGCGGCTCGCCGCCGACCCGCGGGCCGTCTCGGTGGCCGCCAAGGTCGACGGCAGCGGGCTCGCCGTGACCGTCACCGGCAAGGCGCTCGCGTCCGGCAAGCGGGACCTCCTGGGCACCGCGCGGCTGCCGTTGAGCGTGCGCACCACGCCGAGCGCCACGCTGCTCAACCGCCAGAACGACTTCGCCCCCTACTGGGGCGGGGCGCGGTACTACGCGGGCGGTGGCTGCACCACCGGCTTCGGGGTCTACTGGAACGACGCCCGGCAGATCCTCAGCGCCGGGCACTGCGGCGCGAACGGCCAGGTCGCCTACGACGGTGGTGGCCCCACCAACACCATGGGCCCGATCATCAACGACAACAACCCGCGGGACACCCTGATGATCAGGGTCGCGGCGGGCGGCCGGATCTACACCGGGGCGTACAACGCGGCGACCAGCATCGGCGTCGGCGGGGCCGCCTCGGACTACGTCGGCAACTACGTGTGCACCGGCGGCTCCTCCAGCGGTGAGCACTGCAGCCTGCGGGTCGACGTGGTCAACCAGTTCGTCAACGTCGGCTACGTGATCGGGCCGGTGACCCAGGCCAACCACATCGTCGCCGGGGGCTGCGCCGCCGCGCCGGGCGACAGCGGCGGGCCGGTCTACTCGTACCGGTCGGACGGGCGGATCGACGCGCGTGGCACCGTCTCCGCCGGGGTGACCGGCACGGCGGTCTGCCCCGGCGTGAGCCCCAACGGCTCCCGGACCGTCTGGTACGCCCCGCTGCTGCGGCCGGTCGGTGACGCGCAGATCGGTTCGCTGACCTACTACGGCGCCTCGCTCATCCAGGGCTGAGGCGACCAGCGTGGGCCGGTCCACAGGGGACCGGCCCACGCCGGCGCCTTAGGTGGCCGTTAAGAAGCGGTTCCGGCCGGTTCATCCGTCGGGGGGCGCTGGCAGACTGGGGCGATGCCCTCCGCCGATCCGTCCGTACCGCCCGTTCCCCACCGCCGCACCCGGGCGCTCGTCGCGGTGGTCGTCGCGCTCGCCGTGGTGGCCGCGGTCGGTGCCTGGTCGCTGCGGGACCGGGTCACCGGCGACGGTGGCCGGGCGGAACCGGCTGACGCGGCCGCGGTCGCCGCGGCGGGCGGTGGCCGGGACTGCGCGGGCCGGCCGGTCCGGGCGACCCGCGAGGTGCGCGGCATGTGGATCACGACGGTGAACAACATCGACTGGCCGAGCCGGCGGGGGCTGCCGGCCGAGGCGGCGCGGGCCGAGTTCCGCGGCTGGCTCGACCTGGCGGTGCGCCGCAACCACAACGCGGTCTTCGTGCACGTGCGGCCGAGTGGGGACGCGCTCTGGCCGTCGGCCTACGCGCCGTGGTCGGAGTGGCTGACCGGGCGCCGCGACGGCCGCGACCCGGGCTGGGACCCGATGGAGTTCATGGTCGCCGAGGCCCATGCCCGCAACCTGGAGTTCCACGCCTGGTTCAACCCCTACCGCGGCGGCCAGCCGGCCACGGTGGGCGGGCCGGGCCCCCGGCTGGACCAGCTCGCGCCGACCCACCCGCTGCGACGGCACCGCGACTGGGTGGTGACCTACCCCAGCGCCGACCGGCCCGGCAGTCGCCTCTACTTCAACCCCGGCATCCCCGAGGCGCGCAAGTTCGTCGAGGACGCCATGCTGGAGGCGGTCCAGCGGTACGACGTCGACGGGGTGCACTTCGACGACTTCTTCTACCCCTATCCGGAGGCGGGGCAGGACTTCCCGGACGACGCGGCGTTCGCCCGCTACGGCCGGGGGTTCGCCGACCGGCACGCCTGGCGCCGGGACAACGTGAACACCCTGGTCCGCGAGATGAGCGAGCGGATCAAGGCGATGAAGCCGTGGGTGAAGTTCGGCATCAGCCCGTTCGGCATCTGGCGCAACGAGCGCACCGACCCGGCCGGCTCGCCCACCGCGGGCCTGCAGAGCTACGACGACATCTACGCCGACACCCGGCTGTGGGTACGCCGGCAGTGGCTGGACTACGTGGTGCCGCAGCTCTACTGGCACATCGGCTTCGGCAAGGCCGACTACGCCAAGCTGCTGCCGTGGTGGGCGGCCACGGTCCGGGGCACCCGGGTGCAGCTCTACATCGGCCAGGCCGACTACCGGGTCGGTGAGCGCGGCGCCTGGCGGGATCCGGCCGAGCTGGACCGCCAGCTCGCCCTGAACCGGCGGTACGGGGTGAGCGGGAGCGTGCACTTCAGCGCCCGGCAGGTGCGCGCCGACAAGCTCGGTGCGGTCAGCCGGTACAGCCGGGCGCACTACGCCGCTCCCGCGCTGCCGCCCACGATGGCCCAGCTGCCGGTCGCGCCGCCGCCCGCACCCGCGATCACCGGCGCCCGGCGTCCGGACACCGGCGGGGTGGCGCTGACCTGGCGCGGCGACGCCGCCGTGAGCTTCGCCGTCTACCGCGTCGAGGGCGGCGTCGCCCGGCTCGTCGGCACCACCCGTGGAGGTGACTGGGTGGACCCGGCCGCCCCGGCCGGCCAGCCGCTCACCTACTGCGTCGCCGGGCTGGACCGCAGCGGCAACCAGGGCCCGCTCAGCGCCCCGGCGCCGGTCGCGTGACGGTGGCCGGTCCGGTCGCCGCGTCGGCCAGGCCGGGGTCCCTCGCCGTGGCCGGCTGCGGCTCGTCGGGCGGCTGCGGCGGGGAGATCCAGGTGACCAGCACCACCGAGATGATCATGAGAAGGAACCACGACGCGAGCTTCGCGGGCGAGACGAGGTGCCAGCCGCCCAGCTGGCTGGGATAGAGCCAGGCGTTGGACCAGGTGGCGATGTTCTCGGCGAGCCAGATGAAGAAGGCGACCAGGAGGAACGCCAGCAGCAGCGGCATGCGCCACCGGAACCGGAAGATGCGGAACTGCATGACGCAGCGCCCGAACACGAGCGCGACGGCGGCGATGAGCAGCCACCGCACGTCGAACAGGTAGTGGTTGGTGAAGAAGTTGGCGTAGATGGCGGCGGCCAGCACCGCCGTCACCCAGCGCCTCGGGTAGCGGGTGAAACGCAGGTCGAACAGCCGGTACACCCGGACCAGGTAGGAGCCCACCGCGGCGTACATGAAGCCGCTGAAGAGGGGCACCGCGCCGATCCTCAGCACGCCCTCGGGCGCGTAGGACCAGGAGCCCACCTCGGTCTTGAACAACTCCATGGCCGTGCCGACGAGGTGGAACAGCACCACCACCCGCAGCTCGCGCAGGGTCTCCAGGCGCCCGGCCACCATGGCGATCTGGATGGCGACCGCCGCGAGCGTCAGGAAGTCGTTGCGGGCGAACGCGGCGTCGCCCGGGTACCACAGATGCGCCGCGAAGATGACCGCCAGCATCGCCCCACCGAAGACGCAGGCCCAGGCCTGCTTGAACCCGAAGACCGCGAACTCGGTGAGCCAGCCGGCCGGCCCGCGCCGGGGCAGCCGGGCGAGCACCGCCCGGAAGCGGGCGTCGATCGCGCGTTCGGCCGTGGTGAGGGCGGCGGGTCCGGACGGGTTGTGCATCCCCCTGACGCTATCGCGCGCCGACCCGCGTCTCCCGGCCCGTGCGGCGCAGCGCGAGCAGGGCGACCACGGCGAGCACGAGGACGGCGACCGTGTACTCCTCGGCGGTCCGGCGCAGGCCGCCGCCGTGGACCACGAGGAACCCGGCGATCACCGTGGGCAGGCCGAAGCCGACGTAGGAGATGATGTAGAGCAGCGAGAGCACGCCGGCGCGCTCGTGCGCCTCGACCAGCGGCGTGACGGTCTTGAGGCTGCCCTGGAAGCCGCCACCGAAGCCGACGCCCCCGAACGCGAGACCGACGAAGAAGCCGGCGATGGAATCGGCGGAGACCGACACCAGCGTGATGACCATGCCGACGACGAGCGCGGCGACGCCGGTGAGCATGACGGTTCGCGCGGGCCGGTCGCGCAGCACGAGGATGGCGGCGGACCCGAAGACGGCGAAGACGAAGATGCTCAGGCCCCCGAGCACGATCGAGGAGTTCATGAGGGCACGCACGAGCGCCGGGCCGAGCGCGGCGAAGAACCCCGCGAGGGCCCAGACGGCGAAGGCGACCGGGGCGACGGCCAGCAGGGGCCCGCGTACCGCGGGGGGCAGCCGGATCTCCGGCCGCAGGCTCCGCAGGGCTCCCGCCATCGGTGTGACCGTCTCCGGCATCAGCAGGACCCCGATGCCCTGGATGAGCAGGACCACGAGCAGGACGAGGTACACCAGACGCGTCGGTGCGGGCAGGTACTGGACGAGCAGCGCGGAGAGCAGCGCACCGACGCCGGTGCCGATCCCTGGGGCGATCGAGTTGGCGAGCGTGCCGCGGGACCGGTCGACGTCGAGCATGCCGGCGGCCGCCGCGCCGGTGGCGGCGCCGGCCGCGATGCCCTGGACGACGCGCGCGGCCACCAGCTCGGGTACGCCGCCGGCGAGGACGAAGATGACCAGCGAGATCATCTGGACCGCGATCGCGGCGAGCAGGACCGGGCGCCGCCCGACATGGTCGGAGAGCTTGCCCACGGTGAGCAGGGACGCCAGCACCGCGGCGGCGTAGACGGCGAACACCAGGGTGGTGGTGATCGACGAGAAGTGCCAGCGCGCCTGGTAGATCCCGTACAGGGGGCTCGGGGCCGTCGACGCGGCGACGAACGACACGATGATCGAGGCGAGCAGGAACAGGGCGACGTCCGGCGTGAGGCGCTGCTGCTGGCCGATGCTCATCAGGCAGTGCTCCTCGGGTGTGCGGCGCGCGGCCGGGCTCAGGCGGACACGTCGACGGCCGCGGCGCCGACGACGGCCCGTTCCCCCTCCTGCTGCACGTAGCCGATCACCGACGCCTGCGCGGGATCGAGGTCCGGCGGCACGGACAGCTCCACCCGGCCCTCCTCGGCGTTCAGGCCGACCGAGGTGAAGGCCCGCACGACGTTGTCCTGCCGCAACCGGCGGCCGGCGTTCTCGCCCCGGGGCACGTCGTTCTCCAGGCCGCGCTCCACGACCGCCACGTGCAGCATGCCCCGCGCGGGCGGCCGGTCGACCCGGTAGTCCACGGCCACGTGCCCGCCGCCCGCGTTCCCGACCGTCAGGGCGAGCGGCGCGGTGGCCGCCGCCGACAGCGCGGAGGTGATCGCGTCGGCCGCCCGCCGCCGGTCGGAGCCGACGAACTCGGCGGTGCCGTTGACCACCATCTGCGGCGTGTAGAGGTGCCCGGTGCCGAACGCCCGCGCGTACGCCTCCTGCCGGGCCGTGTACGCCGCGGCCGCGTAGGGATCGGGCCAGCCCAGGTGGTCCCAGTAGTCGACGTGGAAGCCGAGGGCGAAGACGGGCTCGCCCCGCCGGCGGGCGTCCCGCTCGATCTCGGTCAGCACCTCCTCGGCGGGCGGGCAGCTCTCGCAGCCCTGCGAGGTGAACATCTCCACGACGGCGAAGCCGCCGTCGCCCGCCTGCGGCGGCGACCCGGTGGGCGAGAGGTCCGTCATGGCGTGGCTCCTGGCGTCCGTCGGTGCTGCTGGCGGCACTCCGATTCCCGTTGCCGCCCGGACCATGCACCGGCGCCCGCCCCGCGTCAGGTCGGTACGGTGTCCAGCGCCGCCCGGAAGTCGTCCACCAGGTCGGACGTGTCCTCGATGCCGGTGGACACGCGGACCAGCCCCTCCCCGATGCCGGTGGCTGCCAGCTGGCCGGCGTCCACGATCCCCGCCCACATCGACCGGGGATGCACCACCAGCGTGCTGACGCTGCCCAGGCTGGCCGCGCGCTTCGCCAGCCGCAGCCCGGCCAGCAGGGCGGCGGCCCCCGCCCGGCCCGCCGCGAGGTCGACGCCGAGCACCCCGCCGAAACCGGTCATCTGCCGGCGCGCCAGGTCGTGCTGGGGGTGCGACGGCAGCCCGGGGTAGCGGACCCGGGCCACCGCCGGGTGCCCCTCCAGGGCCCGGGCCAGGGCGAGGGCGTTGTCGTTGTGCCGCTGCACCCGCAGCGGCAGCGTGCGGATGCCGCGCAGCAGGAGCCAGGCGTCCACCGGGCCGAGCGTGCTGCCGGTGACGATCGACGTCCGCCACACCCGCTCGACGAGCCCGGCGGGGCCGACGACCACGCCGGCCGACACGTCGGAGTGACCGCCGAGGAACTTGGTGCCGCTGTGCCAGACCAGGTCCGCCCCGGCGCCCAGCGGCCGCTGGTTGACCGGCGTGGCGAAGGTGTTGTCGACCACCACGAGCGCGCCCGCCGCGTGGGCCGAGGCGGCCACCGCCGCCAGGTCGGTCAGCTCCAGCAGCGGGTTGCTCGGCGTCTCCACCAGCACCAGGCGGGTCTCCGGGCGCAGCGCCCGCTCGAACGCCCCGCTGTCGGTCTGGTCGACCTGGGTGCAGGACACCCCGAAGCGCGGCAGCAGGCCGGTGGCCAGCGAGGTGGTGCCGCCGTACGTGCTGCGCTGCACCACCACGTGGTCGCCGGCGGAGAGCAGGGCCAGGGCGATCGTGCTGATCGCGCCCATGCCGGAGGCGGTGACCAGGCCCGTCTCCGCCCCCTCCAGCTCGGCGACCACGGCCGCCACCTGGGCGTGGTTCGGGTTGCCGTAGCGGGTGTAGAAGGCGCTGCCCCGGGCCTCGGTGGCGATCTCGGTGAACCGCTCGTCGGACTCGGCGCTGAACGTCGCGCTCTGCACGATCGGCGGCGCCACGGCCCCACCGGGGACCAGGCCGTCGTCGCCGTGCACGGCGGCCGTGCCGGGGCCGGTCATGAGCGCGCCACCCGGTCCACCAGCGCCCCGTAGCTGCCCAGCGCCGTGAACTCGGGCAGCGTGAGGTCGCTGCCGTGGCGCTGCCGCAGCACGGTGACCAGCCGCAGGGCGCGCAGCGAGTCCCCGCCGGCGGCCAGGAAGTCGGTGCCCGGATCACGCGGCGCGGCACCGAGCACCTCCTGCCAGGCGCCCGCCACCCGGGTGGCCCACTCGCCGCGCGCGTCGCCGGCCGCCGGCCCGGCGGGGGCGACGGGCGGCAGGGGCGCGGCCGGGTCGGCGGCCAGCAACCGGCGGAAGCCGTCGGCCAGGGCGTCCACCCGTTCCGCGGGAACGTGCCGGTGGTCGTACTGGACGGTGAGGGCCAGCCGGCCGGTCCCGGCGTCCAGTTCGGCGTCGACGGCGAGGCTGAACGCCACGTCGACGGTGATGCCCCGGCTGTCCACGATGCGGCTGCCGCCGTCGGCGGGACCGTGCGGGAAGTGCGTCCAGTTGAAGAAGTGGTCGAAGCGGGGGCCGGCGCCGCCCGCGCGGACGATCTCGGCGAGCGGGAACCGGTGGTGCCCCATCAGCTCCCGTTCCGCCCGCCACACCTCGGCGGCCAGTTCGGCGGGGGACCGGGTGCCCAGCGCCACGCGCACCGGCAGGGTGTTGAGGAACAGGCCCAGGGTGGCGTCGCTGCCCTCGCCCTCCGGCCGGCCGCCGACGACCAGGCCGCTGACCACGTCGTCCCGGCCGGCCAGTTCGCCGATCAGCCGCAGGTGGGCGGCGAACAGCCAGGACTTGACCGGGACGCCGGCTGCCCGGGCCGCCGCGCCGACGGCCTCCGTGGTGCCCGCCCGCAGCGGCACCCGCTGGGTGGTGGTGGTCCGCGGCTGCGCCCCGCCGAGCAGCAGCGGCCGTGCCGAGCCGGCCCCGTCCAGCCAGAACCGGCGGGTGGCCGGGTCGGCCAGGGCGCGCCGCTCCGCCGCCACGTACTCCCGGAACGGCAGGCCGGGATCGGCCGGGCGGGCCCGGCCGGCCCGCTCACCGTCGTACGCGGCGAGCAGGTCGGTGAGGAACCGGTGCAGGCTCCAGCCGTCGAGGATGCCGTGGTACTCGGCGACGATCAGCGTGAACGCGTCGTCGTCCTCCCGCACGGCGTGCAGGCGCAGCAACGGCGGGCGGGCCCAGTCGAACGGGCGTGCCCGCTCCTCGGCGACGAGGTCGTCGATGCGCGCCCGGCGGGCCTGCGGGTCGGCGCCGGCCAGGTCGGTCACCGGCACCTCGACCGGCACGTCCGCGTGCACGAGCTGCAACGGCTCGGAGTACGCGCCCAGCGCGAACCCGGTCCGCAGCACCGGATGGGCGGCCACCAGCCCGGCCAGCGCGCGGCGCAGCGCCGCCGCGTCCAGCGGTGCGGCGACCCGGTGCGCCGTGACGTTGTGGTACATGGCCGGGTCGCCGGTCAGCTCGCCGTGGTAGACCATGCCCTGCTGGAGCGCGGTCATCGGGTACGCGTCGGCGAGCCCGCCCGGCAGCCGTTCCCGGTCGGCGGCGGACACCAGCGCGAACCGCCCGGTCTCCGCCACGCCGGGCCCGGTCTCGACGCCGTCGAGGTTGAGCTGCCCGTGCTCGACCAGCTCCCGGATCGTCTGGTGGGTGAAGATGTCGTTGAGCTGGAAGGACAGCCCGCGCTTCTGCGCCGCCACCTGCATCTGGATGCTGCGGATCGAGTCCCCGCCCAGGGCGAAGAAGCTGTCGGTCACCCCGAAGTCGGCCACCCCGAGCACCTCGCGCCACGCCTCGACCAGGATCTCCTCGGCCCGGTTGGCGGGGGAGACGCCCGCGCCGGGCCGGCCGAGGCGTGGCGCGGGCAGCGCCGCGCGGTCGAGCTTGCCGTTGCGGGTCAGCGGCAGCTCGTCGAGGAGCACGACCGCGGCCGGGAGCAGGTGGGCGGGAAGCCGGTCGGCCAGCCAGCCGGACAGCCGCTCGGACAGCGGGCCGCCCGCCGGTGCGGCCGCCGTGACCACCGCGGGTCGCGGGTCGTCGGCGTACCCGGGACGCACGGCGTGCAGCGTGTGCCGGTCGGTGCCGGCCAGCAGGTCGTCCTGCCGGGTGACCACGGTGAAGCCACGCGCCTCGAAGAGGGCGACCAGCTCGGCGAGCCGGCCCGCGGTGTCGGCACCGGGCGCGTCGTGCACCTCCATGGCGACCTGCGCGATGAGCGGCCAGTGCCGGTCCTCCAGCCCGGCCAGCACGTCCGCCTCGGCCCGCTGCACGTCGATCTTCAGCAGGTCGATCCGCTCCGGGGCGAGCTCGTCCAGGACGGCCGAGAGCGGCCGCACCGGCACGGTGAGCTGCCGGCCGGCGAAGCGCTCGGCGAGCAGTTCGTCCACCCGGCCGAGCAGGACGTCCCGCTCGTCCGCGCCGGCGTCGCGCTCGTTGGTCAGGTACCGCTTGATCACCGCGACCTCGGCGTCCGGGTCGGCGTAGGCGGCGTGGCCGGACATCATCGAGTAGCCCGGGTAGTAGGTGAAGGACACCTCCCCGGCCGCCCGGGCCAGCCCGAACCCGTGCACGGTGGCCGGCACGCCGAACTCGGCGACGTTGCGGCGCAGCACGTCCACCACCGACGGCACCGGCTCGAACGCGTGGATCGTCGCGTCCGGACAGACGGCGTGGACGAAGAGCGAGAACATGCCGATGTTCGCGCCCACGTCGAGCACTGTCGCACCGGGCCGCAGCACGATGCCGTCGCGCAGGTAGACCTGCTGCACGAAGATCTCGTCGTACAGGTAGCGGGTCTCGTGGGGGTTGACCCCGGCGATCCGGTCGACGTCGACGGCCGGGGCCGGCCGCTCGCCGGGCCGGACGTAGGCGACGAGCCGGTCGCCGTACCCGTCGTCGTCGCGGGCGACCACCGCGGCGTCGGCGACCTCGGGGTGCCCGCGCAGGACGGCGGCGACCTCGCCCGGCTCCACCCGGAACCCGTGGATCTTCACCTGGTCGTCCAGGCGGCCCAGGTAGCGCAGCCGCCGGTCGGCGTCGAAACGGACCCGGTCGCCGGTCCGGTAGACCCGCGCGGTGCCACCGGACGGCAAGGCCACCTCGACGAAGCGCCGGGCCGTGGCCTCCGGGTTGCCCAGGTAGCCGTCGGCGAGCTGCGGGCCGCTGACGCAGAGTTCGCCGGCCACGCCCGGCGGCACCGGCCGCAGGCGCTCGTCCAGCACCCACACCCGGACGCCCGGCAGCGGCCGGCCGATGGTCGGGGCGTCCCCGGCGCGGATCTCCGCGGCGCTGGTGTCCACGGTGCACTCGGTCGGGCCGTACAGGTTGACGGCGCGGACGCCGGGCAGCGCCGCGACCGTGTCCCACAGGTCCGGCGGGACCGCCTCGCCGCCGAGCAGCAGCAGGCCGGGCAGCCGGGTGTCCCCGGCACCGGCGAGCAGGATGCGCAGCTGGGCGGGGGTCAGGTCGAGCACGTCGACGCCGTTGCCGGCCAGCGCGGCGGCGAGCGCCGCGCCGTCCCGGCGGACCTCCTCGGGCACCAGGTAGAGGCTGCGGCCGTGGCCGAGCTGCACGAGCTGCTTGACCGAGGCGTCGAAGGTGAGCGGGGCGTTCACGGCCACCCGCAGGCCGGGGTGGCTGCCCGCGTACACGGTCTGCTCCAGCGCGCCGGCGAGGTGCGCCGCGGCGCCGTGCGACACCTGGACCGGGCGGGGCGTGCCGGTGGAACCCGACGTGAAGATCACGTACGCCGGGTCGGCCGGGACCGGCGCCGCGGCGGGCGGCGGACCGCCGGCCGCGACCAGGTCCGCGACGCTCACGGTCGCCGGGCCGCCGGCGCCGACGACGACCTCCGCGCCGACCGCCCGGAGCTGGGCGGCCAGGCGCGGCGCCGGGGCGTCCGGGTCCAGCGGCACGAACACGGCCCCGGCCCGCAGCACGCCGAGGAACGCCACGACGGTCTCCCGGGACCGGGCGGCCAGCACCCCGACCGGAGCGCCGGCGAGGCCACGCGCCGCGAGGGCACCGGCCACCCGGCCGGCCCGTTCGCGCAGCTCGTCGGCGGTGTACGCGCCGTCCGCGGCGACCACCGCCGGGGCATCCGCGGCCATCCCGGCGAGGCCCGCGTCCAGCAGGTCCACGAGGGTACGCGCGGCCACCTCGGAGGGGGTTCCGGCCGCGTCGGACAGCCAGCTGGCCTCCCCGTCGCCGAGGACGGCGAGCGGGGCGCCGTCGGTGAGCGCGGCGGGCAGGCTGCGCAGGACGGCCAGCAGCGCGTCGAGCAGCCACTGCCCGCCGATCACCCGCAGGACGACCCGGTCGCCCTCGGCCAGCGCGGTGAGCTGCGGGCCGGCAGCCGGTGCCGGGTCGGCGACCGTCACCTGCACGGCGCCGAGACCGGCCACCGTGGACGCGTCCACGGCGGGCAGCAGCGCGAAACCGGCGACCGCCCCGGACTGCTCGTCCACCGGGTCGACCAGGTGGAACGTCTCCTCGGCGGCGACCTCGGCGGCGCGGACGCCGGCCAGCAGGTCGGCGGGGGCGGCCGGCAACGGCAGGGCCAGCCGCAGCGGGCCGTAGCCGCCCAGCGGGCCCACCACCCCGGCGGTGCCGTCGGCCTGCCGGCCGTCGCTCCACCGGGCCAGCACCAGGTCCGCCTCGTCGGCCCCGTCCGGCGCCTCGGCCCGGCGGGACACGGCGACAGCCCAGGCGGCGAGCAGCACGGTGCCCGGCTCGACGCCCGCGGCCCGGGCCGCGTCGGCGAGCGCGGCGGCCGGCACCGTCGCGGTGACGATCGCGCTCGGGTCGTCCCCGGCCGGCGTGACCAGCCGGGCGGCCGGCGCGGCCGGCGCGCGGGCCGGCGCCTGCTCCCGCTCCTCCAGCTGCCACTCGGCGACGTCGAGGAACTGCAACGCCTCCGGGTCCTCCGGCAGCACCTCGCCGGCGTACGCCTGAGCCAGGTCGGCCAGGACCAGCCGGAGGCTCGCCGGGTCGGCGATCAGCGGGGTGGCGGCCAGCTCCAGCGCGTCGTCGGTCAGCGTGACCGACAGGTCGCCCTGGGCCCCGACCGTCACGGCGCGGGCGTCGTCCACGTCCTGCAGCGGCACCCGCAGCCCGGGGTGGTGCACCAGGGTCAGCCGCAGCGCCTCGTGCCGGGCCACCACCGTGTCGACGGCGGCCTGCAACCGGGCCCGGTCCAGCGGCCGGCCGAGCCGGACCCGCGCCCGGACCAGGTCCTGCTTCCCGGCCCAGGCCAGGCGCTGGATCGGCGACAGACGGTATCCGTTCACACCACACTCCGATTGACGTAGAGGTCGGACATGGCGACCAGGATCTGCCGGTCGCCGCTGAAGGGTTCCCGGCCGTGGGTGGCCAGGAAGTTGTCCACCACCAGCACGTCGCCGCGCTGCCAGGGCACCGAGACGGCGTGCTGCCGGTACAGCTCACGGATGCCGGTGACCACCTCGTCGGGGATCGGCTCGCCGTCGCCGTAGTAGGCGTTGCGCGGCAGGCCGTCCGGGCCGTACTCGCGCAGCAGCGCGCCGGACACCTCGGCCGGCATGTTGGAGACGTGGAACAGGTGGGCGTGGTTGAACCAGACCGTCTCCCCGGTCCGCGGGTGCGTGGCGACCGCCTGCCGCCGGGCCCGGGTCCGCAGCCCGTCCCCGCCCAGCCAGGTGAACTCGGTCGCCGAGGCGGCGCAGTACGCCTCCACCTCGGCCCGGTCGGTCGTCTGGAAGGCCTCCTGCCAGGGCAGGTCCAGGTGCGGGCCGTAGTTGCGCACGTAGCTGACGCCGGCGCGGAGGAACCGCTCCCGCACGTCGGCCGGGATCAGCGGGGTGATGACCCGCTCGCTGGCCAGCGGGGTGGCCCCGCCGCTGCCGGTGGCCGGCTGCGCGCACCAGAAGTAGAGGAGGGTGGGCCAGTTGTGCGAGTACGACATCTCGTGGTGCAGCGGGATCCACTGCTCGGCGTTGAACTCGGTGGAGGTGAACACCCGGTCGGCGACCTCGTGCCGGGGGGCGGCCCGCTCCAGGTAGCCGAGCAGGTCCGGGCTGACCGCGCGGGCGGCCAGGCTGAAGTCGTCGGGGGTGCGCACCTCGAAGCCGCGGAAGAACACCGCGCCGTGGCGGTCCAGGTCGGCCAGCAGCTCGTCGTGGCGGCCGGCGAGCCAGGCCGCCAGGTCGAGGTCGGGCACGGCGGCCTCGACGAGCAGCACGAACTCCTCGTCCACGAGCACCCGCCGGGTCACCGGTGCGGTGACCGTGCCGGTGGCGCGCCGCCGCGGCCCCGGCCCGCTCACGCCCGGCCTCCCGCCGGGGTCGCCACGGCGCCCGCATCCAGAGCCCCGGTCAGCTCGGGCGCGGCGACCGGGTCGGACATCGCGGTGAGGATCCGCCGGGGCGAGGTGAACGGCTCCCGGGCGTGCGCGGCCAGCATGTTCTCCACCAGCAGCACGTCGCCGCGCTGCCAGGCGAAGGAGCGGGTCTCCGCGGCGTACGCGGCCCGCAGCTCGGCCAGCACGTCGTCGGGGATGGGCGTGCCGTCCCCGTACGCGGTCTGGTAGGGCAGGTCCTCGTCGCTCAGGGCGGCGCGCAGGCCGGCGCTGACGTCGTCGGGCAGCGAGGTGACGTGGAAGAACAGCGCGTGGTTGAACCAGGTCCGCTCCCCGGTGACGGGGTGGCGGCGCACCGCGGGACGGACCTGCCGGGTGCGCAGCTGCCGGTTGCCCACCCACTCCACGTCGATGAGCGCCCGGGCGCAGTACGCCTCGACCTCCTCGCGCCGCTCGGTCTGGAACGCGGTCTGCCAGGAGAGGCTGATGCCGGGCAGGTAGTTGCGCCGGTAGAGCACGCCGCGCCGCTCGAACTCGGCGACCGTCCCGGGGCGGAGCCGGGCCAGCACCCGGCGGCTGTCCGCGAGGGGGGTACGCCCGCCGGCGCCCGGCTCGACCTCGCAGTGGAAGACGATCCGCAGCGGCCAGTTCACCGTGTACGACTGCTCGTTGTGCAGCACGATCGGCTGGTCGGCCGGGTGCTCGGTGGAGGTGTACACCCCCTCGGTGATCTGGCTGCGCGGTGAGGAGCGTTCGCCGTAGGAGAGCACGTCGTCGGAGAGGGCGGCCATCACGGTGCGGAAGTCGTCGGCGCCGGCCACGGCGAAGCCGCGGAACAGCACCGCCCCGGCCCGCCGGGCCAGCTCGTCGACCTCGTCGCGGTGGCCGGCCAGCCAGCCGGGGAGGTCGACGTCGGGCACGTTGGCCCGCACCAGCGCCGGCAGCGGCCCGCCGGGCCAGTCGGGGCGCACGTCCACCAGGTTCCGCTCGCGGCCGCGCCGGGGGATGGTCCGCGCGACCCGGTTCTGCTCAGTCATCTCTCACTCTCCAGCGGTGTCGGCGCAGTCGGCGAGACTGCGCCGGGGGTCGGCGGCGGCGGTACCCAGCACCGCGCCGAAGCGGCGGTGCCACGCGACCACGCCGTCGTGGTCGAACAGGTCGGTGCGGTAGGTCCAGAGCGCCTCGAGCCCGTCCCGCCGCTCGTCGAGCCAGAGGGTCAGGTCGAGCCGGGCGGTGTCCGGGGTGAGTTCCACACCGGTGAACTCGATTCCGGCCGCGCCCCGGTGCCGGGCCGGCGGGGCGTTCTGCACCCCGAAGGCCACCTGGACGAGGGGGTTGCGCCGGGGCCGGCGGGTGGGCCGCAGCCGCTCCACCAGCAGGTCGAAGGGCACGTCCTGGTGGGCGGCGGCGAACAGGGTGACCCGGCGGGCCTCGGCGAGGAGGTCGGCGAAGCTGCGCCCGGGGGCCGGCCGCAGCCGCAGCGGCAGGGTGTTGACGTGGCAGCCGACGCTCTGCTCGGCAGCGAGGCTGGTCCGTCCCGCGAAGGCGACACCGACGAGCAGGTCGCGCCGGCCGGTGGCGGCGCCGAGCAGGGTGGCGAACGCGGCCAGCCCGACCATGTGCAGGCTGGCGCGCCCGGCCCGGGCCAGGTCGCGGGCCGCTCCGGCGGTGGCGGCGTCCAGGGTGGTCCGCAGCGCGGCACCGGGCGGCGGGCCGTCCTGTGCGTCCAGGGTGGTCCGTGGCGCGGCGCCGGGTGGCGAGCCGTCGCCGGGTCGGCCGGCGGGCGGCGTGTTCCGCGTCGGCGCGGCGGCCGGAGCGGTCCAACCCTGCCGCGGTGGGGTGGTGGGGGGGTCGAGCAGGTCGGGGGCGCCGCGCACCTCGTCCAGCACCTCGGCGACCGCCCGCCGACCGGCCGGCCCGGCCAGCCAGTCGCGCTGGGCAACGGCGAACGCCGCCGGGCCGACCGCCGGCCGGTCGGGCGCCGCCGCCGGGTCGCCCGCGCGGTCGTACGCCTCGGCGAGGTCCCGCACGAGCACGCCGAACGACCAGTCGTCGCAGACGATGTGGTGCACGACCAGCAGCAGCGCCAGCGCCCGGCCGGTGCCGTCCGGCACGAGGTGGGCGCGGAGCAGCGGGCCGGCGGCCAGGTCCATGGGCGCCCGGGTGGCCCCGGCGGCGAGCCGGCGCAGCCGCGCGTCGAGCGGCGCGCCCGGATCGGCGGGCGCGAGGACCGGCGCGGTGCCGGCGGCGGGGCGGACGTGCTGCACCGGCCCGTCCGGGCCGGACGGGAAGACCGTGCGCAGCGCCGGGTGCCGGTCCACCACCCGGCGCAGCGCCCGGGCCAGCCGGTCCGGGTCCAGCGGCGTGGCGAACCGGACCGCGAAGGCCAGCAGGTAGGAGGTGTCGGCCGGGTCGAGCCGGTGGAGGAACCAGAGCCGGGTCTGCGCGGCGGAGAGCGGGGCGGGACCGGCCGGCGCGGGGCCGGCCGGCTCGGCGACCGGCTCCGCGCCCTCGGCCAGCCCGTCGAGGTGGGCGGCCAGCGCGGCGACGGTCGGGTGGGCGAAGAGGTCGCCCGGCCGGACCGGCCGGCCGGTGGCGGCGGCCAGCCGGGTGGCGCAGCGGACCGCGAGCAGGGAGTCCCCGCCGAGGGCGAGGAAGTCGCTGTCGGCGCCGGTCACCGGCACCCCGAGCAGCTCCCGCCAGACCGTGGCCACCGTGCCGGCCGTGCCGTCGAGCGCGGCGGATGTGCCGTCGCCGAGGGCCGGTGCGGGCAGGGCCGAGCGGTCCACCTTGCCGTTGGGCAGGGTGGGCAGCCGGTCCAGCCACACCACGGCCGCGGGGACCAGCGGGGCGGGCAGCGCCTCGGCCAGCCGGGCGCGGACGTCGTCGCGCCGCTCGCCCACCAGGTAGCCGACCAGCAGCGGGTCTCCGCTCGGTCCGGGCCGCACGGCGGCGGTCGCCTCGCGTACGCCGGGCAGGGCGGCGAGGCGGGCCGCCACCTCGCCCAGCTCGATCCGGTAGCCCCGCAGCTTCACCTGGTCGTCGAGCCGGCCCAGGTACGCGAGCTGCCCGTCCGGCCGCAGCCGGACCCGGTCTCCGGTGCGGTACATCCGCTCGCCGGGCCGGAACGGGTCCGGCAGGAACCGGGCGTCGGTCTCCTCCGGCCGGTCGAGATAGCCCCGGGCCAGGCCCGCCCCGGCCAGGTGCAGCTCGCCCGGCTCGCCGGGCGGGACCGGCTGGCCGGCCGGGTCGAGGACGTAGGCGCGGGTCCGCGGCAGCGGCCGGCCGATCGGCGTCCGGCGGCACCTCGGCCCAGGTCGAGTAGGTGGTGTCCTCCGACGGGCCGTAGAGGTTGCAGAGCCGGCGGACGTGCGGGCGGGACCAGACGCGGGCGGCCAGTGCGGCGGTCAGCGGCTCGCCGGCCAGGCAGACGGTGCGCACGCTCGCCGGCAGGGCCTCCGCGGTGAGCAGTTCGCCCATGGCCGAGGGCACGGTGTTGACCAGCGTGACCGGCAGCCGCTCGGCGCCGGGGGCCGCGAGCGCCAGCACGTCGTCGACCAGCAGCACCCGGCCGCCCCAGCAGAGCGGGCCGAAGATCTCGAACACCGACAGGTCGAAGCAGACCGAGGTGGCGGCGAGCAGGCCGCCCAGTTCGGCGTCGTCGAAGGTCTGCCGGACCCAGTGCATGAGCACTGAGGCCGAGCGGTGCTCGATGGCCACACCCTTGGGCCGTCCGGTGGATCCCGAGGTGTAGATGACGTACGCCAGGTCCGCCGGTGTGACGGGCGCCGTCGGGTCGGTCGGGTCCTCGACCGGGTCGAGCCGGTCGACGGGGACGGCCGTCTCGGGGAACCGGCCGGCGAGGTCGGTGCGGGTCAGCACCAGCCGCACGCCGGAGTCGGCGGTCATGAACGCCACCCGGGCCGGCGGGTACGCCGGGTCCAGCGGCACGTAGGCGGCGCCGGCCTTGAGCACGGCGAGCAGGGCGACCACCAGCTCGGGGGTCCGCGGCAGGCAGACGCCCACCCGGTCCTCCCGGGTCACCCCGCGCCGCAGCAGCACCCGGGCCAGGCGGTTCGCCGCCTCGTCCAGCTCCTGGTAGGACAGTGCGTGGTCGCCGTGCCGGACCGCCTCGGCCTCCGGGGTGCGGGCGGCCTGCGCGGCCACCATCCGGTGCAGGCAGTCCACGGTGGCCGGACCGCCGGTCGCGCGGCGGCCGGTGCTCCGGCGGGTCGGGCCGGCGGGCCGGGTGGGGGCGCTCACCGGCGGGCCCCTTCGCTGCGCAGCAGCGCGAGCCGCCGATCGGCCTCCTCCTGGAGCCGGTCCTTGTCGGCCAGGATGATCGTGCCGGGGTCGTTGTCGGGCAGTTCGTCCTCCACGTTCCGGATCGGCCGGTAGGCGATGCCCGCGGCGGCCAGGGCCAGCGCGCACAGCCCGGCCACGATCGCCGCGAGGGCCATGCCGCGTCCGGGGCCGGTGCCGACGACGCCGGCCAGCACGCCGCCGGGAGCGGCCAGCGGGGCGAAGACGTGCTCGGCGAGCGGGCCGGCGCTGAGGAAGCCGGCCGGCACCATGAGCCAGGACAGCATCTGCCCCATGGACAGCACCCGGCCCTGGAGTTCGAGCCCCACCTTGGCCTGCACGATGGCGAGCCAGTGGGTGTTCACGAGCGCCGTGGCCAGGCCCATGCCGAACAGGCCGAGCGCCGGGAACAGCGGGCTGGGACGCAGGCCGACGGTGAGCAGCGAGACGCCCAGCAGCACGACGCCGGCCAGGATCCCGGTGGTACGCCGGGCCGTGCCGCCCCACACGCCCATGAGCACCGAGCCGACCACCATGCCCACGCCGCTGGCGGCGAGCACCCGGCCGAGCACCGCCGGGTCGCCGAAGGACAGCGTCAGCGGGGTGACCAGGACCTCGACCATGGCGAAGAAGTAGTTCAGCGACGCGACCAGCACCACGAGGGCGACCAGGCCGTGCCGGCGGACGATGAACCGCCAGCCGCCGAGGACCTCCCGCCGGAACGGCTCCTCCCGCTTGACGAACAGGGTGTCCGGGAAGCGGACCGACAGGGTGACGAGCACCGCCACGGCGAAGGTGAGCAGGTCGATGACGACGATCCCGCGCAGCCCGACGGCGATCACCAGCGCGCCACCGACCAGTGGCGCCAGCACGGTGCTGGTGGCCGTGCCGAGCGAGACGATGCCGTTGGCCCGCCCGTAGTACCGCTTCGGCACCAGTTGCGTGACGGCCGCCAGGTAGGCGGGTTGCTGGAACGCGGTGGCCACCGCCGTGACGGTGATCGCCGTGAACACCTGCCAGAGCTGGAGCTGACCGAGCCAGAGCAGCAGCGCGAGGCTCACCGTGCCGGTGGCGGCCAGGCAGTCCGCGAGGATCATGATGCGTCTGCGGTCCCACCGGTCGGCGAGCGCGCCGGCGACGGGGGACAGGACCACGGCGGGCAGCAGCGCCAGCACGGTGGCCGTGGCGAACAGCGACACCGACCCGGTGCGCTGGTAGACCCACAGGCTCATGCCGAAACCGGTGAGCCCGCTGCCGATGAGCGAGACGAGCTGACCGATCGCGATGAGGTAGAACACCGCCAGGCTCGGCATGGCGCGGCGCGGGGCCGCCGGCTGCTCGCGCGGTGGCGCGGGCGCGGGTTCGGGCCCGGGCGCGGCCTCCGGCGTCACGGGCGGCGCGGCGCAGTGCGCCAGGATGATGTCCGCCAGTTCGGCCGGCTGGTGCTTGGCGAAGTAGTGGCCGGCGCCTTCGATGACCTCCAGCGACACCCGGTCGGCGAAGAACTCCCACTCCAGGTACCGCTCCTGGTACAACTCCGTGGCACGGTCGCCGCTACCCACGACGCTGACCAGCGGCGCCGACAGCTTCCGGGGCAGGCCCCCGGCGTAGGCGTCGGTGTAGTAGTCCTCGCCCTTCGCCGAGTCGGCCAGGACCACGCGCATCACGAAGTCCTTCTCGTTCTCGTCGAAGACCTCGGTGAAGAAGCCCATGGCGCGCAGCGACTCCAGGGTGCGCCGCTTCGACGTCCAGCGCTCCACCGGGAACCACCGCCGCAGCCAGCCGAACACCCGGCCGGGCAGCCGCGGGGCGGGGAAGTGGGCCCCGATGACCACGCCGGTCACCTCGACGCCGGCCACCTCCAGCCGGCGGGCCAGCTCGACCGCCTCGGCGCCGCCCACACAGTGCCCGTACACCGCCACCGGGCCGGTGATGTTCTCGACCACCTCGGCCACGCAGCCGTCGACCAGCTCGTCCAGGCCGAGCAGGGGCTCGTCCGGTCGGTTCACGTCGTGGCCGGGGCGCTCCAGGGCGTGGAGCGAGACACCCGCCGGCAACGCGTCGGCCAGGGGCTGGAACGTGACGGCGCTGCCGCCACCGAACGGTACGCAGACCAGGGTGAGCGTCGTCGGCGTGCCCGGCCGAGCCGGGGTCAGCTCGTGCAGCAGGCGCCCGACGGAGCCCCCGGTCGCCGCCAGGTGCTCGGTCAGGCCCCGGATCGTCGGGTGGCGGAACAGGTCGAGGACACTGATCGCCGGGTCGCTGCCGGCCAGGGCCTTGATCGCCTTGAACGAGTCGCCGCCGAGGTCGAAGAAGTCGTCGTCGATGCCGACGCTGCCGTACCCGAGGACCGCCGCCCACCGTTCGGCCAGGGCCCTGCGCAGCGGGGTGTCCGGCGGGGCGGCGCCGACGGCGGCCCCACCGCGGCGGGGCGCGGGCAGGGCCGACCGGTCGACCTTGCGGTTGGCGTTGAGCGGCATCCGGTCGAGCACCACGAACGCCGACGGCACCATGTAGTCCGGCAGGTAGGTGCGGGCGAAGGCCCGCCACGGCGCTGCGTCGACATCGAAGTCCGCGGTGACCTCCGGCGGCTCCGGGCCGGCGTCGCCGCCGGGGCCGGTCAGGGTCAGGTACGCCACGATGGACTTCTCGTCGCCGTCCTCGCGGACCACCACGGCGGCGTCGCGGACCGACTCGTGGCGGCGCAGCACCGCCTCGATCTCGCCCAGTTCGATGCGGAACCCGCGCACCTTGACCTGCGAGTCGGTGCGGCCGACGAACTCGATGCGGCCGTCGGCCAGCCGCCGGCCGAGGTCGCCCGTGCGGTAGAGCCGTCCGCCGCCGTCCGGGTCCGGCACGAAACGCTGGGCGGTCAGCGCCGCGTCGCCGTGGTAGTCGCGGGCCAGCCCGGCGCCGCCCAGGTACAGCTCACCCAGCACGCCCACCGGGGTGGGGGCGAGCCGCGCGTCGAGCACGTGCACGCGCATGTTGCCGATCGGGCGGCCGATGGTGAGCCGCGTGAAGCCCGGCTCGATCCGCTCCATGGTGGACCAGACGGCCGCCTCGGTCGGGCCGTAGAGGTTCCACAGCGCGTCCACCCGTTCGGCCAGTTGCCGGGCCAGCGGCGCCGACACCGCCTCGCCGCCGCACACCGCGGTCAGGCCGGGCGTCCCGGCCCAGCCGGACTCGATGAGCAGCCGCCAGGTCGCCGGGGTGCCCTGGGCCAGGGTGACCCCCTCGGTGCGCAGCAGGCCGGCCAGCCGGGGCGCGTCGTAGGCGACGTCGCGGCCCACCAGCAGCATCCGGGCGCCGACCACCAGGGGCAGGAACAGCTCCGGCACCGACATGTCGAAGGCGAAGCTCGCCATCGCGAGCATGGTGCCGTCGCCGGTCAGGCCGGGCCGCTCGCGCATGGTCGCCAGGGTGTTCACCACGGCGCCGTGGCTCACCCGAACCCCCTTGGGGCGGCCCGTCGAGCCGGACGTGTAGATGACGTACGCGAGGTCGTCCGGACCGGCCGCCACCTCGGGGTCGGTCGCCGGCTCGGCGTCCAGCGCCGCGCCTCCGCACACCACCTCGCCCGCGAAACCGGTGAACCGGTCCGCCAGGCCCGCCTCGGTGACCAGCACCCGGGCGTCGCTGTGCGCCAGCACGTACCGCTGCCGCTCGACCGGGTAGTCGGGGTCCACCGGCACGTACGCGCCGCCGGCCTTGAGCACGCCGAGCAGGGTGACCGGCAGTTCCTCCGAGCGGTGCAGGCAGACCGCCACCGTGACGTCCGGCCCGACGCCCGCCCGGCGGAGCCGGTGCGCGAGCCGGTTGGCACGGGCGTTCAGCTCGGCGTAGCTGAGCGTGGTCGCACCGAAGGCCACGGCGGGGCGGTCGGGCCGCGTCGCGACCTGGTGGGCGATCAGGTCCACCAGGGTGGGCCGGCCCGGCACCGGCCAGCCCGGCTCGGTGGCGGTGTCGTTCCACCCGGCGAACCGGTCCCGCTCGGCGGGGGTGAGCACGGCCAGGTCCGCGAGCCGGACGTCGGGGTCGGCGACGGCCGCGGCCAGCAGCGTCTCCAGGTGCCCCATCATCCGCTCGGCGGTCCCGGCGTCGTACAGCGCGGTGTTGTACTCCAGCCGGAACCGCAGCCCCTCGTCCACCTCGTACGCGTAGAGGGCCAGGTCCTGCTGCGCGATGCCCGGCTCGACGGCGAACGGGACCATCCGCAGCCCGGTCGTGCCCAGCTCCCGCTGCTCGGGCACGTTGAGCAGGTTGAACATCACCTGGAACAGCGGGTTCCGGCTGAGGTCGCGGGGCGCGTCGACGAGGTCCACGAGCCGCTCGAACGGCACCTCCTGGTGGTCGTACGCCCCCAGCGCCGTGCGCCGCACCTCGCCGAGCAGTTCGGCGAAGGTCCAGTCGCCGTCGAGCACGGTGCGCAGCGGCAGCATGTTGACGAAGAAGCCGACCATCGGTTCGAGCTCGGCGCGGACCCGCCCGGCGACCGGCGTGCCGACGCAGATGTCGCGCTGCCCGGTGTAGCGCCAGAGCAGGGCCTTCAGCGCGGCCAGCACGGTCATGGCCAGGGTGGCGCCCCGGGCCTGGCTGAACCGGCGCAGCCCGTCGGCGGCCCCCGCCGGCAGGAGCCGGGTGCTGACCGCGCCGTCGAAGGTCTGCACGGGTGGGCGGGGCCGGTCGGTGGGCACCTCCAGCACGCTCGCCACCCCGTCGAGCTGCCCGCGCCACCAGCGCAGGTCGTCGTTGTCCGGGTCGGCCAGCCGGCCGCGCTGCCAGCGCGCGTAGTCGCCGTACTGCACGGCCAGGTCGGGCAGCGGCGCGGGGCGGCCCTCCCGGGCGGCGTCGTAGAGGGTCGCGAGTTCGCCGGCGATGATACCGAGCGACCACCCGTCGGAGACGTTGTGGTGCATGGTCAGCGAGAGCACGTGCCGGTCGTCGGCGACGCGGAGCAGCACGGCCCGGAACAGCGGCCCGGCGGCCAGGTCGAAGGGGCGCCGGACGTCGGCGGCCAGCGCCGCGTGCACCCAGCCGGGCAGCGCGTCGGCGACCGCCGGCTCCACGATGCTCCGCGGGGCCGGCGCGTCGTCCGCGTCGTCGGGGGCGGTCAGCACCGGCAGGTCGACCGGTCCGGCCGGCCGGACCTCCTGGACCGGGTCGCCGTCGGGGCCGGGCGGGAACACGGTACGCAGCGACTCGTGCCGCCGGACCAGCTCGGCGAGGGCCCCGCGCAGCGCGCCGACGTCGAGGTCCCCGTCCAGCAGCAGCGCGGTGCTTACCGTGTACGCGTTCTGCGCGTACGCCTGGTCGAGGAACCACAGGCGGTGCTGGCCGGAGGAGAGCGGCGCCGGACCGGCGCCGGGATCGGCGCGGGGGATGGCCGGTTCCACGGGCGCGGCGGGGGCCGGCTCGGCCACGGCGGGCGCGGCGGGCGCGCCGACGGTCGCCGGCAGCGCCGCCGCGATCCCGGCGACGGTCGGCTGGGCGAAGACCGTCTCCAGCGGCAGCGCCACGCCGAGCCGGGCCCGCAGCCGCACCACGACCTGGGTGGCGAGCAGGGAGTGCCCGCCCAGCTCGAAGAAGTTGTCGTGTGCCCCGATCGGCCGGATGCCGAGCAGTTCGGCCCAGATCTCCGCCACGCGTTCCTGCGCCGGCGTGCCGGGGGCGACGTAGGCGGTGCTCAGGGCCGGCCGGTTGCCGGCGTCGACGGGCTCGGGGGCGGCCGGCGCGTCCGGTGCTTCGGGCCCCGGGAGGGTCGCCGCGCCGGAGCGCGGGGCCGCGTCCACCCAGTACCGCCGCCGTTCGAACGGGTAGCCGGGCAGGGCCAGCCGGCGGCGCCCGCCGCCGTGGAACCGGGCCCAGTCGACCGGCGCGCCGGCCAGCCACAGCCGGCCGACCGCGTCGAGCAGCGTGGTGAGGTCGTCGGCGTCGCCGCGCGGGTGCCGCATGGCCGCCACGGCCTGGCCCGGTCGCAGGCCGGCCAGCCGGGCCAGGCCCCCGAGGGCGTGCCCGGGGCCCAGCTCCGCGAGGACCACGTCCTGCTCGGCGAGGAGCGCGGCCGACTCGGCGAACCGCACCGGCTCGCGCATGTGCCGCACCCAGTACGCCGGGTCGGTGACCTGCCCCGGGGTGACCGGGCCGCCGGTGAGGTTGCTCAGGTAGGGGCGCTCCGGCTCGTGGTAGGTGACCCGGCGGGCGTGCTCCGCGAACTCGTCGAGCACCGGGTCGAGCAGGGCCGAGTGGTAGCCGCGGGCGACCCGCAGGGGCCGGCAGTCGACCCCGTCGGCGATGAGCCGCTCCCGCAGCGCCCCGACCGCCTCCGGGTCACCGGAGACCACGCACAGCTCCGGGGCGTTGACGGCGGCCAGCGCGATCCGGTCGTCCAGCAGGACGGCCACCGCGGCCTCGGGCCGGCTCACGGCGAGCATCGCCCCGGCCGGCGTCCGCTCGACCAGCGCGCCCCGGGCGCAGACCAGGCGCAGCGCGTCCTCCAGCGAGAAGACGCCGGCCAGGCAGGCCGCCACGTACTCGCCGAGGCTGTGCCCCACCATGAGGTCCGGGGTCACGCCCCGGGCGAGCAGCGACCGGGCGAGCGCGTACCCGGTGACGAAGAGCGCGGGCTGCACGAGCCGGGGCTGCGCGAGCAGCCGCTCGGCCCCGGTGTGGCCGTCCGGTGCCGGGCAGAGCACCGTGCGCAGGTCCAGCCCCAGGTCGTCGCGGACCAGGTCGGCGCACTCGTCCACCACGGCCCGGTAGGTCGGCTCGTCGCGGTAGAGGCCGGCGCCCATCGCCACGTGCTGGGCGCCGTGCCCGGGGAAGGCGAACACGAGCGGCCGCCGGCCGCCGGGGTGCACGCCGGTGAACTGCCGCTGCGGCGTGTCGAGGGCGGCCAGCGCGTCGGCGCG
The DNA here is from genome assembly GCF_900091435.1 of Micromonospora chaiyaphumensis. GTDB lineage: Bacteria > Actinomycetota > Actinomycetes > Mycobacteriales > Micromonosporaceae > Micromonospora > Micromonospora chaiyaphumensis. The sequence goes on from NZ_FMCS01000005.1 coordinate 55,744, forward strand.
GTCCGCCGCGACGAGGAACCGCCGGTGGGGCATGGACTGGCGGCGGCCCAGGTTGGCCGCGACGTCGGCGAGCTCCACCTCGGGCCGCCCGGCGAGCCAGTCGCGGAGCCGGTGGGCCTGCCGGTCCAGCGCCTCACCGGTACGCGCCGACACGACCAGCAGGTGCGGCCCCGCGACCGGCTCGACCGGCGGCGCCGGTGTGGCCGGCGGCTCCTCCAGCACCACGTGCGCGTTGGTGCCGCCCATGCCGAACGAGCTGACCCCGGCCCGGCGCGGGCCGTCGACGGTCCACGGACGGGCGCTGTCGGTGAGGTAGAACGGGCTGCCCGCGAAGTCGATCGCCGGGTTGGGCTCGCTCACGTTGATCGCCGGCGGCAGCGTACGGCTCCACAGGGCCATGACCGTCTTGATGAGACCGGCCACCCCGGCGGCGGCGTCGGTGTGCCCGATGTTGGCCTTGACCGAGCCGAGGGCGCAGAAGCCGCGGTCGTCCGTGCCGCGCCGGAACGCCTCGGTCAGCGCGGCCACCTCGATGGGGTCGCCGAGGCTGGTGCCCGTCCCGTGTGCCTCGACGTAGCTCACCGAGCGGGGGTCCACGCCGGCCGTGGCCAGCGCGCTGCTGACCACCTCGACCTGGCCCGCGACGCCGGGCGCCGTGTAGCCGGTGCGGCGCGCCCCGTCGTTGTTGATCGCGGAACCGCGGATCACCGCGTAGACCGTGTCGCCGTCGGCGACCGCGTCCTCCAGCCGCTTCAGCGCGACGATGCCGACCCCGCTGGACTCGATGCTGCCGCGCGCGTCCGCGCTGAACGGGCGGCAGTGCCCGTCGGGGGAGTAGATCCCGCCGTCGTGGTAGAGGTAGCCGCGGCGCTGGGCCGGGAAGATGCTGACACCGCCGGCCAGGACCAGGTCGGACTCGCCGGTCAGCAGGCTCTGCCGGCCGAGGTGCACAGCCACCAGCGACGTCGAGCAGGCCGTGGCGACGGTGACCGCCGGGCCGGTGAGGTCGAGCTTGTAGGCGACCCGGCTGAGCAGGAAGTCCTTGTCGTTGCTGATCGAGAGCTGGTGCTCGCCGATGGTGCCGGCCAGCTCGGGGTGGCCGCTCAGGTGGTCGAGCAGGTAGCTGCTGCGTCCCGATCCGGCGAAGAGGCCGACCCGGCCGGGACGGCGGGACGGGTCGTGGCCGGCGTGCTCCAGCGCGTGCCAGGCGCACTCCAGCAGCAGCCGGTGCTGCGGGTCGAGGGTCTGCGCCTCCCGGGGCGTGATCCCGAAGAAGGCCGCGTCGAACTCGTCGATGCCCGGCAGCCAGGTGCCGGCCCGGACGTACGCCGGGTCGCCCAGCCGGTCGGGGTCCGCCCCGGCGGCGAGCATCTCCTCGACGCTGAACTCCCGGACCGACTCGACGCCGGTGCGGATGTTGTGCCAGTACTCGTCGACGGTGCGCGCGCCGGGGAAGCGGCAGGCCATGCCGACGACGGCGATGAGGCCGCCCGGCCGGCCGGTGTCCTCGTGGGCGCCGACGCGGGCGGCCGGGGCCGGCGCTGCGGCCGGCGCGGGCGCCCCGGTGGTGGCGGTGGTCAGGAACGTGGCCAGGGACTCGACCGTGGGGTGCCGGAACAGGTCGGTGACCGTGACGACGTCGCCGAGCCGGTCGCGCAGCCGTTCGAGGACGGCGAGCAGCCGCATCGAGTGGCCGCCGAGGTCGAAGAAGGTGTCCCGCACCCCGACCCGGTCGACGCCGAGCACGTCGCGCCACACGTCCATGACCAGCCGCTCCAGGCGGACCCGGGCCGCGTCCCACCCGTCGGGCGCGGGTGCCGGCGGTGCGGGGGCGACCGGCCGGGGCTCGGGTGCGGACCGCTGCCGGGGCACGTCCGCCGCGCGTCCGGGAGCGGGCAGCGCTGCGGTGTCCACCTTGCCGTTGCCGGTCAGCGGCAGCGCGTCGAGCCGGACGAACGCGGCGGGCACCAGATAGGACGGCAGGTCGGCGGCGAGCGCCGCGCGCAGGTCCGCGACGTCGGTCCCGGTCCCGCCCGCGAGGTACGCGACGAGCTGCGGGTCGTCCGGATCGTCCCGGCGCAGCTGCACCGTCACGTCCAGCTCCGGCCGGCAGCGGCGGACGGCCGCCTCGATCTCGCCGCACTCCACGCGGTAGCCGCGCAGCTTGACCTGGCGGTCGGTGCGGCCGAGGTATTCGAGGTGCCCGTCCGGACGCAGGCGGACCAGGTCGCCGGTGCGGTAGAGCCGGGCGCCGGGCACCGCCGAGAACGGGTCCGGGACGAACCGCTCGGCCGTCAACCGCGGCTGGTTCAGGTAGCCGCGCGCCACGCCGGCCCCGCCGACGTACAGCTCGCCGACCACGCCCGCCGGGACCGGGTTCCGCCACGCGTCGAGCACGTACAGCCGGGTGTTGGCGATCGGCCGTCCGACGGGGACGGAGCCGTCCTCGGGCGAGGCGGGATCGACCTCGTACGCGGCGCAGCCCACCACGGTCTCCGTCGGCCCGTACTCGTTGACCAGCGCGGTGCCGGGCGCGTGGGCCCGCCACGGCGCCACCTGGTCGGCGCGCAGGTTCTCGCCGCCGATCACGAAACACCGGGTGCGGCCGGCCAGCTCGGCGGGGCGGAGCTGGTGGCGGACCAGGTCGAGCTGCGCCGGGGTGATCTTGACGAGCCCGAACGGGGTCCGCTGCTCGCGCAGCGCCTCGCCCAGTGCCTCGGGGCCGAGGTGCTCGCCGATCATCCGCACGGTCGCCCCGCTGACCAGCGGAACCAGCAGGCTCGTCACGGTCAGGTCGAACCCGATCGACGAGTGCAGCGGGACGACGTCACCGGGCCGCAGCCGGTAGGCCTGGGCGGCCCAGCGCACGTAGTTGCACACGCCGCGGTGGGTGACCATGACACCCTTGGGGCGGCCGGTGGAGCCGGAGGTGTGGATGACGTACGCCAGGTCGTCCGCCGACGGCTGCGGCCGGCGGCGGGCGCGCCGCCGCGGCCCGCCGTTCCGGGCCGGTTCGACGGCTGGGACCGGCGTGTCGGGACCCGGCACCAGAAGCGCCGTGCCGTCGGGCACCAGGTGCGCCAGCTCGGCGCAGGTCAGCACGACCGGCGCGGCGGCGTCCGCGATCAGGTACCGCAGCCGGGCCGGCGGGTTGGCCGGATCCATGGGTACGTAGGCGGCGCCGGTCCGCAGCACGGCGAGGACCGCCACGGCGAACGGGACCGCGCGGGGCAGCAGCACCCCCACCAGGCTGCCGATGCCGACGCCCCGCCCGCGCAGCGTCTCCGCCAGCGCCTCGGCCCGGGTGTGCAGCTCCTGGTAGCTCAGCGCGGCGGAGCCGTCGGTCACCGCCACGGCGGCCGGGGTCTCCCGCGCCTGTCGCTCGATCAGCAGGTGGACCAGGTCGTCGGGCTCGGCGGGCGTGGCCGTGCGGTTCCACTCGCCCACGAGCTGCCGGTGTTCGTCGGGGGTGAGCATCGCGGCCGCGCCGACCGGCGCGCCCGGGTCGGCCAGCAGCGAGCGCAGCAGCGTCCGGAAGTGCCCGGCGAGGCGGGCCATGGCGTCGGCGTCGAACAGGTCGGTGCGGTATTCCAGCGCCGTGCGCAGGCCGTCGGCGTTCTCGCGGACCGCGACCGTGAGGTCGAACTTGGCGGTGTCGATCGGCACCTCGACCGGGGTGACCTGGAGGTCGTCCAGGCGCGGGGGCGTGGCCTCGCGGCCGTAGACGAACATCACCTGGAACAGCGGGGTGTAGCCGGGCCGGCGGGGTGGGCGCAGCGCCTCCAGCACCGTCCCGAAGGGAAGCTCCTCCCGGCTCAGGCCCTCCAGCGCGGCGGTGCGCACCCGCCCGAGCAGCGTCTCGAACGACGGGTCGTCGTCCAGGCGGGCCCGGACGGCGACGGTGTTCAGCAGCAGCCCGACGAGCCGCTGCGTCTCGGGCCGCCGCCGGTTGGCCACCGGCGTGCCCACCACGATGTCGCGCTGCCCCGTCCACCGCGCCAGCAGCACGTGCAGCGTGGCCAGCAGGACCATGTACGGGGAGACCCGCGCCCGGTGGCACAGCGCCGCGAGCGCCTCGGCGTCGACGTCGAGCGGCACCGACAGGGTGGCTCCCGCGCTGGACGGAACGGTGGGACGCGGCGCCCGGGTGGGCAGCTCCAGCACGGCCGGCGCGTCCGCGAACTCGGTGCGCCAGTGGTCGAGCTGGGCGGCCGCCTCCGGACCGTCGAGCCACTCCCGCTGCCGGACCGCGTGGTCGCGGCAGTCGGCCTCGACGGGGTCGAGGTGCGCCGGCCGGCCGGCGCGGTGCGCGGCGTAGAGCCGTTCCCACTCGTCGTGCAGGAGCCCGAGCGACCACTCGTCGACCGCGACGTGGTGGAAGGTCAGCAGGAGGACGTGCTCCTCCGGGGCGCACCGCAGCAGGAGGGCGCGGACCACGGGGCCGCGCTCGAGGTCCACGGGGGTGTGCGCCTCGGCGTGCATCCGGGCCTGGAGCTCCTGGTCGCGCTGCCAGGTGGGCAGCCCGCTCAGGTCGTGCACGCGCAGGAGCCCCGGGCGGGCCTCGTGGACCACCTGGACCAGGTGCCCCGCGTCGTCGCCGGGCGCGCCGTCGCCCGCCGGGGCGAGGGTGGTACGCAGGGCGGCGTGCCGGGCGACCAGGTCGTCGAAGGTGGCCGACAGGGCCGCCACGTCCAGCGGGCCGTGCAGCCGGTACGCCAGCGGCACCAGGTAGGTGGTCGTCCCCGGGTCGAGTCGGCTCAGCTGCCACATCTGGTGTTGTGCCGCGGAGGCCGGAGCAGGAGTCGCGTCGGCCAGAAAATTGCCGGCGTCGACCCTTGTGATCAGTGTTTTCATAAGACAGGTGCAGATCCCTCGATAGGAATTTCCTGTCCACATCATCGGCAGCGGTGATCTTCGGCGGGATCCCCGGATCGGACGGCCGTCGATGCGTTCGGCCGACGGGCTCGCACGTTCGTCTATTTTTTCGGCGGCGGTAACCTAGGCGACTGCACGGGCCCGTCGACCTCGCCTCCGAATGGTCGCCACACCGCCCGTACCAGGGGATTTGACCTCGTCGGGCAGGCCCGGAGGGCGGTGTCGCCGGCCCTGTCACGGCTCGCTGGCACCACTGTTGACAATCCGACTCCGGGGCCGTGGGTGTCCCGTCGGTGCGTTTTGGCCGGATGCACACGGCCATATCCTCCCTATGCGTCTGTGCCACTCCTATGTCGACTTGACGCAGGCATTTCAGGAGACGGGCTCCCCATGAGCATTTCCGGCAGTTCGGTGACGAACTGGGACCGTGGCGGGCGAGGCGTGCGGTGCCGTCGTGTGGTCAAGGGATGGCGGTCCTCGGTGCGGGGGAGGATGTGACCATGAGTGGTCACGAAGCAGTTGTTCCCACGCGGGTCGTCGTCACCGGCGCCGCCGGAAAGCTCGGTCGCGCGGTGGTCGCGCACCTGCGCGCGGCGGGCGTCGACGTGCTCGCCGTCGACCGTGCGGGCGGGCGCGACCCGCGCGACGTCGACGGCGAGTTCCTCCAGGTCGACCTCACCGACTACGGGCAGGTGGTGGAGGCGTTCACCGGCGGCGCCGACGAGCACGCCGGCGGCGTCGGGGCGGTGGTGCACCTGGCGGCGGTCCCGGCGCCCGGGCTGCTGCCCAACGCGGTGACCTTCGCGAACAACTCGGCCGCGACCTACAACGTCTTCGCCGCCGCCCGGGCGGCCGGGATCAAGCGGGTCGTGTGGGCGTCCAGCGAGACCGTGTTGGGCCTGCCGTTCGACACCCCGCCGCGGTACGCGCCGGTGGACGAGGAGTACCCGCCGCGCCCGGAGTCGACCTACTCGCTCAACAAGGCCCTTGAGGAGGAGATGGCGCGGCACTTCTGCCGCTGGGACCCCGAGCTGGTGATGGTCGGCCTGCGCTTCTCCAACGTGATGGACGTCGAGGACTACGCGGCGTTCCCCGCCTTCCAGGCCGACCCACGGCTGCGCCGCTGGAACCTGTGGGGCTACATCGACGCCCGCGACGGCGCCCAGGCGGTCGAGCGGGCGCTCGCCCACGACCACCCCGGCGCCGACGTCTTCATCATCGCCAACGCCGACACCGTGATGACCAGGTCCAGTGCCGGCCTCATGGCCGAGGTCTACCCGGGCGTCGAGATCCGCGGGGAGCTCGGGGAACACGAGACGCTGCTGAGCATCGACAAGGCCCGCCGGGTGCTGGGCTACGAGCCGCGGCACTCCTGGCGGGACCACGTCGATCCCGCCGGTTGATCCGCCGATCAGGCGGCCGGGGCTCCGGTGAGCAGGGCTCCGCCATCCGATCGGGGGAACGGGCCTGCATCGGAAGGTGGGGCGGCCCGCCGGTGTGGCCGGAATTGGGGCCGTGCGGTGGAATCCGGGTGCGGCGCGGTACCGCGAGAGGACCTTGCCTTCTACGGTGACGTCCGGCACGCGGGCGGGTGGACGTTGCCGGGGACCGACCCGGTGGTGCCGTATCGGGCGTTCACAGGGAGTTGACTGGATGCAGGTCTGGAGTCGCACCGTCGCGGGTCTGGTCGCCGGGGCCGTCGTGGTGATGGGCGTACCGGCGGTCGCGGGCACCGTGGCGACGAAGCTCACCGCCACGGGCGCCGGCAGCACCGTGCAAACCGGCGCGGCGGCGATGAGCGGCGGCGCCGCACTGGGCGCGGCGCGCACGGTCGCCACCGCGGCGCAGGTGGTGCCGGGTGACACCCGGCTGGTGCCGACGGCGCCGCGTACCGACACGCCGCGGATCACCAACGGCGAGATCAAGGACCTGGAGGTGATCGGCAACCGGGTCTTCATCGCCGGCACCTTCACCTCGATCGCCAACGTCGGCGGGGCGACCATCGCGCAGAAGTCGCTGGCCTCGTACAACCTGGACACCGGCAAGGTCGACACCGGCTTCAAGCCGACGTTCGACGGGTCCGTCGAGGCCGTCGAGGCGGCGCCCGACGGGTCGGCGCTCTACGTCGCCGGGTCCTTCAACACGGTCGGCGGCGTCACGAAGCGGAAGATCGTGAAGCTCAACCCGACCACCGGCGCGCCGATCGCGGCGTTCACGGCGACCGCGAACGCCCGCGCGACCGCGCTGGCCGTGAGCGGCACCGCGGTCTACGTGGGCGGCCAGTTCACCACGGTCAACGGGGTCAGCCGCCCCGGCCTGGTCGCGCTCAACCCGATCACGGGCGCCGTGGACACCGGCTTCAACCTGCCGCTCACCGGTGGCATCGGCGTCGGCGGCATGCTCACCGTGCAGCAGCTCAAGCTGACCCACGACCGGAGCAAGCTGCTCGTCGTCCACACCGGCCGGCAGATCGCGGGCCAGGACCGTTACGGCGTCGCCCTGATCAACACCGCCACCAAGGCCCTGCTGCCGTGGCGTACCCGGCTCTGGGAGGACAACCTCTCCTTCGTCGGTGGCATCCAGCGGGTGTTCGCCGGTGACATCGCGCCGGACGACTCCTACTTCGTCGTCACCAGCGGCTCGGGCGGCGACCGCCCGCCGATCAACGACACCGCCATCGCGTACCCGCTGACCGGCGCCGACAACGTCCAGCCGCTCTGGGTGTCGCGGCACTTCGACAGCGTCTACTCGGTCGCCATCACGGCCACCGCCGTCTACGTCGGCGGCCACTTCAGCTGGCAGGAGTCGCCGACCTCCAACGTCCCCTGGCCCGGCCTGGACAACGTCGGCTACGGCACCGGCCAGGGCCTGAGCGGCTACGGCCTCGGCGACCAGGTGGTCCGCCGCGACCATCTCGGCGCGCTCGACCCGAAGACCGGCACCGCGCTGGAGTGGAACCCCGGCTCCAACTCGTACGAGGGTGAGAAGGCCATGCTGGCCACCGCGCGGGGTCTCCTCGTCGGCGGCGACGGCAACGTCAAGGGCGGCAAGACCGTGGGCCGGGTCGGCTTCTTCGACCTGAACACGGTGCCGGCGCCGTCGGCGGTGGACACCACCATCGTCACGCCCATCGAGGGCGCGGTGAAGCAGGCCAACGAGTCGTTCACGCTGGGCGGCCAGGCGCTCGCCCCGGCCGGCGTCACCCGGGTCCAGATCGAGATCCAGAACCGGAACACCAGCCAGTACCTCCAGGACGACATGACGACGTGGGGCGCGTCCAACAGCATCAACGCCACGGTCGCCGCCGTGAACGCCACCTCGACGACGTGGACGCTCCCGGTGTCGCTGCCCTCCGGCGTCTACCAGATCCAGGCGAAGACCTTCGGCCGCAACAGCACCAGCGACCCCACGAAGGCGGTCAAGAAGATCGAGACGTTCCGGTTCGACGACCTGCCGCCGTCGACGCGGATCGACTCGCCGCCCGGCGGGCTGCTCGCCACGAAGACCTTCGTGGCCACCGGCACCGCCACCGACGACAAGGGCGTCAGCGCCCTGACCTACTCGTTCCGCACCCCCGACAACCGGTACCTCCAGGACGACGGCTCGGTGGCGCCGGTCTACAACACCTTCCGCGGCGAGCCGGACGTGATCGGCGCGCTGTCGACCACCTGGCAGTTCGAGGTGGCCCTGCCCATCGAGGGCCAGTGGAAGATGACCGCCACGGCCACCGACACCGCCGGCCAGAGCGACCTGCGCGGCGACACCCGCGACTGGACCGTCTCGTCGACCGGCGTCCCGCCGACGGTCGCCATCACGGCGCCGGTGCCGATGACCCCGCCGACCGCGGCCGCACCGGTCACCGTCGGGCCGGGCGGCACCATCACCTTCTCCGGCACCGCACAGGACGACGACGCCGTCCGGTCGGTCGAGATCTACCTGCGCAACAACACCACCCGGGAGTCGCTGGCCGCCGACGGCACATGGGGCGCCGACTCGGTGGCGGCCTACCACCGGATCTCCCCGACCAACCTCAGCGCCCCGTCGTACGCCTGGTCGTACACCAGCGTGCCGCTCACCCCGGGCGTCTACGACTTCCGGGTACGCGCCACCGACAGCCTGGGCCTGACCACGTCGGGCACGAACATGGGCCGGCTCACCGTCACCGCGCAGGTGCCCGGCGACGCGTTCCCCGACGGCCGGCTCAGCTTCACCGGTGTCGACCAGAACGTCGACCAGTTGCACCTCAACCTGGCCGGCACGGCGACCGACGACAAGGGCGTGCAGAGCGTCCGGGTGGCGCTGCGCGACCTGGACACCGGCCGGTACGTCCAGCCGAACGGCACCATGGCCGCCGCCTTCGCCACGGTGAACGCCACGCTGGCCGCGCCGGGCGCGACGAGCACCGCGTTCACCCTGTCGATCGACCTGCCGACCAAGGGCGAGTACAGCGTCGAGGCCTGGGCCGTCGACACGGCGGGCCAGCAGGACGGGTCGACCTCCGGCGCGACCGCGCGGTACCTGGTCTACCCGGGTGACCTCGACCCGCGGCTGGAGCCGAGCATCACCCCGGTCGAGGGCGAGGTCTACACCGGCGGGCGCATCGTGGTCACCGGCCGGGCCGTCGACGACATCGGGATGCTGCGGGTGGACATCCAGATCTCCAACAGCGCGGGTCAGGGGATGAACGCCGCCGGCACGTTCAGCACGCCGGGCACCCCGGGCAACTTCCCGTGGATCGCGTCCTTCCTCACCAGCCCGGGTTCCCCGGGGTCGAACTTCGCGTACACCTCGCCGGCGATCCCGGCGGGCACCTACACGGTCTCGATCCGGGGCGTCGACAACTACGGGCAGGTGCAGCAGCCGCCGAGGACCGTCTCGGTGACCGTCAACTGAGCCCGGCCGCGGACCGGTCCGGCCCTCCGGGGCCGGCCCGGTCCGCGGCGCTTTCAGCGGGGTACGACGATGCACATCCCGCCGGCCCCCGGCCCGTCCATGGTGGTCAGCGCCTCGGGCACCGCGTCGAGGCCGATGGTGCGGGTGATCAGCTCGCCGGGGCGCAGCACCCCGGCCGTGACCAGCCGGAGCAGCTCCGGGTAGGCGTGCGCCGCCATGCCGTGGCTGCCCCGCAGCTCCAGCTCGTACGCGATCACCAGCTCCATGGGCAGCGCCGGGCGACCCTGGGCGACGGGGAGGAGGCCGACCTGGACGTGCCGGCCGCGCCGGCGCAGGCTCTCGACGGACGCCACGCAGGTCGCGTGACTGCCCAGCGCGTCGAGGGAGAGGTGCGCCCCGCCGCCGGTCGCCTCCCGGACGGCCGCGGCCACCGCACCCGGTCCGCTGAACTCACCGCCGTCCAGGCAGACCGTCGCGCCGAAGCGCCGGGCGAGGTCCAGCGCGCCGGGGGCGATGTCGACGGCCACCACCCGTGCGCCGCAGGCCGCCGCGATCATCACGGCCGACAGGCCCACCCCACCACAGCCGTGCACCGCCACCCACTCGCCGGCCGCCACCCGGCCCTGGCCGACCACGGCCCGGAACGCCGTGGCGAAGCGGCAGCCGAGCGCCGCGGCGGTCGGGTGGTCCAGGTCGTCGGGGAGGCGGACCAGGTTGACGTCGGCCTGCCGCACCACCACGTACTCGGCGAACGAGCCCCAGTGGGTGAAGCCGGGCTGCGTCTGCCGCTCGCAGACCTGCTGGTCGCCGGCCAGGCAGGCGGGGCACTGCCCGCAGGCGCAGACGAAGGGCGCGGTGACCCGGTCGCCGGGCCGCCAGCCGCGGACGCCCGCGCCCACGGCCGCGACGACGCCGGCGAACTCGTGCCCGGGGATGTGCGGCGGGCGGATGTCGGGGTCATGCCCCTGCCAGCCGTGCCAGTCGCTGCGGCACAACCCGGTCGCCTCGACCCGGATCACCACGCCGTCGGGCGGCGCCACGGGGTCGGGGACCTCGCGGACCTCGGGCCGGGCACCGAACTCGTCGAAGATCACGGCACGCATGACGGCATCCTCACACGCCGCCCGCCCAGCCGGCCGGTGCGGGTGGCCGCCCGATACCGCCGCTCCGCACGGCCCGGGATGCCACCATGGGGGCGTGACAGCGCAGGGCTGGTATCTGGCGGGGGCGCCGTGGGACTGCTCGGGGCTCGGCCGGGGTGAGCGGCTCGCGCCGGCCGCGCTGCGGGCGGCCGGGCTGTCGGAGCTCGTCCCCGACGACGCCGGGGACGCCCCGATCGTCATCGACGACGACCGGCGGGACGACGCCACCGGCGTACGCGCCCTGGAACAGACCACCCGGGCGGCGACCGTGCTCGCCGACTGGCTCGACGCCGCCGCCGGGCGCCGGCCCGGCCACCGGCCGCTCGTGGTCGGCGGGGACTGCAGCCTGCTGCTGGGTGTCCTGCCCTGGCTGCGGCGGAGCCGGGGCCGGGTGGGGCTCTGGTTCGTCGACGGGCACCCCGACTACCTCGACGGTCCCTCCTCGCCGACGGGGGAGACCGCCGACATGGACCTGGCTCTCCTCACCGGCTCCGGGCCCGAGCGGCTCACGGCGCCGGCCGGGTCGACCGCCCCGCTCGTCGCGCCCGCCGACGTGGTGCTGGTCGGCCACCGCACCCGTGACCTCGACCCGGAGGCCGCAGCGGAGGTGGCCCGGCTGCCCGACAGTATCCGGCGCATCGACGCTCCCGCGGTCGTCGGCGCGCCACGCCGGTGCGGGGAGCGCGCCGCGGCCCTGCTCGCCGGTGTCGACGGGGGTGTCTGGCTGCACGTCGACTGCGACGTGCTCGACCCGGCGGCCATGCCGGCCGTCAGCTACCCGGAACCCGGCGGGCCGACGGCCGGGCAGGTGGCCGACCTGCTGGCGCCACTCGTCGCCGGGCCCCGGCTGCTCGGCGTGAGCATCGCCGACTTCCGGCCCGACCTGGATCCGGACGGCACCCACGCGGCGACCCTTGTCGAACTGTTCCGCCGGCTGCTGCCCGGTGCCGGTGCTTGACGAATGGCCGTCCATTTCCGCGACGGCTGGTTGATGGCCGAATCCCCTCTGATCACCTGCTCGGCGTAGGGTCGTTCGGGCTGCTCATGGCCGGTGTCGATGCGCAACGGGCAGGTCGCAATTTGCAGACGGGCGAGGAATTCGCAAGGCGCCAGGAACGCAATTCCCAAGCAAATTCTATTGACGTCGACAAATCTTGACTTGATTCGCGGAATGGCGCACCGTGAAAGGTGCCGGCACCGACGGGTCGCCGGGTCGCCAGGTCAGGAGGCGGTCATGCGGTGGAATCCGTTCACCGGCGCGTACCTCGCCGATCCGGCGCAGGTGTGGCGAGGGCTCCTCGACTCCCCGGGCGGGGTGCACCACGACGAGGCCCTCGGGCTCTGGCTGATCACCCGGCACGCCGACGTGCGCCGGGCGCTCGGCGACACCGAGAGCTTCCGCAACGCCCTCACCCTCGCGCCGGTCTACGACGTCTGCCCGGAGGCGCTGGCCGTCATCCTGCAGATCGACGCCCCGCCCACCACGGCCGCCGCCGACCCGCCGGTGCATCCGCGCACCCGCCGGGCGCTGCGGGCCACCTTCGCGAACACCGCCGACCGGGTCGAGCAGCGGTACGGCGCGATCGTCCGGCGCCGGGTCGACGAACTGGTCGCCCGCCTCGTCGCGCGCGCCGGCCAGCAGGTCGACCTCGTGTCGGAGTTCACCACCGAACTGCCCCTGCTGGTGCTTCTCGACCTGCTCGGCGTGCCCGAGCGGGACATCGCCCGCGTCCGGGCCTGGGCCGACGGGCAGATCGCCCTGGTGTGGGGGCGGCCCGAGCCGGCGGAGCAGGTCCGGCTCGCCCAGGGCCTGCTGGAGTTCTGGCGCTACTGCCAGGCGCTCGTGCGTGACCGGCTCGACGGCGGCGGCCCCGGCGACGGCTACGTCGACCAGTTGATCGCGTACCGGGGCGGCGACGACGAGGTGCTCACGGTCGCCGAGGTGTCGAGCATCGTGTTCAACCTGCTCGTGGCCGGGCACGAGACCACCGCGGGGCTGCTCGCCCACGCGCTGGACCAGGCGCTCACCGACCCCGACCGCTGGCCGGCGATCGCTGCCGAGCCGCACCGGGTGCCCGCGTTCCTCACCGAGACCCTGCGCTTCGCGCCCGCCATCGACGGCTGGCTGCGGGTGACCAGCCGGCCGGTCACGCTGGACGGCGTCACGATCCCGGCCGGGGCGCGCTGCCTGCTGCTCATCGGCGCCGCGAACCGGGATCCGGCGGTGTTCGCCCACCCCGACCGGTTCGACCCGCAGCGGACCGACGCGACCGACCACCTCTCGTTCGGGCACGGGCCGCACTTCTGCATCGGCGCCGCACTGGCGCGGCTGGAGGCCGGGATCGCCCTCACCCGGCTCGCCGCGGCCGTGCCCGGGCTGCGGCTGGCGCCGGGGCACCGCCGGTCGTACCAGCCGAACGTGGCGTTCCGCGCGCACCGGGGCCTGCCGGTCGTGGTCGAGGCGGCGGCGCCGGCCGTCCAGCAGACGGCGGCCTGACCGGCGTGGCCGTGCCGGGCGCTGAGCTGCGCGCGCCGTCACGGAGCGGAGTCATGTCTTCACACCCGTCGGTCGATGGGTTAAGAATTGTCCCCTGCGAATGCCCAGTCATCACCCCGCCCGGATCTCATGTCGACGCCGCGCCGGCGTCGCGAAGGTGAGCACATGGATCGCACGCCCCCGTCGAGCGCCGCTCACTCCGCCGCCAGCCATCGCTTTCGCGCGGAGTTGCGCCGGTGGCGGACGCGACAGGGGCTGACCCAGCGGGCGCTGGCGGAGCGGGTGCGGTTCAGCCGGGAGACGGTCGCCGCCGTCGAGTCCGGCCGCCGGTTCGGCAGCCAGGAGTTCGCCGTCCGGTGCGACGAGGTGCTCGGCACCGGTGGCCGGCTGGCGGCGTTGTGGCCCCAGGTCGCGGCGGAGCAGTTGGCCGCGGACGGCCGGCGCGGGCCCCGGTTCGGCGAGGTGGCGCGGCTGGACGACCCGCCGGCCCCGCGGCGGGACGCGCGCGACCCGGGGGCCGTGGTGGCGGCCATCGACGAGCTGCGGGAGCTCATCGGTCAGGTGCTCGGCCAGCCGGAGGTCGACGGCCCGCCGTCCGCGCCGCCCGCGCGGCGCTGACGCCCGGAAGGGGCTGGGCGGCACGCGCGCCGCCGGCGCTGCCAACTCTGGGTACAGATGCTGGTACGGGCTGTTTGTACCACCGACAGGTCTGGCCTGAGCGCACGGCTTCCGGCGCAATGAAACGTGCAATCCGCAAATGCAGATAGACCGTTGTTGATGAGTGCGGGGAGTCAGCCTTGGCGTCGAGCACGAGGTCCCACGCGGCCCGACCCTACCCGACCCGCCGCCGCGGCTGGAAGATTGCCGCCCGGATGCGCCTCATCGTCGCGGCTCCGCTGGTCGCCGTGCTGGGCTTCGCCGGCCTGGCCCTGACCGAGAGCGCCCGCCAGACCACCCGCGCCAGCGACCTCGGCCTCCTGGCCCAGCTCGGTGCCGAGGCGGGCGACCTGGCCCACCGGCTGCAGAACGAGCGCATCGTCGCCGCCGACCTGCTCACCCGGGGCGGGCCGGAGCAGCAGGACGCCTTCGCCGACGCCACCACGGCCACCGACGCCGCCGTCGCCCACTACCGCCGGCACCGGGCGAAGCTGCCCGGCGGCTCCGCCGCCGACCAGGCCGTCCTGCCGCGCATCGACGCGGGGCTGGCCGGCCTGCCGCCGCTGCGCGCTCAGGTGCGCACGGCGGAGCGCGCCTCGGTGTCGGCCATGACCTTCAGCTACCGGATCGTCATCGCCGACCTGCTCAGCCTGCGCGAGAGCGTCACCCTCGGCGTGGTCAACGCACGGATCGCGGACGGCATCCGGGCCTCCGCGGCGCTGTCCAAGGTGGCCGAGGCGATCGGCCAGCAGCAGGTCGCCGTCCTGCGCGCGATCGCCGCCGACGAGCTGACCCCCGCCATGCAGCAGGACATCACCGCCGCCCGGACCGGCCTCACCGAGCAGGGCCTCGCCTTCCTGGCACTCGCCCGGCCCGCCTGGCGGGGCTGGTGGGAGCAGGCCGCCAGCGGCGAGAGCGCGCTGCTGCTGCAACGGATGCAGGACCAGGTGTCCCGCAGTGTCGCCGGCAGCCCGCTGGAACTCGACCTCGACACCTGGGTCACGGCCACCCGGCAGTGGTCCGTGCGCCTGGCCGAGCTGCGCCAGCGGGTCGACGTGGTGGTGCTCGACGACGTGCGTACCGCCCATGCCGACCAGCGGCAGCGCACCGTGGTGGAGGCGGCGGCCGTCGTGGTGGCCCTGGTGCTCACCACGCTGGTCACCTGGGCGGTGGCCCGGCAGATCACCCGGCGACTGCGCCGGCTGCGCGACGCGGCCAACGCGGTCGCGTTCGAGCGGCTGCCCCAGGTGGTGGCCCGCCTCGAACAGCCGGACAGCTCCTCGGTGGATCCCGACGAGCTGGCCCGGCGGCAGGCCGGGGACGCGCTGGAGCCGTCCAGCGACGACGAGATCGGCGAGGTGGGCCAGGCCTTCACCGCGGTGCACCGGGCGGCGGTGCGGACGGCGGCCGAGCAGGCGGTGATGCGGGCCAACACCGCCGAGATCTTCATCCACCTGAGCCGGCGCGAGCAGCGCCTCGTCGACGCCGTGCTGGCCCAGGTCGACCGGGTCGAGAAGGACGAGACCGACCCGGACCGGCTGCACCAGCTCTACACGCTGGACAACCTGGCCACCCGGATGGGACGGATCAACGCGAGCCTGCTCGTGCTCGGCGGTGTCGGCGTCGGGCGCGTACGCCACCACGACGTGCCGCTGCAACAGGTGCTCCAGGCGGCGCAGAGCCAGATCGAGCACTACGCCCGCATCCGTCTCGGCCTGGTCGACGGCGACGTCGCCGTGGGCGCCGAGTCCGTCGACGAGGTCGTGCACCTGCTGGCCGAGCTCATGGAGAACGCCACCGGCTACTCGCCGCCGGGCACCGAGACCTGGGTGACCGGCCGCAGCCTCGGCGACCGGGTGATCGTCCAGATCAGCGACGAGGGTGTCGGACTGTCCCCGCAGCGGCGCCAGCAGCTCAACGACCTGCTCGCCCGCCCGCCCGCCATCGACGTGGCCGCGGTGCGGGCCATGGGTCTGGTCGTGGTGGGGCAGCTCGCCAAGCGGCTCGACGTGGCCGTGCAGCTCCGGCCGGGCCCACGCCGCGGCACCATCGCCGAGGTGGCGCTCCCGGGGACGATCATCCGGCCGCTCCCCCCGGAGGAGTTCCTTCTCACGCCCGCCCGGCCGTCCCGGCGGGCGGCGCGGACCGCTGTCGCACCGCCCTACCGGGCGGCGCCGGAGCCGTGGGCCGGCAGCCCTCCGGCCGACCCGGTGCTGCCCGTCGCGCCCGTCTTCCAGCCCGCTCCCGCACCGGACCAGAGTCCCGTGCCCGCTGAGGAACTCGTCATCTACCACCAGGTCAACCACTGGTTCCAGGCCGACCGTCCGGGCGCGGCGAACGGCACGCCGTGGGCCAGCCCCGCCGACGACGCCTGGCGTACGGCGGCCCGGGCCGACTCGCCCGAGGTCGCCGGCACGACCAACTCAGGCCTGCCGAAGCGGCAGCCGCAGCAGCACCTGGTGCCGGGCGGCGTCACGGTGCCGCGGCAGCGCTCCGAGCACCGCGACCCGACGCGGGTGGCCACCGCGATGGCCGCGTACGCCCGGGGGGTCGCCGGCCGCCGGCCCAATCTGATCAACAACTGATCGACAGGGAGTGCACGTGACCGACCACCAGGATCTCGGCTGGCTGCTGGACGCCTTCGCCGAGCGCGCGACCGAGGTCAGCCATGCCCTCGCCATCTCCAGCGACGGCCTCATGGTGGCCGCCACCCGGGGGCTCCCGCCCGACCGGGCCGACCAGCTCGCGGCCACCGGTAGCGGGCTGGTGAGTCTGCTCCGCGGCGCGGCCGCCTTCTTCGACGCCGGTGCGGTCATCTCCAACGTCACCCAGCTCGAGGGCGGCTTCATGTTCTCCATGGCCTTCAACGACGGCGCCTCCCTGCTCGTGCTCGCCGACCCGCAGTGCGACGTCGGAAAGGTCTCCTACGAGATGACCGAGCTGGCCAACCGCATCGGCGACGCCCTGACCCCCGCGGCCCGGGCGGCCCTGAGCCGCAGCCGCTGACCGTCGGCGCCCCCACGCCGAACCCCCACCCCCTCATCCAGGAGCACACATGTCCCTCACCACGTCCCGGCACCGCCGCGCCCGCACCGCGGCGCTGCTCGCCCTCGTCCTGCTCGCCGCACCCGCGTGCGCCGACGGCGAGGGCGGCGCCGGCCCCGGCGCACCCGTCAGGATCGGCCTGCTGGCGTCGCTGTCGGGCACCTACCAGGCAGTCGGCAAGGACATCCGCGACGGCTTCCAGCTCTACCTGTCCACCCACGACGGCAAGCTCGGCGGCCGGGAGGTGGAACTCGTGGTCGCCGACGAGGGCAACGGCGCGGCGACCGCGGTGCCCGCCGCCACGAAGCTGCTCAAGCAGGACCGCGTGGTCGCGCTGACCGGCGTCGTCGGCGGCGGCTCGGTGGCGGCGGTCTCCCCGCTGCTCGCCGAGACGAAGGTGCCGTTCGTCGGCTCCAACGGCCGGCCCGAGCTGAAGGACGTCTCCCGGGTCTGGCACACCTCCTACCTGTCCGACGAGCCGGGGGAGGCGATCGCCCAGCACGTGCGCGACGACGTCAAGGGCAGCGTCTACGCCATCGGCCCCGACTACCAGGGCGGCTGGGACGAGCTGCGCGGCTTCACCGAGGCCTTCGCCAAGGCCGGCGGCAAGCTGGCCAACCCGGACGGCAAGACCACCTTCACCCCGTTCCCGGCGACCACCAACTTCACCCCGTACTTCGCGCGGATCAAGGCCTCCGGGGCGGACGCCGTCTACACGTTCTACGCCGGCAGCGCCGCCGTCGACTTCGTGAAGCAGTACGCCCAGTCGGAGGTGAAGGACCTGCCGCTCTACGCCGCCGGGTTCCTCACCGAGGGCGGCGTGCTCAACGCGCAGGGCGAGGCCGCCCGCGACATCTACTCCGTGCTCAACTACTCGCCCGACCTCGACAACGCGGAGAACCGCGCCTTCGTGGCCGCCTGGAAGGCCGAGCACGACGGCTCCCCGACGACGTACGCCATGGCCTCCTACGACGCGGCGGCCGTGCTGGACCGGGCCATCGCGGCAGCCGGGGACGACGTGACCCCGGACCGCGTCAACGCCGCCATCGGCCAGCTCGGCCAGATCGCCAGCCCACGCGGCACCTGGCAGTTCTCGCCGACCACCCACGCACCCGTGCAGAAGTGGTACCTGCGCCAGGTGCGCCAGGACGGCCGGGCGCTGTCCAACACCGTGGTGGGCGACCTCGCCACCGTCGGCGGGTGACCGCGGTGGCCGCCGGCATCCGGTTCGACCCGTACGTCGTCCCCGCCCTGGACGGGGTCGCCTACGGGCTGCTGGTCTTCGTCGCCGCCGCGGGGCTGGTGCTCTGCTTCGGCGTGGCCGGCATCCTGAACCTGGCGCACGGCACCCTCTACGCGATCGGCGGCTACACCGCGGCCGCGCTGCTGGACGGCGGCTGGCCGAGCCTGGCGCTCGCGCTGGCCGTCGGGGTGGTCGCCGCCACCGCGTCCGGCGCGCTGGTCGCCGGGCTGCTCACCCGGGTCGCCGCACGCAGCCACCTCACCCAGGCGCTGCTGACGTTCGGGGTGGCGCTGGCCGGCGGGAGCCTGCTCGTGGGCGCCTTCGGCCCGGACGACCCGCCGGTGCGGGTCCCCGCCGCGCTGGACGGGTCGGTGGCGGTGGCCGGTCACCGCTACGCGGCGTACCGGCTGGTGTTCATCGTGGTGGCCGCGCTGCTCGCCGGCCTGCTCCACCTCGTGGTGCGGCGCACCCGGGCCGGGATGCTGGTCCGCGCGGCCGTCGACGACGCCGAGATGGTCGCCGTCCTCGGGGTGAGCCCGGCGCGGATCCGGGTCGGCGTGCTGGCGGCCGCCGGGGCGCTCGCCGGCGCCGCGGGCGTGCTCGGCGCGCCGATCATCGGCCCCGGGCCGGACACCGCCGACGCCGTGCTGCTGCTGTCCCTGGTGGTCGTCGTCCTCGGCGGCCTCGGCTCGATGACCGGCACGCTGCTCGCCGCGCTGGCCGTCGGGCAGATCCAGACCCTGGGCGTTGCGCTGGCCCCGTCGGCGGCCCCGTTCCTGCTCTTCGCCGCCATGGCGCTCGTGCTCGCGGTGCGGGCACGCGGCCTGGCCACGGTCCGGAGCGCGACGTGAGGCAGGGAGCCGTCCGTGCGCTGCGCCGCGGTGTCGCCGCCGCGGTGGTGGCCGCCCTGGTGCTGGCGCCGTGGACGGTCGACGACTACACCGTCGCGCTGCTCGCCCGCACGCTGGCGCTCGGCCTCGTGGCGGTGAGCGTCGGGCTGCTCACGGGCGTCGCCGGGCTGCCCACCCTCGGGCAGACCGCGCCCTACGCGGCGGGCGCCTACGCCAGCGCGGTCGTGGGCAGCCACCTGTCCGACGTGGGCCTCGTGCACCTGGGCGTGGCCGCGGCGGCCGGCGCGGCGCTGGCCGCCGTGACCGTGCCGCTGGTGGTCTCCGCGCGGGGCGTGGTGCTCCTGATGATCACCCTGGCGGTCGGCGAGCTCGCGGTCACGGTCGTCGGGCGCTGGCGGTCGGTGACCGGCGGCACCGACGGGCTGGCCGGCGTCCCCGCGTCCCGCCCACTGTGGGGGATGCCGCTGCTCGCCACCGACCGGGCACGCTACCTCTACACCCTGGTGGTGGTCGCCGCCCTGGTCGGCGTGGTGCTGCTGGTCCTGCGTACCCGGGTCGGGCTCCTGCTGCGGGCCGGCCGGGACGACGAGGCGCGGCTGCGCGCCAGCGGCCACCGGGTGCCGGTGCACGTCGCCGGCGTCCACGTCGCGGCCGGCGCGGTCGCGGGCGCCGCGGGTTCCCTGCTGGTGGTCGCCCAGCAGTTCGTCTCGCCGGCCGACTTCGGCTTCGACACCTCCGCCCTGCTCCTGCTGGGCGTGGTGATCGGCGGCACGGTGTCGGTGGGCGGCGCGCTGATCGGCGCCGCGCTCGTGGTGGCCGCCCGGGACTGGCTGTTCGGCGTCCTCCCCGGGCAGGCGCCGCTGGTGCTCGGGCTGGCCTTCGTGGCCGCCGTCCACCTGCTGCCCGACGGCGGGCGCCGGCCCCCGGTACGCGGCCGCCTGCTCCCGGCCGTCCCGGCCCGCCGGGCGGCGCAGGACCGCCCGACACCGACGGGAGTACGCGCATGACCCCGCTGCTGTCCGCTGACGGGATCACCGTGCGGTACGGCTCGCTGGCCGCTCTGGACGGCGTCGACCTGCGCATCGCGGCGGGTCAGCGGCACGCGCTGATCGGGCCCAACGGCGCCGGCAAGACGACGCTGCTGGACGTGCTCGCCGGGTCCACCCGGGCCGGCGGCGGCCGGGTGCTGCTGGGCGGCCGGGACGTCACCCGGCTGGGTCCGGCGGCCCGGGCCCGCCGGGGCATCGGCCGGATCCACCAGCGCCCCGCGGTCTGGTCGACGCTGACCGTGCGGGAGAACGTGCTGGTCGCCGCGCTGCCGCGGGCCGTGCGGCCGGGCCGGTGGCACCCGTCGGCGCGGCGGCGGGCGGCCGAGCGGACGGCCGACGCGCTGCTGGCGCGGGTGGGCCTGACCGGGATCGCCGCGGTTCCCGCCGGGCACCTGGCGCACGGGCAGCGCCGGCAGGTGGAGATCGCCGTGGGGCTGGCCGGCCGGCCCCGGCTGCTGCTGCTCGACGAGCCGGCCGCCGGGCTGTCCGCCGTCGAGGTGGGCTGGCTCCTGGAGTTCCTGCGGGCACTGCCCCGCGCCGTCGCGGTGCTGCTGGTCGAGCACCGGCTGGACCTGGTCTACGCGCTCTGCGACACGGTGACCGTGCTGCGCGACGGCCGGACGCTGGCCACCGGGACGCCCGCCGAGATCCGCGCCTCCGGCCCGGTCCGGGAGGCGTACGCCGAGGGGGTGGCCTGATGCTGCGGATCGACCGGCTCTGCGCCGGCTACGCGGGCGGCACCGTGCTGCACGAGGTGAGCCTGGAGGTGCGCACCGGCACCGTCCAGGCGGTGGTGGGGCGCAACGGCGCGGGCAAGAGCACGCTCGTGCACAGCGTCGCCGGTCTGGTGCGCCCGTACGCGGGCCGGGTCGAGATCGGCGGCGTGCCGGTCGCCGGCCGGCCGCCGCACCGGATCGCCCGGTCCGGGGTCGGCCTGGTCCCGCAGGGCCGGCGCGTCTTCTCCCGGCTGACCGTGGCCGAGCACCTAGCCCTGGCCGCCGCGCCGTGGCGGGCCGCGACGCCCGGCGGCGAGGGCTGGACGGTGGCCCGGATCCTGGACCTGCTGCCCCGGCTGGGCTCCCGGCTTCGCCACCGCGGCGACCAGTTGTCCGGTGGCGAGCAGCAGATGCTGGCCATCGCCCGGGCCCTGCTCGGCCAGCCCCGGCTGCTCCTGCTGGACGAGCCGTGCGAGGGGCTCACCCCCGACCTGGCGGCCCGGGTGCGCGAGCTCGTCGGCACGCTGGCCCGCACCGGGCTGACCGTGCTGCTCGTCGAACAGCAGCTCCGGCACGCCGTCGAGCTGGCGGACCGGATCGCGGTGCTGGAATACGGCCGGGTCGTCTACGACCGGCCGGTGCACGAGGTCCGGGCCGACCCGGACGTCCTGGCGGCGATGCTCAGCGTCGCCGCGGTCCCGGAGCCGCCGGCTCCCCGACCGGTGCCCGGGCTCTGGTCCGACGCCGGGCACTGACCCCGACCCGCTGCGACAGGGATGAGGAACGATGCCGACCCACGTCCACGACACCCACTACGCCTTCGACAACGGTGCTCCCGAGGCCGTGCCCCAGCTGCGGGCGCTGGAGTCCTTCCTGGACCCGATCACCGCGCGCCGGATCGCCCCGCCGGTGCTCACCCCGGGCGGCGCGTGCTGGGAGGTCGGCGCCGGCGGCGGCTCGGTCGCCCGCAGCCTGGCCCGGGCGGTCGGCCCGGGTGGCCGGGTGGTGGCCACCGACCTCGACACCGCCCACCTCACGCCCGGCGGCAACCTCGACGTGCGCCGGCACGACGTGCGCACCGACCCGCCGCCCGGTGACGCCTTCGACCTGATCCACGCCCGGCTCGTGCTGCTGCACCTGCCGGAGCGGCGGCGCGTGCTGGCCTCCCTGGCCGGCGCGCTGGCCCCCGGCGGGTGGCTGGTCGTCGAGGAGTTCGACTGCACCGTGCCGCTGCGCGTGCTGACCGCGCCGAGCGACGACGCGGCGAAACTCTTCGCCCAGGTGACCGACGCGATGCTCGACATCCTGCAGAGCCACGGCGCCGACCTGGCCTGGGCGCAGGACGTGCACGGCGAACTGGTGGCGGCGGGGCTGGTCGAGGTGGACACGGTCACCCACGCGCAGAGCTGGCCCGCCGGCTCCCTCGGCGCGTCGCTGTACGGGACGAACTCCCGGCAGCTGGAGCCGGAGCTGCTCGACGCCGGTGTGTCGCCGGGCCAGCTGGAGGCGTTCCGCCGGCTGCTGCGGGACCCGAAGTTCGCCGTGATGTCGTACCAGTTCGTGTCGACCCGCGGGCGGCGGCCGGCGACGCCGTGAGCGCCGGACCGGCGTCACCGCCCGAGGAAGTCCTCGATCACCGTGACCAGCCGTACCGGGGTCTCGTACATGGCGTAGTGCCCCGCGTTGGCGAGGACCTCGAGCCGGGCGTTGGGGTAGTGACGCAGCCAGGTCTCGCGCATCGTGTCGGCGCCCAGCGCGGGGTCGTGCTCACCGACCACGGCGAGCGCCGGCACTGGGTGGCCCTTCACCTCGTCGGTGAAGTCGGTACGCGCCCACGCGGTGAGGTACGCGCCGAACGCCTCCGGGGTGGAGTGGTTCAGGGAGAACCGGACCATCTCGTCCAGCCACCGGCCGGACAGCCGGTTGCCGGTGGTGAGGTCGATGATCGCCCGGCGGTTGGCCGGCTCGGCGGCCGCGCCGTCGAACAGCGTCCAGGCCTGGAGGTCGAACGGCACGCCGCCGGCCGGGACCGGGCTGACGCCGACGAGGTGGGTCACCCGCCCGGGGGCGTCGGCGAGGACCCGCTGGGCCGCGCTGCCGCCCAAGGAGTGCCCGACCACCGAGAAGGTGTCCCAGCCGAGGGAGTCGACCAGTTCGAGGGCGTCGCGGGAGATCTCGGCCATGGTGTGCTCGCCGGCCACGCCGGTGCGCTCGCCGTAGCCCCGGTAGTCCGGGAACGCCCAGGTGAAGCGCTCGGCGTCGATCAGCTCCGGCAGCCAGCCCCAGCCCCGCGCCGAGCCGAACCACCCGTGCAGGGCCAGCACCCGGTGCGGCCCGTGACCGACCGTGCAGTGGCTGATCGTCATGTCGAGACCCCTTCCCCTGGTCCGGCGTGGCGACAGTGAACGACGTGACGGCCGCGCGGGGGAACACCGGCGTCGGATAGGCGACGCCGCACGGGTGGCCGGGGTGACCGTCCCGCCTCCGATCGGAGGCGCGACGGTCACCCCGGGGCGGATCAGACCAGGCCGCCCATGGCCGGGTCGCTGATGCTGGGCTTGCCGTTCTCGACGTGACCGGCGTACCGGACCGTGAAGGCGGCGTCGGCCGAGAGGGTGACGGTCAGGTCGTACCAGCCGTGCGAGCGCGACAGCGACCAGGTGGGAGACGCCGTCTCACCGGGCTTGAGCGACAGCCTCGTCCGCCGCGACGAGTAGCGGTCGGCGACCGTCACCTCGACCCGCTTCGTGCCCTGGTTCACCAGGGTCAGGCCGACGTGGTGGTCGCGCTCGTCGTACCGCGCCCGGACGTCCACCCCGGCGCCCGCGCCGCCGGTGAAGCGGCGGAAGAAGCCGTTCGGCCCGTGGACCTCGAGGTCGTACCCGGCGGTGGCGTCCCAGGTGTCGCTCACCTGCCGGCCCGGCTCCACGGTGTAGGTGCGGGGCGGCTGGGCCGGGTCGGCAGAACGGACGCCGAAGACACCGGTGGCGCCCCCGGAGTTGCGGAAGTCCAGGTGGAACGACGTGCCGGCCGCCCGCCCGTCCACGTGCAGGGTGTACGGGATGGCCCGCGCGGGCCGTACCCCGCGTTCCTGGCGGGGCAGGGCCGGGTCGGCCGGCGGCACCGGCACCTCGTCGGGCTGGCGGGTGAGGTCGACCGGCTTGAGGTCGGCGGTGTCCGGCAGCTTCACCCGCGGCGAGGCGTTCGGGGTCCGGAAGTCGAACGCGCTGGTCAGGTCGCCGACCACCGCGCGACGCCACGGCGTGATGTTCGCCTCGACGAGGTCGGGATTGCCCTTGGCGAACCGGGCCTCCAGGAAGCGGATCAGCGAGGTGTGGTCGAACACCTGCGAGTTGACCCAACCGCCCCGGGTCCACGGCGAGACGACGATCATCGGCACCCGGATGCCGAGGCCGTACGGGCCGGCCGCGCGCCGTGCGTCGCCGGGGAAGATCTCGTTGGTGGTGGCCACCGTGGAGAGGCCCTCGGCGCGGCTCTGCGGCGGCGTCGGCGGCACCACGTGGTCGAAGAAGCCGCCCTCCTCGTCGTACGTGATGAACAGCGCCATCCGGCTCCACACCTCGGGGTGGCTGGCCAGGATGTCGACGACCTGCGACATGTACCAGGCGCCGTAGTCGGGGCCCCAGTTCGGGTGCTCGCTGTAGGCCTCCGGCGCGACGATCCAGGACACCTGCGGCAGCGTCCCGTTCGCCACGTCGCGGCGGAAGTCGGCCAGCAGCGCCTCGGGGGAGCGGTCCTGCGTCGAGATCTCGGTGCCGGTCTTCGCCCGGTCGGCGAGGGGGCTGCCGGGCCGGGCGTTCTGGTACTGGTGGAAGTAGAGCAGCGAGTTGTCGCCGTAGTTGCCGATGAACGGGTCGCCGGTCCAGCCCCAGTAGCCCTCGGCGGTCAGCCCCAGGCCGACGTCCTGGTAGACCTTCCAGGACACGCCGGCGCGCTCCAGCCGCTCCGGGTAGGTCGACCAGTCGTAACCCGCCTCGGCGTTGTCGATGACCGGGCCGCCGGCCTTGCCGTCGTTGCCGACCCAGCCGGTCCACATGTGGTAGCGGTTGGGGTCGGTCGAGGCGAGCACCGAGCAGTGGTAGTTGTCGCAGACGGTGAAGGCGTCGGCCAGGGCGAAGTGGTACGGCAGGTCGCCGCGCGTGTGGTGGGTCATGGTGACCACACCCTTGTTGGGCACCCACTTGTCGTACCGGCCGCCGTTCCAGGCGCCGTGGGTGTCGGCCCACCCGTGGGGCGGGTCGGGGAGGAAGGTCTGCCCGAGGTCCGGCACCTCGGGCCGGAAGGGCAGCAGGTCGGCCGAGCCGTTCGGCTGGTGCCAGACGCTCCGGCCGGAGGGCAGCGTCACCGGGTGCGGGTCACCGAAGCCGCGGACGCCGCGCAGGGTGCCGAAGAAGTGGTCGAAGGAGCGGTTCTCCTGCATGAGGATGATGACGTGCTCGACATCCTCGATGGAACCGGTGCGGTTGTTCGCCGGGATGGCGAGGGCCTTGCTGAAGTCCACCGGCAGGGCGGCCGCCGCCACCGGAGCGCTCATCATCTTCAGGAAATTCCGACGGTCGACCTGTGCCATGACTGAAACCCACCTTGCCTGACGCCGAACGATTGGCGGGTGCACGTTATTGGCGCCAGATGGACCGGACGTGTCCGGAACGCGAGCGATGTGCCAACGCTGGTCGAGCCGCCGGCCCGGTCGACCACGGCCGCCCGCGGCCCCGCCTGACCAGCGGCACTCCGGAGGCGAGTTGCACCCCGGCCGGCGTGGTGGGCGTGATGAAGGTCTTCGCCGAGCGCTGCTGAACCGGCCCCACCCGGCCCACCGTCAGCGCAGGGGGCCGTCCCCGGGGCCGTTCGGGTCGTCGACCAGGTGCATGGCGGCCTCCTCGGCGCTGGCCCCGCCCCCGTCGATGCCGGCGTCCCAGGCGACGGCGTCCGCCTCCTCGTCCTCGCCGAGGCCCGCGTCCTCGGCGACCAGGCGGCCGGTCCGCGCCTCCCGCTCGTAGCCCCGGCGGGTCAGCTCGTCCTCGTCGTCGCCCACCTCGGCGTACGGGTCGATGTCCGGTTCCTCCTGGGCGAGCAGTTGGGCGAGGGACTCGCCGGCCCGCTCCTCGGCGGGGGTGGTGCCGAACCGGTTCGCCGCCGTCCAGTGGTCGGCGGCGACGATGCCCGTGTCGAGGGGATCGCCGACCCGGTCGTCGTCCAGGGTGTCCGAGGCGTCCAGGACCCCGTCGTCCTCGGCCACGTTCCACTCGTCGGCGATGTCGGTCCGCTCGGTCTGGCTCATGGCGTTCCCTCCCTGGTCAAAAGCTCGGCGTTGCCGCCCCAGCCTAGAACCGTCCGGGCCGGCGGCCACCACCGGTGGCCGGTCACAGCCGTCCGCCCCGGGCGTCGCGGGCGACGATCCCGTCCAGGGGCGTCGCGGGGGTCAGCACCCCCGGGTCGAACCAGAAGATCACCAGTTGCGGGTCCTCGCTCCACCGGGCCAGCCGGGCCTCGACGTGGCGGCCGTCGACGGTGCCCACGATCCGTGCGGCGGGCCCGACGAAGTACCCGAAGGTGGGCACCGGGGTGACGGATGGCACCCGTCCCTGCGGGTCGTAGCCGATCTCGTGGAAGCCCGGCCGGCGGTCGCTGCCCGCCACGTCGTTGACGAGGTAGTCGGTGGTCAGCCCGCCGGTGGGGGAGCGCCGGCCGGCGGCCAGGCCGATCGTCACGCCGGGCAGTTCGGGCACGTCGACGGGAACGACGTAGAAGACCCGCTCGTCGTCGCCGTACCGGATGCCGGTGCCCACCACGGCGCCGACCGGCCGGGGCCGGGGCTCCACCGGGCCGGAGTCCGCGGTCGCCGTCGGGCCGGGGCCGCCGGTCGTCGGGTCGACGACGGGCGCGGTGGCGACCGGCCCGGGCGCGGGCGGCTCCGGCGGGTGGATCCGCGCCACGGCGCCGCCGCCGATGACCACGGCGGCCACCGCCACGGCCACCGCCCCGGTCCCGGCGACCCGCCGGCGGCGGCGCACCCGCCGGCCCTCCCGCATGATGCCGGCCAGGTCGAGACCGGTCCGGTCGGCCCGCTCGGTCACGCGCATGGCGCGGCGCAGCTCGTCCACCTCGTTCACCGCCGGCTCCCCTGCGGCTCCGGCGCGGTCAGGCCCGCGGCGCGCAGCTTCTCCAGGGCCCGGGAGGAGGTGCTCTTGACCGTCCCCACCGAGACGTCGAGTTCGCGGGCCACCTGGGCCTCCGGAAGGTCGAAGTAGTGGCGCAGGACGACGACGGCCCGCTCGCGCGGGGTGAGCGTGCCGAGGATGCCGAGCAACCAGCGCCGGGTGGCCACCTCGTCGGCCACGTCGCCGCCGTGCCGCTCCGGCAGGTCCTCGGTGGGGTACTCCCGGATCGGCCGCCGCCAGGTGTCGACGAGGTGGTTGACCAGCACCGACCGGGCGTAGCCGTAGGGGTCGCCGCCACGGATCCGGGACCACGACGCGTAGGTGCGGACCAGCGCCGTCTGGGCCGCGTCCTCGGCCTGGTGATGGTTGCCGGTCATCAGGAAGGCGGCGTGCACCAGCCGCGCCGACGCCGCCGTGGCGAACTCGACGAACTCCGCGTCACCCCGGGCCATGCCCGCCCTCTCGACAGCTCACCTGGAACAGGACGGGTGAGGCGGGCGAAAGGTTGAGTCCCCGCCGGACCAACTTTGTCATCGGGTCACCCGTCCTCCTCCCTGCGCACGACCGGCACGGCGAGGGGAGCGACGAGGATGACGACGACGGTGGGCCGGGCTCGCGGTGGCGGGACGATGCTACTGCTGGCCGCGCTGCTGTCCGGCTGCACGGCACCCGGGGCCGGCCGGGCCGCCGCCCCGCCGGCCGGTCCCGCCGCCGCCACCGTGCCCGCGGCGGCGCCCGTGCCCGTCCGGCAGCAGCCGGTCCGGATCAGCTATCCCGCGGCCGGCCACGGCCGGTGGCGGTTCGCCGCGGCCGAGCCCGCCACCACCGGGGGTACGGGCCGGCTGCTGCGCTACCGGGTCGCCGTGGAGGGCGACATCGGCGGGGTGCCGCCGGCCGACTTCGCCGCGGAGGTCACCCGCACCCTGACCGACCCGCGGGGCTGGACCGCCGACGGCACCCTCGCGCTGCGCCGGGTCGGGCGCGACCAGCCCGCCGACTTCACCGTCTATCTCGCCACCCCCGGCACCCGGGACGAACTGTGCCGGGACGGGTCGGACGGCTACACCTCCTGCCGCCGTGGCGACCGGGTGGTGCTCAACGTCGCCCGGTGGGCCGGTGGCGTGCCGGCCTACGGCGCGAGCCTGGCCACCTACCGCCGGTACATGGTCAACCACGAGGTCGGCCACCGGCTCGGCCATGGGCACGAACGCTGCCCGGGGCGGGGCCGGCCGGCGCCGGTGATGCAGCAGCAGACGCTGGGCCTGCACGGCTGCACGCCGAACGCGCTGCCCTACCCGCAGGGCCGGCGCTACAGCGGACCGCCCGGGGCGTACGCCGACCCGGTCCCGCCCGCCGAGCGCGGGCGGCCCGGGTGAGCGGGGCCGCCACGGCGCGCAGTGGGGATCGGCCGGCGAGGGTGCTTTAGTAGACGCCATGCCCAACCCCGCGATCCTCACCGTTGACGACGACCCGGCCGTCTCCCGGGCGGTCGCCCGGGACCTCCGGCGCCGCTACGGCGACCGCTACCGGGTGGTGCGGGCCGACTCGGCCGAGGCGGCACTGGAGGCGCTGCGCGAGCTGAAGCTCCGCGGCGAGCAGGTGGCGGTGCTGATCGCCGACTACCGGATGCCGCAGATGAACGGCATCGAGTTCCTCGAGGCCGCCATGGACCTCTTCCCGGCCGCGCGCCGGGTGCTGCTCACCGCGTACGCCGACACCGACGCCGCCATCAACGCCATCAACGTGGTCGACCTCGACCACTACCTGCTGAAGCCGTGGCACCCGCCGGAGGAGAAGCTCTACCCGGTGCTGGACCAGCTGCTGGCGGCGTGGACGGCCAGTGCGGCCACGGCCGCCGCCGAGCTGCGCGTGGTGGGGCACCGCTGGTCGGCCCCGTCGTTCAAGGCCCGGGACTTCCTGGCCCGCAACCTGGTGCCGTTCCGCTGGGTGCTCGCCGACGAGCCGGAGGGCGCCGAGCTGCTGGCGGCGGCCGGGGTGACGGCGAACGACGTACCCCTGGTGGTGACGGCCGACGGCAAGTCGCTGGTGCAGCCGACGACGGCCGACCTGGCCGCGCAGGTCGGGCTGGCCACGACGCCGGCCGCGGACTTCTACGACCTGGTGGTCGTCGGCGCGGGCCCGGCCGGGCTCGGCGCCGCCGTCTACGGCGCCTCGGAGGGGCTGCGGACGGTGCTGATCGAGCGGCGGGCCACCGGTGGCCAGGCGGGGCAGAGCAGCCGGATCGAGAACTACCTCGGCTTCCCCGACGGGGTCTCCGGCGCCCAGTTGACCGACCGGGCCCGCCGGCAGGCGCTGCGGTTCGGCGCCGAGCTGCTGAGCGCCCGCGAGGTGGTCTCCCTGGAGGACGCCGGGGCGGCGCGGGTGTTGCGGTTCGCCGACGGCAGCAGCGTCGCCGCGCACACGGTGGTGCTCGCCACCGGCGTCTCCTACCGGATGCTGCCCGCGCCCGGGCTGGCGGAGCTGACCGGGCGGGGCTGCTTCTACGGCTCGGTGGCCAGCGAGGCGCCGAGCTGCTCGGGGGAGGACGTCTACATCGTCGGCGGCGCGAACTCCGCCGGCCAGGCCGCCGTGCACTTCTCCCGGTACGCCCGCCGGGTGCACCTGCTGATCCGCGGTGACGACCTGACCCGCTCGATGTCCAGCTACCTGATCGAGCAGATCGCCCGGATCGACACCATCGAGGTCCACCCGCACACCGAGGTGGTCGGCGGCGCCGGTCAGGAGCACCTGGAGGAGGTGACCCTGCGCGACACCCGCACCGGCGAGACGCGGCGGGTCGACACCTCGTGGCTGTTCGTGTTCATCGGCGCGGAGCCGCACACCGACTGGCTCGACGGCGCGGTCGCCCGGGACGACCGGGGCTTCGTCCTCACCGGACCGGACCTCACCCGGGGCGGCCGGCGGCCGGCCGGCTGGGCCCTGCCCCGCGACCCGTACCACCTGGAGTCCAGCATGCCGGGCGTCTTCGCCGCCGGTGACGTGCGGGCCGAGTCGGTGAAGCGGGTGGCCTCGGCCGTGGGCGAGGGCGCCATGGCGGTCTCGCTCGTGCACCGCTACCTGGAGGCACAGTGAGCGCGAGGAGTGAGCCGGGTTTGCGAGCCCCGCAGTCGCGAACCAGGGAGGCACAGTGAGCACCGACAGCGACCGGCTCGCCCCGGACGACCTGCGGCGTCTCTTCCTCTTCGAGTCGCTCAGCCCGGAGCAGCTCGCGCACCTGGCCGAGCACGGCCGGGTGGAGCGGCGGACCGCGGGCGAGGCCGTCTACGTCGAGGGCGAGCCGGCGAGCTGCTTCTACGTGCTGCTCGACGGCACGGTGACACTGCACCGCCGGGTTCAGGGCGACGACGTGGAGCTCAGCCGCACCAGCCAGCCCGGCGTCTACGGCGGTGCCATGCAGGCGTACGTGGGCGACCTGGCCGAGCAGCGCTACCTGAACAGCCTCTTCGCGGTGACCGACTGCGCGGTCTTCGCGCTCCCCGCCCAGATCATCGCCGACGCGATGCGCAGCTGGTTCCCGATGGCCACCCACCTGCTGGAGGGGCTGTTCGTCGGGATGCGCAACACGCAGACCATCGTGGGCGAGCGGGAACGCCTGCTGGCCCTGGGCGCCCTCTCGGCCGGGCTCACCCACGAGCTGAACAACCCGGCGGCGGCGGCCGTGCGGGCCACCTCGGCGCTGCGCGGCCGGGTCGCCAAGATGCGGCACAAGCTCGCCATGATCGCCGACGGCCGGCTCGACGGCCGGCGCCTGCACGACCTCGTGGCCCTGCAGGAGGAGGCGGTGAAGCGGGCCGCCGCCGCCCCGGCGCTGACCCCGCTCGCGGCCAGCGACGCCGAGGACGAGCTGGCCGACTGGCTCGACGAGCACGGCGTCCGGGGGGCCTGGGAACTCGCCCCGACGCTGGTCGCCGGGGGCATCGACAGCGGCTGGCTGGCCCAGGTCGACGCCGCCGTCGGCGCCGACGACCTGGAGTCGGCGATCCACTGGATCACCTACACCATCGACACCGAGCTGCTCATGGGCGAGATCGACGACGCGGTCGGCCGGGTGTCCGGGCTGGTGGGCGCCGCGAAGCAGTACTCCCAGCTCGACCGGGCGCCCTACCAGACGGTGGACGTGCACGACCTGCTCGACGCCACGCTCGTCATGCTCCAGGCCAAGATCCCCGCCGGCGTGCGGGTGGTGAAGGAGTACGACCGCAGCGTGCCGCCCGTTCCCGCGTACGCGGCCGAGCTGAACCAGGTGTGGACCAACCTCATCGACAACGCGCTCGGCGCGATGGCCGGCAGCGGCACGCTGACCATCCGGACCGGCCGCAAGGAGGACCGGCTCCTCGTGGAGGTCGGCGACACCGGCGGCGGCATCCCGCCGGAGATCCGGCCGCGCATCTTCGAGCCGTTCTTCACCACGAAGCCGGTCGGCGAGGGCACCGGGCTCGGGCTGGACATCTCCTACCGGATCGTCGTCAACAAGCACCACGGTGACATCCGGGTGCGGTCGGTGCCGGGTGACACCCGGTTCGTCGTGCTGCTGCCGCTGTCGCCGGCCTGACCGGTCGGGTCAGAACAGCGTCGACGGCTCCACCGGCACCGGCCGGGGCAGCGGCGCGACGTCGGGCAGGCGCGCCCGGACCTGGTCGTGGAAGCGGCGGGCGAGGTCGGGCGCGTCGGCGTTGTCCGGGGTGTGCACGAACACGGTCGGTGAGCGGCCCTCCCGCAGCCAGCCGGTCACCACGTCGAGCCACGGCTGCCAGCCCTCGACCGTGCGCGCCGGGTCGTCCCGGCCGAGGTAGCGGACGATGGGCCGGTCGGTCAGCGCGCGGGTCCGCAGCGGGGTGCGCGGCTTCTTCAGCCACGCGTCCCGCTCCGCGTCGCTGGTCGGCGGGGTGCGGAAGAACGCCGTGGTGTCGAAGGGGATCCACTCGGCACCGACCCGGGCGAGCGTCTCCTCCAGGGCGCGCGCCGCGCCGGGGTCGGTGAAGAACGCGGGGTGGCGGACCTCGACGGCGTACCGGTGGGTGGTGGGCAGGCCGCGCAGGAAGCGGGCCAGCGCGGGCACGTCACCCGGGCCGAACGAGCCGGGCAGCTGCACCCAGAGGGCGTGCGCCCGCGGGCCCAGCGGTTCGACGGCGTCGAGGAAGGCGCGCAGCTCCGCGTCGGCGCCGGTGAGCCGGCGCTCGTGCGTGACGACCTTCGGCAGCTTGGGTACGAAGCGGAAACCGGGATCGGTCTGCCGGGCCCAGGACGCCACCGTCTCCCGGCTCGGGGTGGCGTAGAAGGTCGTGTTCCCCTCGACCGCGGTGCACCACTCGGCGTAGGCGCGCAGCCGCTCGTGTGCCGGCAGCGGGTGCGGCAGGAACCGCCCCTGCCAGGCCCGGTGCGTCCACATGGCGCAGCCCACGTGCAGCCGCATCCCGGCCCCTCCCACCCCTCGACGGTCAGCGCGGCCACCCGCGCCGCGGCAACGGTATCCGGCCCCGGGTGTACGCCGACCCGGCCGGCCACCCCTTCTGCGTCTTCGTCGCCGGAGCCGGGGCGGCCCGCCGGCCCCTGCGCTCTCAGCCGCGCCCGGTGCCGTCGGCGAGCAGCCGGCCCGCGGTCCGGCGGCGTTGCTGCTTGACCAGGTAGAGCCGCTGGTCGGCGACGTGCAGCAGCCTGTCGAGGCTGTCGCCGTCGTAGGGTGCGGTGGCCGAGCCGACGCTGACGCCGGCCAGCCCGCGCACGGCGGCCTCGATCCGGGCCGCCGCGGCCCGCGCCGACTCCCGGTCGGCGTCGGAGAGCACCACCACGAACTCGTCGCCGCCGATCCGGGCGAGGGCGTCCTCGGCCCGCAGCACGTTCCGGGTGGCCGCCACCACCCGGCGGAGCAGATCGTCGCCGGCAGCGTGCCCGAGGCGGTCGTTCACCAGCTTGAAGTCGTCCAGGTCGAGGCAGAGCAGCGACGGGCCGGGTCGGCAGCCGGCGTGGAACAGGAACGTCGCCAGCTCGGCCAGGCCGCGCCGGTTCAGGGCGCCGGTGAGCGGGTCCAGGGACGCCAGGGCGCGCAGCTGGGACCGCTGCCGGGCGAGGGCCCGGGTCTGCGTCGAGCAGACCGAGGCCAGGACGAGCATGCCGGCCAGGTAGACGAACACGTGACCGGCGGGGGCCGGCGGGCCGGTGACGGCGACGGCGACGTACGACCCGAAGGTGAGCACCTCCAGCCCCACCATGAGTCGCAGGTGCGGGGTGTAGCAGGCCACGAACACGGCGGTGGTCACGAACCCCAGGGCGGCCGGCGACGTCACGCCGCCGTCCCAGTACGCGCCGAGAGCCGCCATCACCAGGGTGATCATCAGGAGGGTGAACGAGACCCGGTAGCCGGACGCCTTGGTGGTCACCCGGGTGGCCGCCCACGTCCCCACGACACCGGCGGCCAGACCGCAGCCGTACGCCGTGAGCATCAGTTCCCGGTTCGGCGCGGTGAGCGTCAGGAGGCAGTAGACGACGGCGACCGCGTGGGAGACGGCGTGCAGCGCCGCGCTGAGCAGCGTGCGGCGGCGGCGCTCCCTCATTCCACCGTCCACCGTGCCCCCGACCCCGGGCCGCTCACCACGTCGAAATTCAATGACCTGGGTCAACCGGCAGTCAATAGACGAGTCGTTAACGAGCTGTTCATATTACGCACCGTAGGGGTCGGATGACGCTGCGATCTTCTCGGCCCCGGCCGCCGTCCCGAACTGACCCTGCGATTCCATCCACAGCGGAGTGTCGGCGGACGAGCAGCCTCTGCCGGTCGCTCACCCGCTGCGCCTACCCGACCGGTCCGCCGCTACACCGCCCGCGTCGCCGCCCAGCGCCTCCGGGCCGTCGGTCAGCACGGGCAGGTCCCCGGCGGCCAGGTCGAGCCGGGGCCGCAGGTGCCGGACGCGGTGCCGCCAGCGGCCGTGCTCGTAGGCCGTGTCGGCCTCCACCTCGACGACGAGGTCCTGACGCACCGGTGTGTACGGCAGCGGCGGCGCCGGGTTGAGCTGGCCGGTCCACCCGCCGGGCAGCGGCTGCGGCCAGGGGTGACCCGGCGCGGCGGTCGGCTGGAGCAGCCCGGCCAGCTCGCGGCGCTGCGGCGGGCGCAGCGGGTGGGTCCGCCCCAGGTAGCGCAGGCGACCCCGGTCGTCGCACCGGCCGACGAGGAGCGTCTCCGGGTCGGTCACCGGGCCGGTGACGCCGCCCACGAGGGTCTCCACGGTGCGGTGTGCGCGGACCTTCTGCCAGCCCCGCCGGCCCGGCTCGTACCGCCCGTCGCACCGCTTGACGACGATCCCCTCGACACCGGCGTCGGTCCAGGTGCGGAGCCACTCGCGGGCCTCGGCCGGGTCGCCCGTCTGCGGGCAGAGGACGAGCCCCGCGGGTGCGTCGGCGAGCAGCCCCGCCAGCCGTTCGCGCCGCTCGGCCAGCGGGAGGTCGAGCAGCGGCTCCCCGTCCGGGCCGCTGAGCAGGTCGAAGGCCACGAAGTGGGCGGGATGGCGGTCCGCCAGCGCCGCCAGGCCGCGTCCGGCGGTCACCCGCCGCTGGAGCAGCGCGAAGTCGGTGCGGCCCTCCGCCCACACGATCAGCTCGCCGTCGAGCACCGTGCCGGCCGGCAGGGGCCGCAGCGTCCGGGTCACGTCCGGGAAGTAGCCGGTGAGGTCCCGGCCGGCCCGGGACTGCAGGTGCACCCCGGCCGCGTCGCGGAACGCCAGGGTCCGCCAGCCGTCCCACTTCGGCTCGTACGCCAGGCGGGGGCCGGTGGGCAGGTCCGCCACCGGCGCGGCGAGCATCGGGGTGAGCGGTGGACGCAGCATGGGCTCTCCGTCGCGCGGATCCGCCCCGGCGGTCGAGCCCGGGCGAGGGGCCCTGCGCGGCCCCCTGGTCGGCTCCGGCGCGGTTACCCGGGCAGCGGCACGGCGAACGTCCACCCGCCCCTCTCGGACGGCACGAGCGGACGGACGCTCCCGCTCAAACCACCCGTCGCGGCGGGTCAGACGCCGGACGGCCAGGTCTCGGGCTCGGCGGGCACCGGCCGGACGGGCAGGGGCCGGACCGCCCGGGAGGTGTCGAACCAGCAGAACGCGTCGTAGCGGTCCCCGAGCACCGTGGGCACGTAGTTGCCCGGGCTCTCCCGCTGCGGGCGGTAGACCACGCCGATGGCCCGGTGGTCGATCTCGTGGGTCAGCAGGTCGGGCCGGCCGTCGCGGGGGAAGACCAGCAGCGCCCGGTCCGGTGCGGCGGCGTGCAGGGCCTCCTCCAGCGAGTGGCGGCGCGCCGGCGGGACGGTCATCGTCGCCATGGGCGCGCCCCACGCCGGGCCGGCCGTCACCGTGCCGGAGTGGGTGCCGAACCCCACCAGCACCACCCGCTCCGGCCCGTACCGCTCCCGGGCCAGCTGCCCGATGTTGACCTCCCCGGCGTCCACCATGTCGGTGGCCCGGGCGTCACCGACGTGGGTGTTGTGCGCCCAGACCACCGCCCGGGAGGCCGGGCCGTAATGGTCCAGGAGCCGGGCCAGGGTGTCGTCCATGTGCCGGTCGCGGACGTTCCACGACTCCCGGCCGCCCCGGACCATCGCCCGGTAGTAGCGCTCGGCGCCGGCCACCACCTCGGCGTTCTGCCAGGTGCCGAAGCGCTCCGGGGCCGCGGCCCGCTCCCGAAGCCGGGCCAGCAGCGCGACCACCTCCTCCTCGCAGCCCTGCGGGACCAGGCGCGTGGCGAGCGCGTACCGCTGCGGGTCCTCGTCGTACGGCTCGAAGCAGCGGTACGCGGCCAGCGCGGCCGGCACCTGCCCGGGGTCGTGCTCCCGCAGCCAGGTGAGGATCTCCCGGAGCGACTCCCACAGCGAGTAGACGTCCAGGCCGTGGAAGCCGACCCGGTCGGCCTCGTCCACCCGCGCGTTGTGCTCGCGCAGCCAGCGGGTGAAGTCCACGACCTCCTCGTTCGCCCACATCCAGGTCGGCCACCGCTCGAACGCGGCGAGGGCGGCGCGCGGGTCGGCCGGTGCCCCGGGGCGGCAGCGGACGCTGCGGTCCACCCGGTCGCAGTCGGGCCAGTCGCCCTCGACGGCGACGAACGAGAAGCCCCGCTCCCGCACGAGCCGGCGGGTGACCGCCGCCCGCCACGTGTAGAACTCGTGCGTGCCGTGGGTGGCCTCGCCGAGCATCACCACCCGGGCGTCGCCGACCCGGTCCAGCAGCGCGTCCAGGCCGCCCGGGTCGGTCAGCGGTGCCGCGAGCGCGGCCACCTCGGCGTCGTAGCGTCCCATCCCGGCGCGGTACCCGCTGCCGGCGGCGCCATGCCGCCGCGTTCCTGCGGGTGGCGGGCGCCGATCCCACGGTGGCCGGGCGCGGGTGCGGGCGACGATGGGCGGCATGGGAATTCGGGCAGGCGGCGGCCAGGACCTCCTGCAGCGGCGCGAGGACGTGCGGCAGGCCAACTTCCTGGAGCTGTTCGTCGACCTGGTGCTGGTGTTCGCCCTGTCCGGCGTGGTGAGCCGCGTGGTCCGCGACATCACCGCCGAGGACGCGGTCGTCCGCTGGCGGTCGCTGACCTACCTGCTGGTGCTGGCCATGCCGCTCATCTGGTTGTGGATCACCACGGCCCACATCACGAGCTGGTTCGACCCCCGCCGCCGCAAGATCCAGTGGCTGGTGCTGGCCAGCGCCTTCGGCCTGCTGGTCATGGCGGCGTCCCTGCCGGCCGCGTTCGTCGGCCGCGGTCTGGCCTTCGTCCTGCCGTACGTGATCCTCCAGTGCGGCCGGCCGCTGGTCCTCCTGCCGGGACTGCGCGGCCACCCGCTCGGCCGGCTCTACGTGCGTTCGATGCTCTGGTGCGGCGGCACCGCGGTGCTCTGGTTCGCCGGCGCGGCGCTCAGCGGCAGCGCCCGGGCCGCGCTGTGGGGGATCGCGGTGACCGTGGACATCGTCGCCGCGCAGCTCCGGTGGCCCGTGCCGGGAATGGCCCGCCCGCCGGTCAGCGCGTGGGCCATGGACAGCCGGCACCACCTGCCGGAGCGCTACCAGCAGCTGCTGCTGATCGCCCTCGGCGAGACCCTCCTCGCCATCGGCGTCACCTTCACCGACCAGCCGATCGGCCCGGACACCGCGGCCACGCTGGTGATCGCGTACGTCTCGACGGTGCTCATGTGGCGCATCTACTTCTACCGCTCCGGGCAGGTGCTCGCCGAGGCCGTGGCCGAGGCCCGGGACCGGCTCGCCGCCGGACGCGCCACCGGTGTCGCGCACATCGTCATGGTGATCGGGATCGTCGCCACCGCCGTGGGCTTCGAGGTCGTCATGACGCATCCCACCGGGGCGGCACCAGGCGGTCTGGCTGGCCGCGATCCTCGGCGGCCCGGCGTTCTTCCTGTACGGCCGCATCCGCCTGGAGCGGGTGGTGTTCAACCGGCTGTCGCTCCGGCGGGTCGTCGCCATCGCCACCCTGGCGGTCACCGCGGTGCCCCTGTACTTCGCCGAGCCGCTGGCCGCCGCGGTGGTGGCCCTGCTGGTCCTGTTGGGCGTCGCCGTCGCCGACGCCCGGCACGCGGCCGGCCGTGCGCCGGAGCGGCCGTCGCCGGCCCACTGATCCGCAGGCGCGTTCCCGCGCATGGCGGGGCTCGGATCCGCGGCCGGAGCTGGTTAGGCTGCCCGCATGGCAGACGAGGCCCTGCCGCGCGCGGCCGCCGAGCCGGCCGCACCGTCGGCCGCCGAGCCGGCCGCACCGTCGGTCGCCGAGCCGGCGTACCCGTCGATCGCCGACCCCGTGGTGGCGGCGGTCCGGCAGGTGCTGGCGGGGATACCCGCGGGCTGCACCTGGCTGCTGCCGGTGCGGGGGGCCGACGGCGCGGTCGTCGACTTCCTGGTCGCCGCCACCAGCGCGCAGGGGCGGGACGTCCACGGCCGGGGCGCCGGGCGGGTCGGCCGACAGCTCAGCGCGCTCTATCCCGGCATGGTCGCCGGCCCGCTGTGGCGGGCGTACCACGAGGTGCTGGCCACCGGCGAGCCCGCGCACCTGCCCGACTTCCGGTACGCCGGCCACGGCGCGGGGGTCGTCGCCGACTCCGTCTTCGACGTGAGCGTGCACCGGGTGCTGGGCGGCCTGCTGGTCTGGTGGCAGCGGCTGGACGAGCACCGGCTCCGGCTGGCCCGCACCGAGCTGCTGGGCAGCCTGGGCTGGGCCGAGTACGACCTGGTCACCGGCCGCAGCGAGTGGTCCCCGGGGATGTACCGCATCTTCGAGCGGGATCCGGCGCTGGGGCCGCTGTCCCGGGCCGACCAGGCCGCCGCGCTCCTGCCCGACGACCAGGGCCTGCGCGAGACCGCCTGGCAGACGCTGGACAGCGGCGCGGCGTCGGACGTCACGGTGCGGTTCCGCGCGGCCGGGACGGTCAAGCACCTGCGGATCCTGTCGGACGTGGCCCGCGACGAGGGCGGCGCGCCGGTGAAGATCTACGCGGTGGTCCAGGACGTGACCGCGCGGGAGGACTCGCGGAGCGCCATCGAGCAGCTGCGCGACCAGCTGCAGACCCGGGAGACGACCGCGCTCGCCGAGCACCGCCTCGCCGGCCAGCTCCAGAACCTCATCCAGCCCGTCCCCCGCGAACCGATCACCCTGGCCGGGCTGGAGGTGCTGGTCGGTTACCTGCCGGCGGAGAGCGCGCTGCGGGTCGGTGGCGACTGGTACCACGCCGAGACGCTGCCGGACGGGTCGGTCGTGCTGGCGGTCGGCGACGTGGCCGGGCACGGGTTGGAGGCGGCCAGCGGCATGGCCC
Source organism: Micromonospora chaiyaphumensis (assembly GCF_900091435.1). Classification (GTDB taxonomy): domain Bacteria; phylum Actinomycetota; class Actinomycetes; order Mycobacteriales; family Micromonosporaceae; genus Micromonospora; species Micromonospora chaiyaphumensis. The sequence goes on from NZ_FMCS01000005.1 coordinate 94,691, forward strand.
ACCTGCGCTTCGCGCTCGTCGCCTGGCTCTCGATCGGCATCCGCGACCCGGCCGTGCTGCTCGCGCACATGAACCGGCTCTGCGGCCAGTTGGCCGTCACCGGCACCGCGGTGCTCGCGGTGTTCGACCCGGCGACCCGGTGCCTGGCCTGGGCGCGGGCCGGGCACCCACTGCCGATGCTGTCCCGGGCGGGTGCGACCGGCGACCTCGGCCGGCCCGCCGGGATGCTGCTGGGCGCCGATCCCACCGCCGGCTACCCGGTGGTCACCACCGAACTGCGCGGCGACGACGTGCTGCTGCTCTACACCGACGGGCTGACCGAACGCCGCGCCGGCAACCCGGAGGACCGGGTGGCGGCGGTGCGGGCGGCCCTGTCGCGCTTCTCCGGCCGGCCGGGGCCCCAACACCTGGCCCGGCTGCGCGACACGCTGCACCGGCCGAGCCCGCACGACGACACGTGCACCCTGGCCGTCCGCGTGCTGCCCTGACCGTCCGCGGCGCGCGGCGCCGGTCAGCCGGTCGCTCCGCCGTGGTGCCGGTCAGTCGGTCGCTTCGCCGGGGTGCCGGAGCAGCTCGCCGACGCCGGTCAGCTCCAGCAGGGCGGCCACCGATCCGGCGGCGTTCACCAGATAGAGCCGGCCGTCGGCCGCCCGTGCCCGGTGGTGCGCGGCCACCAGGGCGTGGATCCCGGTGGAGTCGAGGAACTCGACGGCGGCCAGGTCGACCACCACGACCGGAGCGGCGTCCACGGCGGCCAGCAACGTGCCGGTCAACCGCTCCCGGACGGCCAGGTCACACTCTCCGGCCAGCCGGATCACCGTCCGGCCCGGCTCACGGGAGGTCCTCGCCTGGAACGACGCCATGGGCAGCCACTTTCTCGCCTGGAGCACCGGCCTGCTCGGCGCCATCATGCCCATTTTTCCCGGGCCCGTCGACCATCATCGACATCGGGTCGGCACCTCCATAGACTCCGGTCTTTCTGGTACCACGAGTCCAGGGAGGACCCACGTGTCGAGCGACATCCGACCGCACGCCGCACCGCCCCTGCTGGCCCGCCTCGCCGGGGTGGCGATGGTCTCCGCCGCGCTGGTCGCCACCGGCGGCGCCGCCGCGAGCGCGGCGCCCGCCGACCCGGCGCCCACGAAGGGCCCGTGCGCGTACACGCCGACGCCGGACGAGCCGGCGGCCCGGCCGGTGCCGCTGCCGCCGGACCCCCGCCGCACCCCCGACCGGGGCACGGTCCGCATCACGCTGCGCACCAACCAGGGGCCGATCGGGCTGACCCTCGACCGCGAGCAGGCCCCGTGCACCGTGCAGAGCTTCCTGCACCTGGCCCGGCACAAGTTCTACGACCGGACGAACTGCCACCGGCTCACCGCGTACCCGACGCTGAAGGTGCTCCAGTGCGGCGACCCGTCCGGCACCGGCGAGGGCGGGCCGGGCTACCGGTACCGCGACGAGCTGCCGACCGACCTGCCGCCGGCGCCGACCGACCCGACCGGGGTCCGCCGCCTCTACGCGCGGGGCACCCTGGCAATGGCCAACGCCGGCCCGGACACCAACGGCAGCCAGTTCTTCCTGGTCCAGTCCGACTCGGCGCTGCGCCCGAACTACACCGTCTTCGGCACCATCGACGCCGCCGGGCTGGCCACCCTGGACCGGATCGCGGCCGGCGGGATCGCCGCCACGCCGGAGGACCCGGCGCCGGTCGACGGCGCACCGGCCCTGCCCGTGGAGATCTGCAAGGCCACCCGGGGCCGCTGACCCCCGGGGTCCGGTCCCGAACCGGAAGCGCCCGGCCGGTCGGCGTCTCCGCCGCCCGGCCGGGCGTCCTTTCGTGGAACCGGTCAGCGCTGGGCGCCCGCCGCGACGGGGGCCGGCCAGCTGCCGGTGAAGACCTGCGGCGTCGTCGCGCTGCGGGCCGCGAAGCCGAACAGCGAGTCGACCCGGGCGGCCTCGGTGGTGCTCGGGTACGGGTTGGTGCAGCTGGTGCCGGCGCTGCCGCCGGACATCAGGATCGCGCAGTTGCCGTTGTAGTTGTCGGGCAGGCCGAGGATGTGCCCGATCTCGTGGGTCATGATGCGCAACGGCGAGTACTGCTGCGCCTGGTAGTAGTCGATGACGACGCGGCCGTTGCCGAGGCTGGTGCGCTGGGCGTAGGAGCCGCCGCCGTAGGTGTAGTAGATCATCAGGTTCGAGCCGCACTGCGCCATGTTGATGTTGTTCGTGCGGTTGTTCCAGATCGAGGCGGCCTGGACGGCGTAGCTGGCGAACGGCCCGGCCTGGCTGGTGTTGTAGCAGACGTTGCGGACGGCCGCGGCGGCCGGCGCCGCGTCGACGCTGACGGCGCCCAGCGCCGCCAGTGCCGCGGTGGCGACGGTGGCGAGGAACCGGGTGACCTTGGGCAGACGCATCGCTCACGCTCCTTGTGGGACGGGGTCGAGCGGGGACCGGCCCAGCCTATATATCGGCTTACATCGATATCAAGCATTGACGGAAATCACTTCGATGAGAGGGCTGGCATGATCCGTCCGAATCGGGGGTAGAAGGACGTCTCTGCATCTCGACCGCGGGAAGGAGGCGGTCATGCCGTTCCCCGACGGAGCCGACGGACAGCGGAGGGCCACCCCGCCACCGGCCGGCGTCCCGCCCATGTACGTGCGGTACCTGCGCGACCGGCTGCTGGAGGCCGAGGCCGGCCTCACGGCGATGAGCGAGCGGTACGAGCGGACCAAGGCCGGTTTCGACCGCCGCTACGCGCGCCGGGGCATCACCCCCGACACCGACATCGTCGGCTACGTCAACGCCAAGGCGTTGAACCCGGAGCTGAAGTTCTGGTACGCCAAGGTGGAGCACTTCCAGCGCGAGCTGGCCGCCTACGGCGCCGCGCTGACCGGGCTGGCGGCGGCCGACCGGTTGCTCGCCGCGGAGGGCCCGCGGATTCCCGCGGACCGGCAGCGGTCCCGCACCGGCCGGCCGAACCTGAACCGGGTCGGCTGACCGGTCTCGGGCGCGGCCCGAGCCGGTAGCCTGCGTCGATGACGCACGAGCGGGAGATCACCGAGCCGGTCGACCTGTGCCGGCCGGACGGGCGGTTGAACCCGGCGGCGGTGGGCTGGAGCCGGCGGCCGCTGCACCGGGCGAACCTGCGCGGCTGGGGTCGGGCCAAGCGCTGGGAGCACTGGGGCGTCGTCACACCGACCCACATCCTCGGCCTGGTGGCGTCGTCGCTGGACTACGCCGGCGTGCACAGCCTCTACCTGCTCGACCGCCGCACCGGGATCGAGCGGACGACTGAGGCCGTCGTCCCGTTCGCCCGCGGCGCGGTGCTGCCGCCGGTCAGCGGGGCGGGCGCCGTGCGGGCCCGCGGCGGCGGCCTGATCGTCGAGATCGACCAGCGCCCCGACGGCAGCGCCATCCGGGCCACCGCACCGGGCGTCGAGGTGGACCTGGTGGTGCCGCTGCCGCCCGGGCACGAGTCGCTGGGCGTGGTGGTGCCGTGGAGCACCCGCCGGTTCCAGTACACCCACAAGGACATCGGCCGGCCGGTGCGCGGCACGCTCCGGGTGGACGGCACCGCGTACCCGGTGGGCGCCGAGTCGTTCGCGGCGCTCGACCACGGGCGCGGCAAGTGGCGGTACGCGGTGAGCTGGAACTGGGCGGCCGGCAGCGCACCGGGCCGCGCCATCCAGCTCGGTGGCAAGTGGACCGACGGGACGGGCGCGACCGAGAACGCGGTCTTCGTCGACGGGCGGCTCCACAAGATCGGCGCCGACCTGGCCTGGAGCTACGACCGGGCCGACTGGCTGCGGCCGTGGCGCGTCGCCGGCGACCGCGTGGACGTCACGTTCCACCCGTTCCACGAGCGCGTGGCGCGCACCAACCTCGGCGTGCTGGCGGGGGAGACCCACCAGTGCTTCGGGCACTTCACCGGGTGGGCCGCCACCGACGACGGCGAGCGGGTGGACCTCGACGGCCTGGTCGGCTGGGCGGAGGAGGCCCGCAACCGCTGGTGACGGCGGATCCCCGCCGCGCCCGGGCCGGCGCGGCGGGGATCACGGCCGGTGCTCAGGCCGGCAGCCGCCAGACCTGGTTGGCGCCGCCGAAGCAGTCCCAGATCTGCAGCCGGGTGCCGTTGGCGGAGCTGTTGTCGGTGGCGTCGAGGCACTTGTTCGACTGCGGGTTGCGCAGGGTGCCGTTGGACTGGGCCTGCCAGACCTGGGCGCCGGTGCCGTTGCAGTCCCAGAGCTGTACCTTCGCCCCGTTGGCGGTGGAGCCGCTGGCGATGTCGGCGCACTTGCCCAGCGCCCGCAGGGTGCCGTCGCCGGCCACCGTCCAGCTCTGCGCGGCCGTGCCGTTGCAGGTGTAGAGCTGGATCGCCGTGCCGTTGGCGGTGCCGGCCGCGGCGACGTCGACGCACTTGCCGCCGATGCCGGTGATCGGGCCGGTCCGCCCGCTCGGCGGCGGGGTGCCGCCACCCATGACGGTGTCGTAGATCGCGCTGACCAGCGAGGTGGAGCCCGTGGTGTCCTGGGACAGCTCCCAGTTCATCATCCCGCCGGCGTTGGCCAGCGCCCACTGGGTCTTGCGCTTCACGGTCGGCACGCCGTTGTAGCACTGCTGCGCGCCGCTCACCGTCGTGCAGTCGCGGTTGGCGTTGGCCGGGTCCATGCCGACCAGCGCGGAGTAGGTGTAGTAGCCGGGCCGGCTGTAGAAGGGCACGCCGAGCACCGCCTTGGCGGCCGGCAGGCCGCGCGACTTCCACCCGTTGACGCTGCTGATCGACCAGTCGTAGTTGGCGTGCGGGCTGCCGCCGTCGTACGCCATGATGTTCAGCCAGTCGACGGCGCCGAAGACCGCCGGTTGCACCCCGTCGACGTAGTAGCCCTCGGAGACCACGGCCGCGGTGAGCAGCTTGCCGCGGCTGTGCAGCGCGCTGCCGAGCTGCTGCATGAGCAGTGTGTAGTTGTTGGCCGAGGCGCCCGGGTCGGGATATTCCCAGTCGATGTCGACGCCGTCGAGGTTGTACTGGTTGACGAAGTTGACCACGTTGGTGACGAAGGCGCCGCGGGCGCCGGAGTTCGCGGCGAGCGCCTCGAACGCGGAGTCGTTGCCGTCGTTCCAGCCGCCGATGGCGATGGACACCTTGACGTTGCCGGCGTGCCCGAGCGACACCAGCGAGGAGAGCTTGCTGGGGTTCTCCACCGGACGCAGGCTGCCGTCGTTGTTGGGCAGCACGAACGCGTAGTTGATGTGGGTGAGCTTGCCGTACTGGATGCTGTTGACGCTGCCGCTCCAGGACGGCATGTAGCCGACGCTCTTGAAGTTGTTCGGCAGCACGACGGCCTCGGCGGCGGTCGGGGTCAGCGCGAGCGTGGCGGCGGCGGTGGCGAGCGCGAGCAGGCCGGCGGCCACGGGGGAGCGGCGGCGGGGGTGTGGTGCGGACATCGAGGGCCTTCCCGGTGCAGGGGGCGCCGTAGCGCCCGTCGGCGCTGGTCGGGGCCGGCGCCGGCGGGCGGTACGGGTCGGACGGGGGACGGTCTTCCTCGAGGTGGACCAAATATTAAAGAGTATTAACTAAGCCGTCAATGATGGCCCTCGATGAATCGGCGGGGACGCTCAGCGCAGGCGGACCGGACCGGCGTCGATGCGGACGCGAAACAGCGCGTACGGCTTGCGCCGCAGGTCCGTGCCGCCCTGGTACTTCGCCTGCCGGTGCAGCTGGTTGGCGGTGACGTAGAGGTGGCCGTCGGCGGCCACGGACATCGTGTCGGGCCAGAGCAGCCGCGGGTCGTGCACCACGGTCTCGAACTCGCCGTCGGCCCGCCGCCGCAGCACCGCGTTGTGCTCGTAGGAGGTCAGGTAGAACGCGCCGGAGTCGTCGGTCTCCAGGCCGTCCGAGCCGCCGCCCTTGTCGCCCTCGTCCACCACCGTGGCGGCCACCTGCTCCTCGCGCAGGGTCCGGTCGGCGAGCGCGTCCGTCGCCACGCTGTACCAGCGGCGTGAGGCGAGCGGGCAGTAGTGCAGCCGGGAGCCGTCGGCGGAGATGGCGATGCCGTCCGAGCCCATGGCGATCGGCTTCGGCGGCCCGTCGGCCGGGCGCTCCAGCAGCGGCCGCCCCTCCACGACCGGCCGGAAGGAGTGCAGCGGCTCGGCCTTGGTGGACGGGTGGTCGTGCAGGCGTCGCCACGACGCGCCGGTGGCCAGGTCCACCACGACGATGCCGTTCGGGCCGGAGTCGGAGGAGTCGGTGAGGTAGGCGAGGCCGGCGTCGCCCCGGCGCAGGTCGAAGCGCACGTCGTTGAGGTAGGTGGTGGGCAGCGCCACGTCGGTCGGGAAGGTGATCACCTGCCCGACGGTGTCGGTGTCCAGGTCGACCCGGACGAGCTTCGGCCCGCCCGGCTTCGTCGGCTGGAACATCGGGCTGCCGGTGTCGACCACCCAGAGCCGGTCGGCCGGGTCCACCACGATGCTCTGCACCGAGACGAAGGCGTTCGCGTCGTCGTCCCCGGACGGGCTGTTCCAGGCCTCGTCCGGGTAGGGGGCCTCCCGGCCGTCGCGCAGTTCGACGACGGTGGCCGGCACCTCGTCCCCCCACTGCGGGAAGTTCACGAAGACCCGGCCGGTGTGCGACACGCTCACGCCGGTGGGCATCGGCCCGGTGAAGGTGTGCACGAGTTCGAGATCGCCGACCGGCTCGTCGCCCATGGGCCCGTTCATCCGCCGCTCCTGACTGTGAGGCCCCCGTCCTTCCCGCCGGACCCGGGCACAAACGTCGGCGGCACGCCGAAGGGGCGGCCCCCGTCCGGAGCCGCCCCTTCGGGCAGGGGTCAGGAGACCGAGGCGGGGAACCGTTCCCAGACCCGGTGCGCCCCCATCAGCTGCTGCACGGCGCCGAAGACCTCGGCGCCGGCATCGCCGGTGACCACGCCGGGCGTGCCGGCCACCCCGGCCTGGCGCAGCACCTCGGCCCCGGCGCCCCAGGCGCCGATCGCCTTGGCGTGCCGCCAGGCCTCCTCCACCAGCAGCAGCACCCGCGGGTCGACGGTGGTGGAGCGGGCCGCGCCCGCCTTGTCGTCCCGGGCGGGCAGCGCGTCGGGCGCCGGCGCCGGGGCACCGGCCAGCAGGACCGCGTCGAACTCCACCGACCGGCCGGTGGCGAAGGTGCGCTGCACCGGCAGGTCGCCGACCGTGCCGCCGTGCGCGGCGACCAGCAGCGGCACCATGCCGGCGGCGAACACCGCCCGGCGGACCTCGCTCACCCCGTCGAGGTCGCTGTCCGCGTCCACCACGATGCCGACCATCCGGCCGTCCGCCGGCCACTCCCGGCCGACCTGCGACAGCGCCGGGCTCGGCTGCACCTCGGCGAGCGGCACGGTGGGTTTCGGCGCCGGCAGGCCCAGGCCGGTGGCGACCTGCTCGCACAGCACCGGGTCGATGTTGGCCAGGCACTGAAGCTGGCGCTCCTTGATCGCCTGGTGGTAACACTTGCCCAGCTCGAAGGTGTACGCCCGGATGATGTGCTCCTTCTCCACCGGCGACATGCTCAGCCAGAACAGCCGTACCTGGCTGTAGTGGTCGTCGAACGAGGCCGGGGCCGCCCGTACCTTCGGGGCCTCCGCGACCGTGACCGGCGTGTCGACGAAAGCGTTTTCCCGGTCGCCGGCCGGGAAGGGGTTGCCGCCGTCGAGCGAGTTCGGCCGGTAGGGCGCCACGCCCGCGTGCACCGCGTGCTGGTGGAAACCGTCCCGGAGCATGTCGTTGACCTCGGCGTGCGGCCGGTTGATCGGGATCTGGGTGAAGTTCGGGCCGCCCAGCCGGGTGAGCTGCGTGTCGAGATACGAGAAGAGCCGGCCCTGCAACAGCGGGTCGTTGGTGACGTCGATGCCGGGCGGCAGGTGCCCGAGGTGGAAGGCGACCTGCTCGGTCTCGGCGAAGAAGTTCCGCGGCGTCCGGTTGAGGGTGAGCCGGCCGACCGCCTGCACCGGCGCCAGTTCCTCCGGAACGATCTTCGTGGGGTCGAGCAGGTCGATCCCGGCGAAGGTTTCCTCCGGGGTGTCCGGGAAGACCTGGATGCCCAGCTCCCACTCCGGGTACGCGCCGGACTCGATGGCGTCGTAGAGGTCGCGGCGGTGGAAGTCCGGGTCGATGCCGCCGATCAGCTGCGCCTCCTCCCAGGTCAGGGAGTGCACGCCCAGCTTCGGCTTCCAGTGGAACTTGACCAGCACCGTCGCCCCGGCCTCGTTGACCAGCCGGAACGTGTGGACGCCGAAGCCCTCCATGGTCCGGTAGGAGCGGGGGATGCCGCGGTCGGACATGTTCCACATGGTGTGGTGTTGCGCCTCGGTGTGCAGGGAGACGAAGTCCCAGAAGGTGTCGTGGGCGCTCTGCGCCTGCGGGATCTCGCGGTCCGGGTGCGGCTTGCCGGCGTGGATGATGTCCGGGAACTTGATGGCGTCCTGGATGAAGAACACCGGCATGTTGTTGGCGACCAGGTCGAAGGTGCCCTCGTCGGTGTAGAACTTGGTGGCGAAGCCGCGGGTGTCGCGGACCGTGTCCGCCGACCCGCGCGAGCCGAGCACCGTGGAGAAGCGGACGAAGACCGGGGTCTCCGTGCCCTTCTTCAGGAAGCCCGCCCGGGTGACCTCCTCGGCGGTGCCGTAGGCGACGAACACGCCGTGCGCGCCGGCGCCACGCGCGTGCACCACCCGCTCCGGGATGCGCTCGTGGTCGAAGTGGGTGATCTTCTCGCGCAGGTGGTGGTCCTGGAGCAGCACCGGGCCCCGCGGGCCGGCCTTGAGCGAGTGGTCGGTGTCGCGGAGCCGGGCCCCGTTGGCGGTGGTGAGGAAGGCGCCCTGCTGCCCCTTCGCGATCTTCGGCACGCCGGTCTCGGCACCCGTCGGGGTGCGCGTGTCCGGGGCGCCCTGCTCCTCCTTCGGCGGCAGCGGACCGTGCGGCGTCGTCGGCTCGTCGAACGGTGGCGGGGCGCTGCCCGGCGCGCCCGGCACGTCCGGGGTGAGGACGTCGGTGACCTTTCCCGCGGCGGCCTCCACGACATCCTTGACGACCTTGGCGGGCTTGCTGGAATCCATCAGGACCTGTCCTCCATGCGGCGAAATGACCAGGTCCTCAGGGCCCTACCCTGAGCCGCAGGCGGCAAACGCCGATCAGCGGGGCACGGCCACCGCGGTGAGGACCAGGCCGTCGGCGACCAGCCACCGGCCGTGCAGCGCGGCCAGCGGCGGGCCGCCGTCGGCGCGGGTGGCGTCGACCAGCACCCGGGCCGTGAACCTGCCCGCGGCCGGGTCGACGGACAGTTCGGCGTCCTCGAAACCGAGCCAGCGGCCGGTCAGCGGGTACCACGCCTTGTAGACCGACTCCTTGGCGCTGAACAGCAGCCGGTCCCAGTGCACGGCCGGGTGGGCGGCGCGCAGCCCGGCCAGCGACTCCGGCTCGCCGGCCGTGGTGACCACCCCGGTCACGCCGTCGGGCAGCGGCTCGTGCGGCTCGGCGTCGATGCCGAGCCCGGCCAGCGCGGTGTCCCGGGCGACCGCCGCGGCCCGGTAGCCGGCGCAGTGCGTGATGCTGCCGACCACGCCCGCCGGCCAGCGCGGCTCCCGCTTCGGGCCGGGGCGGATCGGCGCCGGGGCGTACCCGAGGCGGGACAGGGCCTCCCGGGCGCAGCGGCGGGCCGTGACGAACTCGCGCCGGCGGGCCTCCACGGCGCGGGCGAGCAGGTCCTCCTCGCCGGGCCACGGGGCCTCGCCCGGGATGTCGGAGAACGCCTCGACGGCGGCCGCCTCCGGCGGGAGCAGGGTCTCGATCACGTGGCACCGCCGAGGATGCGCCGCATCGGCCGCGGCTCGCCGCCCCGCCGGCCCCACTCGCGCGGGTAGCCCAGCGACACCTCCTCGAAGCGCACCCCGTCGTGGTGGGTGGTGCGGGGGATGTGCAGGTGCCCGTAGACCGCCACGGCGGCGCGGTGCCGCAGGTGCCAGTCGGCCGTGCGGTCGGTGCCGCACCACTGGGCGAACTCCGGGTACCAGAGCACGTCGGTGGGCTGGCGGACCAGCGGCCAGTGGTTGACCAGCACGGTCGGCAGCGCCGGGTCGGCGGCCGCCAGCCGCCGCTCGGTCTCGGCGACCCGCTCCCAGCACCAGGACTCCCGGTCCGGGTGCGGGTCGGGGTGCAGCAGCACCTCGTCGGTGCACACCACCCCCGCCGCGTACGCCGCGCGCAGCGACTCGTCCTTGCTGGTCGTGCCCGGGGCGCGGAACGAGTAGTCGTAGAGCAGGAACAGCGGCGCCACGGTGACCGGCCCGCCCGCGCCGCGCCACACCGGATAGTCGTCCTCCGGGGTGAGCACGCCCAGGTCGCGGCACATGCCGACCAGCGCGTCGTAGCGGGCCCGGCCGCGCAGCGTCACCGGGTCGGCCGGGTGGGTCCACAGCTCGTGGTTGCCGGGCACCCACACCACCTGGGCGAACCGGTCGCGGAGCTGCCGCAGGGTCCGCTCGACGTCCGCGAACACCTCGCCGACGTCACCGGCCACGATCAGCCAGTCGTCCGGCGACTCCGGCCGCAGGCCGTCCACGACCGTCCGGTTCTCGGCGTACGACACGTGGAGGTCACTGACCGCGAACAGCGCACCCGTCACCCCGTCGATCTTGCCAGCGCCGACGCCGGATCGGTAGGCGCGGACTTGAACGGTGTCGCAGGTCCGACGCAGAATGGCGGGCATCGGTGTCGCGACCCCGGCGGCGGCGCAGGGCCGCACGGGCTGAAACGTCGACTCTTCACGGAAGGGGCGACGGCATGCACCCGATGCTGCGTCGGCTCGACGACCTCGCCGCCCACCTCGCCACCCGGCCGGACACCGTGGCGCTGCTCGGCCTCGGCTCGGCCGGCGCCGATCACGACCGGCTCGACGAGCACTCCGACCTGGACTTCTTCCTCGTCGTCGCCGACGGCGCGGTGGGCCGCTACGTCGACTCGACCGACTGGCTGGCCGCGCCCTGCCCGGTGGCGTACAGCTTCGCCAACGAGCGCAACGGCCGCAAGGCGCGCTACGCCGACGGGATCTTCGTGGAGTACGCCGTCTTCACCGTGGCCGAGCTGGCCCGGTTGCCGTTCACCGGCGCCCGGGTGGTCTGGCGGCGCCCCGACGCCCCGGCCGGGCTGGCCGAGAGCGGCGCGCCGCCGCGCCCCGCCACGCCGTACGACACCGTCGAGTTCCACCTCAACGAGGCGCTCACCAACCTCTACGTCGGCCTGCACCGGGAACTGCGCGGGGAACGGCTCACCGCCGCGCGGTTCATCCAGTCGTACGCGGTGGACCGCGTGCTCGCCCTGCTGCGGCTCACCGAGCCGTCGGCGGCGCACCGGCGGGACCCGTTCGACCCGAGCCGCCGGGTCGAGCAGGCGTACCCGCCGGAGGTGCTGCCCCTGGCCGCCATGGTGCCCGGGTACCGGCACAACGCGGCGGCCGCCCGGGCCACGCTCGACTGGCTGGCGGCCCGGTTCCCGGTCGACCCGGCCGTCGGCGACCCGGTCCGGGCGCTGCTCGCCGAGGCGGGGCGGGTCAGCTGAGCAGGTCGGCGAACCGGTCGGTGGCGCGGAGCAGTTCCCGGGCGATGCCCGGCTCGGCGGCCGAGTGGCCGGCGTCGGGCACGATCCGCAGCTCGGCCTCGGGCCAGCGCCGGGCCAGGTCGTACGCGGACACCGGCGGGCAGCACAGGTCGTAGCGGCCGTTGACGATGACGGCGGGCAGGTGCCGGATCCGGTCCACGCCGTCGAGCAGTTGCGTCTCGGTGAGGAAGCCGCCGTGCACGGCGTAGTGGGAGAGGATCCGGGCGATCGGCAGCGCCTGCTCCTCGCCGGTGAAGTGGGCGAGCACCCCCGGGTCGGGGCGCAGCGAGGAGTTGACCGCCTCCCAGCGCCCCCAGGCGACCGCGCACGCCCGGGCCTGCGCCTCGTCCGGCCCGTGCAGCCGCCGGTGGTACGCCGCCAGCACGTCGTCGCGCTCGGCGCCGGGGATCGGGGCGACGAACCGCTCCCACTCGTCGGGCTGGAGGTGGCGCAGGCCGCCCTGGTAGAACCAGTCCCGCTCGCTGCGCCGCAGCAGCAGCACGCCGCGCAGGATCAGCCCGGTGACCCGGTCCGGGTGGGTCTGGGCGTACGCCAGGCCCAGAGTGACCCCCCACGACCCGCCGAACACCAGCCAGCGGTCGATCCCGAGCCGCTCGCGGATCGTCTCCAGGTCGGCCACCAGGTGCCAGGTGGTGTTGCCCCGCAGCTCACCGAACGGGGTGCTGCGCCCCGCGCCGCGCTGGTCGAACAGCACGGCGCGGTAGCGCAGCGGGTCGAAGAACCGCCGCGCCGCCGGCACCAGCCCGCCGCCCGGCCCACCGTGCAGGAAGACCACGGGTACGCCGTCCGGCCGGCCCACCTCCTCCACGTGGAGTTCGTGGCCGTCGCCCACCGCGATCCGGTGGGTGGCGTACGGCTCGACGGGCGGGTACAGGCGCGGCTCGGTCATGCCGGACCATCCTGCCCGCTCCGGGCCGGTCGTGCGGGGACGGTCAGCAGGCGACGCTGCTGCCGAGGTTGTCGAGCAGGGCGTCGGCGACCCAGCCGGACACCCCGGTCGTGCTGTCCCGCAGGTAGGTCCAGGTGTAGGTGGTGTGCCCGTTCGCGCTGACCCGGTCGCCGTTGGTGTAGCAGTGGAAGTCGACGCTGTGGCTGAGCTGGCCGTAGCCGAGGGAACCGCAGGTGGTGTGCGGGCCGGTGCGGATGTTGACGTTGCTGGCGTTGAAGAGCGTGCCGAGCTTGGTGTCGATGTTGGAGTGCGCGTGGCTGCAGGTCGCGCTCGCCGGAGCGGCGGCGGTCACCACCGCGACACCGGTGCAGCCGACCGTCAGTGTGACCGCCGCCGAGATCGAGGAGAACTTCCGCATGTCGATCAACCCCCGAACGTGAGTACCCCCACACGTAAAGTGATCAGAATATTTGCATCTTCCACCGTCCCGGGCAAGGGTGCGCACGCCCTCATCTCACCGGGCCAGCAGCGCGCGCAGCTCCTTCACCACCTCGGCGGGGGCCTCCTCGGCCATGAAGTGCCCGTACGACACCGGCACGTGCCGCAGGTCGGGCGCCCAGGCCCGCCAGCGCGCCGCCGCGTCGAAGCCGAGCGCGGCGCCCCAGTCCTGCTGGAGCACGGTCACCGGCATCCGCAGCACTCGCCCCGCCGCCCGGTCCGCCTCGTCGTGCGCGAGGTCGACGCCGGCCGACGCCCGGTAGTCCGCGACGATCGAGGGGACCGCCGCCCGGCAGGCCCGCAGGTACGCGGCCCGCACGTCGGCGGGGATCGCGTCCGGGTCGCCGGTCCAGAGGTCGAGAAAGTGCCCGAAGAACTCGTCCGGCGCGGCGCCGATCAGCCGCTCGGGCAGCCCCGGCGGCTGGGCCATCAGATAGAGGTGGAAGCCGACCGCGGCGGTGACGCCGTGCATCACCTCCCAGGTGTCGAGGGTGGGCAGCACGTCCAGCGCGGCCAGGTGGGTGATCGTCTCCGGGTGGTCCAGGCCGGCGCGGATCGCCACCAGGGCGCCGCGGTCGTGCCCGGCCAGGGCGAACCGCTCGTGCCCCAGCGCCCGGGCCAGCGCCACCACGTCGGCGGCCATGGTGCGCTTGGCGTACGCGGTCCCGTCGGTGTCCGCCGGCTTGTCGCTGTCGCCGTAGCCGCGCAGGTCGGGGCAGATGACCGTGTGGTCGGCGGCCAGGTCCGCGGCGACGTGCCGCCACATGAGGTGGGTCTGCGGGAAGCCGTGCAGCAGCACGACCGGGCTGCCGGCGCCGCCCACCGCGGCGTGCAGGGCGACGCCGTCGGCGACGGTGACGCGGCGCGACTCGAATCCGTTGATCATGAGGTGTCCTCTCGTGGTGTGCTCGGGTCCGCGTCGAGCCTCCCCGGTGCCGGTCAGCGGCCGATCAGCAGCGGATGAGTGACCTGGTCGGGCCGCCGGTGCGCACGTACCGGGCTGCCTAGAGTGGGCGGGGTGACCGAGCCGCCGCGCGTACCCCCGGTGACCTTCGGGGTGCTCGGGCCGCTCGTGGCGGCCGGCCCGCGGGGGCCGGTGGCGCTCCGGGGTGCCCGGCAGCGTGCCGTGCTGGCCCGCCTGCTGGTCGCCCGGGGCCGCGTGGTGCCGGTCGACCGGCTCGTCGGCGACCTGTGGGCGGAGCCGCCGGAGGGCGCGGTCGGCGCGCTGCGCACCTTCGTGGCCGACCTGCGCCGGGCCCTGGAGCCCGACCGCCCGCCGCGCCGGCCGGCCCGGCTGCTGGTCACCGCCCCGCCCGGGTACGCGCTGGCGGCCGCCACCGACGCGGTCGACGCGGGCCGGTTCGAGGCGGCCGTCGGGGCGGCGGGGGAGTCGCTGGCCGCCGGGCGTGCCGGACCGGCGCTGGCGGCCCTGGACGACGCGCTCGCCCTCTGGCGCGGCCCCGCCTACGCGGAGTTCGCCGCCGAGCCGTGGGCGCGGGCGGAGATCGACCGGCTGGACGAGCTGCGGATGCTCGCCGTCGAGCGGCGCGCCGAGGCGCTGCTGGCCCTGGGCCGGGCCGCCGAGGCCGCCGGCGACCTGCGCGCCCAGGCCGCCGCCCAGCCGTTGCGCGAGGAGACCTGGCGCCTGCTCGCGGTCGCCCTCTACCGGGCGGGCCGGCAGGGCGACGCGCTCGCCGCGCTCCGGGAGGCCCGCGCCGTGCTGGTGGGGGAACTGGGGGTGGATCCCGGGCCCCGACTGCGCCGGCTGGAGGCCGACATCCTCGCCCAGGCCCCGCACCTCGACCCGGCCCTGGCCGCCGTCCCGGCCCCGGTCGCCGTTCCGCCCGCGCCACCGACCGGGGGAGCGGGGAAGGAGCGGCGCCCCTTCGTGGGGCGCGACGCCGAGCTGGCGAGCCTGACGGGGCTGGCCGAGCGGGTGGCCCGGCGCGGCCGGCCCGCCCTCGCCCTGGTCTCCGGGGACGCCGGCGCGGGCAAGACGGCGTTCGTCGAGGCGCTGGCCGACCGGCTCGCCGCCGCCGGCTGGACCTGCGCCGTCGGACGGGTCCCGGAGTACGAGGGCGCACCGGCCGCCTGGCCCTGGACGCAGCTCGCCGCCGCCCTGCCCGAGGCGGAGGCACCGGCGACCGGGGCGGCGCCCGCGGCCACCGGCGGACTGTCCGGCGCGCCGGTTCCCGGCGGCCTCTCCGGCGACACCACGGCGGACGGGCCGGGCGCCGGGGAGCCGGCCGTGGCCCGCTACCGCCTGCACCGCACGGCCGGCGCCCGGGTGGGCGCGGCGGCGCGGCGCGGGCCCGTGCTGCTCGTCCTCGACGACCTGCACCGGGCCGACGAGGACACCCTCGACCTGCTGACCGCGCTGCTCACCGGCCCGGAGCCGGTGACCGGGCCGGTGCTGGTGGTCGGCACGTACCGCTCCACCGCGATCACCCCGGCGCTGACCGGCGCCCTGGCCCGGCTGGCGCGCACCGAACCGGTCCGGGTCTACCTGGGCGGTCTCGCCGAGGCGGAGACCGCCGACCTGGTCCGGGCGGTGGCCGGTGCGGCGGACCCCGACACCGTGCGGGCGCTGCACCGGCGCAGCGGCGGCAACCCGTTCTTCGTCCGGGAACTGGCCCGGCTGCTCGCCGCCGAGGGGGCCACCGCGCTGGAGCGCGTACCGGCCGGGGTGCGGGACGTCATCCGGCACCGCCTGGCGCAGCTGCCCGCGTCGACCGGGACGGTGCTGCGGCGGGCCGCGGTGCTCGGCCGGGACCTCGACCCGGACGTGCTGGCCGCGCTGGTCGGCGAGGACGCGATGCTCGACGCCGTGGACCGGGCCGCGCAGGCCGGGTTCCTCACCCCCGACGGCACCCGCTTCGCCCACATCCTCGTCCGCGACACCCTCTACACCGACCTGTCGGCGCCGCGCCGGGCCCGCTGGCACGCCGCCGCCGGGGCCGCGCTCGAACGGCTCCGGCCGGACGACGTCACGGGCCTCGCGCACCACTTCGGACAGGCCCCCGGTCCCGACGCCGCAGCCCGGGCCGCCCGGTACGCCGCGGCCGCAGCCGTGCGGGCCGAGCGGCGCTGCCACCCGCACGAGGCCGCCCGGCTCTGGCAGCAGGCCGTCGCCGCCCACGACCGGGCCGGCGACGACGTACGCGGCCGGCTGGCCGCCGTCATCGGCTGGGGCCGTGCCCTCGCCGTCACCGGCCACCTCGACCGGACCCGCCGGCTGCGTGTCGAGGCCGTCGCCACGGTGGAACGGCTCGCGGACCCGCAGCTCGCCGCCGACGTGCTGGCCGCGTTCGACGTGCCGGCCGTCTGGCCCCGCAACGACGACGAGGAGCTGTCCCGGCGCATCGTGGCCGCCGCCGAGGCCGCCCTCGCCGCGCTACCCGCCGACCAGGCGGCCCGGCAGGCCCGGCTCCTCTGCACCCTCGCCCTGGAGCTGCGCGGCGACACCGGCGACCGGGGCCGGCGGGCGGCCGCCGAGGCCGAGGCGATCGCCCGCGGCCTCGGCGACCCGGCCCTGCTGGCCTTCGCGCTCAACGCCCGCTTCATGCACGCCGTCGACCGGGCCGGCCAGGCCCCGGAACGCGGCCGCATCGGCGCCGAACTGGTCGACCTGGCCGTCCGGCACGGGCTGGTCACCTTCGAGGTGCTGGGGCACCTCATCGTGCTCCAGGCGTGCTGCGCCCGCGCCGACCTGGCCGCCGCCGACGTCCACGCGGCCGCCGCCGACCGTCTCGCCGCGCGCTACGAGCTGCCCCTCGTGGGCGTCTTCACCGCCTGGTACGCCGCACTCCGGCTGGCCGTCGCCGGACGCCGCGCCGAGGCCGAGGCGGCGTACCGGGCGGCGGCCGTCCGGCTCGACGCCGGGCAGATGCCGGGCATGGCCGCGGGGCTGCTGCCGTTCGCCCTGCTCTGCCTGCGACTGTCCACGGGCGGCGACCCCGGCCCGGCGCTGGCCGAGGCCACCCACGCCGGCCCGTACGCGCCGTGGGTCCGGCCGCTGGCCCTGCTCGCCGAGGGACGCCGGGACGAGGCCGGCGCCGCGCTGCGGGCCCTGCCCGAGTCGCCCCACGACCTGCTGCGCGAGGCCCGGCTCTGCGTCGCCGCCCGGGCCGCCGTCGACCTCGGCGACCGCGCGACCATGGCCCGGCTGCACGCCGCCCTGAGCCCCGCCGCCGACGAGCTGGCCGGCGCCGGCAGCGGCGTGCTCACCGCGGGGCCGGTCGCCCGCTACCTCGCCGACCTCGCCGCCGCCCTCGCGCGCGACTGACCAGCCCGACCGCGGGCCGGCCGCCCGCGCCCGCCGGTGTGGCGGGCCTGGCGGCGGGACGGGTCAGGCGTTGGCGGGGACACCGCCGTCGGGACCGGGGGCCGGCTCGCCGGTGGCCTCCGCCTCGGGGGCGGGCCGCTGCGCCGGGGCGCGCACCGCGAACGCGTCGAAGCTCGGCCGGTCCAGGGAGGCCCGCTCCAGGAACGGCTCGGCGCTGGGCCGTTCGCCGTCGGCCCGCTCGCCGGGCTCCGGATCCGTCGCCGGGGCGGCCACCGCGGCCGGCGCGGCCGGTGCGGGCACCACCACAGGGGTGGGCTCCGCCGGCGTTCCGGCGGGCCGCGGCGCCACCATCGGGTACTCGGCCGTCTCCACACCGCCGGCGGCGGCCGCCATCACCGCCGCCGCGGCCAGGTCGGCGACCCGCTTGGCCTCCCGCTGCACCCGGGCCCGGGTCTCCTTCGCGTGCTGCTCGGCGAGGTCCGCCGCGCGCCGCGCGTCCTCCAGCCGCTTGGTCTCCGCCGTCAGGTCCCGGCGTACGGCGACCAGCTGCTCCTCCAGCGCGGCGCCCTGCTCCTCGACCGCGGCGATGTCCCGGCGGCTCTGCTCCAGCTCCTGGCCGACCGTCTCCAGCTCGGCCTGGAGCTGGGTGAGCGCCTCCTGCCGCTGCTGGACCTCCTGCTGCACCGTGGCGAGCTGCTCCTGGTGCGCTGCGGTCTCCTCGTCGGCCCGCTCGCGCACCTCGGTCGCGTACTGCTGGGCCTCGGCGACCAGGGCGGCGATGTCGCGCTCGGCGGCGGCGGCCCGGTCGGCCAGCTCCTGCTCGGCCGCGGCCCGCTGCTCGTCCAGCTCGCGGGCCATGGTGGCCTGCCACTGGGCCAGCTCCTGCTGGGCCTTGCTGCGGTTGGCCTGCACCTCCTGCTGGATCTGGGTGCGCGCCGCCTTCACCAGCGCCTCGGACGCCGAGCGGGCCTGCTCGACCTGCTGGGCGCTCTGCTCGGCGATCCGCTTCGCCTCGTGCTGGGCCCGGTCGTGGGCGGCCTGGCCGTCGACGCGCAGCTTCTCCGTCAGCTCCCGGACAGCGGTCAGCTCCGCCTGCGCGGCGGCGTGCCGCTCCTCGTCCGCCTTCTCCTGCTCGGCCCTGCGGGTGGACAGCTCCTCGGCCAGCTCGCGCCGCTCCCGGTCCGCCTCGTCGCGCGCGACGGCCAGCACCTTCTCCGCCTGCGCCTGGAGTTCGCCGGCGCGCTTCGTGGCCGCCTCGGTGATCTGCCCGGCCTGCTTCTCCGCGAGGTCGAGGATCTGGTCCACCATGGGCCCGAGGTCGCGGAAGGACGCCCGGTCCACCTGCGTCGGTCGCTGGCGCAGCTCGGCGGCCTCGGTCTGCGCCCGCTGCGCCTGCGCGGTCAGCTCCCGCACCTGGGCGTACGCGCGGTCCCGGTCGGCCGTCGCGGCGGTCAGCTCACCGTCCATCTGCTCGACGTACCGGTCCACCTGGCGTTTGTCGTAGCCGCGCAACGCCTGGTCGAACCTGGGTCGTGCGGACACGTCGTCGTGGGGTGCGAACGGTTCCTCGCCGTTGGACATGCGCCATCCTCCGTCGGTTCGCCAGCGCCAGGCCGGCGGATGACCGCCCCGCAGGGCATGATGAGGCGCAACGGTACCGCCGTCGGCGCGCGGGTTCCGCCCCGCCCCGCCCGCGACCGTGAACTCGGGTCGACCCGGGCCGCCGGGCGGTCCGACTCAGACCGGGAAGTACGGGTTTCCGGCGGTCAGCCGGACGGTGAAGCCGTCGGCGTCCCGGTGCAGCGCCACGTGGTTGCACGACTGGTGGCTGATCCACAGCCCGAGGCCACCGGCGGCGCCGTTGCCCGCTGGCAGCAGCCCGGCGTACGGGTCGGTGGGGCCGGGACCGCGGTCCTGCACGGTCACCACCATCCGGTCCGGCGCGCTCCACAGCCGCATCCGCACCGGCGGCACGCCGTGCCGCAGCGCGTTGCTCACCACCTCGCTGACCGAGACGACCAGGTCGTCGAGGTGGTCGGCCGGGAGCTGGCCCCGGTGTGCGGCGCGTACCGCGTCGCGCGCCTGCGCCGGGGCCGGGTCGACCAGCTCGACCGCCGGTGCCGTCCGCTCCACCGGGTCGGGCAGCATGAGGCGGCGCTCGGCCAGGTAGGCCGCCGGCTCGGTGTAACCGTCGGTCGGCACGTGGCTGCCGTCCGGCATCGCCACCCGGGGGTGGGTCCGCACCACGTCCGCCAGCACCCGGGACGGGGTGGCGCCGACGTCGTACGCGCACATGCTCCAGAGCGGGAAGTCGTCGTAGGCGTGGTTGATGGCCGACTCGTAGCGGGCCCACCAGTCCCAGGTGGCGCCGAGCACGGCCGGCGGCAGCTCGCCGACGATGCGGATCTGCCGCGCGCCCTCGGCCACGTATGAGCCCAGCAGCTTCCGGTAGGCGCGGATCGCGGCGGTGGGGCGGGCGTAGAGGTCGCCGCCGGGCAGGAAGGTGACCTCGGTGCCGGTGGGCAGGGCCCGGCGGACCAGTTCGGCGTTGCGCTCCGCCAGGCCGACCACGGTCGGCTCCCCGGCCTCGACCCCGCCGAGCAGGAACGGCAGCACCACGGCCAGGAGGTGCTCGTCGGAGTCGTAGAGGATCGCCTCGTGGTAGTAGCCCACGTGCCCCGCGGCGGCTCCCGTCCTCATCGGACCACCTCCACCCGCACCTCGCTCAGGTCGAGCAGCTCGACCAGTCGCGCCGCGGCGGAGCGTGAGGTGCGCAGCACGGCGGTGGCGTCGTGCCGGCGGGCGTGCTCGCGCAGGTGCAGCAGGCAGCGGTGGTCGACGAAGCGCAACCCGGCCGCCTCCAGCACGAGCCGGCCGCCGACCGGTCGCGGGTCGGCCCGGTCCAGCGCGGCGGCGAAGAGCCGGTGGTTGGACGGGTCCAGCTCGCCGCCGAGCTCGGCGACCGCGTCCCCGCCACCGGCGTGCAGCCGGAACAGCACGTCGGCGTTCGTCTCGGGATGCATGCAGGCCAGCTCGGCGATCGCCGCGTCGCTCAGCTCGCGCCGGTCGTAGGCGCAGATCGCCGACATCGGGTGCCGGCGCATCCAGCGGTCGATGAGGTGCTCGTACCGGGCGAAGGCCTCCCGCTGTGCGGTGGAGCGGACCAGGGTGGTGGCCTCGGCCACCACCCGCAGGCCGGTGTAGCCGGCGGCCAGCGCGTCGCGGGTGGCCGCCGCGTAGGCCCGGACCTGCTTCTCCGGGTCGACGACCTCGTCGTGGCGGTACGCCTGCTCGACCGGGACCAGCCGGAGCGCGCGCCGGCTCAGCGCGGCGTCGCGACCGGGGAGGCGCTCCAGCCGGCCGGCCAGGGCGTCGGGGTCGCCGGGACCGACCAGCCAGACCTGCTCGCCGGCCGCGAGGCCCGCGGCCAGGTGGGCGACCGCCCGGGCGTCCAGCGCCGCCGGGTCGTCGTAGGCCAGGCAGAGGTGACCGTACGTCGTCGACGACGTGCTCATGCTGGTCACTCGGCCCGCCTCACCGGGCCAGTCTAGGTCCACCCCGGCCCGGCCACCTTCCGGCCACCGTGCGCTGCCCGCGTGGCCGGGCGGGGGCGTCAGCCGAGCTGGAGGTTCCGCCAGGCTGTCGACTCCAGCGGCGGGTCGCCCAGCTGGTACTCGGCCCAGTTGTTCCAGTAGGCGACCGCGTCCACGTCGTTCTGCTGCCGCAGCCAGGTCACGTGGTCCCGGATCGCCTGCGCCCGCCCGGCGCCGGTGGTGTCGGCCGTGGTGCGGCTCAGCCCGTACTCGGGCACCAGCAGCCGGATCCCCGGGTACGCGGCGCGCACCTTGCCGAACGCCACCCCGAACATCCGCGACACCGGCCAGTACGTCTCGGTGTCCCGCGAGTAGCAGTCCACGCCGTAGTGGGTCATGCCCGGGTAACCCCAGTCGGCCGGGTTGCCCCGCCCCTCGTCGAGCCAGTAGCGGGTGACGATCGGGCCGTGCCCGAGGACCCAGCGCCGGTTCCGGTGGGCGGCGAGGATCTGCGCCACCCGCGTCGCGGTGGTCCGGTACGTCGCCGGCGCCACGTCACCCATCGGCTCGTGGTACCAGGTGAGGTAGACCGGCCGGTTCAGCCCGTCCAGCCAGCCGGTCAGCTGCTCGACGTCGTCCTTCCAGGACACGTGCATGACGGCCGCCGGCGCGTCGACGAACTTGCCGGCGTTCAGCGGCGGCAGCTCCGGCAGGGCGTCCGCGTCCCCGCCGTCCGTGCCGAAGTCGCGCATGTAGCGGATGCCCGGGTACTCGGCCACCACCCGCTGGGTCCGCGCTCCCTTCTCGGTGCTCATCCCGACCAGCAGTGGCACGGTCAGGGTGGTGGCGGCGGTGCCGGTCCGGCCCGCGGCGTCCCGGGCCGTGGCGGTCAGCGTGACCGTGCCCCGGCCGGCCAGCACGGTCACCGCGAAGCGGGTCGGGTCGGTGGGGTTGGGCGTGACGGTCACGCCGGGCGCCGTGCTGCCGAGCTGCACGGTCAGCGGCACACTGAGATCCACCCGGACGGGGCTGTCCCAGGACGCGCCGGTCGGGTCGCTGACCCGGCCGGACAGGGTCAGCAGTCGCGAATCGGGATGATAAGCATCAACTCGGACGGTGGTGGACTGGCCGGGCAGCAGGACGGACGGGTCGGCGGTGACGGAACGGATGACGGGTGCGGCCATGGGATGCCTCCTCCGGGCGTGCTCGTTGGCGCTCCGGCCGCACGTCCTCGGGTGGCCAGGACGGCTCTGACCTGCTCTTTTACTAGATTGCGCCGTTCCGGCGGCATCGCCATCAGCGGCGGCAGATGGCGCAAAACCCGGTCCGGCCGGCATGCTGTACCGCGTGTCGATCACCGTGCGTGAGCTGACCGGGGCGGACTGGCCGGGGCTGTGGCCGATGCTGCGCGACATGGGCGTCGGCGACGAGCCCGCCGAGGTCCACCGGGAGCGTTTCCTGCTCCTGCTCGCCGATCCCCGCTGGGCGCTGCTCGGCGCGGTCGACCACGGCGGGCTGAGCGGGTACGCGGCCGCCCAGGACCACGGGCCGCACCTGCGCTCCGGCGACGCGCACCGCACCGTGCGCCTGCACGACCTGTACGTACGCCCGGACCGGCGCCGGTGCGGCGCCGGCCGCGCGCTGCTGGCCGCGGTGTCGGAGTGGGCGGCCGGGCGGGCCCGGCACCTGGAGTGGCAGGCCCACCGGGAGCGGGCGGCGCCCTTCTACGAGCGGCTGGGCCACCGCGGCGATCCCTGCCCGCAGCCCGACTACCCGACCTTCTTGGTCGACCTGGGGCCGCGCTGACCGTCGCGCCCGCCAGGGAGTCAGGCGAGCGGGTGGGAGATCCCCCGGGCGTGGTCGGTGACGGCGGCGCCGACCACGGTGGCGGTGAGCGGCAGCACTTCCAGGCAGCGGCGCACCGCCGCAGCCATCAGCGCGTTCGGCACCCGCATGGACAGCGTGCAGTGGGGCACCCAGCGGCCCGGCCGGTAGTGCTCCACCAGGTCGATGCCGGCCCGGGCCAGCCGCTCGTGCACCGCGCCGTGGTGGGCCAGCAGCTCCGGCGTGGGGGCCGGACCGAGCCAGAGCACCCGCCCCACGAACTGCCCCGCGTGCTGGAACTCCAGCCGCAGCGGGGCGGCCACCACCGTCCCGGCCAGCGCCTCGGCGACCCGGTGCGGGTCGAGGCGCGGCGCGACCGCCAGTGAGACGTGCGGCCGGTGCCGCTGCTCCAGCAGCGACTTCATGCTCTGCACGCCCTCGGCCTCCAACGCGTCCCAGAGCACCCGGATCCGCCGGGTGGCGTCGGTGTCGAGATACAGCTCCAGCGCCGCGACCACGCGATCACCCTAAGGGGGTGAGGTTTGCCGCCCGGCCTGGGCGGTACTGCCTCCGGTGGCACCGACGGTGGAGGAGCGTGGGACCCGTGGACGTGAACGACCTGCTGACCGATGCGTACGGCCGGTTGCCTGACCTGGTGGCGGGTGCGCTCGACGGGTTGAGCCCGGAACAGCTGCGGCAGGCGCCGGCCGCCGGGGCGAACCCGGTGGCCTGGCTGGTGTGGCACCTCACCCGGCTCCAGGACCACCACGTCAGCGACGTCATGGGGGAGCAGCAGCTGTGGGTCGGCGGCGACTGGGCGAGGCGCTGCGGGCTGACCGCCGACCCGGACGACACCGGATACGGGTACGGCCCCGAGCAGGTCGCCCGCGTGCGGCCGGAGGACGGCCAGGTGCTGCTCGACTACCACCGGGCGGTGGTGGACCGGACCCTGGCGTACCTGCGCGGGCTGCGTCCGGCCGACCTGGACCGGGTGGTCGACGAGAACTGGGACCCGCCGGTCACCCTCGGGGTGCGGCTGGTGAGCGTGCTGGACGACGACCTCCAGCACGTCGGCCAGGCCGCCTACGTGCGCGGGCTCATCCAGCGGGGCTGACGGCCGCCCGGGCGCGGCGCAGCGCGGCCTGTCCGAGCAGGTGGAACGCCTGCGCCTCCGGAGAGGTGCCCGGCCCCGTGAAGTCCGGCGCCCCGCTGACCCCGGTCACCCGGCCGAGGCGGTCCACCCGCCGGCCCGCGGCCGCCAGCAGCTCGGCGCCGGTGTCCAGCCACGACGCCGGCAGCCAGCCGTCGGCCACCCCGGTGAGCGCCGCGTACCCGAGGAGCTGGGCGGTGTTCGCCTCCCGGAACGAGCGGGGGTCGTCCAGCACGTCGGGGAAGAGCCCGTCGTCGGTCCGGTACCTCAGGCAGGCGTCCAGCACCGTGCGGGCGTGCCCGGCCAGCTCGGCGCGGGGCCCGGCCGGCCAGCCCGGCGCGAGGCGCAGCGCCCGGGCGATTCCGGCCACCACCCAGCCGTTGCCGGTGCCCCACGGGCGCGGCTGGTCCAGCTCCCCCCGGTCCTCGTCCCAGCGGGCCGCGTAGAGGCCGGTGCGCGGGTCGAACAACCGGCGGCGGTGCCCCTCGACCTGCGCGGCGGCGAGGTCCGTCCGGCCGGCCAGCGCGAGCAGCGGCACCACCATGTACACCGTGTCCGCCCACACCTGGCGGCTGTCGAGCAGGTGGAACAGGGTGCCGTCGGCGGCCCGGGGCGCCCGGGTGACCAGCCAGTCGAGCTGCGCGTCCAGGGCGGTGGCGTAGCGCGGATCCCCGGCGGTCGTGGCGGCGTGGCGGACCGCCTCGCCGCACGCCGCGCCGTTGACGGCGCCGGCCTCGCCGGACACGTCGCCGAGCCGCCCGTCCGGGTGCTGCCGGGTCACCGCCGCGTCGGCGACCAGCAGGGCCAGCTCGCCGAGCCCGAGGTCGAGCACGGCCTGCCCGGTCACCCCCTGCTCCCACGACTGGCGCTGCATGGTCAGCAGCGCGGCGAGCACCCGGTCGGTCGTGGCGTCCCCGGTCATCCCCATTCCTCCGCAGTACCCGACTTCCGCCCCGGCGCACCAGCCCGGCGCACCGGCCCGGCTCACCCGCAGGAGGTGAGTTGGACTCACCCCACCGGCGGGGACCCTGCGGGGGCGGGCGGTGCCGCCCGGCGACCGCACCGTGAACGACGGACACGGGGAGGGACCCATGAGCGCCTGCGCGGCGGAGTACCTGACCCGGGGGGTCGACGGCCGGCACCCCGACCTGCCGGAGAACACCCGCGGGACGATCCGGCTGGACCTGGGGGACGGGGCGCGGACCGAACACTGGTACCTGACGATCGATCACCAGGAGGTGCGGGTGGACCGCATCTCGGCGGACGCCGACCTGGTGGTCCGCGCCGACCGGGAGGTGTTCGACCGGATCGCCGCCGGCCGGCTGAACGCGGCCGCGGCGTTGCTGCGCAACGACCTCACCGCGCAGGGCGACCTGCGGCTGCTGCTGTCGCTGCGGCGGCTCTTCCCGGGCCCCGCCGACGCCCGGCACCCCCGCGAGCTGGGCTGCGCCCGGGTGGGGACGCGATGAAGGAGCTGGTGGGCGTCCTCGCCGGCAACGTGTTCGCGCTCAGCGACGCGCACGGCGACATGGAGGTCGAGCCGTACGCACCGATCGGCCTGTTCTCCTTCGACACCCGCTTCCTGTCGACCTGGGTGCTCACCGTCAACGGGGAGCGGCTGAACGCCCTGTCCCGGGACGAGCTGGAATACTTCGAGACCCGCTTCGTGCTGGTCCCCGGCACGGCCAGCCACTATGTCGACGCCGACGTCTCGGTGCTCCGGCACCGGTCCATCGACCAGAGCTTCAACGAGCGGCTCACCGTGCTCAACCACTCCGCCGAGGCCGCCGAGTTCACCGTGCGGGTGGAGATCGGCAGCGACTTCGCCGACACCTCCGAGATCCTCCGGCCCGGGCCGCGCCGGCCGCTGGTCGTCGCCGACACGGCGCACCGGCAGCTGCGGATCTGCCACGAACGGGACCGCTTCGCCCGGGAGACCATCGTCTCCAGCACCGCCCCGGTGGACGTCGACCAGCGGGGCATGACGTTCCGGATCCAGGTCGCCCCGAACGGGACCTGGCACACCGACCTCCACGTCGGCATGATCATCCACGGCGCCGGAGGGCGCGACCTGCGGTCCAGCCTCCAGTCCCACCGCCACCTCGTCCACCACGACATGCGGGAGGACCTGGCCCGCTGGTTCGACCACGCGCCACAGCTCCTCGCCGAGCGGGAAGCGCTGACCGCGGCGTACCAGCAGGCACTGACCGACCTGGCCTCGTTGCGGTACACGCCGCTGTCGTACACCGATCGGGTGCCGGTGGGCGGCCTGCCCTGGGCCATGGCGCTGTACGGCCGGGACGCCCTCATCACCTGCCTGGAGACGCTGCCGTTCACCCCCGAGCTGACGCCGGCGACGCTGCGGCTGCTGGCCCTGCTCCAGGGCGGGCGGCTCGACGACTTCCATGACGAGGAGCCCGGGAAGATCCTCTCCGAGCTGCGGTACGGCGAGTCGGCCGCCTTCGGTGAACAACCCACCGCGTTCTACTACGGCGCGGCCGACACCACCCCGCTGTTCGTGATCCTGCTCGACGAGTACGAGCGCTGGTCCGGCGACGCCGACCTGGTCCGGCAACTGCGGCACCCGGCCCGGATGGCGCTGGACTGGATCGACGAGTACGGCGACCTGTGCGGCGACGGCTACCTGCGGTACCAGCCGCGCAACACGGTCAACGGGGTGGCCAACCAGACCTGGCGCAACTCGCCGGAGGCCATCGTCGACCGGCACGCCGTCGCGCCGCCGTTCCCCCGGGCGACCTGCGAACTGCAGGGGTACGCGTACGACGCGAAGGTCCGGGGCGCCCGGCTGGCCCGCGACTTCTGGGACGACCCCGACTACGCCGACCGGTTGGAGGCCGAGGCCGCGCGCCTGCGCGAGCGGTTCAACCGGGACTTCTGGCTGCCGCACCGGGGCTACTACGCGCTGGCGCTCACCCCCGACGGGGAGCCGGTGGACGCGCTGACCTCCCACCTCGGGCACCTGCTGTGGAGCGGCATCGTCGAGCCGGCGCGGGCCGACGCGCTGGCCGCGCACCTGTGCGGCCCCGAACTCTTCTCCGGCTGGGGGGTGCGCACCTACGCCGCCGGGCAGCGGCCGTACAACCCGGTCGGGGCGCACCTGGGCGCGGTCTGGCCGTCGGACAACGCGCTCATCGCGGCGGGCCTGCGCCGCTACGGGTACGACGCCGAGGCGGCCCAGGTCGTGGCCGGCATGTTCGCCGTGGCGGAGACCCTCGGCGGCTCGGTGCCGGAGGTGATCGCCGGTTACCCGCGCGACCTCACCAAGTACCCGGTCCAGCTGCCGGTGGCCGGCCGGCCCCAGTCGTGGGCGTCCGGGGGGCTCCTCATGCTGCTCGCCACCATGCTCGGGCTGCGCCCGTGCGGGGACAACCTGCTGGTGAACCCGTACGTCCCGGACGGCTACGGCCGGATCGAGCTGCTCGACGTGCCGGGGCGCTGGGGGCGGGCCGACGCCTACGGCCGTGACCGCACCACCGGCCGGCGGGTCCGGGTCGGCGGCGCGGACGGTGGGCGGCGTGGCGACGGGTGACCGGCGACGGTCCGGTCAGCGCCCGGCCGCGCTCCCCTCCGGCGCGGCGACCGGCGCCGGGGCGGGCTCCGCCGGCACATCACGGCCACGCCGGGCCAGCGCCCGGTCGACGCCGACGAACAGGAGCCCGAGCAGCCAGAACGTGACGGCGAAGAAGAGCGCGCTGAACCCCACCCCGCCGTAGCCGAGCTGCCGGACGTCGAGGAACGGGTACGGGTAGCGGTGCACGACGAGCCCCCGCACCAGGGCGAAGGCGAGGTACGCGATCGGGAACGCCAGCCACCAGGCCGCGTACCGGGGGCGCAGCCGGCCGCGCCGGTCGAACAGCGCCCAGTCGGCGACGGCCAGCAGCGGCACCACGGTGTGCAGGAACTGGTTGCCCCACCACTCGCCCGGTGCGCGGTCCGGCTGGACCATCGCGAACGGGCTGGCCGGGTTGGCCAGCACCAGGTGGTAGACCGTGCCGGTGATGGTGATGTAGAGGGTCACGGCGCCCTTGAGCGCGCTCGGCGGCTCGGGACGGCCCTGCCAGGCCCGCCAGGCGGCGTATCCGGCGAAGACGCCGACGGCGACGTTGCTCTGGATGGTGAAGTACGGCAGCAGGCCGGTCACCGTGGCCGGGCCGAGCGCGGTGAGCACGATGCCGGCCACCACGCAGAGCACGACGGTCAGGCGGAAGGGGATCGCCAGTCGGCGACGCCGTGGAGTCACCGGGGCACGCTACCAACCCGTCCGGTGCCGATCATCGACGCGAGCCGGCGGCAGCACAGCATCCGGCCGGCCGCGGCCGGTCACCGTGGGCGCGAGGAGGGGCGGACCGAGTCGGGTTTCTCCGCCGGCCGGTTGTCCGGATGGGTGGTCGTCGCGAGACTGGCCGCCGGGCTGCTGGGCGCGGGTTCCGGCGGACCGGTGACGCGGGCGGTTGGCCCGGTGCTGGTGCCCCGCGTCGGATCTTCGCTCGGCCGCGGCGCGGTCGGGTCGCCGCCGGATCTGGTCGGCTTGCCCTTCCCGTCGAGCAGCCCGTCGCAGTAGCCGGGGACCTTGTCGCGGCCGCCCGCCGCCGCGACCAGGGCGGCGAAGGGAGGCGCCTCCAGGGCATGGCCCCGGTCCGCGTTCTTCTTCGCCCGGTAGGCGGTGCAGAGCCCGGCCAGCCCGGACGGGGTGCCCGGAACGTCGGTCGGGCCGGCGCTCGGGGCGACCGGACGGCTCGGGCCGGGGGTCGGCGCGGCCGGCCGGTCGGTGCCCGCGCCGGGGGACGGCGTGACCGGCGTGCCGCCACCCCCGCCCAGCGGGCCGGGCAGGTTGCCGGTGACGGCGGCCAGGGCGACCCCACCGGTGGCGGTGGCGAGCAGGGCGCCCAGGGCGAGTTTGGCGCCGAGCAGCCCGGTGCGGAGGCGTCGCCGGGGCGGGGACACGGCCACCGGGACCGCGTCGCCGGCCCGCGCCCGGCGGAAGGCCTGTAGAGCGGCCCCCTCGCCGCTGAGCTCCTGCGGGTGGGGATCGGCGCGGACGGCGGCGAGGAACCGGACGAGCGCCTGCGGACCGTCCTGCGGGTCGCTGACGGGACCGACGAGCAGGCGCTCGACGGTCTCCTGGTCCATGCGGTGTCCGTTCATCTCGTGTCCCTCAGCGCCGCCACCGGTCGTGGCGTCACACGAGAGACCCCCGCCTGCCCCCGTTGGGCGGGTGACCTCGGTCACCGTCGCGGGGTCAGCCCATGGTCTTCGCCCCGTCGATGCCGCCCGCCTTTCGCTTGGGGACCGGGACACGGTACGACCCGTCACCGACAGTTTCCCCGCTCCACACCGGACGACCCGAGTTGCCGTTTCGTCCGGATCGCGGTGCACTGAATTACATGGGTGTCATCAAGGTGGGCACGTCCTCCTGGGCCGACCAGATGCTGGTCCGCTCGGGCTGGTATCCCCGTGCGGTCAACACGCCGGCGGGCCGGCTCGGCTGGTACGCGGAGCGGTTCGGTCTGGTCGAGGTGGATACCTCCTACTACGCGATTCCGGCACCCGAGACCGCCGAGGGCTGGGCGGCCGCCACCCCGCCGGGCTTCACCTTCGACGTCAAGGCGTTCCGCCTCTTCACCGGCCACCACACCCCGGTCGACGCGCTGCCCCGGGAGCTGCGTCCGGCCGGCGGCCCGAGCCGGATCCGCTGGCGCGACCTGTCCGCCGGGGCGTACGACGCGCTCTGGGACCGGTTCCACGCGGCGCTGGCGCCCCTCGCGGCGGCCGACCGGCTCGGCGCCGTGCTGCTCCAGTTCCCGCCCTGGCTGGCCCGTGGCGAGGCGGCCCGGCAGCGGATCCTGTCCGCGGCGCGGCGGTGCCGGCCCTGGCCGGTGACCGTCGAGCTGCGGCACTCCTCCTGGTTCACCGAGGACGCCGTGGTGGAGACCGTGACCTTCCTGCGCGAGCACGGGCTCGGGTACGCCTGCGTGGACATGCCGCAGGGGCACGAATCCTCGGTGCCGCCGATCCTCGTCGCCACCGCCGATCTCGCCGTGGTCCGGTTCCACGGGCACAGCACGGCGTGGGAGAGCGGCGACAAGCAGGAGAAGTTCCGCTACGCCTACGGCCACGAGGAGCTGCGGCGCTGGTCCGTGCTGCTGCGCGAACTCGCCGACCAGTGCGCCGAGCTGCACGTGCTGCTGAACAACTGCTGCGGCGACCAGGCCCAGCGGGACGCCGCCCGGCTCGCCGCGCTGCTCGGCGTCGCGCCCGCCACCGCGCCCGCCTGAGGTTTCCGCCGGCACCCCGCGGGTACCGGCGGTGCCGAGGACCGACAGCGAGGGGGACGCGTGGACGAGCGGCGGGACGAGCCCGGTGGCCTGACCCGGGACGGCCGGGACCCCCGGGCGATCCGGGAGGCCGAGGAGGCGCACGGCGGCAGCATGGCCCCGGGTCTGGTGGACGACACCGGCCACCCGGTGGCCGAACCACCCGTGCCGGACAACGAGCCGTCGGCGTTGGGCCGGCCGGGGGAGGACGGCACCGGTTCCTGACCGGACGAGCGACGCGGCGACGCCCGGGGCGCGTTCAGCACCCCGGGCGTCGTCGTGCGTGGCTCACCTGCCGGCCATGGCCATCGGTCGCTTCGTCCCGGCCATCCCGGCCATCCCGGCGACCTTGCCGATGCTCTTCGGCGCCATCGCCATCCCGCCGGCCCGGTTGAGCAGGCCCCGGAACACCTGTCCCGGTTTCTGCTGCTCACCCATGTACGCCGACACCACCACGAGGGCGCCGGTCATCGCCGGGATCGCCCACTGGAGCAGCCTCATCTGCCGCTGTGAGGAGGCGACGTTCGAGGGCGTCTGGTAGCTCGGCTCGGTGGCCCCCTGGACGGGCGGCCCGCCCGCCTTCTGCAGGCGCATGCCGAGCAGCCGGCTGTAGCCGGTCACCGCCAGCGCGCCGACGGTCAGCGCGGTTTTCAGCGTGCTCATCCTTCCCACCCCGCGCTGGGCGGCCACGCGTGGACTTTCCGTGATCAACTCGCCGACGGCGCCGGCGAGGTGCGCGCCGATCGCCGCCGCGTTGACCGGTGTCCACCGGGCCCAGCCGGCCGAGGCGACCGGCAGCCGTTGAGTCGAGTCGTCGATCTTCGCCGCCGCGCCGTTGACACCCAGCGCACCCATGAGTGAGCCGCCGAACCAGGCCGCCAGGCCGAGGTCGTGCATCGATCGCAACGCGGTGTGCCGTTCGGACATCTGATCCCCCTCCGCCGTGTTCGGGCGGTGCGGCTTACCCACGTTCCGCGAACCTAAGCGCCCCAATTCCGGCCGTGCCGTCCGGGTCGTACGGCTCAGCGGGGCGGCAGCGCGGCGGCGAACGCGGCGATCCGGGCGGCCAGCGGGGCGGCGGCGCGTACCCAGGTGAAGTGGTCCAGCGGGGCGCCCGCCTCGGCGACGGTGTAGCGGTGCCGGCGCACGTCGGCGGCGGCGAGCTTGCCGCAGAGGTGGTCCATCGTCTCGTGCGGCGTGTACTGGTCGTCGTCGACGCTGACCGCGAGCACCGGGGTGCGGACCCGCCGGACGGCCGCCTCGACGTCGACCCCGTCGAGCACCGGGAAGCGCCCGGTCCGGGCCGTGTACGCCCAGTCCCGGATCACCCCGCGCGCCTGCCGGCCGCCGAACCCCCAGCCCGGCCAGACGCCGAGCAGCCGGGCCACCGCGGCGATGCCCTGGGTGTACGGCAGCACACCCCAGCCGCGCCGTCCCGGGTACCCGCGCCACCAGGGGATGCCCACCGCGACGAGAGCCAGCCCGTCCACCCGGTCGGCGTCGTGCAGCGCCTGGTGCAGCACCGCGACCTGCCCGCCGAGCGAGTGCCCGAGCAGCAGCCGGGTCCGGCCGTCCAGCCGGGGCTTGAGCGCGTCGAGCACCGCGTCGACGTCGGCGGCCAGCTCGGCGTAGCCGTAGCGGCAGGTGCGGGAGGGTGCCGGCGTGCTCTCGCCGGTGCCCCGCAGGTCGGCCACGACGACGGCCAGGCCGGCGTCGCGCAGCGCGGTGGCGAACGGCCGGTAGTAGCGGGCGCGGACGCCCATGGCAGGCCAGATCACCACCACGGGCGCCCCGGGCGGCCCGTCCGGCTCCGGGTAGCTCTGGACGCCGATGCGCGCCCCGTCGACGTCCACGAACTCCTGCGTGTACTCCCCGCTCACCGGCCCAGCCTACGGCGGCAGGCTACCGGCGGGTAGCAAGGGGGCGGCCGGTCGCCGCCTGCGCCGGGATCCGCTGCCCGGCCACCGATGCGGCCGCTGCGGTCACCCGGTCGACCGCCGCCAGCACGGCCGGCACGTCCAGCTCGGCCAGCGCGGGATGCACCGCCGGTCCGTCCCCGGCCGGGCGCGGCCCGACCCAGAGCGCCTCGTGCCACGGCCGGTCCGGCGGCGGCCCCCATTCCGCGGGCGGCACCGGGCCGAAGAGCAGCACCGACGGGGTGGCGTAGGCGGTGGCCAGGTGACCGATGCCGGTGTCCCCGCCGAGCACCAGGCGGGCGTGGGCGACCAGCGCGGCCAGCCCGCCGACGTCGGTCGCGCCGGCCAGCACCGCGTCGGCCGGCAACCCGGCCCGGCGGGCAACCCCGGCGGCGAGGTCCCGCTCGCCGGGACTGCCGGTGACGACCACCCGGTGGCCCCGTCC
Organism: Micromonospora chaiyaphumensis; assembly: GCF_900091435.1. Classification (GTDB taxonomy): domain Bacteria; phylum Actinomycetota; class Actinomycetes; order Mycobacteriales; family Micromonosporaceae; genus Micromonospora; species Micromonospora chaiyaphumensis. Next base: position 127,215 of record NZ_FMCS01000005.1, read on the forward strand.
GGCCAGCTCCCGGGCCACCGCCGCGAAACGCTCCGGGGGCCAGCGCCGCTGCGCCGCCTTGGCACCCGGGTGCACGATCGTGACGCCGGTCGGCAGCCCGCCGGACGCCGGCCGGCGCAGCGCGAGGTCGGTGCGGTCGGCCGGGATGCCGTACCAGCCGAGCAGCCGGCACCACCGGTCCACCTCGTGCTCCCCGGCCCGCCACGGTGGACCGTCGTGCCACCCGGCCCCGGCGTTGGCGAAGGCCAGCAGCCGCCCCGGCCGGGCCTCCGCGAGCATCCGGTGCGACTGCGGGCCCCGGCCGTGCAGGTTCACGGCCACCGCGGGCGGCGGGCCGGACCACCCGAGGCGGCCCAACCCGTCCGCGAAGACCTGCCGGTCCACACCGCCGACCAGCTCGACCAGCGGGGCCAGCCAGCGCGGCGCGACCAGCGCCAGTTCGGCACCCGGGTACGCGGCACGCAGCGCGCGCAGCGCCGGCACCCCGGTCGCGAGGTCGCCGACGCCGAGCGCGCGGAGCACGAGGATCACGGGTACGACGACTCCTGCTCGGCGCAGACCACCAGTTCGCGTACTGCGCAGCCGGGCGGCTGGGCGAGCGCGAACAGGACCGCCTCGGCGGTGTCGGCCGGGTCGTTGAGGATCGCGTCCGGGCCGGGCTTGTACCGCTCGTCGCGATCGTCGAAGAACGCCGTCCGCATCCCACCCGGGATCAGCAGCGTGACGCCGACCGTCCCGGCCAGCTCGGCGGCGAGCGCCCGGGTGAAGCCGACCACCCCGAACTTCGCGGCGCAGTACGCGGTCGCGTCGCTGACCGCCTTGACGCCCAACGTGGACGCCACGGTCACCACGGTGCCGTGCGTCCGCTCCAGGTGCGGCAGCGCGGCCCGGATCACCGCGGCGGTGCCGAGCAGGTTGATCGTCACGATCCGGTCCCAGGTCACGCCGTCGACGTCGGCCAGCCGGCCGGGCACGTCCATGCCGGCGGCGGTCACCACGCCGTCGAGGCCACCGGCCTGCTCGGCGAGCTGCCGGGTGGCCGCCTCGGCGGCCCGCGTGTCGGCGAGGTCGCACCCGACCCACGGCACCCCGTCGGCCGGCGCCTTCCGGTCCAGCACGTACGGCCGCCCACCGGCCTTCGCCACCGCGGTCACCACCGCCGCGCCGAGGCCGCTCGACCCGCCGGTCACGAGGACCGCCCGCCCGTTCAGATCCCTGCTCATACCGCTCCCTTGACGAGGTGGAGGCCGCGCTGGCGCGCGGCCGAGATGGTGCCGGTGGTGGACCGCCCGGCCAGGAAGGGCACGGTGACGACCCGCCCGCCCCAGCGGCGCACCAGCTCCGCCTCGGGCAGCTCGGGGGCGCCGTCCCCGGCGTAGTCGCCGCCCTTGGCCCAGACGTCCGGGCGGAGCCGGGCGAGCACCTGGTGCGGGGTGGGCTCGTCGAAGACCACCACCGCGTCGACGCAGTCCAGGGCGGCCAGCAGCCGCACCCGGTCCGCCTCCGGGTTGACCGGGCGCTCGGGCCCCTTGAGCCCCCGGACGCTGCGGTCGGAGTTGAGGCAGACCACCAGGCAGTCGCCGAGTCGACGGGCGGCCTGGAGGGTCGCCAGGTGACCGGCGTGCAGGATGTCGAAGCAGCCGCCGGTGGCCACCACGGTGCCGCCGTCGGCGCGTACCGTCGCGACGAGTTCCTCGGCGGTGCGCGCGGCCGCCACGGGCCGCGGCCGCTCCGGCGCCCGGTGCAGACCGGCCGCCCCGCCGGCGGCCACGTACGCGGACGCGGCCTCGACCGCCGCCTGCACCGCCTCGGCGACCGACGCGCCGCCGGCCAGCGCCAGTGCGGCGGTGGCGGCGAACCGGTCCCCGGCGCCGCAGGTGTCCTCGACGTGCTCCAGGGTGGACGGCGGCGACACGACCAGCGGCGCGCTGCCCGAGTGGCAGAGCACCGCGCCGTCCGGGCCCGTGGTCACGGCGACCGCGCCGGCCCGCCACCGGCGGCGCAGCTCCTGCCCGGCACGGGTGGCGGTGGAGAGCGCCGATCCGGCCCCGGCGTCGCCGGTGAGCTGGCGCAGCTCGGCCAGGTTGGGCGTGGCCAGCCGGACCCCGGGCACGGCGGCCGGGCCACGCGGGTGCGGGTCCCAGACCACCGGGGCGGTGGCGTCGGCCAGCGCCGCCCGCAGCGTCGGCTGCCGGAGCAGCCCGCGACCGTAGTCGCTCACCAGGACCGCCCGGGCCCGGGCCAGCAGCTCCAGCACCGCCTCCGGCGGCTCGCCCGGTGGCTGGGGGTCGCCGCCCCGGTCCAGCCGGAGCAGGGTCTGCCCGCCGGCCCGGAGCCGGATCTTCTCGGCCGTGGCGCCGGGCAGCGGGATCGGATAGATCTCGACGCCCGCCCCGGTGAGCAGGTCCGCGAGCCGGGCCGCGCCGGCGTCGTCGGCCAGCCCGGTCACCAGCGCCACCTCGGTGTCCTGCGCGGCGGCGAGCAGCGCGGCCAGCCCGGCCCCGCCCGGCCGTTCGGTGGCGGAGCGTTCGTCGAGCACCGGCACCGGCGCGTCCGGGGCGACCCGGCCGACCACTCCGGTGACGTCCCGGTCGAGCAGCGCGTCGCCGACCACGACGAGCGGGCGGGTCACGATCGCACCCACCCGGTGCCCGTCGACCCGTGCCCGTTGGCGCCGTGCCCGTTGGTCGGGTGTCCGTTGGCGCCGTCCCGGCCCGTGCCGGTGGGGACGGGTGGCGGCGCCCAGCGGGCGAAGGTGCCGGCCCGGGGCGCGGGGACGGACGCGGTCGGCAGCTGCCGGATCAGCGGCAGCGCCTGATCGACGTACTCGCAGAGCAGGTGCGTGGAGACCAGGTGCAGCTCCTGCACGACCTGGCTGTCCGGGGACGGCACGGCGAGCACGTCGTGGCACCGGTCGGCCAGCGGGTTGGGGGCGGGGCCGGTGAAGGCCCAGCAGCGCAGGCCGGTGTCGTGGCCGGCCTGGGCGGCGGTGAGGAGGTTGGTGCTGGTGCCGCTGGTGGACAGGAGCAGGAGGATGTCGTCGGGTCGGCCGTGGGCGCGGACCTGGCGGGCGAAGACCTCGTCGTAGCCGTAGTCGTTGCCGATGGCGGTGAGGGCGGAGGTTTCGGCGTGCAGGGCGATGGCGGAGAGGGGTTCGCGGTCGTCGCGGAGTTTGCCGACGAGTTCGGCGGTGAGGTGCTGGGCCTCGGCGGCGCTGCCGCCGTTGCCGGCCACCAGCAGCCGCCCGCCCCGGGCCAGCGTCCAGGCCAGCTCGGTGCCCCAGCTCGCCAGCCGTTCGGCCTCGCGCCGATAGGGCAGCAGCGCCGCGGCCAGCCCCGAGAGGTGGGCGTCGAGGGTGTCGTGACGGGTCATCAGGCCACCGCCGGCGCGGGCCGGGACACCGTGGTCAGCGCCGAGTAGACCGCGCCGAGCTGTTCGGCGCAGCGCTTCCAGGAGTACCGGCTGCGGATCCGGTCCAGCGCCGCCGTGGCGTACGCGAAGCGGCGCACCTTGTCGGCCAGCAGCCGGCGCAGGGCGGTGCCGAGCGCCCGGGGGTCGCGTGGCGGCACCAGGTCGCCGGTGAGCCCGTTCACGACGGTGTCCGCGATGCCGCCGACGTTGGTGCCGATCACCGGCACGCCGCAGGCCATCCCCTCCAGCGGGGTGAGCCCGAACGGCTCGTACCAGGGGGCGGCCACCAGCACGTCCGCCGACCGGTACCAGGCGCCCATCTCCTCGCGCGGCACCGCGCCGACCAGCTTCACCCGGTCGGCCACGCCGCACGCTTCGGCCAGCGCGGACAACCGCCGGGCGAACGCGTCGGCGGGGAGCAGGTCGGCCGGCGGGCCGCCGACCACCACGCACTCGGCGTCCGGCACCGCGGGCAGCGCACGCACCACCTCCAGGAAGCCCTTGCGTTCGACCATCCGGCCGACGGTGAGGATGCGGGGACGGGCCGGGTCGCGCGGTGCGACCGGGCCGTCGGGACGGAACACCGACTGGTTGACGCCGGACGGGACCAGCGCCATCCGGGACCGGGGCACGCCCATCCGGACCAGCTCGCCCACCTCGTCCTCGCACTGCACGATCACCCGGTCCACGGCCCGGCCGAGCGTCCGCTCGTAGCCGATCCGCCCTGGCGGGCTGGTGTCCTTGGCGCCCTGGTGCCGGCGCTTGACCGTGCCGAGCGCGTGGTACGTGAGCACCGTCGGCACCCCGGTCCGCCGGCCGGCGTGCACCGTGGCCAGCCCGCTCATCCAGAAGTGCGCGTGCGCCACGTCCGGGGTCCAGCCGCCGCGCCGCCAGGTGTCCGCGAGCCAGCTGCCGAACTCACCCATGTACGGCAGCAGCTCGTCCTTCGGCACCCGCCGCGCCGGGCCGGCCGGCACGTGGCACACCTGGTAGCCGTCCGCCGTGGACACCGCGTCGGGCAGGGCGGTGGAGTCGCGGCGGGTGTAGACGCGGACGTCGTGCCCCTCGCCGACCAGCGCGGACGCGAGTTCCGCCACATGGGTGTTCTGGCCGCCGGCGTCCTCCTCGCCGAGGACGGCGAGCGGGCTGGCGTGCTCCGAAATCATCGCGATGCGCATGTCTCCTCCTCCATGATCCGGTCCCAGTCGGCGAGGAACCGGTCGAGCCCGAAGCGTTCCTTCGTCACCTCGCGCGCCCGTGCCCCCAGCCGGTACGCGGCGTCGCGGTCCTCGGTGAGCCACCGGGCCGCCTCGACGAGCGTGTCCACCCGGGTGGCGAGCACACCGGCGTCGGGCGGTACGGCGTCCACCGCCTCGGTGGTGGCCAGCGCGACCACCGGCATGCCCATGGTCATGGCCTCGATGAGGCTCAGCCCGAGCGAGGTCCAGCGGCACAGGTGCAGGTACGCCCGCCGCCGGGCCACCTCGGCGTGCATCCGGTCCTGCGGCACGTCGTCGTGGACGGCCAGCCGGTCCGCCGGCAGGCCGAGCCGCTCGGGCAGCCCGGCGACCCCCATGCCGAAGACGTCCAGCGGGGCGACCGCGGCGAAGCGCGGCATGAGGTCGGTGCCGGTGACGCGCCAGCGGCGGACCGGCTCGTTGGTGACCACGGCGAGCCGGTCCAGCTCGCCGGTCCACTCCACCGTGGGCGGCACGATGCCGTGCTCGACGACGGCGGTGCGGGTGCCGCCGTTGTCCCAGAACAGCTCGTTGAAGTGGGTGACGTGGGTGAGCAGCAGGTCGTCGCGGTCGGCCATGGGGTGGCGGGTGTTCGGCACGTCGCCCTTCGGGGTGTTGTGCTCGACGTAGATCGCCGGCACGTCGTGGCCGGGCCGCCGGCCCAGCCACCGTCCGGCCAGCTCCAGTTCCTCGGGCCGTTGCAGGATCACCAGGTCGACCTGCGTCCGCCCCAGCTCCTCCGGGGTCACCTCGACGGCGTTCCCCGGCCAGGCGTAGGTCCGCGCCCGACCCAGCCCGTACGGGCCGCGGTCGGGCGTGACCGGCACCAGGTACCGGTGTCTCCCGTGCACGAACGACGTCGTCCAGGAGCCGTGCACGTGCCACACCAGAACGTTCATCTCTCTCCTCGTCGGCGACTGTGCGGGACAGGGTGGGGCGGGCGGTGGGGTCAACCGGGGGCGAGCCGGCGGACGGCCGCGACCACCGCGGCCGGGTCGACGCCGCCCAGGCAGGGGTGCCCGGCGACCGGGCAGGTGGCCGCCCGGGTGTCCCGGCAGGCCGCCCCGGCGTCGCCGAGCCGGACGGTGGGCACCCGGTAGGGTCCCCACTGTCCGAACGGGACGGTCGGGGCGAAGAGGCTGACCACCGGGGTGCCGACGGCGGCGGCCAGGTGGGCCGGCCCGGTGTTGCCGACGACCAGGCAGCGGGCCCCGGCGACGATCCGGGCGAGCCCGGCCAGGTCGGTCGTCCCGCCCAGGTCGGTGCCGCCGGCGGCGGCCACCCGGGCGGTCAGCTCCCGCTCGCCGGGGCCGCCGGTGACCAGCACCCGGTGCCCGTCGGCCGCGAGGGCGGCCACGATCTCGGTGCAGCGCTCGGGCGGGCAGGCCCGGGCCGGCACCGAGGAGCCCGGGTGCACCACCACGTAGCCGCCGGCGGGCAGGTCCACGGCCGGCGCGGGCAGGCCGGCGCGGAGCCGCAACACCGGCTCGTCACCCGCGGGCAGGGCGAAGCCGGCGGCGGCGGCCAGGGATAGCGCCCGCTCCGGTTCGGGCACCCCGACCGGCGCCCGGTGCCGGACGTCCAGCAGGGACCCCGGGTAGTCGTCGCTGATGGCGCTGACCCGCGGGACGCCGGCCATCCGCAGCAGTAGGGCCAGGGGGAGCGGCGACTGGTGGAACGAGGTGAAGACGACCGCCTCGTCGGCGCCCACGGCGGCGAGCCGGGCGGTGAGCCGGCGCATGTCGTCGGGGTCGACCGGCTCGGGAGAGCCGTCGATCCAGGGCAGCCGCCACTCGATCAGTTCATCGACGCCGGGCAGCAGCTCCGCCGCGGCCCGGCCCCGTGGCCCGCAGAGCAGGACCACCCGTTCCGCCCCGGCCGCCACCGCGCGGATGCCGGGGCCGGTGACCAGCACGTCGCCGGCCGAGTCGCTGCGCACCACCAGCACCGTGCCGGCCCGCCCGGCCCGTGGCACCACCGGTCGTACCGCCCGCGCCCGGCGCAGGATCTCGGCCACCGCGCCGGGCAGGTCCCGGGCGACGGCCGGCGCCTCGGCGACCTCCTCGGGGCGGGTGACCGGGGTGGGCACCAGGATCCCGGTGGCGCCGGCGGCGAGCGCGGCGGCCATGTCGCGGCCGATGTCGCCGACCAGCACGCAGCGCCGGGGCGCGGTGCCGAGCGCCCGGGCCGCCTCGTGCACCAGCCCGGGGGCCGGCTTGCGGCAGGCACAGCCGTCGGTGTCGTCGTGCGGGCAGACCGCCCAGTGGTCGAAGGGTCCGAGCAGCTCCTCGATGCGGGCGTGCACGGCGTGCATCTGCCGCTCGGTGAAGTAGCCCCGGGCCAGGCCGGACTGGTTGGTCACCACGGCCAGCCGGACCCCGGCCGCGCGCAGCCGGTCCAGCGCCGCCCGGGCGCCGGGCAGCGGCCGGACCTTCTCCGGGTCGCCGTTGTAGGGCACGTCCTCGACGAGGGTGCCGTCGCGGTCGAGCAGCACCGCGTCGTACAGGGGGGTCAGCACCGTTCCGTCCCCGGCGCAGTGACCACGGACCCGGCCGGGACGGCACGGGCGCGCCACCAGCCGCGTACCCAGTGGACGACGGCGAGCGGCGGGATGAGTGCGCTGGTCACCAGCATGGTGGCGACCTCGTCGGGGGTGCGCGGGCCGGGTGCGACGCGCGCCCGGACGAACTCGGCGGTGCCGGCCGCCCAGCCGAGCGCGGCGAGGCCGCCGGCCACGCGGACTGCCCGTCGGGCGCGGGCGGAGGGCAGGGGAGCGGCCCGCAGCGCCCCGGCGGCCAGCGCCGCCGCGCCGGCCGCAGCGACCGCCACGTGCCGGGGCCGCCGCCCCGGCGGCAGGTCGAGGCCGGCACGCCAGCCCGGGCCGTAGAGCCGGCGCAGCAGCGCGTCGTCGGCGTTGCCGCGCTGGGTGCGTAGGCTGACCCAGCGGTTCTCCGGGCGGACCGGGTGGGTCACCCGGCGCCGGCCGCGGACCAGCTTCCAGCCCACGCGGCGGACCCGGTGGGCCAGCTCGGCGTCCTCCCGGTAGGCGCGCGGAAAGCGCTCGTCGAACCCGCCGACCGCGGCCAGGGCCGCGCGGCGGTAGGCCATGTCCGCGGTGATCCAGCGCCCCTCGGCCAGGCCGGCGGTGCCGCGTTCCCAGTCGGTGGGGCGCCGGTGCGCGGGCAGCGGCACGTCCACCACGCCCTGCACGCCGCCGACTCCGCCGGCCGTCGCGAGGTCGGCGCGCAGCCGGCGGGCCCAGTCCGGCGCCGGCACCACGTCGTCGTCGAGGAAGACCACCCACTCGCCGCGGGCGGCCCGCCAGCCCAGGTTGCGGGCGGCCGCCGGGCCCGCGCCGCGCCCGGTCAGCACCTTCGTGTACGCCGCGAGCGCCCCCGGCACGGCCAGTTCCCCGGTGTCGTCGCGCCGGTCGTCGACCAGCAGCAGCTCGACCTCGGGCAGCTCGTCGAGCTGGCCGGCGAGGGCGTCCAGCAGGGTGGCCAGGCTCGGCCGCCCCAGCGTGGGCACCACGAGGCTGATCACCGGTCACCAGCCAGGGCGCGGCGGTGCACCGCGAACGGGCCGAGGGCGAGCAGGTCCACCGGGGCGGAGCCGAACAGCTCCATGGCCTCGCGCGGGGTGTCCACCATGGGCCGCCCGGCGGTGTTCAGCGAGGTGTTCACCACCACGGGCAGCCCGGTGCGCCGCTCGAACTCCGCCAGCAGCTCGGCCACCAGCGGTTCGGTCTCGGGGTGCACGGTCTGCACCCGGGCGGTCCCGTCGACGTGGGTGACCGCCGGGATCCGGTCCCGCCACTCCGGCTTCACCCGGTGCACGAAGAGCATGTACGGGCTGGGGTAGACCCCGTCGAACAGCTCCGCGAAGCGTTCCGCGCGGACCATCGGGGCGATGGGCCGGAACTGCTCGCGGCCCTTGACGTCGTTCATCCGGCGGGTGGTGTCCGGGTCGCCGGGGTGGGCCAGCAGCGACCGGTGGCCGAGCGCCCGGGGGCCGTACTCGCTGCGCCCCTGATACCAGGCGACGATGCCGTTGTCGGCGAGCACCCGGGCGGCCTCGGCGGCGATCGACGCCGGCCGCGTGTACGGCAGCGCCGCCCGCCGCAGCTCTGCCTCCAGCTCCTCGTCCGACCAGCCCCGGCCCAGGTCCGCGCCGGCCATCGGGGTGGACCGGTCGCCCAGCTCACCGGCCACGTGCAGCGCCGCGCCGAGCGCCGTGCCCGCGTCGCCCGCCGCCGGTTGCACCCACACGTTCCGGTACGGCCCCTCGGCCGCGATCCGCGCGTTGGCCACGCAGTTCAGCGCCACCCCGCCGGCCATGGCCAGGGTGGTGGCGCCGCCGGAGGCGTCGTGGAGCCAGCGGGACAGGTCGAGGATGACCTCCTCCAGCCGCGCCTGGACGCTGGACGCGAGGTCCGCGTGCTCCTCGGTGAGCTCGCCGCCGGCGGCGACCGCCTTGGCCATGCCGGCCCAGTCGATCCGCTCGACCTGGAAGCCCCCGTCGTCGGTGACCCGCACCAGGTCACGGAGCAGGCCGAGGTGCTTCGGCCGGCCGTAGGAGGCCAGAGCCATCACCTTGTACTCGTCGCTGGAGTGCAGGAAGCCCAGGTGCCGGGTGAGGTCCTCGTAGAGCAGGCCGAGCGAGTGGGGGAGCTCCTGGGAGTACAGCGGGGTGAGCCGGCCGTCCCGGTAGACGCCGGCCAGGTGGCTGGCCACCTCACCTCGGCCGTCGAGCACCAGCACCGCGGTGTCGTCGCCGGCCGGCGGGGCGGCGAGGCCGGCGGAGGCGGCGTGCGCGACGTGGTGCGGCACGAACCGCACCCGGTCCGGGTCGAGCCCGGGCAGCGCGGCCGCGAGGAACTGCGGGGCCCGCCGGGCGTAGTCGACCCGCAGCCAGTCCCACGGGTCACCGAGGCCCAGCTCGGCCGCGTCGCGGCAGAGGCCGGGGTCGAAGGAGTACGCCACCGCGTCGAGGCTGTCCACGTCGATCCCCGCGCTGCTCAGGCACCACGCGGCGGACAGCTCGGGCAGCTCCCAGGCGGAAAAGGGGACCGGACGCTTGCCGTGCTTGCGGCGGCTGAACCGCTCCTCTTCGGCGGCGGCCACCACCCGGCCGTCGACCACCAGGGCAGCCGCGGGGTCGTGGAAGATCGCGTTTATTCCCAGGACGCGCATGAGTGGTCCCTACCCTGGCGACCACGGCCTAACCGGTAGATCATCGACTTCTCTGAGAAGTCGGGTCTCCGCTGTGGAGCCTCCCGTTTCGCGACCAAAGCCCCTGGTCGGCACGGTAGGAAGTGGCGAAGCTGGGCAAAGCGGCCGCAGCCGTCCGACCGGGAGAGCCGCGCCCTGGCTACCCGGGGTGACAGCCGCCTCCGACCCCCGCGGTCACGAGGCGTGACGGGCCTGGTGGGCACCGCCTCCGTGGCCGCCACGAGTCACCGCTGGTCTGAGCAGCACAAATGCGCACCGCGATTCCCCGGCCGCACCAACCCCGCCGCCGCCTTTGCTCTGCAGCCCGATACGCATCGGCAACCCTCGGTGATCGCTGCGTATGCGGCTGCAGAGCAAAGCGAGTCTGGCACTGGGTGTCGGGGTGCGGCTGTTCTCACTGAACGTGACCCTGTCGGCACGCGGTCGCGGCTCGTGGTGCGAGCCAGGCGGAAGGGGCGGCTCAGCTCCGGGTCCGCCGGCATGGCCGCGGGGCCGGTGCCGGGCGCTGCCCGACACCGGCCCCGGTCGCGCCTCAGCGCAGCATGCCCGGACCGAACACCTCGTACGCGATCCGCTCGGCCGCCACCCCCCGGCGCAGCAGGCCGCCGCGGACCAGGGCCATGAACGGCACCGGCCCGCACAGGTGCACGTACGCGCCGGGGGCGAGCGGAACCAGTGCCGGGTCGACGAGCCCCTCGGCGATCTCCGCCTTGACCCCGGGCAGTTCGCCGCCGGCGGCGTCCTCGTACCAGAGGCGCACCGACAGGTTCGGCAGCCGCTCCTGGAGCGCGGGCAGTTCGTGACGCAGCGCGTGCGCGGCACCGGCGCGGTCGGCGTGCACCAGCGTCACCGGCCGCTCGGGGTCGGTGGCCGCCAGGTGCGCCAGCGCCGACATGGCCGGGGTCAGCCCGATGCCGGCGCTGACCAGCAGCAGCGGCTCCTCGCCACCGAGCGCGCTCACCTCGCCGAACGGCGGGCTGAGCCGGAGCGTGCCGCCGACGGCCACCCGCTCGTGCAGGAAGCCGGAGACCATGCCGTCGGGCGCTCCGGCGGTGCCGCGTACCCGCTTCACGGTGATCCGCCAGTGGTCGGCGCCCGGCCGGCCGGAGAGGCTGTACTGCCGGATCTGCTGGCCACGACCGCCGCCCAGGTCGACCGCGACGGAGGTGTACTGGCCGGCGGTGAAGCCCGGCACCGGCCCGCCGTCGGCGGGGACCAGGGTGAACGACACCACGTCCGGGGTCTCCACGGTCTTCTCCGTGACCCGCCACTCGCGCCACACCGAGCCGTTCTCCGGCACCCCGGCCTCGGTGTAGAGGCGCGCCTCCCGGGCGATCAGCTCGCAGGCGAGCAGCCAGTACACCTCGTCCCAGGCCGCCGCGACCTCGGGAGTGACCGCCCCGCCGAGCACCTCGGCCACCGCGGCCATCAGGTGCCGGCCGACGACGGTGTACTGGGTGGCGGTGATCCCCAGAGAGGCGTGCTTGTGCGCGATGCGGTCCAGGATCGGCCCCCACGGCGCCGCGCTGCCCCCGGTCAGGTGCTCGGCGTACGCGACCACGGCGCCGGCCAGCGCCGCCTTCTGCGTGCCGGTGGCCTGGTTGCTCCGGTTGAAGATGTTCAGAAGCTCCGGGTGGGCGGCGAACATCCGCTCGTAGAACCGGCCGGTGATCGCCTCGCCGTTGGCCTGCACGGCGGGCAGGGTCGCGGTCACCACGGCTGCGGAGGATTCCGAGAGCACGATTACTCCTTCGGGCGTCGAACGGGTCGACACCACGAAACCGGATTTCAAGATTCCCCTTCAGGGCCGAAGGTCCCGGGACCGCCGTGGCCTGGATCACCGCGCCGAACGGGCTGCTCGGCCCGTGTCGTGGCGGGCGCGCGCTGGTTAGGGTCGAGACGTGAAGCTCAACCGGTCGACCGACATGGCCCTGCGGATCGCCATGCTGACCGCCGCGTCCCCGGCCCGGTCCACCGTGGACGAACTCGCCACCCAGCTCGCGCTGCCGCGCAGCCACGTGGCCAAGGTGGTGCAGCGGTTGCAGCGGCTCGGTGTGCTGGTGACCACCCGGGGCCGCTCCGGCGGGGTGGCCTTCGCCGAGCACGCCGGGGGGCTCACGGTCGGCCACGTGGTGCGGGCCTTCGAGGGCGACGCCGAGGTGGTCAACTGCGAGCAGCCGGCCTGCCCGCTGGTCGCGGGCTGCCGGCTGCGGGGCGAGCTGCGCCGCGCCCAGGCCGCGTTCCTCGCCGTGCTCGACGGGGTACGCCTCGGCGAACTGGTCGACGGCGCGGCCGGTCCCCTTCTGCTCACGCTCGGCGCCCCGCCGGCAGCCCGCTGATGGCGATCTCGCATCCGGTCTTCGCCCGGGTCTTCGCCCGGGCCAGCGTTGCCATGGACCGGGCCGGCGCCGCCGCCCACCGGCGCCGTCTGGTCGCCGGGCTGGACGGCCGGGTGGTCGAGGTGGGCGCCGGCAACGGGCGAAACCTCCCGCACTACCCGCCGGGCGTGACCGGGGTGCTCGCCGTGGAGCCCGAGCCGCGGTTGCGCGCCCTCGTCCGGGCCGCCGCGCGCGACGCGCCGGTGCCGGTGACGGTGGCCGCCGGCCTCGCCGAGGCGCTGCCCGTCGCCGACGCGAGCGCCGACGCCGTGGTGCTCTCGCTGGTGCTCTGCTCGGTGCCGGACCAGGCCGTGGCGCTGCGGGAGGCGCGCCGGGTGCTCCGCCCGGGCGGGCAGCTCCGCTTCTACGAGCACGTCGTGGCGGAGACCCCCGGCCTGCGCCGGGCCCAGCGGCTGGCGGACGCCACACTCTGGCCGCTGTGCTGCGCCGGCTGCCACACCGCACGGGACACGGTCGGGGCGATCCGGGCCGCGGGCTTCACGGTGGTCGAGCTGGACCGGTTCCGCTTCCCGTCGACGGGGATGTCCGGGCCCGCGTCCCCGCACGTGCTCGGCGCGGCCGTCCGCGACTGACCACGCGAGGCGCCCCCGGGAACGGGGACGCCTCGCGGTGGTGGTGGGTCAGCTCACCGTGATGGTGCCGTCGGGGGAGCGGACGCAGGAGACCGCCCGGGCGCCCGTCGCGGCGGCGCCGGTCAGGCACCGGCCGAGCACCCGGTGGCCGGCGGCGCTCGGGTGCCAGGACTCCTGGCACGTCTGGAAGTAGGTGCCACAGGCGTTCGCGATCCGCTGGATGTCGAGCTTGTCGTAGCCGGACAGGCTGGTCACGAAGACGCCGGTCGGGCCGTCCATGAGCCGGATCGGGGTGGCCAGGGCGTTGCCCGGGCTGCCCGCCGACTCGCAGAGCCGGGCGCCGTCGAAGGCGCGCTGCACGTTGAGGTAGACGAGGTCGTCCTGCGGGAACTCGGCGGCCAGGGTGGTCCGGACCGAGCTGACCAGGGTGCCGAGGCCCTGCGAGAAGCGCTGGCCCGGGGCGAGACTGCCCCGGTGGATCGGGCAGCCGGCCGCGTACCGCTCGGCGCCGAGCGCGCGGAACTTGTCCCGGGTGTCGTCCCGGTCGTCCTCGGTCCAGTAGCCGGAGGCCAGTTCGGCGGGGAGCGGGTTGGTGTAGTCCTGGAACACCACCCGGTGCTGGCCGTCGGCGTCGACCTGGTCGAGGGTGGTGAGCAGCTGCCGGACCGCCGCCGTGGTTTCCGCGGTCGCGGCGCTGACCTGCGCGGCGGTGGCGAGGTCGGCGTCCGTGCAGGGCTCCTGCTCGACCGGCCCGCCGAGGTACGCCCAGAACTCCCACCAGCCCGTCCAGGCGTCGGCGATGAACCGGTTGGCGCACTTCTCCGCCACGCTGCCGAAGGTGAACGAGCTGTTGTTCGAGCCGAGGCCGACCAGCACGAGGTCGATGTCGTGGGTCCGGGCCACCGCGCGGAGCTGGTCGAGCTGGGCGGCGACCTGCCGCCCCTTCGTCCGGCTCGCCGAGGCGGCGGCGATGTCGTAGGGCTGCCCGCCCGAGCAGGCCAGGTTGAACCGGGCGGCGATGCCCGGCAGGTCGGCCTGGAACAGCGAGGCGTTCGGCGAGCGGTGGCAGAAGTACGCGTTGCTGTTCGGCGCCGACCAGCCGGGGAAGCCCTGGGCCACCCCGTTGACGTCGACCACCGGCGCGTACGCCCCGGCGCCCTCGCCACTGATGAAGCTGTCGCCCAGCGCCACGGCGGCGGTGGGCAGGGCGGCCGCGGCCGGCCCGGCGGGTGCCACGGCGGCCGGCAGCGCCACCGAGGCGACGGCCAGCGCCGCCGCGAGCGCGGCACGTCGGAACAGGGACATGGCCCGACCCCCTCACACATCGAAATGTGAAAGATTCTCCAAGGAGGCGATCAGATCACGCGCGTGTGACGCCCGTCAATGGATGGAGATCGGCCCGGGCGATCGCCGTCCGGGTTCGGGAAGACACCGGGCGGGCATGTCGTTGTCCTGCACGGACGCCTCCTCGCCTCCGGGCGTGCGGCACGTGACGCCGCACCGCACCGGGTGCCACGGCTCTGTCGGAGTGCCGGGCTAGGCTCGCTCGGGCGCGCCGCGCCAGGCGATCGACGTGGGGGATCGCACGGTGAACGGCACCACACCGCCGAGACCTGGGAGTACGACCAGTTGACCGCACAGCCTGAGACCCTGTACGGGGCCGACGACCTGACGCACCTGGAGGGCCTCGACGCCGTCCGGAAGCGCCCCGGCATGTACATCGGCTCGACCGACAGCCGTGGCGTGGGTCACCTCGTGAACGAGATCCTCGACAACTCGACCGACGAGGGTGTCGCGGGTCACGCCAAGAAGGTCGACGTGATCCTGCACGCCGACGGCTCGGTGCAGGTGGACGACGACGGCCGCGGCATCCCGACCGACGTGCACGCCAAGTCCGGCATCTCGGGCGTCGAGCTGGTGCTGACGCGGCTGCACGCGGGCGGCAAGTTCGGCGGCTCGGGCTACAAGACCTCGGGCGGCCTGCACGGCGTGGGCGCCTCGGCGGTGAACGCGCTCTCCCGGCGGTTCGACGTCACCGTCCGCCGCGGCGGCAAGATCCACTCGATGTCGTTCCGGCACGGCGTCCCCGGAATCTTCGACGGTGCCGGCCCGGACGCGCCCTTCACCCCCGGCCCCGGCCTCCAGATCGTCGGCGCCATGAAGCGCGGCCAGCGCACCGGCACCTCCATCCGCTGGTGGCACGACCCGCGCTACTTCGAGACCGGTGCGGCGCTCGACACCGAGGCGGTCCGGCTCAAGCTGCGCAACACCGCCTTCCTGGTCCCCGGCGTGGCCTACCGGCTGCGCGACGAGACCGGCGAGAAGCCCGTCGAGGAGAGCTTCCACTTCCCGAACGGCCTCACCGACATGGTGGAATACCTCGCGCCGGCCGGCGACCGCCCGGTCTCGGGCACCCTGCTGGTCGCCGGCGAGGGCACCTACCGGGAGAACGCCGCCGACGCCAACGGCGTCATGCAGTCCAACGTGCAGCGCCGGGCCGAGGTCGAGGTGGCGTTCCGCTGGGGCACCGGCTACGAGCGCACCGTCGAGTGCTTCACCAACACCATCCGCAACGCCCACGGCGGCACCCACCGCAAGGGCTTCGAGCGGGCCCTGGCACGCACCCTGGCCGAGGCCGCCCGCAACACCCGTGGCCTGCTCAAGCCCAAGGAGGACGCGCCCACCCTGGACGACGTCCTGGAGGGCATGACCGCCGTGGTGCACGTGCGGATCCCGGAGCCGCAGTTCACCTCGCAGACCAAGGACGAGCTCTCCACCGCGGGCATCACCAAGGTGCTCCAGGGCCTGGTCGAGGCGCACCTCAAGGCCTGGCTGGAGGACCGGAAGACCAAGGCCGAGGCCCGCACGGTGCTCCAGAAGATCGTCGACGCGGCCCGGGTCCGGCTGACCCAGAAGCAGCAGAAGGACGCCGCCCGCCGCAAGACCGCCCTGGAGGGCGCGTCGATGCCGGCCAAGCTGGTCGACTGCCGGGCCACCGGGGTGGACCGCAGCGAGCTGTTCATCGTGGAGGGTGACAGCGCCCTCGGCACCAGCCGGATGGCCCGCTCGTCGGAATACCAGGCCCTGCTGCCGATCCGCGGCAAGATCCTCAACGTGCAGAAGGCGAACCTCCAGCAGGTGCTCGACAACGCCGAGTGCGCGGCGATCGTGCAGGTGCTCGGCGCCGGTTCGGGGCGCACCTTCGACCTCTCCGCGCTGCGCTACGGCCGGGTGCTCATCATGGCCGACGCCGACGTGGACGGCGCGCACATCCGCACCCTGCTCATCACGCTCTTCGCCCGCTACATGCGGCCGCTGATCGAGGCCGGCCGGCTCTACGCGGCCATGCCGCCCCTGCACAAGATCACCACCCGGGGGCGCAACCCGCAGACCGTCTACACCTACACGCAGGCCGAGATGGAAGCGACGGTCCGCAAGCTGGAGAAGGCCGGCAAGCAGATCGTCACGCCCATCCCGCGGTTCAAGGGTCTCGGCGAGATGGACGCCGACGAACTCTGGGAGACGACCATGAACCCGGCGACCCGGGCGGTCCGCCGGATCACCCTCGACGACGTCGAGGCCGCCGAGCGGATCCTCGAACTGCTCATGGGCGAGAAGGTCGAGCCCCGCCGCAACTGGCTCATCGAGTCGGCCGACCTGGTCGACCGCGACGCCATCGACGCCTGACCACCGGGTTCTTCGAAGGGAAAGCTGAACCATGGCACGCCGCAAGGACGACCGCGCCAAGGCGGATCTCTCCGCCTTCGACCAGGCCGGCGCCCGGGTCTTCGACAACCCGCTGGTCAACGAGGTGTCGGACTCCTACCTGGAGTACGCGTTCTCGGTCATCCACTCCCGCGCCCTGCCCGACGCCCGCGACGGGCTCAAGCCGGTGCACCGGCGCATCCTCTGGTCGATGCACGAGCAGGGCCACCGCCCCGACCGGGGGCACGTGAAGTCGGCCCGGATCGTCGGCGACGTCATGGGTAAGTACCACCCGCACGGCGACGCGGCGATCTACGACGCGATGGTCCGGCTCGCCCAGGACTTCTCGCTCAACGCGCCGCTGATCGACGGGCACGGCAACTTCGGCTCGCCCGACGACGGCCCGGCCGCCGCCCGCTACACCGAGGCCCGGATGTCCCGCGAGGCCATGCTGCTCGTCGGCGAGCTGGGCGAGGACACGGTCGACGTCGAGCCCAACTACGACGGTTCGCTGACCCAGCCCACCGTGCTGCCGGCGGCCTTCCCCAACCTGCTGGTCAACGGCGCCTCCGGGATCGCGGTCGGCATGGCCACCAACATGATCCCGCACAACCTGGCCGAGGTCGTCCAGGCCGCCCGCTGGCTGATCAACCACCCGGACGCCACGCTGGACAAGCTCATGGAGTTCGTCCCCGGCCCCGACCTGCCCACCGGCGGCCTGCTGCTCGGCCTCGACGAGGTGCGCCGGGCCTACGAGACCGGGCGCGGCGTGGTGCGGATGCGGGCCCGGGTGCAGACCGGCCCGCTGGAGGGCAGCCGCGGCCGGCAGGCCATCACCGTCACCGAACTGCCCTACGGGGTAGGCGCGGAGAAGGTCATCGCCGCCATCACCAACGAGGTCAACAAGACCAAGCGGCTGACCGGCATCGCCGACGTCAAGGACCTCACCGACCGGGAGAACGGCACCCGGCTGGTCATCGAGTGCAAGGTCGGGGTCAACCCGCAGGCGCTGCTGGCCGACCTCTACCGGCTCACCCCGCTGGAGCAGTCCTTCGGCGTCAACAACCTGGTCCTGGTCGACGGGCAGCCGCAGACCCTCGGCCTCAAGGAGCTGCTGGAGGTCTTCCTCGACCACCGCTATGAGGTGGTCACCCGGCGCAGCGCGTACCGCAAGCGCCGGCGCGAGGAGCGGCTGCACCTGGTCGACGGCCTGCTGATCGCCCTGCTCGACATCGACAAGGTGGTCCGGCTCATCCGGGCCAGCGACGACGCCCAGGCCGCCAAGGACGGCCTCATGCAGAAGTTCAAGCTCTCCGAGATCCAGGCCACCTACATCCTGGACACCCCGCTGCGCCGGCTCACGAAGTACGACCGGCTGGAGCTGGAGGCCGAGCAGGAGAAGCTGCGCGGTGAGATCGCCGAGCTGTCGAAGATCCTCGACGACCCGAAGGTGCTGCGGAAGCTGGTCTCCGACGAGCTCGCCGCCGTGGTGAAGCAGTTCGCCGCCGACCGGCGCACCACGCTCGTCGACGGCGATCTCAAGGAGGTCCTGGCGGCCTCGGTGCCGGCGGGCCCGCTGGAGGTCGCCGACGACCCCTGCCAGGTGATCCTCTCCGCCACCGGGCTGGTCGCCCGCACCGCCGCCGAGTCGGAGGAGGCCGCCGAGGCGCGCCGGCGCAGCGGCCGGGTCAAGCACGACGCCGTACGTGCCGTCGTGCACTCCACGGCCCGTGGCCGGGTGCTCCTGGTGACCAGCGCCGGGCGCGCCTTCAAGATCGACGTGCTGCCGCTGCCGGTGCTGCCCGAGCAGTCCGGCACGGTGTCGCTGCGCGGCGGCATGTCCGCCGCCGAGCTGGTGCCGCTCGAGCAGGGCGAGACGGTGGTCGGTCTGGCCCCGCTCGGCCCGCCCGCCGAGGGCTCGCCCGGGCTGGCGCTCGGCACCCGGCAGGGCGTGGTGAAGGTCTGCGCCCCCGACTGGCCGGTCCGCTCGGACGAGTTCGAGGTGATCTCGCTGCGCGACGGCGACGAGGTGGTCGGAGCGACCTGGCTCACCGACGGTGCGGAGACGCTGGCGTTCGTGTCCTCCGAGGCGTCGCTGCTGCGGTTCGCGGCGTCCGCCGTCCGGCCGCAGGGCGTCAAGGGCGGCGGCATGGCCGGCATCAACCTGCCGGCCGGGGCGCGGGTGGTCTTCTTCGGCGCGATCCGCACCGACGACCCGGGCCACGGCGAGCCGATGGTGGTCACCTCGACGGGCGCCACGGTCAAGGTGACGCCGTTCAAGGCGTACCCGGCGAAGGGCCGGGCGACCGGCGGCGTGCGTGCCCAGCGGTTCCTCAAGGGCGAGCTGGACCTGGCCGTGGCCTGGATCGGCCCGCGCCCGGTCGGCGCCACCGCCACCGGTGACCCCGTCGAGCTGCCGCCGGCCGACCCCCGCCGCGACGGCTCCGGCTTCGCCGTGATGCTCGGCCCGACGGTGATCGGCCACCAGATCGACCGCGACTGACCCGGCGCGCAGAGGCCCGGCGGCAGCCACCGCCGGGCCTCTGCCGTACCGCGATCCGGTTCAGAGTTCCGGTTCGGGGCCTCGCCGGGAGGTGGGGGTGGTGCCGCGCAGGTGCGCGATGAGGCGCATGCCGTGGTAGACGACCAGGGCGGCGGCGGTGCCCAGGGCGATGCCGTTGAACGAGAGGTCGCCGGCGGTCAGGGTGTAGTTGGCGGCGCCGACGATCACGGCGACCGCGGCGGTCATGAGGTTGACCGGGTCGTGGAAGTCCACCCGGTTCTCGATCCAGATGCGGGCGCCCAGCACGGCGATCAGGCCGTACAGGGCCGTGGTGGCGCCGCCCAGCACGCCGGCCGGCACGGTGAGGATCAGCGCGCCGAACTTGGGGCACAGCCCGAGCAGCACCGCCGCGAACCCGGCCACCCAGTACGCGGCCGTCGAGTAGACCCGGGTCGCCGCCATCACGCCGATGTTCTCCGCGTACGTGGTGGTGCCCGAGCCGCCGCCGGAGCCGGCCAGCACGGTGGCCACGCCGTCGCCGAGGAACGCGCGACCCATGTCCCGGTCCAGGTTCCGGCCGGTCATCGCGGCGACCGCCTTGACGTGCCCGGCGTTCTCCGCGATCAGCACGAGGATCACCGGGATGACCAGCACCACGGCCCGCAGGCTGAAGCTCGGCGTGTGGAACTGCGGCAGGCCCACCCAGGCGGCCTCCTTCAGCGTGGTGACCGCCGTCTGGTCGAGCTGGCCGAGCAGCGCCGCCAGCACCCAGCCGACCACCACGCCGAGCAGGATCGACAGCCGGGCCAGGAAGCCGCGGAACAGCACCGTGGTGACCAGGATCGCGACCAGGGTGATCAGCGCGATGAGCGGCTGGGCCTTGAACCCGGTGCCGCTGCCGCCGCCGTCCCAGGCCACCGGGGCCAGGTTGAGCCCGATCAGCGCCACGATGGCGCCGGTCACGACCGGCGGCATGAGGGCGTCGATCCAGCGCGCCCCGGCCAGCTGCACCACCACGCCGACCAGCGCCAGCGCGGCGCCGGCCACCACGATGCCGCCGAGCGCGGCGCCGATGCCGCCGTCGGTCTTGGCGGCCAGGACGGGGGCGATGAAGGCGAACGACGACCCCAGGTACGAGGGCAGCCGGTTGCCGGTGATCAGCAGGAACAGCAGCGTGCCCAGCCCGGAGAAGAAGAGCGTGGTGGCCGGCGGGAAGCCGGTGAT
Source organism: Micromonospora chaiyaphumensis (assembly GCF_900091435.1). Classification (GTDB taxonomy): domain Bacteria; phylum Actinomycetota; class Actinomycetes; order Mycobacteriales; family Micromonosporaceae; genus Micromonospora; species Micromonospora chaiyaphumensis. The sequence continues at coordinate 147,498 of NZ_FMCS01000005.1, forward strand.
CAGCGGCACCGTGAAGGTGGCGCCGAACATGGCCACCACGTGCTGCACGCCGACCCCGACGGTCCGCGGCCAGGAGAGCCGCTCGTCGGGGTGGACCACGTCGCCGGGGGTGACGGAGCGTCCGTCGCCGTGCAGGGCCCAGGGGGACCAGCGGGAGGTGGGGGACTGGGTCATGGGTCGCCCTTCGCGTCGTCAGGTGACGGGGGCGTGATCGACCCTGAGAGTTGTTTCTAGCACGGCGGCGGCCTCGGCCCGGGGCCGGACCGGCGTCAGGCCACCCCGGCGGGGCGGAACTGGACGCTGACCCGCGGGCCGACCGGCCGCGCGGTCTTCGGGATCGCGTGCTCCCAGGTGCGCTGGCAGGACCCGCCCATCACCACGAGGTCGCCGTGGCCGAGCGGGAAGCGCAGGCTGGTCCCGCCGCCACCGCGGGGGCGCAGCAGCAGCGGCCGGGGCGAGCCGAACGACACGATGGCCACCAGGGTGTCGGTGTGCGCGGAGCGGCCCAGCGTGTCACCGTGCCAGGCCACGCTGTCCCGGCCGTCCCGGTAGAGGCACATCCCGGCCGTGACGAAGGGCTCGCCCAGCTCGTCGGCGTAGTGCCGGGTGAGCATGTCGCGCGCCGTGGTGAGCACCGGGTGGGGCAGCGGCCGGCCGGCGCCGTACCAGCACAGCAGGCGGGGGACGTCGACCTCGGCGTCGTACATGGTGCGGCGCTCGGCCCGCCACGGCACCTCGTGCAGCAGCGTGTCGAGCACCGCGTCGGAGCCCGCCACCCAGCCGGGCAGGTGGTCGACCCAGGCGCCCCGGCTCAGCTCGTGGCGGCGCAGCCGGCCGGCGAGCGGGCCCAGGGTGGGACCCTGCGCGGCGAAGTCGAGCATCGAGGGCTGGTATGCGACGTCGGACACGCCGCCGATCGTACCCCCTGATCGAACAGGCGTACGAGGATCTGCTCCGGTCGGCGACCCGGCGTACCACCCGGTAGGGTGCCCCGGGTGACAAGCGCCCCGGCCACCCGCGCCACCCGGCTGCCGTCGCTGACCGGGCTGCGCTGGATCGCCGCCCTGCTGGTCTTCGGCTTCCACGTCGGCACCATGGGGATCGTCGCCGAGCCCGATCTCCGGGCGGTGGTGAGCAAGGTCTTCAGCCTCGGCCTCTCCGGGGTGGAGTTCTTCTTCATCCTCAGTGGATTCGTGCTGGTCTGGTCCTACCGCGACGGCGAGCCACGCCGCACCTTCCTGCGCCGGCGACTCGCCAAGATCTACCCGAACCACCTGGTGACCTTCGTGGCGGCGCTGGTCGTCGCGTTCTGGTTCCTCGACCCGGTCGCTCCGTGGGCCGCGCTCGGCAACCTCTTCCTGGTGCAGGCCTGGATCCCCCTCGACGGCTACTTCTACAGCGTCAACAACGTGAGCTGGTCACTCTCCTGCGAACTGGCCTTCTACCTGTGCCTGCCGCTGGTGCTCCCGTGGCTGCGCCGGGCCCGCACCGGGGCGCTCCGGGCCGTGGTGGTCGCCGTGCCGCTGCTCATCCTGGCCCTCTGGCCGGCCCAGCTGCTGGTGCCCGAGGAGAGCCGCTGGTGGTTCACCCAGGTCTTCCCGGTGACCCGCTCCTTCGAGTTCTGGATGGGCGTGGCCGCCGCGGAACTGCTGCGCCGGGGCCGCTGGCGCGGGCCGAACCTGACCGTGGCCAGCCTGCTGTTCGTCGCCACCTGGGCGGTCGCCGCGCTGTGGATCCGCGCCGAGTTCTGGGCGGCCCTGCTCGCGGCGGCGTACCTCCTGGTCATCACCGCGGCGGCGGACGCCGACGTGCGGGGCCGGCGCACGCCGTGGCGGTCCCGCCCCATGGTGTGGCTCGGCGAGGTCTCGTTCGCCTTCTACCTGGTCCACGTGCTGGTCATGAAGACCGTGCTGCGGCTCACCGGCGACTGGGGCACCGGCCTGCGCGGGTGGTGGGGGCCGCTCGCGGTGCTCGGCTTCCTGCTGCTGAATCTCCTGCTCGCCGCGGCGCTGCACCGCTGGGTGGAGATGCCGATGATGCGCCGCCTCGGCCCGTCGCGCCGGGCCCGTCCGGCGCCGGCCGCCGCCGCGCCGGCGCCCGCCGTCCCCGCCCCACGCGCGGCACCGGAAACCACTGCCAGACCCATCGAGTACGCCGGGCGGCGCCACCCGGGCTGAGCCGGGCACATCCCTCCCGGCGCCGCCGCACCCGCCACTTGTCCACCCTGGCCGGTGCCGCGTGACCGGGCCGGTGCGACACGCGCGGCGGCGGTGCGGTGTGGCGGCATCGGCGGTAGTTTGTACCCGTGCTGCCGATCGCGCTCACCTGTCCCGTGTGGTGGGTGGCGCGCTGGACCGCCCGGACGCTGGCCACCCTGGCCGTGCTCGTCGCCTGCTCGTTCGGCACCGCGACGCTGCCGCTCGGCGCGACCGCATCGGCGGCGCCCGCCGCGACGGCCTCCGTCGAGGGTCCGGCCCTCCGGGCCGCCGCCGTCGCCCCGGCCCTCCGGGGCGACGCCGCTGACGGGCCGGCTCGACCGGCCGATGAGCCCGAGCCCGGGCCGGTGGCACTCGTGGCCGTCACCCGCGCGGTGGACCGGCCCGTGGCCGCGCCCGCCGTGGCCGGCCGGTCTCTCATCCTGGCGGGGCTGGTCCCGGCCACCGTCGGCTCCCGGGCACCGCCCGCCCGCTGACCCTCTTGCGGGCCCCTGGCCCTCCGCACGCACCGAACCTCACCCCCGCACCCACCCGTGAGCGGTCCGGCGGCACGTGTCGCCGCTGCGCCCGCCGCTTTCCGGGTCGTGCGGACACCTCTCCACCACGATCTCCTCCGTGAGGTGCGCCATGCCGCAGACCGTTCTCTACCACTTCCTGACCGAGGTCCCCGAGGCCGCCGCCATCTGGTCGGCCCTGCTCGTGCTCGCTCTCGGCGTGCTCGCCGTGCTGGTCGCCCGCCCCGAGCGGGACGCCGCAGCCGAGCCGCCGGCCGACCCGGCCGCCGAGGAGGCCGCCCTCCGGGCCGACCTGCGCCGGTTCGCCGACGAGGTGGCGGTGGCCGCCGCCGGCGCCCGGCAGACCGCCCGGCGCCGCCGGGAGCAGTGGCTCGCCGCCCAGGACGAGGCCGACCGGGCCTGGCGGGCGTACGACGAGGCCGACACCGCCGCCCGCCGCTTCACCGCCGCCGGCGCCCTGCCCGCGCCGCAGACGCCGCGCACGCCGGCCGAGTACGCGGCCCGGGAGCGCTGGCTGCACCACGCCGCCATGACGGCGCACTGGCGGGGCGACCTGAGCGCCCGGCAGCTCGCCGACGTGCTGGCCCACCGCAACGGGTGGGATCCGCGCCGGCACCCGGCCGAGCAGGAGATCGTCCTGGCCCGGGCGGTACGCGAGAGCCGCCGGGCCGGTTGGGCGGCGGCCGCCGAGCGGGAGCGGCGGGCGTGGCGGGACGCCGAGCTGGCCGCCGAGGCGGCCCGCACCCTGGCCGCCGAGGCGTACGCGGCCACCGGCGCCCTCCGCCCCGCCCCCGCGAGCGAGGGCACCCCGGCACCGGCTCCGGTCCCGGCGCCGGCCGCCGTGGCGGGCGCCCGCTGGCGTCCGGCCCGCGCCGGCTGACCCGCCGGATCGGCTCCGGCGGAGCCGCGAATCCGCCGAATCGTTATCCGAAAACCGTGAGCCCGGTCACCCGGCCCGGGGAAACGGTCATCGGGAGCAGGCAGGGCGATCGACCCCCGCAATTCCGGGAGGGCCGACACCGGATGTCCGCTTTTCGCCGCGCGGTGCCGCCGTAACTGCTCGTCCCATTGAGTGAAGTCAGTGACCGACTGTTCCGATATCCGTAGTCGTGCACGAGGTTTACGCAGGTGGAGCGCTTGGCAGGCGGCATACCCACCGGTAGTGTCGGCGCGTCCGGAGCGGTTTCCGATCGCAAGTGGCGACGCCGCGCCGACCCGCCTAATCGTGCTTCCACGAACCGGGGACCCACAGCAACACCGGGGTGAATCCGCGGGCCCCACGGCCCGCGGTAGGGCGAACTTCCCGCCCGAATCCGTCAGCTAACCCGGTCGGCGGTCTTGGAAGGAGTGCCATTCCTCGTGCTCATCACCCCCCGCTCGTCCCCCCGCCTCCACGGCATCGTGGTGCCGGCGCTCGCCTGACGGCGACCGGACCCGGCAACCGCCCCGACCGCCCGGCTCCCCGGGCGTTCCCTTTCCGCGGCGACCCGCCCCGCCAGCGCGCGTGAGTTCCTCCGCGCGTGTGGGCGGTGTGTGCCGCGCACGCCCCCGTGGAGGAACCCGTGAAGCACCACCTGAAGCGTCAGCTGCGGCGTCTCGCGACCGAACGCCCGTACCAGATCATCGCCGGCTCCGCCGCGGCGCTCGTGCTGGCCGGCGGCACCAGCGCCGCCCTCGCCGCCACCGGCGACGCCCCGGTCCGCCAGGAGAACACCGCCGCGGTGGCCGAGCTGGGCTCCCGCCTCGGTGAGGTGGCCAGCCGGGGTGAGGCCCGCGCCGCCGTCCCGGCGCCGTCCGCCTCGCCGAGCGCGTCGCCGTCGGCCGCGAAGGTCGCGGTCAAGGCCACCACCGACCCGGACACCACCCCGAAGGCGAAGCCGAAGCCGCCGTCGACCAAGGTGCTCGACTACACCTACGAGGCGCAGACCGCCTACTGGAACTGCGGCCCGGCCGCGGTGCGCAACGCGCTCAGCGCGAGCGGCGTCGAGACCACGCAGGACGCGATGATCGCCCCGCTGAACGCCGGCGAGAACGGCACCAACTCGGCCGAGGACACCACCCGGGGCCTGAACCAGATGGTCAAGGGCAACCCGTACCGGACCCACATGTTCGGCGGCTCGGCGAGCCCGGCGGAGATGGACCAGCTCCAGGCGGACGTGGTCAAGGCGATCACCGACGGCCGGGGCGTGGTGGTCAACATCGCCGGCGACGCCACCGACACCGACGGCGGCTGGCACTCCTTCCCGGGCGGCCACTACATCGCCGTCATCGGCTACAAGAACGACGGCCGGATCGTCCGGATCGCCGACTCGGCGAACCCGGCGCTGCCCGAGTACTGGATCAGCACCATCGACCTGGCGAACTGGGCCGCCACCCGCGGCTACTCCGCCTGACCGCAGCTTCCCCCCGTCGGGCACCGGCTCCACCGAGCCGGTGCCCGACGTCGTCGTACCGCCTGCTCTCGCGCGTGGTGTCCGTCCGGTGGCAGACTGCGGCCTATGGGTGACGCGACGGGTACCCGCCATCTGCTGCTGCTCCACGGCATGGGCGCCACCGGTGAGGTGTGGCTGCCCTGGGCGCCGCTGCTGGAGCGCTCCTGGGCCGGGCGCTGGCTCGCCCCCGACCTGGCCGGTCACGGCTGGTCGCCCCCGCTGCCCGGGTACTCCTTCGACGGCCTGGCCCGGCGGCTGGTCGAGGGGCTCGGCCCGGTGGCCGAGCGGCTCGGTCCCCGCGACCGGCTCGTACTGCTCGGCCACTCGCTCGGCGGTGTGGTGGCGCTGGCACTGGCCGCGCGGTCGCGGCGCCTGCCCGTCGACGCGGTGGTGGGGCTCGGCATCAAGGCCGTCTGGTCCCCGGCCGAGCTGGAGAGGGCCCGCGAGCTGGCCGACCGTCCGGTCACCTGGTTCGCCACGCGGGACGAGGCGGCCCGCCGCTACCTGCGGGTCTCCGGGCTGGCCGGGCTGTTCGCCCCCGACCATCCCGTGGTGGAGGCGGGGCTGCGCCGCGAGGACGGCCGCTGGCGGCTGGCCATGGACCCGGCCGCCTTCGCGGTGGGGGAACCCCGGCTGCCAGCGTTGCTCGCCGCGGTCGACGTCCCGGTGCTACTGGCCCGTGGGGAGCTGGATCCGATGGTGACCGACGCGCAGCTCAAGGAGCTGGGCGTCCCGGTCGCCACCCTGCCCGGCCTCGGCCACAACGCGCACGTCGAGGATCCGGCGGCGGTGCTCGCCCTCCTCGACGACCACCTGTGACCGCCGGTCAGGCGGCGGGGGAGGGGAGCGACGCACCGGCCCGCGGGGCGGGCGCCGTCCGGTCCGGCGCGAGCTCCCGCCGCGCGGCGTCGAGGAACACCTCGGCGTACGACCCGGCGGGGAAGTCGCCCAGGTAGCGGGACCGGGTGGCCCAGCGGGCCGCCACCTTCGGGTCGGTGTCCAGCAGCTCGGTGAGCACCTCGTCCACGTTGGACATGTCCCGGCGCAGCACGTACCCGGAGCCGGCCAGCGGAAACCGCTCGACGAAGTGCTCGCCATCGACGCCCATGTCGGTGACCGCGTAGGGCTTGCCCGAGTAGAGCCAGTCGGAGATCACCCCGGAGACGTCCGAGACCAGCGCGTCGGCGCGGTTGACGCACTCGGTGAGGGTCAGCTCGCGGCCGGCGGCGGCGCCCCACAGGTGCGACCGGCCGGTCCTGGCCCGGTCGGCGGAGAGCAGCTCGGTGAGGCGGGCGAGCTGCCGCGCCGAGGCCGGGTTCTGGGTGGTGTACGGGTGCGCCCGCAGGATCACCGTCGCGCCCCGGTCGAGCAGCCGGCGGATCACCGTCTCGGCCACCGGCAGCGAGCAGTAGTCGGCGTCGGCGTGGTGACCGGTCCAGGTGGGGGTGTAGAGCACGGTCGGGTGGGCGAGGCCGGTGACCGGCTCCCGGCGTACCTCGATGGCCTCGACCTGGGGGCGGCCGACCACGACGAACTTCTCGGCGGGGATCTCCACGCCGGCCCGGGCGTACCGCTCGATCGCGGCCGGACCGGCCACGAAGATCCTGTCGAAGATCGCCGAGACCGGGTTCGCGCTGGGCGCCTTGTCGCTGTCGCCGTGGTGCAGCTGCACGTGGGTGAGCTGCGAGAAGCGGATGCAGTGGCTGTTCTTCGCCCCGTGGTTGACGTAGAAGGCCGCCCGCAGGCTCGGCACCAGCGCCTCGTCCATGGTCTTCAGGGTGGGGCAGAAGACCACCGGAGCGCGGGTCGCGGCGGCCACCGTGGGCAGGAACTCGGGCTCGCGCAGCAGCACCAGGAACGGCCGGCCGATCCGCTCCAGGTAGGGCAGCCACATGGTGACCTGGTACTCGGAGCCGGGCGGGGCGGAGAAGTACAGCAGGAACTCGGGCTGGTGCCGGCGCAGCGCCCGGCCCACCGGCCCACCGCCGGGCGACGGCCGGAACCGGCGCCGGGCCAGGTCGAGGCCGACCGCGCCCCAGCCCGCCCCGACCAGCAGCGCGGCGACCAGGGCCACCCAGGCGGGCAGGGCCAGGCCGGCGGCGAGTGCCACCAGGGCGAGCAGCACCAGCAGCGCGTCGCCGAGGCGGGCGGCGACCAGCGGCGTCCAGGACCGGACCGGGAGGTTGGCCGCCCGGATCTCCAGGGCGCCGGCGTCACGCAGCGGGCCGACCAGCAGCACCAGGCCGAGCAGGACCAGCGCGGTGGCCGCCAGCGCCGGGTCGAAGCCGGCGTCCAGCCGCCGGGCGTAGCCGACCAGGATGCCGGCGGCGACCAGCACCGACTCGGCGAGGCCGTCGGCGGTCGGGCGGACGCGGCGCTCCCAGGTGGCGGCGGCGAGCGCGGTGACCGCGACCGCCAGCCCCCAGCCGGTCGCCCCGGTGAGGGCCACGACGAGGAAGGCCAGCACCGCCAGCCCGGTGGTCAGCACCCGGGCGAGCAGCTTCCGGACCAGGTCACCACGCATCTGGCTCGTCCCCGTCCCGCGGCTCAGGCGTCGACGCCGGTGGACAGCTGCTCGGCCGGATCCGGGCCGGGCTGGGCCGGCACCGCGGCGACCGGCTCGCCCGGCGCCCGGCGGACGTCGATCACCTGGCCGGTCAGCTCGGAGATCAGCACGTCCAGGGAGGCCTGGGCGACCGCCTCGGAGGAGAGCAGGGTGTGCTCCGGCTCCTCCCCGAACGCCTTGGTGCGCATCGGGGTGGCGGTGCGCTCGGGGTTGACGCAGTTGACCCGTACGCCGAACTCGGCCCACTCGTCGGCGAGCGCCTGGGTCAGGTTGACCAGCGCGGCCTTGGTGGCCGAGTAGAGCGCGTAGCGCGCCCGGCCCCGGGTGTAGGAGCTGGAGGTGTAGAGCAGCAGCTGGCCCTTGGTCTGCTGGAGGTAGGGCAGCGCCTGTCGGGCGATGGTGACCGGGCCGACGAAGTTGACGTGCAGGAGCCGCTCCATCGTCTCCTCGTCCATCTCGGACAGGGCGCCCTTCTCCAGGATCCCGGCCGTGACCACCACGTGGTCGATCCGGCCGGTCGCCTCGAAGGCGGTCTTCAGCGCGGCGGACACGTCCTCGGACCGCTCGACGTGCGTGCCGGTGGTGGAGCGGCTGAACGGGAAGACCTGGGCACCGTAGCGCCGGGCCAGCTCGGTGAGGTCGTGACCGATGCCGTAGCTGCCGCCGAAGACCACGATGGTGCGGCCGGCGAGCTCCTCGGTGTAGCTGCGGTGGTCGCTGAGCTTGGGCACCTGGGCCGCGGCGAGCTGGAAGAGCTTGTCCGCCAGGTGCACGTCGACCGGGTGGGTGACCTTGATGTTCTCGTCCGAGCCGTCGATCACCTTGATCGGCGTGCCGGGCAGGTAGCGCAGCACCACGCCACAGTCGTCGGTGGCCGCGAAGTTCGGGTCGCCCTCGGCCCGCCGGTACGCCTCACGGATGGTGCCGGAGCGGAACGCCTGCGGGGTCTGGCCGCGGCGCAGGCTGGCGCGGACCGGGATGTCGGTGATGCAGTCGTCCTGGTCGACCTGGATGATCGTGTCGGCGGACGGGATGGCCACGTCCACGGCCGCGTAGGTCCAGAGCGCGTTCACGCACTCCCGCACGATCCGGGCGCTGACCAGCGGGCGCACGGCGTCGTGGAAGAGGATGTTGACATCACCGTCGCCGACGGCGTCCAGCGCGATCCGGGTGGTGTCGTTGCGGGTGTCGCCGCCCTCGATCACCTTGCTGACCTTGCGGAAGCCGGCGTTGGCGACGATCCGCTCGGCGTCGGGCACGTGGCCGGCGGCCATCAGCACGATGATCTCGTCGATCTCCGGCGCGGCCTCGAACACCGCCAGGGTGTGCTCGATGATCGGCTTACCGGCGATCTTCAGCAGCTGCTTCGGGATGCCCAGCCCCAGACGCGTCCCGGTCCCCCCGGCGAGGATCACCGCGACCGTCCGCGACGGCCGCCAGGGTGCCGGGCTCGCCGGCTGGGCGTCCGGTGCGGGGGTGCGGTCCTGCGTCATTGCCGTTCCTCACTTCTGCGGTGGGTGGGGGGTTTTGCGCGTCGGTGACCGGGTGGTGAACTTTGGTCGGCGCCGAGGTGAACCTTAACGCGTACGACGGAGCGCACCGACTCCGGACGAGGCCGGAACCGGTGCGCTCCGGCCGGCTACTTCTGGTTCTCGTAGGCGTCGCAGACCTCCTGGGTGGGGCCGTCCATCTTCAGGACGCCGCTCTCCAGCCAGATGGTCCGCTCACAGGTGTCCCGGATCGAGCCGATGGAGTGGCTGACCAGGAAGACGGTGCCGGCGCTGTCGCGCAGCTCGCGCACCCGCTGCTCGCTGCGGGCGCGGAACTTGCGGTCACCGGTGGCCAGCGCCTCGTCGATGAGCAGCACGTCGTGCTTCTTCGCCGAGGAGATGGCGAAGCGCAGCCGCGCGCCCATGCCCGAGGAGTAGGTGCGCATCGGCAGCGAGGCGAAGTCGCCGCGCTCGTTGATCCCGGAGAACTCGATGATCTCCGGCGCCAGCCGCTTGACCTCCTCCGGCGGCATGCCCATGGCCAGGCACCCGAGCACCACGTTGCGCTCGCCGGACAGGTCGTTGAGCAGCGCCGCGTTCACGCCGAGCAGGGACGGCTGGCCCTGGGTGTAGACCGCGCCCCGGGCCGGCGGGAGCAGGCCGGCGATGGCCCGCAGCAGGGTCGACTTGCCGGAGCCGTTGCTGCCGATCAGGCCGATGGCCTCACCCTCGTACGCGGTGAAGCTGACGCCCTTGACCGCGTGCACCTCGCGGATGGTCGGCGCCGTGGTCCGGGACACGATCCGCTTGAGCGCGGAGACCGGGGTGGTGCCGCCGGTGGCGCCCTTGTGGATCCGGTAGATCACGTGCACGTCGTCCACCACGACGGTGGGGACGCGCCCCGAGTCCGTCACGGCGGCGCTGCCCGCCGGCTGCGTGAGGTCAGCCACGGCCGTACTCCTCTTCTCCGCGCCAGAAGTAGACGAACCCGCCGATGCCCATGACGACTGCCCAGAACAGGCCGAGCGCCCAGAGCCGCAGGGGGGAGCTCACCAGGTTCGCCTGGTGCGAGTCGAGCAGCGAGTACCGGGCCAGCTCGATGAAGACCAGCGGCGGGTTCCATTCCAGGACGGACGCCGCCCAGTTCGGCAGGTGCTCCCGGAACAGGGAGACCGGGTAGAGCACGCCGGAGGCGTACAGCCAGGTCCGCATCACGAACGGCATGACCTGCTTGAGGTCGGTGACCTTGGAGCCGAGCCGGGCCATCACCATGGTGAGCCCGACGTTGAAGATGGTCTGCAGGAGCAGCATGGGAGCGATCAGCAGCCAGCGGAAGGTGATCGGCTCGCCGGTGAACAGCACGATGGCGGCCAGCACGATCATCGACATGAGCAGCTGCTGGAGCTGCACCAGGGTGACGGTGATCGGCAGCGCGGCCCGGGGGAACTGGAGGGCCCGGATCAGCCCCAGGTTGCCGGTGATCGCGCTCGTGCCGTTCTGCACCGCGGTCTGGGTGAACATGAAGATGAACACGCCGGTGCACAGGTACGCGATGAAGTTCGACACGCTCCGGTGCTGGGACAGGATCACGCCGAAGATCAGGTAGTAGACCGCCGCGTTGGTGAGCGGTGTCAGCACCTGCCAGAGTTGGCCGAGCTGGGTGTTGCTCAGCGAGGAGGCGACCTTCGCCCGCGAGTACGCGGTCATGAAGTGTCGGTACGCCCACAGCCGGCGGGCGTACTCGGCCAGGGGTGGGCGTTCCCCGGCGACCCGCAGCCCGTACCGCTGGGCGAGCTGGGCCCGGGTCAGCCCGGAATCGGGGTCGGCCACCGCGGTGTTGGCCATGGTCAGGCGCTCCGATCTTTTGTGCCGATGGGGAGCAGGAAGATGTGTCGCGGCGTGGAAATCTAGCGCGGCCGGGCGGGGAGGGTGCCTCGCTGCTGCCGGAAAGGTAGTCCAAAACACGTCGGGACGCAACCGTATCGTCGTTGCGCTACATTGTCCCACGTGACGACCGAGAAGAGGCGTGCCCCGGCCGGCGCGGCGGTGCTGCGCGGGGAGATCACCAGTGCCATCCGCGCCGCCGTGATGCAGGAGTTGGCCGAGGTCGGCTACGGCCGCCTCTCCATCGAGGCCGTGGCCCGCCGGGCCGGGGTCAGCAAGACCGCGATCTACCGTCGCTGGCGTTCGAAGCTCGACCTCGTGCTGGACATGGTCTCCGCGGCGGCGGGCCGCAACCTGCCGCTGCTGGACACCGGCAGCCTCCTGGGCGACCTGGAGATCCTGCTCCACGTGATGGCCCGTGCGCTGCGTCACCGGCTGGCCTCGCAGATCATCCCGGACCTGCTGGCCGAGGCGGCCCGCAACCCGCAGATCGCGGAGAAGCTCCAGGCCGCCCTGGACGACTACCAGCAGGCCGTGGGCCGCATCCTGATCGGCCGGGCGGTCGAGCGGGGAGAGCTCTCCCCGGACACCGACCGGCGTGCCGCCGTGGACCTGATCGTCGGTCCGGTCTACTGGCGGATGGCCATCTCCCGGGCGCCGCTGGAGCTCGACGAGGTGCCCCGACTGGCCTCCGCGATCGTCGCGGCCCTGCGGGTAGCATGCTTGGGGCCTGTCCGCGACGAGGTGGAAGTCTGACCCCCGGTCGCGTCGTCGGCGGCCGGCCCGTCGATCATGAACAGCAGGACACAACTGGCCGGACATTGAACGCGACCAGGTTGTTTTCGTCACAAACCGCTACCATCCCCAGAACGTTCCCCCACTGAGCAACGTGTCGACAGGAGGAAGCCCCATGGTCGGGCCGCATCCAGAGTTCATTCCCCCAGCACGACCGATCATCGGTGAGGCCGAGATCGAGGCGGCTGTCCGGGTGCTGCGGAGCGGCCGGGTCGTGCAGGGCCCCGAGGTCGCGGCGTTCGAGGAGGAGTTCGGCGACCTGGTCGCCGGCCGGCACTGCGTCGCCGTCAACTCCGGCACCTCCGCGCTCCAGCTCACCCTGATGGCGCTCGGCTTCGGCCCGGGTGACGAGGTCATCGTGCCCTCGTTCTCCTTCGCGGCCAGCGCCAACGCCGTCCGGCTGGTCGGCGCCGAGCCGGTCTTCGTGGACATCGAGCCGGGCAGCTTCTGTGTCGACCCGCAGGCGGTCGCCGCCGCGGTCACCCCGCGCACCGTCGCCATCATGCCGGTGCACCTCTACGGTCACCCGGCCGCCATGGACCAGATCATGGCCATCGCCGAGCGGCACGACCTCGCCGTGGTGGAGGACGCCGCCCAGGCGCACGGGGCGACCTTGAACGGCACCCCGGTCGGCGCGTTCGGCACCGCCGGCTGCTTCAGCTTCTACCCGACGAAGAACATGCACGCCCTGGAGGGCGGCATGGTCACCACCGCCGACGCCGAGCTGGCCCGCACCCTGCGGCTGCTGCGCAACCAGGGCATGGAGCAGCGGTACGCCAACGAGATCGTCGGCGCCAACATGCGGATGACCGACGTCGCCGCCGCGATCGGCCGCGTGCAGCTCACCCAGCTCGCCGAGTGGACCGAGCAGCGCCGCGCCAACGCCAAGTTCCTCGACTCGAAGATCACCGGCATGGTCACCCCGCCGGTGGCCGACGCGGCCAAGCACGTCTACCACCAGTACACCGTGCGGGTGCAGGGCAACCGCGACGCCGCCATGGCCCGCCTCACCGAGCTGGGCATCGGCAACGCGGTCTACTACCCGACCCCGATCCATCGCCTCAAGCCCTACCTCGACGCCGACGGCAAGCCCGGCCCGTGGGACCTGCCGGAGACCGAGCGCGCGGCCGCCGAGGTCGTCTCGCTGCCGGTGCACCCGTCGCTGAGCCCGGCCGACCTGGAGCGGATCGCCGAGGGCGCGAACCTCGCCGGGGGTGCCCGATGAGCGAGGCCCGCAAGCTGCGCGCCGGCCTGATCGGCCTGGGCGCCATGGGGCGCAACCACGCCCGGGTGCTGTCCAACCTGGACGGCGTCGAACTGGTCGGCGTGGTCGACCCGGCCGGCGACGTGACCGGCACGCTCCGCGCGCCGGTGGTCCCCGCGCTGGAGGACCTGCTGGCCCTGGGCATCGACTACGCCGTCGTCGCCTGCCCGACCGCCCTGCACGAGCAGATCGGCCTGGAGCTGGCCGCCAACGGGGTCGGCGCGCTCATCGAGAAGCCGCTGGCCCAGTCCGTCGAGGCCGCCACCAAGCTGGTGGAGGCCTTCGAGTCCGCCGGTCTGGTCGCCGGCGTCGGCCACATCGAGCGCTACAACCCGGCGCTGCAGAGCCTGCGTACCCGGCTGGAGGCCGGCGAGCTGGGCGAGGTGTTCCAGGTCGTCACCCGGCGCCAGGGCCCGTTCCCGCACCGGATCGCCGACGTCGGCGTGGTCATGGACCTGGCCACCCACGACATCGACCTGACCGCCTGGGTCACCGGCCGGGAATACACCTCGGTGTCGGCCCGGACGGTCTCCCGCAGCGGCCGGCTGCACGAGGACATGGTCGCCGTGGTCGGCCAGCTCTCCGACGGCACGATGGTCAACCACCTGGTCAACTGGCTGAGCCCGCTCAAGGAGCGGTCGACGGTGGTCACCGGCGACAAGGGCTGCTTCGTCGCCGACACCCTCACCGCCGACCTGACCTTCTACGCCAACGCCGCCATCGACACCGAGTGGGAGGCGCTGCGCGCGTTCCGCGGTGTGGCCGAGGGCGACATGGTCCGCTACGCGATCCCGAAGCGGGAGCCGCTGCTGGTGGAGCACGAGCGCTTCCGCGACGCCGTCGAGGGCAAGCAGAGCGACATCGTGACGCTGCGGCAGGGTCTGCGGACCGTGCAGGTGGCCGCCGGGCTCCTCGAGTCCGCGTCCGACGGCAAGGTCGTCTCCGTCGCGCCCGCCGGGAGCGACGCGGAGCCGGCACTGCGATGAGCCCGGCGCCGGTTCGGCGGACGGTCTCCGCGGTGAAGCGGCGGCTCCCCCGGCGGTGGCGCATCGCGCTCCGCCGGGCCGCCGCCGGCGACCGGCCCTGGGAGACACCTTCGGTACGTGAGCTCTGCGAGCTCCCCGCCACCACGCCGCTGCTCGTGCACGCGGGCGGGATCGCGGACGACCGGGCGCTCGGCGGCATCCTCGCCGCCCTGGCCCGGTTGCCGGAGTTCCACCTGGCCCTCGTCCGCACCGACGCGGACGGGGCGGCCGTGCAGGAGCTGATCCGCCGCGCTGGCAAGGCACGCCGGAGGGTGCACGAGGTGCCCCGCCCGCGTCGGCTGACGCCGGCCTTCCTCGCCTCGGCGGACCTGGCCGTGCTCGGGTTCGCCCCGGAGGGGGACCAGCCCGCGCCGGTGCCCGCCGTTCTCGACGCCTACCGGGCCGCCGGGCTGCGGATCGTGGCCGGCAACGCCCGGCCGGTACGCGAGTACCTGGCCCGGCACCGGGCCGGCGAACTGTTCGTGCCCGGCTCGGTGCCGTCCTTCGTGAAGGCCGTCGAGCGGGCATGGGACCGCACCGCGGAGGCGCCCGAGGCCGCGGAGCCGACCGTGGCACCGTTCGAGGCCGGCACACCGGGTCCCTGGCGGGCCCTGGGCGCCGGGCCCGTCCGGCTGGGCCTGGGCACCGCCAACTACGCCGGCCAGCTCTCCGCGCTGGCCGCCGCGATCAGCGCCGCCCGCCCGGACGTCGGCGTGGAGCTGGTCGTGGCCAAGCCACCGGCGACCTTCCGGTACCCGGCGGACCGCTACCTGCACTTCCCGGCCGAGCACCAGCTCGACGTGCAGCTGGACCAGATCCGGCGGGTGCTCGGCGCGTACACCCACCTGATCGTCGACGCCTTCCGCCCGGTGCTCGGCCGGCTCAACGGCGACGATGTGGCGGCCGACCTGCCCGCACTGCGCCGGGCCCGGATCAAGGTCGCGCTGCTGGCGCACGGCAGTGAGATCCGCCACCCGGGCGCGCACCTGGAGCGGCACGCCGAGTCGGCGTTCCGGGACGCCCCGGAGGACCTGCGGGAGCGGCTCACCGTGGTGGCCGAGCGGAACCGGCGCACCGCCGAGGAGAGCGGCCTCCCGCTGTTCGTCACCACCCCCGACCTGCTGGACGACGTGCCCTTCGCCACCTGGGCCCCGCTGGTGGTCGACGTCGACGGCTGGGCGTGCGACCGTCCGGTGCTGGAGCGGGCCCGCCCGGTGGTGCTGCACGCCCCGTCCAACCGCTGGACCAAGGGCACCGACCGGCTCCTGCCCCAGTTGCAGGAGCTGCACGACCGGCGGATCATCGAGTTGCGGCTGGTGGAAGGTTTGCCGTACAGCGAGATGCGCCGCCAGGTGCAGGACGCCGACATCGTCGTCGACCAGCTCGTGATCGGCAGCTACGGCACGTTCTCCTGTGAGGGGATGGCCGCCGGCAAGGTGGTGGTGGCCTACCTCAGCGAGGCTGCCCACCGGGCGGTCGGCGTCCAGCCACCGATCGTGAACGCGACGCCCACCACGCTGGTGAAGGCGATCGAGTCGCTGCTCGACGACCGCGCCGCCGCGACGGCGCTCGCCGCCGAGGGGCCCGGTTACGTCCGTGATCAGCACGACGGTCGGCGGACCGCCGAGGTCTTCGACGCCTTCCTCCGGTGACCCGCGCCGGTCGTCTCCGGACGACCGGCGGGGGGAGCCGGACCGACCGTGCCAGACCTGTGAACGAGGAGAAGCACCCGATGCGAGCTGTGCCGTCCACCGACGCCCGACCGACCCGGGGGAGGGTGGTGATGCTCGTCGACAACGGGGTCCACGGCGACTCCCGGGTGCAGAAGGCCGCCCGGTCGGCCGCCGAGGCCGGCTGGGAGGTGATCCTGGTCGGCATCCTGAAGGGCACCGCCGCGGAGGAGAACTGGCGGCTCGGTGACGCTGAGGTGCGCCTTATCCGGGTGCCCAGGCGGCTCCCGCACCCGATCACCTATCGTCGGGCCCTGCTGCGCCGCCCGCTCGCCTACAAGCCGGGGCCCGAGGCGAAGCGGAAGCTGAACAAGCTCAAGGCCCGGCGGGACGACCTCAACTTCCGGCTCTCCGAGATCAAGGTGACACGGCAGGGCGGCGGGCCGCGCTGGGCCGAGCTGACCGGCAAGGCCCGGCTGGCGTCGCCGTACTTCCTCAACAAGGTCATGTTCAAGTGGGTCGGGCTCCGCTCGCGGGAGCTGAAGCGGCTGCAGGAGCAGCAGCAGGACCCGAACTCCCGGCTCGACCGGGCGGCGCTGCGGTTCTGGCAGGGCCTGCAGGGTGACCGCGCCTGGCGCCGGCTGGACCCGGAGCTGTGGGACTTCGAGCTGGCCTTCGCCTCGGTCGTGGACGAGCTGAAGCCGGACCTCATCCACGCGCACGACTTCCGGATGCTCGGCGTCGGGGCGCGGGCCGCCATGCGGGCCCGGGCCGGCGGTCGCGACGTCAAGCTGGTCTGGGACGCCCACGAGTTCGTCCCCGGCATCATCGGCCGGCCCACCAACCTGCGCTGGCTGCCGGCCCAGATCGCCTACGTGCGGGAGCACGCGCCCTACGCCGACGCCGTCATCACCGTCTCCTCGACGCTGGCCGATCTGCTCCGGGAGACCCACGACCTGCCCGAGCAGCCGGCCGTCGTGTTGAACGCCCCGCCCGCCGCGCTGACCGCGGAGCAGCGGGCCGTGCCGGTGCCGGACATCCGGGGGCTCTGCGGCATCGACGCGACGACCCCGTTGCTGGTCTACTGCGGCGGCATCAACCCGTCGCGCGGGGTGGACATCATGATCCGCGGCCTCACCCGGATGCCCGACGCGCACGTCGCGCTGGTGTCGGTGCATCCGAACGGCCGGGTGCCGATCATGTACGAGCTGGAGGAGCTCGCCGCCGAGCTCGGCGTGGCCGACCGGGTGCACCTGCTGCCGTACGTGCCGCACTGGCAGGTGTCGGCCTTCGTGGCCCCGGCCGACCTCGGCGTCATCCCGATCCACCACAAGCCGAACCACGAGATCGCGCTCATCACCAAGTTCTTCGAGTACGCCCACGGCCGGCTGCCCATGGTGGTGAGCGACGTCAAGACCATGGCCGAGGCGACCCGGGCGACCGGCCAGGGTGAGGTGTTCCGCGCCGAGGACCTGGACGACTACCTGCGCGCGGTGCGCGCGGTGCTGGACGACCCCGAGCGGTACCGTGCCGCCTACGACCGGCCGGGCGTGCTGGAGCAGTGGACCTGGGAGGCGCAGGCCCGGGTGATGGACGAGGTCTACACCCGCCTGCTGCCCGACCACCCGAAGGCGGTCACCACGGATCCCGCCACCCCGTCCCTGCCGACGCAACGGTCGGCGGTGCCCGTCCGCTGACGCGCGCTCACGAGAAGGGGCCCGGCCGATCGGCCGGGCCCCTTCTCGTTCGCCTGTGCTCCGCCGGCGGGCGGTCCGGGCGGTTCAGTCGTCCAGCAGCAGCCGGTCGTAGCCGGACTGGGTGACGGTCCAGTCCCACGTCTTCAGGACGTGCTCGGACGCGGCCCGCCCGGCCTCCGCCCACCGCTCCTCGGTGGCCGTGGCGGCGAGGATCCGCTCCGCGGCCTCCTCGGGGGTGGCGACCACCCAGTCGGCGGGGAAGAGGCTACGGGCGCCGTGCGGCTTCCCGGCGAAGAACGGCCAGTCGCGGACCACCGGCACCGCCCCGCTGGCCGCGCCCTCCACCAGGCCACAGTGGAAGCTCTCGCGCACCGAGGCGCTGAGGATGATCCCCACCTCCTGGAGCGCGGCCGGGACGTCGTCGGTCTGCCCGTACCGCCGGACCGCGCCGAGCGGCTCCAGCTCGGCCAGGTCCTTGCTGAACAGCTTGCCGTAGTCCTTGGCCGGCTTGCTGGTCCGGTTGTTGAAGTCGCTGCCGATGAGCGTGAGCCGGTAGCGCTCGTCCCGCTCGCGCAGCCTGCGCAGCACCTCGATCGCCCAGCGCGGGTCCTTGGCCACCGAGCTGAACCCGACCATGCCGAGGGTGAACCGGGCGTCCGCCGGCTTCGAGCGGGGGTACCGCTGGAGGTCCATGGCGTTGTCGATGACGTGGAGCCGGGGGCCGTCCGCCTCGGTGAGCTGGGGCAGCACCGCGGTGGACAGGTCCTTGAGGTGCTCGGAGACGAAGACGACGTCGTCGACCCGGGAGAAGTCCACCAGGTGCGGCCAGAAGTTGAAGGCCTCGAAGCTGTGCAGCCGCACGATGATCCGGGCCGTGCCCGGGTCGTGCAGCGTGAACAGCGCCGCGGTGGCCTGGCACCAGTCGACGAAGACGGTGTCCGCCCAGTCCAGGTGCGGCCGCAGCCACTCCTCGATCTTGGCGCCGTACGACGACTCGCCGGCCAGCAGGTGCTCCATGACGGTGCTGCCGCTCAGGGCCAGCGGCCGGGTCACCGGGTCGTCGTAGAGGTCGAGGAACCGGACCTCCACGTTCGGCATCGCCCGGTAGCGCTCCAGGATCTCCTGGAGGAAGTTGTCGTTGATGAGCGTGGTGACCAGCAGCCGCAGCGGCCGGTCGGCGGGCACCGGGGCGGCCGGGGCGAGCCGGCCCCGCTTCGCGGACAGTTTCCGGGCCGCGGTGCTCTCCCGGAACGGCGCCAGGAAGGCCCCCGGGTCCTCGCTCATGGGCGAGGAGAGCCGGTCGAAGTGCAGCACCCGGTTGGAGGCCAGGCTCCACGCCCTGGACACGGCTGCGGCGGCCTTCTTGCTGTCCCGGGGGAGCAGGCTGTCCGCCAGCGCCAGCTGGGCCCGGATCGCGTCGTGCAGGCCGGTCGGCACCCGGCCGAGCGCCAGCTCGGCCTGCGCCGCCTTGGTGAGCACGTCCGCGCGGGTGCCGGCGCTGCTGATCCGGCTGACCGCGGCGGAGGCGGCCCGGGCCGCGACGGCCGGCCGGCCGGCCTTCACCGCGCTGTCGTGCAGCCGGACGGCGAGCTTGCTGCGGAAGCGGTCCGGCACGCGGGGAGCCGCCACGGCGCGGGTCCAGAACCAGGCGCCCGCCGGGTTGCTCATGACCGTCTGCCCGGTGGCCTTGCGCAACGTGGTCCGGACGGTCTGCGTCGCCGCCCGGCGCGCGCCCCGGGCACCGATGCCCGCCGCCGCGGAGACCTGACGCTCCAGCCGCCGGCCCACCGACTCCGGCCGCCGGGCGTCGAGCGCCCGCTGCGCCGGCACGAGCCCGTAGTAGGCGCCGGCCCGGGTGTTGCGCTGGGCCATCTCCCACACGGTGTGCACGGCGCGGGCGTCGAGGGCGACCAGCAGGTCCGCCTTCCGGTAGAGCTGCCGCAGCCACGCGTTGCGCCGGGCGTGCAGCCACACCTTCCGGTTGGCCGGCGCGCGGCCGAGCGCCTTGCGGAGCCGGGCGTCGCGCTTCTCCCCGGGCACGGCGAAGGTGCGCACCTCCGCCAGCGCCGGGTCGACCGGCAGGTCCGCGCTGTTGAAGAAGCACGCCACGGTGACGCTGGCGCCCCGGGCACGGAAGCGCTCGAGCGCCTCGATCAGGACGGCCGGCTGCTTCGGCGCGGTGGCGGCCACGATGAGCACGGTGGTCACAGCTGGACATCCTCCGTCGAAGCGGCCGGGGCGGAATCGCCGGCCGTGGTGGGCCGGACGAGTTCGGTGAGGTGACGCACGGCGGGGCCGAGCACCGCCGGCCGGGCGAACCGGCGGGCGAGCCGGCGCGCGGCGGTCCGGTCGGCGTCGGTGGCCTTCAGGGCCATCCGGGCGGCCTCGCTGAAGGAGTTGGCGAGGCGGTGCGGGTCCAGGCCGACGGCCCCGGTCCACAGCGGATGCCCGGCCAGGATGTTCGTCGCGTCGTGGTCGACGTCGTGGGCGGAGAGCACCGGCAGGCCGGTGGCCATGAACTCGTACACCTTGCCGGAGGTGACGAAGCGGCCGCCGACCAGCATCAGGACGAGGGCGTCCCACGAGCCGTACGTCGCCGCCAGGTCGGCCTTCGGCACCGGGCCGCCGAAGCTGACCCCGTCGACGGCGGCCTCCTTGAGCAGGTCCATGTGGCGGTTGGCCTCGCGGGCCGGGCCGGCGCCGATGTGGCCGCGCACCTCGAACCGGGAGCTGGCCAGCACGGGGTCGTCCCGCCGGGCGATCCGCCACCCGTCGAGCACCGACTCGAGGAAGGCCGGCGTGAAGTTGACCGAGCCGAGGTAGCCGAAGGTCAGCCCGGCGGCCGGGTCCGGCGACCGGCCGCTGACGTCCGGCAGGCTGTCCTCGTCGTAGCCGTTGCGCACGACGTGCACCCGGTCGGCGAGGTGCGGGTACCGCTCGCGGTAGAAGCCGGCGATCGGGTCGTTGACGCACCAGACCGCGACGGCGTGCTCCAGCACCTTGGACTCCCAGCGACCGGAGACCGAGTCCCGGGTGAACGCCTCGCCGCCGCCGATGACGTCCAGCGACCAGCCGTCGCGGAAGTCGACGGCGTAGGGGACCTTGTGCTCCTCCCACAGCTTCCACGTGGCGGCCAGGTTCACGTACGGGGCGCAGGAGGCGAGCAGCAGGTCGGCGGGGTGCTCACGGTGCACCCGCAGCACCGCCTGCTCCAGGTCGTACCGCCACCCGCCGAAGACCGGCTCCGGGAAGACCTTCTGCTCGCGCTGGCGCAGGCGCTTGATCCACCCTGCGGGGTCGAGCGAGCGCTCCTCCGAGAAGGCCCGGATGTCGGTCTCCAGGTCCTCCCGGATCAGCGGCAGCTCCACCACCTTGACCCGCGGGTCGACCTTCTCGGAGAGGGTGTGGTCCAGGCCGTACTCCCGCTCCCAGGCCTCCTGGCAGATGGTGATGACGGTGATGTCCCACCCCAGGGCGACGAACTGGTTCGCTGTCTCGCGCAGCCGGTAGGCGCTGCTCTTCGCCGCGGGCGGGAAGCCGATCGCCAGGTAGATGGCGTGCGGTCGCTTCCCGCCGCCGGACCGGGGGAGGGGGAGAACTCGATTGCTCATCGCAGGTAGCCGATCGTGAAGAGGGGACGCGCGGTCATGCCAGGTGCCGGCGCAGCGTCTCGGCGACGCGGTGGGCCGCCCGGCCGTCGCCGTACGGGGTGCCGCGGGGCGCCTCCGGGGCGGGGCGGGTCGCCGTCGTCGCCCACTGCGCGCCCAGCTCGCGCGGGTCGGGAACGAGGACGTTCCAGCCGTCGGCGAGGGTCTCCACCCACTCCGTCTCGGTGCGCAGGGTGGTGCACGGGCGGTCCAGCAGGTAGGCCTCCTTCTGGAGGCCGCCCGAGTCGGTGACCACGCCGACGGACCCGACCACGGCGGCCACCATGGCGGCGTACGGCAGCGGACGGCCGGCGTGCAGCGAGCCCCGGGACAGCTTCAGGCCGTGCTCCTCGGCCCGGGCGACCAGCCGCGGGTGGGCCAGCAGGGCGACCGGCACGGGCAGGTCGGCCAGCGCGTCGAGCAGCGTGGCGAGCCGCTGCGGGTCGTCGGTGTTCTCCGCGCGGTGCAGGGTGGCCAGCAGGTAGGGGGCGTCCGGGTCGATCCCCTCGGGCAGGGCCGGCCGGGGCTGGCCGCCCTGCGACACGTCGTCCCGGACCCGCAGGCAGACGTCCACCATCACGTCGCCCACCAGGTGGGAGCGGGACGCCAGGCCCTCCGAAGCGAGGTGCCGCATCGCCTCCTCGGTGGGAGCGAGCAGCAGGTCGGCGGCGTGGTCGGTGAGCACCCGGTTGTGCTCCTCCGGCATGCGCCGG
Source organism: Micromonospora chaiyaphumensis (assembly GCF_900091435.1). Lineage (GTDB taxonomy): Bacteria > Actinomycetota > Actinomycetes > Mycobacteriales > Micromonosporaceae > Micromonospora > Micromonospora chaiyaphumensis. The sequence goes on from NZ_FMCS01000005.1 coordinate 169,412, forward strand.
TTGAACGAGCGCAGCCCGGCCTCCAGGTGAGCCACCCGCAGGTGCTGCTTCACCGCCGACAGCGTGCCGGCCAGGGTCGAGTTGGTGTCGCCGTAGACCAGCACCCAGTCCGGCCGTTCGGCGGCGAGCACCGGGTCCAGCGCGGCCAGCGTGTTGCCGGTCTGCACGCCGTGGCTGCCGGAGCCGATGCCCAGGTGCACGTCCGGGTCGGGGATGCCGAGGCCGGAGAAGAACACGTCGGACAGGTCCGCGTCGTAGTGCTGGCCGGTGTGCACGATCACGTGCTCGCACCCGTCCTCGGCGAAGGCCGCGGCGATGGGCGCCAGCTTCACCAACTGCGGACGGGCGCCGACGATGCTGACGACCTTCACTGCGTGACTCCTCGTGATCTGCGACGGGGACTGCGGGTGGATCGGGCGCGCCGGTCGCGGAGGCCCGGGTCGTGGGCGGGCGGCCCTAGGAATAGTAGTGCCCCCGCCGGTGACGGACGACGGACGTGGTGGCGGCCGGTGGCGAATCGTGCCGAGCGCCACCGGGTGGATCCGGTCATCGGTGCCCCGAGCGGGGCGGATGCGACGAGTGGCGCGGGCCGGGACACAGCGCACCACCCTAACCGACCGTGGCCGGTCGTCCGCGCCTCACCGGCGCCGTGGCGGCCGGAAGGCCGGCGGAGGTCGCCGGACCGCCGGGTGGGCGTTGCGTCCCGTTCGCCGCACCGACGGGGGATCTTCCCGGACAGTTCACGACCCGCACCTCCGGGCCGCCGGGCGGGGGACGTGTGCCGCCGGGCGGGGCGAGCCTGGCCGGGAGGCGGCGCGTGGCTTGCGTACACTACGGCGCCATGACCGCCCCGGGCCCCGACATCCGTACCCGCACCTCCGCCGACGGCGAACCGGTGACCGACGCCACCGCCCGCGCCACCGCTGAGGCCCCCGAGGGGGCGGAGCCACCGGCCGGCGCGGAGGAGCGCGAGCCGGCGGCCACGACCGGCCCCGCCCGCTGGCGCCGGCTGCGCCCGGACCTGCTGGTCGCCGCGGTCTACCTGGCCGGCGCCCTGTGGGTGACCGCCCGCGGCTGGCTCGACCACAGCGGCCGGCTGCTCGGCAGCCGCCCCAACGACCAGGGCTTCAACGAGTGGATGCTGGCCTACGGCGCGCACGCGGTCAGCCACCTGGAGAACCCGTTCTTCACCACGCTGCAGAACGCCCCGACGGGCATCAACCTCATGACCAACGTCGGGATGCAGCTGCCCGGCCTGGTCCTGTCGCCGTTCACCCTGCTGTTCGGCGCCTCCTTCTCCTACCTGCTGTTCATCACGCTCAACCTGGCCGGCACCGCGTACGCCTGGTACCACGTGCTCTCCCGGCACCTGGTGTCGTCCCGGGCCGCGGCCTTCGTCGGCGGCCTGTTCTGCGCCTTCGCGCCGGCCCTCGTCTCGCACAGCAACGGGCACCCGCACATCACCGCCCAGTGGCTGGTGCCGTTCATCCTGTGGCGGGTCGTCCGGCTGGCCCGCGGCGGCCACGTCGTCCGAGACGGTCTGGTGCTGGGCGGGCTCGTGGTGGCGCAGTTCTTCGTGAGCCTGGAGATCCTCTTCCTGGCCGCGCTCGGCTGCCTCATGATGGTGGTCGGCTACCTGATCTTCCGGCCCCGCGAGGCGCTGCGGCGCGCCCGGCCGCTGCTGGGCGGACTGGCCATCACCGGCGTGCTGGTCGGCGCCGCCGCCGCGTACCCGCTGTGGATGCAGTTCGCCGGGCCGCAGCACCGGGTCGGGCACCCCGGCAACCCCGACGTCTACGCGCTGACCGTCGGCTCGTTCGTGCGCTACGCCACCGAGTCGGTGGCCGGCAGCCCCACCAGCGCGCTGCGCTGGGGCCCGAACACCACCGAGCAGTCGAGCTTCTACGGCTGGTCGGTCGTGGTCCTGGCGCTGGCCGCCTGCTGGTGGCTGCGCCGGGAGATCGTGGTCCGCGTGCTCGCCGTGGTGATCGCGATCTCCGCGGTCTTCTCGATCGGCACCACCTGGACCTGGGGCACCCGGCGTACCGACGTGCCGGCGCCGTTCGCGCTGGTGACCGATCTGCCGGTCTTCGACTCGGTGGTGGTCTCCCGGTTCGCGCTGATCACCACGGCGGCGCTCGGCGTGCTGTTCGCGGTCGCGGGGGACCGCCTCGCCCGGATCCGGGCGACCGACGCGGGCGAGGCCCGCCTGGTTCCCCGGCTGGCCGCCGTGGCGGCGCTGGCCGCGCTGCTGCCGATCCTGCCGACCCCGCTGGAGGCCCGCGGCCGGGTGCCCGTCCCCGACTTCGTCACCAGCGGCGCGTGGCGCGACCACGTGGCGCCCGGCCGCACCCTGGTGCCGGTGCCGGTCAGCGGCATGACCTCGCTCTACTGGAGTTCCGCCGCGGTGGCCGGCTTCGCCGTGCCCGAGGGCTACTTCCTCGGCCCGGTCTCGGCCACCGACGCCACCGGTCGCTGGGGTGTGGAGCCGCAGCCGACCGCGAAGCTGCTCACCGCCGTGTCGCGGGGCGAACGGGACACCACGGTCGGCCCGGCGGACATCGCCCAGGCCCGGTCCGACGTCCGGTACTGGAAGGCCGACGCCGTGGCGCTGCCCGACCGGGGCGCGCGGGGGCACGACAACCTCAAGGTCGTGCTGGACGCGCTGTACGGCCCGGGGCAGCGGGTGGACGACGTCTGGCTGTGGGACGTCCGGCCGTTCACGCGGTGACGGCGGGTCGCCGCCACCGCGTGCCGGTCACGGCGACCTCGTCCAGATCAGCAGCAAGTAGCCGCCGAAGTACGTGGAGAAGGCGGTCACCGCCACCAGCACGGTGACCGCCCGGGCCCGGCCGGCCCGGGCGAGGCCGACGGCCGCCGGGAGCAGCAGCGCGAACGCCGGCAGCAGGAACCGTGCCTTGGAGTGGTAGTAGCCCGCCGAGCCCAGCGTGGTGACCAGCAGCAACCCGCTGTACAGCAGCAACTCCCAGGGCTGCCGGTCGAGCACGCTCAGCACGAAGAACATCACCGCGAGCAGCGCCACCACGCTCACCACCAGCATCTGTGGCGCCGCCGGCTGGGCCAGCACCTCCCGCCCCCGCTGGAAGGTGTAGACGCCGAAGTCGAAGCTGCTGCCCCACCCGGCGGACTGGATGTGGAACCAGCCGTCCGGCCGCCCGGTCTGCACGCCCACCCAGGCCAGGTAGGCGAGCCAGCCGGCCGGCGCCAGCAGCATGGCCGCCCAGGGCCGCCAGCCGTCCCGGCGCCGGACGACCGCGATCAGCGCGGCCAACCCGACCACCGGGATCAGCGACGAGGCCGTCGTCCGGGTCAGGCCGGCGAACAGGCAGAGCACGCCCGCGGCGAGCCACTGGCGGCGCAGCAGCGCGTAGAGCGACCAGGCGGTCAGGGCCGTGAACAGGGTCTCGCTGTAGGCCATCGACTCCACGATCGCGTGCGGCAGCGCGGCCCAGAGTGCGGCGAGCAGCACCCCGGTGCGCCGATCGTGCAGGTACGCCCCGATCGCGAACAGGGCCCAGGCGGCCGCCAGGCCGCCCAGCCACGCCACGATCAGCGCCACGTCGCGGGGGCTGAGCGGAACGATCCGTTCCAGGACGCCGACGAGGCCGGGGTAGAGCGGAAAGAACGCCATGTCGCTCTGCGTCTTGGCGTACCCGTCGTAGCCGTGCTGGGCGATCGAGAGGTAGTAGGTCGCATCCGACCTGGTGAGCCGCTGACCCGGGGACACGCCCAGGTTGCGGGCCCAGACATAGACGGCCAGCACACCGATCAGGCGGATCACGGCGTAGGCCGCGAGCGCGGGCAGCGCCTGCCGGGCGGCGTTCCGGAGTCGTACGCCGAGGCCCGCGTGGCCCGGCGGCGGGCTCGCCGGCTCCGCGGACGGGGCCGGCGCCGGCCGGCTCGGTTCCTCGGTGGTCACCACGTCCATTGTGCGATCCTGTCCGCGCTGAGCTGGGGTGATCCGGCGGGCCGCCGGGTCCGTCGGGAGGCTCGACGCCGGCCCGGCCCGCCATCCGACGAGGTCACCGGTCGTTGAACAGCATGGAGGGTAGCAACCGGCCCACGCGGGCGCGGACCGCCGACCGCGGCGGGCGTTTCCCGCCGATCCGTTGTCGTAGACTCGCTCGGGTCCCGCGGGTGCGGTGCTGGCGACGACGGAAACGGGCAGGGATGGGATCTGACGGCACGACCGCCCCGGCGGCCTCCCGGGGACGAGTCGTCATGCTGGTGGACAACGGGGTCATCGGGGACTCCCGGGTGCAGAAGGCGGCGCGCTCCGCGGCGGAGGCGGGCTGGGAGGTCGTCCTTCTCGGCCGCGCGCCGGTCGGGCAGCCGCAGAGCTGGCGCCTCGGCGAGGCCGAGGTCCGCCTGGTCCCGATGCCCGAGCCGCTCGCCCGGCGTCGGCACGAGTTCCGGCGGGTCTGGCTGCGCCGGCCGCTCGCCTACCCGCCCTCCGGCATCGCCGCCCACCGCACCCAGGCCGTGAAGGCCTGGCGGGCCGACCTCGCGGTCCGGCGTGCGGCCCTGACCACCGCGGCCCGGGAGTCCGGCGCCGGCCGGCCCGGTGGCCTGCCCTGGGCCGCGCTGCGCGCCGAGGAGAAGCTCGCCGGCCTGACCCGCAAGTGGGTGGGCTTCCGCAACCGGCAGCTCAACCAGGCCCGGAAGGGCCGCAAGCTCGACGGCCCCTGGGACCGGGCGTACACGCTGTTCTGGCAGCGGCTGCGCGGCGACGGCGCGTGGCGCCGGCTCGAGCCGGGGCTGTGGGACTACGAGCTGGCCTACGGCCCGGTCGTCGACGAGCTGGCTCCGGACCTGATCCACGCGAACGACTTCCGGATGATCGGCGTCGGCGCCCGCGCGAAGGTCCGGGCCGCCGCCAAGGGCCGCCGGATCGCGCTGGTCTGGGACGCCCACGAGTACCTGCCGGGCGTGCAGCCGTGGCGGGACAACGCCCGCTGGCTGCCCGGCAACGTGGCCCACGAGCGGGAGTACGTGCCGTACGCGGACGCCGCGATGACCGTCTCCGGCGGCCTGGCCGACCTGCTCCAGCGGGAGCACGGGCTGGCGGAGCGCCCGGCGGTGGTGCTCAACGCCCCGGCGGTCGCCGAGCTGCCGGCCGACGCGGGCGAGCCGGTGCCGGACATCCGCGCGCTCTGCGGCATCGGCCCGGAGACCCCGCTGCTGGTCTACAGCGGGGTGGCCGCCGCCAAGCGCGGCCTCGGGGTGATGGTCGAGGCGCTGCCCCGGCTGTCCGGCGCGCATGTCGCGTTTGTGGTCAACAAGCCCACCTCGGCGTACGTCAAGGGCCTGGTCACCCGGGCCGGCGAGCTGGGCGTGGCGGACCGGGTGCACGTGCTGCCCTACGTGCCGCACCACCAGGTGGTGCGGTTCCTCTCCGGCGCGCAGGTCGGCGTCATCCCGATCCAGCACTGGCCCAACCACGAGATCGCGCTGATCACCAAGTTCTTCGAATATTCACACGCCCGCCTCCCGCTGGTCGTCTCCGACGTGCAGACCATGGCGGAGACTGTCCGCGAGACCGGGCAGGGTGAGGTGTTCACGGCCGAGGACGTGGCCGACTTCGTCCGGGCGGTCACCGCGGTGCTCGCCGACCCGGCGCGCTACCGCGCCGCGTACGACCGGCCCGGTCTGCTGGCCGGCTGGACCTGGGAGGCGCAGGCGCAGGTGCTCGACGGCGTCTACTCCCGGCTGGTGCCCGACGCCCCGCCGGCACCGGCCGGTGACCCGGCCCCCGGCGCGGCCCCGACGTCGGTGGGAGTGGGCGCGTGAGCCGGCAGCCGGACGTGACGGTGGTCGTCGCCGTCTACAACACGATGCCCTACCTGACCACCTGCCTGGACTCGCTGGTCGGGCAGACCATCGGGCTGGACCGGCTGGAGGTCGTCGCTGTCGACGACGGCTCCACCGACGGCAGCGGCGCCGAGCTGGACCGGTACGCCGAGCGCTACCCGGACACGGTCCGGGTGCTGCACCAGGCCAACTCCGGCGGCCCGGCCGCGCCGAGCAACGTCGCCCTCGACCACGCCCGCGGCCGGTACGTCTTCTTCATCGGCTCCGACGATCACCTCGGCCCGGAGGCGCTGGAGCGCCTGGTGGCCGCCGCCGACCGGTGGGACTCCGACGTGGTGCTCGGCCGGATGGTCGGCACCAACAAGCGCTACGTGCACCAGGCGGCCTACGCGAGCACGCAGGAACGGCTCGACCTGTTCGACAGCCCGCTGCCCTGGTCGTTGTCGAACACGAAGCTGTTCCGGCGGGACCTGGTCGAGCGGCACGGCCTGCGGTTCCGCACCGACATGCGGATGGGCAGCGACCAGCCGTTCACGCTGGAGGCCTGCTTCCGGGCGAAGAAGATCTCCGTGCTCGCCGACTACGAGTACTACTACGCGGTCAGGCGGGAGAACGCCCAGAACATCACCTACGCGAGCCGCTTCGAGGAGCGGCTGCGCTGCGCCGAGGAGCTGGTCGCCTTCGTGGCCGGGCTCGTCGAGCCGGGTCCGCGCCGGGACGCGGTGCTGCTGCGCCACTTCAGCTGGGAGGTGGCGAAGCTGCTCCGGCGGGAGTTCCTGGACCTCTCCCCGGACGTCCAGCAGCACGTCCACGACCGGATCCGCAAGCTCGCCGAGGCCTACCTGACCGAGGGGATCCTGGCCCGGATGGCGCCCGACCTGCGGCTGCGGCTCGTGATCGCGCGGGACGGCGACCTGGCCCAGCTCCGCGAGCTGATCGGGCAGCAGGCCGACAAGGCGCTGCCGGAGGTCACCATCGCCGACGGCCGCTGGTACGCCCACCACGTCGGCTTCCGCGACCCGGCGTTCGGCTACCCGGACGACTGGTACGACGTGACCGACCAGGCCGCGAAGGTGCTGGCGAAGCTGACCGCGACCGAGCTGGCCTGGGGGCGGGACGCCGCGGGCGCCCGGGTGCTGGTGGTCACCGCCCGCAGCCGCTGGGCCGAGTTGTCCGCCGACGTGCTCCGGGTGAGCGTCGGCGAGTTGACGGGTGTGACGTCGGTCGCGCCCGACGGCACCGGTACCGTCGTACGGACGGACTTCGCGGTGGACCGGCTGCTCGCGGTCGTCGCGGCGAACGGCGAGCGTCGGGTGGTTCGTGCCGAGGTGACCGCGCTGGGCGGGACCGGCTCGGCGCCGCTGCGGACGGAGCGCCGCGTCGCGGCGCCCAGGCGGCTGGCCCGGCACGGCGTCCGGTTCCACCTCGTCACGCCCACCACCAACCACAAGGGCCAGGTGATCGTCGCGATCACGCCGGTGACCGCCGGTCGGTTCCTTGCCCGCCTGCGCCGAATCTGGCCCTCTGGAGGAAAGTAGTTTCATGAACATCTGCGTCGTCGCGCTCGGCAAGATCGGTCTGCCGCTCGCCGTGCAGTTCGCCTCGAAGGGGCACCGCGTGATCGGTGCCGACGTCTCCGAGCGGGTCGTCCAGCTGGTCAACGACGGTGCCGTGCCGTTCCCCGGCGAGGCCGACCTGGACGTCAAGCTCAAGGAGGCGGTCGCCGCCGGGCTGCTGTCGGCCACCACCGACACCGCTGCCGCGGTCGCCGAGTCCGAGGCCGTCGTCGTGGTCGTGCCGCTCTTCGTGGACGCCGAGGGCGTGCCGGACTTCGGCTGGATGGACGACGCCACCCGGGCCATCGCGCGCGGCCTCAAGCCCGGCACCCTCGTCAGCTACGAGACCACCCTGCCGGTCGGCACCACCCGCAACCGCTGGGCGCCGATGCTGGAGGAGGGCTCCGGCCTCACCGCCGGCCGGGACTTCCACCTGGTGTTCAGCCCGGAGCGGGTGCTCACCGGCCGGGTCTTCGCCGACCTGCGCCGCTACCCGAAGCTGGTCGGCGGCATCGACGAGGCGTCGGCCGAGCACGGCGTGCGCTTCTACGAGGCGGTGCTCGACTTCGACGAGCGGGCCGACCTCGACCGCCCGAACGGCGTCTGGGACCTCGGCTCGGCCGAGGCGTCCGAGCTGGCCAAGCTCGCCGAGACGACCTACCGCGACGTCAACATCGGCCTGGCGAACCAGTTCGCCCGCTTCGCCGACACCGTGGGCGTCGACGTCACCAAGGTCATCGAGGCCTGCAACACCCAGCCCTACAGCCACATCCACTCGCCGGGCATCGCCGTGGGCGGCCACTGCATCCCGATCTACCCGCGGATGTACCTGTGGAACGACCCGGCCGCCACCGTGGTCCGCTCGGCCCGCGAGGCCAACGCCGCCATGCCGGACTACGCCGTCGACCTGCTCGCCGCCGCGTACGGGGACCTGACCGGGGTGGGCGTGCTGGTGCTCGGCGCGGCCTACCGGGGCGGCGTCAAGGAGACCGCGTTCTCCGGCGTCTTCCCGACCGTCGAGGCGCTGCGCGCGCGGGGCGCCGTCCCGTACGTCGCCGACCCGATGTACACGAACGAGGAGCTGGCCGCGCACGGCCTTCCCGGCTACGAGGGCGAGCCGGTCGGCGCCGCGGTCATCCAGGCCGACCACGCCGAGTACCGGAACCTCACCCCGGCGGACCTGCCGGGCGTGACGGTCCTGGTCGACGGCCGCCGGGTCACCGACCCCGCGCGCTGGACCGGCGTCCGCCGGGTGGTCATCGGCGGCTGACCGATCTCCCCGCTCGCGGGCCCCGGCCGTTCCGACGGCCGGGGCCCGCTTTGTGGGACCGTCCGGCCGAACCCCGGCAATACTGGTGCTGGTCGCCCCGTTCCGAGCTGCCCGATATCGGGTGACCTCGACGCCGATGGGCAGACAGGGAGCATGGGGTTGTTCAGCAGGGTACGGAGCCAGCAGGGTTACGCCACCGTCGGCCTGACGCTGCTCGGCTACGGGGTCATGATCCTCTCCGGCGTCCTCGGTCTGGTGGTCCCGTACGCGGTCGCCGCGCTGGTGGTCATCGCCGGTGAGCTGACCCTCGCCACCCGGTACGTCGAGACCGGCCGGCTGGTCCGCAAGGCCGGCCTCGGGCTGGTCTTCCGGCGGCTGGTCCGCGACCTGTCCGTGGTGCTGCTGGTCCTGAGCACGGTGCGTCCCGGCGTGGCCGGCACCCTCGCGGTGCTGCTGCTGCCGGCCGCCCTCTGGACCGTGGCCGTCGGCACCACCGTGCTGACCAGGGTGGTCGACGGGCGGGCCGCCACCCCGGCCCTCACCCGCAACCTCGACCTCGGCACGCTGCGCCGGGTGCTGGTGCCGCCGGTCTGGGCGCGGCACCTGGCCGGCCTGCGGCTGCCGCTGCTCAACGTGCTGCTCGTTCCGGCCGCCGTGGTGGCCGCGGTGGCCGACCGGGTGGCCCCCGTGGTGGTCACCGGCCTGGTCACGCTCGCCGCCGGCCTGGTCACCGCCGCGGTGCTGGCGCTCACCCTCGTGCGCGGGCGCGGGACGGCCCCCGGCGTGCTGCCCGCCGTGCACGACTGGCTGGCCCGGGAGCGGCCCGAGGTGGCCCTCTACTTCGCCGGCCCGGCCAAGGACGTCTACCAGGCCAACATGTGGCTGGCGCCGGTCGAGGCGGCCGGCCGCCGCGCCGTGGTGCTGCTGCGCAGCGAGGACGCGTTCCACGAGCTCGCCGACACCCGGCTGCCGGTGATCTGCGTACCGGCCGGCGTGGACTTCATGAACCTCGACCTCGGCGCGATCCGGGTGGCCCTGTACGTCGCCAACGTCGGCGCCAACATCCACATGCTGCGCGAGCCGGGCGTGACGCACGTCTTCATCGGCCACGGCGACAGCGACAAGCAGGCGAGCGTCAACCCGTACAGCAAGGTCTACGACGAGGTCTGGGTGGCCGGGCCGGCCGGCCGGGAGCGGTACGCCCGCGCCGGGGTGGGCGTGCTGGACCGCGACATCGTGGAGATCGGCCGGCCGCAGCTGGCCGGGGTGCACACCTTCGGCTCCGGCGCCGCCGACCACGTCTTCACGGTGCTCTACGCCCCCACCTGGGAGGGCTGGCTGGACGACGACCCCTACCACACCTCGCTGGTGCTGATGGGGGAGCGGATCGTGTCCGGGCTGCTCGCCGCCGGCAACCTCCGGCTGATCTACAAGCCGCACCCGCTGACCGGCACCCGCTCCAAGCAGGCCCGGGCGGTGCACGAGCGGATCGTGGCCCGGCTCCGCGCCGCGGGCGGGCAGACCGACGCGACCGCGCTCGACGGCACCGCGCACCTGGTGGTCACCGGCCGGACCCCGGGCCTGTTCGACTGCTTCAACGTCACCGACCTGCTCATCAGCGACGTGTCCAGCGTGGTCTCCGACTTCGTGCAGAGCGAGCGCCCGTACGTGGTGGCCAACCCGGCCGGCCTGCCGGAGGACGAGTTCCGCCGCACCTACCCCACGGCTCGGGCCGCGTACCTGCTCTCCCGGGACTGCGGTGAGCTGCCGAAGGTCCTCGCCGTCACCCGGGCCGGGAACGACCCGATGACCGAGGCGCGGCGGGAGCTGAAGGAATACCTGCTCGGCCCGGCCGGGTCGAACCCCATGGACCGGTTCCGGGAAGAGATCGGCCGGCTCTGCGGCTGACCGCCACGGCGGAACGGGGGCGACGACCGGTCCGGTCGTCGCCCCCGCCGCGTGCTCAGCCCTGGTGCGGCGGGTTGTCGACGTCCCGGGAGACGACCTCGCCCTTCTCGTCGACCCAGCCCTTGGGCCGGGCCGGGTTGCCGGCCACCAGCTGGTACGGCTTGACGTCCCGGGTCACCACCGAGCCGGCGGCGATCATCGCGTACTCGCCCACCTCGATGCCGCAGACCAGGGTGGCGTTGGCCCCGATCGAGGCGCCCCGGCGGACCATGGTCGGGGTGATGGTCCAGTCCGGGTTCTGGGCACGCGGGCGGAAGTCGTTGGTGAACACCGCGCAGGGACCGACGAAGACCTCGTCCTCGATGGTCACGCCCTGGTAGACCGACACGTTGTTCTGGATCTTCACCCGGTCGCCGACGGTGACGTGCGCGTCGACGTACACGTTGCGGCCGATCACGCAGCCGGCGCCGACGTGCGCGCTCGACCGGATGTGGGCCAGGTGCCAGACCTTGGTGCCGTCGCCGACCTCGGCGCCGGGCTCCACGTCGGCCGTCGGGTGCACGAAGACGGAGGCGGACCGGTCGTTGGTGTCAGTCATGTCAACTCGCATCGTCGCAGGGCGCGTCGTCGCGCCGTCGGTGCCGGACGGCCGCGCCGGCGGACCGCCGCGCGCGCCCCGGCCGGGCCAGGACCACCCGGTCGCGCCGGGCTCCCGGAGCCGGCGCGCGGGCTCGACGAGCATAGCGAGCCGTCAGGCCACCAGTTCGGCCACCGCGTCGGCGGCGGGTCGGTCGGCGGGCAGCGGGTGCGCGGCCACCACCGCGTCGACCGGCAGCGCCGCGTAGAGGTGCGGGAAGAGCGCGCCGCCCCGGGACACCTCCCAGCGCAGGGCGTCGCCGAGCCGCGCCTCGTCCACCGCCAGCACGGTGAGGCCGGTGGCCCCGCCGAAGACCCGGCGGGCCGTCTCCACCACCTGGTCCGCCGCGGACAGGTGGATGTAGCCGTCCTGGCGGTCCATGGCGGTGCCGGTGAACCGCCCGGCCGCCCGCGCCTGCTCCCACTCGCTGTCGGCCAGAATCTTGTAGATCACCATCGCAGCCTAGAGGCCCGACCCGCCACCGGCCCTCCCGTCCCGCCGCCCCGTCTGCCACCATTCGCAGGGCAGCACGTCGAGCGGATGGAGGCACGGGTGCGGATCCTCCTGGTCGAGGACGATCGTCGGGTGGCCGCCGCCCTGTCGTCCGCGCTCACCCGGCGTGGATACGAGGTGGAGCACGCCGCCACCGTCGGGGCCGCGCTCTCCGCCGCGCCCTGCGACCTGGTGCTGCTCGACCTGACCCTGCCCGACGGGGACGGCACCGACCTGTGCCGGGAGCTGCGCCGGCGCAGCAGCCAGCTCGGCATCATCGCGGTGACCGCCCGGGGCGAGGAACGCGACCGGGTTCTCGGGCTGCGGCTGGGCGCCGACGACTACGTGGTCAAGCCGTTCTCGATGGTCGAGCTGCAGGCGCGGATCGAGGCGGTGCTGCGCCGGGCCGCGCACACCGCGCCGGAGCGCACCCTCATCGAGGCCGGGCCCGTCCGCATCGACGTGGGCGGCCGGACGGTCACGGTGGCCGGCCGGCCGGTGGCGCTCACCCGCAAGGAGTTCGACATCCTGCTCTCCCTGGCCCGTCAGCCCGGGGTCGCCGTGCCGCGGGACCGGATCCTGCTCGACGTCTGGGGCACCACCTGGGCAGACCGGCACACGGTGGAGGTGCACGTCGGCTCGCTGCGCGGCAAGCTCGGCGACCCGACGCTGGTGGAGACCGTCCGCGGGGTCGGCTACCGGCTCCGCGGCGAGTGAGGAGCCGGATGTGCGCCGCCGACTGGTGATCAGCTACCTGCTGCTGATGGTGCTCGTGCTGCTCGCCCTGGAGACCCCGCTGGCGGCCACCCTGGCCACCCGGGAGACCGAGCGGGTCCGTGCCGACCGGCTCGCCGACGCCACCCGGTTCGCCTCGCTGGCCGGCCCGGCGCTGCGCGGCGGCACCCCCGGCCCGCTGGACGCGGAACTGGCCGCCTACGACGACCTCTACGGCGTCGGCGCGGCGGTGGTGGACCGGGACCGCCGGACCGTGGTCGCCTCGACCCGCTGGGCGGTCGGCGCGGGCACCGACCTGGCGCTGGACACCGCGCTGGCCGGGCAGCAGTTCAGCCGGCCGGACGCGGTCCGCCCCTGGGTGGACGGGCCGCTGGTGGTGGCGGTCCCGATCAACGACGGCGGCGAGGTGCTCGGCGCCGTGGTCACCACGACCCCGGCCACCAAGGTGCGCCGCACCGTCACGGCCTGGTGGCTGCTGCTCGCGGGCATCGGCCTGTTCGCGGTGCTCGCCTGCGTCTCCACCGCGTTCGGGCTGGCCGGCTGGGTGCTGCGCCCGGTCACCGAGCTGGACGCGGTCACCCACGAGATCGCCGGGGGACACCGGCGGGCCCGGGTCCGTCCCCGGCTCGGCCCGCCCGAGCTGCGCCGGCTGGCGACCAGCTTCAACGACATGGCCGACGCGGTCTCCGACGTGATGGACCGGCAGCGGGCGTTCGTCGCGCACGCCAGCCACCAGCTGCGCAACCCGCTGACCGCGCTGCGGCTGCGGGTGGAGGAGCTGGGGCCGAGCCTGACCGACGCCGACGGCCAGGCCGAGCACCGCCTGGCGCTGGAGGAGACCGACCGCCTGGCCACCGTGCTCGACGCGCTGCTCACCCTGGCCCGCGCCGAGCGGGAGGAGAACCAGCGGGTCACCGTGGACGCCGCCGCGACCGCCGCCTCGCGGGTCGCGGCGTGGCTGCCGCTGGCCCGGCACCGGTCGGTCACCCTCGCGCTTCGCGGCACCGGGTCCCCCGCGTACGCCCGGACCGTGCCGACCGCGATCGACCAGGCGCTCGACGCGCTGATCGACAACGCGGTCAAGTTCAGCGGCGCCGGGGGAGCGGTGACGGTGACCGTGCGGCCGGCCGACGGCGGGATCACCCTGGAGGTGCGGGACACCGGCCCCGGCATGACGGCCAGCCAGCTCGACCAGGCCACCGAGCGGTTCTGGCGGGCCCCGGACGTGCAGAACGTGGACGGCGCCGGCCTCGGGCTGACCATCGTGGCGGTGCTCGTCGACGCCTCCGACGGCCGGCTGACCATGCGTCAGGGCGACCCGCGCGGGCTGGTCGCCGAGCTGTGGTTCCCGGCCCCGGACGACGACCTGCCCGAGCCGGACGGGTCCGCCGGGGCGCTCGGCGACGACCCGGTCGAGCCGGTCGGCTCCGAGGCCGGGCGCCGCTGAGCGCGCCTCAGGGCTTGGTGGCCCGGTACCAGTCGGCCGCGCCGGGGTGCAGCGGCAGCGGGGTGGTGACGATCGCCGCGCGGGGGCTCATCCGGCCGGCCGCGGGATGCGCGGCGGCCAGCTCCTCCCGGCGTTCCATCAGCAGCCGGGTCACCTCGCGCACCAGCGCCGCCGGCAGGTCGGCGCGGGCGATCAGGTAGTTCGGGTTCGCCACCGTGCTGACGGGGTCCGCCCCGTAGACCGAGCGGGGAATGTCCCGCGTGACGTAGACCTCCCCGTACCCGCGGCGCAGCGGCTCGGTCCAGTCGCCCAGGTCGACCATCCGCACCGAGGTGCTGCCGGCCAGCTCCGCGACACCGCGTACCGGCAGGCCGCCGGAGAAGAAGAAGGCGTCGATCCGGCCGGCGCGCAGCGCCGCCACCGAGTCGTCCAGGCCCAGGTGCTCCTGGCGTACCTGAGCACCGAGCTGGGCCACGGCCAGCAGCCGCCGGGCGGTGACCTCGGTGCCGGAGCCGTCCGCGCCCACCGACACGCGCCGGCCCCGCAGGTCGGCGAGGGTGCGCACCGGGCCGCCGGCGGTGGTGACCAGGTGCAGCAGGTCGTCGTAGACCCGGGCCACGGCGAGCACCGCGGGGTGCTCCGGCGTGTGGGGCGGCAGCACGTCGGCCTGGGTGAAGCCCAGCTCCGCCTCGCCCGAGCCGACCAGCCGGACGTTCTGCGCGGACGCCGCGGTGACCACCACGCTGGCCTGCACGCCGGGCAGCTCGCGGTTGAGCAGGGCGGCCAGCGACTGACCGAAGGCGTGGTAGACCGCCGTGGGGCTGCCCGTGGCGATCCGGATCGGCACCGACCCGGCGGGCTCGTCCCGGCAACCGGCCAGGCCGGCCACGAGCAGCAGCAGGAGCGCCAGCGGGGCCGCGGTCCGGCGCCGGCCGCGCACAGACCAGTGTCGGCTCACGGGCTGCACTCTGCGCTGCGGAGCACCCGCCGCGCAAGCCCGGCCGCGTATCGCGGCGCCGCCGTGACCGGGGGGCAGGCCGGATGGCGCCGTGGAGGGGTGGGGTCAGCAGGCCGCCGCCGGGGCCAGCGCCGCGCTCTCGGTGATCCGCGCCCGGTGCGCGCCGTTGGCCACGCTCACCAGGAAGCAGCCCGAGCCGGGCCGGAGCACCGCGGGAACCTCCAGCAGCGCCGCGCTCCGGACCAGCACCGCGGCCAGGTCCCGGTCGGCCAGCCGGATGCCCAGGCTGTGCCGCCGCACGTGCCGCCCGCCGGCCAGCAGCGCCGCCCGCCACGCCGCGGCCGCCAGCCGGGGCCGCCACACCCGGCGGGCCGTGGAGGCGCCGGGGAACGGCCCGCCGAGCAGCTCGCGGCGCCCCTGCCGCCAGCCGGCCTCCAGCATCGCCGCGTACGCCGACCGGTGCTCCCGGGGCACCGACAGCCGGTGCAGCTCGTACCGGCGGCGCAGGCCGCCCGTGGTCAGCTCGTGCTCCACCGGCACGTCCAGCCGCTGCAGCAGCTGCCGCATCCGGTGCGCCGTGTCCTGGCGGTTGAACTCGGCGATCCCGCCCCGGTACGTCCCGGCGTCGCCCCGACGGGCGTCGGCGGCCGGCGGCGGGGTGCAGCGCAGCAGGCAGGCGACCTCGAAGGCGTCGGCCAGGGTGAGCCAGTCCAGCGGCGGGGGCGGCGACGACCGGCGGGGCCGGTCGAGCAGGGTGGCGGACTCGGGGGCCATCGGAACAGCTCCTTGGTCGGTCGGCGGGGCTCCCTAACCGTGACCCCCGGCGTCCGCGCCGCGAAACCGCTGCGACCGAGCCTTGAGCAAAATTTGCGGCAACGGGCGCTCAGAGTTCGGTGACCACCACGTCGAGCTGCCGGGGCCGGCCGGCCACCCGCGGCTGCTCCTCGACGGCGTACTTCAGCTCGCGCAGCGCCGCCACCAGCGCGTCGGCGGTACGCGGGCGGGCGCCGGCGGTGAGCAGGTCGCGGACCAGCCGGCCCTTCGTGGCCTTGTTGAAGTGGCTGACCACCGACCGGGTCGGCACCCCGTCCACCGCACGCTCGTGCAGCACCCGCACCGTCACGGTGCGCTCGGCGACCGTCCCGCGCGGCGTCCACGTGGCCGCGTACGCGCCGGAGCGCAGGTCCAGCACCGGGCCGCTTCCGGCGGCCGTCGCCATGGCCTCCGCCAGCGACCGGCGCCAGTACGCCCCCAGCGCCCCGATCCCCGGCAGCCGCGCCCCGACCGGGCAGCGGTAGGGCGGGATCCGGTCGGTGAGGCGTACCGCGCCCCAGAGGCCCGAGCTGATCAGCACCGAGCGGCGGGCCAGCCGCTCCGCCGCCGGCGGCAACGTGGCCAGGTCGAGGGCCTCGTAGAGCACACCCGTGTAGATCCGCCCGGCCGGTGCGGTGGCCGCCGCCCGCAGCCGCGCGTTGCGCCGCAGCTCGCCGCGCTGACCCTCGCTCAGGCCCAGCGCGTCGCGGGCCGCCGCCTCGTCCGGGCCGGCGCACAGGTCGACGAGGGCGGCCAGCACCGCCTCCCGCGCCGGGTTCAGCTCCGGCAGGGAGAGCTTCGACAGGTCCAGCCGCCGGCCGGTGCCGGCCTCGGCCTTCCCCTCCGACGGGGGCAGCAGGATGAGCATCGGCACAGCGTACGGCGCGGGTTCAGCGCCACGGCCGCACGGCGGCATCCGGGTGGTACACCCGATAGCCGCCGACCTCGGCCACCACCGCGGCGTCGGCCCGGTCGCCGAGCAGCCGGCGCAGCGCCCGCTCGGCCGACGAGCCGACGGCCACCACGTACCCGGGCCGGGCCGCCCGCCCCACCCGCTTCCAGTACGCCGGGTAGCGGTTCTGCCCGGGGCTCAGGTCACCGTCGAGCACCCCGCAGACCACCGCCTCGTCGGTGTTGAAGATCAGCCGGTTGCAGGTCCAGTAGTCCCCGTACACCTCGCGCAGGCCGGCCCGGCGCACCGCGTCGGCCAGCGCCCGGGCCTGGCGCTCCTCGGCCCGCAGCGCCGGGGCGTCCGCCACGAACGCCACCGTGCCGGCCAGCGTGGCGGCCACCAGCGCGGCCAGCACCAGCGCGGCCAGCGCGCCGCCCGCCCGCGCCACCCCGCCCGCCGTGGCCCGCACCGCGTACGCGGCCGCCCGCCACAGCGGCCAGAGCACCACCGGCAGCGAGATCTGGAGCACCGACAGGTACCGGGAGTTGCCCAGCGGATCGGTCGCGGCCAGCGGGCTGCGCACGTACGCCAGCAGGGTCAACGCCGCGCCGACGACCAGGGCGAGGATCGCCACGGCCCGGACCCGCGCGGCCGGGTCGCCGGCCCGGCGGAACGCGACAAGCCCGAGCACGGCGGCGGCCACCAGCAGCACCGGGTAGAGCAGCCCGAACCACTCGGCCCAGCGGGCACAGCCGTCCATGGGGCAGAGCCCGGAGGCCAGTGGCACCCCCTCCAGCAGCCCGCCGTGCAGCCGCTCCGACACCGACGGCGTCGCGCCGTCCTTGGTGCTGATCTCCCGGAACACCGACAGCGAGTCCTGCCCGTCCGGGGCGACCAGGTTGTCCTTGATCACCGGCGCGACCCCGACCAGGAAGCCCGCCGCCAGCAGCACCCCCGGCCAGCCCACCAGGTCCCGGGGCGCGGCCCACACCAGCACCAGCCCGGCCACCGCCAGGTAGGGCACGATCAGCCAGTCCGACCAGAGCGCCAGCCCGGCCAGCAGCCCGAACAGTCCGGTGGCCAGCCAGCGGTGCCGGACCCGGCGCTCGCCGAGGGCGACCGCGACCAGCAGCATGGCCAGCACCGCCGGTTTCACCTCCGGCCGGCCACCGACCACGGTGAGCTGGTCGCGGACGACCCGTTCGGAGCCGAGCGCCAGCAGGCCCACCACGAGGGTGGCCAGCCAGGGCGAGAAGAGCCGGCGGGTCAACCGGTACGCCAGCCACAGGAACACCGCGAACAGCGCCAGCAGCGGCAGCCGCAGCAGCGGCCAGCTCGCCCCCGCCCAGCCGACCAGCGGGGCCGCCAGGTAGGACTCCAGCACGCCCATGTAGCGCTGGCCGTAGAGGAAGACCGGCCGCTCGTCCCCGGTGGCGATGTGCAGGGCCGCCAGCCCGAACGTGGCCTCGTCGCTGTTCGAGGTGGGCAGGGTGAGCAGCGTCAGCACCAGCCGGTAGCCGACCCCGGCGACGCCGAGCACCAGCGCCACCAGCGCCGGCCGGTCCAGCGCCGGACGCCACCGTCCCGGGTCCCGCTCTGGTGTCGACACGACCAACGCCCCCGTCGTCGCCTCGACCGCAGTCTGTCACGGGGGCGCCGGGCGGCGGGGTGGATCGGCGCAGACCACTCGCGTGGCCGGCCTGCCCGGGTTGTGGCAGGGTGACAGCGTGCCACCCACACCACCGGACCAACTGGCCGTGCCGCAGTTGCACCACGCCGCGCGGATCGAGGATGCCCTGCACAACCTGGTGGCGCGGCGGCTGCGGCGCACCGGGTGGCAGATCAACATCATCGCGTACGCCGGGTACGGCGCCCCGGGCTGGGCGCGGGTCCTCTGCCGGGTGCTGCTCGGCCGCCCCGACACCCGGCAGCGCGGCCGGCTGGAGAAGGTCCGGGGCTGGCGCAGCTTCACCACCCTGCCGGCCAAGTACGCGAAGGTCACCATCGAGGCCGGCGGCGTCAGCCAGGAGACGACCGCGGACCGCAGCGGCTTCGTGGACACCGTCATCAAGGCCGACTTCACCCCGGGCTGGGGCTGCGTACGCCTCAGCGTGCCCGACGCCGAGCCGGTGGAGGCGCTGGTCCGCATCCTCGACCCGGAGGTCCGCTTCGGCATCCTCTCCGACATCGACGACACGGTCATGGTGACCGCGCTGCCCCGGCCGCTGCTCGCCGCGTGGAACACCTTCGTCCTCGACGAGCACGCCCGGGCCGCCGTCCCCGGCATGGCGGTGCTGTACGAGCGGCTGGTCACCGCCCACCCCGGCGCACCCGTCTTCTACCTCTCCACCGGCGCCTGGAACGTCGCGCCCACGCTGACCCGGTTCCTGTCCCGGCACCTCTACCCGGCCGGGCCGCTGCTGCTCACCGACTGGGGGCCGACCGCCGACCGCTGGTTCCGCAGCGGCCGGGAGCACAAGCGGGCCACCCTGGCCCGGCTGGCGCGGGAGTTCCCCGACGTCCGCTGGCTGCTCATCGGCGACGACGGGCAGCACGACCAGGAGATCTACCGCGAGTTCGCCGCCGCCCACCCGGACAACGTGGCCGGGGTGGCGATCCGCCGGCTCTCGCCCACCCAGTCGGTCCTCGCGGGCAGCCTGCCCACGCCCGCGGGCCGCCCGTCCGCCGGCCCGGTGGGCCAGAAGTGGCTGGCCGCCCCCGACGGCGCCGGCCTCTGGAAACTCCTCCGCGAAGCCGGCCTGGTCTGACCCTCGCCTTCCCCGCTGCCCTGCGGGACCCCTCCCCGCCGTCGATCCCGCTCCCCGCCGTCGATCCCGCTCTCCGCCGTCGATCCCGCTCTCCGCCGTCGATCCCGCTCTCCGCCGTCGATCCCGCTCTCCGCCGTCGATCATGAAGTTGGCGGCGAAGTTGATCTCCTCTGGTGCCGCCAACTTCATGATCGATCGGGGATGACGACGGGTTTGTCGCGGTGGGCGAGCGGCTGGGTTAGTTGGTGGTGGGTTGGGCCGTGCCTTCCTTGGCCGGGTCGGGGGTCATGCCGGTTGCTTCCGAGCCGTCCTGCTGGTCGGCGCCGGCGCTCCCGGCGCCGGCGTCCTGGCCGGGGTCGCCCGGGGCGCAGCCCGGCACGCTCGGGTCGGCCACCATGTACGCCTGGCCCTGATTCTGGCCCGCCTGGTTCATGCCCTGCTTCTGGCCGGCCTGGCCCCGGCCGTTGCTCTGGCCCTTGCCCTGGCCCTGGTTCCCCTGGCCCTGGTTTTCCTGATCCATGCCCTGGCCGGCCTGGTTCGTGCCCTGGTCCTGATCCGCCTGGTTCATGCCCGAGCCGGCGTCCTGTCCGCCGCCCGCCTGCTCGGCGTCCTGACCCTGGCCCACGCCCTTGCCCCGGCCCTGGCCGGCGTTCTGGCCCGGGCCGCGCTGGTCGTCGGCGGCCTGGCGGGCGGCGCGGATCTGCTGGACGATCGCCCGCAGTTGCTGGATGCGCGCCCGGATCTGCTGGAGCCGCTCCGCGACCCGCGCTCCGGCGTTCCCGGCCTGCTGCCCGTCCGCGCCCTGCTGACCGTTCGCCGCCTGATCCTCGTCCTGCCCGGCCGCGCCCTGCTGGTCCGCGCCCTCTTGGCCACCGGCATCCTGCTCGCCGCCCGAGGCATCACCGGCCTGTCCGTCACCGGCCTGTCCGTCACCGGCCTGTCCGTCACCGGCCTGCTGGTCGTCGCCGGCCTGCTGCTCATCCTGGGCGTCGCCGTCCTGTTGCTCGTCGCCGGCCTGTTCGTCGCCCGCCTGCTGGTCATCCTGCGCGCCGCCGGCCTGCTCGCTGCCGCCCGCCTGCTGGCCCTCCAGCGCGGCCTGCACGATGTTGGCGATCTGCCCGAGTAGTCCGCTGATCGCGCTGATGACGGCAGCGGCCCGTTCCGCGCCACCCGCCGCAGCGCCAGCCGCGCCACCGGCTCCACCAGCCTGGCTACCGCCCTTGCCGGCTCCACCGCCCTTGCCGGCTCCACCGGCCTTACCGGCTCCTCCGGCCTGGCCGCCGGCCTCGTCGGCTCCACCGGCCTTACCGGCTCCTCCGGCCTGGCCACCGGCCTCGGCAGCCCCACCGGCCTGGTCGGCTCCGCCGGCCGCGGCACCGGGCGCCCCAGCCCCGCCGGCCGAACCACCGGCAGCGCCGGACTTACCGGCCTGTGCGTCCTGAGCGCCCTGCACGATGCCGCGAACGCCGCCGAACAAACCGGCGAGCCGTTTCACCCGCGCCTCGGTCACCTGCGGGTCGACGAGCTGGCCGGAGCGTTCGCCGGTCATCTGGCCGGTGACCGCCCAGGCCCGGTCGAGCTGGGTGGCCATCGCCTGCTCCCACGGCACCTCGGGGCAGGCCGCCCCGGCCACCTCGACCGTGCCGGTGCAGCCGGCCGCGGCCCGGCGCTGCTGGATGAGGTCGACCACGGCCTGCCGGTTGGCGATCCGGGCCACCGAGTTGGCGTCCGGGTTGCGGCGCTGGTCGGCGATGAAGGTCAGGTTGTTGCGCAGGGCGGTGTCCAGGCCCTGGCAGTTCTCCGCGGCCTGACCGACCCCGGTCGCGACCGCGAACGCCGTCCCGGCGGTCAGCGCCAGCGCGACGCCGGCGGCGATCTTCCGGTTCCGGGACGGGTGCCCCGTTCCGCGTCGCCCGGTTGTGCCTCTGCTCCACGCCATCGAAGCTCCTCCGCCTCGTCCGTCACGGTGTCCGGCAACCGTTCAGCGGTACGGAGGGTGACGCCCGTCCGTTCAGCGCGGGGGCGGGACCGCGCAATTTCTCCACTCAGCGTAGGGATTGCGGGGGACGGCGTTACTCACTGTGCATCTCGGGCGCGATGTCGAGAGATCTTGGCGGGTTACCGTCGGCCACGAACGGCAACTCGCCAAGATCCGGCACGAGCACCGAGCACCGAGCACCGAGCACCAGGCACCGAGCACCGAGCACTGAGCACCGAGCACCGCGCCGAGCACCGCGCACCGACCAGCGGTGCCGCCGGCTCAGGCGGGGCGGAGCCAGAGGACGCCCAGCGGCGGCACGCGCAGGGCCGCCGACGCCGGCATGCCGTGCCACGGCACGCTCTCGGCGCGTACCGACCCGAGGTTGCCCACCCCCGACCCGCCGTAGTGGTGGGCGTCGGTGTTGAGCAGCTCGGTCCAGGTGCCGCCGGCAGGCAGGCCGACCCGGTAGCCCTCGAGCGGCAGCGCGGAGAAGTTGGCCACGCAGACCAGGGTCTGGCCGTCGGGGGCGATCCGGATGAACGAGACGGTGTTGTTGGCGACGTCGTCCCCGGCGATCCAGCGGAAGCCGGCGGGGTCGGTGTCCTGCGCCCAGAGCGCCGGGGTCTCCCGGTAGACCCGGTTCAGGTCGCCGACGAGGCGCTGCACGCCGGCGCGCGCCGGGTCGTGCAGCAGGTACCAGTCGAGGCCGCGCTCCTCGCTCCACTCGCGGTCGTCGGCGAGTTCACAGCCCATGAAGAGCAGCTGCTTGCCGGGGTGCGCCCACATGTACGCGAGCAGCGCCCGCACGTTGGCGAGCCGCTGCCACGTGTCGCCGGGCATCTTGCCGGCGAGGGAACCCTTGCCGTGCACCACCTCGTCGTGGCTGATCGGCAGCACGTAGTTCTCGCTCCAGGCGTACGCCAGGGAGAAGGTGAGCTGATGGTGGTGGTGCTGCCGGTAGATCGGGTCCTTGGAGGTGTAGAGCAGGGTGTCGTGCATCCAGCCCATGTTCCACTTGAAGCCGAAGCCCAGCCCGCCCTCGGCGGTCGGGCGGGTGACGCCCGGCCAGGCGGTGGACTCCTCGGCGACCATCAGCACCCCGGGGTGGTGCTTGTAGACGGTGGCGTTGACCTCCTGGAGCAGCGCGATGGCCTCCAGGTTCTCCCGGCCACCGTGCACGTTGGGCGCCCACTGCCCCTCCTGGCGGGAGTAGTCCAGGTAGAGCATCGAGGCGACCGCGTCGACCCGCAGCCCGTCGACGTGGAACTCGTCCAGCCAGTAGAGGGCGTTGGCGACCAGGAAGTTGCGCACCTCGCGGCGGCCGAAGTCGAAGACGTACGTGCCCCAGTCGGGGTGCTCGCCGCGACGCGGGTCGGGGTGCTCGTAGAGCGGGGTGCCGTCGAAGCGGGCGAGGGCCCACTCGTCCTTGGGGAAGTGCGCCGGCACCCAGTCGAGGATCACCCCGATGCCGGCCTGGTGCAGCCGGTCGACCAGGTGACGGAACTCGTCGGGGTCGCCGAACCGGGCGGTGGGGGCGTAGTAGCCGGTGACCTGGTAGCCCCAGGAGCCGCCGAACGGGTGCTCCATCACGGGCAGGAACTCGACGTGGGTGAAGCCGAGTTCGGTGACGTACGCGGTGAGCTGCTCCGCCAGTTCCCGGTAGCCCAGGCCGGGGCGCCACGAGCCGAGGTGCACCTCGTAGACGCTCATGGGCTCCTGGTGCGGCTGCCGCCGGGCTCGGCGGGTGAGCCAGTCGCCGTCGCCCCAGGCGTACCGGGAATGGTGCACCACGGAGGCCGTGGCCGGCGGCACCTCGGTGCGGGCCGCGAGCGGGTCGGCCTTGTCCCGCCAGTGCCCGTCGGCGCCGAGGATCCGGTACTTGTACCGGCTGCCGACGGCGGCGCCGGGCACGAAGATCTCCCACACCCCGCTGGAGCCGAGCGAGCGCATCGGCCAGCCGTCGTCGGGCCCCCAGCCGGTGAAGTCGCCGACCACCCGCACGCCGCGCGCGTTGGGCGCCCAGACGGTGAAGGCGACGCCCTCGTCGAACACCCGGGCGCCGAGCGCCTCCCAGAGCCGCTCGTGCCGCCCCTCGCCGATGAGGTGCAGGTCCAGCTCGCCGAGGGTGGGCGGGTAACGGTAGGGGTCGTCGTGCACCGCGCCGTCGACGTCGACCCGGTAGTCGAGCACCTCGCCGGGCAGCACGGCCTCGAAGACGCCCGCGTCGTGCACCCGCTTCATGGGGTGCCGCTCGTCGCCGGCGAGCACGGTCACGTCGGCCGCGCCCCGGCGCAGGGTGCGGATGGTGGTGCGCCCACCGGCGGGGTGCGCGCCGAGCACGGCGTGCGGGTCGTGGGCCTGGCCGGCGATCAGCTGCTCCATCGTGCGTCGTCCTTCGCGGCCGGTGCGGTCGGGGCGGTGCCGCCGGAGAGGTCGGCGGGTACGTCTTCGACGGTCAGGTCGGCCGCCGCGGGGGCCGGCGGCGCGGCTTCGGGCTCGGGCGGCGCGGCGGGCCGCCGCACCGTGAACACGTGCGCGGGTTGCAGGTACGGGTCGAGCCGCACCGCGTTGCGCTGCCCCCAGTCGTAGTCGGCGCCGGTCAGCTCGTCGTGCACGGTGAACCGCTCGTGCCAGTCGAAGCCGAGCGCCGGCATGTCCAGCGTGGTGTTGCCCCACTGCACGGCGCGGGAGTCGAACGAGCAGACCACGATCACCGTGTTGCCGGTGTCCGGGTCGTGCTTGGACCAGCAGAGCAGGGCCGGGTTGTCGATGTCGTGGAAGCGCAGGTTGCGCAGCCGGTGCAGGGCGGGGTTGTCCCGGCGGACCCGGTTGAGCGTGGCGATGAACGGGGCCAGCGAGCGGCCGTGCTCCTGCGCGCCGGCCCAGTCCCGGGGGCGCAACTCGTACTTCTCGTTGTCCAGGTACTCCTCGGCGCCGGGGCGGGCGACGTGCTCGAACAGCTCGTAGCCGGCGTACATGCCCCAGGAGGGGGAGAGCAGCGCGGCCAGCACCGCCCGGATCTTGAACATCGGCGGGCCGCCGTGCTGCAGTGACTCGTGCAGGATGTCCGGGGTGTTGGGCCAGAAGTTGGGTCGCATGTAGTCGGCCGCCGCGACCAGCTCCGTGCAGTACTCCCGCATCTCGGCCGCCGACGTGCGCCAGGTGAAATAGGTGTACGACTGGGTGAAGCCGATCTTTCCGAGGCCGTGCATGATCGCCGGGCGGGTGAACGCCTCGGCGAGGAAGAGCACGTCCGGGTCGACCTTCTTGACCTCCCAGATGAGCCAGTGCCAGAAGTCGAACGGCTTGGTGTGCGGGTTGTCGACGCGGAAGATCCGGATCCCCTCGCCGACCCAGTGCAGCACCACCCGCAGGATCTCCGCCCGGATGCCCTCCGGGTCGTTGTCGAAGTTCAGCGGGTAGATGTCCTGGTACTTCTTCGGCGGGTTCTCGGCGTACGCGATGCTGCCGTCGGCCCGGGTGGTGAACCACTCCGGGTGCTCGGTCACCCACGGGTGGTCGGGGGCGCACTGCAACGCCAGGTCCATGGCGACCTCGAGGCCCTGCTCGGCGGCCGCGGCGACGAAGTCGCGGAAGTCGTCCGGCGTACCCAGGTCGGGGTGGATGGCGTCGTGGCCGCCCTCGGCCGCGCCGATGGCCCACGGCGAGCCGACGTCGTCCGGCCCGGCGGTGAGCGCGTTGTTGGGGCCCTTGCGGTTGACCCGGCCGATGGGGTGGATCGGCGGCAGGTAGAGCACGTCGAAGCCCATGGCGGCGACGCCGGGCAGGCGTTCCAGGGCGGTGACGAAGGTGCCGGACCGGGCGGGCGCGTCGACGGTGGCCGGAATCGCGCCCTCGGAACGGGGGAAGAACTCGTACCAGGCGGAGAAGAGCGCCCGCGGCCGGTCGACCCAGAGGGTGTGCTCGTCGCCGGTGGTGACCAGCTCGCGCACCGGGTGGTCCCAGAGCAGCGGGGCCAGGTCGAGCGCCGGGCCGACCCGCCGGGGCAGCTCGGCGTCGTCGTCGCGCAGCGCGGTCACCGCCGCCCGGACCCGCTGCTGGTCGGCGGCCGGCACGAGGTCGAGGGCGGCCTCCAGCACCCGGGCGCCCTCGGCCAGGTCGTTGGCCAGCTCGGCCGGGCCCTGGCCGGCCGCGACCTTCTTGGTGACGGCGTTCTGCCAGGTCAGGTACGGGTCCTGGAACGCCTCGACGGTGAACCGCCAGGTGCCCACCGCGTCGGGGCGGATGGTGGCGTGCCAGCGGTCCTGGCCGGGCTCGCCGGGGCGCATCCGGGTGAACGGGCGGGCGGCGCCGTCCGGGCCGAGCCAGACCACGTTGCACCCGAGCGCGTCGTGGCCCTCGCGGTAGGCGCGGGCCGACACGGGCACGATCTCGCCGACCACCGCCTTGGCCGGGTAGCGACCGCAGGCGACGACGGGGGAGACGTCTTCGATCGGGAACCGTCCAGTCACCGGTTCAACCTACTGCCCGAGATCGCTTCGCGCTCAAGTCAGCCGGCGGCGCCCACCGACCGGTACACCTCCAGCGTCCGCTGCGCCATGGTGTCCCAGGAGAAGTGTTCGACGGCTCGGCGGCGGCCGGCGAGACCGAACTCCTCCGCCCGCTTCTCGTCGGCCAGCAGGTCGTTGATGGTCGCCGCCAGGTCGGCCACGAAGCGCTCCGGGTCCAGCGGCCGGCCGCTGCCGTCGCCGGCCTGCTCGATGGGGACCAGCAGCCCGGTCTCGCCGTCGGCGACCACCTCGGGGATGCCGCCGGTGGCGGTGGCCACCACGGCCGTCTCGCAGGCCATCGCCTCCAGGTTGACGATGCCCATCGGCTCGTAGACGGACGGGCAGACGAAGATCGTGGCGTGGGTGAGCACCTGGATCACCTCGTGCTTGGGCAGCATCTCGGCGATCCAGATCACGCCCGAGCGGCCGGCCCGCAGCTCGGCGACCAGGCCCTCCACCTCGGCGGCGATCTCCGGGGTGTCGGGAGCGCCGGCCAGCAGCACGAGCTGGGTGTCGGCGGGCAGCTCCCGGGCCGCGCGCAGCAGGTACGGCAGGCCCTTCTGCCGGGTGATCCGGCCGACGTAGACCACGCTGGGGCGGGCCGGGTCGATGCCGAGCCGGTCCACCACGTCGGTGCCGGTGTCCGGGGCGTACTGCACGGTGTCGATGCCGTTGTAGACGACCCGCACCCGGTCCGGGTTGACCTCCGGGTACGCGGTCAGCACGTCGCGCCGCATCCCCTCGCTCACCGCGATGACCGTGTCGGCGGCCTCGAACGCGACCCGCTCGCACCACGACGAGAGCGCGTATCCGCCGCCGAGCTGCTCGGCCTTCCAGGGGCGCAGCGGCTCCAGGCTGTGCGCGGTCACCACGTGCGGCACCCCGTGCAGCAGCTTCGCGGTGTGCCCGGCCAGGTTGGCGTACCAGGTGTGGCTGTGCACCACGCCGGTGCCGGCCGTGCCGGCGGCCATCTCCAGGTCGACGCCCATGGTGCGCAGCGCGGGGTTCGCGCCGGCCAGCGCCGCCGGCTCGGCGTACGCGGTGACGCCGGGCTCGTCGCGGGGCCCGCCGAAGCAGTGCACGCGCACGTCGGCGAGGCGGCGCAACTCGCGCGCCAGGTACTCGACGTGCACCCCGGCCCCGCCGTAGACCTCCGGCGGGTACTCCCGGGTCAGCAGGTCGACGCGCAGCCGTGCGGAATCGCTCATGCCCGGCACCCTAGCGCGCTTTCGCGCCCCGCACCGGGTGCGGAAACGTGCCCGTACGAGTGGTGAAGTCGGTGCGGTATGGATAGCGTCTGAGCATGGCTGCCAAGGTGCTCGCGATCGTCCTTGCCGGCGGGGAGGGCAAGCGCCTGATGCCCCTCACCACCGACCGGGCGAAGCCGGCCGTCCCCTTCGGCGGGATGTACCGCATGGTCGACTTCGTCCTCTCCAACCTGGCGAACGCCGGCTATCTGAAGATCGTCGTGCTGACCCAGTACAAGTCCCACTCGCTGGACCGCCACATCACCCAGACCTGGCGGATGTCGACGATGCTCGGCAACTACGTCACCCCGGTGCCGGCGCAGCAGCGCCGCGGCCCGTGGTGGTTCGCCGGCTCGGCCGACGCGATCTACCAGAGCTTCAACCTCATCAACGACGAGCAGCCCGATCACGTGATCGTCTTCGGCGCCGACCACATCTACCGGATGGACCCGCGGCAGATGGTGGAGGACCACATCGCCTCCGGCGCCGCCGTCACGGTCGCCGGCATCCGTCAGCCGCTGTCGATGGCCGACCAGTTCGGCGTCATCGAGGTCGGCGAGGACGGCCGGCGGATCCGGGCGTTCCGCGAGAAGCCCACCGACGCGGTGGGGCTGCCCGACGCCCCCGACCAGATCTACGCCTCGATGGGCAACTACGTCTTCAGCACGAAGGCGCTCTGCGAGGCCGTCGAGCGCGACGCCGAGGACAAGACCAGCAAGCACGACATGGGCGGCAGCATCATCCCGATGCTGGTCGAGCGGGGCGAGGCCAACGTCTACGACTTCAAGGACAACGAGGTGCCGGGCAGCACCGACCGGGACCGCGGCTACTGGCGCGACGTGGGGACGCTCGACTCCTTCTACGACGCCCACATGGACCTCATCAACGTGCACCCGGTGTTCAACCTCTACAACTTTGACTGGCCGATCTACAGCATGCAGCCGCCGTACCCGCCGGCGAAGTTCGTCCACCAGTGGGGCGAGCGGGTCGGCCGGGCGGTCGGCTCGATGGTCTCGCCGGGCGCGGTGATCTCGGGCTCGCTGGTGGAGAACTCGATCGTCTCGCCGAAGGTGAAGGTGCACTCCTGGGCGCACGTCGACGGCGCCGTGCTCATGGAGGGTGTCGAGATCGGCCGGCACGCCGTGGTCCGGCGGGCCATCCTGGACAAGAACGTCTACGTTCCGGAGGGCGCCGAGATCGGCGTCGACCTGGAGAAGGACCGCCAGCGGTACACCGTCTCCGACAACGGCATCGTCGTCATCGGCAAGGGCCAGCGCGTCGAGGCCTGATCCACCCGCACCAGCTCAGGAGGTTCCCACCGTGGCCCACCCCCGTGCCGGCCAGCCCGCCGAGCCCGCCGACCTCGTCGACGTGCCCCGGCTGGTCACCGCCTACTACGCCGGGCACCCGGATCCGAGCGACCCGGCGCAGCAGGTCTCCTTCGGCACGTCCGGGCACCGCGGGTCGAGCCTCCGCAACGCCTTCAACGAGGACCACATCCTCGCCGTCACCCAGGCGCTCTGCGACTACCGGCGGGAGCAGGGGCTCGACGGCCCGCTCTTCCTGGCCCGGGACACCCACGCGCTCTCCGCGCCGGCCGAGGCCAGCGCGTTGGAGGTGCTCGCGGCCAACGACGTCACCGTGCTGGTGGACAGCCGCGACGGCTACACCCCCACCCCGGCGCTGTCGCACGCCGTCCTCACCCACAACCGCGGGCGCACCGCCGGGCTCGCCGACGGCATCGTGATCACCCCGTCGCACAACCCGCCGGACGACGGCGGCTTCAAGTACAACCCCACCCACGGCGGGCCGGCCGACAGCGACGTCACGAAGTGGATCCAGGACCGCGCGAACAGCATCCTCGCCGCCGGGCTCAAGGAGGTGAAGCGCATCCCGTACGCGCGGGCGCGCGCCGCCGACACCACCGGGGACTACGACTTCCTCGCCCGCTACGTCGACGACCTGCCCGCCGCGCTGGACATCGACGCGATCCGGGACGCCGGGGTGCGCATCGGCGCCGACCCGATGGGCGGGGCGAGCGTGGCGTACTGGGGCGAGATCGCCGAACGGCACCGCCTCGACCTCGCGGTGATCAACCCGACGGTCGACCCGACCTGGCGGTTCATGACCCTCGACGGCGACGGCAAGATCCGGATGGACTGCTCCTCGCCGAACGCCATGGCCTCCCTGATCGCGGCCCGCGAGCGGTTCCAGATCTCCACGGGCAACGACGCCGACGCCGACCGGCACGGCATCGTCACGCCCGACGGCGGCCTCATGAACCCCAACCACTACCTGGCCGTGGCCATCCGCCACCTCTTCCGCACCCGGGAGCAGTGGGGGCCGGCGGCGGCCGTCGGCAAGACCCTTGTCTCCTCCTCGATGATCGACCGGGTCGCCGCCGACCTGGGCCGGCCGCTGCTGGAGGTGCCGGTCGGCTTCAAGTGGTTCGTGCCCGGCCTGCTCGACGGGGCGGTCGGCTTCGGCGGCGAGGAGAGCGCCGGCGCCTCCTTCCTGCGCCGCGACGGCGGCACCTGGACCACCGACAAGGACGGCATCCTGCTCTGCCTGCTCGCCTCCGAGATCGTCGCCACCACCGGGAGGACGCCGAGCGAGCACTGGGCCGAGCTGGCCGAGCGCTTCGGCGCGCCCGCGTACGCCCGCATCGACGCCCCGGCCAGCCGGGAGGAGAAGGCGGTGCTGGCCAAGCTGTCGCCCGAGCAGGTCACCGCGACCGAACTGGCCGGCGAGCCGATCACCGCGACGCTGACCACGGCGCCCGGCAACGGCGCGCCGATCGGCGGGCTCAAGGTGAGCACGGCGTCCGGCTGGTTCGCGGCCCGGCCGTCCGGCACGGAGGACGTCTACAAGATCTACGCCGAGTCGTTCCAGGGCCCGGAGCACCTCACCCGGATCCAGGAGGAGGCGCGGGCGCTGGTCTCCGAGGTGCTCAGCAAGGCCTGACCCGCCGGTCAGCAGGGCGGTTCCAGCTCCCGCTGGTCGCGCTCGCGCCGCAGCTCCTCGGGCAGCAGCTCGCGGAGCTGGTCGGGCAGGAAGGGCAGGTCGAGCAGGCTCAGCTTCAACTGGTTGCGCTCCTGGTAGCGCTGCGGGTCGAAGCGGACCACCCGGCCGGCGTCCCGCCGGTAGCGGATCTCCACCGCGCCCTCGGTCGCCGCCTCCTTGATCACCAGCCCGTCCATCTCGACGGCCACCGCCGCCGTCTGCGGCCGGAGGTCCAGCCGGATGCTCTCCGACGGGGCGAGCACCACCGCCCGGGAGATGCCCGCCATCGGCGACGACGGGGTCACCACCACGGCGTCCGCCGCGGGCGAGATCAGCGGCCCGCCCGCCGCGTAGCTGTACGCGGTCGAGCCGGTCGGCGTGCTGACCACCAGCGCGTCGCAGCGGTAGTAGCCGTACCGCTGGCCGTCGACGGCCAGGGTGGCGGTGACGAACCCGGAGCCGGGCTGGCGCACCAGCGCGATGTCGTTGAAGGCCACCACGTCGTCGCCGCACACGTCGCAGGCGAGGCAGGCGTGCGACTCGACGGTGAAGTCCTTCGAAACCAGCCGGCTCAGCGCCTCCGGCAGGTCCGGCGGCTCGACCTCGACGAGGAAACCGAGCCGGCCCAGGTGTACGCCGAGCACCGGCTTCGGGTCCCGCACCGCCATGCGCAGGGCGCCCAGCATGGTGCCGTCACCGCCGATGCTGATCAGGGCGTCGGCGCGCTCGGCCAGCTCGTCGGCGGGGACCGGCTCGACGCCGGACGGCACCCGGTGCTCGTCCTCGGCCCGGACCAGCAGCGTCTTGCGATGGCGCGACGCCCACCGCTCGATGATCCCGACCACCTCGGAGACGTCCCGGGTGGGGTGCAGCACCAGACCCATCCCCGCCACCCGTACAGCTCACCACATCCCGGGCCGGTCGGCGGGGCGTACGGGCAGGCACGACGGCGCGGGGACCGCCGCCGGCAGGCCCGACGGGGTCTCGGCGATCAGCCGGTACAGCCCCCGCATCACCTCGACCTGGCGCGACCACAGCTCGGAGTCCTCGATGAAGGACCGGTTGCGCTGCTGCTCGGCGAGTGGCAGCGGCCCGGCGGCGGCGAGCCGGGAGGCCAGCCGGTCGGCGAGGGGATCCTCGAGCAGCTCCGCGACCAGCCCGTCGGCGATCATCTCCCGGTACGGCGGCAGATCGGCCAGGAGCAGCCGGCAACCGGCCAGCGCCGCCTCCAGCACGGCCGAGCTGCGCTGGTCCCAGCTCGGCGTCGAGACGGCGACGTCCGAGGCGCGCATCAGCCGGAACACGTCGGCCGGTGGCAGCGTCCGGTCGACCAGGGTGATCCGGCCCGGCAGGGCGGCAACCGCCGCCCTGACCCGGCCCAGGCACTCCGCCCGTGCCGAAGCCGCTGCCGCGTCGGCCGGCTCGTGACCGGCGAGGACAACCAGGTGCAGGTCCGGCTGGTCCGGCGCGGCGGCGGCGAAGGCGCGCAGGATGTCGTCGGTCCGGTAGACCTGACCGGCGCCCCGCATCGACAGGACCACCCGAGCGTCCGCCGGGACACCCAGGCCCGCCCGCACGGCGGCCCGGTCGACCCCGTCCCGCATCCGCAGGAACTCGTCGTCGACTCCCCAGGACACCGTGACCGCCCGGCTGGCCGGAACGCCGTACCTGTCGACCACCTCCCCGGCGACGGACCGGGAGGTGGGCACCACCAGGGCGGCTCGCCGCAGGGCGCTCCGGGCCACCCGGGCACGCCACCGGGACCGCGAGGCGAACCGCAGCTCGCTGCCCCAGGGGGTGACGACCCGAGCGGTGGTCCGGGGGACCGCCAGGGAGAGCAACCCGGCCCGCCCCACCGAGTGGACGTGGACGACCTCCGGAGCGATCCGCCGGATCTCCCGACGGAGCCACCGGGCGGTGCGCAGCATCCGCCAGACCCGCCCGGCCGGGCCGCCGACTCCGCCCGCCGTCCCGGGGCTGCGGATGTCCACGTCCGGCAGCGGATCGGCCGGCAACCACGAGGTGACCACCACGCGGTGGCCGCGGGCGGCCAGGGCGGTGGCCCAGCGGCGGACGTGCACGGACTGCCCGGCGCCGAGCAGCACGACCGTACGAGGGTCGCCCACCGCCGCCCGGTCAGCCACGCTGATGCCTCCAGATCCCGGTGGCCTTCACCATCCGGGCCCGCAACCGGTGGCGCGGGTTCCGCAGCGTCCGGGCCCAGCGCGCCGACATGCCGGTGAATGCCGGGTTCGCGGTCAGCCGCCCCAGCGCCGACAGCAGCGAGACGTGCAGCGCGTGGTAGTTGACCGTCGCCGGCCACGGCCAGCGCAGGTCGTAGCGGGACCAGTACCCGAGGTCGAACCGGGGCAGCTCCTCGGCGAGCCGGGCCTGGGCGGCCAGGTGCGCGGAGCCGCCCTGCCGGTACTGGTGCTCGATCAGGCCGAACAGCGCGAAGACCGCGCCGTTGAGGATGTGGTTCGCCGGCTCGGCCGGGCACTCCTCCAGGAACGGGCGGCCCGTCTCGTCGTAGTGCGCGCAACCGCCCGCGCTCACGGGGCGTAGCAGCAGCTCGACCGCTCCGTCGGCGGCGTCCAGATAGGAGCGGTCCCCGGTCAGGTCGGCGGCTCGCAGCAGCACCGAGGCCGCCATGCCCTGGGCCATGCCGGAGTACCAGCCGGCCGCCACACCGTACCGGGGTGCCGGCACCGGATAGCGCCAGCCACCCGCGCCGTCCTGATGTGCGCGGAGCCAGGCCGCCTGGGTGAGCAGCGGAGC
Organism: Micromonospora chaiyaphumensis; assembly: GCF_900091435.1. Taxonomy (GTDB): domain Bacteria; phylum Actinomycetota; class Actinomycetes; order Mycobacteriales; family Micromonosporaceae; genus Micromonospora; species Micromonospora chaiyaphumensis. The sequence goes on from NZ_FMCS01000005.1 coordinate 202,240, forward strand.
ATCCGCCCGCGGCTCGGGCCGCCGTGCGGCCACCACCCGGTTGTGCCGGCCGAGCGCGTACAGACACATTGAGACCGGGTTCGGGTACCAGCCGCCGTCCGGGCGAGCCGCCTGCACGACGCCCGCCGGGTCCAGCCGCGTGCCGTGCGGGAGATGGTCCCAGAACAGCGGGTACGGTCCGCGGCCGTCGGGGCGGGCATCGGCGGCGACCGGGTAGTCACGGACCTGCAGGTCACGTAGGCCGTTGGCGACGAGGGTTCGCAGCCCGGTCATCGGCCGGCCCTCGCCGACCCGACGAGCGCGGACCGGTAGATGCTCTCCACCTGGGCCACCGTCCGGGAGATGTCGAACCGGGCCAGGCAGCGGGTGCGGCCGAGCCGCCCCATTTTCCGGCGCCGATCCGGGTCCGACAGCAGCTCGGCCACCGCCGCGGCCAGGGCGTGCGGGTCGGCCGGTGGCACGAGAAGTCCGGTCTCTTCGTGCTGCACCGTGTCCGGCAGCCCGCCGACGTCGCTGGCCACCGCGCCCTTCTCCATCAGCAGCGCCTCCACCATCGCGTAGCATGCCGATTCCTCCAGCGACGGGCTGACCAGCACGTCCAGCCCCGCGATGACGTGCTGCTTGTCGGCCCGGTGGCCGGTGAAGTGCACCCTGCCGTCCACGCCCCGCCGCCGGGCCCGTTCTTCGAGCAACCGCCGGTACGCCCCGTCGCCCACGAGCTGGTCGCCGATCACGAAGACGTGCGCGTCGGGCACCCGGGACAGCAGATCCGGCACCGCGTCGATGAGCACCTCGTGCCCCTTCACCCCCACCTCGCGGTACGCCCGGATCCGGCTCGGGTACATGTGCGCCACCATCCCGACGGTCGGGGTGTCCGCGGCCAGGCCGAACTCCTTGCGGAACGGCTCCCCGGAGGCGGTCGGGTCGAGTGCGTGCACGTCACAGCCGTAGTAGCTGACGGCGACCTCCCGGGCCCCGAAGGTCCGGTAGCGCTCGGCGAACGCGCGGCACGAGGTGATCAGCACGTCGGCGCGGGAGAGCGTCGTCATGTCGATCCGGCGCAGCCACGGGCTGTGCAGGTGGATCATGCCGGTCACCTGGTTGACGTGCAGTGGCCGGCCGGCGAGCAGGCTGGCCACCCGGCAGGCGACGTTGGCCTTGAGCAGGTGTGCGTGCACCACGTCGGGCCGGAACTGCCGGATCAGCCGGACGAGCCGCAGCTCCGCCGCGGCGACCCGGGGCAGCTTGTGCGGGTGCCAGCCGGCGAGCGGAACGATCCGCAGCGGTACCTGCGCCTGCCGGAGCCGAGTGGCGAGCGGCCCCTCGCCGGGCACCACGGCCAGCACGTCGTGCCCGCGGTCACGCAGCCCGGTCACCTGGTCCAGGAACCAGTCACCTCCGGTGGGCGTGGTGGTGACCTGGAGGATGCGGAGGGGCCGGTCGTCGGCCGGTGCTCGGGTCGTCATGGTGTCGTCTTCCGGGTAGCGGTGCTGAGCAGCAGCACGAACGGGACGAGGACCGCGGGCGCCAGCAGTGGCTCGCCGGTCAGGCTGGCGATACCTACTCCCAGCAGGGCGAGCAGCGCTGCCTCGGCGGTCCACTCGACGCGGGCGCGATAGCGGCGCCAGACCGACCGCACCGTGAGGACGAGGAGGCCACCGACGAGCACCGTGCCGACGAGGCCGGTCTCCGTGAGGAGCATCAGGTACTGGTTGTGCGGGTGGGCGAGCTGGCTCCACTCCAGGCCGGTGTAGGCGTGCGCGTCGGTCTGGGTGGGGACGAAGTACTCGGCCAGCCGGGTGTTGAAGTTGAGGTACCCGACCCCGATCACCGGATGGTCGGCCGCCATCCGCAGCGCCGCCGTCCACAGATCGAGCCGGATCGACGAGGAGAGGTCGAGGGTGTCGCCGGTGGCGGTGCCGGTGATCCGGTCCACGATGGTGGACGGCAGCAACGCACTGGTGACACCGAGGGCGAGCGTGACGGCTGCCAGCAGGCCGGCCCAGGCGACGCTGCGCGCCGGCCGGCGCAACGCGAAGCCCACCACCACGGCCAGCGCCCCCAGATATGCGGATCTGCTGTACGAGTAGCCGATCGACACGAGGGTCAGGAGGACCGCGGCGAGCGTCAGGACGCGCAACGGTGCCCGGCTCGTCGCGGCGAGCCGCGCCAGCAGCACCGCCAGTGCGATCACCAGGAGACAGCCCCAGGCGTTGTGGTTGTACGTGGGCGCGTCCCCGGCCAGCGGACCCGCCGAGGCGAGATCGCCCTCGCGGGCGACCGTAACCAGCCGCACCAGTCCGACACCGGCCGTCGCGAACGCGAAGGCGAGCATCACCCGCCCGCCGAGGCCGCCCCCGGGAGCCACCAGCGGGAGCACCACCAGCGGCAGTGCCACCACCGCCACCACCGAGAAGGCCCGGGGCAGCGTGACGTCGGGATTGATCAGGGTGATGCTGATCAGGAGCCAGCTCACCAGGGCGACGAGGAGTGCGGCCCCCACACGGTTGCCGACCGGAAGCCGCCGCCGCAGCACCGTGCCGAACAGGCAGCAGAGGCCGCACAGGAGCATGGCGGGGACGGCCGGCAGCGGGAGCGCGGGCAGTTGGCTCAGCGGAGCCAGCAGCGCCAGCCCGTAGAGGCCGGCGCCGGGCAGGAGGGTGGCGAGAACGGCGACCACGACAGCGCCGGCAAGCTGCACGGTCGACATCGGGAGGCCGGATCCGAGAGACACCGTGACACCGGCGACGGCCCCGCCACCGACGGCCAGCACCAGTGCCAGGAACCAGCCGTTCCAGGAGCCGCCCGGCGGCGTCCCGCCCCGACGGGGCGTGCGTTCACCGGTGGGCACGGACCCGCCGAGCGTCGTCCCGGGGGTCGTTGCCGTGACCGCGCGGCGAGCCGGGTTCAGTCGGAGGAAGACCGCCGCGATGACGGTCGCGTAGACGACGAATCCCGCCGAGGCCGCGACCCCGGCGCCCACCGCGCCGAACCGCGGCACCAGCGCCACCATCAGGCCGCACCCGACGACCGAGGCCGCGACGGCGGCGACCAGGGTGCCTGCGGGCCGGTCGGTCGCGGTCAGATAGCTCTGCGCCACCCGCGCCAGGGCGAAGATGACGACCCCCGGCAGAAGCGCCCACAGGACCGGAACGGCGGGGGCGAAGCGATCGCCGTACAGGGTGGCGACGAGCAGCGGACCGGCGGCGGCCAGTGCCGCGGCACTGAGCACCGTGACGACCAGCGACCGCCCGGCGAGCCGGGCGACCTGGTGCCAGTCGGCGTGCCCGTTGGCCACCGTGGGAACGAGGATCAGGCTCAACGCGATCGGCACGATCAGCAGTGTCTCGGCCAGCGCGAGGGCCACCGAGTAGACGCCGACGGCGCTCGCACCGACCAGCACCTGCGTCAGCGGCACCTGCACCCGCACCATGCTGAAATGGGCGACGTTGGGGGCGAAGCCCCGGCGCGCCGACGACCAGTACTCGCGGCGGGTCTCCGGGGCGGGGCGGGCCAGGTGCCGGCCGCCGACGACCTGCCGCAGCAGCACCACCAGCCCACCGACCTGGCCGAGCAGGTAGGCGCCGAGCACCGTGGCGGGGCTGGCCCGGTCCACCGTCACCAGCACCACCAGCGCGGCCAGGTACGCCACGAGCGAGCCGATGACGGTGAGGTTGTACGTGGCGGCCCGTCCCCGGCCGATCTCCGCGGCGCCGAGCAACGCGGCCAGCAGGACCACCGGGCACAGCGCCAGTGTCAACCGGAAGGTCGCGAGGTCGAGTCCGAGCCGCGCCGTCGGGCCGCCCAGGTAGCCGACCAGCCCCCACACGGCGCCGGCCGCCGCGCCGAGCGGCAGCGCGTAGCGGACGCTGGTCAGGGCCGCGTACCGGTGCAGTTCGGCCGAGCGACCGGCCAACCGGAGGTTCGCCGTGTCGATGCCGAGCGCGAACATCGTGCTGAACACCGCGGACGAGGCGATCGCGACGGCCAGCAGCCCCCGGTCGTGCGGGCCGAGCGCGCGCGCCGCGACCACCCCCGCGACGAGGCTGACCAGGAGTGTGCCGATGCGGGTGCCGGCGGTGCCGGCGGTGGCGCTGATCAGCGCTCGGGTGCGGGACCGGTCGCCGGAGTGCCCGTCGGCCCGCGTGGTCGTGGGAGCGGCGTGCAGGGCGGTGCGGCGGAGCCGCCGCGAGGTCCCGGCGAGTGCGCCGGAGGCGGTGTATCCGGTGCTCATCGGGCCGGCACCCCCTTCACCACCGTCCCGTCCGGCACGTCCCGGACCACGCAGGCGCTCGCCCCGACGGTGGCGCCCGGGCCGACCCGCCGGCCCTGCAGGACGGCGGCGCACGTGCCGATCAGCACCGCCTCGGCCAGGTGGCAGTCGCCGGAGACCGCCGCCGACGGGTTGACGGACACGTAGTCCTCCAGCACCGAGTCGTGGCCGACCGTGGCGTTCTGGTTGAGATGGACGTGCCGGCCCAGGGTGACGTTCGTGGTGACCCGGGCGCCGGGGAAGACCACGAGGCCCTCGCCGTGCACCAGGTCGCGCCCGACCGTGGCGTCCGGGTGGACGACGCTGAAGGCGGGCAGCCCGTAGCCGTCGATCCGCCGGCCGAGCCGCTGGCGCACACCCGGGTGGCCGAGGCCGAGCAGCACGTGGGTGCCCGCCGGTGCGGTCCGCAGCCAGTCGACCCGCCCGAGGTACGCCACGTCCAGGCGCTGCACCAGCTTGAGGTTGCGTTCGGACGGCGCGTCGTCGACGAAACCGAGCACCCGGACCGCCTCCTGGCGGGCGCCGGTCTCGTTGACCGCCTGGACGATGCTGTACACCTCCCGTCCGTGGCCGGAACAACCCACGATCACGACATCCGTGCTCATGCCGGTACGCCCTCCGATCCGCGAGCCGTCGGCGGTGCGACGCGACCGACCGAGGGGAAGCCAGGGCGGAACAGGAGTTGCGGCAGTGTGGTCATCGGCCTTCTTCCGGGCGGGTGTGGGCGGGACCGGCGGTAGCCGGCCGGCTCAGAGGGACACGTCCTCCAGCTGCCTCGTCGACGAACCGGAGCCGTGGAACTCGTGCGCGGTCCGGGTGCCGGCGGCTGCGATGCCCCGACGGGTCAGCACGGTGGTGACGGTGGCCAGCAGGATTCGCAGGTCCAGCCGGAAGGAGCGGTTGTCGACGTACCACGTGTCGTGGGCAAACTTCTCCTCCCAGCTCACCGCGTTGCGGCCGCGCACCTGGGCCAGCCCGGTGATGCCCGGCCGCACCTCGTGGCGGCGGGCCTGTTCCGGTGAGTAACGATCGAGGTATTCGGTGAGAAGCGGTCGGGGGCCGACCAGGCTCATGTCGCCCCTGAGCACGTTCCAGAGCGAGGGCAGCTCGTCGAGGCTGGTGGAGCGGAGCAGGTGCCCGAACGGCGTGAGCCGCTGCTCGTCCCCGCTCGGCCCGACGGCGGAGTCGTCGATCCGCATGGTGCGGAACTTGACCATGAGAAACGGCTGCCCGTGCCGTCCCGGGCGGATCTGGCGGAAGAGGACCGGCCGGCCGAGTCGCAGGGCGACCAGCGCCGCCACCAGGGCCACGAGCGGCGCCAGCAGAACCAGCAGCACCGCCGCGACCGCTATGTCGAAGAGTCGCTTGCGTCGTTCGTAACCGGTGGCGCGGTCGACGGGGACCCTTGCCAGGGCCACGGTCGAGGGCATCATCGTCAGGACCTCCGGATGATGGTGGGTCGCGGGATGTGGCCGGCGGCCCGGGCCGCCGGCCGGGACGTCAGCGGGTGCCGAGCGCGACGCTGTCGAGCTCCGCCGGAATGCCGGCCGGTTGCCGGCAGAGCCAGGCCAGGCGTTCGATGGTCTTCTCCGGGTCGTCGTACGGGTCCAGCGAGGAGGTCTCGGCCGGGTCCAACGGCGGCACCGTCACGTGGGAGATCAGTGGGTGCAGCGGCCGGATGTCGGTCTCGTCCCGACCCAGGAGGTCCTCGTGCAGCTTCTCGCCGGGCCGCAGCCCGGTGTAGACGATCCGGGCCTCGCCCGCGGACTGGGCGGCGATCTGGCGCGCGAGGTCGTCGATGCGGACGGGTTCGCCCATGTCGAGCACGAGCGCCTCACCGTCCCGGCCGATCGCGGCGGCCTGCAGGACCAGGTGTACGGCCTCCTGCACGGTCATCAGGTACCGGGTGACCTCCGGGTGGGTCACCGTGATGGGGAGGCCGGCCTCGACCTGGGCGCGGAACGCCGTGACCACGGAGCCCCGGCTGCTGAGCACGTTGCCGAAGCGGACGCTGAGGAAGGTCCCGGGATACGACTGCGCCGCGTGCGCGGTCAGCCGTTCGGTGATCCGCTTGGAGTAACCGAGCACGCTGACCGGGTCGGCGGCCTTGTCGGTGGAGATGTTGACGAACTTGGCGACGTCCTGGCAGGCGTCCAGCACGGACAGGGTGCCCCAGATGTTGGTCTTGACCGCCTCGCCCGGGTGCCGCTGCAGGAGGGGCAGGTGCTTGAGTGCGGCGGCGTGGAAGATGACGTCGGGGCGCCGCTCCCGGATGATCCGCCGGATCCCCTCGTCGTCGCGCAGGTCGGCGAGGATCAGTTCGTTGCCGTCGAGCAGCGCCCGGCCGTTCAGGGACAGCTGCAGGGCGTGCAGGGCCGATTCGTCGCGGTCGAGCATCATGAGCTCACCCGGCTCCGCGCGCATGATCTGCCGGCACAGCTCCGAGCCGATCGAGCCGCCCGCCCCGGTGACGAGAATCCGCTGGCCGCGCAGGCCTCCGTCGGTCGCCAGGTCGGCGACCACCTGCCGGCGCCCGAGCAGGTCCGCGATGTCCGGGCTGCGCACGTCGGTGACGGTGATCCGGTGGTCGACCAGCTCGCGTACGGGCGGAAGGACCTTGAAGTCGGCGCCGGTGGCGACGGTCAGGGCCCGTACCTCGCGGATCTCCTCGGCGCTGGCGGTCGCCACCGAGAAGATCACCGTGGTGGCGCCGGTGCGGCGCACGGCCGCCCCGATGGCGTTGCGGTTGCCCAGCATCCGTACGCCCATGACGTGCAGGCCGCGCTTGGCCGGGTCGTCGTCCAGCAGGCCGACCGGCAGGTAGCGGCCCTGGGGGTCGCTGAGCATCGCCCGGAGCAGGGCGTGCCCGGCCTCGCCCGCCCCGAACAGCAGCACCGGGGTGGCCGACCGCGGGTCGGGACGGAGGGTGCGGTCGCGGCGGTGCCGGTGAGCCCAGCGGGCGGTCAGCATGCCCACCAGTGCCACGGCGGCGCCCAGGATCGGCGCGCTGGCCGGCACCGGACGGCCGGGCAGTGTCAGGTCCACCAGGGTCCCGACCACGGCGACGACTCCGGCGACGGCGGCCAGCGACCGGGCGTCCTCCAGGCTCCCGACCGGGTGGCGTCCCCACCGCAGCCGCCGGTACCACCCGAACCCCTGGTGCAGCACGGCGAGCAGAAGTCCGAGGCCGGCCGCCCCGAGGATCTGCGCCGCGGTCAGGTCGAACTCGTAGCGGGCCCAGGTGGCGACCGTGACGCCGACCAACCACGCCGCGGCGTCGGCCAGGGCGAAGCCGGGCCACCTGTCGGCGGTGGGTCTGGTCGGGGCGGAAGTACGGGCGCTGAGCGGCATGGAGGCTCCTTGCTGAGGGCTTCGGGTACGAGCGGCGGCGTTGAACGCCCCAACCGTTATAAACGGTCAAACCACCTCATAGGTGACATTCCACGTATTCAAGGCCGAACGGGCGGGATTTCCTCCACCAGGCCGTCCAGCAAGCGCTGCAGCTTCGCCGCCATCACGGTGCGGGACCGGTTCTCCTCGACGTACCGGCGTCCGCGCCGGCCCATCGCGGCGAGCTTCTCCGGCTCCAGCGCGGCGAGTTCCCGCAGGCCGGTGGCGAGATCGGCGGTCGGGACGGTGAGCCCGGAGTCGGCGGCCCGCAGGATGTCCTCGGGCTCGCCCGGGCAGTTGTTCACCACGGGCAGGCCGGCCGCGAGGTAGTCGTACAGCTTGTTCGGGCTGGCGCCCAGGTCGTACACGGGGCTGTGCGCGAGCACGTGGATGCCGATGTCGGCGTCGCCGAGGATGCCCCGCAGCTCCTGCTTCGGGACGCGGTCGAGGAAGTGCACGTTGGTCAGTCCCTCGGCCGCCGCGCGGGCCACGAGTTCGGGCTTCTCCAGGCCGTCGCCGATGAGGACGAAGGTGTGCTCCGGCACCTCGGCCACGGCGTCCAGCAGCCGGTGCAGCCCGTTGATCGCCCCGTGCGAGCCGGCGAACACCAGCAGCCGGCCCCGCACCGGCACCCGCCGGCGCAGCGGTTGGTACCGGTCGGGGCGGAGGTCGAAGTCCTCCGGTTCGGCGCCGTTGCTGATCCACTCCAGCTTCGCGTCCGGCACTCCGGCCGCGGCGAAGTACGCGCGCCAGCCGGCGGCGACGATGACGATCCGGTCGGCCCGCCGGTAGAGCCAGCGTTCCAGCGCCCGCAGCAGCCGGTGGGTCGGCGAGTTCCGGCGGAGGAAGCCGGTGCTGACCATGGCCTCGGGCCAGAGGTCGCGGACCTCGAGCACGAACCGGGACCGGCGCAGCCGGGCCGCCAGCCACCCGGCCACCGGGGTGAGCAGGTGCGGCGAGGAGGCGTACACGACGTCGGGGCGTGGCCCGCGCAGGACGGCGCGGCACGCGTTGCGGGCGTAGGTGAGCCAGCTCAGCACGCGCCGGTGGTCGTTGCCGGTGTAGCGGGTCACCGGAACCGTGACGAAGTGCGGGTCGTCGGCGGCGAGGTCGCTGTGACTGAAGTGGTCCCACGACGCCGCGACGATGGACCAGTCCCAGCCGCGCAGGCGGCTGAACAACTCCACGTGCCGGGTGCCCCCGGCGCGCGACAGGGGCTGGGCGTACTGGTTGAGGACGACCACCCGCCGACGGCGGTGCTGGGTGTCCATGGCAGACCTCCGGGTCCAGGCAGGTGTGGAGACGGTGGCGAACGGTGTCCCGGTGGGTCAGGAGGTGGGGACCGGGGCACCGACCGACTCGGCGACGTGAGCCCGTCGGACCGCTGGCAGGTCGGGGTCGGCACCCCTCGACGATCGGCGCAGGAAGTCGTCGATCCGCGCGCAGACCCGGTCCACCTGCTCCGGGGTCATGCCGGATCCACTGGGCAGGGTCAGGCCGGTCGCGAAGAGCCGTTCGGCGGCACCGGTCAGCAGCGTGCGGGCGCCGGCGAAGACGGGCTGAAGGTGCATCGGCTTCCACACCGGCCGGGTCTCGATGTCCGCCGCGGCCAGGTGGGCCGCCAGCTCACCGGCCCGCCAGCCGGCCGCCTCCGGGTCGACCAGGATGCTGGTCAGCCAGCAGTTGGCGGCCGGGTCACCGGCTCCGAGCAGGCGTACCCCCGGGGTCTGCGCGAAGAGCGCGGCGTAGCGCGACCGGTGGGCGCGTCGCCGCGCCATCATCGAGTCGAGCCGGCGCAGCTGGGCACGACCGACCGCGGCCAGGAGATTGCTCAACCGGTAGTTGTAGCCCGTGTCGGTGTGCTCGTAGTGCGGCACCGGCTGGCGGGCCTGGGTGGAGAGGTAGCGGCAGCGGTCGGCGAGGTCGCCGTCGTCCGTGACCAGCATGCCTCCACCGGAGGTGGTGATGATCTTGTTGCCGTTGAACGAGAGCACCCCGGCCCGGCCGAACGATCCGGCGGGCCGCCCGTCGAAGGTGGCGCCCAGTGCCTCGGCGGCGTCCTCCACCAGGGGTACGCCGGCGGCGGCGCAGATGGGCAGGATGCGGCCGTAGTCGGCGCAGGAGCCGAACATGTCCACGGGCAGCACCGCGGCGACCCGCCGGCCCGCGTGGCGCAGCTCGCGCAGGGCGCGGTCGAGCAGCTCGGGATCCAGGTTGCCGGATTCGGGCTCACAGTCGACGAAGACCGGCTCGGCTCCGGTGTAGACCACCGCGTTGGCGGTCGCCACGAAGGTCAGGGTGGGGACGATCACCGCGTCTCCGGGCCGGACGCCCAGGGCGATCAGGGCCAGGTGCAGCCCGGCGGTGCCGGAGGACAGCGCGACGGCATGGGCGGTGCCCACCCGCTCGGCGAGTTCGCGTTCGAAGGCGTCGACCTCGGGGCCGACCGGTGCCACCCAGCCCGAGCGCAGCGCGCGGAGCAGGTAGGACTCCTCCAGCGGCCCGACGTCGGGCGGCGAGAGCAGTACGCGCTCGTGCCCACCGCCGGTCGGCCGCTGAGTGTCGTCCTGTCCGCCTACCGCCATCCTCAGCCCCCGGGTCTGTCGGCGGGAGTCGTCCCGCTGCCTCCGGGAAGGTCAACGAGGCACCTGATGGCCGGTGTTGCCCTAATGCCAACGAAGATCCCTTTCGCGTTCCTCGCTCGCTTCCGTGCGGCTGCCGCGGCCGGGCCGGACCGGTAGAGTGCGGCGGCCGGCGGTGCTGGGCCGCCGCAACGCAGGGGAGGTGGCCGGTGCTGCACCTGAGGGTGATCGCGCCCCCCGATCGGTCGAGCGCCGTCGTCGACCTGCTGGCGGCCGATCCCGGCGTCACCCACCTCGTCGTGCTGGCCGGGGCCGCCCGCCAGCCGGCCGGTGACTACGTCACCTGTGACGTGGTGCGGGAGAGCGCCGACGGCGTGCTGCGCAAGCTCCAGGACCTGGGCGTCGAGGCGCAGGGGGCCATCGCGGCCGACGACGTCGAGCTGACCCTGTCCGCGGCGGCGGACAAGGCCGCGGAGGACGCCCCCGGGCACGGCGACGACGCCGTGGTCTGGGACGAGATCGCCGCGAAGACCGGGGAGCAGACCGTGCTCACCGGCACCTTCCTGGCGCTGATCGTCGTGGCCACCATGATCGCCGGCATCGGCGTGCTGCTCGACCAGCCCATCCTGATCGTCGGCGCCATGGTGGTCGGCCCGGAGTTCGGCCCGCTCGCGGCCCTCTGCGTGGCGCTCCTGCGCCGGCAGCCGCACGTCATCGGCCGCTCGGTGCAGGCCCTCGTGGTCGGCTTCCTCGTGGCGATGGTGGCCACCGTCCTGAGTACCTGGGCGCTCACCGCCGCCGGGCTGGTCAGCCGGGGCATGCTGCTGGCCGACCGGCCGCTCACCGACTTCATCTGGCGCCCGGACGCGCTGTCGTGGGTGGTCGGCGTGCTCGCCGGGATCGCCGGCATGCTCTCGCTGACCTCGAAGAAGTCCGGCTCGCTGGTCGGCGTGCTGATCTCGGTGACCACCGTGCCGGCGGCGGCGAACGTGGCGGTCGCGGCGGCCTACGGCGTCTGGCACGAGGCGGCGGGCTCCGCCCTCCAGCTCGTGATCAACCTGGCCGCCATCGTGCTGGCCGGCCTGCTCACCCTGGTCCTGCAGCTCAGCTGGTGGCGACGGGTGGAGCGGCGGTCCACGCGCGGCGTGCCCCGGCAGCGGGCCGACCGCTCGGTGCCGGTCAGCGCCAGTCGTCGCCCGCCTCGAGACGCAGGCTGAGCAGCGTCCCCAGAGGCACCGACTCACCGTCCCGGCCGCCCCGCCCGACCACGAGTGGCGGCGGCGCGGGCTCCGGGTCGGCCCCGAACAGCCGCGACCGCAGGCTCGGCGGCACGGTGAGCAGGTAGAAGCGGCCGTCGGTGTCCACGGCCCGGCTGTGCGCCCGGTCCACGTACCAGCCGGTGATCCGGGTGCGGTACCGGCCGCGTCCGTCGTAGCCGGCCGCCGTCAGCCGCTCGGTGCGCAGCCCGCGCCGCAGCGCCTCGGCGGCGAACCGGGCCACCAGCTCCGCGGCCTCCGCCTGCTCGGCGGCGCGCTGCCGGGCGTCGGCCGCCGCGTGCGCCCGCACCGCGCGGCGCTGCCGTTCCCGCCACTCCAGGCCGTCGTCGCCACTCACGCCCGCGAGGGTACGCGCCCCCGCGCGCCACCCCCTCGACGCTTCCACCGGGCCATCCACGGTCACGCTGTCGAGCTGAGTCGCCGGCGACGTCAGGCCGCGACCTGCCGAGCGCTCCCGCTGGCGGCGCAGAAGATCATCGTCGGGCGGTCAAGGTACCTGGATCTTGGACAGTTGCCGTTCGAGGCGAACGACAACTGTCCAAGATCTCGACGGAGTGCCAACCGTTCGCGCGGCGGGTGCGCTGTCGGGTTGAGTCGTTCGTGACGTCAGCTCGACAGCGTCGCGCAACCTCAGGCCAGGCCGGCGCGCCGCAGCGCGTCCGCCATGGCGCTGTTGGCCGGCGCCGGAGCGCCGCCGCCGCGGCCCTGCCGCTGCTGCGGCCCGCCGCGCGAGCCACCCCGGTCGCCACGCTCCTCACGACCACCGCGCGGCCCGCCGCCGCCCTGACCGCCGCCGCCCTGACCACTACGGCCCTGACCGCCGCCGCTCTGGCCACCGCGCGGCCCGCTGCCGCCCTGGCCACTACCGCCCTGACCGCTCCGGCCGCCGCGCTGACCGGCACCCGGGCCGCCCGCGTCAGCGCCGCGGTCGCGGCGGCCGTCGCCACCCTGCGGGCGCCCGGCGGGGGCCTCGTCGTCCAGCCGCAGGGTCAGCGAGATCCGCTTGCGGGGCACGTCGACGTCGAGCACCCGGACCCGGACCACGTCGCCGGACTTCACCACGTCGCGGGGGTCCTTCACGAAGGTGTGCGACATGGCGGAGACGTGGACCAGGCCGTCCTGGTGCACGCCCACGTCGACGAACGCGCCGAACGCGGCCACGTTGGTGACCACGCCCTCCAGCACCATCCCCGGCGTCAGGTCGCTGATCTTCTCGACCCCCTCCACGAAGGTGGCCGTCCGGAACTCCGGGCGCGGGTCGCGGCCGGGCTTCTCCAGCTCGGCGAGGATGTCGGTGACGGTGGGCAGGCCGAAGGTGTCGTCGACGAACTCGGTCGCCCGGAGGCCGCGCAGGATGGCCGACTTCCCGATGAGCGCGCGCAGATCCTGCCCGGTGTGGGCGAGGATCCGGCGCACGACCGGATACGCCTCGGGGTGCACGCTGGAGGAGTCGAGCGGGTCGTCGCCGCCCGGGATGCGCAGGAAGCCCGCGCACTGCTCGAAGGCCTTCGGCCCGAGCCGGGACACCTTCTTCAGCTCGGCCCGGGTGCGGAACGGCCCGTTGGCGTCCCGGTGCAGCACGATGTTCTCGGCCAGCCCGGCGCCGATGCCGGAGACCCGGGTGAGCAGCGGGGCCGAGGCGGTGTTGACGTCCACGCCGACCGCGTTGACGCAGTCCTCGACCACGGCGTCGAGGGAGCGCGACAGCTTCACCTCGGACAGGTCGTGCTGGTACTGCCCGACGCCGATCGAACGCGGGTCGATCTTCACGAGCTCGGCGAGGGGGTCCTGGAGGCGGCGGGCGATGGAGACCGCACCGCGCAGCGACACGTCGAGCCCGGGCAGCTCCTGCGAGGCGTACGCGGACGCGGAGTAGACCGACGCGCCGGCCTCGGAGACGACCACCTTGGTCAGCTTCAGCTCCGGGTGCCGCTTGATCAGGTCCCCGGCGAGCTTGTCGGTCTCCCGGCTGGCGGTGCCGTTGCCGATGGCGACCAGCTCGACGCCGTGCGCGGCGGCCAGGGTCGCCAGCGTGTGCACCGAGGCGTCCCACTGCCGGCGCGGCTCGTGCGGGTAGATCGTGTCCGTGGCGACCACCTTCCCGGTGGCGTCGACAACGGCCACCTTCACGCCGGTACGCAGGCCCGGGTCGAGGCCCATGGTGGGGCGGGCGCCGGCCGGCGCGGCGAGCAGCAGGTCGCGCAGGTTGGTGGCGAAGACCCGGACGGCCTCCTCCTCGGCCGCCTGCCAGAGCCGCAGCCGCAGGTCGGCGCCGAGGTGGATGAGGATCCGGGTACGCCACGCCCAGCGCACCGTGTCGGTCAGCCACCGGTCGGCGGGCCGCCCCTGGTCGCTGACCCCGAACCGGCCGGCGATGGCCGCCTCGTAGCGCGTGGGGCCGGTGACCACGGCGTCGGAGTCGCCCTCGGCCTCCGGGTCCATGGTCAGGTCGAGCACGCCCTCCTTCTCGCCCCGGAACATGGCGAGGATCCGGTGCGAGGGCAGCTTCGGGTACGGCTCCGCGAAGTCGAAGTAGTCGGCGAACTTGGCGCCGGCGGTCTCCTGGCCCTCGCGTACCCGGGAGACCAGCCGGCCCCGCGACCACATCTGCTCGCGCAGCGTGCCGATGAGGTCGGCGTCCTCGGCGAAGCGCTCGACGAGGATGGCCCGGGCGCCGTCGAGTGCGGCCGCGGCGTCGGCGACCCCCTTGTCGGCGTCGACGTAGCCGGCGGCGGTGTCCCGGGGGTCCCGCGCCGGGTCGGCCAGCAGCGTGTCGGCGAGCGGCTCCAGCCCCGCCTCGCGGGCGATCTGGGCCCGGGTGCGCCGTTTCGGCTTGTAGGGCAGGTAGATGTCCTCGAGCCGGGACTTCGAGTCGGCCGCCATGATCTGTGCTTCCAGGGCCTCGTCGAGCTTGCCCTGGCCGCGGATCGACTCCAGCACCGCGGCGCGCCGCTCGTCCAGCTCGCGCAGGTAGCGCAGCCGCTCCTCCAGGGTGCGCAGTTGCGCGTCGTCGAGCAGGCCGGTGGCCTCCTTGCGGTAGCGGGCGATGAACGGCACGGTGGCGCCGCCGTCGAGCAGCTCCACGGCCGCCCGCACCTGCCGTTCGGCGACGCCGAGCTCCTCGGCGATCCGCTGGTGCACAGACTGGGTCACGATCTGATCCGCCTTCTCGGGTGGGTTCGGCAGCCATTGTGCCGGGCGCGCCCCGGCCGGCCGCGCGGCACCCGCCGCGCCCCGTCCGGCACACCGGTCCCAGCGGGCGACAGGCGCATCGCGACCTCCGGGACGCTGCGCTAGCGTGGCGATCATGGAACTACCTGCGGACCCGCGGGCCCGGCGGCTCTTCGGCGGCAGCGCCCGAGCGCTCGGTGACCTCGCCGTCAGCCCGTTCCGGGCCGACCGGGACCGCATCGTGGGGTCACCCTTCTTCGCCCGGCTCAACGGGGTGACCCAGGTCATCAGCCCGGGCGGGTCAGGGCTGCTCGTGCACAACCGGCTCACCCACAGCCTGAAGGTGGCCCAGGTGGCCCGGGCCGTCGCCGAGCGGCTGAGCGCCGACCCTGCGCACCGGGACCTGCTGGAGAAGCTGGGCGGCTGCGACCCGGACGTGGTGGAGGCCGCCGCGCTCGCGCACGACCTCGGTCACCCGCCGTTCGGGCACCTGGGGGAGCGGGTGCTGGACCGGCTGGCCCGGCAGCGGCTCGGGCTGGCCGACGGCTTCGAGGGCAACGCCCAGTCGTACCGGATCGTCACCAGCACCGAGATCCGCGGCGCGGCGACCACCGGCCTGGACCTGACGGCGGCGGTCCGGGCGGCGATGCTGAAGTACCCGTGGACCCGGCTGGACCACCCCGACCCGCACCCGCGGCACCTGGACCCGGCGCCGCGCGGCGCGGCCGCCCCGCCGGACGACCCGGAGAGCGGGTCGGCGAAGTTCGGCGCGTACCGGACCGAGCTGGACGACCTGCGGCAGGCCCGAAAGCCGTTCGCCGGCCGGATCCCGGACTGGCAGCAGACGCCCGAGGCGTCGATCATGGACACCGCCGACGACATCGCGTACGCCATCCACGACGTGGAGGACTTCTACCGGGTCGGCGTGCTCCAGCAGGGCGCGGTGGCCGCCGAGCTGATGGCCTGGCAGCGGGAGTGCGGGCACTTCCGGGCGATCACCGCCTCGGCGCTGGCCGCGGCGGGCCGGCGGCCCGGCGCGGCGATCGAGCGGCTGCGCCGGCAGTTGCACCGCAAGGACGCCTGGATCGCCGACGACGGGGCGTTCGCCGCCGCCGTCGAGCATGTCCGCGAGGAACTGGTGGAGGGGCTGCTGGCGCTGCCCTTCGACGGCTCGATCGAGGCCGAGCAGTACGTGGCCCGGTTCTCCGCCCGCTGGTCCACCCGGTTCGTCGACGCCATCACCGTGACCCCGGAGCCGGACGTCCGTTCCGGGTACGTGCTGCTGGCCAAGCCGCAGTGGCACGAGGTGCAGGTGCTCAAGTTCGTGCACCACCGGTTCGTGCTGGCCCGCCCGGACCTGGCCCTCCACCAGCGGGGCCAGGCGCGGCTGCTCGGCACCCTGGTGGAGGCGCTGTGGGAGTGGCTGCTCGACCCGGAGGAGGAGTCCCGGCTGCCCCGCCGGCTGCACGACCTGGTCGAGCTGGCCGAGGCCGAGCTGCACCCGCGCACCCCGGACCGGATCGGCCGGGCCCGGGGGCGGGCGATCGTCGACTTCGTCGCGCAGCTCACCGACGGGCAGGCGGTGGCGATGCTGGACGCGCTGTCCGGCCGCTCCGGCGCCCTCTGGACGGACGCCTTCGTGCTCTGAGGCGCGCGGTCAGGCGACGGCCTGCCACCAGCCGTCGACCGCCGGCGGCTCGTCCACCACCACCCGCTCGCCGGGCCGCGGCACGGCCAGCCGGACGTCCCGGGCCTTCGCCTCGGCCCAGAGCCGGTCCACCGGCTCGGACCAGTCGTGCAGGGCCAGGTTGAAGGTGGCCCAGTGCACCGGGAGGAACAGCCCGCCGCGCAGGTCGAGGTGAGCGGCGACCGCCTCCTCGGGGAACATGTGGATGGTCGGCCACGCCCGGTCGTACGCGCCGATCTGCATGAGCGTGGCGTCGAACGGGCCGTGCTCCGCGCCGATCTCGGCGTAGCCGTCGAAGTAGCCGGAGTCGCCGGTGTAGAAGACCTTCCGCTGCGCCCCGGCGATCACCCAGGAGCTCCAGAGCGTGCCGTCGCGGCGCAGCCCGCGGCCGGAGAAGTGCTGGGCCGCGGTCGCGGTGAGGGTCAGCTCGCCGATCCGGTGGCTCTCCGCCCAGTCCAGCTCGACGATCCGCTCCTCGGGCACGCCCCACCGGTCCAGGTGGGCGCCGACGCCGAGCGGCACGAGGAACGGCGCGGACTGGTGTTCGAGCAGCCCGCGGACGGTGGCCATGTCCAGGTGGTCGTAGTGGTCGTGCGAGATGAGGATGGCGTCGAGCCGGGGCAGCTCCTCGAGGCGGACCGGCGGCTCGTGGATGCGGCGCGGGCCGACCAGCGCCGACGGGGAGCAGCGGTCGCTCCAGACCGGGTCGAGCAGCACCCGGTGCCCCTCGATCTCGACCAGCGTGGAGGCGTGCCCGTACCAGACGATGTTCAGCTCGGTGCGCGCGTCGGCGTCGCCGGGTGCCACCTCGGCCGGCCGCAGCAGCGGGACCGCCGCGGAGGGCCGCCGCTTCTGCTTGCCGAAGATCAGCTCCTTGACCAGGTTGCGACCGGGGTCGGCGACCATGGTGCTGCGGGTGCCCGACGGGTTGTGGAAGGTGCCGTCCCGGAAGCGCGGCGAGCGGGCGGCCCGTTCCGCGCGGGCGCCGGAGAGCCGGCCGCCGAGCTGGGCGGGCACGTCCCGCGCCGCCCAGGCCAGCCCTGCCACCGCGGCCAGCCCCGCCATCCGCCACCGCCGCCCGCCGGCCGCGCGTTCCAGTTCCCGGTCTGCCGGTCGCCGCATGTCCCGTCCCTCCGCCGTGTCCCGCAGTACACGGTAGCCATCCGCCCGCCACCCCGCGCGGGCGACGACGCACCCGGCCCGCGCCCGCTCACCGGAGCCGGCGCAGCAGCGCCGAGCCGGCCGCCGCGGTCACCCCGCTCACCGACCGGACCGCCCGCGACAGGTCGGGCCGCCAGCCGCCCCGGACCGCCTCGCCGGCCGGGTTCGGGGCGAAGACGATGCCCGGGTGCGGCGCGACCGGCCGGTCGGTCAGCCCGGCGCGCCGCATCAGCGGCCCCACCAGCACGTCGTACACCCCGGGCAGCACGGTGAAGCCGAATCGCATGACGACGTTGAGCCGCCCCACCGAGACCTCGCGGCGGGGCCGGTCGGCGCAGTCGGCCATGGCCCGGGCCACCCGCTCGGGGGTGGTGACCGGCGGCGGCGGGCGGCCGATCCGGCCCAGGTAGTTGGCCGCCTGCCGGTAGACCGGCGTGTCGACGCTGCCCGGGTTGACCAGGCAGATCCGCACGCCGGAGGTCTCCCGGGCCTCCTGCTGGAGCGCCCGGGTGAGTCCCTGGAGGCCCCACTTGGCCGCCACGTAGCCGCTCATGTAGGGCGCCGTGATGTGCCCGAGGACCGAGCCGGTGAGGATCAGCGTGCCGCCCGAGGCGGCCCGGAAGCGGCGCAGCGCCACCCGGGCCACCTCGGCGGCGGCCAGCAGGTCGGTGCGGACCACCTGGTCGAAGACCTCGGCGGGGGTCTCGTCGAAGCGGCCGTAGGCCATCACGGCGGCGGTGTGCACCCAGACGTCGATGCCGCCGAACTCCGCCTCGGCCGTGTCGGCCAGCGCGGCCACCGCGCCGGGCGCGGTGACGTCCATGGGTACGGTCCGCACGTCGGCGCCCGCCGCCCGGCACTCGTCGCGTACCTCGGCGAGGGTGGCGGGGGAGCGGGCCGCGAGGACCAGGCGGTCCCCGCGGCCGGCGAACTCCCGGGCCGCCGCCCGGCCGATGCCGCTCGTCGCGCCGGTGACGACCACCGTGCGGCTCACGGTTCGAGCACGACCTTGACGCAGCCGTCCTGCTTCTTCTGGAACATCTCGTACGCCTGCGGCGCCCGCGCCAGCGGCACCCGGTGGGTGCGCAGGTCCTCGACGCCGAGCGGGTCGTCGTCGCCGGCGAGCAGCGGCATGATGTCGTCGATCCAGCGCTTCACGTGGCACTGCCCCATGCGCAGCTGGACGCCCCGGTCGAACATCTCCATGAGCGGCATCGGGTCCTGCTCGCCGCCGTACACACCGGAGATCGACACGGTGCCGCCGCGCCGGACCGCCCTGAGCGCGGCGTGCAGCACCACGAGCCGGTCGACGCCGGCCTTGTCGGTCATGGTCTGGGCCAGCTTGTCCGGGAGCAGCCCGGCGGCGGTCTGGGCGACCCTGCCGAGCGGCGCGCCGTGCGCCTCCATGCCGACCGCGTCGATCACCGCGTCCGGGCCGCGCGCGTCGACCAGGTCGATGAGCGCACCGGGCACGTCGTCCAGCTCGCTGACGTCGAGCACCTCGATGCCGTGCCGGCGGGCCATCTCCAGCCGCTCCGGCACCAGGTCCAGCCCGATCACCCGGCCCGCGCCGAGGTGCCGGCCGATCCGGGCGCAGAACTGCCCGACCGGGCCGAGGCCGAACACGGCCAGGGTGCCGCCGGGCGGGGTGTCCGCGTACTTCACGGCCTGCCAGGCGGTGGGCAGGATGTCGGAGAGGTAGAGCCAGCGCTCGTCGGGCCCGGTCTCCGGGATCTTGATGGGGCCGAACTGGGCCTGCGGCACCCGCAGGTACTCGGCCTGCCCGCCCGGGACGGAGCCGTAGAGCGAGGTGTAGCCGAACAGCGCCGCGCCCTTGCCCTCGCTGGTCACCTGGGTGGTCTCGCACTGGGCGTAGAGCCGGCGGTCGCACATCCAGCACGAGCCGCAGGAGATGTTGAACGGGACGACCACGCGGTCGCCGGGCCTGAGCCGGGTCACCCCGGGGCCGACCTCCTCGACGATGCCCATCGGCTCGTGCCCGAGCACGTCGCCGGGCTTCAGGTACGGCCCGAGCACCTCGTAGAGGTGCAGGTCGGAGCCGCAGATGGCGGTCGAGGTGATCCGGATGACCGCGTCGGTCGGCTCCTCGATCCGGGGGTCCGGTACGTCCTCGACGCGGACGTCACGCTTGCCTTGCCAGGTCAGTGCCTTCATGCCGGAAAGTCCCCTCTTCGGTGCCGTCCATGGGACTGCTACCCGGAGGGGAGGGGTTGAACCGGCGGCGTGGCGCCCGCGCGTACCCCGGAAAGGGGCGACCGCCGCGCCCCCGGTGCGGGGCGCGGCGGTCGCGTGGGTCGGGCGGCGGGGCTCAGGACCCCGGGGTGCCGGCGCGCTTGGCCGTCGCCTTGAGGTAGTCCCGGTTGAGCCGGCCGATGGTGTTCAGCGGGATGCCCTTCGGGCAGGCCGCCGCGCACTCGCCGATGTTGGTGCAGCCGCCGAAGCCGGCCTCGTCGTGCGCGTCCACCATGCCGATCACCCGGGTGTAGCGCTCGGGCTGGCCCTGCGGGAGCAGCGAGAGCTGAGTGATCTTGGCGGCGGTGAACAGCATGCCGGAGCCGTTCGGGCAGGCCGCCACGCAGGCGCCGCAGCCGATGCAGGCGGCCGACTCGAAGGCGGCGTCGGCGTTGGCCTTGGCCACCGGCGTGGAGTGGGCCTCGGGGGCGCTGCCGGTCGGCGCGGTGACGTACCCGCCGGCGGCGATGATCTGGTCGAACGCGTTGCGGTTGACCACGAGGTCCTTGACGACCGGGAAGGCCCGGGCGCGCCACGGCTCGATGTCGATGGTGTCCCCGTCGGAGAACTGCCGCATGTGCAGCTGGCAGGCGGTGGTGCCGCGCTGCGGGCCGTGCGCCTCACCGTTGATCATGAGGCTGCACATGCCGCAGATGCCCTCGCGGCAGTCGTGGTCGAAGGCGACCGGCTCCTCGCCGTCGAGGATCAGCCGCTCGTTGAGCACGTCGAGCATCTCCAGGAAGGACATGTCCGGGGACACGTCCTGCACCGGGTAGGTCACCATCTGACCCTTGTCCTCGGGGCCCTTCTGGCGCCAGATGCGCAGGGTCAGGTTCACTTGTAGCTCCGCTGCGTGGGGTGGACGTATTCGAAGGTCAGGTCTTCCTTGTGCAGCACGGGCTGGCCGGTGCCGGTGTACTCCCAGGCCGCCACGTAGGAGAACCGGTCGTCGTCGCGCTGCGCCTCACCGTCGGGGGTCTGGTGCTCGGCCCGGAAGTGGCCGCCGCAGGACTCCTCGCGGTGCAGGGCGTCGATGCACATGAGCTCGGCCAGCTCGAAGAAGTCGGCCACCCGGCCGGCCTTCTCCAGCGACTGGTTGAGCCCCTCGCCGTCGCCCGGGACGCGGACCCGCTGCCAGAACTCGTCGCGCAGCGTGCGGATCTCGTCGATCGCCTTGCGCAGCCCGGCCTCGGAGCGCTCCATGCCGCAGTGCTCCCACATGATCTGGCCCAGCTCCCGGTGGAACGAGTCCACGGTGCGGTCGCCGTTGATCGCCAGCAGCCGCTGGAGCCGCTCCTCGACCTCGGTCCGCGCGGCGACCGCCTCCGGGTGGCTGGCGTCGACCTTCTCCAGCCCGCCGGACGCCAGGTAGTTGGCGATGGTGTTCGGCAGCACGAAGTAGCCGTCGGCCAGGCCCTGCATGAGCGCCGAGGCGCCGAGCCGGTTCGCGCCGTGGTCGGAGAAGTTCGCCTCGCCGATCACGAACAGGCCCGGGATGGTCGACTGGAGGTCGTAGTCGACCCAGAGGCCGCCCATCGTGTAGTGCACGGCGGGGTAGATCCGCATCGGGACCTCGTACGGGTCCTCGCCGGTGATCCGCTCGTACATCTCGAAGAGGTTGCCGTACTTCGCCTCGATGGCCTTGCGGCCCAGCCGGTTGATCGCGTCGGCGAAGTCGAGGTAGACGCCGAGCCCGCCGGGGCCGACGCCGCGGCCCTCGTCGCAGACGTTCTTCGCGGCGCGGGAGGCGATGTCGCGGGGGACCAGGTTGCCGAAGGAGGGGTAGATCCGCTCCAGGTAGTAGTCCCGCTCGTCCTCGGGGATGTCCTTCGGGCTGCGGGCGTCGCCCTTGGCCTTGGGCACCCACACCCGGCCGTCGTTGCGCAGCGACTCGCTCATCAGGGTCAGCTTCGACTGGTGGTCGCCGGAGACCGGGATGCAGGTCGGGTGGATCTGCGTGTAGCAGGGGTTCGCGAAGTACGCGCCCTTGCGGTGCGCCCGCCAGGAGGCGGTCACGTTGCAGCCCTTGGCGTTGGTGGAGAGGTAGAAGACGTTGCCGTAGCCGCCCGAGGCGAGCACGACGGCGTCGGCCATCTCGGTGCTGATCTCGCCGGTGACCAGGTCGCGGACCACGATGCCGCGGGCCCGGCCGTCGACGATCACCAGTTCGAGCATCTCGTGCCGGGCGTTCATCTCCACGTTGCCCAGGCCGATCTGCCGCTCCAGCGCCTGGTACGCGCCGAGCAGCAGCTGCTGTCCCGTCTGGCCCCGGGCGTAGAAGGTGCGCTGCACCTGCGCGCCACCGAAGGAGCGGGTGTCCAGCAGGCCGCCGTACTCGCGGGCGAACGGGACGCCCTGCGCGACGCACTGGTCGATGATGTTGACCGAGACCTCGGCCAGCCGGTGCACGTTCGACTCCCGGGAGCGGAAGTCGCCGCCCTTGACGGTGTCGTAGAAGAGCCGGTGCACCGAGTCGCCGTCGTTGCGGTAGTTCTTGGCGGCGTTGATGCCGCCCTGCGCGGCGATCGAGTGCGCCCGGCGCGGGCTGTCCTGGTAGCAGTAGGACTTCACGTGGTAGCCCTGCTCGGCCAGGGTCGCCGCGGCGGAGCCGCCGGCCAGGCCGGTGCCGACCACGATCACGGTCAGCTTCCGCCGGTTCGCCGGGTTGACCAGCTTCATCTCGAACCGGTGGCGGTCCCAGCGGGTCTCGATGGGGCCGTCGGGAGCCTTGGTGTCGGCGATCGGGTCGCCGGTGGTGAAGAGATCCATGTCAGGCCACCAATCCGGTGAGTACGGCGAACGGGACCACCAGGTAGCCGACGCAGAGCGCGACGGCGAAAACGAGGGCCGCGGCGCGCGCCCGGCGCTCGCCCTTGGGGGTCTGCTGGCCGAGGCTGCGGAACGCGCTGAACGCGCCGTGCCGCAGGTGGAAGCCGAGCGTGACGATCGCCAGGGTGTAGAAGAGCGTGACGTACCAGCGGTCCGCCGCGAAGTCCTGGACCACGTTGCCGTACGGGTTGGCCGGGTCGCCCTGCGGGTTCAGGTGACCCGTGGTCAGGTCCAGGATGTGGTAGATCACGAAGAGCAGGATGATCACACCACCCCAGCGCATCGTCCGGGCCGCGTAGTTCACGTGGATCTTCCTGCGGTGCGCGTACGCCACCGGGCGGGCGGCGCGGGCGCGCACGGCGAGCACGGTGGCCGAGACGATGTGCGCCACGACGGCCACGGTGAGCACGGTGCGCTGGATCCACAGGTACCAGGTCGACGGCAGCAGCGGCGTCCCGATCTCGCGGAGCCAGTGCGCGTAGTGGTCGAACGAGGTCTCACCCGTGAAGATCTTCAGGTTGCCGAGCATGTGCAAGATCAGGAACAGCACCAGGATGATGCCCGTCACCGCCATGACGGCCTTCAGGCCGACATTGGAGCGGATGGGCGACCGAGTTTTCGTGATTACCACGCGACCGACGCTAGGAGCAGTTTGATCAGTCGTCCAATGCATCGACCTCGCAGTCTTGATAGCCATAAGCTATAGAGATGCAGCTCCATCAGCTCCGGTACTTCGTCGCGGTCGCAGAAGTACGACATTTCACCCAAGCTGCCGACCTCGTGGGCATCACGCAGCCCTCGTTGAGTAAGCAAATTCACGCGCTGGAGACCGACCTGGGGGCCCCGCTCTTCGAGCGGGTAAGGGGCAACATCGCCCTCACCGCGGCCGGCGAGGTGCTGCTGCCGTTGGCCAAGCGGATCCTCGCCGACGTGGACACCGCGACCCGCGAGGTGCAGGAGCTGGTCGGGCTGCGCCGGGGCCGGGTGCGGCTCGGCGCCACGCCCAGCCTGGCCACCTCGCTGGCGCCCCCGGTGCTGCGCCGCTTCCGCGACGCCCACCCCACCGTCGACCTGCGGGTGGAGGAGGGCGGGTCCCAGGACCTGGTGCGTGACCTGCTCCGCGGCGACCTCGACCTGGCGCTGATCATCATGCCCTCGGCCGGCACCGACCCCGGGCTGCGCGCCGACCCGATCCTGCGCGAGAGCCTGGTGGTCGCCTCGGTCGACCCGCTCCCGGCCGCCTCCGAGCGGGGCGAGGTGCGCATCGTCGACCTGCGCGACCAGCCCCTCGTGATGTTCCGCCAGGGCTACGACCTGCGCGACGCCACCCTCCAGGCGTGCCGCGAGGCCGGCTTCGAGCCGACCCTCTCGGTGGACGGCGG
This sequence comes from Micromonospora chaiyaphumensis, assembly GCF_900091435.1. Taxonomy (GTDB): domain Bacteria; phylum Actinomycetota; class Actinomycetes; order Mycobacteriales; family Micromonosporaceae; genus Micromonospora; species Micromonospora chaiyaphumensis. The sequence continues at coordinate 226,245 of NZ_FMCS01000005.1, forward strand.
GGAGCTGGACGCCGTGCTCAGCTTCGTCGAGGCCGGGCTCGGCGCGGCCCTGGTGCCCGGCATCGCGGTCACCCGCCGGCCGGGCATCCGGGTCACCCGGCTCGTCCCGCCCGGCGTCCGCCGGACCATCGCGGTGGCCCGCCGCCGCGACGTGGTGCCCACCCACGCGGGCCGCGAGCTGCGCCGCATCCTGCTGGAGTACGTCCACGACGCCACCGCCGCCGACCAGCTCCCCGCCGGCGTCGAACCGCTGTAGACGCCCGGACTGCGCACGCTCGAAGAGGCGTCGACCGCGGCCGCCTCCCTACGCTGAGCCACATGGCAGCTGCCGGACGGGCCGTCGTGATCGGGGCGAGCATCGGTGGCCTGCTGGCCGCCCGGGCGCTGAGCGAAACCTGCGCCGAGGTGGTCCTGCTGGACCGCGACCGCCTCCCGGCCGGGCCGGCCGCCCGCGGCGGCGTACCCGTGGGGTACGCCGCCCGCCGCGGCGTACCCCAGGGCCGCCAGTTGCACGTGCTCCTGGCCCGCGGGCGACAGGTCCTGGAGGAGCTGTTTCCCGGCCTCGGCGCGGAGCTGTCCCGCCGGGGCGCGCCGGCGGTCGACCTGCACGGCGAGGTGCACTGGTACAACGACGGGCACCGGATGCGCCGGGCGCCGTCGACGCTGCACGCGTTCGGCATGAGCCGGCCGCTGCTCGAGGACGCCGTCCGCGAGCGGGTCGCCGCGTTGGCCGGGGTGCGGATCGTCACCGAGGTCGAGGTGACCGGCCTGACCGCCACCGACGACCACCGGCGCGTCACCGGGGTCCGCACCCGGCTCGGCGACGGGGCGGTCGGGACGCTCGCCGCGGACCTCGTGGTGGACACCGGCGGGCGGGGCAGCCGCAGTCCGCTGTGGCTCACCGAGCTGGGCTACCGGCCCGCCGCCGAGGAGCGCGTCGACGTGGGGGTGACCTACGTGACCCGCAGCTACCGGCGCGAGCCGGGCCAGCTCGACGGGCTGCTCGGCGCGCTCGCCAACGCGATGCCCGGCCAGCCCCGCGGCGGCATCGTCGCACCGCAGGAGGGGGACCGGTTCGCGGTGGCGCTCAGCGGCATGCTCGGCGAGCAGCCGCCGACCGACGACCGGGGCATGGCGGCCTTCGCCGCCGCGCTCCCCGCCCCGCAGATCGCCGAGCTGCTGCGCACGGCCACGCCGGCCGGCGAGCCGGCCCGGATGCGGTTCCCGGCGAGCGTGCGCCGCCGGTACGAGCGGCTGCGCCGGTTTCCCGCCGGCTACCTGGTGATGGGTGACGCCCTGTGCAGCTTCAACCCGGTGTACGGCCAGGGCATGACCGTGGCCGCGCTGGAGGCGCACCTGCTGGGGACGCTGCTGCGCCGCGGCGACGACCGGCTGGCCCGCCGGTTCTTCCGCCGGGCGGCCCGCGTCATCGACGGGCCCTGGTCGATCTCCGTGGGCACCGATCTGCGGTTCCCCGGGGTGACCGGCCGGCGCACCCCGGCCGTGCGGTTCGTCAACGCGTACGTCAACCGGCTGCACGCCGCCGCCACCGCCGATCCCGCGCTCGGGGCCGCCTTCCTGCGCGTGCTCAACCTCATCGACCCGCCCGCGCGGCTGCTCGCCCCCGGCGTCGCGCTGCGGGTGCTGCGCGGCGCCCGGCCCGCCCCGACGGTCGCGCCGGCGGGGACGGCCGACGGTCAGCGGCCCTCGGCGTCGTCCATGGCCCGGTAGATCCGCTGCTCCGACACCGGGTACGGGGTGCCGAGCGCCTGGGCGAACACGTTCACCCGCAGTTCCTCGATCATCCAGCGGATCTGCCGGACCGCCCCGGACTGCCGCTTCGCGGGCGGGAGCGCGGCCAGCATGTCCTGGTACTCCTTCTGCACCACGGCGATCCGGTCCTGCTGCTGCTTGTCCCGCTGCGGGTTGCCGGGCAGCCGGTCCAGCCGCCGCTCGATGGCGGTCAGGTAGCGCAGCAGGTCGGGCAGGCGGGCGTACCCGGCCTCGGTGATGAAGCCCTTGTGCACGAGGCCGCCGAGCTGGTTGCGGATGTCGGCCAGGGCGGCCACCACGGCCAGGTTCCGCGTGGCGCCGAGCCGCTGCTCGACGGCGTACGCGGCGGCGAGCACCTGCCGCACCCGGCCCATCACCTCGACGACGGTGTCGACCAGGTCCGCGCGCACCCGCTCCCGCAGGGCGGTGAAGCCGTCGGCGTCCCAGGCCGGGCCGCCCGCGTCCGCCATGAGCTTGTCGATGGCCGCGCCGGCCGCGTCCTCGATGAGCGCCGGCACCCCGCCGTGCGGGTTGCGGGACAGCGCCAGCTTGGCCTCGTTGCTGAGCCGCCCCTGGAGGAACTTGGCCGGGGAGGGCACGGTCAGGCGGAGCAGACGCCGGGTGCCGGCCCAGTGCGCGGCCTCCTGCTCGGCGGGGGAGTCGAACACCTTCACCCCGACGGTCGTGCCCTCGTCGACCAGGGCCGGGTACGCGGTCACCGCGTACCCGGCGCGGACCTGCTCGATGGTGCGCGGCAGGGTGCCGATGTCCCACCCGGTCAGCCCGGTGCGGGCCACGTCCGGCGCGGCGGCGGCGACCACCTGCCGTACCTCCTGGCGCAGCTCGCGTTGCAGGGCCGGCAGGTCCTTGCCCTCGGCGACCGGCTTGTCGTCCTCGCCGAGCACCCGGAAGGTGACCCGCAGGTGCGGCGGCAGCTTGCCCACGTCCCAGGCGTCCGGCGGGACGGTCACCCCGGTCATCCGGCGCAGCTGCCGGGTGAGCGCGTCGAGCAGCGGCTCCTCGCCGGCCGGCAGCTGCGCGAGCGCCGCCCGGGCGTAGTCGGGCACCGGGACGAAGTTGCGCCGGATCGCCTTGGGCAGCGACCGGATCAGCGCGATCACCAGTTCCTCGCGCAGGCCCGGCACCTGCCAGTCGAAGCTCTCCGCCGGCACCTGGTTGAGCAGGGGCAGTGGGATGTCCACGGTGACGCCGTCGGTGGGAGTGCCCGGGTCGAACGTGTAGGTCAGCGGCAGGGCGACCCCGTCGGCCCGCCACTCGTCCGGGTAGTCGGTCTCGTCCACCCCGCCGCGGCCGGCGTTGACCAGCAGCTCGCGGGTGAAGGTGAGCAGGTCCGGCTGCTCCCGGCGGGTCTTCTTCCACCAGGTGTCGAAGTGCCGGCCGGAGACCACGTCGGCGGGGATCCGCTGGTCGTAGAACTGGAAGATCGTCTCGTCGTCGACCAGGATGTCCCGCCGCCGGGCCCGGTTCTCCAGCTCCTCCACCTCGGCCAGCAGCCGCTGGTTGTCCGCCCAGAACCGGTGGTGGGTCTGCCAGTCGCCCTCGACCAGGGCGTGCCGGATGAACAGCTCCCGGCTCAGCACCGGGTCGATCCGGCCGAAATTGACCTTGCGGGAGGTCACGATCGGGATGCCGTAGAGCGTGACCTTCTCGTAGGCCATCACGGCGGCCTGCTTCTTCTCCCAGTGCGGCTCGCTGTAGCTGCGCTTCACGAGGTGCTGGGCGAGCGGCTCGACCCACTCGGGTTCGACCCGGCCGGCCACCCGGCCCCAGAGCCGGGAGGTCTCCACCAGCTCGGCGGCCATCACCCAGCGTGGCGGCTTCCGGAACAGCGCCGAGCCCGGGAAGATTGCGAACTTCGCCCCGCGCGCCCCCAGGTACTCGTGCTTCTGCGCGTCCTTGAGCCCGAGGTGGGAGAGCAGGCCGGGCAGCAGGGACTGGTGCACCTTCGGGGTGTCGATCTCCTCGGGCAGGTCCGCGCCGGCCCCGCGCCGGCCCTCACCCTTGTCGGCCGTACGCAGCACCTGGCGCAGCTGGCTGACGATGTCCTGCCACTCGCGCACCCGCAGGTAGTTCAGGTACTCCGCCTTGCACATCCGGCGGAAGGCGCTGGAGGACAGGGTCCGCTGCTGCTCGCGCAGGTAGCGCCACAGGTTCAGGTACGCGACGAAGTCCGACTCCTTGTCGGCGAACCGGGCGTGCGCCTGGTCGGCCTGGGCCTGCTTGTCCACCGGCCGCTCGCGCGGGTCCTGGATGGACAGCGCGGCCGCGATCACGACCACCTCGGTGGCGCAGCCGTTGCGCTCGCCCTCCAGGACCATCCGGGCCAGCCGGGGGTCGACCGGGAGCTGGGCCAGCCGGCGGCCGAGCGCGGTGAGCCGCTTCTCCGGGTCGGTCTCGGCCGGGTTCAGCGCCCCCAGCTCGTGCAGCAGGTTCACGCCGTCGGTGACGTTGCGCCGGTCCGGCGGGTCGATGAACGGGAACGCGGCGATGTCGCCCAGCCCGATCGAGGTCATCTGGAGGATGACGGAGGCCAGGTTGGTGCGCAGGATCTCCGGGTCGGTGAACTCGGGCCGGTTCGCGAAGTCCTGCTCGTCGTAGAGGCGGATGCAGATGCCGTCCGAGGTGCGCCCGCAGCGCCCCTTGCGCTGGTTGGCCGAGGCCTGGGAGACCGGCTCGATCGGCAGCCGCTGCACCTTGAGCCGGCTGGAGTAGCGGGAGATCCGGGCCGTGCCCGGGTCCACCACGTACTTGATGCCGGGCACGGTCAGCGAGGTCTCCGCGACGTTGGTGGCGAGCACCACCCGGCGCCCGGCGTGCGGGGCGAAGACCCGGTGCTGCTCGGCCGTGGAGAGCCGGGCGTAGAGCGGGAGGATCTCGGTGCCGAGCAGCGAGCGCCTCTTCTGCACCAGCTTGCCGAGGGCGTCGGCGGTGTCCCGGATCTCCCGCTCGCCGCTGAGGAAGACCAGGATGTCGCCGGGCCCCTCGGCGGCCAGTTCCTCGACCGCGTCCCCGATGGCCTGGATCTGGTCCCGGACGTACTCCTCGTCCCCGTCCTCCTCCTCCTCGGCCTCGACGACCTCGACCAGCGGCCGGTAGCGCACCTCCACCGGATAGGTCCGGCCGGACACCTCGACCACCGGCGCGGGGTTGCCCTCGGCGTCGGCGAAGTGCTTCGCGAACCGGTCGGTCTCGATGGTCGCCGAGGTGATGACCACCTTGAGGTCGGGGCGGCGGGGGAGGAGCTGCCGGAGGTAGCCGAGGATGAAGTCGATGTTGAGGCTGCGTTCGTGCGCCTCGTCGATGATCAACGTGTCGTACTGGCGCAGCATCCGGTCGGTCTGCAGCTCGGCCAGCAGGATGCCGTCGGTCATCAGCTTGACCAGGCTGTTCTCCCCGACCTGGTCGGTGAAGCGCACCTTGTAGCCGACCACGTCGCCCAGCTCGGTGCCCAGTTCCTCGGCGATCCGGTCCGCCACCGTCCGGGCGGCGAGCCGGCGCGGCTGGGTGTGGCCGATCAGACCGGTGACACCGCGGCCCAGCTCCAGGCAGATCTTGGGTAGCTGGGTGGTCTTGCCGGAGCCCGTCTCACCCGCCACGATCACCACCTGGTGGTCGCGGATGGCCGCGGCGATGTCGTCCTTGCGCTCGCTGACCGGCAGCTGCGCCGGATAGGTGATCGCCGGCACAGCGGCCCGCCGGGCGGCCAGCCGCGCCTCGGCCCGGGCCACGTCGGCCGCGATCTCGGTGAGCGCCGACTCCCGCCGCTGCGGGTCGCGCAGCCTGCGCACCCCGTCCAGCCGCCGCTGGAGCCGGCGCTGGTCGCGGAACATCAGGGCGGGGAGGCGGCGGTGCAGGTCGCGGACGGTCTCGGGTGCGGCGGGTACGGCTGGATTCTGCATGTCGTCGCCAAGGATAGGCAGGCGCACGGCGGAGCGCCCCCGGGTTACCGGCGACCACGGCCCCCGCGCGCCCTCCCAGGTGGGGACGGGTGGCCCGGCTAGAGTTTCCGCCGAGGCGAGGTCGACGACGGGGACGGGATGATCATGCGCGACACCGACCGGGCGCTGGTGCAGGCCGCGATGGCCGTGGCCAAGCTGCGCTGCCGCAGCGACAACCACACCGTGGCCGCCGCCGCGCGCACCACCGACGGCCGGGTCTTCAGCGGCGTGAACGTCTACCACTTCACCGGCGGCCCGTGCGCCGAGGTGGTGGCCATCGGCGCGGCCGCCACCCAGGGCGCCGGGGACCTGGAGACCATCGTCGCGGTGGGGGACCGGGGGCGGGGTGTCATCCCGCCCTGCGGCCGGTGCCGGCAGGTGCTGCTCGACTACTTCCCGTCGATCCGGGTGATCGTCGGCCCGCCCGACGCGTTGCGCGCGGTCCCCGTCACCGACCTGCTGCCCGAGACGTACGTCTGGTCGGACCACCAGGTGGAGGTCCCGGTCGGGCCGCCGCGCACCGGCGTGTGGCCCATGCCGGTGGTGCCGGGCAGCCGCCAGGCCGCCGAGGACTGACGCCCCCGCGCACCCGTGCCGATCACGGGCGGTCAGTCGCCCGCGGCGGCCTCCAGCATCGAGCGGGGCACCGGCACCTGCTCGAAGCGCAGGTTGCCCTCCGGCACCATCCAGCTCAGCACCTGCGCCCGCAGCCGCCCGGCGCGGACGGCGGGATCGTTCGCGTAGAGCTCGCGGGCCATCTGCGGGTCGACCGAGAGCACGACGAGGCCGCGGATCCGCTCGTCGTCGCCGCCGAGGAAGGGGCCGGCCGCGAGCACGGCGCCCTGCTCGGCCAGCCCGGCCTGGTGGGCCAGGTGCGCGTCCTGGAGCCGGTCGAGCGCGTCCTGGGGCAGGTCGGGCGCGTCGTCCGGCCGGACCAGGAGCACCACGGTGTGCTGGTCGAATCGCATGCCCTTCAGGGTAGGGGCTGCCGGGCCCGCAGCGCCCGGATCGACCAGTCGAGCACCGGCGCCAGGCTCTCCGGCGGCGGCCAGCCGTTGACCACCGAGAGCAGCCGCAGGTAGCGCTCCCGGCGCGGGTCGCCGGCGGCCTCCAGCCGGTCCAGCAGCCGCCGCCGCAGGCCGGCGTCGTCCGGGCGGCCGCAGAGCAGCGCGTACCGGCTCGTCGCCGCCGCGACGATCCCGTCGGCCCGGGGTGAGGCCGGGTCGACGCCGGCCGCCAGCGCCGGGGCGACCTCCTCCCGGACCACGGCGACCGCGTCCCGGCGGACGCCCGGCGCGCCGGCCCGGTCGGCCGCGTGCTGGTCCGCCAGCCGCCGCAGGCCGGCCCGGAAGTCCGCGTCGAGGGTCAGCTCGGCCAGTTCCACCCAGGCCTCGACCTGCCCGTCCGTCGGGTCGTCGGGCAGTTCGGGGGTGAGCGACCGGCGGATCCCCGCGAACCCGGGCTCGGCCCGGCCGGCGAACGCGGCGTCGAGGAACTCGTCGACCAGCCGCCGCCGCTCCGCCTCGGCGAGCCCGGCCAGCCGGTGCAGGAGTTCGGCCTGCGCGGCGGTGGAGCCGCGCCGGGCCACCACCGTCAGCACGGCGCGGCGCAGGCGCAGCAGCCGGATCTGGGCGGCCAGGGCGTCGGCGTGCGCCGCGGCGACCTCGGGCAGCCCGACCTCCCGCTCCACCACCCGGCGCACCGTCGGAAGGTCGACGCCCAGCTCACGCAGGGTCCGGACCAGCTCCAGGCGGGCCAGGGCGGCCGGGCCGTAGCGGCGGTGCCCGGTCGGGCCGCGGTCGGTCGGCGGCACGATCCCGCGGTCGGACCAGAAGCGGATCGTCTTCACCGGCAGCCCGGTCCGCCGGGCCAGGTCGCCGATCGAGTAGTGGGTCGCACCGTCCATGGCGCCCACCCTGCCGCCTCCCCCCGGTGGAGGCGCAACCCGCACATCGACACAGCCGAGTTAGGCCTGCCTAACCAGCTCGGTTAAGGTAAGGCGTACCTAATCCGAGAGGCGAGCACCCCCTGTGACCACCGTCGCCGTCCGGCCCGCCCGGGCCGACGCCCCCACCCGCCGCGGCGTATCCCGTCGCCTCGCGGTCACCCTGGCGGCGGCGCTCCTGCTCGTCGCCGCGCTGCTGGCCAGCCTGGCGCTCGGCAGCCGCCACCTCCCCGTCGACCAGGTGTGGCACGCACTGGTCGCCCCGGACGGCGGCGACGCCACCACCGTGGTCCGCGAGCTGCGGCTGCCGCGTACCGCCCTGGGGCTGGTCGTGGGGGTCGCCCTGGCCCTGGCCGGGGTGCTCTTCCAGGCCGTCACCCGCAATCCGCTCGCCGAGCCGCGCATCCTCGGGGTCAGCGCCGGCGCGTCCTTCGGGGTGGTGCTGGCCATCGCCGTCTTCGGCGTGAGCACGCTCACCGGGTACGTCTGGTTCGGCATCGCCGGCGCGCTGCTCGCCGGCCTGCTGGTCTTCGCCGTCGCCAACCGCACCCGCGAGGGTGCCAGCCCGGTCACCCTCGCGCTGGTCGGCGCGGCGCTCGACGCCGGTCTCGGCGCCGTCGTGTACGCGCTGCTCAGCATCGACGCCCGCACCTTCGAGGAGTACCGGTTCTGGGTGGTGGGCGGCCTCACCGGCCGGGACGTCGGCGTCGCCGGGCAGGTGCTCCCGTTCGTCCTCGCCGGCGTGGCCCTCGCCGCGCTGGCCGCCCGCGGGCTCGACGCGCTCGCCCTCGGCGACGACGTCGCCCGCGGCCTCGGTCACCGGATCGCCCTGGTCCGCCTCGCCGCCGGGTTCGGCGGGGTGCTGCTCACCGGCGCCGCGGTGGCCGCCGCCGGGCCGATCGCCTTCGTGGGGCTGGCCGTGCCGCACCTGGCCCGGGCCCTGGTGGGCGCCGACCACCGGTGGACCCTGCTGGTCGCCGGGCTGCTCGGGCCGGCCCTGGTGCTCGGTGCCGACGTGGTGGGCCGGCTGGTCGCCCCGCCCGGCGAGATCCCGGCCGGCATCATCACCGCGCTGGTCGGCGCACCGCTGCTCGCCTTCCTGGTCCGCCGCGCCAAGGTGGTGACCGCATGACCGCCTCGTCGCCCGCCCTGCCCGGGCGGTCGCTGCTGCGGGTCGGCCCGCTGGCCGTGCCGCTGCGCCGGCGCCCGGTGGTGGTCGCGGTCGTGCTGTTCGTGCTGCTCGCCGGTGCCGTGGTGCTCAGCCTCTCGCTCGGCACCCCGTACGTGGCCCCGGTCGACGTACTGCGCGCGCTCTCCGGCGCCGGCACCCCGTACGACCTCGTGGTGCTCGACCTGCGGCTGCCCCGCGCGGTGCTCGCGGCGCTGGCCGGGGCGGCGTTCGGCGTGGCCGGCACCCTGATCCAGAGCGTGGCCCGCAACCCGCTGGCCAGCCCCGACGTCATCGGCGTCACCCAGGGCGCGGGCCTGGCCGCCACGGTGGCGCTGACCAGCGGCGCGGCGGCGGTCCTGGTGGCGCCGGCCGCGCTGCTCGGCGGCCTGGTGGCGGCCGTCCTGGTCTTCGCCCTCGGCGCGCGGCACGGCCTGGCCGCGCAGCGTTTCGTGCTGGCCGGCGTGGCGGTGGCGTTCGCGCTCCGGGCGCTGACCGAGGTCGTGATGCTCTCCGCCGACCCGATCGACGGGCTGCGCGCCCAGCTCTGGCTGATCGGCACCCTGGCCGGCAAGGGCTGGACCGAGGCGGCCTGGATCGCCGGCCCGCTCGCCGCGCTGCTGCCCGTGCTGCTCTGGGCCGGCTGGGCGCTGCGCAGCACCGCGCTGGACGACGACACGGCCCGGGGCATCGGGCTGCGCCCGGTGGCCCGCCGGGTCGGCCTGGCCGCCACCGGCGTGCTGGCCGCCGCCACCGTCACCGCCCAGGTCGGCGCCGTGGACTTCGTGGCGCTGGTCGCCCCGCAGGTGGCCCGGCGGCTGGTCCGCGCGGAGCGGCCGCCGCTGCTCTGCGCCGCCCTGCTCGGAGCGCTGCTCCTGGTGCTCGCCGACCTGGCCGGCCGCCGGCTGTTCGCCCCCACCCAGCTTCCGGCCGGCGTGCTCACCGCGGCGATCGGCGGCCCCTACCTGATCTTCCTGCTGCTGCGGACCCGAGGGAGGCGGTCGTGACCGCGATGCTGTCCACCCGCGACCTGGTCGTCGGTTACGAGGCCCGGACCGTGCTGGACGGGCTGGACCTCGACCTGCCCGCCGACGCGTTCACGGTGATCGTCGGGCCGAACGCCTGCGGCAAGTCCACCCTGCTGCGCACCATGGCCCGGCTGCTCACCCCGCGCCGCGGCGCGGTGCTGCTCGACGGCACGGCGATCCGCGACCTGCCCACCCGCGAGGTGGCCCGGCGGCTCGGCGTGCTGCCGCAGAGCCCGCTGGTGCCCGAAGGGATCACCGTGGCCGACCTGGTCGGCCGGGGCCGCCAGCCCTACCAGCGCTGGTGGCGGCAGTGGTCCGCGGAGGACGGCCGGGCCGTGGAGGCCGCCATGGCGATGGCCGACGTGGCCGAGCTCGCCGACCGGCCGGTCGACACCCTGTCCGGCGGGCAGCGGCAGCGGGTCTGGATCGCCATGACCCTGGCCCAGGACACCGAGGCGTTGCTGCTGGACGAGCCGACCACCTTCCTCGACCTGGCCCACCAGGTGGAGGTGCTGGACCTGCTCCACCGGCTGCGCGCCGAGCGCGGCCGGACCGTGGTCGCCGTGCTGCACGACCTGAACCAGGCCGCCCGCTACGCCGACCACCTGGTCGCCATGCGCGCCGGCGCGGTGGTCGCCGCCGGGCCGCCCCGCGAGATCCTCACCGCCGAGCTGGTCCGCGACGTCTTCGGGCTGGACTGCGTGGTCGTGCCCTGCCCGGTCACCGGCGCGCCGCTCGTGGTGCCCGCCCTCACCCACACCTCGGCCGCTCCGGCCGCCACGCCGGCCCCGGCCGGCGCCTCCGCCGGCGACGCCTGACCGCGCGCCGGCCCGTACCCGTCATGAAAGGACCCTTGATGCGTCGTCTCGCCGCCGCTCTCACCGCGGCCCTCGCCCTCGGCGTGGGCCTCACCGCCTGCGGGGAGAGCGATCCCGTCTCCGGCACCAGCGCCGGGGAGACCCGGGAGATCACCCACGCGATGGGCACCACCAAGGTGCCCGCCGAGCCGAAGCGCGTGGTGGTGCTCGACACCGACAAGATCGACACCGCGCTCTCGCTGGGCGTCACCCCGGTCGGCGCGGCCACCGCCGGCGAGGCGAAGAGCTGGCCCACCTACTTCGGCGCGGACAAGCTCGCCGGCATCAAGGAGGTCGGGGTCCTCACCGAGCCCGACCTGGAGGCGATCAACGCGCTCAAGCCGGACCTCATCCTCGGCAGCAAGTTCCGCCAGGAGAAGTTCTACGACGAGCTGTCGGCCATCGCCCCGACCGTGTTCACCGAGAAGGTGGGCATCACCTGGAAGGAGAACTTCCTCCTCGACGGCAAGGCGCTTGGCAAGGAGCAGGAGGCCAAGGACCAGCTGGCCGCGTACGAGAAGCGGGCCAAGGACTTCGGCGCGAAGCTCGGCGACGCCGCGTCGCGCAAGATCTCCATCGTGCGCTTCATCCCGGGCAACATCCGGGTATACGGCCCGGACTCGTTCTCGGGCATCGTGGTCGGCGACACCGGGCTGGGCCGCCCGCAGCGGCAGCTGCTGGAGGGCAAGGAGGACAAGCGCTTCGACCTGGTCAGCGCCGAGCGGGTGAACGAGGTCGACGGCGACGTGGTCTTCGTGACCGCGTACGGCGAGAAGGCCGCCGCCGAGCAGGCCAAGGTCACGGCCGGCAGCCTCTGGCAGGGCCTGTCCGCGGTGAAGGCGGGCAAGGCGCACGTGGTCTCCGACGAGGTCTGGATGACCGGCATCGGCGTCGGCGCCGCCAACAAGATCCTGGACGACCTGGAGAAGTACCTGGCCGCCTGAGCCGACCGACCGTCCGCGCCCGCCCGGCCCCGTGCCGGGCGGGCGCTGTCGTTCGTCAGGCCGGGTGGTCGGCCTCGAACCGGTCGCGGGTGAGGAAGGCGAGCTGGGCCCGCTTGTCGGGCATGTCGATCTCGGCGGCGAAGGTGAAGCCCTCCCGCTCCAGCCGGCGCAGCGCGCGCTCGTTGCGCACGTCCGGCTCGACGACGATGCGCTGCCGCGTGGGGTCGTTGAAGAGGTACCGGGCCAGGGCCGGGCCGACCGCCGAGGTGAGGCCCGGGAGCTGCCGGCCGGGCGCGAGCAGCAGGTGCATCCCGACGTCGCCGGGCCGGACGGGGTAGCGCTCGCCGACCGGGTCGGCCTCGGGCCGGTAGGTCTGGAACAGGCCGACCGGCGCACCGTCCAGGGTGATGAGGTACGCGTGGTGCGTGGCCAGCCCGTCGAGGAACGTGTAGACCTCCCGCACCTCCGCCTCGGTGTGCTCGCCCATGCCCCAGAACCGGGCCCACGGCTGGGTCACCCAGCCGTGCAGCAGCGCCGCGTCCGCCGCCGGGTCGACCGGGACGAGCCGCAGCTCGCCGAGGTCGGGCAACTTCTCCTGGTACGTCATGACGGGTCTCCTTCTCGCCTGAGGTCCGCGTCGGGCACCGGGATCAGCTCGCCGGCCGCCCAGCGCGGCAGTTGGTCGTCGAAGTGCGGGTCGCCCGGGCGGCCCGAGGCGCCGAACGGCACCACCCAGCGGCTGCGCGAGCGGTCGGTGAGGTCCCAGACGTAGCGGGCCACCGGGCCGCGCCAGCAGGCGTCGGAGACTCCGGGGACGCTGGAGGTGGCGAGCACGGAGTCGGTGTCGCCGCCGAGGGCCACCCGGTCGCGCATCGCCGCCACGGCGGCGTCGACCTCGGGGGCCGCGCCCAGGTGCACGGGCTGCAGGCGGTGCCGCTCACCCCAGGCCCGGGCCGGGCCGGCCGCCGCCACCTCGGCCAGCGCCGCCGCGGCGACCGCGTCGACGTCCACCCCGAGCCGGCCCGCCCCGCTCACCAGCCCGTCGAGGGCGTGGCCGAGCCGCGCGAGGGGGTCGGTCCACGGCGCGAAGAGCTCGTCGTACCGGGCGGGGGTGCGCAGCGGGCGCAGCCGGGGGTGGTCGTGCAGCCGGCGGACGAGCGCGGTCCGCCAGGCCGCCCAGGCGCCGGCGTCGGTGCTGTCGGCGGCCATCCGGCCGTCCCAGGCGCGCAGCCGTTCCCGCAGCGCCCGTGCCCCCGGGTCGAGCGTCGCCGGGTCGAGCCGGTCGAGCACCGCCCGCAGCGGCCCGGCCGCGAGGCGGGTGTCGACGTGCACGGCGTGGGACGGCACGTCCGCGGCGAGCAGGTCCCGGATCCGTGCGGCGCGGTGCGGGGGCGCGAAGTCGACGCCGAGGTCGGCCACGTCGTCGCGGCGGTCGTTGGCGCAGACCGCGATCCCGGCCACCTCGACCGGCTTGGTCTCGGCGTACCGGCCGGACCACCGGTAGCGCGGCTCCCAGCCGGGTGTCGGCACCCACCGGCAGCGGTCGTCGCGCAGCGGCACCAGCCCGGCCACGAGCTGGTGTACGCCGCCGTGCCGGTCGGCCACCAGCACGCTGTTGACCGGCTCGACCCAGCCGCGCAGCGCCTCGCTGACGTCGTCGACGGTCCGCGCCCGCAGCAGCGGCAGCAGCGCGTCGAAGCCGAGGTCCGCCTCGACCCGGGCGGGGATCCGCAGGCTGAGCGCCTCGCCGGTGTGCCGGTCGTGGTCGATGACCGGTCCGCGCGGGGTCTCGATCACCTCGACCGGCTCGGGGGCCCTGCCGCGCACCCGGATCCGCTCGACGTGGTGGCGGGCAGGTAGCCAGCCGTCGGCGTCCCGCACCAGCACCCGCCCGCCCTCGCGGCGCACCTGCTCGCGATAGACGTCCTGGTAGTCGGCCATCGCGTTGGTGACCGCCCAGGCCACCTCGCCAGCGTGACCGAAGTGCGGCAGCCCCGGCACGCCGGGGAAGGCGAACCCGAGCACGTCGAACTCGGGGCAGGCCAGCCGGACCTGCTGGTAGACGCCGGGCAGTTCCAGCACCCGGTGCGGGTCGCCGGCCAGCACGGGCCCGCGGCCGGCGGCCGGGTCGCCGGGCACCACCCAGGCGTTGCTGCCCGACCCGCCCGGTCCCTCGACCGCGAACAGGCCGGTCGCCACCGGGCCGAGGGTGGCCTCGACGTGGGCGCGCCAGAGCTTGTTGGGGAAGGTGCCGAAGAGGATGTGCTGGACCAGGAAGACGCCGAGCGGGGACCATGGCCGCCACCGGCCGGGGGCGCAGCCGGTCGCCGCGAACTCGGGCGCGCCGGCCGCACCCTCCGCGAGCCCGGCGTTCACCCCGTCGACGTACGCGGTGACCCAGCGGCGGGTGGCGGGGGAGAGCCGCCGGAAGCAGCGGGCGGCGGTGTCGGCGAGGCGGACCCGCCGGGCGAACCGGTCCCAGCCCAGCTCGGCCGGGCCGAGGTGCTCGGCCAGCCGCCCCTCGGCACGCCAGCGTTCGACCTCGATCTGCCAGGCCCGGTCCAGTGCGGCCGCCCGGCCCTGGAGCCGGGCCAGCTCGTCGACGTCGTCCCCCCACAGCTGCGGGACACCCCAGGCGTCGCGCCGGATGCCGCTCACCGGCCGGCCGTCGCGGAGACGTCACCGGCCGGCCACATCATGAACATCAACTTAGGTTACCCTCCCCTAACTAAGCCAGACCTTACTGGAGGGGTCACGTTGAAGCGGAACTGGGAAGCGCTGGTGCTTCGGGCCATGGGCGGGCGGAACTTCCGGCTCACCGTGCTCGACAACGAGCCGGTCGGCGACCGGTACCGGCGGCTGCTGGTGGACGGGGGCGGCCTGCTGGACGCCTGCGGCGTGCACCCCACCATGTGGATCCGGCTCTGGTTCGACAACGCCGGCAAGCCGCACCAGCGGGCGTACACCCTTGTCGACCCCGATCCGGCCACCGGCCGGTTCCACCTCGAGTTCGCCCTGCACGACGGGTGCGCCGCCCGGTGGGCGGAGACCGCGGCCGCCGGCGACACCGTCGAGGCCACCGTGCAGGGCAGCGCCTTCGCCCTGCCCGAGCCGGCCCCGCGCCACCTCTACCTGGTCGGCGACGCCGCCTCGCTGCCGGCGGTGAACAGCCTGCTCGACGCCGCCGCCGACGTGCCGGCCACGGTCTGGCTGGAGTACGCCCACGACGGCGAGCGGGCGCTGGCGCCGCGTGCCCGGAACCACCACGAGGTCACCTGGATCCCGCGCGGCGGGGACGGCGAGGGCCTCGTGAAGACCGTCCGGGACGCGCTGCCGGCCGCCGACGACGCGCACTACTGGGTGGCCGCCGAGGCGGCCAGCACCCGCGACATCACCCGGCACCTGCGCCGCACCCTCGGCGTCGGCAAGCACCAGGTGACCTCGCTCGGCTACTGGAGCGCCCGGTGACCGGCCGCCTCGGCACGCTGACCACGCTCTACGTCACCCAGTACCTCGGGGTGGGGTTCATCACCGTCGGGCTGACCGCGATCCTGCGCGACGGCGGCACGTCCCTGGAGACCCTGGCCCTGCTCCAGATCGTCGGTCTGGTGTGGCCGGTCAAGTTCCTCTGGGCCCCGATCCTCGACCGGTACGGCTCGCGCCACCGTGGCCACTACCGCTCCTGGCTGCTGGTGCTCCAGACCGGACTGGTGCTGGCGCTGGCCGCGCTGCTGCCCTTCGACCGCCCCGCCGACCGGCTCGGCCCGGTGGTGGCGGTCTGCCTCGCGTACGTACTGCTCTCCGCCACCCAGGACATCGCGGTGGACGCCGTGGCCGTGCGGCTGCTCCCGGCCCGCTCCCGCGGCACCGGCAACGGCATCCAGGTCGCCGCCAGCTACCTGGGCAACCTGCTCGGCGGCGGCGCCTGCGTGGTGGTCTACGACCGGTACGGCTGGCAGCCGGCGATCCTGCTGCTGGCCGCGCTGACCGCCGCCGGCCTGCTGGTGGTGTGGCGGTTCCGCGAGCCGCCCCGCACCGACCGGGTGCCCTCCACGGCGCAGGCGTACCGGGCGCTGCTGTCCGTGTTTGCCCAGCCGGGCTGCCGGTGGTGGACCTTCGGCGTGGTGCCCCTGCTCTACGTCGGGGCCGGCGCGGCGTACGCGCTGGTAACCCCGGCGCTGGTCGACGCCGGCTGGACGCTCGCGCGGATCGGCGTGATAACCGGCGTGGTGACGAGCGTGCCCGCGATCGCGGCCGGCCTGCTGGCCGGGCTCGGCATCGGCCGGTACGGCCGGTCCCGGGTGCTGGTGGTGGCCGGCGCCTCCCTCGCCGTGTCCACGCTGCTGTTGCTGCCGCTGCTGACCGGCCGCGCGCCGCTGGCCGGGACGGTGGTCGCGCTCGGCCTGTTCCTGGCCGCGTACACGGTGGCCAACGTGGTGCTCTACACGGTCAACATGGACTACTCCCGGCCGGACACCGGCGGCACCGACTTCACGGTGCTCTCCTCGTTCGGGCTGGTCTGCTCGTTCGTGGCGGCCTCGGCCGGCCTGGCCGCGGCCGACCGGCTGGGCTACCCCGCGGTCGCCCTGGGCTGCGTGGTGCTGGTCGGCCTCGCCGTAGTGACCGGCGTGCTCCACCAGCGACGCTTCCCCGCGGGGCCGGCGGCCGTCGGCCGGGCCGATTCCGGCGTGGCGGCACCCGACCTCTTGACCCCGGCAAGTTAGGTTAGGGTAACCTAAGTTACGATCAACTCCGGACCGTCCGTGCCGTCGCACCGTCGCCGTTGTGTCCGCTTCCGACCACTGAGGACTGCCCATGAGTCTGCCCGGAGCAACCGTTCCGGCCCCCTCGGCCGGCGCCGGTCCGGCCGCCGCCCGGGACCACCTGTTCACCGCCCGCACGCTGGACCGCTACCGCGGCGTGCTGGCCGAGGGTGTCGAACGGGTGGCCCGCCGGGTCGCGACCGCCGACCGGCCGTTCACCGGGGTCGGCCCGGACGACCTCGCCCCGCGCGTCGCGGCCGTCGACCTCGACCGGCCGCTCGGTGACACCGGCGCGGCCCTCGACGAACTGCACGACATCTACCTGCGCGACGCCGTCTACTTCCACCACCCCCGCTACCTGGCCCACCTGAACTGCCCCGTGGTGATCCCGGCCCTGCTCGGCGAGGCGGTGCTGAGCGCCGTCAACTCCTCGCTGGACACCTGGGACCAGAGCGCCGGCGGCACGCTCATCGAGCGCCGGCTCGTCGACTGGACGGCCGAGCGGATCGGGCTCGGCCCCGCCGCCGACGGGGTGTTCACCAGCGGCGGCACCCACTCCAACCTCCAGGCGCTGCTGCTGGCCCGCGAGGAGACCCGGGCACGGGCCGGCCTGCGGCCCGGACCCGGGGCGCTGTCCCGGCTCCGGGTGCTCACCTCGGCCGCCGGCCACTTCAGCGTGCAGAAGGCCGCCCGGCTGCTCGGCCTCGGCCCGGACGCGGTGCGCACCGTCGACACCGACGCGCAGCGCCGGATGCGCCCCGACGCGCTGGCCCGGGAGATCGCCCGCTGCCGGGCGGACGGGCTGCTGGTGATGGCCGTCGTCGCCACCGCCGGCACCACCGACTTCGGCAGCATCGACCCGCTGCCGCAGGTCGCCGACATCTGCGCGGCGGCCGGCGTGTGGCTGCACGTCGACGCCGCGTACGGCTGCGGGCTGCTGGTCTCACCGACCCGACGGCACCTGCTCGACGGCATCGAGCGGGCCGACTCGGTGACCGTCGACTACCACAAGTCCTTCTTCCAGCCGGTCAGCTCCAGCGCCGTGCTCGTGCGCGACGGCCGCACCCTGCGGCACGCCACCTGGCACGCCGACTACCTCAACCCGGCCCGTGCCGTCGAGCAGCGCATCCCCAACCAGGTCGACAAGAGCCTCCAGACCACCCGCCGCTTCGACGCGCTCAAGCTCTGGCTCACCCTGCGGATCATGGGCGCGGACGCGGTCGGCGCGCTCTTCGACGAGGTGGTCGACCGCGCGGGCGAGGCCTGGCACCTGCTCGACGCCGACCCCCGCTTCGAGGTGGTGACCCGGCCGACGCTGAGCACCCTGGTGTTCCGCTGGCGCCCCGCCGGCCTGGCCGCCGACCTCGTGGACGACGCCAACCTGTACGCCCGCGAGGCCCTCGCCGCCTCCGGCGCCGCGCTCGTCGCCGGTACCCGGGTCGACGGCGCCCACCACCTGAAGTTCACCCTGCTGAACCCCGAGACCACCGGGGACGACGTCGCCGCGGTCCTCGACCTGATCGCCGAACATGCCGGCTGGTACGCCCGCACCCGCACCGCCGACGAGCTGACCTGCCCGGTCGGCTGACGGCCCGTTCTGGAGAACCATGTCGACCCACGACTTCATCGCCGTCGGGCTGGGCCCGTACAACCTCGGCCTGGCCTGCCTGACCGCCCCGATCGCCGACCTCGACGGCCTCTTCCTGGAGGCCCGCGACGACGTCGACTGGCATCCCGGCATGCTGCTGGAGACCGCGCACCTGCAGACGCCGTTCCTCGCCGACCTGGTCACGCTGGCCGACCCGACCTCGCCGTACTCCTTCCTCAGCTACCTCAAGGAGACCGGCCGGCTCTACCCGTTCTACATCCGGGAGAACTTCTTCCCGCTGCGCAGCGAGTTCGACGCCTACTGCCGGTGGGCCGCCGCCAAGCTGCCGAACGTCCGGTTCGGACACGAGGTCACCGCGATCGAGTACGACGCCACGGACGACCGGTACGTGGTGCGCGCCCGGGTGGACGGCCGCGAGGTCACCCACCGGGCCCGCCGGCTGGTGCTCGGCACCGGCACCCCGCCGCACGTCCCGCCGGCCTGCGCGGGGCTGGGCGGCGACGTGATCCACAACTCGCGGTACCGGGAGCACCGGGCGGCGCTGCGCGGCAAGCGGAGCATCACCGTGGTCGGCAGCGGGCAGAGCGCCGCCGAGATCTACCACGACCTGCTCGCCGACATCGACACCCACGGCTACCAGCTCACCTGGGTCACCCGCTCGCCGCGCTTCTTCCCGCTCGAATACACGAAGCTCACCCTGGAGATGACCTCTCCGGACTACGTGGACTACTTCCACGCCCTGCCCGAGCCGACCCGCTACCGCCTCGAGGCGGAGCAGAAGGGGCTGTTCAAGGGCATCGACGCCGAGCTGATCAACGCGATCTTCGACCTGCTCTACGTGAAGACCGTGGGCGGACCGGTGCCCACCCGGCTGCTCACCAACACCGAGCTGACCGAGGCCGCCCACGACCCGGCGCGCGGCGCGTACACGCTGGGGCTGCGCCACGTCGAGCAGGGCCGCGACTTCACCCTGGAGACCGAGGGCCTGGTGCTGGCCACCGGCTACCACTACCGGGTGCCCGCCTTCCTCGACCCCATTCGGGACCGGCTCCGCTTCGACGGGCACGGCCGCTTCGACGTGGCCCGCAACTACAGCATCGACCACACGGGACGGGGCGTCTTCCTCCAGAACGCCGGCACCCACACGCACAGCGTCACCTCGCCCGACCTGGGCATGGGGCCCTACCGCAACTCGTGGATCATCCGCGAGCTGACCGGCCGCGAGCACTACCCGATCGAGAAGAGCATCGCCTTCCAGGAGTTCGGCGCCCCGGCCGGGGTGGCCTCATGACCATGCCGACGCACCACCGGGTGGACCCGCGCCTCGGGGAGTTCAGCCTCCGCCCGCTCGACCCGGACGCCGACGCCGCGCTGCTGCACGGCTGGGTCACCCACCCGAAGGCGGTGTTCTGGATGATGCAGGACGCCGACGTCGCCCGGGTGGCCGAGGAGTACCGGCGGATCGCCGCGCACCCGCACCACGACGCGTACCTCGGGTGCTGGCAGGGCCGGCCCGCGTTCCTGGCCGAGCGCTACGACCCGGCCCGGGTCGAGCTGGTCGGTCTCTACGACCCGGCCGAGGGCGACGTCGGGATGCACTTCCTCTGCGCGCCCACCGAGGCGCCGGTGCACGGCTTCACCCTCGCCGTGATCACCACGGTGCTGGACTGGCTCTTCGCCGACCCGGCCACCCGCCGGGTGGTGGTCGAGCCCGACGTGCGCAACACCGCCGTGCACGCGTTGAACGCGGCCGTCGGCTTCCGCGTCGTCGGCCCGATCGCCAAGCCCGAGAAGACCGCCCTGCTCAGCGTCTGCACCCGAGAGCAGTTCGCCGCCACCCGTTGAGAGGTACCCCGCGTGACCACCCCCTCCGCCGCCGTCGACCACCTCACCCCCGACCTGTGGGCCGCCGCCAACCGCCGGCTGGTCCGCAAGGCCCTGGCCGAGTTCGCCCACGAACGGCTCATCACCCCCGAGCGGCAGGGCCCCGGCCACTACCGGGTACGCAGCGACGACGGCACCGTCGAGTACCGCTTCGCGGCCCGGCGGCTCAGCCTGAACCACTGGTGGATCGACCCCGCCGGCCTGACCCGGCACGTCGACGGGCGGGAGGCCCCGCTGGACGCGGTCGACCTCTGCCTGGAGCTGCGCGGCGCGCTCGGCCTCACCGACGCCGTCCTGCCCGTCTACCTGGAGGAGATCACCTCCACCCTGGCCGGGCTCGCCTACAAGTCGGCCCGGCCCGAGCTGACGGCGGCGGAGCTGGTCGGGGCGGACTTCCAGCAGATCGAGACGGCCATGACCGAGGGCCATCCGTGCTTCGTGGCCAACAGCGGGCGGATCGGCTGGGGCGTGCACGACCACCACCGGTACGCCCCGGAGGCCGGCCAGCCGGTCCGGCTGCTCTGGCTCGCCGCGCACCGCGACCACACCACGTTCACCTGCGCCGCCGACCTGGACTACGACACCCATGTCCGGGCCGAACTGGGCGACGAGACCCTGGCCGGGTTCGCCCGCACCCTCACCGGGCTCGGCCTCGACCCGGCCGACTACCTCCTGCTGCCCGTGCACCCGTGGCAGTGGTGGAACAAGCTGGCGGTCACCTTCGCCGGCGAGGTGGCACGGCGGCACCTGGTGCCGCTCGGCGAGGGGCCGGACGAGCATCTGGCCCAGCAGTCGGTGCGCACCTTCTTCAACCTCACCGACCCGCACCGGCACTACGTGAAGACCGCGCTCTCGGTGCTCAACATGGGCTTCATGCGCGGGCTGTCCGCCGCGTACATGGAGCACACCCCGGCCATCAACGACTGGCTGGCCGGCCTGATCGCCGCCGACCCGGTGTTCGGGCGGACCGGGCTGTCGATCATCCGGGAGCGGGCGGCCATCGGCTACCGGCACCGGCAGTTCGAGGCGGCCACCGACCGGTACTCGCCGTACCGGAAGATGCTCGCCGCGCTCTGGCGGGAGAGCCCGGTGCCCGGGCTGGAGCCGGGCCGCCGGCCGGCCACCATGGCGTCGCTGCTGCACGTCGACCGGGCCGGCCGCTCCCTCGCCGGTGCGCTGATCGCCGGGTCCGGGCTGGCCCCGGCCGACTGGCTGCGCCGCTACCTGGACGCCTATCTGGTGCCGGTGCTGCACGCCCTGTTCGCGTACGACCTGGCGTTCATGCCGCACGGCGAGAACGTCATCCTGGTGCTCCGCGACGGCGTGGTGGAGCGGGTGATCTTCAAGGACATCGCCGAGGAAGTCGTGGTGATGGACCCGTCGGCCGACCTGCCCGACGCGGTGGGCCGGATCCGCGCCGCCGTGCCCGAGGACGAGAAGGTGCTCTGCGTCTTCACCGACGTGTTCGACTCGTTCCTGCGCCACCTCAACGCGATCCTGGCCACCGAGGGGATCCTCGACGAGGAGATGTTCTGGCGGACCGTGGCCGAGTGCGTCGGCGCCTACACGGCGTCGGTGCCGCACCTGGCCGGGCGGCACGACCTGTTCGCCCCGGAGTTCGTGCTCTCCTGCCTCAACCGGCTGCAACTGCGCAACAACCAGCAGATGGTCGACCTCGCGGACCCGTCGGCGGCGCTCCAGTTCGTCGGGACGCTGGCCAACCCCCTCGCCCCGTACGCCCCGCAGCCGTGAGCGCCCTCGCCGCGCCGGTCGCCCCGGTCGGGCCGGCGGTGCTGCGGCACCGCTGGTGGATCCTGGCCGTGCTCTGCCTGGCCCAGGTGACCGTGGTGCTCGACAACACCGTGCTCACCGTGGCCGTGCCGGTGCTCACCACCGAGCTGGGCGCCAGCACCAGCGAGGTCCAGTGGATCATCAACGCGTACGCCCTGGTCCTGTCCGGCCTGCTGATCAGCGCCGGCAGCGCGGCCGACCGGTACGGCCGGCGGCGGATGCTGCTGGCCGGGCTGGTGCTGTTCGGGGCCGGCTCGCTGGCGGCCGGGCTGGCCACCACCACCGGCCAGCTCATCGCGGCCCGGGCCGGGATGGGTGTCGGCGGCGCGCTGCTGGTCACGGCCACCCTGGCGGTGGCCGTGCAGGTGTTCGAGGGGCCGGCGCGGCAGCGGGCCATCGGGGTCTGGGCGGCGACCAGCGCGCTGGGCTTCGCGGTCGGGCCACCGGTCGGCGGGACCATCCTGGCCCACCTGCCGTGGCAGGCCATCTTCCTGGTGAACGTGCCGGTGGTGCTGGTCTGCCTGGTGGCCGTCCGGCTGCTGGTGCCGGAGTCCCGTAAGGCGGTCACCGGCCGCCTCGACGTGCTCGGCGTGCTGCTGTCGACGGCCGGGCTCACCGGTGTGGTCTGGGCGATCACCGCCGGGCCGGAGGAGGGCTGGGTCGCTCCGGCGGTGCTCGCCGCGGCCGTCGCGGGCGCCGTGCTGCTCGGCCTCTTCGTCGCCTGGGAACACCGCGTCAGCGACCCGATGCTGGACATGGGGCTGTTCCGCGACCCCCGGTTCACCGGCGCGGTCTCCGGGGTCGTGCTGATCACCTTCGGTGCGACCGGCGCGCTGTTCCTGCTCACCCAGCACCTGCAGTTCGTCCGCGGCTATCCGGCCTGGGAGGCCGGGCTTCGGATGGCGCCGTTCGCGCTGTCCATCGTGGTGCTCAACCTCACCGGGGTGGCCGCCGCGCTGATCCGCCGGATGGGACGGCCGGCCGCGGTCGCCGTCGGGATGGCACTGCTCGCCGTCGGCCTGCTGGCCGTCACGTACACCCCCGGCGACGGGTATCCGGTGCTGCTCGGCGGCCTGCTGCTCATGGGTTCCGGCTGCGCGCTGGCCAATCCGGCGATCGTCGAGGCGGTGGTGAGCGCGCTGCCGCCGGAGCGGGCCGGCGCCGGGGCGGGTGTCGACGGCACGATGACCGAGGTCGGCGGCAGCCTGGGTGTCGCGGTGCTGGGCGCGGTGCTGAACGCGCGCTTCGCCGCCCTGCTGCCCGCCGCGGTGGCCGGGGCCGGCTCGTTCCCGGCCGCGCTGGCCGCCGCCGGCACCGACGGCGAGCGCGCGCTCGTCCGGGATGCCTTCCGGGTGGCACTGGAGACCGGGCAGACCGTGGGTGCGGCGGCCGTGCTGGCCGGTGGCCTGGTGACCGCGTACCTGCTGCACCGCGCCCGGCGCCGGTGACGGCGCCGGGCGCGGTGCGGGGTCAGGCGGCGGTGGACCAGATGGCGCGGAACGCCGCGGCCTCGCCCGCCAGCCACTGCTCGACCTGCTCCGGCTTGACGTCGGCCGGCATCCGGTGGGACTCGCCGCGCCGGACGTCGACCAGCACCGGCTCGGCGTGCGGCAGGACCGCGTCCATGTGCCGGGCCATCAGGTGCAGGGTCGCGAGGGTGGTCTCCTCACTCGGCGGGGCCTCGTCGAAGTGCAGACGGATCGCCTCGGCGCGACCGTCGGCGTAGCGCACGCCGAACTGCGGGTTGATCTTCACGGGCAGGTCGCCCAGCATCGCGAGGGCGTCGCGGGTCTGCGCCAGGTCGACGCCGGCCGGCTCGCCGAGCGAGTGCAGCCACGTGGTCGCACCGGGCACCAGCGCCTCGTAGAGCGGGCGCCAGCGCGGCTTGACCAGGTCGGCCACCTGGGCCAGGTGCGTGCCGCCGGTGTGGAAGGCGACGTCGGCCTTGAGTGCCTTGACGAACTGGCCGTGCGGGTTGAACCCGTGCCGGCTCGCCCGCTGCTTGCGCAGGCCGCCGACGAAGGTGGCCTTGGTGGGCCCGGTGCGGTCCACGTAGCGGGTGAACCCGAGGAGGGTGGCGTAGGGGGTGACGGGGGCGGCGGAGGTGGGCGCGGTCACGAGCATCCTCCCAGGTCAAAAGCTCGATTAGTACATACATTCTAATCGACGGGTCTGACATCGCCCAGGGATGGAGGCGGGCTCTCAGAAGGCGGCGGAAAATCTTGTTCCGGGCCGGCAACCCTTCGGGCGCGCGAGGGCTGGACAGGGGTATGACGCACCTCATCGGCTCACGGATTCTCGTACCCGCTGCTCTCGTCGCGGTCGCCGCGGCGGCCGGCTGCACCGTCGCCCGGCCGGACGCCTCCGCGCCACCGGCACCGTCCTCGTCCCCGTCCCGTCCGGCGTCGACCTCGCCGTCGGGGCCGCCCACCATGGCGACGAGTGAGCGTCCCGAGGGTGGCTGCCCGGTCACGGCCGCGACGCTGGATCGGGTGCCCGGGCTGCCGGGCGGCTACCGGATCGCCGCGGACACCGTGGACTGCTGGAAGGGCTGGGCCACGGGTTGGGACCGGAACCAGCAGGGCGACGGCATGTACCTGTTCCGGTACAGCACCAGCCAGGGCTGGCGGGTGCACGGGCAGGGCAGCGCGTTCGACTGCGCGACGCTGGGCATCCCGAAGGACCCGGACGACCCCCCACCGTTCTGCTCGTTCGGCGGCTAGTGGTGCGGGGATAGTTCAATGTCCGTGCGTGTTCCGACGACGGCGGACCGGAGCGATGGTGGCCGACCAGCGGCGGATCGGGTTGCCCCGATGATGAGGAAGCGCATCGGACCGGAGGATCCGGCCGAGGCCGACTTCTGCGCGTTCGTCCGGGCCCGGACGCCGGCGCTGCAGCGCACGGCGTTCCTCCTGACCGGCGATCGGCACCTCGCCGAGGACCTGGTGCAGGATGCGCTGGCACGCACCCATCGGGCGCTGCACCGGCTCGCCGACGAGGGACATTTCGAGGCCTACACCCGCACCGCGATGTACCACCTGCACATCCGTCGCTGGCGGCGGACCCGGCTCGCCGAGAGCCTGCCCGGAGAACTGGCCGACCTGGCCCAACCGGACAGTGATCACGCGGGTCGCGTCGACCTGCGGATCTCGCTGCACCGGGCACTGGCCCAGCTCACCCGCCGCCAACGCGCGGTGCTGGTGCTGCGCTTCTTCGAGGACCGCACCGAGGCCGAGGCCGCCGACCTGCTGTCCTGCTCGGTCGGCACGATCAAGAGCCAGACGAGCAAGGCCCTGGCACGGCTGCGGACGGTCGCGCCCGAGCTGCTGCCCGCCGCGGAGCCGAAGGGAGGGTCCCGATGACCGACGACTTCACCCGGCTGCGCGGCGCCATGAACGAGCTGGCCGAGCACGGCGGCAGCCCCGACCTGTACGAGCGCGCGTTGCACACGTCCCGCCGGTTGCGCCGGCGCCGCGCCATCGCCACGGGGGCCGCCGCAGCCGCCGGCGTGGCGGCGGTCGTCACCGGCGCGGCCCTGTCGGCCGGCGTCCCCGGCCCCACCCCGCCACCGGGCGCCGACGCACCGCCGGCTGCCCCCACCACCGAGCCCTCGCCGCACCGGACCTCCACGTCACCGTCCCCGTCCCGTCCGGCGTCGACGTCCCCGTCCGGGCCGCCCACCACGACGGCGAGTGAGCGTCCCGAGGGTGGCTGCCCGGTCACGGCGGCGACGCTGGATCGGGTGCCCGGGCTGCCGGGCGGCTACCGGATCGCCGCGGACACCGTGGACTGCTGGAAGGGCTGGGCCACGGGTTGGGACCCTCACCAGCAGGGCGACGGCATGTACCTGTTCCGGTACAGCACCAGCCACGGCTGGCGGGTGCACGGGCAGGGCAGCGCGTTCGACTGCGCGACGCTGGGCATCCCGAAGGACCCGGACGACCCCCCACCGTTCTGCTCGTAGGGCGGCCGTCCGGGCGCTGGCCTACAGCTGCCCGACGTCGGTGATCCGGACGGCGGCGGCGCCCGCCTCGTCGGAGGCCGCGAGATCGATCTCAGCGCTGATGCCCCAGTCGTGGTCGCCCTCCGGGTCGTCCAGGATCTGGCGTACGGTCCACTTCTCCCGGCCCTGCTCGATCATCAGCAGCGCCGGCCCGCGCGCGTCCGGCCCCACCCCGATCGAGTCGTACGCCTCGAAGTACGGCTCCAGCGCGTCCGCCCACGCGTCCGCGTGCCAGCCGTTCTCGCCGTCCAGCTCCCCGAGCAGGTCCCAGCGCCGCAGCGCGGCCAGCTCGACCCGGCGGAACAGCGCGTTGCGCACCAGCACCCGGAAGGCCCGGGCGTTGCGGGTGACCGCCGGCGGCCGGTCGTCCAGCGACGCGGCCACCTCCGCGACGTCGGACGGGTTGCGCAGCCGCTCCCACTCGTCGATCAGGCTGGAGTCGACCTGGCGCACCAGCTCGCCCAGCCACTCGATGAGGTCGGCCAGCTCCTCGGTCCGGGCGTCCTCGGGGACGGTCTGCCGCAGCGCCTTGTACGCGTCCGCGAGGTAGCGCAGCACCAGCCCCTCGGAGCGGGACAGGCCGTAGAACTGGACGTACTCGGTGAACGTCATGGCCCGCTCGTACATGTCGCGGACCACGGACTTGGGGGAGAGCTGGTGGTCGGCGACCCAGGGGTGGCCCTGCCGGTACATCTCGTACGCCGACTCCAGCAGCTCGGCGAGGGGCTTCGGCCAGGTCACCTCGTCGAGGAGTTCGAGGCGGGCCTCGTACTCGATGCCCTCGGCCTTCATGGCGGCGACCGCCTCGCCGCGGGCCTTGAACTGCTGTGCGGAGAGCACCTGACGCGGGTCGTCCAGGATCGACTCGATCACGCTGAGCACGTCGAGCGCGTACGACGGGGACTCCCGGTCGAGCAGCTCGACGGTGGCCAGGGCGAGCGGGGAGAGCGGCTGGTTGAGCGCGAAGTCGAGCTGGAGATCGACGGTGAGCCGCACCCGCCGGCCCTGCTCGTCCGGCTCGGGCAGTTCCTCGACCACGCCGCCGGCCCGCAGCGCCCGGTAGATGGCGATGGCCCGGCGGATGTGCCGGCGCTGCGCGGCCGGGTCCTCGTGGTTGTCGGTGAGCAGGTGCCGCATCGACGCGAACGCGTCGCCGGGGCGGCCGATGACGTTGAGCAGCATCGAGTGGCTGACCTGGAAGCTGGAGGTCAGCGGCTCGGGCTCGGCCTCGACCAGGCGCTGGAAGGTGGGTTCGCCCCAGCCGATCGAGCCCTCCGGCGGCTTCTTCTTCACCACCTTGCGGCGCTTCTTGGGATCGTCGCCCGCCTTGGCGAGGGCCTTCTCGTTCTCGATGACGTGCTCGGGGGCCTGCACCACGACCCGGCCCAGGGTGTCGAACCCGGCCCGCCCGGCCCGGCCGGCGATCTGGTGGAACTCGCGGGCCTTGAGCAGCCGGGTCCGGGTGCCGTCGTACTTCGACAGGCCGGTGAAGAGCACGGTGCGGATCGGCACGTTGATGCCGACGCCGAGCGTGTCGGTGCCGCAGATGACCTTGAGCAGCCCGGCCTGGGCCAGGGTCTCGACGAGGCGGCGGTACTTGGGCAGCATGCCGGCGTGGTGCACGCCGATGCCGTGCCGCACCAGCCGGGACAGGGTCCTGCCGAAGCCCGAGGTGAACCGGAAGTTGCCGATCGCGCTCGCGATCATGTCCTTCTCGGCCCGGGTGCAGACGTTCACGCTCATCAGCGCCTGGGCGCGCTCCAGCGCGGCGGCCTGGGTGAAGTGCACGACGTAGACCGGGGCCTGCTTGGTGTTCAGCAGCTCCTCGAGGGTCTCGTGCAGCGGCGTCATCGCGTACGAGAAGAGGAGCGGGACCGGCCGCTCGGCCGAGCGGACGACGGCGGTCGGCCGCCCGGTGCGCCGGGTCAGGTCGTCCACGAAGCGGGTGGTGTCGCCGAGCGTGGCGGACATCAGGACGAACTGGGCCTGCGGCAGTTCGATGAGCGGCACCTGCCAGGCCCAGCCCCGGTCGGGCTCGGCGTAGAAGTGGAACTCGTCCATGATCACCTGGCCGACGTCGGCCCGGGCGCCCTCGCGCAGCGCCAGGTTGGCCAGGATCTCCGCGGTGCAGCAGATGATCGGGGCGTCGGCGTTGACGCTGGCGTCGCCGGTGAGCATGCCGACGTTCTCCGCGCCGAAGACCTCGCAGAGGGCGAAGAACTTCTCCGAGACCAGGGCCTTGATCGGCGCGGTGTAGAAGGTGGTGCGGTCGTCGGCCAGCGCGGCGAAGTGCGCGGCGATCGCCACCAGGCTCTTGCCCGAGCCGGTCGGCGTATTCATGATCACGTTCGCGCCGGAGACGATCTCGATGACCGCCTCCTCCTGGTGGGGGTAGAGGGCGAAGCCGCGCTCGGACGCCCAGCCGGCGAACGCGTCGTAGAGGGTGTCGGGGTCGGCGCTCTTCGGCAGCGCGGCGGTGAGAGTCATGGCGGCTCCCATCGTGCCTGGATCATGGGCCGCCGCGCCAACCGGGTTCAGCGCCGCCGGTGCACCAGGTCGAAGATCTCCCGCCCGGCGGTCAGCGCCCGCCGCTCGAACTTGGTCACCGGCCGGTGCGCCGGGCGGGGCGCGAAACCGCCGTGCACGTCGATCAGCTCCGGGTCGGCGGTCAGCGTCTCCCGCATCGACTCGGCGTACTCGGCCCAGTCGGTCGCGCAGTGCAGCGTCCCGCCGGGGACCAGCCGGGAGCGCAGCAGAGCCACGTGCGCCGGCTGGATGATCCGCCGCTTGTGGTGGCGGGTCTTCGGCCACGGGTCGGGGAAGAAGACGTGGACCGCGTCGAGGCAGCCCTCCGGCATGGCCCGCACCAGGTCCAGCGCGTCGCCCTTGGCCACCCGCACGTTGTCCAGGCCGTGCCGTTCGACCAGGTCGAGCAGGTTGGCGATTCCGGGCGTGTGCACCTCAACCGCCAGATAGTGTCGGTCCGGGTCGGCGGCCGCCATCGCCGCGGTGGCGTCGCCCATGCCGGAGCCGATCTCCAGCACCAGCGGCGCCCGCCGTCCGAACAGCGCCGCCGGATCGCACGGCCCGTCCAGGTCGTCGATCTCCAGGCCGTACGCGGGCCAGAGCCGGGCCAGCGCGTCGCGCTGCCGGTCGCTCATCCGCCCGCGCCGCGGGTGGAAGGTGCGGATACGGGAGGCGTGGGCCGGCGGCGCGGCGCTGAAGTCGGTGGAGGTCACAGCGACCCGAGCGTACGCGACCGGCGGAGCGGATCGGATGTGACGGACGGCCGGGGGTGAGAGGATTCATCCCGTACGGCAGGACGGGTGGCCCGCCGCCCGACACCGCTGAGGCCGGGAGGGGGCATGGTGTCAGTCACCGGACGTGCGGCGCTGCTGGTCGCGGCCGCCGCGTGCACCGCCCCCCTGGTCGGCGCGGTGCCCGCCCACGCCGCCCCGCCCGCTGCCGCCCTCTGGTCTGCCGCCCTCGGGTCTGCCGGCTCGGTGGTCGCCGCCGAGCCCGTGCCCGGCCAGCCGGAGACCCAGCCGTCGCCCGCCGACGTGATCTTCGTGGAGGTGACCCCGAGCACCGTCGAGGCCGGTTTCCTGGTCGGCATCCGGGCGAGCTGCCGGGACAACTCGGTGCCGGCCACCGTGGTCTCCGACGCGTTCGGCCGGGTCCAGGTGCAGCCGCAGCGGGGCCTGCTCACCGCCTCGCCGATGGTCCGGGACCGCACGCGACCGGGCAACTACCGGGTCAAGCTGGAGTGCCCGGGCGGGCAGACCGCGTCGACCATGCTCCAGGTGGTCAAGCGGGTGCAGCCCAGCCGAGGCCCGGCGACCGGCTTCGGCGGCACCGCCGGCGGCGGGTTCGGCGGGCTGCTCGTGCCGGTCGGGCTCGCGCTGACCGTGGCCGGCGCGGTGGTCGGCGTGGTCGCGTCCCGCCGACAGCCCCGTCTCCTCCGTGGCGCCGCCCGGCGCTGAGCCCCGCCATGGCCACGGACCCCACCCCTCAGCCCGCCACCCGGGCGGCCCAGTCCACCACCCGGTCGGCCCGGACGGCCGGCCGCAGCCCGTGGTCGGTGCCGCTCGCCGTGCTGCTGGTGCTGGTCGGGGTCTTCGCCACCGGCGCCGGGCTGGGCCGGACCGCCGGGCCGTTCGACTGGGCCGACGTGGCGACCGGGTCCAGCCGGCGCACCGCGGAGCCGGCCCGCGCGCGGGAGCCCGCCAGCCTCCCGGTCCGCCTCGCCGTGCCGGCCATCAAGGTCACCGCCCCGGTCACCCCGGTCGGCCAGGCGCGCGACGGCTCGATCGACGTCCCGCCGCTGACCGAGCACAACCAGACCGGCTGGTACAACCGCGGGTCGGTGCCCGGCGACCCCGGACGGGCGATCATCGTCGGGCACGTGGACACCAAGAGCGGGCCGGCCGTGTTCTACCGGCTGCACGACCTGAAGCCGGGGGACCGCATCGAGGTGACCCGGTCGGACCGCAGCGTGGTCACCTTCAAGGTCGACACCGTCGAGTACTTCGACAAGGCCAACCTCCCCGCCGACCGCGTCTACGGCGAGTCCGGCCCCGCGGAGCTGCGGTTGATCACCTGCGGCGGCGAGTGGGTGGGCGGCCACACCGGCTACGAGGACAACGTGATCGCCTTCGCCTCCCTGCTCGACACCCGCAATCCCTGACGCGGATCCTGCGCGCCGGGCCGCGATCGGCGCCGTGGCGGGTCGGCGATGGTCCACGAGCCGCTACGAACTTGATGACGTGGACGAGTCACCTCTGGCGGCAGCAGCACCAGGCTGATCCATCTGCGAC
Source organism: Micromonospora chaiyaphumensis (assembly GCF_900091435.1). GTDB lineage: Bacteria > Actinomycetota > Actinomycetes > Mycobacteriales > Micromonosporaceae > Micromonospora > Micromonospora chaiyaphumensis. The sequence goes on from NZ_FMCS01000005.1 coordinate 256,786, forward strand.
ATCAAGTTCGTAGGCGCTGGAGAGGGAGCGGCGACCGGGGCGGGCATCCGCGGGCGCCTTTCGAGCTGATGTCGGCAACGACTCAGAGCCGCCGCGCGCGCCGACAGCCACCGAACCCGGACGGCGCACGAGATCTTGGAGACCTTCCGTCAGCACCGAACGGCAACTCGCCAAGATCCGAAAGGATCGCGCCGGCGGCGGTCAGCGGGGTGTCTGCTCGGCGACCCAGAGGCCGCGGCCCTGGAGCCCGACGACCAGTCCGCGATCCTGGAGGATGATGATCGCCCGCTGCACGGTCGTGACGCTGACGCTGTAGAGGTCAGCGAATTCTTTGTAGGTCGGCAGCCGCTCGCCGGGCGGGTACTCGCCGCTCCTGATGCGGGCAGCGATGTCCTCGGCCACCTCGCGATAGCCGGTGGTGGGGATTGGCATGTGGAGGTTCCTTCGTTCGGCACCTCCCATCGGATCATGAGCGGCATCCACCTTCAACACCAACATTGCCTTAGGTACTAAAGGTCTCTAAGCTGTCCGGCAGCGGGTCCTTCGTTCGGCAAACGCTGGGGCCGTGCCGTGAAGCACCACCTGGATCTGGTGAAAGGCGTCGGCCATGCCGATGGATGAAGGGGAGATCACGCCCGCCGACGAGTTGTTCGTGATGATGCGGATCATCGACACGCACTGGACCCGGGCCCTCGACCAGCCGTGGCGGGCCGGTGGCTGCCTGGAGTGCCGCGACCGGGACACCTGCCCACAGCTCGACTGGGCCCTCAAGCTCATGGCCGACGTGGCGTCGACCATGTTCCAGAAGTAGGAGTGGTCAGCCCTTGCCGGGGACGTGCTGGACGACCTCGAACTCCAGCAGCGTGGCCCCGGTGGCGACCGGCTTGCGGGGCTCCCCGCCCTCGCCGCCGGCGTGCGCGGCCCGGGACGGCCCCTGCGCCCACGCCTGGTACGCCTCCTCCGTCTCCCAGCGGGTGTAGACGAAGTACCGGTTCTCCCCGGCGACCGGGCGGAGCAGCTCGAAGCCGAGGAAGCCGGGGGAGTTCTCCACCGCGCCGGCCCGGGCGGCGAACCGCTTCTCCAGCTCCTCGCCGGCACCCGGCGGGACGTCGATCGCGTTGATCTTCACGACTGCCATGGTTCCACCCTAACGATCCGGCTCAGAACGTCTCGACGGCCGGCACGAGGTCGGCGTCGACCACGATCGGTGCGTGGTCGGACGGGCCCTTGCCCTTGCGGGCCTCCCGGTCCACGTACGCGGAGGTGACCGCGCGGGCGAACGGCGCGGATGCGTAGACCAGGTCGATCCGCATGCCCTTGTTCTGGTGGAACATGCCGGCCCGGTAGTCCCAGTAGGTGTAGGGGTGCGGGCCCTTCATGGGGGTCGGCACCACGTCGCTGAGGCCGAGGTCGCGCAGTGCGGCCAGGGCGGCCCGCTCGGGCGGGGTGACGTGGGTGGAGGTGACGAAGAGCTTCGGGTCCCAGACGTCGTCGTCGGTCGGTGCGACGTTGAAGTCACCGCAGACCGCGAGCGGCAGCCCGCCGGCCACCTCCGGCTCCAGGGCGTCCCGCAGCGCCGCGAACCAGGCCAGCTTGTAGACGTAGTGCGGGTCGTCGGGGGAGCGGCCGTTGGGTACGTACACCGACCAGACCCGCAGGCCGGCGCAGGTGGCCGAGATGGCGCGGGCCTCGGGCAGCGGGAAGCCCGGCTCGCCGGGGAAGCCGACCGCCACGTCGGCCAGGCCCACGCGGGACAGGATGGCCACGCCGTTCCACCGGCCGTCGCTGTGGCTGGCCGCCTCGTAGCCCAGCTCGCCCACCTCGGCGACCGGGAAGGCCCCGTCGGGGCACTTGGTCTCCTGCAGGCAGACGACGTCGGGCTTCGTGGTGGCCAGCCAGTCGAGCAGGCGGGGGAGGCGGGCCTTCACCGAGTTGACGTTCCAGGTCGCCAGGCGCATGTCTCCAGCCTGCCCCATCCGCGGCCACCCCGCCGGGTCACCCCCGCGGGGTGTCGGTGTCTCCGGGACGGGTCTGCTCGGCGAGGAAGCGTTCCAGCTCGGCGCCGAGTTCGTCGGCGGTGGGCAGCGGCCCCGTCTCCGGGGCCAGGAGGCTCTTCTCGCCGCGGCCGCGGGCGAACGCGTCGTACTGCTCCTCCAGGGCCTGGACCAGGGTGGCCGCCTCCTCGGTCTGCGCGACCTGGCGGTCGATCTCCACCCGCACCACCTCGGCGGCGGCGCCCAGGCCGTCGCGGGGCAGCAGCAGGCCGGTGCTGCGGGACACCGCGGCGAGCAGCGCCTCGGCGGCGGCCGGGTACTCGGTCTGGGCGACGTAGTGCGGCACGTGCGCGGCGAAGCCGAGCGCGTCGCGGCCCTGCTCGCCGAGGCGGTACTCCAGCAGGTGGCCGACGCTGCCGGGCACCTGGACCTTCTGGAGCCAGGGCTCGTAGCCGGAGATCAGGTCCCGCCGGGTGGCGTGAGCGGTGACGCCGCTGGGCCGGGTGTGCGGGACGGCCATCGGGATCGAGTTGAGCCCGACGGTGAGCCGGACGTCGAGCCGGGTGCAGAGCGCGGCGACGGCGGCCACGAAGCGCTCCCACTGGAGATCCGGCTCGGGGCCGGTGAGCAGCAGGAACGGGGTCTCGTCGTCGTCGCGCAGCAGGTGCAGCTCCAGTGCGGGGGCGTCGTACTCGGCCCAGTGGTCCTCGACGAAGGTCATCACGGGCCGCCGGGAGCGGTAGTCGAAGAGCTGGTCGACGTCGAAGCGGGCGATGGGCCGCGCCTCCAGGGAGGTGAGCAGCTGCTCCCGGGCCAGCCGGGTGGCGCTGCCGGCGTCGACGAAGCCGGTGAGCGCCTGGATCAGCACCGGTTGGCCGAGATCGGGCAGATCGTCGGTGAGTTCGTAGAGCTCGTGTGGGTCGAGCACCGGTTCGGACCTTCCTGTCGACGCGTACGGGTGGGCCGTGCGTGCACGGCTCCCCGTTCGGCCAACGTACCGGCCGTCGTGGTCCATTCCGTTACGGGCCGACTGATGATCACAATTCGGCGACGGCCCCGGATCGGCTCCACCTCCCGGTCCGGGTGGGGATCCACCGAAAGGACGAGTTAGTCGATCACTGGGCGACCCGGCGGAGGCTGCGAGGTTCCTGCCCGGGGCGGTGCGAGGCTGGCCGGACCGGAGGTATTCCCGGGTCGCGAGGTCCGTCACCGGGCGACCCGCGACGGCGACCGATGTCCGGTTCGGTGGGCACGAACTGTGGCGAGGGCCACCCGATGAGCCTGGGTGATCCCGGTTTGCCCTGCCTAGCCTCGTCGAATGCGTGACGACGGCACCCTCGACGACCAGTACGGCCTCGACGGCTCGGCTGACCGTTCGGACGATACCCCCTCGCCCGTTCAGTCGACCGCTTGCACCGAGGCACCCACGGCCCGCGGTTCCCTGCGTACCCGCTTCAACGCCCTTTTGAACCCCTTCGCGGCCCGGCCCGGCCGGACGAAGATGGCCATGGCCACCGGCGCGGTCTGCTGCCTGGGCCTGGTGGGCGGCTTCACCCAGATCGGCGCCCGCCCGGCCGGCGACACCCCGAACCCGGCCGCTTCGGCAGAGATGGCCGAGCGCGCGGCCGTCGACGCCGCCTCCCGCGGCCTGGCCCGCGAGAGCACCGCCCCGACCACCCCGAGCGCCAGCCCCTCGTCCACCCCCTCGGCCACGGCGAAGCCGAAGCCGAAGGCGAAGCCCAAGCCCCGCCGGATCGTCCCGGTCGCCGGCCTGGACCAGACCCAGATGAACAACGCCAAGAAGATCGTGCAGGCCGGCCGGGAGATGGGCGTGCCGCGTCGCGGCCTGGTCATCGCGGTGGCCACCGCCATGCAGGAGAGCACCCTGCTCAACTACGCCAGCGCCGTGCTGCCCGAGTCGCAGAACTACCCGCACCAGGCCATCGGTTGGGACCACGACTCGGTCGGCCTGTTCCAGCAGCGCCCGAGCAGCGGCTGGGGCACCGTCGAGGAACTGATGGACCCGGAGTACGCCACCAAGGCGTTCCTCTCCGCCCTGGAGGAGATCCCCGGCTGGCAGGACCTGCCGCTCACGGTCGCCGCCCAGGCCGTCCAGGTCTCGGCGTTCCCGGACGCGTACGCGCAGCACGAGTGGCGGGCCAACGAGGTCGTCAAGGAGATCCTGGGCTGACCACGTCCCGGGTTGCCGCGGGGCCGATCCGGGTACCAGGGACTTGCCGGTCCCGGGTACACATGAGGGGGGACCGCGGACAGGAGGACGTCATGTCACTGATGCAACGGCTCAGCGCCTTCCTGCGGTCACCCCGCGGTCAGCAGCTGGTCGACCGTGGCCGGCGCGAGCTGGCCAAGCCGGAGAACCAGGCGAAGCTCAAGCAGCTCGCCAACCGGCTGTCGTCCCGCCGGCGCTGACCGCTCCGCCCCCGCAGCAACGACCCCCGGGAGCCCCCTCGTGACCGACTCCGCCCCCGTCGACGGCGAACCCACCGTCCCCCCGAAGCCGGCCGCGCCGGTGGAGGCGCCCGAGGCGCCGCCGGCCCGGCTCTGGGACCGGATGCGGGACGACCCGCAGTACGCGCCGGAGCACCTGGCCCTGGAGGCGGTGCGCCGGCTCGGGCCGGAGGCGGCGCAGTGGGCCGAGCGGGAGCGGGCGCAGCGGCCGGACGTCCCCGCCGACGAGCTGGCCGACCAGGCGGTGCGCAAGTTCGTCAACCACGCCCGGCTCTCCGGCGCGGTCTCCGGGGCGGCCGGGCTGCCCGGCGCGGTGATCGACGTGGGCGTGCTGGCCTGGACCCAGGCCCGGCTCGTGCTGCACGTGGCCGCCGCGTACGGCGTCGACCCGGTCCACCCCGACCGGGCCACCGACCTGCTCGTGCTCCAGCGGGTGCACAAGGTCGCCGAGAGCGCCCGACTCGCCCTCGGGGTGGCCGCCGGTCGGGAACGGGCCGGCGCGCTGTTCGGCATGGGCGGGCAGAACCCGCTTGGCCGGGTGATGCTCCAGCTCGGCGTCCGGCTGGCCCGGATGGCCGGGGTACGCGCCGCCAAGCGGCTGTTCGCCAAGGTGATCCCCGGCGCCGCGATCATCCTCGGCACCTGGGCCAACTCGTCGGCCACCAGGGATCTCGCCGACCGGGCCCGCGCCCTCTACCGGGGCGGCCCGCGCCAGCTGCCCGTCCCGCGCCGCCCCTGACCGCGCCGGACGGCCCTTCCGGCACCGACGCCCGCCGTCGGGCGGACGGTTCGTGAACGGGCGTCAGCGCCGCCAGGGCGCCGGCTGGCCGTGCAGCCACCAGTGCAGCGCGCGGGTGATCCGGGGCAGCACCAGGTAGGTCATGAGCGGCGTCAGGCACAGCGTCATGAGCAGCGTCCGCGCCGCCAGCGGCACGTCGGCGAGGAACCGCGCGGTGAGCAGGGTCGTGGTGAGGCTGAGCGGGAAGAACGCCAGCCAGATGGTGACCGCCTGCTTCCAGCGCGGCGGCGCGGCCGGCGCGGCCGGCGTGGCCGCCGGCTCGGCGTCGCCGGCCGCGAACGTCTCGACCACGTGGTCCACCGGCGGGTCGAACCAGCCCTCGATGCCGGTGCGGCGCTCGACCCGGGTGTGCTCGACGATGCCCTGCGCCGAGCTGAGCCACCAGTGCCGCTGCGGGGAGTCCTCCCAGCCGCGCAGCGTGTCCTGGTTCGCGAAGCGGTACATGACGTGCCACTCGGGCGAGCCCGGTGCGCTGCGGACGAACCCGGCACCGAGGAATCCCGGGAAGCTCTCGGCCAGCGCCGTACCGGCCCGCATCCACGCCACCATCTCGTCGGTGCGCGCCGGGTCGGCGCGCCGCGAGACGGCGACGGTCACGGGTACCGCGTGCGTCGTGGTCATGCCCATCCTCTCCGCCGCCGCCGGGATCTCCGCCGGTCCGGGCAGACCGGTGTAACGCACGGCCGGGTCGGACGCATCCGGCGCGTACCCGCTTCGTGTGCGGGATCACCGGCCGCGCGCGGGGAGCCGGTTAGCGCGGGCCGTGCCGGGGTAGGCCGGAGGAATGACGCGATCACAGCCCCGCCGTGCCCGCGGCACGGTCGGCCACGCGTACAGCGCGCTGAACCTGCGGCTCGCCCTCGCCCTCTTCGGCCTGGTCATCATGACCGTCTTCGCGGTGCTCGCGTTCGCCGCCGGCGTGACCTGGCTGGGCGTCGTCTGCGCGATCCTCGCCGTCGTGGCCGTGGTCGACCTGTTCGTCATCCAGCGCCGCCGCGCCGCGCGCCGCCGCGAGGAGCCGGGCGTGCGGCACTCGCTGTTCGAGTGACAGGAGTACGACATGCCCATCGCCACCACCAATCCCGCCACCGGACAGGTGCTCAAGACGTACGACCCGATGTCGGACGAGCAGATCGACGCGGCGATCGAACGGGCCGACCTGGCCTTCCGGCAGTTGCGGGAGACCACGATCGCCCAGCGCGGCCGGTGGATGATCGCCGCGGCCGACCTGCTGGAGGCCGAGCGGGACGAGACCGCCCGGCTCATGACCACCGAGATGGGCAAGACGTACGCGGCGGCGAAGGCGGAGGTCACCAAGTGCGCCGTCGCCTGCCGCTTCTACGCCGACAACGCCCCGCGGATGCTCGCCGACGAGCCCGCCGACGCCGTCGCGGTCAAGGCCAAGCGGGCGTACGTCCGCCACCAGCCGATCGGCCCGGTGCTCGCCGTGATGCCGTGGAACTTCCCGCTCTGGCAGGTGATGCGGTTCGCCGCGCCGGCCCTCATGGCCGGCAACACCGGGCTGCTCAAGCACGCCTCCAACGTCCCGCAGACGGCCCTCTACCTGGAGGAGCTGTTCCGCCGCGCCGGGTTCCCGGAGGGCGCGTTCACCACCCTGCTGGTCGGCTCCGACGCCGTGGACCGGATCCTCAGCGACCCCCGGGTCCGGGCCGCCACGCTCACCGGCAGCGAGCGGGCCGGCCGCTCGATCGCCCAGACCGCCGGGCGGGAACTCAAGAAGACCGTGCTGGAGCTGGGCGGCAGCGATCCGTTCGTGGTGATGCCCTCGGCCGACCTGGACAAGGCCGCCGAGGTGGCCACCACGGCCCGCTGCCAGAACAACGGCCAGTCCTGCATCGCCGCCAAGCGGTTCATCGTGCACACCGACGTCTTCGACGCCTTCGCCGAGAAGTTCGCCGCCCGGATGTCGGCGCTGCGTGTCGGCGACCCGATGGACGGGAACACCGACGTCGGCCCGCTGGCCAGCGAGGGCGGCCGGGACGAGATCCACGCCCAGGTGCAGGACGCGGTCGACAACGGCGCCACCGTGCTCTGCGGCGGCGAGAAGCCGTCCGGCGACGGCTGGTACTACCCGCCGACCGTGGTCACCGACCTGCGGCCGGGCATGCGGATGTGGTCCGAGGAGGTGTTCGGGCCGGTGGCCGGCCTCTACCGGGTCGGCTCCTACGAGGAGGCCATCGAGGTCGCCAACGGCACCAACTTCGGCCTCGGCTCCAACGCCTGGACGACCGATCCGGCCGAGCAGGAGCGCTTCGCCGTCGACCTGGACGCCGGCAACGTCTTCATCAACGGCATGACCACGTCCTATCCGGAGCTGCCCTTCGGCGGTGTGAAGAACTCCGGGTACGGGCGCGAGCTGTCGGCCGTGGGCATGCGCGAGTTCTGCAACACCAAGACCGTCTGGGTCGGCGAGGGGAAGGTCGGCGCCGGAGCGGGGGCGCACTCCGAGTAGTCGCGATTGGCCGGACACCGTCATGGGTAGGACATCCGCCCATGACGGTGTTCGGCTTCCACGCGTCCCACGAGCAGATCCACCCGGCGAAGTTGCTGGCGGCGGTGACCCACGCCGAACGGGCCGGCTTCGACGCCGCCATGTCGTCGGACCACTTCTCGCCGTGGAGCGCCCGGCAGGGCCACTCCGGCTTCGCCTGGTCCTGGCTCGGCGCCGCGCTCCAGGCCACCAACCTGCCGTTCGGTGTGGTCAACGCGCCCGGCCAGCGCTACCACCCGGCCATCATCGCGCAGGCCATCGGCACCCTCGCCGCCATGTACCCGGGCCGGTTCTGGGCCGCCCTCGGCACCGGCGAGGCGAGCAACGAGCACATCACCGGCACCGGCTGGCCGCGCAAGGACGTCCGTGCCGCCCGGCTGCGCGAGTGCGTGGACGTGATCCGGGCGCTGCTCGCGGGCGAGGAGGTCAGCCACGACGGCCTGGTCACCGTCGACCGGGCGAAGCTGTGGACCCGGCCCGAGCAGCCGCCCGCCCTGATCGGCGCGGCGGTCAGCGTCGAGACCGCCCGGTGGTGCGCCGAGTGGGCCGACGGACTCATCACGGTCAACGCGCCGGTGGCGCACCTGCGGCGGATGATCGACGCCTACCGCGACGCGGGCGGGCGCGGGCCACTGCACCTCCAGGTGCACGTGAGCTGGGCCCCCGACCAGGCCGAGGCCGAGGCCGTCGCGTACGACCAGTGGCGCAGCAACGTCTTCGCCCCGCCGGTCTGCTGGGACCTGGAACTGGCCGACCACTTCGACAAGGTCAGCGAGGACGTGCCCATGGAGAGGGTCGCCTCGGTGGTCAACGTCTCCGCCGACCTCGGCCGGCACGTCGGCTGGCTGGAGGGGTACGTGGCGCTGGGCTTCGACCAGATCGCCCTGCACCACGTCGGGCAGGAGCAGCGCGCCTTCATCGACGCGTTCGGCACCGAGGTGCTGCCGAAACTCCGTACCGCCTCGTGATCACGCCGCGGCCCCCGGCCGCCTAGGCTCGTACCCCATGGAAGCTCTGATCGAGGTCGTGGTCTTTCTCGCGATCGCGACCTTCGGCGCGGCGCTGGCCCGGCGGCTCGGCCTGCTGGCGCCGATCCTGCTGGTCGTGCTCGGCCTCGGCCTGTCCTTCGTGCCCGGCTTCCCGCAGGTCCGCCTCGACCCGGAACTGGTGCTGGTGGGCATCCTGCCGCCGCTGCTCTATGTGGCCGCGCTGAAGACGTCGGTTCCCGCGTTCCGGCTCAACCTCCGGCCGATCCTGCTGCTCGCCGTCGGGCTGGTGCTCTTCACCGCGCTCGTCGTGGGCACCGTCGTCCACCTGATCCTGCCCGAGGTGCCGTACTCGATCTGCCTGGCCCTCGGCGCGGTGGTGGCACCGCCCGACGCGATCGCCGCGACCGCGGTGGCCCGGCGGGTGGGCCTGCCCCGGCGGATCGTGACGATCCTGGAGGGCGAGAGCCTGGTCAACGACGCCACGGCGCTGGTGCTGCTGCGGGTGGCGGTCGCCGCGGCCACCGCGGCCGGCGGTCACGTCGGCGTCGGCGCGGTGGCCCGCGAGGTGCTCGTCTCGGCCGGCGGCGGCGTCCTCGTCGGGCTGCTCGGCGTGGTGGTCTTCGGCGCCCTGCACAAGCGGATCACCGACCCGGTGCTGGACAACGCGCTGTCGCTGATCGTGCCGTTCACGGTGGTCTTCGCCGCCGAGGAGATCCACGCCTCCGGCGTGGTCGCCGTGGTGGTGACCGGGCTGGGCATCGGGCACAAGCAGCCGCTGCTCATGTCGGCCGCCTCCCGGCTCCAGGTGGGCGCGTTCTGGCGACTGATCCAGTTCCTGCTGGAGGGCCTGGTGTTCCTGCTGGTCGGCCTGCAACTGCCCGAGGTGCTCCGCGACCTGGACGAGCCCGCCGGCCGGCTGGTCGGGATCACCGCCGCGGTGCTGGCCGCCGTCGTGCTGACCCGGTTCGTCTGGCTCCTCCCGGCCACCTACCTGGGCCGGCTGGTGCCCCGCGCGCGCCGCCGGGAGACGTCGACCCCGGTGCAGGTCCCCCTCGTCATCGGCTGGGCCGGGATGCGCGGCGTGGTCACCCTCGCCGCCGCGCTCGCACTGCCGCTCACCCTGGCCGACGACCGGGCCTACCCGCGGCAGCTGTTCATCTGGCTGGCGTTCGCGGTGATCGTGGTGACCCTTGTCGCGCAGGGCGCCACCCTGCCGGCGGTGGCCCGCGCGGCGAAACTGCCGCCGGACGACCCGGTGCAGGACGCGCTGTCCGCCGCCGCCGTGCAGCAGCAGGCCAGCCGGGCCGCCCGGGACCGGCTGGAGGAACTCGCCGGTGGGGCGCCGGACGCCGTCGTGGAACGGCTGCGCGGGCTGGTGCAGAGCCGCACCAACCTGGCGTGGGAACGGCTCGGGGGCGAGGAGCGGGAGACCCCCTCCCGGGCGTACGGTCGGTTGCGGCAGGAGATGATCGACGCGGAGCGGGAGGTGTTCCGGGCCGCGCGCGACTCCGGGAAGATCCCGGAGGAGGTGCTGGTCCGCGCCTACCGCGACCTGGACCTGGAGGAGTCGTTGCTGCGACAGGAGGCCGACGAGTGAGCTGTGCACACCTTACCGAGGCGGGCGACGCCGAGTTCGCGACCACGACCGAGTGCCCGGATTGCGTGGCCATCGGCAACGACGACTGGGTGCACCTGCGGGGCTGCCTCACCTGCGGGCACGTGGGCTGCTGCGACTCCTCGCCCTACCAGCACGCCAGCAAGCACTTCGCGTCGACCGGGCACCCGGTGATGCGCTCGGTCCAGCCCGGCGAGGCCTGGCGCTGGTGCTTCGTCGACGAGGAGATCGGCTGACCGCTCAGCCGAGGCGGCGTTCCAGCACCTGCCCCGGCCACGGCTCCCGGCCCGGGCGCTCGACCGTGAACCGGTCGGTCGCGGTGAACCCGCAGCCCTCGTAGAACCGGACCAGCGCCCGGTCGTCCCCGCCGTAGCAGTCCACCCGGAGCAGCCCCAGGCCGCGCTCCCGGGCCAGCTCCGCCGCGTACGCCAGCAGGCGCGCCCCGATCCCGTGCCCCGCGTACGCCCGGTCGGTCACCAGCAGGTTGACGAACAGCTCGGGCTCGGTGGCCGGCGGCACGTACGCGGTGGCCGACCCCACCACGAGGGCGCCCACTTCGGTGTCGCCGAGCATCGCCAGGTACAGCCCGCCGCCGGTGGTCCACACGTCGGTCTGGGCGATCCGGCGCGGGTCGGTCGACGCGGGTTCGGTGCCCCACTGGCCGGTCCGGCCGCGCGCCACCAGCCAGGCGGTGGCGCTGTCGAGCAGACGCAGCACGGTGGCGGCGTCGTCCGGCCCGCCGGGGCGGATGGCGATGGTCTGCTGGTCCGTCATGCCGGTCATGCTGCCATCCGGCACCTGATCACACCGACCGGTGGACCGGTGGGACCGCCTCGGACACCTCGGTGAGCAGTTGGGCGACCCGGTCGCCCCAGTGCGAGGCGATGACCAGGACCCGGTCGGGGTCGACCCAGAGCAGGTGCCGGCCGCCGTTGCCGCGCGCGCAGCGCCCCGTCCGTGGCGCGCCGGGCTGCACCCTTCCCGAGTCGTTGCGCCACCAGAGGTAGCCGTAGTCGGCGTTCAGCGGGCACGGTGACCAGGCCCGCCGGATCCACTCGGCGCTCAGCAGCCGCCGGCCCTCCCACACCCCGCCGCCCCGATGGACCTCGCCGAGCAGGGCCAGGTCGGCCGCGGAGATCCAGAGCCCGCCGCCCCAGTGCGCCCCGCCGCTCACCACCGGCACCCGGACGCCGTCGACGTCGACCACCGCGTCCGCGTACCCGTGCCAGGACCACGACGGCGAGGCACCGAGCGGGTCGAGCACGGCCTCGCGCAGCACCTCGCCGAGCGGCCGCCGGAACAGCAGGGTCAGCGCCAGGCAGAGCAGATTGACCCGTACGTCGTTGTAGGCCCAGCCGGTGCCGGGCGCGCCCTCCCGCTCGAAGCCCTCGCGGCGGCTCTGCGCGTCCACCGCGGTCGGCTTGCCCCACAGCTCGCCGGTCCAGCCGCTGGTCTGCTGGAGCAGGTACGCCCAGGTGATCCCGTCGATCCCGAGCCCCGCGAGGAACGGGTGGTCGACGGTGTCCCGCACGGGCGCGTCCGGGTCGAGCAGGCCCCGGTCGAAGGCGACCCCGGCGACGGTGGCGACGACGGCCTTGGTGCCGCTGAACAGCATCTCCGGCGTCGCCGGGTCGCCCCAGGTGGCGAGCACCTCGCCCCGGTGCCGGATCACGCCGCTCGCCCCGGTGCCCGGCAGCAGCGGCCCGGTCACCTCCCGGTGCGACTCGTCGGCCACCTGCGCGGCCAGGTAGCGCTCCATGTCGGCGATGCCCTCGGTCACCCGGGCGGCCTGCCGGGCGACGGCGGCCCGCACCGCGCCGAGATCTACGCCGATGGTCATGATCTCGACCCTAGGCAGAGCCTCGCCGGGCCGGCGGTCCCGAACCGGGCGACCCCCGTCACACCCGGCGGGCGGTAATCCGCTCGCCCGGGCGTGCGGGCTCTGCCAGGGTCGGGGCCGTGACGCACAGCAGGACCGCCCGGGCCGACGAGTTGACCGAGGTGCAGCGGATCGAGGTGGCCTCCGGCGCCCCGTTCCGGGAGATCGGCATGACCGACGTCGCCGACATGCCACCACTGCCGCTGGACGTGCTGGCCGCCGCCCAGCGCGACGGGCGCGTCAGGGTGGCGGTCGACGCCACCGACCGGCCGGTCGGCTTCGCGGTGCTCGACCTGGTCGACGGCTGCGCGCACGTGCAGCAGCTCAGCGTCGACCCGGCGTACGCCCGGCGGGGGATCGGGCGGGGCCTGCTCGACGAGGTGGCCGGGTGGGCCGCCGGGGCGGGACTGCCGGCGCTGACCCTGACCACGTTCCGCAGCGTGCCGTGGAACGGGCCGTACTACGCCCGCTGCGGGTTCCGCGAGCTGACCGGGGTCGAGGTGACCCCGGGGCTGGCCGGGCTGCTGGCCGCCGAGGCGGCACTCGGGCTGGACCCCGCCGAGCGCATCGCCATGCGCCGGACGGTCGGCTGACCCCGCTTCAACGGCGACCGGGGTAGGAGCCGTCGCCGGAGGGTGGTGGGTTCACGGGCGGGCCAGTTGGTCGCGGCGGCGGATGAGGTACGCCGTCTCGGCGGTGTTGCCGGCCAGCTCGATGGCCCGGTCGTACGCCGCCCGCGACTCGTCGCTCCGGCCCAGCCGGCGCAGCAGCTCGGCGCGGGTGGCGTGGTAGGCGTGGTAGCCCTCCAGCGGCAGACCGTCCACCTGAGCCAGGGCGACCTCCGGGCCGTCCAGTTCGGCGACCGCGATGGCCCGGTTGAGCCGCACGATGGGTGAGGGGTCGAGGCGCACCAGCTGGTTGTAGAGCGCGACGATCTGCGACCAGTCGGTGTCCCGGACGTCGCGGGCGTCGGTGTGGACGGCGTTGATCGCGGCGAGGACCTGGTAGCGGCCCGGCGGCTGGCCGGTGGCGAGGCGCGCGCGGACCAGGGCGTGGCCCTCGGCGATCAGGTCGCGGTCCCACGCGCCGCGGTCCTGCTCGCCCAGCGCGACGAGCTCACCGCTCGCCGAGACCCGCGCGGCCCGGCGAGCCTCGGTCAGGAGCATCAGCGCCAGGAGTCCGGCGACCTCGCCGTCCGCCGGCAGCAGGGCCCGGACCAGCCGGGTCAGGCGGATGGCCTCCGCGGTCAGGTCACCCCGGACGGCCTCCTTGCCGGGGTCGGAGGCGAGGTAGCCCTCGTTGAAGATCAGGTAGAGGACGGCGAGCACCCCGGTGACGCGGGCCGGGAGATCCTCGCGCAACGGTACGCCGTAGGGGATCCGCGCCGCCCTGATCTTCTCCTTGGCGCGGGTGATCCGCCGGCCCATGGCGGCCTCCTGGACCAGGAACGCGCGGGCGATCTCGGGCACGGTGAGCCCGCCGACCATCCGCAGGGTCAGCGCGATCCGCGCCTCCATGGCGAGGGCGGGGTGGCAGCAGGTGAAGACGAGGCGGAGCCGGTCGTCGTCGATGGCGCCGAGCGGCTCGGGGGTGTCGGCCAGCATGAGCGCCTCCCGGTGCCACTCCTCGCGCCTGACCTCCCGCCGGAGGCGGTCGATGGCCCTGCGGTGGGCGGTGGTGGTGAGCCAGGCGCCGGGATTCGGCGGGACCCCGTCGGCCGGCCAGCGCTCGACGGCGGTCGCGAACGCCTCGGCGGCCATCTCCTCGGCGACGTCGAGGTCGCCGAGGCGCCGGGCCAGGGTCGCGACCACCCGGGCCCACTCCTCGCGGTGGACCCGGGTGAGCACCTCACCGACGTCGGTCATCAACCCAGGAACGGCCGGAGCTCGACCCGGCGGTTGCAGTGCCTCGACCCGAGGGCGGCGAGCCGGAGCGCCACGTCGAGGTGGGGCGCCTCGATGATCCAGAAGCCGACGACGTGCTCCTTCGACTCCACGTAGGGCCCGTCGGTGAACACCGGATCCCCGTCGCGGCCGTCGACCACGGTGGCGGTGGCGGGCGACGCGAGGCCGCCGGCGAACACCCAGTGGCCGTCGGCCCGGAGCCTGTCGTTGAAGACATCGATCGCGGCCTGCTCCTCGTCGGTGGGAAGGGCCGTCTCGTTGAGAACGGACATCAGGTACTGCGCCATCGGGATCATCTCCTGTCGTGGGCTGGCCCCCGCGGGCCGCCGTTCACCCCTGCTACGCACGCCGCCGCCCCGATCCGACACGCTCGCGGAAATTCAGTGCGCCCCGCCGAGGTTGAGCACGACCACGCCCGCGATCACCAGGCCGGCCCCGACGACCTTCGCCACGCTCAGCGGCTCACCCAGGAACGCCGCGCCGATCGCCATGATGGCCGCCGTGCCGAGCCCGGACCAGACCGCGTAGGCCACCCCGACCGGGATGTCCTTCACCGCGAGCGAGAGCAACCCGAACGCCGACAGGTACGCCACCGCCAGGCCGAGCGTCGGCCAGAGCCGCGTGAAGCCGTCGGTCGCCTTGAGCAGGCTGGTGCCGATCACCTCGGCGGTGATCGCGGCCAGCAGGAACACGTACGCCATCCCGGGACCGTACCGGGGCGACGGGAGTCATGGAGTTGTGGCGCCGGCCGGAGGGACGGCGCCACAACCATCTCAGGAGATCGCGCAGGCGGTGCCGTTCAGGGTGACCAGGTCGGGGCGGGGATTGGGGCCGCCGGCCGTCGACCCGTTGAGGCCGAAGGTGACCGTGCCGCCGGGCGCGATCCGCGCGTTCCACGACTCGTTGCGCGCGGTGACCGTCGCTCCCGCCTGGGTGACCTTCGCCGACCAGTAGCTCGCGACCCGCTGGTCCCCGGTGAAGGCCCACCGCAGGCTCCACCCGTTCACCGCCGACGGGCCGGTGTTGCGCACCGTCACCTGGGTGGTGAAGCCGTCCGGCCAGCTGCCGTGGGTGGTGTACGCGACCGCGCAGGTCGGCGCCGGCACGGCGCCCGCGTCGCCCTGGTCGGCGAGGAACGACGCCAGCCAGGCCAGCGCCGAGTTCCAGTTGATCGCCACCTCGTTGGTCGCGTACGAGTTGATGTCGTCGACGTAGCAGAACATCGGTGCGCAGCCGGCGAGCAGGTTGGCCGCGTACGGGTCCTGGAGGGCGGCGTTCGGGCCACCGGCCAGCGAGCCGGCCGGCGGGTTCGGCAGGTCCGGGTTCAGCTGGTGGGCGAAGATCCGGCTGTGCTGGTTGCGCGCGTGCTGCTCGCCCCAGCCGGTCACGTAGGACATGTTCAGCGCGTTGCGGCCGAGCAGGTAGTCGGCGCTCTGCACCGCCCCGTCCCGGTACTTCGCGTCCCGGCTCAGGTCGAACGCCGTGGCCAGCACGATGGCGTTGTTGACCACGTTGCTGTTGCTGCCCCACACGTAGGCGTCGGCGGCGCCGGGCAGCGGCAGCCCGTAGGCCTGGTCCCGCAGCGTGGCCAGGTAGCGGTCGGCGGCGGCGGTCACCGAGGCGCGGATCCGGGTCCGTTCGGCGGCCGGCAGGCCGTTGGGCACGGTGGCCAGGTCGAGCCGGCCCAGCGCGGCCACGCTCTGCCAGCCGAACGCGCCGCCCGGAGCGAAGACGTCGGCCGTGTGCAGGGGCGACGCGGTGAGGTCGGCCAGGTACGGCGATCCGCCGGTGGTGAGCCACAGCTCGGCGGCCGCCCAGTAGAACTCGTCGGTGACGTTCGTGTCGTCGTACGCGCCGCCGCCGGTGCTGTCGGTCGCCGGGGCGTAGACCGCCGGGTGGGCCTTGGCCGCCGCGTACGCGGTCTTCGCGGCGGCGCCGCAGCGGGCCGCGAACGCGGCGTCGTACGGGGCGAAGAGGCGGGCGCACTGTGCGGCCACGGCGGCCAGGTTGAGGGTGGCGGCGGTGGACGGCGGGTGCAGCTCGCGGGGCTGCGGGTCGTCCTGCGGCGCGAGTGGCAGGCCGGTCCAGTTCCGGTCGTGGATCTTGTGGTGGACCATCCCGGCCAGCGGTTGCCCGGCCGGCACCTGCATGCGCAGCAGGAACTCCAGCTCCCACCGGGCCTCGTCGAGGATGTCGGGGACCTGGTTGCCGCGCTCGGGCACGCGCAGGGTGCTGTCGCCCAGCGCCGCGCCGCCGGCCGCCGTCTCCGCCGTCCTGGTCCGCTCGAACGCGTTGAGCAGCTGGTAGGTGGCGACGCCGCCGTTGACCACGTACTTGCCGTGGTCGCCGGCGTCGTACCAGCCGCCGCGCACGTCGAGGGAGTAGTCGCAGACGCCGGGCTGGCAGGGCACGTCGGTGTCGCCCTGGTTGGGTGCCACGCCGAGGTGGCCCGCCGGGCGGGCGAAGCCGGCGCCGATCAGGTCACCGTCGATCGGGATGCCGCTGCGCTGGGCGTAGAAGAACTGGAGCGAGTCGGCGCGCAGCCGGTCGTAGAGGGTGCCGGAGATGTCGAAGGGGTGGCTGGCCTCCCCGTCGACGACCAGGGTGTAGCCGGTGCCCGGGGTGCGGTACGCGGAGAAGTCGATGGTCTGCACCGGCTGCCCCGACGCCGGGTCGGCGCCGCGCGGCGTGGTGTTCCCCTCCGCCACGACGGTCCCGGCGGCCGACCGCAGCTGCCACGGCAGCGCCTCGGCGGCGTCGGTGACCACGGTGGCGTGCTTCGGCCCGCCGGGCAGGTAGCCGACCTGGTTGACCCGCACCCGCGGCCCGGTGTCCGGCTCGTAGGGCGGGGCGGCCTCGCCGCCCCGCAGGGACACGTTGTCCAGGCAGAACGCCTGCGCCTCCGCGCTGCCGCCGACCTGGAAGATCAGTTGGGCGCCGGCGTTGTCGGCCGGGGCGGTGAACGTCGTGGTGACGTGCCGGGCGGCGCCGGTCGCGGTCGCGTCCACGCTCGCGTACGTCGTGTAGGGCGCGCTGCCGAGCTGGAGCACCGCCCGGAGCGCCGCGCCGGGGGTGGCGGAGACGTCGAAGGAGAGCGCGTACTCGGCGCCGGCGATCAGCGGCACGGCGTCCTGCCCGATGCCGGCGTCCCAGGGGTTGGCCAGGCCGCCGGGGACGGTGGTGCAGAGCCGGCCGTCGGTGACGCCGAGTTCGCCGGTGCCGTAGGAGAACCAGGGGGAGGTGCCGGCGCTGAAGTCGCCGTTGCGCAGCTGTTCGGGGGCGTCCGGCGGCACCTCGGCGCGGGCCGGAGCGGCGGGGCCGCCGGCGAGCGCGAGGGTGGTGGCCGCGGCGAGGGCGGTGAGCCGGCGTCGGGATGGGGTCACGGAGGTTCCTTCCGTGCGCGGGGGACGGGTCCGGAAGCTGGGAGCGCTCCCAATGTCGGATCGATGCTCCCAGCGCGCTCGACCGCTGTCAATCGATCCGGTCCGATGGACGCGTGCCGCGCCGACAGTGAGATTCACCGCGCCACGTAGCATGGTCCTGATCTCCTAGAGACAACCGAACCCTCCAACTGGCAGGCTGCGTCCCATGACCCTGAAGCTTCGTTCCGTCGGGGCGAGCGACCGTGGGCTGATCCGCAGTGGCAACCAGGACGCCCAGCACGCCGGCAGGTGGCTCGTCGCCGTGGCCGACGGCATGGGCGGCATGGCGGCCGGTGACCTGGCCAGCCGCATCGCGATGGACGCGGTCACGCCGCTGGACGTGGAGACCCCCGAGGACGGGCTGGTCGCGGCCCTCCAGGGCGGCATCGAGCTGGCCACGGCGCGGATCCGGCAGGCGGTCGAGGAGGACCCGGAACGCCAGGGCATGGGCACCACCCTCACGGCGCTGCTGTTCGCCCGCACGGGCAGCTGCCTGGCGCTGGCGCACGTCGGCGACTCCCGGGCCTACCTGTTCCGGGAGGGCGTGCTGAAGCAGGTCACCCGGGACGACACCTTCGTGCAGATGCTGGTCGACCAGGGCGTGATCACCGCCGAACAGGCGAGCAGCCACCCCCGCCGGGCCGTGGTGACCCAGGCGTTGCAGGGCGACGAGGTTTCCCCGACCTACGCGACGATGGTGCCCTGGGCCGGCGACCGCTGGCTGCTGTGCAGCGACGGGCTCTCCAACGTGGTCCGTCCCGACACCCTCGCCGAGGTGCTCGGCGGCCAACCCGACCGGGAGGCATGCGCGGCCAAGCTGATCGACCTGGCGTTGCGGGCCGGCGGCCCGGACAACGTCACCGTGGTCATCGCGGACGTGGTCGAGGAATAGCCGGAGTCAGCGCCGGCGCGGGCTGGCCCGCCGGGTGGGCTCGGCGCCGGCCGGGTCCTCCGGCCACGGGTGGCGCGGATAGCGCCCGCGCAGCTCGGCCCGCACCTGCGGGTAGCCGGTCCGCCAGAACGACGCCAGGTCGGCGGTGACCGCCACCGGCCGGCCGGCGGGGGAGAGCAGGTGCAGCAGCACCGGCACCCGGCCGTCGGCGATCCGCGGGGCGGCCGGCCAGCCGAACGTCTCCTGGAGCTTCACCGCCAGCACCGGGGCGGCCGGGTCGGCGTAGTCGAGGCGGATCCGCGATCCGCTCGGCACCGGGAGCCGCTCCGGCGCCAGCTCGTCCAGCCGCGCCGCCTGCCGCCAGTCCAGCAGCCGGCGCAGCGCCGCCGCCACGTCGACCCGGGCCAGGTCCGCCCGGCGGCGCGCGCGGGCCAGCTCGGGGCCGAGCCAGGCCGGCGCCGCGGCGAGCAGAGCGGCGTCGGAGACGTCCGGCCACTCGTCGCCGAGCGCCTGCCGGCAGAAGGCCAGCCGCCGGCGCAGCGTCGTGGCCTCCGGCGTCCAGGTGAGCAGGGCCAGGCCCTCCTGGCGCAGCCCCGCGAGCACCGCCTCGGCGAGCCGCGCCGGATCGGGTGCGGTGAGGGGCCGGTCGACCAGCTCGATGGCGCCGAGCCGCACCACCTCCCGGGCCACCACGTCCCCACCGGACCAACCGACCTCGCGGGCGTCGCGCAGCAGCGGCCCACCGGCCTCCCGGGCGGTCGCCTCGTCCACCGGGGTGGCCAGCCGGACCCGCGCGGTCGGCGCGCCGGGGGAGCGGTCGGCCACGGCGATCGCCAGCCATTCGGACCCCACCAGCCCCGACCCGGCCGCCACCTCCGCGGCGGTCCCACCGGCCATCAGGTACGCGGACCCGCCCGCCCGCCGCACCCGCGCCAACCGCTCCGGGTACGCGAGCCCGACCAGCAGCCCCGCGGCGAGATCGTCGGGCAGGCGGTCCGGCCCGGGGCGAGCGGCGGGAACGGCGGTGCGCAGGCGGCGTACCTCGGCGCGCCAGCGGGCGGTGGCGGCCGGGTCGACGCCGGTGCGCAGCCGGCGCCAGAGGGCGGTGAGGTCGTCCCCGGCGCCGCCCAGCGTCTCCTCGGCGAGCAGCGCCACGACCTCGGCGGCCCGGTCGGCGCCGACCCGTTCCGCGCCGTCGAGCAGCGCACGGGCCAGCCGGGGATGCGCGCCGGCGGCCGCGATGGCGCGCCCCCGGGCGGTGATCCGGCCGTCGGCGTCGACCGCGCCGAGCGTGGCCAGCGTGTCCCGGGCGACGGCCAGCGCGGCCGGCGGCGGGGGATCGGGCAGCGCCAGGCCGGCCCCGTCCGGGGTGCCCCAGGCGGCCAGCTCCAGCGCGAACCCGGTCAGGTCGGCGGCGGCGATCTCCGGCTCGGGCTGCGGGGCGAGCCGGGCGTGGGTCGCCTCGGACCAGCACCGGTAGACCGCGCCCGGCGCTTCCCGCCCCGCGCGACCGGCCCGCTGCGTGGCCGCCGCGCGCGACACCGGCACGGTGACCAGCGCGCCCAGCCCGCGGGCCAGGTCGGTGCGGGCCACGCGGCTGAGCCCGGCGTCCACCACGACGCGGACCCCCGGCACGGTCAGGCTGCTCTCCGCCACGGCGGTGGCCAGCACCACCCGGCGCCGGCCCGGCAGCGGCGTCAGTGCCTCGTCCTGCGCGGCGCCCGGGAGCCGGCCGTGCAGGGGCAGCACGGCGACCGCGTCGCGCAGGTCGGCCAGGCGGCCCGCCACGGCCGTGATCTCGCCGGCTCCGGGCAGGAAGACCAGCACGTCCCCGTCCCGCTCGCGCAGCGCCCGGCGCACCGTCGCGGCCACGTGGTCCAGCAGCCCGCGGTCGACCCGGCCCGCGCCGGGCGCGGCGACCGGGCGCGGCGGGGGCGCCCAGATCCGGTCCACCGGGTGCAGGGCGGCCTCGGCCCGGACCACCGGCGCGGCGGCGTCACCGCCGAGCAGCGCGGCGAACCGGTCCGCCTGCGGGGTGGCTGACATGGCCAGCAGCCGCAGATCCGGCCGGAGCGTGCCGCGGGCCTCCACGCTGAACGCCAGTGCGAGGTCGGCGTCGAGCTGCCGCTCGTGGCACTCGTCGAGCAGCACCGCGCCGACGCCGGGCAGCTCCGGGTCGTGGTGCAGCCGGCGGACCAGCAGGCCGGTGGTGACGACCTCGATCCGGGTCCGCGGACCGACGCGGCGCTCGCCGCGCACCGCGTACCCGATCCGGTCGCCGACCCGCTCCCCGAGCAGGGCGGCCATCCGGTGCGCGGCGGCCCGCGCGGCCACCCGGCGGGGCTGGGCGATCACGACCCGGCCGGGAACCTCGTCGGCCACCGCGAGCGGCGCGAGGGTGGTCTTGCCGGTGCCCGGCGGTGCCACGAGGACCGCCGCGCCGGCCGCGTCCAGCGCCTCGACCAGCGCCGGCAGCACCGGCCGGACCGGCAGGTCCAGCGAGACGTCGGAGAGCACGGACCCACTCTCGCACCCCGGGCCGGGCGTCCGGCGTCGGGTCCTGTTCGATTTCTCACCTTGACCGTGACCGCTGCCTCGCGTGGAGTGACGGTCATGGCGATGATGGCGTACGACGAGACGTCGGCCGAGGCCTTCGCGGCGACCCGGCACGTGCCGGCCTGCGGCCTGGCGAGCTGGCGCGCCGCGGTGGCCCGGCACCTGCCCGTCGGGCCCGGTGACCGGGTGCTCGACGTGGGCGCGGGCACCGGCGCGTGGGCCGCCGCCTTCCGGGCCTGGTACGGGGTGGGCGTGCTGGCGATCGAGCCGGCGGCGGCCATGCGGGCCCGCTCGGCGTACCCGGGGATGGTGGCCGGTCGGGCGGAGGCGCTGCCCCTCGCGGCGGCCGGCCTGGACGGCGCGTGGCTCTCCACCGTGGTGCACCACCTGTCCGACCTGCCCGCGGTCGCCGCCGAGCTGCGCCGGGTGCTGCGGCCCGGCGCGCCGGTGCTGATCCGGTCGGTCTTCGCCGGCCGGGGCGGTGGCGTCACGCTGTTCCGCTGGTTCCCGGAGGCGCTGCGGGTGCTGGAGGCCTACCCGTCGGTGGCCGAGGTCTGCGCGGCGTTCGAGCCGGCCGGGTTCGCCCCGGTCGCGCTGGAGCCGGTGCCGCAGGTCACCGCCCCCTCGCTCGCGGCGGCGGCCGACGGGCTGCGGCGCGCCGCGCACACCCCGCTGGCGCTGCTCGACGACGCCGACTACGACCGGGGGATGCGCCGGCTGCGCGCGGCGGCGCGGCGGACCCCGGACGCCCCGGTGGTCGACGCGCTGGACCTGCTGGTGCTGCGCTGAACGGAACGGCCCGGCCGGCGCACCGCCGACCGGGCCGGAGTGGACGTCGAACGGTGGCCGGGCCCGCCGACCCGGCCACCGCCGCCACCCCCTAGTACGTTCCGTCGAGCTGCCCCCGCAGCTTCGTGAGTGCCCGGGCCAGCAGCCGGGACACGTGCATCTGGGAGACGCCGATCTGCTCGGCGATCTGCGACTGGGTGAGGTTGCCGTAGAAGCGCAGCGTGAGGATCTTCTGCTCGCGCTCGTCGAGGGTGGCCAGCGCCGGCCCGAGGGCGACGCGCAGCTCGGCCAGCTCGAACTCGCCGTCCTCGCCGCCGAGCATGTCGCCCAGCTCGGTGGCCCGGTCGCCGTCGCCGGTCGGGGTGGACAGCGACACCGCGTTGTAGGCGCGGGCGCCCTCCAGGCCCTCCAGGACCTCTTCCTCGGTGAGGTTGAGGTGGCCGGCGATGTCGGCGACGGTCGGCGAGCGGCCGAGGGTCTGCAGCAGCGTGCTGTTGGCGTCGGAGATGGCCAGCCGCAGCTCCTGGAGGCGGCGCGGCACCCGGATGTCCCAGGTGCGGTCGCGGAAGTGGCGCTTCAGCTCGCCGATGATGGTCGGGATGGCGTAGCCCGCGAAGTCGACGCCGCGGGACGGGTCGAACTTGTCGATCGCCTTGATGAGGCCGACGGCGGCGGTCTGCGCCAGGTCGTCGGTGGGCTCGCCCCGGCCGCTGTAGCGGTGGGCCAGGTGGTTGGCGAGAGGCAGCCAGGCCTCGATCGCCCGGTCGCGCAGGGCGGCGCGCGAGGGGTGGTGGGCGGGCAGGGCCGCCATCGCGTTGAGCAGGTCGGCGGCGCTGTCGGTGAGCGCCCTCGGGTCGAGCTTCTCGGAGGTGGACGGCGTTGTCGTCGCCGGCTCGCTGAGCGTGTGCGCGGTCATGGGTGGTCCTCCCTGCACCTCGTCCGCGAAACAAAAAAGACGTGACGCTTCGGTTTAGCTTCAGTTAGGCCGTTCGGAAGCCACCTTAACCTGATCGGCCGGAGGAAATCTAGCCGAAAGTACGATGTACTTAAGCCGTGTCTCAGTCTTAAAGCCCACGAAGAAGGACAGAAGCCCTTCAGGTGGCCGTCGGGGCCGGTTGACCGGACGGATGAACCCGGGGGCCGACCGGTCAACGTGAAACCCGACAGTCGGCTCAGACTGTCGCCTTTCCGTCGTTGTCCCACTGACGGGACCTCCGTAGCGTCCAGGGTGGTACACGTCTACGGAGGCACCGTGCTGGATCCCGCCGCTCCGCAACTCGTCGTCAACGCCCGGACGCTGCTGTTCAGCTGGCTCCCGGCGGACCCCGACGCGGTCGCGGCGCTCGTCCCGGCCGGCCTCCGCCCGCACCCCGACCGTGAGGTGTTCCTCTGCCAGTACGTGGTGGACGACGAGACCCAGACCTCGGGGTTCGGCGCGTACTCGCTCACCTTCCTCGGTGTCTCACTCACGGACATGGACCCGCCCGACGGTGAGACGCCCGGCGGCTGGTGGACGCACTACCTCGCCTCCAGCCCGCGCGTCCGGCAGTACGCGTCCGCCCGGGGCGCCCCGGCGGAGCCGGGGGAGACCCTGCTCGACGTCCGGGGCGGGCGGCTCACCGCCGAGACGTGGGCCGACGGGCGGCCGCTCATCCAGGTCACCGCCCGGGTCGGGCACACCGGCACGGAGGCGCACAACGGCCACCACCGCTACCTCACGGCACGTGACGGCGAGCTGATCGTCGCGGACTACCCGTACGTGGCCGAGCCGGTGTCGCCGTTCGAGGTCGAGTCGGTGGAGTTCCTCGCCCCGGAGCACCCGGTCTACGCGCTCCGGCCGGCCAACCCGCTACAGGTCTGCTGGGGCTTCTACTCGCCCCGGGTGTCGTTCGCGTACCCGGCGCGACCGAACGCGCTGGACGAGCCGCTGCCCGCGGCGGAACCGGTCGCGGCGGCTCACCAGGTGCCGGCACGCCGGGCGCGCAGCGGCCTGCCGTCCGGGTCGTAGACCAGCCGGTACGCCGGCAGCGCCCAGAGTCGCGTGCGCCAGGGCAGCCGTTCCGGCCGGTGCGGTCGCAGCCGCCCCGGCGGGCGGGGCCCGACCCGCCCGGACTCGTGCCACCGCTCCAGCTCGGCGGCGGCCGAGGTGATGGCCGCGACCGCGTCGGCCGGGTCGAGCAGGTCGTGGTCCTCGCCGCCGGCCGGATCCCGGTCCAGGTGCTCGCGCCACAACCGCAGCCGCAGCTCCCGGGCGAACACCCGGGCGCCGTCACCGAGGCCCGCCGGGTCGGCCGGGGCCCGCTCGTCCCGGGTCTCGTCCAGCACCGCGCAGGACAGCTCGCTGTCGTGGGTCCACGAGCGGCGGTTGAAGTTGTCGCTGCCCACGCTGGCCCAGACGTCGTCCACCACGCACACCTTCGCGTGGACGTAGACCGGGATGCCGTCGTGGTTCTCCACGTCGAAGACGTGCACCCGGTCCGGGGCGGCCTGGTGGCAGAGCGCGAGGGCCTGGGCGCGGCCGACCATGTTGGGTGGCAGCGCCAGCCGGCCGTCCACGTCCGGGTGCCGGGGGACGACGGCCACCAGGTGCAGCTCCGGCTGCTCGCGCAGGGCCCGGGCGAAGAGGTCGGCCACCTCGGTCGACCAGAGGTACTGGTCCTCCAGGTAGATCAGCCGGCGGGCCCGCCGGACCGCCTTCGTGTAGCCGCGGGCCACGGTCCGCTCGCCGTCCGGGGCGAACGAGTAGCGCGGGCGGACCGCCGGGTAGGTGCGCAGCACCTGCACGTGGTGCGGGCCGCAGGGCGGCGGGTCGGCGGGCTGGTCGGGCAGCGGGTCCGGGCTCAGGTCCGAGCCGCGCAGCCGGTCCCGGAGGTAGGCCATCGGGTTCTCGGAGTCCAGCGGCATGGGGTCGGTCCACCGCTCCCGGAAGGTGGTGTCCAGCGCCCCGACGACCGGGCCGCGGAGCGCGAGCTGGACGTCGTGCCAGGGCGGGTGCGGGCCGTACCGGGGAGACATGGCCACGGCCTGCGGGTCGCCGCCGTGCGCCGCGTCGTCGCGCCGGCTGTGGCAGAGGTCGATCCCGCCCGCGAAGGCGATGTCCCGCTCCGGGGCGCCGGGGCGGCGCAGCACCACGAGCTTCTGGTGGTGGGAGCCGCCGCGGCGGACCCGCTGGTCGAGCAGCACCTCCCCGCCGGCGGCGCAGATCGCCTCGCTGAGGTCGCGGTTCTCCTCCTCGCTGTAGGAGAGCGCGTCGAGATGGGAGCGCCAGATCAGGCCCTTGACGACCACCCCGCGCTGGGCGGCCTGGGCGAACAGCTGCACCACGGTGGGGCCGTCCGGCCGCATCCGCTCGTCCGGGTCACCGCGCCAGTCGGTGAAGAAGAGGTGGTCGCCGGCCCGGAGCTGCTCCACCTCGCTCACCAGCCGGTCGAAGTACGCGCCGCCGTGAATTAACGGCTCGGCGAGGTTTCCGCTCGTCCAGACGGGTAACTCAGACCGTGGGTTGGCGCGTTCCTGTGCGGAGAGGAACCACTGTCGCATCGTCACGTTCCAGCCCCCCGAGGTCGACAACGTCCTCACGGTAGGACCCCCGGCACGGCCCCGCACGCCGACCGTTTCGGTCGGCGGGGCGCTCGCGTGGGGGTGCACCGACCCCTGGATCGCGAAACCGAGGAGGCCATAGCATGCCCGCCGAGACGCCGAACACCGTGACCGAATACCGCGAGCAGGCGGTGGAGGGGGAACGGGGGGCGCTCGTGGCGGTCTTGTTGATGGTGATCCTCGGGGTGGCCGGCATCTTCGCCGTCTCCTGAGACCGCCGACGGGCGCCCCGGAGAACCGGGACGCCCGCCGGATCGAACGGTCAGGGGCGGTCGCCCTCGCCGCCGCTGTGCGGCATCCGCTCGGCCGGGATCACCCCGAGCCGGCCGGCCTGGTAGTCCTCGACCGCCTGGACCAGCTCGGCCCGGGTGTTCATCACGAACGGGCCGTAGTGCGCCACCGGCTCACGGATCGGCTGGCCACCCATGATGTAGAGCTCCAGCGCCGGGGTGTTGGCGTCCTGCCGCGCGTCCGCGGTGACCCGCAGCGCGTCGCCCGGCCCGTGCACGGCGAGCTGGCCGAGGTGGACCGGCCGCCGGTCGGTGCCCACCGTGCCCCGGCCGGCCAGCACGTAGACCAGCGCGTTGAAGTCCGGCCGCCAGGGCAGGCTCAGCTCGGCCCCGGGCTGGAGCGTCACGTGCGCGATGGTGATCGGGGTGTGGGTGGAGCCCGGGCCGCGGTGCCCGGCGATCTCGCCCGCGATCACCCGGATCAGCGCGCCGCCGTCGGGCGTGGTCAGCAGCGCCGACTCCTTGCCGCGGATGTCCTGGTAGCGCGGCGGGTTCATCTTCGCCACCCGGGGCAGGTTGACCCAGAGCTGGAGGCCGTGGAAGAGGCCGCCGCTCATCACCAGGTGCTCCGGCGGCGCCTCGATGTGGAGCAGGCCGCGCCCGGCCGTCATCCACTGGGTGTCGCCGTCGGTGATGGTGCCGCCGCCGCCCTGCGAGTCCTGGTGGTCCATGATCCCGTCAATCATGTAGGTCACCGTCTCGAAGCCCCGGTGCGGGTGCCACGGGGTGCCCTTCGGCTCGCCCGGGGCGTAGTCGACCTCGCCCATCTGGTCGAGGTGGATGAACGGGTCGAGCTCGGTCATCGGGACCCCGGCGAAGGCCCGGCGGACCGGGAAGCCCTCGCCCTCGAAGCCGCTGGGGGCGGTGGTCAGCCGGCGGACCGGCCGGTAGGTGGTGGACTCGCCGAGCTCCGGCAGGCGGGGCAGGACGAGGACGTCGTCGACGGTGATCGCGGGCATCTCGGGACTCCTTACTTGTCGGCCGGGGTGGACGACACGTTCCGGTCGGCGCGCAGGCGCCGGCCGAGCCGTTCGAAGACCCGGGTGAGGCAGGCGACCTCGGCGTCGTCGAGGTCGTCCATGAGGTGGGCGCGCACGGAGCGCAGGTGGTGCGGCGCGGCCTCGCGCAGGGTCAGCAGCCCGGCGGCGGTGAGCACCGCCTCGCTGCCGCGCCGGTCGTCCGGGCAGGACTCCCGCGCCACCAGGCCGCGCTTCTGCATCGAGGAGATCTGGTACGTCAGCCGGCTCGGCGAGAACACCAGCCGGCCGGCCAGCTCGCCCATCCGCAACCGCTGCCCGGGCGCCTCGGAGAGCAGCACCAGCACGTGGTAGTCGGCGAAGCTCAGCCGGCTGTCGTCGCGCAGGTCGTCCTCGAGCTGGGTGAACAGCCGCTGGCTCGCCTCGATGTAGGCGCGCCAGCAGGCCAGCCGCTCGGCGTCCAGGCTCTCCGTCATGGCCACGAGACTAGCACTATTTAAAATTTAAACAAGACCTCCAGCGCGGTGGTGAGCCGCGCAACACTGGTGTCGTCCGGCGGTGATTTTCGACTCTGAACCAGGATGCCGGGCTAGGGTCGGAGTGTGGATGATCTCGACGTGCAGGACTGGCGTGAGCGGGTGGCCCGGCTCTACCTCTCCGACCTCGATCTGGCCGGCTTCCGGGCCGCCCGGGACGAGCTGTTCCGCAGCCACCCCAGCAGCCCCGTGCCGGCCGCCGACCGGCCCGCCTTCACCGGGCTGCGCTGGTTCCCGCCCGACCCGGGGGCCGTGGTCGAGGCGCCGCTGCGCCCCGCCTCGGGCACCGAGACCATCGACACCGGCGGCCCCGACGGCGTGGTGCGCTACCGGCGGGTGGCGGTCGCCGAGACGCCCTGGGGGCCGCTCACCCTGTGGTGGATCGAGGCGTACGGGGGCGGGTTGTTCCTGCCGGTGCGCGACGCCACCTGCGGCGCGGAGGCGTACGGCGGCGGGCGTTACCTGACCGACACGGTGAAGGGCACCTTCGGGCGCGGCCTGACCGTGCTGCCCGGCAACCGGGTGCGGCTCGACGCCAACTACCTATACAACCCGAGCTGCGCCTACGACGACCGCTGGGCCTGCCCGCTGGCCCCGCCGGAGAACCGGGTCGACGTGCCGATCCGCGCCGGCGAGCGGTCGTACCACGGAAACGGCTGACGCCCCGGCGCGACGGTGCGCCGGGGCGTCGGGGCCGACCGGTCAGCGGGCGGTGGTGCCGGTCGGGGTCAGGTGCATCCGGCCGAGCAGCTGCCGGGCCTGGTCGGCCACGTCCGCGTCGACGGTGACCGCGTACTGGCTGGCCCGCAGTGAGCTGGCCGAGGTGAAGTCCCGCTGGCCCCCGGTCATGGCGTGGGCGACCGCGCCGAACACGGCGCCCCAGATCGCGCCGATCACCAGGCCCACCAGGATCACCGCGAGCCAGTTCCCCGCGGTGAAGATGCCGAACAGCAACCCGATGAACAGGCCGAACCACGCGCCGGTGCCCGCGCCGACCAGGGCGGCCCGGCCCGTGGTCAGCCGGCCCATCACGGTCTCGACCAGCGTGAGGTTGGTGCCCACGATGGCGGTCCGTTCCACCGGGAAACGGTTGTCCGCCAGATAGTCCACCACCCGCTGGGCGGACGGATAGTCCGGGTACGACCCGATGGTGACGGTCGGCGGGCCGGTCTGGGGCCCGTGTCCGTCCCCGCTCGGCGGCAACGGACGGCCGCCCGGACCGGACGGGAGGTTGTCGCTGCCCGGCATCCCGGGCCGCCAGGCCGCGGTCGGACTCGAGGAACTGGTCATGAGCATCCTCCTTCGTCAACCCGCCGCGTTCCCACCCCCGTCGGGCGGTAACGCGCCCGCGCCGACCGATGGCCGCGCATGGTGGCCGCCGGTCCGGGTAGCCATCCGGGTGCGGACCGGACGGATCAGCGACCACGGATTCCTCGCCGACGGGCACAGCGCGGCCCTCGTGGACTCCGCCGGCTCGGTCAACTGGTGGTGCCCGCCCCGCTTCGACGCGCCGTCGGTGTTCGGGCGGCTGCTCGACGACACGGCCGGGCACTGGAGCATCCGGCCCCTGGGCGAGTTCACCAGCACGCGGTCCTACCTGGACGACACGCTCGTGCTGCGTACCGTCTTCACCACCGCCACCGGGACGGCGGCCGTCACCGACGCCCTGGCGCTGGAGCCCGGCGCGCGCGGGCACGAGATCGGGCGGCGGTCGCCGCGGGTGCTCGCCCGGGTGGTCGAGGGGCTCGCGGGTGAGGTGCCGATGCGGGTCGACTACGCGCCGCGCTTCGAGTACGGCCGGGTCAACGCCTACCTCAGCGAGGACGACGGGGTGATCGGAGCGACGGCCGGCGGATGCCGGCTGGAGTTGCGCGCCAACGTGCCGCTGACCTGCGGTGCGGGCGCCGCCTCCGGGCGGTTCACCGCCCGCGCCGGCAGCACCCACCACTTCACCCTCGGGTACGCCCCGACCTACCGCGGCGGCGCGCCGGCCCTGCCCGACGCCGACCAGGTGCTGGCCGACGCCGTCACCGGCTGGCGGTCCTGGGCCGACCTGCACCAGTACGACGGTGACTACCGCGACCTGGTCCGCCGCAGCGCCATGGTGGTGCAGGGCATGACCTACGGGCCCAGCGGGGCGGTGGTCGCGGCGGCCACCACCTCGATCCCCGAGGAGTTGGGCGGCGACCGCAACTACGACTACCGCTACGTCTGGCTGCGCGACTTCAGCCTCACGCTCCAGGCGCTCTGG
The DNA here is from genome assembly GCF_900091435.1 of Micromonospora chaiyaphumensis. Classification (GTDB taxonomy): domain Bacteria; phylum Actinomycetota; class Actinomycetes; order Mycobacteriales; family Micromonosporaceae; genus Micromonospora; species Micromonospora chaiyaphumensis. The sequence continues at coordinate 286,260 of NZ_FMCS01000005.1, forward strand.
CTGGCGGCCTGCCCGGACGAGGCGGACCGGCAGTTCACCTGGGTGGCCCGGGCGATGGGCCGGATCGACGACGCGCCGGTGCCGATCATGTACGGCGTCGAGGGCGAGCGGGACCTCACCGAGCACGACCTCGACCACCTCGCCGGGTACGCCGGCAGCCGGCCGGTCATGGTCGGCAACGACGCCTGGCGGCAGCGGCAGAGCGATGTGCTGGGCGAGGTCCTCGACGCGGCGTGGCTGATGCGCCACTACCTCGACCCCATGTCGGCGGACGTTCGGCAGCTCCTGCACGCCCTCGCCGACCAGGCGGCCGAGCAGTGGCGCCGGCCCGACGCCGGGATGTGGGAGGCGCGCGGCGCCGAGCGGCACTACCTGTCGTCCAAGGTGCAGTGCTGGACCGCGCTGGACCGGGCCGTCCGGTTCGGCTCCCGGATCGGGGCGCCCGCCGACCTGGCGCGCTGGGCGGCCGCCCGCGACGAGGTGCGCGCGGCGGTGCTCCGCCGGGGCTGGAACGACCGGGTCGGCGCGTACACCGGCGCCTTCGACTCCGACGAACTGGACGCCTCGGTCCTGATCATGCCGCTGGTCGGCTTCCTGCCCGCCTCCGATCCGCGGATGCGCGCCACGATCGACGTGGTGGAGCGCCGGCTGTCCCGCAACGGCCTGCTGCGCCGCTGGAACGACGACCCGGCGGGTTTCCTCATCTGCTCCTTCTGGCTGGCCGCCGGCCTCGCCGAGGCCGGCGAGCTGGACCGGGCCCGGCGGCTGTTCGCGCAGCTCGCCGGGCGGGTCAACGACCTGGGCCTCTACGCCGAGCAGGTCGACGAGGCCACCGGTGAGCAGCTGGGCAACTTCCCGCAGGCCTTCTCGCACATCGGGCTGATCGACGCCGCGGGCCGGATCACCGCGGCCGCCGCGCGGCTCGGCGGCCGGTCGGCCGTGCCGAGCGGCTTCATGCCCGGCGCGTGAGTTCGGCGCCCGGCCACGGTGGGGCGCGCCCGCGCGACAGCGGGGCGGGCGGCGGGCAGGATCGGGGGATGGAGCTGGTCATCATGGCCGACACGCACGTGCCGAAGCGGGCGCGGGACCTGCCGGCACCGCTCTGGGCGGCGGTCGAGGCCGCCGACGTGGTGCTGCACGCCGGCGACTGGGTGGACGTGTCCCTGCTGGACGCTCTGGAGGCCCGGTCCCGCCGGCTGGTCGGGGTGTACGGCAACAACGACGGCCCGCCGCTGCGCGCCCGGCTGCCGGAGGTGGCCCGGGTCGAGCTGGACGGGCTGCGGGTCGCCGTGGTGCACGAGACCGGGCCGAAGACCCGCCGGGAGGAGCGCTGCGCCGTCGCCTTCGGTGACTGCGACCTGCTGGTCTTCGGGCACTCCCACATCCCCTGGGACACGGTGGCCCCGGGTGGCCTGCGGCTGCTCAACCCCGGCTCGCCCACCGACCGGCGGGCCCAGCCCCACGCGACCTACCTGACCGCGCGGGTGGCGGCGGGACGGCTCGACCGGGTCGAACTGCACCGCCTGCCCCCGCGCTGATCTCACCGGCCCCGACCGGTCTCCGCCTGGAGCTCGTCGATCCGGCGGGACGCCTCGGCCTTGGTCAGCCCGTCCGGCACCTCCTCGCCCGCCTCCCGGGCCAGGGTGTGCAGGTACGACTCCTGCGCCGCGGTCGGCGGCTCGTCGCCCGTGACCCAGTCGTCCGGATCCTTGACGGCGGCGTCCGGGTTGACGGGGGCCTTGCTGCCGTTGTTGCGGTCGGCCATGGTGATCACCTCTCCTCGAACACGTGTACCACTACCCCCGTCCCGCGCCCTTCATGCCGGCCGCCGCCTACGATCATCGGCGTGACGGCGGACCGTGCGGGTGTGGTGGTGGTCGGCGCGGGCATCGCCGGAGTGGCCTGCGCGACCGAGCTGGCCCGGGCCGGCATCCCGGTGGAGGTCCGGGAACGGGCGCGGGTGACCGGCGGGCGGATGGCCAGCAAGCGCTTCGACGGCCGCCCCGCCGACCTGGGCGCCGCCTACTTCACCGTCGACGACCCCGACTTCGCCGCCGTGGTCGAGGCATGGCGCGCCGCCGGGCTGGCCCGGGAGTGGACCGACACGCTGGTCGCGTACGGGCCGCAGGGGCGCGAGGACGTCACCGGGCCGGTGCGCTGGGCGGCCCCGCGGGGGCTCCGCTCGCTGGTGGAGCACCTGGCCGGTGACCTGCCGGTGGCACACAACCGGCTGGTCATGACGGTCGAGCCGGGCCCCCGGGTGGACGGGCGGGCCGCCGAGGCCGTGGTGCTCGCCATGCCGGGTCCGCAGGCCGCCCTGCTGCTCGACCCGGCGCTCGAGGCGGCCACCCGGGCGGTCGCGGCCCAGCGCTGGTCCTCCGCGCTGGCCGGGGTGCTGCGCTTCCCGGCCCGCCGCTGGCCCGGCTTCCGCGGCGCGTTCGTCAACGGGCATCCCGTGCTGAGCTCGGTGTGCGACGACGGCGACCGGCGCGGCGACGGCGCCCCGGTGCTGGTCGCGCACACCACCTCCGAGTTCGCCGCCGGGCACCTGCTCCAGCCCACCGCCGCCGGCCCGGCGATCGAGCAGGCCGTCCGCGACCTGTTCGGCCTGCCCGAGCCGGCCGAGCTGACCCATGTCCACCGCTGGACGTACGCCCGCCCGGCCACCGGCGGCGACGGCGCCTACCACCTGGACGACGACGGGATCGGCCTGGCCGGCGACGCCTTCGGGCGGCCGCGGGTGCAGGGCGCCTGGCGCTCCGGCCGCGACCTGGGCCGGGCCCTGGCCGCCCGACTCCTCGCGGACCGTGGCTGACCGGTGCCACTGCGCGCAGGCGGCCCGTCACCCACGGGTATTCTTCGTCGCGGAGGTGTACGCGCAGTGAACGGTGCCGGCGGTCGGCCGGGGGACGGCACGACCGGGGTGGACCGGTCTCCGTTCCCGGACGGTGGGCTGCGCCACGACGCGCTGTTCTACGCCGGTGACCGGGACTACCGCGCCGCCGTCGAGGAGTTCGTCGAGGCCGGCCGGGCCGTCGGTGAGCCGGTGCTGGTCGCCGTGCCCACCGACCGGCTGCCCCTGGTCCGGCCAGTGGTCGACCCGCTCGACGGTGTCGAGCTGGCCGACATGGCGGTGATCGGGCGGAACCCGGCGGCCATCATCGCCACCACGCTGCGGAGTTTCGTCCACCGGTTCCCGGGCCGCCGGGTCCGCGTCGTCGCGGAGTCGCTCTGGCCCGGCCGGCGGCCGGCCGCGTACCGGCACTGCGTCGAGCACGAAGCGATCATCAACCTCGGCCTCGCCGACCAGCCGCTCACACTGCGCTGCCTGTTCGACCGGTCCCGGCTGCCGGCCGGGACGCTGGCGGACGTTGCCGGGACCCATCCCTGGCTGGTCAGCGGGGGAGTGGCCCGGCTCAGCGCCGGCTACCGGCCGCCCCGGTCCGTGCTGCGCCGGCTGGCCCGCCCGCTGCCCCCGCCGCCCGGCGACGCGCTCGCCGAGCCCGTCCGGCCGGAGCGCCTCGGGTCGCTGCGCGCCGCGGTGGCCGCCGTCGCCGAGGCCGCCGGGCTCGCCGCCGAACGGGTCGACGACCTGCGGATCGCCGTCACCGAGCTGGCCTCCAACGCGCTCACCCACGGCACCGGCCCGGCCACCGCCCGGTGCTGGGCCGCCGCCGGCGACCTCGTCTGCGAGGTGAGCGGCCCGGGCGAGCTGACCGATCCTCTGGCCGGCCGGATCCCGCCGCCGCCGACCGGCGTGCGCGGCCGGGGCCTGCTGCTGGTGCACCGGCTCTGCGACCTGGTGGACGTGCACGTCGCCGACGGGGTCACCACCGTGCGGCTGCACCTGGAGCTGCCGGCCGCCCGGGTGCCGGCGCCGCGGTCAGCCCCGGACGCCGTCCAGGGCGGGTTCGTCCGTCCGACCCCGCTCTGAGGCGTCCCGGGTCCGCTCGCCCTCCCGGTCGAGCAGCTGCATGACCGGGGTGGCGGCGATCCCGTGCACCACCACCGAGACCACCACGACCAGGCCGACGGTGGCCCAGACCAGCTCGGCCTGCGGGAACTCGGTCCTGCTGGTGGCGTACGCCAGGTAGAAGAACGAGCCCACGCCGCGGATGCCGAACAGCGAGATCACCCAGTGCTCGGCCGGACGGCCCGGCGCACCGCGCAGCGACAGCCAGCCGGCCAGCGGCCGGACCACGAACACGAGGGCCAGCCCGACCAGGGCCGCCGGCCAGGTCAGCGGGGCGAGCAGGCCGCCGATCACCGCGCCCCCGAAGAGCAGCAGCAACAGCACGGTGAGCAGCCGCTCGACCTGCTCGGCGAAGTCGTGCAGCACGGAGTGGAACTCGTGGGTGCGTTCCGCGGCCCGGATCGCCCGGGCGGCCACGAAGACGGCCAGGAAGCCGTACCCGCCGACCACCTCGACGAGCCCGTACGCCAGGAAGGTCGCGGCGAGGGCCAGGAAGCCCTCCGCGTGCCGGGCCAGCCGCAGGTTGCTGGGGGCCCGGAAGAAGAGCTTGCCGAGCAGCCAGCCGACGAGCAGCCCGCCGCCCACCCCGACGGCCAGCTTGTAGAGCACGTCGACGGCGAGCCAGTGGGCCAGCCAGTCCGCCGGGGCGAGGCTCGTGGTGGCGATCGCGATGGCCGCGTAGACGAAGGGGAAGGCCAGGCCGTCGTTCAGCCCGGCCTCCGAGGTGAGCGCGAAGCGCACCTCGTCCTCCGAGTCCTCCACGTCGGTCGGCTCGCCCACCTGCACGTCGGAGGCGAGCACCGGGTCGGTCGGGGCGAGTGCGGCCCCCAGCAGCAGCGCCGCGGCGGGCACCAGGCCGGCCCACCACCAGCCGAGCACCGCCACGGCGGCGATGCACAGCGGCATGGCGATCGCCAGCAGCCGCCACGTCGACGACCAGCGCGCCCAGCTCAACGGCCGGTCGATCTTGAGGCCGGCGCCCATCAGCGCGACGATCACGCCGACCTCGGTGAGGTGGGTGGTCAGCTCGGGCCAGCGCAGCGGGTCGGGGGTCGGCAGCCCGGTGGGCAGCAGGAAGACCACCATGCCGAGGCCGAGGAACGCGATCGGCATCGACAGCGGCCGGCGTTCCAGCAGCCGGGGCAGGATGCCCGCCAGCAGCGCCCCGACGCCCAGCAGCGCGAACGCGACATCGACCGGTTCCACGGCACCACCCTTCCGCCGCCCACGGTGTCGGGCAGGTGGTCACCAGTGCCCCGAAGCGGTGCCGGCTATGCCTCCGCGTCCGTCTTCTCCCCGGTGGGACCGGTCACCGTCGCACCGGCCCGGCGGGGGGCCCGCACCGACCTCGCCGGGTCGGTGAGGGCGGCGATCGCGCTGTCGGCGAGGCCGTCCAGCAGGGCGGCCGGGTCGTCGTAGACGGCCACCGCGCCCGAGCCCGCCAGCTCACCGCGGCTGGTGCCGCCGCAGGTCAGACCGATGCAGGGCACGTCCAGCTTGCCGGCGGCGGCGACGTCCCAGACCGAGTCGCCGACGAAGACGACCCGCTCGGCGGCCAGCCCCGACTGGGCCAGCGCGGCCTCCAGGATGTCCGGCGCCGGCTTGCTCTCCTCCGCGTCCGCCGAGGAGGTGACCGTGTCGATCACGTCGTCCGCGTCGAGGGCGGCCCGCAGCGCGGCCACCTCGTGCTCGGCCGCCGAGGTGGCCAGCACCACCCGCAGCCCGCGCGCCGCGCAGGCGCGCAGCAGATCCACGGCCCGGGGCAGCGGCACCAGCCGCTCCCAGTACTCGGCGTACAGCGCGTCGTGCGTGTCGCGCAGCTTGCCGTCCGCGTCCCGGTCCCGCTCCGCGCCGAGCAGGTGGTCGAGGAGCTTGTCCGAACCCATCCCGATGGCCCGGTGGATCCGCGCCATCGGCACCCGGTGGTCGCCCTGGCGGAGCGCCTCCCACCAGCTCACCGTGTGCAGGTACGTGGTGTCGACCAGGGTGCCGTCCACGTCGAACAGGACGCCGCAGCGGTTGTCGTCAGGCATGGCACTCCTCCTACCCGCCCGGGTCCGCGGCGACGCGTGCCTCAGTCCGCGGGGATGAGGATCTCGAACCAGACCGTCGAGCCGCGCACCGTGGGGTCGGTGCCCCAGGCGTCGCTCAGCTCCTCAATCAGCCCCAGCCCGCGCCCCCGGCTGCTCAGCGTGTCGGTCTGCGCCCGGGTCACCTGACCGCGGGTGCCGTAGTCGGCGACCGAGACCAGCAGGCGCTCCGAGCTGAGGTCGATCTCGACGCGGGCGGCGGTGCCGGCGTGCAGCAGCGCGTTGGTGGTCAGCTCGCTGGTGCAGAGCACCGCCGCGCCCACCACCGCCTCGGGCACCTGCCAGTCGGTGAGCTGGGCCGTCATCCAGTGCCGGACCCGGCTCGGCGCGGTCGGCTCGGCCGGCACCTCCATGCTGGCCGACCGGCTCGGCCGGACCGCGTGCTCGACGGCCAGCACGGCCACGTCGTCCTCGGTCGCGCCGGGCACGGCGGCGGTCGCCACCGCGCAGAGCGCCCGGGGGTCGCCGCTGCTCGCGGCGGTCACGGCGGCGCCCAGCCCGGTGAGCCCGGCGGTGAGATCCTGCCAGCGCCGCTCCACCACCCCGTCGCTGAACAGCAGCAGGGTGTCGCCGGGGCGGAAGGGCACGGTGACCGTCCGCGGGTGGCCCCCGAGGCCCAGCGGCGGCGCGGGCGGCACCTCGACGTACTCGGCGGCCGGCTCGCCCTCGGCCGGGCAGCGCCGGATCAGCGGGGCGGGATGCCCGGCACTGGCCAGGACGATCCGCTCCCGGTCGGCCTCGATCACGCCGAACACCACGGTCACGAAGAGTTCCTGGGTGCCACCTTCCGTGCCCAGGCTTGCGACCAGCCGGTCCAGGCCGCCGAGCACCGCGTCCGGCCGGGGGTCGGAGAGGGCCAGCGCGCGCAGCGCGGCGCGTACCTGGCCCATCCGGGCGGCGGCCTGCACGTCGTGCCCGGCCACGTCGCCGAGAACGACGCCGAGCGCGCCGGTGGGCAGCACGAACGCGTCGTAGAAGTCGCCACCGGCGGCGTTGCCGTCGACGCCCGGGTCGTAGCGGGCGGCGATCCGCAGCCGGGGCAGGTCGGGCAGCTGCTCCGGGAGCATGCTGCGCTGCAACAGCTGGGCCGTTCCGTGCTGGGTCTCGAAGCGGCGGGCCCGCTCGGCGGCCTGGCCGACCAGCTCCGCCGAGGCGGCGAGCAGCGCGCGTTCCGCGGGTGACCAGGGGTGTGCGGTCTGGTAGCCGACGGTCAGCGCGCCGCGGACGACGGTCGAGCGCAGCGGCAGCGAGGCGAGCGCCCGGATCTTCTGGTCGTGCCGGTCCGCCGCGGCGTCCCGCAGCGGCTGGCCGTCGGTGATGAAGGACGACACACCGCTGCGGGCGGTGACCACGATCGGGAGCCCCTCGGCGGGCGGCCGCCGCCACAGCGGCGGGAGCCGCTCGTCGGCCTCGTCCAGCAGTTCGCCCCGGACCCGGCGGACCATCCGCCAGGCGGCACCCTCGTCGACCACGAACGAGACCCGGTCGGCGTCGAAGGAGTGCAGGCAGTAGCGCAGCGTGACCCGGGCGACGTCGTCGAGGGTGAGGGTGCCGGAGAGCGCCGCCGCGAAGTCGCTCAGGCTCTGCAGCTGCTGGGTGACCTGGGTGGTCTGGGCGGCCACGGTGAGCACGCCGATGATCTGCCCGGTGGAGTCGCGGATCGGGGAGTAGCCGCGGGTGAAGACCGCCGGCTCGGCGGGACCCCCCTGCTGCCGGTCGACCGGCAGCACCGCCTCCCGCGCCAGGTAGGGCTCGCCCCGCTGGTAGACCCGGGTGACCACCTCGCCGACGTCGGGATCGTGCCAGAGGTCGGCGAACACCTCCGCCGCCGGCCGGCCCAGCGCCGCCGGGTGCCGCTCGCCGATCAGCTCCGCGTACCCGTCGTTGTAGAGCAGGACCAGGTCCTCGCCGTAGAGCAGGGCCATCGGCACGGGGGAGGCCAGCACCAGGTCGACCACGGCGCGGACCGCCGGGTCCCAGCTGTCCGGCGGGCCGAGCGGCGTGTCCGCCCACGGATGGGCCAGGACGGCGGCCGCGCCGGACCCGGTTCCGCCCGGTCCGGCGGGCGCTCCCGGGGTGGGCGCTGATGGCGAGGGGACCCGCCCGACGGTGCCTGGCATGACCGCAGCCTAACCGGAGCCTGGCGGTCAGGTTTCGAGCACGCGCGCGCGTCGGCGGCCGCGCGGCCCGCGAGCGGGTGTTACGGCAGGTCAAGGCCGGTTAGACCGGGCATGTCGGGAAATTGCCCCGGGTCGGCTCGGCGTGCCGCCGACACGACCGGGTATGCGGGCGGCGCAGTTCACGCGACAGGAGGGACAACATGCCGAAAACCCTCGCGGTCGGGCAGGCCGACATCGGTGACGCCCTGACCGATTTCTGGAGGTCGGTGCTGCTCTTCATCCCGAGGGCCATCGCGTTCATCGCGATCCTCGTGGTGGGCTGGCTCATCGCCCGAGCCGTCCTCAAAATCGTGGACGCGGCACTGGAACGGGTGGGATTCGACCGCGCCGTCGAACGTGGCGGCATCAAACGCGCGCTCGAACGCACGAGATACGACGCCAGCGACATCCTGGCCAAGTTGGCCTACTACGCGGTCCTGCTGTTCACCCTGCAGTTCGCCTTCGGGGTGTGGGGACCCAACGCGATCAGTGACCTGATCCGGGGTGTGGTGTCCTGGCTGCCGCGGGCCTTCGTGGCGATCGTCATCGTGGTCATCGCCGCCGCCATCGCCAACGCGGTGCGGGACCTGGTCTCGGGTGCCCTCGGTGGGCTCTCGTACGGCCGGGTGCTGGCCGACCTGACGGCGGTCTTCATCCTGGCGCTCGGCGTGATCGCCGCGCTGAACCAGGTGGGCATCGCCACCACGGTCACCACGCCGGTGCTGATCGCGTTCCTCGGCACCATCGCCGGCATCCTGGTGGTCGGCGTGGGCGGTGGTCTCATCAAGCCGATGCAGAACCGCTGGGAGGGGTGGCTCAACCGGGCCGCCGAGGAGTCCCGGGCGTTCCAGCAGCAGCGCCAGGCGCAGGGTGCCGGTCGCAGCGACTACGAGCGGCAGATGGCCGACCGGGGCGGTCAGCCCGCACCGGCCGCGCCGCAGACGTCGATGTCGGGGGCGCAGGGCACGTACCGGTCCGGCAACGTGGGCGACGAGACCCAGCAGTTCCGCCGGCCGAACGGCTGAGAGACAGGGGCGACGAGGGTGTCCGCGGGGCGATCGCGGGCACCCTTCGCCGTGTCTCAGGCCAGGTCGCGGGGGTCCAGCGCGCGGGTCAGCAGGCAGACCGCGAGCAGGCGGGTGAGCACCCAGTCCGGCTCGGCCCAGTCGACCGGCTCGGCCGGCGGTTCCCAGCCGTGCTCCCGCGCCGCGTCGCGCACCCCGTCGGCGTAGCCGGCCAGCGCCGCCACGGTCAGCGGGCGGCGGTCGCCGTCCAGGCTGTCGCGGACGCCGGCGGCGTGCTGGTCGACCGCGGCGAGCAGGCCGGGGTTGGCGGCGGCCGCGGCGAGGCCGGCGGTGCCGACGGAGGCGGTGAGCGTGGTGAGGCTGGACCTCGCGGCCACCGCCGCGGAACGGGTCGCCACCCGGTTGTTCGGCACACGCATGGTGACCGAGGCTAGCCCCGCCGGGAGCGGGCCGACCTCGGCCGACCGGCCGATGCCCGGGTCGTCCTGGTGACGCCCTGCCCCATCCGCCGGGATTGAGCCGTGCGTCCCGGGGCAGAAGGGAAACCGCGCAGAGGGCGCAGCCGACCCCGTGGAGGAACGGAATGGGACAGCAGGTCGACGGACCGGACCGGGCGCACCGCCGGCCGGCGGGCGTGAGCGACGCCACGGTCGAGGCCCTGGGCAAGCTCAGCGAGGCACTGGAGTGCGTCGAGCGGGCTCGCGGGCACCTCTACTCGCTGCACCAGCTGATCGGGCACGCCGACCTCATGCTCGACGACGCCGTGACGCTCTTCCGCTCCGCCGGGCACCCGGAGCTGGCCGGGCGGATCGAGGAGGACCTGCTCGGCCGCAACGTCATCGCGGGACGCTGGACCTTCCAGATCGTCGAGGACTTCGACGACGGGTACTACGCGCTCTTCCGGGAGCTGGACCGGCGGGCCCGCGACGAGCTGGTCGGCGGCCGGCGGCACCTCTACGAGGCGGAGATGAAGGAACGCCGCCGGAGCCCGGGGCGGCCGGGGCACGAGGCGCGCCCCGCCGAGGGCTGATCAGTCGGAGGAGCGGGCCTGCGCCGTGCGGCGTACGCCGTCGTCGGCGATGATCACGGTCGCCACCATGAGCGCCACCACGAGGCTGAACAGCCAGGAGCTGTCGTCGACCAGCTTGGCGGCGACGGGCGCCTGGATCGCGGCGAGCAGGAAGCCGAGCCACGCCAGGCGGCGCTGACGCTGGGAGAGGAAACCGGAGCCCTGTTGCATCCCGAAAGTCTTACGCGGGCCAGGGGCATCGCCGTCAGCCGTTCGGCCGATTCTGGATGGGCTGTCCGTTTTCCCAACCGTCCGTATCTTACTTTTTGTCGGTTCGGTTGAGCGCCACGTCACCGGCCGTCCGACCGGTCCGCAAGGGCCGGTGCGGGCTTCGGCAGGATGGTGCCTCGTGTCCCACGCCCCCGCTCCGCCGCGCCCGTCCCTGCTGCTCCTGGCCTACCTGGCCTTCGTCAGCCTCGGGCTGCCCGACGGCCTCATCGGTGTGGGCTGGCCCTCCATCCGGCTCGACCTGGACGTGCCGACCGAGGCGGTCGGCGTGGTGCTCACCGCGGGCACCGTGGCGTACCTCACCTCCAGCGTGCTCGCCGGGTTCACCCTGGCCCGGCTCGGCGTCGGCTGGCTGCTCGCCGGCAGCACCCTGCTGGCCGGAGTCGCCCTGACCGGGTACGCGTCCACCCCCGCGCTCGCCGTCATGGTCGGCTTCGCGCTGGTGCTCGGGCTCGGCTCCGGCGCGATCGACGCCGGACTCAACGCGTACGCGGCCGCCGCCTTCGGCCCCCGGCACATGAACTGGATGCACGCGTTCTTCGGGCTCGGGGTGGCGATCGGGCCGCTCATCATGACCGGGGTGCTCGGCGCCGGCCTGAGCTGGCGCTGGGGATACGCCCTGGTGGCCGTCGCCCAGCTCGCCCTGGCCACCGCGTTCGCGCTCACCGTGCGGCTCTGGCGCGGCGACCCGGCGCCCGGCGCGGCCCTGCCGCCCGATCCGATCGCGCCGCAGGTGGTTCCCGGCGAGCCCGCCCCGGCCGCGCCGGCGCGGCGGGCCTCGATCGGCGCGACGCTGCGGCTGCCGGCCGTGTGGCTGGGCGGCGCGGCCTTCGCCGTCTACGTGGCGATCGAGGTGTCCACCGGCCTGTGGGCCTTCCTGCTGCTCACCGAGGGGCGCGGGCTCTCCGCCGGGGTGGCCGGGCTCTGCGTCTCCGGCTACTGGGGGAGCCTCTTCGTGGGGCGGGTGGTGCAGGGGTTGGTGGCGGAGCGACTGGGCAGCGCCCGCGTGCTGCGGGGCAGCCTGCTCGGCATGGCCGCGGGAGCGGTGCTGATCGCGCTGCCCGCCCCGGGCTGGGTGACCGTCGCCGGCCTGCTCGTGGTGGGTTTCGCGGCGGCGCCGGTCTTCCCGCTGCTCACCCTCACCACGGCGGAACGGGTGGGCCGCGATCACGCGGACCGGACCATCGGCCTCCAGATCGGCGCGGCCGGGCTGGGCGCTGCCCTGGTGCCGGCCGCGGTCGGGCTGCTGCTGGCCCGGGTCTCGGTGGCCGCGCTCGGCCCGGCGCTGGTGGCGCTCGCCGTGGGGCTCATCGCCCTGCACGCCGCCGGCGCCCGGCAGGCCCGCCGTCCCGGCTGAACCCGGTCGTCCCGGGCGAGCTCACATGTTGTCCGGGCCGGTCCGGCCGGTGGTCGACGGCCGGTACGCCCGGTCGGCGTCGGTCATCTCCCGCCGCTCGGCCTCCGGGCCGGCGCCCCGGTCCACCGCCTCCGGGCCGTGGCCGAACGCCGCCTCCTCGCCGGCGTCGTTGCCCGTGGCGTCGTCCGCCTGCCCGTCGAGGGTCGACCGGGCGATCGCCCGGTCCAGCTCGTGCAGGGGAGTGCGTTCCTCGTCGCGCCACACGTGACTGTCGTTGTCGGTCATTCCCCTGCGGTACCCGGGCCCGATGATCGCAAACGACCTCGGACACGGCGATGGCCGCCGGTGCTCCGGCGGCCATCGGGGTCCGTGTTCGGGGGACGATCAGGGGGTCGGCCGGTCGACCGTGCCGCGCCAGGCGCCCGTCTCCTGACCGCGCCGCTCGATGAACTGCTTGAACCGCGCCAGGTCGCCCTTGGCCCGGCGGTCGACCACGCCCAGCTTGTCGCCGGCCTTCTCGACCGCGCCCTGCGGCTCGAACTCCATCTGCAGCGTGACCCGGGTGTTGCCCTCGTCCAGGCGGTGGAAGGTCACCACACCGGCCTGCTGGGTGCCCCCGGTGGAGCGCCAGGCCACCCGCTCGTCGGGCAACTGCTCGGTGATCTCGGCGTCGAACTCGCGCTTCACGCCGGCGATCTCCACCGTCCAGTGGGTCATCGTGTCGGAGAGCTGCCGGACCTCCTGCACACCCTCCATGAAGTGCGGAAACTCCTCGAACTGCGTCCACTGGTCGTATGCGGTGCGGACGGGGACGGCCACGTCCACGTGCTCCATAACGCCACTCATATCAGTGTTCCTCCTGTCCCGCCGGTGCTGCTCGCGGACCGCGGGCCGGTCCGCTCACCAGCGCGTCGTCTCGTTCTTGTGCCCGAGCGCGGCCCACACCTCGGAAACCGTCTGGTAACGGGTGCCCTCGGGAAGTCCTTCCAGGGCGGCGACGATGTCGGCCGGCGCCTGGTTCTCCCGTGCGTTGGCCACCAGCGTGTCGCGGTCGCCGGGCAGGGCGCTCATGGTGATGAACCGGCCGAGCCGACTGCGTCCCTCGACGTCGTCCATGCTCATTCCCTGCGGGTTGCCGCCCCGGCTCGCGCCGGCCGTCATGGTCTTCGGCTCCGGCTGGTCCTCGCCGGCCGGCTCCGGCTGGCGGGACTCCTCGACGCGCGAGCCACCGGCACCCGGTCCTTGGACCAGGCCGCTGACGTCCTGAGCCATGTTGTCGTCAACCCTGGGCGAGTGCTTGCTGCTGACTCGTTCCATGCCGTCAGACATGCCCGAGGGGGCCGCCGGTAAACCGACGGCGGTCAGCCGGTCCGGTCATCGCCCCCCGAACCGGGCGAAGCCGGTCAGGAATCGGCCGGGGCGCGGGGCGGCAGGACGGGCTCGCTCGGCTCCTCGACACCGGCCTGCATGACCCGGCCCCGCTGGAGCTCCGCGTTGACCTGGACGCCGAGCATGAGCGCGCAGTTGGACAGGTAGAGCCAGACCAGGAAGGCGATGACCGCGCCGAGGCTGCCGTAGGTCACGTCGTACGAGCCGAAGTTGGCCACGTAGAGGCCGAAGCCGAACGAGGCGAGCACCCAGGCGAGCAGGGCCAGCGCGCCGCCCGGGGTGAGCCAGCGGAACCGGGGCTGCCGCACGTTCGGGGCGATCCAGAACAGCAGCGACAGCAGGGTCATGGCCACCAGGGCGAGCAGCGGCCACTTCGCCACCGTCCACACCTGACGGGTGAGCCCCCCGGCGTGCAGGCGGTCACCCACGAAGTCGGTGACCGGGCCGCTGACGATCAGCCCCAGGGCCACCACGGCGAGCAGCACCAGCGACACCCCGGCGAGCCCGATCTGCACCGGCCGCAGCCGGTAGAACGGCCGCCCCTCCTCCACGCCGTAGATCGCGTTGGAGGCCCGGGTGAACGCGCCGATGAAGCCGGACGCCGACCAGAGCGCGCCGAGCAGGCCGAAACTCAGCAGCACCTTCGCCGAGCCCTGCTGCTCCACCACGTTGCGTACCACCGTGACGAAGGCGTCGTTGCCGACCACCGAGCCGGCGCCGATCTCCCGGGCCAGGTCGATCACGGTGTCCACCGTGCGCGGCCCGTCGGAGACCAGCCCGACCAGGGCAACCACCACGATGGTCGAGGGGAAGAGCGCCAGCACCCCGTAGTAGGTGAGCGCGGCGGCCCAGTCGGCGCAGTTGTCCTTGACGAAGTTGCGTGCGGAGCGGACCAGCACCCCGCGCCAGGTGGCCCAGCTCAACTGGCGTACCCGCCGGGGGATCCGGGCCCGCTGCCGGCCGCCGGCCGCCGCATCCGTCGCCGTCATGACCGCCTCCTCCGCGCCGCCGGGCGCACCTCCGGCAGGTGGCCGGGCGGTACCCGGTGGGGGAAGCCGACAAACCGGGGCCGGTTTGCCGCGGACCGGTGCGGGAATTCGTAGTGGATCCCACGGAGACGGAGGAGGACGAGATGCCCGGGCGCGAGGTACTGCCCAGCACGCTGAAGCGCTCTCCGGACAAGGCGCAGCGGACCTGGGAGAAGACGCACGACTCGGCGGTCGAGACGTACGGCGAGGGGGAGCGGGCGCACCGCACCGCCTTCGCCGCCGTGAAGCACGAGTTCGAGAAGGTCGGCGACCACTGGGAGCCGAAGGGGCGCAAGGGCCCCAGCGACCGGCAGGCGGCCGGCGGCGGCCCGGCCCGGCGGGCTCCCACGGCCGCCGGGGTGGACGCCAACGCCAAGAAGGAACACCTCATGGAGGTGGCGAAGAAGCTCGACGTGCCGGGCCGGTCCCGGATGACCAAGCCGGAGCTGGTCAAGGCGATCGAGAAGGCGAACGACAAGGCCACCCGCGAGGCGCGCGGCGGCCGCTGACCGGCCCGCGACGACACGGGAGCCCGGGACCGCCCAGGTCCCGGGCTCCCGTCGTGCGGCTCACCAGTGTCCGCCGCCCGGCGCCTCGATGTGCACGGCCTTCACCGTGCTGAACTCGTCGAGCAGTTCCGGGCCGTACCCGAAGCCCTGGCCGCTGCCGCGGCGCGGCTGCGCGGCACCGCCCGGCGCGCCCCCGAACACCGCGTTGACCTTCACGGTGCCCACCGGCAGCTCCCGCCAGGCCCGGTGGGCGTGGCTCATCGAGCCGGTCAGCACCGTGGCGGCCAGCCCGTACGGGGAGTCGGCCGCGCAGCGCAGCCCCTCGCTGTACGAGTCGACCACGACGACCGGGGCGACCGGTCCGAAGGTCTCCTCGCGGACCAGCGCCATCTCGTGCCGGCAGTCGCTGACCACCGTCGCCGGGTAGAACACGCCCGGACCGTCCGGCACCAGGCCGCCGGTGCGCAGCCGTGCGCCCTCGGCCACCGCCGCGGTGACCTGCCCGTGCACGTGGTCCCGGTGACGCCGGTCCACCAGCGGCCCGAGTTGGGTCCCCGGGTCCCGGCCCGGGCCCATGACCAGCGCCTCGGCCCGCTCCACCAGCGCGTCGACGAAGTCCTCGGCCACGTCCCGGTGCACGTAGATCCGCTCCACGGCGACACAGATCTGCCCGGCGTTGGCGAAGCAACCCAGCGCGGCCTGCTCGGCCGCCCACACGGGGTCCACGTCCGCGTCCACCACGAGCGGGTCGCTGCCGCCGTTCTCCAGCAGCACCTTCGCACCGGTGCGGGCGCCCGCGGCGGCGATCGCCCGGCCGGTGGCCGTCGAGCCCACGTGGGCGACCACGTCCACCTCCTGCCCGGCCAGCGCCGCGCCCACGTCGGCGCCGCCGGTGAGCAGGGACAGCACCCCGGCCGGCAGCGCCGAGTCCAGGGCCCGGGCCAGCAGCCAGCCGGTCGCCGGGGTGCGCTCGCTGGGCTTGTAGAGCACCACGTTGCCGGTGACCAGGGCCGCGCCGAGCAGGCCGCAGGAGACCGCCACCGGGTCGTTCCAGGGGGTGATCGCGGCGACCACGCCGCGCGGCTCGGGCGCCATGAAGTCCAGCGCGGAATGGGCGCCGTGCAGCGTCCGACCGCCCCGCACCGGACCGAGTTCGGCGTACTGTCGCAGGGTGCCGATGCCCGCCGCCACGCCACCGCGCGCGTCGTCCAGCGGCTTGCCCATCTCGGCCGTGGTGGCCTGCGCCAGCTCGTCGGCGACGGCCTCGACCGCGTCCGCCGCGCGGTGCAGCGCCGCCGCCCGCTCCGCCGGGGCCGTCGCCGCCCACTCGGCCGCCGCGCCCCGGGCCGCCTCGACCGCCTTGCCCACCTCGTCCGCCGTCGCGACCGGCACGGTGGTCACCGGGGAGCCGTCGACCGGATCGTGTACGACCAGCTCGCCCCCCTCACCACCGGCACCCCAGACTCCACCTATGAGCTGCGCAACCGTGTACATGCGGCAGTGGATGCCCCGACCCGGGCGAGGCAAACGCGTTTCGCCCGGTAACCGGCCGGGTAGGCGGATCGGATGATTTCGACCGCGGACGCCGTCGTGATCGGCGCCGGGCACAACGGGCTGGTGGCCGCGAACCTGCTGGCCGACGCGGGCTGGGACGTGCTGGTGCTGGAGGCCACGCAGGTCCCCGGCGGGGCGGTGCGCTCCGCCGAGGTGACCGCCCCCGGCTACCTCAGCGACCTCTACAGCTCCTTCTACCCGCTCGGCTACGCCTCGCCGGTGCTGCGCGGCCTGGGCCTGGAGCGGCACGGGCTGTCCTGGACCCACGCCCCTGACGTGCTGGCCCACCTGCTGCCGGACGGCCGCGCGGCCGTGGTCAACCGTGACCTCGACGTCACCGCCGCCTCGCTGGAGACGTTCGCGCCCGGCGACGGCGACCGCTGGCGGCAGGCGTACGCCGACTGGTGCCAGGTGGCCGAGCCGATGCTCGACACCATCACGAGCCCCTTCCCGCCGGTGCGCGGTGGCCTGGCCCTGCTGCGCCGGCTCAAGGTCTCCGGCGCGTTGCGGCTGGGCCGCCGGCTCGTGGTGCCGGTGCGCAAGCTCGGCGACGAACTCTTCGCGGGCGAGGGCGGGCCGGCGCTGCTGGCCGGCTGCGCGCTGCACACCGACCTGTCGCCCGAGGAGGCCGGCTCCGGGGTGTACGGCTGGCTCCTGGCCATGCTCGGCCAGCAGGTCGGCTGGCCGGTGCCGGTCGGCGGCGCGCAGCGGATCACCGACGCGCTGGTCGCCCGGCTCGTCGAGCGGGGCGGCCGGATCGAGTACGGCGCCCGCGTCGACCGGGTGCTCACCGCCCGGGGCCGGGCCATGGGGGTGCGCACCGCCGGCGGCACCGACTGGCGGGCCCGGCGGGCGGTGCTCGCCGACGTGCCCGCCCCGGCGCTCTACCTGGACCTGGTCGGCCCGGCGGCACTCCCGCCCCGGCTGGTCGAGGACCTGGCGCACTTCCGCTGGGACGGCTCCACGCTCAAGGTGGACTGGGCGCTCTCCGCGCCCGTGCCGTGGAAGAACCGGGCGGTGGCCGGTTCCGGCACGGTGCACCTCGGCGCCGACCTGAACGGGCTCACGGCGTACGCGGGGGAGCTGGCCCGCGGCGAGGTGCCCCGGGACCCGTTCCTGCTGGTGGGGCAGATGTCGGTGGCCGACCCGAGCCACTCCCCGCCGGGCACGGAGTCGCTCTGGTCGTACACCCACCTGCCGTTCCGCCGGCACTGGCGCGCCGAGGAGGTCGCCGGGCACGTGGAGCGGATGGAGGAGGTGCTGGAGGAGGCGGCCCCGGGCTTCCGCTCGCTGATCGTGGGGCGGCACGTGGCCGGCCCGGCCGACCTGGAGGCCGCCGAGCCGAGCCTGGTCGGCGGCGCGCTGGGCGGCGGCACCGCGGCCGCGTACCAGCAGCTGTTCCTGCGGCCGATCCCCGGCCTGGGCCGCGCGGACACCCCGGTGGACCGGCTCTACCTGGCCAGCGCCTCGGCGCATCCCGGCGGCGGCGTGCACGGCGCGCCCGGCGCGAACGCCGCCCGGGCGGCCCTGGCCCGCGACCGGGCCCTCACCGGCGACCTGTACGCGGGCGTGATCGGCGCGGCGCACCGCACCGTCTACCGGTGACCGGCCACCCGGCAGGACCACGCTTCGCTTCTCGTCACCGTTGGTGACCGATGCCCGCCGGCCGGCACCCCGCCCACGCCGCCTTTGCTCTGCGGCCGGAAGCCTCACGCTGCGTCAACGACGCAGCGTGAGGCCGGTGTCCGTGCGAACGGCGAGCGCGGGTCAGGTGTCCAGGTTGCGGTGGCGGGTCCGCAGCTTGAACGGCATGAGCGCGCTCTCGATCTTGGTGGCGGTGGTCATCTTCGAGGCACCCTCGCGGCGCTCCTCGAAGCGGATCGGCACCTCCAGGATGGTGTGCCCCAGCTTGGTGGCCAGGTAGTGCATCTCGACCTGGAAGCTGTAGCCGTTGGACTGCACCCGCTGCAGGCCGATGTCGCGCAGCGCGTCGGCCCGCCAGATCTTGAAGCCGGCGGTGAGGTCGCGGATCCGCACCCGCAGCAGGGTGTGCACGTAGAGGTTGGCCCAGCCGCTGAGGGCGCGCCGGTAGAGCGGCCAGTTCTCGTCCAGTTCGCCCCCCGGCACGTAGCGCGAGCCGATGACCACGCCGGCCTGGGTGGAGAGCAGCGCGCCGAGCATGCCGGGCAGCGCCTCCGGCGGGTGCGACAGGTCGGCGTCCATCTGTGCGACGTACTCGGCGCCGTCGTCGAGCGCCCGCCCGATGCCGTCCACGTACGCCCGGCCGAGGCCCTCCTTGCCCGGGCGGTGCGCCACGAGCACCCGGTCCGGGTGCTCGATGGCCAGCTTGTCGGCGACCTCGCCGGTGCCGTCGGGGGAGTTGTCGTCCGCGACGAGCACCTTCAACCCGGGCAGCGGCAGCGCGAGGAGGCGCTCGACCAGCAGCGGGAGGTTGCCCGCCTCGTTGTAGGTCGGAACGACGACGGTCAGGCGTGCGTCGCGCCACGGGGAGGGCAACTGCACGGGTTCGATCATCACGGACATCCTCGGTCGGCCGACAGGTTCACCTGAGAGGGTAGCCAGTCCTCTCCGCGCGGTCCGCACAGACGCCCGGGCGGAGGATTCTGGAGCATCCGCCGGCACGGGCGGTCACCGTAGCCGACGGGTCAGCCCGCCCGCCGCCGTCAGCAACCCGCCGAGCGCCAGCACGGACACCGCGCGCTTGTGCGTACTCACCCACAGTGCCGCGGAGTGGCCCCTGGCCCGGTCGGCGAAGGCGCCCTCGGCGCCCCGGTCCTGCTCGTCGTCGCCCGGCCGGTCCAGGTTGTCGCGCCAGGCGGCCGGGTCGATCGGCTCGTCGGTTTGCTGGCTGTCGTAGCCGTCCCGGGCCAGCTTCCGGTCCAGCAGCCCGGGGAAGAGGACGTTGCCCAGCCGGGCCTGCCAGGTCGGGCCGCCCACGTTCAGCTCCCGCGGCCCGCGGTCGGCCGCCCAGACGACCGCCCGCGCGGCCACCTCGGGCGCGAAGATCGGCGGCACCGGCTGCGGATGCCGGGGCAGCCGGGTGCGTACCCAGGAGAACTGGGGGGTGTTGACGGCCGGGAGCTGCACCATCGACAGCTTCACCCCGGGGCAGTCGTGCAGCAGCTCGGCCCGGAGCGAGTCGTTGAAACCCTGCACCGCGTGCTTGCTCGCGCAGTACGCCGACTGCAGCGGGATGCCCCGGTAGGCCAGCGCCGAACCGACCTGCACGATCGCCCCGCGGCCGCGGGCGCGCATGTGGCGCAGCGCGGCCAGCGTGCCGTGCACCGTGCCCAGGTAGTTGACCTCGGTGACCCGGCGGAACTCGGCGGCGGTGATCTCCCAGGCCGGCGCGAAGACCGAGACCATCGCGTCGTTCACCCAGACGTCGATCCCGTCGTAGTGGTGCACCACGTCGTCGGCGCTCCGCTGCACCGCACCCGCGTCGGCGACGTCCACCCGGTAGGTCCGCACGTCGGTGGCGCCGAGCCGGCGGCAGTCCCGCTCCGCGGCGGCCAGCCCGGCCGCGCCCCGGGCCAGCAGGGCCAGCCGCGCGCCGCGTGCCGCGTACGCCCGGGCGACCGCACGGCCGACACCCGCGCTCGCCCCGGTGATCACGACCCGCTGCGTCACTGGTCCGCCTTCTGCCGGGTGGCGATGTCGGAGAGCCGGCTCAACGTCTCCTTGTTCCGCTGATGCAGCACCAGGTCGTTGAGCTTGTTCCGGATCCAGCGCAGCGGCCCGGCGGCGAAGTCCTCGCCGATGGTGACCCGCGTCCGGCCGTCGCCCAGCGGTTGCAGCTGGAACACCACGATCGCCTCGCCGGCCGGCCACAACCCGGCCCGCACCACGAACCGGTGGGGGGCGTCGCACTCCAGCACGGTGGAGGTGTCCTGGAGCGAGAGCGGCCACGGGCCGGCCTTGTGGTGCAGCCGGCTGCCCACCCGGGGCCAGGTGTCGTCCACGTCCCGGACGTGCACCGTGCCCACCACCCAGTCGCTGTACGTCCACCCGTCGGCGAGCACGTCGAAGACCTGCTGCGGGGGCGCGTCGATCACTTTCTCCACAATCGCCACCGGAACCCCATACCCCCGCCCCGGTCGCCGCTAACGGACGGTCGGGTTAGCTTCTCAGGGGCGGCGGGTAACGCCGGACCGGGCCGGTGGGAAGCGCGGTGCGGACCGGCCGTGCGGCACCGGCGGAGGCGGCTCCGCCGAAGTTGATGTTTACTCCTCGGGGGGTCGGGAACCCGCCGCCCGTGCGACGGGACCACGAGCGGGATCAGTGCAGGTCAGCCCGGGTTGACCCGGGTGCTGACCGGTTCCCGTCCGGCCTGTACGACGCGGTGCTGCTGGACCGGGACGGCACGCTCATCGAGGACGTGCCGTACAACGGCGACCCGGAGAAGGTCCGCCCGGTGCCCGGCGCCCGGGAGGCGCTGGACCGGCTGCGCGCGGCGGGGCTGCGCCTCGCGGTGGTCAGCAACCAGTCCGGCCTGGCCCGGGGCTGCTTCACGGCCGACGACCTGCGCCGGGTCAACGCCCGGGTGGAGGAGCTGCTCGGCCCCTTCGACACCTGGCAGATCTGCCCGCACGGTGAGCCGGACCGCTGCGCCTGCCGGAAACCGGCCCCCGGGCTGGTGCACGCCGCCGCCCGGGCGCTCCGCACCACGCCGACCCGCTGCGTGCTGGTCGGTGACATCGGCGCCGACATGGCCGCCGCCGCGGCGGCCGGCGCCGCCGGGATCCTGGTCCCCACCCCGGCCACCCGGGCCGCCGAGGTGGCCGCGGCGCCGACCGTCGCCGCCGACCTGCCGGACGCGGTGGGCACCATCCTCGCCCGGATGCGATTGGTGGCCGCGCCGGAGCCGGCGCCCCGGCGGGGCACCGTGCTGGTGGCGCGCAGCGACGCGGCCGGCGACGTGCTGGTCACCGGCCCCGGGATCCGCGCGGTGGCGGCCGGGGCGGAACGGGTGGTGCTGCTCTGCGGGCCACGCGGCCGGGCCGCGGCGGAGCTGCTGCCCGGCGTCGACGAGATCATCGAGTGGCCGCTGCCGTGGATCGACGCCCCGGCCCCGCGGGTCGACCCGGCCCGGATGAGCGCCCTGGTCGACCGGATCGCCGCGGCCCGCGCCGAGGAGGCGGTCGTCTTCACCTCCTTCCACCAGTCGGCGCTGCCCCTCGCCCTGCTGCTGCGGATGGCGGGCGTACCGCGGATCAGCGCGATCAGCGACGACTACCCGGGCGCCCTGCTCGACGTGCGACACCGGGTGCCGGTCGGGGTGCCCGAACCGGAGCGGGCGCTGTCGCTCGCTGCGGCCGCGGGCTTCGCCCTGCCGGCCGGGGACGAGCCGGGGCTGCGGCTGCGCGCCGACCGGCTGCCGCCCGCGCCCGCGGCCGGCGAGCCCGGCTACGTGGTGCTGCACCCGGGCTCCTCGGTGGAGACCCGGGCCTGCCCGTTCGAGCTGGCCACCCGGATCGTCCGGGTGCTCAGCGCCGCCGGCTACCGGGTGGTGGTCACCGGCGGGCCCGACGAGCGCGAGCTGACCGCGCAGGTGGCCGCCGCGGGCGGTCTCGACCTGGGCGGGCGCACCGGCCTCGGTGAGCTGGCCGCCGTGGTCGCCCGGGCCGGCGCGCTGGTGGTCGGCAACACCGGGCCCGCCCACCTGGCGGCGGCGCTCGGCGTGCCGGTCGTGAGCCTCTTCGCCCCGACCGTCCCGTTCGGACAGTGGGGACCCTACCGGGTGCCCACGGTGCGGCTCGGCGACGCCGGGGCGGCCTGCCGGGACACCCGGGCCATGCGCTGCCCGGTCCCCGGCCACCCCTGCCTCTCCGCCGTCGAGCCGGGCCGGGTGCTGGAGGCCCTGCGGCTGCTCGGGGTGCCCGCCGACGCGCCGGAGCCGCTGGTCACCGTCCCCGGCGGGGTGGTCGGATGAACATCCTCGTGTGGCACGTGCACGGGTCCTGGACCACGTCGTTCGTGCACGGTAAGCACCGCTACCTGGTGCCGGTCACCCCGGACCGGGGCGCGTACGGGCTGGGCCGGGCGCGGACCTACCCCTGGCCGGACAGCGCCGTCGAGGTGACCCCGGCGGAGCTGCGCCGCGCCGACGTGGACGTCGTGCTGCTCCAGCGGCCCGAGGAGTTCGACCTGGCCTGCGAGTGGCTGGGCCGTCGGGTCGGCCGGGACGTGCCGGCGATCTACGTCGAGCACAACACCCCGAAGGGCGACGTGCCGAACAGCCGGCATCCCATGGCCGACCGGGACGACCTGCTGCTCACCCACGTCACCCACTTCAACGAGCTGTTCTGGGACAACGGCGGCACCCGCACCGCCGTGGTCGAGCACGGGGTGGTCGCCCCGGCCGTCGAGTGGACCGGCGAGCTGGACCGGCTCGCCGTGGTCATCAACGAGCCGGTCCGCCGCTGGCGGGTCACCGGAACCGACCTGCTGGCCCGGTTCGCCGAGCTGGCCCCGCTGGACGTCTACGGCATGAAGGTGGCCGGGCTCGCCGACCACCTGGGCCTGCCGGCGGACCGGCTGACCAGCCACGACGACGTGCCGCAGCACGCCATGCACGGCGAACTGGCGAAGCGGCGGGCGTACCTGCACCTGTGCCGGTGGACCTCGCTCGGGCTGAGCCTCGTCGAGGCCATGACTATGGGCATGCCGGTGGTCGCGCTGGCCACCACCGAGGCCGTGGAGGCGGTGCCGCCGTCCGCCGGCGCCCTCTCCACCCGGGTCGACGTGCTGGTCGAGGCGGCCCGCGGCCTGCTGGACGACCCGGCGGCGGCCCGCCGGGCGGGCGCCGCGGCCCGGACCGCCGCCCGCGACCGCTACGGCCTGGAGCGTTTCCTCGCCGACTGGGACCGGCTGCTGGAGGAGGAAGTATGCGCATCGCGATGATCTCGGAACACGCCAGCCCGCTCGCCGTCCTCGGCGGGGAGGACGCCGGCGGCCAGAACACGCATGTCGCGGAGCTCTCCGCCGCGCTCGCGGCCGCCGGTCACGACGTGCGGGTGTACACCCGGCTCGACGCGGTGGACCTGCCGGTGACGGTCCGCACCCCGGACGGGTACGACGTGGTGCACGTGCCCGCCGGGCCCGCCGAGCCGGTGGCGAAGGACGACCTGCTGCCGTACATGCCGGCGTTCGGGGAGTGGCTGGCCGAGCGGTGGCGCAGCGGCGACTGGCAGCCCGAGGTGGTGCACGCGCACTTCTGGATGAGCGGCCTGGCCGGGTTGGCCGCCGCGCGGCGCACCGGAGTGCCGGTGGTGCAGACCTACCACGCGCTCGGCACGGTCAAGCGGCGGCACCAGGGCGCGCAGGACACCAGCCCGCCGGGCCGGGTCGCGCACGAGCGCCGGCTGGGCCGCGCCGTCGACCGGGTGGTGGCCCAGTGCCAGGACGAGGTCGCCGAGCTGGTCCGGATGGGCGTGCCCCGGTCCCGGATGACCGTCGTGCCGTCGGGGGTGAACCTGTCCACCTTCGCGCCGCTCGGCCCGGTCGCCGAGCGGGACGGCGCCCGGCCCCGGATCCTCACCGTCGGGCGGCTGGTCGAGCGCAAGGGCTTCCAGGACGTCATCCGGGCCACGGCCCTGGTGCCGGACGCCGAGTGCGTGGTGGTCGGCGGCCCGCCGGCCGGGCTGCTGGAGACCGACCCGTACGCGCTGCGGCTGCGCGCGCTCGCGCGGTCCCGTGGCATCGCCGACCGGGTGAAGCTGATCGGGGCGGTGCCCCGGGAGGAGATGGGCCGCTGGTACCGGTCGGCGGACGTGCTGGTGGCCGCACCCTGGTACGAGCCGTTCGGGCTCACCCCGCTGGAGGCGATGGCGTGCGGCGTACCCGTGATCGGCACCGCCGTCGGCGGGCTGATCGACACGGTGGTGCCCGGCCGGACCGGCGACCTCGTGCCCGCCCGCGACCCGGCGGCTCTCGGCGCGGCGATCCGCGCGTTGCTCGGCGACCGGATCCGCCGGTTCGCCTACGCCACCGCGGCCCTGGAGCGGGCCCGCACCCGCTACTCCTGGTCCACCACGGCCGATCGGCTCGGCGCGCTGTACGCCGAGGTGGCCACCGTGCGTCGGCCCACCCGGGTGGTCGCCTGATGGCGGCGCCCACACCGGCCGTCGGGGGGACGGTGCTGGAGGACCACCTCACCCGGCTGGCCGCCGCGCTGCTGCCGCTGCGCGACGCGGAGCAGCTGCTGGCCCGCTGGGGCGGGGAGCTGGCGCACCGGCTGGCCACCGGCGGGCGGCTGCTGGTGGCCGGCAACGGCGGCAGCGCCGCCGAGGCCCAGCACCTCACCGCCGAACTCGTCGGCAAACTCCGCGACGACCGCGAACCCCTCTCCGCCATCGCCCTGCACGCCGAAACCTCCGCCCTCACCGCCATCGGCAACGACTACGGCTACGACGAGGTCTTCGCCCGCCAGGTCCGCGCCCACGGCCGACCCGACGACATCCTCCTGCTCCTGTCCACCAGCGGCACCAGCACCAACCTCCTCACCGCCGCCCAGGCCGCCCACGACACCGGCCTGCGCTGCTGGGCCTTCACCGGCCCCGCCCCCAACCCGCTCGCCGGGTCCTGCCACGAGACCCTCGCCATCGACTCGCCGGACAGCCAGGTCGTGCAGGAGCTGCACCTGGTCGCGACCCACGTGCTCTGCGAGTACGTCGACCGGGCGCTGCCGGCGGCGCTCGCCGCCCGCGCGGCCGAACCGGCGCCGGCCGACACGGTGCGCGCCGGCGTCGAGGTGGTGCTCGGCGACGGCCCGGACGGGAAGGTGCAGGCCCGATGAGGAGGTCGAGCATGACGGGACCCGTGGTGGTGCTCGGTGACACGCTGCTGGACCGGGACGTCGAGGGAGTGGTGAACCGGCTCTGCCCGGACTCCCCGGTGCCGGTGCTCGAGGAGACCACGCACGTCGACCGCCCCGGCGGCGCCGGCCTCGCCGCCGTCTTCGCCGCCGCGCAGGGCGCCGAGGTCGCGCTGGTCACCGCGGTCGCCGACGACGCCGGCGGTGCCCGCCTGGGCACCCTGCTCGCCGCCGCCGGCGTGCAGTTGTACGCGCTGCCGCTGGCCGGGGCCACCCCGGAGAAGATCCGGCTGCACGCCCGCGGCCGGGTGCTGCTGCGCCACGACCGGGGCGGCCCGGCCGGCGACCCGGGCGAGCCGAGCGAGGCCGTGCTGCGCCTGCTCGCCACGGCCTCCGCCGTGCTGGTCAGCGACTACGGCCGGGGCGTCGCCCGGCACCCGGCACTGCGCGCCGCGCTCGCCGCGACCCGGGCGCCGGTGGTCTGGGACCCGCACCCGCGCGGCCCGGCCGCGGTGCCCGGCGTCAGCCTGGCCACGCCGAACGAGTCCGAGGCACGCGAACTGGCCAAGGCGCCGCCGGGCTCGTCCCGGCTGGTCACCGCCTCCCGGGGTGCGCAGGCGCTGCGCCGGCGCTGGCAGGCCGGCGCGGTGGCGGTGACCCTGGGCGGGGACGGCGCGTTGCTCTGCCACGCCGGCTCCACCCCGCTGGTGGTGCCCGCCCCGGCCGCCGAGGGGGACACCTGCGGCGCCGGGGACCGGTTCGCCGCCGCGGCCACCCTGGCGCTGGCCCGGGGCGCGCTGGTCTCCGAGGCGGTGCAGGAGGCGGTGGCCGAGGCGTCCGCGTACGTGGCCGGCGGGGGAGTGGCCACCGCGCTGCCCGCCCCGGTCCGGACCGCCGCCCCGGCGGTGGTCGTCGGCGGCGGGGACCGGATCGGCGCCGCCGCGGCCGGCGAGGTGGTGTCCCGGGTACGCGCGGCGGGCGGCACCGTGGTGGCCACCGGCGGCTGCTTCGACCTGCTGCACGCCGGGCACGTGGCCACCCTCCAGGCGGCCCGGCAGCTCGGCGACTGTCTCGTGGTCTGCCTGAACTCCGACGCCAGCGTGGCCGGGCTGAAGGGGCCGGAGCGGCCGGTCGTGCCGCAGGGCGACCGGGGGCGCCTGCTCGCCGCGCTGGGCTGCGTGGACGCCGTGCTGATCTTCGACGAGCCCACCCCGCACGCGGCGCTGTCCTGGCTGCGGCCGGACATCTGGGTCAAGGGTGGTGACTACGCCAGCGGCGGCGGCGCGGAGACGCTCCCGGAGGCGGAGATCCTGGCCCGCTGGGGCGGGCACACGGTGGTCGTGCCGTACCTGGACGGCCGGTCCACCACCGACATGATCGCGGCGGCCCGTGCCGGGCGCGGCACGGCGGGCTGGCCGGCGTCCGGGGTTCCGGCGATCGTCCGGTCCACGGCGGAGGGAGCGGCATGAGCAGCAGTCCACCCGGGGCCGGCCCCACCGTGCTGGTCACCGGCGGGTCGAGCGGGCTCGGCGCGGCGGTGGTCGCCGCGGTGGCCCGGGCCGGCGGCCGCCCGCTGGTGCTGGACCGGCAGCGGCCCGCCGACGGGGTGCCCTGGGTGGAGTGCGACCTGGCCGACACCCGGGCCGCCGAGGCCGCCACCCGGGACCTCGCGGAACGTTCCGGTGGGCTCGACGCCGTGGTCACGGCGGCCGGGATGGACGTGCCGGGGAAGCTCATCGACGTGCCGGCGGAGACCTGGGAACGGATCGTCGCCGTGGACCTCCTCGCCACCGCCGCCGTGATCAGGGCCGCGCTGCCCTTCCTGGAGGCGTCCCGGGGCAGCATCGTCACCATCGCCTCCACGCTCGGCGTGAAGGCGGTCAGCGACGCGACCGCCTACTGCGCGGCGAAGTTCGGTGTGGTCGGCTTTACCCGGGCGCTCGCCGCCGAACTGGCCGGCGCGGTCGGGGTCACCCTGCTCATCCCCGGCGGCATGCGCACCGCCTTCTTCGACCAGCGGGACGCCCAGTACCGCCCCGGCCCGGACGCCGTGCTCAACGAGCCCGCCGACACGGCCGCCGCGGTGATGTTCGCCCTCTCCCAGCCGGCCGGCTGCGCCGTACGCGAGATGGTGGTCTGCGCGGAGCAGGAGTCCTCGTACCCGTGATCCTGGTGCTGCGGGCGCTCGGGGTCGGCGACCTGGCCACCGCCGTCCCGGTGCTGCGCGGCCTGCGGGCCGGCTTCCCGGGCCGGGAACTGGTGCTGGCCGCGCCGGCCTGGCTGGCGCCGCTGGCCGAGCTGACCGGGGCGGTCGACCGGGTGCTGCCCACCACCGGGCTGACCGACCGGCCGGCCTGGCCCGACCCGCCGCCGGAGGTGGCCGTCAACCTGCACGGGCGCGGACCGCAGTCGCACCGGATGCTCGCCGCCGCCCGGCCCGGTCGGCTCCTCGCCTACCGCAACGCCGAGGCCGGGCACGTCGCCGGACCGGCCTGGGACGACGACGAGCACGAGGTGCGCCGCTGGTGCCGGCTGCTGCACTGGTACGGCCTCCCGGCCGACCCCGGCGACCTGGCGCTGCGCCGCCCGCCCGCCGCCGCCGTCCCGGCCGGGGCCACCCTGCTGCACCCCGGCAGCAAGATCCCCGCGAAGCGCTGGCCGGCGGACCGCTTCGCCGCGCTGGCCCGGATCCTCACCGACCGGGGGCACCGGGTGGTGCTCACCGGCTCGACCGACGAGCGGGACCTGACCGCAGGGGTGGCCCGGGACGCCGGGCTGCCACCGGACGCGGTGCTCGCCGGCCGCACCGGCCTGGCCGAGCTGGCCGCCCTGGTGGCCGACGCCCGGCTGGTGGTCAGCGGGGACACCGGGGTCGCCCACCTGGCCACCGGCTACGGCACGGCGTCGGTGGTGCTCTTCGGGCCGGTGCCGCCGGCGCACTGGGGCCCGCCGGCCGACCGGCCCCGGCACCGGGTGCTCGGCGTCGCCGGCCGGGCCGGGACGGACCGGGATTGGCCCGGCCCCGGCGGGGTAGGAACGCACCCGACGTTGGCGGCCATCGAGGTCGACGAGGTGGTGACCGCCGTGGACGAGGCGGAACGGGCGGTGCGGGTGTCCGGTGCGATTGCGGCGTAGCGATCCGGGCCGGCCGGGGTACGGACGCCGGCGGCGCGGCAAGGGCTGGCTCTTCGTCGACGCGAAGGGCGAACCGGTGCGCGACCCGGAAGAGCTGGCCCGGCTGCGCGACCTCGTGATCCCGCCGGCCTGGCAGGACGTGTGGATCTCGCCGCACCGGAACGGGCACATCCAGGCCACCGGGATCGACGCGGCCGGCCGCAAGCAGTATCTCTACCACCCGAAGTGGCGGGAGAAGCGGGACGAGGCCAAGTTCGACCACGTGCTGGAGGTGGCCCACCGCCTGCCCGTGCTGCGCGACCGGGTCGAGCACGACCTCGCGCTGCGCGGCCTGCGGCGGGAGCGGATCCTGGCCACCGTCGCCCGGCTGCTCGACATGGGCACGTTCCGGGTCGGCAACGACCAGTACGCCACCGGCGAGGACGCCACCTTCGGCGTCTCCACGCTGCGCCCCGAGCACGCCCGGTCGCGGGGCGGCTGCGTGGTCTTCGAGTTCCCCGCGAAGGGCGGTATCGAGCAGGTCCGCCGGATCGAGGACCCGGAGCTGTGCCGGGTGCTGACCAACCTGCGCCGCCGCCGGCGGGCCGAGGAGCGCCTGTTCGGCTACTGGGACGGCCGGACCTGGCGGGACGTGCGCAGCGACGAGGTCAACGACTACCTGCGCGAGGCCAGCGGCGGGGAGATGACCGCCAAGGACTTCCGCACCTGGCACGCCACGGTGCTGGCCGCCACCGAGCTGGCCACGGTCGGCCCGCAGCGCTCCACGACGGCCCGCAGGCGGGCGGTGGCGGCGGTCATGCGCTCGGTCGCCGAGCTGCTCGGCAACACCCCCACGGTGGCCCGCACGTCCTACGTGGACCCGCGGGTGGTCGACCTCTACCACGACGGGGTGCTGGCGCCGGTGGAGCCGGACATGCCGCGCGAGGCCGCGGAGAAGGCCGTCCTGGTGCTGCTGGAGGAGGAGGAGGCGGGCTGACCGGCCCCGCCGTCGGTCCTGGGGGGGAACCACGACGGCGGGGTCGGAAACCGGTGTCGGCCGCCGACGGCCGTGCCGGGGGTCGCCACCGGGCGGCCGCCCGCGGCCAACCGCCGCGGGCGCCTCGCCGCGGCCCCCCGATACCAGTGGGCCGCGCCGGTCGCCCGGCTGCCGGCCCGCATTCAGTATGTCGGGCCGGAGTTGACTGCGGACGCCGCCGTGTTGACGATCCGTGCCGCTTCGAGGTGACGCGCCCGGTACGCCTGCGGAGTCTCCGCGTACGCGGCCCGGAACGCCCGGCTGAAGTGGGCCTTGTCCCGGAAGCCCCAGCGGCCGGCGACGAGCTGGATCGGCCGGTCGGCCAGCGCCGGGTCGGCGAGGTCGCGCCGGCACCGCTCCAGCCGCTCGTCCCGGATGTACGCCGCCACCGTGGTCTCCTCGGCCTCGAAGAGCCGGTGCAGCGACCGGACCGAGACGTGGTGCGCGTCGGCGATGGACTGCGGGGTCAGCGCCGCGTCGCCGAGGTGCTGGCGGACGTGCGAGCGCACCTGGGCCAGCAGGGCCCGTCGCCGTACCTCGGTGGGTACCGCGTCCTCGCTGACCAGGTGCCGGCCCAGCATGGTGGACACCAGGTCGAGCCCGACCCCGCCCAGCCGCTCCGCGTCCGCCGCATGGTACTGCTCGGGGTGGTTGGTGAGCCGGATGAGGTAGTCGGCCAGCAGGGCCCCGATCCCGTCGGTGCCGGACATCCGCCCGGCGAACAGCGGGGCGAGCCGGCGGTTCGGCAGCGGCAGCGCCTCGTACGGGATGAAGGCCACGATCGATCTGAGGGGCTGGTCGCCGTCGTCGCCGTGGTGGCTGAGCTCCTGCGGCCGGGCGCAGTCGTAGAAGGTGAAGTCGCCGGGGCGGCAGATCCCGCGCTGCCCCTCCTGGTCCGCGATGCCGGTGCCGGCGAGCGTCAACGCGAGCACGTAGTAGTCGGCGTCGGTGCGCTGGA
This sequence comes from Micromonospora chaiyaphumensis, assembly GCF_900091435.1. Classification (GTDB taxonomy): domain Bacteria; phylum Actinomycetota; class Actinomycetes; order Mycobacteriales; family Micromonosporaceae; genus Micromonospora; species Micromonospora chaiyaphumensis. The sequence continues at coordinate 316,585 of NZ_FMCS01000005.1, forward strand.
TCAGCTTCCGGGTCCGGACCCCGTCCAGCGAGGGGTAACGGTGGCGGACCAGCTGCATCGGACCCAGGTCGAGGAACTCCGACCGCGCCACGAAGTTGTCGGCGTGCTCGGTGCGGACCCGCATGAGGCCGGGCGTGCTGGCGAGCATGTCCAGCCACAGCCCGAAGCGTTCGGCGGCGGGCACCTGCTCCGTGTCGAAGACCTGCCGCTTCAGTTCTGTGTCCATGGCCAACCCCCGCTGGTTCGTCACCCCTCCATGAAGCAGGACGCCCCACGAGGCCGGGAGTTGGCACTCGTGGGGCGTGACATATCCGACATTGACGGATGTGAAATCTTCTGTTAACAGGCCGTTCAGTCGTTGAGCACGTGGGCGAGCCGGTCGCGGAAGCGCCGCTCCGAGTCGCTCACCACGTCGCCGCCCAGGCCCAGGATGCCGCCCGTGGACGCGGCGCCCACCACCTGCTCGGCGATCTCCACGAGCCAGTGCCGGTACGCGCCGGCCTGCCCCTCGTCGATCTTGCCGGCCAGCAGCGCCGACGCCTGCCCGGCCCGGGCGAGCACGTCGTCGATCATCGCCTGCGGGTCGTCGGGGGTGATGACCGGCAGCTCGGCGCCGATCTCCGGGTCGCCCACCCGGGAGACGACCTCGCCGGCGACCGCGGCCACCAGCGGGCTGGCCGACTCGCGGCCCGCCGCGATGGTCTCCAGCCCGGCGGCGTTCTCGGCCATGGTGCGCCGGGTGCCGTCGGACTCGGCCGCGGCCGCCGCGGCGAGGACCGACTGCGGCAGCCCGACCAGCAGCCCCCACTCCTCGTCGGAGAAACCGAACCCGGTGTACGCCGGCTGCTCGATCACGATCAAGCCCCTTTCGCCGTGGTGGTCGTTGTCGACGGGCACCGCCTCCGCGGCGCCCGGGTCAGGTTAGTCCAGCTCCAGCAGGCCCTGTTCGGACACCACGCGGACGGACAGGGTCTTGTAGCCCACCTCGTCGAAGAGCACCGTCATCCGGTCCTCCTCGTAGCTCAGCACCAGGCCGGCGCCCCACTCCGGGTGGCGCACCTGGCTGTGCACGGGAAACGGCCCGACCGCGCCGTCGGCCGCGACGCTGGTGCCGGCGTGGCAGTTGTCGCAGTGCCCGCAGACCTCGTGCATCTGCTCGCCGAAGTACGCCAGCAGCGCCTGCCCCCGGCAGCCGGTGGTCTCCGCGAAGGCGCGCATCATGTCGGTCCGCGACCGGGTCACCGTCTGCTGCCGTTCCGCCTCGGCGAGCGCGGCCCGGCCGGACTCGGCGGCCGCCGGAGCGTACCGGGGCGCGGCGATCCGCTGCCGGGCCCGGGGTTCCGCCGCGCCCACCTGCTCCAGCAGGGACAGGTACTGGCCGAGCTTGCGCGGCCCGAGGCCGGTCAGCTCGCGCAGCTCCTTCTTGGTGCGGGCCTGCTTGCGCAGCAGGGCGGCGAGTTCCGCCAGCTCCTTCTCGTCGGGCAGGCCGCCGCTGAAGTACCGCTGGAGGCCGACGTCCTCGGCGCGCCAGAGCAGCAGCACCCGGGCGGGCGCGCCGTCCCGGCCGGCCCGGCCGATCTCCTGGAAGTAGCTGTCCGGCGAGTCGGGCAGCGCCATGTGCACCACCCAGGCGATGTTCGGCTTGTCGATGCCCATGCCGAACGCCGAGGTGGCCACCATGATCGGCACCTGGTCCGCGAGGAACGCCTCGTGCAGCTCGTTGCGGGCACCGGTCGGCATCCCGCCGTGGTAGTACTGCGCCGGGAAGCCCGCGTCGGTGAGCCGCTGCGCGAGTTCCTCGGCCGCCCGCCGGGTCGGCACGTAGATGATGCCCGGCCGCTCGTCGTCGCGGAGCAGGGCGACCAGCCGCCGCCACCGGTAGTCGTCGGTGGGGCAGTGGGCCACCTCCAGGAAGAGGTTGGGCCGGTCCAGCCCCGACACCACCACCTCGGGGTCGCGCAGCCGCAGCCGGGCGACGATGTCGTCGCGCACCGGCGGGGAGGCCGTGGCGGTGAGCGCCACCACCGGCGGCCGGCCGAGGCCCTCGATCAGGTGGCCGAGCGCCAGGTAGTCCGGGCGGAAGTCGTGGCCCCAGGCGGAGATGCAGTGCGCCTCGTCGATCGCGACCAGCGCCGGCCGTAGCGCCCGGACCTCGGCCAGCCGCTCCGGGTTGCTGAGCGCCTCCGGGGTGATGAACAGGAACTCGGCCCGGCCCGCCCGGATCTCCTCGATCGCCTGGGCCTGCTGGGCCGCGCTCTCGTCGGAGCTGATCCGGACCGCCCGCAGCTCGGGGCGCTGCCGCTCGTTGAGCGCGGCGATCTGGTCCTGCTGGAGGGCGAGCAGCGGGGAGATGACCACCGTGGGACCGGGGATCAGGCTCGCCGGGATCTGGTAGATCGCCGACTTGCCCGCGCCGGTGGGGAGCACCACCAGGGCGTCGCGGCGCTTCATGACCGCCCGCATGGCGGCCAGCTGGTTGGGCCGGAGGGCGGTCCAGCCGAAGAGGCTCTTGGCCGCGCGGCGCAGGGTCGTCGAGTGCCTGGTCAGTTTCATCAGTGGCCGCAGGTACCCCTGCCGATCACCGCCGAAACCGCGTCCATCAGGTCATCCGGAACACCGGGCCGCGAGGCGTGAACGGCAGGCGGGCACCGCGGGACACCAGGAACGCGTGATCCCGGCGGATCCGCAGCACGTCGCACTCGCCGTCGGTGATCACCAGGATCGGACCGTCGGCCGGGAAGTCGGCGGCATTCTCCAGAAGGCGGACGCCCGGCTGCAGCACGGTGCCCCCGCGGCCCCGCACCCGCACCCGCCCGGCGATCTCCTCCACCGGCAGGTAGCCGGCGTCGTAGGCCACCGCGTCGCAGAACACCACGCGAGCGGCGGGCACGTCCCGGGCGAGGGCGTACGCGGCGACGGCGCCGAGCGCCCGCCCCATCAGCCGGGTGCCCATCGACCCGGACGTGTCCAGCAGCACACCGAAGGTCGGCCGGCGCTCCTCCACCTCGGGCCGGTGCCAGCCGGGACGCGGGATGCCGGGGGTGGCCGCCTGCCGCCGCGACGGCCGGGCGTACGAGCGCACCCGCTCCCGCGCGGGGAACCGCTCGTCGAACCAGCGGGCTAGTTGAACGTCCCACGGCGGTGGGGGTTCGTCGAGCACGCGGATCTCGGCGACCAACCCGGCCGGGAGCAGCCCTCGCCCGGCCGACTCGTGGTACGCGAGCCCGCCGGTGAGCGCCCGCCGGTAGTACTCGTCGAGGTCGACGCCGCGACGGGCCTCGCCCGGTCCCGGCGTGCCGTGGCCCAGGATGTCCCCCCGCCCCGGGCCGCGCAGGGTGGCGAGCTTGCGGTGGCGGCGCAGGTCCGTGGCGAGGCGGTCGTACACCGCCTCGCCCGAGAGGCCGCGCAGCTGCGGGTCGTACAGCAGGCCCTCGGGCATCTCGCCGACCGCCATCTCCACGAGCCAGCCGTTGACGACGTAGTCGGTGGCGACGTTCCACAGGTACGGGTCGCGGTGCGCCACCCGGTCGCCGTGCCGCAGCGCCGCGTGCAGCATCTCGTGCGCCAGCACGAAACGGCACTGTGCCTCCGGCAACACCCGGAGCGGGTTGACGTAGATCTCCCCGGCGTCGGCGTTCACGGCGGCGACCGCGATGTCCCACGAGCGCGCCAGTTCCACGTCGGCGACGATCCGGAACCCCGCGGCCAGCGCGCCGAGCAGCGGGTACGACGAGACGAACCAGCGCCGGGCCCGTTCCCAGGGATTGTCGCGGGTGACCCCGCCCGGTCCCGGCTTCGGGGCGCCCGCCGCCTCCACGGCCGCCGTGGCGGCCGCCGCCAGGCCCACGGCGAAGCGCTCCGGCCAGGTCTGCTGTCTGAAGCCGGTGACGGTCGGGGCCCCGGACCGGGCGGGCGCGGCGGGGACCGCCAGGTCGCCGCCGTGGCCGGCGACGCCGCAGTCCAGGTACTCCGGCGGAATGCCGCGGTGGCGCCAGTCGGCGGCCAGCCGCTCCTCCGCCCCGCCGGGCAGCGGGGTAGGCAGCAGGCGGGGCGGCCGGCCCAGCTTCGCGTCGAGCTGGAAGCGGCTCACCGCCACGCAGGCGGCGACCTCCGCCGCCTGGTCGGTCCGGCCGGCGCGGTCCGGTTCGAGGTGACCGAACCCGAGGTGCAGCAGGCAGTGGGCCACCACCCACCACCACTCGTCGGCGTCTGCGCGCCGCCGCCGATGGACCCGGATCTCGCCGTCGGCGGCCACCCGGGCCCAGCCCCGCCCGTCCGCCGGCGCGTCGCCGTCGATCCAGCGGAACCGGGCGCGGGGATAGCCGTCGGCGAGCAGGGGCCGGAACATCGGATGGTCGTACGCGCGCTTCGCGGCCTGGTCGAACGCCTCCTCGTTCGGGTCCGGCCGGCGTCCGCCCCGGCGTCGTGTCGCCACCGCTCAGGCCCGGGCCGCGACCAGGCGGGGCAGGTCCCGGGTCACCTCGACCAGGAACCAGGCCGGCAGCACCGGCATGCCGTCGTCATCGGTGGCGACGACGAGCTGGGCGCACTCCAGGGAGATCTCGGCCAGCTCCACCAGCAGCCCCTTGGCCCGGATCGAGAAGTCCCGCACCGCGGGGGAGGCGTGCTCCCGGGAGGCGGGCAGCTCCTTGACCAGCCGGGCCCGGAACGCCTCGGCGAAGAAGTAGAGCAGGTCCCGGTCGTGCGGGGCCCGCGGCCAGCCCGTGTCACCCCGCACGATGGCGTCCAGGCCGTACCGGTGGCGCACCGTCTTGACGTATGCGGCGAAGCCGGCGGCGTGCTGCCCCGTGAGGGTGCCACCGGCCAGCAGCCGCACGGTCGTCTCGTCGACGTCGTCGCCGAACGAGTGCAGCGCGTCGGAGAGCATGTGCCAGCTGCGCGGGGTGGAGAAGGCCTCCTCGGTCTTCGGCGGGGCCACCCAGAGCTGGTCCGGGCGCTCGGTCAGGTAGTCCCGCACCCACGGGTGCACCCCGGCGCCGGCCGCCCAGGCCAGCCAGTCCGTCGCCGAGGCCCGCAGGTGCACGTGCACGAGCCGGTTCACCAGCGCGGACGCCATCGGCCGGGCGAGCGCGTTGTCGGTGGCCCGGTTGCCGGCGCCGATCACGATCGATCCGGCCGGCAGCTCGTACGAGCCGATCCGGCGGTCCAGGATCAGCGAGTAGAACGCCTTCTGCACCTCCGGGCTGGAGGAGTTGAGCTCGTCCAGGAAGAGGCAGTACGGCTCGTCGCGGGCGATGGACTCGGGCGGCGCGAACCGGCTGCGCCCGTCGCGCAGCTCCGGCACTCCGATCAGGTCCTCCGCGGCGAGCTGGGTGCCGACCAGGGTCACGCAGGGCAGGCCGAGCGAGTCGGCGAAGGCCTGCACCAGCGAGCTCTTGCCGATGCCGGGCGGTCCCCAGACGAAGACGGGCCGGACCACCGCCACGTGCAGCAGCAGCGTGGGCAGCTCGGCCGGGGTCACCGTCAGGGCGGAATGCACGCCCACCATGATCGGAATTGGCGCGGCGACTCGCACCCGAAATTCCGGCGCCCCGACCTGAGCAGCTTCAGCGCAGCCGGGGCAGCACCTCGCGCTGGTAGAGGTCGAACAGGCCCTGCCAGTGCGGGCCGGTGTTGGCCACGTAGATCTCGTCGAAGCCGGCCTTGGCGTACTTGTCGATCATCTCCAGGTGCGCGTCGGCGTCCTTGCCGCAGACGAACGACTCCTTCATCATCTCCGGCTTGACCAGCTGCGCGGCCTGCTCGAAGTGGCGGGGCGACGGGAGCACCTGGGACAGTTCGCCCGGCACGCCGGCGTTGGGCCACCGCTCGTACGCGATCCGCGCGCCCTCGTCCTCGCTGTCGGCGTACGCGGCCTTGAACCCGGCCTGGCAGGGCTTGTCGCCGCCGCCGGAGTCGCGGAACCGGCGCACCATGTCGGCGTCGGGCATGGTGCTGACGTAGCCGTCGCCGATCCGGGCGGCCAGCTCGATCGACTTCGCGCCGAAGCCGGAGACGTAGATGGGCGGGGGCGTGTCGGGCCGGGTGTAGATCCGGGCGTGCTCGACGGCGTAGTGCTTGCCGTGGTGGTTGACGAAGTCGCCCGCCCACAGCTTGCGGATCACCTCGATCGACTCCTCCAGCATCTCCAGCCGGACGTCGGCCTGCGGCCACGGGTCGCCGAAGATGTGCTCGTTCAGCGCCTCGCCGCTGCCCACCCCGAGCACGAAGCGCCCCTCGTGCAGCACCGCGCTGGTGGCCGCGGCCTGGGCGATCACCGCGGGGTGGATGCGGACGGTCGGGCAGGTGACCGCGGTGGTCACCGGCAGCCGGCAGACCTGGCTGAGGGCGCCGATGGTCGACCAGACGAAGGGGCTCTGGCCCTGCGCGTCGACCCACGGGTGGTAGTGGTCGGAGATCCACAGTGCCTCGAAGCCGGCCCGCTCGGCGCCGCGCGCCTGGTCCAGCAGCTCCGCCGGGGTGTACTCCTCACTGGACAGAAAGTAGCCGATCTTCATCGTTCCCCCTCGCCGCGTCCGCGTGCCGGGCGCACGCACGGACAACGAGAGCCCTACCCCGGGGAGACGTGGTCCGAACGCGGCGGGTCAGCGCCGGAACATCGCCCGGATGGCGATCAGCAGGAACAGCCCGCCGACCACCAGGCCGAGCAGGCGTACGCCGGGGATGTCCGCGGCGCTGGTGGCGTCGGCGAGCAGGGCGGGAGGCATGCTCGCACTCTCCCACGGGTCGTCCGGCGGTGCCAGCCGCTAACAGTAAGGATTGTTGACTATTTCGGGACGCGGTGTGACCATGGCAGCACCGCCGGGCTGGCGGGCCGTGGGGAAGACGGGGGTACGACAGCGCATGAGCGAGCGGATCGTGGGAGCGACCGGTGACCTGGCGGCCCTGGCGGCCGCCGTCCTGCAACCGGGGTTCGTCGGCACCACGCCGCCGCCGTGGGTCTGCCGCTGGCTCGGCGAGGGGCTCGGCTCGGTGGTCCTCTTCGCCCGCAACGTCGTCGACCACGAGCAGGTCGCCGCGCTCACCGCCACCCTGCGCGCCGAGCGGTCCGACGTGATCGTCGCGATCGACGAGGAGGCCGGCGACGTCACCCGGATCGAGTCGGCCCGGGGCAGCTCCCGGCCCGGCAACCTCGCCCTCGGCGCGGTCGACGACCCGGCCCTGACCGAGGAGGTGGCCCGGGACCTGGGCGCCGAGCTGGCCTCGGTGGGCGTCACGCTCAACTACGCCCCGGACGCCGACGTCAACTCGAACGCGGAGAATCCGGTGATCGGGGTCCGCTCGTTCGGCGCCGACCCGGCCCTGGTCGCCCGGCACACCGCCGCCTGGATCCGCGGCCTGCAGGCCGGTGGCGTCGCCGCCTGTGCCAAGCACTTCCCGGGACACGGCGACACCCGGGTCGACTCCCACCACGATCTGCCCCGCATCGGCGGCGACCGGGCCCGGCTGGACGCGGTCGAGCTGGCCCCGTTCCGGGCCGCGGTGACCGCCGGGGCGCAGGCGATCATGACCGGGCACCTGCTGGTGCCGGCGCTGGATCCGGAGCTGCCGGCCACGCTGAGCCCGCGCATCCTGGGCCGCCTGCTCCGCGAGGAGCTGGGGTTCGGCGGCGTGGTGGTGACCGACGCCGTGGAGATGGGGGCGGTCGCCGACCGGTACGGCTTCGCGGGTGCCGCGGTCCGCGCGCTCGCCGCCGGTGCGGACGCGATCTGCGTGGGTGGCGAGCGGGCCACCGAGGCCGACGCCCGCGAGCTGCGCGACGCCATCGTGGCCGCCGTGATCGCCGGGGAGCTGCCGGAGGAGCGCCTGGCCGAGGCGGCCAAGCGGGTGGGGCAGCTCGCCTCCTGGGCGGTCGCCGCCCGCGCCGACCGGACCGGCGTCCGGCCCGGCGAGGCCGGCTCGGCGATCGGGCTGGCCGCCGCCCGCCGGGCGTTGCGGGTGGTCGCCACCGCGGGCGGGCTGCTGCCGCTGGCCGGCCCGGCGCACGTGGTGGAGTTCGCCCCGCCGCACAACATGGCCATCGGCGACGAGACCCCGTGGGGGATCGCCGTGCCCCTGACCGACCTGGCGCCCGGCACCACGACCGCCCGGTACGCCCGGGACGAGGTCCCGGCCGACCCGGCCGCCGGCGCCGCCGGCCGTCCACTCGTGCTGGTGGTGCGGGACCTGCACCGGCACGACTGGATGCGGGACGCCGTGTCCCACGCCCTGGCCAGCCGCCCGGACGCGGTGGTGGTCGAGCTGGGTGTGCCCGAGCTGGTCACCGGCGCGGTGCACGTGGCCACCCACGGCGCGACCCGGGCCGCCGCCCTCGCCACCGCCGAGCTGCTCGCCGGCGCCCGCTGACCCCGGCGGGGCCCGGCGCCGGTCAGGGCTCGGGGACCACCAGGTCGGCGTACTCGGGGTGGCGCTCGATGAACGCGGCCATGAAGCGGCACTGCGTGGCGACGCGACCGCCCCGCTCGCGGATCTGGTCGAGTGTGCCCCGGATCAGCGCCGAGCCCACCCCCATGTTCTGGAAGCGCTTGTCCACCTCGGTGTGCGTGAAGACCAGCACCTCCCCGCGCGGCACGTACTCGGTGGACCCGGCCAGCGCGTCGTCGACCAGGATCTCGAAGCGGTGCCGCGCGGGGTTCTCCTCGACCAGGAAGCTCACCCGGCCATTCTCTCCCCGGTCGCCGCCAGCCGGTCGAGTTCGGCCAGCAAGCGGTCCACCTCCTCGGCGGTGTTGTAGTGGTAGACGCTGGCCCGGACCGCGCCGCCGCTGTCCCGCAGGCCCATGGTCCGGAAGTACTCGTAGGCGTAGTAGTCGCCGGAGGACAGGCAGACACCGGCCGCGCCCAGCGCCGCGGCGGTCTCCGCCGGGGCCGACCCGGCCACCCGGAACGACACCGTGGGGCAGCGCCGGGCCGGCGAGCCGTGGACGGCGATCCAGGGGCGGTCGGCCAGGCCGGCGAGCAGCCGCTCGAAGACGGCCTCCTCGTGCGCCTGGGCGGCGGCCAGCCCGGCCCGGACCCGGTCCCGGCGGCTGCCGGTCGCGGCCGGGTCGAGGGTGGCCAGGTGGTCCACCGCCGCGACCACCCCGGCCAGCAGCGGGAAGCTCGGCGTGCCGTACTCGAACCGGTCCGGGACCGCGTCGGAGGAGGGGATGAGCTTGGCCGGGCGCAGCGCCGCCCAGCGGGCCGGGTCGGCGGCCATGGCGGCCAGGTGCGGCCCGGACCACTTGTAGGCGCTCGTCACCAGGAAGTCCGCGCCGAGCGACGCCAGGTCGGTGGGCCCGTGCGGCACCGCGTGTACCCCGTCCACGCAGACCAGCGCGCCGGCCGCGTGCGCGGTCTTGGCGATCGCCGCCACGTCCGGGACGGTGCCGATCGCGTTGCTGCCGGCGGTCACCGCCACGAGCCGGGTGCGCTCGGTGACCAGGTCGGCGTACTGGCCGGCGGGCAGGTCACCGGTCGCCGGGTCGAACTCGGCCCAGCGCACCGTCGCACCGGCGGCCTCGGCCGCCTGCACCCACGGCCGGACGTTGGCGTCGTGGTCGAGCCGGGAGACCACCACCTCGTCGCCGGGCCGCCAGCCCGCGCCGAGCGTCCGGGCCAGGGTGTACGTCAGCGCCGTGGCGCTCGGACCCAGCACCACGCCGCCGGGCTCCGCGCCGAGCAGGTCGGCCACCGCGGCGCGCGCCGCGGCCACCAGATCCAGCGACCGCCGGCCCGGTACGAACGCGGTGCTCCGGTTGCCGGTGGCGGCGGTCATGGCGGCGGCGACCGCCTCGATCACCGGCCGGGCGGTCTGGGTGCCGCCGGCGCCGTCGAAGTGGGCGAAACCCTCGGTCAGGGCGGGGTAGGCGGCCCGGGTGCGGGCGATGTCGAAGGGCATGCCGGGACCCTAACCCGCCCCGCAACGGTCACCGGCGGGTGGCGCTGTGGCCGGCGTCTCGTACCCTTGGCCGGGTGACGAACCGACGCGTTTCCCCCTTGCTGACCCCCACCCGCCGGGCCGCCGGCCTGCTGGCCGGCCTCGCGCTCGGCGCCGCGCTGCTGGCCGGCTGCAGTTCGGAGAACGCCTCCACCGACTGCGGCCTGGACGCCTGCACCGTCACCTTCGACCGGGGCGTGGACGCCAGCGCCACCGTCCTCGGGGTCGAGGCGAAGCTGGTCGGCGCCGAGGGCGACCAGGTCACCGTCGAGGTGGCCGGGGAGCAGCTCTCGCTCACCGTCGGCCAGCAGGCCACCCAGGTCGGCGGCTTCTCGGTGACCCTGGACAGCGTCACCGACCAGCAGGTCGTCATCCGGGTGGCGCACGACCCCAACAGCTGATCGCGGGGCCGGGCGGCGGCGGCCCACGTTTGGAAATCTTCGCACCGGGAGATTGAGGCGCCATGTCTCTCACCCGGAACGCCGGAGCCACCGCCGCCCAGGCCGCGAACAGCAGGTGGCTCGAACTGTTGACCCGGGCCGGCTTCATCGGCTACGGGATCGTGCACCTCCTGTTCGCCTGGCTGGCCGTGCAGATCGCCTTCGGCAAGTCGGGGGAGGAGGGCAACCAGAACGGCGCCCTGCGCACCCTGGGCGCCCAGCCGCTCGGCAAGTTCCTCCTCGTCGCCATCGCCATCGGGCTCTTCGCCATGGCCATCTGGCAGGCGTTCGAGGCGGTCATCGGCCACCGTTTCCTGCGTGGCAGGGAGAAGCTCTTCGAGCGGATCGCCTCCGTCGTCCGCGTGATCGTCTTCGTCTGGCTGGGCTGGACCGCCATCAAGGTCTTCCAGGACGCCAGCAGCAACGCCGCCGACCAGCAGCAGCAGTTCACCGAGAAGCTGATGGCCTCCGAGGGCGGCCGGTGGCTGGTCGGGCTGGCCGGCCTCGTGCTCGCCGCCGTCGGCATCGGCATGGTGATCTACGGGCTGAAGAAGGAGTTCGAGCGCAACCTGAAGACCGGCGAGATGAGCCCGAGGACGCGCACCCTGACCCGCCGCCTCGGCATGGCCGGGTACGCCGCCCGCGGCGCCGTCTTCGCCATCGCCGGCCTGCTGATCGTGACCGCCGCCGTGAAGTACGACCCGGAGAAGGCCCGCGGCCTGGACGCGGCCCTGCGTACCCTCCGCGACCAGTCGTACGGGCCGGTGCTGCTGGCGCTCATGGCGCTGGGCATCGCCGCCTTCGGCGTCTACTGCTTCTTCCAGTCGCGCTACCGCCGGGTGTGATCCTGGTCGATACGCGATAGTCCGGGCACCATTGGGCCTTTGCCCGATTCCCGCCCGGCCGGAGGGAGAGTAGAGAACGTGCAGACCTACCTCGTGACCGCCGCCGCCGCGCTCGCCGCGGCGGCGGTCGCGCTGTTGCTGGTCGAGGTGGTGCACCGGGCCACCCGCCGGCTCGGCCGGCGCTCGCTGCTGATGACCGAGCTGACCGAGCACTCGCACCGCTCGTTCCAGGTGGCCGCCACCGTGCTCGCCGTGCAGCTCGCCGTCCGGTTCACCACCCTGTACGCCGTGGGCAGCCCGTGGCGGCAGGTCGTCCTGCACGCCCTGGTGCTCGCCCTCATCGCCGCGACCGCCTGGCTGGTGGCCTCGCTGCTGGTCGTGGCGGAGGACACCGCGCTGGCCCGGTTCCGGGTGGACGTGCCGAACAACCGGCACGCCCGGCGGGTGCGTACCCAGGTGGTGCTGCTGCGCCGGCTGACCATCGCGGTCATCGTGGTGCTCGCCCTCGGCGTGATGCTGATGACCTTCCCCGCCGTCCGCGGCATCGGCGCCGGCGTGCTGACCAGCGCCGGTGTGGTCGGTGTGGTCGCCGCCCTGGCCGCGCAGAGCCTGCTGGGCAACGTCTTCGCCGGCCTCCAGCTCGCCTTCAGCGACGCCGTACGCCTCGACGACGTGGTGGTGGTCGAGGGGGAGTGGGGCCGGATCGAGGAGCTGACCCTCAGCTACGTGGTGGTGCAGATCTGGGACGACCGGCGGCTCATCCTGCCCACCTCCTACTTCACGAGCACCCCCTTCCAGAACTGGACCCGGACCGAGGCCGCCGTGCTCGGCACCGCCGAGTTCGACCTGGACTGGGCCATCCCGGTGCAGGCCATGCGGGAGGAGCTGCGGCGGCTGTGCGAGGGCACCGAGCTCTGGGACGGCCGGGTCTGCGTGCTCCAGGTGACCGACGCGACCGGCGGCATGGTCAAGGTCCGGGCCCTGGTCAGCGCGGCCGACGCGGGCAGCCTGTGGGACCTGCGCTGCCTGGTGCGCGAACACCTGGTCGCCTGGGTGCGCGACCAGCGCCCCACCGCCCTGCCCCGCCTGCGCGCCGAGGTGGGTGACACCGGCGGCCCCCTGCCCTGGCAGGCGGTGCAGCCACGCCGGCCGGCCCGCCGGCGGCCCGACACCGAGGTACCCGACGACGCGCGGGTCTTCGGCGGCAGCGACGACGGCGAGGCCCGCAGCGAGGCGTTCGTCGGCCGCGAGGAGCACGCCGACGCCCGCCGCTGACTTCGCGTACCCCCGTTCCGGAGCCCCCGGCCGCCGACCCTCATTCGGTCCGTAGCGCCGCCTGGCGGCGCGGAGGCCGAATCATGGTCGAACGTGGCGCCGGGGGCTCCGCGCGTCGGCCGCGTCCTCGTGACCTCGCCCTCGGCCGGCCCGTTGCACCTCCTGAACGGCGGCGCCACCGCGGCCGTTCGGGCCGTCCGCGTTTGATCGGCGCATGACGGGGGACCTGCTGCGCACGCCCCGGATCCGGCCGCCGCCCGGCGGCCGGGAGAGGCGATGGTGCGCGGCCGGGCCGACCGGCCGCTCCGCGCAGGATTGACGGGCGGCGACTCCGGGCATACAGCGCGGTGATGATGAAAGGAGGACAGCATGGCTGACGTCGCGAGTCGCAGCGCGTCCCGGACCGGGCACGAGCCGTCCACCGCGGAGCTGGTGCAGCGGGCCACCGAACAGGTCACCCGCCTGGTGCGGGACGAGCTGGCGCTGGCCCGGGCGGAACTGACGCAGAAGGGCAAGCACGCCGGGATCGGGATCGGTCTGTTCGGCGGCGGCGGGGTGATGGCCCTCTACGGCGCCGGCGCGCTGGTCGCCACGGTGATCCTGCTGCTGGATCTGGTCATGCCGGCGTGGCTGGCCGCGCTGATCGTGGCGGTCGCGCTCTTCCTGCTCGCCGGCATCCTGGCGCTCGTCGGCAAGAAGCAGGTCAGCCGTGCCGTCCCGCCGGTGCCGGAGGCGACGGTCCGCAGCGTCCGGGCGGACGTCGACACCGTCACCGCCGCGGTGAAGGACGGGAGGCGGGCATGACCGGCAACGGGACCGGGGACGTGGCGGCGCTCCGGGAGGAGATCCGCCGGACCCGGGTGGAGCTGGGTGAGACGATGGAGCTGCTGGCCGCCAGGGCAGACGTCAAGGCGCTGGTGCGGCACTCCGCCGAGCAGGCGAAGGTGCGGATGCGCGAGCAGGCGGCGCTGACCGTGGCCCGGGTGCGCGGGCAGGCGGCGGAGAAGGCCCGGCTGGTCCGGGCGCAGGCGTACGACAAGGGCGGCGCGGTCGGGCGCAACCCGGTGCCGTGGGCGACGGTCGCGGCCGGTGCCCTGGCCACCGCGGTGGTGCTGCTGATCATCCGGGGGAGGCGCAGGTGAGCAACAGGATCGGCAAGGCCGCCTACAAGCCCGTGGGGGTGCTGCTCGGTCTGGCCGCCGGCACCGTCGCCGGGGTCATCTTCCGGCAGGTCTGGAAGATCACGGCCGGTGACGGCGAGGCGCCCAGCGCCACCGACGAGGACCGCCGCTGGGGCGAGATCCTCGCCGCTGCGGCGTTGCAGGGGGCGATCTTCGCGGTCGTCCGTGCCGCCGTGGACCGTGGCGGCGCGGTCGGCGTACGCCGGCTCACCGGCCGCTGGCCCGACTGATTCCATACGCACGAAAGGCCCCTTTCCGCCTCGTCGGACAGGGGCCTTTCGCATGGCCCGGCCGGCCCGGCCAGTGGCTCTGCCGCAACCGTCAGGTCACATGTCGGAGAATTTCGTCGGGTAGGCTGTGCGAAGTTTTTGCGTACGTGGTTTGCTGTCTCACGCTGTTGAGAGACGCGTGGGTTGAGAGAAGTCTCCTTCGATGGGGGCCGCCTCAGGCGCCGCTGCTCGAAAACGGCCAATCGGCCGCACGGCGTGCTCGGCCGCCAGTTTTAGAAGGAGATACACATGGCGCAGGGAACCGTGAAGTGGTTCAACGCTGACAAGGGCTTCGGCTTCATCACCGTCGACGGCGGGGGTGCTGACGTGTTCGTCCACTTCTCGGCCATCCAGACCAGCGGCTACCGCACGCTGGAGGAGAACCAGCGGGTGGAGTTCGAGATCGCCCAGGGTCAGAAGGGTCCGCAGGCCGAGCAGGTCCGCCCCATCTGAGCTGTCGGAGCACCGGCCGCGCCGGCCGGTGTGCAGAAGCCCCGCGTCCCTTCCGGGAGGCGGGGCTTTTCCGCATTGTGGACTCCCGGTGTTCAGCCGCGCCGGCGCCGGGCCCGCATGCCGAACCAGAGCGCGACGAGTCCGATGAGGACGAGCACCGGGCCGACGGCCGCCCAGATCCGCTGGTCGGTCAGCACGCTGCCGTCGACGTAACCCAGGCCCGTGACGGTCCACAGGGCACCGAGCACGACGGCGAGCAGCCCCACGGTGAGCCGGAACCAGCCCCTCATCGTTCCCCCTCCGCCGACGCGCGCCCCGCTCCAGCATGCCCGTGGGCGCCGGCCCGCGGCGACGCCGCGCCGGGGGGCCGCCGGTCCGGGATCACCACCGGTCGTGCACCTGCGGCCGGATCAGCTCGTCGTAGGTGGCGCGCACGGCGGCCAGTTCCACCTCGGTCAGCGGCGGCAGGCCGGCCGCCGCGGCGTTGCGCCGGGCCTGCTCGGCGTTGCGGGCGCCCGGGATGACCACGGTGACGCCGGGCTGGTCGAGGATCCAGCGGAGCGCGAACTGGGCCATGGTCCGGCCCTCGCCGACCAGCGGCGCGAGCCGGCGCACGGCGGACAGGCCGAGGTCGTAGTCGACCCCGGAGAAGGTCTCGCCGACATCGAAGGACTCACCGTGCCGGTTGAAGTTCCGGTGGTCGTCCGCCGGGAAGGTGGTGCGCTCGTCGTACCGGCCGGAGAGCAGGCCGCTCGCCAGGGGCACCCGGGCGATGATGCCGACCCCGGCCTTCGCGGCCTCGGGCAGCACCCGCTCCAGCGGCTTGTGCCGCACCGCGTTGAGGATGATCTGCACGCTGGCCACGCCGGGGCGGGCGATGGCGGTGAGCGCCTGGTCGCAGGTCTCGACGCTGACGCCGTACCCGGCGATCCGCTCCTGCGCGACGAGGGTGTCCAGCGCGTCGAAGACCCGGTCGTCGGCGAAGACCGCGGTGGGCGGGCAGTGCAGCTGCACCAGGTCGAGGGTGTCCACGCCGAGGTTGGCCCGGGACCGGTCGGTCCAGGCCCGGAAGTTGTCCAGGGTGTACGCCTCCGGCGTCTGCGGCACCCGCCGGCCCATCTTGGTGGCCACGGTCAGGCCGTGCCCGGGGCGCTCGCGCAGGAAGCGGCCGATGAGCTGCTCGCTGCGGCCGTCGCCGTAGACGTCGGCGGTGTCCAGGAAGGTGACGCCCGAGTCGACGGCGGCGCCCAGCACGTCGAGGGCCGCGCTCTCGCTGACCTCGCCCCAGTCGGCCCCGAGCTGCCACGCGCCGAGTCCGATGATGCCGACGTGCCGGCCGAGCCGGTCGAAGCTGCGCTGTTCCACCCGGTCGAGCCTAGTGAGCCGCTTGCCGGGACGCTCGCCGGGCCGTATCTTCCAACAAGACGTACGTACGGTTTGGAGGCGGCCATGTGGGATCCGAGCACCTATCTGCGCTACGGCGACGAACGCTCCCGCCCCTTCCACGACCTCGTGGCGCGGGTCCCGGCGGAGCGGCCCCGCGCGGTCGTCGACCTGGGCTGCGGCCCCGGCACCCTGACCGCGACCCTCGCCGGCCGCTGGCCGGACAGCCGGATCAGCGGCCTGGACTCCTCACCGGAGATGATCGCGCGGGCCCGCGCACTGGGACGGGTCCGCGGCCTGGCCGCCGGAACCGGGGTCCTGGAGCCGGTCGCCTTCGCGGTCGGCGACGTGCGCGACTGGCAGCCGGAGCCCGACGTCGACGTGGTCGTGTGCAACGCGGTGCTCCAGTGGGTCCCCGGCCATCAGGACCTGCTCACCCGCTGGGCCGGCGCGCTGCCGGCGGGCGCCTCGCTGGCGTTCCAGGTGCCGGGCAACTTCGCCGCGCCGTCGCACCGGGCGCTGCGCGAGGTGGCCGGGCGGGAGCGGTGGCGGGACACCCTCGCCCCGCTGCTGCGCGAGGCCCCGGTCGAGGAGCCGGTGGACTACGCCGCGCTGCTGGTCGGTGCCGGCTGCGCCGTCGACGCCTGGGAGACTACCTACGTGCACCTGCTCCCGGCCGCCGGCGCCGACCATCCGGTGCTGGCCTGGATGGAGGGGACGGCGCTGCGCCCGGTCCGCGCCGCGCTCGACGACGCCGGCTGGGCCGACTTCCGCGCCGAGCTGGGGGTACGCCTCGCCGAGGCGTACCCGGTCCGGCAGGGTCAGGTGTACTTCCCGTTCCGCCGGATCTTCGTGGTGGCCCGCACCGGCGCCCGCGCAGAGGAGAATCTGTGACCGACCTGCCCACCTTCATCGCCGGACTGCCCAAGGTGGAGCTGCACGTGCACCACGTCGGCTCCGCCTCGCCCCGGATCGTGGCCGAGCTGGCCGCCCGCCACGAGGGGCGCAGCCCCGTCCCGGCCGACCCGGAGGCGCTCGCCGACTACTTCGCGTTCCGCGACTTCGCCCACTTCATCGAGGTCTACCTGAGCGTGGTGGACCTGATCCGCGACGCCGAGGACGTCTGGCTGCTCACCCACGAGGTGGCCCGGGAGCTGGCCCGCCAGCAGGTCCGGTACGCCGAGCTGACCGTCACGCCGTACTCCCACGTGCACCGGGGCATCCCGGCGCCGGCGTTCTGCGAGGCGATCGAGGACGCCCGCAAGCGGGCCGAGGCCGACTTCGGCATCGCGCTGCGCTGGTGCTTCGACATCCCCGGCGAGGCCGGCCTGCCGGCCGCCGAGCAGACCCTGCGGATCGCCCTCGACGAGCGGCCGGACGGGCTGATCAGCTTCGGCCTGGGCGGCCCGGAGATCGGGGTGCCGCGGCCGCAGTTCAAGCCGTACTTCGACCAGGCGCGCGCGGCCGGGCTGCGGTCGGTGCCGCACGCCGGCGAGACGACCGGCCCGGAGACCGTCTGGGACGCGCTGCGCGAGCTGGGCGCCGAGCGGATCGGGCACGGCATCTCCGCGGCCCTCGACCCGGCGCTGCTCGCCCACCTGGCCGAGCGGCGGATCCCGCTGGAGGTCTGCCCCACCTCCAACGTGCGGACCCGGGCCGTGGCCACCATCGAGGAGCACCCGCTGCCCCAGCTCGTCGAGGCCGGCGTGCTGGTCACCGTCAACTCCGACGACCCGCCGATGTTCGGCACCACGCTCAACGACGAGTACGCCGTGGCGGCCCGGCTGCTGCGCCTCGACCCGGCCGGGGTGGCGGCACTGGCTCGCAACGCGGTCACCGCCGCGTTCCTGGAGCCGGGGGAGCGGGCCCGGATCAGCGGCGAGATCGACGCCTATCTGGCGGGCGCGACGCGCTGAGCGGACGGGACGGCACCGGCCGCCGGGACACCCGCAGCGGCCGGCGCCGCCCGGCCAGGGCCAGCCCGAACCCGGCCATCGCGGCCACCGCGACGGCGGTGGCGGGCAGGTCGTCGGCGGACCGGTCGGGGCCGGCCGCGAGCACCGGGTCCTGCCAGGCGGCGAGGGTGAGGGCGACGCCGAGGCCGATCACGGCGGCCCAGCGGAGCAGGCGGCTCACGCGTGGCGTCATCACGGTCACCTCACGCCCGGGGTGCGGCTCGGCGGGGAGAAGCGGCGCGCGGCGGGAGCGAGGTGTGGGGGGACCGAACTCCCGCCGCGCGCACTGCTCCGCCGACCGGAGGTGTTACGGGGCGTCCCGGCCGACGGAACCGATGGGTTCGGTCCTGATCCTGACAGCCCGGCCCGCCGCCGCGGCCGTCGTTAACCGACTCCTAAGGAAGACTTGCGCCGGCCCACAACCGCCGGCTCAGCGCGGGCGCGGCCAGCGCCGGCCGGCCTTCGGCTCCCGGGCGTCGCGCGCCATCCGCCCGACCAGGCCGAAGCGGTTGACCTGCCGGGGCGTCGCCTCCGGATCGGCCAGCAGCATCACGACGCTGGCCCCGCCGAGCCGGGCCCGGTCGATGCTCACCGAGCCGTTGGCCTGCAACGCGACCCGCTTCGCGATGTCCAGCCCCAGCCCGGTGGAGCCCTGGTCGCTGGCGCCGCGACGCAGCGCCCGGTCCGGGTCGGTGATGCCCGGGCCGGCGTCGTCGATCCGGATCGCCACCCAGCCGTCCCGCCGGCTCACCGCCACCTCGAACGCGGTGCCCTGCGGCGTGTAGCGGAAGACGTTGCCGATCACGGCGTCCAGCGCCGCGGCCAGCTCGGCCCGGGGCACCGGCGCGGGGATCCGCAGCTGCGCGCCGACCACCCGGTGCGGCCGGTTCTGGTCGCCGGCGAGGGCCGACCAGAAGACCATCCGGTCCCGGACCACCTCGCTGACGTCGCAGGTCGCCGGCCCGGTCTCCTGGCTGACCGCCTTGCGGGTGGTCGTGATCAGCTGGTCGACCTCGCCCTCCAGCGTCACGATGGCCTGCCGGATCCGCCGGATGCCGCGGCGGCGGTCCAGCTCCGCCTCGCTGAACGTGCCGATGCTGGTGTCGTCGGACTCCAGCGCCTCGGCGTCCAGCCGCAGCGCGGTCAGCGGCGTCCGCAGCCGGTGCGACAGGTCGGCGACGAGTTCGCGCTCGTCGGCGCGGAGCGCGACCAGCCGCTCCGCCATCCGGTTGAAGGCGTGCCCGGCCTCGGCCAGCTCCCGCGGCCCGGTCGGCTCGACCCGGACGCCCAGCTCGCCGTCGCCCACCGCGAGGGCCGCCTTCACGAGCTCGCCCGTCGCGTCGACGGCCCGGGCGGCAACCCGGTCGACCACGATCACGGCGGCGCCGACCAGCGCCACCGCCACGGCGAGCAGCAGCAGCCACCGCCCGCCGGCGCCCTCGTCGAGCACCTCCTCGGGGACGAAGACCTCCACCACGGCGACCCGGTCGCCGAGCACCACGGGGTCCAGCCGGAGGACACCGCCGGGCACGTCGGTGATCACGGAGCGCCGCTCGGCGGCCGCCCGGTCCAGCGCCGCCGCGTCGGCACGGCCCGCGCCCTCGTCGACCCCGATCCCGTGTACGACGGGCCGCAGCGCCGGGTCGTCGCCGCTGGCCGCCACGGCCCGGCGGACGATCTCCGGGTCGGTGCTGACGGCGAGCGCCCCGGTGACCAGCGCGCTGCGCCGGGCCGCGTCGGCCAGCTTCTCCTCGCGCGCCTGGTCGGACAGGGTGATCCCGAGCGGGATGAGGAAGGCGAGCGCGACGAGGCTGCACATGCCGGCCGTGAGCCAGGCCAGCGCCCGCCTCAGTCCGGCGCCACCAGCCGGAAGCCGACCCCCCGCACGGTGCGCAGGTAGCGCGGCTTCGCCGCGGACTCGCCCATTTTGCGGCGCAGCCAGTAGAGGTGAACGTCGATGGTCTGGTCCTCGCCGACCGAGGGCTGCCGCCATACCTCCTCCAAGAGTTCCCGCCGGGACACTACCCGGCCGGGACGTGCGGCGAGATACGCCAGCAGGTCGAATTCCTTGCGGGTCAGGGCCAGCGGCTCACCGTCCAGCACCGCGCTGCGCTCACCCACGTCGACCCGCAGGCCGCCGACCGTGTGCACGGCGGGCTGGACGGTCCGGCTGGCCCGGCCCGCCCGGCGCAGCACGGTGGTGATCCGGGCGTCCAGGTGGGCGCCCGTGAACGGCTTGACCATGTAGTCGTCGGCGCCGGCGCGGAGCAGCCGCACCACCGACTGCTCGTCGTCGCGCGCGGTCGCGATGATGATCGGCACGTCAGTGATGCCGCGCAGCATCCGCAGCGCGTCGGAGCCGTCCAGGTCGGGCAGGCCGAGGTCGAGCACCACGAGGTCGGGGGTCTCGGCGGCGACCCGGCGCAGCGCGTCCAGCGCCGTGCCGACGGCGTGCACGGCGTGCCCCCGGTCGGTCAGGGACCGCAGCATCGCGCCGCGGACGACGTGATCGTCTTCGACCAGGAGGACGGTTGCCACGTCAGCACCGTACTCGGCGTGGCAAGTTGATCGCGTTGCGGCGCTCCTGCGAACCGGGCAAGCTGGGACGACGATGACGTTCACTCTCTACCCCGACACCCGCCTGACGCTGGCGCGCGACTCGCTGGCCGGCCTGTCGGTCGGCGACGCCCTCGGCGCGCGGTTCTTCGTCCCGGGCAGCGCGGTCGCCGCCTGGGCCGACGCGCTGCCGCCCGGCCCGTGGCCGTGGAGCGACGACACCGAGATGGCCTGCTCGGTGCTGACCGTGCTCGCCGCGCACGGCCGGGTGGACCGGGACGCCCTCGCGCTCGCCTTCGCGGCGCACTACGACCCGGCCCGTCGTTACGGCGCCGGCGCCGTGGAACTGCTCGAACTGATCCGCGCCGGCACGCCGTGGCCGGTGGCCGCCGCGTCCGCGTTCGACGGGCAGGGCTCCTGCGGCAACGGCGCCGCCATGCGGGTGGCCCCGCTCGGCGCCTGGTACGCCGACTCCACCCGGCGTGCCGCCGACCAGGCCCGCGCCTCCGCCGAGGTGACCCACGCCCACCCGGAGGGGGTCGCCGGGGCGGTCGCCGTGGCGGTGGCCGCCTCGCTGGCCGCCCGGGCCCGGCTCGACGGGGACCGGCCCGAGCCGGCCCGCCTGCTCGCCGTGGTGGCCGGCGCCCTCGACCCGGCCGGCGAGGTGCACCGGGGGATACGCCGGGCCGCCGCGCTGCTCGGCCACCCGGCCGGGGAGGTCGCCGAGACGCTGGGCAACGGCTCCCGGGTGACCGCGCAGGACACCGTCCCCTTCACGCTCTGGGCCGCCGCGACCCACCTGCACGACTACCCGGCCGCGATCCGCGCCTGCGTCGAGGCGGGCGGGGACGTCGACACCACGGCGGCGATCGTCGGTGGCGTGGTCGCCGCTCACACGGGTGTCGGCACCCCGGGCGGCGTGCCGGACGGCTGGCTCGCCGCCCGCGAACCCCTCCCGCCCTGGCTCACCGCCCCCGCCTGACCGCCCCCGCGACCTCGCACCCGCGGCCCGTCCCGCATCGGGTCCGGGTGGATCTGCCCGGGTAGGAACCGCGCGACCGGCAGCGGCCAGCGCGCCGTCCGGAGTTGTGGCTTCCGGATCTTGGCGAGTTGTCGTTCGCCACGAACGGCAAGTCGCCAAGATCTCCGCGCGCGGAGCGCTCAGCGGGAGCCCGAGGCCGTCAGGGGTGCCGTTTTCGTGGCGGCGGGGCACGGCTCGGCAGGGTCCTCCTCGGAGGTGTCGCCGGCGGGGGTGGGGTCGCCGCCGGTCGGCGCGGAGGGGTCGGGTGGCAGCGCGAGGGCGGCGCGGCGGCGGCTCAGGAGCCAGCCCAGGGCCGCGCCGCCGGCCAGCCCGGCGAGCAGCCCGCCGCCCAGCAGCAGGTCGGCGCTCGGTCCGTCGTCGGCGGGTCGCGCCGGGGTGGCCGCCTCGGCCGGCGCCCCCGGGGCCGGGTTCCCGTGGCCGGCGTGGCCGGGCGGCCCGGCGGCCGGGTCGCCGTGGACGGCGGCGCCCGGCGGCGGGGGCAGCAGGGCGACCGTCGGGGCGGGGTGGGCGCCACCGGGCGGGTCGGTCCAGCGGACCACGGTGCCGTCGGCGTAGGTCTGGATCACCGT
Organism: Micromonospora chaiyaphumensis; assembly: GCF_900091435.1. Lineage (GTDB taxonomy): Bacteria > Actinomycetota > Actinomycetes > Mycobacteriales > Micromonosporaceae > Micromonospora > Micromonospora chaiyaphumensis. The sequence goes on from NZ_FMCS01000005.1 coordinate 338,492, forward strand.
GAAGGTCAGCCGGTCGGTGGCCGGCATCGGGCCCATGCCGAGCGAGAGCCGGGCCGGCCCGGTGGTGCCGGGCATCCGGATCCAGGTCACCGCGTCGGTCACCTGGTTCAGCTCCGACGAGTGGATGCCGGCGACCGGCCGGTCGAGGGTGCGGGTCGTGATGGACGGCGCCCAGTCCGGCACGGAGAGCGGGTAGACCTCGCCGATCGGGGCGTCCGCGGGCATCCGCAGCTCGATCCGGCTGGTCCGGCTGCCGGCCCGCTCCTCGGGCAGCACGACGGCCAGTTCGATGGCGTCGCCCTGGTGCACCTGGGCGGGGGAGGTCGTGACGGTCACCTCGGCGGCGCTCGCGGCGCCGGGCCAGCCCAGCGTGCCGCCGACCGCGGCGGCCAGCAGCGCGATCGCCCACCACCGGCCCCGACGGGTCATGGTCATGGTCGTCCCCATCCGTGTCGACGCGGCCGGTCCGGCTCCGGCCCCACCCGGTAGTTCGGGCGCGGGGACGGAAAGGTTCAACGCGGGACGGAACTGATCGCCGGGGGAGCGCGGCGTCGCCGACGGCGCGGGTCGGGGCGACCGATAGCATCGCAGGGGCCGGTACCCGGCACATCCGAACCCGTCGACGACAGGAGTCACCGTGTCCGCACCCCGTACCCCGATCGTGGCCGACCCCGTCGTCGTCGCCGCCGGGACGACGGCGGCCGACGCGGTGGCCGCGGCCGGGCTGCCGATGAACGGTCCGAAGGCGATCGTGGTGGTCCGTGACCCGCAGGGCGTGCTGCGCGACCTGGACTGGAAGCCGGCCGAGGAGACCGCTGTCGAGCCGGTCGCCCTCGACAGCCCGGACGGGCTGAACGTGCTGCGCCACTCCACCGCGCACGTGCTGGCCCAGGCCGTGCAGGACGTCTTCCCGGAGGCCAAGCTCGGCATCGGCCCGCCGATCGAGAACGGCTTCTACTACGACTTCCAGGTGGCCAAGCCGTTCCAGCCGGACGACCTGGCGAAGCTCGAGAAGCGGATGCAGGAGATCGTCAAGTCCGGCCAGCGGTTCCGCCGGCGCCGCTTCAACAGCCTCGACGAGGCGCGCGGCGAGCTGGCCGCCGAGCCGTTCAAGATGGAGCTGATCGAGGTCAAGGGTGAGGGGCTGGACTCCTCCGAGGTGATGGAGGTGGGCGGCGGCGAGCTGACCATCTACGACAACCTCGCCGCCACCGAGGACAAGGTCTGCTGGTCGGACCTGTGCCGCGGCCCGCACCTGCCGAACACCCGGCTCATCGGCGCGTTCAAGCTCATGCGCTCGGCCGCCGCCTACTGGCGGGGCTCGGAGAAGAACCCGCAGCTCCAGCGGGTCTACGGCACCGCGTGGCCGACCCGGGACGAGCTGAAGGCGTACCTCCGGCTGCTGGAGGAGGCCGCCCGGCGCGACCACCGCAAGCTCGGCGCGGACCTGGACCTGTTCAGCTTCCCCGACGAGATCGGCTCCGGCCTGGCGGTCTTCCACCCCAAGGGCGGCGTGCTCAAGCGGGTGATGGAGGACTACGTCCGGACCCGGCACATCGAGGAGGGCTTCCAGTACGTCGGTACCCCGCACATCTCGAAGGAGGGCCTGTTCCACACCTCGGGCCACCTGCCGTACTACGCCGACGGGATGTACCCGCCCATGGAGCTCGAGGGCGCGGACTACTACCTCAAGGCGATGAACTGCCCGATGCACAACCTGATCTACCGGTCGCGCGGACGGTCCTACCGTGAGCTGCCGATGCGGCTGTTCGAGTTCGGGTCGGTCTACCGCTACGAGAAGTCGGGTGTGGTGCACGGGCTGACCCGGGTGCGCGGGCTGACCCAGGACGACTCGCACTCCTACTGCACCCGCGAGCAGGCGCCGGCCGAGATCAAGCACCTGCTCAACTTCGTGCTGAGCCTGCTGAAGGACTTCGGCATCGACGACTTCTACCTGGAGCTGTCGACCCGCGACGAGGCCCGGCTCGACAAGTTCGTCGGCTCGGACGAGGACTGGGCGACCGCCACCGCGGTGCTGGAGCAGTGCGCCCGGGAGACCGGGCTGGACCTGGTGCCGGACCCGGGCGGCGCGGCCTTCTACGGCCCGAAGATCTCCGTGCAGGCCAAGGACGCCATCGGCCGCACCTGGCAGCTGTCGACCATCCAGTACGACTTCAACCAGCCGAAGGGCTTCGGGCTGGAGTACCAGGCGGCCGACGGCACGCGGCAGCAGCCCGTGATGATCCACTGCGCCAAGTTCGGGTCGATCGAGCGGTTCATCGGGGTGCTCACCGAGCACTACGCGGGCGCGTTCCCGGCCTGGCTCGCCCCGGTGCAGGTGGTCGGCATCCCGATCCGCGAGGACCACACCGACTACCTCCAGGACTTCGTCACCACCCTGCGGAAGCAGGGCATCCGCGCCGAGGTCGACGCGGGTGACGACCGGATGCAGAAGAAGATCCGCAACGCCCAGCAGCAGAAGATCCCGTTCATGGTGATCGCCGGCGACGACGACGTGGCCGCGGGCACGGTGTCCTTCCGCTACCGGGACGGGTCGCAGCGCAACGGCGTGCCGATCGAGGAGGCGGTGGCCCACGTGCGGGACGTCGCCGAGTCCCGCACCAACTCCGGCCCGTCGGCGGAGGGCACGCCCAACACCTGAGCCACCCGTCTCCCACCCGGCCGGTCCGGACGGGTGGGAGACGGCGCGGTGACCGTAGGATCGGCGTGTGACTGGGGCGGAACGGCACTTCGACGGCGCCGGCAGCGGCGGCGACAACGGTCTGGCGGACGGGCTGGAGCGGCTCTGGACGCCGCACCGGATGACCTACATCTCGGGCGAGGACCGGCCCGAGGGCGGCTACGAGAAGCCGGCCGGCTGCCCGTTCTGCCTCGCCCCCGGCCTGCCGCCGGACGAGAGCCTGGTGGTGGCCCGGGGCCAGCACGTCTTCGCGGTGCTCAACCTCTACCCCTACAACCCGGGACACCTGCTGGTCTGCCCGTACCGGCACGTGGCCGACTACACCGAGCTGGACGCGCCGGAGACCGCCGAGCTGGCCGCGTTCACGAAGGACGCCATGCGGGTGGTCCGGCACGTCTCCAACGCGCACGGCTTCAACCTGGGCATGAACCAGGGCGGCGTGGCCGGGGCGGGCATCGCCGCGCACCTGCACCAGCACGTGGTGCCGCGCTGGGGCGGCGACGCCAACTTCATGCCGGTCATCGGCCGCACCAAGGTGCTGCCGCAGCTGCTCGCCGACACCCGGGACCTGCTGGCCAAGGCCTGGCCGGCCTGACCGCCGCGGGCCGCCGAGGTCGGCGACACCGGCAACCCGCCCGCGGACAGTACGATCTTGCGCATGGCCCTGCTGCACCGCGCGGAACTGCGCCCCTCGAAGCTCGACCTGCTCACCGCCTGGCTGCCCGGCCGGCCCTGGTTCGCCGGCACCCCGGGCGCGGAGGCCACCCGCGTGGCGTCCTACCGGTTCGACGACCCGGCCGGCGAGGTCGGCATCGAGACCATCCTGGTCCGGGCCGGGGACGGGCCGGTCCTCCAGGTGCCGCTGACCTACCGGGCCGCACCGCTGGCCGGCGCCGAGCGGTGGCTGGTCGGCACCACCGACCACTCCGTGCTCGGCCCGCGCTGGGTCTACGACGCCTGCGGCGACCCGGTCTACGCGCCGGCCCTGGCCGCCGCCGTCCTCGCCGACGCCGGCCAGGCGGAGGAGTACTTCGAGGTCGACGGCCGGCGCGAGGTGCGCGCCCCGAGCGTGACCCTGACCGGCGGCCGGGCCGACACCGCGCCGGCGTTCGGCACGGTCGACGAGGTGGTCGACGGCGACCCGACCCTGATCCGCGCCGGTGGCGTGGAGCTGGCCCTGGTCCGCCGGCCGGCCCCGGCCGACGCCCCGGCGCCGGCCCGGCTGACCGGCTCCTGGGCGGGCCAGGCCGACCCGGTGCTGCTGGCCTACGCCCGCTGACCGCCCGCCGGCGCGGCCGGGCGCGCGGGCGACCCGGGCAGCCAGGCGCCCGCTGACCGTGTGCCGGTCGGCCCGGCACCCGGGGTGAGGAAGCCGCCCACGGCTCACGGGAAGGTGGCAGGATGCGGCGATGGCAGTGAGCACGCGGCCGTTGGGCCGCAGCGGCATCGCGGTCAGCGCCCTGGGCATGGGCTGCTGGGCGATCGGCGGCCCGTGGGCCGAGGGCTCCCGGCCGCTGGGCTGGGGCGCCGTGGACGACGACGAGTCGATCCGGGCGGTCCGCCGCGCCCTCGACCTCGGGGTGACCCTCTTCGACACCGCCGACACCTACGGCGCCGGGCACGGCGAGCGGATCCTCGGCCGGGCCCTCGCCGGCCGGCGTGACGAGGCGGTGATCGCCACCAAGTGGGGCTACACCTTCGACGAGCGGACCCGGCAGGCCACCGGGGAGGACGCCTCGCCGGAGTACCTGCGGCGGGCGGTCGTCGACTCGTTGCGCCGGCTGGGCACCGACCGGATCGACCTCTACCAGCTGCACCTCGCCGACCTGCCGGTGCCCCGGGCCGAGGCGCTGATCGGCGCCCTGGAGGACCTGGTCGCCGACGGCCTGGTCCGGGCGTACGGCTGGAGCACCGACCGGGCCGACCGGGCCGCCGCCTTCGCGCAGGTCGCCCGGGGCGCCGCCGCCGTGCAGCACGGCCTGTCGGTGCTGCGGGACGCCCCGGCCATGCTGGCCGTCTGCGAGAAGCACGACCTGGCCAGCGTGGCCCGGGGGCCGCTCGGGATGGGGCTGCTCACCGGCAAGTACACCCCGGAGTCCACGCTGCCCCGCGACGACGTGCGCGGCACCGCCCCGAACTGGCTGGAGTGGTTCCGCAGCGGCCGGCCCGCCCCGGAGTGGCTGCGCCGGGTCGCCGCCGTCCGCGGCGCCCTGACCGCCGACGGCCGGACCCTCGCCCAGGGCGCGCTCGGCTGGATCTGGGCGCGCAGCGGCCGGGCCGTGCCGATCCCCGGCGCCCGCACGGTCGCCCAGGTGGAGGAGAACGCCGCCGCGCTGGACCGCGGCCCGCTCGCCCCTGACCAGTTCGCCGAGGTGGAGCGGCAGCTCGCCGCCCTGCGCGCGGCCGCCCTGCGCGACGCCGACCGCCCGCACTGGCCCATGCCGCCCGTCCCCGCAGCCCGCCCCTGACCCGCCACCCGCAGGGGCGGGACGGGCCGGGGGGTGCGGCGGTCGGGACCGCCGCTGTCGCGGTCAGGACCGGGCGCCGGCCTCCTTCCGGACCTGCTCGGCGAGGTGGGCGGGCATCGGCTCGTAACGGGCGAACTCGCGGCGGAAGGTGCCGGTGCCGGCGGTCATCGAGCGCAGCTCGACCGCGTAGCGCAGCAGTTCGGTGGCGGGGACCTCGGCGCGGACCAGCGTGCGGCCCTCGGCCTCCGGGTCCGGCTCGGTGCCGAGCACGCGGCCGCGCCGGCCGGACAGGTCGCCCATCACGGCGCCGACCGACGTGTCGGGCACCCGGACGGTGATCTCGTCGACCGGCTCCAACAGCGTCGGCTGCCCCTTCTCGGCGGCGTCCCGCAGGGCGAGCGCGCCCGCGGTCTGGAAGGCCGCGTCGGAGGAGTCGACGCTGTGCGCCTTGCCGTCGAACAGGGTGACCCGCAGGTCCACCACGGGGTAGCCGCCGACGAGGCCGCGTTCCATCTGTGCCCGGACGCCCTTCTCCACCGAGGGGATGTAGTTGTGCGGCACCGCGCCGCCGACCACCTTGTCCACGAACTCGAAGCCGGCGCCCCGGGGCAGTGGCGTCACGTCGATGTCGCAGACCGCGTACTGGCCGTGGCCGCCGGACTGCTTGACGTGCCGGCCGTGGCCCTTGGCGGCGACCGTGAACGTCTCGCGCAGCGCCACCCGCACCGGCTCGGTCTCCAGCTCCACCCCGCCGGCGCGCAGCCGGTCGAGCACCACGTCGGCGTGCGCCTCGCCCATGCACCAGAGCACGAGCTGGTGGGTCTCGGGGTTGCGGTCCAGCCGCAGCGTCGGGTCGCCGGCCACCAGCCGGGCCAGGTTGCGGGCGAGGGCGTCCTCGTCGGCCCGGCTCTTCGCCACGATGGCCACCGGCAGCAGCGGCTCCGGCATCTCCCACGGGGCGACGAGCAGCGGGTCCTCCTTGGCGGAGATGGTGTCGCCGGTCTCCGCGCTGCCCGACTTGGTGATCGCGCAGATGTCGCCGGCCACCGCGGTGGGCACCTCGCGCAGCGTCGCGCCGAGCGGGCTGTAGATGTGGCCGACCCGCTCGTCGGCGTCGTGGTCGGGGTGACCGCGCTCGGCCATGCCGTGGCCGGACACGTGGACCACCTGGTCGGGGCGGAGCGTGCCGGAGAAGACGCGGACCAGGGAGACCCGGCCGACGTGCCGGTCCACCGTCGTCTTGACCACCTCGGCGACCAGCGGCCCGTCCGGGTCGCAGGCCAGCGGCGGCCGGGGCGAGCCGTCGACCCCGGTGACCGCGGGCAGCTCGTGCTCCAGCGGCGACGGGAACGCGGCCACCAGGCCGTCCAGCAGCGCGTCCAGGCCGACGCCGGTCTCCGCGCAGACCGGCACCACCGGGTAGAAGTGGCCGCGGGCGACCGCCGTCTCCAGGTCGGTGATGAGCACCTCGGTGTCGATCTCCTCGCCGCCGAGGTAGCGGTCCATGAGGGTCTCGTCCTCGCTCTCCGCGATGATCCCCTCGATCAGCTCGTTGCGGGACTCCAGGATGGCCGGCAGGTGCTCCGGGTCCGGCTCGCGTACCGCCGCCGGCAGGCCCTGGGAGTAGTCGAAGACCCGGCGGGTGATCAGGCCCATGAGGCCGGCGACCGACTCGCCGTCGTCGCCCAGCATCGGCAGGTAGAGGGGGAGCACGTTGTCGCCGAAGACCCGCTGGCAGAGCGCCACCGCCTCGTCGAAGTCGGCGCGCGGGTGGTCCAGCCGCGTCACCGCGACGGCGCGGGGCATGTCGACGGCGGCGCACTCCTCCCAGAGGGCGGCGGTGGCGGCGTCCATGCCGTCGACGGCGGAGACCACGAACAGCGCCGCGTCGGCGGCCCGCAGCCCGGCGCGCAGCTCGCCGACGAAGTCGCCGTACCCGGGGGTGTCCAGGAGGTTGACCTTGACGTCGCGGTGCAGCAGCGGGGCGCAGGCCAGGCTCACCGAGCGCTGCTGGCGCACGGCGGCGGGATCGTGGTCGCAGACGGTGGTGCCCTCGGTGACGCTGCCGGCCCGGCCGATCGTGCCGCTGGCGGCGAGCAGCGCCTCCACCAGCGTCGTCTTGCCCGCTCCGGAGTGCCCCACGAGCACCACGTTGCGAACCCTGCCGGGCTCGGTCACCACCGGCGCGCCGCCGGTGACACCCTTCTCCTGATTCTTCTGCGCCATCGCGGCGCACCTCCCTCAACCGGTGGTGGTGGCGACCGCCGCGCGCGACGGGGAAGCGGCCCGGGCGGGCACCGCGGCGATATCTTCCGGTGATCTCCTGGACGACGGGTGGGCGGACGGGTGATCCGGTGAGCTGGCTCACCTTCCACGCTCGATCTCACACCCGTAACGGGGCCGGCACAAGAGCGCCTGGCGGGTCGGGACGACCGGCTGTGTTCCCGGTCGCTGCCGGCCGTTATCGTGGGACCGCCATGGCGAAGATCTTCCAAGTGTCGGCCCGCGCGGGGATGACCCGCGTCGTGGAGCCGGTCGCGCGCGGTCTGCTCCGCGCCGGTGTGTCCCCCAACGCGGTCACGGTGACCGGCACCGTCGGCGTGCTCGTCGGCGCGCTCGGCTTCGGCGCCCGCGGTCACCTCGTCGCCGGTGCGCTGATCGTCACGGTCTTCGCGCTCACCGACCTGCTCGACGGCACGATGGCCCGGATGAGCGGCGGCTCCACCCGGTTCGGTGCCTTCCTCGACTCGAGCATGGACCGGATCGCCGACAGCGCGGTCTTCGGCGCGGTCGCCTACTGGCTGGCCAGCCAGCACGACCACTCCGGGGTGGCCGCCGCGCTGCTCTGCCTGGCCGCCGGCGGCCTGGTCTCCTACGTGAAGGCCCGCGCCGAGGGGCTCGGGATGACCTGCAACGTGGGCATCGCCGAGCGCACCGAGCGGCTGCTGATCGTCGGGGTGGGCGGCCTGCTCACCGGCCTCGGCGTCGACCCGGCCCTGGAGATCGCGCTCTGGCTGCTCGCCGCCGTCTCGATCTTCACGGTCGGGCAGCGGATGGCCCACGTGTACCGGCAGGCGCAGCTGGTCGGCCGGGAGTGAACCTCACCGAGGCGGGCTACGTCGCCGGGTGGCGCCTGGTCCGGGCGCTGCCCCGGCCCGTGGTCGCCGCCGCCTTCCGGGCGGGCGCCGACCGCGCCCACCGGGGCAACGGCCGGGGTACGCGGCGGCTGCGGGACAATCTGCGCCGGGTGGTCGGCCCCGACCTGCCCGAGGCGGAGCTGGAGCGGCTGGTCCGCGCCGGCCTGCGGTCGTACGCCCGGTACTGGCTGGAGGCGTTCCGGCTGCCCAGCCTGAGCCGGCAGGAGATCCTCGCCGGGTTCCACCTGGACGGCGAGGAGAAGCTCGGCGCCGACGTGGCGGCCGGCCGGGGCGCGGTGGTCGCGCTGCCGCACGCCGGCAACTGGGACGCCGCCGGCGCCTGGGTGGCCGCCACCGGGTGGCCGATCACCACGGTCGCCGAGCGGCTCAGGCCGGAGGGCCTCTACGAGCGCTTCCTCGCCTTCCGGCAGAGCCTCGGCATGGAGATCCTGCCCACCTCCGGCGGTGACCGGCCGGCGTTCGACGTGCTGCTGGACCGGGTGCGGGCGGGCGCCGTGGTGCCGCTGCTCGCCGACCGGGACCTCTCCGCCCGGGGCGTGGAGGTCGAGTTCTTCGGCGGCCGGACCCGGATGCCGCCCGGCCCGGCGCTGCTGGCCATCCGTACCGGCGCGCCGCTCTACGTGGCCTCGCTGTGGTACGCGCCGGACCGCGCCCACGCCGCCATCGAGGGCCCGCTGGAGCTGCCCGATCCCGACAGCGCCCCGCTGGACGCCCGGGTGCGCGAGGTGACCCAGCGGATTGCCGACCGTCTTGCGGCGGGCATCGCCCGGCATCCGGAAGACTGGCACATGTTGCAGCGGATGTGGCTGGACCAGCGCACCGACGGCACCATGTCGCAGCCGCCGGCCACCACCGGGACGATCTGAGGGAGCGGGGCGCAATGCGGATCGGCATCGTGTGCCCGTACTCCTTCGACGTCCCGGGCGGGGTGCAGAACCACGTCATGGACCTGGCCGAGGCGCTGCTCGGGCTCGGCCACGAGGTGAGCGTGCTGGCCCCGGCCGACGAGGACTCGCCGCTGCCGCCGTACGTGGTGTCGGCCGGCCGGGCGGTGCCCCTGCCGTACAACGGCTCGGTGGCCCGGATCGCCTTCGGCCCGGTCTCCACGGCCCGGGTGCGGCGCTGGATCACCCGGGGCGACTTCGACGTGCTGCACGTGCACGAGCCGCTCACCCCCAGCCTGTCGATGCTGGCCGTGCTCTGCGCCCGGGGCCCGGTGGTGGCCACCTTCCACACCGCGATGACCCGGTCGCGGGTGCTCTCCGCCGCGCAGGGAGTGCTCCAGATCCTGCTGGAACGGATCACCGCCCGGATCGCCGTGAGCGCGCTGGCCCGCAAGGTCCAGGTGGAGCACATGGACGGCGGCGCCGTGGAGATCCCCAACGGCGTGGCCGTGGCGAAGTTCGCGGGCGTCGAACCGCTGCCGGGGTGGCCGGGGGAGTGCCCGCCCGGCAGCGGCGGGACGCTCGGCTTCCTGGGCCGGTTCACGGAGCCGCGCAAGGGTTTCCCGATCCTGCGGGACGCCTTCGTCGCGCTGGCCCCGCACCGGCCCGGGCTGCGCCTGCTGGTCGCCGGGCCGGGCGACGCCGACGACCTCTACGACCAGTTCCCGGCCGACCTGCGGGACCGGGTCACCTTCCTCGGCATGGTCTCCGAGGCCGACAAACCTCGCATGCTGCGCAGCCTGCACCTCTACGTCGCACCGAACACCGGAGGGGAGTCCTTCGGGATGATCCTCACCGAGGCGCTCGCCGCCGGCACCACCGTGGTGGCCAGCGATTTGGACGCGTTCCGCCGGGTGCTGGACGGCGGGCGGGCCGGCCGGCTCTTCCCGACCGGGGACGCGGCGGCGCTGCGTACGGCGGTGGCGGAGCTGCTCGACGACGCGGGGCAGCGGGCCGGGCTGACCGCCGCCGGCGACCAGGTGGTGGCGAATTTCGACTGGCCCGTGGTTGCCCGCCGCGTTCTGGAGGTATACGCAGCGGCGATCGAGGCCACCGACGGCCGGGTCATGGACCAGGAATGGGCGGGGCTGGGCTGAACCCGGTGGCCGGTGGGGCCGCTGTGACGAGCGCGTCGACCGGTGCCCGCGCCGGCCGGGCGGGATGAGGAGCAGCACTACGATGCCGGGCATGTGGTGGGTGGTGGGCGGCGCGCTGGTGCTCGGGCTGGTCTCGGCGTACCTGATCTGGACCGCCGGCCGGGTCGAGCGCCTGCAGGCCCGCGCGGAGTCGGCGGCCCGGGCGCTCGACGCGCACCTGCTGCGCCGCGCGGCCGCCGCCGCGGTGCTGGCCGAACAGCGCTACGGCGTGGAGCTGTACTCGGCCGCCCGGATCGCCCTGGACGCCGTGGGCGAGGAGCGGGAGGCCGCGGAGAACGACCTCACCCGGCAGTTGCGCACGGTCGAACTGGACCCGGAGGACCCGGCCTGCGAGGCGGTCATCGCGGCCAGCCGGCGGCTGGCCCTGGCCCGGCAGGTGCACACCGACCTGGTCCGCGACGCCCGGGCGGCCCGCAGCCGCCCGCTGGTCCGCCTGCTGCGGATGGGGCGCGGCCGGGAGTGGCCCCGCTACTTCGACGTCGACGACCCCACGCTCACCCCACGGACGGACGTCACCACCGGCTGAGCGGGCGGGACGGAACCCCCGGTGACGCCGACCACAGAGCAGGCCACCGGGGGTCTGATTGGCTGTCGGACCGGCGTTGACCCCGTCGTAGCCTTCTGGCAGCCACCCCCGAGCCCGTCCAAGGAGCGATGACCCGTGCCCGAATCCACCTCCCCGAACACCAACGCCAACCCGGTCGTCGGCACCGCCCGCGTCAAGCGGGGCATGGCCGAGATGCTCAAGGGCGGCGTGATCATGGACGTGGTCACCCCCGAGCAGGCCAAGATCGCCGAGGACGCCGGCGCCGTCGCCGTCATGGCGCTGGAGCGGGTGCCCGCCGACATCCGCGCCCAGGGCGGCGTCTCCCGGATGAGCGACCCGGACATGATCGACGGCATCATCAACGCCGTCTCCATCCCCGTGATGGCCAAGGCCCGGATCGGCCACTTCGTCGAGGCGCGGGTCCTCCAGGCCCTCGGCGTCGACTACGTCGACGAGTCCGAGGTGCTGACCCCGGCCGACTACGAGAACCACATCGACAAGTGGGCCTTCACCGTCCCCTTCGTCTGCGGCGCGACCAACCTGGGCGAGGCGCTGCGCCGGATCACCGAGGGCGCCGCCATGATCCGCTCGAAGGGTGAGGCCGGCACCGGCGACGTCTCCAACGCCACCACCCACATGCGGAAGATCCGCAAGGAGATCCGCCGGCTCCAGTCGCTGCCGGCCGACGAGCTGTTCGTGGCCGCCAAGGAGCTCCAGGCGCCGTACGAGCTGGTCAAGGAGGTCGCCGAGACCGGCAAGCTGCCGGTCGTGCTGTTCACCGCTGGCGGCATCGCCACCCCGGCGGACGCGGCCATGATGATGCAGCTCGGCGCCGAGGGCGTCTTCGTCGGCTCGGGCATCTTCAAGTCGGGCAACCCGGCCCAGCGCGCCGCCGCGATCGTGAAGGCCACCACCTTCCACGACGACCCCGACGTGCTGGCCAAGGTCTCCCGCGGCCTGGGCGAGGCGATGGTCGGCATCAACGTCGACGAGATCCCGCAGCCGCACCGGCTGGCCGAGCGCGGCTGGTGACGGCGACCGGACGGGGCCCGGACCGGGCCCCGTCCGACGAGCGAGAGGAGCGAGAGGTGACCACACCCGTCATCGGTGTGCTCGCCCTCCAGGGCGACGTGCGCGAGCACCTGGCCGCCCTGGCCGGGGCCGGCGCGGACGCTCGTCCGGTGCGCCGCCCGGCCGAGCTGGACGCGGTCGACGGCCTGGTGATCCCGGGCGGCGAGTCGACCACCATGAGCAAGCTCGCGGACATCTTCGAGATGCGCGAGCCGATCGACAAGCGGATCGCCGGCGGCATGCCGGTCTACGGGTCCTGCGCCGGCATGATCATGCTGGCCGCCGAGGTGCTCGACGGCCGCCCCGACCAGCGTGGCTTCGCCGGCATCGAGATGACCGTCCGGCGCAACGCGTTCGGCCGGCAGGTCGACTCGTTCGAGGCGCCCGTCGAGATCACCGGCGTCGAGGGCGAGCCGTTCCACGCGGTCTTCATCCGGGCCCCCTGGGTCGAGCGGGTCGGCGCGGGCGTCGAGGTGCTCGGCCGGGTCACCGAGGACGACTCCAGGTCGCAGCCTGGCGTCCGACGCGCCGGGCTGGAGTCGTCGTCCGGGCCGGCCGCCGGCCGGATCGTCGCGGTGCGGCAGGGCCACCTGCTGGCGACCTCGTTCCACCCGGAACTCACCGGCGACCTGCGGCTGCACCGCTACTTCGTGGACCTGGTCCGGGCCGCCGCCTGACCGTTACGCCGCCACCTTTTCGCCTTGTTGCGGCATTCCTCCGGGACGGTTCGGGTCTCCTCGGGCGGCGCCCCCGGCCCCGCCCCGGGTGCGGGTGTGACATGCGGGGACGCGACCTCGGTAGGATTGCGGCGGTTCGGCAGGGCTCACCGCCCGCCGCCGCCCCCCAGCCGACCGCCCGGCGGTCCCGGTTCGGCGCGGGCGCGGACAGTCGACGCAGGCGTGAGTCAACAGACGGAGGTATGAGATGTCCGGCCACTCAAAGTGGGCGACCACCAAGCACAAGAAGGCCGTCATCGACGCCAAGCGCGGCAAGATGTTCGCCAAGCTGATCAAGAACGTCGAGGTCGCGGCCCGGACCGGCGGCGGGGACCCCGCCGGGAACCCGACCCTCTTCGACGCCATCCAGAAGGCGAAGAAGAACTCCGTCCCGAACGACAACATCGACCGCGCGGTCAAGCGCGGCTCCGGGCTGGAGGCCGGCGGCGCCGACTACCAGACGATCATGTATGAGGGCTACGGCCCGAACGGCGTCGCGCTGCTCATCGAGTGCCTCACCGACAACCGCAACCGCGCCGCCACCGAGGTGCGCACCGCGCTCACCCGCAACGGCGGCTCGTTCGCCGACGCCGGCTCGGTGTCGTACATGTTCTCCCGCAAGGGCGTCGTGATCGTCCCGAAGGCCGGCACCACCGAGGACGACGTCATGATGGCCGTGCTCGACGCGGGCGCCGAGGAGGTCAACGACCTCGGTGAGGCGTTCGAGGTGGTCTCCGAGCCGACCGACCTCATCCCGGTCCGCACCGCCCTGCAGGACGCCGGCATCGAGTACGAGTCGGCCGAGTCGTCCCTCATCCCCAGCGTCAACGTGCCGCTGGACGAGGAGGGCGCGCGCAAGATCTTCAAGCTGATCGACGTCCTCGAGGACTGCGACGACGTGCAGAACGTCTACGCCAACTTCGACGTCTCCGACGAGGTCATGGCCGCCGTCGGCTGACCCGACCGCGTACGCGCTTCGCGCCGGGCGACCTGGTCGCCCGGCGCGACCTCGTCTCCGGCCCCGCTCAGCAGGACGTCCCCTGCCGGAAGGCCCGCTCGACGTGGGAAGCCACCCCGGCCTCGTACCAGCCGACGCCCGGGCGGATCGGGTGGCCGGTGAACAGCTCCACCCTGGACCCGAACCGCACCAGGTACGCCTCGGCGTCCCCGGCGTCGTTGCGGATCAGGCCCCCGCGCGGCCCGTAGATGCGCTCCAGCTCGGCGAAGGACATCCCGACCGACGCGCCGGCCGGAGAGCGGGGCGGGACGGTGGCCGTGCCCACCGACACCAGCCGGCCGTCCCGGAAGGCCAGCATGATCACCCCGGCCCAGGCCCCGGTCGCGCCGGCGGTGAGCACCCCGGTGCAGCCCGGCGCCGTCCAGTCGATCAGGCCGGCCGCCGCGAGCCGGTCCAGCCGGGCGCCGATCCGGTACGGTCCGGCGCCCCCGACGCTGAGCACCGCGACCTTCCTGGCGGCCGCCGGGCGGTCGGCCGGCGCGCGGTCGGTGGTCGCGCGGGCCGCCGGGGCGGCGGCGGTCGCCCGGGCCGCCGGGGCGCCGGCTGCGGGCGGAGCGGTGACGGTGACCGGGATGGCGGTGAGGGCCAGCACCCCGGCGAGGATGGTGGGCCAGAGCTGGTTCATGGTGGGTCTCCTTCCGTGCGGTTCTCCTGCCCTCTTGGTCTCCGGTCCGGCGGATTCGGTTCGTCGGGTTCCCGACCGCCGGTCGCCCGGCTGCGGCGTTCCGGGAGTGCCGCCGCCCGGCTGCGGCGTCTACCGTCGAGTCGACGGGCGGCCGGGGTGACGATCCCGGGGGTGATGCGATGACCGCGCCGACGCGGATCGGGGCCTACCGGGTGGAACGACTGCTCGGGGCGGGGTCCTTCGCCACGGTCTGGCTCGCGCACGACCCGGTGCTCGACGGCCGGGTGGCCATCAAGGTGCTGGCCGAGAACTGGAGCCACGACCTGCGGGTACGGGAACGCTTCCTGGACGAGGCCCGGCTGCTGCGGCGGCTCGACCACGACCGCCTGGTCCGGGTGCACGCCGTGGGTGAACTGCCCGACGGCCGCCCGTACGCCGTGCTGGCCTGGGCGGACGGCGGCAGCCTCCGGGACCGGCTGGCCCGTGGCACACCGCCGGTGGCCGAGGCCGTGACGCTGCTCGACGAGATCGCGGCGGGGGTCGCGGTGCTGCACCGGCACGGGGTGGTGCACCGTGACCTGACGCCGGGCAACATCCTCTTCCGGACGGGGCCCGGCCACGAGCGGGTGCTCATCGCCGACCTCGGTCTGGCCAAGGCGCTCGCCGCCGCCTCCGGGCTGACCGCGCGGGCGGGCACCCCCGGCTACATGGCGCCGGAGCAGGACGACCCGTTCGCCGTGGTCGACACCCGTGCGGACGTGTTCGGGCTGGGGCGTCTCGGGCTCCGGCTGCTCGGCGACGCCACCGTGCCGGCGCCCGTCCGGGACGACCGGCGCGCCGGGAGGGCCCTGCCGCGGCTGCGGGTGGGCGTGCCGCCGGGGGTGGCCGCCGTGCTCCGTACCGCCACCGCGGCGCGGCCGGCCGACCGTTACCCGGACGCGGCGGCGTTCCGGGCCGCCCTCCGGCACGCCGCGACGGCCCCCACCGGGCAGGCCGCGGCAACCGCCGCCGGGCCTGCCGGTGGCGCCGCGCCCCGGCGGCGCCGGCGGCGGCTCGCCGCCTCGGCGGCGGTCGCGGTGCTGCTCGTCGCCCCGGTCGCCACCGCGGGCGACGCCGCCGGCCACACCCCGGCCGTGGGACGCAGCGGGCCGCTGACCGTCGCCCTCCCGGCCGGCTGGCGGGCCGGCGGCACCGGCTGGGCCGGACAGTACGGCGACGACGGCGAGCTGGAACCGGCCCTGGTGGTGTCACCGGACCCGGGCCGCTGGGCGGCGGATCCGGCGGTGCCCGGCGCCTTCGTCGGACTCTCCGCCGGCACGGCCCGCCGCACCACCCCCGAGGGTTTCCTCGCCGAACGCCCGCACGCGGACTGCGCCGCGGCACCGGTGCGGCGCAGCCGCCAGGGCGGCGTCGAATGGGTGATCGCCGCGTTCGCCTGCCCCGTCGGCCGGCCGCTGGTCGTCGAGGCCGCCGGGCGGGCGGCCGGCCCGGCCGGCCTGCTCTACGTGCAGCTCACCCCGCCGCGGGGCAGCGGCGCGGACTTCGTCGACGCCCTGCTCGCCGGGGTGCGGGTCCGGTAGGGCGCCCGGTCAGACCACCACGACCGTGATCGGGTACGCCCGGCCCTCCTGCGGGATGGTCACCACGACGGTGCCGGCCCGCACGAACCGGATGTCCACCACGCCGGCCTCGTAGCTGCGGGACACCAGATCCTCCCGGTCCACGGTGACCTGACCCGGCCCGATGCCGCGGATGCGCAGCACCCCGCCGGTCGCGAGACAGAGCGACTTCAGCAGTGCCAGCTCGGTCTCGGCGAGGACCAGGTCGTAGCGCACCGCCCCGAGGCAGGCGCCCGGCAGCGCGGCCGACGCCGACGACGGGGTCGGCCGGGGCGTCCGGCTCCGGGTCGGCGCGGGGCTCCGGGTCGGTGGCGCGGCCGTCGACGGCGCCGGGGCGGGACCGGCGGTCGTGGGCGGCGCGGCGGCGCCGACGGTGGTGGCGGCGGGGGTCGGTGGCCGGACCGGCAACGGCGAGACCGGGCGGTCGGCGCAGCCCGGCACAGCGCCGAGGACGGCGAGGGCGGCGAGGGCGGCGGCTCGTGATCCGCGGGCCTGGTGCTTGGCGCGGACCTCGTCCCGGCGCGGCGGCTCAGCCATCGGACATCCGTTGCCGGACCTGCCGGCGGGCCTCGTGCAGCCGGGACTTGACGGTTCCCTCGGGCAGGTCGAGCAGGCCGGCGATCTCGCGGTAGCTCAGCCCGAGCACGTCCCGCAGGGTCACCGCCTCGGCGAGCTCGGGCGGGACCGCGTCGAGCGCGTCGAGCAGGTCGATCCGGGTGCCGGCCACCACGCTGGTCCGCCGCGGATCGGGCGGGTCGGGCAGCGGCACGCCGCCGGCCTCCAGTTGCCAGCGCCGGCGCAGGACCCGGTAGGTGGAGCGCGCCCGGTTGGCGGTGAGCCGGTAGAGCCAGGTGTGGAACGACGACCGCTCCTCGAACCGGGTGATCCCCCGGGCCAGTGCCAGAAGCGCGTCCTGGCAGGCCTCCTCGGCGTCCTGCCGGTGGGGCAGCAGGCGGGCGCACTGGCGCAGCACCTCGGGCCGCACGGCGACCAGCAGCGCGTCGAGCGCCCGCGGGTCGCCGCGCGCGGCCGACCGGGCCAGGGCGTCGGTACCGTCCGGGAGAGGCATCAGCTCGTCCAGTGCTCGCCGGTGGGCCGGGCCTCCAGGCTATTCCCGCCGCCGCCCGGACGCCCCGGACGAGTCCGGCAGCCGACGCAACTCTGGGCCGCCCACCGGGGAAACCCGGCTGACCGGCCGGCCAGCGCGCCCGTACCCTGCCGGCATGCTCGTTCCCGACCTGCCGCTGCGCACCGACCGCCTGCTGCTGCGCGCCTTCACCCCCGACGACCTGGCCGTGGTCCGCGACTACCGCGGCCGGCCGGAGGTCACCCGGTTCCTCTACCACGAGCCCTACGACGACGCCGCCGCGCGGGCGGCGGTGGACCGGATGGTGCGGCGCACCGCGCTGCGCGCGCCGGGTGACGTGCTCAACCTGGCCCTCGTCGTGGCGGCGACCGGGGAGTTCGTCGGCGACGTGCTGCTCAGCTGGACCAGCGGTGAGCACCGGCAGGGCGAGATCGGCTACGTCGCCCACCCGGACCACACCGGCCGGGGGTACGTCACCGAGGGCGCCCGGGAGATGCTGCGGCTCGGCTTCGAGGGCCTCGGGCTGCACCGGATCGTCGGCCGGCTGGACGCCCGCAACACCGCCTCGGCCCGCGTGCTGGAGCGCCTCGGCATGCGCCGCGAGGCGCACCTGCGGGAGAACGAGTTCGTCAAGGGCGAGTGGACCGACGAGGCCGTGTACGCCCTGCTCGACCGCGAGTGGCGGGCCCGATCCGCCAACGACTGAACCGGCGCGGCCCGGCACCCGCGTGGGTGCCGGGCCGCACCGGTCGCCGGGCTCAGTGCCGGTTGCGGTAGGCCTTGATCGCGCTGTCGACGATGTCCCAGACCACGACCAGGACGGTGCCGGCCACCACGATCGTGGCGACGGTGTTCAGGTTCTCCTCGCGCCCGAGCCACTCGAAGCGGTCGACGAAGTCGGGGTTGAGCAGCCGGTCGGTCGACATCAGCCAGACGACCGGCACCGCGAACGCCAGGTCGAGCACCGCGTTCACGGCGACCAGCGGCCACGTCCACCGCCCGGCCCGGTACTTGGCGATCTCCAGGCCGATGGTGGCGACGAGCACGGCGATGAGGAACGGCAGCCAGAAGCTCCACAGTGCCGGGTCGAGGATCGGCAGGTTGTCGTCGCCGCCGGCGGGCACGAACGAGTGGAAGTGCTGGATCGGCAGGTAGGCGATGACCAGCACCAGCCAGCCGATCGCGGCGGTGACGTCGACCAGGGTGATCTGCCGGTTGGCCTGCACCTCGGGGAGCTGGTCGACGCTCCACGCCGGCAGGTTCAGCGACGTGTTGGTCCGCTCGAGCACCGCGAAGACCAGCGTGACCCAGAAGGCGATCTGGACCGCGACCTCCATGGCGGTGGCGACGCCCGCGCCGACCGCGCCGCCGGGGTTCTTCCCGTCGGTGGCCTCCAGCAGGCCCACGATGATCCCCACGGTGGCCGGGACGAAGCTGAGCAGCAGCTTCATCAGCCGCTCCCAGGCCAGGTAGTAGGTCGGGCCGATGAGCTGGAGGCGCCGGTCGGCGTAGCGGGCGGCGAGCTGCGCCGGGTTGCCCAGCTCGGTGAGGACCTCGCGTTCGGCGGTGTCGGCATCCCGGCCGTCGGCGCGGCGGCCGTCGATCATGTCCTCGATCGAGCCGCGCAGCTCGGTCTCGATCTCGGCGCGCCGGGCGGCCGGCACCGTCCGGAGGGTGGCGGCCAGGTAACGGTCGGTCAGCGAGCTCATCGCTCCGCTCCTTCGATCAGGCTGGTGAGAGAGGTCTGGACGGCGGCCAGGTCGTCGAGGAGTCGCCGGAGCAGGCTCTCGCCCTCGTCGCTGGTCCGGTAGAACTTGCGCGGTCGGCTCTCCTCGGTGTTCCACTCGCTGGTCAGCAGCCCCTGCTCCTCGAGGCGGCGCAGCAGCGGGTAGAGCGTGTTGGCGTCCACCGGGAAGCCGTGGCCGGTGAGCCGTTGCAGCAGTGCGTAGCCGTAGTCGGGGCGGCGCAGGGCGACCAGGCTCGCCACCACGACGGTGCCCCGACGCAGTTCCTGGAGGTGGGTCCGGAGGATCTCGTCGGCGACCATGCATCACACGATACTGTGTGGCACACACTGTTGTCTAGCGGCATAGCGTCGTGCCGCGCACAACGCTGTGGGGGAGACGTCGACCACCGTCGGCGCGGCCGGTGGAGCCGCGGAGTTGACCTCGGTAGGGTGGGTCCCGGTCGGTTCCGACCGCCCAAGATCCATAGCTGGGGGGCGCCACGCATGGGCGATTCGTTCGCGCATCTGCACGTACACACCGAGTACTCGATGCTCGACGGGGCGGCCCGGCTCAAGGACCTCTTCGCCGAGGCCGCGCGGCTCGGCATGCCGGCGGTGGCGATCACCGACCACGGCAACATGCACGGCGCGAACGACTTCTACAAGCAGGCCATGGCCGCCGGGGTGAAGCCGATCCTCGGCGTCGAGGCGTACGTGGCGCCGGAGTCGCGCTTCCACAAGCAGCGGGTCAAGTGGGGCCGCCCCGAGCAGAAGAGCGACGACGTCTCCGGCAACGGCGCCATCACCCACATGACCATGTGGGCGGCGAACCGCGACGGCCTGCACAACCTGTTCAAGCTGAACTCGCGGGCCTCCATGGAGGGCCACTACGTCAAGTGGCCCCGCATGGACATGGAGCTCATCGCCGAGCACGCCGAGGGCATCATGGCCACCACCGGCTGCCCCTCCGGCGCCGTGCAGACCCGGCTGCGGCTCGGCCAGTTCGACGAGGCGCTCAAGGTCGCCGCCGCCTACCAGGACATCTTCGGCAAGGACAACTACTTCCTGGAGATCATGGACCATGGCCTCGACATCGAGCGCCGGGTCCGCGACGGGCTCACCGAGATCGCCCGCAAGCTCGACATCCCGCCGGTGGTCACCAACGACTCGCACTACACCCACGAGGCGCAGGCCGAGGCGCACGACGTGCTGCTCTGCGTGCAGACCGGCAGCAACGTCGCCGACCCCAACCGCTTCCGGTTCGAGGGCGGCGGCTACTTCGTCAAGTCGGCCGAGCAGATGCGCGCCGTCGACTCGTCCGAGCTGTGGCAGCAGGGCTGCCGCAACACCCTGCTGGTGGCCGAGAAGGTCGACCCGGCCGGGATGTTCGAGTTCCACAACCTCATGCCGCGGTTCCCGATCCCCGAGGGCGAGACCGAGGAGTCGTGGTTCCGCAAGGAGACCTTCGCGGGGTTGAAGCGCCGCTACCCGAACGGCATCCCGGAGGGCCACGTCGTCCAGGCGGAGTACGAGCTGGGCGTCATCATCCAGATGGGCTTCCCGTCCTACTTCCTCGTGGTCGCCGACTTCATCCAGTGGGCGAAGAGCCAGGGCATCGCGGTGGGCCCGGGCCGGGGCTCGGCCGCCGGCTCGCTGGTCGCGTACGCCCTGGGCATCACCGACCTGGACCCCATCCCGCACGGCCTGATCTTCGAGCGGTTCCTCAACCCCGAGCGCATCTCGATGCCGGACGTCGACATCGACTTCGACGAGCGCCGGCGCGGTGAGGTGATCCGCTACGTCACCGACAAGTGGGGCGAGGACAAGGTTGCGCAGATCGCCACCTTCGGCACCATCAAGGCGAAGGCCGCGATCAAGGACTCGGCACGGGTGCTCGGCTACCCGTACGCGGTGGGCGACCGGATCACCAAGGCGATGCCCCCGGCCGTGATGGGCAAGGACATCCCGCTGTCCGGCATCTTCGACCCGAAGCACCCGCGCTACGCGGAGGCGGGCGAGATCCGCGGCCTCTACGAGTCCGACCCGGACGTCAAGAAGGTCATCGAGACGGCCAAGGGCATCGAGGGCCTGATCCGGCAGACCGGCGTGCACGCCGCCGGCGTCATCATGTCCGCCGAGCCGATCATCGAGCACATCCCGCTCATGCGGCGGGACTCCGACGGCGTCATCATCACGCAGTTCGACTACCCGACGTGCGAGTCGCTCGGGCTGCTGAAGATGGACTTCCTCGGCCTGCGCAACCTCACGATCATCGACGACGCGGTCAAGAACATCCAGCTCAACCACGGCAAGGAGCTGGACCTGCTGGGCCTGCCGCTGGACGACCAGGCGGCCTACGAGCTGCTGGCCCGCGGCGACACACTGGGTGTGTTCCAGCTCGACGGTGGGCCCATGCGCTCGCTGCTGCGGCTCATGAAGCCGGACAACTTCGAGGACATCTCCGCCGTGCTGGCGCTCTACCGGCCCGGCCCCATGGGCGTGGACTCGCACACCAACTACGCGCTGCGCAAGAACAACCTCCAGGAGATCACGCCGATCCACCCGGAGCTGGAGGAGCCGCTGCGCGAGATCCTCGCCCCCACCTACGGCCTGATCGTCTACCAGGAGCAGGTGCAGCGCGCCGCGCAGATCCTCGCCGGCTACAGCCTCGGCCAGGCCGACCTGCTCCGCCGCGCCATGGGCAAGAAGAAGAAGGAGATCCTCGACAAGGAGTTCATCCCGTTCCGGGACGGCTGCCGCGAGCGCGGCTACTCCGACGAGGCCATCCAGGCGGTGTGGGACGTCCTCGTCCCGTTCGCCGGCTACGCGTTCAACAAGGCGCACTCCGCCGCCTACGGCCTGGTGTCGTACTGGACCGCGTACCTCAAGGCGCACTACCCGGCCGAATACATGGCGGCGCTGCTCACCTCCGTCGGCGACGACAAGGACAAGATGGCGCTCTACCTCTCCGAGTGCCGCCGGATGCGCATCCAGGTCCTTCCGCCGGACGTCAACACCTCGGCCGGGCCGTTCACCCCGGTCGGCGAGGACATCCGGTTCGGCCTGGCCGCCGTGCGCAACGTCGGCGCGAACGTGGTGGCCGCGATCATGCGGTGCCGCGAGGAGAAGGGCGACTACGCCGACTTCTACGACTTCCTGTCCAAGGTGGACGCGGTCGCCTGCAACAAGAAGACCATCGAATCGCTGATCAAGGCGGGCGCCTTCGACTCCCTGGGCCACAGCCGCAAGGGCCTGCTCGCCGTGCACGCCGACGCCATCGACGCGTACGCCGACGTCAAGCGCAAGGAGGCCGTCGGCCAGTACGACCTGTTCGGCGCCGGCTTCGGCGACGCGGACACCGGCGGCAGCACCACAGTGATGCCGGTCATCGGCGAGGGGGAGTGGGACAAGCGGGACAAGCTCGCCTTCGAGCGCGAGATGCTCGGCCTGTACGTCTCCGACCACCCGCTCTTCGGGCTGGAGCACGTGCTCGGCGCGGCGGCGGACACCACCATCACGGCGCTCTCCGAGGAGGGCAGCGTGCCCGACGGCGCGGTGGTCACCCTGGCCGGCATCCTCTCCGGGGTGCAGCGCCGGGTCACCAAGCAGGGCCGGGCCTGGGCGTCGGCCACCCTGGAGGACCTGGCCGGCGGGGTGGAGACGCTGTTCTTCCCGAACACCTACGAGGTGATCGGGCAGTACATCGCCGAGGACGCCATCGTCGTGGTGAAGGGCCGGGTGGACCGCCGCGACGACACGCCCCGGATCATGGCGATGGACATGCAGATGCCCGACATCAGCAGCAACCCGGCGAACAAGCCGGTCACCCTCACCATCCCGGTGCACCGCTGCACACCGCCGCTGGTCGAGAAGCTCAAGGAGACCCTGGTGCTGCACCCGGGGGACACCGAGGTGCACGTCAAGCTGCTCAACGGCGGCAAGGTCACCACGCTGCGCCTGGGCCCGTTCCGGGTGGCGGCCACCACCGCGCTCATGGGCGACCTGAAGAGCGTCCTCGGCCCGGCCAACGTGAGCTGACCGAGTCAGCGAAGGACTGCGACCAGCAGATATAACGCAGAGTAAACGGCGACTTCATCTGGGAGCCCTAGGTTCGGCGGCGGCGTGCCGCCCGGTGCGCCGCCCGCCGGACCCAGGAGCATCCCGTGAGCCAGGTACTCATCGCCGTCGCCGTGAACGTCCTCAGCGCCGCGCTGATCGCGCTCGTCACCGCCGTGTTCCGCCGATTCCTGGCACCCGTCGCCGCCTGACTCCGGTCGCCACAGTCCCCGCGTTCGGACTGATCCCATCCCGGTCGGGGTGGCGGGTCCGGGCACGGCCCGGCAGCATCGGCACGTGCCCACCACCGATCTGCTCCGGGTGCGCGATCTGGTGCCGGACTTCCTCGCCTGCCTCGACGAGTGTGCCGAGGCACCCCTGTCACACTGGTCCGACCACTGGCGCTGCCGTTACGTGGGCCGGCACCCGGACGTGTTTCGGACGCTGGACAGGGACGGCTCCTGGTCCAGCGCGTCGGATCTGGCGGACGTGCTGCTGAGGCTCCGCGACCGGGCCGCGGATCTCACCACCCACGCCGAGGCGGTACGCGCCCTGCTGCCCTCCGGCGTGGCGGCGGTTTGCGACGCGCTGGACTGGTCGGACGCCGGGGACCCGGTCGAGTGTGTGGTGCTGGTCGGGCTGCACCGGGCCAACGGCTGGGCCGATGAACTCGACGGCCGGTTCGCGCTCTTCCTCGCGGTGGAGCAACTGGGTCCGCCCGGTGACGACGGGCTTCTGGTGCTGCACGAGGCCGCGCACGTCGTACACGACCGCCGGGCCGGGATCCGCGACTGGCCCGAGCACGGGGTGGCGAACGGGCTGCTCACCGAGGGACTGGCCACCCAGGTGTCGGCGGAGGTCGACCCCGGACGGCCCGACGAGGACTACCTCTGGTTCGGCCACCCCGGCCACCGCTCGTGGCTGGACGACTGTCGCCGGCGCTGGCCGGAGATCCTGCGCCGGGTCGCGGCCGACCTCGATGCCACCGACCCGGAGCACTACGCGGCCTACTTCCTCATGCGCGACTCGCCGGTCGCCCGGGACCTGCCCAAGCGCTGCGGCTACCTGGTGGGTCTGGCGGCGGTGCGACGGCTGCGGGAGCGCCATCCACTGCCGGAGATCGCCTCCTGGTCGCTGGCCCGGGTCCGGGCGGAGCTCCGCGGCGCGCTGGCAGGCCTGCCCGTTCCCACCGGAGGCGGTCCGGTGGCAGGATCGGCCGGTGGATCATGAACTGCCGCCCTCCGCAGTCCACCTTCGGGACCATCTGCGGAACCTGTTCCCCACCCGGGTGCTGGACGTGCTGCCGCCGGCCGCCGGGCCCATTCATCTGCGGGTTCCCGACTTCCACGTCTTCCGCCTCGCGCCGGGGCCGGGGGAGGGCGGCTGGCTGTACGTGAGCGCCGGCCTGTGGGATGCGACCCAGCACCACGGACACGGTCTCGAGTTCGTCCTGTACACCGCTGAGCCGTCCGACCGGCACGTGGAGACGGTGACGATGAACGCGTACTACCACGCCGCGGGTGGCCGGAACACGCTGGACCTGGGACACACCGTCCCGATCGGGCGGCCGTGGCAGCCCGGGTCGCGCTGCGACCACCTGCTGGTGAGCCTGCCGTACCTGTGGGGCCCCGAGCTGGAGGTCTGCGCTTTCCCCGAGGGTCATGTCCGGGTGCTCTGGCTGCTGCCCATCACCAGGGCCGAGAAGACGTTCCGCCACGCGCACGGTCTCGAGGCGCTGGAACAGCGACTGGAGAATGCGGGCATCGACCCGGCGGATCCGGCGCGGGCCTCGGTGGTGGAGGCCGAAGCCGGTCGGCTGCGCCGGCTGCTGCGTCGCCGCGGCGGGAAGGGGTGACTCAGAGCCGCTGACCGCCCAGGACGTCGGCGGCGGCGTCGGAGGTCTCCAGCACCACGGTGTGGTAGCTCTCGATGCGCGACAGGATCGCGTCGCGGGGGCCGTCGCGCCAGGCCTCGCTGCCGTAGAAGGCCTCCTCCTGCGCGTCCCGCACGGCCAGGGACGGGAAACCCCGGATCAGGTACGCCTCCTCGTGGCCGTCCTCGCGGGCCAGGGACGCCCCGCCGGCCACCACCCGGATGCCGAAGCGGCCGAGCAGCGGCGCGGCCTCCTCCCGCATCACCCGGACGAACTCGTCGATCGTGCCGGGCTTCAGGCGGTAGGTGCGGATCTCGAGAATCATCGACGACCTCCGGAGTGGCTGAGGGCCTGACGCTAGCCGTCCCGGCCCCTGCGCTCCACCCCGCGTCAGACCGGCCGGTACTCGACCTCCGGGCGGCCCGGGGTGCCGTAGCGGGGTGCCCGGACGGCGCGGTCGGCGGACACCAGGTACTCCAGGTAGCGCCGGGCGGTCACCCGGGAGATCCCGGTGCGGTGGCCGACCTCGGTGGCGGAGAGCCCGCCGTCGCCGAGGGCGGCCAGCACGGTGTGCAGGGTCTGCTCGTCCAGGCCCTTGGGCAGGGTGTGCCGGGTCGCGCCGCGCAAAGTGGCGAACATCCGGTCCACCTCGTGCTGGGCGGCCACCTCGCCGTCGGCCAGGGCCTGCCGCCGGTATTCGGCGTAGCGCTCCAGCTTGTCGCGGAAGGCGGCGAAGGTGAACGGCTTGAGCAGGTAGTGGGTCACCCCGAGGGACACCGCGGTGCGGACCACCGCGAGGTCGCGCGCCGAGGTCACCGCGAGCACGTCGACGCTGCTGCCCGCCGCCCGCAGGGCCCGGCACACGTCCAGGCCGTGCAGGTCGGGCAGCCGGAAGTCGAGCAGGACCAGGTCGACGTCCGCGCCGCCGCGCCGGCGCAGCGCCGCCATCGCGTCCCGCGCGGTGTGCGCCACGCCGACCACCACGAAACCGGGAACCCTTTCGGTGTACGCCCGGTGCGCCTCGGCCAGCAGCGGCTCGTCCTCCACCACGAGCACCCGGACGTCGTTCATCCTTCCACCCCCGCCACCGGCAGCCGGACGGTGAACACGGTCTCCCCGTCGCCGGTGCGGACCACCTCCGACGTGCCGCCGTGCCGGCGGACCACCTGCCCGACCAGCGCCAGGCCGAGCCCCCGGCCGGCGCTCTTGGTGGACCAGCCGCGCCGGAACGCGTCCGCCACCCGGTCTGGGTCGAGCCCGGGTCCGCTGTCGCCGACCCGGACCACCAGGTCGCCGCCGACCGTACCGACGAAGATCTGCACGCGGCGCGGCGGCGGGGTGCCGGCGACCGCCTCCAGGGCGTTGTCGACCAGGTTGCCGACCACGGTGAGCAGGTCGGTGGTGGGCAGGGGACTGTCGTCGAGCCGGCAGTCGGGGTCGATCACCAGGTCCACGCCGCGCTCGCCGGCCCGCGCCGACTTGCCGAGCAGCAGGGCGGCCAGCGCCGGTTCGGTGACCGCTCCGACCACCCGATCGGTGAGCTGCTGGGCGATCGCCAGGTCGCGGGTGGCCAGCCGGACGGCCTCGTCGGTGCGGCCCAGCTCCACGAGGGTGAGCACGGTGTGCAGCCGGTTCGCCGACTCGTGGGTCTGCGCCTGCAGGGCCTCGGTCAGGGCCCGGACCGAGTCGAGCTCGCTGGCCAGGTTGCGCAGCTCGGTCTGGTCGCGCAGGGTCAGCACGGTGCCGAGCACCGCGCCCTCGAATCGGGTGGTCCGCTGGTTGGCCACCAGCACCCGGTCGCCGGCCAGGATCGGCTCGTCGTGCGCGTCCCGGCCGGAGTCGAGCAGCTCGGCCACCGCCGGGGGCAGGTCGATCCCGGTGACCGGCCGGTCGGTCACGGTGGCGTCGTCGGCCAGCCCGAGCAGCCGCCGGCCCTCGTCGTTGACCAGCGCCACCCGGCGGTCCCGGGTCAGCACCAGCAACCCCTCGCGGACGGAGTGCAGGACGGCGTCGTAGTACTCGTACATGCGGGTCATCTGACTCGGGCCGAGGCCGTGGGTCTGCCGGCGGAGCCGGCGGCTGAGCAGCCAGGACCCGGTGGCCGCGAGGGCCAGGGCGGGCGCGGCGGCGCCGAGCAGCACCGGCACCTGGGCGAGCAGCTTCCGGTTGATCGCCCTGGTCGTGATGCCCACCGAGACCAGCCCGATGATGCGGTGCCCGCCGTCGTACACCGGGACCACCGCGCGCACCGACTCGCCGAGCGTGCCGACGTTGGTGATGGTGAACGGGTCGCCGGAGAGCGCCGGGCCGATGTCGCCGATGAACGGCTGCCCGATGAGCTTCGGGTTCGGGTGCGAGTAGCGGGTCCGGTCCGGGGCCATCACCACCACGAAGTCCGTTCCGGTGGCGACCCGGGTGGCCTCCGCGTAGGGCTGGAGGGCGGCCGACGGGTCGGCCGCGGTGAGGGCCGCGCGGACGTTGGGGGAGCCGGCCACGGCCTGCGCGACGGCCAGCACCTCGTCCTCCGCGGCCTGCTGGGAGTCGCTGCGCGCCAGCCAGACGGCGCCGGCCGCGCCGGCCAGCACGAGCAGCGTCACCACCACCGCCTGGAGGGCGAAGAGCTGCCCCGCGATGCTCCACTGCCGTCGGGCCACGTTCCCCTCCTCCCTCCGCCGGTCGTCGGCAAGTCTGGCGCACCCGCCGGTGCGGTTTCGGCCGTGTGCTGTGCGGGTGAACAGAATGAACGCAAGCGTGCCCCGTAGTGAGATCGGCCTCACATTGTGGGCATGGAGACCACCACCACACCCACCCCCGAGACCGCCCGGCCGGCCCGCCGGGACCGGACCCGGTTCCTCTACCTGGCGGTCATCGTGGCCGTCGTCGCCGGCATCGTGGTCGGCCTCGCCGCGCCCGAGGTCGGCAAGGAGTTGAAGCCGCTGGGCACCGGCTTCGTGAACCTGATCAAGATGATGATCAGCCCGGTCATCTTCTGCACGATCGTCCTCGGCGTCGGGTCCGTCCGGCAGGCCGCCCGGGTCGGCAAGGTCGGCGGCCTCGCGCTCGGCTACTTCCTGCTCATGTCGACGGTGGCGCTCGCCATCGGCCTCGTGGTCGGCAACATCGTCCATCCCGGCTCGGGCCTGAACCTCGGCCCCGAGGTGGCCGACGCGGGCAAGTCCGCCGCGGGCGGCGAGAGCGGTGACACCGTCGAGTTCCTGCTCGGCGTCATCCCCACCTCGCTGTTCTCCGCGCTCACCGAGGGCTCGGTGCTCCAGACGCTGCTCGTCGCCCTGCTGGTCGGCTTCGCCGTGCAGGCCATGGGCCGGCGCGGGGAGCCCGTGCTGCGTGCGGTGGAGGTCGTCCAGCGCCTGGTCTTCAAGGTGCTCGCGATGATCATGTGGGTGGCCCCGATCGGCGCGTTCGGCGCGATCGCCGCGGTGGTCGGCGCCACCGGCGTGGACGCGCTGACCAGCCTGGCCCAGATCATGCTCGGCTTCTACGCCACCTGCCTGATCTTCGTGATCGTGGTGCTCGGCGCGCTGCTGCGCCTGGTGTCGGGTGTCTCGATCTTCGGCCTGCTGCGCTACCTGGGCCGGGAGTTCCTGCTGATCCTGTCCACCTCGTCGTCGGAGTCGGCGCTGCCCCGCCTGATCGCCAAGATGGAGCACTTCGGCGTCAGCAAGCCGGTGGTCGGCATCACCGTCCCCACCGGCTACTCCTTCAACCTCGACGGCACGGCCATCTACCTGACGATGGCCGCGCTGTTCATCGCCGACGCGCTTGGCAAGCCGATGGCGATCGGCGAGCAGATCGGCCTGCTGGCCTTCATGGTCATCGCCTCGAAGGGCGCCGCCGGGGTGACCGGCGCCGGCCTGGCCACCCTGGCCGGCGGCCTCCAGTCGCACCGGCCGGACCTGGTCGACGGGGTCGGCCTGATCGTCGGCATCGACCGTTTCATGTCCGAGGCCCGGGCACTGACCAACTTCGCCGGCAACGCGGTGGCCACCGTGCTGGTCGGCACCTGGACGGGCGAGTTCGATCGGGCCCAGGCCCAGGCGGTGCTCAGCGGGCAGCGTCCGTTCGACGAGACGACCATGCTCGACGACGAGCCGGACGACGAGGGCGCCGAGCCGGCCGGGCGTCCCGGCGCACTGGCCGACGCGCCGGCCTGAGCCGACCGCCCACCCCGGCCCGTCGGACCCGACCGGCGGGCCGGCCGGCGTGACCGGGTGGGACCACCAGGCGGGAATTGGCCGTCCCGGTGCCCGACCACGATCATTAGCGTCGGTGGCATGGACCTGGAACAGGCACAGAAGCTGTGGCAGCCGGAGCCCGGCTGGCTGAACACCGCCACCTACGGGCTGCCGCCCGACCCGGCCTGGACGGCGGTGCAGGACGTGCTCGCCGACTGGCGGGCCGGGCGGGTCTCCTTCGAGGGCTGGGGCGAGTCGGTCGGCCGGGCCCGCACCGCGTTCGCCCGGCTGGTCGGGGTGGCCCCGGCGGACGTGGCGATCGGCAGCACGGCCTCGCAGCTGCTCGCCCCGGTGGCGGCGGCCCTCCCGGCCGGCGCGACGGTGGTCGTCCCCGCGGAGGAGTTCACCTCCAACCTCTTCCCCTGGCTGGTCCAGGAGGGGCGAGGCGTGCGGGTCCGCACCGTGCCGCTCGCCGGCCTGGTCGACGCGATCGACGGCGACACCGACCTGGTCGCGTTCAGCCTCGTGCAGTCCTCGGACGGCACCGTCGCCCCGTACGAGACGATCGTCGCGGCGGCCCGGGCGCACGGCGCCCTCGTCGCGGTCGACGCCACCCAGGCCGCCGGCTGGCTGCCCTTCGACGCCGGGCTGGCCGACGTGGTCGCGGTGGCGGCGTACAAGTGGCTGATGGCCCCGCGCGGCGCGGCCTTCGCCTACCTGGCCCCGGCCCTGCGCGAGCGGCTGCGGCCCGACGCGGCCGGCTGGTACGCGGGTCAGGACCCGCAGTCGTCCTACTACGGCCCGCCGCTGCGGCTGGCCGACGACGCCCGGCGCTTCGACATCTCGCCGGCCTGGTTCAGCTATGTCGGCGCGGCACCGGCCCTGGAACTGCTCGCCGAGATCGGGCTGCCCGCCGTGCACGCCCACGACGTGGCGCTGGCCAACCGGTTCCTCACCGGGCTGGGCCGCCCGCCCGGCGACAGCGCGATCGTCGTCGTCGAGGTGCCGGACGCGCAGGAGAAGCTGGCGCGGGCCGGGGTGCGGGCGGCGGTCCGCGCCGGGCGGGTCCGGGCCGCGTTCCACCTCTACACCACCGAGGACGACGTCGACCTGGCCCTGGCGGCGCTCACCGGCTGAGGCCGGGGGTGGCTTCCGCCCCGGGACCGGGCGGGAGCCACCCCCGGGGCTCAGGCCAGGTGGCCGCCGATCTTCGTGTACCCGCGCAGCAGGTCGCGCGAGATGATGAGCCGCTGCATCTCGTCGGTGCCCTCGAAGATCCGGTAGAGCCGGACCTGCCGGTACCAGCGCTCGATCGGCAGTTCCCGCGTGTAGCCCATGCCGCCGTGGATCTGGAGCACCCGGTCGACCACCCGGTTGACCATGCCGGCACCGTAGAGCTTGCCCATCGACGAGGCGTGCCGCGGGTCCAGGCCCTGGTCGACGGTCCAGGCCGACTTCAGCACCAGCCAGCGGGCCGCCTCCAGTTCGGTCTCCGAGTCGGCGATCATCCACTGGATCGCCTGGTTGGTGCCGATCTTCGCGCCGAAGGTCTCCCGGGTGTTGGCGTGGTCGATGGCCATCTGGAGGGCCCGTTCGGCGATGCCGATGGCGTGCGAGGGGATCGTGTAGCGGCCCTTGCCGATCCACTCCATGCCGAGCGTGAAGCCCTGCCCGATCTCGCCCAGGATGTTGCGGTGCGGCACGCGTACGCCGTCGAAGATCAGCGACGCCGGCCCGCCCTCGCCCATGGTCTGGATGAACTCCGACCGCCAGCCCATCGCCCGGTCCACCAGGAACGCGGTCGCGCCGCCGTTGCGGGCGCCCTTCTCCGGGTCGGTCACGGCCACCACGATGGCGAAGTCGGCGTCGTTGCCGTTGGTGATGAACGTCTTCTCGCCGTCGAGGACCCAGTCGTCGCCGTCGCGGCGGGCGCGCAGCTTGATGTTCGCGGCGTCCGAGCCGGCGCCCGGCTCCGTGATCGCGAAGCAGGAGATCCGTTCCCCCTCGATGGTGGGGACGAGGAACTCCCGCTTCTGCTCCTCGCTGGCGTGGAACAGGATGTTGTCCGCCTCGCCGCCGAAACGGAACGGCACGAAGGTGCGGCCCAGCTCGGTCCAGATCAGCGACTGGAGCACCGCGGGCAGGTCCATCCCGCCGTACTCCTCGGGGGTGGCCAGGCCCCAGAAACCGAACTTCTTCGCCTTGAGCTGCAGCTCGCGCAGCTCGGAACGGTCCAGGCCGGGCTGGTGGGCGCGCTCGCGGCGCAGCACCTCCTGCTCCAGCGGCAGCACCTCGCGGGTGACGAAGGCGCGCACGGTGTCCCGGACGGCCCGTTCCTCCTCGGACAGTGCGAAGTCCACGTTGCTCCCTCAGGTCGGCGTGGCGACCGGCGCGGGCGGCGGCGGTCGCTCTTAAACTAGCGGTGTAAGTTTTAATCCGTCCAGACCCCTTCTCCGGCTGTCGCGGTGAGGTCCGGCGGCCCCGGCCCCGGTTAGGGTGCGTGAGCAGGTGTTCCGACGGGGAGGCGGCGTGGCGGGATTCGACCGGCGAGGGGCGCGCGGCCCGGCGTGGGTGGTCTGACCGTGCCCCGTCCCCGTCAGGCCCTGCTGAACCGCGAGCGGATCGTCGAGACCGCGCTCGCGCTGATCGACGCCGACGGTCTCGGCGCGTTCTCCACCCGCCGGCTGGCCGCCGCGCTGAACGTGCAGGGCCCCTCGCTCTACAACCACTTCGCCACGAAGGACGAGATCCTCGACGCGGTGGCCGACAGCGTCACGGCGTCCGTCGACGTCGGTGTCTTCGACCGGTACGACTGGGCCGAGGCGCTGCGTCGCTGGGCCCGGTCCTACCGTGCGGCCCTGGCCGTCCACCCGAACATCGTCCCGTACCTGGCGCAGGGGCCGGGGCGGCGCCCGGCCGCCCTGGCCATGGCCGACGCCGTCTACGGCGCCCTGGTCCGGGCGGGCTGGCCGCCGGCCCGGGCCACGCACATCGGCGCCGCGCTGCGCTACTTCGTGGCGGGCTCGGCCCTCGGCTCGTTCGCCCGCGGCTTCGTCGAGGACCCGGAGCTCTACGCGGCCCACCCGCACCTCACGCAGGCGCACCGGCTCCGCGGCCACCAGCGCAGTGTCGACGAGGGCGCGTTCACCCTGGGCCTGGACGCGTTGCTGCACGGCCTCGCCGCCGAGTACGCCCGGACGGTGACCCCTCTGGAACGCGGCACCGGTCCGGGGTAGCGTCAAAACTCCCACTGCTAGTTTCCCGCCCCCGAAGGGACGCCATGGATCTCGCCGACGCGCCCCCCGCCCTGCTGGTCCGCCGCCACCTGCACGTCGCCGGAGACTGGGTCGACCCGGCGGACGGCGGGACGATCCCGGTCGAGAACCCGGCCACCGGCGAGATCGTGGGGCAGGTCCCCGCCGGCACCCCGGCCGACGTGGACCGGGCCGTCGCCGCGGCCCGGGCCGCCTTCCCCGGCTGGGCCGCCACCGCCCCCGCCGAGCGGGCCGCCCACCTGGACCGGCTGCACACCGCGCTCGCCGCCCGGGCCGACGACATCGCCCGCACCGTGGCGCTCGAACTGGGCACCCCGCTCAAGCTCGCCACCCGGGTGCAGGCCGGCCTGCCGCTGACCGTGCTGCGCGGCATGGTCGACCTGGCCGCGAACCCGCCGGCCGAGCGGACCGTCGGCAACTCCCTCGTGGTCCGCGAGCCGGTCGGCGTGGTCGGCGCGATCACGCCGTGGAACTACCCGCTGCACCAGGTGGTCGCCAAGGTGGCACCGGCCCTCGCCGCCGGCTGCACGGTGGTGCTCAAGCCCAGCGAACTGACCCCGCTCACGGCGTACCTGCTCTTCGACGCGATCGCCGAGGCCGGGCTGCCGCCCGGGGTGGTCAACCTGGTGCCCGGCACCGGGCCGGTGGTCGGTGAGGCCCTGGCCGCCCACCCCGACGTCGACCTGGTCTCGTTCACCGGCTCCACGGCCACCGGCCGGCGGATCGCCCACCTGGCCGCCGACCGGATCGCCCGGGTCGCGCTGGAGCTCGGCGGCAAGTCGGCCAACGTGATCCTCGCCGACGCCGACCTGCCCACCGCGGTCAAGGTCGGGGTCGGCAACGCCCTGCTCAACTCGGGCCAGACCTGCACCGCCTGGACCCGGATGCTGGTCCACCGCGACCGCTACGCCGAGGCCCTCGACCTGGTGGCGGCGGCCGTGGCCGGCTACCGGCCGGGCGACCCGTTCGACCCGGCCACCCGGCTCGGCCCGCTGGTCTCCGCCGCCCAGGCCGAGCGGGTCCGCGGGCACGTCGACCGCGCCCTCGCCGACGGCGCCCGGCTCGTCGCCGGCGGACCGGACGCGCCGCTGCCGCCGCGCGGCCACTTCGTGGCGCCCACCGTCTTCGCCGACGTGCACCCGGACAGCGTCCTCGCGCAGGAGGAGGTCTTCGGCCCGGTGCTCGCGGTCATCCCCTTCGCCGACACCGACGAGGCGGTCACCATCGCGAACAACTCGCGGTACGGCCTGGCCGGCGCCGTCTGGTCCGCCGACGAGGAGGCCGCGCTGGCCGTGGCCCGGCGGCTGCGTACCGGCCAGGTCGACGTCAACGGCGGCGCGTTCAACCCGCTCGCCCCGTTCGGTGGCTACAAGCAGTCCGGGCTCGGCCGCGAACTCGGCGGCTACGGCATCGAGGAGTTCACCGAGCTGAAGGCGATCCAGCGGTGAGGGCGCTCGTGGTCCGCGGCCGGGGCGCCACCCCCGCCGTCGAGGACGTCCGCCTGCCCGCCCCCGGCCCCGGCGAGCTGCGGGTCCGGATCCGGGCCGCCGGCATCTGCCACTCCGACCTGGCCATGGTGGACGGCACGGTGGCGCCCGCGTACCCACTGGTGCTCGGGCACGAGGCGACCGGCGTGGTGGCCGAGGCCGGCCCCGGCACCCGGTTGGCCGTCGGCACGCCCGTGGTGCTCAACTGGGCCCCCGCCTGCCGGGCCTGCTGGCACTGCCGGCACGGCGAGCCCTGGCTCTGCGCCGCCAACACCGGGGCCTCGGTGGCCCGGGGCGAGACCGCCGACGGTGGCCCGCTCCAGGTGACCCTGGGTCTCGGCGCGCTGGCCGAGGAGGTGGTGGTGCCCGAGCGGGCGGCCATCGAGGTCCCGGCCGGCCTGCCGCCGGAGCAGGCCGCGCTGCTCGGCTGCGCCGTGCTCACCGGCACCGGCGCGGTCCGCAACACCGCCCGGGTCGCCCCCGGCGAGTCGGTGGTGGTGATCGGCCTCGGCGGGGTGGGCCTCGCCGTGCTCACCGCTGCCCGGCGGGCCGGCGCCGGGCCGATCCTCGCCGTCGACGTGGCCGAGGCGAAGCGGGACCTCGCCCTCGCCGCCGGAGCCACCGACTTCCTCCGCTCCGACGACACCCTCGCCAAGGAGGTCCGGGCGCGCACCGAGGGCCGGGGCGTCGACCACGCCTTCGAGTGCGTCGGCCGGTCCGTCACCATCCGGGCCGCCTGGCGGTCGACCCGGCGCGGGGGAGCGGTCACCGTGGTCGGCATGGGCGGCAAGGATGACCTGGTGAGCCTGTCGGCGCTGGACATCTTCCACTCGGCCCGCACGCTGCGCTCCTCGGTCTACGGCTCCTCCGACCCGGACCGGGAGGTGCCGGAGCTGGCGGCCGCGCTCGCCGACGGCAGCTTGGACCTGGCGCCCCTGGTCAGTGGCGCCATCCCCCTCGACGAGGCGCCCGCGGCGCTGGACCGGCTCGCCCGGGGCGAGGGCGCCCGCTGGGTGGTCACCTTCCCGGACTGACCTCGGGCCCGCCCTCGATCAGCACGGCGATCCCGTCGAGCAGCCGGCGCAGGCCGAAGTCGAAGACCGTCTCCAGATCCACGTCGACGCCGCCGCTGGTCAGGGCGTCCATGGTGGCCAGCCCGCCGCCGGCCATCAGCTGCTGGAACGTGGCCTGCTGGCGCTCCACCCACTGGTCGTGGGTGAGGCCGGTGTCCTGCTCCGCCTGCGCGCCCATCTCCAGGTTCGTCGCGATGCCCTTCACGTAGGCCATCAGGGTGATCGCCACGTGCCAGCGCACCTGCCGGTCCAGGCCCAGCCCCGCGGTGGCCCGCAGGGCCCGGTCGGTGTGCGCCATGCCGTGCGGCAGCGGCTGCGGCCGGGCGATCGAGATGACGTGCGGCACCCAGGGGTGCCGCCGGTAGACGGCCCACTGCGCCCGAGCCAGCACCTCTAGGCGGGCGCGCCAGCCGGCCGGCTCGGCGACCGGCAGCGGGGCGTCGGCCAGCACCGCGTCGGCCATGGCCAGGATCAGCTCGTCGCGGCCGCGCACGTGCCGGTAGAGCGACATGGTGGCCACACCCAGCTCGGCGGCGATCTGCCGCATGGACACCGCCGCCAGGCCGCCCTCGTCCGCCAGCGCCAGCGCGGTGCGCAGCACCCGTTCCCGGCTCAGCTCCGGCTCCCCCCGCGCCGGCTCCCGCCGTGTCGGGGCGACCACGGTGCCGGCACCGGGCCGGGTCAGCACCAGCCCCTCGGCGCGGAGCAGGGCGAGCACGCGGGTCGCGGTGGCGATGGCCACCCCGTGCTCGCGGGTGAGCTGCCGGGCCGAGGGCACCCGGTCGCCGGGCCGCAGCTCGCCCAGGTCGATGCGGCGGCGGATCTCCGCGGCGATCCGCCGGTACGGCGGCTCCTCGCCGCGGCCACGCTCGGACATCCCCGCAGCGTACTAGTACACCCGCCCTGTGGGACACGCCGGAACGGGCAGCGTACTAGGTCGCCGGGAGCGTCCAGGCGCGCTGGACCCTAGCGTCCTACCCGCACCGGATGGACGGTGTACGCGCGAACTCGGGAGAACACCATGAACGACAGGACCGTGCTCATCTCCGGCGCCGGCGTGGCCGGCCCCGCCCTCGCCTTCTGGCTGCGCCGGCACGGCTTCGCCGTGACCGTGGTGGAACGCGCCCCCGGGCTGCGTCCCGGCGGGCAGGCGGTCGACGTGCGGGGAACCGCCCGCGAGGTGGTCGACCGGATGGGGCTGGCCGCCCGGATCCGGGCCGAGACCGTCCGGGAGAAGGGCATGGCGTACGTCGACGAGCGGGGCGCCACGCGCGCCCGGCTGCCGGTGCACGCCTTCGACGGGGAGGGGATCGTCGCCGACATCGAGATCGAGCGGGGCGACCTGGCCCGGCTGCTGTACGAGGCCACCCGGGACGAGGTCGAGTACGTCTTCGACGACTCGATCGAGACGCTGGACCAGAGCGGGGACGGGGTGCGGCTCACCTTCGCCCGGTCCGCCCCGCGCACCGTCGACCTGGTGATCGGCGCGGACGGCTCGCACTCGCACACCCGGGCGCTCGCGTTCGGCCCCGAGTCGGCGTACGTCCGGCCGCTCGGCGCGTACCTGGCCTACTTCTCCACCCCGTACCGGGACGAGACCGGCTGGTTCCTGCTGCACAACGCCCCCGGCGGCCGGGTGGTCGGCACCCGCCCGACCCGCGACGGCCGGACCGCCGCCTTCTTCAGCTTCCGCTCCGGCGAACTCGACGTGGACCGGCGGGACCGGGCCGCCCAGCAGCGGCTGCTCACCGAGCGCTTCGCCGACGTCGGCTGGCGGGCCGCCGACCTGCTGGCCGCCGCGCCGGACGCCGGCGACTTCTACTTCGACCGGTACGGCCAGGTGCGGATGGACTCGTGGAGCACCGGGCGGGTGGCGCTGCTCGGCGACGCCGCCTGGTGCCCGTCCCCGCTCACCGGGCAGGGCACCAGCCTCGCCCTGGTCGGCGCGTACCTGCTGGCGGGCGAGCTGGGCGCGGCGCGGGGCGACCACGCGGTGGCCTACCGCCGCTACGAGGAGCTGCTGCGACCGCACGTGACCCGCGGCCAGGAGCTGCCGGGCGGCGGCATCGGCGGCTTCCTGCCGGAGAGCCGGGCCGCGATCCGGATGCGCGACGCGTCGATGCGGGCCATGACCTCCCGGCCGCTGCGCGGGCTCGCCACCCGGCTGTTCTTCAGCAAGGCCGACGGTCTCGATCTGCCGGAGTACGCGGCCGCCCGGTGACGGTGGCGCCACCACATGTCGACACCCGCCGATCCGCCCGGAGGCCGGCGGACGGGCCCGCCCCCTATGGGGAGCGGGCCCGTCCCAATGGGGGTGAATGTGTGGGGAATCGACATGGCTCGACTCTGCCGGTGCGCCGTAGGTTTCCTGCACGCGTCGGCCCTGTGACCCCGGTCACCGACCTGGCCGGCGTGGGACGGACCTGCGGAGGGTGAGGCGATGGCCGGGCAAGCGATCCTGTCGGCCCGTGGGCTGACCCGGGACTTCCGGGGCTTCCGGGCGGTCGACGGGGTCGACCTCGACGTGGCGCCGGAGACCGTGCACGCCCTTGTGGGGCCCAACGGCGCCGGCAAGACCACCCTGTTCAACCTGCTCACCGGCTTCCTGCCGCCCAGCGCCGGCCGGATCGAGCTGGCCGGCCGGGACGTCACGGGCCTGCCCCCGGAACGGGTCGCCCGGCTCGGCGTGGCCCGCTCCTTCCAGATCACCAGCCTCTTCCCCCAGCTCGGCGCGCGGGAGCATGTCGAGCTGGCCCTCCAGGCCTCCAGCGGGCTGGGCTGGCGGTTCTGGCGCTCGGCGAAGCTGATGCGCCGTTACCGCGAGCGGGCCGACGAACTGCTCGCCATGGTCGGCCTCGCCGAGCTGGCCGAGGCCCCGGCCGAGGCCCTCGCGTACGGGCGCAAGCGCGCCCTGGAGCTGGCCATCGCGCTCGCCCTCGACCCGAAGGTGCTGCTGCTCGACGAGCCCACCGCCGGGATGGGCCTGGAGGACGTGGACCGCACCGTCGACCTGATCGCCCGGGTCCGCGAGGGCCGGACCGTGGTCATGGTCGAGCACAACATGAGCGTGGTGGGCCGGCTGGCCGACACGGTCACCGTCCTCCAGGCCGGCAAGGTCCTGGTCGAGGGGCCGTACGAGCAGGTCCGCGCCGACGAGCGGGTCATCACCGCCTACCTGGGAGCCGCCGATGCTGCGCATTGAGAACCTCTCCGCCTGGTACGGCGAGGCCCAGGTGCTGCGGGAGGTGAGCCTGGAGGTGGCGGCCGGCGAGGTGGTCACCCTTGTCGGGCGCAACGGCGCCGGCAAGTCCACCCTGCTGCGCTCCGTCATGGGGCTGCACGCCGGCCAGCGCGGCAGGGTCACCTTCGCGGACCGCGACGTCACGAAGCTGCCCGCGTACAAGCGGGCGCGGCTCGGGCTCGGCTGGGTCCCCGACGACCGGGGCGCGTACGCCACCCTGACCGTCACCGAGAACCTGACCCTGCCGCCCCGGGTCGGCCCCGACCCGTGGCCGCTTGCGCGGGTGTACGAGGCGTTCCCCGCCCTCTACAGCCGGCGGGACTCGGCGGCCACCATGCTCTCCGGCGGCGAGCAGCAGATGCTCGCCCTGGCCCGGGTGCTGCGGATGGGCGCCCGGCTGCTGCTCTGCGACGAGCCCACCGAGGGCCTGTCGCCGCTGCTCGTGCAGCAGGTCGGCGACCTGCTGCGGGAGGCCAAGAAGCACGGCGTGACCGTGCTGCTGGTCGAGCAGAACCTGCACTTCGCCACCGGCGTCGCCGACCGGCACTACCTGCTGGCCGAGGGACGGATCGCGGAGGCGATGGACAACTCCGAGGTGCGCTCGCGGGAGCGCGAGCTGCTGGCGTACCTCGGCATCTGAAACGACGGCTGACCCGCGCGGACCGCGCGGTATGAAGGGATTTCGACATGCGGAGAAGCGTGGGTGTGGCCGCCGCCTCGGCGGCGGTGCTCGTGGTGGCCGGCTGCGGCGGCGGTGGCCCGCAGTCCGGCGGCGACCAGAAGCTGACCGGCGACAAGATCGTGCTGGGCGTCCTCAACGACCAGTCCGGGGCCTACTCGGAGCTGTCCGGGCGGAACTCGGTCAAGGCCGTGGAGATGGCCATCGCCGACTTCAAGGCCAAGTACGGCGACAAGGCGGTCACCAAGAACATCAGCGTGGAGACCGCCGACCACCAGAACAAGCCGGACGTGGCCAACAGCAAGGCCCAGGAGATGTACGACCGGAAGGGCGTCGACGCGATCCTCGACGTGCCGACCTCCTCGGCCGCCCTCAAGGTCGCGGACGTGGCCAAGGAGAAGAAGAAGCTCTACTTCAACATCGGCGCGGCGACCACCGACCTGACCGGCAAGAGCTGCAACAAGTACACGTTCCACTACGCCTACGACACCTACATGCTGGCCCACGGCACCGGCACGGTGACCACCGAGCAGGTCGGCAAGAACTGGTACATCCTCTACCCGAACTACGCGTTCGGGCAGGACATGGAGAAGAGCTTCTCCGCCGCCATCACGGCCGCCGGTGGGCAGGTCGTCGGCAAGGACGGCGCGCCGTTCCCGAACACCAGCGGCGACTACTCCTCCTTCCTGCTCAAGGCCCCGACGCTGAACCCGAAGCCGCAGGTGCTCGGCACCATGCAGGCCGGCGCCGAGCTGGTCAACGTGGTGAAGCAGTACAACGAGTTCAAGCTGCGGGACAAGGGCGTCGGGCTGGCCGTGGGCCTCATGTTCATCACCGACATCCACTCGCTCACCCCGGCCGCGCTCGCCGGCACCACCTACACCGACGCCTGGTACTGGAACTTCGACCAGCAGAACCGGGAGTGGGCCGACAAGTTCCAGAAGGAGACCGGCACCCGGCCGTCCTTCGCCCACGCGGCCAACTACTCCGCGGCCATGCAGTACCTGGAGGCCGTGCAGGCCGCCGGCACCGACGACGCGGACACCGTGGTGAAGGCCCTGGAGGGCAAGGAGGTCAACGACCTCTTCCTGCGCAACGGCAAGATCCGCGCCGAGGACCACCGGGTCATCCACGACGCGTACCTGGCCCAGGTGAAGCCGCAGGCCGAGGTGGGCGAGCCGTGGGACTACGTGAAGATCCTCAAGACCATCCCGGCGGCTGAGGCGTTCCGTGCGCCGTCGGCCGACTGCAAGATGTGACGAGCTGATGTCAGGTTTCCTGCAGAACACGTTCAACGGGCTGGTGGGCGGGGCGTTCTACGCCCTGCTCGCCCTCGGGCTCGCGGTCATCTTCGGCATGCTCCGGGTGGTGAACTTCGCCCACGGCGCCTTCTACATGCTCGGCGCCTTCGGGGCGTACGTGCTGCTCGCCGAGGCGGGCGTGCCGTTCTGGGCCGCGTTGGTGATCATGCCGCTGGCGCTGGGCCTGCTCGGCATGGTGCTGGAGCGGGCGGTGATCCACCGGCTGACCCGGCTCGACCCGCTCTACAACTTCCTGCTCACCTTCGGCCTCACGCTGATCCTGCAGGACCTGGTGAAGTCCCGGTACGGCGTGCAGTCCAGCCCGTACGCCACCCCGGCCGAGCTGAGCGGGACGGTCGACTTCGGACTCTTCGACTTCCCCACCTACCGGGTCTTCATCCTGGGCTTCACCGTGCTGCTCTGCGTCGCGGTCTGGTGGGTGCTCGGCCGGACCCGGGTCGGCATGGTCGTCCGGGCCGCCACCGAGCGTCCCGAGCTGACCCGGGCCTTCGGCATCGACGTGGGGAGGTGGGTCACCCCGGTGTTCGGCTTCGGCATCGCCCTGGCCGGGCTGGCCGGGGTGCTCGCCGCGCCGATGCGGGCGGTGAACCCGCTCATGGGTGCCGACCTGATCATCGTGGTCTTCGCGGTGGTGGTGATCGGCGGGCTCGGCTCGATCTTCGGTTCGGTGGCCGCCGGCTTCGGCATCGGCCTCATCCAGGCCTGGGGCGAGGCGTACCTGTCGGAGTTCCCGATCGTGTCGCAGACCGTCGTGTTCGTGGTGATGGCCGCGGTGCTGCTCTGGCGGCCGGCCGGCCTGTTCGGCCGTGAGGAGGCACCGGCATGACAAGTGCCGTCGACACGCCCGCCGAGGAGGCGGCCCGTCCCGCCCCGCCGTCCGGGCTGCTCGCCGTGGCCCGGGCACCGGGCTGGGTCCGGTACGCCCTGCTCGCCGCCGGCCTGATCGTGGCGCTCTGGCTGCCCAGGGGCATCTACCCGGCGGTCGCCGTGGACATCCTGTGCTGGGCGCTCTTCGCCGTCTCGGTGGACCTGCTGCTCGGCTTCACCGGGCTGATGTCCTTCGGGCACGCTGCGTTCTGGGGCACCTCGGCGTACGTGACCGGGCTGGTGGCGATCCACGCCGGCCTGCCGTTCCCGGCGGCCGTGCTGGCCGGCGCCCTGGCCGCGGCGCTGCTCGCGTTGCCGATCGGCTATCTCGCGGTCAAGCGCACCGGCATCTACTTCGCCATGGTCACGCTGGCCTTCGCCCAGATGGTCTACTACGTGGCCAACGAGTGGCGGTCGGTCACCCAGGGCGAGAACGGCCTCCAGGGCGTGCCCCGCTCCTTCTTCGGGGTCGACCTGACCGACGACTACTACTTCTACTACGCGATCCTGCCGATCGTGCTGCTCGGCCTGCTCGCCGCCTGGCGGATCGTGCACTCGCCGTTCGGCCGGGTGCTGGTCGGCATCCGGGACAACCCGGCCCGGGCCCGCGCGCTGGGCTACCCGGTGCACCGCTACAAGCTGACCGCGTTCGTCCTCTCCGGCTTCCTGGCCGGGCTGGGCGGCGGGCTCTTCGCGGTGGGCCACCGGTTCGTCTCGCTGGACGTGCTGCACTGGACCACGTCCGGCAAGGCGGTCATCGTCGTGGTGCTCGGCGGCATCGGCACCCTCTGGGGCGGCGTGCTCGGGGCGGCCCTGGTGGTCCGCCTGGAGGACTGGCTGTCGTTCTCCGGCTTCGAGGCCATCGGCCTGGTCACCGGCGGCATCTTCGTGCTCGTCGTGCTGCTGTTCCGGCGGGGCATCTGGGGCAGCGTGGCCGCCCTGGCGCTGCGCTGGCGGCGCCCCCGGCGGCGGGGATAGCCCGGCGCGGGTCGGCGGCGGGGTGCCGGGTGCGCCGGGACCCCGCCGCGACGGCCTGCGGGCTACTATCCGGACACCATGATCATTCAGCAGATCCGCCGACTCGCCCTCGAGGTTCCGGCGGAGCAGCCGGCTCGTCCGCGGGTCCGCGTCCCGAACTGGCTACTCGTTCCCGGCCTGGCGTCGCTGGCCGTCTCGCTCGCGTTCTACGGCCTGTACCTGCGCGACCATTCGCTGGCCGGGACCGACTTCCGCATGTACCTGGGAGCGACCAGGACGTTCCTGGACGGTGATCCGGTCTACCGGGCCGGCTACACCGGGCTGAACCTGCCGTACACGTACCCGCCGGTCACGATGACGTTCCTGATCCCGCTGACCTGGCTCGACGAGAACGTCGCGCTCTACGTGTGGAGCGTCGCGGGCCTGCTGGCGATGCTCGCCGTGGTCTGGCTGACCACCAGGATGACCGGTTACGAGGGCGTCCGCGGCCGGCTCGGTGTCGCCGCCGCCGTGCTCGCGGTGCTGCTGTGGACCGAGCCTCTGCAGCGCAACTTCCACCTCGGTCAGATCAACATCTTCGTCATGCTGCTGGTCGTGGTCGACCTCGCCCTGCCCGACCGGAGCCGGTTCAAGGGGATCGGCATCGGGGCGGCGACCGCGACCAAACTGCTGCCGGGCCTCTTCGTCGTCTACCTGCTGCTGACGCGACGGATCCGCGCGGCCGTCGTCGCGGCGGGCACCTTCGCCGGCCTCACCCTGCTGGGCGCGATCATCCAGCCGCGGAACTCGTTCGACTACTGGGTGACCGGCCGGGCGTTCGACAACCAGCCGATGCTCGGCGGGTCGGGCCCGCGGTACGCCGGCAACCAGTCCCTGCAGGGTCTCGTCGCCCGTCAGCTCGACACCAACGAGCTGAACACGAGCTGGTGGATGTTGTCCGTGGTCGTCGTGGCGGTGGCCGGGCTCGCACTCGCGACCGCGCTGCAGCGCAACGGCGAGGAGGCGATGGCCCTCGTGGTCGTGGGTTGCACGATGCTCCTCATCTCGCCGGTGAGCTGGTCGCACTACTGGCTCTGGACCGCTCCGATGGCGGTGGTGCTCATCGACGTCGTGCGGCGCTCGCGAGGCGTGGCCCGTGTGGTCGCCGGCGTGGTCGCGGTCGCGGCGACCCTGCCCTTCCTCCTGTGGCCGGGCACCATCCCGACCGGCGAGACCATCCCGCGGGGCCTGATCTGGAACTCGGCCCACATGGAGGGGCGGGCGAAGTGGCTCGCCGCCGACTCCTACTCGCTGACCGTGCTGGTGCTCTTCGCGCTCGCCGCGCTCTGGCTGGTCCACCGGAGACGTGCCGAGCGGGCGGTGACTCCCGCGGCCGACGTCCCCGACGGGGGGTGATGCGGGACACAAACGATACGGATCGGTTCCGTATCGAAACCTTCTCACCTACGCTCGTCTGCGTTACGAGTCTGTCCCGTATCGTATTTGACGCGGGTGAGTCGGGGGGAGAACCCGAGTGGAACCGCACGAGAACACCGGACACCCGAGGAGGTGGGCGATCCTGGGGGTGCTGGTGATCAGCCTCCTCGTGGTCGTCCTCGACAACACGATCCTCAACGTCGCCCTGCGTACCCTCGCCGACCCCGTGCACGGCCTCGGGGCCAGCCAGGGCGAGCTGGAGTGGGCGATCAACTCCTACACCCTGGTCTTCGCCGGGCTGCTGTTCACCTTCGGCGTCCTCGGCGACCGCCTCGGCCGCAAGCGCTTCCTGATGGTCGGCCTGGCCCTGTTCGGGCTGGCCTCGCTGCTCTCCGCGTACGCCCAGGACCCGGGCCAGCTGATCGCCACCCGCGCCCTGATGGGTGTCGGCGGCGCGGCCATCATGCCGGTGACCCTGTCGATCATCTCCAACGTCTTCGACCCGCGGGAGCGGGCCAAGGCGATCGGCGTCTGGGCCGGTGCGGTCGGCCTGGCCGTGGCCATCGGCCCGGTGCTGGGCGGCGCCCTGCTCGAGCACTACTGGTGGGGCTCGGTCTTCCTCATCAACGTGCCCGTCGTGGCGCTCGGCGTGGTGCTCGTCGCCGCCCTCGTCCCGGAGTCCCGGGACC
This sequence comes from Micromonospora chaiyaphumensis, assembly GCF_900091435.1. GTDB lineage: Bacteria > Actinomycetota > Actinomycetes > Mycobacteriales > Micromonosporaceae > Micromonospora > Micromonospora chaiyaphumensis. Next base: position 382,478 of record NZ_FMCS01000005.1, read on the forward strand.
CCCGGCCGGGCCGGGTCGATCTCCTCGGCGTGCTGCTCTCGGTGGTCGGCCTGGTCGCCCTCACCTACGGCATCATCGACGGCGGCGAGCACGGCTTCGACCGGGCCCGGGTCTGGCTGGCGGTCGTCGGCGGGCTCGCGGTGCTCGGCTGGTTCGTGGCCCACGAACTGCGCAGCGACCACCCGTCGCTGGACGTCCGGCTGTTCCGGGTGCCCCGGTTCGCCGCCCCGGTGGCGCTGGTCGGCCTGGTCTTCTTCGCGGCCATGGGCGTGATGTTCTTCGGCGCGTTCTACCTCCAGCTGGTCCGCGGCTACAGCCCGCTGGAGAGCGGCCTGCTCTTCCTGCCCTTCGCGGCCGCCCAGCTGATCTTCGCGCCGCGCAGCGCCGCCATGGTCCGCCGCTACGGCGGCCGGGCGGTCGCCGGGGTCGGGCTGCTGCTCACCGCCGCCGCGCTCGGCGCGTTCGTGCTCATCGACGCGGACACCCCGATCTGGATCTTCTCGGCGCTGGGCTTCGTGCAGGGCGCCGGGATGGCCAACATCATGCCGCCCGCCACCGAGTCGATCATGTCGGCGCTGCCCCGGGAGAAGGCCGGCGTGGGCTCGGCCGTGAGCAACACCGTCCGCCAGGTGGCCGGCGCGCTCGGCGTGGCGGTGCTCGGCTCGGTGCTCTCCGCCGTCTACCGCAACGACGTGGCCTCGGCCGTGTCCGCCCTGCCCGCCCCCGTCCGCGACGCGGCCCAGGAGTCCATCTCCGGGGCGTACGCCGTGGCCGGCCGGCTCGGGGCCGGCGCGCCCCGGCTCATCGACGCGGCGAACGACTCGTTCGTCTCGGCGATGCACTGGGCGGCCGGGATCTCCGCGCTGGTGGCGCTGCTCGGCATGGGCATTGTGCTGCGCTGGATGCCGGGCCGACCGGTGCTCGAGCCCGAGGCCCAGCCGGCCACCGAGCCGGAGTTGGCCGGGACCGCGTAGGTTCGGCGACAATGTCTGACATGACTTCCACAGCTGATGCTCCGCGGTCGCCCGGGCGACCGCGGAGCATCCGCGCGGACGAGGCGATCGTGGAGGCCACCCTCGACCTGCTCGCCGAGGGCAGCACCATCGAGGCGCTCTCCATCGAGGCGATCGCCGCCCGCGCCGGGGTGGGCAAGGCCACCATCTACCGCCGCTGGTCCGGCAAGGACGCGTTGCTCATGGACGCGCTGCGCCGGCTCAAGGGGGTGCCGCCCCAGCCCGCCGGGCAATCCGTCCGCGACGACCTGGTGCTGCTCGTGGGCGCGGTCGGCCACAACGTCGACCCGCGGGCCGCCAAGATCATGCCCTGCCTGGTGCCCGAGGTGAACCGCAGCCCCGACCACTACCAGCTCTACCAGAACATCGTGGCGCCGCGCCGGCAGCTGATGCGGGAGGTGCTGCGCCGCGGGGTGGACAGCGGCGAACTCCGCGCCGACCTCGACATCGAGCTGGCCATGGCGCTGCTCAGCGGCCCCATGGTGCTCCAGCGGGTGCTGCGCTGGCACCCCGAGCTGGACGAGCGGATCCTTCCGGAGCGCGTCGTGGACAGCGTCCTCGAAGGCCTCCGCGCCCGCTGACCCCGGGCCCCGGCCGCTCGCGTCAGGCGGCCGGGGTGCGCAGGCGGTGCAGGCGCAGGGCGAGCTGCACCTCAAGGGCGCGCTCCGGCTTCTGCCAGTCCGCGCCGAGCAGCTGCCCGACCCGCTCCAGCCGCTGGGTCACCGTGTTGACGTGCACGTGCAGCAGCTCCGCCGCGCGGGCCAGGCTGCCGCCCACCCCGAAGTACGCCTCCAGGGTCTTCACCAGCGCCGTGCCGCGCCGGGCGTCGTAGTCGACCACCGGCCCCACCGTCGCGGTGAGGAAGCGGGCCACGTCCCGGTCGCCCGAGTCGCCCACCGCACCCAGCAGCAGCCCGACGAAGCCCAGCTCGGCGGTGCTCGCCCCCTGCCCGGCCCGGCCCAACGCGCCCAGCGCCGTCAGGCACCGCTCCGCCTCGGCGAACGTGGTCGCCAGCGAGGCCGGCCCCGTCGAGGGCCCGCTCGACCCGGCGGTCACCGGCCGGCCGGTCACCCGGGAGAGGTCCCGGGCCACCGCCCGGGCCGCGCCGCCCGCGTCCTGGCCGGGCAGCATGAGCACCACCCGCCCGTCGCGCGCCGCGGCCAGCCCGCCCCGCGTCGAGGCGTACGTGGTGGCCCAGGACAGCACCCGCTGCCGGGCCGAGCCGGTGGCGGCGATCGCGTCGTCGCCGACCGCCACGAGCACGTGCGGGGCGTCCAGGTCCACCCCGAGCCGGCGGGCCCGGCTGCGCAGCGCGTCGGCGTCCCGCAGCGGCCGGGCGATCAGGTCGTCCAGCAGCTCGCCCCGGACCCGCCCCTCCGCCTCCGCCACCGTCCGGCGGAACAGCAGCAGCAGCGCCGTGACCAGTGCGGCCCGCTCCAGGATCCGCTGGTCGGCGTCGACCAGCTCGCCGTCCGGGCGCAGCACCAGCGCGCCCAGGTTCTCCGCGCCGGCCACCACGGCGGCGTACCAGAGCGGCCCCCGGCGGACGCTGCGCCCCTCGGTGCGGGACGCGGCCACCGCCTCGACGATGTCCGCCCGGTCCGGCTCCTCGATCTCGCCCACCCGGGCCAGCCGCCGCCCCTCGGCGTCCAGCGCCAGCAGCGCCCCGCCGAGCACCTCGGTGACCGCCGCCGCCACGTCCTCCATCCCGCCGCCGCGCACCACCAGGGCGGTCATCCGGTCGTGGGCGGCCGCGGCCCGCTCCACCGAGCTGCTGTGCGCCCGGATCGTGCTGTTCGCCGCCGAAAGCTCCTCCAGCGCCGACCGGGTCTCGGCCAGCAGCCGGGCCGTGTCGATCGCCACGGCGGCGTGCGCGGCCAGCGAGACCAGCAGCGACACCTCCTCCCGGGCGAACGGCCGGGCGGAGCGGTTGGCCGCGTACAGCACGCCGATCACGCTCGACCCCAGCCGCAGCGGGACACCGAGGATGGCCACGAGGCCCTCCTCGCCCACCCCGCCGTCGATCTCGCCGGTGTGCTTGAAGCGGTCGTCCTCCTGGTAGTTCGAGGTGACGTACGGGGTGCCGGTCTGCGCCACGAGACCGCCCAGGCCGTCGCCCATCTCCAGCCGCAGCCGCTGGAACCGCGCCGAGATCGACCCGTCGGTCACCCGCATGTAGGTGTCGCCGCGCTCGTCGTCGTTGAGCGTCATGTACGCCACGTCGGTGCCGAGCAGGATCCGCGCCCGGTGCACGATGGCCCGCAGCACGTCGTCCAGGTCACGCAGCCCGGCCAGGTCGCTGGCCGTGTCGTACAGGCCGGAGAGCTCGGTCTCCCGGCGGCGGCGCCGCTCCAGCAGCGCGCGCACCCGCAGCGCCACCAGCTTCGCCTGCTCCAGCTCGGCGAGGCGCTCGGCGGGCAGGCCGGCGGCGCGGGCGGCGACCAGCGGCCCCTCGAACTCGACCGCGGCGGCCTCCCGCGCCAGCAGCTCCAGGAACTCGACCGGCGACGACATGACCGACATTGTGCGCGAGGCCACTAGTTGGCCGTCCAGCCCCCGTCGAGGGCGATCGACGCGCCGGTGATGAACGCGGCGGGCGGCGAGCACAGGTACGCGACCAGCTCCGCCACCTCCTCCGGCTCGATCAGCCGCTTGATCGCCGCCCGGGCCAGCATGATCTTCTCGACCACCTCGTCCTCGCCGATGCCGTGGCTGGCCGCCTGGTCGGCGATCTGGCTCTCCACCAGCGCGGTCCGCACGTACGCCGGGTTGATGCAGTTGGCGGTCACCCCGTGCGCGGCGCCCTCCAGCGCCACCACCTTCGACAGCCCCTCCAGGGCGTGCTTCGCCGAGACGTACGCCGCCTTGTACGGCGAGGCGCGCAGCCCGTGCACCGAGGAGATGTTGACGATCCGGCCCCACCCGTTCGCGTACATCCGGGGCAGCGCCCGGCGGATCAGCAGGAAGGGCGCCTCCACCATCACCCGCTGGATGTACTCGAAGCGCTCGACGGGGAAGTCCTGCACCGGCGCGACGTGCTGGAGGCCGGCGTTGTTGACCACGATGTCCACGTCGACGTCGAGCCGGTCCACCGCCTCCGCGTCGGCCAGGTCGACACCCTCCGCCCGGCCGCCCGCCTCCGCGGCCACCGCCTTGGCCGCCTCCACGTTGCGGTCGACCACCAGCACCGCCGCGCCGGCCGCCGCCAGGCGCAGGGCGCAGGCCCGTCCGATGCCGCTGCCACCACCGGTCACCAGCGCGGCGCGACCGGAGAGGTCGACGTTCACGACGTGGGGGACCGCCACGGGTTCTGCCGTCATGGCGCAAGAAGTTACGAGCTGTGTGGCCGGCGGCACATGGGGCGGCGACACATACTCGACCGCTTCAGTGTGTGGCGCGGATCGTGTCCGCCGCTCCCGGCGTGTCCGGCCGGTCGGGCGTCGGGGCGCACCAGTAGGGTGTCGAACACACGTACTGCTGGAGCTCGGGGAGGAGGCGGCGTGCGCGTGCTGGGCGTCGACCCGGGGCTGACCCGGTGCGGGGTCGGCGTGGTCGAGGGCGTGCCGGGCCGCCCCTGCACCCTCGTCGCCTACTACGTGGTCTACACCGATCCCGCCGACGACCTGCCGCTGCGCCTGCTGCACCTGGACCGCTCGCTCACCGACCTGGTCGCCGAGCACCGCCCCGACGCCGTGGCCGTCGAGCGGGTCTTCAGCCAGCACAACGTCCGCACCGTGATGGGCACCGCCCAGGCCAGCGGGATCGCCGTGCTCGCCGGGGCGCGGGCCGGGCTGCCCGTGCAGACCTACACCCCGAGCGAGGTGAAGGCGGCGGTGACCGGTTCCGGCCAGGCCGACAAGGCGCAGATGACCGCCATGGTCACCCGGCTGCTGCGGCTGCCCGAGCCGCCCCGCCCGGCCGACGCCGCCGACGCCCTGGCCCTGGCCATCTGCCACGTCTGGCGCGGCGGCACCCGGTCCAAGCTGGCCGCCGCGGCCGAGCGGGCCCGACGAGGAGGAGTGCGATGATCGCCAGCGTGCGCGGCACGGTGACCGCGACCGGTCCGGACCACGCCGTGGTGGAGGTGGGCGGCATCGGCCTGGCCGTGCAGTGCGCCCCCGGCACCATCGCGGAACTGCGGGTCGGCCAGCCCGCCCGGCTGGCCACCAGCCTGGTGGTCCGCGAGGACTCGCTCACCCTCTACGGCTTCCCGGACGACGACGCCAAGCAGCTGTTCGAGCTGCTGCAGACCGCCAGCGGGGTCGGGCCGCGGCTGGCCCAGGCGGTGCTGGCCGTGCACACCCCGGACGCGGTCCGCAAGGCCATCGCCAACGCCGACACCGCGGCGCTGACCCGGGTGCCCGGCATCGGCAAGAAGGGCGCCGAGCGGCTCGTGCTCGAACTGCGGGACCGGATCGGCCCGGTGCCGGTGGGCGCCGACGGCGCGGCCGGGGTGACCGGCGGCGCCTGGCCGGAGCAGGTCCGCCAGGCGCTGGTCGGGCTCGGCTGGACCGCCGCGCAGGCCGAGCAGGCGGTGGCCGCGGTCGCGGAGACCGTCGACGGGGAGACCCCGCCCGTGCCGGTCCTGCTCAAGCAGGCCATCCGCCTCCTGGGCCGCACCCGATGACGAACGAGAACCTCGTCTCGGCGTACGTCAGCGACGCGGAACGGGACGCGGAGGCCAGCGTCCGGCCCCGGCGGCTGGAGGAGTTCATCGCCCAGCACCGGGTCCGCGACCAGCTCGACCTGCTGCTTCAGGGCGCGATGCGGCGTGGCTCCCCGCCCGACCACATCCTCCTCTCGGGGCCGCCCGGCCTCGGTAAGACCACCCTGGCCAACATCGTGGCCGCCGAGCTGGGCTCGGGGATCCGGGTGACCAGCGGCCCGGCCATCGAGCGCTCCGGCGACCTGGCCGCCATCCTGACCAGCCTCGCCGAGGGCGACGTGCTCTTCATCGACGAGATCCACCGGATCGCCAAGCCGGCCGAGGAACTGCTCTACAGCGCCATGGAGGACTTCCGGGTCGACGTGGTGGTCGGCAAGGGGCCGGGGGCGACCGCCATCCCGCTCGACGTCGAGCCGTTCACCCTGGTCGGCGCGACGACCCGGTCCGGCCTGCTCACCGGCCCGATGCGGGACCGGTTCGGCTTCGTGGCGCACCTCGACTTCTACTCACCGGCCGACCTGGAGGCGCTGCTGCACCGCTCGGCGCGGATCCTCGGCGTGCCGATCACGGAGGAGGGGGCGGCGGAGATCGCCGGCCGGTCCCGGGGCACGCCCCGGATCGCCAACCGGCTGCTGCGCCGGGTCCGGGACTTCGCGGAGGTCCGCGCCGAGGGCGTGGTCAACCTGGAGACGGCCCGGGCGGCCCTGACCGTCTACGACGTCGACGCGCTCGGCCTGGACCGCCTGGACCGCGCCGTGCTCACGGCCCTGGTCGACTCGTTCCGGGGCGGCCCCGTGGGGCTCTCCACGCTCGCCGTGGCGGTCGGGGAGCAGCCGGACACGGTCGAGGAGGTGTGCGAGCCCTTCCTGGTCCGGGCCGGGTTGCTGGCGCGTACGCCGCGCGGCCGGGTCGCCACGGCAGCCGCCTGGCACCATCTGGGGCGTACCCCGCCGAATGGTACATTTGGTGCGGATGCCGCTCCGGTGCCCGATCTGTTCTCGGCGCAGACCGATCAGCCGTGATCCGAACGTGATCTGTGCCGCATTCGGTGTTCTCAGGTGCAGGGATTAGACTTCGCCGCGGTTTGTACAGGACGTGAGAACTCGCCTCCGCTCCGGTGCCCCACGGGGCGTTGCGGAGGCCAATGGGAAGGTCGACAACCGTGCTTTACGCAGCAGCGAGTGGCGGGGGAGCCGGCGGTCTGACGCCGATCCTCATGATCGCTCTGCTCTTCGGCGTCATGTACTTCATGATGATCCGCCCGCAGCAGAAGCGTCGCCGTGAGGCCGAGCAGATGCAGTCGGCGCTCGGCGTGGGCGACGAGGTGGTCACCATCGGCGGTCTCTACGGCACGGTGACCGGGGTCGAGGACGAGACCGTCCTGCTCGAGGTCGCCCCGGGCGTGCAGACCCGGTACGCGCGCCCGGCGATCGCCCGCGTGGTGAAGCGGGTCGAGGCCCCCGAGGCCGAGACGATCACCGAGGAAGCCGAGCCGGTCAAGGAGTGACCACCGGCCCCGGACGGGGCAGCGGATTCACTCACACAAGTGGATAGTTGGGTCGGCGTTCGACGCCGGCACGCGAGGCACCCCGCGCGACGCCGCCGCGTCGTGCGCCGGGGAGGCGTGCCGTCCGGCGGCGCCGACCCGCCGGAGCAGTCGGGCGGACACCCCCGGCCCGACCATCTCGCCGCTGCCGAAGCGGCGCGACCGTACAGGGAGACAGGACAGCCGTGGCACCACCTCAGGGACAGATGCGCCCCGGACGGCAGCTCGCCGTGCTCGGGTTCATCTTCGTCGTCCTCTATCTTTTGGTGTTCTTCTCGGGCGGCGCCAGCGGTGGCTGGAAGGACCGGCTGGAGCCCCGGCTCGGCCTGGACCTCATCGGCGGCACCCGCGTGACGCTCGAGGCCACCAACAGCGTGGACGGCAAGCCCCCGACTGCCGCCAACCTCGAAGAGGCGCGCCAGATCATCGAGAACCGCGTCAACGCCTACGGCGTGGCCGAGGCCGAGGTGGTCACCGAGGGCAACCGGAACATCGTCATCTCCCTGCCCGGTGAAAACCGGGATCTGACCGACGTCGGCAGCGCCGCCGAGCTGCGCTTCCGCAAGGTGCTCAAGGCCACCGACGGCAGCGGCGCCGCCGCCACGCCGGCCCCGACCGCCAGCGCCACCCCGGCTCCCTCCGGCAGCGCCACCCAGGCCCCGTCCGGCAGCGCGACGCCGCAGCCGTCCGGCAGCGCCGCGCCCAAGGCCACCGCGTCGCCGAGCGCCGGCGGCCAGGGCGGTATGGCCCCGACGCCGAGCGCCAGCGCCGCCGCGCCGACCCCGTCGGCCACGCCGAGCGCCGCCGCGCCGAGCCCGAGCGCCAGCGCCGAGCCCGTGCCGCAGAGCATCGAGCAGCAGCGCAAGGCCGTCGAGCAGAAGGTGGGCGCGCCCGCCTGGGTCGCCGCCTCGGGCCTCCAGGCGCCGGCCGACCTCACCGCCGACCCGTCGCTGGCCGACAAGCTCAAGCCGTTCGGCACGCTCTCCCCGCAGGAGATCGCGGTGCTGCCGGTCGGGATGCAGTTCAACGTCCCGACCATCACCTGCGCCCAGCTCGACAAGCGGCCCGCCGCGTCGATCAAGGACGAGAACCAGCAGGCCGTGGCCTGTGAGTCCGGCGCCAAGTACCTGCTCGACAAGGCCAAGGTTCTCGGCACCGACGTCGACGACGCCAACGCCGTGCTCGACCAGACCAGCTCCTGGGTGGTCAGCCTGAACTTCACGGGCAAGGGCCAGGAGAAGTGGACCGCGCTGACCCGCGAGGCGTTCAACAACGAGGGTCAGGCCTGCGACCAGACCGCGCTCGGCCAGGACGGCAAGTGCCGGGTCGCCGTGGTGCTGGACAACGAGATCGTCTCGTCCCCGGAGATCCAGGGCGTGCTGACCGGTGACTCGCAGATCACCGGCAGCTTCGACAACAAGAGCGCCAACGAGCTGGCCAGCCAGCTGCGCTACGGCGCCCTGCCGGTGACCTTCAACCAGGCGGAGTCGCAGAACGTCACCGCGACCCTGGGTGACAGCCAGCTGCGTGCCGGTCTGCTCGCGGCCGGCATCGGCATGCTGCTGGTCATCATCTACTCGTTCTTCTACTACCGGCTGCTCGGCTCGGTCATCTTCCTGAGCCTGGTGCTCTCGGCGCTGCTGGTCTTCGGCGCGCTGGTGGTGCTCGGCCGGTCGATCGGTTTCACCCTCACCCTCGCCGGCATCGCCGGCATGATCGTCTCGCTCGGTGTGGCGGCGGACTCGTTCGTCATCTACTTCGAGCGGCTCAAGGACGAGATCCGGGAGGGCCGCAGCCCCCGCAGCGCGGTGCCGCGGGCGTGGATCCGGGCCCGCCGGACGATCATCTCGGCGAACGCCATCACCCTGATGTCGGCCGTGGTGCTCTACATCGTCTCGGTCGGCACGGTGAAGGGCTTCGCCTTCGCGCTCGGCCTGGCGACCGTCCTCGACCTGGTCGTGGTGTTCCTCTTCCGCCACCCGATCATGACCATGTTCGCCCGGACCCGGGCGTTCCTGTCCCCGCGGGTCAGCGGTCTCGGCCGGGCCCTGCCGGCCCGGTCGGCCGAGCCGGGCGCCGCCCGCAACCCGCGCGTCAAGGAGGCCTGAGATGGCTAAGAGTGGTCTGGCGTCCCGGCTCTACCGGGGCGAGGCCGATCTCAACATCGTCGGCCGGCGCAAGTTGTGGTTCGCCGTCGCCGGTGTGCTGGTCCTGATCGCGGTGCTCAGCTTCGCCGTCCGGGGCTTCCACCTCGGCATCGAGTTCGCCGGCGGCACCTCGCTGCAGGTGCCGGCCAGCGTCGGTTCCCTGGATGAGACCGAGCGGCAGGTCAACGACGTGCTGCGGGCCAAGGCCGGCGGGGCGGAGGTGGCCACCGCGCAGAAGGTCGGCGGCACCGGTGCCGACCTGTACGAGATGCGCACCTCGGAGCTGACGCCCACCCAGTCGAACGAGGTCAAGACCGAGATCGCCCAGAAGTTCGGGCTCAAGTTCGAGCAGGTCGGTGCCAGCCAGGTCAGCGCGTCGTTCGGCGGCCAGGTCACCGAGCGCGCACTGCTCGGCCTGCTCATCTTCCTCGCGGTGGTCGCGGTCTACCTGATCCTCCGCTTCGAGTGGCGGATGGCGGCCGCCGCGATCGCATCGCTCTTCACCAACCTGGCGCTCACGGCCGGCATCTACTCGCTGGTCGGGTTCGAGGTCACCCCGTCGACGATCATCGGCTTCCTCACGATCCTGGGCTTCGCGCTCTACGACGTGGTGGTGGTCTTCGACAAGGTCCAGGAGAACACCCGGGGCATCACCGCCAACAACAACCAGACCTACGGCGAGGCCGCCAACCTGGCGCTCAACCAGAGCCTCATGCGGTCGCTGAACACCTCGGTGGTCGCGCTGCTCCCGGTCGGCGGCCTGCTCTTCATCGGTGCCGGCCTGCTGGGCGCGGGCACCCTGAAGGACCTGGGTCTGGTGCTCTTCGTCGGTATGGCGGTGGCCTTCCTGACCTCGATCCTGCTGGCCACCCCGCTGCTGGTGCTGCTGAAGAACCAGGACCCGCGGATCAGTGCCCACAACAAGCGGGTGCTGGCCCGCCGGGGCGCCATCGCCCGCGGCGAGGTCACCCCGAAGGGTGCGCCGCGGGCCGCGGCGGCCACCGCCGACGAGGCCATCGACCCCGAGGCGGCCGCCCTGGCCGGCGCCGCCCCGAAGGTCGGCGCCCGGCCGGCGGGCAAGCGCCCCACCGGCGCCCGGGGCGGGCGTCCCGCCGGCGGCGGGGGCAACCGGCCCGGTGGCGCGAAGCGCCGCTGACCGCCCACCCGGTAGAGATCGACCCGGCGGCGTCCGCCATGCTGTGAAAAGCGGCATGACGGACGCCGCCGTCGTTCGAGAGGACATGGGGACGCACGTGACGGAGACCCACACCGCCGGGGTACGGGGAGACAGCGGCCCGGAGGTCGCCCGACTGGTCGCCAGCCGGGTGCTGGACGTGCCGGACTTCCCGAAGCCCGGGGTCATGTTCAAGGACCTCATGCCGCTGTTCGCCGACGGCACCGCCTTCCGCGAGGTGATCGACGGGATCATCGCGTACCACGGGCGGGACTCGTTCGACGCGGTGGTGGGCATCGAGGCGCGCGGGTTCGTGCTGGCCGCGGCCGTCGCGTACGCGACCGGGGTCGGCGTGGTGCCGGTGCGCAAGGCCGGCAAGCTGCCCCGGGCCACCCACTCGGCCTCCTACGCCCTGGAGTACGGCGAGGCGACCCTGGAGGTGCACCAGGACGCCTTCACGGCCGGCCACCGGGTCCTGGTCCTCGACGACGTGCTCGCCACCGGCGGCACCGCCGAGGCCACCCTGGACCTGGTGGAGCGGGCCGGCGGCACGGTGGCCGGCTTCACCGTGCTGATGGAGCTGGGCTTCCTCAAGGGCCGGGAGCGGCTCGCCCCGCGTCCGGTCCATGCCCTGCTGACCGTTTGAGCCGACCGGCCCGTCGGGCGGACCCGGTGCGGTCCGTCCGGCGGAGCGGCGGCGTACCCTGCGTACGGGTAGCATTGCCCTTTGCTTGACCGGCCGGGTGACCGTCCGGTCAGCGCGCGGGGCTGCCGGGGCCGCGAGGTTCCGATGCCCGGTGCGGAACAACTCCGGCCCCTCGGCCGGTTGGACAGGACGTCGGCCGCACGGCCGGCGCACCCCGGCGAGCGGTGAGGAGGCCGGTGTCCCACGATGTCGTCCCTCCGGTGGAGGGCACGGTGCACCCGACAGGCGACGCGGACGGCTCGGTGACCGAGCGGAGCGGCAACTCGCCGGCACCGCTGACCGCGCCCGACGGGAAGGCGGACGGCGGGGCGGTCGTGGTGCCGTTCCCGACCGACGGCGCGGCGGACCCCACGCCGGCCGGCGGCTTCGCCCTCTCCAACGCGCCGACCGGCCGCAGGGTGCGCGCCCGGCTGGCCCGGTTCAACGCGCCCTGGCAGACCTCGCAGGTCAGCGAGGTGCTGGAGCCGCTGATCGCCACCCACCGCGAGAACCACCCGAAGGCCGATGCCCGGCTGCTCCAGCGCGCCTTCGACACGGCCGCGCGCTGGCACTCGGGTCAGTACCGCAAGTCCGGTGACCCCTACATCACCCACCCGCTCGCCGTGGCGACCATCCTGGCGAACCTGGGCATGGACACCACCACGCTGGTCGCGGCGCTGCTGCACGACACGATCGAGGACACCGAGTACACCCTCGACCAGATGCGCGCCGACTTCGGCGGCGAGGTCGCCCTGCTGGTCGACGGCGTCACCAAGCTCGACAAGGTCAAGCTGGGCGACGCGGCCAAGGCGGAGACGATCCGCAAGATGGTCGTGGCCATGGCGAAGGACCCGCGGGTCCTGGTGATCAAGCTGGCCGACCGGCTGCACAACATGCGCACCCTGACCTTCCTGCCCCGCCCCAAGCAGGAGCAGAAGGCCAAGGAGACGCTGGAGATCCTCGCCCCGCTGGCCCACCGCCTCGGTATGAACACGATCAAGTGGGAGCTGGAGGACCTGGCCTTCGGCACCCTGTTCCCGAAGCGGTTCGAGGAGATCAACCGGCTGATCGGCGAGCACCAGCCGCAGCGCGAGGCGCTGCTGCGCCAGGTGACCCAGAAGGTGTCCACCGACCTGAAGGCCGCCAAGATCAAGGCGGAGACCACCGGCCGGCCGAAGCACCTCTACTCGATCTACCAGAAGATGATCGTGCGGGGGCGCGACTTCAACGACATCTACGACCTGGTCGGGGTGCGGATCCTGGTCGACACGGTGCGCGACTGCTATGCGGCGCTGGGCGTCATCCACGCCAACTGGCAGCCGGTGCCGGGCCGGTTCAAGGACTACATCGCCATGCCCAAGTTCAACATGTACCAGTCGTTGCACACGACGGTCATCGGGCCCACCGGCAAGCCGGTGGAGATGCAGATCCGCACCTACGCGATGCACCGCACCGCCGAGTTCGGCATCGCCGCGCACTGGAAGTACAAGGAGCACAAGGGCACCCCGGTGGTCGGCCCGCCGGCGCACATCGACGAGATGACCTGGCTGCGCCAGCTGCTGGACTGGCAGCGGGAGGCGGCCGACCCGAGCGAGTTCCTCGACGCGCTGCGGTTCGACCTGTCCAGCCAGGAGGTCTACGTCTTCACCCCGAAGGGTGACGTCATCCCGCTGCCGACCGGGTCGACGCCGGTGGACTTCGCGTACGCGGTGCACACCGAGGTCGGGCACAAGTGCATCGGGGCGCGGGTCAACGGCAAGCTGGTGCCGCTGGAGTCGACGCTGTCCAACGGCGACGTGATCGAGATCTTCACGTCGAAGTCCGACACGGCCGGCCCGACGCAGGACTGGCTCGGCTTCGTCAAGAGCCCGCGCGCCCGCACCAAGATCCGCCAGTACTTCAACAAGGAGCGGCGCGAGGAGGCGATCGAGGCCGGCAAGGACTCGATCGTCAAGGCGATGCGCAAGCAGGGCATGCCGCTGCAGCGGATGCTCACCTCCGACGCGCTCATGGCGATCGCCCGGGACCTGCACCTGGCCGACGTGGCGTCGCTCTACGCGGCGGTCGGCGACAGCCAGGTCTCCGCCCAGTCGGTGGTGCAGAAGCTGATGGCCGCGTACGGCGGCGAGGAGGGCGCGGCGGAGGATATCGCCGAGACCGCCGTCGCCACCCGGCCGCCGCGCAGCCGGCAGAGCAGCGCCGACCCGGGCGTGGTGGTCCGGGGGGTCAGCGACGTGTGGATCAAGCTGGCCCGCTGCTGCACCCCGGTGCCGCCGGACGCGGTGTTCGGCTTCGTCACCCGCTCCGGCGGGGTGAGCGTGCACCGGGACGACTGCGCCAACGCCGAGGACCTGCGGGCGCAGAGCGAGCGGGTGGTCGAGGTGAGCTGGAAGCTCACCTCGGCCTCGACCTTCCTGGTGGCGATCCAGGTGGAGGCCCTCGACCGGCACAAGCTCCTCGCGGACGTGACCCGGGTGCTCTCCGACGAGCGGGTCAACATCCTCTCCGCGACGGTCACCACCACCCGGGACCGGGTGGCGGTGAGCCGGTTCAGCTTCGAGATGGCCGACCCGAAGCACCTCGGGCACCTGCTGGCCGCGGTCCGCAAGGTCGACGGCGTCTTCGACGCCTACCGGGTCACCTCGGGCGCCTGACCCAGGGCACACACGAAGGAAGCGCCCGCCGGCGGATGCCGGCGGGCGCTTCGTCGTCGTGCGGGCGGGTCAGGCGCCCTGGATGTCGCTCATGCTCAGCTTGTTGATGACGATCTCCTTCTTCGGGTGACCGCCACCGGCCTGCTGGGCGAAGGCGCCGTCGTCACCGGCCGCCGCCACCTGCTTCACGAGGTCCATACCGCCGGTGATGGTGCCCAGGACCGTGTAGTTCGGGTCGAGCTGGGAGTCGCCGTAGACGATGAAGAACTGGCTTCCCGTGCTGCCCGGCTGGCCGGAGTTGGCCATCGCGATGACGCCCTCCGGGTACGGGGGCCGCTTGTCGGTGGGCAGGTTCTCCTCGCCCACGTTGTAGCTCGGGCCGCCGGTGCCGTCGGTCTCCCGCCAGCCGTTGCCGGTCGCGCTCGGGTCGCCGCACTGGAGCACCTTGATGCCCTCGGTGACGAGCCGGTGGCACTTGGTGTTGTCGAAGAAACCCTTGCTGGCCAGGTGGGTGAAGCTGCCCGCGGTGCACGGCACCAGGCTGCGGTCGAGCTTCGCGGTGATCGGGCCCAGGTTGGTGTCGATCGTCATCGTCTGGGTGCCCTTGTTGGCCTGCTGGGTCGTGGGCAGCCCGACGTCCTTGATCTGCTTCGGGCGCCCCTCCTTGGGGACCTCGTTGTACGCGCACTGGGAGAACCCCTCGGCGCCCGCGGTGTTCTGCTTGTTGTCGTCACCGCCGAGCGAGGTGGCGAGCCAGACGGTGCCCGCCACGACGAGCACCAGCACGGCCGCGGCGCCGACGATGGCCTGGGTCTGCCGGCGCTTGCGGGCCTTGGTGGCGCGCTCGGCCATCTCCCGCTCGAGGCGGGCCCGCGCCGCCGCGCGCTGCCGCTCTCTCGTGGACGTCACGGTCACTCCTCACATGCTTCTCGGGTACGGCGGTGCTCGCCGCTGCTCAGGGTGGGGCGGGGTCAGCCGGCGCTGGGGCTCGCCGCAGGCGCGCTCGTGGCGGCCGGTGCGGCGTTCGGCTCGCCGACGGTGAGGCTCTGGATCACCACGTCCGTCTTCGGCTTGACCTTGGCGCCACTCCCATTGTCCACGGTCGGCAGGGCACCGATCTTCTCCAGCGTGTCGAGGCCTCCGGTGACCTTGCCGACGACCGTGTAGGCCGGGGTGGCCGGAGCGAAGTCCTTGAAGAAGATCAGGAACTGGCTGCCGTTGCTGCCGGGCGGGTTGCCGATCATGGCGACGGTGCCCTTCGGGTACGCCGGGGGCTGGGCCGGCGCCGGCGAGGCGGACGGGCTGGCCTCCGGCGTGGTGGGGACGTTCTCGTTGTAGAACGAGTAGGTCGGGCCGCCCAGGCCGCTTCCGCTCGGGTCACCGCAGCGCAGCGCCCCCTCGGTGGTGATCTCGTGGCACTTGGTGTTGTCGAAGAACGACTTGCCGACCAGGAACGAGATGCTCGCCGCGCCGCACGGGGCGGCGGCCAGATCCAGGTCGGCGGTGATCGGGCCGCCCTGGTTGGTGGTGACCGTCATGGTGCGGGTGCCGGAGGTGGGCAGGCCCGTGGTGGCCGGGGTGCCCACGTCCTTGAGGTTGGTGTTGGCCGTGGCGTCCTGCGGCGTCCAGAGGCAGGTCTCCTCGGCAGCCGGCTTCTTCGGATCGGAGTCGAAGGCGCCGAGCGCCCAGGCCGAACCGACCACGATGAGCGCGAGCACCACGGCGGCGCCGACGCCGGCCTGGATCTGCCGGCGGCGCTTCGCGGCCGCGGCCCGCCGGGCGAGCTGCCGGTCGAGCTTGGCCCGCGCCAGTTTGCGCTGCCGGTCCCTGCTGGAAGCCACCCGTGCTCCCCTTCCTCTACCCTGGTCCTCGCCGGCGCCGGGCGCTGCCCGCCCGCGGTCGCGGGGGTGCGCCACGCCACACGCCCGCCAGAGTGTACGGGTACCGGCTGGGAAAGTGGTGTACGAGGTCCGGCCTCGGTTTATCGGGCGTTGTCACTGTGCCTGCCGGGGCGACTGGGGCCGGTGGTCGGCGAAACCCGGTCGCCCGTGCGGCTAGGCTGCACACAGGGACGACGAAACCGGACGGAAGGGGAGCGGACGTGCTCGTGGCCGGCTTTCCCGCGGACGCCTTCGGCACCAACTGCTACGTGGTGGCCACCGCGCCGGGGGAGCAGTGCGTGGTGGTCGACCCCGGCATCGGGGTGCTCGACCGGCTCGACGCCGTGCTCGCCGAGCACCGCCTGCACCCGGCCGCCGTGCTGCTCACCCACGGCCACCTCGACCACACCTTCTCGGTGGCCCCGGTCTGCGGCGCGCGGGGCATCCCGGCATACGTCCACCCGGAGGACCGGGAGCTGCTGGCCGACCCGGCCAAGGCGCTCTCGATGGACCTCACCCAGCTCTTCGGCGGGCGGCTGCCCTACGCCGAGCCGGACGACGTGGCGGAGCTGACCGACGGCGCGACCCTGTCGCTGGCCGGGTTGGAGATCACCGTCGACCACGCTCCCGGCCATACCGGCGGGTCGGTGCTGTTCCGGCTGCCCGGCGCCGGCTCGCCCTGGGAGGCCGAGCAGATCTGCCTCTCCGGTGACGTGCTCTTCGCCGGCTCGATCGGCCGCACCGACCTGCCGGGCGGCAGCATGCCCCGCATGCTGGCCAGCCTCCGGGAGAAGGTCCTCCCGCTGGCCGACGACACCGTCGTCCTGCCCGGCCACGGCCCGCAGACCACCATCGGCCGCGAGCGCGCGACCAACCCGTACCTCGTCGAGGTGTCGGGCACCGGCGGCGCGCGCCCGGCCGCGCCCGCCCGCGGCCTGTAGCCGCACCCACGACCTCCCCGCGCGGTCCGCGCGGGACGCAAGGAGTACGCCATGAGCAAGCCCACGCCCATCTCCGGCTTCCCGGAGTGGACGCCCGCCCAGCGGATGATCGAGCAGTTCGTGCTCGAGCGGATCCGGGCCACCTTCGAGCTGTACGGCTTCGCGCCCCTCGAAACCCGCTCGGTCGAGCCCCTCGACCAGCTGCTGCGCAAGGGGGAGACCTCGAAGGAGGTCTACGTGCTGCGCCGCCTCCAGGCCGACACCGACGGCCCGGCCGGCGACGACGCGCTCGGCCTGCACTTCGACCTGACCGTGCCGTTCGCCCGGTACGTGCTGGAGAACGCCGGCAAGCTCCAGTTCCCGTTCCGCCGCTACCAGATCCAGAAGGTGTGGCGGGGCGAGCGCCCGCAGGAGGGGCGCTACCGGGAGTTCCTCCAGGCCGACATCGACATCGTCGACCGGGACACCCTGCCGGCCCACTACGAGGCCGAGATGCCGCTGGTGATCGGTGACGCGCTGCGCTCGCTGCCGATCCCGCCGGTGCGGATCCAGGTCAACAACCGCAAGATCTGCGAGGGCTTCTACCGGGGCGTCGGGCTGACCGATCCGGAGGCGGCGCTGCGCGCCGTCGACAAGCTCGACAAGATCGGCCCGGCGAAGGTCGCCGAGCTGCTGGCGGAGACCGCCGGGGCGAGCGAGGCGCAGGCCAAGGCGTGCCTGGCCCTCGCCGAGATCTCCGCGCCGGACGCCTCGTTCGCCGACGCGGTGCGCGCCCTCGGGGTGACCGACCCGCTGCTCGACGAGGGCATCGCCGAGCTGACCGCGGTGGTGGAGACCGCCGCCGCGCACGCGCCCGGTCTCTGCGTGGCCGACCTGCGGATCGCCCGGGGCCTGGACTACTACACGGGCACGGTCTACGAGACGCAGATGATCGGCTACGAGCGGTTCGGCTCGATCTGCTCCGGCGGCCGGTACGACAACCTGGCCAGCTCCGGCAACGTCCGCTTCCCCGGCGTCGGCATCTCGATCGGGGTGACCCGGCTGCTCGGCCTGCTCTTCGGCGCGGGCGCACTGTCGGTCTCCCGGGACGTGCCGACCTGCGTGCTGGTCGCGGTGAACGCCGAGGAGGAGCGGGCGGCCAGCAACAAGGTCGCCGAGGCGTTGCGCTCCCGGGGCATCCCGACCGAGGTGTCGCCGAGCGCGGCCAAGTTCGGCAAGCAGATCCGGTACGCGGAGCGGCGCGGCATCCCGTACGTCTGGTTCCCCGGCGCCGAGGGCGACGAGGTGAAGGACATCCGCTCGGGCGAGCAGGTGGCCGCCGCGGCGGGGGAGTGGACGCCGCCCCGGGCCGACCTGAAGCCGCTGGTGGGGCCGGCCGCCGCTGGCGCCTGACGACGATTGGACCTACGGTGGCGTAAGTTACGCCACCGTAGGGAGATCGCCGTGACCGTGCTCAGCCAGACCGCCCTGCTCCTCGAACTCGAACCCGTCGTCGAGAAGAACCTCGACCGGCACCTGTCGCTGGCCAAGGAGTGGTTCCCGCACGAGTACGTGCCGTGGAGCGAGGGGCGGACCTTCGCCGGCCCGCTCGACGGCGAGCCGTGGACGGAGGCGGACTCGACGCTGCCCGAGGTGGCCCGCACCGCGCTGATCGTCAACCTGCTCACCGAGGACAACCTGCCCTCGTACCACCACGAGATCGCGACGCTGTTCGGGCGGGACGGCGCGTGGGGGACCTGGGTGCACCGGTGGACCGCCGAGGAGGGCCGCCACGGCACGGCCATCCGTGACTACCTGACGGTGACCCGGGCGGTCGACCCGGTGGCCCTGGAGCGGGCCCGGATGACGCACATGTCGGCCGGCTACGTGAACGCCCACGACGACGAGGTGCTGCACTCGCTGGCGTACGTCTCGTTCCAGGAACTGGCGACGCGGATCTCCCACCGCAACACCGGCCGGGCGACCGGCGACCCGGTCTGCGAGGCGCTGCTGGCCCGGGTGGCGGCCGACGAGAACCTGCACATGGTCTTCTACCGCAACCTGCTCGGCGCCGCCTTCGAGCTGGCCCCGAGCCAGGCCATGCGGGCCGTGGCCGACGTGCTGGCCGACTTCCAGATGCCGGGTGTGGGCATCGAGGGCTTCGCCCGCAAGTCGGTGGCGATCGCCCTGGCCGGCATCTACGACCTGCGCCAGCACCGGGACGAGGTGGTGGTCCCGGTGCTGCGCCAGTGGAACCTGTTCGAGGCGACCGGGCTGGACGCCGACGGCGAGGCCGCCCGCGACCAGATCGCCGCCCAGCTGGAGAGCCTGGAGACCCAGGCGGCCCGGTTCGAGGAGAAGCGCGCGGCCCGCGACGCCCGCCTCGCCGCGGCGCGCTGAGCGCGGGCGGCTCAGGCGGGCTGGTCGAGGGGGAAGAGCAGGCAGCTCGACGTGGCGTGGGCGACCAGCCGGTCGCGCGCGTCGGTCAGCCGGGCCTCGGCCAGGGCGGTGCGGCGGCCCCGCTGGAGCACGGTGCCCTCGCAGCGCAGGGTGCCGCTGGCGACGGTGACCGGGCGGAGGAACTTCACGTTCAGGTCCAGCGAGGTGTAGCCGACGCCGGCCGGCAGGGTGGTGTGCACGGCGCACGCGGCCGCGGTGTCCAGCAGCGTGGAGAGCACGCCGCCGTGCACGGTGCCCAGCGGGTTGTAGTGGAACTCCTGCGGCACCAGCTCGACCGCGACGCGGCCCTCGTCGGCCTCCATCCGGGACATGTCGATGAGGTGCATGACGGGCGGCGCGGCGAGTTCCCCGGCGATCATCGCGCGCAGCAGCTCCAGGCCGCCGCGCCGGCCGATGTGGGCGGCCCCGGCGACCGGGTCGGACCAGGTGAACGTGCGGCTGCGCTCCTGCGTCTGTGTCATGGACTCAGCCTCGCAGCGCGTTGCTGAGTCTGTCAATCAGACCTAGCCTGGTCGGCATGAGACCCGCGGCACTGGACTGGTCGGTGGAGAACTGCACGATCGCCCGCGCCATGGAGGTCCTCGGCGAGCGGTGGACCCTGGTCGTGCTCCGGGAGGTCTTCAACGGCGTGCGCCGTTTCGACGACATGCGGGTGCGCACCGGCATCCCCCGGCAGGTGCTCACCAACCGGCTGGCCATGCTGGTCGAGCAGGGGGTGCTGCGCCGGGAGCCGTACCGGGAGCCGGGCAGCCGGCTGCGGCACGAGTACCGGCTCACCGACAAGGGCCTCGACCTCTGGCCGGTGCTCGTGGCGGTGCTCGGCTGGGGCGACCGCTACCTGGCCGACCCCGACGGGCCGCCGCTGGCCGTGGCCCACCGCGACTGCGGCGCCGAGGTCCGGGTGGCGCTGCGCTGCGCCGAGGGGCACGAGGTGACCGACCCGCGCGACGTGCTGCCGCGCCCGGGCCCGGGCGCCCGCCGCCGGGGCTGAGCGCATCGGCCGGCTCTGACAGCCGATGTCGATGATGTTGCTTCGCGGTTACATCGTGCGGCCCCGCGAATTCGGGCAAAGCCACGTCTTGCTTACGATCTTAAATATGTGAATACTTGGGTCGCCCGGCCGGTTTCCCCAGGTCGGCCGGGTTGTCCCCGGGCACGTCCGCATGACAGTGCCCGTCACCCCCATCCGGAGGTTGTTACATGCGACCCACGAGGTCCACGCTCCGCCGCGCCGTTGTCGTCGCTGTGGCCGGCACCCTGGTCACCGGATCGCTCCTCGGCGCACCCGCCCAGGCGGCCCCCGCCTCGCCGGCGTCCCCCGACGCCGCCGCCGCCCTCGCCACGAAGCTCGGTGACCGGGCCGCCGGCGCGTACGCCGACAGCAGCGGCACCATGGTCGTCGCGGTGACCGACGCCGCGGCCGCCCGCCAGGTCCGCGCCGCCGGCGCCACCCCGAAGCTCGTCACCCGGGGCGCCGACAAGCTCAGGGCCGCGACGAGCGAGCTGGAGCGGTCCGCCAAGATCCCGGGCACCGCGTGGTGGACCGACCCGGCCACCAACCAGGTCGTCGTCTCCGTCGACAGCACCGTCACCGGCGCCAAGCTGGAGCGGGTCAAGGCCGCCGCCGCCCGCACCGGTGGCGCGGTCCGGATCGAGGCCGAGGCCGGCGTGCTGAGCACCCGGATCTCCGGCGGCAACGCCATCTACGCCGGCGGCGGCGGGCGCTGCTCGCTCGGCTTCAACGTGCGCGCCGGCAGCACCTACTACTTCATCACCGCCGGGCACTGCACCAACATCTCGTCGAGCTGGTACAGCAACTCCGCCCAGACCAGCCTGCTGGGCAGCCGCTACGGCACCAGCTTCCCCGGCAACGACTACGGCATCGTGCGGTACAGCAACCAGACCACCGCGCAGCCGGGCAACGTCTACCTCTACAACGGCAGCTACCAGGACATCACCGCCGCGGGCAACGCGTACGTGGGCCAGAGCGTGCGGCGCTCCGGCAGCACCACCGGCGTGCGCAGCGGCTCGGTGACCGCGCTCAACGCCACCGTCAACTACGCCGAGGGCAGCGTCTCCGGCCTGATCCGCACCACCGTCTGCGCCGAGCCCGGTGACAGCGGCGGCTCGCTCTTCGCCGGCAGCACCGCGCTGGGCCTCACCTCCGGCGGCAGCGGCAACTGCTCCTCCGGCGGCACCACCTACTTCCAGCCGGTCACCGAGGTGCTGAGCCGCTACGGCGTCAGCGTCTACTGATCGACCGCACGCGAACGGGCCGCCGGGCGACCGGCGGCCCGTTCCGCGTCTCCGGCCACCGGCACCGCACCCCGCCGGCGGGGTGGGTCAGGTGACCGGCGCGTCCGGCCGGGCGGGGTCGGTCACCGGCGGGTCCGGTCGCCGTGCCGACCAGCGGCGGTGCGCCCGGCGGGCGGAGAGGACGGCGGCCAGCGGCCAGAGCGCGACGGCGAGCGCGGCCACCCGCTCGGCAAGCCCGGTCCGGGAGCCGCCGGTCACCTCGACGACGAACCAGCCGAAGAGGACCAGCAGCAGCGCGGTCGCGGCCAGCGCCACCGGGCGGCGGAACGCCCACGGCGGTGTGCCGGCGGGCGAGGCGGCCACGCCGCGCGGCACGGCCCGGGGCAGCCGCAGCGCCGACCCGGCCGGCCAGAGCGACAGGGCGAGCACCGCGATCGTGGCCACCGTCCCGTGCGCCGGTGAACCGCCCACCTGCGGGCGGGGAAAGGCGATGAGCGCGATGGTGGCCATCCCGCCGAGCGCCAGCAGGAACCGGCTGGGCAGCCCGGCCGCGTGCAGGACCAGCGCCGTGCCCAGGTAGCAGCAGCCGAGCAGCACGAGGCAGCCCGCCATGAGCCACGAGTCGGTGGCGCCCTCGCCGGCCAGCTCACTGATCGTGTCGCGGACCGGGTCGTAGCCGGGCGGCTGCCGGGCGCCGGCCACCGTCCAGCCCGCCACCAGCAGGACGGGCGCCGCAGCGGCCGTGGCCACGGCCCAGCTCGGTACGGCACGCACCCGGCCACCGTAACCGCCCGGACCGGCCCCGGCCCGGGGTTCGTCCCGGCCCGTCCCGCCGGGTGCCCGGGAGCCGGCCCGCCCGCCCTGACAGAATGCGGGGAGCAGACGTGGACCAGATGAGGAGACGCAAGCCGTGATCCGTACCCACAATGCCGGAAGCCTGCGCGCCGCGGACGCCGGCTCGACGGTGACGCTCGCCGGGTGGGTGGCCCGCCGGCGCGACCACGGCGGTGTCATCTTCGTCGACCTGCGCGACGCCTCCGGCGTCGTGCAGGTGGTCTTCCGCGAGGAGGACGCGCACGCGCTGCGCAACGAGTTCTGCGTCAAGGTGACCGGCGAGGTGACCCGCCGCCCCGAGGGCAACGAGAACCCCGACCTGCCGACCGGCGAGGTCGAGGTGACCGCCACCGCGCTGGAGGTGCTCTCCGAGGCCGCCGCGCTGCCGCTGCCGGTCGACGACCAGATCGAGGCCGGCGACGACATCCGGCTCAAGTACCGCTACCTCGACCTGCGCCGCGGCGGCCCGGCGAAGGCCATGCGGCTGCGCTCGCGGGCCAACCAGCTCGCCCGCGCGGTGCTGCACGAGCGGGACTTCCTGGAGATCGAGACGCCGACGCTGACCCGCTCCACCCCGGAGGGCGCCCGCGACTTCCTGGTCCCGGTGCGCCTCCAGCCGGGCAGCTGGTACGCGCTGCCGCAGTCGCCGCAGCTGTTCAAGCAGCTGCTCATGGTCGGCGGCATGGAGCGCTACTACCAGATCGCCCGCTGCTACCGGGACGAGGACTTCCGCGCCGACCGGCAGCCGGAGTTCACCCAGCTCGACATCGAGATGTCCTTCGTCACCGAGGACGACGTGATCGACCTCGGCGAGGCGATCGTGTCGGCGCTCTGGTCCGACCTGGCCGGCTACGAGATCCCCCGGCCGATCCCGCGGATCACCTGGCACGACGCCATGTCCCGGTACGGCTCCGACAAGCCGGACCTGCGCTACGGCGTCGAGCTGACGGAGCTGACCGACTACCTGCGCGGCACCGAGTTCCGGGTGTTCGCCGGCGCCATCGACGCGGGCGGGTACGTGGGCGCCGTGGTCATGCCGGGCGGCGCGAGCCAGACCCGCAAGGAGCTGGACGGCTGGCAGGACTGGGCCAAGGCGCGCGGCGCGCGGGGCCTCGCCTACGTGGTGCTCGACGCGGAGACCGGTGAGCCCCGCGGCCCGGTGGCCAAGAACCTCTCCGAGGCGCACCTGGCCGGCCTGGCCGACGCGGTCGGCGCGAAGCCGGGCGACGCCGTCTTCTTCGCCGCCGGCACGAACGCCCGGGAAGCGCAGGAGCTGCTCGGCGCGGCCCGCATCGAGATCGCCAAGCGGGCCAAGCTGGTCGACGAGAGCGCCTGGGCGTTCTGCTGGGTGGTCGACGCGCCCATGTTCGAGAAGACGGACGAGGGTGGCTGGACCGCCGTCCACCACCCGTTCACCTCGCCGAACTCCGAGTGGGTGGACCGGTTCGAGGAGGCGCCGGACCGGGCGCTGGCCTACGCGTACGACATCGTCTGCAACGGCAACGAGATCGGCGGCGGCTCGATCCGTATCCACCGCGGCGACGTGCAGCAGCGGGTGTTCGACCTGCTCGGCATCACCGCCGCGGAGGCGCAGGACAAGTTCGGCTTCCTGCTGGAGGCGTTCAAGTACGGCGCCCCGCCGCACGGCGGCATCGCGTTCGGCTGGGACCGGGTCTGCATGCTGCTGGCCGGCGCCGAGTCGATCCGTGAGGTCATCGCCTTCCCGAAGACCCGCGGCGGCTTCGACCCGCTGACCGGCGCGCCGACGCCGATCACCGCCCAGCAGCGCGCGGAGGCGGGCATCGACGCCAAGCCGAAGGCCCCGACGGGCCCGCACGCCGGCACCGCCGGCCCGGCCGCCCCGGTGGCCGACCCGACCTGATCCGCCACTCCTCGCCGTCGATCATGAGGTTGGCCGGGGCCGTCCCGGTCTCCTCATGATCGGCGTCTGCGAGGGGTGGTCGGGAGAGCCGAGCAGCTCAGGACGGCCGGCGTGCGGAGTGGGCGCGGATGAGTCCCTCGACACCGCGGAGGAAGGTCTCGGAGATCAGCGCCGGGTCGAAGAGGCAGCCGGCCGCCATGGCGCCGTCGCGGAGCATGACGAACTGCCGCGCGGCCGCCTCGGCCTCGGTTTCCTGGATCCTCGCCAGCACCGTGTTGATCGTGTCGAGGAACCACTGTCGGTGCGCGAGGACGGCCTGGTGCACAGGATGGTCCGGGTCGGGATACTCCGCCACGGCGTTCAGGAAGGCGCAGCCGCGGAAGCCGGCGGACCGGATGTCCCGGGCGATCGACTCCGCGACGGCCCGGAGGGCGTCGGTCGCCGGCAGGTCGGCGGCGAGGGCCAGGTCCACCTGGTTACGAATGGCGTGATCGGCCGCCCGCAGATAAGCGAGGACGAGATCCTCCTTGCCCGGGAAATGGCGGTAGAACGTGGCCCGGGTCACCTTCGCCTCGGCGATGATCCGATCGACACCGACCGAGTGGATTCCCTCCGCGTAGAAAATCCTGGTCGCGGTGGCGAGAAGCCGCTGCCGCGCCTCGGACGGGCGGGCGCCGGATTCACTGCGTGCCATGAGCCCACCCTAACGAACAGAACGTTCGGTCCCCGCTCCCGACCGGCAGGTGGGTAGAACGTTCGGTCTTGACGAGGCGCCGTCCGGTCGCTACCTTGACCAGGAGACAGAACGTTCGTTCTACCTGGTGGTGTTCCGGCCGCCCGCCCTCCCGGTCGCGGCCCCCTCCGGCGCCACCGAAAGGATGACCATGACCACCGTTGCCGCCCCCGGCATCTCGACGACGGCGTCCGCCCTGCGGCGGCTGTACTTCGTCCGCTTCGCCTTCGCCGTCGTCTGGGCCGGCGTGGCGTTTGCGCTCGCCGGAGACCTCGACCCTCTCGCCGTCACGCTCTTCGTGATCTACCCGCTGTTCGACGTGGCCGCCGCCGTCGTCGACGCCCGCGCGTCGCGTGCCACCGGGTCGCCCGCCCTGCTGTACGTGAACATCGTGGTCAGCCTGCTCGCCGCGATCGGCCTGGCCGTCGCCGGCACGTCCGGCATCCCGGCGATGCTGCGCGTCTGGGGTGGCTGGGCGATCGTCGCCGGGCTGGTGCAGTTGATCGTGGGTGTGACCCGTCGCAGCATGGGCGGCCAGTGGCCGATGATCATCAGCGGTGGGCTCTCCGTGCTCGCCGGCGGGTCGTTCGTCGCGGCCGCCTCGGCGGACAACCCGGCGCTGGCCAACGCGATCGGCTACGCCGTCCCCGGCGCCATCTTCTTCCTCATCTCGGCCGTCCGCCTCGGCCGCGCCGCGAAGGTGAGTTGACCCGGCGAACGGCCGCTGACCGCAGGTCGCCGGGTCACGCCTCGGAGTCGCGATCGCCGGACGCCGACTCCTCCCGCGCGACCGACGAGGCGGAAGGCTCCAGCGGCCGTCCCCGGCTCAGCAGCGCGTCGAGTAACGCGACCAGGGCCAGCACTCCGGCCACCACGCTCAGCCCGACCATCGGTGCCCAGCGGGCCAACGCCGGCGTGAACAGCAGCAGGGCCGCCAGGCCGATCACCCGGGACTCGGAGACCCGGCCGAAGATCTCGTACTCCAGCAGCGTACGGGCGACGAGGAACAGCACCGGGCCGCCGACCACGAACAGGAGCAGACCGGGCCGCGGCGGCCCGAACGGATGATCGATCACCAACTCGTAGCCGACCGCGGTGACGAGCACGCCGAGCACGATCAGCAGGTGCGCCCGTTCCGACACCGTGCCCAGCCGGCCGGGCATTCCCGCCCGGCCCAACGCCTCGGGCAGCAGCAGGCCGGCGCGGTGGAAGTAGATCCGCCAGAGCAGCGCGCTGGTGGCGAACGCGACCCCGAAGGCCGCGGCCCGCACGGGGGAGTAGTCCGTGCCGCCGAAAACCATGCTGATGACCAGGATCGTCTCGCCGAGTGAGACGAGGAACATCTGTTGGTGGCGATCGGCGAGATGTGTCCCGGCGATCCGCCAGCGGTGCACCGCCGAGGCTCCGAGCCGCGGCACCGGCCAGCCCAGGGCCCAGGCGAGGTAATCGACAGCGAGGGCGGCAGCCCACAGCGGCAGGCGAAGTGCGTCGGGGCCCAACGCGCCGGCCAGCCAGAGCGGCGCGCTCGCCGCGGCCCATGCGGCAAGCCGGAACGGCACCAGACGTCGCGGGTGGCCACGCAGCGCGGCGGCGACCACCAGCGGTCGCACCACCATCACCACCAGGTACGCGGCCGCGAACGGCAGCGCTCGCTCCTCCAGGGCGCGTGGCAGCGTCACCGCCATGACCAGGCCGGCGAACATGGTGCCGACGACGACGGCCTGGATGATCGACCGTTCTGGTTCGTAGCGACTGGTGATCCAGACGGTGTGGGACCAGATCAGCCAGAGCGCCAGGAAGAGCAGCAGGGTGCGGCCGAGCCCCGCGACGAGCGCCCAGCCGGTGTCATCGCTCAGGTCGACGAACCGTTGCGTGACCCGGGTGAGGGCCACGACGAAGGCCAGGTCGAAGAAGAGTTCCAGGAAGGTGGCACGACCCGAACTCGCGGGAGGGCGCAGCAGGCCGGCACCTCGTCCCGTCGCCATCGTCGCCTCCGTCCACCCTCGCCGCACCAACGAGCCAGCCGCGGGACACGTCGCGTCGGCCTCGGCGGCGTCGCCCGCACCTCGCCGCGCGCCCGCTGGCCGACCTGATCCTCACTCGATGAAGCGCCCGCGCCATGATGGCGCGGGCTTTCGACGTCTGGAGGACGGGATGAACCTGCTCGTGGTGGGGGCCAGCGGCTTCCTCGGCGCCGAGGTGTGCCGGCAGGCGGTCGCGGCCGGGCACCGGGTGGTCGGCACGTACCACTCGGCCGCGGTCGCGGTGCCGGGCGTCGCGGCGCGCCGGCTCGACGTCACCGACCGGGCCGCGGTCCGCGCGCTGCTGACCGAGGTACGCCCCGACGCCGTCGTGGCCACCCCCTACCGGTACGGCGACTGGGCGGTCACGGCGGACGGGGCGGCCCACATCGCGTGCGCCGCCGCCGAGGTGGGGGCGCGGCTGGTGCACCTGTCCAGCGACGCGTTGCACGCCGGCCGGCCGACGCCCTATCTGGACGACGACGTGCCCACGCCGGTGAACGCCTACGGCGCGGCGAAGGCGGCCGCCGAGACGGCGGTGCGGGCGGTGGATCCGGGGGCGCTGCTGGTGCGGACCTCGCTGATCGTGGGGGAGGGAAGCAAGCAGATCCAGCTCTGCCGGGACGCCCTGGCCGGCCGTGCCGTCCTCTTCACCGACGAGGCCCGCTGCCCGGTGCACGTGTCCGACCTCGCCGCGGCGGTGCTCGAACTGGTGCCCACCGACCTGGCCGGTCCGCTCAACGTGGCCGGCCCGGAGGCGGTCAGCCGCGCCGGGATGGGGCTGCTCGTGGCCCGTCAGCTCGGTCTCGACGCCGGCGCGCTCGCCACGACCACCACCGCCGCGCTGGGCCGACAACACCCCGGAGAGGTGCGCCTCGACTCGTCCCGGGCGGCCGGGTTCCTGCGTACCCGGCTGCGGGGGATCACCGAGGTGCTGGCCTAACCTCATGCACAATTTCTGTGCACAACTCTTGTGCACAGAAATTGTGCACAGATACTGTGCAGTGCATGGAGAACGAGGGCTCGCGTCCCGAGCCGCGCGAGGTGCGGCTGGACCATCGACAGGCGCGGGTGCTGGCCCACCCGCTGCGGATGCGCCTGGTCGGCGCGCTGCGGGTGAAGGGCCCGTCCACCGCCACGGCGCTGGCCGGGATGCTCGACACCAACACCGGCGCCACCAGTTACCACCTGCGCCAGCTCGCCGAGGTGGGGCTGGTCGTGGAGGACCCGGACCGGGGCACCGGCCGGCAGCGCTGGTGGCGCGCCGCGCACGACGTCACCAACTGGGAGCCGACCGACTTCGACGACGACCCGGACGCCCGCGCCGCGATCGACTGGATCCAGGGTGACCAGGTGCGTCTCCTGGCGCAGCACGCCGAGCAGTGGTTCGCCACCAAGCACGAGTGGGCGCCGGCCTGGCGGGACGCCTTCGGCATGAGCGACATCTTCATGACCGTCCCCGCCGACCGGCTGGAGGCGATCACCGCCGAGGTCTGGGCGTTGCTCGAACGCCACCGGGCCGAGGCCGACCCGGCCGAGCCCGGCGCCGAGCCGGTCCAGATCTTCCTCGCCACCTACCCGCTGCCCAAGGAGTTCCGGTGACCGCGCTCTCCGTACGCCAGGTCCGGTTCCGCTACCTCACCCTCTACGGCCTGCGCTGGCTGCCCACCGGCCTGCTCACCCCGGTGATGATCCTGCTCATGCAGGAGCGCGGCCTGTCGCTGTCGCAGATCGGCCTGGTGGCCACCGCGCAGGGCCTCGTCGTGCTGGCGCTGGAGCTGCCCACCGGCGGCCTCGCCGACGCCCTGGGCCGCAAGCCGGTGCTGGTCGTCGCCTGGGTGGTCTGCCTGGCCTCGCTGGTGCTCTTCGCGGTGGCCGACACCTTCTGGATGTTCTTCCTGGTCTGGGCGTTGCAGGGGATCTACCGGGCGCTCGACAGCGGCCCGCTCGAGTCCTGGTACGTCGACGCCACCCTGGCCGCCGACCCCGAGGCCGAGTACGAGCGCGGGCTCGGCTGGGCCGGCACCGTCATCGGCGTCGCCATCGGCGCCGGCGCGCTGCTCGGCGGCGGCCTGGTCGCGCTCGGGCCGGTCGGGCCGCTCAGCGCGCTGACCCTGCCCGTGCTGGTGGCCATCGCCCTCCAGGCCGCCGCGCTGGTCGCGCTCACCGTGCTGCTGGTGGAACACCGGCCGGCCCGGGGCGCCGCCGCGGTGCGGGCCTCGGTCGCCGAGGCGCCCCGGATGGTCGGCCAGGCCGTCGGCCTGCTGCGCCGCAACCGGGTGCTGCTCGCCCTGGTCGCCGTCGAGCTGTTCTGGGGCTTCGGCATGATCACCTTCGAGTCGCTGCTGCCCGTGCGCCTGGCCGAGGTGGTCGGCGGCGCCGACCGGGCCGCCGCGCTGCTCGGCCCGGCCAGCTCGGCGGCCTGGCTGGCCAACGCGGCCGGCGCCGCACTGACCCCGCTGCTGCTGCGCCGGCTCGGCGCCGCGCCCGCCGCCGCGCTCATGCGGATCCTCCAGGGCGTCACCGTGGTCGGGATGGGCCTGCTCGCCGGCCCGGTCGGCGTGCTCATCGCCTACCTGGCCTGCTACACCGTGCACGGCGCGTCGAACCCCCTGCACATGGGGCTGCTGCACCGGCAGGTCGACGGTCCCTACCGGACCAGCGTGCTCTCGCTGAACTCGATGATGGGCCAGCCGGCCGGCGCGCTCGGCGCCGTGGTGCTGACCGCCCTGGCCGACGCCACCAGCGTCACCGTCGCCATGCTGGTCGGCGCCGTGGTGCTCGCCGTGGCCGCCCCGCTCTACCTGCCCGCCTGGCGGGCCGGGCGCCGGGCGGCGGAGCCCGGCGCGGCCGAGCAGCGGCCCGGTGACTCGGCCGCCGGCCCGGGGCTCCCCGGCCCGGCGCTGGACCCCGCCGGCCCGGTGGACCCGGTCCCGGCCGCCGCCGCGGCACCCGCGCGGTCGGACTGAGCGGAGGCGGCGGGTGGATACCGACGCCGCGGCCGGGCAGGGCGATATGGCCGGCGGGTCAGCCCAGGTGGACCGAGGTGCGGGGCTCGGTGCCGGCGTAGCCGAGCCGGCGGTAGAGCCGGATCGCCCCCACGTTGGCGGTGTACACGCCGAGCGCCACCTGGCCGTGCCGGGCCAGCAGGGCACGGGTCATCCCGGCGGTGAGCGCCGCGCCGAGCCCGCGACCCCGGCGGTCGGGCGCCACGGTCAGGCCGGCCAGGAAGCCGATGTCGCCCCGGCTGCGGTCGGCGCCGCAGGCCACCAGGCGGTCGCCGTCGCGGATGCCGTACCAGTCGACGACGCGCGGGTCGCCCGGGCGGGAGGTCGTGCTGGGGAAGGCCTCCTCGATCAGCGCGGCCAGCGCGGGGTGGTCGGCCTCGGCGAGGCGGACCACCCGCTCCTCCTCCGGCTGCTCCGGCGGCGCGGCGGTGGTCCAGAGGAAGTCCCACTCGTCGAGCCGGGCCACGGTGAGCCGGTCGGCCACCTCCGCGGGGTCCGTCCGCGGCAGGTGAAGCCACTGGCCGGCCCGCAGCGTCCCGTCCGCCACCAGGCCCGCGAAGACGTCCAGCGCCGGCCCGGGCGCCCCGAGCGCACCGCCGGCCGGCCCGTGCTCCGGCGGGAGCAGCCAGCCGACCGCGCCGTCCCGCCGCCAGCCCCGCGCCTCCTGGTCGCGCCAGAGGGCGTGCCGGGCGTACGGGTGGTGGCCGGTGGCGGCGAGCAGGGTGTCCCGGCCCCGCAGGACCTGGTCGGCAGTGATCATACGGCCAGCCTACGAGAGGAGATTTCCATGACCCCCGTCCGCTCCGTACGACCGGTGCGGCTGCCCGGTTCCCGCTGCGTGCTGCGCGAACTGGGTGACGCCGACGTCGCGTCGCTGTACGCGCTGATGACCGACCCGCGCGTCTTCGACCGGGTGCTCGACGAGCAGCCGCCCTCCTCGGACGACCTCCGGGACGCCGTGTCGGCGTGGCGGGCCGAGGCCGACGGCGACCCGCGACCGGTGTACCGGCTGGCCGCCGTGGAGGGCGACCGGCTGGTCGGGATGGGCACCCTGACCGTGGAGAGCCCGCAGCACCGGCGCGGGGAGATCGGCTATGTGGTGCACGCCGACCACTGGGGCCGGGGTCTCGGCGGCGAGATCGCCGGCCTGCTGCTGCGGCTCGCGTTCGAGCAGGTGGGCCTGCACCGCGTCGAGGCGACCACCCGGCCCGACCACGTCGCCTCGGTCCGGGTACTGGAGAAGGCCGGCCTGCGGCCGGAGGGGATCAGCCGGGACCACCTGCTGGTCCGCGGCTCCTGGTGGGACTCGGCCCGGTACGCGATCCTCGCCACCGACCGCTGACGCGACCCGCTGTCCGCCGAGCGGGCGTTCCACGGTGGAGATTGACGAACAGACCGATTGGGTACATCCGTCGCCGACCTACTGGGACCCCCCACCGGAGGAACGACCATGCTCGCCATTCTCGCGGCCATCGTGTTCGGCTTCGCCCTGTTGATCGACTTCCTGAACACGAATCTCGGCGCGCCCGACCTGTTCAACACCCACACCCTCATGCTCATCGGCTTCCTGCTGCTCTCCCTCTACCTGGCCGGGGTGGGCTCCGGCCCGCGCGGCGCCGGCGGCGGCCGCTGGTATCGGGGCCGGCGCCCGGGTCGCGGCTGACCGGAAACGACCACCCGGGCCGGGCCGGCGGCGCGATTCCAGCGCCGTCGGCCCGGCCCGGTACTGTTCTCGTGATGGAATCCGACGCCCTCTTCACCCTCGGCGAGCCCGCCGGTGCGCCCAGCGCCTCCGCGGGTTCCGGCGGCGTCGACGGGTTCACCGCCGCCGCGGCGGATTCGCCGCTGCCCGTCCGGATGCGGCCGGCCAGCATCGACGAGCTGGTCGGTCAGGACCACCTGCTCGCCCCGGGCGCGCCGCTGCGCCAGCTGGTCGAGTCCGCCGCCCCGATGTCGGTGATCCTCTGGGGGCCGCCCGGCAGCGGCAAGACCACCATCGCGCACCTGGTGGCCCGGGCCACCGACCGCCGCTTCGTCGCCATGTCGGCGCTGACCGCCGGGGTGAAGGACGTCCGGGCGGTCATCGAGACGGCCCGCCGCCAGCGCCGCGCCGGTGGCCCGCCGACCGTCCTCTTCATCGACGAGGTGCACCGCTTCAGCAAGACGCAGCAGGACTCCCTGCTCGCCGCCGTCGAGGACCGCACGGTCACCCTGCTCGCGGCGACCACCGAGAACCCGTACTTCTCGGTCATCTCGCCGCTGCTGTCCCGCTGCGTGCTGCTGACCCTCCAGCCGCTGGACGACGACGCCGTCCGCGGCCTGCTGCGCCGCGCGGTCGCCGACGAGCGCGGGCTGGGCGGCGCCCTCACGCTGGCGACCGACGCCGAGGACCACCTCGTCCGCCTCGCCGGCGGCGACGTCCGCAAGGCGCTCACCGCGCTTGAGGCGGCGGCGGCCACCGCGACCGCGCGCGGCGCCGACCGGATCGACCTCGCCGTCGCCGAGCAGGCGGTCGACGTGGCGGCCGTCCGCTACGACCGCGACGGCGACGCCCACTACGACGTGACCAGCGCGTTCATCAAGAGCATGCGCGGCTCGGACGTGGACGCCGCGCTGCACTGGCTGGCCCGGATGCTGGTCGCCGGGGAGGACGCCCGCTTCATCGCCCGGCGCATGGTGATCTTCGCGAGCGAGGACGTCGGCATGGCCGACCCCACCGCGCTGACCGTCGCCACCGCGGCCGCGCACGCCGTGGAATACGTTGGCCTGCCCGAGGCCCAGCTGAACCTGGCCCAGGCGGTCATCCACCTGGCCACCGCCCCGAAATCCAACTCGGCCACCACCGCCATCGGCGCGGCCATCGCCGACGTGCGGGCCGGCCGCGGCGGGGCGGTGCCACGCGGGCTGCGCGACTCCCACTACGCCGGCGCCCGGGGCCTCGGACACGGCGCCGGCTACCGCTACCCCCACGACGACCAGCGTGGGGTGGTCACCCAGCAGTACGTCCCGGACGACCTCGTCGGGACCGACTACTACCAGCCCAGCGGGCACGGCGCGGAGCGGGCGGTGGCCACCCGGCTCCCGTTGCTGCGCCGGATCGTGCGCGGGCTGCCCGCGCCGCCGGCGCGGGCCGAGGCCGCGGTGAGCGGCGGCCGCCCGGCGGACGCCGCGCGGGCCGACGGCGTGAACGAGGGCGGCAGCGACGCCGTCGGGGAGGGTCAGCAGTGATGGCGCGTGGTCCGGAGCGGCCGGCGGACGGCCCCGACGAGCGGCGGGACCCACGTGCCAAGGGCCGCCGGTGGGGGCGGGGCAGGACCGACGCCGAGCCGGCCGAGGCGACCGCCGGCGAGGAGTTCGGCTGGATCGACGACCTGCGGACGGCCAAGCAGCAGCGCAGCGACCTCGGCCCGGACGGAGAGGCGCCCGGCTCCGTGCCGCCCGCGCGGGGCGGACCGCCGCCCGCCGCTCCGGCGCCGCGGCCCGGCCCGGCCGCGCCGCAACCGCCCGGGGCCGCCCACCCGGCCGCGGCGCCACCGCCCGCGGCTGCCCGCCCGGGCGCTGCGGCACCGCCCGGAGCCGGCCGGCCCGGGCCGGAGACCCCGCCCGCCCGCCGTGCCCCCGAGGCCGGCCCGGCCGGGCCCGCCACGCCCCGACCTGGCGGCCCCGATCCGGCGGCCCCCCGCCGCCCCGTCGACGGCCCCTGGCCCGGCGCACCCGAACCGACCCGGCGCCCCGCCGAGCCCACCCGCGGCCCGGCCGAGGCGTCCCGCCCGCCGCGCCGCAACCCGGACGCGCCGACCGGCCAGCAGCCGCCGGCTGCCGGCCGGGTGAGCGGCCCGACCGGTCCGCGCGTCGCGCCACCCGCCGGCCCGATGCCCGGCCGTGCCGGGCAGGGCCCCGTCCCCGAACGCGGTTACGGCGGCCCGAACCCCGCCTGGCCCGGCCCGGACGGTGCCCGGAACGCGGTTCCGCCCACCCCGCGCGGCCGGCACGGCGCCGAGGCGCCCGCCGGCCCGGCCGGCCCCCGTCCCGTTGGCGTGGACCCGGCGGCGCGCCCCGTCTCCGGCGGCGGCCGGCGGGCCCTGCCCGACGACGCCGACCCGGGCGCCCGCCCGGTCTCCGGCGCCGGTCGCCGGTCAGCCCCCGACGGCGGCGCGCCCGCACCGGGCCGTCGCGGCGCACCCGAGGTCGACCCCGGTGTCCGGCCGGTGTCCGGCGGTGGCCGACGGGCGGCGCCCGAGGGTGCGCCGCCCGCCGTCGGCCGCCCGGCCGCCACGGGCGCCGGCGACCCCGCGGTCCGGCCCGTCTCCGGCGCCGGCCGGCGCGCCGCCGGCGAGCCCGGTCGCACCGGCGTGCCCCCGGCGCGCGCCGCCGCGCCCGGCGTCGGCGGCCCCACCGACCCGGTGACCGGAGGACTCCAGCCCGGCGACCCGCAGCCGCGCCGAGGCCGCGCCCCGCAGCGCCCCGATCCGTCCACCGCCGGCGCGCCCATCGTGGACGGTGCCGGCGGTCGACCCGGTGGCCGCCGTCGCGCCTCGGAACCGGACCAGCCGGTGGTGCCGCGCAGCGGGAACGCCCCGTCGGTGCCCGGCGCCGGTCCCGACGCCGACCGCCGACCCGACGGCCCCACCGCGACCCCGCGCCGCGCCGCGGCCGGCGCCGCATCCGGCCCCCGCCCCGGTGCCGACGTCCCGCCGGCCGGCCGGCGGGACGGTGCCGCCCCGCCGGGCCGCCGCGCGGCTCCCGACGACCCGGCGGTCCCGCCCGGTCGCCGGGGCGCTCCCGACGACACCGCGCCACCGGCCGCCGGGCGCGGCGGGCCGGACGGCGCGGCCACGCCCCGAGGCCGCCGGGCCGCTCCCGACGAGACGGCGATGCCGACCAGCCGACGGGCTGCCGCCGACGACGCGACGGCGCCGGGCCGCCGGAGTGCTCCCGACGGCACGGCACCCGGCCGCCGGGCCCCCGGCGACGTCCCGCCGGGGCCGGGCCGCCGTGCGGCGCCCGATGCGCCGGCCGAACGCCATGCCGCCCCCGACGCCGCAGCCGGCCGCCGTGCCGCCGCCGATGCGCCGGCGACGGGTCGCCGTGCCGCTGCCGACGCCCCGGCCGGCCGCCGTGCCGCCCCCGACGCCCCGGCCGGATCCGGTGCGCCCGGCGACGCTCCGCCGGCCCCGCGACGCGGGGCCCGCGAGGCCCCCGACGAGACCCGGCCGCAGCGGCCCGAGCGGCCCGCCGACTGGCTTCGACAGGCCGGCCGCACCTCGCACAGCGACCCCGCCATGCCGGCGGTCCGCCGCCCCGGCGGCCCCGCCGAGGATCCGGCCGTCCACCGCCCCGGCGGCCCCGCCGACGATCCGGCCGCCGCGCGGCGCGGTGGGCCGGCCGGCCCCGACCGTGGCGCTGCCGCACCGCCGGTGAAGCCCGACCAGACCGGTCCCGCCCGCGGCGCGGCCCGGCCGGGCGCCCCGGCCGCTTACGGCGACGGCACCCGCGGCGCGGCCCGGCCGGACCGCGACCCCACCGGGGGGCTGCCGCCCGCCGGCCCGCGGCCCGGGGGACGCCCGCCCACCGACGACCCGGCGCGCACCGGCGGGTTCCCCGCCGGCGGTGACCCGGCGCGCACCGGCGGCCTGCCGGCCGGCGATCGGTCCGGCCGGCTTGGTCCGGCCGGTGCCGGTGGTTTCGCCACCGGCGACCCGGCCCGGACCGGTGGCTTCCCGACCGGCGGTGAGCCGGAGCGGACGGGACCCGACGTCGGCCGGCGCCCCGCCGCGTCTGGACGCGCCGGAGCGGGTCCGGCCGGCGGCGACGCGCGCGGTCCCGCCCGTGGCGCGGCCCGCCCGGCCGGCGGAGCGCGGGCCGGTGACCTCCACCCGGCCGGCGAGCCGCACGCCGCAGCCGGTGGGCCGGCGGTGGCCCGGGCGGCCGCCCCGGTGGCTCGCCCCGCCGGGCCGGACGAGCGGCCGGGTGGCCGCCCGAACCCGTCCGCGGCGGAGCCCACCCGGCCCGGCCCCGGTGGGCCGGGCGGCGTGCCGCAGGGACCCGGCGCGCCCGCGGTGGCGCGGGCCGCGGCGGTCGTACCCCCGGGGGAGCCGGCCGTGGCGCGGGCCGCCGCCGTCGTGCCGCCGGGGGAGCCGGCGGGACCGGGTGACGGGGCCGGACCGACGCTGCGCCGGGCCGAGGCCGCGCCGGGGGAGGCCGACGACGCGGCGGGCGGCCTGCGGGGCGCCCGTTCCGAGCTGCGCCGGCAGATGCGTGAGCGGCGGCGGCTGCGGATGGGCATCCTCGCCCTGGTCAGCGTGCTGCTGCTCGGCGCCGTGCCGCTCTACTTCGGGCTGCGCACGCTGAGCCACGACCCGGTGTTCGACACCCTCGACGCGCTGAGCGTGCCGGCCTGGGCGGCGACGAAGACGGTGGACAACGTCAGCGGGAGCCGGTGGTGTCTCCAGGACTGTCGGCTGCGGGAACGCACCGTCGAGTCGGAGAAGGCCTGGAAGGAGACCGCACAGGCCTACGAGGCGGCCCTCGCCGAGGACGGCTGGCGGCGCTGGAAGGTGGACCGCTGCCCGGAGCAGAAGGTCAAGGGCAGCTACACCTGCTGGCGGCGGGACGAGCTCACCCTCGACCTCTGGGTGCGCGAACCCACCTGTGTGCCGCCGGCGGCGGAGGGTGCGGCCCCGCCGTCTCCGGCGCCCGAGCCCGCAGCGGGTGAGTGCGCCGGCTCGTTGGTGTCGGTGAAGGTGCGCAACGCGATCGACGACGAGCGGACCGGACCGCAGCCGACCACCGATCCGTCACTCACCGGTGAGGACCCGTACCCGACCCTCACCGACGACCCGCTCGGTGAACCGACAGCGTCACCGTCGTGAGCCGGTTTCCATCACGGACGGTAGGGTCTGGGGCTGGCGGGCCCGCCCGCGCCTGCTGACCGGTCCCGGGTCGGCGTGCGGCGGACCGGGTAGGTACGGTCGCGCGTCCCGGGGCGTCGGGCCCCGGGACCCTGCTTGAGGAGGACATGCGCGTGAGTGGCGGAGAAATCGCCTGGCTGATCCTGGCCGGCGCGTTCCTGATGCTGGTGCTCGTGCTGGCGGTGCCGATCCTGCGGCTGCGGCACACCGTCGACGCGACGACCCGCATGATCACCGAGCTGAACGACCGCACCACCCCCCTGCTCACCGACGTCAACACCACGGTGAAGAACGTCAACGTCGCCCTGGAGCAGGTGCAGACCTCCCTCGACGGGGTCAACCTGCAACTCGCCAAGGTGGACACCATGACCACCCACGCGCAGAACGTCACCGCCAACGTGGCGAACCTCGCTGCCGTGGTCTCCGCCGCCGCCGCGAACCCGCTGGTCAAGGTGGCCGCATTCGGCTACGGCGTGCGCAAGGCCGCCGCCGCCCGCCGGCACGCGGAGACCGAGCGCGAGGTGCGCGACACCATCAAGCAGCAGCGCCGGGCCGCCAGGCGCGGCAACCGCTGACCCGGCCGGCGAACAGCGGGAGGATGAGAGCATGAGGCGGTTGTTCTGGCTCGGCATCGGGCTTGCCGTGGGCGTGCTGGTGGTCCGCAAGGCCACCCGCACCGCGCAGGCGTACACGCCGGCGGGTATCGCCAGCGGGCTGTCCGAGTCGGCCGGCGGTCTCGTCGAGTCGGTCCGCAGTTTCGTGGACGACGTCCGGGCCGGCATGGCCGAGCGTGAGCAGGAGATCCACGAGGCCTTCGCCCGCGGCGAGGCGTACGACGACCAGTTCGCCGAGCTGCGGGAGGACCCGCGGTTCGGTGACCGAGAGATTTTCCCGGAGGAGCACCAGCGATGAAGACGGCGGAGATCAAGCGGCGGTACCTCGCCCACTTCGAGGCCAACGGCCACGCCGTGGTGCCGTCCGCTCCGCTGCCCGCCATCAGCGACCCGAACCTGCTGTTCGTCAACGCCGGCATGGTGCAGTTCGTCCCCTACTTCCTGGGCCAGCAGACCCCGCCCTACCGGCGGGCGGTCAGCGTGCAGAAGTGCATCCGGACGCCGGACATCGACGAGGTCGGCAAGACCAGCCGGCACGGCACGTTCTTCCAGATGAACGGCAACTTCTCCTTCGGCGACTACTTCAAGGACGGCGCCATCCCGCTGGCCTGGGACCTGGTCACCAAGCCGGTCGAGGCGGGCGGTTTCGGGCTGGACCCGGAGCGGATCTGGCCGACGGTCTACCTGGACGACGACGAGGCGTTCCAGATCTGGCGGTCGGTCGGCGTTCCCGCCGAGCGGATCGTCCGCCGGGGCAAGGCCGACAACTTCTGGTCCATGGGCATCCCGGGCCCCTGCGGCCCCTGCTCCGAGCTGTTCTACGACCGCGGCCCCGAGTACGGCCGCGAGGGCGGCCCGGCGGTCGACGAGGACCGCTACATGGAGTTCTGGAACCTCGTCTTCATGCAGTTCGAGCGGGGGCCGGGCACCGGCAAGGAGGACTACCCGATCCTCGGCGAGCTGCCCGCGAAGAACATCGACACGGGTATGGGCCTGGAGCGGATGGCCTCCATCCTCCAGGGCGTCGACAACCTCTACGAGATCGACGAGGTCCGGCCGATCCTGGCCCGGGCCGCCGAGCTGACCGGCAAGCGCTACGGCGCGCACTCCGGCCACGTGGCCAGCGAGTCGCACCCGGACGACGTGCGGCTGCGGGTGATCGCCGACCACGTGCGCACCGCGCTCATGCTGATCGGCGACGGGGTGACCCCGTCGAACGAGGGCCGCGGCTACGTGCTGCGCCGGATCATGCGCCGGGCCATCCGGGCGGTCCGCCTGCTCGGCTACCAGGACCGGGCGCTGCCCGAGCTGCTGCCGGTGGCCCGGGACTGCATGGCGCCGTCCTACCCGGAGCTGGCCGAGGACTTCGGCCGGATCTCCCAGTACGCGTACGCCGAGGAGGACGCCTTCCTCGCCACCCTGCGGGCGGGCACCACGATCCTGGACACCGCCATCGCGGAGACCAAGTCCGCCGGGCAGGCCTCGATCTCCGGCGACAAGGCGTTCCAGCTGCACGACACGTACGGCTTCCCGATCGACCTGACCCTGGAGATCGCGGCCGAGCAGGGCCTCCAGGTCGACGCGGAGGGCTTCCGCCGGCTGATGGCCGACCAGCGCAGCCGGGCCAAGGCCGACGCCCAGGCGCGCAAGACCGGGCACACCGACGTGTCGGCGTACCGGTCGGTGCTCGACGGCGGCGGGGCGGTGGAGTTCACCGGCTACACCGAGCTGACCCGGGAGTCCCGGGTGCGCGCGCTGCTGGCCGGCGGCGCCCAGGTGGCCGCGGCGGTCGAGGGCGACACCGTCGAGCTGGTGCTCGACACCACCCCGTTCTACGCCGAGGGCGGCGGCCAGCAGCCCGACCAGGGCCTCATCACGGTCGGCGGCGGCCAGCTCGAGGTCTTCGACGTGCAGCAGCCGGTGCCCGGTCTGATCGTGCACCGGGCCAAGGTGCTGCGCGGCGAGGTGCGCGCCGGCGAGACCGGCTACGCCGAGATCGACGTGTCCCGCCGGCGGGCGATCTCCCGCTCGCACACGGCCACCCACCTGGTGCACCAGACCATGCGCAACTTTCTCGGCGAGTCGGCCACGCAGGCGGGCTCGCTGAACGCGCCGGGCCGGCTGCGGTTCGACTTCAACACCCCGACCGGGGTGGCGCCGAGCGTGCTGCACGACGTGGAGCAGCAGGTCAACGAGGTGCTCCTGGCCGACCTGGAGGTGCACGCCTTCATCACCACGCAGGAGGAGGCGCGCCGGATCGGCGCCATGGCCCTGTTCGGCGAGAAGTACGGCGAGCGGGTCCGGGTCGTCGAGGTCGGCGACTACGCCCGCGAGCTGTGCGGCGGCACCCACGTGGCCCGCTCGGCCCAGCTCGGCCTCGTCAAGATCCTTTCCGAGGCGTCGGTCGGCTCCGGCGTGCGCCGGATCGAGGCGCTGGTGGGCATGGACGCCTTCGGCTTCCTGGCCCGCGAGCACCTGCTGGTCTCCCGGCTGGCCGAGCTGTTCCGGGTCCCCGGCGACCAGGTCGCCGACCGGGTGGAGCAGACCGTCACCCAGCTCCGCGACGCGGAGAAGGAACTGGAGAAGCTCCGCGCCCAGCTCGTGCTGGGCGGGGCTGCGGCCCTGGCGGCGCAGGCGAAGGACGTGCGCGGCGTCGCCTACGTCGGCACCGAGGCGCCCGAGGGCGCGGCCGGCAACGACGTGCGGACCCTGGCGCAGGAGATCCGGGGCCGGATCGACCCGGCCCGCCCGGCCGTGGTGGCGGTGGCCGCCCGCGCGGGCGGCAAGGCGTCCCTCGTGGTGGCCGTGAACCAGGCCGCCCGGGGCCGGGGCCTGACCGCGAAGGACCTGGTGAAGGCGGCCTTCTCCGGCCGCGGCGGCGGCAGCGACGACCTCGCGCAGGGCGGTGGCCTGCCCGCCGCGGAGGCGCCGAACCTGCTGGCCACCGTGGAGAAGGCGATCGCCGACGCCTGATGTGCGCACCGATGGAAGCCAGGGCGGACCGCTCGGTCCGCCCTGGCCCGTACCGGGGGAAAGGTGTCCGGTAGATGGCTGAAGTGTCCCGTGGTGTCCGGCTCGGCGTCGACGTCGGCCAGGTCCGGGTCGGGGTGGCCCGCTCCGACCCGCACGGCATCCTGGCCACCCCGCTGGTCACCCTGGCCCGCGACCTTACGGCCGCGCCGGAGACGGTCCCCGCCGACATGGCCGAGCTGGTCCGGCTGGCCGCCGAGCACGAGGCGGTCGAGATCGTGGTGGGGCTGCCGGTCAACCTCGCCGGAAAGCATGGCCCGGCCGCGGCGAACGTCTCGGCGTACGCTGACCGATTGGCCGATGTAATGGGGACGATTCCGGTGACGCTGACGGACGAGAGGATGTCGACCGTCGTGGCGAGTCGTAGGCTGGCCGAACGGGG
Source organism: Micromonospora chaiyaphumensis (assembly GCF_900091435.1). GTDB lineage: Bacteria > Actinomycetota > Actinomycetes > Mycobacteriales > Micromonosporaceae > Micromonospora > Micromonospora chaiyaphumensis. Next base: position 423,294 of record NZ_FMCS01000005.1, read on the forward strand.
CGTCCGGGGTAAGCGCCAACGGGCGGTGGTCGACCAGGCCGCCGCGGTGGAGATTCTGCAGAGCTGGCTGGACGCGCAGCGGAGGCGGACGCAATGATCGACGATCTTGATCTGGGCTTCGACGAGGCGGAGAGGGGGGAGAAGGGCCGGCACCGCCGCAGCGCCGTGCGCAAGCGCAACGGCAAGTCGGGTGGCGGCCGCGGCAAGACCATCTTCGCCCTGCTGATGGCGCTCGTACTGCTCGGCGGCATCGGCGGCGGCGCCTACGTCGGCTTCGACCGGATCCGCAACCACTTCGTCACCCCCGACTACGACGGCCCCGGCACGGGCGAGGCGCTGGTCGAGGTGAAGGCCGGCGACACCCTCACCGACATCGGAAACAGCCTCTACGACGCCGGGGTGGTCAAGAGCACCAAGGCCTTCATCGAGGCCGCCGACGCGAACTCCCGCAGCAAGAACATCCAGGTCGGCCGCTACAAGGTCCGCAAGCAGATGAAGGCCGCGGACGTGATCACGCTGATGCTCGACCCGAAGAGCCGGGTGATCAACGGGGTGACCATCCCCGAGGGCACGATCACCTTGAACATTTACCAGATCCTCTCGAAGCAGACGAAGATCCCGGTCAAGGACTTCCAGGACGCCGCGAAGGACCCGGTCAAGCTGGGCGTCCCCGCCTTCTGGTTCAACCGGGAGGACGGCAAGAAGGGCCCGAAGAGCATCGAGGGCTTCCTCTACCCGTCGACCTACGAGATCCCGCCGAAGGCCACCGCCGAGCAGATCCTGTCGATGATGGTGGACGAGTTCCTGCGCGTCACGCAGCAGCTCGACTTCGTCGACCGGGCGCAGAAGGAACGCAAGATCTCCCCGTACGAGGCGCTGATCACCGCCTCCATCGCCGAGGCCGAGTCGGTCAACGCGGTGGACCTGCCGAAGGTGTCCCGGGTGATCTACAACCGGGTCTACGCCGGCAAGATCGGCTGCAAGTGCCTCGGCATCGACAGCGGCATCAACTACTACCTCCGGCTTCAGGGCAAGGATCCGAAGGACTCCGACGACCTGCTGCAGAGCGAGATCAACGACCTGAAGAACCCGTACAACACGCACAACGTGGCGGGCCTGCCGATCACCCCGATCAGCAACCCGGGCGAGGCCGCGCTCAAGGGCGCCCTGGAGCCGCCGCCCGGTGACTGGATCTTCTTCATGACGATCGACCAGAAGGGCACGATGGGCTACGGCTCGAACGACGCCGAGTTCCGCCAGCTGATCCGGAAGATGTGCGACAACAAGGTGCTCACCGGGGAGAACTGCACCTGATGAAGGCCGCCGTGGTCGGCCGGCCGATCGCCCACTCGCTCTCCCCGGTGATCCACAACGCCGGGTACGCCGCGGCCGGGCTGACCGGGTGGTCGTACACCCGGATCGAGTGCGGGGCGGACGAGCTGGCCGGCCTGGTCGCGGGCCTGGGCCCCGAGTGGGCCGGCCTGTCGGTGACCATGCCGGGCAAGGAGGCCGCGCTCGCGCTGGCCGACGAGGCCTCGCCGGTCGCCGCCGCCGTCGGCGCCGCCAACACGCTGGTACGCCGGCCGGACGGCACCTGGTACGCCGACAACACCGACGTCGCCGGCATGGTCGACGTGCTCACCGCCGCCGGATGCGCCTCGGGCGCCACGGTCACCGTGCTCGGCGCGGGCGGCACCGCCCGGGCGGCCGTCGCGGCGGCGGCCCGGATCGGCGCGGCCGAGGTGACGGTGGTGGCCCGCCGCCCGGAGGCGGTGCGGGAGCTGGTTCCGACGGCCGAGGCGCTCGGGATCCCGCTGGCCGGCGCGCCCTGGGACGGCGACCCGGCGCACGCCCGGGCCGACCTCGTGGTCTCCACGGTGCCCAGGGGCGTGGCCGACCCGCTCGCCGACAACTTCGACTGGCGGCCGGCGACGGTCTTCTTCGACGTGGTCTACGACCCGTGGCCCACCCCGCTCGCCGCGGCGGCGCTGGCCGCCGGCTGCCGGGTGGTCTCCGGGCTGGACCTGCTGCTGGCCCAGGCGGTCGGCCAGTTCGAGCAGTTCACCGGCGTGTCCGCCCCTCGGGAGGCGATGCGCGCCGCGCTGGCGTCCGCAGGGCGGGACGCGGTGGGCAGTGCGAGGTCTCGGACACCGGGCGTGACAGACTGACCGCTGTGTTGCGCTGGCTGACTGCAGGTGAATCGCACGGACCCGCCCTCGTCGCGCTGCTGGAGGGGGTGCCCGCCGGCATCGAGGTGACCACCGCGGAGATCTCCGGCGAGCTGGCCCGGCGCCGGCTCGGCTACGGCCGGGGCGCCCGGATGTCCTTCGAGCAGGACGAGATCGAGATCATCGGCGGGCTCCGGCACGGGGTGACCATCGGCAGCCCGGTGGCCATCCGGGTGGGCAACTCGGAGTGGCCGAAGTGGCGCACCGTGATGGCCGCCGACCCGGTCGACGCGGAGGAGCTGGCCGGGCAGGCCCGCAACGCCCCGCTCACCCGCCCCCGCCCCGGGCACGCCGACCTGGCGGGCATGCAGAAGTACGGCCACACCGACGCCCGCCCGATCCTGGAGCGGGCCAGCGCCCGGGAGACCGCCGCCCGCGTCGCCGTGGGCACGGTCGCCAAGGCCCTGGTCCGGCAGGCGCTCGGCGTCGAGATCGTCTCCCACGTGGTGGAGCTGGGCCCGATCGCCGTGAAGCCCGGCCTGCGCCCGGCTCCCGAGGACGCCGCCCGGATCGACGCCGACCCGCTGCGCTGCCTCGACCCCGAGGCCAGCGCCCGGATGGTCGCCGAGGTCGACGCCGCCAAGAAGGCCGCCGACACGCTCGGCGGCGTGGTCGAGGTGCTGGCGTACGGGGTGCCGCCGGGCCTGGGCAGCCACGTGCAGTGGGACCGCAAGCTCGACGCCCGGCTCGCCACCGCGCTCATGTCGATCCAGGCCATCAAGGGCGTGGAGATCGGCGACGGCTGGCAGCAGGCGCGCTCCCGCGGCTCCGAGGCGCACGACGAGATCCTGCCCACCGCCACGGGCGTGCGCCGGGTGACCGACCGGGCCGGCGGGCTGGAGGGCGGCATCACCACCGGCGAGCCGCTGCGGGTGAAGGCGGCCATGAAGCCGATCTCCTCGCTGAACCGGGCGCTGTCCACCGTCGACGTGCTCACCGGTGAGCCGGCCACCGCCATCAACCAGCGCTCCGACGTGTGCGCCGTGCCGGCCGCGGCCGTGGTGGCCGAGGCCATGGTGGCCCTGGTGCTGGCCGAGGCGGCGGTGGAGAAGTTCGGCGGCGACTCGGTCGCCGAGATGCGCCGCAACCTGTCCGGCTACCTCGAGGCCCTGGTGATCCGGTGAGCGCCCGGCCGGTCTGCGTGCTGGTCGGGGCGCCCGGCTCCGGCAAGACCACGGTGGGGCAGGCGCTCGCCGCGGCGCTCGGCGTCGAGTTCCGGGACACCGACGCCGACATCGAGCAGCTCGCCGGCAAGCCGATCGCGGAGATCTTCGTGGACGAGGGGGAAGAGCACTTCCGTACCCTCGAACGGGCCGCCGTGGCGGCGGGCCTGGCCTCGCACGCCGGGGTGCTCGCCCTCGGCGGCGGCGCGGTCCTCGCCGAGGAGAACCGCGCCGCGCTGATCGGGCACACCGTGGTGCACCTGTCCGTGGAGCTGCCCGACGCGGTCAAGCGGGTCGGCCTCGGGTCGGGCCGGCCGCTGCTGGCGCTCAACCCGCGGGCCACCCTCAAGCACCTCATGGAGCAGCGCCGCCCGCTCTACGCCGAGGTGGCCACCGCGACCGTGCTCACCGACGGGCGCACCCCGGAGGAGATCGCCGGCGAGATCGCCGCCCTGCTCAAGCCCTGACCGGGACCGGCCGGGGCGCCCGCTCCGGCCGCCAGGTGACGAGCAGGGCGAGGGCGAGCAGGATCTCGGCCAGGTCGCCGCCGTAGTACATGACGGTGGCGCCCGCCCGCAGCTCGTCTCCGGTCGCCGGCACGTCCACGAGCGCGCCGGCGTAGAGGAGCTGGGCGAGCACGGCGTGCGCCGCCACGCCCACGCCGAGCACGACCAGCCGGACCGGGACCCGGGGCCGGTGCGGGCCCGGATCCGGCCCGGCGATCGACCACGTGAACAGGTAGCCGCTGAGCACGAAGTGCAGCAGCACCAGCCCGTGCAGCGCCGGACGGGTCAGGGTGGCCCGGTGGAGCGGGGTGAGGTACAGCAGCCAGAGCCCGCCCGCGGTGAGCAGCAACCCGGTCACCGGGTGGGCGAGCACCCGGAGGGCCGGCTGCCGCAGCAGCCGCAGCGCCGCCCGGCCGGCCCGCCGGCCCACCGTCCGCAGCGCCAGCGTGCCGGGCGCGCCGAGCACCAGGGCCAGCGGCGCCAGCATGCCGAGCAGCAGGTGTTGCGCCATGTGCCCCGGCAGGCCCCCGGTGGGCAGCAGCAGCCCGGCGGCGAGCAGCGCGGCCCCGAGGCCGAAGCTCGCCGTCCGCCGATGGTCCCACCCGGGCCGGCCCGGGTCGCGCTGCCGCAGCGCCGCGGCCAGGTAGGCCCAGAACAGCACCGGGGGTACGAGCGCGGCGGCCGGGAAGCCGCTGGCCGCGTGCCCGGCGTGGGCGAGGCTCACGGCCGCTCCGGCGCGCAGAGGTCGACGGCGGAGGCGCTCCGCTGCACCGCCCAGCCGACCGCGACGAGGACCACGCCGAGGGCCAGGAAGCCGAGGTCCCACCAGAGCTGCTGCGGGCCGCCGTGCACGTGGTGGATGCCGAGGATCTGGTGGTCGACGAGCCCCTCGACGACGTTGAACAGGCCCCAGCCGACCAGCGCCCAGCCCCACAGCGCGGGGGAGCGCCACAGCCGGCCCCGGGACCGGGTGACGCGGGCGTAGAGCAGTGCCAGGCCGGTCAGCACCGCCACCCAGGTGACCGTGTGGAACAGCCCGTCCCAGACGGTGTTCATCTGCAGCCCCGGCACCGTGTCGACGGGGTAGGGCCGGATCCCGACCCGGTCGCTGTCGGTGCTGCTGAGCATGTGGTGCCACTGGAGCAACTGGTGGAGCAGGATGCCGTCGGCGAAACCGCCGAGCCCCACCCCGAGGATCGTGGCCGGCACCCGGATGTCCGCGCCGTCGATGGTTGGTCGGGTCATGCCTGCACCTTCCGCCGTTGGGGGTTCCGTCCACAGTTACCGTCGGCATCCGTCCGGTCAACCCTCAGTGATGCCGACTCCGGCCACGGAGTGGACAGACGCCGCCCCGGCGCCGCCCGCTCGACTAGGCTGCCCGCGATGGACGAGGTGACCCGGATTCCGGTCGGCGGCGACCGGCCGTACGACGTGCTGGTGGGACGCGACCTGCTCGACCCGCCGCCCCGGCTGCTGCCCGACGCCGAGCGGGTGGCCTTCCTGCACGCGCCCCCGCTCAAGGGGCTGGCCGAGGAGCTGGCCGAACGGGTGCGCACGGCCGGGGTGGCCCCGCTGCTCATGGAGGTGCCGGACGCCGAGGCGGGCAAGCACGTCGACGTGGCCGCGGCCTGCTGGGACCGGCTCGGCGAGGCGGGCTTCACCCGCACCGACGCGGTGGTCGGGGTGGGCGGTGGCGCGGTCACCGACCTGGCCGGGTTCGTGGCGGCCACCTGGCTGCGCGGGGTGCGCTGGGTGCCGGTGGCGACGTCCCTGCTCGGCATGGTCGACGCCGCGGTCGGCGGCAAGACCGGCATCAACACGGCCGCCGGCAAGAACCTGGTCGGCGCCTTCCACCCGCCCGCCGGGGTGATCTGCGACCTGGCCACGCTCGACAGCCTGCCGCCGGCCGACCTGGCCGCCGGGATGGCCGAGGTGGTCAAGTGCGGGTTCATCGCCGACCCGGTGATCCTCGACCTCGTGGAGCGGGACCCGGCCGCCGCGCTGGACCCGGCCGGGCCGGTGACCCGCGAGCTGATCGAGCGGGCGGTGCGGGTCAAGGCGGACGTGGTCTCCGGTGACCTGCGGGAGTCCGGGGTGCGCGAGGTGCTCAACTACGGGCACACGCTGGGCCACGCGATCGAGAAGGTGGAGGGCTACCGCTGGCGGCACGGTCACGCCGTCGCGGTGGGCCTGGTCTACGCGGCCACCCTGGCCCGGCTGGCCGGGCGGCTGGACGCGGCGACCGCGGAGCGGCACCGGGCCGTGGTGGCGGCGCTCGGCCTGCCCACGGGCTACCGGGCCGACGCCTGGCCGGACCTGCTGGCCGCCATGCGGGTGGACAAGAAGGCCCGGGGCAGCCGGCTGCGCTTCGTGGTGCTGGACGGCCTGGCCCGCCCGGCGATCCTGGAGGCGCCGTCGGACGAGCTGCTGGCGCGGGCGTACGAGGAGATCAGCGCATGAGGGTCCACGTGCTCAACGGGCCGAACCTGGGCCGGCTCGGCACCCGCCAGGTCGACGTCTACGGCGTGACCAGCTACGCCGATCTGGTGACCATGTGCGAGAAGACCGGTCGCGAGCTGGGCCTGGACGTGGTGGTCCGGCAGACCGACGCCGAGCACGAGCTGCTGGGCTGGCTGCACGAGGCGGCCGACGAGGGTGCGGCCGTGGTGCTCAACCCGGCCGCCTGGTCGCACTACTCGATCGCGGTGCGGGACGCCTGCGCCATGCTGCGCGGCCCGCTGGTCGAGGTGCACATCTCCAACATCCACGCCCGCGAGGAGTTCCGGCACCACTCGGTGGTCTCCGCGGTGGCCACCGGGGTGATCTGCGGGCTGGGCGTGGACGGCTACCGGCTGGCCCTGCACCACCTGGCCCAGCGCCTGGCCGACGGGGCCGCCTGACGACCGGTTCCCGTGCCGGTCCCGGTGCGGGTCCCGTCCCGGCAGGGTGAGCCGCGGCCGGGTTTGTGGCTCTCCGTGTTTGTTTCCTACGTCACCCACGGTGATACTCCTCGCCGCCCGGCCCGCTGCCCTTCTCCTCGCTTTGCTCTGCAGCCATGGGCGCACAGGGCGGTTGACCTGCGGTGGCGTGAAATTGGTCGGGCGGAGCGCGGTGGCCGCTGATCGCGGAGCGTCACCGCTGCGCCGATGGCTGCAGAGCAAAGGCGGCGGCGGGTGGGTCCGGGGCGCACAGCTCGGTTGCGCTGCGTGACGTTCCGCACGTCGGGGCTGGTGCGCAGCACGGCGACCCGGTTCGACACAGCTAGTAGACTTCACAGGTCTGTCCGCCAATTGATGATCAAGGCAGGAAATGGCCACCACCAACGACCTCAAGAACGGCCTGGTACTCAACCTCGACGGCGAGCTGTGGGCCGTCGTCGAGTTCCAGCACGTCAAGCCCGGTAAGGGCGGTGCGTTCGTGCGTACCACGCTGAAGAACGTGCTGTCCGGCAAGGTGGTCGACAAGACCTTCAACGCGGGCACCAAGGTCGAGACCGCCACCGTCGACAAGCGCACCATGCAGTACCTCTACGCCGACGGCGAGGACTACGTCTTCATGGACCTGGAGACGTTCGACCAGATCACCGTTCCCGGCGGCACCGTCGGCGAGGCGGCCAACTACCTCCTCCCCGAGGCCGAGGCCACCGTCGCCACCCACGAGGGCGTGCCGCTCTACATCGAGCTGCCGACCTCGGTCGTGCTCGAGATCACCTACACCGAGCCGGGCCTGCAGGGCGACCGGTCGACCGGTGGCAACAAGCCGGCCACCGTCGAGACCGGCGCGACCGTGCAGGTGCCGCTCTTCATCACCACCGGCGAGAAGATCAAGGTCGACACCCGCGACGGCCGTTACCTCGGCCGAGCCTGATGGCTGAGGGTCCCAAGCAGCAGATGCCGGCGCGCCGCAAGGCGCGCAAGCGGGCGCTGGACGTGCTCTTCGAGGCCGACCTGCGGGACCGGCCGCCGGCCGAGGTGCTCGCCGGCTACCTGGAGCGGATCGAGAAGCCCCGCCCCGAGCACGTCGGCTACGCCGTCGGCCTGGTCGAGGGCGTCGCGGCCCACCTGGACCGGATCGACGAGGTGATCGCCAGCTACGCCGAGGGCTGGACGCTGGACCGGATGCCGGCGGTCGACCGCAACCTGGCCCGCATCGCGGTCTACGAGCTGCTCTACGTCGACGAGATCGACGACGCGGTGGCGATCAGCGAGGCCGTCGAGCTGGCCCGGCAGATGTCGACCGACGACTCGCCGCGCTTCCTCAACGGCATCCTCGGCCGGATCGCCGAGTACGCCACCCGCTGAGGCTCCGACATGACGAAGGGCCCGCGCCGACACGGCGCGGGCCCTTCGTCGTGAACGGATCAGGATGCGAAGAACGCCCGGGGGTCGGCGACCAGCACGCCGTGCTCGGTCAGCCGCTCGATCAGGCCCGACGGCGAGGCGTCGTAGACGATCGCGAGCGCACGCAGGTCGTCGGCGCGGATGGAGAGCACCCGGCCGTTGTAGTCGCCGCGCTGCTGCTGGATGGCGCGGGCGTACCGGGCGACGTAGGCCAGGTCCTCGGAGGCCTCGTCGTAGAGCCGCTCCAGGTCCAGAACGATCTTGCTGGTGGGCTCGTGGCGCACCCCGCTGCCGTCGGGCAGCAGCTCCGAGACGGGCACGCGGTAGAAGTCGGCCAGCTCCGCCAGGCGGGACACGGTGACGGCGCGGTCGCCACGCTCGTACGAGCCGACCACCACGGCCTTCCACCGCCCGTTCGACTTCTCCTCCACCCCCTGCAGGGACAGGCCCTGCTGCTGGCGGATGGAGCGCAGGCGGGCGCCCAGCGACTTGGCGTATTCAGAGGGCATTCGGACACTCCCAGTGCTGCTCGGGGTTCTCCCAGCTATCGCTACGGAGCGTGACGGTACGGGGATTGCGACACGCGGTCAAGTGTTCGTGACGTCCCCGGTCGTCCCGGCGTACGGCTTGTCCGCATTTCTCCACGCTGACCCGCCGGTCAGGACCGGCGGCGGCCGGTCCGGTGACCGCTGGTAACGTGGCGTGAAGCCCCGGTCCGGGCCCTCCACGGCCCGCCGGAGTCGATCAGACGTCCTTTAACGACCCGTCCCGTGAGGCGGGGAAGGAGGTCCGCCGTGGCCTACCCACCGGCTGCCCATTCGTCGCCGCCGCGACAACCCTCGGTGAAGGTGATCCTCGCCGCCGCCGACGTGACGCGCGTGGTCGACCGCATCGCCCACCAGATCCTGGAGAAGACCCAGGGCGCCGCCGACACCGTGCTGCTCGGCATCCCCACCCGCGGGGTCCCGCTCGCGCGGCGGCTCGCCGCCCGGATCAGCACCTTCGAGGACGTGACCGTCCCGGTCGGCGTGCTGGACATCACGCTCTACCGCGACGACCTGCGCCGGCACGCCACCCGCGCGGTCGGCCCCACCGAGCTGCCCCCCGGCGGGATCGACGGCCGGCGGGTGATCCTCGTCGACGACGTGCTCTTCTCCGGCCGCACCGTGCGTGCCGCCCTGGACGCGCTCAGCGACGTCGGCCGCCCGGCCTCGGTGCAGCTCGCCGTCCTGGTCGACCGGGGGCACCGCCAGCTGCCGATCCGCGCCGACTACGTCGGCAAGAACATCCCCACCGCGCTCGCCGAGAGCGTCAAGGTCACCCTGGCCGAGACCGACGGTGCCGACGAGGTACGGCTCCACGGAGGCGCCGCATGATCCGCCACCTGCTCTCCGGGGCCGACCTGGACGCGGCCACCGCCACCGAGATCCTGGACACCGCGGCCGAGATGGCCACCGTGGCCGGCCGCGAGGTCAAGAAGCTGCCCGCGCTGCGCGGGCGGACCGTGGTCAACCTCTTCTACGAGGACTCCACCCGGACCCGGATCTCGTTCGAGGCGGCCGCGAAGCGGCTCAGCGCTGACGTGATCAACTTCTCCGCCAAGGGCTCGAGCGTGGCCAAGGGGGAGAGCCTGAAGGACACCGCGCTCACCCTCCAGGCCATGGGGGCCGACGCGGTGGTCGTCCGGCACCCCGCCTCCGGCGCGCCGCACCGGCTGGCCAACTGGGTGGACGGCTCGGTGGTCAACGCCGGTGACGGCACCCACGAGCACCCCACCCAGGCGCTGCTCGACGCCTACACCATGCGCTCCCGGCTGGGCCGCCTGGACGGCCTGCACGTGGCGATCGTCGGCGACGTGCTGCACTCCCGGGTGGCCCGCTCGAACGTTCTCCTGCTCTCCACCCTCGGCGCGAAGGTCACCCTGGTCGGCCCGCCGACCCTCATCCCGGTCGACATCTCGCCGGCCCTCGCTCCCGGCACCGATGTCTCCTACGACCTCGACGCCGTTCTTCCCGGTGTGGACGTGGTGATGATGCTGCGGGTGCAGCGGGAGCGGATGAACGACTCCTACTTCCCCTCGGCCCGCGAGTACGCCCGCCGCTACGGCTTGGACGGGCCGCGGATGCGCCGGCTGCCCGGTCACGCGATCGTCATGCACCCCGGCCCCATGAACCGGGGGATGGAGATCACCCCCGAGGTGGCCGACTCGCCCCGCTCCACCATCGTCGAACAGGTCGCCAACGGGGTCTCCGTGCGGATGGCCGTCCTCTACCTGCTGCTCGGAGGGAACAACCGGTGACCGCGTACCTGATCCGGAACGTGAGTGTGGTCGGCGGCGCGCCGACCGACCTGCTGATCCGCGACGGCGTCGTGGCGGAGACCGGCGCCGGCCTGGCCGCGCCGGACGCCACCGTGCTCGACGCCACCGGCCTGGTGGCCCTGCCCGGCCTGGTCGACCTGCACACCCACCTGCGCGAGCCGGGCCGCGAGGACGCCGAGACCGTGGAGTCCGGCTCCCGGGCCGCGGCGCTCGGCGGCTACACGGCGGTGTGCGCCATGGCGAACACCTCGCCGGTGGCCGACACGGCCGGCGTGGTCGAGCAGGTCTGGCGGCTCGGCCGGGAGGCCGGGCTGGTCGACGTGCAGCCGATCGGCGCGGTCACCGTCGGCCTGGCCGGCGAGCGCCTGGCCGAGCTGGGCGCCATGGCCGACTCCGCCGCCCGGGTGCGGATCTTCTCCGACGACGGGCACTGCGTCGCCGACCCGAAGCTGATGCGCCGGGCCCTGGAGTACGTCAAGGCGTTCGACGGGGTGATCGCCCAGCACGCCGAGGAGCCCCGGCTCACCGAGGGCGCGCAGATGCACGAGGGCGAGGTCTCCACGCGGCTCGGGCTGACCGGCTGGCCGGCGGTGGCCGAGGAGGCGATCATCGCCCGCGACGTGCTGCTGGCCGAGCACGTCGGCAGCCGCCTGCACATCTGCCACGTCTCCACGGCCGGCAGCGTCGAGGTGCTGCGGCACGCCAAGGCGCGGGGGGTGAAGGTCACCGCCGAGGTGACCCCGCACCACCTGCTGCTGACCGACGAGAAGGCGGCCTCCTACGACCCCGTCTACAAGGTCAACCCGCCGCTGCGCACCGCGGCCGACGTCGCCGCGCTGCGGGCGGCCCTGGCCGAGGGCGTGATCGACATCGTGGCCACCGACCACGCGCCGCACGCCGTGGAGGACAAGGAGTGCGAGTGGGCGTACGCCCGGCCGGGCATGCTCGGCCTGGAGACGGCGCTCTCCATCGCGCTGGACGTGCTCGGGCCGCAGTGGGACCTCATCGCCGAGCGGATGTCCCGCGCCCCGGCCCGGATCGCCGGGCTGGACGGCCACGGCCTCGACCCGGCCCCCGGCGTGCCGGCCAACCTGACCCTTGTCGACCCGGCCGCCCGCCGGGTCGTCGAGCCGGCGGAACTGGCCAGTCGCAGTCGCAACACCCCGTACGCCCGCATGACGCTGCCGGGTCGCATCGTGGCGACCTTCCTGCGCGGCGAGCCGACGGTCCTGGACGGAAAGGCTGTCAAGTAAATGGCGAAGCGCAGAAGCGCGATCCTCGTCCTGGAGGACGGGCGCACGTTCCACGGCGAGGCGTACGGCAGCGTCGGGGAGACCTTCGGTGAGGCGGTCTTCAACACCGGCATGACCGGCTACCAGGAGACCCTCACCGACCCCTCGTACCACCGCCAGGTGGTGGTGCAGACCGCGCCGCACATCGGCAACACCGGCGTCAACGGCGAGGACGACGAGTCCGGCCGGATCTGGGTGGCCGGCTACGTGGTGCGCGACCCGGCCCGGATCGGCTCCAACTGGCGGGCCACCGGCGGCCTGGAGGACCGGCTCGCCGCCGAGGGCGTGGTCGGCATCAGCGGCGTGGACACCCGGGCGCTCACCCGGCACCTGCGCGAGCGCGGCGCCATGCGGGTCGGCATCTCCAGCGTCGACGACGACCCGGCCGCCCTGCTCGACCGGGTCCGCCACGCGCCGCAGATGGTCGGCGCGGATCTCTCCGCCGAGGTGACCACCGAGAAGCCGTACGTCGTCGAGGCGGTCGGCGAGCACCGCTTCACCGTCGCGGCCCTGGACCTGGGCATCAAGCGCAACGTGCCGCGCCGGCTCGCCGCCCGCGGCGTCACGACCCACGTGCTGCCCGCGGGCTCCTCGATCGAGGACCTGCTGGCCACCGGCGCGGACGCGGTCTTCTTCTCGCCCGGGCCGGGCGACCCGGCCACCGCCGACGGGCCGGTCGCCTTGGCGCGCGAGGTGCTGGGCCGGCGGATCCCGCTGTTCGGCATCTGCTTCGGCAGCCAGATCCTGGGCCGCGCGCTCGGCTTCGGCACCTACAAGCTGGGGTACGGCCACCGGGGCATCAACCAGCCGGTGCTCGACCGGGCCACCGGCAAGGTCGAGGTGACCAGCCACAATCACGGCTTCGCCGTCGAGGTGCCGGGCGCGGCGCACGGCGTGGTCGTCCCCGACCAGGTGATCGACACCGAGTTCGGCGGCGTCCAGGTCTCCCATGTCTGCCTCAATGACAACGTGGTCGAGGGGCTGCGGGCCAAGGACGTGCCCGCCTTCACCGTCCAGTACCACCCGGAGGCGGCGGCGGGCCCGCACGACGCGGACTACCTCTTCGACCGTTTCGCCGAGCTGATCGAAGGCCGCGGCCTCGACCGGAAGCAGAGTGAGGGGCGCAAGGATGCCTAAGCGGACCGACCTCAAGCACGTCCTGGTGATCGGCTCCGGCCCGATCGTGATCGGCCAGGCCTGCGAGTTCGACTACTCCGGCACGCAGGCCTGCCGGGTGCTGCGCAGCGAGGGGATCCGGGTCAGCCTGGTCAACTCCAACCCGGCGACGATCATGACCGACCCGGAGTTCGCCGACGCCACGTACGTCGAGCCGATCACCCCGGAGTTCGTCGAGCTGGTCATCGCCAAGGAGCGCCCCGACGCGCTGCTGCCCACCCTGGGCGGGCAGACCGCGCTCAACACCGCGGTCGCGCTGCACGAGGCCGGCGTCCTGGAGAAGTACGGCGTCGAGCTGATCGGCGCCAACATCGACGCCATCAACCGGGGCGAGGACCGGCAGCTGTTCAAGGACATCGTGGCCAAGGCCGGCGTACGCCTCGGCCTTTCCGACCCGTCGGCGCTGGTGCCCCGCTCCCGGGTCTGCCACTCGATGGACGAGGTCCGCGAGACGGTCGGCGAGCTGGGCCTGCCGGTGGTGATCCGGCCGTCGTTCACCATGGGCGGCCTCGGCTCCGGCATGGCGCACACCGACGAGGACCTGACCCGGATCGCCGGCTCCGGCCTGGCCGCCAGCCCGGTGCACGAGGTGCTCATCGAGGAGAGCGTGCTCGGCTGGAAGGAGTACGAGCTCGAACTCATGCGCGACCGCCACGACAACGTGGTGGTGGTCTGCTCGATCGAGAACGTCGACCCGATGGGCGTGCACACCGGCGACAGCGTCACCGTGGCCCCGGCCATGACGCTGACCGACCGCGAGTACCAGCGCCTGCGCGACCTCGGCATCGCGGTGCTCCGCGAGGTCGGCGTCGACACCGGCGGCTGCAACATCCAGTTCGCGGTGAACCCGGCCGACGGCCGGATCGTCGTGATCGAGATGAACCCGCGGGTGTCCCGCTCCTCGGCCCTCGCGTCGAAGGCCACCGGCTTCCCGATCGCCAAGATCGCCGCGAAGCTGGCCATCGGCTACACCCTCGACGAGATCCCCAACGACATCACCCTGAAGACTCCGGCGGCCTTCGAGCCGACCCTGGACTACGTGGTGGTGAAGATCCCCCGGTTCGCGTTCGAGAAGTTCCCCGGCGCCGACCAGGAGCTGACCACCACCATGAAGTCGGTGGGCGAGGCCATGAGCCTCGGGCGCAACTTCACCGAGGCGCTGAACAAGGCCATGCGCTCGATGGAGACCACGCGCGGCGGCTTCTGGACCCGGCCCGACCCGGCCGGCGCCACGAGGGAGAACACCCTCGCGGCGCTGCGCATGCCGCACGACGGCCGGATCTACACGGTCGAGCGGGCGCTGCGGCTGGGCGCGTCGATCGCCGAGGTGACCGAGGCGTCGGGCGGGATCGATCCCTGGTTCCTGGACCAGATCGCCGCGCTCGTGGAGCTGCGGGCCGAGATCGTGGCCGCCCCGGTGCTCGACGCCCAGCTGCTGCGCCAGGCCAAGCGGGCCGGCCTGTCCGACCGGCAGCTCGCCGCGCTGCGCCCCGAACTGGCCGCCGAGGACGGCGTCCGCACCCTGCGTCACCGGCTCGGCATCCGTCCGGTCTACAAGACGGTGGACACCTGCGCGGCCGAGTTCGAGGCCACGACGCCCTACCACTACTCGACCTACGACCAGGAGACCGAGGTCGGGCCCTCGGACCGGCCGAAGGTGCTCATCCTGGGCTCCGGGCCGAACCGGATCGGGCAGGGCATCGAGTTCGACTACTCCTGCGTGCACGCGGTCCAGGCGTTGCGGGAGGTCGGCTACGAGACGGTGATGGTCAACTGCAACCCGGAGACCGTCTCCACCGACTACGACACCGCCGACCGGCTCTACTTCGAGCCGCTCACCTTCGAGGACGTGCTGGAGGTCTGGCACGCCGAGGACTCGTCCGGGCGGGCGGCCGGCGGCCCCGGCGTGGTCGGGGTGGTCGTGCAGCTGGGCGGGCAGACCCCGCTCGGCCTGGCCCAGCGGCTCAAGAACGCCGGTGTGCCGATCGTCGGCACGTCCCCGGAGTCGATCCACCTGGCCGAGGAGCGCGGCGCGTTCGGCGCGGTGCTGTCCCGGGCCGGGCTGCGCGCCCCGGCGCACGGCATGGCCACGTCGTACGACGAGGCCAAGGCGATCGCCGACGAGATCGGCTACCCGGTGCTGGTCCGCCCGTCGTACGTGCTCGGCGGCCGGGGCATGGAGATCGTCTACGACGACGCCACCCTGCGCGACTACATCGGCCGGGCCACCGACATCTCGCCGGACCACCCGGTGCTGGTGGACCGCTTCCTCGACGACGCCATCGAGATCGACGTGGACGCCCTGGTCGACGCCGACGGCGCGGTCTACCTGGGCGGCGTCATGGAGCACATCGAGGAGGCCGGCATCCACTCCGGCGACTCCTCCTGCGCGCTGCCGCCGATCACCCTGGCCGGCTCGCACCTGGCGCAGGTGCGCCGCTACACCGAGGAGATCGCCCGCGGCGTCGGGGTGAAGGGCCTGCTCAACGTCCAGTACGCGCTCCAGGGCGACACGCTGTACGTGCTGGAGGCCAACCCGCGCGCCTCCCGGACGGTCCCGTTCGTGTCCAAGGCCACCGCCGTGCCGCTGGCCAAGGCGGCGGCCCGGATCGCGCTCGGCGCCACCATCGCCGAGCTGCGCGCCGAGGGGATGCTGCCGCCCACCGGGGACGGCGGGACCATGCCGGCCGACGCCCCGATCGCGGTCAAGGAGGCGGTGCTGCCGTTCAAGCGGTTCCGCACCCCGTCCGGCAAGGGCATCGACGTGCTGCTCGGCCCGGAGATGAAGTCCACCGGCGAGGTGATGGGCATCGACACCAACTTCGGGCACGCCTTCGCCAAGTCGCAGTCCGCCGCGTACGGGTCGCTGCCGACCGCCGGGAAGATCTTCGTCTCGGTGGCCAACCGGGACAAGCGCGGCATGATCTTCCCGATCAAGCGCCTGGCCGACCTGGGCTTCGAGATCGTCGCCACCACCGGCACGGCCGAGGTGCTGCGCCGGCACGGCATCGCCTGCGAGCAGATCCGCAAGCACTACGAGTCGGGCGAGGGCGAGGACGCCGTCTCGCTGATCCTCGGCGGCGACGTGGCCCTCGTGGTGAACACCCCGCAGGGCTCCGGCGCGAGCGCCCGCTCCGACGGCTACGAGATCCGCAGCGCCGCCGTGACGGCGGACATCCCCTGCGTCACCACGGTGCCCGGCGCCGCAGCCGCGGTGATGGGCATCGAAGCGCGAATCCGCGGAGACATGCGCGTCCGCCCCCTCCAGGAACTCCACGCCGCCCTCCGGGCCGGCGAGTGACCACCCCGACCGCCCTGATCCCGTCGATCATGAGGTTGGCGGCAGCCGAGGAGATCGACTTCGCCGCCAACCTCATGATCACCGCAGCCGGCCCGGGGAGGCGGGGGTGATCTTTGAGCGGGTTGTGCGGCCTCGGCTGTTCCGCCTCGGGGGCGGGGACGCTGAGGTGGCGCACGAGTGGACGTTGGAGCGGCTGGCCTCGGTGGCTCGGCGGCCGGCCGCTCTCGCCGCCCTGCACGCGCGGTACTTCCGTGCGGCGCCGCGGACCGTGTTCGGGGTGGAGTTCCCGAATCCGGTCGGGCTGGCGGCCGGGATGGACAAGAACGGGGTGGCGCTGCCGGCGTGGCCCGCTCTGGGCTTCGGCTTCGTCGAGGTCGGCACCGTCACCGCGCACGCCCAGCCGGGCAATCCCCGGCCCCGGCTGTTCCGGCTGCGCGACAGCGAGGCCGTGGTCAACCGGATGGGCTTCAACAACGCGGGCGCGGAGGCCCTCGCGGCCCGGCTGGGGGCGCTGCCGCGCCCGCTCGGCGTGCCGCTGGGCATCTCGCTGGGCAAGTCCAAGGTGACCCCGCTGGACGAGGCCGTCGAGGACTACCTGGCCTCCTACCGGGCCCTGAAGGGGCACGGGGACTACTTCGCGGTCAACGTGTCCTCACCGAACACCCCGGGGCTGCGGTCCCTTCAGGACCGTTCCCACCTGGACGCGCTGCTCGCGGCTCTGGTGGGGGAGAAGCCGGTGCTCGTGAAGATCGCCCCCGACCTCACCGAGCCGGCCGTCGCCGAGCTGCTGGAGGTCTGCCTCGACCGCGGCGCGGCCGGGGTGATCGCCACCAACACCACCCTGGCCCGCGACGGGCTGGCCCCGGCCGACCGGGCGCGGGGCGCGGAGACGGGCGGCCTCTCCGGCCGCCCGCTGACCGACCGGGCCCGTGCGATGGTCGCCTTCGTGCACCGGGAGACCGGCGGCCGGCTGCCGGTGATCGGCGTCGGCGGCATCCTCGACCCGGACGACGCGGCCCGGATGTTCGACGCCGGCGCGAGCCTCGTCCAGCTCTACACCGGCTTCATCTACCGGGGCCCGGCCCTGGTCCGGTCGGTGGCCCGGGCGGCCGCCCGGCGCTGACCGCTCGGAGACCACGAAGGAGAACCGTGACGCCCGAGGAGATCCTCGCCGCCGACCGCCGGCACGTCTGGCACCCGTACGCGGCCCTGCCGCCGGCCAGCCCACCGTACGTGGTGGACGGTGCCGAGGGCGTGCGGCTGCGGCTGGCCGACGGCCGCGAACTGGTCGACGGGATGTCGTCCTGGTGGGCGGCCATCCACGGCTACCGCCACCCGGTGCTCGACGCCGCCGTCACCGACCAGCTCGGCCGGATGAGCCACGTGATGTTCGGCGGCCTCACCCACGAGCCCGCGGTACGCCTCGCGCGGACCCTCGTGGAACTGGCCCCGGACGGCCTGGAGCACGTCTTCCTGGCCGACTCCGGCTCGGTCAGCGTCGAGGTGGCCGTGAAGATGTGCCTGCAGTACCAGCGGGCCCTGGGACGGCCGGAACGCCGCCGGCTGGGCACCTGGCGCGGCGGCTACCACGGCGACACGTTCCACCCCATGAGCGTCTGCGACCCGGAGGGCGGCATGCACCACCTCTGGGGCGACGTGCTGCCCCGGCAGGTGTTCGCCCCGGTGCCGCCCGCCGGCTTCGACACCCCGCCCGACCCGGCGTACGAGGCGGCGCTGGTGGACGCCGTCGAACGGCACGCCGGCGAGCTGGCCGCGGTCATCGTGGAGCCCGTGGTGCAGGGCGCCGGCGGGATGCGCTTCCACAACCCGCACTACCTGCGGGTGCTGCGCGAGGTGACCCGGGCGCACGGGATCCTGCTGGTCTTCGACGAGATCGCCACCGGCTTCGGCCGGACCGGCACCATGTTCGCCGCCGAGCACGCCGGCGTCGCCCCGGACGTGCTCTGCGTCGGCAAGGCGCTCACCGGCGGGTACCTCACCCTGGCCGCGGCGCTCTGCACCCCCGAGGTGGCCCGGGCCATCTCCGCCGACGGGGTGCTGGCGCACGGCCCGACCTTCATGGGCAACCCGCTCGCCTGCGCGGTCGCCAACGCCTCCCTGGACCTGCTGCGGGCCGGGGACTGGGCCGGCCGGGTGGCGGACATCGCCGAGGGCCTGCGGGCCGGCCTGGCGCCGCTGCGGGACGCCCCCGGGGTGGCCGACGTGCGGGTGCTCGGCGCGATCGGCGTGGTGCAGCTCGACCACGAGGTGGACCTGCCCCGGGCGACCGCCGCCGCGGTGGCGCAGGGCGTCTGGCTGCGGCCGTTCCGGGACCTCGTGTACACCATGCCGCCTTACGTCTGCGACGACGCGGACGTGGCGCGGATCGCGGCCGGCGTGGCCGCGGCGGTCAAGGCCGGCTGAGCCGGCCCACTCCACCCCCCGGACGGCGCCCGCGCCGGCCGGTGGACGGCACCACCGGCGGCGGGACGCCGCCGCCGGACACGACGCGGCCCGACGCCGCGCCAGGAGAGGGAGAGACGCGATGGAGACCTTCGGCGCCCGCCTGCACCGGGCCGTGGCCGAGCGGGGACCGCTCTGCGTGGGCATCGACCCGCACCCCGGGCTGCTGGCCCGCTGGGGGCTGCCTGACGACGTCGAGGGCCTGGACCGGTTCTGCCGGATCGTGGTGGAGGCCATCGGCGACCGGGTGGCCGTGGTCAAGCCCCAGTCGGCGTTCTTCGAGCGCTTCGGGTCCCGTGGTGTCGGAATTCTTGAGTCAACTATCCGACAGTTGCGAAATTCGGGCTCGCTCGTTCTCCTCGACGTCAAGCGCGGCGACATCGGCTCGACGGTGAGCGCGTACGCCTCGGCGTACCTCGATCCATCCAGCCCGCTGTATGTCGACGCGGTCACCGCGAGTCCCTACCTGGGGGTGGGTTCGCTCGCGCCGATGTTCGAGCTGGCGGCCGCCCACGGCGGCGGCGTCTTCGTCCTGGCGCTCACCTCGAACCCGGAGGGCGCCGCCGTGCAGCGCGCCGTGGGGGCCGACGGGCGCACCGTCGCGCAGACCGTCATCGACGAGATTTCCCAGCTCAACCGGGGTGCCGAGCCGCTCGGCAGCTTCGGGCTGGTGGTCGGCGCGACGATCGGTGACACCGGTCACGACCTCGCCGCGGTGAACGGTCCGCTGCTCGCCCCGGGGCTGGGCGCGCAGGGCGCGACGGCCGCCGACCTGCGTACCGTCTTCGGCTCCGCCCTACCCACGGTGCTGCCGTCGTACTCCCGCGAGGTGCTGGGTGCGGGGCCGGACGAGGCCGCCCTGCGGGCCGCCACCGACCGCGTGCTGGGCGAGTGCCGGGCCGCCCTGGCCACCGCGTGACTGACTGACGGCTCGGTCACTTTCCGTTGATCTTCGCGCGTCCACGTTGCCGAAAACGCCGTTGACCGCTAGTTTTCCCCGCGCTGGGAACCACGGACCCCTTTGGTTGCCAGCGACACCACGTTTCACAGCTGCGGTGGTGCGCCCCGCCCGCCGTACTAGGGACCTGAGGAGAACTGGTGCCGCTCCCGTCACTGACCCCCGAGCAGCGCGCTGCCGCGCTGGAGAAGGCCGCGGAGATCCGCAAGGCCCGTGCTGAGCTGAAGGAGCAGCTCAAGCAGGGCAAGACCACCCTCGCCACCGTCCTCGAGCGGGCCGAGTCCGACGACGTCGTGGGCAAGCTGAAGGTTTCGGCCGTGCTCCAGGCGATGCCGGGCATCGGCAAGATCCGGGCCACCCAGATCATGGAGAAGCTCAAGATCGCCGACAGCCGCCGGCTGCGTGGCCTGGGCGAGCAGCAGCGCAAGGCGCTGCTTGGAGAGTTCGCCGCCAACTGAACGGCCCACCGTGTAGAAACAAGCGGTGAGCACGGATGACGAGGCGCGCCCGGCGGCTCGGCTCACTGTCCTGGCCGGACCTTCGGGGGCCGGCGGGGAGAGTGTCGTCGAGCTTGTCCGGGCGCGCTTTCCGTCCGTGTGGGTGCCGGTGGCCGCCACCACCCGGCCGGCCTGCCCCGGCGAGGTGGACGGCGTCGACCGGCTCTTCCTCGACGCGGGCGACTTCGACCGGATGGTCGCGGCCGACGAGCTGCTGGAGTGGAGCCGGGTCGGGCCGTACCGGCGCGGGGTGCCGCGCGCGGGCGTGCGGGCCCGGCTCGCCGAGGGCCGGCCGGTGCTGCTCCCGCTGGACCTGCCGGGCGCGCTCGCGGTCCGGGCCGTGGTGCCCGACGCGCGGTTGGTGCTGCTCGTCCCGCCCGCGTACCGGCCGGACCCGGCCCTCGCGGCCGCCTTCGCACACGCCGTGGTGCACGACCGCACCGAGCGCGCGGCCGATGAGCTGGTAGGCTTGCTCGGTTCTTCCTTCCTGGCTCCGGCCCGACCGCGCCCGAGCGGTTGAGAGGCCACCGCCCCCGGGCGGTGCACAACGACGCAGAGGTTATTTCGTGGGATCCATCGCCAACCCCGAAGGCATCACCAACCCGCCGATCGACGAGCTCCTCGAGAAGACCACCTCGAAGTACGCGCTGGTGATCTTCGCCGCCAAGCGCGCGCGCCAGGTCAACGCCTACTACAGCCAGCTCGGTGAGGGCCTGCTGGAGTACGTCGGCCCGCTGGTGGAGACCACCCCCCAGGAGAAGCCGCTCTCCATCGCCATGCGCGAGATCAACGCGGGTCTGCTCACCGCCGAGCCGACCGACCAGCCGTAAGCCCCGCCCGCCCCGATGGCCGCCGAGATCGTCCTCGGGGTCGGCGGCGGCATCGCCGCCTACAAGGCGTGTGAGCTGCTCCGGCTCTTCACCGAGTCGGGTCACCGGGTCCGGGTCGTGCCGACCGCGTCGGCGCTCCGTTTCGTCGGGGCGCCGACCTGGGCCGCGCTCTCCGGCCAGCCGGTCGCCGACGACGTCTGGTCCGAGGTGCACGAGGTGCCGCACGTCCGCCTCGGGCAGCACGCCGACCTGGTCGTGGTGACGCCGACGACCGCCGACCTGCTCGCCAAGGCCGCCCACGGCCTCGCCGACGACCTGCTCACCAACACCCTGCTGACCGCGCGCTGCCCGGTGGTGCTGGCGCCGGCCATGCACACCGAGATGTGGGAGCACCCGGCCACCGTCGCCAACGTGGCCACCCTGCGGTCCCGCGGCGTCGTCGTGATCGAACCCGCGGTCGGCCGGCTCACCGGCAAGGACACCGGCAAGGGCCGGCTGCCCGACCCGGCCGAGATCTTCGCGGTCGCCCGCCGGGCCCTCGCGCGCGGTGGCGCGGCCCCCGCCGACCTGGCCGGCCGGCACGTGGTGGTCACCGCGGGCGGCACCCGGGAGCCGCTCGACCCGGTCCGCTTCCTCGGCAACCGCTCCTCCGGCAAGCAGGGCTACGCGTTCGCCCGGGCCGCAGTGGCCCGGGGTGCCCGGGTCACCCTGGTCTCGGCCAACGTCGCGCTCGCCGACCCGGCCGGCGCCGACCTGGTCCGGGTGGGCAGCACCGAGGAGTTGCGCAAGGCGACGCTGGAGGCGGCCGCCGACGCCGACGCCGTGGTGATGGCCGTCGCGCCCGCCGATTTCCGCCCGGCGACCTACGCGCCAGGTAAGATCAAGAAGTCGGACGACGGCAGCGCGCCCACCATCGAGCTGGTCACCAACCCCGACATCGCGGCCGAGCTGGGCCGGCGCCGGCGGCCGGAGCAGGTGCTGGTGGTCTTCGCCGCCGAGACCGGCGACGCCGAGGCCAACGGCCGCGCCAAGCTCGCCCGCAAGCGCGCCGACCTCATCGTGATCAATGAGGTCGGCGTGGACAAGGTCTTCGGGGCCGAGACCAACGCCGCCACCGTGATCGGGGCGGACGGGTCCGTGCACCGGATGCCCGAGCAGCCCAAGGAGGATCTGGCCGACGCCGTCTGGGATCTCGTGGTCGCTCGACTAGGTGAGCAATCCTGACGGTTGGTCACCCTCGGTTCCCCGGGTCACCCTGGGAGCACGATGGCTAAACTGCCGCCGAGCGACCTTTAAAAGTCTTCACATGCTTAGGAGTGCCGTGACACGTCTCTTCACGTCCGAATCGGTCACGGAAGGCCACCCGGACAAGATCGCCGACCAGATCAGTGACGGCATTCTCGACGCACTGCTCGCCCAGGACCCGCACAGCCGTGTGGCGGTCGAGACCCTGATCACCACCGGCCAGGTGCACGTCGCCGGCGAGGTGACCACCAAGGCGTACGCCGACATCCCGACCATCGTGCGGGACACGATCCTGTCGATCGGCTACGACTCGTCGAAGAAGGGCTTCGACGGCGCCTCCTGCGGCGTGAGCGTCTCCATCGGCGCCCAGTCGCCGGACATCGCGCAGGGCGTGGACAACGCGTTCGAGCTGCGTACCGGCTCGTCGGAGAGCGCGCTCGACGCGCAGGGCGCCGGCGACCAGGGCATGATGTTCGGCTTCGCCTGCTCCGAGACGCCCGAGCTCATGCCGCTGCCGATCGCGCTGGCCCACCGGCTGGCCCGCCGCCTGGCCCAGGTCCGCAAGGACGGCACGATCCCCTACCTGCGGCCCGACGGCAAGACCCAGGTGACCATCGAGTACGACGGGCTGCGCCCCGTCCGGCTCGACACCGTGGTGGTCTCCAGCCAGCACGCGGCGGACATCTCGCTCGAGTCGCTGCTCACCCCGGACGTCCGCGACCACGTCATCACCCCCGAGCTGGAGGGCCTCGGCCTGGACACCGAGGGCTACCGGCTGCTGGTCAACCCGACCGGGCGCTTCGAGATCGGCGGCCCCATGGGCGACGCCGGCCTCACCGGCCGGAAGATCATCGTCGACACCTACGGCGGCTACGCCCGGCACGGTGGCGGCGCGTTCTCCGGCAAGGACCCGTCCAAGGTGGACCGCTCCGCCGCGTACGCCATGCGCTGGGTGGCCAAGAACGTGGTCGCCGCCGGCCTGGCCGAGCGCTGCGAGGCGCAGGTCGCCTACGCGATCGGCAAGGCCCACCCGGTGAGCCTGTTCATCGAGACCTTCGGCACCGAGACCGTGCCGGTCGCCTCGATCGAGAAGGCCGTCGCCGAGGTCTTCGACCTGCGCCCGGCCGCGATCATCCGGGACCTGAACCTGCTCCGCCCGATCTACCAGCAGACCGCCGCCTACGGCCACTTCGGCCGTGAGCTGCCGGACCTCACCTGGGAGAGCACCGACCGGGCCGCCGACCTCAAGTCGGCCGCGGGAGCCTGACCGCCACCAGGCGCGGCGACCGGCGACCCGCCGAGGGGTCGCCGGTCGCTCGCGTCTGCGTGGACGTGCCCCTGCCGCACCTCGACCGCCCCTTCGACTACCTGGTGCCCGACACCCTGGACGCCGACGCCCGGCCCGGGGTGCGGGTGAAGGTCCGTTTCGCCGGCCAGCTCGTCGACGGCTGGCTGCTGGAGCGCGTGGCGGAGTCCGCGCACCCGAAGCTGGCGTACCTGGAGAAGGTCGTCTCCCCGGTTCCGGTGCTGGCGCCGGAGGTTGCCGCGCTGGCCCGCGCGGTGGCCGACCGCTACGCCGGCAGCCTCGCCGACGTGCTCCGGCTCGCCGTCCCGCCCCGGCACGCCCGCGTCGAGAAGGACGTGACGGCGACCGACGCGGCCCCCGCCGACGCCCCGCCGGCCGCGCCCGTGGACGGCGGCCCGAACGCCGCCGGGCCGGTCGACCCGCGCGGCTGGCGGGACTACCCGGCCGGGCCGGCGCTGCTGCGCGCGCTCACCGCCGGCCGTGCCCCCCGCGCCGTCTGGTCCGCGCTGCCCGGCGAGGACTGGGCCGACCGGTACGCCGACGCCGTGGCCGCCACCGTGGCCGGCGGCCGGGGCGCCGTGGTGGTGGTGGCCGACGCCCGGGACCTGGAGCGCCTGGACGCCGCCCTGACCGCCGTCCTCGGGCCGGGGCGGCACGCCTGCCTGTCCGCCGCGGCCGGACCGGCCCGCCGCTACCGCGCGTTCCTCGCGGCCCGCCGCGGCGACGTGCCCGTGGTGATCGGCACCCGGGCGGCCATGTTCGCCCCGGTCGAGCGGCTCGGCCTCGTGGCGATCTGGGACGACGGCGACGACCTGCACGCCGAGCCCCGGGCGCCCTACCCGCACGCCCGGGAGGTGCTGCTCACCCGCGCCCAGCTCGCCGGGGCCGCCGCCCTCGTCGGCGGCCACGCCCGCACCGCCGAGGCCCAGCTGCTGGTGGAGACCGGCTGGGCCCGCGAGGTGGTCGCCGACCGGGCGACCGTGCGGGCCCGGATGCCGGCCATCGCGCCGACGGGCGACGACCCGCACCTGGCCCGCGATCCCGGTGCCGCCTCCGCCCGGCTGCCCAGCCTGGCGTGGACCACCGCCCGGGACGCGCTCCGCGCCGACCTGCCGGTGCTCGTGCAGGTGCCCCGCCGCGGCTACCTGCCCTCGGTGGCCTGCGCCGACTGCCGGGCCCCGGCCCGCTGCCCGCAGTGCGCCGGGCCGCTCGGCCTGCCCTCGGCCGAGGGGGTGCCCGCCTGCCGCTGGTGCGGCCGGGTCGCCGCCGCGTACGCCTGCCCCGAGTGCGGCGGGCGGCGGCTGCGGGCGTCGGTCACCGGCGCCCGGCGGACCGCCGAGGAGCTGGGCCGGGCCTTCCCGGGGGTACCCGTGCGCACCTCGGGGCGGGAGGAGGTGCTCGCGACCGTGCCGGGTGGCGCCGGCCTGGTGATCGCCACCCCCGGCGCGGAACCGGTCGCGGAGGGCGGCTACGGGGCGGTGCTGCTGCTCGACTCGTGGGCCCTGCTCACCCGGGCCGACCTGCGGGCCGGCGAGGAGGCGCTGCGGCGCTGGCTGGCCGCCGCCGCGCTGGCCCGGCCCGGGTCGGCCGGCGGCCGGGTCGTGGTGGTCGCCGACGGCGCCCTCGCGCCGGTGCAGGCGCTCCTGCGCTGGGACTCCGCCTGGTTCGCCACGCGGGAGCTGGCCGAGCGCCGCGAGCTGGGTTTCCCGCCGGCGGTGCGGATGGCCAGCGTCACCGGCGTGGCCGACGCGGTGGCGGACCTGCTGGCCGGCACCCGGCTGCCGGACGACGCCGAGGTGCTCGGCCCGGTGCCGGCCGACGAGGGACGGGAGCGGATGCTGGTCCGGGTGCCCCGGGCCCGCGCCGCCGCCCTGGCCGGTGCGCTGCACGCGGCCGCCGGGCAGCGCAGCGCCCGCAAGGCGGCCGACCCGGTGCGGCTCCAGATCGACCCGCTCAGCCTGTTCTGAGCCGGCCCGCCACCCGTGACGTGGCGCACCCGGGCCGTCGCGTACGGTCGTGAGCTGGGGTTTGCCGCACACCTCGTCCGGCAAATGGGTGGAAGACGCGTGATAGCATCGCCCGTCATGCCCAGGCGCACGACGGCTCCCGGGCGCGGCGCGGCGCAGGGGGTGCGTCGAGCCGACGCGGATTCGATGATGTCAATCAGCCGGTGATCAGGGGTGGACCAGTCGTGACCGTTCGTCAGTCGATCGTCTTCAACGGTGACCTCGGCAGCGGTAAGAGCACCGTTTCCGTCGAGATCGCCAAGCGGCTGGGGCTGCGCCGGGTCAGCGTCGGCGACCTCTACCGGGAGATGGCCCAGAAGCGGCAGATGACCGCCCTCCAGCTCAACCTGCACGCCGAGCTGGACCAGGCCGTCGACGGCTACGTCGACCAGCTCCAGCGGGACATCGCCGCCTCCGGCGAGAGCCTGGTGATGGACAGCCGGCTGGCCTGGCACTTCTTCACCAACGCGCTCAAGGTGCACATGATCACCGAGCCGACGGAGGCGGCTCGGCGGGTTCTGGCCCGCCCGTCCGGCCCGGCCGAGAGCTACACCTCGCTGGAGGAGGCGAAGGCCAAGCTCCGCGAGCGCAGCGAGAGCGAGCGCGGCCGGTTCATCGTGCGCTACGGCGTCGACAAGGCCCGGCTGCGCAACTACGACCTGATCTGCGACACCACCCGGGCCACCCCGGAGCAGGTGATCCAGCACGTCATCGACGTCTACGAGGGGCGGATCGGCGCGGACGTGCTCCGGGACGGCCAGCCGCTGCTGCTGCTCGACCCGGCCCGGGTCTACCCGACCGAGGACATCGCCACCCTGCGCGGGCTGTGGGACTCGGAGTTCGTCGGCGACGTGGCCGGGTCCGGCGACGAGGCCCTGGAGCCGCTGACCATCGGCTACACCGGCGAGTACTTCTTCGTGGTCGACGGTCACCGCCGGCTCAGCGCCGCCCTCCAGAGCGGCTTCCCGCTGGTCCCCGCCCGGCTGGTCGCCGAGGTCGACGAGCCCGTGGTCGGGGGGCTGAGCGCGGTCGACTTCTTTGCCGCCCAGGCCCGGCCCAGCCTGATCCACGACTGGGAGGCCGCGCACGGCCTCGCGCTGCCGCTGCCCGAGCACGCCCTGCTGGGCGGGGACGCGGTGCTGGCCGGGGAGCCGGGCACCGGCGCCTGAGCGCGCCGCCCCGGCGGGCCGGGGGATCGCCGGATCGGGCCGGCGGGAGCATGATGGAGGCTTCCGACGCCCGGGGAGGCCGAATCGTGGACCCTGCCGACGCCCTCGCCCTGCTGCTGTCCCCCCAGGGGCGGATAGACCCCTACCCGACCTACGAGCGGCTGCGTGGCCACGGCCCGGTGGTCCCGGCGGGGCCGGCGTTCCACCTGGTCACCGGCTACTCGGAGGCCGATGCGATCCTGCGGGACGCCCGGTTCGGGGTGATGGACGACGACCTGCGCGACCAGTTCCTCCCCGGCTGGCGGGAGAGCCCGGCGGTCGCCTCGATCTCCCGCTCGATGCTGCGCACCAACCCGCCCGACCACAGCCGGATGCGCCGGCTGGCCGCCGGCGCCTTCACCCCGCGCCGGATCGCCGCCATGCGCGACGTCGTGGAGGCGCAGGCCGACGAGCTGGTCGACCGGATGCTGGCCCGTGCCGGGGCGGGGGAGCCGGTCGACTTCATGGCCGAGTTCGCGTACCCCCTGCCGGTGGCGGTGATCTGCGCGCTGCTCGGCGTGCCGGCCGCGGACCGGCCGCTGTTCCGGCGCTGGGCCACCGACCTCACCGGGGTCCTGGAGCCGGAGATCAGCCCGGACGAGCTGGCCCTCGCCGACCGGGGCGCCACCGAGCTGCGCGACTACTTCACCGACCTCGTAGCGGCCCGGCGGCGCGCCCCGGCCGACGACCTGACCACGGCCCTGGTGCAGGCCCACGACGCGGGCGGCCATAATTCGGCCTCCGCGCCGCCAGGCGGCGCTACGGACCGAATGAGGGCCGACGGCGACCGGCTCTCCGGCGACGAGCTGCTGTCGAACCTCGTCGTCCTGCTGGTGGCCGGCTTCGAGACCACCACCAACCTGCTCGGCAACGGCCTCGTGGTGCTGCTCGACCACCCGGCCGCGGCCGCGGCCCTGCGGGAGCACCCCGAGTTCGCCCCCGGCTACGTCGAGGAGCTGCTGCGCTACGACTCGCCGGTGCAGCTCACCTCCCGGATGAGCACCGAACCCACCCGCTACGGCGGGGTGGACCTGCCCGCCGGGAGCTGGCTCATCGTGCTGCTCGGTGCGGCCAACCGGGATCCCGGCCGCTACCCGGAGCCGGCGCGGTTCGACCCCTGGCGCCCCCAGGTGCACCCGCTGTCCTTCGGCGCGGGTCCGCACTACTGCCTCGGCGCGGGCCTGGCCCGGCTGGAGGCGCAGGTCGCGTTCCCGCTGCTGCTGCGCCGGCTGCCCGGCCTCGCCCTGGCCGGGCCGGGCGAGCGGCGGATCCGGCTCACCCTGCGCGGCTACGCCACCCTGCCGGTCACCGTCGGTGACGGGGCGTCGCGGGTCACCGATCGCGGTACGCCGGCCGGGGCGACCGGATCGACTCCGTAGACTGGTACGGCACCACCCGTCCCAGACAAGGAGCCACTCCGCGTGACCGTCCAGCCCATCCGTCTGTTCGGCGATCCGGTGCTGCGCACGCCGGCCGACCCGGTGGTCGACTTCGACGCCGAGCTGCGCAAGCTCATCGCCGACCTGACCGACACGATGCGCGAGCAGAGCGGCGCCGGCCTGGCTGCGCCCCAGCTCGGGGTGGGCCTGCGGGTGTTCACCTTCGACGTCGACGACGTCCTCGGCCACCTGGTCAACCCGGTGCTGGAGTTCCCCGACGAGGAGGAGCAGGACGGCCCGGAGGGCTGCCTGTCCATCCCGGGGCTCTATTTCGACACGAAGCGCCGGCAGAACGTGATCGCCAAGGGCTTCAACGGCTACGGCGACCCGCTGCAGATCGTCGGCACCGGCCTCATGGCCCGCTGCGTGCAGCACGAGACCGACCACCTCGACGGCGTGCTCTTCGTCGACCGGCTCGACCCGGCCGGCCGCAAGGAGGCCATGAAGGCGATCCGCCAGGCCGAGTGGTACGACGAGGCCGCCCCGCCCACCGTCAAGCTCAGCCCGCACGCCGCCGGCAACCCCTTCGGCCTGGGGCGGTGACCCGGATGCGCCTGGTCTTCGCCGGCACGCCGGCCGTCGCCGTGCCCGCGCTGGACGCCATCGCCGCCTCCGGTCACGAGCTGCTCGCCGTGGTCACCCGCCCCGACGCGCCCGCCGGCCGGGGGAGGGGTCTGGTTCGTTCCCCGGTCGGGGCGTGGGCCGACGCGCACGGTATCGAGGTGCTCACCCCGGCGCGGCCGCGCGAGCCCGAGTTCCTCGACCGGCTGCGCGAGCTGGCCCCGGACTGCGTGCCGGTGGTCGCCTACGGCGCGCTGGTGCCGCCGGCGGCGCTGGAGATCCCCCGGCTCGGCTGGATCAACCTGCACTTCTCGCTGCTGCCCGCCTGGCGTGGCGCGGCACCCGTGCAGCACGCCGTGCTGCACGGCGACGAGCTGACCGGGGCCAGCGTCTTCCAGTTGGAGGAGGGCCTGGACACCGGCCCCGTCTACGGCACCGTGACCGACGAGGTGCGGCCCGCCGACACCTCCGGGGACCTGCTGGAGCGGCTCGCCCACTCGGGCGCCGGGCTGCTGGTGGCCGTGCTCGACGCGCTGGCGGCCGGCACGGCCCGGGCCGAGCCGCAGCCGGCCGACGGGGTCTCCCTCGCGCCGAAGCTCAGCGTCGAGGACGCCCGCGTCCGCTGGGCCGACCCGGCCTTCGCGGTGGACCGCCGCATCCGCGCCTGCACCCCGGCGCCCGGCCCGTGGACGACCTTCCGCGGCGACCGGGTCAAGCTCGGCCCGGTCATCGCGGTAGCCAACGGCCCGGAGCTGAAGCCCGGCGAGCTGCTGGTGGAGAAGTCCCGCGTGCTGGCCGGCACGGGCACCGTCCCGGTGCAGCTCGGCGAGGTGCGCGCGGCCGGCAAGAGGGCCATGTCGGCCGGCGACTGGGCGCGCGGCGCCCGGGTCGCCGCCGGCGAGGTGCTCGCGTGACCGGGCCCTCCGAGCCCGGGCGTTTCTCCGACGGTCCGCGCGGCGGCCGTTCCGGCGACGCCGGGCGGTTCACGGGCGGCGACGGGTCCCGCGAACGCGGCCGGCCGGAGCGCGGCGACCGTCCCGCGCGCCGGGGTGACGGGCCGCCGCGCGAGGGGCGCTTCGGCGCCGACCGCCGTGGCGGCGCACGGCGGCCGGCCCGGCCGGCCGTGGACCTGCCCCGGCACGTCGCCTACCAGGCGATCGCCGCGGTGCACCGGGACGACGCGTACGCCAACCTGGTGCTGCCCGCGATGCTCCGCGACGAGGGGCTGACCGGCCGGGACGCCGCCTTCGCCACCGAGCTGACCTACGGCACGCTGCGCCACACCGGCACCCTGGACGCGATCATCGCCGACGCGGCCGGCCGGGACGTGCAGCGGATCGACCCGCCGGTGCGGGACGCGCTGCGGCTCGGGACCTACCAGCTCCTGCACACCCGGGTGCCGGCGCACGCGGCCGTGTCGTCCACGGTGGACCTGGTCCGGACCGTCGGGCCCGGCGCCACCGGGTTCGCCAACGCGGTGCTCCGCGAGGTGGCCGGCCGGGACATCGACGGTTGGGTGGCCAAGCTCGCCCCGTCCGAGGAGACCGACCCCATCGGCCACCTGGCGCTGGCGTACAGCCATCCGCAGTGGATCGTCCGGGCCTTCGCCGAGGCGCTCGGCGGCGACCTGCGCGAGACCGCCCGGCTGCTCATCGAGGACAACGAGCGCCCGCCCGTGCACCTGTGCGCCCGGCCGGGGCTGGCCGACCCGGTGGCGCTGGCCGACGAGGTCGGCGGGGCTCCGGGCGCCTTCTCGCCGTACGCGGTCTACCTGGCCGGCGGCGCGCCGGGTGAGCTGGCGGCGGTGACCGAGGGGCGCGCCCACGTCCAGGACGAGGGCTCCCAGCTCGTGGCGAACGCCCTCGCGGTGGCGCCGCTGGACGGCCCGGACGGCCGCTGGCTCGACCTGTGCGCCGGTCCGGGTGGCAAGGCCGGCCTGCTCGGCGCCCTGGCCGCGGAGCGCGGCGCCCGGCTCACCGCGGTCGAGGTCGCCGAGCACCGCGCCCGGCTGGTCGCCCAGGCCACCCGGGGCCTGCCGGTCGCCGTGGTGAACACCGACGGACGCACGGTCGGTGCCGATCCGAAGCTGCCCGAGGGGCACTTCGACCGGGTGCTGGTCGACGCGCCCTGCACCGGCCTCGGCTCGCTGCGCCGGCGGCCCGAGTCGCGCTGGCGCCGCCAGCCCTCGGACCTGCCGCCGCTGACCCGGTTGCAGCGGGAGCTGCTCACCGCCGCGCTGCGGGCGGTCCGGCCCGGTGGCCTGGTCGCCTACGTGACCTGCTCGCCGCACACGGTGGAGACGCACGTGACGGTGACCGAGGCGTCGCGCCGGTGCGGCTTCCCGGTCGACTTCGTCGACGCCCGCCCGCTGCTGCCGGCCGGCATGCCCGGGTTGGGCGACGGCCCCACGGTCCAGCTGTGGCCGCAGCGGCACGGCACGGACGCGATGTTCCTGGCGGTGCTGCGCAAGGGCTGAGCGCTTACGCGGCCGACGGGCCGAATGTCCACAGGTGAACCCAAAAGCGGGACCGGCGACGCCGGTCCCGCTTTGTGTCATGTGACATCCCCGTTGACTCTTACATTGATACATGTAACTGTCCGAGCACCGGTCCGCCGACGCCGGGGCTCCCACCGGGGCCCACGGGTCGCGCCACCCCGCCAGCACGTCCCGCCGACCCCCACGAGGAGTCTCCATGAGACGCAGAACGCCGACCGCGGGCCTCGCGCTCGCCCTCTTCGCCGCCGTGACGGCGACCCTGGCCGCCCCCGCACCGGCCGGCGCCGCCCCCGCGCCCGTCAGCGCCGCCCCCGCGCTCGCCGCCGCCGCGCCGGACATCTCGGTGACCAACGTCCAGGCCCACCTCACCCAGCTCAACAGCATCGCCACCAGCAACGGCGGCAACCGGCGGGCCGGCTCGGCGGGCTACACCGCCTCGGTCAGCTACGTGAAGGCCAAGCTCCAGGCCGCCGGCTACACGGTCACCGAGCAGTACTGCTCCGCGTGCACCTACCCGTCGAACAACCTGATCGCCGAGTGGCCGCAGGGCCCCGCCGACCAGGTGGTCATGTTCGGCGCGCACCTGGACAGCGTCTCCGCCGGCCCGGGCATCAACGACAACGGCTCCGGCTCGGCCACCCTGCTGGAGAACGCGCTGGTCCTCGCCCAGCAGAACCCGAGCATGACCAAGCGGGTCCGCTTCGCCTGGTGGACCGACGAGGAGCAGGGCCTCAACGGCTCGGAGTTCTACGTCAACTCGCTCAGCGCCACCCAGCGCGGCTACATCAAGGGCTACTACAACTTCGACATGGTCGGCTCGACCAACGGTGGCTACTTCATCAACCGGCTCACCTCCACCACGGCGGCGCCCCTGAAGGCGTACTGGGACTCGCTGAGCCTCCAGCCGGAGGAGAACGTCGAGGGCCAGGGCCGCTCCGACGACTACTCCTTCCAGCAGGCCGGCATCCCCACCTCCGGCTACGCGGCCGGCGCCAGCGCCCGCAAGACCACCGCCCAGGCCGCCAAGTGGGGCGGCACGGCCAACTCCGCGTACGACTCCTGCTACCACCGCTCCTGCGACACGACCAGCAACATCAGCGCGACGGTGCTCAACCGCAGCGCCGACGGTGTGGCGTACGCGATCTGGCAGCTCGCGGTCGGCGGCGGCACCCCCACCAACGACTTCTCCGTCGCGGTGAGCCCCACCTCGGGCAGCGTGGCCCGGGGCGGCTCCACCACGGCCACGGTCAGCACCGCCACCACCAGCGGCAGCGCCCAGACGGTCAGCCTGTCGGCCACGGGCGCCCCGAGCGGGGTGACGGTGAGCTTCAGCCCGTCCTCGGTCACCTCGGGCGGCTCGGCCACCATGACGGTCACCGCCTCCGCGACGGCCACCACCGGCACCTTCACCGTCACGGTCACCGGCACCGGCTCGGTCACCCGCAGCGCCGGCTACACCCTCACGGTGACCGGCACCGGCGGCTGCACCGGCGGCCAGCTCATCGCCAACAGCAGCTTCGAGTCGGGCAGCACCTCGTGGACGGCCACCTCGGGCGTGGTCACGAACTCGTCGAGCCAGGCGGCCCGGACCGGCTCCTACAAGGCCTGGCTGGACGGCTACGGCAGCA
The DNA here is from genome assembly GCF_900091435.1 of Micromonospora chaiyaphumensis. Lineage (GTDB taxonomy): Bacteria > Actinomycetota > Actinomycetes > Mycobacteriales > Micromonosporaceae > Micromonospora > Micromonospora chaiyaphumensis. The sequence goes on from NZ_FMCS01000005.1 coordinate 456,258, forward strand.
CCCACACGGACACGCTGTCGCAGTCGGTGAGCATCCCGGCCGGGTGCGCCAGCTACACCCTGTCGTTCTGGCTGCACATCGACACGGCCGAGACCACCACGAGCACCGCGTACGACAAGCTGACCGTGCAGGTCGGCTCGACCACCCTCGCGACGTACTCGAACCTCAACGCGGCGAGCGGTTACGCGCAGCGCAGCTTCAACCTGGCCGCGTACGCCGGGCAGACCGTCACGCTGAAGTGGACCGGGGTCGAGGACGCCTCGCTCCAGACCAGCTTCGTCGTCGACGACGTGACGCTCCAGGTCGGCTGAGCGACCCGGGCGGGGTGGGCCCGCGGGCCCGCCCCGCCCGCGCTCACGTGATCGGCAGCGCCTTGGTGCCGCCGCCCTTGAGCGAGCGGGTCAGCGTGCGGTCCGAGACCCAGAGGAAGCACTGCACGCCGCGGTCGCCGTCCGCCCACTCCTCCTTGTAGGGGTGGTAGATGATCGTGCCGGCCCGGTAGACGAGGTCGCCGTTGTCGGGCACCTTGACGTACTTCGCGATCAGCCCGCGGCAGCCCTTGTGCGCCCGCAGCGGGGTGCGGTCGAACTCGGCGTAGCTGATGTCGGGGAAGTGGTAGACCCCGACGAACTCGGCGTGGTGCTTGGCGGTGCAGGCGACCGGCTTCATCTCCTCCACGTGGTCCTTGCGGAGCTTCGGGTTGAAGCAGCCCAGCGCCAGCGGCGAGCCGGCCTTCAACGCGTTCCGCAGGCTGGCGTGGCGCGCCACGACACTGCCGTCGTCCAGGCTGGCCACCTCGGAGACGTCGCAGCGGAACCAGCGGGCCCCGCCGGTCCAGGCCAGGGCCGACGGGAAGACCACCGACAGCCGCAGCCGCCCCGAGTGCCACTCGGCCCCGACCGCCTTGTCGACCTGCTTGGCGCACTCGGCGTGGGCGGTCCGGATGCCGGCCGACCCGGCGCGCGGGGGAGCGCCCCGGCCGGCGTCCGGACCGGTCAGGGTGCCCACGTGCAGCGTCTCGGCGCGGTGCGCGGTCGAGCAGTCGACCGGGTTCCAGCCGCTGAGGTAGCCGACGTCCTGGATGGTGGTGTGGCAGGCGTCGGCCTGGGGCACGAACGCCACCGGGGCGCCGAGGGCGGGCCAGTCGTCGGCCAGGTCGCGGTCGACCCCGGCCGGCGCGCCGCAGCCGCCGAGCGCCAGCGCGGCCGTGACCCCCACGGCGACCGCCGCCCACCATCGCCGCATCGCGACCGACCTCCCCGTCGTCCCTGGTCGCCCCACCGGCGCGGAGCGCCGGGTACGCCTCGGCGGTGCAGCATACGGCACCGGCGGCTCAACCGACGGGTAGTCCCTCCGGACCCGCCCCGCGCATCGACCGGGTCAGCTTCCGGTCGTCACTCCACAGGAAACAGCGCACCCCCCGGTCGCCCTCCTCCCACTCCCGCTGCGACGGCGGGTAGAAGATCGAACCGGCCCGGTAGGGCAGCTCGGCGTTGTTCGGCACCGCGGCGAAGGCGGCGATCAGCGCCATGCACCGGCGGTGCACCTGCGGGGCGGCCCGGGTGAAGTCCGCCCAGCTCATGTCCCGTTCCTCGAAGACACCGACGAACTCGGCGCGGTGCGGCTCGGTGCACAGCACGGGGGCCATGTAGTTCAGGTTGTCGCCGATCAGCTTCGGGTCGAAGCAGCGGTGCACCAGCGGGCTGTCGCCCACCATGGCGCCGCGCAGGCTGCCCACCCGGTTGATCGGCCGGGTGTTGTCGATGCTGTCGGTCTCGGCCAGATCGCAGCGGAACCAGCGGGCGCCGGCCACCCAGGCGGTCACCGGGGGCAGCGCGATGTTCAGGGTGAGCCGCGCGGAGTGCCAGTCCCCGCCGATCACCTCGCGGGCGCGCTGGTCACACTCGGCGCGGGCGGTGCGCAGCGCGGGCGAGCCCGGCTCCGGCCGCGCGCCCTGCGCGGCCGGCCCGGTGAAGGTGCCGACGTGCACCGACTCGGCCAGGTGGCTGCCCGCGCAGTCGACCGTCTCGTAGGTGGCGGCCTGCACCACGGCGGTCAGGCGGGGCAGGCAGGCGTCCGTGGCGGGAACGAACAGGCGCGGCGCCGGCAGCGCGGCCCAGTCGTCGGTGAGGTCGCCGTCCGCCCGGTGCGGTGGGACGCAGCCGGTCAGGGCCACCGTCGCCGTGCCGGCCAGCGCCAGCGCCAGGAGCCACCGTCGCATCGTCCGCCCTTCCCGGGAGATGACAGCCGGTCGCCGCGGCCCGTGCGACGTTTCCCCGCGGCCGGGCGTGCAGCATACGTGACAGTCCCTGTAGGAGTTTCGCCCTGTTTCGAGCGATCGGCCAGTCGCGAATGCCTATTCGTGCCGACTTTCCGCGCCGGACCGGCCGATTCTGCACCGCGGGTCACGGCCGGGTCACAGCGGGCTTCCGGCGGTGCCGCGCTGCGGACGGCGGGTGACCGCCTTCGTACACTGGCCCGGTGACCGTACCGCCGCTGATCGTCGCGCCCAGCATCCTGGCCGCCGACTTCGCCCGCCTCGCCGACGAGGTCCGCGCCGTCGAGCACGCCGCGGACTGGTTGCACGTGGATGTCATGGACAACCACTTCGTGCCCAACCTGACCATCGGGCTGCCGGTGGTGCAGAGCCTGCGCGCGGCGACCCAGCTGCCCTTCGACGTGCACCTCATGATCGAGGACCCGCGCCGGTGGGCGCCCGGATACGCCGACGCCGGCGCGTACAACGTGACGTTCCACGCCGAGGCGTGCGACGACCCGGTGGCCCTGGCCAAGGACCTGCGCTCGGCCGGGGCGAAGGCGGGGCTGGCGATCGACCGGGACACCCCGATCGAGCCGTACCTGGACCTGCTGCCGAGCTTCGACACGCTGCTGATCATGACGATCAAGGCCGGCTTCGGCGGCCAGCGGTTCATCCCGCAACTGCTCGACAAGGTGCGCACCGCCCGGCAGCACATCGCGAGCGGCCACCTGGAGCTGCGCATCGAGGTCGACGGCGGGATCGCCGCGGACACCATCGAGCAGGCCGCCGCCGCGGGCGCCGACGCCTTCGTGGCCGGCACCGCGGTCTACGGCGCCGACGACCCGGCCGAGGCGGTCCGCCGGCTGCGCGGCCTGGCGGAACGTGCGACGACCGGGGCCTGAGATGGACCCGGCCGGCGACCGACCCGACGTGATCCTGGTCGTCGACGACGACGAGGACATCGCCCGCTTCGTCGAGTTCAACCTGCGGCTGCACGGGTTCGAGGTGCTGCACGCCGGCGACGGCCAGGAGGCCCTGGAGGTCATCGAGCGGCACCGGCCGGACCTGGCCGTGGTCGACCTCATGATGCCGCGGATCGACGGCCTGGAACTGACCCGCCGGCTGCGCGCGGACCCGATGACCTCGGCCCTGCCCGTGATCATGCTGACCGCCAAGGGCATGACGTCCGACAAGGTCAACGGCCTCAGCGCGGGCGCGGACGACTACCTGGTCAAGCCCTTCGACACCGCCGAGCTGGTCGCCCGGGTCAGCTCCACGCTGCGCCGCAACAAGGAGTTCCGGGAGGTCTCGCCGCTGACCGGGCTGCCCGGCAACAGCCGGATCCGGCGGGAGATCAGCGACCGGGTGCGCAGCGGCGTCGACTACGCCGTCGGCTACATCGACATCGACCGGTTCAAGAGCGTCAACGACCGGTACGGCTTCGTCCGCGGCGACGAGTTCATCTCGGCGCTGGCCCGCAGCCTGCACCGCGCGGTGGTCTCGATCGGCCTGCCGCCGGCCTTCCTCGGCCACGTCGGCGGCGACGACTTCGTCATCGTCTGCACCCCGTCCCAGGTCCGGCCGCTGACCAGCCGGGCCGTGGTCGACTTCGAGAAGGCCGCCGACGCCCTCTACGACCCGACCGACCGTGAGCGCGGCTTCGTCGAGCTGAAGGACCGGCGGGGCAACATCCGCCGCGCCGCCCTGGTCACCCTCTCCATCGGCGTCTCCCTGTCCGATTCCGGCAAACGGTTCACCGATCCCCTGGAGGCGATCGCCGTCGCCTCCGAGATGAAGACGGTCGCCAAGAGCCAACCCGGCTCGTACGTGGCGGTGGACCGCCGCCGCGGAGTTACGTGATCGTGCTCAGTTCCCTGTGAGGTACCTCGCCTCTGTGGCGTGACCCCCCGCCCGGCGTGTAAGACTTCCCGTGTACCCACCACGCGCTGGCGGGGCTCGGTGAAATTCCGAACCGGCGGTGATCCACGGCCCGACCGTGGTAAGCCCGCGACCCGGACGGCTTCGGCCGGACGGTGGACCTGGTGAGAATCCGGGGCCGACGGTTGGGGTGCGGCTCGTCCGCCCCCAGACAGTCCGGATGGGAGACAGCGCGCGGGACGGGGAGGGCCCTGCCGGGCGCTGAGCACCCTCAGCCGCCGCGTGGGCTCCCCGGGGTCGGCTGTGCCGTCCCCGGACCTCCGCCGCCGCGTGTCCGCGGCACCCGTGCCGCACCGCTCCCTGGCCCGCCCGCGCGCGACCGGCGAGCGAGAGGGCAGGGCTGGCGATGGCGAGCGTCTCCGTGGACGAGGCGATGCGTCGTGCGATCGCGCTGGCCGCCCGTGGCCTCGGCGCGACCAGCCCCAATCCCGTCGTCGGCTGCGTCCTGCTGGACGCCGACGGCGAGGTCGCCGGCGAGGGCTTCCACGCGTACGCGGGCGGTCCGCACGCCGAGATCGTCGCGCTGGCGCAGGCGGGCAGGCGCGCCCGCGGCGGCACCGCCGTGGTCACCCTGGAACCCTGCGACCACACCGGCCGCACCGGCCCCTGCAGCCACGCGCTCATCGCGGCCGGCGTCGCCCGCGTGGTGGTCGCCGTCCCGGATCCCAACCCGGTCGCCTCCGGCGGCGCGGCCACCCTGCGCGCCGCCGGCATCCAGGTCGAGCTCGGGGTACGCGCCGAGGAGGCCGAGGCCGGCAACGTCGCCTGGCTCACCTCGATGCGCCGCGGCTGGCCGTACGTGATCTGGAAGTACGCGGCCACCCTCGACGGGCGCTCCGCGGCGGCCGACGGCACCAGCATGTGGATCACCTCCGAGGCGGCCCGGATCGACGTGCACGCCCTGCGCGGCACCGTCGACGCGGTGATCGCCGGGGTGGGCACCGTGCTCGCCGACGACCCCCGGCTCACCGCCCGCAACCTGCGCGACGGCACCCTGGCCATCCGGCAGCCGCTGCGGGTGGTGGTGGACAGCTCGGGGCGTACCCCGGCCGAGGCCCGGGTCCGCGACGGCGCCGCCCGGACCTGGGTGGCCACCGCCGCGGAGGTGGGCGCCGGCCGGGACGGCCGGGTCGACCTCGCGGCCCTGCTCGCGGAGCTGCACCACCGTGGCGTGCGGGCCGCGCTGCTGGAGGGCGGCCCCACCCTGGCCGGCGCGTTCCTCGCCGCCGGCCTCGTCGACAAGATCGTCGGGTACGTCGCGCCGAAGCTGCTCGGCGCCGGCCCGACCGCGCTGCTGGACGCCGGCGTGACCACCATCGCCGACGCCATCGACCTGGAGCTCACCGACGTTACGCAGGTCGGTCCCGACCTGCGGATCACCGCGCTGCCCCGGAAGAGGGAGGCCTGACATGTTCACCGGCATCGTCGAGGAACTGGGCGAGATCGTCCGGACCACGGAGACCGGGGGTGACTCGGCGCTGGTCGCGGTCCGCGGCCCGCTGGTCACCTCGGACGCCCGGCACGGCGACTCCATCGCGGTCAACGGGGTCTGTCTCACCGTGGTCGACGTCGACGGCGGGACCTTCACCGCCGACGTGATGGGGGAGACGCTGCGCCGCACCGCGCTCGGCGCGCTGCGCCCCGGCGACCCGGTCAACCTGGAGCGCGCCGCCGCGCTGAACAGCCGCCTCGGCGGCCACCTGGTGCAGGGACACGTCGACGGGGTCGGCGAGGTGCTCAGCCGGGAGCCGGCCGCGCAGTGGGAGACGGTCCGGTTCCGGCTCCCCGCCGCGCTGGCCCGGTACGTGGTGGAGAAGGGCTCGATCACCGTCGACGGCATCTCGCTGACCGTCGCGGAGGTCGGCGACGACTGGTTCTCGGTGGGGCTGATCCCCACCACCCTCAAGCTCACGACCCTCGGCGCCAGGGGCGTCGGCGACCCGGTCAACCTCGAGGTGGACGTGCTGGCCAAGTACGTCGAGCGGCTGCTCGGCGACCGCGTGGCGGGAGGCGACCGGTGATGGGCCCGCTCGGCTGGCTGCTCGACGCCCAGGTGCACGTGGCCGGGTCGCCGGTGCTGGTCCGGGAGATCGTCGGCAACGTCTTCGGCCTCGCCTCGGCGCTGCTCGGGCTGCGCCGGGTGGTCTGGGCCTGGCCGGTCGGCATGATCGGCAACGCGCTGCTGTTCACCGTCTTCCTCGGCGGGGTGTTCGCCACCCCCCAGGCGCACGACCTCTACGGCCAGGCCGGCCGGCAGGTCTTCTTCTTCGCGGTCAGCGTCTACGGCTGGTGGCGCTGGTCGCGCAACCGCCGCGCGGGCGGCGGGGAGCAGCCCGCGGTCGTCCCGCGCTGGGCCACCTGGCGCGAGCGGCTCGGCCTGCTCGCCGCCGCGGCGGTCGGCACCGCGGCCGCCTACCCGGTGCTGGCCGCGCTGGGCTCCTGGGGGCCGCTGCCGGACGCCTGGATCCTGGTGGGCAGCCTGCTCGCCACCTACGGCATGGCCCGCGGCTGGGTGGAGTTCTGGCTGATCTGGATCGCCGTCGACGCGGTCGGCGTGCCGCTGCTGCTGCAGGGCGGCTTCTACCCGTCGGCCGCCATGTACCTGGTCTACGGCGGGTTCTGCGCCGCCGGCCTGTACGCCTGGTGGCGCACCTCCCGCGCCACCCCGCCCGCCCGCACCCCGATTCCGCCGACGTACTCGGAGGCCGTGGCATGAGCACTTTCGGCAGCATTGAGCAGGCGGTGGCGGACATCGCCGCCGGCCGGCCCGTCGTGGTGGTGGACGACGAGGACCGGGAGAACGAGGGCGACCTGATCTTCGCGGCCGAACTGGCCACCCCGGAGCTGGTCGCGTTCATGGTCCGCTACACCTCCGGCTACATCTGCGTGCCGCTCACCGAGAGCGAGTGCGACCGGCTGGACCTGCCGCCCATGCACCACACCAACCAGGACCGCCGGGGCACCGCGTACACGGTGACCGTGGACGCGCGGGAGGGGATCAGCACCGGGATCTCCGCGGCCGACCGGTCGCACACCATCCGGCTGCTCGCCGCCGCGTCGACCGACCCGACCGACCTGGCCCGTCCCGGGCACGTGGTGCCGCTGCGCGCCCGCGAGGGCGGGGTGCTGCGCCGCCCCGGGCACACCGAGGCGGCCGTGGACCTGACCCGGCTGGCCGGGCTGCGCCCGGCCGGGGTGCTCTGCGAGCTGGTCAACGACGACGGCACCATGATGCGCCTGCCGGACCTGGAGAAGTTCTGCGCCGAGCACGGGCTGACCCTGGTCACCATCGCGGACCTGATCGCACACCGGAGGCGCACCGAGAAGCAGGTCGAGCAGGTCGCGGAGGCGCGGATGCCCACCCCGTACGGGGTGTTCCGGGCGCTCGGCTACCGCGCCGAGCACGACCCCGCCGAGCACGTGGCGCTGGTCATGGGTGACCTGGGCGACGGGCGGGACGTGCTGGTGCGGGTGCACTCCGAGTGCCTCACGGGCGACGTCTTCGGCTCGCTGCGCTGCGACTGCGGTCCCCAGCTGCAGGCCGCGCTGGCCCGGGTGGCGCAGGAGGGCCGGGGCGTGGTGCTCTACGTGCGCGGGCACGAGGGGCGCGGCATCGGCCTGCTGCACAAGCTCCAGGCGTACCAGCTCCAGGACCAGGGCCGGGACACCGTGGACGCGAACCTCGACCTGGGCCTGCCGGCCGACGCACGGGACTACGGCACCGGCGCGCAGATCCTCTACGACCTCGGCGTCCGCTCGATGCGGCTGCTGACCAACAACCCCGCCAAGCGGGCCGGCCTGGAGGGGTACGGCCTCACGGTGAGCGGCCGGGAGGGGCTGCCCGTGCGGTCCAACCCGGAGAACGTGCGCTACCTGCGCACCAAGCGGGACCGGATGGGCCACCTCCTGGAGGGGCTGGACGAGGTGACCGAGGCGCCGATGGGTCGCCCGGTGGCCGGCGACGAGATCGGAGCGTAGACATGGCGGGATTCGGCGAACCGGGCGTGGCCGCGGTGGACGCCGGCGGGCTGACCGTCGGCATCGTGGCCGCGCGCTGGCACGGCGACCTCACCGACCACATGGTCGACCGGGCGGTGGCCGCCGCCGAGGCGTCCGGCGCGCGGGCCGTGGTGGCCCGGGTGGCCGGCTCGGTCGAGCTGCCCGTGGTGGCCCAGGCCATGGCCCGCCGGTACGACGTGGTGGTCGCCCTCGGCGTGGTGGTGCGGGGCGCCACCGCCCACTTCGACTACGTCTGCCAGTCGGTCACCGAGGGGCTGACCCGGGTGGCGCTGGACGAGGGCAAGCCGGTGGCACACGGGGTCCTCACCGTGGAGACCATCGAGCAGGCCCGGGACCGGGCCGGGCTGCCCGGCTCGGCGGAGGACAAGGGTTGGGCGGCCACCGTGGCGGCGCTCGACGCCGCACTGGCCATCCGCGGCCTCGACGCCACGAACGGCCAGCGGGTGGGTTTCGGCGCCTGAGCGACCTCCGTCCGCGCGCACGACCGACGGGCCGCCCTCCCCGGGCGGCCCGTCGGCGTTTCCCCGCGAACGTCGGCGCCGCTACCGGCGGCGCAGCCGCACCGCGAACGTGACCGACGCGAGCAGCGGCCACAGCACCCAGCCGTAGAGCCCGACCAGCCAGGTGGTCTGGAAGACCGGCGACGGCACGACCACCCCGGCCACGCTGGTGAGACCGGCGCCGGCCAGGACGATGCCGAGCCAGCACAGCCAGCGGGCCACGATCCGCCCGCGCAGGGCGGCCAGCGAGAACGCGCCCATGAGCAGCGACTGGGCCACCACGGCGACCTCGCCCAGCATCTGCCCGACGTGTGCGGTGGCGTACCAGGTCTGCACCGTGGCGTCGTCCAGCGTGGTCAGGTCGGGCAGCACCCACAGCAGGGTGAAGCCGGTGACGAGCGTGTTGATGGCGGCGAGCAGACCGCCACCGAGCAGCGTGATCCCGCCGAGCACCGAGTTCGGCGCGGCCTGCCGGATCAGGTTCGCGAGCGCCGCCGTGAGCACCAGCAGCGCGACGACGGAGAGGACCCCGGCGAACGCGTTGAGCTGCAGGGTGGACGCGGCATCGGCGGCCCAGGCCCGGATGCCGGCGGGGTCCGTCCGGCCCACCTCCGGCGACTCGGGGGTCCAGGTGCCGAACATCAACGCGAACAGCGCCAGCGAGGCGCCGGCCGCGACGCCCAGGCCGGCTCGCGCCGGAGCCTGCGGGGTGACCGGTTCGACGCCGGCGCCGGTAGTGATCGTGGACATGCGATCTCCAACGTGGTGAGGAGGGTTCTGCCTGCCCCCCGACTCTTCGCCGGTCCGCGCCCCGGGCGCGATGGACGCCCGTCCCCGCCGTGCCCGCCGATCACCCGGACGGAACGGGACGAACGTCCCGCGACACCGGGACGCCGGCGACGTTAGGGTCGTCCGCACCGCCGGAAGCGAGGAGGGTCCCGTGGCAGGTCGCGGCGCCGCCCGTGCCGTCGCCGTCGGCAGCCTCGCCCTGTCGGTCGCCTGCTACGGCCTGACCGCGGTGGGGGCGGCCTTCGTCTCCGGCGTGACCCCGCCGACCGCCGCGGACCTCGTCTGGTTCACCGGGTTCCTGGCCTTCCCGCTGGTGGGCGCGGTGATCGCGGTGCACCGGCCGGCCAACGGCGTCGGCTGGCTCTTCCTCGCCGTCGGTGTGCTCCAGTTCGGCGCCGCGATCCTCGACGGGCTCGCGCAGCACGCCCTGGCGGCCTGTCCGGGCTGCCCGACCGGCCCGATGCTGGTCCTCGCGCAGAACGCGCTGTTCGCGGTCGCGTGGGTCTGCGCCACCACGTACCCTCTGCTGCTCTTCCCGGACGGCCGTCCGCCGTCGCCGCGCTGGAGCTGGGTCCGCTCCGCCACGACGGTCGCGCTCGTGGTCCTCGTGGCCTCGGTCGTGGTCACGCCGGGCCGGGTGACGGAGGACGACGCGGCGGCAAACCCGTTCGGCGTGCCGGCGCTGGCGGGCGTCGCCCCGCTGGTCACGAACCTCACCCTGTTCGCGCTGCTCGCCCTGACCCTGGTGGCGATGGCGTCGTTCATCGTCCGCTGGCGCCGGGCCGGCGGCGTGGACCGCCGCCGGCTGGCCTGGTTGGCGCTGGCCGCCCTGATCTTCATCGGCACGACGCTGGTCGGCCTGCTCGTCGACCGGTGGACCGCGCCGTGGGTGGGCGCCCTGCTGGAGGGCCTCGGCATCGCGGCCCTGCCGGTGGCCACCGGGATGGCCGTCCTCCGGGCCAACCTGTTCGACATCGCCACCGTGCTCGACCGCACGCTCACCTACACCGCCCTGTCCGCCATCGTGGTCGTCACCTACCTCGGCTGCCTCGCGGTGACCTCCGCGCTGCTCGACCCGGCCGGAAGCCGGGGTTCCGCGCTGGTGGCGACCGCCGTGGTCGCGGTCTCCCTCAACCCGGTGAAGGACCGCCTGATGAGCGGGATCGACCGGCTGCTCTTCGGCGACCGGGACCGCCCGTACGAGGTGGTGACCCGGCTGGCCGAGCGGCTGTCCCGCACCGAGGCCCTGGAGGACCTGTTGCAGGCCGTCACGGAGACCCTGACGACCATGCTGCGCGTGCCGTACGCCCGGGTCGTGCCCGGCGACCGGGTCGACCCGCCGGCCGACGCGCAGCCGTTCCCGCTGGTCAGCAACGGCCGGCAGGAGGGCATCCTGCTGGTCGGGCGGCGCAGCGGCGGGGCGCCGTTCGAGGCGCGGGAGCTGGACCTGCTGGCCGACCTCGCCGGGCAGATCGCGGTCGCCGTGCGGGCGGCCCGGCTGGAGGAGGACCTGCGCGAGTCGCGAGAGCGCATCGTCCGTGCCCGCGAGGAGGAGCGGCGCCGGTTGCGGCGGGACCTGCACGACGGGCTGGGGCCGCTGCTCGCGGCGGCCAGTCTCCAGGTCGACGTGCTCGCCGAGCGGGTCGCCGCGGACCCCGCCGCGCACCCGCTGGCCACGAAGATCAAGTCCGTGATCGGCCAGTCCGTCTCGGACGTGCGGGAGATCGTGCACGGACTGCGCCCGCCGTCCCTGGACGACCTCGGGCTGCCGGGCGTCGTCCGCGAGCACGCCGCCGCGTTGCGGGCCACCGGTCTGGACGTCGAGGTGGACTGCGACCACCAGCTGCGGGTCAGCAGCGCGGCCGTCGAGGTCGCCGCCTACCGCATCGTCACCGAGGCGATGACGAACGTGGCCCGCCACGCCCGCGCGACCACCTGCCGGGTCCGGATGGCCCTCGGGGACGGCCGGCTGCGGCTGGAGGTCACCGACGACGGGTGCGGGCTGGACGTCCCGCACCGGGACGGTGTCGGCCTGTCGTCGATGCGGGAGCGGGCCGACGAGCTGGGCGGCACGTTCGTCGTCGAGCCGCGGACCGGCGGCGGTACGACGGTCCGGGCCGAACTGCCGGTGCCCGTCGCGGCCGGGAGGAGTTGACATGCCGGACGCGGTGCGCGTGCTCCTGGTGGACGACCACCCGATCTTCCTGGACGGGCTGTGCACGGCGCTGGACGGGCTGCCCGGGATCGAGGTCGTCGGCACCGCCGCCGACGGCGAGACGGCCCTGCTCGCGGTCGGGGAGCTGCGCCCCGACGTCGTGCTGATGGATCTCGCCATGCCGGGCATCGGCGGAGTCGAGGCCACCCGGCGGATCACCGCCCGGGGCGACGCCGCGGTGCTCGTGCTGACCATGCACGCCGACGACGAGTCGGTCTACGCCGCCATCCGCGCCGGCGCCGCCGGTTACCTGCTCAAGGGCGCCGCCCGGGGCGACGTGACGCGGGCGGTGGCCGCCGTGGCGGCCGGCGAGGCCGTCTTCGGCACCGAGATCGCCCAGCGGGTGCTGCGCTTCTTCGCCGAGGGCCCCCGGTCACCGTCGGCCCGGCCGTTCCCGGAGCTCACGCCCCGGGAGATGGAGATCCTCGACCTGGTGGCGCACGGGCTCGGCAACCAGGCGATCGCCCGCCGGCTCTCCGTCGCCCCGAAGACCGTCCGCAACACCGTGTCGACCATCCTCGGCAAGCTGCACGCGGCCGACCGGGGCGAGGCCGTGGCCCGCGCCCGAGCCGCCGGGCTGGGACAACTGCCAGGCCGACCGGCAACGACCTGAAGGCCATCCTCCGGGAACCGGCCGACCCGGGGGGAGGTGTCACCCGGGGCGGCTGGAAGAATCGCCTTCCGTGAAGACGTTCGAGGAGTTGTTCGCCGAGCTGCAGGCCAAGGCCGCCGCCGGCGCCCCGGGCTCGGGCACGGTCGCCGCCCTGGAGAAGGGCGTGCACTTCATCGGCAAGAAGGTCGTCGAGGAGGCGGCCGAGTCGTGGATGGCGGCCGAGCACGAGGGCCCGGAGCGGGCCGCGGAGGAGATCTCCCAGCTGCTCTACCAGGCCCAGGTGCTGATGCTCGCCACCGGTCTCGAGCTGAAGGACGTCTACCGACATCTCTGAGTGCCCCGTCCGCTGATCACCTCGTCGATCGAAGGAGCACTCCCATGCTGCGTGTCGCCGTACCCAACAAGGGCGCCCTGGCCGAGTCGGCCGCCGGGATGCTGCGCGAGGCGGGCTACCGCCAGCGCACCGACCCGAAGGACCTGGTCTGCCGGGACGAGCCCAACGACATCGAGTTCTTCTACCTGCGCCCCAAGGACATCGCCACCTACGTCGGCTCCGGCGACCTGGACGTCGGCATCACCGGGCGGGACCTGCTGGTCGACTCGGGCGCGCCGGCCGAGGAGGTCGTCGACCTCAACTTCGGCCGGGCCACCTTCCGGTTCGCCGCCCGCCCCGACGACGTGGACTCGGTGCAGCAGCTCGGCGGGCACCGGATCGCCACGGCGTACCCGGGGCTGGTCGAGCGGCACCTGGCCGAGCTGGGCGTCAAGGCCGAGGTGATCCGGCTGGACGGCGCCGTGGAGAACGCCATCCGGCTCGGCGTGGCCGACGTGGTCGCCGACGTGGTGGAGACCGGCGCCACGCTGCGCCAGGCCGGCCTCGTGGTCTTCGGTGAACCGCTGCTGCGCTCCTCGGCGGTGCTCGTCCGCCGGGCCGGCGCCCCCGGTGGCGCCCAGCAGGAGCAGCTGCTGCGCCGGCTGCACGGCGTGCTGGTCGCCCGCCGCTACGTGATGCTCGCCTACGACGTGCCGGCCGGCCTGCTGGACCGGGCCAGCTCGCTCACCCCGGGCATCGAGTCGCCGACCGTCTCCCCGCTGCACCGGGAGGGCTGGGTGGCCGTGCAGGCCATGGTGCAACTCGACGACGTGCACCGGATCATGGACGAGCTGTACGAGCTGGGCGCCCGGGCCATCCTGGTCACCAACATCCACGCCTGCCGCCTGTGAGGCCGCTGCCGGTCCCGGCCGCCCTGACCGTGGTCGTCCTGGGCGGGGTGGCCTCGGCCGCGCAGGGCGTGGTCAACGCCGAGCTGGGGGAGCGGGCGGGCGACCCGCTCGTCGGCGCCATGGTCAACAACCTCGGCGGTTGCCTCATCGTGCTGCTCGGGCTGATCACGGTCCCGGCCATGCGTGCCGGGCTGGCCGGGCTGCGCCACTCCGGCCTGCCCTGGTGGGCCTACCTGGGCGGGCTGGGCGGCGCCGCGATCGTGGTGATCGGCCCGATCGTCGTGCCGGCGCTCGGGGTGGCGGTCTTCACGATCGCCCAGGTGGCCGGGGGCAGCCTCGGTGGGCTGGCCGTCGACCGGGCCGGCCTGGCCGCGACGGGCCGGCTGCCGCTCACCGCGCCCCGGGTCGTCGGTGCGCTGCTCGGGATCGGCGCGGTCACCATGGCCCAGCTCGGCCGGCCGGTCGGCGACCTGGCGGTCGGGCTGGTGCTGCTCTCGGTCGTCGGCGGCCTGGCGGTGGCGCTGCAGTCCGCGCTCAACGGCCGGGTCGCCGCCGCGATCGGGCCGGCCGCCGGGCTGGCGCTGAACTTCGCGGTCAGCACCACGGTGATCGCCGCGGTGGCGGCGCTGGCCGGAGCCCTGGCCACCCGCCCGAACTGGCCCGCCCAGTGGTGGCTCTACGTCGGCGGCCTGTTCGGCGTCGGCATCGTCCTCGCCCTGCTGGTCGGGGTCCGCGCCGCCGGGGTGCTGCGCACCGGCCTGGCGCTGGTGGCCGGGCAGCTCGGCGGGGCCCTGGTGCTGGACGTGGCGGTCCCCGGCGGGCCCGGCGTGCGCCTGCCGGTGCTGGCCGGCGCGGTGCTCACCGGGGTGGCCGTGGTGGTGGCCGGCGTGCGGCGGCGCGCCCCGCGCCGTGTGGCGGCGGAACGCGAGCCCGAGCCGGATGGCAGACTGGTCCCGTGAGCGATTCGGTGGTGACCGTGCGGCCGCGGCGGGTCCGGGTGGTCTGCTGGGCGTCGGCCGTCACGCTGCTGGTGGTGTTCAGCCTGGTGGCCACCTCCCTGACCGGCGCGACCGGCGACGGCTACGGCAGCTTCCAGCGGGGCGACCAGCTCGCCATGGTGGGTCTGGGTGTCTTCGGGGCCCTCGGCTTCCTGCTCTTCACCCGTCCCCGGGTGGTGGCGGATGTCCGGGGTGTCCGGGTTCGCAACGTGATCAGCTCCTACGAGCTGCCGTGGGAGGTGATCCGCGGGGTCCGGTTCGACCGGGGCGCCCCGTGGGCCAGCCTGGAGCTGCACGACGACGACCTGCTGCCGATGGTCGCGCTCCAGGCCGCCGACAAGGAGCGGGCCGTGGAGGCCGTCCGCGCCCTGCGCCGCCTGCACCAGGCCCACCTGGCCGCCCTGGCCGGTGACCCGGCCGCCCCGCGCTGACCCGGTTTGGGGCGGGCTGGGCCGAGGGTGTAGTGTTGCGGGGTCGACCAGACTGCCCTGCGGGCGGTCCTGAAGCGGAGCGCCTGCTCCCACCCGAGTCGCCCCCGTAGGTGGCCGGGTCCCGGTCTCCCGGTTCCGGGCACGTCCCGGTCCCGGATGCGCGATCCTGTGATCGTGCCGACCGGTCGAGTGGGCCCTGGCATACGCCGGGGCCTTCTGCTTTCCGGGTCGGCTCCCGTCCGGGAGCCCGCGGAGTCGGCACCGTAGGAGACTCGACTCGAGGAGGCCCCATCAGCGTCGAACCACGCGTGAACGAGCAGATCCGGGCACGTGAGGTCCGACTGGTCGGCCCTGAGGGTGAGCAGGTGGGCATCGTCCCGCTGGAGCGCGCCCTGCAGCTGGCCGCGGACGTCGACCTGGACCTGGTCGAGGTTGCGCCGATGGCGCGCCCGCCGGTGTGCAAGCTCATGGACTTCGGCAAGTTCAAGTACGAGAGCGCACTGAAGGCGCGCGAAGCGCGGCGTAACCAGCAGCAGACCGTCATCAAGGAGATGAAGCTCCGGCCGAAGATCGACCCGCACGACTACGAGACCAAGAAGGGTCACGTGGTGCGGTTCCTGAAGGCGGGCGACAAGGTCAAGGTGACGATCATGTTCCGCGGTCGCGAGCAGAGCCGCCCGGAGCTGGGTTACCGGCTCCTGCGCCGGCTCGAGTCCGAGATCACGGACCTGGGATACGTCGAGGCCGCGCCGAAGCAGGACGGCCGAAACATGATCATGGTTCTCGCTCCGCACCGGGCCGTGAAGGCCTCCGCGGTCGCCGCCACGGCGTCCCGCGGCGGGCCCCGCGACCGCGCGGCGGAGGAGTCGGCCGCCCCGGCAGGTGGCGAGACCCCGGCGGCCGGCGAGACCGCAGCAGCCGGTGAGACCGGCCCGACCGCTGACACCAGCGGCCAGTAACAGGGAGAGACGTTCCACATGCCGAAGATGAAGAGCCACACGGGTATGGGCAAGCGGGTCAAGGTGACCGGCAAGGGCAAGATCGTTGCCCAGCAGGCCGGCCTCCGTCACAACCTGGAGAAGAAGGCCTCCACCCAGACCCGGCGGCTGACCGGCACGGTCGAACTGGCCAAGGCCGAAACCAAGCGAATCAAGAAGCTGCTCGGCCGCTGACGCGCGCCACCTGAACCGAAGAAGGAGTTGAGATGGCACGCGTCAAGCGGGCTGTGAACGCCCAGAAGAAGCGTCGTACCCTGCTGGAGACCGCGAGCGGCTACCGCGGTCAGCGCTCCCGGCTCTACCGCAAGGCCAAGGAGCAGGTGCTGCACTCGATGCAGTACTCCTACCGGGACCGTCGCGACCGCAAGGGCGACTTCCGGCAGCTCTGGATCCAGCGGATCAACGCGGGCGCCCGGGCCAACGGCCTGACCTACAACCGGCTGATCCAGGGCCTGCGCCTGGCCGGCATCGAGGTCGACCGCAAGATCCTGGCCGACCTGGCCGTCAACGACGCCGCGGCGTTCGCCGCGATCGTCGAGCTGGCCCGCGCCGCCGTGGCGGCCGAGGGCACCGGTGGCGCCGCGGCCCAGGCCGCCTGACCCACCCGTACCAAGCAGATCGAGGCGTCTCCCATGCCGTCAGCACCGCACGGGAGGCGCCTCGACGCTGTTCCCGGCCCGTTCACCCCGCGTACCCCGCGGGTGGTCGCCGCCCGCCGGCTCCAGCGCCGGCGGGACCGGGAGGCCACCGGCCGGTTCCTGGCCGAGGGTCCGCAGGCCGTCCGCGAGGCGCTCGCCCGCGCCGGCACCGTGGTCGAGCTGTTCGGCACCCCGGCCGCCCTCGACCGGCACGCCGACCTCGCCGCGCTGGCGGCCCGGGCCGACGTGCCGGTCTCCGAGGTCACCGACGAGGGGCTCGCCGCGCTCGCCGAGACGGTCGCGCCACAGGGCCTGGTGGCCGTCTGCCGGCACCTCGACGTACCCCTGGACACCGCCCTGGCGCGCGGGCCGCGCCTGGTCGCGGTGCTCGCCGAGATCCGGGACCCGGGCAACGCCGGGACCGTGCTGCGCACCGCCGACGCGGCCGGCGCCGGCGCCGTGGTCTTCGCGGGCGACGCCGTCGACCCCTACAACGGCAAGTGCGTGCGGTCCTCCGCCGGCAGCCTGTTCCACGTCGACGTGGTCCGCGCCACCGACCCGGTCGCCGTGGTCGCGGCGCTGCGGTCCGCCGGGCTCACCGTCCTGGCCACCACGGGGTACGGCGACAGCGACCTCGACGACCTCGCCGACGCGGGCCGGCTGGCCGCCCCGACCGCCTGGCTCTTCGGCTCCGAGGCGCACGGGCTGCGCGAGGAGCTGACCGCCGCGGCCGACGCCCGGGTCCGGGTGCCGCTGCACGGGCGCGCCGAGAGCCTGAACCTGGCTGCGGCCGCGGCCGTCTGCCTGTACGCTTCAGCCAGAGCACTGCGCCGACCCGCGGGTCCGCGCGGCCACACAGCAGGGGAGTCAGCCGGATGATGAACGCGCCTCGGCGTTCGTTTAGCCAGCCCGCCGGTGTCGGCGGGCGGCGGGCCTGACCCTTCCTCCTGCGCGATCTCCCACCGGCGGGCTGCGGCGAAGCCGCGC
The DNA here is from genome assembly GCF_900091435.1 of Micromonospora chaiyaphumensis. Classification (GTDB taxonomy): domain Bacteria; phylum Actinomycetota; class Actinomycetes; order Mycobacteriales; family Micromonosporaceae; genus Micromonospora; species Micromonospora chaiyaphumensis. The sequence goes on from NZ_FMCS01000005.1 coordinate 473,869, forward strand.
GTCCGTAGACTCGCCTAGCCGCCCGTGAGGGCCGGCGCCGCCGTGAGGGAGTGCCAGCACGCCATGAGCTACCGCAACGATCCGTACGACCCGAAGCAGGTCGCCCTGCTCGACCCGGACGCCCTGGCCGCGGCCGTGGCCGACGCCGAGAAGGCGTTCGCCGCCGCCGCCGACCCGGACGCGCTGACCGCGCTGCGCCCGGCGCACCTCGGGGACCGGTCCCCGGTGTCGCTGGCCCGCCGGGAGATCGGCGCGCTGCCGCCGGCCGCCAAGTCCGACGCCGGCAAGCGGGTCAACGAGGCCCGCCGGGCCATCGAGACCGCCTACGCGGCCCGGCAGGAGGTCCTGGAGCGCGAGCAGGCCGAGCGGGTGCTGGTCGAGGAGCGGGTCGACGTGACCCTGCCCTACGACCGTCGGCCGCGCGGCGCCCGCCACCCGCTGAGCACCCTCATGGAGCAGATCAGCGACCTGTTCGTGGGGATGGGCTACGAGGTGGCCGAGGGCCCCGAGGTCGAGCTGGAGTGGACCAACTTCGACGCGCTGAACATCCCCGCCGACCACCCGGCGCGCGGGCTCATGGACACCTTCCACATCGCCCCCTCGGAGGGCGCGGAGGGTTCGGGCCTGGTGCTGCGCACCCACACCTCGCCGGTGCAGGCGCGCACCATGCTGACCCGCAAGCCGCCGATCTACGTGGTGGTGCCGGGCCGGGTCTACCGCACCGACGAGCTGGACGCCACCCACGCCCCGGTCTTCCATCAGGTCGAGGGCCTGGTGGTCGACAAGGGCATCACCATGGCACACCTGCGCGGCACGCTGGACCACTTCGCCCGGGCCATGTTCGGCGAGGGCGCGAAGACCCGGTTCCGGCCGCACTACTTCCCGTTCACCGAGCCGTCCGCCGAGTTCGACGTCTGGTTCCCGGAGCACCGGGACGGTCCGCAGTGGGTCGAGTGGGGCGGTTGCGGCATGGTGAACCCGCGGGTGCTGCGCGCCTGCGGCATCGACCCGGAGGTCTACTCCGGATTCGCCTTCGGCATGGGCATCGACCGGACGGTGATGTTCCGGCACGGGGTCAGCGACATGCGGGACATGGCCGAGGGCGACGTGCGGTTCACCCGCGCGTTCGGGGTCTGACGGTGCGGGCACGAGTTACGGAGACGGTGGTTTAACAGTCATGCGAGTTTCTGTCAGTTGGCTGCGGGAGTACGTCGACCTCCCGGCCGACCTGCCCGCCGGCGACCTGGAGCAGGCTCTGGTCGACCTCGGCATCGAGGTCGACTCCGTGGTGGACCTGCGGGAGACCGTCACCGGGCCGCTGGTGGTCGGTGAGGTGCTGGAGATCGAGGAGCTGACCGGCTTCAAGAAGCCGATCCGGTTCTGCCGGGTGGACGTCGGCGCCGCCAACGGCACCGGCGAGCCGCAGGAGATCGTCTGCGGTGCGCGCAACTTCGCCCAGGGCGACCGCGTCGTGGTGATCCTTCCCGGCGGCGTGCTGCCCGGCGACTTCCACATCGGCGCGCGCAAGACCTACGGGCGCAACTCCAACGGCATGATCACCTCGGCCAAGGAGCTGGGCCTGGGCGACGACCACTCGGGCATCATCGTGCTGCCCGAGGACACCCCGGCCAAGCCCGGTGACGACGCCCGCCCGGTGGTGGGCCTCGACGACGTCGTGGTCGAGCTGGAGATCACCCCGGACCGGGGCTACGCGCTCAGCGTCCGGGGCATCGCCCGCGAGCTGTCGCACGCCCTCGGGGTGCCGTTCCGCGACCCGGCCGACATCCCGGCCCCCGGCGCGACCGCCGAGCCGGCGTACCCGGTCGAGGTGCGCGACACCGTCGGCTGCGACCGGTTCGCCGCGCGGATGGTCCGCGGCGTCGACCCGACCGCGCAGACCCCGGGCTGGATGTCCCGGCGGCTCACCGTGGCCGGCGTCCGCAGCATCTCGCTGCCGGTCGACATCACCAACTACCTGATGCTCGAACTCGGCCAGCCCATGCACGCCTTCGACGCCGACCGGATCAGCGGCCCGCTGGTGGTCCGCCGCGCCGAGGCGGGGGAGAAGCTGACCACGCTGGACGGTGTCACCCGCACGCTGGTCCCCGAGGACATGGTGATCTGCGACGACACCGGACCGATCTCGCTGGCCGCGGTGATGGGCGGCGAGACCAGCGAGGTCGTCGCCAGCACCACCGACGTGCTGTTCGAGGCGGCGCACTGGGACCCGGCCATGGTCGGGCGCACCGCGCGGCGGCACAAGCTGTTCAGCGAGGCGGCCAAGCGCTGGGAGCGGGGCGTCGACCCGGCGTTGCCGCTGGTCGCGCTGGAGAAGGCGGTCCGGCTGCTCACCGAGCACGCCGGCGGCACCGTCGGCACCGAGATCCTCGACCTCGACCATGTCCGGCCGCGTACCCCGGTGACCCTGCCCGTGGACCTGCCGTCGCGCCGGGTCGGCGTGGCGTACCCGCCGGAGCGGGTCGTGGAGCTGCTGGAGCAGGTCGGCTGCGCGGTCACCCGGGGCGCCGACCGGCTTGGCGACGACCCGGGCGAGACCGGCGTCGCCGCGGCGGCGGGCGGTGACGTGCTGAGCGTCACCCCGCCGACCTGGCGGCCCGACCTCACCGACCCGGCCGACCTGGTCGAGGAGGTGGTCCGCCTCGACGGCTACGACCGGGTGCCGTCGGTGCTGCCCACGGCGCCGCCCGGCCGGGGCCTCACCGCGCCGCAGCAGCGCCGCCGGGCGGTCGCCCGGTCGCTCGCCGAGCGCGGGTACGTCGAGGTCCTGGCGCATCCGTTCGTCTCCGCGGAGCTGGCCGACCAGCTCGGCCTGCCGGCCGACGACCCGCGCCGCCCCGCGGTGCGGGTGGCCAACCCGCTGTCCGAGGAGGAGCCGCTGCTGCGCACCACGCTGCTCGGCCCGCTGCTCGGCATCCTCCGGCGCAACGTCGGCCGGGGCCAGCGCGACGTGGCGATCTACGAGATCGGCGTGGTGTTCCACCCGCGTCCCGGCGCGGGCGCCCCCCCGGCCATGGGCGTGGACCGGCGCCCCACCGACGAGGAGTTCGCCCTCGCCGACGCCGTGGTGCCGGACCAGCCGCGGCACGTCGCCGTGGTGCTGACCGGGGAGATGGAGCCGACCGGCTGGTGGGGCGCGGGCCGCGCGGCCGGCTGGGCGGACGCCGTCGAGGCGGGCCGGACGGTGCTCGCCGCCGCCGGCATCCCGGCCGACCGGGTCACCGTGCGGGCCGCCGAGCGCGCCCCCTGGCACCCCGGCCGCTGCGCCGAGCTGCTGGTGGACGGCACCGCCGTCGGGTACGCCGGTGAACTGCACCCCACCGTGGTGGCCACGCTGGAGCTGCCCCGGCGGACCAGCGCCATGGAGCTGAACCTGGACGCGCTGCCCGAAGCGCCGGTGGTGTCCGGTCCGGCCGTCTCCACCTTCCCGCCCGCCCTCATCGACGTGGCGCTGGTGCTGGACGAGTCGGTCCCGGCCGCCGAGGTGGAGCGGGCCCTCGCCGAGGGGGCCGGCCCGCTGCTGGAGGACGTCCGGCTCTTCGACGTCTACGCGTCCGAACAGCTCGGCGCGGGCCGCCGGTCGCTGGCGTACAAGCTGACGTTCCGGGCCCCGGACCGGACGCTCGCGGGCGAGGAGGCGGTGGCCGCCCGCGACGCGGCGGTGGCCGAGGCGGCCCGCCGCTTCGGCGCGACCCTGCGCGGCGCCTGACGACGGAACGGACGGGCCCCACCCATTACGGGTGGGGCCCGTCCGCGCGCTCAGCCGGTGTACGGCAGCGTGATCCGGGAGGAGTCGCCGACGCCCAGCGTGGTCGGGGTGCCGCCGATGGCGTTCCACACCTCGACCCGTACCGTGCCGCCGGTCAGGTCGCCGAGGGTGCCGGTGGCCGAGCGCAGCCCCTGGGTCTGCCGGTAGTGCTCCCAGCCGGGCACCGGGTCGGTGGCGAAGTAGGCGTACGTCTCCACCCGGTCCCAGCCGCCGTCGCCGGTGCGGTCGTACGAGACCCGTACCTGGACACCGTCGCCCACCGCCGTGCCGGCGTCGACGGAGAGGTCGAAGGCGGTGGCCCCGCCCGTCCACCGGGCGGTGACACCCCGCGCCGTGAAGACGTGCGGGTTGGTGGGTGTGCCGTCGTGGTTGCCCCCGGCGGCCGCCAGGCTCACGGTGCCGGGCGCGCCGGTGGCCGGGTCGAGCCCGCCGCCGGTCCGCAGGTAGCGGGTGGCGCTGAACGGGCCCGGGGTGGCCGTGGTCGACGGGCTGGGCGTGGGGCTGGGACCGCCGCCGGGGCCGAACGGGCTGAGCGTGATGCCGGCGGACCGGGGATCGCCGTCGTGCACCAGCGACTCCTGGGCCAGCACGTCGTCGAAGGCGAACCCGTACGCCTTCCCGTCGGCCATGTTGGCGTGCACGATCCGCGAGTAGTGGTTGGTCAGCGTGCCGCGGTAGAAGTCGGCCGGCCCGCCGGAGGGCTGCAGGTCGAGGGTGCCCAGCGTGGAGCGGTGCAGGGCGGCGCACAGGGTCCGGGCGATCGGGCCCACCACCAGGTCGTTGGGGGCGGCCAGCGCGCCGTCACAGCCCCAGACGTCCGCGCTGGACGGCCGGCGGAAGGTGGCCACCTGCCGGCCGCTGCCGTCGGTGAAGGCCAGCACGTCGCCGCTGGTCCGCCCGTAGTAGCGCACGCCCGGCTGGTCGGTGAAGGGCGCGACGGTCAGGGTCCGGGTCGCGTACGCCTGCCAGGCCGAGGCGATGTACGGGTCGAGGTAGGTGCGGCTGAACAGACCGGCGTCGGCGGCCTTGCCGGGGGCGAGCACCCGCAGCACCGTGCCGTCGGAACGGGTCTGCACGGCGCCGCTCCAGCCCGACTGGGCGCGGATCGCGGCGATGACCCTGTTGCGCCCGTCGTCGACCGGTTGCCCGGTGCGCCGGGTGGTCCCGGTGGCGCCCGTGACGCTCACCGCGTGGGGCACGGCGAACATGTCCACCTGTGAGCTGTTGAGCCAGAGCCCGGCGTCGTTGTAGGTGAACTCGGACCAGTCGAACAGCAGGTCCCGGTTGGGGTCGCCGGCCGCCCAGGGCGCGGGCTGGACCAGGCCGTCCGGGGTGAGGAAGAGCTTGAGCTTGGCACCGAAGGAGAAGTAGACCCGGCCGGAGAGGTTGCGGGGCAGCCGCAGCACCGTGCTCGCACCGTTGGCCGGGCCGGGCACGGCGACGTCCGGTGCGGGGGTGGGCGGCAGCCCGCCGGCCGGCCAGGGCGTGAAGGCGCCGCCGGCGGTGACGTAGCCGAGCCGGCCGGTGGCCAGGTCGGTGCCGAGGACGTACAGCCAGGTGGGCTCGGTGCGGCCGGTGGCGTTGGTGACGGTCAGCGGGAGCAGGGCGGGACCGGTGGCGCGCGCCAGCGAGGCGGCCGCCACCGCGCCGGTGGTGGCCAGCGCGAGCGCGAGCAGGGCGCGCAGCAGTGTCCTGGGGGTGGGCACGGGAGACTCCTTCCACCCGCCGCGGCCTGCGGCGGGCGCGGGGTGGTGGTGGGCGTGGTGGAGCCGCGCGGACGCGGGTGGGACGGCCCGTGAGAGCGCTCTCTCAGCATCGGCCACACATAAGCGACTGTCAATATGCAACACGATCGGGTGTAGTTTCATGCGCCACACCGCATGAACTTGCAGGGGCGGATCATCGCTGCTAGCCTTCGTTGCATAGTCATGCGGAGGTAGGTATGGGCATCCGAGTAGCGGTCGCGGGCGCGAGCGGGTACGCCGGCGGCGAGCTGCTCCGGCTCCTCGCCGGGCACCCCGAGTTCGACCTGGTCGCCGCCACCGCCCACGCCTCGGCCGGCCGGCCCGTCGCCGCCGTGCACCCGCAGCTCGCCGGGCTGGACCTGGTCTTCGGGGCGACCGACCCGGCCACCCTGGCCGACGCGGACCTGGTCTTCCTGGCCCTGCCGCACGGCCAGTCGGCGGCCCTCGCCGCCGCCCTCCCCAGCACCGTCAAGGTGGTCGACCTCGGTGCCGACCACCGGCTGCGCGACGCCGACGCCTGGGCCCGCTACTACGGCGGCGACCACGCCGGCGCCTGGACCTACGGGCTGCCCGAGCTGCCCGGCCAGCGAGCCGCCGTCGCGGCGTCCACCCGGGTCGCCAGCACCGGCTGCTACGCGGTCGCCACCACCCTGGCCCTCGCACCGCTGATCGCCGCCGGGGCCGTCCTCCCCACCGACGTGGTGGTGGTGGCCGCCTCCGGCACCTCCGGCGCCGGCCGGGCCGCCAAGCCCCACCTGCTCGGCAGCGAGGTGATGGGCGACCTGTCGCCCTACAAGGTCGGCGCCCACCAGCACGTGCCGGAGATCAAGCAGGCCACCGGCGCGACAAGCCTCTCCTTCACCCCGGTCCTGGCCCCCATGCCGCGGGGCATCCTGGCCACCGTCACCGCCGTCCCCACCGGCGCGGCCGACCCGCGCGAGGTGCTCGCGGCCGCCTACGCCGACGAGCCCTTCGTGCACCTGCTGCCCGAGGGGACGTGGCCCCACACGGCCGCCACCGCGGGCGGCAACTCCTGCCACCTCCAGGCCACCGTCGACGCCGACTCCGGTCGCGTGATCGTGGTCAGCGCCATCGACAACCTCGGCAAGGGCGCGGCCGGCCAGGCCGTGCAGAACGCCAACCTCATGTTCGACCACCCCGAGATCACCGGACTCTCCGGGTTTGGAGTAGCACCATGACCGTCACCAGCCCCCGAGGCTTCCGCGCCACCGGTGTGGCCGCCGGCCTCAAGTCCAGCGGCGCCGGCGACGTCGCCCTCGTCGTCAACGACGGCCCCGACGCCGGGGTCGCCGGAGTCTTCACCACCAACCGGGTCAAGGCCGCCCCGGTGCTCTGGACGCAGCAGGTCGTCCGCGGCGGCGTGGTCCGCGCCGTGGTGCTCAACTCCGGCGGCGCCAACGCCTGCACCGGCCCGGCCGGCTTCCAGGACACCCACGCCACCGCCGAGCACACCGCCGCGGCGCTCACCGCCAGCAGCCCCCGGCTCATGGTCGGCGCCGGCGAGGTGGCGGTCTGCTCCACCGGCCTCATCGGCGAGCGACTGCCCATGGAGAAGCTCCTCCCGGGCGTCCGCGACGCGGTGCGCGGCCTGTCCCGCGACGGCGGTCACCCGGCCGCGGCGGCGATCATGACCACCGACACCCGGCCCAAGACCACCGTGGCCCGGGGGAGCGGCTGGACCGTCGGCGGCATGGCCAAGGGCGCCGGCATGCTCGCCCCGGGCATGGCCACCATGCTCTGCGTGCTCACCACCGACGCGGTGGCCGGGCCGGAGACGTTGGACGCCGCCCTGCGGGCCGCCACCCGGGTCACCTTCGACCGGGTCGACTCCGACGGCTGCATGTCCACCAACGACACGGTGCTGCTGCTGGCCAGCGGCGCCTCCGGCATCGAGCCGACCGAGGCCGAGCTGACCGCCGCGGTGACCGCGGCCTGCCACGACCTGGCCCAGCAGCTGATCGCCGACGCCGAGGGCGCCACCAAGCAGATCGCCATCGAGGTGGTCGGCGCCGCGAGCGAGGACGACGCGGTCGAGGTGGGCCGCTCGGTGGCCCGGAACAACCTGGTCAAGACCGCGCTGTTCGGCAACGACCCGAACTGGGGCCGGATCCTCGCGGCCGTCGGCACCACCGCCGCCGCGTTCGAGCCCGACGGCGTGGACGTCGCGGTCAACGGGGTCTGGGTGTGCCGGGGCGGCGCCGCCGCCGAGGACCGGGCCAAGGTCGACCTCGGCGGCCGGGACGTCACCATCGGCATCGACCTGAACGCCGGCGAGGCGGCGGCGACCATCTGGACCAACGACCTGTCGCACGCGTACGTGCACGAGAACTCGGCGTACTCCACATGAGCCTCACCGCCGACCTCACCCGGGCCCAGGTCAAGGCCGAGACGCTGATCGAGGCCCTGCCCTGGCTGGCCCGCTTCTCCGGCGCCACCGTCGTGGTCAAGTACGGCGGCAACGCCATGGTCGACCCCGAGCTCCAGCGGGCGTTCGCCGCGGACATGGTGTTCCTCCGGTACGCCGGCCTCAAGCCGGTGGTCGTGCACGGCGGCGGCCCGCAGATCTCCGCCATGCTCGGCCGGCTCGGCATCGCCAGCGAGTTCAAGGGCGGCCTGCGGGTCACCACCCCCGAGGCCATGGACGTCGTCCGGATGGTCCTCGTGGGCCAGGTCGGCCGCGAGCTGGTCGGGCTGATCAACGCCCACGGCCCGTTCGCCGTCGGCCTCTCCGGCGAGGACGCCGGCCTGTTCACGGCGGTGCGCCGCCCGGCGTACGTGGGCGGGGAGCCGGTGGACGTCGGCCAGGTCGGTGACGTGGAGTCGGTGGACGTCTCCGCGGTGGCCGACCTCATCGCGGCCGGCCGGATCCCGGTGATCTCCACCGTCGCGCCGGACGCCGACGGGGTGCTGCACAACCTCAACGCCGACACGGCCGCCGCCGCGCTGGCCGTCGCCCTCGACGCGCGCAAGCTGGTCGTCCTCACCGACGTGCCCGGCCTCTACGCCGACTGGCCCGACACGGCCAGCCTGGTCAGCGAGATCAGCAGCGACGACCTGGCGAAGCTGCTGCCGTCCCTGGAGTCGGGGATGGTCCCCAAGATGGAGGCCTGCCTGCGGGCGGTGTGCGGGGGAGTGCCCGCCGCGCACGTCGTCGACGGCCGGGTCGCCCACTCCACGCTGCTCGAGGTCTTCACCTCGGAAGGGTTCGGAACGATGGTGATCGCGTCATGAGCACGCTGGTGCAGCGGTGGAGCGCCACGATGATGGACAACTACGGCACCCCGCCGCTGGCGCTCGTCGCGGGCTCCGGCGCCGTCGTGGTCGACGAGACCGGCCGGGAGTACGTCGACCTCCTCGGCGGCATCGCGGTCAACGCCCTCGGCCACGCCCACCCGGCCGTGGTGGCCGCCGTGTCCAAGCAGGTCGCCACCCTCGGGCACGTGTCGAACCTGTTCGTCGCCGAGCCGCCGGTGGCCCTGGCCGAGCTGCTGCTGGCGCTGGCCGGCCGGTCGGGCCGGGTGTTCTTCGCCAACTCCGGCGCCGAGGCCAACGAGGCCGCGTTCAAGCTGTCCCGGCTCACCGGGCGCACCCACGTGGTGGCCGCGCAGGGCGGCTTCCACGGCCGCACCATGGGCGCCCTCGCGCTGACCGGCCAGCCCGCCAAGGCCGACCCGTTCCGCCCGCTGCCCGGCGAGGTCACCCACGTCCCGTACGGCGATGCGGCGGCCCTGGCCGGGGCGGTCAGCGACGCCACCGCCATGGTGATCGTCGAGCCGATCCAGGGGGAGAACGGCGTCGTCGTCCCGCCGCCCGGCTACCTGGCCGAGGCCCGCCGGATCACCGCCGCGCACGGCGCGCTGCTGGTGCTCGACGAGGTGCAGACCGGTGTCGGCCGCACCGGGCACTGGTTCGCCCACCAGGCCGACGGCGTCGAGCCGGATGTCGTCACCCTGGCCAAGGGGCTCGGCGGCGGCCTGCCGCTCGGCGCCTGCCTCGCCTTCGGGCGGGCCGCCGACCTGCTCACGCCCGGCTCGCACGGCACCACGTTCGGGGGAAACCCGGTCAGCTGCGCCGCCGCGCTCGCCGTCGTCGCCACCATTGCCAACGAGGGGCTGCTCGACCACGTGAAGCGGATCGGGGAGCGGCTGCGGCGCGGCGTCGAGGGGCTCGGCCACCCGCTCGTCACCGAGGTCCGCGGCGCCGGCCTGCTGCTCGGCATCGTGCTCCACGCGCCGGTCTCCGGCGCGGTGGCCGGCGCGCTGCGCGAGGCAGGCTTCCTGGTCAACCCGGTGCAGCCGGGCGTGGTCCGGCTCGCCCCGCCGCTGATCCTCGACGCCGGCCAGGTCGACGCCTTCCTGGCCGCGCTGCCGGCCGCCCTCGACGCCGCGGCGCCCGCCGCGGTCCCCACCGCCACGGAGGTTCCCGCATGACCCGGCACTTCCTCCGCGACGACGACCTCTCGCCCGCCGAGCAGGCCGCCGTGCTCGACCTCGCCGCGCGGATGAAGGCCGACCGGTACGCCCACAAGCCCCTCGCCGGCCCGAGGTCGGTGGCGGTGCTCTTCGACAAGCAGAGCCTGCGCACCCGGATCTCCTTCGACGCGGGCATCGCCGAGCTGGGCGGGCACCCGCTCGTGGTGGACACCCAGGTCACCCACTTCGGCCGGGGCGAGACCCTCGCCGACGCCGGCCGGGTCCTCTCCCGCTACGTCGCCGCGATCGTGCTGCGCACCCACGGCGACGACCGGATCGCCGAGGTCGCCGCGCACGCCACCGTGCCGGTGGTCAACGCGCTCACCGACACCTACCACCCCTGCCAGCTCCTCGCCGACCTGCTCACCGTCCGGGAACGCTTCGGCGCCACCGCCGGCCGCACCCTGGCGTACGTGGGGGACGCGGCGAACAACATGGCCCACTCCTACCTGCTGGCCGGGGCGACCGCCGGGATGCACGTGCGGATCGCCGGCCCGGTCGGCTTCCAGCCGGACCCCGAGATCGTCGCGCGGGCCGAAAAGATCGCCGCGGGCACCGGAGGTTCCGTCGGGGTGTTCACCGACCCGGTCGAGGCGGTCCGCGCCGCCGACGTGATCGCCACCGACACCTGGACCTCGATGGGCCAGGAGTCCGACGGCCAGGACCGGATCACCCCGTTCCTGCCCTACCAGGTCAACGACGCGCTGCTCGGCCACGCCGCGGCCGACGTGATCGTGCTGCACTGCCTGCCCGCCCACCGGGGCGAGGAGATCACCGACGAGGTGCTCGACGGGCCGCACAGCGCCGTCTTCGACCAGGCGGAGAATCGCCTGCACGCCCAGAAGGCGCTGCTGACGTTTCTCCTGGAGGCATCATGACCGCCCCGCTCACCCGCACGGCCCGGCACGCCCGCATCGTCGAGCTGATCCGCGACAAGGCCATCCACTCGCAGACCGAGCTGGCCGACCTGCTCGCCGGTGACGGCATCCAGGTCACCCAGGCCACCCTCTCCCGGGACCTCAAGGAACTGGGAGCGGTCACGGCGCGCGGCGGCGACGGGCGGGGCGTCTACCTGATCCCGGAGGACGGCCACCGGCCGCTGCGGGAGGCCGAGGCCGCACCGGCCCGCCTCGTCCGGCTGCTGCGCGAACTGCTCAACGGGGTCGACTCCAGCGGCAACATCGCCGTGCTGCGCACCCCGCCGGGCGCGGCCCACTACCTGGCCAGCGCGTTGGACCGGGCAGGCCTGTCCGAGATCGTCGGCACCATCGCCGGCGACGACACCATCCTCGTCGTGGCTCGCGAGGCCGACGGCGGCGCCGCGTTGGGCGACAAGCTCGCCGCGTGGGCCCGCCGGGAAGAGAACGTTGAAGGGAGCACCACCCCATGACCGAGCGGGTCGTCCTGGCGTACTCCGGGGGTCTCGACACCTCCGTCGCCATCCCTTACCTGGCCGAGCAGACCGGCGCCGAGGTGATCGCCGTGGCGGTCGACGTCGGCCAGGGCGGCGAGGACCTGAACGCCATCCGGCAGCGCGCGCTGGACTGCGGCGCCGTCGAGTCCGAGGTGGTCGACGCGCGCGACGAGTTCGCTGCCGAGTACTGCCTGCCGGCGATCCGGGCCAACGCCCTCTACATGGACCGCTACCCGCTGGTCTCCGCGCTGTCCCGGCCCCTGATCGTCAAGCACCTGGTGGCCGCGGCGCAGAAGCACGGCGGCACCATCGTGTCGCACGGCTGCACCGGCAAGGGCAACGACCAGGTCCGCTTCGAGGTCGGCCTGAACGCCCTCGCGCCCGACCTGAAGATCATCGCTCCGGCGCGTGACTTCGCCTGGACCCGGGACAAGGCGATCGCCTTCGCCGAGGAGAAGGGCCTGCCGATCGACGTGTCGGCGAAGTCGCCGTACTCCATCGACCAGAACCTGTGGGGCCGCGCGGTCGAGACCGGCTTCCTCGAGGACATCTGGAACGGCCCCATCGAGGACCTCTACTCCTACACTGCCGACCCGGCGCAGGAGCGCGACGCCGACGAGGTGGTCATCACCTTCGACGCGGGCGTGCCGGTCGCCGTCGACGGCGAGACCGTCACCCCGTACCAGGCGATCCTGGAGCTCAACCGGCGTGCGGGCGCCCAGGGCGTCGGCCGGCTCGACATGGTCGAGGACCGCCTCGTCGGCATCAAGAGCCGCGAGGTCTACGAGGCCCCCGGCGCCATCGCGCTGATCGCCGCGCACCAGGAGCTGGAGGCGGTCACCGTCGAGCGGGACCTGGCCCGGTTCAAGCGCGGCGTCGACCAGCGCTGGGGTGAGCTGGTCTACGACGGCCTCTGGTTCTCGCCGCTGAAGAAGGCGCTCGACGCGTTCATCGACGACGCCCAGCAGCACGTCTCCGGCGAGGTGCGGCTCACCCTGCACGGCGGCCGGGCCACCGTCACCGGGCGGCGCTCCGAGGCCAGCCTCTACGACTTCGGCATGGCCACCTACGACACCGGCGACACCTTCGACCAGTCCCTCGCCAAGGGCTTCGTGCAGCTCTGGGGCCTGCCCAGCAAGATGGCCGCCGCGCGGGACGCCCGGCTCGGCGGGCCGCAGTCTTGACCTTCACAATGGGTGGGGTGGACGACAAGAGCCTGACCGAGAACAGCGCCCCCGCCAACCGGACGAGCCTCTGGGGCGGCCGGTTCGCCGGCGGCCCCGCCGAGGCGCTCGCACGGCTGTCGGTGAGCGTCCAGTTCGACTGGCGTCTCGCCCCGTACGACATCGCCGGCTCCCGGGCGCACGCCCGGGTCCTGGCCGGCGCCGGCCTGCTCGACCCCGACGAGCTGGGGCGGATCCTCGCCGCGCTGGACGACCTGGAGGCCGCCTGCGCCGCCGGGACGTTCCGCCCCACCGTCGACGACGAGGACGTGCACACCGCGCTGGAGCGCGGCCTGCTGGAGCGGCTCGGCAGCCTCGGCGGCAAGCTGCGCGCCGGCCGCTCCCGCAACGACCAGGTTGCCACCGACCTGCGGCTCTACCTGCGCGACCACGCCCGCGGCGTGGCCGCCCGGCTGGTCGAGCTGGCCGAGGCCCTGGTCGAGCAGGCGGAGCGGCACGTGGACACCGCCGCGCCCGGCATGACCCACCTCCAGCACGCCCAGCCGGTCACCTTCGGGCACTGGCTGCTCGCCCACGTGCAGCCGCTGCTGCGGGACCTGGAGCGGCTGCGCGACTGGGACCACCGGTGCGCCGTCAGCCCGCTCGGCGCCGGCGCGCTCGCCGGCTCCGGCCTGCCGCTGGACCCGGTGGCGGTCGCCAAGGAGCTGGGCTTCCGCACGTCCTTCGCCAACTCGATGGACGCGGTGGCCGACCGGGACTTCGTGGCCGAGTTCCTCTTCGTCACCGCGATGATCGGCGTGCACCTGTCCCGCCTCGGCGAGGAGGTGGTGCTCTGGACGTCGCAGGAGTTCGGCTGGGTCGAGCTGGACGACGCGTTCGCCACCGGGTCGTCGATCATGCCGCAGAAGAAGAACGCGGACATCGCCGAGCTGGCCCGGGGCAAGTCCGGCCGGCTCGTCGGCGGCCTCATGAGCGTGCTCACCATGCTGAAGGGCCTGCCGATGACCTACGACCGGGACATGCAGGAGGACAAGGAGCCCGCCTTCGACGCGGTCGACACCCTGGAGCTGCTGCTGCCTGCCCTGGCCGGGATGATCTCCACGATGACGGTCCGGGTGGACCGCCTGGTGGCCACCGCGCCGTCGGGCTTCTCGCTCGCCACCGAGGTCGCCGACTGGCTGGTCCGGCGCAACGTGCCGTTCCGCGACGCGCACGAGATCACCGGCCGGCTGGTGGCGCTCTGCGCGGCTCGCGACTGCGCCCTGGACGAGGTCTCCGACGCCGACCTGGCCGCGGTCAGCGCGCACCTCGACCCCTCGGTGCGGGACGTGCTCTCGGTGCGCTCGGCCCTGGCCGCCCGGACCACCCCCGGCTCCACCGGCCCCGGGCCGGTGGCCGACCAGCTCGCCACCGCCGCGGACAAGCTGACCGGCTGGCGGGACTGGGCCGCCGAGCGGGTCGTGCCCCGCTGACCCCGACGCCCCGCGCGGTGGCCCGGCCGCCGCGCGGGGTCAGGCCGTCGGCCGCTCGCGCTTGGGCAGCTTCGCCACCACGGCGTCGTACGACCCGTCGGCCGCCTCGATCAGCTCGTCGTCCGGGATGCCGCCGTCGAGCCGCAGCGTGTTCCAGCCGGAGCGGCCGATGTAGGGGGAGGAGCGGGCGTCGTCGGGGAACCGGTGCAGCCACTCGTCGGCCACCTCCCGGGACGGCCCGCACTTGAGCCCCACCCGGGCCTCGCCCTCGGGTGAGCCGAGGAACGCGAAGATCCGGCTGCCGACCTTGACCACCTCGTCGCCCTCCCATGGCCGGTCCAGCCAGGCGCCCGGCTTGGCCAGGCAGTAGGACAGCATCTCCTCGCGCGTCATCGCATCCCTCCCGTGCCGGTCACCGGCACAGTCTCACCCGTCGCTGTGACAGTCGCCGGGCACCCCCACCTCGCCGGTACCCGGTGGACCGCGGTCAGTCGCCGGTGCCGGTGCGCACGGTGAGCCGCTCGTAGCGCTGCCGGGCCGCCTGAGCGCTGCCCAGCCCCAGCCCGAAGGCGATCGCCTGCCAGGTCATGCCCCGGCCGCGGGCCACCTGCAGCAGCCCCGCCTCCAGCGCGTCGACCTCGGCGCGGACGTGCGGGATCAGGGTCAGCGCGGCCATCAGGTCGGCCTGGTCGACCGGCTCCTCGCCCTCGGTCAGCTCCGCCCCGCCCGCGAGCGCCATCACCAGCGTCGCCGCCTCGTAGGCGTCGGGGACGTCGGGGTGCGCGTAGCGCCGGCGGCGGGCGTCGGTGCCGGCGTGCCGCTCGGCGATCCGCAGCAGCGCCGCGTAGTTGCGGTGCGCCCGGGCCTGGGCAGCATCCGGAGCGGTGAACGGGTCGTTGTCCATCGTGACCATGCCGTCGATCCCACACCCTTGAACGGCATTTTGTCAACACCCCGTTGAAAGCAATTCGTGCTCACCTTCGGCGATCCGGCTAGGGTTTCCGGGTGACCACGACCGACCTCTCCGCTCTCTCCGACCTGCTCGCGGGCCCGGTGGTTCCCGCCGCCCGCGGGTTGCTCGGCTGCCGGCTCACCGGGCACGGGGTCACCGTCCGGATCACCGAGGTCGAGGCGTACGCGGGCACCGCCGGTGACCCGGCCTCGCACGCCCACCGGGGCCGCACCCCGCGCAACGCGGTGATGTTCGGCCCGGCCGGGCACGCCTACGTCTACTTCACCTACGGCATGCACTGGTGCGTGAACGTGGTGACCGGGCCCGACGGCGAGGCCTCGGCCGTGCTGCTGCGGGCCGGCGAGGTGGTCGACGGCCTCGACGCCGCCCGGGAGCGCCGCCCCGCCGTACGGCGGGACGTGGATCTCGCCCGCGGGCCGGCCCGGCTCTGCGCGGCGCTCGGCATCGACCGGTCCGTCTCCGGCGCCGACCTGCTCGGCGACGGCCCGGTGCGGTTGCGGCCCCCGCTCGCGCCGGTGGCCGAGGCGGCGGTCACGGCCGGCCCCCGGGTCGGCGTCACGGGCGCCCACGACGTGCCCTGGCGTTTCTGGATCACGGGCGACCCGACGGTGAGCGCCTACCGGCGGCACGTGCCCCGGACGCGACGCTGACTCGCGCTCGGCGCGCCGGGTGGGAATCCTGTCGGTGGGTGTGGCGATAATCACGGCACCCGTCGACGAGGGAGGACCGGCATGACGACGCTGCTCGCGATCGGCACCGGCAAGGGACTCTTCCTGGCCACCAGCCCCGACCGGCGCGACTGGGCCGTGAGCGGCCCGCACTTCCCGATGACCGGGGTCTACGCGGTCGCCGTCGACAAGCGCCCCGGCCGGCCCCGGCTGCTCGCCGGCATGACCAGCTCGCACTTCGGCCCCAGCGTGGCCACCAGCGACGACCTCGGCGGCTCCTGGCAGGAGCCGGAAACGGCCCCGGTGGCGTTCCCGGAAGACACCGGCACCAGCCTGGGGCGGGTCTGGCAGCTCACGCCGGCCGGCCCGGACCAGCCCGACGTGGTGTGGGCGGGGGCCGAACCGTCCGCGCTGTTCCGCTCCGACGACGGCGGGCGCAGCTTCAGCCTGGTCCGGGCGCTCTGGGACCATCCGCACCGCGAGCGGTGGGGCGCCGGCTTCGGCGGCCAGGCCGTCCACAGCGTGCTCCCGCACCCGCGAGACCCGGGCCGGATGGCGGTGGCGATGTCCACCGGCGGGGTCTACCGCACCGAGGACGCGGGCGCGACCTGGGCGCCCGGCAACACCGGGATCCGGGCGTACTTCCTGCCCGACGAGTGGCCCGAGTTCGGCCAGTGCGTCCACAAGATCGCCCGGGACGCGGGCGACCCGCAACGCCTGTACGCGCAGAACCACCACGGGGTCTACCGCTCCGACGACGACGGGCGCACCTGGACCTCGATCGCCGCCGGCCTGCCCAGCGACTTCGGCTTCCCGATCGTCGCCCACCCGTCCCGCCCCGGCACCGTCTACGCCTTCCCGCTGACCGCCGACGGCGAGCGGTTTCCCACCGACCGGCGCTGCCGGGTCTACCGCTCGGCCGACGCGGGCGGGAGCTGGGAGCCGCTCACCGCCGGCCTGCCCGACGGTCCCTTCTATCCCTCGGTGCTGCGCGACGCCATGTGCGCCGACGACCATGACCCGGCCGGCGTCTACTTCGGCACCCGCTCCGGCGAGGTCTACGCCAGCGCCGACGAGGGCGACTCCTGGTCGCTGGTGGCCGCGCACCTGCCCGACGTGCTCTGCGTCCGGGCCGCGGAGGTCTGAGTGGTCACCGTGCTGCTGCCCGGCCCGCTCCGGTCCGAGGCGGGCGGGGAGAGCCGGCTGACCGTGGCCGCCGGCGGCACCCTCCGGGCGGTCCTCGACGAGGTGGCCGCCACCTGGCCCCGGCTGGCCCGCCGGATCCGCGACGAGCGCGGCGACCTCCGCCGGTACGTGAACGTCTACGTCGACGGCGAGGACTGCCGCCACACCGGCGCCCTCGACACCCCGGTCCCCGACAACGCCGAGGTGCAGATCCTGCCCTCGGTAGCGGGCGGCTGACCCCCGAACCGGCGGGTGAGGTGGGCCACGCGGGGGCCGCCCGCGCGTGGAATAGTTGCTTCGTCAAATATGTTGTGCGGAGCGATTCCGGGCCGGGGGGCCCGGACCCCCACGCGAGGAGCTGGTCATGCAGTTCGGGATTTTCACCGTCGGCGACGTCACGGTCGACCCGACCACCGGGCGGCCGCCGTCCGAGCATGAGCGGATCAAGGCCATGGTGGCCATCGCGCAGAAGGCCGAGGAGGTCGGGCTGGACGTGTTCGCCACCGGCGAGCACCACAACCCGCCGTTCGTGCCGTCGTCGCCGACCACCATGCTCGGCTACATCGCGGCCCGCACCGAGCGGCTGCTGCTGTCCACCTCGACCACGCTGATCACCACCAACGACCCGGTGAAGATCGCCGAGGACTACGCGATGCTCCAGCACCTGTCGGGCGGCCGGGTGGACCTGATGATGGGCCGCGGCAACACCGGCCCCGTCTACCCCTGGTTCGGGCAGGACATCCGCAACGGCATCCCGCTCGCCATCGAGAACTACGACCTGCTGCACCGGCTGTGGCGGGAGGACGTGGTCGACTGGAAGGGCCGCTTCCGCACCCCGCTGCAGTCGTTCACCTCGACCCCGCGCCCGCTCGACGGCGTGCCGCCGTTCGTCTGGCACGGCTCGATCCGCAGCCCCGAGATCGCCGAGCAGGCCGCGTACTACGGCGACGGCTTCTTCGCCAACCACATCTTCTGGCCCAAGGAGCACACCCAGCGGATGGTCGCCCTCTACCGGCAGCGCTTCGCGCACTACGGCCACGGCTCCGCCGACCAGGCCATCGTCGGCCTCGGCGGGCAGGTCTTCATGCGGAAGAACTCCCAGGACGCGGTCCGCGAGTTCCGGCCGTACTTCGACAACGCCCCGGTCTACGGGCACGGGCCGTCGCTGGAGGAGTTCACCCGGGAGACGCCGCTGACCGTGGGCAGCCCGCAGCAGGTCATCGACCGCACCCTGGGCTTCCGCGAGTACGTCGGCGACTACCAGCGCCAGCTCTTCCTCATGGACCACGCGGGGCTGCCGCTGAAGACCGTCCTGGAGCAGCTCGACCTCCTGGGCGAGGAGGTCGTCCCGGTGCTGCGCAAGGAGTTCGACTCGCTGCGCCCGGCGCACGTGCCCGAGGCGCCGACGCACGCCTCGCTGCTGGCCGCCGCGGGCGGCGCCAAGGACAGCACGGTCCACGCCGTCGACGACGTGACCGGCAAGGCACCCGAGGAGGACCGATGACCCGCCGCACGCTGACCGTGGTCTCGGCCGGACTCAGCCAGCCCTCGTCGACGCGGCTGCTCGCCGACCAGCTCGCCGGGGCCACCCGCGACGAGCTGGTCCGGCGCGGCGCCGAGGTGGAGATCCAGACGCTGGACCTGCGGGAGTACGCCCACGACGTGGTCAACCACGTGCTCACCGGCTTCCCGCCGGCCGCCCTGCGGACCGCCCTCGACGCCGTGGCGGGCGCGGACGGGCTGATCGCGGTCACCCCGATCTTCAACGCCTCGTACAGCGGCCTGTTCAAGTCGTTCTTCGACGTGGTCGAGAAGGAGGCGCTGGCCGGCCGGCCGGTGCTCATCGGGGCCACCGGCGGCACCGCCCGGCACTCGCTCGCCCTGGAGCACGCGGTCCGGCCGATGTTCGCGTACCTGCGGGCGGTCGTGGTGCCCACGGCGGTCTTCGCCGCGCCCGAGGACTGGGCCGGCGACGGCGACGACAGCGCGCTGCGGGCCCGGGTCCGGCGGGCCGGCATCGAGCTGGCCGAGCAGGTGGACCGCCGCCCGGCGGCGACCGGCCCGGCCGACCCGTTCGCACTCACCACCAGCTTCGAGGACCTGCTCGCCGGCCGCGACCCCGCCTGACCCCCGACGCCGGCCGGCGACCCTCAGTCGTCGGCCGGCTCGTATGGGTGGGCCACCAGCACCGGGCAGTGCGCGTGCTGCACCAGCGCCTGGCTGACCGAGCCGAGCAGCAGCCCGGCGAAGCCACCCCGGCCCCGGGAGCCGACGACCACCAGAGCGGCCTCGCCGCTCGCCTCGATCAGCGCCTGTTCCGGGGACTCCCCCCGCAGGGGCCGCTCGACCACGCTCAGCACCGGATGGTCCGTGCGGATCCGGGCGGCCGCCCCGGCCAGCAGCTCCGCCGACTCGGCCTGCGCGGCCGCGGTGGCCTCCGCCGCGGCGTCCGGCGCCACGGCGCCCCGCTCCGGCGTGCGGACGTGCACCAGCACCAGGTCGGCGTCCCGGCGGACCGCCTCGTCGGCGGCGAGCCGCACGGCGTGCCCGGCCGACTCGGAGCCGTCCACGCCGACCAGCACCGGCCCGCGCACCGGGATCGGCTGCTCCGCCGGTCGGACCACCAGCACCGGGCAGTGCGCGTGCTGCGCCACCTGGTTGCTGACCGAGCCGAGCAGCAGCCCGGTGAAGCCGCCCACGCCCCGGCTGCCCACCACCACGAGCTCCGCCCGGCGGGACTCCTCGATGAGGGTGACGCCCGGGCCGCCCGCCACCTGGCGCACCTCCACCCGCAGGCCCGGGTGCCGGTCGACCAGATCGGCGGCCACCTGCTCCACCATCTTCCGCGACTCCTCGGTGGGCGCGGGCACCCCGAGGTCGTACGGGTTCAGCGGCACGCCGTAGCCGAGCGGGTGCAGGTAGCCGTGCACCACGTGCAGCGGCCGGGACCGCGCCACGGCGGCCCGCGCGGCGTGCTCGGCGGCGGTGAGGCTGGTCGACGATCCGTCGACGCCCACCACGACTGGTCGGTTCATCGGCATCCCTCCGGTCGGCTCCGCCCATTGTCGACGACGACCCCGCCGCCCGAGCACGAACACGGCCGTCCGCGCCGACCGAGGGGAGATGAGGGCCGGCGCGTCCACGCCCACACGACGGGGGCGCCGGATCTGTCGGTCATCACGTCCTCCTTCGTCACCTCCACGCTGCTCCGGTGCGGGGCCGGCCGGCAGAGGTGATGCGCCCGGCCGGCCCGGGACCAACGGCCCTGTCGCTCCGGGCCCGGCGGGTGTGCACTGGGGTAGGGGACGACCCAGGTCCCGTGGGAGGCGACGATGACCCCGCTGGAGATGCTCCGCGCACACCCCTTCCTCGCCGGGCTGCCCGAGGAGTGGCTGCCCCCGCTGACCGGCTACGCCCGCCCGGTGGTCTGGCACCCCGGGCACCGGCTGTTCCAGGCCGGGCAGCCGGCCGAGCGGTTCTGGCTGGTCCGCGGCGGCCAGGTGGCGCTGGACTTCCCGGTGCCCCGCCGTGGCGACGTGGGAATCGAGACGATCGGCCCGGGCGGGGTGCTCGGCTGGTCGTGGCTCTTCCCGCCCTACCGCTGGCAGTTCGGGGCGGTGGCCGCGCAGCGCAGCACGGCGGTCGAGTTCAACGCCGCGGGCGTACGCCGGCTCATGGAGTCCGACGACGCCCTCGGCCGGCAGCTCACCACCCGCTTCATGAGCGTCGTGGTGGACCGGCTGCACGCGTCCCGGGTGCGGCTCCTGGATCTGTACGGCTACCCGACGGCCCTGCCGCCCACCGGCTGACCCACCGTGTGCCGGTGGACGACCAGGTCGTCCACCTCCAGCCGGCCGATACGCAGCTCCCGGATCACCGCGCGGCGGACGGCCAGGCGGGCGATCACCAGCCGGCCGATCGCCACCGCGCCGATCGCCGCCACGGCGAGCGCCAGCGGCGCGGCCGCCGTGGGACCCAGGGCACGCGGGCCGGCCGCCGTCGGGCCGACGACGCGACCTCGGACGGTACGCATCGGAAGTGCCCGGCTCCGCGGGCGCTGGAGCATCCTGTTCACCCGTGGATCGTCTGCTCCCACCCGGTGCGTCCGGCGGCGATCCCGGCGCCGGTCCACCGGCCGGGTGACGTGATCGCCCCGGTCCTGTCGGTGGCCCCGCGTATCCTCCGGCGATGACCAGTGACGTCCGGCTCCGCCCGGTGCGCGACGACGACCTGCCCGCGTTCTTCGCCCACGAGCAGGACCCGCAGGCCACCTGGATGGCCGCCTTCGGCCCGAAGGACCCGGCCGACCGGGCCGCCTTCGACGCCCACTGGGCCCGCATCCGGGCCGACCCGCGCATCGTCAACCGCACGGTGACCGTCGACGGCGCGGTGGTCGGTCGCGTGGCCGCCTTCCCGGTGGGGGAGCGCACCGAGGTCAGCTACTGGATCGACCCGGCCCGCTGGGGCCGCGGCCACGCCACGGCCGCGCTCGCCGCGCTGCTGCGCGAGCTGCCGCAGCGGCCCGTACACGCCCGCGCCGCCAAGGACAACGCCGCCTCCCTGGCCGTGCTGCGCAAGTGCGGCTTCGTCGTGATCGGCGAGGACTCGGGATACGCCGCGGGCCGCGGCACCGACGTCGAGGAGTACGTGCTGGAGCTGCCCGCCGGGGCGGCTGACCAGGCCGACCACTAGTCTCCCCGGGGTGAACTGGCTGGAACTCGTCGGCTGGGCCGGCTCCGCGCTGCTGGTCTGGTCGCTCCTGCAGACCCGGATCCTGCGGCTGCGCGCGCTCAACCTTCTCGGCTGCCTCATCCTCATCGGCTACAACGCCGCCGTGCACGTGTGGCCCATGGTGGGGCTCAACGTGGTGCTCGCCGTGATCAACGTCTGGTACCTGCGGAAGATGCTCGCCACCCGGCACGACGCGCAGACCTACGAGGTGGTCGAGGTCGGCACCGGCGACGCCTTCCTGGCCCACACCCTGCGGGTGCACGCCGCCGACATCGCCCGGTTCAACCCCGACTTCCGCTGGGACCCTGCCGCCGCCGACCGCTCGGCCTTCCTGGTGGTCCGCGCCGACGAGGTGGTCGGCGTGGTGGTCTCGCACGCCGAGGCCGGCGGTGTGGCCCAGATCGACCTGGACTACGTGACCCCGCCCTTCCGCGACTTCACCCCCGGCGAGTTCGTCTACCGGCGCAGCCGGCTGTTCACCGACCGCGGCTTCCGCCGGGTGGTCAGCCCTCGCGGCATGGTGGCCCCCTACTACCACCGGCTCGGCTTCCGCCCCGAGGGCGACGCGTACGTGCTCGACCTGCCCGCCACCACCTGACCGCACGCCCGGAGGATTCACCGGCCCGCCCGCGGGGCACTGAGGGGCCTACGCCGGCCGGACCCCGGGCGGCGCGCGGCTGGGCCACGGCGGCCCGCCGGGTCGGGTCGAGGGAGAGAAGCGGGCGTGCAGAGCTACTGGAGCCAACTGGCCCTGGTCGGAGTTCTGGTGATCGTCAACGCGGCCTTCGCCGGCAGCGAGATGGCCCTGGTGTCGCTGCGCGACAGCCAGCTCCAGCGGCTCGAACGCGGCAGCCGCGCCGGCCGAACCCTGGCCCGCCTGGCCAAGGACCCCAACCGGTTCCTCGCCACCATCCAGATCGGGATCACCCTGGCCGGGTTCCTGGCCTCCGCCGCGGCGGCGGTGTCCCTCGCGAAGCCCCTCGTCCCGCTGCTCGGGGCGCTCGGCGACGCCGCCGAGACGGTGGCCATCGTCGCGGTCACCCTGGCGCTGACCTTCGTGACCCTGGTCTTCGGCGAGCTGGCCCCGAAACGCATCGCCATGCAGTCCGCCGAGCGCTGGGCTCTCGTCGTGGCCCGCCCGCTCGACCTGCTGGCCAGCGTCACCCGGCCGGCGGTCTGGGCCCTCGGCGCCACCAGCGACCTGGTGGTCCGCCTGTTCGGGCTGAACCCGAAGCACGAGCCGGACGAGATCGGCCCCGACGAGCTGCGCGACATCGTGGCCGGCAACCACGGCTTCACGAAGGAACAGCGGACCATCATCGCCGGCGCCGTCGAGATCGCCGACCGGCAACTGCGCGCGGTGCTCGTACCCCGGTTGCAGGTCTTCACCCTCGACAGCGGGACGACCGCGGAGGCCGCCCGGCTGGTCCTCGCGGCGACCGGCCACTCCCGGGCGCCGGTGGTGCGGCACGGCGGCCTGGACGAGGCGGTCGGGGTGATCCACCTGCGCGACCTGGTCGGCGTCCCCGACGACCGGCCGGTGGACGAGATCGCCCGGCCGCCCATGCTGCTGCCCGACTCGCTGCCGGTGGTCGACGCGCTGCGCCAGTTCAAGGCGGAACGCCAGCACATCGCGCTGGTGGTCGACGAGCGCGGCGCCGTGGACGGCATCGTCACCCTCGAGGACATCCTCGAGGAGATCGTCGGCGAGATCTACGACGAGACCGACCGGGACCTGGGCTCGATCCGCACCGAGGAGGACGGCACGCTGGTGCTGCCCGGCACCTTCCCGGTGCACGACCTCACCGATCTCGGCGTCGAGCTGCCCAACCGGCCGCCCGGCGACTACACCACCATCGCCGGGCTCGTGCTCATCTGCCTCGGGCACATCCCCACCGTGGCGGGGGAGCGGGTGCGGGTCGACGGCTGGGACCTGGCGGTGGGCGGCGTCGACCACCACGCCATCACCGAGGTACGCGTCCACCGCCACCGCCGCCGCGACCGCACCGAGGACGCCGACGCCGACGCGCCCGTGCTCGACGAGGCCCGCGGCTGACCCTCAGCGGCGCCCGGCCGGCGGGCCGAACGGGAAGCCCGGCACCGGCGGGCGCAACTGCACCGAGTCGGCGGGCACCTGGAGGGTGCTGCGCTTCAGCACCTGGGCGATCGCGCGCAGCAGCCACGGCCCCGACGGGTGCCGCTCCGGCCCGATCAGCCGGCTGGTGACCAGGGTCCACCAGTGGCCGGCCACGATGAGGTCGGTGATCCGCAGCCGATCCGGCGGCCAGCCGCCCCGTACCACCACGTCGACCACCCGGCCCAACCGCCGCCCCTGCAGGTCGTAGGCGGTGCGGCCGAGCAGCTCACCCGCTCGCACGGTGCGCTCCCGGGATCCGGTCGATCAGGTGCCGGCGCAGCCAGGACTCCACGGGCGAGGGCGGCAGGTCGCTCACCGGGCAGCGCAGCCGCACCACGCTGTCCACCCGGTCGACCTGGGTGAGCAGCACGCGCAGCGGCGGCACCGGCGGTTCGTCGGTGAACCGGTCGGCGACGGCCACCAGCAGCCGCCCCACCCGGCCCCCGATCCGCTCCCCGAGCGCCGCCTGACCGGTGAGCAGGCACTCCACGTACGGGTAGCCCTCCTCGTCGACGGCGAACTCGATGTCGTCGACCCGGCCGACCAGCCGGCCGTCGACGTCGACGATCTGCCGGTCGAGCACCTGCTTGGCGAGCTGGATCCTCATCGCCCCATCCTCGTGATGATCGCCAGTGGGATCGCCGCCACCGAGGCGGCCACGATGAGCAGCAGGAACAGCGCCCCGAGCAGGTTCGTCCACCACCCGTTGACCCGGTCGCCGAGATAGGTGCGGTCGTTCGCCACCACCAGAATCGGCAGGTAGGTCAGCGGCAGCACCACCGCGCTGAGCACCAGCATGTACTCGGTGAGCCGGATCGGGTCCACGGCCGTCATGAGCAGCAGTACCCCGAGCAGCAGCCCGACCAGCAGCACGCTGTGGAACCGGGCCGCCTCCCGCGGGCTGACCCGCTTGCCCCACTGCCAGCCGAAGTACTGCGACGCCGCGTACGCGGCCGACAGGCCGGTCTCCAGCGCCGCACCGAAGGTCACCGCGAAGAACGCCAGCACCGCGGCGGCCAGCCCGGCCCCGCCCAGCGCGGTCAGCACCGGGCGGGCGACCGCGTCGAGGGTGTCCGGCGACGCCCCCGACGGGTGGTACGCCACCGTGGCCACGGCGATCAGTGACAGCGCCAGGAAACCGCCGACCGGGAAACCGATCAGCACGTTCGAGCGGGCGTGCGCCAGGTCGGCGGCGCTCCACCGCTCCTCGACCCCGCCGGAGGAGAAGAAGAACACCTCGTACGGGCTGACCGTCGACGCGAACAGGGCCACCGCCACGAACCAGTACACCGACCAGCCGGCACCGGCGGAGTCGACCCGGAGCGCCCCGCGCCCCAGCTCCGCCCAGTCCGTCGGCAGCGCGAACAGCGCGACCACGAAGATCAGCAGCGCCAGCCCGGCCAGGCCGAAGACCCGTTCCATCAGCTCGAAGCGCATCCGCCACAGCACCAGCCAGACCGCCACGGCGGCCACCGGCACCCAGAGCAGGTGGCTCAACCCCGTGGCGAGCTGCAACGCGAGCGCCACCCCGCCCAGCTCCGCCGCCAGGGTGATCACCGTGACCAGCCAGGAGGCGACCAGGTTGAGCAGCGCCACGCGCGGCCCCAGCCGCTCCCGGACCAGGTCGAACACCGCCCGGCCGCTCACCGCCGCGATCCGGCCGGCCATCTCGGCGTACGCGCAGATGCCCACCACCCCGACGACCAGCACCCAGGCGTGGGCCATCCCGAAGCGGGCGCCGGCCTGACTCGCCGCCACCAGGTCGCCGATGTCGACGAAGCCGCCGACGGCGGACAGTACGCCGAGCGTGGCGGCGAAGAGCTTCCTCACGCCGGGGCGGGAACGGGTGGTCTCATCGACGCGACGATATCGGCGTCAGATCCCCGATCTCGGGCGAATCGACCAGCCCGGGATCAGCCGGCGGCGGTGAGGTTCTGCAGCCGTACCTGACCGCGCGCCACCAGCCGGTCACTGTCGTCGGTGATCTCGACGAGCCAGAGCTGTTGACTGCGGCCGCGGTGGATCGGGGTGCCGACCGCCGTCAGCTCACCGTCACGCACGGCGCGCAGGAAGTCGGTCTGGTTGGCGACGCCGACCACCTTGCCCTTGTCGCCCAGCCACAGGGCGCCGCCGATGCTGGCCGCCGTCTCCACGACCGAGCAGTAGACCCCGCCGTGCTGGATCCCGTACGGCTGCTGCAGCTCGGGACGGACCTGCCAGCGGATGACCACCCGGTCACCGCTCACCTCGTCGAGCTTCAGCCCCAGCAGGGCCACGAAGCCCCCGGTCACGTCCGGCGCCTCCACGGCGGCCCCCTCCTGTCGGTGGAGCCGCCAGCCTAGTCGCCCGTCCTTGGCAAACCCGGTACGGGCCGGGACCGCTGATGGGGGAGAATCGGTGACCGTGACCGACAGCAACCTCCCGCAGGGGCGGGACTCCCTGACCGAAGACCTGCTGTGGCGGGGCCTGATCCAGGACTCGACCGGCCTCGACGAGCTGCGCGAGCTGCTCGACGGCGGGAGCATGACCTTCTACGTGGGCTTCGACCCGACGGCGGCCAGCCTGCACGTCGGCAACCTCATGCAGGTCGTCATGGCCCGTCGGCTCCAGCTCGCCGGCCACCGGCCGCTGCTGCTGGTCGGCGGCGCCACCGGTCAGATCGGCGACCCGAAGGAGAGCGCCGAGCGCACGTTGAACCCGCCCGAGGTCATCACCGGCTGGGTGCAGCGCATCCGCGACCAGCTCGCCCCGTTCGTCTCGTACACCGGGGAGAACGCCGCCCAGATGGTCAACAACCTGGACTGGACCGGCGAGATGTCGGTGGTGGAGTTCCTCCGGGACGTCGGCAAGCACTTCCCGGTGAACAAGATGCTGGCGCGCGAGGTGGTCAAGGCCCGGCTGGAGAGCGGCATCAGCTACACCGAGTTCAGCTACCAGCTGCTCCAGGCCAACGACTTCTTCGAGCTGCACCGCCGGCACGGCTGCCAGCTCCAGTACGGCGGCTCCGACCAGTGGGGCAACATCACGGCCGGCGTGGACTACGTCCGGCGGCGCGGCGCCGGCCCGGTGCAGGCGTTCACCACGCCGCTGGTCACCAAGTCCGACGGCACCAAGTTCGGCAAGAGCGAGACGGGCGCCGTCTGGCTCGACCCGCAGATGACCAGCCCGTACGCGTTCTACCAGTTCTGGGTCAACGCCGACGACCGCGACGTCACCCGCTACCTGCGGTACTTCAGCTTCCGCTCCCGCGAGGAGTTGGAGGAGCTGGAGAAGGCCACCGCCGAACGGCCGCAGGCGCGCCTGGCCCAGCGGGCCCTCGCCGAGGAGCTGACCACGCTGGTGCACGGCGAACGTGAGATGGCCCAGGCGGTCGCGGCCAGCCAGGCGCTCTTCGGTCGCGGCTCGCTCGACGAGCTGGCTCCGGAGACCCTGCGCGCCGCGCTCACCGAGGCCGGCCTCGTGCACCTCGACGAGCTGCCCGATGTCGCGGGCCTGCTCAAGGAGTCGGGCC
The DNA here is from genome assembly GCF_900091435.1 of Micromonospora chaiyaphumensis. GTDB lineage: Bacteria > Actinomycetota > Actinomycetes > Mycobacteriales > Micromonosporaceae > Micromonospora > Micromonospora chaiyaphumensis. The sequence goes on from NZ_FMCS01000005.1 coordinate 501,169, forward strand.
TGGTGCCGAGCATGAAGGAGGCCCGGCGGGTCATCGCCGAGGGCGGCGCCTACGTCAACAACGTGCGCATCGCCGAGGTGGACGCGACGGTGTCACCGGCGGATCTCCTGCACGGCCGCTACCTCGTGCTGCGGCGGGGCAAGCGCAACTTCGCCGGCGTTGAGCTGGGCGGATAGCCGCACGTCGACGGTGTGACGCGGGACGCGCCCAGCGGATTTGACGATCAATCCGCTGGGCGCGTAACTTTCTCTCTGCCAGCGCGGAACGGACGAAACAGGGCGAAGCACCTGGAAGGCCGGAGCGCAGGACCGAATACGGGCGGTGCCCCGGATTCGCCGGGAGGCGGATTTGGCGAGGCGGAACCGACCGGGTAAGGTTGACGGCCGGCAGGGATGCGGACGAACGAGCGGGAAACCGCGGCGGCCGTCCTGCCGAAACCCACGAAGCGCCCGGCGCGAGCCGGTCGAATTGTGGTGCCCGGCAAAAGGGTTGGATGCACGACAAACCGCGAAACACCGGTTTGACACGGCAAAAACCACCGGGTAACGTAGTAAAAGTGCCCGGCGCGAGAGCGGCGGGTGTAACGGACGAAATGCCCCGGCTGGGGGCTCCACGGTGTGGGGCTTTCGGATGGTGTGTGGTTGTTCTTTGAGAACTCAACAGGGTGCTTGATAAGCCAGTGCCAAATTGATTTATACCCCGGACTGGTTGGCTCTTCTTTGGGAGGGTCTGCTGGTTGGGATTCCTTTGGCAACACTTTTGTTGTCAGGATGATTGTTCAACAAAGATTTTTGTTGGAGAGTTTGATCCTGGCTCAGGACGAACGCTGGCGGCGTGCTTAACACATGCAAGTCGAGCGGAAAGGCCCTTCGGGGTACTCGAGCGGCGAACGGGTGAGTAACAC
>NZ_FMCS01000004.1 GCF_900091435.1 Micromonospora chaiyaphumensis
AGGTTCTCCAGCTTCGACTCCTGCAGGCTGGTGGCGATCGAGATCACCGCGGCCCGCTCCGGCAGACCGGCCTTCTTCGTCGCCGCGATGATCGCCTTGGCGTTCGCGGTCTGCTCACCGTTCAGGTCGATCTTCGACTGGGCGCCCTGCACCGTCGCGACCGCGACCGGCTTGCCCTCCACCGGGCGGGCGTCGGCGTGAGCGGCGACCGGACCGGCGAACACGCCACCGGTGAAAGCCAGACCAGCAATACCCAGCACGCTCTTACGCAGCATCGAGTTCATGACAAAGCTCCTTGGGGGTCGGCGCACACGCCGATGGGGGTCGGCCGTGCGCAAGCACCGTCAGGCGCTCAAGAAAAGTCTTGGGGAGCATCGGCGCGCGGGGCTGAGGCCACTTCGTCGCGCCGGGACCATGTACAACGACCGGCTGGCCGCCATCATTCCGGGCCCGGCACACCCACCTTGATTGGCGGGGCGGTTCCCGGAGGGGGCCGGTCACCCCGCCGGGCGGGGCGCCTTCCTCGGCCGTTCACCCGGATACAACGACCCCCGCCCGCCCGCCATTCCGCCGCCAGGGTGCCACCGGCCACCCCACGAAACGGACACCCCGCCCAGACCACGACGGTCGGTGGAACACCATGGGTGCATCCCGGCCCCGGAGACACCCACAGCGTTCCACTCACGGGTCGAGCGACGACACGAACCGGACATTCCTCGCGCCAACCACCTGCGATCTTGGCGAGTTCCTTCGCGGCGAACGACAAGTCTCCAAGATCCACGCGAGTCGCGCGGGATGGCGGACGTGATCGACTCCAGACCGCCGAGGTGGGGGCATCCGACACCAGCCGAAACCGCCACCTCGCCGAGCTGGAGTGGATCACGGGCGGCGGGATTCGCGCACGCCGCGCACCGCCACCACGCCGGGCTGGAGGGTGGGCCGGTCTGGTCAGGCGGCGGGCCAGTCCTGGGAGGCCAGACGCGGCGAGGCCGCCCCGGGTGGGGCGGCCTCGAGCCAGGAGAGGAAGCCGGTGACCGTGGACCGTGCCATGGCGATCTCGACCGGGGCGTGGTTGCTGGTACAGCGCACGATCACCCAGTCGGCCGGCATGGAGAGCCGTTCCTGGCCCTCGGGCAGCCGGCGCCGCTCCACGGCCAGCGTCTTGCGGGAGAGCACCCGCTTGGGACGCAGGGCGAAGCTGAACATGCGGTACCAGCGGAGCTCGTCGCCGACGAAACGGCCGAAGCCGGGTGACCAGCCTCGGCCGTCGAGAATCGTGGAGACCCGGACGCTGAGCCGGATGATGCCTCCGCTGCGGGTGAACAGGGCCCGCCGAATGAAGAGGATCAGAAGCGCCACGAGAATGACCGCGACGCCGATTCCGATCCCTTCCACGATCTCCATCGGCGGGTCGGCTCAGCGCGCCGGGGTGGCCGGGGTGGCGCTCTCGGCGAGGACTGTCACGCCCTCACCGGTCACCGACAGGAAGCCGCCCGCCACGTCGTACGCGAGCTGCTCGCCGCCGGCCTGCTTGATCCGGACCTGGCTGGGCTCCGCGAGCTGGCCGAGCAGGGGCGCGTGCCCCGGCAGCACACCCAGCTCACCTTCGGTCGTCCGGGCGACGACCATTTCGGCCTCGCCGGACCAGACCTTCTCCTCGACGGCTACGAGCTCGACGTGAAGCTGCTGTGCCACGCTGTCTCCTTGCTGCGGCGGCGGATTGCCGAAAGTCTAGTCGCGCCCCCGGGGGCCACCCAACGCGGGTGGGGAGAGCTGCGCCACGGTCACGCCGACGAGCCCCGGCACCCGCCGGGGCCCGTTGGCGCTCACGCTACTTGGTCTTCTGCTTGAAGTCGGGGTGCTCCAGCAGGAACGCGTCGAGCTGCTCGTTGCGCAGCGCCGCGAAGAAGTCCTCGGCGGCCGGCAGCAGGCGTTCCCCCTGGTATCCCCGGCTGGTCTCGACCGGGCCGCCGGGCAGCTTGATGGTCTCGATCGAGTCGGCCCGGATGCCCTTCAGGGCGAGGGCGAAGTCGACGACGCTGTTGCCCCGGCCGTTGAAGACCAGCGACTGGCCGGCCGCGCGGAGCACCCGGTCCAGCTTCACCGGGTTGGCGACCACGTCGGCGCTGAACGCCTGGCTCACCATCGCCTTGATGAACTGCTGCTGGTGCCGCTGCCGGCCGTAGTCGGCGTCCGGGACGCCGTTCTTCGGGTAGCGCTGCCGGACGTAGTCCAGCGCCTGCCAGCCCTTGAGGTGGGCGTTGCCCTTCTGGTAGACGGCCTGCGGGCCGAGGTAGCCCCCGCCGCCCGGCTTGAGCTGGCGCGGTGTGCCGTCCGGCTGCAGGTGCTCGGACTTGACGTCCCGCTCGATGTACATGTCGACGCCGCCCATGGCGTCGACGATCTTCTTGAAGCCGGTGAAGTTGATGATCGCCCCGGCGTCGAAGCGCTGGATCCCGGTGACCTGCTGCACGGTCTTGGCGAGCAGCTCGAAGCCCTGGGCCGCGCTCGGGTTCTGCCCGGCCACGACGCTGCCGTGCGACATGGCGGCGTTGATCCGGTCGGTGCCGCCGCCGTAGCCGGCCTTCGGGAACTCGGGGATCTCCACCCGCAGGTCGCGCGGGAGCGAGAAGAGGTAGCCCCGGTCCATGCCGGCCGGCACGTGCAGGACCATGATCGAGTCGGCGAGCGGGCGGGCCTTCGCGCTGCGGGGGTCCACGCCCACCAGCAGGATGTTCAGCGGGCCCTTGATGTCGCTCTTCTTCTCCTTGGCACCGGCCGCCTGGTCCCCGAAGAGGTCGCCCTTGCCGACCGCGCCCTCGTAGCGGGCGACCAGCGCCTGGTAGCCGACGAGCACCGAGCCGCTGAGCACCATCATGACGACGCCGAGGATGGTGCAGACCCGGGCCCACCGCGGCACGCCACGCCACAGGCCCCGCTTGCCGCGGTCCGTGCCGGCCTTTCCCACGAGCATCTCCAATCGTCACGCCCACGACTGGTAGACGGGCGCCCGGTTCCATTTCGTTGCAGAGATCAACGCGCATGATGTGAACGTCGTGTCACGAACGGTACCGCGCGGTCTGGCGAAGCGCTTGCCCGCGAACCGGGCATCTGGTAACGCGGGGCCCTGAACAGGCAGAGGCCGCCCCGACGTCGTCGGGGCGGCCTCTGTGGAGTGTGATCGGGCTCTCAGCCCTCCATCAGCTCCTTGGCCTTCTTCTCGAGGTCCTCCAGACCGCCGCACATGAAGAACGCCTGCTCGGGGAAGTGGTCGTACTCGCCCTCGCTGATCTTCTTGAACGCCTCGATGGTCTCCTTGATCGGGACCGTCGAGCCCGGTACGCCGGTGAACTGCTCGGCGGCGTAGGTGTTCTGCGACAGGAAGCGCTCGATCCGGCGGGCCCGGCCCACCGTGACCTTGTCCTCCTCGGAGAGCTCCTCGATGCCGAGGATGGCGATGATGTCCTGCAGGTCCTTGTAGCGCTGCAGGATCCGCTTCACCTCGGTGGCGACCGCGAAGTGCTCGGCGCCGACGAAGTCCGGGGCGAGGATCCGGGACGAGGACGCCAGCGGGTCCACGGCCGGGTAGATGCCCTTGTCGGAGATCGACCGCTCCAGGTTGGTGGTCGCGTCCAGGTGGGCGAACGTGGTGGCCGGCGCCGGGTCGGTGTAGTCGTCGGCGGGCACGTAGATCGCCTGCATCGAGGTGATGGCCTGGCCCCGGACGGAGGTGATCCGCTCCTGGAGCTCGCCCATCTCGTCGGCCAGGGTCGGCTGGTAACCCACGGCGCTCGGCATGCGGCCGAGCAGCGTGGAGACCTCGGAACCGGCCTGGGTGAAGCGGAAGATGTTGTCGATGAAGAGCAGCACCTCCTGCTTCTTCACGTCGCGGAAGTACTCCGCCATGGTCAGCGCGGAGAGGGCGACCCGCAGCCGGGTGCCCGGCGGCTCGTCCATCTGGCCGTAGACCAGCGCGGTCTTGTCGATGACGCCGGACTCGGTCATCTCGGCGATGAGGTCGTTGCCCTCACGGGTGCGCTCACCCACGCCGGCGAAGACCGAGGTACCACCGAAGTTCCGGGCCACCCGGGTGATCATCTCCTGGATGAGCACCGTCTTGCCCACGCCGGCGCCACCGAACAGGCCGATCTTGCCGCCCTTGACGTACGGGGCGAGCAGGTCGATGACCTTGATGCCGGTCTCCAGCATCTCGGTCTTCGGCTCCAGGTCCGCGAAGGCCGGGGCCTTGCGGTGGATCTGCCAGCGGTCGTCCGCCTCGAGCGTCTCGCCCTCGGTGAGGTTGAGGACCTCGCCGATCGCGTTGAACACGTGGCCCTTGACCGCGTCGCCCACCGGCACGGTGATCGGCGAGCCGGTGTCCCGGACCTCGGAGCCGCGAACCAGGCCGTCGGTCGGCTGCATCGAGATGGCGCGGACCACGTTGTCACCCAGGTGCTGGGCGACCTCGAGGGTCAGCGTCTTCTCGCCGCCGGACAGCGTCACGTCCACGTGCAGGGCGTTGAACAGGTCGGGCATGGCGTCGCGCGGGAACTCGGCGTCGACGACCGGGCCGATGACCCGGACCACGCGACCCGTGGCCGTCTTGGTCTCTACTGGGGCAGTCATCACACTTCACTTCCCGACGCGGCCAGCGCGTTCGCGCCGCCGACGATCTCACTGATCTCCTGGGTGATCCCGGCCTGGCGGGCCGAGTTCATCTCACGCGTGTACTTCTCGATCATCTCTTCGGCGTTGTCGGTGGCGCTCTTCATGGCCCGCCGACGGGCCGCCGACTCGCTGGCCGCCGACTCCAGCAACGCCGCGTAGATCCGCGTGTTGATGTACTTCGGCAGCAGCGCGTCGAGCAGCGCCTCCGCCTCCGGCTCGAACTCGTACGCCGGAAGCAGGCCCTCGGACCGCGGCCGGTCCTCGACCTGCATCGGGCCGATGATCTTCGCGACCGGGTTCTGGGTCATCAGGGACTGGAACTCGGTGTAGACGATGTGCAGCTCGTCGATGCCGAGGATCCCGTCCGCCCCAGCCTGCCCATCCACGTCGTCCGCGCCGGCCGAGAACGCCTTGATCAGCGTCTCGCCCACCTCGCGGGCGTCGGAGAAGCCCGGCTGCTCGGAGAAGCCCGTCCAGCTGGCCGCGATCTCCCGGTTGCGGAACCGGTAGTACGTCACGCCCTTACGTCCAACCACGTAGAGGACGGGTTCCTTCCCGTCCTCCCGCAGCCGGGCGATCAGCGACTCCGCGGTCCGGATCGCGTTGGTGCTGTAACCACCGGCCAGGCCACGGTCGGCCGTGACGAGCAGGACGCCCGCCCGCCGCACCCGCTCGCGCGGGGTGAGCAGCGGGTGGTCGATCCGCGCGTTCGAGGCCAGCGCCGTGAGCACGCCGGTGATCGCCTGGGCGTACGGAAGCGAAGCCGCCACCCGGGCCTGGGCCTTGGCGATGCGGCTCGTCGCGACGAGCTCCATCGCCTTGGTGATCTTCTTCATCGACTTCGCCGAGCGGATCCGTTGACGAAGAACGCGAACCTGCGCGGCCATCGTCAGCTCTCAGCCGGGCGGTCGGTCGAGCCGTCGCGGAAGCGGGTCACCGTCTCGCGGTTCTCCTCGCCCTCCATCGGCTGCGCGGCCGGCTCGTTGATCCGCTGCTCGTCCTCCTTGCCCAGGAAGACCTTCTTGAACTCGGTGATGGCCGAGTCGAGCGAGCCGATGATGTCGTCGTCCCACTTGTTGTCGGCGATGGCGGCCAGGACGCCCTCGTGCTTGTGCCGGAGGTACTGGAGGAACTCCGACTCGAAGCGGCGGACCTCGCCCACCGGGATGTCGTCCAGCTTGCCCTCGGTGCCGGCCCAGACGGAGACGACCTGCTCCTGCACCGGGTACGGCGAGTAGTTCGGCTGCTTGAGCAGCTCGACCAGGCGGGAACCGCGGTCCAGCTGGGCGCGGGAGGCCCGGTCCAGGTCGGAGGCGAAGGCGGCGAACGCCTCCAGCTCGCGGTACTGGGCCAGGTTGAGCCGCAGCGAGCCGGCGACCTTCTTCATCGGCTTCACCTGCGCGGCGCCACCGACCCGGGAGACCGAGGTGCCGACGTTGATGGCCGGCCGGACGCCCTGGTTGAACAGGTCGGTCTCGAGGAAGATCTGGCCGTCGGTGATGGAGATGACGTTGGTCGGGATGAACGCCGAGATGTCGTTCGCCTTGGTCTCGATGATCGGCAGACCGGTCATCGAGCCGCCGCCCAGCTCGTCGGAGAGCTTGGCGCAGCGCTCCAGCAGCCGGGAGTGCAGGTAGAAGACGTCACCCGGGTAGGCCTCGCGGCCCGGCGGGCGGCGCAGCAGCAGCGACACGGCCCGGTACGCCTCGGCCTGCTTGCTCAGGTCGTCGAAGACGATCAGGACGTGCTTGCCGCCGTACATCCAGTGCTGCCCGATGGACGAGCCGGTGTACGGGGCGAGGTACTTGAAGCCGGCCGGGTCGGAGGCCGGGGAGGCCACGATGGTGGTGTACTCCATCGCGCCCGCCTCCTCCAGCGTCCCCTTGATGGAGGCGATGGTGGAGGCCTTCTGACCGACGGCGACGTAGATGCAGCGGACCTGCTTCTTCGGGTCGCCGGAGCGCCAGTTGTCCCGCTGGTTGAGGATGGTGTCCAGGGCGACGGTGGTCTTGCCGGTCTTCCGGTCACCGATGATCAGCTGGCGCTGGCCGCGGCCGATCGGGGTCATGGCGTCGACGGCCTTGATGCCGGTCTGCATCGGCTCGAAGACCGACTGCCGGGCCATCACGTTCGGGGCCTGGAGCTCCAGCTCGCGGTAGCCCTCGTTGGCGATGTCGCCGAGGCCGTCGATCGGCTGGCCGAGCGCGTTGACCACGCGGCCGAGGAACGCGTCACCGACCGGCACGGAGAGCACCCGGCCGGTGCGCTTGACGCGCTGACCCTCTTCGATCCCGCCGAAGTCACCGAGGACGACGACACCGATCTCCCGGACGTCGAGGTTCAACGCCACGCCGAGCGTGCCGTCCTCGAACTCCAGGAGCTCGTTGGTCATGGTCGAGGGCAGACCCTCGACGTGGGCGATGCCGTCGCCGGCGTCGGCGACGGTGCCGACCTCCTCACGGGAGACGTCGGCCGTGTAGGAGGAGACGTAGCGCTCCAGGGCGCCGCGGATCTCCTCCGTCGAGATGGTCAGCTCGGCCATCCTCTGCTTCCTTAAGTATCAGGGGCCCGGGATACCTAGTACCGACCGGTCCGATGGCATCGAATCAGGGCTGCGTGGGCGCTGATCAGCGCTTCGCGAGCGCGTTGCGGGTCTCGTTGAGGCGGCGCAGGACGGTGCCGTCGTACAGGTCGGAACCGACCCGGACGCTCACCCCGCCGAGCACGTCGGGGTTCACCGTCTGCTTGACGGAGACCTCCCGACCGTACATCTGGGAGAGGCGGGCACCCAGGCGTCGCTCCTCCTCGTCACTCAGCGGGGCCGCGACGGTCACGTACGCGACCTGGCGGTCCCGCCGGTCGGCGGCCAGCTCGACCAGCCGGGTGAGCGCCCCGGTGAAGGAGCGTCCCCCGAAGCCACCGAGCGCGGCCCCGACGAGGTAACCGGTGATCGGCCGGGCCTTGCCGTCGAGCAGCTGGTCGGCCAGGGTGGCCCGCTGCGTGGCCGGGGCCATCTGGTCCGAGAGCGCGTTGGACAGCTCCGGGCTGCCGGAGACGACCTGCCCGAAGCGGAACAGCTCGTCCTCGACCTCGCCCAGCTCGCCGGCCTTGTCCGCGCTCGCCAGGAGCGCCTCGATGCCCAGCCGCTCGGCACCGTCGAGCAGTTCCGACGGAGCCGACCAGCGACCGGAGACCAGCGAGGCGAGCAGGTCGAGCGCGTCGGCGCCGATCTTGCCGCGCAGCATCTCGCCGAGCAGGCCGGCCCGGTCCGACCCGGACCGGGCCGGGTCGGAGAGCGCCCGGCGCAGCCGCGGCTCGCGCCGCAGCAGGGCGGCGACGGAGAGGATGTCGTCGGCGGTGGAGGCCACCGCCGACGGCTCCGCGCCGCGGGCGTACTCGTCGAGGCGGTCGGCCGCGACCTTGTACGACTCCCGGCTGGCGGCCTGCATCAGCGGGCCCCCGTGCTCTCGAGACCGCTCAGGAACCGGTCCACGGTGCCCTTGCGACGCGCCTCGTCGGCGAGCGACTCACCGACGATCTTGCTGGCGAGGTCCACCGCGAGGGTGCCGACCTCCGTGCGCAGCTCGCGCACGATGGTGGCCCGCTCCGCGGCGAGCTGCTCCTTGCCGGCCGCGATGATCCGGTCGGACTCCTCGCGCGCCTTGGCGAGGATGTCCTGGCGGATGCCCTCGGCGTCGGCCCGGGCGTCGTCGCGGATCTTGGCGGCGTCGGTACGCGCCTCCGCGAGCTGGGCCCGGTACTGCTCGAGCAGCTGGTTCGCCTCGGCCTGGGCGGCCTCGGCGCGCTTGATGCCGCCCTCGATCGCGTCGACCCGAGCCTGGAACGTCTGCTCCATGCGGGGGAAGACGAACTTCATCAGCACGAAGCAGAGCACGATGAAGGCGATCCCACCGACCACGATCTCCTGCCAGAGCGGGATGATCGGGTTGTGGGTCGTCTCACCACCCTCAGCGGCGAGGAAGTACATGGGGAAACCTCCCGGTCAGAGGGGCTGGATCAGGCGGTGCCGGCCCAGATGAAGCCGAAGGCGATACCGAGCAGCGCCAGGGCCTCGATGACGGCGAAGCCGATCCAGACGTACGGGAGGGTCATCCGGGACGACTCCGGCTGGCGGGCCGTCGACTGGATGTAGGCCGAGAAGACCAGGCCCACGCCGATGCCCGGGCCGATGGCGGCCAGGCCGTAACCGATGGCAGCGGTGCTGCCCGTTACCTCGGCAAGGATGCTCATTGCGGTTCCTCCTGGTTATCACGCGTGACGGTCACGCGGGACGACAACGGTTGGTGCGAAGTGGATCAGTGCTCTTCGGCGAGCGCGCCCTGCACGTAGCTGGCGGTCAGCACCGTGAAGACGTACGCCTGCAGACAGATCACCAGGAACTCGAGGAAGGTCAGCGCGATCGTCATCACCCAGGACACCACCGAGACCGGGGCCAGCCAGGCGTTGGCGCTGAGCATGGCGAACCCGCCGAGCGTGAAGACCAGCAGGAGCATGTGACCGGCGAACATGTTCGCGAAGAGACGGACGGCGAGCGAGAACGGCCGGACCAGGAAGGTGGAGAAGAACTCGATCGGGATCAGCAGCGGCAGGATGTACCAGGGCGCCGGCGGGATCAGGGAGTTCTTGAAGTACTTCACGAAGCCGTGGTGCCGGATGCCGATGTAGTTGAAGAGCACGTAGCTGATCACGGCGAGGAAGGCCGGGAAGGCGATGTGCGAGTTCGGCGAGATCTGGAAGAACGGGATGATCGCGAACGCGTTCGTCAGCAGGACGAAGCAGAACAGCGTGGTGAAGTAGGGCGCGAAGCGCACGCCCTGGTGGCCGATCATGTCGACCGCGATGTTGTTGCGCACGAAGCCGTAGATCGACTCGGCGAACCACTGCTTCTTGGTCGGCACCAGCTGGGGGTTCCGGTAGCTGGCCAGGAAGAAGATGATCAGAACGCCGACGGCGATCCACACCATCGCCGTGATCTTGGTGAAAAAGTACGAGTTCTCGGCACCCCAGGGCAGGATGCTGGGCAGGTAGAAGTCCCCCACCGTCGGTGGGAATTCCGCCTGGCCCTGAGCCAGGACGTTCGCCTGTCCGAACACCGCGTCCCTTCCTAAGTAGGCGTGCCCAGCCGGCGGACGACCAGGATGATCCCCCCGGCCATGCCGAGCACGATCCCGATCCCGGTGGCGATGCCGCCGGTGTCGAGCCAACGGTCGACCAGCCAGCCGATGAAACCCCAGACGAGCATGCCCCCGATGAGGTATGAGAGCGCGGTCCAACCCTGACCGGCACCGGGCGGAACGTCGCCCGAGCCGCCAGCGTTGGGGGGTTTCTGGTCACCGGCCATGACGGGGCGAACGATATCAGTCGAGCCGAAGAGGCTGTGCCTCACCCCCCGCACAACCTGGTTGTGTGGGACACGGGTGGGCGAAGTCGTCTGGAGGCACGCTACTCCCCTCCCGCCACTGAGAGAATGACCGATCGCGGACACACCCGCGCGCGTCCGAAGGATGGGACAGCGCCGTCGATCGACTCCGCACGGGTCCGCCCGCTGTGATCAGCGTGGGACCCTGCGGGCGTGCACCGTGGCCAGCCACCAGATGTGCACTCCGGTCCAGACCACCACGCCCGCGGCGATGCCCAGGGCGAACGGGACGAGCCCCGGCCAGCCGGTCGACGCGACCAGCACCATCACCCCGCCGAGCAGGGTCATCTTGGCAATGTAGACGCCCACCCCGAACGGCAGCACGAGCTGCGGGTCCCGGGCGTCGGCCCAGGCCAGCACCACCGTGGTCACCGTGTAGCTGACCGCCGTGACGGCCACCCCGGCCGCCGCGCCGAGCGCGCCGTCGGCGCCCCGGGCCAGCCCGCCGGCCACCGCCGCCACGGCGGCCATCAGCACCGACGCGATCACCAGCACGGGCAGGTGGCGCAGCCGCCAGCCGCGGTCCGCGGCCGCCTCCGCCGCGCGCGTCCCGGGCTCAGCCACGGGGGTACGCCGGGAAGGCCCCGACCAGCTCGGTCACGTCGCCGGCAATCCGGCCCAGCTCGTCCGTGCCCCCCGGCGACTCCGGGTCGGTGCGCACCGCGCGGGCGATCAGCGTGGCGATCCGGCGCATCTCCCCCTCGCGCATCCCCTGGGTGGTGACGCTCGGCGTGCCGACCCGGATGCCGGAGGCGACCATCGGCTTCTGCGGGTCGTACGGGATGGCGTTCTTGTTCAGCGTGATGCCCGCGGCGTCGCAGCGCGCCTCGGCCGCGGCCCCGGTCACCCCGGCCTCGCGCAGGTCGATGAGGGCCAGGTGGGTGTCGGTGCCGCCGGAGACCGGCCGCATGCCCTCGGCGGCCAGCCCGTCGGCGAGCGCCTGGGCGTTGCTGACCACCTGGGAGGCGTACGCCCGGAACTCGGGCTGGGCGGCCTCGCGCAGGGCGACGGCCTTGGCGGCGACCGCGTGCATCAGCGGGCCGCCCTGGGTGAACGGGAAGACCGCCTTGTCGATCCGGGCGGCCAGCGGCTCCCGGCAGAGGATCATGCCGCCGCGCGGCCCGCGCAGCACCTTGTGGGTGGTGCAGGTGACCACGTCGGCGTACGGGACCGGGGACGGGATCGCCCGGCCGGCGACCAGACCGATGAAGTGCGCCGCGTCCACCATGAGGTAGGCCTCGACCTCGTCGGCGATCTCGCGGAACCGGGCGAAGTCGATCAGCCGCGGGTACGCCGTCGCGCCGCAGATGATCAGCTTCGGCCGGTGCGCCAGGGCCAGGTCGCGCACCTCGTCGTAGTCGATCAGCTCGGTGTCCGGCCGGACCGTGTAGCCGACCGGGTGGAACCACTTGCCGGAGAAGTTCACCCGGCTCCCGTGGGTGAGGTGCCCGCCGTGCGGCAGGTCCATGGCCAGCACGGTGTCGCCGGGCTGCACCAGGGCGGCGTACGCGGCCAGGTTGGCGCTCGCGCCGGAGTGCGGCTGGAGGTTGGCGTGCTCGGCGCCGAACAGCTCCTTCGCCCGGGCGATGCCGAGCTCCTCGGCCCGGTCCACCTCGGCGCAGCCGCCGTAGTAGCGGCGGCCCGGGTAGCCCTCGGCGTACTTGTTGGTCAGCGTGGAGCCCAGGGCGGCCAGCACCGCCGGCGACGTGAGGTTCTCGCTGGCGATCAGTTGCAGCCCGTCGCGCAGCCGGGCCAGCTCCCCCAGCACCACCTCGGCGATCTCCGGATCGACGGCGCTGAGCTGCTGGAAGTCCGGCCCCCAGAAGGTGTCCCTCGCGTTCTCCACAGCGAAGGAGTCTACGGAGCGCCAGACTGGAAGCCGTGAGATGCCTCGTCACCGGCGCCACGGGTTACATCGGCGGGCGCCTCGCGCCCCGGTTGCTGGCCGACGGGCACACCGTGCGCTGCCTGGCCCGCAAGGCGGGTCGGCTGCGCGACGTGCCGTGGGCGTCCCGGGCCGAGATCGCCGAGGGGGACCTGCGCCGGCCCGAGACGCTGCCGGCCGCGTTCGAGGGCGTGGACGTGGCGTACTACCTGGTCCACTCGCTCGGCCAGCGGGGTTTCGAGGCGGCCGACCGGGAGGCCGCGGAGAACTTCGCCGCCGCGGCCCGCGCCGCGGGCGTACGCCGGATCGTCTATCTCGGCGGGCCGGAGCCGGCGGCCGACCGGAAGGTCCCGTCGGCGCACCTGCGGTCCCGCGCGGAGGTCGGCCGGATCCTGCTGGCCGGCGGGGTGCCGACGGCGGTGCTGCGGGCCGCCGTGATCATCGGTTCCGGGTCGGCCTCGTTCGAGATGCTGCGCCACCTGACCGAGCGGCTGCCGGCCATGGTCACCCCGCGCTGGGTGCGCAACCGGATCCAGCCGATCGCCGTCCGCGACGTGCTGCGCTACCTGGTCGGCTGCGTGGACCTGCCGCCCGAGGTCAACCGGGCCTTCGACATCGCCGGGCCGGACGTGCTCACCTTCGAGCAGATGATGCAGCGGTACGCGCGGGTGGCCGGCCTGCGCCGGCGGATGATCCTGCCGGTGCGGCCGCTGACCCCGGCCCTCTCCTCCTACTGGGTCGGCCTCATCACCCCGGTGCCGAACGCGATCGCCCGGCCGCTGGTGGAGAGCCTGGTCCACGAGGCCGTCGCCCGCGAGCACGACATCGCCCGGTACGTGCCCGACCCGCCCGGCGGGCTCACCGGCTTCGACCAGGCGGTCGCCCTGGCCCTCACGAAGGTGCGCGACGCCCAGGTGGAGACCCGCTGGTCGACCGCGAGCGTCCCGGACGCACCGGCCGAGCCGCTGCCGAGTGACCCGGAGTGGTCGGGCGGGACGGCGTACACGGACGTTCGGGAACGGGCGGTGGGCGCACCGGCGGCGGTCCTGTGGCGGGTCGTCGAGGGGGTCGGCGGCGAGCACGGCTGGTACTCGTTCCCGCTGGCCTGGTCGGTGCGGGGCTGGCTGGACCGGCTGGTCGGCGGGGTCGGGCTGCGCCGGGGCCGGCGCGACCCGCACCGCCTCCAGGTCGGCGAGGCGCTGGACTTCTGGCGGGTCGAGGAGATCGTCCCCGGCGAGCTGCTGCGGCTGCGCGCCGAGATGCGGCTGCCCGGCCGTGCCTGGCTGGAGATGCGCGTCGCGCCGGACGGCGACGGCCGCAGCCGGTACGTCCAGCGCGCCGTCTTCCTCCCCCACGGCCTCCCCGGCCACCTCTACTGGGCCTCGGTCGCCCCGTTCCACGCCGTCGTCTTCGGCGGCATGGCCCGCAACATCGCCCGCGGCGCCGAGCGGCCCGGCCCCCGCTGACCGGGGTCAGTTCCCGGTGCGGGGGCTGGTGCGCTGGAAGGCCACGGTCTGGCTCGGCGGGACGAAGTCCAGGACGGGCTCGTCCCGCAGGGCCCACGCCAGCAGGCGACCCACGGCCTCGATCTGGCGGACCTGGACCCCGCCGCCCACCGCGTCGCGGGGGTTGTCCGGGTTCGCGGCGATGGTCGCGACGGAGAGCTGCGGCGTGAAGGCGACCACGGTCTCCGTCGCGTTCCGCTCGGAGCTGCCGGTCTTGCCGGCCAGTGGGCGGCGCAGCCCGGGGGCCAGCTGCTCGGCGGTGCCGCCGTCGCAGCCGCGGTACATCGTCTGGTCGCCGACCGGGCAGCGGGCCGCGTCCGTCGCCGCCCGGGCCACCTCGGTGTCGAGCACCTGGCGGCAGTCCGGGTTGCCGGCGGCCACCTTCCGGCCGGTGGGGTCCGTGATCGAGCTGATCGGGGTGGGCCGGCACCAGGTCCCCTCGGCGGCCACCGTGGCGTACGCGTTGGCCAGGTCGAGCGGGGTGGTGGAGGAGACGCCCAGGGTGAACGGCCCCCAGTTCTTCGCGCCGTCCCGGGCCAGCCGGGCGTCCTCGGGCGAGCGGAACACGATGCCCAGCCGCTCGGCCATCTCCACCACGCGGTCCGCGCCGACCCGCTCGGTCAGCCAGGCGAAGTAGGTGTTCACCGACCGGCCGAAGGCGTCCCACATGGTGCGGTCGCCGTCCATCCACGCCGGGTTGGCGTTCTCCGGGCACCAGTGGCCGCCGCAGCTCGCCGGGCCGCCGTCGATCGGGTACTTCGTGACGAAGACACTGGGCGAGTCGAACTCGGTGTTCAGCGGCAGCCCGGCCTCCAGCGCGGCCAGCACGGCGAAGAGCTTGAACGTCGAGCCGGCCTGGTAGCCCTCGATGCCCCCGCCGCCCGCGACCAGCTGGTTGACCGTGTTGGGGTAATTCTGCCCGGCGGCCGCGTTCGGCGCCACGCTGTAGGTGCGGTTCACCGCCATGGCCAGCACCCGGCCGGTGCCCGGCTGCACCACCGCGGTCGGCGCGGCCCGCTCGTTGCTGTTCGGGTAGATCCGCAGCACCTGCTCGGTGGCCTTGGCCTGCACGTCCGCGTCGAGCGAGGAGACGATCGACCAGCCGCCCCGGCGCAGCGTGCGCTGCCGCTCGTCCACCGTCTTGCCGAAGGCGGGCTGGGCGTTCCACCACTGGGTGAACCAGTCGCAGAAGAAGCCCCAGTCGTTGTGCCCGGCGGGCACCGCGGTGCAGTCGTTCGGGGTGGCGCTGGGCTTGAGGTTGAGCAGCTCGCCCTTGGCCCGCGCGGCGTCCGCCTCGGCCACCTGGCCGGTCTCCACCATCCGGTCCAGCACGTACGCCCGGCGGCCCAGCGCCGAATCGGCGTCGCCGTTGATCGGGTCGTCGGTGTCCGGTGAACGGACCAGCCCGGCGAGCAGCGCCGACTGGGCCAGGGTGAGTTTGGCCGGTGTGGTGGAGAAGTAGCGCTTGCTGGCCGCCGCGATGCCGTAGGCGCCGGCGCCGAAGTAGGCGATGTTCAGGTAGCGCCCGAGGATCTCGTCCTTGCTGATCCGGCGTTCCAGGGTCAGGGCGTACCGCATCTCGCGGATCTTGCGGCCGACGGTGATCTCGGTGGCCCGGGCGCGCTGCTCCTCGGTCAGCCGGGGATCCCCGGCCAGCGCGTTGCGCACGTACTGCATGGTCAGCGTGGAGGCGCCCTGCCGGGTGCCCTCCCGGCGGTTGGCCGTGAAGGCCCGTGCCACGCCGCGCACGTCGACGCCGTGGTGCTGGTAGAACCGGACGTCCTCGGCGGCGACGATGGCCTGCCGCATCACCGGCGCCACCTCCTCGACCGGCACGTCCACCCGGTCCTCCACGTAGAACGAGGTGATCAGCGTGCGGCCGTCGCTGGCGTAGAGGTTGGAGCGCTGGGCCGGCTGCGGCGTCTTCAGCGACTCCGGCAGCGCGGCGTAGGGCATCAGGTTCTTGAAGCCGAGCCCGAAGACCAGTGCCACCGGAAGCGCGGCGGCGCCCAGGGCGAGTCCGGCGAGCACGCCGGCGAGCAGGACGGTGAACAGCTTGTTCAGATGGGCCCGGTTCATCAGCTCTCCCCGCAGGAGCCGGCCGTACGGACCCGTTCAGAATGACCGGAATCGGCGGTTTCGCCGCAATCTTCGGCGAAACGCGCAGGAAGTTCGCGAGAAAGGATGAACCTCAGGGAAGCAGCGCGGTGGCCAGCGGCTGGACGGTCTCCTCGATCTCGTCGGCCACCCGGCTGAAGCACTGGTCACCGCGACCCCAGGGGTCGTCGAGGTCGTCGGTGGGCAGTGCGCTGCTGCCCTGGCGTGCCGCGTCCGCGGCCTCGACCAGCGCGACGCCCCGGGCGTACACCGAGTCGGGGGTGGCCTCCACCGGGGGCAGCCCGGCCCGGTCCAGCGCGCCGAGCAGCCGGCCGAACTCGCCCAGCACGAAGGTGCGCCCGGCGGCGTCCGGGCGCAGCGCCACCACGTACTCGTGCTGGTCGGCGGTGGCCGTGAGGACCAGGTCGGCGGCATCGATGAGGTCGGAGCGGAGCCGGCGGGCGGCGAACCCGTCCACCGCGCCACCCCGCGAGGTCACCTGGCGGGCCGCCGGCGGGTTCATCTCCTCGCCGGCGTGCCAGCCGCCGGTGCCGGCGCTGTGGCTGTGCACCAGCTCGTCGGAGCGCTCCGGATCGACGCCGAGCCGCCCGAGCCGCTCGCGGACGGCGAGCACCAGCAGCCGCTCGGCCATCGGGGACCGGCAGATGTTGCCCATGCAGACGTGCAGCACGGTGAACGGCGGCACTCAGACCCCCCGCTCGTCGAGGATGTCCGGCACCACGTCGCGCAGCTTCTCCAGCGTCACCGCGCCCTGCCGCAGCACCCGGGGCACCTCGCCGGTCAGGTCGACGATGGTGCTCGGCACCGGGTCCAGCGCCGGGCCGGCCTCCAGGTAGGCGCGGACACCGTAGCCGAGCTGGTCGCGCGCCTCCTCGGCGGTGAGCGCGGCCGGCTGGCCGACCTTGTTGGCCGAGGCCACCGCCATCGGCCCGGTCTCCCGCAGCACCTCCAGCGCCACCGGGTGCAGCGGCATCCGCACCGCCACCGTGCCGCTGGAGTCGCCCAGGTCCCAGGCCAGGCTCGGGGAGTGCTCGACCACGATGGTCAGCGCGCCCGGCCAGAACGCCTCGACCAGCTCGCGGGCCGAACGGGGCAGCGAGAAGACCAGGCCGTCGAGGGTGTGCCGGGAACCGATCAGCACCGGCGGCGCCTGCCGGGTGCCACCCTTGGCGTCCGCGAGGGCCTTCACGGCGTACGGGGTGAAGGCGTCGGCGCCGATGCCGTAGACCGTGTCGGTCGGCAGGACGACGAGCTCCCCGTTCTTGACCGCCTCGATGGCCGCCTCGATGCCGCGGTCCCGGTCGGCGGGCGACCGACAGTCGTAGAGCATCACGAGGAGCCAGTCTGCCACGCCGGGGCGGGGTCGGCGTGCTGGCCGTCCGCCCGGCGGGACGCGGTCGCGTACCGGGGCCGCCCGACCAGGTCGGCGTGCTCCTCGACCCGCTCGTAGCGGCCGTCCGCGGCGAGCAGCGCGGGCACCGCCGTGGCGTGGGTGTCGTCGTGCTCGACGCCGAGCACGCCGCCGGGGCGCAGCAGGGCGGCGGCCCGGTCCACCACCGGGCGGATGACGTCCAGCCCGTCCGCGCCGCCGAACACCGCCTCGTCCGGGTCGTGGCCGGCCACCTCGGGCGGCACCGCCACCGACCGGGGCACGTACGGCGGGTTGCAGAGCAGCACGTCGACCCGGCCCACCAGGTCGGCGAGGAGCGCCGGGTCGGTGACGTCGGCGGCGACCACCTCGATCGGCCGGTCCCCGGCGGCGGCCCGCTCGGCGGCGTTGCGGCGCAGCCAGTCCAGCGCCGCCGGGGACCGCTCCACCGCCACGACCCGGGCCGACGGCAGCTCCTGGGCGACCGCCAGGGCGATCGCGCCGGACCCGCTGCACAGGTCGACGACCAGCGGCTCGCCCCGCCGGCCCGCCTGCTCGATCCCCCAGCCGGCGAGCAGTTCGGTCTCCGGCCGGGGCACGAAGACGCCCGGGCCGACCGCCAGCTCCAGATGGCGGAAGCCGGCGGTGCCGGTGAGGTGCTGGAGGGGTTCCCGGGCCACCCGCCGGTCGACCAGCGTGTCGAGGCGGTCGCGCTGGGCCGGGGTGAACCCGTCGGCCAGCGCCAGCCGGCCGCGCGGCACGTCCAGCACGTACGCGGCCAGCTGCTCGGCCTCGGCGCGGGCCGCCTCGACGCCCGCCGCGGCCAGGGCCCGGGCCGCACGGGCGACCACCAGTGAGGGGCGCTCGCGTTCTGACCCTTCGGACGGGTGTTGCGGGAGGGAGGTCACGACATAATCATGAAGCGTCGCGGGTCACCTCACGAGCGGGTGCGTCCGGGCGCACACCTACAGGAGGTCGCGAGTGGGCTGGCTCGACCGGGTCGAGGACCAGGTTGACGCCCTCCGGCGCGCCCGGGCGTTGCAGGAGGTCAGCCGCTCGGCGGAGGCGTGCGCGCTGCTGGACCGGGTCATCCGCACCACCGACGACCCGTGCACGCGGGCGGACGCCCTGGTGCAGCGCCTCTCCGCACTGATCAATCTCGGTCGGACGGCCGAGTTCACCCGGGCCATCGAGGAGGCCTCCGCCGCCGTACGGGACCTGGCCGAGCCCTACCTGCACGGGCACCTCAACGCGCTCGCCGCGCTCGCCGCGCACCACCAGGGCGCGCTGGACCGCTGCGTCACGCACCTGGTCCGGGCGGCCCGGGCGCTGAGCGCCGACGACGACCCGGACCGGGACACCGCCTGGGGCTGGCACGACCTGGCCATGGCCTACTCCTACCTGAGCTTCCACGGGCACGCGCTCGGCGCGATCGAGCGCGCCCGCCAGGTGGGGCTGACCGCGGGCATTCCGGAGGAGACCTTCGCCGCGCCCGGCATCCGGCTGCGCAACGCGGTGGCGCTGGACCACAACGGCGACAGCGACGGCTGCCTGCGGGTGCTCCGCGACGTGGCCGGCGACCTGGCGCGGTTCCTGCGCGCCGGGCGGGCCGGCAGCCTGCGGCCGAGCAGCCTGGCCGCCTACGGCTACGCGGCGGCCCGGCGGGCCGCGCTGGGCGACCGGGTGGATTCCGGCGGGGACGCCGACCCGGCCCGGCTGATCGGGCACGGCGGCGACAGCGCCCGCGCCCGTGACCTGCGCCAGCTCGGTCAGGTCTGCCTGGCCGTCGGCGAGGGCCGCCCGATCGAGGCGGTCACCCGGCTGGACACCATCCGGGTGTCCGACGAGACGCTGGGTGCCGCCGAGGCGCCCCGGCTGCGCAGCATCGCGCTCGCCCGGGCCGGTGACCACGCCGCCGCGCACCGGGCCGACCGGCACGCGTTCCGGCTGGCCGCGCAGCGCAGCGACCGGCTGCGGGACGTCTACATCGACGGCATCGCCGCCCGGATCGACCACGAGGAGATGCGCCGCGAGGCCGCCCGCTACGAGGGCGAGGCGCTGACCGACCCGCTCACCGGGCTGCCCAACCGGCGGCGGCTGGAGCGCTACATCGCCGCCGTGGTGGCCCGGGGTGAGCGGGTGGTGATCGGCGTCTGCGACCTCGACGGGTTCAAGGCGGTCAACACCCGGCACGGGCACCACTCCGGCGACCTGGTGCTGCAACGCATCGCCGGGGTGATCAACCGGGTGATGCGGCGGGGCGACTTCGTGTCCCGCTACGGCGGGGACGAGTTCGTCGTGGTGCTGCCGGAGACCGGCATGGCCGAGGCGTCCGAGGTGGCCCGGCGGATCCAGGCCGCCGTGCACACCGAGGACTGGGAGTCCCTGGTCCCCGGCACCCCGGTGGGCGTAAGCATCGGCTTCGCCGAGGTCGACGGGGGCGGCGGGGTGAGCGTCCGGGAGGCGCTGGGCGCCGCGTTCGAGCTGGCCGACCGGGAGATGCTGCGCGCCAAGGACCGCCTCCGCGCCTCCTGAGTGCGGGGCGGGTCAGCGCCGGGCCAGCTCCGTCTCGCCGGCCAGCCGGGCGGCGCGGTCGGCCTCGCCCAGGGCGTCGAGCACCCCGTCCAGCTCGCCGCCCAGCGCCAGGTCGAGGTTGTAGGCCGTGTAGCCGATCCGGTGGTCGGTGATCCGGTTCTGCGGGAAGTTGTAGGTGCGGATCCGCTCCGACCGGTCCACGGTGCGCACCTGCGCCTTGCGGGCGTCGGAGGCGGCCGCGTCGGCCTGCTCCTGGGCGGCGGCCAGCAGCCGGGCCCGCAGGATGCGCATGGCCTGCTCGCGGTTCTGCAACTGCGACTTCTCGTTCTGGCAGGAGACCACGATCCCGGTGGGCACGTGGGTGATCCGGACCGCCGAGTCGGTGGTGTTGACCGACTGGCCGCCCGGCCCGGACGAGCGGAACACGTCGATCCGCAGCTCGTTCGGGTCGATGGTGACGTCCACGTCCTCGGCCTCGGGCAGCACCAGCACGCCGGCCGCGCTGGTGTGGATCCGGCCCTGCGACTCGGTCACCGGAACGCGCTGCACCCGGTGCACGCCGCCCTCCCACTTGAGCCGGGACCAGACCCCGTTGCCGCCCTCCGGCACGCCCTTGGTCTTGATCGCCAGGGAGACGTCCTTGACCCCGCCGAGGTCGGAGTCCTGCGCGTCGATCACCTCGGTGACCCAACCGCGCCGCTCGGCATAGCGGGTGTACATGCGCAGCAGGTCGCCGGCGAACAGCGCCGACTCCTCGCCACCCTCGCCGGCCTTGATCTCGACGATCACGTCCTTGGCGTCGTGCGGGTCGCGCGGGATCAGCAGCTCGGCCAGCCGTTCCTCGAGCGCCGGCATTGACGCCGCGATCGCCTCGGCCTCGGCGGCGAAGGCCGGGTCCTCGGCGGCCAGCTCGCGGGCGGCGGCCAGGTCGGCCCGCGCCTGCTCCAGCTCGCCGGCGGCCTTGTGCAGCGGGACCAGCTCCGCGTAGCGCCGGCCGACCCGGCGGGCGGTGCCCTGGTCGGCGTGGATGGCGGGGTCGGCCAGGCGCTGCTCCAGCTCGGCGTACTCGTCGAGGAGGGCGGCCAGGCGCTCACTGCTCATGCTGCGGATGCTCCTTCGGCGACGACCCGGCAGGGACGGGCGGAAACGGGCACGAACGGACGAACGCCCGTGCCCGGCACGGAGCCGGACACGGGCGTCGTCGACGGAGCTACTTGGCCTTCTTGGCCTGAACCTTGGCGTACTTCTGCTGGAACTTCGCGACCCGGCCGGCGGTGTCCAGCACGCGCTGCTTGCCCGTGTAGAACGGGTGGCAGGCGCTGCAGGTCTCGACGCTGATCGAACCGCCCTTGGCGGTGCTGCGGGTCGTGAACGTGTTGCCGCAGGAGCAGCGGACCTCGGTGGTCACGTACTCCGGGTGGATGTTGGGCTTCATGTCGCCTCGGTCCTTTCGTCGGTGGTCGCCGGGTCGCCGTCGTGCTCCCCGTCGTCACGACGGGCTCGGGCGTGAACCGGAACCGGTGGCCGATTGACCAGTGTGCCATGCGCTTCCGCCGGCCCGTCGGGCGGGCCGCACAACCAGGTCCGGCAGGAGTAACGCTCGCCTCCCGGTACGCATTCCCGCCCGTCCCGGGGGCATTCGTGGAGGCGGGGAGAGGGATGAACGGGAGGTACGGGATGTTCCGGCTGATCGCCACCCGCGGGCTGCCCGCCTCCGGCAAGAGCACCTTCGCCCGCCGGCTCCAGCCCGGCGTGGTCCGGATCAACCGGGACGACCTGCGCCGCATGATGCACGGCGAGCGGCTCTTCACCCAGTGGGCCGAGGGACAGGTCACCCGCGTGCAGCGGGCCCAGGTGGAGGCGCTGCTGGCGGCCCGGGTGAGCGTCTGCGTGGACGACACCAACCTGCGCTCACGCACCCTGCGGGACTGGGCCGAGCTGGCCGCCCGGTACGGCGCGGCGTTCGAGGTGCACGACTTCACCGACGTCCCGCTGGAGGAGTGCCTGCGCCGGGACGCGGCGCGCCCCGAGGTGGACCGGGTCGGCGAGGCGGCGATCCGCCGGCTGCACGAGCGCTACCTGGCGAACCGGGCGCTGCCGCTGCCGGTGCCGACCGCCCGGACCGGCGGCCCGGCCCGCGTGGAGCAGGAAGGCCCCGAGCGCCCCGACATCGTGCTGGTCGACATCGACGGCACGGTGGCGCTGACCGTGTCGCGCAGCCCGTACGACATGACCCGGGTCGGCGAGGACGCCCCCAACGAGGCGGTCATCGCGGCGGTGCGGGCCATGCACGCGGCGGGGCACGGGGTGGTCTTCTGCTCCGGCCGGGACGCCACGGCCCGGGCCGACACCGAGGCGTGGCTGGCCCGGCACGTCCGGGTGCCCTACCTGGCGCTGCACCTGCGGGCCGTCGGCGACCACCGCAAGGACGCCGTGGTGAAGCAGGAGATCTACGAGCGGGAGATCAGGGACCGCTACCGGGTGGTCGGTGTCTTCGACGACCGGCAGCAGGTGGTCCGGATGTGGCGCTCACTCGGCCTGACCGTGTTCCAGGTCGCCGAGGGCGACTTCTGACGCCGCGACCGCCGGCGGGCTCCTCCCCCAGGTCGAGGAGCCCGCCGGCGGGCGGCCGGCCGGGCGGCGTGGACCGCCGCGGGGCCGGTCAGGCGGCGGGCGCCTCCGCCGCCGCGGTGGTCACCGCCGCCTCGGCGCGGACGCCGTTGACGGTGACCGCGAGCAGCACCTGCACGCCGGGGCGCAGCGCGGTCAGCCGGCCGGTCGCCGGGTCGAACCGGGCCACGTGCCAGGGCTTCACGTCATCTGCGGTGCCGATGTGCAGGTTGGGCGAGCCGGACCAGTCGGCGCTGACCGGGGCGGCCACCGGGACGGTACGGCCACCGGGCTGGGTGATCGTGGCCGTGACCGCGGCCGGGGCGCCGACCGCGACCTCGGCCGGGGCGGCCAGGGCGAGGCGGTCGACGTGGGCGTGGAACTCCGCCGCGATCCAGCTCGGGCCCTCGGCGAGCGGGTCCCGGCGGGCCCGCTCCGCCTCCTGCGGGGTCACCGGGTCGACGCCGAACTCGGTCCAGCCCGTGAAGCCGCCGAGCTGGGGAGGGGTGGACGGATCCTTGCCCGAGTTGCCGTTGACCACGTACGGCACGCCGTCCACCCGGTCGGCGTGGAAGGTGCCCACGTGCCCGTTGACCATGAGCGCGCCCTTGCCGGTGCGGTGCTGGAAGTCGGCCAGCCACTGCTCCACGAGGGCGGCCTCCTTCCGGTCGCCGAGCTGGCTGGCCTTGGCCGGGCTGGGATCACGGGGCGGGTGGTGGAAGAGCACGGTGACCGAACCGACCGCCGGGTCGGTGGCCGCCGCGTCGAGCGTGTTCCGCAGCAGCTCCACCTGGTCGAACCCGCCGCCGCGCAGCGAGCCGGTGGCCGTGCTCAGGGTGACGAAGCGGGTGCCCTCGTGGTCGAAGACCCGTGAAGTGTCCCCGAACACGCTGCGGAAGTTGTCGATCGGGGCGCCCATGATCTCGTGGTTGCCCGGGACGTAGTAGTAGGGCAGCTCGCCGCCCAGTTCCTCGTCGAGGATCCGCTTGGCCAGCGCGAAGTCCGCCGGGTAGGCGGTGTCAACGAAGTCCCCGTCGATGACCAGGAAGTCGGGCTTCGCCGCGCGGATCTCGCGGAGTGTGCGGCGGGCCTGGGCGACCAGGTCGCTGTCCGGGTTCGCCGCCACGAACTGGGCGTCGGACATGACCGCGAAGCGCCAGGGCGCACCATCCACAGTGCCGTCCCGCAGCACCACCCGGTCGGTGATGTTCGGCTCCTCCGGCGCCTGCACCGTCGGGGGCACCCGGGCCACGAGGTCGTCGATGACGACCTCGCTCTTGTACTGCTTGGCCGGGTCGGTCTCGGCCACGTAGAACCGGCGCACCCGCACCGGGTACTGCACGCCGGGCGGCACCGTGAACTCGACGTACCGCCAGCCGGTCCAGGTCAGGTAGGGGCCGCGCAGCACGAACTGGGTGTCCTGCGCGTCGTGCAGGTGCAGGCTGGGCCATTCGCCCGTGCCGTTGCTCTTGATCCACATGCCGAACGCCTGCGGCTGGCCGGGGACCGGGATCCAGGCCGGCGGGTCCGCGTACGCGGCGCGGGTGCCGGTGGACTGGCCGAAGTCGTACGACATCCTCAGGCCGGTGCCGGTGTGCCCCTCGGCCGGGGCGACCGAACCGCTGGCCCGCGCCTGGCTGAACTTCCAGGAGGCGGCGTCGTCGAAGCCGGCGACCGGCACGTCGGTGAGCCCGACGGTGACCGGGAGCACCGTGGTCTTCGCGCCGACCCGCACGGTGACCAGCGCGGAGCCGTCACCGAGCGCCTTGACCGCGAGGTTGCCGTCCGCGGTGGGGGTGACGTCGAGCAGGTCGTGGTCGTACGCCAGCTTCAGGTCGGCCGGCTCGATCGGCGCGGTGTTGCCCTCCGCGTCGTAGCCGACCACGCCGAACAGGCCGGTGTCGCCCTGCTGGTTGAGGCCGAGCCGGTCCACCGTGGAGTCGATGCGCTGCAGCGGGCCGAGCACGGTGAGGTCGAGCGTGCCCCGCGCCTCTTCGCGCCAGGCGGTGACGGTGCTGCGCCCGGGCTTCCCGGCCCGGAACACCCCGTCGTCCACGGTGCCCTGGGCGGCCGGGTTGGCCCGCCAGTGCGGCGCGCCGGCGGCCGGCCCGTACGTCTCGTCGTAGCCCGCCGCGGTGAGCCGGCGGGTGAGGCCGGGGAAGACCCGGTCCGGGCGGCCGCCGCGGATCGGGGCGACGCCCGGCGCGGCGGTCGGGTCGGTCGCGGTCTCCAGCCAGTAGCCGGTGAGCCGGCCGCTGCCCTCCGGCGCGTAGATGGCCAGGCCGTTCGGCACCGGCCGCTCGCTGCCGTCCGAGGGGCTGTTCTCCACCTGGACCGCCGCCGCGCCCGGCTCCCGGGCCAGCAGGGTGGAGGAGCCGCCGCCGTCGAGGTTGAGCGCGTTCCACGCGCCCAGCTCGACCATCATCCGGCCCATCTCGGTCTGGGTGACGCCCCGGCTGTCCACCTGCCGGCCGTCCACGGTCAGCAGGATCATCCGGCGGCCGTCGGCCGAGAAGCCGACCGAGGTGCGCGGCGCGAGGCTCTGGTCGGCGATGGTCTGGACCACGCCGTCGCGGACCAGCACGCTGCCGCCACCGACCGCGGCGCGCGGGCTGCTCCCGTCGGACGCCTTCGGCCGCCAGGTCAGGTCGACCGGGTCGCCGGGGCGCAGCGCCGCGAGGGCGTCGGCGCCGGCCTCACGGCCGAGCACCACCGTGGTCCCGGCCGGGATCGGGCCCTCCCCCGCCGTGGTGGCCACGGTCGCGACCCGGCCGCCGGTCACCGTCACCTCGACGACCCGCGCCGCGCCCTCGACGGCCCGCTTGCGGGTGTACGTGCCCCAGAGCGGGGTGAAGACGCCCACGCCGCCCGGCTGCACCATGTTGTTGAACTGGGTCAGCGGCACCGGGCCGGCGGGCAGGGTCGCGGTGCCCTCGAAGCCGACCTGGACGACCCGCCCGATGCCCTCGGCGCTGATCGCGGCGGCGTTGGTGTGCCCGGCGACCGGCGACTGCACCAGCTCGCCGGAGCGGATGCCGATGCCCTGCGCGGCGCCGGAGGCGTTGATGTCGAAGAAGTCGCCGTTGACCGCGGCCACCGCCCGGGAGCGGTCCACCGCCGCACGCAGCGGCTCGTCGCGGGTGACGGCGCCGGAGTTGACGTAGTCGACGGTGACGTCGCCGGAGAGGTCGGCGGTGAGGGCGTCGGCCCGCAGCCAGCCGTCGGCGTCGTACCGGTCGAAGGAGGTCAGGTCGAGTCCGGGGGCGACCGGACGGGTGGTCTTCGCGGTCTCCAGTCCGCCGGCCGGCTCCACACCGGAGTCGGCGGCGAGGGCGACCGCGGAGTCGGGACGGGAGGAGGCGGCGGGCGCGTCCTCGGCCGGGGTGTGCGGCTGGGCCACGGCCGCCGCCGCACCCGGCGGGACCGGGGCGGTGACGGTGAGCAGCGGCGTCAGCAGCAGGACGCCGGCAAGACGGGCGGATCGACTGCGGATTCGCATGGACCACAGTCAACCCGAGAATGAACAGAAGTTTCAATACCCTCCGGCTTAACCGAAGAAAAACTTCACGGCTCGCCGCCCGGGTACGCGAAGAGGGGCACGGCCCGCAGGCCGTGCCCCTCTCTCGGGAACTCCTCAGATCACTCGCCCGGGGTGGACTTCGCGATCTGCATCAGGAACTCGATGTTCGTGCGGGACTGCTTGAGCCGGTCCAGCAGGAGGTCGAGCGCCGCCTGCGAGTCCAGCGAGTGCAGCACCTTGCGGAGCTTGTGGACGATCGCCAGCTCCTCCGGCGCGAGCAGGACCTCCTCCTTGCGGGTGCCGGAGGGGTTGATGTCGATCGCCGGGAAGACCCGCTTGTCGGCGATCTTCCGGTCCAGCTTCAGCTCGGCGTTGCCGGTGCCCTTGAACTCCTCGAAGATGACCGTGTCGGCCATCGAGCCGGTCTCCACCAGCGCCGTCGCGAGGATGGTCAGCGAGCCGCCGTTCTCGATGTTCCGCGCCGCGCCCAGGAAGCGCTTCGGCGGGTAGAGCGCGGTGGAGTCGATACCACCCGACATGATCCGGCCGCTGGCCGGCGCCGCCAGGTTGTACGACCGGCCGAGCCGGGTCACCGAGTCGAGCAGCACGACCACGTCGTGGCCCAGCTCGACCAGGCGCTTGGCCCGCTCGATCGCCAGCTCCGCCACCGTGGTGTGGTCCTGCGGCGGGCGGTCGAACGTGGCCGCGATGACCTCGCCCTTCACCGACCGCTGCATGTCGGTGACCTCTTCCGGCCGCTCGTCGACCAGCACCACCATGAGGTGGCACTCCGGGTTGTTGCGGGTGATCGCGTTCGCGATCGCCTGCAGCACCATCGTCTTACCCGCCTTCGGCGGCGAGACGATCAGCGCCCGCTGGCCCTTGCCGATCGGCATCACCAGGTCGATGACCCGGGTGGTCAGCACGTTCGGCTCGGTCTCCAGCCGCAGCCGCTCCTGCGGGTACAGCGGAGTGAGCTTGTAGAACTCGGGCCGGCGCTTCGCCTCGTCCGGCTCCATGCCGTTGATGGTGTCGAGCCGGACCAGCGGGTTGTACTTGTCCCGCCGCTGCTCGCCGTCCCGGGCGGCCCGCACGGCGCCGGTGATCGCGTCACCGCGCCGCAGGCCGTACTTCTTGATCTGGGACATCGAGACGTACACGTCGTTCGGGCCGGCCAGGTAGCCGGTGGTCCGGACGAAGGCGTAGTTGTCGAGCACGTCGATGATGCCGGCCACCGGGACGAGCACGTCGTCCTCGCCGACCTGCGGCTCGCGGCCGCCACCGTCGCCGCCCTCGGCACGCTCGCCACGGCCGCGCCGGCGGTCCCGGAACCGGCTGCGCCGGCCGCGCCGGCCGCCGCCCTCGCCGTCGTCGTCACCGTCGTCGTTGCGCTCGGCGCGCTGGCCCCGGTCGTTACGGTCGCCGCGGTCGTTGCGGTCACCCCGGTCGTTGCGCTCGTTGCGCTCGCCCCGGTCACCGCGCTCGGCCCGCTCGTTGCGCTCGCCGCGCTCGGCCCGCTCGCCACGGTCGGTGCGCTCGGCCCGGTCACCGCCACGCTCGGCCCGCTCGCCACGGTCGGTGCGCTCGGCCCGCTCGCGGCCCCGGCCCTCGGCCCGCTCGCCACGCTCGGCACGGTCACCGCGCTCGGCACGGTCACCGCGCTCGGCCCGCTCGCCGCGCTCGGCCCGCTCGCCGGTCTCGGCGGGAGCCTCCTCGGCACGCGTCTCGGCCGGCCGCGCCTCGGCGGTCGCGGCGGCCGCACGGCTCCGGCGGCTGCGGGTGCGGCCCTCGGTCGCCTCGGCCGCCGGCGCGGCGGTGCGCTCGCTCTCGGCCCGCTCCTCGCGGACCTCGGCGTGCACCTCCTCGCGGGCGGGAGCGGCCGCGGCCGCGACCTCGGCCCGCGGTCGAGGGGTTCCGGCGGCGGCGCCGCCCTGCCGCTCGGTGATCGCGCTGATCAGCTCGCCCTTGCGCATGCGAGCCGTACCGGAGATCCCGAGCGACGCGGCCAGGCTCTGGAGCTCAGGCAGCAGCATCGCCGACAGGCCGGTGCCGCTGCGCCGACGGCGTGTGGGGGCGGCAGTGGTGGCATCGCCAGCGACGTTGGAAACATCCGACGTCACGTCGGTGGTGTCGCTCAATGGAGTCCTTCCCTCGATAGGCCGGGGCTGCCCGGAGTCGAGAACAGGTGGCCGGGCGGCCTCGGTGCACCCGCCTCGCATGGACGCGTCGCGGGAGTCTGTGACACAGCAGCCGGTCGGTTTCCCGACTCACCAACATCGGTGAGCAGGTCTCGCCGTCTGCGGCGACCTGTGGAAACTGCGGTGCGGCGTGGGCCTTGGCAGGGGTGACGGGCTGACCGCCGAGAGCTTCGGGGGTGCGCCGACCCGCAGGAGATCGCATGCTTCGCGGCTGTGCTAGGTGTAGAGCGTAATCAACTCATCCGACCTGCGGCAACAGGGTCCCGCTCGGCGTGTCCAAGTCTACCCCGGGCGACCCGGGCACCGCTGACGTCTATCGGCAACTCCCACCGGCGCCAATCTGTTCCCGCCTGGAATCCCGCGGGGACCTCGGACAACGCCAGGACGGTCGGGCCCGCCCCACTGACCACAGCCGCCACACCGGCCGCACGCAGCGCGCCCACCAGTGCGGCGGTGGCCGGCATCCCCTCGGCCCGGTAGTCCTGGTGCAGCCGGTCGACGGTGGCCGGCAGCAGCAGCGCCGGCTCGGCGGTCAGCGCGTGCACCAGCAGCGCGGCCCGGCCGGCGTTCAGCGCGGCGTCGCCGTGCGGCACGGCGGCCGGCAGCGCCGCCCGGGCGACCGAGGTCAGCCCGCGCTCGCCCGGCACGAAGACGGTGGGCCGGACCGCCTCCGCCACGGGCAGCGTGATCGCCCGGGCGCCGGCCGGCTCCGTCCAGGCGACCGTGAAGCCGCCGAGCAGGCAGGGCGCCACGTTGTCCGGGTGGCCCTCCAGCTCGGAGGCCAGCCGGAGCGCGGCGGCGTCGTCCAGCCGCGCCGCGCCGTCGGCGACCAGCGCCCGGGCCAACAGGACCCCGGCCACGATGGCCGCCGAGGAGGAGCCGAGGCCGCGGGCCTGGGGGATCCGGTTGACGCACTCCAGGGCCAGCCCGGCCGGCTGCGCCCCGAGCACGTCGAAGGCCGCCCGCATGGCGGTCACCACCAGGTGCCGGTCGTCGCCGGGCAGCTCGCCGGCGCCCTCCCCGGTCACCGCCACCCGTACGCCGCCGGCGGTCACCTCGGCCGCCACGTCGTCGTGCAGCCCGAGGGCCAGCCCGAGCGAGTCGAAGCCCGGGCCGAGGTTCGCGCTGGTCGCGGGCACCCGGACCCGGACCGCACCGGAGGTGAAAGTCGTCGGCACGGGCTCATGCTAGGTCCCGGCACCGACGGCGCGCCGGATCGCCCGGACCGTGGGAAGGGCGAGCCCTCCCGCTCACGGGGTGCGGCAGGTCTCCTGCTCCTCGACCGGGTCGGTGAGCGACAGCCGCCGGGTCGCGAGTCGCCAGCCCGCCGCGTAGACCACCGTGACCAGGCCGCAGCCGGCCAGCACGACGCGCTCGTCGACCGCGTCGACCACCAGGGCCACGACCAGCTGGCTGACCGAGATGGCCAGGGTCGCCAGCATCATGTCGGTGGCGAAGACCCGGCCGCGCAACCGGTCCGGCACCTCGCCCTGCAGGGCGTAGTTGGAGAGCACCCAGTTGCTGCCGCCGCCCAGGTGGGCCAGGAAGACCAGCACCAGCACCAGCGGGAACCAGCTCACCACCGAGACCCCGACGTAGGCCAGGCCGTAGAGGGACATCGACAGGGCCAGGCCGGTCAGCAGCCAGGCGCGGTTGCTGAGCACCCGGCGCATCAGGATCGGGCCGACCAGCGCGCCGGCGCCGCGGGAGGCGAAGAGCAGGCCGGTGCCGATGGCGCCGACCCCGTACAGCCCGGCGAGCAGCGGGAAGACGGTCAGCACGCCGTTGCCCAGGCCGACCGCCGACTTCACGGTGACCAGGGCGAGCACCCGCGGCCGGTGGGCGATGTAGCCCAGCGCCTCGCGGATCGCCGGCCAGGTGCGCGGGACGACCGCCGCCGGGTCGCGTGGCGCCTGCAACGGGCGGCGGATCCGCGCGGCCAGGCCCGCCGCCCCGGCCAGGCCGGCCGCCGCCACCCAGAAGCTCGCGTACGGGCCGGCGGCGGCGCTCAGCATGCCGCCGAGCGAGGCGCCGACCACCGTCATGGTGCCCCAGGCCGAGCCGGCGATCGCGTTGCCGGCGGCCAGGTCGGCGGGGTCGAGCACGTTGGGCAGGGCGGCCTGGGCGGCCGGCGAGTAGAACGCCTTCGCCACCGCCACGGCGGCGATCGACACGAGGGCCAGCCAGGCGGTGCCGGCATTGCGGACGCCGAGCAGCAGCAGGATGCCGGCCAGCGCCGCGAGGTTCGCCGCCATCATGATCTTCCGGCGGTCGAACCGGTCGGCGATGGTGCCGGTGTACGGGAGCAGCAGGGCGGTCATGCCGGTGTCCACGGCGAGCACCAGCGCGCCCCACACCCCGCTGCCGGTCAGCGCCGGCAGGAGCACGAGCAGCGGCACCATGACGAACCAGTCGGCTCCGAAGACCACCAGTTCGGCGAGGAAGAGGTTGCGGAAGTCGCGGTTGCGGACGAGGACCGAGACGGTGGGTGACACGCCGGAACCCTATCGGGCCGCTCCCAGCACGGCAGCGCGGCGGAGCAGGTCGGAGACGGTGACGAAGGTGTAGCCCCGGGCGCGCAGCCCGGTGATCATGTCGGGCAGCCCCCGCAACGCGACCAGCCGCCGCCCGGGGCCGACGTCGTGGCCGAGCAGGATCGTGCCCGGCCGCACGTCGGCCACGATCCGCCGGGCGTGCCCGGCGGGGTCGTGCGGGTACTCCCCCTCGACCATCTGGAGCGTCCAGAGGACCAGCCGGTAGTTGAGCCGGGCGGCGGCGTGGAGCACCGCGCCGCCCAGGTGCCCCCAGGGCGGGCGGAGCAACCGGGGCGCCACCCCGGTGGCCGCCGCGATGGCCTCGTGGCTGCGCCGCAGGTCGTCGTAGGCGGCACGGGCGTCCATCCGGGCCAGGTCGTGGTGCGCCCAGCTGTGGTTGCCCACCTCGTGCCCGCCGAGCCGGTCGTAAACCAGCGCGGCGTGCCGGCGGGCCCGTTCCCCGACCAGGAAGAAGGTGGCCGGCACCCGGTGCTCGGCCAGGGTGTCCAGCACCATCGGGGTCCACTGTGGCTGCGGCCCGTCGTCGAAGGTGAGCGCGACCAGCGGGTCGGCGGTGCGGACCGCCCAGACCACCTCGACCCCGCCGCCGCCCACCTGCTGGTAGCGGCTGCCCAGCGTGGCGCTGGCCGGACCGCCGGCCAGCGGGAGCCGGCGGTCGGCGATCCAGGTGGTCTGCGAGGTCCCGGCGGAGCCCAGCGCGGCGCCTCCCGCCAGCAGCGCGGTGCGGCGCAGCACCCTGCGCCGGGTCCACCGGGCCACGCCCTCCGCCATCGCCCCGCTCCCGCTCCGGCCGGCCGCCCCGGCACATCGGGGCACTACGCCACAGAGAGTACATGTAATCTCACTCACCGTACCGTGCCCAGGCGGCGTTCCATGCCCCACAACGGAAGAGGTGGCCGTCCAGGGGACGGCCACCTCTTCCGGGGATCCTGCGCCTACTCCGTCGGCGGGAGCGGGGACCGGCGGCTCTTGGGCAGCCGGAGCACCTCGAACTGGTCCGTACCGTCGATCAGCGCGGCCGAGGGCGCCGGGCGGGCCGGCGGGTCGGCGGCCGGGGCGGCGGCCTCGGCCGGGCCCTCCCCACCCCCGACGGTCACCGGGACCCGGGCCGGCGCCGGGGCCGGCGGTTCGGCGGGCACCGGCGTGCCCCGGCGGCGCGCCCGGCGCTCGCGGACGGACTCCTTCGTGCGCTCCACCATCGTGTAGAGCGTCGGCACCAGGATCAGCGTGAGCAGCGTCGAGCTGAGCAGACCGCCGATCACCACGACGGCCAGCGGCTTGGAGATGAAGCCGCCCTCACCGGTCAGGCCGAACGCCATGGGCAGCAGCGCGAACACGGTGGCGACCGCGGTCATGAGGATCGGGCGCAGCCGGCGCCGGCCGCCCTCGACCACCGCCTCGGTCACGCCCATGCCCTGTCCCCGGTACTGGTTGATCAGGTCGAGCAGCACGATGGCGTTGGTCACCACGATGCCGACCAGCATGAGCACGCCGATCAGCGCCGGCACCCCCAGCGGGGTCCCGGTGAGCAGCAGCAGCCCGATCGCGCCGGTCGCCGCGAACGGCACGGAGATCAGCAGGATCAGCGCCTGGGTCAGGCTACGGAACGTGCCCACCATGATCAGGAACACGATCGCGATCGCGGCCAGCACGGCCAGCCCCAGGTCGGCGAAGGCGTCGGCCTGGTCCGCGCTGACCCCGCCGATGACGAACGTCGCCCCCGGCACGTCCAGCGCGTCCAGCTTCTTCTGCAGCTCCTGCGTGGTGGCGCCGAGGTTCGAGCCGGTCGCCGTGCCGGTCACCGACACGCTCCGCTCGCCGTCGATCCGGGTCACCTGCTGCGGGCCCTCGACCTGGTTCACGTCGGCGATGTCGTCCAGCTTCACCGGCCCGACCGGCAGCGCCCGCAGCTCGGCCACGCTCAGCGGCGGCCGGGCCCCGGTGCTCAGCACCACGTTCTGCGGGGTGCCGTCCAGGGTGACCTGGCCCAGCGGCGCCCCCCGGTACGCCTGCGCGACGACCTGCCCCACGGCCGCCTCGGTCAGCCCGGCGCGGGCCGCGGCGACCCGGTCCACGGTCACCTCCACCCGGGGCACCCGGGTGGCCAGGCCGGTGGTGACGTCCTCGACCCCCGCCGTGCCGGCCATCGCGTCCCGGACGGCCTCGGCGGCCCGGGTCAGCGTGTCCTGGTCGGCGGCCTGCACGACCACCTCGAGCTGGTTGGCCGAGGCGTTCTGCCCGCCACCGAAGGTCAGCTCACCGGCCTCCGCGCCCAGCGCGTCGAACTCGGTGCGCAGCTTCTCGCGAACCTCCGCGGCGTCGGTGTCGTCGGTGAGCGCCAGCGACCAGGAGGCGGTGTCGTTGCCGCCGCCCGCCCACGGGTTGTCGCCGCCACCCGCGCTGACCTGATAGGTCGCCACGCCTGGCGTGCGCCGGAGGATCTCCTCGACCCGCGCGGCGGCCTGGTCGGTGCCGGTCAGCCCGGTGCCCGCCGGCAGCTCCTGCTGGATGGCCAGGGTGTCCTGGCCGGAGTCGTCCAGGAAGTTGGTCTCCAGCTTCTGCGCCAGGCCGAAGGTGCCGAACAGCACCAGCAGGCCCAGCGCCACGGTGGCCCAGCGGGTTCCCCGGGAGCGGGTGGCGAAGCCGATCACCGGCAGGTACGCCCGCTGCAACGGGCTGCGCAGCTCCTTCTCCGCGGCAGCGTGCCGGGCCGCGGCCTCGTCGGCCCCGCCGCGCGGCGGCTTGAGGAACCAGTACGCCAGGACCGGGATCACGGTCAGCGAGACCAGCAGCGAGGCGAGCAGGGCCACCGTCACGGTGATCGCGAACGGCGCGAAGAGCTGCCCGACGAAGCCGCCCACCAGGGCGATCGGCGCGAAGACGGCGACCGTGGTGAGGGTGGAGGCGGTCACCGCGCCGGCCACCTCGCGGACGGCGGCCAGGATGGCGTCCCGCTTCGGCTCGCCGTACTCCAGATGCCGCTTGATGTTCTCCAGCACCACGATCGAGTCGTCGACCACCCGGCCGACGGCGATGGTCAGCGCGCCGAGGGTGAGCAGGTTCAGCGAGTAGTCGCCGGCCCACAGCACGATCAGCGCGACCAGCACCGACAGCGGGATGGAGACCGCGGTGACCACGGTCGAGCGGACCGAGAGCAGGAAGACCAGGATCACCACGACCGCCATGAGCAGGCCGAGCAGGCCCTCGGTGGTGAGGCTCTCGATGGACCGCTCGACGAACGGGGCCTGGTCGAAGACCACGGTCAGGTCGGCTCCGGAGGCGGCCTCCAGCTCGTCCAGGCGGTCCCGGATGTCGTGCGAGATGGCCACCGCGTTGCCGTCCGGCGAGGCCGTGACGGCGATGCCGAGGCTGGGCTTGCCGTTGGTGCGGGTGAAGGCGGTGGCCGGGGCGAGCTGCTGCTCCACGCGGGCCACGTCGCCGAGGCGTACCGGGGCGGCGGGTGCGGTGCTGAGCACGATCCCGCGCAGGTCGTCCACGGTGCGGATCGGGGTGCCGACCTGCACCGGCAGGGAGCGGCTCCCGTCGGTCACCGCGCCGGCCGGCAGCGCCACGCCGTTGGTCTTCAGCGCCTGGGCGATCGCGGTCGGAGCGAGCCGGGCCGCGGCCAGCTTCGCCGGGTCGGGGACGATGGTCACGACCTGGTCGCGGGCGCCGGTCACGTCGACCGTGCGGACCCCGTCCAGCCCTTCCAGCTCGGGTACGACGGTGGCGCGCAGCTTCTCGGCCAACGCCTGCTCGTCGCCGCCGCCGGTCGCGGCGACCACCACGGCGGGCAGGTCGTCGGTGCTGCCGGCGATCACCTGCGGGTCGACGCCCTCGGGGAGCTGGGCGTCGATCCGGCTCAGCGCGGTCTGCATCTTGTTGACCACGTCGTCCAGGTCGGTGCCGAACTCGTACTGCACCTGGACGGTCGCGGAGCCCTCGCGCGAGGTGGAGGTGACCTTCTCCAGCCCCGGGATGCCCTGGAGGCTGTTCTCGATCGGCTCGGCGACCTGGGACTCGACGATCTCCGGCGCGGCGCCCGGGAAGGGCGCGACGATGAACGCGGCGGGAAACTCCAGCGACGGCAGCAGCTGCTGCTTCAGCGACGGCACGGCGAACGCCCCGAACGCCGCGGTCACCAGTGCGATGAGGGCGATCAGGCCCCGGTTGGCGAGACTGAATCTGGCGAGCAGCGACATGGGCGTTACTCACTCCTGGAAAGGGGTGTACGGGGTG
This sequence comes from Micromonospora chaiyaphumensis, assembly GCF_900091435.1. Lineage (GTDB taxonomy): Bacteria > Actinomycetota > Actinomycetes > Mycobacteriales > Micromonosporaceae > Micromonospora > Micromonospora chaiyaphumensis. The sequence goes on from NZ_FMCS01000004.1 coordinate 34,643, forward strand.
CTCTGGAGTCTGCCGCACCCGATCACGCTCCCACGCACGGACCCCGGCCCGCGTGACGGAGCGCGCTCCGGCCCCGCGAGGGCGCGTCAGATCAGGTCGAGCGAGCGGGCGGCGGCGAGGGCGTCGTTGGCGATGGTGAGCGGGGCGGGGGCCGTGGAGATGGCCCACTCCGGGTCCTTGAGGCCGTGGCCGGTCACCGTGCACACCACGGTGGCGCCCGGCGGCACCCGACCGGCGGCGGCCTGCTGGAGCAGCCCGGCCACGCTCGCCGCGCTGCCCAGCTCGACGAAGACCCCGACCTCGCGGGCCAGCAGCCGGTACGCCGAGAGGATCTCCCGGTCGGTGACCGCCGAGATCGACCCGCCGGAGGCGTCGCGGGCGTCGATCGCCTTGGTCCAGCTCGCCGGGTTGCCGATCCGGATGGCGGTGGCGATGGTGGACGGCTCCGGGACCACCTGACCGGTGACGATGGGCGCCGCACCGGCCGCCTGGAAGCCGTACATCTTCGGGGCCCTCGTGGCGTTGCCGTCGCGCAGGTCCTCCGAGTAGCCCATCCAGTAGGCGGAGATGTTGCCGGCGTTGCCCACCGGCAGGCAGTGGATGTCGGGCGCGTCGCCGAGCGCCTCGACGATCTCGAACGCGGCGGTCTTCTGCCCGTGCAGCCGGTCGATGTTGACGGAGTTGACCAGCGCGACCGGGTAGTCCTGGGCGAGCTTGCCGGCCAGCGACAGGCAGTCGTCGAAGTTGCCCTGCACCTGGAGCAGCCTGGCGCCGTGCACGAGCGCCTGGGCGAGCTTGCCCAGCGCGATCTTGCCCTGCGGCACCAGGACCGCGCAGGTGATCCCGGCCCGGGCCGCGTACGCGGCGGCGGAGGCGCTCGTGTTGCCCGTGGAGGCGCAGATGATCGCCTTGTCACCGGCCTCGACGGCCTTGGAGACGGCGAGCGTCATGCCCCGGTCCTTGAACGAGCCGGTCGGGTTCGCTCCCTCGACCTTGAGCCACACGTCGGCGCCGACCCGGGTGGAGAGCACCGGTGCCGGCAGCAGCGGCGTGTTCCCCTCGTGCAGGGTGACGACGGGAGTGGCGTCGGTGACCGGCAGCCGATCCCGGTACGCCTCGATCAGACCCCGCCACATGTCGCGCTCCTCGCCTCTGCCGCCCCGGTCCGTGGGGCCCCTACCAGCGTGGACCAGCCTTCCCGACCGCTCGCCGGCACACCTCCGGATAACCATCAGGCGGGACGGTCGGCTACGCCCCGCCCTCGACCCGCAGCACGCTCGTCACCGAGCGGACGATGTCCAGGCCGCGCAGCTCGCGGACGGTGGCCGCGAGCGCGGCGTCCGGCGCCACGTGGGTCACGATGACCAGCTCGGCGTCGGAGCCGCCGCCACCCGGGCCCTGCCGCACGGTGGCGATGGAGACCTCGTGCCGGGCGAAGACCCCGGCCACCGCCTCCAGCACACCCGGCCGGTCGGCCACGTCCAGGCTGACGTGGTAGCGGGTGAGCGCCTCGCCCATCGGCCGCACCGGCAGGTCCGCGTACGCCGACTCGCTGGCCGCGTGCACCCCGGCGAGGCGGTTGCGGGCCACCGCCACCACGTCGCCGAGGACCGCGCTGGCGGTCGGCGCGCCGCCCGCGCCCCGGCCGTAGAACATGAGCTGCCCGGCCGCCTCGGCCTCGACGAAGACCGCGTTGAACGCGTCGCCGACGCCGGCCAGCGGGTGGGTCAGCGGGATCATGGCCGGGTGCACCCGGACGCTGACCGTCTCGCGCCCGGCCGCGTCGGCGCCCCGCGCCGCGATGCAGAGCAGCTTGATGGTGCAGCCCATGGCCTTGGCGCTGGCCACGTCGGCGGCGGTCACCTCGGTGATGCCCTCGCGGTGCACGTCGGCGGCGGTGACCCGGGTGTGGAACGCCAGCGAGGCGAGGATGGCGGCCTTGGCGGCCGCGTCGAAGCCCTCCACGTCGGCCGTCGGGTCGGCCTCGGCGTACCCCAGTTCGGTGGCCTCCTCCAGTGCCTCGGCGAAGCCCGCGCCGGTGACGTCCATGGCGGAGAGGATGAAGTTGGTGGTGCCGTTGACGATGCCGGTGACCCGGTTGATCCGGTCGCCGTGCAGCGACTCGCGCAGCGGGCGCAGCAGCGGGATGGCGCCGGCGACGCTGGCCTCGTAGTAGAGGTCCGCGCCGCCCTCGGCGGCCGCGTCGTGCAGCGTGGCGCCGTCCTCGGCGAGCAGCGCCTTGTTGGCGGTGACCACGCTCTTGCCGGCGCGCAGCGCCTCGACCAGCCAGGTGCGGGCCGGCTCGATCCCGCCGACCACCTCGACCACGACGTCCACGTCGTCCCGCTTGACCAGGCCGAGCGGGTCGGTGGTGAACAGGGCGGGGTCGACCGGCAGGTCGCCGCGGTCGCGGCCGAGCCGGCGCACGGCGATGCCGGCGATCTCCAGCGGGGCGCCGATCCGGGCGGCGAGGTCGGCCGACTGCTCGTGCAGCAGCCGCACCACGTCGCTGCCGACCGTGCCGCAGCCGAGCAGCGCCAAGCGAACGGGTGAGGTCATCCGACATCCAATGCGAGCAGGTCGTCTTCGGTCTCCCGGCGGACGATCAGCCGCGCCCGACCGTCGCGGACGGCGACGACCGGGGGCCGCGGGACATGGTTGTAGTTGCTGGCCATGCTCCGGCAGTAGGCCCCGGTGCCGGGCACCGCGACAAGATCTCCGGGCTGCACGTCGGCGGGCAGGAATTCATCCTTCACCACGATGTCCCCGGACTCACAGTGCTTTCCCACCACGCGGGCGAGCATCGGCTCCGCGGCCGAGGCCCGGTTGGCCACGGTCGCCGAGTAGGAGGCGTCGTAGAGCGCCGTGCGGATGTTGTCGCTCATCCCCCCGTCCACGCTCACGTAGGTGCGGATGCCGTCGACGTCCTTGACCGTGCCCACCTCGTAGAGGGTGAACACGGCGGGACCGACGATGGCCCGGCCCGGCTCGATGGACAGGTGCGGCACGGCCAGCTTCTCCGCCGCGCACTCCCCGTCGACGATCTTGCGCAGCCGCTTGGCCAGCTCGTGCGGCGCGGCCGGGTCGTCCTGCGTGGTGTACGCGATGCCGAAGCCACCGCCCAGGTCCAGCTCGGGCAGCTCCACCCCGCGCGCGTCGCGGATCTGCGCCTGGAGGGCGAGCACCCGGCGGGCGGAGACCTCGAAGCCGCTGGCGTCGAAGATCTGCGATCCGATGTGCGAGTGCAGGCCGCGCAGCTCCAGCACGTCCTCGTCGAGGATCTTGAAGGCGGCCGCCGCGGCCGCGCCGCCCGCCAGGGAGAAGCCGAACTTCTGGTCCTCGTGCGCGGTGGCGATGAACTCGTGGGTGTGCGCCTCGACGCCGACGGTCACCCGGACCAGCACCCTCGGGCGCACGCCGCGCTCGCGGGCCAGCGCGGTGAGCCGGTCGATCTCGGCGAACGAGTCGACGATGATCCGGCCCACCCCGGCGTCCACGGCCCGGGTCAGCTCGGCCACCGACTTGTTGTTGCCGTGGAAGCCGATCCGCGCGGGATCCATGCCGGCCGACAGCGCGGTGGCCAGCTCACCCCCGCTGCAGACGTCGAGGAACAGGCCCTCCTCGGCGATCATCCGGACCACCGCCCGGCAGAGGAACGCCTTGCCGGCGTAGTAGACGTCGGCATCGGGGAAGGCGTCGCGGAACTCGCGGGCGCGGCCGCGCAGGTCGTCCTCGTCCAGCACGTACACCGGGGTGCCGAACTCGGCGGCCAGGTCGCGGACGTCCAGGCCCGCGACCGCCAGCGCGCCGCCCGGGCCGCGCACCACGTTGCGCGGCCACAGCTGCGGGACCAGGTCGTTGACGTCGACCGGGGTACGCAGCCAGGCCGGCCCCCGGTTGCCGATGTCGCCGTGCAGGGCACCGGCCTCGTGCGCCCGCATTACATCCGCTCCGGAGCCGAGACGCCCAGCAGGCGCAGGCCGTTGGCGATGACCACCCGGGTGGCGTCGTTGAGCCAGAGCCGGGCCCGGTGCAGGTCGGTGACCTCCTCGTCGCCGCGCGGCAGGATCCGGCAGTTGTCGTAGAACCGGTGGTAGGCGCCGGCCAGCCGCTCCAGGTAGCGGGCGACCAGGTGAGGGCCGCGCAGCTCGGCCGCCGAGGAGACCACGGCGGGGAACTCGGCGAGCGCCTTGAGCAGCTCGTTCTCCTTCTCGTGGGAGAGCAGCTCGGCGTGGAAGCCGGCGGCCTCGCCCCGGGTCAGCCCCACCTCGGCGGCGTTGCGGCCGACGCTGGCGGTGCGGGCGGCCACGTACTGCACGTAGTAGACCGGGTTGTCGCGGGTGGCCCGGGTCCACAGCTCCACGTCGATGTCGATCGGCGAGTCGCTGGAGTAGCGGGCCAGCGCGTAGCGGGAGGCGTCCACACCGATCGCGTCGACCAGGTCCTCCAGGGTGACCACGGTGCCGGCCCGCTTGCTCATCCGCACCGGAGCGCCGTCGCGGAGGAGGTTGACCAGCTGGCCGATGAGGATCTCCAGGTTGCGGTCCGGGTCGTCGCCGAAGCACGCGGCCATGGCCTTCATCCGGCCGATGTAGCCGTGGTGGTCGGCGCCCAGCATGATCACCACGCGCTCGAAGCCGCGCTCACGCTTGTCCAGGTAGTAGGCGCAGTCGGCGGCGAAGTAGGTCCACTCGCCGTTGGACTTGCGCAGCACCCGGTCCTTGTCGTCGCCGAAATCGGTGGTGCGCAGCCAGGTGGCGCCCTCGGACTCGTAGAGGTGGCCCTGCTCACGCAGCCGGTCGAGCGCCTTGTCCAGCTCGCCCCGGTCGTGCAGGTCCTTCTCGTTGAAGTAGGTGTCGAACTCCACGCCGAAGTCGCGCAGCGACGACTTGATCTCGGCGAACATCAGCTGGACGCCCTCGACCCGGAAGATTTCCTGGGCGGCGGCCTCGTCGAGGTCGAGCACCTCGGGCCGGCGCTTCACCACCTCGGCCGCGATCTCCGCGATGTACGCGCCGCCGTAGCCGTCCTCGGGGGCCGGCTGGCCCTGGGCGGCGGCGAGCAGCGAGCGGGCGAACCGGTCGATCTGGGACCCGGCGTCGTTGAAGTAGTACTCGGTGCCCACGTCGGCGCCGGTGGCCCGGAGCAGCCGGCTGAGCGCGTCGCCGACGGCCGCCCAGCGGACGCCGCCGATGTGCACCGGGCCGGTCGGGTTCGCCGAGACGAACTCCAGGTTGATCCGCTGGCCGGCGAGGGCGTCGCTGCGGCCGTACGCCGGGCCGGCCTCGACGATGACCTTGGCGAGCTGACCGGCGGCGGCCGCGTCGAGCCGGATGTTGAGGAAGCCCGGGCCGGCGATCTCCACCGACTTGACCCCGGCCGCCTTGCCGAGCTGGTCGGCCAGGGCGGTGGCCAGCTCCCGCGGGGGCACGCCGACCTTCTTGCTGAGCTGCAGCGCCAGCGTCGAGGCGTAGTCGCCGTGCTCGGGGTTGCGGGGTCGCTCGACGGTGGTCTGCGCGGGCAGCGCGGAGCGATCCAGGCCCCGGTCTTCGAAGACGGCGTGGGCTGCGGAGAGGACGACCTCGGCGAGTTCTGCGGGAGTCACCGAACCATGTTATCGGGGGTAGACTCGGTCCCCGCGGCGGCGACCCAGCATGTGAACCGGCCCCGCGGCTCCCCTGACCGACCGACCTGACGAGGCACGATGAGCATCAGCACCCCGGGCGGCCCGGAGCGCCGTCCGACCGTGGTCAGCACCGGCAAGAAGCCGGCCGCCGGCCGGCCCGCGGCTGCCGACAAGCCCGCCGGCGGCAAGGCCGGGGCCGGCAAGGGCACCCCGCCGCGGACCGGCGGCAAGGGCCGCAAGCCGGTCACCCCGGTGAAGGTGAGCCAGGGTCGCGCGTGGGGTCCGATCGCCCTGTTCGTCGCGGTCGGCGTGCTGGCCGTCGGCATCATCGGCGTGGGCGCGTGGGCGGTCTACCAGGGCTCGCAGCCCTGGCAGAAGCGGGCCGACGCGATCAACGGCATCGTCGACTTCCGCAAGAAGGACAAGGACCTGGTCAAGGGCGGCAACCACCAGGCGGGCTCGATCAAGTACGACGTGCTTCCCCCGGTGGGCGGCCCGCACAACCAGGCCTGGCAGAACTGCATGGGCGACGTCTACGACGCCCCGATCGCCAACGAGCACGCGGTGCACAGCCTGGAGCACGGCACGGTCTGGATCACCTACCGCCCCGACCTGCCCGCCGACCAGGTGGCCAAGCTCAAGGCCAAGGTCGAGGGCAAGGAGAAGCTGATGCTCAGCCCGTTCGAGGGGCTGGACAAGCCGATCTCGCTCCAGGCCTGGGGCTTCCAGCTCAAGGTCGACAACGCCGACGACGGCCGGATCGACGAGTTCATCAAGACGCTGCGCGTGAACGCCTCCGTCGAGGGTCCGACCGCGCTGTGCGACCAGGGCGTCACCGCCACCGGCACCACTCCGCGGGACAACCTCGGCAACAACATGCCCGAGCAGCCGACCCAGTGAGGACGCCGCGATGACCGCCGCGACCACGGACACCGACCTCGACGAGGCCCCGGTCACCGACGCCGGTGACCGGGGGTCGGCGCGGCGTTTCGGCGTCCTGGCGCTGGCCGTCGCCGTCGTGGTCGGCCTCCTCCTCGGGTACGCGGGCGGCCTGCTCACCCCGACGCTCACCCGTCCGGGTGACAACTCGGCCGAGGCCGGCTTCGCCCGGGACATGACCAGCCACCACTCCCAGGCCGTGGCCATGGGGCTGCTGGCGTTCCGGCAGGGCCAGGACCCGGAGGTCCGCCAGATCGGCAGCGACATCGCCACCGGGCAGCAGGGTGAGATCGGCACCATGCAGACCTGGCTGCGCTCCTGGAAGCTGGACCCGACCGGCGACCAGCCGCCGATGGCCTGGATGTCCGACGGCGCGGCGGTGAAGAACGGGCTGATGCCGGGCATGGCCACGCCGGAGGAGATGGCGAAGCTGCGCGCCGCGAGCGGGCGCGAGTTCGACGTGCTCTTTCTGCAGATGATGATCCGGCACCACGTCGGCGGGGTGCACATGATCGACGGGATCCTCGACCAGGGGCACGACGACGACGTGCTGGCCGTCGCCCAGGTCATGAAGAACACCCAGCAGAAGGATCTGGCCAACCTCACGGCGGCACTCAAGCGCCTGGGCGGCACGGTCTAGCAACCGCTCGTCCGCGGGCCCGCGTCGTGCGCGACGCGGGCCCTTCGCGTACCCCGGGCCGGGCCGCGCCCGTTTCGCCGCTTTATAACGTTTTGGGTTGAACAACCCATTGCACTGCTTGGAGACTTTTCTCCACACATATCGTGACCAGTTGCGATTCGGGCTCGTTGCGCAGGACGTGGGGGTTGCACTCAGAGACGCAGGGCGGTCGGTCACCAGTTGGTGCCGGCGGCACACTATCGGCGGTGACGGGGCGGTGGCAGCCGTCCGTCGCGGACTGCGGCAGGGCGAGCCGGGAACGCTCAGCCGCGAACAGGAACTCGAACTGATCGACGTGCTACGGGGCGTCCACCCCGACGAGTTCGGCCTGGACGAGGAGCTCTGGACGCGACAGAGCCTGACCACCCTCATCGAGCGCCAGTTCGAGTTGACCATGGACGCCGGCACGGTCGGGGCGTACCTGCGGGCCTGGGGGTTGGGTCCGCGGGAGCCCCGCGAGCGGGCCTGCGGGCTCTGCGTGGGCGCGGTCGAGCGCTGGGTACGCAGCGAGTACCCGTCGATCACCCGGTCCGCCCAGGAGCACGCCGCCGAGGTCTACTGGATCGGCCGCGTACGCCTGCGGGGCACCATGCCGGCGGCGGACGTGATCTCCGCGGTCTCATCGCGCGGCCGGGTACGTTTCATGATCACGACGCCCACGGTCGACCCGCCGCTCCCCCGCGAGTTCGTGCTGCGGCTCAGCGGCGCCGAGGAGCGCACGGTCCACCTGATCGTCGACGGGTCCTGGCCGCGCAACGAGTGGCCGCGCCGCCTGCCCCGCCGCATCGTCCTCCACCCGCTGCCGAGCTGCGGTCGCCCCGTCGCCGCCGCCTGACCCCCCGACCCCGGCCCCGGCCCCGGCCTGGGCCACCCGCCCGCCCGGCCCGGTGATCATGAGGTTGGCGGCGATGTGGATCTCCGCTTGCGCCGCCAACCTCATGATCGGCAGAAACGCCGGCGTGGGATGCCGATTGGGTGATCCGGGTGGGCGTTTGCTAGTCTTCTCGGGTCGCTGAGCCCCCGTAGCTCAGGGGATAGAGCACCGCCCTCCGGAGGCGGGGGCGCAGGTTCGAATCCTGCCGGGGGCACAGACACGAAAAGCCCGGGCCGCTGGCCCGGGCTTTTTCGCTGCTCAGCCGGCCTCGCGGCGGGCCTTCGCGCGGCGCTTGCCCTCGTGCATGGCCTGCACCCGGGCCACCGGGATGGTCCGGCCCTCGGCCACCAGTTCCTCCGGCAGCCGCTGCGGCGCGGGCAGCGCCTCGGCCCACGGGTCCCGGTCGCCGAGCAGCCCCGGCACCGTCTTCACGGTGAAGTCGGCCGGGGTCGCCGACTCGACGTCGGCCCAGCCGACCGGGTACGACACCGGCGTGCCCGGCCGGATCCGCGGGCTGTACGCGGCCACCACGGTCGCCCCGTACGACCGGGTGGAGTCGACGAAGACCCGGCCGCCCCGGTCCTCGACGATGAAGGCCGTGGTGGCCAGTGCCGGATCGAGCCGCTCGGCGCGGGCAGCGAGGGCGCGGGTCGCCGCGGCGGCCTCCTCGGCGGTCGTCGCCGGGTCCACCGGCACGATCACGTGCAGCCCCTTCGCCCCGCTGGTCTTCACCGCCCCGGCCAGCCCGGCGTCGGTGAGCGCCTGCCGGACCAGCAGCGCGGTGCGGACCGCCACGGTGAACGAGTCGCCCAGTGGCGGGTCCAGGTCGAGCACCAGGTGGGTGGGGTGTTCGGGGTGGCCGGCGTGGCCCAGCGTCGGGTGGTATTCGACGGCCCGCTGGTTGGCGAACCAGAGCAGGGTGCGCCGGTCGTCGCAGAGCGCGTAGGAGATGCTGCGGTGCGAGGCCTCCGCCCAGACCGAGGTGCGGCGCACCCAGTCCGGCGTGTACTTCGGCAGGTTCTTCTGCATGAACGGGTCCTGGCCGGGCCGCACCCGGACCACCGACAGCGGCCGGTCCCGCAGGCCGGGCAGGATCCGCTCGTGGACGGCGTCCAGGTAGTCGACCAAGTCGCGTTTGGTGGCCCCGGCCCCGTCGAACAGCGGCTGGTCCAGATTGGTCAGCGACACCCCGGCCCGGGTCTCGTCAGCGGCACCCATCCGCCCACCTTCCCGGGCCGGGAGCGGGTCGGCAACCCCGACACGGGTCCCGGCGGGGTCAGACCCAGAACGTGTCGTGCCGCAGGAAGAACTCCGCCTTCTCCTCCTCGCTCCGGTCGGCCAGGTCCAGCAGGCCCTCGAAGTAGCCCTCGCGCGGCGCGCCCGGGGCGAAGTGCAGCAACATCGAGGCCGGCTCGCCGGACTCGTTGCGGAACGCGTGGACACCACCCTCGGGGACGTGCACGAAGTCCCCGGGCACGGTGTCGATCCAGCGCCGGCCGTCGTAGATGCGTACGGAACCGGACAGGATGAAGAAGGACTCCGAGATGGACCGGTGGAAATGCGGCGACGGGCCGCTCGGCTGCGGCCCCATCTCCCAGCGGTAGAGGCCGAACTGCCCGTTGGTCGATGCGCCGGTGGCGAGGTAGTGCGCCGTACCGCCGGAGGGGTAGACCAGCTCCGGGGGATGATCCGCCGGGCGGTAGGTGGCCGACTGCTCGCCCGGGTCCCCGGCGTAGCGCGGCGGTGGGTAGGTCACGGGGCCTCCTCTCCGCTGGGAAACACCTCGTCGCCCGCCCGGATCGCGGCGAGCATCCCGACCATACGGGCGCGGGCGGCCGCGTACAGGCCGGAGCCATAGCTGATCCGGGCCACACCGAGGGCGGCCAGCTCGGCCGGGGCCGGGGCACCGTGCCGGGCCAGGACGTTGACCGGAGCGCCCACCTCGGCCACGAGGGCGCGGATCTCCTCCGGGCCGGCCAGCAGGATCGGGTAGACGCAGTCCGCTCCCGCCGCCAGGTAGCGACGGGCCCGACGGACCGCCTCGATGAGCCGCCCCTCCGCCGGCCCGTACGCTCGCAGGTGCACGTCGACCCGGGCGTTGAGCACCAGATCCACGCCGGCCGCCGCGGCGGCGGCCCGGATCCCGGCCAGCAGCTCGGCCTGCTCCGCCACGTCGGACAACTCGTGGGTACGCGGGTCGGAGTCCTCGATGTTGCAGCCCACCGCGCCGGCCGCCAGCAGCCGCTCGACCAGCTCGGCCGGGCGCAGCCCGTACCCCCGTTCCAGGTCGGCGGTGACCGGGACCGGCACGGCGGCGGCGATCCGGGCGACCGCGGCGAACAGCTCGCCCACCGGCGTGGCCTCGCCGTCGGTGTGGCCGAGCGCCTCGGCGACCGCGGCGCTGCTGGTGGCGACGGCCGGGAAGCCTGCCGCGACCACGGCCCGCGCGGACCCCGGGTCCCAGGCGTTGGGCAGCGTCAGCGGGTCCCCGGGGCGGTGCAGCGCGCGCAGCGCGGCAGCCCGCCGGATCAGCTCGGTCATACCGCCAGTCTCGCCGGGCCTGCGGCCCACCCGTAAGCTCCAATTCCGTGCCGACGGACTGGGCCGATCTCGGCGTCGACCTGCACCTGGAGCTGGACACCACCGGTGGCCGGCGGGCCGGGCTGGAGCGGGCGCTGCGGGACGCCATCCGCGACGGCCGGCTCCCGCCCGCCACCCGGCTGCCGGCCACCCGCACCCTCGCCGCCGAGCTGGGCCTGTCCCGGGGCACCGTGAGCGCCGCCTACGACCAGCTGGTCGCCGAGGGCTGGCTGGTCGCCCGGATCGGCGCGGGCACCCAGGTGAGCGCGCTGCGCCGGGCCGCCCCGCCGCCGGCCGCGCCGCCGCCCGGACCCCCGGCCTTCCGGTACGACCTGCGCCCCGGCAGCCCCGACGTCGGGCTCTTCCCGGTCGCCGCCTGGCTGCGGGCCACCCGCCGGGCGCTGGCCGTGGCCCCCGTCGAGGCGTACGGCTACGGCGACCCGCGTGGCCGGCCGGAGCTGCGCCGGGCGCTCGCCGGCTACCTGGGGCGGGCCCGGGGCGTGCTGGCCGACCCGGAGCGGATCGTGGTCACGACCGGCTACGTCCAGGCCCTGGTGCTGCTCACCGGCGTGCTCCGGGACGCCGGCACGCCGGCGCTGGCCATGGAGGACCCCGGGCTGCCCTTCCACCGGGCGGTGGTCCGCCGGCACGGCGGCACCGTGCTGCCGCTTCCGGTGGACGGGCTCGGCGCCCGCACCGACCTGCTCGGCACCGGGCCGCTGGCCCCGGTGGGCGCCGCCGTGGTGACCCCGGCACACCAGTTCCCCACCGGGGTGACCCTGCACCCCGCGCGCCGCCACGCACTCGCGGAGTGGGCCCGGTCCAGCGGCGGCCTGGTGATCGAGGACGACTACGACGGCGAGTTCCGCTACGACCGGCAGCCGGTCGGCGCGGTGCAGGGCACCGCGCCGGAGCAGGTCGCCTACGTGGGCACGGCGGCGAAGACGCTGGGTCCGGCGCTGCGCCTGGCCTGGCTGGTGCTGCCGGCGCGGCTCGTGGAGCCGGTGGTGGAGGCCAAGCGCCACCTCGACCTGCACAGCGAGACGATCGGGCAGCTCGCCCTCGCCGAGCTGATCGACGACCACGGCTACGACCGGCAGGTACGCACCGTCCGGCGCCGCTACCGCGAACGACGGGACCTGCTTCTGGAGCGGCTGGGCCGCCGGTCGGCGCTGGACGGGGTGGCGGCCGGCCTGCACGCCACCGTCCACCTCCGACCGGACGGCCCCGGCGAGGCGGCGGTGCTGGCCGCGGCCGCCGCCCGCGGGCTCGCCGTCGGCGGGCTGCGCATGCACCGGCACGACCCGGAGAGCGGCCCGCCCGGCCTGGTGGTCGGCTACGCCGGCCCGCCCGCGCACGCGTACCCCGGCGCCGTTGACCTGCTCGGCGGGGTGCTGCGCGACCTGGGCGCCTGACCGGGCGCGGCGACGCGGAAGGCGACATGCCCACCGCGTCGATGACGTGGAGCTGGCTCCGCGCCGCACGGATCTTGGCGAGTTCCCGTTCGTTGCCAACGGGAACTCGCCAGGATCGCATCACGCGACGACGCCCCGACGGGTCAGCGGGCCGGGCGCGTGTCCGGGACCGCGGGAGTGGGCAGCGCGGCGGGGTGGCGGGCGGTGCGGGCGGTGAGGAGGGCGACCAGCAGGGCGGCGGCCACCAGGCCCGCGGCGACCGCGAACGCGTACCGGTAACCGAGGCCGAGGGCGGCCACGGGGTCGGTGCCGGCGGCGCGCAGGGCGTCCGTCCGGCTCGCCGCCAGGGTGGCCAGCACGGCCAGCCCGAGCGCCCCGCCGACCTGCTGGGTGGTGTTGGCCAGCCCGGAGGCGAGCCCGGCGTCGGCGGGCTCCGCCCCGGCCATGGCCAGGGTGGTGACCGCCGGCAGGGTGAGGCCGCCCGCGACGCCGAAGACCAGCAGCGCCGGGAGCACGTCGGCCGCGTAGCGGGCGTCCACCGGGAGGCGGGCCAGCAGCAGGAACCCGATCACGGCGAGCGCCAGGCCGCCGGCCAGCACGGTCCGGGCGCCGAACCGGGCCACCAGCCGCCCGGCCAGCCCCAGCGAGACGGCCGCGATCGCCAGCGGGGTGGGCAGGAAGGCGAAGCCGGTGGCGGCCGGGTCCAGCCCGAGGACGAGTTGCAGGTGCAGGGCGAGCAGGAACTGGAAGCCGAAGTAGGCGGCCACCATGAGGAACTGGGTGACGTTGGCGGCGACCAGGCCGGGCGCGCGCAGCACCCGGGGCGGCAGCAGCGGGGTGGCGGCGCGCCGCTGCCGCGCGGCGAAGCCGGCGAGCAGCGCCGCGGCGAGGGCACCCGCGCCGAGGGTGCGCGGCGCGGTCCAGCCGTGCTCGCCGGCGCCCACGATCGCCAGCACCGCGGCCATCAGCCCGGCGGTGGCGAGCACGGCGCCGAGCAGGTCCAGCCCGGCCCGCAGCCCGGTGCCCCGGTCCGGCGCGATCAGGCGTAGGGCGCCGGCCACGATGGCCACGCCGATCGGCAGGTTGATCAGGAAGATCGACCGCCAGCCGGCCAGGTCGGTGAGGACTCCCCCGACCAGCAGCCCGAGCGAGGCACCGGCCGCGCCGGTGAAGCTGAACACGGCGATGGCGCGGGCCCGCTCGGCCGGCTCGGGGAAGATCCGGACGATCATGCCGAGGCTGACCGCGGTGGTGAGCGCTCCGCCGACGCCCTGGGCGAACCGGGCGGCGACCAGGGTGCCCGGCCCGGCGGCGACCGCGCAGAGCAGCGAGGCGAGGGTGAACAGGGCGACCCCGACCAGGAAGACCTGGCGCCGGCCGAGCAGGTCGCCGAGCCGCCCGGCCAGGAGCAGCAGCCCGCCGAAGGCCACCAGGTACGCGTTCACCACCCAGGCCAGCCCGGCGGCCGGGAAGCCGAGGTCGGCCTGGACGGCCGGCAGCGCCACGGCGACGATGCTGCCGTCCAGGATGATCATCAGGCTGCCGGCGCAGAGCACGAGCAGCGCGGGCCAGCGGTTGGTCCCCGTCATTGTGGAAGCGCCTCCTTGGTGCACGGTTTGTTACTGAGGCCATCGTCTGTGACCATGAGGCGGAGCGGAAGGAGGCACTTTGATGTCCCAGGGGAACAGGTGTGTGTCCATCCAGGCCGACCAGGCGCGGGCCTGCACCGTGCGGGAGGCGCTGGACCGGGTCGGCGGCAAGTGGAGCATCGGCATCCTCATCGCCGCCTCCCAGGGCCCGATCCGCTTCACCGAGCTGGAGCGCCAGGTCGAGGGGATCAGCCGCCGGATGCTCACGCTGACCCTGCGCAACCTGGAGCGGGACGGGCTGCTGCACCGGCACGTCCACCCCACCGTGCCGCCCCGGGTCGAGTACACGGCCACCCCGATGGCCCGCGAGCTCTACGAGTCGCTGGTGGCGCTCACCCGCTGGGCGGAACGGCACCGCGAGGGGATCAGCGCGGCGCGGGCGGCGTACGACCGGGAGCACGGGGCACCGGTCGGCTGAGCGCCGCTGTGGCGAAGGCCACCCAATCCGTCTGACCGATCGGTCAGGCGCTGACCGATCGGTCAGGCATGCTGGAGAGCATGGCACGAGCGGTACCGGAGACCCACGGCGAGATCCTCGCGGCAGCGGCGCGGCGCTTCGCCGTCACCGGCTACAAGGGCACCTCGCTCCAGGACATCGCCCGTGCGGTGGGCTGCTCCAAGGCGACCGTGCTCTACCACTTCGCCAACAAGGAAGCCCTGCTTAGTGAGCTGATGGCCCCCGCCATCGCGGTGCTGGAGGCGCTCGACGCCCGCCTCGCGGGCACCACCGGCGCGACGGCGCAGGAGATCGCCGGCGAGGGCTTCGTCGACCTGGCGGTGCGCTTCCGGCGGCAGATCGCGCTGCTCCGGGGCGAGTTCCCGGACCTGCTCCAGCAGCCCGCGTTCGCGCACGTCCAGCAGATCTCGGAGCGGCTCATCGCCGCGTTCGCCGGCAACTCCGACCGGCCCTCCGCGCGGATCGCCGCGCTCGTGGTGCTCGCCGGCATCGCCGAGACGTGCGCCGAGTTCATCGACATCCCCGACGAGGAACTGCGGCCCGCCCTGCTGGCCGTGGTCCGGCGGGCCCTCGAACCCGTCACCTGATCCCCGTTCCGACCCGAGGACAAGGAAACCCATGGCGACCCTGCTGTACCGGCTCGGCCGGGCATCGTTGCGCCGCCGGCGGCTCGTCGCCGTCGTGTGGCTCGTCGTACTCGTCGGCCTCGGCCTCGCCGCGGCCACCCTGAAGGGCCCGACGGCGAGCAACTTCACCATGCCGGGCACCGAGTCGCAGAAGGCCCTCGACCTGCTCGCCGACCGGTTCCCGGCGGCCAGCGGCGCGACCGGCACCATCGCGGTCAAGGCGCCCCAGGCCGGCCAGCTCACCACGCCCGAGGGGCAGGCGATCGTCAAGCAGGTCACCCAGGAGGCGGCCACGCTGCCCGGGGTGGTCGGCGCGGTCGACCCCTACCAGGCGCAGGCGCTCACCCCGGACGGCCGGTACGCGCTGATCCAGGTGCAGTTCCAGGGCCGGGCCGACGACGTGACCGACGCCCAGCGCGACGCGTACGAGAAGGTCGGCGCGCAGGCCGAGGCCCAGGGCTGGCAGATCGCCCCCGGCGGCGAGGTGCTCAACGCCGAGCCGGAGGTCGGCTCCACCGAAGCGCTCGGCGTGCTGGTCGCGGCGATCGTCCTGATCGTCACCTTCGGCTCGCTGGTCGCGGCCGGCATGACCATGCTGAACGCGCTGATCGGCGTCGGCGTCGGCATGGCCGGCCTGTACGCGCTCAGCGGCGCGGTCGAGCTCACCAGCACGGCGCCGATCCTGGCCCTGATGCTCGGCCTCGCGGTCGGCATCGACTACTCGCTGTTCATCACCTCCCGGCACCGGCAGAACCTGCTCGACGGCCTCTCCCCCGAGGAGGCGGTCGGCCGGGCGGTCGGCACGGCCGGCTCCGCCGTGGTCTTCGCCGGCGCCACCGTGGTGGTCGCGCTCGCCGGCCTGGCCGTGGTGGGCATCCCGTTCCTCACCGTGATGGGCCTGGCCGCCGCCGGCACCGTCACCGTGGCCGTGCTGGTGGCCATCACGCTGGCCCCGGCGCTGCTCGGCTTCGCCGGGCGCAAGGTGCTCCCCCGCAAGCTGCGCGGGCGGGACGCCGTGGCCTCCCCGGCCACCGGCTCGGAGGACCGGTCCGGGTTCGGGTTCCGCTGGGCGCACTGGGTGACCCGGCTGCGCATCCCGGTCATCCTGGTCGGCCTGCTCGGCCTCGGCCTGCTCGCGATCCCGGCGCAGGACATGCGGCTGGCCCTGCCGGACGCCGCCACCGCCGCCGAGGGCAGCCCGGCCCGGGTCAGCAACGACCTGATCCGGGAGGGCTTCGGTGAGGGCTTCACGGGCCGGCTCGCGGTGGTCGTCACCGCCGACTCGCCGCAGGCCACCCAGGCCGCCCTGCCGCAGGTCACCGCGCTGATCCAGAAGACCGACGGGGTGCTGGCGGTGGCCCCGCCGCAGGTCGACCAGACCGGCCGTACCGCGCTGCTCGGGGTGATCCCGAAGACCGGGCCGACCGACGCGGCCACCGAGACGCTGGTGCACGACATCCGCGCGCAGGTCGGCGGCATCCAGAACGCCGACGTGCTGCTGACCGGTGTCACCGCCATCGGCATCGACGTGTCGGAGAAGCTCTCCGACGCGCTCCCGGTCTACCTGCTGCTCGTGGTGGGCCTGTCGGTGCTGCTGCTCATGCTGGTGTTCCGGTCGATCCTGGTGCCGGTCAAGGCGGCGCTGGGCTTCCTGCTCACCGTGGCGGCCACCTTCGGCATCACGGTCGCGGTCTTCCAGGAGGGTCACCTGGCCGGCCTGGTCGGGCTGGACACCCCGGGCCCGCTGGTCAGCTTCCTGCCGATCCTGCTCATCGGCATCCTGTTCGGCCTGGCCATGGACTACGAGGTCTTCCTGGTCTCCCGGATGCGCGAGGACTTCGTGCACGGCGACACGGCACGGCAGGCCACCATCAACGGCATGGGGCACGGCGCCCGGGTGGTCACCGCCGCCGCACTCATCATGATCTCGGTGTTCGGTGGCTTCGTCTTCCTGGAGGACCCGGTCATCAAGTCGATGGGTTTCGCGCTCGCGATCGGTGTCGCCATCGACGCGTTCGTGGTCCGGATGACCATCGTCCCGGCCGTGATGTCGCTGCTGAACAACGCCGCCTGGTGGCTGCCGCGCTGGCTCGGCAGGGTGCTGCCCAACGTGGACGTCGAGGGCGAGGGCCTGCGCGCCCACCTCGCCGAACGCGAGCCCGCGCGGCTGTGACGCGGACCTGCCCGGCCGGTGTCAGACGCCGGCCGGGTAGGTCTCCATCTCGCCGGGGGCGGCCGGCGCCGGCAGCGGGTGCAGCGCGGTCGCCTCGTCGCACCAGATGAACGCGTCGTAGCGCTCGCCCAGCTTCGTCGGCACGTAGTTGCCCCAGGCCTCGAAGCTCGGGTCGTAGACCACGCCGATGGCCCGGTGGTCGGTCGCCGCGGTCACCCACTCCGGCTGGTCCTCCCCGCCGAAGACCAGCACCGCCCGCTCCGGCATCAGCTCGTGCAGCCGCCGCTCCACCGACCCGTCCCGGGCCGGCGGCACGATCATCGCCTCGGACGGCGAGCCCCAGCGCGGCGCCGCGACGACCGTGCCCCGGTAGCTGCCGAAGCCGACCAGCGCCACCGCGTCCCGGCCGTGCCGTTCCCGCCCGAGCTGGCCGATGTTCACGAGCCCGTCCGCGGCCATGTCGGTGGCGCGGGCGTCGCCGACATGGGTGTTGTGCGCCCAGACGATCCCGCGCGCCTGCGGGCCGTAGCGGTCGAGCAGCCGGTCCAGGGTGTCGGCCATGTGGATGTCGCGGATGTTCCAGGACTCCGGGCCGCCGCCCACCATGGCCCGGTAGTAGCGCTCCGCGCCGGCCACGACCTCCGCGTTCTGCCAGGCCGCGAAGCGGTCCGCGCCGTCGGTGGCGGCCTGTTCCCGGGTACGCGCCAGCAGCCGGACCACCTCCTCCTCGCACCGGGCCGAGACGAACCGGCTGGCCGTCCCGTAGTCCTCGACCCGCTTGCCGTACGGCTCGAAGCACCGGTACGCCTCCTGCGCCGCCTCCAGCGAGGCGGGGTCCTCCTCGCCCAGGTAGTCGAAGATGGCCTGCATCGACTCCCAGAGGCTGTAGACGTCCAGCCCGTGGAAGCCGGCCCGCTCCCCCTCGGGGCGTTCCAGGTTCCACGCCCGCAGCCAGCGGCAGAACCGGGCCACCTCGGCGTTGGCCCACATCCAGGTCGGCCAGCGCTCGAAGCGTTCCAGCGCGGTCTGCGGATCGGCCAGCCCGCCCGGCGCGCCCACCACCGAGCAGTTCACCCGGTCGCAGTCCGGCCAGTCCCCCTCCACCGCGACGAAGTCGAAGCCCTGTTCGGCGATGAGCCGCCGGGTCAGTTGCTCGCGCAGCCGGTAGTAGTCGTAGCTGCCGTGCGTCGCCTCGCCGATCATGACGATCCGCGCGTCCCGGACGCGTTCCAGCAGCGGGTCGAAGTCGCTCGGCGCGCCGAGCCGCTGTACCAGCATGCGAGCGGCTACCCGGGACCCGTCCGGGCAAACCGCCGGTGCGGCCATGCCGGCGGGCATGGTGCCCGGCGCAGCGGGTAGCCCGCCGGCATGACCGTCACCGGGGTGCAGTTGCAGGAGTTCCTGGCCGGGCTCGACTACCCGGTCTCCCGTGCGGACCTCATCCGCTGGGGCCAGGAGAACGGCGCCAGCACCGAGATGCTGCAGATGCTCAAGGCGTTGCCGGCGGAGGAGTTCGACACCCCCGCCGAGCTGGGCGAGGCCCTCAACACCCTGGTCTGAGCCCGGTCACCGCCCGGAGTCCACGGCCCGCCCGGGATCCACGGCGTGCAGCAGCCGGAACAGCACGAGCCACTGCTCGGGCCAGACCAGCCCGACCGGGGTGTCCGGGGCGAGCCGGGCCGCCCGCAGCGCCCCGTCGACCCGCCGGCGCGGGTGGCCGGTGCGCAGCGAGGCGGCCAGCGAGCCGCCGACCCCGCCGAAGCCCAGCTCCACCATCCGCCGGTACGCGGGCAGCGCCGCCGGAGGCAGCAGCGGCTCGGGACGGCGGTCCAGCCGGAGGATCCCTCCGTCGGCGGCGGGCACCGGCCGGAACGCGCCCCGGGGCACCCGGCCGGCCAGCCGCCAGTGGTGCTCGGGCCAGGTGAGCACGGTCAGCCGGCTCCAGCGCCCGTGGTCGCCGGTGCGCTTGCGGGCGTAGTCGAGCTGGGTGAGCAGGGTGGCCGACCGCAGGCCGGGCGCCGCGAGGCACCAGCGGACCACGGCGGCGGTCAGCGACCAGGGGATGTTGCCGACCACCGCGAACGGCTCACGGGGCGCGACGGCGGTCAGGAAGTCGGCCGCCCGGACCTCGACGTGCGGCAGGTCCGCGCAGGCGGCGGTCAGCTCCGGCAGCACGGCGGGGTCCACCTCGTAGGCGAGCAGCCGGCCGCACCGGACGGCCAGCGGCCGGGTCAGTTGACCGCGCCCGGCGCCCACCTCCAGCAGCAGGTCGTCCGGGCCGGGGCGGGCCGCCCGGACCAGCCGCGCGACGGCGGCCGGGTCGGCGAGGAAGTTCTGGGACAGTACGCGACGGAACCGGTCGCGCGCGGTGGGTCGGCGGGGCGCCACGAGATCGTCCTGTCTGTCGCCGGACGGCGACGGGAACGGACAGGCGGCGCGAAGGCGGGCCTGTCCGAGCGGATCGGGACTCGGACGACCCTGGAGGTTCGGCGGGGACGCGACGGCACACCCCGGATCGGGGCGGGCGGCGGCGCACCGGGCAGCCGGCGGCGGCCGGCCCGGTCAGGGGCCGGCGGTGCGGACGGTCAGGTCAGGCGCGGTGGGCGTCCCGGCCGGCCAGGGCCGGGCGCCGGACCCGCGGGCGGGCGACCAGGAGGAGCCCCCACGCGGCCGGCGCGACGGCCACGTCGATCAGGGCGTGCGTGAACATGCCGGCCAGGCTAGCGGCGGCCCGGCCGGCGCGCGACGGAATTCCTCAGAGGTCGACGCTGCACCGCTGGCTGCGGGCGGTCTCGGCGGCCTCGAGCACCGCCACCACCTCGCGCCCGAACCGGACGTCGCAGCGGTGGTCACGGGTGCCCGCCTCGACCTCCTCCAGCAGCTGGTCGATGGCCGTGCCGAACGCCTGGAGGACGCTGCCGTCGCCCGGCGGGACGGTCTCGATGCCGTTCTCGCCGAAGAAGACGAAGTCCCGGGTGACCGCCTCGGCCGGCGCGTCGAGGGTGAGCGAGAGCGAGCTGGTGGCGCCGCCGTCGTGGGTGAGCAGCAGGTGCACGAGACCGCTCGGGCCGTCCGTGGCGGTGACCCGGTTGACCCGGCCGAGCACCGGCAGGATCAGCGACAGCGCGTGCGGGCCGATGTCCCAGAGCGCGCCCCGGTCCCGCCGCCACTGCGAGCTCCCGTACGGGTTCCCCGGCTGGAAGATCGAGGCGAACATCGTCCCCCGGGCGTGCTGCCAGCCGCCGGCCGCCGCCGTCGCGGCGAGGAAGCCGGTGACGTTCGGGTGGAACCGCTGGGTGAAGAAGACGACCGAGGCCACCCCGGACGCCTGCGCGGCGTCGACCACCCGGTCGGCGTCGGCGAGGCTCAGCGCGAGCGGCTTGTCCAGCAGCAGGTGCCGCCCGGCGGTGGCGGCCCGGACGGCGATCTCGGCCTGCACGTCCGGCGGCAGCGCCACGGCGATCGCGTCGCACGCGCCGAGCAGCGCGTCCACGTCCTCGAAGACCGGTACGCCGTGCCGGGTGGCCAGCACGCCGGCCTTCACCGGGTCGCGCCCCCAGACCCCCACCAGCTCGGCCCGCGGGTGCGCGTCGATGGCCGCGGCGTGCGTCTCCGCCGCCCAGTGACCCGTGCCGAACAAGCCGAACCGCACCGCGGACCCCCTGCTGTCGTTCCTGCGCCACCGGCGTACGCCGGTGGCCGTGATCCACGCTAGTCGTCCGGCGCGGCCGGCGCGCCGCGACCCCGCCGGTGAGCCGGGCGACGGTGGCTACTACGCGGGTTAGTAGGCTGTGCCGGTGAATTCGACTGCGCCGGGACGGCGTCGATGACCACCGCGGCGGCGGCCGGCTCGCCGGTGGACGGGATCCTCGCGACGGCCTCGATCGTGCTGTCGCTCCTCGTCGCGGTCTGGGCCCTGGTGGCGGCCGTCCGCCACCGCGCGCCGGACCGGCTCCAGTTCGTCGGCCTGGCCGTGCTGGAGGTGGCCCTGCTGGCGCTCACCGTGGTGGCGCTGGTGGCGCTCGGCGGCGGCGAGCGGCCGGGCGAGCCGGGGGCGTTCTTCGGCTACCTGGTGACGCTGGTCTGCCTGCCGCCGCTGGCCTGGGTCCTGGCCCGGATGGAGCCGACCCGGTGGGGCTCGGCGATCGTCTGCGCGGTCTGCCTGGTCACCCCGGTGGTGGTGGTCCGCCTGCAGCAGACCTGGGAGGTCGTCGGTGGCTGAGCAGCGCGCGACGAACCGGGGGCCGGGCCGGCTGCTGATCGCGGTCTACATCCTCTTCGCGATCGCCGCGACCTCGCGGGCCGGGCTTCAGATCGCCACGAAGTTCGACGAGGCGCCGGTCGCGTACCTGCTCTCCGCGCTCGCCGCCCTCATCTACATCGTGGCGGCGGTCGGGCTGGCCCGGGCCGGGCACACCGGCCGCCGGGTCGCGCTGGCCTGCTGCTCGGTGGAGCTGGTCGGGGTGGTCGGCGTCGGCATCCTCAGCCTGGCCGACCGCGAGCTGTTCCCGGACGAGACGGTCTGGTCGGGCTTCGGCAGCGGCTACGGCTACATCCCGCTGGTGCTGCCGGTGCTCGGCCTGTTCTGGCTCTGGCGCACCCGGCACGACCCCGCCTGACGGGGCCGTGCCGGGCGGCACGCGTACGCGTCAGTCCTTGGGGCCGCCGGCGACGTAGATGACCTGGCCGGAGACGAAGGACGCGCCCTCGCTGGCCAGGAACGAGATGGTGTGCGCGACGTCCTCGGGGCGGCCGGTGCGGCGCACCGGGATCTCGGCGGCGGCGTGCTGCTGGAGCGCGGCGAAGTCGACCTTCATCCGGGCCGCGGTGGCGGCCGTCATGTCGGTGACGATGAAGCCCGGCGCGACGGCGTTGACGGTCACCCCGAACGGGCCCAGCTCGATGGCGAGCGTCTTGGTGAAGCCCTGGAGGCCCGCCTTGGCGGCCGAGTAGTTCGCCTGGCCCCGGTTGCCCAGCGCCGAGGTGCTGGAGAGGTTGACGATCCGGCCCCACTTCCGCTCGACCATGTGCTTCTGTGCGGCCTGGCTGAACAGGAAGGCGCCGCGCAGGTGCACCCCCAGGACCGTGTCCCAGTCGGCGTCGCTCATCTTGAACAGCAGGTTGTCGCGGAGCACGCCGGCGTTGTTGACCAGCACGGTCGGCGCGCCCAGCTCGGCGGCGACGCGCTCCACGGCGGCCTCCACCTGGGCGCGATCGGACACGTCGGCGCCCACGCCGAGCGCCCGCCCGCCGGCAGCGGCGATGGCGTCCACGGTCTCCTTGGTCGCCGACTCCTCGATGTCGACCACGGCGACGGCCATGCCGTCGGCGGCCAGCCGCCGGGCGGTGGCCGCGCCGATGCCGCGCGCGGCTCCGGTCACGATGGCGACGCGGGGCTCCTCCGACATGATTACCTCCCGGTAACTTGGGCTCGATCGAAGGAGCTTAGCGCCGGGGCCGCCGTCAGAGGCCGCTGCCCCGGCAGATGCGGATCCACCGGTAGCCGTAACCGGCGAGCTTCAGCCGGTCCAGCTTGCCGACCTCCTCGTAGTTGCGGTCGGTGAGCACGTCGATCGGCAGGTCGGCCTCGGGAGCGAGGACGCTCAGGTCCACCTCGGCGTCCTCGGTGCCGAGGTTGTGCAGGAAGACCATAGTCCCGGTCGGCCCGTCCGCCCGGTGCGCCAGCACGCCGGGCGGCATCGGCACGTCGATGTGGCTGGTGCTCCCGGAGCCGATCTCGGGGGCCTCCCGGAGCGTACGGATCATCCGCTCGAACCAGCCCAGCAGCGACCTCGGGTCCTTGCGCTGGGCGGTCACGTTGACCTTCTGGTAGCCGTACTCGCCCTTGTCGATGACCGGGCGGACCAGCTTCTCCGGGTCGGCCGTGGAGAAGCCACCGTTCTCCTTGTACGACCACTGCATCGGGGTGCGGATCGCCTCCCGGCCGGGCAGCGACAGGTCCTCGCCCATCCCGATCTCCTCGCCGTAGCGCAGCACCGGCGTGCCGCGCAGCGAGAACTGGAGCGCGTACGCCAGCTCGATCCGGCGGCGGTCGTTGCCGAGCATCGAGGCGAGCCGGCGGCGGATGCCCCGGCCGTAGAGGCGCATGTCCTCGTCGGGGCCGAACTGGTCGTACACCTGGTTGCGCTGCTCGGCGGTGAGCCGGGACAGGTCGATCTCGTCGTGGTTGCGCAGGAAGGTGGCCCACTGCCCGCCCTCGGGCAGGGCCGGGGTGTCGCGCAGCGCCTCGATCACCGGCTCCGGGTCCTGCCGCGCCAGGGCCAGCATCAGCCGCCCGTTCATCATGAAGTCGAAGAGCATGTGGATCCGGTTGGCCGAGCCGCCGCTGTCACCGAAGTAGACGGGCAGCTGGTCCGGCTCGACGTTCGCCTCGGCCAGCAGGACCGCGTCGCCCCGCCGCCACTGCACGTGCTGGCGCAGCTCGGTGAGGAAGTCCAGGTCCTTGGGCGAGTTCGGGTTGCCGGCCTCGGTCAGCTCGATGATGAACGGCACGGCGTCCATCCGGAAACCCGAGACGCCGAGCTGGAGCCAGAACGACATGATCTTCTTGATCTCGGCCCGGACCTGGGGGTTGGCGACGTTGAGGTCCGGCTGGAACTTGTAGAAGCGGTGGTAGTACCAGGACTTCGCGGTGCGGTCGTAGCTCCACGTCTCGTTCTGCTCGCCGGGGAAGACCATGCCCTGGTGCCGGTCCGGCGGCGCCTCGTCGCTCCACACGTACCAGTTGCGGTAGGGCGAGTCGGGCGAGGACCGGGCGGACTGGAACCACGGGTGCTCGTCCGAGGTGTGGTTGACCACCAGGTCGATGATCACCCGGATGCCGCGGTTCCGCGCCTGGTGCAGCAGTTCGGCGAAGTCGCCGAGGGTGCCCAGCTTCGGGCTGACGTTGTAGAAGTCGGTGGCGTCGTAGCCGTCGTCCCGGTTCGGCGAGGGATGGATGGGGTGCAGCCAGAGGCAGGTCACCCCGAGCCGGGCCAGGTAGTCGAGCCGGCCGATGAGGCCGCGGAAGTCACCCACCCCGTCGCCGTCGGAGTCAGCGAACGTGTCCACGTCGAGGCAGTAGACCACCGCCTCCTGATACCACCTGTCACCCATGCCCCGTCTACTTCTCCGGTCGGCGGCTGCGGCAAACCCACAGCCCGGCGCGCGCCCGGTACGGTGCCGGCATGAGCGTCGACACCCGTTCCCTCGACTGGTCCGCCGGCACCTGGCTCAACCCGCCGGAGCGAACCGAATCGGTAGGCGACGCGCTGCTGGTCGAGCCGCGCGGGGGCAGCGACTTCTGGCGGCGGACCAGCTACGGCTTCGTGCACGACGACGGCTCCGCGCTGCTCGCCCCGTTCCCCGTGGACAGTGCCGTGGAGGTGAGCTTCCGGCTCGACTACGCGGCCCAGTTCGACCAGGCCGGCGTGCTGGTCCGGGTGGACGAGCGGCGGTGGACGAAGGCCGGTGTGGAGGTCAGCGACGGCGAGCCGCAGGTCGGCGCGGTGGTCACCGACGAGCGGTCCGACTGGTCGGTGGCCCCGGTGCCGGAGTGGTCGGGACGGGACGTGACGGTCCGGGTCAGCCGGGCCGGTGACGCGCTGACCGTCCGCGCGCGGGTGGAGGCCGAGCCGTGGCGGCTTGTCCGGGTGGCCCCGCTGGACCCGGAGGCGGAGGCGGCGGCCGGGCCGTACTGCTGCTCGCCGAGCCGCGGCGGCCTGGTGGTCCGCTTCAGCGGCTGGCGGCGGGGGCCGGCGGACGCGGCGCTGCACCCGGAGGGCTGACCCGGCGGGTCGTGGGGCCGATCACCGGCAGGTGTGACCGGCCCCGGTCGGGGTACCAGTCCCGGATCCCCGGCACCGCGCGGAAGGACGCCCATGGCACACGCCCAGAACGTCGACCCGAACCAGTTCACCGGGCTGACCGGCTGGGTGGCGAGCGTGATCGACTCGTTCGGCGCGGTCGGGGTGGCCCTGCTGGTCGCCCTGGAGAGCATCGTCCCGCCGATCCCGAGCGAGGTCGTGCTGGCCATGGCGGGCTACCTCGCCGCCGAGGGCCGGTTCAACGTGGTGCTGATCGTGCTGGCCGCGACGGCCGGCTCGCTGCTCGGCGCGCTGGTGCTCTACTGGCTCGGCGCCGCGCTCGGCGAGGAGCGGCTCAAGCGCTGGCTGGACCACATCCCGCTGGTGGACCGGGAGGACCTGGAGAAGGCCGACCGCTGGTTCGAACGGCACGGCCGGTGGGCCGTGCTCATCGGCCGGGTGGTGCCGGTGGTGCGCAGCCTGGTCTCGGTGCCGGCCGGCGCGAACCGCATGCCGCTGGGCGAGTTCATCCTGCTCACCACGCTGGGCAGCGGGGTGTGGAACGCGCTGATCGTCGGGGCCGGTTTCGCCCTCGGCTCGCGCTGGCAGCAGGTCGACCGGTACAGCCACTGGTTCAACTACGCGATCTTCGCGGTCTTCGCCCTGATGATCGTCAGCTGGGTGGTCAAGAAGGTACGCCGGCGGCGCGCCCGGCGGTCGGTGACCGCCGGGCGCTGACCGCGGTGCGGGATCAGAATCCCGCGGTGATGCTGGTGAACTCCCAGGTGTTCTGGGCGATGCCGGAGCAGTTGGAGACCACCCCGCCGCCCGGGCACGGCCGGTCCCGGTTGACCGACCAGAAGGTGAACCGGGCGAGCCCGCGGGCCTTGGCCCAGTCCCGGATCTGGGTCCAGGTGGCCGGCGTGGTCAGCTCCTGCTGGTCGGACAGGCCGTTCATGCCGGAGAGGCCCATGTGGGCGTAGGCCGTGGCGTCGGACCAGCCGAAGGCCGTCTTCAGGGCGTTCTTCAGGCCCTCGGCGGCGTTGACCGTGCTCTGGTACATGTTCGCGCCGCCGCCGAAGTCGAACGGCATGATGGTGAAGACGTCGATGTTGGCGCCCCTCGCGGCGGCCTGGTTGATCAGCCGGGTGCCGTAGTACGACGGCCCGGTGGTCGAGGTGCCGAAGGTGACGATCGTCTTGATCCCCGGGTTGTTCTGCTTGACGATCTTCAGGGCGTCCAGGATCCGGTCCTGCACGACCTCGTTCTCGAACTCGTCGGTGTTCTCGATGTCGATGTCGATCGCCTTGAGGTTGTAGGCGTTGATGACCTGCTGGTAGGCGCCGGCCAGCGCGCTGGCCGAGGAGCAGTTCGGTCCCAGCTTGTTGCCCTGCCAGCCGCCGAACGACGGGATGACGTCACCGCCGGCCGCCTTGATCGCGGCGATGGTGCTGGCGTGCGTGCCGCCGGTGAGCGGCCCGCTGCCGTCCCAGGCCGGGGTGCAGCCGCCGCCGGAGAGCACGAACGCGATGGTGAACCACTTGATGCCGGTCGCGCCCATCACCGTGGACGGCGCGGGCGGGTCGCCCCAGCCCGGGTAGAGGTAGGGCGCGGCGGCCATCGCGCCGCCACCCCCGCCGGTGCAGCCGGTGGTGGTGGCCGACACCGCAGCCGACTTCGCCGACTCCCCGCTGGCGTTGTACGCGGCCACCGTGTAGCTGTGCCCGGTGCAGGCGCCGAGACCGGAGACGGTGGCCGAGGTGCCGGTGACGGTGGCCTTCACGGTGCCGCCCTCGTAGACGCGGTAGCCGGTGACCGTGCCGGAGACGGCGTTCCAGGCCAGCGAGACCGAGGTGTTGGCGGTGCCGGTGACCCGCAGGCCGCCCGGGATGGCCGGGGCGCCCGGGTTGCCGCCGCCCCCGCCGCTGCACGAGCCGCCGTTGACCGTGCAGTTGGTCGGGTTGCCGGTGCCGTTGACGTTGAAGCCGAAGGTGGTGCTGGCGCCCGGGGCGAGGGTGCCGTTCCAGGACTGGTTCACCGCCGTGACGTGCTGGCCGGAGGTGGTGAGCCGGGCGTCCCAGAACGAGCCGAGGGTGCTGCCGGCGGGCAGGTCGAACTGGACGTTCCACGAGGAGATGGCGGCCGAGGTGTTGTTGGTGACGGTGAACTTGCCCTCGTACCCGGTGTCCCAGGTGGTGGTGCGGACGAAGGCGGCGGTGGCGGCGGAGGCGGGCGGCGCGGCCAGCACGGTGCCCGCGACCAGGGCGGCGGCGAGCGCGGCGGCGAACGTCGCCACGCGGGTGGAGCGGAGTCTCACGGCGTCCTCCAGGGACCGTTGTGGTGGAGGGTGGGCATTTACGACCGTCGACGTGCGCTCATTATTAAGACTGTTAACTGTTTCTGTCCAGAGGCAGACCGGGGGTCCCCCGCGGGGACCCCCGGACCGGCCGCTCAGCGGCGGAAGGTGAACCAGTTGACGTTGACGAAGTCGGCCGGCTGGCCGCTGCTGAAGGTCAGGTAGACGGTGTGCCGGCCGGTGACCGCCGAGACGTTGCCCGGCACCGAGCGCCAGCTCTGCCACCCGCCGGTGTTGGCCACCGCGAAGCTGCCGATGGGCGGGTTGGTCGGGCTGTCCACCCGGACCTGGACCAGCCCGCTCACCCCGCCCGGTGCGCCGGAGGCGACCCGGGCCACGAAGTCCCTCGGCGGCGTGGCGCCGAACTCCACGTTGTCGTAGCGGGCCCAGTCGCCGTTGGCCAGCCAGCCGATGTCCTGACCGCCCTCACTGCACGACTCCACCTGCACCCCGTTCTGGCCGCTGAACGCCTCGGCCTGGATGGTCGAGTAGGCGTCCACCACCCCGCCCGGCGGAGGCGTGGTCGGCGTCGGCGACGGCGTGCCGCCGCCACCCCGGGTGTACGCGGCCACGTAGTCGACCAGCATCGGCCGGCCGGACACGGTCGACGCCGTGGGCGTGGCGGAGCCGGCCACCCCGTCCGGGAAGCCGCCGCCCATCGCCACGTTGAGCAGCATGAAGTAGCCGCTGTGGTTGGTCATCTGACCCCAGTACGGCTCGCCGACCTGGTTCTGGCTCACCGTGTGGAAGAGCTGGCCGTCGACGTACCAGCGCAGCTGCTGCGGGCTGACCGAGGCGTCCCACTCGAAGCGGTAGGTGTGGAACGCCGACTGGCACGTGCTGCCGGGGCAGGCGCGGGAGGCGCCGATGCCGTTGAACTCGTTGCACGGCCCGCCCGGTGCGACGCCGCAGTGCAGCACGCCCCAGACCGAGTTGATCCCGTTGACGTTCTCCATGATGTCGAACTCGCCGATGCCGGGCCAGTTCTGGTAGTTGCCCCGGTAGGGCGAGCCGAGCGCCCAGAAGGCCGGCCAGTAGCCGGCGGCCTGCGCGCCGGTCACGTTCGGCATCTGGATCCGGCCCTCCAGGGCCAGCACTCCCCCGGCGGGCGGCTTGAAGTTGGCGCGGACCGTCTCGATCCGGGCCGAGGTCCACCGTCCGGAGGCGTCCTTGAGCGGGGTGATCCGCAGGTTGCCGGCACCGTCGTGGGCGAGGTTGGCAGTGCTGTTGGTGTAGGTCTGGATCTCGCCGGTGCCCCAGTTGCCCGGGCCGCCGGGGTAGCTGGTGCCGGTGTCGATGATCCAGTTGGCGGAGGAGGGAAGGCTGCCGGCCGCGCCGGTGAAGTCGTCGCTCCAGACCAGGCTCCAGCCGGCGGGCGGCGGCGGCACGGCGGCGTGCGCGGTCATCGTGACGGTCGCGAGGGCGGTGGTGGTGGCGAGCACGGCGGCCGCCAGGGAGAGCCGCCGGCGGGACCGGCGCACGGCGGAGGGGGCGGCCGTGGCCGCCGGGACAGGGTTCATCGGGGTGCCTCTCTGCGGGGACGGGCAGGAGAGAGCGCTCTCTTGAGTGCGATTTCTACGCGCCCGTCCCCGCACTTGTCAACGTGCGTCGATGCCTTCCGGCTGCGGCCGGCGCAGCACCGCCTGCTCCAGCACGGTCCACGCCGTCGTGGTGACCAGGTAGAGCACCGCCGCGAGCGGCACCACGAGCGCCACCAGCACCGTGGTGAAAGGCAGCAGCGGCACCAGCCGCCCGAGCACCGCGGCGCCCGGGCCCTCGGTGGGCGCGCCGGCGATGGTGCCGGTGGCCGTGGCCGCGCGGCGCGCCCGCCGGGACGACCACCAGGCCAGCACGAGCAGGGCCGCCAGCAGCACCCCGAAGACCGCCACCACCGGGCCGGTGAGCCCGTCGCCGAGATGCCACCCCAGGGGCACGCCGGCCAGCTTCTCGTGCAGCAGCTGGGGGTGGCCGTCGCCGGTGGCGAAGAGGCGGTACATGACCAGGAAGAACGGCGCCTGCAACAGGGCCGGCAGGCAGCCCGCGACGGGGCTGGCCCCGGCCCGCCGGTAGAGCGCGAACAGCTCGCTCTGGAGCCGGCCCGGGTCGTCGGCGTACCGCCGCTGGAGGTCGCGGACCTCGGGGGTGAGCGCCGCGCGGCGCCGCTCGCCGCGGACCTGGGCCAGGCTGAGGGGCGAGATCAGCAGCCGGACCCCGACGGTGAACAGGACGATCGCGGCGGCCGTGGCAGCCCCGCCGGTCAGCGGGGCGATCGTGCCGGCGAGCCAGGTGACGACGGTGGCGGCGGCGGACGCCGCGGTGTGCAGTGGTGCGAAGGCGAGCATGGGAAGACCCCTCGGTCCGATTCCGGATGCCCCGGCGGGGACGACGCGTCCCGGCGGGACGGACGACGACGAGACCGGCCGCGCGGCGACGACCCGCCGGAGGAGGACCCGGCGTGGGACGGCTACGCGGCCGAGGGGAACAGCCCGGGCGCCCGGGGACGCGGCCGACCCGCTGCGTCCGGGTCGACCTGGCGGGGCACGCGGCGGTGCCGGGACCGGGCCCGCAGGGCGACGGCCCGCCGGCCGGCGGGCGGCGTGGGCAGTGCGCGGACCCGCAGCGCGAGCAGCGTGGCGAGCAGCAGGGCGGCGGCCACCGCCGCGCCGGCGAGCAGGCCGGCCGGGCGGTCCGCGAGCAGGGTGAGGGCGTACGCCCACGTCCCCGTCACCAGCATCTCGGCCACATGCCGACTCTAGAACCCGCTGTCACGTCGGGGGACGCGATCGCCGGGGCAACGTGAACCGGCGCGTAGCCGACGACACGCCGCCCGGCGCGTTTCTCCGCGTCGACACGGTGGGTAACAGGCCATCGACCGGGCGGCACGGTGCCGCGGCCGGTACGGAGCGGACGGTGGTCTTGATGAGCGGGTCAGTGGCGGAGCGGGAACGGAGCGCCGCACCGGGCGGCACGGACCTGCTGACAGTCGGCGTGGAGGAGGAGTTCCTGCTCGTCGACCCGCACACCGGTGCCGCCGTGCCCGCGGTCGACCTGGTCATGGAGCAGGTGCCGGCCGAGCTGCGGGGCCAGGTGGAACGGGAGTTCCAGACCAGTCAGATCGAGATCGGCAGCCCGCCCGGGCTGGAGCTCTCCTCGATCCGGCACTCGCTGGGCATGCTCCGCGCCGAACTGGCCGCCGCCGCCGAGCGGGCCGGCGTCCGGCTGCTGGCCATCGGCACCGGGCCGGTGGACGGGCCGGTGCCCCCGGTGGTGGACAAGCCCCGCTTCGACCGGATGATCGAACGGTTCCGGCTGCTGGTGCCGGGGCCGGGCAACAACGGCATGCACGTGCACGTCGGCGTCCCGGACGCGGAGACCGGGGTGCAGGTGCTCAACCACGTCCGCCCCTGGCTGCCGATCCTGCACGCGGTCACCGCCAACTCCCCGTTCGCCAGGGGCGAGGACACCGGCTACGCGAGCTGGCGCTCGGTCGAGTGGGAGCGCTGGCCCTCGGTGGCGCCCACCCCGTGGCTGGAGTCGCACGAGCACTACGAGCGGCTGATCCGCCAGCTCATCGCCAGTGGCGTGATGCTCGACGAGGGGATGCTCTACTGGTACGCCCGGCTCTCCGCCAGGTACCCGACCGTGGAGATCCGGATCGGTGACGTCTGCCCGACCGTGGACGACGCGGTCCTGGTCGCCGCCCTGGTCCGGGCCCTGGTGGCCACCGCCAGGACCGAGATCGCCGAGGGTCGGCCGGCCATCAACACCGACCACCACCTGCTCGTCGCGGCGCACTGGCGGGCGGCCCACGACGGGCTGGAGGGCGAGGGCGTCGACCTGACCGACGGCGAGCTGCGGCCGGCCTGGGAACTGCTGGACGGGCTGGTCGAGCGGGTCCGCCCGGAACTGGAGCGGCACGGCGACCTCGACCAGGTGACCGACCTGCTGGGCGGGCTGCGCCGGCACGGCAGCGGCGCGGCCCGGCAGCGGGCGGTGTTCGCGCGTACCGGAAAGCTGGTCGACGTGGTCGCGGACGTGGCCCGGCAGACCCGGGGCTGAGCGCGCCCGCGGGCCGGGCGCTCGTGACAGGATGGCGTCGTGGCGGAGCGGATGGTCGTCGTCGGCGGGGACGCCGCCGGAATGTCGGCGGCGTCCCAGGCCCGGCGCCTCCGGGGCCGCGACGACCTGGAGATCGTCGCCTTCGAGCGCGGCCACTTCACCTCCTACTCGGCCTGCGGCATCCCCTACTGGGTCAGCGGGCTGGTCCCGGGGCGGGACCAGCTCGTCGCCCGCGACCCGGCCACCTTCCGGGACCGGTTCGACATCGAGGTCCGGCTGCGGCACGAGGTCACCGGCATCGACCTCGACCGCCGCGAGGTGGTCGCCCGGGACCTGGAGGGCGGCGGCGAGGTCCGCGCCGGCTTCGACACCCTCGTGTACGCCACCGGCGCGACCCCGATCCAGCCCGGCTGGGCGCGCGGCGGGGTGGCCGGGGTGTTCGGCATGCAGACCCTCGACGACGGCACCGCCCTGCTGGACTGGCTGGAAGGCGAGCCCCGCCCCCGCCGCGCCGTGGTGGTCGGCGGCGGCTACATCGGGGTCGAGATGGCCGAGGCGCTGCTGCACCACGGGCTCTCGGTCGACCTGGTCGAGCAGGCCGACCAGCCGATGTCCACGGTGGACCCGGACATGGGCGAGCTGGTGGCCGAGGCCATGCGCGGCACCGGCATCGGCATCCGCACCGGCCGGACGGTCACCGGCCTCGACGAGCGGGACGGCCGGATCGCCGCGGTGGTCACCGACGAGGGGCCGATTCCCGCCGACGTCGTGGTGCTGGGTCTGGGCGTACGCCCGAACACGGCGCTCGGCGAAGCCGCCGGCCTGCCGGTCGGCCCGTCCGGGGCGATCCGCGTCGACCGGCGGATGCGGGTGCCCGGCACGCCCGGCGTCTACGCCGCCGGCGACTGCGTGGAGAGCCTGCACCGGGTCAGCGGCATGCCCATGCACATCCCGCTCGGCACCCACGCCAACAAGCAGGGCCGGGTCGCCGGGATCAACATCGGCGGCGGCTACGCGACCTTCCCCGGCGTGATCGGCACGGCGGTGACCAAGGTCTGCGAGCTGGAGGTCGGGCGGACCGGCCTGCGCGAGCGGGACGCCCACGCGGCCGGCTTCGAGTTCGTCACCGTGCTGGCCGAGTCGACCAACCGGGCCGGCTACTACCCGGGCGCCCGGCCCATGACGGTCAAGCTGATCGCCGAGCGGCCCAGCGGCCGCCTGCTGGGCGCGCAGATCGTCGGCTGGTCCGAGGCGGCCAAACGGATCGACGCGCTGGCCGTGGCGCTGTGGAACAACATGACGGTGGACGAGATGACCGCGCTCGACCTGGGCTACGCGCCGCCGTACGCGCCGGTCTGGGACCCGGTGCTCATCGCCGCCCGCAAGGCCGTCGACGCCCTCGCCCACTCCGGCCGGTAGCCGAGCGCCCGATCCTGTCGGGGGGCCGGTTTACCTTGTGCGGGCTGATGCCGGTTCCGGCACTTCCCCTCGGAGGCTTCCATGTCGCAGGAGACGACCTATCTCGAACTGTCCGAAGTGGACGGTGGAGCGCACAAGTTCTACGAGGTCGTGGTCGACGACGGCACGATGACCGTGCGCTACGGCCGGATCGGCGACCACGGCCAGGTGAAGTCCAGCAGCTTCCCGGACAACGCCCGCGCCCGGGCCGCCGCCGCCAGGAAGATCGGCGAGAAGGTCCGCAAGGGATACGCGCCGGCCGTCCCCGGCGTACGCCAGAAGCGGGCGGTATCCCGCCGGCAGATCGTCAGCACCCGCTCCACCGCCCGCACCGCCCCGGTCCTCTGGCGCTATGCCTCCGGCGCGCCCGCGTTCGGCATCTTCATCGACGGGCAGACCTGCATGGTGGGCAACGAGCACGGGGTGATCACCACGCTCGACCACGACGCCCGGGTGCTCCACCAGGTCCGCCTCCCCGACGGGGTCAAGTGCATCGTCGCCGACGACGCCTGGATCTACGCGGGCTGCGACGACGGCAACGTCTACGACCTGTCCGGCAAGGTGCCCCGGGTGGCCTACGCGATCGCCCCCGACATCGACATCTACTGGCTGGACATCCACGACGGCGTGCTGGGCGTCTCCGACCGCGAGGGCGGCATCGCCGCCATCGACCACGAGGACGAGTTCCTCTGGCGCCGGCCCGGCCGGGGCCGCTCCGCCTGGATGGTGCGGTGCGACACCGACGCCCTCTACCACGGCCACTCGCAGGGCGTCACCGGCTACGACTGGCGGACCGGCCGGGAGCTGTGGCACACCCGCACCGGGGCGGTGCTCTTCGGCTGGCAGGAGCGCGACGCCGTGTTCGCCGGCACGGGCACCCGCGAGGTGGTGCGGCTGCGCAAGGACGGGCGGGCCGAGCGCACCTACCGGTGCGACTCCGCGGTCTTCTCCTGCGCGACGGCCGAGGGCGGCCGGTACGTCTTCGCCGGCGACAGCGCCTCCTCGATCTACTGCTTCGACGAGGCCGGCAACCGGCTGTGGAAGCTCGGCACCGGCTGCGGCTCGGCCTACTCGATGCAGTACCACGACGAGCGGCTCTACGTGGTGACCACCGAGGGCTACCTGGCCTGCATCGACGCCAGCGAGCCGGCGATCCGCGCGGCCGAGGCGGGCAGCGTGCCCGAGGTGGTCGACGTGAAGGCACCGGCCCGGCTGCCCGAGCCGGCCGCCTGGACAAGCGTCGAGGTGACCACCGACGACCGGGCCGGCGTGGTGGTGCAGTGCGTGGAGCGGGGCGGCCGGCTGCGCATCCACGTGCTCTCCGACGGCTTCCGGCGCGACTGGCCGGTGCAGTTCCCGAAGGGCATCCGGGAGCCCGGGGCGCGCTACCTGGTCACCGAGGTCCGGGAGGCGGGCCGCAGTGGCTTCTACCGGGCGTACGGCGACATCCGCCGGCTGCGCTGAAAAGCTCCGGTCCGGGGGCGGTGCGGGACCGCCCCCGGACCGGTCACCGGCAGGTCCAGCGCACCGGCCGGACCTGGTCCTCGGACTCGAGCTTCCCGCCGAGCACCCGGCCGTCGTCGCTGAAACTGTTCACACTCCCCTGCCGATCGCCGCGCCAGCCGTCCGGCACGGGCAGTTTCACCGACCTCGTATCGGTGATCACGCCGGGGACGTCATCGGCGACCCAACCGGCCAGCCAGCCCTGACCGTTGCCGATCCCGGCCCAGAGGACGCCCTTGAGCACCTCCGCCTGCCCGGTCCGCAGGTCGATCCGCACCGGGTAGCTGGGAATGCCGTTCCGGGGAACCACCTTGGTGTCCCGTTCGGCGGTGCCGGTCACCCAGCCGCCGGCCAACGACAGGGGCAGGAACCGGTCGGCCTTCCCGCCGGGCACCCGCGGCAACGGCAGCACCTCCGGCCGGGCGGCACCCGGACGCCACACCACCGCGCGCGGGGGCTTGTCCGGATGCCCGTCGGACATCACGGCCAGGATGGTGCCGTCCTCGTCGATGTCGACGGCCGCGCCCTCCCACCGCGGGCCGGGC
This sequence comes from Micromonospora chaiyaphumensis, assembly GCF_900091435.1. Lineage (GTDB taxonomy): Bacteria > Actinomycetota > Actinomycetes > Mycobacteriales > Micromonosporaceae > Micromonospora > Micromonospora chaiyaphumensis. Next base: position 69,387 of record NZ_FMCS01000004.1, read on the forward strand.
AGTGGCAGGTCGACCGGCTGGCTCCGGTACGAGTCCCAGACAACCGGCCGTTGGATCCAGGGTTTCCCGGGAACCAGATTGCGGTAGCCGACGATCCGGCCGGCGTCGTTGACGGCCGTCGCGCCACCGGACGTCACCACGGGCAGGCCGATGACCTCACCGTCGCGCACCGCCCACGCCCGCCGCTCGTTGGGGGACGCCGACGACGAACCCACCGCCAGGCCTGCCCGGTTCACATCCTTCAACTCCTGCACCGAGCCCGGCAGCTCGACCTCCCGGACCCGGTCCCCCTCCCAGATCAGCAGGCCGAAATCCATGCGACCCTGCCCCTGCGGTGCCCGACGGCCGACCAGCCACCGGCCGTCCGGGTCACCGCCGGTGACCGCGGCCCGTGGATCGCCCGGCACCGGCAGCAGTGTGGCCGTGCACACCCCCTGCCAGAGGCCGGTCGGCTGCGGTTCCGGTGACGGCATCGACGGGTCCGGGCTCGAAGCCGGCGCAGGCGCCGCCTGCCCGTCCCCGCCCAGCGCCGCCGGCAGCGCGGCCACCGCCAGCACACCCAGCGCGGCCAGCCCGGCCGCCGCCACCCGGCGGTTGCGTCGGCGGCGGCGCGCCTCCCGGATCGCCCCCGGCAGGTCGATCCGGGGCGGGCCGGCCGGCTCGTCGTCCAGCCACCGCAGCCGGTCGGCGACCTGTTCGTCATCGATCCTCATGCTCACCGCTCCTCTCCGGTCCGGCCGGCCAGCTCGCGGTCCCCGAGCAGCCGTCGCATCGCCGCCAGGCCGTGCGAGGTCTGGCTCTTCACCGTGCCCGCCGAGCAGCCCAGTGTCCGGGCCACCTCCTCCACCGGCAGGTCGTGCAGGAAACGCAGCACCAGCACCGCGCGTTGCCGGGGCGGCACCTTGGCCAGGGCGTCGCGCAGCACGGTCCGCTCCTCGGCGCCGCGGTCCTCGGTGGACCGCACGTCGGGCGGCCCGCCGAACAGGTGCACCCGCCACCAGCCGCGCCGCCGGATGTCCAGGAAGTGCCGGACCAGCACCGTGCGGACGTACGCGTCGAGCTGCTCGACCTCGGCGATCCGCGCCCAGCGCAGGTAGAGCCGCGTGGCGGTCTCCTGCACCAGGTCGTCGGCCTGGTCGCGGTCGCCGCAGAGTCCGTACGCGAGCCGGCGCAGCGCCGGCAGGCGGGCGGTGACGTACTCGATGTATTCCTGGTCCGATGCGTCCGGCATCCGGCCACCTCCGTGGGGTTCGCAGTTCCAGACGGCATCGCGCCGGAAACGGTTGTACGCGAACGGCAGCGGAATCCAGGATGGCCGGATGGAGATCCCCGAGGGGCTGCGCTGGACCGAACGGTATCCGGCCGGCCGGGCATGGCTCGCCACCCTGCCGGACCGGCTGGCCGAATGCGTCGCCCGCTGGGAGCTGCGGATCGGCCCACCCTTCGCGTCCGCGTTCGCCTCGCTGGCCGTGCCCGCGGAGCTGCCCGACGGCACCCCGGCGGTGCTGAAGCTCCAGTACCCGGACGACGACAGCGTCCACGAGGCCACCGCGCTGGCGCACTGGGCCGGCCGGGGCGCCGTCCGGCTGCTGGCCCACGACGCCGGGCGCCGCGCGCTGCTGGTCGAGCGCTGCGTCCCCGGCACCCCGCTGCACGGGCTGCCTCCGGACGCGGCGCTGGACGTGGCGGTCGGGCTGCTGCCCCGGCTCGGGGTGCCGGCCGGGCCGCCGTTCACCCCGCTTGCCGAGGAGGCCGCCGGCTGGGCTGAGCGGATGCCGGCCAAGTGGGAGCGGCTGAACCGGCCGTTCGAGCGGCGGCTGCTGGATACCGCGCTCGGGCTGCTCGCCGATCTGGTGCCCGGCCAGGGCGAGCAGGTTCTGGTCAACCAGGATCTGCACGCCGGCAACGTGCTGGCGGCCACCCGCGAGCCGTGGCTGGTCATCGACCCGAAGCCCCTGGTCGGCGAGCGGGAGTTCGGGGCCGTGCCGCTGGTGCGCGGGCCCGAACTGGGCCACTCCCCGGCGGCGGTGCGGCACCGGCTCGACCGGCTCAGCGCCGGTCTGGGCCTGGACCGGGAGCGGCTGCGCGGCTGGACGGTCGTGCACACGCTGGCCTGGAGCATGGGCGAGGACCAGGTCTTCCCGCACCAGGTCGAGACGGTCCGCTGGCTGCTCGACCGGGCGTGACCGGTCCTCGCGCCAGGTCCGTCGGCTGCCCGACCGGGCGTGACCGGTCCGGGGACCGGTCACGCCCGGCGGCCGTCAGGCCGGGTACGGCACCGCCTCACGGGCCGTCCGCAGGGCTCCGGCCCACCAGGCGAGCTGGTCCAGCAGGGTCTTGGCGTATCCGGACGCCGCCGCGTCGAGCGGCTGGCCGTCCTGCCAGCTTAGGTAGTAGTTCGGGAAGGCCAGCCCGTCGCGGATGGTCACCGCGTGCAGTTCGGTGAGCACGTTCTCCAGGTGCAGCACGGCGTGCCGGCCGCCGGCCGCGCCGCCGTAGCTCACGAAGGCGACCGGCTTGGCCGTCCACTGGGTGAAGTGCCAGTCGATGGCTGCCTTCAGCGCGGCCGGGTAGCTGTGGTTGTACTCCGGGGTGACCAGGATGAACGCGTCCGCGTCCTCCAGCGCGGCGGTCAGCGGCGCCATGGCCTCCGGGCGCGGGTACGCGTCGCCCGCGACCTTCGGTGACTCCGCCGGCAGCGCCAGCGGGATCTCGACCCCGGCCAGGTCGACGACGTCGACCTCGAACCCGCCGTGCTCACGCGCCCGCTCGGCGATCCAGGACGCGATGACCGGCCCGAACCGGCCCTCGCGGACGCTTCCGATGACAATGGCCAACCTGTGCTTCTCGTTCATGCGCTCCACGGTCCGCCGCCGCGGCGGCGCCAACCAGACCGGGCGCAGGCTGGCCCCCGCAGGGCCACGCTACGCCGGCCGGGGCAGCCGCGATCCGGCCTAGACTCTCCACCCATGGGTACGCCACTGGGCGACTTCGTCCGTGCCAAGCGCGACAGCATCCAGCCGGAGTCCTTCGGCCTACCCGATCGGGGCCGGCGCCGCTCCCCCGGCCTGACCCGGGCGGAGGTGGCCACCCGCTCGGGAATCAGCGTGGAGTACCTGACCCGCCTTGAGCAGGGCCGCGACCGCAACCCCTCGCACGCGGTGCTGCACGCCCTCGCGGACGGCCTGAGCCTCGACGCCGGGGAGCGGCACCACCTGCGCTACCTCGCCAAGATCACCGGCGGGGGCTGCCCGGGGCACCGGCCGCCGGCACCGCCCAACCGCGAGGTACGGCCCACCGTGCGGGAGACCCTCCGGCTGCTCGAACCCGGGCTGGCGTTCGTCACCAACCGGCTGGGCGACGTGCTCGCCCACACGGGCGGGTTCGAGCTGGTCATGGGCGGGATCGGGCTGCTCGACACCGCCGAACCCAACCTGACCCGCTACGTGTTCACCGATCCGCCCGCCCGGAGCGTGTTCCCCGACTGGGACCAGGTGGCCGACGAGCGGGCCTTCGACCTGTGGCTCGGGCCCTCCGCGGAAAGCTCCGAGTGGTTCAGGGTCCAGCTCGCCCCCGTCGCCGGGCCGGAGTTCACCCGGCGGCTCCAACGGCACCTGCCGCCGCCACAGGTCCCGCTCCGGCTCGACCATCCCGCCGTGGGCGAACTGCGCTGGCATCGCGAGAGGCTGGAGCTGCCGAGCACCGACGCCCAGGAACTGGTCGTGCTCCTGCCCGCCGACGAGGCGACCGCGCAGGCCGTCGAGGGGCTCCGGCAGCGCCGGCACGGCACCCTCCGCGCCGTCGGCTGACCGGGCCGCGCCCGGCCGGCGGCGGCCGCGCCGGGCTCCCGGAGCCGGCGCGCGGGCAGCGCCCGAGGGCGCACGCCGGTCAGCGGGCCTGGCAGGTGGCGCACCAGTAGAGGTTGCGCCCGGCGAGCGCGCCCCGGCTGACCTCGGTGCCGCAGACGTGGCAGGGCGCGCCGGGACGGCGGTAGACGTAGACCTCGCCGCCGTGCCGGTCGACCCGCGGCGCCCGCCCCATGGCCTCCGGCAGGTGCACGTCGCGCACGGTGTCGATCCGGCCCCGCTCGACCGCGACGGTCATGAGCGCGACCAGGTCGGCCCAGAGTTCCGCCCAGCCGGCCGGGGTCAGGTCCCGCCCGGGCAGCAGCGGCGGCAGCCCCGCCCGGAACAGCGCCTCGACCACGAAGATCAGGCCGGTGCCGGCCACCACCGACTGGTCCAGCAGCAGCGCGGCCAGCGGGGTGGCGGTGCGCCGGATCCGCGCGTACGCCCGCTCGGGGTCGGCGTCGGCGCGCAGCGGGTCGGGGCCGAGCCGGTCGCGCAACGCGGCCACCTCGGGCGGGGTGAGCAGCTCGCAGGCGGTCGGCCCGCGCAGGTCCAGCCAGTGCCGGTCGGAGGTGAGCCGCAGCCGGATCTGCCCGACCGGGGGCGGCGGCTCGCCCGGCCCGTCGGTGACCTTGCCGTAGAGCCCGAGGTGGACGTGCAGGGTCAGCTCGCCGGCGTAGTGGTGCAGCAGGTGCTTGCCGTACGCCTCGGTGCCGTCGAGGACCGTGCCGCTGAGCCGGGCCGCGCCCTCGGCGAAGCGACCCTGCGGGCTGGCGGCGTGCACCTTGTCACCGGCGAACAGCTCGGCGTGGCGGGCCGCCAGGCGGTGGATGGTGTGTCCCTCTGGCACGACGGCAACGGTAGCCCGCCGGCCCGGACGCCGCCGACCAGGAGCGGCACCGGCGTCGACGGGTGTCGACGTGTCCGCAGCGGGGTACCTCAGGAGCATCAACGCGCGGTCTCCGCGCCGGAGTTCAGGAGGTGTCGAAGTGAAGATTCTGTCCCGCCGGAACGGCCCGGCGCGAACTGACGACGTGAACAACGACGGGGTGGTCGACGAGCGCGACCGGGTCGGCGACCGGGTGGACGACCGGCCGGTCGTCACCGACCGGGACGCGGAGCGGACCACGTACCGCAGCGCGGCCACGGCGACGGACGGCGAGCGCGTCACCGACTCGGAGCGGCACGCGGCGGACCGGGCCGCGGCGGCCCGCGCGGCCACCGGCCGCCGGCCGGACCTGGGCGCCCGGCCCGCGCCGGTGACCGACCCGGAGCCGGCCACGGAGCGCACGGTCGACCTCAACCGCGACGGCCGACCCGACCGGCCGCTGGACCGGGACCCGGCGACGGAGCGGGTGGAGCCGGTCGTCACGAAGCGGCCCCGGGCCAGCCTGCTCGCCACCCTCGGCCTGATCGTCTCGGTGGTCGGCGCGCTCTTCGTGCTGTCCGGCACCCTGGCTGGCTACGGCATCGGTCTCGGCGCGGTCGGCGCCGTGCTCGCCGTGCTCGGCCTGGTCGCCACCCGGCGCCGGCACGTGGCCGGCAAGACCGACGCGCTGATCGGCATCGCCGTCGGCCTCGCCGCCGTGGTGCTCGGCATCGTGGCGATGACCGGCCAGTTCGACTGGCCGACCACCGACGGCGAGTGGGTCGGCCGGTTCCGGGAGTGGCTCGACTCACAGTTTGCGGATCTCTTCTGACGGGCAGTTTCCCGGTCGCCGGCGCAGCGCCGGCACGCCCGATCAGCTCTGGTGGTTCACCAGCCGGGCACACCTCTTTCGGGGGCGGCGGTTCGCCGCCCCCGAAGTATGTCCGGGGTCGGTCGGCGTGGACGCAATGATCGGTCGTTCGAGGGCGGGCAAACGCAACGATCCGTCGGCCGACGCAACTTCCGGCGGTGGATGTCGTCGCCCCGCGCCGCATACCGTTGGACCACGGCGCCAGCCCGTGGGCCACGGTGGCCGGGCGCGCCCGACCCCTGGGAGCACGACATGACGATGGACGCGACCCGCCAGCGCTTTCTGATGTGCCGGCCGACGTACTTCGCCGTCGACTACGCGATCAACCCGTGGATGGACCCCACCGCCCCGGTCGACGCCGACCTGGCGATCCGGCAGTGGGAGCAGCTCCGCCAGACGTACGTCGACCTGGGCCACGAGGTCGAGCTGATCGACCCGGTCGCCGGCCTGCCGGACATGGTCTTCGCGGCCAACGGCGGCACGGTCATCGACGGCAAGGCCATGGCGGTGCAGTTCCGCGACCCGCAGCGCGCCGACGAGGCCCCCGCCTACCGGGCCTGGTTCGAGGCCGCCGGCTTCGAGATGTACGACCCGAAGCACGTCAACGAGGGTGAGGGCGACGTCCTGCTGGCCGGCGACCACCTGCTCGCCGGCACCGGGTTCCGCACCGCGCACGCCTCGCACGCGCAGCTCCAGGAGGTCTTCGGCTACCCGGTGATCACCATGCAGCTCGTGGACCCGCGCTTCTACCACCTGGACACCGCGCTCACGGTCCTCGACGAGCGCACCGTGGCGTACCTGCCCGAGGCGTTCTCCCCGGGCAGCCGGGCGGTGCTGCGCCGGCTCTTCCCCGACGCGATCCACGCCACCATGGCCGACGCCGAGGTGCTGGGGCTGAACGCGGTCAGCGACGGCCAGCACGTGGTGCTGCCGGCGCAGGCCACCGACCTGGCCGCGAAGCTGCGCGACCGGGGCTACGAAACCATCGGTATAGACCTGTCCGAGCTGCGCAAGGCCGGCGGCGGACCGAAGTGCTGCACGTTGCGACTCCGTCAGGGAAAGGCAGTCAAGTGATCATCGACGACATGCTGCGGACGCCCTCCGCGGTACGGGACGCGGAGCGTCACACGGCGCACAACTACCACCCGCTGCCCGTGGTGATCTCGTCGGCCGAGGGCGCCTGGCTGACCGACGTGGACGGCCGCCGCTACCTCGACTGCCTGGCCGGCTACTCGGCGCTGAACTTCGGCCACCGGCACCCGAAGCTCATCGAGGCCGCGCACACGCAGCTCGACCGGCTCACGCTGACCAGCCGCGCGTTCATCCACGACCAGTTCGCCGACTTCTGCCGCGAGCTGGCCGCGCTCTGCGGCAAGGACCTGGTCCTGCCCATGAACACCGGCGCCGAGGCGGTGGAGACCGGCATCAAGGTCGCCCGCAAGTGGGGCTACCAGGTCAAGGGCGTGACCCCGGGCCAGGCCAACATCGTGGTCGCCGAGGGCAACTTCCACGGCCGGACCACCACCATCGTCAGCTTCTCGACCGACGAGGACGCCCGCGCCGACTTCGGGCCGTACACGCCGGGCTTCACCGTGGTCCCCTACGGCGACCTGGCCGCGCTGACCGCCGCGATCGACGAGAACACGGTGGCCGTGCTGCTGGAGCCGATCCAGGGCGAGCAGGGCGTCGTCGTGCCGCCGGAGGGCTACCTGCCGGGCGTCCGCGAGGTCTGCACCGAGCGGAACGTGCTCTTCATCGCCGACGAGATCCAGTCGGGCCTGGGCCGCACCGGCGCCACCTTCGCCTGCGAGCAGGAGGGTGTCGTCCCGGACATGTACCTGCTGGGCAAGGCGCTCGGCGGCGGCATCGTGCCGGTCTCGGCGGTGGCCGCGAACGCCGACGTGCTCGGGGTGCTCAAGCCGGGCCAGCACGGCTCGACGTTCGGCGGCAACCCGCTGGCCTGCGCGGTCGCCACCGAGGTGGTCCGGCTGCTGGCCACCGGCGAGTTCCAGCGCCGCTCGGCCGAGCTGGGCGAGCGGCTGCACGCCGGCCTGCGCGGTCTGGTCGGCAAGGGCCTGGTCGCGGTCCGGGGCCGGGGCCTCTGGGCCGGGCTGGACATCGACCCGGCGCTGATGACCGGCCGGGAGGCCTGTGAGCGGCTGATGGAGCGGGGCGTCCTGGCCAAGGACACCCACGGCTCGACCATCCGGCTCGCTCCGCCGCTGGTGATCACCGAGGAGGAGATCGACCACGCCGTGGCGCAGCTCGCCGCCGTGCTGGCCGGCTGATCCGCGTACCTGGGAAAAGGGCGCCGGGACCACGACGGTCCCGGCGCCCTTTTCGCGTCGCGTCAGGGGCGCGGCAGCCGCATCGCCATGGTCGGCGCCTCGGCCATCACCGAGGTCGGGCTGAACTTCGCGTCGCTGGTCACCTCGTCGGCGCGGCCGATCTGCACGCCCGGGTAGAGCTCGATGAGGTCGCCGTCGCCCAGCACCCGGGACTGCTGCGGGGCCAGCGCGATCCGGTCCGGCTCGGCCATCGAGCCGCCCGGGCGCACGCCCGAACCGTTGGTGCTGGTGTCCGTCACGATCACCTCGCCCACCCGCAGCTCGAACCGGACGTGGCTGCGGCTGATCCAGCGCCGCGCCTCGTCGTTGAGCCACTGGCCGAGCACGATCCCGCCGGTGGTGTCGGGTGCCCGCCCGACCGGCACCGGCTGGTTCTCGGTGAGCGCGAACCGCTGCCGGACCATCCCGCCGATGCGCACGGCCAGCACGGCCGTACGCGGCCGCGGCCCGGCGTCGCCGAGCCGGGTGCCGTGCCGGGGGCAGGTCGGCACGCCGTTGCGCAGCGTGGGTGGCGGCTGCCCGGCCGGGGCGCGGTCCACCCGGGCCAGGTCGGCGAAGGCACCGCCGCCCCCACCGCCGCCGAACAGCGCGCAGCCCGGCTCGGGGCAGCGCCACTGCCGGGCCAGCAGCTTCGCGCCGACCGGTGAGCGGCTGGCGGTGGCCGGGGTGTGCCCGCCGCCGACGTGCGCGATGAAGACCGGGCCACCGGCGCCCGGTACCGGGGCGAGCACCCGCCCGGCCTGGCCGAGCCACGGCCAGCGGCCGCCCAGCCCGTCGAACCGGGCCCGGCTCAGCACCGGCAGGCCGAGCAGGTCGGCCACCTCGAGCATCCGGTCACCGGGGTGGTCGAGCACCTCGACCAGGCCGTCGTCGGCCCACCGCCGGACCACCATCCGCTCGTTGGAGGTCAGGTCCGCGTCGGAGAGCAGCGCCCGGTGCACGATCGCGTAGACCGGGACGCTGTCCTCCTCGATCTGCCGGGAGAGCGCGTCGATCACCATGCCGAGCCGCAGCAGGCTGGCCGGCCGCCCGCCGTCCAGGTCCTGCCAGCGGATCACCTCGGCCAGGTCGACCACGGCCCGGGCCAGCGAGGGATCGGTACAGACCCGACCCTCGATGGCGTCCAGCACCTTGCTGATCTCGAATCTCATGCCGCGCTCCGGACGGTGTCGTCGCTCCGCCGGGTCGGGGCCGGCCGCCCCGCCTCGGCTCGCACCGCCGTCGCGGTGAGCAGGTCTGCCATGCGACGACCCTACCGGCAGCCCCCACCGGCGCCGCGCGACGCACGCCGGAAATCGACGCTCGTCACTCAGCTCTGCCGCAGTGGGCGCCCCACCTCGTGCAGGTGCGCCAGCCCCTGCCGGTACGACTCGACCAGCCCGGTCTCCACGTACGGGATGCCCTGCTCGGCGCAGTAGGCACGGACGATCGGCCGGGCCAGCCGCAGGTTCGCCCGGGGCATGTTCGGGAACAGGTGGTGCTCGATCTGGTAGTTGAGCGCCCCCAGTGCCACGTCGACGAACCGCCCGCCGCGGACGTTGCGCGAGGTGAGCACCTGCTTGCGCAGGAAGTCGAGGTCGTCCTCGGCCGTGGGCATCGGCATGCCCTTGTGGTTCGGGGCGAACGCGCAGCCCATGTAGAGCCCCCACAGCCCCTGGTGCACGGCCGCGAAGAGCAGTGCCCGGCCGGGCGACATCACCGCGAACAGCAGGCCGAGGTAGCCGGCGGCGTGCGCCACGAGCAGCAGCCCCTCCACGGCGCGGTGCCGGACCGGGGTGCGCCACCGGCCGTCCGGTTCCCGGCCGACCAGCGCGCGCACGCTGGCCACGTGCAGCGCCAGACCCTCCAGCAGCAGCAGCGGGAAGAACAGCCACGCCTGCCGTCGCGCCATCCACCGGCTCAGGCCCCGGGTCGCCGCCGCCTGCTCGTACGTCCACACCAGCGCGCCCGCCCCGACGTCCGGGTCCTCGTCCTCGTGGTTCGGGTTGGCGTGGTGCCGGTTGTGCTTGTCCACCCACCAGCCGTAGCTCAGCCCGACCGCGAGGTTCCCGGCGACCAGGCCGGCGACCTCGCTCGGGCCGCGCCGGCGGAACATCTGCCGGTGGCCCGCGTCATGGCCGAGGAACGCCACCTGGGTGGTGGCCACCGCCATGAGCGCCGCCATGGGCACCTGCCACCAGGAGTCGCCGACCGCCACCACCGCGGCCCAGCCGGCCACGAAGGCGCCCAGGGTCAGCGCGATCCGGGCCGCGTACCGGCCGGGCCGCCGGTCGAACAGGCCGGCGGCGGCGACCCGGCGGGACAGCCGGGCGTAGTCGCTGCCCCGCCGTGCCGCCGGTGCCGTCAACGTCGATGAGGTCATCCGCTCCCCCGCTCCTCGGTTGGTGCGCCACGCCGGCGGCGCAACGCTGCGTAACCAATTCTGCGGAGATCGACTGCGCTCGGTAATCCTGGCAACCCCCCAGCACGGGGTGGTGCTAGCCCTACCTCATCCCGCCCACCGCGGCCCGGAGCCGGGCCAGGTCCCGCCGCCGCCGCTCGTAGGTGGCGGCGAGGGCGATCAGCGCCAGCCCGCCCAGGGCCAGGAAGATCCAGCGGGGCAGCAGGTCCCAGCCGCGGGCCAGCTCGTGCAGGGCCAGCGGGACCAGGGTCGCCGCGCCCAGCAGGACCGGCGCCTGCCAGCGCCGGACCGCCCCGCCGAGCACCGCGCCGAGCGCCACCAGGCCGAGCGCCAGCCGGCGGGCCGGCTGCGGGTCCGGCGCGGCCAGCACCGACACGAGGCTGGGCAGCAGCGCCGCGCCGAGCCCCGGGCCGAGCGCCAGCCAGCTGTTCAGCCCCGGCCGGGTCCGCAGCGCCAGCAGGCCCGCGCCGAGGGCGAGCGCCGCCGCCGGCAGGGTGTACGCCTCCAGCACCGCCACGCCGCCGGCGGCCAGCAGCAGCCAGCCGCCGAGCAGTTCGCTGCCCCCGGCGACCGCCGCGAGGCCGAAGCGCCGGCCCGGCGTCTCGCCCCGGCGCAGCACCCGGACGGCCACGGCCAGCCCCCACAGCACGCAGACCGCGGCCGCGTGCCGCAGCGCGCCGCCGGTGAGCAGCAGCGCCAGCAGGGCCACCGCCTGCGCGGCCGCCTCCAGCGCCACCGCGGCGTCCACGCGGGCGGGCCCGGGCGCGCCGGCGGTCCGGGTGCGCAGCGCGGGCACCGCGTGCAGGGTCACCGCCGCGACGGCCAGCACCGCGAACCCGGCGGTACGCAGCGGCAGCCCGCCGGCCAGCGCCGCGGTCACCGCGAAGCCCGTGGCCGCCGCCACGGCGCCCAGCCAGCCGGCGAGCCGGGCCTCGGCGGGCCGCCCGGCCGCACCCACGATCGCCCCCGCGACGACCAGCACTCCCAGCGCGGCCAGGGTCCCGGCCCGGGTGGCGACCAGGCCGCCGAGCCCCGGGGCGGTGAGGGCGAACCCCAGCGGCAGCAGGACCAGCGGCGCCGCCGGGCGCGGGCCGGCGAGGGCGGCCAGCACCAGCGCGGCCACCCCGGTGCCGAAGACCAGCGCGGGCACCACCGGCCAGGGCGCGCCGGCCGCCGCGAGCAGCACCGGCAGCGCCACCGCGCCGAACGGCAGCGCGGCCAGCGCGGGCAGCCAGCGGCGACCGCTCCGGCTCGGCGCGTCCGGCGCCACGCGGCCAGCCGGAGCCGTCACGATCCGGGCGTACGCCGCCGCGAGCGCACCGAGCAGCAGCAGCACCAGCCCGGCGCGGGCCGCCGCCGGCGTCGGCTCGACGGCGGGCACCCCGGACCAGGGCCGGACGGGCAGGTCCAGCAGCACCGCCAGCGCGATCGGGGCGGCGGCCAGCAGCGCCAGGCCCGCCACCCCGGCGCCGACCGCCCGCGGGGCGGGACCGGGCCGGGCGCCACCACCGGCGGCCAGCGCCAGCAGCGCCCCGACGGCGGCGTAAAGCGCCACGGGCTCCCCGCCCGGCACCACCAGCGGCGCGAGGCCGGCCGCCGCGAGTGCCACGGCGAGGCCGGTCGAGGCGTACCCGTGCAGGTCGGTCCAGTGGCGACGGACGGCGAGCACGGCGAGCACCGGCACCGCGACGGCGGCGGTCGCGCCACGGAGCTGCCACCAGGGCGGCGCGCCGAGCCCGAAGAGCGCGACGGCCACCCCCGCCGGTACGGCGAGCAGCGCCACGGCCAGCGCCACCCCGGCGACGGCCGGCTGCGCGCCCCGGCCCCGGCGGCCCCGCGCCGCGACGACCGGACCGAGCACGGCGAGGACGGCGAGCACGGCGCCCGCGCCGGCCGGCGCGGCGCAGCCCACCAGCAGGGCGTGACCCAGCAGGACGGCCGCCGCGAGCGCGGTCACCACCACGGTCGGGTACCCCCGGCGGGGCCGGGCCACCACCGCCAGCAGCAGCGCGGTGGCCGTCGCCAGGTCGGCGACCAGCACCAGCGGCCACGGGGTGACCGCCACGGCCGGTGCGGCCAGCACGGCCAGCGCGCCACCGACCACCCCGACGAGCGGCCGGGCGGCCCGGGGCACCAGCAGGGCGACCGCCCCGGCGGTGCACAGCACCGCCACCGGGAGCTGCCATCCCCAGGACGGGAGCGCGGCGGCCCGCCCACCCTGCCAGGCCGGGAAGGCGGCGGCCGCCGTCGCCGCGGCGACCAGTCCGGTGAGGACGATCGCCACCTGGCCCAGGCCGGCGGCCACCACGAGGGCGCCCAGTCGCGGGCCGGTCCGCATCCCGGCGGGCAGTGCCCGGACCGCGCCGGCCAGCGCGACCACCACCAGGCCCGCCGCCAGCAGGAGCAGACCGGGGCGCAGCGCGACGACCGGCCGGACCAGCGCGGCGGCCAGCACCGGCACCAGCAGCCCGGCGGTGACCACCCGGTAGGTCCGGCCGCCCGCCGCCAGCGCACCGGCGACCAGGGCGAGCGCCACCACCAGCAGTGGACCGCCGGCCAGCAGCGGGGTGCCGGCCGCCCGCCCGAGGGCCAGCGGCACCAGCGCGCAGCCGGCCGCCAGGGCCAGCGCGACACCGTGCCCGGCCCAGCCCAGCACCCACCCGGCGAGCGGCGCGGCGACCGGCCCCCCGCCGGCCGCCGCTCCCCCGACCGCCCCCGGGTCGGGCTGGACCGGCCCCCCACCGGCCAGCCCGCCGGCCGGCCGGAGCCGGCGGCGCAGGGCGACCACCACCACGAGGTCGCCCAGCGCCAGCGCGGTCAGCACCAGTGCCCAGCCGGCGGCGGACGGCTCGCCGGCCGCCGCGGCCAGGGGCAGCACCGGCTGCGCGGTCAGCAGCGCCGCGAACCAGGGCACGGTCAGCCGGCTCACGCGGGCGTACCCGGCCGCGACCGCCGCGCCGATCCCCCCGACCAGCGCCGCATACCGGCTGCCCGGCCAGCCGGCCACCCCGAACAGGTCCACCGACCAGGCGGCGTACCCGTCGAGGAGCACCAGGAGCAGGCCCACGGCGGCGAAGGTCTCCGCGGTGCCCCGCAGCCCACGCGCCCGGGCCACCAGCGGCGCCGCGAGGGCGAGCGCGGTGAAGGCGAGCAGGATCAGCGCCCGCCCGGCCACCCCGAAGGCCGCCCAGGCGACCGCCGTGAAGACCACCGCCGCGGTGCCGAGCAGCAGTCCACCGAGGACGAACAGCAAGCTCTGCACGGCCCGGGTGGACGTCTCCGCGCCGCCGGGACGGGCCGGGACGGTGACCGGCTGCGGGCGCGGCGGCGGCACGGGTGCCACCGGCCGCGGCGCCGGGATCTCCAGGCGGATCCGGGCCGCGAGCTCGGCCCGCCGCTGCCGGGCCGTGGACAGCCGGCCGGCCAGCTCCTGGTACGCGACCCGGGCCGCCTCGACCCGCGGGGTCAGCCCGGCGATCTCCCCGTCCAGCCGGACCACCTCGGCGGCCGGCGGGTACGGCGGGCGGCCGCAACCGGAGCAGCCGGAGGCGAGGTCGGCGGGGGCGCCGCAGCCGGGGCAGGGATAGCCGGTGTTGTCCACCCCGCCAGCATCGGTGCCGGCGGGACGGGCGGACAGAGTAGGCGTACCTAGGGTCGGGTGTGGTCGTGCACCCAGGTTGCGTAGTCGGGGTTGCCGCTCTCCACCCGGGTCACCAGGACCTCCGGCACCTCGTAGGGGTGGTTGGCGCGGATCTGGTCGACCAGCGCGTCGACCCGGTCCGGCGCGGTCTTGAACTGGACCGACCACTCGGCGGTGGTCTGGATCGCCGACTGCCACCAGTAGGTGCTGTCCACCTGCCCGCCGACCTGGGCGCACGCCGCCAGCCGGCCGGCGACGGCCGCGGCCGCCAGCACGTCCGCGACGGCGCGGGCGTCCACCACCGTCGTCACCACGCAGATCTGTTCCACCAGCGCACCCTACGTGGCGTTCCTGGCGGTCCGCTGCACACGCACCGAACCGGGTTTAGCCGGCGGCCGCCCCGTCGCGGTTCGCGGCGATCCACCGGTCGATCCGGGCCCACCAGTCGAACAGCCAGTCGATGCGCTCCTGCCGGCCGACCGGCACCTCCTCGGGCGGCACCGACCAGAACCGCATCACGATCCGCTTGTCCATGGGCAGCTCACGCCACACGTCGGCGACGGTGAGCATCTGGTCCAGCCCGGTGTGCGCCACGAAGATCACCCCGGCGTCCGGGGCGGCGTCGAGGGCGGCGAGCAGCCCGCCCGGTTGCGGGGCGAGCACGTGCTGCATCCGCTCGGCGCGCCGCGCCATCCGCTCCAGGCCGAGGGCGCGCAGCCGGGCGATGGCCCGCAGCCGGCGCTTCGGCGTGAAGTTGCCGCCCTCCGGGAAGATCACGAACGCGTCGTCGTCGTCCAGGCCGGTGGCGAGGTGGCCGATCTGCCGGATCGCCGACTCCCGCCCGTCCGGCCCCGGCGCGATGAACCGGTTGGGCAGCCGGTTGAGCAGGACGTCGATCGCCGGATCCCACTGGAGGGTCTCCTTGAGGACGATCCGGGGCTCCCGGTGGAACCAGTTGACCAGGGCGTGAATCAGGATGAACGAGTCGCCCGGCCCGGCGTGCCGGCAGAGCACCAGCTCGGGGCGGCCGGGCAGGGCGGTGTCCGGGTCGGTGCCGACCACGTCGATGCGCAGCCGCAGGGTCCAGCGGGCCTGCCAGAACAGCACCCGCAGGAAGTAACCCGCGAGCACGTAGTGGCCCCGCTGGAAGGCCGGCGACCGCTTGCGCGCGCCGAAGCCCGAGGCCAGCCAGAGCACGAAGAGCGCGAGCAGCGCGGCCGCGTCCCAGATCAGATAGACCGTGCCGATCCAGAGCAGCCGCAACGGGCGAAGGCGTCCCGGCACCAGCGGCGACGCGGCCAGGGCCAGCAGCGCCCAGACCGGCAGGGTGGTCACCACGGTGACGGCGAGCAGCACCACGCCGGGCGCGAGCAGCAGCCGGCGTACCCACCGGGGTGGCAGCGGCATCAGCGTTCCAACGCGGTGTCCAGGTAGCGGCGGGAGGCCGTGTACGCCCGGCTGATCCGCCGCCCCACCGCCGCCATGTCCCGGTAGGCCCAGGGGCTGTCGTCACGCGGCTCCAGGCCGCCGGTCGGCAGCACGTGCACCTCCACGCCCTCCGGCAGCGCCGCCATCTCCCGGGCGAACCGGTGCCGGCGGGCGATCTCGAACGCCACCTGGGCGATCTCCCAGGGCCTCCGGGGCGGGCTCAGCTCCCGCTCGATCCGGCCCACCTGGAGTACGAAGATCCGCGTCGCGCCGGCCGCGACGGCCTCGCCGACCGGGATCGAGTTGACCACCCCGCCGTCGATGTAGTGCTGGCCGTCGATCTGGGTCGGCGGCAGCAGCCCGGGCACCGAGGCGGAGGCGAGCACAGCCGGCACCACCGGTCCGCTGTGGAACCAGTACTCGGCGGCGCGTTCGATGTTCGCGGCGCAGCAGCGGAACGGCACCTTCAGGTCGGCGAAGGTGGTGTCCTCGCCCAGCTCGCTCTCCAGCAGCCGGCGCAGCGGCCGGGGCGAGTGCAGGTGGGTGCGCGCCGCGAAGCGGCGCAGCTGCCGGGCGACCGAGTCCCCGTACACCTCGCTCGCCTCCGGCGAGGCCCAGAGCCGGACCAGCCGGTCGGTGACCGCCTCGCTGGGATCGGCGGCGACCAGGGCGCCGTTGACCGCGCCGATCGAGGTGCCGAGCACCATGTCGGGCCGGATCCGGGCGCGGAACAGGGCACGGAGCATGCCCACCTCGACGGCGCCGAGCACTCCCCCGCCGCCGAGCACGAACGCCACCGGACCGCCTGCCATGCCGTTCATCCTGGCACGCGGCGCACAGCCCGCCCCGCCGAGCCGGTCCCGCCCGGCCGGCCCGTCACCGGGTGCGACGGCCGCGACGCGGGACGCGATCGGAGAACGGACAGCCGTTGACAGGCCGGACACATTCCCGCAACCTGATAGCGCTCCCAAGCCCAGGCAGGTGGATGTGAAGGCG
This sequence comes from Micromonospora chaiyaphumensis, assembly GCF_900091435.1. Lineage (GTDB taxonomy): Bacteria > Actinomycetota > Actinomycetes > Mycobacteriales > Micromonosporaceae > Micromonospora > Micromonospora chaiyaphumensis. Next base: position 85,787 of record NZ_FMCS01000004.1, read on the forward strand.
ACGCTGCACGCCGGCCGGCTGCTGGCCCGCAGGTACCGGCTCGTCGACCAGATCGGGGCCGGCGGCATGTCGGTGATCTGGCGGGCCCGTGACGAGGTGCTCGACCGGGTGGTGGCCGTGAAGGTGCTCGCCCCCTCGCTCGCCGCCGACGCCCGGTTCCGGGACATGGTTCGCGAGGAGGCCCGCTCCGCCGCTCAGCTCGTCCACCCGCACGTCACCGCCGTGCACGACTACGGCGAGACGGTCGCGCCGGACGGCTCGATCACCTCGTTCGTGGTGATGGAACTGCTCAGCGGCGAGGAGCTGGAACACCGGCTCACCGAGGGGCCGCTGCCCTGGCCACAGGCCGTGGAGACGGGCGCGCAGGTGGCCGAGGCGGTGGCCGCGGCGCACCGGCTGGGCATCGTCCACCGGGACGTCACCCCGTCGAACGTGATGATGACCCGGGTCGGCGCGAAGGTGCTCGACTTCGGCATCGCCACCCGGGTGGGCGCGCCCGACGAGGACGAGGACGGCGGCACGTTCGGCACCCCGGCCTACGTGGCGCCGGAGCGGCTGGACGGGGCTCCGGCGCAGCCGGCCACCGACGTCTACTCGCTGGGTGTACTGCTGTTCGAGACGCTGACCGGGCAGCCCCCGTACCCGGCGGACACCTGGGAGGAGCTCAGCGCCGCGCTGGCCGAGGACGCCGCGCCCACGCTGGACGGCGTACCCGGGCTGCCCGCGCCGGTCGCGGAGATCTGCCTGCGCTGCCTGGCCCGCGATCCGCGGCGGCGGCCCACCGCGCACCAGGTGGCGGCCGTGCTCCGCGACCAGTTGCTGCCCGCCGACCCGCAGGCCGCCACGATGCTGGCCCCGACCGTGACCCTGCCGGCGCTGCCCGCCCCGGCGCGACCGGCGGCCGAGCCCGCGGCGCCCGCACCCGCTCCGGCCGGTGCGCCCCCGCACCGCCGGGCGCTGCCCCTGGTGGCGGCCGGCGTGGTGGTGGTCACCGCCGCCGCGCTGCTGGTGCCCACGCTGCTGCCGGACGACGCGGCGCCGCCGCGGGTGTCGCCGACCGCCGGGCCCGTGGTGGTCCCGTCGACCGCGCCGCCGGGCTCCGGCACCCCGGCCACCACGCCCGGCCCGACCCGGTGGCCGCCGGAGACCGGCGCCCCGAGGCCACCCGCCGCCGGCGACCCGATCGAGGCGGCCCAGCGGATGGACGGGCTCATCGAGGCGGGGCTGGCGGCCGGCCAGATCCGCACCGACGTCGGCGTGGACCTACGCAACCTGTTGCGCAACGCCACGGCCGCGACCGGTGACGGCGCGCAGACCGACGCCGTCGACCGGCTCCGCGGGAAGATCGCCGACCGACGGCGCGAGGGCAGCATCAGCCCCGGGTACGCCCGCCAGCTCGACGCCGCCGCCGCGGAACTGGCGGCGGTACGCACCTGAGGGGTCAGCCGGCGGCGACCGGCGCCGCCTCGGGCCGCCCGACGACCGCGGCCCGGTCGGCCAGGAAGCTCCGGTAGACCGCCTCGTAGCCGGCGGCCATCCGCTCGACCGAGAAGTGCTGCGCCACGTGCAGGATGCAGTCCGCCGGGTCGAGGCGCGGCACGTCGCGCAGCGCGGCCGGCAGTTCCTCCGCGCGGTCGCGGACGAACCCGGTCACCCCGTCCCGGACCAGCTCCGGCACGGCGCCCCGGCGCAGCGCCACCACGGGCGTGCCGGTCGCCATCGCCTCCACCATCACCATTCCGAACGGCTCCGCCCACTGGATCGGCATGACGAGGCAGCGGGCGTCGTACAGCAGCCGCTGGGTGGCCTCCCGGTCGGCGTTGAGCACCACGGTGACGTCCTCGCCCAGCAGCGGTTCGACCACCTGCTCGAAGTAGCGCCGCTCGGCCGGCTCGTTGCACTTGCCGGCCAGGGTCAGCGGCAGGCCGGCCTCCCGGCAGGCGCGGATCGCCACGTCGGGACCCTTGTCCGGGCTGAACCGGGCCAGCCAGAGCACCGGCCCACGGCCGGGGCGGCGCTTGCGCGGCACCTCCCGCAGTGCCATGGCGTTGTGCACCGTGCCCACCCACGGCAGCTCCGGGTTGGCCTGGCGCTGGGCGTGCGAGATCGCCACCAGGCCCACCCCCTCGTCGGTGTTGCTCAGCACCGTGCCGTACTCGCCCACCGGGTTGCCGTGCACCGTGGCCACGGTGGGCACCCGGCGGCGACCGGCGATCAACGGGCCGATGGTGCTGTGGTCGTGCACCAGGTCGAAGTCGGCCGGGTCGACCAGCCGGTTGACGTGGGCCAGGTGGGCCAGTTCCGGCAGCGACTCGCCGAGGCGCTCGTACTGGAGGTCCGCGCAGGTGGAGACGAAGTCCCCGGCGGTGCCGTTCTCCCGGCCCGCCCCGAACAGGGTCACCGCGTGCCCGCGGTCGACCAGGGCGTCGACCAGCCCGGCCACCAGGTGCTCCAGGCCGCCGTAGCCGGCGGGCGGCACGGGCAACCAGGGCGGCACCACCATGGCGATCCGCAGGTGCGCGGCCCGCGCGCGGTCCGGCGGCGGATGGTTCACGGCCACGAGTCCTCCCCGATGGGTGCCCCGGCGTACGTGACCGGCGGCGGTTTCCCGACGCTCCGCGCGGTAAACGGCGGCTCAGCCGGCCACCACGATCCGGTCGTGCACCTCCCGCACGCCGGGCGTGGCCCAGGCCGCCCGCTCCGCCTCCTCCCGCTGCCACCACGAACGGACCACCCCGTCGAGCACCACCGTGTCCCCGCTGACCCCCACCTCGATGCGCTCGGTGCCGGTCCGCCGGAACAGCACGCGTTGCAGGTCGCGGCGGTTCTGCTCGTCACTGGGCGGGGTGGGCGGGCGCACCTCGACGAGGTTGGTCACCCCGCGTACGCCCCGCAGCCGGCGCAGCTCCCGCTCGGCGGTGCGGCTCTGGAAGCCGTACTCCACCTCGCCGCGGAGCATGAGCCAGCCGTCGGCGACGGTCACGTCCAGCCGCTCGGCGGGCACGAAGCTGTCCCACTCCAGGGCCCGGCTGGCCGCGATCGCGATGTCGGCGTCCGTGCGCTCCTCGGCGGCCGGCAGCTGCACCTCCAGGTCACTGGCCACCGCGCGGACGCCCCGGACCCGGTGCGCGCAGCGCTCGGCGGCCCAGCGCCGCGCGTAGCTGTCCACATGACCGGTCAGCGTGACCACGCCGTCGGCGACGGTCACGCCGATCTCGGTCGGCCGGGTCTGCGCGTCCCAGTCCAGCTCGGCGAGCACGTCCCGCTGGATGTCCTGGTCGGTACGGACGGCGGAGGTGGTCGTCATGCCCCGAGGGTGCCGCCGGAGGGGGTGAGCCGGGCTCACCCGGAGCGGGTGAGAACGAGAAAAGGGGCGGCGGGCGACGGAACCAACCCCCTTGGCTCCGTCACCCGCCGCCCGTGGAGGAGGCAGGTCTGGTGTTAGGACGTCTCGGCGAGCGTCACGGTTGCCGACTCGTTCGAACCGTTCCGCTTGAACTGGACCTCGACCCGGTCGCCGACCTTGCCGGCCTGCACGGCGCCGACCAGGTCGTTGGAGTCGTTGATCACCTTGTCGCCGAACTTGGTGATGACGTCGCCCCGCTGGAGCCCGGCCTTGTCGGCGGCGCTGCCCGCGACCACGTCGGAGACCAGTGCGCCGCCGTCCTCCGCGCCGGTCACGCTGACCCCGAGCGACGGGTGGCTGACCTTCTCGCCGCGCTGGAGCTTCTCGGCGACGTCCTTGGCCTTGTTGCTCGGGATGGCGAAGCCGACACCGATGTTGCCGTTGCTGCCCTGCCCCGCGGTGGCGATGGCGGTGTTGATGCCGATCACCTCGCCCCGGGTGTTGACCAGCGCGCCGCCGGAGTTGCCCGGGTTGATCGGGGCGTCGGTCTGGAGCAGGCCGGAGATCGAGCTGGCGCCCTGCTGCGGGCTCTGCTGCTGCTGGCCGCCCTCGCCGGCCTGGATGGTGCGGTCGCGGGCGCTGAGGATGCCGGCCGTGACGGAGCCCTGGAGGCCGAGCGGGCTGCCCAGCGCGAGCACCTGGTCGCCGACCTGCATGGCGTCGCTGTCGCCGAACTTGGCCGCCTTGAGGTTGCTCACCCCGCTGGCCTTCACCACGCCCAGGTCGGTCTTCGGGTCGGTGCCGACGATCTTGGCCTGGGCGGTCTTGCCGTCGGCGAAGACGACCTTCACCGTGTCGCCGCTCGCCGAGGCGACCACGTGGTTGTTGGTCAGCACGTACCCGTCGGCGCTGAGGATCACCCCGGATCCCTCACCGCTGTCCGTCATGATCGTGACGATGCTGTCCTGGACGGCGGCCGCGATCTTCGGCAGGTCGGCGCTGTTGAGCACGGGAGCGGCCGAGTAGGTGCGGGTGACGGTCCCGTCGCCGTCGAGGGCGAGGGCGAGGGCGCCGCCGGCCACGCCGGAGCCGAGCATCAGCGCGAGCGCGAGCGCCCCGGCGCCGATGAACTTCCCGGCCCGGCTGGGCCGCGCCGGCTGCTGCGGGCCCCACGGCGGGACCGGCTGCCCGGCCTGGTGCTGCGGGTACGGCTGCTGCCCGGCCTGGTGCTGCTGGTACGGCTGCTGCCCGGCCTGGTGCTGCTGGTACGGCTGGTGCGCCTGGTAGGGCGGGACCGGGCCGGCGGCCTGCGGCGTGTAGCCGGTGCCGCCCTGCTGCGCCCAGCCGCCCTGCTGCTGTCCCCCGTACCAGGGGTGCGGCTGCTGCGGCTGCCCCGAGACCGGGTACGGCGCGTACGGGTTGGCGGGCGTGCCCGTCTCGGTGTGGGCGGCCGGGGCGGTGGTTCCGGCGGCCGGGGAGTCGGCCGGAACCGGCGCGGCGGCCGGGGTCACGGTGGTGTCCGACAGCCCGCTCTCGGCGCGGGGCAGCTCGGCGGTCGGGTGCGACGGCTCGGCGTCGGCGGGAGCCGGCGACCGCTGCGGATCGGTCTCGTGGTCGGTCATGACTACACCTTCTCCCCTGGCACTGCGACCAGCCTGGAACGCGCCTGAATGTTTTCTGAAAGTCACTCGCCCGGCTCGGGCGTCTCGGGCAGCAGCGGCAGTTTCACCCGGAAGGTGGCCCCGCCGCCGGGCGTCTCGGCGACCTCGACGGTGCCGTGGTGCGCGGCCACCAGCGCGGCGACGATGGCCAGCCCGAGCCCCGTGCTGGTCGGTCCGCCCGCCCGCCGGGTACGCGCCGCGTCCACCCGGTAGAACCGCTCGAAGACCCGCTCGGCCTGCTCCGGGGTGAGGCCGGGACCGGTGTCCGCCACCTCGACCACGGCCAGGTTGCCCGGCTCCGCGCGCAGCCGCAGGGTCACCGCGGCGTCGGCCGGAGTGTGGGTGAGCGCGTTGGTCATGAGATTGCCGATCACCTGGCGCAGCCGGGCGTCGTCGCCGAGGACCACGAGCGGACCGGCGCCCGGCTCGATCTCCAGCGTGATGGGGCGCTCCGGCTCCACGGCACGGGCCGCCTGGACCGCGTCCGACGCGAGCACCGGCAGCTCGACGGGGGCCAGCGCGATGGGACGCTCCCGGTCCATCCGGGCCAGCAGCAGCAGGTCCTCGACGAGCAGCCCCATCCGGGACGCCTCGTCCTCGATCCGGCGCAGCAGGCCGGCGGTCTGCTCCGCTTCCCGGGCCGCGCCCTGCCGGTACAGCTCGGCGAAGCCCCGGATGGTGGTCAGCGGGGTGCGCAGCTCGTGCGAGGCGTCCGCGATGAACTGCCGCATCCGCTCCTCGGAGCGGCGGGCCCGCGCCTCGGACGCCTGCGCCGCTGCGGCGGCGTCCCGGGCGCTCACCTCGGCGCTGCGCGCCGCCGCCTCGGAGGCGGCCCGCGCGGTGAACGCCGCCTCGATCTGGGCGAGCATGGCGTTCAGCGCCCGCGACAGCCGGCCCAGCTCGGAGGTCGGGCAGGCCCGGCCGTCCTCGGGGTCGGGCACCCGCCGGGTGAGGTCACCGCCGGCGATGGCCGCCGCGGTCCGCTCGATCTCCACGAGGGGCTTGAGACTGGTACGCACGATGCCCGCACCGACCGAGGCCAGGATGATCAGCACCGCCCCGCCCACCAGCAGGTCGATCCAGACGAGCTGCCGGACGGCCACGTCGATGTCGGTCATGTTCTGCCCGACGGCGATGAACTGGCCGTCCCCGACCTGCTTGATCACCACTCGCCAGCGCAGGTGCTTGTCGGCCGCGTCAGTGGTGAAGGCGCCCTGGTCGGCGTGCTGCTGGTACCAGGTGAGCTGTTTCAGCGAGCCGGGCAGGTCGTCCTCGGCGAGCGACTTGTCGTAGTAGAGCTTGCCCCCGCTGGAGGTCGCGATGACCGCCATGTAGTCGCTGGGCAGGGTGTTGCCCGCGCTGGTGTCGCTCGGCGAGGTCTGCTCGACCCGGGCCAGATAGGAGTTCAGCTCGTCGTCCACCCGCCCGACCAGGTAGCTGTGCAGGAAGAACGCGGTGAGCGAGCTGATCACCACCAGGGCGGCGGCCACCAGGGCGAGCACCGAGGCGACCAGCTTCACCCGCAGCGGGACGCTGCGCAGCCAGCCCTTCGCGTCGTGGACGGCGTTCACGCCGCCGGCTTGCGCAGCACGTACCCGACCCCGCGCAGGGTGTGGATGAGCCGGGGCTGGGTGTTGTCGACCTTGCGCCGCAGGTAGGAGATGTAGGACTCGACGATGTTGTCGTCGCCGCGGAAGTCGTAGTTCCAGACGTGGTCGAGGATCTGCGCCTTGGAGAGCACCCGGTTGGCGTTGAGCATGAGGTAGCGCAGCAACTTGAACTCGGTCGGCGAGAGCTGCACCCGCTGGCCGGCCCGGTGCACCTCGTGGGTCTCCTCGTCCAGCTCCAGGTCGGCGAAGGTGAGCCGGGAGGGGGCGTGCTCGCCGGTGGCGGTGCGCCGCAGCACGGCCCGGATCCGGGCGGTCAGCTCCTCCAGGCTGAACGGCTTGGTGACGTAGTCGTCGCCGCCCAGGGTGAGCCCGCGGATCTTGTCGTCGGTGGCGTCCCGGGCGGTCAGGAAGACCACCGGGGTGCGCGTGCCGCCCTCGCGGAGCATCCGGATGACCTCGAAGCCGTCCAGGTCGGGCAGCATCACGTCGAGCACGACCAGGTCGGGCCGGTGGTCCTTGGCGGCGTTGAGCGCCGCGCTGCCGCTGGTCGCGGTGGCGACGTCGAAGCCGGCGAAGCGCAGGCTCGCGGAGAGCAGTTCGAGGATGTTGGGATCGTCCTCGACGACGAGCAGTCGGGCCTCGGTCTGGGTAGCCACCATGGCACCCATCATCCGCGCTCCGGCTGCGCCCGCGCTGGGTGGATCCTGGAAACAACCTGTGAGCCGCCGTGGGTGTCTCCCCCCGTCGGAGACACCCACGGCGTCGGGCCTAGCGGAGCAGCCGGCGCAGCCCGTCCAGGGCCCCGTCGAGCAGCCGGATGGCCGTGCGGAGCTGGCTGTCGGTGAGCCGGCCGGCCCGCACGAGCGCGCCGACCTCGACGGTGAACGCGGCCAGCCGCTGGTCGAACTCGGCGAGCACGGGCGACTCGCCGGCCGGGCCGGGGACGCCGTTGCTCGGGGGGCGGGTGGTCGGCGGCGGGGGCGCCCAGCGGGCCTGGCGGGTCTGCCGGGCCGCCTCGCGCAGCTCCCGCTTGAGGTCGCGCACCGAGCCGCGTACCTCGGTGCGGATGTCGCCGGCCAGCGCGGAGAGGTCCTCCACGGAGGCCGTGATGTCCGATTCCAGGGTGGCCAGCTCGCCGGCGCGCTGCCGCAGCTCGGCCCGGCCCGCGTCGGTGATCTCGTAGACCTTGCGGCCGCCGGCCGCGGTGTGGCTGACCAGCCCTTCCACCTCCAGTCGTTGCAGCCGGGGGTAGATGGTGCCGGCGCTGGGCGCGTAGAGGCCGAGGAAGCGGTCCTCCAGCAGGCGGATCAGCTCGTAGCCGTGCTTCGGGCCGTCGTCGAGCAGCTTGAGCAGGTAGAGCCGGAGCCGCCCGTGACTGAACACGGCGGTCACGGCAGCTCCTCCACGTCGGCGGCGCCCTCGACGGGACGGGCGAGCAGCGCGATGCTGCCGGATGTCGCGGACGCCCAGAGCTTACCGGCGCCCCCACCCAGCACCCCGTGGCTGTCCTTCACCGCGCCGAACCCGTGCTGGCCGCCGCAGACCTGCGGGAAGCCGCTGGTGATCCGGCCCGAGGTGGTGTGCAGGTGGACGGTGAGGTCGCTGTCCTCGCGGACCCGGACGGTGATGCTGCCGGAGATGGCGCTGAGCCGGATCTCGCTGCCCCGCGGGTTGTCCAGGTCGCAGGTGATCGACCCGGAGACGGCGTGGGCACGCACCCGCTCGGGCGCGCTGTCGGCGAGGATCAGCTCACCGGAGACCGTCTCCAGGTTGAGGTCGCCGCCGACGCCGAGCGCCTCGACCGGGCCCGAGGTGACCTTCGCGGAGGTGCGGCCGCGCAGCCCCATGAGGGTGACCTGGCCGGAGGTGACGTCGACCCGGGTGTCGCGGCGCAGGCCGGAGGCGACCAGCGAGCCGTCCACCAGGTGCAGGTCGGCCAGCACGTGGGCGGGGACGGCGATGGAGACCTCGGCCCGGAACCGCCGGCCGAGCTGGCCGAGCCACCAGAGCACCCCGGGCCAGCGGGGCGTCCGCTCGTGGGCGACGGTGAGCCGGCCGTCACGCAGCTCGACGAGGACGGGCCGGCGGCTGATCCGGGTCACGTCCACCCGGGTCGGGCCGTCGGTGGCGACCACGTTGAGCCGGCCGCTGATGAGGCGGACGTCCAGCCGGGTGACCGGCTCGTCCAGGGTGAGCCGTTGCGGGCTGTCGACCGTCCAGCTGGTCATGGCGTCCTCCCCTCGGTGACGCGTCGGTCGGCGGCGCGTCGAGTGATGGGAGGAGCATAACGCGATACATCGCGACTGAACAAGACTGTCGCGACTGTGTCGCGATCTCGTCAGGCCGCCAGGTCCAGCCCCGCCCCCGCGCCGGCCGGGACCGGCGCCACCGGCCGGACGAGCCGCACGCCCGTCGCGGTACTCCGCACGGGCGCGCGGACCGGGGCCGGGTGGATGGCCGACTCGGCCGCCCGGGCCAGCAGCCGCCGGTCCGCCCCGGCCGCCGGGTGCAGCGCGGCCGCGACCGTCACCGCCACGGTCAGGTCCCGCGCCCCCAGCACCCGGCGGGCCGACTCCCACAGCGTCTCGTCACCCAGGAAGGCGGGCAGGCTGCTGGCGTCGCCGGCGTACCGGTAGCCGAGCCGCAGGGGGACGACCCGCGCGCCGGCGTCCACCGCGGCCTGGAACACCGCCGGCCGGAAGCCCCGGCCGGGCCGGCAGCCGGCCGCCGTGCCGCACCAGGTCGTGCCCTCGGGGAACACCGCCACGGAGTGTCCGGCGCGCAGCGCGCCGGCGACCCGGCCGACGGTGGCCGGCAGCTCGCGCGGACGGGACCGGTCGACGAAGACCGTGCCGGCCGCGGCGGCCAGCGGGCCCAGCACCGGCCAGTCGCGGACCTCCCGCTTGGCCACCATCCGGGCCGGGGACACCGCGAGCACCGCGAGGATGTCCAGCCAGGACACGTGGTTGGCGACCAGCAGCGCCCGCGGGCGGGGCAGCCGGCCCCGGACCACCAGCCGCACGCCGAGGGCCCGTAGCGTTCCCCGCGCCCAGCCGCGCAGCGCGGCCCGCCGGTCGCCGGCCGGCAGCAGCGGCAGCAGCGCGGCCAGGCCGACCCCGGCCAGCAGCATCCCGAGTACGCCGAGCAGCCGCCCCACCCGGCGCGGCAGCGACACGTCCGGCGCGGTGGGCGCCGGCAGGCAGACCGGCCCGCAGCCCGAGGCGGGGCGCCAGAGGTCGTCACCGGTCACGACGCCTCGCCGAGGAAGTGCCGCAGGTAGCGGGGGTTCATCCGGTCCAGCGAGAACAGCACGTAGAAGTCGGCGCAGGCGAAGTCCGGGTCGTACGCCGGCTCCCCGCAGACCCACGCGCCGAGCCGCAGGTAGCCACGGAGCAGCGGCGGAACCAGGGCGCGCCGCTCGGCGGGCGGCAACTCCGACGCAGCGGCGGCGGGCGCCTCGGCGAACCAGGGGCGGCGGGGCGTCACGCGCAGCGGCGGCGGGGCCAGGTGCCGGGCGGTCACCTGGGACCAGACCTCGGCGGCCGCGATCCCACCGTCGGCCACCGGCACCGAGGCGCAGCCGCCCAGCCACCGGGAGCCGCGCAGGTGCAGGTAGCGGGTGATCCCGGCCCACATCAGGTTGATCACGGCGCCGGAGCGGTGGTCCGGGTGCACGCAGGACCGGCCCGCCTCCACCAGGCCGTCGCGGAGCGGGGCCAGCGCGGTCAGGTCGAACTCGCCGTCGGCGTACCGGCGGTCGGTGCGCCCGGGCGGCAGCAGCCGGTAGGTGCCGACCACCTCGTCGGTGCCCTCGCGCAGCACGACCAGGTGGTCGCAGTGGGCGTCGAACTCGTCGGCGTCGAGCCCGGCGGCCCCCGGGTGCAGGGTGGCGCCGAGTTCGCTGGCGAACACCTCGTGACGCAGGCGTTGCGCGGCCGCGACCAGGGTCGGGTCGTCGGCGATCAGCAGGGTGTATCCGCTGGTCGTGAGGGGTGCGCCAGCGGCGTGCAGAACGGCCATGGGTATCTGTGTAAGGGTCCCGGGTGCCGACCCCGGGGATGAAAGATGTCAATCCGGTGAACGCCGGTCGGCACTCCGGCACACCCCCTCACCTGCGGCGGGCCGGCGCCGCCGTGCGAGGCTGCCGGGGCGGACCCGGCGACGAGGCCGGCGTCGGACCCCCGGAGGTGCCAGGTGATCATCGAGTCCCGTTTCCACGGCCCGGACGGCTCGGGCAACGGCGGCTGGAGCGCCGGGATCTTCGCCGCCGCGGTGGACGACCGGGGCCCGGTCGAGGTCACCCTGCGCAAGCCGCCTCCGCTGGAGACCCCGCTGACCGTGGTCGACGGCGAGGTCCGCGACCCGGACGGCCAGGTGGTCGCCCAGGTACGCCGGGTCGAGCCGGTCGACGCCGTGGTCCCGCCGGTGGACCGGCCGACGGCCGAGGCCGCCGCGAAGGCGTACCCGGGCCTCGTGGACCACCCCTTCCCCGGCTGCTACGTCTGCGGGCCGGCGAACCCGGCCGGGCTGCGGATCTTCCCGGGCCGGCTGCCGGACGGGCGGACCGCCGCGCCGTTCCGCGCCCCGGCCGAGGTGGTGCCGGCGACCGTCTGGGCGGCGCTGGACTGCCCCGGCGGGTGGGCGGTGATCGCGCCCGGCCGCCCGTACGTCCTGGGCCGGATCGCCGCGCAGGTCAGCGCGCTCCCGCGCCCCGGCGACGAGTGCGTGGTGACCGGGGCCATGGTCGGCGGCTCGGGGCGCAAGGCCGAGGTGCACTCCAGCCTGTACGGCCCGGACGGCGCGCTGCTCGGCCGGGCACGGGCCACCTGGATCGCGCTGCCGCCGGCCTGACCTCTCCTCCCTGCGGATGATCCGCTCCTGCCCCCGGGGGAGGAGGGCGTACGCATCCCGCCTGATTGACCCCCTTGCGCCGGGTTGGAAGGCTGTGCACGGCGCCCCCGCAACGGCGTCCCCAGCGGCGTGCCCTGAAGCCCGCCGTGGCAGGAGAGGAGAACGATGTCCGACGGGCAGCCAAGCCCCAGTGCCGGGACCGGCCAGATCGTGGTGTCCGGACTGTCGAAGCAATACAAGAACGTCCGGGCGGTGGACAACCTGTCCTTCACCGTCCAGCCGGGGCGGGTCACCGGCTTCCTCGGCCCGAACGGCGCCGGTAAGACGACCACGCTGCGCATGCTGCTCAACCTGGTCACGCCGACCGCCGGCGAGGCCACCATCGGCGGCCACCGGTACGCCGACCTCGCCGATCCGCTGCGCACGGTGGGTGCGGTGCTGGAGGCGTCCAGCGCGCACAAGGGCCGCACCGGCATCAACCACCTGCGGGTGATCTGCGCGGCGGCGGGCCTCCCCCGCGGGCGCGCCGACGAGGCGCTCGCCCTGGTCGGGCTGACCCCGGCCGCGAAGCGCAAGTTCAAGGGCTACTCGCTCGGCATGAAGCAGCGGCTCGGGATCGCCGCCGCCATGCTCGGCGACCCGCGGGTGCTGATCCTCGACGAGCCGGCCAACGGCCTGGACCCGGAGGGGATCCGCTGGATGCGCGGCTTCCTCAAGGGGCTGGCCGCCGAGGGGCGCACGGTGCTGGTCTCCAGCCACCTGCTCTCCGAGATGCAGCTGCTCGCCGACGACGTGGTGATCATCGCGGCCGGCAAGCTGGTCCGGCAGGGGCCGGTCGAGCAGGTCATCGGCTCGATGACGCACGGCGCCCGGGTGCGGGTACGCACCCCGCAGGCGGACGAGCTGACCGCGGCGCTGCGCGAGCAGGCGGCCACGGTGGACGCCGACGCGCACGGTGCGCTGCTGGTGACCGGGGTCGACGCGCCGACGGTCGGCCGGGTGGCGCTGGCCGCCAAGGTGGAGCTGCACGAGCTGACCACCGAACGCCCCGACCTGGAAGGTGTCTTCCTGGAGCTGACGGCCGGAAAGGCGGAGATCCGATGAACCTGGTCCGATCCGAGCTGCTCAAGATCCGTACCACCAACACCTGGTGGGTCTTCGCCCTGATCACGGTGCCGCTGTGGGCCCTCGCGATGGCCTTCAACTGGCTGCAGACCGAGGCCCTGACCAGCGGGAACATCGGCGACGTGCCGGCCGACCAGGCCGACCAGGTGCAGGCCGTCTCCAGCGCCGACAGCCTGGCCGCCAACCTCTACACCAACGGCCAGTTCTTCGGGCTGCTCATCGTCATGCTGCTCGGCATCGTGGTGGTGACCAGCGAGTTCTTCCACCAGACGGTGACCACCACGTTCCTCACGGCACCGCACCGCACCGCCGTGATGGTGGCCAAGCTGGTCGCCGCCGGCGTGCTGGCGGTGCTCTTCTGGCTGGGCACCACGCTGCTGAACCTGATCTTCGCACCGCTGATCCTGAACGCCACGGACGTCGGCGCCCAGTTCGGCAGCGGCGCGGTCTGGCGGGCGGTGGCCCTCAACGGGCTGGCCTACCTGCTCTGGTCGGTGCTCGGCGTCGGGCTCGGCGTGCTGATCCGCAGCCAGATCGGCGCCACGGTGACCGGCATCCTGCTCTACCTCGGTGGCGCCATCGGCGCGGCCATCGCGATCGGGCTCCTGGCCGCCAAGTTCGGTGACTGGATCAACCAGCTCCAGCTACTGGTGCCGTCGCTGGCGTCGTCGCTCATGGTGAGCGGCGCCGAGATCCCGGGCAACCCGCCGCGCTGGGCGGGTGCCGCCGTGCTGATCGGCTACGCCGCGGTGGCCGGGGTGATCGGCGTGCTGACCATCCGGCGCCGCGACATCTCCTGAGTCAGCTACCCGGCCCGGCCCCGGCCGGTGACGCTGCGTCACCGGCCGGGGCCGTCCGCGCCTAGCAGGAGTGGCCGGGACACGCAGCGTTTGCCGAACTTCTGGCATCTTCTGTGAAACGGACCACCAGCCGGAGGCGAGAATGCCTGCGTCGATCGCACGGCGTAGCCTGGGAGCCGTCTCTCGTGCGTCCCGAAACGGGCACGGGAGCGCCCGCGTGACATTCACAACCGCGTGAAAGAGGCGATTAGCGGCCGTGTCGACCCAGCAGACTTCGCAGGAGAACCCACTGGCGGGTTTCGGCCCGAACGAGTGGATCGTCGAGGAGATGTACCAGCGCTACCTCGCCGACCCCTCGAGCGTCGACTCGGCCTGGCACGATTTCTTCGCCGACTACCGGCCGGCGCCCGGCGCCGCCACCCCGCGCCCGGAGGCCAAGGCCGCCCCGGCCGCCCGTCCGGAGCCGGCCGAGCAGCAGGAGGCCGTCGCCACGGTCACCCAGGAGCCGGCCGCCAAGCCCGCGCCCGCCCCGGCCAAGCCGGCCGCCAAGCCGGCGGCGAAGGCCCCGGAGCCGGCTCCGGCGAAGAAGGCCGCGCCGGCCAAGCCGGCCGCCAAGGCGCCGACCGCGAGCGCCGCCGGCACCACCCCGCTGCGCGGGGTCGCCGCCAAGATCGTGCAGAACATGGACGCCTCGCTCGCCGTGCCGACCGCGACCAGCGTCCGCGCCGTGCCCGCGAAGCTGCTCGTGGACAACCGCATCGTGATCAACAACCACCTGGCCCGCGGCCGCGGCGGCAAGGTGAGCTTCACCCACCTGATCGGCTACGCCATGGTCCGGGCGCTGGTCGAGCACCCGGAGATGAACAACTCCTTCGCCGAGGTCGACGGCAAGCCGGCGATGGTCCGCCCCGAGCACGTCAACCTGGGCATCGCCATCGACCTGGCCAAGCCCGACGGCTCCCGCAACCTCGTGGTGCCCTCCATCAAGGGCTGCGAGCAGATGGACTTCCGGCAGTTCTGGCAGGCGTACGAGGACGTGGTCCGGCGCGCCCGCCGCAACGAGCTGACCATGGAGGACTACGCCGGCACCACCATCTCGCTGACCAACCCGGGCGGCATCGGCACGGTTCACTCGATCCCCCGGCTCATGCAGGGCCAGAGTGCCATCATCGGCGTCGGCGCCATGGAATACCCGGCGCCCTACCAGGGCATGAGCGAGGCGACCCTGGCCGACCTCGCGGTCAGCAAGATCATCACGCTGACCAGCACGTACGACCACCGGATCATCCAGGGCGCGCAGTCCGGCGAGTTCCTCAAGGTCATGCACGAGCTGCTGCTCGGCGAGCGCGGCTTCTACGACCAGATCTTCACCTCGCTGCGGCTGCCTTACGAGCCGGTGCGCTGGGTGCAGGACGTGGCCGTCGACTCCGAGGGCCAGATCAACAAGACCGCGCGGGTGCACGAGCTGATCCACGCGTACCGGGTGCGCGGCCATCTCATGGCCGACACCGACCCGCTGGAGTTCAAGATCCGCAAGCACCCGGACCTGGACGTCCTCCAGCACGGGCTGACCCTGTGGGACCTGGACCGCACCTTCCCGGTCAACGGCTTCGCCGGCAAGCAGCGGATGAAGCTGCGCTCGATCCTCGGCGTGCTGCGCGACTCCTACTGCCGCCGCGTCGGCATCGAGTACATGCACATCCAGGACCCGGAGGAGCGGCGCTGGATCCAGGAGCGGGTCGAGCGCAAGTACGAGAAGCCCACCCCGGACGAGCAGAAGCACGTGCTCAACCGGCTCAACGCCGCCGAGGCGTTCGAGACCTTCCTCCAGACCAAGTACGTCGGCCAGAAGCGCTTCTCGCTGGAGGGCGGCGAGTCGCTGATCCCGCTGCTCGGCGAGATCCTGGAGTGCTCCGCCGAAGGCGGCCTCGACGAGGTCGTGATCGGCATGGCGCACCGCGGCCGGCTCAACGTGCTGGCCAACATCGTCGGCAAGCCGTACGAGAAGATCTTCTCCGAGTTCGAGGGTCACCTCGACCCGCGCTCCACCCAGGGCTCGGGCGACGTGAAGTACCACCTCGGCCAGAACGGCAAGTTCACCACCCCGGACGGCGAGCACGCCGTCAAGGTGTCGGTGGTGGCGAACCCGTCGCACCTGGAGGCCGTGGACCCGGTGCTGGAGGGCATCGTCCGGGCCAAGCAGGACCGGATCGACCTCAAGCTGGAGGGCTACACCGTGCTGCCGCTGGCGGTGCACGGTGACGCCGCCTTCGCCGGCCAGGGCGTGGTCGCCGAGACCCTCAACCTGTCCCAGCTGCGCGGCTACCGCACCGGCGGCACCGTGCACGTGGTGGTCAACAACCAGGTCGGCTTCACCACCGCCCCGGAATACAGCCGGTCCAGCCTCTACAGCACCGACGTGGCCCGGATGATCCAGGCGCCGATCTTCCACGTCAACGGCGACGACCCCGAGGCCGTCGTCCGGGTGGCCCGGCTCGCCTTCGAGTACCGGCAGGCGTTCAACAAGGACGTCGTGATCGACATGGTCTGCTACCGCCGGCGCGGGCACAACGAGGGCGACGACCCGTCGATGTCCAACCCGCAGATGTACCAGATCATCGACTCGAAGCGGTCGGTCCGGAAGCTCTACACCGAGGAGCTCATCGGGCGGGGTGACATCACCGTGGAGGACGCGGAGGAGCTGCTGCGCGACTACCAGTCGCAGCTGGAGCGGGTCTTCAAGGCCACCCGCGACGCCGCCACCACGCCGCGCCAGCTCAGCCGGCCGCGCCGGGAGGACGAGCCGGAGCCGCAGGTCGACACCGCCACCGACGCCGCCGTGGTCAAGGCGGTCGGCGAGGCGCACGTCAACCTGCCGGAGGGCTTCACCCCGCACAAGCGGATCCAGCAGCTGCTGGAGCGGCGCCGCAAGATGTCCGTCGAGGGCGGCATCGACTGGGGCTTCGGCGAGATCATCGCCTTCGGCGCGCTGCTGCACGACGGCGTCACCGTCCGGCTCGCCGGGCAGGACTCGCGCCGCGGCACCTTCGTCCAGCGGCACGCGTCGGTGGTCGACGCGAAGACCGGCGACGACTACCTGCCGCTGAAGTCGCTCACCGCCGACGGCGAGCGGTCCCGCTTCTTCGTCCACGACTCGCTGCTCTCGGAATACGCGGCCATGGGCTTCGAGTACGGGTACTCGGTGGAGAACATCAACGCGCTGGTCGCCTGGGAGGCCCAGTTCGGCGACTTCGTCAACGGCGCCCAGTCGGTCATCGACGAGTTCATCTCGTCGGGCGAGGTGAAGTGGGGCCAGCGCTCCGCCGTCACCCTGCTGCTGCCGCACGGCCACGAGGGCCAGGGCCCGGACCACACCTCCGGCCGCCCGGAGCGGTTCCTCCAGCTCTGCGCCGAGGACAACATGCGCGTGGCCATCCCGACCACCCCGGCGAACTACTTCCACCTGCTGCGCCGCCAGGCCCTGTCGCCGAAGCGGAAGCCGCTGGTGGTGTTCACGCCGAAGTCGCTGCTGCGGCACAAGCTCTGCGTGTCGCAGGTGGAGGACTTCACCACCGGCACCTTCCAGCCGGTGCTGGCCGACACCGCCGCCCCGGCCCCGGAGCAGGTGAAGCGGGTGCTGCTCTGCTCGGGCAAGGTCTACTACGACCTGTTCCAGGCCCGGCAGGAGCGGGGCGTGACCGACACGGTGATCCTGCGGATGGAGCAGCTCTACCCGCTGCCCGTCGAGGAGGTCCGGGCCGCCCTCGCGCAGTACCCGAACGCCGAGGACTTCGCCTGGGTCCAGGAGGAGCCGGCCAACCAGGGCGCCTGGTCGTTCGTGGCGCTCAACCTGCTGGAGCACCTGCCCGAGGTCCGGCTGCGCCGCATCTCCCGCCCGGCCGCCGCCGCCCCGGCGGTCGGCTCGGCGAAGATGCACGAGGTCGAGCAGAACGCGCTGATCGAGGCGGCTCTCCCCCGCCCGTGAGCTGACCGCACCGCCGGCACGAGGGGCAGCGACCGCATGACGGCCGCTGCCCCTCGTCGGTGTGGCGGCCCCCTTCTTCCGCGAGAGGACGCACATGTACTTCACCGACCGTGGCATCGAGGAACTGGTCGAACGCCGGGGCGACGAGCAGGTCAGCCTGGAATGGCTGGGCGAGCGGCTGCGTGACTTCGTCGACCTGAACCCGGAGTTCGAGACCCCGATCGAGCGGTTCGCCACCTGGCTGGCCAGGCTGGACGACGAGGACGACGAGTGACCGCCTGACCTCCCCCGCCGGGTGGAGGAGGATCGCTCAGCCCGTCACGCCCGGGCCGGGCCCGGCGGCGACCCGCGCGGCCATGGCGTGTGTCCACACGGCATCGAGGTCCGCACCGGGCGGAAACCGGCCGGCCAGTTCCAGGTCCACGAGCCCGTGGGCCAGGCCCCAGAGCGCGCGTGCCGCGGTCAGGTCACCCCCGGTCACCCGGAGCAACGGCGCCGCGGCGGCCGCCTCCACGCCCGGTGCCAGGCGCTCGCGCGCCAGCGGCAGCCGGGTGGCGATCTCATACAGCCGCGGGTGCCGGAGCGCCCAGCGACGGTACGCGGCGGCGAGGGACGGCAGGTCCGGCGCCGCCTCCAGGGCCGCGGCGAGCCGCTGCAGCGCCCGCTGCTGCAGGGCGGCCTCGATCTCGGGCTTCCCCGCGACGTGCTTGTACAACGACGGGGCCTGGATGCCCAGTTCGTCGGCGAGCCGGCGCATCGTCACGGCCTCCGGCCCGCCGCGCTCCAGCAGGCGTTCGGCCACGTCGACGATCTCCTCGCGACGGGTCACCGACGCGGCTCCGCCACCCAGCCGCGGCAGAGCACGAGCGCCAGGACGAGCAGCACCGACAGGACGCCGTCGACGATCAGGACGGTGCTGGTCCCCTCGATCGCGGCGTTCCGCGCGTAGACCAGCGCGGTCACCGTCATGGCCACCTTGTGGAAGATGACCAGCGGCCACACCCCCCGGTAACCCCGCGGCCGGACGGCCAGCAGGGCGAAGAGCCCGGCGAAGACCACGAATCCGTACGCCCGCCACGTCTCGACCACCTTGACGGCCGGCTCGGCGTCGGCGACCGTGCCGTACGCCCCGAGGGCCGCCGCCAGCGCGCCGACCGCCGCCAGCCAGAGCAGCACCCGGCCGATCCGGTCCCGGACGCCCCCGCCGTCGGTCGTCGCCGGTCGGGTCTCCACAGTCGTCGCTCCGGTCATCACGGCACACCCCTCGTTTGGCTAACGCTGTTAGCCAAGACGTTAGCTAACAGCGTTAGCCAGGTCAAGGGCGGGCCCGGTTCAGCGGGCTTGGGCTCCGAGGAGGCGCAGGTGGCGCTCGACCACCGCGGTCGTCCGTTCGGCGTCGCCGGTGGCCAGCAGGTCGAGCAGGGCGCCGCGCAGCAGCGCCAGGCCGAGCGCCGGATCCGTGCCGCCACCGTCGTCCCCGCCGTGGACGTCGGCCAGCAGCCCGAGCCAGTCCTCCACGGTCTGCCGGGCCAATCCCGCCCACGGTCCGTCCGGTTCGCTCAGCGAGCGGGCGTACGCCTGGAGCCAGAGGACCAGCATCGGGCGGTGGGCCGGATCCACGAGCCAGCCCCAGGTCGTCCGCACGGCGGCGGCGAAGTCGTCGGCGCCGCCCGCCTCCCGGGCCTGCCGCAGCGCGGCCAGCTCGTCGGCCCGGGCCCGCCTGAGCAGGGCACGGATCAGCTCGTCCTTGGAGCCGAAGAGGAAGAGCAGGACCCGCGGGCTGGACCCGATGGCGGCGGCGAGCGGGCGCAGCGACAGCTCGGCCAGCCCGTGCGCCAGGGCGTACGCGTACGCCCGCTCCAGGAGTTCGTCGCGGCGGGCGCTGCGGGGTCGCTCGTGCTGGCTCACAGCGCTACTCTGCCACTGAAACGACTGTTTCAGTAGTGGAGGGGTGTCGATGAGCGCGGAGATCTCCATTCGCCCGCTGGGCCGTCCCGGCGACCTCGGCTGGGTGGTGCTGGCCCACGGCGAGACGTACGCCGACGAGTTCGGGTGGGACACCAGCTTCGAGGCGCTCGTGGCACGGATCGTCGCCGACTACGCGGCCGGCCACGATCCGGCGCGGGAGGCCGCCTGGATCGCCGAGGTCGACGGGAAGCGGGCCGGTTGCGTCTTCTGCGTCGCGGCCGACGAGCGGACGGCCCAGCTGCGGATCCTGCTGGTCGACCCGGCGGCCCGCGGGCGCCGGCTCGGCGAGCGGCTGGTCGACGAGTGCCTCGCCTTCGCCCGGCAGGCGGGATACGCCCGCATCCGGCTCTGGACCAACCACCCCCTGGCCGCCGCCCGCCGGATCTACCTCTCCCGCGGCTTCCGGCTGGTCGAGGAGGAGACCCACCACAGCTTCGGCACGGAGCTGACCGGCCAGGTGTACGAGCGGGAGCTGGCGCCGGCCGGCGCGTGAGCCCGCGTCGCCGGGGCGCCACCGACGGGTCCAAGGACCCGGGCGAGGCACCCCGCGATCTTGTAGCGTGAGGTCGTGGCGCGCAGCGTGTACCTGACCAGCGTGGGATCGGGCGGGGGCAAGTCGACGGTCGCGCTCGGGCTGGCCGAGCTGCTGTCCCGGCAGGTCGAGCGGATCGGGGCCTTCCGGCCGCTGGTCGCCGATCAGCACCCGGACCCGATCCTCGCCCTGCTCACCGAGCGCTACCGGGTGCGGCTGCCGGTCGACGAGCTGCACGGCGCGACCTACGCCGAGGCCTCCGCCCTGGTCGCCGACGGCCGCCGGGAGGAACTGATCGCCCGCATCGTGGCCCGCTACCGGGCCGTCGAGCGGCACTGCCCCGCGGTGGTCGTGGTGGGCAGCGACTTCGCCGACGGGGACGGCGCCGGTCCCCGCGAGCTCGCGTTCAACGCCCGGCTGGCCACCGAGTTCAGCAGCGTGGTGGTGCCCGTGGTCGACGGGTTCGGGCAGCCGCCCGAGGCGATCGCGGCGGCGCTGCGCGGGGCGTACCACGATCTGGAGGACCTGGGCGCGACGGTGGTGGCGGTGGTCGCCAACCGCATGCCCGGGCCCATGACGCTGCCCGAGCTGCCCGTCCCCGCGTATGCCATCCCGGAGGTGCCGACCGTGTCGGCGCCGACGGTGGCCGAGGTGGCGGCGGCGCTCGGCGCCACCCTGCTCGCCGGCGACCAGGCGGCGCTGGACCGGGACGTGCTCGACTACGTGGTCGGCGCGGCGCACGTACCCACCCTCCTGGACCACTTCACCGACGGGGCCCTGGTGATCACCCCGGGCGACCGGGACGACCTGCTCGTGGCGGCCGGCGCCGCGCACGTCGCCGGGCAGGTCTCCCTGGCCGGCCTCGTGCTCACCCTCGGCGAACAGCCCGACCCGCGGGCCATGCGGCTGTTCGAGGCGCTGAACACCGGGCTGGCCGTGCTCTCCGTGAGCAGCGACAGCTACGACACCGTGGCGGCGTCCAGCCGGATCGAGGGCCGGCCCAGCGTCGCGAACCCGCGCAAGGTGGAGGCCGCGCTGGGCGCCTTCGAGCGCTGCGTGGACACCGACGACCTGGCCCGCCGGCTGCGGGTCAGCCGGACCGAGCGGGTCACCCCGCTGATGTTCGAGAACGACCTCATCGACCGGGCCCGGGCGCGGCGCCGGCGGCTGGTGCTGCCCGAGGGCACCGAGGAGCGCATCCTGCGCGCCGCCGAGGTGCTGCTGCGCCGGGGCGTCGCCGACCTGACCCTGCTCGGACGCCCGGACGAGGTGGCACGGCGCACCCGTGAGCTGGGCATCGACATCGGCGACGCGCAGGTCGTCGACCCGGTCACCAGCGAGTGGCGGGACGGGTTCGCCGCCGAGTACGCGAAGCTGCGCGCGCACCGGGGCGTCACCGTCGAACTGGCGCACGACATCGTGGCCCAGCCCAACTACTTCGGCACCATGATGGTGCAGACCGGCCGCGCCGACGGGATGGTCTCCGGGGCCACCCACACCACGGCCGCCACCATCCGGCCCGCCTTCGAGATCATCCGTACCGTGCCGGGCGTCTCCGTCGCCTCCAGCGTGTTCTTCATGCTGCTCGCCGACCGGGTGCTCGTCTACGGCGACTGCGCCGTCAACCCCGACCCGGACGCCGCCCAGCTCGCCGACATCGCCATCTCCTCGGCCGACACGGCCGCCCGGTTCGGCATCGAGCCCCGGGTGGCCATGCTGTCCTACTCGACCGGTGACTCCGGCTTCGGCGCCGACGTGGAGAAGGTCGCGGCGGCCACCAAGCTCGTCCGGGAGCGCCGGCCGGAACTGCTGGTGGAGGGTCCGATCCAGTACGACGCGGCCATCGACCCGCAGGTCGCGGCCACCAAGCTGCCGGACAGCCCGGTGGCGGGGCGGGCCACGGTGTTCATCTTCCCGGACCTGAACACCGGCAACAACACCTACAAGGCGGTGCAACGCTCGGCGGGCGCCGTGGCGGTCGGCCCGGTCATGCAGGGCCTGCGCCGGCCCGTCAACGACCTGTCCCGGGGCGCCACCGTGCCGGACATCGTCAACACGGTGGCGATCACCGCCATCCAGGCCGCCACCGGGGAGGCGGAATGAGCCGGATCCTGGTCCTCAACTGCGGGTCCTCGTCGGTCAAGTACCGCCTCTATGACGGCGAGGAGGTCCGGGACAAGGGCACCGTCGAGCGGGTCGGCGAGCCGGGCGGCGGGCCGGCCGACCACGAGACGGCGGTGCGGCAGATCATCGAGGGGCTCGACCTGACGGGGCTGGCCGCGGTGGGGCACCGGGTGGTGCACGGCGGGCGGAAGTTCAGCGAACCGGTGCGGATCGACGACGCGGTCGTGGCCGCCATCGAGGACCTCGTCCCCCTGGCCCCGCTGCACAACCCGGCCAACCTGGCCGGCATCCGGGTGGCCCGGGAGGCGCTGCCGGACACCCCGCAGGTCGCCGTCTTCGACACCGCGTTCCACCACACCCTGTCCGAGGCCGCCGCCACCTACGCCATCGACCGGGAGCTCGCCGAGCGGTACGGCGTGCGGCGGTACGGCTTCCACGGCACCTCGCACGCGTACGTCTCGCGGCGCACGGCGGAACTGCTCGGCCGCCCGTACGGCGAGTTGAACACCATCACCCTGCACCTGGGCAACGGCGCGAGCGCCTGCGCGGTCGAGGGTGGCCGGAGCGTCGCCACCTCGATGGGCATGTCGCCGCTGGAGGGCCTCGTCATGGGCACCCGCAGCGGCGACCTCGACCCGACGATCATCTTCCACCTGCGCCGCGAGGCCGGCATGGGCGTGGACGACATCGACGACCTGCTCAACCACCGCAGCGGCCTGCTCGGGCTGACCGGGGCCAACGACATGCGCGAGGTGCTGGCCCGCCGGGACGCCGGCGATCCGGCCGCCGCGCTCGCGTTCGACGTCTACCGCCGCCGGATCACCGGGTACGTGGGCGCGTACTACGCCCTGCTCGGGCGGGTCGACGCGATCACCTTCACGGCCGGGGTCGGCGAGCACGCCGCCCCGGTGCGGGCGGCGGCGCTGGCCGGCCTGGACCGGCTCGGCATCGCCGTGGACCCGGCGCGCAACGCCGGCAGCGGCGACCGGGTCATCTCCCCCGACGGCACCGAGGTCACGGTGTGCGTGATCGCCACCGACGAGGAGCGCGAGATCGCCCAGCAGACCCGGGACGTGCTGAACCGCTGACCGGCCCGCCCGGCACCGCCCCGGACCCCTCCCGGTGATCATGAAGTTGACGGCAACGAATCAGGGCAATACGCGCCGCTAACTTCATGATCAACGGCGGCAGGTCGGTCAGCCCAGGGCCAGCCAGGCGATGAGGGCGACCACCACGACGGCGGCCACGCCGATGCCGACGAACAACGGCAGGCGGGAGGGTGTCTCCGCGGCCGTCGCCGCGCTGTCGGGCGAGTCCACGAAGGCGCGGAACTGCGCGGTGTTGCCACTCGGGTCGGTGTAGTTCTCAGCCATGCGCGTGACCCTAGCGAAGCCGGCCGACGCCGATGATCCCGCCGGGCCGGTGGCGCCCACCGCGGTCCGGGCGGTGGAGGCGCGTCGGCCCGGTCGGCGGGGCCGGACCGGCCGCCCGGCCGCCTACCGTGAGGGGGTGAGGGTGCAGCGGCTGGTCGCCGCGCTGCTGGTGGCGCTGGTGGCCGGTTGCGGCCCGGCGGTCGCCGCCACCGACGACCGGGGCCTGTCCCTCGGCCCGGCGCCGCTGCGGCCGTACGCCGTGGGCGTGCGCCAGCTCGTCCTCGACCCCGGCGGCCCTCGCCCGCTACCGGTCACCGTCTGGTACCCGGCCGACCCCGCTGCCCCCATCCCCGCCACCGCCGGCCCGACCGGAGGCGCGGTGGCCGGCCCGAGCGGCGGCGCCGGGCCGGTGCCGCGGCGCGACGCGCCGGTCGCCGCCGGGCGGTTCCCGGTGGTCGTCTACAGCCACGGGCTGCACAGCCTCCCCGAGCTGCACGCCGCGCTGACCACCCGCTGGGCGGCGGCCGGGTTCGTGGTTGCCGCGCCGGCCTACCCGCGGACCAACCTGCGGGCGCGTGACTTCACCCGGGCCGACGTGCGGAACCAGCCCGCCGACGGCTGGCGGCTGATCCGCCACCTGGTCCGCCTCGACGCCCGGCCCGGTGACCCGCTCGCCGGGCACCTCGCGGTGGACCGGTTCGCCGCCGCCGGGCACTCGGCGGGCGGCTTCACCACGGCGGGCATGTTCACCTCGGGCCACTCGCCCCGGCTGCGCGCCGGAATCGTCATCGCGGGCGGCGGGCTGGCCGGCAGCTTCGCCGGCCCGGTGGCGCCCCTGCTCTTCGTGCACGGCGGCGCGGACCCGATCGTGCCCGAGTCGGTCGGCCGGGCTGCGTACGCCCGCAGTCTCGGGCCGGCGGTCTTCCTGGGCCTTCCCGGCCAGGGCCACGGCGAGTACCTGACCCCGGGCCGCCCCGGGTTCGCGCAGGTCCTCGCCACCACCACCGACTTCCTCCGGTGGACCCTCTACGCCGACCGCCGCGCCCGGGACCGGCTGCCCGCCGACGCCCTCCTCCCCGGCCTCACCACCCTCACCACCCGCGCCCTCCCCGCCCGCGCGTCATCCTCTCCACCTCGCCGATCCGGCGGTATCCGCCGAGCTGAAACCCCGCCAGATCGGCGAGCCGGAGTCGATCAAGGGCGGGAACCCTGCCACGTCGGCGAGCCGGAGTCGATCAAGGATGGGAAGGCGGCCGCACACCCCCGCGGCCGGGCGGTAGCCTCGCCCGGATGGACGGGCTGGCCGGGCGGCAACTCGACGCGATCCGCGAGGTGGTCGAGCTGACCGGCGCGGCCGGGATCGCGGTGTGGCTGCGTGGCGGGTGGGCCATGGACTTCCACCTCGGCGCGGTGAGCCGGCCGCACGTGGACGTCGACTGGTACTGCTGGCGGCGCGAGGCCGGCCCGCTGGCGGCCCGGCTGGGCGGGCAGGGCTGGCGCCCCGACCCGCGGATGCCGGTCGAGCTGCAGCTCGAGCTGGTGCGCGGCGACGTCGAGCTGAGCTTCGCGTACCTGGACCGGGATCCGGCGGGCCGGGTGGTGGTCGGGTCCGGGCCGTGGGCCGGCACCCCGCTGCCGGAGGGGATGCTGGACGCGCCACCGGGCCGGATCGGCCCGCACACCGCCCCGGTGATCAGCGTCGCCGCCCAGATCGAGTTCAAGGAGATGTACCCCGTCTGGATGCCCGAGCGGCCACGCCGGGCCAAGGACGCCGCTGACCTGGCCCGCCTGCGCGGGAGCCGGCCGCCGACCGGGTGAGGCGAACGCGTCACGCTGGGTGCGATGCCGGCCGGCCGGCGGGGAGCGCGAGGCACAATCGTGTTCATGCGCCGTCGCCCTGCCGCCCTGGTCACCGCCGCCGCCCTGCTCAGCACGGGTCTGGCCGGCTGTTCGGGCGGGACCGCCCCGGCCGGGCGTCCCGCCCCCGACGCGCCGCCGGTGGCCACCACCCCCGCGCCGCGGGTGCCCGCCGGGCACGCGCCCACCGAGAGCTTCGCGGTCGGCGTACGCCAGTTGAAGCTGAACCGCGACGGCGACCGCCCGCTGCCGGTGACCCTCTGGTACCCGGCGCGGGGCGAGGCCGGTGGCACCGCGGAGCGGTCCGCGCCGGCGGCGGCCGGGCGGTTCCCCGTGGTGCTGTTCAGCCACGGGCTTGGCGGCCGGCCGGAGGACTACCAGGTGCTGCTGACCCGCTGGGCGGCGGCCGGGTTCGTGGTGGCCGCGCCGAAGTTCCCGCACACCGGCGCCGGGGGTGACGGCAACCCGCTCGACGTGCTCAACCAGCCGGCCGACGTGTCGTACGTGCTGACCCAGGTGCTCGCGCTCGACGGCCGGGCGGGTGACCCGCTGCGCGGCCGGCTGGACCCGGAGCGGGTGGCCGCGACCGGGCACAGTGCCGGCGGGGTGACCACGATCGGGCTGTTCACGGCGGGCCGGGACGAGCGCCTGGACGCCGGCATCGTGTTCGCCGGCACGGCGCTCGGCGTCGGCACCGCGTTCGCCGGCGCGGCGGCCCCGCAGCTCTTCGTGCACGGCGAGGCCGACGAGGTGGTGGGCTACGCCGCGGGCAAGGCGGTCTACGACGCGGTGCCCTGGCCGAAGGCGATGCTCAGCCTGCCGAAGGGCGACCACGGGCGGGCCCTGCTCAGCGACGGCAAGGCGCTGCGGGTGGTCGCCGACACCACCGTCGAGTTCCTCCGCTGGACGCTCTACGGCGACGCGGCGGCGAAGAAGCGGCTCCCGGCCGACGCGACCCGCGGCGGCCTGGCCACCCTGGACGACCATCTCTGACCGGTCGCCCAGGGCGGCGGCGCCGGTCAGGCGGTGTGGTCGACGACGACCTTGCCGAAGACGTCACCGGAGTTCAGGCGGGCGAAGGCGTCCTCGATCCGGCTGAACGGCACCACGGTGTCCACCACCGGGCGCACCTCGTGCTCGGCGCAGAACGCCAGGAGCTGGGTCAGCTCGTCGGGGGTGCCCATCGAGGTGCCGAGGATCTCCAGCTGCATGGCGAAGACCCGGCGCAGGTTGACCTTGGGTTCGTGGCCGGCGGTGGCGCCGGAGACCACGATCCGGGCCATCGGGGCGGCCGACTTCAGCGAGTGGTCGAAGGTGGCCGCGCCGACCGTCTCGATGACCACGTCGACCCGCTCGGGCAGCCGGGCACCGGGCTCCAGGGCGGTCGCGCCCAGCTCCGTGATCCGCTCGCGCTTGGCGGCGTCGCGGCTGGTCGCGTACACCCGCTTGCCCAGGGCCACGCCGAGCGCGACGGCCGCCGTGGCCACGCCGCCCCCGGCCCCCTGGACCAGCACCGACTCGCCGTCGCCGACCCGGCCCCGGGTGGTGAGCATCCGCCACGCGGTGAGCCAGGCCGTGGGCAGGCAGGCCGCGTCGGTCGCCGAGAGGCCGTCGGGCAGCGGGAGCAGGTTCATCCGGGGTACGGCCACCCGCTCGGCGAACGTGCCGGGGAAGTGCTCGGAGAGGATGGAGACCCCGCGGGGGTCGCCCCGGGTGGGCACCACCGGGTAGACGACCACCTCGTTGCCGTCCGGGTCGACGCCGACCGCGTCGCAGCCGAGGATCATGGGGAGCTGGTCGGCGGTGAGGCCCACCCCGCGCAGCGACCAGAGGTCGTGGTGGTTGAGCGAGCTGGCCCGGACCTGCACGGTGACCCAGTCGTCCTGCGGGTGGGTCGGCTCGGGGCGGTCGCCGACGGTGAGCGCGGCGAGCGGGTTGTCGGCGTCGAAGGCCGAGGCGAAGGCGGCACGCATGATCGGCACCGTAACAAGCTGAGCGCGCGTTAAGAAGGGGACCTTCCCCACAAAAGCCGTGCGGAGGGCCCCCTTCCAGGACGTTCAGCGGCGGGCGACCCCGTCGCGGCGGGCCGCCTCGGCGACCGCCTCGGCGACGGCGGGGGCGACCCGCGGGTCGAGCGGAGAGGGCACGATCGCCTCCGGCGTCAGCGACTCGGCCACCACGTTCGCGATGGCGTCGGCCGCGGCCACCTTCATCCCGTCGGTGATCCGGGTGGCCCGGGCGTCCAGCGCGCCACGGAACACGCCGGGGAAGGCGAGCACGTTGTTGATCTGGTTCGGGTAGTCGCTGCGCCCGGTGGCGACAACGGCCACGTGCCGGGCAGCCACCTCGGGGTGCACCTCCGGGGTCGGGTTGGCCAGCGCGAAGACGATGCCTCCGGGGGCCATGCCGGCCACCGCCGCCTCCGGGATCTGCCCGCCGGAGACGCCGACCAGGACGTCCGCACCGCGCAGCGCCTCGGTGATGTCGCCCTGCCGCCCGTCGGCGTTGGTGGTCTCGGCCAGCTCGGCCTTGGTCCCGGTCAGCTCACGGTGCCGGCCGATGATGCCCCGGGAGTCGCACACCACCACCTGGTCGGGGTTGACGCCCCCGGCGACCAGCATCTTCGTCACCGCCACGCCGGCCGCGCCGGCGCCGCTGACCGCCACCCGCAGGTCGCCCAGCTTGCGGTTGAGCAGGGTGGCCGCGTTGCGCAGGGCGGCCAGCACCACGATGGCGGTGCCGTGCTGGTCGTCGTGGAAGACCGGGATGGGCAGTGCCTCGTCGAGCCGGCGCTCCACCTCGAAGCACCGCGGGGCGCTGATGTCCTCCAGGTTGATCCCGCCGAACGAGGGGGCGAGGGCCCGCACCGTCGCCACGATCTCGTCCACGTCCTGGGTGTCCAGACAGATCGGTACGGCGTCCACGCCCGCGAACTGCTTGAACAGCACCGCCTTGCCCTCCATGACGGGCAGCGCCGCGCGGGGGCCGATGTTGCCCAGGCCGAGCACGGCGGAGCCGTCGGTGACCACGGCGACGGTGTGCGACACCCACGTGTAGTCGTCGGCGAGGTCGGGGTCGGCGGCGATCGCCTCGCAGACCCGGGCCACACCCGGGGTGTACGCGAGGGAGAGGTCCTCCCGGCTGGTGAGCGGCACGGTCGAGGCGACGGCCATCTTGCCGCCGAGGTGCAGCCGGAAAACGGGATCAGCGGGGTCCGGGGTGGACGTAGGCATCGGTGACTCCAGGATCTGTCGAGCAGACGGACCGGCCGGCTCGGCACGCGCGGTCAGCGGCCAGCGGGGCGGCGGTGCGGGGGGTCACCCGGGCACTTTCCGAGCATAGTCACGCATGCCGCACCAGGGTGTGATCGGGGTCATATCCGACGGGGCCCGCCGGTGACCCGGCCGGGACGCGGCCAGTACCGGAGGACCACCCGCCCGCACACGTCCGCCACCCCGTACGCCCGGGAGTCGTCGGTGACCAGGCCGTTGTCGCCGCGCAGCCACCAGCCCCCGTCCTGCCGGCGGATCGCCCGCTTGACGACCAGCAGGTCGGGGCGGCTGCGGAAGACCGCCACCACCACGTCGCCGGGGCGCACCGGTCGACCCCCGGTACGCACCAGCACGGCGTCGCCGTGCCGCAGGGTCGGCGCCATGGACGGGCCGGTGACCAGGATCGGCACCAGCGGCCCGCGCAGTCGGTGATCCACCGCACCCACGGGGTTTCACCTCCCGCCCGCCGGGGAGCATCTCCAGGAGTAGTGTCGTCTTGGATCATCGCAAACATCCCATGGAGGACCCTGATGCGCCTTCCCCGCATCCTTACGCCCCGTGTGACCGCCAGCGCCCACTGCGACCTGCCGTGCGGCGTCTACGACCCGGCGCAGGCCCGGATCGAGGCCGAGTCGGTCAAAATGATCTGCGAGAAGTACCAGGCCAACACCGACCCGGAGTACCGCACCCGGGCCATCCTGATCAAGGAGCAGCGGGCCGAGCTGGTCAAGCACCACCTGTGGGTGCTCTGGACCGACTACTTCAAGCCGCAGCACTTCGAGAAGTACCCGCACCTGCACCAGCTCTTCAACGAGACCACCAAGCTCGCCGGCTCGGCGGGCGCCAAGGGCAGCATGGACCCGGCCGTCGCCGACCAGCTGCTGCAGAAGATCGATGAGATCGCCAAGATCTTCTGGGAGACCAAGCAGGCGTGAGCCTGCCCGCCCAGGCACCGACGATCCGGCCGGCGCGTCCCGAGGACGTGCCGGCCGTCGTCGCGATGGTGCACGAACTCGCCGACTACGAACGCGCCCCCGAGCAGTGCCACCTCACCGAGGAGCAGCTGACCGCCGCGCTCTTTGGTCCGGCGCCGGCCCTGTTCGGGCACGTCGCGGTCGATCCCGCCGGCCAGCCGATCGGCTTCGCCCTCTGGTTCCTGAATTTCTCCACGTGGGAGGGCGTGCACGGCGTCTACCTGGAGGACCTGTACGTCCGGCCGGCCGCCCGGGGCACCGGCGCGGGCCGGCTGCTGCTCGCCACCCTCGCCGCGATCTGCGTCGAGCGCGGCTACCGGCGGCTCGAGTGGTGGATGCTCAACTGGAACCCGGCCGCCCGCTTCTACGCCGCCATCGGCGCCGCGCCCATGGACGAGTGGGTGCCGTACCGGCTGGCCGGGACGGCGCTGCACGACCTCGCGGCGCAGGCGACGGCAGCCCCCACGCGGCCGGACGCCTGAGCGGGTAGAGTCCCGCACCGGGGGGATGAGGCGTGACTCAACTGACCGGCCAGCCGATGACGGACGACGACATCGTGCACCTCACGGTGCCCGCCGACGGCGGCTACCTGGGCGTGCTGCGCACCGCCACCGCCGGTCTCGCGGCCCGGCTCCAATTCGCCCTCGACGAGATCGAGGACCTGCGCATCGCCGTCGACGAGGCGTGCGCCATGCTGCTCGCCATCGCCACCCGCGACGCCGAGCTGGAGTGCCGCTTCGCGGTCACCGAGGACGCGCTCACCGTCGAGGTGACCGTGCCGACCGTGCGGGGCGCCACGCTCCCCTCGGAGTCGTCCTTCGCCTGGAAGGTGCTCACCGCGCTGACCACCTCGGCGAGCGCCCGGGCCGCCGACGGCCGGGCCACCATCGCCCTGCTCACCCGCCGCGCCTCCGGCTACTGACCGTTCCGGCCCGGCGCGGGCGTCAGTCGAAGCCGAGCGCCCGGTTGGTCGGCGTGCTCACCAGCAGGCCGGCGACGCCGAGGCCGAGCACCATGAGCGGCACACCCAACCAGCCGAGCCCGCCCTGGATCATGTACCAGCCGATCGGCAGCAGCATGAGCTGGAGCACGATGGCCGGCGCCCGGGCCCCGGACCGGCGACGGCCCAGCGCGGCGCCGAGCGCCCAGAGCACCGCCGCCCCGCCGATCGCGAACGCGGTCACCAGCAGCGCCGAGGTCAGGTGGGTCGTGCGTGCCGTCAGGTCGGACCAGATCAGCCAGGCCGCGACCAGGCCGAGCGCCACCGCCTCGGCGCGCAGCAGGAGCACCGCCCAGCGGAGCGTGCCGGGGACCGGCCCGGAGTCGATCGTCACGCGCGACACGATACCCGTGGGTAGGCGCGGTACAGTGCCGCCCATGCGCGCCGTCCTGGTGGTCAATCCGAAGGCCACCACCACCAGCGAGCGCAGCCGGGACGTGCTGGTCCGGGCACTGCGCAGCGAAGTCGACCTCTCGGTGCGGTACACGCGCCGGCGCGGTCACGCCATGGACCTGGCGCGGGAGGCCGCCCAGGAGGGCGTCGACCTGGTGGTGACGCTCGGTGGCGACGGCACGGTCAACGAGGTGGTGAACGGCCTGATGGCCGCCGAGCCGCCGACCTTCCGCACCGGGCAGACCCCGGCGGAGCGGCTGCCGGCGCTGGCCACCGTCCCGGGCGGCTCGACGAACGTCTTCGCCCGGGCCCTGGGCCTGCCGCGGGAGTGGCCGGACGGGACCAGCATGATCCTGGAGGGGCTGCGGCTTGGCCGTTCCCGCACCATCGGGCTGGGCCGCGCCGACGACCGCTACTTCACCTTCTGCGCGGGCTTCGGCATCGACGCGGCCGTCATCCAGCGGGTCGAGCGGGCCCGGAAGCGGGGCCGGGTGTCGACGCCGGCGCTCTACTTCCGCTCGACGGTGAGCCAGTACTTCCTCGCCTCGGACCGGCGGCACCCGTCCATCAGCCTGGAGCGGCCGGGCGAGGCCGCCGAGACCGACCTGGGCACGGTCATCATCCAGAACACCGCGCCGTGGACGTACCTGGGCGACCGGGAGATCAACCCGAACCCGGAGGCGTCGTTCGACCTCGGGCTGGACGTGCTCGCCATGCGTCGGCTCAAGGTGGCCAGCACGGCACGGACGGTGACCCAGTTCTTCGCCCGGCAGCCCGATCCACACGGTCGTGGGGTGCTCCGGCTGCACGACGTCGCGGAGTTCACCCTGCTCTCGGCCCGCCCGCTGGCCTTCCAGCTGGACGGCGACTACCTCGGCGAGCGGGAAAAAGTCAGATTCGCATCCGTCCCTGCCGCACTGAGAGTAATCTGCTAGGTCTCGGGTACTGCCGTCGGTTGACGCGGACCCCGCAACCAAACGAGCGGAGGTCGCCACGCCGACGGAAGGTGCCGGAAATGTCAGCAACGTCACGCAGACCGTACTATATTGATCCTCGACTGTGGCACGCCGGGTAACCAGAGCGCTCTGAAACCCGGACAAAAGGGTGGTGAGCCCGCTCACTGTTCGGAGTTTTTCCGAGCGCCACCCTTGACATCGCGACAGTTCGTGAAAGTATTCACAAGCGAAGTCGTGTTACCGGGGCATTGCCTGGATATGCTCGGCAGGTTGAGCTGTTCCAGCAGGTCCGCGGGTCGCAAGCCTGCTCACGCAGCGCCGAATTGATGGATGCTGACCGTCACCGATCGGCAATGCGGACGCATATAGGAATAGCAACGAAGCGTTATCTGGCCACCCAATTGAGAATGAGGAGTGTTGCCGCCATGGACTGGCGCCACGATGCCGTCTGCCGCGACGAGGACCCGGAGCTGTTCTTCCCGATCGGGACGTCCGGCCCGGCCCTCCTGCAGGTGGAGCAGGCCAAGGCCGTCTGCCGGCGCTGCCCGGTGACCGACCAGTGCCTCCAGTGGGCGCTGGAGTCCGGTCAGGACGCCGGCGTCTGGGGCGGGATGAGCGAGGAGGAGCGCCGCGCGGTGAAGCGCCGCGGCGGGCTCCGGGTGCTGCGCGCTCACTCCGCCTGATTCGCACACACGCCGCACGCCCCGGCCGGGATCCTGGCCGGGGCGTTCTGCTGCCCGGGTCACACCCCGACCGGCACGGCGTCGACCCGCCGCAACACCAGGTCGGCGAGTTCGGGCAGGTCGGTCAGCGGGTCGGCGACCGCGACGGCACCGGCCCGCTCCGCCGAGGCGCGGACCGCGTCGTGGAACAGGCCCGGGGCCAGGAAGTAGGCGGCCACGGCCACCCGGCGGGCGCCCGCCGCGCGGAGCCGGGACACCGCGACACCCGCCCCCGGGGGCGCCGCCGAGGCGTACGACACCTGGCAGGGCACGCCCAGCTCGGCGCCGAGCGCGGCGGCGACCCGCCCCACCGAGCCCCGCGCCCGCGGATCCCGGGTGCCCGCCGCCGCCAGCACCACGCCGTCGAAGCCGCCCGGTCCCGCCTCGGCCAGCCGCCGGCGCAGCCCCGCCAGCAGCCGGGCGTCCACCACCCCGTCCGCCGGCCCCAGCACGTCGGTCACCCGTACCTCGAGGTGCGCGCCATCCGCGCGGGCCGCCGCGACCGCCGCCGGGACGTCGACCTTCCGGTGGTACGCGGCGGTCAGCAGCAGCGGCACCAGCACGGCCCGGGTGTGCCCGGCCGCGGCCAGGTCCCGCAGCACGGCGGCGGGACCGGGGTCGGTGTGGTCCAGCCAGCTCGGTAGCACCGGGACGCCGGGCCGGGCGGCCGCCACGGCCCGGGCCAGCGCCCGCGTCGCCTCGGCCGCCCGCGGGTCCCGGCTGCCGTGCGCGACCAGCACCACCGGCGGCTCGGCGGTCAGGTGTGCAGGCCGCACTCGGTCTTCTCGAACATGGCCCAGCGGCCCGCCCGCGGGTCCTCCCCCGCCCTGGTGCGGCGGGTGCACGGCCAGCAGCCGATCGAGCCGTAGCCCCGGGCGAACAACTCGTTGACGGGGATGTCGTAGCGGGCGATGTAGGCGTCCACGTCCCGCTGGCTCCAGGCCGCGATCGGGTTGATCTTTACCTTGCCGCGCCGCGCGTCGAAGGCCACCACCGGCGTGTTGGCCCGGGTCGGCGACTCGTCCCGGCGCAGCCCGGCGGCCCAGGCGTCGTACCCGGCCAGCGCCCGCTCCAGCGGCTCCACCTTGCGCAGCTGGCAGCAGTCGTCCGGGGACCTGCTGAACAGCCGGGGCCCGTACTGGCCGTCCTGCTGCCCCACCGTCATCCGGGGCCGGATCGAACGCACGGTCACCGGGAGCCGCCGGGCCACCTCGTCGCGGACCTTGAGCGTCTCCGGGAAGTGCAGGCCGGTGTCCAGGAAGACCACGTCGACCCCCGGGGCGACCCGGGAGACCAGGTGGGCCAGCACGCCGTCGGCCATCGAACTGGTCACGCAGAACCGGTCCCCGAAGGTCTCGGCGGCCCAGCGGGCGATCTCCAGCGCGGGCGCGCCCTCCAACTCCCGCCCGGCCCGCTCGGCCAGCGCGCGCAGCTCCTCCGGGTCACGCCGGGCCGGATCGGCCGGGGCCGGCCCGCCGATCCCGACCAGGCCCAGGCCGGTGGCGGAGCGCAGGGCGCTCACCGGGTCACCGCCCGGCTCAGCAGGCCGGTGAACTTCACGGTGAAGACCCGCGCGCAGGCGTGGCACTCCCAGGCGCCGTGCCCGGCCTCGTGCGGCCGCAGGTCCTCCTCCCCGCAGTAGGGGCAGTAGAGAGGCGCAGATCGGGCATCGCTCATCGCAATTCCTCCTCGTCGACCCTGATCACCCAGTTGGCGAAGCTCTCGCCCTCGCTCCGGCCGGCCAGGTAGCGGCGGGCCAGCCGTTCCACGTACTCCGGAAGTTCGTCGGCGGTGGTCTTCAGGCCGCGCAGCTTGCGGCCGAAGCCGGCGGTCTGCCCCGCGGCCATGCCCAGGCCGCCGCCGAGGTGCACCTGGAAGCCCTCCACCTGCCGGCCGTCCGGGCCCACCACGAGCTGGCCCTTCAGGCCGATGTCGGCCACCTGGGTGCGGGCGCAGGCGTTCGGGCAGCCGTTGAGGTGGATGGAGATGTCGGCGTCGAAGTCGCGCAGCCGCTCCTCCAGCCGGGCCACCAGCTCCTCGCCGCGCCGCTTCGTCTCGACGATGGCCAGCTTGCAGAACTCGATGCCGGTGCAGGCCATGGTGCCGCGCCGCCAGGCCGACGGCCGGGCCTCCAGGCCGATCCCGCGCAGCTCCGCCACCAGCGATTCGGTGCGCTCCGGCGCCACGTCCAGCACCAGCAGCTTCTGGTACGGGGTGAGCCGCACCCGGCCGCTGCCGTGCGCCTCGGCCACGTCGGCGAGGCGGGCGAGCTGGGTGCCGGAGACCCGGCCCACCACCGGGGCGGCGCCCACGTAGTTGTTGCCGTCGCGCTGCGGGTGCACGCCGATGTGGTCGACCGGCTTCGCGGGCAGCGTCGCGGCCGGGCCGTCGAGCAGCGCCCGGCCCAGGTATTCCTTCTCCAGCACCTCGCGGAACTTCGCCACGCCCCAGTCGGCGACCAGGAACTTCAGCCGCGCGCGGTTGCGCAGGCGGCGGTAGCCGTAGTCGCGGAAGATGCCGACCACCCCGGCCCAGACGTCCGGCACCTCGGCCAGCGGCACCCAGACGCCGAGGCGCTTGGCCAGCATGGGGTTGGTGGACAGCCCGCCGCCCACCCAGACGTCGAAGCCGGGACCGTGGTCGGGGTGCTCGACGCCGAGGAAGGCGATGTCGTTGGCCTCGTACGGGGTGTCGACCAGCCAGGAGATCGAGGTCTTGAACTTACGGGGCAGGTTCGAGTACGCCTTGTCGCCGACGTACCGGCGGACGATCTCGTCGACCGCCGGGGTCGGGTCGAGCACCTCGTCCCGTGCCACCCCGGCGACCGGGCTGCCCAGCACGACCCGCGGGCAGTCGCCGCACGCCTCGGTGGTCTGCAGGCCGACCGCCTCCAGCCGGCGCCAGATCTCCGGCACGTCCTCGACCCGGATCCAGTGGTACTGGATGTTCTGCCGGTCGGTGATGTCGGCGGTGTCCCGGGCGAACTCCCGCGAGATGTCGGCGACGACCCGGAGCTGGGCCAGGCTCAGCTCACCGCCGTCCACCCGCACCCGGAGCATGAAGAACTCGTCCTCCAGCTCGTGCGGCTCCAGCACCGCCGTGCGCCCGCCGTCGATGCCGGCCCGGCGCTGCGTGTAGAGGCCCCACCAGCGGAACCGGCCGCGCAGATCCTGCGGGTCGATCGAGGCGAAGCCCCGGTGCGCGTAGATGTTCTCGATCCGGGCCCGCACGTTCAGCGGGTCGTCGTCCTTCTTGATCCGCTCGTTGGGGTTGAGCGGCTCGCGGTGCCCGAGCGCCCACTGGCCCTCACCACGGGGCCGGCGGGGAGCCCGGGCGGCCGGCGCCGGGGCGTCGGGCCGGGTCGTGGTGGTGCTGCTGACCGCCATCGCGGCGTCCTCCGTTGTCTGCTGTGCCTGGAAGCGCGGACGCGGCGGCCGGCCCTGGTGAGGGCCGAGGACGGCGGTGTCGGTGACGGCCGGCGCGGAACGCGCCCGAGACGGATGGGTCGGGCGTCGTCAGTGGGCCGGACAGATCGCGCTGCGGACGCGGCCGTAATCGACGTGGCGACGAGCCACGAAGCGGCGGATGACAGCGGCGGTCATAGGCCTCATGCTCCCACAGCCGGTGATGACCGGCCAATGACCGAGTGTGTGATCCCACATCACGGGCAGCGGCGCGTCATCGACGGCGCTCGACCGGCTCCGCGTCCGCCGGCCCGCTCCGGCCTTGGGGTCGGTCGGGGGCAGCGCGGCCTGCCGCCGGGCGGTATGGGCCACCTCGCGACCGCCTTTCGAGCCGACGTCATGAACGACTCAGCGAGCGGCATGCCGCGGGACCGCGGCTGACATCGCCAGCGACTCAGCTCGAAAGGCACCCAGCAGCTGTCACCGAGGTGGCGAGGGGCCGGCACGGCGCGGGCTTTCCGGGGGGATCCGGCGGCGCGGCGACAGCGGCCGGGTGGAGACAAATCGGCGGACCGGCCCGCCGGCCGTCGCCGCCGTGTGACGCTGCGGAATGTGACCGCGCCCGCCGAGCCCACGCCGCGCCACGGCCGCCGGGACTGGCCGGTGTGGGCGGTCCCCGGCCTGGTCACCCTGGTGGTCACGCTCGGCGGGATCGGGCACGCGCAGCCGTGGCGGGACGAGCTGGCGACGTGGAGCGCCGCCACCCGACCGGTTCCCGACCTGGTCCGGCTGGCCGGCACCATCGACGCCGCGACCGGGCCGTACTACCTGCTCATGCACGGCTGGACCGCGCTGTCCGGCACCTCCCCGGCGGCGCTGCGGCTGCCGTCCGCGCTGGCCATGGCCGGGGCCGCCGCGCTCACCGCCCGGCTCGGCGCGCGCCTGGCCGGCCCCCGGGCCGGGCTGCTCGCCGGGCTGTTCCTCGCCGTGCTGCCGGCCACCTCCCGGTACGGTCAGGAGGCGCGACCCTACGCGCCGGCCGCCCTGTTCGCCGTGCTGGCCACGCTGCTGCTCGTCGGGGCGCTCGGCCGGCCGACGTGGCGGCGCTGGACCGGCTACGCGCTCGCCGTCGCCGCGCTCGGGCTGCTCCACCTGATCGCCCTCACCCTGCTGGCCGCGCACGCCCTCGTGGTGCTGCTGGTCGCCCTGCGGGGTCCCACGGCGGCGGGACTCGAACCGCCCCCCGACCCGGCGGGCCCGGGCGGCCGGCGCGGCCTGTTGTGGCGGTGGCCGGTGGCGGTGCTGCCGGCCGTCGTGCTGGTCGCGCCGCTGGTGCTCGAGGCCCGGGGCCAGCGCGGCCGCCAGCTCGACTGGGTACGCCTGGTCCGCGTCGACGACCTGGCCGCGCTGCCCGGTGGGCTGGCCCAGAGCGGGGTGGTCGGCGGCGTGCTCGTCGGCCTCGCCGCACTGGGGGCGGCCCGGCTCGGCCGGCGGGCGCTGCTGCCGGGCGCAGCCGTCCTGCTGCCGGTGCTGCTGCTCTTCGTCGCCGGCACGGCGGTGCCGCTCTGGGTGACCCGGTACCTGTTCTTCACGGTGCCGTTCGCCTGCCTGCTGGCCGGTGCGGCGCTGGCCGGCGTACGGCTGGGACCGGCGCTGGCCGTGGTCACCCTGGCCGGCCTGCTCGGACTGCCGGATCAGGCGGCGCTGCGGCGCACCCACGAGTGGCCGCGGACCGCCCCGGTGGACTACGCGGGCGTGGCGCGGATCGTCGCCGACCACGAGCAGCCGGGCGACGCAGTCGTCTACTCGCCCCGGCACAGCTGGCTCTTCCCGGACCTCGGGCTGGCGTACCACCTGGGGGCGCGCCGGCCGCGCGACGTGCTGGTGGTGCGCGACCAGCGGCAGCGCGCGGACCTCTGGGCGGCCGAGTGCGACCGCCCGGCGGAGTGCCTGGCCGGCGTGGACCGGGTCTGGCTCGTGGTCACCGGCCGGCGCGCCGACCCGCTGGCGGCGGTGCCCGGCGCCAAGGGCCACGCCCTGCGCGACGCCTTCACGGTCCGCCAGGTGTGGCCCCGCCCCGGCCTCACGGTCGCCCTCCTCACCCGGTGACCGGGGCGGCGGACGGGGATCAGCCGGCGAGGCGGTCGGCGGTGCCGCGGGCCAGCGGGACGACCAGCACGGCCTCGGTGCCGCCCTGGGCGCCGTTGCGCAGCTCGATGGTGCCGCGCAGCTCGCCGGTGACCAGGGCCCGGACGATCTGGAGGCCGAGGTTGCCGCCCTTCTCGGCGTCGAACTGCGCGGGCAGGCCCCGGCCGTTGTCGGCGACCGAGACGTGCAACTGCTTGCGGAACCGGTGCGCGGTGACCACCACGGCGGGCTCCGGCACGCCCTCGGGGCCGGGCGCGCCCTCCTCGCCGGCCGGCGGGAAGCCGTGCTCGACGGCGTTGAGCAGCAGCTCGTTGAGGACCATCACGAGCGAGGTGGCGATCTCGGCCGGTAGCACGCCGAAGGTGCCCTGGCGGCGCATGCCGACGGTCACCTCGGTGGCCGCCACCTCGGTGGCCGCGCTGGCCACCCGGTCGACGATGCCGTCGAACTCGACCGCCTCGTCGCTGGACATGGAGAGCGTCTCGTGGACCAGGGCGATGGAGGCGACCCGGCGTACCGACTCCTCCAGGGCGACCCGGGCCTCGGGCATGGCCACCCGGCGGGCCTGGAGGCGGAGCAGCGCGGCCACGGTCTGGAGGTTGTTCTTCACCCGGTGGTGGATCTCCCGGATGGTGGCGTCCTTGGTGATCAGGGCCCGGTCGCGGCGGCGTACCTCGGTGATGTCGCGGACCAGCACCAGCGCGCCGATCGGCACGCCCGCGGGCATGAGCGGCAACGCCCGGGTGAGCATGGTGGCGCCCCGGGCGTCGATCTCCCGCCGGGGCGGGGCGTCGCCGCGCAACGCGGCGAGCACGGCGTTAGCCGCGTCGGTGCCTTCGAGCGGGTCGCCGGCGAGCCGGCTGTGCAGCTTGGCCAGGTCCTCCCCCACGAGGTGGGAGGCGTAGCCCAACCGGCGGTACGCGGACTGGGCGTTGGGGCTGGCGTAGGTGACCTTGCCGTTGGCGTCCAGCCGGACCAGGCCGTCGCCGACCCGGGGCGCCGAGGTGGTCTCGCCCGGGTGCCGGGGCGGCGGGAAGGTGCCGTCGGCGATCATCTGCGCCAGGTCGTCGGCGGTGGTCAGGTAGTTGAGTTCGAGCTGGCTGGGCGTGCGCGCGGTGGAGAGGTTGGTGTCCCGCCCGACCACCGCCACGACCTCGCCGGACTCCCCGTCGGCGGTGCGCAGCCGCACCGGGATGGCCTCGTGCCGGGCGGGCACGTCGCCGTACCAGACCGGGTCGCCCTCCCGCCAGATGCGGCCCTGCCGGTGGGCGACCTCCAGGTGCGCCACCTCGGGCCCGCCGACGATCCGGCCGACCTGGTCGTCGAGGTACGCGGTCGGCGCGGTCGTCGGGCGGACCTGGGCCACGCAGAGGAACGTGCCGTCGCCGTCGACCGGCACCCAGAGCAGCAGGTCGGCGAAGGACAGGTCGGAGAGGAGCTGCCAGTCGCCGGCGATCCGGTGCAGGTGGTCGATGTCGGCCGGCCGGAGCGCGGTGTGCTCCTCGGCGAGGTCACGGAGGGTGGACACGCTGAACAGCGTGCCACGCCGGGCCTCACATCGTCGCCGTGACCTTCTTCAACCCGCGCGGGGCGTCCGGGTCCTCGCCCCGGGCCAGGGCCAGAGCCAGGGCGAGCCGCTGCAGCGGCAGGATGTCGAGCAGCGGCGCGTACCGCTCGTCGACCTCGGGCACGGCCATCCGGGCGGTCGCCTCGACGTCGGCGGAGCCGACCACCACGACGTCGGCGCGGCGCTCGCCGAGCCGGGGCAGCACCTCACGCATCGACCGCCCGCCGGGGCCGGAGCCGACCACGGCGAGCACCGGCACGTCCGGATCGGTCATGGCGAGCGGGCCGTGCAGCAGGTCGGCGCCGGAGAAGGCGAGCGCCGGCAGGTAGGAGGTCTCCATGAGCTTCAGCGCCGCCTCGCGGGCCGTCGGGTACGCGTAGCCCCGGCCGGTGGTGACGAGCTGGGCGGCGAACCGGTAGCGCGGGGCGAGCTGCGCCGGGGTGGCGTCGGACAGGGTGCGCTCGGCCAGCTCGGGCAGGCGGGCCAGGCAGGCCCGCTCCTCGGCGGGGAGCACGCCGTCGCCGGCGCGTACGCCTTCGATGAGCATGAGCAGCGCGAGCAGCTCGGCGGTGTAGGTCTTGGTGGCGGCGACGGCCCGCTCGTGCCCGGCGGCGATGTCGACGCTCAGCTCGGCGGTGTCCACCAGCCGCGACTCGGGGTTGTTGGTCACGGCCAGGGTGAGCGCGCCGGAGTCCCGGGCCACCCGCAGCACCTCGGCCAGGTCGGGCGAGCCGCCGCTCTGGCTGACCCCGACCACGAGGGCCTCGGAGAGGTCCGGCCGGGCGCCGAAGACGGTGACGGCGCTGGGCGAGGCGAGCCCGGCGGGCAGGCCGAGCCGGATCTCGGTGAGGTAGGCCGCGTAGAGCGCCGCGTGGTCGGAGGTGCCCCGGGCCGTGAAGACCACGTGGCGGGGCCGACGCTCGGCGATCACCGCCGCGACCCGGGCGATCGCCCCGGCGTGCTCGGCGGAGAGCAGGCGGTCGTAGCCGGCCGGCTGCTCGTCGATGTCGGCGGCCATCCCGGCCCCTGGACGCGTCACGGAAGACCCCCTCCTGCGCGGTTGCCGCGCGTTCGGTGCTCAGTCTTGCACGTTTCAGCCACACCGAGCAACGGAACGAACAGGAGTGCGCAGTGGATCACCATCCGGTCGCATGATCCCCTAGGCTTGCCCGGCTGGCGGACCGACCACCCGAGAGGACGACGTGCCCGAGGACGACCCCGCGCTCTCGGCGGAGGAGGAGCTCGCGCTGGCCCGGCTGGCGCTGGCCGAGGGGGACCTCCGGCACGCCGCCGGCCACGTGGCCGCCGCCCTCGTCCAGGCTCCCACGCTGCCCGAGGTGCACGAGACGCTGGCCCGGATCGCCGCGGCCAGCGGCGGCGACCTGGACCTCTTCCCGCTCGGCCACCACGCCTTCGTCGGCGCGGTGGTGGCCCGCGCCCACCTGCTCGCCGCCGCCGGCCGGCCCGCCGAGGGGCTCGACCTGCTGGCCGCGGCCACCGGTTACGCCCCCGGCGCCGAGTGGGCCGCCGTGCCCTGGGTGACCGCGCCCGACCTGCCCGAACGGCTCGACCCCGAGCGCACCGCCCGGATCCTCATGCAGGTGTGCGCGACCGCGCCCGACCCGGTCCCGCGCCGGCTGCGCGACCCGCTGCGCCCGTACCTCGCCCTGGCCCGCAACGCGGTCACCGTGCATCCGGCCCATCCGCTGCTGCTGGGCGCGGCGTCCGCGCTGGCCCGGCGCCTCGGCGAGGTCGCCCTCGCCGTCACCTGGGCCTCCCGCGGGGTACGCGCACAGCCCACCAAACTCGGCGAGGTGTGGCTCGGGTACGCGTACCGGAGCGCCGGCCGGACCCGGGACGCGCTCGCCGCGCTGGAACGGGCGGTCGCCCTCGACCCCGACGACCTGGCGGTCTATGCCGACATCGCCGGCACGCTGGCCGACAACGGCCGGCTCGACGACGCGCTGGGCTGGATCGACCGGGCCCTGGCCAAGGACCCGACCTTCGACTGTGCCGTGCACACCGCCCACCGGCTGCGCTTCCAGCGCGACGGGGACGTGGCGCACCTCGTGGCCCTCGCCGACTTCGTCCGGGACCACCCCGACGACACCCACGAGCACGGCGACCTGGCCGAGTGCTGCCGGGGCCGCCCCTGGCTCGGCCAGGTGACCCCGGCCGGCGGGCCGGTGCTGGACGCGCTGCGGCAGGCGCTCGCCGCCGACGCCCCGGTCGCCGTGCGCCTCGACGCGCTCGAACCGCCGAGCGCCATGCGGACGGCGGCGGCGGCCGCGCCGGGGCTGGCCGTCGAGGTGACCGCGGTGGCCGACCCGGATCCGCGCGAACCCCGCCGCGCCACCACCCGCCAGCTCTGGCGGTACGACGGCACGGTGGCCGCGCCCACCCTGCCGACCCCCTCGACCGAGGCGGCGGACCGGATCCGGCAGCTCGCCCACCCGGCCTGGCCGCACCCTCCGGCCGCGTACGACGCCGCGGTGGGACTGGCCACCCTGGACCTCGCCGACCTGCTCGGCCTGCTGGTGCACCCGCCGGCCGCGCCGGCCACCGCCCTGGGGCGGGTGCTCGCCGGCCAGGACCCGTCGCTCTGGGTGCGCTGCGTGCAGGTCTGGGCCTGCCTCGGCCTGCTGCACCACCGCACCGACGAGCCGTGGGCGGAGTCCACCCGGCGGCGGGTGCTGCTGGAACTGCTCTGGGGCGTGGAGGACTGGATCACCGAGGCGGCGCTGTTCGCCCTGGTCACCGCCGCCTGGGTGGACCCCGCCGTACGCGCCGACGTGGCCCGGGTGGTGGCCGAGCGGCTCGCCGACGTGGCGGCCGTGGCCCGCGAGCGCCGGGTGCCGATCGCGGTGTCGCTGGCCCACCTGGCGCTGGCCACCCCGGACCTCGACCCGGCCACCCGCGCCCTGGCCGACACCCTGGTCACCGGCCCGGCCCCGGCCACCCGGCGCCGGCCCCTCCGCCGCCTCTGGCACCGCCTCACCACGCTCCTCCGCCACCGCTGACCGCCCGGAGACACGGCGCGGCCACGCCGTACCCGGGAAGGTTCGGCGTGGCCGCGACGCGATGGGTCAGGCGACGGGTGACCTGCCGAGGGCGGCCTCGGCCTGGTCCTCCGGGGTGGCGTCCGCCGGCGGGGCGTCGTTCGCCGCGCGCAGCGGGACCTCCTTGATGAACCAGGCGAGCACCGGGACCGCCACGGTGAAGAAAACCGCCCAGAAGAAGACGTGCGAGATGGCGTCGGAGAGCCCGCCGAGTACGACCTCCCGCACCGGACCGGACAGCTCCTTGAGCTTGTCCAGGTTCATGGCGCCGCCCTCGCCGCCGCCCCCGCCCGCGAAGGCCGGACCGGCGGCGGAGTCGGCGAGCCGGTTCGCGAAGATCGCGCCGAAGAGCGAGACACCGAACGAACCGCCGATCGACCGGAAGAAGGTGGCCGCGCCGCTCGCCGCGCCCAGGTCCTTCTGCTCCACGCTGTTCTGCGCGATCAGCATCGAGGTCTGCATGAGGAAGCCCATGCCGACGCCGAGCACCACCATGTAGAGCGAGGAGACCGTCTTGCTGGTGCCGAGGTCGAGCTGGGTCAGCAGGCCCATGCCGGCGGTCATCACGACGCCGCCGGCGATCGGGAAGGCCCGGTAGCGCCCGGTCTTGGTGATGGCCCGGCCGACCACCAGCGAGACCACCAGCATGCCGAACATCAGCGGGAGCAGCAGCAGGCCGCTGTTGGTGGCCGAGGCGCCCTGCACGGTCTGCTGGTAGAGCGGAAGGAAGTTCATGGCGCCGAACATGGCGAAACCGAGCAGGAAGCCGATCACCGAGATGAGGGCGAAGTTGCGGTTGCTGAACAGGCTCAGCGGCAGGATCGGCTCCGGGGCGCGCCGCTCGACCAGGCCGAAGGCCACCAGGGCGACCAGCGCCAGCGCGGCGAGGCCGAGGATCTGGGGGGAGGCCCAGTCGTACTCGTTGCCGCCCCACGTGGTGACCAGCACGATCGCGGTGATGCCGATGGAGAGCAGCGCGGCGCCCAGCCAGTCGATCTTGTGCTCGGTGCGGTACTTCGGCAGGTGCATGGTCGTGGCGAGGACCAGCAGGGCCACGCCGCCGAGCGGCAGGTTGACGTAGAACGCCCAGCGCCAGGAGAGGTTGTCGGTGATGAAGCCGCCGACCAGCGGGCCGGCCACCATGGCGATGGCCATGATGCCGGCGATCATGCCCTGGTAGCGGCCCCGCTCGCGGGGCGGCACCAGGTCACCGATGATCGCCATGACGCCGACCATGAGGCCACCGGCGCCGAGGCCCTGGACCGCCCGGAACGCGATCAGCTCGATCATCCCGGTGTCGGCCCCGCCGAAGAAGCCGGAGCCGGACATGCCGCAGAGCGCGGAGCCGACCAGGAAGACGACCACCGAGGTCAGGAAGACCGTCTTGCGGCCGTAGAGGTCACCGAGCTTGCCCCAGATCGGGGTGGAGACCGTGGTGCCCAGCACGTACGCGGTGACCACCCAGGTGAAGTGGTCGGCCCCGCCGAACTCGAAGACGATCCGCGGCAGCGCGGTGCTGAC
Source organism: Micromonospora chaiyaphumensis (assembly GCF_900091435.1). Taxonomy (GTDB): domain Bacteria; phylum Actinomycetota; class Actinomycetes; order Mycobacteriales; family Micromonosporaceae; genus Micromonospora; species Micromonospora chaiyaphumensis. The sequence continues at coordinate 130,035 of NZ_FMCS01000004.1, forward strand.
GATCATGTTGTCGAGCATCGCGAGCATCATCGCGATCATCAGGCCGAAGAGGACGACGCGGACGTTCGGCCTCGCCGTCACCTGGGCTGGTTGACTCATGGGTAAGCTCCCCCGAAGATCTGTGACCAACTTACTTGCCGTCCGGCTAGTTACCTTACTAGCCGGACGGTAAGTTGGGCACCAGGAACCGTCAAGCGAATTGGGGAACACGGGTGAGGGAGAGCACAGGCGGCACGCGGGAGCGCATTCAGGCCGTCGCGCTCGAGCTCTTCACCGAGCAGGGGTACGAGAAGACCTCGCTCCGGGAGATCGCCGAGCGGCTCGGCGTGACCAAGGCCGCCCTCTACTACCACTTCAAGAGCAAGGACGAGATCGTCACCAGCTTCGTCGACGACCGGCTGCGCCGGATGGACGAGCTGATCGAGTGGGCCGGCACGCAGCCGGCCACGCTGGCGACCCGGCGCGCGCTGATCAGCCGCTACGCGGACGCGATGTTCGCCGGCGAGCTGCCCACGGTCATGCGGTTCTTCGAGCAGAACCAGACGGTGCTCAAGAGCCTCGCCGCCGGGCAGCAGATGCGCGACCGGATGATGCGGCTCGCGCACGAGCTGAGCCGCGGCGACGACTCCCCCGCCGCCCAGCTGCGCGCCGTGCTGACCCTGTTCGCCGTGCACAGCAGCTGGTTCGCGGTCCGCACCCCGGGCATCACCGACGAGGAACGCAAGAAGATCGCCCTCGAGGTGGCCGACGAACTGCTCGCCCGCATCGCCGACGCCTCCTGACCGCACCGGCACGGCGGCCGGACCGCGGTCAGGCGGGGCGGGTCAGGTCCAGGCGCAGGCCGAGCAGCTCCACGCCCGGCAGCGGGGTCCAGTCCTTCTCCGGCGCCCGCACGAAGCCCAGCCGCCCGTAGAGCCGCTGCGCCACCGCGGCCATCCCGCTGCGTACGCAGATCACGACGGCCGAGCAGCCCAGCTCGGTGGCCCGCGCCACGCACGCCCCCACCAGGGCCGCGCCCGCGCCCCGGCCCTGCGCGGCCGGGTCGACCGCGAGCATTCGGAACTCGGCCTCGCCCGGCCCGGCGAGCTCGGCGTACGGGGTGCCGGGCAGCACGAACGTCACAGCGCCCGCCACCTCGCCGGTGACCTCGTCGACGGCGACCAGCACCTCACCGCACTCCGCCCGGGCGGCCACGTCGGCGAGCACCGGCGCGTAGCCGGTCTCGCCCTTGAGCTGCCCGTCGGCCTCGTACGCGGCGACCGTCAGGCGCGCCACCGCCGGGAAGTCGGCCGGCTCCGCCCGGCGGACGCGCAGCCCGGTCAACCGATCACCGCGATGAGGTCGCCGTCCTGCACGACGTCGCCCTCGTTGACCGCGATCTGCTGCACCACGCCGTCGGACTCGGCGATCACCGGGATCTCCATCTTCATCGACTCCAGGATCACCAGGGTGTCCCCCTCGGACACGGTGTCCCCGGCCGACGCGACGACCTTCCAGACGTTCGCCACCATCTCGGCGCGGATCTCCTCGGCCATCTCCGGGCCCTCCCTCTCGACCGGTGTTCCTGCGAACGGTATCCAATCACGAGCCCGCTCACGCCCCGGCACAGCGCCCCGGCACGCCGGTTCCGCCCCCACCGGTCCCCCGGCACCGCCGTCGGCACTAGCATCAGCGCGGTCGGCTCCCGTCGCCCGGGAACCGCACGCGACCTCTGCCGCGCTCGCCGCGGCCGGACCGTGACCAGCACAAGGAGGCACAGCATGGCGAAGAAGGCCCGCAAGAAGAAGGCCCGCAAGAAGAGCAGCGCCAACCACGGCAAGCGCCCCAACTCCTGATCCCCGGATCGGAGCGGCGCCGGCCTCCGAGGGCCGGACGCACCGGTGGCCCGGGTCCACACGGACCCGGGCCACCGGTGTCTTCAGCTCGTGCCCGCTGCCGTCAGTCGGCCAGCTCGCGGGACTCGGTGGTCTCGAAGACCACCAGCTCGGTCAGGCGGACCCGCAGCCGCTCGCGCAGCTGCTCCGGCGCGGTCTCGTTGCCGCAGCAGCGGGCGACCAGCGCCTTCACCTCCTGCTCCAGGCCGTACTCGCGCAGGCAGGGCCCGCACTCCTCCAGGTGCTCCCGGATGAGGACGCGGCGCTCCTCGCCACACTCCAGGTCCAGGTAGAGGTAGACCTCGGCGAGCACCTCGCGGCAGTCCGTCTCGTGCGGCTCTCCACAGCTCACGGTCACACCTCCCGGCCGGCGGCGGCGGTCGAACCCTTGGACGGCGCGGCGCTGAAACCCCGCTCCGCCGCGTACTGCTCGAGCAGCTTCCGCAGATTACGACGGCCGCGGTGCAGCCGGGACATCACGGTGCCGATCGGCGTGCCCATGATGTCGGCGACCTCCTTGTAGGAGAAGCCCTCGACGTCGGTCAGGTAGACCGCCAGGCGGAACTCCTCCGGCAACTGCTGGAGGGCCTCCTTGACGTCGCTGTCCGGCAGCCGGTCCAGCGCCTCGGTCTCCGCCGAGCGCAGCCCGCTGGACGTGTGCGACTCCGCCTCGGCGAGCTGCCAGTCGGTGATCTCGTCCGTCGGCGCCTGCACGGGCTGGCGCTGCCGCTTCCGGTAGGAGTTGATGTAGGTGTTGGTCAGGATCCGGTACAGCCAGGCCTTCAGGTTGGTGCCCTGCTCGAACTGGTGGAAGGCCGCGTACGCCTTCAGGTACGTCTCCTGGACCAGATCCTCGGCGTCGGCCGGGTTGCGGGTCATCCGCAGCCCGGCAGCGTAGAGCTGGTCGACGAAGGGCATCGCGTCCCGCTCGAAGCGGGCCCTGCGCTCGTCCGTCTTCTCGGTCGTCAACCGCACGTCCCCTCGCGTCGGATGCTTACTCGCCGAGGATACGCGTACCCACCTGTCGGCAGATTCACTTCCGGACTGTGTGCTGGTGCTCACGGCCGACGCCGTCGCGGGCCAGTCCGGCGCGTCGAGCAGCCCCTTGAGCCGCCGCGCGTCCCGTTCGTCCCGCTCCCGGCTCCGTGTCTCGGTCGGCACCGGTCACCCCCCTCGGCTGGAAAAGTCATCCGGGGGTAGTAACGCCCGCCGCCGGGCCGGACATTCCGTCGCCGCCCACCCGTTCCTGGTCCCGGCCTCGGCCGCGACCGACGCTGGGACCAGGAAGGGCCTGGGAGGGTGGCCCCGGACGCCCGAACCGGTGCGCCCGACACCACCCGTAGCAACGACCCGCCGCCACGGACGGTCACGCCGGCCCCGCGCGGCCACCGCGTGTCGCCCGGAGCCGGGTCAGGCCGGGAGCCAGCCGCGGGCGCGGAGCCAGTCGCGGACGACCGCCGCCGTGGCCGCCGGGTCGCCGCGGAGGTCGTGCCGCTCGCCGGGGCGGGTCACCACCTCGACGCCGGGGCCGGGCCCGGGCACCCCGAACGGGTCCCGGTCGCCGTTGACGACCAGCGTGGGCAGGCCGGTGCGCAGTTCGTCGGCCCGCGAGCGCTCCGGCCGCCCCGGCGGGTGCAGCGGGAACGCCAGCGCGACGATGCCGGCCGCGCCGACCACCCGGGCCGTGCGGCAGGCGACCCGGGCTCCGCTGGACCGGCCGCCGACCACCCAGCGGGCCGCCTCCGGATGGCGGGTGCGGAGTTCGGCCAGCACCGCCGTCCACGCCTCGTCGAGGTGTCCCGCCGGGGCGGGGGCGCGCCGGCCGGCGACCCGGTAGGGCTGGGTCACCCGGATCACGCCCGCGCCGGCGCCGACCAGCGCGTCCCGGACCGCCACGAGGTCCGGGGCGTCCACGTCGCCGCCGGCCCCGTGACCGAGCACCAGCAGGGTGGCGCCGCCGGCGGCCGGCAGGTCGGTGTGGACCCGGGCCGGCCCGCGGGGTGTCCCGATCTCGTCGTCGCGCCGCACCGGCCCATTCTGCGCGCGACGCCGGCCGCGGCGGCCGTCAGGTGGCCGAACGCGATCGCCCGCGTTCCCCTCGGGGAGACGCGGGCGACGGCGGAACGGCTGTCAGCGCGCCGGCACCAGCGTGAGCAGGCGGTCACGAACGGGCGGGCCGGCCTCGTCGAGCGCGTCCGGATCCGGCTGCACCTCGCCGCGCCAGGCGACCAGCATGGCCCGCCGCTCGCGCGGTGTGGTGCCGCCCCAGACGCCGTGGCAGTCGCCCACCTCCAGGGCCCAGGCGAGGCAGGACCCCTGGACGTCGCAACTGCGGCAGAGCGCCACGGCCGCGTCGGCCGGTTCGTTGGGCGCCGGAAAGAACGTCTCCGGATCCACGCTCTGGCAGGTCCCTCTGGTCCGCCACGCCTCGTCGTGTCGCCGCTCGCGCAGAGCCCGCAGCAGTCGCGGATCTCGCCGCGCGGCGGCCACCTCGTGCGGGCGGGGCATGCGTGCCCGTGTCAATACACCCACCTCCCCCGTGGGACCGGCAATGATCATGAAGGATCGATGGGTGTCATCCGCCCCGTGCGAACAGACGCCCAACACCGGCGCTGTGTTCTATCGCACTTGCGGAGGCGGGGACAAGGGCCTCCGGTAAACATGGCTAAACGGCCGGGCGACGTTTCAGGCGCAACCCCGGCAAATCAGCACACGACAATGTGCTGAGTGTGATCAGAACAGGGTCATTTCCGTGTCGGCCTCCGCACGTGCCAGCGGGACCCGGGCGGTCAGCTCCGGGCCGTCGTTGCGGACGTCGCCGACCGCCGGCGAGACCGGGCGGATCTCCAGCCCCGCGAGCCAGGCCGGGGCGGGCGGCGCGAGCAGCGCCTCGGGCTCGGTGGTGGGGCCGAGCCAGGACGCCCAGCGCTCCCGGGGCAGCAGCAGCGGCATGCGGTCGTGCACCTCGGCCAGCTCGCCGACCGCCGCGGTGGTCAGCACGCTGAAGGTGAGCCGGGCCGCGCCGGCCGGCTCCCAGAGCGACCAGATGCCGGCGAAGGCCAGCACCGAGCCGTCGCGCGGGGTCATGAAGTAGGGCTGCCGCCGGCCGTCGGCCTGCCGGACCCACTCGTACCAGCCGTCGGCCGGGACCAGGCAGCGCCGGCGGGCGAACGACGACGCGTACGCCCGGCTGGTGGCGACGGTCTCCACCCGCGCGTTGATCATGCGGGCGGCGCCCCCGGCGGTGCGGGACCAGTGCGGGACCAGCCCCCAGCGGCCGACGGAGAGCAGCCGGTGCCCCTCCGGAGCCAGCCGGACCAGCGGCACGGGATCGGTCGGGGCGACGTTGAAGTCCGGGCCGACCCCGCCGGTCTCGTCGGACGACTCGAACAGCGCGCTCAGGTCGCCCGCGCTCCGGGTCGTCGCGTACCTCCCGCACATGGCGCCAACGCTAACCCGCCGCCCGCGTTCCGGCTGTCCCGCCAACCGGGAGCAGGCACGACGGGCGGTTCCACCGGCCAGCGGGGTTGGCAGAATGTAAGCGTGGGGAATCTGACCGCGACGCGTCCGCCGCAGCCGTGGACCGCGCCGACCGCGAGCGACCCGGTCGCCGCGACGCTGCGCCTGCCCGGCTCCAAGTCGATGACCGCCCGGGCCCTGGTGCTCGGCGCGCTGGCCAGCGGCCCGTCGACGCTCGACCGGCCGCTGCGCGCCCGCGACACCGAGTTGATGGCCGGCGGCCTGCGCGAGCTGGGCGCGCACATGTCGGTCTCCGACGACGACCGCTGGCTCGTCCGGCCGCACCCGCTGGTCGGCCCGGCGCACGTCGACGTCGGCCTGGCCGGCACGGTGATGCGGTTCCTGCCGCCGGTGGCCGGCCTGGCCGAGGGCCGGGTCACCTTCGACGGCGACCCGCACGCCCGGACCCGCCCGCTCGGCCCGCTGATCGGCGCGCTGCGCTCCCTCGGTGTCCGCGTCGACGCCCCGCCCACCGGCAGCCTGCCGCTGGCCGTCCTCGGCGCCGGCCGGGTCGCCGGCGGCGAGGTGGTCATCGACGCCTCCGCCTCGAGCCAGCTCGTCTCCGGGCTGCTGCTGGCCGCGCCCCGCTTCGACCGGGGCGTGGTGGTCCGGCACGAGGGGCCGCCGGTGCCGTCCGCACCGCACCTGCGGATGACCGTGCAGATGCTGCGTGCCGCCGGCGCCGCGGTCGACGACACCACGCCCGACGTCTGGGCGGTCGAGCCCGGGCCGCTGACCGGGCGCGGCTGGGAGATCGAGCCGGACCTCTCCGGAGCGGCGCCGTTCTTCGCCGCCGCCCTGGTCACCGGCGGTGAGGTGACCCTCCAGGGCTGGCCGCGCAGCAGCCTCCAGCCGGTCGAGCAGCTGCGCGGGCTGCTGCACCGGATGGGCGGCGAGGTGACGCTGGGCACCGCCGGGCTGACCGTCCGGGGCACCGGCACGGTCCGCGGGCTGGACGCCGACCTGTCCGACGTCGGCGAGCTGACCCCGGTGCTGACCGCGCTGGCCATGCTCGCCGACTCCCCGTCCCGGCTCACCGGCGTGGGGCACATCCGGGGGCACGAGACCGACCGGGTCGCCGCCCTGGCCAAGGAGTTCACGGCGCTGGGCGCCGACCTCACCGAGACCACCGACGGGCTGGAGATCCGGCCCCGACCGCTGCGCGGCGGGACCTTCCGCACCTACGACGACCACCGGATGGCGCACGCCGCGGCGGTGGCCGGGCTGGCCGTCCCCGGCATCGAGGTCGACGACGTCTCGTGCACCTCGAAGACCATGCCGGAGTTCCCGGCACTATGGTCGGGGATGGTGACCGGCAAGAGCTGACGACGGGGGGACGTCCTGGCGACGAAGCGGCGGGAGTACGACGAGGACGACGTCCGGGTGCGACCCGGCAAATCGTCACGTCCGCGCACGCGCACCCGGCCCCGGCACGAGGACGCCGTCGACGGGTTCGTGATCGCCGTGGACCGGGGCCGCTACACCTGCGTGCTCCCCGACGCCGGGCCGGCCGACCCGACCGTCACCGCCATGCGGGCCCGCGAGCTGGGCCGCAAGTCGGTGGTGGTGGGCGACCGGGTGAGCCTGGTCGGCGACACCTCGGGCGCCCCCGGCGCGCTGGCGCGGATCGTCCGGATCGCCGAGCGCCGGTCGGTGCTGCGGCGCACCGCCGAGGACGACGCCACCACCGCCGAGGGGCGCCTCGAACGGGTGGTCGTGGCGAACGCCGACCAGCTCGTGATCGTCAGCGCGCTCGCGGACCCACCACCGCGCACCGGGTTCATCGACCGCTGCCTGGTGGCCGCGTACGACGCCGACATCGAGCCGCTGCTCTGCCTCACCAAGGCCGATCTGGCCGGCCCGGAGGCGGTGCTCGGCTACTACACCGAGCTGGAGCTGCCGTACGTGCTGATCCGGCCGGACTCCGACCTGGCCGCGCTGCGCGCGCTGCTCGCCGGGCGGGTCTCGGTGCTGGTGGGGCACTCCGGGGTGGGCAAGTCGACGCTGGTCAACCGCCTCGTCCCCGAGGCCGACCGGGCGGTCGGCACGGTCAGCGCGATCGGCCGGGGCCGGCACACCTCGACCAGCGCCGTGGCGCTCCGGCTGCCCCCGCAACCTCACGGCAGCTCCAGCCCGGCGCGTCCGGCGCCGGGCGGCGACCTGGAGCCGCCGGAGACGGCCGGGGACCCGGGCTGGATCATCGACACCCCGGGCGTCCGCAGCTTCGGGCTGGCGCACGTCTCCGCCGAGAGCCTGCTGCACGGCTTCCCCGACCTCGTCGAGGCCACGGTCGACTGCCCGGCCAACTGCCAGCACACCGCCGAGGAGGCGGACTGCGCGCTGGACGCCTGGGTGGCCGCCGGCAAGGCGGACCCGCGCCGGCTGGCCTCGTACCGCCGGCTGCTGGCCTCCCGTAGCGGCGAGAGCGACCCGCGCGAGCCGGAGCGGAACCCGGGCGACCCGCTCGCCGGTTCCTGACCGGCGGAACCCGGGCCACCCGGCGGTCGGGGCGGCCCGGGCGTCGCTAGCGTGTCCGGCATGACCGGGTACGCCGACGACCTCGCCCTCGCCCACCGGCTCGCCGACGCCGCCGACGCGGTCGCCACGGCCCGGTTCCGCGCCCTCGACCTGCGGGTCGAGTCGAAGCCCGACCTGACCCCGGTCTCCGACGCGGACACCGCCGTGGAGCGGGAGATCCGCGCCCTGCTGGCCACCCACCGCCCCGGCGACGGCCTGCTCGGCGAGGAGTACGGCGAGCAGCCCGCCACCGGCCCCGACGGGCGGCGCTGGGTCGTCGACCCGATCGACGGCACCAAGAACTTCGTCCGGGGCGTACCCGTGTGGGCCACCCTGATCGCGCTGCTGGAGGGTGACCGGCCGGTGCTCGGCCTGGTGTCCGCCCCGGCGCTGCACCGGCGCTGGTGGGCGGCCCGCGGCGCGGGCGCCTTCGCCGGGCCCGACGCGGCCTCCGGCACGCCGATCCGGGTCTCCGGGGTGACCACCCTGGCCGACGCCAGCTTCTGCTACTCCTCGCTGACCGGCTGGGAGGAGGCCGGCCGGCTGGACGCGGTGCTCCAGATCATGCGGGACGCCTGGCGCAGCCGGGCCTACGGCGACTTCTACGGCTACATGCTGCTGGCCGAGGGGGCACTGGACGTGATGGTGGAGCCGGAACTGTCGCTCTGGGACATCGCCGCGCTGGTCCCGATCGTCACCGAGGCCGGCGGCACGGTCACCGACCTGGCCGGGCGGCCGGCCCCGGCCGGTGACGGCTCGGGCGACCACAGCGCCGTCGCCAGCAACGGCGCGCTGCACGACGACATCCTGGCCCGGCTCGACCGGCCGGCCGCGCGCTGACCCGCCGGTAACCTCTATCCTCGCCAGGTGGTGTCCTCCGGTTGGTGCTTCCTGGCGGCGATGATCGTCGCGTACGGCTTCGCCAATCTCCTCCAGTCGGTGGCCGCGGCGCGGACCACCGTGCACCACACCTTCGACCCCGGGCTGCTGCTCCGGCTGGTCGGCCACCGCACCTACCTGGTCGGGCTCTCCTGCCAGGTCGTCGGCTTCGTGCTGGCCTTCCTGGCCCGCCGGGACCTGCCGCTGTTCCTGGTCCAGGCCAGCGTGGCGGCCGGGCTGGGGGTGACCGCCGTGCTCGGCGTGCTGGTGCTCAAGTGGCGCCTGCCGGCCGCCGAGGTGGCGCTGCTGGTCCTCCTGTTCGGCGGGATCATCGCGCTGGTGCTGTCCGCCGAGCCGGCGCCGTCCCGGCAACTCGGCACCGCCGGGCTCGTCGGCCTGGCGGTGGCGCTCGGGGTGATCGCCGTGCTCGGCTTCTTCGCCGCCCGGCTGCACGGCGCACCCGGCTCGGTGGCGCTGGGCTCGCTGGCCGGGATGGCGTTCTCCGCCGCCGCGGTGGCGGCCCGGCCGCTCGCCTCTGCCGACTCGGCTGAGGCGTTCGTCCGCGACCCGCTGCTCTACCTGCTGATCGCCCACTCGGTGGTCGGCCAGCTCCTGCTCGGCCTGGCCATGCAGCGCGGCTCCACGACCGCCGCCGTGGCCGCCATGGACGCCGCCGGGGCGGTGCCTGCGGCCGTCATCGGCCTGCTGCTGCTCAACGACAAGATCTGGCCGGGGCGGGAGTGGCTGGCCGGGGTCGGCTTCCTCGCCACGCTGGCCGCGGTGGTCGGCCTGACCCGGTACGCCGAACCGCAGCACCACCACGCGGTGGCCCGGAACCGGGAGCCCGCCATGATCCGTGCCGGCTCGGCCGTCCGCGCCCGGCGCTGAGGTCAGGCCGCCTCGACGGGGCCGCGCTGCTCGGCGGCCACCTCGACGGGGCGCGGGGTCTCGACGACCGGCTCGGCCGGCTTCCGCCGCCCGATCACCCGCTCGTAGAGCCGCTCCAGCGCGCCCGCCGTGCGTTCCCAGGTGTAGCTGCACCGGACCCGGTCCACGGCGGCGTGCCCGTACGCGAACCGCCCGGCGTTGTCGGCCAGGATCCGGCGCAGGGTGACCCCGAGGGTGCGCACATCCCCGGGTGGCACCAGCTTGCCGGTCACCTCGTCGACCACCGCGTCCGCGATGCCGCCCATGGCGTAGCCGACCACCGGGACGCCGCAGGCCATCGCCTCCAGCGACACCCGCCCGGCGGAGGAGTAGTGCGGGGTGCAGGCGACCACGTCGGCGGAGCGGTACCAGGTGGCCATCTGGTCGTGCGGGACCGCGCCGACCAGCTTCACCTGCTCGCCCACCCCGGTCCGCTCGGCCAGCTCGCGCAGCCGGCGCGCCTCGGCGTGGTCGGCGAGCTGCTCGGCCGGCGGGCCACCGGCGATCACCAGCTCGGCGTCACCGACCAGCCGCATGGCGCGGATCAGGTCCTCCTGGCCGTGCCCGGCCGCGAGCCCGCCGACGGAGAGGATGCGCGCCCGCTGGTCGCGGGGAGCCGCCTCGCCGTCCGGGTGGAACTGGGCGGTGTCCACCCCGGTCGGCACCATGGCCACCGAGGTGCGCTGGAGTCCCATCCGGGTCAGCTCGTCGACCTCGTCGTTGCACTGGGCCACCGCGATGTCCACGGCCCGGGTCAGCGCCCGTTCCAGGGGGATCCGCTCCCCCGGCCCGTCGTACCGCCGGCCGAGGTGGCGCAGCTGCTCGACGCCGAGGGAGTGGAAGGTCTGCACGACCGGGATGTCGGTCTCGCGGACGGCGTGGGCCGCGGCCAGCCCGCCGACCCAGTAGTGCCCGTGCACCACCTCGGGGGCCCAGGCACCGGACCATTCCTGCGCCAGCCAGCGGCCGAACTCGGTGACGAACGGCACCAGCTCGGCGGTGGGCAGCGGGGCGGGCGGGCCGACGGGGACCCGCTCCAGGTGGTAGCCGTCCACGTCGACGGACTCCTGGCCCCGCGCGTCGCGGCGCTCGTACACCCGGACGTCGTGGCCCCGTGCGGCGAGCTCGGCCGCCACCCGCGCGATGTGCTGGTGCGTCCCGACGGTGGGACCGTCGAGGGACGGGCCGGCGTGCGCGCACACAAGGCCGACGCGCATGGTGCACCTCCATGCGTTCTCGCGAGCGGTGGGTCCTCCGGTCAGAGGGTCCCATTAACCCGGCCCCGGTGCGCCGAAACCTGGCAGATCGGGAGCGGACCGGCGGACCGTCGCACGGACGGGACAGCGCGGCCCGGTCGGGTTCGTGTCAATCTGCCCCGACCGGGCGCCCGGCAACCGTGATCCGGGCGACTCCGTCGGCATGACCCGGCCGGACCGGGGGTACCGGCGGAGAATGCCTCTCACCCGCAGCCTCGACGACGCCACCGTCGTGATCACCGGCGCCTCCAGCGGGATCGGCGCGGCCACCGCGTACGCGCTGGCCCGGCGGGGTGCCGACGTCGTGCTGGCCGCCCGCACCGAGGAGGCGCTGCGCCGGGTCGCCGACCGCTGCCGGGAGCTGGGCGGGCGGGCCCTCGTGGTGCCGACCGACGTGACCGACCCGGAGGCGGTGGAGCAGCTCGCGGCACGGGCGGCGGCCGAGTTCGGCCGGATCGACGGCTGGGTCAACAACGCGGCGGTGGGCACCGTCGGTCTCTTCGACGAGATCCCGGTGACCGAGTTCCGCCGGGTGGTCGAGGTGAACCTGCTCGGCACCGTCTACGGCAGCAAGGCAGCGCTGCCGTGGCTCGACGCGGCCGGCGGCGGGGTGCTGGTCAACAACGCCTCGGTGCTGGCCGAGGTCGCCATGCCGTACCAGTCGGCGTACAACGCCACGAAGCACGCCATCCGAGGGCTGGCCGACACGGTCCGGCAGGAACTGCGGGTCACCGGCCGGGGCCACATCTCGCTCTGCACGGTGCTGCCGGCCAGCATCGACACGCCGTTCTTCCGGCACTCCGCCAACCACACCGGCCGGGAGCTGACCCCACCACCACCGGTCTACCCGCCGGACCTCGTGGCCGAGACGATCGTCCGGCTGCTGCGCCGCCCGCGCCGCGAGGCGTACGCCGGGGGCGCGGCCCGGCTCATGGGGCTCCAGTGGCGGCTCGCCCCGGCGCTGGCCGAGCGGGTGCTCGGCTGGTACACCGCACGCACCCAGTTCGGCCCGGGCGTACGCCTGGACGCCGCCGGCAGCGTCTTCCACGCCGACGCGACGGCCGAGCAGACCGACGGCTGGCAGGGCCGGCGCGGGCAGCTGCTCCGGCTGACGGCGGCGTTCGGGCTGGCGGCGGCCGGCACCGCCGTCGGCACGATGGCGGCGATGAGCCGGCGTTCCCGGACGGACCGCTGATGAGTCCCGCCGACCGGACTGATGCGCGCCGGGGGGCGGGCATGCACAATGGGACGATCATGCCGACGGACGTGCGCTGCCTCGTGGAGACGGACGAGTCCTCCGCGGTCATCCGGCTGACCGGCGTGCTGGACCGGGCCGGCCTCGACGCCGTCCGGGGCGCGCTGCTCGCCCGGCTCTGGCAGCGGCCCGGCGCAGCGATCGTCGACCTGTCCCGGGTGCGGATCGCCGACCCGGCGGCCCGGGGCGTCCTCGACGACGTGCAGCGGGTGGCGGCCGACTGGCCCGCCGCGGGCCTGCTGGTGTTCGACCCGGCCGGCCTGCCGAACGGGGGTGCGCCGGTGCACCGGTCCCTCGACGCGGCGCGCGCCGCACTGCGCGACGCCCCGCTCGCCGCGGTGCTCACGGCCGACCTGCCCCCGGTGGTGGCGGCCGCCCGGGAGGCACGGGCGCTGGTCATCGACGGCTGCGCCCGGTGGGGCGTGCCGGAGCTGGCCGAGCCGGCCTCCATCGCGCTCACCGAGATGGTCAACAACGTGGTCGCACACGCCGAGACGCCCATGACGGTCCGGGTGGCGCCCCGGGACAGCGCCCTGCACCTGGCCGTCCGGGACCATTCCGGCCGACGGCCGGCGTACGCGGGGCTGGCCCCGGTCACCTCCACGGGCGGCCGCGGCCTCCTGCTCATCGACACGGTGGCGCGGCGCTGGGGCAGCACGCCCTTGCCGGACGGCAAGGTGGTCTGGTGCGTGCTGCACGCCGAGGACGAGACCCTGCTCCGGAACTGAGGCCCTTTTCGCCCTTTCCTCCCGATCTCACCCGCCCGCTGCGGTTAATCGGGCGAGCGCAGTGGGTAGTTCCCGGTCATGCGCGACAACGAGTACCCCACCCCCGTGTCCGACCCCGAGGCGGAGGGCCTGCCGGACACCGCCGACGACGACTCCAGCGCCAACGACGACGTGCTGACCGGACGCGAGGCGGACGGGCCGGAGCCGGCCCCGCTGCCGGCCGACCGGACCCCGGTGGCCGTGGACCGCTTCGGCACCACCGCCGAGGAGCAGCTCGACGGAGAGTCACTCGACTACAAGCTCCAGCGCGAGCAGTACGAGCGGCCCGCCGACGACCCGCTGGCCGGCCCGGTGGACCCGGACATCGCCGCCGAGGCGGACAGCGAGGAGGCCGCCGCGCAGGCCCAGCTCGACGCCGACGTGATCGACCCGGGCCCGACCTCCGACCCGCACTCCCCGGTCTCCGTCTACGACCACGGCCAGCTCGGCACGGTCGCCGACCATCAGGTGGGGCGGCTGGTCGAACCGGACGAGGGCGCGCACACCGACCAGGAGACCGACAACGTCGCCTACGACGCCGGTGCGGCCGGGGGCGGGGCCACCGCGGAGGAGCTGGCCATCCACGAGACCCAGCCGCCCGCGGCGACCTGACCCTCAGCCGTCCAGGCCCTGCTCGATCGCGTACCGGGTCAGCTCGACCCGGTTGTGCAGCTGGAGCTTGCCGAGCGTGTTCTGCACGTGGTTCTGCACCGTCCGGTGGGACAGCCCGAGCCGCTCGGCGATCTGCTTGTACGACAGGCCCTTCGCCACCAGACGCAGCACCTCGGTCTCCCGCTCGGTGAGCCGGGGTGCCTCGTCGTGCGGTGCGGCCGGTGCCGCGGCCAGCCGCCGGTACTCCCCCAGCACCAGGCCGGCCAGGCCGGGGGTGAAGACCGGCTCGCCGGCCGCCGTGCGGCGCACCGCGTCCAGGAACTCGGCCGGCGCGGCCGACTTCAGCAGGTAGCCGGTGGCGCCGGCCTTGACCGCGTCCAGCACGCTCTGCGGCTCGCCGCTGGCCGACAGCATCAGCACCCGCACCTCGGGCAGCACGGCGCGCAGCCCCTGGATCACCTCGACGCCGGAGACGTCCGGCAGTTGCAGGTCGAGCACGACCACGTCGGGGCGGGCCGCCGCGGCCACCCGGACCGCCTGGCGCCCCTCCCCGCTGGTCGCCACCACCAGGTGGCCCGCCTCGGTGAGGTCACGGGCCACGCCCTCGCGCCACATCGGGTGGTCGTCGACCACCATCACCCGGATGCTCACCGGCCACCCCGCGGCACGGTCAGCTCGATCTCGGTGCCGGTGCCCGGCGCGGAGACGATCCGCGCCTCGCCGCCCAGGTCGGCCACCCGGCCCCGGATCGACTGCGCCACCCCGAGCCGGCCCTGCGCGGCGGCCTCGGCCAGCCGCCCGTCCGGGATCCCCGGCCCCTCGTCGCGTACCGAGACGGTCACCGTCTCCCCCTCGTCCTCGATGAGCACCCAGGCCCGGCCGCCGCCGTGCCGGGCCACGTTGTCCAGGGCCGCACCGACGGCGGCGGCCAGTTCGCCGGCCACCCGGGCGGGCAGCGGCACCGGGGTGGCCGGCGCGGCCACCTGCACGGCCGTCGAGGCGTACCGGTCGAGCAGGTCGCGCAGGTCCCGCTCGTCGCCCGTGCCGTCCGGCCCGGCGCCCGCCCGGCCGATCAGCGCGCGCAGCGCGGCCTCCTGCTCGCCGGCCAGCCGGGCCAGCTCGGCGGCCTCGCCGTCCAGGTCCGCCCCGCGCCGCCGCACCAGCGCCAGCACCTGGAGCACCGAGTCGTGGATGTCCCGGGCCAGCCGCTCCCGCTCCCGCGTGGCCGCCTCCAGCTCCACCGCCCGCTGCAGCCGCGCCTCGGCCTCGACGGCGAGCCGGGCCACGTGCCCCACCACGACACCGGCCAGCAGCATGAGGGTCACCCCGGTGAGCGAGGACTGGCTGATCCGTTCCCGGGTGGCGAGGTCGGCCCCGCCCAGCACCAGCGCCGCCACGGCGCCGCGCCGCCGCCCGCCGGAGACCGCCCAGGCCAGCACCGGCCCGGCCAGCCAGGCGACGGTCAGGGTGGGCACGCCGGCGGCGAGCGCCGCGCGGCCGACCACCCACGGTGTGGCCAGCATGATCGCCAGCACCACGCCGAGGTCCGCCAGGAGCAGTGGCCACCGCCGGCCGGCCGGCCGCGCGTAGCCCGCCGTGGCCGCCCCCGACCAGGCCAGCATCCCGAGGAGTACGCCGCCGGCGGCGACCGGGTGCGCGTAGCGGTGGGCGTCCCGGAAGACCAGCACGGTCACGTACGCCAGCGAGGCGAAGCGGAACACCGCGATGGACCGCCAGAGCGGGACCTCCAGGCCACCCGGGGACGACGGCATGCGGGACACCCTGCCACAGCCGCGCACCGGCGGGCCGTGAGGTGCGGCGCGAGAAACCCTGACGTACGGTGGAAATGCCGCGAAAATCACCGAGATCCATCGTCGGGACGGGTCCATGACGAACGCAGAACCCCCCGCACCGCGTACGGTTGTGCCCATCGAACCTTCCCTCCTCATCGCCGAGGCCTTCACCCAGGCCCAGGTGACCGAGCTACGGCACTCGGTCACCTCGTGCGCGCACGCGGCGGGGTTGATCGGGCAACGGCTGGACGACTTCGTGCTGGCGGTCAACGAGCTGATCACCAACGCCGTCCGGCACGGCGGCGGCCAGGGGCGGCTGCGGCTGTGGCGCCGCCCCGGCGACCTGGTCTGCGAGGTCGCCGACCACGGTCACGGGATCAGCGTGCAGCGGCTCAGCGACCACGCCCGGCCCGCACCGGACACCGCCGGCGGCTGGGGCCTCTGGCTGGCCCGGGAACTGAGCGACACCATGGCGGTGGAGACCGGCGAGGCGGGCACGATCGTCCGGATCACCACGGCGCTGGCCGCCCGGACCGTCGCCGACGACTGACCGGCGGACCGGGCCCGCACCTCAGCCGAAGAGGGCGCTCACCGACTCGCCGTTGTGGATCCGCCGCATCGCCTCGGCCAGGGCCGGCGCCACCGAGAGCACCTCCAGCTTCGGCACCCGCTTCTCCTCCGGGATCGGCACCGTGTTGGTGCACACGATCTCCAGCACCCCGTCCTGCTCACTGAGCCGCTTCAGCGCGCCGCTGGAGAACAGGCCGTGGGTGCAGGCCAGCCGGATCGAGCGGACCTGCCGCTCGCGCAGGTGGCTCATCAGCTCGATGACCGTGCTGCCCTTGGCGATCTCGTCGTCCAGCACGATGACGTCCCGGTCGGCCACGTCACCGATGATCGTGCTGATCTGCACCCGGTCGTCGCTGTACCGCTGCTTCGCGCCGGCCGCCACCGGGGTGCCGAGCATCCGGGCGAACGCCGCCGCCTCCTTGGCGTTGCCCAGGTCCGGCGAGACCACGACGGTGTTGCTCAGGTCCCGGCCCCGGAAGTGGGCGGCCAGCTCGCGCAGCGCGTGCAGGTGGTCCACCGGCACGCTGAAGAAGCCGTGCACCTGCGGCGAGTGCAGGGTCATGGCGAGCACCCGGTGCGCACCGGCCGAGGTGAGCAGGTCGGCGACCAGCCGCCCGCCGATGGAGATGCGCGGGGCGTCCTTCTTGTCCGACCGCGCGTACGCGTAGTGCGGCAGCACCACGGTGATCCGGCCGGCGGACGCGCCACGGGCCGCGTCGATCATGAGCAGCAGCTCGACCAGGTGCTCCTGCACCGGCGGCACCAGCGGCTGGATGAGGAAGACGTCGCGCTCCCGGCAGTTGGCCTGCAACTGCACCTCGAGGCAGTCGTTGGCGAACCGGGACACCCGCACGGGATGCAGCGGGACGTCGAGGTGGGCACAGATCTCGGCGGCGAGATCCGGGTGGGCGGTCCCGCTGAACACGGCAATGTCACGCACGTCTGTTGATCGTACGGGTGGACCGGCGCGCGGCGGTGGACGCTCCCGCGTGCCTCAGTTCCAGCGGTTGCCGGTCAGCTTCTCGTAGACCTCGACGTAGCGGGCCCGGGTCGCCTCGACCACCTCGGCGGGCACCTCGGGGGCGGGCGGCTGCCGGTCCCAGCCGCTGCCGGTGGCCCAGTCGCGCACGTACTGCTTGTCGAAGGAGAACTGGGCGCGACCCGGCTGGTAGGACTCGGCCGGCCAGAACCGGGACGAGTCGGAGGTGAGCAACTCGTCGGCGAGGATCAGCGTGCCGTCCGGCGCCCAGCCCAGCTCGATCTTGGTGTCGGCGATCAGGATGCCCCGGTCGGCGGCGATCTCGGCGCCCCGCCGGTAGACGTCGATGGTGATCTGCCGCAGCCGCTCGGCGGTCTCCGCACCCACCTTGTCGACCACCTCGGCGTAGGTGATCGGCTCGTCGTGCTCGCCCTTGGGCGCCTTGGTCGACGGGGTGAAGATCGGCTCGGGCAGGATCGACGCCTCCACGAGGCCCCGGGGCAGCTCGATGCCGGAGACCGCGCCGGTGCGCCGGTATTCGGCGAAGCCGCCACCGGTGAGGTAGCCCCGGGCGACGCACTCGACCGGGACCATGTCCAGCCGCCGGCAGCGGATCGCCCGGCCGGCGAACTCCGCCGGCACGTCGGTGGCCGAGATGACGTGGTTCGGCACCAGGTCGGCCAGCTGCTCGAACCACCACAGCGACAGCGCGGTGAGCAGGCGGCCCTTGTCCGGGATCGGCGTCGGCAGCGCCACGTCGTAGATGGAGACGCGGTCGGAGGCGACCAGGATCAGGTCCTCGCCGTCGGCGTAGACGTCCCGGACCTTGCCCGAGTGCAGAAGTTCCACGGCGCCTAGTACACCATGTTGCCCGGCCGCGCCCGGTGCGGCCACCGGCCGTCAGGTCCCGGAGCGGGTTTTTGGCTTGCCGTGGTCGGTGAGGTCCCCTACCGTCCAGTTCCGCACCTCCCGGTGCGCAGGCAACGGCTACTTCCGCTCATAACGGGGAGACGCGGGTTCGAATCCCGCCGCCGCCTTTCGGCGGTGTCGACCAGTGGCCCAGGTCACCTACGGCCCGCGAGGGCCGGTCGCCGTCGCCGCTCCGATCTCGGGAGGCGCGCTTCACGCCGCCTACCCGGTGCGACGGACACGGCTACTTCCCTGGTAAGGGGCCGTCGAGGCCCTGCGGTTCAAGCCCGCTGACGCCGTGGCCAACCTTGATCTCGGGTGTGCGGCGTGATCGCCGTCTCCGCCCATGATCACGGGATGGCAAACCCTGTTGCCCGGCCGACGGTGCCGCACCTAGCGTCGTGCACGCACCTCCCGGTGCGAAGGTGACGGTTACATCTTGGAGGGGTCCACGACCCCGGTGAAGAGCCCGTCCGTCGCCGGCTTCCGATCTCGGGAGGCGCGACCACGCCGCACACCCGGTGCGCAGGCGACGGCTACTTCGGGATCCGCAGGTTGGGGGTTCGAGTCCCCCGAGGCCCTCGGGCCGATAGCTCAATCGGACAGAGCGGCGGACAGGCCCGTCGCCGACCTCCGATCTCGGGTGTGCGGTGCGGTGGCGTCCTCCCACCTTGACCGACACGGGGGACGTGATGGCCAAGTTCAACCTCAAGCTGCGCCAGAACCGTGGTAGGGCCGACGGGACCGTGACCGCCGAGGGCGGGCCCGGCTTCACCCGCGAGCCACGTGCCGAGCTCTTCCTGCTGGCGGTGTCGAACATGGTCGGCGAGGACACCTTCTACGAGGGCGCCGCCGGCCGGGATGCCCGCTTCCGTGACCTGGTCGCCGCCGTCGCGGTCGCCGACCCCGACTGGTTCGCCCGGTTCGTGCCGTGGCTGCGCGCCGGCGCCATGCTGCGGTCGGCATCGGTGGTGGCGGCCCTGGAGGGCGCACGCGCACAGGTCGCGGCGGGCGTTCCGGGTTCCCGGGCGGTCGTGAACGCCGCTCTGCAGCGTGCCGACGAGCCGGGTGAGGCGCTGGCGTACTGGCTGGGCCGTCACGGCCGGACACTGCCCAAGCCGGTCAAGCGGGGCGTCGCGGATGCCGTCGGGCGGCTGTACCACGAGCGCAGCCTGCTCAAGTACGACTCGGACAGCAACGCCGTGCGGTTCGGTGACGTCATCGACCTGACCCACCCGGCGGCGAAGGACGAGCGACAGGGCGACCTGTTCCGGCACGCGCTGGACCGGCGCCACAAGCGCGACAACCCGCCGCCGGCCTCGCTGACGGTGCTGGCGGCCCGGGCCGAGCTCATGGCGATGCCGGTCGAGCAGCGCCGGGAGATCACCGACCCGGCGGTGCTCGGCGCGGCAGGCATGACCTGGGAGGCGCTCGCCGGCTGGCGGCAGACCACCATGGACGCCGCGGCGTGGGAGGCGATCATTCCGACCATGGGTTACCTGGCTCTGCTGCGCAACCTGCGCAACTTCGACCGGGCCGGGGTCAGCGACGCCGCCGCCGAGACGGTGGCGGCGACGCTGTCCGACCCCGGTGCGGTCGCGAGGTCGCGCGTACTGCCGATGCGGTTCCTGTCCGCGTACAACGCGGCACCGAGCCTGCGGTGGGCGTACCCGCTGGAGAAGGCGTTGCAGCACGCGCTGGTGAACGTGCCCGCGCTGGACGGCCGGACGCTCATCCTGATCGACACCTCCGGGTCGATGACCAGCGGATTCAGCAAGGACGGCACGCTGCGCTGCTGGGACGCGGCCACCGTGTTCGGCCTCGCGCTGGCCGCCCGCGCGCAGGACCCGACCGTGGTCTCGTTCTCCAACGCCAGCCGGGTGTTTCCGACGGTGGCGGGTGAGTCGGTGCTGGCAGTCGTACGCCGGTTCAAGGACGGCGGCTACTTCTACGGCGGCGGGACCGAGACCGAGAAGGCGGTCCGGACGCACTACGACCGGCACGACCGGGTGGTCATCCTCACCGACGAGCAGGCGTACTGGCACGGCTCGGCGGACGTGGCGGCAGCGGTGCCCGCACGGGTTCCGGTGTTCACCTGGAACCTGGCCGGATACCGGGTCGGGCACTCCCCGACGGTCGGGAACCGGCACACGTTCGGCGGTCTGTCGGACGCCGCGTTCGCGATGATCCCGCTCATCGAGGCCGGCTCGCGCGACCACTGGCCGTTCTGATGTCCGCCCGCGGCATCGGCCTCCCGGGGCCGACGTCGCGGGCGGTGCGGAACGGGCGGCGTTGACACTCCCGCCCGGCGCCTGTGTAAATGGTCCGTCCGCAGCAGCCGCCCGCACCCCGGGAGAAACCCGTGCGCGCACCGCAGTCCGTACCCGGCCCCGGCGTCGACCGGCGGCGGCTGCTCGGCGCGCTGGCCGGGCTGCCGCTGCTCGCCGGCGGGCTGACCGGCTGCGGCCCCGAGGAGGAGACCCGGGTCGAGGACGGCCCCATCGAGCTGTCCGTGTTCTGGTTCGGCGGGGCCCGCCGGGCCGAGGCCACCGAGAAGGCGCTGCGGCTCTACTCCCAGCAGAACCCCCGGGTCAGCTTCCGGGTCACCTGGCAGGGCCTGGCCGGTTACTACGACCGGCTGGCCACCCAGGCCACCGGGGGCAACGTGCCGGACCTGTTCCAGATCGACGACACCCTGCTCACCGAGTACGCCAACCGGCAGATCGTCCTCGACCTCACCGCCGAGGTCGCGGACAACCGGCTCGACCTGCGCGGCCTGCCCGAGCACCTGGCCCGGTACGGCCGGGTGGACGACCGGACGGTCGCCGTGCCCGCCGCGCAGACCAACGCCGCGCTGGTCTACAACCGCGACCTGCTGCGCCGGCTGCGACAGCCCGAGCCGCACACGGGCATGTCCTGGCGGGAGTACGCCCGGTGGGCCGCCCGGGTCACCCGCGCCTCCGGCAACCGGGTGGCCGGCACCATGGACCCGTCGGGCGACTACCGGGCGCTGTGGCTGTGGTTGCGCGGCCAGGGCAGCGAGCTGTACCAGGGGCGGCAGCTCGGCTTCAGCTCCGGCGAGCTGCTCGACTGGTTCGAGTTCTGGGAGGTCGCCCGGTACGACCGGGCCACCCCCAGCGCCGCGCTCGTCGAGCAGGCGGACAGCGGCGAGCTGGCCCGCCAGCTCGTGGTCACCGGGCACACGGCCGCGTCGTTCGCCTGGTCGCACCAGTTGCCGGAGCTACAACGGCTCACCGACGACGAGCTGGGCCTGGCCGCCTTCCCGGGCACCCCGGCGGCACAGTGGCCCCGGGCCTCGATGTACTGGGCCGCCTTCCGCGGCAGCCGCCACCCGGGCGTGGTGGTCGACGTGATCAACTTCCTCACCACCAACGTGGCGGCGGGCCGGATCCTCGGCATCGAACGCGGTTTGAACGCGGCCCTGCCGGTCCGCACGTTCGTGGTCGACGGCGTCACCGACCGCACCGAGAAGCGCGTGGTGGCCCTCGGCGCCGAGCTGGCCGAGCTGGCCGGGCCGGCGCCCGCGCCGCCGCCGAAGGGGCACGCCAAGGTGCGGACCCTGCTCATCGACGCGGCCGAGAGCATCCGCGCCAAGCGCGCGGGCGCCCGGACGGCGACCTCGCGGTTCATGGCGCAGGCGACCGCCGCCCTGGCCGAATGAGGGCCGCCCGCCGCACCCGGCAGGGCGCGGCGGGCGGACCGGTTCCCGTCAGCGCGGCGGGCCGCCGCGCCGGCCGCGCATGAGGCGCAGCACCAGCAGCACGATCACGACGACCACCACCAGGCAGCAGAGCAGCCCGAGGAAGCCGAAGCCGCCCCGGGACCGCCGCCGGGCGGCCTCCACCACGACCTCACCCGTGCCCGTGGAGGCCCAGGCCGCGACCGGCACGAACACCGAGAGCACGACCGCACCGAGGACCGCGCTGAGGCGGCCCCACCATCTGTTCCAAGCAGACATGCCCTCATCCTCGCGGAGAAGCGCAACCGGGGCACGGCGGACGGGCCGGATCACTTCCCCCGAAGACGGCGAAAGGCCCCGGAGTTCCCTCCGGGGCCTTTCGCGACAGTAGCGGGGACAGGATTTGAACCTGCGACCTCTGGGTTATGAGCCCAGCGAGCTACCGAGCTGCTCCACCCCGCGTCGGCTCGTACAGCCTATCTCATGTCCGCCGTGGAGATCAGCCGGGTTCCCCGATCCCGCCGGGCCCGGCCGGAGCCTGACATGACGAAGGGCCCCGGAGTTTCCTGCGGGGCCCTTCGGGACAGTAGCGGGGACAGGATTTGAACCTGCGACCTCTGGGTTATGAGCCCAGCGAGCTACCGAGCTGCTCCACCCCGCGTCGGCTCGTTAACCGTAGCGTACGGGGCCCCGGACCCGCAAAACGGGCCCGGGACCGCACTCAGCGCAACCAGTCGCGGATCGCCTGCACGGCGCGCCGGCTGTCCTTGTCGACCTGGGACCGCGGGCTCGACGTCCCCTCCCAGCCCTGCTCCCAGAGCACCGTCACCACGTTCCCGATCCGGATCGCGCGGACGAGTCGGACCACCTCGCCCACGGCCGGGCCGCCCTCGTGGTCCATGGCGGGCCGGCGCGACTCGAACAGCACCGACTCGTCGCCGTACCCGGTGTCCGGGAGCAGCCGCTGGGTCGACGTCAGTCCCTCGCCGCCGTCCAACCCCGGCTGTGTCGGACAGTCGCGCACGGCCTGTCGCAGGTCGGCCAGCACGTCGTCGGCGCGCCCGGGCCGGTAGACGGTGATGCTGTTCCGGTAGCTGCCGTCCGGGACGTACCCCTGCGGGGTGTCGGCCAACTTGAACGCCAGGCTGCGGGCGCGGCGGGTGACCATCCCCGACTCGCCGGGCGTGGCGCCACAGAGCGCCGGCAGCACCGGTCCCGGGACCGACGCCTCGCCGATGCCGGTGTCGTTGGCGGGGGCCAGGGTGAAGAAGGCCCGGTCCGGGATGCTCCGGGGGGTGGCGGCCGGCGGCCGGGCGCTCGTCGTCGGCGGCGCGTCCGGGGTCCGCGCCGCGGGT
Source organism: Micromonospora chaiyaphumensis (assembly GCF_900091435.1). GTDB lineage: Bacteria > Actinomycetota > Actinomycetes > Mycobacteriales > Micromonosporaceae > Micromonospora > Micromonospora chaiyaphumensis. Next base: position 152,947 of record NZ_FMCS01000004.1, read on the forward strand.
GGCGGGGTGGTCGGGCTCGGCAGCGGCGCGGGCGGAGTGGCGGTGGGCGACGGCGACGGGCTGCCGGTGGTGGTGGCCGGTTGCGGGTCGGTGTCCGGGCCGGCGGCGAGCACCAACCGTGTGCCCGCGGCGGTGCCGGCGACCAGGACGGCGACGGTCAGCGCCCCGAGCGCCGCCCGCCGCCGGGCCCGGCGGTCGGCGCGCCGGCGCACCCGGTCCGGGGCCGGGAGCACCCGCTCGTCGGTGTCCGCGGCGAGCGCCCGGTAGAGGCGGTTCAGATCACGCGACATCGTTCACCTCCAGCTCCTCGTCGGCCACGCCGGGCAGCAGCTCGGCCAGCCGGGCCCGGCCGCGGGACAGCCAGGACTTCACGGTGCCGGTGGGGACCGCGGCCTCCCGGGCGATCTCCTCCACCGGCAGGTCGAACAGGTAGTGCAGCGCGAGGGCCTGCCGCTGCCGGGCCGGCAGCTGCCGCAGCGCCCCGACCAGCAGCACGGTGTCCTCGCCCGGCGGCCCCACGTCCGCGGGCGGGCCCGTGCGGCTGGCCGCGAGCCGCCAGCCCCGCAGCCGCCGCCAGCGGTCGGTGGCCAGCCGGCTGATGACGAGCCGCAGCCAGGCCTCCGGGGCCGGGTGGGCGGCCAGCTTCCCCCACTGCCGCCAGGCCCGGGCGTACGCCTCCTGGACGAGATCCTGGGCCTCGGCAGGGTCGCCGGCCACCGCGTAGCCGTACCGGAGCAACCGCCCCGACGTGCTGCGGTAGAAGTCGTCGAAGCTGTTCGCGTCGCGCATCTGAACACCCGCCTCCCTCACGCCACCTGCTCTGATGACGGGGGACGCGGACAGCGGGTTGCGACTGTTCCGTCGGGAATGCGACAGGAGCCCGTGGCCCGCGACCACCATGGGTCACGGACCACGGGCTCCCGTGGTCGGCTCGGCGTCAGCCGTTCGGTGTCGGTGAGGCCGAGGGCGAGGCCGGCGACGACGCCGGGGGGCTGCCGCTGGGGCCCGGGCCGGGCGACGGGTTGGCCGCCGCCTGCGCCTGCTGGAACGCGGTCATGGCCTCGTCGAGCGCCTTCAGCGCCCGCCCGTACCGCTCGAAGTCACCGGACGCCTGCGCGGCCTTGACCTCGCCGATCGCGCTCTGCACCTTGCCGGCCGCCTCGGCCAGCTCGCCGGTGAGCACCGGCGGTGCGGTGCCGCCGGTCGTCGGCGGGTTCTCGCCGGTGGTCGGCGGCGGGGCGCCGCCCGGTGCCCGCTTGCCCTGCTCGACGAGCTGCTTGATGCCGTCGCTCAGGTTGTTGGCCAGCACCACGTACGAGCCGCCGTCGCCGTAGGAGAGCAGCACCTTCTGCAGCAGCGGGTACGCGTCCTGGTTGCTGCTCTTCACGTAGACCGGCTCGACGTAGAGCATGCCGTCGGCGAAGGGCAGCGACAGCAGGTTGCCGTACTGCACCTGTGCCTGGTTGGACGAGAGCAGGTTGAGCTGCTGCCGGATGTCGCCGTTGTTGGTCATCTGCTGGTGCACCTGCGCCGGCCCGGAGATGCGGGTCTGGTCGGGGAGCTCCAGCACCTCCAGCTGGGGCCGGCCGTCGACGTACGACCCGGAGACCAGCGCGGCCAGGTTCTGCCGCCCGTTCGGCGTCACCGCCGCGGTGAGCTGGAAGCGCGGCCCCTCCTGCCCGGGGAACTGGGTGAACAGGTAGTACGGCGGCTGCTTCTGCCCGCTGTCCGGCGCGTCCGGCACGTTCGGCACCTGCCAGAAGTCCTGGCCGGAGTAGAAGTCGCCGGGGTCGGTGACGTGGAACTTGGTGAGCAGGTTGCGCTGCACCTTGAACAGGTCGGCCGGGTAACGGAAGTGCGCGGCCAGCTCCGGCGGGATGTCGCCCTTGGGCAGCACCAGGTCGCCGCCGAACGCCTTGTTCCACGCCTTGAGCACCGGGTCGGTGTCGTCGAAGTTGTAGAGCTTGACCGTGCCGTCGTACGCGTCGACGGTCGCCTTCACCGAGTTGCGGATGTAGTTGACGTTCTCCCGGGCCAGCTGGAAGGTGCCCCGCCCGGTCAGCTCGTCGGCCGTCTCGGCCTGGAGGTTGACCCGCTCCGCGTACGGGTAGGTCGCCGCCGTGGTGTAGCCGTCGATGATCCAGATGACCCGGCCGTTCACCACCGCCGGGTACGGGTCGCCGTCCAGGGTGAGGAACGGCGCGACCTTCTCCACCCGGTCCCGCGGGTTACGCACGTAGAGCAGCTTCGAGTCGTCGTTGACCGCCTCGGAGAGCAGGAAGTTGGACTCCTGCTCCTTGATGGCGTAGAGCAGCCGCCGGGTGAACGAGCCGATCTCGACGCCGCCCTCGCCGGTGTAGGTGTAGTACTGCTCGCCGCCGGTGGAGGTCGGCCGGTCGAACTCGACGTTGCGCTCGCCGGTCTGCCCGACGATCGCGTAGTCGTCGGGCTCCATGCGCTCGCCGTAGTAGATCCGCGGCTGCTGGGCCGGGATCTGCTCGGCCTGCGAGGAGCACGCCTCCTGGGCCTTCTCGCCGAGGAAGCCGGAGACGAAGTACGGCTGGCCACCGCAGACCACCTGGTTCGCCGGGGCGGCGACCATGCCGTAGCCGTGGGTGTAGACGGTGTGCCGGTTGATCCAGTTGCTCTGCTGGTCGGTCAGCTCGCCGTAGTTGATCTCACGGACGCCGACCACGTAGTCGGAGGTCTTGCCGCTGACCGCGTACCGGTCGATGTCCAGCTTCGGGCCGAAGTCGTAGAAGCCGCGCACCTGCTGGAGCTGCGTGTACGTCTCGGAGACCAGCTGCGGGTCGAGCAGCCGGACGTTCTGCACCACTGACGTGTCGGTGGCCAGGCTGGCCGGCGGGACGAGGTTGTTCGCCGCGTACCCGCTGCTCTTCGTGTCGGCCAGCCCGAACGCGGCCCTCGTCGCCTTGATGCTGCGCTCGATGTACGGCGCCTCCTTGTCCCGGGCGCTCGGCTTGACCTCGAAGGTCTGCACGGCCCACGGGTAGATGCCGCCGATCGCCACCGCCGAGACGCCGAGCAGGGCGAGCGCGATGCCGGGCCAGACCAGGTTCCGCATCCACGCGTTGGAGAAGACGATGATCGCGACGGCCACCACGACGGCGATCCAGGCGAGGATTTCCTTCGCCGGGAGCAGCGCGTTGATGTCGGCGTAGCCGGCGCCGTAGAGCTTGGCGCCCTCGTTGTACTCCAGCAGCATGGCCCGCTGGTCCAGCACGTACGCGATGGCCTTGAGCAGCACGAACACGGCGACCAGCGAGCTCAGGTGGGCGCGGGCGGCATTCGTCATCCGGTCCCCGACGCCCTGCAGCCGCACCCCGCCGAAGATGTAGTGCACGGCCAGCGCGCCCAGCAGGGCGAGCACCACGGCGGTGAAGCCGACGCCCAGCAGGTAGCGCCAGAACGGCAACTGGAAGACGTAGAAGCCGACGTCGACGCCGAACTCCGGGTCCTTCACGCCGAAGCTGCCGCCGTTGCGGAACAGCAGCCACTGGCTCCACCGGCCCTGCGCCGACAGGCCGGCGAAGAGCCCGATGACCGCGGAGGCCAGGGCGATCCAGGTGCCGAGCCGGGGGCTCAGCAGCATCCGGTAGCGCTCCAGGGTGGCCTGCTCGGCGGAGTGTGGGCGCAGCTGCGGCCGCAGCCGGTAGGCCAGCCAGAGGTTGCCGGCGACGATCACCCCCATGCCGAGCCCGATCACCAGGAACAGCAGCAGCCGGGTGGCGAGCACGCCGGTGAAGACCTGGGTGTAGCGGACCTCGTCGAACCAGAGCCAGTCGGTCCACGCGTTGACGCCCCACCCGAGCAGGGTGAAGAGCACGAACACCCCGATCAGGACCCCGATGGTGACGCGTCCGCGCCGGCTCATCCTCGGCAGGGGGCTGCTACGCATGACCACTGTTGGCTCCGCACGCTCGATGTGATCGGCTCCGACCAGGCACCCAGAGTACGGGGTGTTCCTGAACGCGTCGGGTCAAGGTCACGTCACGATCGTCCGGTGGCCCGGCGGGCCGGGTGCGGTGGCGGGTCGGCGGCGGGTCGGCAGGGGTCAGCAGCGGGTCGGCTGGCCCCCGGCGCGGAGCTTCTCCAACGCCGTCAGCGCGTCGTCCAGCGACGCCACCTTGAACAGCGGCAGGTCGGGCTGCGGGTTGCGGACGGCCTCGGCGCAGTTGTCCGCGGGCACCAGGAAGACCTTCGCCCCGGCCTGCTTGGCGCCCACCAGCTTCTGGGCGATGCCGCCGATCGGGCCGACCCGGCCCTCGTCGTCGATGGTGCCGGTGCCGGCGATGACCGTCCCCCCGGTCAGGTCGGCGGGCTGCAGCTTGTCCACGATGCCCAGGGCGAACATCAACCCGGCGCTGGGGCCGCCGATGTCGCCGAGGTCGATCTTGAGGGTGAACGGGTGCGGCTGCTGCTGGTCGATCTCGATGCCGATGCGGGGCCGGCCGTCCTGCTCACGGCTGGTCACCGTGGCGGTGGCCGGCGCACCGGCCCGGGTGTAGCCGATCTTCAGCTCGGTGCCGGCCGGCTTGGCCCGGATCAGCTCGGTGAGCCGGGCCGCGCTCGTCACCGGCTGGCCGTCGACCGAGGTGATCACGTCGTTGGCCTTGAGCACGTCGACCGACGGCCCACCCGCGGTGACCGCCTTGACCAGCACCCGGATCGGGTAGCCCAGCTCGCGCAGGGCCGCTGTCTCGGCGCTGGTCTGCGAGTTCTGGAAGTCCTCGGCGTTGCGCTGCTCGACCTCCTCCTGCGACTCCCCCGGCGGGTAGACCAGCTCGCGTGGCACCACCGCCTCGTCCTTGGAGAACCAGCCGGCCAGCGCCGACCGCAGCCGGACGGTGGGCTGCACACCCACCGTGGTCAGCCGGAGCTGCCCGGCGGAGGTGGACGTCGCCCGGCCGGAGACCTGGATGATCTCCTTGCCGTCCTCGCTGCCCAGGGTGTTGACGGTCGGGCCGGGACCGAGCACCACGTACGGGATCGGCACGCTCAGCACGCCGACGCTGAGCAGGGCGGTGAGCAGTGCACCGAGGAGTACGGTCACGCCGCGACGTCTCATGCGCCAGAGCGTACCGATCCGGCCCGGAACGTCCGGCGCGGTGACCACCGGACTTCGCCCTCAGCGCAACGCCGACGCACGCGACCTGCGGCGGGGCGCGCGTACCGTAGAGGTCGTGCCTGATATTCCGTTCGGCTTCGCGCTCCCGGGTGGGCAACCACCAGACCCCAACGATCCCGCGCAGATGCAGCAGTTCATGTCGCAGTTGCAGCACCTGCTCTCCGCGCCGGGCAGCGGGCCGGTCAACTGGGACCTCGCCCGGCAGGTGGCCGCGAGCCAGCTCGCCGCCGCCGGCGACCCGGCGGTCTCGCCGTTCGAACGCAACGCGGTGGAGGAGGCGCTGCGCATCGCCGACCTCTGGCTGGAGCCGGCCACCTCGTGGCCCACCGGCATCCGCACCTCGGTCGCCTGGAACCGCAACGAGTGGATCTTCAAGACCCTCGACGTGTGGCGCAAGCTCTGCGATCCGGTCGCCAGCCGGATGGTCGGCGCCATGGGCGACCTGGTGCCGCCGGAGGCGCGGGCCCAGCTCGGCCCGATGCAGTCGATGGTCGCCACCCTGGGCGGCGCCCTCTTCGGCGGCCAGCTCGGCCAGGCGCTCGGCTCGCTCGCCGCCGAGGTGCTCTCCGCCGGCGACATCGGCCTGCCGCTCGGCCCCGCCGGCACCGCCGCGCTCATCCCCGCGAACATCCGGGCGTACGGCGAGGGCCTCGAACTGCCCGAGGACGAGGTCCGCCTCTACGTGGCCCTGCGGGAGGCCGCCCACCAGCGGCTGTTCCAGCACGTCCCGTGGCTGCGCGGGCACGTGCTCACCGCGGTCGAGAACTACGCCGCGGGCATCCGGGTCAACCGGGAGGCGATCGAGGAGGCGATGGGCCGGGTCGACCCGACCGACCCGGAGTCGATGCAGGCGATCGCCCTGGAGGGCATCTTCACCCCCGAGGACACCCCGGCGCAGAAGGCGTCGCTGGCCCGGCTGGAGACCGTGCTCGCCCTGGTCGAGGGCTGGGTGTGCCACGTGGTCGACAGCGCCGCGGGCGACCGGCTGCCGAACGTGGTCCGCCTCGGCGAGGCGTTCCGCCGCCGCCGGGCCGCCGGCGGTCCGGCCGAGCAGACCTTCGCCGCCCTGGTGGGTCTGGAGCTGCGGCCGCGCCGGCTGCGCGAGGCGACCGTGCTCTGGTCGGCACTCACCGAGCACCGCGGGATCGCCGGCCGGGACGCGATCTGGGGACACCCCGACCTGCTCCCGTCGGACGAGGACTTCGCCAACCCGGAGGCGTTCGCCGCGACCACCAGCGACCTGGACGAGGAACTGGCGAACTTCGACTTCACGGCGCCCGGCGCGCCGGAGGAGCAGACGCCGGGCGAGGACGACGACAAGTCCTGACACCGCACGTCCGCCGGGGCCCGCACGAGTCCTCGTGCGGGCCCCGACGCAGCTTCGGGCACCCGTCAGCCGGGCTGGCCCCGGCGCGCTTGAGGTGCTCGCCGGCCGGGCTGGCCCCGGCGCGGCTCGAGGTGCTCGTGAGCTGGGCTGGCCCGGGCGGGGCTTGAGGTGCTCGTCAGCCGGGCTGGCCGGAGAGCAGCGCCCGGGTCGCCTCCCAGCCCTCGAAGGCCGGGTCGAGGGTCGCCAGGTCGGCCGGGCCGCGCAGCCGGCGCCAGCCGGCGGTGACCGCCACGTCGCCGGGGCGCGGGGCGGCCGCACGCACCTGGGCCGGCGCCGCGGTGTCCAGGTCAAGCGCCGGCAACCACTCCGGCACCGGCAGCCGGGCGGCCACGCCGAGCAGCCCCGCCCCGCTCCCTTCGACGGGGGCGACCGCGACCGGGCGGCTGGTCAGCGGCCGGAGCAGCTTGCCGAGGGTCAGCCCCGGCACGTCGGGCGCGTCGGCGACGATCACGGCCGCCTGGTCGTAACCGGTGAGCGCGGCGAACACCGCGGCGGGGGTGGGTTCGGGCACCTCGTAGACGGCCGTGCCGGGCCAGACCACCGCGTCGGCCAGCCAGCGGTCCTCCGGCGTCACCGCTACGGCGGTCTCCACCTCGTTGAGTGTGGCCAGCAGGTCCACCACGTCCTCGGCGAGCGCGCTCCGCCACCGCGCCGGATCGATGCCCGGGGGCGTCCACCGAACCGGACCAAGCAGCGCCACCACCACACGTCGAGCCACCCGACGACCCTAACCCGCGGCCCGCCGCCGCCCGCACGGCTGCAGATCCCCACGATCTTGACGAAGTACCGTCCCCACCGAACGGCAACCCTCCAAGCTCTCCCCACCCCGATCGTCGATCATGAAGTTAGCCGCGACAAACCGGGCGAAACGCGCGGCTAACCTCATGATCGACGCGGCGGGGCGGCGCGGGGAGAGAGGGAGGGGGTCAGTCGGTCAGGGGGACGCCGGTGGTTGCCGCTACGCCCTCCAGGTAGCCGCGGGCCCGCTCGCTCTTCGGGTAGCGGCCGACCAGGGCCCAGAAGGCGGCGTTGTGGCTCGGCACGATGAGGTGCGCCAGCTCGTGCAGCAGCACGTAGTCGATCACCCAGTCGGGCATGTCCTGGATGCGGTGGGAGATCCGGATGGTGCGGTCGGCGGGGGTGCAGGAACCCCAGCGGCCGTTCTGGTTGGTCACCCAGCGGACGCTCGCCGGGGCGGCGGCCGCTCCGTGCTCGGACAGGTAGAGGTTGATCAGTCGGGTGGCCCGGGCCAGCAGCTCGGCGTCCGAGCGGGCGAGCCGGCCCTCGCGGGCGGCGAGCCGGGCCAGCATCCGGTCGACCCACTCGCTCTCCTCGGCGCGGGAGAACTGGTCGGGGATGAGCACCACGACGCGTTCCCCGTCGCGGTACGCGGACACCGTGCGCCGCCGGCGCTGGCTGCGCCGTACTTCGACGACGGGCTTCCGCGTCCCGGCCATCACTGGTCCGCGCAGCCTCGGATGACTGTCACGAGGGAAAGCTAATGCGTACTGACCAGGGGTCCGCAAGAGTCAACACGACGACACGCGCCCGGAAAATGGCGGTTGGTCGTCAGGAGTCCTGAAAAATTTCTTTGCGGCGGCAGTTGACCATCACCTGCGGGCCCCTGTCAACGTTAGGTGATCTACGGACGAGCTGTCGCGGTGGGGCTGCCCCGAAGGGGGATCTGTGGGCATTCACCCGGCGTGTCCCCGCGAAACTGACTTATCCGACGTAACGCGGCATGCACACTCTCGACGTCGACTTACTCACAGAGTCGACGCACAGCTGACATGGAACCGCCCAGACCTGGGTAGGGTCCGCCAACCAGCGGTCATGTGAGTGATCGCGGAGAACCCCCCGGCGCCGGCGCCACGCGTGGCCCGCCGCAGGGAAACCCGCCGGAGGCGTCCGGTGGACGAGACGAGGAGGGCTACCGTGGCCGACCAGGCCCAGACCTACAACGGTTACTGCGTGAAGTGCAAGGAGAAGCGGGACTTCGAGGGCCGCGTGGAGGTCTCGAAGACCGGCATGAACATGGCCAAGGGCAAGTGCCCGGTGTGCGGCACAACAGTGAACCGCATCCTGGGCAAGGCCAAGGTCTGACCCGCCCGGGTCGCACGGGGGAGGGGTGGCGGCAGCCGCCCCTCCCCCGTCGCGTACCCGACAGTCGCTACCGGCGGGTTGTGGACAACCCGGGTTTTCCTGTGGACAACCCTGGCCAGGGCCCGGCGCACCTGTGGACAACGATCGACGGAGAGCGCGGACACGGTCACGATTCGTGGCGTGACCGACCCGACGCCCCTCGCCCGTCCGACGCTGCTGCCCGGCCTGACCCGGCTCTGGCGGGACCGGCACACCCTCCAGCTCGGGGTGGAACCCGGCCGGGCCGTGCTGCTGGAGGTGACCAGCCCGGGTGCCGCCCGGCTGCTCGACCTGCTCGACGGCACCCGTAGCGAGCGGGCCGTGCTCGCCGCCGCCACCGAGGCGCGGGTCCCGCCGGCCGAGGCCCGGATGCTGCTCGACACGCTCCGGGCCGCCGCTCTCGTCGTACCCGCGCAGAGCCTGCTCCCCCGCGACCTCACCGGGCCGGTCCGGGCCCGGCTCGCCGGCGAGGCCGACGCCCTGGCACTGGCCGCGCCCGCCCTGCCCGGCACGCCGGCCCGGCTGCTGCGCCGCCGGCGCGCGGCGCGCGTGCTGGTCAGCGGGGTCGGGCGGCTCGGCGCGGCGATCGCCGTCGCGCTGGCGCAGGCCGGGGTCGGGCACGTCGTACCCGATCTGGCCGGCCCGGTCCGCCCGGGTGACCTGGTGGGGACCGGCCTAACCGGCGCGGAGCTGGGCCGCCCGCTGGCACCGGCGGTGCGCGCGGCGCTGGCCCGGTGCGCGCCGGGCACGGCGACCGCGCCGCTCCGGCCCGGCCGGGCCGACCTGGTGGTCCAGCTCGGCGCGGACCGCCCGGCGGCCCTGCTCGCCGCCGGCTACGCGCGCCGCCGCCAGCCGCACCTGCTGGTCGACCTGCGCGGTGGCGTGCCGGTGGTCGGCCCGCTGGTCCGCCCACCGGTGGGCCCCTGCCTGCACTGCCTCGACCTGCACCGGACCGACCGCGACCCGGACTGGCCGGCGCTCGCCGCCCAGCTCGCGGCCGGCAACGGCGACCGGGCCTGCGCGGTCACCACCCGGCTGGCGGCGGCGGCCTACGCGGTGGCCGAGGCGTTGACCCACCTCGACGGGGGCATTCCGGAGACCCTGGGCTGTGCGGTCGAAATCGGGCAGCCTGGGCGGTTTCGGCACCGCCGGTGGCCGCCGCACCCCGCCTGCGGATGCTCGGGGCGTCGCCCGATCCGGTCGGCCGCATCCGCTCCCGGCCGCACAGCAGCAGCGGGCCCGCCGAGTCGGTAACAATGACCGGGTGACCGACATCCCGCGCCGGGCCGTGTCCCGGACCGCCAAGCTCGCCGCTCTGCCGCTCGGTTTCGCCGGTCGGACCGTCCTCGGCATGGGCAAGCGGGTCACCGGGCTCGCGTCCGACGTCATCTCCGCCGAGATCCAGCAGCGCACGGCCGAGCAGCTGTTCAGCGTGCTCGGGCAGCTCAAGGGCGGGGCCATGAAGTTCGGGCAGGCCCTGTCGGTCTTCGAGGCGGCGCTGCCCGACGAGATCGCGGCGCCCTACCGGCAGGCGCTCACCAAGCTCCAGGAGGCCGCCCCGCCGCTGCCCGCGGCGACCGTGCACAAGGTGCTCGCCGAGCAGCTCGGGCCGGACTGGCGGGACCGGTTCGTGGAGTTCAACGACACCCCGGCCGCCGCGGCCAGCATCGGCCAGGTGCACCGCGCGGTCTGGCGTGACCCGGGCTACGGGCCGAACGGCGGCCCGCGCCACCGGGACGTGGCCGTGAAGATCCAGTACCCGGGCGCCGGGGACGCCCTGCTCGCCGACCTGAAGCAGCTCTCCCGGCTGGGCGGCATGTTCCGCGCGATCCAGCCCGGGCTGGACGTCAAGCCGCTCCTCGTCGAGCTGCGTGAGCGGATCACCGAGGAGCTGGACTACGAGCTGGAGGCCGAGTCGCAGCGCGCCTTCGCCGCCGCGTACGCCGACGACCCGGACATCTACATCCCCGAGGTGCTCGACGCCGCGCCCCGGGTGCTCATCACCGAGTGGGTCGAGGGCACCCCGCTGTCGCAGATCATCCGGGAGGGCACCGAGGAGCAGCGCGACGAGGCCGGGCGGCTGATGGCCGAGCTGCACCTCTCCGCGCCGATGCGCGCCGGGCTGCTGCACGCCGACCCGCACCCGGGCAACTTCCGGCTCCTCCCCGACGGCCGGCTCGGCGTGATCGACTTCGGCGCGGTGGCCCGGATGCCGGAGGGCACCCCCGAGCCGATCGGCCGGATCGCCGCACTGGCCCTGCGCGACGACGCGGACGCGGTGGTGGCCGGGCTGCGGGACGAGGGTTTCGTGAGCCCCACCGAGCCGATCGACGCCGAGGGGGTGCTGGACTTCCTCCGGCCGATGCTGGAGCCGATCGCCGCGGACGAGTTCCGGTTCACCCGGGCCTGGCTGCGCGCCCAGGCGGCCCGGCTGGCCAGCCCGCGCTCCCCCACCTACCAGCTCAGCCGGCAGCTCAACCTGCCCCCGTCGTACCTGATGATCCATCGGGTGACGCTGGGCTCGATCGGAGTGCTGTGCCAGCTGGAGGCGAAGGCGCCCTACCGGGCGATCCTGGAGCGCTGGCTGCCCGGCTTCGCCCCGGTGAGCTGACCGACGCACGCCGAAGGGGCGGTGACCGTACGGTCACCGCCCCTTCCGTGGTGTAGGGATCTAGAGAACGCCCAGGTCGCGGGCCGACTGGCTGCGGCCACGCATGGCGACGGTACGGGCGGAAGTGGTTGCCTCAGTGCTCGTGGTGGTGCCGGCCTGAGGCCGGCGCATTCGAGCCCGGGACAACGCTTCGTGGAGTAGTTGCATCTCGGTTCCATTCGGCAGGTGCAGCATCGGTTTCGGCTTTCTCGCGGCCGGTGAAATCACCGGCGGGGACGTTGGAACGGGGTTGTGTCAGGCTGCCAGCCGGACGGAGCTCCGCGACTCGGACAGCCCGCTGGCCGCCAGTCGCGCCTCCGCCTCGACCCGGAGCTGGGCGTCACGGGCGAGGTCCTCCTTGCGCGGACGGCCACGGGGCCGCTTGCGCGGGACGACCGCGCCACGCTCGAAGATCTCGCCGCCCCAGACGCCCCAGGGCTCGGCCCGCTCCACCGCGCCGGCGAGGCACTCGACGCGCAGCGGGCAGTCCCCGCAGAGCGACTTGGCCAGCTCGAGCTCGGCAGGCGAGTCGGAGAACCACAGGTCGGGGTCGAACTTCCGGCAGGGCAGGTTCGCCTCCACCTCGACGCTCACGTCGAGGGGGGCCAACGCCAGACTCATCCTCCGGTCACCTCTCTCTCACTTCGATCTCGTGGATCGCATTTCCGACGTACTTCGGCACTACGGCGGTGCAAAAAAACTGAGGCCGCGGATCCCGGTGTGCGGGTTCCGCGGCCTCGAGGTGAGCCGGTGGTCTGGTGGATCAGACCGGTCTACCTCGAGGTGGAACGCCGCGGACATCCGTGCGCTTCTTGACGTCACCGATGCCCATGCCCGTGAAGCCACTGGTCCCCTCGATCTCCGCCAGCGGCGCGACGGTCAGGTTCAGCTCGGCCTGAACCTGGACCTGGTGCACCTGCGGAGCCGACGGTCGAGCGGCAAGGGCCACCCGGACGGACGACAGCGGAGCGCAGGCAGCTGGCATCGCCGCCAGACGCTCATAGGTGAAGATCTCCACGGGTGCCACCTCCCTCAACGTTCCTCGTGCCGACCTTGGACTCATCCCCCGTGAGCAGCCAGAATGGCGCCGCTCGCGAGGTGTGCCATGAGGCTATTCCTCGCCTCGGGGCGAGGGCAAACGATTTACGGCTAGATTTCGAAACTTTTCTGCGGGCAGACATCGTCCACCCCCGCACCGGCCACCAGGGCCAGCACCGTATCGCCGTAAAGTCCCAGTTTGCGGGGGCCGATCCCGGCGATTGCGACCAGCTCCTCGGTGCGGCCCGGCTTCCGCTCGGCCAGCGCGGTGAGCGTGGCGTCGGTGAAGACCACGTACGCCGGCACCTTCTGCGCCCCGGCCACCCGCTGCCGCCACTCGCGCAGCCGCTCGTACAGCTCCTCGTCCAGGTCGGACGGACAGGTCGGGCAGCGGCCCAGCTTCCGGTCCGCACCGGCCAGCAGCGTGGCGCCGCAGATCCGGCAGGAGACCACCTGGGTGCGCCGCCGCTCGGTGCGCCGGGCCGCGCCCGCGCCGGCCCGCTCGCCGCCGCCGGAGCGGTCCAGCTGGGGCAGGAAGCGGGACGGCCGCCGGGCCCGGCCACCGGGCGAGCGGGCCGCCGCGTACGACAGCCAGAGCCACTCCCGGGCCCGGGTGATCCCCACGTAGAGCAGCCGACGCTCCTCCTCGACCTGCTCGGGGGTCTTCGCGTAGGTGGTGGGCAGCGTGCCCTCGGCCAGCCCGACCAGGAAGACGGCGTCCCACTCCAGGCCCTTGGCCGAGTGCAGTGAGGCGAGCGTCACCCCCTCCACGGTGGGCACGTGCTGCTGGGCGGCCCGCCGGGCCAGCTCCTCGTTGAAGTCGCTCAGGCTGACGGGGCGCTCGATCGCGGCGGCCTCACCGATCGGCACGACCTCGGGCGTCGCCGCGTACTCCTCGGCGAGCTGGAGCAGGGCGGCGAGCGCCTCCCACCGCTCGCGTGCCGCGCCACCGGCCGGGGGCGCGTCCGGCGCCCAGCCGACCGCGGCGAGCCCCTCCACCACGGCGGCCGGCAGCGGGGTCTCCCCCGGGATCGACCGCGTGGCGGCGCGCAGCGCGACCATGGCCTGGCGCACCTCGGGGCGCTCGAAGAAGCGCTCCGCCCCCTGCACGACGTACGGGACGCCGGCCTCGGTGAGCGCCTTCTCGTACGCCTCGGACTGCGCGTTGGTGCGGAACAGCACGGCGATCTCGCGGGCCGGGGTGCCGCCGTCGACCAGCGCCCGGCAGCGGGCCGCGACCGCGTTGGCCTCGGCCGGCTCGTCGGTGAAGATCCGCAGTTCGGGCTCAGGGCCCGGCGGGCGCTGGCCGTGCAGCTCCAGCCGCAGCCGGGCCTCGGCGCCCCGGGCCTGGGAGATCACCGCGTTGGCCAGCCCGACCACCTGTGGGGTGGACCGGTAGTCCCGGACCAGCCGGACCACGGTGGCGTTGCGGTGGCGGCGCGGGAAGTCGACCAGGTAGGAGGAGGTCGCCCCGGTGAACGAGTAGATGGTCTGGCTGGCGTCGCCGACCACGGTGAGGTCGTCCCGGCCGCCGAGCCAGGCGTCCAGCAGCCGCTGCTGGAGCGGGTTGACGTCCTGGTACTCGTCGACCACGAAGTGCCGGTACTGGCCGCGGACCTGTTCGGCGACGTCGGCGTGCTCCTCGATCCCCCAGACCGCGGCGCGCAGCATGTCCTCGAAGTCGATGACCCCGTTGCCGCGCTTGAGCCGCTCGTACGCGGCGAAGACCTCGGCCACCTTCGCCGGCTCGTGCGGGGTCTCGCGCAGCGCCTTGGCCGCGGCCACCACGTACTCACCCGGTTCGACCAGCGACGACTTGGCCCACTCGATCTCCCCGGCCAGGTCCCGGGCGGCGGCCCGGTCGGCGCGCAGGCCCACCTTGGCGGCGGCCAGGGTCACCACCCGGACCTTGCTGTCCAGCAGCTCCGGCATGGCCCGGCCCTCCAGCAGCCGGGGCGCGAAGTAGCGGACCTGGCGCAGCGCGGCGGCGTGGAAGGTGCGGGCCTGGACGCCGCCCACGCCCAGCCCGGTGAGCCGGGCCCTCATCTCGGCGGCGGCGCGGGCCGTGAAGGTGACCGCCAGCACATGCCGGGCGGAGATGTCGCCGGTCAGCGCCCGGTGCGCGATCCGGGAGGTCACGGCCCGGGTCTTGCCGGTCCCGGCGCCGGCCAGGATGCAGACCGGGCCGGCCGGGGCGGTCACCGCGGACCGCTGCTCCGGGTCGAGGCCGGCCAGCACCCGTTCCGCCGCTGAGTGAACCACCACAGCCAGGAATCATTCCAGCCTCCGGCGATGTTGCAGCGACTAGCCTGGCCTGACCGGACCGGGCTCGAGTCACCCCTTGGAGGACCTGACCATGTTGACGATGTATTCCACCTCGTGGTGCGGCTACTGCCACCGGCTGAAGTCGCAGCTCGACCGGGAGGGCATCGGGTACGAGGTGGTCGACATCGAGCAGGACACGAAGGCCGCCGAGTTCGTCATGAGCGTCAACGGCGGCAACCAGACCGTCCCGACGCTGCGGTTCGACGACGGCAGCGCCCTGACCAACCCCTCGATCGTCCAGGTCAAGCAGCACCTGGCCAGCCTCGCCGGCTGACCCGGCCGCACCCTGCGACCAGCGGCCGCCCCTGCCCGGGGGCGGCCGCTGTCGCGTCTATGGCGTCCGGCGCCGGCGTGTCGCGGCGAGCACCTCGTGGTCGAGCGGGCGGCGCGGGGCCGGCACGTGGACCAGGACGGGCCGGGGCGCGGTGAGCCGCCGGCCGTGCCAGAGGTAGAGGCCGGCGGCCGTGGTGGTCACCCCGACCAGGGCGAAGAGCAGGCGGTAGTCGAACACGCCGACGAGCAGCGCGCCGGCCCCGATGGAGACCGCCTGCGGGCCGCTCACCACCGCCTCCGCGGCGGCCGCGACCCGGCCCAGCAGCCCCGGCGGGGTCCGCCGCTGGATCAGCGTGTTCAGCCCGACCATGGTCAGCGGCAGGGAGACCCCGGCCAGCAGCAGGGCCACCACGCCGAGCCAGAGCCGGGGGTACGCGAGCGCCAGCGCGGCCGGACCGAAGAAGGTCACCCCGGCGGCCAGTGCGCCCACCTCGCCGGCCCGGCGCACCACTGCGGCGGAGACGAGCCCGCCGGCCAGCCCGCCGACCCCCTGCACGGTGACCAGCACACCGACGAACGCGGCGTCCCGGCCCAGCCCCAGGTCGACGTACGCGAAGATCAGCGACTCGGTGAAGCCCATCATGAGCGAGCCCAGCCCGTACCCGAGCAGGGCCCGGCGCAGCGCGGGGTCGCCGGCCAGGTGGCGCAGCCCGGCGCCCAGCCCGGCCGGCCAGCGACGCGCGGGCCGGGCCGGCGCCGTCTCGGTGACCCGGAGCACGCCGACCACCGCGGCGGCGGCGAGGAAGCCGGACATGGCCAGGGCGACCAGCAGCCAGCCGCCGACCGCGGCGTAGAGCCCGGCCCCGGCCAGCGGGCCGACCAGCCGCAGCCCCTGCCGGACGGTCTGCAGCACCCCGTTGGCGTCGGCCAGCAGGTCGCTCGGCACCAGGTGCCGGATGAGCCCGCTGAGCACCGCGCTCAACGTGATGTACGACAGTCCGTACAGCGCCGCCACCACGTAGATCACCCAGACGTCGGCGCGGTCGCGGACCGCGAGGAGCGGGCAGAGCAGCAGCGCCGTGCCGAGGTTGGCGGCCACGAAGAAGGGCCGGCGGCGGCACCGGTCGACCACCCAGCCGACCAGCGGGGCCAGCGCCATGGGCGCGATGACGGCGAAGATGGTCGCCCCGGCCATGCCGTCCGACCCGGTGAGGTCCTTGACCCAGACGGCCAGGGCCAGCAGCAGGATCGACTCGGCCGCCATGCTCGCCAGCAGCGCGACGAAGAGCAGGCGGAAGTCGGGGCGGCGCAGGACGGTGCGCATCGGGCTCCCTCCGGTTTTTGTCGCGTGACACGCCCCCGCCGGACCCTCCGACACCGGTCGCGCCGTCCATACTGACCGTGGGGGGCGAATTTCATACAGTTACCGTCGCGTCCTGCGACGGTCGACGGGAAAGAGGACACCGTGCCTCCTGCCGCACCAGGCCCGATCCTGCGCCGTCGCAGGCTCGGCACCGAGCTGCGCCGACTGCGCGAACAGGCCGGCCTCACCGGCGACCAGGTCATCGAACGGATCGGCTGGGCCTCCGCGTCCAAGCTGTCCCGTCTGGAGAACGGCCGCAGCCGTCCCGACCCGGACGACGTCGGCGTCCTGCTGACCCTCTACGGAGCGGAGGGTGAGCTGCGCGAGGAGCTGCTGGGGATCACCCAGGAGGCCGGCGACATGCGCGGCTGGCTGCGCAACTTCCCGGTGATGACCCCGCAGCAGCGCGGCTTCGCCGAGCTGGAGGCGGGGTGCGCGGAGATCTCCGAGTACAACCCGGTGCTGGTGCCCGGGCTGTTGCAGACCCCGGGCTACGCCCGGCACCGGATCATGTCCGCGGCCCAGGTGGCCGAGGAGGCCGGCGACCTGGAGATCGAGGACCCGGAGACCGAGGTACGCGCCCGGCAGGCCCGCCAGTCGCTGCTGACCCGCTCCCCCGACGCGCCGCGCTACACGGCGGTGCTGGAGGAGGCCGCGCTCGGCCGCCGGGCCGGCCCGCCCGAGGTGCTGCACGAGCAGATCGTCCATCTCTGCGAGCTGGCCCTGCTGCCGAACGTGACCCTGCGCCTGCTGCTGCGCGACACCCGGGTCGGCGACTGGTATCTCCCGCCGACCGCCTTCTCGGTCTACCGGTTCGCCGATCCGCTCGATCCGGAGACGTTGGCCATCGAAGGTGGGTTCACCGACGTCATGTCGACCGAGGCAAACACCCTAAATCGCTATAAAGTGGTGTTCGAGTGGCTATGCTCGGCGGCGCTCTCCGCATCGGACACCCTCTCCTGGCTGATCGAGGCGACGGGACGGCTGACCGGCACGGCAGCCGAGTCCACAGTGGCGTTCGGGCCGACAACGGCGCCGACCCAGCGCCGCCGCGACTCGGGGCGCCTGACGACGGACCGGTGATCCACGGGGACCGTCCGGCCTGCGGCGTCACTCGTCCCCATCGGAGCACTCCAGACCAGGAGCAGAACCATGAACGAGATCCGCAACAGCTCGTCCGAGCAGCTCGCCGGCCTCGCCTGGCGCAAGAGCACCCGCAGCCAGACCTCGAACTGCGTGGAGGTCGCGCCCCTGCGCACCGGACCCGAGGCGGTGGCGCTGCGGGACAGCAAGGACCCACGCGGGCCGGTGCTGCTGTTCAACCGGGCCGGCTGGCTCGGCTTCATCGCCGGGGCGAAGAACGGCCAGTTCGACCTGAACTGATCTGGCGAGGTCACGGGGGCCGTCGGCGTGCTGCCGGCGGCCCCTTGCGCGTCCACCCCCGACAACCGTGCTGAGCCGGGGTCACCCGATCGGTCGATGCCGCGAACGATAGGCGGGTTTCACTTGCTGTGACGACGCGCGGGCGTAACATGACGCAAGAGTGACGTGGAAGTTGCAGTCTGCATCCGTCCGTCCGCACCCGGGGGCCACCATGCGGTTCCTGATCGTCCGCACCGAGATCCGTGCCGCCGCCGACAGCGACATCGCCGCCGCGTGGGCCGGCGGGGGTCGGCTGCGGGACGAGACGAGCCTCCCGGAGTCCCGCCGCCAGGTCGTCCACGCCGAGGACCGGGACGCCGCCCTGCTGCTCGCCCGGGCGCTGTCCACCGTGGGGGCCGTCCGGGCCGGCCGGCACCGCGTCAAGGTGCTGCCCATCGAGGACCTGGCACCGGGTCACCCGTACCACTGGGGCGGCAGTTGACCCGCTGACGTCCGTCGTGACCGGACCGGCTCCCCCGCCGCGTTCCACGCCTTTTTCGGTCACGACGGCCCGTGTTCCCGGCCCGAGACCGCCGCGGCAACGACGGTCCGGGCCGGGACTCCGTCCAGCCCACGCCCACCTCATGATCACCGGGGTCGGTTTCGCGGACGGTCAGCTGATCGCCCGTCAGCAGTGGCCGTCGAGCCAGCGGTGGACCAGGAAGAGGGCGATCGACGAGGGTGGCGGGAGGAGCAGGCGGTCGCCGCCGTCGACCCGGACCGGCTGGCCGGCCAGCGCCGCGCCGATCTCCCGCCGGCTGAACCAGCGGGCGTGGGCGATCTCGGCCGGATCCACCCGGATCGGCGCGTCCGCGTCGGCGCGGGCCAGGAAGCCCAGCATCAGCGAACCGGGGAACGGCCAGGACTGGCTGCCGGCGTACCCGATCTCCTCGACCTCGACGCCGACCTCCTCGCGGACCTCGCGCAGCACGGCGGCCTCGGCCGACTCCCCCGGCTCGACGTAGCCGGCCAGGCAGGAGTAGCGGCGCTCGCCCGGGGTGCTCGGCCAGGTGGCGTTGTTGCCGAGCAGGCAGCGCCCGTCCGGGCCGTCCACGTCGTCGTGCACCAGCACGATCATCGCCGGGTCGGTACGCGGCCAGATCCGCCCGCCGCCCGCGTCGACGCGGGACCAGCCGGCCTCGTCCACCTGGGTCGCCTGCCCGTTCGACGAGGAGAAGCCGTGCCGCACGTGCCAGTTGAGCAGCGCCAGCGCCGTGGTGAAGATCCCGGCGTCGCGGTCGGTCAACAGGTGGCCGACCTCGCGCAGGTTGACCCGGCGGGTGCCGGCCAGCTCGGGCAGCGGCGCGTCCACCGCGAAGACCGGCACGCCGTCCGCCTCGACGCCGAGGAACATCGGCACCGACCGGGGCACCTCGGGCAGCTCACCGGAGCCGACCAGCACCAGTTCCGGTGGCGCCGCCTCGCCGCGGACCAGCGCCCGGCCGTCGTCGGTCGAGTCCAGCACGAGCACCCGCGCCTGCTCCCACGCCTCGGCGAGCCAGCCCGGGTCGGTCCGCCGGTGCGCCGCCCGGTCGAGCGTGGTCCGGGCCAGCGGTGGAGCGGGCTCGCCCGTCACGCCGTGCCTTCTTTCGTTCGCGACTGCGGGGCTCGCAGGCCCGGCTCACTCCTCGCGCTCACGCGGACTCCGTCTGGACCGGCGCCAGCGTGGCCAGAGAGTCCGCCACCTTCTCGGCGTCGCCGAGCACCACGGTGACCGCCCGTGCCGGGGCGAGGTAGCGGGCCGCCGCCGCGGCCACGTCGTCCACCGTCGCCGCGGCCAGCCGGGCGGCGTGCTCGGCCAGGAAGTCGAGGCGCAGCCCGTTGCCGGCGTACGCGCTGGTCAGCGACGCCAGGCCGGCCTGGGTGGACATGCCGAGCTGGAGCGTGCCGAGAGCATACTGGCGGGCCTGCTCCAGCTCGTCCGGCTTGGGCGGCAGGGCGGCCAGCCGGCCCAGCTCGTACATGGTCTCCAGCAGGGCGGGCGCGGTCACCTCGGTGGCCACCTCGGCGGCGGCCACCAGCACCGACCCGGCCACCGAGTGCTCGACCAGCGAGTGCGGCCCGTACGTGTAGCCCTTGTCCTCGCGGATGTTCTCCACCCAGCGGGAGGAGAAGTAGCCGCCGAAGACCAGGTTGGCCAGTTGCAGCGCGGCGTGGTCGGGGTGGGTGCGGGGCACCGCGGGCAACGCGAGCCGCAGCGACGACTGCACCGAGCCGGGGCGGTCGACCAGCAGCAGCGGACCGGGCTCCAGCGGCGGCGCGGGCGGCAGCTCGGCGGGCTGCCCCTCCCCCTTCCAGCCGGAGAGCGCCTGCTCGGCGGCGTCCAGGGCCCGCTCCGGCTGCACGTCGCCGACCAGCACCAGCACCGCGCCGGCCGGGTGCACCCGCTCGGCGTGCAGCCGGCGCAGCACCGGCGGCTTCACGGCGCGCACCTGGTCGGGCTCGGGGGTCTGGACGGCGTACGGGTGCCGGCCGTAGATCCGCTTGAGCAGCGCGGTGCGGGCCAGGTGGGCGGGCTGGCTCTGGGCCACCTGGATCCGGTCGACCAGCCGGTCCCGCTCGGTCTCCACCCAGTCGGCCGGGTAGGTGGCCCCGGTGAGCACGTCGGCGAGCAGCTCCAGCATCCGGTTGAGGCCGGTGACCAGGCCCGCGCCGGAGAGCATGAGCCGGTCCGGGTCGATGCCGGCGGAGAGCCCACCGCCGACCTTCTGCAACTCGGCGGCGAGCTGGGTCGCCGTGTGCGTCTCCGTGCCGGAGAGCAGGGTCTGGGCGAGCATCCCGCCGCGGGCCAGGTGGGTACGCCCGAACGGCATCCAGAGCCGCAGCTCCACCAGCGGGATCGCGCTGCGGCGTACGGCGATCACGGTGAGGCCGTTGCCGAGCGTGCGTTCGGCCTGCTTGGGCAGCTTGAGCCTGCGGTTGGGGCCGAGCGCCGGCAGTGGCCGGGTACCCGTCTCGACGGTCGCACTCATCGGGCACCTCCGGCGATGACCTCGATCGACGCGCGGCGCTCCGGCCGCAGGGTGGCGGCGGCGGCCTGGACCTGCTCGTCGGTCACCTCGCCGACCAGCCGGGGCAGCTCGTTGAGCAGGCCCGGCTCGCCGCGCTGCTGTTCCAGGACGGCCATCCGCAGCGCCCGGCCGAGCACCGCGTCGGTGTCCCGCAGCAGGTGGGTGGCCATTCGCGCCTGGGTCCGGGCCAGCTCCCCCTCGGTCAGGCCGTCGGTGGCCAGCCGGTCCAGTTCCTCGTCGACGGTGCGCAGCACCTTGTCCACGTCGCCGCCCGGCGGCAGGTGCGCCTGGAGCAGCAGCGCGGTGGGGTCGCGCACGTCGAACGGGTCGCCCATGAAGCCGAGGTAGCCGCCGAGGCTGGTGACCGAGCGGTCCCGCTGGACGAGCCGCTCGACCAGCCGGGAGGCGTCGCCGTCGGTGAGCACCTCGGCCAGCACCACGTACGGGAGGTAGCCGGCGAAGTCGGTCACCGGGTCGGGCACCCGCCAGGCACCGGCCACCGCCGGCAGCGGGGCCAGCTGGTCCGTGTACGAGGTGCGCCGCTCCGCGGTGAGGTCGGGTTCGGCGAAGTCGGGGCGCTCCGGCGCGGGCCGGGCCGGCACGTCGCCGAAGTGCCGCTCGATCAGCGCGGTCGCCTCGGCCACGTCGACGTCCCCGCTGACCGCCAGGACGGCGTTGCCGCTGGCGTAGTAGCGGCGGAAGAAGTCGGCCGCGTCGCCGACGGTGGCCGACTCCAGGTCGTCGAAGGAGCCGTAGCCGTCGTGCGCGTTGGGGAAGGTGTCGAACATGACCGGCGGCAGGGTGAGCCAGGGGAACCCGCCGTACGGCCGGTTGAGCACGTTGACCCGGATCTCCTCCTTGACCACGTCGACCTGGTTGCGCAGGTTCTCCTCGGTCAGCCGGGGGCCGCGCATGCGGTCGGCCTCCAGGAAGAGCGCCCGCTCCAGCGCGTTGCTGGGCAGGGTCTCGTAGTAGTCGGTGTAGTCCAGGTGGGTGGAGCCGTTGAAGGTGCCGCCGGCGCCCTGGACGTGCCGGAAGTGGGCCAGCTTCTCCAGGTTCTCCGAGCCCTGGAACATGAGGTGCTCGAAGAGGTGCGCGAAGCCGGTGCGTCCCTCGGGCTCGGAGCGGATGCCGACGTCGTAGACCACCGCCACCCCGATGACCGGGGCGCTGCGGTCGGGGGTGAGCACCACCCGCAGGCCGTTGTCGAGCGTGAACCGCTCGACCGGGTATTTCGTCGCTGGAATTCTCGCTCTCCGCGTCGGCACGTGATCGACCCTACTGCGTCCGCCGCACGTGCACCGGCGGTGTGCGCGGGCCCACCGGACGGCGGTGCCGGGCGGGGGCCGACCGGCGTTGCCATCTCCACCGAACAGGTGGGAATTGTCGACAATCCCCAGGTCGCGCGTCCCGAATGGTGGCGGGGTCTTGACGCCGCCCGTCGCCTGCCCCAGTCTTCCTACCAACTAAGTAGGAATACTGCGGATTGGATACACGATGAGACGGCTCCCCTTCCGCCGCCTGGTCACCCTGGCCACCCTCGCCGTGGTCGGCGCGGCCACCCTGGGCGCCACCGCGGCCTGCGGCGACGACAGCGACGGAGCCGCCGGCGGCTCCGGTCCGGTGACGCTGCGCCTCGGCTACTTCCCGAACATCACCCACGCGCCGGCCGTCGTCGGCGTGGAGAAGGGCATCTTCAAGGAGAAGCTGGGCGGCGACGTCACGCTGGAGACCAAGACCTTCAACGCCGGTCCGGCGGCCATCGAGGCGGTCTTCTCCGGCGCGCTCGACGCTACGTACATCGGTCCGAACCCGACCGTGAACGCCTTCTCGAAGTCGAAGGGCGAGGCGGTCCGGGTCGTGTCCGGCGCCGCGTCCGGCGGCGTCGCGCTGGTCGTGAAGCCGGAGATCACCTCGGTGGAGCAGCTGCGCGGCAAGAAGATCGCCACCCCGCAGCTCGGCAACACCCAGGACGTCGCGCTGCGCTACTGGCTCAAGGAGAAGGGCCTCCAGACCACCAAGGAGGGCGGCGGCGACGTCAAGGTGGTCCCCCAGGAGAACGCGCAGACCGTCGAGACCTTCGGCAGCGGCGCCATCGACGGCGCGTGGGTGCCCGAGCCCTTCGTCTCCCGGCTGATCAACGCGGGCGGCAAGGTGCTGGTCGACGAGCGCGACCTCTGGCCGGACAAGAAGTTCGTCATCACCAACCTGCTGGTCAGCACCAAGTTCCTCAAGGCCCACCCGGACGTGGTGAAGAAGCTGGTCGAGGGGCAGGTCGCGGCCAACGAGTTCGTCAACAGCAAGCCGGACGAGGCCCAGCAGGCCATCTCCGACCACATCGGCAAGATCACCGGCAAGCCGCTGGACCTCAAGCTGATCAAGCAGGCCTGGCCGACGCTGGAGTTCACCAACGACCCGATCCCGGCCTCGCTGAAGACCGGCCTGGACCACGCCGTCGCCGTCGGGCTCACCCAGCCGGTCGACCTGAACGGCCTCTACGACCTGAAGTACCTGAACGAGGTGCTCAAGGCCCAGGGCAAGGCCGAGGTCGTCCAGCCGTGACGTCGACCACGACGACCCCGCGCAGCGCGACCGGCTCGGTCGCGCTGCGCGGCGTGACCAAGGTGTACGGCCAGGGCGAACAGGCCGTCCTGGCACTGGACGGGGTCTCGCTGGACGTCGCCCCCGGCGAGTTCGTCTGCCTGGTGGGCGCGTCCGGCTGCGGCAAGAGCACGCTGCTCAACCTGGTCGCCGGGCTGGACCGGGTCAGCGGCGGCCGGATCGACCTGGGCGAGGGGGTCAACCCCGGGCTGATGTTCCAGGAGTCGGCGCTGTTCCCGTGGCTCACCGTCGAGGGCAACGTCGAGGTGCCGCTCAAGCTGCGCGGGCTGCCCCGGGCGGAGCGCAGGGCGCGGGTCGCGGAACTGCTGCGCACCGTCCACCTGTCGGAGTTCGGCCGCAAGCGCCCGCACCAGCTCTCCGGCGGCATGCGGCAGCGGGTCGCGCTGGCCCGCACGCTCGCCCTGGACACGCCGGTGCTGCTGATGGACGAGCCGTTCGGCGCGCTCGACGCCATGACCCGGGACATCCTGCACGACGAGCTGGAACGGATCTGGTCCGAGCGGAAGCTCACCGTGATCTTCGTGACCCACAACGTCCGCGAGGCGGCCCGGCTCGCCGACCGGATCATCCTGCTCTCCAGCCGGCCCGGCCGGATCATCTACTCCACCGAGGTCGACGTGCCGCGACCCCGGCGGATCGACTCGCCGGAGATCGCGGCCATCGCCGCCGACGTCACCGACCGGCTGCGTACGGAGGTGGGCCGCCATGGCCAGTGACACGCTCGCCGGCTCCCCGCGCACCGACGCGGAGATCTCCGGTCTGGACGCTCTGGAGATCGCCGGCCAGGAGAAGGCGCCGTCCCGGCTGCGCCGCGGCTGGTCCGCGCTCTGGCCGAAGCTGGCCGCCCTCGCCCTGGCCATCGCCCTCTGGCAGGCCGTGGTCTGGACCGGTTGGAAGGATCCGTGGGCGCTGCCCGGACCGGCGGTGGTCTTCGAGGATCTCGGCCACTACCTGGTCAGCTCGGCGCTCTGGGAGGGCCTGGCCACCACCGCCCGGCGCGCCGCCGTGGGCTTCGCGGCCGCGGTCTCGGTGGGCCTGCTGCTCGGCCTGGCCGTGGCCCGGGTGAAGGTGCTCCGCGCCGCGCTCGGCTCGATGATCACCGCGTTGCAGACCATGCCGTCGATCGCCTGGTTCCCCCTCGCGATCCTGCTCTTCCAGCTCAGCGAGCAGGCGATCTTCTTCGTGGTGGTGCTCGGGGCGGCGCCCTCGGTCGCCAACGGCGTCATCCACGGCGTCGACTACGTGCCGCCGCTGCTGGTCCGGGCCGGCCGCAACCTCGGCGCCCACGGGCTGAACCTCTACCGGTACGTGATCGCGCCCGCCGCGCTGCCGGCCATCGTGGCCGGACTCAAGCAGGGCTGGGCGTTCGCCTGGCGCAGTCTCATGGCCGGCGAGCTGCTGGTGGTCATCGCCACCCGGACGTCGATCGGCGCGCAGCTCACCTACGCCCGGGAGCTGAGCGAGGCGCCCCGGCTGATGGCCATCATGATCGTGATCCTGGTGGTGGGCCTGCTGGTGGACGCCGCGTTCGGCGCGGCCGACAAGGCGATCCGCCGCCGCTGGGGCGTGCTGGACCAGGCCGGCAACTGAGGCCGTGTACGTCTCCGCGCGCGCCGACTACGCGCTCCGGGCCATGCTCGCCGTCGCCGACGCCGCCGGGTCCACCGGCGACGGGGGGTACGGGGGCGGCGAGCTGGTCAAGGCGGCGAGCCTGGCCGAGCGCCAGGACATCCCGCTCAGCTTCCTCCAGGGCATCCTGCTCGACCTGCGCCGGGCCGGGCTGCTGCACAGCCACCGCGGCACCGAGGGCGGGTACGCGCTCACCCGCCCACCCGCCGACATCAGCGTGGGCGACGTGCTGCGGGCGGTTGGCGGCGCGCTGACCAGCGTCCGGGGCATGCCCGCCGACCGGGCCGGCTACCACGGGGTGGCCGCCGGGCTGCGGGACGTGTGGCTGGCGGTGGACGGCGCGATCGCCCTGGTGGTCGACCGCACCACCCTCGCCGACCTGCTGGCCGACCGCGCCGCGGCGTCCTGACCATCGTCCGGCCGGAACCGGGCCGCGGGTGCGACGCGGCCCGGACCGATCGACCCCGGCTCGGCGGGCGGCGGCGTCCCGGCACGCCGGACACCGCCGCCCGCCAGGCCGGCGCGGAGGATCAGCCCCGGCGGCGCGGGCGGCGGGACCGGGACGGCCGGGAGGCCGGCGCGGAGGATCAGCCCCGGCGGCGCGGGCGGCGGGACCGGGACGGCCGGGAGGCCGGCGCGGAGGATCAGCCCCGGCGGCGCGGGCGGCGGGACCGGGACGGCCGGGAGGCCGGCGCGGGGTGCGGCGCGGGCGGCGGGGTGAGGCTGACCGGGACACCGGTGGGCTGGCGGGCGCCGGTGACGCGGGCCAGCTCCTCGTCGCCGGGGCGCACCCGGGCGGTGTGCGGGGTGATGCCGGCGACGGTCATCAGCCGGGAGACGTCCCGGCGCTGCTCCGGCAGGACCAGGGTGACCACGGTGCCGGACTCCCCCGCCCGGGCGGTCCGCCCGCCCCGGTGCAGGTAGTCCTTCGCCTCGGTCGGCGGGTCGGCGTTGACCACCAGGTCCAGCCCGTCGACGTGGATGCCCCGGGCCGCCACGTCGGTGGCCACCAGGGCGGTGACCTGGCCGGTGCGGAACTGCTCCAGGATCCGGGTGCGCTGCGGCTGGGTCTTGCCGCCGTGCAGGGCGGCGGCGCGTACCCCCTTGGCGAGCAGTTGGCGGGCGACCCGGTCGGCCCGGTGCTTGGTCGCCATGAACAGGATGGTGCGGCCCTCCCGGGCGGCGATGTGGGCCAGCGCGGCCGGCTTGTCCTCCGCCTCGACATGCAGCACGTGGTGGGTCATGGCGGTCACCGTGGCGGTGCCCGGGTCGACGGAGTGCGACACCGGGTTGCTCAGGAAGCGGCGGACCAGCTTGTCCACGCCGCCGTCCAGGGTGGCCGAGAACAGCATCCGCTGGCCGTTCGGCGCGACCTGCTCCAGCAACTTCGTCACCTGCGGCAGGAAGCCCATGTCGGCCATCTGGTCGGCCTCGTCGAGCACCGTGACGGCCACCTGGTCGAGCCGGGCGTCACCCCGGTCGATCAGGTCGTGCAGCCGGCCCGGGGTGGCCACCAGCACCTCGGCGCCGGCGCGCAGCGCGTCCGCCTGCCGCTGGAGGGAGAGCCCGCCGACCACGGTGGCGCAGCGCAGCCCGAGTGCCCGGGCGTACGGGGTGAGCGCCGCGGTGACCTGCTGGGCCAGCTCGCGGGTCGGCACCAGCACCAGCGCCAGCGGGCGGCGGGAGCCGGCCCGGCGACCGGCCGTGCGGTGCAGCAACGGCAGCCCGAAGGCGAGCGTCTTGCCCGAGCCGGTGCGACCACGGCCGAGCACGTCGCGGCCGGCCAGCGAGTCCGGCAGGGTCGCCGCCTGGATCGGGAACGGCTCGGTGATGCCCTGCGCGGCCAGCTCGGTGACCAGCGCCGGGGCCAGGCCGGTGGCGGCGAAGGTGGACATGGTCATGGTCATGCGGAAAGCCTTCCTCGACGCGGCACGTGTCGAGGAAGGGCGCCGGGAGCGGCGCGTCACCGGCGTCACCGGTGGTCACAAGCACGAACCGAAAGGTACGGGCCGGCCCGCCACAGCACGCCACGTCCCGCGGAGCGGGTGGGCGGCGCAGCGGACCGGCCCGTCACCGCGCCCGGGGGGCGCGATGGGTGTTACTGGCTGATCCGAAGATCAGAGCGGACGGATGTTCTCCGCCTGCGGGCCCTTCTGGCCCTGGGTCACCTCGAACTCGACCCGCTGGTTCTCGTCCAGGCTCCGGTAGCCGGAGGTCTGGATCGCCGAGAAGTGGGCGAAGACGTCGGCGCCGCCGTCGTCCGGGGTGATGAAGCCGAAGCCCTTGTCAGCGTTGAACCACTTGACGGTGCCAATTGCCATGTGTTTCGTCTCCTTGACGGAACGTTCGGACCCGCACCTGTTGCGGACCGAAGAGGAGCACACCGCGCGCGAGTGCGCGGCGTACCTGTCGCTGCTGGTCGCCCCGCCCGGAGAACTCCGGACACAACAAAGAGCGCCTGGGGCCACAATCCGCCAGGCGCACACAGAGTCTCTGGAAACCAAAACTGCAACGCGCCTAACCTACCACGATCTCTGCAACGCCGCGCCGTCTGCCGGAAATTCCGGCACCGCGGCGACCAGCGCGGTCAGCCCCGCGGCGTCGAGCAGGTCGGCCGGGCGGACGGTCACCCCGTCCCGGACGTAGTGGAAGGCGGCCCCCACCCGCTCGACCGGCACCCCGGTCAGCTCGGCCCAGGCCAGCCGGTAGACGGCGAGCTGCACGGCCGCCGCCTCGGCCTCCCGCCCGGTGGGCTGCCGGCCGGTCTTCCAGTCGACCACGTCGTAGCGGCCGCCGGGGCGGGCGAAGACGGCGTCCATCCGGCCCCGGACCACCACGCCCGCGATCACCGTGGCGAAGGGCACCTCCACCTCCACCGGCACCCGGTCGGCCCACTCGCTGGCCAGGAAGCGCTCCTGGAGTTCGGTCAGCGCGTCGTCCGGCGCGGCGTCGTCGTCGGCCGCGCCGGGCAGCTCGTCCACATCGAGCAGGCGGTCGGCGCCGAAGCGCTGCTCCAGCCAGGTGTGGAAGGCGGTGCCCCGGCGGGCGTACGGGTTGGGTTCGGTGGGCATCGGCCGGCGCAGCGTCCGGGCCAGCGCCTCGGGATCACGGCGCAGCGCCACGAGCTGGGTCACCGACAGGTGCCCGGGCAGCTCCACCTCGACGGCCTCGGCCCGCCGGGCCAGCTCGGCCCGTTCGGCCAGGAGCAGGTCGGCCTCCCGCCGCCAGCGGGCCACCTCGGCGTCCTCGACGGGCGGCCGCGTCTCTGCCGCGTCGACGGGCCCCGGCGTCTCGGCGTCCCCGGCCGGTGCCGGGGCGGCCGCCAGCAGGGCCTCCTCGCGGCGGGCCGCCTCGGGGTCGGCCAGGTGGCGGCGGACCAGGCCGGCCGCCTCGGCCAGCGCGGGGCGGCGGGCGCCGAGCGGGTCGGCCGGCCACTCCGCCCGCAGCACCGTCTCGGTGGTCGGGTTGACCGCGTCCCCGGCGGGCTCGGGCGCCCACGCGTCGATCAGGTGGCCGTCGCCGCCGGCCAGGCAGGCGTCGTGCACCTCGCGGAGGAAGACCGACGGGCCGCGGAACTTCTTCGTCGCCTCCCCCCACCAGTAGCCGGAACAGAGCAGCAGCCGGCGGGGCCGGGTCACCGCCACGTACGCCAGCCGGCGCTCCTCCCGCTCGTCGTGCGCCCGCCAGGCGTCGGTGAAGTCCTCCACCGCCCGGGCCACCCCGCGCTGGTCGTCCGCACCCTCAAGGGCCAGCTCGGGCAGCCCGTCCGCGTCGCCGCGCAGCGGGAAGGGCAGCACGCCGAGCCCGCCCAGCCAGTGGTCGGAGTTGCGCACCGGCCCCGGCCAGACGCCCCGGGTCAGCCCGGCCACCGACACCACGTCCCACTCCAGACCCTTGGCGGCGTGCGCCGTCAGGATCTGCACCGCGCCCTCCACCACCTCCACCTCGCCCGGGGTGAGGCCGCGCTCCTCGTCCTCGGCCGCGGCCAGGTAGGCGAGGAAACCGGCCAGCGTGGCGCCGGGCGTCTCGCCGCTGAACCGGGCGGCCACGTCGCCGAGCGCGTCCAGGTGCGCGCGGGCCAGGCCGGCGTCGCCGGCGCCGTCCCGGCCGGCCCGGACCGCCACCTCCACGTCCAGGCCGATGGTCCGCTCGATGTCCGCGATCAGCTCCGGCAGCGACTGGTCCAACCGGTAGCGCAGCAGCGCCAGCTCCATCCCGTAGGACCGCAGCCGGGCGAACCCCTCCGCCGAGTACGCCTGCGCCGGCCCCAGGTCGGCCAGCGCCTCGACGAGGGTGGCCTCGTCCAGCGCGTCCACGGTGATCTCCGGCCCGTCGTCGCCGGTCACCTCCCGCCGGGCCCGCGCGATGGCCCGGGCGCGCCGGTGCAGCGCGACCAGGTCGCGCGGGCCGATGCGCCAGCGCGCGCCGGTGAGCAGCCGCAGCAGCGCCGCCCCGTCCGTCGGGTCGGCCAGCACCCGCAGCGTGCAGACCACGTCCCGGATCTCGGGGGTGTCCAGCAGCCCGCCCAGGCCGACCACGTCGACGGGCAGCCCGCGGGCGCGCAGCGCCGCCTCGAGAGCCGGGATCTGGCTGCGCAGCCGGACCAGCACGGCGGTGGTCGGGCGCCGGTGCGCCGGGATGTGCTCGGGCAGCGCCTCGGGCATCCCGGCCGCCCCGCGCCAGGCCGCCAGCACGCTGTCGGCGATCCAGTCGGCCTCGTCGGCGTACGTCTCCAGCAGCGCGCAGTGCACCGTGCCGGCGGCTTGCCCGCCGGGGCTGCGGTGCGGGATGGGGTCGCGGACGGTGAGTGCCGCGTGCAGCTCGGGCACCCGGGCGCCGGCCGCCCGCAGCGGCACCGACAGCGCGTTGGCGACGCCGAGGATCTCCGGTCGGTTGCGCCAGCTCGTGGTGAGGCTGAGCACCTCGGCGGGGGCGCCGTCGGTGCGGGCGAACTCGGTGGGGAACCGGTCGAGCGTGCCGGCGCTGGCCCCGCGCCAGCCGTAGATGGACTGGCAGGGGTCACCCACCGCGGTGACCGGGTGGCCGCCGCCGAAGAGGGCGTTGAGCAGCACCACCTGGGCGTGGCTGGTGTCCTGGTACTCGTCCAGCAGCACCACCCGGAACCGGTCCCGCTCGATCACCCCGACACCGGGGTGGTCGCGGGCCACCCGCGCGGCCCGGGCCAGCTGGTCGGCGAAGTCCATGGCCTCGAAGTCGTCCTTGCGCCGGGCGTACGCGCGGACCAGCGGCAGCAGCTTCAGCCGGGTCCGCTGGAGCTGGAGGGCCTTGCGCACGTCGGCGTAGACCCGCCCCGGGCGGGACTGCACCTCGGCGAAGAACCGGCCGGTCCAGGCGGCCAGCTCGTCCGGGTCGACCAGGTGCTCGTCCAGTTCGCCGGCCAGGGCGAGCACCGCGTCGGTGATGGTCGACGGCATCCGGTCCACCTCGGACATGTCGCCGTCGTAGTTGCGCACCAGCAGGTCGACGAGCTGCCAGCGGGACGCCTCGGTGAGCAGGCGGGTGGTCGGCTCGTAGCCGGCGCGCAGCCCGTGCTCGGTGACGATCCGGCCCGCGTACGAGTGGTAGGTGGACACGGTCGGCTCACCGGCCAGGGGGTCCTCGTGCGGGTCCCGGCCCTGCCGGCCGAGCCGGCGGATGAGCTGGTCGAGCCGGGTGCGGACGCGGTGCGCCAGCTCGCCGGCCGCCTTGCGGGTGAAGGTGAGGCCGAGGATCTGCTCGGGGCGCACGTAGGAGTTGGCGACCAGCCAGACCACCCGGGCGGCCATCGTCTCGGTCTTCCCGGAGCCGGCGCCCGCGACCACCAGCAGCGGCTCCACCGGCGCGGCGATGATCGCCGCCTGTTCCCGGGTGGGCGCCGGCAGTCGCAGCAGTTTGGCCAGCTCGACCGGGGTGTAGCGGGGGCCGGCGTCGGCGGTCCGGGGCGTCGGGGTGGCGGTGGCGCCGAAAAGCGTCGGCTGGGTCGTCATGGGTGCTCCGTGGGCGGCTCGACGACCTGGCGGCCCTGCCCGGAGACCGGGCAGCTCGTGCGCACCGGGCAGACCCGGCACTTCGAGTTGGCGACGGCGGCGAAGGTGGCGGCGGCCATCGTGTCGGCGGTGCGCCGGACCAGCGCGGTGGCCCAGCCGGCCTCGGGCCCCTCCCCGGCCGCGGCCTGGGCCTGCTCCTTGGCCTCCTTGGCGCCGGTGCCGAGCTGCACGAGCGCGGCGCCCCCGGACTCCTCCCCGAACTCGGCGAACGCCCCCGCCTCCACGGCCGCCTGGTAGGCGCCGAGCTGCGGGTGCTCGGCCACCTCCCGCTCGGTGACCGCCGTGGACTTGCCGGTCTTCAGGTCGATCACGACGAGCCGCCCCTCGGCGTCGACCTCCAGCCGGTCGACCCGGCCGGTCAGCTCGACCGGCCGGTGCGGGTCGTCGAGGCGGACCGCGAACTCGTGCTCGATGGCGAGCAGCCGCCGCGGGTTGCCGGCGAGCCAGCGCAGCAGCTTGTCCACCATGGCCTCGGCGCGGGCCCGTTCCGGGCCGACCATCCAGCGGGCGGCCAGCTCGATGGCGTCGAACCGGGCGGCCACGTACTCCAGCAGGGCGGTCCGGTCGACGCTGGCGTCCTCGGCCAGCATGGCGGCGGCGTGCACCAGGTTGCCGACGCCCTGCGCCGCGCTGGCCGGGGCGCTGCCGCCGTGCCGTTCCAGCAGCCAGCGCAGGCTGCACCGCAGGGCGCTCTCCATGGCCGACGGGGTGACCCGCACCGGCTCGCCGTCGTCGACCAGGGGGCGGTCGTCGGACAGGCCGCGCAGCCCCCACCAGTCGTCCGGATGCGCGCCGGGCACCCCCGCGGCGGCCAGCCGGGCCAGCTCGGCCGCCGCGGCGCGCCGCCGGGTGACCGGTGCCGCCGGATCGGTGATCGCGGTACGCAGTTCGGCCACCAGCGCCGACAGGGTGAGCCCGCGCGGCGGCAGGGTGACCGGGAGTACGCCGGGCGGCCCATCCTCGTGGTCCTCACCCCCCGTCGGCACCGGCCCGTCCGACGCCGGCGCCACGGTCAGCGCGGCACCGTCGGTCGGGCCGCGCCTCTCCGGGCCGCTCGGGCGCGGTTCCGGGTCCGGGCGGGGCGGGGTCGTGCCGCCCCCGCCGATCGCGGGCGGGTCGGTGGCGGCCAGCTCGTGCAGGAAGCGGCTGGGCTGCTCCTCGTGGTCGTCGCCGCCGACCGCCGCCGAGGCGACCGCGGTGACCAGCAGCCGGCGCCGGGCCCGGCTGACGGCGACGTGGAACAGCCGGCGCTCCTCGTCCAGCAGCGCCGAGGTCTGCCCGACCAGGCTGGCCCGCAGCCCGGCGCCGTCGGCCCGCCCGGCCAGCACGTCGACCAGCCGCTCCGAGCCGAGCAGGCTGCCGCGCAGCCGCAGGTCCGGCCAGACGCCCTCCTGCACCCCGGCGATCGCGATCAGGTCCCACTCCAGGCCCTTGGCGGCGTGCGCGGTGAGCAGGCGTACGGCCTCGCCCCGGTCGGCGCTGGCGGCGAGCGTGTCGGCCGGCAGCTCCTGGCCGAGCACGTGGTCGAGGAAGACCTCGGTGCGCGCGCCGGGCAGCCGGTCGGTGAACCGGGCCGCCGCGTCGAAGAGGACCATGACGGCATCGAGATCGCGGTCGGCGGCCTCGGCCCGCCAGCGCTGCGCGGTCTCGTGCTCCCCGGTGGCCGCCCGGCCGCGGGTGATCGCCCCGGCCCAGCGCTCGGCGAGGCCGCTCTCCCGCCACACCGCCCAGAGCACGTCCTCAGCGGTCGCGCCGGGGGTGGCGGCGGCCTGCCGGGCGGTGTCCAGCAGGTGCGCCACGGCCTGCGCCGGGGCGGCCCAGCGCCGCTCGACGGTGGCCAGCTCGGCCGGGTCGCGCAGCGCCTCGACGATCAGCTCGCCGGAGGGGCGGCGGTCACCGGCGGCCAGCGCGAGCGCGCGCAGCCCCTGGCGCAGCCGCCGCTCGGCGAGCGGGTCCGCGCCGCCCAGCGGCGAGTGCAGCAGGGCGACCGCCGACTCCTCGTCGAGCCGGTCGGGTTCGAGCGCGCAGCGGAGCAGGAGCAACAGCGGTGCCACGCCGGGCTGGAGGTGCAGCGGCAGGTCCTCGCCGTGCACCACGGTCGGCACCCCGGCGGTGTGCAGGGCGCGCCGCAGCGAGGGCAGCTGCCGGCCGGTGGAGCGGACCAGCACCGCCATCCGCGACCACGGCACCCCGTCGAGCAGGTGCGCCTCGCGCAGCGCGTGGGCCAGCCAGGCGGACTCGCTGGTGGCCGAGCGGAAAGTGCGGACGTCCACGGTGGCCGGCGGGGCGTCGGGAAGGGGACGCAGCCGCCGGTGCGCCGCCGGGCCGCGCAGCCGGCGGGCCAGCCGGGCGGTGGCCGCCAGCAGCTCCGGCCCGGCCCGGTAGGAGGTGGTCAGCGTGACCTGGGCGGCCGGCGCGCCCGAGGCCGTGCGGAACCGGTGCGGGAAGGTGGTCACGCCGGCCGGGTCGGCGCCGCGGAACGCGTACGTGGAGGAGTCCGGGTCGGCGAAGGCGACCAGGGGCTTGCCGCCGCCGGCGACCACGGCGAGCAGGTCGAGCTGGGCGGGGTCGGTGTCGGCCAGCTCGTCGACGTAGACGTGGGCGAGCCGGCGGCGCTCGGCGGCCAGCAGCTCCGGGTCGTCGAGCAGCATGCCGGTGGCGGCCCGGACCAGCTCGGCCGGGTCGTACGCGATCGAGCCCCGGTTGCTCACGTCGCGCAGGGCGAGGACGGCCACGTACTCACGGAGGAAGCGGGCGGCGGCCGGCCAGTCGGCGCGCCCCAGCTTCTCGCCCAGCCGGGCCAGCTCCACCGGGCCGACGCCCCGCTCGGCGGCGCGCATGAGCAGGTCGCGGAGCTGCTGGGCGAAGGCCCGGGTGCGCAGGGCCGGGCGCAGGTCCTCCGGCCAGCCGACCGGATCGTCCTCCGGCTCCTCGCCCACGATGTCGAGCAGCTCGCGGATGATGAGGTCCTGCTCGGGGCCGGTGAGCAGCCGGGGCGAGGGTTCGCCGCGTTCGGCGGCGGCCCGGCGGAGCAGCCCGAAGGCGTACGCCGGGAAGGTGCGCACCAGCGGCTCGCGGACGACCCGGTGACCGTCGCCGGCGATCCGCGCCTCGATCCGGTGGCGCAGGTCGGTGGCGCCCCGCCGGCCGAAGGTGAGCACCAGGACGTGTTCCGGGTCGACGCCCTCGGCCACCCGGGCGGCGACCGCCTCGACCAGGGTGGCGGTCTTGCCGGTGCCCGGCCCGCCGACGACCAGCATCGGCCCGTCGGTGTGCGCGACGACCTCGGCCTGCACCGGGTCCGGCCGGCGCGGAGACGGGTGCGCGGCATCGCCCGCGGACCCCCCGGATCGCGGCTCCGTCTCGGCCGGCCCACCGGACCGACCACCCCCCTGCCCCGCCCCGGCGTCGCGGGAGACCCCCGTCCCCGCCTCGCCGGCCCGGCGCACCAGCCGATACGCCTGCATCCCCGACATCCCACCACGCCGGTACGACACCAGAAAACCCGCCGCCGCCCCGCACCCCCGACTCCCGCCGATCATGAGGTTGGCGGCACTCAAGGAGATCGACTTCGCCGTCAACCTCATGATCGCCGGACCGGGGCGGCGGGTCAGGTGAGGCGGTGGTCCAGGAGGTCGAGGGCTTCCTGGACGGTGGGCGCCACCAGGAGGAGGTCCAGGCCGGCAGGCTTGAGGAAGTGGCGGTCGGCCAGGGTGCGCAGCCAGTCGAGCAACGGGCGGTAGAAGCCGTCGGCGTCGACCAGCACCATCGGCTTGGCGTGCAGGGCCAGCGTGGCGGTGGTCCAGACCTCGAACAGCTCGTCCAGGGTGCCGAGCCCGCCGGGCAGCGCGACGAACGCGTCCGACTTGTCGATCATCAGAGTCTTGCGGCTGGCCATCCCGTCGGTGATCAGCAGCTCGTCGGAGGCCAGGTCGGCGACCTCAAGGTCGACCAGCGCCTGCGGGATGACACCCAGGGTGCGGCCGCCGGCGGCGCGCGCCCCGTCGGCCACCGCGCCCATCATCCCCACGCACCCGCCGCCGCTGACCAGCGTGTGCCCGCGCCGGGCCAGCTCCGCGCCGGTGTCGGTGGCCAGGTCCAGCCAGCGGGCGTCGAGGGTACGCGAGGACGCGCAGAACACGCAGACGTTCGCCATGCTCAGCCCTGCTCCGCCGGGCCCTCGGGGGCGGCCTCCGCGGCGGCCCGCTGGTCGGCGGCGACCCGCGCGACCGCGTCCTCGCGGATCGCCTCCTGCTCGGCCGAGAGCACGGCCTCGGCCTCCACGATGTGCCGGACCGCCTCGTTGACGTCATCGGTGACGCAGATCAGGTCCAGGTCGTTCGGGCCGATCTTGCCGTCGGCGGCCATGGTGTCCCGGAGCCAGTCGAGCAGGCCCCGCCAGTAGTCGACGCCCATGAGCACCACGGGGAAACGGGTCACCTTGCCGGTCTGCACCAGGGTGAGCGCCTCGAAGAGCTCGTCCATGGTGCCGAAGCCGCCGGGCAGCACCACGAACGCCTGGGCGTACTTGACGAACATGGTCTTGCGGGCGAAGAAGTAGCGGAAGTCGATGGCCAGGTCGACCCAGTCGTTGAGGCCCTGCTCGAACGGAAGCTCGATGCCGAGCCCGACGGAGAGCCCGCCCGCCTCGCCGGCGCCCCGGTTGGCCGCCTCCATGACACCCGGCCCGCCGCCGGTGATCACGGCGTAGCCGGCCCGGGCCAGCGCGCCGCCCAGTTCCTCGGCCAGCCGGCACTCGGGGCTCTCCGGCTTGCTGCGGGCCGAACCGAAGACGCTGACCGCGGGCGGCAGGTCGGCGAGGGTGTCGAAGCCCTCGACGAACTCGGACAGGATGCGCAGCGCCCGCCAGGCGTCCTTGGTCTTCCAGTCGCCCCGGCCCCGGGAGTCGAGCAGCCGCTGGTCGGCGGTGCTGGTCGGGATGGCCTGGTTGCGCAGCGTGACGGCACCCCGGTGCCGTTCCCCGCTCGGCCCGCGGCCCGGCCCGTTGCTCTGGCTCATGGGGCCACCGTAGTGGAGCCGGGGCGGCGCGGTGCGGAGGCGGGCGGCCCGGAGAAATTCTTCGTGATCAAGGGCAACTAAATGGCTCGCTCGTACGTCTTACTATTCACATACCGGGTATGCCCGGGCGACGCGCCTTCGGGGGAGGAGCCAGCGTTGATCAGCAACAGCGAGATGATCCGGATCCGCCGGCAGATGCAGCGGCGGATCCGCGACGTGGTGGCCGAGCGCCGCCGCGCCCGGATGATGGAAGCCCACCACACCGACCTCACCGGCGAGACCACCGAGACGGAGACCCCGCTGACGACCACGCTCTGACGGTCCGGCCGGCCCGGGGGTCCGCGTCACCGACGCGGGCCCCCGGTCGCGTGATCAGGACGAGGCGAGCCAGCGGTGCAGGGTGGCCGCGCCGTCACGGATCTTGGTCAGCTCGACGTGCTCGTCCTTGTGGTGCGCCAGGTTGGGGTCGCCGGGGCCGAAGTTCAGCGCCGGGATGCCCATGGCCGCGAACCGCGCCACGTCCGTCCAGCCCAGCTTGCCGATCGGGGCGGCGCCGACCGCGGCCAGGAACTCCTGCGCCGGCGGGTTGTCCAGCCCCGGCGCCGCGCCGGCCGCCGCGTCGGTGACCGCCAGGTCGAAGCCGGCGAAGACCTCGCGCAGGTGCGCCTCGGCCGCGGCCGGGTCACGGTCCGGGGCGTACCGGTAGTTGATCTCGATGTCGCAGCGGTCCGGGATGACGTTGCCCGCCACCCCGCCGGTGATCCGCACCGCGTTCAGGCCCTCGCGGTAGTCGCAGCCCTCGATGGTCACCCGGCGCGCCTCGTACGTGGTCAGCCGCCGCAGCACCTCGCCGGCGCCGTGGATGGCGTTCACCCCGTGCCAGGACCGGGCCGCGTGGGCCCGCTCGCCGTGCGTGGTGACGATCGCCCGCATGGTGCCCTGGCAGCCCGCCTCCACGATCCCGTAGGTCGGCTCCAGCAGCAGGGCGAAGTCGGCCGCCAGCCACTCCGGGTGCGCCTGGGAGACGAGCGTGAGGCCGTTGTACCTCGACTCGATCTCCTCGGCCTCGTAGAAGAGGTAGGTCACGTCGTAGCGCGGGTCCGGCAGGGTCACCGCCAGGTGCAGCGCGAAGGCCACGCCGGACTTCATGTCGGAGGTGCCGCAGCCGTACATCAGATCGCCGCGCATGGTCGACGGGAAGTTGTCGTTGAGCGGCACGGTGTCCAGGTGGCCGGCGAGCACCACCCGCTGCGGCCGGCCCAGGTCGGTACGCGCCATCACCGTGTTGGAGTGCCGGTAGGTGGTGAGGTGCGGCACGCCCCGCAGCACCTCCTCGACGCAGTCGGCGATCGCCTTCTCGTTGAGCGACACGGACTCGATGTCGACCAGCGCGCGGGTCAGCGCCACCGGATCGGCCAAGACCTCGGGGGTCAACGGGTTCTGCATGTGTGGCACGGTACCGTCATTTTCGTGACGACCGCACAGTCTGCCTGGGGCATCGGCCTGGCCACGATCACCGCTGACGACCAGGTGCTGGACACCTGGTACCCGACCGGCAAGCTGGGGCTCGGCGACCTGCCGCTGGTCGCCGGTGAGGACGAGGCCGACGTGCTCGACCTGCCGCCCGGCGCGGTCGGCGAGCGGGCGCTGCCCGGCCTGCGTACCGTCCAGGTGGTCACCGTGATCGGCTCGCTGGACGACCCGATCAAGGACGCGCCCGACGCGTACCTGCGGTTGCACCTGCTCTCCCACCGCCTGGTGCGGCCCAACGAGCTCAACCTCGACGGCATCTTCGGCAAGCTGGCCAACGTGGCCTGGACCTCGGCCGGACCGTGCCCGCCGGAGCGGGTCGACGAGCTGCGGGTCATCGAGCGGGCCGCCGGCCGCCACCTGGCCGTTCACGGGGTGGACAAGTTCCCCCGGATGACCGACTACGTGGTCCCGGCCGGCGTGCGCATCGCCGACGCGGACCGGGTCCGGCTCGGCGCGCACCTGGCCGCCGGCACCACCGTCATGCACGAGGGCTTCGTCAACTTCAACGCCGGCACACTGGGCACCTCGATGGTCGAGGGCCGGATCGTGCAGGGCGTGGTGGTCGGTGACGGCTCCGACATCGGCGGTGGCGCCTCGATCATGGGCACCCTCTCCGGCGGCGGCACCGAGAAGGTGCGCATCGGCGAGCGGAGCCTGGTCGGCGCGAACGCGGGTGTGGGCATCACCCTGGGCGACGACTGCGTGGTCGAGGCCGGCTGCTACATCACCGCCGCCTCGAAGATCACCCTGCCGGACGGGCGGGTGGTCAAGGCCCGCGAGATCTCCGGGGTGGACGGCCTGCTGTTCTGGCGCAACTCGGTGACCGGCGCGCTGGAGGCGAAGCCGCGCAGCGGCCGGGGCATCGAGCTGAACGCGGCGCTGCACGCCAACGACTGACCCGCGACGCGGAGCGGGCCGGGGTCGCGACGCCCCGGCCCGTCCGCCGTCCGGACGACGTCACCGCAGGCGGTACGCCTGGATGATCCGCTCGGTGACCGTGTTGCCGGCGCCGTCCCGGGCGGTGGCCCGCAGGGAGGCGTGACCGGGTCCGGCCGGGTGCCGGACGGTGGCCGCCCAGCCCGCGCCCTGCTTGTGCAGGGCCGCCCTGCGCCAGGTCTTCCCGCCGTCGTAGGAGACGTCGACGGTGAGCGCCGCGACCGGGGCCGCCGGTGCGCCGGGCTGGCGCTGCACCGTCACCGGGATGGTGAAGGTCCGGCCGGCCGGGGCGCTGCTGTCCACGGCCAGCGGCGGGGCGAAGCGGACCGCCATGGCGGGCAGCCGCACCCAGTCGTCACCCGGGACGTGCCGGGAGCGGAACGTCCAGGTCGCCGACACCTCGGTGCTCAGGTCGGTGAAGCCCCGCGTGGCGGAGGTCTCCAGCCGGTAGCTGGCTGCGCCCGGCGGCACCTGGAAGTCGGCGTACCCCGGGGTGGCCTGCTCGGCGAGCAGCTTCCCGTTGCGGTAGAGGGCGGTCCGTTCGGTGTCGTTGAGCGAGCCACCCGGATGTCCGGCGGCGTCGCTGTGCACCGGCAGGTCGACCACGAGGGTGTCGCCGTTGCGCGTGATGCCCTGCTCGGGCCAGCGCGGCTGCGGGAACGACGGCCCGTACGGCGCGCTGTTCCAGTCCTCCCGGTAGGTCCGGCCGGCCCGGTACCGGGTGGGCACCGACGCCAGCACCGCCTGCACCTCCAGCCAGCCGTCCTCGCCCCGCGTGCCGAAGTCCAGTTCGGAACTCCACCGGGTGCGGGCCGTGTTGTAGTGCTCGACCCGCTTGCCGGGCACCGGGACGGGCACGACGATCGCCGAGCCGCCGATGTTGTAGTCGGACTCCGGGAAGACGATCCGCTCGTTGTCCAGCCCCGCGTAGCCGGCCGCGAACCGGTGCGTCACGGTGGCCAGGTCGGCCGGCCGGTAGTGCCGGACGAACCCGGTCGGCATCCGGCCCGGGAACAGCTCGTTGAGGGCGTAGAAGTACGGGCTGCGCTCCGGCGCCGTCGGTTCGAGCCACTGGCTGGCCAGGGCGGCGACGAAGAGCGAGTCGGAGACGCCGCGCCCGAGCTGGCCGCTGTGGAGGCCGTCGAAGCTGAACGTCCAGAGCCCGAACCCGTAGGAGAAGTCCGCAGTGGACCAGTTGGCCGAGAGGTCGATCAGCAGCGGGGCCGCGCCGCGCTGCGGCACGGTGGACCGCACCGGCTTCGCCCGCCGGGCGTCGACGGTGAGCCGCTGGTCGCCGCCCACCACCAGTTCGGGCTGGGCCAGCATGGAGACCTCGGTCCAGCCCTCCTCCCCCGGCACGTAGATGAGGCTGTTCAGGCCGTAGCGGCCCTTCGGGAGGCGGATCCGCGCCTCGCCGTCGGGGTCGTACACGTCCCGGTACACGACGGCGTCGAGACCGACCAGGGTGGTGAAGTAGTCACCGGTGAGCTTGCCGGCCCGGTCCCGGTGCGTGACGGTCAGGTCGTAGCTCTCCACCTCGCGGTTCACCGCGAGCGGGGTCACCGCGACCGCGTCGCCGGCGCGGGCCACCAGCCGGCCGGTCCAGTAGCCGTCCAGGCCGCCGAGCCGGGTGTCCGCCGTGACGGTGACCTGGGCCGTCCCGCCGGCCGGCACGGTGAGCCGCGACGCGCCGAGGGTGAACATGCCGGCCGGGGCGGTACGCCCGTCCGGGCCGGTGACCTCGGCGGCGAGGTCGAGGGTGAGCGGGGCGGTGCCGCCGTTGCGGTAGGTGACCGTGCGGGCGATCGGCTGGTCGTCGCCGTGCGGCCAGGCGGCCACCCCGAACGAGACGCTGGGCGGGTCGCTGGTCACCTGCTCGGTGATCGCGTGGGCCACGTCGACCCGGCCGGCGCCCTGCTGGAACGCCGTCTGGTCGGGGTGCGGCTTGGCCGAGGCCATGAGGGTGGCCTTGTACCGCCCGGCGGTCCAGCCGGGGTGCTGCTGGGCGAGCAGCGCTGCCGCGCCGGCCACGTGCGGCGTGGCCATCGAGGTGCCGGAGAGGGAGACGTACTTCTCCCCCACCGGATCGCCGATGGCGCCGTTGGCGGCCCGGGCGGCCACGATCTCGACGCCCGGGGCGGTGATGTCCGGCTTGATCCCGCCGTCGACCCGCGGCCCCCGGCTGGAGAAGTCGGCCAGCGCGTCGTCCCGGTCGACCGCGCCGACCGCCAGCGCGGCGTCGGCGGTGGCCGGCGAGCCGACCGAGCCGTCGGCGCCGTCGTTGCCGGCGGCCACCACGAAGAGCGTTCCGGTCTGGGCGGTCAGCGTCTCGACGGCCTGCTCCAGCGGGTCGACCTCGGGGAAGTCCGCGCCGCTGAGGCTCATGTTGACCACGGTGGCGTGCTTCTCGGCCGCGGCCCACTGCATGCCGGCGAGGATCGCCGACTCGGTGCAGCCCTGGTTCTCGCAGACCTTGCCGGAGAGCAGGGTGGCGTCGGGAGCGACGCCGCGGTACTTCCCGCCGGAGGCGGCCCCGCTGCCCGCGATGATCGAGGCGACGTGGGTGCCGTGCCCGACCGTGTCGTCCTGCTCGACCGCCTCGCTGAAGTTGCGCGCGTCGGCGACCCGGCCGGCCAGGTCGGGGTGGGTGAGGTCGACGCCGGTGTCGAGCACCGCGACGCTGACCCCCTTGCCGGTGAAGCCGGCGGCCCAGGCGGTGGGTGCGCCGATCTGCGGCACGCTGTGGTCGAGGGTCACCCGCCGCCGGCCGTCCAGCCAGATCCGGTCGACATCCCCCGCCGCGTCGACCCGGGCACCGGCCCGGTCGGCCGTGACCGCGTTCCAGACCGCGCCGGCGTCGGCCTTCGTCGCGACCAGCGCCGCGCCGCCGATCGCCGGCAGGTCGCGGGTCAGCCGGGTGCCGGCCACCGGGGCCGCCGCCCGTCGGGCCGACCCCGGCCGGTACGACACGAGCAGCGGCAGCGTGTCCCGCCGGGCGTCGTCGTAGCCGGCCGCGACCAGTCCGGTGACGTCGAACAGCCGCCGGTCGACCCGGCCGGCCCGGACCAGGGGCAGCGCGTCCTGGGGCAGCACGGTGAGGTGGCCGCGTTCCCGGCCGACCAGGAAGCCGATCCCGGCGCGGCCGGCGCCGGGGCGGACCGCGGCCTGACCGGCCGCGGTGAGGGTGACCCGGTCGCCGGTGATAAGGGTGACGGTGAGCGGCTCGGCGGCGGGGGCCGCGGTGCGGGCCGGGGCGCCGTGCGGGGCTGCCGCGGGAGCGGCGCCGGCCGGCACGGGCACGCCCAGCGCCAGCCCGAGGGTGAGGCCGAGGCCGGCGATTCTTCTTCGATTTCGGCGCAACGTTCCTCCTTCGTCAAGCGTCTTCATCGATGGGTGGCATCGACGGAGATTGCCAGAATTACATACCGCGTATGCAATCGGAAGTCGTCAATCCGACTGAACCGGGGCCACGTCCACCACGACGCGGGGCATGATCGCCGGGTGACCGCCATGAAGGACCGCATGCTCGCCGGCGAGTTGTACATCGCCGACGATCCCGAGATCATCGCCGATCTGGACCGGGCCGCCCGGCTCAGCGAGCACTTCAACCGCAGCTCGGCCGACGACCCCGAGGGACGCCTCGCCGCCCTCCGCGAGCTGCTCGGCTCGGTCGGCGAGGACGCGTGGGTGCGGCCGCCGCTCTACTGCGACTACGGCTACCAAACCCACATCGGGCCGCGCACCTTCGTCAACTTCAACGCGGTCTTCCTCGACGTCGCACGGATCACCATCGGTGCGGACGTCCAGATCGGACCGAACGTGCAGCTCCTCACCGCCACCCACCCGGTCGAGCCGGCGGCCCGGCGGGCCAAGTGGGAGGCGGCCCAGCCGATCACCATCGGCGACAACGTCTGGCTGGGCGGCGGCGTGATCGTGCTGGCCGGCGTGACCATCGGGGAGAACACCGTGGTCGGCGCCGGCGCGGTCGTGACCAAGGATCTACCCGCCAATGTGGTGGCCGTGGGTAACCCCGCCCGCCCGGTCCGGACCCTCGAAGAGACCGCCTGAGCTGTGGAAACGACGCCTCATCGCGGTCATCGACCCCGAGGCGCTGCACCCGACGGGTGGCGAGGTGGCCGATCCGCCCGTCCGCGACCACAGCGGCTAT
This sequence comes from Micromonospora chaiyaphumensis, assembly GCF_900091435.1. Classification (GTDB taxonomy): domain Bacteria; phylum Actinomycetota; class Actinomycetes; order Mycobacteriales; family Micromonosporaceae; genus Micromonospora; species Micromonospora chaiyaphumensis. The sequence goes on from NZ_FMCS01000004.1 coordinate 195,661, forward strand.
CCCGAGGCGGCCGACTTCACCCGGGGGCGGTGGTGGCCCGGCTGCTGCGCCGGGCCGTGCCGTCACCCCGGCAGGGGGTCGGCCAGCCGGACCACCAGGTCGGCGTGGTCGGCGGTGCCGGCGACGAGCCGGGCGTTCGCCTCGTCGCTGCCGAGCGCCCAGGCGCGGGCCTGCTCCGGCGTCTTCCCGTACGCCTCGTGACGGGCGGTGAGTCGGCGCACCCGCAGCTCGGCGTCGAGGTCGAGGAACCAAACCTGGTGCAGCAGCGTGCGCACCTCCTCCCACGGGTCGTCGCGCAGCAGCAGGTAGTTGCCCTCGGTCACCACGAGCCGCACCTCGGGCGGCACCTCGATGGCACCCGCGACCGGCTCCTCCAGGTCGCGGCGGAAGGCCGGCGCCCACACCGAGGTCGGCTCCAGCCGCCGCAGCCGCCGCAGGGTGGAGACGAAGCCGTTGACGTCGAACGTGTCCGGTGCGCCCTTGCGCGCCTCCCGGCCCAGCCGGACCAGCTCCGACTGGGCCAGGTGGAAGCCGTCCATCGGCACGAGCCGGGCGGCCGGGCCGACCTCGGCGACGATCCGCTCGGCCAGCGTGGACTTGCCGGCCCCGGGCGCCCCGGTGATGCCGAGCAGCTGCCGCGGGCCGTCCCCGGCGAGGGCCCGAGCCCGGGCCACCAGCTCGCCGAGCGGGAGCGTCTGCGCGGGCGGCATCAGCCGAGCACCGGCTCGCTGATGGTGAACCGGGCCTCCACGGCCGCCTGCACGGGCTGCGGCTGCGGGTCCAGCTCCAGCTCGGGCGCGGCCTCCCCGGCCCGTGCGAAGCCCGCCTTGGCCAGCAGCGGCGGGGCGCTGGACAGGCCGGTGTCGGCCAGCTCCACCAGGGCGGTCACCCGGGCACCCAGCGCCTCCGCGTATTCCCGGGCGCGCGCCAGCGCGTCCGCGATCGCGGCGTGCCGGGCCTCCCGGTAGGCCGGGCTGTCCGGTCGCAGCGACCACCACGGGCCGGCCAGCTCGACCTGCTCCTGGTCGGCGAGGCGGACCATGAGTTCGCCGAGCGCCCTGAAGTCGACCACGGTGACCGTGGTGGTCACGCTGCCGTGGTAGGCGATCACCCGCTCACCCGAGCGCTTCGTCTCCGGCCAGACCCGGAGCTGGCCGGTCTCGCGCCGCTCCACGGCCGGCTCGGCCGCGTCGAGCAGCACCCGCACGGCGGCGGCCCGCTCGGCCAGCCGGGTCAGCGTCGTCTCCCGGTCACGATCGCGCGCGGTGGCGGTCACCGTGAACCGGGCCAGCTCGGGGGCGACCTCCCGGTACGCCTCGCCGCGTACCGCCACGACCGGTGCGTCCGCCATGCCGCTCAGCCTAGTGGCGGGGTGGCCGGGAGGTGGGCCGTGTAGGTGACCGCGGCCCCGGCCACCCGGCAGCCGGTCAGGTGACCGCCGGCCGCCCCCAGCTCGCGCAGGAAGGCCAGCTCCCCGGCGTGGTCGGCGGCGGCCGGGAACTCCCGCCGGTGGGCGGTGAACGCCCGGCCGTGCAGGGCGGCCCGGGCCGTGCGGCCCTCGGCGAGCCGGCCGGCCAGCTTGCCGGGGTCGCCGGCCCGCAGCGCCTCGGTCAGCTCGTCGAGGTAGGCGCGGACGGCGTCCAGCTCGGCCAGCACCCGCTCGCGGTTGCCGAGCAGCATGTTCGCGGTCCGCTCGGGCGGGCCGCCGGCCACCCGGGTGCCGTCGGAGAAGCTGCCGGCGGCGAGCGCGAGCACCGCGTCGCGCAGCGCCGACCGCTGCACCGTCCCGGCCAGGGCCCCGGCGAGCAGGTGGGGCAGGTGGGAGGCGAGCGCGGCGGCGCTGTCGTGCTCCGGGGCCGACATCGGCACCACCCGCGCGTGGAAGACGTCGATGAGCAGCGCGGCGAGCCGCCGGAACGCCGGCATCCCGGTGGGCCCGGGGCAGAGCACCCAGGCGGCCCCGTCGAGCAGCGCCGGGGTGGCCGCGTCGAGGCCGGCCCGGTCGGCGCCGGCCATCGGGTGGCCGGGCACGAACCGGTGCCCGAGCCCCTGTGTGGCGGCGGCCGTGGCCACCTCGGCCTTGGTGCTGCCCACGTCGGTGAGCACGCACCGGTCGTCGGTGGCCGCGGCCACCCGGGCCACGGTCGCGGGCAGGGTGGGCAGCGGGCCGCAGAGGAAGACCACGTCCCGGCCGGCGACCGCCTCCTCGACCGTGTCCGGCGCGGCGACGCCCTGCTCGCGGACCCGCCGGCGGGTCGCGGGATCCGGGTCCCAGCCGGCCACGTCGAGCCCGGCGTCGCGGAGCCGGAGCAGCACCGAGCCCCCGATCAGGCCCGTGCCGACCACCGCCGCCCGTGCCTGCCCGCCGGCCCCGCCCACCATCGGCCCACCTCGGCGTCCCGTCGTCGCGGGGCCGGCCCGGCCCCGCTGGAAGTCCCGCCGAGGATACCGTCCGCGGCTCAGCACCGGCCCTCGGTCACCGTCCCCCGCCACCGGGCGAAAGCCCTCCCCGGGTCGCCGAAGTACGCCCACGGCAGCTCGGTGACCATGTCACCGAGGGCCTGGAAGCGCCCCGCCGCCGAGGTGACCAGGAAGGCCCGGGACGTGGTGTCGGAAAGGCAGACGCGTCGACGGAGATCGTGGGGCGGGCCGGATGGGGGTTGTCCGAGCCGCGCTCGCGTCGTACGGTCCCCCGGCGGCCCGACCGGACGGGCCGGTCACAACGGGGAAAGGGAAGCGCATGTCCGCCACCTACCGGGCACTCGCCTCGGTGGTCATGTTGATCGGTTTCTACGTCGTCGCGCTGCTCCAGCTCGCCGCCGTGGTCGCGCTCGGCGCCTGGCTGTTCAGCCACACCAGCGGCGTGATCACGGGCAAGCTGCTGCTCCCGCTGGTCGTCGCCCTCGGCGCCGTCGGGGTCGGGCTGTGGAAGGCGATCCGTACGAAGAACGAGCCGGCGCCCGGCCTGATCCTGGACGAGCGGGGGGCGCCGTGGCTCTGGGCCACGGTGCGGGAGCTGGCCACCGCGGTCGGCACCCGCGCGCCCGACGAGATCCGCCTGGTGCCCGAGGTGAACGCGGCGGTCGGCGAGCAGAGCCGCCTGCTCGGCCTGATCGGCGGCCGGCGCACCCTCTACGTCGGACTGCCGCTGCTCCAGGCCTTGCGGGTCGACCAGCTCCGCTCGGTGCTGGCGCACGAGCTGGGCCACTACTCCGGCCGGCACACCCGCTTGGGCGGGGTCGCCTACCGGGGCCGGCTGGCCATCGGCGAGACCATCGAGCGGATCAGCCCGCGCAACCCGATCGGCTGGGTCTTCAAGCAGTACGCGAAGCTCTACCTGCTGGTCGACAACGCCGCGTCCCGGCGCCAGGAACTGGAGGCGGACCGCGCCTCGGTGCAGATCGCCGGGCACCAGGCGGCGGCCTCGGCGCTGCGGACCCTGCCCGCCCTCGACGCGGCCTGGCGCTTCTACGAGACCCGGTACGTCGACCCGGGTTGGTCGGTCGGGCTGGCGCCGGACGACTTCTTCGGGGGCTTCGGCCACCTCCTGCAGGCGCGCCGGAACGAGATCGAGGAGCTGCGGGAGAACGCCCCGGAGGGGCCGGCGTCCCGCTGGGACACCCACCCGCCGATCGGCACGCGCGTCGCCGCGATGGAGCAGATCCCTCCGGTGCACGTCACACCGGACGACCGGCCGGCCTGGGCCATGCTCGCCGACGTGGTGGGCGCCGGCCGGGCCCTCCAGAGCCTGATCGTCGCGCACGGCTCCCGCCGCCTGCTGCCCTGGCCGGAGTTCATCGCCGAGTCGATCGCCGCCGGGGTGCAGCAGCGGGCGGACCGGATCTACCGCGCGGCCGGCCGGTTCACCGGCACGCCGGAGCCGGGCCTGCCCACCGTGCTGGAGCTGGTCCGCGCCGGCCGGCTCGGTGAGTTCGCCGAGCAGTTCTTCACCAACGCCACCCGCCGGGAGGCGGCGGCCGCCTTCGCCGGCCCGATGGAGTCGCTGCTCGACAACGCGGCGGTCCGCTCGGGCCGGGCCTACTGGCAGCTCTCCTGGTCCGACCCCGCCCGGCTGGTCGGTCGCTCGGGCGAGCCGTGGGACCTGGCCGAGATCGCCAAGCTGGCGGTCGCACCGGAGACGCTGGACGAGGCGCTCGCCCGCCTGGCCGAGCTGGGCGTCGACGTGCGGCAGTCGACGGTGGTCCAGACCCGGGCCTCGGCGCGGAACGCCGACCTGATCGCCGCGCTCGCGAATATCAAGATCGACGGCCGGGAGCACGACGTGTACGTGCTGGACAACGGCCTGGTCCTGGTCCCCGACCCGGGGAAGGCGCACGAGGGTGAGAAGCGGCTCAAGGAGGTGCTGAGCGCGACGCCGGTCGCCGAGGTGGCCAGCCGGAACCCGTTCCTGCCGTACGAGGAGATCCGCTCGGTCCAGGTGACCAAGCGGGTGCCGCTGAAGGCGGTCATCACCCTCCACGACGGCAGGAGCGTGCAGGTGCAGGAGCTGATGGCCAGCGAGTTCCTGGAGAAGCACAGCCGGGACACGCTGCTGCGGGTGTTCGAGCAGATCAACGAATGACCCGGTCGCGGCGGCCGACCCCCTCGGGGCCGGCCGCCGCGGCGGGTGGTCAGACCTCGGCGAGCCGGCCGGCGACCGCGTCGACGTGCTCGTCCGACTCGGTCAGGGCCACCCGGACGTGCCGGGCGCCGGCCGGGCCGTAGAAGACGCCGGCGGCGACCAGGATGCCGCGGCGGGCCAGCCAGTCGACGGTGTCCCAGCACTCCTCGTCGCGGGTCAGCCAGAGATAGAGCCCGGCCTCGGAGTGCTCGACGGTGAAGCCGGCGGCGGTGAACGCCGCGCGGAGCTTCTCCCGCCGGGCCCGGTAGCGCTCCCGCTGCGCGTCGGCGTGTGCCTGATCGCCCAGCGCGGCCACCATGGCGGCCTGCACCGGGGCGGGCACGATCATGCCGGCGTGCTTACGGATCTTGAGCAGCTCGGCCACCAGCGCCGGGTCACCGGCCACGAAGCCGGCCCGGTAGCCGGCCAGGTTGGAGCGCTTGGACAGCGAGTGCACCGCCAGCACGCCCTCGTACGACCCGCCGCACACCTCGGGCGAGAGCACCGAGACGGGCTGGGCGTCCCAGCCCAGCGGCAGGTAGCACTCGTCGCTGGCGACCACCGCGCCGCGCTCCCGCGCCCAGTCGACCACCTTGCGCAGGTGGCCGGCGGGCAGCACCCGGCCGGTCGGGTTGCCGGGCGAGTTCACCCAGACCAGCCGGACCCGCGGGTCGGGGCCGAGGGCGGTCAGCGAGTCGGTGCGCACCGTGGTGGCGCCGGCCAGCCGGGCCCCGTCCTCGTACGTCGGGTAGGCGATGGACGGCACCACGACGACGTCACCGGGGCCGATGCCGAGCAGCGTGGGCAGCCAGGCGACCAGCTCCTTGGAGCCGATCGTGGGCAGCACCCCGAGCCCGTCGACGCCCGCCCCGCAGGCGCGGGCCACCCAGGCCGCGATGGCGTCCCGCAGCGCGGGCGTGCCCGCGGTCAGCGGGTAACCGGGCGCGTCGGACGCGTCGGCCAGCGCCTGCCGGATCAGCGCGGGCACCGGGTCGACCGGCGTGCCCATCGAGAGGTTGATGAGACCGCCCGGGTGCGCCGCGGCCGTCGCGGCCGCGGCGTCCAGGGTGTCCCAGGTGAACTCGGGCAGCCGTGCCGAGACCGGCGCGGGCCGGTTCAGTGGCCCTCTCCGCGCGGCGGCTGCGCGGCCACGAAGGTCGCGTCCTTCTCCACCTTGCCGATCTTGGAGGCGCCGCCCGGCGAGCCGAGATCCTCGAAGAACTCGTAGTTCGCCCCGGTGTAGTCCTTCCACTGCTCCGGGACGTCGTCCTCGTAGAAGATCGCTTCGACCGGGCAGACCGGCTCACAGGCACCACAGTCGACGCACTCGTCGGGGTGGATGTAGAGCATCCGATTGCCCTCGTAGATGCAGTCGACCGGGCACTCCTCGATGCATGCCTTGTCGAGCACATCCACGCACGGCTCGGCGATGATGTAGGTCACCGGTCTTCTCCTCCGCAAGACTCGCCGCGATCATCCGCGACGGTAAGAGCCTAGTATCTCGCCGGGGAGGGGGTCGATCGTGCTCCGACAGCAGGACGTGGGACACCGGATCGTGGTCCGGCGTATTGTGGGGATTCGCGAAGGCCGGCCGCTCTTCACCGACGCGCTCGGCGAGCTGGTCGAACTGAGCGAGACCCACATCACGCTGGCCACCGACCGCGGCCGGCTGCGGGTCCCGGTGGACGAGGTGCACCGCGCGAAACGGGTGCCGCCGGCCCGCCGGCCGACGGCCGCCGCCGTGATCGCCCTGGAACTGGCCGCCGACGAGGCGTGGCCCGCCCCGGTACGCGGGCGGCTCGGCGACTGGCTGCTGCGCGGCGCCGACGGCTGGACCGGCCGGGCGAACAGCGCGCTGCCGGTCGGCGACCCGGACCGCCCGCTGCCCGCCGCGCTCGACGCGGTGCAGCGCTGGTACGCCGAGCACGGCCAGCCCGCCATGGTGAACACCCCGCTGCCGCTGGCCGCGCCGGTCGGCGCCGAGCTGGACGCGCGCGGCTGGACCGCCCGGCCGCCGGTGCTGGTGCAGACCGCGCCGCTCACCGCGCTGCCGGCGGGGCGTACCGACCTGCCCCCGGTCGGCCTCGCACCGGTGCCCTCGGACGAGTGGCTGACGGTGGCCGCCGGCCGCAAGGGCGGGCTGCCGGACGCCGCCCGGCACGTGCTCACCGCCGTGGACCGGATCCGCTTCGCCCACCTGCACGTGGACGGGCGGCTGCTCGCGGTGGGCCGGGGCACGGTCACCGGCGAGGGGCGCTGGCTCGGCCTCACGCTGATCGAGGTGCTTCCCGAGGCCCGCCGGCGGGGTTTCGCCGGTGCGGTCATCCGGGCGCTAAGCGACTGGGGCCGCGCCGAGGGCGCCACGCACGCCTTCCTCCAGGTCGAGCAGCGCAACGCGCCGGCCGTGGCCCTCTACCAGCGGCTCGGCTTCGCCACCCACCACACGTACCTGACCCGGGTCGCCCCGGCCTGACCCGAGGATTCCGGCAGGTCGTCCGGGGTACGGAGATAGCCGTACCCCGGTGAGGAAGGACCTGCTCGATGGCCAAGCAGCACACGGCGCGGCGCGGGAGCGGCGCGGCGGCGACGAAGAACCAGCCCGGCAACCAGACGCCGAACACCCCCGACGTCAACGAGAGCGAGATCGCCCGCCTGAAGGTCGACCAGCTCCGCGACCGCCTCCGCCGGCGCGGCGTCACCGGCACGGCGGACATGCGCAAGCCCGAACTGGTCGACGCCCTCATCCAGGCACTGCGCGAGGGCCGCAGGACCACCCGGTCGCGCGGCAGCTCGGGCTCGGGCGGCGGTTCCGGCTCGGCGTCGCGCCGCTCCACGGGTGAGCAGCCCGGCAACCAGACCCCGAACACCCCCGAGGTCAACGAGAGCGAGATCGCCCGCCTCACAGTCGACCAGCTCCGCGACCGCCTCCGCCGACGCGGCGTCACGGGCACCACCGACATGCGGAAGCCCGACCTGGTCGACGCCCTCGTCCAGGCCCTGGTCGAGGGCCGGAAGGCCACCCGCTCCCGCAGCGGCTCAGGCTCGGGCGGCGGCTCTGGCTCCCGTGGCAGCTCCGCTTCGCGAGCCAGCTCCGGCTCCGGTTCGCAGCCCGCCTCCGGTTCGCGGGGCGGCTCCGGATCGACCACGCGCCGGTCGGCCACGCCGGCGGGCGCGGCACCGGACGCCACGGAGCTCGCGGAGGTGGAGCGGCGAGCGGCGGAACTCGCCGACGTGGCGCCGCAGGCCCCCGAGGTTGAGGAGGTCGAGCGCCGCGCCGCCGAACTGGAGGGCGCCGGCTCGGAGGCGACCACGGTGCCGGCGCTGCCGGCGTCCCCGGCCGATCGCACGCCCGCGCCGGGGGGCGGGGCGGACGGCGGCACCGGCGCCCGCGTCCCGCGCAGCCGTTCGGGCGCCCACGACGTCGGAACGGGCGACCGGCAGCCGGTCCGGGTCACCGGCGATGCGGGTGCGGCGTCGACACTGGCGGCGGCGGACCGGGTGGTGGCCTCGATGGTGCCGCCGGAGGTGGACCGGGTGGACGAGGTGGTCACGCCGGAGGGCACCATGATCACGACTGGCGCGGGCCAGGCCGTCGAGTCGGTCGACTCGCCACCCCTTCCCGGCACCCGGAAGCCCCGGCCGTAGCCGGCGCGCCGAAGCGCACACCGCAGCGGGCCGGTCCCGCCCGGACGCCGTGCCCGACGGGGCAGGCGCCGGGCGGGATCGGCCTCAGCGGCGGACGATCTTGCGGGGCTTCGCCGCCTTCAGCTCGGCGTAGCGCTTGAGCTGCCGCGAGCGGTGGTCGCGGCCCAGCGCCGTGAGGGTCAGGTAGCCGACCAGCACGCCGGCCACGGTCGCCGCGAGGTAGAGCCAGATCTGGGCGAAGAAGAGGCCGGCACCGCCCTCGAACGGGTTCTCGCCGACCAGCAGCGGGCCCACGAAGACGGTCAGCGCCAGCGCCACGACCACCGCGACGGCGAGGTCGCCCGTCCAGTGGCCGGCCGGCCGGTCCGCGCCCCAGCGGAACGCCGTGCCGGCCAGGATCAGCCCGATCACCAGGAACATCACCAGCGAGACCCGGCCGGCGGCGGTGTCGTCGTCCGGGAAGGCGAACTTGATGACCAACCGGGCCACCACGTTGACCACGAACAACGCGGCCGCCAGCACGCCGACCGCACGCCACCGCTGGAACATCGCACGCCTCCCGCCGTACCGCCCGCCGTCACGGTGGGCTCCTGGCAGGAATATCTACCACCGCAACCTGTGCGGCGTCTGCACCCTCAGCGGACCGGCGGCGGCACCACGAGCTGCCGGAAACCCAGCACCGCGAACGTGATGGCGCCGGCCACGATCAGCCCGAGGCCGAGCACGTTGTCGCCGCTGAGCGCGAGATCACCCTCGACCGTGCGGAAGCCGCCCGCGACGATCACCACGAACCAGGGCAGGGCGGCCAGCGCCACCGCCCACCGGGCGCCGACCGCGCGGTGGGCGAACCCGCTCACGAGCACCGTCAGCACCACCACCGCGGCGACGCCGCCCAGTGCGAGCGCGGTGCCGACCAGCGCCTTGCCGGCTCCGCCGGAGCGACCCTTGACCACCTCCCAGGCCCAGGTGGCGTAGAGCAGGTCGAGCACGGCGGCGAGCACGCCAGCCCAGACCGCCACCACCCCGCCGGCGACGCGCAGCGCGAGGTCGACCGCCCGGCCCGACGGCTCGGGCGGCGCGGCGGGCTCCTGCTCGGGGGCGACCGACATGGGTACGGTGGGCAGCGTCACCGGAGGCCGGCCGCCGTGACCGGGGACCGGTCCGGCCGGTCCAGCGCCAACCCGGCGAAGAGGTCGTCCTCCCAGCCGTACGGGCCGCTGCCCGGGCCCTTCTCGCCGACCGCGAGGGTGAAGAACTCGACCCCCATGAACTCGGCGCCGAAGTTGCCGGCGATCGAGTAGAGCCAGGAGGTGGCCGGGATCTGCGTGGCGTGCGCCCGCATGGCCGCCTCCTTGGCGGTGTGCCGGTCGGTGGCGTCGATGCGGGCGGCGATCCCCTCGTCGGGGGTGCCGAAGGGCAGCTCGTCGACGCTGTCGATGCCCGCGAAGGGGTTGTCCGACGACTCGGTGAACGCGTCCAGGCCGGCCTCCAGCACGCCGCGCGGCATCGCCGTCCAGTAGACCTTCGCCGGGGCGATCCCCTCGGCGGCGGCGAGCTCCACGCCGCGCATCGCCACCCGGTGCGCCTGGATGTGGTCGGGGTGGCCGTAGAAGCCGTTCGGGTCGTACGTGATCAGCACCTGCGGGCGGACCTCGCGGATGACCTCCAGCAGGTACCCGGCGGCCTCGTCGACGTCGGCCTGCCAGAACGCCCGGGGGTGCTCGTTGGTGGCCAGCCCCATCATCCCGGAGTCGCGGTAGCGCCCCGCCCCGCCGAGGAAGCGGTGGTCGGTGACGCCGAGCGCGGCGCAGGCGGCCCACAGCTCGCCGATGCGGTAGCCGCCGAGCTGGTCGGCCTCGGCCGCGGCGAGCTGCGCCAGCGCCGGCACGTGGATCTCGCCCTCCTCGCCGAGCGTGCAGGTCACCAGGGTGACGTGGGCGCCGGTGGCGGCGTAGTGCGCCATCGTCGCGCCGGTCCCGATCGACTCGTCGTCGGGGTGCGCGTGGACCAGCAGCAGGCGTCGGTCGGGCAGCGTCGTCACGCCCGTCACTCTAACCGGCGGTCCTGCCCACCCGAGGCTTACGCGTCCGCCCAGGTCGGCCACATCACGCCCGGCGCGCGCCTACTCTCTACAGGCGTGGACTTTCCCGAGCTGGCCGCCCGCACCCGTCGGTTCAGCCACGGGGCGCCGCGTTCCGTCTCCGTCGCCGACGACGGCTCCCGGGTCATCTTTCTGCGCTCGTCGGGACCGGAGGACCCGGCCGACGCGCTCTGGCTGCTCGACGTCGCCTCCGGCGAGGAGCACCTCGTCGCCGACCCGGCCGTCCTGCTCGGCACCGACGGCGAACCGGCCACGCTGGCGCCGGGCGAGCGGGCGCTGCGCGAGCGGCTGCGGCTCAGCGCCGCCGGCATCGGCTCGTACGCCCTGGACGGCGCCGGCCGGGTGGCCGCGTTCGCGCTGGCCGGCCGGTTGTTCCGGGCCGACCTCGTGCACGGCGACGTGGTCGAGGTAGCCGCCGTCGGCCCGGTGATCGACCCGCGTCCCGACCCGACCGGCGAACGGCTCGCCTACGTCACCGACGCCGCCGAGGGGGTACGCCGGGGCCAGCTGCGGGTGGTCGAGCCGGACGGCACCGACAACCTGCTGGCCGGCGAGGACAGCGGGGTGACCTGGGGGCTGGCCGAGCACATCGCGGCGGAGGAGTTCGGCCGGTTCCGCGGCTACTGGTGGGCGCCGGACGGCCGTTCCGTGCTGGCCGCCCGGGTGGACGAGTCGCGGCTGGAGCGCTGGCACCTGCACGACCCGGCCGACCCGGCGAGCCCGCCGACGTCCGTCGCGTACCCCCGGTCGGGCGGGCCCAACGCCGAGGTCAGCCTGCACCTGCTGGACCTCGACGGCGGCTGGGTCGACGTGCACTGGGACCGGGAGACCTACCCCTACCTGACGTCGGTCGACTGGGCCGACGGCGGCCCGCTGATCACCGTGCTGCGCCGGTCGCAGCAGCACGGGCTGGTGCTGGCCGTCGACCCGCGCACCGGGGAGACGCAGGTGCACGCCGAGCTGGCCGACCCGCGCTGGGTGGAGCCGATCCCGGGCACCCCGGCGCACCTGCCCGACGGGCGGGTGCTGGTCGGCGGCGAGCTGGCCCACGACGGGTACGACGCCCGCTGCCTGTTCGCCGACGGCACCCTGCTCACCCCGCCCTCGCTCTACGTGCGGCGGGTGGTGGGCCGGCTGCCGGCCGGCCCGAACTCGGCGGCGGACCTGCTGGTCGAGGCGAGCGAGGGCGAGCCGAGCCAGCGCCACCTCTACCGGGTGCGGACGGCGATCGGCGGCGGGGTGGACGCCCGCCGGATGGGCAGCGACCCCGGCTGGCACACCGCCGCGATAGGCGGCAGCACGCTGGCCGTGGGGGTGGCCTCGCTGGAGCACCCGGGCACCCGCTGGCGGGTGTGGCACGACGACCGCGAGGTGGCCGAGCTGGTCTCGCTCGCCGCGACCCCGCCGTACGCGCCGCGGCCGACGCTGGTGCGGGTGACCGACCGGCGGCTGCCGAGCGCGGTGCTCTACCCGGGCGAGCACGTGAAGGGCACGAAGCTGCCGGTGCTGCTGGACATCTACGGCGGTCCGGGCCACCAGGAGGTGATCGCGGCGCGGGGGGCGTGGCTGGAACGGCAGTGGTTCGCCGAGCAGGGCTTCGCCGTGGTGACCATCGACAACCGGGGCACCCCCGGCATCGCCCCGTCCTTCGAGAAGGCGATCCACCGGCGGGTGGCCGACGTGATCCTGACCGACCAGGTGGACGCGCTGACCGCGCTGGCCGGCAAGCACCCGGACCTGGACCTGGAACGCGTGGCGGTGCGCGGCTGGTCGTTCGGCGGCTGGCTGGCCGGGCTGGCGGTGCTGCGCCACCCGGAGCTGTTCCGGTGCGCGATCGTCGGTGCCCCGGTCACCGACTGGACGCTGTACGACACCGCGTACACCGAGCGCTACCTGGGGATGCCGGACGACGGGATGGACGTCTACGCCCACCACTCGCTGGTCGAGCTGGCCGCCGAGCCGGTCGGCGACCCGGCGCAGGCCCGGCCCATGCTGCTGGTGCACGGGCTGGTCGACGACAACGTGCTGGCCGCGCACACGCTGCGGCTCTCGGCGGCGCTGCTGGCCGCCGGCCGGCCGCACGCGGTGCTGCCGCTCACCGGGGCCAGCCACATGGCCGCCGGCGGCGTGGCCGAGCGGCTGCTCCGGCTGGAGCTGGACTTCCTCCGCCGGCACCTGTGAACGCGCGAGGGCCCCGGCCGGATCGGACCGGGGCCCCCGCGGGTCAGGCTGTCACTGCTTCACGTAGGCGTTCACGAAGCTGGGCCAGCCGAAGATGCTGCCGATGAACAGGCCGCCGGCCTTCTCGCCGTGCGCGACGGAGACGACCTCGTTGTACAGCGGCACCGCCGGCGCCGACTCCTTCATGAGCTTCTCGTCGAGCGCGCTCCACTCCTCCGCCTGCTTGGCCGGGTCCTCCGCGAGCACCCGGTCGAACTCGGCGTTGATGGCGTCGTTGTTGAGCTGCGAGGTGTTGCTGTTGCCCTCGGCCTTGATGTTGCGGCCGTCGAAGAGCACCGGCAGGATCGACGCGCCGCTGGGCCAGTCGGCGGCCCACGAGTCGACCCAGATGTCCCACGGGTTGCTCTTCTTCTTCACGAAGTCGAGGTAACCGTCCTCGGGGATCGGCTTGATGGTGACGGTGAAGCCGGCCTTCTCCAGGGCGTTCTTGACCTGGGTGGCGGTCTCCTGCGACGGGGTGTCGTCGGAGGTGCCGAGCACGAGGTTCACCGACTTGCCGGCGAGCAGCTCCTTGGCCTTCTCCGGGTTGCCGCTCTCCCCGGCCGGGTACGCGTCGAACTGCTTGTAGCCGAGCGTGGTGGGCGGCAGCAGGGTGGTGAGCGGCACGGCGCCGTAGGGGCCGCCGAGGTTCTTGGTGATGCTGCTGCGGTCGATCGCGTAGTTGATCGCCTGCCGCACGGACAGGTCGGTGACCCGCGTCGTGTTGATGCTCAGCCGGTAGGCGTTCGGCGTGGCGGCGACGATCATCCGCTCCTTGAGCTTGGCGTCGCCCGTGACCTTCGCGATCAGCTCGGACGGCACGCCACCGGTGCCCACGGCCGCGGCGTCGTTGCCGGTGCCGGCGAGCACCCGGTTGGTCTGGGTGGCGTTGTCCGCACCGAACGACCAGATGAACTTGTCCGGGTACGCGTGCCGCACCGGGTCGGTCGCCGGGTCCCAGTTCTCGTTGCGCTCGAGCACCATCTCCACACCGGGCTGGTGCTTGGTGATCTTGTACGGCCCGGACGAGAACGGCTGGTTGTCCAGGTTGACGCCGGTGTCCTTGTCGGGCGGCAGCGGCGCGGTGGCCGGCAGCGACACGGCGAACGGCAGGTCACAGCGCGGCTTGCTGAACTCGAAGCGCAGCGTCTGCGCGTCCGGGGTGCTCAGGCCCGGCGGCAGGGAGGTCTTGTTGGCCTTGAAGTTCCACTTGGTGTCGTACTGCGGGCTGTCGACCAGCCACTCCTGCAGGTAGGTCGGGCCACCGGTCAGGTCGGGGTCGAACGAGCGGGCGATGCCGTACGCGATCTCCTTGGAGGTGATCGGCCGGCCGTCCTCGAACTTGACGCCCTGCTTGATCTTGAATTCCCAGACCTTGCAGTCGTTGTTGACGTTCTTGCCGGGGGTCTCGGCCAGGTCGCCGACCAGGGTCACGTTGCCCTTGCCGTCGTCCTTGAACGTGGTGAGGAAGCGCGCGTAGAGCTGGCTTCCCATGAGGCCGGCGAACGAGTAGACCCGCTGCGGGTCCAGGTGGGAGATCTTGTTCTCGCGCAGGATGTAGAAGGTCCCGCCCTTGGCCGCGCCGGGCACCTCCGCGGCCGGGCCCAGCGAGTCCTTGGGGTCGGTCGCGATGGCGCCGCTGCGGGGCTTGTTGGTGTCCACCTTGTCGGCGTTGTCGCCGGTGTTCTTGCTGCATGCACTGAGGGCGACCACCAGTGCCATCGCACCGCCCATGGCGGTGGCGAGTCTTGCTCGCATACTCACTCCTCCGGGTCCGATGAAGGAAAGCTTCGCTCAGCTTTCATCCGCGGTAAATTTCGAGCAGATAACGAATCGACGGCGACACGCGAGCTCAGCCGAGGCGCACCCGCGGATCGATGAACGCGTAGAGCAGGTCGACCACGATGTTCGCGACGACCACGAAGAGCGCGGAGACCAGCACGGTGGCCATGATGGTCGGCAGGTCGCCCTGCCGGACCGCCTCCACGGCGGTACGCCCCAGCCCCTGGATGCCGAAGGTCGTCTCCGTGATGACCGTGCCGCCGAGCGCGGCACCCACGTCCAGACCGGCGATGGTCACGATCGGCGTGATCGCCGCCCGCAGCGCGTGCCGGCCGTAGACCTTCCGCTTCGCCACGCCCTTGGCCCGGGCCGTGCGGACGAAGTCCTCGGAGAGCGTCTCCAGCATCTGCGCCCGGGACAGCCGTGCGTAGATCGCGGAGAAGAGCAGGGCCAGGGTCACCCAGGCGAGCACCAGCCCGCGCGCCCACTCCACCGGGTTGTCGAGGAAGGGCACGTACCGGGGCGTCGGCAGGATCCGCAACGAGTACACGAAGATCAGCAACAGCAGGGCACCGACGAAGTAGAGCTGCAACGACGCGAAGGTCAGCGTGAGCCCGATCGAGACGCGGTCGAGCAGCGAGCCCCGGCGTAGCGCCGATATCATCCCGAGCCCCACCCCGAGCGCGAGCCAGAGCACCGCCGCGGGGAGCACGATGTTCAACGTCACGGGCAGCACCCGGGCGAAGGTGTCGCTGACCGCCTCGCTGTTGACGTACGAGTAGCCGAGGCAGGGCGCCTCGCACTCGCCGCCCTGCGCGCTGCCCAGGTCGCGGCCGACGAAGATGCCCTTCATGTAGTTGGCGTACTGCGTCGGCTTCGGGTCGTTCAGCCCCAACTCCGTCCGCACCCGCTCCAGGCGCTCGGCGTTGCAGTTCTTCGGGCACATGCCGGTCACCGGGTCGCGGGGCAGCGCGAAGAACATCAGGAAGCTGACGATGCTCACCGCGAGCAGCACCGAGACCGCCAGCAGCAGCCGCTTCAGCAGGAACCGCACCATGCGTGGAACCCCTTACCGTGACGACTTCGGGTCGAGCGCGTCGCGCAGCGCATCGCCGAAGAGGTTGAACGCCAGCACGAGCGCGAAGATGGTGACGCCCGGGAAGAAGACGTACGCCGGGTCGGTCTGCAGGTAGTCGATGCTCCGGTAGATCATCCGGCCGAAGCTCGGCACCGACTCGGGCAACCCGACGCCGAGGAAGGACAGCGCCGCCTCACCGGTCACGTACGACGGCACCGCCAGCGAGAACGCGACGAGGATCGGCGCCCAGATGTTCGGCAGCAACTGCCGGAAGAGCATGTGGCCCAGCCCGGCCCCACTGGCGCGGGCCGCCTCGACGAACTCCCGTTCCCGCAGCGACACCACCTGCCCGCGGACGAGCCGCGCCGTGCCGGTCCAGCCGAACGCGGCGAACACCACGATCAACGTGGTGACCGCGAACCAGGTGGGCACGGCGTCCCGGGGGCCGTAGAAGCGCAGCGAGAACGTCGGGACCACGGCGAGCGCGAAGATGAGGAACGGCATCGCCAGGGCGACGTCGGTGACCCACATGATCACGGAGTCGACCACGCCGCCCAGGTAGCCGGCGACGATCCCGAGCACGACGCCGATCGTCGTGGTGACGAGCGCGGCGCCGAGGGCGATCAGCAGCGAGGTGCGGATACCGTAGATCATCCGGATGAAGATGTCCCGGCCCAGGCCCGGTTCGAGCCCGAACCAGTGGTCGCCGCTGACCCCGCCCACGTAGCCGAGCGGCATGCCGGTGCTGTCCAGCAGGTCGCCGAACTGCTGGCTCGGCGACACGCCGTAGAGCCGCTGGAGCAGCGGCGCCGCCAGTGCCGCCAGGATGAACACGGCCAGCACGATGCCGCTGACCAGCGCCGTGCGGTCCCGGCGCAGCCGGGCCCAGACGAGTTGGCCGGGCGAGCGCCCGACGAGCCCCTTCTTCTCGGGGCCCGCACCGGTGGACTCGATCTCGGCAAGCGCCACGCCCTCGACCGGGGACAGGCTCATTTCGACACCTCCTCGGCGGTCACGGCGGCCGGTCCGGCGCCCTGGCTGATCGTTCCCGTCTCCGGGAAGTGGCAGGCGGTGGCCTGGTTGCCGCCGTCCTGGGGGACGAGCGCGGGTTCCTCGGTGGCGCACCGCTCCTGGGCCTTCCAGCAGCGGGTACGGAAGCGGCAGCCCGACGGCGGGTTGAGCGGGGTGGGCACGTCGCCGGTGAGCCGGATGCGCCCGGCGGGGCCGAGCGTGGTGACGTCGGGGATGGCCGAGAGCAGGGCACGCGTGTAGGGGTGCTGCGGCCGCTGGTAGATGTCGTCGCGGTCACCGATCTCGACGATCTTGCCGAGGTACATGACGGCGACGCGGTGGCAGAAGTGCCGCACGACGGCGAGGTCGTGGGCGATGAAGACGAACGCCAGGTCCAGGTCGCGTTGCAGGTCGCGCAGCAGGTTGATGACCTGGGCCTGGATGGACACGTCCAGGGCCGAGACCGGTTCGTCCGCGACGATGAGCTTCGGGCGCAGCGCGAGGGCGCGGGCGATGCCGATGCGCTGGCGCTGCCCGCCGGAGAACTCGTGCGGGTAGCGGTTGTAGTGCTCCGGGTTCAACCCGACCAGTTCGAGCAGTTCCTGGACCCGCTTCTTGATGCCGCCCGGCGGGTTGATGCCGTTGACCTGCAACGGCATGGCCACGATCCGCCCGACGGTGTGCCGCGGGTTCAGCGAGGCGTAGGGGTCCTGGAAGATGATCTGGAGGTCCTGCCGCAGCGGCCGCAACGCGCCGCGCCGGGCGTGGGTGATGTCCCGGCCGGCGAACTCGATGCTGCCGGAGGTGGGCTCCAGCAGCCGCACCAGCATCCGCCCGGTGGTGGTCTTCCCACATCCCGACTCCCCGACCAGGCCCAGGGTCTCCCCCGGCCGCACGTCGAAGTCGAGGCCGTCGACCGCCCGGACGGCGCCCTTGGCGCGGAAGCCCTCCCGCACCGGGAAGTGCTTGGTCAGCCCCCGCACGCGCAGCAGCGGCTCGGTCTCGGTGCTCATCGGGCCACTCCCACCTGGGCGATGTCCTGCTGGTAGAGCCGGGTGCGCTCCTCGGCCGGCAGGTGGCAGGCCACCAGGTGGCCGGCCTCCCCGGCCGCCCGGAGCTCGGGCACCTCCGTCCGGGAGCGGTCGCCGTTGCGGTCCGCGTAGCGGCAGCGCGGGTGGAACGCGCACCCCGACGGCAGGTTGATCAACGACGGCGGGTTGCCCTTGATGGGCACCAGGTCCGCGTCCGCGTCGCCGTGCAGCGACGGCACGCTCGACAACAACCCCCAGGTGTACGGATGCTGCGGCCGCCGCAGCACCTGCTCCACGCTGCCGTGCTCGACGGCCCGGCCCCCGTACATGACGAGGACGTCGTCGGCCACCTGGCTGACCACCCCCAGGTCGTGGGTGATCAGGATGATCGCCGAGCGGAACTCCTCCTGGAGGTCGCTGAGCAGGTCCAGGATCTGCGCCTGCACGGTCACGTCCAGGGCGGTGGTCGGCTCGTCGGCGATCAGCAGGTCCGGGTCGTTGACCAGGGCCATCGCGATCATCGCCCGCTGCCGCATACCCCCGGAGAACTCGTGCGGGTACTGGTCGAACCGCTTCGCCGGCTGCGGGATGCCGACCCGGCCCAGCATGTCCACGGCCCGGGTGCGGGCCTCCCGCTTCCCGGCCCGCGGATGGTGCACCCGGTACGCCTCGGCGATCTGCCTGCCGACCGTGTAGTAGGGGTGCAGCGCCGACAGCGGATCCTGGAAGATCATGGCCATGTCCCGGCCCCGCAGCCGCCGCACCTCCTCCTCCGGCAGCCCGACCAGCTGACGGCCACCCACCGAGATCTCCCCGGTGATGGTGGCCCGCTTCGCGTTGTGCAGGCCGAGGATCGCCAGCGACGTGACGCTCTTGCCCGAACCCGACTCGCCCACGATGCCCAGCGTGCGCCCGCGCTCGACGGCGAACGAGACCCCGTCGACGGCCTTCACCACGCCGTCCTCGGTGTCGAACCGCACCCGCAGGTCCCGGACCTGGAGGTACGGGCCCTCCCCGGCGCGCTGCTCCGGCACCTCGGGGCGGTCCGGCTCCCCGGACGGCACCGTCTCCGACCTGCCCATGACCGCCTCCCTCAGTGACGAAGAGAACCTACAGCAAACTTCTGGAGGCGAAAATAAGCTACAAGCGGCGGCCTGTCAGCGGCCTGAGCGTAACGACTAGGTTTCCAACCTGAACAGCCCTCACCTGGACATTCATGGTTGCGACTGGGCAACACGCCGCGGGCCGCAAGTCACGGCACACCGGCGAGGTGGGGGCATCACGCGGCCCGGACACCCCCACCTCGGCGAGCGGGAGTCGGTCCTCCCGCCCGTGCGGTTTGCTCGGCTGACGTATGTCGGGCGGGTCGCCTAGGGTCGGGCGCATGACGGGATTCGACGCGGCGAGCGCCGCCGTCCAGGCCGCCCTCGACGCGGGAGCCCGCTACGCGGACGCCCGGGTGATGCACCGCCGTTACGAGTCGATGTCGGCCCGCAACGGCGACATCGAGGAGCTGACCCAGGACGAGAGCATCGGCCTCGGCGTCCGCGCGCTCGTCGGATCGAGTTGGGGCTTCCACGCCGTACCCGAGCTGTCCGACGCCGCGGCCCGCGACGCCGGCCGGCGCGCCGCGGCGATCGCCACCGCGAGCGCGCGGGTCCCGGGCCCGCCGATCGACCTGGTCCCGGTCGAGGCGACGGTGGCGAGCTGGGCCTCGGGCTGCGAGGTCGACCCGCTCGGCGTGGGGCTCTCCGACAAGGGCGACCTGCTGGTCCGCGCCACCGCGACGATGCGCGAGCACGGCGCCGACCTGGCCGAGGGCCTCTACCAGATCTGGGACACCGCCAAGTGGTTCGTCTCCAGCGAGGGGCACCGCATCGACCAGCGCATCCGCGAGTGCGGCGGCGGCATCTCGGCCACCTCGATCGGCGACGGCGAGACCCAGCGCCGCTCCTATCCGAGCTACCGGGGCCAGTACGGCACCACGGGGTGGGAGCTGGTCACCTCACTCGACCTGGCCGCGCACGCCGCGCGGATCGCCGAGGAGTCCCGGGAGCTGCTCACCGCCCCGGAGTGCCCGTCCGGCGAGACCGACCTGATCCTCGGCGGCGAGCAGTTGGCCCTCCAGATCCACGAGTCGGTCGGGCACGCCATCGAGCTGGACCGGATCCTCGGCTGGGAGGCGGCCTTCGCCGGCACGTCCTGGCTGGACCTGACCCGGCTCGGCACGCTGCGCTACGGCTCCGAGCTGATGAACGTCACCATCGACCCGACCATCCCCGGCGCCCTGGGCAGTTTCGGCTTCGACGACGAGGGCTCCCCGGCGGTCAAGCGGGACGCGGTCCGCGAGGGGCGCTGGGTGGGCGTGCTGGCCGGCCGGGACTCGGCCGCCGTGGCCGGCCTCGACTACGGCGGCAGCGTACGCGCGGACGGCTGGGCGCGGCTGCCGATGGTGCGGATGACCAACGTGGGCCTGGAGCCGGGCCCGCACACGCTCGACGAGATCATCGAGGCCACCGACGACGGGGTGCTCATGGACCTCAACCGCTCCTGGTCCATCGACGACAAGCGGCTCAACTTCCAGTTCGGCTGCGAGGTCGGCTGGGAGGTGAAGAAGGGCCGGCGGGGGCGGATGCTGCGCAACCCCACCTACACGGGGATCGGGCCGGTCTTCTGGCGCTCGATGGACATGCTCTCGTCGGAGATCGTGCCGTGGGGCACGCCGAACTGCGGCAAGGGACAGCCGGGCCAGACCGGGCACACCGGCCACCCGGCCGCGCCGGCCCGCTTCCGTAACGTCCGGGTGGGGGTGCGGGCATGAGCGAGCTGGATCTCGCCGGCCGGGTGGTGGAGCTGGTCCGGCGGCTGGCCGGGCCGGGCACCCAGGCCGAGGTGGTGGTGAGCCGGGCCGACCTGGCGCTGACCCGCTTCGCCAACTCGTTCATCCACCAGAACGTCGCCGAGTCGGCCACCACGGTCCGGCTCCGGCTGCACGTCGACGGGCGGACGGCCGCGGGCAGCGGCAGCCTGGTCGATCCCGACGGGTTGACCGCGCTGGTCGAGCGCACGCTGGCCGCGACCCGGCTCGCCCCGCCCGACCCGGCCTGGCCGGGGCTCACCCCGCCGGCGCCGGTCCCGGCCGGCGCGCCCGTCGACGAGGCCACCGCGGCCGCCTCGCCCGACGAGCGGGCCGCCCGGGTACGCGCCTTCGTGGACGCCGTCGAGGGCCTGGAGGCCGCCGGCTACTGCCGGACGGCGCACCGGGCGGGGGCGTTCGCCAACTCGGCCGGGCACTCGGCGGTGGGGCGGTCGGCCGAGGCGGCCATGGACGGCATCGCCCGGGCCGCCGGCGCCGACGGGGTGGCCCGGCACTGCGCCGACCGCCTCGGCGACCTCGACGGCGGGGCCCTGGGCGCCCGGGCGGCGGCGAAGGCGCGGGCCGCGGCCGACCCGGTCGAGCTGCCCCCGGGGCGTTACGAGGTGGTGCTCGAACCGGCCGCCGTGGCCGACCTCCTGCAGAACCTCGCCTGGTACGGCTTCAACGGCAAGCGGTACGCCGAGCGACAGTCCTTCGCCGAGCCGGGCACGGCCCAGTTCGACCCGGCGGTGACCCTGGTGGACGACCCGCTGCACGCCTCCGGCCTGCCGTACGACCTGGAGGGCACCCCCCGGCGGGCGCTGACCCTGGTCGAGGCGGGCACCACCGGGGCGGTGGCGCACGACCGGCGCAGCGGCGCCGAGGCGGGGACCGGGTCCACCGGGCACGGGATGGTCGGCGCGTCGACCTTCGGCCCGCTCCCGCGCAACCTCCGCCTGCTGCCGACGGGCGGCCCGGCCGAGGTGGCCGCCGGGCGGCTCAGCGCCGGGGTGACCGGCGCGGTGGCCGACCCGGACACCGCCACCCTGGTCGCCGGGATGGCACGGGGCCTGCTGGTCAGCGACTTCTGGTACACCCGCGTGCTCGACCCGAAGCAACTGGTCGTGACCGGGCTGACCCGCAACGGCGTCTGGCTGGTGGAGGACGGTGTGCCCACCCGCGCGGTGCGCGACTTCCGGTTCACCGAGTCCTACCCGCGGGCCATGGGCCCGGGCCGGGTGCTCGGTCTCGGCCGGGCGCCGGTCCGCCAGCCGGACCGGATGGACGGTTTCTGGTGGGAGGCCCCGGCAATGCGGCTGGCGTCCTGGAACTTCACCGGGAGCGCGTCCGGCTGACCGCTCAAGATATTGATCTTGGTTCGGGTCTTTCCAACCTCCCGGACACACGGGACACTGCGTTGCGCGGCCGGGCCGCGAAGATCGGCGTAACGTGTGTCACTTAGCTGCGCCGGTTCGCCGGTGCGGTCTCATGCGTGCGCAAGACGTGGCAGTGGACGCGGTCTCGCCCGGTCCGCTGACCGGTACGGAAGGTGTGATCCGCCGCCCCGCGAGGGCGCCGTCAGGGAGACGACTCGAATGACATCAACGGCAACGAGGCCGCGGGGAGCGCGGGGGCGCGCCGCCATCGCGGCGAAGACGTTGCGAACGGACCGCTGGTGGTTCGCGCCACTGATCACCGTCGTCGGGCTCAGTGCCTGGGTCATCTACGCGACGGTCCGGGTCTTCATGCACAAGTGGTACTGGGTGGACGCCTACCACTACCTGACGCCGTTCTACTCCCCCTGCGTCACCGACCGGTGCGTCGAGGGCTCCTCGCACTTCGGCAGCTTCCTGCCCGGCTGGTGGATCATCCCGGACGCGGCGCTCACCCTGCCGTTCCTGCTGCTGTTCCGGCTCACCTGCTACTACTACCGCAAGGCCTACTACCGGTCGTTCTGGCTGTCGCCGCCGGCCTGCGCGGTACCCGACGGGCACCAGTCGTACGGCGGTGAGACCCGGTTCCCGCTGCTCGGCCAGAACCTGCACCGCTACTTCTTCTACGCCGCCGCGATCATCTCGCTGATCAACACCTACGACGCGATCTACGCGTTCCACTCGCCCAAGGGTTTCGGCTTCGGCCTGGGCAACATCATCCTGCTGATCAACGTGGTGATGCTCTGGGCGTACACCATCTCGTGCCACTCCTGCCGGCACATCATCGGCGGGCGGCTCAAGCACTTCTCCAAGCACCCGCTGCGCTACCGGGCGTGGACCGGGGTGTCCTGGTTGAACGTCCGGCACATGCAGCTCGCCTGGATCACCCTCGGCACCCTGGCGCTGACCGACTTCTACGTCATGGCGGTCGCGGCCGAGTGGTTCCCTGATCTGCGGTTCATCAACTGAAGGCCCCTGACATGACTGAGACGCGAATCGAACGACACCACTACGACGTCGTCGTGATCGGGGCCGGCGGCGCCGGCCTGCGCGCGGCGATCGAGGCCCGGCTGGCCGGCAAGAAGACCGCGATCATCTCGAAGTCGCTGTTCGGCAAGGCCCACACGGTGATGGCCGAGGGCGGCGCGGCGGCCGCCATGGGCAACGTGAACTCCCGGGACAACTGGCAGGTGCACTTCCGGGACACCATGCGCGGCGGCAAGTTCCTCAACAACTTCCGGATGGCCGAGCTGCACGCGAAGGAGTCGCCGCAGCGGATCTGGGAGCTGGAGACGTACGGGGCGCTCTTCGACCGCACCAAGGACGGGAAGATCTCCCAGCGCAACTTCGGCGGCCACGAGTACCCGCGCCTGGCGCACGTCGGCGACCGCACCGGCCTGGAGCTGATCCGCACCCTCCAGCAGAAGATCGTCTCCCTCCAGCAGGAGGACAAGCGGGAGTTCGGCGACTACGAGGCCCGGATCAGGGTCTTCTCCGAGACCACCATCACCGAGCTGCTGCTCGACAACGACCGGGTGGCCGGCGCCTTCGGCTACTACCGCGAGTCCGGCGAGTTCATCCTCTTCGAGGCCCCGGCCGTGGTCCTGGCGACCGGTGGCGTCGGACGCTCCTACAAGGTCACGTCGAACTCCTGGGAGTACACCGGGGACGGTCACGCGCTCGCGCTGCGCGCCGGCGCGACCCTGATCAACATGGAGTTCCTCCAGTTCCACCCGACCGGCATGGTCTGGCCGCCCTCGGTGAAGGGCATCCTGGTCACCGAGTCGGTCCGCGGCGACGGCGGCGTCCTCAAGAACTCCGAGGGCAAGCGGTTCATGTTCGACTACGTCCCGGACGTCTTCCGCAAGCAGTACGCGGACAACGAGGCCGAGGCGGACCGCTGGTACAAGGACCCGGACAACAACCGGCGCCCGCCGGAGCTGCTCCCCCGCGACGAGGTCGCGCGCGCCATCAACAGCGAGGTCAAGGCCGGTCGGGGTACGCCGGCCGGCGGCGTCTTCCTGGACATCGCCTCCCGGCTGCCGGCCGAGGAGATCCGCCGCCGGCTGCCCTCGATGTACCACCAGTTCAAGGAACTGGCCGACGTCGACATCACCAAGGAGCCCATGGAGGTCGGCCCGACCTGCCACTACGTGATGGGCGGCGTCGAGGTGGACCCGGACTCCGGCGCGGCGTACGGCACGGTGCGCGGGCTCTTCGCCGCCGGTGAGGTGTCCGGCGGCATGCACGGCTCCAACCGCCTCGGCGGCAACTCGCTGTCCGACCTGCTGGTCTTCGGCAAGCGGGCGGGCGGTCACGCCGCCTCGTACGCCGACCAGCTCACCGCGCGCCCGGCGGTGTCGGTGGCGGCCGTGGAGGCCGCCGTGGAGACGGCGCTGGCCCCGCTCCAGCGGGACACCGGCGAGAGCCCGTACACCCTCCAGCAGGACCTCCAGGCGGTGATGGGCGACCTCGTCGGCATCATCCGGCGGGAGGGCGAGCTGGTCGACGCGTTGGCCCGGCTGGCCGAGCTGCGCGAGCGGGTGGCCAAGGTGAGCGCGGCCGGCGGCCGGCGCTACAACCCGGGCTGGCACCTGGCCCTGGACCTGCGCAACATGCTGGTGGTCTCGGAGTGCACCGCGAAGGCCGCCCTGGAGCGGCAGGAGTCGCGCGGCGGGCACACCCGGGAGGACCACCCGGCCATGGATCCGAAGTGGCGGCGCGTGAACCTGGTCTGCTCGCTGGACGGTGACACGGTCCGGCTGACCCACAAGCCGCTGCCGAAGATGCGCCCGGAGCTGATCTCGCTGTTCGACCGGGCCGAGCTGGCCAAGTACCTGACCGACGAGGAACTCGCCGAGTTCGACGCCCTCACCGAGGGGGAGCGCTGAGGAATGGGAACTGACAACACGCAGGCGACCGGCAAGCCGGGCACGAAGCGGCCCTTCCGCATCTGGCGGGGCGACGAGAACGGCGGCGAGCTGCGCGACTACACGGTCGAGGTCAACGAGGGCGAGGTCGTCCTCGACGTGATCCACCGCCTCCAGGCCACCGACGCGCCGGACCTGGCGTGCCGGTGGAACTGCAAGGCCGGCAAGTGCGGCTCCTGCTCCATGGAGATCAACGGCAAGCCCCGGCTGAGCTGCATGACCCGGATGTCGACGTTCGAGGAGGGGGAGACCGTCACGGTCACCCCGCTGCGCACCTTCCCGGTCATCCGGGACCTGGTCACCGACGTCTCGTTCAACTACGAGAAGGCGCGGGAGACCCCGGCGTTCGCGCCGCCGGCCGACGTGGCCCCGGGCGACTACCGGATGCAGCAGGTGGACGTCGAGCGCTCGCAGGAGTTCCGCAAGTGCATCGAGTGCTTCCTCTGCCAGAACGTCTGCCACGTGATCCGCGACCACGAGGAGAACAAGCAGGCGTTCTCCGGTCCCCGGTTCTTCATCCGGGCCGCCGAGCTGGACATGCACCCGCTCGACGCGAAGACCGACCGCAAGGAGTACGCGCAGTCCGAGATGGGACTCGGCTTCTGCAACATCACCAAGTGCTGCACCGAGGTCTGCCCCGAGCACATCAAGATCACCGACAACGGGATCATCCCCATGAAGGAGCGGGTCGTCGACCGCAGGTACGATCCCCTTGTGTGGCTTGGTAGCAAGATCTTCCGGAGGGGTCAGGTGCCTCAGACCAGCGTGACCAGCGGGCATTCGGGCGGCGCCGTGACCGCCCCCGCCGCCCACGGCGGGGTGCACTCGCACGCCGGCGGCTCGCACGACACGGCGGCCGAGCGGCAGGCGCAGCAGGGCGTCAACTGGCACCGCGAGGTGCCGCACCCGACCGCTCCCGCCGTCGACGTCAACGGCAAGCTGCCGCTGACCGAACTGACCTTCGACCGGGCCGCCGCGCCGTCGCCGTTCGGTGACGACGTGACCTTCCCGCTGCCGCCGGAGCACCTGAACTTCGCCCACCCGCAGCAGGACGAGCCGAAGCACTGAGCAGCACACCGACAACGACGACGGGGGCCGCGGCACATGCCGCCGGCCCCCGTCCCGTTTCCGCCCCCGAATCCCGCTTCCGCCGGTCCGGGGCCCTGTCCCGCTCCTGGCGGTCAGGAGCCGGCGAGCAGCGGGCGCAGGGCGGCGACGATCGGCACGTCGGCCGGCAGCCAGGCGACGCTGTCGAGTTCGTCGGCGGCGAGCCAGCGCAGCTCCGAGTGCTCCAGGGCCTTCGGTTGCTCGCCGTCGAGGAGGCGGGCCACGTACACCCGGAGGACGGAACGGCCATGGGCCATCCGCACGTCGCGGCCGAGCCGCGCGCCGATCTCCACCCGGACGCCGAGCTCCTCGGCGCACTCGCGGACCAGCGCGTCGGTCTCGATCTCCCCCGGCTCCACCTTGCCGCCGGGAAACTCCCAGCGGCCGGCCACCTCCGGTGGCGCGGAGCGCTCGCAGGCCAGGACCCTGCCGTCCACGATGATCGCCGCCCCGACGACCACCCTCGGCTCCCGCCGGTCCTGCCCGTTCCCGCTAACCCGTTCGGTCTGCACGGGCGTCCAGCGTGCCAGATCAATCGGCGGTTTGGGTAGCTGAGTCGACCGTCAGGTCAGCAGAACACGGAAGTGTGGGCGTGGACACACCATCTGTGCAACGACAGACTAGAGGGCGTCGACTGGGACACGGGATGGCGACGATTTGGCCACAAGCCGGCAACGACGCCTGGGAGGTGCGGTGATGCGCGTGCTGTTCAACGGCCGGGCGAAGCACGACTACCTCAGCGACGCGCTCGCCCTGCTGTCCGGATGGACCCGGGAAGGCGAGCAGATCCGCCGCACGCTCGTCCTCGACGACACCCAGCACGCCGCGCTCACCGAGCGCGTCGCGGTGGTCGCCGACGCGCTGCGCCTGCGTCCGGAGATCAGCCGCCGGGCCGACCACACCCAGATCAGGGTGGGCCACGGCGACGGCGAGCCGCTCACCGAGGGCGAGGTGCTGCTGGCCGCCCGCATCGAGGACGCGGTCCGCGCGGTCACCGAACGCTGAGCACTCTCCTGAGAGCTTCCTGAAAGTTTCCGGTTAGCAATTAATTCCTCCGGGGTAGGACTTCCGGCACAGGGAACCGCAAAGGATCCCGAAAGAGACGGAACGTGCGATAACCCCTTGAGGAGCTGACCATGACGACGCCCACCACGGCCACCGACCGGGCCGACCACGCGCACACCGGCCACGTCGAGCGCGACGTCCGGCACCTGCACCGGCACGGCGAGGAGACCAAGCCCGCGTGGAAGACCACCGAGCTGGCCGTCTACCTGCTCTCCGTCATCGGCGTGCTGATCGCCTCGAACGCCGTCGGCGACGGCGCCGCGAACAACGGCGGGGACTACTTCGCGGCCGACAAGGCCTGGTGGTACATCACCCTGCTGACCGTCGGTTACCTGATCAGCCGGGGCCTGGCCAAGGCCGGCAGCCGCAGCCGCGACCACGACCCGCGCGTCGACCACTGACCTCCACCTCGGCAGCCCCGTCCGGCAGGACGGGGCTGCCGGCGTTTCCCGGCTGGCAGGCCCCACCTACCGTCGGGGACATGGCCGATCCGACGTACGACCGCAAGGAACAGTTCCAGCAGATCCAGAGCGGGCTCCTGCCCGGCGAGCAGATCATCGCCGTCTACGACGCGATCGGCGCGGGCACCGGGTTCATCGGGCTGACCGACCGCCGGGTCGTCATCCAGGACCGCTCCTTCGTCGGAAAGCGGTACGCGATCACCAGCATTCCGTACGCGAAGATCACCAGCGTGAGCGTGGTGAGCAACAAGTCGTGGGGCGGCTCGTTCTTCTCCACCGGGGCCATCGCCATCCACGTCGGCACGCACACCTACGAGGTGGAGTTCCGGGGCGCGCAGAAGAGCCACCACGTGCACAACGTCATCCTCCACCACATCTCCTGATGTGCCGGTCGACCTGCCGGCGCGCTACGACGCGGCCAACGCGTGGGGGCGTGACGACGGCTTCCTCCTGCGCTTCGTCGGGGCGCCACCGACCCGGGTCCACGGCCTGGGCTGCGGCACCGGGCGGCTCACCCCGCCCGGCGGCACGACGGTGGACGCCTGGACCGAGCTGACCGCCGTGCGCGACGGCCTGGTCGGCTTCCTGCACCACACGGCGGTCAGCGCCGGTAGGTCAACGTGAAGTCGAGCGCCCAGTCGACGCCGTCGGCGGACCGCTCCCAGCGGCCGTCGATGGCGGCGCCGTCCTCGCGGAGCGTCCCGATGAACCGCTGGTGGAAGCCGGGCGCCTCCCGCCACATCCGCCAGACGCCCTCGGCGAACGTCATCCGGTAGACGCGGTGCACGCCGCGGGCGTCGGCGTAGAGCACCGCGAACTCCTCCCCCGCGTCGTCCAGGCCGATCAGCTGGGTGGTCGGAAGTGGATTGTTCTCGCGCCAGGCGCGCGGCGCCGACTCCGGCACCGGGTCGGCGTCGGTGTACTGGCGGAGGAACCGGCCGTCCTCCACCCAGGAGAACTCCGTCCAGCCGGCGCCGAGACCCTCGACCTCCGGCTGCACGGTCCACCGCCCGACGAGCGCGTCGAGCCGCGCGAGCGCGGGATGCCGCTCCCCCATCTCGTCCTCCTCGTGTCGCTGGGGACTCCGGTGTTCGCCGCCGCCTGACAGAATCGCGCGCATGCGGGGGTTGTTCGCACGGGTCCGGGGATGGTGCACGGACCACAGACCGACCGTACGCCGGATCCGCCGTACCGTGGTGGTGGTCGTGGCGGGCGTGGCGCTGCTGGGCGCCGGCACCGCGGCCAGCGTGGCCTGGGTCCGCGGCGGCGCGGACGGCCACCTGTTCACCGAGGCCGACGTGCCGGACGCCCCGGTCGCCCTGGTCCTGGGCACCAAGGTGGAGGCCGACGGCACCCCGTCGCCGTTCCTCGCGGCCCGCCTGGAGATCGCGCAGCGGCTCTTCGCCGCCGGCAAGGTCCGGGTCATCCTGGTGTCGGGCGACCACATGAACGACGACTATGACGAGCCCGACGCCATGCGGCGCTGGCTCGTCGACCGGGGTGTGCCGGCGGAGAAGGTGGTGCTGGACCACGCCGGCTTCGACACGTACGACTCCTGCGCCCGGGCCCGGCGCATCTTCGGCGTCGAGCGGGCGACCGTGGTGACCCAGTCCTTCCACCTGCCCCGTGCCGTGGCGGTCTGCCGGCACCTCGGCGTGGCGGCGAACGGCGTGGGCGACGACACCGCCCGCCGGTACGCCGAGCGCTGGCGGATCAGCGCCACCCGGGAGTACGGCGCCTGCGTGAAGGCCATCGTGGATGTGCTGTCCGGCCGCGATCCCGTGCACCTGGGCCGCCGGGAGACCGGAGTGGACGACGCCCTGCGCGCGGGGTGACCTGCGGCCCGCCGGTCGGCGGTAGGGTCACGGCGTGGTGAAGCTGGCCGAGGAGACCCTCGCGGCGGTCGGGCGGATGACCGTCGCGGCAACCGAACTCGAGCACCTGCTGTCCCGGCTCGGCGCCGCCGGCGCGGCCGCCGACGAGATCTTCGCGCGCGCCGGGGCGCCGCTGCTCGCGGCCCGCGAGGCGGCGCGGTCCGCCCCGCCGGCCATCCGCGACGAGTACGCCAACCTGGTCGAGGGTGCGGCCACGCAACTGGCCGTGGGCCAGGCTGCGCTGCGGGCCGTGTGGCGCGGCGGCCGGACCGACGCGGCGCTGTTCGACGAGATCACCGCCCGCCTGCTGCGCTGCCGCGACGCCCTGCACGACCGGATCCTCGTTCCGCAGCAGGGTTGACGAGGCGGCCCGAGGCTCCGGGATGGCCGGCGCCGGCGCTATGGTCGCGCGCTGCCCGAGCTGATCGCGCCGTCCCGAAGGACGTCCGGGACGCCGAACCGGGCCGGGTGCGGCGTTACCGGATCATGCTCCAGGCGCCCCGTACGTGCCCCCACGCTGAGTGAAAGTCCTGGTACATTCGCGCTTCGCCTCGATCGAAAGAGGAACTGCGCATGACCGGCACGGGGGCCGACTCGGGCGCGGGACCGGTGCCGGGCGCCGGACCAGCCGATCCTTCCGCACCACACCCACCCGGGCAGCCGTCGTCGAGCTACGGCACGCCGCCCTACGCTCCGCAGGCGGGCGACCAGCCTCCGCCGTACGCGGGCGAGCAGCCGCCGCCGTTCCTGCCGCAGCCGCCGGTGGCGTGGGGGCCACCGCCCGGCCCGCGTAACCGCACGCTCGTTGTCGCCGCTGTGATCGTGGGCGTGGTGCTTCTGGTGGGCTGCCTCGGCCTGACCGGCGGTGTGCTCCTGCTGCGCTCGGCGACGACGACCGCGTCCGGGCCGGGACGGGAGGCACCCCCCGCGCCGATCAGCGAGCGCAGCCCGGCCGCGACCGCCGCACCCGGGGCCAGCGAGGAGCCGGTGCAGGAGGGGCCGCAGGCCAGCGAGTACCCGGCCGAGGAGATCTCCGACCTCAACCGGGTCTGCGACGACGGGGTCTTCTACCCGCAGTCGCCGAAACGCGCCGGCACGGCACCGCACCCGGTGGTGCTGCTCATCGGTGACGGCTCCGGGCTGCGCTACCAGAACGGCACCTACTACTTCTCGCAGGGCCTCTCGAAGAAGGTGGAGCAGACCTGGGCGCCGGAGGCACCCGCGAAGGTGCAGATGGTCGCCTGCCTCGACCGGGTGAGCAGCGGCGCGACGATCCGCCGCTGCAAGTATGACGACCCGAAGCCGTTGACGTTGACGCTGTTGAAGGCGAGCTGGCGCCTCCGGGTGTACGAGGTGGCGACCGGCCGCAAGCTGCTCGACAAGCCGATGACCGGCGACGACCGGGCGTGCCCGTACGTCGTCCTGGCCGGCCCGGACAAGAAGATCTACGCCGAGGTCAGCGACCGGGCCGCCGTCGCCGCGCTCCGCAAGCTGGTCAACGGCTCAGCCTGAACCCGACGCGCGTGCCTCAAGCACGGCCAGGTCGCGCTCCGCGTAGAGCCGGTGCTCCCACTCCTCGTTGAGGACGGTCAGCAGGCACTCCCGGACCGGGTAACGGCGGGGCCGCGGCCAGCCGGCCCCCTCCACCGGTTCGGTGTGGCCGGCCAGCGACTCGGGGGTCAGCCCCTCGATGACCTGGCGCACGGTGGACATCCGGTCGCGGCGCAGCGCGAGCACCACGTCGAGGGAGGGCCGGGCGGCCCGGTCACGGGGAACACCGGGGGTGTCCGGCATCTCGTCCCACGGCAGGTCCAGAGGATCCCACGGTGCCGGGTCGCCGAGGATCGCCCGCCCGACCCAGGAGTCGGTGGCGAAGGCGAGGTGCCGCAGCGTCTCGATGAACGACCATTCACCGTCGACCGACTCGTGCAGCAGCTCGGGACGCAGCCGGCCGGCCCGTTCGACGGTGCCGGCCCAGAGCCGCTCCAGGACGGCCCACGCCTCGCGGAAGCCGGCCGGATCGGTCGGGCGCATCCGCGCCCGGTCCGGGTGCCGCCGGTCCAGCTCCGCCTGGATCAGCGGCCCGACGTCGACGCCGTTGATCGTCAGATGCTCGATCTCGCCGCGGATGTCGACGTCGGCCAGCTCGACGCCACGCATGGTGACCCCGCTCAGGTCGACGGCACGGAACCGGGCGCCGGAGAGGTCGACGGCGCGGAACTCGGAGCCGGTGAGGTCGGTGTGCTCGAACCGGGAGCCGCGCAGATCGGCGGCGGTAAATTCAGCCACGCGAGCAGGCTAACCGCGCGGCCCGACCCTTCGCGGCCCCGGAGGACGGGGGCAGCGAGCCGCTGCGTCCTGAGGCACGATGGCGCCCATGAATGGCATGGATCATCACCAGCAGCGGCCCGTCGCCCTGGTGACGGGCGCCGGCCGCAGCGCCGGCATCGCCGCGTCGGTGGTCCTGAAGCTGGCGGAGAGCGGCTGGGATGTGGGGTTCACCTACTGGACCCCGTACGACGAGCGGATGCCCTGGGGAGCCGATCCCGAGGCCGTGACGCTGCTCGGTGACCAGGCCGGCCGGAACGGGGCGAGAACCGCCGCGATCGAGGCGGACCTCAGTGATCCGCACGCCGCGGCCGGGATCTTCGAGACCGTGGGGCGTGAGCTGGGCCCGGTCGGCGCACTCGTCCTCGCCCACTGCGAGAGCGTCGACTCGGGCCTCCTCGACACCAGCATCGAGAGCTTCGACCGTCACTTCGCGGTCAACACCCGGGCGAGCTGGCTCCTCATCCGCGAGTACGCCCGGCAGTTCCGCGGGGAGCACGGCACCGGCCGGATCGTCAGCCTGACGAGTGACGCCACGGTCGGCAACATTCCCTACGGGGCCAGCAAGGGCGCACTCGACCGGATCACCCTGGCCGCGGCCCGGGAACTGGCCCACCTCGGCGTGACCGCCAACGCGATCGATCCGGGTCCCACCGACACCGGCTGGATGACCGCGGAGATCAAGGATGCCGTCCTACGGTCCACGCCGCTCGGACGCCTCGGCCGCCCGCAGGACTGCGCGAATCTCGTCGCGTTCCTGTGCTCGCCCGAGGGGGGTTGGATCAACGGCCAACTCCTGCGCAGCGACGGCGGGATCGCCTGACCCACGTCTTGGCGGGACAGCGGCAGCCGCTCACGGCTGCCGCACGTCCGCAGGAGCGCCGACCACCAGGTGGCGTTCGAAGATGTAATAGACCGGGACGACGCCGATGACGGCCAGCGCCGCCGGCGGGCTGACGAAGGCGACGCCGATCGCGAGCAGGTAAAGGATCGACGCTGTCCCGACGCGCAGCCGCGCCTTCCACCGGGCCTGTTCCGGCACCGGCTGCCGGAGCCGCCCCGGGCCCAGGGTCCATTCGAAGATCCCGGCGAAGCTGAGCCCCATCCCCAGGAAGGCCACCGCATACAGAATCACCGCGACCCGGGCGTCCTGCCCGCCGAGCGCGAGGTACTCGGACACCGTCGCCGTGTCCACCGGGATGAGGACGACGAACAGCAGCAGGACGAGGTTGAGGAGGGCCAGGTTCCGGTCGACGACGGCGAGGTGCCCGACGAGGGCGTGATGGTTGACCCAGATGAGCCCGATCGTGGCGAAGCTGATCAGGTAGACGAGAAATGCCGGCCAGTGGTTCCCGACCTGATGGAGCAGCGGGCCATGACCCGGACCGGCCACCGTCAGGTTCAGCGCGAGGAGCGTGATCGCAACCGCGAAGACCGCATCGCTGAACACCTCCAGCCGAGTTCGGCTCACCCCACGGTTCTACCGCAAGACCGCCGCCTGAGCTGGCCGGATCGGTTCATACGTTGAAGCGGAACTCCACGACGTCGCCGTCCTGCATGACGTACTCCTTGCCCTCGATCCGGACCTTGCCGGCGGCCTTCGCCGCCGCCATCGATCCGGCCTCGATCAGGTCGTGGTAGGAGACCACCTCAGCCTTGATGAAGCCGCGCTGGAAGTCGCTGTGGATCACCCCGGCGGCCTCCGGCGCGGTCGCCCCGACCGGGACGGTCCAGGCCCGCGCCTCCTTGGGGCCGGCCGTCAGGTACGTCTGGAGCCCCAGCGTGCGGAAGCCCACCCGGACGAGCTGGTCCAGCCCCGGCTCGGACTGCCCGATCGACTCCAGCAGCTCGCGGGCCTCCTCCTCGGGCAGGTCCACCAGCTCGGACTCGATCTTGGCGTCCATGAAGACCGCCTCGGCCGGGGCGACCAGGCCGCGCAGCTCGTCGAGGAACTCCGCGTTGCCCAGCTCGGCCTCGTCGACGTTGAAGACGTAGAGGAACGGCTTCGTGGTGAGCAGGTGCAGCTCGCGCAGGTGCTCCAGCTCGATCTTGGCGGCGGCGGCGCCCGCGTAGAGGGTGGTGCCGCCGTCGAGGACCTCGACGGCCTTCTTGGCGGCCTCGACGGCGGCGGCCCGGTCCTTGCGGAGCTTGGCCTCCTTCTCCAGCCGCGGCAGCGCCTTCTCCAGGGTCTGGATGTCGGCCAGGATCAGCTCGGTGTTGATCGTCTCGATGTCGTCGGCCGGGGAGACCTTGCCGTCGACGTGCACCACGTTCGGGTCGGAGAAGGCCCGCACCACCTGGCAGATCGCCGAGGCGTCGCGGATGTTGGCCAGGAAGGCGTTGCCCCGGCCCTGCCCCTTGGAGGCGCCCCGGACCAGGCCGGCGATGTCGACGAAGGAGACCGGCGCCGGCAGCACCTTCTGCGAGGAGAAGATCTCGGCGAGCTTGGCCAGCCGCTCGTCGGGCAGCCCGACCACGCCGACGTTCGGCTCGATGGTGGCGAACGGGTAGTTCGCGGCGAGCACGTCGTTCTTGGTCAGCGCGTTGAACAGGGTGCTCTTGCCCACGTTGGGCAGGCCGACGATGCCGATGGTGAGACTCACGACGAGCCAGCTTACGCGGTTCGCGGCGGGAACCGGTCAGGCGGGCCGGGCGGGCAGCAGCCGGGGCTCGATCCGGGTCTCCCGGACGGTGCCGTCCTCGGCCCGGACCAGCTCGTACGCGGCCACGCCCTCCCGGTCGGCGACCGCCTCGGCCAGCCGGGTGCCCCGGTAGATCAGCCCGACCCCGTCGTCGGTGCAGTGGCTGGTCGGCAGC
Source organism: Micromonospora chaiyaphumensis (assembly GCF_900091435.1). Classification (GTDB taxonomy): domain Bacteria; phylum Actinomycetota; class Actinomycetes; order Mycobacteriales; family Micromonosporaceae; genus Micromonospora; species Micromonospora chaiyaphumensis. The sequence goes on from NZ_FMCS01000004.1 coordinate 230,022, forward strand.
GTGCCGTCACCGACGAGCCGGTGCATGAGCGGCCGGCGCTGATCCTCGCTGTCGTAGTGCACCCCGTTGCCGTACGGGAGCCAGCCGAGCCCGTCGGTGAAGGGGCGCAGGGTGGGGCCGTAGCTGTCGGTGGCGCCGCCGAGGTGCCAGCAGATCGACCCGGCGGAGACCCCGCCGAGCACCACGCCGGCCTGCCAGCACTCGTGCAGGATGTCCGGCAGGCCGTGCACCCGCCACACGGCGCAGAGGTTGGCCACGCTGCCGCCGCCGACCCAGATGATGTCCTGGGCGAGCAGGTGGGCGCGGATGTCCTCGACGTTGGGCATCGGGTAGAGCGCCAGGTGGGACGGGCGGAACCGGGTGCCGGCGAACGCGCCGTAGAACACCGTGAACGAGGTGGGCTGGTCACCGACCGCCTGGTTCAGGTAGCAGACCCGGGGCGCGTCGCCGGCCTGCGCCAGCTCGGCCATCAGGTCGAACAGCTGGCTGGGCCGGGCGTCCCACGGGCCGCGGTGCCGGCTGAAGAAACCCATGCTGGTGGCGACGATGGTGGGCTCACTGGCGGGCATGGCCGTCCTTCCGGTCGGTGGCGTCGGAGATCATCCTGCCGGATCCGGCGGCTCCGCCTCCGCCGCCGCCAGCAGGGCGCGCAGCAGATCGGCCAGCCGGGCCCGGTCGGCGGGGGGCAGCGCGTCGAGGATCCGCCGCTGCACCTCCAGCCCGGCCTCGGCCGACTCCTCGGCGACGCGGCGGCCGGCGTCGGTGAGGCTGATCCGAAGCGCCCGCCGGTCGGCCGGGTCGGGCGAGCGGCGGACCAGCCCGGCCCGCTCCAGCCGGTCGAGCCGGCCGGTCATCCCACCGGACGTGAGCATGAGCGAGGCCGCGAGCGCCTTCGGCGCCAGCGTGTACGGCGCGCCGGACCGGCGCAGCGCGGCGAGCACGTCGAACTCGCCCCGGCCGATGCCCCAGCCGGCGTACACCTTCTCCTGGCGGTCGCCGACCAGCCGGGCCAGCCGGTAGATGCGACCGAAGACGGCCATGGGCTCGGGCCGCATGCCGGCCCGCTCCCGGCGCCACTGCTCGACGATCAGGTCCACGTCGTCGGTTGCCACGGCTGTCGATTGTGCCCCACCTCGCACACTCCCTTTCACTCGGCACTGATTAGCTTAGTGCTAAGCTACTTAGCACCGAGGAAAGTAGGTCGACATGGCCCGCCGCTGGACGGACATCGCGCTCACCGCCCTCGCCCCGGCCACCTGGGGCACCACCTACCTGGTCACCGCCGAGCTGCTGCCCGCCGGCCGGCCGCTCTGGTCCGGCGCGATCCGCGCCCTGCCGGCCGGCCTGCTGCTGCTCGCGCTGACCCGGCGGCGGCCGCACGGCGTCTGGTGGGGGCGGGCCGCACTGCTCGGCGCGCTCAACATCGGGGCGTTCTTCCCGCTGCTCTTCGTGGCCGCCTACCGGCTGCCCGGCGGCACCGCAGCGGTCCTCGGGGCCGCCCAGCCACTGCTGGTCGCCGCGCTCACCGTCGCGCTGCTCCGGGACCGGCCCGGCCGGCCGGCACTGCTCGCCGCGCTCGCCGCCCCGGCCGGGGTCGCCCTCGTCGTGCTGCGGCCCGGCGCCGGCCTCGACCCACTGGGCGTCGCCGCCGGCCTGGCCGGCACGGCCGCGATGGCCGCCGGCCTGGTGCTCACCCGCCGCTGGGGCCGGCCGGCCGGGGTGGGCACCCTCGCCGCGACCAGCTGGCAGCTCGTCGCGGGCGGCCTGCTGATCGTGCCGGTCGCCGCCGCCGTCGAGGGCGCGCCGCCCGCGCCGGACGGGCCGGCCCTGCTCGGGTACGCGTGGCTCGGGCTGGCCGGCACCGCGCTGGCGTACGCGCTCTGGTTCCGGGGCGCGGCCCGGCTGCCGGTGACGCGCGTGTCGGTGCTCGGGGCGCTCAGCCCGCTGACCGCCGCGACGCTCGGCTGGCTGGTGCTGGGGCAGGCGCTCAGCCCGACCCAGCTCGCCGGTTTCGCGGTGGCGGTCGGCGCCATGGTGCTCGGCCAGCTTCCCGCCCGCACCGCGCCGGATGAGCGGGGCGGTCAGCCGGCGCGCAGCCGGCGCCAGGCGCCCGCCGGGACGTCGGTGGCCATGCTCTCGGGCAGCGCCCCGGACGGCAGCTCCGCCGCGGCCGCGAGCGGCAGGGTGAAGCGGTGCGCCGCGGACGGCGCGGCCGCGTGCGACTGGTCGAGCAGCCAGCGCACCTCGTCGACCGTCCAGCCCAGCCCGGCCCGGCCGGCCAGCTCCCGGACCAGCCGCAGGCCGACTCGGGTGTCGTCGTCGTAGAAGCGCATGCACCAGTGGTGCGCCCACATGCCGAGCGCGCGCAACCCGGCCGCGTCGAGCGAGCCGACCAGCCGGCCACAGGCGGTGTCGGCGAAGGGCCGCCCCGGGTCGTCGGCCCGGTCCCGCTCGATCGCGCCGTAGGCGGCCGGCGCCACCACCCGCATCCGGTCGTAGAAGGTCTGCACCACCGCAGCGTCCAGCCGTGCCCGCCCCGACCGCATCAGCGGACACCCCGCCCGGCCACGCTCGCCATGCCCCGCACCTTTTCTTGAGTTGGTGGCGCGACGGTACCGGCCACTACCGACACTTTCCCCGGCGAAATCCGTTGCCACGCCAGGGATAGCTGGCCTGAGCTGGTGCGTCTGTACTGGTGACGACAACGAGCGGGAGGGTGGGTGGACGAGGACGACCGGGCCCGGCTGGCCGAGTTCGTGACCAGCCGCACGCCGGCGCTGATGCGGGTGGCGTACCTGCTCACCGGCGACCGGCACGCGGCCGAGGACCTGTTCCAGTCGGCGCTGGCGAAGACCATCCCGAGGTGGCGGGCGCTGCGGCACACCGACCCGGAGGGCTACCTGCGCACGGTCATGTACCGGGAGCAGGTCAGCTGGTGGCGGCGGCTGGGGCGACGCCGGGAGACGGCGCTCACCGCGGCCGACGAGGCGGTCCAGCCGGACACCAGCGGCGGCACCGACGTACGCCTGGCGATGCGGGCGGCGCTGCGGCTGCTGCCGCCGGCCCAGCGCACGGTGCTGGTCCTGCGCTACTACGAGGACCTCACCGAGACCCAGGTCGCCGAGGCGCTGGGCTGCACGGTCGGCACGGTGCGCAGCCGGACCCACCGGGCGGTGGCCCGGCTGCGCCAGCTCATGCCGGACGTCGAACTCCTGGAGGTACGGCGGTGACCACGCCCTTCGAGGACCTCATCCGCGCCACCCTCTCCGACCTGGCCGAGGAGGCACCCAGAGTGCAGGACCAGTTGACCCCGGCGGAACGCCGGTTCCGGAACCGCCGGCGGACCACGGTGACGCTCGGCGCGGCGGGCGTGGTGGCCGCCGTGCTGATCGGCGCACCGATCGCGGTGGCGGCCGGCGGCGGGGGCGCCCCCCGCCCGGCGGCACCGCCGACCCCCGCGGCCGTCACCCCGTCCCCCGCCGGGCCCACGGCGGTGCCGTCGCCCAGCGGGCCGCCCACCGCCGCGCCGAGCCCGTCCGGCGACGCGACGGCGACGGCCGTGCCCAGCCCCTCGCGGCCGGGCCCGCCGGGCCGCCCCATGCCGGGTCCGAGCCGGCCGGGCGAGCCCACCGCGGTCCCCTCCCCCTCCGACCCCGGGGGCGGCCCCGGCCCCCTGCCCACCCCGTCCCCCAGCCCACGCCGCTGACCCCGACGACCCGGCCGGCACCGCGCCCGGCCGGGTCGACCGCGACGACTGGAACGCCATGGAGGAGTCCCGGCCCCGGTGACCTCCATGGCGTTCCACCCACCGGCGGAGCGGGGGCGGAAGCGCGGCGGGTGGCCGGTTCGGAGCCGCCTGAGGGCGTCGCGCACGGCCGCGTCCGAATCCCGCCAGCCGACGGCCGGACCTGCGAGGCAGGATCGGTGTCATGGAACTCGACTTCGAGCGGTGCTACCGGGCCGTCGACAGCCGCGACCAGCGGTTCGACGGCTGGTTCTACACCGGCGTGACGTCGACCGGGATCTACTGCCGGCCGTCCTGCCCGGCGACCACGCCGAAGCGGCAGAACGTCCGGTTCTTCCCGTCGGCCGCCGCCGCGCAGGGCGCCGGCCTGCGGGCCTGCCGCCGCTGCCGCCCCGACGCCGCCCCCGGCTCGCCCCAGTGGGACGTCCGGGCCGACGTGGTCGGACGCGCCATGCGGCTGATCGCCGACGGGGTGGTCGACCGGGACGGCGTGCCGGGGCTGGCGGCGCGGCTCGGCTACACGGAGCGGCACCTGCACCGGATGCTCCGGGCCGAACTGGGCGCGGGGCCGCTGGCACTGGCCCGGGCGCAGCGGGCGCAGACCGCCCGGATCCTCATCGAGACCACCGGGCTCGGCCTGGCGGAGGTGGCGTTCGCCGCCGGGTTCGGCAGCGTCCGGCAGTTCAACGACACCGTCCGGGAGGTGTACGGGGCCACCCCGTCCGAGCTGCGGGTCAGCCGGGGCGGCCGGCGGGTGGCGGGCGGGGCGGGCACGATCACGCTCCGGCTGGCGTACCGGCCGCCGTTGCACGCCAAGGCGCTGCTGGACTTCCTCGCGCTGCGCGCGCTGCCGGGCGTCGAGGAGGTGCGCGACGGGGCGTACCACCGGGGGTTGCGGTTGCCGCACGGCCCCGGCACCGTGTCGCTGACCCCGGCCGACGGGCACGTGGCCGCCACCCTGCGGCTGGCCGACATGCGCGACCTGGCCCCGGCGGTGGCCCGCTGCCGCCGCCTGCTCGACCTGGACGCCGACCCGACCGCGGTCGACGCCACCCTGGCGGCGGACCCCGTCCTGGCCCCCGCGGTGGCCGCCGAACCCGGCGTCCGCCTCCCGCACGCCGTGGACGGCTTCGAGATGGCCGTCCGCGCGATAACCACCCAGCAGATCTCCCTCCGATCGGCGCGAACCACCCTGACCCACCTCCTGGCGGCCACCGCTCACCCCGCTGATCATGAGGTTGACGGCGAAGTCGATCTCCAGAACAGCGGCCAACCTCATGATCGACCGCTGGGGTTGCGGGCCTTTCCGAGCGCGGAGGAGGTGCTCTCGGTGGACGACCGCGCCTTTCGGATGCCGGGGGCGCGGCGGGAGACGATCCGGGCCGTGGCCCGGGCCGTCGCCGACGGGGAGCTGGACCTGGCACCGGGTGGGGACCGGGAGGAGGCGGTGCGGCGGCTGACCGCGCTGCCCGGGGTCGGGCCGTGGACCGCGGGCTACGTGGCCATGCGCGCGCTCGGCGACCCCGACGTCCTCCTCCCCACCGACCTGGGCGTACGCCGGGGCGCCGCCGCCCTCGGCCTGCCCGACGACCCGAAGATCCTGAACTCGTACGCGGACCGCTGGCGCCCCTGGCGGTCGTACGCAGTGATCCGACTCTGGAGAGCGGCATGACCACACTGGACAGCACCGTCATCGACACCCCCGCCGGCCCGCTGAGCGTGCTCGCCGGACCCGCCGGGGCGGTACGCGCGGCCGGCTTCACGGCCGACCCGGCGGCCCTCGTACCCCTGGTCCACCCCGGACTGCGCGGCGCGCTGCGCGAGCGGGCCGACCTCGGCCCGGTCACCGCCGCCGTCCGCGCCTACCTGGGCGGGGACCTGGCCGCCATCGACACGGTCCCGGTCGAGCAGCGGACCGACGGCGCCTTCCTGGCCCACGCCTGGCAGGTGCTGCGGGACGTCAAGCCGGGCGATCCGGTGACGTACACCGGTTTCGCCGCGCTGGCCGGGCGGCCGCCGGCGGTCCGCGCCGCCGCGGCGGCCTGTGCCCGCAACGCCGCGGCGCTCTTCGTGCCCTGCCACCGGGTGCTGCGCACCGACGGCACGCTCGGCGGCTACCGCTGGGGGCTGGACGTGAAGAAGTGGCTTCTCGGGCATGAGGGACGGGTGACCGCTAGCTGACAGCGGTGCTGTCGCCCCCTGCCGCTACCGTCGGGTAGTGCCTGCGCAGAGCGACGGCAACCCCGCGGCGTCCCACGGCGCCCGTCCCCACCCGCTGCGCAACCTCTGGCGACTGCGCCCCTACCTGCGCCCCCACGCGGCGGAGTTCGCCTGGCTGCTGCTCGCCGCCCTGGCCGCCACGGCGGCGAGCCTGGCCGTGCCCCTGGTGGTGCAGCGGGTGGTGGACGGGCCGGTGGCCCGACACGACGTGGCCGGGCTGCTCCGGCTCGGCGCCCTCGCCCTGCTGCTCGGCTTGGCCGAGGCGGTGCTCATCTTCATCCGGCGGTGGACCCAGTCCTCCTCCTCGGTCGGCATGGAGGCGGCCATCCGGGCCGACATCTACGCCCACCTGCAACGCCTGCCCACCGACTTCCACGACCGGTGGCAGTCCGGCCAGCTGCTCTCCCGGGTCACCAGCGACCTGTCGGTGATCCGCCGGTTCCTCTCCTTCGGCCTGCTCTTCCTGGTGCTCAACCTGATCACCTACGCCGCCGTCGTGGTGCTGCTGGTCCGGCTGCACCCCTGGCTCGGCCTGCTGGTGGCGGCCAGCGCCGTCCCGCTGTTCCTGATCAGCCGCCGGTTCGCCCGCCACTACCACGCGGCGTCCCGCCGGATGCAGGACCAGCAGGGCGACGTGGCCACGCTGGTCGAGGAGACCGCACAGGGGCTGCGCACCATGCGGGCGTACGGGCGGGGGCCGGAACTGGCCGCCCGGTTCGCCACCGGCGCCCGGAGGCTGCACGACACCGGGATCCGCAAGGCCCGGCTGCTGGCCCGCACCTCCGCCCTGTTCGACCTGGTGCCCAACCTGACCCTCGGGGTGGTGCTGGTGGCCGGCGCCGCCGCCGTCGCCCGGGGCGGGCTCACCATCGGCGCGCTGGTGGCCTTCGTCAGCCTCCAGCTCATGCTGATCTGGCCGGTGCAGTCGCTCGGCTGGATCATCGCCAACGGGCAGGAGGCGGCGACCGCCGCCGACCGGATCCAGGAGGTGCTGGACACGCCACCCTCCATCGTGGACGCTCCGCACGCCCGCCCGCTGGACCGGGCGGAGGTGCGCGGCCGGCTGCGCTTCGAGCGGGTGAGCTTCCGCTACCCCGGCAGCCCGGCCCCGGTGCTGCGCGAGGTGGAGCTGACCGTCGAGCCGGGCGAGACGCTGGCCCTGGTCGGTGCGACCGGCTGCGGCAAGAGCACGCTGCTGTCCCTGGTCCCCCGGCTCCACGAGGTGACCGGCGGCCGGGTCACGCTGGACGGGCACGACCTGCGCGACCTGCGGCTCGGTTCGCTGCGCCGGCTGGTCGGGGTGGCCTTCGAGGAGCCGACGCTGTTCTCCATGTCGGTCTGGGAGAACCTGACGCTGGGCCGGCCGGAGGCCGGCGAGGAGGAGGTCCGGGCCGCGCTCGCGCTGGCCCAGGCGGAATTCGCGTACGACCTGCCGTGGGGGCTGGCCACCCGCGTCGGCGAGCAGGGGCTCTCCCTCTCCGGCGGGCAGCGGCAGCGGCTGGCGCTGGCGCGGGCGGTGCTCGGCCGGCCCGCCGTGCTCGTGCTCGACGACCCGCTCTCGGCGCTCGACGTGCACACCGAGGCGCTGGTCGAGGCGGCCCTGCGCCGGGTGCTGCGGGACACCACGGCCCTGCTCGTGGTGCACCGGCCGTCGACGGTGGCGCTGGCCGACCGGGTGGCGCTGCTCGACGGCGGCCGGATCGTCGCCGTGGGCACCCACTCCGAACTGCTGGCCGGGGTCCCGGCCTACCGGGCGGTGCTCTCCGCCGAGCCGGACCGGCGGACGGACGACGCCGGCCTGGTGCGGTCGTGACCGGGCCCGCCGTGCCGCCCCGGATACCCCGGCAGCGCGGCGACCCCACCCGGCCCCGGCGCGGCGACCCCGACCTCGACCGGTCCCGGCCGCGCGGCGACCCCGACCTCGCCCGGTCCCGGCCGCGCGGCGACCTCGACCTCGACCTGTCCCGCTGGCGCGGGCGGGCCACCGACCCCGACGCCGACCGCAGCCGGGCCGAGGACTCGTCACCCGAGGCGGTGGCCCGGCTCCGGCGCCGCAGCCGGACCCTGCTCCGCGACCTGCTCCGCCCGCACCGGGCCCGCCTCGGGGTGGCCGTCTCCCTGCTGCTGGCCCAGAACGCCGCCGCGATGGCCGGCCCGTACCTCGTGATGCTCGGCATCGACCGGGGCATCGGGCCGCTGCGCGCCGGCGACGCGGGCCCGCTGATCGCCGTCGCCGCCGCGTTCGTCGTCGCCACCGGCACCGAGTACGCGACCCGGCGCGCCTTCCTCGCCCTCGCCGCCCGGATCGGCCAGGCCGTCCTGCTCGACCTCCGCAACCGGGTGTACGGCCACTTCCTCCGCCTCGACGTCGGCTTCCACGAGCGCTACACCTCGGGCCGGATGGTGTCCCGGCTGACCAGCGACCTGGACTCGATCGCCGAACTGGTCGACGGCGGGATCGACAAGCTCGTGATGGCCGCGCTGTCGGTGCTGTCGGTGGCGGGCATCCTGCTCTGGCTGGACCTGCCGCTGGCCGCGGTCACCCTGCTCGCCTTCCCGTTCCTGTTCTGGCTGTCCCGCTGGTTCGCCCGCGCGTCCGCCGGGGCGTACCGGCGGACCCGGGAGGCGGTGGCGCTGGTCATCGTGCACTTCGTCGAGTCGCTGCGCGGGATCCGGGCGGTGCAGGCCTACCGGCGGGAGCCCCGCAACCAGCGCATCTTCGCCGCCGTCAACGACGACTACCGGCAGGCCAGCCTGCGCGCGTTCCGGCTCATCGCGGTCTACTCACCGGGCATCCGGCTGATCGGCAACCTGACCGCCGCGGTGGTGCTCGGCTACGGCGGCTGGCGGGTGCTGGGCGGGCGGACCGAGGTGGGCGTGCTCGCCGCGTTCCTGCTCTACCTGCGCCGGTTCTTCGAGCCGATGGAGGAACTGAGCCAGTTCTACAACGCGTTGCAGTCGGCCACCGCGGCGCTGGAGAAGCTGGCCGGGGTGCTGGACGAGCGGCCGGCCGTGGCCGAGCCGGCGCGGCCGGTGCGGCTGCCCGCCGGACCGGGGCGGGGGGCGGTGGTGTTCCGCTCGGTCCATTTCGGCTACCGGCCCGAGGCGCCGATCCTGTCCGGCCTGGAGCTGACCGTGCCGGCCGGGCAGACCGTCGCGCTGATCGGGCCGACCGGCGCCGGCAAGTCCACCATCGCCAAGCTGCTGGCCCGGTTCCACGACCCGGCCTCCGGCACCGTGAGCCTCGACGGGGTGGACCTGCGGCACCTGGCCGACGCCGAGCTGCGCCGGGCCGTGGTGCTGGTCACCCAGGAGAACCACCTGTTCAGCGGCTCGATCGCGGAGAACATCCGGTTCGGCCGTCCGGACGCCGACGACGCGACCGTGGAGGCCGCCGCCCGCGCCATCGGCGCGCACGACTTCATCGCCGCGCTCCCCGACGGGTACGCCACGGACGTGCACCGGCGCGGCGGCCGGCTCTCCGCGGGGCAGCGGCAGCTCGTCGCGTTCGCCCGGGCGTTCCTGGCCGACCCGCGGGTGCTGATCCTCGACGAGGCCACCTCGTCGCTGGACGTGCCCACCGAGCGCCTCGTGCAGCGGGCGCTGCACAGCGTCCTGCGGGACCGCACCGCGCTGGTCATCGCGCACCGCCTCTCCACCGTGGAGATCGCCGACCGGGTGCTGGTCCTCGACGGCGGCCGGATCGTGGAGGACGGCTCCCCGGCCGAGCTGGCCGCGGCCGGCGGCCGGTACGCCGCCCTGCACCACCAGTGGCGCGACTCCCTGATCTGACCGGCCGCCGTGGTGACGTTGCGGTGCCGGACACCGCCACGAGGGCGAAAGTCGTGGAGCGGCACGGGTCGGCTGCCTACGATCGGCTGATGACCGACACGGCGAGGACGGCCCGCGCCGGCGTCCCCGAGCGTCCGACCCTGAACGGCATCGAGGAGACCTGGGCGCGCCGCTGGCAGGAGGACGGGACGTACGCGTTCGACCGCTCGAAGGAGCGATCGGACGTCTACGCGATCGACACCCCGCCGCCGACCGTATCGGGCGAGCTGCACATGGGGCACGTCTTCTCCTACACGCACACCGACACGGTTGCCCGCTTCCAGCGGATGCGCGGCCGCACGGTCTTCTACCCGATGGGCTGGGACGACAACGGCCTGCCCACCGAGCGGCGGGTGCAGAACGTCTACGGGGTGCGCCCCGACCCGGCGCTGCCCTACGACCCGGGCTGGCAGCCGCCGGCCGCACCGGTGAGCGAGGCGGCCCGGAAGGACCCGGTGGCGATCTCCCGGCGCAACTTCATCGAGCTGTGCGAGGTGCTCACGGCGGAGGACGAGAAGATCTTCGAGGCGCTGTGGCGGCGGCTCGGGCTGTCGGTGGACTGGTCGCTGACCTACACGACGATCGGGCGCGTGGCCCGGGCGACCAGCCAGCGCGCGTTCCTGCGCAACCTGGCCCGGGGCGAGGCCTACCAGGCCGAGGCGCCGACGCTCTGGGACGTCGGCTTCGCCACCGCCGTGGCCCAGGCCGAGCTGGAGGACCGGGAGCGCCCGGGTGCCTACCACCGGCTGCGCTTCCACGCCCCCGGCGGGCGCGAGGTGCTGATCGACACCACCCGGCCGGAGCTGCTGCCGGCCTGCGTGGCGCTGGTGTGCCACCCCGACGACGACCGCTACGCCGACCTGGTGGGCACGTCGGTCCGTACCCCGATCTTCGGGGTCGAGGTGCCGGTGCACGCGCATCCGCTGGCGGACCCGGCCAAGGGCACCGGCATCGCGATGGTCTGCACCTTCGGCGACCTGGCCGACGTGACCTGGTGGCGGGAGCTGCGCCTGGACACGCGGGTGGTGATCGGCCGGGACGGTCGGCTGCTGCCGGAGGCGCCGGCCGGCGTGCCCGCCGAGCCCTACGCGGCGCTGGCGGGGCAGACCGTGAACGGCGCCCGGCGCACGGTCGTCGAGCTGCTGGCCGACGCGGGCGACCTGGTGGGCGAGCCGCGCCCGATCACCCACCCGGTGAAGTTCTACGAGCGCGGCGACCGGCCGCTGGAGATCGTCTCCACCCGGCAGTGGTACCTGCGCAACGGTGGCCGCGACCTCGACCTGCGCGAGGAGTTGCTGGCCCGCGGGCGGGAGCTGCGCTGGGTGCCGGAGCACATGCGACACCGCTACGAGCACTGGGTGGGCGGTCTCACCGGTGACTGGCTGGTCAGTCGGCAGCGCTTCTTCGGCGTGCCGGTGCCGGTGTGGTACCGGCTCGACGACACTGGCGAGCCGGACTGGTCCCAGCCTCTCACACCGGATGAGTCGATGCTCCCGGTCGACCCGTCGAGCGACCCGCCGCCGGGCTACGGGGAGGCGCAGCGCGGGGTGCCGGGCGGCTTCGTCGGCGACCCCGACGTGCTGGACACCTGGGCCACCTCGTCGCTGACCCCGCAGATCGTCGGCGGCTGGGAGACCGACGAGGACCTGTTCCGGCGGGTCTTCCCCATGGACCTGCGCCCGCAGGGGCAGGAGATCATCCGCACCTGGCTCTTCGCCTCGGTGGTGCGGGCGCACCAGGAGCAGGGTGTGCTGCCCTGGCGGGACGCCGTGCTCTCCGGCTGGATCCTCGACCCCGACCGGAAGAAGATGTCCAAGTCCAAGGGGAACGTGGTCACCCCCATGGGCCTGCTGGAGCAGAACGGTTCGGACGCGGTCCGCTACTGGGCCGCCAACGGCAAGCCCGGCATGGACCTGGCCTTCGACCCGGCGCAGATCAAGGTGGGCCGCCGGCTCGCCACGAAGCTGCTCAACGCCTCGAAGTTCGCCCTCGGGCTGGGCGCCGCGGACGCGCTGCGCGCCCCGGCGACCGCGCCGTTGGACACCGCCATGCTCGCCGAGCTGTCCGGCGTGGTCGCCACGGCGACCACCGCCTTCGACGGGTACGACCACACGGCCGCTCTCATCGCCACGGAGGCGTTCTTCTGGCGCTTCTGCGACGACTACATCGAGCTGGTGAAGGAACGCGCCTACGGCACCGGGCCGGGTGCCGACTCGGCCCGGGCGGCGCTGGCCACCGCGCTCTCGGTGCAGTTGCGGCTCTTCGCCCCGGTGCTGCCCTTCGTCACCGAGGAGATCTGGTCGTGGTGGCGCTACGGCTCGGTGCACCGCGCGCCCTGGCCCACCACCTACGAGGTGGGCCGGGCGGTGCAGGCGCCGGGTGACCCGGAGCTGCTGCGGCTGGCCGCGGACGCGCTGGGCCAGGTGCGCCGGGCCAAGTCGGAGCGGAAGCTGTCGATGAAGGCCGAGGTGCCGCTGGCCGAGGCGCTCGGGCCGGCCGCCCTTCTCGACCGGCTCACCCTGGTGGCCGACGACGTCCGGGCCGCGGGCCGGATCGCCAAACTCGACCTGCTTCCCGACCGCACGACCGAACTCGTCATCGCCTGCGCCTTCTGACCCGCCGCACGGCTCGGCCCGCCGGAGACGGGATGGCGGCTCAGGCGCCCGGTTCTCCCCGCAGGGGCTCGGCCGCCGGGAACGGAGTGGCTGCTCGCCCACGCCGTTCCCGGCGAGCGGCGCTCAGGTGGCCGAGCAGGCGGTGTCGAGCTGCTTCATGGCGGTGGTCAGCGGGGCCTTGCTCGGCGCCTTCTTCGGGGCCTTCGCCCACGTGTCCGCCAGGTCCGACATGGCGGCCGCGACCTGCTTCACGGCGTTGTTGACCGTGTCGCTGGTGGTGAAGGCATTCGCGTAGAGGGACGCGGCCCCGGCGGAGTACTGGGCGCTGACCGCGGAGTGCCCGGCCGGCGGGCCGATCTTCTCCGCCGCGGCGACCTTCTTCAACGCGGCCTCGACGTCCTTGTCGACGGCCGTGCAGGCGGCCTTCGTGGCGGCGTCCACGGCCGGCGCGGCCGGCGCCGTGGCGCTCGGCGCGGCGGCCGGCACCGTGGTCGCCGTGCCGGCGCCGCCGGACGCCGCCGGCTTGTCGCCGTCGTCGCAGCCGGCCATGACGAGCACCGCCACCGCGGCCGGAATCAGCGGTGCGAGCCGAGTTGTGCGCATTCGTTTTCTCCCCGTTGGTCTCATGCTTTCGCCCGCCGGAAGCTACCAGACCCCGGTCGGCCGCGATGTGGGATATCGGCGTTCCGTCGATGTCCACTCTGGAGGCGGATACGCCGGGGCCCCGCTCCGCGCCGCCTGCGTCAGGCGGGCCGAGCGGGGCCCTCTCCGTGCGGGTCAGCTGGTCTCGCCGGCCACGCTGAACGAGCGGAGGCGGTCCACCGCGAGGGCCGTGAAGCCGACCGCGATCAGCGCGCTCATCACCGAGGCGACCGGCACGGACACGTTCGTGGCGAGCATCTCGGTCGGTGCGATCCGGTCGGCGAGGGCGATCACGTACTGCTGGATGGAGAGCACCTTCGTGCCGCTGACGAAGTTGCCGAGCAGCCCCTCCCAGATCAGCACGTAGACGAGGCCGAGCAGCACCGGCCGCCGGGTGAGCAGGCTGAGCGCCACGAAGAAGGCGCAGTAGGCCAGCGACCCGATCGATGCGGCGACGGCGAGCGCCACGCCGAGGCGTACCGAATGGGCGAGCACGCCCGCGACGTAGAGCGGCACGGCGACGGTGACCGCCGTGACGCCGGCGGCCACGGCCAGCTTCGGCAGGATGATCTGCCAGCGCGGCAGCGGCTTCGTGAGGATGTGCACCACCGTGCCGTCGTCGATCTCCGCGCCGAGCACGCCGGTGCCGACGATCAGCGCGACCACCGGCAGCACCACGGCCAGGCCGAGCCCGACCAGCACCGCCGGCCCCCACTCGCCCGGGTCGACGCCGAGCGAGCGGGAGAGGATCGCCAGCGTCAGCAGCAGCACGGGCAGCGGGAGGAGCAGCAGGAAGCGGCGCCGGCCGAACAGGCCGCGCGCGGTGATCCAGGAAACGGTCGACATGCTCAGCTCCCCACCAGGTAGGAGAAGACGCTCTCCAGCGATTCGTCCTCGGGCGTCAGCGACCGGACCCGGAGGCTCCGCGCCAGCGCGATCTTGGGCAGCGCCCGGGTGAAGGCGCCGTAGTCGCCGGCCCGCACGGTCAGCCCGTCCCGGCCCAGCTCGACCCCGGTCACCGACTCCTCGGCCATCAACGCGACCGCGAGGGCCCGGTCGTCGGTGGAGCTGACCCGGAAGACGTGCGGCCGGTTGGTCATCAGCCGGCGGATGGTGCGGTAGTCGCCGGAGGCGGCCAGCCGGCCGGCGACCATCACCTGGACGGTGCCGGAGACCTGCTCGACCTCCTCCAGGATGTGCGAGCTGAACAGGATGGTCCGGCCGGCGTCGCCGAGCCGGTGCAGCAGGGCCATCATGTGCAGCCGCTGCCGCGGGTCCATGCCGTTGAACGGCTCGTCGAGCAGCAGCACCTGCGGATCGTGCACGAGGGCGGCGGCCACGCGGGTGCGCTGCCGCATGCCCTTGGAGTACGTGCCGATCTTCCGGTCCTGCGCGTCCTCCATCTCGACCAGCGCGATGGCGGCACGGGCCGCCGCCTCCGGGTCGGGCAGCCGGTGCAGCTTGGCGCTGGCCAGCACGAACTCGTACGCGCTCAGGAAGGTGTGCACCGCCTCCCGCTCGCTGACCAGGCCGAGCCGGCGGTAGACGTCGGGGTTGCGCCAGGTCGGTGAGCCGTCGAGGGTGACCGCGCCGCGGGACGGGGCGAGGAAGCCGGCCATCATGTGCAGCAGGGTGGTCTTGCCCGCGCCGTTCGGGCCGAGCAGGCCGGTCACGCCGGGGCCGAGCCGCATGGTGACGTCGTTGACCGCCACCACGTTGCCGTACCAGCGGGAGACGCCGGCCAGGTCGAGGGTGGAGGCGGGGGTCGCCGGGGCCGCCGGCTCGGCGCTGATCGTGGTCATCGGGCGGCCACCTTCCGGTATCGCAGCAGCAGCAGGGCGACGCAGCCGGCCACCAGCAGCACGGCGACGGCCACGTAGACCGGCCCGAAGCCGCCGATCTGCGTCTCGGGGTCCCCGCCGGGGACGAGCAGGTCGCCGAGGGTGTACTGGCCGACCGCATGGATCAGGGCGGTGGGCGAGCCGAGCATCGCCAGCTCGTTGACCGTGCGGGACGGCATGATCGAGAGGATGCCGACGATCGGGGCGGTCATCAGGAACACGGCCACGATGCCGCCGGCCGCGAACGCCCGCTTGCCGGTGAGCGAGGCGATGAGCAGCCCGACCGAGGCGAACACCACCGCCCACAGGGCCGCGTAGAGCAGGCCGGGCAGCAGGTCGAGCAGCTCGTCCCAGACCCCGCGCATCCCGTTGTCGGTGGTGAACGCGGCGCCCAGGAACATCACCAGCTGCGGCGCCCCGAGCAGCAGCCAGAGCGCGGTGACCAGCGACCCGAGCTTGGCCAGGGCGTAGTCGCCGCGCGGCAGCGGGCGGGAGAAGTAGAGCGGCAGCACGCCGCTGTGCAGGTCGCGGGAGACCAGCTCCGGCCCGACCACGGCGACGAAGAAGATGACCAGCCAGCTCATCGCGTCGGCGAACTGGGCGTACGTCATGACGACCTGGCCGGTCTGGGTGCGTACCGCGGTCAGCCCGGCGGCGACGACCAGCACGATGCCCATCACCAGCCAGGGGAAGATCTTCGCCTTCGCCGACCGGCCCAGCCCGAAGGCGGAGCGCAGGCCGTGCAGGTAGAGCGCACCGAAGACGTGCCGACGGCCGAGCCGCGGGCCGGTGTAGCGCTGGTAGCCGATGTCGTGGATGACGCCGGTCGGCTCAGACATTGCTGGGCTCCCTCGTGGCGAAGAGTTCGGCCACCCGGTGCCGCCGCTGGTCGAGCCGGTGCAGCGGCAGGTCCAGCTCGGCGACCGCGCCGATGATCAGGTCGTAGGTGGCGTCGTCGGCGAGCGGGACCAGCAGCAGCCGCCCCTCCCGGGACACCGGCAGGTCGAGTGCGGCGAGCCGGGCGGCCAGGTCGTCCGTACCCTCGCTCACCTCCACGGCGAGCACGTCGGTGGCGGAGGTCATCGCGGAGATGCGGTCGGCGCGCAGCAGCCGGCCGCCGTCGATGGCGACCAGGGTGTCGCAGATCCGCTCCACCTCACCGAGCAGGTGCGAGCAGACCACGACCGAGATGCCGAACTCGGTGCCGATCCGGTGGATCAGGGCGAGCATGGCGTCCCGGCCGGCCGGGTCGAGGCCGTTGGTCGGCTCGTCGAGCAGCAGCAGGTCGGGGTCGTGCACGAGGGCCTGTGCGAGCTTCACCCGCTGCTTCATGCCGGTGGAGTAGCCACCGACGGCCCGGTGCCGCTCCTCGTGCAGCCCGACGTGGCGCAGCGCCTCGGAGGCCCGCTCCCGGGCCACCGTGCGGGGCAGCCCGCTGATCCGGCCGAGGTGGGTGACCAGCTCGGCGGCGGAGAGGTCGGGCGGGAGGGCGTCGTGCTCGGGCATGTAGCCGACCCGGGCGCGGACGGCCGCGGGGTCGGTGGTGGGGTCGAGGCCGAGCACGGAGACCCGACCGCTGGTCGGGGCGAGCAGGCCCAGCAGGATCTTGATCAGGGTGGACTTGCCGGCGCCGTTCGCGCCCACCAGCCCGATGATCCCCGGCTCGACCGACACCGTGAGGTCGGCCAACGCGGTGACCCGGCCTCCGTACGTCTTGGTCAGCGACTCGGTCGCGAGCAGTGTCACGACGCCCAGCGTAGGAAGTCCGGGCCGTCCCGGGTACAGGGAAACGCTCGGGGTTGCCCCTGATTCCGCCCGGACGGGTCGGTAAGGCTTCCGTAAGCGGCCGGGCCGGTGACCGCCGGCCGCCGTGGCAGCAGACTCGACGCATGTCGATCCGTCTGCTACGCGCTCCGCTGACCTGGGTCGCGGTGGCCGTCCTCGCGGCCGGCGCGGCCGCCGGCCTGTACTGGTTCCAGCCGTGGAAGCTGGTCACCGACACCGAGGTGCACGAGGACCTCACGGCGGTCTCCGGCGAGCCGGCGGCGCCGCCCGGCACCGCCACGCCGGCCGCCGCCCCCGCCTCCACCGGTCCGGTGCTGGTCAGCCGGGGTGACTTCGTCAGCCACGAGCACGAGACCCGCGGCCGCGCCCGGCTCGTCCGCACCGCCGACGGCCGGCACCGGCTGGAACTGGTCGGGCTGGACACCTCGAACGGTCCGGATCTTCAGGTCTGGCTGACCGACCAGCCCGTCCGGACCGGGCCGTCCGGGTGGCGCGTCTTCGATGACGGCCGGCACGTGGCGCTCGGCCCGCTGAAGGGCAACCGCGGTGACCAGGCGTACGAGATACCGGCCGGGACCGACTTCAGCGGGCTGACCAGCGTCTCGATCTGGTGCGAGCGGTTCGCCGTCTCGTTCGGCGCGGCCCCGCTCACCGCCCCCGGCTGAAGCGCCCCGGGACGGCCGGTTTACCGGCCGGTGACCGGGAGGTGGAGTGGCGCTCTCGACCGATCGCCGGTGGGCTGAGAAACTGTGTGCCGGCCGGTGAGTTGGGGGTTTCATGAGCAACGGGTGGGTGCTGCCCGAGGACGTGTTGCGGGACGCGCCGGCGTACGCGCCAAGGCCCGCCGAGCTGGCCGACCTGGGGCTGCTGCTGACCGGGGCGTACGCCCCGCTGACCGGTTTCATGACCCGGGACGATCTGGCCTCGCTGGGCCGGCGCGGCCGGCTCGCCGACGGCACGCCGTGGCCGGTTCCGGTGACGCTCCAGGTGCCGGCCACGCTCGTCGACGGGCTGGTGCTGGACGACCCGCTGCGCCGGGCGCTGGTGCTCACCGACGGCGAGGGCGCCCCGGTGGCCGCGATGGACGTGACCGACGTCTGGCCGGTCCGCGACGGCACGGTCGGCGTGGGCGGCGCCGTGCGCCGGCTGGGCGACGGGGGCCACGGCCCGTTCCAGCGGCTGCGGCGCAGCCCGGACGAGGTGCGGGGGCTGCTGCCCCCGGGGCGGGTGCTCGGCGTCTTCGCCGACCGTCCGCTGCACCGGCCGCAGCTCGCGCAGATCGCACACGCCGCCCGCACGCTCGGTGCGCACCTGCTGGTGCTGATCCCGGTGGGCGAGGAGGCGACCGGCGGGCTGCCGGCCGAGGCGCTGGTGCGCAGCGTGTTCGCCGCCCGGGACCGGATGCCCCCGGCCACCCTGGTGGCGGTCCCGCTGGCCCGGCGGCGGGACGAGATCAGCGACGCGCTGCTCCGGGCGCGGGTCGCCGCCGCCTACGGGGTGACCCACCTGCTCTCGACCGAGGGCATGCTCTCCGGGGCCGGCCTGCGGGTGCTGGTGCCCCGCGAGCTGGCCTACGACAGCCGCGACGGGCAGTGGCGCTGGCGGGAGGACATCCCGCCGCGCAACCGGAAGCTGGCGCTCAGCCAGGCCGAGATCGACGACCTGCTGGACCGGGGCTTCCCGCTGCCCGAGTGGCACACCCCGCCGGCGGTGGCCAAGGAGCTGGCCCGGGCGCGCCCGCCCCGCCGGCACCGGGGCCTGGTGATCTTCCTGACCGGCCTCTCCGGTTCCGGCAAGTCGACCATCGCCCGGGGGCTGGCCGACCAGCTGCGCGAGGGCGGCGACCGGAGCATCACCCTGCTGGACGGCGACGTGGTGCGCCGGGAGCTCTCGGCCGGGCTGGGCTTCAGCAAGGCCGACCGCGACCTCAACGTGCGCCGGATCGGCTGGGTGGCCGCCGAGATCGCCCGGCACCGGGGCGTGGGCATCTGCTGCCCGATCGCCCCGTACGCGGCCGCCCGGGCCACCGCGCGGGAGATGGCGCACGCCGCCGGGGCGGGCTTCCTGCTGGTGCACGTGGCCACCCCGCTGGAGGTCTGCGAGCAGCGCGACCGCAAGGGCCTGTACGCGCGCGCCCGCGCCGGCCTGATCAGCGGGATGACGGGGATCGACGACCCGTACGAGGAGCCGACCGACGCCGACCTGGTGGTGGACACCACGGACATGAGCGTCGAGGAGGCGGTCCAGCGGGTGATGGAGCACCTCACCGAGACCGGCTGGGTGGAGCCCCGCCTCCAGCCCGCCTGATCCGGCAGCACCGACCACCGGCCGCCGCCGCCCCGCTCGGGGACGGCGGCGGTTCCGCGTTCGCTTCCGTTGTCCTCCGTTGCGCGCTAGTGTTCATCTTTGTTGGAACGCGTTTGACCACGTGGAGACGGGGTCGGTGGTCGGGAGGTGACGGCGGGGTGCTGGCACGGCAGCGGCAGGCGGTCATCCTGGAACGGGTCCGCGCCGCCGGAGGCGTCCGGGTCACCGAGCTGGCCGCCGAATTCGGGGTCTCGGACATGACCATCCGGCGCGACCTGGAGACGCTGCACGACCAGGGCCTGCTCGCCAAGGTGCACGGCGGGGCGACCCTGGCCGGCCCCGGCTCGACGGACGAGCCGGGCTTCCGCGCCAAGTCGGTCCGCCAGTCGGCCGAGAAGGCGGCCATCGCCGAGCGGGCCGCGGGGCTGGTCCGCCCCGGCGCCGCCATCGCGCTCTCGGCCGGCACCACCACCGCCGAGCTGGCCCGCCGCCTGACCGACGTGCCGGGCCTGACGGTGGTGACGAACTCCCTACCGGTGGCCGAGATCCTGCACGTCGGCGGCCGGCCGGACCAGACCGTCGTGCTCACCGGCGGGGTGCGCACCCCCTCGGACGCGCTGGTCGGCCCGCTGGCCGTGGCCGCGATCGGCGCACTCCACCTGGACCTGCTCTTCCTCGGCGTGCACGGGATCAGCGAACGGGCCGGGTTCACCACCCCCAACCTCATGGAGGCGGACACCGACCGGGCGCTCGTGGCGGCCGCCGACCGGCTCGTGGTGCTCGCCGACCACAGCAAGTGGGGCACGGTCGGCATCTCCTCGATCGTCGGCCTGGACGCGGCGGACGTGCTGGTCACCGACGACCGGTTGGGGGCCGACGCGCGACGGGTACTCGAGGACAGGGTGGGTGAACTGGTGATCGTGCCAGGCACGGAGGGGGCGGAGTGAAGCGTACGCAGATCGAGCTGGCCGACGGCCGCGAGTTGATCTACTTCGACGAGCGGGACGACGCGGTGCGCGACCAGCCGGACCGTCGGGAGCTGCCGCCGCCCCCGCACGCGTCGCAGCTCCGGTACGACCCGCTGACCGACGAGTGGGTGGCGGTCGCCGTCCACCGGCAGACCCGCACCTTCCTCCCCCCGGCCGACCAGTGCCCGCTCTGCCCCTCCCGGGGCGACCGGCTCAGCGAGATCCCCGCACCCGACTACGACGTGGTCGTCTTCGAGAACCGGTTCCCGTCGCTGAGCCAGCGGGTCGCCGAGGAGCCGGCCGAGATCACCCCGTTCACGCCGGTCCGCCCCGGGCGCGGCAAGTGCGAGGTGGTCTGCTTCACCGACGACCACAACGCCTCGTTCGCCAGCCTCTCCCCCGGCCGGGTGCGCACCGTGCTCGACGCCATCGCCGACCGCACCACCGCCCTGGGCGAGCTGCCCGGGGTGGAGCAGATCTTCCCGTTCGAGAACCGGGGCGTGGAGATCGGCGTGACGCTGCACCACCCGCACGGTCAGATCTACGCGTACCCGTTCGTCACGCCGCGGACGCGGACGATGCTGGCCGCCGCCCGCCGGCACTTCGAGCGGACCGGGGGCAACCTCTACGCCGACGTGCTCGCCGCCGAACGCGCCGCCGGCGACCGCGTGGTGGCGAGCAACGAGCACTGGACGGCGTACGTGCCGGCCGCGGCCCGCTGGCCGTTCGAGGTGCACCTGGCCCCGCACCGCCCGGTGCCCGACATCCCGGCACTGGACGACGCCGAGCGCGACGCCTTCGGGCCGCTCTATCTGGACGTGCTGCGCCGCTTCGACGGGCTGTTCGACCTGCCGATGCCCTACATCGCCGCCTGGCACCAGGCCCCGGTGCACGTCGACCGGGAACTGGGCCACCTGCACCTGCAGCTGTTCAGCATCCGGCGCGCCAAGGACAAGCTGAAGTACCTGGCCGGCTCCGAGTCGGGGATGGGCGTGTTCATCAACGACATCGCCCCCGAGCGGGCCGCGGAACTGCTCCGGGCCGCGTGAGGGTCCCGGGCCCGTCCGGGAGGTCGGTCGAGAGCGCGTACGCCGACGGTGGTCACTCGCTCAGGGGTCGCCATTCGGGCGCCAGGATCGCCCAGATCTGCTTGTCGTAACGCACGCCCTCGTACGGCCATGCCTCGCGGCGCACCCCCTCCAGCGTCATGCCGAGCCGCTTGGCCACCGCCGAGCTGCGGTCGTTGTCGGCCCGGCAGTGCCACTCGGCCCGGTGCAGCCCCCGGGACGTGAACGCCCAGTCCACCAAGGCAGCGCACGCCCGGGTGACCAGGCCGCGGCCCTCGGCGGCCGGCTCCAGCCAGCAGCCGATCTCACACGAACCGAGAGCGGCGTTGAAGTCGGTGAACATCACGCCGCCGACCAGCACGCCGTCCCGCCAGATGCCGTACAGGCGGGCGCCGTCGGCGGCCTGGCGTTCGGCATACCGCCCGAGGGTGGCCCGCGCCCCGGCCAGGTCGCCGGTGACGAACCCGGACCCGACCCACGGGCGGATGTGCGCACGCGCCCGGTCGAGGTGGTCGGCGAACTCTTCGGCGTGCCAGACCTCCAACGGGGCGAGACGGGCACCGTCGCGCAGCGGCAGCGAGAACATGAGGGACCTCCCATTCACATAACAAGCGTTGTGGGAATGTACCGTGGGGGCATGCCACGCTCCAAGGGAGATCACGAGGCCCGCCGGCGCGACGTCTCCGAAGCGGTCTGGCAGGTCCTGGCCGCACGCGGCTTCACCGGCCTGACCCTGCGCACCGTCGCCGCCGAACTCGGCGCGACCACCGGCCTGCTCACGCACTACTTCCCCACCAAGCGCGCCCTGGTGGAGTACGCCCTCGACCTGCTGGAACAGCGCACCGTCTCCCGCCCTCGCCGCCACTCAGGCGAGGGGCTGGCGGCCCTCCGGGACGCGCTGCTGGACATCCTGCCGCTGACTCCCGAGGCCACCGACAGCAACCGGATCTGGGTCTCCTCCTGGGACGCCGCGCTCGCCGACCCCGACCTGAGCACCGAACACGCCCGCAGGTACGCGGCAGGTCGCGACCGGTTGACCGAGCGGGTGGCCGCGGCCCAGGATCTCGGCGAACTGCCCGGCGGCGACCCGGCACAGGTCGCGGCCGCCGCCCAGGCCTTCGTTCTCGGCCTGGTGGTCCAGGCCCTGTTCGACCCGGCGGCGTTCCCGCCACGGCGGCAGATCGAACTCCTGGACGCCTACCTGGCCACCCTGACCGCCCCGCACTGACCCGACGCCGGCAAACAGGCGCACCAACAGGGCGCGGGGGGCCCGGGACAGGGCCCCCCGCGAGGGAAGGGACGGCTGGCTGTGCGCGACAGCCGGGAAGGTTGGCTGATCGGCGCTCAAGCCGCGAGGCGACCGCGGTCAACCTTCCTGGACGGGACTGGCATCACGTCCACCCTGCTCAACGAGGCGCGCCCGTCCGGGGTGACGCCGTACCGCGGACACGACGGAGCCCGCCGGCAAAGGCGGCGGGCTCCGGTGTGAACGGTGGGGTCAGGCCGACAGCTTGCGGGCCAGGTTCTCGTCCAGCGCGTTCATGAACTCGTCGGTGGTCAGCCACGGGGCGTCCCGCGAGATGAGCAGCGCGAGGTCCTTGGTCATCTGGCCACCCTCGACGGTCTCGACGATGACCTGCTCCAGGGTGTTGGCGAACTCGGTGACCGCCGGGGTGCCGTCCAGCTTGCCCCGGTGGGCCAGGCCCCGGGTCCAGGCGTAGATCGAGGCGATCGGGTTGGTCGAGGTCTTCTCGCCCTTCTGCCACTGCCGGTAGTGCCGGGTGACGGTGCCGTGCGCGGCCTCGGCCTCGACGGTGCGGCCGTCCGGGGAGAGCAGCACGGAGGTCATCAGGCCGAGCGAGCCGAAGCCCTGCGCCACGGTGTCGGACTGGACGTCACCGTCGTAGTTCTTGCAGGCCCAGACGTAGCCGCCCTCCCACTTGAGCGCGGCGGCGACCATGTCGTCGATCAGCCGGTGCTCGTAGGTGATGCCGGCGGCCTCGAACTCCGACCGGAACTCGTTCTCGAACACCTCGGCGAAGATGTCCTTGAACCGGCCGTCGTACGCCTTGAGGATGGTGTTCTTGGTCGACAGGTAGACCGGGTAGCCCCGGTCCAGGCCGTACCGGAACGAGGCCCGGGCGAAGTCCCGGATCGACTCGTCGAAGTTGTACATGCCCATGGCGATGCCGCCGCCGGAGAAGTTGGCGACCTCCATCTCCATGGGGGCGCCGCCGTCGGCCGGGGTGTAGGTGACGGTCACCTTGCCGGGGCCGGGGACGACGAAGTCGGTGGCCTTGTACTGGTCGCCGTGCGCGTGCCGGCCGATGATGATCGGCTTGGTCCAGCCGGGGACGAGCCGCGGCACGTTCGACATGATGATCGGCTCGCGGAAGACCACGCCGCCGAGGATGTTGCGGATGGTGCCGTTCGGCGACCGCCACATCTTCTTCAGGCCGAACTCCTCCACCCGGGCCTCGTCCGGGGTGATGGTGGCGCACTTGACGCCGACGCCGTGCTCCTTGATGGCGTTGGCGGCGTCGACGGTGACCTGGTCGTCGGTCTCGTCGCGGTGCTGGATCGACAGGTCGTAGTAGTGCAGGTCGACGTCGAGGTAGGGCAGGATCAGCTGCTCCCGGATCTGCTTCCAGATGATCCGGGTCATCTCGTCGCCGTCGATTTCCACGACCGGGTTGTTTACCTTGATCTTCGCCATCGGCCGGCGCTCCTCTCGGGGGACACGTGCTCAAGCAGTACGAGCGTACTGGAAACTGGTCGGGGCTCCCCAGCCGGCCTCACCCCGCGGGACAACGGGGTCGCCCGGGTCGGGCCGCGGTGACATCCTTCCCGGATGCCGCTCACTCACACGGTCGGGTCTATCACGGTGACCGCCCTGGTCGACGGGGCGGGTCCGTTCTTCCAGCCGCGCGCCGAGGCGTTCCCGGACGCCACCGCCGAGCAGTGGCGCGAGGCCGACCGGCGGGACCCGGACACCGTCACCCCGGACGGCCGCTGGTGGCTGCCGTTCCGCGCGTTCGCGCTGCGTACCGGGGACGGGCCGGTCACCCTTGTCGACGCCGGGATCGGCCCGGCCGACGCACTCGCGGCGAGCTGGGCGCCGGTGCCCGGCCGGCTGCCGGCCGAGCTGGCCGCCGCCGGCATCGACCCGGCGGACGTGCGCACCGTCGTGCTCACCCACCTGCACACCGACCACGTCGGCTGGGCGGGCCCGCTCTTCCCGAACGCGGACCACCTGGTGCAGCGCGCCGAACTGGCCGCGCTGGAGCTGTTCCACCCCGAACTGCCGGCCCGGCTCCTGGGGCCGTTGCGCGCCGCCGGCCAGCTGCGGGTCGTCGACGGCGACACGACGCTGACCCCCGGGGTACGCGTGCTGAGCACCCCCGGTCACACCCCCGGCCACCAGTCGGTGCTGGTCGAGGCCGGCGACGACCGCCTCCTGGTGACGGGCGACCTCCTGGTCCACACCCTCCAGCTGCTCGACCCCACCCTGGCCTACGCCCACGAGGAGGACGCCGCGACAGCGGCCACCTCCCGAACGAACCTCCTGGACACCCTGACCCCCCTGACCCTGGCCACCCCCCACCTGGGCACCCCCTTCACCCCACTACATCGTTGATCATGAAGTTGGCGGCGATGTCGATCGCCGTTACTGCCGCCAACTTCATGATCGACGGGGTGAGGACCCGGGTGGGTGGGTGGGAACTGGGAAGGGCGGGTCGGCGTCAGCCGGCCCGCCCTTCCGCGGTGGTTCTCGGGTCACATGTTGGCTACGTCGGCCTGCTTCGCGCGGACGGCCTCGGCGGCCTCCTTCAGGGCGGCCAGCTCGTCGGCGTCCAGGTCGGTCTCGACGACCCGCTTGACGCCCTCGGCGCCGATCTCGGCCTCGACGCCCAGGTAGACGCCGGAGATGCCGTACTGCCCGTCGACCCAGGCGCAGACCGGCATGACCTCGCCGGAGTCCTCGGCGACGGCCTTGGCCATCCTGGCGGCGGCGGCCGACGGGGCGTAGTACGCCGAACCGGTCTTCAGCAGGGCGACGACCTCGGCGCCACCGTTGCGGGTCTTGACGACCAGCTCCTCGATCTGCTCGGCCGGCATGGCCTCACGCAGCGGCTTGCCGTCCACCGTGCTCTTGGACGGGACCGGCACCATGGTGTCGCCGTGCGAGCCCAGGGTCAGGGTCTTCACGGACTTCACCGGGACGTTCAGCGCCTCGGCCACGAAGTTGGTGAAGCGGGCGGTGTCCAGCATGCCGGCCTGGCCGAGCACCCGGTTCTTCGGGAACTGGGTGGCGAGCTGGGCCAGCGCGGTCATCTCGTCGAGCGGGTTGGAGACGACGATGACGACGGCGTTCGGGGCGTACTTGGCGACGTTCTCGGCGACCTGCCGGACGATCTTGGCGTTGGTCTCCAGCAGGTCCATCCGGCTCATGCCCGGCTTGCGGGGCAGGCCGGCGGTGATGACGACGACGTCGGAGCCCTCGATGGCCTCGTAGCCCTCGCCGTTCGGCCCGGTGGTGACGCCGACGACCTTGGTCTCGAAGCCCTCGACGGCGCGCGACTGGTTGAGGTCCAGCGCGAGACCCGCCGGCTTGCCCTCCACGATGTCGGTGATCACGACGGTGTCGAAGACGTCGTACTCGGCCAGGCGCTGTGCGGTGGTGGAGCCGTAGAAGCCGGCCCCGACGACAGTGACCTTCTTACCCATGGTCGTCCCACTCCCTGATACCAGTCGGTTTTCCGGACCGTATCAGCCATCCTGGCACCGATCGGGCCAGGGGCGGACGGTTATGACGTGCCTGGGCGGTCAGTCCTGCCGCTCGGCCCGCTCCACGACGTTGGTCAGGAGCATGGCCCGGGTCATCGGGCCGACCCCGCCGGGCATCGGCACCAGCTTGCCGGCCACCCCGGCCACCTCCGGGTCGACGTCGCCGGTGTAGCGGCCCTTGCCGTCGGCCCCGATCACCCGTGTGATGCCGACGTCGACCACTGTCGCGCCCGGGTTGACCATGTCGGCGGTGAGCAGCCCCGGCACGCCGGCCGCGACGATGACGATGTCGGCCTCGCGGGTGTGCGCGGCGAGGTCCAGGGTGCCGGTGTGGCAGAGGGTCACGGTGGCGTTCTCGCTGCGCCGGGTCAGCAGCAGGCCGAGCGGCCGGCCCACCGTGTTGCCCCGGCCGACCAGCGCGACCTTCGCGCCGCGCAGCGGCACGTCGTGCCGGCGGAGCAGCTCGACGATGCCGCGCGGGGTGCAGGGCAGCGGGGCGTCGTAACCGAGGACCAGCCGGCCCAGGTTGACCGGGTGCAGGCCGTCGGCGTCCTTGTCCGGGTCGATCAGCTCCAGCGCCCGCTGGGTGTCCAGGTGGGCCGGGAGCGGCAGCTGGACGATGTAGCCGTGGCAGCCGGGGTCGGCGTTCAGCTCGGTGAGCACCGCGTCGAGCTGCTCCTGGGTCGCGTCGGCCGGCAGCTCGCGACGGATCGAGGCGATGCCCACCTCGGCGCAGTCGCGGTGCTTGCCGTTGACGTACGCCTGCGAGCCGGGATCCTCGCCCACCAGGACCGTGCCGAGCCCGGGGGTGATGCCGCGCTCCGCCAGCGCCTTGACCCTTGTCCGCAGCTCGTCCTTGATCTCCGCCGCGGTCGCCTTGCCGTCCAGGATCGTCGCCGTCACAAAATGGATCGTCTCACGCGGCGGGCCCGCCCGGCCGACGACGGCAAAGGGTGACGAACCGTGACGTGGCGATAGTCACTGAGAGTGATCGATTGTGTCTCGCGCCACAGGTCGAGACGGGCAGGCGCTGCCGGACGGGACGGCCCGGACGGCGGCGTCGGATCCGCCCGAGCACATCCTGATCGCCTCGGACGGCGCGGCCGGGCGGCGACGAAGGCCCTGGTAGGCGCGCCGGAGGGCTCTGGTGTAGCAAGCCAGTCGGGCGACGACAAGCCCCGCCGGCACGTTCCGTTATCGGTTCGCAACGCTCTCGTTGTCGAAGCGCCGATCGCGACCTACCGTTACCGCTCGTTGCGCAGCGTTACCCAGCGCCGGGCCTGACTGCGCAGCGTGAGGAGATGAGGAGAGTTCATGCGTGTTCGTAGACTCGCCGCCTGGACCGCCCTCCCGCTCGTGGTGACGCTGGGCCTGGCGGCCTGCGGCAGCGGCGGGGACGGCGGATCGAGCGGTGGCCAGGACGCGGCGGTCAGTATCCAGATTTCCGAGCCGCAGCACCTGGTCCCGACCAACACCACCGAAACGTCCGGCTCGCAGGTGCTCGCCGGCCTGTTCAGCCCGCTCGTCGACTACGACGCGCAGAACAAGCCCTACGAGGTCGCGGCCCAGTCGGTGACGTCGTCCGACAACAAGGTCTGGACGATCAAGCTCAAGGACGGGTTCACCTTCCACAACGGCGAGAAGGTCACGTCCGACGACTACATCAACGCCTGGAACTACGGCGCGTACGCGCCCAACGGCCAGGGCGCCAGCTACTTCTTCGAGAAGATCGCGGGCTACCAGGACCTGCAGGGCGAGAAGCCGAAGGCCAAGACGATGTCCGGCCTGAAGAAGGTCGACGACCTGACCTTCCAGGTGACCCTCGCCGAGCCGTACATCGACTTCAAGTCCATGCTCGGCTACACCGCCTTCTACCCGCTGCCGGAGGCCGCGTTCTCCGCGCCGGGCGTGCTCAACGACTCGTACGAGCAGGCGCCGATCGGCCAGGGCCCGTTCAAGATGAAGGGCACCTGGCAGCACGACAGCAAGCTCGACGTCGAGCGCTACGACGCCTACCCGGGCGAGAAGCCCAAGGTGAAGGACGTCGAGTTCCGGGTCTACCAGCAGCTCACCGCGGCGTACTCGGACCTGCAGTCGGACAACCTCGACGTGCTGCCGACGATCCCGACCGAGAACCTGAGCACCGCGCAGAGCGACCTGGGCGAGAACTACCAGACCAGCCCGATGTCGTCGTTCCAGTTCCTGGCCTTCCCCACCTTCGAGAAGGACTACAGCAACCCGGACGTGCGCAAGGCGATCTCCATGGCGATCGACCGTGACGAGATCACCAAGTCGATCTTCAAGGGCTCGCAGCAGTCGGCCCGCTCGTTCGTCTCGCCGGTCCTGCCGGGCTACCGGGACAACACCACCGGCGCCGCGGGTCAGTTCAACCCGACCGAGGCCAAGAAGCTCTACCAGGCCGCCGGCGGCCCGTCGAAGATCACCATCTCCTACAACGGGGACGGCGGTCACAAGGACTGGGTCGACGCGACCTGCAACCAGCTCAAGGCCAACCTGGGCGTCGACTGCGTCGGCTCGGCCGAGCCGAAGTTCGCCGACCTGCTGACCAAGGTCGAGAAGAAGCAGCCGGTGGGTCTGTTCCGGATGGGCTGGGTCATGGACTACCCGTCCATGGAGGACTACCTCGGCCCGCTGTACAGCACCAACGGCTCGTCGAACTACTACGGCTACAGCAACCCGGAGTTCGACCGCCTGGTCAAGGAGGGCTCGGCCGCGCCGACCCAGGCCGAGGCGATCAAGAAGTACCAGCAGGCCGAGGACATCCTGGCCAAGGACATGCCGGTGATTCCGCTCCGCTTCGGCGAGAACGTGTACGGGCACTCCAGCAAGGTCAAGAACGTCCAGATGGACCTGTTCCAGCGGGTCAACCTCCTCAAGATCGAGGCGGCCAGCTGACCTGACCGCGGCACGGGCCACCCGGGGCGACCCGGGTGGCCCGGACCACGTGGCGGTCCAGGCCGGGGGCACCGCCGCCAATTTCCGGTACGCCAGAGATGTCATCCTGCGCCCCTTTAGCGCTTTTCCGGAGAGACTGGCAAGCATGTTCCGCTTCATCCTGCGGCGCCTCCTGCAGATGGTCCTGGCGTTCTTCGGGACCACGCTGATCGTCTACGCGCTGATGTTCGCCGGGCAGGGCGACCCGATCCAGGCCCTCGCCGGAGAGCGGCCGGTGACGGCGGCCCAGCGGGCATACCTGACGCAGAAGTACCACCTGGACCAGACCGGCGTGGGCGGCTTCTTCTACCGCTACCTCGACTACGTCAAGAACCTGCTCCAGGGCGACCTGGGCCAGTCGCTCACCGGCCGGCAGATCGGCGACATCCTTCAGCAGGCCTGGCCGGTCACCGTACGGCTGGCGCTCATCGCGCTGGCCGTGGCCATCATCTTCGGCGTCACCGCCGGCGTGATCGCCGGCATCCGCCGGGCCAGCATCTTCGACAACTCGACGCTGGTGCTCACCCTGCTGGTGCTGGGCATCCCGACCATCGTCCTGGCACCGATCGCGCAGTACTTCCTCGGCGTCAAGTGGCAGCTCTTCCCGCCCACCGCCGGGGCCCAACCGAGTTTCTACGCGCTGCTGCTGCCCGGCATCGTGCTCGGCTCGCTGTCGCTGGCCACCGCCCTGCGGCTGACCCGCACCTCGGTGGCGGAGAACCTGCGCGCCGACTACGTCCGGACCGCCCGGTCGAAGGGCCTGGTCAAGCGGCGCATCGTCAGCGTCCACGTGCTGCGCAACTCGCTCATCCCGGTGGTCACCTTCCTCGGCGTCGAGCTGGGCAACCTGATGAGCGGCGCGATCATCACCGAGGGCGTGTTCAACATCCCCGGCGTGGGATTCAACCTCTTCCGCGGCATCCGCACCGAGGACGGCCCGCTGGTGGTGGGCATCGTGAGCGTGCTCGTCGTGGTCTACCTCGTCTCCAACCTGGTGGTGGACGTGCTCTACGCCGTACTCGACCCGAGGATCCGCTATGAGTGATTTCGAGACTGTCGCGGCGACGGAGGACCAGGCCGCGCGGCGGGGCGTCTCCGGCGAGCCCGCCACCCCCGACCGGATCGGCGCGCCCCAGCGGGCGCGCAGCCTGGCCGGCGACGCCTGGCGGGACCTGCGCCGCAACCCGATCTTCTGGGTCAGCCTGGCCCTGGTCGTGCTGGCCGCCGCGATGGCCGCCGTCCCGTCGCTGTTCACCGCCAACGACCCGCGCGACTGCCTGCTCTCCCGGCAGCACGCCGCGCCGTCCGGCGGGGCCATCTTCGGGTACGACTTCCAGGGCTGCGACGTCTACGCCCGGGCGGTCTACGGCACCCGTGCCTCGCTCCTCGTCGGTGCCCTCGCCGCGCTGGCCACCGGCGTGATCGCGCTGATCGTCGGCATGCTCGCCGGCTACTTCGGCGGCTGGGTGGACGCGGTGCTCTCCCGCGTGATCGACATCGTGCTCGGCATCCCGCTGCTGCTCGCCGCGATCGTGCTGCTCAAGCGGCTGAGCACCAGCAGCGACAACGTCCGGCTGTTCGCGGTGATCTTCGTGCTGGCGGTGCTCGGCTGGACCACCGCGGCCCGGGTGATCCGCTCCTCGGTGATCACCGCCAAGGAGCAGGACTACGTCTCCGCGGCCCGGATGCTCGGCGCCCGCAACGGCCGGATCATGTGGCGGCACATCCTCCCGAACGCGCTTGCCCCGGCGATCGTGGTGCTCACCATCGCGCTCGGCTCGTTCATCGCGGCCGAGGCGACGCTGAGCTTCCTCGGCATCGGCCTGAAGGCCCCGACCATCTCCTGGGGCCAGGACATCGACACCGGCCGCATCCACATGCGGGAGGCGGCGACCCCGCTGATCGTGCCCTCGGCCTTCCTCGCGCTGACCGTGCTCGCCTTCATCATGCTGGGCGACGCGATCCGCGACGCCTTCGACCCGAAGCTGCGGTGAGAAACCCATGACCCAGTCCGCGGTCCGGCCCACGCCGGCCTCCCCCACCCCGCCCGGTGGCCACCTGCTCGAGGTACGGGACCTGCACGTCGAGTTCCGCACCACCGAGGGCGTGGCCAGGGTGATCAACGGGGTGACCTACCACCTCGACGCGGGCGAGACCCTGGCCGTGCTCGGCGAGTCCGGCTCCGGCAAGTCGGTCACCGCCCAGGCGATCATGGGCATCCTGGACACGCCCCCGGCACACGTCCGCTCCGGCCAGATCCTCTACCAGGGCCGGGACCTGCTGACCCATTCCGAGGAGCAGCGGCGGCAGGTGCGCGGCAAGGAGATCGCGATGATCTTCCAGGACGCGCTCTCGGCGTTGAACCCGGTCTTCCCGGTCGGCTGGCAGATCGGCGAGACGCTGCGCCAGCGCGAGGGGATGTCCCGGGCCGACGCCCGCCGGCGGGCCGTCGAGCTCATGGACCTCGTGAAGATCCCCGCCGCGGCGAAGCGGCTCGGTGACTACCCGCACCAGTTCTCGGGCGGCATGCGGCAGCGGGTCATGATCGCCATGGCGCTCGCCCTGGACCCGAAGGTGCTGATCGCCGACGAGCCCACCACGGCGCTGGACGTCACCGTGCAGGCCCAGATCATGGACCTGCTGGCCGACCTGCGCCGCGACCTGAACATGGCGATGATCCTGATCACCCACGACCTCGGCGTGGTGGCCGGCGTCGCGGACCGGATCGCCGTCATGTACGCCGGCCGGATCGTCGAGCACGCCGACGTGCGCTCGCTGTACCGGGCGCCGGCCCACCCGTACACCAAGGGGTTGCTGGAGTCGATCCCGCGCCTGGACGTCCGCGGCCAGGCCCTGTCGACGATCAAGGGGCTGCCGCCGAACCTCATGCGGATCCCCTCCGGCTGCCCGTTCCACCCCCGGTGCCCGTACGTGCAGCAGGTCTGCGTGGACGTGGTGCCGCACGACCTGGTCCTCGGCGACGGCCGGACCAGCGCGTGCCACTTCGCGCAGGAGGTCCGTGATGACAGCGCCCGCTAGCTCGACCAAGGTCCGCGGCGAGACCATCCTCTCCGTCGACAACGTGGTGAAGCACTTCCCGATCAGCCGGGGCGTGCTGTTCCAGAAGCAGATCGGCGCGGTGAAGGCGGTCGACGGGGTCAGCTTCGAGCTGCGCCGCGGCGAGACGCTCGGCGTGGTCGGCGAGTCCGGCTGCGGCAAGTCGACCCTGGCCCGGCTCCTCATGCGCCTCGAGACGCCGACCAGCGGCCGGGCCACCCTGGAGGGCCGGGACCTGTTCAAGGCGTCCGGCTCGGAGCTGCGCCGGCTGCGCCGCAACATGCAGATGGTGATGCAGGACCCGTACACCTCGCTGAACCCGCGGATGACGGTCGGCGACATCATCGGCGAGCCGTTCGTGATCCACCCGGAGGCGGCGCCGAAGGGCAGCCGGCAGCGGCGCGTGCAGGAACTGCTGGACGTGGTGGGGCTCAACCCCGAGCACATCAACCGCTACCCGCACCAGTTCTCGGGCGGCCAGCGGCAGCGCATCGGCATCGCCCGGGCGCTGGCCCTGCGGCCCGAGGTGATCGTCTGCGACGAGCCGGTCTCCGCCCTGGACGTCTCCATCCAGGCCCAGGTGATCAATCTGCTGGAGCAGCTCCAGGACGAGTTCGGGCTGTCGTACATCTTCATCGCGCACGACCTGTCGGTGGTCCGGCACATCTCCGACCGGGTCGCGGTCATGTACCTCGGCAAGATCGTCGAGATCGGCACCGAGGAGGAGATCTACGAGCGGGCGACCCACCCGTACACCCAGGCGCTGCTCTCCGCCGTGCCGGTGCCGGACCCGGACGCCCGCGAGGAGCGGGCCATCATCCGGCTCACCGGCGACGTGCCCAGCCCGGCCGACCCGCCCTCGGGCTGCCGGTTCCGCACCCGCTGCTGGAAGGCGCAGGAGGTCTGCGCCACCCAGGAGCCGCACACGGTGCTCCGCGCGGCCGACCCGCACCCGTCGGCCTGCCACTTCGCCGAGGTACGCCCCGGCGCCTGACCCCCGCGCACGACGGAGGCCCCGTCCCCCGGAGGAAGGGGGGACGGGGCCTCCGCTCGGGGTGCCCGGTCAGAGCTGGGCGAGGGGGAACGCCCAGATGCCGCGGCCGTGGGTCGCGACGTAGACCGAGTTGTCGGCCGCGTTGTACTCGACGTCCATGCCGACGGTCAGCGGCAGGCCGGCGCCGAGCCGCTGCCAGGCGGTGGCGCCCGGAGCGCGGTAGAACGTGGCCAGGTCGGTGGCGAGCACGAGAGCGCCGTTGGACAGCTCCTTGATCGAGCTGGCCGGCACGTCCGGCAGGTTCGCCGAGACGTCCTTCCAGGTCGCGCCCGCGTCGGTGGTCTCGAAGACGTGGCCGAAGCCGGCGCCCGGGCCCTCCGTGAAGCGGCGGGAGAAACCGTTCACCGCGACGTAGGCGTGCGACGGGTTCGCCGGGTCGATCCCGACGCCCTGGAGGAACCGGTTGGGGAAGTCACCCGGCAGGGTGACCTGGTGCCAGCTCGCCGGGTCGGTGACCCTGCCGACCGCGAGGCCCCGGGCGAAGCCGGCGTTGTTGCACGGGCCGCACCAGCCGACGTACGCCGTGCCGCCGGAGACCGCCACCGAGGTCGCGGTGCGGCCGGCGCCCAGGTCGAACACGTTGGTCCAGCCCTTGCCGTTCTGGATCGAGTAGCCCTTGGTGTTGACCCAGACGTGCTGGCCACCGGCGACCCAGACGTTCGCGTCGTGGTCGTCGGGCGCGAACGGCGCGATGAACCGGGCCAGCTCGTCGCCGGGCGCGTTCGTGTACGGCTGGATGTCCCGCGAGGTGGAGTCCGCCTGGGTGCCCGAGCCGGTGTTGGCGTTGCAGTTCTCGGTCACCCGCATGGCCAGGTTGGTGTACTCCTGGACCTGCCGGCAGCCGTTCGCCGGGTCGGCCTGGGAGTCGCCGCCGTCACCGCCGAAGTGCGAGCCCATCACGGTGTCGCCGGGGCGCAGGATCGAGGTGCCGTTGTCCTGGAGGCCGCCGGAGACGACGGTGCCGGCCGTGGCCGGGTCCCGGCCCAGCGCCACCGAGTAGTACTGGAGAGCGTCGATGGTGCCGTCGTTGAGGCTCTGCCAGTCGGTGGCGTGCCCGTCCCGGTCGGTCTTTCCGTTGATCGGCCGCCGGTAGACGCCGCCGTCGTTGCCGACGTAGACGAAGCCGTTGCCCACGGCCACCGAGTGCTGGTCGGAGTGGGTGGTCTTGCTGCAGGTGTTCTGCGCGTCGTGGATGCTCCAGCAGGAGAAGTTGAAGTTCCAGTACGGGCCGACCGTCTTCCAGTTGGCACCGGCGTCGGTCGACTCGTAGACCTCCTCCAGGCCCGCCCAGAGGTGGTTCGGGTTGGCCGGGTCCACCGCCAGGAACTGGTTGTACCAGGCCTGGATGCCCGGGCCGTAGCCCTTGCCCATCACGGTCTGCTTGAGCGCCGAGCCGGAGTTGCCCAGCTTCGACGAGTCGGCGATCTTGTTCCAGGGGCCGGCCGGGTTGCCGGTGTTGGAGACGTAGATGCCGTCGAGGTAGCTGTTCACGTTGCCGGCCGGCTTGTTGAGCAGCTTCGGCGACTGGTTGATCGCGTAGAGCTTGCCGCCGTCGGCGGAGAAGGCGAACGTCACGTAGCCGATGTCGTCGGCCGGCATGGCGCCGGTCGGGTTGACCTTCGTCCAGCCGCCCGCCGTGTAGTCGGCGGTCTCGTAGAAGCCGTTGTAGGTGTCGCCGGAGCGCCAGGCCGAGGCGGCCACCACGTGCTTCGGGTTGCGCGGGTCCTGGGCCACGTCGTTGACGATGTTCTTGTACGCGGCGTTCGCGTCGCCCGCGTTCGCCCCGCCCGGCAGGAAGCTCGGGTTCGGCGCGAACTCCCGCTTCCAGGCGCCCGAGGCACTGCCCATCGCGTGCGAGAACAGGCCCCGGTTGGTGGCGACCCAGACCTTGCCGTCGAAGAAGCGCAGCTTGTTGATGACCGTGCTCTCCAGCTCGGTCCCGCCGACCCGGTCGGTCGGCTTGAACGCGCCGGACGCCGGGTCGGCCAGCCGGTAGACGCCGGCGCCGACGTACGAGGTGCCGCCGGTGTTGCCCTCGCCGGTCGCGTACCAGAGCGAACCGTCGCCGGCCAGCACGATGTCGCCGCTGGACAGGGTGGGCAGCGCGTCCGTGATCGGCGTCCAGCTCCCGCCGCCGATCGAGGACCGCCACACGCCGCCGTCGGCGCCGGCCGCGTACACGTGGCCGCTGTTGTCCGACGCGAGGCCGGTGATCCGGCCGGTGACCAGGCCCGCGCCCCCGGACGAGTTGGACGCGTAGTCGCGGTAGCGCGGGTCGTCGCCGTCGTACTTGACCTTCGTGACCTCGCGCCAGCTGCCCTTGGTGACCGGCAGCGCGTTGAGCTGGCTCAACGCGTTGGCGTACGCCCCCGGCGCGACGATGCCCGGGGCGTAGCGGGCCTGGGCGAACTGCTCGGCGATGGTGCGGGCCTCGAAGGCCTCCTCGCCGGCCTCCTCCGACGACTCGCCGGCGGCCAGCTCCATGAACTCTCTGGGGTGCCAGGGCATGTTGGCGCCCGGCTCGTCGGCCAGGCC
Organism: Micromonospora chaiyaphumensis; assembly: GCF_900091435.1. GTDB lineage: Bacteria > Actinomycetota > Actinomycetes > Mycobacteriales > Micromonosporaceae > Micromonospora > Micromonospora chaiyaphumensis. Next base: position 265,432 of record NZ_FMCS01000004.1, read on the forward strand.
CAGCTTCTCCTGCACCTCGTGGTTGGTGGCGACCACGCCACCGAGCGCGGCGGTGAGCACCAACGCGCCCGCTATTGTCGCCGGCCTGTGCCAGCGTGACTGGGACATGTGAATCCTCCCGGATTCGTGGGGATACCGGGCCTGCGGCCCGGGATGGAAGACGAGAGGCGGACGGCGCGGTGGCGCTACCCGCAGTCGGACGGTCACCGTCCGCGAGGGACCCCGGGCCGGCGGAACGCCCGGACGGACCTCGGGTCACGTCCGGCGGAGGCGGGCAGGGTCAGGCGGAGACCGGTGGGCCGCGGGTGGCCAGGGTGCCGCGTGGCGGCAACGGGAGGGCCGGCTGACGGCGGGTGACCGGGACGGCCACCCGCTCGGGCGTGCCGCCGATCCGCGGGGGCGCGGCCGGGAGGACGTCGTCCGGTCCGTCGCCGGCGGTGACGCCGGCGTGGTGGTCACCGCAGGGTCCGCCGGAGAACTCCGTCCGCAGCTCCGGCGAAGCGTGGCCGGGCGCGTCCGGCGCGGCGGCGGCCCGGTGGTCGCCGGCGTGCACCGCGGTGGCCATCGGGCCGGGCCGGTGGTGCTCCGCGCAGGCGGGCGCGCCCAGGCCGGCCAGGACGAACGCCACGGCGACGACGACGGTGCTCAACCGGTCGACTGCGCGCATGGGCAAACCTGTCCGAGGGGGCGCCCGCTCGACCGGGCGGCGCGACGGCCGCGGGGCGGGAGCGAGTCGAGCTGAGAACGGGGAGGGTCGATCACTTGCTGCGGGACAACGCTAGCAACAACTTTCACAACCCGGCAACGGTGGACAGTCGCCTTTTCGGCTGGTCAGCCGTCCACTCGTGACATCGCTCCGACGGGGGCGGGCGCCACATGAAACAGGGGCGCGGCCGGTCGGCCGCGCCCCTGTCGGGTTCGTGGAGGTCAGTGGAAGAAGTGCCGGGTGCCGGTGAGGTACATGGTCACCCCGGCCTCCTTGCAGGCGGTGATGGTCTCCTCGTCGCGGATCGAGCCGCCGGGCTGCACGATGGCCCGGACGCCGGCGTCGATGAGGATCTTCGGGCCGTCGGCGAACGGGAAGAAGGCGTCCGAGGCGCAGACCGAGCCGCGGGCCCGCTCCGCGCCGGCCCGGCTCACCGCGAGCTGCGCCGAGTCGACCCGGTTGACCTGGCCCATCCCCACGCCGACGGTGGCGCCGCCCCGGGCCAGCAGGATGGCGTTGCTCTTCACGGCCCGGACCGCCCGCCAGGCGAACGCCAGGTCGTCGAGGGTGGCCGCGTCGGCCGCCTCACCGGTGGCCAGCGTCCAGTTCGCCGGATCGTCGCCCGCGGCGTCGATCCGGTCCCGCAGCTGCACCAGCACCCCGCCGGTGACCTGCCGCCACTCGGCCGGCAGCGGGTCGAACTCCGGTGCCCGCAGCAGGCGGATGTTCTTCTTCGCCCGGAGGACCTCCAGGGCGCCCTCGTCGAAGCCGGGCGCCACCAGCACCTCGGTGAAGATCTCCGCGACCTGCCGGGCCAGCTCCACCGAGACCGGCCGGTTGACCGCGATCACCCCGCCGTACGCGGACACCGGGTCGCAGGCGTGCGCCCGGCGGTGCGCCTCGGCCACGTCCGCCCCGACCGCGATGCCGCACGGGTTGGCGTGCTTGATGATCGCCACCGCGGGCTGCTCGGGGAAGTCGTTCGCGGCCCGCCAGGCGGCGTCGGCGTCGACGTAGTTGTTGTAGGACATCTCCTTGCCGTGCAGCTGCTCGGCCTGAGCCAGGCCGGCCGGGCTGGCCGGGTCGGCGTAGAGAGCGGCCGCCTGGTGCGGGTTCTCGCCGTAGCGCAGCACCGCCTGGCGGCGCAGCGCCAGCCCGGCGAACGCGGGCCACCCGTCGGCGGCCGGCGCCAGCTCGCCGGCGAACCACTCGGCGACGGCCACGTCGTAGTCGGCGATGTCGGCGAACGCGCGGGCCGCGAGGGCCCGGCGCTGGGCCAGGGTGAAGCCGCCGTCGGCGAGCGCCTCCCGCAGCGCCGGGTAGGCCGCCGGGTCGGTCACCACGGCCACCGAGGCGTGGTTCTTGGCCGCGGCCCGGACCATCGCCGGACCGCCGATGTCGATCTGCTCGACGCACTCGTCCTGGCTCGCGCCCGAGGCGACGGTGGCCTGGAACGGGTAGAGGTTGGAGACCAGCAGGTCGATGCCGGCGATGCCGTGCTCGTCGAGCTGGGCCGCGTGCGCGTCCTTGCGCAGGTCGGCGAGGAGGCCACCGTGGATCTTGGGGTGGAGGGTCTTCACGCGGCCGTCGAGGATCTCCGGGAAACCGGTCACCTGCTCGACCGGGGTCACCGGCACGCCCGCGCCGGAGATCGTCGACGCGGTGCTGCCGGTCGAGACGATCTCCACCCCCGCCTCGTGCAGGGCGCGGGCCAGCTCGACCAGCCCGGTCTTGTCGTAGACGCTGACCAGCGCCCGCCTGATCGGGCGGCGAACGTCCTCAGTGGCACTCACGGAACGGTGACCTTTCTACCGGTGATCGTCCAACCTTCACGGACCAGCCGACCGACCTGCTCGACGAGCTGGCGCCGCTCGGCGGACTTGATGCGCTCGGTGAGCGTCTCCTCGTCGTCGTCGTCCCGCACCGGCACGGCGACCTGGGCGACGATCGGGCCGGTGTCCATCCCGGCGTCGACGAAGAACAGCGTGGCCCCGGTGACCTTCACGCCGTACGCCAGCGCGTCCCGGGGGCCGTGGATGCCGGGGAACGCCGGCAGCAGGGTGTTGTGCGTGTTGAGGTAGCGATCCCCGAACGCGGCCAGGAACTGCGGGCCGACGAGCTTGAGGAAACCGGCGCTGATGACCAGGTCCGGCCGGTGCTCGGCGACCCGGGCCGTGAGCGCCTTGTCCCAGTCCTCGCGGGTCGGGTGGTCCTTCAGCCGCTCGACGAACGTCGGCACGCCGGCCGCGGCGGCCCGGTCCAGGCCGACGATCCCGTCGCGGTCGGCGCCCACGGCCACCACCCGGGCCCCGTACGCGGGGTCGGCGGCGGCGTCCAGCAACGCCTGGAGGTTGCTGCCGGAACCGGAGACGAGGACGACGAGGCGGGCGACGGACGCGGGCTCGGTCACGAGGCAACCCTATCGGGCCGGGAGGGGTGTCCGACGCTCGGGCGGCGGCAGCGCGGGTGATCTCCCTCGTGGCGCCGGCACGATACGCTGCCGTCGCCCGGTGCCGTGCGTACGCCCGGCCCGGCGTCGGCATCGTGACCTCGGTCCCGGGCCCGTCGTGCCGCGGCGTCCCATGGACCGTCGACCCCCAGTTTGAGGAGCGCTCCGCAGATGCAGCCCGGTTACCCCGGTCAGGACCCCTACGGCCAGCAGCCGAACCAGGACCCGACCTCCCCGCAGTACAACCCGTACGGCCAGCAGCCGCAGGCGCCGCAGTACGGGCAGCAGCCCACCTCGGGCCAGCCGTACGGGCAGGACCCGTACGCCCAGCCGCCGCAGGCCCCGCAGTACGGCCAGCAGCCCACCTCCGGCCAGCCCTACGGTCAGCAGCCCACCTCCGGCCAGCCCTACGGCCAGGACCCGTACGCGCAGCAGCAGCCCTACGGCGCCGCGCCGCAGTACCCGCAGGCCGGCTACCCCACCGGCGGCGGCCAGAACAACACGCTCGGCCTGATCGGCATGATCGCCGGCATCGCCTCGATCGTGCTCGGCCTCTGCTGCCCGATCATCGGCATCCCGGCCGGCATCGCCGGCATCGTGCTCGGCGTGATGGGCCAGAAGAAGGTCCAGGCGGGCGAGGCGAGCAACGCGGGCCAGGCCAAGGCCGCCCTCATCTGCGGCGGCATCGGTGTGGTCATCGGCATCATCAACGCCATCGCCGGCGCCGCGATCAACCTGAGCAACCTCGGTTCCTGAACCGGCTCCGCGAGGGGCGTCCGGCACCGCCGGGCGCCCCTCCGCCGTTCCGGGCGCCGGTCAGTCGTCGGCGCGGCGGGCCGCGGCGGTGGGGCGCGGCCAGGCGGGAGTGCGGGTGAGGGTGCGGCCGGCGGCGGCGCCGAGGAGGGCGCCCGCGGCGACAACCAGAGTGGCCACGGCCGCCACCGGCCAGGGCGCCGGGCCGATCTCGGCCAGCCGGCCGCCGCCGAGCGGACCGCCGGAGGCAGCCGCGGCCAGGCCGAGCAGCAGCCCGGCGACCGGGCCGGCGAGCGCCGCCGGGACGAGCAGGGTGGACCACCCGACCGGCGCGCGGTCGTCGGCCGCGAGCCGCAGCAGCCGCCGGGCCAGCAGCCAGCCGGCCGCCATGGCGGCCAGCACGGGCACCGCGAGCAACGCGGCGCCCAGCCCGTCGACCGGGCCACGCGGCAGGCCGGCCAGCAACGGTACGGCCGGCAGCGCGCCGACGGACACCTCGCTGGTCCGCACGGCGGTGTCGGTGCCCACGGCGAACCCGGGCCCGAGGAGGTAACTGCCCGACCAGACGGTGGCGTTCGGCGCGTAGGCGAGGCTCACCAGCGTGATGCCCGCCTGGCCGGCCACCCCGGTCCGGTACGCCCCGATCATGTCGGCCGCGTCGCCGCCTCCGGTGGCCACCGCCAGCCCGGCCGCACCGGCGCCCGCCCCGAGCAGGAGCAGGACGGCGACCAGCCCGGTGCGTACCCCGTCGCGCAGCGCCGCCGGGGAACGGCGGGTCAGCAGGACCCAGACGCCCGTGGTCCGCAGCGCGCCGACCAGGGCCGCGAGCCCACCGAGGACCGCGAAGGTCAGCCCGGCCCGGACCGGGGACACCCGCAGCCCGCCCGCGCCGACCGCGAGCGCGGCGAGGGCGCCGAGCACCCCGTACGCGATGCCGACCGAGACCGCGACGGTGAGCGCCCGGCCCGGCGAACGGTGGCCCCGCGCGCCGATGGCCCGGCTCACGTGGACCCCGGCGCGGGTGAGCCGCCAGACGGCGAGCGCGGTCAGGGCGAGCGGCGCCAGGCCGAGCGGCCCGGCGGTGGTCTCCAGCGGCACGCCGTGCCCGAGCAGCCAGCCGACCAGCCCGGCGCGGAGCGCGCCGGGCAGCGAGCCGGCGTCCTCGCTGAGCTGGGCCAGGCCGAGCACCACGGAGACCGGCAGCCACGACGTCACGGCGGCCCAGAGGGCCGCCACCCCGGCGGCGACGGGCAGCGGGGCCCGGCCGCGCGGCGGCTCCCCCGACCGGGGCGCGGGCACCCGCGGCGCCGGCCCGGCACGGCGGGTCGGCCGGGTGTCGGCGGCGACCTCGGCGGCGGGGTGGCGCGGCTGGTCAGGGGTGACGCGTGACATCGGCTCTACTCTGGCATGCCGCGCGGGCGACGGCAGTCCGATACCGCCCCGGGGCCACGGCGAGTTCCCTGATCCACCGGCTCGGCGGCCCGGATCCGGTTTAGCCTCGGCCCAGGACGCGACCTTTCCTGTCGCGGCACCGACCGCTCGGAGGAAGCCGTGAACGCTCCGTATCCGCCGCCCCCGCCGCCACCGGCCGCCGGCCGGGACCGGACCACCCTCTGGGGCGTTCTGGGGATCATCACCGGCCTGCTCTGCTGCGGCATCCTGGGCATCGTCTTCGGCTACCTGTCGATCCGGGACGCGAAGCGCTTCGGCAAGTCCCCGGTGCTCGGCTGGCTGGCCATCGCGTTCGGCGTCATCAACCTCGTCGCCAGCGCCATCATCCGGTCCCGGGGCAACTACTACTCCCCCTACTGGTACCGGTAGGAAGCGTGAGGGGGCCGACCGGACCCGGTCGACCCCCTCGGCACGTCACGGGACCGCTCAGCGGCCGGACATGATCTCCCGCATCAGCTTGGCGGTCTCGGTCGGGGTCTTGCCGACCTTCACGCCGACCGCCTCCAGCGCCGCCTTCTTGGCGTCGGCGGTGCCCGCCGAGCCGGAGATGATGGCGCCGGCGTGGCCCATGGTCTTGCCGGGCGGGGCGGTGAAGCCGGCGATGTAGCCGACCACCGGCTTGGTGACGTTGGCCTTGATGAACTCGGCTGCCCGCTCCTCGGCGTCGCCACCGATCTCACCGATCATGACGATCGCGTCGGTCTCCGGGTCCGCCTCGAAGGCGGCCAGGGCGTCGATGTGGGTGGTGCCGATGATCGGGTCACCGCCGATGCCGACGCAGGTGGAGAAGCCGATGTCGCGCAGCTCGTACATCATCTGGTAGGTCAGCGTGCCGCTCTTGCTGACCAGGCCGATCCGGCCGGAGCCGGTGATGTCGGCCGGGATGATGCCGGCGTTGGAGGCGCCCGGCGAGGCGATGCCCGGGCAGTTCGGGCCGATGATCCGGGTCCGCTCGCCCTTCGCCACGTTGTACGCCCAGAACGCGGCGGTGTCGTGCACCGGCACGCCCTCGGTGATCACCACGGCCAGGTCGATGCCGGCGTCGATCGCCTCGACCACGGCGGCCTTGGTGAACTGCGGCGGCACGAAGATGACCGTGACGTCCGCCCCGGTCTCCTTCATGGCGTCCGCGACGGACGCGAACACCGGCAGCTCGGTGCCGTCGAAGTCGACCTTCTGGCCCGCCTTGCGCGGGTTGACGCCGCCGACGACGTTGGTGCCGGCGGCGAGCATCCGCCGGGTGTGCTTGGAACCCTCGGAACCGGTCATCCCCTGCACGATGACCTTGGAGTCCTTGGTCAGCCAGATAGCCATTGTCAGACCCCCGCAGCTGCCAGCTCGGCGGCCCGCTCGGCCGCGCCGTCCATGGTGTCGACCCGCTGGATCAGCGGGTTGTTCGCGCCGTCGAGGATCGCCCGACCGGCCTCGGCGTTGTTGCCGTCGAGGCGGACGACGAGCGGCTTCGTGGCCTTCTCGCCGCGCTGCTCGAGCAGGGCCAGCGCCTGCACGATGCCGTTGGCGACCGCGTCGCACGCGGTGATGCCGCCGAAGACGTTGACGAAGACGCTCTTCACCGACGGGTCGGAGAGGACGATCTCCAGGCCGTTCGCCATCACCTCGGCGCTCGCGCCGCCACCGATGTCGAGGAAGTTGGCCGGCTTGACGCCGCCGTGCCGCTCACCGGCGTACGCGACCACGTCGAGCGTGGACATGACCAGGCCCGCGCCGTTGCCGATGATGCCGACCTCGCCGTCGAGCTTGACGTAGTTGAGGTCCTTGGACTTGGCGGCCTGCTCCAGCGGGTCCACCGACGCCTGGTCGACCAGGGCCTCGTGGTCCGGGTGCCGGAACGCGGCGTTCTCGTCGAGGGTGACCTTGGCGTCCAGCAGCAGCAGCTTGCCGTCCTTGGTCGTGGCCAGCGGGTTCACCTCGACCAGCGTGGCGTCCTCGGCGACGAACGCCTGCCACAGCTTGACCGCGACCTCGACCACCTGGTCGGCGACCTCGGCCGGGAAGCCGGCCGCGCTCACGATCTCGCGCGCCTTCGCCTCGTCCACGCCGGTGTTCGCGTCGATCGGGGCCTTGACGACCTTCTCGGGGGTGTCGGCGGCGACCTGCTCGATGTCCATGCCGCCGGCCACGCTGGCGATGCAGAGGAAGGTGCGGTTCGCCCGGTCGAGCAGGTACGAGAAGTAGTACTCCTCGGCCACGTCCGCGGTCACGGTGATCATGACCTTGTGGACCGTGTGACCCTTGATGTCCATGCCGAGGATGTCGGTGGCGCGGGCCACCGTCTCCTCCGCGCCCTCGGCCAGCTTCACGCCGCCGGCCTTGCCGCGGCCGCCGACCTTCACCTGCGCCTTGACGACCACCCGGCCGCCGAGGCGCTCGGCGATCGCGCGGGCCTCCTCCGGGGTAGTGGCGACGCCGCCGGCGAGCACGGGCAACCCGTGCCGCTCGAACAGGTCCCGCCCCTGGTACTCGTACAGGTCCACGATTGCGCGTCCCGTCCCGTCTCCGCGGCGCGCCGTCGCGCCGCCACCAGCGTTGGAAAATCAGTTTGACGCCTGTCATCAGATGAGACAGGCCATTTGCCGCAGCCTAACGAGATGGGAACCGGCGGCAACCGAGCGGGTGCACGGTGTGCGGTAATGCACAGCCGCCTCTGTGTCGCGCCGGGCTCAGCCCACCCGGCAGCGACCGGCCGCGTATCCGGCCACTGCTCGCATGATCTCGTCCTCGTTCCGGTCGGCGTGGTTGACCGTGGCGGTGAAGCCGGTGCCGAAGAACGCCTGCTGCATCCCCGAGTCGAGCGCGGTGAACGCGCCCAGCCCACTGCCGACGCGCGGATCCCGCGGTTTCACGCAGAGCATCTTCTCCAGCCCCCAGCGCCGCAGGTAGACCCGCTCGACCGCCTCCCACGGCAGCCAGATCGCCTGGCCCCGGGTCGGCCGCGTCTTGATCCACAGCCCGGCCGGCCCGAGCGCGAGCACCGGGCCGCCGGAGGAGACGAGCCAGAGCTGGAGGCCGACCGGCACGGCGAAGACGAGCATCACCACGGGAATGACGAGGAGCAGCCCGGCGCCACCGCCCTCGGACGACGCGGCGAGCCCGATCGGGCAGGCCAGCACCAGGCCGACCGCCAGGGTCACCAGCCCGAGGGTCAGCGCCCGCTTGCGCAGGCTCGGCCTGACCACGAACGGCTGGTCCTCCGGGATCCGCTTGGCGGTCGGCGCGACCGGCGGCCACCCCGGCCCGGGGTGATACGCCTGCGGCCAGCCCGGCGCGGGCTGCTGCGGCGGCGCCGGCCAACCGGGCGGACCAGGCTGTTGGGGCGCGGCCCATCCGTGGCCGGGTGGCTGCGCCGGCCACCCGGAGGCCGGCGGGGGCTGACCACCGGCGGGATCGGGCTGCGGGTACGGCGGCTGGGTCACGGCGGCTCCCGGCGGGGTCGTCGGCCGCGGGACGCGGTCCGGGCAGGCACACCCTACGACCCGCGCCCCGGGCGCGCGGCCCCGCCGGAATCGGGCCCGTCGAGGCGCCCGGGATGCGGGTTGTCAGCCGTCCGGGGGATGTTGGGGAACAGGCGTAACCCCCTGTTGGGGGCGTCGTTGAGTCTGATGTCGGAGCGCTGGTCAGGCGCGACGACGGGAGCGGCCGATGCCCTGTCGGTCGAGGGGTGGCGGCGGGGCATCGTGCATAGAGGGGCCGGACGTGTGAGGGGTGCGTCCGGCCCCTCCCCCTGTCCATTTACCTGCGGCTGATTTCGGGGCCCGGTCGGCCCGACGGCGCTACGAACTCGATGTCGTGAACGAGTCACGCCCGAATCGCCCGCAGCAGCGCACCGAGTCGTCCCCGACGCCAACTCGAACGGCTCGGAAGAACAGCCACCCGCTCCGGTCCGTCCACGTCACCAAGTTCCCAGCGCCCCACCGCACCCGCCGAAGCGCCGATCCCGCCCACCCCAGCCGAGGTGATCAAGAGGTTTGCGTCGGATCCGGGCTCGTTCCGGACGCAAACTTCTTGATCAACAGGTGGGCGACCCGTGGGTCAGGCGACCGGTTGGGCGACGTTCTCGCGGACCCAGTCCACGATCGACTGGGTGGTGGCGCCCGGGGTGAAGATCTTGGCGACGCCGAGCCGCTGGAGTTCCGGGATGTCGGCGTCCGGGATGATGCCGCCGCCGAAGACCACGATGTCGGCCGCGTCGCGCTCGGCGAGCAACTCGAGGACCCGCTTGAAGAGCGTCATGTGGGCGCCGGAGAGGACCGAGAGGCCGACCGCGTCGGCGTCCTCCTGGATCGCGGTCTCCACGATCTGCTCCGGCGTCTGGTGCAGGCCGGTGTAGATGACCTCCATGCCCGCGTCACGCAGGGCACGGGCGACGACCTTCGCGCCCCGGTCGTGGCCGTCCAGGCCGGGCTTCGCGACGACGACCCGGATACGAGAGCTCATCAGCGCACACCTTTCACGGCTCCGGCACTCCTGACCTGAACGAACGGTAACCCGCCCTGCCCGGGGCCGGAAACCCGGGCTGCGTCCTACCGTCCGGCCCCGCGAGCGGGAAGCCGGACACCTCCGCCGAACGGTCACTGTCCGCGACGAACGGGCGGTCGTCGGGCCATCCGACCGGCGGCGCGAGCTATGACAAGAGCGGACGGAAACGGACAGAAAGAAACGCCAATTCGGCGCTTCGGCTTGTGACAGGAGTGGCGGTTGGCTAACGTGTCCACGGTTGTCATCAGGTCCACGGACGGGTGACGACGCGACACCGGAGGTTCGACCGAGCTTCACCGAACGGTCCGGAGTCGCATCGGATCCCCGACAACGGAGGGTGTGCGTGCGCCAGCGCCTGTCGTCTGAGCCCGATAGATATCGCGGCCGCCGCCGCGTACCCACCCCCCCGCGGAGCCGCTACGCGGCGGTCGTGACCACCGCCTTCGTGGGCGCCGGCCTCGTCGCCCTCGGCGCGAACGCCCTCCCCGACGCCAAGAGCGTCAGCCCGTCGGTCCTCGACGAGCTCAAGCAGGCCTCGATCACCAGCCAGGACGCCGCGGACCGCGCCAAGAGCGACGACGTCGCCACCCGTGACGACCGCGGCGGCAAGACCGCCGCCGAGCAGGACACCTGGCTGCTCCCCCTGCACGGCTACGACTTCCAGTCCCCCTACGGCATGCGCTGGGGCAAGCTGCACACCGGCATCGACCTGGTCGCACCGGAGGGCACGCCCTACCAGGCGATCCACGACGGCCAGGTCACCAAGGCCGGCTGGTTCGGCGGCTACGGCTACGCGGTGATCGTCAAGCACGCGGACGGCAGCGAGGCCATCTACGGCCACTCCTCGGCGGTGACCGTCAAGGAGGGCCAGCAGGTGAAGGCCGGCCAGCAGCTCGGCCTGGTCGGCAACACCGGCCACTCCTACGGTTCGCACCTGCACCTGGAGATCCATGTCAACGGCCAGCCGCTGGACCCGGTGCCGTGGCTGGCGGACCGCGGAGTGGACATCCAGCTCGAAGTCGAGACAATCTACAGCGAGGTAGCCGCGTCCTGACGCTGCGCATCGCCCGTTGACCGCCCGGATCAGCCGATCCGGGCGGTTTCTTCTGCGGCAATGTCTGCCGGGTCACAGCCGCGAATGTGCTCGGCGCCACAGCCGCGCATGATCCTTTTCGGCACGAAACCGCCCGGGCCGGCAGGAAACCGGGCAGGTGGCGTCAGGTGCCTCGCCGGTTCTCCCGAACCCCGTACCCGGCGCGAGCCCGGCCGACACCAGTATTTCGAGGTCACGTGCCCCTCGACTGATGAAGGTTTCCGTGCAGGAAGACAGCTCCATCCAGAACGAGAACACCCCGGACATCGCTCCCGCCCGGCACCGGCGCCAGCGCCCGGTCCGGCGTACCGCATATTTCGTGGTCGGCGCGGTGGCCCTGCTGGGCCTCGGCGTCGGCGGCGTCTCCGTCGCCACCACCGACCACGGTGCCCCGACCCCCGCCGCGGTCGACTTCGACGCCCAGGAGCGCGCTGAGGCCGCCGGCCGCGCCGATCGCTCGGCCCGCGAGTCGGCCGCCCCGGTCACCCCCTCGGCCACCGCATCGCCGAGCCCGAGCCCGGCCAGTCCGACGCCGGCGAAGACCACCCCGGCCAAGCCGAAGCCGAAGAAGACCACCAAGCCGAAGCCGGCCTGGGTCATCCCGATGAAGGGCGCCGGGATCACCTCCTGCTACGGGCAGCGGTGGGGCACCCTGCACGCCGGCATCGACTTCGCCATGCCGGCGGGCACGCCCATCCACGCCGCCGCGGCGGGCACCGTGGTCAAGGCCGGCGACGTCGGCGACGGCTACGGCAACTCGGTCTTCATCGACCACGCCAACGGCTACCTGACTCACTACGCCCACCAGAGCCGGCTGATCGTCAGCGTCGGCGACAAGGTGAAGGCCGGGCAGGTCATCGGCTACGAGGGCGCCACCGGTGACGCCACGGGCCCGCACCTGCACTTCGAGGTGCACAAGGGCGCCATGTGGAACCAGATCGACCCGGCGCCGTTCCTGCGCGCCCGGGGCATCGACGTGGCCTGCTGACGGGTCACGGCACGAGGGAGGGGCCCGGTCCGGCGCGTCGCCGGGCCGGGCCCCACTCGGCTCAGAGCTTGTCTATCGGGGCGTGCCGGAGGACCAGCCACATGGTCTGGTCGCCGAAGTCGATCTGCGCCCGGGCGCCCGGGCCGTGCCCCTCCACCGCGAGCACCCGGCCGAGGCCGTAGCGCTGGTGGTTGACCCGGTCGCCCACCGACACCTTGGGCGCCTGCTTCAACTCGCTCGCCGTCGCCAGCCGGCTGGCGTCCACCCCGAGACGCTTGGCGAGCTGGGTCGCCTTGGGCGTCCCCCCGGTGAAGCCGCCGCGCCCGCCGGGCACGCGGTCCGCCCGGCCACCGACGCCGCCGCCCCCACCGGCCCACGAGGTGTACGCCCCCTCGGTGCGCTCCCACCGGACCAGCTCGGTCGGCAGCTCCTCAAGGAACCGCGACGGCGGGTTGTAGGCCGGCGCGCCCCAGGCCGAGCGGGTGACCGCCCGCGACAGGTAGAGGCGCTGCCGGGCGCGGGTGATGCCCACGTAGGCCAGCCGCCGTTCCTCCTCCAGCTCGCGGGTGTCGCCCAGCGAGCGCAGGTGCGGGAAGACGCCGTCCTCCAGGCCGCTCAGGAACACCACCGGGAACTCCAGGCCCTTGGCGGTGTGCAGGGTCATGAGGGTCACCACGCCCTGGTGGTCCGGATCGTCGGAGGGGATCTGGTCGGCGTCGGCGACGAGCGCCACCTGCTCCAGGAAGCCGGCCAGGGTGGCCCGCTCGTCCTCCCCGCCCAGCGCCTCGATCCGCTCGGTGTACTCCCGGGCGACGCTGACGAGTTCCTGGAGGTTGTCCACGCGGCCGGCGTCCTGCGGGTCGAGGCTCTCCTCCAGCTCCGCCAGGTAGCCCGAGCGGGTCAGCAGGGCCTCCAGCACCTCCTCGGGGGTGCCGGTGGCGGCCAGCTCGCGCGCCTCGTCGAGCAGCGCGACGAACTCGGCGATGCCGTTGGCGGCCCGGGTGGAGATCCCCGGGGCGTCCTTGGCCCGGCGCAGCGCCGCACCGAAGGAGATCCGGTCGCGGCCGGCCAGCGCCTCCACGCACGCCTCGGCGCGCTCGCCGATGCCCCGGCGCGGGGTGTTGAGGATCCGGCGCAGGCTCACCGTGTCGTCGTCGTTGACCACCGCGCGCAGGTAGGCCAGCGCGTCGCGGACCTCCTTGCGCTCGTAGAAGCGCACCCCGCCGACCACCTTGTAGGGCAGGCCGACCCGGATGAACACCTCCTCGAAGACCCGGGACATGGCGTTGGTGCGGTAGAAGACCGCCACGTCGCCGGGGCGGGTGTCGCCGGCGTCGACCAGCCGGTCGATCTCCCGGGCCACCCAGTCCGCCTCGGCGTGCTCGGTGTCGGCCACGTAGCCGACGATCTGCTCGCCCGCCCCGGCGTCGCTCCACAGCCGCTTCGGCTTACGGGAGGTGTTCCGGTCGATCACCGCGTTGGCGGCGTTGAGGATCGTCTGGGTGGAGCGGTAGTTCTGCTCCAGCAGGATCGTCCGGGCGTCGGTGAAGTCGCGCTCGAATTCCAGGATGTTGCGGATGGTGGCGCCGCGGAACGCGTAGATCGACTGGTCGGCGTCACCGACCACGCAGAGCTCGGCCGGCGGGATGCCCTCGGTGCCGGAGACCAGCTCCTTGATCAGCACGTACTGGGCGTGGTTGGTGTCCTGGTACTCGTCGACCAGCACGTGCCGGAACCGCCGCCGGTAGCTCTCCGCGACGTGCGGGTGCGACTGGAGCAGGTGCACGGTCGTCATGATCAGGTCGTCGAAGTCCAGCGCGTGCGCCTCGCGCAGCCGCCGCTGGTAGAGCGTGTAGGCCTCGGCCAGCGCCCGCTCGTTGGGGCCCTTGGCCCGGCCGGCGAACTCCTCCGGGTCGACCAGCTCGTTCTTCAGGTTGGAGACCTGGGCGGCCAGGCCGCGCGCGGGGTGGCGCTTCGGGTCCAGGTCCAGCTCGCGGGCGACCAGCTGCATGAGCCGGCGGGAGTCGTCGGCGTCGTAGATCGAGAAGGTGGACTTCAGGCCGGCGTGCTCGTGCTCGGCGCGCAGGATCCGGACGCAGGCCGAGTGGAAGGTCGACACCCACATCAACCGGGCACGCGGGCCGACCAGGGCGGCGACCCGCTCCTTCATCTCACCGGCCGCCTTGTTGGTGAAGGTGATCGCGATGATCTCGCCGGGGTGCACGTCCCGCGCGGCGAGCAGGTAGGCGATCCGGTTGGTCAGCACCCGCGTCTTGCCGGAGCCGGCGCCGGCCACGATGAGCAGCGGCGAACCGGAGTGGGTGACCGCGTCCCGCTGGGGGCCGTTCAGGCCGGCGAGGAGGGCCTGCGGGTCCGGCCGGGCCGACGGTTTCGGGTCGCGGCGCGGCGACCGGTGCGCCGTGCCGGATTCGGGCCGGCGCGGCGGGGTCCCGGGCTCCGGCGCGGGCGGGGACGCGGGGATGTCGAAGAGAGGATGCATCGCACCGGAAGTCTATGCCGACGGCCGGACACTTCCCGCCCGCGCGGCCGGACGGGCCGGCCGGCGTCACCGTCCCACCTGTTGGCGGGTTTCCTTGCGCGGGTGCCCCCGGCTCGGCATACTCGACGGCGTGTTCGGTCAGCGCTTCTACTTTTACTACGGCACCGGGAGTCCGGCAGCCGTAGGTCGCGCCTGATCACAGACCTACGAAAAGCCCCGGGCTCCTGGAGCCCGGGGCTTTTTCCGTCCCGGGATCCGGGTACCGGGCCCGAGACCCCGAGGGGTACGACGATGATGACTGACGTGGTGGACGGCAGCCTGGCGCCGCACGACCGGCCGGCCGGCGGTGACCCGACCGGGGCCGCGGCGGCGCGGACCGGCACCGACGACTCGGCGGCGGCCGAGCGGATCAGCGAGATCCGGGAGCGGATCGACGAGATCGACCGCACCATCATCGCGCTCTGGCAGGAGCGGGCCGCGCTCTCCCAGGAGGTCGGGGCCACCCGGATGGCCTCGGGCGGCACCCGGCTGGTGCTCTCCCGGGAGCGGGAGATCCTGGAGCGGTTCCGCGAGGCCCTCGGTGCCGACGGCACCCAGCTCGCGCTCCTGCTGCTGCGCGCCGGCCGCGGACCGCTGTGACGCTCGCCGGCGGTGCGGCGGCCGCCGGATACGACGAACCGCCTGCCGGCGTCCAGTCGACGCCGGCAGGCGGTCCGGGGTGGATCAGGCCGCCTCGTGGGTGGCGACGATCTCCCGCTTCTCCGCGAAGTGGCAGGCGCTCGGGTGGTCCGAGCCCGGCCGGATCTGGAGCAGCGGCACCTCCTGGGCGCAGACGTCCTGCGCCTTCCAGCACCGGGTGCGGAACCGGCAGCCCGAGGGCGGGCTGACCGGCGAGGGGACGTCACCCTGGAGCCGGATGATCGCCTTGCTCTCCCGCACGGTCGGGTCCGGCACCGGCACCGCCGACAGCAGCGCCTGGGTGTACGGGTGGGTCGGCCGCTCGTAGATCTCGTCCTCGGTGCCGACCTCCACCATCTTGCCCAGGTACATGACGGCGACCCGGTCGGAGAGGTGGCGCACGACCGACAGGTCGTGGGCGATGAAGACGTACGAGAGACCGAACTCGGCCTGGAGCTTCTCCAGCAGGTTCATCACCTGCGCCTGGATCGACACGTCCAGGGCCGACACCGGCTCGTCGCAGACGATGACCTCGGGCCGCAGGGCCAGCGCCCGGGCGATGCCGATGCGCTGCCGCTGGCCGCCGGAGAACTGGTGCGGGTACCGGTTGATGTGCTCCGGGTTGAGGCCGACCAGGTCGAGCAGCTCCTTGACCTTGTCCCGGCGGGACCGCCGCGGAGCCACCTCGGGGTGGATCTCGAACGGCTCGCCGATCAGGTCGCCGACCGTCATACGCGGGTTCAGCGAGGTGTACGGGTCCTGCATCACCAGCTGGATCTGCCGGCGCAGGCGCCGCAGCGCCCCGCCGGAGAGCTTGGAGATGTCCTGGCCCTTGTAGAGCACCTGGCCGGCGGTCGGCTTCTCCAGGTTCATCAGCACCCGGGCGAGCGTCGACTTGCCACAGCCGGACTCGCCGACCACGCCGAGGGTCTCGCCGGCCTTCAGGTCGAAGGAGACGCCGTCGACCGCCTTGACGTGACCGATGGTCTTCTTGAACACCACACCCCGGGTCACGGGGTAGTGCTTGACCAGGTCACGGACCTCGATGATGTTCTCAGTCACGGTTCACGAGCTCCTCGGCGAAGTGGCAGGCGCTGGCCCGGCCGCGGCCCAACTGCAGCAGCGGGGGCACCTTCTCCCGGCACACCGGCTGCGCCATGGGGCAGCGCGGGTTGAAGGCGCAGCCCGGCGGGATGTTCATCAGGTTCGGCGGGAGGCCCTTGATGGTGCGGAGCTCCTGCCCCTTCTCGTCCATCCGCGGGATCGAGTTGAGCAGGCCGAGGGTGTACGGGTGCGCCGGCTTGGCGTACAGGTCGTACACGTCGGCTTCCTCGACGATCCGGCCGGCGTACATGACCGCGATCCGGTCCGCGACGTCGGCGACCACGCCGAGGTCGTGGGTGATCAGGATCATGCCCATCTGCCGCTCACGCTGAAGCTCGCCCAGCAGGTCCATGATCTGGGCCTGCACGGTCACGTCCAGCGCGGTGGTCGGCTCGTCGGCGATCAGCACCTCGGGGTCGAGCGCCAGCGACATGGCGATCATGGCGCGCTGCCGCATACCACCCGAGAACTGGTGCGGGTAGTTGCTGTACCGGCCCTTGGCGTTCGGGATCTTGACCTGGTCGAGCATCTCGATCGCGCGCTTCTTGGCGTCCGAGCGGCTCAGGCCGCGCCGGATGCGGAACTGCTCGGCGATCTGGAAGCCGACGGTGAAAACCGGGTTGAGGGCGGAGAGCGAGTCCTGGAAGATCATCGCAATGCCTTCACCCCGGATCCGGCGCCGCTGCTCGGCGGACATCTTGAGCATGTCCTTGCCGTGGAAGCGGACCTGGCCACCGGTGACGAAGCCGGGCGGGGTGTCGAGGATGCCCATGATGGTCTGCGCGGTGACGCTCTTGCCGGAGCCGGACTCGCCGAGCACGGCGAGGGTCTCCCCCGCGTCGACGTGGTACGTCACCCCGTTGATGACCTTGGCGACACCGTCCCGGGTGCGGAACTCCACCCGCAGGCCGTCGACCTCGAGCAGGCGGCCCGAGGGGCGGCCGGATCCGTCGGCGCCCGGCGCGGACTGCTCGGACACGAGAATGTCGGACAACTCAGTTCCCCTATCGGAGCTTCGGGTCGAGGGCCTCGCGGACCGCCTCGCCGAGCATGACGAAGCTCAGCACGGCGGTGACGAGGAACGCGGCGGGGAAGAACAGCAGGAACGGCGAGACGCGGATGTAGTTCTGGGCCTCGCTGATCATGATGCCCCAGGACACCACCGGGCTCTTCAGGCCGATGCCCAGGAAGGACAGGGTGGCCTCGGCGCCGATGAAGGAGCCGACCATGATCGTGCCGTAGACCAGCAGCGGGGCCAGGCAGTTCGGCAGCAGGTGCTTGAGGATGATCCGGCCGGTGCCGGCGCCCAGCGCGCGGGCCGCCACGATGTAGTCGGCCTCCTTGGTGGCGAGCACCGACGAGCGCATCAGCCGCATCACCACCGGCCACAGCAGCACCACCAGCGAAATGATGACCAGGCCCATGATCTGCCACTCGTTGTTGTCGCTGCCCGAGCCGTTGAACGTGGTCAGGATGACGATCGAGCCGAGCACGAACGGCAGGCCGAAGAAGATGTCCGCGATCCGGGAGAGCAGCGCGTCCACCCACCCACCGCGGTAGCCGGCGATGATGCCCATCGCCCCACCGATCAGCAGCGTGCACAGCGTCGACAGCACCGCCACCACGATCGAGGCGCGGGCGCCGTAGATCACCCGGGCGTACACGTCACGGCCCTGCACGTCGTAGCCGAACCACGCGTCGGACGACGGCTCGACCCGGCTGCGCGACAGCGCACCGTTGACGGCGTCACCCGAGGTGAACAGCGCCGGGAACGCGGCCATCACGATGAACAGCAGGATGAAGGCCGCCGAGATCCAGAACAGCGGCTTGCGGCGCAGGTCCCGCCAGGCGTCAGCCAGGAGGCCGCGCGGCTTCTGCTGCTTCTGGGCGCTCTCCGGCAGGCCCGCGTTGACGGGCGCGCCGGAACCAGCCTCGGTCGGCATGGTCGCGGGCGGCGTCGAGACGATCGACGCGGTACTCGGGTCACTCATAGCGGATCCTCGGGTCCAGGGCGGCGTAGAGCAGGTCCACCAGCAGGTTCATCACGAGATAGACGAGCACCAGCACCACCACGATGCCGACAACGGTAGCGCTCTCCTTGGTGACGATGGCCCGCAGCACCTGGCGGCCGATGCCGTTGATGCCGAAGATGCCCTCGGTCACGATCGCGCCACCCATCAGGGCGCCGAGGTCGGTGCCGAGCAGGGTCACGACCGGGATGAGCGAGTTGCGCAGCAGGTGCACGCCGACGACCCGGCGCATGGGAAGGCCCTTGGCGATGGCGGTGCGGACGTAGTCGGCCCGCCGGTTCTCGGCGATGCTCGTCCGCGCCACCCGGGCGATGTACGCCATCGAGGCGCTACCGAGCACGAAGCCGGGCACGATCAGCTCGCTGAACCGCATCTCGTTGGAGACGGTGGGGTTGACGATCCCCCACTTCACACCGAGCAGCCACTGGAGCACGAAGCCGATGACGAAGACCGGCAGCGCGATCAGGAAGAGGGTGGAGATCAGGACCAGGTTGTCCAGGAAGCCGTTACGCCGGAGACCGGTGAGGACGCCCGCGCCGAGACCGATGATCGCCTCGATGGCGAGCGCGACCACCGCCAGCTTCAGGGTGTTCGGGTACGACGTGGCGATGATGTCGCTGATCTCGCGACCGCCGAACGTGATACCGAAGTCCCCCTGGAAGAGGTTCTTCATGTAGCTGGCGTACTGCACCCAGATCGAATCGTCGAGATGGTACTTCTCGGTCATCATGGCCCGGTAGTTCGGGGGGCAACCGCGGTCGCCGCACTTGCCGGCGAAGGGGTCGCCGGGCACCGACCAGACGAGCCAGTAGATCAGGAACGTCGTGCCGATGAACACCGGCACGAGTTGCAGCAGCCGTCTCAACAGATAACGGCCCATGGGGTGGTCCTCCAGACAGGGGGCGCGTCGGCCGACCGACACGGATGGCGACAACGTGCGAGGGGTTCGTTGTACACCCCCTCGCGGAACGGCCCCGGGTCGGGCTCACCGGTAGGCGAGCCCGACCCGGGGTCAGACCGTTCGGATCAGAGCTCGACCGAGGTGATGTCGAGCTCGCCGACGTTGGACAGCTCCAGCTTCTTGATCTTCTCCGAGTGGCCGGACTGCTCGCCGCTGAAGTAGATCGGCATCGCCGGGACGTCCTGGTCAATGATCTTGACCGCCTCGGCGAACTTCTTGTGGGCCTCCTCGAGGCTGGGGGCCGCGGAGGCCTCCTTGGCGAGGGCGTCCACCTGCGGGTTGCTGTACTTGCCGTCGTTCGAGGAACCGCCGGTCACGTAGAGCGGGTTGATCCAGTTCTCCACGTCCGGGTAGTCCTGCTGCCAGCCGGCGCGGTACAGACCGGTCATCTTGTAGGCGTTGATGTTCGCCCGGAAGACCGCGAAGGTCGGCACGCCCACGGCGACCGCGTCGATGCCCAGGTTGGTCTTGATCTGCTGGGCGACGGCCTCCATCCACTCCTTGTGGCTGGCGTCCGCGTTGTACGACAGGGTCAGCTTGCCCTGGAAGCCACCGGCCTGCTGGAGCAGCCGCTTGGCCTCGGTCGGGTCGAACTTGCAGGCGGTGCAGTCGCCCGGGGTCGCGCCCGGGGTCAGCGGGTTGGCCCAGCTGTCGGCCGGCTTGCGGTTACCGAAGAAGATCTTGTCGGTGACCTCCTGCCGGTTGATCGACAGGGAGATGGCGCGACGCAGGTCCTTGTTCTGGAACCGCTTGTCGTAGATCGGGAAGGCGATGATGCCGTTCGACGGGATGGTCGTCTGGATCGCCCGCTCGCCCAGGTCGGTCTTCCACTTGTCACCGGCCAGCGAGGAGACCGGGACCTGCTGCTGGAAGTCCAGGTTGCCGGCGAGCAGGTCGTTGTAGGCCGCCGTGTCGTCCTGGTAGATCTTGACGGTGACGTCCTTGATCTTCATCTTGTCGCGCAGGCTGTAGTCGTCGAAGCGGGTGAGCTTCAGCTCGACGTCGTCCTGCCAGGAGACGAGCTTGACCGGGCCGTTACCGATCGGCTTCTTGCCGAACTCCGCCGGAGTGGTGGCGAAGAAGGCGTCGGGCAGCGGCATGAAGGCGCTGTAGCCGAGCTTGGTCGGGAACACGGCGGTCGGCGAGGAGAGCGTGACCTCGAAGTTCCAGTCGTCGATGACCTTGAGGCCGGACATCTCCTTGGCCTTCGGCTCCGCGGCCTTCTTCGGGCCGTCCGGGCCGTCCGGGTCCTCGGTGTAGGTGTCCTCGAAGCCCTGGATGTCCGAGAAGAAGGAGGCGTTCTGCGCGCCGTTCGGGCCGTAGGCCGCCCAGTTCCAGGCCTTGACGAAGCTCTCGGCCTTGACGGTGGTGCCGTCGTGGAACTTGGTGTTCTGCTTGATCTTGATCTTGAAGACCTTCGAGTCGCTCGTCTCGATCGACTCGGCCAGCAGGTTCTGCGGGGCCCCACCGTTGTTGGGGTACTCGACCAGGCCGCTCCACACCCAGTCGATGATCTTGCCGCCACCGGTCTCGGTGGTGTTCGCCGGAACCAGGGGGTTCTCCGGCTGGGTGCCGTCGATGACGATCGCGCCGTCCTTGCTGGCGCTGGCGTCGCCGCCGTCGTCGTTGCCGCTGGAGCAGCCGGACGCGATGAGCGCGAATGCCGCGCCCACCGCGAGCGCGCCGCTCGCCCGCTTCGAGACTCTCATTCCGAGGGGCCTCCTCTTTCTAACCTGGTTCCGTCGTGGGTTTCACGCACGTTTGGGGGGTGACACCGCCGACGGCCCGAACCACAGGACGCCGGTTTACCGCAGAGGAAATCGGGACACCCCAGGGGTACCGATCCGCCGGGCGCCACACCCTTCGACGCAGACACCGCGCAGGGTCGACGGCCACGCGCGGCGCGTGGAGGCGGCGTCACGTGGTCGGCGGGCCCGACGGGGTGCCTCACACCGGGGGGTGAGGTGCTGCCACTGTGACACTCACCAGCCCTTTGCGTGAAGGTGCCGTTATCAAGACGTTAGTTGCCCGCCACGTTGCCGATACTTGAGAAAAGATCATGAAACGCCCGAGTCGCACGGGGCTGAACAGGTAAGACACGCCCAGACGGGACGAGACCACCCGCGTAGGCTCGGCGCCGTGAGCTTCCCCGCGTCCGCTCCGGTGCTGCCCGACGTCCGTCGGGCCCTCGCGGTTTTTGCCCATCCGGATGATGTCGACTTCGGCTGTGCGGGCACCATCGCCGGCTGGGTGGATGAGGGTATCGAAGTGGCGTACCTCATCGCCACCCGTGGCGACTCCGGTGGTTTCGACGACACGCCGCGCGAGGAGATGCCGGCCCGGCGGGAGGCGGAGCAGCGGGCGGCGGCCGCGGCGGTCGGCGTACACCGGGTCGACTTCCTCGACGGCCACAGCGACGGCACCCTCACGCCCAGCCTGGCGCTGCGCCGGCAGATCAGCGCCGCGATCCGCCGGTTCCGGCCGGACCGGGTGCTGACCAGCTCGCCGCTGCGGCGCTGGGAGCACCTCACCGGCCCGAGCCACCCCGACCACCTGGCCGTCGGCGAGGCCACGACCTGCGCCGTCTACCCGGACTCACGAAACCCCTTCGCCTTCCCGGAACTGCTCGACGAGGGGCTGGAACCGTGGGTGGTCCGGGAGATCTGGTACGCGGGCGGGCCCGGCCCGGATCACGCCATCGACGTGACCGACCGGATCGACCGCAAGATCGCCGCGATGGAGGCGCACCGGTCGCAGACCGCCCACCTGGACGTGCCGACCTGGATCCGGGACCGGCTCACCACCGTGGCCGACAACGCCGGCCTCCCGCCCGGGCGGCTGGCCGAGGCGTTCACGGTGCTGCGCACCACCGAGTGACGCCCCGGGCCGGCGCCGCCGGAGCGGTCAGACCAACCGGCGGTCGGCGGCCCAGCGGGACAGCTCGTAGCGGTTGGACATCTGGAGCTTGCGCAGCACGTTGGAGACGTGCGTCTCGACCGTCTTGATCGAGATGTAGAGCTCCCGGGCGATCTCCTTGTACGCGTACCCCCGGGCGAGCAGCCGGAGCACCTCGCGCTCCCGGTTGGTGAGCTGGTCCAGCTCGGGATCGGCCACCGGCGCGTCCGGCCGGGACGCGAAGGCGTCCAGCACGAAGCCGGCCAGCCGCGGGCTGAACACCGCGTCCCCGTCGGCCACCCGCCGGATCGCGTCGGTCAGCTCCTCGGGCGAGATGGTCTTCGTGACGTAGCCCCGGGCGCCCGCCCGGATCAGCCCGATCACGTCCTCGGCGGCGTCGGACACGCTCAGCGCGAGGAAGCGCACCTGCGGGTGCGTACGCCGCATCGCCTCCAGCACCGCCCGGCCGCCGCCGTCGGGCATGTGCACGTCGAGCAGCACCACGTCCGGCTGCATCGCCGCGATCCGGCTGACCGCCTCCGCCACCGTGCTGGCCTCGCCGACCACCTCGACGCGCGCGCCGAGCTCGGCGCGGACGCCGGCCCGGAACATCGCGTGGTCGTCGACGAGGAACACCCGCAGCCGCCCGTCCCGGGGCGCCGCGCCCTCGACCGGTTCCTGCTCGACCATGGTCATCTGTCCCTTTCCGCCGTGGAGCCGGAGCCGCTGATCGGCAGGATCAGCCGGACCTCGGTCCCCTCCCCCGGCTCGGACCGGATCTCCGCCCGGCCGCCGTGCCGCTTCATCCGTCCGATGATCGAACCCCGGACTCCGTGCCGGTGATCCTCCACCGTATCCGGGTCGAAGCCCTTGCCCCGGTCCCGGACGAAGGCGCTCACCTGCTCCGGCTCCACCTCGGCATAGAGCGAGACGGTCTGCACCTCCGCGTGCCGGGCCGCGTTGACCAGCGCCTCCCGGGCCGCGGCGACCAGCGCCCCGACCCGTTCGTCGGTCTCCCGGTCGCCGACCACCACCGTCTCCACGGTGATGGCGAAGGTGTCCTCCACCTCGGCGGCGGCCTGCTCCAGGGCGGCCGCGAATCGCTCGGTCGGCGAGGCGGTCGGCTTGTAGAGCCAGTTCCGCAGCGACCGCTCCTGACCCCGGGCCAGCCGCTGCACCGTCTTGACGTCGCCGGCGTTGCGCTGGATGAGGGCGAGGGTGTGCAGCACCTGGTCGTGCACCATGGCGGCCAGCTCGGCCCGCTCCTGCTCCCGGATCCGCCCTTCGCGCTCCGAACGGAGCTGGTTCCACGTGCGCCAGAGCACCGGGCCGGTCACCACACCCACGCCGGCCAGCCCGACCAGCGCGAAGATGATGCCGTTGAGCACCGCGTCGAAGTTCTGCGCCGGCGAGTAGACCGCCGCCACGCCGATGATGCCCACCGCGACGAGCACGCCGCCGCCGATGAAGCGGAGCACGAACGCGCGCCGGTCGCTCTCCTCCACCACCGCGCCCAGCCAGGGCACCGCCATCGAGCCGCCCCACTGCCGGCGGCGCTCCGGCGCGGACTGGTGCCAGATCACCCCGGCGCCGACCGCGATGATGGCGACCAGCCAGCCCGCGGTGCCGGCCGCGCCGACCGAGTCGAAGGCGACGACCTGGAGCAGCAGCACGCCCAGCCCGATCGCCACGAAGGGCAGCAGCTGGGTGAGGTCGCGGCGGGGCGGGACGGCGGTGTCGCCGGGCCGCGGCGGGACGACCGCCCAGAAGGCGGCGTAGAGCAGCAGCCCGAGGCCACTCAGCCCGAGCAGCACCATGAAGGCCACCCGCACGCGGAGCACCGAGATGCCCAGGTGCTCGGCGATGCCGGCGGCCACCCCGGCGGCCAGCCGGTGCTCGGTGGCCCGGTAGAGGCGCGGGGGGTGCGGGGTCACGGTGCTGCTGATCGGAGGCTCCCGGGTCGGGGACGGCGTGCCGGCGGCGGCCGACGTCCCGATCGTCACACGGCCGCACCGCCCCCGACCACGGGGACGCCCCGGACATTCGCGGCCCCGGGATCTCAGGGTGGGGTCAGGGTCGGGTCCTGAGGACGCTCGGGCGGCCGGGGCAGCAGGATCGGAGGCATGACCGAGGACGCTGCCCGTCCGCCCCACCACGGGGCGGCAGCACAGGACGGGCCACCGCCACCCCCGCCGGGGCCGGCGCCCACCGCCGCCGACACCACGGCGCCCCCGCCACCCGGATCCACCCCGCCGCCCACCGGCGGAGGGCCGTCCGCCGACCCGCCACCCACCGGGTACGCGCCACCGCCCGGCGGCGCCGGCTTCACCTCCCGGTACGGGCTGGTCCGCCCCCGGGAGGGCCGTTACCTGGCCGGCGTCTGCGCGGCGATCGGCCGGGCCACCAACACCGATCCGGTGCTGTGGCGGGTGCTCCTGGCCGTGCTGGGCTTCTTCGGTGGCATCGGCATCCTGGTCTACGTCACCGCGTGGCTCATCATCCCCGGCGAGGGGGACACCGCCTCCCCGGTGGAGTCGATGCTCGGCCGCGGCCGGTCCAGCATGTCCCCGATCACCGTGATCGTGCTCAGCATCGTAGTGGCGGTCGGTTTCGGTTACGTCGTCACGAACGGGTTCCGGGCGATCCTGCTCGGGGCGGTGATCCTGATCGGCGGTGCGCTGCTGCTCAACCGCGACCAGCGCGCCCCGGCGACCCGTACGGCGGCGCCGGGCGCGCCGCCCGGCCCGCCGCCGGGTCCCGTTCCCCCGGTCGCCTGGCCCGCGCCGCCGGCCGCCACGCCCGCTTCCGGGACGCCGGCCGCCGCCGGACCGGTCCCGACGCCCGCCACCCCGTCGACGCCCTGGTCGGGCACCCCGGCCGAGGCCGCCCCGGCGCCCTGGTCCGGCACGCCGGCCGAGGCCACGCCGTGGTCCGGCGAGCAGCCGGTCACCGCCCCGCCGGCCGCCCGCCCCGAGCCGGGATACCCGCCCGCACCGGTCTCCGCCGCCGGCTGGCCGGCCGCGACCGTCGCCCGGCCCGCCTGGTCCGAGCCGGAGCCCACCGTGGCGCGACCGCCGGCCGTCCCGGGCAGCCGGGCCGGCGAGGCATGGCCCGGCACCGATGCGACCGCGGCCTGGTCCGCCGCGCCGACGACCGGGCGTCCCTACGAGGAGCCCGCCGCCGTGCCGCCGCCCGCCCCGGTGGGCGCGCCGCTGCCGCCCGGGGGCTACCGGCCGCCGTTCGCCCCGCACGGTCCCTACGCCGGGTCGACCCCGCCCGTTCCGCCGGCGCCGGCCCGCCCGGCCAAGCCGCCGAAGCGGCCGAAGGAGCGGTCCGCGCTCGGCGCCGTCACCTTCTCGCTGATCTTCCTGGCGCTGGGCGTGGTGGCGATGCTCGACCTGCTCGACGCCTTTCCGGTCGGCGCGGCCGGCTACTTCGCCGCCGTGCTGGCCACCATCGGGCTGGGGCTGCTCGTGGGCACCTGGTTCGGCCGGGCCCGCTGGCTGATCGCACTCGGTCTGGTGACCGCGGCGGCGCTCGGCATCGCGACCGTGGCCGACTCCTACGACCGGGTCCGCGGGATCGACGGCAACGTCACCTGGGCCCCCGCCGACTACCGGGACCTGGCCGACCGGTACGAGAACAACTTCGGCGACTCCGTGCTCGACCTGCGCGCGGTCGACTTCGACAAGAAGGACACCCAGGTGACCGTCGAGGTCAACTTCGGCAAGGCGACGGTGGTCGTGCCGCCGAACGTCGACGTCACCACGGTGGCCGACGTCAACGCCGGTGACGCCACTGTCTTCGGCGAGCGGAACGGCGGGTTGAACGGCCGCCAGTGGGAGAACACCGACCTCGGGCCGGACGGCCGCGGCGGCGGCACGCTGCGCCTGCTGATCCACGTCAACGCCGGAAACCTGGAGGTGACCCGGTGAAGGCTCACCGCACCGACATCGTGTCGTTCGCCTTCGGGCTGGCCTTCCTCGGGCTGTCCGCCTGGTGGCTGCTGGCCCGGATCCTCGGGCTGGCGCTGCCCCCGGTGGGCTGGTTCCTGGCCGGCGCACTGATCCTGATCGGACTCCTCGGTCTGGTCGGCGCGCTGCGCTCGGGCCGGCACACCGGGCCGGAACCGGCGGAGAGCACCGTGTCCGCCCCCTACGAGGCCGGCACTCCGGCCACCTCCACACCGGCCGGTGACGAGGCGGACGAGTGGGCCACCGACGCGGTGACCGACGCGCCGCTCGCGGCGCGCGAGGACCGCCCGTTCGACGAGGAGCCACGCTGGTCGCCCGGCGCACCGGAGGTCCGGAGCGAACCGGTGACCCGCGAGCTGTCGCCCGTCGAGCCGGCCCTGCCGGACCGGGCGGAACCGGCGACCCGCGAGCTTCCGGCCGCCGAGGAGCGGTACGACACGACCCGCGAGCTGCCCGCCGCCGAGGAACGGACCGACGCGACCCGCGAGCTGCCCGCCGCCGAGGAGCGGGACGGCACGGCCGGGCCGGCCACCCGGGAACTGCCGGCGGTGGACGAGGCGGCGGACCGGCCGGGGGGCGGTCCGCGTACCGGCGGGGACGGGCCGGGCTGACCGCGGCGGTGCGGGTCGTCGGCAGCGCCGCCTATGCTGGCTGGTGGAGATCCCGCCTCCACCGGCCGGCCCACCCGTGGCGCCCCGGTCGCGGCCGGGGCTCCCGGTCGGCCGGGTCGCCCGGGTCGGTCCCGTCTCCTTCCGTCTCTACCTCGTCAGGAGCCCGTCCGAGATGACCCAGTCCCCCGCCGTGCGCGTCACCGGCCCCGCCGGTGCGGTCCGCGTCGGCGAGCGCGCCGCCCGCACCCTCGTCAGCGAGTTCGCCCGGCGTAACGACGCGAAGGCCGGCCTGCTGGTCGGCGCGACCCCGGAGTCCGCGGTGCTGGCCGCGGCGATCGAGGCGCTGCTCCCCGGCGACCGGCTCACCGTCGTCCCCGCGGAGGGCGCCTCCGCGGCCGCGCTCCGCGCGCACGTGACGGCCCAGGGCCGCTGGGTGGCCGACCGGGTACGCGTGGCCGACACCCTCGCCGAGGCCGACGCCGCCGCGGTGGTGATCTCGGCCGAGCCGTTCACCGGCACCGCCGAGGAGGCCCGCACCGCCGTCGACGGGCTGACGAAGTACCTGGCCGAGGGGGCCGTGCTGAGCGTGGCCGCGCCGCTGTTCCGCACCGAGGGCGCCGGGGCCGAGTTGGACCGGCAGGGGCTGCTCCACGGCGTCCGCACCGACCTGGTGCTGCGCAACTCCCCGCCGGTACGCGTGCACCACCTGCGCTCCACCCCGGCGCCGGCCGCGCTGGCCGCGTCGCTGTCGCCGGCGTACCGGCCGTCGAGCGTGCCGCTGACCCGGAGCATGCACATCGACTCCAACGGCGTGGCCGCCGCCGGCATCACCCTCGGGCTGGCCGCGCTGGCCCGGGCCGCCCGGCCCAAGTCCAGGCTCTGGCTGCTGCCGGCGCTGGCCGCCGCCCCGGTCGCCGCGTTCTTCCGGGACCCGGAGCGGGACGTGCCGGAGGACCCGTCGGCCGTGGTCGCCTCGGCGGACGGTCAGGTCCTGTCGGTGCAGCGGCTGCACGACGAGCGCTTCGGCGAGGGCGAGTGGCTGCGCATCGCCGTCTTCCTGTCCGTGCTGGACGTACACGTCAACCGCTCGCCGGTGGCCGGCAAGGTGGTCGACTACTTCGTGGCCGACGGCGGCTTCGTCAACGCCATGAAGCCGGACGCCGAGCACAACGTTGCCGCGTACACGGTGCTCGACACCGACCACGGCACGGTGGTGGTGGCGCAGCGGACGGGGCTGATCGCCCGCCGGATCGTGCAGCGGGCGCCGGTCGGCGCGCTCCTGGCCCGGGGCGAGCGCTTCGGCCTCATCCGGTTCGGCTCGCGCACCGACGTCTACCTGCCGGCCGACGCCGCCGAGCCGCTCGTGGGCCCGGGCGACAAGGTGGTCGGCGGCTCGACGGTCATCGCCCGCTGGAGCTGATCCCGACAAGCGCGAGAAGGGGCGCCGCTCGCGCGGCGCCCCTTCTGCGTGCTGAGGGTCAGGCGGTGCGGCGCTGGCGCAGCCAGAGCACCGGGCCGCTGACCAGGTAGCCCACCACCACGAGGGCGAAGGTGAGCCGGATGTCGACAAGCGCGCCGACCACCGGGGCCAGCCAGAGCCACGGCGGCAGCTTCACCAGCCGGGCGAGCTTCGCGTAGGGGAAGCTGGAGACCATGGCGAAGGCGAGCAGCGCCACGCCGGCGACCATGACCAGGCCGGAGACCGGCACCCCGATCGCCACGGTGAGGGCCAGCACGGCCGCCGCCATGGTGGTCGGCACGCCGCAGAAGAACCGGCCGTCCTTGGGCGAGACGTTGAACCGGGCGAGCCGGATGGCGGCGCAGGCCGCGACCAGGGCGCAGGCGACCGCGGCGGCCGCGGGCGGCACCGAGCCGGCCAGCGAGGCGTAGACCACGACCGGCGCGGCGAGGCCGAACGAGCACATGTCGGCCAGCGAGTCCATCTGCGCGCCGAACGGGCTGGCCACGTTGAGCTTGCGGGCCAGCGCCCCGTCCAGGCCGTCGAACGCGACGCACGCGATCAGGCAGAGCGCCGCGACCCGGACCTCACTCTGCATGGCCAGGAAGATCGCCAGCATGCCGAGCATGAGGCTGCTCAGGGTGCAGGCGTTGACCAGCGCGAACTTCGCCCGGCGGGCGGCGGTGCGCTCGCCCGGCAGCAGCGGGATCGACATCGCCGGCGACTCGTCGACCGGCGTGGCCGGGGCGAGCGCCGGGCTGACCGGCATCACGGCCTCGACCTCGGCCTCGTACCGCGTGACGTCGACGTCGGCCTCGTACCGCCCGTAGCGGAGACGCTGCCGGTCGGACCAG
This sequence comes from Micromonospora chaiyaphumensis, assembly GCF_900091435.1. GTDB lineage: Bacteria > Actinomycetota > Actinomycetes > Mycobacteriales > Micromonosporaceae > Micromonospora > Micromonospora chaiyaphumensis. Next base: position 294,436 of record NZ_FMCS01000004.1, read on the forward strand.
CGGTGGTCGGGGGTGACCAGGTCGGTCCCGGTGACGGCGGCGCCGTCCCGGCGGCCCACCCGGACCAGCAGCACCTGGCGGGCGAACGTGCTGCTGCGGCGCAACCGGCCCGCCCAGCGACGCCCTGCGGGGCGCGGACTGTCAGTCGTACGACGCCGGCGCCATGGGGCTCTCGGCACGTTTCCTCCATCACCGGATCGGGTTACCGCCACGCGGGCGGGTGTCCGGCTGTCTCGTGCCGGACCTTTCGGGCCCGGCAGCCCATTTGCGGAGTACACCATTGCACAGGGGATAGGGGGTTGGCGATAGCTGCCGGCGGTACTTATAACTCTCTTAACCGCGCGAACCGCTCACTTATTCCCATCTCGGGCCTCATCGCCCGTTTTCGTCGCCCGATCCCAACTACCGACTGTACCGGAGGCGGCCCAGGCCGGCTCGGCGAGCGGGCGTCACCTACCCCGATGTCCGGTTGCCCGGGCCGCCACGTCGGTCATCCGCAGGCCGCCGACCTGGTCCGGCGCGAACCACGCGGCCCGCGCCGTCGAACCGCCCGCGAGCTCGGTCACCACCGCCTCGGTCGGGGCGTCCACCCGGACGCGATAGATCACCCGGACGCCGTGCCAGTCCAGCGGCCGACCCTCCGGGCCGAGCGCGGCCGGGTTGTGCAGGTTGTCGACGGCCAGCAGGCCGACCACCCGGCCGAGCTGGCCGGCCTCCTCGACCAGTTCCCGGAGCAGGCCGGCGGCCGGCTGCTCGCCGTGGTCGGTGCCGCCGCCGGGCAGGTGCCACTGCCCGGCGCCCGGGTAGCCGTCCGCGATCATGGTGAGCAGCACCCGCCCGGCCGGGTCGGTGACCAGCCCGTACGCGGCGAAGCGCTGCCGCCGGTCGGCGTCCGGGGCGGCCGCCGGGGGCGGGAGCGCCCGGGGCAGGTCGGCCGGCAGGGGCGACACCGGCAGCCCGAGCAGCTCGGCCGTGAACGGCATCAGCGGCACGTCCGCCGCCTCGTCCGGGGTGAACCAGCCCAGCTCGTCACTGCCCCCGGCCGGCTCCGGCCGCAGCTCGCCACCGCGCGCCTCGATGTCGAAGATCAGCCGGTCGGTGTGCATCACGACGCCGTCGCCCGGACAGGCGGCCACATCGGCGACCGCGGCCCGGATGGCGCCGGCCGCGACGGTCAGCCCGGTCTTCTCGGCGAACTCCCGCTCGACGGCCCGCGCCGGATGCTCGGCGTGCTCGATCCCACCCCCCGGCAGCTGCCACACCCCCGGATAGGGACACGCCTCCGACCCGCGTGCCAGCAGAACCCGCCCGAGCCCGTCCGACAGCACCCCGTAGGCCCCGATCCGCCGCCGCTCCTCCACCCGCACCACTCCCCCGTCCGCTCAACCCGTCGATCATGAACCTATTGCCCGCCGGATCGGCGTGTCCCGGCAATAACTTCATGATCGCCGCTGAGTGGCGGGGGCGCGGGCGGGGAGGGCGCGGGGGGTCAGATCAGGTGGGCGGCGTGGACGGCTTCGGCCGTCACCTCCGTGAGGCGGTCGGTGGGGAGGGCGCCCAGTTCCTCGCGGCGGAACCAGCGGGCCTCGCAGGTGGAGCCGCCGACGTCGGCCACCGTGGGCGGGGCGGGCTGGTCGACGACCACCCGGTAGAAGGCGCGTACGCCGTGCCAGTCGATCGGGTAGCCCTCGGGGCCGAGCGACGCGGCGTCCCGGTGGCTGGCCACCCCGAGCAGCTCGACGAGGCGGCCCGTCTGCCCGGTCTCCTCGACCAGTTCCCGGATGAGCGCGGCGCCCGGCTGCTCGCCGTAGTCGGTGCCGCCGCCGGGCAGGTGCCAGCAGCCGGCGCCCGGGTAGCCGTCGGAGACCCGGGTGAGCAGCACCCGCTCCTCCGGGTCGGTCACCACGGCGTACGCGGCGAAGCGCTGCGCCCGGTGCAGCCCGTCGGGCCCGGGGACGGCGTAGAACGAGGGGAACTCGGGGACCTCCTCCGGCACGATGTCGTCGCTGGAGGTGGGCAGGCCCAGGGCGCGCGCGGCGAACGAGCGCAGCGGCAGCTCCCGGGCCTCGTCGAGGGTGAACCAGCGGGCCAGGTCGGTGGGGCGGTCGACCCGGTCGGCCAGCGTCCCGCCCCGCACCGAGACCGTGTAGAGCAGCCGGTCGGTGTGGATCGTGATGCCGCGCTCGGGCAGCGCCCGCATGTCGGCCAGGACGTCCTGGAGGGCGGCGACGGAGACCGAGAGCCCGGTCTCGGCGGCGGTCTCCCGGACGACGGTGTGCTTCGGGTCCTCACCGTGGTCGACCGCGCCGCCGGGCAGCGACCACGTGCCGGGGGTGCCGGAGCGCTCCGATGCGCGGACCAGCAACACTCGGCCGTCTGAATCAGCACAAACTGCGTATGCCGCGATCCTGCGGAGCGGCTCCAGCAAGGTGGTCACGGGAGAAAATTCTCCCCCGATGCGGTTACCGGCATCGAAAAGAGTCAGATTCCTGACTCTTGGCTGGCGCCTCAGGGACGCGTCAGGGTAGGTGTCCGGGCGGTCACCGAGGTCGCCCGCCGAGCCGCGCGGGACCGTGGAGACATGACCTCGACGAACCCCTCCCAGGCCCCGTACAAGCAGCTCCGCCGGCCGGTCACCGACCGGATGGTCGCCGGCGTGGCCAGCGGCCTCGGCCGCTACTTCGCCGTCGACCCCACCCTCGTGCGGGTGGCCTTCGCGGTGGCCACCCTGCTCACCGGCGGGATCGCCGCGCTCGCGTACCCGATCATGTGGTTCCTCATGCCCGAGGAGCCGGCGGGCGCACCCGCCTGGCCGCACGCGCCGGGCACCGCGCCCGGCTGGCCGCCGGTCCCGCCGACGCACCCGGCCACGCCGGAGCCGGCGCCCCGGCCGGCGCCTCAGCCGCCGGTGCCCCCGGCGCCGCCGGCGGCCTGACCCGGCGTCACTCCCACTCGATGGTGCCCGGCGGCTTGCTGGTCACGTCCAGGACCACCCGGTTGACCTCGGCGACCTCGTTGGTGATCCGGGTGGAGATCCGGGCCACCACCTCGTAGGGCAGCCGGGACCAGTCGGCGGTCATCGCGTCCTCGCTGGAGACCGGGCGCAGCACCACGGGGTGCCCGTAGCTGCGCCCGTCGCCCTGCACGCCGACGCTGCGGACGTCGGCCAGGAGCACCACCGGGAACTGCCAGACGCCCCGGTCGAGGCCGGCCGCGGTGAGCTCCTGCCGGGCGATCAGGTCGGCCCTGCGGAGCACGGCCAGGCGCTCCTCGTCGACCGCGCCGATGATCCGGATGGCCAGGCCCGGGCCGGGGAACGGGTGCCGCCAGACCATCGCCTCGGGCAGCCCCAGCTCCAGGCCGAGCGCGCGGACCTCGTCCTTGAACAGCGTGCGCAGCGGCTCGACCAGGGCGAACTTCAGGTCCTCCGGCAGCCCGCCGACGTTGTGGTGGCTCTTGATGTTGGCGGTGCCGGTGCCGCCGCCGGACTCCACGACGTCCGGGTAGAGGGTGCCCTGCACCAGGAACTCGACGTCGCCGTGCGAGGCGATCTCCCGGGCGGCGGCCTCGAAGACCCGGATGAACTCCCGGCCGATGATCTTGCGCTTCTGCTCCGGGTCGGTGACCCCGGCCAGCGCGCCGAGGAACCGCTCGCGGGCGTCGACCACCTTGAGCTTGATGCCGGTGGCGGCGACGTAGTCCTTCTCGACCTGCTCGGCCTCGCCCGCGCGGAGCAGGCCGTGGTCGACGAAGACGCAGGTGAGCTGGTCGCCGACGGCCTTGTGCACCAGCGCCGCGGCGACCGCCGAGTCGACGCCACCGCTCAGGCCGCAGATGACCTCCTTGTCGCCGACCTGCGCCCGGATCCGGGCCACCTGCTCGTCGATGATGTTCTCGGGCGTCCAGGTCGGCTCGATGCCCGCGATGTCGTGCAGGAAGCGGGCGAGCATCTCCTGGCCGTGGGCGGTGTGCCCGACCTCCGGGTGGAACTGCACCCCGGCCCGGCGGCCGGTCAGGTCCTCGAAGGCGGCGACCGGCGCGCCCGCCGACTCGGCGGTGACCGTGAAGCCGGCCGGGGCCTCGGTGACGCAGTCGCCGTGGCTCATCCACACCGGCAGGTCGTCCGGGAGGTCGCGGAGCAGCACGCCGGCCTCCGGGCGCGCGTGCAGCGGGGTGCCGCCGTACTCGCGGTTGCCGGTGCGGGCCACGGTGCCGCCGAGCGCCTGCGCCATGGCCTGGAAGCCGTAGCAGATGCCGAAGACGGGCACCCCAGCGTCGAACATCCCGGCGTCGATCTGCGGGGCGTCGGGCGCGTAGACGCTGGACGGGCCGCCGGACAGGATGATCGCGGCCGGGTTCTTCGCCAGCATCTCGGACACCGGCATCGAATGCGGGACGATCTCCGAGTAGACCTTCGCCTCGCGGACGCGGCGCGCGATGAGCTGGGCGTACTGGGCTCCGAAGTCCACCACGAGGACGGGGCGAGGCGTGCTCATGTGCAGCAACCCTACCGACAGTCACCCCCGGCGCGGGCCATGCCCCGGTGTGTCGTGCGCCGCCCTGCTCAGGGGCGCAGCGCGGCGGGGGCGTGGGCGGGCACGGCGGGCTGCTTCGGCGCCACCGGGGCGAGCCGCCGATAGGGCTGACCCAGCGGCGGGCGCGGGTCCTCCTCGCCCTTGTTGGGCCAGAACGACATGGCCCGCTCGGCCTGCGCGGTGATCGTCAGTGACGGGTTGACGCCCAGGTTCGCCGAGACCGCCGCGCCGTCCACCACGTGCAGCCCGGGGTGACCGTGCACCCGGTGGTACGGGTCGATCACCCCGCGCTCCGGGCTGTCGCCGATCACCGCGCCGCCCAGGATGTGCGCGGTCATCGGGATGTTGAACGGCTCGGTGACCGCCCCGCCGGGCGTGCCGTCGATCTCCTCGGCGAGCAGCCGGACCGCCTCGTTGCCGGCCGGGATCCAGGTCGGGTTGGGCGCGCCGTGCCCCGGGCCGGACACCAGCCGGCCGCGCCGGTAGCGGGTGGTGAGTGAGTTGTCGACCGACTGCATGACCAGGGCGATGACGGTGCGCTCGGACCAGCCGCGCACCGACAGCATCCGGGCCGCCAGCCCGGGCTGCCGGACGATGCTGCCCAGCCAGCGCCGGACCCGGTGCGGGCCGCCGTCGACCAGCAGCGACTGGAGCAGCCCCATGGCGTTGGAGCCCCGGCCGTAGCGGACCGGCTCGATGTGGGTCTGCGGGTCGGGGTGGAACGAGCTGGTGATCGCCACCCCCTCGGTGAAGTCGAGGCCCCGCCGCCGGGCCTGGCCGGGACCGACCGAGGCGCCGAGGATGGCCTCCGAGTTGGTGCGGGTCAGCTCGCCGAGCCGGGGCGAGAGGTGCGGCAGCGCCCCGGTCGCCCGCATCTCGTGCAGCAGCCGCTGGGTGCCCAGCGCGCCGGCCGCGAAGACCACCTGGCCGGCCTGGATCACCTGCCGGCGCTTGCGCACCCAGGCGCCGGTGCGCTCGGTGTGCACCTCGTAGCCGCCGTCGGCGGCGGGGCGTACGGCGGTCACCGTGGTCAGCGGGTGGACCTGCGCGCCGAGCCGCTCGGCCAGCCAGAGGTAGTTCTTGACCAGGGTGTTCTTCGCGCCGTGCCGGCAGCCCGTCATGCAGGACCCGCAGTGGCTGCACCCCGTCCGGTCCGGCCCCACCCCGCCGAAGTACGGGTCGGGCACCCGCTCGCCGGGGCGGCCGATGTGCACGCCCACCGGCGTCGAGTGGAAGGTGTGCCCCACCCCCATCCGCTCGGCCACCGCCCGCATGGCCCGGTCCGCGCCGGTGTCGACCGGGTACGTGGTGACGCCGAGCATCCGCTTCGCCTGGTCGTAGTGGCGGGCCAGTTCGTCGCGCCAGTCGGTGATGTCCCGCCACTGCGGGTCGGCGTAGAACGCGTCGAGCGGTTCGTAGAGGGTGTTCGCGTAGACCAGCGAGCCCCCGCCCACCCCGGCGCCGGCGAGCACCAGCACCCCGCCGCCGGCCTTCCGGTCGGCCGAGCGGAGCAGGGTGATGCGCTGGAGGCCGTAGCAGCCGAGCTTCGGGGCCCACAGGAAGCGCCGCGCCCGCCAGGAGGTCTGCGGGAACTCGTCGTCGGCGAAGCGCCGGCCGGCCTCGAGGACCCCGACGGAGTAACCCTTCTCGGCCAGCCGGAGCGCGCTGACGCTGCCGCCGAAACCGGAACCGATGACGACCACGTCGTACCGCATGCACGCATCATTACCGACCGGTAGCTATAGCGCCAGCGAGAGTTTTTCGCAGATCATGCAGAGCGCTCGATGACACGGGAATCCCGCGCAACCGACGGCCCTCCGTCGCGCGTCGAGTGGTGGACGGGGGAAGGAGACCACGATGACGCGACGACGGTGGCTGCTGGGGCTGGCCGCTCTGGTGGCCGTGGTGCTGGTCGCCGCGGGCGCGGTGGTGACCACGCGGCTGGTCTCCCGCTCCGCGCCCGGCCCGGTCGCCGGCCCCGCCACGCCGAGCCCGTCCTCCCCCGCGCCGACCACACCGGCCCCGGTCACCACGAGCCCCACCCCACCACCCGGGGCCGACCTCAAGGGGCCGCTCAACCTGCTGCTCGTCGGGGTGGACACCCGGATCAGCGTGCCGGGCTGGGAACCGCACGCCGACGCCGTGCTGGTGCTGCACGTCCCGGCCGGGCTGGGCCGCGCGTACCTCTTCTCGCTCCCCCGCGACCTCGTGGTCGACATCCCCGCCTACCCGAAGGCCGGCTACCCGGGCGGCCGGACCAAGCTCACCCACGCCATGAGCTACGGCAGCCGGGTCCCGGGCGACAAGAAGCACCCCAGCACCGCCCAGGGGTACGAACTGCTGCGCACCACGGTCAGCCGGTACACCGGCCTGCGCATCGACGCCGGCGCCGTGATCACCTTCGGCGGCTTCGACAAGCTGGTCGACACCCTCGGCGGCGTCGACCTCTACGTCGACCAGCGGGTCGCCTCGATCCACCGCCGGCCGGACGGGCGCTACCGGGACCGGGTCGGCAGCACCTACACGGGGCCGCAGATGGTCTACCTGCCGGGCAACCGGCACCTGACCGGCTGGCAGGCGCTGGACTACGCCCGCCAGCGCTACACGGCCGGCGGCGACTACACCCGGCAGCGGCACCAGCAGCAGCTCATCCGGGCGCTGGCCCGGAAGATCCTCGACCAGGGGCTGGCCCGCGACCCGGACCGGGTCGAGCAGGTGGTCGCGGCACTGGGCAGGACCCTCGTGTACGTGGGCGGCGGCCGCCGGCTGGTCGACTTCGCGTACGCCCTGGGCGGCCTGCCGCCGGAGAAGTTCGTCCTGGTCGGCCTCCCCGGCGACGGGGTGGGCAGCGGCACGTCCTACCGGGGCGAGCAGTTGCGCCCCGTGGGTCGTGAGTTCCTCGCCGCGCTGCGGGGCGGCAGCGCCGACGCCTACCTGGCCGCGCATCCCTCGCTGCGGGTCAAGAACTGACTCAGAGCGGCTTCGGCGCCGGCGGGCGCTCGGTGCCGTAGAGCCAGGCGTCGAAGATCTTGGCGAGCTTCCGGCCGGAGACCCGCTCGGCGAGCGCCACGAACTCGTCGGTGGTGGCGTTGCCGTTCCTCTTCTCCGCCGCCCAGGTGCGCAGGATGGTGAAGAAGGCGCTGTCGCCGACCGCCACCCGCAGGGCGTGCACGGTCATCCCGCCCCGGTCGTAGACCGACCGGCCGAACAGGTTCGCCACCCCCGGCTTCCCCGTCGGCGTACGCCAGACCTGGCTCGACGCCGTGGCGTACTTCTGCTCGAAGGTGCGCTGGACGGTGGACTGGCCGGCGTGCTCGGCCCACAGCCACTCGGCGTACGTGGCCAGCCCCTCGTTGAGCCAGATGTCCTGCCAGCGCTGGAGGGAGACGCTGTCGCCGTACCACTGGTGGGCCAGTTCGTGCGCGACCACGCCCGTGTTGTCGCCCTGCCGGAAGAACCCGGCCGAGTAGACCGGCCGGCTCTGCGTCTCCAGCGCGTACCGGATCCGGTCGTCGGCGACCACCACGCCGCCGTACGCCTCGAACGGGTACGGCCCGAAGATGCTCTCCAGGTAGTCGGCCACCTCGACGGTCCGCGCGATCGACCGGTCCGGCGCGCCCTCGGCCACCTGGGTGGTGACCGCGCTGTAGACCGGCCGTCCCTTGTGCTCGTCGGTGGTGACCCGGAACCTCCCGATCGCCACCATCGTGAGGTAGCTGGCCATCGGGGCGCCCTCGGACCAGCGCCAGGTGGTCCAGCCGCCCGTGGTGCTCCGTCCCTTCGGGACCCCGTTGCTGACCGCCGTGAGCCCCTTCGGCACGGTGATCTCGAAGTCGTAGGTGGCCTTGTCGGAGGGGTGGTCGTTGACCGGGAACCAGGTGCTGGCCGACTCCGGCTGCCCGAGCGCGACCGCCCCGTCGCTGGTGTGCAGCCAGCCGCTCTCGCCGAGCACGTCGTTGTCGAGCGCGGCCGGCTGGCCGTCGTACCGGATCTCGGCGACGAAGCCGTTGCCCGAGGTGAGGCCGGTCGCCGGGGTCACGACCAGTTCGTCGTCGGTGCGGGTGTGGGCGGCCTTCGCCCCGTCCACGCTGACCGACCGCACCGTCAGCCCGGCCAGGTCCAGGTTGAACGCCGACAGGTTGGCCGTCGCCGTGGCCCGCAGCGTGGTGGTGCCGGTGAGCCGGTCGGTCGCCGGGTCGTAACGCACCTTGACCACGTAGTGGGCGACGTCGTAGCCGCCGTTGCCGTAGCTCGGGAAGTAGGGATCGCCGGCACCGGGCGCACCGGGCGCGAAGCTGCGCTCGGCCGTCGGGCTGGGCGCCGTGAGCGCCGGCGAGGCCCGGTCCGGTTCGGTCGCGCCGCAGCCGGCCAGCAGCAGCGTTCCGCAGACCAGCAGCCCGAGCCGTCGTCGTCCGCCGCGCCGCGCCATCGCCTCGATCCCTCCCGGACAGCACCGTGGCGGCCCTGCCCGGGGCCGCTCCGCCCGCGGCAGCCTACCCAGGATCGATCACGTCCGCGTCACGGCAGGGCCGGCGCGCTCGCCCCGACGAGCCAGGCGTCGAAGAGCGGCCGCAGCGGCTTCCCGGCCGTGCGCTCGGCGTGGGCCACGAAGTCGGCCGTGGTGGCGGTGCCGTCGCGCCGCTCGGCCAGCCAGCCGCGCAGGATGCGGAAGAAGGTGTCGTCGCCGACCGCGCGGCGCAGGGCGTGCACGGCCAGCGCGCCGCGCTGGTAGACCGCGTCACCGAACATGGCGGCGCGGCCCGGGTCCACCGTGGGCTTGCTCCAGTCGGTGACCGCGTACCGGTCGGTGAAGGCCCGCTCGACGGTGCGCCGGCCGTCGTGCTCCGCCCAGAGCCATTCCGCGTACGTGGCGAAGCCCTCGTTGAGCCACAGGTCGCTCCACCGGGCCACCGAGACGCTGTCACCGAACCACTGGTGGGCCAGTTCGTGCGCGACCACGTCGGTGTTCGGGCCGGCGCCCCGGAAGAAGCCCGGCCCGTAGACCGGCCGGGACTGGGTCTCCAGCGCGTACCGGATCCGGTCGTCGGCCACCACGATCCCGCCGTACGCGTCGAACGGGTACGGCCCGAAGCGGCCGGCCAGGAAGTCGGCGATCTCGCCGGTGCGGGCCACCGACGCGGCCGCCGGACCATCGGCGGGCAGGCCGGCGGCGACGGCCGTGACGATCGGCTTCCCTCCGTGGGTGCCGGTCGCCACCCGGTAGTCGCCGATCACCAGGGTGGACAGGTAGCTCGCCATGGGGCTGGCCTCGGACCAGCGCCACGTCGTCCAGCCACCCCTGCTCCCGGTGCCCTTCGGTACGCCGTTGCTCAGCGCGGCGAGCCCGTCCGGCACGGTCACCTCGATGTCGTAGGTGGCCTTGTCGGAGGGGTGGTCGTTGACCGGGTACCAGGTGCTCGCCGACTCCGGCTGGCCCAGCGCGATCGCGCCGTCCCCGGTGGCGTGGAAGCCGCCGTCGCCCAGCTCCGCGCTGGGCAGCGGCTCGGGCACCCCGCCGTACGTCACCTCGACCGCGAACCGCTGGCCGGCCGGCAGCCCGCGGGGCGGGGTGATCACCAGCTCGGCGCCGTCGCGCCGGTGCTTCGCGGGGGCGCCGTCGACGCGTACCCGGTCGACGGTCAGGCCGGCCAGGTCGAGCTGGAACCGGGACAGCGCCCTGGTGGCGGTGACGGTCAGGACGGCCTCGCCGGTGAGCCGGTCGTCGGCCGGGTCGTAGCGGACCTTCAGCGCGTAGTGCCCGACGTCGTAGCCGCCGTTGCCGGCGCCCGGCACGTACGGGTCGCCCACGTCCGCGGCGCCCGGGTGGAACGGCCCGTCGTCGTCCCGGGTGCAGCCGCCGGCCAGCAGCGCGACGGCGAGCACCGCCGCGCCCCACCGCGGGCCGCGCGTCATCCGCCGAGCCTAGACGCGCGACGGCGCGGGAGGGATCGGAATCCCCACCCGCGCCGTCGGCCGGTCACGTGGTCAGCGGTCGAGGACCAGGCCGACCTTCTGGAACTCCTTGAGGTCGCGGTAGCCGCACTTGGCCATGGCCCGGCGGAGCCCGCCGAAGAGGTTGAGCTGGCCGTCGGGCTCGTCGGCCGGCCCGAAGAGCAGCTTCTCCATCGAGCCGAGCGGCTCGCCGGCCACCTCGAACGCGCCGCGCGGCAGCGACGGGTGGCTGGCGGCCGAGTGCCACCAGGCACCGCCGGCCGGGGCCTCCTCGCAGAGCGACAGCGGCTCGCCGAGCATCACGGCGTCGGCCCCGCAGCCGAGCGCCTTGGCGATGTCGCCGGAGGTCTGCATGTCGCCGTCGGCGATGAGGTGCACGTACCGGCCGCCGGTCTCGTCCAGGTAGTCGCGGCGGGCCGCGGCGGCGTCGGCGATGGCGGTGGCCATCGGGACCCGGATGCCGAGCACCGACTCGGTGGTGGACCAGTCGTCGCCGCCGACGCCGACGATCACGCCGGCCGCGCCGGTGCGCATGAGGTGCAGCGCCGTCTTGTAGTCGGTGCAGCCGCCGACGATGACCGGCAGGTCGAGGTCGGCGATGAACTCCTTGAGGTTCAGCGGCTCGTCGGTGGTCGAGACGTGCTCGGCGGAGACGATGGTGCCCTGGATGACCAGGATGTCCACGCCGGCGTCGAGGATCACCGGGGCGAGCGCCAGGGTGTGCTGCGGGGAGACCCGGACGGCCACCGTGCCGCCGCCGTCGCGCAGCTCGCGGACCCGCTCGGCGATCAGGTCGGGACGGATCGGCTCCGCGTAGACCTCCTGGAGCCGCTTGGTGGCCCGGGCGTCCTCGTCCAGGCCGGCCAGCTCCTCCAGCACCTTGGCCGGGTTCTCGTAGCGGGTCCACAGGCCCTCGACGTTGAGCACGCCGAGGCCGCCGAGCTGGCCCAGCCGCACCGCCGAGGCGGGGCTCATGGTCGCGTCGGAGGGGTGTCCGACGCAGGGGATGCCGAACTGGTAGGCGTCGAGCTGCCAGGCCGTGGAGACGTCGTCGACGTCCCGGGTGCGGCGGCTCGGCACGATGGCGATGTCGTCCAGGTGGTAGCCGCGCTGCGCGGTCTTGCCCAGCCCGATCTCGACCACGTCACGCATGGGGGACTCCAGGTGGTTGGGGGTGGTGGGTCAGCGGGAGTGGTAGTTCGGCGCCTCGACGGTCATCTGGATGTCGTGCGGGTGGCTCTCCTTGAGGCCGGCCGCGGTGATCCGGATGAGCTGGCCGCGCCGGTGCAGCTCGGGGATGCTCTCGGCGCCGACGTAGCCCATGGCGGCGCGGAGCCCGCCGGTGAGCTGGTGGGCGACCTGGGCGAGCGGGCCGCGGTAGGGGACCTGGCCCTCGACGCCCTCGGGGACCAGCTTGTCCTCGGCGAGCACGTCCTGCTGGAAGTAGCGGTCCTTGGAGTAGGACTTGCCCTGGCCCCGCGACTGCATCGCGCCGAGCGAGCCCATCCCCCGGTACGCCTTGTACTGCTTGCCGTTGATGAAGATCAGCTCGCCGGGGCTCTCCTCACAGCCGGCCAGCAGGCTGCCGAGCATCACGGTGTCGGCGCCGGCCACCAGGGCCTTGGCGATGTCACCGGAATACTGGATGCCGCCGTCACCGATCACCGGGACGCCGGCCGGGCGGGCCGCCCGGGACGCCTCCATGATCGCGGTGATCTGCGGGACGCCCACGCCGGCCACGATCCGGGTGGTGCAGATGGCACCCGGGCCGACGCCCACCTTGATGCCGTCGGCGCCCGCGTCGACCAGCGCCTTGGCGCCGGCGTAGGTGGCGATGTTGCCGCCCACGATGTCGATGGCCACGTCCTTCTTGAGGCGGGCGACCATCTCCAGCACGGCCCGCTGGTGGCCGTGGGCGGTATCCACGATGAGCACGTCCACCCCGGCGTCGACAAGCGTGCGGGCCCGCTTGTACGCGTCCTCGCCGACGCCCACCGCGGCGGCGACCCGGAGCCGGCCGGCGGAGTCCTTGGTGGCGTTCGGGTACTGCTCGCTCTTGGTGAAGTCCTTGACGGTGATCAGCCCGCGCAGCTTGCCGGCCTCGTCGACGATCGGCAGCTTCTCCACCTTGTGCCGGCGGAGCAGCGACAGCGCCTCGTCCTTGCTCACGCCGACGGAAGCGGTGATCAGCGGGGTCCGGGTCATGATGTCGCGGACCGGCGTGGCCGGGTCGGAGACGAAGCGCATGTCCCGGTTGGTCACGATGCCGACCAGCTCGCCCTGCCCGTCGACCACCGGCACACCGGAGATGCGGTAGCGGCCGCAGAGCGCGTCGACCTCGCGGAGGGTGTCGTCCGGGCTGGCGGTGACCGGGTTGGTGATCATGCCGGACTCGGAGCGCTTGACCAGGTCGACCTGGAGCGCCTGGTCCTCCACGGAGAGGTTGCGGTGCAGCACGCCGATGCCGCCCTGGCGGGCCATGGCGATCGCCATCCGCGCCTCGGTGACGGTGTCCATGGCGCTGGACAGCAGCGGGACGTTCAGCTCGATGCTGCGGGTGAGCATCGTCCGGGTGTTGACCCGGCTGGGCACCACGTCCGACTCGCCCGGCTGGAGGAGCACGTCGTCGAAGGTCAGCCCGAGCGGCACCACCCGGGCCGAGCCGGCGGGCAGCTCGGGCAGATGGCCGCCCAGCTCACCGCCGTCGCGGCCGGCCGGGATCTCGGTGCTGGGCGAATTCTCCACGATTGCTCCCCTGAGCTGGTCGGACGGGCTGCGGCGAGGCGGTGCGCGCGGGCACCGGCGCACGCCGGCAAGACGGCGCGTCGCTTCATCGTACCTATTGAGCTGCTCCGCCCCCGGCAGCGGCGGGCGCGGGTAGGCGGCGCCACAGGGAGTCCCGGGGGCGGACTTTCCGGCGGCTCGGGGACTACGGTGAGGGGGTGCACGACGAGCCCATCGACCCGTTCAACGGCGACCCGGCCGATCCGGCTGCCGGCCTGCACGATCCGCGCGAGGACGACGCGCTCGACCCGCTGAGCGAGGTCGAGCGGCAGGACGTCCTGGAGGACCTGGCCGACCTGGAGATCTACCAGGCCCTGTTGCAGCCCATCGGGGTCCGCGGCCTGGTCATCGAGTGCGAGGACTGCCGCGAGCCGCACTACTTCGACTGGGACCTGCTCCGCGGCAACCTGCGCCACCTGCTCAACTCGGGGCGGCCCCGCGTGCACGAGCCGGCCTACGACCCCGACCCGGACCACTACGTCAGCTGGGACTACGCCCGCGGCTACGCCGACGGGGTGCACGACACCCTCACCGAGGGCACGGACGACTCCGCCGAGGAGTGACCGGCCGGCTCAGGCGACCAGGCCGGCGCGGAAGCCGGCGGCCACGGCGTGCGCCCGGTCGCGCGCGCCCAGCTTGCGGAACAGCCGGCGGGCGTGCGTCTTGACGGTGTCCTCCGAGACGAACAGCTCCCGCCCGATCTCCGCGTTGCTCTTCCCCTCGGCCATCCCGAGCAGCACCTGAAGCTCACGCTCCGTGAGCCCGATGGCGCTGCGCGGGCTGCGCGCCGGCCGCTGCGGGCCGCCCGCCGGCGCCTGCTCCGCCTCGGCCGCCGCCGGGTCGGCCGGGTCCTCGCCGCGCTGCACCGGAACCACCGTGGGACCCCCGCCGGGACCCTCCGCCGCGCCCGCCGGCCACGCCGCCCCCGCGGGGGTACGCCCCGGCGCCGCGGACCGGGCCGGCCCGCCGACCGCCGCGGCGTCCCGGGCCGGGTCGGTGACCCGGTGCCGGTTGGTGCGCCCGGGGGCGGAGAGCAGCAGCAGCGCCTTGGCGACCGCGCTGGTCAGGTCGTGGTCGGCGTTCTGGATGAGGCCGCGGGCCCCGGCGCTGATGGTGGCCGCGGCGGCCTCCGACTCCTCGGCCCCGAGCAGCAGCACGGCGGCCTGCGGGGCGCGGGCGAGCACCCGGCGGACGAAGCCGGCGCTGTCCGGCCGGGTGAGGGCGGTGTCGGCGAGCACCACGTCGACCTGGCGCTCCGCGAGCCGCAACATCACCTCGGGATCGGAGACGGCCGTCCGGAGCACGCCCGACAGCCCGAGCCGCGCCGCCGCGGAGGTCAAATGCTGGGCTGCGAGTGGTGTCCGAACGCACACGAGAACGCTACGCACAGTGGTCTCCTCTCCGACTCAGAGCAGACCACGACGGGGTGTGCTCGGGAGGAGGTTCCGGGCAATCATCCGAACTTTTCCGGCAGATGGGGCATATGCCGCCAACTGTCCGACGTTTTCGATCACAGATGTGTGAGCGCGGGAAAGCCCGGGTACCGAGGGGTCACTCCGGAAACGGTGTCCCGCGCGGACCACCCGCACCGGTAGGAGCTGGCCACGAAGATTCTCCGCGGTGCCGCGCGGGAGGAGGGGTGCTGATGTCGAACGTACGCAGACTGCCCGGACCCATTGTCGACCTCTGGGACTGGCAGCGGCTCGGTGCCTGCCGCGGGCGGGACAGCGCGCAGTTCTTCCACCCGGACGGCGAGCGCGGCTCGTCGCGGCTGCGTCGCGAGTCCGGCGCCAAAGCCGTCTGCCGCACCTGCCCGGTGCGCGCCGAGTGCGCCGCGCACGCCCTCTCGGTCCGCGAGCCCTACGGCGTGTGGGGCGGCTTCAGCGAGTCGGAGCGGCTGCGGCTGCTGGCCCTCGGCTGGGAGGACCTGGCCGACCGCCGGCAGGCCCGGGTGGACATCGCCCGGCTGGAGGCCCGCCTCGGCCGCCCGCACAAGTCCGCCGTCCCGGACCAGCGCAAGATCGCCTGACCGTTCCGCATCGACCACCGCGACGCCGCGCTCCTGTCCGGGGCGTGGCGTCGCACCGCGTTTGCGCGGCGCCGGCTCGCCGCGGCGTCCGCGAAGCCACCAACTGGTCCCGGAGGGGACCTGCGGGCGACTACACACTTGATGACGTAAGTGGATCGCCGATGAGCGGCGCGGCGGGAGCAGCGGGAGCGCCCAGCGGGAGCGGGAGCGCCCCGGCGCCTGAACCGTTTACGACATCAAGTTCCTAGTCTGCGACGAGGACCACCGCGACCATGGCGGAGCGGTCGCGGCGCCCTGCCATCGGCCGCCTCGTCACCCGCACTGCGACGTACCGCCCGCCGCCCCAGCCCGGCCGGCAGACCGCGCCGGGAGGATCAGCCGACCTTGACCGGGACGGTGTGCCAGCCGGTGGCGCCGTCCGGGGCGACCGGGCGGCGCTGCTCCGGCTGCGTCTCCCCGGCAGCGTCGGTGGCCCGGACCTGGAGGGTGTGGTCGCCCGGGGTGGCGTCCCAGCGCCACGACCACTGCACCCAGGTGTCGACCGAGACCGTCGGGGCCAGGGTCGCCTCGTGCCAGGGGCCGTCGTCGACGCGTACCTCGACGCGGCGGATGCCCCGGTGCTGGGCCCAGGCCACCCCGGCGACCGTGACCGGCCCGGCCGTGAGGCCGTCGCGCCGGCGCGGCGCGTCGATCCGGGACTGCGTCTTGATCGGCCCCTGCGCCGACCACCCGCGCGGCACCCAGTACGCGTCGAAGTCCGCGAAGCTGGTCAGCTCCAGCTCGGTCACCCACTTGCACGCCGAGACGTACCCGTAGAGGCCGGGCACGACCATCCGCACCGGGAAGCCGTGCTCCACCGGCAGCGGCTCGCCGTTCATGCCGACCGCCAGCAGGGCGTCCCGGCCGTCCCGCAGCACCGCCGTGGGGGTGCCACAGGTCCAGCCGTCGACCGAGCGGCCGACCACCTGGTCCGCACCCTCCTCCGGCTCGACCTCGTCCAGCAGCTCCCGGAGCGGCACGCCGAGCCAGCGGGCGTTGCCGATCAGGTCGCCGCCCACCTCGTTCGAGACGCAGGCCAGCGTGATGTGGCGCTCGACCATCGGCCGGGCGAGCAGGTCGTCGAAGCTCAGCTCCAGCGGCCTGCGGACCCGGCCGTGGATGCGCAGCCGCCAGGTCGCCGGGTCGACCTGCGGCACCACGAGGGCCGTGTCGATCCGGTAGAACTCCCGGTTCGGCGTGACGAAGGGGGCGAGCCGGTTCACCGAGAGGTCCGCGCCGGCCGGCACCGGTGGCGCGGGCGCCACCGGCGTGGGGAGCCGCACCGCCTCGCGAGCCGCCGAGACTCCGCGCCGCCCGGCCAGCCAGTGCCCGCCGAGCCCGGCCACGGCAGCCGTACCGGCCAGCAGGCCGACGCCGCGCAGGAACCGGCGCCGCGACTCGTCCCCGGCGGGCTCCTGCGGCTCCCACCCGGCCGAAGCCTCGTCCCGCGCGAGCGCAGCGACGGCCGGAGGCGCGGACGCCGGGGGCTGCGCGGGCCCGGACTGCGCGGGCGTGGCTGTCTCCGGCCTCGGCGTGGTCGGCGGCGTCCACGGCCCGGCATTCTCGCGGAGCGGACCGGCGACGAACGCCCAGAGCGTGAGCGCACCCAGTGCGCCGCCGACCAGGGAGGGCAGCGCGTCGAGGGCATCCGCGCCGGCCCGGGTCAGGGCGGAGGCCATTCCGAGGGCCGCGAACGCGGCGATGCCGGCCAGGCCGAGGAGGAGCCGCCGGGCCGCCAGCACGCCGAGCAGCGCGGCGATCGCGGCCAGCAGCACCGCCGTGCCGACCAGCAGGGCGATCTTGTCGTAGGTGCCGAAGACCGCGATGGCGAACTGTTTGAGGGGCTCCGGCACGACGTCGACGACCAGCCCGCCGACCGCGATCAGGGGGGCGGACCGGGGGCCGGTGAGGACGGCCACCGGTTCGGCGACACCGATCGCGACGGCCGCGGCCGTGACCCCGGCCAGCGCGGCCCGGCCGCGCGACATGCTGCTCACGGCGACCAGTGTCGTCGGTCGAAGCGGGCGACCGCCAACCTCGTCAGCGTTCCGTAAGCAGAAGCGGGTCAGGGCACACCGCCGGGATCGGCGGTGTGCCCTGAACGTCAGGCCGTACGGCTCGGCATCAGAAGCCCGGGCCGTGCTGGTGGCCGTGCCCGTGGCCGTGGCCGTGCCCGGCGTCGGCCGGCTCGGCCTTCTCCGGCTTCTCGACCACGAGGCTCTCGGTGGTGAGCAGCAGGCCGGCGATCGACGCGGCGTTGGCGACCGCGTTGCGGGTCACCTTCACCGGGTCGAGGATGCCGGACTTGACCAGGTCGACGTACTCGCCGTTGGCGGCGTTGAGGCCGTTGCCCCACTCCTGGGCGGCGACCTTCTGCACCACCACGTAGCCGTCGTGGCCGGCGTTCTGGGCGATCCAGCGCAGCGGCTCGACCAGCGCCTTGCGCACGATCGAGACGCCGACCTTCTCGTCACCGGTGAAGCCCAGGTCGTCGTCGAGCACCGGCAGGATCTGGGCCAGGGCGGCGCCGCCACCCGGAACCGTGCCCTCCTCGACCGCGGCCTTGGTCGCGGAGATCGCGTCCTCGATGCGGTGCTTGCGCTCCTTCATCTCGACCTCGGTGGCCGCGCCGGCCTTGATCACCGCGATGCCGCCGGAGAGCTTCGCCAGCCGCTCGGCCAGCTTCTCCCGGTCCCACTCCGAGTCCGAGGCCTCGATCTCCTTGCGGATCTGGGCGACCCGGTCGGCGACCTCGGCGGACTGCCCGCCGCCGTCGACGACCGTGGTGTTCTCCTTGTCGACCACCACGCGGCGGGCGGTGCCGAGGACCTCCAGGCCGACCTGGTCGAGCTTGTAGCCCAGCTCCGGGGCGACCAGCTCGGCGCCGGTCAGGATCGCCATGTCCTGGAGCATCGCCTTGCGGCGGTCGCCGAAGCCGGGGGCCTTCACGGCGCAGACCTTGATGGTCTTGCGGATCGCGTTGACCACCAGCGTGGACAGGGCCTGGCCCTCGACGTCCTCGGCGATGATGAGCAGCGGCTTGTTGTTCTGGAGGACCTTCTCCAGCAGCGGCAGCAGCTCCTCGATCGCCGAGATCTTCTGCGTGGTGATCAGGATGTACGGGTCCTCCAGGACCGCCTCCTGACCCTCCACGTCGGTGACGAAGTTCGGCGAGATGAAGCCCTTGTCGAACTGGAGGCCCTCGGTGACCTCGAGCTCGGTGGTCAGGGCGGAGCCCTCCTCGACGGTGATGACACCGTCGCGGCCGACCCGCTCCATCGCCTCGGCGATCAGCTCGCCGATGGTGGCGTCCTGCGCGGAGATCGTCGCGACGTGCGCGATCGACTCCTTGTCGGCCACCTCGACGGCCCGGCCGAGCAGCGCCTCGGAGACCTTGGCGGCCGCCGCGTCGATGCCCCGCTTGAGGCCGGTCGGGTTGGCTCCGGCGGCCACGTTGCGCAGGCCCTCGCGGACCATGGCCTGGGCCAGCACGGTCGCGGTGGTGGTCCCGTCGCCGGCGACGTCGTTGGTCTTGGTCGCCACCTCCTTGACCAGCTGCGCGCCGAGGTTCTCGTAGGGGTTGGTGAGCTCGATCTCCTTGGCGATCGTCACGCCGTCGTTGGTGATCGTGGGCGCACCAAACTTCTTGTCCAGGACGACGTTGCGCCCGCGCGGGCCGAGAGTGACCTTGACCGCGTCGGCGAGGGCGTTGACACCGTGCTCCAGCAGGTGTCGGGCGTCGTCCGAGAAGCTCAGGATCTTCGCCATCTGTATCCCTTCGAAGCGACGTTGCCCCGGCCCGGCGAGCCGGACCGGGGCAACGACACTGATCGGTTGCTTACTTCTCGATGACCGCGAGGACGTCGCGGGCGGAGAGCACCAGGTACTCCTCGCCGGCGTACTTGACCTCGGTGCCGCCGTACTTCGAGTAGAGGACGGTGTCGCCGACCTTGACGTCGATCGGCACGCGGTTGCCCTTGTCGTCGATCCGGCCCGGGCCGACAGCGAGGACGGTGCCCTCCTGCGGCTTCTCCTTGGCGGTGTCGGGGATCACGATGCCCGAGGCGGTGGTGGTCTCGGCCTCGTTCGCCTGGACCACGATGCGGTCCTCGAGCGGCTTGATCGCAACCTTGGTCGCGGTAGTCACGGGCATACCCTCCTGGGGTACTTGGTGTCGTTGCCGGTCGGCGCGCCGACCGGCGTCAATCTGCCACATGCCACCGGGCGGGGCCGTCGTCGCGGGTGCCGGTCCGCCTGGCGCTCAACCCCCGGACACCAGGGCCCGGGCGTTGGCACCCTCAGGGTGAGAGTGCTAATCGCAGGTTATTCCTCGGCTAGCACTCCGTCAAGGAGAGTGCCAACCCGCCGCGTCCCGTGTCGCCCCGGCACCACTCCGGGGGCCCCGGGCCGGGCGGGTCGGGCGGCCGGAAGAATGGCCGCGTGGACCTGGAACAGTTCGCCGCTCTGCGTACCCCCGAGGGGTCGGCCGCGCTCGACGCGGCGGCGCGGGTGGCCGGCGGCGACCCGCTGGCGGCGGCGGCCACGCTCCGCTCCGCCGGAGTGCCGGCCGGGCTCGCGGCGGCGGCGTTGACCCAGGCGGAGCTGCGGCGCCGCGCGGCCGGCAAGTTCGGCGCGGCGGCGGGCGGCATGTTCCTCACCCGGGCGGGGCTGGAGCAGGCCACCCGGGGCGCCGTGGCGCGGCGCCGGGCGGAGCGCCTGCGCGCCGCGGGCGTGGCGACCCTGGCCGACCTGGGCTGCGGCCTCGGCGCGGACGCGCTGGCCGCGGCCCGCGCCGGCATCCGGGTGTACGGCGTGGAGGCCGACCCGCTCACCGCCGCCATGGCCGCCGCGAACGCCGAGGCGGCCGGGCTGGCCGACCGGTTCACCGTGGAGTGCGGGGACGCGACGGTGTTCGACGTGACCCGGGTCGACGGGGTGTTCTGCGATCCGGCCCGCCGGAAGGCCGGCACGGGCCGGCGGATCTTCGACCCGAACGCCTACTCCCCGCCCTGGGACTTCGTCACCGGGCTGGCCGAGCGGGTGCCGCGCACCGTGGTGAAGGTGGCCCCGGGGCTCGACCACGCGCTGATCCCCCCGGGCGCCGAGGCCGAGTGGGTGAGCGTCGACGGCGACCTGGTCGAGGCGGCGCTCTGGTGCGGCGCGCTCGCCGAGGTGCCCCGCCGCGCCAGCGTGCTGCGGGAGCAGGCCGCACACGTCCTGACCGGCAGCGGTGACGCCGAGGCGCCGGTGGGGCCGGCGCGCCGCTTCCTGTACGACCCGGACCCGGCGGTGGTGCGGGCGCACCTGGTCGCCGAACTGGCCGGTGACCTCGACGCGACGCTGGCCGACCCGAGCATCGCCTACCTGTACGGCGACGAGGCCCGGCCGACCCCGTTCGCCCGCTGCCTGGAGATCACCGACGTGCTGCCGTTCTCGTTGAAGCGGCTGCGCGCCCTGCTGCGGGAGCGCCGGGTCGGCCGGGTGGAGATCCTCAAGCGGGGCTCGGCGCTGGAGCCGGAGAAGCTGCGCCGGGACCTGAAGCTGGCCGGCGACGCGGCGGCCAGCCTGGTGCTGACCCGGGTCGCCGGGGCGCCGACC
Organism: Micromonospora chaiyaphumensis; assembly: GCF_900091435.1. Classification (GTDB taxonomy): domain Bacteria; phylum Actinomycetota; class Actinomycetes; order Mycobacteriales; family Micromonosporaceae; genus Micromonospora; species Micromonospora chaiyaphumensis. The sequence continues at coordinate 315,373 of NZ_FMCS01000004.1, forward strand.
GTGCTGCTCTGCCGCCCGCTTCCCGCCTGACGGTTTCCCACTCGCCCGGCGGGTGGAGCCGGGTTAGCTTGTCGCTCATGGCGGGACAGGGCACTCCGGCGACGGCACTGCTGACCAAGCGGAAGATCACGCACAGCACCCACCCGTACGACGTCTCGCCGGACGCGCCGAACTACGGCGCCCTGGTCGCGGCGGCCCTCGGGGTGCCACCGGCCCGGGTCTTCAAGTCCCTGGTCACCGAGGTCGACGGCGGGCTGACCGTGGCGGTCGTGCCGGTCACCGGCGAGCTGGACCTCAAGGCCCTCGCCGCCGCGGCCGGCGGCAAGCGGGCGGCCATGGCGGACCGGACGGTGGCCGAGCGGGCCACCGGGTACGTCCGCGGCGGGATCAGCCCGCTCGGCCAGCGCAAGCGGCTGCCCACGGTCGTCGACGCCTCGGCGCTGGAGCATCCGACGGTCTACGTCTCGGCGGGCCGCCGCGGCCTGCAACTGGAGCTCGCCCCCGCTGACCTGGTCGCGTTGACCGGGGCCGTCACCGCGCCGATCGCCGCGCGCTGAGCCGGCCCACCAGCGTGGGCCTGGGAGCGCTTCCGAGGGAGCGCTCTCTGGCGGTGACCGCGGGGTGTCAGCCGCGTTGCCGAATTGTTACTGCTGCCAACAAACTTCTGACCTCGGCTCTCTTGCGCCACTCCGGAGCGGGGGAATACGTTGCCGGGCACAACAAAACACCGACAACAACTCCCCCAACCCCCGAAAGGACCCATGCATATGCGCAAGGGCTTCCTCACCTTCGCGGCCGTCGGTCTTCTTGCGACCGGCAGCATGGCCGCCTGTGGTGACAACGGCGGTTCCGACCAGGCCGGCGGCTCGACGGACAAGAAGCCGAAGATCGGCGTGATCCTCCCCGACAGCAAGTCCTCGGCCCGGTGGGAGGGCGCGGACCGCAAGTACCTCAAGGAGGCGTTCGACGCGGCCGGCGTCGAGTCGGACATCCAGAACGCCCAGAACGACAAGAACGCCTTCCAGACCATCGCCGACCAGATGATCACCAACGGCGTCAACGTGCTGATGATCGTCAACCTGGACTCCGGCACCGGCAAGGCCGTGCTCGACAAGGCCAAGTCGCAGGGCGTCGCCACCATCGACTACGACCGGCTGACCCTGGGCGGCTCCGCCCAGTACTACGTGAGCTTCGACAACGAGGCCGTCGGCAAGCTCCAGGGCGAGGGCCTGAGCAAGTGCCTGACCGACAAGGGCGCCAAGAACCCCTCGATCGCCTACCTCAACGGCTCCCCGACCGACAACAACGCGACCCTGTTCAAGAACGGGTACGACTCGGTGCTCAAGCCGAAGTTCGACTCGAAGGAGTACACCAAGGTCGCCGACGACTCGGTGCCGGCCTGGGACAACGCGCAGGCCGCCACGATCTTCGAGCAGCAGCTCACCAAGGCCCGCGGCAAGATCGACGGGGTGCTGGCCGCCAACGACGGCCTGGGCAACGCCGCCATCTCGGTGCTGAAGAAGAACAAGCTCAACGGCAAGGTCCCGGTGACCGGCCAGGACGCCACCAAGGAGGGCCTGCAGAACATCCTCCTGGGTGACCAGTGCATGACGGTCTACAAGGCGGTCAAGAAGGAGGCCGACGCGGCCGCCGAGCTGGCCATCGGGCTGGCCAAGGGCCAGAAGAAGGACACCGGCCAGACCGTCAAGGACCCGGAGGGCGGGCGGGACGTCCCGGCCGTCCTGCTGGAGCCGAAGGCGATCTACAAGGACAACGTCAAGGACGTCGTGGCCGACGGCTACGTCACCAAGGACGAGCTCTGCACCGGTAACTTCGCCAAGCTCTGCACCGACGCCGGCATCAGCTGACCCATCCCCCGCTCCAGGCGGCGCCGCCCGGCACGGACACCCGTGCCGGGCGGCGCCCACGCCGGACGGGATCCGAGACCTTCCCTCCGTTTCCCAAGGAGACCCCCGTGTCCGCAACCCCCCTGCTGGAGCTACGCGGGATCGACAAGAGCTTCGGTCCCGTCCAGGTGCTGCGCGACGTGGCCTTCGCCGCGTACCCCGGCGAGGTGACCGCGCTGGTCGGCGACAACGGCGCCGGCAAGTCGACCCTGGTCAAGTGCATCAGCGGCATCCATCCCACCGACGCCGGCGAGTTCCACTTCGACGGCCGGCCGGTGAGCATCAACAGCCCCCGGGACGCCGCCGCGCTGGGCATCGAGGTCGTCTACCAGGACCTCGCGCTCTGCGACAACCTCGACATCGTGCAGAACATGTTCCTCGGCCGGGAGAAGCGCAGCGGCATCGTGCTCGACGAGCCGACCATGGAGCAGATGGCCGCCGAGACCCTGGCCGGGCTGAGCGTGCGGACCGTCAAGTCGCTGCGCCAGCACGTGTCCAGCCTCTCCGGCGGGCAGCGGCAGACCGTGGCCATCGCCAAGGCGGTGCTCTGGAACAGCAAGCTGGTCATTCTCGACGAGCCCACCGCCGCCCTCGGCGTCGCGCAGACCGCCCAGGTCCTGGAGCTGGTCCGCCGGCTCGCCGACAACGGCCTGGCCGTGGTGCTCATCTCGCACAACATGAACGACGTCTTCGCGGTCTCCGACCGCATCGCCGCCCTCTACCTCGGCCAGATGGTCGCCCAGGTCAAGACCAGCGACATCACGCACTCGCAGGTGGTCGAGCTGATCACCGCCGGTCGCTCCGGCAACCTCGGCCTCGCCGACACGGGCAGCAACGGCACCGGCGCCGCGCCCGCCGACACGACTCCAGGAGCCGTCCGATGACCACCACCGCCGTCAAGAAGGAAGGCCCCGCCGCGGTCGCGCCGGCGCCCACCGTCGGCTCGCACTTCAACAACTACTGGCGCCGGGTACGCGGTGGCGACATCGGCGCGCTGCCCGCCGTGTTCATGCTCTTCGCGCTGGCCGTCGGCTTCTCGATCGCCCGCCCGACGTTCTTCACGGCCGGCAACTTCGCCAACCTGTTCACGCAGGGCGCCGCGGTCACCCTGATCGCGATGGGCCTGGTCTTCGTCCTGCTGCTCGGCGAGATCGACCTCTCCGCGGGCTTCGCCAGCGGCGTCTGCGCGGCCATCCTGGCCAACGTCGTCACCGAACTCGGCTACCCGTGGTACGTGGCGGTGCTCGCCGCCGTCCTCACCGGCCTGGTGATCGGCACCGGGCTCGGCCTGCTGGTGGCGAAGGTCGGCATCCCCTCCTTCGTGGTCACCCTGGCCGGCTTCCTCGCCTTCCAGGGCATCGTGCTGATGCTCATGAAGGAGGGCTCCAACATCTCGGTGCGCGACGACGTCCTCCTCGCCATCGCCAACCGCAACCTCTCCCCCGCGCTCGGCTGGGCGCTGGCCGGGGTGGCCGTCGCCGGGTACGCGGCCGCGCAACTGCTGCGGCACCGCAACCGCGCCGCCCGTGGCCTGCTCACCGACCCGTTCGCGGTGGTCATCGCCCGGATCGTCGGCCTCGCCGTCATCCTCGGCCTCGCGGTCTACGTGCTCAACCTGGAGCGCAGCCGCAACGTGCTGGTCGTCTCGCTCAAGGGCGTGCCGATCGTGGTGCCGATCATCGCGCTGCTGCTGGTGATCTGGACGTTCGTGCTCCAGCGCACCAGCTACGGCCGGCACGTCTACGCCGTCGGTGGCAACGCCGAGGCGGCCCGCCGGGCCGGCATCAACGTCGACCGGATCCGCATCTCCGTCTTCGTCATCTGCTCCACGATGGCGGCGATCGGCGGCATCGTGGCGGCCAGCCGGGCCAACTCGGTCGACCCCAACACCGGTGGCAGTAACGTACTGCTCTACGCCGTCGGCGCGGCGGTGATCGGCGGCACCAGCCTGTTCGGCGGCAAGGGGCGGGTCCTCGACGCCGTGCTCGGTGGCGCGGTGGTCGCGGTCATCGACAACGGTATGGGACTGATGGGTTACAGCTCGGGCGTGAAGTACGTGGTCACCGGAGTGGTGCTGCTCGCCGCCGCCACGATCGACGCGCTGTCCCGGCGGCGGGCCGCCGCCACGGGCACCCGCTGAACCCGGTACGGACATGACGGTGGCGATGCGTGCGGGACCGAGCCAGGACGAGATCCGTCGGCAGAACCTCGGCGCGTTGCTCCGCTACGTCCACGTGCGGGGGGCCACCACCCGGGCGGAGCTGACCACCGCGCTCGGCCTCAACCGCAGCACCATCGGCGCGCTGACCGCCGACCTGGCCGGCGCCGGTCTGGTCAGCGAGGGGACGCCGAAGGAGACCGGCCGGGCCGGACGACCGTCGCTGGTCGTCCGGCCCGAGTCGGCGCGGGTCTACGCGTACGCGTACAGCATCGAGGTGGACCGGCTGCGGGCCGCGCGGGTCGGGCTCGGCGGTGAGGTGCTCGACCGCCGGGAGCTGGAACGGCCGCGGAACCTGGTCGCCGGGGCGGCCGCCCCGCTGCTGGCCGACGCGGTGCGGGAGATGCACCGGTCCGTGCCGCCCGACTCGATCTGCGTCGGCGCCGGGGTGGCGGTCTGCGGGATGGTCCGCCGCGAGGACGGGCTGGTGCGGCTCAGCCCCACCACCGGTTGGGTGGACGAGCCCATCGGCGCGGCGCTCGCCGCCGAGCTGGGCGTCGACGTGCCCATCACCGTGGGCAACGTGGCCGACGTGGCCGCCTTCGCCGAGCACGCCCGGGGCGTCGCGGCCGGCTGCGACAACGTCATCTACCTCTACGGGGACGTCGGTGTCGGTGCCGGCATCATCGCCGGCGGGCGGCGGCTCACCGGGCACGGCGGCTACAGCGGCGAGGTCGGCCACATGGTGGTGGTCCGGGACGGGATGCGCTGCGACTGCGGGCGGCGCGGCTGCTGGGAGACCGAGATCGGCGAGCACGGGCTGCTCCGCGCCGCCGGCCGCTCCGACGCGCGGGGCCGGGAGGCGCTGCTGGCCGTCTTCGACGCCGCCGACCGGGGCGACGCCCGGGCCCAGACCGCCGTGCGGCAGGCCGGCGACTGGCTCGGCTTCGGCGTGGCCAACCTGGTCAACATCTTCAACCCGGAGATGGTCATCTTCGGTGGCACCATGCGCGACCTCTACCTGGCCGCCGCCGCCCAGGTGCGCAGCCGGCTCAACTCCAACGGGCTGCCCGCCTGCCTGGAGCACGTGCGGCTGCGTACCCCGAAACTCGGCGACGACGCGGCGCTCATCGGCGCCGCCGAGCTGGCCTTCGAGCGCCTCCTCGCCGACCCGCTCGACGTCGGGTGACCGGCCGCCGCGGGCGGTGAACTGAATCGGCTCGTGATCCGTACCAGTGGGCGGACGGACGGCCGCGGGGGCGGCCGTCCGCGCCATCCCGCGTACCGGTCCGGACCGAGGAGGCACCGCAACCATGGCACCGCTGGAATCCGTACGCCGCCGGCTGGCGCACCGGGTGATCCTGCTGCTCGTCGCGCTCGCCGCGGGGATCGGCGTCCTTCCCGGCGCGGCACTGGCCGCCCCCAACCCCGTCGTGCAGCTCAACGCCGCCGACATGACGCTGCTCAACGGCGTACGGCTGGCCGGGCTCTGGGAGATGCCGGCCGGGCAGATGGCCGCCGAGAAGGGCCAGTCGAAGCGGGTACGGGAGATCGGCGCGGAGATCGCGCGACAGCACGGCGTCCTGGACCAGCTCGTGGTCGAGGCCGCGAACAAGCTGGGCGCCACCCTGCCGACCACACCGACCACCCAGCAGCAGGGCTGGCTGACCGAGATGCAGAACGCCACCGGCGCCCAGTTCGACCAGATCTTCGTGACCCGGCTGCGGGTCGCGCACGGCAACATCTTCCCGGTGATCGGCGCGGTCCGGGCCAGCACCCGGGACCCGATCGTGCGCAAGCTCGCCGACCAGACGAACACCTTCGTCACCAACCACATGCTGATGCTGGAGAGCACCGGGCTGGTCCGCTGGCAGCAGCTCCCGCCTCCCGCCATGCCCCCGGCGCAGAGCGACTCGCTGATCGCGGCCGCCGGGGCCAACGTCGGCAGCAGCGGCGGGACCCAGGTCAGCACCACCCTCGTGTGGGCCGTCTTCCTGCTCGCCCTGGCCACCGGCGGGTACGCGACCTGGCGGCTGCTGCGCCGCACCTGATGACGCTGTTGGCCACGGGGCCCCCAACGGTGTTCCGGCGGGGGCCTCTCGGTCAGCCGTGCCAGGAGCGCCAGAGGGCCGCGTACGAGCCGTTGGCCGCGACCAGCTCGTCGTGCGGGCCCAGCTCGGTGATCCGGCCGTCCTCGACCACCGCCACCCGGTCCGCGTCGTGCGCGGAGAAGAGCCGGTGCGCGATGGCGATGACGGTCCGACCCTGGAGCACGGCCGCCAGCGAGCGTTCCAGCGCCCGGGCCGCCCGCGGGTCGATCAGCGAGGTGGCCTCGTCCAGCACCAGGGTGTGCGGGTCGGCGAGCACCAGCCGGGCCAGCGCGAGCTGCTGCGCCTGGGCCGGCGAGAGCGGGTGCCCGCCGGCGCCGACGCGGGTGTCCAGCCCGTCCGGCAGCGCCTCCGCCCAGTCGAGCGCGTCGACCGCGGCGAGCGCCGCTCGCACCTCGGCGGGCCCGGCGGACGGGCGGACCATCGCCACGTTGTCGGCGAGGGTGCCGATGAAGACGTGGTGCTCCTGGCTGACCAGCGCGACATGGGTGCGCAGCTCGGCCAGGGGCAGCCCGCTGAGCGGCCGGCCGTCCACGGACACCGTGCCGGCGCGCGGCGGGTGCACCCCGGCCAGCAGCCGGCCCAGGGTGGACTTCCCCGCACCGGACGGGCCGACCATGGCCAGCTTCTCCCCCGGCCGGGGCACCAGGGTCACCCCGTGCAGCACGTCGTGTCCGGCGCGGTACGCGTACCGGACGTCGTGGGCCGCGAGCCGCCCGTCGTCGCCGACCGGCCGGTCGGGCGACGCGTCGGCGGCTCCGGCCGGCCGGTCGGCGGCCTCGGCCGGCTCGGCCACGCCGAGCAACCGGGCCAGCGAGGCGCCGCCGACCTGGAACTCGTCCAGCCAGGAGAGCAGCCGGTCGACCGGGTCCACCAGCTGCTGGGCGTAGAGGGTGGCCGCGGTGACCTGCCCGAGGCTGACCCAGCCCTCCAGGTAGAACCAGCCGCCGAGCAGCAGCGTGCCGGCCACCGGCAGCAGGTAGCCGATCTCGGCGATCGGGAAGAAGACCGTCCGCAGGTTCAGGGTGTAGTACTCGGCCGCGTACGACCGGCGGATGTCGGCGTCGGTACGGGCCCGGCGGCGGGCCTGCTGGCGCAGCGCCTCCGTGGTCCGGGCTCCCTCGACGGTCTCGCTGATCCCGTCGGTGATGTCGGAGTACGCGGCGTTCTCCCGCAGGTAGCCGGCCGGCGCCCGGCGCAGGTACCAGCGGGTGCCGGCGACCAGCATGGGCACCGCGAGCAGGCAGGGCAGGACCAGCAGCGGCCCGGTCAGCACCACGGCGCCGAGGATCAGCAGCACCGTGACCGCCGCGATCAGCGTCTCCGGGGCGGCGAACCGGACCGTGCGGGACAGCGCCGCGACGTCCCGGGACGTGCGGGTGAGCAGGTCACCGGTGCCGGCCCGCTCCACCGTGGACAGCGGCAGGGCCAGCACCCGGTCGACGAACTCCTCGCGCAGCTCGGCGAGGACCCGCTCGCCGAGCCGGGCCGAGGCCAGGTGGGCGAAGCGGACCAGCACCGACTGGGCGACCACGAAACCCGCGATGGCCAGGGCGATCCGGTCGACCGTCACGGCGCCGACCCCGCGCGAGATCCCCTCGACGAGGTCGCCGAGGAGCCGGGGCGCGACCAGGCCGGCGGCCGCGGCGAGCGCGTGCAGGCCGAGCGCCGCGGCCAGGCCGCGCGGGTGCCGGCGGAACAGCTCCCGCGCGTACCGGCGGACCTGCCGCGCGTCGGCGACGGGCAGGGCGTTGCTCACCGGTCCTCCTCCCGGCTCACCGCGGCCCGGTACCGGGGCTCGGCAACCAGCAACTCGTCGTGGCGGCCCTCGGCGACCACCTTGCCGTCCTCCACGAAGACCACGTGCTCGGCGCGACCGAGCACCAGCGGGCTGGTGGTGCAGACCAGCGTCGTCCGGCCGCGCCGCGCGGCGGCCAGCCGGTCGGCGACGCGCGCCTCGGTGTGCGCGTCCACCGCGCTGGTCGGCTCGACCAGGATCAACGTCTCCGGGTCGGCGACCAGCGCCCGCGCCAGCCGCAGCCGCTGCCGCTGCCCGCCGGAGAACTCCCGGCCGCGCTCGGCCACCGGGCCGTCCAGGCCGCCGGGCAGCGCCTCGACGATGTCCGTGGCGCTCGCCGCGACCAGCGCCGCCTCCACCGCCCGGCGATCGCCCCGGTCGTGCGGGTCGAGCTCCGTGCGGAGCGCGCCGCTGAACAGCTGCGCGTCGTTGTCGGCCACCAGGATCCGCTCGCGCACCGTTGCCAGCGCCACGTCCCGCAGCGGTACGCCGTGCAGCGTCACGTCCCCGTCGGCGTACCGGCCGAGGCGGTCGGCGATCTCGGCGGCGTCCTCGGGTGCGGTGGCGGCCAGCGCGGTGAGCCGGCCCGGCCGCAGCACCAGCCCCGAGCGCACGTCCACCAGCTCGCCCGGCCCCTCGGGCACCGCCACCGGGCGGGCCGGGTCGGTGAACTCCGGGGCCAGGCGGAGCAGCCGCACCACCCGGCGGGCTGCGACGTGCCCCCGGGTCAGCTTGTCGGCCGCCTCGGTGAGGTTGCGCAGCGGGCTGACCAGGAACGCCGTGTAGCCGTAGAAGGAGACGAGTTGACCCGCGCTGATCTCGCCGCGCAGCGCGAACCGGGCCCCGAGCCAGGTCACCAGCACCACGAAGACGCCGGGCAGCAGGATCTGCGCGGCCTGGATGAGCGACTCCACCCGGGCCACCCGCAGGCCGTCCGCCCGCAGCGCCTGGGACTGCTCCCGGTAGCGGGCGCCCAGCACCGGCTCACCGCCCACCCCGCGCAGCACCCGCAGCCCCGAGACGATGTCGCCGGCCCGGGCGGTCAGCTCACCGGTCGACTCCCGGTACGCCGCCTGCTGCCGGTGCAGTGGCCGGATCAGCAGCGCCACCAGCGCCATGAGCAGCGGCACCCCGAGCACCACGACGAGGCCGAGCGGCACGGACGCGGTGAGCAGGATCACCGACACGGTGGCGATGGCGACCAGCGATCCGGTGCCCCGGGCGGTGATGTCGACGGCGCTGCCGATGTGCTCGATGTCGGCCGTACCGATGCTCACCACCTCGCCCGCGGCGACCCGGCGGGGCAGCGCGGCGCCGAGCCGGTTGGTGGCGTCCACGGTGACCTGCACCGTGCGGTACGCGGCGCCCAGCCAGTTGTGCGCCGCGCAGCGGTGCCGCAGGATCCCCGTCACCGCCTGGACGACGCCCAGCCCGAGCAGGACGAGGCCCCAGCGGACCAGGGCGTCCGGGTCGCGGTGGGCCAGGCCGGCGTCGACGGCCCGGCCGATGGCGGCCGGCATCAGCGCCTGCGCCACCATCCAGGTGACGCCGAGGGCGATGGCGCCGCCGAAGAGCAGCGGGTGTCGACCGGCGAGCCAGACCAGGTAACGGGTGGCGGACCGGGCGTCGGGGGTGCCGGGATCGCCGGCGGGTGAGAAACGCATGACCACCCGACGCTAGGTGCCGGGCCGGGGCGGACGCCAACCAGTTTCCCGCCGGTCAGGGGGGCCGCCGGGTCAGCGGTCGACCTGGGTGAAGTCCCAGCTGTGCGGCGGCCGGGCGACCAGCCGCATGGGCGGCTCGGGCAGTTCCCGGGGGTTGCTCCGCCACTTCGAGATCACCACCACCCGGTGGTCGGTGGAGGAGAACACCTCGCTGGACAGGTGCAGCGGCTCGTGCTCGAACTCGGGCAGCGCGGTCTCGCACACCCAGGTGATCAGGTCGGCGAAGCCGTACGGCTCGGCCTTCGCCTCCCACATCCGGACGATCACGTCGGTCCCCTCCCCGCCTCAGACGCTGACCACGGTCAGCGGCATGGCGGAGTCGGCGGGCAGGTCCAGCCGGCTCGGGGCGACGCCCGCGGCGACCAGGTGCGAGCCGAGCGCGGCCACCATGGCGCCGTTGTCGGTGCAGAGCTTCGGCCGGGGTGTACGCACCCGGACGCCGTGCTTCGCCGCCCGGTGCTCGGCCATCGCCCGCAGCCGCGAGTTGGCCGCCACCCCGCCGCCGATCACGAGCGTGTCGATGCCGCTGGTGCGGCAGGCGTCCAGCGCCTTGCCGACCAGCACGTCGCAGACCGCCTCCTGGAAGGACGCGGCCACGTCGGCCACCGGCACCGGCTCGCCCGCCCGCTGCCGCGCCTCCACCCAGCGGGCCACCGCGGTCTTGAGGCCCGAGAAGGAGAAGTCGAAGCGGTGCCCGGCCAGGTCCTTGGGCGCGGTCAGCCCGCGCGGGAAGGCGATCGCCGCCGGGTCGCCGGCCCGCGCCTCCCGGTCGATGAACGGGCCGCCCGGGAAGGGCAGCCCGAGCAGCCGGGCCACCTTGTCGAACGCCTCGCCGGCCGCGTCGTCGATGGTCGCGCCGAGCGGGGTGACCTCCCGGGCCAGGTCGTCGACGCGCAGCAGCGAGGAGTGCCCGCCGGACACCAGCAGGGCGATCGCCGGCTCGGGCAGCGGGCCGTGTTCCAGAGTGTCCACGGCCACGTGCGCGGCGAGGTGGTTCACCCCGTACACCGGCTTCTCGGCGGCCACCGCGTACCCCTTGGCGGCGGCGACCCCGACGAGCAGCGCGCCGGCCAGGCCCGGCCCGGAGGTGACGGCGATCGCGTCGATGTCGGCGATGGTCACCCCGGCCTCGCGCAGCGCCCGGTCCATGGTCGGCACGATGGCCTCCAGGTGGGCACGGCTGGCCACCTCGGGCACCACGCCGCCGAACCGGGCGTGCTCCTCGACGCTGGAGGCCAGCGCGTCGGCGAGCAGGGTGTGCCCGCGGACGATGCCCACGCCGGTCTCGTCGCAGGAGGTCTCGATGCCGAGGATCAGGGGTTCGTCAGCCATGCGCGTCAGTCCTCGTTGCGCTGCATGACCAGCGCGTCGGTGTTGCTCGGTTGGTAGTAGCCGCGGCGCACGCCGATCGGCTCGAAGCCGTACATCGCGTAGAGCCGCTGGGCGGGAGCGTTGTCGGCGGCGACCTCCAGCAGCGTGCTGCGCACCCCACGCCGGGCCGCCTCGGCGAGCAGCGCCTCCAGCAGCAGCCGGCCGATCCCACGGCGCTGCGCGTCCCGGCGGACCGCGATGTTCTGCACCCACGCCTCGTCGGGCGGCGCCACCATGAGCCCCGCGTAGCCGAGCACCGTGCCCTCGTCGTCGGTGGCGACCAGGTAGTGGTGGCCGTTGGCAAGCTCGTTCCAGAACATCGCCGGGGACCACCGCTCGGCGCCGAACAGGTCCGCCTCCAGGGGCAGCACCTCGTCGACGTGCCACCAGCGGAACCGGCCCAGTCGGACCTGGCTCATTGCAGGACCGGCTTGTGCCCGGTGGCCGCCACCGCGTCCGGGCGGCGCAGGTAGAGCGGGGTGAGCGGCTCGCCGGGGGCGCCCGCGCGGATCCGCTCGGCGGCCAGGCGGGCCAGCGCCAGGGCGTCCGGGTAGCGCGGCTCCTCCCGGACCGGCAGGCCGAGGACGTCGGCGTACCGGTGCGCGCCGTCGCCGACCGCGACCGTGACGGCCAGGTCCCGGGCCCGCTCGGCGGCGACCGCGGGGGCGTCCACGTTCGGACCGGCGATGCGCTGGCCGGCGCCGTCGTAGACGGCCCAGTAGACCTCCCGGCGGCGGGCGTCGCTGGCGGCCAGGACCGGCTCGCCGGCGGCCGCCGGGTGGCCGATCCCGTCCAGCGAGCAGACCCCGTACGTCGGGATGCCGAGCACCTGGCCCATGGTGGCTGCGGTGACCAGGCCGACCCGCAGCCCGGTGAACGGCCCCGGGCCGAGCCCGGCGACGATCGCCGCCAGGTCGGCCGGGCGGGCGTCGACGTCGGCCAGCACCGCGTCGACCTGCGGGGCGAGCAGCTCGCCGTGCGCCCGGGCGTCGACCGTGCACCGCTGCGCGCGGGCCGCGACGCCGTCCGCCGAGACCTCGACCAGCGCCGCGGTCACCGCGGGCGTCGAGGAGTCCACCACGAGTACGAGCACGGTATGCCAGCCTAGTCGCCGCCCCGGTTACCGGCGGTGACGCCCCTCCCCCGTCACCGCTGGCGTCGGAGGGCGGACCGGTGGCGCCGGCTCGACGTCAACCGGCGGTGCGATCCCAGTCGATCGTGGGCAGGCCGGCGTCGGCGAGCGCCTTGTTGGCCGCGCTGAACGGGCGGCTGCCCAGGAACCCGCGCGGGTTCATGGGGCTCGGGTGGCCGGCCTCCAGCACCACGTGGTTGGGGTTGGTGACCAGGGCGGCCTTCTTGCGGGCGTAGCCGCCCCAGAGCAGGAAGACCACCCGCTGGTCGAGCGCGTCGAGGGCCCGGATCGTGGCGTCGGTGAACTCCTCCCAGCCCTTGTTGGCGTGCGAGCCCGGCGTGGCCTGCCGGACGGTCAGCACCGCGTTGAGCAACAGCACGCCCTGCGCCGCCCAGCCGCTCAGGTTGCCGCCGGCCGGCTTCGGCACGCCCAGGTCCTCGCCCAGCTCCTTGAAGACGTTGCGCAGCGACGGCGGCACCGCCACCCCGTCGCGCACGCTGAAGCTCAGCCCGTGCGCCTGCCCCGCCCGGTGGTAGGGGTCCTGCCCCAGGATCAGCACCCGGGTCTCCGTCGGCCCGCACAGGCGGTAGGCCGAGAACAGGTCCTCGACCGGCGGGAAGACCATGCCGGTGGCGTATTCCCCGGCGACGAACTCGGCCAGCGCCGCGGTGCGGGCCGGGTCGAGGTGCGGGGTGAGCGCCGCCCGCCAGGCATCCGGCAGGAGCGCCAGCAGGTCGAGGGTGGGAGCGTCGTGGGGCATCGGCAACCTTTCACCGCGTCTGGTCGGTCCCCGGCACTCTAGGCAGCGGGTACGACACGGGGTCAGTCCAGGGTGGTGAGCCGCTCCGCCCAGTCGCCGCCGACCGGCTCCAGGGTGACCACCCGGGTGTCGTCGTCCCGCCGGTCGATACGCACCCGCAGGTGGGCGTCGACCAGTTGCTCGACCATCCCCTCGCCCCACTCGACCACGGTGACCGCCTCGTCCACCGAGGCGTCCAGGTCCAGGTCGTCGATCTCGGCGCGCGGGTCGGCCGACTCCCCCAGCCGGTACGCGTCGGCGTGCACCAGGGTCACCCGGCCGCCCCGGGCCGGATCCGGCCGGTGCACCCGGGCGATCACGAAGGTCGGCGAGGTGATGTCGCCCCGCACCCCGAGGCCGGCGCCGATGCCCTGGGTCAGCGCCGTCTTGCCGGCGCCCAGCGGGCCGCTGAGCAGCAGCAGATCACCGGCGCGCAGCACCCCGGCCAGCCGGCGGCCCAACCCGTGTGTGTCGTCGATCGTCTTGAGCTCCAGCACCTTCACAGCGCCACCTCGGCTCGCGACTGCGGGGCTCGCAACCCCGGCTCACTCCTCGCGCTCACAGCGCCACCTCGGCTCGCGACTGCGGGGCTCGCAACCCCGGCTCACTCCTCGCGCTCACAGCGATTCCAGGAACCTTTCCAGCGCCGCGTTCACCTCGTCGGCGTGCTCCAGCATCACCACGTGCCCGCTGTCGTGGATCTTCACGAACTCGGCGTGCGGCAGCCGCCGGACGATCTCCTCGGAGTGCGTCACCGGCGTGATCATGTCCTTGTCGCCCACGATCACCAGCACCGGCGTGCCGGCCAGCGCGGCCAGCGCGGGGAACCGCGAGTGGGTGGCCAGGGTGCGCAGGTAGCGGGTGACCGTGTCGGCCGAGGTGCGGGAGTTCATCGTCTCGACGTAGGACACCAGGGCCGGGCTGGGCTTCGGGGTGCCGAAGCCGTACCTGCGGGTGAGCAGCCACGCCACGTTGGAGGTCGACTTGCGGGCCTTGTCGATCACCGTGCCGCCGTACCGGGTGGCGTTGCTCATCATGTAGATGACCGGCGCGCCGACCCGGCCGAGCAGCGCGGGCGCCACGAGCTTGGTCTCCGCGAGCAGCCCGCCCGAGGTGGCCATCAGCACCGTGCCGACCACCCGGTCGCCGAACAGCTCCGGGTACAGCTCGGCCAACGCCATGATCGTCATGCCGCCCATCGAGTGGCCGACCAGCACGAGCGGCCCCTCCGGGGCCACCTCGTCGATCACCCGGCGCAGGGTGTGGCCCAGCGCGGCCAGGTCGTAGTCGCCGGTCTCCAGCTTCCCGGAGCGGCCGTGCCCGGGCTGGTCGTAGGCGACGACCCGGTAGTCGCCGCGCGCCGCGAGCATCTTGCGCTGGAAGTGGAACGTGCCCATGTCCAGGCAGAAGCCGTGCACCAGCACCACGGTCGGATGCCCGGCGACCGGGCGGGTCGGCTCGACCACCTCCACGTGGATGTCCGTGCCGTCCGGCATCTCCAGCAGGTACGCCGCGTCGTGCCGCTGCTCGCCGAACACCTCCTCGGCGTACGGGTCCGCGGGGTCGGACTTGAGGCGGCGGACCAGGACCCGCTCACTCACCACCCCTGCGGCGAGCCCGGCGGCGGCCACACCGAGCGCGGCGCCCACCACCCCGGCGGCCCGGCCGGCGGCGGTCCTCGGCCGCGGAATCCGGAACCGCTGGCTCACGGGCGCTCGCCGTCGTAGACCCGGGGCACCCGGACGCCGCCGAACCGGGTCACGATCTCGTAGTTGATGGTGCCGACCGCCTCGGCCCAGTCGTCGGCGGTGGGCTCGCCGTCCGCCCCGCTGCCGAAGAGGGTGGCCACGTCACCGGCGGCCACCTCGTCCTCGCCGCAGTCGACGACGAACTGGTCCATGCAGACCCGCCCCGAGATGGTCCGCCGCTTGCCGGCGAGCTGCACCGGGCCCGTGTTCGAGGCGTGCCGGGGCACCCCGTCGGCGTAACCGAGCGGGACGACCGCCAGGTTCGCCTCCTGCTCGGTGAGGTAGGTGTGCCCGTACGAGACGCCGGTGCCGGCCGGGACCCGCTTGGTCAGCATCACCCGGGCGCGGGCCGTCATCGCCGGGCGCAGGCCGAACTGCTCGCCCTCGATCGGGGAGAGGCCGTAGACGGCCAGGCCGGGGCGGACCAGGTCGAAGTGGGTGTCCGGGCGGGTCAGCGTGGCTGCCGAGTTGGCCAGGTGCCGGTAGCGGGGGCGCAACCCGGCCCGCTCCACCATCTCCAGCCCCTCGTGGAACACGGCCAACTGCCGGTCGGTGGTGGGGTGGCCGGGCGAGTCCGCGTACACGAAGTGGCTCCACACGCCGACCACCTCGACCAGGCCGTCGGCCTGGGCCTTCGCGGCGGCCTCCAGCAGCGCCGGCCAGTCGGCGACGGTCGCCCCGCCGCGGGACAGCCCGGTGTCGATCTTGAGGTGCAGCCGGGCCGGACGGTCCGCCCGCCGGCCCGCCTCGATCATCTCGTCGAGCTGGGTGAGGCTGGCGCAGCCCAGGTCGACACCGACCGCGACCCCGTCGTGCAACGGCAGCCCCGGGTCGAGCAGCCAGGCCAGCACGGGCGCGGTGACACCCTCCTGGCGCAGCAGGAGCGCCTCGTCGAGAGTGCAGACGCCGAGCCAGTCCGCCCCGGCGTCGAGCGCCGCGTTGGCCGCCGGCACCATGCCGTGGCCGTAGCCGTCGGCCTTGACCACCGCCATCAGCTCGGCGCTGGTGCCCGACTTGAGCCGGGCCACGTTCTCCCGGATCGCGTCCAGATCGACGCGCACCTCCGACTGCCACATGCCCTCAGCCTACTTCCGTCGGTGATCACCATGGCCGCGAGCCGCGCGGCCAGCCTTCTCGACCGCGTGCGGCCCCCGTCGCACCGGCCGCGAGCGGGCCGCCCGCCACGTGCCGGCCGCCGTCGCCGGACCGCCGCCGTCGCCCGCCGTCGCCCGCCGTCGCCTGCCCGCCGCCGTCGCGTGCCGGCCGCCGTCGCGTGCCGGCCGCCGTCGCGCTCAGGGCAGGCGGGCCAGCACCGGGCGGAGCGCGGTCGCCACGTCGGGCGCGGTCACCGGACCGCCGCGCGCCGCCTCCCGGCCGGCCAGCCCGTGCAGGTACGCCGCCGCGGCGGCCGCCCGCTCCGGGGCCAGCCCGGCGGCGAGCAGCGAGCCGAGCAGCCCGGCCAGCACGTCCCCGGTGCCCCCGGTGGCCAGCACCGGCGTGCCGGTGGGATTGACGTAGGCCCGGCCGTCCGGGGTGCCGATGATCGTGCGGTCGCCCTTGAGTAGCACCACCGCGTTCATCCAGGCGGCCAGCCGCAGCGCCGCCCCGACCCGGTCCGCCCCGGGGGTCTCGCCGCACAGCCGGGCGTACTCGCGGTCGTGCGGGGTCACCACGATCGGCGCGTCGCGCCCGCGCAGCCGGTCCGCCAGCTTGCCGTCGACCAGCAGGGTGAGCGCGTCGGCGTCGAGCACCGCCGGCACCGGCGCGGCGAGCACCGCGCGCAGTTCGGCGGCGGACTCCTCGCCGGTGCCCAGCCCGGAGCCGCAGACCCAGGCCTGCACCCGGCCGGAGGCGGCGACCCGGTCGGTGGCGATCACCGACGGGTGCTGGTGCAGGACCTCCGCGCGGGCGCCGCCCGCGTAGCGGACCATGCCGGTGGGGCCGGCCAGCGCGCCGCTCACCGACAGCACCGCCGCGCCCGGATAGGTGGCCGAGCCGGTGGCCACCCCGACCACGCCCCGGCTGTACTTCTCCGAGGACGCACCGAGCCGGGGCCACCAGTCGACCAGGTCGGACCACTCGGTGACGCGCAGCGCCGGGGTGCCGCGCAGCCACGGCTCCAGCCCGATGTCGACCAGCTCGATGTGCCCGGCGAGGGGTGCGGCCGGGCCGACCACCAGGGCCGGCTTCAGCGCGCCGAACGCGACCGTCACATCGGCGCGAACGGCGCAGGGCCGGCCGGAGGCGGTGAGCGGCACGTTCCCGGTGTCGACCGCGACGCCGCTCGGCACGTCGACCGCGACCACCGTGGCCCGCGTGCCGTCCCGCCCGATGCGCTCGGCGAGGCTCGCGGCGAGCTGGTCGGCGGTCTCCCGCAGCCCGCCGGTGCCGCCGATCCCGACGATCCCGTCGAGCACCAGATCCACCACGGCCGGCGGCCGGTCGACGACGCGCCCACCGGCGGCGCGCAGCGCGGCCAACCCGTCGGCGTGCGCCCGGCCCGGGGTGAGCAGCAGGGCGGCGACCGCCGCGCCCCGCCGGGCCAGGTGCGCGCCCGCGTAGAGGGCGTCGCCGCCGTTGTCGCCGGAGCCGACCAGCAGCAGCACCCGGGCGCCGTAGACGCCGCCCCGATCACCCAGCAGCAGCGCGCAGCGGCGAGCCAGCCCGGCGGCGGCCCGCTGCATGAGCGCCCCGGGCGGCAGGGTGGCCATGAGGCCTGCCTCCGCCGCGCGTACGTCCGCGACCCGCCACACCTTTCTCATGCCACCCCGTCCCGTCCGTTCGTCCCGTTCGTCCCCGGACCGGGCGACCGGCCCGCCGGGTCCGGCTCACCCTTCCGCGACCACCATGGCCGAGGCGATCCCGCCGTCGTGCGACAACGACAGGTGCCAGCGGCTGATCCCGCGCTCGGCCGCCGCGGCGGCCACCGTGCCGGCGACCCGCAGCCAGGGCCGGCCCGCCGCGTCGGGCACGACCTCGCAGTCGTGCCAGCTGAGCCCGGCCGGCGCGCCGAGCGCCTTGGCCACCGCCTCCTTCGCCGCGAACCGGGCGGCCATGGATTCCGGAGAGCGCGGGCTGCCGGAGCGGGTGTGGCGCTCGGTCTCGGTGAAGAGCCGGTCGGCGAGCGACGGCGTGCGCGCCAGGGACCGGGTGAACCGGTCGACCAGCACGACGTCGATGCCGACAGCCACGATCACGGCCTCACCCTACCGGCGCCCGGGGCCGCGGACCGGCCGTGGAGAACGCCTGTGGAAAACCCGGCGTACGCCCACCGCCCGTTGTCCACAGGGCCGGCGCGGGTCGCCCGCCCGGCCGTAGCGTCCCCGCTGTCCGTCCGCCGGATCGTAGGGAGGGCACCCATGGGCGAGGAGCCGTTGCGCGTCGAGCCGGAGCTGCTGCGGGGGGTGGCCCGGGAGCTGACCGACGACGCCTACCGGCTGGCCCGGGGGCCGGCCGCCGAGCCGGGGCTGACGGTGCCGGCCGACGGCTGGCGGGCCGGGGCGGCGCTGGCCGACCTGGAGGCGGCGGTGCAGCGCTGGTGCGGGTCGCTCGCCGTCCGGGTGGCGGCCACCGCCGAGGCGGTCCGCGCCGCCGCCGACGGCTACGAGACGGTGGACGAGCGGGCCGCCCGCCGGCTCGCCGGGATCCCGCGATGAGCACGGCGACCGCCTCCGCGGGACGCGGCGGCCGGCCGGCGGACGACCCGGTGCCGGTCGGCTACGCGCAGCTCTGGCGGGCCGACCCGGGAGCGTGGGTGGCGGCGGGTGCCGCGTGGCGAGGGCTGACCGGCCCGGTCCGGCGCCGGGCCGACGGGCTGAGCGCCCGGATCGGTGCGCTGCACCCCGGCTGGTCGGGTTCGGCCTCGGGCACGGCGCAGGGACGGATCGGCGAGCTGCGGACCGCGCTGACCGACGTGCTGCCCGCGCTCGTCGAGGTCGACCAGGTGCTCGCCGAGTTCGCCGCCCGGGTCGGCGCGGCGAGGGCGCGGCTGGGCGCCGCCGTGGCCCAGGCCGACGCGGGCGGCCTGCTGGTGGACCGGGCCGGGGCGGTCCGGCCCGATCCGGCCCGTCCCCGGCCGGCCGCCGTGGTCGGTCCGGCGGTGGTGCGGGTGAGTGCCGGGATCCGGGGCGCGCTGGCGCTGGCCGGCGCGGCGGACCGGGAGGCGACCGGCCGGCTGGCCGAGTTGGCGACGGCGGCGGCGACCGGCTGGGTGAGCGTCCCGCCGGGCCCACGACCGTCACCCGGGGCCGGGCCGGCCGAGGTGAGCCGGTGGTGGGCTGGCCTCACCCCGGCCGAGCGCCGGTGGCTGGTCGGCCGCGAGCCGGAGCGGATCGGCCGCCTCGACGGGGTGCCGGTGGCGGCCCGCGACCAGGCCAACCGGCTGCTGCTGGCGCGGCGGCGGGCGGAGCTGACGGAACGGCGCGCCGCGCTGCTGCGCCCGCTGCCGGCCGGGCCACTCGAACTGGCCCGGCTGGCCCGGCTCGCCGCGGTGGAGGCGGCGCTACGCGGCCTCGACGGGCTCGGCGAACGGCTGGCCGCGCCCGGGGCGCCGCGGGCGTACCTGCTGGGGCTGGACCCGGCCGGGGACGGGCGGGCGGTGGTGGCGCTCGGCAACCCGGACCGGGCCGGCGCGGTGCTGACGTACGTGCCGGGGATGACCGCGGATCTCGCCGACGCCCCGGGCGAGCTGGGCCGGGCCGCCCGGGTGCTGGGCCGGTGCACGGCGCTCGAACCGGGCACGGAGGCGGCGGCCGTGCTCTGGCTGGACTACGACGCGCCGGACTTCCTGCCCGAGGCGGCGCGAGGCCGGCAGGCCGAGGACGCCGGGCCGGCCCTGCACCGGTTCCAGGAGGGGCTGCGCGCCTCGCACGAGGGGCCGCCCGCCCGGCAGACCGTGCTCGGGCACAGCTACGGCTCGGTGGTGGTCGGCACCGCGGCCCGGGACCACGGGCTGAGCGCCGACGCGCTGGTGTTCGTCGGCTCGCCCGGCGTGGGCGTCAACCACGCGGCCGAGCTGCGGCTGCCGCCGGGCCAGGTCTGGGCCGCCACCGCACCGGACGACGTGATCCGGCTGGCCCGGCCGCCCGACGAGCTGGCCCGGCGGGCGGTGCTGGCCGGAACGCCGCTCGGCCCGGTCGCGGCGCTGCTCGACCCGCACGACGACCGGCTCTGGTTCGGCGCCGACCCGAGCGCCCCCGGCTTCGGCGGCCGGCGGTTCCCCAGCGGGCGGCACGGGCACGCCGGCTACTGGGATCCCGGCAACCCGGCGCTGGACGGAATGGCCCGGATCGTGCTGGGCCGATGACCGCACGAGGGCCGGAGACGCCGCGGCCCCTCCGCCGCGGGACGGAGGGGCCGCGACCGGGTCGACTACTCGACGGTGACCGACTTGGCCAGGTTCCGGGGCTGGTCGACGTCGTGCCCCCGGGCGGCGGCGATCTCGGCGGCGAGCACCTGGAGCGGCACGGTGGTCACGAGCGGCGCCAGCAGCGTCGGCGTGCGCGGCACGTAGATCAGGTGGTCGGCGTAGCGGACCACCGCCTCGTCGCCCTCCTCCGCGATCACGATGGTGCGGGCGCCCCGGGCGCGCACCTCCTGGATGTTGGAGACGACCTTGTCGTGCAGCATGCCTCGGCCGACCGGCGACGGCACGATGCAGATGACCGGGGTGCCCTTGTCGATGAGCGCGATCGGGCCGTGCTTCAGCTCGCCGGCGGCGAAGCCCTCGGCGTGCATGTACGCCAGCTCCTTGAGCTTCAGCGCGCCCTCGAGGGCCACCGGGTAGCCGACGTGCCGGCCGATGAACAGCACGGTCGGCTCCGACTTCAGGTCGCGGGCCAGCTCGCGGACCGGCTCGATCCGGTCGAGCAGCTCGCGCAGCTTGCCCGGCATCTCCTGCAGCTGGGCCACCACGGCGCCCACCTCGTCGGCGAACTTGATCCCGCGCACCTGGGCGAGGTGCAGGCCGATCAGGTAGCAGGCGACGAGCTGGGTGAGGAACGCCTTGGTGGAGGCGACCGCGATCTCCGGGCCGCCGTGGGTGTAGAGCACGGCGTCGGACTCGCGCGGGATCGTCGAGCCGTTGGTGTTGCAGATGGCCAGCACCCGGGCCTTCTGCTCCTTGGCGTGGCGCAGCGCCATCAGGGTGTCCATGGTCTCGCCGGACTGCGAGATCACCACGATCAGCGTGGACCGGTCGAGCACCGGGTCGCGGTAGCGGAACTCGCTGGCCAGCTCCACCTCGCAGGGGATCCGGGTCCAGTGCTCGATGGCGTACTTGGCGACCAGGCCGGAGTGGTAGGCGGTGCCGCAGGCCACGATGAAGATCTTGTCGACGTCGCGCAGGTCCTGCTCGCTGAGGCGGACCTCGTCGAGGGCGATCTCGCCGCTCTCGGTGAGCCGGCCGAGCAGCGTGTCGGCGATCGCCTGCGGCTGCTCCTCGATCTCCTTGAGCATGAACCAGTCGTAGCCACCCTTCTCGGCGGCCGACGAGTCCCAGTCGATGTGGAAGTCCTTACCGGTCGCGGGCTGGCCGGCGAAGTCGGTGATCTCGATGCTCTCCGGGGTGATGAGCACGATCTGGTCCTGGCCCAGCTCGACCGCGTCGCGGGTGTGCTCGATGAACGCGGCCACGTCGCTGGCCAGGTAGTTCTCGCCGTCGCCCCGGCCGACCACGAGGGGCGAGTTGCGCCGGGCGCCGACCACCGCGCCGGGGATGCCGGCGTCGACGGCCAGCAGCGTGAAGGCACCTTCCAACCGCTGGCAGACCAGGCGCATGGCGGAGGCGAGCAGCTGCGGGCTGTCGACCTCGCCGGCCGAACGCAGGTCGGCCAGCGAGCGGGCGAGCAGGTGCGCGGCGCACTCGGTGTCGGTGTCGCTGGTGAACTCGACGCCGTCGGCCTCCAGCTCGGTGCGGAGCTTCGCGAAGTTCTCGATGATGCCGTTGTGGATCACGGCGACCCGGCCGTCGGGGGAGAGGTGCGGGTGGGCGTTGCGGTCGGTCGGGCCGCCGTGGGTGGCCCACCGGGTGTGGCCGATGCTGGTGGTCCCGTCGCCGATGCCGATCGGGCTGGCGGCGCAGGACTCCGGGTCGGAGGCGGCACGCTCGGCGAGAACCTTCTCCAGGTTGGCCAGCTTGCCGGCCTTCTTCTCGATCAGCAGCTCGTCGTCACAGACGACGGCGACGCCCGCCGAGTCGTAGCCGCGGTACTCCAGCCGCCGCAGTCCGTCCAGCACGATGCCGAGCGCCGGGCGCGCACCGGCGTAACCCACGATTCCACACATGGTCCGCAGCCTAACCCAGTTTCGCTCATCGCGCGTGCTCGGAAGCCGGGTAAACGATCACTGATCTTGAGCGAACCGGTGAGCGGATGGCGAGGATCGGACAAACCTCGCAGACAACGCGGGCCACCGGGAGCGGGGCGTCGCATCGACGGCAAACGGTTGCGTACCCGACCTGCGCACGGGTACGCGCGGGCTGGTCGCCGGGCCGTACATTGAGGGCCCCCGTCGGGGCGACGCCCCCGACCCACCCCTCCCGCGGTCGTCCGCGCCGTCCCCTGCGAGCTGAACGATGTCCGAGACGACCCCCACGCCCGAACCGGCGAACAGCGGCGGCCCGAGCGACCCGACGGCTCCGCAACCCACGACCTGGACGCCGCCGGACCCCCTCGCCGCCCCGCAGCCCTGGGCGCCACCGGCACCGTGGGCTCCCACGCCGGGGACGCCGGACCCGTGGACTCCGCCCGCCCCGCCGGGCGGGACGGCGGGTCCCTGGTCGCCGCCCGGATCGACGCCGGGAGAGCCGCCGCCGGGACCGGCCACTCCGGGATCAGCGGCGGGTCCGGCCGGCTGGGCCAACCCGGCAGCCCCGCCACCTGCCGCCCCGAACGCCCCGGGCGCCGTGCCCGCACCGCCCTGGCCCGGCGGCGCTCCCGGGCCGGGCTGGCCCCCGGCCGGCTACCCGCCGCCGTACGCGTACCCACGAGCGGCGCCGTACGCGTATCCCGGGGCGGCGGCGCCGCGCCGATCGGCGGGCGGGCGGGTCGTGGCCGTCGTGGTCACCGTGGTCATCGCCCTGGTGCTCGCCGTCTGCGGCTGCGTCGGCTTCGGGGTGCTCGGCAGCTTCGTCGACGGCTCGACCAACTCCGGGCAGCCCTTCGACCCCGAATTCGACGAACCGGACGGCGGCTTCGCCGAGGAACCCACCGAGGCCGCCCCGCCGGCCCCGGTCGCCACCCCGTCCGGAGGGCCCGGCCGGTTCACGGTGGTCTACGAGGTGACCGGCACGGCCACCGTCGACGTGCAGTTCTACGACGCCAACGCCGACTTCTTCCAGTTCGACGGGGTGCGCTCGCCGTGGCGGATGGCGCTCACCGCCAACGACCGGGAGCGGGTGCAGATCATCGCGTCGCCCGTCGGCTCGGGCGAGGCGAGCTGCCGGATCACCATCGACGGGAAGGTCGTCTCGGAGGACTCGGGCGAGTACGGCGCCACCTGCTTCGGCTGGTGAGCTCCGCACCCAGGAGGCGGTGGTCTTGCGGCGTCGGTGGCGGCCCGTAGGCTGGCCGGCGTGACGACGACCGATCCGCTGGTGGCCCGGATGCGGCCGTTCGGCACCACGATCTTCGCCGAGATGTCCGCGCTGGCCGTGCGCACCGGCGCGGTCAACCTCGGGCAGGGCTTCCCCGACACCGACGGCCCGCCGGAGATGCTCGCCGCGGCCGCCGAGGCGCTGCGCTCCGGCCACAACCAGTACCCGCCGGGCCCGGGCATCCCGGCGCTGCGCGCGGCCGTGGCGGCACACCAGCGCCGCTTCTGGGGCCTGGAGTACGACCCGGACGGCGAGATCGTGGTGACCGCGGGCGCCACCGAGGCGATCGCGGCGAGCATCCTCGCCCTCTGCGAGCCGGGCGACGAGGTGGTGTGCTTCGAGCCCTACTACGACTCGTACGCGGCCTCGATCGCCCTGGCCGGCGCGGTCCGCCGCCCCGTGACGCTGCGTCCCGGGGCCGACGGACGGTACGCCGTCGACCCGGCGGAGCTGCGCGCGGCGTTCGGGCCGCGCACGCGGCTGGTGCTGCTGAACACGCCGCACAACCCGACGGGCAAGGTGTTCACGGCCGACGAGCTGGCCCTGGTCGCCGAGCTGTGCCAGGAGCACGGCGCGTACGCGGTCACCGACGAGGTCTACGAGCACCTGGTCTTCACCGACGCCGCCGCACCGCACCTGCCGCTGGCGACGCTCCCCGGCATGCGCGAGCGCACCCTGCGCATCTCCTCGGCCGGGAAGACGTTCTCCTGCACCGGCTGGAAGGTCGGCTGGGTGAGCGGCCCCGCGCCGCTGGTCGCCGCCGTGCTGCGGGTGAAGCAGTTCCTCACGTTCGTCAACGCCGGGCCGCTGCAGCCGGCCGTGGCGGTGGCGCTCGGCCTGCCGGACGCGTACTTCGAGGACTTCCGGGACGGGATGCAGCGGCGGCGGGACCAGCTCGTCGCCGGGCTCACCGACGCCGGGTTCGGGGTCCTCGCGCCGGAGGGGACGTACTTCGTCACCGCCGACGTCACCCCGCTGGGCGGGCGCGACGGGGTGGAGTTCTGCCGCGCCCTGCCGGAACGCTGCGGCGTGGTGGCGGTGCCGACCCAGGTGTTCTACGACGACGTGGAGGCGGGCCGGCGGCTGGTCCGGTTCGCGTTCTGCAAGCGGCCCGAGATGCTCACCGAGGCGGTCACCCGGCTGCGCCGGCTCAAGGAGGACGCATGACCGACGCGTACGCCGAGCGGATGCGCCGCCTCGCCGCCCAGCGCGACTGCGCCACGGTGCTCTCCGGCGTTCGGCCGGCCACGGTGCGGGAGCAGCTCGCGACGCTCCGGGCGGCCGTCGGCGACGACCTGCTGCCCGATTTCTACGGCGAGGGCGGGGCGGTGGAGCAGCTCGAACGGCGCGTCGCCGAGCTGCTCGGTGTGGAGGCGGCGGCCTTCTTCCCCACCGGCACCATGGCCCAGCAGGTCGCGATGCGCCACGGCGCCGAGCTGACCGGCCGCGACGCCGTGGGCCTGCACCCGCTCAGCCACCCGCTGCTGCACGAGCGCGACGCGTACGCGGTGCTCGGGGGGCTGCGGGCGGTGCGGACGACGGCGGCGCCGCGCAACCCGACGGCCGAGGAGGTGGCCGCGCTCGACGAGCCGATCGGCACGCTCTTCCTGGAGCTGCCGCTGCGCGACGCCGGGTTCGTCCTGCCGACCTGGGACGAGCTGGTGGCGGTGGTCGGCGCGGCCCGGGAGCGGGGCACCCGGGTGCACCTGGACGGCGCCCGGCTCTGGGAGTCCACCGTCCACCTGGGGCGCCCGGCCGCCGAGATCGTGGCCCTGGCCGACAGCACGTACGTCTCGTTCTACAAGTCCCTGGGCGGTCACTCCGGCGCGGCCCTGGCCGGCGACGCCGAGCTGGTCCGGTACGCCCGCGCCTGGCGGCACCGCTACGGGGGCACCCTGTTCCAGCAGTGGCCGGCCGCCCTCGCCGCGCTCGCCGGCCTGGAGCGGGAGCTGCCCCGGCTGCCCGGTTACGTGGCGCACGCGACGGTGGTGGCCGAGGCCCTTGCCACCCTGCCGGGCGCCCGGGTCCACCCGGCGCCCCCGCACACCCACCAGTTCCGCCTGTGGCTGCCGCATCCGGCCGAAGCCCTGGACGCGGCCAACCTCGCGCTCGCCGAGGAGGAGAAGGCGTGGTTCGCCGGCGGCTGGCGGGACACCGAGGTGCCCGGCCTGGCACTGACCGAGGTGACCGTGGCCGGCCCGGCGCTGGAGCTGGGCCCCGACCAGATCCTCGACCTGGCCGACCGGTTCCTGCGCCGGGTCTCGTCCCGCTGACCCCGGCCTGACGACCGGCCGTCCCACACCCGGCCGGCGCAGCGACGACGCGTGCCCCGGCAGCGGTCAGCCCGCGGAACGTGCCGGGCCCGCGTCCGCTGCCGGCGTCGCCGGGCCCGGCCGGTCCGCCGCCACGGCCTGGAGCACGGCACCCCCGTCGGCGAGCAGCGCCGACTCGGCGTCGTCGACGAAGGCGAGGTCCGCCTCGACGTGCCGGGCGGCGGCGGAGAGCAGCAGCCGGACCACCGGGTCCTCGGAGCGGCGGCGCAACCCGTCGAGGTTGCGCAGCTCGCGCATGAGGTGGCCGCGCTGGTTGGTCAGCACGGTGCGGACGGTGGTGGCCTCGCCGGACCGGGCGGCGGCCGTCACCTTGAGGAAGAAGTCGTCCCGGAACCCGCCGCTGCGCGGGCTGGGTTCGGCGAGCCAGCGGTCCAGCTCGGTCCGGCCCGCCTGGGTGATCTCGTAGACCACCCGGTCCGGCTTCACCGGCTGGGCATGCCGCTCGGCGACCACCAGCCCGTCCCGGGACAGCCGGTCGAGGATCTGGTAGAGGTGCCCGATGTTGAGCGGGCCCCACTGAGGGCCGACCGCCGCCTCGAAGGCGCCCTTGAGCTCGTAGCCGTAGCTGGGGCCGCGGGCGAGCAGTGCCAGGACCGCATGCTGGATCGCCACCGTCTCCTCCGATCCGGTTCCGGACAGGCGCCCCGGAGGGCCCTTGCATTGTCACAATGTATCGCGCACAGTGTGAGTCAGCACACGGGGAGGCGCGAATGTTCCACGTCATCTGGGGGCAGCTTCGTGGCCGTGCGGGGGGGTCGGTGGCGCTGCTGGTCGGCGTGCTGGTGGCGACCACCGGCCTCGTCGTCCGGACCGGCGCCGCCACCACCTCCCGCCTCGCCGTCACCGGCACCGTTGAACGGCACACCCGCGCCGCCTCCCGGCGGCGCTCGTCCCGACCGCTGTTGCGCCGCCTTCCCACCGCACGACTGCTGGCAGAGGAGTGACCATGGACGCTACGACGGGCAGCAGGGTACGCATCGCCGGGCTGGTCCGCCAGTTCCGCAGCGGCACCGACCGGCTCACCGCCGTCGACGACGTGTCGCTGGACATCGCCGCGGGATCGGTGGTGGCGCTGACCGGGCCGAGCGGATCCGGCAAGTCCACGCTGCTGCACCTCATCGGCGCGATCGAGCAGGCGGACCGGGGCACGGTGACGGTCGACGACGTGGCGGTCACCGGGCTGCGCCGCGCAGCCCTGGCCCGGTACCGCCAGCGGGTCGGCTTCGTCTTCCAGCGCTACCACCTGCTGCCCGCGCTGAGCGTGCTGGACAACGTGATCGCGCCCGTGCTGCCCCGCCGGGGGCGCGCCGATCACGCGGCCCGCGCCCGCGAACTGCTGGACGCCGTGGGGCTCGCCGGCCGGGAACGCGCCCTGCCCGCCCAGCTCTCCGGCGGCCAGCAGCAGCGGGTCGCCATCGCCCGGGCCCTCATGGGCGCGCCACGGCTGCTGCTGGCCGACGAACCCACCGGCAACCTCGACTCGACCACCGGCGCCCAGATCCTCGACCTCCTGCTCGACCTGCGCGACCGGCACGGCATGACGATCCTGCTCGCCACCCACGAACAGGCCGTCGCCGCCCGCTGTGACCGCCTGATCCGCCTCGGCGACGGCCGGATCGTCGAGGACCTCGACCTCACCGAGGGCGAGGACCCGGCCGACACCTACGACCGCGCCACCCGGCTGCGGCTCTGAATCGGCACACGGGAGGCGCGACATGTTCCACGTCATCTGGGGGCAGCTCCGTGGCCGTGCGGGGCGGTCGGTGGCGCTGCTGGTCGGCGTGCTGGTGGCGACCACCGGCTTCACCGTCCTGACCGGCGCCACCACCACCTCCCGCCTGGATGTCACCGGCACCGTCGAGCGGAACACCGAGGCGGCGTACCAGATCCTGGTCCGTCCGAAGGGGACGCGCACCCCGCTGGAGGTCGAGCGGCGGCTGGTCCGCCCCAACTACCTCTCCGGCCTCTTCGGTGGGATCACCACGGCCCAGTACGAGCAGGTCAAGGCGGTGGCC
This sequence comes from Micromonospora chaiyaphumensis, assembly GCF_900091435.1. GTDB lineage: Bacteria > Actinomycetota > Actinomycetes > Mycobacteriales > Micromonosporaceae > Micromonospora > Micromonospora chaiyaphumensis. The sequence goes on from NZ_FMCS01000004.1 coordinate 343,059, forward strand.
GGCATCGATGTGGCCGCGCCCATCGCGATGCTGGGCCACTCCACCGCACCGGTGCCCATGTCGTTCGACGTCACCGACGCCGTCGACCGGAGCCTGGACCGGCAGGTGATCCGCGTCGACCCCACCTTCGTCGCCGAGCGTGGCCTCTCCACGGCGCCGGCCAAGCCACGCTACGTGTACGTGACGAAGCACCGCCTCATCTACCCCCGCTGGAGCGACCTGTCCGAGCAGACGCCGTACACCGACGGCCGGTCGTACAAGTGGGACGACCTGTGCGGGCCCGTCCCGCGGGAGGTGCTACCGAGCGGGGAGAGCCGCCCGATCTGCGATCCGATGTTCGGCGCCCTGCAGGGCAGCCCCGCCACCCTCTCGGAGCGGCAGGTGTGGAGCTTGAACGCGGTGCGGCTGCTGCCGGACGGCCGGTTCGAGACGGCCGACGGCCTGCTCACGCCGGACACCGCCCCCACCACCAGCGACCGCCTGGTGCTCACCTACCAGCTGACCGTGCCGCTGTTGATCGCCGCCATCGACCCCGTCGCCGAGAACCGGCTCGTGGGGCTGGACTCCGCGGTGGTCAGCGGGCGGCCGGTCCGGGCCGACGACCCGGTGGCCGAGCGCCGTGGCGGCACCGTGCTCACGCGTACCGCGCCGGCGCTCGTCACCAACCGTCCCTTCTTCGACAGCACCGTGCGCGCCCGGTTCACCCGGCTACCCACGGCCCGGCCGGCCACCGTGCCGGCGATCGAACTCGAGCAGACCCTGGGCCGCGCCACCGGGATTCCGGCCGGCTCCGCCGAGGTCGACGCGGGCGCCGCCTACCGGGCGCAGCTGACGGAGGGGGTCGCCGAGGACGCCTGCTGCCGCGGCCAGCTCCAGCGGGTCATCCAGGCGGGACCGGTGACCTACCGCGAGCTGCCGGACGGCACCCTGCGCGCCGACCCGGTGCCGCCCGCGGACCCCGAGGTGTACGGCAACCAGTTCACCCACAGCTTCCTGCCCCGGCCCTGGCTGGCCGAGGACACCGGCTTCCGGCCGGTCCGGGCCCTCGCCGGGAAGGAGGGTGGCGCATCCACGCAGTACCACCAGTGGCAGGCCGTCGGCGTGTTCGACCCGGAGAAGCTGGCCGGCTTCGGCGACGCGGGCACGGTCCCGCTGGAGACGTACGAGGCGCCGCGCGCCGCGGGTGCGGACGACCGCAGTCGTACCGCGCTCGGCGGCCGGCCCCTGGAGCCGAGCGGCAATCCGGCCGGCTACCTCTCGGTGCCGCCACTGGTGCTCACCAACCTCGCCAGCGTGCCGAAGCTGCTGGAGGGCAGCAACAGCCCGCAACGCAGCGCGCCGATCAGCGCGATCCGGGTCCGGGTCGCCGGTGTGGACGGATACAGCGAGCAGGCCGCGGAGCGGGTCCGCCTGATCGCCGAGCAGATCAACCGGGCGACCGGCCTGGACGTCGACATCACGCTGGGCTCGTCCGCCGCCCCGCGGACCGTGGAGCTGCCGGGCGGCGCGTTCGGCCGCCCCGACCTGCGGCTCACCGAGAACTGGTCGGCGCTGGGTGTCGCGTCCACCATCGTCCAGGCGGTCGACCGCAAGAGCGCCGTGCTGTTCCTGTTGGTGCTGGTGGTCTGCGTGCTTTTCCTCGGCAACGCCGTCTCCGCCGCCGTCCGGGACCGCCGCTCCGAACTGGCGGTGCTGGCCTGCCTCGGGTGGCCGGCCCGCCGGCTCGGGGCACTCGTCCTCGGCGAGGTCGCCCTGCTCGGTCTCGCCGCCGGGCTGCTGTCGCTCGGGCTCGCCGTACCGCTCGGCGCCGCCCTCGGCATCGGCGTCGACTGGCGGCGGGCGTCGCTCGCCGTACCGGTGGCGCTGCTGCTCGCGCTGGCCGCCGGCCTGGCGCCCGCGCTGCGGGCGGCGCGCGCCCACCCGGCCGCCGCGCTCCGCCCGCAGGTCGCCACCGCCCGGTGGATACGCCGGCCCCGCACCCTGTTCGGGCTGGCGCTGGCCAACCTGGTCCGCACGCCCGGGCGGACCCTGCTCGGTGCCGGCGCCCTGGCCATCGGCGTGGCGGCGCTGACCCTGGTGGCCGCCGTCGGGTACGCGTTCCGGGGCGCGATCGTCGGGACCCTGCTCGGTGACACGGTCGCGCTGAGCGTGCGCGGCGCCGACGCGCTGGCCGCCGGCGCCACCGTGCTGCTCGGCGCCGCCGCGGTCGCGGACGTGCTCTACCTCAACATCCGGGACCGGGCGGCCGAGCTGGCCACCCTGCGCGCCACCGGCTGGACCGACCTCGCGCTCGGCCGGCTGGTCGGCTACGAGGGGCTGCTGCTCGGCGGGCTCGGCGCGCTCGCCGGCGCCGGGCTGGGCACGGGCGGCGCGGCCTGGCTGGTCGGGGACGTCCCGGGCGCGCTGGTGCTGGTCGCCGCGCTGACGGGGACGGGCGGCGCGCTGCTCACCGCCGGCGCGGCGCTGGCGCCGGCCGCGCTGCTGCGCCGGCTACCCACCGCACGCCTGCTGGCCGAGGAGTGACCAGGGCACCCGCCAGCGCCGCCCGGGCGATCGGTCAGGCGACCGGGCTGGCGCTGCGGACCTGCTCGGCGATGCGCTCGGCCACCGACCGGGCGGTCGCCTCGGTGGCGGCCTCGACCATGACGCGGACCAGCGGCTCGGTGCCCGACGGGCGGAGCAGCACGCGGCCGGTCTCGCCCAGCTCGGCCTCGGCCCGCTCCACCTCGGCGCGGACGGCCGGCGCGGCGGCGCCGACGGTCCGGTCGCCGACCGGCACGTTGATCAGCACCTGGGGCAGCTTGGTGACCACGCCGGCCAGGTCGGCGAGGGACTTGCCGGTGGCGGCCATGCGCGACATGAGGTGCAGGCCGGTGAGCACGCCGTCGCCGGTGGTCGCGTAGGCCGGCATCACGATGTGTCCGCTCTGCTCGCCGCCGAGCGCGAGGCCCGAGGCGCGCAGCTCCTCCAGCACGTACCGGTCGCCGACCTTGGTCTCGACCAGCCGGATGCCCTGCGCGGACATGGCCAGCCGCAGGCCGAGGTTGCTCATCACGGTGGCGACAAGGGTGTCCTGGGTCAGCTCGCCGGCCTCCCGCATGGCCAGGGCGAGGATCGCCATGACCTGGTCGCCGTCGACCTCCTCGCCGTCGGCGGTGACCGCGACGCAGCGGTCGGCGTCGCCGTCGTGGGCGATGCCGAGGTGCGCGCCGTGCTCGACCACGGCGGCACGCAGCGCGTCGATGTGGTTGGAGCCGCAGTCGTCGTTGATGTTCAGACCGTCGGGCTCGGCGTAGATGGCGATCACCTCGGCGCCGGCCTCCCGGTACGCCACGGGGGCCACCTCGGCGGCCGCGCCGTTGGCGCAGTCGACCACGACCTTGATGCCGTCCAGCCGGTGCGGCACCGTGCCCACCAGGTGCTGGACGTAGTGGTCGGCGCCGTCGAGCAGGTCGTGCACCCGGCCGACCCCGGCGCCGATCGGGCGCTCCCAGGCGGTGGTGGCGTTCGCCTCGACGGCGGCCTCGATGCGCATCTCGATCTCGTCGGGCAGCTTGTGCCCGCCGGCCGCGAAGAGCTTGATGCCGTTGTCCGGCATGGGGTTGTGCGAGGCGGAGAGCATGACGCCCAGGTCGGCCTTGGCCTCGGCGGTCAGGAACGCCACGGCGGGGGTGGGCAGCACGCCGACCCGGACCACGTTGGCGCCGGCGCTGGTCAGCCCGGCGACCACGGCGGCCTCCAGCATCTCGCCGCTGGCCCGGGTGTCCCGGCCCACCACGGCGAGCGGCGGATGGCTCTTGTCGGTCTCGGCCAGCGTGTGGGCGGCGGCCACCGCCACCGCGAGCGCCAACTCCGGGGTGAGATCCGCGTTCGCCCGCCCGCGTACGCCGTCCGTGCCGAACAACCGGCCCATACCCGCCAACCTCCGATGGAACTGCCGTTGAGAGGAGAAAGCGGAACGGCCGGGCCACCTCCCGGCGTGGGAGGCGGACCCGGCCGTCCGTCAGAAGTACAAGGCGCTGGTGGTGATCAGCGCTTCGAGTACTGGGGAGCCTTACGGGCCTTCTTGAGGCCGTACTTCTTGCTCTCCTTGACCCGGGCGTCACGGGTCAGGAAGCCGGCCTTCTTGAGGGCCGGGCGGTCGTCGGGCTCGCTGACGATCAGCGCCCGGGCGATGGCGAGCCGCAGCGCGCCGGCCTGGCCGGTGGTGCCGCCGCCCCGCAGGTTGGCGATCACGTCGAAGGCCTCGGGCTTCTCGGCGGTGACCAGCGGGTCCTTGATGAGCTGCTGGTGCACCTTGCTCGGGAAGTAGGCCTCGAGGTCGCGGCCGTTGCAGGTGATCTTGCCGCTGCCCGGGACGATGCGGACCCGGACGATGGCCTCCTTGCGCCGACCCACGGTCTGGATCGGGCGGTCGCCACGAGGCGCGCGCGCGACGGGCGCCGGCGCCTCGGTGGCCTCGGGGGCGACCTCGGTGGCGGTGATGTCGGTCATGCTGCTTCCTTCGCCCGCGCTCACTGCGCGATCTGCTTGATCTCGAACGGCACCGGCTGCTGCGCGCCGTGCGGGTGCTCGGCACCGGCGTAGACCTTCAGCTTCTTGAGAATCTGGCGGCCCAGCTTGTTGTGCGGGAGCATGCCCTTCACGGCCAGCTCGATGGCCCGCTCGGGCCGCTTGGTCAGCAGCTCGTCGTAGCCGACCTGCTTGAGGCCACCCGGGTAGCCGGAGTGCCGGTAAGCGATCTTGGTCTGGCGCTTGTTGCCGGTCAGCGCGACCTTGCCCGCGTTCACGATGACGACGAAGTCGCCCGTGTCGACGTGCGGCGCGAAAGTCGGCTTGTGCTTGCCACGCAGCAGCGTGGCGGCGTGGGTCGCGAGGCGGCCCAGCACGACATCAGAGGCGTCGATGACGTGCCACTGACGCTCGATCTCACCCGGCTTCGGGCTGTACGTACGCACAGGTCTACCTTGTCTCGTCGTCGGTCTGGGGTCGCGCGCCGAGGTGACCAGGCGCGCACGAACGACCAAGCGTACCTGATGCGGCACGCCTAAGAATGTCGTACAACAGCAGGCAACGATACCCGGCCGCCCGGCGGCAGGTCAAAACGGGGTGTCACCCCGCGTGGCCTGCGCCTTTCCCATGGCGGAGGTCACACGCCGGCCAGCTTACGCGGCCCCGGCCGCAGGTACACCGCCCAGGTCACCAGGAAACAGAGCGCGTACCAGCCGATGAAGGCCAGGTAGGCGGCGTCGGCGGTGCCGGAGGCCAGGAACGACTGCCGGAACGCCACGTTCACCAGCACGCCGCCCGAGGCGCCCACCGCCCCGGCGATGCCGATGAGCGCCCCGGAGAGCCGCCGGGCCCGCCGCTCGGCGGCCTCCCGGTCCCCGGTCAGCTCCGCCTCGGCGGCGGCCCGGGCCCGGAAGATCGCCGGGATCATCTTGTAGGTCGACCCGTTGCCGATCCCGGAGAAGACGAAGAGCGCCAGGAACCCGGCCAGATAGAGCGGGAAGGACCGGTCCCGGGCGGCGTACAGCACCAGGGCGGCGCCGGCGGCCATGGCCACGAAGTTCGCGAAGGTGACGCGGGCCCCGCCGAGCCGGTCGGCGAGCTGCCCGCCGAACGGCCGGACCAGCGACCCGATCAGCGGCCCCAGGAAGGTCAGCCAGGCGGCGTCGACCGGGGTCGGGAACCGGTCGTGGAACTGGAGCTGGAGCACCTGGCCGAAGGCGAAGCCGAAGCCGATGAACGAGCCGAAGGTGCCGATGTAGAGCAGGGACATCACCCAGGTGTGCGGGTCGCGGGCCGCCGCGCGCAGCGCGCCGGGCTCGTTGCGCGCCCCCGGGAGGTTGTCCAGCCCGCGCGCCGCGGCGAGCGCCGCCAGCACGATCAGCGGCAGGTAGACCGCCGGCACCAGCCGGGGGTACGCGGCTCCGGCGGTGGCCAGCACCGCCAGCCCGACGAGCTGCACGGCCGGCACGCCGAGGTTCCCGCCGCCGGCGTTGAGCCCGAGCGCGCGGCCCTTGAGGCGCTCGGGGAAGAACAGGTTGATGTTCGCCATGGAGGAGGCGAAGTTGCCGCCCCCGACGCCGGTCAGGCAGGCCAGCACCATGAGCGTGGCGTACGACACGCCGGGCTCGATCAGCACCGCCATGGGCACGGCCGGCACCAGCAGCAGCAGCGCGCTCACGATGGTCCAGTTCCGCCCGCCGAACCGGGCCACCGCCAGGGTGTACGGCAGCCGCAGCACCGCGCCCAGCGCCGCCGGCACGGCCGTGAGCAGGAACTTCCCGGCCGGGTCGATGCCGTACTCGGGGCCCAGGAAGAGCACCATGACCGACCAGAGGCTCCACACCGAGAAGCCCACGTGCTCGGCGAAGATCGAGACGTACAGGTTGCGGCGGGCGACCGGCGCGCCGGTCGTGGCCCAGAACCGGGGGTCCTCGGGGCGCCATTCGGTGATCCGTCCCGGGCGTCCGGCCTCGGCCGGGGCCAGGGTGCCGGGGGAAGCGAGCGTGCTCACGGCGACTCCTCCTCGTCGATGACGAGGGGGACGCTAGGAACGGGCGGTTACCCGGCCGTGCCCGCCGCGGGTCGGTGGCGATACGGAGATCGCACGTCCGCCGGCGGGCGACGGTGAGGCGCTCAGATCTCCTGCAGGATGCGCAGCGCCCGGCCGACCCGCTGCATGGTCTCGGTGTCGGCCACGTCGACGCACTCGGTGAACCACTTCTTCATGGGCGAGGAAAGCCGGTCGGGCATCACCACGTAGGTGCCCATGGGCACGGCCAGGGGCGAGTCGCGCAGCAGCGACTCCTCGACCACCTCGACCACGATCACGATGGGCACCGCGGTGGAGTTGTAGACGTCGGAGCTGATGACCAGGCCGAGCCGTTCCCGGGCGCCGGAGATGCGCCAGACCTCTCCCCTACGCAGCACTCGGGCGCCCGCCGCCGAACAGCGCGTCGTCGACCAGCGCGGCCTCCCGGGCGTCGGCCAGCGCGGCCGACTCCAGGTCCAGGCCGGCGCGGGCGACCGCCTCGGCGTGCGCGGTGAAGACCTCGCGCAGCGCCTTCTCCCGGGCGGCCTGGTCCATCCAGGCGGAGAGGGAGAGCCCTTCCCGCTTGGCGAACCGGCGCGCCTCCTCGATCGTCTCGTCGGAGAACGACAGTGTCACCTTGGCGGTCATGCCGGACAGATTACCCACTGGTATGACCGCCAGTCATCCCCGCTCGCACCCGTCGCCGAACCGGACAGCCGGGCACGCTCAGGGACGGCGGCCCCCGAACACCGCGAACCGCCACTCCTTGAAGAAGCAGTCCACGTCGACCAGACCGGCCTCGATGAGCCACCGGCACTGGTCGGCCACCGGCGCGGGCCGGTCGTGTCGCATCCGCTCCCGTGCCCCGGCGATCTCCGCGGCGTCCGAACCCAGCTCGGTGATCCGGGCCGTCCAGACCTCGTCGTAGCGCCGGTCGAGGGCCGGGGTCGGGCCGGCCACCTGCTCGGCGTTGACGAAGACGCCGCCCGGCGCCAGCGCCTCGGCCGCCCGCCGGTAGAGGGCCCGCTTGCCGCCGTCGCCCAGGTGGTGGATGGCCAGCGCGGAGACCACCGCGTCGTAGCGGCCGGCGGGCAGCGGGTCGGCCAGGTCGGCGAGCACGGTGCGGTGCGGCACCCCGCGGGCGGCCAGGTGGCCGGTGGCGACCGCCAGCATGCCGGGCGCGCCGTCGACCAGGGTGAGCCGCACCCCGGGGACCGCCGCGGCCAGCAGCAGGGAGAGCAGGCCGGTGCCCGCGCCCAGGTCCAGCACCTCGGGGGTACGCCCCGACGCGAGCGCCGCCCGCAGCGGCGGGGCGGCCACCTCGACGGCCGTGCCGTAGAAGGCGTCGAAGCAGGGCACCAGCCGGCGCCGGGCCGTGTCGTAGCTGCCCGCCACCGCGTCGAACGCGTCCGCCACACTCATCGCGCGCCTCCCATTATTCGAGATATCTGTCCCACATTCTAAGCCCTGCCGACCGGCTCGTCACTCCCGTGCGGTGTGAGGTGCTCTTGACAGGACCGAAACAGAAGGGACCCGGACCGGAAACCGCCCCCCGGCACGCTTTTCCGACATGACAGACGGTGCACGCCTGGCGACGCAACCGGGGTCTCCGCCCCGGGAGGCGGCCACGCACTGCCCGTACTGCGCCCTCCAGTGCGGCATGGTGCTCCGCGAGAACGGAGAGGGCGTCGAGGTGGCGGCCCGGGACTTCCCCACCAACCGCGGCGGCCTCTGCCAGAAGGGCTGGACCGCCGCCGACCTGCTCGACCACCCGGACCGGCTGACCACCCCGCTGCTCCGCGACCGGCCCGGCGGTGAGCTGCGCCCGGCGGCCTGGGACGAGGCACTCGACCTGGTCGCCACCGGGCTGCGGGCGATCCAGGAGCGGCACGGGCGGGACGCCGTCGCGGTCTTCGGCGGCGGCGGGCTCACCAACGAGAAGGCGTACGCGCTCGGCAAGTTCGCCCGCGTGGCGCTGGGCACGCGGCACATCGACTACAACGGACGCTGGTGCATGTCCTCGGCCGCGGCGGCCGGGCTGCGCGCCTTCGGTGTCGACCGGGGACTCCCCTTCCCCCTGGCCGACCTGGGCCGGGCCGACACCCTGCTGCTGGTCGGCGCGAACCCCGCCGAGACCATGCCGCCGCTCATGCGCCACCTCGCGGACCAGCGCGAGCGCGGCGGCCGGCTCATCGTGGTCGACCCGCGGCTCACGGCCACCGCCCGCCAGGCCGACCTGCACCTGCAACCGCTGCCCGGGACCGACCTGGCCGTGGCCAACGCGCTGCTGCACATCGCGCTCACCGAGGGCTGGCTCGACCGGGCGTACGTGGCCGACCGGACCACCGGCTTCGACGAGGTCCGGCGGACCGTGGCGGGCTGCTGGCCGGCCGAGGCGGAACGGCTCTCCGGGGTGCCGGTGGCCGACCTGGAGGCGACCGCCCGCGCACTGGCCACCGTGGACCGCGCGATCATCCTCACCGCCCGGGGCGCCGAACAGCACGCCAAGGGCGTGGACACCGTCACCGCGTTCATCAACCTGGCGCTCGCCCTGGGCCTGCCCGGCCGCCCCGGCTCCGGCTACGGCTGCCTCACCGGGCAGGGCAACGGGCAGGGCGGCCGGGAGCACGGGCAGAAGGCCGACCAGCTCCCCGGCTACCGGCGGATCGACGACCCGGCGGCCCGCGAACACGTTGCCGGGGTCTGGGGCGTCGACCCCGCGGCGCTGCCCGGACCGGGCGTACCGGCCTATCAGCTCCTCGACTCGCTCGGCACCGCGCACGGCCCCCGCGCCCTGCTGGTGTTCGGCTCCAACCCGGTGGTGTCGGCCCCCCGCGCGGCCCGGGTCGAGTCCCGGCTGCGCGACCTGGACCTGCTGGTGGTGGCCGACTTCCTCCGCTCCGAGACGGCCGACCTGGCCGACGTGGTGCTGCCCGTCGCCCAGTGGGCCGAGGAGGACGGCACGATGACCAACCTGGAGGGTCGGGTGCTGCGCCGCCGCGCGCTGCGCGAACCACCCGCCGGCGTCCGCACCGACCTGGCCGTCCTGGCCGGGCTGGCGGCCCGCCTCGACGCGCCCGGCGGGTTCCCCACCGACCCGGCGGCGGTCTTCGCGGAGCTGCGCCGGGCCTCGGCCGGCGGGCCGGCCGACTACGCCGGGGTCAGCTGGGACCGGATCGACGCCGACACGGGCGTCTTCTGGCCCTGCCCCGACGAGGACGGGCCGGACACCCCGCGCCTCTTCGCCGACCGGTTCCCCACCCCGGACGGCCGGGCCCGGTTCCGCGCGGTGACCCACCGGCCGGCCGCCGAGCCGGTCTGCGCCGACTACCCGCTGCACTTCACCACCGGCCGGGTGCTCGCCCACTACCAGTCCGGCGCGCAGACCCGGCGGGTCGCCGCGCTGCGCCGGGCCGCCCCCGGCGGCTTCGTCGAGCTGCACCCCGACCTGGCCGGCCGGCTCGGGGTGGCCGAGGGCGAGGAGGTCCGGGTGGTCTCCCGCCGGGGCGAGCTGCGCGCCCCGGCCCGGCTCAGCCCGGCGATCCGGCCGGACACCGTCTTCGCACCGTTCCACTGGCCCGGCGCGGCGCGGGCCAACACGGTCACCAACGACGCCGTCGACCCGGTCTCCGGGATGCCCGAGTTCAAGATCTGCGCCGTCCGGGTGGAGAAGGCATGACCGAGCGCATCGTGATCGTGGGATACGGCATGGCGGGCGCCCGCCTCGCCGCCGAGCTGCACGCCCGGGGCGGGGACCGGAAGGTGACCGTGCTCGGGGCGGAGCCGCACCGGGCGTACAACCGGATCCTGCTCTCCACCCTGCTCGCCGGGAAGATCGGCGAGCCGGACGTCGAGCTGGTCGAGGTCGCCGGGCAGGGCGCGGACGTCCGCACCGGGACCGCGGTCACCGCGATCGACCGGGCCGCGCGGGAGGTACGCACCGCCGACGGCGACCGGCACGGCTACGACCACCTGGTCCTGGCCACCGGCAGCCGCGCCCTCGTGCCACCGCTGCCCGGGCTCGAGCCGCTGCCCGACCGGGTCGTCCCGTTCCGCACCCTGGACGACTGCCGGCGGATCCTCGCCGCCGCCCGGGGCGCCCGCCGGGCGCTGGTGCTCGGCGGCGGGCTGCTCGGGCTGGAGGCGGCCCGCGGGCTCGCCGCCCGGGGCCTCGACGTGACCGTGGTGCATCCCGTCGGGCACCTGATGGAACGGCAGCTCGACGAGCCGGCCGGTGCGGTCCTCGCCGGCACCCTCGGCGGGCTCGGGGTACGCACCCGGCTGGGCGTCACGGCGACCGGGGTGGCCGCCGACGCCGACGGGATCCGCCTCGACCTCGGCGACGGCGATTCCCTCACAGCCGACCTGCTGGTCCTCTCCTGCGGCGTACGCCCCGACACCGCCCTGGCGGCCGCCGCCGGGCTGGCCGTGGACCGGGGCGTGGTGGTGGACGACCGGATGCGGACCAGCGACCGGCGGATCTCGGCCATCGGCGACTGCGCCCAGCACAACGGCACGCTGACCGGGCTGGTCGCCCCGGCGTGGGCGCAGGCCCGGGTGGTGGCCGAGGTGCTGACCGGCGCCGACCCGCTGGTCCGCTACCGGCCCCGGCCGGTCGTCACCCGACTCAAGGCGGCCGGGATCGACCTGGCCGCGATGGGCGACGCGGCGGGCGCGCCGGACGGGGGCGGGCCGGTCGAGGAGCTGACCTTCGCCGACCCGGCCCGGGGCACGTACGCCCGGCTGCGGATCCGCGACGAGCGGCTGACCGGGGCGATCCTGCTCGGCGACAACCCGGCGGTCGGCACCGTGGTGCAGCTCTTCGACCGGGGCGCGCCGGTGCCGTCGGACCGGCGCTCACTGCTGCTCGGGCGGGCGTTCGGCGCCGCACCGGCCGCCCCCGCCGCGTCCCCGGCGCTGATGCCGGACGCGGCCACGGTGTGCCAGTGCAACGACGTGAGCAAGGGCGCGCTGGTGGCGTGCTGGCGCGCCGGCGCCCGGTCCGCCGCGGAGCTGTCCGCGGCCACCCGGGCGGCCACCGGGTGCGGCGGCTGCCGGGACGCGGTGGCCGGCATCGCCGGCTGGCTCGCCGAGGTGGATCCGGCGGCGGGACACCAGGAACCGAGTACGGACCGTGTGGAGGTGGCGGGATGAGCGGCGGCAGGCTGGTGGTCGTCGGCAACGGCATGGTCGGGCAGCGCTTCGTCGAGGCGCTGCGGGCCCGGGACCAGGAGCGGCGCTGGCGGGTCACGGTGCTCGGCGAGGAGCGGCGGCCGGCGTACGACCGGGTGCGGCTCTCCGCCTTCTTCGACGGGGTGAGCGCCGAGGATTTGAACCTGCACAGCCCCGACGACGGGGTGGAGCTGCGGCTGGGCGAGCCGGCGCTGGCCGTCGACCGGGCGCGGCGGATCGTACGGACCGCGAGCGGCGAGCACCCGTACGACGCGTTGGTGCTGGCCACCGGCTCGTCGGCGTTCGTACCCCCGATCGACGGCACGGACCTGCCGGGCGTCTTCGTCTACCGGACGCTGGACGACCTGGCGGCGATCCGGGCACACGCGGCGGGCCGGCGCACCGGTGCGGTGATCGGGGGCGGGCTGCTCGGCCTGGAGGCGGCGAACGCGCTGCGCCTGCTGGGCCTCGCCACCAGCGTGGTCGAGTTCGCGCCGCGGCTGATGCCCGTGCAGGTGGACGAGGCGGGCGGGGCGATGCTCCGCCGCTACGTCGAGGAACTGGGCGTCACGACGTACCTCGGGGTGGCCACCAGCGCACTGCGCCCCGGCCCGGACGGGACGGTCGGCGCGCTGGAGCTCGCCGACGGGCGCACGGTCGGGGCGGACCTGGTCGTGGTGGCCGCCGGCATCCGGCCCCGGGACGAGCTGGCCCGGGCGGCCGGCCTGCCGCTCGGCCCGCGCGGCGGCGTGCTGGTCGACGCGGGCTGCCGGACGGCGGACGAGCGGATCTGGGCGGTCGGCGAGTGCGCCGCCGTGGAGGGCACCTGTCACGGCCTGGTCGCCCCCGGCTACGCGACCGCCGAGGTGGTCGCCGACCGGCTGCTCGGCGGGGCGGCCACCTTCCCGGGCGCCGACACCGCCACCAAGCTCAAGCTGCTCGGGGTGGACGTGGCCTCGTTCGGCGACGCGCACGGCGTCTCCCCGGGCTGCCTCGACGTCACCTTCACCGACCCGGCCACCCGCGCGTACGCGAAGCTGGTCCTCTCCGACGACGCGACGACGCTGCTCGGCGGCGTGCTGGTGGGCGACGCGAGCGCGTACCCGACGCTGCGGGCGAGTGTCGGCGGCCCGCTGCCCGCTCCCCCGCTGGCGCTGCTGGCCCCGGCGGGCGGCGCGGGCGCCGGGGCCGGTGCGCTGCCGGCCGCCGCGCAGGTCTGCTCCTGCAACGCGGTGACCCGGGCCGATCTGGACGCGGCGATCGCCGGCGGGGCCACCGACGTGCCGGCGCTCAAGGCGTGCACCCGGGCCGGCACGAGCTGCGGCTCCTGCGTGCCGATGCTCAAGCAGCTCCTCGACGCGGCCGGGGTGGCGCAGTCCCGGGCGCTCTGCGAGCACTTCGACACCGGCCGGCAGGAGCTGTTCGACATCGTCCGGGTCCGGGGCATCCGCACCTTCTCCCAGCTCATCGCCGAGCACGGGCGCGGGCGCGGCTGCGACATCTGCAAGCCGGTGGTCGCCTCGATCCTCGCCTCGCTGGGCACCGGGCACGTGCTCGACGGCGAGCAGGCGTCCCTTCAGGACACCAACGACCACTTCCTGGCCAACCTGCAACGCGACGGCAGCTACTCGGTGGTGCCGCGGATCCCGGGCGGTGAGATCACCCCGGAGAAGCTCATCGTGATCGGCGAGGTGGCACGGGACTTCCGGCTCTACACCAAGATCACCGGCGGCCAGCGGATCGACCTGTTCGGCGCCCGGGTCGAACAGCTCCCGCAGATCTGGCGCCGGCTGGTGGACGCGGGCTTCGAGTCCGGCCACGCGTACGGCAAGGCGCTCCGCACGGTGAAGTCCTGCGTCGGCGCGACCTGGTGCCGGTACGGGGTGCAGGACTCGGTGGGGCTGGCCGTCGCGCTGGAGCTGCGGTACCGGGGGCTGCGCGCCCCGCACAAGCTGAAGTCGGCGGTCTCCGGCTGCGCCCGGGAGTGCGCCGAGGCCCGGAGCAAGGACTTCGGCGTCATCGCCACCGAGACCGGCTGGAACCTCTACGTCGGCGGCAACGGCGGCTTCCGGCCCCGCCACGCCGACCTGTTCGCCACCGACCTGTCGACGGAGGCGCTGATCCAACTGATCGACCGGTTCCTGATCTACTACATCCGCACGGCCGACCGGTTGCAGCGCACCGCCGCCTGGATCGAGGCGATGGACGGCGGCCTCGACCACCTCCGGTCGGTGCTCGTGGACGACTCGCTGGGGCTCTGCGCCGATCTCGACGCGGCCATGGCGCGGCACGTCGCCGGCTACTCCGACGAGTGGCGGGACGTGCTGGAGGACCCGGAGCGGCTGCGCCGCTTCACGTCCTTCGTCAACGCCCCCGACGTGCCCGACCCGTCCATCACCTTCGCCGTGGAGCGCGGCCAGCCGGTGCCCACCCGGGGCGCCGACGGCCGCCGCCAGCCGGTCGCGCTGGGCCTTCCGGGGGTACGGCGATGAGGACGCTGGACTGGACGGCCGTCTGCCCGCTGGACCGGCTGGACCCGGACCGGGGCGTGGCCGCCCTGGTCGATGGTGTGCAGGTGGCGCTCTTCCGCACCGGCGACGAGCTGTACGCGGTCGACAACCTCGACCCGGTCGGCGGCGCGCAGGTGATGTCCCGGGGCATCGTGGGCAGCCGCGGCGGCCTGCCGACGCTCGCCTCCCCGCTGCACAAGCAGGTCTACGACCTGACCACCGGGCGGTGCCTGGACCTCCCGGACGTGGCGTTGCGGCGGCACGACGTGCGCTGCCGGGACGGCCTCGTCGAGGTGCGGTTGCGACAGGAGGAGTGATGCGCGAGGAACTGGCGGGCTTCACCATCGGGGTCACCGCGGACCGGCGACGCGACGAACTGGCCGCCCTGCTCCAGCGCCGCGGTGCGCGGGTGGTGCTCGCCCCGGCGCTGCGGATCGTGCCGCTGGCCGACGACACCGACCTGCGCGAGGCCACCCGGGCCTGCCTGGAGCGCCCGCCGGACGTGCTCATGGCCAACACCGGGATCGGGATGCGCGGCTGGCTGGAGGCGGCCGAGGGCTGGGGGCTCGCGGAGCCGCTGCGCGGCGTGCTGTCCCGGTCGTACGTGGTGGCGCGCGGTCCCAAGGCCACCGGGGCGATCCGGGCGGCCGGGCTGCGCGAGCACTGGTCCCCCGCCTCGGAGAGCTGCGACGAGGTGGTCGAGCACCTGGTCCGGCGCGGGGTGGCCGGCCAGGTCGTCGCGCTGCAACTGCACGGGGAGCGGCAGCCGGAGTGCACCGAGGCGCTGGAGTCCGCCGGGGCCACGGTGATCGAGGTGCCGGTCTACCGCTGGGCGCCGCCCACCGACCCGGCGCCGCTGCACCGGCTCATCGACCTGGTCGCCGGGCGGATGGTCGACGCCGTCACGTTCACCTCCGCCCCGGCGGCCGAGGCGCTGCTGCGGGCGGCCGGTGACCGTACCGAGACGGTGCTGGCGGCGCTGCGCGGGGACGTGCTGGCCGGCTGCGTCGGCGCGGTGACCGCCGAGCCGCTGGTGCGGCGGGGGGTGCCGGTGAGCGCACCGAACCGGGCCCGGCTCGGCGCCCTGGTCCGGACGATCGTCGACGAGCTGCCCCGCCGGACGGTGACCGTGAAGGCGGGCGGGCACCTGCTGACCCTGCGCGGCCACGCCGCGGTGGTGGACGGCGAGCTGCGCCCGCTCGCGCCGGCGCCCATGGCGGTGCTGCGGGCGCTCGCGGCCGCGCCGGGGAAGGTGCTGTCCCGGACCGCCCTGCTGCGTACCCTGCCCCGGGGCGCGGACGAGCACGCGGTGGAGATGGCGGTCGCCCGCCTGCGGGTCGGGCTCGACGCCCCCCGCGTGGTGCAGACCGTGGTCAAGCGCGGCTACCGGCTGCGGGTCGACTGACCCGCCACCGGGCGGAGGATCAGCCGACCGGGGCCGCGAAGCCGTGCTCGGCCTGGAGGCGGAGCATGGCGTGCTCGACAACGGTCACCAGCACCTGCTTGACCGAGTCGCGCCGCCGAGCGTCGCACATCACGAGCGGCACGTCCGGCGAGATCGCCAGCGCCTCGCGGACCTCCTCCAACTCGTACTGCGGCGCGTCGTCGAACCGGTTCAGCGCCACCACGTACGGCAGGTTGCGGTTCTCGAAGTAGTCCAGCGGCGCGAAGGCGTCGGTGATCCGGCGGGTGTCCACCAGCACGGCCGCGCCCACCGCGCCCCGGATGATCTCGTCCCACATGAACCAGAAGCGGGTCTGGCCCGGCGTGCCGAAGAGATAGAGGATCAGGTCCTCGGCCATGGTGATCCGGCCGAAGTCCATGGCGACCGTGGTGGTCTCCTTGCCGGGCACCTTCGACGGGTCGTCGATGCCGACGCCGGCCGCCGTCATCAGCGCCTCGGTGGTCAGCGGCTGGATCTCGGAGATCGCGCCGACCAGGGTCGTCTTGCCCACCCCGAAGCCGCCCGCGATGACGATCTTCGCGGAGATGATCTCCCGGCTGCGGTTCGCCCCCGCGGGGTCATAGTTCGCGAAGTCCACTTAGCACCCTTCCAAGCAGGTTCATCCGCGCCGCGAACCCTGTGGCGGGAGCGGCGGTGTGTAGCGTCAGCAGGCCCTCGGCCACCATGTCGGCGACCAGCACCCGGGTGACGCCCAGCGGCATCCGGGTGTAAGCGGCGATCTCCGCCAGCGACTGTGCCCGGCCCTCACAGACCGAGGCGATGCGGTACTTGTCGTGCCCGGCGAACCGCGCCTCGGCCGACTGGGTGGGCGTGCAGGACAGCACCGCCTCGAGCGCGATGTTCTGCAACGGCTCGGTGCGGCCACGGGTGACCGCGTACGGCCGCACCAGCGCGCCACGCGGATCTCGTCGTGGTTCCATCTCGCGATCACCTCCCCTCGTACGGAGCCCGCCAGGCTCCGGATCACCAGGTCACCGGACGGCCGCTCAGGGCCGGACGGCGTCCCTCGGAAGCGGGACCAGCGCCTGGCCGACCCGTTCCACCAGCAGCGCCATCTCGTAGCCCACCTGACCGACGTCGCAGCTCCGCGCGGCCAGCACGGCCATCGACGAGCCGTCGCTGATCGACATGAGGAACAGGTAGCCGCTGTCCATCTCGATGACGGTCTGGAGCACCCCGCCGGCGCTGAACATCCGGGCGGCGCCCTCGGTCAGGCTCACCACGCCGGAGGTGATCGCGGCGAGCTGGTCGGCCCGATCCCCCGGCAGGTCGCGGGAGGAGGCGAGCAGCAGCCCGTCCGCGGACACCGCCACCACGTGGGCGATGCCCGCCACGCTGTCGGCGAAGTTGGTGAGCAGCCAACCCATGTCCTGCATGGCCGCTGGCCTGTTCATCGGTTCGTCTCCTTGGTCGAGGTGCTGTTCAGGTCCGCGCCGGCCGTCCGACCCCGCTGCACACCGCGGTGGTAGGCCGACAGCAGGCCGCGTACTTCGTCCGGGGTGCGCCGGGCGGTGGCCCGGCCTCCCTTCGGTTCGATACCGCCGGGCACGAGCTGGGCCTGCGGCACCCGCTTCGGCAGGCCGGAACGGGTGGTGCCCGCGTTGCTGGGCTCCGCGGCCCGGCTGGCCCGCGACCATCCCTCGTCGGCCGCCGTGCGCCAGGCCTCCGGGTCGATGGGCGGCGGTGCCGGGGTCGGCGGGGGTACGGCCGCGGCGCGTGGCGCGGTCGGAACCGCCGGCGGGGTGTACGGGGGTGGCGTGCTCAACCCCGCCGACTGGGCGCCCGGGGTGCGGGTCGGCAGCGGCGGCAGCGGCGACCCGGCGGGCTGGGCCGGGGCGGCCGGCTGCGCGGACGCGGCGGGCTGCGCCGGCTCGTCGTCGAACCGGGGGCGGGTGAAGATCGTGGTCTCGTCCTCGCCGTGCGAGCGGAACCAGACCGCCTCCATCTCCCGGAAGATCGGTGCCTCGGCGGGCCGGCCGGACCGGGCCACCACCGGGGCCGCCGCCGCGGGGTCGACCGCCGGGGCGGCCGGCTGGTAGGCCGGCGGCGCCGCCGGGGCCGGGGCCACGGTCGCCGCCTCGCCGCCCGGCGTCCGGTGGGGCAGCGGGTCGAGGGCGGGGTTCGCGACCGTCGACCCACCCGCCGACCAGCCGGCACCGGAGATGGAGGCGGGGACGGGCGGCGCGGAGGCGACCGGCGCGGGCGCCGGCACGGTGGGCAGCGCGCCGGTCGCGCCGCCGAACTGCACGGGCGAGGCGGTGTCGCGGGCCTCGGCCGGCGCCTGCCAGCGGGCGGGCGGCGGGGTGGCGGTGCTGCGCCACTGGTCGGCCAGCGTGGCCGTGCCGGCCCGGCCCGCGCCGGCCAGCGCATCGGCGGCGCCGACCTGGCTGAGCGGGGACTGCTCGACGGCGAGCGGCTGGCGCGGGCGGGTGAGCGGGGCCTGGCCCCGGTTCGCCGGCAGCACCACGGTGGCGTTCGGCAGGGTGACCTGGGCGACGGTGCCGCCCTCGACGTTGCGGCGCAGCTCGACCCGGATCCCGTAGCGCGAGGCGAGCCGGCTGACCACGGCCAGACCCATGAGCCGGAACGCGGCCACGTCGACCGTGGGCGGGGCGGCCAGCCGGCGGTTCAGCGAGTCGAGCTGTTCGTCGCTGAGCCCCAGGCCGCGGTCCTCGACCTGGATCAGCACGTAGTCGCGGATCCGGCGGCCGTCGGCCACCACGATGGTGTTCGGCGGCGAGAACCGGGTGGCGTTGTCGAGCAGCTCGGCGACCAGGCGGACCACGTCGTTGACGGCGTGCGCGGCCACCGAGATGTCGGTGTCGACCGTGCCGAACTCGATCCGGTTGTAGAGCTCCACCTCGGACTGGGCGGCACGCAGCACGTCGACCAGGAGCGCGTCGTCACGGCGCGGCACGGCCGAGTCGGCGCCGGCCAGCACCAGCAGGTTCTCGTCGTTGCGGCGCATCCGGGTGGCCAGGTGGTCCAGCTCGAAGAGCTGGGCCAGCCGCTTCGGGTCCTCCTCGCCGCGCTCGATCGCGTCCAGCTCGCCGATCATCCGGTCGACCAGGCTCTGCGAGCGGCGGGCCAGGTTGAGGAACATCGCCGAGACGCTGGTCCGCAGCGCGGCCTGCTCGGCCGCCACCCGGACCGCCTCCCGGTGGACCACGTTGAAGGCCGACGCCACCTGGCCGACCTCGTCGCGGTTGGTCAGCTTGATCGGGTCCCGCACCTGCTGGACGATCTCGTCCACGCCGCCGTCGCCGATGGCGTTGACGTTCTGGAGCCGGCTCACCGCGTCGGGCAGGTCGTGGTTCGCCACGGCCAGCGCGCCCTCGCGCAGCCGGCGCAGCGAGTCGTTGAGCGAGCGGGCCAGCACCACGGCCAGCGTCACGGCCACGGCCAGGGTGAGCAGCACCAGCAGGCTCTCCACGACCGCCTGCCGGATGACGTCGCTGCGCACCGCGTCGACGTCGGCGAGCAACTGTTCCTGGAGCTGGATCTCGGCCCACCGCATCAGGTCACCGACCGCGCCGATGGCCGCGGCGGCCTCGTCCCGGGTGACCAGCGGCGTCTGCCCGACCGAGCGGGAGAAGTCGTTGGCGACCCGGTCGCCGAGCTGCACGGCGTCGCCGGAGACGGTGCCGTCCACGAGGGACCGTTGGGCCGGCTCGGCGGCCCGGGAGAAGGACAGCAGGGCCTCCTGCTGGCCGGTCAGGGTGGCCACGAACGAGGAGAACTGCTCCTCGTCGATCCGGCCGGTGTCGAGCGCGGTGAAGGCGACCGCCTCCTCCTCGGCGACCTCCGCCTTGGCGTGTGCGAAGGCGGCCACCGCGCGGCGGGCGTCGGCGAGGCCCTCCGCGCCGGGCTGCTGGGCCAGCGTGTCGCCGTACGCGACGAGGTCGTCGAGAATGATGCCGTAGCGCAGGCTCGCCTCGGAGACCGGCATCTGCTGCCGGTCCAGCACCTCCTGGCGCGTGCCGTTGAGGGTCTCCAGGTGGTCGTCGATCACCTTGAGCCGGTCGCGCACCGAGGCCGGCACGTCGCCGAGCTTCCCCCGCTCGTCCCGGTAGGCCGCGATCCGCTCGTCGGTGCTGCGGACCCGCAGGTTGTAGGCGTCCGGCTTCTGGTTGGGCGCGACCAGGAAGGAGGCCGCGGCCATCCGCTCCTTGTGCAGGTCCTGGGTGAGCGCCGAGACGTCGATCGACAGCGCGGTCAGCGATCGCATCCGGTTGGCCTCGTAGGCGCCCTCGCCGACCGAGACGAGTCGGATAGTTGCCAGTGCGATGACAGCCGCCACCGGAACGACGAGGATGAGGGCGAGCTTGGAGCGGATCCGCGCGTCACGCAGCCGAGGCAGTCGCCGTCGCCGGTTCCGCTGATCGGCGTCGGGGCTCTCGGGCAGGGTCGTAGGTCCGGTGCTCACGACATCGCCTCCGTCGTTTCTTCCACGCTTGACCCGCCGACCCGTGCCTGGTGCAGCGGCCAGCGCCACGCGCGGCACGGCCGCGATTTCATCAGACGAGATCGTGTTTGGGAAGCGGCAGTGAGGCACGAAACGGTCGGGGCCGACGCACCCCGTGATCCGATCACCTAATACCTTCTTTTCTCCAGCCCCCTGAACAGGGCATGTAACTCCAGAGTGGTCAGACGTATCTGCGCAGTAATTGTCGGTTAACGTTCCGTGTCCCCAGCATGTGGGACGGCCGTCCCGAAACCGCTCCCGACATCCGCGCTTGACCACGGGGCTCGGCATTGGCAAGGTTTTGCAGGCTTCGCGCACACCGTACGGCACACCAATCCCGTTCCTCCACTGAGGACGGACGAGCGGCGGTGATCGGGCGCTGGCCCGCGCCGCACCTGGAGGACTGAGTTGAGCCCCATCCGCTCCGCGAGCATCGCGGTGCTCGCATCGGCCGTGCTGGCCGCCTCGCTCACCGGCTGCGGGATCGGCGGGGAACCGCAGGACACCAGCCCGATCGTGATCGCCGCGGACCTGGAACTGTCCGGCGCCTCCGCGACGATCGGCAAGGTGTACCAGCGGGCCCTGGAACTGAAGGTCGAGCAGTTGAACTCCTCCGGCGCGCTGGGTGGCCGGAAGATTGAACTTAAGGTGAAGGACAACCGCTCCGACGCCGCCGAATCGTTGCGCAACATCAACGATTTCAGCGCTGACTCGCGAGTCAGCGCCATCATCATGGGCGGCTGCAACGAATGTGCGATCGGCGCCGTCCGCACGATCGGCGAGAAGCGCATTCCCACCGTCGCGCTCGCCTCCTCCCGGGAGGTCACGGAACCGGTCGCCGATCGCCGCTATGTCTTCAAGCTGGCGCCGAATGCCGCCGACAGCGCCGCCGCACTCACCGCCGAGTTGCTCCGCCGCAACATCCGCAAGGTGGCCGTGCTGCACAGCGCCGACAAGTACGGCGAGGAGGGGCTGGCCGCGTTGAACAGCGAGTTCACCAAGGCCGGCATCCGGTTGGCCCGGGCCGAGTCGGTGCGGACCACCGACACGGAGGTCAGCACCCAGATCGACAGCCTGGTCACCAAGAAGCCCGACGCGCTGATCGTCTGGACCCCGCCGGAGCAGGCGGCGCTGGCGGCCTCCACCGCCCGGCAGAGCCGCTACGCCAAGCCCCTCTTCTTCGACGCCTCGGCGGCCGGCGACCTCTTCCTGGGCGCCTCCGCCCGGTCGACCGAGCAGGCCACGCTGATCTTCACCCAGACCATGGTGATCGACGACGTCATCGCCACCACCCCGGCCAAGGCCGCCCGGCGGCAGTGGTTCCAGGAATACACCGCCCGGTTCGGCGGCTACAACGGCTACTCGTCGTTCGCCGCGGACGCCGTCCAGCTCATCGCCGACGCCGAGCTGCGGTCCGGCAGCGAGCCGGGCGAGGTGGACCGGGGCGCCCTGCGCGAGGTCCTGGAGACCGCCCAGCTCGACGGCCTCTCCGGGCCGATCCGGATGACCCCGGACAACCACTCGGGCCTCATGCCGCAGGCGTTGACCACGCTCGTCGCCCGCGGTGGCCGCTGGCGCCTGGCGGGTTGATCGCGGCCGGTCCCGGCGGGAAGCGGCCCGCTTCCTGCCGGGACCGACGGGGTCAGCGGGCCGAGGTGGTGGCCCGCACCCAGGGCAGGGCCAGGCGCTCGACGAGGCTGAGGGCCGAGTAGAGCAGGATGCTCATCACCGCCACCAGCACGATCGCCGCCCACGCCGTCGCGGTGTCCCCCTGGCCGTTGTACTGGAGGATCTGGTAGCCCAGCCCGGGCCGGTCCGAATAGAACTCGCCGATCACCGCGCCGATCGCGGCCAGCGGCATGGCCACCTTCAGCCCGACGAAGATCTGCGGCAGCGCGGCCGGGAGACGCACCTTCCGGAACGCCTGCCACCAGGACGCGTTCAGCGAGCGGCCCAGCTCGGCCAGGTCGGCCGGGGTGGTGGTCAGCCCGGTCGCCGTCGACAGCACGATCGGGAAGAAGCACAGCAGGAACACCATGGTCAGGATGGGCTTCTGCCCCCAGCCCACCGCGACGACCAGCAGCGGACCGAAGGCGATCTTCGGCACCGCGTTGACCGCCACCAGCAGCGGGGCGAACATCCGCTCCACCCGGCTGGAGGCGGCCAGCGCCATTCCGATCAGCACCCCGGCGAGCGTCGAGAGCAGGAAGCCGAGCAGGGTCATCCAGGTGGTGATGCCCAGCGCCGGCAGCAGCACGTCGGTGGTGCCGACCAGCGAGCGCCACACCGCCTGCGGTGGCGGCAGCGCGGCCGGGTGCACCAGGTGCAGCCCCGACGTGACCAGCCACCAGGCGGCCACCGCGATGACGAGCCCGAGCGCCGGCAGGCCCACCGCCGCCGGGCGTACGGCGCGCCGGCGCGCAGCGGCGGCGGGCTCCGCCGGCGCCGGCGTCTCGGCCCGGGTCCCGGTCAACTGCGTCAACGTGTCCTCCTCTCTCGGCCGGCCCGACGACCGGCACGCGAAGGGGGTGCGCCCCACCGGGTCTCCCGGCGGGGCGCACCCCCGTTGCCCGAGCCGACCGGTCAGGCCTTCGGCGCGAGGTTGAAGTCGATGATCTGGTCGGGGGTGAGGTTCTGCTTGAGCGCGCCCGCGCCCTGAAGCAGCGCGATGCTCTTGGCGACCCGGCCGCTGTCCAGCGTGCCGATGGCGGTGCCGGAGTTGCTGGAGCGGACGTACGCGGCCATGAGCTGGAGCTCGGCGGCGGACGCGGCCGGGTTGGCGGCCGGCACGTTCTTCTTCAGGAGCTCGCCCGCCTCGTCCGGGTGGGCCAGCGAGTATTCCAGGCCCTTGAGCAGCGCCGCGGTGAAGCGCTTGACCATCTCCGGCTTCTCCTTGGCGATCTTGCTGGAGGTGATCAGCACGTTGCCGTAGAGGTCCTGCATCACGTTGCTGTAGGGCAGCACGACCGGCTTCTTCTTGGCCACCGCCTCGACGGTGGGCTGGCCGACCACGAACTGGCCGATGCCGTCGACCGCGCCGGAGCCGAGCATGCCGATGAGGCCCTGCGCCTCGCCGTTGACCCAGGTCACCTTGCTGCCGTCGATACCGGCCAGCCGGGCGTACGTCGGGAAGAGGTTGCGCACGACGGAGGTGGGCGTGTCGGCGAGCTTCTTGCCCTCGAGGTCCTTCGGGGTGGCGATCTTCTTGCCCTCGACGGAGACGATGGCGGCCATGGTGCGCTGCTGGATCGCCGCCACCGCGACGAAGTCCTTGGCCTGGCCGTTGCCGAGCTGGAGGATGCCGCCGGTCAGGTCGATCGGGCCGAAGTCGGCCTGGCCGCCGGTGATGGTCTGGATGACCGAGCCGGTGCCCTGCCCGGGCTTGATGTCGACGTCGAAGCCGGCCTCCTTGAAGAAGCCCTTCTCCTTCGCCACCCAGGCGTAGGAGTCACGGCCGAAGTTGCCGAACGAGGTGAGGTAGGTCACCTTCTCCAGCGCCGCGCCGTTGCCGGTCTTGGCGTCCTCCGACTTGTCCGAGTCGCTGCTGCAACCGCCGACGAGGGCGAGGGCCGTGGCCAGTGCCGCGGCGGCGACCGAACGGGTCAGCCTTCTCATCAGTGCACCATGTCCTTTCCGACCAGGGCATGTTCGCCCGGTCGGGTCGTGGGTCCGACGGTGTCGGCAGGAGGGGGCAGCCGACGGGACCGTCGTGAGGGGACTCTTCGCGCGCAACAGCGTACGAGAAGGCCGATGACGGCAGGCGGGCGTACGGGTTGCGGAACGGAAACGAAGTTGCCTGACGGAAAGGAGACTGACGTCCACCCTGGATGGTGCTATGAGGAGCGCCGCCCGCTACGCTAGCCCGGCTCGCGATCGCGACCTTGGAAGGGAGCCGGCGACAGATGATCCGACTGTCCGGGGTGTCCCGCACCTTCGACGGCCGTTCGGGCCGGGTCGAGGCGCTGCGCGGCATCGACCTCGACGTCGCCGAGGGCGAGTTCGTCGCGGTACTGGGCCGCTCCGGGTGCGGCAAGTCCACCCTGCTCCGCATGATCGCCGGCCTGCTCCCGGTCAGCGACGGTGAGATCACCGTGGCCGGCACGCCGATCACGAAGCCCCGCCGGGACATCGCCATGCTGTTCCAGCGGCCCGCCCTGCTGCCCTGGCGGACGGTGCTCGACAACGTCCTGCTGCCGGTGGAGATCTTCGGCTGGAGCCGGGCGAAGCACCGCGACCGGGCCCGCGAGCTGCTGGAGATGGCCGGGCTGGGCGGCTTCGAGAAGCGCCTCCCGCACGAGCTCTCCGGCGGCATGCAGCAGCGGGTCTCGCTCTGCCGGTCACTGATCGGCGAGCCCCGCGTGATGCTCATGGACGAGCCCTTCTCCGCGCTCGACGCGCTCACCCGCGAGGAACTCTCCGGCGAGCTCCAGCGGGTGCACATGGAGACGAAGGCGACCATCGTCTTCGTCACCCACTCGATCGACGAGGCGGTGCTGCTCGCCGACCGGGTCGTCGTGCTCAGCCCGCGCCCCGGCCGGATCCGCGAGGTGGTCGAGGTGGCCGTGCCCCGGCCCCGCACCCTGGGCCGCCACGCGCACCTGGCCGAGGTCGCCCGGATCAGCGCCGAGCTGCACGAACTGCTGATGGAGCGCGACGCCACCGGCGGCGTCGTCGCGGGAGGGCGGTGACCATGCGGGTGTCCGTCTTCACCGAGCCGCACCGCGGGGCCAGCTACGACGACCAGCTCCGGTTCGCCCGGCTGGTCGAGGAGACCGGCTTCGAGGGGTTCTTCCGGGCCGACCACTACCGGGCCATGGGCGACGAGCCCGGGCTGCCCGGCCCCACCGACGCGTGGCTGACGCTCGCCGCGCTGGCCCGGGAGACCTCCCGGATCCGGCTCGGCACCCTGGTCACCTCGGCCACCTTCCGGCTGCCCGGGCCGCTGGCCGTGCTGGTCGCCCAGGTCGACCAGATGAGCGGCGGCCGGGTCGAGCTGGGCATCGGCGCCGGCTGGTACGAGCGCGAGCACACCGCCTACGGCATCCCCTTCCCGGCGGTCACCGAACGGTTCGACCGGCTGGCCGAGCAGCTGGAGATCGTCACCGGGCTGTGGCGGACACCGCCCGGCGAGACCTACAGCTTCACCGGGGACCACTACCGGCTGGTCGACGCACCCGCGCTGCCCAAGCCGGTGCAGCAGCCCGGCCCGCCGGTGATCGTGGGCGGCCGCGGCCCGAAGCGCACCCCCGAGCTGGCCGCCCGGTACGCCGACGAGTTCAACATGCCGTTCAAGACCGTCGGTGAGACGGCCGCCGCGTACGAGCGGGTCCGCGAGGCGTGCGACCGGACCGGACGCGCCGCGTCGGGACGGCCGCCGCTCGTGCTCTCCGCCGGCGTCGTCGTGGCGATCGGGCGCACCGACGCGGACGCCCAGCGCCGGGCCGCGCCGCTGCACGTCAAGAGCGCGCTCCCGCCGGAGGACCCGGTGGTCGGCTCCCCCGCCCAGCTCGTCGACCGGCTCGGTGAGTTCGCCGCGATCGGGGCCACCCGGGTGCACCTGCGGCTCATCGACTTCGACGACCTCGACCACGTGGAGCTCATCGCCGCCGAGGTGCTCCCCCAACTGGACGGACCAGGATGACCGAACTCTCCGCCGACCTCGAACTCGGCCCGGTGGGCCAGGAGATCGTCTTCGAGAACGACCGGGTACGCGTCTGGCACATCCGCCTGGCGCCGGGCGAGCGGCAGCCGCTGCACCGGCACGACCACCCGTATCTGGTGGTGGCCGTCGAGGGCGCGAAGAACGTGGTGCAGACCATCGACGGCACGACGATCGACGCCGACGAGCCGACCGGTGGGGTGGTCTACCGCGACCCCGGCGCCGTGCACATGCTGACCAACGTCGGTGACACCACGTACCTGGCCCGGCTGGTCGAGCTTAAGTAGCCAGGTCGCCATCAACCTCGGCGAGTAAGTAGCGGGCGGCCGCACCGGGCCGTAACGTGCCCGACATGGCCTTTCGGACGTGGGGCAGGCTGCTGCTCACGGCGCTCGGGGTGAGCGTGCTGGCCGGGGCCGGCCAGCTCGGCATCGCGTACGGCTTCGGCGTCGTACGCCTCGACGGCGCGTTCGTCGACGACTCGGTGAACCGGTGGCCCGCCCAGCTCGCCTGGGTCGGCTGGTTCGCCGCGGTCGCGACGGTCGCCGGGGCCGTCCTCACCGAACGACTCGCCCGCCGGGACACCGCCTCGGCCGGCACCACCGAGGTGCTCTCCATCGCCGGCGTCAGCGGGCTGGGCGCCATCGTGGTCGCTCCGCTCTGCATGCAGCCGGCCCGCGCCGCGGAGCTGGGCGGCAGCGTCGACCCGGTGTGGGCGGTCGGCATCTGCGCGATCCTCGGCGCGGTGGTCGGGGCGGGCGCGGCGATCGCCGTGCTGCTCAGGCCACCGTTCGGCTGGAGCATCGTGCTGACCGCCGCGGCCGTCTGGTTGCTCGCCCTGGTCTCCGTCGCGCCGTCGGTCGCGTCCACCGGCACGCTGCCCACCGTCCGGCTCGGCGTGCTCGAACCGTCCTGGCTGGACCCGGCGGCGGCCCAGCGCCTCGCCATGCTGCTGCTGCCCACGCTGGCCCTGCTTGCCGGCGCGGCGGTCGGCGCGCTGGCCCGCCGCGCCGGCTACCTGCCGGTGGTCGGCGGCGCGGCCGGGGCCGCCGGCCCGGTCCTGCTGGCCTTCGCCTACCTGACCGCCGGGCCCGGCACCGCGGCCGACCGCTACCAGCTCGCGCCCTACTACGGCGCGCTGATCGCGGTCGCCGCCGGAGCGCTCGGCTCGACCGCCACCACGGTGCTGCCCCGACCGGTGACCACGGCCGCCGGGCCCGACGCCATCGAACCGACCGACATCCTTCAGCCCCTGCCGCCGTCGCCGGCCACCCACGACGCGACCCCCCCGGCTTCCACCACCCCGGCGACCGCGCGCGCCGTCGGAGCGCCGAGCCCCGCGCACTGGGACTGGCCGGCCGCCGGCGGGCTCACCCCCGCGCCCGTACCGGCCGGACTCACCCGCCGGCCCCTCGGCCGCCCCGGGCCCGAGCGGCCGGCCGACCGGGACGAGCCGACCCATGGGTACGGGTCGGTTCCCGCCGGTGAGCGGTCTGAGCTCGCGGCCGAGGGGTCGGGTCCTGCCGTTGAGGGGTCGGGTCCTGCTGTTGAGGGGTCGGGGCTCGCCGCCGAGGGGCCGGGGCTCGCCGGGAAGGGTGCGGCGAGCGGGCCGGAGGCTGTCCGGCACCCGCTCGACGCGATGCCGACCGCCGAGGCGTCCCCCTCCGTCGCCGGTGCGGTGACCGGCCGGGCCCCGGTCGCGCACGATGCCGGGCGGCCGGCCGCCGAGCCGGGCGCCACGGCGGACGGGATCACCGCTCGGCACCTGGCCCCGGAGCCCGACGACCGGCCCGCGCAGGCCGACGTGACGCCGGGCGTGGCCCACGAGCTGACCGCGGACCGGCCCCGATTCGAGCCGGCCTTCTCCGCGGAGCAGGGTCCGGACGTCGCGCGTCGGGACCGGTCGGACGACAGCGGCCCCGGTCAGCTCCCCGGATCGCCGCCCCCGGGACGGCGGACCTCCGCCATCGACGTGCTGGCCGCCGGTCGTCCGACCCCGCCGGTCGAGCCGGACCCGGTCACGCCGCCCGCCCCGAGCGCAGAGCCGCCGCACCCGGCCGCAGCGTCCGCCGAGGCCACGACGGCGACCCACCGGAGCGAAGCCTCGTCCGTGGACCCGGGCCCCGTGACGCCGTCCGCCCCGACAACCAGATCGGCCCACCGGGCGACAGCTCACGCCGAGGCGACGGGGGCACCCGGCCGGACGGACGCGCGGCCCGTGGCCCCTGACCCGGCGCCGGACCGGCCGGAATCCCAGTCCGTAGCCCCTGGTTCGGCGCCGGACCGGACGGAGGCGCCGTCCGTCGCGCCGAACCCGGCACCGGACCGGACGGAGGCGGCGGCCGCGGCGGAACGCCAGGTGGCCGTAGCCGCCCCCGCCGAGCCGGCGACCGAGGCGGCCCCGACGCGGGCCACGCGATCCAAGCGGAGCCGCGCCGCGACTCCCGCGCCGCGCTCCGCGGACCACGCCTCCCGCACGACCCGCTCGGCGGACGACGTGCCCGCAGGGGCTCGCGCGGCCGACGACGTGCCCGCGAAGGGTCGCGCGGCCGACGACGTGCCCGGGAAGGGCCACTCGGCGGGCGATGTGCCCGCGAAGACCCGGCCGGCCGACGGCACGCCATCGGCGACCCGTCCGAAGGCGGCGCCCGCACCGGCCCCCGCGATCGACGATGCGCTCCCGACGGCCGGGTCGACGGGTGACGCCCCGTCGGCGGACCGACCTGCCGGCGACGGCACCCGGGCGGCCGGACCGGAGGCGGCGGGCGAGTCCGCCCCGGCTACGGCCGGCCGCGCCAGGCGCACCCGCAAGCCGCGCACCAGCCGGAGCGCCCCGGAGCAGGCCGCCACCGAGCCGGCCACCACCACATCGGACAGCACCGCCGCACCGACCGCGACCACGCCGGACACCACGGCCGAGCCGGCAACCACCAGGCCGGACAGCACCGTGAAGCGGGCCGGAAGCAAGCGGGACAGCGGCTTCGAGCGGGCCGGCAGCACGCCGGACGACACCTTCGAGCGGGCCGGAACCGCGCCGGTCGTCGCGGAGACGCCCGCGGACGCCCGCACCGGGCCGACCGGCGCGGACGAGCCGGCCCGCCATGTCGGCCAGCGGCACCCGGCCCGCGAGACCCGGGCCGCGGGCGTACCGGAGGCACCGACCCCGGCCGACCCGAGCGGCGGCGGCACGCCGGCCGCGGGTGAACGGCGGAGCTTCTTCTTCGACCCGGAGCCGGTGCCGGCCGAACTGCCCGAACCCCCGGCGTCGCCCCGGCCGCGGATCCCGATGTTCGAGGACACGACCCCGAACAACGTCCGGCCGGCCTGGCCGGTGGCCCCCGCCCCGAACTGGCCGGTGACGCCGCGCGGCACCGAGCAGACCGCGCCGGGCACCCCGACGACCGGCCGGACCGGCGACGGCACCGGCAGCGCTGGCGCCACCCGGCCCGAGCCCGCCCCGCGTCCCCGGCACCGCGCCCTGCCCGACCTGGGCCGGAGCACCGGCTGGGACGCCCTCGCCAACGCCCGCCCCGCCGGCCCGCCCGCCCCACCGCCCACCGGCCCGACCCCGGAGGCCACCGCCCCCGTCGGCGGGACCCCGGAACCGACCGGCCACATCGGCGGGACCCCGGAGGCCACCGGCCGGCCCGCGGAGACCAACGGCTCTCCCCAGCAGTCCACCGGCGGCACCGATCCCGCCCCCGGGGCCACCCGGCCGATCCTTCCGCCCTGGGACGGCCCGGCCCCCGAGGTGGCCGGCAGCGCACCCGGCCGGCACGCCGACCTGTCGAGAGCCGACGCGACCACCGAGGCGGCCGGGGGGAAGTCGAAGGCCCGGCGCAGCCTGTTCCGGCGTAACCGGGGGAAGGGCGCCGAGGCGGGCGAGGCCGACCGCGAGTCCGAGCCGATCGCCGCGCAGGACGAGGAGTACGTCGACTGGGTCGCCGGCCTGGCCTCGGACGACAACGCGGATGACGCCCGGTCCCTGCGTACCGGCCGGCACCACCGCGACTGAGTTCGCCGGGGGCCGCGCCGACCAGCGGCACGGCTCCCCGGCGAGGCTCAGGCCAGCGGCAGGTAGACCCGCGACCCGCCGGCCACGAACTCCTCGGACTTGTCCCGCATGCCGCGCGCCGCGTACTCCTTCAGCTCCTGAGTGATCTTCATGGAGCAGAACTTCGGCCCGCACATCGAGCAGAAGTGCGCGGTCTTCGCCGGCTCCGCCGGCAGCGTCGCGTCGTGGTACGACCGGGCGGTCTCCGGGTCCAGCGCCAGGTTGAACTGGTCCTCCCAGCGGAACTCGAACCGCGCCTTGGAGAGCGCGTCGTCCCAGGCCTGCGCCCCGGGGTGCCCCTTGGCCAGGTCGGCCGCGTGGGCCGCGATCTTGTACGCGATCACGCCCGCCTTCACGTCGTCCCGGTCGGGCAGCCCGAGGTGCTCCTTGGGCGTGACGTAGCAGAGCATGGCGGTGCCGAACATGCCGATCATGGCGGCCCCGATGGCCGAGGTGATGTGGTCGTACGCGGGCGCGATGTCCGTGGTCAGCGGGCCGAGCGTGTAGAACGGGGCCTCGTGGCACCACTCCTGCTGGAGGTCCACGTTCTCCTTGATCTTGTGCATGGGCACGTGGCCGGGGCCCTCGATCATCACCTGCACGTCGTGCGCCCAGGCGATCTTCGTCAGCTCGCCCAGGGTGCGCAGCTCGGCGAACTGCGCCTCGTCGTTGGCGTCCGCGATCGAGCCGGGCCGCAACCCGTCGCCGAGGGAGAACGTCACGTCGTACCGGGCGAGCAGCGCGCACAGCTCGTCGAAGTGGGTGTAGAGGAAGTTCTCCTCGTGGTGTGCCAGGCACCAGGCCGCCATGATCGAGCCGCCGCGGGACACGATGCCGGTGACCCGGTCCACCGCCAACGGCACGTACGGCAGCAGCACCCCGGCGTGCACGGTCATGTAGTCGACGCCCTGCTCGGCCTGCTCGACCACGGTCTCCCGGAACACCTCCCAGCTCAGCTTCACCGGGTCGCCACCGACCTTCTCCAGCGCCTGGTAGATCGGCACGGTGCCGATCGGCACCGGCGAGTTCCGCACGATCGCCTCGCGGGTCTCGTGGATCCGCCTGCCGGTGGACAGGTCCATGACGGTGTCCGCGCCCCACCGGGTGGCCCAGGTCAGCTTCTCCACCTCCTCGGCGACCGAGGAGGTCACCGCCGAGGTGCCGATGTTGGCGTTGACCTTGACCAGGAACGCCTTGCCGATGATCGCGGGCTCGCACTCGGGATGGTTGACGTTGAGCGGCAGCACGGCCCGTCCCGCCGCGATCTCGTCCCGGACGAACTCCGGCGCGACCCCCTCCCGGATCGCCACGAACTCCATCTCCGGCGTGACGATCCCGGCCCGCGCGTAGGCGAGCTGAGTCGGCCGCGTCCCCGCCAGCGGCGTGCCGGCGCCCCGCACCGGAGCGACGTCCCCGCGCTCGGCGATCCACGGCCCGCGCAGCGGCGGCAGCCCCACCTCGGGCTCCGAGCCCGGGCCCGACGTGTCGTAGAGGCGGACCGGCGGGTTGTCCCCGGTCAACTCCACCTCGGCGAACGGCACCCGGATGTCCGGGCGTGACCCCTCGACGTAGACCTTGCGACGTGCCTGCATGACAGCCTCCCTGTCGCTCAAACGGACCAGCCGAAGTGGTCCAGCGGGCCGCGTCCCGCGCCCAGCTCCCAGTGCCGCGCGCCGGTCAGCGCGCGGGTCACGTACTCCTTGGCGGCGGCCACCGCGACCGGCACCGGGTCGCCCGCCGCCAGCCGGACGGCGATCGCCGCCGAGAACGAGCAGCCGGTGCCGTGGTTGTGCCGGGTCGGCACCCGGGGCGCGCGCAGCAGCGTGGTCGCGCCACCACCGGCCAGCACGTCCACCGACTCGCCCGCCCCGTCGACGTCGCCGCCGGTCACCACGACGTGCGCCGGGCCGGCGGCCGCCAGCGCCTCGGCCGCCGAGACCATCTCCTCGACCGTGGTCACCGGGCGTCCGGTGAGGGCCGCGGCCTCCGCGCAGTTCGGGGTCGCCACCTCGGCGTACGGGAGCAGCCGCTCGACGGCCGTCACCACGCCGAGCCGGTGCCCGCTCGTGGCGACCAGCACCGGGTCGACGACCAGGTGGGGCAGCCGGCCCGCCTTCGCCGCCTCGGCCACCGCGTCGGCGACCGCCGGGGTGCCGAGCATGCCGGTCTTCACGGCACGTACGTCGAAGTCGCCCAGCACGCTGTCGAGCTGGTCGCGCACGGTCTGCGGGGGCAGCGGCAGCACGGCGTCCACGCCCCGGGTGTTCTGCGCGGTGATCGCGGTGAGCACGCTGGTGCCGTAGGCGCCGAGGGCGGCGAAGACCTTGAGGTCCGCCTGGATGCCGGCCCCGCCGCCGGAGTCTGATCCGGCGATCGTGAGTGTTGTCCTCGGGGTCACTCGTTGTCCTCTTTGGTTGCGGTGGGGGTCTGCGGCCGACCGTGATCGGCCCGACCAGCCGCTCCGATGAGGGCGGCGGCGAGCTCGGTGGGATCGTGGGCGCGCATGAGGGCGCCTAGTACCGCCACCCCGGCGGCCCCGGCCGCCACGCACTCCCGTACCTGGGCCGGGGTCTCGATGCCGCCCAGGGCGAGCACCGGCACGGGGCTGGTCGTGATCAGTTCGCGGAGCCCGGCCGCGTGCAGGGGTGGCCCGTAGCCGGGTTTGGTCCGCGTCGGGAAGACCGGCGACAGGGTCACGTAGTCCTCCGTGGTGAGTCGGTCCAGCTCGGTGGCGTCGTGACAGGAGCGGCCGACCAGTCCGGCGGCCGGTGGCGGGTACGGGCCGGCGGCCGGCAGGTGGACGGCGTCGCCGTCGAGCGGGTCGGGCCCGGCGACGATCAGCCGGCCGTCGACGTCGGCGAGGATGGCGCGCAGCTCGGCGGCCAGCGCCGCACGTTCGGCCCGGGACAGGTCCTTCTCCCGCAGCACCACCCAGCGCACTCCCCCGGCGACGGCCGCCTCGACGACCTCGGTCAGGGGACGCCGCGCCTGCCACCGGTCGCTGAGCAGCACGACGCCGGACGGCACGGCGTCGCCGGAGATCTTGGAAGGTTCCGGCCCCCTGAGGGGCCGCTTCCCACCAAGATCTGTAGCAGCGGCCGTCACAGGTCGGGCCTTCCCTCGTCGGGGGTGGAGGCGAGGGCGTGGTAGCGGCGGGTGATCCGCCCCGCCCCGTACGCCAGCCGCCCCGCCTGCACCGCGTGCCGCATGGCGGTGGCCATGGCCACCGGGTCGGCGGCCCGGGTGACGGCGCTGGCCAGCAGCACGGCGTCACAGCCCAGCTCCATGGCGAGCGCGGCGTCGGAGGCGGTGCCGATGCCGGCGTCGAGGATCACCGGCACGTCGACGGTCTGCCGGATGAGCCGGATGTGGTGGGGGTTGCTCACCCCCAGCCCGGAGCCGATCGGCGCGCCGGCCGGCATGACGGCCGCGCAGCCCACGTCGGCCAGCCGCCGGGCCAGGATCGGGTCGTCGGAGGTGTACGGCAGCACGGTGAACCCGTCGGCCACCAGTTCCTCGGCGGCGCGCAGCAGCTCCACCCCGTCGGGCAGCAGCGTGCGCTCGTCGCCGATCACCTCGAGCTTCACCCAGTCGGTGTCGAACGCCTCCCGGGCCAGGTGCGCCACCTTCACGGCCTCGGACGCCGTGTGGCAGCCCGCCGTGTTCGGCAGCAGCCGTACCCCGCACCGGTCCAGCAGGTCGAGCAGGCCGCCGGCGGCGCCCGGCGCGGTGTCCACCCGGCGCAGCGCCAGCGTGACCAGCTCGGTGCCGGAGGCGCGGATCGCCTGCTCCAGCACGTGCAGGTTGGCCGCGCCGCCGGTGCCGAGGATGAGCCGGGAGCCGAGGCCGACCCCACCGATCTCGAAGGACATCCGGCTCACCCGCCCTGGGCGGCGCTGAGCACCTCGACCCGGTCGCCGTCGCGCAGCACCGTGGCCGACCAGCCGCCGCGCGGCACCACCTCGCCGTTCACCGCGACCGCCAGGCCGCGCTCCTGGGCGGTGACCGCGCGGACCACGTCGGCGACGGTCGAGCCGCCCGGCAGGTCCTGTCCCGCACCGTTGACGATCAGTTCCACGTGGGCTCCTTCCCGAACCGGTCCGGTGTGAAGGGGGCGAGCAGCGGATCCGGCTCGCCGGTGACGATCAGCTCGGTGACCAGGTCGGCGGTGACCGGGGTGAGCACGATGCCGTGCCGGTGGTGCCCGGTGGCGACGAGCACGCCGGGCCGGCCCGGCAGCGGCCCGATGATCGGCGCGTTGTCCGGGGTGCCGGGGCGCAGCCCAGCCATCGCCTCCACCAGGTCGTACTCGGCCAGCTCCGGCACCAGGTCCACAGCGGCCCGGAGCAGCCGGAGCACCCCGCCGGCGGTCACCTCGGTGTCGGCGCGCTCCTCGACCGTCGCCCCGACCACCACCTCCCCGCCGTCCCGGGGCACCAGATAGATCGACTCGCCGTCGGCGTACCCCCGGATCACGTGCCGGAAGTCCGGCGCGCCGCGGCCGGGCGCGCGGAGCCGGAGCACCTGGCCCTTCACCGGCCGGACCGGCAGCCCGGTCAGCGCGGCGGCGCCGCAGCCGGCCGCGACCACGGTGACCCCGGCGTCCACCTCGGACAGCGGGCCGACCCGGTCCGGGCGCAGCACCGCGCCGGCCCGCTCGGCCGCCGCCCGCAGCGCGGGCACCAGCCGGCGTGGGTCGACCTGGTGGTCGCCGGGGGCGACCGCACCGCCGCGCACCCGCGGGGCGAGCGCCGGCTCGCGGTCGCGCAGCTCCGAGGGCCGCAGCGGCGTGATCGGCAGTCCCAGACCCTGCTGGTACGACCAGAGCCGCCGCGCCTCGGCCAGGTCGTCGGCGGTGAGCCCGACCACCAGGGTCCCGTCGGCGCGATAACCGACGTCGGCGCCGGCCGCGTCGGCCAGGTCGGCGGCGAAGCGGGGCCAGCGGGTGGCGGACTCGGCGAGCAGGCCGGTCAGCGCGTGCTCACCGAAGTACGCCTCGGCGACCGGGGAGAGCATCCCGGCGGCGACGTGCGAGGCCCCGGAGCCGGGAGCGGGATCGTGGACGGTGACGCGCAGCCCCCGCGACGCACAGCGCCACGCGATCGCCAGCCCGACCGGTCCCGCCCCCACGATGGCGACGTCCGGCCGGGTCAGCACGTCAGTGCCGCGATCAGCTCGGCGGTCGTGCGGGCGGGATCGGGGCTGCCGGACAGCGCACCCACCACGGCCACCCCGTACGCCCCGGCGGCCCGCAGCGCCGGCACCGACGCGGCGGTCACCCCGCCGATGGCGATCACCGGCACCTCCACGGCGCCGGCCACCGCGCGCAGCCCTGCGGGGCCGATCGGGTCGGGCAGGCCCGACTTCGTGGTGGTCGCGTGACACGGGCCCACGCCCAGGTAGCTGGCCCCGGCGGCGACCGCCGCGGCAGCGCTGCCCGGCTCACGCGCGGTCGCGCCGAGCACGGCGCCGGCGCCGAGCACCCGGCGGGCGGCCGCCACGGGCAGGTCCTCCGCGCCGACGTGCCCGCCGGCCGCGTCGACCGCCAGCGCCACGTGCAGCCGGTCGTTGACCAGGCACGTCGCCCCGTACGGCCGGCACAGCCCGAGCACCTGCCCGGCCAGCTCGTACGCCTCCCGGTCGCTGGCGTCGTCCTCGACCCGGACCTGGACGACCAGCTCGGCGCGGGCCACCGGCAGGGCGGCGCGCAGCACGGCCAGGGGGTCCCGCCCCGGCCGGGTGTCGGTGATCAGATGCAGTCGTCCCAGGGACGGCACGGCAACTCTCCTCCCTGCGCCGGCATTACCCGGATCAGGTTCGACGGTCGGGGGCTTCCAGCCCCCCTCTCAGCCCGGTGGCACCGGGCTCCCGTGGGTCACTTGCGGGCCTACCGTACGACGTGCGCGCGGATCCGCCAAGGGGCGGGTGGCGAATTTCCCACCGACCGTCCCGCGTGGAGGATGGGGACAGCGGGTGATCTCCCGGTCACGTCATGCTGTCCGGATGCCCTCGCCCGCCCACGTCCCCCGCCGCTTGGCCTTCCTGCCGTTCCGGGGCAGCGCCGCCGTCGCCGAAGGGCTCCTGACCTGGGCGATGTTGAAGGGACCTGCCTGGTGCAGCCTCCTGCCCGACGTGTACGTGCACCGCGACGGCCACCGCCCGACGGACCATCGCATGTGGTGCGAAGCCGTGGCACTACGACTACCGGCCGGCGCGGCGATCGCGGGGCGCAGCGCCGCCTTCCTGTGGGGTGCCGGTCTGCTGGCCCGGGACGCGCCGGTCACCGTGCTGCTGCCCCGGACCGCGCGGATCCGGCCGCATCCCCGCGTGCACCAGGTCCGTTCCGTGCTGCCGGACACCGACCGCACCCGCTTCGCCGGGCTGCCGGTCACCACGGCGCTGCGAACCGCCTTCGACCTCGGTCGGC
Organism: Micromonospora chaiyaphumensis; assembly: GCF_900091435.1. Taxonomy (GTDB): domain Bacteria; phylum Actinomycetota; class Actinomycetes; order Mycobacteriales; family Micromonosporaceae; genus Micromonospora; species Micromonospora chaiyaphumensis. Next base: position 379,352 of record NZ_FMCS01000004.1, read on the forward strand.
AGGGGCCGCGGATCGAGGCGCTGGTCGCTGTCGAGGCGTTGCTGCACCGTCGGGTGGTGAAGCTGTCCGCCCTACGCGCCTACGCGGCGGCGCATCCCGGCTGGCCCGGCGCGGCGGTGCTTCGGGAGGTGCTGGCGCTGGCCGAACCCCTGAGCGAGTCACCGATGGAGACCCGCCTGCGGCTGCTTCTGCTCGACGCCGGCCTCGGCCCGCTCACCGCCCAGCACGACGTGCACGACGCGCGGGGCTGCTTCATCGCCCGCCTGGACCTGGCCTGGCCCGCGCTCCGCGTCGCCGTCGAGTACGACGGTGACCACCACCGGGAACGCGCCCACTTCCGCCAGGACATCGCCCGCCTGAACGCCCTCCGCGCGGCGGGCTGGCTGGTCCTCCGCTTCACCGCCGACGACGTCCTGCGCCACCCGGACGCCGCGATCACCCTGGTCCGCCAAGCCCTCCGCGAGCGCGCCGCCCACTGACCGCCAGCCGTCGGTGGAGCGCTGTGGAGGTCAAAACCGCGGGATGACCTCCATAGCGCTCCACTCGCACCCTTGGCGCGGCGGCGGGGCGCGGCGGCGTGGCGGTGGACAGCACGCTGCCCCGGCACCTGGAAGGCGGCGCCGGGGCAGCGGAGGGTGTCTCAGAGGAGGGCGTCGAGGACGTCGAGGTCCTCGTCAGTGGGCTGCCAGGTGCCCGCCTCGGCGTTGGCGCGTACCTGCTCGGGCGTGGTCGCGCCGGCGATCACCGAGGTCACCGCCGGCCGGGCGGCGAGCCCGCCGATGGCCACCTGGAGCATGCTGATCCCGCGCTCGGCCGCGTACGCCTCGATGGCCTCGATGGTGTCCCAGTCGGCGGCCGCGAGGCGCTCGGCGTACCGGCCGCCGCCGGAGAGCCGGCTGCCGGCGGGCGGCTTCTCGTTCCGCTTGTACTTGCCGGTGAGCAGCCCGTTGGCGAGGGGGAAGAACGGCAGCATGCCCAGGCCGAACCGCTCGCACGCCGGGATCACCTCGGCCTCGACGGACCGTTCCACGAGGCTGTAGTGGTTCTGTGCGGAGATGAAGCGCGCGCGGCCCTGGGAGGAGGCGGTCCAGTCGGCGTCGGCGATCTGCCAGCCGGCGAAGTTGGAGTTGCCGAGGTAGCGCACCTTGCCGGCGGTGACCAGGTCGTCCAGCGCGGCGAGCGTCTCGTCGATCGGGGTGCCCGGGTCGGGCTCGTGCATCTGGTAGAGGTCGATGTGATCGGTGTCGAGGCGGCGCAGGGACGCCTCGACCGCCCGGGCGATGTAGCGGCGGGCGCCCCGGGCGCCGTGGTCCGGCCCGTTCAACCCGTGCATGTCCATGCCGAACTTGGTGGCGACCACCACGTCGTCCCGGCGGCCTTTGAGCGCCTGCCCGAGCAGTTCCTCGGAGCCGCCCTGCGGCTCGCCGTAGATGTCCGCGGTGTCGAAGAAGTTGATCCCGGCGTCGAGCGCGGCGTCGACGACCGCCCGGGTGCCGTCGAGGTCGAGCTTGCGGCCGAAGTTGTTGCAGCCGATGCCGACCACGGACACCACGAGTCCGGAGTCGCCCAGCCGGCGGTAGGTCATCTCAGTCACGAGATCCACCCTATGCCGCCGGCCGGGCGGTCAGCCGACGTCCCAGACCGGCTCCGGGGTCTCCACCACCTCGCCGTCGCCCCGGAACAGCACGAACCGGTCGAAGGAGCGGGTGAACCACCGGTCGTGGGTGACCGCCACGACCGTCCCGGCGAACGCGTCAAGCCCTGCTTCGAGGGCCTCGGCGGAGGCCAGGTCGAGGTTGTCGGTCGGCTCGTCGAGCAGCAGCAGGGTCGCACCGGACAGCTCCAGCAGCAGCACCAGGAAGCGCGCCTGCTGGCCACCGGAGAGGGTGCCGAACCGCTGGTCGCCCTGACCGGCCAGCTCGTACCGGGACAGCGCCGCCATGGCCGCGTGCCGGTCCATGCCGGCCCGGTGCTCGTCGCCCCGCCACAGGATGTCGACGAGCGTCTTCTCCATGAGTTCCGGCCGGTCGTGGGTCTGGGAGAAGTGGCCGGGCCGGACCCGGGCGCCGAGGCGGACCACGCCGTCGTGCGTGACGGGCGCGAGTTTCGCCCCGTCGACCGGGATGTTGGCCGGATCCGGGTCGGTGCCGCCGCGGGCGAGCAGGCGCAGGAAGTGCGACTTCCCGGTCCCGTTCGCGCCGAGCACCGCGACCCGGTCGCCGTACCAGAGTTCCAGGTCGAAGGGGTAGGTGAGGCCGTCCAGTTCGAGCTGCTCGGCGATCACCGCGCGCTTTCCGGTCCGCCCGCCGGTGAGGCGCATCCGGATGTCCTGCTCCTTCGGGGGTACGGGCGGCGGCCCGGCCTCCTCGAACTTGCGCAGCCGGGTCTGCGCGGCCTGGTAGCGGGAGGCCATCCCGTCGTTGTACGCGGCCTTCTGCTTGTACATGAGCATCAGCTCGCGCAGCTTCTGGTGCTCCTCGTCCCAGCGGCGGCGCAGCTCGTCGAGGCGGGCGTGCCGGGCCACCCGGGCCTCGTGCCAGCTGGCGAATCCGCCCGGGTGGATCCAGGCGCTGCCACCCTCGACGGCGACGACCCGGTCGGCGGTCTGGGCCAGCAGCTCCCGGTCGTGCGAGACGTAGAGGACGGACTTGCCGGACTCGCGCAGCCGGGCCTCCAGCCAGCGCTTGCCGGGCACGTCGAGGAAGTTGTCCGGCTCGTCGAGGAGGAGCACCTCGTCCGGGCCGCGGAGCAGCAGTTCCAGCGCGAACCGCTTCTGCTGGCCGCCGGACAGGGTCCGCACGGGGCGCTCCCGGGCGGCGTCCCACGGCAGGTCGAGGACGATGGTGGCGACGGTGTCGAAGAGCACCTCGGCGTCGTACCCGCCGGTCTCGCCCCAGGCGGCCAGCGCGTCCGCGTACGCGAGCTGGGCCTTGCCGGCGGTGCTGCTGTACTTGCCGCGGACCTCGGCCGCCCGCATGGCCGCCTCGGTGTCGGCGAGGCGGCGGCCGGCGTCGCGCAGGGCGGGCGGTGCGAGCGACAGCGCCAGGTCGGCGAGGGTCGACTCGTCGCCGATCATGCCGATGAACTGGCGCATGACGCCGAGCCCGCCGGAGCGGGCGACCGCGCCGGTCTTCACCGGCAGGTCGCCGGCGACCATGCGCAGCAGGGTCGTCTTGCCGGCGCCGTTGGGGCCGACGAGCGCCACCTTGGCTCCCTCACCGACCCGGAACGACACGTCGGCGAAGAGCTCCCGGCCGTCCGGGAGGATGTGCCCGACCCCTGCCACGTCCACGTATCCCACGCGGGCATCCTGCCCGAGGGGAGGGCGTGCGCGACACTCGATTACCGGGTGACCCGGAGCACCCGGAAGCCCTTCTGGCTGGCGTGCCGGTCGACCTGCCAGCCCTGCTCGACGAGCCACCGGTGCAGCGAGTCGCCGCCGAGGTGCCGCGCGACGACCAGCCAGGCCACCCCGTCCGGGGCGAGCCGCGGCAACCAGCGCAGCAGCAGCTCGTGCAGCTCCGCCTTGCCGATGTGGATCGGCGGGTTGGACCAGATCTCGGCGAAGGCGAGGTCGGCGGGTACGTCGTCCGGCGCGGCCACCCGGACCCGGCGGGCGGCGCCGACCCGGGCGGCGTTGGCGGCGGTGAGATCGCGGGCCCGCTGGTTGACGTCGACCGCCCAGACGGTGGCGGCCGGCGCGGTGCTGGCCAGTACGCAGGTGATCGGGCCGAAGCCGCACCCCACGTCGAGCAGCGGGCCGGTGGTGTCGGGGGCCGGCAGGTCGGCCTTGCGCAGCAGCACGGCCGTGCCGGGGTCGAGGCGGGTGGCGGAGAAGACGCCGCTGGCCGAGGCGAGGGTGTAGTCGCGCCCGGCGACGGAGAACTCGACCTCACGCGGCTGGGCGGGGATCGTGGGTTCAGCGGTGAAGTAGTGGTCGCCGGTCACGTCGGGCATTGTCGCACCGGCCGGGGGCGGCCCCGGCGACGGTGCGCTCGGCAGGATTCGACGCCACTTCGCCGGAATTTCGCGATATTACCCACGAAAGGGACAATGGCCCCTACTGTAGCCAACATGGTGTATCGGTACGAGTCCGATGAGGACGCCTTCCTGGAGTACCCGAGGCCCGGGTCGGACCCGTCCGGCGCCGCGGCGGCTCCGCCGGCGGGTCCCTCGCCGTCCCGCTTCCCCACCCCGTCGCTGCCACCGCCGGTCCGGCCCGCCCCACCGGCCGTCGAAACGCGCGCCCCGGCCCCGCCGCCCCCGGCACCGGCCCCGGCGCCCAGCCGGCCCGCTCCGCCCCGGGAGCCCGCTCCCGTGCCGCAGCCCACGCCGGCGGCGCCGCCCGCACCACCGGTGCCGCAGCCGACGCCCGCCGCCGCACCCCGACCGGAGATGTCGTCCCCGCCGACGCCCGGACCGGAGATGTCGGCCCCGCCCGATCCCGGCGTCCGGACCACCGATCCGCTGGACCTGTCCCGGTCCCGCCACGCCGAGCCCCGGCGCGGCGGCGGCCGGACCTGGCAGGTGCTGATCGGCGGCGCCGCCGTGCTGATGCTGCTCGCCCTCACCGGGCTGGCCGTCGCCGCCCTCCTGGAGGACCGCACCGCCACGCCGCAGGCCGGCCAGCAGAGCAGCCCGCCGGCGGTGGAGCAGTCCGCCGCGGCCGACGGGCACGACCTGGACTCCCGGGACACCGACCAGGCGGCGCTCACCGCCAAGGAGGTCTTCCCCGGCCAGCAGCTGGTCGTGGCCGACGGGCAGCCGGCGTACCGGGTGCTCAAGACGCACTCCAGCGGCAGCTGCGCGGTCGCGGCCACCGGTGAGGTCGCCGACCTGCTGGTCCGTCTCGGCTGCAACCAGGTGGTCCGGGCCACCCTGCGCTCCGCCGACGGCGACCACCTGCTCACCGCCGGCCTGTTCAACCTGACCGACGTGGCCAGCGCCCAGCGGGCCCGCGACCGGATCCGGCCGATGCTGGACGAACGGCAGGGCCGGTTCCGCGGCATGGCGGCGAGCAACGACACCGAGGTGGTGGCGACGGCAGCCGCCCGGGTGGGCTGGCAGGTCCGCGGCCACTACCTGGCCTACTGCGTGGTCACCCGCGCCGACGGGGAACGGATCAGCTCCACCGACACCAAGGCGCGGGACATCCTGTACGACATGATCGAGGTCTACCTGAACCGGGGCGTGCTGGAGCGCCGGGCCAACGGCGGGGTGGCCAGCCAGCCCACCGCCGGCCCGACCGACGGCACCGCCGGCCAGGACGGCAGCGGCAACTGAGGCCCGACGGCCACGGCCCGTCGTCCCGCACCGGGGCGGCGGGCCGTTCCGCTGTGCTCAGCCCTCGGTGACCGGCACCCGCAGGCGGCGGGTGAGGTCGGCGCGGCGGGCGTACTCGGCGGGGTCGGCCGGGTAGCCGACCTCGACCAGGGCCAGCCCGTGCGCGGGCGCCACGGTCACCTCGCTGGCGCGCTCGTGGCGGCTCAGCAGGCCGGCCGGCCACTCGACCGGCCGGCGGCCGTCCCCGGCCACCAGCATGGCGCCGACCAGGCTGCGCACCATGTTCTGGCAGAACGCGTCGGCCTGCACCGTGGCGACCAGGATCCCGTCCGGCTCGCGCCGCCAGTCCAGCCGGGTCACCTCGCGCAGCGTGGTGGCGTTCTCCTTGCGCCGGCAGTACGCCGCGAAGTCGTGCTCACCCACGAGGCCGGCCGCGGCGGCGTTCAGCGCCGCCAGGTCCAGCGGCTTCGGCCAGGCCAGGGTGTCGGTGCGGCGCAGCGGCTCGGCGCCCCACGGCGCGTCGGTCACCCGGTACTCGTAGCGGCGGAAGGTGGCCGAGAAGCGGGCGTCGAAGTCGGCCGGCACCGCGGTCATGGCCCGCACCCGCACGTCCGGCGGGAGCAGCCGGGCCAGCCGGCGCAGCAGCCGCCCGTCGTGCTGCTGCCACACCTCGGTGGGCAGGTCGAGGTGGCAGACCTGCCCGGTGGCGTGCACACCGGCGTCGGTGCGCCCGGCCACGGTCAGCCCGGTCGCGGTGCCCGCGCCGAGGACCAGGTCGAAGGTCTCCGTGAGCACCCCGGCGACGGTGCGCCGGGCGGGCTGGGCCGCCCAGCCGGAGAAATCGGTGCCGTCGTACGAGACGTCCAGCCGCAGCCGGGTCCGCTCGTCCACCTCGTACCTCCTCATGCCGTCGGGCCCGGCACCCCGCGCGGGGGTACCGGGCCCGACGATGCGGCCTGCGCTCAGGCCTTGTCGTTCTCGGTGGCCTCGTCGCTGTCCTCACGCGCCTCGGCGGTGTCACCGGAAGCGTGCACCGGCGGCTCGGAGTCCTGGTCGGCCGGGGCCGACGCCGGGGTCTCCTCGGCCGGGGCCAGGGCCTCGACCTTGTCCTGCTGCGCGGCCTTGCGGGCGGCGGTCTTCTTGTTCGCCTTCGGCTCGGCGACCTGAAGCTCCTCCACCAGCTCGATGATCGCCATCGGAGCGGCGTCACCCTTGCGCGGACCGGTCTTCACGATCCGGGTGTAGCCACCGTTGCGGTTGGCGTACCGGGGCGCGATCTGGTCGAACAGGGCGTAGACCACGTCCTTGTCCTTGACGACGCCCAGCACCCGGCGCCGCGCGGCGAGGTCGCCGCGCTTGGCCTTGGTGATGAGCTGCTCGGCCAGCGGACGCAGCCGCCGGGCCTTCGTCTCGGTGGTCTGGATCTTGCCGTGCTGGAACAGCGCGGTGGCCAGGTTGGCCAGCATCAGCCGCTCGTGCGCGGGGCTGCCGCCGAGGCGGGGGCCCTTGGTGGGCGTGGGCATGCTTGGTGCTCCTCAGGTGTGGCGGCAGCGCGGACTAGAGCTGCTCGGTCTCGCGGTAGTCGTCGGTGTCGTAGTCGGCCTCGCCGAAGGCGTCCACGACGTGCGCCGGGTCGAAGTTCGGAGCCGAGTCCTTCAGCCCCAGGCCCATCCCGGCGAGCTTCATCTTGACCTCGTCGATCGACTTCTGACCGAAGTTGCGGATGTCGAGGAGGTCGGCCTCGGTACGCCCGATGAGCTCACCAACGGAGTTGATGCCCTCGCGCTTGAGGCAGTTGTAGGAGCGGACGGTGAGGTCCAGCTCCTCGATCGGCAGGGCCAGGTCGGCCGCCAGCTGGGCGTCCTGCGGGGACGGCCCGATGTCGATGCCCTCGGCGGTCTCGTCCAGCTCCCGGGCCAGCCCGAACAGCTCCACCAGCGTCGAGCCGGCCGAGGCCAGCGCGGTGCGCGGGCCCATGGACGGCTTGGTCTCGACGTCGATGATCAGCCGGTCGAAGTCGGTCCGCTGCTCGACACGGGTCGCCTCGACCCGGTAGGTCACCTTGAGCACGGGCGAGTAGATCGAGTCGACCGGGATCCGGCCGATCTCGGCACCCGCCTGCTTGTTCTGCGCCGCGGTGACGTAGCCGCGACCCCGCTCGACGGTCAGCTCCATGTCGAGCCGGCCCTTGCCGTTGAGGGTGGCGAGCTTCAGGTCCGGGTTGTGCACCGAGACACCGGCCGGGGGCTGGATGTCACCGGCGGTCACGTCGCCCGGGCCCTGCTTGCGCAGGTACATGCTGACCGGCTCGTCGTGCTCGGAGCTGACGCACAGCTCCTTGATGTTCATGACGAGCTCGACCACGTCCTCCTTGACACCGGGGATCGTGGTGAACTCGTGCAGGACACCGTCGATCTTGATCGAGGTGACCGCCGCACCCGGGATGGACGACAGCAGCGTGCGCCGCAGCGAGTTGCCCAGGGTGTAGCCGAAGCCCGGCTCCAGCGGCTCGATGGTGAACCGGGACCGGGTCTCGTTGATCGACTCTTCGGAGAGAGACGGTCGCTGGCTGATGAGCATCTTTTCTCTTCTCTTCCGGGGCGCCCGCTATATGACGCCCACGACACAAACTGTTCCGGTGGCCCGCCCCGCGGGGCGGGCCACCGCAACGAGCCCTTACTTGGAGTAGAGCTCGACGATCAGCTGCTCCTGGACCTGGGTGTCGATCACCTGGCGGGCCGGGAGCGAGTGCACGAGGATCTTCATCTGGCTGGGGATCGCCTCGAGCCAGGCCGGAACCGCCCGCGAACCGGCCTGAGCCTGCGCCACCAGGAACGGGGTGAGCTGCTTGCTCTTCTCCCGCACCTCGATGATGTCGTGCTCCTTGACCCGGTACGACGGGATGTCGACCTTCTTGCCGTTCACCGTGAAGTGACCGTGCTTGACCAGCTGGCGGGCCATGTCCCGGGAACCGGCGTAGCCGGCCCGGTAGACCACGTTGTCCAGCCGCGACTCGAGGATCTGCAGGAGGACCTCACCGGTCTTGGCCTGCTTGCCCACGGCCTCCTCGTAGTAACCGCGGAACTGCTTCTCCAGCACGCCGTAGACACGGCGGGCCTTCTGCTTCTCACGGAGCTGGAGCAGGTACTCCGTCTCCTTGGTGCGGCCGCGGCCGTGCTGCCCGGGCGGGAACGGCCGGGACTCGAACGGGCACTTCGGGCCATCGCACTTGCTGCCCTTGAGGAACAGCTTCATCTTCTCCCGCCGGCAACGGCGGCAGTCAGCACCGGTGTAACGAGCCATCTCTCTCTACCTCTCAGACCCGACGACGCTTCGGCGGACGGCACCCGTTGTGGGGCTGCGGGGTGACGTCGGAGATCTGCCCGACCTCCAGCCCGACGGCCTGCAGCGAACGGATGGCGGTCTCCCGGCCGGAGCCGGGGCCCTTGACGAACACGTCGACCTTGCGCATGCCGTGATCCATGGCCCGGCGCGCGGCAGCCTCGGCGGCCAGCTGCGCGGCGAACGGGGTCGACTTGCGCGAGCCCTTGAAGCCCACCTGGCCCGCGGAGGCCCAGGAGATGACCGCACCGGTCGGGTCCGTGATGGACACGATGGTGTTGTTGAAGGTGCTCTTGATGTGCGCCTGCCCGTGGGCGACGTTCTTGCGTTCCTTGCGCCGGACCTTCTTGACGGCGGCTCCGGCACGAGCCTTCGGTGGCATAAGTCTGTGCGCTCCTAGTTACTTCTTGCCGGGCTTCTTCTTGCCGGCCACGGTCCGCTTCGGGCCCTTGCGGGTCCGCGCGTTGGTCTTGGTCCGCTGGCCACGGACGGGCAGGCCCCGGCGGTGCCGGATGCCCGCGTAGCAGCCGATCTCGACCTTGCGGCGGATGTCGGCGGCGACCTCGCGGCGAAGGTCACCTTCAACCTGGTAGTTGGCCTCGATGTGGTCGCGGAGCTGCACGAGCTCCTCGTCCGTGAGGTCCCGAGCGCGCTTGTCCGGCGAGATGCCGGTGGCGGCGAGCGTCTCCAGGGCGCGGGTGCGACCGACCCCGAAGATGTAGGTGAGCGCGATCTCCATCCGCTTGTCGCGGGGGAGGTCCACGCCGACTAGACGTGCCATGTGCGGGCGTACTCCTCGTGATGTTGTGGCGGAGGTGTGGACCCGTCCCACCCCGCTACCGACCGTCCCTGTCCTTCCGGCGCGATCAGCGCCGGCGACCGGGATCGGTCGCTGCCCGAGCGGGCCCCGGCCTCCGACCGGGGGTCAACCACGAGGGGGTACGCGCTGCGTACCGCTCGCGGCTGGGACGAGCTGGTGATGTGTGTCGGGATCTGCCACCCGGGCCGGTCCGCCGCCGCTCGTCACGGTCGGCGGGAACGACTCAGCCCTGGCGCTGCTTGTGGCGCGGGTCGGTGGAGCAAATGATCATGACCCGGCCGTGCCGCCGGATCACCCGGCAGTTGTTGCAGATCCTCTTGACGCTCGGCTTGACCTTCACGGTTGCCTTACTTCCCATCTGGCCCGGAGACGCGACGATGCGCGACCCGGACGTCGAAGACGGACACGGGGACGTCCCGGCCGTCGTCAGGCTTACTTGTAGCGGTAGACGATGCGCCCGCGGGTCAGGTCGTACGGCGAGAGTTCGACGACGACCCGGTCCTCCGGCAGGATGCGGATGTAGTGCTGCCGCATCTTGCCGCTGATGTGAGCCAGCACCTTGTGGCCGTTCGCGAGCTCCACCCGGAACATGGCGTTCGGCAGGGGCTCGATGACCCGACCCTCGATCTCGATGGCTCCGTCTTTTTTCGGCATGTCCTCCGCTGTCCTGACGTCGGTTACTCCGGACGGCCCACAACGTCTTACACGGGCTCCGGCGAGATTCACCGAGCCCGAGCCAGCCGCGGCTCCGACTCCCACCGAAGCGCAGGGTGGGCATGCCGGAGTGGACGCTGTGCGCCGATCAGAAAGTGTACGCCCGCCTGCGCGCCGTCGCCAAACCGACCACCGGGCCGGTCACCTCGACGGAGGAAATTCGCCGAGCCGCACGAGACGGCTGTGGCGCCGGCCACAGCACCGGGCGGGTCACCGGCGCCGGCGACGGTCCCGCCGGGGCCGGCCACGCCGCTCGGCCGCGTTTCCGCCGTGGTCGTGGCCGCCCACCGTGCGCATCAGCAGGAAGAATCCCCACGGCCCGATCGCCCAGACCGGCCAGTAGTGCCCGAGGTGCCCGGAGCCGACCGACGCGAACAGCCAGATCGCGGTGAGGATCGCGGCGACCCGCAGCCACGGCGACCAGATCGCGAGCAGCCAGCCGGTGCCGCGCCCCCGCTCCCCGACCGGTGCGTCGACGGCGCCCACCGGCGCGGACGGCGGCGCCGGGGCCACCGCGGCGCGCTGCGCCGGCGTCGTCCCGGGCAGGTCGGCCACCACCTCGTCCAGGTCGGCGTAGGTCTTCGCCCCGTACGCGCGGACCAGCCGCTCGTCGTACTCGTGCAGGTCGAGCCGGCCCTCGTTCAGGGCCACCCGGAGCCGCTCCGCCGTGGCCTCCCGGTCGGCGTCGGCCGCCCGCATCCCGCTCCGCCCGTCCATGACGGCAAGCATGCCACCGGCGCGCCACCGCCCGGTAACCCCGCTCACCGGCCGCGCACGGGTCGTGAGGCGCACAGCCGGGCGGAAACCGCCCGAGCCGCGCGAGACGGGGACGGACCGGTCAGACCGCCGGGGAATCCGCCGTCTGGCGGGCCGTGACCAGGTCGCCGAGCCGCGCCCGGCCGCCGTCCTCGGCGGTCAGCACCCACACGCCGTCGTCCAGCAGCGCCATCGAGTGCTCGACGTGCACCGCCATCGACCGGTCGCGGGTCACCACGGTCCAGCCGTCGGCCAGCTCGACGGTGCGCGGGGAGCCCATGGTGATCATCGGCTCGATGGCCAGTGCCAGGCCGGGCACCAGGCGCGGGCCCTTGCCCGGGCGCCCGTGGTTGAGCACGTGCGGGTCCTGGTGCATCTCGGTGCCGATGCCGTGCCCGCCGTAGCCGTCGACGATGCCGTACCGGCCGCCCTTGCGGACCGCGCTCTCCACCGCGTGCGAGATGTCGGTGAGCCGGCCCTTGCCGCTCGCCGCACCCCGGGCCGCGGCGGCGATGCCGGCCCACATGGCGTCCTCGGCCACCGCCGCCATCTTCAGCAGGGCGGGCTCGACCTCACCGACACCGACCGTGATGGCCGCGTCGCCATGCCAGCCGTTGAGCACCGCGCCGCAGTCGATCGAGATCAGGTCGCCCTCGCGGAGCACCTGCGTCGACGCGGGGATCGCGTGCACGACCTGCTCGTTGACCGAGGAGCAGATCGACGCCGGGAAGCCGTGGTAGCCCTTGAACGACGGGATCGCGCCGGCCTCCCGGATGGTGGCCTCGGCGATCGCGTCGAGATCGGCGGTGGACACGCCCGGAGCCACCGCCTCCCGCATCCGCCGCAGCGCGCGGGCGACCACCAGACCGGCGGCCCGCATCAGCTCGATCTGCTCGGGGGTCTTCAGCTGGATGTCCAGCTGGGGACGGCGCATGGAGGCGTTACCTTTCGTTGCGCGGAACAGCGGGGCACGTCGCACGTACCCCGCTGTTCGCACTCTATCCGCCGGAGTCCGGCGGGACGTCAGCCGCCGTAGGAGCGGAGGGCGTCGATGGCACGGACGGTGACGTCCTCCACCGGGCCGGTCGCGTCGATGCCGACGAGCTTGCCCTGGGCGCCGTAGTAGTCGACCAGCGGCGCGGTCTTCTCGGCGTACTCCCGCAGCCGGGCCGCGATGGTCTCCGGCTTGTCGTCGTCGCGCTGGAACAGCTCGGCGCCGCAGCGGTCGCAGACGCCCTCGCGCGTGGTGGCGTCGAACTCGATGTGCCAGATCTTGCCGCAGCCCCGGCAGGTGCGCCGGCCGGACAGCCGCCGGATCACCTCGTCGTCGTCGACGACCAGTTCCAGAACCAGGTCCAGCGCGGTGCCGAGGTCGGCGAGGAGCTTGTCCAGCGCGGCCGCCTGCGGCGTGGTGCGCGGGAAGCCGTCGAGGAGGAAGCCCTCACCGGCGTCCGGCTCGGCGAGCCGGTCCCGCACCATGTTGATGGTGACCTCGTCCGGGACCAGCTTGCCGGCGTCCATGTACCGCTTGGCCTCGACTCCCAGGGGCGTGCCCTGGGAGACGTTGGCCCGGAAGATGTCACCGGTGGAGATCTTCGGCACCGAGAGGTGAGCGGCGATGAACTCCGCCTGCGTGCCCTTGCCCGCGCCCGGCGGGCCAACCAGAACGAGTCGCATCTACCGCAGGAACCCTTCGTAGTTCCGCTGCATGAGTTGGCTCTCGATCTGCTTCACGGTCTCCAGACCGACGCCGACCATGATGAGCACAGCGGTGCCGCCGAACGGGAAGTTCTGGAACTGCTGGTTGTCCAGCCAGACGAAGAAGAAGTTCGGCAGGACCGCGACGATGCCGAGGTAGAGCGCGCCCGGCAGGGTGATCCGGCTGAGGATGAAGTCGAGGTACTCGGCGGTCGGCTTGCCGGGGCGGATGCCCGGCACGAAGCCGCCGTACTTCTTCATGTTGTCCGCGACCTCGGTCGGGTTGAACGTGATCGACACGTAGAAGTAGGTGAAGAAGATGATCAGCAGGAAGTAGATCGCGATGTGCTCCGGCGCGCTCGCCTTCACGATGTGGTTCTGGATCCAGGCCTGGGTCTTCCCCGGGTTGTTCTGGTCGAAGAACTGGAGCGCGAGCGTCGGCAGGTAGAGCAGCGACGAGGCGAAGATGACCGGGATGACACCGGCCTGGTTCACCTTGAGCGGGATGTAGGTGGACGTGCCGCCGTACATCCGCCGGCCGATCATGCGCTTGGCGTACTGCACCGGGATCCGGCGCTGGGCCTGCTCGATGAAGGTGACCGCGGTGATGACCAGCAGGACCAGGGCGATGACGAGGAGGAACATCCCCCAGCCCTTGGTGGTCTTGATCTTCCAGCCCTCGCTGGGGAGCCGGGCCGCGATCGAGGTGAAGATCAGCACGGACATGCCGTTGCCGACGCCGCGGTCGGTGATCAGCTCACCGAGCCACATCACCACACCGGTGCCGGCGGTCATCGTCATGACCAGGATGGTCAGCGTCAGCCAGTCCGGGATGCCGGTGCCCCGCGGGACGATCGGGTACTGGTCGCACTGGTTGTTGAAGAGCTGACCCGAGCGCGCCAGCGCCACGAACGCCGAGGACTGGAGGATGCCCAGGCCCAGCGTGAGGTAGCGGGTGTACTGGGTGATCTTCGCCTGGCCGGCCTGGCCCTCCTTGCGGAGCTGCTCCAGGCGCGGGATGACCACGGTCAGCAGCTGCAGGATGATCGACGCGGTGATGTAGGGCATGATGCCCAGCGCGAAGACCGAGAGCTGGAGCAGCGCGCCCCCGGAGAAGAGATCCAGCAGGCCCAGCACACCGGTGCCGCCCTGGATGGTGTCGAGGCACTTCTGCACGTTGCCGTACGAGACACCCGGGCTGGGCAGCGTGGCGCCGAGCCGGTAGACCGCGATGATGCCTACTGTGAACAGCAGCTTCTTGCGCAGGTCAGGCGTACGGAACGCACTGAGAAAGGCGGACAGCAACTTCTTCCTCCTGCGCGACGCGGGCCGCCGGTGATGATCCCTGGCGGAGCGGGGTGGGTGCCGGGCGGACCGCCCGATATCCATAGCTGGGAAGGGACTCTAACAGCCCGATCCCGGTCCGGGCAGATGTGCCCGGCTACATAAAACGAATCCGATGTTACCCGGCGCACATGAGCCGGGTAGAGCACGGCGCCCGCCCAGTTGCGGACAACTGAGCGGGCGCCATGACGTGCCTTACAGCTCGGTGACCGAGCCGCCGGCCGCGGTGATCTTCTCCTTGGCCGACGCGCTGAACGCGTGCGCCGACACCTGGAGCGCCACACCGCCGAGGTCGCCGGTGCCGAGCACCTTGACCGGCTGGCCCTTGCGGACCGCGCCGGCCTCGGCCAGCTCGACGGGGCCGACCTGGCCGCCGTTCGGGAAGAGCTCGGCGAGCCGGTCCAGGTTGACCACCTGGAACACGACCTTGAACTTGTTCTTGAAGCCCTTCAGCTTCGGCAGGCGCATGTGGATGGGCATCTGCCCACCCTCGAACGCCGCCGAGATGTTCTTCCGGGCCTTGGAACCCTTGGTACCGCGACCGGCGGTCTTGCCCTTCGAGCCCTCACCGCGACCCACGCGGGTCTTGTCGGTCTTGGCTCCGGGCGCCGGGCGCAGGTGGTGCACCTTGATCGTCATTACTCGACCTCCTCGACCTTCACGAGGTGGTTGACCGTGAAGATCATGCCCCGGATCTCCGGCCGGTCCTCCTTGACCACCACGTCGTTGATCCGCTTGAGACCGAGCGAACGCAGCGAGTCACGCTGGTTCTTCTTGGTCCCGATCTCGGACCGGACCTGGGTGACCTTCAGGCGTGCCATCAGGACGCCACCCCCGCCCGCGACGCCAGCATGGCGGCCGGCGCGACGTCCTCGACCGGCAGACCACGACGGGCCGCGACCTGCTCCGGCGACTCGAGCGCCTTCAGGGCCGCCACCGTGGCGTGCACGATGTTGATCGGGTTGGACGAGCCGAGGCTCTTGGAGAGCACGTCGTGGATGCCCGCGCACTCCAGCACGGCACGCACCGGACCGCCGGCGATGACACCCGTACCGGCCGAGGCCGGCTTGAGCAGCACCACACCGGCCGCGTCCTCGCCCTGCACCGGGTGCGGGATCGACTGGCCGATCCGCGGCACCTTGAAGAAGTGCTTCTTGGCCTCCTCGACACCCTTGGCGATCGCCGCGGGCACCTCCTTGGCCTTTCCGTAGCCCACGCCGACGGTGCCGTCGCCGTCGCCCACGATCACCAGGGCGGTGAAGCTGAAGCGACGACCACCCTTCACGACCTTGGCGACGCGGTTGATCGCGACGACCCGCTCGAGGTGCGGGGTCTTCTCGACGGGCGCGTTTCCGCGGCCGCCCTCACGGCGGTTGTCGCGGCGACCACCCTCGTTGCCACCGGACCCGCCGCCACGGCGCTGTTGACCTGGCATCAGCAGCCTTCCTTCTCTCTCGTGACGGGGTTTCTAGAACTCGAGCCCGGCTTCGCGGGCGGCGTCGGCAAGCGCGGCGACCCGCCCCGCGTACCGGTTGCCACCGCGGTCGAAGACGACCTTCGAGACGCCGGCGGCCTTGGCCCGCTCGGCGAGCAGGGCGCCGACCTTGCCGGCCAGGGCGCTCTTGTCGCCCTCGACGCCGCGCAGCGAGGCGTCCATGGTCGAGGCCGACGCCAGGGTGTGACCCTTGGTGTCGTCCACGATCTGGGCGACCATGTGCCGCAGGGAGCGGGTGACGACCAGGCGGGGACGCTCGGTGGTGCCGCTGACGTTCTTGCGGACCCGGAAGTGCCGGCGCGCACGCCCGACGGCCCGCTTGGCGGCGACGCCGCGGCGGCGCTTGAGCAGCGTGGCGCTCACTTCTTACCTGCCTTTCCAGCCTTGCGGCGGATGACCTCGCCCTGGTACTTCACGCCCTTGCCCTTGTAGGGCTCCGGCGGGCGGATCTTCCGGATGTTGGCGGCGACCTCGCCGACCTGCTGCTTGTCGATGCCGGCCACGTGGAACAGCGTCGGCCGCTCCACCGTGAAGGTGATGCCCTCCGGGGCCGGAACCAGCACCGGGTGCGAGAACCCGAGCGCGAACTCGAGGTCCTTGCCCTTGGCGGTCACGCGGTAACCGGTGCCGGCGATCTCGAGGCTCTTGCGGTAGCCCTCGGTCACGCCGACGATCATGTTGGCCACCAGCGTACGGCTCAGGCCGTGCAGCTCCTTGGCCTTGCGCTCGTCGTTGGGCCGGTTGACGTGCAGCGCGCCGTCCTCGCCCCGCTCCGCCGTGATCGGCTCGGCCAGTACGTGGCTCAGCTCGCCCTTGGGGCCCTTGACCTTGACGGTCTGGCCGTCGATGGTGATGTCGACGCCGGCTGGCACCGGGATCGACTTACGTCCAATACGCGACATTTCTACCTGTCTCCCGTTACCAGACGAAGGCGAGGACTTCCCCGCCAACGCTCCGCTTGCGGGCCTGCCGGTCGGTGAGCAGCCCCTGGGACGTCGAAATGATCGCCACGCCCAGCCCGCCGAGCACCCGCGGGAGCCCGTCCGACTTGGCGTACACCCGGAGACCGGGCTTGGACACGCGCTTGATGCCGGCCAGGCTCCGCTCCCGGTTCTGGCCGTACTTCAGCTCGACGACCAGTCGCTTGCCGACGGCGCCCTCCTCGGGCTCCTCGACCGACCAGGTGGCGATGTAACCCTCGGCCTTGAGGACCTCGGCGATGTTCGCCTTGATCTTCGAGTAGGGCATCGTCACCCGGTCGTGGTACGCCTGGTTGGCGTTACGCAGACGCGTGAGCATGTCTGCGATCGGGTCGGTCATCGTCATGAAATTCGTCAACCTTTCTCGCCGGGGTTCCCCGGGCCAGGCCCGGGGCCTACGGCGAAGAGACAGTTCAGCTGACGCGCTGAGCGCGCCGGGCTATTACCAGGAAGCCTTGGACACGCCGGGCAGCTCACCGCGGTGGGCCATCTCCCGGATGCACACCCGGCAGAGACCGAACTTGCGGTAGACCGCCTTCGGACGCCCGCACCGCTGGCAGCGGGTGTACGCGCGAACCGAGAACTTCGGCTTCGCGGCCGCCTTGAGGATCAGCGCCTTCTTGGCCATCTCAGTTCTCCTTGAACGGGAAGCCCAGGAGCTTGAGCAGCGCCCGGCCCTCGTCGTCGGTCGTGGCGGTCGTGACCACCGTGATGTCCATGCCCCGCTGGCGATCGATCTTGTCCTGGTCGATCTCGTGGAACACCGACTGCTCGGTCAGACCGAACGTGTAGTTGCCGTGGCCGTCGAGCTTGCGCCCGTCCAGGCCGCGGAAGTCGCGGATACGCGGCAGCGCGATCGAGAGCAGCCGGTCCAGGAACTCCCACATCCGGTCGCCCCGCAGGGTGACCTTGGCGCCGATCGGCATGCCCTCGCGCAGCTTGAACTGCGCGATGGACTTGGTCGCCCGCCGCACCAGCGGCTTCTGGCCGGTGATGGTGGCCAGGTCGCGGACGGCGCCGTCGATCAGCTTGGCGTCGCGAGCGGCCTCGCCGACGCCCATGTTGACGACGATCTTGACCAGCCCGGGCACCTGCATGGGGTTGCCGTAGTTGTACTGCTCCTGCAGCTTCGCCACGACCTCGTTGCGGTACCGCTCCTTGAGGCGCGGCAGGGTCTTGGTTTCGGTAGCCGTGGTCATCAGAGGTCCTTACCGGTGCTACGCGCGATGCGGACCTTCTGGCCGTTGTCGTCGATCCGGTAACCGACGCGGGTCGGCTTGCCGTCGGAGTCCAAGACCTGCACGTTCGAGACGTGGATCGGGGCCTCCTGGGTGACGATGCCACCGGTCTTGGCGCCACGCTGGGTGGTGCTGATGCGGGTGTGCTTCTTGACCCGGTTCACGCCCTCGACCAGGACCTTGTCCTGCCGCGGGTAGGCCGCGATGACCTTGCCCTTGGCACCCTTGTCCTTGCCGGCGATGACGACGACCGTGTCGCCCTTCTTGACCTTCACGGTCACAACACCTCCGGCGCGAGAGAAATGATCTTCATGAACCGCTTGTCCCGCAGCTCGCGGCCCACCGGGCCGAAGATGCGGGTGCCGCGCGGGTCCCCACCGTCCTTGATGATGACGGCGGCGTTCTCGTCGAAGCGGATGTACGAGCCGTCCGGCCGCCGCTTCTCCTTGGCGGTGCGAACGACGACGGCCTTGACGACGTCGCCCTTCTTCACACCGGCACCGGGGATCGCGTCCTTGACCGTGGCCACGATGACGTCGCCGATGCTCGCGTAGCGCCGACCGGAGCCACCGAGAACCCGGATGCACAGGATCTCCCGGGCACCCGTGTTGTCGGCGACGCGCAGTCGCGACTCCTGCTGAATCACGTCTATCTCCTATGTCTGCCGGTTCTCCGGCCGCCGGGGGCGGCCGGAGCCTGGCGGAACCTGCGCCCGACCGAACCCGGCCGAGCTCGAGCCTTCGCTACTTGGCCTTCTCGAGGATCTCCACGAGCCGCCACCGCTTGGTGGCGGACAGCGGCCGGGTCTCCATGATCAGGACCCGGTCGCCGATGCCGGCCGAGTTCTGCTCGTCGTGGACCTTCAGCTTGCTGGTGCGGCGCATGATCTTGCCGTACAGCGCGTGCTTGACCCGGTCCTCGACCTCGACCACGACGGTCTTTTCCATCTTGTCGCTGACCACGAGACCCTCACGCACCTTGCGACGGGCCCGCGCGGCGGCGGTGGTGTTCTCACTCATGATGCAGTCACCTCAGTCGGCGCGGCCGAGAGACCCAGCTCACGCTCACGCATGATCGTGTAGATCCGGGCGATCTCCCGACGGATGACCTGCAGCCGCCGGTTGTTGTCCAGCTGCCCGGTTGCGGCCTGCACGCGGAGGTTGAACAGCTCCGCCTTCGCCTCGCGCAGCTTCGTGACCAGCTCCTCCTCGGAGAGCTCACGCAGCTCGGAGGCCTTGACGCCCGCTGCCATCAGGATTCACCCACTTCGCGCGTAACAATGCGGCACTTCATCGGGAGCTTGTGGATCGCGCGACGCATCGCCTCTCGCGCGATCTGCTCGTTGGGGAAGGACATCTCGAAGAGAACCCGCCCCGGCTTGACGTTGGCGACCCACCACTCGGGCGAACCCTTACCGGAACCCATGCGGGTTTCCGCCGGCTTCTTGGTGAGGGCCTGGTCCGGGAAGATCGTGATCCAGACCTTGCCGCCACGCTTGATGTGACGGGTCATCGCGATACGCGCCGACTCGATCTGGCGGTTGGTCACGTACGCCGGCTCGAGAGCCTGGATCCCGAACTCGCCGAACACCACCCGGTTACCGCCCTTGGACGCGCCGTGGCGGTCCGGGTGGTGCGGCTTGCGGAAGCCCTTCGGGGGCTTGCGCGGCATCAGCATCTGTCAGCCCTCCTGCTGCGTTTCTGCCGGCTGGGTCGCGGCCGCGGCCACGGCTCCGGCGTCGACCGGCTCACCGGCCGGCGTCTCCGCCTGCTGCGCGATGGTGGTCGCGGCAGCCCGGCCGGCCTCGGTGCCACCGGCGGTCGTACCCGACGAACCCGACCGGCCACGGCGCGGCCGCTCCGGCCGGTCGCCACGGTCGCGGCGCGGGCCGCGCGACGGGGCGGCCTCGGCCGGGGCCTCACGGCCCGGGACGGCGTCGCCCTTGTAGATCCAGACCTTCACACCGATCCGGCCGAAGGTGGTACGGGCCTCGAAGAAGCCGTACTCGATGTTGGCCCGCAGGGTGTGGAGCGGGACCCGGCCCTCGCGGTAGAACTCGGTCCGGCTCATCTCGGCGCCGCCGAGACGGCCCGAGACCTGCACCCGGATGCCCTTGCAGACCGGGTTCTTCATCGCGGACTGCATCGCCTTGCGCATGGCCCGACGGAAGCTGACCCGGCTGGACAGCTGCTCGGCGACGCCCTGGGCGACCAGCTGCGCGTCCGACTCGGGGCTCTTCACCTCGATGATGTTCAGCTGAACCTGCTTGCCGGTGAGCTTCTCCAGCTCGCCGCGGATCCGGTCGGCCTCCGCACCCTTACGGCCGATGACGATGCCCGGCCGGGCGGTGTGGATGTCGACGCGGACCCGGTCCCGGGTGCGCTCGATGTCGACCTTGGAGATGCCGGCGCGCTCGAGGCCCTTGGACATCATGCGGCGGATCTTGACGTCCTCGCCGATGTAGTCCTTGTAGAGCTTGTCCGCGAACCAGCGGGACTTCCAGTCGGTCGAGATGCCGAGCCGGAACCCAGTGGGGTGAACCTTCTGACCCATTACTCGGCACCCTCCGTCGTGCTCTGCCCCTCAGCCGCCTCGGCCTGCTTGGCCGGGGCGGCCTTCTTCGCCGACTTCTTCGGCGCGGCCGGCGCCACCGCCTCGACCGCCACGGTGATGTGGCAGGTGCGCTTGCGGATCCGGTACGCCCGGCCCTGCGCCCGCGGCCGGAACCGCTTCATCGTCGGGCCCTCGTCGACGAACGCCTCGCTGACGAGCAGCGCGTCGGGGTCCAGCCGCTCGTTGTTCTCCGCGTTGGCGATCGCGCTCGCGAGCACCTTGTACACCTGCTCGCTCGCAGCCTGCGGCGCGAACTGCAGCACCGTGAGCGCCTCCTTCGCGGGCAGGCCGCGGACGAGGTTGACCACCCGGCGCGCCTTCATCGGCGAGATGCGCACGTGCCGCGCAACCGCCCGCGCGCCCGGAAGCACCGGAGCGTCGCCCTTTCCTGGCATCGCTGTAACCCCTTGTTCCTCTATCCGTATGCCCGCGGCGTCAGCGCCGGCGGCTCTTCCGGTCGTCCTTCTCGTGACCCTTGAACGTGCGGGTCAGCGCGAACTCGCCGAGCTTGTGCCCGACCATGGCCTCGGTCACGAAGACCGGGACGTGCTTGCGTCCGTCGTGCACGGCGATCGTGTGGCCCAGCATCTCCGGGATGATCGTCGAGCGCCGCGACCAGGTCTTGATGACGTTCTTCGAGCCCTTGTCGTTCTGCGTCTCCACCTTCTTGAGCAGGTGGTCGTCGACGAACGGGCCCTTCTTCAGGCTGCGAGGCATGTCTTATCTCCCTCAGCCGCGCTTACGCGTGGCGTAGCGGCGGCGGACGATCAGCCGGTCGCTCGGCTGGCCCTTACGACGGGTGCGGCCCTCGGGCTTACCCTGCGGGTTGACCGGGTGGCGACCACCGGAGGTCTTACCCTCACCACCACCGTGCGGGTGGTCCACCGGGTTCATGGCGACACCACGGACGGTCGGGCGCTTGCCCTTCCACCGCATGCGGCCGGCCTTACCCCAGTTGATGTTCGACTGGTCGGCGTTGCCGATCTCGCCGACGCTGGCGCGGCAGCGCACGTCGACCCGCCGGATCTCGCCGGACGGCATGCGGAGGGTCGCGTACGCGCCCTCACGGCCGAGCAGCTGGATGCCGACGCCGGCCGAGCGGGCCAGCTTGGCGCCACCGCCCGGACGCAGCTCCACGTTGTGGATGGTGGTACCGACCGGGATGTTGCGCAGCGGCAGGTTGTTGCCCGGCTTGATGTCGGCGCTCGGCCCCGACTCCACCCGGTCGCCCTGCTTCAGGTCCTTCGGCGCGATGATGTAGCGCTTCTCGCCGTCGGCGTAGTGCAGCAGCGCGATGCGCGCGGTGCGGTTCGGGTCGTACTCGATGTGCGCGACCTTCGCCGGCACGCCGTCCTTGTCGACCCGCTTGAAGTCGATCAGACGGTACTGCCGCTTGTGGCCGCCACCGTGGTGCCGCGTGGTGATCCGGCCGTGGGCGTTGCGTCCGCCCTTCTTCGGCAGCGGAGCCAGCAGCGACTTCTCGGGCGTCGACCGGGTGATCTCGGCGAAGTCGGCGACGCTCGAGCCACGCCGGCCCGGCGTCGTCGGCTTGTACTTACGGATAGCCATTGTCTACACCCCTCAGCTGACCGGGCCGCCGAAGGCCTCGATACGGTCACCGTCAGCCAGCTTCACGATCGCCCGCTTGGTGGCCTTGCGCTGACCGAAGCCGGTCTTGGTGCGCTTGCGCTTGCCCTCGCGGTTGAGCGTGTTGACCGTCAGGACGCGGACGTTGAAGATCTGCTGGATAGCGATCTTGATCTCGGTCTTGTTGGCGTCCGGGTGCACCAGGAAGGTGTACCAGTTCCGGTTCAGCTCGCTGTAGCTCTTCTCCGAGACGACCGGGGCGACGATGATGTCGCGCGGATCGGCGATCGTGCTCACTTGCCACCCTCCTCGGTGGTCTCGGCGGGAACGCCCAGGAACTCGTCCAGGGCCTCCTTCGTGAAGACCACGTCGTCGGCCACCAGCACGTCGTACGTGTTGAGCTGGCCGGCCTCGATCAGGTGCACCCGCGGCTCGTTGCGCAGCGACACCCAGTTCAGCTCGTCGGTGCTGCTCAGCACGACCAGGACCCGACGGGCCTCGGTCAGCTTCGCCAGCGTGGCCAGCGCGGCCTTGGTCGACGGCTTCTCGCCCGAGACGAACGCCTCGACGACGTGCACCTGGCCGGCGCGGGCCCGGTCGGAGAGGGCGCCACGCAGGGCGGCGGCCTTCATCTTCTTCGGGGTGCGCTGGCTGTAGTCGCGCGGCACCGGGCCGTGGACCACGCCACCGCCGGCGAACTGCGGCGCGCGGGTCGAGCCCTGGCGGGCACGACCGGTGCCCTTCTGCTTGTACGGCTTCTTGCCTCCACCGGAGACCTCGCCGCGGGTCTTGGTCTTGTGCGTGCCCTGCCGGGCCGCCGCCAGCTGAGCCACCACGACCTGGTGCATCAGCGGGATGTTGGCCTGGGCGTCGAAGATGTCGGCGGGCAGCTCGACGGAGCCGGCCTTGTTGCCTTCGACGTTGAGGACGTCAACGGTGGTCACTTGGCCGCACCGCCCTTCTTCACCTTGGTCTTGGCCGCGGTACGGACCAGGACCAGCGCGCCCTTGGGGCCGGGAATGGCGCCGCGGACGAGCAGGAGGTTGTTCTCGGTGTCCACCGCCTGGACGGTGAGGTTCTGGACGGTGTAGCGCACGCCACCCATCCGACCCGCCATCCGGGTGCCCTTGAAGACGCGACCCGGGGTCGCGCAGGCGCCGATCGAGCCCGGCGAGCGGTGCTTGCGCTCGACACCGTGGCTGGCGCGCAGACCGTGGAAGCCGTGTCGCTTCATCGGGCCGGCGTAGCCCTTGCCCTTGGTCTTGCCGGTGACGTCGATGGTCACGCCGGCCGGGAACTCCTCGACCGTGACCTCCTGGCCCGGCGAGTAGTCGCCGGCGTCCGTGGTGCGCAGCTCGACGATGTGCCGGCGCGGCGCGACGTCCGCCTTGGCGTAGTGCCCGGCGATCGGCTTCTTGACCTTGCGCGGGTCGATGGCCCCGTACGCCAGCTGGACCGCGGAGTAACCGTCCTTGTCGGCGCTACGAACCTGGCTCACGACGCACGGGCCGGCCTGAACCACGGTCACGGGAACAACGCGGTTGTTGTCCCAGACCTGGGTCATGCCGAGCTTTGCGCCCAGGATCCCCTTGACTTGCCTGTCCATTTGTCCGGTCCCTACAGCTTGATCTCGATGTCGACGCCAGCCGGCAGGTCGAGGCGCATGAGCGAGTCGACCGTCTTCGGGGTCGGGTCGATGATGTCGATCAGACGCTTGTGCGTGCGCATCTCGAAGTGCTCGCGCGAGTCCTTGTACTTGTGCGGCGAGCGGATAACGCAGAAACGGTTGATCTCCGTGGGCAGCGGCACCGGGCCAGCGACCTGCGCCCCGGTACGCGTCACCGTCTCGACGATCTTCCGAGCCGAGGAGTCGACGACCTCGTGGTCATAGGCCTTGAGCCGGATGCGGATCTTCTGTCCCGCCATGGTGGCTTCTGTTCCTTCTCTCGATGCCGCTGTGTTGCGGGCGCCTGTACCGGCTGGTACAGGCCCACTTCGCCGACCCCCGCGGTCGGGCGTGTCGCGCCCGTGGGCCAGGCTCCGCCCCGGGACTCCGGAGCGATTTCCGACCACGCGGTGGGTCATGGCGCCGATCGCGGTGACCGCGACCTGGACGCCGCGCGAGGGTGGTTGACCGCCATGGGCGATCAACCACCCCTACGCGAGACTGTCCGACGCCCGGAGGTCCAGCGTTAACCGGACGCAGGCGACTGACCGTCGTTACGCAACCTGACTAGTATGCCGCACGACCGGCGGCGACGCTAATCGGGGTTACCCAGCTCACTTGACGATCTTGGTGACGCGACCAGCGCCGACCGTGCGGCCACCCTCCCGGATCGCGAACTTGAGGTTCTCCTCCATCGCGATGGGCTGGATCAGCTTCACGGACATCGTGGTGTTGTCGCCCGGCATGACCATCTCGGTGCCCTCGGGCAGCGTGACGACGCCGGTAACGTCCGTGGTCCGGAAGTAGAACTGCGGACGGTAGTTCTGGAAGAACGGGGTGTGCCGGCCGCCCTCCTCCTTGGAGAGGATGTAGACCGTCGCCTCGAACTCCGTGTGCGGGGTCGTGGTGCCCGGCTTGATGACGACCATGCCGCGCTCGACGTCCTCGCGCTTGATGCCGCGGAGGAGCAGACCGACGTTCTCGCCGGCCCGGGCCTCGTCGAGCAGCTTGCGGAACATCTCGATGCCGGTGCAGGTGGTCTTCATCGACTTCTCGCGGATGCCGACGATCTCCACCTCCTCGTTCGGCTTGAGGATGCCACGCTCGGCGCGACCGGTGACGACGGTGCCACGACCGGTGATCGTGAACACGTCCTCGATCGGCATCAGGAACGGCTTCTCGGTCTCGCGCTCCGGCTGCGGGATCGCGGTGTCGACAGCGTTCATGAGGTCCATGAGCTTGCCGGTCCACTCGGGGTCACCCTCGAGGGCCTTCAGCGCCGAGACCCGCACGACCGGCAGGTCGTCACCCGGGTACTCCTGCGACGAGAGCAGCTCGCGGACCTCGAGCTCGACGAGCTCCAGGAGCTCCTCGTCGTCGACCATGTCGCTCTTGTTGAGCGCCACGACGATGTACGGCACGCCGACCTGACGGGCCAGCAGCACGTGCTCGCGGGTCTGCGGCATCGGGCCGTCGGTCGCCGCCACCACCAGGATCGCGCCGTCCATCTGGGCGGCACCGGTGATCATGTTCTTGATGTAGTCGGCGTGACCGGGGCAGTCGACGTGCGCGTAGTGACGCGCCTCGGTCTGGTACTCGACGTGCGCGATGGAGATCGTGATGCCGCGGGCCTTCTCCTCCGGCGCCTTGTCGATCTCGTCGAACGGCGTGTACGGGTTGAGGTCCGGGAACTGGTCGTGCAGGACCTTGGTGATGGCCGCCGTCAGCGTCGTCTTACCGTGGTCGATGTGACCAATGGTGCCGATGTTGACGTGCGGCTTAGTCCGCTCGAACTTCGCCTTCGCCACTGGTGTCCTCCTGTGGACTTTCTTGGTTCGTTCGCCCCGGCGCGCCGGTCGGCGCTTAGGACTCTGTCGACAGCCTTTCCGGCCTGACGGCCGGAGAGCCTTTGTGGGTTCTGCGGCGATGAAGCCTACAGGCCCGGATTCACACAATCCGACCGAGGTGGCCGCGGGCGGGAGAACCCTCCCGCGACCAGCCCCGGATCAACGGATCAGCTCAGGTGAGCGTCACTCACCCGTCGCCTTGGCGATGATCTCCTTCGCGACGCTCTGCGGAACCTCCGCGTAGGAGTCGAACTGCATGCTGTAGCTAGCCCGGCCCTGGGTCTTCGACCGCAGGTCGCCGACGTAGCCGAACATCTCCGACAACGGCACCAGGGCGCGGACGACGCGGGCACCGCCGCGCTCCTCCATCGCCTGGATGATGCCGCGGCGGGAGTTGAGGTCGCCGATGACGTCACCCATGTTCTCCTCAGGAGTGGTGACCTCAACGGCCATCATCGGCTCGAGCAGCGCCGGGTCGGCCTTGCGGGCCGCCTCCTTCAGCGCCATCGAACCGGCGATCTTGAACGCCATCTCGGACGAGTCGACCTCGTGGTACTGACCGTCCACCAGCGTCAGCTTGACACCCACCAGCGGGAAGCCGGCGAGGATGCCGTACTGCATGGCGTCCTGGGCGCCCGCGTCCACCGACGGGATGAACTCCCGGGGGATGCGGCCACCGGTGACGGCGTTCGCGAACTCGTAGGTCGGCGAGTCGTTGTCCAGCGGCAGCGGCTCCAGGGCGATGATCACCCGGGCGTACTGGCCGGAACCACCGGTCTGCTTCTTGTGGGTGTACTCGACCTTGTCCACCGCGCGGCGGATGGTCTCGCGGTACGCCACCTGCGGCTTACCGATGTTCGCCTCGACGTTGAACTCGCGGCGCATCCGGTCCACCAGGATGTCCAGGTGGAGCTCCCCCATGCCGGAGATGACCGTCTGGCCGGTCTCCTCGTCCAGCTTGACGCGGAAGGTCGGGTCCTCCTCGGCCAGCCGCTGGATGGCGGTGCTGAGCTTCTCCTGGTCAGCCTTGGTCTTCGGCTCGATGGCCACCTCGATGACCGGCTCCGGGAAGGTCATCGACTCGAGGATGACCGGGTTCGCCGGGTCGCACAGGGTGTCACCGGTGGTGGTCTGCTTCAGACCCTGGACCGCGATGATGTCGCCGGCCTTGGCGGAGCTGCGCTCCTCCCGCTTGTTGGCGTGCATCTGGTAGATCTTGCCGATCCGCTCCTTGCGGTCCTTGGTGGAGTTGACCACCTGGGACCCGGACTCGACCACGCCGGAGTAGACCCGGACGTAGGTGAGCTTGCCGAGGTGCTTGTCGGTCTGGATCTTGAAGGCCAGGCCGGAGAACGGCTCCGAGGTGGACGGCTTCCGCTGCAGCGGGGTCTCGCCGTCGGTCGCGGTGCCCTCGATCGCCGGGATGTCCAGCGGCGACGGCAGGAAGTCGACCACGGCGTCGAGCATCGGCTGGACGCCCTTGTTCTTGAACGCGGAGCCGCAGAGAACCGGGTTGGCCTTGCCGGCGATGGTGGCCCGACGGATGGCGGCCTTGATCTCCTCGACGGAGATGTCCTCGCCCTCCAGGTACTTCTCCATCACCGAGTCGTCGACGTCGGCCAGGGTCTCCATGAGCTTCTCGCGCCACTCGGCCGCGGAGTCGGCCAGGTCGGCCGGGATCTCCTCGATCGCGTAGTCCTCACCCTTCTGGGTCTCCCCGCGCCAGGTGAGGGCGCGCATGCCGATCAGGTCGACGACACCGATGTGGTCGCCCTCGAGCCCGATCGGGATCTGGAGCACCAGCGGGGTGGCGTTGAGCCGGTCGATCATCATCTGCACGCAGCGGAAGAAGTCGGCACCGGTCCGGTCGAGCTTGTTGACGAAGCACATGCGCGGGACGTTGTACTTGTCGGCCTGCCGCCAGACGTTCTCCGTCTGCGGCTCGACGCCGGCGACGCCGTCGTAGACCGCGACCGCACCGTCCAGGACACGCAGCGACCGCTCCACCTCGACCGTGAAGTCGACGTGGCCGGGCGTGTCGATGATCTGGATCGTGTGGCCCTTCCACTCGCACTTGGTGGCGGCGGAAGTGATGGTGATACCGCGCTCCTGCTCCTGCTCCATCCAGTCCATGACGGCAGCGCCCTCGTGGACCTCACCGATCTTGTACGTGATACCGGTGTAGAACAGGATTCGCTCGGTGGTAGTGGTCTTACCGGCATCGATGTGCGCCATGATGCCGATGTTGCGTACGTTGGCGAGCGCGTCTGCGGCGGCCACTTCAATCCCTACTTATCGTCGTCTAGACACAACTGGTGGCGGTTCCGGCGCCTCGTGGGCGCCGGAACCAGGGTGTTACCAGCGGTAGTGCGCGAAGGCCTTGTTGGACTCGGCCATCTTGTGCGTGTCCTCGCGCCGCTTGACGGCGGCACCGAGGCCGTTGCTCGCGTCCAGCAGCTCGTTCATCAGCCGCTCGACCATGGTCTTCTCGCGCCGGGCGCGGGAGTAGGTGACCAGCCAGCGCAGGCCGAGAGTGGTCGCGCGGGCCGGCCGCACCTCGACCGGAACCTGGTAGGTGGCGCCACCGACGCGACGGCTGCGGACCTCGAGGGTCGGCTTCACGTTGTCCATCGCCCGCTTCAGCGTGACGACGGGGTCGGTGCCGGACTTCTCGCGGCAGCCCTCGAGGGCGGCGTAGACGATGCGCTCGGCGAGCTGGCGCTTGCCGCGCAGCAGGATCTTGTTCACCAGCTGGGTGACCAGCGGCGAGTTGTACACCGGGTCAGCGACCAGCGGCTTCCGCGGAGCGGGTCCCTTACGCGGCATGTCAGCTCTTCTCCTTCTTCGCGCCGTAGCGGCTGCGAGCCTGCTTGCGGTTGCGGACACCCTGGGTGTCCAGCGAGCCGCGAACGATCTTGTACCGCACGCCGGGGAGGTCCTTCACACGGCCGCCACGCACGAGCACGATCGAGTGCTCCTGCAGGTTGTGGCCGACGCCCGGGATGTAGGCGGTCACCTCGATCTGGCTGCTGAGCTTGACACGAGCGACCTTGCGCAGCGCCGAGTTCGGCTTCTTCGGGGTGGTGGTGTACACGCGGGTGCACACGCCGCGCCGCTGGGGAGACCCCTTGAGCGCCGGGGTCTTGGTCTTGGTCGTCTTGGCCTGACGGCCCTTTCGGACCAGCTGCTGAATGGTGGGCACCGGGTTTCTCCGCTCCCTTCGGCCGCTGCGAGGCGACCGCGCCGTCTGCTCTAGCCGGCCTGATGGACGGCTCTCCTACATTCCAACCAGGGCCACCTGACGGGGTCCCAGCACCCGCGGTCGGGCGTGTCGCCCGAGTCACGGTCCCGGCGCGGCCACTCGCGCGTCCCACCGGGTTTCTGTCACCGGCGCAGGAAACTCCCGACGCCAGGTCTTGAGGCTCTGTCGTGCGGCGGCGCGATCACCGGTTCACCGGCTCCAGCGCACGCACGCATTGCCCGGGCTGGCCCGGGCACAAGGGGAAAGAGTACCTACCACAGCCGCGCAGGTCAAAACGGAGCGGTCCGGGAGAACCGCCTAGCGGTCCGCCGGCCGATCGCATCCTGCCCGCACGCCCGTCATGGGTACCTACGGGAACAAGTGTACCGGCTTCCGCGGCACTCGGCCCGGCGGCCCCGGTACCGCCCGCGCACCGGCCATCCCGGCATACCGGTCGTTCCTGGTCAACGCGCCGCCCGGCCGGGGCGGCGCGATCACGTGATCTGCACCACCAGGGCCAGCGCGAGCCCGGCCACGCTGACGAGCAGCCCCACTCCCCCGCAGCTGAGCCCGGCGACGGCCAGGCCGCGACCGGTGAAGCGGACCGCCGGCGGCGGCGCCGGCCGGCGGATCTGCCGCCGGGCCAGCAGCCCTGCGACCACGGCCGCGGTGCCGGCGATCACCCCGAGCACCGTGAAGGCACCGGCGGCCCAGGCACCCCCGTAGTTCGGCCCGGCGACGCCGAAGCAGAGCACCAGCAGCGAGACCAGGATCGAGGCGATCCCGGTCACCAGCGACCCGATGGCGAGCCCCGAGGTCACCGGCGGCACGTCCAGGTGGACCACCCCGAACGGGGTGCCCGGAACGGCGTCGACACGCTTCGGCGGGCGCGGCGCCTCGCGCGGAGGCGGCGGCACCGACACGTGCGGCCGGCCCCAGCCACCGCCGGCCGGCGGGCTCCCGGGCGCCGCCCACCCACCGCCGGACCCCGGCTGGTTCCCCGGGTACGCCACGGACGCCGGCCAGCCCCCCGCCGCCACCGACGGTCCGGGTGCGGTCGGGGCGGAGTAGCCCGCCTGGTGCAGCGGGGAACCGGGCGGATTCGAGGGTCCACCGGGGGGCGGGGCGGCGTAGCTCCCGTGGTGCGGCGGCGCGGGCGGATACGGCCCGGCGGGCGGCCAGGATCCGGGCGGCGCGGACTGTGGCGAGCCGGGCGGCGGGGCGTACCCCGAGGGGGTGGCATCCGTCGACGCGCCGGGCCGCGGCCCGGTGGCGTCCGGTCCGGCCCAGGGGCTGGCCGGCGACGGCCCGCCGGCGTCCGGCCCGGTGCCGGGGCGGGTCGGCTCGCCTCCCGGCGGGGCCGGTTCCGTCACGGGGTCCTCCTGTCGACGCGGCGCGCCCGCCGCGCGGCGGACACCGGCCAGGCTACCGTCGCGGGTCCCGCCCGCGGGGTCGGGCGCGGGGCGCTCCCCCGGCGGGTCAGTCGATGTTCGGGGCGAAGTCGTGCCCGAACGGGGCGCCCGCCAGCCGGACCACGCCGATCACCACGGCCGCCACGATCGCGACGGCCGCGAGCAGCAGCCCCGTCCAGGCCAGCTGCTCGCCCCGGCGCACCCAGCCGGCGCCGGTGAGGAAGCCGCCCGAGACGTACGCCTCCCGGCGGGCCTGCCGGGCGAGGGTGAGCGCGATGGTCGCGGGCACCACCCCACCGACGAAGAAGCCGGTGAGCGCCCCGATCAGCCCGAGGGCGAACACCGCGCGGGCCTTGGTGGAGCGGACCGGCTCGGGATCGAGCGGGTGGCGGTGCCCCTGCTGGGCGACGGGCACGGTCGTCATGCCCACCATCATGCCCCGGCGGACCGCCCCGGACCGCGCCACGGACGCGACGAGGCCCCCGGCGCGTGCCGGGGGCCTCGTCGTTTCCTACTGCTTAGCGGTACGACCCGAAGTC
This sequence comes from Micromonospora chaiyaphumensis, assembly GCF_900091435.1. Taxonomy (GTDB): domain Bacteria; phylum Actinomycetota; class Actinomycetes; order Mycobacteriales; family Micromonosporaceae; genus Micromonospora; species Micromonospora chaiyaphumensis. Next base: position 409,927 of record NZ_FMCS01000004.1, read on the forward strand.
GAAGTCGTCCAGCGGCACCGCCTGGCCGCTGGCCGGCCCGAAGCCGTAGTCGGTCTCCGGGTAGCCGGTCATCGAGTAGACCTTGGCCTTCGCCTCCTCGGTCGGCTCGACCCGGACGTTGCGGTACTTGCTGATGCCCGTACCGGCCGGGATGAGCTTACCGATGATCACGTTCTCCTTGAGACCGATCAGCGAGTCGCTGCGGGCGTGGATCGCCGCGTCCGTCAGCACCCGGGTGGTCTCCTGGAAGGAGGCCGCCGACAGCCAGGAGTCCGTGGCCAGCGAGGCCTTGGTGATACCCATCAGCACCGGGCGACCGGCGGCGGGCTCGCCACCCTCGCCGACGAGCCGGCGGTTCTCCGACTCGAACAGCGCCCGGTCGACCAGCACGCCCGGCAGGAACTCGGTCGAGCCGGAGTCGATGACCGTCACCCGCTTGAGCATCTGGCGGATGATGATCTCGATGTGCTTGTCGTGGATGAGCACACCCTGCGAGCGGTAGACCTCCTGGACCTCCTGGGTCAGGTGGACCTGGACCGCGCGCGGGCCGAGGATGCGCAGCAGCTCGTGCGGGTCGATGGTGCCCTCGGTGAGCTTCTCGCCGACCTCGACGTGGTCGCCGTCGTGCGCCCGGAGCCGGACCCGCTTCGAGATCTTGTCGTAGACGATCTCGTCGCTGCCGTCGTCCGGGATGACGACGATCTTGCGGGACCGCTCGCCGTCCTCGATCCGGATCCGACCCGGGGTGTCGGCGATGGGCGCCTTACCCTTCGGGACCCGGGCCTCGAAGATCTCCTGGACACGGGGCAGACCCTGGGTGATGTCCTCACCCGCGACACCACCGGTGTGGAAGGTACGCATCGTCAGCTGCGTACCCGGCTCACCGATCGACTGGGCGGCGATGATGCCGACCGCCTCGCCGACGTCCACGGTCTTGCCGGTCGGCAGCGAGCGGCCGTAGCACGCACCGCAGACGCCCAGCTTCGACTCGCAGGTGAGCACGCTGCGCACCCGCACCGTCTCCACCCCGGCCGCGACGATCGCGTCGACCAGGATCGAGTTGAGGTCCTGACCCCGCTGGGCCACCACGGTGCCGTCCGGCCCCTTGATGTCGTCGGCCAGGGTCCGGGCGTGCACGCTGGTCTCGGCGTGCTCGTGCACGACCAGCTTGCCGTCGAGCCGCTCGCCGATCTGCATCGGGATGGCGCGGTCGGTGCCGCAGTCCTCCTCGCGGATGATGACGTCCTGCGAGACGTCCACCAGACGCCGGGTCAGGTAACCCGAGTCGGCGGTACGCAGGGCGGTGTCCGCGAGACCCTTCCGGGCACCGTGCGTGGAGATGAAGTACTCCAGCACGGACAGACCCTCCCGGTACGAGGCCTTGATCGGCCGCGGGATGATCTCGCCCTTCGGGTTGGCCACCAGACCACGGATCGCCGCGATCTGCCGGAGCTGGAGCAGGTTACCGCGGGCACCCGAGTTGATCATCTTCCACAGCGGGTTCTCCTGCGGCAGCGCGGTGTCCATCTCCTTGGCGACCTCGTTGGTCGCCTTGGTCCAGATCTCGATGAGCTCGCCGCGACGCTCCTCGGCGGTCATCAGACCACGCTGGTACTGCTTGTCGATCCGGTCGGCTTCCTTCTCGTACCGGTCCAGGATCTCCCGCTTGCGCGGGGGAGCGATGACGTCCTCCATGCCGATGGTGACGCCGGACCAGGTGGCCCAGTGGAAGCCGGCCTCCTTGAGCCCGTCCAGGGTGGCCGCCAGGGCCACCTTCGGGAAGCGCTCGGCGAGGTCGTTGACGATCGCGGAGAGCTGACCCTTGCGGATCTCGTAGTTCACGAACCGGTAGCCCTGCGGCAGGGTCTCGTTGAACAGGACCCGGCCCAGGGTGGTCTCCACCGTCACCGGCTCGCCCTCGACCCAGCCCTCGGGCGCGACCCACGGCTCCGCGCCGGCGCCGTTGTCGACACCGACGATGCCTCGCAGGCGGATCTTGACCGGAGTCTGCAGGTGCAGCTCACGGTTGTCGAACGCCATCCGCGCCTCGGCGTCCGAGCTGAACGCCCGGCCCTCGCCCTGCCCACCCGGGGTGAGGTGGGTGAGGTGGTAGAGGCCGATGACCATGTCCTGGGTGGGCATGGTGACCGGCTTGCCGTCGGCCGGCTTGAGGATGTTGTTCGACGACAGCATCAGGATCCGCGCCTCGGCCTGGGCCTCGGCGGACAGCGGCACGTGGACCGCCATCTGGTCACCGTCGAAGTCGGCGTTGAACGCGGTGCAGACCAGCGGGTGGATCTGGATCGCCTTGCCCTCGACCAGCTGCGGCTCGAAGGCCTGGATGCCCAGCCGGTGCAGGGTCGGCGCCCGGTTCAGCAGGACCGGGTGCTCACCGATGACCTCTTCCAGCACGTCCCACACGACCGGCCGCTGCCGCTCGACCATCCGCTTGGCGGACTTGATGTTCTGCGCGTGGTTGAGGTCCACCAGCCGCTTCATCACGAACGGCTTGAACAGCTCCAGCGCCATCTGCTTGGGCAGGCCGCACTGGTGCAGCTTGAGCTTCGGGCCGACCACGATGACCGAACGGCCGGAGTAGTCGACGCGCTTGCCGAGCAGGTTCTGGCGGAACCGGCCCTGCTTGCCCTTGAGCATGTCCGAGAGCGACTTCAGCGGGCGGTTACCCGGACCGGTGACCGGCCGGCCGCGACGGCCGTTGTCGAACAGCGCGTCGACGGCCTCCTGGAGCATCCGCTTCTCGTTGTTGACGATGATCTCGGGCGCGCCGAGGTCGATCAGCCGCTTGAGGCGGTTGTTCCGGTTGATCACGCGGCGGTACAGGTCGTTCAGGTCGGAGGTCGCGAAGCGGCCACCGTCCAGCTGCACCATCGGACGCAGGTCCGGCGGGATGACCGGGACGCAGTCCAGCACCATGCCGAGCGGCGAGTTGCGGGTGTTCTGGAACGCCGCCACGACCTTGAGCCGCTTGAGCGCCCGGATCTTCCGCTGGCCCTTGCCGGACCGGATGGTCTCGCGCAGGCTCTCGGCCTCGGCCTCCAGGTCCATGTTCTGGACCAGCGCCTTGATGGCCTCGGCGCCCATGCTGCCGGTGAAGTACTCGCCGAAGCGGTCGCGCAGCTCGCGGTAGAGCAGCTCGTCGGTGACCAGCTGCTTCGGCTCGAGCTTGCGGAAGGTGTCGAGGACCTCGTCGAGGCGGTCGATCTCGCGCTGGGCCCGGTCGCGGATCTGGCGCATCTCGCGCTCTCCGCCCTCCTTGACCTTGCGCCGGACGTCCGCCTTCGCGCCCTCGGCCTCCAGCTCGGCCAGGTCGGCCTCGAGCTTGGCGGCCCGCTTCTCGATCTCCGAGTCGCGGCTGTTCTCGGCCTGCCGCTTCTCGGCCAGGATCTCGTTCTCGATGGTCGAGAGGTCACGGTGACGCGCTTCGGCGTCCACGCTCGTCACGACGTACGAGGCGAAGTAGATGATCTTCTCGAGGTCCTTGGGGGCGAGGTCCAGCAGGTAGCCCAGCCGGCTCGGCACGCCCTTGAAGTACCAGATGTGGGTCACCGGAGCGGCCAGCTCGATGTGACCCATCCGCTCCCGGCGAACCTTGGAGCGGGTCACCTCGACGCCGCAGCGCTCGCAGATGATGCCCTTGAAGCGGACCCGCTTGTACTTACCGCAGTAGCACTCCCAGTCCCGCTGCGGACCGAAGATCTTCTCGCAGAAGAGCCCGTCCTTTTCCGGCTTCAGGGTGCGGTAGTTGATGGTCTCGGGCTTCTTGACCTCGCCGTGGGACCACTGACGGATGTCGTCGGCGGTGGCGAGACCGATGCGCAGCTCGTCGAAGAAGTTGACGTCGAGCACTATGTCCCCTATGTCGTCGTCTGTACTGCTTAGCTAACGGGTGGGGTCGGGAGCCGGCGGACCGGCTCCCGACCGCTCACCTCAGACCTCTTCGACCGAGCTCGGCTCGCGCCGGGACAGGTCGATGCCCAGCTCCTCCGCGGCCCGGAACACCTCGTCGTCGGTCTCGCGCATCTCGAGGGCCACACCGTCGCTGGAGAGCACCTCGACGTTGAGGCACAGCGACTGCAGCTCCTTGAGCAGCACCTTGAACGACTCCGGGATGCCCGGCTCCGGGATGTTCTCGCCCTTGACGATCGCCTCGTAGACCTTGACCCGGCCGAGGACGTCGTCGGACTTGATGGTCAGCAGCTCCTGCAGGGCGTAGGCGGCGCCGTACGCCTGCATGGCCCAGCACTCCATCTCACCGAAGCGCTGGCCACCGAACTGCGCCTTACCACCCAGCGGCTGCTGCGTGATCATCGAGTACGGGCCGGTCGACCGGGCGTGGATCTTGTCGTCGACCAGGTGGTTGAGCTTGAGGATGTAGACGTAGCCGACCGCGATCGGGTCCGGCAGCGGCTCGCCGGAGCGACCGTCGAACAGCTGCGCCTTCCCGGAGGAGCCGATCAGCTGCTTGCCGTCCCGGTTGGGCAGGGTCGACGCGAGCAGACCGGAGATCTCCTCCTCCCGGGCACCGTCGAAGACCGGAGTGGCCACGTTGGTGTCGGGCTCGGACTCGTGCGCCTCGATCGAGCGGAGCTGGCGCTTCCACTCGGCGTCGTCGCCGTCCACGCTCCAGCCGGTCTTGGCCACCCACCCGAGGTGGGTCTCCAGGACCTGGCCGATGTTCATCCGGGACGGCACACCGAGCGGGTTCAGCACGATGTCGACCGGGGTGCCGTCCTCCAGGAACGGCATGTCCTCGATCGGCAGGATCTTGGAGATGACGCCCTTGTTGCCGTGGCGGCCCGCGAGCTTGTCACCGTCCTGGATCTTGCGCTTCTGGGCCACGTAGACCCGGACCAGCTCGTTCACGCCCGGGGGCAGCTCGTCGCCGTCCTCGCGGGAGAAGGTACGCACACCGATGACCGTGCCGGTCTCGCCGTGCGGCACCTTCAGCGAGGTGTCCCGGACCTCGCGCGCCTTCTCGCCGAAGATCGCGCGGAGCAGCCGCTCCTCGGGGGTCAGCTCGGTCTCACCCTTCGGGGTGACCTTGCCGACCAGGATGTCGCCGGGGACGACCTCGGCGCCGATCCGGATGATGCCGCGCTCGTCGAGGTCGGCGAGCATCTCCTCGCTGACGTTCGGGATGTCGCGGGTGATCTCCTCCGGGCCGAGCTTGGTGTCCCGGGCGTCGACCTCGTGCTCCTCGATGTGGATCGAGGTGAGCACGTCCTGCTGCACGAGGCGCTGCGACAGGATGATCGCGTCCTCGTAGTTGTGGCCCTCCCAGGTCATGAACGCCACGAGCAGGTTGCGCCCGAGCGCCATCTCGCCCTCGTCGGTGCACGGACCGTCGGCGATGACCTGGCCGGCCTCGACGCGGTCGCCCTCGAAGACGACCGGCTTCTGGTTGACGCAGGAGCCGGCGTTGGAGCGGCGGAACTTGTGCAGCAGGTACGTCCGGCGGTGGCCGTCGTCCTGGTGGACGGTGATGTAGTCCGCGCAGAGGTCCTCGACCACACCGCCGACCTCGGCGACGACCACGTCACCGGCGTCGACGGCCGCCCGGTACTCCATGCCCGTGCCGACCAGCGGGGCCTCGGCCTTGACCAGCGGCACCGCCTGACGCTGCATGTTCGCGCCCATGAGCGCGCGGTTGGCGTCGTCGTGCTCGAGGAACGGGATCATCGCGGTCGCGACCGAGGTCATCTGCCGCGGCGACACGTCCATGTAGTCGACGGCCGACGGCGCCACGTCCTCGGTCTCGCCGCCCTTACGGCGGACCAGGACGCGGTCCTCGGCGAACGACCCGTCCGACTTCAGCGGGGCGTTGGCCTGCGCCTTGACGAACCGGTCCTCCTCGTCCGCGGTCAGGTAGTCGATCTGGTCGGTGACCCGACCGTCGATGACCTTCCGGTACGGCGTCTCGATGAAGCCGAACGGGTTGACCCGGGCGAAGGTGGAGAGCGCGCCGATCAGGCCGATGTTCGGGCCTTCCGGCGTCTCGATCGGGCACATCCGGCCGTAGTGGGACGGGTGCACGTCACGGACCTCGAAGCCGGCCCGCTCCCGGGACAGACCACCCGGGCCGAGCGCGCTCAGCCGGCGCCGGTGGGTCAGGCCCGCCAGCGGGTTGGTCTGGTCCATGAACTGGGACAGCTGCGACGTGCCGAAGAACTCCTTGATCGCCGCCACGACCGGGCGGATGTTGATCAGGGTCTGCGGCGTGATCGCCTCGACGTCCTGGGTGGTCATCCGCTCGCGGACGACCCGCTCCATGCGGGAGAGACCCACCCGGACCTGGTTCTGGATCAGCTCGCCCACGGTGCGCAGGCGCCGGTTGCCGAAGTGGTCGATGTCGTCGGCCTCGTAGCCCTCCTCACCGGCGTGCAGCCGGCAGAGGTATTCCACGGTGGCGACGATGTCGTCCTCGGTCAGCGTGCCGGTGGTGATCGGCACGTCCAGCTCGAGCTTCTTGTTGAACTTGTAACGACCGACCTTGGCGACGTCGTACCGCTTCGGGTTGAAGAAGAGGTTGTCGAGCAGGGTCTGGGCGTTCTCACGGGTCGGCGGCTCGCCGGGGCGGAGCTTCCGGTAGATGTCGAGCAGCGCCTCGTCCTGCCCGGCGATGTGGTCCTTCTCGAGCGTGGTCATCATCAGCTCGGACCAGCCGAACTTCTCGCGGATCTGCTCCGCGGACCACCCGATGGCCTTGAGCAGGACGGTGACGGCCTGCCGGCGCTTGCGGTCGATGCGTACGCCGACCGTGTCGCGCTTGTCGATGTCGAACTCCAGCCAGGCACCCCGGCTCGGGATCACCTTGACGCTGGAGAGGTCGCGGTCGGAGGTCTTGTCCGGCTGCTTGTCGAAGTAGACGCCCGGCGAGCGGACGAGCTGGCTGACCACGACGCGCTCGGTGCCGTTGATGATGAAGGTGCCCTTCGGCGTCATCATCGGGAAGTCACCCATGAACACCGTCTGGCTCTTGATCTCGCCAGTGGTGTTGTTGGTGAACTCCGCGGTCACGAACAGCGGCGCGCAGTAGGTCAGGTCCTTCTCCTTGCACTCCTCGATCGAGGCCTTGACCTCGTCGAAGCGCGGAGCCGAGAAGGAGAGCGACATGGTGCCGGAGAAGTCCTCAATGGGACTGATCTCGTCGAGGATCTCCGCGAGACCCGAGCGTGCGTGCGGGTCGTCCGACGACCGGCCCTGCCAAGCCTCGTTGCCGACGAGCCAGTCGAAGGACTCGTTCTGGATGGCGAGGAGGTTGGGGACCTCGAGGTGTTCGGTAATCCGACCGAAAGAAACTCGGCGGGGCGCGAAAGCGCTCGACGTACGACTGGTCTTCGCAGGGCGGGAAGCTGCCAAGATGCGTCCTTCCGAGGACCGGTGCTGCAGAACGGCTGGTACGCGTGCACTCCAATGACCCCACCAGAATTATCCGTAAACGGACATTTCCGAGCAGGGGTCAAGTCGGAAGGCAGCGCAAACTAGCAGTGTAGCCGAGAGGCTAACCGCTGTCCAGCCCACCCCGCAGGTCATCGCGGAACTTGCCTCGGGACCTCGGAAAACCGGGTCAACCGGGCTGCTCGGAACGCGATGTTCCTGCCGGTCCGCTCGGGCGGAGCGGCGGTGGTGCTGCCGTTGCCTTACCCGAGAGGCGGCCGTTGCAAGCGCGGAAGGTCTTGCTGGTGCCAGCGTGCCTGTCAGCCGGGTGTCGCGTCAAGGGCCGGTTACCGCTCGGGGTGTCTTTCCCACCGACGGGCTACCGACAGGCGTTGCTGTGAAGCCGGTACGAGCAACCTGGATGCCCTGCTCACGCCGCTGCCACCGGTTGCCACCAACCACAGCGGGCGGCGATCCGTTCCCGGATCACCGCCCGCTGCGAACGCGGTGTGCCCCGGCTCACGTGAGCCGGACGCGCGTCAGGTCGAACTCAAGGTCACTTGAGGGTGACCTTGGCGCCCTCGCCCTCGAGCTTGGCCTTGGCCTTGTCGGCGGTCTCCTTGTTGACCTTCTCCAGGACCGGCTTCGGGGCGGCCTCGACCAGGTCCTTGGCCTCCTTGAGGCCCAGGCCGGTCAGCTCGCGCACGACCTTGATGACCTGGATCTTCTTGCCACCGTCGGCGTCGAGGATGACGTCGAACTCGTCCTTCTCCGGCTCGGCCTCGGCGGCCGGGCCGGCGGGGCCGCCGGCGGCGGCGACGGCGACCGGAGCCGCCGCGGTGACCTCGAAGGTCTCCTCGAACTGCTTCACGAACTCGGAGAGCTCGATCAGCGTCATCTCCTTGAACGCGTCGAGCAGCTCGTCGGTGCTGAGCTTCGCCATGTCTGGCGTCCTTTCTGAAAGTGAAAACTAAGAACGTGGGTGCGCCGGGTGGCCTCAGGCCGCCTCGGCGCCCTCCTTCTCGCGCTTGTCCTGCAGAGCGGCCGCCAGACGCGCGGTCTTGGCGAGCGGAGCCTGGAACAGGGCCGCGGCCTTGCTCAGGTTGCCCTTCATGGCGCCGGCCAGCTTGGCCAGCAGCACCTCGCGGGACTCCAGGTCGGCGAGCTTCGTGACCTCGGCCGCGGAAATGGCCTTGCCCTCGAAGACACCGCCCTTGATGACGAGCTTCGGGTTGGCCTTCGCAAAGGCGCGAAGCCCCTTCGCCGCCTCGACGACGTCGCCCGAAACGAAAGTCAGCGCGGTAGGACCGGTGAACAGCTCGTCGAGGCCGGAGATGCCCGCATCGCTCGCCGCACGCTTCGCCAGCGTGTTCTTCGCGATCGTGTAGCTGGTCTCCTTGCCGAGCGAGCGCCGCAGCTGGGTGAGCTGCGAAACCGTGAGCCCGCGGTACTCGGTCAGCACGGTCGCCCCCGCATTGCGGAAGCTCTCGGTCAGCTCGGCGACGGCCGTGGCCTTGTCGGCCCGGATCGGCTTGTCCGCCATGTCCCTCCTCTCTCGTTGCTCGGAGCTGGTACGCCGGCGACGAAAAGCTCGCGACGGCGGCGGAGGTCTCACGACAACGAGAAAAGCCCCGGCGCAGGGCGCACGGGGCGAGGGCCGGCATCATGATCGCGGTCGGCGGACCACGCACAGCACCGATTTTCGCTTGCCGCCCTGCGCGGGTCGCCCGTCATCGCGGGGCCTTCGACCGTGCCAGGGCACGGTGACCAGCGGTCTTTGGGTGGAACTACGCGACCAGGTTACGCGACGTGTCCCGTAACCTCCAAATCGCCCCCGGAGTGCTCCCGGTCACTCAGGCCCGGCGCCGGCGGCCCCAGCCGTAGGCGGCCAGCGCCACGGCCGCCCAGACCAGCGCCCAGGCGGTCAGCAGCAGGCCGGTGGGGGCCGCCAGCGGGCCGGCCAGCGCCCGGGCGGTGGGCAGCACCGGCGGGACCAGCCAGGGCGCCACCGAGCCGGAGAGGCCGAGGACCAGCGCGGTCACCGCGCCCAGGGTGAGCACGGCGACGCCGTAGCCGGCACTGCGGGTGATCGCTCGGCTGGCCAGTGCGCCCAGTGCCACCGCCGCCGGCAGGGCCAGCAGATGGGCCCAGAGGCCGAGCGCCAGCCCCTCGGCCAGCGGCCGGTCCCCGGGCCCGCTCGGGCCGGTCACCCCGCCGACCAGCCAGGGGAAGACCAGCGCGACGGCCACCGTGCCGAGGCCGGCCGCGGCCGCCGCGAGCAGGCCGGCGGCCCGCTCCCGGGCTGCGCCGACCACCACCCGGGCCAGCCGGCGCTGCACGTCGGGCTCGACGTCGAGCAGGATCTTGGTCTGCCAGGCGAGCACCGGGAAGAGCACCACCGCCGAGACGCCGTAGGCCTCCGCCGGCTGGGCCCGGCCACCGCCGTAGAGGACGCCGAGGGCCAGCAGGCCGGCCAGCACCGGGGCCAGCGCCCGGCCGGTACGCAGGAAGCCGGCCAGCCGCAGCCGGACCAGGGCGGTCACCGGGCCACCTCCGGAGCGGGACCGGGCCGGCCGGGCGCGCCGGACGCCGGGGCCTCGTCGACATCGGGGCGGCCGGACACCGGAACCTCAGCGGGACCCGGCCGGCCGCGCTCGCCGGGCTGCCCGGCAGCGGAGCCCGGAACCGCGGCGGCGGTGGACGGGGAGTCGGAATCGGGTCGCGTGGCGGGAGGCGGGGCGGCGTGGTCGCGTATCCGCAGGACGTGGTGGCCGTCGGCGCGCAACCGGGCGACGGCGGCGGTGACCCCGGCGGCCGGGACGGACAGCTCGACCACGACGGTGGCCGCACCCCCGGACGGCGCCGCCTCGGTGACCGTGCCCTCGGCGACCGACCAGTGCCGGGCGCCGGGGAGCCGGACCGTCTCGCCGCGGTGGTCGCTGACCAGCACCGCGCCGCCGTCGGCCAGCACCTCGCCGATCACCTCGGGCACCAGGTCGCGGGCGGCGGCGTCGAGCCCCTCCCAGGGCTCGTCGAGCACGAGCAGGCCGGGCGGTCGGAGCAGCGCCTGGGCCAGGCCGACCTTCTGCGCGGTGCCCTTGGACAGTTGGGGCAGCCGCACCCCGTGGAAGCGCGCCAGGCCGAGCCGGTCGACCCAGCGCCGCACCGCCCGGTCGGCCTCCGCAACGGAAAGGCCGGACACCCGGGCCATGGCGGTGAGGTAGGCCCCGACGGTGAAGGGCTGGTCGGCGGGGAAACGCTCCGGCACCCAGCCGACGGTCGCCGGCCGGTCGACCACCCGGCCCCGGGTCGGCCGGAGCACGCCGGCGGCGAGCTGGAGCAGGGTGGACTTGCCGACGCCGTTGCGCCCGAGCACCACCGCCGCCTCGCCCGGGCCGATCGCCACGTCGGTCTCCCGCAGCACCCACGGACCGCGCCGGTGGTACCGCAGCCAGACGCCTTCCAGCCGCATGCGCCGAGCCTGCCACACCGGACAGACGGACGGGGCCCCGCCACCATGTGGTGGCGGGGCCCCGTCCGGGCAGTCGTGCTCAGGCCTCGGCCGAGGCCTCGGTCAGGTTCTTCACCACGTTCGGGTCGACCGGGACGCCCGGGCCCATGGTGGTGGTGAGGGTGACCTTCCTCAGGTACTTGCCCTTGGCCGCGGACGGCTTCGAGCGCAGGACCTCGTCCAGCACCGCCGCGTAGTTGTCGATCAGCTGGGTCTCGGAGAACGAGGCCTTGCCGATGATCAGGTGGAGGTTGGAGTGCTTGTCCACCCGGAAGGTGATCTTACCGCCCTTGATGTCCGCCACGGCCTTGGTGACGTCCATGGTCACCGTGCCGGTCTTCGGGTTCGGCATCAGGCCGCGCGGGCCCAGGATCCGCGCGATCCGACCGATCTTGGCCATCTGGTCCGGGGTGGCGATCGCCGCGTCGAAGTCCAGCCAACCGCCCTGGATCCGGGCGACCAGCTCGTCGGTGCCCACCTCGTCCGCACCGGCGGCGGCGGCCTCCTCGGCCTTCGCGCCGGCGGCGAAGACGATCACGCGGGCGGTCTTACCGGTGCCGTGCGGCAGGTTGACCGTGCCGCGGACCATCTGGTCCGCCTTGCGGGGGTCGACGCCGAGGCGCATCGCGACCTCGACCGTGGCGTCGAACTTGACGTTGGTGGTCTCCTTGGCCAGCTTGACGGCCTCGGCGGGGGTGTAGAGCTTCGACCGGTCGATGACCTCGGCGGCCTTGCGGTAGCTCTTGCTGCGCTGCATTTCTCGTAACTCCTGTGGTTGATGGCGGGCCCGCGACTCCGCGGCCCTCCCACGAACTGATCGGGTGGAGCGGTGAGCCGAGGTCAGTCGGCGACGGTCAGGCCCATCGACCGGGCGGTGCCGGCGATGATCTTCTCGGCCTGCTCGATGTCGTTGGCGTTGAGGTCCGCCATCTTCTTCTCGGCGATCTCCCGGAGCTGGGCGCGGGTCACCGAGCCGACCTTCTCCGTGTGCGGGACGCCCGAGCCCTTCTGCACACCGGCGGCCTTGATCAGCAGCCGGGCGGCGGGCGGGGTCTTCAGCACGAAGGTGAAGGTGCGGTCCTCGTAGACGCTGATCTCGGCGGGGACGATGTCGCCCCGCTGGGACTCGGTCTGCGCGTTGTAGGACTTGCAGAACTCCATGATGTTCACGCCGTGCTGGCCGAGCGCGGGGCCGACCGGCGGCGCCGGGGTGGCCTGGCCCGCCGGCAGCTGAAGCGTGAACGTCTTGACGAGCTTCTTCTTCGGAGGCATGTCTCTTCCTGGGGCTTGGAACTGGGATTTTCGCCGGCCCGCGGGCGCGCACGGTCAGCGCGGTGCGGACAGCCGACGTTCTAGGGTAGCGCAGCCTCGCGCCACCTCCCCGCCGAGGTCCGGCGGACGGCGAAAACGGGGCACCGGCGGCCGGCCGGGGAGGCCCACCGCCGGTGCGGACGTGCGTCAGATCTTGGCGACCTGGTTGAAGTTGAGCTCGACCGGGGTCTCCCGGCCGAAGATCGACACCAGCACCTTGAGCTTCTGCTGGTCGGCGTTGATCTCGCTGATCGTCGCCGGCAGCGAGGCGAAGGCGCCGTCGGTGACGGTGACCGAGTCGCCGACCTCGAAGTCGAGGACCTTGACCTCGGGCTTGGCCTTCTTCTGCTCGGTCTCGACCGCCGGGGCCAGCCACTTGAGCACCTCGTCGAGGCTCAGCGGCGCCGGCCGGTCGGCCCGGTCGGTCGCGCCGACGAAGCCGGTGACCCCCGGGGTGTTCCGGACGCAGGAGTAGGACTCGGCGGTCAGCTCCATCCGGACCAGGATGTAGCCCGGGAAGACCTTCGCCTGCACCTGCGACCGCTTGCCGTTCTTGACCTCGACCTCTTCCCGGGTCGGCACCTCGACCTGGTAGATGAAGTCCTCCATGTCGAGGGAGGTGATCCGGGTCTCGAGGTTGGTCTTGACCTTGTTCTCGTAGCCGGCGTAGGAGTGCACCACGTACCAGTCGCCGGGGGCGTAGCGCAGCTTCTGGCGCAGCTCGGCTACCGGGTCGAAGTCCTCGTCCGGGGCGGGCTCGGTGGTCGGGAACTCCGGCTCGCTGGCGGCCTCGACCGACTCATCGTTGGCCGCCGTCGCCACCGTGGACTGCTCGTCCGGGGTCTCGGCGGTCTCGTCGTACTCAGGCACGCTCGCTCACTTCCGTCACTATCGCTGTCCGCAGGTCAGCTCGGGTTGCCGAAGACCCACAGCACCGCCTTCGCGAAGCCGTAGTCCAGGCCGGCCACGATCGCCAACACGACCGCGACGAAGGTGACCACCACGGCCGTGTAGGTCAGCAGCTCCTTGCGGGTCGGCCAGATGACCTTACGCAGTTCGGCCACGACCTCGCGGAAGAAACGCGCGATGCGGGCGAACAGCCCGATCCGCTCGGTGTCCTTCCGGGTCTTCCGGCCCTCGGTCGAATCGGCGCGGGCCCGCTTACGGGTGGCGGTGCCGCCCCGGGAGACCGGCTCGTCCGCGTCGGTGGCGTCGTCGTCGGCCACGCCGTCGACGGTCGCGTCGTCGTCCAGACGCTCGTCGCCGGCGTCCTCGCCGCGCCGCTTGCTCTCGGCCACTTCGCCCTCCGTGCGGGATATCGGGTCGCACGCCGGACGGCGTGCGCGGCGTGTGGTCACGCCGGCCGGACCAACCGTCCCGCGACGGGCCGCGGCCGGCGGACCGACCGGGAGGGCCCCGAATGCCTCGGAACCAACCCCGCCGATGCCACCACCACGGGCCGGGCGCCGCCGTGCGGCGGCGCGACCCACGGGAACGGTCAGGCCTGAGGCGCAGGGGTGACAGGACTTGAACCTGCAGCCTGCGGTTTTGGAGACCGCTGCTCTGCCAATTGAGCTACACCCCTGTGCGGCAACTCACCCCACCCGGACACACGGTGCCGAGCAGGGGTCACTTGCCCCACGGCGGACCAGTGTACGGGTAGTCGTGCGACTTTCCCAACCGGTCCACCCCTCCCAGGTCGAACAGATCCTCAACGAGGCTTCCGGACCAGCGCCCGAGCCTGGGACAGCACCTTCTCCCCCAGGCAGGTCGCGGTGATGTCGAGCCTGGTCAGGCCGTCCTCCGTGAACTCCTTGACCACCGCGGAGACCGTCACCTCGGTGCCCTCGTCGGTGTCCGGCACGACCACCGGGCGGGTGAAGCGGACGTTGAGGTCGACCACCGCGTCCGGCGCGCCGGCCCAGGTGGTGACCGCCCGGCCGACCAGGGCCATCGTGAACATGCCGTGGGCGATGACCCCGGGCAGGCCGACCTTGGTGGCGGTGCGGTCGCTCCAGTGGATCGGGTTGAAGTCGCCCGAGGCGCCCGCGTAGCGGACCAGGTCCGCGCGGGTCACCCGGTAGGTCTGGGTGGGCAGTTCCATGTCCTCAGGCCTCCCCGCGTACGACGATCTTGGACCAGACGGCGACCACCGGCTCGCCCGCGACGGTGCTCACGTCGGTGCGGGTGGTCAGGAAGCCGTGCCCGCCCCGGTTGGTGACCTCCTCGATGGTGTTCACGCAGACCAGCTCGTCCCCGGCCACCACCGGCCGGGTGTACGCGAAGCGCTGGTCACCGTGCACCACCCGGCTGTAGTCGACACCCAGCGCCGGGTCCTCGACGATCTGCTGGCTGGCGGCCATGGTCACGATCACCGGGAAGGTCGGCGGGGCCACCACGTCGGGGTGGCCGAGCGCCCGGGCGGCCGCCGGGTCGTGGTGGGCCGGGTCGGTCGCGCCGATGGCGGCGGCGAACTCGCGGATCTTTTCTCGGCCCACCTGGTAGGGGGCGGTCGGCGGATAGGTCCGGCCGACGAAGGACGGGTCCAGGGACATGCCGCGAACCTACACGGAAAGCACGAACGCCGATCCGTACGGTCGGGCGGCTCGGAGGCCGCCGTCCGTGCGGATCGGCGTTCGGAAGCTGTCTGCGGGCCGGCCGGGCCGGCCGCGGGTCAGCGGGTCTCGCGGTGGATGGTGTGCTTGCCGTCCCGGGGGCAGAACTTCTTCAGCTCGATGCGGTCCGGGTCGTTGCGGCGGTTCTTGCGCGTGATGTAGTTGCGCTCCTTGCACTCCACACACGCCAAAGTGATCTTCGGCCGGACATCGGTCGCCTTCGCCACGGCGGAGTGCCTTCCTCGCTCACGGGTAACAACTACGGCGCATCAGCCTACGCGCTGACTACGCGGACATGCAAAGTGGGCGCCTGTGGCGCCCATCCCACCGACCACCGGGCGGGGCCCGGAGGACGAGAGTAGCGGTGGCCGGACTTGAACCGGCGACACAGCGATTATGAGCCGCTTGCTCTGCCATCTGAGCTACACCGCCGTGGCGGGTCCAGCCGGACCCTCTGAGCCCCCTTACGGAATCGAACCGTAGACCTTCTCCTTACCATGGAGACGCTCTGCCGACTGAGCTAAGGGGGCCTGCCCGATCACCCCCGTGGGGTGCCGCGCAGGGGAAACAGTACACGACCCCGCCGCCGAGGTGAAATCGGATCCCCCGGTACGGCGTCTGCCCAGCTCAGGGCACGACGCGCAGGCGCGGGAGCTCGCCGGCCGCGATCGTCTCCGGGTCGACCTGAGCGCCGAACCAGGCCTCCAACCGCTCGTACGGCAGGGGCCGGCTGAACAGGAAGCCCTGGCCGATCTCGCAGCCGATGTCCTGGAGCAGCTCCAGGGTCAGCTCGCTCTCCACACCCTCGGCCACCACCGCCAGGCCGAACTGCTGCGAGAGCGTCACCACGGCGTTCACGATGGCCAGGTCGCCGGGGTCGGTCGCCATCCCCTGCACGAACGAGCGGTCGACCTTGACCTCGTGCACGGGCAGCCGGCGCAGCTGGGCCAGGGACGAGTTTCCGGTGCCGAAGTCGTCCACCGAGAGCCGGACACCGAGGTCGCGCAGGCGCCTCAGGGTCGGAATGGGACGTTCGGTGCCGTCCAGCACACCGGCCTCGGTGATCTCCAGGGTGAGCCGCTGCGGCGGCACGCCGTACTCCTCGAGCAGGTCCCGCACCAGGGCCGGGAAGTGCTGGTCGGTGAGCGTCCGGGCGGCCAGGTTGACCGAGATGGCGAGCGCCTGCTCGCCGTGGCTCCAGTCCCGGCTGCGCCGCAGGCTCTCCCGCAGCACGAACTCGGTGAGCCGGCCGAGCTGGCCGGTGTGCTCGGCCACCGCCACGAAGTCGTCCGGGACCACCGTGCCGTGCGCCGGGTGCTCCCAGCGGGCCAGGCACTCCACGCCGACCAGGCGCCGGTCCCGCAGGGTGACCTTGGGCTGGAAGTAGACCTCCAGATCGCCGTCGTCCAGCGCCTTGCGCAGGTCGCCGGCGAGGCCCAGCCGGCGCAACGACCGGGACTCCAGCGCCGGGCTGTAGAGCTGGACGCTGCCCGGGACCGACTTGGCGGCCGTAGCGGCCAGGTCGACCCGCTGGAGCAGGGTCACCGCGTCGCTGCCGTGGTCGGGGTGGACGGCCACGCCGACCGCGGTGTCCACGTCCAGCGTGAGCGCGTCGAAGACCATCTCGTCGCGGATCTGCTCGCGCAGCTGGCCGGCCAGCTCCAGCGCCGCTTCGGTGCTCTCCAGGCGCAGCGTCACCAGGAACTCGTCCCCACCGGCCCGGCCGACCAGCGCCGAGGAGGGCGCGCAGGCGCGCAGCCGCTCGGCGACCTCGGCCAGCACCTTGTCGCCGGCCGCGTGGCCGAGCGACTCGTTGACCTGGCGTAGCCGGTCGACGTCGAAGAGCAGCAGCGCCACGACCTCGCCGGGCGCCGCGATCCGGACCGCCTCGGTCACCGCCGCGGTGACCCGCCGGCGGTTGGGCAGCTTGGTCAGCGCGTCGTGCTCGGCGTCGTGCCGCAGCCGGTCGACCAGCCGCGAGTTCTCCAGGGCGACAGCGGCGTGCGCGGCGACGGTCTCGAAGACCGCGATGTCCGCCGGGGTGAAGTGATTGCCGTCGCCGAGCCGGTTGGCCACCTCCAGCGTGCCGATCACCACCGGGCCGGAGCGCAGCGGCACCGCCACCGCGTCCTTGATCCGCCGTTCGGCGAGGTCGGCGCGGAACTCGTCGTCGGTCGTCACGCCGTGTCCGACCGCGACCGTACGCCGGAGCTCCCGCACCTTCTCCCGCAGCGCCTGTGGCGTGTGCGCCATGTCCAGCAGACCCGGGTCGTCGACCCGAGCGGTCAGCAGCGTCTCCGGGTGCCGGCCCTGAGCCGGCAACCACAGCGTCGCGTACTCGGCCTGCATGAGGGGCCGCACCCGGCCGAGCAGGGCGTCCGCCAGCGTGCCGGTCTGCCCGCTCTCCACCACGGCACGGGTCAGCTCGTAGAGGTCGCTGAGGGTGCGGTGCTGCCGGAAGAACTGGGCGTACGACCGGTAGACCAGGACGAGACCCGCGCCGAGGGCGGACAGCAGCAGCAGCGACCACCACGTGCTCCGCACCAGGATCAGCACGATCAACCCGACGGAGACGTTGATGGCCGCCGTCAGCAGGCCGGCCTTCGCGCTGCGCAGGGCGCCCCGCCCGGTCTGCCAGCCGTGCAGGAGGGTGTGCACCGCGACCACGCTGACGACGCTGACCAGCAGCACCATGCTGACCGCCGCGACGATGCTCACCCAGGTGCGTGGCCCGACCCCCTGGATGGGCGGGAACGCCTGGAGGACCAGCACCCCCAGCGAGGTGCCGGCCGCGGCCCGCGCGACGTTGAACCAGACCTTCGGCGCCGAGAACCGGTGCCGGATGTGCGTGATGAGCGCCGTCAGCGTGTAGATGACCACCACGGTCAACGGTGGCAGGAAGTAGAGCGCCAGAACCAGCGGGAGCTCGGTGAGCGTGACGCCGAGCGTCTGCCGGCGGACCACCAGGCTCAACAGCGGCAGCCCAGCGACGGTCATGAGGATCAGGAAGAGCGCCGCCTGCGGCCAGTGGCCGAAGGGGTGGTCGGCGAGCAGGCCCGTCACCGTGGCGCACGCGACGGCGACCAGCGCCATCGGCGCCGTGATGATCCAGGCGTCCTCAGACGACCTGCGTCGTGGCTGACCGCGACGGATCATGCCGCTCCTTCGGATTGGCGGCGCGCCACCCCGTCATCGACGCGAGTCGTCGCCCGGCCGGCACGCGGAACTCGTGGCAGCCGTGCCCGACGACGAGAGACCGGAGAGCCCGGTCACTGCCACACAATGTCCAGGGTCTGAATGCCCCCATTGATGCCATCGAAGTCGACACCGCCGACACCGCCGACGAGGGCGGCGAGTACGAGAAGTGAGCCAAGCAGCCGGCCCAACCTTCGACCAGACATGATTGCTCCTGTCGAGAGAGTTTCAGCGATGGTGGAGGTTCCACGATCGTGCCACACGGGGGGCGGGCGCAAAAGCGGTGGAGGGGCCCCCTCGGCGCGGCAGACAGGGAAATCATCCGTTCGACCGGCATGGCCGCCTCTCCGGCCCAGCATGCCGTCACGATCGGTCCCGAGACTGCTACGGAAGGCGCGCACAACGACTTCCCGGTTAAACCGCGCGTAAGAGCAGATTCGCCTACCAGCCATGCCGATCGGAAATCTTGACCACAATGGACGGCGAAGTGGGCAGTTGCGGCGGCCCCGTCGAACAGACTCCACCATCATCGATGTCCGGGCAAGAGGCTCGGGCTGTCCGATTCGCGCGCCCGTGGTACGGATCCAGCGGGCGCGGGGTTCAAGCCTGCCGGAGTGGCCGGAACGCGGCCCGGACCTCGGTCGCGAACAGCTCGGGCTCCTCCCAGGCCGCGAAGTGCCCACCCTTCCCGACCTCGGTGAAGTACGCGAGGCCGGGGTAGACCGCCTCGACCCAGCTGCGCGGGGCGGCCCAGAGCTCCCCGGGGAACACGGTGAAACCGACCGGAACCGCGACCGGTGGAGGCGCCTGGCCGGACGCGGCGGCCGCAGCCCGGAAGCGGCCGAACTCCCAGTACCACCGGGCGGATGAGGCGCCGGTGCCGGTCAGCCAGTACAGCGTGATGTTGTCGACGATGCTCTCCCGGGTGAGGCCGCCCACGGGCGTGCCGTCGACGAACGCGCGGGAGATCTTGTAGTAGCTGTCCGTGTCGTGGTCGAGCATCCAGGCCGCCAGCCCCACGGGGGAATCCAGCAGGGAATAGCCGATCGTCTGCGGCCGGGTGGACTGCTCCAGGAAGTAGCCGAAGCCGTCCTTCGTGAACGTGTCGAGCGCGTCGTGCGCCGCGCGTTCCTGCTCGGTCTCGGCCGGCAGCTTGTCCTTGATGCCGATCGCCCCGGAGAGCAGGGTGAGGTGGATGCCGAGCAGGCCGTCGGGCGCCTGGCGGCCCATCGCGTCCGTGACCGCGGCCCCCACGTCGCCTCCCTGCGCGACGTAGCGGGTGTGGCCGAGGCGGCCCATCAGCTCCGCCCACGCCCGTGCCATCCGGTTGGAATCCCAGCCGAGCTCGGTCGGCTCGCCGGAGAAGCCGTAACCGGGCAGGGACGGCAGCACCAGGTGGAAGGCGTCCTCGGCGGCGCCGCCGTACGAGGTGGGGTCGGTGAGCGGGCCGACGACCCCGAGCAGCTCGACGACCGAGCCCGGCCAGCCGTGCGTCATGATCAGCGGCAGGGCGTCCTCGTGCTGCGACCGCACGTGGATGAAGTGGATCTCGACGCCGTCGAGGTAGGTCGTGAACTGCGGCAGGGCGTTCAGCCTCGCCTCGCACGCCCGCCAGTCGTGCTCGGTCCTCCAGTAGCGGGCCAACTCCTGGACCGTCGCCAGCTGCACGCCCTGCGAGCGATCGGCGACCAGCTCCCGGGTGGGCCAGCGCGTGGCCTCGATACGGCGACGCAGGTCCGTGATCGCTTCCTCCGGCGTGTCGAGCCGGAAGGGACGGATGTCCGAGTCGTTGGGCATGCTCTCCACCTGCCGGATCAGGTCGACCGACGCGGAAGCGCCGGCGGGGTTGGCATGCGCCCATCGTCGCAGCGGGGCGGCGACCGGCGGACCGAAAACGCGAATACGCGGTCGAGCCGGACCGGCCGGTCAGCGGCGGCGGAACTCCGCGCGCCAGCGGAGCCCACCGTCGGGAGCGGCGATCTCCTCGACCCGGGCCGCGATCAGGGGGCCGGCCGCGAAGGCGTCGACCTCCGCCCGGGTCAGCGGCCAGGGCGGGCCCTCGATGACCTCGTCGTCCCGCCGGCCGGCCGCGATCACCAGCAGCGCCCCGTCCGGCGCCACCAGCCGGCCGACCGCCGGGACCGCCCGCTGCCGCAGCTCGGCCGGCAGTGCCTGCACGTTCATGCTCTCCAGCACGAAGTCGAACCCGCCCAGCCAGTCGTGCGGCGGGTCGAGGAGGTCGGCGGTCTCGTACCGGACCGGGGAGTCCGGGTGGCGGCGGCGGGCCACCCGTACCGCCGTGGGAGAGATGTCGAAGGCGACGGTGGCGAAGCCGAGGCGGGCCAGATGTTCGGCGTCGCGGCCGAACCCGCACCCGACGACCAGGGCACGCCGGCCGGATCCGTCCGGACGGGTCCGGTCGGTCCACTCGCTGAGCAGGGAGTGCGCCCGGTCGAGGTCCCACGGGACAACGGCCTCGCCCCGCTCGGCGTCGGCGTAGAGCCGCTCGAACCGGCCGGCCGGATCACTCTCGGCGGTGACCGGGGAGGACACCTGGTGGGTCGGATCGTTGTCGGGCACGGACGCCTCCTCGCCTGGCCGGAGACGACGAAGGCCCCTGACCAGCGTTTCCGCAGGTCAAGGGCCTTGCCGATCCCTGGTGGCGGGTAGAGGATTCGAACCTCTGTAGCTTTCGCGACGGATTTACAGTCCGCTCCCATTGGCCGCTCGGGCAACCCGCCAGGGCACACCACCGCGTCGCGACGCGGCGGCGGAAGCAAGGATAGCGGTTGTCCCCGGGACCGGCGCAAGCGGGTACCGTCAGGGGGTCCCACCGCTGGTCAGTGGGGGACGGACCAGGACAGACCGCCGGACAGCAGGAGCATGAGCATGGCAGCGAACCCGTCGTTCGACATCGTGAGCAAGGTCGACCGGCAGGAGGTCGACAACGCCCTCCGCCAGGCGGAGAAGGAGCTCGCGACGCGGTTCGACTTCCGCGGCACCGGCGCCGAGATCTCCTGGTCGGGCGAGGAGGCGATCAGCCTCCAGGCGGAGACCGAGGAGCGCGTCCGGGCCGCCCTGGAGGTCTTCAAGGAGAAGCTGGTCAAGCGGAACATCTCGTTGAAGTCGCTGGACGCCGGCGACCCCCGCTCGTCGGGCAAGATCTTCAAGATCGACGCCAAGGTGATCCAGGGCATCGACTCGGACAAGGCCAAGGCGATCAGCAAGAAGATCCGGGACGAGGGCCCGAAGGGCGTGCAGGCGCAGATCCAGGGCGACCAGCTCCGGGTCACCGGCAAGAAGAAGGACGACCTCCAGGCCGTCATCGCGCTGCTCAAGGGCGAGGACTTCGGCGTCGCCCTCCAGTTCACCAACTACCGCTAGGCCACCCGTCCGGCCGCCGCCCGGATCGGCACCGGTCGGCGGCCCGATCCACCGGGAACGGGGGTACGGACCATGTCCTACGGCTATCTCGGCTCGATGAAGGCGCGGCCCGGCTGCCGGGACGACGTCGTGGCCATCCTGTTGAGCGGCGTGGACGGGCTCCGCGAGGTCGGCTGCGAGCTGTACGTGGTGGGCGTCTCCGACCAGGACGACGTCACGATCTGGGTCACCGAGGTGTGGCGGAGCAAGGAACACCACGACGCCTCCCTGCGGCTTCCCGAGACCCGGGCCGCCATCGGCCGGGCCATGCCGATGCTCACGGGCGAGTTCACCAGCCAGGAGCTGACGGTGGTCGGCGGCCTCGGCGTCTGAGGCCGCCGGCCCGGCTCAGCGCGCGAAGATCAGCAGCAGGATCACGGTCACGACGGCGCTGACCAGGAGCGAGCCGAGGCAACCGACCCGGTTCGAGAAGAAGAGGAACATACGTGGGCTTTACCCCGCCCACGGGAATCTGATCAGGCGACGAGGGACTGCTCGGCGCGTACCGCGGTGGCCTCGGCGCGGGCGATCGGCCCGCCGCGCGGCGCGGCGACCGCGGCCCCGACGGCGACCGCCGCCCCCGCGAAGAGGAACGCCCAGGGCACGCCGCCGGCGTGGTCGACGATGAGCCCGGCCACCGCTCCCCCGGCGGCGCTCGCCGCCACCGACATGGTGACCACCCAGGTGTACGCCTCGTTCAGCATGCCGGCCGGGGCGATCCGGCCGACCAGGGTGTTCTCCAGGGTCAGCGCGGGGGCGATGGTGGCGCCGCCCAGCACCAGCGCGACGCCGAGCGCGGCCGGGGTGGGCATCACGGCGAAGACGGCGAAGCTGGCCGCGACAGCGCCGAGCAGCCAGGCGAACTGGCGGGTCATGTCGGCGGCGGGCTTGCGAACCCCGAACCAGAAGCCGCCCAGGGCACTGCCGATGCCCCAGACGGCGAGCAGCACCCCGGCGAGGCTCTCCGGGTCGTCGGCGGCGGCGTTGCCGGCGAAGGCCGGGACGATCACGCCGGCGGCGCCGAAGGCGATGCCGAGGCTGGCGACGCAGAGCAGCAGGGCCGGGAAACCGCCGACCCGCAGCGGGCCGAGGCCCTTGGCGTGGTGCTCGCGGGGGTGCGGCTGCCAGCCGCGCATGACCCGGCCGAGCGCGACGGCGGTGGTGCCGACCAGGGTGACCACGGCGGCGCCGACCAGCGCGGCGGCGGCGTCGGCGACCAGGACGAAGCCGGCCACCAGCAGCGGGCCGAGCACGAAGACGACCTCGAAGAGGGAGGTTTCGGCGGCGAGCGCGGTGTTGCGCAGGTGGGCCCGGCCGGTGGCGGGGGCCGTGAGGTCGTTCCAGGCGCCCCGGATGGCGGCGGTGAGCGGCGGGTACGTGGCGCCGGCGACACCGGCGGCCAGGTAGATGAGGGCGAGGTTGTCCGCGCCGGACCGGCTGGCGCCGAGCAGCCCGAAGAGGGCGAGCGGATGGGCCACGGCGGTGGCCAGCAGCACGGGCGTGGGGCCGACCCGGTCGGCGACGCGCCCGGCGATCGGGCTGAGCGCGGCGCCGGAGAGCGCGTAGATGCCACCGGCGACGGCGGCGAGCGAGTAGCGGTCGGTGACCTCGGCGACCACCAGCAGCAGCGCCAGCGGCGTCATGCCGATCCCGAGCCGGCCGATGATGCCGAGGATGAGCAGCATCGGGGCGCCGGGGATCCGCCAGACGCCCAGGTACTGGCGCAGTGCGGCCAAGGGTGCACCTCCGGTGCGGGGAAGGTAACGAGTGGATTCCCCTCCGACCCTAACGCCGGAGGCCGCCGCCGGGATGGTCGGCTCCCTCACATGGGGCGGCCCGGACGGGGCTGCCCGGCCGACGAAGATCCGGTAGGTTGCTGATCGAATCAGGTCCATGCCTTCGCGGGCTCCGCCCATCGCCGTACGGAGGGCCGATGACCGGCACCGTGGAACCGCTGCGGGTCGAGATCTACTCGCTGTACGCCGACGCCCGCCCCGCCGAGGCCGCCTCTCCCAGCCTGGGGGGCTCGCTCCCGGTGCGCGCCGTGCGGCAGTGCCCGCCGGTGGCCGCCGGGTCCGGTCTCGGCTGGTACGTCCACCCTCCCGCCGACTTCGCGCTGCGCTGGGACGGGCACGAGACCGAGTGGAGCCTGCTGGAGGACAACGAGCCGGTCCGCTGGCGTTCGCTGGCCGGTGGATACGACGGCAAGCTGCCCGACGCCGCCGCCCACCTCGCGAAGGCGCCTGACCGGTTCCGCGAGGGCCTGGACATCTTCGACCGGTATGGCGGAGAGATCCCGTTCATCGACGTCGACCCCCGGGCGGCGAACATGGTCGAGCTGGTCACCGGCGTCGTGGCCCGGACCTCGCCGGGCTGGTGCCTGCTGGCCCGCGGCGCACCGAACTGGCCCGCTCCCCCCGGCCTGCAGATCTACGAGGGTGTGGTGGAGACCGACTGGTACACCTCGCTCCTGCCCACCATCCTGCGGCTGACCGAGCCCGGCCGGGTGGTGCGCTTCTACCGCAACCTCCCGCTGATGTGCCTGCAGCCGGTGCACCGCTCCGTGCTGGAGGCGGCGGGCCGCGCCGAGCTGGTGACCGGGCAGGGCCTCGGCGAGTGGCCGGACGACGTCTGGGAGGACTTCGTGGCGTTGCGTCGCCGCCGCCAGGACCCGGAGATCCGCAGCAGTTACCGCAGGGAGCAGGCGCGCCGGTTGCGCGAGCACGCCGCCTATCGGCCGATCGGGGTGGACGAAGGGGACCGGCCCAGCTGATGCCCGGCGCCGACGAACGGCTCACTCCCCCGCCCGGCTACCGGGCCCTGTTCCGCCACCCGGTGGCCGCCCGGCTCGTCATCGCCCGCGGCGTGTCCGAACTGGGCGACTTCGTCGGGCTGGCCGCGCTGCTGCTGCTCGCGTACGACCAGACCCGGTCGGTGCTCGGCCCGGCCGCCGTGTACGCCGCTCGGACGCTGCCCGCCCTGCTGGTCGCGACCGTGTTCAGTGGCTGGCTGGACGTGCCGGCCCGACGCACCATGCTGGTCGGGCTGTCGCTGGCCGGCGCGGCGCTGATCGCCGTGCCGACCGCCGTGCCCCGGCCGCTGCCGGCGATCGTGGCGGCCGGCCTCCTCGGCGCGGTCCGGGCCGCGTATTCCAGTGTCAACGTGGCGATCGCCGCGGAGGCGGTGGACGGCCCGCTGCGGCTGCCCCTGTTCGGCCTCTCCGCCTTCGCGAACCAGCTCGGCCAGGTGACCGGCCTGCTCGCCGGAGCCAGCGTGACCGTGGCGCTCGGCCCGCGGGCGGCGCTCCTGGTCGACCTCGTGTCGTTCCTGCTGGCCGCGGTCGTCCTGGCCGGGCTTCCGGCCGGCCGCGGGGAACGCCGGAAGGCCCGCCCGCCGGCCACCGCCGGTGTACGCATCATCGCCGGCCACCCGGTGCTGCGCGGCGTGGCTTTGCTCACCCTGGGCACGGTGCTCTCCGGCGCGCTGCCGGAGACCCTGGCTCCCGACCTGGCCGGCGGCGGGTGGCGTCCGGTCGTGCTGGCCGCCTCGGCGCTCGGCGGCGCGGTCTTCGTGCTGGTGGCGGCGCGGCGGGCCTGGCTGGCCCGGGTGGCCGGCCAGGTGGCGGCGGCCGCCGCGTTGGGCGGTGCGTTGCTGCTCGCCGGTCTGCTCGCCGCGATCCAGGCCCCGGCCTGGGCGCTGGCGGGCGCGAACGCGCTCATCGGCGCGGGTGGCGGCTGGCTCATCGGGGCGCAGGCGACCTTCGCCCGGCTGGCGCCGCGGGAGCGGATGGGACAGGTGGAGGCGACCATCGTGGCCGGGAACATCGTCGTCTCCGGCTGCGGGATCTTCCTGCTCGGCAGCACCGCCGAGCTGTTCGGTCCGGCCACCGCCTACCTGGTCGCCGGGGCGCTGCTGCTCGGGGTGGTGCTCTTCGCCCGGCCCGACCGGCAGCCCGAGTCCACCTCCTGATACGCGCCCGCCCGCGTCCGGGTGGACGCGGGCGGAGGCGGTCGGTGCGGGTCAGCGCTGGAACTGCACCGGCCCGGAGTTGCGGGCCAGCTGCTCCAGCCGGGCCACCCGCTGCTCCATGGGCGGGTGGGTGGCGAACATCGCGGCGATGCCGCCGCCCCGCTTGAACGGGTTGTCGATCATCAGGTGCGCGGTGCTGGTGAGCTGGCCCTGCGGCGGCAGCGGGCGGGCCTGCGTACCCTGATGGATCTTGCGGAGGGCGCTGGCCAGGGCCAGCGGGTCCCGGCTGAGCTCGGCGCCGGACTGGTCGGCCTGGAACTCCCGGCTCCGGCTGATCGCGAGCTGGATCAGGGTGGCCGCGATCGGGCCGAGGATCAGGGTGAGCAGCAGCACCGCCGGGTTCGGGGCGTCCTCGTCGTCGGAGGAGCCCAGCGGGATGAACCAGGCGATGTTGGCCAGCGCGGTGATGATGCCGGCCAGGCCGGCCGCCACGCTGGAGATCAGGATGTCCCGGTTGTAGACGTGGGACAGCTCGTGACCGATGACGCCCCGCAGCTCCCGGTAGTCGAGGATCTCGACGATCCCCTGGGTGACGCAGACCGCCGCGTGCTCCGGGTTACGCCCGGTGGCGAACGCGTTGGGCTGCGCCGTCGGGCTCACGTAGAGCCGCGGCATCGGCTTGCCCGCCTGGGTGGAGAGTTCCCGGACCATCCGGTACAGCTCGGGGAACTGTGCCTCGCTGACCGGTTGCGCCCGCATCGAGCGCAGCGCGAGCTTGTCGGAGTAGAAGTAGGTGACGCCGTTCATCACCAGCGAGATGACGACGGCGAAGACGAGACCGCCGCTACCGCCGAACCAGTAGCCGACCGCGAGGATCAGCGAGGTCAACAGGCCGAGCAGGGCTGCGGTCTTGAGACGGTTGTGATGCACGATCTCTCCTTCGGTGCGCGCGCCCGCACGGGGCCCGCTGACCGGTTCAACAACACCGGTACCCGCCAACCATCCTGCTCATGGCTGAAAGTTGGCTGGGGATTCCTGTGCGTGGGCTGTGCGAGCCCCCCATCGGGGGACGAACCGGTCAGCGGGCCGCCACGTCGAGCACCAGCTGCGGGGCGAAACCGAGCACCACGGCCAGCGCGGTGGCGACCCCGAGCGCGACCACCACGATCCGGGCCGGGCGGACGGCCACCCCGCCGGGCGCGGCGTAGAGGGTAGCGGCCAGGCGCAGGTAGTAGGCCAGGCCGACCACGGCGTTCAGCGCCACCACGAGGGCCAGCCAGCCGGCGTGCCCGGCCAGCAGCGCCCGGACCACGGTGACCTTGGCGAACAGCCCCGCCAGGCCGGGCGGCAGCCCGGCCAGCCCGATGAGGGCGAGCGCGAACGCGCCACCCACCCAGGGGTGCCGGCGCGCCGCGCCGCGCAGGTCGGCCAGGGTGCCGCCGTCACCGTCGGCGGGCCGCAGCGCCACCACGGCGGCGAACGCGGCCAGCTCCAGGAGCACGAAGAAGACGGTGTACGCGACGGCCGCGGCGTACGCCTCGGCGCGGGCGTCGGCGGTGCGCCCGGCGGCCAGCGCGAGCGCGCCCAGCGGGGCGAGGATGTAGCCGGCCTGGGCCACCGACGACCAGGCGAGCAGCCGCACCGTACGCCGCTGGCGCAGCGCCACCAGGTTGCCCACCGTCATGGTGAGCACCGCCAGCAGGGCCAGCACCGGGCCGGTCACGGTGGCCGGCAGCGCCCGCTGGACCACGGCGAGCAGGGCCGCCACGCCACCCAGCTTGGAGGCGGTCGACAGGTACGCCGCCACGGGCAGCGGCGCGCCGTCGTAGGTGGCCGGCGCCCAGGCGTGGAACGGCACCGCGGCGACCTTGAAGGCCAGCCCGGCCACCACGAGCGCCACGGCGACCGTGGTCAGCGGCAGGTCGAGAAGGCCGTCCCGGTCGGCGGCGAAGGCCGCGCCGAGCCGGTCGAGGTGGACGCTGCCGGTCACCGCGTAGAGCAGCGCCGCACCGAGCAGGGTCAGCGTGGTGGCCACCACGCTGACCACGAAGAAGGTCACCGCCGCCTCGGCCCCGGCGAGGCTGCCCCGGCGCAGCCCGACCAGCACGTAGAGCGGCAGGGTGAGCGTCTCCAGCGCCACGACCAGGGTGATGAGGTCGCCGGCCGCACCGAGCACCACGCCGCCGGTCATCGCGCAGGCGAGCAGGAAGCAGTATTCGCCGACCGGGATCCGGCCGGCGCGCAGCAGCGGGCCGGAGAGCGCCAGCACCCCGAGGGTGAGCAGGGCGATGACCACCGCGACCAGGGCGGCCCGCCCGGTCCAGAGCCAGGAGCAGTCCGCCCCGGCGCAGAAGGTGCGGCGCTCCCCGGCCGCCCCGACCAGCGCCGCGCCGAGCGCGGTGCCCGCCGTGCCGAGGGCGGCCACGGCCACCGTGGCGGCGGCCCGGGCCACCAGCAGGTCGACCAGGAGCACCAGCACGGCCGTGCCGGCGGCGAGGTAGGCCGGCAGCAGCGCCACGTTGTCCACGCTCTGCACCAGGCTCATCTGCGCTCGCCTTCGTTCGCGACTGCGGGGCTCCGCTGCGCTGCACTCCTCGCGCTCACCTGGTGACCACTCCCACAAGGGCACCCACCGGCCCAGAGGAATAGGACAGGACCAGTGCCGGGGCCAGGCCGACGGCGAGGGCGAGCAGCACCAGCGGCGCCCAGGCGGTCAGCTCCGCCCCGGCCAGGCCCGGCGCGAGCGAAGCCACCGCCGGGCTGGGCCGCCCGTGGGTGACCCGGCGGAGCAGCCGCAGGAAGTACGCGGCGGTCAGCGCCCCACCCAGCGCGGCCAGCACCGCGAGGGTGGTCCACAGCCCGCCGCCCCTTCGCAGGGCGGCCACCACGGCGAACGCCTCGCCCCAGAAGCCGGCCAGCCCGGGCAGGCCGAGCGAGGCGACCGCCGCGAAGCCGAGCAGCCCCGCCAGCCGGGGTGCGGTCTCCCGCAGCCCGGACAGCTCGGCGAGCGACCCGGTGCGGGTGCGGTCCTTGATGGCCCCGGCCAGGAAGAACAGCAACCCGGTGATGACGCCGTGCGCGATGTTGCCGATCAGTGCGGCCTGGAGGCCGGTGGCGGTCAGCGTGGCGACCCCGAGCAGCACGAAACCCATGTGCCCCACGCTGGAGTAGGCGATCAGCCGCTTCAGCTCGGTCTGGGCGAGGCAGACCAGGCCGCCGACTCCGATCGCCGCGACGGCGAGCACCCCGAGGACCGGCGCGGCCCAGCGGGCGCCCTCGGGAGCCACCCCGACCGCCACCCGGATCAGGCCGTACGTGCCCATCTTGAGCAGCACCCCGGCCAGGATCACGCTGCCCACGGTGGGGGCCTGGGTGTGCGCGTCGGGCAGCCAGGAGTGCAGCGGCCAGAGCGGGCTCTTCACCGCGAAGGCCAGCGCCAGCAGCGTGAACGCGGCGAGCTGGGCGCCCCGGGACAGCCCCGTGCCGCCGGTCAGCGTCACCAAATCGGCGGTGCCGGCGGCGGCGACCACCACGTAGACGCCGACCAGCAGCAGGACCGAGCCGAAGAGCGTGTAGAGGGCGAACTTGCGGGCCGCCCGGCGCCGGTCGTCACCGCCCCAGCCGGCGATGATCGCGTACATGGGCAGCAGGACGACCTCGAAGAACAGGAAGAACAGCACCAGGTCGAGGGCGAGGAAGGTGCCGAGGATGCCCACCTCGACCACCAGCAGCAGGGCCACGAGCGCCCGCCCGCTGCCACCGCCGGCGGGCACCCGCCAGAGCGTGTAGCCGCAGCAGAGCAGGGTGAGCAGCGCGGTGAGCACGACGAGCGGCCAGGAGATGCCGTCCACCCCGAGGTGGAAGCGCAGGTCGAGGCCGGGCACCCAGGACACGTCGAGCTGGTGCCAGGGCTGCACGGCCGGCCGGGGACCGTAGCCGAACCAGCCGTGGTCGCCACCGACCAGCGGCAGGGTGGCGAGCAGGGTCAGCGCGGCGGCGGCCGTGCCGACCAGCCGGCCGGCCCGGTCACCCGGGACGGCGGCGGCCGCGACCGCGCCCAGCGCGGGCACCGCGAGGACCGCCACCAGCAGGAACTGCCCGAACGTCATGAGGTCACTCCGATCAGGGCGACCGCGAGGCCGATCAGCAGCGCGCCGGCCAGCACCCCGGCCGCCGCGCGGGGCAGCGCGGCCCGGTGCAGCGCGGCCAGGCCGCCGCCCAGCTCGACCGCGCCCCGGCCGCTGCCCTCCACGAGGCCGTCCACGCCCAGCTCGTCCCCGGTCCGTACGACCCGGGCCAGGGCGGTCGTCGGGCGTACGACGAGGGCGTGCTGGACGTCGTCGAGCCGGAACGCCCGGGCGAAGACCGGCCGCAGCGGACCCGGGAAGCGCGCCGGGTCGGCGGCCGGGTCGCGGCGCCAGCCGGCCCAGGCGACGCCCGCACCCACCAGCAGGAGCAGGAACGGCAGGACCAGGTTCGGCGCGAGGTGGACCAGCTCGACGGCCTCGTCGGAGGCGTCGGCGGGCACCCGCAGCCGGTCGGCGAACCACGGCGCGAAGGCGGCCAGGCCGAGCAGCGCGGCGGGGATCGCGAGCAGCACCACCGGCCAGCGCAGCACCGCGGGCGGGTCGTGCGGGTGGGCCAGCGGGGTCCGGGTCGCGCCGAGGAAGGTGCGCAGCAGCAGGCGGGTCGCGTACCAGGCGGTGACGGCGACGCCGACCAGCCCGGCCAGCCAGACCAGCCAGCCCACCCAGGCCGGGGCCGGGCCGGTGCCGTCCAGGGCGGCGGCCTGCGCGGCGGCGAGCACACCGTCCTTGCTCCAGAAGCCGGACAGCGGCGGCACGCCGGCCAGCGCGCCGAGGCCGATCAGCATGCACCAGAAGGTGACCGGCATGGCGGCGCGCAGGCCGCCCATCCGGGACATCAGCGTGGTGCCGACGGCGTGGATGACCACGCCGGCCGCGAGGAACAGCAGCGCCTTGAAGGCGGCGTGGGTGAGCAGGTGGAACAGGGCCGCCGCGGGGGCGCCCACGGCGAGCGCGCCGGTCATGTAGCCGATCTGGGAGACCGTCGACCAGGCGAGCACGCGCTTGATGTCGTCCTGTGCGGTGGCCGCGAACGCGCCGAGCAGCAGGGTGACCGCCGCCATCACCCCGAGCACGGCCAGGGCGGCCGGGGCCTGCGCGAAGAGCGGGAAGAGCCGGGCCACCGCGTAGACCCCGGCGGCGACCATGGTGGCCGCGTGGATCAGCGCGGAGATCGGGGTGGGGCCGGCCATCGCGTCGGGCAGCCAGGTGTGCAGCGGGAACTGCGCGCTCTTGCCGGCCACCCCGGCGAGCAGCAGCAGGCAGGCCGCCGTGAGCGTGCCGGAGGAGTAGTCGTGGGCGAGCACGTCGGCGATCCGGAAGCTGCCGGCGCCCACGCCGAGCAGCGCGATGCCGAGCAGGAAGCCGACGTCACCCACCCGGGTGACCAGGAACGCCTTCACGGCGGCGGCGGGCGCCTCGGGCAGCCGCCGGTCGTGGGCGATGAGCAGGTAGGAGCAGATGCCCATCACCTCCCAGCCGACCAGCAGCAGGATCAGGTCGCCGGAGACCACCACGGTCAGCATCGCGGCGGTGAACAGGCTGATCTGGGCGGCGTAGGGCGGGTAGCGGTGGTCCACCTCGACGTCGTCGTGCGGGCCGCGCTTGAGGTAGCCGATCGAGTAGACCTGCACGGCCAGGGCCACCGCGGCCACCGCGACGGCGACCAGCACGGCGACCCCGTCCAGCCGCCACCCGAGGGTGACCCGGAGCCCACCCAGGTCGACCCAGTCGGTGGCGGCCTCGACCGGCCCGTCCACCCGGAACAGCAGCGCCACGGCCGCCAGCAGCGCGAGCGCCGCGCCGGCCACGCCGAGCGCGATGGCCGCCCGACGGGCCGGGCCCTCCCCGGTGGCCGCCCCGCGCGGCGACGGCGGAAGCAGCAGCCCGAGCAGGCCGGCGACCAGGGGTACGCCGGGCAGCGCCACCGCGAGCAGTCCGGTCACTTCTCCCCCTCGCCCCGGTCGGCGGCGACCCCGGCGGGCGCTTCGGTCAGCGGCACGTCGTCCACGGTGACGCTGGCCCGCAGCCGGTAGAGCTGGAGCACGATGGCCAGCCCCACGCCGATCTCGGCGGCGGCGAGCACGATCACGAAGAGCGCGAAGACCTGGCCGGAGTGCGGCAGGGCGGCCCGGACCGTGGTGTCGGCCGTGACCAGGATCAGGTTGACCGCGTTGAGCATCAGCTCGACGGCCATCAGCACGAGGACGGCGTTGCGGCGGCGCAGCACGCCGTAGACGCCGAGGCCGAACAGCAGCGCGGCGGTGACGTACGGGATGACGGGCCTCACGCGCGCCCGCCCTCGTCGGCGGCGACGACCGGGCGGGGCGGCTCGACCGCCCCGGCCGGGCCGCCGGGCGGGGTCCCGCCCGGGCGGCCGATGTCGGGACGGGACAGCACGACGGCACCGACCAGGGCGGCGAGCAGCAGCACCGAGAGCACCTCGAAGGGCAGCACCCAGGAGCGGAACACCTGCTCGCCGAGGCGCTCGGCGGTGCCCGCGGCGGGCAGGTCCACCCGGGACCAGCGGAACGCGTCGACCAGCAGCACGGCCAGCCCCAGCCCGCTGCCGGCGCCGATCAGCGCGGCCGGCCAGCCCGGCCGGTCGAGGTCGTCGGAGGGGCCGATCGGGGCCCGGGTCAGCATCACCGCGAACAGCAGCAGCACCACGACCGCGCCGACGTAGATGAGCACCTGCACCCAGGCCACCAGCTCGGCGCTCAGCACCAGGTAGTCGCCGGCCAGCGCGCCCAGGCAGACCACCAGCCAGAGCCCGGCCCGGACCAGGTGCCGGGTGCCCACCACCAGCGCGCCCGCGCCCACCGCCACCGCGCCGAGGGCGAGCAGCAGCACGTCGGCACCCGTCATGACGGCGTGCCCCCGCCCTGCTCGGCGTCGGGCTGCGGGCGGGCCGGGACCGGACGCGCGGCGGGCGCCGCGGCCTTGCGGGCGGCGGTGGTCTCCTCCTTCGAGGGATCGCCCTGCGGGTCGTGGGCCGGCGGCGGCGGGACGGTGGCCATCCACTCGCCGAGGTGGTCCTTGTCGTGCAGGAGGTCCTTGATGTCGTACTCGGCGTATTCGAACTCGGGCGACCAGTAGAGGGCGTCGAACGGGCAGACCTCGATGCAGATGCCGCAGTACATGCAGAGCGAGAAGTCGATGTCGAACTTGTCGAGCACGTTGCGCTGGCGGGGACGGGCGGCGCCGGGGACCGCCACCTCCTCCTTGTGCGAGTCGATGTAGATGCACCAGTCCGGGCACTCGCGGGCGCACAGCATGCAGACCGTGCAGTTCTCCTCCAGCAGCGCGATCACGCCGCGGGAGCGGGGCGGCAGCTCGGGGGCCACGTCCGGGTACTGCTGCGTGGTCGAGCGGCGGGTCATCGTCTTCAGCGTGACCGCCAGGCCCTTCACCAACCCCTCGCCGGGCACGCCGCTGCGCTCGCTCATGCCGCCCATCCTGCCCTGTGCCCCCGGCGCGCGCGACCACCACCCGGCGGATCTCCCGCGGGCGGACCGCCGGGCCGGTCAGGCGCCGGCGCCCGGGAGCGGTGGGAGCATCTCGACGCCGAGTTGCTGGAGGACCTGGAACAGCTCGTTGACGCTCCACACGTCGACGATCCGGCCCGTCTCGTCGAAGCGCAGGAAGCTCGCCCCCGAGTAGCTGACCACCCGGCCGGTCGGCGGCACCGGGCCGAACTGCCCCGCCTGGGTGCCGGCGGCCCGCCAGTGCACCGCCACCCGGTTGCCGGCGGCCACCACCTCGACGACCTTGTAGCGCAGGTCGGGGAAGGACGCCCGCCGGTCGCGGTGCCAGGCCAGGGTGGCCTCCGGGCCGGTGCCGCCCAGCCCCGGGCAGTCCTCGGCGATCAGGTCGTACGCGCTCTCCTCGCGGCCGGCGTTCCACACGTCGGCGATGAAGCGCCGGGCCGCCGCCTCCACATCGGTCATCGCGGCAGCCTAGCCGCGGGCGTCCCGACTCGGCCTGCCGGAAGCCGGCGGAGCGACCATGATGGGAACCGGACGGCGACATCCTCGGGAGGCGGCGTGGGCGGCAAGGGCGACGAGATCCTCGACCGGACCGGCGGCAAGTACGTCGAGCCGGGCGGCGAGTTCACCCGGGACCAGCGGTACATCGCCACCCGGATCACGGCGGACGGGTCGAGCGACTGGCCGGTGGAGCCGGGCCGCTACCGGCTGGCGGTCAGCCGGGCCTGCCCGTGGGCGAACCGGCTGATCATCGTCCGGCGGCTGCTCGGGCTGGAGGACGCCATCTCGATGGCGGTGGCCGGGCCCACCCACGACAAGCGGAGCTGGACCTTCGACCTCGACCCGGGCGGCCGGGACCCGGTGCTCGGCATCGAGCGGCTGGCCGACGCCTACTTCGCGCGCTTCCCCGGCTACGAGCGGGGCATCACGGTGCCCGCGATGGTGGACGTGCCGACCGGGCAGGTGGTCACGAACGACTACGCGCAGATGAGCCTCGACCTGTCGACGCAGTGGACCGCCCACCACCGCCCGGGGGCGCCGGAGCTCTACCCGGAGCGGCTGCGCGGCGAGATCGACGAGGTCAACGCGGTGGTCTTCGCAGACGTCAACAACGGCGTCTACCGGTGCGGCTTCGCCGGCAGCCAGGAGGCGTACGAGCGGTCGTACCACCGGCTCTTCGACCGGCTGGACTGGCTGACCGAGCGGCTGACCGGGCAGCGCTACCTGGTCGGCGACACGATCACCGAGGCGGACGTGCGGCTGTTCACCACGCTGGTCCGCTTCGACCCGGTCTACCACGGCCACTTCAAGTGCAACCGGCAGAAGCTGACCGAGATGCCGGTGCTCTGGGCGTACGCGCGGGACCTGTTCCAGACCCCGGGGTTCGGCGACACGGTCGACTTCGACCACATCAAGCGGCACTACTACGAGGTGCACCGGGACATCAACCCGACCGGTGTGGTGCCGCTCGGCCCGGACCTCGCGAACTGGCTCACCCCGCACGGGCGGGAGCAGCTCGGCGGCCGCCCGTTCGGCGACGGCACGCCCCCGCAGCCAGCGCCGCCGGCCGAGCGGGTCGACCCGGCCCACACCCCGCTGCGCGACGTCGACTGAGGGCGCGGGAAGACCCGGCCCTCACAGGGCCAGGCGGACGGCGGCGGTCAGCACCAGCTGGGCCAGGGCCAGCGGCACGAGCACGAGCCAGCACAGGCGCTGGAGCTGGTCCTCGCGCAGCCGCGGATAGCTCACCCGGAGCCAGATGATCACGAACGCGACGGCGAACACCTTGAGCAGGGTCCAGAGCCAGCCGAGCTGGGCGTCGGCGAACGGGCCCTGCCAGCCGCCGAGGAAGAGCACGGTGGTCAGCGCGGCGATCACCACGATGCCGACGTACTCGGCGAGCAGGAAGAACGCGAAGCGCAGGCCCGTGTACTCGGTCATGTAGCCGAAGACCAGCTCGGAGTCGGCCACCGGCATGTCGAACGGGGGCCGCCGGATCTCGGCCAGCCCGGCCACGAAGAAGATCACCATGGCCGGCGCCTGCCAGAGCAGCCACCAGGGCCGCCAGGCCTCGACGATGCCGGGCAGGCTGAGCGTGCCGGCCGCCATGGCCACCGAGGCGGCGGCCAGCACCAGCGGCAGCTCGTAGCCGAGCAGCTGGGCCGCCCCGCGCAGCCCGCCGAGCAGGCTGTACTTGTTGGCCGAGGCCCAGGCCGACATGAGGACCGCCAGCACCCCGATGCCGACCACGGCCAGCACGAAGAACAGGCCGATGTCCAGCGGCTGCCCGACCAGGTCGCCGGGGCCGAGCGGGATGACCAGCAGCGCGAGCAGGTAGGGCACCAGGGAGACGGCCGGGGCCAGCCGGAACACGGGCCGGTCCGCCTCGCGCGGCGTGACGTCCTCCTTCTGCACGAACTTGATGCCGTCGGCGACGAGCTGGGCCCAGCCGTGGAAGCCGCCCGCGTACATCGGGCCGAGCCGGCCCTGCATGTGGGCCATCACCTTGTGCTCGGCCTGGCCCACGATCAGCGGCAGGGTGAGGAACGCGACCAGCACGCCCACCACCCGGAGGACCAGCTCCAACCAGGCCGGCATCAGCCCTCCCCCTCCTCGGCGTCGGCGGCCGGCCGCGGCCGGGCCGGACGGGTGGGCCGCTCGCCCGGGGCGGGACGCGCGGGACGTTCCCGGGCGGGGCGGGCCGGCGTACCCCCGCGGGGGCCCTCGCCCACCCCGGCCGCGCCGGCCGGCGTGGGCGTCGTCCCCCACTCCCCCGGTGCCGGCACGCCCGGGGGCCGGATCGGCCGCCGGCCGCCGCCCGCCTCCGACTCGCCGGGCTCCTTGGCGCCCGGCCACGGCTTGGCGGCCCGGGAGGCGAGCACGAACTCCTTGCGCAGCGGGTGGCCCTCGAACTCCGGCGGCAGCAGCAGCGGCCGCAGCTCGCCGTGCCCCTCGAAGCCGATGCCGAACATCTCGTGGGTCTCGCGCTCGTGCCAGGCCGCGCCGGGGAAGACGTCGACCACGGACGCCACGACCGGCGTCTCCCGGGGCACCCGGGTGCGCAGCAGCAGCCCGTGCCGGAGCCGAACCGACCAGAGGTGGGCCACCACGTCGAAGCCGTCGGCCAGCTCGTCCACCGCCGACAGCCAGTCGAAGAAGTCGCAGGCCAGCTCGGCGTCGTCGCGCGCCGCGCGCACCGCGTCGCGCCAGCTCGCCACGGGTACGTCGACGGTGGCGCGGGCGTGCCCCTGACCGCCGGAGACCGTGGTGGTGGCCTCGACGGGCGCGAGCAGCGCGACAATCCGCCGGCCGACCTCTTCCGGAGTCATGCCGCTGATCCTAGGGCCGCCGGCCGGAAGCCGTGTCGGGCCGTCCACGCTCCCCCGGCCCGGATCCGCCGCTTTGCCGGGCACGGGAGCCTCCGGCGGGGAAGGATGAACGTCGTGCGCGCCGTCACTGTGTCTCCCGGAGTTGCCGACTCGCTGCGCCTCGACGAGGACTGGCCCGAGCCCGCCGCGGAGGAGGGCGCCATCCTGGTCCAGGCCGTCGCGGTCGGCATCTGCGGCACCGACCAGGAGATCATCGCGGGCGACTACGGCGAGGCCCCGCCCGGCCAGGAACGGCTGGTGCTCGGGCACGAGTCGCTCGGCCGGGTGCTGGAGGACCCGTCGGGGACGCTCCAGCCCGGCGACCTGGTGGCCGGGATCGTCCGGCACCCCGACCCGGTGCCCTGCCCGAACTGCGCCGTCGGCGAGTGGGACATGTGCCGCAACGGCCGGTACACCGAGCACGGGATCAAGGGGCTGCCCGGCTTCGCCCGGGACCGCTGGCGGGTGCAGCCGAGGTTCGCCGTCGGCCTGGACCCGGCGCTCGCGCCGGTCGGGATGCTGCTGGAGCCGACCAGCGTGGTGGCCAAGGCGTGGGACCACATCGAGCGGATCGGCAGCCGGGCCGTGTGGCAGCCGCAGAGCGTGCTGGTCACCGGGGCCGGGCCGATCGGGCTGCTGGCCGCGCTGCTGGGCATTCAGCGCGGGCTGTCGGTGCACGTGCTGGACCGGAACAAGACCGGGCCGAAGCCCGAGCTGGTCGCCGCCCTCGGCGCGACGTACCACACCTCGACGGTGGCGGAGCTGGACTTCACGCCGGACGTGGTGGTGGAGTGCACCGGCGCCCCGATCGTGGTCATGGACGCGATGACCAAGGCCGGGACCAACGGCATCGTCTGCCTCACCGGGGTGTCCAGCGGCGGCCGGACCATCGACTTCGACGCCGGGGCGCTCAACCGCGAGCTGGTGCTGGAGAACAACGTGGTCTTCGGCTCGGTGAACGCCAACCGGCGGCACTGGGAGCTGGCGGCGGAGGCGCTCGCCCGCGCCGACCAGGCCTGGCTCAACTCGCTGATCACCCGCCGGGTGCCGGTCTCCTCGTACGCCGACGCGTACGCCTCCACCGGCGCGGACATCAAGGTGGTGCTCGACTTCGAGCAGTGAGGCGGGGCGCCGGAGCGCGGGCTCGGGCGCCCCGGACCCTCAGATGCCGGGAAGCCGGCCGTTGCGGAACAGGTCCACGAAGAGCTGGTGGTCCTCGCGGGCCCGGATGCCGTAGGTGTGCGCGAAGTCGATGAGGTAGTCGACGAAGCTCTGCGGGTCGCCGTCCACCACCGCGACGATCGACTCCTCGGTGGAGTAGTCCACCAGGTCGTGGCTGGATTCGTCGTCGGCCACCGAGTGCATCCGCGCCACCGCCCGGCCCAGGTCGGTGAGCACCCCGGCGAGCTCCTCGGGCTCGTTGACGTCGGCCCAGTCGAGGTCGGCCGCGTACGGGGAGACCTCGGCGACGAGCTGGCCGGCGCCGTCCAGCTCGGTGAAGCCCAGCCACGGGTCGGCGTGCGCCTGCAGCGCCCGCTGCGACTCGGCGGTCCGGTGCCCCTGGTGCCGGAAGTACGAGCGGACCCGCTCGTCGTCGATGTGCCGCGCCACCGCCGGCACCTGCGCCTGCTTCATGTAGATGACGACGTCGTTCTCCAGCGCCTGGGTGTGCCCCTCCAGCAGGAGGTTGTAGGAGGGCAGCCCCGCGGAGCCGATGCCCACGCCCTTGCGCAGCACGACGTCCTTGATGTTCGCGGCGAGCGGGCGGAGCCGGGCGGTGGCCGTCGGCAGGGTGCCCAGGTAGTCCTGGAACGCGGCGCAGACCTGCTCCCGGGTCGCGGCGTCGATCTCGTAGACCCCGTCGCCCAGGGAGAACCGGCGCTCGTAGTTGTCGATGGTGGTCTGCGTGGCGAGCAGGTCGACCCGGGTGTTCAGCCGGGCCTGCTGGAGCACCCGGCGCAGCACGCCGTCGGCGTTCTCCAACGTGATCGAGCCGATCGCGTCGTCCCCGCCGGCCGCGATGGCCCGCAGCTCGGCCAGGTACGACCGGGCGAAGCCGGCCACCAGCTCGCCGATCACCCGGTCGGAGAGCGCCTTGGCGTAGCCGAGCAGGGCCACGCTGGCGGCGAAGCGCTTCAGGTCCCAGGAGAACGGCCCGACGTACGCCTCGTCGAAGTCGTTGACGTTGAACACGAGCTGCCCGGAGGCGTTCATGTAGGTGCCGAAGTTCTCGGCGTGCAGGTCGCCGTGGATCCACACCCGGCTGGTCCGGTCGTCGAGGAACCGGTCGCTGGCGAAGTCGCCGCGCTGGTCGGCGTAGAAGAGCGAGGCGCTGCCCCGGTAGAAGGCGAACGGTGAGGCGGCCATCTTGCGGAACTTGCGGCGGAACGCCGCCGGGTCGATCGCCATCGACGCGCCGAACTCCTCGGTGAGCACGTCGACGATGAAGGCGGAACGCTTGTCCGCGGAGTGGGTCATGGTCCGCAGGCTAGACCGCGACCGCCACCTCCGGCGTCAGCCGACCGGGGGACGGACCGGTGGCGCGGTGAGGGATTCCACCGGCCGGGGGGTGCTCTCGGCGGGCCGGGGGTCGACCGGCGGGGCGAGCCGGTCCGGGCGCGGCACGCCGCCGACCCCGGACTGCTCGGCGGCGATCTTCTCCTGCAGGCGGAGGATGCCGTGCAGCAGCGCCTCCGGGCGGGGCGGGCAGCCGGGCACGTAGACGTCGACGGGGATGAGCTGGTCGACGCCCTTGGTCACCGAGTAGGAGTCCCAGTAGGGGCCGCCGCAGTTCGAGCAGGCGCCGAACGAGATCACGTACTTCGGCTCGGGCATCTGGTCGTAGAGCCGCTTGACCGCCGGGGCCATCTTGTCGGTGACCGTGCCGGAGACCACCATGAGGTCGGCCTGCCGGGGGCCGTGGGCGAACGGGATCACGCCGAGGCGCATGAAGTCGTGCCGGCCCATGCTGGTGGCGATGAACTCGATGGCGCAGCAGGCCAGCCCGAAGTTGAACACCCAGAGCGAGTAGCGGCGGCCCCAGTTCAGCACGAACCGGATCGGCTCGCCGAGCACGGCCGGCAACTGCACCTCGGGCCTCCCTCCTGTCTCCGAGTTGACAGTCAACCACAGCGCCCGCGAGGGCAACCGGCGCAACCTGCGGCCGCGTCAGGGCGTGTGACGGGCGTGACCGCGCCGGCGGCACGCGCACGGGGAGGAACGGATGACGGTGACGAGGGAGCCGCGGCTCGGTGAGCCGCCGCCCGACGGGACAGCGGAGCGGCCGGGACGCCCGGCCGGACGCGAGGCGGTCGATTTCGACGGGCTCTACCATGCGCATTTCCGGTCCCTGACGCTCCAGCTCGCCGCGTACTGCGGCGACCTGTCGCAGGCGCAGGACCTGGTACAGGAGGCGTTCTGCCGGGCCTTCGCCCGCTGGTCGCGGGTGTCCCGCTACGACGACCCGGTGGCCTGGGTACGCCGGGTCGCCTGGAATCTGGCCACCAGCCGGTGGCGGCGGCTGCGGACGGCCCAGTCCTGGCTGCACCGGCAGCGCGAGGAGCACGTGCCGGGTCCGGGCCCGGACCGGGTGGCGCTGACCGCCGCGTTGGCCCAGTTGCCCACCGTCCAGCGCCGCGCCGTGGTGCTGCACTACCTGGCCGATCTCAGCGTCGTGCAGATCGCGGAGCAGGAGGGGGTGCCGGAGGGCACGGTCAAGTCCTGGCTGCACCGAGGTCGGGCCGCGCTGGCGGCCCAGCTCACCACCACGAACGAGGCGAACCACCATGACTGAGCTCGACGACATCCTGGTCAGCGGCGAGTTCGCGGCGTTCCGCGAGTCGTACGCGTCGGCGGTGCACCCGGCCGGGACAGCCGCGGTACGGGAGACCGTCCGCCGCCGGCGCCGGCGTACCGCGGTGGTCACCGCGGCGGCCGTGGTGCTCGCCGTGGCGATCCCGGTGGGCGCGAACGCCGCCCTGCACCGGCCCGATCCGCCGCCCGGGCCGGCGCAGACCGCCACCCCGGCCCCGTCGAAGACGTCCACCTCGCCGACCCCGCCTCCGCCGACGCCGAGCACGGCCAGCGCCACCCCGGCCGCGCCGGACGGGCGGATCACCCGGTCCCAACTGCTCGCCGCCCGACTGGACCTGGCGGCCTGGCCGGGGTACGCCCCGAAGACCTGCGTCAGCGACAACGTCCGGCTCCGGTCCGGGCCGCAGTCGGACTCCGTGCCGACGCTGCTGGCCGATCCCCGCTACGGCGACCTCGACGGCGACGGCGCGACCGAGACGGTGGCCCTGGTCGCCTGCCGCTACGGCGAGGCTTCGGCGAAGCAGGTGCTGGCGTTCGACCGGGACGGGTCCGGCCGGGTCGTCACCATGGGCCGGGTCGTGGGCACCCACGACGGGATGGACGACATCACCGACTTCTCGGTGCAGGACCACGGGAAGATCCGGGCGCACGTGGCCGACATCCAGCCCTGCTGCGGCACCCCGCAGTGGTCGCCGCAGCGGCAGTGGCGGACGTACGCCTGGACCGGCGAGCGGTTCACCCAGACGGCGGGGCCGACGAGATTCGGGGTCGACCCCCGCCTGACCGACCTCACCCTGACGGCCGGCGACCTCGTCGTCGGGCCGCCCGACACGAAGGGCGACCGCATCGCGACGGTGTCCATCACCGTGACGAACAAGGGTCCGGTGGACGTGCCGCTGCTCGGTTTCACCGATCTCTACCTGATCGGCGAACCCGTCGGCGGGGACCTCGACCCGTGCCGGCAGGTGCGTTCGGACGGTCCGGGCACCTGCGCCCTGGACGGCCTGCCGGCCGGGAAGCGGAAGACCTTCACCTTCACGTTCCGCTACGACCCACCCGAGGTCGACGAGCCGCCGACGCTGCGGGTCGTCCACTACGACCGGCAGGAGCGGTGGTGGAACGACCTGACGTGGAAGGACAACCAGGTCGAGCTGAGGACGACCGGGTGAAGACGCCCCGCTACGGGTGGCCCCCGCTGTCGCCCTGCCGACAGGGCTCCATCGCAACGCCGGCCCGCCGCGAGACGTGCTACGAGTGACACCCGCGGCGGACGACCGTCGCGGCAACGGGGATCACGGGAGGATTCACATGACCACACGCACCGGACGTCGACTGGCGGCCGTCCTGCTCGGCCCGGCCGCGGCGCTGCTGGCGTTCGCCGCACCCGCCGCCGCTGCGCCCGCCGGCGGCAGACCCGACGCCGATGTCTCCGTGGGCCGGCTGGTGCTCGACCCGACCGAGCACGGCTACCGCGGCAGCTTGCCGATCACCGTGACGAACCGCGGTCCGGCCGACACCTACTTCAGCGTCACCATCGTCGAGCCGGTGGCCGGCTCGATCGGCAACCTGTCGCCGGACAGCGCCTGCGGATTCCAGGGCCTGCGGGACAACCGCCGGGTCGTCGACTGCATGGTGCCCGGTCCCGAGCTGAGGCCGGGCGAGCGCCGGTCCTTCACCGTCGCCTTCCGAGCGCTCACCACGCCCCGGGCCGTGGCGATGATCGCCACCGGTGGCGAGGTGTCGGTCAACGTCGGGGACGGCAATCCGGCGATCGGCGACGCGGAAAGCTTCGCGGCGCGGTTCCGGTCCACCGGGGGCTCGCTGCGCAACCCGGTGCCCTACGTCCAGGACACCGAGGCGCGGGCGGGAATCAGCACGGCGGGTGCGGCCAGGCTCGTTCGGCAGGAGGACGGCAGCTACCAGGGACGACTGCCGGTGACCGTCCGGTGGGCCGGTGACGCCGCACACGACCTCCTCTTCGTCGACGCGACCACGCTGCCGCCGGGCGTGCAGATCTGGGGCACCGACCCCCAGGACCTGCCGAGCTTCTTCACCAACTTCGTTGTCCCGGGCGGGCGGCTCATGGCCGGCGAGGAGCGGAGCTTCGACGTGCTGCTCCGGGCCGAACCGGGCACGGTCCCGGGTGAACTCGGCGGCGCCACCTTCCAACTCGCCACCCAGTGGGACGGGAACCTGGTCTCCGACGCCGACCCGGCCGACAACACCGCGTCGTTCACGGTCACCGCGGTCGACTGACCACAGGACCGGACGAGGCCCGTCCGCTGCTCTGCGGACGGGCCTCGCTCGGTCGTCAGGTCAGGTGAAGGCGAGCCCGGTGGTGTGGGGCAGCCAGTAGCCGAGGTACGCCCCGGCGGTGACCTGGTAGCTGAGCCGGCCGTTCACCCAGGCGGTCGCCCCGAGCGGCGCGATGGACGCCGCCGAGAAGGTGAGCTTCTTGGAGCCGGTGACGGTGCCCTTGCTGTCGTACGCGTAGCCGGTGTAGGTGCCGGGCTGGAACGACAGCGTCCGGGTGGGCTGGTATCGGTGCTCGACGGCCTTGCCGAGCAGGATGCGCTGCCCGTACGCCTCGGGCACGAGGTAGCCGGCGAGGCCGCCGTTCGTGATCTGGTAGTAGATGCCGCGGCCCAGGACCCGGGTGCGCAGGTTGGTGAGGGCGCCGGAGGCCCGGGTCAGCTTCAGGGTCTTCTGACCGGTGATCGCCCCGCTGCTGGAGAACTTGTAGCCGACGTGCGTGCCGGCCGAGAACGAGATGGTGCCGCTCACGGCTGGCGCCGGGTAGTCCGAGCGGAGCAGGTAGGCGTACGTGGCGAAGGTGGCCGACCAGGTCATCTCGTAGAGCTTCAGGTTCTGGGCCGTGTGGATCTGGTGGTACTTGAGGTGCGGCTGGGCGCAACCCATCGAGTAGTTGCTGGCCCACCGGGTCACCCGGAAGTGGGTCGGCACGTAGCGCCGGACGGTGCTGGCCGCCCCGTCGAAGAGGGCCACGGCCCGGTCGTCGGCGGTGAGACGCCAGTAGTCGTAGACGCCGTACAGGGCGAAGATGTGCCCGTTGAGGACCCGCTCGCCGGTGGTGCCGGCGGTCACCGGGTACTCCTCCAGCCAGAGGAACCCGTTGGGGTCCACCCAACTGGCCCAGGGCGCCGTGGTGCTGGCGGGCAGGGTCAGGCTCAGGAACGTGTTGTCCGCCGCCGTCCGCCATTTCGCGTCCCCGGTGAGTTCGGCGAGGCCGACGAAGAGGCTGAGCAACTGCCCCTGCGCCATCCCGCTGTACCAGGGCGCACGCAGCACCGGCCGGCCGGCGCACCGGGTGAGGTCGAAGTCGTAGGGGTAGAACCAGGCCCCCCGGGACTCGACCCGGCGGTCCACGTTCCGCTGGGCGTTCGCGATCGCCCGGTCGAGGAACCGCTGGTCCCGGTTGATCCGGTAGGCGGCCAGGTTGCTCAGGCCCCACTGCGCCTGCGCGACGGGGTGGTCCCAGACCTTGCCGAGGAAGCTGAACATCCGGACGCCCTGGGCGTCGTGCAGGCCGGGGTCCACCAGTGGGGCGGGCTGGGCGTTGGTGGGTTGGGCCGCGACCGGCAGGCTCCTGGGCAGGTGCCCGTCGCGGGCGTACCCGGCGAGGTCGGCGGCGGTCGCGCCGGCCGACCGCTCCCGCCGCTGCTCCTCCTTGACCTTCTTGACGTCGCGGGACGGCGGGCGCGGCACACCCTCGGCGACCGGGTCGGGCGTCCACCCCGGGTCGAGGACGGAGACGTCGGCGGACCGGTCCGGACCGGACGGTTCGGCGGTGGCGGGTGCGCCGGGCGCGAGAACCAGCAGCGTGCCGGCGGCGAGCACGGCCAGGGCCCGGCGCGCGCGTGGTGGCGAGGCAGTTGTCATTCGGATACTCCCCGTGTCATCGATGTATCCGGATGGTAGCCAGCAGGCCATGCGTCGCTCTGGCACCGAAACGCCGAACCTGCCCGCCGAACGGCTCGACCCGCCTCACCAGGCCGGGCGCTGGAGCAGCCCGACGAACTCCACGAGCAGCCGCTCCCGCAGCCGGACCGGGGCCGCGTC
This sequence comes from Micromonospora chaiyaphumensis, assembly GCF_900091435.1. Lineage (GTDB taxonomy): Bacteria > Actinomycetota > Actinomycetes > Mycobacteriales > Micromonosporaceae > Micromonospora > Micromonospora chaiyaphumensis. The sequence continues at coordinate 454,183 of NZ_FMCS01000004.1, forward strand.
GAGCAGGGTGTTCACGGCCGCCATCCGGTCCGCCGGCCCGGCGCCGAGCCCCAGGCCGGCGGCGAGCCCGGCGATCAGGTCGGGGGTGAGCGACTCCGGGGTGAGGCTGCCGGCGAGCGCCAGCAGTTCCGGTGGGAGCACGACGGGTCCGGCCGCCCGGGCGGCCGCCACCGCCTCGGCCAGCGCCGGACCGAACTCGGCCACCCGCGGGGCCACGGCCGCGGTCACCGTGAGGTGCACGCTGGCCGGCAGGTCGGCGTACGCGAGCTGCGGCTGGGTGTGCCAGCCCCGCGCGGTCAGCTCGTCCACCAGCACGAACAGGTCCAGCCCCGGGTCGTCGGAGGTGAAGCAGACCACTGTCGACTCCGGCTCGGCCAGCAGCCGCAGCCCGTCGACCGCGCGGACCGCGCCGGCCAGCCCGGCGACCGCGTCCCGGGTCAGCGCGGCCAGCCGCAGGTAGCCGTCCTCGCCGAGGTGCCGCAGGGTGGCGTACGCGGCGGCGATCGGCCCGCCCGACCGGGTCGAGGCGATCACCGGGTTGACCATCGTGTAGCCGGGCCAGTCCGCGTACGCGAAGAACTGCGGCGACCGCAGCCCCGGATCCCGGTGCAGCAGCACCGACACCCCCTTCGGGGCGTACGCGTACTTGTGCAGGTCGACCGAGATCGAGGTGACACCGGGCACGGCGAAGTCGAACGGGGGCACCGGCGCGCCGAGCCGGCGCAGCCAGGGCAGCGTCCAGCCGCCGAAGCAGGCGTCCACGTGGCAGCGCACCCCGGCCGCCGCGGCCACGGCCGCGATCTCCGCCACCGGGTCGACCACGCCGTGCGCGTACGACGGGGCGGAGGCGACCACCAGCACCGTCTCCGGCCGGATCGCGGCGGCCACGTCGGCGGCGGCCGGGCGCAGGGTCCCCGGGTCCACGGGCACCGGGTCGAGGGCCACCCGCAGGTAGTGGGCCGCCTTGGCGAAGGCGGCGTGCCCGCTGACCGGCACCACGATGCGCGGCTCGGCCAGGTCGGGCCGGGCGTCCCGGGCCGCCTTGACGGCCAGGATCAGCGACTCGGTGCCACCGCTGGTGACGCTGCCGACCACGTCCGGCGCGGACGTGCCGGGGCCGCCGCCGAGCAGCCGGGCAGCCGCACCGACCACGGCGTTCTCCATGGCCAGCAGGGACGGGAAGGCGGTCGGGTCCAGGCCGTTGACGTGCGCACTCTCGGCATGTGCGGCCTGCGCCAGCTCGTCCAGCCCGGCCACGCCGGGGTCGTAGACGTAGGCGAACAGCCGCCCGCCGTGGGTCGGCCGGTCGGCCGCCCGCAGGGCCCGGATCTCGTCGAGCACCCGCGCCGCGGGTACCCCCTCGACGGGCAGCGCGCCCGTCCCTGCCGTGTCGGTCATGGTGCTCGGGTTGTTCCTCTCGTGACGGTCCGGCCGTGCGGACGGACCCGCGTGCCTCAGGCCCGCGACGCGGGCGCGATCCCGCCGGGTGCGGGCGCGGCGGCCAGCTGGGCCGGGGTCAGGGTGTAGCCGCGCAGCAGCACCACCGGGGCGGCGACCAGCAGGGCCGGCAGGACGGTGAAGCCGAGCAGCACGCCGAGCCGGGCGGTCGCCGACTGGTCCGCCGCGACCCCGGTGGACGAGGAGACGTACCCGGAGAGCTGGAGCACCAGGCCGTAGATGCCGGGGCCGAGGGCCAGGCCGAAGGTCTCCCCGGCGGTCCACAACCCGGTGAACACGCCGGCCTGCCGGCGGCCGGTGCGCGCGGTGTCGTAGGCGATGCAGTCCGGCAGCATGGCGAGCGCGAAGACCTGCTGGCCGGCGTAGCCGACGCCGATCAGGGCGACCACGGCGTAGACCCCGGCGGCGGGGAGGGCGGGGGCGGCGACCAGGGCCAGCGCGCCGGCCGCGAAGAGCAGCGACGCGGCGACCAGCGCGGCGCGCTTGCCCAGCCGGGCGCCGGCGCGGGTCCACAGCGGCATGACCAGCAGAGCCGGGCCGACGAAGCAGGCGAAGAGCAGGGTCGGCCCGCTGTCCGGGGCGCGGAGCACCTGGTCGGCGAAGTACTTCACCCCGGCCAGCACGGTGGCGACTCCGGCGGACTGGATCACGAAGCAGACCAGCAGCATCCGGAACGGCCGGTTCCGGCCGGCGACCGCGAGCTGGGCGCGGAGGCTGGGCTCGCTCTCCCCCACCGTGCCGGTCGGGGCCGAGCGGGTGCCGAGGAAGACGCCGACCGTGCCGGCCACGATGAGCGCCGCCACGAACAGGCCCATCCAGCGGTGCCCGGGCACGCCGTCGCCGCCGGCGGTCACCACGGCCGGGGCCACCGCGCCGGAGACCAGGATGGCCAGCGCCAGCACCGCGATCCGCCAGCTCATGAGCCGGGTACGCTCCGCCGGGTCGGCGGTCAGCTCGGCCGGCATGGCCACGTAGGGCACCTGGAAGAAGGCGAACGCCGTCGCGGTGGCCAGGAACGCCACGGCCACGTACGTCCCGGCGGCCGGGCCGGCACCGAACGGCGCCGCGAAGATGGCGGCGAAGAGCACGGCCAGCGCCAGCCCGCCGCCGAGCAGCCAGGGCCGGCGGGCGCCCCAGCGGGACCGGGTCCGGTCGGAGATCCGCCCGGCGACCGGGTTGACCAGCACGTCCCACGCCTTCGGCAGGAGCACCAGCAGGGCGGCCACCCCGGCCGCGACGCCCAGCGTGTCGGTGAGGTACGGCAGCAGGAGCAGGCCGGGTACCGTCCCGAACGCGCCGGTGACCAGCGAGCCCAGCGCGTATCCGGCGTGCACCCGGCGAGGCAGGCTCCCGCCCGTTTCCGTCATGGAGCCGAATGCTACTCACGTTATGTCGGCGGTCACATCCCCTCGTCGGGCGACCAGGAGGCCGCCGCCATGTCGACCCCGGCGGGGCGCAGCGGGCAGCCCTCGGCGCGCAGCCGGGCCCGCGCCTCCATCTCGTGGCCCGGTGGCAGCCGGCCGGCCGAGTTCACCACCCGGTGCCAGGGCACCCCGCCACCGTGCCGGGCCATGATCGAGCCGACCAGCCGGGCCGACGCCCGCCCCGACCGCTCGGCCAGGGCGTCGGCCACCGCCCCGTACGACATCACCCGGCCCGGCGGGATCCGCTCGACCAGGTCCAGCACCGCCTCGACGTACTCGTCAGGTGTCACGGGCTGCCACGATATGGGAACGCGGCGAGGCGCGGCGGACCGCAGCGCGCAGAATGGTCCGGTGCGCGAAGCAGTCACCTCGGCCCGCCGGATCGTCGTCAAGATCGGCTCGTCCTCGCTGACCACCCCGGCGGGCGGCCTGGACGACACCCGGGTCGACGCGCTGGTCGACACGCTCGGCGCGCTGGCCGCCGACGGGCGGGAGGTGGTGCTGGTCTCCTCCGGCGCGATCGCCGCCGGCCTGGCCCCACTCGGGCTGCCCCGGCGCCCCCGCGACCTGGCCACCCAGCAGGCCGCCGCCAGCGTCGGGCAGGGCCTGCTCATCGGCCGGTACGCGGCGGCCTTCGCCCGGCACCGGCTGACTGTCGGGCAGGTGCTGCTCACCGTCGACGACGTGACCCGGCGGGCGCACTACCGCAACGCCTACCGGACCCTGCGCAAGCTGCTCGACCTGCGGGCCGTGCCGATCGTCAACGAGAACGACACGGTGGCCACCGAGGAGATCCGCTTCGGCGACAACGACCGGCTCGCGGCGCTGGTCGCCGCCCTGGTCGACGCCGACCTGCTGGTGCTGCTGTCGGACGTGGACGCGCTCTGGACCGGCGACCCGACCCGCGCCGGCAGCACCCGGATCACCGAGGTGCACGGCGAGGGCGACCTGGCGGGCGTCGACATCGGCGGCGCCGGCCGCGCCGGGGTGGGCACCGGTGGCATGGTCACCAAGGTCGAGGCGGCCCGGATCGCCACCGGTTTCGGCATCCCCGTGGTGCTCACCGCCGCGCCGCTGGCCGCGCCGGCACTGGCCGGCGAGCCGGTCGGCACCTTCTTCCACCCGAGCAGCCGGCGCCCGGCCGCCCGGCTCTTCTGGCTGGCGCACGCCACCGCGCCGCGCGGCCGGCTGCACCTCGACCCGGGCGCCGTGCAGGCCGTGGTCGGCCGGCGGAAGTCCCTGCTCCCGGCCGGGATCACCGCGGTCGACGGCGCGTTCACCGCCGGGGACCCGGTGGACCTGGTCGACACCGAGGGCGCACCGGTCGCCCGCGGGCTGGTCAACTACGACGCGATCGAGCTGCCCGGGCTGCTCGGCCGCTCCACCTCGGAACTCGCCGCGGCGCTCGGCCCGGCGTACGAACGGGAGGTCGTCCACCGCGACGACCTCGTGCTGCTGTGAGGAGTGCTGGCATGAGCGTTGTGGAGCAGGCCCGCCGGGCCCGGGGCGCGGCGGAGGCGCTCGCCGTCGCCACCCGTACGGTCAAGGACGCCGCGCTGCACGCGATGGCCGACGCGCTGGTGGCGCGTACCCCGGAGATCCTGGCCGCGAACGCGGCGGACCTGGCGGCCGGGCGCGAGGCCGGGCTGAGCGCGGCCGTGCTGGACCGGCTGGCCCTCGACGAGGGCCGGGTGGCCGGCATCGCCGACGCGCTGCGGCAGATGGCCGCGCTGCCCGACCCGGTCGGCGAGGTGGTCCGCGGCGCGACCCTGCCCAACGGGCTGGAGCTGCGCCAGGTCCGGGTGCCCTTCGGGGTGGTCGGCATCATCTACGAGGGCCGCCCCAACGTGACCGTCGACGCGGCCGGGATCTGCCTGAAGTCCGGCAACGCGGCGCTCCTGCGCGGCTCCTCCTCGGCGGCGCACTCCAACGCCGCCCTGGTGGCGGTGCTCCGCGACGCGGTCGCCGGTGCCGGCCTGCCCGCCGACGCCGTGCAGCTCCTCGACGCCAGCACCCGCGACTCGGTCAAGGAGCTGATGCGCGCCCGGGGCCTGGTCGACGTGTTGATCCCGCGCGGCGGGGCGTCGCTCATCCGGACCGTGGTCGAGGAGTCGACCGTGCCGGTGATCGAGACCGGGGTGGGCAACTGCCACGTCTACGTGGACGCCGCCGCCGACCTGGCCAAGGCCGTGGCGGTCACCGTGAACTCGAAGACCCAGCGGCTGTCCACCTGCAACACGGCCGAGTCCCTGCTGGTGCACGCCGCCGTCGCGGACGCCTTCCTGCCGGCCGTGCTGGCCGCCTTCGCCGACGCCGGGGTGACCGTGCACGGCGACGCGCGGGCGGCCGCCTACTCGGACGCGGTCGTGCCGGCGACCGAGGAGGACTTCGACACCGAATACCTCTCCGCCGACATCTCGGTGGCCGTGGTCGACTCGCTGGACGCGGCGGTCGCGCACATCCGGCGCCACGGCACCGGGCACACCGAGGCGATCGTCACCGACTCCCAGCCGGCCGCCCGCGAGTTCGTGGCGCGGGTGGACGCGGCGGCCGTGATGGTGAACGCCTCCACCCGGTTCACCGACGGGGGCGAGTTCGGCTTCGGCGCCGAAATCGGCATCTCCACGCAGAAGCTGCACGCGCGCGGCCCCATGGGGCTGCCCGAGCTGACCAGCACCAAGTACGTGGTCACCGGCGACGGCCACCTGCGCTGAGTCGGCCGGCCGCGCCGCCCGCTCAGGCGGTGGGCGCGGCCGGCTCGGGCGGCGCCGATTCCGGTGGCGGAGCGGACGGCGGGGCCGGCCTCGGCAACGGGACGACGGGTGGCAACACCAGGTCACCCGCGGGCGCCGGGCGCGGTGCGGGCACCAGCGGCGCCACGAACGGCGCGCCGGAGACCGGGGCCTCGGGGGTCGTCGGGCGGCAGGCGCGTATCGCGCGCAGCGTGGTGTGCACGTCGAACTGGTGGCCGTCGTCGCTGTCCCAGCCGCCGTCGCTGCGCTGGGTCTCGGCCAGCCGCCGCCGGGCCGAGACCAGCAGCCACTGCTCCTCGCCCACGTCGACCCGGCGCAGCGTGGCGGCGAGCCAGGCCACGTCGGCCGGGGACATCTGTGGGATGCGCTCGGCCAGCACGGCCTGGATCCGGGCCGACTCGTAGTACATCTGCTGGCGGTGCAGCACGGCCGCGGCCAGCCAGCCGGCCGGCAGGAAGGACGGCCAGCTCCCGTCCGGCGCGAGCTGGGCGGCGAGCCCCTGGGCCGCCGACTGCACCACCCCGGCGTACGCCCCGCCGACCCGGTGGTCGAGCGGGCCGGCGGCGCGGGCGTCCAGCCCGGCCACGGTCAGCCAGAACCCGGCGTTGGCGGTCAGGAAGAGCCGGGCCTCCGGATCGCCCGGGGTGGCCCACTCGGGGGCGAACCCGGCCAGCGACGGGTCCTCGTCCCAGCCGCCGTCGGGGAGCTGGCGGGCGGCCAGCCAGTCCAGGGCGTGCCGGGCGGCGGGGCGGCCCAGCGCCCCGAGGTCGTCCAGCTCGGCCAGCCGGTAGCAGGTGGCGTCGACCGAGGCGACCTCGCCGTCGAGCACGGCGGGCCAGCCGCCGCCGGGGGCCTGCCCGGACTCGGCCGCGTCGAGCAGCTCGGGCGGCACCGGGGCACCGGTGCGCAGCCGGGAGAGGCGGGCGCGGTCCACCGCGTCGCCGTGCGCCACGACGAAGCCGATCGCCGCGTCCAGATCCACCACGGCAGTCACGCTACCGGCGCAAACGTGGTTACGCCTCGGTAGCTCGGCCAGGGGTGGCCCGGCCCACCGGCGGCACGCGAAGGGCCCTCCCGGCACACCCGGGAGGGCCCAACGACCGCGAGCTCAGTAGGCCGGCAGCGCCGGGTCGATCTGCTTGATCCAGGAGAGCACGCCGCCCTGGACGTGGACGGCGTCCCGGAAGCCGGCCGCCTTGAGCGCGGCGAGCGCCTCGGCGGAGCGGACGCCGGACTTGCAGTGCAGCACGATCTGCTTGTCCTGCGGGAGCTTCGCCAGCGCCTCGCCCGAGATGATCTCGCCCTTGGGGATGAGGGTGGCGCCGGGGATCCGGACGATCTCGTACTCGGCCGGCTCGCGGACGTCGACCAGGAAGATGTCCTTGCCGGCGTCCTGCCACTCCTTCAGCTCCAGCGCGGTGATGGTCGAGTCGACCACCGCCTCCTGCGCCTCGTCGGAGACCGCGCCGCAGAAGTCCTCGTAGTCCTCCAGCAGGTCGGTGACCGTCGGGTTGTCGCCGCAGAGCACGCAGTTCGGGTCCTTGCGGACCTTGATCTTGCGGTAGCTCATCTCCAGGGCGTCGTAGACCATCAGCCGGCCGACCAGCGGCTCGCCGATGCCGGCGAGCAGCTTGATCGCCTCGTTGACCTGGATCGACCCGATGGACGCGCAGAGCACGCCGAGCACGCCGCCCTCGGCGCAGGACGGGACCATGCCGGGCGGCGGCGGCTCCGGGTAGAGGCAGCGGTAGCAGGGACCGTGCTCGGCCCAGAACACCGACGCCTGGCCGTCGAACCGGTAGATCGAACCCCAGACGTACGGCTTGCCGAGCAGCACCGCCGCGTCGTTGACCATGTAGCGGGTGGCGAAGTTGTCGGTGCCGTCGACGATCAGGTCGTAGCCGGAGAAGATCTCCCGCACGTTGTCGCGGTCCAGCGCGGTGTTGTGGATCTCCACGTTGACCAGCGGGTTGATCTCGCGGATCGAGGCGGCGGCGGACTCGGCCTTGGACCGGCCGACGTCGGAGACGCCGTGGATGATCTGGCGCTGGAGGTTGGACTCGTCGACGGTGTCGAAGTCGATGATGCCGAGGGTGCCGACACCGGCGGCGGCCAGGTACATGAGGGCCGGCGAGCCGAGGCCACCGGCGCCCACGCAGAGCACCCGGGCGTTCTTCAGCCGCTTCTGCCCCTCGACCCCGACGTCCGGGATGATGAGGTGGCGGGAGTAGCGACGGATCTCGTCTACGGTCAGCTCGGCGGCGGGCTCGACGAGCGGGGGCAACGACACGGTGGACTCCCCGGGATCGGCGGTGGGACCGCGCCATTGTCGCTCGCCCCGGTAGGGATCGGCCATGATGAGGGCCACGTCGCCCGACATGCGGGAGCGGGAATAACTCAGACCCCGTCGGTGGGCTCGCCGGAGTAGCGGACCCCGTCGACGTACGGCCAGGCGTTGGCCACGCAGCCGTCCAGCCCGTACGTCTGCTGCTGCATCACGGGGGCCGGCTCGCCGGGCCCGGGGCAGGCCTGGTGCAGCTCGCCGAACTCGTGCCCGACCTCGTGGTTCACCACGTAGGTCCGGTAGACCTCGAGCGGGGCGCCGTAGTCGGGCACCGCCTCCATCCAGCGGGCCAGGTTGATGACGACCCGGCCGGGCAGTCGGCAGGAGGTGTAGCGCTCGGTGCTGAGCCCGCCCTCGGCGCACATCCGCTCCGAGGTGGCCGGTGTGGCCAGATAGATGGTGAAGTCGGCGGCGTCGGCCTCGGGCACCCGCTGCACCCGCAGCTCGCCGGAGGCGATCCAGCTGCGCGGGTCGCCGAGCACCGCGTCCACGGTCGCGGCGAACTCGTCGACATCCTGCCCGGCGTCCTGCTCGACCTCGACGCGGTAGCGGCGCAGCGGGCCGTTGTCACCGCGCACCGGCGAGCGGCCGTCAGCGGCGGCGAAGCTGCCGGGGCCGGCGGTGGGGTAGCCGCCCGGCTCGGTCCCGGACCCGGCGCCGGCGCCGTTGGCCAGGGACGGGTCCGCGGCGGCCAGCGGGTGCCGGCCGGACGGGTCCGGCCCGGCCAGGCGCGTCACCCCGGCCGCGGCGGCGCCCGCGACGAGCAGCGCCACCGCGAGCAGCACCGTCCGGCGCCGCCGGCGGCGCATCCGGCGCAGGCCGGGGCGGACCGGCGCCGTGCCGGGGTGGGCCGGCGGGCGGTCGAAGTCGAGCCGAGGCGGGCGGGGCTCCGCAGGCGGGTCGTAAGGGGACGACGACGTCATGCCCTCAGCGTGCCAGGAAAATTCGGGCAATTCCCCTGCTTCTACCGCTTCTCCCGCGAAATACTTCTCATCGCCAGGATCAGGTCCTTCACACCGACGGGCCGGTGTACCGCTTCCCGCCCACGTACGGCCACGGGTTCGGCCGGCAGCCGTTCAGGAAGAGGGTCTGCTGCTGCATCACCGGCGCCGGCTTCCCCTTCCCCGGGCAGGCCTCGTGGTGGTGACCCAGTTGGTGACCGACCTCGTGGTTGATCACGTAGAGCCGGTAGGTGTCGAGCGGGAGTTTCGCCGCCACCAGGTGCGGCGCCGAGGTCCGCCACCGGTCCAGGTTGATCACCACCTTGCCGGTCACCCGGCAGGACGTGTACGGCACCCCGCCCACCCGGATGTCGATGCCCCCGGCACGGCAGAGCCGGCCGGCGGTGTCCCGGGTGGCCAGGTAGATCGTGAAGTCGGACCGGGTGCCCGCGCCGACCCGCTGCAACCGCAACCGGCCGCTGTCCACCCAGCTCCCGGGGCCGGCCAGCGCCCGCTGCACGGCGTCACCGAAGGCGTGCGCGTCCTCGCCGGAGCCGTTCTCCACCGCCACCCGGAACCGGCGCAGCACCCCGGCCCGGCCGAGCACCCCGCCGGCGCGGTCGTCGTAGCCGAAGCTCCCCCGGCCGTGCGCGGGCACCGGGCCGGTCAGCCGCAGCACCGGCGTGCTCGGAACCGGATCCGGCGAGGCGGACGGCGACGGGGACGGCGGCGGTGCCGCGCTCGACGGCGGTCCGCCGGCCGGCAGGGGCGGCTGGGCCGCCGATCCGGCACTGACCAATGCCTCGGCGCCGACCGAGGGATGTTGCAGGGCGACCCCGATGCCGACCGCGGCGGCGACGAGGAACGCGCAGACCACGACGGCGGAACGCCAGCGGCCGGCGGGCGGGGCGGTGGGCCGCGCGGCACGCGGACGGACGGAGGTGGGCATCCGGCTCAGCCTGCCATGTCCCGCCGGAGTCCGCTCTCCCCCGTTTCGGTGATCAGTGCCCTGGCCTGCGCATCCGCCCGCTCCCCACCCGGCGGCGCCCCGTCGGGGGACGCCTCGGCGAGCAGCGCCAGCACCGCCCGCGCCACCGTCCGGGGCACCTCCAGCTGGGCCACGTGCCCGACACCGTCGAGCAGCAGCAGGCGGCTGTCCGGGATCACCCGGGCGGCCTGCGGTGCCACCCGGACGTCGACGAGTCGGTCCTCCCGCCCGCCCACCACCAGGGTCGGCACGCGCACCGTGCCCGTCAGCCGCCACAGCGAGCCCGACCCGGGCAGGTACGACCGCAGGAAGCTGGAGACCAGGCCACGGAAGGTGCGGACGTAGGCGGCGGCGTAGTGGGCGGCCTCGTATCGGATCCGGATCTCCTCGACGGCCTCCTGCCGGCGCTGCTCGCTGATCCGGGTCAGGTCGGCGATGCACGCCTCCATCACCTGCTGGGCCATCACCTCGGGAGCGAGCTGGGCCAGCCGCCAGGCGGCCAGGCGCTCGCCCCGGGGGATCGCCAGCAGGGGCAGCATCCGCCCCTGCAACGACCGCCGGAAGTCCAGGAACGGCAGGGCCGGGGAGATCAGGGTCAGCGTCCGGACCAGGTCCGGCCGCAGCGCCGCCACCCGGACCGCGACGGCGCCGCCGAGCGAGTTGCCGAACAGGTGCACCGGCCCCCGGTCGCTGTGCTCGATCCAGCGGACCACCCGGTCGGCGAAGGCCGGCAGCGTGTAGCGCCGGCCGGGTTCGCTGCGCCCGAAACCGGGCAGGTCGATCGCCTGGCCGTCGAGCCGGTCGGCGAGCAGGCCGGCCAGGTCCGTCCAGTTCTGCGACGAACCCCCGAGGCCGTGCACGTAGAGCGCCGGCTCGGCGCCCGGTGCGGTCGCCGGGGTGTCCCGCACGTACGTCACCGTGCCGTCGAGCCGGACCTGCCGGCCGGGCCAGGGCGGCGGGACGTGGTGCGCGGGCAGGAGGTGGTCCGGCCAGAGGGTGGCGGGCTTCATGGCTCCAGTCTTCCCGGACCGGCCGTGCCCGACACCGGGCTCAGGCGAGCAGCGCCTCCAGCCGGCGGTTCACCGCGGCCAGGGTGGCCCGGACCACGGCCTGCCGGGGATCACCGGCGACCAGGGCCGACCCGGCCAGTTGCTCCACCCAGCCGTCGCAGACCAGCAGCACCACCACGGTCGCCACCTCGCAGTTGCCGAACGGCACCACGGCGGCGTGCTCGACGAAGCACCGCCCCCGCTCCCCGGCCGGCACGCGGCCGAGCAGTTCGTCCACCGCGGCGGCCGCGGCCACCGCGCAGAGCCGCAGCACGTAGCCGTCGACGGCCGGCCCGGTGGAGTGGCCCTCCGCCGTCCGGTCCCCGGCGAGCAGGCGGACCTCGACGGTGGCGTCGAGGCCGAAGGTGCTCACCTGGACGTGGTCGATCACGACCCGGGGCCCCGGCAGGCCGCCGGTGTCCAGCGGCCGCGACGGCGCGGTCTCCGTCGTGCTCATCTGCCCGCCGGAGTACGACGTGCCGAGCGTGGCCGGGCTGCCGGTGGCCGTGCCGGCCGGGGCGGCGGCGAGCGAGGACTCCTCCACCGCGGCCCGGCCCCGGTGGGCGCTGGCCTGCCGGCGGCGGCGCGGCGGCTCGTCGCCCTCGGCCGGCGCGTCGGCCAGCCGGGCGGCGCGCGCCTCAGGCGCGGCGAACCGGCCCTCCCCGGACCGGTTCTCGGCCGGCCGGTTCGGGCCGGACCGCGGACCGGCCGGCTCCTCGGCCGCCCGGGACTGCGGTCCGGCCAGCCCCTCGGCCGTGCGGGACTGCGGACCGGACCGCGGGCCGGCCGGCTCCTCCGCCGGCCCGGGCCGGGCCGCGCCCGCCGGCTCCTCGGCGGGGCGGGACTGCGGGGTGGACCAGGCCGGCCGGGACGCGTCCTCCGCCGGAGGGGACGAGACGCCGGACCGCGCCGCACCGGGCCGGTCGTCGGCCGGGCGGGGCTCGGCCGGCCGGTCGGCGCGCGGCTGGGCCGACCGGCGGCGGACCGGGGGCGGCGGGGCCGCCGGGGCACCAGGCAGGTTCTGCGGGGCGGCGGCCAACCCCATCCGCTCCTGGAGCAGGCGGGCCACCACGCGGCTCACCTCGGCCGGGTCCGCGCCGTCGGCCAGGTCCAGCCGGAGGCTGTGCGCCCCGGCCGGGGTGCGGCGCAGCGCCGCGTCCCGCACGCCGGCCACCTCGCGGACGGCGTCGAGGATGGCGTTGACGTCGAAGCCCTCCGGCCGCTCGCGCAGCGGCGCGGGTTCGTCGTCCCGGCGCAGGTGGGTGGCGATGCGGGCGAGCTCCGGGGTCTCGGCGGACGGTTCCACGGCGGGCGGCTCCGGCACGACGGGCACATCCGGCTCGGCGGGGACGCGCTGCGGCAGCACCGGCGTGGGGTCGTCGGCGACCGCCTCGGCGGCCGGCGGCGGCTCCGGGGCGGACCGGCGGGCGGCGTAGGGCGGCGCGCTCGTCGGGGCGGGCGCGGGGATGCGGTCGACGGGGACGGGCGGTGGGCCGGCCGGCGCGGCGGGCGGCCGCTCCGCCCCACCCGGCAGCCGGTACGGCACTCCCTCCCGCTCCTCGGCGGCGCGGACGGCCGGCGCGGGCGGGTAGCCGGCCGGAGCCTCGCGGGGCATCGGCGGCGCGCTGGTCGGGGTGGTGTGCGGGGGCGCGCTGAACGGGGTCACCGGCACGGGCGGCCCGGCCCAGGTGGGCCGCTCGGGAATCTCCCGCCCGGCCGGCTCGGGTGACGTGCGGGGCTCGGGCACCTCGTACGGCCGGGACGGCTCGGGGCGCGCCGCCTCGTAGCCCGCGGGCGCCTCGGCCCGCACCGGCTCGTAGGGGTGGACCGGCTCCGGGCGGGGCGGGTCGTAGCCGGCGGGCGGCTCGACGCGGGCCGGCTCGTAGGGCCGGGACGGCTCGGCCGCCCACTCCTCGCGGGCGGCCCGCCGGGCGACCGGCTCGTCCTCACGAGCGGCGCGGCGGACCACCGGCTCCTCCTCACGGGCGGCGCGGCGGGCGACCGGCTCGTCCTCGCGGGCGGCGCGGCGACCGGCGGGCTCGTCCTCGCCGGTCCGGCGACCGGTCGACTCGTCCTCGCGCGCCCACGGCGGCGCCCAGCCCCCGCCCCAGCTCGGGCGGTTCCAGGCCGGACCGGACCACGCCGGCTCCTCGGCCGGACCGGCGCCCCGGTCGTCTGCCCCGGCGCGCGGCTGCTCGGCGGCCGGCCGGCGCTCCTCGCCCGCACCGGCGGGCGGGCCGGCGGGCGGGGCCGAGGTGGGCCGGTCGGCCCAGCCCCGGGAGAGCGACGGCGCCTGGGCCGGCGGCGGTTCGGGCGGGAACCGGTCCGCGGGGGGCGACCCCTCGGTCGGGGGTTGCTCCGGCGGCCGGCGGTCGGCCCAGCCGCGCGAGAGCGACGGTGGTTCGGACCGCTCGGCGGTCGGGGCGTGGAAGCCCGGGGGCACCTCGAAGCCGGAGGCGGCGGCGCCGACCGGCGGCACCTGGAGGGCCGGCGGCCCGGACGTCGGGCCGCTCTCGGCCCAGCGGGCGGCGCGCCCGGCCGGCGGGTCGTCGGAGGCGTGCCGGGACCCACCGGGATCGGCCTCGGCGGTGGGCTGCTCGACCGCGGGTGCCGGCCGCTGGGCCGGCACGACGAGCCGGTCGCCGTCGGTGTCCCGGCGCGGCTCGTCCGCGGGCGGTGCGCTCACCGGCGCCTGGCGGGTCACGGGCGGTTCCTCCCCGGCGTGGTGGACCCCGTTGACGTGGTGGCCGTTGACCCGGCCGGGCGGCTCCTGGCCGGTCAACCCGGGCAGCGGGGCCGGGAGGTCACCGTGGCGGGGGGACGAGGCGCCCCAGCCGGTGGTGAGGTCGGCACGGGGCCAGCCGCCGGGCGCCGGCGCTCCCCGGGCCCAGCCGGTCGCCGGGGGCGCCCACCCGCTGCCGGCGCGGGCCAGGTCGCCGTCCTGCTGACCCGTGCCGTCGCCGTGCTCTCCCGGGGTGGCGGCTCCGGGTTGCCCTGATTCACTCACCGCGCGCTCCTTGGTCGCCCCCGCTGAGGCTACCGTGTGGTGACAGTGGCGATAAGTTACAGCGGCGGGCCAATTCCGCGACGGGTTCACGGACCCGGACCGGTTCGGGTGATAAGTGCCGGCTCGTACAGAGAAACTCGGAGGTTCCCATGACCGCTGTGGGGAACGGTGCGCAGACCGCCGGCCGGCCCACCCGACTGCCCCGCTCGGCGCGACGCAAGCAGCTGCTCGCCGCCGCCCAGGAGGTGTTCGTCGCGCAGGGCTACCACGCGGCCGCGATGGACGACATCGCCGAGCGGGCGGGAGTCTCCAAGCCCGTGCTCTACCAGCACTTCCCGGGCAAGATGGAGCTCTACCTGGCGCTGCTGGACACGCACTGCGACGCCATCGTGGCGAAGGTGCACGACGCGATGCGCGGCACCAACGACAACAAGGAGCGGGTCGGCGCCTCGGTGCGCGCGTACTTCGACTTCGTCGACCACGAGAGCGAGGCGTTCCGGCTCGTCTTCGAGTCCGACCTGCGCAACGACCCGGCCGTGCGGCAGCGGGTGGAGCGGGTCGAGCAGGGCTGCATCGCCGCGATCACCGACACCATCATCTCGGACACCGGCGTGAGCCGGGCGCACGCCGAGCTGCTCGCCTCGGGCCTGGTGGGCGCCGCCGAGACCGCCGCCCAGTTCTGGCTGGCCGGCGGCCGCCAGGTGCCCAAGGCCGAGGCGGAGGCGCTGGTCGCGGCCCTGTCCTGGCGGGGGATCGCCAGCTTCCCGCTGCAAGGTGAGTCAGCCTGAACATCGGGCCGCCAGATCGGATAGCCTTCCCACGGTGGCTTTTTCGCCCCAGTTGAGGAGGCACAGTGGAGGTCAAGATCGGCGTGCAGTACGCGCCGCGGGAGCTGGTCCTGGAGAGCGCGCAGTCGCCGGCCGAGATCGAGCAGATCGTGACCGACGCCGTCGCCAAGGGTGAGGGCACCCTCTCCCTGACCGACGAGAAGGGCCGGCGGGTCATCGTGCCGGTCTCGAAGGTCGCCTACGTCGAGATCGCGGAGGCCTCGCCCCGCGCGGTCGGGTTCACCGTCCGCTGATCCGGCCGGCCCGCCGTCGCGGGCCGTCATCCCCTGCCGGCCCGCCGTGGCGGGGAACCCCGTCACGGCGGCGCCCGGCGTCAGTTGTTCAGCCCCGCGGCGGTCATCCGCCCGGTGTGCGCCTCGGTCAGCCGCCGGAACAGCGCCGGCACGTCCACGCCCTCCCGGGAGATCAGCGCGGTGAGCGCGCCCCGGTCGGCGGCGGCGACCCGGCCGGCCTGGGAGAGCGCCTCGCCGACCAGGCGCCGGGCCCACATGGAGAGCCGGTTGGCCACCCGGGGGTCCGCCTCGATGGCGGCCCGGATCTCGGCGACGGCGAACTCGGCGTACCGCGAGTCGTGCAGCACGTCGAGGATCAGTCGCCGGTCCGGCCCGTCGAGGCCGTCGGCGATCCCGCGCAGGAAGTCGTCGCTGATGGCGTCACCCACGTACGCCTTGGTCACCGCCTCCAGCCAGTCCTTCGGCTCGGTCGAGTCGTGGTAGGCCTGCAACGCCCCGACGTAGGGGGCCATGGCCTCGTCGGGGGTCACGCCCAGCGTGGTGATCCGGTCGGCGATCCACCGGTAGTGGGCGATCTCGGCGGCGGCCATCTCGCTCAGGGCGGCCCGGCGGCGCAGGTCGGGGGCGAGGCGGGCCTCGGCGGCCAGCCGGTCGAAGGCCAGCAGTTCGCCGTAGGCGACGAGGCCGAGCAGGTCGACCAGAGCGGGGTCGGAGGCGGACACGAGCGCAGGCTACCGTCCGGGCGCAAGAGCGCCCTTCCGGTGACCCAGGTCACACCGATCACCCCTGGACGCGGTGCGGTCACCCGGAATCAGGACCGCCCCCCTGCCGTTCAGGTAGGATAAGACAGTTGCCGTGGGCACCGATCCGGTCAGCTCAGCTGATCAGCACCGGTCCGCGGCGCGCGTGCGGCCCGGTCCGGCTCGGCGTTCCGCCCCCGACCGTGTGGCCCGCGCCATACCGTTCGCGCCCTGAGGACATGACGGGGCGCACCACGAGAGGGCACCCCCAAATCCATATGAGCGAGCAGATTCAAGGCCAGGAACTGGCCCCCACCGCTCCGGTCCGTCCGGAGGCTCCCACCTTCGCCGAGCTCGGCGCCCGCCAGGAGACCGTCGAGGCCCTGGCCGCCGCCGGCATCACCCGCGCCTTCGCCATCCAGGAATACGCGCTGCCGATCGGGCTGCGCGGCGTCGACCTGATCGGCCAGGCGCCGACCGGCACCGGCAAGACCCTCGGCTTCGGCATCCCGCTGCTGGAGCGCGTCTTCGCGCCCGCCGAGGGCAGCGACGGCGTGCCGCAGGCGCTGGTCGTCGTCCCCACCCGCGAGCTGGGCCTCCAGGTCGCCAAGGACCTCGACGCCGCGGGCCGCACCCGGGGCGTCCGGGTGCTGCCGATCTACGGCGGTGTCGCGTACGAGCCGCAGATCGACGCGCTGCGCAAGGGCGTCGAGATCCTGGTCGGCACCCCCGGCCGCCTGCTGGACCTGGCCAAGCAGAAGCACCTCCGGCTCGACCGCGTGCACGCGCTGGTGCTCGACGAGGCCGACCGCATGCTCGACCTGGGCTTCCTCGACGACGTCGAGAAGATCCTGGCGATGCTGCCGGAGGACCGGCAGACCATGCTCTTCTCTGCCACCATGCCGGACCCGATCGTCGCGCTGTCCCGGCGTTTCCTGCGCCGTCCGGTGACCATCCACGCCGGGCACACCGCCGAGACCGGCCCGTCGCCGCAGACCCAGCAGCTGGTCTACCGCACCCACTCGATGAACAAGATCGAGATCGTGGCGCGCATCCTCCAGGCCGAGGGCCGCGGGCTGACCATGATCTTCACCCGCACCAAGCGGGCCGCCGACCGGGTGGCCGAGGACCTCGACTTCCGCG
The DNA here is from genome assembly GCF_900091435.1 of Micromonospora chaiyaphumensis. Lineage (GTDB taxonomy): Bacteria > Actinomycetota > Actinomycetes > Mycobacteriales > Micromonosporaceae > Micromonospora > Micromonospora chaiyaphumensis. Next base: position 471,111 of record NZ_FMCS01000004.1, read on the forward strand.
GCTTCGCGGTCGCCGCCGTCCACGGCGACCTGGGCCAGGGCGCGCGGGAGCGGGCGCTGCGGGCGTTCCGCGCCGGCAAGATCGACATTCTGGTGGCCACCGACGTGGCGGCCCGCGGGCTCGACGTCACCGGCGTCACCCACGTCATCAACTACGACTGCCCTGAGGACCAGGACACCTACACCCACCGGATCGGCCGCACCGGCCGGGCCGGGGCGTCCGGTGTCGCGGTGACCTTCGTCGACTGGGACGACATGCCCCGCTGGCGGATCATCGACAAGACCCTCGGGCTCGACATGCCCGAGCCGCCGGAGACCTACCACACCTCCGCGCACCTCTACACCGACCTGGCCATCTCCCGGGACGTCAGCGGGACCCTGCCGACCGCCGAGCGCACCCGCGCCGGCCTGTCGGCGGAGGCCGAGGAGGACCTGGGCGGCGGCCGGTCGCGGCGCGGCGAGCGCGGCCCGCGGCGCGGCGAGGGCCGGGGCGACGGCCGGGGCCGGGAGCGCCGCCGGGGTCGCGGCGACGACGGCGACACCGCCGGCGAGGGCACGGCCACCGAGGCGTCCGCCGAGGAGGGCACGCGCACCCCGCGCCGCCGCCGGCGTCGCCGGGCCGGCGAGACGGTCGCCGGCGAGGCCACCGCCGTGATCGCCACCGAGGGTGGCGCCGAGCCGGTCGCCACGACCGCCGAGGGCGAGTCGGCCGCCAAGCCGCGCCGCCGCCGGCGCCGCCGTGGTGGCGGTGGCGGTGGCACCGGTACGCCGGCCGAGGCGACCGCCGACTGACCCGCGAGACATCAGACGTCCCCCGCACCGGTTGACCGGTGCGGGGGACGTCCCCGTTCCACCCCGGCCGCTGGGCCGAGCCCGTCGAGGAAGAGGAAGCCATGCCGGAACCGCTGGACGCCGCGCTGAGCGAGGTGCGGGCGCTGCTGCTCGACCCCGCCCTGACCCGGGCGGTCGCCGCCGGGCGCCGCCGCGGCCAGCGCCCCTCGGTGGTCCGCGCCGAGCTGCGTCCGGTCACCCTCAAGGGCGGCCCCCGGCTGCAGATCTCCACCTCCGACGGCGCCCGGCCGTACACCCGGAACGTGGCGCCCGGCGCGGAGGCCGACGGGGCGGTCGACGCGCTGCTGGCCGAGCCCTTCGGCAACTGGCACGTGGAGACGGCCGACAGCACGCTCCAGCTCCGGGTGACCAAGTCCGGCGAGGCGCAGGTGCACCGGGCGGCGGCGAGCCGGCCGGCGCCCGAGCCGGGTGGCCACGACCGGGCCAAGGACTGGCTGCTGGATCCGGGCGACCCGATCTTCGCCGAGATCGGCGGCTCGGCGGCCAAGCGCCGCCAGGTGGACGCGTTCCTCCGGGCGCTGGCGGCCACCCTGCCGGACGACCTCAGCGGGCCGTTGCGCGTGGTGGACCTGGGGTGCGGCAACGCCTACCTGACCTTCGCGGCGCACCGCTACCTGACGCGGCGCGGGCTGGACGTGACGCTGGTCGGGGTGGACGTCCGCGAGGACCAGCGCCGGCGCAACACCGAGCTGGCCGAGCGGCTGGGCTGGGCGGACCGGGTGAGCTTCGTGGCCGGCACCATCGCCGACGCGCGGGTGGAGCCGGCTCCGGACCTGGTGCTGGCGCTGCACGCCTGCGACACGGCGACCGACGAGGCGCTGGCCCGCGCGGTGCGCTGGGACGCCCGCTGGGTGCTCGCCGCGCCGTGCTGCCACCACGACGTGGCCGCCCAGCTGCGGGCCCGACCGGCGCCCGCGCCGTACGAGCTGCTCACCCGGCAGGGCATCCTGCGCGAGCGGTTCGCCGACGTGCTCACCGACGCGCTGCGCGCCGGGCTGCTCCGGCTGCACGGCTACCGCGCCGAGGTGGTGGAGTTCGTCGACTCCCGGCACACCCCGCGCAACCTGCTGATCCGGGCCCGCCGCACCGGGAGCGCGCCGGCGGACGACCAGCGCGCCGAGTATCGGGAGCTGGTCGACCGGTGGGGCATCACCCCCCGGCTGGAGACGCTGCTCGCCGGCCGCCCCTAGCGGCGGCGGTCGCCCCGGTTGCGCTCCCCGCGCTCGAACGCGGTGACCCGCTCGCCGGGCCCCCGGTTGGTGGACCGGTCGCTCTCCGGCGACGCGGTCGGGAACGGCACCACCTTCGCCGGGTCGTCGGCGTTGCCGGCGGCGGCGAACGCGTTCCACGAGATGTCGACCAGCAGCCGCTTCAGCTCCGCGTGCCGGACGGCGGCGTTGCGCTGGAGCGCCATCCGGGCGCCCAGGATCACGCCGACCAGCGTGGTCGTGATCGCCCCGGTCGCGGCGATCAGGTGCACGCCGGTGGCCGGGTCGCCGAGCACCGCCAGCACCAGGAGCCAGATCCAGAAGCCGAGGGCGAAGACACCGGCCTTGGCCACGAAGAAGAGGCTGATCGCGCCCGGGCGGTGGGGCACGGGACGGTCGGGCTCGGCCATGCTGCTCCTCGTCGTCGGTTTCCTGCTCAGCGGGTCCGTCGAGTTTAGTTGACGCCTCACAAGTGTCGATGCCCCACGGCGGTCCCGCCCACGGGACCTTCCGACCGATCAGTCAGTTACTTATCCCTGGGCGCGTACTAGGCTCGGTGCCCAGAGTCGGGTGCTCCGGCGGAAAGGGACAGACCCCGGGGATGGGCTCCGCAGAGGTATCGCCGCAGATGGCCTTCGCGCGCTTCGTGCGACGTGCCATCGATGACGCCCGCGAGGAGCGCGGCTGGACGGTGACCGATCTCGCCACGCACACCGGCGTGGGCCGGTCGACCGTGTTCCGCTGGCTGGCCGGCGACTGGCAGGACTACCCCGAACTGGCCAAGGTGCGCGGCTTCTGCGCCGCCCTGGACCTGCCCGTGGCGGCCGCGTTCCGCGCGCTGGGCCTGCCCGACGCGGGCGCGGTGCCCCGCCGCCGCGGCGCCGAGGAGGGCGCTGTGGAGGCCGACGTCCGGGTGATCCTGGAGCGGCTGGCCGACCCGAACGTCCCCGCCGAGGAGAAGCACCACATCCGGGACCTGCTCCGCTACCTGGCCCGCCGCCCGGTCCGCCGGGCCGGCTGACCGGCCGCTCAGGCCACCGTCACGCTGAACGCGGCCGTGCGCACCACGCCGCCGACCTGGAAGTCCAGGAACATCCGGTAGCGGCCCGGCCCGGGCGCGGTCAGCCAGAAGGTCACGGCGTCGCCGTCCCGCGCCGGCTCGGGGTGCACGTGCAGGTAGCCGAGGTCGCCCTCGCGGAGCGCGACGAGATGGCCGTACGCGCCGAGGTAGGGCTCCAGCGGCGCGGCCGCGCCGTCGGCCCCGGTGACCCGGAACCGCAGCGGCACCGACTGCCCCACCGCCGGGGTGCCCGTGTAGCCGACGGTGAACCCCTCGACCGCGGTCGAGGTGGCCGGGGCGGGCAGCGGTCGGGGCGCGTACCCGCCGGGCGCGGTCAGGTCGGCGCCGAGGATCACGGCGGTCTGCCGGCCGTCGTCGGCCACGGCGGTGAAGTCGGCGTACGCCCGCCAGGCGCCGGGCTCGGCCAGGGTCAGCGGCACCGACCAGGTGCCGTCGGCGGCCATGGTCGGGTGCAGGTGCTGGTAGCCGGTGAGGTCGCGGCGCACCACGATGAGGTGCATCGGCTTGTCGTGCACGACGGCGAACCGGGTGACCGCCCGCCGCCGCTCGTCCCTGATCTGGAACCGCAGCTCACCGGCCCGGCCGGGGGTGAACTCCACGGCCGACGGGGCGAGCGTGTAGCCGGCCGAGCTGATCGACAGGCCGGCCGCGTCCGCGTCGCCGCCCTGCGTGACGGCGGCCCCGCCGTGCGAGTGCGCCCCGGTGCCGGGGGCGTGGGTGTGCTCGGCGGCCACCGCGGCGGCCCCGCTGCGGACCGGGTTGGGCGGCGGGTTGAGGCGGCCGAGACCGAAGCCGAGCAGCACGGCCAGCACCAGCCCGCCCACGGTGAGGGCGAGCCGGAGCGTCGCCCGGTCCACCTCGACGGGCCCACTCGGGGCGGGCACACCGGCCTGGGCCGCCGACCCCGCGAGCTCGGGCCCGGACGGCTCGGACCCCGTCACGTCGGGCCCGAGCCCCGCCAGGTCGGGACCGGGCGGCGGCGCGTCGGGCCCGGCGAGGGGCGGTGACTCAGGCAACGCCGGAGGCCAGCTCGTAGCCCGCCTCGTCGACGGCGGCGCGGACGGACTCGACGGGCAGCGGGGCGGCGCTGGTGACCGTGGCCGTGCCGGCGCCGAGGTCGATGCGGACCTCCTCGACACCCGGCAGGGCGGACAGCTCCTCGGTGACCGCCCGGACGCAGTGTTCGCAGGTCATCCCGGTGACGGCATACGTCTGGACGGCGGATCGCTGCTCGGTCATGCGCCCACGGTACCGCCGGTCGGGGCCCGGCCCGCCGACGGTCCGCCGACGGTGGCGGCGCTCGCATTCCGGGCGGGTCGGGAACTTTCCGTCGACCGGAGGCGACGGTTCAGCCGGCCACCGCGAGAGCCAGGGGCAGCACGTCGGGCGCGCCGGCCCGGCGCAGCAGCCGGGCCACCATGCTCATGGTCCACCCCGAGTCGACCAGGTCGTCGACGAGCAGCACCGGCCCGTCCAGCCCGGACAGCGCGTCGGCCAGGTCGGCGGGCACCGCGAAGGCGTCGTGCAGCGCGCGTACCCGCTGGGCGCTGTTGCCGCGCGGGCCGCCGGGCCCGGACGGGCCGGTCGGGACCACCCGGCCGAGCAGCGGCAGCCGGCCCACCGCGGCGATCCGCTCGGCGAGCGAGCCGACCAGCAGCGGCCGGGTGCGGGAGCCGACCGCGACCACGCCGACCGGGCGGCGCGGCCACGGGTCGTCGCCGTGCGCCCAGGACTTCAGCACCTCGACCACCGCCGCCGCCACGTCGTCGGGGACGGGACCGTCGGCCGCGTCGGGCCCGACCAGGCCGCGCAGCCGCCCGCCCCACCCCAGGTCGGACAGGCGCCCCACGGCCCGGCCGGGCAGCGCCTGCTCCGCCGGGGCGATGCGCCCCTTCAGGGGTACGCCGACCGCCTCCAGCCCGGTCGGCCAGAGCTTCTTCGGCGCGATCTCCACGCCGGGGCGGCCCAGGAAGGTCTGCGCGGCGGTGAGCGCGGCGTCGGAGACCTCCGGGCCGAACAGCGGGGCGGCGCAGTTGTCGCACCGGCCGCAGTCGCCCGCCCCGGCGTCGTCCAGGCACTCCCGCAGGTAGCGCATCCGGCAGCCGGGCGTGGCCGCGTACTCCCGCATGGCCTGCTGCTCGGCGGTGCGCGCCTGGGCGACGCGGCGCAACCGGGCCTCGTCGTAGACCCAGGGCTCGCCGGTGGCCAGCCAGCCACCGCGCACCCGGCGGACCGCGCCGTCCACGTCGAGCACCTTGAGCATCAGCTCCAGCCGGGCCCGGCGCAGGTCGACCAGCGGTTCCAGGGCCTGGGTGGAGATCGGCCGCTCGGTGGACAGGGCGGCGAGCACGGCCCGGACCTGCTCCTCGGGCGGGAAGGCGAGCGAGGCGAAGTATCGCCAGATCGCGGCGTCCTCGACGCCGGGGAGCAGCAGCACCTCGGCGTGCTCGACGGCCCGGCCGGCCCGGCCGACCTGCTGGTAGTAGGCGATCGGCGAGGGCGGCGCACCCAGGTGCACGACGAAGCCGAGGTCCGGCTTGTCGAAGCCCATGCCGAGCGCGCTCGTGGCCACCAGCGCCTTGATCTTGTTGTCCAGCAGGTCCTGCTCGGCGGCGCGCCGGTCGGCGTCCTCGGCCTGCCCCGTGTAGGCGGCCACCGACCAGCCCCGGGCGCGCAGGAACTCGGCTGTCTCACCGGCCGCGGCCACGGTCAGCGTGTAGATGATCCCCGAGCCGGGAAGCTGGTCCAGGTGGTCGGCGAGCCAGGCCAGCCGGTGCGCCGGGCTGGGCAGATCCAGGACGCCGAGGCGCAGCGACTCCCGGTCGAGGGTGCCGCGCAGCACCAGCGCGTCGCCCAACTGCTCGGCCACGTCCTGGGTGACCCGGGCGTTGGCGGTGGCCGTGGTGGCGAGCACCGGGGTCCGCTCGGGCAGGTTGGCCAGGAAGGTGCGCAGGCGGCGGTAGTCGGGGCGGAAGTCGTGGCCCCAGTCGGAGACGCAGTGCGCCTCGTCCACCACGAGCAGCCCGGTGGTGGCGGCCAGCTTGGGCAGCACCCCGTCGCGGAAGTCGGGGTTGTTGAGACGTTCCGGGCTGATCAGCAGCACGTCCACGGCCCCGGCGTGGATCTCGGCGGTGATCTCGTCCCACTCGTCGAGGTTGGCGGAGTTGATGGTGCGGGCCCGGATGCCGGCCCGCGCGGCCGACTCGACCTGGTTGCGCATGAGCGCCAGCAGCGGCGAGACGATCACCGTGGGGCCGTGCTCGCCACCCTCCCGGAGCAGCGCGGTCGCCACGAAGTAGACGGCCGACTTGCCCCAGCCGGTGCGCTGCACGCAGAGCACCCGCCGTCGGTCGACCACCAGCGCCTCGATGGCCCGCCACTGGTCCTCGCGGAGCCGCGCGTGCTCACCCGCCAGCCGCCGCAGCACCGCCTCGGCCCGCTCCCGGACGGCCATCCGATCCTGACCCATCCGGCATTTCTACCAGGCTCTCCCGACCGGGCCCGAGTCACGAGGGTCGGGCGGCCTGCGGCGCGGGCGGCAGGAAGAGCAGCACGTCCCGGAGCAGCTCGGCGGTCGCCGGCGGCAGGTGGCACCGCCCGGCCAGCTCCTCCAGCGACCCGTACGGGCCGCGCAGCCAGCGGTCGACCGCGATCTGGCGGCACTGCTCGGCCGTCAGCCCGGGCAGCGCCGCGAGCACGGGGTCGGGCACGGCGTTGACGTCGACCAGGCCGCCGTCGTCGTAGCCGCGGGGCAGGTCCGGGCGGCCGATGCGCAGCTCCGCCCGGGCGGCCGGGTAGTGGTGCAGCAGGTAGCGGGCCTGCTCCCGGCGCAGCCGCCGCTGCTCGTCGGTGCGCTGCCGGCCGCTCCAGAACAGCCCGCCGACGGCGGCCCAGACCGTGGGGTTGAGCAGCAGCACGTGCGCCGCGCCGAGCAGCCAGCAGATGCCCAGCGCGAGGATGAAGTAGAGCGACTCCAGGGCGCCCGGCTCCTCGTTCTCCGGGGCGCTGACCGCGAGGACGAAGAAGCTGAGGACGAGCAGGAAGTAGGCGAGGCCGGCCAGGGCCAGTCGCCAGCTACGCCGCCACAGCGCGTACCCGAGGACCACCGCCCAGGTGAGCGCGCCGAACGTCAGCAGCGCGACGGCCGCGCCGACGACGGTCGCGGTGACGCGGACCCACCTCGGCGAGCGGCGTGCCGGCGCCTCGGGCGTCGGGTTCAGGGGGACCAGGAGGGCGTGCGGGATCGAGGCCTGCGGTGGCGGCGAGGGAGCGGAGGGCGGTCCGGCGACGTCCGGAGCCGGGACCGGAGCCGGCCGGACGGCGACCCCCTCGACGGCCGGCGACCCGTCCGGTGGGCTCGTCCCGCCGCTGCCGCCGGCCCGGGGAGCCGGCACGGCCTCCGGCGCGGGTGCGGCGGGCGCGGGCGGGAGCAGGGCCGGGTCGGCGCGGAGGATGCGCTGGTGCAGGTCCTGGAGAGCCTCGCCGGGCTCGATGCCGTACTCCTCGCGGAGCAGGTCGGCGAAGTCCCGGTAGGCGGCCAGCGCCTCGGCCTGCCGGCCGCTGCGGTGCAGCGCCAGCATGAGCTGGTGGCGCAGCCGCTCCCGGACCGGGAACTCGGCCACCAGCTCGACCAGCCGGCCGACCAGCTCGCCGTGCCGGCCGCTGGCCAGCTCCAGCTCGGTGCGCGTCTCCAGGGCGACGGCCCGCAGCTCCACCAGCCGGTGCCGGGCCGCGTCGAAGTACGGGCCGGCGAAGCCGCTGAACGGCTCCCCCTGCCACCGCTCCAGGGCGGCGGTCACCTCGGCCAGCGCGTCCTCGGTGCGCCCGGCCGCGAGCCCCTGCCGGGCCCGCCGCACCTCCCGCTCGAACCGGACCGCGTCCACCGCATCGGGCGCGACCCGCAGCAGGTACCCGGCGTCGGTGAGGGTGAGCACCTGCGCCGGCGTACGCGGCGACCGGTCGGGTTCGAGCACCCGGCGCAGCCCGGCCACGTACTTCTGCACCACGTTCGGGCCGTTCGCCGGGGGCTCCTCGGGCCAGACCGCGTCGACGATCTGCCCGGTCGGCACGGGACGGCCCGCGGCGAGCAGCAGCACGGCCAGCACGGCCCGCTGCTTGCCGGGGCCGAGGTCGAGCGGGCGGTCCGCGTACCAGGCCCGTTGCGGACCGAGAATCTCGAAACGCAACGCCTCTGACATGCGAGTTTCCGCTCCTGTACCCCCCGGCCGCCGACCGCGGTGGCCCACGGCAGTCGGACGGCAGCATAACGGCAGCGGAACGGCCGTGGCGGCCGGCAGAGTCCCGATGGCAACAGTCACCTGGGAAAGTGAGTCAAACGAGATGACGCAGCGTACCGGCACCCCCGCGACGTTCCGGCGGGTCGCGGCCCTCGCGACCGCCGTGCTGGCCACCACCGTCCTGTCCGCGGGGTGCGGCGCCGGCGGAAGCGCCGGCTCCGACCCGGCCCCGTCCCCGTCGGCCGACCCGAAGGCCGCGCTGCTGGCCGCCGTGCCGGACGACAAGGACCCGGCCTTCCGGTTCTCCACCCTGGACGGGACCGACACGTTCGTGGGCGTGGTGGACCCGGCCGCGCACGCCATGGAGCTGGGGTTGACGCAGAAGGTCGACGACCCGGGGTTCACCATGGCGATGACGTTCCGGGTGATCGACGAGGACCTCTGGATGAAGGTCAAGCTGACCGGCATCCCCGGCCTGCACGACATGCTGAAGATGCCGAAGCGCTGGATGACGCTGGACCGGACCAAGCTCAAGGACGAGACGGAAGCCCCGGTCTACCAGAACGCCGACCCGGCGAACACCGCCGCGATCATCCGGACCGCGGACACGGTGGAGGACAAGGGCGACGGGACGTACACCGGCGTCGCCGACCTGACCGCCAACGCCGACGTGCAGAGCGCCTTCGACGGGGTGGACGTGGCGGCACTGGGCGAGGCGGCGAAGAAGGTGCCGTTCACCGCGGTGGTCGGCCCGGACGGCAACCTCACGACGCTGACGCTGGACGTCCCGGCCGGCGGCAAGCAGAAGGCCATGAAGCTGGTGACCCGGTACTACGACTTCGGCAAGGCGCCGAAGCTCACCGCGCCGAGCGGCGAGCAGGTGCAGAAGGCGCCCACGTCGGCGTACGAGCTGCTGAACGGCTGATCCACGACGCGACGCGGGGGCGGCGGCCACACGGGGGGCCGCCGCCCCTGCCCGCGTCCTCGGTGCGTCAGCGGCCGAGCACCGAACCGCCGTTGACGCGGAGCACCTGCCCGGTGACGTAGCCGGCCAGCCTGCTCTCCCCCACGACCTTTCCCCGTTGATCAAGAAGTTTGCGTCATCCTACGGCGGTTTCTCGACGCGAACTTCTTGATCAACAGCCGGGTCAGCGGCGGCGGAGGGCCGTTGTCAGGGGGGTCAGGCGGGTGCGGAGGCTGGCCAGGCCGCCGGGGAAGAAGTACACGGCCAGGATGAACACCGTGCCCAGGACGAACAGGGGCTGGCTCAGCGGGTGGCTGAGGAACGCCGGCAGACTGTTCACCGCGTCGCTCGTGCCGAAAGCCGTCAGGCGGTGGTCCAGGTACATGTAGAGGACGCCGCCGAGCACCGGGCCCCAGCGGGTGCCGGGGCCGCCGAGCACCACCATGACCAGCAGCGACAGGGTCAGCTCCGACGACGTGACGTGCGGGCTGGCGCCGCCGACGATCAGGCAGTAGACCGTCCCGCCGGCCGTGGCCAGGCCGCCGGCCAGCGTGAACGCGACCAGCTTGAACCGGTACGGGTCGAGCCCGAGCACCCCGATCCGCCGCTCGTCGTCGCGCAGCCCGGCCAGCACCCGCCCGGTCGGCGAGCCGCTCACCCGGTGCACCACGAGGACCACCACGGCCAGGTACGCCAGCGCCAGCCAGTACAGGTTCACCGTGTTGGTGACCCCGACCAGCGCGGCCGGCAGCCCGGAGACGTCCAGCGGCAGGCCCTCCTCGCCGCCGGTGAGCCCGCCGAAGTCCCGGGCCACGAGGATCGCCCCGACCTGGGCGAAGGCGAGCGTCACCATGGCGAACGCGATGCCGACCGTACGCAGCGCGACCGCGCCGAGCAGCGCGGCGAGGATCGTCCCGCCGGTGATGGTCAGCAGCGCGGCCTGCCAGAGCGGCAGCCCGGCCCGGGTGACCAGCACGTCGGTGCCGTAGACGCCGGCGGCGAAGTAGAGGGCGTGCCCGAAGGAGAGCATCCCGGTGCGCCCGAACAGCAGGTCGTAGCCGGCCGCCAGCCCGCCGAAGACCAGGCAGATGGCGAGCAGTTGCAGGGTGCCCGGCGAGTTCAGCGGCCCCTCGAAGACGCCCGGCAGGTTGACCGTGGAGTAGGGCAGGATCGCCGCCACGACCAGGGCGACCAGCGGCGCGTACGGGCGCAGGCCGTGCCAGCGGGAGTGCCCGGGGGTCAGCTCGTCGGGCACCGCCGCGGGCGGCGCGGGCACCTCGGGACTCTTGACCTCGGTCATGCGTGAGCCACCTTTCCGGCCAGGCCCTGCGGACGCAGCAGCAGCACCACGGCGAGCAGGCCGACCACGCAGAGGTCACCCAGCCCGGACGTGCCGTAGTAGTTGACGAACTGTTGCAGCAGCCCCACCGCGACCGCCGCGTACGCGGACCCGACCACCGAGCCCATGCCGCCGATCACCACCACGATGAACGCGAAGATCAGCAGCGACCCGCCCTGCCCGGGCGAGACGGTGCCGAAGTAGACCGAGCCGAGCGCGCCGGCCAGCGCGGCGGCCGCCCCGCCGATCGCGAAGACCAGGGTGAACGCCTTGCGCACGTCGATGCCGAGCGCGGTCACCATCTCCCGGTTCTCCACGCCGGCCCGGATGATCAGGCCGTACCGGGTGAACCGCAGGAACGCGAGCAGCGCGCCGAGCACCACCGCGGCGGCAACGATCAGCAGGAGCCCGGCGTTCGGCACCTGGGCGCCGAGCACCGAGGTCACGTCCCGGGTCCACTCCGGGCGCGGGAACGGCCGGGCGTCGGCGCCCCAGGTGGCCTGGAGCAGCGCCACCCCGGCCAGCGACAGGCCGACGGTGACCAGCACCTGCTCGATGGTGCGGGAGTAGAGCGGCCGGATCAGCACCAGCTCGACCAGCACCGCGACGGCCGATCCGGCGAGCACGCCGAACGCGACGGCCACCAGGAACCCGAGGCCGTCGGAGCCCGCGCCCGGCAGGTTGCCCGCGGCCCACCAGGTCGCGTACGCCCCGACGCCCAGGAAGAGGCCGTGCGCGAAGTTGAGCACGTCGGCCAGGCCGAAGACCAGGGACAGGCCGGAGGCGACGAGGAAGTAGAGCGCCGCCAGGCCCAGCCCGGTCAGCGTCAACAGGATGACCGTGCTCACGCGTGCACCTCTCCCGAACCGACACCCAGCAGCGACTTCGTGAGCGCGGTCTCCAGCAGCAGGTCCTGCGCGTTCCCGGTCCAGGCGACCCGGCCGGCGGAGAGCACCACGGCATCGCGCGCCAGCCGCCGCACCACGGCCAGGTTCTGCTCGACCAGCAGCACCGGCACGGATTCCGCGACCCGTTCCAGCACCTCGGCCACCTCGGTCACCACCTTCGGCGCCAACCCCTTGGTCGGCTCGTCGACCAGCAGCAGCCGGTTGTCGTTGAGCAGCACCCGGCCGATCGCGAGCATCTGCTGCTGCCCGCCGGACAGCGAGCCGGCCCGTTGCCGTCCGCGCCGGTCCAGCTCGGGGAAGAGGGCATAGACCTTGTCGTACGCCGGGCTGGTGCCCCGGCGCTCGGCCAGCCGCAGGTTCTCGGTGACGGTGAGCCCGGCGAAGACGCACCGGTCCTCCGGCACGTAGCCGAGCCCGCCGCGGACCAGCCGGTGGGTGGGTCGGGCCAGCAGGCTCTGCGCTCCCATCCGGACGGTGCCGCGCACCTCGCCGTTGCGCGGGGTCAGCCCGACGATCGCGCGCAACGTGGTGGTCTTGCCGACGCCGTTGCGGCCGAGCAGCACGGTCACCCCGGTCGGCGCGACGTCGAACGACACCCCCTGGAGGATGTGCAGTCCGGCGATCCGCACCGACAGGTTCTCCACACTCAGGACAGGTTCGGTCACAGCGCCTCCCCCAGGTACGCCTCCTGCACGGTGGCGTTGGCCATCACCGTGTCCGGGGTGTCGCAGGCCAGCAGCGCGCCGTGGTGCATCACGGCGATGCGGTCGGCCAGCTCCAGGATCACGTCCATGTGGTGCTCCACCATGAGCACCGACCGGCCGCTGTCCCCGGTCAGCGACTTGATCACGCTGACCAGCTCCGGCACGTCCTCGGCGCTCACCCCGGCCATCGGCTCGTCCAGCAGCATCACCCGGGGCTCACCGGCGAGCAGCAGGGCGATCTCCAGCTTGCGCTTCTCGCCGTGGGCCAGGGTGCCGGCCAGCGCCGTACCCCGGTGGGCGAGGCCCACCCGGTCGAGCGCCGCGTCGGCGGCGGCGGCCACCTCCCGGTCGGCCGCCGCCCGCCGCCACAGCTTCATCGAGCCACCCCGGTGCGCCTGTACGGCGAGCCGGACGTTCTCCCGCACCGTCAGCGACCCGAAGACCGAGGACGCCTGGAAGGTACGCCCCAGCCCGAGGCGGGCCCGCCGGTGCGGGGGGAGGTCGGTGACGTCCGCCCCGTCCAGCAGGATCCGTCCCTCGGTGGGCCGGCGCAGGCCGGTGATCAGGTTGAACAGGGAGGTCTTGCCGGCGCCGTTCGGCCCGATCACGCCGAGGAACTCCCCGGGCGCGAGGTCGAGGTAGACGGAGTCGACGATGGCGACCTCACCGATCCGCCAGGTCAGACCGCGGGTGGCGAGCACTGGTCAGCCCTTCATCTGCGCGACCGGCGGCGCGGATTCGTCACCGGTCAGGGTCTTCTGCGCGGTCGCCGTGAAGGCGGTGCCGCTGCCGGAGAGCTTCGCCTGGTACATCGGCTGGAGCAGCGCGTGGTCCTCGGCGCGGATGGTCATCTTGCCCTTGACGCCGTCGAACTGCCAGCCCTCCAGCGCCTTGACCATCTTTTCGACGTCGTCGCCACCCTCCTGCACGGCGCGGACGACCATCTGGGCGGCGGCGAAGCCGTCCGGGTGGAACAGGTCGAGCGTGCCGCCCGGGATCTTGGCCTTGGCGGCCTTGGCGGCCTCGGTGTCGCTGGCCCCGTCGAAGTAGTGCGACAGGAAGGAGATCTTGCTGCCGGCCGCGCCGAAGGTGGGCCAGGAGGCGCGGATGTCCAGGCCGGTGACGACCGTGGTGGAGGCGAGCACGCCCTGCTGGTCGAGGGTCTGCCACATGGCCGGGGCGGTGGTGCCGGCCCAGGCGACGAAGAGCAGGTCCGGCTTGGCGGCCTTGATCTGGCTGGCGAACGGGGTGAACTCGGTCGCGCTGGCCGGGGCCCGGACGCCGCTCACGTTCGCGCCGGCTCCGCCGATGACCGCCTTGACGGCGGCCTCGTTGGCGTCACCGAAGGCGCCGTCCTGGGCGAAGACGACTACCTTCTTGCCGGCGGCGTCGCCGATGAACGACTTGGCGGTCACCACGTCCTGGTACGACTGCCGGCCCGAGCGGAAGGTGTACTTGTTCGCACCCGTCACCGCGTCGGTGGCGGCCGGGCCGGAGATGAACAGCACCTTGTTCTGCGCCGCGATCGGGGCGACCTGGAGGGCCACGCCGGAGGAGGTGGAGCCAGCGATGATCTTCGTGCCCTTGCCGATGAGGTCCTTGGCCGCGGAGACCGCCTTCGCCGGGTCGCCCGCGTCGTCGACCTCGGTCAGCTCGACCTTCCGGTCGCCGACCTTGCCGGTGCCCTTGGTGGCGAAGTCGAGGCCGGCCTTGAAGCCCTCGATGTACTGCTTGCCGTAGCTGGCCAGCGGCCCGGACTGGGAATACACGAGGCCGACCTTGACCGGTGCGGCGTCGCCGCCGCCGGAGGCGGTGTCCTGCGGGCTGCCACAGGCCGTGGCCGCGAGCGCGGCCGCCATCACCGTGGCGGCGGAAAGGAACACCCGTCGCGTGTGCCGGATCGTCATTGCGACTCCAGGTGGGGACAGGGGGAAGTGTCAGTTGTCGGCTCACGCTAGAAGTGACGTCACGCACGGGCTATGTGGCCGAAACACACAAGTAACCAGGGTGGGGTGGCCGACCGTTACAACCGCCCGCCGTGGGTTGATCATCGCCCCGTGCCACGTGGCCGCCGGCACCACCACGCGGGACGCCGCTGTGTCGCGCCCCGCCATCGAAGCCCCCCGAAACACGCGGCGGCCCGGCGGAGTCTTCCGCCGGGCCGCTGCATCGAATACGGGTCAGAGCCGCAGGTGTGCCTTCCGGCGCAGCCGGCCGAGCCCGACCAGGAGGCCGCCGGCCGCCAGCAGGCCGCCGCCCAGGGAGAGGGTCTGGGCGACGTTGTCGCCGGTGACGGGCAGTTCGGGCTTGCCGTCCCAGCCACCCTTGTCGTCCTTGTCGTCCCAGCCGCCCTTGTCGTCCTTGTCGTCCTTGCGGTGGTCGTACTTGCCGTCCCGGATGCAGATCGTGACGGTGGCCGGGTCGGAGACCACGGTCCGGTAGCGGTACTTGCCGGTCGCCCGGGCGGTGTTCACCACCTTGCCCTCCTTCACGTCAGCCCAGCTCACCACGTACGGCTTGACGGCGTGGCAGTCGGTGCTGGTGCCCGGTGCCAGCGTCGTGTCGTTGCAGTGCACGTAGCCGGCGGTGCGGTCGTCCACCTTGACGTCGGTGATCTTCACGGTTCCGGTGTTGGCCACCCGGTAGGTGTAGAAGATCTTGTCGCCCTTCGCCGCGAAGCCGTCCTCCGCGCACTTCTTGTGACAGTCCGACTCGACCCGCGCCTTCTTGTCGATCGACAGGCTGACCTGCTGGTCGCGGGGGTGGCCGGGGTAGCCCGGGTCGCCCGGATCCCCGGGGTAGCCGGGGTCTCCCGGATCGCCCGGATAGCCGGGGTCGCCTGGATCCCCGGGATCACCCGGGTCCCCAGGATCGCCGGGGTCCCCAGGATCACCCGGGTCGCCGGGATCCCCGGGGTCGTCCGAGGCGGCGCAGGTGTGGGCGAGCACGAAGTTCTCGGCCGTCCCCGAGATCACCGCTGTCGCGCCGGTGAGCGTCCAGTCGGCCGGCAGCCGGATGAAGGCCCGGCTCACGCCCTCGAAGTCGACGATCTCACTGTTCGGCGAGCCGGGGATCGGCCGCGTGACACTGCCTCCGGGCGTGCTGAAGGTTGTCGACAGCGACTGGAAGACGCCGCTGGTCTCCGGGTCACCGGACAGGTCGAACACCCAGGTCTCCTCGTCCGGGAACGGCCCGCCGCCCGGATAGCAGAACTGGGGAGCGTCCGCCGCCGCCGTCGGGACGTCGTCCGGATCGATGCTGATCGTCTGTGCGGCGAGGGCCGGCGTACCGCCCAGCAGCACGGCGCCGGTCAGCAGACCGAACGCTCCCAGCCGCACCCCGATGCTCGCTCGCCTGCTCGGCGCAGAGGTCTTTCTCATGTACATCCCCCGTGTCGTGGATCCTTGACACGGGTCGAAACGGGCCAGCAATGGGACATGTTACGCAAGGCGGACACGAATCCCTCGGACGATGGAACGTCCTCGGATCCTCACCGGAGGCGGGCGGTGGCGCACTCGCCGTCGTGGTCCGCCGGGAGCGGGCAGCGCCGGCCGCCGTCGAGCAGCCGGTCACACCAGACCAGCTCCGGCGAGCTGAAGCCGGGTGACAAGCTGCCCTCCACCCGGGAATTGGCCGAGACCTACGGCGTCCACATGAACACGGCCTCGCGTGCGCTGCCATTGCTGCACGACCGCGAGCTGATCACCGGTCAGCCGGGACGCGGCACCTACGTCGCCGAACGACCCGGCCGGTAACTCCCGAGCCGCTACGGACCTGATGTCGTGAACGACTCACGACGTCGATCCGCTCCCCGCGCCAGGTGACCTGCCCGGCGTCATCCGTGCCCGCCCCGGTCTGCCATAGATGGTCGCCGCGAACAGGGGTGCCAGCTGACCCTCACCCCCACCTCCGCCCGGCTGACTCAGCCGCCCGCTCTTGAGTCGTTTCCGACATCAGCTCGACAGGCACCCACCACGACACCGCGACCGACACCGACACCGCCGCACGAGCACCAGCACCAGCACCCGCACCCGCACCGCACCGCACCGCACCGCACCGCACCGCACCGCACCGCACCGCACCGCACCGGCACGGTCCGGATCTCGCGGTCCGTCCGATCCATTCACGTCATCAAGTTCGTAGCGGCCCGCACCAACCTCCCGGGGCGGTGAAGACGAGTGCCTCCCGCCTGTGGAGCGGGAGCGCCCCACCCCAGCCCGGAACGGTCGGTGGAACACCAGGGGTGTGTCCGGACCGGGGAGACACCCATGGCGTTCCACTCAGCGAGGTGACGCGGGACGGGACCGGACAGCCGGCGCCAGCGGGCCAAGGTGCGCGGGGACGAAAGCGCCCGGGCCGGCTCCCGCCCGCCCAGGCCTCCGTACCCGGGGAAAGCCTGTGGGGTGACCGGCCGCAGCCGGTCACCCCACAGAAGGGTGGCGCCGCGCCGGGGCCCCGAGCCGCCCCGGCGCGGACGCCGGTCAGAGTCCCGCGCGCGCCGCCACGGCCGTGTCGGGCTGGTCGGCGAAGGCGCCGTCGAGGCCCAGGCCGTAGAAGAGCTCGTACTCGGCGGTGATGTCGCCGCGGGCGTTCGGGTCGGCGCCGATCCGGAAGTCGGCCGGGAGGAACTGGTTCTCGGCGCGGAAGGTCCAGGCGTGGACCAGCAGCTTCACGCGGTGCGCGTCCCGGATCACCGAGGTGGGCGCGAGCAGCTTGCCGGCGGCGTCCCGGGGCACGATGAGGTTCTTGTTGAGGCCGACGCCGTCGGCGTACCGCGCCACCCAGGCCAGACCGGCGGCGGTGGCCAGGTCGGCGTAGCCGCGCGGGTCGCCGGCGGCGGTGAAGTCGTAGGGGGCGCCGGTGGCGTCCATGAGCTGCACGAGCCGCACGTCGATCATCCGGTCGAGCTTGCGCAGGTTGGCGGTCTCGAAGCTCTGCACGAAGACCGGGTCCTCGCGGTGGGTCAGCTTGTTGGCCTTGAGCGTGGCGACCAGCGGCTCCTCCAGCGCCAGCCCGATCGAGGCGAAGTAGCTGGGGTGCTTGGTCTCCGGGTAGACGCCGATGGTCCGGCCCCGGGCCTTCGACTCGGCGCGGGCCAGGTCGATGACCTCCTGGAAGGTCGGCACCGGCAGCTTCCCGTCGAAGGCGGTGTTGGTCACCCGCACCTGCGGCAGCCGCTCCTTGGCGCGCAGCGTCCGCAGCTCGGCCAGGGTGAAGTCCTCGGTGAACCAGCCGGTGACCCGGACCCCGTCGATGGTCTTCGTCGCCTTCCGCGCGGCGAACTCGGGGTGGGCGGCCACGTCGGTGGTGCCCGAGATCTCGTTCTCGTGCCGGGCGACTGGCCGATCACGATGGGCCGCTGGACCGCGCGGGAGCGCTCGGCGCGCGGCTCCGGGTCGGCCTGGGCGGCCACCGCCGGGGCCACCACGGCCGCCGCGAGCAGCGCGCCGGCCACGCCGAGGGCGGAAAGGGTACGTCGCAACGCCGTCTCCTGTTGTCGAAGGGGTACGCACAGGAGACCGGGCCCGGTTGGCCGCCAGTTGGTCGGTTCCTGACCTGCCGGTGAATCTCCGGACGGAAGATGACCTGGTGCGCGGCCTGCTCCGGAATCCCGTTCGGCTGGTGCCGTTCGGGTTCCTCGCGGTGATCCTGCTCGGCACCGGCCTGCTCATGCTGCCCTGGGCCACCAGCGAGAGCCGCTACACCCCGTTCGTCACGGCGCTGTTCACCTCGACCTCGGCGGTCTCGGTGACCGGCCTCGCCATCAACGACACGCCGAACTACTGGAACGAGTTCGGCCTGGTCATGATCACCGTGCTCACGCAGCTCGGCGGCCTGGGCATCCTGACCGTCGCGGCGCTGGTGATCCTGGTGGTCTCCCGGCAGCTCGGCCTGCGCAACCGGCTGCTGGTGCAGGCCGAGACCGCCGAGTTCGGCCTCGGTGACGTCCGCTGGCTGCTGGTCCGGATCGTCGCCACGGTCTTCGTGACCGAGGCGGTGATGACCGCGGTGATCACCGGCCGGCTCTGGCTGGTCTACGACTACGAGCCGGGGCGGGCGTTCTGGAGCGCCGGCTTCCACTCGATCCAGGCGTTCAACAACGGCGGCTTCACCCTCTACTCGGACGGTCTGGTCGCCTTCTCCCGCGACCCGTGGGTCGCGCTACCGCTGGGCCTCGGCGCCATCATCGGCGGCCTCGGGTTCCCGGCGCTGTTCGAGGCCGCACGGGAGTGGCGGAAGCCGAGCAGCTGGGCGGTCGCCACCAAGCTGACCATCTGGGGCAGCGTGGTGCTGATCGGGTCGGGCTTCGGCTTCCTGCTGCTCTCCGAGTGGACCAACCCGGCCACGATCGGCACCTACGACGCGGGCGGCAAGGTGCTGGCGTCGTTCACCCAGATCGCGCTGAGCCGCACCGGCGGCTTCGACGTGATCAACGTGGACAAGCTGAGCAACGAGAGCTACCCGCTGCTCATCGTGCTGATGTTCATCGGAGGCGGCAGCGCCAGCACCGCGGGCGGCATCAAGGTCTCGACGTTCTTCCTGCTCGGCTTCGTGATCTGGGCCGAGCTGCGGGGCGAGCCGGACGTGAACGTGGGTGGCCGGCGGGTGGCCACGGCCAGCCAGCGCCAGGCGCTCACCGTGACGCTGCTGAGCGTGGCGCTGGTGGTCCTCGGCACGATCCTGCTGATCGTGTTCACCGACAACCTGCGCAACTTCGCCGCGGTGTTCGAGGTGACCTCCGCGTTCAGCACCACGGGCCTGTCCACCGGCCTCGCCCCGGAGCTGTCGCAACCCGGAAAGTACGTGCTCATCGTGCTCATGTTCATCGGCCGGGTCGGCCCGCTCACCCTCGGGTCGGCGATCGCGTTGAACACCCGGCGACACCTGTACCGCTACCCGGAGGAGCAACCCATTGTCGGCTAGGAAGGACGACAGCAGCATCGTGGTGATCGGCCTGGGCCGGTTCGGCTCCCGGCTGGCCGGCTCGCTGCTGCAACTCGACCACGACGTGCTCGCCATCGACCACCAGCAGGAACGGGTGCAGCGCTGGGCGTCCCGGCTGGACCGGGTGGTCCAGGCGGACACCACCGAGGAGAACGTGCTGCGCCAACTCGGGGTCGCGGACTTCCGCCGCGTGGTGGTGGCCATCGGCGCGTCGGTCGAGGCGAGCGTGCTCACCGTGCTGGCCCTGACCGAGCTGGGCATCCCGCAGATCTGGGCACGGGCCACCTCGGAGAAGCACGCGAAGATCCTGCACTCGGTGGGCGTGCACCACGTCATCTTTCCCGAGGCGGAGACCGCCGACCGGGTCGCGCATCTGATCGTCAGCCGGATGCTCGACTTCATGGAGTTCGGCCACGATTTCGCGATCGCCAAGGTCCGGGTGCCCGCGTCGCTGGTCGGCCGGTCGCTGCGCGAGCTGGCCCCGATCGACCGGTACGGGGTGATGGTGGTGGGCGCGAAACCGCCCGGTGAGCCGTTCCGCTACGCGGACCCGGACACCGTCCTCCAGCCGGACAGCGTGCTCATCGTGGAAGGCCCGATCGACCGGGTGCAGCAGTTCGCCGCGCTGGCCTGACCGTCACGTCTTCTTGCCCTTGGTGCCGTGCCCACCCCCCTTCGGCCGGTCTAGCTTGCTTTTCCCTTGCCACTCTCCTTGCCCTTACCGGACTTGGGCGGCTTGGGTTTGCCGGCGGGCTTCGGGGCGGCCTTCGCGGGCGCCTTCGCCGGAGCCTTGGCGGGTGCCTTGGCCGGCGGCTTCGCGGGCGGTGCGGCGGGCGGCGGTGCCGTGGTCGGCGCGGAGCCGGCGACGCCGGACACCTGCACGCCGCAGGTGGTCCCGTCGACCTTGAACTCCACGGGCAGCGGGTTGGCCCCGGTGTAGCTGCCCGTGAGCGACACCTTCTTCGAGGCGCCCGGAGCCAGTGCGGGCTCGGTGGCCGGGGCCCGGAGCAGCACGTCGTTCCCCTGCTGGCGTACGGCTGGCTGGCCCGTCCCGACCTTCTGCCGGCCCGGGAAGGTGAAGCTCATGGTCCAGTCCCGCAGCTCGCGGCTGCCGGTGTTGGTGAGGGTCAGGTCCGCCGTGAAGTCCTTCCCGGAGTCGCGGCGCAGCACGTAGTCGACCGCGCAGGGGACCGGCTCGGGCAGGCCCATCCGGGCCTCGGTCGGCTCCACCCCGCCGCTGGCCGGGCTCTTCGAGGTGACCCCCCACAGGGTGGCGGTGACCGCGATCAGGCCGGCGGCGGCCACCCCGGCCTCCACCTTGCGCCGGCGGGCGGCGGCCCGGCGGGTCTTCGTGCGGATCGCCGAGAAGGGCAGCGCGTCGGTCGCCGACGACCAGGGCAGGATCGTGGTGCCGGCGTTCTCCATGAGCGCCGGGTCGAACTGGCCCAGCGCCGGGGAGACCGGCACGATGGCCGCGATACCGGCGGCGTCGGCGAGCGTACGGGCCACCTCGGCGGTGGCCGGGCGGTCCTCCGGGCGCTTCGCCAGGCAGCGCCGGACCAGCTCGGCGACCTCGTCGGGGAGCCCCACTACCGGCGGCATCGGGTCCGGCTCGTTGTACATGTGGGCGCGCAGCATCTGGGTCGTGGTGTCGGCCTGCCAGGGCAGCCGGCCGGTGAGCATCCGGTAGAGCAGCAGCCCGACCGCATAGACGTCGGTGGCCGGGGAGACCTGGCCGTTGTCCAGCCGCTCCGGAGCCAGGTAGGCGGGCGTGCCGAGCAGCGCGCCGTCCGGGCCCTTCTCGCTCTCCCCCACCAGCGCCGAGATGCCGAAGTCGACGACCTTCACCCCGGTCGAGGTCAGCATGACGTTGCCGGGCGTGACGTCCCGGTGCACCACGCCCCGGGCGTGCGCGGCGGCCAGCGCCGACGCCACCTCCGCGCCGATCGTCAGCGCCTCCCGCCAGGGCAGCTGCCCGCCCCGGCCGAGCCGGCTGCTCAGCGGCCCGCCGTCGACCAGCTCCATCACCACGTAGGGAACGGTCAGCCCGACCTGCTCGGACTCCCCGTAGTCGTACACGTTGGTGATGTTGGGGTGGCAGAGCCGCGCGGCGGCCTGCGCCTCGATCCGGATGCGGTGCCGGAACGCCTTGTCACTGGCCAGCCGCGAGGCCAGCACCTTGATGGCCACCTGCCGACCCAGCACCTCGTCGTAGCCGCGCCAGACGACCGACATGCCCCCCGCGCCGAGCTGCTCGACCAGCCGGTACCGCTCGCCGAGCAGCTGCGCGCCGTTCCTGACCGCTGCACCCATGGTCGGTCCAGTTGCCCGAGGTGGGCCCCCGTACACCTCGCCGGTCGAAATCGGTCAGCGAAGTCACCCGATCAGGCGGTCGCCAGGAGCTGGTCCACCGGCGCGTAGTCGTCGGTGAGCACCAGCGCGTCCCCGACGAACGCGCTCAGCTCCGCGCCGTCCAGCAGCTTCGCGGGCTCCGGCAGCAGCCGGAGCCGTGCCGGGACATCGGCCAGCGGCAGCGGTGCGTCCGAGGCCACGATGACGAAGTTCGCGCCGTGCTGCCCGGCGATCGCGCCGGGCGGGGCGATCAGCGCGACGTGGCGGAACTCGGCCGCCACGGTGGCCAGCTCGGCCCGGATGAACCGGTCCGGCGGATAGTCGATCACGTTCTGCACGTAGATCCCGTCCGGGCGGAGCACCCGGCGGATGTCGGCGGCCATCTCCCGGGTGGCCAGGTGCCAGGGCACCACCAGGTGACCGAAGGCGTCGCCGACGATGAAGTCGCGGCTGTCGGTGGGCTCGGAGCCGAGCAGCACCCGGGCGTCCCCCACCCGGGCGCGCAGCTGCGGCCCGGTGCGTACCCCCAGCTCGCGCCGGTCCAGGTCGACAAGGCCGCCGTCGATCTCGAAGACCAGGTTGTCGCTGCCCGGGCGGGTCGCGGCCAGGTAGCGCGGCATGGTGAAGCCGCCGCCGCCCAGGTGCAGGCCGTCCATCCGCTGCTTCGCCGGCCGCGCCACGTCCGCGACCAGGCCGATCCACTGGGTGTACGCGTACTTCAGGTGCGTCGGGTCGGCCAGGTCAACGTAGGAGTGCTCGGCCGAGTTGAGGTAGAGCGTGCGCCCCTCAGGCCACTGCGCGTCGACCTCGACCCGGGCGCAGTGGTAGGCGGTCTCCACGTCACACGGGTTCGGGGCGACCGCGGAGAGGCCGGCCGCGGCGAGGCCGAGCACCGCCAGGGCGGCCTTGGCCCGGGCCGGACCGGGCAGCGCCGTCCCTGCCTGGCGGCGCAGGTACGCCCCGAGCACCAGCCCCGTCACTCCCAGCACGCCGGCCAGCGCCAGCACGATCACCGTGCTGGGCAGGGCCGCCACCAGCACGAAGCCGGTGGCCAGGGTGGCCGTGATGCCGCCCAGGGTGCCGATGCCGGAGAGCCGGCCGACCACCTGGCCGGTGCGCCGCAGGTCGGCGAGCTGGAGCTTCACCACGAGCGGGGTGACCCCGGCCAGCAACGCGGCCGGCAGCAGCACCGCCAGGGCGGTCAGCAGCAGTACGGCGCTCGCCGCTCCGCCGCGCAACGCCTCACCGGCGTACCGGACGACCGGCAGGGTGACCGCGGTGGCGATGCCGGCCAGCACCAGGGCCGGGGCGAGCAGGGTGCGCGGGTCCCGCCGGTCGGCCAGCCAGCC
Source organism: Micromonospora chaiyaphumensis (assembly GCF_900091435.1). Classification (GTDB taxonomy): domain Bacteria; phylum Actinomycetota; class Actinomycetes; order Mycobacteriales; family Micromonosporaceae; genus Micromonospora; species Micromonospora chaiyaphumensis. Next base: position 494,049 of record NZ_FMCS01000004.1, read on the forward strand.
GCCCATCCACGCCCCGTACGCGATGGCGCCCAGGGCCATGCCGATCACCGAACTGGTCACCTGGAGGGTCACCCCGACGTAGGGGCCGACCAGGCGGAGCGAGACCGTCTCCAGCACCAGCACCGCTCCGCTGGAGAGGAAGACCAGGAACGCGGCGAGCCCGCTGGGCAGGGCCCGGGGCGGGGCCAGCGCGCTCGGCGCCGGCTCCGCGACGACGTCGGACGATGTGCTGCTCACCGTGGCGATGCTACGCAGCGTTCCCCGACAGAGAGGTCAATACATCGAGATGTGAACATGGTTTGTGTGGTCCGCGGCGGGACTGCCGCCCCCGCTGTACGCCCGCCATCCGGTGTTCGGCATCCAGATCTGGCGGTACCAGATGACGTACATGATGCCGAGCCGGCTGGCGTTGTTCTTGGCCCAGCTGGCGAGGCTGTCCCCGTACGCCTTGTCGCCGCCGGTGGCGGTCTTGTCCTCGAAGCCGCCGGTGGCGGCCGCGAAGTCGCAGGCCCGGCCCTTGGGGTGCTCGCCACCGCCACCGCTGCGGTGGCAGGAGACGTAGCGCTTGTAGCCGGCCGCCTGGGCCTGCTGGAGCATGTGCAGCGTGCGCGGGGTGATGCAGCCGTCGGCCGGCGTCGGGTCGTTCACCGAGCAGGACTCCGACGGCCACGAGCCGTCCGGGTTGCGCGGCGCCGGCTTGGCCGACGACGAGCCGCCGCTGAAGCCGGAGCCGGCACCGGAGCTGACCTTGGCGAGCGCCACCTCGGCGTCCCGCTTCTTCTTGGCCAGCACGGCGAGCTGCTTCTGCTGCTCCCGCACCTCGGTGTCGATGGCCACCTTCGCCTCGGCGGCCTGGGCCTTCGCCTCGTTGAGGTCGTGCAGCCGCTTGCTGTCCCGCTGGGCCATCACGTCCAGCTCGGCGGCCCGCTTGAGGAAGGCGTCCGGGTCGGAGCTGGCCAGCAGCATCGACACCGGAGTCAACCGGCCCAGCCGGTAGGACTGCGCGGCCACCTCGCCGACCTGCGCGGTCAGCTCGACCAGGCGGCCCTCGACCTGCTTGAGCTGGTTGGCCAGCGCGACCTGCCGGCGCTTCGAGTTGTCGAGCCGGTTCTTGGCCTCGATGTGGCCCTTCGCCGCCGCTTCCAGGGCCTCGCGGAGCTGCTTGCTGCCGCCCTCGTCGGGAGCGTTCGGGGTGGGCGCGGCCGCGGCCGCCGTGCCGGGGGCGAGGCCCGCGCCCAGCAGCAGGGCCATCGCGGCGAGCAGGGCGAGCAGCGACCGGCGGACGGGCCGGCGGGTGAGCCTGGTCCTGGGCACGTGAGGGTCCTTCCGTCGACCGCCGGCCCCCGAGTCGACCTTGCGCGGCGGCGGCTCCACCGGCGCCGGGCGGCGGCCTGCTGGCGGAGACCGCCGGTCACGATACCGGACCGCAGGCCGCGCGCCATGCCCCCGACCTCGGGCGACGCCGATCGTCGACGCAGCGTGCCGGGGCCGTCGCGGACCGCTCGTTCAGCCGCCCAGCAGGGCGGCCCGGACCTCTTCCCAGCTCTCCTCGCTGGCCGCGACCAGCAGGCCCCGGCCCTCGTCGGCCGGGTGGTAGTCGGTGCCGTCGAAGCGGCGGGCCACCCCGCCGGCCTCCCGGACCAGCAGCGTGCCGGGCGCGTGATCCCAGGGCAGCGTGCGCCAGAAGAGCACGAACTGCTGCGCGCCCGTGAGGATGTCCAGGTATTCCCGGCCGGCGCAGTGCTGGCCGGGCAGCAGCTCGCCGAGCCGCTCGCCGCCCGCCTCCACGCTCCGCCGGAAGTCCGGGGGCAGGAAGCGGGTCATCGCGGTGCCGCGCAGCGCGCCCACCTCGGGCTCCCGCCCGGCGGTGCGCACCGCCGTGCCGTCCAGCCGGGTGCCGTCGCCCACCCGGCAGCTGGCCAGGGTGCCGTCCAGCGGGTCGTAGACCCAGGAGGCGACCGGCACCCCGTCGGTCAGCAGCGCGACCATCAGGGCGAAGGGGCGCCGGCCGGCGGCGAAGTTGGAGGTGCCGTCCACCGGGTCGACCAGCCAGACGTCACCGCCGCCGCGCAGGTGCCGCAGCAGGGCCGGGTCCTCGGCGACCGCCTCCTCACCGACCACCACCGAGCCGGGGCGCAGCCGCCGCAGTCCCGCGGAGATCAGCGCCTCGGCCTTCCGGTCGGCGACGGTGACCACCTCGCCGGGCGCCTTCTCGGTGATGTCGGCGTCGTCGAGGCGGCGGAACAGTGGCACGACGATGTCGGCCGCGGCCTCCCGCAGCAGCGCGCCGACCTCCTCCAGCAGCGGCTCAGCCACGCGGCGGCAGCTTGACCACGCTGACGAAGAACTCGTCGATCTGGCGGACCACCGAGATGAAGCGCTCGAAGTCCACCGGCTTGGTCACGTAGGCGTTGGCGTGCAGCTGGTAGCTGCGCAGGATGTCCTCGTCGGCCTGGGAGGTGGTGAGCACCACGACCGGGATCCGGCAGAGCTGCTCGTCCTTCTTGATCTCCTCCAGGACCTCCCGGCCGTCGCGGCGCGGCAGGTTCAGGTCGAGCAGGATCAGGTCGGGGGTCACGGCGTCCCCGTACTGGCCCTCGCGGCGCAGGTAGGCCAGCGCCTCCGCGCCGTCCGAGACGACCGTGAGGCGGTTGCGGAGCTTGTGCTCCTCGAACGCCTCCTGGGTCATCAGCACGTCGCCCGGGTCGTCCTCGACGAGCAGGACCTCGATCGGGCTCTTGCCGTCCGCCGGCGCGGTCATCCCACCGTCTCCCTCATGCCACCCGTTGTACCGTCTCGGGCCGCCCCCTCGGGCGTCTCTTCCCGTGCCGCGCCGTCCGGCTGCCGGGCCACGCTCACCGCGGCGTCCCCGGCACCGTCACCGGTCGCCGCGTCGTCCCCGGTCGACTCCTCGACCTCGGCCGGTTCCGCCGGCCGCGCCGCCGCGACGTCCTCCGGCAGCGCGGGGAGGGTGAACCGGATCGTGGTGCCCTCCGTGGTGTCGGTGTCCACCCACACCCGGCCGCCGTGGTATTCCACGATCTTCTTGACGATGGCCAGCCCGATGCCGGTGCCCGGGTAGGCGTCCTTGGAGTGCAGCCGCTGGAAGATCACGAAGATCTTGTCGGCGAACTCCGGCTCGATCCCGATGCCGTTGTCCCGGCAGCTGATCTCCCACTCGTCGTCGACCAGCCGCGCCGAGACGTGCACCTTCGGCGGCACGTCGGGCCGGCGGAACTTGATCGAGTTGCTGACCAGGTTGGCCAGCAGGTTGGTCAGCAGCGGCTCCTCGCCGCGGATCACCGGCAGCCGGTCCCAGGTCAGCTCGGCGTCGGCGTACTGCCGGGCCGCCTCGGTCTGCCCGGCCACGTCGCCCATCACCTTGTTGAGGTCGACCTCGGTGAAGCCGGTGGTGAGCCGGCCGATCCGGGAGAACGCGAGCAGGTCGTTGATGAGCCGCTGCATCCGCTGCGCGCCGTCGACCGCGAACGCGATGTACTGGTCGGCCCGCTCGTCGAGCTGGCCCGCGTAGCGCCGCTGGAGGAGCTGGCAGAAGCTGGCCACCTTGCGCAGCGGCTCCTGGAGGTCGTGCGAGGCGACGTACGCGAACTGCTCCAGGTCGCGGTTGGACCGGGTGAGCTCCTCGGCCTGCTTCTGGAGCTGGCTGTTGACCCACTCGATGCGCTCCCGCGCCTCGCGTACCTCGTCCAGCTCCCGGGCGATCTTCTGGCGCATGACGTCGATGTCGTCGGCGAGGAGGCGGAACTCCGGCGGCCCGGACCCCTCGATGTGGTGCCGGTAGTCACCCCCGGCCACCTCGCGCACCTGGCTGACGAGGCCGGCCAGCGGCCGGATCAGGATCCGGTCGAGCGAGAGCAGCAGAACCGCACCGGCCACCGCCACCACCAGGGCCGCGATGATCAGGAGCACCACCAGCACATTGCTGGTGGCGTTGACCTTGTCGGCGGTCTTCTGCCGGACCTCCAGGATCTCGCCCTGGAGGCCGTCGACCGCGGACCGGATGCTGTCGAACTGCTGGCGGGTCTGGTCGGTGATCAACGCCTGGCCGGCGGCCGGACCGCTGCGCTCGGTCGTGGTGATCACCGGCTCGGCGACGGCGGACCGCCACTGCGCGGCCCGCTGCTCGACGACGCCCACCTCGCGCAGCACGTCCGGGTAGTCGACGGCCAGCTTCCGCATGTCGGCGACAGTGTCCTGCTCCCGCCGCAGGCCGTCCTGATAGGGCGCCAGGTCGTTGCGGTCGCCGTTCACCGCGTAGCCGCGGACGGCGGTCTCCTGGTCGAGCAGGGCGCTCATCAGCTCCTGCGCCTGGACCCGCAGCGGCCCGGTCTTGATCAGCACGTCGTCGATGTTCTGCCGGTTCTTGGCGGCGAGGGTCGCCTCGGCGGCGGCCAGCCCGAGCAGCAGCACGAGCACCACGCCGAGCAGCGCGCCGACGCGCCGCCGCAGGGTCCACCCCTGCTGGTACGCCTTCATCGGCCACCGCCGCGGGTGAGCAGCAGCATGGCCACGTCGTCGGCGAGCGGGCCGCCGTTGAGCTGCTCGGCCCGGCCGACCAGCCAGGCGGGCAGCTCGGCCAGGGGCACGGCGCGGTTGGCGGGGTCGGCGAGCAGGTCGGTCAGCCCCGGCACGTCCAGCCGGTCGTCACCGCTGTCCACCCGACCCTCGATGAGGCCGTCGGTGTACATCAGCAGGGACCAGTCATCGGTGTCGAACTCCAGGTCGAAGGCAACGGGTCGGCGCGGCCGTACGCCGAGCAGCAGACCGCCCCGGGCCGGCACCGGGGCGACCTTACCCCCGCTGAGCAGCAGCGGCGGCGGATGACCGGCGAGTCGCACGGTGGCCCGGTTGGCCGCCAGGTCGAGGCGGGTGGTCGCCACCGTGGCGAAGATCTCCTGGAGCCGGCGCTCGCTCATGAGCACCTGCTCCAGCGCGGGCAGCACCTCGTCGTCCGGCACCCCGGCCAGGACCAGGGCCCGCCAGGCGACCCGCAGCTCGACGCCGAGGGCGGCCTCGTCCACACCGTGGCCGCAGACGTCGCCGACGATCAGGTCGATCCGGTCCGGGCGGGTCTGCACCACGTCGTAGAAGTCACCGCCGATCAGGGCGGCGTGCCGGCCGGGGCGGTAGAAGGTGTGCACCGCCACCTGGTCGGTGGTCATGATCGGCTGGGGCAGCAGGCCGCGCTCCAGGCGGGCCGACTCGGCCTGGCGCAGCTCCACCTCGCGCAGCCGGCGGGCGTTCTCGTCGGCCCGCTTGCGCTCCACCGCGTAGCGCAGCGCCCGGGTCAGCAGGACGCCGTCGACCTGGCCCTTGACCAGGTAGTCCTGCGCGCCCTCGGCGACCGCCACGATGCCCAGGTGCTCGTCGGAGCGGCCGGTGAGCACGCAGACCGCCGCACCGCTGGCCATCTCCAGCACCTGGCGCAGCCCGTCCAGGCCCTGCGCGTCGGGCAGACCCAGGTCGAGCAGGACGCAGTCAACACCCATGACCCGCTGCCGGGCCTCGCTGAGACTGGTGGCGACCAGCAGGTCGATCATCGAGTTGGTCTCGGCGAGCAGCTCGCCCACCAGGAAGGCGTCGCCCTCGTCGTCCTCGACCAGCAGGACCCGCAGCCGCTCGCCGGGCGGCACGCTGGCGTAGTGCCCGAGCCCGGCCTGCGGCCCGACGGGGACGCCGGGCAGACCGGCCCCCCGGTGCGGCCGGGTCACCGCCGCGAGACGCGGGAGTTCGCTGGTGATGTCGGGGCTCCTTCCGAGTGCCCTGCTGATCCTGTATCAGCCGACGGTCGCACACAACACGACCGGAGTCGGTGCGGGCGGGCGAACGGGCCCACCCGACGAACAGCGGCTCGGCCAACGCCCGATGTTACGCCGCGACCGGCGTCCGGCCCGGAGCGCACCGGCCGGCGGGAGTGCCGCCGCAGGCCGCGGGGGTGCAGGATGATGCCCACCTTCGAAGCACCCCGAGGAGTCACCAGTGGGCGTACCCCCCACCCGCCCCGCCGACCGCGCGCCGGCCCGGCCGGGCCCACCCCGCACCCGACCGGCCGACCGGGCGCTGGCCCGGCCGCGGCGTCGGCTGACCGCCGCACTGGCCGCGCTCGCCGCGCTGCTCGCCGTCGGCGCCGGCGTCCTGGTCGACCTGGCCACCCCGGCGCCCCGCCCCGCCGACGCGCCCGCCGACGTGTTCAGTGCCGAGCGGGCGTACCAGCAGGTCAAGGTCATCGCGGCGCGGCCGCACGTGGCCGGCAGCACCGCCAACGCCGAGGTCCGGGAGCACGTCGTGGGCGTGCTGCGCGGGCTGGGCCTGGAGACCGAGGTGCAGGACACCGTGGCCCCGGAGGCCGGGCAGCTCAGCGGGGCGGCCGGCGGTGCGACCCTCGCGCGGGTCCGCAACGTGGTCGCCCGGCTGCCCGGCACCGACCCCACCGGCCGGGTCTTCCTGGTGGCCCACTACGACTCGGTGCAGTCCGGGCCGGGCGGCAACGACGACGCCGCCGGCACGTCCACCATCCTGGAGGTGGCCCGGGCGCTGGCCGCCGGCCCGCGCCCCCGCAACGACGTGGTCCTGGTGCTCACCGACGCCGAGGAGGCGTGCCTGTGCGGGGCCGCCGGCTTCGCCGCCGACCACCCCCTGGCCGCCGACGGCGGCGTGGTCCTCAACCTGGAGGCGCGCGGCTCCACCGGCCCGGTGATCATGTTCGAGACGTCCCGGAACAACGCGAGGCTGGTGGAGGCGTTCGGCCGCGCCGCCCCGCACCCGGTCGGCACCTCCTTCGCCGTGGAGATCTACCGGGCGCTGCCCAACGACACCGACTTCACGGCCTTCCTCGACCACCGGTTCGTCGGGCTGAACTCCGCGTACATCGACGGGGGCGCCGTCTACCACACCCCGCTCGACGTGCCGGCGGCCATGAACCGGGGCAGCCTCCAGATGCACGGCGACAACGCGCTGGGCCTGGCCCGCGAGTTCGGCCGGACCGACCTGCGTGACCTGGGCTCCGATCACGACGACACCTACTTCCCCGTGCCCGGCGGGCTGGTCCGCTACCCCGGCTGGCTCACCCTGCCGCTGGCCCTGGCCGCCCTGCTCGCGGTCGGCGTGCTCGGCGCCCTGCTGCGCCGGCGCGGCCGGGCCACCACCGGGCGGCTCGTGGCCGGCGTCGGGCTGGCCCTCGTGCCGGTCGTCGCCGCCCCGCTGGGCGCGTGGCTGCTCTGGACCGCGGTCACCACCGCCCGTCCCGGCTACGCCGAGCTGCTCGACCCGTACCGCCCGGTCTGGTACCGGCTCGCCGTGGTGGCGCTCGCCGCCGCGATCCTCTTCGCCTGGTACGCGCTGACCCGCCGCTGGGCCGGCCCGGCCGCCCTGGCCTTCGGCGGCCTGGTCTGGCTGGCCCTGTTCGGGGTGCTCCTCGCCGTGCTGGTGCCCGGCGGCGCGTACCTGACGACCCTGCCCGCCCTGGCCGGCGCCCTGGCCGGCCTGGCGGCGCTGGCCACCCGCCGCGACGGCCCCTGGCCGGTGGTCGCCGTGACCCTGGCCGGCGCGGTCGCCGTGGTGATCCTGCTGCCCACCGTGGTGCTGCTCTTCCCGGCGCTCGGCATGGGCATGGGCGGCGTGGCGGCGCTCTTCGCCGTGCTGCTCGGCCTGGCCGCGCTGCCCGTCGTGGACCTGCTGCACCCGCAGGCCGGTGGCCAGCGCGGCCTGCTCGCGCTCCGGGCCCGCCGGCTCGGCGCGCTGCCCGCCGGCGCCGCCGCACTCGCCGCAGTGGTGCTCGCCGGGGTCGGCCTGGCGGTGGACCGCTTCGACGCCGCGCACCCCGTGCCGACCCACCTCATGTACGCCCTCGACGCCGGCACCGGCAAGGCGCAGTGGCTCAGTCACGAGGAGGACCCCCAGCCCTGGACCGACGGGTACGTGGACCGCGCCGTTTCCGTGGCCGACGACTTCCCGGGGCTGGGTGACGCGGAGCTCCGGGCGGGAGCGGCCCAGGCGGCGGACCTGCCCGCCCCGAAACTGGAGACCGTCTCCGACACGCGCTCGGGCGACCAGCGGGTGCTGCGGGTCCGGGTGCGGCCGCAGCGGCCGGTCCGGCTGCTCTCCCTGCACGTGGACACGTCCACGGCCGAGGTGCGGTCGGCGACCGTGGCCGGTCGGGACGTGCCGGTCAAGGCGCGGGACGGCCGGTGGGGCTTCGGCGTCGTCTTCCACGCACCGCCGCTGGAGGGTGTCGAGGTCACGCTGACGCTGGTGCCGAAGGCGGGGCAGGTGAACCTGCGGGTCATGGACGCCAGCGACGGGCTGGGCGGCCTGCCCGGGTTCCGGGCCCGGCCCGCGGACGTCGGCGTGGTCGGCTCGCACAGCTCGGAGATGCTGGCGGTGGCCCGGACGTATCCCCTCTAGGAAAAGTTCCGGGACGGATGTCGAGAGGAGCCGCCCAGCTTCTACTCCTGGGTGAACGCAGGCCCACGATCCCGAGGAGCAGAACGATGACGAAGGTGACGACCGGAGCCACCATGTCGCTGGACGGCTACATCGCCGACACGTCCCACGGCGGGTTCGAGCACCTCTTCCAGTGGTACGGCAACGGTGACGTGGAGATCCCGACGGCCACCCCCGGCATGACGTTCCGCACGTCGGCGGCGAGCGCGCAACACGTGCGCGAGCTGACCGGGCGGACCGGTGCGCTCGTGGTCGGCCGGCGGCTGTTCGACATGACCGACGGCTGGGGCGGCCGGCACCCCATGGACGTGCCGGTGGTCGTGGTCACGCACCGCGTGCCGGAGGGCTGGGACCGGGAGGGCGACTCGTTCGTGTTCGTGACCGACGGCATCGAGGCCGCGATCGAGCGGGCGAAGGCCCTCGCCGGCGACAAGGAGGTCGGCGTCAACGGCGGCACCATCGCGACCCAGGTGCTGCAGGCCGGCCTGCTCGACGAGGTCCACATCGATCTCGTCCCGGTCCTGCTCGGCGACGGCATCCCGTTCTTCGCCGGCCTGCGGATCGCACCCGTCCAGCTGGAGGGGCCCACCCGGGTCGTCCAGGGCAAGGAGGTCACCCACCTCGCCTACCGGGTCCGCAAGGAGGGCTGACGCTGCAGTCGGCGAGCCGCGTGGCCCCCGGGGGATCGCCCGGGGGCCACGGTCATCGGTTCAGGAGACCTTGTCGATCTTGCAGCTGACGTCGCCCGTCACCTTCTGGCTCAGGACGACCATGCCCTCCTCGACGGCCTTCTGGCCGGGCCGCACGTCGGAGACGATGGCGGTGGTGTTGCCCACCCGGGTGCCCTTGGCGTCGAGCACGAACACGTCGACGAGGTAGGTGTTCTGGTCCTTGCTGGTGTTGTTCACCTCGACGTCGAACTTCACGTTCGCCAGGAACTCGTCGCCGGCCGACTCGGCCTCACACGACTTGAGCTCGACGTGCCCGGCCTTCGCATCCTGGCTCTTGCTGATGTCGTCGGCCGCCTTGCCGACCAGGGCGGTGCACGCCACGAGGCCGCCGCCACAGAGCAGGACGGCCAGGCCGCCGATGATGAGGAAGATCTTCAGGCCCGTCGACATCCCCTTCTTCGGCGGGGGCACGGGGGCGTACCCCGGCGGAGGGGTCGGGGTGGGCTGCGACATGTCGTTGTGCCTTTCATGGACGATCGTGAGACTCCGGCGGCCGTTCCGGGCCGAGGTCTCACCTGTGCTTGTTTCTGCAGGTCATTGGGACGCCCCGGGCGGGAGCGACCCGGGCAGAGAGTGTCACAGCGCAGGCGTCCGCAAGATCAACCAGCCCGGTGCTTGCCGCCGGACAACCAGTTACTCGGAGCAACTAACTGGGTGATGAAGACTCACCGCTCGGCTGAGCAAGATCAGCCGGGCCGCCCCCGCAGCAGGGGACGGATCAAGCGCCCGCCCATGGCGTCGCCGGTCACCACCCCCGCCAGCATCAGCACGACGAGGGTGGTGACCAGCACCGGGGGCCACTCGCCCACCCATGGCATCGCCGCCAGCAGGACGAGAAGCCAGAACACCCGATGCCACGGGACCACGCCGACGATCCGATAGGTGAACAGGGTGCGACCGAGCAGGAACAGAGCCGGCCCGCCGAGGATCAAGGCGATCCACCGCCCCGGCGTGTCGCCGGTAGGCCGCTCGACGACCAGGTCGAACGCGGCGGCGGTGCAGACGATGCCGGCCAGCATGACCAGGTGGGTGTACGGCGCCAGCCGGGTCGCCCGCCGGAGCACCCGCGGGGCGCTGGTCCGCACGATCTGACCGGCACCCAGGACGTAGATCTGCCAGAGCAGCAGCATGGTGGCGAAGGCGGTCACGAAGGCGGCCGACCGGGCCAGCGTGAAGTCGGAGCGGCTGATCTCCAGGGTCGGCACCAGGATGACGTCGCCGAGCGCCAGGATGACGAACTGCTGGTAGCGCTCGCCCAGGTGCTCGGTCGTCTTCTCGTACTGGCCGAGCGGCACCCGGCCGAGACCGGGCGTCGGGTAGCGCGCGCCGGCCGAGACGTAGTCGATCGTCACGGCGACGGCCCAGAGCACCACCGGCCACCCGTCCGGCAGCAGCGCCCCGCCGATCCAGAAGAAGCCGGAGACCACGAACCAGAAAAGGAAGCGGGCGGCCCGCTGCTCGGCCGTGCGCTGGCGCGGGTGCAGCACGGTCACCAGCACCGCCCCGCGCACCAGGTGCGGCGTCACGTAGCCGACCGCGAAGACCAGCGCGTGCGAGTCGACGGCCAGCGCCGCCGCCGTCACCACGGCGCCGAACATGGTCACCATGAGGATGGCCTGGATGGGTAGCTGGTCCGGGTCGTAGAAGTCGGTGGTCGTCGAGGTGATCGACCAGGTCCACCAGACCGCCATCAGCATGATCAGGACCGGCGCGACGCCGCGCCACGAGGGCCGGTCCGCGATCAGCATCGAGACCAGGGCCAGCGCCGCCACGAAGACGACGTCGAAGAGCAGCTCCAGCAGGGTGGCGCGGGTCGAGCCTCCCGGCGGGCGCACCAGCTCGCTGCTGCCTCCGGTCGTCATGCCCGGCCTCCCGCCGCCCCGGGGCACTGCCTTTCCGGCAATTATCCGGGCGAATCGGCCTTTCCGGGTCCACTTCCCGCGGCCGGAGCCCGCCGGCTTCAGACGACCCTGCCGGGCCGGTAAACCTCACGGGCCGACCCGGGTCTTGCTGGGTGACGAGGCCGGGAGGTCGGATGAGGGATTCGCGCGGAGCGGAGTTCGACGACTTCGTTCGCACACGATCGGCCAGCGGGTCGCGTTCCGGGACGGTGCGGCCGTGCTGGCGGTGCCACCGCAGCGTACGAAGATCACCGTCGCGCTCTCCAGGACCCCGGTCAGCCGGGAGAACATGGTTCACATCTCCAATGACCAGCATCCCCGTCACGTACTGACCCGCATCAACATGCCGGCTCACCACCGGAGTGAGCCGGCAGGGGTCCCGGCTCGGGGATCTTGACCGATACGTCGATCATCTGCTTATGTTGACGACATGACTAGGTCCTCCGCGTCGATGCGCGAACCCACCTATTTCATCCTGGCCGCGTTGCAGGACGAACCCCTGCACGGCTACGCGATCGTCAAACGGGCGCAGGAGTTGTCCGACGGGCGCGTACGCCTCACCACGGGCACCCTCTACGCCGCTCTGGACCGGCTCACCGGTGAGGAGATGGTGCGGGTGGCCGAGGAAGCGGTGGTCAACGGTCGCGCCCGCCGCACCTATGAGCTGACCCAGCGAGGCATGTCCGCGCTGACCGCGGAGGCGGAGCGGATGGCTGCGGCGGCGAGCGTCGTTCGCAACCGCTCCGTCCGCCCGATGGCCGCGGGCCGGGTGGTGCCGGCATGACCGAGCTGGAGCGCCGTTACCGGTGGCTGCTGCGGGCCTACCCCCGCGCCTACCGGCAGTATCGCGCGGACGAGATGCTCGAAACCCTGCTCGCCACGGCTGACGACCCCCGGCGGCCGAGCCTTCGGGAGGCGGCGTCGCTCGTGGTCGGAGGGCTGCGCGCCCGCACCGGTGTCGACCGTCTCGGCTCGCGATCGGCGCTGGGATACTCCGCGCTGCGGCTGTCCGCGCTGTCCCTGCTCGTGTACGGCTTGACGCAGCGGGCCGGAGGCCCGCTCGGGGTCTTGGTGACGATGCTGTCGGAGGGCCCGTACAACCCCGGCGCATGGTGGTTCATCGTCATTCCGGCGCTGCTGACCATCGCGCTCTTCGCTGCGGCGTGGGGTAGCTACCGGCTGGCATTCGCTGCGGCGATCTTGACCGTGGCCGCGCAACATGCGTCGGCAAACGGGTGGGACCTCTCGGCCTGGTTCTCGTCGGTTTATGACCTCCAGGACGCGATGCTTCCCCAGTTCTGGCCAGCGCTGCTGGCTTCGCTGGCGTTGCTGCGACTGCTCCGCGCACCCCGAACGCCCGTGGCCCGACCGTGGGCCTGGCCCGTCCTCGGGGCACTGGCAGTCGTCGCTCTGGCGCCGAGCCCGATCAACGGCTGGTTGGACGCACCACTGATGTCCCTGTGCGCGTTCGCCGCACTGGCCGTCATCACCGCGCCGGTCGATGCACGGATGCCCATCGTCGCCTCGGTGCTTCTCCTGGCGCCGGCCTTGGCACAGGCCACCTATCTGCTCGGTTCCAGACAAGCGGGGTGGCCAGTAGACATCTCCATCACCGCGATCCTTGTTCTCGCGGCAGTCATGGCGAGCACGCTTGCCGCCGGAACGATCGCCGGCCGCCGCCAGGCCCGCATGTAGACCCGGAACTCACTTCCAGCGGAAGTGGACGAAGAGGCGGCCGAAGTTCTTCGAGTCCTTCTCGACCCGGTGATAGAGCTGCTTGACGTCCTTCTGGTCGAGGAAGCGCAGCACCTTCTTCTTCAGCTGGCCGGAGCCCTTCCCCGGAATGATCTCCACCATGCTGGCCTTCTTCGCCACGGCCTCGTTCATGATGTCCCGCAGGGCACGGTCGATCTCGTAGCCCTTGTTGTAGATCTCGTGGAGATCGAGCTTGAGCTTCACCCGACCATCGTAGGTACACCGAAGGGCAGCCCCGCGGGGCTGCCCTTCGCAGTCAACCGTCAGCGGCCGCCGACCTTGCCCTCCACCCGGCGCAGCGCCGCGGTGTAGTCGGCGTTGGTCGAGTACATGGCCGCGGCGATCCGCAGGTGCCGCAGCGCGTCGGCGGGGCGGTTCATCCGCTCCAGCGTCCGGCCGAGCACGTGGTGCGCGTAGTGGTCGCTCGGGTCCCGGTCGACCAGCTCGCGCAACTGCTCCTCGGCCCGGTTGAGCTGGGCCGACTGGAAGTACGCCCGGGCCAGCAGCTGCCGCACCGAGGAGTTGCCGGGCTCGGCCTCGACGATCGGTTCGAGCAGCCGGGCCGCTCCGGTCGGGTCACCCGCTTCGAAGAACATGGTCGCCCGCCGGTACTCCGCCAGAAGATCCACTCGACCCACCTCCTCGTGTCGCGCCAGCCCTTTCTCCGACGCTGGCACAACACCAGCCGTACCGCGAGTGTTCCTTCGCCGAAGATCGTGCTCAGGAGGTCGGGTCGTACCGGTCCCCGACCAGCTCCCAGGCCCGGACACCACCGACGATTCCGGCTGTGTTCGGGACGACCACGACATCGTCGCCCATCCGGGTCAGCTGGTCCGGCCGGATGAGGCGGGAGTTGCCGCCGCCCAGATAGAGCCGATCCCAGCGGAAGACCGGCCGCAGGCCGTCGACCACCTGGCGGATCCGCCGGGACCAGAACGCGTCGCCGAGGCGCCGCCGTTCCGGCTCCCCGACGTACGTGTCATAGGTGGTGTTCCAGCGCACCGGGGCGTGCGACAGCTCCAGGTGCGGGGCGAGCACCCCGCCGTCGAAGAGCGCGCTGCCGAGCCCGGTGCCGAGGGTCAGCACCAGCTCGCAACCGGTCCCGGCGACCACGCCCGCGCCGTGCACCTCGGCGTCGTTGAGGACCAGCGCCGGGATGCCGAACGCGTCGGCCAGGGCGCTGCGCGCGTCGTACCCGGACCACTCGGCGACCAGGTCGGGGTCGACCCGGCTGCGCGGGCCGGAGCGGGTCACGTAGTGCGGGGTGGCCACCACCACGCCGTGCCGGATCATGCCGGGCATCCCGACGGTGAGCCGGTCCGCCGGGGGCAGCCGGCCGCCGAGGTCCAGCAGCGTCTTGACGAAGAGGGCGGGCGGCAGGGGGTACGGGGTGGGGACCCGCAGCGGCCGGGCCCGCATGGTCCCCGCCGCGTCCAGCACGGAGGCCTTGATCCCGCCGCCCCCGCAGTCGATCGCCAGAGTGGTCTCCACGGCTGTGAGTCTCCCTCACGGCGGCCGGGCGCCGAGCGCGGGTCGATCGATTCCGCGCGCCGGTAGGCTCGATCTCCTCATGAGTGCCACGTTGATCGCCAAGGACCTCACCGCCGGGCACGGCGACCGCCTCCTCTTCACCGACCTCGACCTGGTGGTCGCCCCGGGCGACGTGGTCGGGCTGGTCGGGGTGAACGGTGCCGGCAAGTCCACGCTGCTGCGTACCCTCGCCGGGCTCCAGCCGCTGGAGCAGGGGTCGGTGGCGTTGAACCCGCCCACCGCCACCGTCGGCTACCTGCCGCAGGAGCCGGAGCGCCGGCCGGGCGAGACGGTCCGCGGCTTCCTGGCCCGGCGCACCGGGGTGACCGCGGCGCAGGCGGCGCTGGACACCGCCACCGAGGCGCTGACCGCCGGGGCGGCGGGCGCGGACGACGCGTACGGCACGGCGCTGGAGCGCTGGCTGGACCTGGGCGGTGCGGACCTGGACGAGCGGGCCGAGCAGGTCGCCGCCGAACTGGGTCTCCACGTCGACCTGGACCACCCGATGACGGGCCTCTCCGGTGGTCAGGCGGCCCGGGCCGGGCTGGCCTCCCTCCTGCTGAGCCGGTACGACGTCTTCCTGCTCGACGAGCCCACCAACGACCTGGACCTGGCCGGCCTGGACCGGCTGGAACGCTTCGTCACCGGACTGCGGGCCGGCACGGTGCTGGTCAGCCACGACCGGGAGTTCCTCACCCGCACGGTCACCCGGGTGGTGGAACTGGACCTGCACCAAGGCCAGGTCAACCACTTCGGCGGCGGCTACGCGGCCTACCTGGAGGAGCGCGAGGTGGCCCGCCGGCACGCCCGCGAGGAGTACGAGGAGTACGCCGGCACCCGGGCCCAGCTGGAGGCGCGGGCCCGGACGCAGCGGTCGTGGATGGAGAAGGGCGTGAAGAACGCCCGCCGCAAGGCCACCGACAACGACAAGATCGGCCGCAAGTTCCGCTCCGAGGCCAGCGAGAAGCAGGCCGCCAAGGCCCGGCAGACCGAGCGGTTGATCGAGCGGCTGGAGGTGGTCGAGGAGCCGCGCAAGGAGTGGGAGCTGCGGATGGAGATCGCCGCCGCGCCCCGCGCCGGCGCCGTCGTGGCCGCGCTCCGGGGCGCCGTGGTCCGCCGCGGCGACTTCACAATCGGCCCGGTGAACCTCCAGATCGACTGGGCCGACCGGGTGGCGATCACCGGGGCGAACGGCTCCGGCAAGAGCACGCTGCTGGCCGCGCTGCTCGGCCGGCTGCCGCTCGACGAGGGACACGCCGCGCTCGGCCCGGGCGTGGTGGTGGGCGAGGTGGACCAGGCCCGGGGGCTCTTCCTCGGCGACCAGCCCCTGCTGGACGCGTTCGGCGCCGCCGTACCCGAGCTGAACCCCGCGGACGTGCGGACGCTGCTGGCCAAGTTCGGCCTCCGGGCCGACCACGTGCTGCGGCCGGCGGCCACCCTCTCCCCCGGCGAGCGCACCCGGGCCGCGCTGGCCCTGCTCCAGGGGCGCGGGGTGAACCTGCTGGTGCTCGACGAGCCGACCAACCACCTGGACCTGCCGGCGATCGAGCAGCTCGAATCGGCCCTGGCCGGCTACCCGGGAACCCTGCTCCTGGTGACCCACGACCGGCGGATGCTGGACGCGGTGAGCGTCAACCGGCGGCTGCGCGTGGCGGACGGACGGATCGCCGAGGATTGATCCGTGCCGACCCGGTCGCGCGGGGTGAGAATGACCCCATGCTCAAGTGGGAGTACGCGCTGCTGGTCCGCCGCCGCCAGGCCGCCACCACCGACATCGGGTGGGAGGTCGTCTTCATCTGGTACGGCCCGGACGGCTCCATGATCGACGTCACGCCGTACGGCGACACCGCGCTGGCCCACCTGAACCGGGCCGGCGACCAGGGGTGGGAACTGGTCGCGATGAGCGAGGACCCGTCCCTGCCCGGCAACAACGAGTTGCACCGCTACCACCTGAAACGGCCGAAGGCGGCCGCGCCGCAGCCCCGCCAGCGGATGCGCGGCTCCCGCAGCGCCCGCCGCACCATCGCCGGCTGACCGCCACACGGTCGGCGGCGCCCCGATCCGGGCGGGGCAGGCATATCGGGCGGGGATGCGGGTATCGCGCCGCCCGGGAGGTGGGCGCATGGTGGCGGTGGGGCAATCCGCACTCTCGGGCGAGCGGCTGCGGGAGGTCGACGGCTTCCTCGCCGAGGCGTGGGCCGATCAGGCCCGCCACGACGAGCGGCTGCGCGGGCTGACCGTGGACGTGCGCTTCGACCGGGGCGTCGCCCACCTCGACGGCGCGGTCGCCGACCCGGCCCAGTTGCGGCTGGTCCGGGACCTGGTGGGCCGGCTCGACGGGGTGCTGGGCGTGTGGTGCCGGGTGAGCGTCGGCGGCCGGGCGCCCGTGGTGGTCGACCTGGGTTGCGGAGCGACCAAGCAGTGGCCGGGAAACCTGGGCCTGGACATCTACCCGGCGCCCGGGGTGAACGCGGTGGCCGACCTGTCCGCCTCGCTGCCGCTGGCGGACGACTCGGTGGACGTGCTCTTCGCCGTGCACATCCTGGAGCACCTCATCGACTTCCTGCCTCTGCTCGACGAGTGCCACCGGGTGCTGCGCCCGGGCGGCGTGCTGCACGTGATGAGCCCCTGGTGGCGGCACGTGAACGCGGTGGCCGACCCCACCCACGTGCGCCTGCTGGACGTGCAGACCTTCAAGGGCATCTGCGGTCAGCGCCCGCCCGGCACCCCGCGCTGGTATCCGCTGCACGTGGGCTGCGACGGCGCCTCGATCTTCGCCGACCTGACCCCCCTCCCACCCGACGCCGCACAACCGTCGAGATCCCACCTGGCCCGCTTCTTCGACTGACCCTCACGGGTCGCGCCGTCGATCATGAGGTTGGCGGCACCCCAGGAGATCAACTTCGCCGTTAACCTCATGATCGACGTGATGGGGCGGACTCGCGGAGGGCCAGGCGGTGGGGGGCGACCAGTTCCCGGGGTGGGGTTTCCGGGTCGGCGGTCAGGCGGTTGGCCAGGAGTTCTACCGCCAGGCGGGCGATGCGCTCCTTGTCGGGGGCGACCGTGCTCAGGGTGGGGATGGAGAAGCGGCCGTCCTCGATGTCGTCGAAGCCGGCCACCGCGACGTCGTCGGGCACCCGCAGGCCGGCCTCGTGCAGGGCGCGCAGCGCGCCGAGGGCCAGGGTGTCGTTGAAGCAGAAGACGGCGTCGGGGCGTACGCCGGTGGTCAGCAGGTGCCGCATGGCGGCCGCGCCGTCCGCGCGGTGCCAGGCCGGCGCGGGCGCCACCAGGTGCTCGTCGTAGGCGATGCCGGCGTCGGCCAGCGCGGCGGTGTAGCCGGCCAGGCGGAGCCGGGCGCTGGCGCCCTCGGGCGTGCGCTGCGAGCCGATCGCGGCGATCCGGCGGCGGCCGAGCCCGACCAGGTGGGCGGTGATCTCCCGGGCGGCGGCCACGTTGTCGACCACGACGTGGTCGGCGGGGCCGTGGTCGACCCGCTCGCCGAGCAGCACCATGGGCATGCCGTCGAGGCCCGCGAGGTCGTCGGCGGTGAGCGCGAGCGGGCTGAAGATCAGGCCGTCGATCATGTGGTCGGCGATGCCGCTGGCCGCCTTGCGTTCCTGCTCCGGGCCGCCGCCGGTCTGGTCGATGAGCACCGTCCAGCCGTGCTCGGCGGCGGCGGTGACCACGTGCCGGGCCAGCTCGGCGAAGTAGGGGATGTCCAGCTCCGGCACGGCCAGGGCGATCACGCCCGTGCGCCCCTTGCGCAGGTTGCGGGCCGAGAGGTTGGGGCGGTAGTTGAGCTCGGCGATGGCCGCCTCGACCCGGGCGCGCGTGTCCGCGCGGACGTGCTGGTAGCCGTTCACCACGTTGGAGACGGTCTTCACCGACACGCCGGCCCGTTCCGCGACGTCCTTGAGCCTGTGCCGCACTGAACTTCCTCCCGGGTGACTGCTGGGCCGCACTCTACCGCGTCACGACGACGTAACGACCCCTTTACATCGTTGCTTACAACGTTGTACAAACCAGGGACACCGGTGACCGAGGTCACCCGGAACAGCACCGAGGAAAGGGTGGCACCCGTGCGGAACGCGCAGCTGACGATCGACCCGACCTTCACCATCGGCGCGGCCGACCGTCGCCTCTTCGGTTCGTTCGTCGAGCACATGGGTCGCTGCGTCTACGGCGGCGTCTACGAGCCCGGCCACCCGAACGCCGACGCGCGCGGCTTCCGGCGTGACGTGCTGGAGCTGACCCGCGAGCTGGGCGTCTCCGTGGTCCGCTACCCGGGCGGCAACTTCGTCTCCGGCTACCGCTGGGAGGACGGCGTGGGCCCGGTCGGCGACCGTCCCCGGCGGCTCGACCTGGCCTGGAAGACCATCGAGACCAACGCGTTCGGCCTGGACGAGTTCATGACCTGGGCGGCCGAGGCCGGTGTCGAGCCCATGATGGCGGTCAACCTCGGCACCCGTGGTGTCCAGGAGGCCTGCGACCTGCTGGAGTACGCCAACCACCCGGGCGGCACCCAGCTGTCCGACCTGCGCCGCAAGCACGGCGCCGAGGATCCGTACGGGGTCCGGCTCTGGTGCCTCGGCAACGAGCTGGACGGGCCGTGGCAGGTGGGCCACAAGACGGCCGACGAGTACGGCCGGCTCGCCGCCGAGACCGCCCGCGCCATGAAGATGATCGACCCCTCGATCAGCCTGGTCGCCTGCGGCAGCTCCAACCGGGGGATGCCGACCTTCGCCTCCTGGGAGGCGACCGTGCTGGAGCACACCTACGAGCACGTGGACTACATCTCGGCCCACACCTACTACGACCCGTCCGACGGCGACCGGGCCAGCATCCTGGCCTCGGCCGTGGACATGGACAACTTCATCCGCGAGGTGGTCGCCACCGCCGACCACGTGGCCGCCAAGCAGCGGCACAGGCGCAAGCTGAAGATCTCCTTCGACGAGTGGAACGTCTGGTACCAGTCCCGCCTCCAGGCCGACCTGGACCGGCGCGGCTGGGTCGAGGCGCCGGCCCTCATCGAGGACGACTACAACGCCGTCGACGCGGTGGTCGTCGGCGACCTGCTGATCACCCTGCTCCGGCACGCCGACCGGGTCGGGGTGGCCTGCCAGGCGCAGCTCGCCAACGTGATCGCGCCGATCCGCACCCGGAACGGCGGGCCGGCCTGGCGGCAGAGCATCTTCCACCCGTTCGCCCTCACCGCCCGCCACGCGCGGGGCACGGTGCTGCGCACCGAGCCGGTCGGCCCGACGTACGAGACGAAGCGGTACGGCGAGGTTCCCGTGCTGGACACCGTGGCCGTGCACGACGAGGAGACCGGCGGGCTGGCCGTCTTCGCCGTCAACCGGGGCGACGCGGACCTCGCGCTTCAGCTCGACCTGCGCGGCCTGCCACGACTCTCCTTTGAAACCCACACCACCCTCGCGGCCGGCGCCGACCCGGCCGCCACGAACACCGAGGCGGAGCCCGACCGGGTGACGCCTCGGGAGGTCACCACCCCCACCCTCGACGGCGGCCGGTGCTCCGTGGCGCTGCCCGCCTGCTCCTGGAACCTGCTGCGCTTCGCGCCTCAGCCGTGACCAGGCAATACTGCATCCCGTCCCCCAAGGAGTAAGCATGATCCAGAACGAGATGAGCCGGCGCCGCCTGCTCGGCCTCGGCGTCGGGCTCGGCGCGGCGGCCACGCTGACGCTGGCCGGCTGCGGCGGTGGCAGCAGCACCAACGGGTCCACCGCGGCCGGCAACGGCGGCAAGGACTACACCGGCCCGAAGGTCGACCTGAAGCTCTGGAACGGTTTCACCGGCGGCGACGGCGACATCTTCAAGAAGCTGGTCGAGCAGTTCAACAGCGAGCACCAGAACATCGCCGTGAGCGTCATCACGTACGAGTGGCAGGACTACTACAGCAAGCTGCCCGGCGCGGTCACCAGCGGCAACGGCCCGGACATCGCGGTCATGCACATGGACCAGCTCGCCACCTTCGCGGCCCGCGGCGTCATCACCGAGCTGGACGACGTGGCCAAGGCCCTGGGCCTGAGCGAGGGTGACTTCGCCCCGACGGTGTGGAAGGGCGGCATCTACCACGACAAGCGGTACGGCATCCCGCTGGACATGCACCCGATGGGCTTCTACTACAACAAGGCCGTCATGCAGAAGGGCGGCCTGGACCCGAACAAGCCGCCGACGACCAGGGACGAGTACACGGCGGCGCTGACCGAGCTGAAGAAGGCCGGCGTGCAGGGCTTCTGGGTCAGCCCGTTCCAGTTCACCGGCGGCATGACCTTCTACAGCCTGCTGCACCAGTGGGGCGGGACGCTCTTCGACGCCGAGGTGGCGAAGGCGACCTTCAACTCGGACCCGGCCGTCGAGGCGTGCACCTGGCTGGTTGACATGATCAAGCAGGGCTTCTCCCCCGCCAACGTGGGCCAGGACGCCGACTACCTGGCGCTCAAGAGCGGCAAGAACGCCTTCAACTTCAACGGCATCTGGCAGATCAACGACCTGAAGAAGAGCCCGTCGGTGCAGTGGGGCGTCGCCCCGTTGCCGCAGCTCGGCAGCCAGAAGGCCACCTGGGCGAACTCGCACAACTTCACGATCGTCAAGCAGCGCAGCGCCGACAACAACAAGGTCTCCGGGGCGAAGGTCTTCATCAACTGGCTCAGCCAGCACTCGCTCGACTGGGCCAAGGGTGGCCAGATCCCGGCCCGCAAGGAGGTCCGGGAGGGCGCCGAGTTCAAGGCCCTGCCGGAGATCAGCGCGCTCGCCCCGGAGCTGGAGTACGCCGCCTTCCCGCCGGCCGCGCCGGGCCTCGGTGAGGTCATGACCACGTTCTACAACTCGTTCAACGAGGCGGCGCTCGGCAAGAAGTCGCCGAAGCAGGCGCTGGACGACGGGGTGACCAAGGCGAACAAGCAGCTCGAGGACAACCGCAAGAAGTACGGGAGCTGATCCGCCGTGGCGGACGTGATCGAGGTCGGGGCGGCGCGTGACGACGCGCCGCCCCCGGCGGGCCGCGCCCGCCGCCGGGGCGCGACGGAACGGGGGCACCGGGCGACGCCCTACCTCTTCCTCGCGCCGTACCTGGTTCTCTTCCTGGTCTTCGGGCTGGCACCGATCGTGTTCGGCGTCTGGATCAGCCTGCACCAGTGGGACCTCCAGCTGCCGAACCGGCCGTTCATCGGGCTGGAGAACTACCGCGACCTGTTCTCCAGCGACTCGGCGGACTACGCGGACTGGTGGTCCAGTGTCCGGGCGACCGCGATCTTCACCGTGCTGTCGGTGCCGCTGCTGGTGGTCGTCCCGCTGGGCCTGGCCCTGCTGCTGAACGAGAAGTTCCCCGGCCGGACGTTCTTCCGGGCCGCCTTCTTCGCCCCGTACGTGCTCGGTGTCGCGGTGATCGGCCTGCTCTGGCGCTTCCTGCTCGACGCGAACCTCGGCCTGATCAACCGGCTGCTCGGCGCGGTCGGGCTGCCCGCGGACACCCCCTGGGTGACCGACGTGCCATGGGCCTGGGTCTCCCTGGTCGGCGTGACGGTCTGGTGGACCTGCGGCTTCAACGCGGTGATCTACCTGGCCGGCCTTCAGGACATCCCGGCCGAGCTGTACGAGGCGGCGAAGGTCGACGGCGCGAGCGCCTGGGACCGGTTCCGCCACGTCACCCTGCCCGGGCTGCGCCCGGTGCTGCTCTTCGTGCTCACCACGACGATCCTCGCCTCGGCGAACGTCTTCGGGCAGTCCTTCCTCATCACGCAGGGGGCACCGGGCGAGCAGACCCGGACCGTGGTCTGGCGGATCGTCGACGAGGGCCTGCGCAACTACGACGTCGGCCAGGCGTCCGCGATGAGCGTGCTCTTCGCGCTGCTGCTGGCGGTCGTCAGCATCGTCAACTTCCGGCTGTTCCGCTACCGGGAAGACTGAGGGGGCGACCATGACGAACGTGCGTCGGGTGGCGCGCTACACCGCGCTGGTCCTGATCACCGCGGTCTTCGTGACCCCGCTGGTCTGGATGGCCCTGACCTCCCTGAAGACCTACGACGACGCGCAGCAGGACCCGCCGAGCTGGCTGCCGAACCCGTTCTCCACCTACGGCTACGACCAGATCCTCGGCAACACCGCCAACCCGGTGCTGCGCTGGTTCCTCAACAGCATGCTGGCCGCCAGCCTGCACACGCTGCTGGTGCTGGTGACCGCGTCGATGGCCGCGTACGCCCTGGCCCGGCTGCGGTTCCGGGGCCGGAAGCTGAGCTTCGCGCTGATCGTCGGGACGCTGTTCCTGCCGCCCACCTCGCTGATCATCCCGAACTTCGTGATCGCCGACCGGCTGGGCTGGATCGACACCCTCACGGTGATCGTCGTGCCGGGCGCGGCGAGCGCGTTCGGGGTCTTCTTCCTGCGCCAGTTCTTCCTCTCCATCCCGGCCGAGCTGGAGGAGGCGGCGGTGCTGGACGGGGCGAACCACTGGCAGGTCTTCTCCCGGGTGCTGCTGCCGCTGTCGAAGCCGGCGCTGGCCACCCTGGCGGTCCTGTCGTTCCTCACCAACTGGAACGACTTCCTGTGGCCGGTCTACGTGCTGTTCAGCCCCGAGCGGCTGACCCTGCCGGCGGGCCTGGGCCTGCTCCAGGGCGCCTACGTGACCGACTACCCGGTGATCATGGCGGGGGCGGTGCTGGCCAGCGTGCCCGTGCTGATCCTCTTCGTGCTCGCCCAGCGGCACATCATCCAGGGCGTGTCGCGCAGCGGTCTGAAGGGATGACCGACCGGCGGACGTGGCGACGCGGCGCGGCGGCCCTGGCCGCCGCGCTGCTCGTCGCCGGTTGCGGCAGCGGAGAAACCCCGTCGAGTACGCCGGAGGGCGCACCCGTGTACACCAACCCGGTCATCCGGACCGATGCCCCCGACCCGCAGGCGATCCGGGTCGGCGACACCTGGTACCTGTTCCACACCAACTCCGGTGGCCGGAACGTCCCCGTGCTCACCTCGCCCGACCTGGTCGAGTGGACCGAGGCCGGCGACGCCCTGCCGGAGCTGCCGGCCTGGGCCGACGCCGGGAAGACCTGGGCGCCGGAGGTCATCCAGCTCGCCCCGGACCGGTTCGCCCTCTACTACACGGTGGCCGACCGTGACTCCGGCCGGCAGTGCCTCGGCCGGGCGGTGGCGAGCACCCCGCTCGGGCCGTACCGGGACGACACGGAGGGGCCGCTGGTCTGCCAGGCGGAGCTGGGCGGCTCGATCGACGCCAGCCCGTACCGGGACGCCGACGGGAGCCTCTGGCTGCTCTGGAAGAACGACGGGAACGCCATCGGGGTGGACACCTGGCTCTGGTCGCAGCGCCTCTCGCCCGACGGGCTCCGGCTGGTCGGCTCGCCGGCGAAGCTGCTCAAGCAGACCGAGCCCTGGGAGGGCACGCTGATCGAGGGGCCGTTCTTCCACCGGCACGACGGGAAGCTGCTGCTCTTCTTCGCCGCCAACGCCTACGACCGGGACACCTACGCCGAGGGCTACGCGGTCTGCGAGAGCCCCACGGGGCCGTGCGTGAAGGCCGGGGAGAACCCGATCCTGAAGTCGAACGCGGTGGCCTCCGGCCCGGGCCACGCGTCGATGGTCGAGAAGGACGGCCGCACCTGGCTGCTGTACCACGCCTGGCCGCCCGGCCAGGAGGGCAGCACCGACCCGGGCCGCCAGGTCTGGCTCGACGAGGTGGTCTGGACCGACGGCCGGCCGGTCGTGAAGGGCCCGACGGCGGAGCCCCGGCCCCGCCCCTGAACGCGCGGAAGGGCCCCTTCTCCGGGGCCCTTCCGCGCGCGGGGTCAGCGGGCGGCGGGTGCCGGTTCCTCCGTGGCCGCCTCGCCGCGGGCCAGGCGGTTCTTCCGGTGGCCGTAGCCGAAGTAGATGAGCGCGCCGAGCAACATCCAGGCGAGGAACCGGATCCAGGTCTCCACCGACAGGTTCAACATCAGGTAGAGGCAGGCCAGCGCGGACACGATCGGCAGCACCGGCGAGAACGGCACCTTGAACGGCCGCTCCAGCTCGGGGCGCCGCCGGCGCAGGATCGGCACCGCGACCGAGACCAGCACGAACGCGCAGAGCGCGCCGATGCTGACCAGGTCGGCCAGCGCGGAGAGCGGCAGGAAGCCGGCCAGCAGGGCGACGCCGATCGTCATGATCGCCGAGATCCGGTACGGCGTGCCCCAGCGCGGGTGGACCTTGGCGATCGAGGGCGGGATGAGCCCGTCCCGGCCGATGGCGAAGCCGATCCGGCCCATGGCCACCAGATCGACCAGGATCACGCTGGTCAGGCCGGCGACGGCGGCGATGGAGACCAGGACGGCGGCCCAGTTGGCGCCGACCGCCTCGAAGGCGGAGGCGATCGGGGCGCCCTCGTCGATGTCGGTGTAGCGCACCATGCCGACCAGGACCAGCGAGACGCCGATGTACAGCACCGTGGAGACGCCCAGCGTGCCGAGCAGGCCCAGCGGCAGGTCGCGCCGGGGCTTGCGGGTCTCCTCGCCGAGGTTCGCCACGGCCTCGAACCCGGTGTACGCGAAGAACACCACCGCGGCGGCGGTCAGCACCCCGGCGAAGCCGAAGACGGACGGCTCGAGCCCGAAGAGGGCCTGGGTGACCGGTTGCCGGATGCCGTCCTCGCCGCCCCCGGCCGGCTCGGTGGTCGGGATGAACGGGCTGAGGTTGGCGGCCTTCACGAAGAACAGCCCGGCGACCACGATGAAGACGCAGATGGCGACCTTCACGAGGACCAGCAGGTTGGTCACCCGGGCGGACTCGCGGATGCCGACGATGCCGATGGCGCCGAGGATCAGCACGATGGCGATCGCGCCGAGGTTGACGACGCTGCCCTCCTCGGCGAACCAGGCGCTGGGCAGGTCGAAGAGTTCGGCGAGGTAGCCGGACCAGCCGCGGGCCACCACCGCCGAGCCGAGCGCGAACTCCAGCAGCAGGTCCCAGCCGATGATCCAGGCGACGATCTCGCCCATGGTCGCGTACGCGTAGGTGTAGGCGCTGCCGGCGGTCGGCACGCTGGACGCCAGCTCCGCGTAGCAGAGCGCGGCGAGCAGCGCGACCACGCCGGCGATCGCGAACGAGATCACCACGCCCGGGCCGGCGTGATTCTTCGCCTCGATCCCGGTCAGCGTGAAGATGCCGGTGCCGATCACGATGCCGATGCCGAAGCCCATGAGGTCGATCGCGCCGAGGCGGCGACGCAGTCCGGGCCGGCCGTCCTCGCCGTCGGCCGCACCCTGGGCGAGCACGTCCCGGATCGGTTTCGTCCGTAGGACGGACATGATCACCTCCCACCGTGCGACCACCACGGTGGCGGTCCGTGACCGGGCAAGCTACCCAGGCCCCTGACCCGCTAATCCGGTACGGGCGGTGTCGGACAGGTCACGGATCGGGGTGTGGCCCGACTCACCCTCGGACGTTCGGCCCCACCTGCCCATCGATCCGTCCGCAGGTCTTGCGCCCTGTCCGGATTGATGAAAGTTTTCTACCGGGGACAGTTACTGTGCGGCGAATCTTGCCGGATGCGCCGCCCGTCCGCCGCCACCCGACATCGCACCCGTGAGCCCCAACGAAGGGACCGCACCGCATGAAGGCAACTCGGCTCGGAGCCGCCGGGCTGGCCGTGGCGCTGCTCGGCGCGCTCGTCGCCGGCACCCCCGCGAGCGCCGCGGAGAGCAACACGGCGACCGACTCCACCGCGACCACCTGCGTCACCGACCCGGCCGTCCCGAAGCGGCAGTTCCGGGCCATGTGGATCGCCTCGGTGACGAACATCGACTGGCCCAGCAAGGACTCCTGGACCGCACCGGACCAGGTCGCCAAGCAGAAGGCCGAATACCTGGCCTGGCTCGACCTGGCCCAGAAGCTCAACCACAACGCCGTCGTGGTCCAGGTCCGCCCGACCGCCGACGCGTTCTGGCCCTCGGAGGTCGAGCCCTGGTCGGAGTACCTGACCGGGGTCCGCGGCCAGAACCCGGGCTGGGACCCGCTGGCCTTCCTCGTCGAGGAGTCGCACAAGCGCAACCTGGAGTTCCACGCCTGGATGAACCCGTACCGGGTCTCCATGCCGGCACCCGGCGGCGCGGGCGCCGACATCTCGAAGCTCGCCCCGAACCACCCGGTGCGCCAGCACCCGGACTGGGTGTTCGCCTACCCGCCGGCGGGGGTCGCCGGCAGCCGGCTCTACTACAACCCCGGCATTCCCGAGGTCCGCGAGTTCGTGCAGACCGCGATGATGGACGCGGTCAAGAAGTACGACATCGACGGCGTGCACTTCGACGACTACTTCTACCCGTACCCGAGCGGCACCTACCAGTACCCGGACGACGCCACCTTCGCCCAGTACAACCGGGGCTTCACGAACAAGGCCGACTGGCGGCGGGACAACATCAACCTGCTGATCCAGGAGATGAACGCCAAGATCAAGGCGGAGAAGCCGTGGGTGAAGTTCGGGGTCAGCCCGTTCGGCATCTGGCGCAACAAGTCGGCCGACCCGAACGGCTCGGACACCACCGGCTCGCAGTCGTACGACATCATCTCCGCCGACACCCGCAAGTGGGTCAAGGAGGAGTGGATCGACTACATCGTGCCGCAGCTCTACTGGTACATCGGCCAGTACCCGGCCGCCGACTACGCCCGGCTCGTGCCGTGGTGGGCGGAGACCGTGCGGGGCACCGACGTCCAGCTCTACATCGGGCAGGCCGACTACAAGAGCGGTGACCCGGCGTACGGCTCGTTCTGGATGAACCCGCAGGAGCTGTCGAACCACCTGACGCTCAACCGGTCGTACCCGGAGGTGCTCGGCAACGTGCACTTCTCCGCAGTGCAGGTGCGGGCCAACCGGCTCGGCGCCACCGACATCTACGCGGCCGAGCACTACTCCCGGCCGGCGCTGGTGCCGACCATGTCGCAGCTCCCGGCCAAGCCGTTGCTCTTCCCGGTGGTCACCGGCGCCGAGCGGCAGGCCGACGGGGTGCGGCTGAGCTGGCGGCAGCCGGCCGACGGCAAGGGCCCGTTCGGCACGGCCACCTCGTACGCGATCTACCGGTTCGACGGCGCCGGCCTGGCCGGCCGCTGCGACTTCGCCGACGCGTCCCACCTGGTCGCCACCGTCCGCGCGGACGGCGACGTGCAGTCCTGGGTGGACACCACGGCGGAGTCCGGCGCGCGGTACACCTACTACGTGACCGCGCTGGACCGGCTCTGGAACGAGAGCCCGGCGAGCCCGCCGCGCTTCGTGCGCTGACCCGCACGACAGGGGACGCCCGGGGCCTCGCGCCCCGGGCGTCCCGCCGTTCAGGCGGCCTTGTGCAGCCGCACCTCCAGCCCGATCAGCCCGTCCCGGTCCACCTCGGCGCCACCGAAGGCGCTCTCCGCGGCGAGCCGGGCGAAGGCGTCGCCGGTGACCGCCCGCCGCCGCAGCATCCGCAGCGCCGAGCGGGTCCAGAACGCGTCCAGCCCACCCAGCCCCATCCGGGCCACCTCCCGCTCGATGTCCGCCGGCGCGACGTCGGCGCGCAGGTCGTGGATCACCGCCCGGCCGCCCGGCCGGAGCACCCGGTGCAGTTCGTCCAGCGCCCGCACGGGACGGACGAAGTTCTTGAACGCGGCCTGGCAGACCACCAGGTCGAACGAATCCGCCGGGAACGGCAGCTCGTGCACATCGCCCTGACGGAAGGCCACCTCGACCCCGGCGCGCCGGGCCGCCTCCCCCGCCAGTTCGACGAACGTGTGACTGACGTCCAGCCCGGTGATCCGGTAGGCCCCCAGCCGGGCCAGCTCGATCGCCAGGAAGCCGGGGCCGGGCGCCACCTCCAGCACGGCCGCCCCGGCGGGCAGCCCCTCGGCCAGCCGGGCGGCCTGCCGCCGGTACTCGGCCAGTTGCGCGGCGGAGCCGCGGTTCCGGGCGTACCAGCGGGCGGTCCGCCCCTCCATCTCGGGCAGCAGCTTGCGCTTGGGCGCGTGCAGGTCCTTCGTGCTCATCTCTTCCTCCGGTCTCGGATCGTGTGGGCACGAACCGGCCCGGCGACGGGAGCCCGGTTATCGTTGCGGTTGCCACCTTGCGGCCGGGTTGCCGTTCCCGCGGTCTCGGTTCGCAGGTCAGGACCCCGGCGGCGGTGTTCCCGCACCCCCGCCGGGGTCCGCTGTCAGTGCGGCTCGGTCCCCCTTTCCGCCAGGGCCGCCGGGTCTCTGTGTGGCTCGGCCCCCCTCTCGGCCAGGGCCGCCGGGTCTCTGTGTGGCTCGGCCCCCCTCTCGGCCAGGGCCGCCCATTCGGGTGGCACCGCGCCGGTCTCGTGCCAGGCCCGCCACTCGGCCAGCCCCGGCAGCGCACCGGTGGTCAGCTCGTCGAGCAGGCCGCGCACCCAGGTCGCCTCGGCCTCCCGGACGGCCAGGTCGTATTCGGCCTCGATGAGGAAGATCCGGGGCACCTCGCGGGCGTGCCCGGCCAGCGCCGCCCGCTGCGCGGCGAGCTGGCCCTTCAGCCGGTCGAGGCGCTGCCGCAGCAGGTCGAGCGCCTCGTCGGGCGCGAGGACGCCGAGCACCGAGAGGCCCGCCTCGAACCGGGGTTGCTCCCGCTCCGGGACGGCGACGAGCTCCCGCGTCCAGTCGACCAGCTCCGCGTGCCCCGCCTCGGTGAGCCGGTAGACGGTGCGTTCCGGGCGCCGTCCCTGACGGGCGCTCTCCACCGCCGCGACGAGGCCGTGCCGCTCCAGGTTCGCCACCACCGTGTAGAGCGAACCCCACTTGATCGGCATGTCCTGGTCCTTGCCGCGGGCGCGCAGCACGGCGGCGATCTCGTAGGGGTGGCGGGGCCGCTCGACCAGGGCCGCGAGCACGGCGAGGGCCAGCAGGTTCCCGACCCGGCGTCGCTTCGCCACCGCCGCCTCCTCGTCCCCGATTACTCGTAGACGAGTATACGGCCGAGGGTCGCGCTGGCAAGGCATTCGTCTGTTTCGACGCCTGTCATCAACACGCCGCCCGGGACATCGCCTCCGGCTCCCCTGCCGATCGAAAATCATCGACATCTAGCCCCACACCCCCGGGGAGGTAACCGTGTCCCGACGTCTCACCACCCTGCTCGCCGCCGGCACGATCGCCCTGCTCACCGCCGTCGGCGTGGCCACCCCCGCCGCCGCCGCGGTGAGCACCGAACAGAAGCTCGCCGTGCTCTCCAGCTGGACCCAGACCAGTGCCAGCAGCTACACCGCCTGGAACTCCGCCCGCCTGAACCGGGCTCCCTGGACCGAGTACAACTTCGACTGGTCGACCGACTACTGCTCGTCCAGCCCGGACAACCCGCTCGGCTTCAACTTCAGCCTCTCCTGCTACCGGCACGACTTCGGCTACCGCAACCACAAGGCGATGGGCATCTTCCCGGCCAACAAGTCCCGCCTGGACAGCGCGTTCTACGCGGACCTGAAGCGGGTCTGCGCCACCTACAACACGGTCGTGCGACCCGCCTGCTACAGCCTCGCCTGGACCTACTACCAGGCGGTCAGCGTCTTCGGCTCGGTTGCCGCCGTGCAACAGGCCGACCTGGACCGCGCCGCCCGGATGAAGGCCCAGGCCGAACGCACCGCCGCCCGCCACTGACCCCTGACCCCGCGTCGATCAAGAGGTTCGCGTCACCGGAGGAGCGGATCACGACGCGAACCTCTTGGTCAGCTCGCCGTGGAGCGGCGCGGGGCGGGGGCCGTGAAGCGGGGGGAATCGGGGGTCTTCAGGTCGGGATGGCTCAGGTTCAGAGCCAGGGTGGCGGCCTCCTCCAGGCGGAGGGCCGCGCCGGTGGTGTAGGCGGTGTCGAACGCGGCGTCGCCGAGGGCCCGGCGCAGGTCCGCCTGGCGGGCCAGCCAGTAGGGGCCGTAGATGCCCGGGGTGGCGCGCAGGCTCGCCCGGGTCGCCTGGGCCGCGCCGAAGAGCCGGGCCGCCGTCACCGGCTCGCCGTCCAGGGCGCAGCGCACCGCGATGGCGTTCACCGTGTCGCACGCCCGGCCCAGGTAGCCGTGGCTCATCCGGGAGCGGAGCGCCACCAGCAGGTGCTCGTGCGCGGCCACCAGGTCGCCCCGGGCCAGCGCCACCAGGCCGAGCAGCATGTCCACCGAGCGCCGGCCCCGCTCGACCGGGCGGGCCGCCTCCACCGGGCGGGCCGCGCCGAGCACCTCGGCCGCCTCGTCCAGCGCGCCCCGGCGCCACAGCAGCTCGGCGAGGTTGTAGACGGCGAGCAGGGCGTCGGAGACCACGTCCTGGGCGTACGCCCAGTCGATGACCTCGCGGCAGACCCGTTCCGCCTCGACGAACTGTCCCATGTCGACCAGCGGCGCGGCCCGGCCCGCCAGCACCCGGGCGAGCAGTCCCAGGTCGCCGGCCTGCCGGGCGGCCGCCTCGGCCCGCTGCGAGTAGCGCAGCTCCTCGGCGAACTCGCCGTCCGCACCGGCGTGCAACGAGTGCATGTGGTACGCCGCCGCCAGTTCCGCCTCCGGGATCGCCTCCCCGGTCTCGGCGATCCGCCCGTACAGCCGGAACAGCCAGAGCCGCCCCTCCCGGGCCAGGCCGCGCTCCCGCCACCACTGGTCGAGCCCGCCGGCCAGCCGCAGCCCGGACCGGGCGCTGCCGCCGGTGGCGCACCAGCGCAGCGCGGCCCGCAGCTCCCCGGCGAGCGGGTCGAGCGCGTACAGGGAGAGGGTCACCGGGCGGCCGTCCGGGCCCAGGTGGGCGCGCTCCAGGGCGTGCCGGGACCAGGCGACGTGCCGGTCCCGGGCGGTCTGCTCCTCGCCCGCCTCGATGAGCCGCCGGGCCGCGTACGCCCGGATCGGGTCCAGCATCCGGTAGGTGCTGCCCGAGGCGTGCGGCTCGGCCAGCACCATCGACTTGTCCACGAGCACCGACAGCGGGTCGAGCGGGTCGTCGTCGAGCAGCCACTGCACGGTCGGCAGGTCCACCGGGCCCGCGAAGACGGCCAGCCAGCGCAACAGCCGGGCCGAGCGGGCGCCCAGCGTCCGGTACGACCAGGTCACCGTGGCCTGCATGGTCAGGTGCCGCTCGTTCGCCGAGCGCTGCACCGCCCGGCTGGCCGGGGTGGCCGGAGCGGCCCCGGTCGCGGCGGCCACCAGGTCGACCGTGTCCTGCTGGTTGCCGGTCCAGCCGGCCTCCACGGCGGGCGGCTCCAGCTCCTCCCGCCCGGCGTCCAGCGTGCCCAGCATGTCGTCGAGGCGCTCGGCGAGCTGCCCGGCCGAGAGCACCCGCAGCCGCGCGGCCGCCAGCTCGATGGCCAGCGGCAGCCCGTCCAGCCGGCGGACCACCCGGCGCAGGTCGGCCTGCTCGGCGGGCTCCGGCGCCCGGCCGCCCCGGGCCGCCGTGGTGCGGTCCAGCAGCAGCGCCACCGCGTCGCTCGCCCCGCCGTCCGGGCCCGGGTCCACCGACAGCGGCGGGATCCGCCACACCACCTCACCGGGCACGCCGAACGACTCGCGGCTGGTGGCGAGCACCCGCACGCCTCGGCCACCGGTCAGCAGCCGGGAGATCACCTCGGCCGAGGCGGCCGGCTGGGCGTCGCAGGTGTCCAGCACGATCAGCATCCGCCGGGCCGCCGCGTACTCGACAAGGGTGTCCACCATGGGGCGGCCCGGCTCCGGGCGCAGCCCGAGCACGGCGGCGATCTCGAACGCGACCAGCCCCGGGTCGGTGACGGCCGCGACGTCGACGAACCACACCCCGTCCGGGTACGCCTCGACCACCCCGGAGGCCAGCTCCACGGCCAGCCGGGTCTTGCCGGCCCCGCCCGCGCCCAGCACGGTCACCAGCCGGTACGCCTCGACCAGCCGCCGCAGCTCGGCCCGTTCGGCCTCGCGGCCGACGAACGAGGTGACCTGGGTGGGCAGGTTGTGCGCCACCGCGTCGGCGGTACGCGGCCGCGGGAAGCTCCGCTCCAGACCGGGCGCGACGAGCTGGAACAGCCGTTCCCGGTCGTCGAAGCCGCGCAGCCGGTGCAGCCCGAGGTCCAACAGGGACGCTCCGTCGGGCAGCGGATCGGCGTGCCGAGCGGTCGCGGCCGAGCAGAGCACCTGTCCACCGTGGGCGGCGGCGGCCACCCGGGCGGCCCGGTGCACCTCGGGGCTGGCGTACTCGCCGTCGCGGGGTTCGGCGTAGCCGGTGTGCAGCCCCATCCGCACCCGCGGCGCGGCCTCCGGAGTGGGCCAGTCGTGGCCGGCCAGCGCGCGTTGCGCGGTGAGGCAGGCGTGCATGGCCGCGGCCGCGTCCGGGAAGGCGAGGAAGAACGAGTCGCCCTCGGTCAACAGCTCCGCCCCGTCGGTGCCGGCCAGCGTGTGGCGCAGCAACCGGCGGTGTTCCCGCAGCACCGGGCGGTAGCCCGGACCGAGCAGCTGGGCCAGTCGCGTGGAGCCCTCGATGTCGGTGAAGACGAAGGTCACCCATCCGCTCGGGAGGTGGATCCGTGGCGACATGCGTGGAACCTCCGCCCCGTGACGTCGGCTTCATGCTGCCCTATGGTCACGCGGTCACGCATCGTGAGAACGGCCGGGCAGATTCCGACTCAAGGTGCCAAAGGATCACACGGGCGGCAAGCCGGATCGACCGGCGGGCCGAGGGCGGATGGGCGGTCAGCAGCCGCAGGCGCCGCCGCAGCAGCCGCCGCCGGCCGGGGCGGACGCCCCGCCGACCGGGCCGGACCCGCCCCGGCCGGTGACCGCGACGGTGGAGAGCAGCTTCACGGTGTCGGCGTGTCCCTGCGGGCAGGAGGCCGGCTGACCGGCCTCGGCCATCGGGCGGTTGACCTCGAAGGTGTCGCCGCAGGCGCGGCAGCGGAAGTCGTAGCGGGGCATGCCGACAGCGTACGGCCGGACCTGACGTCCCGGCAGTCATGGGTGATACTCGACGGGTGGTGGACGGCGAGCAGCGATCGACGGTTCGACCCCTGCGACCGGCCGCGCCGCCCGACGGCACCGGCCCCGTCCCCCGCCCGCGCCGCGACACGACCGGCCCGAAGGTTGAACCGACCGACTCGACGGCAAAGCCGGCTGCCTCGAAGGTGGAGCCGGCCGACCCGGCGCCGGGCGACGCGAAGACGGAGCCGGCCGACACAAGGCTAGAGCCGGCCGGTCGGCGGCGGCGGGCGCCGTTCGCGCACGCGGTGCGGATTCCACCGCGGCAGCTCGCCGCCGGCGCGGCCCGGGCCACCCGCGCCTGGTCGCGCCGTCCCAGTGGGCGCACCACCCTGCCCGGCCTCTTCCTGCTCGCCCTGGTCGCGGCCACGGCCGCGGCCGGCGCGCTGCTGGTGCCCGCGGCGGTCCGCAAGCCGCAGCCCGTGGCCGTCGACGCCGCCACGAGCGCCCCGGTCCAGGGCGTACCCCAGGCCGGTGTGGTGCCCGGAGCGACCGGCGGGCCGCTGGATCCCGGCGCGACCGGGCTGCCCGGCACCGTCGGCCCGACCGCCACGGCCACGCCCGTCGGCACGCCGACCGGGCCGGTCGCCGGCCCGGTGGTCGTCGGGCGTCCGGCCGACGCGCTGGCCGGCTGGGCGCAGAAGGTCAGCGCGACCACCCGCATCCCGGCCGTCGCCCTGCAGGCGTACGGCTACGCCGAGCTGGTCCTGGCCCAGACCAACCGCAGCTGCCAGCTGAGCTGGACCACGCTGGCCGCGATCGGCTACGTCGAGTCCCGCCACGGGTCGTACAACAACTCGATCCTGCGGCCCGACGGTGTCGCCGCGCCGGAGATCCTCGGCGCCCCGCTGGACGGGCAGGGCGGCCGCTCCCGGATCCTCGACACCGACCAGGGGCAGCTCGACCACGACCCGGTCTACGACAAGGCGCTCGGCCCGATGCAGTTCATCCCGAGCACCTGGCAGCAGATCGGCGCGGACGCCGACAACGACGGCGTCAAGAACCCCCACGACATCGACGACGCGGCGCTGGCCGCCGGCCGCTACCTGTGCCAGGGCGGCCGGAACATGACCATCGCGGGCGACTGGTGGGGCGCCATCCTCTCCTACAACGATGTACGCCGTTACGCACAGGACGTCTTCGACAAGGCCGACGAATACGGACGCCTGAGCGGTACGTGACGTGACCGGTTGCATACATTCGCGGACTTGACCCTTCCCCCGGGCTGCCGTTGACGGCAAGCTAGACGGGTGATGGTGCGCGAGTGGGACCCTCGGACCGCGTCGTCCGCCGAGATCGCGTCGCTGCTGGACACGCTCAACGCGGTGCTGGCGGCCGACCTCCCGCAGGATCCGCCCTGGCGGGAAAGCTCCCTGCGGGAATACCTCTCCGAGGTCATGCCGGGTGAGCGCCGGATCTCCTGGGTCGCCCAGGCCGATCCCGCCCCGGACGGCACACCGGGCCCGATCCTCGGCCACGTGAACGTGCTGCTGCTCGGCGGCATCGGCGTGCTGGAGGTGCTGGTGCACCCGACGGCCCGGCGCGGCCGGCTCGGCCGCGAGCTGGTCCGGGTGGCCGCCCGCCGGGTCTGGGACGAGGGCTTCCAGTCGATCGGCGTGGAGGTCGTCGGCGACACCCCGGCCGTGGCGTTCTACGAGGCGCTCGGCTTCACCAGGGAATACGTCGAGACCCGCAGCGTGCTCGACCTGGGTGCCATGGAGTGGCCGGTGCTGGCCGAGATGGCCACCGAGGTGGGCGCCGGCTACCACGTCGAGTTCTGCCCGGGCGGGCCGCCGGACGACCTCATCGAGGCGTACGCGCGGGCCAAGGCCGAGGTGCGCGACGTCGACGACGGCGAGCTGCGGCCCAGCTCCTACGACCCGCAGCGGCTGCGGGACAGCCTCGACACGCTGCACCGGCGCGGCATGAAGCCGTACATCGTGCTGGCCCTGCACGAGCAGACCGGCGAGGTGGCCGGGCTGACCGAGGTGGTCGTGCCGGCACAGCACCCGACCCGGGCCGACCAGTACGACACCATCGTGGTCCGCGACCACCGGGGCTACGGCATCGACCGGGCCATCAAGGCCCGGATGCTGCTGGAGCTGCGCTCCGCCGAGCCCGAGCTGGCCGAGGTGCAGACCTGGAACGCGCAGGCCAACGAGGCGATGCTGAAGGTCAACGCGGAGCTGGGCTACCGTCCCGACCGAGACTGGTGCGAATACAGCGTCGACGTGGCCGAGCTGGTGCACCGGCTCGACAGCCAGCGCTGACAGATATTCATCAAACGGCTGCCCGGGGGATGGACGGCGGACCGGAACGCCACTTAACGTGCGTTAGTTCCTGTCCACCCATCGTGGAGGCTCCATGCGCACGCGCCGCACCTTCGCCGCGCTCGCGACCACCGCCGCCGTCTCCGTCACGGCCATCGGGATCGCACCCCCCGCGGCCAGCGCCGCGCCCACCGACCTGTTCATCTCCGAGTACGTCGAAGGCTCGTCCAACAACAAGGCCGTCGAGCTCTACAACGGCACCGGCGCGCCGATCGACCTGGCCGCCGCCGGCTACCAGCTCCAGCTCTTCTTCAACGGCGCCACCACCTCGACGAACGTGCCGCTGACCGGCACCGTCGCATCCGGTGACGCCTTCGTCTTCGCCGCCTCGACGGCCGCGCCGGCGATCCTCGCCCAGGCCGACCAGACCTACGGCGGCTCGCTCTACAACGGCGACGACGCGATCGTGCTGCGCAAGGGCACCACGGTGGTCGACTCGATCGGCCAGGTCGGCGTCGACCCGGGCAGCGAGTGGGGCACCGGGCTCACGAGCACGGCCGACAACACGCTGCGCCGGCTGCCCTCGGTGAGCGCCGGTGACACCGACCCGGCGAACGCCTTCGACCCGGCCGTGCAGTGGGAGGGCTTCGCCACCGACACCTTCGACGGGCTGGGCAGCCACCGCATCGACGACGGCGGCCCGGTCGACCAGGCCCCGACGCTGACCTGCGGCGGCACGCTGACCCTGGAGGCGGGCGCCACCGCCACCCGCGAGGTCACCGCCACCGACGCCGACGACACCGTCACCGACCTCGCGGTCACCGCGGTCACCCCGGCGCCGGCGAGCGGCTCGATCAGCCGTACCGCGTTCACGCCGGCCGCCGCGGCCGGTGGCACGGCCACCGCCACGCTGACCGCCACCGGCCTCCCGGCCGGCGCCTACTCGGTCACCGTCACCTCGACCGACGCCGAGGGCGGCACCGCGACCTGCACCCTGACCGTGCAGGCCACCGCCGTGCTGTCGGTGGGCGAGGTGCAGGGCCGCACCGGTGACGACGAGGACGGCCGCACCGACCGGTCGCCGTTCGCCCCGGCCAGCGGCAACGGCACCAGCTCCATGCTCTACGACGTGCGCGGTGTGATCACCCAGAAGTCGCTGACCCGCACCTCGGCCGGCGCCGACCAGTGGGGCTTCTACCTGCAGAGCCGCACCGGCTCCGAGGACGGCGACGCGCTCACCTCGGACGGCATCTTCGTCTTCATGGGCTCCTTCACCACGCTGATCGGCGGCTACGCCCCGACCGTCGGCGACGAGGTGGTGCTGCGCGGCCGGGTCTCCGAGTACTTCAACCAGACCCAGCTCTCCAGCGCCTCCCTGGTGCGCAAGCTCGACTCCGGGCTGGACGTGGACACCGCCGTCCGCGTGGACGACGCCCGGCCGCCGGCCGACGCTGCCGCCGCCGGCCGGTTCTGGGAGCGACACGAGGGCGAGCGGATGCGCGTCCGATCCGGCAGCGGGGTTTCCGCCCCGCGGCACATCTTCGCGTCCACCCTGGACTCCGAGGTCTACGTGCTGGACCGCGAGGACCCGATCATGAAGCGGTCCGACCCGTACGCCCGCCGGGTGTTCCGGGACGCGCACCCGCTGGACGACATCCCCGGCACGCTCTTCGACAACGGCAACTACCAGCGGATCCTGCTGGGTGCCGGCGGCGTCAAGGCGACCGCCGCGGACTCGACCGCGCTGCTGCCCGAGGCCCGCACCTTCGACACGCTGACCGAGGACGCCTACGGCGCCATCTCGTACGCGTTCAGCAAGTACAGCGTGCAGCCCGAGCAGCTCACGCTGACCGGCGGCGCGGACCCGGCGGAGAACAGCCCGCCGCGGCCGGCCGACCGGGGCAGCGAGGTCGCGGTCGCCACCTACAACGTGGAGAACCTGTACGACTACCGCGACGACCCGTTCGACGGCTGTGACTTCACCGGCAACTCGGGCTGCCCGGGCGTGAGCCCGCCGTTCGACTACGTGCCGGCCAGCGAGGCGGCGTACACCGAGAAGCTGGGTGTGCAGGCGCGGCAGATCACCGGTGCCCTGCACAGCCCGGACCTGGTGCTCGTGCAGGAGGCCGAGGACCAGGACATCTGCACGGTGGCCGACGGCAAGCTGGTCTGCGGTGACACGAACAACGCCGACGGCGCGCCGGACACCGTCCAGGAGCTGGCGCTGGCCATCGCGGCGGCCGGCGGTCCCGCCTACGCGGCGGCGTACGACCGGACCGGCGCGGACGCCCGGGGCATCGCCTCGGCGTTCCTCTACCGCACCGACCGGCTGACGCTGGCCGAGGCGAACGCCGCCGACCCGCTGCTGGGCTCGGCGCCGACCGTGCAGTACCGCTCGGCGGCGCTGCCGTCGAACGCGGACGTGCAGAACCCGAAGGGGTTCAACGCCGTGCTGCCGGCCGACGTGGACCGCTCGACCGGCGTGGACGGCAGCAACGTCTACACCCGGGCCGTCCAGCTGGCCAAGTTCACCGTGGCGGCGGCGCCCGGCTCGGCGGAGCACTTCACGCTGTGGGCGGCCACCAACCACTTCTCGTCCGGTCCGGACACCCGGGTCGGGCAGCGGCGGGAGCAGGCCGCGTACGGGGCGGCGCTCGTGCAGGCCGTCGAGGCGGCCGACCCGAACGCGCGGGTGATCTACGGCGGTGACCTGAACGTCTTCCCGCGTCCGGACGACCCGATCGCCACGGCCGCGAACCCGACCCCGTCGGACCAGCTCGCCCCGCTGTACCAGGCCGGCCTGCACAACCTGTGGGACGACCTGGTGGCGGACGTGCCGGCTGCGGCGTACTCGTACACGTACGACGGGCAGGCGCAGACGTTGGACAACCTCTTCGTCAACGACGCGCTGCACGCGGACCTCGTGCAGGTACGCACGGCGCACATCAACGCCGACTACCCCACCGACGCCGAGGGCCTGGGCGACCGGGGCGCCAGCGACCACGACCCGCAGGTGGCGAGGTTCCGCTCCCGCGCGTCGCTGAGCGTCTCCGACGCCGCCGTCGCCGAGGGCGACAAGGGCGACACCACCATGACCTTCACGGTGACCGTCTCCCGCCCGCTCTCGGAGCCGGCCCTCATCTGCGCCACCACCTACGGCACCACGGCGCAGGCCGGGTCGGACTACGACCCGTACGTGGGCTGCAAGACCCTGGCCGCCGGCCAGACCTCGCTGACCTTCCCGGTGACCGTGCGCGGTGACCGGAAGCGCGAGGCGGACGAGCAGCTCAAGCTGTACGTGGCGGGCGTGCCGGGCCTCCGGCTCGCCGACGTGAGCGGCATCGGCACCATTCGCAACGACGACTGACAGCGGCACCGCGAAGCGGCCCGTCGTCCGGCTCACCAGCCGGACGGCGGGCCGTTGCGGTAGCCGCACCGCTGCGGGTCGGGCGGCGGCGCCACGCCGCGGTACTTGGCCACGCGCACCTCCCACTGACTGCGCCGGCGGAGGGCGTCGCGGTATGCCCGGTCCCGGTAGAAGGTCTCCGGCGGGCGGGCCAGCCCGTAGAGATCGGCCCACCACTCCCCCGGCTCCGGGTCGGCGATCACGTCCAGGTGGGACGGATATCGTCGCTCGGCGCCGTCGCGCAGGTCGTCGCGGTCCCGCATCGGCGCCAGCACACGGCCGAACTCGTCGACCACGGCGAGCCGGAACCCGGCCACGCCGATGATCCGACGCAGCATGGTGATGCTCGGGGTCAGGGTGCCGGCCTCGATCCGCCCGATGGTCGTGGGGTGCACCCGGGCGACCCGGGCGAGTTCCCGCTGGCTCACGTCGGCCCGGCGGCGGACCGCGCGGACGATGCCCGAAGCGGGCCACGGGATGTCGAAGGGCTCGGTGAGCATCGTGGGCGGCTCGACAGGTTCATCGGCCGCGACCGGCGGCTCGCCAGGAGTGTCCAGGGCGCTCATGGACCCAGGGTCTTTCCGCGCGCCCGAAGGCGGCAACCCCGACCGGTCCGGCTGTGGACAACCGCGCCGCCTGTGGACAGGTCGCGCCTCGCCGGCGGCCTGTGCCATCACCTGCCCGCAGGACAGGAGACCGTGACCGAGCGTGAGGAAGGTGGTGCGTCACCCAACGTGACCCGCCCTGGCCGCCCGTCAGAGCAACTGCGGCTGAAGGAAGCCACCAATATGGACAAGAGAAGGCGCGTTCGCGGCGACAAGCCCGCCCTCCCCACCCCGCTTTGCTCTGCAGCCAGATACGCACCGGGCACGGACGGTTGCCGCTGCGCCGATGGCTGCAGAGCAAAGCGAGCGAGGGCGGGGGTCGGGGTCGCGCATGTTCGGTACGCAGAGTGACGATGGGCGGCCACGTGTACTGAGGCAGGGCGCCGAGGCAACCGGCTCGGATGCGGGTACCGGCCGCTCCGTCCTTGCGAGGAGCCGGGAACGAAACCCGCCCCCGGAGCGTGTACCGGACATGGGAAGCCACCTCTCGGCCCCGCCCGGTCCGCCGGACGTGCTGCCACGCGACCGCGACACGTCCCCGCACCTGCCGTTCGAGCAGTTCTACCGGGACCAGGTGGACCGGATCCACCGCGCGCTCGCGCTGGCCGTCGGGGACAGCGCGGTGGCCCGAGAGGCGACCGACGAGGCGATGACCCGGGCGTACGCCCGGTGGGACCGGGTGCGCCGGCTGGACAACCCGGGCGGCTGGGTCTTCCGGGTCGGGCTGAACTGGGCCACCTCGTGGTGGCGGAAGGTGCGCCGGGAACGGCCACCGGCCGAGGACCGGCACCCGGCGACAGCCGCCCCTGATCCCGCCGGGCTGGCCGCCCGGTCCGCCCTGGAGCGGTTGCCTGCCGGCCAGCGCACCGTCATCGTCTGCCGGGTGCTGCTGGACCTCTCCACCGCCGAGACCGCCGCCGTGCTGGACCTGACCGAGGGCACCGTCCGCAGCCGCCTCTCCCGGGGGCTGGCCGAGCTGCGGGCCACGCTGGCCGAGGAGGAGTGACCGTGGACGTACCCGAGGACCTGGCCGAGCTGGTCCACCGCGCTGCTCGCGCGACCGCGCCGTACCCGGCGGATCTGGCGGATCTACGCCGGCGGGCCCGGGCCCGCCGGCACCGGCGGGCCCGGACGGCCGTGGTGGGCCTGGTGGTCCTGGTCGCGCTCACCGGTGGCGCCGTGCCGCTGCTCGTCGGCGAGCATCGGCCGGCCGCACCGCTGGCCACGCCGTCGCCCTTGCCGTCGCCGTCCGCTCCCAGCTCACCGCCGACCCCTGCGCCGGCGCAGCGGCTGCTGCTCAGCGGCGATGGCGGCACCGTTCGACCGCACCCGACCGGCCCGGAGATCGGTCTGGTCAGCGGCGTCGCGGACGAGCTGCGCAGCGACGGCTCGGTCGTCACGCACCGGGTGCCTGCCGGCTGGCAGGAGACCGTGGCGCTGCCCGACGGACGGCTGGTCGGCCTCAAGCTCACCGACCTCATGCCCGGCGTGCGGCGGACGGACGGCCCGGACGTGGCGGGCCTCTCCGTCAAGCTCATGGTGCTCAGCGCCGACGGACGCGTCGAGGTCGGCCGGGAGATCCGGGTCCGGGGCCAGGCCCTCGGACTGGCCGGCGCCGACGCACGGTACGCCTACCTGGTCCGGGACGGAGTGGGCCTGGTGTCTCACGAGCTGACCACCGGCCGGGAGAAGACCCTGATCCGGGTGCCGACGAAGGTCGACGGCGAGCTGCCGT
This sequence comes from Micromonospora chaiyaphumensis, assembly GCF_900091435.1. GTDB lineage: Bacteria > Actinomycetota > Actinomycetes > Mycobacteriales > Micromonosporaceae > Micromonospora > Micromonospora chaiyaphumensis. Next base: position 535,374 of record NZ_FMCS01000004.1, read on the forward strand.
TCCGCGACGCCGACGTGACGGCCGCCCGCGTGGTGTCGGTGACCGGCCCGGCCGACCTGACCCGCTGCCAGCTCGACGTGCGCCGGCTGGCCGGTGGGAGCCGGCTGTCGCGGCTGACGGTGGCCGGCGAGTGCGCCCCGTCGGTCCGGCTCTCCCCGGACGGCAACCTCGTCGCGGTCCCCTACCGCCGCCCGAGCGGTCGGAACCTCGACTACCGGCTGGCGATCCTGGACACGGCTACCGGCCAGCTCCGGGCCGACCAGCCGCTCGGGACGGCCAGCCCGGCCTACGGCCTGGCGGGCGGCGGGACGTGGGGTGCCGCCTGGGTCGACGACACCACCGTCCGCGTGGTGTGGGCGCAGCTACCGGACCCACCCCGGAAGGTCTACCGCGTGGCGGAGCTGGCCCGGGTGGTGACCGTCGACGTTCAGTAGCGCTGGCGGAGAAGCTGGGCCGCCTCGACCGCCCAGTAGGTGAGGATGATCTGCGCGCCGGCCCGGCGGATCGAGGTCAGCGTCTCCAGGATGGTCCGCTCGCGGTCGATCCAGCCGTTCGCGGCGGCCGCCTCGACCATCGCGTACTCGCCGGAGACCTGGTAGGCGGCGACCGGGACGTCGACCGCGGCTCGGACGGCCGCCACCACGTCGAGGTAGGGCAGGGCCGGCTTGACCATCACCATGTCGGCGCCCTCGGCCACGTCCAGCTCGACCTCGCGCAGGGACTCCCGCAGGTTCGCCGGGTCCTGCTGGTAGGTGCGCCGGTCGCCCTCCAGGGCCGACTCGACGGCGTCGCGGAACGGGCCGAAGAAGGCCGAGGCGTACTTGACGGCGTACGCGAGCACCGAGACGTCCTGGTGCCCGGCGGCGTCCAGGGCCCGGCGGACCACGCCGACCTGGCCGTCCATCATCCCGGAGGGCCCGACCATGTGGACCCCGGCGTCGGCCTGGGCGACCGCCATCCGGGCGTACTCGGTGAGGGTGGCGTCGTTGTCCACGGCGCCGTCGGGGGTGAGCACCCCGCAGTGCCCGTGCGAGGTGAACTCGTCCAGGCAGAGGTCACTCATCACCACGGTGGCGTCGCCGACCTCGGCGATCACGTCCCGGATGGCCACGTTGAGGATGCCGTCCGGGTCGATGCCGCCCGACCCGGTCTCGTCCCGCGTCGCCGGCACCCCGAAGAGCATGATCCCACCGACCCCGGCCTGGACCGCCTCGACGGCGGCCTTGCGCAGCGAGTCCCGGGAGTGCTGGAGCACCCCCGGGAGCGACGCCACGGCCCGCGGCTCGGTCAGCCCCTCCTTGACGAACATCGGCACGACCAGCTCGGCCGGGTCGACGCGGGTCTCGGAGACCAGCCGCCGCACGGCCGCGTTGCGGCGCAGCCGGCGGGGCCGGATCTCGGGGTACGACATGAGGGGCCTCCTGTCAGCGGAACCTCAGGGCGGTCGGGCCCTGCACCTTCGAGCCCCGGCGCTGCTTGGCCGGCATGGCGGCGAGCTTCTCGCGCAGCTCGACGGCGTAGGCGGCGAGCGCCTCCACCAGGTCGGGCACCGAGGCGTGCGGCGGCTGCACGTCGACCCGCAGGCCGAACTCCGTGGCGGTCTCCGCCGTCTTGGGCCCGATAACGGCAACAACGGTACGCGCGTGCGGCTTCCCGGCGATGCCGACCAGGTTCCGGACGGTCGAGGACGAGGTGAAGAGCACCGCGTCGAACCCGCCCGACTTGATCGCGTCGCGGATCTCGGCGGGCGGCGGCGCGGCCCGGACGGTCCGGTACGCGGTCACGTCGTCGACCTCCCAGCCCCGCTCGGTGAGGCCGGCGGCCAGGGTCTCGGTGGCGATGTCGGCGCGCGGCAGCAGCACCCGGCCGACCGGGTCGAGGATCTCGTCGTGCGGCGAGAACTCGGCCAGCAGGCCCTCGGAGGACTGCTCCCCGGAGGGGATCAGCTCCGGCTGGATGCCGAAGGCACGGACCGCCTCGGCGGTGGCCTCGCCGATGCAGGCGATCTTGACGCCGCCGAAGTGGCGGGCGTCCAGGCCGTGCTCGGCGAACTTCTCCCAGACCGCCCGGACCGCGTTCACCGAGGTGAAGATCACCCAGGCGTACCGGCCGTCGACCAGGCCCTTGACCGCCCGCTCCATCTGGGCGGGGGTGCGCGGCGGCTCGACCGCGATGGTCGGCACCTCGCAGGGGATCGCCCCGTACGCCCGCAGCCGCGCGCTCATGGCGCCGGCCTGCTCCTTGGTCCGGGGTACGAGCACCTTCCAGCCGTACAGCGGGCGGTTCTCCCACCAGCTCAGCTTGTCGCGGTCGGAGACGCCCGCGCCCACGGTGAGCACGACCCGGCCGGTGAAGCCGAGCGCCGCCGCGACGAAGGAGTCCACGGTCGACGTGGTGGTGTACTGCGTCTCGCCGGTGCCGTCGCCGGTCACCGCGACGGGGGTGGCGCCGTCCACACCGGCGGCCAGCAGGCCGTCCCGGACGGCGGCCAGGTCACCGGCGTCCACCGCGACGGCCAGGGAGCCCCGGGCCACGGCCGCGGCCAGCGCGTCGAAGTCCAGCGTGGTGACGTCCTCGACGTCGGCGGCGGTGCGTACCCCGGGCAGCGGCACGCCGGCGTAGGTGGCCACGCCCTCGGCCTGGCCGACGCCCGGCACCACCTCGAAGTGCGCGGCGGTACGCGCGACCGCCTGCACCTCCTTGACCACCGAGTCGTGGCCGAACGGGTCACCGGCGACCAGGTGCACGGCGTTCTGGCCGGACCGGGCCGCGGAGATCAGCACCTTCGCCACGTCCCCCGGCACACCCTCGGCGGGGCTGAACTCGGCGTCGGGCCTGGCCTGGGCGCGGACGTGCTCGAGCAGCGACTCGGGGACTCCCCGGTCGTACACCACCTGGTCGGCGTCGACCAGGGCGTCCAGCGCCCGGCGGGTCAGCAGGCCCGGGTCGCCGGGACCGGCCCCGACGAACGCGATCCGGCCTACGGGCTTACGGGTGCGGGTCATTCTGTGCTCCCAAATTGCTGGGTCCCCGGGCCGGCGTGTCCTTCTTGGCCGAGGATCGAGTCGGCGCCGAGTTCGAGGAGTTCGGCGGCGAGTGCCTTGCCGATCTCCGCCGCGTCGGCGGGCGTTCCGGTGCGGGACAGCCGGAGGTCACGGGTGCCGTCCGGGCTGATCACCGCCCCGCGCAGGTAGATCTCTTCGCCGGCGTCACCCTCGGCGAGTTCGCCGTAGGCGGCGACAGGCGCGCTGCACCCGGCCTCCAGGGTGGCCAGCAGTGCCCGCTCCGCGACGACCGCGGCGCGGGACGGTGCGTGGTCGAGCACGCCGAGCAGCTCGACCAGGTCCTGATCGTCGATCCGGCACTCCACGGCCAGCGCACCCTGGGCGGGCGCGGGCAGCATCAGCATCGGATCGAGCGTCTCGGTGATCGCGTCGGTGCGGCCGAGGCGGGCGAGCCCGGCCCGGGCCAGCACGACCGCGTCGAGGTCGGCCTCCGGGCCGAGCACCCGGCCGAGGCGGGTGTCGACGTTGCCCCGGATCGGGGTGACCTCCAGCTGCATGCCGAGGGCGTGCAGCTGGGCGATGCGGCGCAGCGCGCCGGTGCCGACCCGCGCGCCGGGCGGCAGCTCGGCGAGGGTGCGGCCGTCCTTGGCGACCAGCGCGTCCCGCGGGTCCTGCCGGGTCGGCACGGCCGCGATGTGCAGGCCGGGCGCCCCCGCGGTGGGCAGGTCCTTGTACGAGTGGACGGCGAAGTCGATCTCCCGCGCGGTCAGCGCGTCGCGCAGCGCGGAGACGAAGACGCCGACGCCGAGCCGGTGCACCGGGGCCGTGGAGCGGTCGCCGGCGGTCACCACCTCGACCAGCTCGACCGGGCGGCCGGTGGCCGCGGTGAGCGCCTCGGCGACGTGGCCGGACTGGGCCATCGCCAGGGCGCTGCCCCGGGTGCCGAGGCGCAGGGGGGCGGTCATCGCGCACCTCCGGTGTGCGGGGTGGTGTCGGCCGGCAGGGCGATCTCGGCTTCCACCACGTCGGGGACGGTGTCGACCGGGGAGGTCTGCGGCACCTCGAGGTCGAACAGCTCTCGCAGCAGGGCGGCGTACTGGTCGCCGCCGGGCTCGGCCGCGAGCTGGCGGACCCGGACGGTGGGCTGGTGCAGCAGCCGCTGCACGACCCGGTGCACGGTGCGGGCGACCTCGGCGCGCTGGTCGTCGGTGAGGTCCGGACGGCGCTGGGCCAGCCGGCGCAGCTCGGCGGTGACCACGTCGTCGGCGCGCCCGCGCAGGGCCGCCACGGTGGGGGCCACGTCGGCGCCGCGCAGCCAGCTCAGGAACGCCTCGACCTCGCCGGCCACGATCCGGGCCACCTCGGCGGCGTCGGCCGCGGCCGGGCCGTCGGCGAGGATCGCCGCCATCCGGTCGATGTCGATCACCTCGACGCCGGGCAGCTCGGCGACGCCCTCCTCGACGTCGCGCGGGACGGCGAGGTCGAGGAGGACCAGCGGGCCGCGATCGGCGTCCCGGCGGGCCAGTGCCCGGGTCACCACGTCGCGGGTGAGCACCGCCTCGGTGGCCGCGGTGGCGGCCACCACGATGTCCACTGTGGTGAGGGCGTCGACCAGCCCGGTCATCGGTACGGCGGTGGCGCCGTAGGACTCGGCCAGCCGGACGGCGCGCTCGGCGCCCCGGTTGGTGACGGTGAGCGGGCCGGCGCCCAGCCGGGAGAGGGTGGCCACGCCCAGCGAGCCCATCGCCCCCGCGCCGACCACCATGGCGGGCCGGCCGGCGAGGTCGCCGTCGAGCAGGTCGGCGGCCAGGTCGAGGGCGGCGGTGACCACGCTCTGCCCGGCCCGGTCGATGTTGGTCTCGGCGTGCGCGCGCTTGCCCACGCGCAGGGCCTGCTGCATCAGCTCGTGCAGCAGCCGGCCGGCCGAGTCGGCGCCGCTGGCCGAGTGGTAGGCGTCGCGGAGCTGCCCGAGGATCTGCGCCTCGCCGACGACCATCGAGTCCAGCCCGGTGGCGACCCGGAAGACGTGGTCCACGGCGGCGGCGTCGTAGTGCACGTAGAGGTGGGTGGCGAGCGCCGCCGGCGGGGCGCCGGCCTGCTCGGCCAGGACCGCGCAGATGTCGCCGAGGCCGCCGTGGAAGCCGGTGACGGCCGCGTACACCTCGACGCGGTTGCAGGTGGAGACGAGGACGGCCTCGGCGACGTACGGCTGGGCGACCAGGCGGTCCAGGGTGCGGGTGAGATCCGCGGGCGGGACCGCCAGCTGCTCCAGCGTGGCGACCGGGGCGGTGCGGTAGGACGCGCCGACGACGAGCAGTTTCACGTGCCGATCGCCTCCTGGGTGTCGGTGGCGGCGAGCCCGCCGGGAAGCGCGGTCAGCGACGCCTTGCGGTGCTCGTGGAAGGAGAGGATCTGCAGCTCGATCGCGAGATCGACCTTGCGCACGTCGACCCCCTCCGGAACCGAGAGTACGCACGGCGCGAAGTTGAGGATGCTCGTCACGCCGACGGCCACGAGCTGATCCGCGACCGCCTGGGCGGCCGGCGCCGGGGTGGCTATCACGCCGATCGAGATCGACTCCTCGACGGCGACCCGGGCCAGGTCGTCGACGTGCCGGACGACCAGCCCGTTGATCTCCTCGCCGACGCGGGACGGGTCGGCGTCGAAGAGCGCGGCGATCCGGAAGCCGCGGCTGGCGAAGCCGTCGTAGCCGGCCAGGGCGTGACCGAGGTTACCCACGCCGACCAGCGCGACGGAGCGGCACTGGGTGAGGCCGAGCACCGACTCGATCTGCTCGATCAGCAGCGTGACGTCGTAGCCGACGCCCCGGGTGCCGTACGAGCCGAGGTGGGAGAGGTCCTTGCGGAGCTTCGCCGAGTTGACGCCCGCGGCGTTGGCCAGCCCCTCGCTGGAGACCGTCTCGTGGCCGGTGTCGGCGAGCGCGTGCAGGGCGCGGAGGTATTCCGGGAGCCGCGCGACGGTCGCCTCGGGCAGGTCCGGGAGCGCCGGTACGGCACCGGCGCGGCCGGGCGCGCCTGGGTGACGGTGCTGACTCATGAGACTCCGTGCGGTGCGATCCTCGACCAGCGACGGTGGCCGGTCGTTCCGGGACTCCCGCTGGCGACCGATGTTGCCGGCTGTGCTAGCAGGGCGCGTCGGAACTACAGAGTAGGCGCTTGTGAAGAGGTGCACAAATCGCGATCTTGCTCGGTCGCGACGCGCCTCCACCTGCTCCTCCATTCCCACAAGATCGATAGACGGAGCTCCCTCGGCGCCGCGGGGCGATTATTGCTCAATCCCGACTTCTCTGACCAATCGCGCGCGCTCGGTAGCGGTGTGTCACCGTCGGGGAGAGGCGCGAGTCACGTCCGGCGGTAGGGAGAACCCCACCCCGGAGAGGCCCGCGCACGGGATGGGTCGGGCCCGTCCCGGCCCATAGCCTCGGAGCATGACCGCCGTACCGCTGGCCACCGCGCCCGCCCCCACCACACCCGTCCGGGGTCTCGTCCGCCAACTCCTGCGCGACTCCGGCTACGTGCTCTTCAGCCTCCCGCTGGCGCTGGTCGGCTTCGTGCTGGCCGTGGCGGGGATCTCACTCACCGCCGGTCTGCTGGTCACCACGCTCGGGCTGCCGGTCCTCGCCGGCACCCTGTACGCGGCGCGGGGGCTGGCCGACCTGGAGCGGCTGCGGCTGCCCGCCGTGCTGCGCCAGCCCCGGGTCCGCCCGGTCTACCTGGCGCCCGAGCGGGGCGCGGGCTTCTGGCGGCGGGTCCTCACCCCGATGCGCGACCCGCAGTCGTGGCTCGACCTGCTGCACGCCTTCGTCCGGCTGCTGGCGACCCTGCCCACCTTCGTGGTCGTGGTGGTCTGGTGGGCGCTGGCCCTGACCGGCACCCTCTACGGCGCGTACGACTGGGCCATCCCGCGCGGCCCTGACGACCAGGACCTCAGCCAGCTCCTCGGGATGGGGGACGGCGCCGGGGCACGGATCGCCCTGAACACCGCGATCGGGCTGTTCGCCCTGCTCACCCTGCCCCTGGTGGCCCGCGCCTGCGCCAAGATCCAGGCCGCGCTGGCGTACTCGCTGCTCACCGGGGTGGCCGAGATGCGGCAGCGGATCACCACGCTGGAGGAGCAGAAGCGGGCCGCCGCGTCCGCCGAGGCCTCCGCCCTGCGCCGGCTGGAGCGGGACATCCACGACGGCCCGCAGCAGCGCCTCGTCCGCCTCGCCATGGACCTCAGCCGGGCCCGCCAGCAGCTCGCCGCCGACCCGGAGGCGGCCCGGCGGACCCTGGACGAGGCGGTCAGCCAGACCCGGGAGACCCTCGACGAGCTGCGCGCCCTGTCCCGGGGCATCGCCCCGCCGATCCTGGTCGACCGGGGGCTGCCCAGCGCCCTGGCCGCGCTGGCCGCCCGCGCCCTGGTCCCCACCGAGCTGGTGGTCGACGACGAGCTGGGCACCGCGGCCGGGCGGCTCGACCCGGCGCTGGAGAGCACCGCGTACTTCGTGGTGGCCGAGGCGCTGACGAACGTCGCCAAGCACAGCCGGGCCGCCGCCTGCCGGGTCGAGGTGACCCGGAAGGTCGGCCGGCTGGAGATCACCGTGGTGGACGACGGGATCGGCGGCGCCCACCTGGCCAAGGGGCACGGGCTCAGCGGCATCGCCGACCGGGTCCGGGCCGCCGGCGGGACCCTTGAGGTGGCCAGCCCGACCGGCGGGCCGACCCGGATCCACGCGGAACTCCCCCGGTGAAGGCCAACGGCCATAATTCGGCCTCCGCGCCGCCAGGCGGCACTCCGGACCGAATGAAGGCCGCCCTCTGGGTCCAGGACGTGATAGACACCGGACCCATGCGGGTGGTGATCGCGGACGACGCCGTGCTGCTCCGGGAGGGGCTGGTCCGGCTGCTGACCGAGTCGGGACACGAGGTGGTGGCCGCCGTCGGTGACGGGGAGGCCCTGGTCGAGGCGGTGGTGACGCACCGGCCGGACGTCTCGGTGGTGGACGTGCGGATGCCGCCGTCGCACACCGACGAGGGGCTGCGGGCGGCCGTGGAGGCCCGCCGGCGGGTCCCGCGTACGCCGGTCCTGGTGCTCTCCCAGTACGTCGAGGTGTCGTACGCCGACGACCTGCTCGCCACCACCGGCGGCGGGGCGGGCGGTGGCGGGATCGGCTACCTGCTGAAGGACCGGGTGGCCGCGATCGACGAGTTCCTGGACGCGCTGGCCCGGGTGGCGGCCGGCGGCACGGTGCTGGACCCGGAGGTGATCAGCCAGCTCCTGGTCCGGCGCCGCCGCAACGACCCGCTGGCGGAGCTGACCCCCCGCGAGCGCGAGGTGCTCGCCCTCATGGCCGAGGGCCGCTCCAACACCGCCATCGCCCGTGCCCTGGTGGTCAGCGACGGCGCCGTCGAGAAGCACGTCCGCAACATCTTCACGAAGCTGGACCTGCCCCCGGACGCCACGAACCACCACCGCCGGGTCCTCGCGGTCCTCACCCACCTGCGCGCCTGAAGCGCCCGAGCGGGCTCAGAGCGTCTGCGCGAGGGTGACCGCCTCGGTGAGGGTGTCGGCCACGGGGTGGCCCGAGGTGCGCAGCCGGGCCGGGTCGGAGAGGCCGCCGGTGTAGAGGACGCAGCGGGCGCCCACGGAGAGCGCGGCGTCGGCGTCGTCCAGGGAATCGCCGACGAGCACCACCTGCCGGCCGTCGAGGCCCAGCTCGGCGAGGTGCTTCTCCAGCCACTCCGCCTTCGGGCCGCCGCCCACCGCGGCGCGCAGCCCGTCCACCCGGGTGAAGTGCGGCGTCAGCCCGTACGTCTGCACGGTGGGGACCAGCTCGTCGTGGAACCACATGGACAGCAGCGACTGGCTGCCCGGCCAGGCGGCGATCGCGGCGGTGGCGTCGGCGGCCAGCGCGCAACTGGTCAACCCGGCCCGGTACGCCTCGTGGAAGATCCGGTCGAGCCGGCCGAACGCCTCGTCGTCGATCGCCTGGCCGAGCATCTCGGCGTAGTAGTCGGCGATCGGGCGGCGGAACCGGACCCGGTGCTCGTCGGCGGTGACCGCCGGACCGCCGGCGCTGGCGAAGGCGACGTTGGTGGCCCGCACCACCAGGTCGAGGTCGTCGAGGAGGGTTCCGTTCCAGTCCCACACGAGGTGGTGGCGCGCAGCGGTCATCGGTGCACTGTAAGGGGCGGCTCAGAGCTGGGGAGTGGTCAGGTCCCGCAGCAGCCGGTCCTCCTCGACCCGCCAGTAGCCGTGCTCCTTGCCGTCGAGCAGCACCACGGGCAGCCGGTCGCCGTAGTCGCGCTCCAGTTCGAGGTCGCCCGTCACGTCCTTCTCGACCCAGCGGTCCCCGGTGACCGCCACCACCCGGTCGAGCGCCGCCTTCGCGTCCTCGCAGAGGTGGCAGTCGGGCCGGGTGATCAGGGTGAGCCGGGCGTCACTGGACATCGGATACCTCCGTGCGGATCTCGGTCGGCGGCGCGGGCGCGGGCACCGGGCGCGCCGCCGGACGGAGCTCGGTCTTGCGTACCTTGCCGATCGCCGAGTGGGGCAGGTCGTCGACGAACTCGACGGCGGTCGGGCACTTGAACCGGGCCAGGTTACGCGCGCAGTGGGCGAGCAGCTCCTCCGCCGTCACCGTCGAGCCGGCCGCCCGCACCACGTACGCCCCGACAGTCTCGCCGGTCCGCGGGTGCGGCACCCCCAGGACGGCCGACTCGGCCACGCCGGGATGCGCCTGGAGCACCTGCTCCACCTCGTGGGGGTAGACGTTGAAGCCGTTGACCAGGATCAGCTCGCCGAGCCGGTCGACCAGGAAGAGGTCGCCGTCGGAGTCGGCGTACGCGACGTCGCCGGTGGCCCACCAGCCGTCCGGGTCCGGGCCGCCCCGCCCGTCCGGCCAGTAGCCGTCGAACAGGTTGTCGCCACGCACCACGATCTGCCCCGGGTCGGTGCCGGCCGGGTCGTCGGAGAGGTCCAGCTCGTCGTCGTCCTCCTCGGCGGCGGGCACCCCGTCGCGCCACAGCTCCGCGCCGTCCGCCCCGACCAGGCGCAGCTCGACGCCGGGCAGCGGCCGGCCGATCGAGCCGGGCTTGGGCTCGCCCCCGACCAGGGTCGAGGTGAGCACCGGGGCGGTCTCGGTGAGCCCGTACCCGACCTGCACCGGATGCCCGGTCACCTCGGTGAAGCGCGCCCCGGCGGCCGGCGGCAGCGGCGCCGCGCCGCACACGGCGATCCGCACCGAATCCAGCGCCGCGGGCCGGTCGCCCGCCGCGTCGGCCCAGGCCAGGAACATCGACGGTACGCCCACCAGCACGCTGACCCGGTGCCGCGCGATCTCGTCCAGCGCGCCGGTCGGGCCCGGCTCGTCGACAAGCACCCCGGTCGCGCCGTGGTGCACGACGGCGCCGAGCCCGGAGTTCAGCCCGTACGCGTGGAAGAGCGGCAGGGCGAGCAGCACGGTGTCGTCGGGGCCGACCACCGGCGGGTCGATCCGGTCGACCTGGGCGTGGTTGGCGGCCAGGGCCCGGTGCGACAGCATGGCGCCCTTGGGCCGCCCCTCGGTGCCGGAGGTGTAGAGCAGGACGGCGAGGTCGTCGCCGCCCCGGGCCGGGAAGCCGGACGCCTCGTCACCGTCGGTGACCGGCGGGGCCGTGTGCACCGCGCCGAGCGCGGGCAGGTCGCCGGTGGCCACCCGGGCGGCCACCTCCGGGGCGGCGACCAGCACGGCGGCACCGGAGTCGGCGAGCACGTGCCCCAGCTCGCGGGCCGTGAAGCCCGGGTTGACCGGCACGGCCACCAGGCCGGCCCGGAGCACGGCCAGGTAGGTGACCACGAAGTCCGGGGTGTTGCCGAAGGCGATCGCCACCCGGGCGGGCCGGCCGTCCGGGGCGGACGGCGGCGCGGCGGCGGCGAGCGCGCGGGCGGTCGCGGTGACCGAGGTGTCCAGGGCCGACCAGGTCAGCGTCCGGTCGCGCCAGTGCAGCGCGGGACGGTCACCGTGGACGGCGGCCGCCCGGCGGAGCCGGTCGGCGAGGTTCGGCGCGGAGCTGTCGGCTGCGTCCTGCACGGTGGCTGAGTCTGGCACAGCCGCGTCCGCCGGGCCACGCCCGAACGGCGGGCCGTGCCGCGCGGCGGGGCACCGGCGAGCACACCGGACACGCCGGAGCAGGGTCCCCCGGACGGGACTGTCCACCCCGCCATCCGGGATTCCCGAATGTGGGAAGGTGGCCTCCACCGGTCGGCGGACGGGGTCCTCCGGGCAGCCGGAACCGGCCCGGCCCGGCCGCTGCCGCGACACGCCGAGGGCGCAAGAAAGTTGGCTCCGACCAGGACTTTCCACTCCGGACCAGGTGGTGGCGCGAAAGTCAACCACAGGCGACGGACAAGGGGTCCGCCATCTGTGCGACGCGACCGGAAATACTTCCGCTCTGTGTAACGGACTTGCCACGCGCGGGTGACGTTGGCCCTATCATCACTCGGGTCGGCTCACCCCATTTGCCGTGAGTCGACACCCCTCAGCCCGAGGAGGCCCCCGTGCCTGTGAGCGCATTGGACCAGCACCTCATGCGGACGTGCCGCCCGTCGGCCCGTCCCGGAACCGCCGCGCCCGGCCGGGGCGTACCCGGTCCCGCCGCGACGCCGCGGAGACCGGTGCGGCCCTGCCCCGCCTGGATCGGGGAGGCGCGGTGACCACCTTCGGCTACGCCGAGCGGCCGGCGGGAGTGACCGGCCCGACCCAGCGAACACCCGTCAACGAGCGCCTGGAGCCCGCTCCACGGGCCGCCGCCGACGGGATGCGCGGCCTCGCCGTCCGCGGTGAGGGGCGCCGCGTCCGCAACCGCACGCACCACAACGAGGCGCCCGCACGCCCGGCCGTGCCCGGCGGCAACGCGAAGCCGGCCGCCGGCCGGCTCGGCACCCCGTCCCGGCCGACCATGCCGGCCCAGGGCCGGCGCGGCGAGGCCGCCGCCAACAGCGAGCCCTCGGCCGCCGAGACCGCCGTGCTGCCCGCGGTGGCCGCCGGCGACACGGCGGTGCTGCCGGCCGTCCCGGCGACCGTCGCCCCGGCCACCGGCTTCCCGAGCCGCCCCGACCCGTCCGACCCGGCCACCGAGGTCTGGGCGCTGGTCGAGCGGGCGCAGGCCGGCGAGGCCGAGGCGTTCGGCCTGATCTACGACCGGTACGTCGACACCGTCTTCCGGTTCGTCTACTTCCGGGTCGGCAACCGCCAGCTCGCCGAGGACCTCACCTCCGACACGTTCCTCCGGGCGCTCAAGCGGATCGGCAGCTTCACCTGGCAGGGCCGCGACCTCGGCGCGTGGCTGGTCACCATCGCCCGCAACCTGGTCGCCGACCATTTCAAGTCCGGCCGCTACCGGCTGGAGGTGACCACCGGCGACGTGCTGGACGCCGACCGGGAGGACCGGGGGCCCGAGGGCAGCCCCGAGGCCGCGGTGGTCGAGCACATCACCAACGTCGCCCTGCTCACGGCCGTCAAGCAGCTCAACCCGGAGCAGCAGGAGTGCATCGTGCTCCGCTTCCTCCAGGGCTTCTCGGTGGCCGAGACGGCCCGCGCCATGGGCAAGAACGAGGGCGCCATCAAGGCGCTGCAGTACCGGGCCGTCCGGGCCCTGGCCCGACTGCTGCCCGACGGCTTCCAGCCCTAGACCCGACCCGCCCCACCCGCCCGGCGACCTTCGCCCGGGTGCGGGCGGACGCACCCTCCGCACCCCGGACCGCGATCACTCTTGGTGATTTCGACACCGACCGGGCCGTAACCGGCGACCGGCGCGAACCGTTTCTCCGGGTGCGACCAGTGGTTGTCCCGGCGTCCCCCGGGCCACCCGGTCCGGCGGGGTCAGGTCGGCCGTCCCGGTCGACCGTCGGCGTCACGCTGCCACCGGTCGCCGGTGACGACGACGGCCAACGCGGCCGTGACCAGCGAGAGGGGGTGCCTGCGGTGGACAGCGACCTCTTCTCCCGTCGGCGTGCCGAGCGCTTCGCGCAGCTCCTCGACGAGGCCAACGGCGGCCGGCGGCACCACGTCCGTTCCCGGTCCGACGACGAACTCACGGCGCTCGTCGCGGTGAGCCGGCGACTCACCGCCGACCGGCCCGACGTCGAGGTGGACGGCGAGTTCCGCACCGGGCTGCGGGCGATGCTCGTCGCCACGGCCGAGCGCGAGGGCGTCGCGGCCCCGGCGAAGACCGGCGTCCGTGGCTCCCTGCTGCCGGCCGTGACCGGGCGACGGGCCCGCGCGCGCGGCGCCATCCTGGTCGGTGTGGCCGCCGGCGCGGTCGCCCTCTCCGGCATCTCCGCCGCCAGCGAGAACGCGCTGCCCGGCGACGCCCTCTACGGCATGAAGCGCTCGACCGAGCGCGCCCAGCTCGCCCTGACCAGCTCCGACATCAGCCGGGGCCAGCTCTTCCTCGACTTCGCCCGGACCCGGCTCGACGAGGCCGCCACGGTCCGCGACGACCGGCTGGGCTTCAGCGCCGTGCTCGACGACATGGACGCCGACACCCGCCAGGGCGTACGCCTGCTGACCACGGTGGCCGCGCAGCGCTCCGACCCGGCGGCGCTGGACGCCGTAGACACGTTCCTCGGCGGTCAGCGCCGGGCGGTCAGCGGGCTGCTCGACCGGTCGGACCACGCCGACCGGGACCGCACCCGCCGCTCGCTGGCCCTGCTCGACGCGGCCGGCCGGCGCGCCGGCGCGCTCCGCGAGGCGATCGCCTGCGGACTGCCGGCCCCGGCCGCCAGTGACGCGCTCGGGCCCACACCGGCCACCTGCCCCAGCGACCGCTGAACTCGGGCGGAAGAGCAGTCCACGCCACACTTCTCCCGTCGGACACCCGTCCGTCACATCCCGCCGGATAGGCTCGGACGGGCGTACGCGGTTGTCGAGGGGAGGTCGTCGTGACCCGGAGCCGGAAGGTGACGGTCAGCATCGACCTCCACGGGCACACCGCCGGCTGGTCGGAGACCCCCGAGGCACCCCCGGCCGCCGCCACGACCGATCCGGCGGCGGCGGCCTTCTTCGACGTCGACAACACGATGATGCAGGGCGCCTCGATCTACTGGTTCGCCCGCGGGCTGGCCGCCCGGAACTACTTCACCACCGGTGACCTGGCCCGGTTCGCCTGGCAGCAGGCGAAGTTCCGGCTGCTCGCCACCGAGCATGCCGGCGACATGTCGCAGGCCAAGGAGGCGGCGCTCGCCTTCATCCAGGGCTGGCGGGTCGACGACGTCGAGCGCCTGACCGAGGAGATCTTCGACGAGCTGATGGCGCCGCGCATCTGGGCGGGCACCCGCAAGCTGGCCCAGCGTCACCTCGACGCGGGCGAGCGGGTCTGGCTGGTCAGCGCTGCCCCCGTGGAGATCGGCCGGGTCATCGCGACCCGGCTCGGCCTGACCGGGGCGATCGGCACGGTGGCCGAGGTGGTCGATGGCGCCTACACCGGCCGGCTGGTCGGCGAGCTCATGCACGGGCCGGCCAAGGCCGAGGCGATCACCCAGCTCGCCGCGGTGGAGGGGCTGGAGCTGAGCCGCTGCGCGGCCTACAGCGACTCCGCCAACGACCTGCCGATGCTCTCCACGGTGGGGCGCCCGGTGGCCGTCAACCCCGATCCGGCGCTGCTCCGGCGGGCCCGCGAGCGGAGCTGGGACGTCCGCGACTTCCGCACCGGGCGGCGGGCCGTGAAGATCGCCGTGCCGTCCACGGCCGCCGCGGGGCTGCTCGCCGGCGCGGTGACCGCCGGGCTGGCCCTGCACCGCCGCCGCCAGCGCGTCGGCTGACGGCGGGCCACGGCTCAGGGGCCGAACGGGTCCGGACGGCGTTCGAGCAGCCGGTGCAGGGTCTGCTGGATGGTCTCCCGCACCTGGTCGGCGAGGTTGAACACGACCAGCGGATCGTCGGCCGAGTCGCGCAGGTGCGCGGTCGGGATCGGCGGGCAGAACTCGATCAGCCACTTGCTCGGCAGCGGCACCATGCCCAGCGGCCCCAGCCAGGGGAAGGTCGGCGTGACCGGGAAGTAGGGCAGCTTGAGCAGCCGGGCCAGCGGCTTGATGTCGGCGAGCATGGGATAGATCTCCTCGCCGCCGACGATCGCCACCGGCACGATCGGCGTGCCCGTGCGCAGCGCCGCCGAGACGAAGCCACCCCGCCCGAAGCGCTGGAGCTTGTAGCGGTCGGCGTAGAGCTTGCCGACGCCCTTGAAGCCCTCCGGGAAGACGCCGACCAGCTCACCGTTGCCGAGCAGCCGTTCCGCGTCGGGGTTGCAGGCCACCGTGCCGCCGGTCTTGCGGGCGATCTCGGAGACCACGGGCATCCGGAAGACCAGGTCGGCGCCGAGCAGCCGTAGGTAGCGGCGCGCCGGGTGCCGGTCGTGCAGCGCGGTGGCGAGCACCAGCGCGTCCAGCGCCACGGTGCCGGAGTGGTTGCCGACCACCAGGCCGGCCCCGTCGGCGGGCACGTGTTCGATGCCGCTGACCTCGGTGCGGAACCAGTCCCGGTAGAGCAGCCGGACCAGCGGGTGGAAGACGGCGTCGGTGAGGTCCGGGTCGAAGCCGAACTCGTCCACCTCGTAGTCGCCGGCCAGCCGCCGCCGCAGGAAGGCCAGGCCCTTGGCGACCTTCCGGTCCCAGTGGTCCCCCGGCCGGTCCGCCACCGCCGGCCCGGACGGGGTCACGTCGCCCGGGCGGTCCCCGCTCCCGGCGGGCTCGGCCGTCGCCTTCTTCGCGACGGCCTTCTTCGCGACCGCCTTCTTGGCGACGGCCTTCTTCGCCAGGGGCTTCTTCGGAGCGTCGCCCGGCTCGCCCGTCCGCGGGGCGGGCGCCGGCTCGTCGGTGGAGGTGTCCGGCTCGTCGCCGGCCGCCGGTGTCGCCTTCATCGTCGGCTCGGCGGCGGCCGCCGCGGCCCGCCGGTGCCCGTTGCGCCGCGCCGGCTCCGCGTCCGGCCCGGGCACGGTCAGCGGTACGTCGTAGCGCGCCTCGCCCCGCTCCTCGGCCCCGCTCACGAGCGCTCCCGCACGGCGGCCCGGACCTGCCGGATGCCCTCCAGCACCAACTGCTCGGCCGTGGCGAGCTGGTCCCGGGTCACCACCACACCGCCGTGGTGGGCGCGGATGAAGTCCTCGAAGGCGGCCGCGGTCGAGCGGGGCGTGAAGCCGTACTCGCGCTCCAGTCTCGTGGTGTCCACCACCCGACCGTGCACGAAGAGGTCGACCTGGTCCAATCCGTAGCGCCCGAAGCCCATGCTGCGGGCGATCGCGGCCACCCCGGCGAGGCCCGGCTCCAGCACCGGCATGGCGACCCGGCCGGCCCGGCGGATGGCCTGGGACAGCGAGAGCACCCCCGGCCCGGCGACGTTGTAGGTGCCGGCGTGCTCCTCGGCGACCGACCGGTGCAGCACCTCGAGGGCGTCGTCGAAGTGGACGAACTGCAGCCGCGGGTCGCGCCCGAAGACGGTGGGCACCACCGGCTGGGCGAAGTATCGGGTGAGCGTGGTGTCGGCGGTCGAGCCGATGAACGGCGCGAAGCGCAGCACGGTCGCCGTGACGTCGGGCCGGCGGCGGCGGAACCCGCGGACGTACCCCTCGATGTCGAGGATGTCGCGGCCGAACCCGCCGCGCGGCACCTCGCGCGGCTCGGTCTCCTCGGTGAAGACGGCCGGGTCCCGGAACGACACGCCGTACGCGGCGGTGGACGAGCGGACCACGAGCTTGCGCAGCCGGGGCGCCCGCTGGCAGGCGGCGAGGAGCTGCATGGTGCCGATGACGTTCTGTTCCTTCATCGCCGCCCGGCCGCCCTGCTGGGGGTCGGGGGCGGTGACCAGCGCCAGGTGCACCACGGCGTCGACGTCGAGGTCGACCAGAAGGCCGCCGAGCGAGTCGAGGTCGAGGCGGACCCGCTCGACGCCGGACAGCAGGTCGGCGAGTTCGGGGTTGGGGCTCGCCGGGTCGACCCCGATGACGCGGTCGATGCGCGGGTCGGCGGCGAGCCGGGCGGCGACGTGCGCGCCGAGATAGCGGCCGACCCCGGTCACGACGACGACCCCCGGAGCACCAGGGGTGCCACCGGGGGTCATGCCGTGCGCCTTGGCCGGCAGGCGGGATCGAGCCGGGACGTCCACGGCCTGATCACCTGAGCCTCCGGGGGTCGACAGAAGGCAAGTGGTGCCGGGTGCCGGGCCGGAGCCCGGCCCCGGTCACTTGCCGAGACGGCGACGCTGGACGCGGGTCTTGCGCAGCAGCTTGCGGTGCTTCTTCTTAGCCATGCGCTTGCGGCGCTTCTTGACCACCGAGCCCATACGACAGCCTTTCGATGCAACGTGCGGGGCGGACCGGCAGACACCACGGGGGGTGGTGTCGGTGACCGCTTGCGGACAACGGACCGGACCAGCGTGGTGGGCAGGGCACACCAGGGTGCGGTCACGGTCGGGGTCCAGGGTAGCCGGAGTGCGTCAGCAGGACCAACGCGCCCCCGTCAATGCCCGTTACGTCGCACTCGCCGACCTGGCCGGCGACGTGTCAGGCGGTCTCCTGGAACGCGCCCCGGAGGTATTCGTGCACGGCGTGCTCGGGCACCCGGAACGACCGGCCGACCCGCACCGCGGTCAGCTCACCGCTGTGCACGAGACGGTAGACCGTCATCTTGGACACCCGCATGACCGTCGCCACCTCGGCGACGGTCAGGAACCTGACATCCGACAGGCGAGCGTCGGACTGCGACCCGGCCATGGCTCACCGACCCATTCCCATGCCCGGCGCGTGCCGCCGGGCAGGTTGTTCCCGCCACGACGAGCGACGCGCGTGTTACCAGTACGGTAGCGGGGCGGCTGTGACCGGCGCGATCCCTTCCTTCCTTTGATCATGGAAGGCTCCCCGTTGAGCTGGTGTTTTTCGCCCGGACGGGTGGCTCGTCCCGTTCACTCGGCGCGCAGGGCCACCACGGGGTCGAGCCGGCCGGCGCGCTGGGCGGGCACCACCCCGAAGACGATGCCGACGGCCGCCGAGACACCGAAGGCGAGCGCCAGCGACCACCAGGTGATCGCCGCCGGGATCGGCGAGACCGCGTCGACCAGCAACGCGGTGCCCACGCCGAGCGCCATCCCGGTCAGCCCGCCGATCGAGGTGAGCAGCACCGCCTCCAGCAGGAACTGCACGCCGATGTCCCGGGGCCGCGCGCCGACCGCCTTGCGCAGGCCGATCTCGCGGGTCCGCTCGCGGACCGAGACCAGCATGATGTTGGAGACGCCGACGCCGCCGACCAGCAGCGAGATACCCGCGATGGCGGCCAGCACGCCGGTGAGCACGCCGAGGATGTCGCCGAGTACGCCGAGGATCTGCTGCTGGGTGACCGCGCTGAACTCGGTGTCCGGGTGCCGGCGGGACAGCTCGGCGACGATGCGCTCGCCGAGCTGGTCGATCCGCTCCCGGTCGGGCGCCTTCACGGCGATGCCGTCGATCCGCTGGGTGCCCCAGAGCCGCTGCGCGGCGGTCACCGGGATGTGCACCTCGTCGTCCCGGTCCACGCCGAGGCTCTGCCCCAGCGGGGTGAACACGCCGATCACCCGGAACCGGACCCCGGCCAGGGTGACCTGCTGGCCGAGCGGGTCCCGGTCGGGAAAGAGCGCCCGGGCCACGGACGCGCCGAGCACCGCCACCCGGCGGCTCGTGTCCACGTCGGCGCCGGTGAGGTAGCGGCCCCGGGCCAGCGACCGGGTGAAGACCGCCGGGGTGGTCTCCAGCACCCCCTGGACGGTGGTGAAGTCGGACCGGGTGCCGGCCCGGGCGGTCGCGCCGGAGGCGATGGTGACGGCCACCCGGCCCGGGTCGCCGACCACCCGGGACACGGCGTCCACGTCCTTGAGGTCCAGCGGCGACACCACCGGGGCGGTGCCGACGTCGAGCTTGCCGGGCACCACGAGGAGCAGGTTCGAGCCGAGCCCCTCGACCTGCTGTTCGACCTTCTGCTTGGTGCCGGTGCCGATGGCCACGAGGAGCACCACCGAGGCGACCCCGATGATCACGCCGAGCATGGTCAGCGCGCTGCGCATCCGATTGGCCCGCAGCGCGTCCAGCGCCACCCGCCAGGCCTCGGCCAGCCTCACCCGGCACCTCCGGGCGCACCCGGCCCCCCGCCCCGCGGAAGGCGTCCGGTGGCTCCGGTGGCGCCACCGGAGCCACCGGACGGGTGCCCCGGGCCGCTTCCGGACGCGGACCGGGGCTCCGCGCTGGGAGCGGCGTCCAGTGTCTCAGGTCGACCGTCGCCGCCCGACAGCGGTCGATCATGAACGGTGTCGGACCGGATCAACCCGTCCCGGACGGCGATCCGCCGGCGCGCCCGGGCCGCCACCTCCGGGTCGTGCGTCACCATCACGAGGGCCACACCGGACTCGGCGTTGAGCTGTTCCAGCAGCTCCAGCACCGCCTCGCCGGTGGCGCTGTCCAGGTTGCCGGTGGGCTCGTCGGCGAGCAGCACCGCCGGGTCGGTGACCAGGGCCCGGGCGATCGCCACCCGCTGCTGCTCGCCGCCGGAGAGCTGGTTGGGACGGTGACCCAGCCGGTGGCCCAGCCCGACCCGGCCGAGCATCGCGGCGGCGCGTTCCCGCCGCTGCCGTGCCCCGACGCCCCGGTAGACCAGGGGCAGCGCCACGTTGTCCACGGCGGACGTACGGGGCAGCAGGTGGAACGCCTGGAAGACGAAGCCGATGGTCTCGTTGCGCAGCGTGGCCAGCTCCGGCGCGGTCAGGGTCGCCACGTCCCGCCCACCGATCACCAGCCGGCCGCCCGTCGGCCGGTCCAACCCGCCGAGCAGGTGCATGAGCGTGGACTTGCCCGAGCCGGAGGGCCCGATCACCGCCACGTACTCGCCCTGCGCGATGGTGAGCGACACCCCGCGCAGCGCGGGCACCGACACCCCGTCCAGCTCGTACGTGCGGGACACGTCGACCGCCTCGACCGCGGCGACGGTCACCGCAGCTCCTGGCCGTCGTGGACCTGGTCGGCGCCGCGCACCACGATCCGGTCGCCGGCGCGTACCCCGTTGACGATCTGCACGAGGTCCTGCCCCTGCACGCCCACGGTCACCGGCACCCGGTCGGCCCTCCCGTCGCGCAGCAGCCACACGGCGTCCCGCCCGTCGGCGGAGAAGACCGCCGAGGCGGGTACGGCCACCGCGTCGGCGGCCTCGCGGACCCGGAGGTGGACCACGGCGTTCATGCCGGGGCGGGGCGTCGGGGCGGCCTCCCCCTCGCCGAGCCGCCCGGCGCCGAGGCCGAGGCGCACCCGGTAGGTGACCCCGCCCCGCGCCGAGCTGGTCGGCAGCACGTCCACCGAGCGGACCGTGGCGTCGTACGTCGCGCCGGTCACCGCGTCCAGCTCGACGGCGGCGGTCAGACCGGCCCGGACCAGCAGCACGTCGGTCTCGTCCACCTCGGCGAGCAGGCCCAGTTGCCCGGTGTCCACCACGGTCAGCACCGGTGTGCCGGCCGTGACCCGGCCACCGGCCGGCACCGCGTCGTCCACCCCGGCGGGCGGGCCGCCCGACCCGGCCGCGCCCAGGGCCGACGGGTCGAGGCCGGGCACGGCGCCACCGGCCGCGCCGAGCAGTCCGCCGAGGTCGGCCGGGGTGGCCGCCCGGGTACCGCCCGGCTGCACCACCCCGGCGACCGGGGCGCGCAGGGTCAGCGCGTCGACCGTCGCCTTCGCCAGGTCGTACGCCTGCTGGGCCTGGAGGCGCTGCGCGGTCGACAGCGCGCCGACGGCGCTGTTCAGCCCGGCCACGCCGCGCTGCACGGCGCCGACCGCCCGGTCGGCGGCGCGGGCGGCCGACGCGTACTGCCGCTGCGCCGACTCGACCTGGAGCAGCAGCGCGGACCGCAGCTGCGGGTCGCCGATCTTCCCGGCGGCCTTGCGGGCGGCCGCGAATGCCTCGTCGGCGGCCCGGTCGGTGTCCCGCCGGCTGCCGCCCAGGTCACCGGCGCCGACGCCCCGGCCGGCCCGCTTCGCGGCCCGCAGCGCCTCGCGGGCCTGCGTCAGCCGGGCCTTCGCGGACGGGGAGTCGATCACCGCGAGCACCTGCCCCCGGGCGACCCGCTGGCCGGGCTGGACGCGCAGGCTGGCCAGGGTGCCGTCGGCGGGGGCGGTGAGGGTGGCGGCGGCCCGGGCGGTCACCGTGGCCGGCGCGTCGATCACCTCGGCCACCGGCGAACGGCCCACCTCGGCCACGGTGACGGCGGGCGAGTCGTCGCCGCACGAGGCGGCGGTGGCGCCGGTCAGCGCGACGACGGCGAGCAGGGCGGTGCGGAGGCGACGGCGGCGGGCCGCGGGCAGCCGCGGCGAGGGGGTGCGGGCCACCCGGCCCATGCTACGACCCGTCGACCAGCGTCGACGTCTCAGCCGGCGACCGCCCGGAGGTAGGCCACGCAGTCGTCGTGCAGCCCCGGCCAGGGCTCGCCGAACACGTCGTCGGCGGCCTCCGTCATCGACTGGCGCTCGTGCAGCACGGCCCGGAAGAAGTCCAGCACCCGCTGCTCCCCGAACCGGTCGACCAGGTGGCGCACGGCCAGGTAGCCGATGCCGTAGGCCCCGCCCACCCGGTCGTCGGCCGCGTCGTCGGCCGGGGCGAGGGCGTCGAGCCGGCCGTTCCATCCGCCGCGGACGAGCTTGCGCACCTCGGCGAGGCCCTCGTAGCGGTCCACCGGCTGGCCGTCCGCGCCCGCGTACTCGGCCAGGCCCTCCACGAGCCACCAGCTCGACCGGTCCGCGTAGCCCCGGTCGGGCAGCGACGCCGCGTGCGTCAGCTCGTGCCGGAGCAGGTCGTCGACGCCCGTCGGGGTGAGGCTCTGCGCGTTGAGCACGACGTCGTGGTGCCCGCCGCCGACGCCGACCGCGTAACCGGCGGTCCACTTCGGCCGGCCGCCGCCGTACCAGCGCTGCCACTCCGCCCGGCCCGCGTAGTAGACGAGATAGCGGTCCGGCGGCGTGCCGCCCACCGCGTACAGGTCGGCGACCCCGGCGGCGGCCTCGGCCTGGGCGAGCAGGCCGGGCAGCTTGCCCCGCAACGCCGGCGTGGTGGCCACCACGGCCCGCGTCCCGACCGCCACGGCCAGGTCGCTGACCTCCCACGGCCGCGCGCCGGCCGGCGTCGCCCGGGACTCCTCGACCGCGGCCAGCCGGGGATCCCCGTCGCCCGTCACCCGCCACCGGGTGCCCAGCTCGACGCTGCTCGGCGTGCAGCCCGGCACCACGAAGCAGTAGCCGACCGTCACCGTCAGCCGCCACTCCCCCGGCTGCCCGCCGACCGCTGCCGGCAGCCCGCCCGCCGCCGGCCGCCACGCGGTGACCCGGAGCGCGCGCAGCGCGGCGTACCGCCGGGTGAGCGCCGGTCGCGCGGCGGGTTCGGCGACGGCGAGGAAGCCGGCCCGGTCGCCGTCGAGGAGCGCGGCGGCCTGCCGGTCGAGCTGGGCCACCATCCGCTCGCGCAGCTGCCGCTCGGCCGGGGTGCCCCGCTCGTCCCGGCCCACCGCCGGCCGTCCGGCCGCGTCGCGCACGAGCCCGACCAGGAGTACGCCGGGAACACCGCACGCCACCAGCACGAGCACCAACCCGACCACGCCCCAGAGCCGCCACCGCCGCGGGGCGGGGAGCTGCGGTACGCCCCCGGACGGCGGCGCGTCACCGGCTCGAACAGTGCCGCCAGCACCCTCGTCGTCCTCGGCCCGGTCGCCGCCCTCGGCTTGTCTGTTGCCCTCGGCTTGTCTGTTGCCCTCGGCTTGTCTGTTGCCCTCGGCTTGTCTGTTGCCCTCGGTGAGGTCGGCTGGCGAGGTGCCGTTCGGCGCGGCCGTCCCGCCCTGGGCGCTGTCGACGGCGGGAGCCGGGTGGCCGAGCGGACCGTCGCCGTCCCGTGGCGCGGTGGCCGGCGGCTCGTCGCCCCTCGACGCCGCGCCGGCGGGCTGCTGGTCACCGTCGGTCACCGGCGAAGGGTACGACCAATCGGGCGTTCCGGGAAGCCTCCCCGCGCGTCGCCGAAGCGGACTCCCCCTGCCACGCCACCTGTCGAGCTGATGTCACAGACGACTCAGCCGAACGACGATCCCGGCGGCCTGCAGCGACCTCCCCGCCGCGCTGACCGCTCATCCGAGATCTTGGTAGGAAACGGCCCCGATAGGGGCCAGAATCGTCCAAGATCCAGGAGGGCCGGCGCGTTGGGCGCGCGACTTGGGCGCATGTCGACGTGCGGCGGGTTGAGGCGTGAGTCGTTCGTGACGTCAGCTCGACAGGCAGGCGACCACAGGCACCGGGCTACCGCCGGCAGGAGTGTCCGGGCGGCAGGGGCAACTCGGGTCAGATCTTCTCGCCGGAGAGGGTGAGCAGGGTCTTGTCAAGCGCCCACAGGGCCACCAGCACCGCGCCCGGCACCGGCCGCCCGGCCAGGGCGAGCAGCACCCCGCCGGTGACGAAGCAGGCGGCCTGCACGCCCAGCTTGGCCGGCGCCGGCAGCGTCACGCTGGCCCGGGGCGAACAGAACAGCCCCCAGACCACGGCGATCACCAGTGGTGCGCCGAGGCCGGCGAGCAGGCGCACCGGCCAGCCGGCGTCGAGGGTGAAGCCCCACCACCCGGCCGCCGCGAGCAGGGCCAACTCCAGCAGGAAGATGAGCGTGAGCAGCAGAGCCTTCACCGGGACCTCCAGTTGCGGTACGCGGTGTCCAGCGCGGCCACCATCTCGTCGAAGGAACGGTCGATGTCCCGGGGCAGCCCGAATCCGCCGGCCGCCTCGAGCGTGATGAAGCCGTGCACGGCGGCACGGAACATCCTGGTGGCGTCGACCGCCGCGTCGCCGTCGAGGTCGTACCCCCGCAGGATCGCGTAGACGGCGCCGACGGCCCGTTCGGCGGCGGCGAGGTGCTCGGGGTCGCCGGGGTCCGGCGCCCGCTGGGTGGCCGGGTAGCGGCCGGGGTGCCGGCGCGCGTACTCCCGCAAGGCGGTGGCGGCGGCCCGCAGCGCGTCGCCGCCGGCCCGGCCCGCGGCGGCGGTGGTCAGCTCGGTGGCGACCTCCGTCGTGGCCAGCACGGACAGCTTCTGGTGCAGCGCGTCCACGCCCCGGACGTGCTTGTAGAGGCTGGGCAGCGCGACACCGAGCCGGGCGGCCAGCGCGGCCAGGGTGAGCCGGTCGTGGCCGACCTCGTCGGCGAGCACGGCCGCCTCGCGGACCACGGTCTGCGGGGTCAGGCCGGCCCTAGGCACGGGCGGTCACCGCCAGGAACTCGATCAGGTCGGCGGCGGTGGCGTCGGGCTGGTCGGCGTGCGGGTAGTGCCCGGAGTCGGCGATCATGCGCGCCTCGGCGGTGGTGAAGTGCCGGCGCGCGGCCCGCGCCTCGGCGCCCGGGTCCGGGAAGTCCGGGTCCTTCGTGCCCATCAGCACCAGCACCGGCTGCCGCACCGTGCGGGCCTGCGCGGTCCAGTGCGGCTCGACGGGCGCCACCACGCCGCGCACCGCGGCCATGCGGCCACGCAGCTTCGCCACCATCTCCTTCCGGTACGCGGCGTCGTCGGCCGGCCGCCCGCACGGGAAGAGGGTGCGGTGGAACATCCCGAACAGCCGCGGGCTACGCAGCACGAGCGCCTGGACCGCGCGCAGCGCGGGGTTCGGCTTCGGCGGGGCGACGAACGGGCTGACCTGCACGACGCCGCTGACCAGCGCGGGGGCATCGGCGGCGGCGAAGACCACGGCGGCGGCGCTGGACGAGCTGCCCACCAGGGTGGCCGGTCCGCCGCCGAGCGCCCGGACCACGGCGAGCAGGTCGCCGCCCACCTCGGCGGGGGCGTAGCCGGGCCAGCGCGGGCTGGAGTCGCCGTGGCCGCGCACGTCGACCGAGGCGACCCGGTAGCCGGCCGCCACCAGCCGGGGCACCAGGTGGCGGAAGGTCGCCCGGTTCTCCCCCATACCGTGCGCGAGGACCACGAGCGGCCCCTCACCGTGCACCTCGTACGCGATCGTTCCGCCGTCCCGCGCCACCTGGCTAACCGTCATAGCCATAAAGCTAATGCCATTAGCTTTATGGCGTCAAGACCGTCCGCTCACTTCTTCGAGATCAGGGCGCGGCCGAAGAACATCATGTTGGCCGGGCGCTCGGCCAGGCGGCGCATGAGGTAGCCGTACCACTGGTCGCCGTAGGGGACGTAGGTGCGCACCGTGTAGCCGTCGCCGACGAGGCGCTTCTGCTCCTCCGGGCGGATGCCGAACAGCATCTGGAACTCGAACCGCTCCGGGCCGCGGTCGAACCAGCGGGCCCGGTCCTCGCCGATGGCGATGAGGCGCGGGTCGTGGGTGGCCAGCATCGGGTACCCGTCACCGGACATCAGCACGTTCAGGCAGCGCACGTACGACTTGTCGACCTCGCGGGCGGACTGGTAGGCCACCGACTCGGGCTCCTTGTACGCGCCCTTGCAGAGCCGCACCCGGGAGCCGGCGCCGGACAGCTCGCGGCAGTCCGACTCGGTCCGCCGCAGGTACGCCTGGAGCACCGCACCGGTCGACGGGTAGTCCTTGCGCAGCTTGGCCAGGATGTCCAGGGTCGAGTCGGTGGTGGTGTGGTCCTCCATGTCCAGGGTGACCGTGGTGCCCGCCGCGTCGGCCGCCGCGCAGATCGCCCGCGCGTTGTCGTACGCCAGCTGCTCGTCGAACATCTGCCCGAGCGCGGAGAGCTTGACGCTGACCTCGGCGGCCGGGGTGAGCCCGGCTGCGCCCAGCAGTCGCAGCAGCTTCAGGTACTCGTCCCGGGTGGCGTTCGCCTGCTCCGGGGTGACGGTGTCCTCACCGAGGTTGTCGAGGGTGACCGCTTGGCCGTCGGCGACGAGTGCGCGGGTCGCGCGCAGCGCGTCGTCGGTGCCGGCGCCGGCGACGAACCGGCGGACGACGTCCCGCGTGAAGGGGGCCGTCGCGACGAGCCGCTCGACCTGGGATGACCGGGAGGCGGCGAGGATGACGGAACGGAGCATGAGCCGAGCGTAACGCCCGGCGGTGGGCCCGCGCCGGGGGGCGGCGGGCAACGTCACGCAGCGTTCCGGTGGGTACCGCGGGGCGGCCCGGCTGGCGGGGATCCGCTACAACGATCACGTGGAACGACGCCCCCGACGCCGGCTCCGGTCGGCCACCGTGCAACTCGGCGCCCTGACCGCCCTGGCCCTCGCCCTGTCCGGCTGCAACAACGGCTACGACGACGACGATGACGACTGCGCGCTGGGTCCGGCCGGCGGGGGCGGCGACACCGTCGCCGTTGCCCTGCGGGTCCCCGCACCGGCCGCCGCCGCCCGGGACACCCCGGCGCCGGTCGCCGCGGCGCTGCCCGAGCGTGGCGGCTTCGGCACCCACCTCGCCTCCTGCGGGGGCTGAGGTGCGGCGCGAGGCCAGCACCCCGCGTCCCGACTGGGACGCGACCATCCGGGCCCAGGGCCTGGTGTACGTCGACACCGAGCTGCCCGACGGCGGGATCATGTCGTACTGGGACGAGACCGCCGCGTACGCCTTCGAACTGGACGAGGTGCTGCGGCTGGAGGAGGCGACGGAGGAGCTGCACCGGATGTCGGTGGCCGCCGCCGAGCACGTGGTGGCCCGCCGCCGGTACGCCGAGTTCGGCATCCCGCAGTGGGCCGCCGAGGCGGTCGCCCGCTCCCTGCGGGAGGCCCCGCCGACCCTCTACGGCCGCTTCGACCTCTGGTACGACGGCACCTGGCCGCCGAAGCTGCTGGAGTACAACGCCGACACCCCGACGGCGCTGGTCGAGGCGAGCATCGTGCAGTGGTACTGGCTCGAGCACACCCGGCCCGACGCGGACCAGTGGAACAGCCTGCACGAGCGGCTGGTCGGCGCCTGGGCCAAGATCGGCGCCGGCCTGCACGACCCGCGGGTGCACGTGGTCTGGTCCGCGGAGGAGGAGTCGGGCGAGGACCAGATCACCGCCGGCTACCTGGCCGAGACCGCCCGCCAGGCGGGGCTGGACGTCACGCTGCTGCCGATCCAGCGGGTCGGCTGGGACGGGCGGCGCTTCGTCGACGCCGACGACCGGCCGGTCACCACCTGCTTCAAGCTCTACCCGTGGGAGTGGATGCTGGCCGAGCCGTACGGGCCGCCGGCGCTGGAGCCGGGCACCCCGACCACCTGGATCGAACCGGCCTGGAAGCTGCTGCTGTCGAACAAGGCGCTGCTGGCGGTGCTCTGGGAGCTCTACCCGGGCCACGAGTACCTGCTCCCCGCGTACCTGGACTCGCCGCGCGGGATGACCGAGTACGTGGCCAAGCCGCTGCTCGGCCGGGAGGGCGGCTCGGTGCGCATCGTCACCGGCGGCACCGAGATCACCAATCCGGGGAGCTACGGCGACGAGGGCTTCTGCTACCAGGAGTTCCGGGCGTTGCCCGAGTTCGCGGGCAACCGGCTGGTGCTGGGGAGCTGGATCGTGGACGGCGAGTCGGCCGGCGCGGGCCTCCGGGAGAGCGAGAGCCTCATCACGGACGGTTACGCGCGGTTCCTGCCCCACTACATCGACGCGCCGCGTACCCCGTGAGTCGTCTACCGTTGGGGTCGTGAACTTCGACGCGTACGCCCGGACCGGTGTTGATCTCGTCAACGCCCGCCTGGACGACCTCGACGACCTGCGGGCCCTCTTCCCGGACGACAACGCGTGGATGCGCGACGAGGTCGCCGATCGGGACCTGGCGATCTTCCGGCGGGCGCAGAAGCGCCTGCGCGACGTCTTCGAGTACGGCACCTCGGGCCGGGACGCGGAGGCGGTGACGGAGCTGAACACGCTGCTGGAGGCGTTCCCGGTGCAGCCGCGCATCTCCGGGCACGACTCCTCCGACTGGCACATGCACGTGACCAGCCGGGGCGCCTCGGTCAGCTCCGAATACCTGGCCGGCGCGGTCTGGGGGCTGTCGGTCTGGCTCTGCGAGTACGGCAGCGCCCGGTTCGGGGTCTGCGCCGACGAGCGCTGCGGCAACGTCTACCTGGACACCTCGTCGAACTGCTGCCGGCGGTTCTGCTCCGAGCGCTGCGCCACCCGCTCGCACGTGGCCGCGCACCGGGCCCGCAAGCGGGCCGCCGTGGGCGACCAGGTGACCGTGCCGGCCCAGCCGGAACCGCTCGCCCCGGTCAGCTGACCGGTTCCCCCGGCCTCAGGCGTCGACCGGGGAGGGGGCGGTCAGGTTCGCCCGGGCGAACTCGAGCGACTCGCGCAGGTCCGCCTCGCGGACCGCGCGGCTCTTCGCGCCCCGGGTGGTCACCTCGACCGCGACCGAGCCGGTGAAGCCCCGGCCGGCCAGCGAGCGGAGCAGTTCCGCGCAGGGCTGGCCGCCGCGCCCGGGCACCAGGTGCTCGTCGCGCCCTTCGCCGGTGCCGTCGCCCAGGTGCACGTGGGCCAGCTCGGACCCCATCCGGTCGGCCATGGCCAGGGCGTCGGTGTGCGAGGCCGCGCAGTGCGACAGGTCCAGCGTGTACGCGGCGTAGCCGGTGTCGGTCGGGTCCCAGCCCGGGACGTACGGGACGAACTGCCGGCCGGCCATCCGCACGGGGTACATGTTCTCCACGGCGAAGCGCAGCCCGCCGAACCGGCCGGCGATCTTGTCGAGGCCGTCGGCGAAGTTGCGGGCGTAGTCGCGCTGCCAGGTGAACGGCGGGTGCACCACGACGGTGGGCGCCTCCAGCGTCTCGGCCAGCTCGGCGGCCCGGCGCAGCCGCTCCCACGGGTCGGGGCTCCACACCCGCTGGGTGACCAGCAGGCAGGGCGCGTGCACCGAGAGGACCGGGACGCCGTAGTGCTCGGCGAGGCCCCGCAGGGCGCCCGCGTCCTGGCTGACCGGGTCGGTCCAGACCATCACCTCGACGCCGTCGTATCCGAGCGTCGAGGCCAGCTGGAACGCCGCCGCGGTCCGCTCAGGGAAGACCGAGGACGTGGACAGGAGCACCGGAACGCGGGAAGTCACACCCCTCAGGGTAGCCGTACCCGCCACCGAGCATCGGGACGAGCAGCCGCAAAAGACGTAGATCGGCCGCGCAGGTCACATCGGTGCCAGCTGATCCAGCCGGCGCAGGATGACCCCCTCCCGCAGCGCCCAGGGGCAGATGTCCAGGCTGTCCACGTCGAGCCGGCGCATCACCGCCTCGGCCACCACGGCCCCGGCGAGGAGCTGGTGGGCCCGCTGCGCGCTGACCCCCTCCAGCTCGGGCAGCTGGGCCGGCGGGATGTGCCGGATGAAGCCGAGCACCTGCCGCAGCCCGGTGCGGGTCAGGCTGCGCCGGGCCCACAGCCCCGCACCGGAGGGAGCCGCGCCGGCCAGCCGGGCCAGCGTCCGGAACGTCTTCGAGGTGGCCACCGGCCGCTCCCAGCCGACCTCGGTGAGCTGCTCGGCCACCTGATCGAGCTGGGCGTCGACGTACTCCCGCAGCTCCTCGACGGCCTCCGTGGAGGGCGGCGCGGTGCCGGACGCGTCGACCTTCAGCCGCTCCCGGCTCAGCCGCCCCGCGCCCAGCGGCAGCGAGACCGCCACGTCCGGGCCCTCGTCGATGCCGGCGGCCAGCTCCAGCGAGCCGCCGCCGATGTCCATCACGAGCAGCCGGCCGGCGGACCACCCGAACCAGCGCCGCACCGCCAGGAACGTCATCCGCGCCTCGTCCGCGCCGGAGAGCACCTCCAGGCGTACGCCGGTCTCGTCGCGCACCCGGGCCAGCACCTCGCCGGCGTTGGTGGCGTCGCGGACCGCGCTGGTGGCGAAGGCCAGGAGGTCGTCGGCCTCCAGCCCGTCCGCCGCCGCGCGGGCCATGCTGACGGCCTTGACCAGCCCGTCCGCGCCCACGTCGGTGAGCGCGCCGTCCGGGCCGATCTGCTCGGCCAGCCGGAGCACCACCTTCTCCGAGTGCGCCGGCCACGGGTGTGCGCCGTGGTGGGCGTCGACCACCAGCAGGTGCACCGTGTTGGAACCGACGTCGAGGACACCCAGTCGCATGCTGACGACCCTAGGGCCAACACGTTTCGCCGGCTCGCCGGCCGGGCGGGGTCACCCCGCGTACGCTGGTCCGGGTGACAGGGCAGATCGAACTTCACGTGCTGGTGGACGACCCCGACGACCCGCGCAGCCGCGAGGTCGGGCTGGACTTCCCGCGGGAGTGGATCGAGTTCGTCGACCCGGCCGACGCCAAGCACGTGGTGCGGGCCGACCTGACCTGGCTGCTCTCCCGCTGGACGTGCATCTTCGGCCGGGGCTGCCACGGCATCGTCGCCGGCCGCGCCGCCGACGGGTGCTGCTCGCACGGCGCGTTCTTCACCGACGGCGACGACGAGAAGCGGGTCCGGGCGGCGGTCAAGCGGCTCACCCCGGAGACCTGGCAGCACTTCCGCCGGGGCTTCAAGAACTGGACCGAGAACGACACGATCGACGGGAAGAACCCGGCCCGGCGCACGGCCACCCGCGCCGCCGACGCACCCTGCGTCTTCCTCAACGACGCCGATTTCCCGGGCGGGGGCGGCTGCGCGCTGCACGCGCAGGCGCTGCGCGACGGGGTGCACCCGCTGGAATACAAGCCGGACGTCTGCTGGCAACTGCCGATCCGCCGCGACCAGGACTGGCACAAGCGGCCGGACAACACCAAGGTGCTGATCTCCACGCTGGCCGAGTTCGACCGGCGGGGCTGGGGCGCGGGCGGTCACGACCTGGACTGGTGGTGCACCTCCTCCACCGACGCGCACGTCGGGGCCGAGCCGATGTACATCTCCTACGGTCCCGAGCTGACCGCCCTCATCGGCGCGCCCGCGTACGCGAAGCTGGCCGAGCTCTGCGCGGCACGGCTCCGCCAGGGCCAGGTCGCCCCGCACCCGGCGACCGAGGCCTAGTCCCGCCCGGCCCCCGGCAGCACGACGACCCCGTCGTCGTCGCTGTGCACCTCCGCTCCGGGCGGGAAGTCGCAGTTGCCGAACGACACCGGCACGTCCCGCTCACCGGCGCCGGTCTTGGCGCTCTTGCGGGGGTTCGTGCCGAGCGCCTTGATGCCGATCGGCAGGGCGCCGAGTGCGACGACGTCGCGGACCGCGCCGTTGATCACCACGCCGGCCCAGCCGTTCTCCGCCGCCGTGCCGGCGATGAGGTCACCCATGAGGGCGGTGTGCAGCGAGCCGCCGCCGTCCACCACCAGCACCCGCCCCTCCCCGGGCTCGGCCACGATCGACTTGAGCAGGGCGTTGTCCTGGAAGCAGCGCACCGTGACGGCCGGGCCGGCGAACGCCCGGACCCCGCCGAACTGGCGCAACTGGGTGTCGCACGAGCCGAGGGCGTCGCCGTGCCGGTCGTAGAGGTCGGCGGTCGTGGGGGTCTCCATGGTCGTCCTTCTCTCTCACTCAGGGATTCGGATCCGCGGGCCGGTGCAGGCGGGTGGCGGCGACGGCCGCGCCGGCCAGGCCGGCCGCGGTGCAGCCGAGGACCCCGGCCGCGCCGGTGCCGGCGGCGAGCGCGCCGGCCGCGCTGGGGATGAGCACCTGACCGAGCCGGTTGCCGGTGAGCCGCAGCGACATGGCCCGGCCACGCAGCCCCGGCGGGGCCACCTCGGCCAGGAACGACATGGTCAGCGGCTGGCCCGCACCCAGCCCGAGCCCGGCCACCGCGACCACGACCAGCAGGACCGCGAACGGCAGCGGTGGCAGCAGCAGGGCCAGCCCGACGGCGGAGAGCACCACGGTGCCGACCAGCACGAACCGCCGGCCGAGGGCCGCCACCAGCCGGCCGAGCAGCAGCCGGGACGCCATCGAGGCGACCGCCCGGACCCCGAGCAGGATGCCGATCGAACCGGCGGCGATGCCGCGTTCCGCGCCGAGCGCGGGCAGGTAGACCAGGGTGATGTCGACCGCCGCCAGGACGACGCAGCTCACCGTGAGGGCGCGGACCAGGCCGGGCCGGCGGACCAGGTCGCGCAGCCCACCCGCGCCGGAAGCGCCGCTGGCCCGCCGGTGCTGCCCGGACGGGCGCAGGAACAGCGCGACGACCAGCAGCGGCAGCGCCACCACCGTGGCGCCGAGGAAGATGGCCCGGGTGTCGGGGATCGTGCGGTCCCCGCCAAAGAGCACGATGAGGCCGGGGCCGAGCGCCTGCCCCAGCGAGGCGGCGAAGGTGTAGTAACCGAACGCGGCGTCGTACCGGTCGGCCGGGGTGCGGTTGGCGACCAGCGCCTGCTGGGCGACCACCGCGCAGAGGTGCGCGGTGCCCAGCAGCATGCTGGCCAGGACCAGGCCGGCCACCGAGCCGGCGAGCAGCACGAAGCCGAGGCCGGAGGCGACCAGCAGGGCCGACCCGGCGAGCGCGACGCGGCGCTCGCCGAGCCGGTCCACGGCGTGCCCGGAGGGCACGGCCAGCACCAGGGGTACGACGGCGAAGCTGGCCCCGAGCACGCCCAGCCACGCCCCCGGCACGTCCAGCTCCAACGCCCGGTACGCGGACGCCGGCCGGAGCATGAAGGTGACCGCCTGCACCGCGACCGTGTGGGTGAGCAGCAGGCCGGTCTGGGCGCGCCCGGGGACCCCGGAGCCCCCGGGCGCCACTCAGCGGGCCTTCACGGCGAGCACCGGGCAGGGCACCCGGACCAGCGTCATGCCGTCACCAACCTTCCGCGCAGCGGACGGACCACGAACCGGCCGATCAGCGGCCAGAGGAGCACCACGGCGATCGTGGCGTAGATCAGCCAGGACACCCAGCCGCCGACCAGCCCGTGCAGTTCGCCGCCGGAGAGCTGCAACGCGCGCCGGCCCTGCAGTTCGGCACGCGGGCCGAGGATGATGCCGACGATCAGCGGCAGGATCGGCAGCCCGAAGCGGCGCATGCCGAAGCCGAGCAGCCCGAGGGCGAGCAGCAGGTACAGGTCGAACGGCTGCGCGTTGACCGCGTACGCGCCCATCGAGGCGAAGAAGAGGATCCCGGCGTAGAGGTAGGGGCGCGGGATCCGCAGCAGCCGCGCCCAGGCCGGGGCGAGCGGCAGGTTGAGCACCAGCAGCAGCAGGTTGCCGATGAAGAGGCTGGCGATCAGCGTCCAGACCAGGCTGGACTCCCGCGTGAAGAGCAGCGGGCCGGGCTGGATGCCGTACCCCTCGAAGGCGGCCAGCATCACCGCGGCGGTGGCGTTGGTCGGCAGGCCGATCGCCAGCATCGGCACCAGGGTGCCGGCGGCCGAGGCGTTGTTCGCGGCCTCCGGCCCGGCGACGCCCTCGATCGCGCCCCGGCCGAACTCCTCCGGGTGCTTCGTCAGCTTCTTCTCGGTGACGTACGACAGGAAGGTGGGGATCTCCGCCCCGCCCGCCGGCACCGCGCCGAACGGGAACCCGAACGCCGTGCCGCGCAGCCACGGTTTCCAGGACCGCTTCCAGTCCTGCTTCCCCATCCACGGCTGCCCCACCGGGATCACCTCGCCGGACTTGCGGCGCAGGTGCGCAGCGATCCACAGCGCCTCCCCCACGGCGAAGATGCCGACCGCCACCACGACCACGTCGATGCCGTCGGCGAGCTGCGGCAGCCCGAAGGTGAGCCGCTGCTGGCCGGACTGGTCGATGCCGATCACACCGATCACGAGGCCGAGCAGCAGCGAGGCGAAGCCGCGTACCCGGGACGCGCCGAGCACCGCGGTGACCGACACGAACGCCAGCAGCATCAGCGCGAAGTAGTCGGGCGCGCCCAGGCTGATCGCGAACTGCACCACCGGCGGGGTGACCACCACGAGCAGCACGGTGGCGATGGTGCCGGCGACGAAGGAGCCGATCGCGGCGGTGGCCAGTGCCTGGGCGGCCCGGCCCGCCTTCGCCATCTTGTTGCCCTCGATCGCGGTCACCACCGACGAGGACTCGCCGGGGGTGTTCAGCAGGATCGACGTGGTCGAACCGCCGTACATGCCGCCGTAGAAGATGCCGGCGAACATGATGAAGGCCTGGGCCGGCTCCATCCCGTAGGTGACCGGCAGCAGCAGCGCCACGGTCATCGCCGGGCCGATGCCGGGCAGCACGCCGACGGCGGTGCCGATGGTCACCCCGAGCAGTGCGAACAGCAGATTCATCGGGGTCAGCACGTTGGCGAACCCGTCGAGCAGATTGGCGAGGTTGTCCATCTACAGGATCCCTTGCAGCACGCCGGCGGGCAGGTCGACGCCGAGCCCGATGGCGAAGGTGTAGAACGTGATCAACGACAGCGCGACGGCGATGAGCAGGTTGCGCACGTAGTGCCGGTTGCCCAGTGCGTACGCGGATCCCCAGAAGAGGATCGTCCCGCTGATCACCCAGCCGAGCCGGTCGATGAGAACGGCGTTGACCAGGAACGCGCCGATCAGCAGCAGCACGGTGCGCCAGTCGACGGGAAGGCTCAGGTCGACGTCCTCGCCGGCCTCCGGCTCGCCGCGGCCGCCGCGGGCGACGTCCACCGCGTAGATGACCGCGATGACCAGCAGCAGCACGCCGAGCAGGATCGGCACGGGCTTCGGGCCGATCGGGTCGGCCGTGTTGATCGCGCGCCCGATCCGGGTCGTCGCGTCGAAGATGACCAGCCCGCCGACCAGGGCGAGAAACGCCACCACGCCGTACTGCGCCCGGTCGGGTCGCGGGGCCGCCTCGGCCTCCACCGCCGGGTCGGCGCCGGTCGTGGCCGCCGGCTCGTCCGCCTCACGCGCTGTGGGGACAGCGGGCGGCGGTCCGGCCGCGGCGGCCTCCGGGCCCGGCTGGGCCGGGATCTCCGGTACGCCCGGGGGCCGGGGCGGCAGGTCGCCGCCCCGGTCCGGTCGCGTCGTCATGCCGCTCATGCCAACCCGAGCTGCTTGAGCACGTCGGCCACGGCCTTGTCCTGCTCGGTCAGGAAGGTGCCGAACTCGTCGCCGGTGACGAACGCGTCGGTCCAGCCGCGCTTCGTCAGCTCGGCCTTCCACTCCTCCGACTCGTGCATCTTCGTGAGCACGTCGATCCAGACCTTCTTGTCGGCGTCGCTGATGCCGGGCGGCGCGACGATGCCACGCCAGTTGGTGAAGACCAGGTCGATGCCGGCCGACTTCAGGGTCGGCACCTCCTTGAGCGCCTCGATCGGCGCCTCGCTGGTCACCGCGAGGACCCGGATCTGGCCGGCCTCGACCTGGTCGAGGAACTCGCCGAACCCGCTGGCGCCGAAGGCCACCTTGCCGCCCAGGACGGCGGGCAGCAGTTCGCCGCCACCGTCGTACGAGACGAAGTTGACCTGGCGGGGGTCGATGCCGACGGTCTTGGCGAGCTGCATGGGCAGCAGGTGGTCCGGGCCGCCGGGCGACGAGCCGCCGCCGACCGCGATGCCCTTCGGGTTGGCCTTCCACGCCGCGACCAGGTCGTTGATGGTCTTGTACGGGGAGTTCTTCGGCACCACGATGGCGCCGGCCTCCTCGATCATCTTGGCCAGCGGGGTGGTCTGGGTCAGCGTCGCCGCCGACTTGGAGGTGTACGAGGCACCGACGACGCCCAGGCCCATCTGCATGGCCAGCTTGCCGTTGCCCTTCTCGTTCACGGTCCGCTGGAGGCCGACCGTGCCGCCCGCGCCGGGCAGGTTGAACACCTGCACGCCGGTAGCGATCTTGGCGTCCTCCATCACCTTCGCGGCGGTCCGCGCGGTGGTGTCGTATCCGCCGCCGGGGGTGTTCGGCACCATGATCCGCAGTCCGCTGACCGGCTTGCCGTCGTTGCTGGAGCCGCCCTCGTTCTTGTCGGCGGTGGCGCCACAGGCAGCCAGGGCCAGCGCCGTGGCGGCGGCGACCCCCATGACCAGCACGTTTCTCCTAGTTGCCATCTTGTTTCTCTTCCGTTTCGAATGAGTCCAGCGGCAAGATGGTGGCCTCCACCCGGGCAGCTTGTCTGCGTTGTGTCACCAGCGGAAGTTGAGGTCTTTGTGGTCGCGGTCACGTCCCGGCGCCGCACGCTCGCCGGGCAGCTGCTGATCCTCCAGCTCGCGATCATCGTCGTGGTGCTGGTGGCGGTGGCCGCCGTCTCGCTGGCGCAGTCGGCGGCGACCTTCAACCGGGTCGAGGGGCGCCGCGTCGCCACCCTGGGCGAACGGCTCGCCGGCAGCCCCCTGCTCCGCGACCAGCTCGACCAGCCCGCACCCGGCGAGGCGATCGCCCCGCTGGTGCGGGACATCCTCACCCAGTACGGCGTCACGTCGGTGACCGTCGCGAACGCCCGGGGCCGGGTGGTCGCCTCGACGAACCCGACGCTGGTGGGCAGCCCGGTCGTGCTCGGCGACCCCGAGGTGGCGCAGGGCCGGAGCTGGTTCGGCGAGCTGGAGATCGACGGGTCGCGGGAGCTGACGGCCCAGGTGCCGGTGCTCGGTGACGACCCGAAAACCAAGAAGAACCTCGGCCGGTACCTCGGCGTGGTGGTGGTCGGCGAGGCGTCGCCGACCTGGTCGCAGCGGCTGGTCGGCGCGTCGTCGTACCTGCTCACCTACCTGGGCATCGCCTGCGGCCTCGGGGTGGTCGGATCGTGGCTGCTGGCCCGCCGGATCAAGCGGCAGACCCTCGGCCTGGAGCCCCGCGAGATCGCCGGGCTGGCCGAGCACCGGGAGGCGCTGCTGCACGGCATCGCCGAGGGGGTGATCGCGCTGGACCCGCAGCACCGCGTCACCCTCGTCAACGCGGTCGGCCGGCGGCTGCTCGACCTGCCCGAACACTGCCTCGGCCGCAGCCTCGCCGAGCTGCGGATCAACGGCCGGCTGCGGGACGTGCTGGCCGGCGCGGGCACCGGACCGGAGGCCCGGGACCAGGTGGTGGTCCGGGGCGGCCGGGTGCTGGTGATGAACCGGATGACGGTCCGCAAGGACGGCCGCCGGCTCGGCTCCGTCACCACGCTGCGGGACCGGACCGAGCTGGCCCGCCTGGAGCAGGAGATCGGCTCGTTCCGCAGCACCACGGAGCTGCTCCGGGCGCAGACCCACGAGTTCGCCAACCAGTTGCACACCATCTCCGGGCTGATCCAGATCGGCGAGCACGACGAGGTGGTCCGGTACGTCGACACGCTGAGCCGCCACCGCGCGTCGCTCGACCTCACGGTGACCAGCCGCATCCACGACACGGCGGTGGCGGCACTGCTCATGGCCAAGTCGGCGGTGGCCGCCGAGCGCCGGGTGGAGCTGCGGATCTCCGAACGGACCGGGCTGGACCGGCTGCCGCCGGAGGTCGCGGCGGACGTGGCGACCGTGCTCGGCAACCTGCTGGACAACGCCGTCGAGGCGGTGGCCGCCCACCCGTCCGACCGCCCCGCCTGGGTCGAGGCCGAGCTGCGCCAGGACGCCGCGTCGGTCGAGATCGTGGTCCGCGACTCCGGTCCCGGGGTGGCGCCGGAGCTGGCACAGGAGGTCTTCACCCATGGCTTCACCACGAAGGCGGCCGAAGGCGGCGAGCGCGGCATCGGCCTGGCGCTCACCCGCCTGGTCTGCCACCGCCGCGGGGGCGAGGTCGCGGTGACCAACACCGACGAGGGCGCGATGTTCACCGCCCGGATGTCGGTGCCGGTCGGCGTGCCGGAGGCGGCGCGATGATCGACGTACTCGTCGTCGACGACGACTTCATGGTGGCCCGGATCCACCGTGGCTTCGTCGAGCGGATCGACGGCTTCCGGGTGGTCGGCACCGCCAGCACCGGCGAGGAGGCGGTGGCCGCGGTGGACCGGCTCCGCCCCGACCTGGTCCTGCTCGACCTCTACCTGCCCGACATGTTCGGCCTCGACGTGGTGACCCGGATCCGGGCCGCCCGGCACGACTGCGACGTGCTCGTGATCAGCGCCGCGCGGGAGGCCGAGGCGGTCCGCCGGGCGGTCCGCTACGGCGCGGTCAACTACCTGCTCAAGCCGTTCGGGTTCGACGAGCTGCGCACCCGGTTGGAGCAGTACGCCGCCCGCCGTACCGCGCTCCGCGCGACGGTCGTCGCCGACCAGGCCGACGTCGACCGGGTGCTGTCGCGCAGCGGCTCGCCGGCCACCACCGCGACCCTGCCGCGGGGCCTCAGTCCGGAGACCGCCGAGCTGGTCGAGCGCGCCCTGCGCGAGCACGAGGGGACGCTCTCGGCCAGCGAGTGCGCCGACCGGGTCGGCATCTCCCGGGTCAGCGCCCGCCGCTACCTGGAGCACTTCTCCGGTACGGGCCGGGCCGAGGTCACCCTGAAGTACGGCGCAGCCGGTCGCCCCGAACGCCGCTACACCTGGCTGACCTGACGGGATGCCGCTGCCGCTCCGGCGGTGCCCGTACGGCCGGCTGCGGCCCAGGCGAGATCTTGGACAGTTTCCGTTCGCCCGGCACGGCAACTGTCCAAGATCCGGAGACGCCGCTGGCCGGCACCCCGGTGTTCGGGGTGCCGGCCAGCGGTTCGTTTGTCTTGTGTCAGCTGTTCCAGTTGTGGGCCACGATGTCGGTGG
Source organism: Micromonospora chaiyaphumensis (assembly GCF_900091435.1). Taxonomy (GTDB): domain Bacteria; phylum Actinomycetota; class Actinomycetes; order Mycobacteriales; family Micromonosporaceae; genus Micromonospora; species Micromonospora chaiyaphumensis. Next base: position 573,827 of record NZ_FMCS01000004.1, read on the forward strand.
CCTGCTGCTCCCACTGGGCGTAGGCGTCGGGGTAGGCCGAGACCTGCACGGTCTGCGCGGCCTCGGTCAGCGGCATGTCCTGCCAGCCGTCGACCTGCTTCAGGCCCTTCAGGAATGCAAGCGTCGAGTACTCGGGGTCGGTGATCTGCTCCGGCGTGCCCCAACCCGAGCTCGGGCGCTGCTGGAACAGGCCCAGCGAGTCGTGGTCGTTGGCGTCGCCGAGGTGGCCGAGGTTCTCCAGCTTCGACTCCTGCAGGCTCGTGGCGATCGAGATGACCGCGGCCCGCTCCGGCAGACCGG
>NZ_FMCS01000008.1 GCF_900091435.1 Micromonospora chaiyaphumensis
TTTGTGGGGTAAGGCCCCCAGCTAGACGACTGGGTTGATAGGCCGGAAATGTAAGCCCGGTAACGGGTTCAGTTGACCGGTACTAATAGGCCGAGGACTTGACTACCAAGCTGCTACGCGTCCACTGTGCAACTCTGAACAAGCGAACACCCCTAACGTGTGTGTGTTTGACATGTTCATAGAGTTACGGCGGTCATGGCGGAGGGGAAACGCCCGGCAACATTCCGAACCCGGAAGCTAAGCCCTCCAGCGCCGATGGTACTGCACTCGGGAGGGTGTGGGAGAGTAGGACACCGCCGGACAATCTTCCAGTCAGGGCCACCCTTCGGGGTGGCCCTGACTGCGTTTGTGGCGTGCTTCGGTGAATCGCCCCGGGCACGCGGCCGCGTCTCGTACGGTCGGTGCGGGAACCGCCCGCGCCTGCCCCGTCAGGCCGGCGGAAAACGTGACGTGCTGTAAGCGTCGTCCACGGTCGGGGCGGCCCGGCCGGGGTACCTGCTGATGGTTCGGCCGGAACTGACCGCCAGGCGCTGGCGGAGGCAGGAGTGGTCATGAAGATCGGAATCGTCGGGTCGGGGCACATCGGCGGCACCCTCACGCGTCGGCTGCAGGCGCTGGGCCACGACGTCACGGTGACGAACTCGCGCGGGCCGCAGAGCCTCACCGACCTGGCCACGGAGACCGGTGCCACGGCCGGCACCCTGGAGGAGGCCGTCCAGGGCGCTGAACTGGTCGTCGTCGCCATCCCCCTCAAGGCGGTCCCGGACCTGCCGCCGGCGCTCTTCGACGGCAAGCTGGTCGTCGACGCGGACAACTACTATCCCGAGCGGGACGGCGACATCCCCGAGCTGCTCGACCGCAGCCTCAGCTCCAGCCGCTGGACGGCGGACCACCTCAAGGGCGCCCGGGTGGTGAAGGCCTTCAACAACATCCAGGCCGCGTACCTCATGGACAGTGGGAAGCCGGCGGGCACACCGGACCGGATCGGGCTGCCGGTGGCCGGGGACGACGCCGAGGCCAAGCGGGTGGTCATGGAGCTCGTGGACGAGTTGGGCTTCGACCCGGTGGATGCCGGCACGCTGGACGAGAGCTGGCGGCAGCAGCCCGGAGCCCCCGTCTACGGCACCGACCGCGGTGCCGACGGCGTACGGCAGGGGTTGGCCGAGGCGCGGCCCTGAGCGGGCGTACGACAGCGAGAAGCCCCGCCGGCGACGTTGGCCGGCGGGGCTTTTCCGTGCGTGCGCGCGACGGGTGTCAGGCGGGCGGCTTGGCGCAGATGAAGCGCGGCTCGGGGTCGTAGCGCCAGCTGAACTTCTCCCGCTTCACCACCTTGCCGTCCTTCTTGATGACCCGGAAGGCGTCCTGGGCGAAGCCGACGCTGCCCGTGGCGGAGATGCAGTCCGGCCCGGGATCGAGGTAGACGGTCTTCGGCTGGGTGATGTTCCGGCGCGGCCCGTACTCCGTCTTGACGCTGTCGTAGATCTTGGTGCTCCACATCGACACGGTGATCGTGCTCGACGTGTAGGACGTGTCGATGAGGACGCCGTACGGGGTGTTGTTGCGGAACTTGAAGTCCAGCTGCGGCCAGTAGATGGTCGACTCGATCACCGCGGGGTAGCGGCTGAAGTAGAACGAGTGCGGCTTGTGCTCGACGTCCTCCAGCCCGGCGTAGTAGCTCGCGTTGAAGAGCGTGGTGGTGAACTGCGAGACACCGCCGCCGACGCCCGGCACCAGCTTGCCGCCCACGATGGTCGGCGCGTCCTTGTAGCCCTGGTCGTAGCCGCGCTCGCCGGTGTGGCCGTTGAGGGAGAAGGTCTCGCCCGGCCGCACGATGGCGCCGTCGACGTCCTTGGCGGCCTGGACGATGTTCTGGCTGCGCGGCGAGGACAGGCCGCCGGGGAACCGGGTGGTGAAGGTGGAGACCCGCTCCTTGATGCCCAGCTCGGCGAGCTTGGCCTCGGTCAGCTCGGGCTCGGCCGGCTTCAGCGCGGCGGTCACCGTGCGGCCGTCGGTCCTGGGCAGCACGGCGAGCAGGTCCCGGCCGAGCGCCGCGGCGTCGACCTGCCGCCCGGCCCGGCCCGGCACCACCTTCGGCTTGCCGCCGCTGATGGTCAGCCCGGCGTCCTTCGGCGCGACCTCCAGCTTCGCCAGCCCGTCGCCGAGCGCGGCCCGCAGCCGCTTGACGTCCACCCGGGGGGTCAGCCTGCCCGCGTCGTCGGCGGAGAAGCGCAGGCCCCGGGCGATGGCGGCCGGCGGGATGGTGACCTTGCCACCGTCGGTGGTGAGGGTGACGGGCGCCGCGACGGCCGGCCGCGCCAGCTCGGCGATGAGCCGGTCGACGTCCTCGCGGCTGCTGGCCGGCCACTTCTCGACCAGCGGCACGGTCACCGGCCCGCCGGCCAGCCAGCCCGCCTTCACGGCCTGGACCGCGCCGTCCGTGTCGACCGTCAGCGCCGGCTTCGGGTAGACCGGCTTCGGTGTGGTGCCGGTGAAGATGATGGCCGGCATGGTCATCTCGCGGCCCTGGTCGCCCATCGCGGTGCGGAGCGCGGCCGCCAGGCGGGTGCCGTCGACGGTCACCACCGGTTCGACCGTGCGGGAGCCGACGAGGCGGCTCACCGGGTGCGCCTCGGCCTCGGCCGCCGCTGCCACGGTGGCGTCCACGTCGATCGCGAGCCCGATGTCGCCCGGCTTCAGCTCGGCGCGCTTCTCGCCGACGGTGACGGGGATCGGGGCGTTCAGCGCCGCCGCCCGTCGCGCCAGCTCGTCGTGGAGCGCCCGGGCCGCCTCGGCCCGGCTCCGCCCGCCCAGCTCGGCCCCGAGGACCGTCGTGCCCCGGGGCACGTCGCCGGCGTACGCGTAGGCGCCGAGGCCGGTGCCGGCGGCCAGCACGGCGGCCACGATCCCGCCGGCGAGCAGCAGCCGCCCGCGCCGGAACCGCCCCGGCGTCGCGGGCCCGCGCGCCGGGGGTGCGGCGACCGGGTCCGGCTCGACGTCCGGCCAGCTCACCGCCGTCACCTTCACGGTGGGCCGGTCGTCGGCGGAAGGCACTTTTTCGCCGTACAGCGTCACAGCAACCTCGATCGGAAGTACCACGTGGGGACCGCTTCCCCCACGGGAGACACCTACGGTAACCAACGCTCGAGCCAGCCGGGAGTCTCCGCCCCGGCGGCCGTCCGGGCCGCGCGTCCGCCGCCGCCGGGTGTCGCGGGCATCACCCCTGGCCGGCCCCCACTCCGGTCCGGATCGTGGGACGGTGGCCCGGTGCGGACGGATGAGCGGACCCTGGCGTACGGCGGTGGCTGGCTGGACCGGGCGGGGGCGCAGCGGGCCGACCCGGCGTGGGTCGCCGCGCGGCTGAGCGACCCGGAGAGCGAGCTGCTGGCCCTGTGGCGGGACCGTTGCCTGGTCACGGCCGACCGGTCGCCCGTGCGCCGCGCGGCGGCCGAGGCGGCCGGGCTGCGCGCCGCCGCCGACGAGACGGTGTTCCTCGGGCTGGACGCCGGCCGGGCGGTGTTCGCCGTGGACGTGTCCGGCCGAAGCGAGGCGGAGGCGTGCGAGCTGGCCGGCGCGGCCGAGGCGGTGGACGTACGGGCCCTCGTGGGTGGGCTGGGGGCGGCCGAGGCGGCCGCCCAGGCGTACGCCAAGGGGTTGCTGCACTGGCACCGGGGCCAGCGGTTCTGCGGCGGCTGCGGGGCGGTGACGGTGGCCCGGGACGGCGGCCACACCCGGTCCTGCACCGGCGCCGGTTGCGGCCGGCTGCTCTTCCCCCGGATCGAGCCGGCGGTCATCGTGCTGGTCGAGGCGCCCGGTGAGCCGGAGCGCTGCCTGCTGGCCCGGCACCGGGGCGCGGGAGAGGACTCCTGGTCGACCCTGGCCGGCTTCGTGGAGATCGGCGAGAGCCTGGAGGACGCGGTGCGTCGGGAGCTGGCCGAGGAGGCGGGGGTGGCCGTGGTCGACGTGACCTACCAGGGGTCGCAGGCGTGGCCGTTCCCCGCCGGCCTGATGGTGGGTTTCCGGGCCACCGCCGTATCCGAGGAGGTCCGGGTCGACGGGGTGGAGTTGCTGGAAGCGCGCTGGTTCACCCGGGCGGACCTGCGGGAGCGGATCGCGGCAGGCCGGCCGCTCGGTCGGGTGGACTCGATCGATCATCGGCTGCTGCACGACTGGCTGGCGGCGGGTTGAACACCATCACCAACGCGGTCCCCGCGGCGGTGGCCAGAGCGCACCACATGATGCCCTGGAACGTCCGGGACGCGACCGTCATGGTCAGCACGGCCAGGACACCCGCGCCCACCCAGAGCGGCGCGGAGGGCCAGCGGGCGCCCGCCGCGATCTTCGCGTTGACGGCCGCGAAGACCAGCGCGTAGAGCGCGCCGGTCGCGGCGAAGAACGGGGCGTACTCGCCCAGGGACGCGTAGTCCTCGCCGCCGACCAGCCGGAACGCGAACCCGCCGGCCAGGGCCGAGGCGGCGACGAGTACAGCCCCGCAGGCGGCGACGATCGCGAGCACGACGGTACGGACCCGGTTGTCCCCCACAGCGAGTCGGGGCAGCGCCAGCACCACGATCACCTGGGGCGCCCAGAGCGCACCCTTGGTCAGCACCGTTCCGACCGCGTACGCCCCGGAGTCGGCCGGCGACAGCAGTTGGCGGGCGAAGATCAGATCGGCGTACGACACCGCGAGCATCGCCAGTGCGGCCGCACCGGCGCTCGTCACCTGCCGGATCCGCATGGTGGCGACCACGGCGTCGTCCCCGGCGACCGCCGGTCGGGTGGGCCGGGCGACCCAGGCCAGCACGGGCAGTACGAGGTACGCGGTCAGCATGCCGGTCACGAGGGTGGCCACGACGTCGGCGCCGAGGACGAGTGCGACGATCATGCCGCCGTACCGCCCGACCGCGACCACCCCCATCGCCCAGGCGAGGCGTAGGAAGCGCTGCTCACCCTGCAACTCGCCGAGCCATCGGCCGGCGAGGACGACCGCGACGGTGGTGCCGGCGACCAGCGCCACGACCGCCGGCGACAGCCGCAGGGCGGTCATCACCAGCGGCGCGGCCACCACGACGGCGCCACCGGCGGCGGCCGTGGTGACGAGGGCGACGCGGCGGGCCGGCGCGCCGGGGTGACGGGCCCGGTGCACGGCGATCGCCATCTGTAGTCCCACGCCGGCGACGCCGGCTATCGCGACGAGGGCCAGCACCGTGGCCAGCACGCTCAACTCCTCGATCGCCAGGTACCGGGCACCGAGCATGGGAAGCAGGTAGGCGAGCCCGTTGGTCGCCATCGCGGCGCCCGCCACGGCCGCGCCGGCCGCCCCGAGGCGGCCCGCGCCGGGCCCCGCCGTGGTCTCTGTCATCACGCCTCATGTCGGTTTCGCCGAAGGAAGTCGGTTTCGCCGGGGGAACAGGTTCGCCCCGAACCTCGCGTCGTCGTCGCGGGTCGCTTGTCGACGTCGTCAGGCAAGCTACCGGGCGCGCTTCCTTTGTGCCTAGAGTGCTGTCCGGAGCCCCGGGTGCGACGTCGGGCCCGCTTCCCGTCGAGGCCTATTGGGGGTCCGTGTGCGTCGACCGTCACCGGGGTTCGGTCCGGCGGTGCTGCGGGCCGCCGCCGCGCTCCGTCGGTGGTGGCCGGAGACGGCGCTCGGCGTCGGCGTGGTCGTCGCGATCCTCGGTCCGGTGCTGCGCCGTGGCTACGTCCTCCGGTACGACCTGGTGTTCGTGCCGGACCCGCCGTTCGGCGCGGTGGTCTGGGGCAGCGGCTCGGAGTTGCCACGGGCCGTGCCCAGCGAACTGGTCGCGGTCGGGCTGTCGCAGATCATCCCCGCCGATCTGGCACAGAAGGCGCTCCTCGCCGGCTGCCTCGCCCTGGCCGCGTTGGGCGCCGCCCGGTTGGCGCCCGTCGGCCACCCGCTGGCGAGAGTCGCGGCCGGGCTCGCGTACGTCTGGAACCCCTGGGTGTACGGGCGGCTGCACCTCGGGCAGTGGGCGGTGGTCGCGGGGTACGCCGCATTGCCCTGGGCGTACGCCTGGGTGCTGGGGGTGCTCCGGCCGCCGCCCGAGGGCACCGGCCCGGGGCGGCGTTCCGCGGTGGCGGGAGGGCTCACGGTGGTGCTGGGCGGCCCGGCGATGGTGTTGGCGGCGGTGTTCGCCTGTGCCCCGGCGTTGGCCCTGGCGCGTCGGTGGCGGGCACTGGTCGCGGGCGCGGCGACGCTGGCCGGCCTGACCGCTCCGTGGTGGCTGGCGCTGGCGAGCCGTGGTGGCGCGGTCGATCTCGACGAGCGGGGGGTCGCCGCCTTCGCGGTTCGCGCGGACACGCCACTCGGCGTGCTCGGCAGCGTCGCCACCCTCGGTGGCATCTGGAGCCGGCACGCCGTACCGGTCGGCCGGGACCAGTGGCCGGTCGCCCTGCTCGCGCTGGTGCTGGCCGGGGCGGCCCTCTGGGGGTACGTGTCAACCCGTCGCCGGTGGCCGTCGGCGGCCTGGTGGGGCCTGCTCGCCGGTGCGGTACTGGGTGCCCTGGTCGCCGTGGCGCCGGCGTGGTCGGTGGGCGCGCAGTGGATGGTCGCGCTGGTCGAGCACGCGCCCCTGGCCGGCGCGGTCCGGGACGGCACCCGGCTGCTCGCTCCGCTGGCGTTGGTGCAGGCGGTGGGGCTCGGAATGCTGGTGGAGTCGCTCAGGACGGCGGGCGGCCGGGCGTTGGCCCCGCTGGTCATGGTCGCCCCGGTGTTGCTCCTGCCCGGTCTGGCGTGGGGTCTCAACGGGCAGCTCGACACGGTGCGGTACCCCGCGGAGTGGTCGGCGGTGCGCGCCGAGGTGAACCGGGATCCGGCCGGGGGCAGCCTGGTGTCGCTGCCGTGGTCCTCGTTCCGGGCCTACCGGTGGGCGGGGGATGTGCCCGTGCTTGATCCGGCCTCGCGGGCGTTCCGTCGGCCGGTGGTCGGAGACCAGGACGTGCTGGTCGGTCGGGACCGGATCCGTGGGGAGAGCCGCGAGGCCGATCGGGTGGCGGCGGTGCTGGCGGCACCTGGCGATCCGGGACCGGCCCTGCGTCGGCTCGGAGTGCGCTATGTGCTCGTGCAGACCGACCAACCCGACGGCGCGCAGGTGGCGGGCCGTTTCGTGGACGCCGAGCTGGTGCGGCGGGACGGTGCACTGACACTGTTGCGTCTGCCGGATTCCGATTCATCCGACTCGTCCGAGCGTATCGGCATAGTGCCCCTCTTGGGGTTTTCGGTACTGGGGGCCACCCTGTTGGTCGCCCTTTTGCACCGGGTCAAGCGAGAGTGACGCATGTTACTCTTCGGTACCTTTCTTCGAAGGGATATTGATGAAGGCATCCTTCAATCCCCTCCTGACCGCGGTCGTCGCCGCGGCGGTGGGTGCCGTGCTGGGAATCCTGGCCGTCTCGATCGGGACGTCCACGATCAGCAACAGCAACAACAAGCCTGCGAGCGTGGAGCAGCCCATCATCGTGTACGGCGAGCGCTGACGGTGCCGCGTGGAGGTCCTCCCTCCTGACGTCTCGTCAGATGTGGTCGTACTCGACGTCGTGGTGCCCGCGTACAACGAGGCACTCCGGCTGCCGGACACCCTGATCCTGCTCCGCGCGGCGCTGGCCGAACTCGGTGTGCCCTGCCGGGTCACCGTGGTGGACAACGCCAGCAACGACGGAACCGGTGAGGTGGTGGCGAGCGCGCCGCCAGGCCCCGTTCCGGTCCGCCTGCTCTGGTGCGGCGAACCGGGCAAGGGCTTCGCGGTGCGTACCGGCGTGCTGGCCAGCGACGCGCGTTACGTCGGCTTCTGCGACGCGGACCTGGCCACCGCGCCGGCCGCTCTCGGGCAGGTGCTCGCGTTCCTGGCCGACGGCGCCGACGCGGTGGTCGGGTCGCGGGCCCACCCCGAGTCGGTCGTCGAGGAACGGCACAGCGTGCTGCGACGCTGGGGCGCGGTGGCGTTCCGCGGCGCGGTCCGGCAGGTGGTGCGCGGTGTGAGTGAGACGCAGTGCGGGTTCAAGTTCTTCCGCAGCGACGTCGCACGGCGGGTCTTCGCGCCACTTCGGTGCGGTGGGTTCGCGTTCGACGTCGAAGTGCTGGGCCGCGCCGAGCGGGCGGGCGCCCGGCTGGTGGAGATCCCGGTCAGCTGGGTGGACGTGCCCGGCTCCCGCTTCTCACCGGTCCGGCACGGCTGGCAGAGCTTCGTGGACGTCGCGAAGATCCAATGGCGGTTGCGTGGCGCCGACGTCGCCCCGGCGACGCCGGTGCCCGTCGCCACCCTTCCGGTCACCCCGGACGTCACCGGTGGCACCGCCGCTGTTGGAATGCGGCCGTGAGTGCTGGAACACCCCGTACCGCCGCGGCGCTCACCACCGACGCCACGGTGGTGGGCCGCCGGATCGCGGTGCTCAACTGGAAGGACCCCTGGCATCCCGACGCCGGGGGCGCCGAGGTCTACGCCTGGCAGGTCGCCCGCGACCTGGTGACCGCCGGCGCGGAGGTCACCTTCGTCACCGCGCGCCCCGAGGGTCAGCCCGGGGACGAGATCTCCGAGGGCATCCGGATCGTCCGCGTCGGCGGCCGATGGAGCATCTACCCCCGGGTGCTGGGCTGGTTGGCGCGCCGCCGCCGCCAGTTCGACGCGGTGGTGGACTGCCAGAACGGCATCCCCTTCTTCAGCCCGGTGGTCCTGCCGGCGGACGTGCCGGTGGTCTGCGTGATCCACCACGTGCACGACCGCCAGTTCCGGCTGTACTTCGGTCCGCTCGTGGGTCGCTTCGGGGCGTGGCTGGAGGGGCCGGTCGCCCGACGGGTCTACCGCCGTGCGGTGACCCTTGCGGTCTCCCCGTCGACGGCCGTGGCCGTACGGGATCGGCTGCGCTGGACGGGCCCGGTGGTCGTGGCGCCCAACGGCGCGGACGCGTCACCGCCGGCAGCCGCGGGGACGGCCCGCGACAGCCGGCCCCGTGTCGTCTGTGTCGGCCGGGTGACCCGGCACAAGCGGGTGGACCTGGTGCTCGACGCCGTGGACCGGCTCCGGGCGGAACGGCCCGACCTGCGTCTGGACATCGTCGGTGGTGGGCCGGACGTCGCGACCGTCCGCCGGCTGGTCGACGAGCGTGGGCTGAACGAGGTGGTCACGGTCCACGGGCACCTGCCCGCCACCGAGCGGGACGCCCTGCTGGCCGCCGCCTGGTTGCACGTCTCCGGCTCGTGGGGTGAAGGCTGGGGCCTCGTCGTGGTGGAAGCCGCCGCCGCCGGGCTGCCCACCGTCGCGTTCGACGTGGACGGGCTCCGCGACGCCGTCCGACCCGGTCGCACCGGATGGCTGGTCGACGAGGGTCAGGACCCGGCACAGAGCCTGGCCGCCGGTCTCGACCGCGCGTTGGACTCCCTGGCGGTGCCCGGGGAGGCGGACCGGATGGCCGTGGAGTGCCGACGGTGGAGCGGCTCGTTCCGCTGGACCGACACCGGCCGCCGGGTGCGTGCGGTCCTCGGGGACCTGCTCACCCCGCGTGCGGTGCCCTGGGCGGCCGGGAACGCGTCGGTCCTGGTGCGGACCGACCAGCCGGAGAGCCTCCTGGCCCGGGTGGCCCCGCTCCTGCCACACACCCGACACGTCGCGGTCGACGAGCAGGGCCTGCTGATCCTCGTGCCGGCCGCCGATCCGGACGCCGTCCGGCAGGTGCTGCTCAGTGCGGGGGTCGGAGGCGACGACATCAGCGAGCGGGACGCCGGAGCGGACGAACTGCTCACCGGCATTCCGGTACGGCAGTGCTGACCGCCTGGTCGACCGCTCGTCGCACCCCCGGAATACCGAGCGCCACGGTGTCCCTGGCGGTGTGGCGCCTGCGTGAGCTGCTGGTCTGCCTCGCGCTGATCGGTCTCTGCGTCACCCAGGAGCCCGGGCTCGTCGTGCCCGACACGAAGCTGGACATGGCCCTGGACCCGGGCGGATTCCTCGCTCGCGCGACCCATCTGTGGACCGGGGACTGGCAGTTCGGCACCCTCCAGAACCAGGCGGTCGGCTACTTCTTCCCGATGGGTCCGTTCTTCCTGCTCGGTGAGGCGGTGGGGCTGCCGGCCTGGCTCGTCCAGCGGCTCTGGATGGCGGCCCTGCTCTGTGTGGCCCTCACCGGTGTGGTGCGCCTGGCCCGCGCCCTCGACCTGGGCGGTCCGGGATCGCGGCTGGTCGCCGGCGCGGTCTTCGCGCTCTCCCCCCGGGCCCTGTCCCTGGTCGGCACGGTCTCGTTGGAGCTGCTGCCGTACTGCGTGGCACCGTGGGTCCTGCTGCCCCTGGTCAAGGGAGCCGCGGGTGGCTCCCGGCGGCGCGCGGCCGCGCTCAGCGGGCTCGCGGTGGTCTGCATGGGCGGAGCGAACGGTGCGGCCGTCGCGTGCGCCGTGCTGCCGGCGTTCCTCTACGTGGTGACCCGTGCGCCCGGCCGGCGACGGATCCGCCTGCTGGCCTGGTGGACGGTGGCGATGGTCGCGGCCACCTTCTGGTGGCTGGTGCCGTTGCTGCTCCTGCAACGCTACGGGTTCCCGTTCCTGCCGTACACCGAGAGCGCGGCGGTCACGACCGGCGTGACGTCGCTCCCGTCGGCCGTGCGCGGCAGCACCCACTGGGTGGGTTACCTGGCCGTCGACGGGGTGCCGTGGTGGCGCGCGGGCTGGGCGCTGGTCACGACGCCGTGGATGATCGTGCTCACCGGCCTGATCGCCTGCGTCGGCCTGGCCGGGCTCGCCCGTCGGGACCTGCCGGAACGGCGGTTCCTGCTCGTCGGCGCCCTGGTGGGGCTGCTGGCCCTGACCGCGGGAAACCTGTCGACCGGGGGCGCCGCGTTCGCGTCGACGGTGCGTGAGGTTCTCGACGGCCCGCTCGCCGCGCTCCGCAACCTGCACAAGTTCGACGTCGTACTCCGACTGCCGCTGGCTCTGGCCGCCGCGCACATGCTGGACACCGTCGGCCGGATCGCCCTCATCCGCCGGTTCACCCGCCCTACGAACATGGCGCCCCGGCGGGTGGCGTTGGGCGTCAGCGCCGCCGCGCTTCTCGCGGTGACCAGCGGTGCCGGGACCGCGGGACTCGCGGCGGGCGGCGGCTTCGCGGCGCTGCCCGAGCACTGGAGGCAGGCGACCGGATGGCTCGACCGGCACGCCGGCGAGGGCACCACGCTGCTGGTCCCCGGTTCCAACTTCGCCGAGTACAACTGGGGGCGTCCGCTGGACGAGCCGGTGCAGCCCCTGCTGGACTCGCCGTGGGCGGTGCGGTCGCTGGTGCCGGCCGGGTCGGCGGGAAACGCCCGGCTGCTCTCCGCGATCGACGAGCGACTCGCCTCCGGCACCGCCTCACCCGGACTGGCCGACGTGCTCGGTCGGCTCGGCGTGCGGTACCTGCTCGTCCGTAACGATCTCCGCCAGCCGGTCGGCGGCATCGCCTGGCCGGTTCTCGTGCACCGCACGCTGGACAGCGCTTCCGGGTTGTTCCGGGTCGCCGCGTTCGGTCCGACCGTCGGGGCGAAGCCCGATCTCGGCGGGGCGTGGGACTACGGGCTGCACGAGCCGTATCCGGCGGTGGAGATCTACGAGGTGAACCGGCCGACGCCTCGAGCCACGCTTGCCGACGCGGCGCAGCCGCTCACGCTGGTCGGCGCACCGGAGACGTTGCTGGATCTCAGTGACGCCGGTGTGCTGGGCGATCGGCCGGTGATCCTCGACGGCGATCCCCCGGCGGTCACCGACGGGGGCACCGTGCTCACCGACAGCCTCCGCGACCGGGAGGTCGATTTCGGTACCGTCCGTGGCAACACCTCGCGGACCCTGACCGCCGACGACCCAACCCAGCTGGCGCGCCTGGAACACGACGTCCTCGACCCGGCCTGGACGTCGTCGATCACCTCGTCGGCGTACGCCGGGGTGGCCGACATCCGGGCGTCCTCCAGCGCGGCGGACGTCACCGGGCCGGCCGGGCTGCGCGACCCGTCGGCCACACCGTTCGCGGCCGTCGATGGCGACACCGGCACCTCCTGGCTGTCGGACGGGGCTCGCAAACCCGTGGGCCAGTGGGTCGAGGTCCGGTTCGCCAAGGAGATCGAGGCCGACTCGGTGGAGTTGCAGGTGGTCGACGACGAGGTGATCGGCGCGCCGGTCACCTCGGTGCGGGTGAGCACCGCGGGTGGTTCGTACGTGCACCTCGTGGTCGGCGCGGGCCGGTCGGCGATGCGGCTGCCGCTGCCCCGGGGCCGGAGCGGTTGGTTGCGGGTGAGCATCGACGGGGTCGCGGGCGCGGACGTTCCGGGGCGCCGCGCGGGAATCCGGGAGCTGCGTGTCGCGGGGGTGAACCCCGAGCGCTACCTGCAACTGCCGGCGGTGCCCGACGCTGCCGCCCCCGAGGTCGTCGCGCTCGCCCGCAAGGCCGTGGACCGGCCGGCCTGCGCCGTCGCCGGTGACCACTACCTGTGCGCTCCCGACCTCATCCGTCAGGGTGAGGAGACGGGGTTGGTGCCCCGACGCTTCGACCTGCCGGCAGCCGTCACCCCCCGGCTCACGGGCCTGGCCCGCGCCACGCCCGGCACCGCGCTCGCGATGTACGACGAGCTGGTGGGCGGCCCGACCTTCACCACGTCGAGTTCGTGGTTCGCCGACCCGGTCGCCTCGTCGAGGTCGCTCGGGGACGGGGACGACGGCACGGCGTGGTGGGCGGACCCGGGCGACCCGCAGCCCACCGTGAAGGTGCGCTGGGCCAAGGTGCGGAAGGTGAGCTGGGTACGGCTGCGGTTCGCGGAAAGCCTCGTCGCGGCGCCGCCCAGGACGGTCCGGATCACCGGCGACGACGGTATCCGGGAGGTGTCGGTCGACCTGGACGGCGTCGCCCGTTTCCCGGCGCTGCGCACCCGTGGCCTCACCGTGGCCGTGACCTCGACGGTATCGAGGGTCAGCCGGTCGACTGCGCTGTTCGAGCCGCAGCCGCTTCCGGTCGGCCTCAGCGGTGTGGATGTGCAGGGCGTGCCCGAGGTGAACCAGCCCCACGACCTCGGCCGTGAGGTGACGCTGCCGTGCGGCGCGGGGCCCACGATCGTGATCAACGGGGCGAAGGTGCCGACGACGGCCTCCGGCACCCTGCGCGACCTGCGCGACCTGCGGCCCCTGCGCTACCGGGCGTGCCTTCCCGACAAGTCCTCCGCCCGGGCCGGGGCCGCCCCGAAGGCGAACACGGACCAGGTCGCGCTGCGGGCCGGCCCCAACGAGATCTCCGCCCCCGCGGACCGGTTCGTCGTGGACAGCGTGATCCTCAGCGGTACGCCGGCGGCACGACCCACCGTCGCCGCGTCGCCCCGCCGGGCCGTGACGGTGCTCCACTGGGACGACCAGCGCCGGTCGGTCGAGGTCGGGGCGGGCGGCGACAGCTACCTGGTGGTCCCGGAGAACGCCAACTCCGGCTGGGGGGCCACGCTCGATGGGCGGGAGCTGATTCCGGCGCGCCTGGACGGCTGGAAGCAGGCGTGGTTCGTGCCGGCCGGTGTGGCCGGTCACGTGGAACTGGTCTTCACACCGGGAGAGCGGTACACCGTCGTCCTGCTCGTCGCCGGGGGCCTGTTGGTGCTGCTGGTCGTCGCGGCCCTGATTCCCGCGCGTCGCCATCGACCGGCGTACCCCGTGGTGCCGACCTCGATGCCGACCGCGCCGCTGCTCGCGGTGGTTGTGCCGGCGCTGCTCGGGGGACTGGTCGGGCTCGGCTGCGCCGTCGTGGTCGTGGCGCTGCACCGGCGCCGGACGCCCGGGCCTGGATGGATCTGGGTGCCGGCCGCGCTGGGTCTCGCGGTCTACGGGACCGAGCGGTGGTGGCTGCCTCGGGTCGGCTCGGAACGGCCGGCGGAGCTACTGGTTCTGCTGCCGACCGGGCTGCTCCTGGTCGCGGTCGCCGCTCTGGTGCTGCGTTTCCGGCGGGTCCGCGGCCGGTACGAGGTGCAACCCGAGGCCAGGGTCGCCGGCGCCCTGCAGCGCCGGAACCGGCGTCGCCACCCGGAGCGGGGAGTCGGGCTCGACCACCGCGGGCCGGGTGCGGTCACCGCGTCGGCGCAGCCGCCGCACGGGCCGCTCGATGAGGTAGTAGCTGGCCGTCGCGACCGGGACGGTGAGGGCCAGGGTGACCGCGAGGAGAACCCAGAACGAGCTGTTCATCCGGGTGAATCCGAGCAGGCGGAAGCAGGCTTCGAGGGCGAGGAGATGCCAGAGGAAGATGCCGTAGGAGATCCGGCCGAGAAACAGGACCGCCCGGTGACCGAGGAGCGCGCGGGGCACCCCGCCCGATCCCGGTCCGACGAGGGGGGCGATCACGCACCAGGCGACGAGCAGGAACACCAGGTGCTCGGTGATCGACTCGATCGGCTTGGCGGGTTCGACCCCGCGCGGGCCGGCGATCGGCGTGCTGGCGATCCACAGCAGCGCGCCGGCCATGAGCCACGACGTTCCCGGGGCGAAGGTGAAGACGCGCAGGCCGCGCGGCGTGGCGGACCACAGGTCCTCGTCGCCCCGCCCCGGCCCGCCGCCGGCCAGGCCGGTGAGGAACGGGGACGAGGCCGGGCTGGAGGGCCACGAGGCGAGCACGGCCAACATGATGCCGATGCCGAACCAGTCCAGAAAGGCGGGCAACCAGAGCACCGCTAGTCCCGGTAGTGGCGAGTCGGGACCGTGCGCGTACGCGTTCCAGGTGAGGCCGGCAAGGACGAGTACGACGCCGAGTGCCAGTTGGCGTCGGGCTCGCCCGAGCGGAGTACGACCGCCCATTCGGCGGCCGAGCACCGCTATGACCGGCAGCGCCAGGTAGAAAGTCGCCTCCGTAGCCAGGCTCCAGGTCTGTTCCATGCCGACGGGTAGTCGCAATGGCTCATAAATCTGTGCCAGGAGAAAGGGGATTGCCCAGTCCCAGACGGACTTCAGGTAATCGATGTTGAGCCATGTCAGTGCGACGATCGCCATTGCCCAGTACCCGGGCAGAATGCGCAGTGCGCGATGCCAGAGGTATCTCCGAACGGACGGGTCCGACTGTCCGTGAATGGCGGCGAGTGCGAATGGCCGATAGAGGAGGAAACCGGACAGCACAAAGAAGATCGCCACCCCCACATCCAGCCTGGCCAGCATGCCTCCGAGTCGAGCGAACGAGTTGGTGAGTCCGCTGAGAAAGGAGACATGGTGGACGACCACGCCGATCACCGCCACGGCCCGGAGCCCTTCCAAAGCGGGCAACCAGCCGTCCGAACGGCCAGTATTTGGCGCGGACAGGCCAAACTGTCCGTTGCTCGAGTCCGGTCTGACGGGTCGGCTCACAGTTCCCTCAACATCCATTTGATCTCGCAGCCCGGTGGCTGCGTACCCCCGGAGTCAGTACGCCTCGGGAGGTCGCATCGGACCATATCCGAAATCGGCCTCGTCATGTACTGTCAGCCGACTAGTCGAGTCTTTACAAGGGGAGGAGTTACATGCGACCCACGTCGGGTGCCATCTTGGTGGCGGCAGGCGCGTTCCTGATCGTCGGGGCCGTGGCGACGCCGCTGGCCGTCGCGCCCGCTCTGGTCAAGGTGCCCCTGGATCAGAGTTCGGTAACGGTTTCAGAGGCAAAGAACGCGACCGTCCTTGACTTCAGCACGCTGTCGGAGCGCAACGGCGTCAACCTGACCGCTCACCGCGCCGTGCGCGGCGACGTCGACGCCGGCAACGCCGACCGGACGGTCTTCAACGTCGGTGTCCGGGTGATCGACGACGCCGACAAGGAGATCACGGTCAGCACGGACCGGGTCGCCCTCGACCGGCGCACCGCGGAGGCGGTCGCCTGCTGTGCCGAGGCCGTCAACGGCGCGCCCTTCAAGCACGAGGGCCTGACCTACACCTTCCCGTTCGGCACCGAGAAGAAGACCTACCAGTACTTCGACAACACCGCTCGGAAGTCGTACCCCGCCGAGTACGTGAGCACCGAGAAGTTGCAGGGGTTGACCGTCTACAAGTTCGAGATGACGATCGAGCCGGTCAAGATCAGCGAGATCGACGTCCCAGGCCACCTGGTCGGATCGACCCAGCCCACCGTGACCGCCGGCCGCTTCTACGCCAACACTCGCACCCTGTGGGTGGAGCCGGACAGCGGCGTGATCGTCAAGGGGCAGGAGAAGCAGCTCCAGACCCTCCGTGACGAGACCGGCGCAGACAAGATCAAGATCATCGACGCCACGCTCGTCTTCACCGAGGACACCCAGAAGCAGCAGGCCAAGGCTGCGAAGGATGCGCGTGGCCAGATCGCCCTGCTGACCACGGTGGTGCCGATCGTGCTCGGTCTCGTCGGTCTCGCCCTGCTCCTGCTCGGTCTGTTCATCATCATCCGCGCGGCCCGCCGTCGGCCCGACGCGGCCCCGGTGGGAGCCGACGACCAGCCGACGGCCGACCTGCCGTCGCAGCGGTCCGCGGAACCGGTCGAGGAGCCCACGGTGCCCGGCGGCGGGCGTCACGCCGCGGAGCACAAGGAGTAACCCACCAACCGACAACACCACCGCACGTCGAACTGACCGGGCCGGCCGACCCTCCGAGGGTTGGCCGGCCCGCTCGTGTGTCCGGTCCGTGGCGGGTCAGACGCGCCGCACCGCGTACCGGGTGCAGATCCAGTCCTCGGTGTACGGCAGGTCGGGTCGTTGCCCGACGATCTCGCCGCCGTTGGCCGCCGCCAGCCGCACCATGTCGGCGTGCGGCACCGCGGTCATGCTCATCGGCGCCGGGTAGTTGAGCAGTCGGCGCTGCGCCCAGCTGATCAGGCGGAACGGCGCGACCTTCCAGATGATGCCCTTGGCCGTACGGGCCGGCTCGGTCGGCAGGCCCACGATGGCCACTCCGCCCGGACGCAGCACGCGCAGGAACTCGGCGAGGTAGCGGTCGATCGCCGGGCGGGGCAGGTGCTGCAACACGAGCGCGGTGTAGACCAGGTCGAAGTGGCCGTCGGGAAACTGGCCCAGATCCGGTGCGTCGTTGAGGACGAAGCGGATGTTCCCGGCACTGCGGTCCAGGCGCTGTGCGGCCTCCAGCATGGACGGGGCGATGTCGACGGCGACGACCTCGTCGGCGTGCGGTGCGAGCCCCTGCGACAGCCGCCCGGCCCCGCACCCGAAGTCCAGCACGCGTTCCCACCGGGTGGGCAGGCCGAGCTGACTCAGCCAGCCGGTCGTCTCCTCGACGTCGGCGCGGCCGGTGGCCAGGAACTCGTCGACGTCCCACCGTCCGCCCCGTTTGCCGGGCTGAACAAGTACGGCCCAGAGCGGATCTTCGGCGCCCAGCTTGGTCCAGTCGCGCCGTACATCGTTCAGATTCACGCCAAAACCCTAGGGCATACCGGATCCCCGTCCGCCCAGATGATCGGATGAGGGCGGAGCTCCGAGCGGACGGCATGACCGAAGTCGCAAACCTCCGTTACCTGATTGTAATCCGTCAATGTCTGGTCACTCTCGGTTGTTTGACTGGGAGGTAAGGCCGGGTTTGTGTGCATCCCTGGCCTATCCGCTCCCGGTCAGTTCCACGCTTCGTGATGGTGTTCTGCCCCTCGATCGCCCTCGTGTTACTGACGGGTAAGCGAGGGGTTGTGAGCTGCACCGCATCGGGTGCACCATCAGGCTCGATCGTTACCCGCCGGTAACAGAGGGCGGGCCCCGGTGCGGGCCGCCGACTCGGACCGGCCGCCGCGCACATTCGCTCGAGGAGGAACCCGTGCAGAATCGGCTCGACAATCAGGGTCGTACCCGGTGGCGGCGCTTCGCCGCGATGATCGTGCCCGCCACGGCCGCCGCCGGCGCCATCCTGTTCGGCATGTCGACCGGCGCCATCGCGTCCGACATCACCGTCTCCGGGCAGACCTTCAAGATCAAGGCCGAGCGGCTCGAGGGCGACGGCTTCAAGCAGTACGGCGGCATCGTCCGGGAGAAGGACGGCACCGTCCACCCGATCGCCCTCGCCGAGATCACCAGCGCCGACCTCTACAAGCTCTGCCAGTCGGTCCGTGCCGACCTGCCGGGGCTGCCGGTGGTGCTCACCATCAACGCCGGTGACGGCAAGGATCCGGCCAAGGCCAAGGACCTGCTGATCGCGATGGACAGCCTGGACGGCAACGCGACCTTCAGCAACATCAAGATCGGTCGGGACGCGTCCGACCTGAACCCGACGGCGCGCGCCGGCTCGTTCGGGCAGAACGCCGAAGAGGTCACCATCACCAACCTCGAACAGGTCTCCCGCTACACCACGGCCTCCACCTTCAACCTGGTGGGCCTGCGACTCAAGGTCAACGTCGGGGACGCGGCCAAGGGCAAGGAATGTTTCTGAGCTGAACCGCAGGCCTGCGGCGGGCGACTGCCGCAGGCCCCGTTCCCGTCCCTCGTTTTTCGCTCGGCCAGGAGGAGTACGTGACGAACGCTGATCCGCAACACGTCCGCGCCGGTGGTGCCGGCCGGGTGTGGCGGGGCTTCCACAGCTGGCGGCGGACCCGGCCGTTCTGGGGCGGCCTGTTCACCGCGCTGGCCGGGGTGGAGATGTTCGCCTCCACCCGGATGACCCTCAACGGCTTGAGCTTTCACAGCGGATCCACCGGGCTCTACTCGCTGCTGATCCCGATCATCCTGCTCAGCTGCGGGCTGCTGCTCTGGTTCAGCCCGGCGCAGCGGCTGTTCTACTCGATCGTCGCGGCGGTCACGACGATCTACTCGCTGATGGGACTCAACCTCGGCGGCTTCTTCCTCGGCCTGCTGCTCGGCATGGTCGGCAGTGCCCTCGGCTTCGCCTGGTCGCCGACCGCGCGGCCGGCCAGCGACCTCACCGACGGCTCCGACGCCAGCCACCCCACCGACGGCTCCGACCTCAGCGACCCCACCGAGGGCTCCGACGCCGGCGAGCCGGTCGCCGAGGCGTCGGCGGCGTCACCGGTGCCCGCCACGCCCGTCCCCGGTCCGCGCGACGGGGTCCCGCCCTGGCAACGCGAGGGCGCTCCGGTGGCGGAGGCGGGCCCGGACGGCAAGCCGGAACCACCCGGCACCTCCCGCGATCCGCAGTACTTCGCGGTGGCCCTCATGCTCGGTCTCACCGCCACGGCTCTGGTGGCCAGTCACCCGCAGCCGGTACGGGCGGCCGCGCCCGCACCGACCTCGACCACCTGCCCGAAGCCGTCGGTGCGGGCCACCACCCCGTCCCCGTCGCCCAGCCGCAGCACACCGACCCCGACGGCCAGCCCGAGTCCGTCGGCGGAGCCCAGCTCCGGCGGCAACATCATCACGGACATCCTCGACGGCATCGGAGACCTCTTCACGGGCGGCGGCAAGCCGGCGGAGTCGACCACCCCGACGGCGACCGCCAGCCCGAGCACCGGTGCGACCGCGACGCCCCGCACCCCGGCCACCCCGACCCCGACCGCCACCGGCGGCACCGCTCTCACCTGCTCCCCGGCGAAGCCGAACCGGCCGGGCAAGGTGGAGACGGGTGAGCTGATGCCGAAGATCGCCCCCGAGGCGGGACAGCCGAAGGTGGCCGGGCAGCCGTCGAAGCTGACCGGCTCCAAGGTGACCATGACCGGGCTGCGGTTCGAGGGGATCGTCGAGCTGCCCACCCGTGACGGCACGCTCAAGTGCCTGAAGTTCACCATGGACAAGGCGGTGACGGAGGACTTCACGCTCCTGGCCAGCGGCCCGGGCGGCAAGAGGCAGCGGTACGTCACCGACAAGCTGACGGTCGAGGGTGACGTCGCCTTCTACGCCACCCGGTTCGTCGGGCACCTGCTCGGCATCAAGATCACCCTGACCCCGGACCTGCCGTTCCCCGACGGCCTCCCGATCACCTCGCCGATCCCGATCAGCTTCACCGACCCGGTGATCGACCTGGCCTACGAGAACTCCAAGGCGCTCACCGCGCGGCCGATCCTCAAGCTCGACCTCGCCTGACCCTCGCCTGACCCCGACCACCATGCGAAACGGCCGGAAGCCGAAGGATTCCCTCCGACTCCCGGCCGTCGTCGTGCGGTCAGAGCCGGGCCAGCGCCCGGCGCAGCGGGTCGAGCCCCAGCGAGCCCAGGTCGAGCGCCTGGCGGTGGAACTCCTTGAGGTCGAAGTCGGCGCCTTTGCGGGCCTTCGCCTCCTCGCGGGCCTGGAGCCAGATCCGCTCGCCCACCTTGTACGAGGGCGCCTGCCCCGGCCAGCCGAGGTAGCGGTTCAGCTCGAAGCGCAGGTTCTCGTCCGGCACCCGGCAGTGCGCACGCATGAACTCCCAGCCCAGCTCCGGCGTCCAGCGCTCGCCGGGGTGGAAGCCGAACGGGTTGTCGGCCGGGATCTCCAGCTCCAGGTGCATGCCGATGTCGACGATGACCCGGGCGGCCCGGAACGCCTGCCCGTCGAGCATGCCGAGCTTGTCGCCCGGGTCCTCGAGGTAGCCCAGCTCGTCCATCAGCCGCTCGGAGTAGAGCGCCCAGCCCTCACCGTGCCCGGAGACCCAGCAGAGCAGCCGCTGCCAGCGGTTGAGGAGGTCGGCCCGGACGGCGGTCTGGGCGACCTGGAGGTGATGGCCCGGCACGCCCTCGTGGTAGACCGTGGTCACCTCGCGCCAGGTGGAGAAGTCGGTGATCCCCTGCGGCACCGCCCACCACATCCGGCCCGGGCGGGAGAAGTCCTCGCTCGGGCCGGTGTAGTAGATGGCGCCGTCGCTGGTGGGGGCGAGGCAGCACTCGATCCGGCGCACCTGCTCGGGGATGTCGAAGTGGGTGCCGTGCAGTTCGCTGATCGCCTTGTCGGCGAGCGCCTGCATCCAGTCGCGGAACGCCTCCTTGCCCTGGATGGTCCGGGCCGGGTCCGCGTCCAGCGCGGCGACCGCGTCGTCGATGCTCGCGCCGGGGCCGACGATCCGGGCGGCGACCGCCCGCATCTCACCCTCCAGGCGGGCCAGCTCGGCGAAACCCCACGCGTACGTCTCGTCGAGGTCGACCCGGGCACCGAGGAAGTACTGCGAGGCCAGCTCGTAGCGCTCCCGGCCGGCGGCCTGCTTCTGCCGGCCCCGCGGGGCCAGCTCGGTGCGGAGGAACTGCCCGAACTCGGCGGTGGCGGCCGTCGCGGCGGCGGCGCCCTTGCGCAGCTCGGCGCCGAGCGCGCCGTCCGCGCCGAGCCGCTCGGCCAGGCCGTGGAAGAAGTTGTCGCCGTTCGGGTCCACCCAGATGTCGCACTGCTTGGCGACCTCGACCAGCTGCACCTGCGAGCTGATCCGGCCGGCCTCCGCCGCCTCGCGCAGTGTGCGCTTGTAGCCCTCCAGCGCGCCGGCGAAGCCGTTGAGACGGGCGGCCACGTTCGCCTTCGCGTCGTCGCTCCCGGTCGGCATGAGGTCGAAGACCATCCGCAGGTCGTGCAGCCCGCTGGCGATCACGTTGACCTCGCTGCTGGTCTCGCCGGCCTCGTAGCGGGCGAGCTCCAGGCCGAGGCGCTCCTGCATGGCCTCCTTGGCGGTCCGCTCCGACTCCGTGTCCGGCTCGGTCACGTCGAGGTCGGCCAGGGTGCGCCGGG
This sequence comes from Micromonospora chaiyaphumensis, assembly GCF_900091435.1. Classification (GTDB taxonomy): domain Bacteria; phylum Actinomycetota; class Actinomycetes; order Mycobacteriales; family Micromonosporaceae; genus Micromonospora; species Micromonospora chaiyaphumensis. The sequence goes on from NZ_FMCS01000008.1 coordinate 21,550, forward strand.
TCAGGTCGGCGCGGGCCGCGTAGCCGTCCGGGGAGAGGTCGTCGAGCTGGTCGTCGTAGCCGGCGATGCCGACGTAGGTGGCCCCGGTCGGGCTCAGCGGAGCCCAGTCGGCCACGTAGCGGTTGGCGAGGTCATCGATTCGTCCCACCAGGCGACCCTACGTGACCGGGCCACCCCGGTGTCGACGGTGTTTTGCCGTGTTCGCGGGCGCCGGTGGGTCCCGTGTCGGCGGGCGGCTGTGGCGGTCGACACGGCGTCCGATTTTCGCGGGACTTCGTCGTACCCCTGCGGCAGAGTGTCAGGAGTGACAGCGGATATGACTCCTGACCGGGCACCGGTGCGCAGTTGGCTGCCCGGGTTCCTCGCACTCGGCGTGATCTGGGGTTCCAGCTTCCTCTTCATCAAGGTGGGCGTGGCCGAGCTGCACCCGCTGCACCTCACCCTCTACCGCGTGGCCACCGGTGCGGCCACGCTGCTGGTGGTGCTGGCCGTGCTGCGCGACCGGCTGCCCCGCGAGCCCCGGGTCTGGGCGCACCTGGTGGTGGTCGCCGCCTTCGGCGTGGCGCTGCCGTTCACCCTGTTCGGCTTCGGCGAGCAGCGGGTCGAGTCGATGCTCGCCGGCATCTGGAACGCCACCACGCCGCTGATCGTGCTGCCGCTGGCGGTGCTGGTGTTCCGCACCGAGCGGCTGACCGTGCGGCGCGCGGTCGGGCTGGGGCTGGGCTTCGCCGGCGTGCTCGTGGTGCTCGGCGTCTGGGAGGGCGTGGGCGGCTCGCACTTCACCGGCCAGCTCATGTGCCTCGGTGCGGCGGCCTGCTACGGGGTGGCGATCCCCTACCAGAAGAAGTTCATCGCCGGCAGCGCGTACTCCGGCCTGTCGCTCTCGGCGGCGCAGCTGCTGGTGGCGACCGCGCAGCTCGCGGTGGTCGCGCCGCTGGTGGCGGGTGCGCCGCCGGTGCCCACCGGGCTGTCCGCGAAGGTGGTGGCGTCCGTGCTGGCGCTCGGCGCGCTCGGCACCGGGCTGGCCTTCGTGATCAACCTGCGCAACATCCGGCTCGCGGGTGCGAGCACGGCGTCCACCGTCACGTACCTGATCCCGGTGTTCGCGGTGCTGGTCGGCGCGGTGGTGCTCGGCGAGCGGATGAACTGGCACCAGCCGGTTGGCGCACTGATCGTGCTGGTGGGCGTGGCCGTCGCACAGGGGATGCTCGGCCGGCGCCGGCCCGTGGAGGCCCCCGCCCCGGCCGCCGCTCCGGCGGCGGTGCCGGCCGGCCGCTGACCGTCAGGCCGGCGAGACGGCGGGGTCAAGCCCTGCCGGGCTCGCCGGTCAGCCGCGCCCGGCCGTCCACTTCACGAGCCGGTCGGCCTTCCAGGTGTTGACCACCTTGCTGGCCGGCACGCCGCAGAGCGCGGCCCGCTCGCAGCCGAAGCGCTGCCAGTCGAGCTGGCCGGGGGCGTGCGCGTCGGTGTTGATGGCGAACCGGCAGCCGGCCTCCAGCGCGCGGCGGATGAGCCGCTTCGGCGGGTCCTGCCGCTCCGGCCGGGAGTTGATCTCGACGGCCACGTCGTGCTCCGCGCAGGCCGCGAAGACCGCCTCGGCGTCGAAGTCGCTCTCCTTGCGGGTACGCGCCCGGTGTCCCCGGTCGCCGGGGCCGGTCACTCCCGCGGGGCGGGAGGAGACCATCCGCCCGGTGCAGTGACCCAGGATGTCGAGGTGCGGGTTGGCGACGGCGGCCAGCATCCGGCGGGTCATCTTCGCCCGGTCGTCGTTGAGGCCGCTGTGCACCGAGCCGACCACCACGTCGAGCCGGGCCAGCAGCTTCTCGTCCTGGTCCAGCGAGCCGTCGGCCAGGATGTCCACCTCGATGCCGGTGAGGATCCGGAAGCCCTTGGGCAGCGCCTCGTTCACCGCTGCCACGTGGTCGAGCTGCTTGCGCAGCCGGTCCGCGGTGAGCCCCCGGGCCACCTTCAGCCGGGGCGAGTGGTCGGTGAGCACCACGTACTCGTGTCCCAGCTCGACGGCCGCCAGGGCCATCTCCTCGATCGGCGAGCCGCCGTCGGACCAGTCCGAGTGGGTGTGGCAGTCGCCGCGCAGCGCGTCCCGCAGTTTCGCCGCGGACTCGTCCAGGTCGGTGCCCTCGGTGGCGACCAGGCGGCGCAGATAGACCGGCTCCTCGCCGGCCAGCGACTCGACCACGCACCGGGCCGTGACGTCGCCGACCCCGGACAGCTCAGCGAGCTTGCCGGTGCGGGCCCGCTCGGCCACCTCGCCGGCCGGCAGGGCGCCGAGGGCGTTGGCCGCCGACCGGAACGCCCGGACCCGGTAGGTGGCCTCGTTCGCCCGTTCCAGCAGGAACGCGATCCGCCGCAGGTCGGCGATGGGGTCCCGGGCAGTCATGCCCTGCAACCTACGCGCCCGCGCCGCCCGCCGCGCGGGTCCGGCCCCGGGTGTCGGGAGTGGACGCCGCTCAGCCGGCCGCGGCGGAGCCGCTCGGCGCCTTCGGGCAGCCGTGGCGGCGCTGCCACGCGGCCACCTCGGCGGCCGGCGCGCGGTTGCCCCGCTTGCGCCACGAGTCGAGATACTTCGCCGGCCAGACGACGCCCCGCCGGATCCACCAGTCGTCGTGGCCGGTGCACTTCGGGGAGAGCCCGAAGTGCAGGTGGCAGACGTTGTTGGCGTTCCCGGTGTGGCCCACCTTCCCGAGCTGCTGACCGGCCCGGACGCGGACGCCGGCGTCGACGCCCGTGGCGATCGCGCTCAGGTGCGACCCGTAGTAGCGGACCCCGTCGTCGCCGAGCAGGGACACCGACAGCCCGCCGTTGTTCGGCCCGAGCGGCTCTCGCCGGCTGAACCGGTCCACCCGGCTGACCTCCAGGATCACGCCGTCGGTGACCGCCACGACCGGCTCGCCGCAGTCGGCGAAGATGTCCGTCCCGGGGTAGGCGGAGTGGGTGGGGTGGTAGTCGACGTTGCCGGCGCGCACCGGGAAGACGTGCCGCGACTCGGTGCGGCTCGGCGACGGGGACGGCGCGGGCGGGGCCGATGCGACGGGTCCGGCCGGCCGGGCGGGCTGCGCCCCGGAGGACGGCGTGCCCGGGCTCTGCCACGAGCTGCCCGGCTCCCCGGTGGAGCCGGCGTCCGGGGCGCACCCGGCGGCCAGCGCCGCCACGAGCAGCAGGACCGGGTACGCCGGACGCGCGCGGCGTCCGATCGATGGCGAGCGCATCCGGTCATCCTGGCAGACCACTACCGTAGGGACGAACGCTGCGACGGACCCGCGCCGGCCCGTCGCTCTGCGTGATCTCGGTACGTCTACGGTCCGTGAAGGGGGCAGCGGTGACGAACGGGTGGCACGGCATGGCCGGGGAGCCCGGTGCGGGGCCGGTGCGCCCGCTGCCCCGTACGCCGTCGGGGCTCTTCCCGTCCGGGGCGCCGATGCGGCCCAGCTACCGCGAGCCGTACCCGGTGACCGGGCCCGGCGTCGCGATCGGCGCGGTGACCGCGTTCGCCTGGTTGCTGCTGTTCGGCCTGCTCGGGCGGGACGTGCGCGGCTACGCCTGGTGGACCCTGCTCGCCGGCGGGCTGGCCTGGCTGGCCGCCGCGGTGCTGGTCCGCCACGGCGACCGGGGGGTGGCCACCGGGGTCGCCATCGTCACGGCGGGTGGCTGGAGCATCGCTGCGGCGATCGTCGCGGTGCGCTGGGCGCAGACCGGCGACTGGCCGCTCTGGTGACGGTGCGTGCCGGTTTCGCTGCGTAGCGAAGACCGTCTTGACGTACGCGCGGTGACGGTCCACGCTCGCGGTATGGCCTGGATCACCCCGCCGCGGCTCGACCCCGAGCGGAGCCGCCGTCGCCTGCAACTCCTCGCCGAGTTGGCCGGTGCCCGCACCGTGCGGCAGCGTGAACGGCCGCAGCAGCGGGCGCGCTCGGAGCGCCTGCGCGAACTCATCGCGACCCGCCGGCGCATCGCCGGCTGACCGACTTTCTCCAGGATCGGCCGGCCCTTCGGGGCGTTGACCGGTCGCCTGCCGACCCGACCGGTTAACGTGCATCGCGTGACGAGTCGGCGTGCTGCCGAGGCCAATTTGGGGGGACCGTGTCGTACTTCGCTGCTGCCGTGGCGCGCGTCGAGGGCGCCTGGACCGCCGAAGAGGTGAGTTTGCGGGGGGTCACCGACATCGAGGAGGTGGCCGACCGCATGCGCGACGTCGAGCCGGACGCCGACCTCTCCCTGCTGTTCGTCGAGGCCGACGACACGTACCTGGTGATCCTGCGGCTGGACGAGGGCGAGGACCTGCGGGTCTTCGGCTCCGACTCGGCGTACGCCGAGGAGTCCCGGCTCGGCGCGCTGCTGGTCGGGGACCTGAAGACCTCGGTGACCGGGTTGGAGGACGCCGACGAGCCGCGGCCGGCCGCCACCGGCGACGAGGAGACCGAGCAGCCGGCCGTGGATCCGGAGGCCGACCCGGTGGGCGACGCGGACATCCTCGCCGACCTGGGCATCCCGGCGCCGAAGCTGCTCGCGCTCTGCGGCCACGAGGGGATGATGCCGGCCGACGTCACCGCCGAGGTCTGCCAGGTGCTGGGCTGCGCCGACGAGGTCGAGGAGTTGCGTGAGGTCTGAGCCGCCCGGCCCGGTGTGGACCGGCGGGGCGGAGCCGGCCGACGCCACCGATCCGGCGCTGGAGACCGTACGGCCGGGGCAGCCCACCCCGGGGCGGCCGGCGCGGGTCGGTCCGGGCGCGCACGAGGGTCTGGCCGAGCCGGACGGCGTGGGCCGGCGGCAGCGGCACGAGCTGTGGATGCGCCGGGCCCTGGAGGTCGCGGTGACCGGACCGGACGGGGTCCCCGGCGACGGCGCGGACGCGGTCGAGGACGTCCCGGTCGGCGCGGTGGTCTACGGCCCGGACGGCACCGAGCTGGCGATCGGCCGCAACGAGCGGGAGCTCACCGGCGACCCGACCGCGCACGCCGAGGTGCTGGCGCTGCGCCGGGCCGCCGAGCGGCTGGGCCGCTGGCGGCTGGAGGGCTGCACCCTGGTGGTGTCCCTGGAGCCGTGCACGATGTGCGCGGGCGCCATCGCGCTGGCCCGGATCTCGACGGTGGTCTTCGGTGCGTGGGAGCCCAAGACGGGCGCCGTCGGCTCGCTCTGGGACGTGCTGCGCGACCGCCGCCTCACCCACCGCCCCGAGGTGTACGGCGGGGTGCGGGAGGCGGAGAGCGCCGCCCTGCTGCGCGCCTTCTTCCGCTGACCGGGCCCGCTCAGACCGGGGCCGGCGCCGGGCGGAGCAGGGTCTCGGCGACCGCGCGGGCCGCCTCGGTCCACGCGGTCGGGCGCAGGGTCGCGGGGTCCAGCCGGACGATCGACCGGGTGCCGTCGGCGTGCAGGACGCGGCCGTCCACCGAGCGGAACTCGAACGCGTAGCGGGCGCTGCTGGTGCCGAACTGCTCCAGCCAGAAGTGCACCGCCACCGGGCCGACGCCGGTGACCGGGGCGCGGTAGGTGATGGTGAACTCGCGGACGGCGTGGAACACGTCGGGGGCGGCGTGCACGTCGCCGCGGAAGGCGACGCCGCGCTCGGCCCAGTAGGGCGTCAGGGCGCGCTCCAGCAGCACCGCGTAGCGGGCGTTGTGCAGGATGCCCATGGCGTCGAGGTCGTCGAAGTGCACCGGGACGCGCTCGACGTGCCCGAACTCCTGGCTCATGGCTGGCCTTCCGCTAGCAGGGCCGGATCCGGGCAGAGCGCCCGCAGCCGGTTCAGCAGGCCCTGGCGGGCGTGCCGGTAGGTGGCGTCCGGGTCGAGCATCCGGGACCGCATGACCGCGCTGATCCCCAGCGCGTCGATCTCGTAGGCCAGCAGCGGCACGTCGAGGTCGGCGGGGAGCTCGCCGAGGTCGACGGCCTCCCGGACGAGGCGTTCGAGGAACATGGTCCACCGGCCGAACGCGTCGGCGAGGCGGTCGCGGACCGGGCCGGGGCGGGCGTTGTACTCGAACTCGGTGTTGGCGAAGAAGCAGCCGCCGGGGAGGACCCGGGCGGCGTAGAACTCGATCCGGGCTTCGTGCAGCGCGTGCAGCCGCCGGACGCCCCGGGGAGCGCGCAGGGCCGGTGCCACGATGCGCTCCTCCCACTGCGCCACGGCGCGGTCGACGGTGGCGAGTTGCAGTGCCTCCTTGGAGCGCCAGTGCGCGAAGAGCCCGGACTTGCTGACTCCGAGCCGGTCGGCGAGCTGGGCGAGGGAGAGCCCGTCCAGGCCGACCTCGGTGGCGAGCGCCACGGCGGTGTCCAGCACCGCGGTGCGGGTGCGGTCGCCGCGGGCGACGCGGCCGTCGGTGGTCATGCGAGCAGCGTAACGAGTAAAAGACCGACCGGTCGTGTTTATTTGTGTGACCCCGGTAACGCGACCGCCCCGCCACCGGGCGGTGGCGGGGCGGACTCCGGGTCGGGTCAGGCGATGATCGTGTCGAGGGCGATCTCGACCATCTGGCCGAAGGTCTGCTCGCGCTCCTGCGACGTGGTCTTCTCGCCGGTCTTGATGTGGTCGCTGACGGTCAGGACGGTCAACGCACGGGCCTTGAACCGGGCCGCGATCGTGTAGAGCGCCGCCGACTCCATCTCCACCGCGAGCACGCCGTAGTCGGCGAGGGTGTCGTAGAGGTCCGGCCGGTCGGTGTAGAAGGCGTCCGCCGCCAGGATCGGCCCGACCCGCATGGTGATGCCGCGCCGCTCCGCCACCTCGACCGAGGTACGCAGCAGACCGAAGTCGGCCACCGGGGCGTAGTCGATCAAGCCGTCGAACCGCATCCGGTTCATGTTCGAGTCGGTGGACGAGCCGATCGCCGCCACCACGTCGCGCAGCTGGAGGTCCTCGGTCAGGGCGCCGCACGAACCGACCCGGATCAGCGTCTTCACGCCGTACTCGTTGATCAGCTCGTGGGCGTAGATGGAGGCGGACGGCATGCCCATGCCGGAGCCCTGGACGGAGACCTCGACGCCGTTCCACCGGCCGGTGAAGCCCAGCATGCCGCGAACCGTCGTGTAGCAGCGGGCGTCCTCGAGGTAGGTCTCCGCGATCCACTTGGCCCGCAGCGGGTCACCCGGCATCAGGACCCGCTCGGCGATCTCTCCCGGCTCAGCGCCGATGTGCGTACTCATGGCAAGGATCCTGCCAGGCCGGGCCCGGGGATACCGGTTCGGCGTCCAGACCCGGGGTCCTGTACCCTACTCGGCGGTGGTGTGTCCGAGTGGCCTAAGGAGCACGCCTCGAAAGCGTGTGAGGGTTTACGCCCTCCGCGGGTTCAAATCCCGCCGCCACCGCTCGTGAGATGCGCGAACGCCCGGTCGATCCGTGAGGATCGGCCGGGCGTTCCGCTGTATGCCCTCAGTGCTCACGCCTGCGGTCGATGAGCGCCTGGATGCCGTCGAGGAGCAGGTCGAGCCCGAAGGTGAAGTCGGCGTCGTCGATCCACTCCTCGGCGACTCCGAAGGCGTTCGCGTGCACGGCCTCGGTCAGTGCGGGGTAGCCGTCCGGGTCGAGGACCTCGCCGAGGATGTCGGCGTACTCGGTCAGCCCGGCGATCGGCTCGCCGGCGGCGGCGACGTTCAAGGCGTGCGCCAGGGACGCCTGCCGGGTGGCGTAGCCGGTGAGGGTGGTCGCGATGTTGATCCGCTCGCCGTGGCCGAGGCCGGTGCCGGCGAGCGCGGCGAGCGCACGGTCGAGCCAGCGGAGCGCCCGAGGCCCGGCGGGCGGGGTGTGCTGGCCGAGCGCGAGCAGCCACGGTCGGCCGAGCAGGAAGTCCCGGTTGGCCCGGGTCCAGTCGGTGAGGTAGTCGCGCCAGGCCCGCCCGTCGAGCGCCGGAGGCTCGGGCGCGGCGGCGTCGGCCATCGCGATCAGCAGTTCGTCCTTGCTGCCGACATAGCGGTAGAGGGACATCGTCGCCATCCCGACCTCGCGGGCGACGCTGCTCATCCTCACGCCGTCCAGGCCGTCGCGGTCGGCGATCCGGATGGCGGCGTCGACGATCCGGGCCAGGTCGAGACTCGGCCGGGGGCCGTGCCGGGGACTGGTCTCCCGGCCCCACATCCGGGCCACGACGGGGGGAAGACGCCGTTCCGACACGTTCGACTCTCCTCGTTTCCCACCCGCGGGTCTTGTGCTCACTCTAGAACCCAGGGATTCTGTACCACGTACGCTGTATCGCATACGCAGATTACGGGGGTTCGGTCATGAGCACATCCGGTCCAGCCACGCGCGTCTTCGACGTGGACGCCGTCCGTGGGTTCGCCCTCTTCGGGATATTCGCCGTCAACGTGACCTTCATGGCCTCCGGCTATCCGGGGAACCTGGTGACCGACCCCGACTTCGTTTCGGGCCTCGACGACGCCGTCCGCACGCTCTCCTCGGTGTTCGTCGACATGAAGTTCTACGTGCTTTTCTCGTTCCTCTTCGGATACAGCTTCACGCTCCAGATGGCGGCGGCCAGCAGAGCCGGCGCGGCCTTCGCGCCGCGCATGCTCCGCCGGATCGGCGGCCTGTTCCTCCTGGGCGCCCTGCACACCGTCCTCCTCTACGGCGGCGACGTCCTCACCACGTACGCGGTGGCGTGCCTCGCGCTGCTCCTGCTGCGCCGGGTGACCGACCGCACGGCGATCCGGATCGCGGTGGCGCTCTACGCCCTCGTGCTGCTCAGCCTGGTCGCCGGCGCGCTGTTCGTGGACCGCTCGGCGTTCCTGCCGAGCGAGGCGGAGGCGCTGGCCAACGGCGAGGCGGCGACGCGGGCGCTGCTCGGTGGCTGGGAGGCCAACATCGGTGAGCACCTGGCCGGTCTGCCGCTGCTGGTCCTCCAGGCGGTGACCCTCCAGGGCCCGACCGCACTGGGACTGTTCCTGCTCGGCATGGTCGCCGGCCGCCGGGAGTGGCTGGCCCGGATCACCGGACGCGAGCCCGTGCTGCGCCGGATCCAGTGGATCGGGTTCCCGCTCGGGCTGCTCGGGTCGATCGTCTACGCGGTCAGCGGTGGCAACGGCAACAGCCTGGGCGTCGCGGCGAGCGTCGCGACCGCACCCCTGCTGGCCGCCGCGTACGTGGCGACGCTGCTGCGCATCATGCACCATCCCCGTACGGCGGTCGTCCGGTCGGCCCTGGCGCCGGCCGGCCGGATGTCCCTCACCAACTACCTGGGCCAGTCGGTGGCCGGGCTGATCGCCTTCACCGGCATCGGGTTCGGGCTCGCGGGCACGTTCTCCCCGCTCGCCCTCTTCGCCTTCGTCCTGGCGGTGTTCGCGGTCCAGTTGGTGGCGAGCGCGTGGTGGCTGCGCCGGTACCGCTACGGGCCGGCCGAGTGGGCGTTGCGCTGGCTCACCAACGCACGCCGCCCGGCCTTCCGGAACCCGCCCGCCGACCAGCCGCGCCGAGAGGAGGTCAGGCCGCTGCAGGTCGAGCCGGGCTCGGCGCGCTCGGCGAAGTGATCCAGCAGTTCCCGGTGCACGAAGATGTAGCCGTCACCGACCTGGCGCAGGAAGAGGCACTGCACCGCGTGGTCGAGGAACGGCAGCAGCGGGTACGGCACCACGGCCTCCCGGGCGAGTCGCCGCCGGGCCAGGGCCTGCTCGACCATCGGAGTGAATGCGACAACGGTGAACAGCACGAGCGCCGTGCCCCCACCGAGCAGCACCGCGAAGCGGAGCGCCTCGGCCGTCCCCCGGGCCAACGCGACCGGCACGAAGCCGAGCACGCCGACCATCACGCCGAGCAGGACGAGATCGGCCGCCATGACGGTCAACCGCTGCCGCAGCAGCGGGCTCGGCAGCTCGCGGCGGCCCGTCCGGGGCGGCAGCGGCCGGAAGTGCAGCCGGATCTGCGCGCTGTCGAGGGCGATCAGGGCGACCACCGTGGCGAGGAAGAACCCGCCGCCGTAACCGAGGCCGGCCGTCCAACTCGGCCCGCCGGGGGCGAGCCAGCCGGTGAGCACGCCGACGGCCGCGCCGGCGGCGAGCGCCGACACCTGGATGAGCCGTTCCAGCTCGGCGACGCTGGTGGTCCAGGCCACCACCCAGCTCTCCGGGTGCCGGTCGTCGCGGTCGCGGATGGTCGACGTCAGCTCGAACAGGTCGTCGTAGTTGGCCGTGTGCATGAGCACGGCCAGCCCCAGCAGGCCACCGGCGACGACCAGCCCGGTCACCGAGCCCAGCGCCCGTCCCGCCGTGCCGAACAGCGCGGCCAGCGCGGCGCAGGCGAGCAGCCGGGCGAGCGCCGCCGAGGTCCGCCACGCGGCCGGCCGCCGGGGTGACCAGGACTCGTCGATCATGTCCAGCACGAAGACCGTCTGGTCGCGCCGGCGCAGCACCCGGGCCAGGGTGGCGAGGTGGCCGGCGGTCCGTTCGGGGCGGTACCGGGGATGTGGCCGGCGGCGCAGCATGGTGTCGACGTACCGGGCGAAGAGGCGTTCGCGGCCCGAGCCGGTGGAGGCCGGGTCGGATCCGGCGTCGTCCGGGTCCGCGTACGCCAGGGCCATGATGCTGAGCATCAGGGGCGAGTCGGCGAGCTGCCACAGCTCGGGGTCGGCGTCGAGCGCGGCCCGCAGGCCGGCCAGCCCCGGCCGGTCGACGTACCGCCCGATCTGCGACCGGTCCAGCGGCTGGATGGCGACCGTGCCGTAGAGAGGCAGTGCCGACCGGAGCCGGGCGTACTCCGCCTGGCGGCAGCAGACGGCGATCGGGGTGAGTGGCTGCCGCTGGTGGAACGCGGCGATCGCCTCCGCGCACTCGTCACGGTGCTGCTCGCCGACCTCGTCGAGGCCGTCCAGCAGCGGCAGGATCTCCCCGGCCGCCACCCACGCGGCCGCCTGCCCCGCCGGGATGCCGTACCGCTCGGTGAGCTGCTCGACGAGCCAGCGGTCGAGGGGGCGGCGGAGGGTCGCCCAGGAGGAGAGGTTGAAAACGGCCGGGATCGGGGCGTCCGGGTCGTGGTCGGCGCGGTCGAGGAGGTCCCGCGCGAGTTCCAGGAGGCTGGTCGTCTTGCCGGCACCGGGTGCCCCGACGATGACCACCGCCCCGTCGAGCTGGTCGAACAGCGCCGCCATCGAGGTCCGGTCGTCCAGCGAGCCGGTGAAGCCGTCCCGGTGGCTGGCCTGCAGGCTCCACGGGTGCCGCCGGTCCTCGGCGGTCGCGGCGATGCCCAGCTCGATCCGCGCCTCCTCGTGGAGGGAGCGGTCGAGGACGCTGGTCACCCAGTAGCGGCGGACCCGTTCCAGCAGCACCCGGCGGGCCCGCGCCGCGCCGGCGGTCCCGGCCCGCCGCGGCTCCCGGCCGCGCTGCACCTCGATGAGCACCAGGACCGCCACGAGCAGCAGCACCAGCGGCCAGGCCAACCAGAGGTACGGGGTCCAGCGCGCCGGCAGCGCCCCGGTGGCGACGTTCGTGGCCACGCCGAGCAGGGCCACCACGACCACCGACATGCCGACCATGACCACCCGACGCATGCGTCGTCTCTACCGTCCGCGCGGGTGGCCGCACAACCCGCGCCGGGTCAGCAGGGACCGTAGCCCTCGTCGAAGAGGCGGCGCGCCCAGTCCGCGTACCCGGCGATGATCTTCCGGACCGTGGTGCCGTCGTGCAGGAAGAGGTACGCGCGGTCGCCGTTGCGGGCGAGCAGCCCGTCGAACCGGTGCATCTCCTGTGGAGCGTCGAGCCCGACCACCGACGGGTACGCGTCGTGCACCGCGTCGACCGGCGTGCCGACCGTGATCCCCTCCGGGGTGCTCATGGGGTCGTCGAGCCAGAGCAGGACGAGCCGGTCGTCGGCGAAGATCGGGCTGACCGAGCCGTGCCCGGCCAGCGTCGGCCCGCACGCGTCCTCGTCCGTACGCAGCACGCCGCGCCGGGTCAGGTCCTCCTCGGTGGCGCCGAACGCGGCGTTGCCCAGCCCGTCGAGGCTGACCACCTCGGCGGCGCCGACCGGCCGGGCCGGCACGTCCGGCCCCTGTGGACGGACGCCGCTGCCGGCGATCGAGGCGGCCGCCATCAACGCGGCGATGAATCCGAATTGTCGCAGTTTCATGCAATCCCCCAGTCCCCAACGGGACCGGGGCGAGGAGGTTGCTGGTGCTGGTCGGATTGCCGCAGTTCCCACTCGTCGGCCAGCTCGTCCCAGTAGTCGGCGGAGAGCCCGCGCCGGCCGTGCGCCAGCCAGCCGGCCGTCTCGCGCTCCAGGTGCAGGCCCAGTTCGGCGAACGGGTCGATCCACGGCCCCGGTTCGACGCCCAGCCGGGCGAGCGCCGCGTTGATCGGCCATTCGGCGCGCGGCCGGTCGAGCCGGTCGTCGAAGCAGGGCCCCCAGCTCGGCTCGCCGCCCAGCCAGACCGCCGCGGCCTGGTGGCCCAGCCCGCCGGCGAACTCCGCCTCCAGGTACGCCACCGGCCCCGGCCGGGACCAGCGGGCGAGCAGCTCCGACAGCGCGGGCGAGAGGACGAGCTGGAAGGGCTGCTCTGCCGACGGTTCGCCGGTGGTGAAGTCCGGCAGCCCGCCGGTCAGCTCCTCGACCAGCTGCGGGGTGACCGGCAGCAGCGCGAAGTCCTGGCGGAGCGCGGCGAGCACCGCGTGGTCCAGCCCGGCGGTCTGCTCGCGGAGCAGCTCGACGTCTGCGACCACCGCGCTGAGCTGGTAACTCATCCGTTCCTCTCGGCGTCCACAGGCTGTGGATGGAACATGTGTACGACGGGCGGTCAGTCCTCGGCGGCCGGCGGCGGGTCGGCCATCTCGAAGGCCATGAGGGTGGCGCCCACCCGGACCGTACCGGGGGCGTGCGGCGGCTGGGCGGCGTCGTGCAGCTCGGTCATGATCGCGTGCAACCGGCCGCGCGCCGCCGCCCAGGCGTCGGGGGACACCCACAGCTCCGCGTCCGTGGTGACACCGGGCGTCCCGGGGGTGCGGTGGGCCACCCGGTCGAGCAGGTTGCGGGCCAGCGACTCGGCGAGCAGCGGCTGCCCCTCCTGCTGCTCGGTGAGCCAGGGGCCGCGTACCGCGCGATAGCGGCGTTCCCGGCCGCCGCGCCGGGCGCGCACGTCGGCCAGTTCGACCAGGCCGGCGGCGTCCAGCCGGCGCAGGTGCTGGCTGGCCAGGGCGTGCGAGATGGCCAGCTCCCGGGCCAGCGCGGCGGCGGAGAGCGGCGCGCTCCACAGCAGCGAGAGCATGCGCAGTCGTACCGGATGGGCCAGCGCGCGCAGGCGCGGATCGGCGGTGCTCACGGCCGCCATTGAACCGCACCCGACGGGAGCGCTCACCCCCAAGCATTGACTTGGGGGTCGGATGTGGACAGAATCGCACCGCACGGGGGAGGTGCCATGAGCTGGGGTACGACCAGAGTGCTGGGCAACCGCGACGCGGGCCGCTACCTGGCCGCCGTGCTGGTGTCCGGCTTCGGGACGGCGGCCATGCTGCTGGTGGCCGGGATCTGGGTGAAGGACCTCACCGGGTCGAGCAGCCTCGCCGGGCTGGTCACGCTGGGCACCTGGGGGCCGACACTGATCGCCCCGCTGATCGGGGTGCTGGCCGACCGGTTCCGCCGCCGGCCGCTGCTGATCGCGCTGCATCTGGCCATGGCCGCCCTGCTGCCGGTGCTGCTGCTGGTCGACTCCGCCACCCGGGTCTGGCTGATCTTCGCGGTGACGGTCGCCTACGGGGTCAGCTTCGTGCTGATCGACTCGGCCGAGGCGGCGCTGGTGCCGGCCGTGGTCCCCGGTGAGCTGCTCGGTGACTTCAACGGGCTGCGGACGACCGTCAACGAGGGCATGAAGCTGGTCGCCCCGCTGGCCGGCGCCGGCCTCTTCGCCGCGTACGGCGGGCCTCCCGTGGTGCTGCTGGACGCCGCCACCTTCGCCCTCGCCGCGCTGCTGCTCACCCTGATCCGGGTCCGCGAGACGGCCCCACCGCCGCGCGAACCCTGGACCCGCCAGCTCGCCGAAGGGCTGGGCCACCTGCGCCGGCATGCCGCCCTGCGGCACCTGGTCGCCTGCACCGGAGCCGCCATGCTGCTGATCGGGCTCAACGGCGCCCTCGCGTACGCGGTGGTGGACGACGGCCTGCACCGGCCACCCGAGTTCAACGGGGTGCTCGGCACGATGCAGGGCGTCGGTTCGCTGATCGGTGGACTGGCCGCCGGGACGCTGCTGCGCCGGTTCGGCGACCGGCGGGTGACGGCGGCGGCCGTCGCGCTCCTGGCCGCCGGCCTGGCGCTGCGGGCCGCGCCCGGCCTGGCCCCGGTGGTCGCCGGCACCGTGGCGGTCGGCGTCGGCGCTCCGTTGGTGCTGATCACCGTCTGGACGGCGGTGCAGCGGGAGACACCGAACGCGCTGCTGGGGCGGGTCTCCGCGACCGTGAACACGCTGACCTTCGGCCCCGGCACGCTCGCCGTGCTGGCCGGCGCGAGCCTGCTGGCCCTGGCCGACCACCGGATGATCCAGCTCGCCGGGGCGGCCGGCGCGCTGCTGCTCGCCGGCTGGGCCCTGCGCGGCGGGCCTCGTCCCGCCGCGCCGGCCCCGCCGCCGACCGCCGCCCCGCACTCGGACACGTCGCCGGTCAGCTCGTGAAGCCGCCGTCCGCGTTGATCGTCGCGCCGGTCACGTACCCGCCGTCCGGCCCGGCGAGGAAGGCCACGACGGCGGCGATCTCCGCGGGGTCGGCGTAGCGGCCCAGGGCCGTGAAGGCGCGGATGGCGTCCGCGTTCGGCCCGTCCGCCGGGTTCGCGTCGGTGTCGGTCGGCCCGGGGACGACCAGGTTCGCGGTGATCCCTCGGCCGCCCAGCTCGCGGGCGAGGCCCCGGGTCAGGCCGGTCAGGGCGGTCTTGCTCATCGAGTAGAGGGCGAGACCGGGGAACACCGCCCGCTCGGCCACGTTGCTGCCGATGTTCACGATCCGGCCGCCGTCGGTCAGGTGCCGGACCGCCGCCTGGGCGAACACGAACGGCGCCCGCACGTTGACCGCGATGGTCCGCTCGACCTCGTCCGGGCCCAGCTCGGTCACCGGGCCGGTCAGGAACACCCCGGCGTTGTTGACCAGCACGTCGAGCCGGCCGAGCTCCCCGGCGACCCGGTCGACCGCCGCGCGGGCCGCCGCCGGGTCGGCGCTGTCGGCCCCCACCGCCAGGGCGCGCCGCCCGACCGCCTTGATCTGCTCGACCAGCTCGGTGGCCCGGTCGGCCCGCCGCTCGTAGGTGAGCGCCACGTCGGCACCCTCCCGGGCCAGCCGCAGCGCCACCGCCGCCCCGATACCCCGGCTGCCGCCGGTCACCAATGCCACTTTTCCGTCCAGAACTCCGTTCATGCCACCAGCCTGCTCGGGCGGGGGCAGGGAGTCTGGCGGCGATCAGACGCCGCGTTCGCGCGCAACCAGACCGCTCACCCGTTGGCCACACCGGCCATCCGCACTCAGCCAGCGCATGGGCGTGATACGACTGCTGAAAGCACAACAGAAGCGGCGGAAACGGGCGAGCTGATGGCGATCGGGGCAGCGGCGTTCCTGCGACCACCCGGGAAACCACGGGCGACGTTCCTGGAGCTGTTCTTCGACCTGGTCTTCGTCCTGGCGCTTGCCCAGCTGTCACAGGCACTACTACGAGATCTCAGCTGGACCGGCGTCTTCCAGTCGCTGGTGATGCTCCTGGCCCTGTGGGCGGTCTGGGCCAACACGGCAGGGCTGACCGACAGGCTGGACCCACAGCAGCCACTGATACAGCTGCTGGTGATCGCGACCATGTTCGGCGCCCTGATGATGGCCATCACGGCGCCCGCGGCGTTCAGCGACCGAGGTATGACCTTCGCCATCGCATACGTCGCAGTCCAGATCGGTCGGAACGCCGGCGCCGTGCTCCTGGTGCGGGGCCACGAGGCGCGGGGCGCCTTCGCGCGCCCGCTCTTCTGGTTCGGCGTATCCGCAGTGCCATGGATCGCCGGTGCCGTCGCACAGGACACGGCACGTGGAGCGCTGTGGGCGCTGGCGGTAGCCGTCGAGTACGGGGCACTTGCGCTCGGCCTACCCACACCGGGGCTGGGTCGCGCGTTCACGCGGAAGGCCGAGTTCGCCGTCTCCGGCGCGCACGTGGCCGAACGCTTCCAGCAGTTCTTCATCCTCGCGCTCGGCGAGCTCATCCTGGTCACCGGGCTGACCGCCGGCCGCAGCGGCTTCGAGCCCGACCGGAGAGCCGCGGTCGTTCTCGCGTTCGCCACCACGGCGCTGCTGTGGCGGATCTACATCCACCGCACCGGGGAACTGCTGGCCGACGCCATCGCAGCCGCCCCCGACCCGGTCCGCGCCCTGATCACGGTGGTGAACGTCCATCTGGTCATGGTCGCCAGCATCGTCACGATCGCCGTCGGCAACGAACTCGTCATCGAGCACCCGTCCGGCCACCCCCGGCCGGCCTGGTCCGCCGTCATCCTCGGCGGACCCGCACTGTTTCTCGTTGGACGCGCCGCCGTCGAGTACGCCGTATTCAGCCGCATATCCCCGAATCGGCTGATCGGGGTACTCCTGCTCGCCGCCATTTCACCCGGGGCCTTCTTCCTGCCGCCACTGCTGGTCGCCAGTGCGCCAGTCCTCGTCCTGGCCGGGATCGCCGTGTCCGACGCGATCCGCGCCCGAGGGCGCCCACCCGAGCGGCCGTCACCACCCGGCTAGCCAAGACGACTCAGGGCCGGTCCCCATGAGGGCCGGCCCTGTCGTCTGTCCTGCTCAAGAGAGCGGAGGATACGAGATTCGAACTCGTGAGGGTGTTAACCCAACACGCTTTCCAAGCGTGCGCCCTAGGCCTCTAGGCGAATCCTCCGCGAGCCAGGATACAGGTCCCCGACCGCCGGGCCACCCCACCACCCCCTGAAGATCCACCCCGCGTCGGGTAGGCTGGGCGGCACCCCCCGTGCGGCGTGCATCTCGTGAACCTCCCCAGGGCCGGAAGGCAGCAAGGATAAGCGGGCTCTGACGGGTGCACGGGGGGCCTTTCTGTCTCCGGGTGCCGGTAACGTCCCTGCGGGTCAGGTCACGGGGTGGTGGGTGGTCACCCGGGGCCGACCGGCGCAGAATGGCTCGGTCGAGAGGAGGCGGGACGGGTGGCACTGGCCCTTTACCGCAAGTACCGGCCCCGTACGTTCGCCGAGGTCATCGGCCAGGAGCACGTCACCGAGCCGCTGTCGCAGGCGCTGCGCAGCGGGCGGCTGAACCACGCCTACCTCTTCTCCGGCCCCCGGGGCTGCGGCAAGACCTCCAGCGCCCGCATCCTGGCCCGCTCGCTCAACTGTGAGCAGGGGCCGACCCCGGAGCCGTGCGGGCAGTGTGAGTCGTGCCGCTCGCTGGCCACGGACGGCGCCGGCTCGATCGACGTCATCGAGATCGACGCGGCCAGCCACGGCGGCGTCGACGACGCCCGCGAGCTGCGCGAGAAGGCGTTCTTCGCGCCGGCCCGCAGCCGCTTCAAGATCTATGTCATCGACGAGGCGCACATGGTCTCGTCGGCCGGCTTCAACGCCCTGCTCAAGCTGGTCGAGGAGCCCCCGGAGTACGTCAAGTTCATCTTCGCCACCACCGAGCCGGAGAAGGTCCTCGGCACGATCAAGTCGCGGACCCACCACTACCCGTTCCGGCTCATCCCGCCGAAGGTGCTCCGGCCCTACCTGGAGCAGCTGACCGAGGCCGAAGGCGTCAAGGTCGAGCCGGCGGTCTTCCCGCTGGTGGTGCGCGCCGGTGGCGGCAGCGCCCGCGACAGCCTCTCCGTGCTCGACCAGCTCATCGCCGGGGCCGGCCCCGAGGGGGTCAGCTACGCCCGGGCCGCCGCGCTGCTCGGTGTCACCGACTCCGCGCTGATCGACGAGATGTGCGACGCGCTGGCCGCCGGTGACGGCGCCGCCGCGTACGCCACCGTCGACCGGGTCGCGGAGGCCGGGCACGACCCGCGCCGGTTCGCCTCCGACCTGCTGGAGCGGCTCCGCGACCTGATCGTCATGCAGCAGGTGCCCGACGCCGCTGCCAAGGGCCTGATCGACGGCCCCGACGACCAGATCGAGCGGATGGCCGCCCAGGCCCAGCGGCTCGGCCCGGCCACCCTGTCCCGCTGCGCCGACATCGTGCACAACGGCCTGGTCGAGATGCGCGGCACCACCGCACCCCGGCTGCTGCTCGAGCTGATCTGCGCCCGGATGCTGCTGCCCGGCGTGGACGACTCGTCCGGTGGCCTGCTCCAGCGCCTGGAGCGGATGGAGCGCCGGCTCACCCTGGGTGGCGCCGAGCCGCCGCCGGCCGCCGCCGGCTCCGCGCCGGTCGGCTCCGCCCCGGGGGTACGCCCGGCGCCTCCCGCCCCGACCGCGGCTGCCGCCGCGCCCGACCCGGAGACCGCCGGCGCGCCGGCGGCTGCCGGTGCCCCGACCGGGGCGGCCGCCGCCCGCGCCGCCGCCGCGGCGGCCGGTGCCCGCTCGGCCCCGGCTGCCCGCCCGGCCGGCCCGGCCGAGAGCGGTCCCGCCCAGCCCGGTCCGGGCGCCCGTCCTGGCGACAGCGCCGGCCCGGCCCGGCCGGCCCCGGGTCCGACCGACCGGGCGCCCGGCGGCCCACCTGACCGGGCCACTGGCGGCTCGACGGCCGGTGGTCCGGCGTCCGGCGCTCCCGTCCGGCGGCCGGTCCCGGCCTCGGCGGTGCTGCCCGATCCGGCCACCCCCGAGCCGCCGCGCCCCGGTGCCGCCCCGGCCGGCGCGCTCGACGCCGTCGCGGTGCGCCGGGTCTGGGCCGAGGTGGTCGGCAAGGTCAACCGCAGCAACAAGCGGATCGCGGCGCTGATGCGCGACGCGGTGGTCCGCGACCTGGACGGCGACACGCTGGTGCTGACCGTGAAGTCGACGGTGCTGGCGAAGATGATGGCCGACCACGCCGCCGTGCTCACCGACGCGCTCTACGAGGAGCTGGGCGGCCGCTGGCAGATCCGGTGCGAGGTGGCCGGCGAGCGGGGCGCTGCCTCGCTCGGCGGCCCGGCCCGCCCCTCCGGTTCGTCCCGCGCGGCGTCCTCCGATCCGGCCCCGGTGGCCGGTCCAGATGCCGCACCGGCACGCCCGGCCGGCCCGTCCGGCGGAGCCGCCCGCGCGTCGGAGCCGTCCGGTGATCCCTCCCGCCGGGTGTCCGGCCCGTCCGCACCCGGGACGGCTGCCGGCGGGGACGACGACGAGGAGGACTGGCCGGAGCCGGCCCGACCGGGCGGCACCGGCCAGCCGACCGGTGACGGCGCTGCCCCGACGGCTGCCGCCGACGCCGACGACTGGCCCGACGCGGCCCGCCCGGGCGGGACGGCAGCCGTGGCCACGGCCACCGCGCCGGCCGCCGTCTCGGCGCCCGCCGTACCCAGGCCGGCCGGACCACCGGCCACCGCGCCGGCGCCAACGCCGGCGGGCGGTGCCGCGCCGAAGAACAGCGCGATCGCGGCGGCCCGGGCGGCCGCGGCGGCGGCCGCCGCCGGTGGCGGTCCTGGCAAGGGTCCCCGGGCGGCGCAGGCGGCCCGGAAGACCGCCGACGCCGAGTGGGCCGGGGAGCCGCCCTACGACCCCGACTACGACGGGCCGGTCGGCAACCGGTCGGCGGCCCCGGCCCCGGCGGCACCCGCCTACGAGGGCTTCGACCCGGGCGACGAGCCGCTGGACGACGTGATCGACGAGCGGACCGCCCGGCAGTCCAGCGAGGAGCAGGCGGTGCAGCTGCTCCGCGAGGCGTTCGGGGCCGAGAAGATCAACGAGGTGGACGCGCGGTAGCGCGCGTCGACCGCCGAGGAGCAGTGCCGCCGCCCGACTAGGCTGGGCGCGGCCGATCAGACGAGTGCGAGAAGGAGCCGTCCGTGCGCCCAGGTGGACAGCCGAACATGCAGCAGATGCTGAAGCAGGCGCAGAAGATGCAGCAGCAGATCGCCAAGGCCCAGGCCGAGCTGGCCGAGGCCGAGCTGACCGGCACCGCCGGTGGGGGCCTGGTCACCGCCACCGTCGCCGGCACCGGTGAGCTGAAGGCGATCAAGATCGACCCGAAGGCGGTCGACCCGGAGGACGTGGAGACGCTGGAGGACCTGGTCGTCGCCGCCGTGCACAACGCCGCCGAGGCGGCCCGGGAGCTGACCGAGAAGAAGATGGGCCCGGTCGCGGGCGGCATGGGCGGCCTCGGCCTGCCCGGGTTCTGAGCCGGCAGATGTACGAGGGTGCCATCCAGGACCTGATCGACGAGCTGGGCCGGCTCCCGGGCGTGGGCCCGAAGAGCGCCCAGCGGATCGCGTTCCACGTCCTCTCGGCGGACCCCGCCGACGTGAACCGGCTGGCCGGTGCGCTGCGCAAGGTCAAGGATCTGGTGCGGTTCTGCACCACCTGCTACAACGTGGCCGAGTCGGAGCAGTGCCGGATCTGCCGTGACCCGCGGCGCACCGACGAGGTGCTCTGCGTGGTCGAGGAGCCGAAGGACGTCGTGGCGATCGAGCGGACCGGTGAGTTCCGCGGCCGCTACCACGTGCTCGGCGGCGCCATCAACCCGCTGGAGGGCATCGGCCCGGACAACCTGCGGATCCGGGAGCTGATGACCCGGCTGGGCGGGGGCGCGGTCCGCGAGCTGATCCTCGCCACCGACCCGAACACCGAGGGTGAGGCGACCGCGACCTACCTGGCGCTGATGGTGAAGCCGATGGGCATCGCGGTGACCCGGCTGGCCAGCGGCCTGCCGGTCGGTGGCGACCTGGAATACGCCGACGAGATCACCCTGGGCCGCGCGTTCGAGGGCCGCCGGGCGATCTGACCGGAGCGACGTACCGCCGGCCGGTCCCCTTGTGGGGGCCGGCCGGCATCGTTCGCGTATCCGGAATGTGAGACGGGTGTGGTTCGCCACGTCCTCGCCGCCCGGCCGGCGACTGTCCGCTTTTGCGGTGATCCGTCCGGTCCCACTATCTGCTCATGGCTGTGACAGTCCTGTTTGTCGGGAGATCGCGCGCTGTCAGACCCGGCCACTTGGTGTCGGCTTGATAGCGATTGCCTCGCGGGCGTTCCGCATTCTGTGTGTCGTGTCATAGCCTCCCGCACACGGACTGAGTCACAGCTCGGCGTGGACACATGCGCATGACAGAGGTGAGAGATGCAGGCGAGCAGGCTTAAAGCGGCCGTGGCCCTCGCGGCCGCCGCCGCTCTGGCGGTCGGGGCGTCCGGCTGCGCCAAGAGCGAGCGCGACGAGGACAGCGGTGGGGCCAAGACCGGCGGCACCTTCGTCTTCGCGGGCGCCGGTAACCCGAAGAACTTCGACCCGATCTTCAACGACGACGGCGAGTCCTTCCGGCCGATCCGGCAGATGTACGACACCCTCGTGCAGAACAAGCCGGGTACGGCCGATCTGCAGGGCGCCCTGGCGGAGAGCTGGGAGCACGACCCGGAGGGCAAGGTCTGGACCTTCCACCTGCGCAAGAACGTGAAGTTCCACGACGGCACCCCGTTCAACGCCGCCGCGGTCTGCTTCAACTTCGACCGCTGGTTCAACATGAAGGGCGCCGCCGCCCAGTCGCAGATGATCTACTACTCGGACGTCTTCGGCGGCTTCGCCAAGAACGAGGCCGAGGGCGCGGGCGACCCGGTCTACAACAAGTGCGAGGCGAAGGACGACGGCACCGCCGTCGTCACGATGAACCGCTACAAGGGCGCCTTCCCCGGTGCCTTCGCGCTGACCGCGCTCTCGATCGCGAGCCCCGAGGCGCTGAAGAAGTACGACGCCGACACGGTGAAGCAGAACGGCGACTCGTTCGAGTACAGCGCGTACGCCAACGAGCACCCGGTGGGCACCGGCCCCTTCACCTTCGGCGGCTGGGACAAGGCCAAGGGTGAGATCACCCTGAACCGGAACCCCGACTACTGGGGCGAGAAGGCCAAGGTCGACAAGCTCGTCATCAAGATCATCGAGGACGAG
The DNA here is from genome assembly GCF_900091435.1 of Micromonospora chaiyaphumensis. Taxonomy (GTDB): domain Bacteria; phylum Actinomycetota; class Actinomycetes; order Mycobacteriales; family Micromonosporaceae; genus Micromonospora; species Micromonospora chaiyaphumensis. Next base: position 43,495 of record NZ_FMCS01000008.1, read on the forward strand.
AACACCCGTAAGCAGGAGCTGCGGGCGGGCACCGTCCAGGGCATCGACTTCCCGGCTCCGGCCGACCGGAAGGCGCTCGCGGGTGAGGGCTTCCAGGTCCTCGACCGCCCGGCGTTCAACATCCTCTACCTCGGCTTCAACCAGAAGAACCCGAAGCTGAAGGACCTGCGGGTGCGCCAGGCGATCGCCTACGCCCTCAACCGTCAGGCGCTCGTCCAGACCAAGGGCCCGGGTGGCACCAAGGTCGCCGACGAGTTCATGCCGGACACCGTGCTCGGCTACGCCCAGGACGTGCAGAAGTACGACTACAACGTCGACAAGGCCAAGCAGCTGCTCAAGGAGGCGGGCGCCGAGAACCTGACGCTCAACTTCTACTACCCGACCGACGTCTCCCGGCCGTACATGCCGAACCCGCAGGAGATCTTCACCGTCCTGGCCAACGACCTGCAGGCCGTCGGCATCAAGGTCAACGGTGTGGCCCGCCCGTGGAACGGTGGCTACAAGGACGACGTGCAGCAGTTCGGCAAGCACGACCTGCACATCCTCGGCTGGACCGGTGACTACAACGACCCGGGCAACTTCGTCGGCACCTTCTTCGGCCGCGCCAAGGTCGAGTTCGGCGACCAGGCGATGACCGAGATGTTCGACGCCATCACCAAGGCCGACGCCACGGTCGACGAGGCCGGCAAGAAGACCGCGTGGGAGCAGGTCAACCGCGACATCGCCGCCAAGTGGCTGCCGGCCGTGCCGGTCTGGCACGCCCCGCCGGCCATCGTGGTCACCAAGGACGTCAAGGGTCTGGTCGCCAGCCCCCTGACCGACGAGCGGTTCAACACCGTCAGCGTTGGCTGAAGGCGCTCCTGACCGCTGACACCGTACGCGGAATCGGCCCGGGCCGGGCTCTCTCTCCCGGCCCGGGCCGACCCGCTGTTACCGAGAATCTGGTGTGTGAGAGATGTTGCGAGTCATAGTCCGCCGCCTGCTGCAACTGGTGGTGACCCTGATAGGGCTGTCCTTGCTGGTCTTCGTCTGGCTGCGGAACCTCCCCGGCGGCCCGATCGAGGCGCTGCTCGGTGAGCGGGCCACGCCGGAGCGGCGGGCCCTGCTGGTCAAGGCCCTCGGCTACGACCAGCCGATCCTGGTGCAGTACGCCAAGTTCATGCAGCGGCTGCTGACCGGCGACTTCGGCAACTCGATCCGGAGCGGCGACCCGGTCACCGAGGTGATCGGCCGCGCCTTCCCGGCCACCATCGAGCTGGCCGCGGCCGCCATGATCATCGCCATCGGGCTCGGCGTGCCGCTCGGCTACCTGGCCGCCCGGCACCGCGGCCGGCTGCTCGACAACATGAGCATCGCCGGCACCCTGCTCGGCATCTCGATCCCGATCTTCTTCCTGGGCTACCTGCTCAAGGACGTGTTCACCCAGAACATGCACTGGTTCCCGCCCTCGGGCCGGATGAGCACCGGGGTGGACAACACCGAAGTCACCGGCTTCTTCGTCCTCGACGGGCTGCTCACCCGCGAGTTCGACGCCAGCGCCGACGCGCTGTGGCACCTCATCCTGCCGGCACTCACCCTGGCCACCATCCCGCTCGCGGTGATCGTCCGGATCACCCGGGCCAGCGTGCTCGACGTGCTCAACGAGGACTTCGTCCGCACCGCCGAGGCGAAGGGTCTGCGCCACAAGACCATCCGGGGCCGGCACATCCTGCGCAACGCCCTCCTGCCGGTGGTCACCACCATCGGCCTGCAGACGGGCGCGCTGCTCTCCGGCGCGGTGCTCACCGAGCGGGTCTACAACTGGGGCGGCCTCGGCACGCTGATCTACAACTCGATCAGCGGCGGCCGCGACTACCCGGTGCTCCAGGCGCTGATCCTGCTGGCCGCACTGGTCTTCGTGGTGGTCAACCTCCTGGTCGACCTCTCCTACGCCTTCATCGACCCGAGGGTGCGTGTGCGATGAGTGACCCGATCACCCGGCCCACGGTGGGCACCCCGCGCGAGAGCGTGGACTCCTCGGCCGTCGAGGAGAAGCGCGAGGGCACCCTGCCGCGCGGCATCGACCGGCTCGGCGAGCGCAAGCGCGCCCGGCTGGAGCAGCTGGCCCAGGCCACCGCCGACAAGGGCGGCGTCAGCCTGCTCCGGGACGCGTTCCGCCGGCTGCGGCGCAACCCGACGGCGATCGTCGGCGCGTCCATCGTGGCGCTGTTCGTCCTGGTCGCCATCTTCGCGCCGCTGCTCGCGCCGCACGACCCCGCGCAGCGCTTCGACGAGCTGACGAAGAACCTGACCGTCGACAGCATCCCCGGGGCCAGCAGCGAGTTCCCGTTCGGCTCCGACCCGCTCGGCCGGGACTTCCTGTCCCGCATGATCCACGGCAGCCGGCAGACCCTCTTCGTCGGCGTGCTCGCCACGCTCATCGGGCTGGCCCTGGGCGTGCTGATCGGCGCGATCGCCGGCGCCTTCGGCGGCTGGGTCGACAACATCCTGATGCGCGTCACCGACGTGATGCTGGCGCTGCCGGCCCTGCTGCTGGCCATCAGCCTGGTGGCCATGGCCAGCCGGTCCAGCCAGTGGACGGTCATCCTGGCGGTGGCCATCGTCAACGTGCCGATCTTCGCGAGGCTGTTGCGCGGGTCGATGCTCGCCCAGCGGGAGAGCGACCACGTGCTGGCCGCCCGCGCGCTCGGCGTCAAGCAGGGCTCGATCGTGCTGCGGCACATGCTGCCCAACGCGATGACCGCGGTGATCGTGCAGGCCACGCTGACCCTCTCCACCGCGATCCTGGAGGCGGCGTCGCTCTCCTTCCTCGGCCTCGGCGACCCCGACATCAACCGGGCCGAGTGGGGCCTGATGCTCGGTGTGGACGGTCAGCGCTACTTCGAGGTCCGGCCGGAGCTGGCCTACTACCCGGCCATCGCGATCATCGTGGTCGCGCTCGGCTTCACCCTGCTGGGTGAGGGCATGCGCGAGGCGATCGACCCGAAGAGCCGGCGGTGACGGCGATGCGGACCAAGGACCAGCACGGTGAGGAAGTGACCCGATGAGCCTGCTCGACGTACGCGATCTGAGCGTGGTGTTCCAGCGTCGCGGTGAGCGGCCGTTCACGGCGGTCGACAAGGTCAGCTTCAGTGTGGAGCCGGGGCAGACCGTGGGCCTGGTCGGCGAGTCCGGCTGCGGCAAGAGCGTGACCAGCCTGGCGATCATGGGCCTGCTGCCCCGGCGGGGCAACAAGGTCACCGGCGAGGTCAACTTCGACGGCGCCGACCTGCTCAAGCTGCGCCCGGACGACATGCGGGACCGGCGCGGCCGGGACATCGGCATGATCTTCCAGGACCCGCTGTCGTCGTTGAACCCGGTCGTGCCCATCGGCGTCCAGGTGGCCGAGGTGCTGGAGCGGCACCGCGGGATGGACCGCAAGGTGGCCATGAAGGAGGCCCGGGAGCTGCTCGACGCGGTCGGCATCCCGGACCCGATGCGGCGGCTCAAGGAATATCCGCACCAGATCTCCGGCGGCATGCGGCAGCGCGCGCTCATCGCCATCGCGCTGGCGTGCAAGCCGCGGCTGCTGATCGCGGACGAGCCGACCACGGCGCTGGACGTGACCATCCAGGCGCAGATCCTCACCCTGCTCAAGCAGCTCGTCGACGAGACCGGCACCGCGCTCATCATGATCACGCACGACCTGGGCGTGGTGGCCGGCCTCTGCGACACGGTCAACGTGCTCTACGGCGGCAAGGTGGTCGAGCGGGCCGAGCGGCACGAGCTGTTCGCCCGGCCGCGGCACCCGTACACGCACGGGCTGCTGAACTCGGTGCCGCGGCTGGACTCGCCGCGGGGCGAGCGGCTGCACGCCATCCGCGGCTCGGTGGCCGACAACATCCCGTGGGTCGAGGGCTGCGCGTTCGCCCCCCGCTGCGACAACGTGGTGGACGCCTGCCTGGAGGGCACGCCTCCGCTCGAACCCACCGCGACCGGCGGCGACCTGCGCTGCAACAACCCCGTTTCCGAGGAGGTGGCGGTGCCGTGACCGAGTCGACCGAACGGACCGGACCACTTGTCGAACTGCGCGACGTCAAGGTCCACTTCCCGATCAAGAGCGGCGTGCTCTTCGACCGCACCGTCGGTCACGTCTACGCCGTCGACGGCGTCTCGCTCTCCATCAACAAGGGCGAGACGTACGGGCTGGTGGGCGAGTCGGGGTGCGGCAAGTCCACCCTGGGCCGGGGCCTGCTGCGGCTGGTCGAGCCGACCGACGGCGAGGTCGTCTTCGACGGCACCGACGTCCGCGCGCTCAAGGGCGAGGCGATGCGCAAGATGCGCCGCCGGATCCAGATGATCTTCCAGGATCCGCTGTCCAGCCTCGACCCCCGCCAGTCGGTGGAGTCGCTGCTGGTCGAGGGCCTCAAGGCGCACGGCCTGGCCAAGGACAAGGCGGCCACCGCGAAGCGGCTCCGCGAGGCGCTGGCCGCGGTCGGCCTGCCCGCCTCGGCGCTGAGCAAGTACCCGCACGAGTTCTCCGGCGGCCAGCGGCAGCGCATCGGCATCGCCCGGGCGCTGGTGCTCGACCCGGACCTGATCGTCGCCGACGAGCCGGTCTCCGCGCTGGACGTGTCCATCCAGGCCCAGGTGATCAACCTGCTGGAGGAACTCCAGAACGAGCACGGCCTGACGTACCTGATCATCGCTCACGACCTGGCGGTGGTCCGGCACATCGCCGACACGGTCGGGGTGATGTACCTCGGCGGCCTGGTGGAGGAGGCGTCCAGCGACGACCTCTACCGGGAGCCGATGCACCCGTACACGAAGGCGCTCATGTCGGCCGTGCCGGTGCCGGACCCGCAGGTGGAGGACCGCCGCGAGCGGATCCTGCTCGCCGGCGACCTGCCCTCGCCGACGAACCCGCCGGCCGGCTGCCGGTTCCACACCCGCTGCCCGTGGGCCCAGCCGACCCGCTGCGCTGAGGAGCGGCCGGCGCTGCGCCAGGTGCTCGACGGGCACCGGGTGGCCTGCCACTACGCGGAGGACATCGCCGCCGGCCGGATCCGGCCGCACGAGGTGGAGCCGGAGCTGGTCCGGCCGGACGACGGCGCCGCGCCGGGCGACACCGGCGAGCTGATCCCGACCCCGTGACGTGACGACGCGAGGCCCCTTCCCCGGTCGGGGAAGGGGCCTCGTCGCGTTCGAAGCGGGTCAGCCCTCGGGTCGGTTGAGCAGGGCCACCGCGACGGTGTGCACGGCGTCCAGCGCGGCCGGGTCGGCCAGCGGCACCCGGCCGCCGGTCACCGCGTACCACTCGTCGGCGTCCTTGTACTGCACCCGCAGGGTGACCTGGCCGTCGGCGTACTCGGTGCGCAGGGTGAGGTCGCCGGTCACCACGCCGACCTCGTCGGTCATCACGCCGCCCGGGCCGGCCGTGATGTCGCTGGTCCGTTCCGGCGATCCGGGTGCCGGCGGGGCCGCGGCTGGTGCGGCCGGCGTCGCGTCGGCGGACATCCCGGCCCCGGAGACGTCGGCGGGCGCGGCCGGCGTGCCGTCGGCCGTCATCCCGGCCGAGGTCGGGCCGGGTGCTGTCGCGCCGCCGGCGGCCGCCGCGGCGTCCTCGCCGGTGCTGTCCGGCGTCCTCTCCGGCGCCGGCGCGCCACCGGCCCCGGTCACGGCTTGTTCGCCCATGTGCAGCCCTCCAACATGTCGGTGAGGGCGGCCTTCTCGGCACTGGTCACCGTCAGCCGCCAGTAGTGCTTGACCGTCACCCAGTCCGCGGCGTACTGGCACCAGTACGACCGGTTCGCCGGCTTCCACTGGGACGGGTCCTGGTCACCCTTTGCCCGGTTGGAGCGGAGGGAAACCGCGATGAGCTGCGGCCGGGTGAGGTCGTTGGCGAAGTCGCCGCGCTTCGAGTCGTCCCACTCGTCGGCGCCGGACCGCCAGGCGTTCGCCAGCGGCACGACGTGGTCGATGTCCACGTCGGCCGGATCGGTCAGCGCCAGCCCGTCGTACGCGCTCTCCCAGCGGCCGTCGACCACGTTGCAGCCGGAGAGCTTGATGCCCTCACCGTCCCGTTGCAGCACGCTGTCCCGCACGTCGCAGTTCTTGCCGGTGTCCCGCCAGTGCGGGAAGCGGGTCCGGCTGTAGCCCTTCATCGACCCGGCGGCGGCCACGGTCAGCTCGCCGAGCTGCTGGTCGACGTTGCCGGTGCTGCTCGGCGGCGTGTCCGGCTCGTCGACCGGCACACAGCCGGCCGCGCCGAGGGCGAGCACCGCGGTGAGCGCGACCGCCATCCCGGCACGGGCTCCTGATCTCGTACGCACAGACGACACCTCTCCAGCTTGCGTGCTCCGGGCGAGTCCGCACAGTACCCGGCGACGGTTTCCCAGATTCGTGGCGTCGGGAGTGGAGGTCCCGGCAGAGTGGTTACCCATGACCGCACCCGCTCCCGAGCTGCGCCTCGGCTCCGCCGCCGGGCGCGGCACGCTGCTCGCCGCGGTCCTCGCCTCCGGCATGGTCTTCCTCGACAGCACCGTGGTCAACGTGGCGCTGCCCCGGCTCGGCGCGGAACTGGACGCCACCGTGGCGGGTCTGCAGTGGACGGTCAACGGTTACCTGCTCATGCTGGCCGCCTTCGTGCTGCTCGGCGGCGCGCTCGGCGACCGGTTCGGGCGGCGGCGGATCTTCCTGCTCGGGGTGGTGTGGTTCGCCGTGGCGTCGGTGCTCTGCGGGCTCGCGCAGGGGACCGGCTGGCTGATCGCCGCCCGGTTCCTCCAGGGCGCCGGCGGGGCACTGCTCACCCCCGGCTCGCTCTCCGTGCTCCAGGCCAGCTTCCACCCGGACGACCGCGCCCGCGCCATCGGCACCTGGTCCGGGCTCTCCGGCGTCTCCACCGCGCTCGGCCCGCTCCTCGGCGGCTGGCTCATCGACGCGCTCTCCTGGCGGTGGATCTTCTTCGTGAACCTGCCCCTGGCCGTCGGGGTGGTGCTCGCCGCGCTGCGCTGGGTGCCGGAGAGCCGGGACGAGGCCACGTCGCGTACCGGTGCCGGCCGGGGGTTCGACGTGGCCGGTGCGCTGCTCGGCGCGCTGGCGCTCGGCGGCGTCACGTACGCCCTGATCGACGCCCCGGCGCGCGGCGCCGGCTCCCCGGCGGTGCTGGCCGCGGCGGTGCTCGGGGTGCTCGGCGCGGTGGTGTTCGTGCTGGTCGAGCGGCGCCGCGGCGACACCGCCATGCTGCCGACCGGGCTGTTCGGCAGCCGGCTCTTCTCGGTGCTGAACGTCTTCACCGTGGTGGTCTACGCGGCCCTCGGCGGGTTCACCTTCTTCCTCGCCGTCTACCTGCAGAACGTCGTCGGCTGGTCGGCGCTGCTCACCGGCCTGGCCACCGTGCCGATGACGCTGCTGCTGCTCGTCGGTTCGGCCCGGGCCGGGGCGCTCGCCGCCCGGATCGGCCCCCGGCTGCCGCTCACCGTCGGCCCGGTGGTCGCCGCGGCCGGCCTGCTCCTGCTGCGCCGGGTCGGCCCCGGTGCGTCGTACTGGACGGACGTGCTGCCCGGGGTGCTCCTGTTCGGCGCGGGGCTCACCCTGGTGGTCGCCCCGCTGACCGCGTCGGTGCTGGCCGCGGTGGCGGACCGGTTCGCCGGGGTGGCGAGTGGCTTCAACAACGCCGCCTCCCGGGCCGGCGGCCTGCTCGCGGTGGCCGCGCTGCCGCTGCTGGTCGGCCTCTCCGGCAGCGGCTACGAGCAGAAGAGCGCGCTGGCCGGCGCTTTCCGCGGGGCGATGCTCTGGTGCGCCGGCCTGCTGCTGGTCGGCGCGCTCCTGGCCGGGCTGCTCATCCACCGCCCGCCCGGAAGCGCACCCGGCCCCCACGCGACGCCGCCCCACGGGCGATGAACGGGGGCGCTGTTAGCGTCGGGCCATGGGTGATCAGGAGAGTGCAGGGCCGGTCCGGCTGCGGTACCGGCTGCTGACCGGGCCCGACGACGCCGACTTCTGCCGGCGGGTCAGCGAGCTGCTGGCCGACGGCTATCGCCTGCACGGCTCGCCGGCGGCCACCTTCGACGGGCAGCGGGTGATCGTGGCGCAGGCGGTCGTCCTCGACGACGGCAACCCCACCGTCGTGCCGGTCTAGCGGCTGGTCGGGCCCGCGCGGCGGGCCCGACCAGCCGTCGGTCAGCTCCGCGCGCGGTTGACCGCGCTGGTGACCGCCTTGATCGAGGCGGTCACGATGTTGGCGTCGACACCGACGCCCCAGACGGTCCGGCCGTCGACCTCGCACTCCACGTACGCGGCGGCCTGCGCGTCCCCACCGGAGGAGAGCGCGTGCTCGTGGTAGTCGAGCACCCGCACGGCCACGCCCAGCGACTGGAGCGCGTTGACGTACGCGTCGATGGGGCCGTTGCCGACCGCGGTGAGCGGCTGGACGTCGCCGTCGTAGCCGATCCGGGCCTCGATCTCGACCTTGCCGTCGGCGGTGCCGATGGCGTAGCCGGCCAGGGTGACGGCCGGGTCGACCTGGTGGTCGACGAGATAGTTGCGGGCGAAGATCTCCCACATGGTGCCCGGCTCGACCTCGCCACCGTCGTGGTCGGTGACCTGCTGGACCACGCCGGAGAACTCGATCTGGAGGCGGCGCGGCAGGTCGAGCTGGTGCTCGGACTTCATGATGTAGGCGACGCCGCCCTTGCCGGACTGCGAGTTGACCCGGATGACCGCCTCGTAGGTGCGGCCCAGGTCCTTCGGGTCGATCGGCAGGTAGGGCACGGCCCAGGTGAACTCGTCGACCGGCACCCCGGCCGCCGCCGCGTCGGCGTGCAGCGCGTCGAAGCCCTTCTTGATCGCGTCCTGGTGCGAGCCGGAGAAGGCGGTGTAGACCAGGTCGCCCGCGTACGGGTGGCGCTCGTGCACCGGCAGCTGGTTGCAGTATTCGACGGCGCGCTTGACCTCGTCGATGTTCGAGAAGTCGATCATCGGGTCGATGCCCTGGGAGAACATGTTCAGCCCCAGGGTGACGAGGTCGACGTTGCCAGTGCGCTCGCCGTTGCCGAACAGGCAGCCCTCGATCCGGTCGGCGCCGGCCAGCAGGCCCAGCTCGGCGGCGGCCACCCCTGTGCCCCGGTCGTTGTGCGGGTGCAGGCTCAGCACCAGGCTGTCCCGGCGGGGCAGGTGCCGGTGCATCCACTCGATCGAGTCGGCGTAGACGTTCGGCATGGCCATCTCGACGGTGGCCGGCAGGTTGACGATCAGCTTCCGGTCCGGGGTGGGGTCGACCACCTCGATGACCTTGGCGCAGACCTCCAGCGCGTACTCCAGCTCGGTGCCCGTGTACGACTCCGGCGAGTACTCGTAGTGGATGTCGGTGTCCGGGGTGTGGATCTCCGCGTACTTCTGGCAGAGCCGGGCGCCCGTGGTGGCGATGTCGGTGATGCCGTCCCGGTCCAGCCCGAAGACCACCCGGCGCTGGAGCGTCGAGGTCGAGTTGTAGAAGTGCACGATGGCCCGGCGGGCGCCGCGCAGCGACTCGAAGGTGCGGTCGATCAGGTGCTCCCGGCACTGGGTCAGCACCTGGATGGTGACGTCCTCGGGGATCAGGTCCTGCTCGATCAGCTGCCGCACGAAGTCGTAGTCGGTCTGGCTGGCCGACGGGAAGCCGACCTCGATCTCCTTGTAGCCCATCTGCACCAGGAGCTGGAACATCCGGCGCTTGCGCTCCGGCGACATCGGGTCGATCAGGGCCTGGTTGCCGTCGCGGAGGTCGACGGCGCACCAGCGGGGCGCGGCCTCGACGCGGCGGGTGGGCCAGGCGCGGTCCGGCAGGTCGAACCGGAACTGCTGGTGGTAGGGCAGGTAACGCTGGAACGGCATCCGGCTGGGGCGCTGCCGGGCGATCGGATCGGTCTCGGCGTCGGTGACAGGTTGAGCCATCTCGGAGTGCTCCCTGGGAACATGTGGCGTCAGCAGATCGGAAGGTGTCGGCGGATGCCGGGCGACGGTGCGCGGCGGTGCCGAGAGGAAGTTCGGATGTGCTGGACGGCGCGGTTCAACTCCGCGACGAGGTGCCGGCCGGTCAGGCCTCGTCGCGGCAGCCAAGGAGAAGGTACGCCCGCCACATGACAAGGTCACCCTACGTGGCGAGGCCGGGGGTGGGAAGCCAGGTCCGGACTATGGGACCGGAGTCACGGTCTGCTCCGGGGCCGCCGCGCCCAGCCGAGGCGTGCGGCCGGCCCAGGCCACCACGGGCACGAGCGCCAGCCCGACCAGCGCGAAGACCGCCGCCGTCGGGAACCAGCCCCAGCCCCCGGTGGTCACGCCCAGGGCGGTCAGCCCGGCCGGGGCGATCAGGTACTGCAACTGCGTGCCGAGCCGGAACGCCCCCACGTACGCGCCGCGCTGGGCGGCCGGCGGGAGGGTGGCGGTGAGCCCCCAGGTGCCCGCGGACTCGACCAGCTCGGCCACGATCAGCAGCAGCGCGGCCGCCACCAGCACCACCAGCGTGAGCGCGCCCCGGGTCACCCCGGAGATCGGCACGACCAGGCAGAACAGGGCGATCAGCAGGGCGCCCCGGCGGGACGCCCGGGCCGCGCCCGGCGCGGTGTCGGCGCCCCGGCTGGCGCGTACCTGGAGCAGCACGATGAGGACCGTGTTGAGCAGCACCAGCCCGGCGATCACCGTCTTCGGCGCGTCGGTGTGAGTGAGGATCCAGAGCGGCAGCACCGTCAGGTAGAGCGTCTGATGCGCGGTGAGCAGCCCGGAGAGCAGGGAGACCGCCATGAACGGCCGGTCCCGCAGCACGGCGAACCGGCTCATCGGCTCGGCCGGGCGGGCCACCTCGGGCAGCCGGGGCAGCCGCCGCACGAAGAGTGCCGTCACTCCGAAGACCGCCGCGATGAACCAGACCATCCCCCGGTACGCCGCGATCGTGTCCACCGCCAGCACCAGGCCGCTGATCGCCGCGCCGAGCCCGAACCCGACGTTCAGCAACGACCGCTGGTAGGCCATCGCGGTGACCCGTTCGGCCGGGGGGACCGCGTTGATCGAGTAGACCTGCACGGCCACGCCCGTCGCGGCGTGCACGGCGGCCAGCGTCACCACCACGGCGAGGAAACCGGCGAAGCCGCCCACGAACGGGTACGTTCGCGAAGAGCGCCGCCTCCAGCACCAGTCCGAGCGTCCACACCCGCTGCGGTCCGTACCGGTCGGTGAGCCCGCCCAGCGGCACGGTGCCCAGCAGCGACACCCCCGCCGCGATGGACAGGCCCAGCCCCACCTGGGCGGCGCTGAGCCCGAGCGCCCGGGTGAAGAAGACGGCGCTGCCGGCCTGGAACAGGCCGTTGCCGACGGCGTAGACCATGGCCTGCACGGCCAGGGCGCGGGTCAGCCCGGCCGGCGGCACGACGTGGTGGACGGCGGTGCGGATGATCTCTCTGGCCCCCATGGGCGGTGAGTGAACCGTGCCCCCGGGGCCCGGCGCGAGCACTTTCAGTCTGGGGCGAATCCCCGGTCGCCGGCTCAGGCGAGCAGCAGGGTGGCGAGCGGTCGCCGGCGGCGCAGTGCGGTCTCCCGGTCCCGCAGGTCCTCGGGAAGCGCGGACGGGTCCCCGAGCCGGCCGATCGCGACCACCACGAGGGGCCGGACCCCGGCGGCCAGGTCCAGCTCGGTGGCGAGGCCGGCCCGGTCGAGGCGGGTGAGCTGGTGCGCGTGCAGGCCGAGCGCGGTGGCCTGCACGGTCAGGTGGGCGACGGCCTGACCCAGGTCGTACGCGGCCCGTTCCGGGTCGCCGCCGGTGTGCGCCCCGACGACCAGGGCGGCGGCGTGCGGTACCCACCGCTGGTCGCCCTCGGGCAGGTTGACCAGGATGCGCTTCCACGTCTCGTCGTGCCGGTGGCCGAGCGCGAAGCGCCACGGCTGGGCGTTGCCGGCCGAGGGCGCCCAGCGGGCGGCCTCCAGGAGGGAGGTGGCCTCGTCACCGGTCAGCTCGGCGGCCGGGTCGAAGGCGCGCGGGCTCCAGCGGAAGGCGAGCAGCGGGGTGAGGTCAGGCATGTGGCAAAGCATCACTGATGGGTGTTTTGTGCCCTCGCTCGCCCCCGGTCAGATGTGGCCAAGAGCACCCGTAACGGACATCGGGGTCAGGGCGTTCCCGCGGTCGGGCTGTCGGTCGGCGACGCCGCATCCCGGCTCACCGGCTCGCCGCCCTCACTGACCGGCCCGGCCAGCGGCACGGTGGCCGGCGCCGCGCCCGGCTCGCCGGCCAGCTTCAGGGTGCCGAAGGCCGCCCGCACGGCCGCCGGGGTGCCGTCCGGGAGGTAGCAGTAGATCCCCACGTCCAGCGGGGCGTTCAGCGAGGCCGAGGTCGACTCGACCGAGTAGCACTCGCCGCGCACCCCGGGCAGCGGCGCGGCCGGTGAGACGGCGAGCGGCGCGCGCCGGTCGGTGAGCACCTCCAGCCAGTCGGTGAACGGGTGCTGCACCCGCGGGTCCAGCCTGCGGGGCACGGCGTCGTCGGCGTCGCCGAGGCGTACGCAGCCCGCCGGCTGCGCCCAGCCGGCCGAGGGCAGGGCGCACTGGAAGAGCCCGTCGCCGGTGGCGGCGAGCGAGACGTCGACCGTGCCGCCCTGCCCCCAACCGGGCACGTCCACCCGCCAGGTGCCGTCGTTCGCGCTGGTCACCGTGACCGTCCGGGTCGCGCCGTCGCCCGGCTCGTAGGCGTACGTGGCGGTGAGGTGCCGGTCCTGCGCGGCGGCGGCCAGCGCGGCCAGTTCGTCCCGCGCCGCGTCGACCTCAGCCGGAACCGGGTCGGCGGTGCTGGTCGGTGCCGGGCTCGGCGGGTCGGTGGTGCAGGCGGCCAGGAGCGCCGGCAGGGCGAGCGCCAGGACGCCGGTCAGCCGCCGGGCGGCGCGTCGATGTGCGTGCACCGGGACATTCTGCGGTGCCGGCCGGGCTCCGGGGAGCCCGCCGCACGGGTGTTCCGGCCGGCGTGTCGCAGGGCCGGCTCGGGGCCGGTGAGCCGCCCCACGCCGGGCCGGATGGTGGGATCACCCGACCCGGCGCCGCGCGCCGCCCGATACCCTGGGGAGGTCTGACACGCGCCGCCGGACCGAAGTAACCGGCGGCGCCGGCACGCTCAGGGTCGTCGCTGGGAGGGAGTGCACCGTCGTGGCACTCGTGGTGCAGAAGTACGGCGGGTCCTCCGTCGCCAACGCCGAGCGGATCAAGCGGGTGGCCGAGCGCATCGTGGCGGCCCGCAAGGCCGGCGACGACGTGGTCGTGGTGGTCTCCGCCATGGGCGACACCACCGACGAGCTGCTCGACCTGGCCAACCAGGTCAGCCCCCTGCCGCCCGGCCGCGAGCTGGACATGCTGCTCACCGCCGGGGAGCGGATCTCCATGGCGCTGCTCGCCATGGCCATCCACAACCTGGGGTACGAGGCCCGCTCGTTCACCGGCTCCCAGGCCGGCGTGCTCACCACCTCGGTGCACGGCCGGGCGCGGATCATCGACGTCACCCCGGGCCGTCTCAAGGGCGCGCTGGACGAGGGCGCCGTGGTCATCGTCGCGGGCTTCCAGGGCGTCTCGCAGGACACCAAGGACGTCACCACGCTGGGCCGGGGCGGGTCGGACACGACCGCCGTGGCCCTCGCCGCCGCGCTCGACGCGGACGTCTGCGAGATCTACACCGACGTGGACGGCGTGTTCAGCGCCGACCCGCGGATCGTGCCGAACGCCCGGCACATCAAGCACATCACCTACGAGGAGATGCTGGAACTGGCCGCCTGCGGCGCCAAGGTGCTGCACCTGCGCAGCGTCGAGTACGCCCGGCGCGCAGGCTTGCCGATCCACGTCCGTTCGTCATACTCGACCAACACCGGCACGATGGTCACCGGATCGATGGAGGACCTTCCTGTGGAACAGGCACTGATCACCGGGGTCGCCCACGACCGCAGCGAGGCGAAGATCACGATCGTCGGGGTGCCCGACGAGCCGGGCGCCGCCGCGCGGATCTTCGACACGGTGGCCGGCGCCGAGATCAACATCGACATGATCGTGCAGAACGTGTCCACCGAGGGCACCGGCCGCACCGACATCTCGTTCACCCTGCCCAAGACCGACGGCCCGACCGCCATGGCCGCGCTCAGCAAGATCCAGGAGCAGGTCAAGTTCAAGGGCCTGCTCTACGACGACCACGTCGGCAAGGTCTCGCTGATCGGCGCCGGCATGCGCTCGCACCCGGGTGTCGCGGCCGGCTTCTTCGCCGCCCTCGGCGCGGCCGGGGTGAACATCGAGATGATCTCCACCTCGGAGATCCGGGTCTCGGTGGTCTGCCGGGACACCGACCTCGACAAGGCGGTCCGGGCCATCCACGACGCCTTCGACCTGGGCGGTGACACCGAAGCCGTCGTCTACGCCGGCACCGGGCGGTAGTGCGGATGTCGTCGCTGCCCACCCTCGCCGTGGTCGGGGCAACCGGCGCCGTCGGCACGGTGATGTGCCAGATCCTCTCCTCCCGCCGCAACGTGTGGGGCGAGATCCGGTTGCTCGCCTCCGAGCGCTCGGTCGGCCGCCAGATCCAGTGCCGGGGCGAGTCGCTGACCGTCCAGGCGCTCACCCCCGAGGCGTTCGACGGCGTGGACGTGGCGATGTTCGACGTCCCGGACGCGGTCTCGGCCGAGTGGGCGCCGGTCGCGGTCAGCCGGGGCGCCGTCGCCGTGGACAACTCCGGCGCGTTCCGCATGGACCGCGACGTGCCGCTCGTCGTGCCCGAGATCAACCCCGAGCAGGTCCGCAACCGACCGAAGGGGATCATCGCCAACGCCAACTGCACGACCCTCGCGATGATCGTGGCGATCGCCCCGCTGCACCGGGAGTACGGGCTGCGCGAGCTGGTCCTCGCCTCGTACCAGGCGGTCTCCGGTGCGGGGCAGGCCGGCGTGGACACGCTGCACGCCCAGCTCGGCAAGATCGCCGGGGACCGGGTGCTCGGCTCCCGGCCCGGCGACGTCCGGCAGGCGGTCGGCGACGAGGTGGGCCCGTTCCCGGCGCCGCTCGCGCTCAACGTGGTGCCCTGGGCCGGCTCGCTCGCCGACGGCGGCTGGTCGTCCGAGGAGCTGAAGATGCGCAACGAGTCGCGCAAGATCCTCGGGCTGCCCGACCTCAAGGTCTCCGCGACCTGCGTTCGGGTGCCGGTGGTGACCGGTCACTCGGTCGCGGTGCACGCGGTCTTCGCCACCGAGGTCGACGCCGAGGGCGCCCGCGAGGTGCTGCGCAACGCGCCCGGCGTGATCCTGGTCGACGACCCGGCCGCCGGCGAGTTCCCCATGCCGATCGACGCGGTGGGCACCGACCCCTCCTGGGTCGGCCGCATCCGCCGCGCCGTCGACGACCCGCGCGCCCTCGACCTCTTCGTCACGGGCGACAACCTCCGCAAGGGCGCCGCCCTGAACACCGCGCAGATCGCCGAACTCCTGGCCAAGGAGCTGACCCGGCCCTGAGCCCGTAGCTCAGGCGGCGGAGAGGTGCACGCCGTCTCGGCCGTCCCGCTTCACCGCGTAGAGGGCCTGGTCGGCGCGGCGGAGGGTCCGCTCCGGCGACTCGCCGGGCCGCGGCAGGGCGACGCCGACGCTGATCGTCCGGCCGGTGCGGCGGGCGGCCGCGGTGAGCCGCTCGGCGATCCGGACGGCCTCCTCGGGGCGGCTCACCTCGATCACCGCGACGAACTCGTCGCCGCCGGTGCGGTAGAGCTCGTCGCCCTGGCGCAGCGCACCCTCCAGCGCCCGGGCCAGCCCCACCAGCAGCTGGTCGCCGGCCTGGTGGCCGTACGTGTCGTTGACGTCCTTGAAGCCGTCCACGTCGATCGCCAGCAGGGCGGTACGCCCCGGCGTAGCGCTCGCGATCCGCTGCCCGAACGGCCCGGTGTGGCGCAGCCCGGTGAGCGGGTCCGAGCTGGCCTGCTCGCGCAGCCGGGCGAGCGTACGCAGCCGGTCGAGGCAGATCCACGCCTGCCCGGCCAGCAGCTCGATGAGGTTGACCGTGGTCGGGTCGGGCCGCAGCAGCCGCTCGTCGGCGACCAGCAGCACGCCGCCACCCTCCGTGGGGCCGACGGGCACCGCCACCAGGGTGCGCGCCCCGGCCCGGGTCAACGGCAGGTAGTCCGCGGTCGGCGGGTGCCCCTCCTCGCCCAGCGTGTACGCCGAGCCGTGCCGGTGCGCGCGGGCGATCATCCGGGCGAGCGCCGCCGGGCCGGCCTCGGCCAGCTCGGCCCGCATCCGGGCCTCCAGCGCGCCGGGAGTGCCCGTCGGCGTGCCCAGCCGGGGTTCGCGCGGGCCGGGGAGGACCAGCACGGCGGCGGCGAGCGCCGAGACGTCCCGGGCCGCGGCGATCGCGGCGGTCATCAGGTCCCAGTCGGTGGGGGCGCTGGTCATGGCGGCGGTGTGCCGGAGCAGCTTCTCGCTGCGGCTTTCGGCGGGCGGGCCGCCGAGCGTGGCGATCCGGGCGCCGAGCCGGTCGGCCATCCGCTGGGCGGTCCTCCGCCACCGCTCCGTCTCGACCGGGCCGCTCCACTGGAGGTCCAGCACGCCGAGCGGCCGGCCCGCCCGGTCCCGCACCGGCACGCAGATCTCGGCCGTGACGTCGGGGCGTACCGGGAGGTAGTCGGGATCGGCGGTCACGTCGGGGACGACGGCCGGCTCGCCGGAGCCGTACACCCGCGCGACGATCGAACGCTGCTGGTCCCGGCGCGGCGTGCCGGAGTCGTCGCTCCCGGCCTGTGCCGGCACGGTCGAGAAGACCTGCCAGGCGCCGCTGGCCGCGACGCAGCGGAGCGAGTCATGGACCCCGAGCAGGATCGAGATCGTCGCCGGGGTGTGCCGGGCGAGCGCCGAGACGGTCCACTGGCACGCCTCCAGCGCGGTCGACGCCATCGGAAGGCGGACCGTGACGTCCCGGACGACTCGCTCGTGATCCACGTCGTTCCTGCTCGGAGGGGGCGGGGCGCGATCAAGGGTACCCAGCGCGGCAGCCCGCGACCTTCGTACACATGTGCTATCCACAGGCTGTGGACGGGGCCTGTGGGCATGAGGGGGCCGCGCGGCGGGGTGCGGCGGCGATAGCGTGAGGGTCCCGGGCTCGTCAGGAGGCGCCGATGCTCATCGCCCAGCTCAGCGACCCGCATGTGACCACCGGCCTGCTCGCCGCCGAGCCCGCGTCCGGGCTGCACCGGGCACTCGGGCGGGTGCTGGCCCTGCGCCCCCGGCCGGACTGCGTGGTGATCACCGGCGACCTCGTGAGCAACGGCCGACCGGACGAGTACCTCGCGCTGCGCGAGATCATCGGGCGCTTCCCGCTGCCCGTCCACCTCGCCGCCGGCAACCACGACGACCGGGAGTCCCTGCTCGACACCTTCGGCGGCACCCCGTACCTGGGCGGTGGCTTCTCGGCCTACTACCACGTGGACCAGCCGGACGGCACGCTCGTGGTGCTCGACTCGCTCGCCCCCGGCAGCGACGCCGGGCGGCTCGGCGACGACCAGCTCGGCTGGCTCGACGGCGTGCTGGCCGGTCGCGCCGAGGTGCCCGCCGTGGTGTTTCTGCACCATCCGCCGGTGGCGGTCGGCGTGCCGGCCATGGACGCCATGGGGCTCACCGATGCCGGCGCTCTCGCTGAGGTGATCAGTCGGCACCCCCACGTGGTGCGGGTCGCCGCCGGCCACCTGCACCGGCCGGTCACCAGCGCCTTCGCCGGCACGGTGCTGACCACCGCGCCGAGCACCTGGATGCAGGTCAGCCTCGCCATGACGGACGAGGAGGAGATCGGGTGGGTCGCCGAGCCCACCGCGTTCCTGCTGCACCGGGTGGCCGACGGGGGCTGCGTGACGCACACCGTCCAGGTCAGCCATTCCGCCGGGCGGACCTGCTGGTTCTGAACCCGTGGAGCGGCTGCTCTGGTACGTCGCGTACGGCTCGAACCTGCACGCGGCGCGGCTCGACCGGTACCTGCGGGGCGGGCGCCCACCCGGCGGGCTGCGCACGTACCCGGGCTGCCGGGACTGCCGGCCACCGCGCCGGACGGTCGCGGGGCTGATCCCCGGCGGCGTCTACTTCGCTGGCGAGTCGCGGGCCTGGACCGGCGGGATGGCGTTCTACGACCCGGAGCTGCGCGGACGCGCGGCCGTGCGGGGCTACCTGGTGACGGTCGAGCAGTTCGCCGACATCGCGGCGCAGGAGATGTACCGGCCGCCCGGGACGGACCTGGACCTGATCCGGGTGGCGGCGGAGACCGGCCGGGCCACCCTCGGCCCGGGTCGCTACGAGACCCTGCTCCGGGTGGGCACGCGTGACGGCCTGCCGATGCTCACGTTCACGGCCCCGCATGCGGCGTCCGAGGTGGCGTGGGCCTCGCCCGCGCCGGTCTACCTCGGGATGCTCGCCCGCGGACTGCGCGAGGCGCACGGCTGGGGCGTCGCGCGGATCACCGGCTACCTGGCCGCCCGGCCCGGCGTGCGGGGGAACTGGCCCCGGTCGCGGGTCGGCCACCTGGCCGAGGACGCGGTCGGTGGGGCGGGACGCGGCGGAGGCCACCGGGACCGGGTCCCGATGGCCTCCGCCCTCAGCTCCGCGGAGTCGGGGCGGATCAGAGTGCCCCGAGGATCCGGTTGAGCAGGGCGACGATCCCGTTCAAGACGCCGCCCGCGCCGCCGGTGTTGTCGAGCAGGCCGGCGACGGCGCAGAGCAGGTTGCCGAGCAGGTTGCCCGGGCCCTGCTGCGCGGTGATGTCGAGCACGACCTCGTCGAGGTGCACCTGAAGACCGAGCAGGTTCAAGTCCAGCGGGCCGAGGTCGAGATTGAGGATGTCGCAGGTGGCGCTGGCCTGGACCGGCACGGTGATCTGCTGACTGATCGCGCCGAGCGAGGTGCCGGCGGAGTTGGTGAGGGTGCCGGCCAGCGTGCCCACGGCGGCGAGCTGGCCGTTCTGGTTGACGAACCGGGTGGGCGTGAAGGTGCCGGTGAAGCTGCCGACCCCGCCCAGCGCGTCGGTGAAGCTGCCGGTGACGGGCGTGCTCACCGCGGACGCCGCGGGGGCGGCCGCCGGCGCCTGCTGGGCCTGCTGGCTCACCGGGGCGGCCTGCGCGACGCCCGTCGTGGCGAGGACCAGGCCTACGCTCGCGGCCAGGGCGACGGAGGCGGTCCGGAGACGTGCTGCATGCATGAACTCTTCCTTCCTCTGGCTCATTCGTGCATCCATCCGGTACCCGTGACCCACCCGGCGATTCAAATAAAATTCTTCACTTTCGATCTGTTCCGGACAGGTAGCCGCAGCTCAACAGCCAGTCGATCTTCCTGCTCGGCACGTCGGCGCCGCGTCGTGCAGGCGATGGTCGAGATCGGACTGTCGACATTCCCGGCCGGCCGCAGGCGATCACTCGCCGATCGTCATGCCGAGCGAAATGTCCGATCCAACCCCTCGGCCGCCGGTGGATCCCCGCAACGGCGCGCGCACGACCGGCGCTGCCGCCAGGGCCAGGCCTTCGGCCGGATGCGACCGGCGGACCGGCAGATGTTGACCACCGATCGGTCGTGTTCGGCTCGTCCGCGGATGTATTTACTCCCGGGAAGGTTGCGCGAGCAAGATTCTGCACGTGACATGAAGGGGCCGCGACACCTGATCGTGGATCAGCAGGTGCCGCACCCTCCTGCTGGTCCGCCCCGCGCACGGCGCCGGCTCCCTGGTCCCTGGGAGCCGGCGCCGTGGGCGTAGGACACGGGTCGCCGGCAGGTCGGCCGGACTCAGCCGAGCAGGGCGTCGCGCAGCGCGGGGGCCAGCACCTCCGGCGGCACCTCGTGGAAGCCACCCGCCAGGCTGAGGTGGGTCGCCCCGGGGATCGCCTCGGCGGTCGCCACGGCGGCGTCCCGGAGCCACGGCGGGCTGCCGGTGCTGTCCACCACCACGGTCGGGGCGGCGATCGCCGCGAGCCGGTCGGCGGGCAGGCCGCCGGAGCCCGTGACCGTGGTGTCGTAGGCCAGGGTGTGCGCCAGCCCCGCCATCCAGCCCCACTCGGGGGCCTCGCGCATCGCGCCGACCGCCTCGGCGGGCACACCGACCGCGTCGGTCAGGAAGAGGGCGACCGCGTCGTCGCGCCGGCCGGCGGAGACCAGCTCGCTCAACCGCTCGGCCAGGCCCGGCTTCCGGCCGCCGTGCGGGCCGGCCTGGAACGGCGGCTCGAAGAGGGCCAGCCCGGTGAGCGGCACCCCCTCGGCGGCCGCGTACGCGGCGAGGATCGCGCCGGAGGAGAGGCCGTAGAGGTGAGCGGTGCCGCCCGCCCGGTCGGTCAGGGCTGCCACGTCCTCGATCTCGCGCTGCACCGCGTACGGCCCGGTGTCACCGCTGCCGCCGCGACCCCGGCGGTCGTAGCCGTACACGGTGAAGTCGGCGCTGAGCGCGGCGGCCAGCGCGCGGGTGGTGCTCCGGTCGTTGAAGGCCCCGCCGACCAGGATGATGGGCGGCCCGTCGCCGGCCGTCTCGTAGGCGATCGTGGTGCCGTCCGCGGAGCGCACCGAGTCCACCGTCCAGGTGGTGCCGTTCGACGTCATGGCTCCTTTCCTACTGCACACGGCCGACAGCGGGGAGCCGTGAAGGATTTCACCTGCCCGTCATGTCCGACTCGTCGGGCAGACCGGTACAGGTCGCCGTCCATATCCACCATTCCGCTGTGCCGCTCCGGTCGACCTCTCGCCCGCCGGATGAGAAGCTTGCCCCCGGTGAAGCGGTGTCCCCCGACTGCCGACTTCGCGATCGACCCCTGTCACGGCACGGTCAGGGTCACCGGGCGAACCATCGTCCGGACACCACGCGCCGGTATCTCACGAGGAGTTCCATGTCCGTCCCCGGGATGCGCCGCCGGGCCGCCGTCGGCCTGGCCGCACTCGCCGCCACCGCGTTCACCGCGGTCGCCGTACACCCCGACCAGGCCGAGGCCCGCCCGAAGCCGATCGACGTCAAGCTGCTCGCCATCAACGACTTCCACGGCAACCTGGAGCCGCCGACCGGTTCCAGCGGCACCATCGACGGGAAGCCCGCCGGTGGCGCGGCATACCTGGCCGCCCACCTCGACGCGCTGCGTGGCACCACCGAGGAGGAGCGGGAGCACACCGTCACGGTCGCCGCCGGTGACCTGATCGGCGCCTCGCCGCTGCTCTCCGCCGCGTTCCACGACGAGCCCACCATCGAGGAGATGAACCTCGCCGGGCTCGAGTTCACCAGCGTCGGCAACCACGAGTTCGACGAGGGCGCGACCGAGCTGCTCCGGATGCAGAACGGCGGCTGCCACCCGGTGGACGGCTGCGGCGACGGCACCCCGTTCGAGGGCGCCAACTTCCAGTACCTGTCGGCGAACGCCTTCAAGACCGCCACCGGCAAGCCGCTGCTGCCGCCGTACGGCATCAAGAAGATCGACGGCGTGAAGATCGGCTTCATCGGGATGACCCTCGAGGGCACCCCGCAGATCGTCAGCCAGCAGGGCGTCGCCGGCCTGTCCTTCGCCGACGAGGCGGAGACCGCCAACAAGTACGCCCGCGTCCTGCGCGCCCAGGGCGTGCAGGCCATCGTCGTGCTGCTGCACGAGGGTGGCGTGCAGAACGGCGGCGGCATCAACGACTGCACCGGGTTCAGCGGCCCGATCGTCGACATCGCCAACCGGATGGACCCGTCCATCGACGTGATCGTCAGCGGGCACACCCACGCCGCGTACAACTGCAACATCAACGGCAAGCTGGTCACCAGCGCCAGCTCGTTCGGGCGCCTGGTCACCGACATCGACCTGAAGATCGACCGGCGGACCAAGGACATCGTCAGCGCGTCGGCGAACAACGTCGTGGTCACCCGGACCATCGACCCGCACGAGGCCACGAACGACCTGATCACCCACTACAAGACCGCCCTCGGCCCGGTGGCCGACAAGGTGGTCGGCGAGACCGCGAGCGTGCTCACCAAGACGCAGGAGAACCTGTACCAGACCGGGGTCGACGTCAACGGCAAGCCGACCTACCAGACCGGTGAGTCGCCGCTCGGCAACGTGATCGCCGACGCCCAGCTCGCGGCCACCGACAACGAGCAGAACGCGGTCGCCGCGTTCATGAACCCCGGTGGTGTCCGCGCCGACCTCGACGCCGGCCCGGTCACCTACGCCGAGGCGTTCACCGTCCAGCCGTTCGCCAACAACCTGGTGACGCTGGACCTGACCGGCGCGCAGCTCTACTGCATGCTGGAGCAGCAGTTCACCACCGCCAAGGTGCTCTACGCGTCCTCGACCGTGCACTACGTCGTCGACGTCAACGGCACCACGGCGCCGGCCGCCTCGCCGTGCACCGGCACCCGCGTGGTCCGGGGCAGCCTCACCATCAACGGCACCCCGGTCACCGACGCCGGGACCTACCGCGTCACGGTGAACAACTTCCTCTCCGGCGGTGGCGACGGCTTCAGCGTCCTCACCGGTGGCACGAACGCCGTCACCGGCATGATCGACCTGGACGCCTTCACCGCGTACCTGACCGAGAAGTCGCCGGTCTCCGCGCCGGCGCTGGACCGGATCCAGACCACCGCGGAGGTCCCGGCCGCCTGACGGCCGACCCGCACGACGACGGGCCCCGGAGCTGATGCTCCGGGGCCCGTTCGCGTGCCGCGACAGTGCTCAGGCGTGCGCGGGCTCCGGCTCCCGGACGACGGCGGCGACGCGGCCGTCCTGACCGGCGGTGAGCAGCCGGCGCAACGACAGGGCCAGCACCGAGGCGGTCAGGCAGCCGCCCACCACGACGGCCACCCAGAGCCGGCCGTGCGCCGCGCCGATCAGCGGGCCCGCGGTGACCGGCCCGATGACCCCGCTGATCCCGAAGATCATCGAGCTCATGGCGTTGTAGCGCCCGCGCAGCTCGTCGGTGGCGAGCGCGTTGGTCAGCGCCGGCATCACCGGCGACAGCATCGTCTCGCCGAACCCGAAGATCGCCGAACAGGCCACCACGCCCAGCGCCGCGAGCAGCGCGTTGCCCGTGCCGATCACGCCGGCCGCGCCGAGGACCAGCCAGGCGGCCGCGAAGACCGCGCCCACCGCGGCGAGCGCGCCGGTCCGGCTCCGCCCCTCCATCCGGCGGATCACCAGCAGCTGGGAGAGCACGATCATCACGGTGTTGCCGGCGAGCGCCCAGGCCACCACCCGCGGCGACACCTCCACCACCCGCACCGAGTACGCGGCGAAGCCCACCTCGATCTGCGCGTAGCCGCAGGTGGTGAGGACCAGGCCGAAGATGACCAGCCGGCGGAACGGCCGGTCCCGCAGCACGGTGAGGTAGCCCCCGGCCGGTCGGGCGGCATCCGTCGCGGCCCTGGCCAGCCGGTGCCCGACGTGCGGGAGGGTGAGCAGGATGAGCCCCGGCATCAGGTAGCTCAGCGCGTCCAGCAGGTAGATGGCCTGGAAGGTGGCCGGCCGGGCCACGTCGACCACCGCGCCGGAGATCAGGCCGCCCACACCGATGCCCAGGTTGAGCAGGGCGAAGTTCAAGCCGAACACCCGCTGCCGCTCACCGTCGTCGGTGAGCGAGGCGAGGATGGTGTTCTGGCCGGCCCAGATCGCCGAACTGCCCACGGCGATCAGCGTCATCACGCCGAACGCCGAGGCCGTCGAGTCGACCAGGGCCAGCGAGCCGGTGCCGACCGCCTCGATCACCAGGCAGGGCAGCACCACCCGGCGCGCGCCGAACCGGTCGATCAGCGTGCCGCCCAGCGGCGACAGCGCCAGCGTCACCGCGCCGAACCAGCCGATCACCAGGCCGGCCCGGGTGTCGCTCAGCCCGCGCACGTCGGTGAGGTAGATGAACAGGAAGGGCAGGGTGAGGCCGCGCCCGACGGCCGACAGCAGGGTGCCGATCAGGATGCGGCGGGCTTCGGGACGGGCGGGCAGGGCGCGGCGCAGCATGGCTGCATTCTTCGCGGGGGGTACGACGACCCGCGAACGGATTTGCGCCCGTTACGCGCTCGGCAGAGCCGGCGGGTGAGCAAGCTAACCCCGTCTGCCATGCTGGCCCGGTGACGACGACCTGGCGCCACCTGCCCGCCCCGGCCCGCGAGATCGCCGAGGCGACCACCGAGGCGGTCGGCGCCGCGCAGGCCCGGGACGCCGGGGCGTACGAGCCGGCGGTCGAGCGGCTCGCCGCCGCGGACCGGGCCGGGCTGGTGCTCGGCGGCGTGGTCCGGTTGCTGCTGGAGGAGAGCCACCCGGACGGGCTGGACGGCGACGACGTCCGCCAGGTGCTGGAGCGGTGCGTCCGGTCGAACGCGGCCTGGCGGCCCGACGTCGACCCGCACGTGCTGCTCGTGCTGCTGGCGAGCGCGCTCGGCGTCTACGACCCGGGCGACGACGACGCGCCGCCGAACCCGGCCGCGATCGCCCGGCAGGCTCCGCTGCTCATCGCCGATCTGCTGGCGGCCACCGGCCGGCCTCTGGCCGAGCACCTGTCGGCGGCGTTCGCCGAGGTGGCCCGCACCGAACTGCACGACTGACCGCCGTCGGCGGCCGTCTCAGGCTGGCGGCGGTCACGTGCCGGCGGCAGTCACGTGCCGGCGGCGATCACGTCTCGGTGGCCGTCCCGGGCCGATGACGGTCACGGGCTGGCGGCGAGGAAGACGAAGGCGGCGAGCAGCACGAGGTGCACCCCGCCCTGGAGCACGGTCGCCCGGCCCGGCACCACCGTGAGCACACCGGTCACCGCGGTCAGCGCCAGCAGCGTCAGCTGGGTGCCGCCCAGGCCCAGCAGCAGCGGGCCGTCCAGCCAGATCGAGGCCAGCGCTATGGCCGGGATGGTCAGGCCGATGCTGGCCATGGCCGAGCCGAGCGCCAGATTGAGACTGATCTGCACCCGGTCCCGGCGGGCGGCCCGGGCGGCGGCGAGGGTCTCCGGCAGCAGCACCAGCAGGGCGATGACCACGCCGACGAACGCCTGCGGCAGGTTCGCCGCCTCGACACCCGCCTCGATCGCCGGGGAGACGCTCTTCGCGTCCCCGACCACCGCGACCAGGGCCACCACCAGCAAGGCCAGGCTGGCCAGGGCGGTACGCGTGGACGGCGGGTCGGCGTGCCCGTCGCCGTCGGCGTCCTCGGGGATGATGCTGCCCTCCTGCGTCACCGGCAGGAAGTAGTCGCGGTGCCGGCCGGTCTGCACCATCACGAACAGGCCGTACAGCGCGAGCGAGGCGACCGCCGCGAAGGCCAGTTGCGCGGGGGAGAACTCCGGGCCGGGTCGGCTCGTGGTGAAGGTGGGCACCACCAGGCTGAGGGTGGCGAGCGTGGCCACCGTGGCCAGCGCCCCACCGGTACCCTCGGGGTTGAACACCGCCACCCGCCGGCGCAGCGCGCCGAGCAGCAGCGACAGGCCGAGTATCCCGTTGCAGGTGATCATCACGGCGGCGAAGACGGTGTCCCGGGCCAGCGCCTGCGTCTTGTCGCCGCCGCTGATCATCAGCGTGACGATGAGACCGACCTCGATCACGGTGACCGCCACCGCGAGCACCAACGACCCCAGCGGCTCGCCGACCTTGTGCGCCACCACCTCGGCGTGGTGCACGGCCGCCAGCACCGCGCCGGCGAGCAGCGCGGCCACGAGGATGACCAGCGGACCGGACAGCTTCCGGTTCCAGGTGGCCGCGAGCACGACGACCGCGATCAGGGGTAGAAGGGTGGTCCAATCGGTCAGGCGGGATCGGATCATGGCGGCCATGGCATCAACCTTGCCAGGAAGATGGATCAACCGCCCACGCCCGGACGCCGGTCGTTCCCCGGAGTGCCAAGAGGCCGCACCCGGTGGAACCGGATGCGGCCTCTTGCCTCTGGTCGGGGTGGCCGGATTCGAACCGACGACCTCTTCGTCCCGAACGAAGCGCGCTACCAAGCTGCGCCACACCCCGAGGCGTGCCGACAAATAGTAGCCCACCCGCTCCGATGGTCAAACTCGGTATCCCTCCGCGCCGAACCGGCCGCAGATCCTGGTAGCTACCGGCCCCTCCGGGGGCCGTGTCGTACCAGGATCTGCGCGGTGCACTCAGCGGGGGATCAGCGTCAGGACCGTTGCTTCTGGTGGGCAGGCGAAGCGTACTGGCGCGGTCGGGTGGGTGCCCAGGCCGGCCGAGACGTGCAGCCAGGAGTCGGAGCCGGGCCAGCGGTGCAGCCCGCGCGCCATCGAGCGGGGCAGCCCGCAGTTGGTGACCAGCGCGCCGTAGCCGGGCACGCAGACCTGCCCGCCGTGGGTGTGCCCGGCGAGCAGGAGTCCGAAGCCGTCGGCGGCCATCCGGTCCAGCACGGCCGGCTCCGGGGAGTGGGCCAGGGCGATGGAGAGTGCCGGGCCCGTGCTCACCGGCCCGGCCACGGCCGCGTAGTCGTCCCGCTCGATGTGCGGGTCGTCCACGCCGACCAGCTCGATCTCCCGGCCCCCGGCCTTGAGGGTGGTCCGCGCGTTGTTGAGGTCCACCCAGCCGGCGCCGGTGAAGACGTCGCGCAGCTCCTCGTACGGCAGCGGCACGCCCTCGGTGTACTCCCGGTCGGGCAGGAAGTAGGTGAACGGGTTCTTCAGGACCGGCCCGGTGTAGTCGTTGGAGCCGAAGACGAAGGCGCCGGGCAGGTCGAGCAGCGGTTGCAGGGCGCGCAGCACGCCCGGCACCGCGTCCGGGTGGGCCATGTTGTCCCCGGTGACCACCACCAGGTCGGGGTCGAGGGCGGCCAGCGAGGCCACCCAGTCCTGCTTGCGCCGCTGGTCGGGCATCATGTGCAGGTCCGACAGGTGCAGTACGCGCAGCGGCTCGGCGTCGGTCGGGAGCACCGGTACGTCGTACCGGCGCAGGGTGAACATGTTGCGCTCGATGAGCGACGCGTACGCCAGGGTGGCCGCCCCGGCGGCGACGGTCCCGGCCGCGAGCCGGAATAGTGTGCGCTTTCGCATGGCGTTCAGGGTAGTTTGACCGTCCATGAGCACGCTGAAGGACCGCCTCACCGCCGACATGCGCGCCGCCCTCAAGGCGCGCGACGAGCTGACCACCTCCACGCTGCGGATGGCCCTCGCGGCCGTCGGCAACGCCGAGGTCGCCGGTAAGGAGAAGCGCGAGCTGAGCGACGACGAGGTGCTCGCGGTGCTGACCAAGGAGGCGAAGAAGCGCCGCGAGGCCGCCACCGCCTTCGCCGACGCGGGTCGCGCGGAGCAGGCCGGCAAGGAGACCGCCGAGGGTGAGGTGCTGGAGCGCTACCTGCCGAAGCAGCTCTCCGACGACGAGCTGGCCGAGCTGGTCTCGGGGGCGCTCGCCGCGGGCGGCTTCACCGGCAAGGCGCAGATGGGCCCGGCCATGAAGGCGGCCCAGGCCGCGGTGGCGGGCCGGGCCGAGGGCGGCCGCGTCGCCGCGGAGGTCCGCCGCCAGCTCGGTCTCTGACCGCATCAACGACGAAGCGGGCGGGCACCCCGGTGGGGTGCCCGCCCGCTGGCGTTGCTCGGGTCAGCCGCGCGGTCGGCCCGGGCGGCCCTGGCCGGGCGGCGGTGGGACCGCCGGCCCGCCGGGACCGGTGCCGGTGCCGGGCTTCGGCTGGCCGCCGCCGGCGCTGACCTCGATGGTCACCACGCCGCCCTTGATGGTGCGCCCGTCCGGGCTGGTGCCGGCCGCGGTGTCCACCGGGCATTCCGACGGGGTCTTCTGGCTGGCGACCACCGGCTCGAATCCGGCGCCTCGTAGCCGCGACTTGGCGGTCTCGATGGACTCGCACTTCACCCCGGGGATGGAGCGCTGGTCGCCCTCGATGATCTTCCCGCTCGGCGGGGTGAAGTTGATCCGCTCCTTGCCCTTCATGGCGTCGCGCAGCGTCTGGTAGACCGCCGGGTTGATGCCCCACGGCACCTCGTTGTGCCTCATCCGCTGGTTGGTCTGCGGCCAGTCCGGGTCGGCCTGGATGCCGGCCACCGCGTACTGCTTGGTCATGGCGACCAGAGCGGAGGTCTTGTCCCCGTCGGTGGTCCCGGACTTGCCGGCGACCGGAGCGTTGACGATGCCGCGGACGTTGCCGGCGGTGCCGTTCTTGCACTTCGAGGTCGACGAGTGGTCACCCACCGGGCAGCGCGCCGCGTCCACGGCGGCCCGGGCCACCTGCGTGCTGATCCGCTGCTCGCAGCGCGGGTTGGCGATGTCCAGCTTGTCGCCGTCCGGGCCGCGGATCTCCTGGACCGGGATCGGCTCGCAGTATTTCCCGTCGGCCGCCAGCGTGGCGTACGCGTTGGCCAGTTGCAGCGGGGTGGTCTGCGAGACGCCCAGGGTGAACGCGCCCCAGTTGTGGGCGGCGTCGGCGTTCGCGGCGAGCTTGGCGTCCTCCGACGAGGGGAAGGTGATGCCGAGCTTCTGCGCTGCCTTCACCACGTTCTCCGCGCCGACCCGCTGCTGAAGTTCCACGAAGAAGGTGTTGACCGAAGCGCCGAAGGCACTCCACATGTTGTGCACACCGGCCATCGAGTCGCTGGCGTTCTTCGGGCAGTAGTTGCTGGTGCCGGGGCATGCGGCGGGCGAGTTGAACTTGACCGGGTAGTCGGACTTGAACTGCTTCTGCGCGTTGATGGTGTAGCTGAGCGGGTAGCCCTTTTCGAGGGCCGCCACCAGCGTGAACATCTTGAAGGTCGAGCCGGCCTGGTAGCCGGTGATGCCGCCGCCACCGGTGATCAGGGGGTTGACCGTGTTCGGGCGGCTGCCCCGGATCTTCTTCTTGGCCTTCTTCGGGTCGCTGGAGATCTTGTTCTGCGGGTGTTCCGGGTCGTCGAGCTTGAAGTTCCGGTTGACCGCGATGGCGCGGACCCGCCCGCTGCCCGGCTCGATGGCGGCCACCATCCGGGCCGCCGTCGCGTCCTCCTTGAGCTGGTTGCGGACCGCCTTGTCGGCGCCCTTCTGTGCCTGCACGTCGAGCGAGGTGATGATGGTGTAGCCACCGCTCTTCAGCCGCCGCTCCCGGTCGTAGGAGGTGGAGCCGAAGGTCTCCTGCTGGAGCCACCAGCGGTAGAAGTAGTCGCAGAAGAAGCCCCAGGAGCGGGTGTTGGTGGCGACGCAGCCGTTCGGGGTGCGCTTCTTCGCCACCTTGAGCTTGATCTGCTTGGCCTGGTCGGCCTGCTCCTTCGTGATGGCGCCGATCTGCACCATGTTGTCGATGACGTAGTTGCGCCGGTCCACCGCGGCTTGATAGCCGCCCGTGGTGGTGGGGTCGAACGCCGTCGGCGCCTTCACCAGACCGGCGAGCAACGCCGACTCCTGGATGTCGAGCTTGCTCGGCGGCTTGTTGAAGTAGACCTGGCTGGCGGCGTAGATGCCGTACGCGCCGTTGCCGAAGGCGGCGATGTTCAGGTAGCGCTCGAGGATCTCGTCCTTGGAGAGTTCCTTGTCGATCTGGAGCGCGTAGCGCATCTCGCGCAGCTTGCGGGCGCTGGTGTCCTCGGTCGCGGCGACCACGTCGGCCGGGTGGGTGGCCGAGTAGGAGATGGCCAGCCGGACGTACTGCATGGTGAGCGTCGACGCGCCCTGCCGCGAGTTCGTTCCGGACTGGTTGTTGACGAACGCCCGCGCCACGCCGTTGAGGTCCACGCCGTTGTGCTTGTAGAAGTCGTGGTCCTCGGCCGCGATGATGGCCTTCTGCATGATCGGCGCGATGTCCTTGAGCTTCACGTCGCGCCGGTTCTCGTCGTACATGGTGGCCAGCGGGGTCTTGCCGTCGGAGGCCAACAGGTAGGTGATCTGCGGAGACCGCGCCACCGTCAGTTCCGTGGGGAGCGCGCCGAAGGTTTCGGCGCCGGCCTTCGCGGCCAGTCCGGACATCGCCACCGCGGGGAAGGCCGCCGCCGCGACCACCACGCCGGCCAACAGGCCACAGATGAGTAGCGATGCGGCGTTGGTCAGCACGTTGTGGTCACGTTTCCGCATCCAGGTCACCTCGACAGGGTACGCGAGTAGGGAACGAGGGGCGCGCGGGGAACTTTCCCCATTTCCTGCGCGCGCCGGCCTCGTTGTGCTAAACGCACGAACCCCGGTGCGTGGTTGCGTGAAACCTGGCAGAAGTCTCCTCCGAACGGGGGAGTGGCGCAGCGTTTTCACCTACTCCGGCGGGGTAGACGGCGGGCGAAAGCCCGGGAAGCCGGGAGTGTCCGGAATGATGGATTTCGCCGACAACGTTGCGTAATCAGGCGACTACACAGCATGATGGTGGCGGCGACAGCAGCCACACGTCGTCCGCGCCGCCTTGGGGAGGCCGGCCCGGACGACCGGGGGGAATTCGACGGCTGGTCGCGCGTAGTCGGTAGGTACTGCAAGGGGGGACGTGTACAGATGGGCATGATCACTGACTGGCCGTCACTGGCGGCGTGTCAGAACGGGGACCCGGACGCGTTGTTCGTACAGGGCGCCGAACAGAACGTGGCGAAGAGGATCTGCCGGAGCTGCCCAGTTCGGTACGAGTGCCTGGCCGACGCGCTCGACAACCGGATCGAGTTCGGTGTGTGGGGTGGCATGACCGAACGCGAGCGCCGGGCGTTGCTGCGGCGTCACCCGCAGGTCACCAGCTGGCGAAAGATGTTCGAGGCGGCCATGAAGAAGAACGCCAAGGAGAAGGCCGGCCGGGACAAGGTCCTCGTGACCACGGCCAACTGACCGACGCGCCGGTCGGTCGCGCCGCTCAGCGCCGGCTGATCGCCTCGCCGATCGTCCGCAGCCCGTCGACGTCGTGCACGTCGGCGGGCTGCGCCGTCACCGACACCGCCGGCACGGCCGGGAACTCCCCGGTGAACCGGGCCGCCACCTGCTCCTCGCGTGCCGCCTGCTCGGCCAGCGCGGCGTGCGCCCGCAGCACCTCGGCGGTGCCCTCGTGCCCGCCCGCAGCGGCCAGCCGCTCCGCGGCGGCCAGGCTGTCCGCCGCGGACAGGTCGGGCACCGCCGG
The DNA here is from genome assembly GCF_900091435.1 of Micromonospora chaiyaphumensis. Lineage (GTDB taxonomy): Bacteria > Actinomycetota > Actinomycetes > Mycobacteriales > Micromonosporaceae > Micromonospora > Micromonospora chaiyaphumensis. The sequence continues at coordinate 74,453 of NZ_FMCS01000008.1, forward strand.
CCGGTGCACCCGGTTGAGCACCAGGCCGGCCAGCGGCATCCGTTCCGCGCGCAGCCGGCCGGCGAAGTAGGCGGCCTCCCGGACCGCGTCCGGCTCCGGCGCCGCGACCAGCAGGAACGCCGTCTCGCGGGCCTGGAGGATCCGGTACGTCTGCTCGGCCCGCTGCCGGAAACCGCCGAACATCGAATCCAGCGCGGCCACGAAGCCGGACAGGTCGGTGAGCAGTTGCGCGCCGATCACCTTCTGCACCACCTTCGAGAACATGCCGAAGCTGGCCGTCACGAAGCTGAACATGCTCCGCCCGCCGCTGCGGGCCGGGGCGAGCAGCAGCCGCAGCATGCGCCCGTCGAGGAAGCGGGAGAGCCGGGCCGGGGCGTCCAGGAAGTCGAGCGCCGAGCGGGACGGCGGGGTGTCCACCACGATGAGGTCCCACTCGCCCCGCGCGTGCAGCTGACCCAGCTTCTCCATCGCCATGTATTCCTGCGTGCCGGCGAAGGTGGAGCTCATGGCCTGGTAGAAGGGGTTGGCGAAGATCTCCGCCGCCTTCGCCGGATCGGTGTGCTGGAGCACCACGTCGTCGAAGGTGCGCTTCATGTCGAGCATCATGGCGTGCAACTGGCCGCCGCTGGACTCGACGTCGATCCCCTTGACCTGGCGCGGCGTGTTGTCCAGCTCGGTCAGGCCGAGGGACTGGGCCAGCCGGCGGGCCGGGTCGATGGTGAGCACCACCGTGCGCCGGCCGTGCCGCTCGGCCGCCCGCAGGGCCAGCGCCGCCGCGGTGGTCGTCTTGCCCACTCCGCCCGCCCCGCAGCAGACCACGATCCGCACGCCCGGATCGGCGAGGATCTGGTCGACGTCCAGCGGGGGCGCCGCGTCTTCGGAAGGCACCAATCGAGCGTATCGGTCTCGAGGGTCTCTCTGCTCCGTGCCGGCCGCAGGTGTGAGTCAATCCGCCCGGACGAGCGTCTCGGCCAGCGTCTCCAGCCCCGCCCGGTCGACCCCGCCGGGCAGCAGCGGCAGCTCGGTCAGGGGCAGGCCTAGCTCCACCAGGTCGCCGCGGAGCGAGTCCTCCAGCTCCCGGCGTACCTGCTGGTCACGGGCCTCGGCGGCGAGGCCGGCCACGGTCCGGGCGTCGGTCGGCAGGCCGGCGGCGGCGAGCCCGCGCTTCAGTTCGGCGCCGGTCACCGGCCGGCCCGCCGGCACCGGGGGCCGGGCCCCGTTGACGATCACCCGGCCGACCGGGAAACCGAGCTTGGTCAGCTCGGCGATGGCGTCGACGGTCTCCTGGACCGGCATCTCCTCCAGCAGCGTGACCACGTGCACCGCGGTCATCGGCGAGCGGAGCAGCGCGGAGACCCCTTCGCTCTGGGTCTTGATCGGGCCGACCTTGGCCAGCCGGGCGGTCTCCGCCGTGACGTTGAGGAAGCGGCCGATCCGCCCCGTCGGCGGCGCGTCCAGCACCACCGCGTCGTACGCGCGGCGCTGCCCGCTGGTCCGGGTGGTCGCCTCCTTGACCTTGCCGGTGAGCAGCACGTCCCGCAGGCCCGGGGCGATGGTGGTGGCGAAGTCGATGGCGCCCAGCTTGCGCAGGGCCCGGCCGGCCGCGCCGAGCTTGTAGAACATGTCCAGGTACTCGAGGAGCGCCTCCTCGGCGTCCACCGCCAGGGCGCGCACCTCGCCGCCGCCCGGGGCGTCGGTCAGGTGCCGCTCCTCGTAGGGCAGCGGGTCGGTGCCGAAGAGCTGGGCGATGCCCTGCCGCCCCTCCACCTCGACCAGCAGGGTGCGCCGGCCGCCGGCGGCCAGCCCGAGGGCCAGCGCCGCCGCCACGCTCGTCTTGCCCGTGCCGCCCTTGCCGGTCACCACGTGCAGGCGGGCCGGCCATCTGCCGGCGGACTCGGCCGGCTGCTCAGTCGCTGCCACCCGTCGAGCCTATCCAGCCGCCGCGCTCAGGCGACCTCGCAGACCCACCAACCCGTCTTCCGCACCACGGTGAAGCGCAGTTCCTGGTCGGCCACCTTCTCGTCGGCCGTCGTCATGGTGACCCTGGTGCTGACCGAGGCCCGGTCCCCGGTCTGGTTGTCCACCTTCGGGGTGGTCCAGCGGAACCGCGGGTTCTGGTACTGCCCGGCGTACTTCCGCACCTCGGCGACCTTGGCGGCGATCTTGTCGTCGTCACGGGACGCCGAGCAGACGAAGGTGGCCGCCGCGCGCGGGTCCTGGTCCTTGTAGACCGCCGTGAGGAAGCCGTCCACCGCGACCGTCGGCTCCTTGGCGCCCTGGCCGTCCTCGGCCTGGCGCAGGGTGAGGAACGCGGCCGTGCCGCCACCGCCGCAGAGCAGGATCGCCACGCCCAGCACGATCGACGCGATCAGCAGGCCGCGCCGCTTCTTCGGGGCCGCCGGCGGGGGGTACGGCGGGTAGCCGGGCGCGGGCGGGGCGCCGGGGGCCGGCGGGGCGCCGGCGGGCGGCTCCGGGTGGGCGGGGCCTCCGGGCGATCCGGCGGCGCCACCGATGGGCGGTTGGGTCATGTCTTCCCCCGGGGGTGCGGCGCGCCGACGCCGCCCCAGGCGACGGACACGTGATCGAGCGTGGTGGGCGAGCAGGGGCGCTCGTCCAGACCGGAAGGGTAGCGGTCGGCGGGCGGCTTGCCAGCCCCGCGTACGCCCCGCCGGACGTGAAGCCGCCGCCGCTTTCCGGATCGGGAATGTGTCGCATATGTGACTGCAGGTGCTGGGGTGTGCGCGTCCCGTTGCCGGGACTCCCCGCAGGTCCTACGTTCGTCGCGACGCGGGGGCCGGACCGGCGACGGGTTCCGAGCCGGTTGGTGGTGACGGTGAACAGGTACGAGGCCCGGAGGCAGCGGATGCGCGACGCGGAGAACATTCCCCGAGCCCAGTTTCCACCTGGCGAACGGGCGGGGCGGCCCGGCGACGCCGAGGGGCCCGGCGCGGGAGCACCGGTCAACGAGCGGTCCTACCGCCCGCCGACCGAGGTGGTCCGCACCCTGGCCCGGCCGGCCGGGCGCGGTCGGGACGAGGAGGAGCCCGGCTACGTCATCCACCTGCCCGTCCGGGTCCCCGACCTGGCGGCGGCCACCGCGCTCGCCGGCACCGTGGCCACCTCGCTGGGCTTCCTCGGCGAGTTGGACGCCGGGGAGACCACCGTCTCCACGACCGACGACCAGAACAACCGGCACCGGGTCTTCTGCGACCTGCTGCTGCCCGACCGCACCCGGTGCCCCCAGCGGTACGAGCACGAGGGCCCGTGCGGTGACCCCTCCGCTGCGCCCGAGCAGCGTCCCGCGTCCCCGTAGCGGCGCCGGACCGTAGGCTGTGCCTGACCGAAGTCCATGCCAGGCAAGGGAGCCTTGACTCGATGCAGAAGTGGGAATACGCCACGGTCCCGCTGCTGGTCCACGCGACCAAGCAGATCCTCGACAACTGGGGCGAGGACGGCTGGGAGCTGGTCTCCGTGGTTCCCGGCCCGAACCCGGAGCAGCTCGTCGCCTACCTGAAGCGTCCGAAGGGCTGAGGCGACATGAGCAACGGACCGCACGCGAAGCTCGCGGAACTCGGCCTGGCCCTGCCCGAGGTGGCGTCGCCGCTGGCCAGCTACGTGCCGGCCGTCCAGTCCGGCCAGCACGTCTACGTCTCGGGCCAGCTCCCGATCGTCGAGGGCAAGCTGCTCGCCACCGGCAAGGTCGGCAACGGTGTCTCCGCCGACCAGGCGAAGGACCTGGCGCAGCGGTGCGCGCTGAACGCGCTCGCCGCGATCGACTCGCTGGTCGGGCTGGAGAACATCGTCAAGATCGTCAAGCTGACCGGCTTCGTGGCCAGCGCGCCCGGCTTCACCGGCCAGCCCGGCGTGGTAAACGGCGCCTCTGAGCTGTTCGGCGCCGTCTTCGGCGAGGCCGGCCGGCACGCCCGCAGCGCGGTGGGCGTCGCCGAACTCCCCCTCGACGCTCCCGTCGAGGTCGAGGTCATCGTCGAGGTCGCCTGACGCTCCGTACCCGCGATCTTGCCGATGCCGGTGGGCAGACGCGCCCGCAAGGGGACATAACCCCTGGCGGCACGGCAAGATCGCGGGGAGTGGCGGGCGGGGTCGTACGATCGCTGCCATGGGGCCTGTGACCGGAGCCGCAGCGGCGCTCGCGGACGAGCTGCCGGGGTGGGTGACGCTGGTGCGCGCCCCGAACCCGGGGCCGATGACGCTCGACGGCACGAACACCTGGGTGCTGCGCGCACCGGGCGCCGAGCAGGCCGTGGTGGTGGACCCGGGTCCGGCCGACGAGGCGCACCTGGCCGCGCTCGCCGCGCACGGCCCGGTCGGCCTCGTGCTGATCACCCACGGGCACGCCGACCACACCGAGGGCGCACCGCGGCTCAGTGAGCTGCTCGGCGGTGCGCCGGTCCGCGCGGTCGACCCGGCGCACACCGTCGGCGGCGCGCCGCTGACCGCCGACACCGCGTTCGACGCCGGCCTGGAGATCCGCCTGCTTCCCACCCCCGGGCACACCGCCGACTCGGTCTGCTTTTTGGTCGGGCACGGCGACGAGAAGGTCGTGCTCACCGGCGACACCATCCTGGGGCGGGGCACCACCGTGGTCGCCCACCCCGACGGGCACCTCGGCGACTACCTGTCGAGCCTGGAGCTGCTCACCACGTACCGGGGGGTCCCGGCGCTGCCGGGGCACGGCCCGGCGCTGGCCGACTGCGGCGTGGCGGCCGAGTTCTACCTGGCCCACCGGCGGGCCCGCCTCGACCAGGTCCGCGCGGCGGTCGCCGCCGGCGCCACGACCGCGCCCGAGGTGGTCGAGCGGGTCTACGCGGACGTCGACCGGTCGCTGTGGTGGGCCGCCGAGTGGTCGGTCCGGGCCCAGTTGGAGTACCTCGGGGTGACCCCCCGGGAATCCGGCGCCGGGGGTGCGGAGTTGGAGCAACCGTGACCTGCCCGGTGTGTGGAACCGTCGCCGTGCCCGGCGCGCGGTTCTGCCACAACTGCGGTGCCGCCCTGCCGGCCGCCGCCACGCTGCCCGCCGCCGAGCGGCGCGTGGTCACCGTGCTCTTCGGCGACCTCTCCGACTTCACCTCCTGGTCGGAGGACCTCGACCCGGAACGGGTCGGCGCGGTCACCGACCGCGTGCTGGCCGCCCTGGCGGGCGCGGTCAAGACCTTCGGCGGGCACGTCGACAAGCTCACCGGCGACGGGATCATGGCGGTCTTCGGCGCGCCGGTGGCGCACGAGGACGACGCCGAGCGCGCCGTCCGCGCCGCGCTCTCCATGCAGCGGGCGGTCCGCCGGGTGCTCGACGACGAGCGGGGCGGCGGCGCGCCACTCGGCCTGCGGGTCGGGCTGAACACCGGCGACGTGATCGCCGGCATCCAGGCCGCGATCGAGTACACGGTCATCGGCGACACGGTGAACACGGCCGCCCGGCTCGCCGACGCCGCCGCCGTGGGCGCCGTCTACGCGGGCGGGCGCACCTCCGCCGCCACCCGGCACGTCGCCTCCTGGCGGGCGCTGCGCCCGCTGCGCCTCAAGGGCAAGCGCGAGCCGGTCGAGGCGTACGAGCTGCTGGGCCTGCTGGACGCGCCGGGCACCCGGTCCGGCCTCGGCGACGAGGCGCCCTTCGTGGGCCGGGAGACCGAGATCGGCCGCGTCGCCGGCCGGCTCGCCGAGGTCATCGACCGGGGCGAGCCCCGGGTGCTCCTGATGACCGCCGAGGCGGGCATCGGCAAGTCCCGGTTCGCCGCCGAGGTGGAGCGCCTCGCGGCGGGTTACGACGTCGGCGCCGGCCGGTACGCCGCGCACACCGGTGCCCGCGTCCTCTCCGTCCGCTGCGCCGCGTTCGGCGAGCGGCGCCGGCTCGCCCCCCTGGCCGACCTGGTCCGGGCGGCGGTCGGCCTGCCCAACGACGCCGCCACCGCGCTCACCCGGCCGGCCGTCGAGGAGCGGCTGCGCCGGCTCGGGCAGCGCCTCGGCCGGCTCCCCGGCGAGCTGCCCCCGCTCGCCATGGACCAGCTCCTGGCCCTGCTCGGGTACGCCGAACTCCCCGCCGCCACCGAGAACGGCGAGTGGAACGCGGCCTCCCCGCCGCCGGACGCCGAGGCGGTGCCCAACGCGGTCGCCGGCCTCCTCAGCGCGCTGGCCCGCGAGGCGCCGCTGGTGATCGTGGTCGACGACCTGCACGACGCCACCGCCGAGACGATCAAGGCGCTCGCGCTGACCCTCAACCGGCTCACGGGCCCGGTGCTGGTGCTGCTGCTCGGCCGTCCCGAGCTGGTGCGCACCGCCGGCGCGCTGACCCGGGTCGCGGACGCCGAGGTGCACGCGCTGCCCCCGCTGCGCGGCGCCGACGCGTCCCGGCTGCTCACCAGCTATCTGGGCGGGGGCAAGCTGTCGCCGGCCGACGTGGACCGGCTGCTCGCCACCGCCCAGGGCAACCCGTTCTACCTGGCCGAGCTGGTCACCCTGCTGATGGAGCGCGGCGCGCTGACCGCCGGTCCGGGGCGGGACGCGAACGTCGGCTGGCGGCTCGCGCCGGGCTCGCTGGGCAGCCGGCTCCTCTCCCGCGACCTGGCGGCGGTGCTCGCGGCGCGTATCGACGCGCTGCCGCCGGACGCCCGCTCGGTGCTGCGGGACGCCGCCGTGGTCGGCGACACCGTGCCCGACGGCGCCCTGGAGGCGCTGCGTGAGCAGCGGGTCGGGCGGGACGGCCGGCCCGCCGCGGTGGCCGCGGTCGAGCTGGACCGGGCCGTGGAGGAGCTGCTCCAACGCCGCATGCTGCACCGCACCCGCACCGGTTTCGCCTTCGCCACCCCGCTGATGCGGGAGGCCGCGTACGCGGGGGTGAGCAAGGCCGAGCTGGCCGAGCGGCACGCGGCGCTGGCCCGCTGGGCCGCGCCGGAGAGCGTCGTCGGGGCCGCCACGCCGCCCGGCGGGTTCACCGAGTCCGGCCGGGACGACTTCGTCGCCGAGCACGTCGAGCGGGCTGCCGCGCTCGCCGACGCGGTCAAGCTCCGGCCGGACGCGCCGGCCCGGGCGGTGGCCCCGCTCGGGGTGGCCGCGCTGGGCCGCGCCGCCCGCCGCGCGCTGCGGTCGGGGGAGCCGGCGATGGCCGTCGAGTACGCCGAGCGCGCCGCCGAGCTGGCCCGCGACGGGTTGCCGCTGGCCGACCGGGTGGTGCACGCCCGGGCGCTGCTCCAGATCGGCCGCCCGGCCGACGCGCTCGCCTTCGCCGAGAAGATCGCCGCCAACGCCGGGGACGCGGCGGCCACCCGGACCAGCGCCCTGCTGCTGGCCGGGCAGGCCCACCAGACGCTGGGTGACGCCGCCCGGGCCGAGCGGAGCTGGCAGGAGGCGCTGCAGGTGGCCACGGCAGCCAACCTGCCGACCATGCGCGCCTCGGCGATGCGCCGGCTCGGCATGGCCGACTTCATCGCCGGCCGGCTGGGCCAGGCGAGCAGCCGGCTGGCCGCCTCCTACCAGGTCAGCCTCGCCGCGAAGGACCCGCGCGGGCAGGCCTGGTCGTTGCAGAACCTGGCCTGGGTCTCCACCACCCGGGGCGACTTCGCCGGCACCGACGCGGTGCTCGGCCGGGCCGCCCGCCTCTTCGCCGAGCTGAAGGACCCGTACGGGCGGGCCTGGCTGCGCGGCACCACCGCGTTCGCCCGGCTGCTCGCGGGCCGGCTCCGCGAGGCGTGCCGGATGGCGCAGGTGTTCCTGCCGTTCGGCGAGCGCGTCGGCGAGGCGTGGGCGGTGGGCACCCTCCGCGCGGTCGAGGCGTACGCCACCGCCGAGCTGGGCGAACTGGGCGAGGCGGACCGCGCGGCCCGCCGGGCGTACCGGGAGTTCACCGAGGTCGGCGACGACTGGGGGCAGGGCTTCGCGCTGGTGGTGCGCGGCGTGGTGGCGCGTGGGCTGGGCGAGCCGGAGCACGCCGCCGACCTGCTCACCGACGCGCTCACGTACGCCGACCGCACGGCGCACCCGCTGCTCACCGGGATGGCGGGGACGCTGCGCGGCTTCGTGGCGCTGGACATGGGCGACGCCGGGACGGCCGAGCGGGAGGCCCGTTCGGTGCTGACCACCGTGGAACCGCACAACCCGCAGGCCCCCGCCCAGGTGGCGCCCCGCGTGCTGCTCGCCATGGCCCGGCTCGCGGCCGGCGACTCCGCGACCGCGGTCGGACTGCTCGCCCCGGTCGCCACCACCGCCGCCAACACCCCGTCGCTGCTCTTCTCCCGCCGGCAGACCATGGCCCGGTACGCGTCCGCGCTGCTCGCCCACGGCCAGCGCGAGCAGGCCCTGGACTGGGCGCAGCGGGCGGTGTCCGCGCCGGCCGAGGACGTGCGCAGCCAGGTCATCGCGCGGATGGTGCTGGCCGAGGCGTTCGCCGCCTGCGGCCGCCCGACCGAGGCGCTGGCCAGCGCCGAGGAGGCGGTGCGGCTGGCGTACGCCACCGAGCAGCGCAGTGAGCGGGCCGTCGCCGACGCGCTCCGCGCCCGCCTCGCCGGCGGCTGATCCGGCCCGGTTCTGCCGGTTCCGGGGATGTGCCCGTCGGAGGGGGCGGATAGCGTGGGAGCGAGGGCCGTCCACGACGTCGGCCGCGGGTGGGAGGGACGATGAGGCTGCCGCGCTCGGGCGCCGGCTGGACGATGGCGGTCTTCGGGCTCCTGGCGCTGCTGCTCGGCGCGCTGGGGCTGATCTGGCCGGAGACCCAGCTCCGCCTGCTCGGCTTCGAGGTGCCGGCCGAACGCGCCTCCGGTGACTACACCGGCACGTTCCTGACCGCGTCCTCGATGGCCTCGTTCAACATGGGCGTCTACTACCTGCTCGCGGTGGCCACCGAGTGGCGGCCGTTCTACCGGTTCACCGTCTGGTTCCGGCTGGTCACCTTCACCGTCTTCAGCATCGCGGTGCTCTCCGACGTCGCACCGGGCCGCTTCTTCGGCGTCGCCGTCTGGGAGGGCCTGGGCGCTGTCGCGACCGCCGTCGGCCTGTGGTGGGACGCCCGCCGGGCGGCCACCGGGCCGGGCCGGCCGGCTGCGGCGGACGACACCGCGCCGGGCGCGGGCCCGGTTCCGGCCACCGACACGGTGCACTGAGCGACCGGAACCGTTGGGTATTTTCGAGTCGTGACCGAGACCCCGCCCGGCGCCCTGCGGCTGCCCATCGTGCCCGGTCTGACCGATCTGGAGGTCTTCGCCCGGGGCGGCTACGCCACCGTCTACCGGGCCACCCAGATCTCGGTGGGGCGCGAGGTCGCGGTCAAGGTGGAGAACCGCACGCTGGACAGCGAGCGGGACCAGGCGCGCTTCCTGCGCGAGGCGCGGGCCGCCGGCAAGATGTCCTCCCACCCGCACGTGGTGGACCTCTTCGACGTCGGGGTCACCGTCGACCAGCACCCCTACCTGATCATGGAGCTCTGCGACGGCTCGTACGCGGAGCGGATGCGCCGGCGCCCGCTGGGCGCGGTGGAGGCCCGCGACCTCGGCGTGAAGATCGCCGACGCGCTGGCTCACTCGCACGCGGCCGGCGTGCTCCACCGGGACGTCAAGCCCGCCAACATCCTCTACTCGCACTTCAACCCGGCGGTGCTGGCCGACTTCGGGCTGGCGGTCCTGGCCGAGGTGCGCGACGCCTCGGTCACCCTCGAGGTGCTCACCCCGGCCTACGCGCCGCCGGAGATGTTCAGCCACAGCCCGCCCAGCCCGGCCGTCGACGTCTACGCGCTCTGCGCCACCCTCTACGCGGTGATGCACGGCCGCCCGCCGCGCTGGCAGTCCGAGCGCAACCCGAGCCTGGTCACCGTGCTGGAGATGTTCCAGCAGCCGATCCCCGGCCTGCCCGGCGTGCCGGACGAGCTGGTCGACGTGCTGCGGCTGGGCATGGCCAACGACCCGGGCGAGCGTCCCTCCGCCGTCGAGCTGGGCGGCATGCTCGCCGCGCTTCCGCTGGATCCGGGCGCCGCGCCGGTGAGCGGCGCGCCCTATCCGGGGCCTCCGGTCAGTGGCGGCCCGGGCGGCCACCCGCTGAGCCGCACCGGCCAGCCGAGCCCGCGCCCGCCGACGGACGACGCCCACCCCACCGTGCCGACCCGGAGCCGGCGCTGGCCCCGGCGCTGGTTCCTCGGCGGGGCCGGGGTGCTCGCGCTCGCCGCGTCGGCCGGCACCGGCGCCTGGCTGGCCGGTGGCGCGCCGACCGTGGTGTCGCCGACACCGGTGGCCAGCGGGGCGGTCGAGCCGTCCGGGGCGAGGGTGTCACCCGGCTGCGCGGCGGGCGACGTCCGGCTGCCGGCGGGCGCCCACTGCGCGTCCGAACTGGAGTGTTACGGCCCGGTACGCCTGCGCAGTGACCGGGCCGAGGCGACCCGCGTGCCCTGCGACGGCCGGCACACCTGGGAGACCTACGCCGAGGGTGACCTGCCGGCCGCGCTGGCCGGGGCGGGCCACGACGCGGTGGTCGCCGACCCGGCCGTCCAGCAGGTCTGCAGCGTCAGCACCTTCCGGCTGGCCAGCGGCATCCGGCAGGTGGCCGGCTGGAACCTGGAGGTGCTGCCGCCGGCCGGGACCGGCCTGGACCGCACCTACCGGTGCCTGGCGGGGCGGGGCGTGGACGCGCTGGCCGTGCCGACCCTCACCGGTCGCTGACCCCGTTCGCGGCCCGCTGCTGCCGCACCGCCCGCGGGTCGAGTGCGGCCAGGGTGTCGGCGTCGCCCGGGTGGCCGCCGCCGGCCGCCCGCAGGTCCCGGACCGCCCGCGGGTCGAGCGCCTCCAACGTGTCGGCGTCGCCCGCGTAGCCGCCGGCCGGCGTGCGGAGCTGCCGGACCGCCCGGGGGTCGATGGCCTCCAGCGTGTCGGCGTCGACCCCGTAGGCCGCCGGAACCGGCCACTCGTCGCTGGGGGTGTCGGCGCGGGGAGGTGCCTGCCGGGCGGCGGTGACCGTCACCCCGGCGATCATGCCGAGCAGCACGCAGACCAGGGCCAGCACCACCGACAGGATGCCGGCCGGGCGCCACGCCACCAACGTCACCAGGGCCGCCACCGCCGCCAGCGACGCGACGACGGCCTTGACCCGCGCATCGGGCTTCGGGAACGAACTCACCCGACAAGCATGGCCCAGGGCGTCGAACTGTCAACCGCCGGACCCGGGCGGCCTGCCGCCGGCGGGTTGGCGGCGCCGGTCACCCTCCACTGCGGAGGGCGGCTAAAAGCGTCGATCAAGACATCTTCGTTACATCAATCGGCAATCTGTCGCTTCTGCCCGCGTTTGAGGGCCGACTCCGGCTGTCCCCGCTCCCTAGAGTGACCGGTGTCGAGGCCTCCTCGACGGACCCCGTTCCCCACCGGAAGGCAGCCACATGCCACGTGCAATCCGGTCCCTCACCGCAACAGGGATCGCCGGCATCGTCCTCGCCGGATCGGCGGTCGCGCCCGCCGCGGCCGCGGCCGCGACGCCGCAACCGCCGGCGTACGACCGGACCAGCGCCGCCGAGGCGCGCCGGGTCGACCGCGTGCCCACGCCGAAGCTCGACTGGTACGCCTGCTACGACTACGCCGAGTGCGCCACCGTCCGGCTTCCGCTCGACTACGACAAGCCGAGGGGCGCCACCACCGAGGTCGCGCTGCTCCGTGTCAAGGCCCGCGACCAGCAGCACCGGATCGGCAGCCTGTTCCTCAACCCGGGCGGCCCGGGCGGCTCCGGCACCAGCATCGCGCTCGCCGCACCGTACTTCCTCGGCGACGACCTGCTCGACCGCTTCGACGTCGTCGGCGTCGACCCGCGCGGCATCGCCGCCAGCGACAACATCCGGTGCTTCCGGTCGGTGAAGGACCAGACCCGGGCGTACGCCGGGCTGAACGTCGCCTTCCCCGTCACGAAGGCCGAGGAGAAGGCGTACGTCGCGGCGTCGAAGGCGGTCGGCAGGGGCTGCTCGACCACCGGGAAACCGCTCACCGGCGCGGCGTCCACCGCCGAGGTGGCCCGCGACATGGACGTGCTGCGCCGCGCGGTCGGCGACCGGAAGCTGAGCTACCTGGGCTTCAGCTACGGCACCGCGCTCGGGCAGTACTACGCCAACATGTTCCCGGACCGGTTCCGTGCCCTGGCGGTCGACGGCGTGCTCAACCCGAACGCCTGGATCGGCCAGGGCCGGGCCCGCAACCAGCTCCAGGAGACCCGGCTGCGCAGCGCCGACGGCGCGTACCGCGCGCTGCACGAGATCCTGGTCCGGTGCGCGAAGACCGGTGCGGAGAAGTGCACGCTGGCCTCCGGCGGTGACCCGGTCGCCGCGTACGAGACGGTGGCGCGGCGGCTGCGTGAGAAGCCGCTCGTGGTGGACGATCCGGACCTCGGGCAGTTCACCGTCGGCTACGCCGACTTCGTCGGCGCCACCCTCAGCTACCTCTACGACCCGAGCGGCTGGCAGTACATCGTGGACCTCACCGGCGAGCTGCTGGTGCTGACCGACCCGGCCGCCACCGCGTCCGGCCGGGCGGAGGCGCGCACCGCCGTCGCGCAACGGGCGGCGAAGGCGCGCCAGCAGCGGGGCTACGACTTCCCGTACGAGAACGGGCTGGAGACGTTCCTGACCGTGGACTGCACCGACGGCTACCACCCGAAGAGCGCGGACGCCTGGCCGGCGCTGTCGGCGCGGGAGGACCGGCGGGCGCCGTACTTCGGCCGGGCCTGGGCCTGGGGCACGGCGCCCTGCGCCCGCAACGCCTGGACGGTGCGGGACGAGGACGCGTACACCGGGCCGTTCGACCGGACCAGCGCCGCCCCGGTGCTGGTCGTCGGCAACTACTGGGACCCGGCGACCAACTACCAGGGCGCGGTCAGCTCGGCGAAGCTGCTGCCCAACAGCCGGCTGCTGAGCAGCGACAGCTGGGGGCACACCGCCTACGGCACCTCGGCCTGCGTGACCGGCGCGGTCGACGCGTACCTGCTCCGGGGGACGCTGCCGGCCGGGGGCACGGTCTGCACCGGTGACGCGCAGCCGTTCCAGGAGGAGCCGGCGGCCACCCGGGCGGAGGCGTCGAAGCGCGATCTGGCCCGGGCCGGCGCGCCGGGCCGGGGCGAGCCGAAGCGGCTGCCGCCGGTGGTGGCGCCGCTGCCGGTGGCCGGCACGCTGACCGCGCGCTGACGGACCCCCGGGGTGCGGCGGGTGATCGGGCACCCACCGCACCCCGGGCTCCCGTCCGGGGGCTTCCTCCGCCATCATGTCGCGCAGCAGGTCGGCGTGCTCGGCGGCGCTGGTCTCCCAGGCCGCCACGACGGGGCACCGCGCAGCCGGTTCGGCGGGTTAGAGTACGGCCGCACCTTGCTCCGGCCGATCCCCCGGCCCGGGAGCGAGGGCGTTCCGCCGCCGTGATCCGCCCTCTGGCGACCGGCGGCCCTCGACCTCCCGACCGAGGAGATCCCGAACCCATGTCCCGAAGACTGATCTCTGTTCTGGTGTCCGCCGGGCTCGCGCTCGGCACCGTGTTCGGCGTGTCGCAGCCGGTGAGCGCGGCCGATTCCGCTCCCGACGGCGGTGGCCGGGCGAACGCCGGCGTCAAGCCGGGTGCGCGCGCCGCCACGGCGTCCACGACTGCCACCACGCCGGCGGGCTACACGATCCGCGGCATCGACGTCTCCAGCCACGACCACAACCTGGGCCCGATCAACTGGCCGGGCGTGGCGACCGACGGCTACAAGTTCGCCTACGTCAAGGCGACCGAGGGGCAGACGTACCGCAACCCCTACTTCGCCGAGGACTACGCGGCGGCCAAGGCGGCCGGTCTGCTCGTCGGCGCCTACCACTTCGCCCGTCCGGACGGGCGTGACCCGGTCACCGAGGCGAACTTCTTCATCGACAACGCGCAGTTCGCCAAGGACAGCCAGACGCTCGTGCCCATGGTGGACATCGAATGGCCGTACTGGTCGGGCGCGCCGACCTGCTACGGGCTGACCACGACGGAGATGTCCGCCTGGATCAAGTCGTTCACCGACCAGGTCAAGGCCCGTATCGGCCGGCCGGTGATGATCTACACGAACACCAACTACTGGAACCCGTGCACCGGCAACAACGCCACCTTCGGCGCCAACCCGCTCGACATCGCGGGCTACACCACCACCCGCCCGCCCCTGCCGGCCGGCTGGACGACGGAGACCGTCTGGCAGTACGCGGCCGGTAACCCCAGCGAGCCCGGGAACTACAGCCAGAACGTGTTCAACGGCGACTACCCGGCCCTCACCCGGCTCACGGGCGCCCCGGCCGCCGCGGCCCCGATCGCCCTGCGCGCCCGGATCAACAGTCGTTACGTCGTGGCCGAGAGTGCCGGCACCAAGCCGCTGATCGCCAACCGGACCTCGGTCGGGCTGTGGGAGCAGTTCGACCTCGTCGACGCGGGCGACGGCTTCGTGGCCCTCCGGGCGCGGGCCAACGGCCGGTACGTGGTGGTGGAGGGCACCAAGCCGCTGATCGCGAACCGCACGTCGGTGGGCGCCTGGGAGAAGTTCACCATCATCAACAATTCGGACGGCAGCATCAGTCTCCAGGCCAACGCCAACGGCCGGTACGTGGTGGCGGAGAACGCGGGCACCCAGCCGCTGGTCGCCAACCGCACGTCGATCGGGCCGTGGGAGAAGTTCGACAAGATCGCCACGTCCTGAACCACCGCCGTTGCCCGGCGCCCCGACGAGGGGCGCCGGGCAACGGCGCATCTCACGGTCAGTACGACTTGTCCTGGCCGAGGACGTGCTGGGCCACGAAGTTGAGGATCATCTCGCGGCTGACCGGGGCGATCCGGCCGGCCCGGACCGCGCCGAGCAGGGTGGCCACGCCGTACTCGGTGGTCATGCCGGCGCCGCCGAGCGCCTGGACGGCGGTGTCCACGGCGAGCGCGGCGGCCTCGCCGGCCGCGTACTTGGCCATGTTGCCGGCGACGCCGGCCTCCAGGTCGCGGCCGGCGTCGTAGAGGGTCGCCGCCTTGTGGATCATGAGGCGGGCCAGTTCCACCTGCACCGCCGCGTGGGCGAGCGGGTGGGCGACGCCCTGGTGCGAGCCGATGCTCCTGCCGCCCCACACCGTCCGGGTGGCGGTGTACGCGCTGGCCCGCTCGATGGCGTACCGGCCGGTGCCGGCGCCCATCGCGGCCACGGTGATCCGCTCGGGGTTGAGGCCGGAGAAGAGCGCCGGCAGCCCGGCGTCGAGGGATTCGCCGACCAGCGCGTCGGCGGGCAGCCGGACGTCGTCCAGGTAGAGCAGGAACTGGTTCTCCGGGGACAGGATCTCCATGTCCAGCCTGGACCGCTCCAGCCCGGGGGCGTCGGTCGGCACGATGAACAGCGCCGGCTTCAGCTTGCCGGTGGAGGCGTCCTCGGTTCGTGCCACGACCAGCACGTGCCCCGCCTCGTCGACCCCGGAGATGTAGCACTTGCGGCCGGTGAGCAGCCAGTCGTCGCCGTCGCGGCGGGCCACCGTGCCGAGCCGGTGGAAGTTCGACCCGGCCTCCGGCTCGGTGATCGCGAACACGATCTTCTGGGAGCCGTCGGCGAGGCCGGGCAGGTGGCGCTTGCGCTGCTCGTCGGTGCCGTGCTTGTTGATGACGGTGGCCGCGATGGCCGGCGAGACCACGAGCAGCAGCAGCGGGCAGCCGGCCGCGGCCAGTTCCTCGCAGACGATGGCCAGCTCGGTGATGCCGCCGCCCCCGCCGCCGTACTCGGTGGGGATGTTGACGCCCAGGTAGCCGAGCCGGCCGGCCTCCTGCCACAGCTCGGTGGTGTGCGCACCGGCCTTGGCCTTCTCGACGAAGTAGCCGTGGCCGTACTTCCGTCCCAGCGCCCGGACGGCGTCGCGGAGCTGGTCCTGCTCGGGGGTGAGGTCGAAGTTCATCGCGGGTCCTCCTCGGGATTGACCACGGCCAGCACGGCCCCGGTGTCGACCTGGCCGCCGGCCGGCACGGGCAGCTCCGCCACCACGCCGTCGGCCGGGGCGAGCACGGGGTGTTCGAGCTTCATCGCTTCGAGGGTCAGCAGCAGGTCACCGGCGCTCACCCGCTGGCCGACCTCGACGTGCAGCCGGGTCACCGCGCCGGGCAGCGGCGCGAGCAGCGACCCGGCCGCCAGCTCCGCGGTGGGCAGGGGGAAGCGGGGCAGCTCGGTGAGGCTCGCCGCCCCGTCCGGGCCGTCCACGAAGACCTCCGACCCCGCGCGGTGTACGCGGTAGGCCCGCCGCACCCCGTCGACGTCGAGCACGACGCGGTCCGCGGCGGCCTCGACCAGGGTCACCGCCTCGCCGCCGGACCCGGTGCCGCCACCCGCCGCCGACACCGACCAGTCCGCGAGCGCCCCCGTACGGTCCAGCCGGTACCGGACCTCGATCTCGCCGCCGCCCGCCCCGCTGAACCGGGCGACCTGCGGGAACGCCGGCACGTTGCGCCACCCGGACGGCAGCCCGGCCAGCACGGTGGCCCCGGCGCGCCGCCGCACGGCCGACGCGAGCGCCGCGGCCAGCGCGACCAGGGGGAGCTGATCGCCGGGAAGCAGCGGGGCGAAGACCTCGGGGTGCCGCTCCAGGAAGCCGGTGTCGAGGTCGACGGCGCCGAACTCGGGGCTGCGCAGCACCCGGACCAGCAGGTCCCGGTTGGTGGTGACGCCGTGCAGTTCGGCCCGGGCCAGCGCGCCGGCCAGGGCTCGGACCGCCTCGGCCCGGGTGGGCGCCCAGGCGATCAGCTTGGCGAGCATCGAGTCGTAGTGGACGCCGACCGTCGAGCCGTCGACCACGCCGGAGTCGAGTCGCAGGCCCTTCGCCAGGGCGAACTCGGCGACCACCCCCGGGATCGCGAAGCGGTGCAGCGTGCCGGTGGCCGGGCGGTAGCCCTGGGCCGGGTCCTCGGCGCAGAGCCGCACCTCGACGGCGTGGCCGTCGGGCGGAGGAGCGGCCGTCAGCGGCAGCGGCTCGCCCTCGGCGACGAGGAGTTGCAGCCGCACGAGGTCCAGTCCGGTGGTCAGCTCGGTGACCGGGTGTTCCACCTGGAGGCGGGTGTTCATCTCCAGGAAGCGGACCTGGCCGTCGGGGGCGAGCAGGAACTCCACCGTGCCCGCGCCCACGTAGTCGACCGCCCGGCCGGCGGCCACCGCCGCCTCGTGCAGCCGCTCGCGCACCTCCGGAGGCAGGACCCCCGGCGCCTCCTCGACGATCTTCTGGTGCCGGCGCTGGATCGAGCAGTCGCGCACACCGAGGGCGACCACGGTGCCGTGGGTGTCGCCGAAGATCTGCACCTCGACGTGCCGGCCGCGTTCGACGTACCGCTCGATGAAGACCGTGCCGTCGCCGAAGGCCGCGGCCGCCTCGCGGCGCGCGCCCGCGACGGCCTCGGCGAGCCCGGTGGCGTCGCGGACCACCCGCATGCCCCGGCCGCCACCGCCCGCGGCGGCCTTGACCAGCACCGGGAAGTCGGTGACCTGGCCGGTCTCTGTCCAGGTCGGCAGCATCGGCACGCCCGCGTCGGCGAGCAGGGCCTTGGCCGCCATCTTGTCGCCCATGGCGGCGATCGCCTTGGCCGGCGGGCCGACCCAGGTCAGCCCCGCGTCGGTGACCGCCGCGGCGAACTCGGCGTTCTCGGCCAGGAAGCCGTAGCCCGGATGGACCGCGTCCGCGCCGGACCGGCGGGCCGCGTCCAGGATCAGGTCGATCCGCAGGTACGTCTCGGCCGGCGCGTTGCCGGGCAGCCGGACGGCCTGATCGGCCTCGGCCACGAAGGGCGCGCCGGCGTCCGCGTCGGAGTGCACGGCGACCGTCTCCACGCCGAGCGCGCGGCAGGTGGCGAAGACCCGCCGGGCGATCTCGCCCCGGTTGGCGACCAACAGCCTGGTAATCATCGGCACTGCGCCGTCCTTTCGTTCGCGACTGCGGGACTCCGCTGCGCTGCGTTCCTCGCGCTCACCGGTCACATCCGGAAGACGCCGAAGCCGTCGGCGCCCTTCACCGGTCCGTTGTGGATCGCCGACAGGCACAGCCCGAGGACGGTCCGGGTGTCCCGGGGGTCGATCACCCCGTCGTCGTAGAGCCGGCCGGAGAGGAAGAGCGCGCCGGACTGGGACTCGATCTGCTGCTCGACCATCATGCGCATCGCGGCGTCGGACTCCTCGTCGTAGTCGCGGCCCCGGGCGGCGGCGGCCTGCCGGGCGACGATCGAGAGCACCCCGGCGAGCTGCGCCGGCCCCATCACCGCCGACTTGGCGTTCGGCCAGGTGAACAGGAACCGGGGTTCGTACGCCCGGCCGCACATGCCGTAGTTGCCGGCACCGTAGGAGGCGCCCAGGTTGACCGTCAGGTGCGGGACCGTCGAGTTCGACACCGCGTTGATCATGAGGGCGCCGTGCTTGATGATGCCGCGCTGCTCGTACTCGGTGCCGACCATGTAGCCGGTGGTGTTCTGGAGGAAGACCAGCGGGGTGTCGGCGGTGTTGGCGAGCTGGATGAACTGCGCGGCCTTCTGCGCCTCCTCGCTGAACAGCACGCCTCGCGCGTTGGCCAGCACGCCGACCGGCCAGCCGTGCAGCTCGCCCCAGCCGGTGACCAGCGCGGTGCCGTAGGTCGGCTTGAACTCGTCGAACTCGCTGCCGTCGAGCACCCGGGCCAGCACCTCACGCGGGTCGAACGGCACCTTGAGATCGGCGCTGGCGATGCCGAGCAGCTCGTCGGGGTCGTACCTGGGCGGGAGGGGGAACGGGTTGCGCGGCGGCGGCCCCTGCTTGCGCCGGTTGAGCCGGCGTACGCACTGCCGGGCCAGCCGGATGCCGTCCCGCTCGTCCTCGGCCAGGAAGTCGGCCAGGCCGGACCTCGTGGCGTGCATGGCCGCCCCGCCCAGCGACTCGTCGTCGGTGACCTCGCCGGTGGCCATCTTCACCAGCGGCGGCCCGGCCAGGTAGACCTGCGACCGGTCCCGGATCATGATCGTGTAGTCCGACATGCCCGGCACGTACGCGCCGCCCGCGGTGGCGTTGCCGAAGACCACGCTGACCGTGGGGATCCTCGCCGCGGAGAGCCGGGTCAGGTCGCGGAACACCCGGCCGCCCGGGATGAAGATCTCGGCCTGGGTGGGCAGGTCCGCGCCGGCGCTCTCCACGAGGTTGACCATGGGCAGCCGGTTGGCCAGGGCGATCTCACCGGCCCGCCGGGTCTTGGCGAGCGCCCAGGGGTTCACGGCCCCGCCGCGCACGGTCGGGTCGTTGGCGACCACCAGGCACTCCACGCCCTCGACCACCCCGATGCCGGTCACCGTGCTGGCCCCGACCGGGAAGTCGCTGCCGTACGCGGCCACCGGCGACAGCTCCAGGAACGGGCTGTCCGGGTCGAGCAGCAGCTCGATGCGCTCCCGGGGGAGCAGCTTGCCCCGCTTGTGGTGCCGGGTCACGTACTTCTCGCCGCCACCGGCCCGGGCCTGGTCGAGCGCGGCCTCCAGTTCGGCGAGGCGTTCCAACAGCGCGTCCCGGTTGGCCCGGTAGGCCGGCGCGGACGGGTCGAGCCGGCTGTCGAGTGTCGTCACAGGCCCATGCCCTTCGCGATGATCTCGTTCATGATCTCCGTGGTGCCGCCGCCGATGCCCAGGATCCGGGCGTCGCGGTAGTGCCGTTCCACCTCGGCGTCGCGCAGGTAGCCGAAGCCGCCGTGCAGTTGCAGCGCCGCGTCGACCACGAAGTCGCAGGCGGCCACCGCGACGTTCTTCGCCATGGCCACCTCGGCCACCACCGGTTGACCGGCGGCCACCCGCTCGGCCACGTCGTGCACGTACGCCCGGGCCGCCTCGGCGCGGGTGTGCATCTCGGCCAGCCGGTGCCGGACGAGCTGGCGGCTGGCGAGCGGGCGGCCGAAGGTGGACCGGTCCCGGCACCAGCGGGCCGCCAGTTCCACGCAGCGCTGCGCGGTGGCGTAGGCCTGGGTGGCCAGGGAGAGCCGCTCGGTGGCGAACTGCTGCATGATCGCCAGGAAGCCGGTGTCCTCCGGGCCGATCCGGTTCGTCACCGGCACCCGGACGTCCACGAAGGAGAGTTCGGCGGTGTCCGAGCAGTGCCAGCCCAGCTTCTCCAGCCGCCGCCCGACGGTGAACCCGGGGAGGCCCTTCTCGATCACGAGCAGGCTCAGCGAGCCGGAGCCGGGGAAATCGGTGCAGACGGCAGTGGTCACGAAGTCGGACCGTGCGCCGCTGGTGATGTACGTCTTCGATCCGTTCACCACGTAGTGGTCGCCGTCCCGCCGGGCGCAGGTGCGGATGCCCGCCACGTCCGAGCCGCCGTCCGGCTCGGTGATCGCCAGGGCGCCGATCATCGTGCCGGCGAGCGTGGGCCGCACGTACCGGTCGATGAGGCGGTCGTCGCGGGAGGCCACCATGTGCGGCAGCGCGATGCCATGGGTGAAGAGCGCGGCGACCAGCCCGGACGAGCCGCCCGAGCGGATGATCTCCTCGGTGACCAGGATCGAGTCGAGCAGGTCGCCGCCGCTGCCGCCGACCGACTCGGGGAAGCCGACGCCGAGCAGCCCGATCTTCGCGGCGGTCTCGTGCAGCGACCGGGGCACCTCGCCGGCCCGCTCCCAGTCGTCCAGGTGCGGCAGGACCTCCCGGGTCACGAAGGCCCGGGTCAGCTCGCGGAGCTGCCGCCGCTCGGGAGTGTCCACGATGGTCACGACGGCACCCCCGGGGTGAGGTCGGCGGGCAGGTCCACGATCCGGGAGCGGAGCAGCTCGCCGAGCGCCTTGGCCTGCGGGTCGAAGCGGGTGGAGGCGGCCACCCCCTGGCCGAGCAGCCCCCGGATCACGAAGTTGACCGCGCGCAGGTTCGGCAGCTCGTACCGCTCGACGGCCAGCGGGGCGGTCTCCGGCAGCAGCTCGGCCAGCCGCGCGACGGTCAACCAGCCGCGCAGCCAGGCCCAGGTGGCGTCGGTGCGGGCCCAGACGCCGAGGTTGGCGTCGCCGCCCTTGTCGCCCGACCGGGCACCGACCAGCTCACCGAGCGGCGCCCGCCGGGTCGGCCCGGCGTGGTGGGGCTGCCCGCCCGGGGTCTGCTCGCCGGCCGGCGGTGCCGCCGTCCGCACCGGCGGGGCGATCGGCACCCGGGTCCCGTCCGGCAGGACGGCCACGTGCGCGACCGCGTCCTGCGGCACGGCGTCGGCGGTGAAGACCCCGTACGGGGTGGCGTCGCCGGGCAGAGTGGTCAGCGTGCAGCCCGGGTAGGAGGCCAGCGCCAGCTCCACGGCGGCCGCCGAGAAGGCCCGCCCGGCCCGCGCCCTGTCGCCGTCCCGCAGGTGTACGTGCAGCAGCGCGCTCGCCGCCTCGGTGTCGGTGGCGTCCGGGTGGTCGGTGCGGGCCAGCGTGAACTCCAGCCCCTCCTTGCCGACCGCCTCCTCCAGCTGCCCCCGCACCAGGGCCGCCTTGGCCGGGATGTCCAGGCCGCAGAGCACGAACGTCATGGAGTTGCGGAAGCCGCCCAGGTTGTTGACGCCCACCTTGAGGGTGTCCGGCGGGGCCGTGCCCCGGACACCGGAGACCCGCACCCGGTCCGGCCCCTCCTGGGTCAGCTCCACGGTGTCGAGCCGGGTCACCACGTCCGGCCCCAGGTAGGCCGGCCCGCCCACCTCGTACAGCAGTTGGGCGGTGACCGTCTCGACGGTGACCGCGCCGCCCGTGCCCGGGTGCTTCGTGAGCACCGACGAGCCGTCCGCACGGATCTCGGCGATGGGGAAGCCGGGGCGGTGCCCCCCGTCGGGCAGCTCGGTGAAGAAGCTGAAGTTGCCGCCGGTGACCTGCGCCCCGCACTCGATGAGGTGCCCCGCGACGGTCGCGCCGGCCAGCGCGTCGAGGTCGTCCCGGGTCCAGCCGAAGCGGGAGATGGCCGGGCCGACCGCCAGCGAGGCGTCCGTCACCCGCCCGGTGACCACCACGTCCGCACCGGCGTCGAGGCAGGCCGCGATCCCGAACGCCCCCAGGTACGCGTTCGCGGTCAACGCGTCCGGCCGCGCCAGGGCGTCGCCCTCGACGTACCCGATCCGGACCGGGAGGCCGAGCCGGTCGGCGAGCGCGCCGATCGCGGCGGCCAGCCCCGCCGGGTTGAGCCCGCCGGCGTTGGTGACCAGCCGGACCCCGCGCTCCAGCGCGGTGCCGAGGACGCCGTCGAGCTGGCGCAGGAACGTCTTCGCGTAGCCGAGCGAGGGGTCGCGCATCCGGTCCCGCCCGAGGATGAGCATGGTCAGCTCGGCCAGGTAGTCGCCGGTCAGCACGTCCAGCTCACCGCCGTCGAGCATCTCCCGCCAGGCGGAGAGACGGTCGCCGTAGAAGCCGGACGCGTTGCCGACCCGCAGCGCGCTCACCGGGCCACCCCGCTGCCCGCCGCCTCCCGCTTGCCGCCGGGCGGCCCCGCGAACGCCTGGGCGACGTCCAGCCACTCGTCGGCGACCGGCCCGGTGGCGACCAGCGCCAGGTCGGCGCGGTGCCGGCGCTGGGTCACCAGCAGGCAGAAGTCGAGTGCCGGGCCGGTGACCCGGTCGGCCGCGTCCTCCGGCCCGAACGCCCAGGTGTCCCCGTGGGGCGCCACCAGCTCGACCCGGACCGGCGCCGTCGGCATCGCGCGGCCGTGGGCCGCGAAACCGTGCCCGAGGGTACGGAACCCCAGGTGCGCCACGTGCCGCAGCCGCGCCGTCGGGGCACGCCGGACGCCCAGTGTGTCGGCCACGTCCTCGCCGTGCGCCCAGGTCTCCATGATGCGGGCGGTCGCCATCGAGGCGGGCGACATGCGGGTGCCGTACCAGGGCAGTTTCTCCCCGGCCGGTGCGGCCGCGAGCGCACCGGCGAGCGCGGCCCGGCCGGCCCGCCAGCGGGCCAGCAGCGCGGCGGGCGCGGCGAGGAACGCGTCGGCGCCGTCGTCGACCAGCCGGGACGGGTCCGGTGCGGAGGTGACCGAGGCGAAGAACGCCGCCGCGTCGGTCGCCGCGAGGTGGGCCACGTGGTCGGTCCAGGCGAGGTGGGCGATCTGGTGGGCGATGGTCCAGCCGGGTGCCGGAGTCGGCCGTGCCCAGGCCTCCGGTGGCAGCGGCGCGACCAGAGCGTCGAGTTGCTCGGACTCGGCGGCCAGGTCCGCGAGCAGGGCGGTCAGGTCGACCATGGTGCCTCCGGGGGATCAGTGCGGCCGCGCGCTCCCGGGCGTGGGCGGGCCGGCGTCGGGGGTGAGCAGGGCGGCGAGCTGGCGCTTCCAGGTGTGCAGGAGGGCGGTGCGGCGGGTCGAGTCGTCGCTGAGCAGGTTGGCCACGCCGAGGCCGCGGAGCAGGTCGAGGGTGGCCTGCACCGCCTCGCGGACGCCGGGCCGCCGCTCGTCCACGCCGAGCAGCTCGACGGTCAGCCGGTGCATCTCCCGGCCCACCCGGGCTTCGAGGGGAACCAGGGCGTCGCGCAGTTCGGCGTCGGTGCGGGCGGCCACCCACAGCTCCAGCGCCGCGACGAAGAGCGGCCCGGTGAAGGCGGCGGCGAGCAGGTCGACCACCCCGTCGAGGCGCCGCGGGCCGGCCGGCAGCGCCGCGGCCTCGGTGCGCAGCTCCACGGCCCGGCGCTCGGTGAGGTGGGTGACCGCGGCGGTGACCAGGGCCGCCTTGGTCGGGTAGTGGTGCAGCTGGGCGCCCCGCGAGACGCCCGCCCGGGCCGCCACCACGGTCGTCGTCGTGCCGGACCAGCCGTGCTCCACCAGGCACTCCACGGTCGCCTCCAACAGCCGGGCCTGGGTGGCACGGCTGCGCTCCTGTTGAGGGACGCGGGTCGATGTGGTGGGCACGGGGACAGCGTGCCGCCCCCGAAACAAACAGTCAAGACTGACTTTTTCTGACTCATGACCGAGCGATGTATACAATCCAGACGCATAGATCTAGCTGTCCGTCGATGGCTGGACTAACGTGCGGCCTCACCAGATCAAGGAGGCGCGCCGTGACTCAACCTCCCGACTCACCCGCGACAGCCGTCCAGGTCGAACGGTTCGGCTACCGGCAGGAACTGAACCGTACCCTCAGCTTCACCGACCTGCTCATCTACGGCCTGATCTTCATGGTGCCGATCGCACCCTTCGGCATCTTCGGCAGCGTGTACGCCGGCTCCGGCGGCATGGTCGCGCTGGCCTACCTCATCGGCATGGTGGCGATGATGTTCACCGCCCTGTCGTACGCGCAGATGGTCCGGGCGTTCCCCATGGCCGGGTCCGTCTACACCTACACCGGCCGCGGCATCGCGCCGCCCGTCGGCTTCCTCGCCGGCTGGGTGATCCTGCTCGACTACGTCCTCGTGCCCGGCCTGCTCTACCTGGTGGCCAGCGTGGCCATGCACTCCCTCGTGCCCGGCGTGCCGGTGTGGGTGTGGCTGGCGGCCTTCGTCGTGCTCAACACCGTCGTCAACTACTTCGGCATCCGGATGACCGCCCGGGTCAACCGGGTGATGCTCGCCGCCGAGCTGGTCATCCTCGCGATCTTCCTGGTCGTCGGGGTGGTCGCGCTGGCACAGGGCAAGGGTGCGGGCTTCTCGCTCCGGCCGCTGTTCGACTCGGGCACGTTCTCCTGGCCGCTGGTCTTCGGCGCGGTGTCGATCGCCGTGCTCTCCTTCCTCGGCTTCGACGGGATCTCCATGCTGGCCGAGGAGAGCCGCGAGGAGGCCCGGCAGATCGGCCGGGCCATGGTCGCGGCGCTGCTGCTGGCCGGTGCCCTGTTCGTCGTGCAGACCTGGGTCGCGGCCCTGCTGGTGCCGGACGCGCCCGGCCTGCTCGACAACGGCGACCCGGAGGGGACCGCCTTCTACGACGCGGCCCGCGCGGCCGGCGGCGGCTGGCTGGCCGGGCTGACCGCCCTGGCCACCGCTATCGCCTGGGGCTTCGCCAACTCCCTGGTCGCCCAGGCCGCGACCTCCCGCCTGCTGTACGCGATGGCCCGCGACCGCCAGATGCCGCGCTTCCTCGCCCGGATCAACCCGAAACACAAGGTGCCCGCCAACGCCACCCTGCTGGTCGCCGCCATCTCCCTGGCGCTCGGCCTCTACATGGCCAGCCGGGACGACGGCATCTCGCTGCTGTCCACACTCGTCAACTTCGGCGCCATGACGGCGTTCCTGGCGCTGCACGTCTCCGTCGTGACCCACTACGTGGTGCGCAACGGCAGCCGGGACTGGTTGCGGCATCTCGTGGTGCCGGTGATCGGATTCCTGATCCTGCTCTACGTCGTGATCAACGCCAAGGTCGCCGCCCAGGTGCTCGGCTTCGTCTGGTTGGGCGTCGGGCTGCTGGTCCTGGTGATCTTCTACCTGACGGGCCGGCGTCCCGAGCTCGCCGCGCTGGTCGACGTCGCCCACGACAGCACCGACGAGCCGGTGAAGGAGCCGCACTGATGACCGACGTGGTGAAGTACCGGCCGGAGCCGGACGAGCTGTCCTACACCTTCGGCGGGCGCGAGGCGGTGCTCCGGGTGCGCCCGGGCACGATCCTCGAGCTGTACACCGAGGACTGCTTCGGCGGGCGCGTCCGGAGCGTCGACGACCTGCCGTCGCAGGTCTGCGAGTTCCCCTACCTCAACCCCGTGACGGGGCCGATCCACGTCGAGGGGGCCGAGCCCGGGGACACCCTCGCCGTGCACTTCGTCGCCATCGAGCCGGCCCGGGACTGGGCGGTGTCCACCACCTTCCCGCACTTCGGCGCGCTCACCGGCACGCACACCACGGCGACCCTGCACCCGCCGCTGGACGAGGTGGTCTGGCGGTACGACGTCGACGTCGCCGCCGGCACGGCCACGTACCGGGCCCGCCGGGGCGACTACAGCGTGGCGCTGCCGCTGGATCCGATGCACGGCACGGCGGGGGTGGCGCCCGGCGCCTTCGAGGCGCGGATGACGATCACGCCGGACGCGCACGGCGGCAACATGGACACCCCGGAGCTGCGGGCCGGAGTCACCGCGTACTTCGGTGTGAACGTGCCGGGGGCGCTCTTCGCCCTCGGTGACGGGCACTGCCGGCAGGGCCACGGCGAGGTCTGCGGCACCGGCATCGAGGCGGCCATGAACACCACGGTCGTGGTGGACGTGATCAAGGGGGCCGGCACCCCGTGGCCACGGCTGGAGTCGGACGACGCGCTGATGTCCACCGGCTCGGCCCGCCCGCTGGAGGACGCCTACCGGATCAGCCAGCACGACCTGGTCACCTGGACCGCCGAGCTGGTCGGGCTGGACCAGCTCGACGCATACCAGCTCATCAGCCAGGCCGGTGAGGCGCCGGTCGGCAACGTGTGCGACCCGAACTACACGATGGTGGCGAAGGTGGACAAGCGCTACCTGGGCGGGGCCGGCGCGTACGACGGGGTGCACGGCCGGCTGCGCGAGACGGCCCGGCACTACCTGAGCCACCGCTGACCGGCGACGAGGCCGGCCGGGTCGTCCCCGGCCGGCCCACCGTCCGCGGGGCCGCCGGGGCCGGTCAGCGGCCGTCGCGCGGGCCGAAGACGGTGAGCGCGTCGGCGTCCGAGTGGCGGGAGCGCAGGTACTCGTCGGCCCAGGCGGCGGCGTCCGGGAAGCCCGACTCGGCGGCCACCCGGGCGCAGGCCGCGTCCACGTCGTAGCCGGTCCGGCGCAGTTGGACGCCCGGTCCGAGCAGCGCCCACCAGGCACCCGCGCCCCCGTACGGCATGCCGACGCTGCCCGGGTTGACCACGAGCCGGCGGTCGACCAGCCGGGTGAACGGCATGTGGGTGTGCCCGCAGACCACCGTGCCCACCTCGGGCGGCAGCCCGGCGAAGACCTCGGCCCAGCGTTCCAGCCGGGAGTCCACCAGCACCACCTCCTCGTCGTCCCGGGGCGTGGCGTGGCAGAAGAGCACGTCGCCGAGGCCGGCGACCGGCAGCGTGACGGTCGGCGGGAGCCCGGCGAGCCGGGCCACCTGGTCGTCGCGGAGCTGGGTCGCGGCCCAGTCCGACACCTCGATCTTGGCCGGCCGCCCGGCCCGCGCCTCGACCAGCTCGCGGTCGGCGTTGCCGCCGACCCAGCACGCACGCTCGCCGAGCGCGGCGAGCAGGTCGAGCACCTCGACCGGCTGCGGGCCGGCGGCGATGTCGCCGGTGAGCACGATGAGGTCGGCGGCGGCCACGTCCGGCTCGGCCAGGACGGCTTCCAGCGCCGGCAGCGCGCCGTGGATGTCGGAGAGGACAGCTACCCGCTCGATCATCGCCCCAGGGTGCGCCGCGCGGGGCGGGCTGGTCCAGCAATTCTGCGACCGGCAGAGACGGAACCGGCCCGGACCGCGGAACCACTGGGCCGGGCCGGGCCGCCGGGCCGCAGCGTCAGACGGAACCGGCCCGGACCGCGGAGGCGGACCGGGCCGGGACGTCGGTGGAGGGCTCAGACCCGCGCGCGGCGGGCCAGGCGCTCCGGGTCGAGGATGATGATGCTCTTGCCGTCCAGCCGCAGCCACCCGCGCGAGGCGAAGTCGGCCAGGGCCTTGTTGACGGTCTCCCGGGAGGCGCCGACGAGCTGGGCGATCTCCTCCTGGGTGAGGTCGTGGGTCACCCGCAGCACGCCGCCGTCGCGGGTGCCGAACCGGCCGGCCATCTGGAGCAGGTTCTTGGCGACCCGGCCGGGCACGTCGGTGAAGATCAGGTCGGCCAGCGAGTCGTTCGTCCGGCGCAGCCTGCGGGCCAGCACCCGCAGCAGCTGCTCGGCGATCTCGGGCCGGTTGTTCAGCCAGGGCCGCAGCGCCTGCTTGCGCAGCCGGACCAGCCGGGTGTCGGTGACCGCCGTGGCCGTCGCCGTACGCGGGCCGGGGTCGAAGAGCGACAGCTCGCCGACCATGTCCGACGGGCCCATCACGGCGATCAGGTTCTGCCGGCCGTCCGCCGCGCGGCGACCCACCTTGATCTTGCCGGACAGGAGGATGTAGAGACTGTCACCGGGCTCGCCCTCGTTGAAGACGACCTCGCCCTTACGGACCTCGATCGTCTCCATCTCCTTGGCGAGCGCCTCGGCAGCCTCCGGGTC
This sequence comes from Micromonospora chaiyaphumensis, assembly GCF_900091435.1. Lineage (GTDB taxonomy): Bacteria > Actinomycetota > Actinomycetes > Mycobacteriales > Micromonosporaceae > Micromonospora > Micromonospora chaiyaphumensis. The sequence goes on from NZ_FMCS01000008.1 coordinate 102,476, forward strand.
GACACCCTGGAAGATCCCGCTGCGGGCCAGTACCTCGTCCATCGCGCACCTCCGCTTGCGCGTGCCGTCCGTCGGCCGGGTCCGCCGTCCGCTGATCCCTCGCGCGCCGCCAGTCTAGGCGCACATGAGCGGGAATCAGAGGTGCACCCCTGGAATCTTGATCGTTGGGCGTAACCTGCCCGACCCGCTCAACGACTAGGATCCCGGCTCCGGTGCGGGTGGGCACCACCCGTCCCACCTGTGATCGTAGGGTGACCGGCGTGCTGAGCGAGCCGTTCCTGACGACCCGGCCCGAGGACGGGTCGGACATTCCGCTGCTGGTCTGGCGGGCCGAGGCGCCGCTGCTGGCGGTCGGCTCCGCCCCGCTGGGCGGGGGGATCGGCGTACGCGGATGGGTGGTCAACGCGACCGTGCCGATGTCGTACGACCGGGAGGACCCGGCCGCCCACCTGACCGAGCTGGCCGACGGCCTCGGCCTGGCGGGGCCCGGCGTCGGGCTGCTGACCGGGGTCGACGTGACCGAGGTGGTGGCCCGGACGGACGGCGGCGTGCGGGTCTGGGCGACCGTCGGCCTCGGCATGCCGGTCTGGGCCGCCGCGCCCGCGCCCGCCACACCCGCCCAGCGGGTCGGCACGGTCAACATCGTCGTGTACGTGCCGGCCCGGCTCGGCGACGCCGCCCTCGTCAACGCGGTGGCCACGGCGACCGAGGCGAAGGCCCAGGCGATCTGGGAGCTCGGGTTGCCGGCCACCGGCACCCCCACCGACGCGGTCACCGTGCTCTGCCCGGCCGACGGCGAACCGGCGCCGTACGGCGGCCCCCGCTCGGCCTGGGGTGCCCCGCTGGCCCGGGCCGTGCACGCGGCCGTCCTGGCCGGCGGCGCCGGCACGGTCGTGCCCTGGTCCCACCGGGTTGCGGGCTGAGCGTGGACCGGCCCTCGCCCGGCCGACAGGTTTTCCGACCGATCGGCCCTCGTCGCCGCGTTCCCGGGACGGTAGCGTCGCCCACGATGTACGCTCCCGCCCGCTCCGTGCCTCGTTCCCGCCGCCGCCGCTCCGCCGTCCCCGGCGGGCGCCTCGCCGCCGCCCTCGGCGCCGTGCTGGTCGTCCTGCTCGCCGCCGGCTGCGGCGACGCCGGCTCCGGCGACGGGCCGCTCTGGCAGGCGGGTCAGGGTGGTGGGTCGACCGCGTCCGGGGCTCCGGTCGAGGGCGACCAAGCCGCCGCGCCGGGCGAGGCGACCGAGAAGTCGATCTCGCTGACCGCGACCGGCGACGTGATCATGGGCAACGCCCCGTCCCGGCTGCCGGCCAACGGCGGGAAGGGCTTCTTCGACGACGTCAAGGCCGCGCTCAAGGGCGACCTCGTGATGGGCAACCTGGAGGAGCCGCTCACCGACGACACCGGCGCCGGCAAGTGCGGCCCGAAGCCGAAGAACTGCTACCAGTTCCGGGCGCCGCCGGGCTGGGCGGCGCACCTGCGTACGGCCGGGTTCCAGCTGCTCAACCAGGCCAACAACCACGGCTACGACTACGGCCAGCAGGGCTACGAGAACACCCAGTCGGCGCTGGAGGCGCACGGGCTCAAGCACACTGGCGCGCCCGGCGAGATCACCGTGGTCGACGTCAAGGGCATCAAGGTCGCGGTGGCCGGCTTCTCGTCGTACCCCTGGTCGAACAGCCTTGTCGACATCGACGCCGCGAAGCAGGTCATCACCATGGCCAAGGGGATGGCCGACCTGGTCGTGGTGCAGGTGCACATGGGCGCCGAGGGCGCCGACCGCAGCCACGTGAAGCCCGGCACCGAGATGTTCTTCGGCGAGAACCGCGGCGATCCCATCCGCTTCTCCCACGCCGTGATCGACGCCGGCGCCGACCTGGTGATCGGCCACGGCCCGCACGTGCTGCGCGGCATGGAGTTCTACAAGGGGCGGCTGATCGCCTACAGCCTGGGCAACTTCGCCGGCGGCGGGAAGTCGCTGAACAGCTCGGGCCGCCTCGGCTGGGGCGGCGTGCTGAAGGTCTCGCTGACCGCGGAGGGCCGCTTCGTCGGGGGCCAGTTCACCTCGACCCAGATGAACAGCGTGGGCCGGCCGGCCGTCGACGGGCAGGACCGGGGGCTCGGGCTGGTCCGCGAGATGAGCCGGGCCGACTTCCCGGAGACCGGCGCGCGACTCGACGGGTCCGGCAAGATCAGCACTCCGGCGGGTGGCTGAGCCGCACCGCCGCCCGCGTGGGCCTCGCCGGGACGTCGTCCCCGCGACGTAGGCTGGCCGGCGTGACCACGCGCTCCCCCGAGACCGACCTCGGCCGCACGCGCCGCGCCCGCCGGATCGGCCGGGTGCTGACCGAGACCCACCCCGATGCGCACTGTGAGCTCGACCACTCCAACGCGCTGGAGCTGGCCGTCGCCACGATCCTGTCGGCGCAGTGCACGGACAAGAAGGTCAACGAGGTCACCCCGAAGCTGTTCGCCCGCTACCGCACGGCGGCGGACTACGCCGGGGCCGACCGCGCCGAGCTGGAGGAGCTGATCCGGCCCACCGGCTTCTACCGCAACAAGACCAGCTCACTGATCAACCTGGGCCAGGCCCTCTGCGAGCGCTACGACGGCGAGGTGCCCGGCAGGCTGGCCGACCTCGTCACCCTCCCGGGGATCGGGCGCAAGACCGCCAACGTGATCCTCGGCAACGCCTTCGACGTCCCCGGCATCACCGTCGACACCCACTTCCAGCGCCTCGTGCAGCGGTGGCAGCTGACCACCGAGACCGACCCGGTCAAGATCGAGCACGCGATCGGCGCGCTCTACCCGAAGCGCGACTGGACGATGCTGTCGCACCGGATCATCTTCCACGGCCGGCGGGTCTGCCACGCCCGCAAGCCGGCCTGCGGCGCCTGCACGCTGGCGAAGCTCTGCCCGGCGTACGGCACCGGGCCGACCGATCCGGTGGCCGCGGCCAAGCTGCTCAAGGGCCCCCGCGCCCGGGACCTGGCGGCGGCCGTCGGCATCGACCCCGACCTGGTGCCGCAGCAGGCGGTCGCGGCGGAGGTGCCGTGACCCGTCGGCTCGCGTACCTGTTCGTCCCGCTGCTGCTCGCGGTGGCCGGCTGCACCGGCACCACCGACGAGCCGGCGGGCCCGCCGCCGGCCACCCGGGCCGAGCGGCCCTCGCCGTTCGCCGACTGCGCCCCGCTGACGGCCGCCGCACCGTCCTCCGGCCCGGCCCCGGCCGGCGTCTCCGGCGACCCACTGCCCGACCTGACCCTCTCCTGCTTCACCGGCGGTACCCCGGTCAATGTGCGCGACATCCGGGGGCCGGCGGTGATCAACGTGTGGGCGTCCTGGTGCCCGCCGTGCCGCAAGGAGCTGCCCGCCTTCCAGCGGCTCAGCGAGCGGGCCGACGGCCGGTTCCAGGTGATCGGGGTCAACAGCCGGGACAGCCGCGGCGGGGCGCAGTCCATCGGCGAGGACTTCGGTGTCCGGTTCCCCATGCTGGTCGACCAGGGCGACGCGTTCGAGCGGGCGCTCGGCCGCAACGCCTTCCCGCTGACCGTCCTGGTCGACGCCGAGGGGCGGATCCGGCACACCGACTCGACCGGCGCGCTGGACGACGCCCGGCTGGCCGAGCTGGTCCGTACCCAGCTCGGGGTGCGGCTGTGACCCGACGGCCGCCGGACTGGCTCGACCCGCTGCTCGGCCGGCTCGGCAGCGCCCGGGCCGAGGACTTCACCCGGCTCACCACCCCGGAGAGCGGCGGCCGGGAGAGCGCCGTGCTGGTGCTGCTCGGCGAGGAGCCGGGCACCGGCCCGGACGTGCTGGTCCTCCAGCGGGCCGCCACGCTGCGCAACCACGCCGGGCAGCCGGCCTTCCCGGGCGGCGCGGCCGACCCGGAGGACGCCGACGCCCGAGCCACCGCGCTGCGCGAGGCGAACGAGGAGGTGGACCTCGACCCGGCCAGCGTGACCGTGCTGGCCGAGCTCCCCAAGCTGTGGATCCCGGTCAGCGACTTCGTGGTCACGCCGGTGCTCGCCTGGTGGCACGACCCGCACCCGGTGCACCCGCGCGAGCCGGCCGAGGTGGCGCACGTCGCGCGGCTGCCGGTCGCCGAGCTGGTCGACCCCGAGAACCGGATGCGGGTACGCCACCCGAGCGGCTGGATCGGCCCGGCCTTCTCGGTGCGCGGCATGCTGGTCTGGGGCTTCACGGCGGGGGTGCTGAACACCCTGCTGGAGATGGGCGGCTGGGCCCGCCCCTGGCCGCGTTCCCGGGTGGTGGAGCTGCCGCCGCCCGGCGCCGCCCCGGCCCCCTCGGCCGGCACCGACGCGGTCGACGAGAGCCCGGTGCGCTGACCCGGCCGCGATCACCGGCGCGGATCCGGAGGTCACGTTCAGCGAGCGGTCAGCCTCTTGCGGGCACGGTGCCCGTACCCTGGGGGCGTGTCCGCCGTGGATCTCGTACTGCTCCTGCTCATGCTCGTGTTCGCGATCAGCGGATACCGTCAGGGCTTCGTCATCGGGGCGCTGTCGTTCTCGGGTTTCTTCCTGGGCGCGCTGCTCGGCCTGCAGGTCGGGCCGCTGATCGCCCGGCAGTTCGCCGAGAGCGGCACCCGCGTGCTGATCTCCCTGGTGGCCATCTTCGGGCTGGCCGTGCTGGGCCAGGCGCTGGCCGGCTGGCTCGGCTCCAGTCTGCGGGCGGCGATCACCGATCCGGTCGGGCGGAAGGTCGACGACGCCGGCGGCGCGATCATCTCGGTCTTCGCGGTCATGCTGGTGGCCTGGCTGGTCGCCGTGCCGCTGGGCTCCTCGTCGGTGCCCTGGCTGGCCTCCTCGGTGCGCAACAGCGCGGTGCTCACCGTGGTCGACCGGGTGCTGCCGGACAAGGCGCAGGAGCTGTCCACGGCGCTGCGCGACACCGTCGACACCAACGGCTTCCCGGACGTCTTCGGCGACCTCGCGCCGACCCGGGCCCGGCAGGTCTCCCCGCCCGACCCGGCGCTGGCCAACTCCCAGGTGGTGAAGAACAGCCAGCGGGCGGTGGTGAAGGTGTTGGGCTCCGCGCCGAGCTGCGCCCGCCGCATCGAGGGCTCCGGCTTCGTGTACGCCGACGACCGGGTGATGACCAACGCGCACGTGGTGGCGGGCACCCGGTCGGTGGCGGTGGAACTGCGCGGCGAGCGCTACGACGGTGAGGTGGTCGTCTACGACCCCGCGCGGGACCTGGCCGTGCTGCACGTCCCGGGGCTGCCCGGGCCGTCGCTGCGCTTCGCCGCCGGTGAGGCGGGCAGCGGGGCCGACGCCATCGTGCTGGGCTTCCCCCTCGACGGCCCGTACGACGCCCGCCCGGCCCGGATCCGCGACGTCGACCGGATCACCGGGCCGGACATCTACTCGGCCGGTGACGTGACCCGGGAGATCTACACGATCCGGGCGCTGGTTCGCAGCGGCAACTCGGGCGGGCCGCTGGTCTCCTCGAACGGGCTGGTGCTCGGCGTGATCTTCGCGGCCGCCGCGGACGACCCGAACACCGGCTTCGCGGTCACCGCCGCCGAGGCGCGGTCGGTGGCGCTGGCCGGCGCGGAGCGTACCCGTGGCGTGGCCACCGGCGACTGCACCTGAGCCGGCCCGGCCGGTGGTCAGCCGGCGGCGGTGCTCGCCGGGGTCACGTCGCCGCCGGAGCGGCCGATCGGCAGCTTGGCCCGGCCCCAGGTGAGCGTGCGGTCGAGCACCGCCCGCGCCATGATCGCCACGCAGGCGCCGCCGTTGAGGAAGGACGCCACCACGTCGCTCGGGTGGTGCATGCCCCGGTACATCCGGGTGAGCGCGACCCCGACCGGCACCAGCACCAGCAGGGACCACCAGGCGACCTTGGCCGGGGTGCTCCGGGCCCGCAGGGCCAGCAGCACCGCGATGCCGACGTAGAGCGCCATGGCGGCCGAGGTGTGCCCGGACGGGAAGCTGGAGGTCGGCGGCGAGTCGTCCATGTGCTCGACGGCCGGCCGGTGCCGGTCGATGACCATCGTGGTGAAGAGGAAGATCAGTGCCTGCGCGCTCACCGCGGCGCAGAGGAAGATCGGCTCCCGCCAGCGGTGCAGCACCAGCCGCAGCACCAGCGCCACCAGCACGGTCACCACGACGATCAGCTGGGTGCTGGCCAGCGTGCTGAACACCAGCGAGACGTCGTTCCAGCCGCCGGTGCGGTGCGCGGCGAACTCGCGGTTGACCGCGTCCTCCACGGTGAACGGCCAGGTGGTGGCGAGCACCCGGGTGACCAGGAGGCCGAGCCCCACCAGGACGGCGAAGAGCAGGGCCACCGGCAGCAGCACCCGCCGGGCGATCTGGACCGCGACATCGGACATGAGCCGCCCTTTACCCCGGCGGGTGCCGGACTACGCGTGGCGGTCGTCCGGCCCCGGCTCGGCCAGCTCCGGCTCGACCCCCTCCCGCGCGGTACGCGCCGGCCGCCGGCCGACCCGGGTCCGCCAGGTGGAGAAGGCGGCCGCGGTGGCGGCCACCACCGCCACACCGAGCAGCCAGCCGCCCACCACGTCGCTGGTCCAGTGCACGCCCAGCGCGATCCGGCTGAGCCCGGTCAGCAGGGCGATCAGCACCGCCGCCGTCCAGAGCACGCCGCGCAGCGGCCGGCTGTGCCGGGCGAACGGCAGGAAGACCAGCAGCAGCACCCCGGCGGCCAGGGTGGCGTTCAGCGCGTGACCGGACGGGAAGGAGTAGCCGGCCGCCCGCGCCACCGGGTCGAGCAGGTCCGGCCGGTGCCGGCCGACGAGCAGCTTGAGCAGGGCGCCGAGCAGCCCACCGACGGTCATGGTGGTGACCACCCAGAGGGCCAGCCGCGGGGCGCCGCGCCACAGCAACCAGACCACCACCCCGGCGGCGGCCACCCGGAGCGGGCCGGGCCCGAAGACGTGGGTCCACACCTCCGTCAGCCGGACCCAGGCGGGGTGGTCGAGGGCGTACCCGTGCAACGCGTCGGTGATCACGGCGTCCAGCCGGGACAGGGGTGACCAGGCGCCCAGCACCAGCAGCGCGAGCAGGGCGAACGGCACCAGCACGAGGAACGCGGCGGTGGCGGCCAGGGTCAGCCGGAGTCCCAGCGAGTGGTCGGGGTCGAGGCGGCGGCGCCGCCAGGACCGCTCGGGCGTGGAGATCAGGCCGCCGCGCGTGTTCATGCGCTGTTCACTACCCAGGGTGGGGCCCGGTCAGACGGGCCGGTCAGCGGCGGGACTGGCGGAACCGGCGGACCGCCAGCGCGGCACTGGTGACCAGGGCGACGAACAGGGCGAGCCCCGGCCAGAGCCGCTCCCGCGCCGTGTTGTCGACCTGGCCGGCCGGGCGGGCCGCCCACCGGGTCTGCTGCTCCGGAGCGGCGACGCTCAACGGGTCGGCGCCCGGCGCGGCGGCGGCCTGGTTGTCCGGGTCGAAGCCGGGCGCCCAGCCGAAGCCCACCGAGCCGGGGGACCCGTTGTCGTCGAGCGGGTTGCGCGCCACCGAGGGCACGTCGGAGGTCAGCGCCGCCACCGGATCCACCATGCCGTAACCGAACCGGTCGTCGCGACCGGTGGGCCCGAGGTCCCGTGCCGTCGCGGTGATCCGGTTGACCACGTCGGCGGCCGACATCTGCGGGTACTTCGCCAGGACCAGGGCCGCCGTCGCCGCGACCAGGGGAGCCGCGAAGCTGGTGCCCTGCATCAGCCAGTAGCCGCCGGGACGGGCGCCGTAGATGGCGGTGGCCGGGGCGCTCAGCACCGTCTCGTGGCCGGTGATGGCGCCCGACCAGAGGTTGTCGTTGCCGTCCAGCCCCGTGACGGCGAGGACGCCGGGCTCACGGGCCGGGTACCAGACGTCGCGGCCCTTGGAGGTGGCGAGGTTGCCCGTGCAGGCGACCACCACGACGTTGCGGGCGAAGGCGTAGTCGATGGCGGCGGCCAGGGGCGCGCTGGTGTCGGTGCCGCCGAGGGACAGGTTGATCACGCGGGCGCCGTGGTCGACGGCCCAGCGCACCCCGTTGGCGACGGTGACCGCGTTGTCGTACCGGTTCTCCTGGTCGAGCACCCGGACCGGAAGGATCCTGGCATCCGGCGCCAGCCCGACGGCGCCCCGGTCGTCGTCCCGGCGCCCGGCGATGAGGCCGGCGACCGTGGTGCCGTGCCCCACCGGATCAGGCCCGTCGGCACCGCTCGAGACCAGGTCGACGCCGGGCAGCACCTGGCCGGCCAGGTCGGGGTGGGAAGCGTCCACTCCGGAGTCGATCACCGCGACGATGACGCCGCGACCGGTGGAGGTCTGCCACGCGGTCTGTGCCTGCAGTTTGGCGAGCTGCCACTGGCCGTCGCGCGACGGGTCCATCCCGGTGAGCTCGTCCACCGGTGCCAGCCGGGCAACCCCTCCTGAAGCGGTGACCGGGGCGGCGGCGATCGGGGCGGCGTGGGCGGGCGGGGCGAGTGGACCGGCCACGGCGGCCACGACTGCGAGCCCGCCGAGCAGCGCGCGTCCGGCGAGACGCCGGGGAGGCGCGGTGGGAACACCCTGCCGATCCCTGGTCACATTCCCCAGCCATTTCCTCGCGTCAGACACATGCTGCTCGGAGATTACCGGTTTTCCCGTGCGCCACGCTGCCACTCCGGTCACCCGGGCGGGAGATGGGCGAGCTGGACCAGGCGTACGCCCTCGCGCCGGGTCACGAGCCGGCCCCGGCCCGGTGGCAGCGGGCCGGCCTTCACCGGACCGACGAGCGGCCCTTCCTCCGGGCCGCCCGACATCACGAGCCCGGCCGTGGAGAGCTCCCGCAGCCGTTGGACGACCGGCTCGAACGAGGTGCGGCCGGCGCCTCCGGAGCGGCGGGCCAGCACCAGGTGCAGGCCGACGTCCCGGGCGTGCGGCAGGTGCTCCTCCAGCGCGCGCAGCGGGTTGGTCGGCCCGCCGGCCACCAGGTCGTAGTCGTCCACCAGCACGAACAGCTCCGGCCCGGTCCACCACGACCGGGTACGCAGCTCGGCCGGGGTGACCTGCGGGCCCGGCAGCCGCCCCTGGAGGTAGCCGGCCGCCGACTCGATCAGCTCGGCCGTGTGCGGCGCGGCGGTCCCGTAGCCGATCAGGTGCGCCGTCTCGATCGTGCCCATGAGGCTGCGCCGGTAGTCGACAAGGATCACCCGGGCCTGCTCCGGGGTGAACCGGTGGACGATCGAGGTGGCCAGCGCCCGCAGGAACGAGGACTTGCCGCACTCGGCGTCGCCGAAGACCACGAAGTTGGGCTCGGTCGCGAAGTCCAGCACCACGGGGCGCAGGTCCGCCTCGGCCACGCCGATGGGGAAGGCCAGCCCGGTGGTGGCGGCCTGGTCGAGCTCGGCGTAGGGCAGCACCGGCGGGAGCAGCCGCACCCGGGGCGCGGCCGGCCCGGTCCAGGCCCCGGCCACCGCCTTCACCAGGTCGCCGGTCTCCTCGCCGACGCCGGCAACCCGGGGTGCGGCGGCGAGGAAGTGCAGCCCGCCCGCCGTGATCCCGCGCCCCGGCCGCCCGTCCGGCACGGTCGCCGCGAGCGCCCGCTTCACCACCAGCGAGTCGGCCGGGTCGCCGAGGCGCAGCTCCAGACGCGAGCCGAAGAGGTCGCGGATGGCCGGCCGGAAGTCCGACCAGCGCAGGGCGCTCGCCACCACGTGCACCCCGTACGCCAGGCCCCGGGTGGCCAGCTCGGTGACCAGGGGTTCCAGGTCCTCGTATTCGCCGCGCAGGGTGTTCCAGCCGTCGACCACCAGGAACACGTCGCCGAACGGGTCGGTGGCCGACGCCGCGGCCCGGCGCCGGCGCCACGCCGCCATCGACTCGACCCCCGCCTCGGTGAACCGCCGCTCCCGCTCGGCCAGCACGGTGGCGACCTCGCCGACGGTCCGGCGGACCGCCGTGTCGTCGGTGCGGCCGCTGACCCCGCCGACGTGCGGCAGGTCGCGCAGCGCGCCGAGCGCGCCGCCGCCGAAGTCGAGGCAGTAGACCTGCACCTCGGCCGGGGTGTGGGTGAGCGCCAGCGCGCAGACCAGGGTGCGGAGCAGGGTGGAGCGGCCGCTGCGGGTGGTGCCGACCACCGCCACGTGCCCCGCCGCGCCGTCCAGGGCCAGCCAGAGCAGGTCGCGACGCTGCTCGAACGGCTTGTCCACCACGGCCACCGGCACCTGGAGGGCGCCGTGCAGCTCCGGGTTGCCCACGGTGAGCCCGCGGACCGGATCCGCACCGACCGGGCCGAGCAGCTCGTCGAGCGCGGGCGCGGCGTCCAGCGGCGGCAACCACACCCGGTGCGCCGGCGGGCCCTGCCCGGCCAGGCGACCCACCAGCAGGTCGAGCAGGGTCTCGCCGGTCTCCTCCTCGGCGGGGAGGGGGGCCGGGGTGGCCGGCTCGGGCGCCGGCACCAGGTGGGTGGAGAAGGCGAGCAGCCGGGGACCGGCGGCACCCGCCGCGCCCGCCGGGCCGCCGCGCCGGCGCACCGTGCCGGAGACGTAGGCGGCCTTGAACCGGACCAGCGGCTCGGTGCCCGAGCGCAGGTAACCGTGGCCCGGGCTGCGGGGCAGCTCGTGCGCGTCCGGCACGCCGAGAACCGTCCGGGACTCCAGCGCCGAGAAGGTCCGCAACCCGATCCGGTACGACAGGTGGGTGTCCAGCCCGCGCAGCCGGCCCTCCTCCAGCCGCTGCGAGGCGAGCAGCAGGTGGACGCCGAGCGAGCGGCCCAGCCGGCCGATCTGCACGAAGAGGTCGATGAAGTCGGGCTTGGCGGAGAGCAGTTCGGAGAACTCGTCGCAGACGAGCAGCAGCGACGGCAGCGGGGCGAGGGGGCTGCCGGCCCCGCGCGCCCGCTCGTAGTCGCGCACGCTCGCGAAGTTGCCGGCCCGGCGCAGCAGCTCCTGCCGGCGCACCAGCTCGCCGTTGATCGCGTCGACCATCCGGTCGACCAGCGGCAGCGCGTCGGCCAGGTTGGTGATCACCGCGGCCGTGTGCGGCAGCCGTTCGAAGGACGCGAAGGTCGCGCCGCCCTTGAAATCGACCAGCACGAAGTTGAGCTGCTCCGAGCTGTGTGTGGCGGCCAGCCCGAGCACCAGCGTGCGGAGCAGCTCCGACTTGCCCGAGCCGGTGGCGCCGATGAGCAGCCCGTGCGGGCCCATCCCGTCCTGGGCCGACTCCTTGAGGTCCAGCTCGATCGCCCCGCCGTCGGCGCCCACCCCGATCGGCACCCGGAGCCGGTCCCGGGCCGCCCGGGGGCTCCAGCCCTGCTCGGCGGTGAAGCTCACCGGGTCGCCGAGCCCGAGCAGCTCCGGCAGGCCGGGCTCGGCACCGGGCGGGGCGTCCGGTCCGCGTGCCGTGCCGGCCAGCCGCAGCGGGGCGAGCCGGCGGGCGACCGCCTCGGCGTCGGCCGGTTCCAGCGCGTCCGCCGCGCCCACGTCGGCGTGCCCGTCGGCGGAGTGCGAGTGCAGCCGGCCGTCGACCAGGTCGAGCAGGAGGGCGTACCGGTCGAGCAGGCGGGGTGGCGGCGTGTCCAGGTCGAGGACCGTGACGGCGTCGATCCCGCCGTCGCCGGCCAGGTCGGTGGCGCCGGTGAGGTCGCCGCCGTCGAGCACCACCACCACGTGCGGCCCGTCCGTGGCCGGACCGGCCGGGCTGAACCGGGACCGGCTGCCCAGCACGTCGTCGAGGAGCCGTTCCAGCTCGGCGGCCGAGCTGGTGACCAGCCGGACCGGGCCGAGCGCGTCGGTGCGCACGGGGTGGTGGGCGTGCGGGAGCCACTTGACCCACTCCCAGCCGGCCCGCCGTTCCGGCCCGGCGCAGACCGCGATCAGCAGCTCGTCGGGGGCGTGGAAGACGGCGAGCTGGGTGAGCACCGCCCGCGCCAGCGCCTGGGCGGCGGGGGAACCCGCGCCGCGGACGGCGCCGGCCGGGCCGCGCACGAAGACCCGGGCGAAGCTGCGCAGCGAGAGCGCCACCGGCAGGTCCGGCACCACCGAGTACGCGTCCAGGAAGCGCCGCAGCGCGCCCGCGGTCATCGGCTCCAGCTCGTCGAGCGGCCTGGTCACCGGCGGCAGCAGCGGGGTGGCCAGCGTCTGCGGCCCGACCCCGACCCGGACCACCGCGAAGTCCGGGTCGCCCGGCCGGCGCTCCCAGACCCGGTGGCTGTCCACCGTCGACCAGAGCCGCCCGGGGTCGGGATGCCGGTAGTAGAGCCCGGCCCGCTGCGCCCCGGCGGTCTCCCGGACCCGGCGGCGCAGGGCGGCGAGGTGCCGGAGGTATTCCCGGCGGGCGGCCATCATCTCGGACCTCTTCGGCCCTGCGCTGCCCCACGAGGTCACCAGCATCGCCACCGAGGAGAGCCCGAACATGCCGCCCACCACGTACGAGTAGGCCCCGCCGCCCCGGCCGAACATCATGGCCATGGCCACCGTCCCGCCGAGCATCGGCAGCACCATGAGCGCCTGCTGCCAGCGCCCACCGGCCACCGCGGGGATCTCCGGGGGTGCCTCCACGGGCAGCTCACCCGCCGGGATCTCCGGCGCCGGGCGGCGCGGTGGCCGCTTGATGACGACAGTGGACACTCGGCCTCCCCATGGCTCTCGGTAACCCGAGCCTGGCTCATCGTAGGTAAAGTCCAGTCGTCCGTCAGCCACCGTTCCCGCTCGATATGGAGAGACATCGATGACAAGCGGGCTGGCCCGGGTCACGATCAGCGCCCCCCGGCGGCGGGTCGACGTGGCCCTGCCGGAGCAGGTACCCCTGGCCGAGTTGCTGCCCGAGGTGCTCCGGCACGCCGGTGAGGGGCTGGCCGACGACGGCGAACGGCACGGCGGCTGGGTGCTGCGCCGGACCGACGGCGGCGCGCTGGCCACCGCGCAGGCGCTGCTGCCCCAGGGCGTCCGCGACGGCGAGGTGCTGCACCTCGTCCCGGCCCGCGCCCAGTGGCCCGAGCTGGAGTACGACGACGTGGTCGAGGCGATCGCCGACGGGGCGCGCCGTCGCGGTGCCGCCTGGTCGCCCGGGGCCACGCGGGCCGCCGCCCTGGCCGGGGCGGGCGTGCCGCTGGCCGTCGGGCTGCTCGCCGTGCTGACCGCCGGTCCCGGGCCGCGCAGTGGCTGGCCGGTCGCCGCCGCGGTGGCCCTGCTCCTGGTGCTCGCCGCCACCGCCGCCTCCCGGGCCTTCGGTGACGGGCCGGTCGGCGCCACCCTCGGCGGGTACGCGCTGCCCTGGGCCGCCGCGGCCGGCGCGCTGGCGGTCGGCTCCGGTGACCCGGTCGGCCCGCTCGCGCCGCTGCGCTGGGTCGGCGCACCGGAACTGCTCGCCGGCTCGGTGGCGCTCCTGCTCGTGTCGGTGCTCGCCCTGCTCGGGGTGGCCAGCCGGTCCCGGGTCTTCCTGGCCGGCGCGACGGCCGGCACGGCCGGCGCGGCCGCCGGCCTCGGCGGGCTGTTCCTCGACCCGGCCGGCACCGCCGCCGTGCTGCTCTGCGCGCTGGTCTTCGCGCTCGGCGGGCTGCCGCTGCTGGCCATCCGGCTCGGCAAGGTGCCGCTGCCGCCGATCACCCTGCCCGCGCCGGCCGGCGGCCCGGCGGGTGTGCGCGACCTGCCCGACCGGACCCGGGTGCACGCGGCCGTGGCCCGCACCGAGGAGATGCTGACCGGGATGCTGCTCGGGCACGCGGTGCTGGCCGTCGTGGCCGCCGCGGTGCTCGCCACCACCGGCGGCGCCGCCGGCCGGCTGCTCGTGGCGGTCGGCTGCGGGGTGCTGCTGCTGCGCTCCCGGCTCTTCGTGGCGGTCCGCCACCGGGTGCCCGCCGTCGCCGCCGGGCTGATCGGGTACGCCCTGCTCGGCGCGGTGCTCGCCGACCGGGCCGGTCCGGCCGGCCGGCTGGCGCTGACCGTCGGCGGGCTGGCCGTGGCCCTGCTCGCCGTGGCGGCCGGCGCCACGTACGCCCGGCGGCCGGTCTCCCCGTACCTCGGCCGGCTGGCCGACCTGACCGACACCGCGCTGGTGGTCGCGGTGGTCCCGGTCGCCTGCGCGGTGCTCGACCTCTACGACCGGGCCCGCGGCCTGCTGGGCTGACCCGCACGCACGCGGGCCCGGGTCGCTCGCTGGAGCGGCCCGGGCCCGTCGGCGCGGATCAGGTCAGTGCAGGGTCTCGCCGCGCTCGGCGGCCTCCTTGGCACGCTGGTACGAGGCCACGATCTCGGCCTCGGCCTCGGTGCGACCCACCCAGGTCGCGCCCTCGACCGACTTGCCCGGCTCCAGGTCCTTGTAGACCTCGAAGAAGTGCTGGATCTCCAGGCGGTCGAACTCGCCCAGGTGGTGGATGTCCCGCAGGTGCTCCTGGCGCGGATCCTCGTAGGGCACGCAGAGGACCTTGTCGTCGCCGCCCTTCTCGTCCGTCATCCGGAACATGCCGATGGTGCGGCAGCGGATCAGGCAGCCCGGGAAGGTGGGCTCGGGCACCAGCACGAGCGCGTCCAGCGGGTCGCCGTCCTCGCCGAGCGTGCCCTCGATGAAGCCGTAGTCGGCCGGGTACTGCGTGGAGGTGAAGAGGGTGCGGTCCAGCCGGATCCGGCCGGTCGCGTGGTCCACCTCGTACTTGTTGCGGTGACCCTTGGGGATCTCAACCGTGACGTCGAAATCCATCTCCCACGCTCCCTCGTTTGCCCACGCTGGCTAACGGAAACCAGTGGCGTCGCCCACCGGACGGGGTGAACGCCCCCCGCCGGCTCCGGCCGCCGCATAGTGTTCGGACCGAAGTAGTGTCACCCAAGGCGCTTTTGAGCGGGGGAGGAGGGGGTCGTGGGGAGGGAAGATTCACACTACCGCCCCGAGGGGGTTGACGGGCCCAGGTCCGCGGGTTCCGGTTCCGGCGGGGCCACCGGCCGCGTCTCGATCCCCGGCACCACCCCCGGCCACCGCCCCGGGCCGCCCGTCGGGTCCGCCCCGGTGGGCCGCGCCAACCCCGGGCAGTACGGCCACCCCGGCCCCGCCGGACACGGCCGCCCAGCTCCCCAGGACCACGGTCGCGCCACCCCGCAGGAGTACGGTCGCCCCGCCCCGCAGGAGTACGGCCGTCCGCAGGAGTACGGCCGCGCGGCCCCGCGGGAGTACGGGCACGCCGATGCCCGGCAGCACGGGCACGCGGACCCCCGGGATTACGGCCCGGGTCCGGCCGCCCCGGTGAGCTGGCCGGGCTACGACGCTCCCGGCGGCATCCCCGTGAGCCCGCCGGTGCCGCCGGTCGGCGCCGCCCCGCTCCCGCCGACGCCCCCGCCGCCCCGCCGGCGCCCGGTCCGGCTGGTCGCGGTCCTGGCCGGCGTGCTCATCGTCGCCCTGGCCGCGGTCGGGCTGGCCGTGGTCCGCCCCGGCCCGGTTGCCGGCTGGCTGGGTGGCGACGACACCCCGACCGCCGCCGCGCAGTCGCCCGAGCCACCCCCGCCCGCCGTGCTGGCCGGCGCGGACGGCAACGCGCCACAGCCCACCCCCGAGGGGGTACGCGCCGCGCTCGAACCACTGGTCGGCGCCGCCGCGCTCGGTGACCGGGTGAACGTGTCGGTGGCCGACGTGACCACCGGTGAGGCCCTCTACGGCCGCGGGCAGGACAGCCCGACCGTGCCCGCCTCGGTGACCAAGCTGGCCACCGGGGTCGCCGTGCTGGCGGCGCGCGGCCCCGCGTACCGGATCCCCACCCGGGCGGTGGCCGGCGCGGCCCCCGGCGAGGTGGTCCTGGTCGGTGGCGGCGACCCCACCCTCGCGGTCGACAAGAACGGCTTCTACCCGGGCGCGGCCCGCCTGGACGACCTCGCCGCCCAGGTGCGCAAGGCGCTCGGCGGCACCGCCCCGACCAAGGTCACCGTCGACTCGTCCCTGTTCAGCGGCCCGGTCTACGAGCCCGGCTGGGACTCGGACATCCCGACCGGCGGGTTCGGCGCGGCGATCACCGCGCTGATGACCGACGGCGCGCGGCGGGATCCGGCGGAGGCCCGCCGGACCGAGGAGGCCATGAACCACGCCGCCGAGCGGGTGCCGCAGCCGGACCTCACCGCCGGCCGGCAGTTCGCCAAGCTCCTCGGGCTCACCGGGGCCGCCGCCGAGGCGAAGCGGGGCACCGCTCCCGCCGCCTCCGGCGCGACGGCGACCGGCACCCCCGCCCCGGGGGCCGAGCTGGGCAAGGTCCAGTCGCTGCCGATGGTCCGCCTGGTCGACATCATGATCAGTGACAGCGACAACGTGATCGCCGAGGCGATGGCGCGCCAGGTCGCGATCGCCAAGGGCAAGCCCGGCTCGTTCGCCGGCGGCGCGGCCGCCACCGACCAGGTGCTCGGCGAGCTGGGGCTGCCGGCCGGCGAGATCAGCCTGGCCGACGGCAGCGGCCTGTCCCGCACCAACCGGATCAGCCCGTCGCTGCTCACCGACCTGATCACGCTCGCCGGCAACGGGAGCCACCCCGACCTGGCCGCGATCTTCGGCGGCCTGCCCGTGGGCGGCTGGTCCGGCACCCTCGACGAGCGCTACCAGGCGTCGGTGACGAAGGCCGGCGCCGGCGTCGTCCGGGCGAAGACCGGCACGCTCAGCGGGGTGAACGCCATCGCCGGGCTGGTCACCACGGCCGACGGCCGGCTGCTCACCTTCGCGATCCTCACCGACCGCACCCCGGACAGCCTCGACGAGACCCGGCAGGCCCTCGACCGGATCTCCTCCGCGCTGGCCGGCTGCGGCTGCCGCTGACCGTCCTGCCCGGTGCGACCGGCGTCGATCCGCGCTCGCGAGCCCGGGTGGGGGTGTTGCGGCGCGGGTACGGTGGGTCCATGGCGCAGTTCGTGGACTGGGATCTGGCCGCCGCGACCGCGGGGGCGCTGGGCAAGTCGGGCCCCCGGGTGTCGTACGCCGAGGCCACCGACGTGGTGGGCGAGCTGCGCCGGCTGACCGAGGAGGCCGCCGGCCACGTCGCCGACTACACCGGCCTGCGCTCCCAGGTCACCCACCCGCCGGTCCGCGTGGTCGACCGCCGGGACTGGGCGGCCGCCAACATCGCCGGGCTGCGCGAGGTGATCACCCCGCTGGTGGACCGGCTCTCCGGCGCCAAGCGCCCCGGGCCGCTCACCGAGGCGATCGGGTCCCGGCTCACCGGGGTGCAGGCCGGCACCGTGCTGGCCTACCTCTCCGGGCGGGTGCTCGGCCAGTACGAGGTCTTCGCGGGTGACCCCGGCCAGCTGCTGCTGGTCGCCCCGAACATCGTCGAGGTGGAGCGGAAGCTGGGGGCCGACCCCCGGGACTTCCGGCTCTGGGTCTGCCTGCACGAGGTGACCCACCGGACCCAGTTCACCGCCGTGCCGTGGATGCGGGCGTACTTCCTCAGCGAGGTGCAGGCGTTCGTGGACGCGTCGCAGGGCGGCGAGCACCTGCTGGAGCGGCTGCGCCGCGGCGTGGCCACGCTCTCCGACGCGGTGAAGGACCCGGAGAGCCGGGCCAGCGTGCTGGACATCGTGCAGACCCCCGCGCAGCGGGCCGTGCTGGACCGGCTCACCGCGCTGATGACCCTGCTCGAGGGGCACGCCGAGTTCGTCATGGACGGCGTCGGCCCGCAGGTCATTCCCAGCGTCGACGCGATCCGGGCGGCGTTCAACCGCCGCCGCGAGTCGGGCAACGCCCTGGAGAAGGCGATCCGCCGGGTGCTCGGCATCGAGGTCAAGATGCGCCAGTACGCCGAGGGCCGCAAGTTCGTGCACGGCGTCGTGGACCGGGTCGGCATGGCCGGCTTCAACAAGATCTTCTCCTCGCCGCTCACCCTGCCCCGGCTCGACGAGCTGGGCGACCCGGACGCCTGGGTGGCCCGGGTGCACGGCGGGCCGGCGAGCGTCCCCCCGTCCGCCGGCTGAGTCGGTGGTCCGGGCCAGGAGCGAGCCGGGTTCGCCGGCACCGCGGTCGCGACCGACCGGCGACCGGGCCGCGCTCGCCCCGGCGGTCGCCGCCGTCCGGCTCGCCGTACGCCGCGCGTTGACCGGGCTGCCCGGGGCCGGGCCGGTGCTGGTCGCGTGTTCCGGCGGCGCCGACTCGCTGGCCCTGGCCGCCGCCACCGCCTTCGTGGCGCCGCGCCTGGGCCGCCGGGCCGGCCTGGTGACCGTCGACCATGGCCTGCAGTCCGGTTCGGCCGAGCGCGCCGAACGGGTGGCCCGCTGGGGGCGCGAGATCGGTCTCGATCCCGTCGAGGTGGTTCCCGTGATCGTCGCCGGCCGGCCCGGAGGCCCCGAGGCGGCCGCCCGGGAGGCCCGGTACGACGCCCTGCTCGCCGCGGCCCGTCGGTACGGCGCGGCCGGGATCCTGCTCGGTCACACCCGCGACGACCAGGCCGAGACGGTGCTGCTCGCGCTGGCCCGGGGCGCCGGCCCGCGCGGCCTGGCCGGCATGCCGCCGCGCCGCGAGCGGGACGGGGTGCCGCTGCTCCGCCCGCTGCTCGACGTCCCCCGCGACGACACCCGGGAGGCGTGCGCCGCGCTCGGGCTCACGCCGTGGGAGGACCCGCACAACGCCGACCCCGCGTACGCCCGCTCGCGCGTCCGCGCCGACGTGCTGCCCGCGCTGGTCCGGGCGCTCGGCCCCGGGGTGGTCGACAACCTGGCCCGGACCGCCCGCCTGCTGGCCGCCGACAACGCGGCCCTGGACGATGTGGCCGCCGCCGGGCTCTCCGCAGCCCGGGCCGCGGAGGGCGGGCTCTCGGTCGACGGCCTGGCCGCGCTGCCCGCGGCCGTACGCACCCGGGTGCTGCACGCCTGGGCCCGGGAGCTGGGCGCCTCGCCGGCCGCCCTGTCGCACCGGCACGTGGCGGCGCTGGACGCCCTGGTCACGGACTGGCGCGGGCAGGGCGCCGTCCATCTGCCCGGCGGCCTCCTCGTCCGCCGCCACGCCGGCCGCCTCACCACCTGACCCGCCCCGGCGGTCCGCATGCCGAACCGCCAGCCGGCCGAGGTGGCCGTGTCCGGCCGCTCGGGACACCGCCAGCTCGCCGAGCCCGCGGTGGCGGGCGCCCCGGATCAGGCGTCGACGCGCTCCCGGAAGGTGGTCCGGTAGGCGTGCGGGGTGGTGCCGACCCGGCGGGTGAAGTGGTGGCGCAGCGCCGCCGCGTCGCCGAACCCGGCCTGGTCGGCCACGTTCTCCACGCTCAGCCGGGTCTCCTCCAGCAGCCGCCGCGCGAGCAGGACCCGCTGGTTGGTCAGCCAGTCGTGGGGCGTGGTGCCGGTCTCGGCCCGGAACCGGCGGGCGAAGGTGCGGGGCGCCATTCCGGCCCGGGCGGCCAGCTCGTCCACGCTCACCGTCCGGTCCAGGTGTCCCATCAGCCACTCCAGCACCGGCTCCAGGGTGGGCGCCTCGGGGGCCTTCGGGATGGGCGCCTCGATGTACTGGGCCTGCCCGCCGTCGCGGTGCGGCGGGACGACCATCCGGCGGGCCAGCCGCGTGGCCGTGGCCGAGCCGTGCGCCTGGCGGACCAGGTGCAGGCAGGCGTCGATGCCGGCGGCGGTGCCGGCGCTGGTGAGCAGCCGCCCGTCCTGCACGTAGAGCGAGTTGCAGTGCACCCGGGCCGCCGGGAACCGCTCCTGCAGCTCGTCGACGTGCCGCCAGTGGGTGGTGCAGTCGCGCCCGTCCAGCAGCCCCGCCTCGCCGAGCACGAACGCGCCGGAGCAGACGCTGAGCAGCCAGGCGCCCCGGTCGGCGGCCCGGCGCAGGGCGGCCAGCACCGGCTCGGGGACCGGGGCCGTCCCGTCGCCGTGGGCGGGCACGGCCACCAGGTCGGCGTCCTCGATCGCGGTCAGGTCGGCGGTGGGGGTGAGCAGAAAGCCGGAGCGGCTGCGGACCGGGCCGCCGTCCACGGTGCAGACGTCGAACCGGTAGCCGGGGAAGCCGTCGGCGGTGCGGTCGGTGCCGAACACCTCGGCGACCACACCGAGTTCGAATGCGGCGACCTCTTCGAGGGCCACGACGGCGACGGATCGAAGCATGTGACGAGGGTAACCCGATAGGTGGCAGGAAATCGAGGCCCACTGGCATTCCTGCCACTGTCCGAACCGTACGGCGGGTCGCAAACTTGATGGTGTCCGGTGCGCACCGGCGGCGAAAACCACATCAACCACGCGAAAGCGAGCGCCGCCATGACCGTTCTGCTGCTCCTCTTCTTCCTGCTCCTCCTCGTCGGCGCCAGCGCCTCCGGGTTGACCGCCGACACCCGGGACTCGGCCGACTGGAAGCCGACCGAGGACGGGCGCCGCTGGCGCTCCCGCACCTGCTGAGGTGATTTGCTCCATGTGCGCCGTTAATCCTCGGCGGGACCGCGCCAAAAGGGGCGGCCCCGCCGACGGAGGCCATCCGGCGTACGGCAGGCTAGGAGCATGGCTGACGGCTCCTGGTACGACGCCGACATCGACCACGTGATCATCTCCGAGGCGCAGATCCGCGAGAAGACCGCGGAACTCGCCAAGCAGGTCTCGGCGGACTACGCCCACGTCGAGGACGGTCTCCTGCTCGTGTGCGTGCTGAAGGGCGCGGTCATGTTCATGGCCGACTTCGCCCGCGCGCTGGGCCGCCAGGGCCCGCCCGCCGAGCTGGAGTTCATGGCCGTCTCCTCGTACGGCCAGGGCACCACCTCCTCCGGCGTGGTGCGGATCCTCAAGGACCTGGACCGGGACATCGCCGGCCGGCACGTGGTGGTCGTCGAGGACATCGTCGACTCCGGCCTGACCCTCTCCTGGCTGCTGCGCTACCTGGAGTCGCGCTCCGCCGCCAGCGTCGAGGTGGTCGCCCTGTTCCGCAAGCCGGACGCGGTCAAGGTGCCGGTCCCGGTGAAGTACGTCGGCTTCGACATCCCGACCGAGTTCGTGGTCGGCTACGGCCTCGACTTCGGTGAGCGCTACCGCGAGGTGCCCTACGTCGGCGTGCTCAAGCCCGAGGTCTACGCCCGGGCCTGATCCCGGCACCCGGCCGGTCGTCAGCCGACGTTCAGCGGGCTCTCAGCCTTCCGGTCTACGGTAGAGGCCGGTGACGTGGAGGCACCCTCCACGCCCGACCCCTCGAACCGCGTGACCGGGCGGTCGGGTGGCCGGGTGGGGAGCTCCCCGCCACGCCGGCCCAAACCCGGGTTCGCCGTACGCGTAAGTGCCGGGCTCGCAAGCTCGCATCTGGCGCGAACGGTGTACCGTCGAATGACCGCGGCGCGGCAGTTGACGCGCCTCGGGGTCGGGGCCGGCCCGCACGGCGGCTGCGGCCGCCGCCCGAGGCGGCGACACCATTCAGACGGTCAGGACGTCGATCAGGAGGATGCGGGCGCCTCGGTGCCCGACAACAGCATGGAACGTACGCGTTTCTTCCGCCGACCGGTGGTCTGGATCATCCTGGTCATCCTCGGCGCCGTTGTGCTCAGTCAACTCTTCACGGCTGGCCCGAGCTACCACCGCGTGGACACGTCGGTGGCGCTCGACCAGCTCCACACCGCAAAGATCAACAAGGCGGTCTTCCAGGACAAGGAGCAGACGCTCCAGCTCGACCTGGCCCAGAAGACGAAGTTCGGCGACACCACCACCGACCGGATCGAGGCCCAGTTCCCCTACGAGGTGGGCGGCCAGGTCTGGAACGAGGTGCTGGACGCCAAGGCGGCCAACCGGGTCACCGGCCCGGCCGACACCAAGGTCTCCTCGGACAGCATCTGGGTGAGCCTGCTGGTCAACCTCCTGCCCATCGCGCTGCTGGTGCTCTTGCTGCTGTTCTTCATGTCGCAGATGCAGGGCGGCGGCTCGCGGGTGCTCAACTTCGGCAAGTCCAAGGCGAAGATGATCACCAAGGACACGCCGAAGACCACCTTCGCGGACGTGGCCGGGGCGGACGAGGCCGTCGAGGAACTGCACGAGATCAAGGACTTCCTGCAGAACCCGGCGAAGTACCAGGCCCTGGGTGCCAAGATCCCGAAGGGCGTGCTGCTCTTCGGCCCGCCCGGCACCGGTAAGACCCTGCTCGCCCGCGCGGTGGCCGGCGAGGCCGGTGTGCCGTTCTACTCGATCTCCGGCTCGGACTTCGTGGAGATGTTCGTCGGTGTCGGCGCCAGCCGGGTCCGCGACCTCTTCGAGCAGGCCAAGTCGAACGCGCCGGCGATCGTCTTCGTCGACGAGATCGACGCGGTCGGCCGGCACCGCGGCGCCGGCATGGGCGGCGGTCACGACGAGCGGGAGCAGACCCTCAACCAGCTGCTCGTCGAGATGGACGGCTTCGACACCAAGGGCGGCGTCATCCTGATCGCCGCCACCAACCGGCCGGACATCCTCGACCCGGCGCTGCTGCGCCCGGGCCGCTTCGACCGGCAGATCCCGGTCGACGCCCCCGACATGGAGGGCCGCAAGGCCATCCTGCGGGTGCACGCCAAGGGCAAGCCGTTCACGCCCGACGTCGACCTCGACTCGGTCGCCCGGCGCACCCCCGGCTTCAGCGGCGCCGACCTGGCCAATGTGATCAACGAGTCCGCGCTGCTCACCGCCCGAAAGGACCAGCGGGCGATCACCAACGACTCCCTGGAGGAGTCGATCGACCGGGTGATCGCCGGTCCGCAGCGCCGGACCCGGGTGATGAGCGACCAGGAGAAGAAGATCACCGCGTACCACGAGGGTGGGCATGCGCTGGTCGCCTGGGCGCTGCCGCACGCCGCGCCGGTGCACAAGGTGACCATCCTGTCCCGGGGCCGGTCGCTGGGCCACACGCTGGTCCTGCCGACCGAGGACAAGTACACCCAGACCCGGGCCGAGATGATCGACACCCTGGCGTACGCGCTGGGTGGCCGGGCCGCCGAGGAGCTCGTCTTCCACGAGCCCACCACCGGCGCCGGCAACGACATCGAGAAGGCCACGCAGCTGGCCCGCGCGATGATCACGCAGTACGGCATGAGCTCCAAGCTCGGCGCGATCAAGTACGGCACCAGCGGCGACGAGCCGTTCCTCGGCCGCAACATGGGCCACGAGCGGGACTACTCGGACGCGGTGGCCGCCGAGATCGACGGCGAGATGCGGGCGCTGATCGAGCTGGCCCACGACGAGGCCTGGGAGATCCTGGTGGAATACCGGGACGTCCTGGACAACATCGTGCTCGAGCTCATGGAGAAGGAGACCCTCTCCACGGCCGACATGGCCCGGATCTGCGCCCGGGTGGCGAAGCGCCCGCCGATGGCCCCCTACCACGGCTTCGGCAAGCGCCAGCCCTCCACCGAGCCGCCCGTGCTCACGCCCGCCGAGAAGGAGACCCTCAAGGCGCAGGCTCAGGCCGACGGCGCCTCGGTCGGCGGGTCGCCCTCGAACAACTCGGACGGTACCCACTGACCACCGACCCGACGGCCAGCTCCCGCAAGCGGGAGCTGGCCGTCTCCGCGACCGAGCCCGACGGGGACGACGCGCTCGACTACGTCGCCGCGCGCCTGATCAGCGGCAAGCTGACCGGGCGCCCGGTGGAGGAGAGCGTCGACCTGGCCCGCATCGAGAAGGCGGTCCGGGAGATCCTCGTGGCCGTCGGCGAGGACCCGGACCGGGACGGTCTCCAGCAGACGCCGGCCCGGGTCGCCCGCGCGTACGCGGAACTCTTCGCCGGCCTGCGGGTGGACCCGGCGCAGGTGCTCAGCACCACCTTCGAGGCCAACCACGAGGAGTTGGTGCTCGTCCGGGACATCGACGTGATGAGCCTCTGCGAGCACCACCTGCTCCCGTTCCGGGGCAGCGCCCACATCGGCTACATCCCCGGCCCGGACGGCCGGATCACCGGCCTGTCCAAGCTGGCCCGGCTGGTCGAGGTGTTCGCCCGGCGCCCGCAGGTGCAGGAGCGGCTCACCTCGCAGATCGCCGACCTGCTGATGACCAAGCTGGCGCCGCGCGGCGTCGTGGTGGTGCTCGAGTGCGAGCACATGTGCATGGCGATGCGCGGCATCCAGAAGTCCGGTGCCAAGACGATCACCTCGGCGGTCCGGGGCACCCTCCAGAACGACGCCAAGTCACGCGCCGAGGCGATGGCACTGATCATCCCGCGCTGACCGCACCGACAGCGGGCCCTTCCCACGGGAGGGGCCCGCTGTCGTGTCCGGACTCAGCCGGCCAGCATGGCCAGCAGCAGGCCGGCCGTGGCCAGCACCGCCGGGACCAGGCAGACCAGCGCACCGAAGCGGGGCGTCCGGTCCACGCGGTCGGTCGGTCGGGGCCGGAACAGCCGCCCCACCGCGAGCCACCCCAGCATGAACGCGACCGCCGGCAGCGGCAGCCCCACCACGAGCGCGAGCAGCGTCACCGCGCCGGTGCCCGTGACCAGGAAGATCGCGAGCTGGACCAGCGGGACCAGCAACGCCAGCGGCCCGTAGACCAGCAGGTTGCGGGGATACGCCGGCCAGCGCGCCAACCGGGGCAGGCCGCGCGCGGCGAGACTGTCGTCCGCCGCGTCCGCCCAGCCCCGGGCGGTGCGCAGCGCGGCCAGCACGGCCGCCGGCCCGGCCGCCATCGACCGGGCCGCCTCGGACACCTCCGGCGGCGTCGGCAGCAGCGAGATCGCCGGGACGCCCAGCTCCCGCAGCCGCGACTGCTGCGGGGCGAGGCGCTCGCGGACCGCGGTCAGCTCCTCCCGGGCGGCCGCCACCGACCGGGCCTGCTCACTGGCGGCGGTCGCCGCGGCCCGGCGTACGCCGTCGAGCTGGCGGGCGGCGGCCACATAGTCCGCCCAGGCCGCCCCGGCCGGGTCCGGGTCGACCGTCGGGCCGCCGGACCGGGGCGCGGGCACCGCCGTGCCGGTCTCGCTCACGGTGCCTCCTGGGTCCGCGACTGCGGGGCTCGCAAGACCGGCTCACTCCTCGCGCTCACGATGTCTCCTGGGTTCGCGACTGCGGGGCTCGCAAGACCGGCTCACTCCTCGCGCTCACGATGTCTCCTGGGTTCGCGACTGCGGGGCTCGCAAGACCGGCTCACTCCTCGCGCTCACGATGTCTCCTGGGTTCGCGACTGCGGGGCTCGCAAGACCGGCTCACTCCTCGCGCTCACGATGATCCCTCCCCGAACGGCACCAGGACCGTGCCCTGCTCGCCGGGGCCGTCCCAGAGCACCGCGCGGCCCGGCCGTGGCCGCCAGAGCACCGGGCGGTCGAAGAGCTGCTCCAGCCGGGCGCCGGGCACGTCGGTGACCACCACGGCGGTGAGCTTGTCCACCTCGCCCTCGGGACCGAGCAGCCCGGCCAGCGGGGCCACCGTGCGCCACCAGCCGAGCAGGTGCCGGCCGGCCGGTGGGCCCTCCAGCAGCAGCGCCCGCAGCAGGTCGGGCGGCAGTTCGTTCGCGTCCGGCACGTCCAGGCCGAACACCACGAGGTAACCCGGCTCGTCCGAGGCCATCGCCGCCCGCAGCCCGGTCACGTCGACGATCTCCACCCGGTGCCGCCCGGCCAGCTCGGCGGCCAGCACGCCGGCCGGCTCGGCCGACCCGTTGGCCAGCGGCGCCAGCACGAACCGCGTCGCGCCGGGGTGCGCCGCCGCCGCGCTGCGGACCGCCGTGCCCAGCAGCCGCTCGGCCTCCTCGTCGCGGCCCAGCACGGCCAGGTTCCGGCCGGCGGCCGGCCCGAGCGGCACGGCCACCGTGGAGCGCCGGACGTCCACCGCCCGGCCGAGCAGGGCGGCGGGCGCGTGCGCCCGCCCGGCCAGCGCGGCCCGGTGCCGCGGGTCGTTGGCGAGCAGCGGGCGGGCGAACCCGGCGAAGACCACCGGCGGGGCGGTCCCCTCGGGCCGGGCCGACCAGAGCCGGTGCCGCAGGTCGGCGAGGACGGCCGGGTCGTCGTGCGGGTCGGGGAACCGGATCATCCGTTCGTGGCCCCGGGTCGCGCCGCGCGGGCCGCCCAGCCCACCGGCGGTGTTCACCACGGCGCTGCCCACCGGCAGGCCGGCCGCCGCGTCGTTGGTCGGCTCCAGCACGGCCGAACCGCCCGGCAGCGCCACCCGCACCGGGAACTGGCCGAGCAGCGGGTCCCGCGGGCCACCGATGCCGAGGTCGCCCTCGCCGGCCAGGACCAGGTGGATCCCGTACGACCGGGCGGCGCGGGCCAGCCCGTCGAGCCGGGTCAGCAGGTCGGCGGCGAGCCGGTCCCGCTCGCGCAGCAGCAGCGGGAAGTTGTCGATCACGCAGACGATCCGGGGCAGCGACTGGTGCTGGCGCAGCTCGGCGTAACGCTGCCCGCCGGCCCGCCGGGCCGCCTCCTCCCGGCGGCGCAGCTCGGCCTCCAGCTCGCCGAGCAGGTCCGCCACGTACTCGCGGTCGGCGGCCATCCCGGCGGCCCGGACCTGCGGCACCCACGACCGGTCCCGCTCGGTCTGGAGGAACTCCACGAAGGACTCGCCGTCGTCGACGTCGGCCAGGTAGAGGACCAGCTCGTCGGGGCCGTAGCGGGCGGCCAGGCCGAAGAGCGCGTCGGTGAGGAACGCCGAGCGCCCGGCCTGGGAGCGGCCGCTGACCAGCCAGTGCGGGGTCAGCTCGGTGAAGCCCAGGCTGACCGGCCGCCCCGCGGCGTCACCGACCGTCGTGGTGAGCCCGTCGAC
This sequence comes from Micromonospora chaiyaphumensis, assembly GCF_900091435.1. Classification (GTDB taxonomy): domain Bacteria; phylum Actinomycetota; class Actinomycetes; order Mycobacteriales; family Micromonosporaceae; genus Micromonospora; species Micromonospora chaiyaphumensis. Next base: position 129,052 of record NZ_FMCS01000008.1, read on the forward strand.
CGAACCCTCCGCCCACAGGTCGCCGGGCAGCAGGTCGGTGAGGGCCAGGCGGGAGCCGTCCTCGATCTGCCGGACCAGCCGCCGGCACACACCGGTGACCAGCTCGCCGGGCGGATCCTCGTCAAGGAAGACCGGCGAGTTCAGCCCGCCCGGCGACTCCGCCGCAGGGCTGCTGAAACCGGCGCCGGGCGGGTCACCGACCAGCGCGTACGCGGTGCGCACCGCGAGCGGGGTGGCCTGCGGCAGCGGCGTACCGGCGGGCCAACCGGCCACCACCAGGTGCAGCCCGGCCCGCGGACCCCGGTCGGCCAGTTCGGCGAGCCGGTCGAGATCGGACGGTGCGACCCCGTCGGGCAGGGCGGCCACCACCACCAGCAGCGTGCGGTCGTGCCCGCGCTGGCGGGCCGTGCCGGCGGCCACCCACTGCTCGGCCTCGGCCAGCACCGCCCGGAGCCCGGCCAGGTCGGTGGCGGGCGGCGGCAGCAGGCCCGCGTCGGCCAGCGCCGCGTATCCGGCGAAGGTGGCACCCGAGCCGCCGTCGACCGCGCGGGCCAGCAGGGCGCCGGCCGGACTGGCCGCGAACAGCCGCAGCAGCAGGGCCCGGAGCAGCCCGGCCACCCTCGGATCGCCGGCGTCGGCGTCGACGCTCAGATGTCCACTGCCGAGCAGCGGCACGAGGGTGGGGAACCGGGCGTCGTCCAGCGGTGCGGCGACACCGACCCGCACGAAGGCGGGCGGACCGTCTCCCGGCGCGGTCGTCGGGGTCAGCGTCTCCAGCGGCTCGCCGGCCCAGCCCGGCGCGGCGACCGCCGCCGCGGCACGGAGCCGCTCGGCCAGCTCGTACTGCCGGTGGTGATCGGCGGGAGCGGGCCGGATCTCGTCGAGGATCCCGGCCGCCGCGGTCGCGGTGGCCTCGGCCCTGCGGTGCAGCGCGGCGGCCCGGCCGGCGCGCGCCTTCGGACTCGCCACCGTCCACCTCTCTTCCCGAGGCCGACACTCCTCCCCGGCTGTGACGGTATCCCAGCCGGGGGCCGTCCTCCGGGATGTCGGTCGGCGCGGTGCCCGGCTCCGCGGTGAGCAGGCTCACGCGCCGGCCCGGGTCGGCGGTTCGCCACGATCCGCCAGTTCTGAGGCATTGGGTACGCGGCGTGCAGCCGATAGCCTCAGGAGGTGGAATCAGTGCAGCCCCCCGCCGGTTCCCAGGTCTCCCGCGTACCGGCGCAGCGGACCCCGCCCGAGCAGTTGGCGCCGCCCGCGCCCGCTCCGGCGCCGGTACGCCCGAAGCGGCGGCTGCGGACCGTGCTCGCCGTGGTCGCCGGGGTGCTGGCGCTGGTCTGCATCGGCGGCGGCATCGTCGGGTTCGTGCTGTACGACCGAGCCACCGCGCCCGATCGCAGCAGCCCCGAGGTCACGGTGGCCAACTACATCCAAGCCTTCTTCGACGATCGCAATGACACCAAGGCGAATGAGTTCGCCTGCGAAAACGGCGCTGACCTGGGGGACTTGAAGCTTCTCCGCGACGACCTCGTGGCCCGAGAAGGGCGCTTCGGGACAAAGATCTCCGTAGGGTGGGAGGCGCTCACTGTGCAGCAGCAGGGGGAGCGCGCCGACGTCCGGGCCGATCTGGTCATCTCGGCCTTCGTGGACGGGATCTCGCAGAGCGACCGGCAGAGCTGGCGCTTCGAAGCGGAGCACCGGGACGGATGGCGCCTCTGCACGGCCAAGCGTTCCTGACCGATCTCACTCCAGCCACAGCAGGTGCACCGGCACCTCCAGGGTGGTGGGTGCCTGGCCGCGCCAGGCCCACCGGTACCACTCCAGCTCCGGGGCCACCCGGACGCAGATGTCCCCGTCCGCGCCCGAGTAGGTCTCGGTGACCGCGCGGAGGTCCCGCTGCTCCACCGAGCCGGTCACGTGCACCACGCGCCGACCGGCCACCGCGTCGGCCTCGAAGACCGGTGTGGGCGGACGCCGGGTGGGCGCGTCGAGCGAGACCAGCCGGAGGCCCGGCTCGGTCGGCGCCGCCGACGGCCGCCGCTCGCCCACGGTCTCCACCCAGACCCGCTCCACCGGCACCAGCGGTGCGAAGACCTCCACCTGCTCGGACTCGGCGCGATACCACTCGTGTTCCGGGATGACCGGCACGTAGGTCCGGCTGCCCTGCACCACCCGCTCGTCGGCGCGCAGGTCACCGCGCCAGCCGAGGCCGGGCAGGCCGACGAGCACGCGGCGGCCACGCAGCTCGATCCGGCCGGTCGCCGGGACGATCTCGACCGGTCGGGGTGGCTGCGGAGCCCAGTCCGGCTGGTCCGCGAAGGGGTCGGGCAGCGGGTTGCTCATGTTCCGGTGCGCCTCACGCCGTCCCGTCCACCGGGGCGCCCCGCTCCCGCATGAACGGCACGGGGTTGATCGCCCCCCGGCTGGAGCGGTCGCCCTCCACATGCACCTCGAAGTGCAGGTGCGGGCCGGAGGAGTTGCCGCTGCTCCCGGAGAGTCCGATCTGGTCGCCGGCCTCCACCATCTGCCCCGGCACGACCTGCGGCCGGTGGATCATGTGGCAGTAGCGGGTGATGTAGCCGCCCGCGTGCAGGATGTCGACGAACCAGCCGCAGCCGCCCTTGCCCGGCCAGCCGTCCCGGTCGCAGTCGCGCTTTCCAGAGTGGTCGGGGTCGCAGCGGGCCACCAGTACCCGACCGGCGGACGCGGCGTGGATCGGCGTCTCCTTGTCGGCGGCGAGGTCGACCCCGTTGTGGCTGGGCCGCTCGGTGGTGCGGAAGCCCGAGACGACGCCACCGGGGAGCGGGGCGGTCCAGCCGGAGGCGGCGATCCGGGCCCCGGCGGCGGCGTCGCAGACCGCCTTGCCGTCGATCTCGACGGTCCGGGCCGCCCCGCCCGCGAGGGCGTCCACGATCCGGCCGGCCAGGTCCTCGTGCTTCGCGTAGGCGTCCGGGAAGGCGCTGACCTGCACCCGCTGCGCCACCACGGTGAGCGGCCGGTGCTGCCAGTCCCGCACCTTGACCAACTTCTCGTAGAACTTTCGGGCCGTGTAGGACGGGGTCATCCGCTGCTCCACGCTGCCCCACCCGGGCCGCTGCTGGAACAGGCCCAGCGAGTCGTGGTCGGCGCCGACGCCCTCGTGCGGCAGGGCCAGGGACGCCGGTACCTTCCGGTTCGCCAGGTTGCGCAGCGCGGACTCCTGCATGGCGGTGGCCAGCGCGATGACCCAACCGCGGGCGGGCACCTTCATGTCCTGGCCGACCTTGACGATGACGGCGGCGTTGCGAAGCTGGGCGTCGCCGTACTCCGTGAAGCGTGGCATGTCCCCGGTGAGGTCGACCTGGTAGGCCGGGTCGCAGTTCAGGCCGGCGAGCACGCCGTCCTTCTGGTCGCCGCCGAGCTCGGTGAGGAGGAAGGCGCCCGCACCCCCGACGCAGCAGAGCAGGGTGAGCACCGTGGTGACCGCGGTGACCAGCACGCCGACCCGCAGCTTGCGGCGGATCGGCGCGGTGACACCGGCCACGGCGCTCACTGCCGCTCCCAGTCGACCGCGTCCACCAGCCACCGGCCGTCGGGCGCCACCAGTTCGAGCCGGAGCCGGCCGTCGTCGAGCGGGACCAGCGCCTCCACGAAGGACTCCGTCCGCGCCCGGAGGGTCACGGCGCCGGTGACCCGCCGCGCGGGCACGGTTTCCGGGTCGGCGCCGGTCATCTTCTCGAGGAGCGCGGGCGTGGAGAGCGGCCGCAGCCGCGACTGCCAGGCCTCGGCGGTGCTGCCCGGGCCCGTCAGCCAGGCCGTGGTGAACCGCCCGGCGGTCTGCTCGGGGGTGGCCTCGCCCGGTCGCGTCTTCGGGGCGACCGCCGCCGGCGGGCTCGACAGCACCCCGTCGTCACCGGCGTGCGGGTCCACGGTGCTGATCGGCTGGCTCGGGCGGGTGCTCAGGCCGAGGGTCGAGTCGACCGGCCCGGAGACCAGCCGGGCCGCGCCGATCACACCGAAGACCAGGACGGCGATCACCAGCGCGACGCCCAGCCGAGAGCGCAGCACCCGGGTGAACAGGAACTCCAGCGCCCGCCGCACCGGATTCACCGCGCCTCGGAGCGAACCCGCGGCGCCGGCTTCGGCGCCGGGGCGCGGTCGGCCGAGTCCGGCCGGTAGACGGTGAAGGCGGGCGCCTCCTCGGGCACGTCGGGGCCGGTCCAGCTCGCCGGTGCGCGGCGCGGCCGCGGTGCGGCCGTGCGGCCGGACCGGCGTTCGGCCGCCGGAACCTCGTCGGGCTGCTCCCGCCCGTCGGGGCGCTCCCGTTCGACCACGGTGTGCGCGGGGTCCTCGTGCCGTGCCTCGGGCCGGAGGCTGCGCTGGTCGGCGGTCACGGCCCGCCGCCGGCCCATCGTCGGCTCGGCGGTGCCACCCGGCTCGGCCACGTCGAGCCGGGCGGCGATCCGCATGTCCCGGAAGAAGCGCCGGTGCCAGGAGCCGGCCGAGCTGACGGCCTCGCTGCTGTCCTTGCCGCCGAGCTGCGTGATTCGCCGGTACGGGCGGAGCAGCAGCCAGCCCACCACGCCGCAGAGCCAGACCAGGACCACCTGGAGCCAGCCGGGCAGCGTCGGTGTGTTCATGATCAGATCCACGGCGAACAGGTAGATGGCCGCGCCGGTGCCGAAGATGGCGATGTTGAACACGGCGGCGACCACGGCGTTCGCCAGTCGCCGCAGGCCGGCGCTCGCGGGACGCATCAGCCCGACGGTGCCCAGGATCGGCGCGGCGATCACCGCCCAGCGGAAGATCAGGAAGCCGAGCAGCACCAGCAGCGACGCGGTCAGGTCGAACATGGCAAAGAGCAGCGAGGCCAGCACCGCGATGAAGCCCGCCCCGACCCGGTCCATGTCCCGGACGCCCTGGAGGTACTCGTACGCCTCCGGATCCTCGGACTTGATCTGCTCGGCCACCCGTGCCCACTGCTGCTGCTTTGCCTTGATGATTACTTCGCGGGTAGCGGGCTTGGCGCGGATCGACTCCGCTTCGCCCCAGGTCAGGGACTTGGCGTCGTAGAGCGCCGGACCGTACTTCTTGGCGGTCTCACTGTCGGCGGAGCCGAGCACGCCCCGTAGCCAGTTGCGGTAGAGCATGGTCTCGGTTGCGGTGTCGCTGGCACGGACTGCGGGCGGGCGCTTGTCGATACAGGCATCTGGATTCGGCAGGACGCACTTGTCCGGGGGGATGTCCTTGGACGTCGGACCGACGGCATCGTGCACCACGCCGAGGGTGGTGATGAGGGTGTTGTCGGCGATGTTCGCCGACTTGACCGGCCAGGCGGCCAACGCCGTCACCGCCACCATCACGAGGATGGCCCAGCCGGCCGTGGTCATGGCGTTGCTCATGTCCGACTGGCGGGAGCGCCAGAGCAGATAGAGGCCGACCACGCAGATGGTGATGATGCCGAAGACGCTGAACACCTTCTGGTAGACGGCCTTGGTGGCCTGTTCCACCAGCGGGTCCGCCCAGCCCCACATGGTGCGCGGGTCCCAGGCGCGCTCGCGCAGCGCGTTGGACGCGCCGATGATCGCGTTGGCGAACATGAACTCGCCGTTCGCCACCATCGTGGTGAAGCGGTAGTCCGGATGCAGCACCGAGGAGGCGCAGCCACCGTCGACGTCGTACGTCGTGTAGCTGTATCCGGCGTACCCGTAGTCGCTGTAGAGGCCCTTGGGGCCGGGCTGCTTCGCGGAGTCGGGGCGGGACGCGAACCACCCGGCCAGGCCGGAGTCCGGAGCGCCGGGCACCGGGGCGTTGCGGCACTCGACCTGATCCTCGCTGACCGCCTTCAGCTTGGCCACGCAGGCGCGGAAGTCCGCCTGCCACTCCTTGGTGCTGCACAGCTCGGCCCGGGCCTGGGCGGCCGGCACGGCGGCGTACGCGGGTGTCGCCCCGACCAGCGGCCAGGAGATCGTGGCCCCGGCCAGCAGGCCGAGTGCGAGGAGGAGCGCCGCGATCCGTGCCCGCGCCATGTCACGCCTCCAGATCAGCCAGGACGGTCGGCAGCTGCCCGGCGGCCCGGGCGACCGCGGCGGGGGTGGTGTCCAGGTGCTCCAGCAGCCCGTCGACGTACGACACGTCGACCCGGACCTTCTGCACGCGGCCGTCGACGTCGCGCATGACGAACTCGCGGAAGCCGAGCCGGGCGGCCGAACCGCTGTCGGCCTGGGACAGCGAGGCGAGGGTGGCCTCGTAGCCGTCGTTGACCGGCACCCGGAGCAGCCGCAGCGCCTCGGAGGCGATCTCGGTGTCCTCGGCGATCCGGCCGACGAAGACGGTGGAGACCAGGTTCTGCACGTCGAGCCCGAGGATGTCCTTCGGGTTCTGCGAGGCGACGAGCGCGGCCAGGTTCCACTTGCGTGAGTCGCGGGCCAGGCGGACCAGGAACGACCGGCCGGAGCGCCAGCCCTCCATGAAGTGCGCCTCGTCAAGGCCGACCAGCTTGCGGGAGGACATCGAGCCGCCGTAGCAGCGGCGGACGGCCAGCCGGTGCGCGGTGTGCAGCATCGGCAGGGCCAGCGCCTCCTCGGCGGACCAGTACTCCCGCTCGATCTTGAGGTCGGGCAGCCGGAGCCCGGCCATGGTGATCACGGTGAGCGCCGCGTCGGCGCCGAGCAGCCCCTCCGGCGGGCGGCCGAAGAAGAGCATGGCCAGCGGCATCTCGGCGGTGTCGAGGAGCAGGTTGGCCAGTTCCCGGCCGGCGTCGTCGTCGAGGCCCTGAAGGCAGGCGACCACGTCGTCCAGGGTGGAGGTCTCCTCGGCCGGCACCTGGCGTACGGCGTGCCGGAACAGGGTGGCGGTGGACGCCTCCCGGGCCACCTGCGGCGGCACCAGCATCATGCAGATGTCCTGCACGAGCATCCGGCGCTCGGCGCGGGCGTTGGAGACCGCGATCTCGAACTCCCGGTCGCCGGCCGCCCCGGCGCCGAACTCGCTGCGCAGCGGCGTGGGGATCAGCGCGTACGGGGCCAGGGTGCCCTGCTCCGAGCCGGTCAGGTTGAGCACCCGCGAGTAGGGCGCCAGCTCGGGCATGGCACAGAGCCGGGCCAGCGGGCCGGACGGGTCGAGCAGGGTCACCTGCACGCCTCGGCGAGCGGCCAGGTAGCCGAGTGCGCCGAGCAGGGTGGACTTGCCGCCGCCCGGCTCGGCCACGAAGACGGCGAGACCGGAGCGCTCACGGACCTCCATGGGGAAGTGCAGGTCGAGGAAGACCGGGCGGCGGCAGGTGCCGGCGGTCCGGCCGATCAGGTCACCACGCCGGTCGCCGACCGTGGAGGCGGCCTGCGGCAGCGCGGCGGCGAGCAGGTTGACCGGCATCCGCCGCACGTAGCCGGTGTTGGCGATCGGCTCGCCGGGGATGAACTCGCGGGCCAGCCAGTCCTGGTTCTTCGGGTGCTGCAGCGAGATGCGCAGCTCGCGCTGGTAGAGCTGGATGAGCCGGCGGGCCCGTTCCAGGCACTCCTCGCGGGTCCGGCCGCCGACCGCGATGCGGTGCCAGCCGTGCGCGCGGGCCGAGTCCACCGGCAGGCCGGTGGTCATCTCGTCGCCGATCACCAGCGCCCGCTTGGCCAGCCGCTCCAGCTCGGGTGGGGCGTCGATGCCGTGCTCGGCGTAGTCGAGCTGCTGGGACCGGATCATCCGGAGGCGGTGTTCGAGGTTCCGGAAGGAGTCGCCGGGGCCGAGGATGTCGACCCGGGTCGAGAGCTCCATGGGCCAGGGCAGCCGCTCGTGGAAATGCAGCCACGGCTCGTGCCGTTCGGGGATCTCCAGCGGCTCCATCCGGCCGACCGCGAGCACGGCCACGTGCCGCTCCTCGCCGGTCATCCGGTTGACCAGCTTCACGGTGGAGCCGTACGGGGTGCGGTAGCGCTCGACCTGCTCGGTGAGCGCCAGCAGGTCGCCGCGTTCCCACCGCCCGTTGGTGACCGGGGAGAGCACGCCGGGCGGGGCCATGCACAGCGCCACCGAGCGGTAGAGCAGCCACTCCAGCTCCTGGGCGGTGACCCGGCGGCCACGCATGCCGAACGCGCCGAGCACCTCGTCGAACTGCTCGACGGTGCGGCCCAGCCGGCGCCGCTCGCCGTCGGCGGTGCCCCGCCCGAAGGTGCGCAGCAGCCGTTCGGTGAGCGAGTCGCCGAGTGACCGGCGGGCGAAGGTGACGCCGAGGTAGGTCTGGCCCTCGGCGTGGTTGACCGCCATGAGGTGCCGTTGCGCCGCGACCAGGTGGTCGGCCCAGCCGGTGGTGCCAGGCACGTCGGGCAGCGGCGCGGCGGTGTGCGCGTCGATGGTGCGGGCCCACTCGTCGGCCGGGAACGGCCGGGTGGTGCGGCGCAGGTGCAGCCGGAAGCCGGCGAGGCCGGCGTACTGCTCGGAGATCGCGGAGAGCAGCGCCTCGCGCTCGGCGTCGGGGCGGAACGCCCAGCGCACCTCGGGCAGCCAGTACCAGGCGGTGACCGTGTTGGGGGTGAAGGTGAGGTGGCCGGCGATCTCGGTGATGGCCAGCTCGACCGACGGGTCCCGGTCACCGAACTTGATCTTCGGAGCCCTGACCCGGACCGGCTTCGCGGGCTTCCCGCCGCGCTCCGGGGACCGCTGCCGAGGCGGCGCCACCTCCCGGCCGGACGGGGTGGCCAGCTCACGCGCCTCCGGCCGCGGCTCCGCCTTCCGCCGGTCGCGTCGGCGGGCGGGGCGCTCGATCGGGGTCTCCGGCCCGGCCTGCTCCGGCTCGACGGTGGACCGGAGGGCCGGGAGCCGGTCGCCGACCTGGTGCGGCACCCGGGTACGGGTGGCCGGCGCCGGTTCGAGGGCGGGCTGCTCCGGCGCTTCGGGGCCGGCGTGCGCCGCCGGGCGGGCGGCCTCGACCGCCTCGCGGGGCCGGCCCACAGGGCGGACGCCGGGCGCGCTCTCCCGGAATCGGGCGGCCGGTGGCTCGTCCTCGGGCCGCGCGGGCAGGGCCGGTGGCGGCAGGGGTCGCTCGACCGGCTCCGCCGGAGCGGCGTGCTGGAGCGGGATCGGCAGGGGCGGCTCGACCGGCTCGACCGACTCGACCGGGGCGGCGTGCTGGGACGGGACGGCCCGGGGCGGCGGGGCCGGCTCGACCGGCGCCGCGTGCTGGTGCGGGATGGGCAGCGCGTCCCGGCCGACGCCGCGCCGGGGCGGCGCCACCACCGGCTCCACCGGGACGGGCGGGCCGGAGGGCGGGCTCGCCGGCCGGCGGACCCGGGGCTGCGCGCCGCCGAAGAGGTCGAGGAAGGGGGAGTCGATGTCGCCGCTGTCGGTCACCACCGGCTCGCGCTGCTCGGCGCCGCGCGGGGCCAGCGGCCGGGGCGGCTGGAAGACCCCGACGCGACCGTGCTGGGGGCTGGGCACCAGTGCCGGGTCGAGGGTGGCCTCGTCCAGCTCCTCGTCCGGTGGGTAGTCGAACGAACGCGCACGGTTACCGTGGGGTCCGGCCGGACGTCCGGCCGGGGAACCCGGCGTGGAAGAGCGACTCATGCGACCGCCTCACCCGCGTCGTTCGTCTGCGCCGTCGGCGTACGCCCGGTCATGCCAGTTCCTCCCGGATCCTGATCCGGCTCGCGACGAGGCGCGGGTCGCGCTGCTCGGCGGCCGGCTCCCGGGTGCGTCGCCAGTCCGTCAGCGCGGTCCGGATGACCATGCGCGCCGGCCGGTCCGGGTCGACGTACCGGAAGATGAACGAGGTGGTCACGATGGCGAGCGAGATCTCCCAGGCGGGAAAGAGCTCGACCTGGAGCGTGAACAACCAGTGGATGAACATGTAGAGGGGTACGAGCAGCATGAACAGGCCGTACTGGGCGTACGGCAGGTGGACGGGAAGGGTGTACCCGGGCGGGCCCAGGTAGACGAGGCGTGCCCGGTAGATGTCGTCGTCGGTGCGCAGCCGCATCGTCGCCCAACGCCTATTCGAACATCAGGTTGATGAGGTAGTCGCCGACGAAGAAGAGCGTGGCGGCGCCGGCGATGAAGGCCAGCCCGATGATCGCGATGGCCGAGCTGGTGAGCACCTTGGAGATCTCACCCCGGCTGGCCCGGCCGATGAAGATCACGCCGAGCACCGCGAGCAGGATCGGCGCGATCTTGCTGGCGAAGAAGGAGACGACACCGTTGGTGTCGATGCCCTTGGGTGCCGGCTCGGCGAGTGGAGTCGACGCCAGGGTGTGGAGCGCGTGGTCGACGGCGGCGTGCGCCGTCCCCATGAGCTCGATGGCGATCACTGGAAACCTCCCCAGGGGTCGCGGCCGGGGGTGCCGCGATGGTGCAAGTAAGGCAAGCCTGGCGGGATGGTGCTCGATAAGCACAGCGTCCTCGACGCTGCGTTCGTCACCCACCACGGAGGGTGGTGAGCTTTGGGGGATTTTTTCCCGCTTCGGCCCTCCCTCCAGGCTTCGCCGTCTCGCTGCTGGCCAATTCCAAAGCGTACGGCCCGGTTACCTTTGCGACAACCCGCGAAGAGTCGACCCGGAACGGACCGGACGACCGATCGTACACCTGTTCCAACTCGCACGTCAGGGGCGTCGTCCGGCGGGCTTGCCGGGGTCGCCGGAAGCCCTGTTGGCGACCGGTACTGTCGGGTCCGTGACCGATCTGGTACGGGCGGAGACCCCGGTGGTGATGGGCGTCCTCAACGTCACGCCCGACTCCTTCTCGGACGGCGGCAGATACGCCGACCTGGACGCCGCCGTCGCACACGGAGTGCGACTGCGGGCCGCCGGCGCGGACCTGGTCGACGTGGGCGGCGAGTCGACCCGGCCGGGCGCCGACCGGGTCGACGCGGAGACCGAGATCGCCCGGGTGCTGCCGGTGATCCGCGAGCTGAGCGCAGCCGGCATCCCGGTCAGCATCGACACCAGCCGGGCCCGTGTCGCCGAGGCGGTCCTCGGCGCCGGTGCGGACGTGGTCAACGACGTCTCCGGCGGCCTCGCCGACCCGGACATGGCCCGGGTGGTCCGGGACGCCGGCTGCCCCTGGGTGCTGATGCACTGGCGGGGCCACTCGCGCGAGATGCGGGACCTGGCCCGCTACACCGACGTGGTGGCCGACGTACGCGACGAGCTGAGCCGCCGCGTGGACGAGGCCCTGGCCGCCGGGGTGGCCGCCGACCGGATCATCGTCGACCCGGGCCTGGGCTTCGCGAAGACCGCCGCGCACAACTGGGAGCTCAGCGCCCGCCTGCCCGAGCTGGTCGACCTCGGCTTCCCGCTGCTGTTCGGGTCGAGCCGCAAGTCCTACCTGGGCCGGCTGCTGGCCGACCCCGACGGCAACCCGCGGCCGACCGCGGAGCGGGAGGCGGCCACCGTCGCCACCAGCGTGCTCGCCGTGGCTGCCGGCGCCTGGGGGGTCCGCGTGCACGACGTCCGGGGCACGGCCGACGCGCTCGCCGTCTGGCGGGCCACCGGCCGCCCGCGCCTTGCCCGGCCCACCACGAAGGAGTGAGAGCCATGACCGACCGGATCGAGCTGACCGGCCTGCGCGCGCACGGCCGGCACGGCGTCTACGACTTCGAACGCGCCCAGGGGCAGGAGTTCGTGGTCGACGCGGTGCTCGAACTCGACCTGGCCCCGGCCGCCCGCTCCGACGAGGTGACCGACACCGTGCACTACGGCGAGCTGGCCGAGAAGCTGGTCGGCGTGGTCACCGGCGAGCCGGTCAACCTGATCGAGACGCTCGCCGACCGCCTGCTCGCGATCTGCCTGGCAGAGCCGCTGGTCGCCGCGGCGACGGTCACCGTGCACAAGCCGGAGGCCCCGATCCCGCACACCTTCCGGGACGTGGCGGTGACCATGCGGCGTACCCGATGAGCCGGGCCGTGCTGTCGATCGGCAGCAACCTGGGCGACCGCCTCGCCCACCTGCGCGCCGCCGTGGCCTCGTTCGGCGACACCGTGCTGGTGGTCTCCGGCGTCTACGAGACTCCACCGTGGGGGGACGCCGACCAGCCCGCGTACCTCAACGCGGCGCTGCTGGTGGCGGACCCGGCGGCGACCCCGCGCGACTGGCTGGCGCGGGCCCGGGCGGCCGAGGCGGCGGCCGGGCGCACCCGGGACCCGGAGCGGCGGTACGGGCCGCGCACCCTCGACGTCGACGTGATCGCGGTCTGGGACGCGGCCGGGGAGCCGGTGCACAGCGCCGATCCGGAGCTGACCCTGCCGCACCCCCGGGCCCACCTGCGGGCCTTCGTGCTGCGGCCGTGGATCGACATCGAGCCGCACGGCCGGCTGCCCGGGCACGGCTGGCTGACCGACCTGCTGAACGCCGAGCCGCTGGCCTCCGACGCGCTGGAACTCGGTCCGCGCCCCGATCTGGCGTTAGAGTCGGACGCATGACCCAGTGGAGCCGGACGGCATGAGCCAGGCGCAGTCCCCGCGCGACCCCGACCGTTTCCGGATGGGTCCGACCCGGATCTCCACGCTGGTGGTGGCCGCGCTGGCCGCCGCCGCGCTGGCCTGGCTGCTGATCAGCAGTTTCTACGGGAGCGCCCCCGACCTGCCCTGGCTGCCGGTGGTCACCCTGGCGGGCCTGGCCGTGCTGGAGGCGTACGCGGCGGTCAACACCCGCGGCCGGATCGAGCGCCGCCCCGGCCGGGACCCGGTGAACCCGCTGCTGGTCGCCCGGTTCGTGGCGCTGGCCAAGGCGTCCGCGCTGGCCGGGGCCATCTTCGCCGGCTTCTATGCGGGGCTGACCGGCTGGCTCTTCCTGGAGCCGACCAACGCCGCCATGGACGACCGGCCGGCCGGCGGGGCGGGCCTGCTCGCCTCGCTCGCCCTGGTGGCGGCGGCGCTTTGGCTGGAGCGGTCCTGCCGGGTCCCCGAGCAGGAGGACGACGAGGATCGGGAGCCCGGCGACCGGGAGACTCCGCGCGGCCGCCTCTGAACAGGGGGTTCCCAGCACCTGTCCCCGCAGGTACCGTGCCTGGCGACCGGAGAGCAACGGCCGCCGCCGGTCCGCCCGCGCGTCGGACCGCACGGCTGGCCATGTGGGAGGCGCGGGCCATGGCGTACGACGAGACGGGCCGGAATGCGCCGGTGGAGACGTCGTCCGGTGTGCCCGCGGCCGTGCTGGAGAACGTCTTCGACGACCCCTCGCACGGTGAGCCCGGCCGGGACCGGATCGCCGTGCACGTGGTCTGGGAGTTCCTGCTGCTGCTCGGCCTGGCCGCGCTGACCTGGCTGCTCTGGCGGGAGGACGCGGACGCGCTGCGCGGCGGTGCCCTGAAGACGCTGCTGGTCGACGTGGCCGGGCTCGGGCTGCTCACGCTGGCCGCCGGGCTCAGCCTGCGCGCCGCCGCGGTGAACCTGGCGATCGGGCCGGTCGCGCTGGCCGCCGCGCTGCATTTCGCCGAGCAGGGCGACCGGGGCGTGCGGGAGGCGCTGCTCCCGGCGCTGGTGGTGGCGACGGTCGGCGGGCTGGCGCTCGCGCTCGCCGTGGTGGTGCTGCACGTGCCCGGCTGGGCGGCCAGCCTGGCCGGCGCGGCCGGCGTGATCGTGTACATCGAGCGGCGGACCACCCCGGTGGTGGTGCAGGGCGGCTACGACCCCCGGCGCACCGCCCTCTACCTCTTCGTCGGCTTCGCCGCGGTGGCCGTCCTGGGCGGGCTCTTCGGCGCGATCAAACCGGTCCGCCGGCTGGTCGGGCGGTTCCGGCCGGTCAACGACCCGGCCCGGCGGCGGGGTGCCGTGGCCGCCACGGTCGCCGCGCTGGCGCTGGTCGCCTCGACGGTCCTGGCCGTGCTCGGCGGGGTGCTGATCGCCGCGAACGGGGACGGTCCGGTGACCCCCGCCACCGGCCTCGACTGGTCGGTGCTGGCCATCGGCGCCGTGATGCTCGGCGGCACCAGCGCGTACGGCCGGCGCGGCGGGATCTTCGGCACCCTGCTGGCGGTCTGCACGGTGGCGGTGTTCCTGGCCTGGGCCGTGGCGCAGGACTGGTCGTTCAGCCGGTGGGCCGTGGGCGGGGCGACCCTCGGCGCCGGCCTGCTGGTCACCCGGCTGGTCGAGACGTTCGGCCGGCCCCGACCGGCGGCACCGAACCCGGTCCCGGCCGGCCCGACGGGGCCGGGTGGCGACGGCGCGATCAGCACCGGCTGGGCGCTGACCCCGCCGCCCGACCCGGCCGACGCCTGGCCCTCGGTGCTGCCGGTGCGGACCACCGACACCGTCGACTCGTGGGAGTCGCCGCGCTGGGAGAGCGAGCCGCGCCGCTGGGACGCCGGGGACCGCTGACCGCGCCGGCGTCGCGTCCGTCCGGCCGGAGCTGATCTCGCCGGTTAGGCTCGGCGGCATGACGGAGACTCCTGCCCCCGGCGGCCGTACCTTCGACGAGCTGGACAAGCTCTCCACCGAGGACCTGCGCGAGCAGGCGTTCCACCTGGCCCGGGAGCGCCGCGACGTCGAGTTCTTCTGGACGGTGCTGCGGCACATGCCCAACGCGGACGAGGCCGCGATCCTGGACGGCGCCCCCAACTCGATCGGGCCGATCATCGACGAGGCCAACGCCCTGTGGCGGGAGATGACCGGGCACGGCTACCAGGAGCAGGAGTCCACGCCGCTGCTGCGGGCCGCCTTCATCGACTACCTGCTGAAGCACTAGACGATGACCACCCGCCGGCCCTCGGCGGTTTCGCGGGTACGCAGGTTTGCCCGGCGCGGCGGCCCGGGAACTGACCGCTCCATGGCCCTCACCAACCGCCCCCGCACCGTCGCCGCCTACGGCACGGCCGCCGGCACCGGCACGCTCGCCGCGCTCCTGCTCGTCGCGGTGGGCGGCAGTCCGATGTACGTGGGCTGGGTGCAGGACCACACCGACCCGACCGGGGCCGGCGGCTGGTTCCTCCGGCTGCTCGCCTGGCCGGCCTGGCGGCTGCACGCCGACGACCCGTCGCAGGGCGTGCTCGCCACCAACCTGCGGGCGATCCTGCTGGTCGTGCTGGCCGCGGCGCTGCTCTACCTGCTGCCCGGCCCGCAGGTGGCCCGGGTCGACAGCTCGGGCAGCCAGTTTTTCTCGGGCTGGGGCGCGTACGCGCTGGCCGCCGGGTGCACGGCCCTGCTGGCCACCCTCCTCGGGCCGCACGGCTCGCTCTTCGCCGCCTTCCAGGCCGCCAGCACCGGCGTCACCTACGGCTTCTTCGCCGGCTGGATCGTCGGCCTGGCCAGCCTCGGCGGAAGGGCCTGACCGAACCGGTCGACGCGGCCGGGACGACGGCTCAGTCCAGGACGCCCAGGCCCAGCAGCCGGGCCCGGCTGAGCAGCCCCAGCGGCCGGCCGTCCTCGGTGACGACCGCGTGCTCGGCGCCCGAGGTGAGCAGGCCGCCCAACGCGTCGTACGCCGAGCCGCCGAGCGGCACGGTCGGCAGGTCGGCCCCGCCGTCGGCCGGGAGCGGGTCGAGCACGTCCCGGGTCACCGGGGTGACCGCCAGCCGGCGGATGCCCCGGTCGGCGCCCACGAACTCGCGCACGAACGGCGAGGCGGGGGAGCCGAGCAGGGCGGCCGGCGTGTCGTACTGCTCCAGGCGGCCGCCCTCGGAGAGCACCGCGATCCGGTCGCCCAGCCGGACCGCCTCGTCGAGGTCGTGGGTGACCAGCACGATGGTCTTGCGGACCTCGGCCTGGAGCCGGAGGAACTCCTCCTGGAGCCGGGTCCGGACGATCGGGTCGACGGCCGAGAAGGGCTCGTCCATGAGCAGCACCACCGGGTCGGCGGCGAGTGCGCGGGCCACGCCGACCCGCTGCCGCTGGCCGCCGGACAGCTCGTGCGGGTAGCGGCGGCCGAACTGGCCCGGGTCGAGGCCGACGAGCTCCAGCAGCTCGTCCACCCGGGCCCGGGTCCGCTCCCGGGGCCACCCCAGCAGCCCCGGCACGGTGGCCACGTTGGCGGCGACGGTCTGGTGCGGGAAGAGACCGACGTTCTGGATCACGTACCCGATCCGGCGACGCAGCGTCACCGGGTCGACCCGGGTGACGTCGTCGTCCCCGAGCAGGATCCGCCCGTCGGTGGGCTCGATCAGCCGGTTGATCATGCGCAGCACGGTGGACTTGCCGCAGCCGGACGGGCCGATCAGCACCACCAGTTCGCCGGCCTTCACCTCCAGGCTCAGCTCCCGCACCGCCTCGGTGCCGTCCGGGTAGCGCTTGCGGATGCGCTCCAGCGTGATCGAGGCGGCGCCGTGTCCGGCACCCGGGGTAACGTCCACGTGTGTCCCTCCACCTGAGCTACCGGGCCGCGCCCGGTAACCCGTGGTTCTCCTGGCAGTACGTGCGGGACAACTCTGACACGATCCTGGCCGCGCTGCGCGAGCACACCTGGCTGACCGCCCGGGCCGTGCTGATCGCGGCGCTGGTGGCGCTGCCGCTGGCGGTGGCCGCGTACTGGTTCCGCTCCCTGGCCGGGCCGATCCTGGCGCTGACCGGGGTGCTCTACACGGTCCCGTCGCTGGCGCTGTTCGCCTTCCTGGCGCCCTACCTGGGCATCGGCGCGATCACCGTGCTCACCGTGGTGGCGCTCTACGCGCTGCTGGTGATCGTGCGCAACGCGCTGGCCGGGCTGAACCAGGTGCCCCCCGAGGTGCGCGAGGCCGCCGAGGGCATGGGCTACGGCCGCTGGGGCCGCCTGTTTCGGATCGAGCTGCCGCTGGCGCTGCCCGGCATCCTCACCGGCGTACGCCTGGCCACGGTCTCCACGGTGGCGCTGGTCACGGTGGGCGTGGTGGTCGGTCGGGGCGGCCTCGGCCAGCTGATCTTCGCGGGCTTCCAGAACAACTTCTACAAGGCCCAGATCATGACCGGCACCGTGCTCTGCGTGCTGCTGGCGCTGGTGCTCGACCTGATCCTGGCCGGCGTCGGCCGGGTGCTCACCCCCTGGCTGCGAGGGCGGAACTCGTGAACCCGGTGCAGCAGGCGGTCGTCTGGTTGAACGACCCGCTCAACTGGACGAACCCGGGCGGCATCCTCGATCGGCTGGGCGAGCACCTGAGCATGTCCGCGCTGGCGGTGCTGCTCGGCTGCCTGGTGGCCTGGCCCATCGGGCTCTGGCTCGGGCACACCGGCCGGGGCGGCGGCCTGGTGCTGCTGGTGTCCAACGTCACACTCGCCATCCCGACGCTGGCCCTGCTGACCATCCTGCCGCTGACCTTCCTCGGCTTCGGCCGGCCGGCGGTGGTGGTCGCGCTCGCCGTCTTCGCGGTGCCGCCGCTGCTGGCCAACGCGTACACGGGGGTGCGGCAGGCCGACCCGGAGGCCCGGGACGCGGCGCGCGGGATGGGGCTCTCCGGCGGGCAGGTGCTGCGCCGGGTGGAGCTGCCGCTCGCGGTGCCCTACCTGGCGGCCGGGTTCCGCACCGCCGCAGTCCAGGTGGTGGCCACCGCGGCGCTGGCCTCGTTCGTCAACGGCGGGGGGCTCGGGCAGATCATCCGGGCCGGCTTCGGGCTCGACATCGCGGCCGGCGGCGGCCAGATCATCGCCGGCGGTGTCCTGGTGGCCGGGTTGTCGCTGCTCGTCGAGGGGGCGCTGGCGCTGGTCGAGCGGGCGGTCACGCCGCGCCCGCTGCGCCGGGCCCGGCGGGTGGCGAACCGGCGCGCGGCCGACGCGACGGCGGGGGTCTGAACCCCTCGGGGATGACGATCAGGTGACGAATCCCTCTCGGAGTTGTCGGTCGGGTCCGGAAGATATTGGCTGAAGACGCGGGCGTTCGATCGGACCGCCCGTCGGACACGCGGCCGGCCCGAGACGGGTCGCGCCGGGACACGGAAGGCGGGCATGATGCACGCACGTTCACGGCTGGCCGTGGGGGCGCTCGGCGTCCTCACCGCGGCGACCTTCCTCACCGGCTGCGGTGACGCCGGTTCCTCCGGCACCGACGCGCCCCAGCAGGGCGCCTCGGGGGCCGGCTGCGCCCCGGTGGCGGGCGACAAGCTCACCGTCCTCACCGACGACAAGAAGCTCCAGAACACCGACAACGTCATCCCCGCGATCAACGCGAAGGCGGCCACGCCGCAGCTCGTCGCGGCGCTCGACAAGGTCTCCGCGAAGCTCGACACCCCCAAGTTGATCGAGCTGAACCGGGCGGTCGACGTCGACCGGAAGACGCCGCAGGTCGCGGCGAAGGAGTTCGCCGACGCCAACGGCCTGACCGACGGCGTCGAGAAGGGCCCCGGCGGCCAGATCACGGTCGGCGCCGGCAACTTCAGCGAGAGCCAGACCATCGCCGAGCTCTACAAGATCGCGCTCACCGCGGCCGGCTACCAGGTCAAGGTGCAGACCATCGGCAACCGGGAGCTCTACGAGCCGGCTCTGGAGAAGGGCCAGGTCCAGGTCGTCCCCGAATACGCGGCGACCATGGCCGAGTTCCTCAACACCAAGGCCAACGGCAAGGACGCCCAGCCGGTCTCCTCGCCGGAGCTCGACAAGACGGTCAGCGCGCTGAAGGCGGCCGGCGACAAGGTCGGCATCAGCTTCGGCCAGCCCGCCCAGGCGCAGGACCAGAACGCCTTCGCGGTGACCAAGGCGTTCGCCGACAAGTACCAGGTCGCCACCCTCTCCGACCTGGCGGCCAAGTGCTCCGGCACCGCCACCGTGCTGGCCGGCCCGCCGGAGTGCCCGCAGCGACCGAAGTGCCAGGCCGGCCTCGTCGAGGTCTACGACTTCAAGGCCGGCTCGTTCAGCTCGCTGGACGCGGGCGGCCCGCAGACCAAGAACGCCCTGAAGACCGGCGCGGCCAGCGTCGGGCTGGTGTTCTCCTCCGACGCCGCGCTCGCCGCGAGCTGACCACCGCCGCCGCGCCGGCGGGCCGCCCCCGGCCCGCCGGCGCCGGCGGGCCGCCGCCGTGGCCGGAGGGAAGCCCTGGTCACCGGCTCTACATCGAGGCTTTCGGCCCGTTCCCTACCGGGGCAACTCTCGGTAGTCTGCTCAGCCATGCCCGCCTCGGTCGCCCCCGCCGGAAACCGCAGTCCCCAGCTGCTGACCGTCCTGTTCTGGATCGGAGTGGGGCTCGCGCCTCTGGCGGCGCTCATCCTGCTGGTGGCCGACGGCAACGGCCCGCTCCGGTTCGGCGCCGTGCTGGCGATCCTCGCGGTGGTGCTGATCGGTCTCTCCGTGGCGCTGCGCGCCGAGAGCGGCGGCGGGGCGGCCGCCATGGAGGATCTGCACGAGGAGATCGAGCGGCTCCGCCGGGAGTTGCGCGGGGAGATCGTGGCCGCCGCCCAGCGCGGCAACCAGGCGCTCGACCAGGCCCAGCGGACCGAGGAGTCGGTCACCGCGATGCGCCGCCGGCTCGACGCCGCGGCTGCCGGCATCGCCGCCGCGGCGGGGTTGACCACGTCCCCCGCCGACGAACCGGCCGGCGGCCGGGCCCGGGTGCCGGTCACCGAGCCCCACGACGAGGGGCGGTCGCGCACCGAGCCGGGCCGGGCGCAGCCCGCCGGGCGGGACGAGGACGAGGCCGCGCGCCGCCCGCAGTCCGGCACCCGGTACGGCGCCGCCGCGGCCGACCGCCCCGGCCACGGCACCGACCGCGCCCAGTCGGGCGTCTACGGCGCCGACCGCGCCCAGGCCGGTGTCTACGGCGGCGACCGCTCCCAGGCCGGCGGCTACGGTGGCGACCGCCCGCAGGCCGGTGTCTACGGCGCGTCGCGGGCTCCCGAGCCGGAGACCCGCCCGGAGCCCCGGCCGGTCGGGGTGGTGCACCACACCGAGACCGTGCACGTCACCACCCGGCACACCATCGTGGACGGCGGCGCGGACCCGGCCGGCAGCCGGTACGGCGGGTACGCCGGCCGCTGGTCTCCGGCACCGGACGACCGCCCGTGGTCCGGCGCCGAGCCGGAGGACCGCCTCCGCGCCGGGTACCGGGACGCCGACGACGACCGCCCCCGCGCCGGATACCGGGACGCCGACGACGACCGCCCCCGCGCCGGGTACCGGGACGCCGACGACGACCGTGCCCGGCCCGGTCGGGACGAGCGCTCCCGGTCGGCCCAGGCCGGCTGGTCCGGGTCGGCCGGCTCCCGGGAGGACGCCTCCTGGTCGGGTACGGCCGGCGGTGCGCACCCGTGGGCGGGCGTCGGCCGGGCACACGGCGAGGACCGGGGCTGGCCCGCGCGCGAGAGCGACGACCGGGGCCGGTCGGCGCGGGAGGACGAGGACCGCGGCTGGTCCGCACGGCAGACGGACGACGACCGGGCCTGGTCGGCACGGGAGGGCGACGATCGAGGCTGGTCCGCCGACCCGGCCGACGACCGGTCCTGGTCCGCCGCCCGCGACGACGTCGGCCGCGGTGGCCCGGGCACCTGGGCGGGTCAGGCCGACCGCGCCGGGCAGGGCGGTCCGTGGGCGGGTCAGGCCGACCGGACCGGGCAGGGCGCCTGGGCCGGCCGGGGCAACTGGTCGGGTCAGGGTGACCGCGCCGGCTACGGCGAGCAGGCGGCCGACGGCTGGGCGGGGACGGACGCGGGCCGGGCGGCGGCCGACGACCCGGACGGCGACTACTGGTCGGAGCTGCGCACCGGCAACCGGTGGGCCGCGGTCCGCGACGACGAGCACGGCCGGGAGATCCGGGTCGGGGAGCGGCGGGCCGCGGTGCACGCCGACGGTGGCGGCACCGAGTACCGGATCGAGGACCGCTGGGCGTCCGTACGCGGCAGCGCCGGCGAGCCGGGTGGCGGCTGGGCCGAGGAGAGCCGACCGGCGCTCCCGGCCGGCGGGGTGCCGGTGCCGGACGAGTGGCGGCCACCGGCGCAGCGCAGCGGCCAGCCGGAGTGGCGTCAGGCCGAGCCCGAGCCGGCCCGCTACGGCTACCCGCCGCGCGACGACGCTCCCCGGGCCGGCGGCACCCGGGCCACCGACCGCTGGCGCTGACCGGGCGCCCGCGAGCTACTTGTCGATGTCGCCGACCACGAAGAACATCGAGCCCAGGATGGCGATCAGGTCCGGCACGAGGCAGCCCGGGAGCAGGGTCGCCAGCGCCTGCACGTTGGCGTACGAGGCGGTGCGCAGCTTGAGCCGCCAGGGCGTCTTCTCGCCCCGCGACACCAGGTAGTAGCCGTTGATGCCGAGCGGGTTCTCGGTCCAGGCGTAGGTGTGCCCCTCGGGCGCCTTCACGACCTTGGGCAGCCGGGTGTTCACCGGCCCGGTGAGCCGGTCGACCCGGTCCAGGCACTGCTCGGCGAGGTCCAGCGAGGCGTACACCTGGTCGAGCAGCACCTCGAAGCGGGCGTGGCAGTCCCCGGCGGTCTTGGTCACCACGGGCACGTCGAGCTGGTCGTAGGCCAGGTAGGGCTCGTCCCGGCGCAGGTCCAGGTCGAGCCCGGAGGCCCGGGCGACCGGCCCGGAGGCGCCGAACGCGGCGGCGTCGGCCGCCGACAGCACGCCCACCCCGACGGTGCGGGCCAGGAAGATGTCGTTGCGCCGGATCAGGTTGTCCAGGTCGGGCATCCGGCGGCGGACCTCGCCGATGGCCGCCCGGGCCCGCCCGGTCCAGCCCGCCGGCACCTCCTCCTTGAGCCCGCCGACCCGGTTGAACATGTAGTGGATCCGGCCGCCGGAGACCTCCTCCATCACCGCCTGGATGGTCTCCCGTTCGCGGAACGCGTAGAACATCGGCGTGATCGCGCCGATCTCCAGCGGGTAGGAGCCGAGGAACATCAGGTGGTTGAGCACCCGGTTCAGCTCGGCGAGCGCCATCCGCAGCCAGGTCGCCCGCTCCGGCACCTCCATGCCCATGAGCCGCTCGACGGCGAGCACCACGCCCAGCTCGTTGGAGAACGCGGAGAGCCAGTCGTGCCGGTTGGCCAGCACGATGATCTGCCGGTAGTCGCGCACCTCGAACAGCTTCTCGGCGCCCCGGTGCATGTAGCCGACGATCGGCTCGGCGGACACCACCCGCTCGCCGTCGAGCACCAGCTTGAGCCGGAGCACGCCGTGCGTCGACGGGTGCTGCGGCCCGATGTTGAGCACCATGTCGGTGCCGAGCTGCTCCCCGCCGGCCCCGGTGCCGACGGTCAGTTCGCGGAGGTCGCCGGCGTCGGTGGTCATGTCCGTCATCGTGCCATGAGCGGATTGAGGGTGACGCCGACCGGTTGCAGGAGCCACCAGTGCCCGCCGAGGCCGGCCGGGTCGGTCAGCTCGGCCACCGCCGACGCGGCGGCGAGCGCCCGCACGTAGCCGGCCGGGTCCCGCGAGGCCAGGCTCAGCGGCGGTCGCCCGCCGTCGGCCCCGAGCGCCCGCAGCCCCTCCCGCTGCGACACCAGGGTGTACGCACACCGCGCGACCCGCTCACCGGCAGAGGCGACCGAGTCGACGGCCACGTGCGCCGTCACGTCACACGATCCGTCCGGCACCGGCGCCACCTGCCGCCCACCCCGATACCCGGTCATCGTCCCGCCGGCCGGCCGACCCTCCCGCAGGTGCCCGTAGTCCACGGCCAACGCCACCCCCCGATCGAGGTGCGTGATCGCCGCCGCCCAGGCCTCATCCCGGCTCCGCCCCACCTCGCCACGCCCGCCCACCCCGTTGATCAAGAAGTTTGCGTCCGACTCCGGGCCCATTCCTGACGCAAACTTCTTGATCGACGCCGGGGCCGGGGCTGGGGCCGGGGCCGGGGTCGGGGCTGGGGCTGGGGCGGGCCACCACTGGTCCAGCCAGTCGGCGTCCTCGGCGTCGACCGGGTCACCCGTCGACTCCTCGCCCGTCGCCGGGTCCACCAGCAGATACCGCCAGCCCTCGGGGGTGTGCACGGCAAGGTCCAGCGGGACGTTGTCCAGCCACTCGGTGGCCACCAGCAGCCCCGTGACGCCCTGCGGGATCTCGTCCACCCACTCGATCTCCGCCGGCAGGTCGTCCGGTCGGGGCGCCTTCTCGACGGCGACGAGGCGTACCCGCTCGGCAAGCGGAAGCGGCGCGGCGGCGGGCTCCCCCGAAACCCGAAGCGCGACCGACAACGACCGCAACAGCTCCCCCCGACCGGCGCCCACGTCCACCACGTCGAGCCGCGCGGGATGGCCGAGGGCGGCATCGACAGAAGACAGCAACCGAAGCAGACACGAGGAGAAGACCGGAGAGGCGTGGACGCTCGTGCGGAAGTGGGCCACGGGCCCCGGGCCGGAGACGAAGAAGCCGTCGGGCCCGTAGAGGGCCGTGGACATCGCCTCGCGCCAGCGGAGCGCCATCAGTTCATTCCTCGTTCAGGGGGCGTCACCGTGCCGACCCTACGGTGAGCGGACATGAGACGAACCGCGATCCCCGCGCTGGCCGTCGTGCCGCTGCTGCTGGTCGCCGCCCCCGCCGTGGCCGCGCCGGCGGCCGACACCCCGCGCCCGGTCCGGGCGGTGACCGAGACCGCCTCCCTCTTCGACGACGAGGCCGGTGGCGACGCGGACGCCGACGACCCGGCGATCTGGGTGCACCCGACCGACCGGGCGGGCAGCCTGGTCATCGCCGCCGCGAAGAACGGCGGCCTGCGGGTGTACGACCTGCGGGCCCGTGAGCGGCAGTCGATCGCCACGCCGCCGGCCCCGGGACCCGACGACGAGCCCGGCCGATTCAACAACGTCGACCTGGTGGCCGGCTTCCGGCTGGGCGGGCGGGCCGCGGACCTGGCCGTGGTCACCGACCGGGGGCGGGACACGCTGCGCTTCTACCGGATCGACCCGGTCACCCGGCGGCTCACGGACGTCACCGCTCCGGACGTGCCGTTCGCGTTCAGCCGGGACCAGGCCGAGGTGAACGAGCAGCGCACCGCGTACGGGCTGGGCACCTTCGTCGACGCCGACGGGGCCACGTACGCGGTGGTGAGCCGGCGCAGCACCCCCGAGGTGGGGGTGTTCCGCCTGGTGGAGCGGGCGGGCCGGGTCAGCTACCGGCCGGTGGACCGGCTCGTGCTCCCGTCGGCGTTCACCCTGCCGGACGGGACCACGTGGTCGCCGTGCACCGACCCGGGCGACGGCCCGCAGGTCGAGGGGACCGTGGTGGATCCGGGCACCGGCGTGGTCTACCTGGCCCAGGAGAAGGTCGGCCTGTGGCGGACCCGGCTGGTCGGCGGCCGGTTCGCCGGCGCCCCGCGGCCGGTCGAGCGGGTCCACGAGTACGGCGTCCCGGCGGCGTTCGACCCCGAGCAGGACGACTGCGTGACCGACCTCTCCGCCGATCCGGGCTTCGGCGGGCGGATCGCCCAGGACGTCGAGGGGCTGACCATCCACCGGAGCGGCCGGCTGACCGGCACCCTGATCGTCTCCAGCCAGGGCGACGACACCTTCTACACCTACGACCGGCGCACCAACCGGCCCACCGGGCGGTTCGCGGTGGTCGACGGCCGGGTCGACGGCGCGCAGGAGTGTGACGGCGCGGCGGTGACGGCCACCCCGTTGCCGGGCTTCTCGGGGGGCCTGCTGGTGGTGCACGACGGCCGGAACACCCCGGAGACGCCGGGCGGGGACGGCGAGGCGCGCCCCGACACGGACTTCAAGTTCGTCGACGCGGGCTTCCTGCGCGACCGGCGCTGACGTAACAGAAGGGGCCGCTCCGCGCTTCCGGAGGGGCCCCGTCGCGCCGTCGGTGAAGGTTTTCACACATCCTTGTTTCGGCTCTGTGGCCCCGGCGCATACTTGCGATCGACCGGTACCCCCTTCGAGGACTGGATCGATTGCCATGAGCGCACCGCTGCGTTCGCGTCCGGCCGCCCCGCACCGGGCCGCCGACGCCCCGCTCGTCTTCCCGCGCACCCTCACGGTCGGCGTGATCGGCGCCGGCCGGGTCGGCGCCGTGCTCGGCGCGGCCCTCGCCGCGGCCGGCCACCGGGTGGTCGCCGCCGCGGGTGCCTCCGGCGCCACCCGGGCCCGGATGGCGCTGCTGCTGCCCCAGACCCCCACCCGCTCCGCGGCCGCCGTGGCGCGCGCCGCCACCGACCTGCTGGTCGTCGCGGTCCCCGACGACGCCCTCGCCGGCGTGGTGGCCGGCCTGGCCGAGGCCGGCGCGCTGCGCCCCGGTCAGGTGGTCGCGCACACCTCCGGCGCGCACGGGCTGGCCGTCCTCGCCCCGGCCGCCACAGTGGGCGCGCGGCCGCTCGCGCTGCACCCGGCCATGACCTTCACGGGTACGCCGGACGACCTCACCCGCCTCGCCGGCATCTCCTACGGGGTGACCGCCCCGGCCGAGCTGCGTCCGCTCGCCGCCCGGCTGGTGGCGGACCTGGGCGGCGTGCCCGAGTGGGTGGCGGAGGGCGACCGGCCGCTCTACCACGCGGCCCTGGCACACGGCGCGAACCACCTGGTGACCCTGGTCAACGAGGCGGCCGACCGGCTCCGTGACGCCGGGGTGGACCGGCCGGAGAAGGTGCTCGCCCCGCTGCTGCGGGCCGCCCTGGAGAACGCGTTGCGGCTCGGCGACGACGCGCTCACCGGCCCGGTCTCCCGGGGCGACGCGGGCACCGTACGCCGGCACCTGGAGCGGCTGGCCGCGACCGCCCCGGAATCCGTGCCCCCCTACCTGGCGTTGGCCCGACGGACGGCGGATCGCGCGATCGCGGCGGGCCGGCTGCGGCCGGCCGACGCGGCGCCGCTGCTGGACGTACTCGACGGTATGGAGGTTGCGGCCTGATGACCGAGTTGGTGCACACCCGCAAGGAGCTGGCGGCGGCCCGCGAGGGGCTGACCGGCACGGTCGGTGTGGTGATGACCATGGGTGCGCTGCACTCGGGGCACGAGACCCTGCTGCGGGCCGCCCGGGAGCGGGCCGACCACGTGCTCGTCACGATCTTCGTGAACCCGCTCCAGTTCGGCCCGAACGAGGACTTCGACCGCTACCCGCGCACGCTGGACACCGACCTGGAGATCTGCCGGCGGGCCGGTGCGGACGTGGTCTTCGCTCCCGCCGTCGAGGACATGTACCCGGAGGGCCAGCCGAAGGTGCGGCTGAACCCGGGGCCGCTCGGCGAGGACCTGGAGGGGCTGAGCCGCCCCGGCTTCTTCCACGGCGTGCTCACCGTGGTCCTGAAGCTGCTCCAGCTCACCCGCCCCGACCTGGCCTTCTTCGGCGAGAAGGACTACCAGCAGCTCACCCTGGTCCGGCGGATGGTCCGTGACCTGGACGTGCCGACGGAGATCGTCGGCGTGCCGACCGTGCGCGAACCGGACGGGCTGGCCCTGTCCAGCCGCAACCGCTACCTGTCGGCGGACGAGCGGCAGGCCGCGCTGAGCCTCTCCGCGGCGCTGCGGGCCGGCGTCGCGGCCGCCGAGCAGGGCGCCGACGCCGGTGCGGTGCTGGCCGCCGCCCACCGGGCCTTCGACTCGGGTACGCCCGGCGCCCGCCTCGACTACCTGGTGCTCACCGACGCCGACCTGGAGCCCGGCCCGGTCTCCGGCGCGGCGCGGCTGCTGGTCGCCGCCTGGGTGGGCGCCACCCGCCTGATCGACAACACGGCGCTCCACCTCGCTCCGCGTTCCTGACTCCACCAGCTTCTTTTCCGAAAGGCACTTCGATGCTCCGGACCATGCTCAAGTCGAAGATCCACCGGGCCACGGTGACCCAGGCCGACCTGCACTACGTCGGCTCGGTGACGGTGGACGAGGATCTGCTCGACGCGGCCGACCTCATCCCCGGCGAGCAGGTCGCGATCGTGGACATCACCAACGGCGCCCGGCTGGAGACCTACGTGATTCCCGGGCGGCGGGGCAGCGGCGTGATCGGCATCAACGGCGCCGCCGCGCACCTCGTGCACCCGGGTGACCTGGTCATCCTCATCTCGTACGGGCAGATGGACGACGCCGAGGCGCGCGCGTACCAGCCCCGGGTGGTGCACGTCGACGCCGACAACAAGGTCGTCGACCTGACCGCCGACCCGACCACGGCCGCGCCGGGCACGGCCGGCGACCCCGTCCCCAACCCGCTGGCCGCCGCCCTCAACTGACCCGGGGCCGCACGCACGGTCTGTCACCGGAAGGTCATTTCCCGCTACCCTTGTCGGGCCGTCGGAATCGACGGTCGTCGGGCTGGGGGAGGCGCGATGGGCCGGGCGATGCGGAGTCTCGTCGCCGCGTTGGTCGCGGGGGCGGCGCTGGCCGGTTGTGCCTCGGCGGGCGGCCTCGACGGGGATCTCACCGACGACTGGGGCGCGCTGCCGCCGGCCGGCGCGTTCACCCCGGCCGCCGGGGCCTGCCAGGTCGCCGACTTCACCCCCACGGTGAGCCTGTCGGGCTACGACCCGGTCGGCTGCGACCTGCCGCACCGGGTGGAGACGGTGCACGTGGGGACGTTCCCGGCGGAGCGGCCCGGTCCGCCGGCGCTCGGCTCGCCCGGGCTGCGTGCCGCCTTCGCCGAGTGCGACACCCGGGCCGGCGGCTACCTCGGCGACAACTGGCGGGCGGGCCGGCTGCGGCTGGCCGTGGCGCTGCCCACCGGGCCGGGCTGGGCGGCCGGGTCCCGCTGGTACCGCTGCGACCTGACCGAGTTGACCACGGTCGAGGCGGCGGCGACCGTGGTGACCCGGACGGGCAGCCTGCGGGACGCGCTCAAGGGGCCGTCCCCGCTGCGCCTGGGCTGCCAGCGCACCGGCCGGGACGCCCGCCGGGTGCAGACCCTCACCCCGGTCGACTGCCGCACCGCGCACGACGCCGAGTTCGTCGGGGTGTGGGCGGCGCCGGACCGCCCGTACCCGACGAAGGACGCGGACTGGGCGCCCCTCTACACCGGCTGCAACAGCGTCCTGGCCCGGTACGCCGGCGTGCCCGACGACCCGACCCTGCGGTTCCGCAGCGGCGTGGTGGTCCGCCCGCCCGGCGCCGGCCGGTGGGCGGCCGGTGACCGGGGCGTGCGCTGCTATCTCTGGCTGAGCGACCGCACGGTGACCGCCTCGCTCAAGGGGGCCGGCACGGCGGGCCTCCCGGTCCGGACGAGGTAGCCGAAACCACTCGTCCCGCCCCCGCCGCCCGGGACGAGAGCCCTTCGGGTTGACTGTGTTCATGGACCTTCCGACCGTCGACCTGCCGGCCCTGCCGAGGCTGCTCGCCGCGCCCGCACCCGGCTGGGTGGAGACCACCGACGTCATCGTCGTCGGCTCCGGGGTCGCCGGGCTGACCGCCGCGCTGCACCTGCGCGAGGCCGGCCTGCACGTCACCGTGGTCACCAAGGTCAATATGGACGAGGGCTCGACCCGCTGGGCGCAGGGCGGCATCGCCGCGGTGCTCGACCCGGCGGACACGCCGGCCGCGCACGCGTACGACACCGAGGTGGCCGGCGTCGGCCTGTGCGACCCGGCGGCGGTCCGGGTCCTGGTCGAGGAGGGCCCGACCCGGCTGCGCGAGCTGATGCGGATCGGGGCGGAGTTCGACCGCAACCCGGACGGCTCGCTGATGCTCACGCGCGAGGGCGGCCACCGGGCCGACCGGATCGTGCACGCGGGCGGCGACGCCACCGGGGCCGAGGTGCAGCGGGCGCTGCACGCCGCGGTCCACCGCGACCCATGGATCCGGCTCGTCGAGCACGCCCTGGTGCTGGACCTGCTGCGCGCTCCCGGTGACGGGCCGGACGGGCTCGGCCCGGCCTGCGGGATCACCCTGCACGTGCTCGGTGAGGGCAGCGAGGACGGCGTCGGGGCCATCCTGGGCCGGGCCGTGGTGCTGGCCACCGGCGGGATGGGCCAGATCTTCGCGGCCACCACGAACCCGGCGGTCTCCACCGGCGACGGCGTGGCGCTCGCGCTGCGGGCCGGCGCGGCGGTCACCGACCTGGAGTTCGTGCAGTTCCACCCGACCGCGTTGATCGTGCCGCCCGGTGAGCCGGGCGCGGGCCTCGCCCAGCAGCCGCTGGTCTCCGAGGCGCTGCGCGGCGAGGGCGCCCACCTGGTCGACGGCGACGGCAAGCGGTTCATGGTGGGCCAGCACGAGCTGGCCGAGCTGGCGCCCCGCGACGTGGTGGCCAAGGGCATCCACCGGGTGCTGGTGGCCACCGGCGCCGATCACGTCTGGCTGGACGCCCGCCACCTGGGCGGCGACTTCCTGGCCCGGCGCTTCCCGACCATCGTGGCCTCCTGCCTGGCCATCGGGGTCGACCCGGCCACCGACCTCATCCCGGTCGCCCCGGCCGCCCACTACGCCTCCGGCGGCGTCCGGACCGACCTGCGCGGTCGCACCTCCATCCCCGGCCTGTACGCCTGCGGCGAGGTCGCCTGCACGGGCGTGCACGGCGCCAACCGGCTGGCCAGCAACTCGCTGCTGGAGGGGCTGGTCTTCTCCCGCCGGATCGCCGAGGACATCGCCGCCGGGCTGCCGGAGCAGGCGAAGCCGGCCGAGGTCGGCGCCTGGGTGGGCGGCCAGGGCTGGCTGGTGCCGGCGGGCGCCACCCTCACCCTGCAACGGGCCATGACCCGGGGCGCCGGGGTGCTCCGGTCGGCGCCGGGGCTCGCCGGGACCGCCGCCACCCTCACCGAGGTGGGCCAGGCCCGCGGCGTGCCGCGCACCGCGGACTGGGAGGCGACGAACCTGCTCACCGTGGCGTCCACGCTGGTCGCCGCCGCGTACGCCCGCCGCGAGACCCGGGGCTGCCACTGGCGGGAGGACTTCCCGACGGCCGACGAACGGTGGCGGGGCCACCTCGTGGCCGGGATCGGGACGGAGGGCTTCTTGAACGAGCGCTGGGAGGCACAGTGAGGAAGTCGACGGAGCGGGCGCTGCGGGACGGTGGCCTGGACCCGGAGCGGGTCCGGCGCGTGATCGTCGACGCGCTCACCGAGGACCTGGGGCCGGACTTCCTCGACGTGACCAGCGTCGCCACGATCCCGGACGCGCAGAACGACACCGCCGACCTGGTCGCCCGCGCCGACGGCGTGGTGGCCGGGCTGCCGGTGGCCGCGGCCGTGTTCGAGCTGGTGGGCGAGCTGACCGGGGCGGACCGTACGGTCGAGGTGTCGCTCGTGGCCCAGGACGGGCAGCGGGTGGCGCGCGGCGACGTGCTGGCCACGATGACCGGCCCGACCCGGCTGCTGCTCACCGCCGAGCGGACGGCGCTCAACCTGCTCTCCCGGATGTCCGGGGTGGCCACGCACACCCGGGCCTGGGCCGACGCGCTGGCCGGCACCAAGGCGACCGTGCTCGACACCCGCAAGACCACCCCCGGCCTGCGGGCCCTGGAGAAGTACGCGGTCCGCGCCGGCGGCGGCACCAACAAGCGGATGGGCCTGCACGACGTCGCCATGATCAAGGACAACCACAAGGTGGCCGCGGGTGGGATCGGGGCGGCCTTCCGCCGGGTCCGGGAGGCGTTCCCGGACGTGCCGGTGCAGGTGGAGGTGGACACCCTGGCCGAGGCCGTGGAGGCGGTGGAGGCCGGTGCCCGCTTCCTGCTGCTGGACAACATGACCCCGGCGCAGCTGCGCGAGGTGGTCGCCGCCGTGGGCGACCGGGCGGAGCTGGAGGCGACCGGCGGGCTCACCCTGCCGGTGGCCGCCGAGTACGGGGCGACCGGCGTCGACTTCCTCTCCGTCGGCGCGCTCACCCACTCGTCGCCGATCCTCGACATCGCGCTGGACCTGCGGGAGGAGTGACGGTCAGCCCAGCCGGGCGGTGAGCGCGGTGGCCGGCACCAGGTTGAAGATGACCTGACTCTCGGTGTCGTCCCGGGCGTCCAGCCCGTACTTGGCGCGGAAGAGCTGGAGTGCCCGGTGGTAGACCTCGGGTTCCAGCTCGTCGGCCTCGGCGAGGGCGTACGCCTGGCCGGCGGCCTCCGGCCGGTCCAGCACCACGGTCAGCCCGGTGAGGCCGTGCCGGGCGACGTTGCGGACGAGGTCGCCGCCGGCGATGTACCAGGTGCCGTCCAGCCGGACGTAGCGGGCGTCGCAGGACTCCAGTTCGGTGTCGCCGCGGCGCAGGCAGACGCTGAGGGTGAGGCAGGCGTCGAGGTCGCGCACCGGGGCGGTTTCCCACAGCTCGTCGAACCGGTCGTCGACGAACTCCCCGAGCGGGGTGGAGACGAAGGCCTCCAGCTGCTGGGCGTCGAAGGTCTTGCCGTGCACCGGGAAGAACGAGATGAACGCCTTGTCGTCCCAGCGGTACATCTGGACCGAGGGGGCGGTGGCGTAGATCCGGACCCGCAGGCGTGAGCGGGCGGCCGGCGCGAGCTGCTGCTGGAGCCGCCCGAAGTGGTAGAGGTTGTTCATGATGGCGACGGCCGTGTCGGCGCGGCGCAGCTCCTCGGCGCGCAGCCGGACGGCGGGGGAGTCCGGGTCGAGCAGCAGCACCTTGACCGTGGCGCCGTTGGCCAGGGCGAAGCGCAGCGCGGCGAGGAACCGGGTGGTGTACGGCCCCTCCAGCATGCTGGTGAAGGTCTCCAGGATGGCGACCACCTCGCGGGACTGCGCCACCCGCTGGATCAGCGCGTCCCGGTCCAGCCGCGGGTGCTCGATGATGGTGGCGGTCCGGAGCTCGCGGAAGAGCGGGTTGAGCACCAGGTAGGTCAGGAGCGTCATGACCAGGGCGGCGCCGATGTTGAGGTAGAGGTCGCCGCGAAAGGTCTGCCCGTGGCGTTGCCAGGACTGCCGGGCCTGGACGATCATCCAGAGCGCCCCGCCGGCCAGCACCGCGAGCACGAGCACGTGCCGGCGACGGCGCAGCAGGGCGCTGCGTCCCCGGACCCACCACATCCTCGACATGTCCGCTCCCCGTCCGGCCGTGCCGTGGATAGAACCATGTTCATGCCGCGATGTGTCCAGGATACGGTTCGGCCGCCGCTGCGCGCCCACCCATGAGGCCGTTGTCTAGGCTGCGATCGTGCTGCTCTGCATCGACATCGGGAACACCAACACCGTGCTGGCGACCTTCGACGGCGACAAGCTGGTGCACAACTGGCGGATCAAGACCGACGCCCGGTCCACCGCGGACGAGCTGGGGCTGATGTTCCGCGGGCTGCTGGCCGGTGACGCCGTGGAGATCACCGGGGTGGCCGCCTGCTCGACGGTGCCGGCCGCGCTGCGCTCGCTGCGCACCATGCTGGCCCGCTACTACGCCGACCTGCCCAGCGTCATCGTCGAGCCGGGGGTGCGCACCGGCGTGCAGCTCGCCATCGACAACCCCAAGGAGGTCGGCGCGGACCGGGTGGTCAACACCCTGGCCGCGTACACCCTCTACGGCGGGCCGTCGATCGTCGTGGACTTCGGCACCACCACCAACTTCGACGTGATCAGCGGCCGGGGCGAGTTCCTCGGCGGCGCGTTCGCGCCGGGCATCGAGATCTCCTTCGACGCGCTCGCGGCCCGGGCCGCCCAGCTGCGCAAGGTCGAGGCCACCCGGCCCCGCTCGGTGATCGGCAAGAACACCGTCGAGTGCCTCCAGGCCGGCCTCTACTTCGGCTTCGCCGGCCAGGTCGACCGCATCGTCGAGCGGATGACCGAGGAACTGGGCGAGGTGAAGGCGGTGATCGCCACCGGCGGCCTGGCCTCGCTGGTGCTCAGCGAGTGCCGCACCATCACCCACCACGAGCCGATGATCACCCTGATCGGCCTGCGGATGGTCTACGAGCGCAACACCTGAGCGTCAGCGCCGCCGCGAGCGCAGGACGAACGTGCGGTAGGGCAGCTCGACGGTCGCCCGGCCGGCCAGGTCGGGGTGGGTGGCGAACAGGTCGCGCAGGTCCCGGTCGATCCGCTCCTGCTCGGCCGGTGGCGCGGTCAGCCAGTACGAGCGGGTGTGCAGCATGCCGACCACCTCGTCCGGGGTCAGCGTGGTGGTGTGGGCGAACTCGCCCAGCTCGACCGGGGTGAAGGCGGGGCCGAAGTCGGTGTACTTCTCGGTCACGTCGCCGGCGTTGTCGCCGAGGTGGGCGATCCGGGTCAGCTCCGCCACCCAGGCGACCCGCTCGTCCCGCACGTTCCAGATCGGCGCGAACGTGCCGCCCGGGCGCAGCACCCGGGCGATCTCGGCGTGCGCGGGCTCCCGGTCGAACCAGTGGTAGGCCTGCCCGACCAGCACCGCGTCGGCCGACCCGTCCGGCAGCGGGACCGACTCGGCACTGCCGGCCAGCGCCGTCGTGCCCGGGGTGGCGGCCGCCAGTTGCGCCCGCATCCCCGGATCCGGTTCCACGGGTACGACCTGGAGCCCGAGCGCGAGCACGCCGCGGGTGAGGATGCCGGTGCCCGCGCCGAGGTCAACGACCCGGGCCGGGGCGGCCAGCCCGTTCAGCGCCCAGCGCAGCGCCTCCTCGGGATAGCGGGGGCGGAACCGGTCGTAGTCGGCGGCGGCGGCGCCGAAGGAGAGTGCCTGGTTCACGTCGGCCATGCGCCGAGGCTAGTGCGAGCCTGCTCCGGCGTGTGCCCTGGTGCGGTGGCCCGCCGGGTCGGTGGCGGCGGTGGGCGAGGGCCCGGCTCCCGGCGGGGGCGCGGTGGCCGGCCGCGCCGGTCAGTGGCGGCGTGCCCGGGCGACCAGGGTGCGGTAGGGGAGGTCGACGGTGCCCCGGCCGGCGAGGTCCGGGTGGGTGGCCAGCAGGTCGCGCAGTTCGGCGTCGACCTCGCGGCGCCGGTCCGGCCCGGCGGTCAGGTAGTGCGAACGGGTGCGCACCATGCCGAGCAGGTCGTCCGGGGTCAGCGTGGTGACGTGGTCGAACACGGCCCACTCGGGCGCCGTGAACCGAGGACCGAAGCCGGTCACGGTCGCGCGCAGGTGGTCGACGGTGTCCCCGATCTCGGCGATCCGGTTCAGCTCGGTCACCCAGCCGACCCGGTCGTCCCGGAGGTTCCACACCGTCGCGAAGATCCCGCCGGCCCGCAGCATCCGGGCGATCTCCGGGTGCGCCCGCTCCCGGTCGAACCAGTGGTACGCCTGGCCGACCAGCACCGCGTCCGCGTACCCGTCGGGCAGCGGGACCGACTCGGCGCTGCCGGCCAGGGCGGCGACGCCCGGAGTGGCGGCCTCGAACTGGGCGCGCATCCCCGGGTCGGGTTCGACGGCGGCCACCTCGTGCCCGAGCGCGAGCAGGCCGCGGCTGACGATCCCGGTGCCGGCGCCCAGGTCGACGGTGCGGGCCGGAGCGGTGCGGTCGTCGAGCGCCCAGCGCAGCGCGGCCTCGGGATAGCGGGGCCGGTAGCGGTCGTAGTCGGCGGCGGCGGCGCCGAACGAGAGGGCCTCAGTGGGGTCGGTCATGGCGGGCAGGTTATCCCGTAACGGCCCGGCAGCCCCTTGAGTACGCTCGGGGCCTGAACCCCGCCCGAATTCTCCGTCTGAGGAAGCGTGCCGTGACCGAGCAGAACGCCCTGCCAGTAGACCCCGCCGACGACCTTCCGGAGCAGATGAAGGTCCGCCGGGAGAAGCGGGACCGGATGCTCGCCGAGGGCGTCGAGCCCTACCCGGTCGGCTTCCCGCGGACCAGCACGCTGGCGCAGATCCGCGAGCGGTACGCCGACCTGCCCACCGACACGGCCACCGGCGACCGGGTCTCGGTCACCGGCCGGGTGATCTTCGTGCGCAACACCGGCAAGCTCTGCTTCGCCACCCTCCGGGACGGCGACGGCACCGAACTCCAGGCAATGCTCTCGCTGGACCGGGTCGGCGCCGAGCGGCTGGACGACTGGAAGCGCCTGGTCGACCTGGGCGACCACGTCGGCGTGACCGGCGAGGTGATCACCAGCCGGCGCGGCGAGCTGTCGGTGCTGGCCGAGGAGTGGGCCGTCACGGCCAAGGCGCTGCGCCCGCTGCCAGTGGCGCACAAGCCGCTGAGCGAGGAGGCCCGGGTCCGCCAGCGCTACGTGGACCTGGTGGTGCGCCCGCAGGCCCGGCAGATGGTCCGCACCCGGGCCACCGCGGTGCGCAGCCTGCGGGACACCCTGCACGGGCAGGACTTCGTCGAGGTCGAGACCCCGATGCTCCAGTTGCTGCACGGCGGCGCGGCGGCCCGCCCATTCGTGACCCACAGCAATGCGCTGAACACCGATCTGTATCTGCGAATCGCGCCGGAACTGTTTCTGAAGCGCGCGGTCGTCGGTGGCGTCGACCGGGTCTTCGAGATCAACCGCAACTTCCGTAATGAGGGCATCGACTCCTCGCACTCGCCCGAGTTCGCGATGCTCGAGGCCTACCAGGCGTACGGCGACTACAACACGATGGCCGAGCTGACCCGGAATCTCGTGCAGCAGGCCGCTCTCGCGGTCGCCGGCTCGACGGTGGTCACCCACGCCGACGGCCGCGAGTTCGATCTGGGCGGCGAGTGGCGTTCGGTGTCGCTGTTCGGTGTCCTTTCCGAAGCGCTCGGTGAGGAGGTTACCGTCCGCACCGAAAGGTCCCGCCTGGTCGAGTACGCGGACAAGGTCGGCCTCTCCGTCGACCCGAAGTGGGGCCCGGGCAAGCTGGCCGAGGAGCTGTTCGAGGAGTTGGTGGTGCCGTCGCTCCAGGCGCCCACCTTCGTCCTCGACTACCCGGAGGAGACCAGCCCGCTGACCCGGGCCCACCGCAGCGAGCCGGGCCTGGCCGAGAAGTGGGACCTCTACGTGCTCGGTTTCGAGCTGGGCACCGCGTACTCCGAGCTGGTCGACCCCGTGGTGCAGCGGGAGCGGCTGGTGGCCCAGGCGCAGCTCGCGGCGCGGGGCGACGACGAGGCCATGCGGCTGGACGAGGACTTTCTCCGCGCGATGGAGTACGGAATGCCGCCGGCCGGTGGTATGGGAATGGGAATCGACCGGCTCTTGATGGCGCTGACCGGCCTGGGAATTCGGGAAACCATCCTGTTCCCGTTGGTCCGGCCCGAGTAGCACAGAACCTTCTCCGGGTCGTTACCGCATCCTATTGACGGAGCAAGCAGCGGGCGGGTTATTGTGCTCCTGTATTGCAGGAGCACAACCCTGCTCGAAAGGAATGTGGGACGTGGCCAAGCAGATCATTCACAAGCTGGTCGATGACCTGGACGGCGGGGACGCTGACGAGACCGTCAAGTTCGCGCTCGACGGTGTGCAGTACGAGATCGACCTCTCGGCTTCCAACGCTGAAAAATTGCGTGACGTATTCGCGCAGTACATCGCTCACGGCACGAAGGTGGGCCGCGGCGGCGTGGTCGTGGGTGGCCGGGCCGCCCGGGGCCGGGGCGGCGCGACCGCCGACCGCGAGCAGAACAAGGCCATCCGGGCCTGGGCCAAGAAGGCCGGCAAGGACATCTCCGACCGGGGGCGCATCCCGCAGGAGATCGTGGACGAGTACCACGCGAAGGCGGGGCACTGACCCCGACGACCCCCGCAGCGGGCGACACGACGCCGGACCGGAGCGCGACTCCGGGCCGGCGTCGCCGTTTCCGCCCGGCTGCGCCGTCTGTCCGGTCCGGGCCCGGTGCGTGCGGCGGCGTCGCCGGACCCGGGAAGAAACCGGGCCCCGGGGGAGTTGTCCACAGGCGGTGGAGATGCTGTCCACAGGTTGTGGAAGACCGCGGCCGGGCACTGACGCCCCCGCCCCAGCCCCTCGACCGGGCTTTTCCACCGGCGGTCGAATTTCGCTCTGCGCGTACAGGCAGGGGTACCGGAACACCTCCTGAGCGCGGACGGTTGTCAGAAACGACGCGTGAACGGCCATTCGCGGGGACACACGACCTCAGCGGAGTCGGTCCGCGGCGATAGAGTAAGGAGGCACGGACGCCCGTCCCGGACGTCCGCGCACCGGCCCCGCCGAGATCTGACCATCAAGGCGCACGGCACGTGAGGAGCACGAGGGCATGTTCGAGCGGTTCACCGACCGAGCGCGACGGGTTGTCGTCCTGGCCCAGGAAGAGGCCCGGATGCTCAACCACAACTACATCGGTACGGAGCACATCCTGCTGGGCCTGATCCACGAGGGTGAGGGTGTCGCGGCAAAGGCCCTGGAGAGCCTCGGCATCTCCCTCGAGGGCGTCCGTCAGCAGGTCGAAGAGATCATCGGCCAGGGCCAGCAGGCGCCGAGCGGGCACATCCCGTTCACGCCGCGGGCCAAGAAGGTGCTGGAGCTGTCGCTGCGCGAGGCGCTGCAGCTCGGCCACAACTACATCGGCACCGAGCACATCCTGCTCGGCCTGATCCGTGAGGGCGAGGGCGTTGCCGCCCAGGTGCTGGTCAAGCTCGGCGCCGACCTCAACCGGGTCCGCCAGCAGGTGATCCAGCTGCTCTCCGGCTACCAGGGCAAGGAGCCGGCCGCGGCGGGCGCCGCGCCGGGCGAGGCCGCGCCGTCGACCAGCCTCGTGCTGGACCAGTTCGGCCGGAACCTGACCCAGGCCGCCCGCGAGGGCAAGCTCGACCCGGTCATCGGGCGCGAGAAGGAAATCGAGCGGGTCATGCAGGTGCTCTCCCGCCGGACCAAGAACAACCCGGTCCTGATCGGTGAGCCCGGCGTCGGCAAGACCGCCGTGGTGGAGGGGCTGTCCCAGAAGATCATCAAGGGCGAGGTGCCCGAGACGCTCAAGGACAAGCAGCTCTACACGCTCGACCTCGGCGCCCTGGTCGCCGGTTCCCGCTACCGCGGTGACTTCGAGGAGCGCCTCAAGAAGGTGCTCAAGGAGATCCGCACCCGCGGCGACATCATCCTGTTCATCGACGAGATCCACACCCTGGTGGGTGCGGGTGCCGCCGAGGGCGCGATCGACGCCGCCAGCATCCTCAAGCCGATGCTGGCCCGCGGCGAGCTGCAGACCATCGGTGCCACCACCCTCGACGAATACCGCAAGCACCTGGAGAAGGACGCCGCTCTCGAGCGACGCTTCCAGCCGATCCAGGTGGGTGAGCCCTCGCTGGCCCACACCATCGAGATCCTCAAGGGCCTGCGGGACCGCTACGAGGCGCACCACCGCGTGAGCATCACCGACGCGGCTCTCGTCGCGGCGGCCACCCTGGCCGACCGCTACATCTCCGACCGCTTCCTGCCGGACAAGGCGATCGACCTGATCGACGAGGCCGGCGCCCGGATGCGCATCCGCCGGATGACCGCGCCGCCAGACCTGCGTGACTTCGACGAGCGGATCGCCCAGGTCCGCCGCGACAAGGAGTCCGCGATCGACGCGCAGGACTTCGAGCGGGCCGCGCAGCTCCGCGACAAGGAGAAGCAGCTCCTCGGGCAGAAGGCCCAGCGGGAGAAGGAGTGGAAGGCCGGTGACCTGGACGTCGTCAGCGAGGTCGACGACGAGCAGATCGCCGAGGTGCTCGGCAACTGGACCGGCATCCCGGTCTACAAGCTGACCGAGGAGGAGACCTCGCGCCTGCTGCGCATGGAGGACGAGCTGCACAAGCGCGTCATCGGCCAGGAGGACGCGGTCAAGGCGGTCTCGAAGGCGATCCGGCGCACCCGGGCCGGCCTGAAGGACCCGAAGCGCCCCTCCGGCTCGTTCATCTTCGCCGGCCCGTCCGGCGTCGGTAAGACCGAGCTGTCCAAGGCGCTCGCCGAGTTCCTGTTCGGCAGCGAGGACGCCCTCATCCAGCTGGACATGTCCGAGTTCCACGACCGGTACACGGTGTCCCGGCTGGTGGGTGCCCCTCCCGGCTACGTCGGCTACGACGAGGGCGGGCAGCTGACCGAGAAGGTGCGTCGCCGGCCGTTCTCGGTGGTCCTCTTCGACGAGATCGAGAAGGCCCACCCGGACGTGTTCAACACGCTCCTCCAGATTTTGGAGGACGGGCGCCTCACCGACGGCCAGGGTCGGATCGTGGACTTCAAGAACACGGTCATCATCCTGACCACCAACCTCGGCACGCGGGACGTCGCCAAGGCGGTGTCGCTGGGCTTCCAGGCCTCTGAGGACTCCGAGTCCAACTACGACCGGATGAAGCAGAAGGTCAACGACGAGCTCAAGCAGCACTTCCGGCCCGAGTTCCTGAACCGGATCGACGACACCATCGTCTTCCACCAGCTGCGTGAGAACGAGATCCTCTCGATCGTGGACATCATGATCGCTCGGATCGAGACGCAGCTGAAGAACAAGGACATGGGCCTGGAGCTGACCGACAACGCCAAGAAGTACCTGGCGAAGAAGGGCTTCGACCCGGTGCTGGGCGCGCGGCCGCTGCGTCGCACGATCCAGCGCGACATCGAGGACAACCTGTCCGAGCGGATCCTCTTCAACGAGCTGACCCCGGGTCAGATCGTGGTGGTGGACTGCGAGGGCGACCCGAGCGACATCGACAAGTCCAAGCTCGTCTTCCGGGGCGCCGACCGGCCGGTGGCCGTGCCGGACGCGGTCCCGGCGGACCTCGGCGGCACCGCCGCCACGGGCGCGGACGACGCGGCGTAAGTTCGGGCAACCGATCGAGGGCGACGGCCCCGGCAGGCGAAAGCCGCCGGGGCCGTCGCCTTTTGCGCGACCGGGGATCGGGTGGGTCAGGGGCGGGGGAGCGGGACCGGAGGGCCGTCGCCGACGAGCCGGAAGGACTCCTCGCCGACCGGCTCGACAAGGCCGTCGGTGACCAGCCCGGCGAGCGCCCGGGCACGCTGCACGTCGTCGTGCCAGACCTGGTCCAGCCGCTGGTGCGGCACCGGCCCGGTGGCGTCGCGGAGCACCCCGAGCAGCAGGCCACGCACCTGACGGTCGGTGCCGGCGTAGCGCTGGGGGCGGCGGGTCGGCCCGGCCGGGGCCGGCTGGCCGGAGGCCCGCCAGGCACAGACCGCCTCGACGGGGCACACGGCGCAGCGTGGGGCACGGGCGGTGCACACCACCGCACCCAGTTCCATGAACGCGGCGCTGGCCAGGGCCGCCGCGGCCGGCTCGACGGGCAGCAGTTCCTCGGTGGCGACCAGGTCGGCGGGGCGGGTGGCCGGTCCCGCGTCGGGCTCACCGGCGATGGCCCGGCACACCACCCGCCGAACGTTGGTGTCCACCACGGGGTGCCGCTGCCCGTACGCGAAGGCGGCCACGGCCCGCGCCGTGTACGTGCCGACCCCGGGCAGTGCCAGCAGCTGGTCGAGCCGCTCCGGGACCTCGCCGCCGTGCCGTTCCACGATGGCCACCGCGCAGTCGCGAAGGCGTACGGCCCGGCGGGGATAGCCGAGCCGGCCCCACATCCGGATCGCCTCGGCCGGCGTGTCCTCGGCCAGCGCGGCCGGCGTCGGCCAGCGGGACAGCCACGCCTCCCAGGCGGGCAGCACCCGGACCACCGGTGTCTGCTGGAGCATGACCTCGCTGACGAGGATCGCCCAGGCCCCGACCCCCGGCTCACGCCAGGGCAGGTCGCGGGCGTTGCGCTCGTACCACCGGCTGACCAGGGTGGCGAAAGTGGGCTCGGACATCGCGCCGTCGATGATGTCACGGGCCGCCTTCCCGCAGGTTGGGCGGGGCGGGCGGGCCGTCGCGGCCGGGCGGCGGGGACCGGGCAGAATGTCCGGATGAACGAGCTCGCGATCACCGTCATCGGCCGGGACCGGCCGGGCATCGTGGCCGACGTCGCCGAGGCCCTCGCGCGGCTCGGTGCGAACCTCACCGACTCCACGATGACCCGGCTGCGGGGACACTTCGCGATGACCCTGATCTGCGTGGGCCCGGCCGCCGCCGACGTCGAGGCCGCCCTCGCCCCGCTCGCCGCCGAGGGGAAGCTGCTGGCCACCGTCCGTGCGGTCACCCCCGACGGGGAGACCGAGCCCACCGGCGAGCCGTACGTGCTGGCGGTGCACGGCGCGGACCGGATGGGCATCGTCGCGGCCATGACCCGGGTGCTGGCCGACGCGGGCGGGAACGTGACCGACCTGAGCACCCGGCTGACCGGTTCGCTGTACGTGGTGGTCGCCGAGGTCGAGTTGCCGCCCGGTACCGCCGACGAGGTGGCCGGCCGCCTCGCCCGTACGGCCGCGGACCTGGACGTCGGGGTCAGCCTCCGCCCGGCGGACACGGACCTGCTGTGACGGCCGAGGAGTACGCCGGCCTGGGCGGCTGGACCCCGGAGAAGCTCGGCCTTCCCGGGGCCGTACGCGCCGTCGTGGCCGCGCCGGATCCGGTGCTCAGCCGGCCCGGCCCGGCGGTCGACCCGACCTCGGCCGAGGTGGTCCAGCTCGCCGCCGACCTGGTCGCCACCATGCGGGTGTCGCCGGGCTGCGTGGGCCTGGCCGCGCCGCAGGTCGGGGTGAGCGCCCAGGTGTTCGCGGTGGACGTGACGGGGCACCCGAAGGCGGTCACCGTGCACGGCGCCTTCGTGCTCTGCAACGCCACCGTGGTGGAGGCGAGCCGCTGGAAGGCCGGGCGGGAGGGCTGCATGTCGGTGCCCGACCTGACCGGCGACGTTAAGCGGGCCAGCCGCCTGGTGGTCGAGGGCGTGCTGCCGGGCAGCGGGGACCCGGTGCGGCTGGTGACCGACGGGTTCGAGGCGCGGGCGCTCCAGCACGAGATCGACCACTGCGCCGGCCTGCTCTTCCTCGACCGGGTGGCCGGGGCGCACGCGGTCTACCAGCGCAAGGTCTACCTCTGACCGGCCGTGGTCCGGCGGTGCCTGTCGGTGACCTCCGCCGTCCATTGTGGACCCGGGAGGGGCCGGGGCGAAGGGCCTCCGGCGCGTCGCGCCAGCGGGCCGGGCGTCGCGCCGTTACGGTGAACGCATCATGCGTATGACGGTCGGCCCGCTGCCTCCCGCCGTGTACTGGCGGCGTCGAGCCGTCGTCTTCGGAGCCGGGCTGCTTTTCCTGATTGTCCTGCTCTATTCGTGCACCGGCCCCGACCGGAACTCCGGCGCCCCCACGGGCAACCCGGGTGGGTCCCCGTCGGCCGCCGCGCCCGGCCCGACCGGTTCGCTGCTGACCCCGCAGTCCGGCAGCCCGTCGCCCACCCCGGGCGACTCGGGCGGCGGCAGCGGGACGAACGGCGGCAGCGGGACGAACAGCGGCGGCACGGGCACCGACAACGGCGGCGGCACGAGCGACGGTGGCGCGCCGGCCGCCCCGGTGGTCGACGACGGCACCTGCGCCGACTCGGAGCTCCAGGTGACCCCGGTGGCGGTGCCGGCCACCGCGCAGCGCGGCACGGTGGTCACCCTGCGCCTCAAGGTCAAGAACGTCTCGGAGCGCACGTGCAACCGGGACGTCGGGGCCGACCTCCAGGAGCTGTACATCAAGGCCGGCGCGAACCGGATCTGGTCCTCCGACACCTGCGGCACCGGCAAGGGCTCGGACCCGCAGTCGTTCACGCCGAACTTCGAGCGCTCCTACGAGCTCGGCTGGAACGGCAAGCTGGACAGCCGCTGCGCCAACGGGGTGGCCAACGGCCAGTTCGCGCCGATCGGCACGTACCAGGTCTTCGCCCGGGTCGGCACCAAGCTCAGCGAGCCGGTGAAGCTGACGATCACCGGCTGACCGGCTCAGACGTACCGCTCCAGGATGGACGCCTCGGCGAGGCGGGACAGCCCCTCGCGGACGCCCCGGGCGCGGGCGTCGCCCACCCCCTCGACGGCCTGCAGGTCCTCCACGGTGGCGCCCAGCAGCCGCTGGAGGCTGCCGAAGTGCACCACGAGCCGGTCGACCACGGCCGCGGGCAGCCGGGGCACCTTGGCCAGCAGGCGGAACCCGCGCGGGCTCACGGCGGCGTCGAGCGCGTCGGAGGCGGACGGGTAGCCGATGGCCTTGGCCACGGCGACCAGGTCGATCAGCTCGGTGGCGCTGAGCAGGTCGAGCTCGACCAGGGCCTCGTCGAGGGTGCGCGACTTCCGGCCCACCGGCAGGTAGTCCCGGATGACCAGGGTGCGGTCGGCGTCCACGCCCGCCATCAGCTCGTCGAGCTGGAGGGCGAGCAGGCGGCCGTCGGTGCCCAGCTCAACGACGTAACCGGCGATCTCGTCGGCGATCCGGCGGACCATCTCCAGCCGCTGCACCACGGCCACGGCGTCGCGGACGGTGACGAGGTCCTCGATCTCCAGGGCGGAGAGCGTGCCGGAGACCTCGTCCAGCCGGAGCTTGTAGCGCTCGAGGGTGGCCAGCGCCTGGTTGGCCCGGGAGAGGATCGCCGCCGAGTCGTCCAGCACGTGCCGCTGGCCGTTGACGTAGAGGCTGATGATCCGCATCGACTGGCTGACCGAGATCACCGGGTAGCCGGTCTGCCGGGCGACCCGCTCGGCGGTGCGGTGCCGGGTGCCGGACTCCTCGGTGGGGATCGACGGGTCGGGCATGAGGTGCACCGCGGCCCGGACGATGCGGGTGCCGTCGCTGGAGAGCACCACGGCGCCGTCCATCTTGCACAGCTCGCGGACCCGGGTCGCGGAGAACTCGACGTCGAGCGGGAAGCCGCCGGTGCAGATCTGCTCGACGATCTTGTCGTAGCCGAGCACGATGAGCGCGCCCGTGCGGCCGCGCAGGATGCGCTCCAGACCGTCGCGCAGCGCGGTGCCCGGCGCCATGAGAGCGAGGTTGGCCCGCAACGGGTCGCCGCCGGCCCCGCCGACGCTTCCGGTGACGCTCACGCTGATGGCACGGGCGGGGGAGCCCACGGCGCCGGTGCGGGCGTGCGGCGTCGTCGCGGCGGGCTTGGTGGCATCGCGGTCGATCGGCACGGGCACAGTCTACGGACTGCGGTGCGGTGGGTGCTCTCGTGGTTACTGTGATGTGTCACGATGTCCGGCTCCCCCGGTCGTCGACCCGCTGCGCCGGCTGTCCGGAATCGCCCGGCCGGTCCCGCCCCACGCCTACCGACCGTCACTCCGCCGACGCGCGGGCGGCAGCCTGAAGGGCGGCACGGACATCGGTGACCTCCGTCACCCGCATGTTCTCCGGGGCCACGCCACTGCTGCCCGGGCCGCAGCCGGGCGGTACGAGGGCCTGCCGGAAACCGAGCCGGGCCGCCTCGGCCAGCCGCCGCGGCACGGCACCCACGCGGCGTACCTCGCCGGTGAGACCGACCTCGCCGATGGCCACGAGCTGCGGGTTGAGGGCCAGGTTGAGCCCGCCGGAGGCGACCGCCAGCGCCACGGCCAGGTCGGCCGCCGGCTCGACCACCCGGATGCCGCCCACCGTGGCGGCGAAGACCTCGCGGTCGTGCAGCGTCAGCCGCTCGGTGCGGCGCTGGAGCACGGCGAGCACCATGGCCAGCCGGGCGCCGTCCAGCCCGGAGACCGTGCGCCGGGGGGAGCCGGCGACCGTGGCGCCGATGAGCGCCTGCACCTCGGTGACCAGGGCCCGCCGGCCCTCCATGGCCACCGTCACGCAGGTGCCCGGCACGGGCTCGGAGTAGCGGGTCAGGAAGAGGCCGGACGGGTCGGCAAGGCTGCTGATGCCGCCCTCGTGCATCTCGAAGCAGCCCACCTCGTCGGCCGCGCCGAACCGGTTC
Source organism: Micromonospora chaiyaphumensis (assembly GCF_900091435.1). Classification (GTDB taxonomy): domain Bacteria; phylum Actinomycetota; class Actinomycetes; order Mycobacteriales; family Micromonosporaceae; genus Micromonospora; species Micromonospora chaiyaphumensis. Next base: position 173,294 of record NZ_FMCS01000008.1, read on the forward strand.
TTCACCCCGCGGACCATGCGCAGCGAGGAGTGCTTGTCGCCCTCGAAGTGCAGCACCACGTCGACCAGGTGCTCGAGCACCCGGGGGCCGGCGACCTGGCCGTCCTTGGTGACGTGCCCGACCAGCACGGTGGCGATGCCGCGCTCCTTGGCGACCGCGACCAGCGCTGCGGTGACCGCCCGGACCTGGGTGACCCCGCCCGGCACGCCCTCGGTGCCGGTGGTGGAGATGGTCTGCACCGAGTCGAGGACCAGCAGGCCCGGCTCGACCGCGTCGAGGTGCCCGAGGACCGCCGACAGGTCGCTCTCGGCGGCCAGGTAGAGCCGGTCGTGCAGGGTGCCCATCCGCTCGGCGCGCAGCCGCACCTGGCTGACCGACTCCTCGCCGCTCACCACCAGCGACGGGCTGCCCGCGTTGGCCGCCCACTGCTGGGCGACGTCGAGCAGCAGGGTCGACTTGCCGACCCCCGGCTCGCCGGCGAGCAGCACCACGGCGCCGGGAACCAGGCCGCCGCCGAGCACCCGGTCGAGCTCGCTGACCCCGGTGGCCCGGGCCCGGGCCGGCGCGGCGCTGATGGTGGCGATCGGGCGGGCCGGCTCGGCGGGCATCCGGGAGCTGACCACCCGGCCGGAGACCAGCGGGCCGGTCACCGTGCACTCGACCACCGAACCCCACTCGCCGCACTCGGGGCAGCGCCCGACCCACTTGGGGGGCTGGTGGCCGCAGGCGTCGCACTCGTAGGCCGGGCGCGGCTCGCGGGCGGCGGCGCGGCCGCGGCCGGCGGTGGCGCGGGGGGAGGTCGATCGGGACGTGCTCACCCCAGGACGCTAACCGGACCGTACGACGAAAGCCCACCCGGAAACGGCGACACCGCCGGCGTGGCGTCGGCCACGGCGGCGGTGCCGTCGAAAGAGTGGTCGGGCGGTCAGCTGTGGCCGCCGCCCTCGCTGCCGCCCTCCTCGAGGCCACCGGGGTGGCCGGCGCCACCCTCCTCGCGCGGCTGCACCACGGGCGAGGGCGGCGCGGCCGGGGTCAGCGGGACGCCGACGGCCGCACCGGTCCTGATCACCTTGCCGTCGCCGAAGTCGAAGGTCAGGTTGACCGGCTGGCCGACGCGCAGGGCCTGGTTCAGGCCGACGAGCCGGAGAGCCTGCGGGCTGCTGGCGGTGAGCTGGACGTAACCCAGGGCCGGGATCTCGAACCGCGCCGGCTGGCCGGCCGGGGCCGAGCTCTCGGACGGCGACGGGTTGGCCGAGGCGGAGCCGCTGGCCGAGGGGGAGCCGCTGCCGGACGGCGACTCCTCGGTGCCGAGCGACTGGCTCGGCGAGGCGCTCGGGTCGGTCGCGGTGGGTGACGCGGAGGCCGGCTCGGTCGGCGAGCCGGTCGGGGTGGCCCCGCCGCTGCCCGCACCGGCGCCGCTGAGGACGACCTCCCGGGCGCTGTCGGTGGTGACGGTCACGGTCACCGGCTCGCGGCTGTCGTTGTAGAGCACGACGTTGACCTGCGCGTCGGCGCCGGCCTTGTAGCCCTCCGGGCCGGGGAACTCCAGGTAGAGACCGCGCACCTTGTAGAGGTTGTCGGGGGTCTGGACGTTGATGCCCTGCACCGACGGGATCTTGTTGGCCGTCTCGGCCACCTGGCCGGCGCCACACCCGGTCAGCAGCAGGCTCGCCGCCGCCGCCGTACCGGCCAGCAACAGGGCCGCCCGCCGGGAACCCCTGATCGAGCGCGTCACGTCGGTCCTCCTCGTCACGATCCCCACCCGGCCGGACGCCGGACACGGGGTGGCCATACCCGCGCAGACCGCGCTCCAGGGTAGTTGGAGCTGATCGAGGCCCGCACGCCGACCCGGTAATGCCACCTGCGAGGGGAAGGGTCAGACCACCCGACCGCTCGCCACCAGGAGCACCACATCGATCAGCGCCACCACCATCACCGCCCGGAAGGCGGCCACCGGCCGGGCGCCGGCCCCGGTCGCCGTGCGTCCGGCGTACCAGCCGAGGGCCGGCACCCCGACGGCGGCGGCGACCGCCGCGAGCCCGGCCCACGACGGCCGCCCGGGCGGCCCGACGACCAGCGCGACCGTGGCCGCGAGGAGCAGCCCGGCGGCGGCCACCCGGCTGCCCGCCGCCCCCAGCCGGTGGGGCAGCCCCCGCACCCCGGTCCGCGCGTCGTCGGCCAGGTCCGGCAGCACGTTGGCGAAGTGCGCCCCGGCGCCGAGCAGTGCCGCGGCGGCGACCAGCCACACCGGGGGCGCGGGTGCGCCCGGCAGCGCCAGCACCACGAAGGCGGGCAGCGCGCCGAACGAGACCGCGTAGGGCAGCACCGAGACCGGGGTCGACTTCAGCGGCCAGTTGTAGAGCAGTGCCGAGACCAGGCCGAGAGTGGCGCAGAGCGCCGCCGCCGGACCGGTGGCCAGCGCCAGCAGCGGCGTGGCCACGGCGGCCGGCACGGTGGCGCGGGCCAGGACCTGCCGCGAGACCGCGCCGGTGGTCACCGGCTTGTCGGTACGCCCCACCGTGGCGTCCCGGTCGGCGTCGATCAGGTCGTTGCTCCAGCCCACGGCGAGCTGGCTGGCCAGCACCGTGAGCGACACGGCGGCGACCCCGCCCGGCCCGTGCCCCACCGCCCGGGCGAGCAGCCCGGCCACCACGGTGACCGCGGCGGCCGGTTCCGGGTGGCTCGCCCTGACCAGCCCTAACACCGACATCGACATAAGGGAAGTCTGGTCGTTACCGGGGAGTCGTGCCACGCTCGGTCCATGCGAGACGCGGCCCCGGTGTCCACCCCGCCCCGGGTGCTGCCGCCCAACGATCCCCGCCAGTACGACGACCTGGCCGGCGAGTGGTGGCGACCGGGCGGCGCGTTCGCGATGCTGCACTGGCTGGCCCGGGCCCGCGCGGCCCTGGTGCCACCGGCGTCCGAACCGGACGATCTGCTGGTCGACCTGGGCTGCGGCGCCGGGCTGCTCGCCCCGCACCTGGCCGGCAAGGGCTACCGGCACGTCGGTGTGGACCTGACCCGTTCGGCCCTCGACCAGGCCGCCGAGCACGGCGTGACGGTGGTCCAGGGCGACGCCACCGCGGTTCCCCTCCCGGACGGCTGCGCCGCCGTGGTCTCCGCCGGCGAGCTGCTGGAACACGTGCCGGACTGGCGACGCGCGGTGGCCGAGGCGTGCCGGCTGCTGCGGCCCGGTGGCCTGCTGGTGCTCGACACCCTCAACGACACCCTGCTGGCCCGGCTCGTCGCCGTCGAGCTCGGCGAGCGGCTGCCGACCGTGCCGCGCGGCATCCACGATCCACGGTTGTTCGTGGACGCCCGTGCGCTGGTCGCCGAGTGCGCCCGGCACGGCGTGGCGTTGCGCCTTCGCGGGATCCGCCCCGAGCTGGGTGGCACGCTGACCTGGCTGCTGCGTCGGCTGAGCGGCGCCGACCGTCCCGTCCGGACGGAGCCGCGCATCGTGCCGACCTGGTCGACCGCGGTGCTCTACCAGGGCCGCGGGCACCGGAGCGGGTAGCGGGGGCCGCCCGGGGTAAAGGGGACGCCGAGAAGGGGGCTACATGACTGTGCACGCGCTGGAGGCGGCCCGCAGGCTGGCGCCGCGACTGGCCGCCCGCGCGGCCGACCACGACCGGGACGGCTCGTTCCCGGTCGACGACTTCGCCGACCTCCGGGAGGCCGGCCTCTTCGGGCTGATGGTGCCGCGCGAGCTGGGCGGCCTGGGTGCCAGCTTCGCCGAGTACGCGGCCGTCGCCACCGAGCTGGCCCGCGGCAACGGCGCGACGGCACTGGTGTTCAACATGCACGCCTCGGTCACCGGCGCGCTGGGCGCGGTGACCGAGGAACTGGCCGAGGCGCTCGGCGTACCGGACGAGGCGCTGGCCGCTCGGGACCGGCTGCTCCGCGCGGCGGCCGAGGGCGCCTGGTACGCGGTGGCCATGAGCGAGCGTGGCGCCGGCGCTCGGCTCTCCCAGCTCAGCACGGTCTACGAGGCGGTCGAGGGTGGCTGGCACCTCAAGGGCAGCAAGACGTTCTGCTCCGGCGCGGGCCACCCGGACGGCTACCTGGTGGCCGCCCGCAGCGCCACCGACCAGTCGGTGGTCTCCCAGTTCCTGGTCCCGGCCGGCGAGGGGATCACGGTCGAGCCCACCTGGGACTCGCTGGGCATGCGCGCCACCTCCTCGCACGACCTGCACCTGGACGTGACCGTCCCGGCCGACCGGCTGCTCGGTGGGGTGGAGGGGTTGGCCCTGGTGGTCGCCCAGCTCATGCCGCACTGGCTGGTGGCCAGCTACGCGGCCGTCTACGTCGGGGTGGCCCGGGCCTCGATCGACGCCGCCGCCGAGCACCTGAACGCGCGCAACCTGGCCGGCCTGCCCGCGGTCCGGGCCCGGCTGGGCCGGGCGGACGCGGCCGCCGCGGCGGCCGAGCTGGTGGTCGCCGAGGCCGCCCGCCGGGTGGACGAGGCGCCCGGCGACGCGGAGACCAACCGCTGGGTGTGGCGGGCCAAGCTGCTCGCCGGCACCACGGCCGCCGACGTGGCGGCGTCCATGCTGGAGGCCGCCGGCACCTCGGCCACCCGGCGGGGGCATCCGCTGGAGCGGCTCTACCGGGACGCCCGGTGCGGCTCGCTGCACCCGGCCACCTCGGACGTCTGCGCCGACTGGCTCGGCATCGCCGCTCTCGGCGGCGACCCGGACCGCGACGGCTCGACGCCTCGTTGGTGAAGCGTGGGGTTGGGGGACGAGAGGTGGGGGACGTGGGGGACATGGGCGTGCCGGTGATCGCGGGCCTGGGCACGGCGCAGCCGCCGTCCGCCGCGCAGGACGAGCTGTGGGCGGGCTTCTTCGCGAAGCACTTCTCGGGGACCACCCGGGCGCTGGCCGAGCGGATATTCGCCAACTCCGGCGTGTCCCGCCGGCAGGCGGCCGTGAACCCGCTGCTGGAGGACGTCTCGGAGTGGCCCACCGAACGCCGGATGCGGCGCTACCAGGTCGAGGCGTTGCCGCTGGGCAAGGAGGCGGTCGGCCGGGCGCTGACCGCCGCCGGCCTGGACGCCGGTGACGTGGGCCTCTTCGTGGTCTGCTCCTGCACCGGCTACGCGACGCCCGGGCTGGACATCCTGCTCGCCCGGGACCTCGGCATGGCCCCGGACACGCAGCGCATGTTCGTGGGGCACATGGGCTGCTACGCGGCCCTGCCCGGGCTCGGCGCGGCGAGCGACTTCGTCACCGCCCGGGGCCGCCCCGCGCTGCTGCTCTGCGCGGAGCTGACCAGCCTGCACATCCAGCCGCCGGGCGCCCGGGTGGACACCCAGCAGATCGTCTCCCACGCGCTGTTCTCGGACGCCGCGGTCGCCGCCGTGGTCGTCCCCGGTGGCCGGGGGTACGCGCTGCGCGAGGTCACCTCGGTCACCGACACCTCGACGGCCGACCACATGACCTGGGACGTCACCGACACCGGCTTCCGTATGGGGCTGTCGCCGAAGGTGCCGCAGGTGCTCTCGCACCACGTGCGGGGCCTGGTGGACGACCTGCTGGCCCGGCACGGGTGGCACCGCGGCGAGGTGGACGGCTGGGCGGTGCACCCGGGCGGTCCCCGCATCCTCAACGTCGTGGAGCGGGAGCTGGCGCTGCCACCGGCGGCGCTCGCGGCGTCCCGGGCCACCCTGGACGAGCACGGCAACTGCTCGTCCCCGACCGTGCTGCTCATCCTCGACCGGCTGCGCCGGGCGGAGACGCCCCCGGAGCGGGTCGTGATGCTGGCCTTCGGGCCGGGCCTCACCCTCTACGCGGCCCTACTGGAGCACACCACCTGACGGGACGGTGGCCGCCGCCCGGCGCCGATACGCTCTGCGCGTGGCTTCCGACGAGCGGATCCGGCGTGCGCTGCTGGCCGGGCTGACCGTGGTGGCGCTGGCGGTCGGCGCGGGCTGGTGGCGGGCGGCGGCGCCCACCCTCGGCCCGACCGCACCGGATCCCACCCCGTCGGCCGACGCCTCCCTCCAACCGGGCATCCGGGTGGTTGACCCGCGGACCGGGCAGGTGCTTCCCGGGCCGGAGGCCGACCCGGGCGAGGCGGTGGTCATCCACCAGGAGCCGGGCGACCCGACCGTGAGCGTGGTGTCCGACGTCCTCTGGCACGACGGTTCCCACCTGCGCCCGGGGGACCTGGTGGAACGGCAGATCAGCGCGTCGCCCGGCCAGCGGTACCTGCTGACTGTCGGCTGCGCCGGCGCCGGCGCCGGCGCACTCACGGTCAGGTGGTCCGGCACGGACGAGGACGACCAGGGGCTCGAGGTGGCCTGCGGGACACGTGTGGACCACCCGCTCACCGCGGGCGGCGGGCCACTGCTGGTGCGGTTCACCGCCACGGGTTCGGCGGTGGACCTGGACGCCCGGCTGGCGTGGCAGTCCTGAGCGGCGGTCAGCCGGCCAGCCGGGCCAGGTCGTCGCGGTAGTCCGCCACCGGCCCCAGCTCGGGCACCATCCGGACGAGGGTGCCCTGCCGGTCCACCAGCAGGGCGGCGGCCGTGCCGGGGTGGGCGGAGAGGTGCAGGTAGGAGCGGAGGCCGCCGGCCGGGTCGGCGAGGGGGCGTACCCCCGGCGCCGTGGCGGAGGCGGCGGTGCGGTCCTCGGTGACGGTGACCACGGTGACCCCCGGCGGCGCGGCGGCGGCCGCGGTGCTGACCTGCTCCGCGCAGGAGCACGCGTCCACCAGGACGATCATGGCGGGCAGCAGGCTGCGCAGTGGCACCGGCGCGTCGTCGGGGCCGACCAGATCGAGCGCGGGCAGCGGCCCGACGGGTGCCGTCGGGTACGGCAGCACGGTGGGCGCGCCCCCGGAGCGGCTCGACCGCGGCCAGGTGACCGCGGCCAGCCCCGTGAGGGTGACCAGCAGGGCGACCAGCAGGACCAGCACCGGCAGCCCGACCGAGGGCCAGGCGGCTCCGGCGGGCCGCCGCCGGCCGGCGGCCGGCCGGCGGGCCTGGCGCAGCTCGCGGCGGACCTGGCGGGCCTCCTCGGCCAGCGCCGAGGCGTCGTCGGGGACGACCACCCGACCCCACTCCGGAGGCAGGTCGGGCAGCCCGTCCGACGGCCCGTGGCCTTCAGCGTCAGGCATGCCCATCGGACCCCCAGGAGCCGTCTCGGTGAGCGGACGTCAGTCCCTCTCCAGCGTCCCGCACCGGTCGTCGTACCGCCACACCTGGGCGCACGTGGAATTCCGGAGCTACCATGGAAGGAGCGCATAGCCCTAGATATGAACGCTTCCGTCACTCTTACCGGGTTGTCATCCGCTGGTCACGGAGCGTGTCGAAACCATCGGCTTGACCGCCTGTCAAGCTGAAGAAATACCTCTCACAGGGCCCCTGAGCTGCGCCAACGGTCAGGACAGCGGTGAGACATCGGTGCCTGAGCGTGTTACCCTAGACACAGCGAAAGGGGTTTCGAACCTATGGTTTTCAGTGTCGGCGAGACCGTTGTTTACCCCCACCACGGGGCCGCACTCATCGAGGCAATCGAGACTCGGGTCATCAAGGGCGAGCCCAAGCAGTACCTCGTCCTGAGGGTCGCGCAGGGTGACCTGACGGTCCGGGTGCCCGCTGAGAACGCCGAGATCGTGGGTGTGCGAGAGGTGGTCGGCGAAGAGGGCCTGGGCAAGGTCTTCGACGTGCTCCGTGCACCGCACACCGAGGAGCCGACCAACTGGTCGCGGCGTTACAAGGCGAATCTGGAGAAGCTGGCCTCCGGTAACCCGCTGAAGGTGGCCGAGGTCGTCCGCGACCTGTGGCGCCGGGAGCGGGAGCGGGGTCTCTCCGCGGGTGAGAAGCGCATGCTGGCCAAGGCGCGCGACATTCTCGTCGGCGAGGTCGCGCTGGCTGAGAAGAGCACCAAGGACGAGGCGGAGACGCTGCTCGACAAGGTGCTGACCGAGGCCTGATCCGCACCAGGTCGTCGTACCCAGCCCGTAGCAAACGAATCCGAGGACCGCGACGTGACCGCGCAGCTCAATCCGCGCGGTGACGTCGCGGTCCTTGTTCCTGCGGCCGGAGCCGGGGTACGCCTCGGCCCGGGCGCTCCCAAAGCCCTCCGGCCGCTCGCCGGCGAGCCCCTGCTCGTGCACGCGGTCCGCCGCATCGCCGCCGCGCCCTCGGTGCACACGATCGTGGTGGCCGCCCCGGCCGCCGACGTCGGGTCGGTCCGGCGGATGCTCGCGCCGGTGGCCCCGGTGACCGTGGTCCCCGGCGGCGCCGAACGCCAGGCGTCGGTGGCCGCCGCGCTGGCCGCCGTCCCCGCCGGCCCGGAGATCGTCCTGGTGCACGACGCGGCCCGGGCCCTCACCCCGCCCGAGCTGGTCGAATCGGTGGCCGCAGCGGTTCGCGGCGGCCACGACGGGGTGATCCCGGTGCTGCCGGTGGTCGACACCGTCAAGGAGGTCGACGCCGGCGAACGGGTCCTCGGCACGGTCGACCGGGCCGCCCTGCGCGCCGTGCAGACCCCGCAGGGCTTCCGCCGGTCGGTGCTGACCGCCGCCCACGAGGCGGCCGGCGACCCGCTCACCGACGACGCGGGCCTGGTCGAGAAGATGGGCGTCCCGGTGGTCTGCGTGCCGGGGTCGGACCTGGCTTTGAAGATCACCCGCCCGTTCGACCTGGCCCTGGCCGAGCACCTGCTGAGCACCGGCGCCTGACGCGTACGCTCGGGTCATGATCGTTCCTCGGGTGGCCATCGGCACCGACGTGCACGCCTTCGCGCCGGGCCGGCCCTGTTGGGTCGCGGGCCTGCACTGGCCGGGCCAGGACGGCCTGGCCGGCCACTCGGACGCCGATGTCGCCGCGCACGCCGCCTGCAACGCCCTGCTCTCCGCGGCCGGCCTGGGCGACCTGGGCGCCAACTTCGGGGTCGACCAGCCGGAATGGGCGGGCGCGTCCGGGGTGGCCCTGCTCACCGAGAGCGCCCGGCGGGTGCGGGCGGCCGGCTTCGAGATCGGCAACGTGTCGGTGCAGGTGGTGGGCAACCGGCCGAAGATCGGCCCGCGCCGGGACGAGGCGCAGGGGGTGCTCTCCGCGGCCGTCGGCGCGCCGGTCACCGTTTCCGCCGCCACGACCGACGGCCTGGGCTTCACGGGCCGCGGCGAGGGGCTCACCGGGATCGCCGTGGCCCTGGTCTACGAGGCGCCGGCGGCGTGACGCGGCGACCGGGGTGGCCCGGTCGCCGCACCCGATCAGTCGACGTCCGTGCAGACGTTGTGGGTCGTGCCGTGGAGCATCGTGATGGTCTTCTCGAAGGTGGGCGTGAACTCCACGGTGAACTGGCCGTCGACGATCCACAGCCCCTTCGGCAGCGAGCCCGCGTTCTCCCGGAAGCCGAGCAGCACCGGCCCGGTCACGTACCAGGTCATCGACCCGTCCGTGCCGTAGACGACCAGGGACGTGCCGCTCGCGTCCGCCGTGGAGGTGGCGCCGGTCTCCAGGTTGGTCACCCGGTCGATCAGCGCGCCGGTGAACAGCTCCCGCCTCGGCGAGCCGTCCGGGTACGTCGCCAGGGTCAGCTTCCGGACCTCGTCGACGATCGGTTCGACCCGCACCGCGAAGTCACATCGGGCCCCGGCGGGCAGCTCGAACGCCTCCTGCGGGGCCGGCTCCCAGGCGCCGGGGGCGATGTCGCCGCTCGCGGCGGACGCCGAGCCGGGCAGGGCCGTGACGATCGCGGCCACGACCGACGCCACCGCGACGCTCATCTTGAAACGCATGGTCACTCCATCCGTGCTTCTGGTCAGGGCCGGACCAGGATCACCAGCCCCGCTCACCACGGACTCACCACTCGTCCAGCCGGAGTCGGGCCGAACACGCCCCGGTGCCGGGCCGGTCGCCGCGGCACTCACCATCCGCTCACCCCCGGATGACAACCGGCGGGCCGCCCTAGCCTGTCCTGTTCGTATGGAGTTCCGCCTGCTCGGACCCTTCGAGGCCCGCCACGAGGGCCGGCCGGTCGAGGTCGGCAGCCGCCGCCAGGAGCGCTGCCTGCTCGGTGTCCTGCTGCTCGACACGGGCCGGGTGGTCCGGACCGACCGCCTCATCGATCTGCTCTGGAACGGCCGGCCGCCGGCGTCGGCGCGCGGTGCGGTGCAGACGTACATCGGTCGGTTGCGGGGGGCGTTGACGCCGTACGGGGTGCGGATCAGCACCCGGGCCGAGGGTTACCTCGTCGAGGCGGACGGGCACCGCGTCGACGTCGACGAGTTCGGCGAGCTGGTGCGGGCGGCCGGCGCCGCCGCCGATCCCGCCGAGCGGGTGCGGCTGCTCGACCGGGGGTTGGCCCTCTGGCGAGGCCCGCTGCTCGTCGACGCGGCCGACGGCGAGCTGCGGGACCGCCTGCACGGCACCGTCGAGGAACTCCGGCTGGTCGCCGTCGAGCTGCGCGCCGAGGCCCAGCTCGCGCTGGGCCAGCACGCCCGGGCGATCGCTGAGCTGATGCCCCTGGCCGCCCGCCACCCGACCCGGGAACAGCTCGTCGCCGTGCTGATGACCGCGCTGTACCGGGGCGCCCGCCAGGCCGACGCGCTGCGGCTGTACCGGACCACCCGGCAGCTGCTCGTGGACGAGCTGGGCGTCGAACCGGGGCCACGCTTACGGGAGGTGCACCGCCGTATCCTGCGCGGCGACGACCGGCTGGACCGGCCCGGGCGGCCGGTGTACGAGGTCCGGGTCCGCGACGAGTGCCTGCCCTGGAGCGTCGGGGGCCACCCCGCGTTGGACTTCTGCAACACCTTCGCCGGGTGGGGGCACGAACCACCGTTGCCCGGCGCCGAGTGGCTGCGCGGCTACCGCACCCTGGCCGTGTGGGCCGGGCACGTGGGGCTGGTCGACGACGTCTCGGTGAGCCGGCTGCTGCACCTGTGCCGGCGTGACCCGGACCAGGCCGAGGCGGTGCTCGCCGAGGCCCGGAGCCTGCGGTACGCGCTGTACGGATGCCTGACCGAACCAAACGACCGGCACGCGTTCGACGTGGTCGCCCGGTACGCGGAGACCGCCGCCAGGGAGCTGGTGTTCCGGCGCGAGACCGACGGTCGCGGGCGCTGGTGGCCGGAGCTCGCGGCCGGACTCCGGATGCCCCTGCACGCGGTCGCGTGGAGCGCCGCCCAACTGCTCACCGACCCGCGCCGGCTCACCCTCCGGACCTGTCCGGACGAGCGGTGCGGATGGCTCTTCCTGGACGGGAGCGGGCTGCGGCGCTGGTGCAGCCTGGGCACCTGCGGGCGCTCGCTGGACCGGCCCCGCTGCCACAGCGCCTGACCGGCGTTCGCGCCAGGCGGCGGAGGCAGCGGCCGGCGGTTACGCTCGCCGGGATGCCGAACGACGCCGCCCCCGACCAGTCCGCCGCCGACGGCTACGTCCAGCGCGCGCAGCTCCTCGCCGAACTGGGCCGGTACGACGAGGCCGCCGAGGAACTCGACGCCGCGCTCTCCGCTCATCCGGGCAACCCCGAGGCGTTGACCATGCTGGCCCGGGTGCACCTCGCCGCCGACCGGCCCGCGGCGGCGCTGCCGGCCGCCGAGGCCGCCGTGGCCGCCGCTCCGGGCGCCCTGTCGCCGCTGGTGGCGCGCGGCCTCGCCCTGATCGACCTGGGCCGGTGGAAGGCCGCCGCGAGCACCGGGGACCGGATCCTGGCGCTCGGCCCGGCCGACGCGTACGCCCAGCGGAGCGCCGCCGCGATCCTGGCCGGCGCCCGCAACGGGCAGCCGGCGCTCAACGCCGCCTGGCGCGGTGTGGAACTCGCCCCGGACACCGCGCAGGCGCACCTGGTGCTCGGCCTGGTCGCGGCGCGGCTGGAGCTGTACGACCTGGCCGAGCGGGCCTACCGGGAGGCGTTGCGGCTGGACCCGGAGGTGGCCGGGGCGCAGCACGACGTGGGCGTGATCCGGCTGGAGCAGCGCCGTTACGCGCAGGCGCTGGAGCACCTGGCCGGGGTGGCGGCCCTGGAGCCGGACGCCCGCGACGCCGGCCGGACCGTCGCCGACGGGGTGCACCGGCTGGTCCTCCGCGGCGCGGGCTGGTCGCTGCTGGCCGGCGTGCTCGTCGCCGTCCTGGCGCCGGTCGCGCCGGGACCGTCCCGGCTCCTCGCGGTGCTGGCCGCGCTCGGCGGGGCGGTGCTGGTCTGGCGGTCCGCCGCCCGGGTGCCCGGCCTGCGGGACACGGTCCTGCCCGGGCTGTTCCGCGCCGACCCCAGCCTGGCCCTGGCCGTGTGCGCGGTGGCCGCCGCCCCGGCGCTGCTGGTGCTCTACGCGCTGGTGGGCGGCCCGTGGCCGCTGGTCACCGGGATCGCGCTGACGCTGGTGGCCGGGTTCGTCGTGCTCGCCCGCACCGGCCACCAGCCCCGGCGCTAGGCCCGGCGCGCCCAGGTCCAGGCGTACGCGTCGTCCTCGCAGGCGGTCGCGGCGTCGCAGAGGTCGAGCGGGCGGAAGGTGTCGACCATGACCGCCAGCTCGTCGAAGAACTCCGCACCGATCGACCGCTCGGCGGCACCCGGCTGGGGGCCGTGGGTGAAACCGGACGGGTGCAGCGAGATCGAGCCCTGCTCGATGCCGGAGCCGCGCCGGGCCTCGTAGTTGCCGCCGGTGTAGAAGAGCATCTCGTCGGAGTCGACGTTGTGGTGGTTGTACGGCACCGGGATGGCGCCCGGGTGGTAGTCCACCTTGCGCGGAACGAACGAGCAGACCACGAAGTTCGGGCCCTGGAAGGTCTGGTGCACCGGTGGCGGCTGGTGGATCCGGCCGGTGATCGGCTCGAAGTCGTGGATGGAGAACGCCCACGGGTACATGTGCCCGTCCCAGCCGACCACGTCGAACGGGTGGTTCGCGTAGACGTACCTGGTCCACCCGCGCCGGTGCCGGACCAGCACCTCCACGTCGGTCTCGTCGACCAGGAGCGGCGTGTCCGGCCCGCGGACGTCGCGCTCGCAGTAGGGGGAGTGCTCCAGGAACTGGCCGCGCACCGAGAGGTAGCGCTTGGGCGGGCCGACGTGGCCGGCGGCCTCGATGGCGAGCAGCCGGGTCGGCTCGTCGCCGGTGGGCACGAGGCGGTGGATGGTCGAGGTGGGGATGATGACGTAGTCGCCGGCCACCGCTTCGAGCACGCCGAACGGCGACTCCACCCGCAGCGTGCCGGACTCCAGGTAGAGGCAGTGGTCGCCGGTGGCGTCCCGGAACAGCGGTGAGGGCCGGTCGGCCAGCACGTACGCGATCCGCACGTCGTCGTTGGCGAGCAGGTACTGGCGGCCGAGCACCGGGTCCGCGCCGGCGCCGTCGAGCTTGTGGGTGCGCAGGTGCCGGGGCTTGAGCGGCAGGTTGGGCACCCGGGTGAAGGCGGGCGGGGTGAACTCCTCGGCGGCCACGATCGCGGTGGGCGCGTGCCGGTGGTAGAGCAGCGAGGAGTCGGAGGAGAAGCCTTCCTGGCCGACCAGCTCCTCGGCGTAGAGCGTGCCGTCGGGCTGGCGGAACTGGGTGTGGCGCTTGCGGGGCACCTCGCCGACGCTGCGGTAGTACGGCATCTCGCCTCCCGATATGTCCCGTTCTCCGGCCGGGAACGTCCGATAATCGGACGCAGTTGTCCGTTCCTTGTAGCGTCCCGTAGATTCTTGTCTCGTGTCAACGCAGGTGCCCCGCCTCTTCGCCGGCCTGGTCGACGACGCGGCGGTCTTCCCGCCCGGCAGCGCCGCGCTGCCGGACGCCGTGACCGCCCATCACCGGCACCGGGCCGGCTGGTACGCCGACCTCGTCGGCCCGCTGCTGCTGCCCGCCTCGACCCTGCCCGACCTGCCCGACCTGCTCGCCGCGGAGGCGACCCTGGCGGTCGGCGTGATCGGCGACGTGCCGGTCGGCCGGCTGGAGGAGTCCCTCGCGGAGGCGGACGCCCGGCTCGCCGTCCGCCAGGTCGAGGCGCCCGTCGCCAAGCGCGGCGAGGACCCGCAACCCGGCCTGGCCGACCTGCTCAAGCTCGCCGAGCGCCTCGGCGGCACCACCGTCTACGCGGAGGTCCCGCTGACCTTCGGGCTGATGGGCGCGCTGGACGCCCTCGCCGAGGCGCGGGCCGGCGGGCTGCCCGTGGCCGCCAAGTTCCGCACCGGCGGGCTGGCCGCCGAGCTCTTCCCGACCCCGGTCGAGCTGGCCGCGGTGATCTGCGCCTGCCGCGACCGGGAGCTGCCGTTCAAGCTGACCGCCGGGCTGCACCAGGCGATCCGGCATCGGGACCCGGAGACCGGCTTCACCCACCACGGGTTCGTCAACGTGCTGGCGGCGACGCTGGCCGCCACCGGGGGCGCCGAGGTGGCCGGCGTGGCCGAGCTGCTCGGCGCCACCGACCCGCTCCGGGTGGTCGAGCCGGCCCGGTCGGAGCGGGAGGCCGAGCGCCCGCTCTGGGTCGGCTACGGCTCGTGCAGCATCTCCGAACCACTGACCGATCTGATCCGGCTGGGGCTGGTGAACGGGGGCTATGAGGAATGAGCGAGCGCAGCGAGCGAATCAGCAGGCTCAGCGCGATGGTGCCTCATGGCGCCACGGAGCGAAGCGGAGTGGCGGCATGAGCTGGGTGTCGGGTGCGGCGGGTTCGCCGTACGGGGTGAGCAACCTGCCCTACGGGGTGTTCCGGCAGGGCGACCGCGAGCCGCGGATCGGCGTGCGCATCGGTGACTTCGTGCTGGACCTGGCGGGCGCGGAGGCCGCCGGGCTGGTGCTGGCCGCCGGTGCGCTCGGCCGGCCCACCCTCAACGACTTCATGGCGCTCGGCCGTCCGCAGTGGACCGCCGTGCGACAGCGGGTCACCGAGCTGCTCACCGACCCGGCGCACCGGGCGGCCGTGGAGCCGCTGCTGGTGCCGCTGCGCGAGGTGGAGCTGCTGCTCCCGTTCGAGGTGGCCGACTACGTCGACTTCTACTCGTCCGAGCACCACGCGTCGAACGTCGGGCAGATCTTCCGGCCCGGCCAGCCGCCGCTGCTGCCGAACTGGAAGCACGTGCCGATCGGCTACCACGGCCGCGCCGGCACCGTGGTCGTCTCGGGCACCCCCGTCGTCCGCCCCACCGGCCAGCGGGCCACCGCGCAGGGCCCGACCACCGGCGCCTCCGTACGGCTGGACATCGAGGCCGAGGTCGGCTTCGTGGTCGGGGTGCCGAGCCGGCTCGGTGACCGGGTCTCCGTCGCGGACTTCGCCGACCACGTCTTCGGGGTGGTGCTGGTCAACGACTGGTCGGCCCGGGACATCCAGGCCTGGGAGTACCAGCCGCTCGGGCCGTTCCTGGGCAAGTCCTTCGCCACCTCGGTCTCGGCCTGGGTCACGCCGCTGGACGCGCTGGCCGACGCCTTCGTCCCCGCGCCCGACCAGGACCCACCGGTGCAGGACTACCTGCGCGACACCCCGCACCTCGGGCTGGACCTGAGCCTGTCGGTGGAGTGGAACGGCGAGCGGGTCGCCGAGCCGCCCTTCGCCACCATGTACTGGACGCCGGCCCAGCAGCTCGCCCACCTCACGGTCAACGGCGCCTCGCTGCGCACCGGCGACCTCTACGCCTCCGGCACCGTCTCCGGGCCGGAGCGCGGGCAGGTCGGCTCGTTCCTGGAGCTGACCTGGGGCGGAGCCGAGCCGGTGAAGTTCGCCGACGGCGCCGCCCGGACCTTCCTGGAGGACGGCGACACGGTGACGATCACCGCCACGGCACCCGGCCCGGACGGCACCACCGTCGCCCTGGGCGAGGTCACCGGGAGGATCCTTCCGGCCCGCTGAGTCACCCTGTTCACTCTCCGTCCCCGGTCGCACCCGCTGTGCGACCGGGGACGTTTCCTTCGCCGTTGATCGTCGCGGATTGCGTACGCCCCGGCGGTGCGGGCCGGGGCGCACCCGAGTGCAACAGAAAGGACAGTGGCGATGACCGAGTTGACCGGCGCCGTCTGGCGCACCAGCAGCCGCTCCAACGATCAGGGCCTCTGCGTCGAGGTGGCGACCAACGTGGTCGCCGCGCACGGCGTGGTGGGCGTACGCGACTCGAAGGACCCCCAGGGTCCGGCGCTCGCGGTCAGCCCACCGGGCTGGACGGCGTTCGTCGCCGCGATCCGGGGTGACGCCCTCCGTCCCTGACCGCTCGCCGCGCCCGGTGCCCCGGTCGGGGCACCGGTGGTGGAAATGTCACCGCAAGGCTCCCCTTACCCGGTGACGGCCCGTACCGTGGACGACACGGGAGGTGCCATGTCGACGGTGACGGTTTCCGCATTCATCGAAGCGCAGGACGTCGACGTCTGGCGGCTCCTCACCGACCTCCCGGCGCGGGCCGACTGGTTGTCCGCGGTCGGCGCGGTCGACGTCCTCAGCCCCGGCGACCTCGGGCCCGGCACCGCCTGGCGGGAGACCCGGGTCCGGCCCGACGGCGTCGCCGAGGCGGAGGAGTTCCTGGTGGTCGAGGCGGTCGCCCCCGCCCGGCTGGTGCTCATCTCGAGCGGCGCGGGCGCGGACTACCGGATCACCTGGACGCTGCGCACCGTCGAGCGCCGGCGGCGCGGCTGCACCGAGGTCACCGTCGAGCACGAGGCCGTGCCGACCCGACCGTACGGGCGGGTGCTGGCGCTGATCCTCGGTGGCCTGGCCGCCCGTGCGGTGGAGGGCGCCCTCCGCCGTGACCTGGCCGACCTGGCGCTCGCCGTCGGGCCCACCCGGTCCGCCGAGGCCGCCTGAGCCGAGCGGGCCGCCGCCCGTCCCCGGCCCGGCGCACGTGACGCCGCGCGGCGTCCGGGAGCCGCCGCTGGGTAGGGTGCCGGGCGGAGGTGCGGCATGGGCAAGCCCGCGGGGCGGCGGATCCTGGTGGCGGTCGTGGCGGTGCTGGCCGTCGCGGCGTCGGCCGCCGTGGTCCTCCGGGTCCTCGCGCCCGCCGAGGTCGAGACGGTCGCCCGGGGCGCGTACCCGGCCGCGCCGAGCCCGCCGGTCGGGGTGATCGGCCGGCTGCCGGTGGCGCCGCTGGTTGTGGACGGCCGCCTCCGCGTCTACGCGGGCGCCCGGCAGGTGTACGCGGACCAGCCGGTCTCCGGCAAGCACCGGGTCACCCCGTTCTGGTCGTACCGCCGCTGGCCGGCCAAGCTGGTCGGGGTGCTCGCCGACGGCACCACGGTGGTCAGCCGCTGGTCCGACGGGAAGCTGGTGGCGCTGGACGCGCGTACCGGACGGGTCGCCTGGCGGGCCGACGGGCCGGAGCCGGGCGCGGTGCCGAAGCCCCGCCGCACCTACGCCGCCACGGTCTGGGACCCGGCCGGGCTGCATGTCACCCGCGCCGCCGACGGCCGTACCGTCCTGGTCGCCGCCGGCCCCGGCGCGGTCGGCGGGTACGCGCTGGCGGACGGCCGCCCGCTGTGGCGGTCGGCGGTGGTGCGTGGCTGCCGCACCGACGTGGGCACCACGGCCACCGGTGAACTGGTCGGGGTGGACACCTGCGCGGGGCCGGCCGCGGTCGAGTTCCGCGACGCCGCGACCGGCGCGGTACGGACCCGCTGGCGACCGCCGGACGCCCCGGACCGGCTCGTGGTGACGCCGGTGGGCTGCCGGGACGGGCACTCGGCGTGCCGCGGGCTGCGCACCTCGGGGCAGGGCGACGAGACCGGCCGGGGCTGGCTGGTCGGCGCGGGCGAGCCGGTGGCCGCCTCCGCCCTGGACGGCCCGGACACCGAGCTGGACGGCGAGCACGCGGTGTCGGCGGCCGGTGGCGTGGTCATCGGAAGGTCCGCCCGGACCGGGGAGGAGCTGTGGCGCCGGGCCGACCTCGGCACGGTCCGGATCCTCGCGACCGAGCCGGGCCGGGTGCACCTGCTGACCGAGCGGCGGGAGCTGGTGACGCTGGACCCGACCACCGGGGCGGAGCGATCCCGGTTCGTCCTGGACATCGGCCGGGACGGGACCGGCTGGCAGCCGGGTCGGGCGCATGCGGTGGACGGCTACGTGGCGGTGGAGCGGCTACGCGAGGAGGCCCGGCCGGACGACGACGACCAGGGGTACTTCCTCATGGCCGAGCCGGTGCTCCTCGCCGCGACCTGAGCCGGTAACTCGACAAAACGGACAAAACCCCCTATACTTCCTACATCCCGCCGGTCGAGGCGTCCGGGGCCGGTCCGTAGGGGGTTGACGGACCGGCCCCGGACCTGCGCGGTCAGGCCAGCGCGGCCTCGGCGGCGGCCAGGAAGGCGTCGTTCTCGGCCGGCGTGCCGATGGTGACCCGCACGCCGTCGCCGGGGAACGGCCGGACGATCACACCGCGCGCCTCACACGCCCGGCCGAACTCGACGGCCCGGTCGCCCAGCGGCAGCCAGACGAAGTTGGCCTGGCTCTCCGGCACGTCCGGGACGAACTTGCGCAGCGCCTCGGTGACCCGGTCCCGCTCGGCGACCACCAGCGCGCAGCGCCGCTCGACCTCGGAGGCCTGCGCGAGTGCCGCCAGCGCGCCGGCCTGGGCGGCCATGCTGGTGGAGAAGGGGGTGACCACCTTGCGCACGGCAGCGGCCACGGTCGGCTCGGCGACCAGCCAGCCGATCCGCAGGCCGGCCAGGCCCCACGCCTTGGACAGGGTGCGCAGCACCGCCACGTTCGGCCGGTCCAGGTAGCTCAGGCCGTCCGGCACCTCGGGGTCGGTGACGAACTCCCGGTACGCCTCGTCGATCACCACGAGCACGTCGTCCGGCACCGCGTCGAGGAAGCGGTCCAGCTCGGCCTCGCGGACCGCCGTGCCGGTCGGGTTGTTCGGGTTGCAGACCAGGATCATCCGGGTCCGGTCGGTCACCGCCGCCGCCATCGAGGCGAGGTCGTGGCCGTGGCCCGCGTCGTTCGGCACCCGCACGCTGGTCGCGCCGCTGGTCGCCGCGATGATCGGGTACGCCTCGAACGACCGCCACGAGTAGAGCAGCTCGTCGCCGGGGAGGCAGGTGGCCCGCACCAGGTGCTCGGCCAGCGCCACCGAGCCGCAGCCGGTGGCGATCCGGTCGGCGTCCACGCCGTACCGCTCGGCGAGGGCCTGCCGCAGCGCCACCACGCCCATGTCCGGGTAACGGTGCGAACCGGCCACGGCCTCGGCGACCGCCTCCACGACGCCGGGCAGCGGGCCGTAGGGGACCTCGTTGCTGGCCAGCTTGATCGCCTCGGGCAGGCCCAGCTCGCGGGCCAGGTCGGCCGGGCTCCGCCCGGGCACGTAGTTGGGCAGCGCGTCCAGGTCGGCGCGGGTGAGCCGCAGCGGAGGCTGGTGACGTCCGGTGTCGGTCATGGGGTGTCTCCCGGAGGGTTGGCGCGGTCGCGCGGGGTGGTACGGGTGTCGGGCCGGGTGCGGGGGAGCTGGACCACCACGGTCTGCGCCCGCTTGTCGTGCAGGGCCTGGCGCAGCGGCTGGTCGAAGAGCGGGGAGACCGCGTCGACGAACTGGAGCAGCAGGCCCAGGCCGCAGCAGTACCAGAGCAGGGTGGGCAGGCCGAGGGTGCTCCAGCGTCGGGTGGCCCGGCCGAAGCCGAGTGGCTGGTCCGCCTCGACCGGCAGGGCGCGGATGCCCACCAGCCGCTTGCCGAAGGTCTGCCCGCGGGCGGCCATCGAGGGCACCTCGTAAGCGAACCAGAGCGCGGTGGCGATCAGCAGGATGGCGATCTGGAGCCCGGCGGCCTGCTCGCCCGGCTGGGGCAGCCCGTCGGTGGAGGTGTCCCCGGCCAGCGACCGGCGCACCGACTCGCGCAGGTACGGGGAGATCTCCTCGATGTAGCGCCAGACGAACCAGCCGTTGACCACGGCGTTGAGCAGGAATACCACGCCGAAGTCGATGAGCCGGGCGACCAGCCGGGCGCCGTACGAGGCGAGCGGCAGCCCGTGCGGGCGCGGGGCCGGCGGCCGCCCGGGCCACCCCGGGTACGGCCAGCCCGGCGGCGGCCCCTGCTGGCCGGGCTGTCCCGGCCAGGGGCCGGCCTGTCCCGGCTGTCCCGGCCAGGGGCCGGGCTGGGTCGGCTGTCCCGGCCACGGCTGGCCGTGGCCACCGGCCGGCGGGCCCGGGAACGGCCCGACGGGGGGACCGCCCGGGGCGGGCTGGGCCGACTGCGGCGCGGCCGCGGCGGGGGCCGGTACGGGGGCGGGAGCCGCCTCGGGCGGCGGTGGTCCGTCGGGCGGGGTGGCGTCGACCGGGATCGGCGCGCCGATCCACCCCTCGCCGTCCCAGTACCGGCGGGTCTCGGGATCGGCGGGGTCGACGTACCAGCCGGGCTGCACACTCACGGCACAACCTTAACGACGACCGTTCCGGCGAACTTGTCGTGCAGGGTCTGCTGCCAGGGCTTGTCCCAGAGCTGCCAGAACCCGTCGAGGTAGTTGGCGAAGGGCACCAGCGAGCCGGCGACGAACTCCACCAGGTACCGCCGGCCGAGGACGCCCCGGGTCAGCGGCGCGGTCGGGTCGAGCGGGACGATCCGCAGCTTCATGGCCTTCTTGCCGAGCGTCTGGCCGGTCCGGCGGGCGTATTCGACGTGGTAGAGCCAGTAGAAGACGAACATCACCAGCAGCAGACCGGCCTCGGCGAGCAGGACCGGCAGGAAGAAATCGGTCAGCACCGTGGCCGGGTCGGGCTGGGGAACCGTCCCGTCCGGGCCCACCGCCATCATGTCGCTGAACATCCGGAACCAGAGCCAGAGGAAGACCGGCAGGAAGAGCACCATGGCCACCGCGCTCGCCACCGCGGTGTCGATCAGCCAGGCCACCAGCCGCTCGCCGAACCCGGCCAGCGGCTGCCCGTTGGGCGCCAGGGTGGGCGGCACGAAGGCGGGGTGCGGGGCGTACCCCGGGGGTGGCGGCGGGTAGCCGGGCAGTCCGGCGTACGCCGGCGGGGTGTGCTGGCGTGGCGGCTGGTACGGCCCGGACGGCGGCGCGAAGCCGCCGCCCGCGGGCGGGGGCCCGGCGGGCGGCGGAGACGCGGGGGAAGGCTCGGTCACGCGGACAGTGTTACAGGTTGCCGCGCTTCTCCTGCTCCCGCTCGATGGCCTCGAACAGGGCCTTGAAGTTGCCCTTGCCGAAGCCGAGCGAGCCGTGCCGCTCGATCAGCTCGAAGAAGACGGTGGGGCGGTCCTGCACCGGCTTGGTGAAGATCTGGAGCAGGTAGCCGTCCTCGTCCCGGTCGACCAGGATCTTGCGGGACTGGAGCTCCTCGATCGGCACGCGCACCTGGCCGATGCGGGCGCGCAGCTCCGGGTCCTCGTAGTAGGAGTCCGGGGTGTCCAGGAACTCGACGCCGGCGGCCCGCATGGCGTCGACGCTGGCCAGGATGTCGTTGGTGGCCACGGCGATGTGCTGGGCGCCCGGGCCCTGGTAGAACT
Source organism: Micromonospora chaiyaphumensis (assembly GCF_900091435.1). Lineage (GTDB taxonomy): Bacteria > Actinomycetota > Actinomycetes > Mycobacteriales > Micromonosporaceae > Micromonospora > Micromonospora chaiyaphumensis. The sequence continues at coordinate 194,654 of NZ_FMCS01000008.1, forward strand.
CCAGGTACTCGTCGATCTGCGACTTCTTGCGGGCGACGGCCGGCTCGTTGAGCGGGAACTTCACCTTGCGGGTGCCGCTCGCGACCACCTTGCTCATCAGCGCCGAGTAGTCGGTGGCGATGTCGTCGCCGATGAACTCGGCCATGTTGCTGAAGCCCATGACGCGCTTGTAGAACTCGACCCACTCGTCCATCCGGCCCAGCTCCACGTTGCCGACGACGTGGTCGACGGCCTGGAAGAAGCGCTTCGGCTGGATGCCGGCGTCGATCATCGGCTGCCGGTCCACGATCGGGCCGCGAGCCACGAAGCCGGGCAGGAACGGCCCGGTGTAGCGGGACCGGTCGACCAGGGTGTGCCGGGTGTCGCCGTACGCGGCGATGGCGGCCATCCGCACGGTGCCGTGCTCGTCGCTGAGGTCGTGCGGCTCGACCAGGCCGGTCGCGCCCTGGGCGGTGGCGTGGGCGTAGGCGGCGTCCACGTCCGGGACCTCCAGCGCGATGTCGGAGACGCCGTCGCTGTGCTTCGCCACGTGCTCGGAGCCCTCGGCGTCCGGGCGGACCGCGCCGGTCAGCACGAAGCGGGCGGAGCCGCTGGTGAGCACGTACTGGGCGTGGTCCCGGTAGCCCTGCTCCGGCCCGCGGTAGGCCACGCAGGTCATGCCGAAGGCGGTGGAGTAGTAGTGGGCGGCCTGCTTGGCGTTGCCCACCAGGAAGTGCACGTGGTCGAGGCCCTTGACCGGGAACGGGTCGCGGGTGATGTCGTGGTCGACGGCGCCGACGAGGGCGTCGACGTCGACCTCCTCGGTCGACTGGGGTCGGTCGATCGCCTGGGTCATGGTGGCCTCCCTTGCGCACCGGCCGGCCTCGTGGGCCGCCGTTGGTCTGCTGTTGTGGCGAGGATCGCTGCGCGGCCGCCCGTTGGGCAACAGTTGCCGAAAATGCTGGTCAGGTTGTGCATTCGGTAAAGTGAAACCCCATGAACACTGGTCAGGATGCACAGCTCGATGCGCTCGACGCCCGCTTGATCGATCTGCTCGCCGAGGAACCCCGGATCGGGGTGCTGGAGTGTTCGCGGCGGCTCGGCGTGGCCCGGGGCACCGTGCAGGCGCGGCTCGACAAGCTGGTGGAGCGGGGAGTGATCGCCGGGTTCGGGCCGGACATCTCGCCGGCCGCCATCGGCTTCGGGGTGACCAGCTTCGTGACGCTCGAGATCAGCCAGCGGCACGGCCACGACCCGGTGACCGCGCACCTGGCCGCCATCCCCGAGGTGCTGGAGGCGCACACCATCACCGGCTCCAGCGACCTGCTCTGCCGCATCGTGGCCCGGTCGAACACCGACCTCCAGCGCGTCATCGACCAGATCGTCGCCTCGGAGGGCATCCGCCGCGCCTCCACGATCATCGCCCTGGCCGAGCAGATCCCCTACCGCACCCTGCCCCTGGTCCGGTCGGCCGCGCGCGGCGCATAACACGCCGGCCGACCGAGAAAGCGGCGCGACACGGCCGTTCGGGGGGCCGGCGTGGCCGTGGTCGTCGCTACCGTGTGCGGTGTGAAGGGCCTTGGCGTACGCGGCTGGTTGCTGCTGGGGCTCATCACCGTGGTCGTGCTCGCCTCCACCGGGGTGTGGAACCCGTTCCCGGCCCTGTGGGACTGGGTCGACCGGAGTCAACCGCTCTCCGAGCCGGAGCCGGTCTGGCAGCAGCGGGTCGGTGGCACGCCGAAGAGCGTCACCATCGCCGGCGACACGGTGATCGTCGAGCAGCGCACCCGGGTCGAGGCGCGCAGCCTGGCCACCGGCACGCAACTCTGGGAGCGCAAGGCCGACTGGGCGGCGGTGGCCGGCAGCGACCGGGCCCCGGTCGTCGCCGTGGGCAGGCTCCTGGACAAGGGGTACGAGGTGCTCGACCCCGCCACCGGCGTGGTGCGCCGCCGCGACGAGCGGGCCATCGCGGTCTGGACCTACCGGAACCTGCTGCTCGACGCATACTGCGTGCGGTCCACCGACTGCACGCTGCGCGCCTGGGACCCCCGGGGGAGCAGCCCGCTGTGGAGTTCCTTCCTGCCCGGCGTGAACAGCGGGGTGCTCGCCGACAACCCGGAGCTGCTGGGCACCCGGCGGCTGGGCGCCCCACGGATCGACGGCGGGGTGGCCGGGCCGGAGTCCGTCCCGCCGCTGCTCGGCTTCCCCGTCGACGACCGGGTGCACGTGGTGGACACCGCCACCGGCCGGGTGCTCCAGAACGTCGAGCCCGGCCGCGAGGAGCGGCTCGCGGTGGTCGGCGGCCGGCTGCTCCGGATCGCGGCCACCTCCCGCGACGGGACCTGCCAGTTCGTCCTCACCGCCGTCGACCCGGCCACCGGGCAGCAGGTGTGGCGGCGCAACGGCGTGAACCTGCGGACCGCCGACTACGCCGGCTGCGTCCAGCGGGAGGACCCGCAGGGCGCCCGGAACGTGCTGATCGGGGTCGCCCCGGACGGGCGCGAGGCGGTGCTCGACGGGTACGACGGCCGGCTGCTCCAGGTGGGCGCCGAGGGCGAGAAGCTGCTCGCCGTCGACGACCGCTACGCGCTGGTGCGCAGCGCCGACAAGGGCTCGATCATCGGCCGGGAGCTGTCGGCCGACCGCACCCGGTGGACCCGTCCGGCCGGCGGCAAGACCGGCGCGGCGCTCACCCCGTACGCGGCACTCATCGCCGAGGAGAAGCCGTCGCGGCTCATCGCGGTCGAGCCGCGCAGCGGCCGGGAGCTGGTCCTGCTGCGGACCTCCGCCAACGCCCTGGCGGTCGGCCCGAACGGCATGATCATCGGCGAGGGCCGGGAGATCGGGTACGTCCGCTGGGGCGCCGGCGCCGCCGGGGTGCCCCCGCCGGACGAGGGCGCGGTGCCCGCGCCGGACCCCGGCGACACCTGGCGCCCCCCGGCCGGCCAGGGCAGTTGCGGCCCGAAGAACGAACTCTGCGCCGACGGCAAGTGACGCCGGGTGAGAGCGGCGTCCCAGGACGCACCCGGCGGGTGCCACCGATCGACGGCTCTGCCCTAGGCTTTTCCGTCATGAGCAGTGCCGCCGCCTTCTCGTACGCCCCCCTGCTGCCGACCGGACCCGACCAGACGGAGTACCGCCTGGTCACGGATGAGGGCGTCGACGTCGTCAACGGCCCCGGCGGCCGTCGGTTCCTCACCGTCGAGCCCGCCGCGTTGACCGCGCTGACCGCCGAGGCGATGCACGACATCGCCCACTTCCTGCGCCCGGCCCACCTGGCCCAGCTCCGGTCGATCATCGACGACCCGGCGGCCTCGCCGAACGACCGGTTCGTCGCGCTGGACCTGCTGCGCAACGCCAACATCGCCGCCGGCGGCGTGCTGCCGATGTGCCAGGACACCGGCACCGCGATCGTCATGGGCAAGCGCGGCCGGCACGTGCTCACCGACGGCACCGACGCCGAGGCGATCTCCCGCGGCGTCTACCAGGCCTACACCCGGCTCAACCTGCGCTACTCGCAGCTCGCCCCGCTGACCATGTGGGACGAGCGGAACACCGGCAGCAACCTGCCCGCCCAGGTCGAGCTCTACGCCGAGGACCCGGACGGGCACCCCGACGCCTACAAGTTCCTCTTCATGGCCAAGGGCGGCGGCTCGGCCAACAAGTCCTACCTCTACCAGGAGACCAAGGCGCTGTTGAATCCCACGCGGATGATGCAGTTCCTGGAGGAGAAGCTGCGCCTCATCGGCACTGCGGCCTGCCCGCCCTACCACCTGGCGATCGTCATCGGCGGCACCTCCGCCGAGTACGCGCTGAAGACCGCCAAGTACGCCTCCGCGAAGTACCTGGACGCCCTCCCCACGCAGGGTTCGATGAGCGCGCACGGCTTCCGCGACCTCGAGCTGGAGGCCGAGGTGCTGGAGCTGACCCGCAACTTCGGCATCGGCGCGCAGTTCGGCGGGCGCTACTTCTGCCACGACGTGCGGGTGGTCCGGCTGCCCCGGCACGGCGCGTCCTGCCCGGTGGCCATCGCGGTCTCCTGCTCGGCCGACCGCCAGGCCGTCGCCAAGATCACCCCGTCGGGCGTCTGGCTGGAGCGCCTCGAGACCGACCCGGCGCGCTACCTGCCCGACGTCACCGAGGCCCAGCTCGACAATTCCGAGGTGGTCCGGGTCGACCTCAACCGGCCGATGGACGAGATCCGCGCCGAGCTGTCGAAATACCCGGTGAAGACCCGGCTGTCGCTGACCGGCCCGCTGGTGGTGGCCCGGGACATCGCGCACGCCAAGATCGCCGAGCGGCTGGACGCCGGCGAGCCGATGCCGCAGTACCTGCGCGACCACGCCGTCTACTACGCCGGCCCGGCCAAGACCCCCGAGGGCTACGCCTCCGGCTCGTTCGGCCCGACCACGGCCGGCCGGATGGACGCCTACGTGGAGAAGTTCCAGGCGGCCGGCGGCTCGATGGTGATGCTGGCCAAGGGCAACCGCTCCGCCCAGGTCACCCGGTCCTGCCAGACGCACGGCGGCTTCTACCTCGGCTCGATCGGCGGCCCGGCCGCCCGCCTCGCCCAGGACTGCATCAAGCACGTCGAGGTGCTCGAATACCCCGAGCTGGGCATGGAGGCGGTCTGGAAGATCGAGGTGGAGGACTTCCCGGCCTTCATCGTGGTCGACGACAAGGGTGAGGACTTCTTCGCCGAGGTCACCAAGCCGGTGCTCACCGTCGGGCGGCGCTGAGTTCCGACGTACGTGAAGGGGCGCCGGGTGGGATCCCACCCGGCGCCCCTTCTTCGATGTCGTCGGTCAGGTCGGGTTCGCCACGGGGAACCAGTACACGCCCTCCCCGGAGGTGATGCCGGAGTCCGTCCGGCTGGAGAGGTACAGGTAGTTGTCACCCGCCTCGGTCGGGGTGAGGGTGATCGTGGCGGTGCCGTCCGGGCCCACGGGGACCGTCTTCTCCTCGGTGCCGAAGCGGTAGACGAACTCGGTGCTGCCGGGCACGTGAGCGGTCAGCGTGAAGGTGCCGGCCACCCCCGGACCGCCCGCCTCGCCGCTGGACGGGTAGTCGTCGCTGGTCACCGTCGGGGCGAGCCGGCCGATGACCACGGCGTACTCGGTCTCGTCGGAGACGATGTCACCGATCTTCTCGCGCACCTTGAGCCGCACCCAGCCTCGGGTGTCGGCCGGGTACGACTGCGGCGTCCAGCTGATGGTGGCGCTGCCGTCGGCCGCCGCCGCGACGTTCCGCGGGCCGTCACCGAAGTCGTAGACGTACCCGGTGACGCCCTCGCCCGCCGGACGGAAGGTGAACTGGCCGGTGACACCGGGGCCGCCGGCCTCCTGGTACATCGGGTAGTCGGTCGAGCTCACCTCGGGGGCGTGCGAGAAGACGATGAAATAGCCGGAGGCCGTCTCCGACTCGTCACCCTCGGCGGTGCGGCTGAACACCTCGATCCACTGGAATCCCGCCTCGGTCGGGATGTAGGTGACGGTGGCCGTCCCGTCCTCCTTCGCGGCCACCGTGTGCTGCTCGCCGCCGTTGACCGACCAGACGTACTCCGTGACGCCGGGCATGCCGGGGGCGAAGGTGAACGTGCCGGTGGTCCCGGCGAGTGCGCCCGACCCGTCCTCGCGCATGAAGTCCGGCGAGGAGATGGTCGGCGTGCTGGCCAGGTAGAAGTAGTACTCGGCGGTGCCGCTGGGCAGGTCGTCCGAGGTGCGGCTGGTGACGTGGACCGTGTTGGCGCCACCCCGGCGCGGGGTGACCGTCACCGTCGCGGTGCCGTCCGCGCCGGCCGGCACGGTCGCCGGATCGCCGTCGTTTAGCCGCCAGGTGTACTCGACCACGTTGTCCATGCCCGGCGCGAGGGTCAGCTCGCGCGGCTCGCCGATCGCGCCGGACGGGTTCGCGTCGGTGACCAGCGGCGCGGTGTTCCGGACCCAGAACTCGTAGATCGTGGTGGGCGAGTGATTGCCGGTGCGGTCGATGCTCTCCACCTCGAGTCGCTGGTAGCCGGCGCTCTTCGGGGTGTAGGTGAGGGTCGCCGTGCCGCCGGCGCCGGCGGAAACCCTGCCCGCGCTCCCGGTCCAGCTCCAGTACTCGTAGCTCACGACGTCGTCCGAGCCGTTGGGCGAGAAGGTGAACGTACCGGGAATGCCGGGGCCGCCGGAGTTCGGCTGCTCCGGTGCGGCCGGGTAGTCGGTGGAGGTGACGACGGGCCGTGCCGGCACCCGGGTGTCCACGGTGAACCGGCACTCCGGCGACCACGCCGAGGCGTCGCCGTACTGGTCGGTGGCGCGGGCGCTGAACGCGTACGTGCCGCCGTCGGTCATCACGCCGTCCGGGACGGTGTACTGGAAGCGTGACCCGTTCGACAGCGGGTAGGAGAACTCGAACTCGGTCCGCTCGCCGGGCCGGTCCGCCGGCCACCAGGCGAAGGTCGCCTTCAGCTGGTCGCCCCCACCGGTCTCGGTGACGTCCGGGTCGCTCACCACGGCCTGGAGCTGCGGACGGGTCGTGCCGATGAACAGGTTGTCCCGGCAGGCGACGCCACCGGCCGCGAGCTGGGTGGGGACGTTCGGCGCCCGGTTGTGCTCCAGCGACACGGCGAGCGTGTCGACACGCCGGCTCCACTGGAGGCCGTCCTCGTGCTCGCCGATGCGGAGCATGAGCGTGAGCTTGTCCTGCTTCGCCGCGATCGCCCTGGTCACCACGTCCGTGATCGCCGTGCTCAGATAGCGGGCGGGGCAGGCCGGGCCGGACACGGTGAGGTCGGCGAGCTTCTCGACGGCCCTGGGGGCGTCCTTCCAGGTGGGCGCGGCTGCGGGAGCCTCGGTCCGCCAGAGCTGGAGCTCGCGCGGCTTGTCGCAGTTGGCTACCGACCGCTCGCCGGTGACAGTGCGGGCGCTGATGATCCGCTGCCCCTGGTAGGGGGCGAGGTCGAAGGTGAAGTACGCCCGGGAGGTGTGCTTGTCGCCCGCGGCGTCCTGCCAGGTGCCGACCGGCAGGGTGCCGTCCTCGGCGGGGAAGGAGCGGGTGGGCTGGGCGTTGTCCGTCCAGGTCGTCTGGACGGGCCGGACGAAGTTCTGCGCGGCCGACGCCGGCTGGCCGGTGGCGGTCAGCGCGCCCGTGGTGGCGAGCAGGGCCGCCAGGGCCGTGCCGACAAGGCGGCGCGGTACGCGCCGACGGCGTGCCGTGGACACGCCGGTGGTACCCCCGTTGAGTTGCAAGGTGGCTGCCTCCGAGGAGTGGGGTCGAATGTCATCCACGTCAGCGAATGCCGGGGCGCGGACGTTACGCGTCCCGGTGGCGGCGGGGCACCGACATCGGTGCGCCCGCCCGGGCGCGAGGCTCGGGCGGGCGCACCGCCCCCGTCGGATGCCGTCGCCGGCAACCGCGCCCAGTGTCCGGGCCGGTGCTGTCGATCCGCTATCACCTCGCTATCGTCTGCCCGAGGCGATCCGTGACCGTCGGGCTACGCTGCTGGAAGTTGCACAGGAAGGCGTGCGGGGGCGCAGATGCGGTTCGCGATTCTGGGGCCGCTGCGGGTAGGCGGCGGCGAGGTGACCATCACCGCGGGTCGGGACCGGACCGTGCTCGCCATGCTGCTGCTGCGTGCGGGCCGGGTCGTGCCCGTCGAGGAGCTGATCGACGCGGTCTGGGAGGACCGGCCGCCGGCCACCGCGCGGACGCAGCTCCAGATCTGCGTGTCGCGACTGCGGCAGCGTCTGGCGACGCTCGGGCCGCCCGGCGAGATCATCATCACCGACCCGGTCGGCTACGGCGTCCGGATCGAGCCCGACGACCTCGACGCCGAGGTGTTCGCCCGCGAGGTGGAGGCCGGCCGGGCCGCGGTCGGCGCCCGCAGACCAGTGGAGGCGCGCCAGCACTATCGCGCGGCGCTGGCGCTGTGGCGTGGCCCGGCGCTGGGCGGGGTCGCCAGCCGGAGCGTACGCAGGCGGGCGCAGGCCCTCGACGAGCAGCGACTCGCCGCCCTGGAGGAGTGCGTCGACGTCGAGCTGCGGCTGCGGCAGGCGGCCGACGTGATCGACGAGCTGACCGAGAGCGTGGAACGCAATCCGCTCCGCGAGCGGCTGCGGGGTCAGCTCATGCTCGCCCTCTCCGCAGTGGGCCGGCAGGCGGACGCGCTCGCCGTCTACCGCGAGGGCCGGCGCATCTATGCACAGGAACTGGGCATCGAGCCGGGCACCGCGTTGCAGGAGCTGCACCAGCGACTGCTTGCCGGTGACCTGGCGCTGGGCGGCCCGGCGGCCCTGCCGGTCGTTCCGGTGCGCGCGCTGCCGCGGGCGATCAGCGACTTCACCGGCCGGCAGCAGACGATGGCCCGGCTGGTGAAGGAGATCGAGGAGGGCGGCGTCCGGGTCCAGCTCATCGACGGGATGCCCGGCAGCGGTAAGACGACCCTGGCCGTGCAGGTCGCGACCGCCCTGGCCGGCCGCTACCCGGACGCGCAGCTCTTCGTCGACCTGCACGGGCACAGCGAGCGGACGCCGTTGCCGCCGAGCGCGGCGGTGGCCACCCTGCTGCGCCAGCTCGGTGTCCCGGCGGAGCGGGTGCCGCCGGACGTCGACGACCGCCTCGCCCTCTGGCGCAGCGAACTGGCCGGCCGGCGGGCCCTCGTGGTGCTCGACAACGCCGCGAACGCCGCCCAGGTGGCACCGCTGCTGCCGAACGGCCCCGACTGCCTGGTGTTGATCACGAGCCGCCGCCGGCTGGTCGGGCTGGACGAGGGCCGTCCCTCGTCGCTGCCCGTGCTCGACCTGGAGGAGGCGGTCGAGCTGCTCGGCCGGGTTGTCGGGGCCGATCGGGTCGCCGCCGAGCCGGCTGCCGCCGCCGAGGTGGCCGAGCGGTGCGGATGCCTGCCGCTCGCGATCCGGCTCGCCGGTGCCCGGCTGGCACACCGCCCGCTCTGGCGTGTTGCCGATCTGGCGCAGAGGCTGGCCGACGCGCGGGATCCGCTGGCCGAGTTGGCGGCCGGTGAGCGCTCCGTCGGCCACGCCTTCGCCCTCTCGTACGCCCAGGTGTCACCGCCGGCCCAACGTCTGTTCTGGCTGCTCGGGCTCCACCCCGGTGTGCGCATCGACGGCCGGGTGGCGGCGGTGCTCAGTGACCTGTCGCTGCCGGAGGCGCAGGACCTGCTCGACGAGCTGGTCGATGCGCATCTGGTGGAGGAGGTGGAACCGGGCCGTCACCGCCTGCACGATCTGTTGCGGACGTACGCCCGCCGGCTGCTGGCCGAGCCCGAGCGCGCCGGTGAGCGGCGTGCTGCCCTGGAGCGCCTGCTCGACCACCACCTGCAGGTCGCGGCGGCCATCGCGCTCATCGTGGAGACCAAGCCGAGCCCGCTGGCGCGACTGACCCTTCCGCCGCCACGCCGTCCGGACCTGCTCCTCGGCCAGGAGCGGCAGGGCCCGGCGTGGTTCGACGAGAACCGTTCCGCGCTGACCGCCCTGGTCCGCATCGCCGAGTCCGAGGGCCTCCTCCGGTACTGCTGGCAGCTGACCCGGGCGTGCTGGTGGTCCAACTACGAGGGCGGGCACCTCGACGAACTCATCGAGACACACACCGTCGCCCTGCGGGCCGCGAAGACGTTGGGTGACGACGAGGCTGTCGCCATCACCATGAACTACCTCGCCTCGGCGAACTTCCGACTGGGCCGCTACTCGGAGGCGATCCGGCAGATGGAAGCGGTCGTCGACCGCCACCGCCGGCTCGGGCGGCGTCGCGAGAGACTGCAGACGCTCGGGAACCTCGCCGCCGCGTGTTTCGGCGGCGACGAATACCGTCGTTGCGTGGAGTGCGTCGACGAGTCGCTGCGGGTCAGCCGTTACCCGGACGAGGTCGGCGTGATGGCGAGCGCGTTCAACATGTTGTCGATCGTCATGCTCTTCCGCGGCCGGTACGGTTCCGCCCTGCGGGCTGCGCGCCGGCATCTCCTCCTGGCCAGGGAGTGCGGTGACCTGCGGCACACGGCGAACGCGATCGGCCACCTCGGCATGATCAGGCACCGGCTGGGTGACCTGGAGCCGGCCCGCCGCCTGCTCCGGATGGCACTGCACCTGAAGCGTTCCACCGCCAACAGGTTCGGGGAAGGGGAGTTGCTCAACGAGATCGGGATGATGGAACGGGAAGCCGGCCGCCCGGACGAGGCCGCCACCCGGCACCGTGAGGCCCTGGTCGCGATGACCGATGCCGGAGACCGGATCGGGGAGTGTGCATCGCGCGACCTCCTGGCCCGTGCCCTCCACGACCAGGGAGACGTCGACACGGCGCTCGACCTGCATCGCCGGGTGCTGCGGGATGCGACAAGGCTCGGACTGCGCTACGCGCAAGCCCGTGCGCTGGACGGCGCCGCCCGCTGCCTGCGCGACACCGATCCGGGCCAGGCCCGGGCGCACGCCCGCCGGGCACTTGCCCTCTTCCGGCAGGTCGAGTCCCCGGACCAGCGGGCGACCGCGGACCTGCTGGCCGAGCTGGACTGAAGCCGGACCGGCTTTCCCTGCGGACCGTCGACCAGCGCGGCAGGATGGTACGCGTGACGACTCCAGAGGCGACCGGCTACCGGATCGAACGCGACTCGATGGGTGAGGTGGAGGTGCCCGCCGAGGCCCTGTGGCGGGCGCAGACCCAGCGCGCGGTGCAGAACTTCCCGATCTCCGGGCGGGGCATCGAACCGGCCCAGATCAAGGCTCTAGCGCAGATCAAGGGGGCGGCGGCGCAGGTCAACGCCGAGCTGGGGGTGATCGGCGCGGACGTGGGCGAGGCGATCGCCACCGCTGCCGCGCACGTGGCCGACGGCGGATACGACGACCAGTTCCCGGTCGACGTCTTCCAGACCGGCTCGGGCACCTCGTCCAACATGAACACCAACGAGGTGATCGCGACCCTGGCCGCCCGCGAGCTGGGCCGGAGCGTGCACCCGAACGACGACGTGAACGCGTCCCAGTCCAGCAACGACGTCTTCCCGTCCTCGATCCACCTGGCCGCCACGCAGGCCGTGGTGGAGGACCTGCTGCCCGCGCTCAAGCACCTGGCCGGCGCGCTGGAGGAAAAGGCCGCCGAGTTCGAGACCGTGGTGAAGGCGGGCCGTACCCACCTGATGGACGCCACTCCGGTCACCCTCGGTCAGGAGTTCGGCGGCTACGCCGCCCAGGTCCGCTACGGCGTCGAGCGGCTGGAGGGCGCGCTGCCCCGGCTGGCCGAGCTGCCGCTCGGCGGCACCGCCGTCGGCACCGGCATCAACACCCCGCTGGGCTTCGCCGCGCGGGTGATCGAGAAGCTGCGCGCCTCGACCGGGCTGCCGCTGACCGAGGCGCGCAACCACTTCGAGGCGCAGGGCGCCCGGGATGCGCTGGTGGAGACCTCAGGTCAGCTCCGCACCGTCTCCGTCGGGCTCTACAAGATGGCCAACGACATCCGCTGGATGGGCTCCGGTCCCCGCGCCGGCCTGCGCGAGCTGCGCATCCCCGACCTCCAGCCCGGCTCGTCGATCATGCCCGGCAAGGTGAACCCGGTGGTCGCCGAGGCGATGCGGCAGGTGTGCGCGCAGGTGATCGGCAACGACGCCGCGGTGGCGTTCGCCGGCTCGCAGGGCGACTTCGAGCTGAACGTGATGCTTCCCGTGATGGGCCGCAACCTGCTGGAGTCGATCCGGCTGATCTCCGCGGCGAGCCGGCTCTTCGCCGACCGCCTCGTGGTCGGCCTGGTCGCGGACGCCGAGGTCTGCCTGGCGTACGCCGAGGGCTCGCCGTCGATCGTCACCCCGCTCAACCGTCACCTCGGGTACGACGAGGCCGCCTCGATCGCCAAGGAGGCGCTGGCCAAGCAGGTCTCCATCCGGGAGGTGGTCATCTCCCGCGGGCACGTCGACTCCGGCAAGCTCAGCGAGACCCAGCTCGACGAGGCCCTGGACCTGCTCCGGATGACCCACCCGTGAGCACGCCTGACGTCCACCCGCGGTGCCGGGGGTGCGTCAGGAGTGGGCCGCCGCCTTGCGGGCGCGGTAGGCGCTGACCGCCGCCCGGTTGCCGCAGCCGGCGTCGCAGAACCGGCGGGACCGGTTCTTGGAGAGGTCGACCAGCACGTTCTCGCAGTCGGGGTGGTCGCAGAGGCGCAGCCGGCTGAGCTCGTCCATCCGGACCAGGTCGGCCAGCGCCATGGCGGCCTCGACAGCCATCCGGGTGGCCAGCGGCGCGTCCCGCGGCACGGCATGCAGGTGGTACGGCTCGTCGTCGTGCCGGACGAGCTGGGGCAGGGCGTGCGACTCCCGCAGCAGTCCGTTGACGACGGCCACCACCTCGTCGGTGTCCGCGTGCCAGATCCGGCGGAGCCGGGGTCGCAGCGCACGGACCTCGCGCAGCTCCGCCTCGGTGTGCTCGTGCCGGCCGGTCCACCCGTACGCCGTGAAGAACTCGTCGAGGGCCGTCACGTCCGGCAGCCCCTCCCGGTCCGGGCCGGTCGTGTTGACCAGCGCCGCGGTCGCGACCAGGCCACACTCGGTGTCATGAGCAAATAGCAACTTGACTCCTGTCGGGGTGCCCGCCTAGCGTCATCAGCATAACCCCGATTGACTCATGTCCGGTCGACCCAAGGAGCTGTCGATGCGTGAACGGCCCGGCGTCGGCCTCGGCCTGGCGCTGCTCTCCGCGCTCACCTTCGCCACCTCGGGCACCTTCGCCCGACCGCTGATCACCGGCGACTGGTCCGCCGAGGCGGTGGTGCTCGCCCGGGTCGGCATCGCCGCGCTGGTGCTCGCCGTGCCCGCGCTGCTGGCACTGCGTGGCCGGTGGCCGGTGCTGCGCCGCAACGCCGTCACGCTCGTGGTGTTCGGGCTGCTCGGGGTGGCCCTGGCCCAGGCCTGCTTCTTCAACGCGGTCCGCTACCTGCCGGTCGGCGTCGCGCTCCTGCTGGAATACCTGGGCATCGTACTGGTGGTCGGCTGGATGTGGCTGGTCCACGGTCAGCGGCCCCGGCTGCTGACCGTGGCCGGTTCCCTGACCGCCCTGTGCGGGCTGTTCTTCGTGCTGGACGTGACCGGTGCCGGCAGCCTCGACCTGGTCGGCGTGCTCTGGGGGCTCGGCGCCGGGGTCGGGCTGGCCGGTTACTACGTCATCGCCGGCCGCGTCGACCCCGCGCTGCCGTCGGTGGTCATGGCCAGCGGCGGCATGGCCGTCGGCGCCCTGGTCCTGCTCCTGCTCGGGCTGGTCGGGGCGCTCCCGCTGCGCGCCGGCACCGCCGACGTCAGCTTCGCCGGGCACGAGATGAGCTGGCTGATGCCGATCGCCGGCCTGTCGCTGATCGCCGCGGTGGTCGCCTACCTCACCGGCGTTGCCGGAGCCCGGCTGCTCGGCGCGCGGCTCTCCTCCTTCGTCGGGCTGACCGAGGTCATGTTCGCGGTGCTGATCGCGTGGCTGGTGCTGGACGAGCTGCCCACCGCCGTGCAGTTGCTCGGCGGGGCGCTCATCGTGGCCGGTGTGGCCCTGGTCCGGGTGGACGAGCTGCGCTCGGCGCCGGAGGCCGCTCCGTCCGCCGGGGCCGAGCCGGCCCTGGCCGCTGAACGGTGAGCGGACCGCGCTCCGCCGTCGTCTTCGACGCCGACGAGACCCTGGTCGACCTGCGCCCCGCGGTCACCGGCGCGCTGGCGGCCGTACTCGAGGAGATGCGGCGGTGGAACCCGGCGGCCGGCGTGTCGCTCGCGGACCTGGAGGCGGACTGGGGCGCGGTGTTCGGGGCGCTGAGTGCCGCGCCGGTGCAGGAGATCCGGCGGGCGGCGCTGGCCCGGTCGCTGGCCCGCGCCGGGCTGGACGCGCACCTGGACGAGTTCGCCGCGCTCTTCTTCGCCCGCCGGTTCGCGCTGACCCGGCCGTTCCCGGACGCCCTGCCGGCGCTGGCCGCGCTGCGCCCCCGCCACCTCCTGGGCTTCGCCACCAACGGCAACAGCCGGGCCGAGCGCTGTGGCCTGGCCGGCGAGTTCGCCTTCGAGCTGTACGCGCACGAGAACGGCCTGCCCAAGAAGCCGGCGGCGGAGTTCTACGCGGCCGTGTTGGCGGCCGCCGGGCTCCCCGCCGAGCACGTCGTGTACGTGGGGGACTCGCCGGAGCACGACGTGCGCGCGGCCCAGCGCGCCGGGCTGCGGGCGATCTGGCTGAACCGGGGCCGCCTGCCCCGCCCGCCGGGGCTCGCTCCCGACGCCGAAGTGTCCACCCTGGCCGAACTGCCCGACGCGCTCGCCCGTCTCGAACCCGCGAAAGCCTGATTGCGGTCTGTACCGGACAGCCGTCTGGCGAAGTGCTGGCGGAGGACGAGGTCTCCACCGACACCGCGATCGCCGCCGTCACCGCGGCGGGCGGCGCGATGGCCTCCCACACCGACGACGTCGGTCGCATCCAGGTCACCAGCACCCGGGCGGACTTCGCCAGCCGGGCCACCGCCGCCGGCGTACTGCTCGGAGTCGCCGAGCAGAAGGCCATCGGGCGCAAGCCCAAGTCGGACCGGGTCGAGCAGGAGCACCTGCTCCGCACCCGGTGGCTGGTTCCGCGACGGCTTCGGCACCGACACGTACCGCACCGACGCCAACGAGGGACGCGGCCCGGAGTCCGGCCGTAACACCCAGTTCCCCGACGTGGCGGTGTCCGGTGCCCCCGGACGCCGCCACGTCGGCGTTCTGGTGCTGCGTGGCGGTGTCTGGAGGTCGCGGCCGCCGCCACGAGGGCGTTCCGGGCGCGCCCCTGGCGGTCGCCGAGGTTCCCGGAGCCGCCATGTCGGCGTCGGGCCCGGCCTCACGGCCGCCAGCCCCGGCCTCACGGCCGCCAGCCCCGGGCCACCAGCGCCGCGCGGATCTCGCGGACCAGCGCCGGGAACTCCCGGTGCAGACGGCGACCGGTCACGTGCAGCACCAGCCAGCCCGCCGCGACGAGCTGGTTGAGCCGGTAGCGGTCCCGAGCCAGCTGATCCGGGTCGGCGTGCCACTGGCCGTCGTACTCGACGGCGACCCGGAACTGCGGCCAGGCCAGGTCGGGGTGCAGGACAAGACCCGAGGGGCCGCGCACCGGGTGCTGCGCCACCGGGCGGGGCAGGCCGGCCAGCACGAGCCGGACCCGCAGGTGCGACTCGGGCGGGGACTGCGCCCCCGGATCCGCCAGGCCGAACACCCACCGCGCCCGCCGGCCGCCCGGTCGTCCGGCGCTCCGGTCCGCCACGTCGGCCAGATCCGTCCGGCCGACCAGGCCCATCCGGAGCAGGGCGTCGATGATCCCCACGGCCTGCACCGGGTCGGACCAGACGGCCGTCTCCCAGGCGCAGGCCGCCGGCGCGGTACGCAGCAACCTGCCGGCCCCGGCCGACATGCCGGACCCGCCGCCCACTGCCACGGGACCACCGACCGCCGATCCGGCAAGCGCCTTCGGTCCGGTGGCCGTGCCCTCTCCGGTGGGCATGGTGCGCCACAGGCCGCTGCCGTGGCCGTCTCGACCCGGAGTGATGTTCGCCGAGCCGATGGTGAGGCGGTCCGGGCCGGGGATGGCGCCGGCCGGGCTGTTCGGGCCGGGGCCGGGGCCGGGGCTGGCCGGGCTGTTCGGGCCGAGGCGGGGGCTGGCGGGGCTGTTCGGGCCGGGGCCGGGGCTGGCCGGGCTGTTCGGGTTGAGGCCGGGGCTGGCCGGGATGTTCGGGCCAGGGCCGGGGCCGGGGCCGGGGCTCACCGGGCTGTTCGGGCTGAGGCCGGCGCTGGGCGAGCAGGCTGCGACGGCGGCCGGGACGAGGAGACCGAGTCGCTGGGGCGACGACGGGGCCTGGTGCACCCGGACGCCGGGCTGGGCATCGGCCCGGACCGTCGCCGGCAGCAGGACGTGCACGTCGTCCCGGAAGCCGGCGGCGTGCTCGACCCCGTGCAGGTACGCCGCCGACGGCCCGGCGAGCAGCGTTCCCGGGGGCAGGCGGAGCAGTGCGCCGCGGCAGGCCAGCGCGTGGTCACGATCGAGGCGGGCATCGGCGTAGACGTCCTGCCGGAGCCGGACCCAGGAGGCCCCCCGGAGCTGGTGTCGGGTCAGCAGGCCACGCCGGATCACATCCGAGCCGCGGAAGACCTGCCAGGCCAGTTCGGGTGGTCGATGGGGATGAGGTGGCATGCCGACCAGCCTGGCGGCGACTCACCGTCGCGGGGCACCCCTGTGGACAACCCACGGGCACCCTCGACCGGGGGCCTGTGGACAACCATCACCGCCCTCGGCCGCTGTGCTAGTGGCAGGGGGCTGACGAACGAGCGCTGCCGCCAACAGGGCATCGCCACCGTGCTCGTCGACGGCGGGCGGGGCGGAGATCCGCACCGCCGCCACAACGACGAGCGCTCTTGCTCGGGCATCGTCGCCAGCTCGCCGATCTGGCGGTGTCCGCCCTGGTCCAATGCCGGTACCTCAGCGAGCTGCTGCCGGGGCGCAATGGGGGTGCCGCGGCGCAGGGGCGTTACGCGCAGCGGCCGGTGGTTGGTCATCTCCAGCTCGCCGATGTGGCGGTGTGGGCCTCGGTCTGATACCGCCAGCTCGGGGAGCTGGTGCCCGGGGCGTGGCCGGGGCTGAGCACGGCGGCAGCGATTCGCGCCGGGCTCGATCCTGGCGTTGGTCGTCGCCAGCTCGCCGATGTGGCGGTGTCCGCTAGCCGCCGATACCGCCACATCGCCGTGCTGGCGCAGACGGACCGTCGGACCGGCGGCGGCCGTCTCAGGACAGTGCCGCGGCGATCGACTCGGCGGCGGCGGCGACCTGGGTGCCGACCTCGGTGACGTCCAGCGGGGTCAGCGACACCACCCCGACGCTCGCCTCCAGCCCCGGCACCCCGAGCACCGGCGCGGCCACCCCGTACGCTCCGGACTGCAGTTCGCCGCTGGTGCTCACCGGGGCGGCGGCGCCCGCGCGGCCGGCCAGGATGGCCCGTCCGGCCGCGCCCCGCTCCAGCGGGTGCCGCGATCCGGTCCGGTACGCCACGTGGAACGAGGTCCAGCTCGGCTCGACCACCGCGAGGGCCACCCCCTCACCGCCCTCGACCACGGTCAGGTGGGCGGTCGCCCCCGCCTGCTCGGCGAGCCGGCGCAGTGCGGGCAGTGCCCCCTCGGCGAGCAGCGGCTGGGCCCGGCGGGCCAGGTGCAGCACGCCCGCGCCGAGCCGGAGCCGGCCCTCGCCGTCGCGGCGCAGCATGCCGTGGTCGGTGAGCGCGCCGACCAGCCGGTAGACCGCCGCCCGGCCGATGCCGAGCCGGTTCGCCGCCTCGGTGACGGTCAGCCCGCCCGGCGCGTCGGCGACCAGATGCAGCAGGCGCAGCCCCCGGTCCAGGGTCTGCGCCGTCTCTCCCGCCCGTGCCGCCGTGTCCACAGCACGCAGCGTACGACCCGGCTCCGGGGCACCTCGATATGCACGGACGGCTACCCTTGTACGGTGACGCTACGCCTGTATGACACCGCCACCCGTTCGGTGCGGGACTTCGTCCCGCGGGAAGCCGGCAAGGTGGGGGTCTACCTGTGTGGTCTCACCCTCCAGGCTCCGCCGCACATCGGTCACCTTCGTTCCGGTGTCAACTACGACGTGCTGCGCCGCTGGCTCACCGCCTCCGGTTTCGAGGTCACCTTCATCCGCAACCTGACCGACATCGACGACAAGATCCTGGTCAAGGCCACGGAGCAGGAGCGGCCGTTCTGGTCGATCGCGTACGACAACGAGCAGATCCTGGCCGCCTCCTACCGGGCACTGAACGTGCTGCCGCCGACCTACGAGCCGCGGGCCACCGGGCACATCCCGGAGATGCACGAGCTGATCGCCCGGCTGATCGAGACCGGGCACGCCTACCCGGCCACCGACGGCTCGGGTGACGTCTACTTCCACGTGGCCTCCTGGCCGGCCTACGGGTCGCTGTCCGGCCAGTCGCCCGAGGACATGCAGTCCGCCGGTGACGCCCCGGAGCGGGGCAAGCGCGACCCGCGCGACTTCGCGCTGTGGAAGGGTGCCAAGCCGGACGAGCCGGCCGACGCCTACTGGCCGTCGCCGTGGGGCCGGGGGCGGCCCGGCTGGCACATCGAGTGCTCGGCGATGTGCTGGCGCTACCTGGGGCCGGAGTTCGACATCCACGGCGGCGGGCTCGATCTCACCTTCCCGCACCACGAGAACGAGATCGCCCAGTCCCAGGCCGCCGACCTGCCCTTCGCCCGCTACTGGGTGCACCACGGCCTGCTCGGCATCGGCGGCACCAAGATGGGCAAGTCGCTGGGGAACACCCTCGACCTCGACTACGTGGCGTCCCTCGGGGTGCGCCCGGTGGAGCTGCGCTACTACTACGCCGCCGCCCACTACCGGTCCCGCATCGACTACTCCGAGGACGCACTGCGCGAGGCCGCGGTCGCCTACCGGCGGATCGAGGGCTTCGTGCAGCGGGCCGCCGAGCGGGTCGGCGCCGGGCACCTCGGCGAGCTGCCGGGCGGCTTCGTGGCGGCGATGGACGACGACCTCAACACGTCGGCCGCCCTGGCCGTGCTGCACGAGGTGGTCCGCGACGGCAACACGGCGCTGACCGCCGGCGATGATGTGACCGTCCGCACGACGCTCGCCGCCACCCGGGCGATGCTGGATATCCTCGGCGTCGACCCCCTGGATCCGGCCTGGACCGGCGGCGGCCGCGCGGACGACCTGCGCGGCGTGGTGGACTCCCTGATCGCGCTCGCCCTGGAGCAGCGCGCCCAGGCCCGCAGCCGCAAGGACTGGGCCGCCGCCGACGCCGTACGCGACCAGCTCAAGCAGGCCGGCGTGGTCGTCGAGGACACCGCCCAGGGCCCGCGTTGGACTATTGGAGAGCAGGACTGATGGCCGGCAACTCGCAGCGCCGTGGCCGGCGACTGACGCCGAAGGCGGGCGCCCCCAAGGGCTCCGGCGGCAAAAACAAGGACTCCCTCGCCGGGCGGGGCCGCACCCTGCCCGCCGACGAGCGGCCCTGGCACAAGGCCTACTCGGGCACCGAGAAGCTGCCCCAGCGCACCGCCTGGAAGCAGGAGAAGGAGCGCCGCGCGGCGGCCGAGGAGGGGCGCGCCCCCAAGATCGGACAGCCGGGCAGCAAGGACACCACCTGGGGCAAGGGCGGCGGTCGGGGCGTTCCGGCCGCGAAGGGCCGGGGCGGCAAGCCCGCCGGCCGGTCCGGGCCGCGGGTCGCCCCCGGCCGCAAGGCGAACCCGGCCAAGGACAGCCCGGAGCTGCTGGTCGGGCGGAATCCGGTGCTGGAGTCGCTGCGCGCCCAGGTGCCGGCGACCGCCCTCTACACCGCCCAGGGCATCGACATCGACGACCGGGTCAACGAGATCGTCCGCACGGCCGCCGACCGGGGCATCGCGATCCTCGAGGTCAGCCGGGCCGAGCTGGACCGGATGACCGGCGGCGTCCTGCACCAGGGTGTCGGCCTCCAGGTGCCGCCGTTCGCCTACGAGCCGTTCGAGGACCTGATGGCGGCGTCGCTGGAGCAGGCCGCCCCGCTGCTCGTCGCCCTGGACGGGGTCACCGACCCGCGCAACCTCGGCGCCGTGATCCGGTCGGCCGCCGCGTTCGGCGCGCAGGGTGTCTTCGTACCCGAGCGGCGGGCCGCCGGGATCACCGCGACCGCCTGGCGGACCAGCGCCGGCGCGGCGGCGCGGGTGCCGGTCGCCCAGGTCACCAACCTGACCCGGTCGCTGAAGGCGTGCAAGGACGCCGGCTTCATCGTGGTGGGCCTGGACGCCGACGGGCAGACCGACCTCTACGACCTGGAGGCCGCCGTCGGCCCGCTGGTCGTGGTGGTCGGCTCGGAGGGGCGCGGCCTGTCCCGCCTGGTGGGGGAGACCTGCGACCTGACCGTGAGCATCCAGATGGTCTCCGACGTCGAGTCGCTCAACGCCAGCGTCGCCGCGGCGGTCACCCTCGCCGAGGTCGCCCGCCGCCGCTCCGTCGAGGCGTAACGACGACACGAGAAAGGGGCGGTCCGCCACGGCGGACCGCCCCTTTCTCTGCGTACGTCAGATCCGGTTGCCGGTGGCGGCGTGGAAGACGTGGCTGCGGCCCTGGCGCGGCTTGACGAACACGGTGTCGCCCATGTTCGGCATCGTGCGCCGGTCGGTGCGGACCACGAACCGCTCGTTGTGGCCCTCGAGCGCGGCGTGCCCGTAGACGTTGGCGTCGGAGCCCAGGTCCTCGACCAGCTCGACCACGACCGGCATGCCGCCCTCGGTCGGGCTGACCAGGTCGCAGTCCTCCGGACGGAAGCCGACGGTCACCTTGCCGTCGCCGCCCTCGGCGCGGGCCGCCTCGACCTGCTCGCGGGTCAGCGGCACGTTCAGCTCGGCGAACGAGGCGCCGTTGTCGGTCAGCGGCACGGTCTTGATGTTCATGGCCGGGGAGCCCATGAAGCCCGCGACGAAGACGTTGGCCGGGGTGTCGTAGAGCGCCCGCGGGGTGTCCACCTGCTGGAGGACGCCGTCGAGCATGACCGCGACCCGGTGACCCATGGTCATGGCCTCGACCTGGTCGTGGGTGACGTAGACCGTGGTGACGCCCAGCTTGGCCTGGAGCGACGCGATCTGCGTACGGGTCTGCACCCGGAGCTTCGCGTCGAGGTTCGACAGCGGCTCGTCCATGAGGAAGACCTGCGGCTCGCGGACGATCGCGCGGCCCATGGCGACACGCTGGCGCTGACCGCCGGAGAGCGCCTTCGGCTTGCGGTTGAGGAACTCCTCCAGCTGGAGCAGCCCGGCCGCCTCCTTGACCCGCCGGTCGATCTCCGACTTCGAGGTCTTGCGCAGCTTGAGGGCGAACGCCATGTTCTCGTACACCGTCATGTGCGGGTAGAGGGCGTAGTTCTGGAAGACCATCGCGATGTCGCGGGCCTTCGGCGGGAGGTGGGTGACGTCCCGGTCGTCGATGTAGATCGCGCCGTCGTCGACGTCCTCCAGGCCGGCGAGCATCCGGAGGCTGGTGGACTTGCCGCAACCCGACGGGCCGACCAGGACGAGGAACTCCCCGTCGCCGATCTGGAGGTCGAGCTGGTTGACCGCGGGGCGTTCGGTGCCCGGGTAGATCCGGGACGCCTTCGCGTAGGTGACCGTAGCCATGGTGGAGCGCTTCCTTTCACCGGCAGGAACGTGCCGGACGATCCGAGTGGAAGGAGCGACCGGCACCCAAGGTGCCGGCCAACGGGCGGTCGACCGGGCAGCCGAGGCCAACCGGAGTGTCGTCCGTGTCACTGCACCGTAAACGTGTTTCGCGAGCCTGCCAAGACAGGAGACGGCCGGTGGGACGGAGCGCATACGCATATCGGTCAGGCGGACACGGCAGGGCATCAATCCCCTCGGCCGCAGGCCGGCACGGGCGTCGATCCGTCGGGCTGCTGGTCGGGAAATTGACGTTTTCCGTGCTCGGGAGGCCTGCTGAGCGGGATTTCCGGCCGTCAGTCGTTATGCTGACCCCGGACCACGCGCCCCTGTAGCTCAGCTGGCCAGAGCACTCGCCTTGTAAGCGAGATGTCGCCGGTTCGATCCCGGCCGGGGGCTCCAATTCCATCAGGTGTTTCGCGGCGGTGGCCGCCGCGAGACGGCCCGATGACAGCAACGCGATTCACGACAGCCGTCGTCAAATGTGGTGGCACCAGGCCACGTTTGTCTGTCGCGGGTCAGACCGTTGAGTCGGTGTTCAGCGAGGCCAGGATGCGCAGCTTCTCCGCGCTCTCGGTGCCCTGGTCAGGGTAGTAGAGCACCAGGATCACCTCGCCGGCCGGCAGCTTGTCCCGGTTGAGCCGCAGGGTGCCGACCACCGGATGGTTCACAGTGATCGAGCCGCCCTCCAGTTCGCTGACGTCGTGGCGGGCCCAGAGCCGCCGGAAGCGCTCGCTGGCCAGGGAGAGCTCGCCGACCAGTTCGACGATGCGGGCGTCGTCGGTCGCGTCGCCGATGGACTTGCGGAAGGCAGCGACGAACCCGGCGGTGGACGCCTCCCAGTCCTGGTGGAACGCCCGCTCCTCGGGGTCGAGCAGCAGCGAGCGGAGCCGGTTCTCGCCCGGTCGCAGGCGCGGTGACAGCGCGACGGCCAGCGGGTTCGAGGCCAGCACGTCGAACGAACGACCCTCGATGAAGGCCGGCACGTCGATGGCGGCCAGCAGGTGGTGCAGCCGGGCCGGAACGCGTTCCGGTGGGCGGCGGCGCGGGCGGGCGCGTGGCCGGGTGGTGCTGAGGCCGAGCAGGTATTCGCGTTCGACGTCGTCCAGCTCGAGCACCCGGGCCAGCGCCTCGAGGACCTGCCGCGACGGGTTCTTGTCACGGCCCCGTTCCAGCCGCAGGTAGTAGTCGGGGCTGATGCCGGCCAGCAGCGCCACCTCCTCGCGGCGCAGGCCCTTGACCCGGCGGTTGGCGCCGGCCGGGATACCCGCCCGTTCCGGCGTGATCAGCTCGCGCCGGGCCCGCAGGTACGCCCCGAGCCGACTGGTCGCGTCGTCACCGCTCACGAAAATCACGGTAGCCCGAGGCCAGGGGCCGGAAGGGGGTCCTGCCGCACCCCTGGATCAGCGGAGCCTGCCCAGCCGTGGCGATCCGGCTGGAGTGTGGATCGCATGGACATGACGAATCGCACGGTTTTCATCGTCGGCGGCACCTCCGGCATCGGGCTGGGCCTGGCCCACCGCTTCGCCGCCGCCGGCAGCACGGTCATCGTCGGCGGGCGCCGGAACGACCCGGTCGACGGCCTCGCCACCATCGAGGTCGATGTCACCGACCCCGAGTCAGTGCTGCGGGCCCGCGACCGGGTGCTGGCCGACCACCCGGACCTGGACGTCGTGGTCACGATGTCCGGCGTCATGCTCACCGAGGATCTCCGCGACCCGACGCACTTCGCCAGCGCCGAGACCATGATTGCGACGAATGTGCTCGGTACCATCCGGGTGATCGACGCGTTCACCCCACACCTCATCGAGCGCGGCGTCGGCACGATCATCACGGTCAGCTCGGGCATCGCCTTCCTGCCGTTCCCGATCGCGCCGACGTACGGCGCGTCCAAGGCGGCTGTGCACGCCTACTCGGAGGCCCTCCGCGCTCAGCTCCTCGGCACCGGCGTCGAGGTCGCCGAACTGGTGCCGCCGGCCGTGGCCAGCCATCCGGACATCGCGAGCAGGAACCCGCACGCCCTGGACCTCAACGACTACCTCGACGAGGTGGTGGGCCTGCTGTCCGAGCAGCCCACCCCGCACGAGATCCTCGTCAAGGGCGTGCTGATGCATCGCTGGGCCGAGCGCGACGGCACCTACGCCGAGTTGGTCGCCCAACGCTCGAAGGCGCTGGCCGGCCTCCCCGGCCGCTGATCCCGACTCGCCGGCACCTGCTCGTCGACGCGAGCCGCCAGCAGCTGGCACCGCCGCTCGACGTAGCCGTCCACGAAGGTCAGCCGGCAGCTTGAGTCCGCAAACCCGGCGGGGATGCTTCGGAACTCAGGAGGCAGCCGGTTCTCCACCGGCCCGTTCGCGGGCGCGTCTGATGCTGGCGATCTCGCCCTTGATCGGCCACCAGTAGAACGGAACGAACGCGGCGAGCACCGCAATGCCGAGGACGGGGTGCCATGCGCCCAGGAGGGTCCCGACGGCGATCCAGACGGGCGCCGGCCGGAAGCGCCTGCTGATCGCCGCCGCAGCGGCCGCGTCGGTGGCCGGATCCACCAGGCGGCGGCCGCGCCGCGCGTACTCCCAGATGACGTTGAACAGGATCGCCGCCACCTCGTAGGCGATCCCGTAGAAGAGGACGGCGGTTCGCTCGCCGTGGCCCGACTCGAACGCGCTGGCCAGCACGGCGGAGGCGAACGGCAGGAACGCGATCTGCATCAGGAGGAGGGTGTTGAGGAGCAGTACCAGGCGATCCGCGGAGCGGATGTGGTCGAACATGACGTGGTGGTTCACCCACATCTGTCCGATGAGCAGGAAGGTGAGGAAGTACGCCGCGTAGGAGGGCCACAGCTCGCGGAGGCCCTGCCAGAGGTGCCGGGTGTCCTCGGGCGGGCGGATCTCCAGGACGAGCAGCGTGACGGCGATGGCGATGACCGCGTCACTGAACGCGACGACTCGCTTCGGGTCTCGCTCCGCACCAATCGGAGTGCTGCGTCGCTCCTCCCGGTCACCAGCGTTCGAGGTGCTGCCGGCCGCGCGGAACCAGGGCATGCGTTCCGGCTTCCCCTCCGTCACAGGCGACAAACCCGCCGTTCGGCGCGGACGCCGATCCGGCGGGATCGCTCACCCGGTCGCGGGGGAGCCGTCGAGCGGCAGGCCGCGGGGTGGCTGCTCCGGCAGCGCGCCGGCGTTCGGCACGTGCAGCCCGTCGAGGGCCAGCTCCAGGTAGCGGCGCCAGGCCTGCGGCTGGTCCGCCAGCAGGGGCGCCGCCGTCTGATGGATGCCGCCCAGCAGCAGCACGATGTCCGTCCCTGTGACGTCGTCGCGGACGGCGCCCTGCTCGCGGGCCCGGGCCGTGAGCGCCTCGGCGGCGTCGCAGAGGTGGTTGATCGCCGCGCGTACGTCAGGGTTCTGCAGTGACGGGCGCCCGACCACCTCGCAGAACGCGCGGTCGGCGGCGAGCGCCTCGACGCCGTTGGTCATGAACTCCCGGAGCGCGGCCGCCGCGTCGTCGGCCTGACGGAGCCGGTCGGCCGTGCCGGTGAGCCGGTCGAGCAGTTGCAGCATGATCGCGGCGAGCAGGTCCTCCTTCGAGGCGAAGTGCCGGAACACCGTGCCCTTGGCGAGGCCGGCGCGCTGGGCGATCTCGCCCATCGACACCTCCACCCCACGCTCGGCGAAGGCCGCCGTCGCGGCCCCGAGCAGGAGCCGCCGGTTGCGCACCATGTCGGCTCGCTGGCCGGCGGCCGTCGTCTCGCTCACGCGCGCCCTCCCTCCCTGTGAAGCCTAGCACAACATGACCGGCCGGTCAGGTTAGCTGCTACGGTCAAGATGACCGAGCGGTCATTTTCACGAACGCGGGAGGAACACCGTGGGGAACACACTGGAAGGGAAGGCCGTCCTGGTCACGGGCGCGTCCTCGGGCATCGGCCGGGCCACGGCCCTTGCCCTGTCGGAGGCGGGCGCCCGGGTCGCCGTCGGCGCTCGGCGGGCCGACCGGCTGAAGGCCCTCACCGAGGACGCCCCCGGCGAGATGCTGGCCCTCGACCTGGACGTCACCGACCCTGAGTCGGTCCGGGACGCCGTCGCGGCGACCGTGGCGCGCTTCGCAGCACTCGACGTGCTCGTGAACAACGCGGGCGTCATGCTCAGCGGCCCGATCCTCGGAGCGGACACCGCCGAGTGGACGCGCATGGTCGAGACGAACCTGCTGGGATCGATGTACGCGGTCCATGCCGCCCTGCCGCACCTGCTCGCGTCCCGGGGCGCGGTCGTGCAGATCTCCTCCACCTCGGGCCGCACCGCGTCGGCCGCGAGCGGGGTCTACGCCGCCACCAAGTTCGGCGTCAACGCGTTCGCCGAGGCGTTGCGGCAGGAGGTCACCGCCCAGGGCGTACGGGTCGTCGTCATCGAGCCCGGCTTCGTCGCGACCGAGCTGGCCAGCCACCTCACCGACCCGGCCATGCGGGCCGCGGCGCGGACCATGGCGGACTCCATGCGGACCCTCCGGGCCGAGGACGTCGCCGCCGCGGTCCGGTACGCGCTCACCCAACCCGAGCACGTCGCCGTCAACGAGATCCTCATCCGGCCGACCGACCAGACCCGCTGAGCGTGCCCGCGCGGGGCGGCGGTGCGCACAGCGTCGCCCCGCGCGGGTCGCCGGTCAGCCCCAGTTCTGCGGGGCCGGCTGCCGGGTCGCGGCGTTGATGCGGTTGAAGAAGTTGGTGGTGGCGATCCAGAGCACGAGCGCCGCCAGTTCCTTCTCGCCGAAGTGCCGGGCCGCCTCGTCCCACACGGCGTCCGGCACGGCGTCGCTCCGGTCGGCGAGCCGGGTCGCGTGCTCGGCCAGGGCGAGCGCGGCCCGCTCGGCGTCGGTGAAGTACGGCGTCTCCCGCCACACGGCCACCGCGAAGAGCCGCTCCTCGGTCTCGCCGTTCTTGCGGGCGTTCCGCGCCCCGGAGTCGACGCAGGCGCTGCACCCGTTGATCTGGCTGGCCCGCAGGTGGACCAGCTCCAGGGTGGTCGCCGGCACGCCCGCCGAGTGCGCCGCCTTGTAGAGGAGGTTGACCGCCTTCACGGCGTCGGGGAGGAGAGCCGCCGGGTTCTGGATGCGAGCCTCGAGAGACATCTTGGGTCCGTCCTGTCCTGTTAGGCTGGCCGGCGTTCGCCCGCGCGGCCGCTGTCGTCGTCCGTCACCCGGTTGTCGAGGGCCGGACCGGCGGCGTGACAGATGTGACGGTGGTCACCCGGAGGCCGTGGGGATGGCGAGACCGTGAGCGACACCGACCTGTTGGTCCGCAGCTTCGAGGAGCAGCGCCCCCGCCTCCGGGCGGTGGCCGAACGGATGCTCGGGTCCGCCGCCGAGGCCGACGACGCCGTGCAGGACACCTGGCTCCGCCTGAGCCGCGCCGACGTCGGCGCCATCGACAACCTGCCCGGGTGGTTGACCACTACCGTCGGCCGGGTCTGCCTGGACCGGCTGCGGTCGGCCGGCGCCCGGCGCGAGGAGGCCACCGGCGAGGCGGGGGACGGGCCGGCGGGCGAGGCGGCCGGCGGCCGGGATCCGGAGCAGGAGGCCCTGCTCGCCGAGTCGGTCGGCCGGGCGCTGGAGGTGGTGTTGACCACCCTCGGCCCCACCGAGCGGCTGGTGTTCGTGCTGCACGACATGTTCGCCGTCTCCTTCGAGGAGATCGCGCCGGTGGTGGACCGCAGCACCCCGGCGGTGCGGCAGATCGCCAGCCGGGCCCGCCGCCGGGTGCAGGACCGGTCGGTCGACCCGGTCACGGACCCCGCCCGCCAGCGCCGCGTGGTCGAGGCGTTCCTCGCCGCGTCCCGGGAGGGTCGCTTCGACGACCTGGTCAGCCTCCTCGACCCGTACGTGGTGATGCGCGCCGACGCCGCCGCGGTGCGGATGGGTGGCACCCCGGAGGCGCGTGGCTCCTCCGCGGTGGCCGACTTCTTCAACGGCCGGGCGCAGGCCGCCGTCCCCGCGTTCGTGGACGGGCTGCCCGGTGCCGTGGTCGTCGTTGACGGCCGGATCCGCCTCGCGCTCAGCTTCACGGTCACCGACCGGATCATCGGTATCGAGACGGTGGCCGACCCCGAGCAGCTCCGCGCACTCGAGCTGGTGGTGGGGTGAGCCGGGCCGTCGAGGAGTCGAACCGGGCCATGCTGCGCGCCCGGGACGCCATGGACCGGGCGTACGCGGAGCCGCTCGACGTGCCGGCGCTGGCCGGCATCGCGCACGTCTCGGCGGCGCACTTCATCCGCACCTTCCGGGCCACCTTCGGCGAGACACCGCACCGCTACCTGCAGCGGCGGCGCGTCGAGCGGGCCATGTACCTGCTGGTGCAGACCGACCAGCCGGTCACCGAGATCTGCCATCTGGTCGGCTTCGGCAGCCTCGGCACGTTCAGCCGGACCTTCCGCGACATCGTCGGCGAGTCACCGTCGGCCTACCGGCGGCGCAAGGCGGTGGCGGTGGACGTGCCGAGTTGCTTCATCAAGGCCTGGACGCGGCCGAGCGCGACGGCGGAGGAACCTGTCACTTTTGGATAAGCACCAGGTCAGCGCCTTGCTCTAGCGTTCCAGGCATGACGATGACCTCGATTTCCCGCTCCCAGATCTACGTCCTCGACCAGGACGAGGCGCTCGACTTCTACGTCGGCAAGCTCGGCCTCGAGGTGAACACCGACCAGGACCTCGGCTTCATGCGGTGGCTCACGGTCAACGTGCCGGGCGACCCGGAGCACGAGATCCTGCTGGAGAAGCCCGGGCCCCCGGCCCTCGACCCGGCCACCGCCGAGCGGGTCCGTGAACTGCTGACCAAGGGCGCGATGAGCGGCTGGCTCTGCCTCACCACGGACGACGCGCGCAAGGCGTACGAGGACCTGGTGGCCAAGGGCGTGGACGTCACCGACGAGCCGACCGAGCGGCCGTACGGGATCGACTTCGGGATCCGCGACCCCTTCGGCAACCGGATCCGCATCGGCCAGATGAACCCCCGCGCCTGACGAGCGGGCCCCCGGGGTCGGGAACGGGCGACTAGTCTCGCCTTTCGTCCCGACCCCGGAGGTGCCCCGGATGCCCAGCCGCCTGCTCTACCTGGTCCGCCACGGCGAACAGGACCGGCCGGAGGAGGAGGCGGACACCGGCCTCTCGGCGCGTGGCCGCCGACAGGCGACGCTGCTGGGCGAGCGGCTGCGCGGCACCCACTTCGCGGCCGTTCACCACGGGCCGGCACGCCGCGCCGCGGAGACCGCCGCGCTGGTCGCCGCCGCACTGCCGGGCGTTCCCGTGTACTCCGACGACCGGGCCGGGGACCACATGCCGCACGACACCGACCCGGCCGGCCTGCCCGAGCGGTACGCGACCTTCCTCACCGGCTTCACCGAGCGCGAACGGCTCGACGGGCCGCGCGTGACCGCCGAGGCCGTGGCCCGTTTCGCGACACCGCCCGACGAGGGCGACGTACGTGAGCTGATCGTCACGCACAACTTCCTGGTCGGATGGCTGGTCCGCCACGCCCTGGAGGCCCCCGAACGGCGCTGGATCGGCCTGAACCACCAGAACGCCGGCCTGACCGTCATCCGCTACACCCCGGGCCTCCCGCCGGCGTTGATCGCCCACAACGACGTCGCCCACCTCCCCCCGGAACTCCGCGCCACCGGCCTCCCGGAGCACTACCTCATCTGACCCGGATCAGCCCGTCGCCTGCGTGAGCAGGTCGACCACGGCCGCGGTGGCGGGCGGCGGGGTGAGCTCCGGCGGGCAGTCCACGTAGCTCGTGGTGGTCGGGCCGACGGTGAGCCGGTAGCTGAACGCGTCCGCGCACATGGTCGCCGGGATGGTGGCGGTGGCCTCCGCGACCAGCCGCGAGTCGCTGGCGAGGCGCCGCAGCCGGTCGAGGTCGGTGTCGCTGAGCCGGCCGGTGCGGGAGGCGCCGGCCCGGTCGACCCGGGTCCACCGGCCGTCGGGCTCCACCGTGACGGTGTCCTCGAGCCCGACGATGCCGCCGGACTTCGTCAGCACCACCGGCACGGCGGGCGCGGTGGTGGCCGAAGCCGCGCTGTCGGGCGCGGGCCTGCCGCCGTTCTGGGCGCAGCCGCCGAGCGGGGCGAGGAGCGCGGCGAGGAGGGTCGCCGCGACAGGGGTGGCTCTCATGCCGATCGGACGCACGGCGAGGCCACCCGGTTCCGACACGCTCCGTCGCATCGTCCGAACGGACAGTGTCTCCGGCAGGAAAGCGCTCGCACCCTTTCACGTTCTTCGATGTATCGCTATATCTACATCAGTGACTACCCCCGTCACAACTTCCCCCCTTCAGGAGGGCCCGTGAAAAGATCCCTCGCCGCCGTCAGCGCAGCGCTGCTCACCAGCGGCGTGCTGGCCTGCGTCACCACCACGGCGCACGCGGCAACCCCGAGCGCCCCGTCCCCCGAGTCCGCCGCCGCAACCCGGGCGGAGAGCCTGCTCCGCGCCAACCCCGGTGCCGTCCAGGGCGCCGCCGGGGAGGCGTACCAGGCCGTGCGCACGAGGGTGGACGCCTCCGGGGCCACCCACACCCGCTACGCCCGGACCTACCACGGCCTGCGCGTCTACGGCGGTGACTTCGTCATCCACACCGCCCCGAACGGCACGCTGGCCGGCACCTCCGTCGGTCTGGCCGCACCGCTCACGCTGGCCACCACCGCCAAGGTGGGTGCGGCCGCGGCCAAGGCCAGCGCGCGCAAGGCGTTCTCCGGCTCGCTCACCTCGGTGGGCACGCCGGAGCTCTTCGTCGACGCCAGCTCCGGCCGGGGTCGGCTGGCCTGGGAGACCGTCGCCACGGGCTGGCAGGCGGACAGGCAGACGCCGTCGAAGTTGCACGTCGTCACGGACGCGACCACCGGCGCGGTGATCGGCTCCTACGACGAGATCGTGACGGTGGTCGGCAGCGGCCAGGGCATCTACACCGGCACGGTCAGCATCGACACGACGCTCTCCGGCAGCACCTACCAGATGGTGGACCCGTCCCACGGCAACGGCCGTACGTGCGACATGAACAACAGCACCGGCGGCACCTGCACGACCTTCACCGACCCCGACAACAACTGGGGCAACGGCACCAACTCGAACCGGCAGTCCGCCGGTGTCGACGCCCACTTCGGGGCCGCGAAGACGTTCGACTACTTCAAGAACGTGCACGGCCGCAACGGCATCTTCGGCAACGGCGCGGGCGTGCCGAGCCGGGTGCACTACGGCAGCAACTACGTCAACGCCTTCTGGGACGGCTCCCAGATGACCTACGGCGACGGCTCCGGCAACTCCCGCCCGCTGGTCTCGCTCGACGTCGCCGGCCACGAGATGAGCCACGGCGTCACCGAGGCGCTGTCCGGCCTCGTCTACTCCGGCGAGCCGGGCGGCCTCAACGAGGCCACCAGCGACATCTTCGGCAACATGGTGGAGTTCTACGCCGCCGCGCCGAGCGACCCGGGCGACTACCAGGTCGGTGAGAAGATCAACATCAACGGCAACGGTACGCCGCTGCGCTACATGTACAACCCGTCGCTGGACGGCTCGTCCGACTCCTGCTGGAGCACCAGCACGAAGAACAAGGACGTGCACTACTCCTCCGGCGTGGCCAACCACTTCTACTTCAACCTGGCCGAGGGCACCGGCTCCACCGCGTACGGCACGTCGCCGGTCTGCGGCTCGGCGCCGGCCGTGACCGGCATCGGTCGCGCCAAGGCGGAGAAGATCTGGTACCGGGCGCTCGACGTGTACTTCACCTCGAACACCTCGTACGTCAACACCACCACCCCGTCGAACACCGCCCGGGCCTACACCCTGAAGGCGGCGACCGACCTGTACGGCAACTGCTCCACCGAGTACAAGACCGTCCAGGCGGCGTGGACCGCGGTGAACGTGGCCGGCAACGACGCGCCCTGCGGCTCCACCGGCAACGACTTCTCCGTCGCGCTCTCCCCGACCTCCGGCTCGGTGACCGCGGGCGCTTCGGTCTCCACCACCGTCGCCACCGCCACCACCAGCGGGACCGCGCAGACCGTGACGTTCTCCGCCTCGGGCCTGCCGAGCGGCGCCACCGCGTCGTTCAGCCCGGCCTCGGTGACCTCGGGCGGCTCGTCCACGCTCACCATCGCCACCTCGGCGAGCACCCCGGCCGGCACCTACTCGGTGACCGTCACGGGCGCCGGCTCGGTGAGCCACTCGGCGACCTACACGCTGACCGTGAACGGCACCGGCGGCGGCTGCACGGGTGCGGGTCAGAAGCTCGGGAACCCGGGCTTCGAGTCGGGTAACACCGTGTGGTCGTCGACCTCGGGTGTGATCGGCCAGTACGGCTCCTCCGGCCAGCCGCCGCGTACCGGCACCTGGAACGCGTGGCTGGACGGCTACGGCAGCACCCACACCGACACCCTGTCCCAGTCGGTGAGCCTGCCGGCCGGCTGCACCAGCTACAACTTCACGTTCTGGCTGCACATCGACTCGGCGGAGACCACCAGCAGCGTCCAGTACGACAAGCTGACCGTGCAGGTGCTCAACTCCTCCGGCAGTGTGCTGGCGACCCTGGCGACCTACTCCAACCTGAACAAGGCCACCGGCTACAGCCAGAAGTCCTTCTCCCTGGCCGGCTACGCCGGCCAGAGCGTCACCCTGAAGTTCACCGGCACCGAGGACTCCTCGCTGCAGACCTCGTTCGTCATCGACGACACCGCGGTCAACGTCTCCTGACCTGACCGCCCGACCCCGGGGCCCGGCGGCCACCCCACGCGGGTGGTCACCGGGCCCCGCCCGTTACGGTCGGAGCCATGTCCGATGCGGAACTGACCGTCACGGTCGACGGCCCGGTGGCGACCGTGGCGATCCGGAACCCGGCCCGTCGCAACGCCATGACGCCGGCCATGTGGCGGCAACTCCCGGTGCTGCTCGACGGCCTGGAGGCCGACCCGGCGGTGCGCGTGCTGGTGCTCACCGGAGCGGGCGGCACCTTCTGTGCCGGCGCCGACCTGGGCGACCTGGACGAGCTGCTGGAGGCCGGGGACGGCAGCATCGCCGTGGCCGCCGAGGAGCGGCTCGCCGTGTTCGGCCGGCCCACCGTGGCCGCCGTCGAGGGCGCCTGTGTCGGTGGCGGCTGCCAGCTCGCCGTCGCCTGCGACCTGCGCCTCGCCGCGGCGGACGCCCGGTTCGGCGTACCCCCGGCGCGGCTGGGGCTGGTCTACCCGGCGCCGACCACCCGGCGGCTGGCCCGGCTGGTCGGGCCGTCCGCGGCCAAGCACCTGCTGTTCACCAGTGAGCTGGTCGACGCCGAGCGGGCGCTGCGCATCGGGCTGGTCGACGAGGTGCTGCCGGCCGACGGGCTCGCGGCCCGCGTGGCGGCGCTGACGGCCACGATCGCCGAGCGTTCCCGGCTCACCGTGGCGGCGGCCAAGGAGATCGTCGACGGGCGCGCCGACGCCGACCGGGTCGCCTGGTGGCACCGGCAGGTCCGGGAGAGCGGCGAGGCCCGCGAGGGGATCGCGGCGGTCACCGAGCGCCGGCCGCCGCGCTTCGGCTGGACCCCGCCCGCCGCCGGCTGATCCCGGGACCGGCGGGCGCCGCGCCGGAGGCGTGCCTCCGACGCGACCCCCTGTGCCCGCCGGCCGTCCGTCACCGCGCCAGCGCGGCCCAGCTCGGCGTCACCGGCTCCCGCCGCAGCGGCATGCCCGCCTCGGCCGGGGTCCGGTCGCCCTTGCGCTGGTTGCAGCCGTAGCAGGCGGCGGTGGTGTTCCCCCAGGTGTTCCGGCCGCCGCGCGAGCGGGGCAGGATGTGGTCGATCGTGCTGGCCGGGCCGTCGCAGTAGGCGCACCGCCGGCCGTCGCGGTGCAGCACCCCGCCCCGGGACCAGGCCGGGCCGGCGCTGAACCGCCAGCGGGTCACCACGTACCGGACGAGGCGGACCACCCGCGGCATCGGGAAGACCCCGATGACCTGGTCCGGCTCGGCCTCGTGGATCTCGGCGACCCGCCGGCAGAGCATCCGGATCGCGTGCTGGACGGTGACCCGGTGCAGCGGGCCGAGGTCGGCGTTGATGACGAGGACGGCGTCCACCGGGCTCTCCCTTCCCGATCGGTGGTTACGGCATCGGTGGTACGGCAGCAAAAAGCCGCCCGGTCCGGTGTGGACGGGCGGCGGCGACGTGGACGCGCAGGCGCGTTCAGTCGGGCCACCCGGCACGGGGAACTTCGGCTCGGCAACCGTCGCTGGGCAGCCACGACGGCATCGTGGTGGCGTGTCGCAGCGACATCGACGGCTCCCGGAGCGGTGGTTGACCTTGCGCGCTCACGGTAGATCCACGCCGGAAACGTGAGCAACGTATTTCGATCCGCCGTCGGACGGGGGCCGTGGCCGGGCGGTCCGCCCGGCCGCCCGTGCCGCACTGAGCGGCCGGCCGAGCCGGGCACCCATCTGCACCACCAGCTCGCTCTCGAGCAGCGGCCGGTTCACCTCGGCGGCAACCGACAGGGCGGGCGTGGACACCGAGCGCCAGATGGCGGTCAGTCCGGCGCCCAGGCCGATCAGGGCCACCGCCGCCCGGGTGGTGGGGGAACCGGCCGCCGCGGCGGCGCTCACCCCGACCACCGCCAGCAGCACCACCAGCAGGGGTACGAGCACCGGCCAGAAGATCCCCCGGGCCGCCTGCACCACCAGCTTCCGGTCCCTGATGATCACGTTCCGGGCCACCACCGCCCAGTTCTCCTCGTCCAACAGGTCGCGCGGGTGCAGGCCGCCGGTGAGCACGCCCCGCCACAGCTCGCCCTGGTTGGGCAGCTCGCGGGCCAGCTCCGCCAGCCCGGCCTCGCCCGGGTCGCCGACCGCGGCCCGGGTGGCCGCCGCCGCCCAGGCGGCCAGGGAGTGGCGCACCACCGCCGCCGAGTACGGGGGCAGCACGGTGGCCAGTTCGTCCAGCCACCGGCTGAGCTGAATCTGCCGCCCGCCGAACCGCCCGACCACCTGGTCGGCGTCGCCACGCCGGGCCGTGTCGGCGAGCGACCGGCCGAGCCGGTACGCCAGCCCCACCCGGTGGTTGGTGGCCATCGTCCAGCGCAGCACGTCCACATTCAGCTCGTCGAGGGCGAGCAGCAGCGGTTCGCGGTCCGCCCCGCCGGCGGCCCGGGCGGTGGCGGTGGACGGCAGCGGCCGGCCCGGCGCGGTGAGCGCGGCGATCTGGGCGAGCGCCACCTCCACCCCGTCGAGGTTCATCCGGAGCCGGAGCTGTCCCGGCATCTCGGTGACATTGGAGAGCTTCGGCGGGGCGGCCGTTGGCCGGTCCGCGCCGTCGGCCAGGTCGGCGGTCTGCGCGTGGTGGTAGGTGTCCGCCATCGACCAGCCCAGCCGCAGCGCGGTGACGACGCACGCCCGCTCGTCGCGGAGCAGCCCGTAGGCGTCGTCCCGCTCGTCGTCCACCCGCAGCGCCGTGCTCACCCTCCCGACCTCCCGTGCCGACGGAATCAGTCGAGCCTAGTGCAGCTTTTGCAGGCTTATGACCGGTTTCGGATCAGCGCCGTCCGGCCAGCAGCCCGCGCGGGCGGACCGAGTGGACCGGCTCGGCCGCCGCCCCCTCCGCCCGCAGGATGTGGTTGGCGGCCACGATGCCGGTCGCCGCCGACCGTTCCATGAGCGCGCTCGGGAACGCGGTGCGGATCCCGTCGCCGGCCAGGTAGAGGCCGGCCGCGTCGGTGCGTACCCCCGGCCGCCGCGCGTGGCTGCCCGGGGTGAACGCGGGGGCCTGCGCCTCGACCCGGGCGCGCAACGCGCGCACCCGCAGGCCGGCCGTCTCCGGCCACAACGCCGCCAGCTCCGCCCGCATCCGCTCGGCCAGCTCCTCGGCCGGCACGTGCGGCTCGCAGGCGTACGCGTGCAGCTCCACCACCGAGCCGCCGGTCCGCCGCGCCCAGCGCCGCGGCTCGTCCTCGAGCCGGTGGTAGAGGGTCACCGAGTCCAGCGTGGACTGCCGGGACACCCCGCTGAACGCCGCCCGGTCCGGCCGCACGTCGCCGTCCAGCCAGTAGCGCGCCACCGCGTACGGCGGGCCGGGCCGGCCGAACGCGGCCATCCGCGCCACCAGCCCCGGGGCCGCCGCGAGCAGGCCGGGAGAGGCAGCGACCAGTGCGGCGAGCGCGGGCGGGTCGACGGCGAGCACCACGTGCCCGGCCTCGTGGACGTCGCCGCCGGCCGTGGTCACCCGCCAGCCGCCGGGGGTCCGGTCCAGCCGGGTGGCGGGCGTGCCGGTGCGCACCCGGGCGCCGTGCCGCTCGACGTGCCGGGTGAGCGGCTCCCAGATCGCCGTGGCGTAGTCCCGGTCCGGGCAGTCGAAGGCCAGCCCCTCCGGGTTGCCGAGCAGGTAGAAGTGGAACTGGGCGATCATCTCGGCGGCCGACATCTCGGCCTCGTGGTTGAAGAACGAGTGCGAGAAGACCTCGAAGAGCATGGCCCGGGCCCGGTCGGGCAGCCGCAGCGAGGTGAGCAGCTCGTCGGCGGTCCGGGTGTCGAACTCCGCGTAGGTGCGCACCGGGTCGTAGGCCAGCAGCGGCAACGCCGCGTCCCGGTCCATGGCCCGCAGGTCGGCCAGCCGCAGGCTCGGGCTGCGCAGCAGCAGGGCCACCAGGTTGGCCGGCGGCGCGGGCGGCAGCCTCCCGAACTCCTCGGCCGGCCACTCGGCCGAGAGGATCGGGTAGCCGGGGACCGGCTTGAGGAAACCCAGGGCCGGGTCGGCCCGGCGCAGGATGTTCCGCCAGTTCCAGTACTGCCGGAAGAAGGCGTGGAAGCCGTGCTCGTTGCGCTGGACGCCGTGCGGCAGCTCCTCCGGCCAGGCGCCGAGCCGGCCGCCCAGGTGCGGCGCCGCCTCCAGCACGGTCACCTCGACACCGCGTTCGGCCAGCACCACCGCCGCCGACATGCCGGCGATGCCGCCGCCGACCACCACGGCCCGCACCGGTCGCGGCACGCGCGGGGCGCCACCGCCGCCGGGGTCCACCACGTGCCGGCGTACGCCGATGAGCCGGCCGACCACTCGCGACAGTGCCATGCGCACCTCCGCCCGACGGGGGCCTCCAGTCTGCCGGGTCACCCGGCGGGCGGCAGCAGACAGCGGCGCGGCCGGTCGGAGTCCGGCCAGACGTACTCCAGGTCGGGCGGGACGTCGCCGAACTGCGGGCCGTAGTGTGCCGGGTCCTTGCGCAGCAGCGACGACCGGTGGCTGCGGTGCAGGTCGTCCCGGCCCAGCCAGGGCGGCAGCTCGCCGGCCTCGGCCAGCTCCGGCTGGGTGCGGATGAGCGTGATGCCGCAGGCGGAGGCGAGGTCGGTGGCCATGGTGGCCGCGCAGGTGTCGGCCCGCCCCGGCTCGCACCAGACCGCGCACATGTCCAGGCCGTAGCGGGTCAGCGCCTCCTCGTACCCGGCCCACATCTTCACCGCGGGGTGGTTGCGCCAGCCGTAGTCCGGGCGGGTCAGCCCGCGCAGCACCTGGATGGTCTCCACCCGCTGCTTGCCCAGCCGCTTCTGGTCCAGCGTGCGGGCGCTGGCCAGGAAGTCCGGATACGGCAGGAACGTCTGCATGCCGGTGCTCTACCCGCGGTGGCCGGCACCATGCGTTGATGATCGAGGGGGCTGCGCGCACCGCGAGCGGCTGACTACGATCCGGGCATGGCCGAGCCCCTCCGCGACCGCGCGCGCCGGGCGACCGGATGGCGGCTCAAGATGAACGGCGACGTCCGTCCCCACTACGTGGTGTGCGGATCGGACCCGTTGGCCTACTGGGTGGTCCGGTCGCTGCTCGCCACCGACCCACCGGCGGGCCGGGTCCGGGTGACCCTGGTCGTGCCCGAGCGCCGCCGCTCCGAGGGGCCGGACGGGCGGGACCTCCCGGGTGTCCAGGTCGTCCGCGCGGACCGGCTCGACGAGGCCACCTTCCGCCGCGCCGGGCTGGCCGGGGCGGACGGGCTGGCCCTGCTGCACCAGGACGACGTGGGCAACATGCACGCGGCGCTCTGCGCCCAGGAGGTGGAGCCGCGGCTGCGCCTGGTGGTCCGGATGTTCAACACCAGCCTGGCCAACGGCCTGCGGCAGCTCTTTCCCGACTCGGCGGTGCTCTCCGACGCCTCGATCTCCGCCCCGGCCTTCGTGGCCGCCGCCCTCGGCGAGCTGGCCCCCACGCACTTCCGGCACGCCGGTCGCACCCTCTACGTGGCGCGCCGCGCCGACGTGCGCCCGCAGGACGTGGTCAGCGGGCTGGCCGTCACCACCGACCCGGAGCTGGTCCGGGTGCTGCCCGCCGACGAGGCCTCCGCCGACGTGGTGCTGGCCGAGGCGACCGGACGGCCACCCGGCACCGAGCTGGCCGCCCGCCGGCTGGTCCGGGCCCGCCGGCGCCGGCAGCCGGTCGCGGTGCTGCTCCGCGCGCTCCGCAGCTTCGCCACCCGCAAGATCGGCGTGGCCGTGCTGGTGCTGCTGGCGGTGATCGCCGTGCTCGGCTGGCTCAACGCCCGGGCCGCCCACGTCAACTGGTCCGACGCGCTCTACCTCACCCTGGTGACCACGCTGAGCGGGCAGGATCCCGACCTCGGCAAGCCCGTCGCCGCGCAGATCATGCAGGTGGTGCTCAACCTGGCCGGGTTGGCCCTGATCCCGCTCATCACGGCCGCCGTGGTCGACGGCATCGTGAACGCCCGCCTCGCCCTGCACGCCGGCCGGATCCAGCCCGACCGGTCCGGGCACGTGGTGGTGGTCGGGCTGGGCAACATCGGCACCCGGGTGATGGCGCAGCTGCACGACTTCGGGGTCGAGGTGGTGGCCATCGACAGGAACCCGGACGCGCGCGGTGCCCCGCTCGCCCACCGGCTCGGCGTGCCGCTCATCGTGGGGGACGCCGGCCAGGAGGAGACCCTGCGGGCCGCCTCCGTCGACACCAGCCAGGCGCTCGTGGTGGTCTCCACCGACGACGGGGTCAACCTCCGGGCGGCGCTCAACGCCCGCTCCCTCGACCCCGACCTGCGGGTGGTGCTGCGCCTCTTCGACGGCGACTTCGCCGAGCGGATCCAGCAGGCGTTCGGCATCGGCATCTCGCGCAGCGTGTCCTACCTGGCCGCCCCGGCGTTCGCAGCCGCCATGCTGGACCGCGCGGTGATCGCCACCATCCCGGTCGACCGGCACGCGCTGCTGGTCACCGAGGTGCCGGTGGTGGCCGGCTCCCCACTCGACGGCCGGCCGCTCGCCGCGGTGGCCCGCCCCGGCGAGGTGCGCCTCCTGGCACACACGAGAGCCGGGCAGAAGACGGAGTGGTCCACCGACCCTCGAATGGTGATCCACGCGGGGGACCGGTTGACCGTGGTGGCTAGGCGCGCCGGGCTCACCGCCCTGCTCCGGGAGACCACGCCGGTGCCACCGCCCGCACCCGCCGGCACACCGGCCCCTCGCCAACCGGACGAGTGACCCCGGATCAGGTCGCGCGGGTGGCGTGGCGGAGGGCGTACCAGAGTGCGCCGAGGGCAAGCACGCCGAAGCCGGCGAGGGTGCTGGCCGGCGGCAGGTTGACCGCGAGCAGCAGGCAGCCGACGAGGCCCAGCGCGGCGAGCAGCTGCACCGGGAGCTTCCGGGCCGGGTCCCGGCCCAGGGTGAGCGCCGAGGCGTTGGCGATCGCGTAGTAGACCAGCACCGTGCAGCTGGAGAAGCCGATGGCGCCCCGCACGTCGGCCAGGGACACCACGACGATCACCACGGCGGCCACCGCCAGCTCGGCGCGGTGCGGCACCCGGTACCGCGGGTGCACGGCGGCCAGCGCGGACGGCAGGTCCCGGCGGCGGGCCATCGCCAGCGTGGTCCGGCCGACCCCGGCCAGCAGGGAGAGCAGCACCCCGGTGACCGCCACGGTCGCCCCGGCCCGGACCAGCCAGGTCAGGCCGGGCAGCCCGGCGGCGCTCACCGCCTCGGCCAGCGGCGCGGTCGAGGCGGCCAGCCGCGGCTGGCCCAGCACCCCGAGCGCGACCACGGCGAGCAGCAGGTAGATCGCCAGCACCACGCCGAGCGCCAGCGGCACCGCCCGTGGGATCGTGCGGTCCGGCTCGCGTACCTCCTCGCCGAGGGTGGCGATCCGGGCGTACCCGGCGAAGGCGAAGAAGAGCAGGCCGGCTGCGGTGAGCACGCCCCGAACCCCGGTGTCGGCGAAGCCGGCCAGCCGGGCGGGCTCGACGTGCGGCGCGCCGGTCACCGCCACCACGGCGAGCACGGCGAGCACCAGGCCGACCAGCACCCGGGTGGCGGTGGCCGTCCTGCCCACCCCGCGCAGGTTCACGGCGGTCACGGCCACCACGGCGAGAACGGCGACGAGCCGCGCCCGCTCCGGCCACAGGTACGCCCCGATGGTCAGCGACATGGCCGCGCAGCTCGCCGTCTTGCCGATCACGAACCCCCAGCCGGCGAGGAACCCGGCGAAGGGGTGCAGTCGCTCCCGGCCGTAGACGTAGGTGCCGCCGGACTCCGGGTAGCGGGCCGCCAGCCGGGCCGAGCTGGTCGCGTTGCAGAAGGCGATGAACCCGGCCACGGCCAGCGCGACCAGCAGGCCGGCGCCGCCGGCCGCCGCCGCGGCGGGTGCGAAGACCACGAAGACGCCCGCGCCGAGCATCGACCCCAGCCCGATGACGACCGCGTCGGGTACGCCCAGCCGGCGCGCCAGTTCTGCCACGGACGCAGGCTAGGGGACGGAGGTGAACGGCCGGTCCCGGTTCCGCAGCGGGCCGGGCAACGGCAGGTCGTCCCAGGGCACCCGGCGCAGCAACCGGTCCAGCAGGAGGCCCAGCAGCAGCCCGGCGACCGAGTCGGTCAGCCAGTGCCAGCCCAGGTAGATGGTGGTGCAGAAGACGACCAGCGGCGGCACCACCCGGACCACGGTCACCAGCCGGGGCGGGACGGCCCGGCCGAAGGTGCGCAGCAGCGGGGCCAGCAGCAGGGCGAGCACGCCGTACCAGACGATGGCGTTGGCCACGTGCCCCGACGGGTACGACTGGGCGAAGCGCACCGGCAGGTCCTGCTGGAACAGCGGCAGGGTCTGCTCGGGCGCCAGGAACGGCTCCTTCACGCTGGCGCTCGGCGCGGGCCGCGCGGTCCACACCTTCAGCGGCCCGATGGTCAGGTAGGTGAGCACGAACGCGGTCACCGGCGGCAGCACCGGGCGGACCGAGCGGAGCCGGACCGCCAGCAGCACGCCCAGCCCGGCCGCGAGCAGGGTCAGCGGGGTGCCCTGGCCGAGCAGGTTGAGACCCATGGCGGCCCACCGGGCGGCGGTCGGCCGGTGCGCCTCGGACCAGTCGGCGACGGCCCGGTCGAGCCCGAAGAGGTGCCCCTGGGCCAGCGCCACGGTGAGCGCCACCAGGGCGGCGAGCAGCAGCCCGTCCCACCACCAGCCGGCCGGACGGACGGGCCGGAGCCGCGGCTGCCGGCGTACCCCGGTTGTCTCCCGCACGCGACCACGCTACCGGCCGCTCGCGGCGCCGGACCGGCACGGGCGTCGGCGGCTGTGTGCCGCCCCACGAAGGGAAGCGCTCCCCGGGGGTCAGCGGTCACACTTGTGGCCGTGCGGATCACCTCGGCCCTCGTCGACCCGGCGCTGCTCGACCTTCCCTGGTCGACCCCGCTGGAGGAGTGGCCTGCCGAACACCTGGTGGCGCTGCCGCAGGGCATCTCGCGGCACATCGTGCGGTTCGTCCGGCTCGGCGACTACGTCTACGCGGTCAAGGAGACCGGCGAGCGGGTCGCCGAACGGGAGTACGACCTGCTCCGGGCGCTGGAGCGGATCGACTTCCCGTCGGTCGAGGCGATCGCGATCGTGGCGGACCGGCAGACCGACGACGGCGAGCCGCTCGACCCGGTGCTGATCACCCGGCACCTCCAGTTCTCGCTGCCGTACCGGGCGCTGTTCTCCAACACGTTGCGCCCGGAGACGATGAACCGGCTGCTGGACGCGCTGGCCGCGCTGATTGTGCGGATGCACCTGACCGGTTTCTTCTGGGGCGACTGCTCGCTGTCCAACACGCTGTTCCGGCGGGACGCGGGCGCGTTCGCCGCGTACCTGGTCGACGCGGAGACCGGCGCGCTGCACCCGTCGCTCTCCAACGGCCAGCGCGGCGAGGACCTGGAGATCGCCCGGGTCAACATCTTCGGTGAGGCGCTCGACCTGCAGGCCGCTGGCCTGTTGCACGAGTCGATCGACCC
This sequence comes from Micromonospora chaiyaphumensis, assembly GCF_900091435.1. Taxonomy (GTDB): domain Bacteria; phylum Actinomycetota; class Actinomycetes; order Mycobacteriales; family Micromonosporaceae; genus Micromonospora; species Micromonospora chaiyaphumensis. The sequence goes on from NZ_FMCS01000008.1 coordinate 236,033, forward strand.
CGAGGTGGTGTGCGAGGAGGTCGTGCGGCGCTACGAGCGGCTCTGGCACGAGATCACCTACGAGCAGCAGGTCGAGCGGGAGGCCCGGCACGACATCGAGGGCCGCATCCGCCGCCTCAACGAGCTGGGCTTCGACGTGGCCGAGGTGGCCATGTCGACCGCCGACAACGGGCGCTACCTGGTCCGGCCCAAGGTGGTCGACGCCGGCTACCACACCCGGCGCCTGCTCCGGCTGACCGGCCTGGACGCCGAGGAGAACCAGGCCCGCAAGCTCCTCAACGACCTGGACGCGTACCGGGTGGAGAGCGACCTGACCGACGAGCAGCAGGCCGCGCACCGCTGGCTCACCGAGGTGTTCGAGCCGGTGGTGCGGGCGGTGCCCGCGCACCTGCGCCGCAAGCTGGAGCCGCAGGAGCTGTTCGCCCAGATCAACGAGCACAAGTGGCTGCTCTCCGAGCGGGCCGGCCGGGACGTCGGGATGCGCCAGGCGGTGCAGTCCTACCTGACCGACGTGCTGGTGCACCGCCCGGACGAGCAGGCGGTGCTCGGCGTCGAGGTGCCCACCGCGGGCTGAAGTCGAGGTGCCCACCGCGGGCTGAACGGGGCCTGCGGGCGTCACTCCACCCAGGCGCCGGCGCGCATCACCCGGACCACGTTGAGATCGTCGTCGAGGACGACCAGGTCGGCGCGGAGGCCGGGCTGGAGCGCGCCCACCCGGTCACCCAGGCCGATGGCCCGGGCCGGGGTGGTGGCGACCATCCGGCAGGCGTCTGGCAGGGCGACCCCCGCGCCGACGGCGTGCCGCAGCGCGGCGTCCATGGTCAGCGTGCTGCCGGCGATCGCGCCGTCCCGGCTGAGCCGGGCCACCCCGTTGGCCACCGTGACGGCCTGGCCACCCAGCTCGTACTCGCCGTCGGGCATGCCGGCGGCGGCCATCGCGTCGGTGATGAGGGCGGCCCGCTCCGGGCCGGCCACCGAGGTGGCGAAGCCGAGCATGCCGTCGTGCAGGTGCACCCCGTCGGCGACCAGTTCGCAGACCACGTTCGGGGATTCCAGGAGGGCCACCACCGGCCCCGGCTCGCGGTGGTGCACCGGGCGCATCCCGTTGAACAGGTGGGTGCCGACGCTCGCGCCGGCCGCCACGGCCGCGCGCGTCTGGTCCCAGGTGGCATCGGTGTGCCCGACCGCCGCCACCACGCCCTGCCCGACCAGCAGCTTGATCGCCTCCAGGGCGCCGTCCCGCTCCGGGGCCAGGGTGACCATCCGGACGGCGCCGCCGCCCAGCTCGATCAGCTCGGCCAGCTCCTCGGTGGACGGGTCGCGCAGGAACTCCGGGTTCTGCGCCCCGCACCGGGCCGCCGACAGGTAGGGCCCCTCGAAGTGCACGCCGGCCAGCACCCCGGACTCGACCAGCGGCCGGTACGCGGCGGTGGCCTCGCGCATCAGCGGGAACGGGGAGCTGACCAGGCTGGCCAGCAGCGTGGTGGTGCCGTGCCCGAGGTGGAACTCGGCGGCCTGCCGGGCCGACTCCGCGTCGCCGGTGGTGAAGGTGTGCCCGCCGCCGCCGTGGGTGTGCATGTCCACGAAGCCCGGCACGATCCAGTGCCCGTCGCGCACCGTCGGGTACTCGGCGACGGCCCGGATCCGGTCGCCGACGATCTCGACGCACCCCTGCCGGAACACGCCGGTCGGGGTCACCACCTTGCCGGTCACGCGCAGGGTCATCGGCTCTCCTTCGCCAGGGTGTCCAGGGCCAGCAGGGCGGCGCCGAGGCAGCCGGCCTCGTCGCCGAGGGCCGCCGCGACCAGCTGCGGTTCGCGGTGGAAGGTCAGGCGCTCGCGCAGCGCCGTGCGTAGCGGGTCGAACAGCCGGGGACCGGCCTGGGCCAGCCCGCCGCCGATCACGATCGTCGCCACGTCGAAGAGCGCCTGACCGGTGGCCAGGCCGTCGGCGAGCGCCTCGACCGCCTCCGCCCAGACCCGGCCGGCCAGCGGTTCACCGGCCGCCGCCCGGTCGGCCACCTCGGCGGCGGTGGCGGGAGCGCCGGACAGCTCGGCGTACCGGCGGCCGATCGCCGAGGCGGACGCCATCGCCTCCAGGCAGCCGGGGCGGCCGCAGCCGCAGCGTGGGCCGTCGGGGCGTACCAGGATGTGGCCGATCTCCCCGGCGGCGCCGTGCGCGCCGACGGCGGCCGACCCGTCGACCACGTGGGCGGCGGCGATGCCGGTGCCGATCGCGACGAAGAGCACGTGGCCGGCGTCCCGCCCGGCGCCGAGCCGGGCCTCGGCCAGGCCGCCCACCCGCACGTCGTGGCCGAGCGCCGTGGGCAGGCCGAGCCGCGTCTGCGCCAGCTCCCGCAGGGGTACGTCCCGGAAGCCGATGTTCGCCGACCAGACCGCCACCCCGCGGGCCTCGTCGACCACTCCGGGCACGGCGATGCCGCAGGCCACCGGGGTGAGGCCGTCGGCGCGGGCCTTGCCGGCCAGCCCCTCGGCCACGTCGAGGATCGTGCCGACCACCGCCTCCGGGCCACGCGCCGCGCCGGTGGCGTGCCGCTCGGCGTGCACGGTGGCGCCGTCCGGGCGGACCAGGGCGCACTTCATCCCGGTGCCGCCCACGTCCAGTGCGACGACGACCTCGCCGCCTGGGGTCATGCGAGCACCACGGAGCGGGTCAGGTGCCGGGGCGCGTCGGGGTCGAGGCCGCGGCTGGTGGCCAGCGCGACGGCGAAGCGCTGGGCGAGGATGAGGTCGGCCATCGGGTCGACCGGGTTGCGCCCGGCCGCCCAGCTCGTGAGCACCGTGTGGCAGCCGTGCGTGCGGCTGTGCACGAAGGCGGCCCCGGTCGCGGCCACGTCCTCCGGCAGCCCCTCCGGGATCCCGCCGAACGCCCAGACCAGCCGCCCGGGGGCGGCGATCGAGATCGGGCCGTGCCGGTAGTCCATGGCCGGGTACGCCTCGGCCCAGAAGGTGGCCGCCTCGCGGCACTTCAGCGCGGCCTCCTGGGCCAGCCCGACCGTCCAGCCGCGGCCGAGGAACGTCACCTGCTCGATGGCGGCCGGGTCGATGGGCAGCGGGGCCCGGACCGCCACCTCGGCGTCGGCGGCGAGCCGGCCCAGGTCCTCGCCGAGGTGGGCGCGGAGCAGCGCCAGCGCGGTGGTGGCGAAACGGGTCTGCACCACGGAACGCTCGTCGGCGAAGGGCAGCGGCACCGCCGCGTCGGCCAGCTCGACGGCCGGCGAGGCCGGGTCGCCGACGAGCACCGTGGTGGGCAGCTGCCCGCGCAGCGCGACGAGCAGGTCGAGCACCTCGGTGGTGGTGCCGGAGCGGGTGATCGCGATGACCCGGTCGTAGCGGCGGCCGGTGGGGAACTCGCTGGCCTGGAAGGCGTCGGTCTCGCCGTGGCCGGCGTGCTCGCGCAGCCCGGCGTACGCCGCCGCCATGAACCACGACGTGCCGCATCCGACGACGGCGACCCGCTCGCCGGGGCGCGGCAGGCGGTCGGTGACGGTCGGGGCGAGCCGCGCCGCCTCCCGCCAGCAGTCGGGCTGGCTCGCGATCTCCGCGTGCACGTACGCCATGACAACTCCTCGCCCGGGGGAGACCTTGCGCAATACGGCGCGATACGGCCGCCTTTCGCGCGTCATTCTGCGCGATTCGGGGCGGCCGTGGCAACCGGCTCCCACATCGCGCAGGACAGGGTTTTGCGCCTGGCCAGTTTCGCGCACTACTGTGCACGCAATCAATCACCGTTCGTGCAGAGTCAGTGGAGGCCCCCCGTGGACCGCTACGCCCGATGGAACGCGCTGCTCGAGATGCTGACCGACAGCGGCCGGGTCAGCGTCGAGGAGGCGGCCGAGCGCCTGGACGTCTCCCAGGCCACCATCCGGCGTGACTTCGACCAGCTCGCCCAGCAGCAGATGATCACACGGACCCGGGGTGGCGCGGTCGCCAACGGCGTCTCCTACGACCTGCCGCTGCGCTACAAGACGGCCAAGCACTCGGCGGAGAAGCAGCGGATCGGCGCGGCCGCCGCCGCGCTCGTCTCCCCGGGCACCGTGGTCGGGCTGAACGGCGGCACCACGAGCACCGAGGTGGCCCGGGCGCTGGCCGTGCGCCCCGACCTGAACACCAGCGCCGAGGGTGCCCAGCTCACCGTGGTCACCAACGCCTTGAACATCGCCAACGAGCTGCTGGTCCGCTCGCGGATGAAGGTGGTGGTGGCCGGCGGCGTGGTCCGGCCGAAGTCGTTCGAACTGGTCGGCCCGCTGGGCGGGGCCCTGCTGCGCGAGGTGACCCTGGACGTGGCGCTGCTCGGCGTGGACGCCATCGACCCGCAGCTCGGCGCCGCCGCCCATCACGAGGGCGAGGCGGCCATGAACAGCCTCATGGTGGCCCGGGCCAAGCGGGTCGTGGTCATCGCCGACTCGTCCAAGCTGGGCGGACACGCGTTCGCCCGGATCTGCCCGGTGGACCGGGTGGAGACGCTGGTGACCGACTCCGGCGCGTCGCCCGCCGTGGTGCAGGCGTTCCGCGACGCCGGCGTGCACGTCGTCTGCGCCTGACGCCTCCTCTCCTCCGCCGGCGCCACGTCCCGGCGCGCCTGATCCCGAATCCGGGAAAACCCCGATGCATACCGGGTATTGTCTCCGCCTGCATACCGCGTATGGTGTCGAGCTGACACCTACTCATCGGGGGAGGTCAGCTTGTCGGCTGTCCTGGAGATCGAAGGTCTCCGCAAGACGTACCGGAGCCGGAAACGCGGGGTCCGCCACGCGCTCGACGGCTTCGACATGCGGGTCGAGGCCGGCCAGGTGCACGGCTTCCTCGGCCCCAACGGCTCGGGCAAGACCACCACGCTGCGGACGCTGCTCGGCCTGATCCGGCCCAACGGCGGCCGGATGGCCATCCTCGGCCAGGAGCTGCCGCAGGCGCTGCCCGCGGTCGCCGGCCAGGTCGGGGCCATCGTGGAGAGCCCGCAGTTCTTCCCGCACTTCTCCGCCCGGGACACCCTCGGCCTGCTCGCGCAGGCCGGTGAGCTGCCCAGGCAGCGGGTCGACGAGGTGCTGGAGCTGGTCGGCCTGCGCGACCGGGCCGGGGAGCGGGTGAAGACCTACTCGCTCGGCATGAAGCAGCGGCTCGCCGTCGCGTCCGCGCTGCTGAAGAACCCGAAGCTGCTGATCCTCGACGAGCCGGCCAACGGCCTCGACCCGGGCGGCATCCGGGAGATGCGCACCCTGATGCGCGACCTCGCCGCCGCCGGGATGACCGTCGTGCTCTCCAGCCACATCCTCGGCGAGATCCAGCTCATCTGCGACTCGGTCACCATCATCTCGCTGGGCCGGCGGGTCGCGTTCGGGCCGGTCGACGAGGTGCTGGCCGCGCACTCGCAGGGCGCCGTGCGGGTCCGCCTGGAGGCGGTCACCGACCTGCCGCAGGCCGCCGAGACGCTGACCCGGGCCGGGATCCGGGTCGCCGCCGAGCCCGACCATCTGATGCTCGCCGGCGTCGACAAGCCGGCCACGGTGAGTCGCGTCCTCGCCGAGCAGGGCCTCTACGTCAGCGAGCTGACCCCGGTCGCCGTCGACCTGGAGAGCGTCTTCCTCGAACTGACCGCCACCGCGCCGGTTCCCGGCCAGCACCGGCAGGTCGACCAGTCCACGAAGGTCGGTGAGCCGGGCAGCGGCGCCACCACGGGAGGTTGGGGCGCATGAGCCTGTACGTCACCGAACTGCGCCGGCTCAGCAAGCGCCGGGTCACCCGGCTGCTGCTGGTCCTGCTCCTGCTCGGCCTGGCCACGGTGGCCACCGCGTTCAGCTTCTCCAGCCACCAGCTCTCCAAGGAGACGGTCGCGGCCGCCCAGGTCGAGTCCGAGGCCCAGTACCAGCGGGCCCTGGAGGACTGGAAGAAGACGGTCGCCGACTGCGACGCCGCCAAGGCCCGGGGCGACCAGGACACCGAGGAACGGTACGGCCCGAACTGCGGCCGGGACTGGCAGCCGCAGCGCGAGATGTTCGACCCGAAGTGGAACCTGCCCTACCAGTTCGACTTCCGGGCCGAGTTCCCCATGTTCATCGCGGTCTTCGCCGGGGCGGTGGCGCTCTTCGCGTTCATCGTCGGCGCCTCCTACGTGGGCGCCGAGTGGAGCACCGGCGGGATGATGAACCTGCTGCTCTGGCGACCGAAACGGCTCGCCGTGCTGGGCACCAAGCTGGCCGCGCTGCTCACCACGGTGCTCGGGGTGAGCGTGGTGCTCGGCGCCTTCTGGACGCTCGCCTTCTGGCTCATCGGCCGCTACCGGGGGACCACCGCCAAGGTGACCGCCGGGGTGTGGCAGTCCATCGGCCTCGACGGCCTGCGGGCGGTCGGGCTGGTCCTGGCCGTCGGCGCGGTCGCCTTCGCGCTCGCCTCGCTGGGGCGGCACACCGCGATGGCGCTCGGCGCGGCCGTGGCGCTCTTCGCGATCAGCGAGATCGGCATCCGGATCGCGGTCGCCGTGCTCTCCGTGCCGTTCGGTGAGCGCTACGTCCTGTCCACGTACGCCCAGTCGTGGTTCATGAAGCAGGTGGAACTGTTCGACTACGACACCTGCCAGTTCGCCAAGGGCGCGTGCGAACCGGCCAAGCTCGTGGTCACCTGGCAGCAGTCGGCCCTGGTGTTCGGGGTGGGCGCCGCCGCGGTGCTGATCGGCGCGTTCTGGTCGATGCGCCGGCGGGACATCGCCTGACCGGCGCGCACCCCGCGTCCGATGCGGGCCGGGCGGACCCTGGTTAGGCTGGGGTCCCCCGGCCGGCGTCGTCGCGCCGGTCGCCCCGTCCCGCTGAGGAGCGCCATTGCCCGCCGACGCCACGGAGCGGGCCGCCACCGACCGGCCCGAGCCGTCCGGGACCACCGACGTCGCGCGCCGGGAGGCCGGCGTGACCGTCCCGCCGCCCCGCTCCGCCCCCGCCGTCGAGGCCGCGCCGCCCGACGACGGGCCGGCGGAGTCCGCTCCGGCCGCGGAGCCGGAGGAGGCCGACGGGCTGACCGAGCGGGAGCGGCGCATCCTCGCCTTCGAGCAGCAGTGGTGGAAGCACGCGGGCGCCAAGGAACAGGCCATCCGGGACACCTTCGGGCTCTCCGCGACCCGCTACTACCAGCTGCTCAATGCCCTGCTCGACCAGCCGGCCGCGCTCGCCGCCGAGCCGGTGCTGGTCGGCCGGCTGCGCCGCCTGCGCTCGTCCCGGGCCCGGAACCGGCGGCGCTGAGCGGTTGGACCGCCCTCGGGTCCGCCCGCCCCGGCATGGGCTCCGGCGCTCCGGGTAGGCGGCGGGCGGCGACGGAGGGAGCAGACGGATGGGGGCACCAGACCGCCGGTACCCGATCGGCAGCCGGCCGGCCCGGCCGGTCGGGACGGCGCCGATGATGCGGGTACGCTCCGCCTCCGATCCGGCCCCCGGCCGGCTGGAGAACGAGGACGTGGTCTTCCGGTTCGGCCCGCTGGTCGGTGTCCTCGACGGGGCCACCGTGCCCGAGGGCTTCGACACCGGCTGCGTGCACGGCCCGGCGTGGTACGTGCGGCACCTGGCCGCCCGGATCGGCCTGGCCGTCGCGGCCCGCCCGGCGGCCACGCTCATGAGCAGCCTGGCGGCGGCCATCCTGGCGGTGCGGGCGGACCACGGCGGCGAGTGCGACCTGGACCATCCGGGCACCCCGTCCTCCACGGTCTGTCTCCTCCGGGAGGGTGGCGACCAGGTGGACTACCTGGTGCTCTGCGACAGCCCGCTGGTGCTCGACACCGGCGACGGGATCGCCGTGGTCTCCGACGACCGGCTGGACGCGGCGCTGGTGGACCTGCGCCGGACCGCCGCCGCGCTGCCGGACGGGGACGTCGACGCGGCGACCCGGTTCCGCCGGGCGGTGACCCTGCAGCGGACCCGGATGAACCGGACCCACGGCTACTGGGCGGCCGCGACCGACCCGGACGCCGCGTACCACGCGGTGACCGGGACGTTGCCGCTGCGCGGGCCGGGGGCGTTGCGACGGGCCGCCCTGCTCAGCGACGGCGCCTCCTGCGCGGTCGACCAGTTCGGCCTCTTCGACTGGGCCGGCCTGCTCGACGTGACGGCGACCGAGGGCCCGGAAGGGCTGATCGACCGGGTCCGGGCGGCCGAGCGGGACCACCCCGACCGGTTGCGCCGGCGCAAGCGGAGCGACGACGCCTCGGTGGCGCTCTGCGAGTTCGCCCCGGCCGAGTGAGCACCCTCACCGCGAAGACGGGCCGGTCGGCTGACAACGGAGCGTGAGGCGGAACACCCCGGGGGTACGACCGGCCGACCCCCTCCACCGGACCGGCAGTCCGCGCCCAAAGGGGTGGACTTGGGCCGGTACGACCGGCAGACTACGGCTCGTGAGGGGTGCCGTACGACTGGAGCCGGTGGACGAAGGCAACCTGGAGCCGTTGCTCTCCGTAGCGGCTGCCGAGGCGGAGCCGGAGGATGTCATGCCCCCGGTGCAGGCCCCGGCCGGCTGGTCGCTGGCCCGCCGGGAGGCCTTCCGCGAGTTCTACCGGGCGAGCTTCGGCGGGCTGGACGGCCCGACCCGCACCCGCATGTACGCGATCGTCGCCGGTGGCGAGGTGGTCGGCATGGTCCGGATGACCCGCTGCGACGAGCCGGGGACGGTGGAGACCGGGATGTGGCTGGGCCGCTCGGCGCGGGGCCAGGGGCTCGGCGCGGCGGCCCTGCGGGAGCTGCTGCACGCCGCCGCTGCCGCCGGCATGCACTCGGTCGTGGCCGAGACGACACCGGACAACCAGGGCGCCGTGTCGGTTCTTCGTAAATGCGGTGCGGAATTGCGCGAGGAAAACGGAAAACTGCGCGCGAAAATGTGTCTCGATTCGGCTCTGCCGACGCATTGAATGGCTGATTGCCCTCAGTCAAGCGTTTTGAGTTCTCCCTGGTCCGCTCGGGCTGTCTGACCGTTTTGCGTGGTCTGACCGGGACCTGGCCGGGTTTCCAATTCCGCAGTTAAATGCGTCTCCATGGCTCCGCCGGAATGTTTTGCCGGTGGGGTGACGGGTACTGCCCGCCGGGTCCGCTGATACGGAACGTCGGTCGCAGGCCCCTTTCCGCTGATCCCCGGCAGCTGTCTTTCCGGGCCTGCTCCAGATGAGGTGTCCGCTTCCGCCGGGGAGCGAAGGAGAACTGATGAAGAGCGGAGCACGGGTAGCGCTGGCGGTGGGCTTCGGCTACCTCCTCGGGCGCCGGAAGAAGATGCGTACCGCCCTCACCCTGGCCGCCGCCGTGGCGGCCGGGCGGGCCAGCCAGCGACCGGGCGGGCTGAAGCAGCTCGGCACGGACCTGTTGAACGTCCCCCAGCTCGGCGGCCTCGGCAAGCTGGGCGCCCCGCTGGCGACGGCCGGCAAGGCCGCGGCGACCGCGGCCGCGGGCAGCGGCATCGACGCGCTCAGCGGCAAGCTGCGGGGCAGCGCCGACGCGCTGCGCCGGAAGTCCGGCGGCGGCCCGCCGGAGGAGGAGGCGGCAGGGGGCCAGCGCTCGGCCGCCGACGACGAGGAGGAGCTGGACGAGCAGCCCACCGCGGAGGACGAGACGGACCGGGGCGGGCGCCCGGTCGTCGCGCGACGGCAGCGGGGGCGGTGACCATGGCGACCAGCAACCTCACGGACCGGGCCCGGGAGCAGCTCGGCGGCGAGCTGCGCAACCTGGCCTCGGCCATCGGCGAGCGGGCCGTGCACGTGGTCACCGAGCGGATCACCGGCGCCACCGGACGGCTCAGCGAGTACGCCAAGCAGGGCGGTGGCCCTGGCCTGGTCGCCGCCGCCACCGGCGCCCAGAAGCTCGCCGAGGGCCACTCCCCGGTCAAGGCCATGTTCCATGCCGGCCTGGCCGGCGGTAAGGAGAAGTTGATGTCGGCGTTCGGCGGCGGCAAGGGCGGCAAGGGCGGCGGCAAGAAGCTCAAGGTCACCAACATCGTCGAGACCATCGAGGTCGGCGTGCCGGTCCGGGTCGCCTACAACCAGTGGACCCAGTTCGGCGACTTCCCGAGCTTCATGAAGAAGGTCGAGCAGGCCGACTGGGACTCGGACGGGAAGATGACCTGGAAGGCCCAGGTCTTCTGGTCGCACCGGACCTGGGAGTCGACCATCGTCCGGCAGATCCCGGACCGGCTCATCCACTGGCGGTCCAAGGGCGAGAAGGGTTCCGTCGACGGCACCGTCAGCTTCCACGAGGTCGCTCCCGAGCTGACCAGGATCCTGGTCGTGCTCGAGTACCACCCGCAGGGCCTTTTCGAGCACACCGGCAACCTGTGGCGCGCCCAGGGCCGCCGGGTCCGGCTGGAGCTGAAGCACTTCGTCCGGCACGTGATGACGCAGACCGTGCTCGACCCCGAGTCGGTCGAGGGCTGGCGCGGTGAGATCGAGGACTCCGAGGTGGTCAAGGACCACGAGACCGCCCTCCGCGAGGAGCAGGAGGCCCGCGAGGAGCGCGAGGGCCGCGAGGAGCGGGAGGCCCGCGGGCGGGGCCGCGCCGAGGAGCCCGAGGAGGAGCCCGAGGAGGAGCCGGAGGAGGAGCGCCGGCCCGCCCCGCGCGGCCGCCGCCGGCCACCGCCGCCGCGTCGCCGTCCCGCCCCCGACGAGGAGGAGTACGCGGACTACGACGAGGGCGACGACTTCGACGACGACGAGTACGCCGAGGAGCCCGAGGAGCAGGAGCCGCCGCGCCGCCGCGCGCCCGAACGGGCGCGCCGCCCCCAGCCGCGCGAGGAGCGGGAGGCGCGCCCCGAGCGCCCGCGCCCGGTCCGGCGGGCTCCCGAGACACCACGACGGCCGGTGGTACGCCGCCGGCGGGAGGAGCGTGAGGAATGACGGTGGCCACCACGACGGGACAACCGGGCAGCGCCCTGGAACGCACGAGCGGCGGCGGCGGCGGGACCCTCGCCGACGTCGTGGAGACCGTCCTGGACAAGGGCGTGGTGATCGACGCCCAGGTGTCGGTCGCCGTGGTCGGTATCCAGCTCCTGGAGATCAACGCACGGATCGTGATCGCCAGCGTCGAGACGTACCTGCGGTTCGCCGAGGCGGTCGACCGGCTGAGCATCGTGCCGAAGGGCACGAAGGGCCTGCCGGACATGGTCGGTGACGCGGCCGGCGCGGCCACCAAGGGCAAGGCGATCTCCGGGCTCGGCAAGGCGGCCCAGGAGATCAGCGGCGCGGTGGCCGACTCGCTCCGGGACGGCGGCTCCGAGCGGGAGCGGGAGCGGCCGCGCCGGCGGCGGGACGAGGAGCGCTGAGATGGCTCAGGAGAACGGGCTGTTCATCTACGGCATCGTGCCGTCCGACGTGGAGCCGACCCCCGAGGCCGAGGGGGTCGGCTCCCCGCCCGGGGAGGTGATCGCGATCCGGCACGGCGAGCTGGCGGCGCTGGTCAGCGAGGTCGGGCTGGAGGAGCCGCTGGGCCGGCCGGCCGACCTGACCGCGTACGAGCGGCTGCTCGACGGGACGGCCGTGGTCGCGCCGGTGCTGCCGGTGCGGTTCGGCACGGTGGTGACCGGCGAGGACGCGGTGGAGGACCTGCTCGCCGCGCACCACGACCGGTTCGCCGCCGCCCTCGACGAGGTCGAGGACCGGCTCCAGTACACCGTGCACGGGCGCTTCGACGAGCAGGAGTTCATCAGCGGGTTCCTGGCGGAGAACGCCTCCGCCGCGGCGCTCGCCGACGAGGTGCGCGGCCGCCCGGAGATCGAGAGCCGGGAGCAGCGCATCCGGCTCGGCGAGATGATCAGCCAGGCGGTGGAGCTGCGCCGCGAGGCGGAGAACCGCGACCTGATCGACTCGGTGGGCCGGTACGCCGTGGCGGACGCCGCCCTCCCGCCCAGCCACGAGCTGGACGCGGTGCGCGTCTCCTTCCTCGTGGAGGGCGACGACGAGGACGCGTTCGTCCAGGCCGTGGAGGACTTCGCCGAGCACCGGCGGGACCTGATCCGGATGCGGCTGATCGGCCCGCTCGCCCCGTACGACTTCGTCAGCGCACACCAGCTGGTGGAGTGACCGCGTGGACATCCTGTGGACGCTGCTGACCCTGCCGTACGCGCCGGTGCGCGGGCTCACGGCGCTGGTGAAGGTGGTGGCGCGGGAGGCCGAGTCCCAGCAGTACAACCCGGTCAACATCCGGCGCGAGCTGGAGGAGCTGGACCGGGCCGCGGCGGCCGGGGACATCACACCGGAGGAGCGGGACCGGGGGCAGCAGCAGGTGCTGGACCGGCTTACCAGGCCGGCCGCCGGGGCGGACCGTACCCCGCCGCAGCGGGAGGGCGGGCCCCGGCGGCCCGCGCCCGCCCGGCGGGGCACGGCCGGCGGCCGCCGCGGTGCGGCGCGGCGCGGACGAGGGGGAGGACCATGACGGCACGGATCCGGGGTGACGGCGACCGGGAGCGGTGGCGCGACCGGGGCGGTCGGGTCGAGGAGCGGTATCTCGACGAGGACGACGAGGAGGCGGTCAGCGCGGCCGAGGCGGCCCGGGAGGGGCTGCGCCAGGTCGTCGCGCTGACCGGCAAGGATCCGCTCGGGGTCACCTCGATCCAGCCCACCGACGACGGCTGGCGCATCGGGGTGGAGGTGGTCGAGGACCACCGCATCCCGGCGTCGACCGACCTGCTCGGCCTCTACGAGGTCGAGCTGGACATGACCGGCAGCCTGCTCGGCTACCGGCGGACGCGTCGCTACCAGCGCGGCAAGGGGGACTGAGATGACCATTGGGCGGGCGCCGTCGGTCGTGCAGAACTCCGGTCAGGTGCTGCCGGCCGGCCACGAGCCGGCGAACCTCGGCGACATCCTGGAACGGGTGCTCGACCGCGGCATCGTGATCGCCGGTGACATCCGGGTCAGCCTGCTCGACATCGAGCTGCTGACGCTGAAACTGCGGCTGGTCATCGCCTCGGTGGACACCGCGCGGCAGATCGGCATCGACTGGTGGGAGCACGATCCGTGGCTCAGCTCCCGGGCCCGCCCGCCGGTCGAGCCGGGCCCGCGGGACCCCGAGGAGGTCGAGGCGTCCCGCCGGCCGCGGGTCGCGGCCCGGGCCGAACGGGACCCGAGGGAGGGCTGGCATGACCACGACCTCTGACCCCGTCCGGGACACCGGCACCGCCGTCTGGCTGCACGGCGTGGTCACCGGGACGGCCACCCCGGCCGGGCTTCCGGGCATCGCCGGCACACCGGTCCGGGCCGTGGCCGCCGCCGGCTTGGTCGCCGTGGTCAGCGATGCCCCGCTCAGCGAGTACGGCGAGGCGGCGCTGCGCCGCAACCTGGAGGACCTGGCCTGGCTGGAGCGGGCGGCCCGGGCGCACCACGCCGTGGTGGACGCGCTGTCCCGGTCCGGCGCCGTGGTGCCGGCCCGGCTCGCCACCGTCCACCGGGACGACGACCGGGTGGCCCGGGTGCTGGTCGAGCGGCACGACGAGCTGGCCGGCACGCTGGCCCGGCTCGCCGGCCGCGCGGAGTGGGGCGTCAAGGGATACGTGGTGCCCGGCGCCACCCCGCAGGTAGAGGAACCCGCGGGCGGGGGCGGGGCCGGCGCGGCGTACCTGCGGCGGCGCAAGGCCCAGCTCACCGCCCGGGAGGAGGGGCAGCGGGTCGCGGCCGACGCGGCCGCCACCGTGCACGCCGCCCTCGCCGGGTACGCGGTCGCCGCCTGCCGGCACGCCCCGCAGGACCGGCGGCTCTCCGGTGCGCCCACCGCCATGGTGCTCAACGGGGCGTACCTGGTCGACCGGGACCGCTGGGACGGCTTCGCCGGGCTGGCCCGCGAGCTGGCGGAGCGGCACCCGGAGCTGCGCATGGAGCTGACCGGCCCGTGGCCGCCGTACTCCTTCGTGGCGGAACCGGAGGCGGAGCCGGCATGGGCGTGACCACGCTGGCGCCCAGCAGCGCCGACGACCCGCTGACCTACCGCCCGGTGGCCCTGGTCGACCTGCTCGACCGGGTGCTCGCCACCGGCGTGGTGATCACCGGAGACCTCACCCTGGCCATCGCGGACATCGACCTGGTCCGCATCTCGCTGCGGGCGCTCATCGCCTCGGTCGGCGCGCTCGCCCCGCCCGAGCCCGAGCCCGGGGCCGCACCGTGACCGGCCGGGACGAGGCGGCCGACCTGGCGGCGGCGCTGGGCGAGCCGGCCTGGCGGGCGCCCCGGGTCCGGCCCCTGGACCGCCGGCTCGCCGTCGACCAGGACTCGGTCGAGCGCGGGCTGGCCAGCCTGGTGCTCACCGTGATCGAGCTGCTGCGGCAGCTCATGGAACGGCAGGCGCTGCGCCGGGTCGACCTCGGCGACCTGACCGACGAGCAGGTCGAGCGGGTCGGCGCCACACTGATGGCGCTGGAGGAGCAGATGACCCAGCTCCGCGAGTACTTCGGTCTCGCCCCCGAGGATCTCAACCTCGACCTCGGCCCGCTCGGCCCGCTGCTGCCCACCGACTGAGCTCACTGCCGGGTGGCGGCGTAGGCCTCCAGCAGGGCGAGCTGGACCGGATCCAGCGAGGGGCGGACGCGCGTGCGGGCCGCCTCGACGTGCGCGGCCGTGACCGTGCTGGCGGCCAGTGACTCGCGCATCGCGGCGAGGGCCGCCTCGCGGACCAGCGCGGCGCAGTCGGCCGCCGAGAAGCCGTCCAGGTCCGCGCCGAGCGCGGTCAAATCCACGTCGGGCGCGAGCGGGACGTGCCGGGCGGCTGCGCGGAGGATCTCGGCGCGGGCCGGGCCGTCCGGCGGCGGCACGTACACGAGGCGTTCCAGCCGGCCGGGGCGGAGCAGCGCCGGGTCGACCAGCTCCGGCCGGTTCGTCGCGCCGACCACCACGACGTTGCGCAGCGCCTCCACCCCGTCCAGCTCGGTGAGCAGGGCGGCGACCACCCGGTCGGTGGTGCCCCCGTCGGTGGCCTGGCCGCGGACCGGGGCGAGGGCGTCCACCTCGTCGAGGAAGACCAGCGTGGGTGCCGCCTCACGGGCCCGGCGGAACAGCTCGCGGACCGCCCGTTCGCTCTCACCGACCCACTTGGAGAGCAGCTCCGCGCCCTTCACCGACAGCACGTTGGCCCGGCCCGAGCCGGCCAGCGCGGTGACCAGGTAGGTCTTTCCGCAGCCGGGCGGCCCGTAGAGCAGCACGCCGCGTGGCGGCGTCACCCCGAGCCGGGCGAAGGTGTCCGGGTAGGTCAGCGGCCAGAGCACCGACTCGGTCAGCGTCTGCTTGACCTCGTGCAGGCCGCCGACATCGTCCAGGGTGACCGAGGCCAGCTCCAGGGTGGACGCCGCCATCGTGGTCGGCCGGACCACCTCCAGGGCGCCGGCGAAGTCGGCCATGGCCACGGTCGGCTTCTCGGCCGTCTTCTGCCGCAGCGCCGCCCGCACCCCGGCCTCCCGGACCAGCGCGGCCAGGTCGGCGGCGACGAACCCCGGCGTGCGGGCGGCCACGTCGTCCAGCCGGACGTCGTCCGCCAGCGGCACCTGCCGGGTGAGCACGGTGAGCTGCTCCCGGCGCAGTGCCGCGTCGGGCAACGGCACGGTGATCCGCAGCGAGAGCAGGTCCGGGGCGCGCAACGCCGGGTCCACCGCCTCGGGGCGCCCGGTCGTGCAGACCACCGCCGCACCGGCGCCGACCGTCTCGGCGACCACCTGCCGGAACACCGTGGCCAGCGGACCGGGCTCGTCGGCCGGGGCGACCGCCTCCACGTCGGTCACCAGCAGCACGGCCGGGCCGTTGGCGCGGACCGCCGCGGCGGCCTCGCGCAGCCGGCGGGCGGCCGCGTCGTTGCTGAGCGCGGCCAGTTCCGGGCCCCACAGCGGGCGTACGCGGGCGCGGACCCGGGCGGCGACCGCCCGGACCAGCGCCGACTTGCCCGAGCCGGCCGGGCCGCCGACGAGCACGCCGAGCGAGACCGTGGTCCCGAGCCGGCCCAGCACCTCGCGGTGGTGGAAGCCCAGGTCGAGCAGCTCGGTCAGCTCCTCGGCCTGCGCCCGCAGCCCGGGCAGCTCGTCCACGTCGGGCGCGTCCTCGGGGCCGAGCAGGCCGTCGGCCGGTGTCGCCGCCGCCGGGGCCGGGGCGCCCGTGTCGCCGGCCGGGCCGGAGCCGCGGGTGGCCGGGCCGTGCTCCCAGCCGACCACGGTGTCCATGGTGACCAGCGCGCCGGTCGCCGGCTCGGCCGCCACCACGGTGAGCAGGGTGCTGGTCCAGGCGTACCCGACGGTGGTGGCCAGGCTGCGCCGGGCGGCCTCGACCAGGCCGCGGAGCGCCGCGTCGGGGAGCACGTCCTGGGGCAGCAGCGAGACGTCGTCCCCGGCGGTGACCACCTTGCCGAGCAGGGCGAGCCGGAGCATCTCCGGGGAGACGGCGGCGACGACGCCGACCGGCCCGGCCAGGGTGAGCCGGCGGGCCGGTGTCGCGGGCAGCGGGCTCACCGTGACCTGCCCGCCGTCGCGCAGGCCCAGGTTGCCCAGCAGCAGGTCGTCGGCGTAGAGCAGGACGTTGCTCGCGGTCGGCTCGGCCGGGGCGGCGATGCCGGCGGTCACCCGGCGCCCGGTCAGCCGCACCGGGTCGCCGGGGCGCAGCGCCAGCGCCGTCAACACCTCGGGGTGCAGGCGGACGACGCCGCGCCGGGCGTCCAGCGCCGCCGGCCGCAGGCTCGCGGTCAGGGTCAGGTCGGGTTCCGCCACCCGCCCGACAGTAGCCGCCGGCACCACGTCGTGCCGGTCGGCCTCAGAGTGGGCCGGTGTCGTCCAGCAGCGAGGGATCGCGCCGGATCATCTCGGCCAGCCGGGCCGCCGGGTCGGTGATCACCCCGTCCTGCCCGGGCGCCGGCACCGTCTTCACCGACATGGGCCAGGCCGGCGGGGGCGCGGGTGCGAGCGCCGGGCCCACCGTCACCTCCGGGCCGGACCAGGCGACCCGCAACGGGTACGCCTGCCCACCCAGTTCCACCCGCACCACGACGGCCAGCCCGGGGTGCTCGGCGACCACCCGGCGGACCGCCTCGGCCACCTCCCCGACCGGGTCCCGCCGCTCCGGCCGGTCGCCCCCACGCAACCGGTACGCGCCGTGCCCCGCCCGTCCGTCCCGCTCGTCCCACTCCGCCTCTTCGGCCGGCTCGGCCGGCTCGCCGGGCAGCGGCGTCCGGCGGCGTTGCGCCTCCTCGCGCCGCGCCAGCCGGGCCAGGGTCTCGTCCAGATCACCTCTCATCACGTCACCCCTTCCGTGATCACGGGTCGAACCGACGGCCGGTTCAGGCCCCTTTCTCGCGGGTCGCCCGGTCCAGTGCCCGGTCCAGGACGACCAGCAACGCGTCCCGTACGGAGAGCCGGTCCCGGGCGTCGAACTGCACCAGCGGCACGTGCTCGCCGATCGCCAGCGCCCAGCGGATCGAGGGCAGGTCGAGGGCCAGCCGGCCGTCGAAGGCGTTCACCCCCACCGCGAACGGCAGCCCGGCCCGCTCGAAGAAGTCGATCGCCGGATAGCAGTCGTCGAGCCGGTCGCTGTCGACCACCACGAGCGCCCCGAGCGCGCCCCGGGCCAGGTCGTCCCACATGAACCCGAAGCGGGCCTGGCCGGGCGTGCCGAAGAGGTAGAGCTTGAGGCTGCGGTCGATGGTGACGCAGCCGAAGTCCATGGCCACCGTGGTGGTGGTCTTGTCCGAGTCCGCACCCGGGTCGTCGACGCCGATCCCGGCGCTGGTCATCTCCGCCTCGGTGGTCAGCGGGGCGATCTCCGAGATCGCCCCCACCGTCGTGGTCTTGCCCACCCCGAAACCACCCGCGATGAGGATCTTCACGGGGACGGGTGCGCGTGGTCCGGCCACCGGACCGACCGTCCGCACGGCCACCCGGGGCGGCCGGTACGGCGGCGGGGGCGGGACGGGCCGGCCGGCCGGCGGGCCGGGGGTGACCGGGGCGGCGTACCGGGTGGGCGCGCTGTTGGCGGCCGGGCCGCCCGCGGCCGCGGCCGGCCATTCAGGAGATCGCACGGAGTCCATCAATCACTCGCAGGATGAGGTCGGGGTCGGGGGCGTCGTCGCCGTCACCGAGGTGCACGTCGAGGTGCCCGGCGGCGCGGAGGTCGCCGACCAGCACCCGGGTCACGCCGAAGTGCATCCGCGTCCGGGCGGAGATCTCCGCCACCGAGATCGGTTCGGCGCAGAGCGCCACGATCGTCGCCAGTTCCGGGGCCAGCTGGGCGATCACCGCCCACGAGCCGCTCGCCGGCCGGGCGGTCACCTGGGTCTCCAGGCCGATCGCCGGATCGCCGTCCACCCGGCCGGCGGTCAGCACGAACGGACGCGGCCCGGCCGGCTCCCCGCCGTCCGCGTCCGACCCCGGGCCGGGGGAGGGCGCGCGCAGGAAGGGGCGGATCCGGGGCCCGGGCTCCGGATCCGGGTCCTCGCCGGCCGCGTCCGGGGTCATTGCTGGACGGCGTTCTTCAGCTCGGCGATCAACCGGGGGGTCAGGGCGCCGCCGGCCCGGCCGGCGAAGAGCGTCATCTCGTACGCCACGGTGCCCAGGTTGGCCGAGCGGTCGGCGACCACGCCGAGCACCGAGCCGCTGCTGATCGCGCTGATCAGCAGGTAGCCCTCGGCCATGTCCACGATCACGCGGTTCAACCCGCCGAGCGCGTACCAGCTGGCCGCGCCTCCCGCGAGGCTCGTCATGCCGGAGACGACCGCGGCCAGCCGTTCCGCGTTGGACCGGTCCTTGATGGCGGACATGGCCATCAGCAGCCCGTCCGAGGAGACCGCGATCGCCTCCATCACCCCGGCCGTGCTGGAGGTGAACGAGTCGAGCAGCCAGTTGAAGGTGCGCGCCTCCGGGCTGAGGCCGCCGGCGGTGGTCTGGTCGGCGTTGTCATGCAGGAACGGGCTGGTCACCGTGATGGGTCCTCTTCGTAGCGGCGGTCTGGACTGACTTCGCGCAGAGCACGGGCGACGCCCGCCTCGAACTCCGTGATGAGGTCGCGGACCTCAGCCGGGTCCCCGGGCTCCGGGTCGGCCGGCGGGGCGGCCCGCTCGGCGGACACGGCCAGGTTCGCCCCGGGCACCCGCCGGCTGAGCCGGGGCCGGCCGGGGGTGGGCACGGCCGGTGCGGCGTCGTCCTCGGCCCGGCGTACCCCGTCCTGGAACGCCTCGACCAGGGCCTGGACCGTGGCCGCGTCCGCGGTGCCGGCGGCCACCGGCCCGGCCGCCGGGGCGGCGGGCGGCAGGCTCGCCCCGGGCACCCGCTGCCGGATCAGCGGCCCGGTCCCGGCGAGACCGGGGGTCGGCGGTGCGAGGGCCGGTCCCGCGGGGCCGGGGGACGGCGGCGCGAGGGCCGGCAGGGGCGCGAGTGCAGGCCCGGCCGGCGGGAGGCCGGTCGCCGGCCCGGCGGCCGGGGGAGCGGCCGGTGCCGGGCCGACGACCGGGGTCGGGTGGTGGGTGCCGGGGCGGGGGGTGGCCGGTGCCGGGGTCGCCGGCGCCTCGGTGGGCGGCCAGGCGGGCGGCGATCCGTCGGCGGGCCTACCGGGTTCGACGGCCGGGCGGCCGAAGGCGTTCCAGGACTGCGCGGCCTCCAGGCTGCGGGTCGCCCGGCTCAGCAGCGCCGCGTCGAAGCCGGCCGGTTCGTCGGCGGCCGGGATCCGGGCGGGCTCGGGCAGGGCCCGGCGCTCGCGGGACGGCACGGAGGCCCGCGCCACGGTCACGCCGGCCCGCTCCGGTCGGCGGACCACCAGCAGGGCGGCCGGGATGTCCAGGTGGGCGGTCAGGCCGCCACCGGCGGTCGCGGCCAGCCGGACGCTCCAGCCGTGCCGGCGGGCCAGCCGGCCCACGACGAACAGCCCGAGCACCTCGGTCGGGGCCAGGTCGAGCCGCTCCCGGCGGGTGAGCCGGGCGTTCTCCGCGGCGAGGCGCTCCTCGGTCATGCCGATGCCCCGGTCGACCACCGTGAGCCGCGCGCCGCCGCCGGTCTGCTCGCCGACCACCAGCACCCGGGTGTGCGGCGGGGAGAAGGCGGTGGCGTTCTCCATGAGCTCGGCCAGCGCGAGCACCAGGTCACCAGCGGTCGCGGGCCCCGCCGACACCCCGGACGGGACCTGCACGTCCACCCGGGTGTAGTCCTCGATCTCGCCGAGCGCGAGCCGGACCAGGTCGCCCAGCGGCACCGGCGCGACGTGCCCGTCCGACCCCGTCGCGCCGGAGAGCACCACGAGACTGCCGGCGTTGCGGCGCAGCCGGCTGGAGATGTGGTCGAGGCGGTACAGGTGCTCCAGCCGCCCCGGGTCGGTCTCCTGCCGCTCCAGCCGGTCGATGAGGGCGATCTGCCGGCCGACCAGGTTCTGCGTACGCCGGCCGACGTGGCCGAACATCTGCGCCACGTTACGCCGGCCGGCCACCTGCCGCTCGACCAGCCGCGCGGCGGTGCGCTGCACCCGCTCGAACGCGCGGGCCAGGTCGCCGATCTCGTCCCGGGCCCGCACGTCGATCGGGTCGAGGCGCACCGGCGCGACGGTCTCGGCCTCGTCGTCGACCACGCGGGTCAGCTCCGCCTCGGCGACCCGGGCGACCCGGTCCGCGGAGCGGGTGAGCCGGGTCAGCGGCCGGGCCACGGTCCGGGCCACCGCCATGCCGAGCAGCACCACGGTGAGCAGGATCAGGACGGCCGCCGCGCTGACCAGCCAGGCGGCGGCGAGCGCGTCCCGCTGCTCGCTCCGGGTCTCGGCGATGACGTCCGCGACGATCTTCTTCTCCACGAACTGGCCGAGGGTGATCATCGAGCGGACCGAGGGGAACAGCGCGTCGATCGGCACGGCCGCGATCGCCGCCACCGGGTCCTTGATGCTGTCGGCCAGGAAGGTGGGGCTGGTCCGCGCGGCGACCGCCGCGTCGTCCAGCATGGCCAGCCGGTACTGCTCCGGTGTGATGAGGCTGCGGAACCGCCGGTTGTCCACCATGAGGGCGGCCATGCAGGCGATGTACGAGCCGGCCACCCGTGGGTCGCTCGTCTGCTTGACCAGCACGATCAGCGTGGCGCAGGCGCCCAGCCCCTCGTCGGCGCGGAGCAGCGCGTCCAGCGCCAGCACCTGCCGCCCGGCCGAGGTGCCGGTGTCGACCTGGAACGGCAGCCGGAGCGACTCGATGAGCGCCATGTCGACGGTGCGGAACGCGCCCATGATGTCGTCCGGCGTGGCCTTGCCGGCGAGCACGGCGGTCCGCAGGTCGGCCAGCGTGCGTACCCCGTCGAGGGCCGTCCGGACCGGCGCCGGCAGTGACTCGGCCCGCAGGTCGGCGACCCGGTCGTCCACGGTGGCCGACTTCTGGATCAGCTCGGTGCGCGTCACCCGGCCCAGCAGGAACCCCACCGACAGCAGCCGTTCCTGCTGGAGGTCCTGCACGAGGGTGCCGATGCGGCTGGCCACCCGGACGGTGTCGGCGATGTCGGCGGCCCGCTGGGCGGCGGCGACGCGGTCGAGGACGACCGGCACGGCCAGCCCGACCATGCTGAGCAGCGGGATGATCACCAGCAGGGCGAGCCGGCCCCGGATCCGGAGCCTACCGAGCAGCATCGAACGGCCTCCACCGCTCGGTGTCGCCGGCCCGCCCGCCGCCGACCGCCAGGAGTTCGCCGTCGCCGGGGGAGTCCGGGCGGGCCGGCGCCGGGGGCGGGCCGGCCTCGGCGGGCTCGCGGCCGGCCTCGGCGGCCCGGCGGCGGGCGCGCCGCAGCGCGGTGAGCAGCACCCCGGCCAGCGCGGTGAGCAGCACCCCGGCCAGCGCGACGGCGCCCCGGGCCAGCCAGCGGTCCCGGTCGAGCCCGTCGAGCCGCTCCGCCAGCAGCGCGTCGAGCTGGTCGAGGATGACCTGCCGGAGCTGGGCGGCGGCCGACTGCGCGCCGCGCCGCGCGGCGCCGAGCTGGACGGGGTCGGGCCCGGCCGCCCCGGCCGGCGCCGAGAACGCGGCCAGCGCCTCCACCGAGCGCTGGTAGGTGTCGAGCGGGGTGAGCACGGTCGGGCCCAGATCGGTGCTCTCCGAGCTGTCCACGGCCGCCCGCAGGTCGTCCACCAGGTCGGTGGCCGGCCCCAGCGCGGCGACCCGGAGTTCGGCCAGCTCGGCGACGGTCTTCGGCCGGTCCGCGGCGGGCCGGTTCGGGGCGAGGGTGGCCAGGTCGGCCAGGCGGCCGGCGGCGACCATGGCCGCGGGCAGGTCCGCGCCGATGGCGTCCTGCACGAAGAAGGTGTCCGAACGCGGGTCGCGGACCAGCCCGGAGGCCTCGCGGACCTTCCGGTGCAGCGCCAGGAGCAGGTCGGTGACCTCGCCGTACGCCTGGAAGGCCGCCTCCGGGTCGGCGAGCCCGCGCTCGGGCAGCGCCTCCAGCTTGGCCCGTACCCCGGCCCAGCGTTCCCGGGTGCGGAGCTTGTCGCCGATCGCGCTGTCCACCTGCGCCGCCTGCTCGATGGCGGCGGTGAGCGCCGTCCGGGAGACCGGCCGGCCGGCGACCGCCGTGGTCTGCGCGTCGGTCAGCGCGTCGGTGACCGGCCCGAGCGCGCGCAGGTAGCGGACGCCGAGCCGTTCCCGGGCGGCCAGGTCACGGTCGTCGCCGGTGTGCCCGTCGGTCTGGACGAAGAGCAGCCCCAGCGGGGCCAGCAGCGCCAGCACCAGCAGCAGGGGCAGGGCGCGGCCCGGTACGGAGGGCCGTCGGCGGACCCGCGGCGCGGGGACGGTCATGGTCGGTCTCCTCCGGCGACGGCGGGGGACGGTCCGGAGCCGGGAGGTCGCCGTTTCCGCAGTCCCGTGCACCGGACCGGAAAAGTAATCGAACCGGGTCCGGGTGGGAGCGTGGTCGCCGAGTCGGCTTCGCGTCACTTCGGGTCGCGTCACGTCCGGTTGACCTTGCACCTACGGAGCGTCCGATATGGGCGGGGAGAAGGAGGCATCGGCGGCATTTGCGCTCGTAGATGTGATTTCACGGGATCCGAACTCATCCCGCTGGGACGCTCTGGACCTTCCGCGGTCGACGGGACCCGGACAACGAACGGTGCAACCGGACGGACGTACGGCGGATCTCAGGGAATGCTCAGCCGGCGGCCCGTACCGTGTGCCGCATGAGATCACCGCTGCCCGTCGCGCGGATCCGGCGCGCCCTGGCCGGCCGCCCTCGCCGGCTCGTCGCCGCGGTGGTGGTGGTCGGGCTGGTCGCCGCCGCCCTGGTCTGGGCGGCCCGCCCCGACCGCGCCGACTTCCGCACCGAGTCGGCCCTGGTGACCGTCCGCTCCGGACCGTCCGGCGACCAGCCGGTCGACCTGGACACCACGCTCTACCTGCCCGGCGACGCCTCGGCCCGGCACCGCGTCCCGGCGGTGCTGCTGGCGCACGGGTTCGGCGGCACCAAGGAGTCGGTCCGCTCCGACGCGGAGGACCTGGCGGCCCGGGGTTACGCGGTGCTCACCTGGACCGCCCGCGGCTTCGGCCGCAGCGGCGGCGAGATCCACCTGGACAGCCCCGACTACGAGGTGCGGGACGCCCAGCGCCTGCTCGACCGGCTCGCCGCCCGCCCGGACATCCGCCTCGACGCGGCCGGCGATCCCCGGGTCGGCGTGGTCGGCGGCTCGTACGGCGGCGGCCTGGCGCTGCTGCTGGCCGCGCAGGACCGCCGCGTCGACGCGATCGTGCCGATGATCACCTGGAACGACCTGTCCCGCGCCTTCCTGCCGGAGAGCACCGGCGGGGCGCCCACCGAGGGCGTGTTCAAGAAGGGCTGGGCCGGCATCTTCTTCGGCGGCGGCGGCAACGCCGGCTCCGGCCCGGCCGGGCTCTCCGGCACCGGCGCCGCCCAGCCCGAGGGCGCCCCGGCCTCGGCCGGCGCGCCCAGCCCACAGCCCGGTGGCGGTCCGGGCACCGGCCCCGGTCGCGGTCCGGCCGGCGCCGCCGACCCGTCCTGCGGCCGGTTCGCCGCCGACGTCTGCGCCGCGTACCTGCGGATCGCCACCACCGGCCGGGCCGACGGGCCGGCGGTCGACCTGCTGCGCCGCTCCTCGCCGGCCGGGGTGCTCGACCGGATCACGGCGCCCACCCTGCTGGTGCAGGGCGAGGCCGACACCCTGTTCCCGCTCACCGAGGCCGACGCCAACGCCCGGGGCATCGCCGCCGCCGGCACCCCGGTGCGGGTCGCCTGGTTCACGGGCGGCCACGACGGCGGCGCCGGACCGACCTCGGACTCCGACCGGGTGAAGTTCCTGACCGCGCAGTGGCTCGACCACTACGTCAAGGGCGACGGGGAGGCGCCCGGTGACAGCTTCACCTTCTCCCGGATCGCCGGGTTCGACGCGCTCGACCGGGGCCTGGTGGCCACCGGCTTCCGCACCGCCGACTACCCCGGGGTGACCGGGCAGGGCCGCCGCGAGGTGACCCTGGCCGGGCCGGACCAGGCGATCGCCAACCCGCCCAACGGCAACCCGGCGGCGATCTCGGCGGTGCCGTTCGCCGGGGCGCTCGGCTCGCTGCTCGACGGGGTGGCCGGCGACATCCCCGGCCAGCACGCCCGCTTCGAGTCCGCGCCGCTGGCCGACCCGGTCGACGTGGTCGGCGCACCGACCGTGCGCATCCGGGCCGCCTCCGCGACCGGCGAGGCGGTGCTGTTCGTGAAGCTCTACGACGTGGACCCGCAGGGCGCGGCCACGCTGCCGGACGGCCTGGTCGCGCCGGTCCGGCTGACCGGCCTGCCCCGCACCGTCGCCGAGGCCCGGCCGGTCACCGTCACCCTGCCGGCGATCGTCCGCCGGATCGAGGCCGGGCACCGGCTACGGGTCGTCGTGGCGACCTCCGACCAGGCGTACGCCACGCCGGCCGAGCCGGCCGTGCACACCGTGGCGCTCGGTGACGGCCCGCTGGTGCTGCCCACGGTCGACGCCGCGCCCATCCCCACCACCGCCACGATCTGGCGCTGGGTGCTGGCCGGCCTGCTCGCCGCGATCGCGGTCGGGCTCGTCGTGGTCGTTCTGGTCGCCCGCCGCCGGCACCGCCGCCAGGACAGTTCGGTGCACCCGGCGTACGCGGGCGTGCCGCTCGCCGTCCGCAACCTGCGCAAGGAGTACGCGGACGGCTTCGTCGCCGTCTCCGACGTGGACTTCGAGGTGCACCCCGGCCAGGTGGTCGGCCTGCTCGGGCCGAACGGCGCCGGCAAGACCACCACGTTGCGGGTGCTCATGGGGCTGACCCAGCCCACGGCCGGCGAGATCTACGTCTTCGGGCACCGGCTGGTGCCCGGCTCGCCGGTGCTCTCCCGGATCGGCGCGCTGGTCGAGGGGCCCGGCTTCCTGCCGCACCTGTCGGGCCTTGCGAACCTGCAGGCGTACTGGCGGGCGACCGGCCGGCCGTGGGCGGACGCGCACTTCGACGAGGCGCTGGAGATCGCCGGGCTGGGTGACTCGGTGCACCGGCGGACGAAGAACTACAGCCACGGAATGCGCCAGCGGCTGGCCATCGCGCAGGCCATGCTGGGCCTGCCCGAACTACTGGTGCTCGACGAGCCGACGGACGGGCTCGACCCGCCGCAGATCGCCGAGATGCGCCGGGTGCTCCAGCGCTACGCCACCGACGGCCGGGCGGTGCTGGTCTCCAGCCACCTGCTGGCCGAGGTGGAGCAGACCTGCACCCACGCGGTGGTGGTGAACAAGGGGCGGATCGTCGCGTCCGGCCCGGTCGAGGAGATCGTCGGCGAGTCGCCGAGCGTGCTGTTCGAGGTGAGCGACCCGGACGCGGCGCGCGGTGTGCTCGACCGGCTGGCCGGCGTACGGGTGCTGCCCGACGGCGACGGCGGGCTGGTGGTGGACACCAACGGCACGGCCCGCAGCGAGGTGGTGGCCGAGCTGGTTCGGGCCGGCATCGGGGTGGACCGGGTGGTGCCCCGGCGCCGCCTGGAGGACGCGTTCCTCGCCCTGGTGGGCGAGAACTCTCGGGGAAGCGGGGACCGGTGATGGCACAGTCGTCCACTGTCGGACCGATCGGGGCGGCAGCCGGTTACCGGCCGTCGGCCACCCTGCCGTTCCGGGCCGAGTTCCGGCGGCAGGCGTCACGGCGGCGTACGCAACTCGCGCTGGGGTTCATGGTGCTGCTGCCGCTGATCATCCTGATCGCGTTCCAGTTCGACTCCGGCAACGACGACCGGAACGGCCGGAACGAGTTCTCCAGCCTGGTCGACCTGGCCACCTCGGGCGGGCTGAACTTCACCCTCTTCTCGATCTTCGTGTCGTCGTCCTTCCTGCTGGTCGTGGTGGTGGCGCTGTTCTGCGGTGACACGGTGGCCAGCGAGGCGAGCTGGGGCAGCCTGCGCTACCTGCTGGCCGTCCCGGTGCCGCGGGCCCGGCTGCTCACGGTGAAGCTGGTGGTCGCGCTCGTCTACTCGGCGCTCGCGCTGGCGCTGCTCGCGGGCACCGCCCTGCTCGCCGGCACCCTCCGGTACGGCTGGTCGCCGCTGCACAGCCAGGTCGCCGCCGAGCTGGCCCCGGCCGAGGGCCTGCTCCGCCTGCTCGCCGTGCTCGGCTACCTGGCGGTCGTGCTGCTGGTGGTGGCCGGCCTGGCGTTCCTGCTCTCGGTGACCACGGACGCCGCGCTCGGCGCCGTCGGCGGCGCCGTGCTGCTCTGGATCCTCTCCAGCATCCTCGACCAGATCACCGCGCTGGGCGGGCTCCGGGCGTTCCTGCCCACCCACTACAGCAGCGCCTGGCTGGGGCTGCTGTCGACGCCGGTGCAGACCGACGACGTGGTGCGCGGTGCCATCTCGGCGATCGCCTACGCCACCGTGTTCTGGGGTCTGGCCTTCTGGCGGTTCACCCGCAAGGACGTAACAAGCTGAGCGGCTCACATCTTGGGAGCGTTCCCACGCTCCCATCCCGTTAACAAAGAATTTATTAACTTCGATAAAGTCGTCGGTCATCCTGAGGCTACGTCCACCACGTTTCAGGAGGTCACGATGGTTTCGGCACGGCTGAACGGTCCCGTACTCGCGCTCTTCCGCATGGTCACCGGCGTGCTTTTCCTCTGCCACGGCGCGGCGTCGCTCTTCGGCGTCCTCGGCGGCAACCCGATGACCGGCACAGCGGTCCCCTTCGCCGAGTGGCCCGGCTGGTGGGCGGCTCTGATCCAGCTCGTCTGCGGCGCGCTGGTGCTCGCCGGTCTGCTCACCCGGCCCGCCGCGCTCCTCGCCTCCGGCTCGATGGCGTACGCGTACTTCGTGGTGCACCAGCCGGACCACCCGCTGCCGCTGCACAACGGCGGCGAGCTGGCGGCGCTCTTCTGCTGGTCGTTCCTGCTCGTGGCGGTGCTCGGCCCGGGCAGCTGGGCCCTGGACGCCCTCCTCCCGAGGCGCCGCGCCATCGTGGCCGACCCGACGACCCGCCCGTCCGTCCCCGCCTGACCGGACCCGTCCCGCGATCTTGGTAGGAAGTGGCCCCTCTGGGGGACGCTTGCTACCAAGATCTCAATTGCGGGGTCTCAGAGGCGGCTGTCGGGGGTCGGTGCCGTGGAGGGTGGGCCGCTCGGGGCGGGTGGTTGCGTCGAGGAGGTGCCGTTGTGGCGCTTCCAGGCGCTCACCCCGAGGCGGCCGGTGTTGCCGAGGTCGATCGGCCCGTCCAGCTCGACCGGGTACGTCGGCCGGCCCGGCAGCGGGGCGACGTCGAGGTGGGCCCCGTTGCTCGCCACCACCGTGGGGTCGGTGACCAGGTTGCGCCAGAGCAGCGCGGCGCCGGCCCGCTCGCCGGGGCGCAGGACGATCCGGGCGGGCGGCTGGTCGAAGCCGGAGGTGATCGGGCGGGCGCCGGGAATGATCTGGACCGCGATCGGCTTCCCGTCGGCGTCCCGGAGGCTCGGCGCGGGGTAACCGCGCAGCACGTACGGCCGGTTGCCGCAGTTGAGCAGTTCCAGGCCCATGGCCCGCAAGCCCATGGCGGCGCTCACCCCGAGCTCGGTGATGCGGATCCCCTCGGGCGAGCAGGCCGGCGGGGGCGGTGACGTGCTGGGCGGCGGCGTGGGCGGGGCTGGTGCGGACACGGGGTGAGGCGTCGGCGCGGGCGCGCAGGCGGTGAGCAGGGCCACGCCCGCCAGGGTTCCGATCCGTGCGGCCGCCGTCTTCACCCGACGATCATGTCAGGCGCAGCGACCGTGGCGGGGTCAGGCGCGGGCGGGTGCGGCGAGGACCGCGTCGAGCAGCCCCGGGTAGAGGCGCTGCAGCTCCTCGCGGCGCAACCGCACGTAGCGGCTCGTGCCCGCCACCCGGGTCCGGGTCAGGCCGGCCTCGCGCAGCACCTTGAGGTGGTGGCTGCGAGTCGCCTTGGAGACCCCGAACTCGAAGGTGCCGCACGCGTACTCGCCGCCCTCGGCGAGGGCGCGCACGATCTGCAGCCGGACGTCGTCGGCCAGGGCGGCCAGCACGGCGGTGACCGGGACGTCGCGCAGTTCGGGTTCGTGCAGCTCCATGTGACCAGCGTAACCCATGTTCGACATCCGTCGAACAACCTCCTAGAGTCGGCTCGGTTGGTTCGACGATACTCGAACATTGGAGCCGCGATGCGTTTCCGTTCCGCCGCCTTCCCGTTCTTCGCCGTGGTCAGCTGGGGCGTCATGTTCCCCGTGCTGGCCAGCGCGCTCACCCGGGTGGACGCGCTCAACCTGACCACCGCCCGGTACCTGCTCGCCACCGTCGTGCTGGTGGCCCTGCTCCTGGCCCGGGAAGGGGTGGCCGCGCTGGGCACTGCGCGGCGCGGGACCGAGGTGCTGCTGCTCGGCGCGCTCGGCTTCGCCGGCTTCAACACGCTCACCAACCTCGCGCTCGGGATGGCCGCGCCGCAGCAGGTCGCCCTGTTCGCCGCCACCGTGCCGGTGGTCACCCAACTGGTTCGCTGGGCGCGGGACGGCGTACGGCCCCGGCCCGCGCTGCTCGGCCTCTCCCTGGTCGCGCTCGTCGGCGTCGGCCTGGTGATCACCCGTGGCCGGCTCGACGGGCTGGGCGAGTTCGGCCTGGGCGGGCTGCTCATGGTCGGCGCGGTGCTCGGCTGGGCGTTCTACACCCACGGGGCGAGCCGGTTCCCCGAGTGGTCGCCGCTGCGCTACACCACGCTGACCTCCGTCGCCGGCGCGCTCGCCCTGTTCGTCGTCAGCGCGGTCGCCGATCTCACCGGGCTCCAGCACGCGCCGGCCGCCGCCGATCTCGTCGCGGTCTCGCCCCAGCTCGCGTACGCGGTGCTGATCGCCGCCGTCGTCGCGGGCCTGGCCTGGAACACCGGCGTGCGCCGGCTCGGGCCCGCCGACGCCGCGCTGTTCATGAACCTGGTGCCGGTGATCACGTTCGCGGTCCAGCTCCTGCGCGGCTACCGGCCGGGCGCGGTGGAGCTGGTCGGCGCCGGGCTGACCGTGGCCGCCCTGGTGGCCGCGAACCTCGTCACCCGTACCCGGAAGGCGCCCGCCGGCCCGGCGGTGGTCGCGGTGACCGACCACCCCGCGGTGGTCGAGCCGGTCGCCGTCGTCGCGCGCTGACCCGGGCCGGGGGCTCACACCGTGGGAACCCGGCTCGGCAGCGCCGCGGCGCGCGCATAGACTCGGCGGCACAACTGCATACCTCATCCAGAGGGGCTGAGGGATACGGCCCGATGACGCCCCGGCAACCACCCGCGCGCTCGACGACGAGCGACGGCGGGCAGGTGCCAATTCCGTCCCCGCCGCACCCGGCGATGCGGGGAAAGATGAGAGGAACCCTCGACATGACGTCGACGATCCCCGCCACCTCCGGCATCGACACCAGCCTCAGCCCGGCCCGCGCCCTGGTCTGCCGCGCCTGCTCGGCGCGCTACCCGCTGGCCGCCCAGCACGCCTGTTACGAGTGCTTCGGCCCGCTGGAGGTCGACTACGACACCGCCGCCCTGGCCGCCGTCACCCGCGAGCAGATCGAGGCCGGACCGAACAACCTCTGGCGCTACGCCGCCCTGCTCCCCGCCGGTCAGGACCCGGCCACCCGGGTCACCCTCGACCCGGGGCTGACCCGGCTGGTCGCCGCCCCGCACCTCGCCGCCGAGCTGGGGATCACCGCCCCGCTCTGGGTCAAGGACGACAGCGGCAACCCGACCCACTCGTTCAAGGACCGGGTGGTCTCGGTGGCGCTGACGGCGGCCCGGGCGCTCGGCTTCACCCGCTACGCCTGCGCCTCCACCGGCAACCTGGCCAACTCGGTGGCCGCCCACGCGGCGCGGGCCGGGGTGCCCTCGGTGGTCTTCATCCCCAGCGACCTGGAGCAGGGCAAGGTGGTGACCACCGCGGTCTACGGTGGCGACCTGGTCGCCATCGACGGCTCGTACGACGACGTGAACCGGCTCTGCGGTGAGCTGGTGGAGACCGACGAGTTCGAGGACACCGCGTTCGTCAACGTGAACGTGCGGCCCTACTACGCGGAGGGCTCGAAGACCCTCGGCTACGAGGTCGCCGAGCAGCTCGGCTGGCGCCTCCCGGCCCAGGTGGTCATCCCGATGGCCAGCGGCGAGCTGCTCACGAAGATCGACAAGGCGTTCGCCGAGCTGGTCGAGATCGGGCTGGTCGAGGCGCCGGCCGGCGGCTGGAAGGTGTTCGGCGCGCAGTCCGCCGGCTGCAACCCGATCGCCACCGCGCTGCACGCCGACACCGACACCATCGTCCCCGTGAAGCCGACCGGCATCGCCAAGTCGCTGAACATCGGTGACCCGGCCGCCGGCCTCTACGCGCTGGAGGCGGTGCGCCGCACCGGCGGCTGGATGGAGTACGCCGACGACGACGAGATCCGCGCCGGCATCCGGCTGCTCGCCCGCACCACCGGGGTCTTCGCCGAGACGGCCGGCGGCGTCACCGTGGCGGTGCTGCGCAAGCTGGTGGAGTCCGGCCGGCTCGACCCGACGGCCGAGACGGTGGTGTTCAACACCGGCGAGGGCCTCAAGACCCTCGACGCGGTCGCCCCGGAGGTCGGGCCCACCCACCGCATCCGGCCCAGCCTTCGCGCCGCCCGCGACGCCGGCCTCCTGTCCTGACTTCATCCCGGACTCATCCGGGCGGGGGAGGGCGGATCGCCCGACCGGGGGATTGGGGTGATCCGTTGGGTAACTGGCTTTTCGCTGTGAGTGTGGAAAACGCGCCGACAAGGACTTGACGGCAGGAATTGGACGGCGCAAGATGCTCCGTGCGGGAGGGCATCCGCCGGAGACTTTTCAAGTTCTTGCGACCCAACGCCGGAGGCGTTGTGCGGACGTCCCTCCCGACCAACGTCCGAAGGGGCCAGCGGAAAACCGCTGGCCCCTTCGCTGTGCGTGGGCCACGCTCGCGGGCATGGGCATCTCCGTGGCACCCCTCGATCTGGCCGACCGGGCGACCCTCGACGCGGTGTACCGGACGGCGGCTGCGGCCCAGGCCGTGGACGAGCCGGACCTCCCGCCGCTGTGCCGGCGACGGTTCGAGGCGCCGCTGCGGCACCCGATGCCCGGCGTCGACACCCGCTGGTGGGTGGCCCGCCTGGACGGGGTGCCCGCCGGCTGGCTGCGGCTGTATCTCCACACGCTGGACAACACCGAGAACGCCAGCGTCGAACTGGTGGTGGACCCCGCCCACCGGCGGCGCGGGTTGGGGCGCGCCCTGCACGAGCACGGCCTGCGGCTGCTGCGGGAGCACGGCGGCAAGCGGCTGGTCGGGTCGACCGTCACCGCCCTGCCCGGCGAGGAGGGCCGGGAGTTGCCCGGTGCCGCCTTCGCCGCGGCCGTCGGCGCGAAGCCGGCGCTCGCCGACGTCCGCCGCCGCCTGGACGTCACCACCCTCGACCGGCCGCGCCTGGCCGGCCTGCTCGCCGGGGCACGCGCGGCCGCCGCCGGCTACCGCGTCGTCCGCTGGGGGCAGCGCGCCCCGAGGAGTACGTCGCCGACGTCGCCTACCTGGAGGGGCGGCTCCTGGTGGACGCGCCCCTCGGTGACCTCGAATGGGAGCAGGAGAAGGTCGACGCCGAGCGGATCCGCGGCACGGAGCGGGCGCTCGACGCGCGCGGGGTCCGCCGGTACAGCGCCGGGGCCGTGCACGGGGCGTCCGGCCGGCTGGTCGCCTGGAGCATGGTCAGCCTGGCCGCCAACACCACCTGGCACGCCTGGCAGCAGATCACCATCGTCGACCCGGACCACCGCGGGCGCCGGCTCGGGCTGCTCACCAAGATCGAGAATCTGGAGCACGTGCTCGCCCACGAGCCGGAGCTGAGCGCGATCGACACCTACAACGCGGCCACGAACGCCCACATGATCGCGATCAACGAGCAACTCGGCTACCGGCCGGTGGCCGGCTCGACCGACTGGCAGCTGACGATCTGACTTGTGACACGCCACTACTGATCTGGTGCCTGGCTGTTGCATGATGGCGGGCATGACGGAGACCCCGCACCCCCTGTACGACAGGCACGCCGAGACCCTCAACCGGGCGCTGACCGCGATCACGGAGCGCGGGTACTGGTCCGCCTATCCCGAGTCGCCCAGTCCCCGGGTCTACGGCGAGACCGCCGCCGCCGACGGCAAGGCCGCCTTCGAGGCGTACCTGGGCGGCGACTTCCCGCTCGACCAGCCCGGTGACGGCGGCACCGTCGCCACCGAGGTCAGCCCGTTCGGCGTGGCGCTCGACGTGCGCTACCCGCACGCCGGCGCCGACCAGCTCGTGGCCGCCGCCACCGCCGCCCTGCCGGCCTGGCGCGACGCCGGCCCGCAGGCCCGGGCGGGCGTCTGCCTGGAGATCCTCGACCGGCTGCACAAGAACGTGTTCGAGCTGGCCAACGCCGTGCAGTTCACGAGCGGCCAGGCCTTCGTGATGGCCTTCCAGGCCGGCGGCGCGCACGCGCTGGACCGGGCGCTGGAGGCGATCGCCTACGCGTACGCCGAGATGACCCGTCACCCGGGCACCGCCGGCTGGGAGAAGGCCGCCGGCAAGGGCGACCCGCTGCGGATGAGCAAGACCTTCCACGTGGTGCCCCGCGGCGTGGCGCTGGTGATCGGCTGCAACACCTTCCCGACCTGGAACTCGTACCCCGGTCTCTTCGCCTCGCTGGCCACCGGCAACCCGGTGGTCGTCAAGCCGCACCCGCGCGCGGTCCTGCCGCTCGCCATCACCGTGAAGTACGCCCGCCAGGTGCTCGCCGAGGCCGGCTTCGACCCGAACCTGGTGCAGCTCGCCCCCGAGGCGGACGGCGAGAAGCTCGCCTCGACCCTGGCCCTGCACCCCGGCGTGAAGATCGTCGACTTCACGGGCTCGACCGAGTACGGCGACTGGCTGGAGGCCAACGCCCGGCAGGCCGCCGTCTACACGGAGAAGGCCGGCCTGAACACGGTGGTGATCGACTCCACCGACGACTTCGCCGGCATGTGCCGCAACCTGGGCTTCACGCTGACCCTGTACAGCGGCCAGATGTGCACCACCTCCCAGAACCTGCTGATCCCGCGGGACGGCATCGAGACCGACCAGGGCCACAAGAGCTTCGACGAGGTGGCCGCCGGCATCGCCGGTGCGGTCGCCAAGCTCACCGCCGACCCGGCCCGCGGTGTCGAGCTGACCGGCGCGATCGTCAACGACGGCGTGCTGGAGCGGCTGGAGGAGGTCACCAAGGTCGGCGAGCCGGTGCTGGAGTCGCGGACCGTGGCGCACCCGTCCTTCCCGGACGCCGTGGTGCGGACGCCCACCGTCGTGAAGCTCGACGCGGCCGACACCGCGACCTACTCCCGCGAGTGGTTCGGCCCGATCTCGTTCGCCATCGCGACCGACTCGACCGCGCACAGCCTGGCG
Source organism: Micromonospora chaiyaphumensis (assembly GCF_900091435.1). Lineage (GTDB taxonomy): Bacteria > Actinomycetota > Actinomycetes > Mycobacteriales > Micromonosporaceae > Micromonospora > Micromonospora chaiyaphumensis. Next base: position 269,841 of record NZ_FMCS01000008.1, read on the forward strand.
ATCCTCCGGTCGACCGTCGGGGAGAAGGGCGCGCTGACCGCGGGCGTCTACTCGACCGACGAGGCGGTGCTGGACGCGGCCGAGGCGGCGGCCATCGACGCCGGCGTGCACCTGTCCTGCAACCTGACCGGCGGGGTGTTCGTCAACCAGTCGGCGGCGTTCTCCGACTTCCACGGCTCGGGGGCGAACGCGGCGGCGAACTCGGCGCTGACCGACGGGGCGTACGTGGCGAACCGCTTCCGCATCGTGCAGAGCCGTCGCCACGTCTGACGTCTCGCAAGGAAGGGCCCCTGCTGACGCTCCGGTGGCGCAGGGGCCCTTTCTCACACCTCCGGGTCAGGCGGGGCGGCGCATCTGGAGTTCGTAAAGGTTGGGGATCCTCGGGTGCGGGACGCGCACGCCGGTGTCCACGAAGCCGAGCTTCTCGTACGCCCGGCAGGCGCGGTCGTTGCCGACCACGACCTCCAGCATGAGTTCGGGCCGGCCGCACGCCCGGGACCAGGCGGCCACCTCGTCCACCAGCGCGCCGAGCAGCCCGCTGCCCCGCCAGGCGGGCGTGACGTAGACGGCGTAGATCAAGGTCAGCCCCGGCTCCTCCGGGGCGACCGTTCCGCCGGCGTGGCCGACCAGCCGACCGCCCGGGTCGGCGACGAACTGGGCCGTCTGCTCGCCCCGCGAGACGGCGGCGATCCGGGCCGCGTACTCGGCGTGTGGCCGGGCGGCGGCCTCGGCCACGGTCTCCAGGAACGCCAGCGGGGAGTCGGCCAGCATCTCCAGCCGGAGCGCCCGCATCCGGGCGGCGTCCGCCGGGCGGACCCGGCGGACGGTGGTGGTCGTGGTGGGCGCGCTGGTCATGTCGCATGCATACCGGAAGGGCCGGTACCCGCGCCCGGCCGGGCCCGTACCGCGACCGGAATATGCCCGATTTGTGGTCGTGCGCGGTCGTCACTCCTCGTGTAGCGTGCGATTTCGGTCACCCGATTCAGCGTTGCCGATCGCCGAACCGGTGGCTCGCCGGTGCCGGTCCGCCGGTTCCCGGGGTTGTGGAACGCCGCGCAGAGTGAGGAAGTGCACCGTGGCACAGGGCACCGTGAAGTGGTTCAACTCGGAAAAGGGCTACGGCTTCATCGCCGTCGACGGCGGGCAGGACGTCTTCGTCCACTTCTCCGCGATCGAGATGGACGGCTACAAGGCGTTGGACGACGGCCAGCGGGTCGAGTTCGAGATCGCCCAGGGCCAGAAGGGCCCGCAGGCCGAGCGGGTCCGCGTCATCGCCTGATCCTTTTCGTGGCCGCCGCCCGATCGGCGGCCGCGTCACCCCGACCAGGGGGCTGCGGCGCAGGCCCGCGCCGTGGAAGATCATGAGCCGTTCCAGCCATCGCCGCTGAGGAGGGTTCATGTCCGACCTGCCCCCGTCGGGTTCCGCCGAGCCGGTGCCCCCGGCGTCGCCCGGTGCCCCGGCCGACCCGACCCGGCCCGTCACCCCGGCCCCGGCGGTCCGGCCGGCCGCCCCCGGTGAGACCGCCGTGCCGGCGCAACCCGGCCCGTCCGCGGCGCCCGGCGCGCAGGCCAGCCCCGGTGGGTTCACCGCGCCCGGCCAGCCCGGAGCTACCGGCCAGCCCGGAGCCGGCGGGCAGTCCTGGGGGCCGTTTCCGGCGGATCCGGCCGGGCCGCCGCAGGGCTGGTCCTGGCCGGCCGCTCCGCTGCCCGGCGCGGCCTACCCCCACCCGATGCCCGGCGCGGCCTACCCCTACCCCATGCCCGGCGGGGCCCACCCCGGCTACCCGATGCCCGGCCAGCCCTACGGCTGGCACCCCGGTCTCGACCCGCAGGACCCGCTGGTCACCCCACCGTATGCGGGTATCGGCGGCTGGTTCAGCCGGTGCGGCGGAGCGCTGCGGCGCGGCTGGCGGCAGCTCCTGCCGATCATGCTGCTGACCCAGACCGTCCCGGCGGCGGTGATCGCGGTCATCTCGCTCGCCCTCGCGCCGACCGAGCAGCCGGTCGCCGGCGCCGACGGCACCCCGGCGCTGCCCAGCGGCTACTTCGAGCACGTGTTCGCCTTCTACGGCGCGGTGCTGCTCGCTGCCCTGATCTTCGGCCCCCTGCAGAGCACCGGCTGGGCCGCCGGCACCTGGGTGGTCGCCCGCCAGGCGGCCGGGGAGCCGGTCGGGGTCGGTGCGGCCCTCCGCTACGGGCTGCGCCGGGCCCTCGGCCTCTGGGGCTGGACGATCGTGGCCTCGCTGCTGATCGGGGTCGGCACCTGCTTCTGCCTGCTGCCCGGTCTCTACGCGGCCTTCGCATTCGCCCTGTTCGGCCCGATCTACCTGTTCGAGCGGCAGGAGCCGATCGGCCGCGCCTGGCGGATGTTCCACCAGCGGTTCGGCATGGTGCTCGGCCGGGTGGCGCTGGTCATCTGCGTGCTGATCGCCGCGGCGGTGCTGGACGGGGTGCTCGGGCTGATCAACCAGCTCGTCTTCGGGCTGGACCCGATGGCTGCTCCGGGCACCGCGGCGGGCGCCGTGGCGCTGGCCGTGGCAGGTGCGGTGCTGGCCACCCCGGGCTATCTGGCGCAGCTCGTCGGGCTGGTCGCCACGTACGCCGAGCAGCGGGCTCACGAAGGCCCGGTGAACGCCGCCCGGCTGGCCGCGGAACTCGGCTGAGCGGGGCGGGCGTGCTTGCACTCGGCTAGGGAGAGTGCTAAACAAGTCATTGGCACTCGCGTACGGTGAGTGCCAATGGTCGGGACGGTAGGGCAACGGTCGCGACGGCGTCGAAACGGCGCCGGAGCGGCACGGGGCCGGTCGTCGCGGGCTGTCCGGCCCGACCGAGGAGACGTCGTCGTCGCCAGGTGGCGACGTCCCCAAGGTGCGTACACCAGACGGCCCATCCGGGGAACCCTCGGGTGGCCCGTGAGTGTCCAGGAGGACAACGCCGTATGGCCAAGATGATCGCGTTCGACGAAGAGGCGCGCCGCGGCCTCGAGCGGGGCATGAACCAGCTCGCCGACGCCGTGAAGGTGACCCTCGGCCCCAAGGGCCGCAACGTCGTGCTCGAGAAGAAGTGGGGTGCCCCCACCATCACCAACGATGGTGTGAGCATCGCCAAGGAGATCGAGCTCGAGGACCCCTACGAGAAGATCGGCGCCGAGCTGGTCAAGGAGGTCGCCAAGAAGACCGACGACGTGGCCGGTGACGGCACGACGACGGCGACCGTCCTGGCCCAGGCCCTGGTTCGTGAGGGTCTGCGCAACGTGGCCGCCGGCGCCAACCCGATGGCCCTGAAGCGGGGCATCGAGGCCGCCGTGGCCAACGTCTCGGAGGAGCTGCTGAAGCTCGCCAAGGACGTGGAGACCAAGGAGCAGATCGCCTCCACCGCCTCCATCTCCGCCGCTGACCCCAGCGTCGGCGAGATCATCGCCGAGGCGATGGACAAGGTCGGCAAGGAAGGCGTCATCACCGTCGAGGAGAGCAACACCTTCGGCCTCGAGCTCGAGCTCACCGAGGGCATGCGCTTCGACAAGGGCTACATCTCCGCCTACTTCATGACCGACCCGGAGCGTATGGAGGCCGTCTTCGACGACCCCTACCTCCTGATCGTCAACAGCAAGATCTCCTCGGTGAAGGACCTGCTCCCGATCCTCGAGAAGGTCATGCAGTCGGGCAAGCCGCTGCTGATCATCTCCGAGGACATCGAGGGCGAGGCCCTGGCGACCCTGGTGGTCAACAAGGTCCGCGGCACCTTCAAGTCGGTCGCCGTCAAGGCGCCGGGCTTCGGTGACCGCCGCAAGGCCATGCTGGCCGACATCGCCATCCTCACCGGTGGTCAGGTCATCAGCGAGGAGGTCGGCCTCAAGCTCGACGCCGTCAGCCTCGACATGCTGGGCCGCGCCCGCAAGGTCGTGGTGACCAAGGACGAGACCACCATCGTCGACGGTGCCGGCGACGCCGAGCAGATCCAGGGCCGGGTCAACCAGATCCGGGCCGAGATCGAGAAGAGCGACTCCGACTACGACCGCGAGAAGCTGCAGGAGCGCCTGGCCAAGCTGGCCGGCGGTGTTGCGGTGATCAAGGTCGGCGCGGCCACCGAGGTCGAGCTGAAGGAGCGCAAGCACCGCATCGAGGACGCCGTCCGCAACGCGAAGGCCGCCGTCGAGGAGGGCATCGTCCCGGGTGGTGGCGTCGCGCTGGTGCAGGCCGGCAAGACCGCCTTCGACAAGCTGGACCTGGCCGGCGACGAGGCGACCGGCGCGCAGATCGTCAAGATCGCGCTGGACGCCCCGCTGCGGCAGATCGCCGTCAACGCCGGCCTCGAGGGTGGCGTCGTCGTCGAGCGGGTCCGCAACCTCGACCCGGGTCACGGCCTCAACGCCGCGACCGGTGAGTACGTGGACCTGCTGGCCGCGGGCATCATCGACCCGGCCAAGGTGACGCGTTCCGCCCTGCAGAACGCCGCCTCGATCGCCGCGCTGTTCCTCACCACCGAGGCCGTCGTGGCGGACAAGCCGGAGAAGACCCCGGCCGCCCCGGCTGGCCCGGGTGGCGGGGAGATGGACTTCTGAGTCCAGCTTCACCCAGTACGCCGAAAGGGGGCGGGCCGCGTCAGCGGTCCGCCCCCTTTCCGTATGTCTCAGGCCGTGTGCCTCAGGTCGGCAGTCGACGTTGGTTGCGTCGCTTGTGCGCCCGGTCGTAGGGCGGCGTGAGCCGGATCGGTTCGTCCACCGGTTGCAGCGGTTCCTCGATGGGCGGCCCGTCGGCTCCGGTCATCTCCGCGAGCTGCTCGGCGTCGCCGAAGTCGAGCCGGTCGAACGGCAACTGGCCGGGAAGCTCGCCGACCGGTCGCCAGCGCGCCGGCTGGTCGTCGGTCCGTTCGTCATCCGTGGTCATGCCCGCCTCCTCTAACCCCTGACCGTAGGCGCCGGTCGATGCCGGGGAGGCCGAATGGCGTTATTGCCGTCTATGTAACTTTAGTTACTTCTGTCCGTTCAGTGCCTTCCGGTACAGGAAGAACACGCGCTCGATCCGCGCGCCCGCCGCCCCCGAGTAGAACGGCACCGGGCCCACCCAGCCGATCTGCGCCGACCCGATCCCGGCCGACGCCTGGTCGCGCAGGCAGCGCCGGAGCAGCACCCCGCCGATCCCCGAACCCTCGGCCGCCGGGGCGGTCCCCATGGGCCCGAACCAGCTCGGTCGCGACGACCCGTACGCGGCGAAGCCCAGGATCTCGCCGTCCCGCTCGGCCAGGTGCGCGCCCGCGTCCGGCCGCCCGACCGAGCCGGCCAGCTCACCGTCCCAGGCGCCACCGAACGTGGCCCGGGCGAACTCGGCCAGCGCCGGCAGGTCCGCCGGCTCGGCCCGGCGTACGGTGACGCCCCGGCCGGCCAGCCGCTGCTCGGCGGCCTCGGTGGAGCGCAGGGCCGGCGAGTCCTCGCCCAGATCGGCGGTCATGTTCCAGGCCGTCCGGTCCTGCCGGTAGCCGAGCCGCAGCGCGGCGCAGACCGCCGGCGTGTAGCGCACGTCGATTCCCGGCCAGGCGTAGTGCGGCGGGTTGCCGGCCAGCAGCAGCTCGTCGGCGCCGAGCCCGGCGAGCCGGGCCTCGGCCTCGGCCAGCAGCGACCCGCCGACCCCCTGGCGGCGCTCCTCCGGCGCCACCGCCACCAGGTCGACGTGACCGAGCCGCGGGTCCCGCGCGGACAGCGAGCCGACCAGCACCCCGACCAGCGCGCCGCCCCGGACCGCGCCGAGCCGCAGCACCGGCCGGTCGGCCGCCGCCCGGTCGGCGAGGGTGGCCACGATTGCCGGCGCCTCGGTGGCGTCCTCCGGCAGGTCCAGGGCGCGCCGGCAGAGGTCGACGACCTCGGGCAGGCGGTCCGGACCCAGCTCGATGATCTCCACGTCCATGGACGCCGACCCTAGGCCATCGGTCGACCAATGGACAGGGTTGTTAACCGAGGTCCGCGGCCCGCGCGGCGCGGACCGCCGCGTACGCGTCGACCAGGCCCGCGCCCACCAGATCCCGGGTGCCGCCGCAGGGCGCGTCGGTGGGCACCACGGCCGGGGTGGCCGTCTCGGCCAGGATCCGCCGGGTCCGGTCCAGGTCGCCGACCAGCGCCGGGTTGGCCGACCACATGAGCGCCACCACGCCGGCCACCTGCGGGGTCGCCATCGAGGTGCCGTCCAGGGTGGCGTAACCGCCCCCCGGGTACGCCGACGGCACCGCGGCGCCCGGCGCCACCAGGTCCGGTTTGGCGGCACCCCCGGCCGCCGGCCCCCGGCTGGAGAACCCGGTGATCCGGCGGGCCCGGTCGACCGCCCCGACCGTGAGCACGTCCGGGTACGGCGCCGGCGGGTCGGCGATCGAGCCGCAGTACGGGCCGGTGTTGCCGGCGGCGGCCACCACCAGGATGCCGGCCGCGGCCAGGGCGGCGGTCGCGGGGCGCAGGGCCCCCGGGTCGCAGCCCTCGACCGGCGGGCACCCCCACGAGTTGGTCAGCACGTCCGGCGCCCGCTGCGGCCGCCCGTCGGTGAGCGGATCCCCGCCGGCCGGGAACGGGGCCAGCATGAACTGCAGGCAGTCCAGGTAGCGGGCCGGACTGCCCAGGTTGCGGTCCAGGTTGACGCAGCCGACCCAGCTCGCGCCGGGGGCCACCCCGATCCCGTTCCGGCCCACCGCGCTGCCCACCGTGTGCGTGCCGTGGCCGCCCCGGTCGGCCGGCGTCCGGCGGTGCTCCCACGGGTCGTACCAGGAGTCGTCGCCGCCCCGGAAGCCGGCGGCCAGGGCGGGGTGCCGGCCGTCCACCCCGGAGTCCGAGCTGCCCACCACCACGCCGGCGCCGGTCACGCCCAGCTCCGACCAGACCCGGTCCGCGCCGATCAGCGAGACGTTCCAGGCCGGACCGGCCGGCGCCGGCACGGTGCCCCGGGTCGGGGGCGCCGCCGCGGGCAGCGGCCGCAGCCGCTGGCTGACCAGCACGCGGGCCACCTCCGGCCGGCCGGCGAGCCAGGCCCGGACCGCCGGCCCGCCGTCCGTCTCGATGGCGTTGACCAGGTAGTACGGCGTCGGGTGCAGGCGCAGCCGGGTCAGCTCGCGGCGCAGGTCGCCCTGGGTGCGCCCGGCCGTGGCCACGAGCCGCCGGTAGACCTCGGCCGCCCGGGCGTCCCGGCCGGCCCGACCGGGCGCTCCCGCGGCGATGCCGGTCAGGTCGGCCTGCTCGCGCAGCACCACGAGCAGCCGCTCGCCGTGCAGGCCGGGCTGGCCGGGGACCGCGTACACCACGACCACGGCGGCGAGCAGGGCCGCGGCGACCAGCCCGGCGAGGCCGCGCCGGGGCACGCGGGCGCGCGGCCGGGCGAGCAGCACGCCGTACCCGACGGCGAGCAGGGCCGCGACGGCGAACGCGGCGCCGGTCGCGACCCCGACCCAGAACGGGACGTCGCGGGTCGTGGCCAGCAGGACGGTGACCTCCTCCGGGTCGGCGAACGCCAGCGGCCCGAGCAGCGCGAGGCCGACCAGCCAGCGCACGGGCCGGCGCCCGGCCGGCCGGCCGGCGTGCCGGGCGGCCGCCTCCAGCGCGCCCAGCGCGAACCCGAGTGGCGGCAGCAGGAGCAGCGCCGGCAGCTGCGCCCCGGACTGCCCGGCCCCGGCACCCAGCAGCGCCAGGGTCACCCCGGCGACCAGCCCGCCGACCAGCACCAGCCGGGCCGGCCGGGGCGGGGTGCCGACGGCGAACCCGGCCCAGAACGCGGGGTCGAGGAGCACCCCGGCGAGCGCGCCGAGCGCGGCGGCGGCGAGCGCGGCGAGCAGGGTCTCCAGCGCGCCGCCCAGCGCGCCCACCCAGGCCCACGGCAGCAGCGACGCCAGCCCGGCCGCCACCGCGAGAAGCGTCACCGGCCCGAACCGCCCGATCCGGCCGCCGGGACCGGCCGCACCGTCGCCGGGGCCGACCGGCTCGCCGTCCGGGGCGGGCGCGCCGCCCGGAGCCGGCGCGGAGGACGGAGCCGGCGGGCCGGACCGGCGGTGGGTCAGCCGGTGGAGGATCAGGGCGAGCAGCGCGGCGGCCACGGACAACGCGGCCAGGTACGCCTCGTGGTGCACCGGCGGCAGCGCCCGCAGCAGGGTCAGCGCGCCGAGCGCCAGCGTGGCGGCGAGCCACGCGCGGCCGGTCGCCCGGACCGCGGGGGAGCGGGGGAGCAGCGCGAGCGCCAGCGTGGGCGCGCCCACCAGCAGCACGGTGACCAGCGCCACCACCGGCCAGACGGCCAGCGAGCGGTCCAGGCCGGAGACCAGCACGATCTGGTCGACCACCCAGCCGACGAGCTGGCCCGGCACCGCGACCAGCACGGCCCAGACGCCGGTCACCACCGCGGCGACCACCGGCCACGGCCCGGTGTCCGGGCGAGCGGGAGGGAACGGGGGTACGGGAGCGGTGGGTGGGCCGGCCTGCATGGCCCTCACCGTACGGCCCGACGGGTACGTGCCGCGGGCGGCGGGCGACGGTTACGGTGGACGGGTGCGCGACCCCAACGTGTCCCGATCCGAGGCCGGTCAGCTCTCCGCCGAGCGCCGCGCCGACGACCTGCGCCGACTCCGCGCCGAGCGGTTCGACGTGCTGGTCATCGGCGGTGGCGTGACCGGGGCGGGCGCCGCGCTCGACGCCGCCTCACGCGGCCTGAAGGTGGCCCTGGTGGAGGCGCGCGATCACGCCGCCGGCACCTCCAGCCGGTCCAGCAAGCTGATCCACGGTGGCCTGCGCTACCTCGAACAGCTGGAGTTCCACCTGGTCCACGAGGCGCTGACCGAGCGCGGGCTGCTCGCCACGCGGCTGGCCCCGCACCTGGTGCGCCCGGTGCCGATCCTGGTCCCGCTCCCCGCCGAGGGTGGGGCGCGTGACCTGCCCCGCCGGTTCTTCCGGCGCTCCTACTACGGCGCCGGCGTGGCCGCCTACGACGTCTTCGCCGGGCTTTTCGGCGGCGGGCGCGGCATGCCGCTGCACCGGCACCTGACCCGTGAGGGCGCCCACCGGATCTTCCCGAGCCTGCGGCCGGACAAGCTGGCCGGGGCGATCCGCTACTACGACGGCCAGGTCGACGACGCCCGCCTCGTGGTGACCCTGGCCCGCACCGCGGCCAGCCTCGGTGCGACCGTGGTGACCAGCGCCCGGGCGGTCGGCCTGATCCGGCAGGCCCGGGAGGTCACCGGGGTCCGGGTGCGCGACCTGGAGGCGCCCGCCGGCTCGCCGGACGCCGAGTTCGAGGTACGCGCCCGCACCGTGATCGCCGCGACCGGCGTGTGGAGCGACGACATGTCCCGGATGCTCAACGACGTCGGGCTGCGGCCCGGCTTCCGGGTCCGGGCCTCCAAGGGCGTGCACCTGGTGGTGCCCCGCTCGGCGATCACCGGCGAGGCCGGGCTCATCCTGCGCACCGCCACCAGCGTGCTGTTCGTCATCCCGTGGGGCGGCCACTGGATCATCGGCACCACCGACACCGACTGGCGGCTGGACCGGTCCCACCCGGCGGCCACCGCGAAGGACATCGACTACCTGCTGGAGCAGGTCAACACGGTGCTGGACCGCCCGCTCACCACCGACGACATCGAGGGCGTCTACGCCGGGCTGCGCCCGCTGCTGGCCGGCGAGGCGGACTCCACCTCCAAGCTCTCCCGGGAGCACGCGGTCATCGAGCCGATGCTGGGGCTGCTGCTGGTGGCCGGCGGCAAGTACACGACCTACCGGGTGATGGCCTCCGACGTGGTCGACCGGGCGGTGCACCGGCTCGGCTGGACCCGGCCGTCGCGCACCGCCGACCTGCCGCTGCTCGGCGCCGACGGGTACGCGGCCATGTGGCGGGACCGGGCCGACCTGGCCCGCCGGCACGGGGTGCCGGTCGGGGTGGTCGAGCACCTGCTGGAGCGCTACGGCACGCTCACGCTGGACCTGCTCGCCCTGGTCGACGCCGATCCGCTGCTCGGCACCCCGCTGGCCGGCGCGCCGGAATACCTGGCCGCCGAGGTGGCCTACGCGGCCCGCGCCGAGGGGGCGCTGCACCTGGAGGACGTGCTGACCCGGCGTACCCGGATCTCCATCGAGACCAGCCACCGCGGCCTGGAGTCGGCGGAGCACGCCGCGGAGCTGATGGGTGCGGTGCTCGGCTGGGACGAGGCGACCCGCGCCCGCGAGGTGGCCCACTACCGGGCCCGGGTGGAGGCCGAGCGGCAGTCGCAGCTGATGCCGGACGACGTGGCGGCCGACGCGGCCCGGCTGGGCGCGCCGGACGTGCGGGGCTTCGCGGCGGACCGGGGCGCCGACGGCGACAGCGTGGCGTCCTCTTCCCGGTGACCCGTCGGTAACGTCGTTCCGGAGGGTTCCGGCCTTACCTACGGAAGTGTAGGTTTCCCCGCGTGGTTCGCCCATCCTGGTCGTGCGTCCGTGCTGTGTCCGTCGGCGTCCTGCTGGCGATCGCCCTGACCGGCTGCTCGCTCTTCGGCCGGGCCGAGGGTGCCACCACATCGGACGGAGCCGGCGCCGCCGCCCCGACGCCGGCTGGCCGCCGGGTCTCCCTGGTGCAGCAACTCGGTGCGTCCGGGCCGCCGCGCACGCTCGAGGTGGAACCGACGGGGCGGTGGCAGTGCCGCGACTGTGCGGGTGACGGGGTCGACTCGACCGGGGTGCTCACCCCGGAGCAGACGCAGCGGTTGCAGGGGATGCTCGCCGACCCGGCCCTGGCGAACGAGACCGACGAGGCGCGGCACTACAAGCAGGGCTGCATCGACGCCCTGACCTCGACGCTGCTGATCCCGCCGGGGCTGACCATCACCATCCAGGACTGCCCGGGCGAGCCGAAGCCGCCGGTGGCGTACCAGGTGCTGCTGCTGATCACGCAGGCCACCCCGGCGGAGGACAAGAGCTGAGGCGTCAGAGCACCTTGCCGGGGTTGAACAGCCCCGCCGGGTCCAGCGCCGCCTTGATCGCCTGGTGCACCCGCACGCCGACCGGGCCGATCTCCCGGGCCAGCCAGTCCCGCTTGAGCAGGCCGACGCCGTGCTCGCCGGTGCAGGTGCCGCCGAGGTCCAGCCCGAGCCGCATGATTTCGTCGAACGCCCGCCGCCCGCGCGCCAGGCCGGCCGGGTCGGCCCGGTCGACCACGATGTTCGGGTGCATGTTGCCGTCACCGGCGTGGCCCACCACGCCGATCGGCACGGCGCACTCCTCGGCGATCCGGGCCACCCCGTCCAGCAGCGCCGCCAGTGCCCCCCGCGGCACCGCCACGTCGTCGATGACCAGGCCACCGTTGCCGCCGGGGAAGGCGTCGGCGGCGAGCTTCTCCATGGCCGGGTGGGCCAGCCGCCGGGCCTGGAGCAGGGCGGCCGCCTCCTCCGCGTCGGTGGCCGCGTAGACCTCGTCGGCCCCGGCTGCCGTGCACACCTCGGCCAGCCGGGCCAGGTCGTCGGCGGCCCGGGAACCGGTGTCCACGGCCGCCAGCAGCAGCGCCTGCGCGTCGGTGCGCAGCCCCATCGGCCGGTACGCCTCGATGGCCCGCAGATGGGTCTGATCCAGCAGTTCCAGCAGGCTCGGGGTGAGCCCGCGCTCGGCGATCCCGGCGACCGCCGTGCCGGCCGCCGCCGTGGTGGGGAAGACCGCGACCAGGGTCAGCGACTCCTCGGGCGCCGGGCGCAGCGCCACCGTCACCTCGGTGATCACCCCGAGGGTGCCCTCCGAGCCGACGAAGAGCCGGGTCAGGTCGTAGCCGGCGACGCCCTTGGCGGTGCGCCGGCCGGTGCGCAGCACCTCGCCGGAGGCGAGCACCACCTCCAGTCCGAGCACGTACTCGGTGGTCACGCCGTACTTCACGCAGCACATGCCGCCCGCGTTGGTCGCCACGTTGCCGCCGATGGTGGACGACTCCCAGGAGCCGGGGTCGGGCGGGTACCAGAGGCCGTGCGCCCGGACCGCGCCGGCCAGCGCCGCGTTGACCACGCCGGGCTGCGCCACGGCGATCCGGCTGACCGGGTCGACCTCCAGGATCCGGTCCATGGCCACGGTGCTCAGCAGCAAAGCGCCGTCGACCGCGTTCGCCGCGCCGGCCAGCCCGGTCCGCGCCCCCTGCGGCACCACGGGTACGCCGTGCCGGCCGGCCGCGCGGACCACCGCCACGACCTCCTCGGTGCTCCGCGGGCGGACCACCACGAGCGGGCTCCCCGCCGCGCAGAGGTCGGCCTCGTCCCGCTCGTGCAGGCGCAGCAGGTCGGGGTCGGTCAGCACGGCGGCCTCGCCGAGCGCGGTCCGCAGGTCGTCGAGGAGGGGATGGGCGGCCATGCCGGGAAGGCTAGGTCGTGCCGGCGGGGATGACCAACCGGCGTACCGTTGGTCGCCATGCTCTACGTGGACCCGCCCTCGGTGCCCTCGCGGGGGCGGCTCTGGTCGCACCTGGTGAGCGATGTCTCGTACGCCGAGCTGCACGCCTTCGCCGAGGCGCTGGGCCTGCCCCGGCGCGGCTTCGACCGGGACCACTACGACGTCCCGGCCGAGCGCGTCCCCATGGCCGTCTGGCTGGGCGCCCGGCCCGTCTCCTCCCGCGAGATCGTCCGCCTCCTGCGCGCCGCCGACCTGCGCCGCCCCAAGCCCCGCGCGGTCCCCGCCCCGGCCCGGCCGGGGGACGCCGAGATCGCTCCGACCCGGCCGGGGGACGCCGGGATCAGCCCAGGGTCGCGAGTTCCCGGGTGAGGTTGGCGCGGGCGCGGGACTCCCAGCGGGTGTGCGGCTCCGGCAGCCGGTAGAGCGCGGGCAGGCCCAGCAGGGCGGTCAGCACGGCGGCCCGGCCGGCGCGGAAGTCCGGATCGGGCACGTGGGCGTACTCGCGCCGGACGGCGGCGGCGTAGCGGTCGTAGTCGTCGGGCGGGGCGGCCAGGACCGCCAGGTCGGCGTCGCAGAGCAGGGCGCCGTCCGGGTCGTCCGGCCCGACCGCGTGGCCGGCGGTGAGCAGCACCAGCCGGCGTACCCCGGTCACCGCGTCCGCCGGCAGCCCGGCGGCCGCGAGCAGGTCCCCGGCCAGCTCGGCGCTGGCCCGCTCGTTGGCGTCGCCGCCGGCCCGCGGGTCGTAGACCGCGTCGTGGCACCACGCCGCCAGCCGGACCAGGTCGGGGTGGCGGGCCGACCCGGCGTACGCGTCGACCACGTCGAGGACCGCCCGCAGGTGGGCGGCCGTGTGGTAGTGCCGGTGCGGCTCCCGCCAGCCGGCCAGCAGCCGGGCCCCGGCCCGCTCGACACCGGCCGGGTCGGTCGCCCCCGCCGCCCGGGCCGCGTCCCGCCACCGTTCGATCAGCTCGTCCACCCGGTGCAGTCTGCCCCACCGCGGCCGATTCACAGGATTCACCGGGGGCGGGGCGGGTAGTCCCGGCCATGGCCGTGGCCCGGGACCGACGACCGCAGATCTTCCGGCGTACCGCGTTGCGTGAGGGACTGGTCGACGTCGACGGGGCCCGGATCTCGGAGGCCGTGGAGCAGCTCCGGCACCGCAGCAAGGCCACCCTGCACGACCGCCTGCACCGGGTGCGCACGGCGACCGGCCTGGCGGTGCAGGCGGGCCTGGCGGCCGGGCTGGCCTACCTGATCTCCCACCGGCTGCTGAAGAATCCGCAGCCGGTGTTCGCGCCGATCTCGGCCGTCGGCACCCTGGCCGCGTCGGTCGGCCAGCGGTTCCGCCGGACCGTCGAGCTGATCATCGGGGTGGCCGTCGGGGTCTTCGTCGGCGACCTGCTCATCTACTTCCTCGGCACCGGCGCCTGGCAACTCGGCCTCGTGGTGACCGCGGCGATCCTGCTGACCGTCTTCGCCGGGGCGAGCGTCGCCATCGTGATCCAGGCGGCGGCCACCGCCGTGCTGATCGTGACGCTCAGCCCATCGACACAGAACCTGGAGATACCCCGCTTCGTCGACGCGTTCCTCGGCGGCGGCATCGCGCTGCTGGTGACCGCGATCCTGCTGCCACTCAACCCGCTGCGCGTGATCAACCGGGCGGCCCGGCCGGCGCTGGACCTGCTCGCCGGGCAGCTCGACATCTGCGCGGACGCGCTGCGGAGCCGCGACCGGGGTGCGGCCCAGCAGGCGCTGTTCCGGCTCCGGGAGAACAAGGAGGAACTCGCCGCGCTCTCCGAGGCCATCGAGGGCGCCAAGGAGACCATCACCATCTCGCCGGCCCGCTGGCACCGGCGGGACGAGCTGACCCACTACGCCGAGGCGGCGGAACCGATCGACCGGGCGATGCGGAACAGCGGCACCCTGATCCGCCGCTCGGTCACCATGATCGAGGACGAGGAGCCCGTCCCGGATCCGATGCCCGACTCGATCGGCCACCTGGCCGAGTCGGTACGCCTGCTGCGGCACGAGTTCGCCGTCGGGGAGGAGCCGGAGAAGGCCCGGGAGCGGTCCCTGCGCGCGGTCAGCGAGGCCGGCCGGGCGTACGCCGAGGGGGTGGGCTTCTCCGGCAGCGTGGTGATCGCCCAGGTGCGCACCACGGCGAGCGACCTGCTGGTGGCCTCCGGCATCGACCAGGAGGAGGCGAACCGCCTGGTCCGCCAGGCGTTCGGCGACCGCGAGCAGCGCTCCGGCGAGACCACCGAACAGAACCCGGCCCCCAAACCCCCCACAGCCCCACCGGTCGGCTGACCGGGCCCTGTCCCCGCCTGTTGCCGCCCCGGTGATCATGAAGTTAGCGGCAGTGGAAACCGCCTTCCAGGGCGCTAACTTCATGATCAATGGGGTGGGGGGCAGGGCGGGGTCCGGCCGTCAGGGGAGGGTGGCCAGGGCCGTCAGGAGGGTGTCGACGTCGGACTCGGTGGTGCCCAGGCCCAGGCTGGCGCGCAGGGCGGTCGCGGGCAGGTCGCGGCGGCCGCTGCGGGTCGCCGCCTCGGTGAGCAGGCGGCGGGCGAGCGGGTGGGCGCAGAACAGGCCGTCGCGGACGCCGATCCGGTGCGCGGTCGCCAGGTGGGCGGCCACGTCGCCGGAGTCCCGGCCGGCGACCACGAAGCTCACGATGCCCACCCGGGGCGCGTCCGGCCCGAAGGTACGCAGCTCCACCACGTGCGGCAGCGCGGCCAGGCCCGCCCGGAGCCGGGCCAGCAGCGCCTGCTCGCGGGCGTGCAGCGCGTCGCGGTCCGCGGCCGCCAGCGCCGCGCAGACCGCCGCCAGCGCCACGGCGCCGAGCAGGTTCGGGGTGCCCGCCTCGTGCCGGGCCGGGCCGGTGGCCCACCGCACCTCGTGGGTGCCCGCCCCGACGTGGCTGGTGGCCCCGCCGCCGGCCAGGTACGGCGGTGCGGCGTCCAGCCAGTCCGCCCGCCCCACCAGCACGCCCGCGCCGAACGGCGCGTACAGCTTGTGGCCGGAGAGCGCCAGGTAGTCGACGTCCAGCGCGGCCAGGTCCACCGGGGCGTGCGGGGCGAGCTGGGCGGCGTCGACCAGGATCCGGGCACCGTGCCGGCGCGCCACCCGGGCCAGCTCGGCCACCGGCCAGCGCTCCCCGGTCACGTTGCTCGCGCCGGTCACGGCGACCAGCACCGGCAGCCCGGGCCGGGCGTCGCGGGACAACTCGCCGAGGGCGGCGTCGAGGGAGCGGACCGCACCGCCCGTGCTGTCCGGCACCGGGAGCCGCACCGAGCCGCGCGGCCAGGGGAGCAGGTTCGCGTGGTGCTCACCGGCGAAGGTGACCACCGTGGTGCCGGCGGGCAGCGCCCGGGCCAGCAGGTTCACGGCGTCGGTGGTGTTCCGGGTGAAGATCACGTGATCGTCGGGGCGGGCGCCGAGGAAGTCCCCGACCGTCTGCCGGGCCCGCTCGTAGGCCAGCGTGCAGCGCCGCGACAGCGCCCCGGCGCCCCGGTGCACGCTCGCGTACCAGGGCAGCAGCTCGGCCACCGCGTCGGACGCCGCCCGCGCGCACGGC
The DNA here is from genome assembly GCF_900091435.1 of Micromonospora chaiyaphumensis. Taxonomy (GTDB): domain Bacteria; phylum Actinomycetota; class Actinomycetes; order Mycobacteriales; family Micromonosporaceae; genus Micromonospora; species Micromonospora chaiyaphumensis. The sequence continues at coordinate 285,773 of NZ_FMCS01000008.1, forward strand.
GCGCTGGCCGCGTAATCCAGGTTGATCTCCCCCGGTACGCCGAGCACGCCGAGCGGGTCGGGCCGGCTCGGGGTGACGAGCGTGGGCAGCGAGGGTACGAGGGTGACGGTCATGCCGGAGCCTCCCGGGTCCAGGGGACCCCGGGTGGTGGGCACCGGGAACGGGGTCCGCGCTTGCCCAGCACGCGGTTCGGGCTGGGCCCGGTCATCACCCGGGGCACCCCACCGCGAACTCGACGAGGGTTGCCGGCCAGCAAGCCGGGGCTTCGCGCTGGCACTCGTGACCTGATCGGGAGCATAGCGGCCGCGATGCGACCGGACCAGTGGGTCGCGGGTGACTACGCTGACCGCATGGCCGTCACCCCGCCCGGCGGAGCCCTGCCGCCGCCGCCGACCGCGCCCGCCGTTCCACCGGGGTCGCCGGCCCCCCGGATGCCGCTGCGCCGGCTCGGCTGGCGGCGGTTCCTGGCGCTGGCCGGTGTGGTGCTGCTGATCGCCGCCGGCGCGGTCTTCATGGTCTTCACCCTGGGCGAGAGCCTGGGCGCCGAGGCGCTGCTGGTCGGCGTGATCGCGGCGATCCTGCCGGTGCCGGTGCTGGTGTCCTGCTTCCTCTGGCTCGACCGCTACGAGCCCGAGCCGCTGAAATACCTGATCTTCTGCTTCGCCTGGGGCGCGTTCGTCTCCACCGCCATCTCGCTGCTGGTCAACGAGACCGGCGCCCGGCTGTTCGACGCCTGGGGGCTGCCCGCGGCGCTGACCGCCGTGCTGGTCGCCCCGTTCATCGAGGAGCTGACCAAGGCGGCCGGCCCGCTCCTGTTGCTGATCTTCCGCCGCCGGGAGTTCTCCGGTGTCACCGACGGCCTGGTCTACTGCGGGCTCTCCGCGGTCGGCTTCGCCATGGTGGAGAACATCCTCTACCTGGGCGGCTACGGCTACCGCACCGGCGTCGAGGAGTACGGCCCGGCCACCGGCGCCCGCCAGGTGATCGCCATCTTCATCGTGCGGATCCTGCTCTTCGGCTTCGCCCACCCGCTGTTCACCTCGATGACCGGTGTGGGCCTGGGGATCGCCGCGCGGACCGCCGACCGGCGGGTGCGCATCCTCGCCCCGATCGCCGGCCTGCTGCTGGCCATGATGCTGCACGGCACCTGGAACCTGCTGCCCTCGCTGGCCGCCGCCACGGGCCAGCCGCTGATCGCGCTCTACGGCTACATCGGCGTGATGGTGCCGATCTTCTTCGGCATGGTGGGGCTGGCCGTCTGGCTGCGCGCCTGGGAGGGGCGGCTCACCGAGCGCACCCTGCCGGACTACGTCCGGGCGGGCTGGCTCACCCCGCCCGAGGTGGCCGCGCTGGGCAGCCTCGGCCGGCGGCACGCCGCCCGCACCTGGGCCCGGCGGGTGGCCGGTGACGGCGGGGTGCGGGCGATGCGCGGCTACCAGTTCGCCGCCACCCGGCTGGCCCTGCTGCGCGACGGGATGCGCCGTGGGCTGGACCGCAAGCCCGCCGAGCGGGACCGGACGGCGCGGGAGGAGCGGGAGCTGCTGGACGCGATCGGGGCGTACCGGTCGTTCTTCGTGGGCCGGGACCCGCAGGCGCCGGTCGGGGTCTGGGACGGGCAGCGCTACCACCTGCGCTTCCCGGACGGGTCGCAGCGCGCGGTCGATGCTCCGGACGAGCCGGTGGTGCCGATCCCGGTGGTGCTGTCCGCGCCGCCGCCGCCGGCCTTCCCGCCCGGCTATGGCCCCTCCGGCTGGCACGGCGCCCGCTCCACCGCACCGTGGCCGCCGGCCTGACGCGGCTCGCGGGGGCGGGTCAGCTCATGAGGCCGGTGAGGAAGTCGCCGAGGCCCTGGGCGATGGCCATGAGCGCCACCCCGATCCCCTTGAACAGCTGGGCCGCGCCGTCCGGCCGGAAGGCCATGAAGTAGATCAGGAACGCGAGGAATCCCCAGGCGAGTATCTTCTTCACGACTACCGGCATGGTCCCTCCCCAGGGCGCGGTCGTGCCTGGGGCTTCCCGCCGGGCAGCGACGCAAACGGCGGGGGCCGCGCCTAGAGGTAGAGGCCGGTCGAGCCGGTCGACCCGGTCTCCACCCGCTCCGCCGCCACGGCGTGCACGTCCCGCTCGCGGAGCAGGACGTACGCCCGGCCGTGCAGTTCGACCTCGGAGCGGTCGTCGGGGTCGAAGAGCACCCGGTCCCCGGAGACGATGGAGCGGACGTGCGGGCCGACGCCCACCGCGGTGGCCCAGGCCAGCCGCTTGCCGACCGCCGCGGTGGCCGGGATCACGATGCCGGCGGTGGAGCGGCGTTCCCCCTCGCCGTTCTCGGTACGCACCAGCACGCGGTCGTGGAGCAGGCGGATCGGCAGGCCGGCGTCGAGGTTCTGGTCGGCGGTCACGCGAAGACGCTACCGCGTGCCCGCCGGTCGATCCCGATGTGGTTGGGCGGGGCGAGCGGGGGGCAATGTGTGGCGGAGTCGCCCTAGGGTGGGGCGGACGGACGTATCCTGTCCACCCTGTCTCCTGGGCGGACCGAAGTTGCTGGAGGTGCGCTTGAGCCGCTTCGAGCGGATGCGCGGACGGCTCCGCCGCGCGTACGAGTCCGGCCGCGAGTCGGCGCGGGCCCGGCGGGCGGCCGATCCGGACGAGCGCGTGGCCTCGCCCTCCTCGCCCGGCCCGGCGGCGCCCCCGACGGCGACCGTGGTGGGCGCGGAGCCCCCGGCTCCCGTGCACGCCTCGACCATCAGCCAGGACGACGTGGAGGTGCCGCACGCGCTGCGGATCGCCGCGGCCTGGTGCTGGCGGCTCATTGTCATCGGCATCGTGACCTGGTCGCTGCTCAAGATCGTCGGCACGATCCGCATCGTCATCATCCCGCTGGCGGTCGCGCTCCTGCTCTCCGCGCTGCTCGCCCCGGCGGTCGGCTGGCTGCTCAAGGCCCGGCTGCCCCGCTCGCTGGCCACCGGCGTGGTGCTGGTCGGCGGCCTGGCCGCGGTGATCGGCACGCTGACCCTGGTGGTCAACGAGTTCATCCAGGGCGTGCCGGAGCTGAGTGAGAAGTCGTCCCAGGGCGTCCGGCAGATCCAGGACTGGCTCAAGACCGGCCCGTTGCACCTCTCCGACGGCCAGCTCAACCGCTACATCGACGAGGCGCAGAGCTGGATCAACGGCAACACGGAGAAGTTCACCAGCGGGGCGCTCAACACGGCGGCCACGCTGGCCGAGGTGCTCACCGGCACGGTCCTGGTGCTCTTCGCGACCTTCTTCTTCCTCCGGGACGGCAGCAACATCTGGCGGTTCCTGGTCCGGCTGCTGCCGGTCAAGGCCCGCTGGAAGGTGGACGACGCCGGCCGTGCCTCCTGGGCGACGCTCGGCGCCTACGTCCGGGCCACCGTGCTGGTCGCCTTCATCGACGCCGTGGGCATCGGCATCTTCCTGGTCATCTTCGACATCCCGTTCGCGTTCCCGCTGGCCGCGCTGGTCTTCCTGGGCGCGTTCATCCCGATCGTCGGTGCCTTCCTGTCCGGGGTGGTGGCCGTGCTGGTGGCGCTGGTCGACAGCGGCCCGGTGACCGCGCTGATCATCCTGGGCGTGGTCATCGGCGTGCAGCAGGTCGAGGGGCATGTGCTCCAGCCGCTGATCATGGGTCGGGCGGTGGCCATCCACCCGCTCGCCGTGATCATCGGCATCGCCGCCGGGGTGGTGCTGGCCGGCATCGCGGGCGCGCTGGTCGCGGTGCCGCTGATCGCCGTGCTCAACACCGCCATCCGCCGGCTCGCCGCGCGGACCGTGCCGGACACCCCGCCCGACGCCGTGGTGGTCGCCTCCCAGGCGCCCTGACCCGACCAAGCCCCGGACGCCCGCGTCGCCCCTGCCCGGGGAGGCGCGGGCGTCAGCTCTTCCGGAGCCGCTCCAGCGCGCCGCGGGCCACGTCCGGGCGGGTGGTGTACCAGAACGGGGGCAGCGAGCGGCGCAGGAACGGGCCGTAGCCCCGGGCGGTCTCCAACCGGGAGTCGAGCACCGCCACCACGCCCCGGTCGCCGGTGGCCCGGATCAGGCGGCCGACGCCCTGGGCCAGCCGGACCGCCGCGATCGGCACGCTCACCGCCGCGAAGCCGGAGCCGCCCCCGGCGTCGACGGCCGCCGCCCGGGCCGCCGCGAGGGGCTCGTCGGGCCGCGGGAACGGCAGCCGGTCGATCACCACGAGCTGGCAGGAGTCGCCCGGCACGTCCACGCCCTGCCAGAGCGACATCACCCCGAACAGGCAGCTCTCCCGCTCCTCGCGGAACCGGCGGACCAGCAGCGGCAGCGCCTCCTCGCCCTGGAGCAGCACCGGCAGGTCGGTGCGCGCGCGGAGCAGCTCCGCCGCCTGCTGCGCGGCCCGCCGGGAGGAGAAGAGCCCGAGGGTACGCCCACCGAGCGCGCCGACCAGCGCCAGCAACTCCTCGCCGGCCGCCTCGGGCAGCCCCGAGACGCTGGGCCGGGGCAGGTGCGCGGCGACGTACAGGATGCCCTGGCGGGCGTAGTCGAAGGGTGAGCCGACGTCGAGCGACGTCCAGCCGGGCCCCTCGGTGGCCGGAACCGTGCCGATGGCCGCCCGGCTGCCGTCGGTGCTCGCCACCGGGGGCGTGGTGCCGGCACGGCCGGCGGCGGCCGCGCTGGCCAGCGCGGCGGCGGCGGGGGAGGGCGGCGCGGGCGGCGGCGCGTCCAGCCCCAGCGCCCGGGCCACCGTGTCGAACCGGCCGCCGAGTGCCAGGGTGGCCGAGGTGGCGACGACGGTGCGCTCGTCGTAGAGGTGGGTGGCGAGGGTGCCGGCGACCGAGAGCGGCGCCACGACCAGCGCGCGGCGGCTGCCGTTCTCCGGCTTCTCCACCCACGCCACGTCGTGGTCGGCCTCCTCCAGCAGCCGCTGCCCGGTGGTGGATAGCTCGTCGAGCACGGCCTTGGCCTGCTGCTTGCGCACCGGGTCCGGGTCGTCGGCCTTGATGTCGCCGATCGCCTCCAGCGCCGCCCGGGTGGCCGCGTCGAGCAGGGTGCACGCCTCGCGCAGCGCGGGCGGCAGGCCGTTGGTGAGCCGCCCGGCGGGCGCCTCGGCCAGCCCCACGGCGAGCGCGTCGCCGGCCTCGGTGAGCCGTTCGGCCACCTCGGGGCGCAGCAGCGGCCGGGCCCGGCGGGCGGACCGGTCGATGAGCTGGGGCTCCAGCTCGGCCTGTGCCGCCGAGGAGACCCGGTCGGCCAGCTCGTGCGCCTCGTCGACCACGAGCAGCTTGTGCGGCGGCACGATGTGCCGGCCGGCGAGCATGTCGACGGCCAGCAGGCTGTGGTTGGTCACCACGATGTCCGCCTCGCGGGCCCGGGCCCGGGACGCCTCCGCGAAGCACTCCTGGCCGAACGGGCAGCGGGTGGCGCCCACGCACTCCCGGGCCGGCATCGACACGCTCCGCCACACCTGGTCGTCCACGCCCGGGTCCAGCTCGTCCCGGTCGCCGGTGGCGGTCTCCTCGGCCCAGTCGCGCAGCCGCTGCATCTGCTTGCCCAGGCGGCCCGCCTCACCGAGCCACTTCGTGCCGCCGCCGCTCGGGCGCGGCGCGTCGAAGAGGGTGTCCTCCGGCTCCTCCTCGACCGAGCTGTCCAGCCGAGCCAGGCACAGGTAGTGGTGCCGCCCTTTCAGCACCGCGAAGGTGGGGCGGCGGCCGAGCACCGGCTCGACCGCGTCGGCCAGCCGGGGCAGGTCGTGATCGACCAGCTGGGACTGCAGCGCCAGGGTGGCGGTGGAGACCACCACGGGGCCGTCCACGGTCAGCGCCGGGGCCAGGTAGGCCAGGGACTTGCCGGTGCCCGTGCCGGCCTGCACGAGCAGGTGCTCACCGGAGGCGACGCTGCGTTCGATCGCCTCGGCCATCTGCTGCTGGCCGGCCCGCGTCGCGCCGCCCGGGACCGCGCCGACCGCGGCGGCCAGCAGCTCGCCGCCGCCGGGCCGGCCGCCCCGGCGCTTCTTGGGAACGGGGCCGGTGGCGGTGCGGGGCGCGGTCACCGTGCGACCGTACCCGCCGCCGCCGACAGGGGGCGGGCCGCTCCGCCGCGTGGCGTGCCGGGCGCGTCGCGTCCGGTTACCTGCCGATCGCGTCGCGTGGCCGGAATCGGTTAGGGTGCCAGTCATGCCGAGCGACGTGGTCCGCGTGATCTACCGCAAGTACGACGGCAGCGCACACCGCGACTACCCGGCCCGCCGGCTCGCCGAGGACGACCTCGGTGTCTGGCTCGGCGTGCCGGCCGGCACCGAGTCGGTCTACCACGGCCGGCCCTCCGTGGAGCAGATCCCGTTCGTCCTGCTGGTGCCCCACCACGGCTGGTGGACCGGCATGTTCAACCCGCCCCCGCGCACCAGCGAGGTCTACTGCGACATCGCCACTCCCGCCCGCTGGGAGGGCGACGAGACGGTCGACCTGGTCGACCTCGACCTGGACGTGGTGCGCCGGCGCGAGACCGGCCTGGTCGAGCTGCGCGACGAGGACGAGTTCGCCGAGCACCGGGCCCGCTGGGGTTACCCCGACGACGTGGTGGCCGAGGCCGAGGCGGCGGCCCGCTGGCTGCTCGGCGCGCTCGGCGACGGCACCGAGCCGTTCGCCACGTCGTACCGGAAGTGGCTCTCCCTGGTCGTCTGAACCGGCCTCAGTAGCGCGGCGGCCAGCCGCCTTCCTCGACCCCGCTCAGGTGCTCCACCTTCTCGGGGTTGAGCTGGTTGAACACGGCGGTGATCCGCCCGTCGTGCACGGCGAACGAGGTGACCATCCGCAGCGGCCGTCCGTCCCGGTAGACCGTCTCCGCCTGCCAGCCCAGCGTGCCGTCGACCAGCACCGGCCGGGCGTGCAGGGGGCCGCCCCAGCGGGCGGCCTGGCCGAAGAGGCCGAGGAGGAAGCGGCCCGCCAGCTCGGCGCCGACCACCGGCCGGCGGGCGGCCGGGAAGTGCCCGCCGCTGTCGCCGATCACCACCACGTCGGGGGCCAGCACCTCGGCCAGCCGGTCCAGCTCGCCGGACTCGACCGCCGCCATGAACGCGGCGAGCACCTTGTGCTGCTCGGCCAGGTCGGCGGTGTGCCGGGGGACGTCCGGCGCGGTGACCGCGCGACGGCCCCGGGAGGCCAGCTGCCGGGCCGCCGCCGGGGTGGTGCCCAGCACCTCGGCGACCGTGGCGAACGGCACGGCGAAGACGTCGTGCAGCACGAACGCCACCCGCTGCTCGGGGGTCAGCCGCTCCAGCACCACCAGCAGGGCGGTGCCGAGCTGGTCGGTGCGGATCACCCGCTCGGCCGGGTCGGGGGCGAACCCGTCCGCGGCCGGCACCGGGCTCACCACCGGCTCCGGCAGCCACTGACCGGGGTACGCCTCGCGGCGCACGCGGGCGGAGCGGAGCACGTCCAGGCAGATCCGTGAGCAGGTGGTGGTGAGCCAGCCGCGCAGGTCCCGGATCTTCTCGCGGTCGGCCGGGTCGCCGAGCGCGCCCGCGTAGCGCAGCCAGGTCTCCTGGACCGCGTCCTCCGCCTCGCTGCGGCTGCCCAGCATCCGCTGCGCCACCGCCAGCAGGTGCCCGCGTTCAGCCTCGAACTCCGCCGCCCGCTCGTGCACGTCGCGCTCCTCCCGCCCGGAGCCCCCATTCTCCCCGTACCCCCGGATGCCCCGCCGTCCCCGGGTGTGACATCGCTCGGGAGGCGGGTGCGGGCGGGGTGGGTGAGGATCGAGGGATGAGCGGTGTCGACGAGGTGGTGCGGCCCGAGGGCGGGTCGATGCGGGAGCTGCTCCGGGCCGGCCCGGGCCCGGTGGACCTGGCGGCGATCGAACCCCGGTCGACCCCGGGGCTGCCCGCGGCGGCCGGGCGCGGCAAGGGGCGCAAGGAGTGGGCGCGCGGGCAGGTCGAGCTGCTCGGCGCGGAGCTCGGCCGGCAGCAGGAGATGCTCTACGCCGCCGCGAAGGGCGCGGCCGGCCCGGGCAGCGCGACCAGCGCCCCGACCCAGGCCGGCGCCCACCTGGCCGGCGACCGCCCGCGCCGGGTGCTGCTGGTGCTCCAGGCCATGGACTGCGGTGGGAAGGACGGCACGGTCAAGCGGGTGGCCGGCGCCATGAACCCGCTCGGCCTGCACATCCGCTCGTTCGGCCCGCCCACCGAGGAGGAGCGGCGGCACGACTTCCTCTGGCGGATCCGCCGGGCCCTCCCGCCGCCCGGCTACGTGGGCGTCTTCAACCGCTCCCACTACGAGGACGTGTTGATCGCCCGGGTCGAGGGCCTGGTCGACGAGGTCACCTGGCGGGGCCGCTACGCCCTGATCAACGACTTCGAGCGGGAGCTGGCCGGCAACGCCGTCACCGTGGTGAAGGTCATGCTGCACATCTCCTACGCCGAGCAGGGCGAGCGGCTGATGGAGCGGCTCACCGACCCGACGAAGTACTGGAAGTACAACCCGAGCGATCTGGACACCCGGGCCCGATGGGACGATTACCAGGCGGCGTACGCCGAGGCGATCGAGCGGTGCGGCCCGGACGACGCCCCCTGGTTCGTGGTGCCGGCGGACCGGAAGTGGTACCGCGACTGGGCCGTGGCGCACCTGCTCAGCGAGACGTTCGGTGGGTTGGATCTGGGGTATCCGCCTGCCGATTTCGACCTCGCGAGGGAGCGGGACCGGCTGCGGAGCGAGGGCGGGACGAGGCAAGGTGAACAGCAGGTGAACGAGCGGTGAATCGGGCCTGACCAGGGGTGGGCCGGGCGTTGCCCGGTTCCACGGGGTACCTAGCATGCGCAGAGCAGACGCCCTCCGGGGCGACGGCCACCCTTCCACCGACACGACGAGGTCCGTGCTGTGAAGTTTTCCTTCCGTCCCACCGAGGGCGCCTTCTACGAGCTCTTTACCAGGGCCGCGCAGAACCTGGTGAAGGGGACCGAGCTGCTCAACGAGCTGGCTCTGCCGGGCGTCGAGGTCCAGTCCGTGAGCGAGCGGCTCACCGAGGTCGAGCACGACAGCGACCAGATCACCCACGAGCTCTACAAGAAGATCAACTCCACCTTCATCACCCCCTTCGACCGGGAGGACATCTACCGTCTGGGCTCGCTGCTCGATGACGTGATGGACCACCTGGAGGCGGTCGGCAACCTGCTCTACCTCTACGGCCTCACCAAGCTGCCCTCCCTGCCGCGCGAGATGCACGAGCTGGTCAACGTCCTCGACCAGCAGGCCAAGCTGACCGCCGAGGCGATGCCCCGGCTGAAGTCGATGAAGGATCTCGAGGACTACTGGATCGAGTGCAACCGACTCGAGAACGACGGTGACCAGGCCTACCGGATGCTGCTGGTCCGCCTCTTCAGCGGTGAGTACGACGCGCTCACGGTGCTGAAGATGAAGGAGGTGGCCGACGAACTGGAGGCCGCCTGCGACGCCTTCGAGCACGTGGCCAACACAGTCGAGACCATCGCGGTCAAGGAGTCCTGATCCCGTGAGTCCCGAACTCATCGCCGTGCTGGCGGTGATCGTGGTCGCCATGGCGTTCGACTACACGAACGGCTTCCATGACGCGGCGAACGCGATCGCCACCAGCGTGTCCACCCGCGCGCTGACACCCCGGGTCGCCCTCGCGCTGGCCGCCGTCGGCAACTTCGTCGGCGCGCACTTCGGCGCCGGGGTGGCCAAGACGGTCGGCGACGGCCTGGTCACACTGCCCACCGGGATCGAGAGCCTGGGGGTGGTCTTCGCCGGGGTGCTCGGCGCGATCGCCTGGAACCTGATCACCTGGTACTTCGGCCTCCCGTCGTCCTCCTCGCACGCCCTCTTCGGCGGCCTGGTCGGGGCGACCCTGTTCGCCAACGACGGTGTCGTGCAGTGGGGCAACATCCTCGAGAAGGTCATCATCCCGATGGTGCTCTCGCCGGTGGTCGGCCTCGTGCTCGGCTTCCTGGTGATGCTGGCGATCCTGTGGCTGTTCCGGAAGGGCCAGCCCGGCAAGCTCAACCGCGGCTTCCGCTGGGCCCAGACCGCCTCGGCGGCGGCCATGTCGGTCGGCCACGGCATGCAGGACGCCGCCAAGACCATGGGCATCATCGTGCTGGCCCTCTACACGGGTGGCTTCCAGGAGTCCAAGACGCACATCCCCGGCTGGGTGTTCTGGACGTCGGCGGCCATGCTGGCGGCCGGCACCTACGCGGGTGGCTGGCGGATCATCCGGACCCTGGGCCGGAAGATCATCGACCTGGGCCCGCCGGAGGGCTTCGCGGCCGAGACCGTGGCCAGCGCCGTGCTCTACTTCAACGCCCTGGTGCTGAAGGCCCCGATCTCCACCACCCACACGATCACCTCGGCGATCATGGGTGTCGGCGCGACCAAGCGGCTCTCCGCGGTCCGCTGGAACGTGGCCGGCAACATCGTGATCGCCTGGATCATCACGTTCCCGGCCGCCGCGGCGATCGCCTGCCTGGCGTATTTGCTGGTCCGCCCGCTCTTCTGAGCGCCCGACGTCGAGGGGTTCCCCGCCGTGGCGGGGGACCCCTCACGCGTAGGTGACGCCGATCCGGGCCTTGATGTCGTCCACCAGGCCCATCAGCTCCAGGGTGGTGTCGTGCGGCACCAGCGGGCTCTCGATCAGCCCCGCCTCCAGGCAGCGCTGCACCTCGATCGCCTCGTACTGGTAGCCGCCGCCGGCCAGGTCGGCCGGGATGGTCTCCGGCTCCGCGCCGGCCCGGTGCAGCACCGCCGCGGCGGGCCGGTAGAACGGCTCCGGCAGGTCGATCCGGCCGGTCGTGCCGGTGATCGCGGCGGTGATCGCGGTCGCGCCGACGATCCCGCAGCTCAGCGTGGCCACCGCCCCCGAGTCCCAGCCCAGGACGATGCCGGTGTTCTCGTCCACCGACTCAGGGCTCAGCTTCGCCCAGGCGTGCACCTGCTGCGGCACGCCGAGCACCAGGTGGGCCAGGCTCAGCGGGTAGACGCCGAGATCGAGCAGGGCGCCGCCGCCCAGCGTCCGGGCCCGCATCCGGTGCTCCGGGGGGAACGGGCCGGCCGCGCCGAAGTCCGCCCGGACGTGGGTGACCTCGCCGATCGCGCCGTCCCGGATCAGCTCCAGCACCCGCAGGATGAGCGGGTTCGTCCGCATCCACATGGCCTCCATGAGGAAGACTCCGCGGGCGCGGGCCGTCTCGACCAGCTCGGTGGTGGTGGGCAGGTCGAGCGTGCAGGGCTTCTCCACCAGCACGGCCTTGTCGCCGGCCAGGCAGGTGAGGGCCGCCTCGTGGTGCGCGGCGTGCGGGGTGGCCACGTAGATGACGTCCACGTCCGGGTCCGCGGCCAGTTCCGCCCAGGAGGCGTACGCCCGGGGGATGCTGTGCCGCTGCGCGAACAGGTCGGCGCTCTCCCGGGTACGCGAGCCGACCGCCACCAGCTCGGCCCCGGGCGCGAGCCGCAGGTCCTCGGCGAAGCGAGCGGCGATGTTTCCGGTGGCCAGGATTCCCCAACGCGTCATGCCGGCACGCTATCCCGAGCCGTCGCGCCGCCGGGAGGAAGATCCATCCGTCGGGAAGGCTCAGTGCGGTGCGTCGGCCGCGGCCGCTCGGGCGGCCCGCTCGATCGCCGCACGCCGCGCCGCCCAGGTCGCCCTGTCGGGTTCCAGGTGTGCGTATTCGGCTGCTGCCCCGGTGGAGCCGTCGAGCTGTTCGCGGAGGATGTCGGCGTGTCCGGCGTGCCGGCTCGTCTCGGTGAGCACGTGGACCAGGATGTTGAACAGCTTCACGTCGGGGCGTGGCCACCAGGGCACGTACCCGGGCGAGTCGATGGCGAGGGCGTCGATCGTCGCGTCCGAGTGCTTCCACACCCGCCGGTAGCGGCCGATGATCTCCTCGCGCGTCTCGTGCTCGGTCGCCCACATGTCGGTGCCGTCGTCGTCGACGTCCCACGGGGCCACGGGCTCGGGGGACGGCCGGCCGAAGACCTCACCGAAGTACCTGCATTCCATTATCGACAGGTGCTTGACCAGGCCGAGCAGGTTGGTACCCGTCACGGTCAGGGGGCGGCGCACGTCGTACTCGGACAGCCCGTCGAGCTTCCACAGCACCGTCTCGCGGATCGAGCGCAGGTCGTCGTGCAGGTACTCTTTCGCGAACTCATCGATCATGGGCCCCGACCCTGCCATCCGCCGCCCATCGGCGCGGCCCGGGGGCCGACTCAACGGCGCGTCCAAGAGAACAGAGCGGACCGTCGAGGCCGGCCATGGTCCGCGAGCGCCTAGAAATCTGATGACGTGGATGAATCACTTCGGCCCGCCCCATCGCGCCCGGACGGGGATGGGGTGGCGATTCACCTACGACATCAAGTTGGTGGGGCGGGCAAGCCGTCGTCCCGATCGTCCGCTGCCCGCATGATCCACTGCTGGGAACTAGGCTCGGGGGCATGACGATCGACGGCTTCGCGGCGCCGCCCGCCCTGGTGGAGCACGCCCGCCGGTTCCGCGCCGAGGGTGGTGTGCCGGCCGTGCCCCGGGTCGCCGCCACCGTGCTGCTGCTCCGCCCGGCCGGTGCGGACTTCGAGGTCTACCTGATCCGCCGGGTGGCCGCCATGACCTTCGGCGGGATGTACGCCTTCCCCGGCGGCGGCGTGGACCGCTCGGACTCGCAGGCCCACCTGGGCTGGGCGGGCCCGACGCCGGCCGAGTGGGGCGAGCGGCTCCGCCTCGATCCGGCCGCCGCGCAGGCGGTGGTCTGCGCCGCCGCCCGCGAGGTCTTCGAGGAGGCGGGCGTGCTGCTGGCCGGCCCGGACGCCGGGACCGTGGTGGGCGACGTCAGCGGCGACGACTGGGAGGCGGCCCGCCAGGACCTGGTGGCCCGGCGGGCCGGCTTCGCCGACCTGCTGGCCGGGAAGGGCCTCACCCTCCGGTCCGACCTGCTGCTGCCGTGGAGCCGGTGGATCACCCCGGAGTTCGAGCCCCGCCGCTTCGACACCTACTTCTTCGTCGCCCTGCTGCCGGAGGGGCAGCGGACCCGGGACGTCTCCGGCGAGGCCGACCACACGCTGTGGCTGCGCCCGGCGGACGCCCTGGCCCGGGCGGAGGCCGGCGAGCTCACCATGCTCCCGCCCACGATGGTCACCCTCGGCGAGGTGGCCGCCGCCGGCGACCTGGCGGGCGTGGCCCGCGCGGCGGCCGGGCGCGAGCCCGGCACCCCGGTCACCCCGCACCTGGACCTCTCCGACGCCGAGGCGCCCCGCTTCCGCCTGTCCTGACCTCACCCGGCGGCGCGGAGGTAGCGGGCCGCGAGGGTACGCAGGAGGTCGGCCAGTTCGGGCGGGTCCTCGACGGTGAAGTCGAGGTCGAGCAGGCCGAGCCAGACCGCGATGGTCTCCAGCCGGTCGGCGCCGGTGTGCAGGAGGCAGGCCGTGTCGCCGGCCGGCTCGACGGTGCCGACGGCCGGGTTGATCCGGTCGGCCACCACCTCGGCAGGGGCGTGCACGCGCACCGTGGCCCGGTGCCGCCACGCGGCCGCGGAGACCCCGTGCCGGACCCGGTCCACCACGTCACCGGGCAGGTCACGGGCCGCGAAGCGGGGGCCGGTCGGGGTACGCGGGCTGATCCGGTCCACCCGGAAGGTGCGCCAGTCGTCCCGCGCCGGGTCGAAGGCCACCAGGTACCAGCGCCGACCCCAGTTGACCAGCCGGTACGGCTCGACGTCCCGCCGGTCGGCGGTCCCGTCGTGCCGGACGTAGTCGAAGCGCAGCCGCTCCCGGTCGCGGCAGGCGGCCCCGATCAGGCTGAGCGTCCCGGCGTCCACGGTCGGGCCGGGCTGGTCGTGCGGGACCCGGACGGTGTGCGTGTGCAGGGCGGTGACCCGGCGCCGCAGCCGGTGGGGGAGCACCTGCTCCAGCTTGGCCAGCGCCCGCAGCGAGGTCTCCTCGATGCCGGCCACGCTGCCGCCCGCCGCCGTACGCAGCCCGACCGCCACGGCCACCGCCTCCTCGTCGTCGAGGAGCAGTGGGGGAAGGGCCGCGCCGGCGCCCAGCCGGTAGCCGCCGACCGCGCCCCGGGTGCCGTGCACCGGGTAGCCGAGTGCGCGCAGCCGCTCCACGTCGTTGCGCACGGTGCGGGTGCTCACCGCCAGGCGGTCGGCCAGTTCGGCGCCGGTCCAGTCGCGCGGGGTCTGCAACAGCGACAGCAGGCGCAGCAGTCGCGCCGAGGTCTCCAACATTTCCCGGATTCTGCCAGCGCATTAGGAATGGACCGTTCCTAATCCCTTCCTACGCTCGGGGCATGACTGACAACACCGCGATCGTCCCGTTCCGCATCGACGTGACGCAGGCCGACCTGGACGACCTCGCCGACCGGCTGGCCCGGACCCGCTGGGCCGAGGAACTGCCTGCCGACCCCGCCCCGGCCGCTCCCGCCGGCCCGGTCCCGCCCGGCTGGGAGTACGGCGTCCCGCTGAGCTGGGTGCGGCGGCTGGCCGAGCGCTGGCGCACCACCTACGACTGGCGGGAGTGGGAGGCGCGGCTCAACGCGTACCCGCAGTTCACCACCGAGATCGACGGGCAGCGGGTGCACTTCCTGCACGTCCGCTCGCCCGAGCCGGGGGCCACCCCGCTGATCCTCACCCACGGCTGGCCGGGCACCGTTGCCGAGTGGCTGGACGTGATCGGCCCGCTGACCGACCCGCGAGCGCACGGCGGCGACCCGGCCGACGCGTTCCACCTGGTCATCCCGTCCGTACCGGGGTTCGGCTTCTCCGGGCCGACCCGGGAGCGCGGCTGGAACCGTCACCGGGTGGCCCGGGCCTGGGCCGAGCTGATGCGCCGCCTCGGCTACGAGCGGTACGGCGCGGCCGGCAACGACCTCGGCGCGTTCGTCTCCCCCGAGGTGGGCCGGGCCGACCCGGAGCACGTGCTGGGGGTGCACGTCACGCAGGTCTTCTCCCTGCCGTCCGGTGACCCCGCCGAGCTTGCCGCGCTCACCGAGGAGGAGCGGGGCAAGGTGGCGTTCGCCGACTGGTTCGTGCAGCGGCGGGGCGCCTACGACAAGCTGCACTCGACCGAGCCGCAGAACGTCGCGCACGCGCTGGCCGACTCGCCGGTGGGCCTGCTCGGCTGGCTGGGCCAGCTCATGGGGGACCAGATCGACGTCGACCACGTGCTCACCAACACGACGATCTACTGGTTGACCAACACGGCCGCCTCGGCGGCCCGCTACTACTACGAGGACGCCGAGGTGGTGCACCCGACACAGAAGGTCAACGGCCGGGGCACGGCGGTGCCGGAGCCGACCACCGTGCCGCTCGGCCTGGCCAACTTCGCCTGGGACTTCCAGTCGATCCGCACGCTCGCCGAGCGCGACCACAAGAACATCGTCTCCTGGCACACGTACGACCGGGGCGGGCACTTCGCCGCCCACCAGGTGCCCGACCTGCTGGTGACGGACCTCCGGCGGTTCTTCGCCGCGCTGCGCTGAGCCGGCGCGGACACGCCGAGGGCCCCGGTCGGGATCGACCGGGGCCCTCGCGGACCGGGCTTGTCAGCGGCTCAGCCGAAGCGGCCGGTGATGTAGTCCTCGGTCTTCTTCTGGCTCGGGTTGCTGAAGATCTTCTGGGTGTTGTCGTACTCGATGAGCCGGCCCGGGTCGCCGGTCTTCTCGATGGAGAAGAAGGCGGTCCGGTCGGACACCCGGGCGGCCTGCTGCATGTTGTGCGTGACGATGATGATGGTGAACTTGTCCTTGAGCTGGAACATCAGGTCCTCGATGGCCAGCGTGGAGATCGGGTCCAGTGCCGAGCAGGGCTCGTCCATGAGCACCACCTGCGGCTCGACCGCGATGGTGCGGGCGATGCAGAGCCGCTGCTGCTGACCGCCGGAGAGGCCGGCGCCCGGCTTGCCGAGCCGGTCCTTCACCTCGTCCCAGAGGTTCGCCGAGCGGAGCGCCTTCTCGGCCGCCTCCTCCAGGATCGACTTGCGCCGGACGCCGTTGAGCCGCAGGCCGGCCACCACGTTCTCGAAGATGCTCATGGTGGGGAACGGGTTCGGCCGCTGGAAGACCATGCCGATCATCCGGCGGACGGCGGTGACGTCGACGTCGCGGTCGTAGATGTCCTGGTTGTCGATGGTCAGGCTGCCCTCGACCCGGGCACCCGGGAGCACCTCGTGCATCCGGTTGATCGACCGCAGGAAGGTGGACTTCCCGCAGCCGGACGGGCCGATGAGGGCGGTGACCGTCTTGGGCTCGACGGTCAGGTTGATGTTCTCGATCGCCTTGAACCCGCCGTAGTAGGCGGTGACGTCGGTGGCTTCGATGCGCTTGGCCATGGTGGCGGTACCTCCGGGGTTCATCGGCCGAGCCGGTTACGACGGGCCAGCAACTTCGCCGCGACGGTCAGGACGAGGACGAGGACGACCAGGGTCAGCGCCGCGGTCCACGCCCGCGCCGGCGAGTACTTCGAGGCCTCGCCGGCCTGCTGGTAGACGAAGAGGGCCAGCGACGACTGGTTGTTCTCGAACGGGTTGAAGTTGATCGCGGCGCCGCCGCCGGCGACGAGCAGCACCGGCGCGGTCTCGCCGGCCGCCCGCGCGATGGCGAGCATGATGCCGGTGACGATGCCGGGCAGCGCGGTCGGCAGCACGACCCGCAGGATGGTCTTCCACTTCGGTACGCCGAGGGCGTAGGCGCCCTCGCGCAGCGGGGCCGGCACGAGGCGGAGCATCTCCTCGGTGGAGCGCACCACGGTCGGCAGCATGAGCACGCTCAGGGCCAGCGCGGCGGCGAAGCCGGAGAAGCCCGGCCGGCCGTCGTTGAACCACGGCGAGACGACCAGCACCCAGAAGGCCAGCACGAACAGGCCGGTGACGATCGACGGGATGCCGGTCATCACGTCCACGAAGAAGCGGATGGTGAAGGCGAACCGGCCCCGGCCGTACTCGACGATGTAGATCGCGCACAGCACGCCGAGCGGGACGGTGATCAGCGTGGCGATGCCGACCTGCTCCAGGGTGCCGATGATGGCGTGGTAGGCGCCGCCGTTGGCGTCCCGGGCCCCGATGTTGTTCATCGAGGTGCCGAAGAAGTTGCCGTCCAGCCGCTCGGTGCCCTTGCTCACCAGGGTCCAGACCACCGAGGCCAGCGGCAGCACCGCCAGCACGAAGGCGGAGTGGATGAGCGCGCTCCAGGTCCGGTTGCGGGCGGCCCGCCGGCCCTCCACCGCCTTCGCGGCGGTGTAGAGGCCGGCCAGGTAGAGCAGCGCGGCGATGACCACGACCAGGACCGGGCCGCCGATGCCGGCGCCGTAGACGATGCCGGCCGAGACCAGCAGTGCCACGACGGCGATGGCGGGCGCGGCGTACGCCGGGAGTCGCCGGGCCCGCAGCGTGAGCGGCTGGGCCGGCGGCTGCGGGCGGTGGGAGGTGACGGTGGTGGTCATGCGGCCGACTCCGTGAACTCGCGGCGGCGGTAGATGATCGCCCGCGCGGTGATGTTGACCATCAGCGTGATCGCGAAGAGCACCAGGCCGGAGGCGATGAGCGCGCCCCGGCCGGTGTCGTTCGCCTCGGCGAACCGGTTCGCGATGTTCGCGGCGATCGAGTTGCCACCGCTCTGCAGGATGTTGAACGAGATGGCGTACGTGGAGCCGAGGGTCAGCGCCAGCGCGATGGTCTCGCCGAGCGCCCGGCCCAGGCCCAGCATCACGGCGGCGATGACACCCGGCCGGCCGTAGGGCAGGACGGCGGTGCGGACCATCTCCCAGCGGGTGGCGCCGAGCGCCAGGGCGGCCTCCTCGTTGGCGGTCGGGGTCTGCCGGAACACCTCGCGGGAGAGCGAGGTGACGATGGGCAGCACCATGATCGCCAGCACCACCGAGCCGAGCAGGATCGAGCTGCCGTACGGGCCCTCGCCGAAGATCGGGATCCAGCCGAAGTACTTGTTCAGCCAGGCCGACAGGTCGGCGACCGGCTGGGCGAAGTAGTCGCGGCCCCACAGGCCGAAGACCACGCTCGGCACGGCGGCCAGCAGGTCGATGAGGAAGCCGAGGGCGTTGCCCAGGCGGCGCGGGGCGTAGTGCGACAGGTAGAGGGCGATGCCCAGCGCCACGGGCACCGCCATGAGCAGCGCCAGCAGCGAGCTCAGGACGGTGCCGAAGGCGAGCGCGCCGATGCCGAACTTCGGCGGGTCGTCGTTCGGGAACCAGCCCTCGAAGGTCCAGAAGGACTCGGTGTTGACCCGCAGGGCCGGCACCGCCTTGGCGATCAGGAAGATCGCGATGGCCGCGATGACCACCAGGACGGTGGTGCCGGCGGCCAGGGTCAGGCCACGGAACGCGCGTTCCGCGCCGAAGGCCCGGGCCCGGGGCAGCCCACCGCCGCCACCCAGGCCGTTGTCGGGGATGCCAGGGATGCCGGAGGGCTCGGCCACACGCGCCGAGGCACCGGCGGGCCACTCGTGGCTCGTGGCCACGCGGGTCCCGCCGGTGCCGGCGTGCGCCGAGCGGTGAGGGGTGTCACCCATCTGCTCGCTCGCTTCGGTAGAGGAGGTGTGTGGTCAGTGCGTCAGGAGAGGCTCTTGACCGCGGTCTCGACCTTGGTGCGGACCGTCTCGGGCAGCGGGGCGTAGCCCAGCTCGACCAGCTCCTGCTGGCCCTCGGAGCTGGCGGCGTGGCTCAGCAGGCCCTTGACCAGCGGCAGCTTGTCGGCGGCGAGGCCCTTGCTGCAGACGATCTCGTAGGTCGCCAGGACGATCGGGTACGCCCCGGCCTCCTTGGTGTTGTAGTCGATCGACATCTTGAGGTCGTTGCCCTGGCCCTCGAACTTGGCCCCGGCGATGGTCTTGCCGGCCGAGTCGCCGGTCAGCTCGACGAACTCACCGTTGCCGTTCTTGACCTTGGCCATCTTCAGGCTGGAGTTCTCGGCGTAGGACCACTCGACGTAGCTGATGGTGCCCTCGGTGCCCTTGACCTTGCTGGCCACACCGTCGGACTTCGCCGCGCCGACGCCGCCCGGGGCCTTCCACGCCTTGGAGTTCTCGAAGGTCCAGTCCGCCGTGGCGGTCTTCGACAGGTACTTGGTGAAGTTGTCGGTGGTGCCCGACTCGTCGGAGCGGTGCACCGCCTGGATCGCGGTCGACGGCAGCTTGGCGTCCGGGTTGTCGGCCTTGATCGCCGCGTCGTCCCACTTGGTCACCTTGCCGGCGAAGATCTTCGCCAGGGTGGCCGGGCTGAACTGGAGGTTGTCCGCGCCGCTGACGTTGTAGACGATCGCGACCGGGCCGATCACCATCGGCAGGTTGAGGGCCTGGCCACCGGCGCACTTGGCGTCGGCCTTCGGCTGCTCGTCCTCCTTGAGGGCGGAGTCGGAGCCGGCGAAGTCGGCGGTGCCCGCGATGAACGCCTGGACGCCGGCGCCGGAGCCGCTCGGCTCGTAGTTGATCGTGGTGCCGGAGCACTTCTGCTGGTACGCCTTGATCCACTCGGCCATGGCGTTCTTCTGCGCGGAGGAACCCTGCGCGTTCAGCGTGCCGGTGGCGCAGTCCGCCGCGGCGGCGGAGCCCGAGGCGGAGGTGCCGGTCGGCTCGTTGTTGTCCGAGCCACAGGCGCTGAGACCAAGCACCGCGGTAAGAGCGAGGCAGGCAATGGCGCCGTGCCGCTGGAGCTTCACCTGAGGGGTTTCCCTTCACGTCTTTGTCAGGTCGCCCGGTCTCCCGGGTGCCGGCGCTGACCGGCTGAAAGGAAAGGTAGAAGTGCCAGGTAGACGGTTCGCCGGTCGGAAGTGAACGGAAGATGAACAGGCACGGCCGGCCCGGTGGCCGTAGCCTGAGGGCGCGTTGTCCATTTCGTGAACTCGCAAGCCACTATCGCTAATAGTACGATTTTTCCGGGCACCCGTTATCCGGCCGAGTCCACCGCGTGACGCGGCCGTGACCGCCGTTCGGTGGCCGGGGAGGTGGCGCCCGGGGTCAGCCGAGGTGGTAGTTGACGTGGGCCGACCAGCGGGCGAAGCCGAGCCGCTCGTAGAGGGCCACCGCGGCGCTGTTGGAGTCGTCCACGTAGAGCATCACCCGGTCCAGCCCGCGCCGGTCGCGCAGGTAGGACAGGCCGGCCGTGGTGAGCGCCCGGCCGAGGCCGCCGCGGTGCGCGGACGGGTCCACGCCGAGCACGTAGACCTCGCCGATCCGGGCCGAGCCCGGCCGCTCGTGCACCTTGGTCCAGTGGAAGCCGAGCAGCCGGCCGGTCGCCGAATCCTCCGCGAGCAGGAAGCCGGCCGGGTCGAACCACGGCTCGGCGAGCCGCACCCGCAGGTCGGCGCGGGTCCACCGGCCCTGCTCGGGGTGCTCCGCGAAGGCGGCGTTGTTGACCGCCAGCCAGGCGTCGTCGTCCTCGCCGGGGCGGAACGCACGCAGCCGTACGCCCTCGGGCAGGGCGGGCTCGGGCAGCGCGGCGGTCAGCGGGCGGCGCAGCTGCCAGAGCACCCGGGCACGGGTGAAGCTCAGGTCGACCGCGAGCGCGGCGGCCGACGGATGGTCGCCGTGCGCCCAGGCCCGCAGCGGCCCGGCGGCCGCGGCCAGCACACCCCGGGCGAGGGCCCGGCCGGTGCCCCGCCGCCGGTACGCCGGATGCACCACCAGTTCCACCCCGATCCCGTTCGCCGGATCGGTGGTGTCGAGGTGGGCGTACCCGGTCAGGGTCTCGTCGGGGGCGCGGGCCGTGAGGTGCACGGCGGGCGCCTCCGGGTCGCGCAGCCGGAGCAGCACGTGCTCGTCGAGCGGGTCCGCGCCGTCCGCGTCACCGGCGATCCGGGCCAGCGCCAGCACCTCGGCGACCTCGACCGGCGCCAGCCGGTCGGCGCGGGCGACACGGTCGGCGGTCGGCGTGGTGCTGCTCATTCCGCCACCGTAGCGGCCGGCGGGCCGCCGATCATGCCGGACGCGGGCACCGTGCGGTGGCGGTGATCACGTGGTGCCGGTGGGCAGCGCCTCGAGCTGGAAGCGCTGCAGCAGTTCGGGGAGGAGGTGCTGCAGCGCCTCGACCGTGCCGGAACGGTCGCCGCCCGCGTCGTGCATGAGGACGATCGAGCCCGGCCGGGTCTCGGCCAGCACCACCTCGGCGATCCTGGCGGCGCCGGGCGCCTGCCAGTCCGTCGGGTCGACCGCCCAGTGCAGCGGCGTCATGCCCAGCTCCTCGGAGACCGACACCACGGGGCGGGTCCAGGCGCCGCCCGGCTGCCGGAAGTAGGCGATCCGCGCGTCCGGGGCGGCCGCCAGGATCGCGTCGTTGGTGCGGCTCAGGTCGTCCCGGATCGCCTCCGGCGAGCGCTCGCCCAGCGTGATGTCGTGGTTCCAGGAGTGGTTGCAGAGCGTGTGTCCGTCGGCCACGATCGACCGGACCAGGTCGGGGTGAGCATCGGCGTTCTCGCCGACCACGCAGAACGTGGCCCGCACGCCGTACTCCTTGAGCAGGGCGAGCACCTGCGGGGTCCACTGTGGGTCGGGGCCGTCGTCGAAGGTCAGCGCGATCCGGGCCGAGCCGGTGCTGACCTCCGCGCCGTACGGGCCCTCGCTGTCGCCGGCCCGGCGGCTGGGGTTGGGGGAGCTCGGGCTGGCGGTGGGGCTCGGCTCGCCGTAACCGCCGCCCGGCGGGCCGGGAAACTCGGTGCTGGGCGGCTGGTCGCCGTAGTGCGGCGCGCGGACGCTGGCCGCCACGCCGTTGCCCCGGGGCGGGTCCTCGGGCATGAGGCTGCGCCCGAGCGCGAACGCGGAGCCGAGCAGCGCGGCCACCACCAACGTCACCATCCCGGCCGCGCGGAGCGTCGAGGCCGACATCAGCCGGCCCGACCGTTCGTCGCCCCCGTGTTCAACGCACGCACCGTCGCCCCCTTCGCCCGGCAGATCCGGCAGTCAGAGTAGGTCTGACTGAGTGGGCAAAAAGGGTGAAAGGGGCTAAGCATCCCCGATGGGGGACGGGGGCGACGAGCCTCCGCTCAGACGGGCAGCGGGGCGGGCTCCGACTCCGGCAGCGAGCGCGACGGCGGCACCACGAACTTGTAGCCCACCTGGCGCACCGTGCCGATCATCGACTCGTACTCCGAGCCGAGCTTGGCCCGCAGCCGCCGGACGTGCACGTCGACCGTGCGGGTGCCGCCGAAGTAGTCGTAGCCCCAGACCTCGCGGAGCAACTGGTCCCGGGTGAACACCCGGCCCGGGTGCTGGGCGAGGAACTTCAGCAGCTCGAACTCCTTGTAGGTGAGGTCGAGCGGGCGGCCCTTCAGCTTGGCCGCGTAGGTGTCCGGGTCGATGGTCAGCTCGCCGGCCCGGATCGAGCCGCCGGCGCCCGCCGTCGCGTTGCTCAGCCGGCCGACGGCGAGCCGCAGCCGGGCCTCCACCTCGGCGGGGCCCGCGCCGGCCAGGATCACGTCGTCCACGCCCCAGTCGGCGTTGAGTGCGATCAGGCCGGCCTCGGTGACGACCGCGACCAGCGGGACGCCCAGCCCGGTGGCGTGCAGCATCCGGCAGGTCGCCCGGGCCTCGCTCAGCTCGGCGCGGGCGTCCACGAGGACGGCGTCCGGGGTCGGGCCGGAGACCAGCGTGCGCACGTCGCGCGGCGCGGTGCGGACCGAGTGCGGCAGCAGGTCGAGTGCCGGCAGCACCGCCGATGGCTCACCTGCGCGCGCGGTCACCAGCAGCAGGAGCTCCACACGATCACCTCCGTCCCGGCGGCTCTGCGGCCGCGCGCGACCAGCGGCACTCCGGAGGGGTGGCGCTGAGAACTTGCGTGGGTCCCGGCGTCGCTGACGGGCGGGTAACGGCTTGAGCGTAACCGATCGCCTGGCCGTCACCTCCGTACCCTTTCCTGTTTGTCTGATCTGCCCCTGCTCGCGGCTCGGGTTTTAACGTTGCCGAAACCGTGACTCCGCCCGGCCGGCCCGGTCTGGCACGATCGGGGCGTGTTTCCCTCCACCTCGCCCGACACCGGCCGTGACCCGTGGTCCGACGGCGCGGCTCCCGGCCCCGCCGGCCCCGCCCGTGGCTACCCGCCGGCCCCGCGCACCGGTCCCACCGACGACGGCGGGCGGGAGCGGAAGGGGCCCCGCCGGCTCCGCAAGGGCGGACCGGGCCGCCGACCGGACGACGAGTCCGAGGAGGCGCCCGAGGAGGAGGTGCCCCCGGTCCCGGTGCGCCGCCCGCTCGCGCTGACCGTCGCGGGCTTCGCCGCGCTGCTCGGCGTCGGCCTGGTGCTCGGCGCGCAGACCGCCGGCCCGGGGCACCGGCTGCCCTTCGCGTTCATCATCTTCGGCGTCCAACTGCTCTTCGTGCTGGCCTGGACGATGGCCATGCGCCCGCCCGCGCTGCTGGTCGTCGCGCTGGTCAGCGCCGGTGCGGCCGGGATCGCCGACGCCGCCGCGGTGCAGTCGGAGATCGCCGGCCTGGCCCCCCTCGGCTACGCGGCGGCCGCCGGTTTCGTGCTCGGCGTGCTCGGCCAGCTCGTCCGCCGGGTCGACCGGGTCCGGGTGACCGACTCGCTGGGCAGCACCCTGCTGATCGTGGTCGGGGTGGTCGCGTTCGCCACGCTGATCGTGCTGAGCCGGATCCCGAAGGGCACCCAGGCGATCACCGTCTGCCTCACCGCCACCGGGGTGGCCCTGCTGGTGGCCCGGCTGACCGACGCCGTCGCCCCCTGGCCGCGGCTCGCCCCGCAGGTGCCCCGGGGCGCCGCCGGCGTGGTCGCCGGCGCCATGCTCGGCACCCTGACCAGCGCCCTGCTCGGCAGCTACCTGGTCGGCTTCACCCCGACCAGCGCCGCGCTGGTCGGCCTGGTCACCGCCGGCACGGCCGTGCTGGCCGACCTCGCCGTGGGGTACGCCGAGGCGGGCCGGCTCATGGCCGGGGAGCCCCCGACCATGTGGGTGGCCCGGCACATGCAGGGCCCGCTGGGCGGCTTCGCGCTCGCGGCGCCGGCCGCGTACGCCATGTGCGTGCTCTTCCTCTGAGCGCGCGGTTGGGGAATCGGCGCTCCGGGTAAGTACGGTTGCGGCGATCGGCGGCGAGGGCAGGAGGCGGCGTGGCAGAGGCGTACCCGGCGAACGAGGGCCGGCCCCGGCGGCGGGGGCGGAAGGTGCTGGTCGGTTTCGTCGTCCTGCTGCTGGTCCTGGCCGGGCTCCTGGTCGTCGCCGACCGGGTGGCCGCCGGTGTCGCCGAGCGCGCCATCGCCGACCAGGTGAAGAAGGAGGTCGCCAAGCAGGACGCGCAGTCCTCGGCGCCCCAGGTCGAGGTGGGCGGCTTCCCGTTCCTCACCCAGGTGCTCGCCGGCAAGTACGAGCGCATCTCGATCGTGCTGACCGACGTGCGGGGCAACGTGCAGGGCGACGCGGTCGACGTGCCGCGACTGGACGTGGA
The DNA here is from genome assembly GCF_900091435.1 of Micromonospora chaiyaphumensis. Classification (GTDB taxonomy): domain Bacteria; phylum Actinomycetota; class Actinomycetes; order Mycobacteriales; family Micromonosporaceae; genus Micromonospora; species Micromonospora chaiyaphumensis. The sequence continues at coordinate 310,151 of NZ_FMCS01000008.1, forward strand.
CGCGCACGACGTCAAGGCGTCGCTGGACACCCTCCGCTCCGGCCAGGGTGACGTGGTGGCCGAGAGCGTCGACGGCCGGGGCACGGTGACCTACGACAGCCTGGCGAAGCTGCTCGACCGCCCCGGGCTCACCCTCGGCGAGCGGAACGGCAAGCTCGCGGTGACCGCGCCGGTCGACATCCTCGGCGCCAAGCTCACCGTGAACGGCACCGCCGACGTGACGGTCGCGGGCGGCAAGGTGGCGCTGCGCTTCAACGACCTGACCGCCGAGGGCCTGCCCAACCTGCCGCTCGCGAAGACGCTGCTGGCCAACTACGCCAGGGGCATCTCGATCGACGTGCCCCTGCCGGAGCTGCCCTTCCAGCTCAACGTGCGCAAGGTGGAGCCCAGGCCGGAGGGTCTCGTGGTCGACGCCGACGCGCGCAACGTGCCGATCAACTCGGCCGGCTGAGGCTCCGCCCGCCCGCCCCGGCGGTGTCCCGGATGCTGGTCGGCCCGGTGGCGTCCGGCGGGCCGGCTGGTAGGCTCCCGATCCATGGGGACGCTCCTCACCAAACGGCGCGCGGTCGACCTGTGCCGCGTGGCCACCTGCCTGTGTCGCCCCGTCATCTGACGGCGGAGCTGTCCTCGGCCGCTTAGCGGCCACCGGCCACAGGGTCCGCGTACCCTCCGGTTTTCCCCCTGATCGCCCGGCAGCGGCGCCGTCGCACGTACCCGTGATCCGTTCCTAGCTCTGGGTCCCGCGCGTGGTGCGACAATCACCGACTTCGATCTCCGCGCGCTGGCTCACCATCCATCCTCACAGGGAGTGATCTGATGAGTCGCGACACCGCACTCGTCTCGGCCGAGTGGGCCGAGAAGAACATCGACGCCCCGGGCGTCGTCTTCGTCGAGGTCGACGAGGACACCTCGGCCTACGACACCGGCCACATCGCGGGCGCCGTCAAGCTCGACTGGCGCACCGACCTCCAGGACCCGGTGCGCCGGGACTTCGTCAACCAGGAGCAGTTCTCGGCGCTGCTCTCCGAGCGGGGCATCGGCAACGACGACACCGTCATCCTCTACGGCGGCAACAACAACTGGTTCGCCGCGTACGCGTACTGGTACTTCAAGCTCTACGGCCACCGGGACGTCAAGCTGCTCGACGGCGGCCGCAAGAAGTGGGAGCTGGACGCCCGCCCGCTGGTCACCGACAAGGTGGAGCGCCCGGCGACGCAGTACGTCGCGCAGACGCCGGACACCTCGATCCGCGCGTTCCGCGACGAGGTCGTCGACGCGATCGGCACCAAGAACCTGGTCGACGTGCGCAGCCCCGACGAGTACGCCGGCCGGCTGCTCGCCCCGGCCCACCTCCCGCAGGAGCAGGCCCAGCGGGCCGGCCACGTGCCGACCGCGATCAGCGTGCCGTGGTCCAAGGCGGCCAACGAGGACGGCACCTTCAAGTCCGACGACGAGCTGCGCAGGATCTACGCCGACGCCGGGCTGGACGACGGCAAGGAGACGATCGCCTACTGCCGGATCGGCGAGCGCTCCTCGCACACCTGGTTCGTGCTCCAGGAGCTGCTCGGCCACCGCAACGTGAAGAACTACGACGGCTCCTGGACCGAGTACGGCTCGCTGGTCGGCGTGCCGGTCGCGCTCGGCGACGAGCCCGGGGAGGCCTGATCTTCATGACTGCTCCCACCGCTGCCGGCTGCGCCGCGCCGGACCAGGCCGCCCCCCTCCCGGCCAGCCTGGACCTGGAGAAGGAGACCGTCATCACCGGCCTGGTGCAGGCCGAGTCCGGCGAGGCCGTGCCGGGCGCGTACGTCCGGCTGCTCGACTCGACGGGCGAGTTCACCGCCGAGGTGGTGACCTCCCCGGCCGGTCAGTTCCGGTTCTTCGCCGCGCCGGGCACCTGGACCCTGCGGGCGCTCTCCCGGCACGGCAACGGCGACACCGCCGTGGCTGCCGCCCGCGGGATCAACGAGGTGACCGTCACGGTCGCCGCCTGACCCACGCTCTGATCGTGGCCCGCCGCCTGCCAAGGGCGGCGGGCCACGAGCCGTTTTGATGGCCCGCCGCCCTGCTGCGTTGATGCGTCGAGGCGCGGACCGGGCGGTCGTCGCGGCGTGACACCATGACCCGGTGAGTGGTGCCGTCCAGGCGGGATACGCCCCGCCGACCCGTCCCGACCAGCCGGATCCCGGCCGGCGCCGGCTGCGCTGGCTGGTGGCCGCCACGGCGGCGTGGGCGGTGCTGCTCGCCGGGCTCACCTGGTGGTCGGTGCGGCACGACCCGCCGACCGTGAAGGAGCAGCGCTCCCTGGAGCAGGCCGGTCCCGTCGTGGACCGGGCCGTCGGCCGCCTGACCGCAGCGGTCGGGCGGGACGGCGTGCCCGCCCTCCTGCCGGACCGGATCGAGCGGGGCTGCCGGGTCACCCCGCTGGACGACGGCGTCGAGCTGGAGCGGGGCGTCGAGGTCGTGCTGGCCGGTGACGACGTGCGTGAACTGCTCCAGCGGGTGGCCGACCGGTTGCCGCCGGAGTGGCGGGCGGGCGTCGCGACGTTCGACGGCGAGCCGCGGCTGCGCGCCGACGCCGGCGAGTTCGTGGCGGTCGAGGGCCGGGCCGGCGGGCCCGGCCGGGTCCTGCTCACCGCCGCGAGCGGCTGCCGGCCGGTGGGCGCGGGCTACCGGCCCCCGGCGGCCGACGCCGGGCGGGAGACCGCCGAGGCCACCCGGGCGATGGGTCGCTGGGGTGGCACGGCCGGGCCGGTCCAGGTGCTCGTGGCGCCGTGCCCCGGCGGCGGCACGGCCCGGACCGCGAGGGCGGAGACCGCCGGCGTGGGGCAGGCGTCGCTGGCGGCCGCGTTCGGCGCCGGCGCCCCGGCGGTACGCGACTCCGTCGACGTCTACGCCCGGTCCGGCGATCCGGCCGTGCTGGCCGAGCGGGTCGATAACCTGATCCGGGTGGCGGTCACCACCCCCTGCCCGGCCTGACGCAATCGGTCAGCGCCCGTGGCGCTGGTCGCGCGGACCGCGACTGCGGCCCAGGGCGTCCACCCGGCCCCACCGGCCGGGGATGTCCAGCAGCTCCACCCGGCCCATCCCGGCCGGCACGGCGGGATCGATGATCAGGTGCTCGCCCTGCGGCTCCAGGCCGAGCATCACCCGCAGCAGCAGCAAGGGAGTGCCGGCCGACCAGGCCTGCGGGCTGCACGCGGTGGGGTACTCCACGGGATAGTCGGTGAGGTCGCGCTCGTAGCCGGCGAACGCCTCGGGGAGCCGCCCGTTGAAATACCGGGACGCGCTCAGCATGGCCTCGCAGATCTGCCCGGCCTCCTCCCGGAAGCCGTACTTCCACAGGCCCCAGGCGATGATCGAGTTGTCGAACGGCCAGACCGTGCCGACGTGGTAGCCGATCGGGTTGTAGCGGCCCTGGTCGTCGGCGAGGGTCCGCACGCCCCAGCCGGAGAAGAGCCGCGGCCCGAGCAGGTGCCCGGCGATGGTCGCCGCACGGGACTCGTCGACGATGCCGCTCCAGAGCAGGTGCCCGATGTTCGAGGAGAGCGAGTCCACGTGCCGGCCGTCCGGGTCGAGGGCGAGCGCGTAGTACTCCCGCTTCGGGATCCAGAAGTCCCGGTTGAACCGCTCCTTCAGCTCGGCCGCCTCGCGCTCCAGCCGGTCGGCGTACGCCGGGTCGTTCCAGTAGGTACGCGCCAGGCGGGCGCCCCGCAGCTTGGCGTCGTACGCGTAGCCCTGGAGCTCGCAGGTGGCCCGGGGGAAGGGCGGCAGCCGGCCGTCGGAGTAGGAGATCGAGTCCCAGGAGTCCTTCCAGCACTGGTTCTGCAGGCCGGTCTCCGGGTTGCGGGTCAGGTACCAGACGTAACCCGTGCCGAGCAGGTCCCCGTACGTGTCGAGCCAGGCCAGCGCCGCCCGGACGGACTGTTCCAGCTGCTTGACCAGCGCCGCGTCCCCGGTCCACCGCTCGTACTCGTCGAGCAGGATCACGAACAGCGCCGTGGTGTCGGCCGAGCCGTAGTACGGCGAGTGCGGCTGCTCCTCGAAGCCGGCTGTCTCGCCGTAGCGCAGCTCGTGCAGGATCTTGCCGGGCTCCTCGTCCCGGAAGTCGTCCACCCGGCTGCCCTGGAGAGCGGCCAGCATGGCGATGGTGGGCGGGACCAGTTCCGGCAGGAACGGCAGCACCTGGAGCGACGTGAAGATGCTGTCCCGCCCGAACAGGGTCATGAACCAGGGCAGGCCGGCGGCGAGCAGCCGTACGCCCAGCGCGATCGACTCGTACCGGAGGGCGGCCAGGTCGTTGAGGCTGCGCCGGTACGCCCCGGCCAGTGGCTGGCAGTCGCAGCCCAGCTTCGGGGCCCGCGCGATCAGCTCGTTCTGCTCGGCGTGGATGGCCGCCACGGAGCGCTGCCCGCCGAGCGGCAGGGTGGCCCGGATGTCCTGCCCCCGGGCGCCGAAGATCTTGGTCGCGATCTGCAGCTGGGTGGTCCACTCGCCGTGCGGCCCGACCCGGACCCGGTAGGTCAGCCCTTCGCGGTCGACCTCGGCGGGCGCGCTGCTGTCCACCACCGCCTCCCGATGGAACCCCTCCCGCCGGTAGGTGAGCCGCAGCTGGTTCTCGCCGACCGTGGGCGTGGTCCGCCCCTTCTTCTGGCGCTGGTGCTTGATTTCGAACAGGTCGGCGAAGTCGGCGCCGATGTCCAGCCGGAGGGTGAACTCCACCTCCTGACCGGAGTGGTTGAGCAGGGTCAGCTCCTCGTCGAAGCTGCCGCCGATCGACCGGCTGCGGATTACCGAGACCTTGGCGTCCAGGTAGTGCGTGGGCTCCCCGGGGACCAGGAAGAACCGGGTCCGGTACGACATCGAGTCGTCGATGGAGAGCGCGTGCAGCCGCTGCCCGTTGAGGGTGAGCAGCCAGGTCGAGATGAATCGGGTGTCGAACGAGAAGAGCCCGGTGGGGAAGTCGAACGACGGCTCGATGTCGCCGCGCCGGTCGCAGACCAGGAAGGTGTTGCCGTCCAGGATGCTGACACGTGCCTTCATCCCGACCGCCGGACGTGTTCGCGGGCGGTCTCCCGCGGGTCCCGGACGCCGGGCGGATCGGGGAAGAACCGGCGGAACACCAGGAACAGCACCACGTTGCCGCTGAACGTCGCCTCGTTGCGCAGCACCGCCGCCATGCCCTGCTCCCGGCCGGTGATCAGCTCCTCGAACAGGTCGGCGCTGACGGTGAAGACGGCGTCGGCCGGCAGTTGCTCCCGGGTCACCCGGACCGTCCCGGGCGCCAGCTCCAGATACCAGTGCTCGGTGCGGTTCTCGGTGGTCAGGTCCAGTTGGAGGTGGCCACGGATCGGACTGCGCAGCACTGCCGGGGCACGCGCCGGCAGGGATGCGAAGAACTGTTCGATCGCCTCACCCACATCAGGATCGTAGGCAGCGGTCGGACATGTCGGGCGAGGATCGCCAGTCCACGCGGAACGGACATCCCCTGGTGCCGAGCGGCGTCAGTAGACCAGGGCCTGGGCGCCCTCGGCCATCGTCTCCTCGACGAAGACGGCCGCCCCGGCGATCCGTACGCCGGGGATGACGTCGTCCGCCCCGATGTCGCGGCGGGCCGCGCACTGCGTGCAGGCGGTCACCTTGCCGGTGGTCAGGATGACGTGCAGCAGTTCGGCCAGCGGCGCGGAGTGCGGCAGCTCGAAGGTCTGCGCGCGCCCGGGCAGTGCGAACCAGGTCGACTCACCGGTGAGCCAGAGCGACACGTCCACCCCGGCGGCGGCCGCGGTGGCGGCGACGGTGAAGGCCTGTGCGCAACGCTCCGGGGCGTCGGCGCCGGCGGTGGCCTTGACGACGAGAGTGCGGGCCATGCCGCCCAGCATAGGATGGCCGGGATGGTTACCGAGATCGGGTTCGTCAGCCTGCTGGTCGCCGGCCTGGGCGCGCTCGCCGGTGGCCTCGTCTACGTCGCAGTCCGCATCTCGAGAGGCAAATGGTGAGTGAGAACCCGCTTCAGCCGCCGTGGCTGAACGCGCCGCCGGTCGACCCGTACCCGTACGAGGAGAGCCACGACCTGCGCGTCGGCCCGAAGCTGCACCGGAGCCTGGACGGGCTGCTGCCGTACATCGGGGTGTGGCGCGGGCGGGGCCGCGGCGGGTTCCCCACCATCGAGGACTTCGACTTCGCCCAGGAGATCCGGATCAGCCACGACGGCCGGCCCTTCCTGTTCTACGAGTCCCGTGCCTGGATCCTCGACGAGCAGAGCCGCCCGGTGCGCCCGGCCGGCCGCGAGGTGGGCTGGTGGCGTCCGGTCCTGGACGGCGACCGGGTCACCGACGAGCTGGAAGCGCTCATGACCACGCCCACCGGCGTGATGGAGCTGCACATCGGCAAGCGCAAGGGCACGCAGATCGAGTTCGCCACCGACGCGGTGGTCCGGACCGCCACGGCCAAGGAGGTCACGGCCGGCGCCCGCCTCTTCGGCATCGTCGAGGGCGCCCTCCTCTACGCCCAGGAAATGGCCGCCGTGGGCCACCCCCTGAGCCCCCACCTCTCAGCCCGCCTGACCCGAGTAGCCGGCTGACCCCTTTCCCACCCAGCCCAACTCCCTCTCCCCCGCCTCCAGCCCCGGTGATCATGAAGTTAGCGGCGACAAATCGGACGCAGAACGCCGCTAACTTCATGATCAACGAGGCGGGAAGCCCAGGAGGGTTTGGAGGGGGGTGGTCAGGGGGGAGCGTGGGCGGGGGAGTCCGTTCAGGGAAACCACCTCGGCCAGGCCGCGGAGGGAGGACGTCAGCCAGATGGCGTCCGCTTCGTGCAGGTCGGCCGGGGTCGGTAGGCGTTCGTCCATCGTGAGGCCCAGCTCGTCGGCGTTGGCCAGGAGCCAGGCGGCGGTGACGCCGGGGAGGATGCCGGTGGTCGCGGCCGGCACCGTGCACAGGGTGCCGCCGCTCAGCCAGACGACGTTCGCCGTGGGCGCCTCCAGTACGTAGCCGTCGGTGGAGACCCAGAGCACGTCGTCCACCCCGGCCCGCTCGGCCCAGCGGCGGGCGGCGGTGCTCAGCGCGTACGAGGTGGACTTCACACCGACCGGGAGCCAGCCCAGCTCGGGGCGGGACCGGGCGGCCACCCCGAGCGGCAGGGTGGCGACCGTCACCCCGTCCCGCCGGGCCCGCCGTGCGGCGGCCGGCACCTCGCCCAGCGTGGCGTAGACGGTCGGCGGCCCGCCGTCCTCGGGCCCTCGGGTGCAGACCAGCCGCAGCGCGCCCTCGACCTCCGGCGGCCAGCCCGCGCGAAGCGTGTCCAGCAGCTCGACCAGCACGTCGGTGGACGGCAGGGCCAGCCCGAGCGCCGTCGCGCCGGCCCGCAGCCGGGCCAGGTGGGCGTCGCGCAGCCAGGGCTCCCCGCCGCGCAGGTGCAGGGTCTCGAAGAGGCCGTCGCCGTGCAGCACGCCCCGGTCGTCGCCGCGCAGCACCGCCTCGCCGGCCGGTACGACACCCCGGCCCGGCACGGCCACCCGCGTCGCCACCACGAGCGCAGCGTAGTGGCGTACGCCGCCGGTGGCCGGACCGGCGCGGCGGCCGAACTATGATCGGACGGTGTCCGAATCCTCCCTCGCGGAACTGCTCCGCTCCCGTGGGCTGCGGCTGACGGCGCAGCGGCAGCTGGTCCTTCAGGCCGTCATGGATCTGGGGCACGCCACGCCGGAGCAGGTGCACACGGCCGTGCGCGAGGTGGCCGCCGGGGTCAACATCACCACCATCTACCGCACGCTGGAGCTGCTGGAACGCCTCGGGCTGGTGACCCACACCCACCTGTCGCACGGGTCGCCGACCTACCACGCGGCCGGTGAGCACCAGCACGTCCACCTCGTGTGCCGGGAGTGCGGCGCGATCGACGAGATCGACCCCGAGCTGCTCCGGCCGCTGGCCGACCAGCTGGCCGCGCAGCGGGGATTCCAGGTCGACATCGGGCACGTGGCGCTCTTCGGCGTCTGCGGCCAGTGCGAGGACGGGGAGAGCAAATGATCGACATCGCGGGCGCCGTGACGGCCGAGGCCATCGACGAGGAGACCCGGGAGCAGCCCGAGCCGGCCCACCGGGCGGCCGGGGTCGGCCCGGTGGCCGCCCACTACGGCGACCCGATGCGCGAGCAGCGCACCCTGGCCACCGGCGTCGGCCTGGTCGACCGCTCGCACCGGGGTGTGGTCGCGGTCCCCGGCGAGGAGCGGATGACCTGGCTGCACACGCTGACCAGCCAGCATCTGGCCGCGCTCCGCCCGTGGCAGGGCACCGAGCTGCTGGTGCTCTCCCCGCACGGGCACGTCGAGCAGCACGCCCTGGTCGCCGAGGACGGCGAGACCACCTGGCTGGACACCGAGCCCGGGATGACCGGCGGCCTCCTGTCCTACCTGGAGAAGATGCGGTTCTTCAGCAAGGTCGACCCGCGGGACGTCACGGCCGACCACGCGCTGCTCTCGCTGGTCGGCCCGGAGGCCACCGGCGCCCTCGACACCCTCGGGGTCACCGGGCTGGCCGAACCCGACGTGGCCGCGGTGCCGGGCCCGAAGTTCCGCTCCGGCGAGCTGCCGTCCCGGCCCTCCGTCGTGTACGACGTGAAGCCCCTGCCCGTCGGCGGCTGGGCCCGGCGGGTCGCGCTCGGCGTCGACCTGCTGGTGCCTCGGCCGGCCATGACCCAGGTGGTCGACGAGCTGCGCGGCGCCGGCGTGCCGGTGGCCGGGCTGTGGGCGTACGAGGCGGTGCGGGTGGCCGCCCGGCGGGCCCGGGCCGGGGTGGACACCGACCACCGGACCATCCCCGCCGAGGTGGGCCTGATCGGCCCGGCCGTGCACCTCGACAAGGGCTGCTACCGCGGGCAGGAGACGGTCGCCCGGGTGCACAACCTGGGCAAGCCGCCGCGCCGGCTCGTCCTGCTGCACCTGGACGGCGTGACCACCGACCAGCCGCCGGCCGTCGGCACGCCGGTGACGCTGGACGGCCGGGCGGTGGGCTTCGTGGGCACCGCGGTCCACCACTTCGAGCTGGGGCAGATCGCCCTCGCCGTGGTGAAGCGGAACGTGGCCGACGACGCCCGGCTGATGGTGGGGGAGACGGCCGCCGCCATCGACCCGGCGTAAGGGATGCCGCTCCGGCGGCGGCAAGACGGAAAATCTTCTGTTTCCGGCGGCTGTCGCGCCCGATCCTGCAGCTTCGGGCTGTCGACCGGAGGGGAGTCGGCGGTTTAGGATCCGGGCATGACCACAGGGACGTTGATCACGGTTGCCCCCACCGGCGCGGAATCGGCCAAGGCGGAGGTGCCGGCGCTGCCGGTGACCCTCGACGAGCTGCTGCTGACCGCCAAGGAGTGCGAGGCGCTCGGCGCCGCCGTGATCCACGTCCACATCCGTGACGACGAGGCGAGGCCCACCCTCGACCAGGGCCGGCTGCGGGAGACCGTGGCGGCGCTGCGGCAGAGCACCGACCTGATCGTGCAGCTCTCCTCCGGCGGCGCGGTGACCGACCCGGAGGCCGCTCGGCTGGCCGTGCTCGACGCCGGCCCGGACATGGCCTCCTGCACCATGGGCACGGTCAACTTCGGCGACGACGTGTTCCTCAACCGCTGGGAGTTCATCGTCGACCTGCACACCCGGATGCAGGAGCGGGGCGTCGTCCCCGAGTACGAGATCTTCGACCTCGGCCACCTCACCGCGCTTCAGCGCCTGCTCGGCAAGTACGGCCTGCCGCACGGCGGGCACGTGCACGTCGACTTCGTGATGGGGGTGCCGGGCGGCATGCCGGGCACCACGGCCACGCTGGTGGCCGCCCAGCAGATGCTGCGCGACCTGCCCGAGGGCACCACGTTCTCGGCCACCGGCATCGGCCGCAGCACCATCCCCGTGATGCTGGCCTCGCTCTCGGCCGGCGGTCACCTCCGGGTCGGCATGGAGGACACGGTCACCTACGCCAAGGGCCGGCCGGTCGAGTCCAACATGCAACTGGTCGCCCGCGCGGTCGGCTTCGCCCAGCTCGCCCAGCGGCCGCCGCTGACCACCACCGCGGCCCGGGCGCTGCTCGGCCTGTAAGCGACGGCCCGGCCGCCGCCCCTGTACGCGGGCGGCCGACGTCCCTGGTCACCCCGGTGCCGGGCCCGCCGAGCCCGTCGGTAGCGTCCACCTCGTGGGAAAGACGTACGAGGGCGGCGTGCCGCTCGCCGAGGTGGTCCGGTCCGGCTTCGTGGAGGGTGTCCACCGTGGGTCCGTGGCGGTGCTCGACGCCGCCGGCGCGCCGGTGTCCGGGGCGGGTGACGCCACCTCGCCGGTCTTCCCCCGGTCGTCCAACAAGCCGATGCAGGCGATCGGCATGCTCCGGGCCGGCCTGCCGCTGACCGACCCGGCCGACGTGGCGCTCGTCTCGGCGAGCCACGCCGGCGAGGAGTTCCACGTCGAGCGGGTCCGCGCGCTGCTGCGCGGCGCCGGCCTGGCCGAGGAGGCGCTGCACTGCCCGCCGGACCTGCCGGTCGGCGAGGCGGCCCGGGAGGCGGTGCTGCGCGCCGGTGGCGGCCCGTCCCGCATCCTCATGAACTGCTCCGGCAAGCACACCGGCATGCTGCTCACCTGCCTGGCCGCCGGCTGGCCGCTGGACGGCTACTGGCGCCCGGAGCACCCGCTCCAGCAGCGGCTCACCGCCGCCATCGAGGAGTTCACCGGCGAGAAGGCGGCGGCCGTCGGGGTGGACGGCTGCGGCGCCCCGGTGCTCGCCGTCTCGCTGACCGGGCTGGCGCGGGCCTTCCTGCGGCTGGTCTCCGCCGAGCCGGGCACCGTCGAGCGGACCGTGGCCGACGCGATGCGCGCGTACCCGGAACTGGTGGGCGGCACCCAGGCCGACGACACCCGGCTGATGCGCGGCGTACCCGGGCTGCTGGCCAAGGTCGGCGCGGAGGGTGTGATCGCCGCGGCGGTGCCGGACGTCGGCGCGGTGGCGCTCAAGATCGACGACGGCGCCGGGCGGGCCCGGATGCCGGTGCTGGTGTCGGCGCTGCGCCGGCTCGGCGTCGAGGCGCCGGTGCTGACCGAGTACGCCGAGATCCCGCTGCTCGGCGGCGGCCTGCCGGTCGGCGGGGTCCGCCCGCTCTGGTAGCCGCCGTCCTCAGGGGAGGAAGTCGAGCAGCGCGGCGTTGACCGGCTCGGGGCGCTCCAGCGGCAGCAGGTGACCGGCGTCCGGCACGTCCGGCAGCCGGACGCCCTGCGGGGCCTCGGCGGCGATCCGGTCGGCCAGCCGGCGGATGTCGCCCAGGTCGTCCGCGCCCGCGCCGGCCAGCACCGGCATCCGCAGCTCGGCCAGCCGGTCGATCGCCGGCGGGTCCAGCTCGCCGGCGTCGACCGCGCTGAGCGCCTGCTCGGCGGCGAGCGCCCGGCGGTCCATCTCCTCGGCGAACCGGATCAGCTCCGGGTCGACGCCGGCCGGCTCGCGGGTCGGCCCGACCACCCAGAACCGCACCTCGCCGGCCGCCGTCGCCGTGAAGTCCTCCGGGTCCACGTCGCCGACCAGCTCCTCCCAGAGCCGCTCGGTCTCCTCGGACCACTCGTTGCCGGAGACCGGGGCGCCGAAGAGGGCCAGCGCGGAAACCCGCTCGGGGTACGCCAGCGCGGTGTCCACCGCGACCTTGCCGCCGAACGAGCAGCCCACCAGGGCGGCCCGCGGCACGCCCAGCGCGTCGAGCAGCCCGATCACGTCGTCGTGGTGCGCGAACGGGGCGGGTGGCAGCTCGGAGTCGCCGTAGCCGCGCAGGTCGACGGCGATGACCCGGTGCCGGGCGGCGAGCGCGGGCACCTGCCCCCGCCACATCCGGCGGTCGGCGATGCCGGCGTGCAGCAGCACCACGGGGCTGCCGGTGCCCGCCTCGTCGTACGCGAGCAGGGCACCATTCACTTCGATCTTGGCCACGGGGGCACGGTACGGACCGGACACCCGGCACGCAAGCGGCGATGCGTGACTTCGCTAACTCCGGCAAGCACTTTGCTTGCAGCAGCTAGCACCGCGAGCTAGCGTGGAGTCATGGCCACCAGTAAGGACCTTCCCGACGTCGGCGGGTTCATTCGCGACCTGCGCCGCAACGCGAAGATCTCACTGCGGCAGCTCGCCGAGCAGGCCGGCGTCAGCAACCCGTACCTCAGCCAGATCGAGCGCGGCCTGCGCAAGCCGAGTGCCGAGGTGCTCCAGCAACTCGCCAGCGCGCTGCGGGTCTCCACCCCGGCCATGTACCTGCGGGCCGGGCTGCTGGACGACAGGGAGGGGCAGGGCGTGCTCGCGGCGATCGCCGTCGACCCCGAGCTGACCATGGCCCAGAAGCAGTCCCTCACCCAGATCTACGAGACGTTCCGCCGGGAGAACGCGCGCCTGGCCGAGGCGACCGCCACGGCAGCCGAGGCGACCGCCACGGCCCAGGCGGCCACCGAACCGGCCCAGCCCGCCGAGCCGGCCGCCGCGCCGGAGGTCTGGGCCACCGAACCGGCCACCGCGCCGGAGGCCCCGGCCACCGTCGCGCCGGCCGCGACCGGCCCCACGACACCGGACGGCACCCCGACCGAGGCGGTCCTCGAGTCGGTCGCCGTCACCGAGGCGGGCCACGCGCCCGCCCCGACCACCGCCGTCCCCCAGAAGAAGACCGCCCGCCGGGTGGTCCGGAAGGCCGCCGGTGCGGCCGAAGAGGAGCAGTCATGACCCAGCCGAAGACCAACCGCATCCCGGCCCCCGTGTACGCCGCGGCCGGTGCCGGCGAGCTCGCCCTCCAGCAGCTGCGCAAGCTGCCCACGGTGGTCGGTGGCCTCGGCACCCGCGTCGTCGCCGACCTCGGTGGCAAGGCCGTCCTCACCGGCTTCGAGCTGCGCCAGAAGGCGACCGAGACGCTGAAGACCGCCAACCTGACCGCGACCGGGCTGCGGGAGAAGGCCGGCTCGGCCGACCTCGACCTCGACAAGCTCCGCGAGGCCGCCAACCTGGAGAAGCTGCGCGAGGCCGCCAACCTGGACAAGCTGCGGGAGGCCGCCGGCCGCAACGCCGCCGCCGTGCTGGCCGGTGCACAGGCCGCGCAGGAGCGCGCGCTGGCCGCGTACGCCGAGCTGGTCGCCCGCGGTGAGCGGGTCGTCGGCGCGGGCGTGCTGGAGGCCGCCGACACGGTGAACGCCGACATCGAGGCGACCGAGGCCGTCACCACCCCGGCCGCGCCGGCCGAGGTGCCCACCCCGGCCGAGGTGGCCGAGGCCGTCGAGGCCAAGCCCGCCACCGTGAAGCGGACCCGGGCCACCAAGGCGACCGCCGCCAAGGCCACCCCGTCGGCGAAGCTGCCGAAGGCGACGAAGCGGACCCGCCCGGCCGCCGAGTGAGTCGAAGCTGGACCGAGACCCCGGACGCCGTCCTGTCGGACGTTTCCGGGGTCTCGGCATAAGCTTGCCGACATGGCCACTGCCGCGCCGCTGTTCGCGTTCGAAGTCCGCTACGTGATCGAGCTGATTCTGCTCGTCTTCGCCCTGGTCATCGAGGGAGTGGCGCTGGTGCACGCGATCACCCAGCGCTCCGACGCGTTCCCCGCGATCGGCACGCTGCCCAAGGGCGGGTGGATCGCCATCCTCGCGGTCTGCCTGGTGCTGACGCTGCCGGCCTTCGGCTTCGGCCCGCTGAGCATCTTCGGCCTGGTCGGCATCGCCGCGGCGATGATCTACCTGCTGGACGTCCGGATCGGGCTCCGCGACCTGCACGACGGCCGAGGGTCCTGGTGAGAGGTTTCCGCTGGCCACCGCCACCGGACGGCGGTCCCCGCACCTGGGGTCCCGGTCCCGGTGCGCCCCGCACCGGCCGCCCGGCCCTGCCCGAGCCGGAGACCGAGCTGGTCACCACCCCGCACGGCGTACGCCTGGAGCGGCTGGTCACCGGCACCGGTGACCCGGTCACCGTGTTCGCGCACGGGCTGGGCAACGGCATCGCCACCACCCGACCGTTCGGCAGCGGCGTCACCGGCCGGCGGCTCTTCTTCCAGTTCCGCGGGCACGGCCGCTCCGACTCGCCGCCCGGCCCGTGGAGCTACCTCGACCTGGCCCGTGACCTCCGCGCCGTCGCCGACCTGGGCGGCGCCACCCGGGCCTTCGGGGCCAGCCTCGGCGCCGGCGCGCTCTGCCGCCTGCTCGTCGAGAGCCCGGAACGCTTCGAGAAGCTGGTCTTCTTCCTGCCGGCCGTGCTGGACACCCCGCGCGGCGAGGTGGCCCGCACCCGGCTCACCGACCTGCTCGACGCCGTGGCCGACGGGGACGCCTCCGCGCTGGCCGACGTGGTGTCGCTGGAGCTGCCGCCGTCGGTCCGCAACACCCCGGCCGGCTGGGCCTACCTGCGGCAGCGGCTCGACCAGCTGCTCCGCGACGGGCTCGCGCCGGGGCTGGCCAGCCTGCCCGAGCAGGCCCCGCTGCGCGACGCCGCGGTGCTCGCCGCGGTCACCGCGCCGGCCCTCGTGATCGGGTGCGCGGGCGACGACCTGCACCCGGCGGCCGTCGCCGAGCAGTTGGCGGCCGCGCTTCCCCGGGCGACCCTGCACGTGTACGACCGGCCGGGCGTGCTCTGGACGGAACGCGCCGACCTGCGGGAGCGGATCTCGACGTTCCTCAACGGGTAACGTCGGCCGTCATGGGCGTCACACACCACGGCCGCACCCACCGCCTCGACCTCGCCGACCCGACCCTGCGGGAGTGGCAGTGCACGGTGCTGGCGGCCGATCCCGAGCAGGGCATCGTGCTGGACCGGTCGGCCTTCTACCCGGGCGGCGGCGGGCAGCCGCCGGACCACGGAGTGCTGCTCTGGCAGGGGGTGCAGACCCGGATCGTGGGCACCCGCAAGGGCGACGACCTCTGGCTGATCCCGGCCGAGGGTGACCCGGTGCCGCCGGTCGGCACCGCCGTCAGCGGCGCGGTCGAGGACACCCGGCGGAGCATGCTGATGCGTACCCACTCCGGCCTGCACGTGCTCTGCGGGGTGGTCTTCCGCGACTTCGGTGCGCTCGTCACGGGCGGCAACATGGAACCCGGCGAGGCCCGGATGGACTTCAACCTCCCCGAGGTGCCGCCGGACTTCAAGGCCCGGATCGAGGACCTGGTCAACGCCGAGGTGGCCGCCGACCGCTCGGTCGCCGTCCGGGTGCTGCCCCGGGCGGAGGCGCTGGCCCTGCCGGACATCATCCGCACCCAGTCCAACCTGATCCCGCCGGACGAGCAGGAGGTGCGGATCGTCGACATCGTCGGGCTGGACGTGCAGGCCGACGGCGGCACGCACGTCGCCTCCACGGCGCAGATCGGCAAGGTCCAGGTGGTCAAGGTGGAGAGCAAGGGCCGCGCCAACCGCCGGGTACGGGTGCGTCTGGTCGACTGAGGTCGCCGGTCAGCGCGGCAGGTGGGCCGCCCGGACGTCGAGCAGCCACCGCTCCACGGTCTCCTCGTCCGGGCGCTCCGGCAGCGGCGTGCGGATCCGGGCGAAGTCCCGCTCGGCCGCGGCCACCAGGGCCTCCGCCTCGGCCAGCGCGCCGCCGGCCACGCGCTCGCCGAACGCCCGGAACCACTCCGGGTCGGCCAGGCGGATCTCCAGCACGCCGGTCGCGTAGAGCACCCGGCCCTGGTGCAGCAGCCGGGCCAGGTGCCGGGCGTGCTTGGCCGACCGCCGCCGGCCACCCACGGAGGAATCGCGGCTGGTCAGCTTGCGGAACTGCTGGCTCGCGTAGCCGAGGTAGGCGTCCCGGACCCGGGGTGCGCTCAGGAAGGCGGCGCGGATGCCGATGAGCCGCTCCCCGAATTCGGTGCGTGTCTCGTAGCACTCCTCGGGCAGCCACATGAGCTCGGTGGCGGTCGGGTTGCCGCTGAGCGCGAGGCGGGCGTACTTCCCGCACTCGTGCAGGGTCTCGTCGGGATCCGTCGTCACCACGGACTCCCGCGGCGGGTGCAGGCCGTGGAAGGCGACCGTGGACGCGGCGAAGACGCCGATCCGGTCCACGTCCGAGCCCGGCCCGGCGAGCCCGTACGCGACCGAGCCGACGATCCCGGAGAGCAGCAGGTGCATGCCGGTCATGATGGCGGATCCGGATCATCCGGGAAACCGGACTTCCGCTGTCAGGTATCGGTGCCACGGTGGTCCCATGACGACACCGCTGACAGGGAAGATCGCGCTGGTCGCCGGCGCGACCCGGGGCGCCGGACGGCAGATCGCCGTCCAGCTCGGCGCCGCCGGGGCAACCGTCTACGCCACCGGCCGCTCCACCCGGGAGCGCCGCTCCGAGATGGGCCGGCCGGAGACCATCGAGGAGACCGCCGAGCTGGTGACCGCGGCCGGCGGCACCGGCATCGCCGTCGCCGTCGACCACCTCGACCCGGAGCAGGTCCGCCGCCTCGTCGCGCGGATCGACGCCGAGCAGGGCCGCCTCGACGTGCTGGTCAACGACGTCTGGGGCGGCGACCCGCTCATCACCTGGGACAAGCCGGTCTGGGAGCAGTCGCTGGACGCCGGCCTCCGGATGCTCCGCCTGGCCGTCGACACCCACATCATCACCAGCCACGCCGCGCTGCCCCTGCTGATCCGCAACCCGGGCGGCCTGGTGGTCGAGATCGGCGACGGCACCAAGGAGTACAACGACACCGAGTACCGGGTCTCGCTCTTCTACGACCTGGCCAAGGTCTCGGTGAACCGGCTCGCCTTCAGCCAGGCGCACGAACTCGCCCCGCACGGCTGCACCGCAATCGCGCTCAGCCCCGGCTGGCTGCGCTCGGAGGCCATGCTGGAGCGCTTCGGGGTCACCGAGGCCACCTGGCGCGACGCCGCGGCCGGGCAACCGCACTTCGTGATGTCGGAGACGCCGGCCTTCGTCGGGCGCGCGGTCGCCGCCCTGGCCGCCGACCCGGACCGGGCCCGCTGGAACGGGGCGTCCGTGGACAGCGGCGGGCTGGCCCAGGTGTACGGCTTCACCGACCTCGACGGCACCCGCCCGCACTGGGCGCGCTACTACGAGGAGGTGGTCCGGCCCGGCAAGCCGGCGGACGACACCGGCTACCGCTGACCGGCCTCCGGCGCGGCCGCGTCGCCGTCCGGGTCGTCGGCGTAGAGCGCGGCCGCGCGGCGCGCCGCCGCGGCGCAGCGGGCGCGCAGCTCGGGCGGGTCGAGCACCTCCACCTCGGGGCCCAGCGCCAGCAGTTGGGTGTACGCCACCTCGACCGACTCGACGGGCAGCCGGAGCACCACCCGGCCCTGCCCGTCGGGCGGGCCGGCGGCGGCGACCGCCTCGGCGTAGACGAACGGGGCGTCGGCGAGGTGCCGCCACGCGCGCAGCCCGGCCGGGGTCAGCCGCACGGCCACCTCGGCCCGGAGCATGTCCCGCAGGAAGGCCTCGGCCTGCTCCCGCCAGTACGCCCCGAGGTCGAAGCCCTCGTCCCGCGCGAAGCCCTCCGCGCCCACCTCGACGCCGACCACGCGATCCACCCGGTACGTGCGCCAGCCGTCGCCGACCCGTCCGACCAGGTACCAGACGCCGTTCTTGAGCACCAGCCCGTACGGCGCCACCGTCCGGGTCACCTCCCGGTCGCCGCGCCGGTAGCGCAGCTCGACCAGCCGGTCCCGCCAGACCGCCCGGGCCAGCTCGGCCAGCCACGGCGGCGGGTCGGACTCCCGGAACCAGCCCGGCACGTCCAGGTGGAACCGCTGGCCGGTGCGGGCGGGCGCGTCCCGCATGCTCGGCGGCAACGCGGCGAGCACCTTCAACTCGGCGCCGGCCACCGCGTCGGCCAGCCCCATCTCCCCGGCCGGGCCGGGCAGGCCGGCCAGGAAGAGCGCCTCCGCCTCGTCCCGGGTCAGCCCGGTGAGCCGGGTCCGGTAGCCGCCGAGCAGGCGGTAGCCGCCCGCCCGGCCGCGGTCGGCGTACACCGGCACCCCGGCTGCGGAGAGCGCCATGACGTCCCGGTAGACCGTGCGCTCGGAGACCTCCAGCTCGCGGGCCAGCTCGCCGGCGGTCATCGTCTCCCGCGCCTGGAGCAGCAGGACCAACGAGATGAGCCGGGACGCGCGCACCTGCCCATTGTGCGCGCGGCCACTAGGCTCCTTGATCGTGGACGCACCCCGCCTCGCCGCGCCCGTGACCGGCGCCGTCACCCGCTTCCTCGGCGGCGCCGGCCTGCTGCTGCGCGGCCTCGGCCTCTACGTCCGCAGCCCCGGCCTCATGCTGCTCGGGATCGTGCCGGCGCTGATCACCGGCGCGCTCTTCGTGGCCCTGTTCGCCACCCTGCTGTACTTCGTGGACGATCTGGCCGCGCTGGTCACCCCGTTCGCGGACGACTGGGCGGAGACGTGGCGCAGCCTGATCCGGCTCGCGGCGGGCCTGGCCGTCGTCGGGCTGGCCGGCCTGCTCGGGGTGCTCACCTTCACGGCGGTCACCCTGGCCGTCGGCGACCCGTTCTACGAGAAGATCTCCGAGCGGGTGGAGGACCGGCTCGGCGGCACGCCCGGCGCCGTCGACGTGCCGTTCTGGGCCTCGCTGCGGCGCAGCATCCTCGACTCGCTACGCCTGGTGGCCATCTCCGCGCTGGTGGGCGTACCCCTCTTCGTGGCCGGCTTCATCCCGGTGGTCGGGCAGACGGTGGTCCCGGTGGTCGGCGCCCTGGTGGGCGGCTGGTTCCTCGCCCTGGAGCTGGTCGGCGCGCCGTTCTACCGGCGCGGCATGCGACTGCCGGAGCGGCGGTCGTTGCTCAGGGCGGACCGGCCGACCACCCTGGGGTTCGGGGTGGCGGTCTTCCTCTGCTTCCTGATCCCGCTCGGCGCGGTGCTGGTCATGCCGGCCGCCGTGGCCGGGGCCACCCTGCTGGCCCGCCGGTCGCTGGGGCAGTCTTTCGTCGAGGAGGGGTGACATGGAGACGGTCCTGATCGAGGGGGACATCACCACACAGCAGGTCGACGTGATCGTCAACGCGGCCAACTCCTCCCTGCTCGGCGGCGGGGGCGTGGACGGCGCGATCCACCGCAAGGGCGGGCCGGCCATCCTGGAGGAGTGCCGGGCGCTGCGCGCGACCCGCTATCCGGACGGCCTGCCCACCGGCCAGGCCGTCGCCACCACCGGCGGTCACCTGCCGGCCCGCTGGGTGGTGCACACCGTCGGGCCGGTCTTCTCCCCGCGCGAGGACCGGTCGGTGCTGCTGCGCGACTGCTACGCCACGAGCCTCCGGATCGCCGACGAGCTGGGTGCCGCTCGGGTGGCCTTCCCGCTGATCTCCGCCGGCAGCTACGGCTGGCCCGTCGAGGACGCGGTGGCCCAGGCGCTGGCCGTGCTGCACGCGGCCACCCCGACGTACGTCGTCGAGGCGCGGCTGGTGCTCTTCGGCGCCGACACCTACGCCACCGCCGTCCGGGTCGCCGCGGGCTGAAACGCCGGCCTCAGGTGAGGTCGCGCAGGCAGGACCACTGGCTGGCCACCGGCCGGTAGCCGAGCCGGGCGTTGATTGCCAGCATCGGCGCGTTCGCCTCGTCGTTCGAGGTGTACGCGGTGCGTACCCCGCCCGCCGCCGCCCGGTGCAGCGCGGCCCGCTTCGCCAGCCCGGCCAGGCCACGCCCGCGGTGTGCGGGGATGGTACCCGTGAAGTCCGACCACATCCGGTCGCCGTCCCGCTTCACCAGGCTGACGGCGACCAGCGCGCCGTCCACCTCGACCACCGTGCTGGCGTCCCGGTCCAGGCCGACGTTCTCCCACACCTCGTGGTGCCAGATGTCGTAGCCCAGCGCGTCCGTCGGAACGTCGCCGGGCTCGTCCATCGACGCCTCGGCGTCCACCCGGTGGATCCGGCGCGGGTCCACGCCGGTGGCCCTGAGGAGCCGCACGCCGGGCGGGGGCTCGGGCATCGGCGGGGCCGGCCGGAGGTCGAGCGCCGAGTAGCGCAGCTCCCGGCTCGGCGTGAAACCGTGCCGGCGGGCGAACGGCAGCGACTCGGGCTGCGACGAGGTGAGCAGCCGCTTCGCGCCGATGCGGCGCAAATGGCCGAGCGCGGCGTCCAGGAGGGCCGTGCCGATTCCCCGGAGCCGGTACGCCGGGTGGACGTGCAGGGTGGAGACCTCACCGACGTTGGCCGCCGAGGTGTGCCTGTTCCGGTACGCCGACACCCAGCCGACCACCCGGCCGTCCGCCTCGGCCACCCAGGCCGCCCAGTCCTCCTCGGGCGGCGGCAGGGCGATCATGCGGCGGGTCGACTCGACGCCGCGCACCAGGTACGGGTGGACGGCGGTGCGCAGCGCCACCACACCGGGGGCGTCCTCGGGCCGGGCAGGTCGGATCACGTGGTCGGTCATCCGGCCGACCCTAGGGCTGTCGCCGGCGCCCGGCGACGGGTTTACCGGGTGCGCGATCCAGGGAGACGGATCAGCCCTCGTCGGCCCGGACCGCGGCGATCGCCTCGACCTCGACGAGCTGGTCGGGGTAGCCGAGCACGGCCACCCCGAGCAACGTGCTCGGCGGGTCGTGGTCACCGAACCCGGCTCGGACGACCTCCCAGACCGTCACGAGGTCCTCGCGGTCGCTGCTGGCCACGTAGACGGTGGTCTTGACGACATCGGCGAGGCCGGCGCCGGCGGCGGCCAGCGCGGTGTCGAGGTTGGCCATCACCTGCCGGGCCTGGCCGGCGGGGTCGCCCGGAGCGACGGTCCGCCCCTCGGCGTCCAGCGGGCAGGCCCCGGCCGTGAGGATCAGCCGCGCGGGCGGCGTGACCTCGGCCGCGTAGGCGTATTCGGCGACGTCGGAGAGCTGGGGCGCACGGATCAGGCGCAAGATGCCGGTCACCGGGCGACCGTAGCGCCGGGCTGCCGGCGCCGCGACGGGTTAAGCGGTGCCGTTCCGCTCAGGCCGAGTCACGGACGACGAGTTCGGTGGGCAGCAGCAGGGCCAGCTCGACCTGCTCACCCGCGGCGATCCGGAGCAGCTGCCGGGTCATGGCCCGACCGAGCTCCACTATGGGCTGCTTCACGGTGGTCAGCGGCGGCTCGGTGTACGCCGCCGTCTCGATGTCGTCGAACCCGATCACCGCGACGTCGTCCGGCACCCGCCGGCCGGCCTCCCGCAGGGTGCGCAGTGCGGCGTGCGCCATCAGGTCGGACGCCGCGAACACCGCGTCCAGGTCCGGGTCGGCGGCGAGCAGTTGCCGCATGGCCGCCGTGCCGGACTCCCGGGTGAAGTCGCCGTACGCGATCAGCTCCGGCAGGCCGGCCGCGGCGACCGTCTCCCGGTAGCCGATGAGCCGCTCGATGCCGGCGACCATGTCCTGCGGCCCGGCGATGGTGGCGATCCGCCGCCGACCGTTCGTGATCAGGTGGCGGACCGCCTCGGCCACCCCGCCGACGTGGTCGACGTCGACATACGGCACCTCGGCGCCGTCCAGCGGCCGGCCGCTGCACACCACCGGGATGCCCAGCCGGGCCAGCCGCCCGGGGAGCGGGTCCTCGCCGTGCAGGGAGGCGAACAGCACGCCGTCGACGTGCCGCCCGGTGGTGTAGCGCTCGACCCGCTCGTGCCCGGCCGGCGAGCCGGCCAGCATCAGCACGAGCTGCTTGTCGGCCGCCTCCAGCTCCTGGGCCGCGCCCCGGATGATGCCCGGAAAGACCTGGTCGTCGGAGAAGACCCGGGTGGCCGCCTCGGGCAGGACCAGCGCGATCGAGTCGGTGCGCTGGGTGACCAGGCTGCGGGCGGCCAGGTTCGGGACGTACCCCAGTTCCTCGACCGCCCGGCGGACCGCCTGCTGGATCGGCTCGGCGACGGTGGTGGAGCCGTTGACCACCCGGGAGACCGTCGCCCGGGAGACCCCGGCCAGTCTGGCCACCGCCTCCAGGGTCGGCCGCTGCGCCGTCGTCATCCCCGTCACCACCACCTCGTTGTCCAGCAACGACCATACGAGATGACCGCAGATCGGCCGCACGGCCACTCCGTCACGCCTTCACGGCGCCCTCCATGATCCCGCCGATGATCTGGCGGCCGAACGCCACGAACACCAGCAGCAGGGGCAGGGTGGCGATCGCCGTCCCGGTGAACACCTGCGACATGTCCTGGTAGTAGCCGTCGGACAGGGCCCGCAGCGACAGCTGCACGGTCGGGTTCTCCGGGTCGTTGAGCACCGCGTACGGCCACAGGAAGTCGTTCCAGGTGGTCATGAAGGTGAGCAGGCCGAGCACGGCGGCGGCCGGGCGCAGCGCGGGCAGCACCACGTTCCAGTAGATCCGCGCGGTGTTGCAGCCGTCCATCCGGGCGGCCTCGATCAGTTCGGTGCTCACGGCCTGGCCGGCGTACTGGCGCATCATGAACACGCCGAACCCGGTGACCAGCGCCGGCACGATGACCGCCGGCAGCCGGTCGTTCCAGTTCAGCTTCGTCATGAGCAGGTACAGCGGGATCACGCCGAGCTGGGTCGGCACCATCATGGTGGCCACGATGACCAGCAGCAGCGCGTTGCGCCCGCGGAAGCGCAGCTTGGCGAAGGCGAACCCGGCCAGGGTGGAGAAGAAGACCACCGAGACGGTGACCGTGCCGGCCACGATCGCCGAGTTGATCAGACCGGTGAGGAAGTACGCGTCGGTGTTGGCGAACAGCCGGGCGATGTTGGCGCCGAGGTTGCCGCCCGGGGTGACCGGGGGCGGGACCTGCCCCATGGCGTCGCTCGTGCGGCTGGCCACCACGAACATCCAGTAGATCGGGAAGATCGACATCAGGGCCGTGACGGCCAGCGCCAGGTAGGTGAGCCGGCCGGCCGACCAGAGGCGGGTCATCGGGGTTCCTCCTTGCGCGCGCCGCCGCCCAGCCGGCGGAGGAGCAGGACGTTGACGGCCGCGACCACCGCGATGAGCGCGAAGAGCAGCCAGGCGATCGCCGAGCCGTAGCCGAAGTTGTAGTGCGGCGCGAAGGCGTTCTCGAACATGTACATGGTCACCGTCTGCGACTCGCGCAGCGGCCCGCCGCGGATCGCGTTGGTGCCC
Source organism: Micromonospora chaiyaphumensis (assembly GCF_900091435.1). Classification (GTDB taxonomy): domain Bacteria; phylum Actinomycetota; class Actinomycetes; order Mycobacteriales; family Micromonosporaceae; genus Micromonospora; species Micromonospora chaiyaphumensis. The sequence continues at coordinate 333,163 of NZ_FMCS01000008.1, forward strand.
GAGTTGAACAGCCGGGGCTCGGTGAAGAGCTGGAGCCCGCCGATGGTGGAGATGATGACCGCGAAGATGATCGTCGGCTTGAGCAGCGGAACCGTGATCGACCAGAACTGCCGGGCCCGGCCCGCGCCGTCGATCGCGGCGGACTCGTAGAGGTCGCGCGGGATGGCCTGCATGGCGGCCAGGAAGATGAGCGCGTTGTAGCCGGTCCACCGCCAGTCGACCATCGTCGAGATGGCCACCCAGGAGGCGAGCCGGTTGGCCTTCCAGTCGACGGCGTCGACGCCGACGTGGTCGAGCAGCCAGTTGATCATGCCGAAGTCGCGGCCGAAGAGCACGGCGAAGACGATGGCCACCGCGGCGGTCGAGGTGACGTTCGGGATCAGCACCGCCATCCGCCAGGTGGTCCGGGCGCGGAGCTGCCGGTTGAGCAGGTTGGCCAGCCAGAGTGCGAGGAGCAGCTGCGGAATCGTGGCGATGACGAAGATGCCGAGGGTGTTGACCACCGAGTGCCAGAAGTCGGGGTCGGCCAGCAACTGGCTGTAGTTGTCGAACCCGACGAACGGGTGCTCGGCGCCGAGCAGGTCCCAGTCGTGCAGCGAGACCCAGAAGGTGTAGGCCAGCGGGTAGATCCCGAAGACCCCGAAGAGCAGGAAGAACGGGGCGATGTAGAGGTAGGGCGAGTAGCGCGTGTCGAACCGGCTGAGCCGGGCGCCCCGGGAGGGGCGGGTGGTGCCGGGCGCCGGTGCGACCGGCGGGCGGGCGTCGAGCTGGACTGCCATGGCCCGGGACTCCTTTCCGCCGTGCGGGCGGCACCCGTCGACCGGGAACCGCCCGCACGCCTGGCTCGGGTTACTTGGCAGCGGCCTTCTTCGCGTTCTCGACCGCGTCGGTCCAGCCCTGCTCGGGGCTGCGCTTGCCCAGCTCCACCGTGCGGACGGCGTTCTCCACCTCGGTGCGCACGGCCTGGTTCTTCGGGCCCATGTAGACGGGCTTCAGGCCCTTGGCACCCTCGGCGAAGATCTTTCCGACCGGGGCCGCCGAGAAGTACGCGTTGGTCGAGTCGACGATCGCCGGGTCCGCGAGCGCCTGCGGGGACGAGGGCAGCGGGCCCTTGGCCTTGAACGCGCCGATCTGCCCCTTGGCGCTGGTCAGGAACTTCGCCAGCTCGATGGCCTCGGCCTGGTGCTTGCCCTGCTTCGGCACCGCCAGGAAGGAGCCGCCCCAGTTGCCGCCGTTGCCGGGCACCTGGGCGATGTCCCACCTGCCCTTGGCGCCCGCGCCGGCATTGCCCTCGATGACGCCGGTCATCCAGGCCGGGCAGGCGATGGTCGCGAACTTCGACTGCTTGAACGCCGAGACCCACTCCTCCGACCACGACCCGTACCGGCCGGACAGGCCGGAGTCGATGATGTCCATCGTCGTGTCGTACGCCTGCCGCACCGCCGGGTTGCTGTCGACGACCAGCTTGTCGCTCGTGTCGTAGTAGCTGTAGCCGCTGGTGTTGCCGGCGGTCTGGAGCAGGATGGTGTTGAACGTGTTGGTCGCCGCGTCGAGGAACGAGGCGCCCGTGTTCTTCGCCTTGAACTGCTCGCCCACCCTGATGTAGTCCGCCCAGGTGGGCCAGAGCTTCGAGACGGCCTCGCGGTCGGTGGGCAGCCCCGCCTTGGCGAACAGGTCCTTGCGGTAGCACATGGCCATGCCGCCGACGTCGGTGCCGAGGCCGATGAGCTGCTTGCCGTCGGCGGTGAGCCCCTGGTTCCACTTCCAGTCCAGGAAGTTGCCCTTCAGGTCGGCGGCCCCGTGGTCGAGCAGGTTGACGAAGTTCTGCGGGTTGGCCTTGTACTCGACCAGCAGGCCCTCCTCGATGGCGACGATGTCGCCCGCGCCCTTGCCCGCGGCGAGCCACTGGGTGAGCTTCGGTGAGTACTCGTCGAGGTTGCTGCCGGTGCCCCGCTCGACGATCTTCACGTCGGGGTGGCTGGCCATGTACTCCTTGTAGAGCTCCTCGTAGCCGAACTGGCCGAAGACATCGACGGTGAGCGTGACCGGGCCACCGGCGGCGGCCTCGTCGTCACCGCCCCCGCAGGCGGTGGCGCCCAGCAGTGCGGCGGTGGCGACCAGGGCCACCGCGGCCAGGCGGCGGCGCGTGAAGGTGACCATCTCTTATCTGACCCCTCTGGCTGTATCGGGTGGTGGCGGGCGGTTCCGGTACTGAGAGAGCGCTCTCACGACAGGGTGGTGGCTGTCACGTGACCTGTCAAGAGAGCGCTCTCACGACGTCCGGAAAAGGGCGGAGAGTGACGCTCCGGTGGGAAACGCCGCTCTCCGCCCGATGTCCGCACGACCCCCCGGCGGGGTCAGCCCGAGGGTCAGCCCACCCGCAGCCCGTCGAGCAGGCGACGGTCGCCGGCCACCCCCAGGGCATCGAAGCTGATTCGCCCCATCACGGCCAGCAGCAGGTCGCTCGCGGTGCCGGTGACCTGCGCCCGGGCGCGGTGCTCGTCGTGGTCGAGGATCGTCGCGGTGTCCAGCAGGGCGATGCCCTCGCCGCGCAGCCGCAGGTACCACTCCTGGGCGGCGTCGGTGGCGGTCAGCTGGACCACCCCGTGCCACTGGCCGGGCTGGATCCGCCGGCCCGCCGGCAGCCAGGTGTCCAGCACCTCGCTCACCCCGTCGGCGGCCAGCTTGGCCTCGATCGGCTCACCCGCGCCGATGGCGAGCTGGGCGTCCCACCGGTGCACCGCGGTCTCGTGCGCCGCCCGGCGCGGCCAGAAGGCCGCCTTCTTCGGCTGCGGGGCGAAGTTCCACGCCGGGGCCTCCGGGTCCAGCGTCTCGAAGAGCGCCATGAGCCGCTCGTACTCCTGGCCGTACCACTGGGCCGGGGTCAGGCCGGCCGGCGGTTCCGGGTCGTGCCGCTCCGGGCGGCTGGCCGTCCCGGCGGTCAGCACCGTCCGGATCCAGACGTACGTCCGGGTGAGGTGGTGGGCGAGGTCGGAGACCGTCCAGCCGGGACAGGACAGCACCGGTGTCTCGGGAGGCGCCTCGGCAACGGCGGCGGCGAAGGCGGGACCCTCCGTCCGCAACGCGCCGATCCAGAAGTCCTTCGTGCCGTGCAGTCTGCTCATCGCAATCCTCCCGGGGGTGACCGGGCCACCAGTGGGTGCCGCGGCTACCCCTCAGCCTAGGGTGAGAGGCGTGTCAGACGTCTACGCCGAACCGACGACCGGAGCCGACCCGATCGACCCGGCCACCCTGGCGCGCTACACCACGCTGCGCCTCGGCGGCCCCGCCGGGCGGCTGGAGATCGCCAGCAGCGCCGACGAGATCGTCCGGAAGGTCCGGGAGGCGGAGGCCCGGGAGCAGGCCGTCCTGCTGCTGGCCGGGGGCAGCAACGTGGTGATCGGCGACCAGGGCTTCCCCGGCACCGTCGTGCTCATCCGATCACGGGGCTTCCAGGTGGTCGCCGAGGACGCCGAGACCGTCACCGTACGTGTCGAGGCCGGCGAGCCGTGGGACGACCTGGTCGCCGCCACGGTCGAGCGGGGGTGGTCGGGGCTGGAGTGCCTCTCCGGCATCCCCGGCTCGGCCGGTGCCACGCCGATCCAGAACGTCGGCGCGTACGGCCAGGAGGTGTCCGAGACGATCACCGCGGTGGAGGCGTACGACCGGACCGAGGGAACCGTCGTCCGGATCGCGGCGGCCGACTGCGGCTTCGCCTACCGGGGCAGCATCTTCAAGTACAGCGACCGCTGGGTGGTGCTCTCGGTCGACTTCCGGCTCACCCGCTCCCCGCTCTCCGGCCCGGTGCGCTACGCCGAGCTGGCCCGGGCGCTCGGCGTCGAGGTGGGCGACCGGGTGCCGCTGGCGGAGGCCCGGGCCACCGTGCGGCGGCTGCGCGCCGGCAAGGGCATGGTGCTCGACGCGCAGGACCCGGACACCTGGTCGGTGGGCTCGTTCTTCACCAACCCGGTGCTGGAGCCGGAGGCGTACGAGCTGCTGCGGGAGCGCGCCGCCGACCTGGGTGAGCCGCCGTCCTGGCCCTGCCCGGGTGACCGGGTGAAGGTGAGCGCCGCCTGGCTGATCGACAAGGCCGGCTTCGGCAAGGGCCACACCGGCCCCGAGGGCGTGGCGATCTCCACGAAGCACACCCTGGCCCTCACGAACCAGACCGGCAGCGCAAGCACGGCAGCCCTGCTGGCCCTGGCCCGGGACATCCGCACCGGCGTGGAAACCGCCTTCGGCGTAACCCTCCACCCCGAACCCGTCCTGATCAACTGCGCGATCTGACCCCGGGCGCGACAGCGGGCCAGGGGAGGGTCAGTTCGCCCAGGCGCCAGCGGCGGGGCCGGTTCTGGACGGGCCAGCCGGCTGCCTTTACCGCGGCGATCGTTCTCGTCCAGCGGTCGCGGGGGCCGAAGGGGGCGTAGCCGGCGGTGGACTGCCAGGCGCTCTCCAGCGCCCGGATCAGGTCATGGATCGGTTCGCCGGGGACGTTGCGGTGGATGAGCGCCTTGGGCAGCCGCTCGGCGAGCTGGGCCGGGCTCGCCAGGGTGGTGAGCTTCGCGGCGAGGGTCAGCGTGCGCGGGCCGGTCGCGTCGAGCAGCACCCAGGCGCCGAGCCGCCCCAGCTCGTCGCAGGTGCCCTCGACCAGCAGCCCGCCCGGGGCGAGCCGGTCGGTGATCGTGCGCCAGGCGCCGGCCACCTCGCCCTCGTCGTACTGCCGCAGGACGTTGAACGCGCGGACCAGGGCAGGGCGCAGCCCGGCCAGCTCGAAGCCGCCCCGGGCGAAGGTGAGCGCGGGCGGGTCGGCGGCCGGTTGGGCGGTGGCCACGCGTACCGGATCGATCTCCAGCCCGACGACCCGGACGTCGGCGCGGACCGCGGCCGCGAGCCGGGCCCGCAGCTCGACGGCGGTCACCGGGGTGGCGCCGTAGCCGAGGTCGACCACGAGCGGGTCGGCGGCGGCGCGCAGGGCGTCACCACAGGTCGCGGCGATCCAGTTGTCCACTCGGCGGAGCCGGTTCGGATTCGTCGTGCCCCGGGTGACGACCCCGAGCGGCCGGGCCATCAGAGCCCTCCCGTTCGCGACTGCGGGGCTCGCAAGATCGGCTCACTCCTCGCGCTTCACACTAGGCCCGGTGCACCTTGTGCTGGGCGGCCTGGGCCAGCGGCCGGACCACGAGCTGGTCGATGTTGACGTGGTGCGGGCGGGTGGCGCACCAGGCGACGCAGTCGGCCACGTCCTCGGCGACCAGCGGCTCGGCCACCCCGGCGTAGACCGCCGCGGCCCGGTCGGTGTCGCCGCCGAACCGGACCAGACCGAACTCCTCGGTCTTGACCATGCCCGGGTCGATCTCGATCACCCGGACCGGCCGGCCGCACAACTCCAGCCGGAGGGTGCCGGCCATGGCGGTCTGCGCGTGCTTGGCCGCCGTGTAGCCGCCACCGCCCTCGTAGACGACGTGCCCGGCGGTCGAGCTCACGATGACGACGGTGCCGGCGCCGGAGGACTCCAGCGCCGGCAGCAGCGCCTTGGTGACCCGGAGCGTGCCGAGCACGTTGACGTCGTACATCCACTGCCAGTCGCCGACGTCGGCGGACTCCACCGGATCCAGGCCGCGCGCACCGCCGGCGTTGTTGACCAGCAGGGTGACCGGGCCGGGCGCGGCGGCGGCCGCGGCGGCCAGCCCGGCGACCGATGCGTCGGAGGTGACGTCGCACTCCACGGCCGTGGCCGCGCCGCCGGCCGCCTCGATCTCGGCGACCAGGCCGGCCAGCCGGTCGGTACGCCGCGCGGCGGCGAGCACGTGGAAACCCTCGGCGGCCAGCCGGCGGGCGGTGGCCGCGCCGATCCCGCTGGACGCCCCGGTGACGATGGCGACTGAGGTCATCCGGTCATTCTCACCCGCCGCCCCGCTCCGCGCGGTGATGAGGTCCGTCACGCCCGGGACCCGCCGGGACGCATTTCCGAAGCCCGATGGGGAAGATGACATCCGGCGCGGAGGTTGACCGAGAAGCGCCGGTCGTGCGGGACGGCATCAACCGTGACAGAGGGAGCGGACGTGGCGGAGTTGCACACCGGTGTCGGTCGTCAGCGAGGTGCCCTGCCGTGGCCGCGGCCGCGCCGGATCGCCACCCTCTCCGTACACACCTCGCCGCTGCACCAGCCCGGGACGGGCGACGCCGGCGGCATGAACGTCTACATCCTGGAGGTCGCCCGGCGGCTGGCCGAGGCCGACGTCGAGGTGGAGATCTTCACCCGGGCCACCTCCGGCGACCTGCCGCCGGTGGTCGAGATGGCGCCCGGGGTGAGCGTCCGGCACGTCACCGCCGGCCCCCTGGAAGGGCTGACCAAGGAGGAGCTGCCCGGCCAGCTCTGCGCCTTCACGGCCGGGGTGCTCCGCGCCGAGGCGGCCCGCCCGCCGGGCCACTACGACTTGATCCACTCGCACTACTGGCTCTCCGGTCAGGTGGGCTGGCTGGCCAAGGAGCGCTGGGGCGTGCCGCTGGTGCACACCGCGCACACCCTGGCGAAGGTCAAGAACGCCCAGCTCGCCTTCGGCGACCGGCCCGAGCCCAAGGCGCGCGTCATCGGCGAGGAGCAGGTGGTCGCCGAGTCCGACCGGCTGGTCGCCAACACGCGGGCCGAGGCCCGTGACCTGATCGACCGGTACGACGCCGAGCCGGCCCGGGTGGCCGTGGTGGAGCCCGGCGTGGACCTGGACCGGTTCCGCCCGGCCCGCGGCGACCGGTACGCCGCCGTGCTGGCGGCCCGCCGCCGCCTCGGCCTGCCGGCCCGCGGCTACGTGGTGGCCTTCGTCGGCCGGATCCAGCCGCTCAAGGCCCCGGACGTGCTCATCCGGGCGGTCGCCGCGCTGCGCGAGCGGGAGCCCGCGCTCGCCGACGAGGTGACCGTGGTGATCTGCGGCGGCCCGAGCGGCACGGGGCTGGACCGCCCCACCGCCCTCATGGAGCTGGCCGGCTCGCTCGGCGTCGCCGACCGGGTGCGGTTCCTGCCGCCGCAGACCGGCGACGACCTGCCCGCCCTGTACCGGGCGGCCGACCTGGTGGCGGTGCCCTCGCACAACGAGTCGTTCGGGCTGGTCGCGCTGGAGGCGCAGGCGTGCGGCACCCCGGTGCTGGCCGCCGCCGTGGGCGGGCTGGTCACCGCCGTCCGGGACGGCGTCAGCGGGGTGCTCATCGACGGCCACGACCCGGTCGACTGGGCCCGTACGCTGGCCCGCCTGCTGCCCGACCGGCTGCGCCGGGCCGCCCTGGGCCGGGGCGCCCAGCGGCACGCCCGCGACTTCTCCTGGCACCGCACCGTCTCCGGCCTGCTCGCCATCTACGGCGAGGCGATCGCCGAGCACCGGGTCCGGCTGGCCGGCCGGCTCGGTGACCCCGCGCTCACCTGCTCCTGGTGAGCGTCGCCGGCCCGGCGGCCTCCGCAGAGCGGCCGTAGAGTGGGTGCGATGAGCCGCAGGAGTGAGGTCGCCGCGCTGATCGAGGCCGTCTGCGCCGATCGCGAGCTGGAGTGGGAGTCCACCGGCGAGACGTCGTACGCGGTCACCCTGCCGGGCACCCACAAGCTCAAGACGATCTGCAACCTGATCGTCGGCGAGCACGCCCTGCGGGTCGAGGCGTTCGTGATGCGCCAGCCCGACGAGCGCCGTGAGGAGCTGTGGGCCTGGCTGCTCCAGCGCAACGCCCGGATGTACGGGGTGTCCTTCTCCATCGACGCCGTCGGCGACGTCTACCTGACCGGGCGGGTCAACCTGGCCGGGGTGGACGAGGACGAACTGGACCGCCTGCTCGGGGCCGTGCTGACCTACGCCGACGAGTCCTTCGACAGCATGCTGGAGATCGGCTTCGGCACCGCCATCCGCCGGGAGTGGGAGTGGCGGGTCAAGCGGGGCGAGTCGACGGCCAATCTGGCCGCGTTCGCCCACCTCTTCGAGCCCTCCGCCCCGGCCGGGTCGGCCGCCGGAGGTTCGGACCCGTCCTGACGGGTATGCCGCACCGCGCGGTGCGGCACTTGGGCCCACCGCGTGCCGAGGACGGACTGTCGAGGAGCGTGTCCCATGGCTCAGCGCAACAGCTCAAGTCGCGGCACGACTGCGACGAGGACCAAACGCCAGCCCGGTAACCAGACGGCGAACACGCCGGGCATTTCCGAATCCGCGATATCCCGGATGAAGGTCGACGACATCCGGGGCCAGCTGCGCCGGCGCGGGGTCTCCGGGCTCTCCGCCATGCGCAAGCCGGACCTGGTGAAGACCCTGGTCCGGAAGCTGCGGTCCGAGCAGGGTGGTGCGGCCCGGAAGAGCACCGGCCCGGCCGGCCGGCCGTCGGCCACGAAGAAGACGGCCGCGGCGAAGAAGACGACCGCGGCGCGCCGGACCGCGCCGTCGCGGGCCAAGGCGGCGCCGTCCGCGAAGGCCACCGGCGCCCGGGCGAAGGCGGCCCCGACGAAGAAGGCGGCGGGCACCCGGGCCAAGGCGGCGCCCGCGAAGAAGGCGGCGGGCACCCGGGCCAAGGCGGCGCCCGCCAAGAAGGCCGCGGCCGCCAGGGCGGCGCCGGCGAAGAAGACCACGACCGTCCGGGCGAAGGCGGCGCCGGCGAAGAAGGCGGCCGCCGCTCCGGGGCCGGCCCTGGCCCGGGGTACGGCCGCGACGGCCACCCGGGTCCGGAGCGGCGGGTCGGCGTCCCGGTCGGTGAGTTCGTCCCAGCAGATCATGTCGCTCGACGATCGTCCCGAGCGTCCGGGGCGCAGCCTGGTGACGACCAATCACGAGGTCATCCAGCGCTGGGCCCGCGCTCGTGGCGCCAAGCCGGCCACCATCGCCGGCACCGAGCGTGGCGACCGCCCCGGGGTGCTGACCTTCAACATCCCCGGATACCGGGAGAGCAGCCGGATCCGCGAGGTGACCTGGGACGACTGGTTCCGGACCTTCGACCTGCGCGGCCTCAACCTGATCTACCAGGAGCAGATGCGGGACGGGCGGCAGAGCAACTTCTTCCGCACCGAGAACCCGAATCGCGAGGACGGCTGAGGTTTAGGGGAATGGCCGGCGGGGATTCGCTTGTTGGCCAGGGAAGAGACCGGAGCAGGGACAGCCGGATTTCCGACACGGGTGCTGTGACGGGTAAGACAGCAATCGAGGTTGAATCCGGAATCCGGGCGAACTAACTTTATTGCACCGCGCCACGCTTGTAATCGTTCGGGGGAGCGGCGGATCGAGCAGATCCGCGCAAGCGAGGCGCGAGGGATCGGGTGGATCCCACCGTTGGGGGACGGTGCCACCCGAGGAACCGGCGGCGCGAGCGGGCGACGCTTACGGGGGTGAGGGTCGCCCGCCGCCGCCGGGCGTACGGTGCGAGCGCCCATCACGACGGGGGTCGTGGTGGGCGCTCGAGCCGTTTCCGGGGCCGTTCGGCCCCGCCGGACATCCCTGGCCGTTCAGCGCCCCGCCGGCACCGTGGCCGCCCGCTCGGCCGCGGCCCGCAGCGCGGCGACCCGGCGCTCCCGGGGCGGCCCGGCCAGCACGTGACCGGCCGCCGCAACCAGGCCCAGACCACCGACCACCAGCCAGTGCCGCTCGCCGAGATGCTGGAGGCTGAGGCCGCCCAGCGCCGGCGCCACGAAGGACGCGGCCGGGAAGGTCAGGTAGAACACCGACTGGTAGCGGGCGCGCAGCTCGGGTGGGGCGAGGTCCGCGTTGATCTGCGCGTTCGGCGGTGCGGCGAGCATCTGCCCGACCGTCCACACCACGGCTGCGCCCAGATAGAGCGGCAGGCCGTCGGCGACGGTCAGCGCCCCGAAGCCGAGCGCCATGAGCCCGGTGGAGACCGCCAGCACGGCCGACTTCCGGTAGGGCTCGATGAGCCGGGGCACGAACAGTTGCCCGGCCACGATCAGCGCGCCGCCGAGGGCCACCACGATCCCGTACGCCGTGGGCCGCAGGCCGTCGTCGCGCATCGCCAGCGGCATGATCGTCGAGGTCTGCATGGTGAGCACGGCCAGCAGGAACGTCAGCCCCACGAAGGTCAGGAAGGTGCGGTCGGTCAGCGCGGTGTGCAGCCCGGGCCGCCGGCCCGCCACCGCACGCAGGGTGACCGGGCGGCGGGTCAGGGTCTCCGGGACCTTCAGCGCGATGACCACGGCCGCCGCCAGGGTGGCTGCGGCGTCGACCAGGAACAGCGCCAGGAAGCTCGCCTCGGCGAGCACGCCGGCCAGCAGCGAGGCCACCGCCATGCCCAGGTTGAACGCCCAGAACTGGAGGTTGAACGCGCGGGAGCGGCGGGCCTCGGGCACCACGTCCACGATGGCGGCGACGAACGCCGGGCTGGGCATCGAGTGCACCACCCCGACCAGCGCGGCCAGCACGGCGATCACCGCGAGGTGCTCACTGAACGCCAGTGCCACCATCAGCCCGGCCGCGGCCAGGTGGGCGGCCAGCAGGGTGGACCGCCGGCCCCACCGGTCGGCCAGCACCCCGCCGAGCAGCGTGCCGGCCGCGCCGCCGGCCCCGTACGCCCCGACCACCAGGCCGGCGAGCGACGCCGAGGCGCCCCGGGCGGCGGTCAAGTAGAGCGACAGGAAGAGCATGGCGAACGCGCCGGCCCGGTTGATGAGCAGGCCGGACCAGAGGTACCAGAAGGTGGCGGGGAGCCCGCCGGCCGTGTCGTCCCACCAGCGCCGCAGGCCGCGCACCCGTCCTCCTGGGAAAGTTTGTTAACCGATCCGCCCCTGCTGACGGTAGTGGCCCGCCCCGGCGTTTTCCTGGTGGCGCTGGTCACCCCGCCGGAAGGCGTACGTCAGGAGCCGGCGCGGACCGGTTCGGCGGGTGCCGTGGCCGCGGCCTCGGCCGCCTCCGGCACCGGGGTCCGGACCACGGTGACCGGCTCGACCGTGGTGCCCGCGGTGCGGAGCCGGGCCGCGCGGCGCTCCCGGGCCGGGCCGGAGACCAGGTGGGCCACCGCCATCACGGCGCCGATCGCGGCGCAGCCGAGCCACAACGCGGTGTTGCCGGAGTGTTCCCGGACCAGGCCGCCCAGGACCGGCGCCGTGGCACCGGCGAGCTGCCAGGAGAGCGAGAAGGCGCCCTGGTAGCGGCCGCGGAGCGCGGCGGGGGACAGTTCGGCGATGAGGGTGGCGTTGGACGGCGAGTTGAGCATCTCGCCGACCGTCCAGATCAGCACCGTCAGGCCGTAGAGCCAGGCGGTGTCGGCGAACGCGGTCAGCCCGAACCCGACGCCCGTCACGAGCGCGGCGAGCGCGAGCACGTGCGAGCGGCTGCGGCCCTTGATCAGCTTGGGCACGAAGAGTTGGCCGACCACGATGAGCACCCCGTTGAGCGCGATCACCGAGCCGTAGGTGGCCGGGCTCAGCCCGGAGTCGCCCATGGCGATCGGCAGCATCGAGATGTGCTGGAGGAAGACCAGCGCGCCGAACAGGTTGAGCGCCACGAAGCCCAGGAAGACCCGGTCGGTGAGGATGGTCCGCAGGGCGCCCGCGGGGGCCGCCGCGCCCTTGCTCACCGGGCCGGCATGCGCCGAGCGGGTCTCGCCGACCCGGGTGAAGATGATCAGTGCGGTGACCAGCGTGGTGGCCGCGTCGACCAGGAAGAGCAGCAGGTAGCCGGCCTGGGCGGCGACGCCGGCCAGCACGGCGGCGCAGGCGAAGCCCAGGTTGATGGCCCAGTAGTTCAGCGAGAAGGCGCGCAGCCGGTCCTTCTCCGGCACCACGTCGACCATCATGGCGCCGAACGCGGGCCGGGCGGCCTCGGCGAAGGTACCGAGCAGCAGCGCCCCCAGCGCCACCGCCCAGAGGGGCCGGGCCAGGCCGAGCGCGACCATCATGGTGGCCGCGCCGAGGTGCGCGGTGAGCAGGGTGGGCCGGCGTCCCCACCGGTCGGTCAGGGTGCCACCGATCGTGGTGCCGACCGCGCCCCCGACGCCCCAGAGCCCGATGACCAGGCCGGCCTGCGAGGCGGAGAAGTCGCGCTCCTGCGTGAGGTAGATGGCCAGGAAGACCAGGACGAACGAACCGAGCCGGTTGATCAGGGTGCCGGTCCAGAGGTACCAGAAGGTCCGCGGCAGCCCGCCTGTGGTGTCCCGGAACCAGCCCCGCACCGTCCGCATCCCCGCGCCCCCCGTTTGGTAATGACCGACCTATCTGCAGCGCCTTACAACCTAGTCGTGCCCGGGAACGCCGGTCATCAGCTTTTCCACGTGGTGGTCGTCACGACCGGTCCCCGCGTGTCCGCCGGCCACGTACGGCAGGATGATCCGCATGACTGCGAGCGAAGGGCCCACGGTCGGGACGCTGGTCCTGCTGCGGCACGGCGAGAGCGACTGGAACGCCAAGAACCTCTTCACCGGCTGGGTCGACGTCGACCTGACCGCCAAGGGCGAGACCGAGGCGCGGCGCGGCGGTGAGCTGCTCCGTGAGCACAACCTGCTGCCCGACGTGGTGCACACGAGCGTGCTGCGCCGCGCGATCCGCACGGCCGAGCTGGCGCTGAACGCCGCCGACCGGCACTGGATCGCGGTGCGCCGGTCGTGGCGGCTCAACGAGCGGCACTACGGCGCCCTGCAGGGCAAGAACAAGAAGCAGACCCTCGACGAGTACGGCGAGGAGCAGTTCATGCTCTGGCGCCGGTCCTACGACACGCCGCCGCCGCCGATCGACGACGCGGACGAGTGGTCGCAGGTCGGCGACCCCCGCTACGCGCTGCTGCCGACCGAGCTGATGCCGCGCACGGAGTGCCTCAAGGACGTCGTCGAGCGGATGCTGCCCTACTGGTACGACTCGATCGTGCCGGACATCCTGGCCGGCCGGACGGTGCTGGTGGCGGCGCACGGCAACTCGCTGCGCGCCCTGGTGAAGCACCTCGACGAGATCTCCGACGAGGCGATCGCCAAGCTGAACATCCCCACCGGCATCCCGCTGCGCTACGACCTGGACGCCAACCTGCGCCCGCAGGTCCTCGGCGGGACCTACCTGGACCCGGAGGCGGCGAAGGAGGCCGCCGCCGCGGTCGCCAACCAGGGCCGCTGACGCACCGACGCCGAAGGCCCCCGGGTGACCGGGGGCCTTCGGCGTGTCCGGCTCAGCTCGCCGACGGCGCGGTCTCGCCGGTGATCAGGTAGACCACGTGCTCGCCGGCGTTCACCGCGTGGTCGGCGAAGCGCTCGTAGAAGCGGCCCAGCAGGGTCGCGTCGATGGCGGTCTCCACCCCGTACGGCCAGTCGTCGCCGAGCAGCACGCCGAAGAGGCTCTTGTGTAGGTCGTCCATGGTGTCGTCGTCGCGGTCCAGCTCGGCGGCGAGGTCGGCGTCGGGCTTCGCCAGCACCGAGGCGATCTTCTCGGCCATCCGGTCGGCGATGGCGGCCATGTCGGTGAAGACCGAACGCAGCTCGGCCGGCACCGCGGGCGACGGGTGCCGGCGCAGCGCCGTCTTGGCGACGTGGTCGGCCAGATCGCCCATCCGCTCCAGGTCGGCGGCCACGTGCAGGGCGGTGATCATGGCGCGCAGGTCGGAGGCGACCGGCGCCTGCCGGGCCAGCAGGTCGCAGACCCGCTCCTCGACGTGCCGGTACAGGTCGTCGATCTCGGCGTCCCGCGCGATCACCGTCTCGGACGCGGCGCGGTCCGCGGTGAGCAGGCCCTTCGTGGCCTGTCGCATGGCCGCCCGCACCCCCTCGGCCATGTCCACCAGCAGCTGGCTGACAATCTGCAGGTCGGCCCGGAACTCGTCGCGCATCGTCACTTCCTGGGGTCGGTGTTCGCCGGCCCGACCGGACGGCCGGGATACGGCGTGAGCAGGTGCGCGACCCACGGTAGGCCCGGGGAACCGGCGTCAAGATGAACGCGGGTGAACGACGCGGGGCCCGTGGGTGAACATTCCCGGAAGTGAGAGTGGTTCGTCCCGTTGTGCCCGATCGCCGGGTTAACAATGACCCTACGATCGCCAGGTGGAATGGGCGGTGGCGGTCGTGGTGGCCGTGGCACTGGCGACCGGACTGGTCGCCGGCCTGCTGCTGTCCGGACCCGTCCAGCAGTGGCGGCGCCGGTCGGTGTCGCCGGGAGGCCCGGCCTCCCGCCGCAGTTCAGGGAGGCCCGCGATTCCCGACGACCAGCAGGGCGGGCTCTCCGGGCTCGGCCGCAAGACGGTCGACGCGCTGCGCGCCGGCGTGGTGGTGCTCGACCCGGACGACGTACCGGTGCTGGTGAACCCGGCCGCCCGGGCGATGGGCCTGCTCCGCACCGGAGCGACACCCGGCTCCATGGCCGCGCACCCCTTGATCCGTACCCTCGCCGGGCAGGTCCGCCGCACGGGCGTGCGGCGCGAGATCGAGCTGGACCTGCCCCGCGGTCGCGACAGCGCGGGCGACAACCCGCTCGGCGTGCACCTGCGCGCCATGGGCCTGGGCGCCGGCTACATCTCGATCGAGGCGGCCGACGTCACCGAGTCGCACCGGCTGGCCCGGGTGCGGCGGGACTTCGTGGCCAACGTGAGCCACGAGCTGAAGACCCCGATCGGCGCCCTCCAACTGCTCGCCGAGGCGCTGGTGGACGCCACCGAGCCGGCCGGCGAGGGCCCGGCCGAGCTGTCCGAGGACATGGTGGCCGCCCGGCGGTTCGCCGAGCGGATCCAGCACGAGTCGACCCGGCTCGGCCGGCTGGTGCAGGAGTTGCTGGAGCTGACCCGGCTCCAGGGCGCCGAGCCGCAGCCCGCCCCGGAGCCCGTCTCCCTGGACTGGGTGATCGCCGAGGTGATCGACCGGACCCGCACGGCGGCCACCGCCCGGCACGTGGAGATCGTCGTCGACGGAGCGCGCGGGCTCACGGCGTACGGTAGTGACAGCCAGCTCGCCACCGCGGTGGCGAACCTGGTGGAGAACGCGATCAACTACTCGGCCGAGGACACGACGGTCCGGGTGACCGCGCGGGCCACCGACGAGCACGTCGAGATCGCCGTCGCCGACCAGGGCATCGGCATCGCCCCGAACGAGGTCGACCGGATCTTCGAGCGGTTCTACCGGGCCGACCAGGCCCGCTCCCGGTCCACCGGGGGCACCGGCCTGGGCCTGGCCATCGTCAAACACATCGCCAGCAACCATGGCGGCCGGGTGGATGTGTCGAGCACTCTTGGTGGGGGGTCGACGTTCACCCTCCGGCTGCCCGCCCGCCCCCCGGACGACCTGGAGGCGACACTCTCCTCCGCTGGGATCGAGGCCGGCCCGGCCGAGCTCCGGCAGGTCTGACCGACAGGAAAGGAAACACCCCGTTGAGCCGCGTACTGGTGGTGGAGGACGAGGAATCGTTCTCCGACGCCCTGTCCTACATGCTCCGCAAGGAGGGTTTCGAGGTCTCCGTCGCCGCGACGGGCACTTCGGCCCTCACCGAGTTCGACCGGACCGGCGCCGACATCGTGCTGCTCGACCTGATGCTGCCGGAGATGTCGGGCACCGAGGTCTGCCGCCAGCTCCGGCAGCGGTCCCACGTGCCGATCATCATGGTCACCGCTCGGGACAGTGAGATCGACAAGGTCGTCGGGCTGGAGATCGGGGCCGACGACTACGTCACCAAGCCGTACTCGCCCCGCGAGCTGGTCGCCCGGATCCGGGCCGTGCTGCGGCGGCAAAGCGCCGACGCCGCCGAGTCGGGTGCGCCGACCCTGGCCGCCGGCCCGGTCCGCATGGACATCGAGCGGCACGTGGTGACCGTCGACGGCGCCGCCGTGCAGCTGCCGCTCAAGGAGTTCGAGCTGCTGGAACTGCTGCTGCGCAACGCCGGCCGGGTGCTCACCCGCGGGCAGCTGATCGACCGGGTCTGGGGCGCCGACTACGTGGGCGACACCAAGACGCTGGACGTGCACGTCAAGCGGCTGCGCTCCAAGGTCGAGCCGGAGCCGTCCGCCCCGCGCTACATCGTCACGGTCCGCGGCCTGGGCTACAAGTTCGAGCCGTGACAGGCCCCGGCTGACATCCGCCTCGCCGCCTCGGGGTCGCTGCCTCGCCGGGGCTGCGGCCTTCGCCAGAACTCCCGGCCGTGGCCCGTCCGGCAACCCCCGGGGTACGCAGACCGCCGACTCCACCGGGCTTCGCCCGGCTACCGGCGCCCAACCAGCCGACCATGCGCACCAGCCCTCGGCCCGGCGGCGGACTGGGTCGAATGTCCGGTTCCCGCCCGGCCTTGCCGACTGAGTGGAACGTTACGGATGTCTCGGGCGCCCGGACACCTCCATACCGTTCCACCGACCGTTCCGGCCTGGGTGGCGTGTCCGTTTCGCGCGGGTGACGGGCGGCACCCGGGCGGCGGAATGGCGGGCGGGCGGGGGTCGTTGTACCCGGTGCACGACCGAGGAAGGCGCCCCGCCCAGCGGGGTGACCGGCCCCTCCGGGATCCGCCCCGCCAATCAAGGTGGGTGTGCCGGACCCGGAATGATGGTGGGCGGCCGGTCGTTGTACATGGTCCCGGCGCGACGAAGAGGCCTCAGCCCCGCGCGCCGGATGGTCCCCCAAGACTTTGTTTGAGCGCCTGACGTGGTGCTTGCGCACGGCCGACCCCCATCGGCGTGTGCGCCAACCCCCGAGGAGCTTTCTCATGAACTCGATGCTGCGCAAGAGCGTGCTGGGTATTGCTGGTCTGGCCTTCACCGGTGGCGTGTTCGCCGGTCCGGTCGCCGCTCACGCCGACGCCCGCCCGGTCGAGGGCAAGCCGGTCGCGGTCGCGACGGTGCAGGGCGCCCAGTCGAAGATCGACCTGAACGGTGAGCAGACCGCGAACGCCAAGGCGATCATCGCCGCGACGAAGAAGGCCGGTCTGCCGGAGCGGGCCGCGGTCATCTCGATCGCCACGAGCCTGCAGGAGTCGAAGCTGGAGAACCTCGGCCACCTCGGCGACGCCAACGACCACGACTCGCTGGGCCTGTTCCAGCAGCGCCCGAGCTCGGGTTGGGGCACGCCGGAGCAGATCACCGACCCCGAGTACTCGACGCTTGCATTCCTGAA
>NZ_FMCS01000012.1 GCF_900091435.1 Micromonospora chaiyaphumensis
GAACGCGAAGGCGATCATCGCGGCGACGAAGAAGGCCGGTCTGCCGGAGCGGGCCGCGGTCATCTCGATCGCCACGTCGCTGCAGGAGTCGAAGCTGGAGAACCTCGGCCACCTCGGCGACAAGAACGATCACGACTCGCTGGGCCTGTTCCAGCAGCGCCCGAGCTCGGGTTGGGGCACGCCGGAGCAGATCACCGACCCCGAGTACTCGACCCTGGCCTTCCTGAAGGGCCTGAAGCAGGTCGACGGCTGGCAGGACATGCCGCTGACCGAGGCCGCGCAGACCGTGCAGGTCTCGGCCTACCCGGACGCCTACGCCCAGTGGGAGCAGCAGGCCACCGACATCGTGGCCCACAACTGGAACAGCTGACCCAAGCAAGCTGGCCGGCACCCCGAACATAGGGGTGCCGGCCAGCGGCGTATCCGGGGTCAGGCCGGGCGCAGGACGAACGTCCACGTCGTCGTGGTCGTGCTGGCCGCCGCGCCCACCGCGGCCAGGCCGCCGTAGTTCCCCGCCGGCACGCTGCTGCCGGAGTCGGCGAGGAGGGCGGTGACCCGTCCGCCGCCGGTCTGGGAGCTGTTGCTGCGCACCTCCACGCCGGCCGGCGGGGTCAGGGCCGTGGACGCCCCGTCCCCGTGCAGCCAGTACGACACCGCCCAGCTCTGGTCGGCGGTCACCGGGGCGTACGGGGTGATGCGGGTGGCGGTGCTGGCCGGGTCGGTGGCCCGGGCGAAGACCGGCGCACTCGATGCGACCCCCCGGTACGCGGCCACCACGAGGTTGCCCTTGGCCTGGCTGTCGAGGGCCACCCGTACGGCCGTTCCGGCGTCCCCGGCGGCGGCGACCTTCCACCAGGCCGTGGTGGTGGCGAAGCCACCGTCGAGCCGGTCGAGCCGCGTCCAGCCGGTCACCCCGGTGGGCTCACCGGTGCCGGTGTGGGTGTTCTGGCTGAGCAGGAGCAGCAGCGTGTCGCCCGGCTGGACGGTCGGCGGCACGGTCACCGCGTGGCTGGTCCAGTTGGCGTTCGCGGTGGCCTGGCCGACGAACGAGATCCGCTCGGGCACCGGCGCGACCGTGACGTCGACGGTGGCCGTGCCGGTGGCGCCCCGGTCATCGGTGACCGTGAGGGTGACCGGGTAGGTGCCGGCTGTCGCGTACGTGTGCGAGGTGGTCGGCACGGAGACGGTGTCGGTGGTGGAACCGTCGCCGAAGGTCCAGCGGTGGTCCTGGATCGCGCCGTCGGCGTCGGTGGAGCCGGCGCCGGAGAAGGTGCACACCAGCCCGGAGCAGTTCGGGACGAGCTGGGCCACCGGCGCCTGGTTGGCGGGGCCGCCCGATCCCTTGAGGATCTTCACGTAGTCGATGTCGCCGGCGAAGTAGTCGCAGGTGACCTCCACGCCGTCGCACTGGCTCTTGCCGCCGATGGACAGCTGCTTGCTGTTCGTGATCGTGCCGGTCGGTCCGGTCAGCCGGCTCATCCGCACCCCGTCGACGTACATCTCGACGTAGGTGGAGGTGCGGTTGCAGGTCACGGTGTGCCACTGGCCGTCGTTGATGGGCACGTCGGTGTAGCCGGTCCGGGAGGCGCCGTCGCCGCCGCGGAACAGGCACTTCGGCTTGCCGTTCGGGGCCTCCAACTTCCAGTAGCCGCCGACGGTCCCGCCCTGTCCCTTCTGGAGGATGTTCCCGAAGGAGTACGTGGTCCGGTAGCGGATGGTGAACGAGAAGTCCCCGGCGTCGGGGTTGAAGTCGGTGCTGTGCGGCACCAGGTTGACGTGGCCGGGGACGTACTCCTGGTCGGTGGGCAGGTGGGTGGCGAACCGGTGCCCGGTGGCGCCGGCGTAGAGGGCGCCCGTGACGACCTCCGTGCCGATGGCGCCGTTGCGGCCGTTGCCGCTGCTGTCCTTGAGGACGGTCGACCCGGCCGGCTCGTCCATGCTCCAGAACGCGACGGTCCGGGTCGCGGTCGCCTGCGCGGGCGCGGCACCGAGCGTCACCCCCGCACCCACGAGGAGGGCGGCCACGCCCAGCCGGGCGGCTGTGCGCCGCCACGCTCCCTGCCTGACTGACCGCATACGATCGCCTCCCAGCTCCACGGGCCATCACCCTGTCACGCTGCGGGCCAGCGGTTCCATAACCCGTTGGGCGGATCCGTACCAGGTCCTCCGTGCGGCCGGCCGACCGATGTGGCCAGTGGCCGGCGGCGAGGCGGCGGCCGAACCGTCCGATCCGTCCGCCACGGCCACCCGTACGGAAGAAGGCCCGTCACCGGGCGCGGTGACGAGCCTTCGTGCTGCTCAAGAAGCTGGTGGGCGATACTGGGTTTGAACCAGTGACCTCTTCCGTGTCAAGGAAGCGCGCTCCCACTGCGCCAATCGCCCGGGCACCCGCCGGATCAACCGGCGACGGTCGGCCCGCGAGGGGCGGATCGCGAGCGGACGACGGGATTCGAACCCGCGACCCTCACCTTGGCAAGGTGATGCGCTACCAGCTGCGCTACGTCCGCGTCGTCGCCGGCTCGCGTCGGCGACGGGTGCAACTGTACCCGATGACAAGATCGCCGCTCGGCAGGCCCCGCCGCTCGGCGACAGCGCTCGGGTGACCGCCGTCACAGACCGGTGATTGCGCTGGTCGCCGCCGGGGTACTGACTGCGGCGACAGCACAACCGTCCCCCCGAAGGAGGCTGTCGTGGGTATCGGAACGAGCATTTTCCTGATCGCGGTCGGCGCGATCCTCACCTTCGCGCTGGACGCCAGCGTCGGCGGGGTCGACCTGGACGTCGTCGGCTGGATCCTCATGGCGGCCGGTGTCCTCGGCCTGATCATGACGACCCTGGTCTGGGGCCGCCGCCGCGAGGTGGTCACGACGGCCGAGCCGGTCGAGTACCGCCGGGTCGAGGAGCGCCGGGACATCGCCCCGCCGCTGTGACCCGGGCGCGGCCGGGGTCGACGGAGCTGATCGGTCCCGGCCGGGCATGACGGGGGCGCCGGCGGGCGCCCCCGTTCGCGTACCCGGTCAGTCGCGCATCAGCTCGTTCAGCGTGCCGTAGTCGAGCGCGTCGGCCAGTGCGCCGTACGTCCCGGCGGCGAGCGCCTCCTCGGCGGCCCGCCGGGCCACCGCGTACGCGGCCTCGGCGACGGCGGAGCCCAGGCTGACCCGGGCCACCCCGAGCTTCGCCAGCGCCGGCACCGGCGGGGCGCCCGGCCCGGCCAGTACGTTCAGCGGCGCCGGGATGGCGGCGGCCAGGGCGGCCACGGTGTCCGGGTCGACCACCCCGGGCACGAAGATGCCGTCCGCCCCGGCGGCCAGGTACGCCCCGGCCCGCGCCACGGTCTCCTCGATCCCGCCGACGCCGCGCAGGAAGGTGTCGACGCGGGCGTTGACGTACAGCGGAATGCCGGCCCGGTCGGCGGCGGACCGCACGGCGGCCAGCCGGGCGGACTGCTCCTCGACCGGGCGCAGCGGCGCGCCGCCGTCGTGCCACGCGTCCTCGACGTTCACCCCGACCGCACCGGCGGCCAGCACTGCGGCCACGGTCTCGGCGACCTCGTCGGCGGTGTCGCCGTACCCGGACTCGATGTCGGCGGTGACCGGCAGCGGCACCGTGGCGGCGACGCGGCGGACGACGTCGACGGCGGTGTCGCGCCCGAGGGCGTCCCCGTCCGGGGCGCCGCGGCTCCAGGCGACGCCCGCGCTCGTGGTGGCGATCGCGCGGGCGCCGGCCGCGGCGACGATCCGGGCGCTCGCCGCGTCCCAGGCGTTGACCAGGACCAGCGGCTCGCCGGGGACGTGCAGGGAACGGAAGTGCAGGGCTCGGGTGTGGTGTTCGTTCACCCCACCAGTCTCCGGCGGCGGCACCGGCCGCCGTAATGTTTCAGTCCTGGCTGAAACGACGGGGGGCGGCGTGGTCGCGATCGGGCTGTCGGCGGGTGGCGTGGCGCGGGTCCGCTTCGCGCTCTCCTGCCTCTGGGAGGTGATGGCCGGCGTCCGGGTGCTGTGCGACCCGGGCCGCCACGCCCTCCACCTGCCCTGGGCCAACCGGGTCCGGCCGCGGCTGGCCGAGGCGGGGCTGCTCGACGGCCTGCTCGGGCAGCTCGTCCCGCCCGCGCCGGGCTACCTGCCCGACTTCCTCACCCCGCCGCCGGCCGGCCTGAGCCCCGACCTCGGCCAGGAGCTGGCCGTGCTCCGCGCCACCCCGCCCGACACGGTCCGCGCCCAGCTCGACCTCTGCCCCGGCCCGCGGCCGGCGGCCGTGGCCGCCCTGTACGCCGATCCGGAGGCCGGGCTGGGCCGGCTCGCCGACGAGATCGCGGCGTACTGGCGGCTGGCCGTGGCCCGCGACTGGCCCCGGATCCGGGCGGTCCTCGACGCCGAGGTGTTCCGCCGGGCGCGCCGGCTGGCCGAGGACGGTGCGGCGGGGCTCCTCAACGACCTGCACGAGCGGGTGCGCTGGGAGGACGACGCCCTGCTGATCAGCCAGCGCCACTGCGCCGCTCCGGACGTGCCGGACGGGCGGGGGCTGGTGCTGGTGCCCTCGGTCTTCGTCTGGCCGTCGGTGCTCAGCATCGCGGCCGGTGACGTGCCGCAGCTGGCCTACCCGGCGCACGGGATCGGCGGGTTGTGGGAGTGCCCGGCGGAGGCCTCGGACGCGCTGGGCGCGGTGCTCGGGCGGGGCCGGGCGCGGCTGCTCGCCGCACTGGACGCGCCACGCTCGACCACCGAGCTGGCCCGGCACACCGGGCTGTCGCCCGCCGGGGTGTCGCAGCACCTCACCGCGTTGCGGGCGGCCGGGCTGGTGGTGACGCACCGGCAGGGCCGGTCGCTGCTGAGCAGCCGGACGGCCGTGGCCGAGGCGCTGCTGGGCGCGTCGGCCTGAGCGGGCGGGGCAAAGCGAGAGGCCGTGTCGAATGATCGACACGGCCTCTCGTGCTGGTGGGCGATACTGGGTTTGAACCAGTGACCTCTTCCGTGTCAAGGAAGCGCGCTCCCACTGCGCCAATCGCCCTCGTCAACTGCCGAGGTGGAGACGGGATTTGAACCCGTGTACACGGCTTTGCAGGCCGTTGCCTCGCCTCTCGGCCACTCCACCGAGGTTGCCCCCGACATGCGTGGCGGCATCTCCGAGCGGACGACGGGATTCGAACCCGCGACCCTCACCTTGGCAAGGTGATGCGCTACCAGCTGCGCTACGTCCGCGTGCCCCCGGTTGTTACCCGGTGACGGATGAGAACTTTAGCCGAGCCCGGGAACGGTTGCCAAATCGGGTCCCGTTTCCGGGCGCGTCCGGGTGATGAGTTTCGAGCCTCTAGAGCTTCCTAGGAGCCTGGGTGGGAGTCGGTCAAGATCCGGCGCAGGCCGGGGACCTGCGGATTGTCGCCCCGAACGCACTGTCCGGCATCCGACTGTCGCGCGCCCGACCGGCCGCTTCGGTAACTCCTCGTGGTCACCCGGATGGGTTACGGTAACGGCGTGACGAGACGTGCCGCCGAGATCCGCCTGGACGCGCTGCTGCGCACGGCCTGTGAGGTGATCGCGGAACGGGGACTCGCCAACACCCGCACGGCCGACGTGGCCGAGGCCGCCGGGGTCAGCCAGGCCCTGGTCTTCTACCACTTCGCCACCAAGGACCGGCTGCTCGCGCAGGCCTTCGCCTACGCCGTCGAGCAGGATCTGAACCGGCTCGACACGGTGGTGCGCTCCACCGCCGCGCCGCTGGCCAAGCTGCGCCGGATGCTCCGCCTCTACGCCCCGACCGGCCGGTCGACCTCCTGGTCCATGTGGATCGACGGCTGGGCCGAGTCGCTGCGCACCCCGGAGCTGGAGAAGCTGTCCCGCCGGCTCGACCTGCGGTGGCGGCGCGACCTGGCCGCGGTGATCACCGACGGGGTGGCCGACGGCACCTTCGACTGCCCCGACCCGGCGGGCGCGGCGTGGCGGATCAGCGCCGTCATGGACGGCCTGGCCGTGCAGCTCGCGGTGCACGAGCGGGTGATCACCCGCCGGCAGATCGCCGAGTGGGTCCGCCTCGTCGCGGCCCGCGAGCTGGGCCTGGAACCGGCGCAGCTGGACTGAGCGGGCCGGGCGCGGCGACGCCCCCCGCGCGCCTGCGCAGCCGCTCCCGGGCCGGCGGGTGGACATTGGCCAGCTCCAGGTCACCGCCGTAGTGGGCGAGCACCCGGTGGTCCATCACCCGCCGCCAGACCGGCGGCAGCAGCGCGGCGACCACCATGGTGGCGTAGCCGGCGGGCAGCTGCGGGGAGGCGTCGAAGCTGCGCAGCGTCTGGTAGCGGCGCAGCGGGTTGGCGTGGTGGTCGCTGTGCCGCTGGAGCTGGAAGAGGAAGACGTTGGTGACCGTCCGGTCGCTGTTCCAGCTGTGCCGGGGGTCGACCTTCTCGTAGCGGCCGGCGGCGGTGCGCCGGCGGGCCAGCCCGTAGTGCTCCAGGTAGTTGACCACCTCCAGGAGGGAGAAGCCGACCACCGCCTGGAGCGCGAGGAAGACCAGCACGCCGGGGCCGAAGGCGATCGCCAGCACGGCGTAGAGGACCAGCGTCATCACCCAGGCGTTGAGGATGTCGTTGCGGTGCGTCCAGGGGCTGCGGCCCCGCAGCCGGAACCGGCTGGTCTCCAGGCGCCAGGCCGAACGCAGGCTGCCGACGACGGTACGCGGCCAGAACGCCCAGAAGCTCTCCCCCAGGCGGGAGCTGGCCGGGTCCTCCGGCGTGGCGACCCGGGTGTGGTGACCCCGGTTGTGCTCGACGTAGAAGTGCCCGTAGCCGGTAGGGGCCAGCGCGATCTTGGAAAGCCAGCGTTCCGCCTTCTCGCGCTTGTGACCCAGCTCATGGGCCGTGTTGATGGCGATGCCGTCGACCACCCCGACGGTGGCGACCAGGCCGGCGGCGGCCGGCCAGGAGAGCCCGCCGTGGGTCCAGACGGCACAGCAGAGCACGAGGGCGGCGTACTGGGCCGGCAGGTAGAGGTAGGTGAGCCAGCGGTAGTAGCCGTCGGCCTGCAGCGCCGGCACCGCCTCCTCCGGCGGGTTCTCCCGGTCGTCGCCGATGAGCAGGTCGACCACGGGGATGACGCCGAAGACGATCGCCGGGGTGAGCCACCAGGCCCAGCCGCCGCCGGTCGCGTGCCAGAGCGACCAGGCCACGAAGGGCAGCGCGGGGACGAGCAGGGCGAGCGGCCAGAGCGGCTTGCGGGTGTCCCGCCAGGGGACGGTCTCGGTGCCCATCGTCAGCCTCCGATCCGTGAACTCCTGCCCAGACTGTGGCAGCGGTCACGTCGTTTTACAAGAGGCAGACTTTTGTAAAGTGCGGTCACCACCGCGCGCGGGCGGGCTGGGTGAACTCCGGGGCCTCGCGGGCCGGGCGCAGCAGGCGCCGCATCCGCAGCAGCAACCCCGCGCCGAGGAAGACCAGCAACCCGCCGAGGAGGAAGGCGACCTGGACCACGCCGAAGCCACCCGAGGTGGACACCGGACGGCCCGCCGCGCCGGGCGGCGGGGGTTCGACCACCGCCGCCTCGTCCGACGGCTCGTCGGCCACCGGCTCCTCGGTGACCGGCTCGGTCGGCTCGGCGCTGCGCCCGGTGGGCTCCGGCGTCGCCTCGGTCGGGGCGGCCGAGGCCTCCTCCCCCACCACCCGGCGGTCGGCGGTCCGGCGGGCCAGCAGGCGCAACTGGGGGTCGTACGCCTCGGCGGCGAAGCTCACCCGCCCCCGGCCCACGTCCTCGGCGAAGGCCACCCGGTAGCGCGCCGTGACGGTGCGGCCCGGGCAGAGCACACCCGGATCCAGGTCGCGGTCGGTCAGCCGGGCGGTGTCCCCCTCGGTCCGGATCTCCAGCGGGAAGGATCCGCTGTCCTCCACCCGGTCCACCTTGACCTGGTCGAGCCGCAGGCCCTGCACGCGCAGCAGCATCGACCAGCGCACCTTGACGCAGCCGCCCCCGTCGGTGCGGGACACCACGGCGGACAGCGTCTCCACCCGGTCGCCGGCGGTGAACTCGTCCGGCAGGCCGCTCAGCTCCGTGGAGAAGGCGGCCGCCGCCCCGGCCGGCACGGTCGCGCCGAGCCCGGCCCCCGCCAGGCAGGTCAGCACGACCCCGATCCGCAGCGCGTACCGCCACCCCCTCACCACCGTCTCCCTCCCGTCGGCCGCGTCCAATCGGAAACGCTAGGAGCGCCGCCGGCGCCCCGGTAGACGGGCGTGTTCGCACGGACCGCCAACACCGGGACCCCTTCTCACCGAGCGTGGTGAACCGGTCACGGCCGCACCGCGACACGCCCGGGATCGCCCGCCGGCCGGCTCGGGGCGTAGGACAGAATCACCCGGTGTCCGACCTGTCCGCGGCCTTCGTCCGGCTGCACGCCCGGCTCGCCCCGGTCGCCTTCGTCCCCGAGGTGCGGCTGCACCAGGCCGACGAGCCGATCGGCCTCTGGGAGCTGACCGAGGGCGAGTTCCACAGCGCCCAGCCGCCGCCGTTCTGGGCGTTCGCCTGGGCCGGCGGCCAGGCCCTCGCCCGCTACGTCACCGACCACCCCGAGCTGGTCACCGGCCGCCGGGTGCTCGACCTCGCCTCCGGCTCCGGCCTGGTCGCCATCGCCGCCGCCCGGGGCGGCGCGGCCGCCGTCCGGGCCGTCGAGGTGGACGAGCGGGCCGTCGCGGCCGTCGCCCTCAACGCCGAGGCCAACGGGGTACGCGTCGACGCCGAACTCGGCGACATCCTGGACGGCGACGCCGGGGACGCCGAGGTGGTGCTGGCCGGGGACGTCTTCTACAGCGAGGCCATGGCCCGACGGATGCTGCGCTTCCTGCTCCGGGCCGCCCGGTCCGGCGCCCGGGTGCTGGTCGGCGACCCCGGCCGGGCCTTCCTGCCCCGCGAACGCTTCCACCAGCTGGCCGCGTACGAGGTGCCGGTGCCGGAGGCGCTGGAGAGCGTACGGGTGAAGCACACCACCGTGTGGGAGCTGGACCCGGCTCCGCCGGGAGCCGCCCGCTAGCGTGACGCCGTGCTGTTCCGGGGCTGGGGGGAGTCCGTCGACGGACCGTGGCCCGACGCGGCCACCGTGGTCGACCACGTCGGCGTGCCGCACCTCGTGGTGACCCGGCACGCGCTGGTCCGGCGGCTGCTCACCGACCCGGTGACGTTCCGCCCGGACAACGCCCTCGACGCGGTGACCCCGATCCCGGTGGCCGCGCTGCGGGTGCTCGCCGGGCACCGGTTCCGGCTGCCGCCGACGCTGGCCAACAACGCGGCGGCCAGCCACCCGGAGATCCGCGGGATCGTCGCCGACGCGCTGCACCCCGACCGGGTGGCCGCCCAGCAGCCCTGGCTGACCGGCCTGGTGCGGGAACGGGTGACCCGGCTCGCCGCCGACCTCGCCGCGGGCGAGCCCGTCGACCTGTACGCCGACCTCGCCGCCGACCTGCCGCTGCTGGTGCTGGCCCGGCTCGTCGAGCTGCCGGACGCCCCGGTGGGCGCGGTCAAGGACTTCGCCCGCGCCGCGCTGGAGCTGTTCTGGGCCCCGCTCGACGGGTCCCGGCAGCTCGCCCTCGCCGCCGAGGTGGGCCGGTTCCACACCGTGCTGCGCGCGTTCGCCGCCGCCGGGGGTGGGCTGGCCGCCCGGCTGCGCGCCGCCGGGCACTCCCCCGACGTGGTGGTCGGCGCGCTGTTCTTCCTCCTCGTCGCCGGCCAGGAGACCACCTCCCAGTTCCTCACCCTGCTGCTGCACCGGCTCGCCGGCGAACCGGCGGTGCGGGCCGGCCTGCGGGCGGGCGAGGTCGCCGTGGCCGACGTGGTCGAGGAGGGGCTGCGGCTGGAGCCGCCGATCGTCACCTGGCGGCGGGTGGCCGCCGTGGACACCACCCTGGGCGAGGTCGCCGTGCCGGCCGGCACCAGCATCGTCGCCTGGCTGGCCCGGGCCGGCCGGGACCCGGCCGTGGTGGCCGCGCCCGGCGAGTTCCGGCCCGGGCAGCGCGGCTCCCGCCGGCACCTGGCGTTCGGGGCCGGCCCGCACCGGTGCGTCGGGGCGCAGCTCGCCCGGATGGAGGCGGCCGTCGTGGTGGCCGAGGCGGCGCCGCTGCTCGACGGCGTGACAGTGGTCCGGCCGCCGTGGTGCCCGGACAACCTCACCTTCCGGATGCCCGACGCGTTCGTGGTCCGCCGGACCTGACGAAAGTCAGGGTGCGGCGGTGCCGATCGGTGGCGGTGGGCCACCACCTCCGCTGCCTACCGTCGGCACATGATCACACTTCGTGGGTTGACGAAACGGTTCGGCGCGGCCACCGCGGTCGACGACCTGACCGTCGAGATCGGACCGGGGCAGGTGACCGGCTTCCTCGGCCCGAACGGCGCGGGCAAGTCCACCACCATGCGCATGGTGCTCGGGCTGGACCGGCCGACCGCCGGGCAGGCCCTGGTCAACGGCCGGCCCTACCGGGAGTTGCGATACCCGCTCCACGAGGTCGGCGCGCTGCTCGACGCCACCGGTGTGCACCCGGCCCGCTCCGGGCACGCGCACCTGCGAGCGATGGCCCGCAGCAACGGCATCCCGGCCCGCCGGGTGGACGAGGTGCTCGACCTTGTGGGGCTGGACGCGCGGGCCGCCGCCAAGCCGGGACGCGCCCTGTCACTCGGCATGGGCCAGCGGCTCGGCATCGCCGGGGCGCTGCTCGGCGACCCGCCGGTGCTGCTGCTCGACGAGCCGGTCAACGGGCTCGACCCGGACGGGGTGCGGTGGATCCGCCGGTTCACCCGGGGCCTCGCCGACGAGGGGCGCACGGTGCTCATCTCCAGCCACCTCATGAGCGAGATGCAGCAGACCGCCGACCGGGTGGTGGTGCTCGGCCGGGGCCGGCTGGTCGCCGACGCGCCGCTCGCCGAGCTCATCGCCACCCGCCCGGCCAGCTCGGTCCGGGTACGCGGGCCCGAGCCCGCCGGCCTGGCGGCCCTGGGCGCCCGGCTGGCCGCCGAGGGGGCGGCGGTCAGCCCGGACGAGGGCGGGCTGGCCGTCACCGGCGTCACGGCCGGCCGGGTCGGTGACCTCGCGTACGAGCTGGGGGTGCGGCTGCACGAGCTGACCCCGGTGGCCGCCTCGCTGGAGGAGGCGTTCCTGGAACTGACCGCCGGCAGCGTGGAGTACGCGGCCGGCCCGACCGGAGGCGAGACCCGATGACCGCCCTGCCCACCGCCGTCCCGACCCGGCCGGCGCCCCTTCCCGCCCCGACCAGTGGCCCGTTCACCGGAGCCGTGGCCGCCGAGTGGACCAAACTCTGGTCGGTCCGCTCCACCTGGTGGACGCTGCTGGCCGCCGTGCTGACCATGGCCGCCACGGCCGGTCAGCTCGCCATCTACGCGGTGAACGCCAACACCGACGACGACCCGGCCGTCAACCCCGGCATCCTGCCGGTCGGCGAGGTGGTCGCCGGCGCGCTGGAACTCACCCAGTACGTCGTGCTCGCGATCGGCCTCTTCGCCATCACCAGCGAGTACGCCACCGGCACGATCCGGACGACGCTGCGCTGCACCCCGTCCCGGGCGCGGGTGCTGGCGGCCAAGGCGGTCGTGGTCGGCGCGGTGACGTTCCTGACCGGGCTGCTGGTCGGCGCGGTCGGCGTGGCGGTCGCCCGGCCGGTGCTCGGCGAGTGGGGTCGGGCCCCGCTGGGCGGCACCGTGGGTGACGTGGCCGCCTCGGCCGCGTACCTCGCGCTGGTGGGCGTGCTGGCCCTCGGGCTGGCGGCGGCGCTGCGCGGCGCGGTGCTCACCCTGACCGTGCTCTTCGCGCTGCTGATGATCGTGCCGCTGTCGCTCCAGGAGCCGGGCATCCACGTGCTCACCCGGATCGCCGACGCGTTCCCGGGGGTGGCCGGAAACCACTTCCTGGCCGGGGACACCGAGCCCTACCCGGCGGTGGTCGGGCTGCTGGTGCTCGCGGGCTGGGCCGTCGCCGCGCTGGCACTGGGCCGCTGGGCGCTGCGCCGCCGGGACGCGTGAGCAGGCGGGGCGGGGCTGGTCAGCCGGTGGGCGCGACCAGCCCCGCCTCGTACGCGAGGATCGCCGCCTGCACCCGGTTGCGCACGTCCAGGCGGGTGAAGATGCTGGTCAGGTAGCTCTTCACGGTGCCCTCGACGAGGTGCAGCCGGCGGGCGATCTCGGCGTTGGACAGCCCCGCCCCGACGAGGGCCAGCACCTCACGCTCCCGCTCGGTCAACCCGGCCAGCCGGTCCCGCGCGTACGGGCCCTGGGCCAGCCGGCCGCCGCTGAGCTCGATGACCCGGCGCGCCACCCGCGGCGACAGGTACGCTCCGCCGTCGGCCACCGCCCGCAGGCCGGCGAGCAGTTCCCGGGGATCGCCGGACTTGAGCAGGAAGCCGCTCGCCCCGTGACCGAGCGCCCGGGCGATC
Organism: Micromonospora chaiyaphumensis; assembly: GCF_900091435.1. Taxonomy (GTDB): domain Bacteria; phylum Actinomycetota; class Actinomycetes; order Mycobacteriales; family Micromonosporaceae; genus Micromonospora; species Micromonospora chaiyaphumensis. Next base: position 12,407 of record NZ_FMCS01000012.1, read on the forward strand.
AGGTCGTCGTCGCCGAACGTGGTGAGCATGACGCTGGCGGTCTCCGGCACCAGCCGCCGGATCTCCGCCGCCGCGGCCAGCCCGTCCTGCCGGGGCATCCGGATGTCCAGCAGCGCCACCCGCGGCCGGTGCGCCCGGACCAGTTCCACGGCCGCGTGGCCGTCGCCCGCCTCCCCGACCACCTCGATGCCCGGGTCGGCGGCCAGGATGGCGCGCACCCCGGCGCGGACCATCGCCTCGTCGTCGGCGAGCACCACCCGCAGGGGCCGCCCGTGGTCGTCGGTCATCGCGCGATCCGCTCCTTGCTGATCAGCCGGCCGTCCGCGAAGCAGAGCCGCCAGGTCGGCTCCGCGAACGGGAAGTTGCCGTCGGTGTAGAACTCGCAGCCCGCGGCGGCCCCGGTCGGCGGGTCGGCCTGCCGGCGCGGCAGCCCGAGGGCGTCCCGCTCCTCGCCGAGGCGCAACCGCTCGTAGCCGGACCGGTCCAGGACCGCACCCGCCGTGGCGAGCGGGTAGTAGACCAGCGCGAGCGCCAGGGCGAGGCCGGCCGGGGCGCCGAAGGCCACGAGCAGGCTGCGCCGGGCCCGCCGGCGCGCCTCCCGCAGCCGCCGTGCCGCGTCACCGGCGCGGTCGCCCGGCGCCCGGCCCGGCCCGCCGTCCACCCGGAGGCCGTCGTCCGGCTCGCCCACCGACCCGGCGAGGCCGCTGGACCGGTCGGCGCCCGGGCCGGCCGCGGTCGGTACGGCGAGGTCGTCGGGCCGGCCGGCCTCGCCGGCGGCCAGGGCGGGCGCGGCCGTCAGCGGCACGTGCGCCGTCACCGCGAAGCCGCCGTTGCGCGGGCCCGCGTCCAGCACGCCCCCGGCCAGGCGGACCCGCTCGCGCAGGGCGAGCAGTCCCGAGCCGTGCGACGCCGGCCCCGGCAGCGGCCCGTCCGGCGCCGGCCCGTTGATGACCGACACGGCCACCTCGCCGCCCGCCCGGCCGACGGTGACGGTGACCGGGGCGCCGGGGGCGTAGCGGGCGGCGTTGGTCAGCGCCTCCCGGACCACCCGGTGCACGGCGTGCGCGACGAGCGGCGGCAGCTCCCCGCCGTCCGGTCCGGCGCGCAGGTCCACCGCCAGCCCGGCGTCGCGGGCGCCGTCGACCAGCTCCGCCACCGTCTCGCCGGCCGGCCGCAGCGACCCCGCCCGCTCCTCGCGGAGCACGCCGATGATGTCGTGCAGCCGCTCGGTGGCGGCGGCCACGCTGGCCCGCAGTTCCCCCGCCGCGCTCCGGTGGGCGGGCGGCAGGTCGGCGGCCAGCTCCAGCGCGGCCGCGCGCAGCGCGATGAGGCTGAGGTCGTGCCCCAGCGAGTCGTGCATGTCCTGGGCGATCCGGGCCCGCTCGCGCAGGCGTACGCGCTCCACGGCGGCCCGCCGCTCCCGCTCCTCGGCCTCGGCGTGCCGCTCCCCCGCCTCGGCGAGCGCCCGCTGCTGGCGGCGCAGCCGTCCCAGCAGCCAGGGGAACACCCCGGCGAACAGCAGCACCGAGGCGAGCAGGAACCAGGTGTCCGGGTCGGTGCCGAGCAGCCCGAGGTTGACCGCGGTGCCGGCGACCGCGATGGCGCCGAAGACCGCCGCCACCCGGCCCGCGCGGGCGCTGCGCCGGCCGGCCAGGTAGCTGAACACCGGGATGCCGAAGACGAAGTTGCCGTCGACCAGCGAGCCGAGCACCACGGCCAGCAGCGCGGCGAGGGGCCACCGGCGGCCGAGCGCCACGGCGAGCCCGAGCAGCGCCAGCGAGCCGGCCAGCAGCGCCACGGCGTGCCGTGGCCAGGGCGGGGTGAGCCCGGCGTACGCCACCGGGGCGGCGACCACGGCCCAGAGCAGCAGGTCACCGGCCCGGCGCCGGACGGACGGCGGGGTTCGCGGCGGTTCCACGGCGGCCAGGCTACCCACGGGCGGCCGGGCCGGGCACCGACGAAAGTCAGGTGCTCAGCTGATCTCCTCGGCCCAGGCGCGCCAGTCGTCGAGCACGCCGTAGAGGGCCGGGGTGAGCCAGCCCGGCGCGGACCGGCGGAACACCCCCGGGTCCATGCCGCCGGCGCCCATGGGCAGCGCGCCCAGCAGGTTGGGCACCAGGTCGGACAGGTTGAGCCAGTGCACCAGCTCCGGCTCGGCCGGCCAGGCGCCGATCACCACGCCGGCCGGGATGGCCCGGCGTTCCAGCGCCTCCAGGGTCAGCGCCGTGTGGTTGAGCGTGCCCAGCCCGGCGCGCGCCACCACCACGGCCGGGGCACCCAGCGACACCGCCAGGTCGGCCACCGTCCAGGGCTCGCCCGAGGGACGCAACCCCATGGGTACGAGCAGCCCACCGGCCCCCTCGACGAGCACCAGGTCGTGCTTGTCGGTCTCCTCGCGGATGGCGTCGACCGCCGTGTAGAGCTCCAGCGGCTCCAGCTCGGCGACCCGGGCCGCGGCGAGCGGGGCGAGCGGATCCGGGTAGCTGGCCAAGGTCCGGCCGGTCAGCGGGGCGGCCAGCCGGGTCACCGAGTCGACGTCGCCGGGCTCGCCGGTGGCCGTACCCGTCTGGCCGGGCTTGACCACCGCGACCCGCAGCCCGGCGGCCTGCGCGGCGGCGGCGATCGCCGCGGTCACCACGGTCTTGCCCACCTCGGTGTCGGTGCCGGTCACCAGCACCGGCCCGGTCCAGCCGTTGCCGTTGCTCATGAACCGTCCTCCGTTCGCGACTGCGGGGCTCGCAAACCCGGCTCACTCCTCGCGCTCACCGCGGCACAGTCCACGATCACGTCCAGGGCCCGTTCGAAGTCGGCCCGGTCGACCCCGGCGCTGAGGGTCAGCCGGAGCCGGGAGCGGCTGTCCGGGGTGGACGGCGGCCGGAAGCAGCCCACCGCCACGCCCCGGTCCCGGCAGTCGGCCGCCCAGGCGGTCGCCGCCTCCGGGCCGGGGGCGGTCACCGAGACCACCGCCGCGTCGGGCGCGGAGACCTCCAGGCCCGCCCCACCCAGCCGGCGCACCACGAGGGCGGCCCGCTCGGCCAGCTCGGCGCGCAGGTCGTCGCCGGAGCGGGCCAGCCGCAGCGCGGCGCGCACCCCGGCCACCACGGCGGGCGGTGGGGCGGTGTCGAAGATGAAGGTGCGGCCGGTCTCCACCAGGTGCCGGACGAACTCCGCGGGCCCGGCCACCACCCCGCCGGCCCCGCCGAGCGCCTTGGACAGGGTGGCCGTCACCACGACGTCGGGCTCGCCGGCCAGCCCGGCCGCGGCCACCCCGCCGGCGCCGGCCGGCCCGGTGACGCCGAGCGCGTGCGCGTCGTCGACCAGCAGCAGCGCGCCGTGCCGGCGGGCCACGGCGTGCAGGGCCGCGAGGGGGGCGAGGTCGCCGTCGACGGAGAAGACCGACTCGGTCACCACCACGGCCGGGCGGCCCGGGGCGGCGGCCAGCGCGGCGGCCACCGCGTCGACGTCGGCGTGCGGGGTGACGATCGTCTCGACGCCGGAGATCCGGCAGCCGTCGATCAGCGAGGCGTGGTTGTGGGCGTCGGAGACGAGCAGGGTACGCGGCTGCACCAGGCCCCGGACGGCGGCCAGGTTGGCCAAATAGCCGGAGGAGAAGACGAGCGCCCGGTCGACGCCGAGCCAGCGGGCCAGGTCGTCCTCGAGCGCGTGGTGCGCGTCGGTCGAGCCCCGCACCAGCCGCGACCCGGTGGCGCCCAGCCCGTACGCCGACAACGCCCGACCGGCGGCGGCCGTGACCTCCGGGTGGGTGGCCAGACCGAGGTAGTCGTTGCCGGCCAGGTCGACCACGGCGTCGCCGGCGGCGCGCGGGCGCAGCGTGCGGGTGAGCCCCGCCTTGGCCCGCAGCTCGGCGCGGCGGTCCAGGGCCGCCAGCCAGTCCGCCACCGTCACGTTCCTTCCCCTGACCCGTCGCCCCTCCAGGCGCTTCCGCGGGGCGAAGTTACCACCCGGCCGGTGGGCCCCGGCGTGGCGCGGTCCGGCTCGCCGGCCCTGCTCTCGGGGGCCCGATGCGGCCGTTTCCCGGGCTCGGAGGGGCCTTGTAGGGTACGAGCCATGCCAGAGATCCTCGACCAGGCCCGGACCCAGGTGCTGGAGAACGGCGTCGGCCTCGACGAGGCCGGTGTCCTCGCCGTGCTGAACCTGCCCGACGAGCACCTGCCCGCCGCCCTCCAGCTCGCCCACGAGGTGCGGATGCGCTGGTGCGGCCCGGAGGTCGAGGTCGAGGGCATCGTGTCGCTGAAGACCGGCGGCTGCCCGGAGGACTGCCACTTCTGCTCGCAGTCCGGCCTGTTCACCTCGCCGGTCCGGTCGGTCTGGCTGGACATCCCGGCGCTGGTCGAGGCCGCGAAGCAGACCGCGGCGACCGGGGCGACCGAGTTCTGCATCGTGGCCGCCGTGCGCGGCCCGGACGCGCGGCTCATGAAGCAGATGCGCGAGGGCGTGGCCGCCATCAGGGCCGAGGTCGACATCCAGGTCGCCGCGTCGCTCGGCATGCTCACCCAGGAGCAGGTCGACGAGCTGGTCGAGATGGGTGTGCACCGCTACAACCACAACCTGGAGACCTGCCGCTCCTACTTCCCGAACGTGGTCACCACGCACTCCTTCGAGGAGCGCTGGGAGACGCTGAAGATGGTCCGCGAGTCCGGCATGGAGGTGTGCTGCGGCGGCATCCTCGGCCTGGGCGAGACGGTGGAGCAGCGCGCCGAGTTCGCCGCGCAGCTCGCCGAGCTGGACCCGCACGAGGTGCCGCTGAACTTCCTCAACCCCCGGCCGGGCACCCCGCTCGCCGACCGCCCTGTGGTGGAGGGCAAGGACGCGCTGCGCGCCATCGCCGCGTTCCGGCTGGCCATGCCGCGCACCATCCTCCGGTACGCGGGCGGCCGCGAGCTGACCCTCGGTGACCTGGGCACCCGCGACGGCCTGCTCGGCGGCATCAACGCGGTCATCGTCGGCAACTACCTGACCACGCTGGGCCGGCCGGCGACCGCCGACCTGCAGCTGCTGGACGACCTGAAGATGCCGGTGAAGGCGCTCTCCGCCACCCTGTGAGGACGACGTGACCGAGCTTGTCGAGCCCGTCGGCCCCGGCGCCGGCCCGCTTCGCCCACGCGGCGCGGGAGACCCGGGTGAGCCCGCCGCGGCCCCGCGCTGGTGCGACCGCTGCGGTGAGTCGGTCGCGGCGGGCCCGCACGAGGCGTGCGCGGCGGCCCGGGCGCTGGAGCCGCCACGCTGGTGCGCGCACTGCCGGCGGCGGATGAAGGTGCAGGTCGTGCCGACCGGCTGGTCGGCGGTCTGCGTCGAGCACGGCGAGATCCGGGGCTGAGGCGTGCTGCGCGGGCGGGCCGTGACCCTGCGACCGGCGACCGACGCCGACGTGCCGGCCCTCGCCGCGATCCGGGCCACCCCGGAGGTGCGCCGCTGGTGGCGGGGCGGGGACGACCTGGCCGAGGCGGTCCGCGCCGACCTGGCCGACGGCGACCTGACCGTCTACGCCGTCGAGCACGACGGCCGGCTGGTCGGGGCGATCCAGTGGTACGCGGAGACCGACCCCGACTACCGACACGCCAGCCTGGACATCTTCCTCGACCCGGCGGCCCGCGGCGCCGGCCTCGGCGGGGACGCCATCCGCACCCTGGTCCGGCACCTCATCGACGAGTACGGCCACCACCGGTTCACCATCGACCCGGCGGCGGCGAACACCGCGGCCATCCGGGCGTACGCGAAGGTGGGGTTCCGGCCGGTCGGCATCCTGCGCCGCTACGAGCGGGGCGCGGACGGCCGCTGGCACGACGGCCTGCTCATGGACCTCCTCGCCGACGAACTCCCCGACTGAGCACGTCGTCCCGCCGCGTCTGACCGGGCGTTTCGGCTGGTGAGAGCGCCGTCCGACCACTGCGTCAGCCGTCCCAGAGCAGGTGGCCGTCGGGGAGGCGGCGGGCCCCCTCGGCGGGGCGGTGCGGGCTGCGCCGGCCGTCGGGCATGAGGTGCGCCACCGGCACCCCGCGACCGAGCACCGCCACGTCGGCGATCAGCCGCCGGTGGCAGCGCCACCACACGCTCTCGCTGCACATCGCGGCGGTGCTCCGGTCGGCGGCGTCGGCGAGCACCGCGTCCAGCGCCGCGTCGAACTCCGGCGTGCGGGTGTGGGCGGCGTAGGCCCGGAAGGCCGGGACGGTCCACCAGGTGTCCGGCTCCGGTTCTCCGGCCGGCACGTGCCGGCGGCCGCCCAGCCGGGGCTCCCACCGGTAGCCGATCCCCCGCTCGGGGAGCCAGCGTTCCAGTTCCTCGCGGCGGACGTCCGGGTTGGTCCGGCTGGCCGGGTACCGCCGCACGTCCACGACGAGCGCCACCCCGGCGCCGGCCAGCAGCGCCCCCAACCGCTCGCGATCGGCGGCCCCGTGCCCCACGGTCACCAACACGCCCCCAGGTTGCCCCGAATCTTGGACACTTACCGTTCGACGCGAACAACAAGCGTCCAAGATCTGTGGACGGGGCGGTGTGGCCGCACCGTCGGGCGGAGACTCGGCGGGTGGTGAGGGTGCTGCCCGCCGACGAGGCGGAGCCGTTGGAGTGGCTGGCGTTCGAGCAGGCGGGGGTGCTGACCACCAGCCAGGCCTGCCGGCTGCTGACCGAGGGCGCGGTGCGCGGCATGGTCCGTTCGGGGTGCTGGCGCTCGCTGTGTCGCGGCATCCTGCTCACCGGCAACGGCCGACTGACCCGTGACCAGCAGTTGTGGGTCGCCGTCCTCGCCACCGGACCGCGAGCCGTGCTGGCCGGCGTCACCGCCGCCGCGGAGGCCGGTGTCCGGGGCCTCCCGCCGGAGCCGCTGCACGTGCTGGTGCCGGCCGATCGGCGGGTGCGGTCGCTGCCGCGCCGGCTCCCGATCGACATGCCCGGGATCGTGGTGCACCGCACCAGCGTGCTGCCCGAGGCGCACCTCCAGCTCGCCCGTCCGCCGCGGACCACGACCGCGCGGGCGGTGGTCGACGGCGCCAGCTGGGCTCGGAGCAGCCGGGAGGCTCAGCTCATCCTGGCCTCCGCCTGCCAGCAGCGCCGCGTGCTGCCGGAGGAGGTCGAGGCGGTGCTGGCCGTGCTGCCCCGGGCACCCCGACGCGGGCTGCTCCGGCGGACGGTGGCGGACATCGCGGGCGGGGCGCAGGCGCTGTCGGAGCTGGACTTCCTGGCACTGTGCCGGCGGCACCGACTGCCCCGCCCGGATCTGCAGGAACGCCGGGTGGACCAGTCCGGCCGGGCCCGCTGGCTGGACGCGTACTGGCGGGAGTGGCGGTTGCACGTGGAGGTCGACGGCGCGCATCACATGGAGGTGCGGCACTGGGTCGCCGACATGCAGCGGCAGAACGACGTGTGGACCAGTGGGGACCGGATCCTCCGCTTCCCGGCGTGGCTGGTTCGCACGCACCCTGCCGAGGTCGCCGAGTCGCTGCGCCGCGCCCTTCTGGCGGCCGGCTGGTGCCCAGCGAACTGAATCTTGGACAGTTGCCGTTCGAGACGAACGACAACTGTCCAAGATCGCGGAAGGAGGACTTCAGGAGGCGGTGCAGGGGGAACTGTTCAGGGTGAAGGTGGTGGGTTTCGGGTTGGCGCCGGTGTGGGTGCCGTTGAAGCCGAAGCTCGTCGACGCCCCCGGCGCCAGCGTGCCGTTGTAGGAGACGTTCGTGGCGGTCACCGCCGTGCCGGTCTGGGTGAAGTTCGCCGACCAGCCCTGGCCCACCTTCTGCCCGCTGCTCGGGAACGTGAAGCCGAGCGTCCAGCCGTTGATCGCGCTGGTCCCGGTGTTGGTGACGGTGATGTTCGCGGTGAACCCGGTGTCCCAGCTGCTGGTCGTCCAGGTCACCGCGCAGCCGCCCGCGGCCGGCGGGTCCGCGGTGGTGACGGTCAGCCCCGGCGAGGCCGCGGAGACGTTGCCGGCCGCGTCCAGGGCGACCACGGTGAAGGTGTACGCGGTGGCGGCGGTCAGCCCGGTGACCGCCAGCGTGGTCCCCGCGCTCGACCCGACCAGGACGTTCCCGGACCGGTAGACCCGGTAGCCGGTGACGCCCACGTTGTCGGTGGCCGGGCCCCAGGCGAGGGTGAGGCCGGTCGGGCCGATCGCCGAGGCGGTGGGCGTGCCCGGGGCGGTGGGCGGGGTGGTGTCCGGCGCCGGGGCGGCCGGGGTGGTCACGGTCAGGGCCGGCGAGGCCGCCGACCGGTTGCCGGCGCCGTCGCGGGCGCGCACGCTGAACTGGTACGTCCGCTCGGGCAGCAGCCCGGTCACCGCGAGGGTGGCGCCCGGGGCGTCGGTCAGCACGAGCGCGTCGCTGCCGGCCTGCGCCCGGGTGACCTCGTAGCCGGCCAGGCCGCTGCCGCCCGTGTCGGTGGAGGCGGGCCAGGTCAGGGTGAGGCCGGTGGCCGTGACGGCCGAGGCGACCGGGGTGCCGGGCACGGTCGGCGCGGTGGTGTCCGGGGTGGCGGGTCCGGGCTCCTCGCCCCACACCCGCACCCCGCCGGAATAGAGCGGCACCTTTCGGTTGGGCCCGGCGGCGGTCTGGTACGACGGGTCGTTGGTCGGGTCCCAGGTGCCGCCCTCCGGCACGCCGACCTTGAACTGCACCTCCATCCGGTGCTGCGACTGCCCGGCCGGCGCGATCGTCCAGCCGGTGCAGTCGACCTCGACGTACCAGATGTCGGCGGAGAACTGCCTCGCCGTGGTGGGCGACGGGCAGCCCTGGGTGTAGCCGGGGGTCACCTGCACGGGGCCGGTGCCGTCGGGGCGGAAGTAGTAGCGGAACTTCGCGGTGGTCAGCGCTCGCGCCGGGAAGGCCGACTTGTTGTAGATGATCGCCTTGAGCCCGGTGGCCCGGGGTTCGGCCTGCATCACCGTGGTCTCCACGGTCAGCTCGTCCAGGTCGGGCTGCTCGGCGGTCGGGAAGCCGGCGAGCGGGGTGCCGCCGTACTCGGTGACGAGCCGGGCCAGGGCGGAGGTGAAGCCGGCGTTGTAGTCGGTGGCGACCTCGTTCATGACGTAGTCGGAGCGGCTGTCGGTGTAGGCGTCGTTGGCCGAGGACGGCCCGCCGACCAGCGCGCCGTAGAGCACGTGCCGGGTCTCGGTGGGCACGGTCTGGCTGTCCCACCAGGAGCCGTGCGCGGTGCGGTGGTGCGGGTTCTTCGGCGCGTTCGCCCCGAAGCCGATCACGTAGCTGGAGTTGCGCGGATTCTCGCCGAGCGCGTAGTTGATCTGCCGGACGGCGAAGTCGTGGTAGCGGGCCTTGCGCGTGGCGTCACTCGTCCGGTCGCTGTAGACCAGCGCGGCGAAGGCGGTGTTGGCGGCGTAGCGCAGGGCGCCCCAGGAGTCGAGGACGGCCATGCCGCCGGGTGAGTAGTTCACGCGGGAGCCGTTGACGCCGACGGTCCACCAGTCGAGCCAGCGGTTGGCGTCGTCGACGTAGCGCTGCTTGCCGGTCAGGTTGGCCAGCAGCACGTACGTGCCGAACTGCTTGTTGTCCCAGGCGATGGTCCACTTGTAGGAGCGGGTGGTGGACTGCGGTTCGGTGCCGAGCCGGTCGTACTCGCTCTCCGCCTTGGCCAGGTAGGCGGCGTCGCCGGTGGCGCGGTAGAGCCAGACCGCGCCCCAGACCAGCTCGTCCTGCCACCCGCTCCAGGACCGGTAGAAGCTGGTCGCGTCGGTGATGCACTCGTGGTAGCTCTTCCGCACCGTGTCGGCGAAGGTGTAGAGCTGCTTCGCGTGGCCGAGCAGTTTGTCGGCGTAGGCGGCGTCGGTCGGGCGGAAGACCATCGACGAGGCGGCCATGGCAGCCGCCGTCTCCCCCGCCAGGTCCGCGCCGCCGCAGCTCGCATCGATCCTGTACGCGGGCCGCGCCATGGGCAGCACCTCGGCCGGTCCCCACCACTTGTGGTCGTCGTCGCCCCTGCCGACCTGTCCGTAGAGGACGTTCGGCGCCGGATGCGCCTTGACGAACCAGTCGTTGACCCAGCGCAGGTTGTTCAGCAGGTGCGGGAGCTGGCCGGAGGCGGCGTAGCCGTCCCGGTACTCGACCGCGCCCCAGGCCAGCATGGTGGCGCTGAACGCCATGGGGAAGCCGAACTTCACGTGGTCACCGGCGTCGTACCAGCCGCCGGTGAGGTCGAGGCCGACGTCCGCGCCGTCGGTGAGCGCGGAGTCGCCCCGCCAGGAGACCCGGTTCCAGGCCGGCTTCCTCCCGGACTGCTGCGCCTCGTAGAAGAACAGCGACTTCTGCAGCGCCTCGGCGTAGTTGAACGCGGGCGCGGCGGTGGCGGGCGCGGGCGGCGGGACGCCGACGGCGGTGGCCAGGCCGGCGGCCAGCGCGGCGCCGGCGGCGAGCAGCCGGCGGAACCGGGAGGGGCCACGAGGGGGCGGGGTCGGACGGGGCATGGCGAGCTCCTGTGGGTGCCGGTGGTGGGGTGGGTGGTCGAGGGCGCGGGAGCGCTCCCATGGATAGTCGACAATGTAATGTCGCCGTCGCCGGTTGTGAAGACGGCGCCCGCGCCGGGGTGGGCGAAGCGTCGAGCGACCCTTCCGCGTTACGCCGACACGCCTGGAAGGTGGCCCCGATTTCGTCCGCCTGCGGCAGCATCCTCGCAGCTCAGGCCGTTCGTCCGATGTCGCCAGACGGGTGTCGGTATGCGATCATGTGCCGTCCCCTCTCCCGATCTCGGAGGATTCCTCATGCCACAGCGTCGGCACGTGGCGCGCGCGGCCCTCACCGCAGCCGCCGCCACGGCCATGCTCGGGCTGGTGGCCGCCCCCGCCTGGGCCACCGGCAACCCGCACAACCCCAAGGGCGACAACGGCACCGTCAAGATCGACGGCGCGCCCTTCTCCGACAAGGTCGACAACCAGCCGCACGTCACCTGCGAGTTCGAGCTGGAGTTCTTCAACTTCGACCAGGACCAGAAGGCGAACATCACCCTCTGGGCGCAGGCGCCGTCGGCCACGCCGAAGGACAAGGTCGTCTGGTCGAAGAAGAACGTCGTGATCAGCACCGACCCGGCCTCCGGCGCGGAGAACGACCACGACGAGGTCATCAAGCTCTCGTCGAAGGACCTCGACCTGACCGGGCTGAGCCTGCACCCGAAGCAGGGCTACCACCTCAAGCTCGACGTGGACCTGACCGACGGCAGGTCCTCCGACGCGAAGCACAAGGTCTTCTGGCTGACCCCGTGCGAGACGTCGGCGAGCCCGACCCCGACGACCCCGGGCGAGGAGACGCCGACCCCGACGCCGGGCGGCTCGGAGAACCCGTCCGAGAACCCGTCGGGCACCCCGGCGCCCGGCACCTCGGCCGGTGGCGGCCAGGGCGGCGGCAGCGGCACCGAGGGCGGCCTGCCGCTCACCGGCGTTGCCGCGACCAGCATCTCGCTGACCGGTCTCGCCCTGATCGGCGGCGGTGTCCTGCTGATGGCGCTGCGGCGCCGCCGGGACCGGATCACCTTCACGAGTTGAGCCGGACAACGGCGCGGAGCCGGCCGTCGGACCCCGGTCCGGCGGCCGGTTCCGCCGTTCGGGGCCACCGCGGCGACCCCGCCTCGATATGATCTTGGGGTGGACGCTCTCGACCCGACCCGCACCGCCGTCGTCCTGATCGACCTCCAGCGGCGCATCGTGGACCTGCCGACCGCCCCGCACACCGGCCCGGAGGTGGTCGCGCGCTGCCTCGCCCTCGCCGAGGCGGGCCGCGCCGCCGGCGCCACCGTCGTGGTGGTGCGGGCCGACCGGCCCGGCCCCGATCCGCAGCCGCCCGGCAGTGAACTGCTGCCCGAGGTGGCGCCCCGCGACGGCGACCTGGCGGTGATCAAGCACAGCTGGGGCGCCTTCCACGAGACCGGGCTCGACGCCACGTTGCGGGCGCGCGGGGTCGACACCCTGGTGATCGGCGGGATCGCCACCAACTTCGGCGTGGAGCAGACGGCCCGGATCGGCGAGGAGATCGGCTACCGGGTGGTGCTGCCGCACGACGCCATGTCCGGGCTGGACGCGTACGCCCACGAGTTCGCCGTCGACTATGTCTTCCGCCGGCTCGGCACCGTCTGCACGACCGACGAGGCGATCGCCGCGCTGCGGGGTTGAACCGGCCGACGGCGTGATCCGTACTGACGGGTAACCCGGTCGACGCCGCCCGGAGCTGAATCACATCATCGAAGCACTTCTATACCCTTCCCGCGTACCCCCAGGTCAAGCTGGTGCCGGTCGGGCCGCGACGTGTCGCGGTGGCGGGACGGGCGTCCTGGCATACGAGCGTACGGTTGCCCGCCCGCTCGGCCGCGCGGGACAGTACGCGACACCAGCGGTGCCATCGACGCCGCCGCTCCCCCGGACAACCCTGAGGAGATCGCGATGGCTCTCAGACTCGCCGACGGCACCTCCTGGTCCGACACCCTCGCCCGCGCGGTGGCCGCCACCCCGGAGGCCTTCGGCACCGCGCCCGACGGCATCGCCACCCTGCACAACCTGGTCGAGGGCGGGTGGCGGGCGGTCGGCTCGCCTACCCCGGTACACACCCCGGTCGACAACACCGTGCTGGTCAATCTGGCCCGGCTCGACGCCGAGGCGGCACGCGCCGCGGTCGCGCACGCCGCCACCGCGCACCGGGAGTGGGCGCAGACCCCGCTCGCCGAGCGCAAGGCCCGGGTCGACGACGCCCTGGACGCGCTGACCGCCCACCGGGACCTGCTCGCCCTGCTGCTGGTCTGGGAGATCGGCAAGCCGTGGCGGCTGGCCTGCGCCGACGTCGACCGCGCGCTGGACGGCGTGCGCTGGTACGTGCAGGAGATCGACCGGATGCTCGCCGACGGCCGCGAGCCGCTGCCGGGCCCGGTCAGCAACATCGCCTCGTGGAACTACCCGATGAGCGTGCTCGTGCACGCCGAGCTGGTGCAGTTGCTCGCCGGCAACGCGGTGATCGCCAAGACCCCGTCCCAGGGCGGGGCGGTCTGCCTCACCGTGGCGCACGCGCTGATGCGCCGCGCCGGGCTGCCCGCGACCCTGCTCTCCGGCAGCGGCGAGGAACTCTCCGAGGTGCTGGTGCGCGCACCGGAGATCGGTGCGGTGGCGTTCGTGGGCGGGCGCTCCAACGGCGGCAAGGTGGCCGCGGCGCTGCTCGACTCCGACAAGCGGCACTTCATCGAGCAGGAGGGGCTCAACGCCTGGGGCATCTGGAACTTCTCCCAGTGGGACCTGCTCGCCGCGCATCTGAAGAAGGGCTTCGAGTACGGCAAGCAGCGGTGCACCGCGTACCCGCGGTTCGTGGTGCAGCGCGACCTGGTCGACGAGTTCCTCGACATGTACCTGCCGGTGGTGCGCTCCGTCCGGTTCGGACACCCGCTGGCCGTGGCGGACGACTGGTCGGCCGGTGACCCGCTGCCCGAGCTGGACTTCGGCCCGCTGATCAGCGCGGCCAAGGCCGAGGAGCTGCGCCGCAAGGTCGACGAGGCGGTCCGCGGCGGGGCGGTGCCGCTGCACCGGGGCAAGCTCGACGGCGCGCCCTTCCTCGACGGGCAGGACACCTCCGCGTACGTGGCGCCCGCGGTGCTGCTGGCCCCGCCCGGGCGGTCCCGGCTCATGCACGCCGAGCCGTTCGGCCCGGTGGACACCATCGTCGTGGTGGACACCACCGACGAGCTGCTGGCCCAGATGAACGCCTCCAACGGCGCCCTGGTCGCCTCCCTGGCCTGCGACGACGAGGAGCTGGCCGGCAAGCTGGCGGTCGACCTCCAGGCGTTCAAGGTGGGCATCAACAAGCCCCGCTCCCGGGGCGACCGGGAGGAGCCGTTCGGCGGCCGGGGCGCGTCCTGGAAGGGCGCGTTCGTCGGCGGCGACCTGCTGGTGCAGGCGGTCACCGTGGGCGGCGACGGCCGGCTCTACGGCAACTTCCCGGACTACAGCAGCTACCCGGCGACCTGACCGGGGCGGGCAGGGCCCCCGCACCGGGGGCCCTGCCGTTTCACCGTGGAGTCAGGACGACCGCCGCGCCCGCACGGTCACGTCGGCCGGCCGGGGCGGCACGGCCGGGCGGGAGGCCAGCGGCACCGTCACGGTCACCACGGCGCCGTCCCGCTCCACCGACGTGGGCCGGTCCAACCCGCGTACGGTGCGCAGCATCGGGGTGTTCTCGGCCTGCACGTGCAGCAGCACGGCCGCGTAGCCGGCCCGGTCGGCGTGCCCGAGCAGGCGCCGCAGCAGGGCCGAGCCGAGGCCACGGCGCTGCCAGTCGTCCCGCACCAGCAGCGCCGCCTCGGCCTCGTCCCCCTCGCCCAGCAGGTTGGCCATCGCCACCACGGGCCCGGCGGACCCGCCGGTCGAGGCGAGCAGGGTCAGCCCCCGGGCCGGTTCGAGCAGCCGCCGCAGCCGGGCCGGCGCCGGGTGCCCCGCCCCGCTCAGGTAGCGCCGCCGCAGGCTCCGGTCCGAGCACCCCGTGTGCAGCTCCAGCACGCCCGGCAGGTCGTCGGCGGTGGCCGGCCGCACGGGCACCTCGGCCGTGTCCGGCAGCACCAGGGTGACCCGGTCGACGTCCCGGCGGGCCACCGTGGCGGCCAGCTCGACCAGGGCCTGGGCGCGGGCGTACTCGGCCGGGGTGAAGCTCGGCTCCCGCCGGCGCAGCTCGTACGAGCCGCCGGTCGGATCGGCCAGCAGCATCGTGGTGTCGTCGACCCCGCCGGGCTGGGCGGCCGGTGTCGGCCGCCAGGTCACCGCGTCCGCGCCGAGCAGCACGCGCAGTGTCTCGCCGGCCGCGTCCGGGTCCCGGACCAGCCGGCCGGCCAGGCCGAGCACCCGGGTGGGCTGGTCGGCCAGACCGCGCGCCTCGCTGCGCGCGACCCAGCAGTTCCGGCCCCGCCCCCGTTCGACGGCCGCCCGCAGGTCGGCCTCGGTGAGCCGGTCGGGCGCGTCGACCAGGAAGTCGTCGACCGCGCCCAGCTCGGTGGTGTGGACCTGCACGGTGAGGATGTTGACCCCACGCAACGCGAGGCTCGCCGTGAGCACCGACAGGTAGCCCGGCCGGTCGTCCACGGTGGCACGGATCCGCCACAGCGCCATGGTTCGCTCCCTTCCTCACCACCGACCCTGCCGGGTGCCTGTTGCGCCCCCGTTGCCCACGGGTGAAACGGCGGGACCGGTCAGGTGATGGTGGTCACGGGCGGGGCGCCGACCAGGTCCAGCCGGTCGCCGAGGATCACCGCGCTCGCCCGGACCAGCTGGGCGAGCCGGTCCACCTCGGTCGAGTGGAACGCGGCCGCGGCGAGCGGCTCGCTGCGGTCGCGCGCCACCACGAGCACCAGGCCGGCCCGGCCGAACGGCGCGACCGCGTAGTGGTGGCCGTCGGGCGTGGTCAGCGACCGGGCGCGCAGCGGGGTCACCTCCGGGAGCCGGGGCGGGACCGGGGCGCGCCAGCTCGCGTGGCCGACCGTCGCCCCGCCGGCGCCGCCGCCGCGCGCGGCCCAGTCCAGCGGTACGACCGCGGCCACCGCCCAGTCCGCGGCGAGCAGCCCGGGCACCGCGTCGACCAGCGTGGCGACCCCGTCGGCCGGGTTCGCCGCGATCTGGGCGAGCAGTTCGGCGTCCTGGCCCGTGGTGGTGGGCGCGCCGATCGCCCGCCACACCCCGTCCACCCGGACGCCCGGGATCGCGGCCAGGCCGGCGAGCAGGCGCTCCACCCGCGCCGCACCCGGCCAGACCACGGTGAAGTCGTCCACCGCCCGGCCGCCGAGCCGTTCCAGCACCACCACCTGGACGATGTCGGCGCCGGAGACGCCGAGCGTCCGGGCCACCTGGCCGAGCGTGCCCGGCCGGTCCGGCAGGGTCACCCGCACTCTCAGCAGCATGTCTGGTCCCTCCGCTCGGCGGGCCGGCCGTCGCGGCCGGCAGGCTGGGCCCAGCCTGCCGGTTGACCATTTCGCCCCCGTTGCAGCGGCATGTCCCGCCGGGAACATCCCACCTTGACAACAAAGCTGAGCTGCCATCAACTAACCGGATGACCGATCCGGCCGTCGACGCACCCCAGACCCCGACCGGTTCGGCCCCACGGGGGCTCGACCTCGACCGGCTGGCCGCGTACCTGGCCGTGCACCGGCCGGAGCTGGCCGGGCCGCTCTCCGCCCGGCTGATCGCCGGGGGCAAGTCCAACCTCACCTACCTGCTGCGCGCCGGCGACCGCGAGGTGGTGCTGCGCCGGCCGCCGCTCGGGCACGTGCTGGCCACCGCGCACGACATGACCCGGGAGTTCCGGGTGATCTCCGCGCTGGCCCCCACCGCGGTGCCGGTCCCCGAGGCGCTGCTGCTCTGCGCCGACGCCGACGTGCTCGGCGCGCCGTTCTACCTCATGGAGAGGGTCGACGGCGAGGTCTACCGGCGGCGGGAACAGACCGACGCGCTCACCGCCGGCCAGCGGCGCGACCTGGCCATGGCGATGATGGACACCCTCGCCGGGCTGCACATGGTCGAGCCGGCCGCCGTCGGGCTGGCCGACTTCGGCCGTCCCGACGGCTACCTGGCCCGGCAGGTCCGCCGCTGGGCCGGCCAGCTCGACCGCTCCCGCAGCCGCCCGCTGCCCGGCATCGACGAGCTGCGTGACGCGCTCGCCGGCAGCGTCCCGGAGGGCGCCAACGCCGGGCGGATCGTGCACGGCGACTACCGGCTGGACAACCTGCTCGCCGCGGTCGAGCCGGTGGCGGTGCGGGCGGTGCTCGACTGGGAGATGGCCACCCTGGGCGACCCCCTCGCCGACCTGGGGCTGCTGCTCACCTACTGGGACGTGCTGGGCGACAGCGACAGCGCCGAGGGGAACCCGGTCGCCGACGGCATCGGCCCGCGGGCCGGCTTCCCCACCGGCGCCGAGCTGATCGACCGGTACGCCGGCCGCAGCGACGTCGACGTCGGGCCGCTGCACTGGCACGTGGCGCTCGGCTGTTTCAAGCTCGCGGTGATCTGCGAGGGCATCCACTACCGGCACACCCTCGGTCAGACGCTCGGTGGCGGGTTCGACCGGATCGGCGAGATGGTGGCGCCGCTGGTCGAGCACGGCCTGCGCGCCGTCAAGGGAAACTGATGGACTTCGCGTACGACGCCCGGACGGTCGAGCTGCGCGAGAAGCTCGAGGCGTTCCTCACCGAGTGCGTCCACCCGGCCGAGCCGGTGCACCACGAGCAGGTGCTCGCGGCCGGCGACCCGTGGGCCCGCCCGCCCGTGCTGGACGAGCTGAAGGCCGAGGCCCGCGCCCGCGGCCTGTGGAACCTCTTCCTGCCCGACCCGCGCTACGGCGCCGGGCTCACCAACCTCCAGTACGCCCCGCTGGCCGAGCTGACCGGGCGCAGCCCGCACCTGGCCCCGGAGGCGCTGAACTGCGCCGCCCCGGACACCGGCAACATGGAGCTGCTGGCCGAGTTCGGCTCCGACGCGCAGCGGGACCGCTGGCTCACGCCGCTGCTAACCGGCGAGATCCGGTCGGCGTTCTGCATGACCGAGCCGGAGGTGGCCTCCTCCGACGCCACCAACATCGCCACCCGCATCGTCCGGGACGGCGACGCGTACGTGGTCAACGGCCGCAAGTGGTGGTCGTCCGGTGCCATGGACCCGCGCTGCGAGATCTTCATCGTGATGGGCAGGACCGACCCGGGCTCCGACCGGCACCGCCAGCAGAGCATGATCCTGGTCCCCCGGGACACCCCGGGCGTGACGGTGCGCCGCGGGATGACGGTGTTCGGCTACAGCGACGCCCCGCACGGCGGGCACGCCGAGATCGACTTCACCGACGTGCGGGTGCCGGCGGAGAACCTGGTCGGCGCCGAGGGCAGCGGCTTCGCCATCGCCCAGGCCCGGCTCGGGCCGGGGCGGATCCACCACTGCATGCGCCTGATCGGCATGGCCGAGCGGGCCCTGGAGCTGCTCTGCCGGCGGGCCCTGACCCGGGTGGCTTTCGGCCGCCCGCTGGCCGAGCAGGGCGTGGTCCGGGAGTGGATCGCCGAGTCCCGGGTGCGCATCGAGCAGGCCCGGCTGTTGGTGCTCAAGACCGCCTGGCTCATGGACACGGTCGGCAACAAGGGCGCGCACACCGAGATCCAGGCCATCAAGATCGCCACCCCGGCGATGGCCGAGTGGGTGATCGACAAGGCCATCCAGGGGCACGGCGGGGCCGGCGTCAGCCAGGACACCCCGCTCGCGGCCCTCTGGGCGCAGGCCCGCACCCTCCGCCTGGCCGACGGCCCCGACGAGGTGCACCGGGCGTCCCTGGCGAAACGGGAACTGCGCCGCTGGTCCTGAGCGCCTCAGGCGGAGGCGCGGTGGATGAGCCTGGTGTCCAGCAGCACGTGCGGGCTGGGCAGCTCCTCACCGCGGATCCGGGAGACCAGCAGCCGGGCCATCTGCCGGCCCATCTCCTCGACCGGCTGGAAGACCGTGGTCAGCGGCGGCTCGGCCTGCCGGGCGATCGGGGCGTCGTCGAAGCCGACCACCGCCACGTCCTCGGGCACCCGGCGGCCCGCCTCGCGCAGCGCCCGGAGCGCGCCGAAGGCCATCAGGTCGGAGGCCACGAACACGGCGTCGAGGTCCGGGCAGACCTCCAGCAGCCGGCGCATGCAGGCGGTGCCGCTGCCCTCGCTGAAGTCCCCGTACGCGATGAGGTCCGGGTTGAGGTCGGCACCCGCGGCCCGGACCGCCTCCTTGTAGCCGGTCAGCCGGGCCAGGCCGGCGCCCATGTCCTGGGTGCCGGCGATGGTGGCGACCCGGCGCCGGCCCTGGGCGAAGAGGTGCTCCACGGCCTGCCGGGCGCCGCCGACGTTGTCCACGTCGACGAACCAGGCCGGCTGGGCGTTCGGGTGCAGCATCCGGGCCGGCCGCCCGCCGAGCACGGTGGGCAGGCCGCGCTCCTCCAGCAGGGTGGGCAGCGGGTCCGCGTCGTGCAGCGAGAGCAGCAGCACGCCGTCGACGTGCTGGTTGGTGAGGTGGTGCTCGACCCGTTCCCGCTCGATCTGCGACTGGGCCATGGCCAGCCAGAGCTGCATCGGGGTCTCCAGCAGCGCGGAGCTGACGCCCCGGACGATGCCGGCGAAGAACGGCTCGGTGAAGACGCGCTCCCCCGACTCGGAGACCACCAGCGCCACCGAGTCGGTCCGCTGGGTGACCAGCGCCCGGGCCGCCCGGTTGGGCACGTACCCCAGCTCGGCGATGGCCGCCTGGACGGCGGCCCGGGCCTCCGGGCTGACCTGCGGCGACCCGTTGACCACGCGGGAGACCGTGCCGCGCCCCACGCCGGCGCGGGCCGCGACCGCGTCGAGGGTCGGGCGCCCGAGCGACCGCGTGCGCTGCGTTGTCATCGTCTGTGCTCCTCCGACATCGGGCGGGCCCGGCACCTGTTGAGGCGCCGGCGCCGGGCCGCCCGTCACTGGCTGGCCCAGCCTATTGTGCGGCCAGGCCGTTTCGTCGGATCACATCGGCGTACCACCGCGCGCTGGACTTCGGGATCCGGGCCTGGCTGTCGTAGTCGACGTAGACCATGCCGAAGCGCTTCGTGTAGCCCCACGCCCACTCGAAGTTGTCCATGAGCGACCAGGCGAAGTAGCCCTTGAGCGGCACCCCGGCGCTGATCGCGGCGTGCGCGGCGCGCAGGTGCGCGTCGAAGTACGCCAGCCGGTCCGGGTCGTCGACCTGGCCGTCGGCCACCGCGTCGACGAACGCGGAGCCGTTCTCGGTGACGTAGAGCGGCAGGTCCGTGTAGTCGCGGTGGACCCGCTCCAGCGTCTCCACCAGGCCGGGGGCGTCGATCTCCCAGCCCATGTCGGTCACCGGGACCCCCCGCGTGACGAACCGGACGTCCGGGCTGCCCGGCCAGCACGAGGGCGCCCGCCAGTACGCCTCCGCCGCCCCGGTCTCCGCCGGCGCGGCGACCACGTACCGGCTGTAGTAGTTGACGCCCACCATGTCCAGCGGGGTCGAGATGACGGCCAGGTCACCGTCCCGGACGTGCCCGAAGTCGGTGACCTCACGCAGGTCGGCGGCGAGGTCCGCCGGGTACGCCCCGCGCAGCACCGGGTCGAGGAAGAACCGGTTGGCCAGCGCGTCGATCCGGCGGGCGGCGTCGGCGTCCGCCGGCGAGTCGGTGGCCGGGGTGACCGGGTAGAGGTTGACCGTGATACCGAGCTGCGCGTCCGGGCGGGACGCCCGCAGCGCCTGCACGGCCAGCCCGTGCCCGAGCATGAGGTGGTGCCCGGCCCGGACGGCGTCGGCCCCGTCCGACCGCCCGGGCGCGTGCACGCCGGAGCCGTAGCCGAGGAAGGCCGAGCACCACGGCTCGTTGAAGGTGGTGAAGTACTTCACCCGGTCGCCGAGGGCGTCGGCGACCAGCTGGGCGTAGTCGGCGAACCGGGCGGCCGTGTCCCGGGCCGGCCAGCCGCCCGCGTCCTCCAGCGGCTGCGGCAGGTCCCAGTGGTAGAGGGTCAGCCAGGGCTCGATGCCGTGACCCAGCAGCTCGTCCACCAGCCGCTGGTAGAAGTCCATCCCCTCCGGGTTGACCGCTCCGGCCCCACCGGGCTGCACCCGGGGCCAGGAGACGGAGAAGCGGTAGGACCTCAGCCCCAGCTCGGCCATCAGCCGCACGTCGTCGGGCATCCGGTGGTAGTGGTCGCAGGCCACGTCGCCGGTGTGGCCGGCCACCGTCCGCCCCTGGGTGTGGCTGAAGGTGTCCCAGATCGACGGGGTGCGGCCGCCCTCGGTCGCCGCGCCCTCGATCTGGTACGCGGCGGTCGCCGCGCCCCAGAGGAAGCCGGGCGGGAAGGTGGCTGCCGCGCCCTGGTCGAGGACTCCGACGGCGGGCGGGCGGGCTGGGTTGCTCACGACTTGACGGCGCCTTCCATGATTCCGCCGATGATCTGGCGGCCGAAGATGATGAACACGATCAACAGTGGCAGGGTCGCCAGCGCGGTGCCAGCGAAGAGTGCCACGTAATCCGTCTGGTACAGCCCGGACGAGAGGATCTTCAGGGAGTACTGCACCGTCGGGGTGTCCGGGGTGAGCACGATGAACGGCCAGAGGAACTCGTTCCAGGTCTGCATGAAGGTCAGCAGGCCGAGCACCGCGGCCGCCGGGCGCAGCGCGGGCAGCACCACGTTCCAGTAGATCCGCCAGGTGGAGCAGCCGTCGAGCCGGGCCGCCTCGATCAGCTCGTCGCTGATCGCGGACATCGCGTACTGCCGCATCATGAACACGCCGAAGCCCTGCACCAGGAACGGCACGATGACCGCCTGCAGGGTCCCCGTCCAGCCGAGTTCCACCATCATCAGGTAGAGCGGGATGACACCGAGCTGGGTCGGCACCATCATGGTCATGATGATGATCAGCAGCAGCGCGTTGCTGCCCCGGAACTTGAGCTTGGCGAAGGCGAATCCGGCCAGGCTGGAGAAGAAGATCACCGAGATGGTGACGACGGTCGACACGACGGCCGAGTTGACCAGACCGTAGACGAACGCGGCGTCCTCGTTGGCGAGCATCCGGTCGATGTTGGTGAACAGCTGGTCGCCGGGGGTCGGCGGCATCTCGTAGACCGCGCTGTTGTCCCGCGAGGCGATGATGAACGACCAGATGATCGGAAAGACCGACAGGACGCCGCCGAGGATGAGCGCGAGGTAGGTCAGCGGGCTGGCCTGCCAGAGCTGGGCGCCGGGCAGCCGACCGCGGCGGCGGGGCGGCACCGGAGGCGCGGCGACCGAGCGGGGAAGGGTCTGCGTGGTGGTCACTTCTTGTCCCCCTTCACCGACCGGCGTACCAGCACGAAGTTGATCAGCGCGAAGATGATGATCATCATGAAGAGCAGCCAGGACATCGCGGAGCCGTACCCGTACTCGGAGTTCCCGGTGAAGGTCTTCTCGTAGATGTACATGGCCAGGGTCTGGAACTGGTGGTCCACCCCGCCGCGGACCAGCCCGTTGCCGTACATCAGGGGCTCGGTGAAGATCTGGAAGCCACCGATGGTGGAGATGATGACCGTGAAGAGGATCGTCGGCCGGATCAGCGGCACGGTGATCGTCCAGAACTGCCGCCAGGTCGAGGCCCCGTCCAGCGACGCCGACTCGTACAGGTCCTTCGGGATGGCCTGCATGGCACCGAGGTAGATCAGCGCGTTGTAGCCGGTCCACCGCCAGTCGACCATGAAGGCGATGGCGAACCAGGAGGCGAAGCGGTTGTCCCGCCAGGCGATGGGGTCGAATCCCACCGTGCCGAGCAACCAGTTGATGAGGCCGTACCGGTCCGCGAAGATCAGCGCGAAGATGATGCCGACCGCGGCCACCGAGGTGATGTTGGGAATGACCACACCCATCCGCAGCAGCGTGCGTGCCTTCATCTGCCGGTTCAGCAGGTTGGCGAGCATCAGCGCCACGATGAGCTGCGGCACGGTGCTGAGCACGAAGATGCCGAGGGTGTTGTAGGCCGCGTTCCAGAACTGGGCGTCCTGCATCAGGACGCGGTAGTTCTCCAGCCCCGCGAACTCCTTGGTCCCGCTCAGCAGCTCGTAGTCGAAGAGCGAGACGTAGACCGTGTAGAGGACCGGGAAGAGGCCGAAGACCCCGAAGAGAACGAAGAACGGGGCGACGTACAGGTACGGGGAGTACTTGAGGTCCCAGCGGCCGAGCCGGTACGACCGGCGGCGGTGCAACGGGGCTGACGAGGGCGGCGAGGCGGCGGGCGGTGGTGGCACCGCGCCGACAGTAGAACTCATTGCAGGTCCTTCCGGGAGGTGGGACGGCGGCGACCTCACCGCGGCGCCCACACCCGTGGGGCGGGTGTGGGCGCCGCCGCCGAGCCCACGGGCAGCGGATCCCCGTGGGCTCGGCCGGTCACCGGCGACTCAGCTGGTCGCCTTCTTGGCCTCGTCCACCGCCTTCTTCCAGGCGGCGTCCGAACTGAGCCGGCCACGCTCGGCCGCCTGCATCTGCGGTTCGAAGATGGTCTCCCAGACCTGCTGGTGCTTGGCGCCGAGGAAGACCGGCTTCATGTTCTTGACGCTCTCCCCGAAGATCTTGCCGGTGGGCGCGCCGCTGAAGTACTCGCTCGTCTTGTCCTTGAACGCCGGGTCGTCGAGGCCGGCGATGTCGGACGGCATCGCGCCCGCCTCCTTGAACGCCGCCAGGTGGCCCTCCTTGCTGGTCAGGTACTTGGCCAGCTCGTACGCCTCCTTCGGGTGCTTGGTCTGCGCCGGAACGGCCAGGTAGGAGCCACCCCAGTTGCCGCCGCCACCGGGGATGGTGGCGATGTCCCACTTGCCGGAGTTCGCCGGGCCGGACTTCGGGGCGATGACGCCCTCGGTCATCCAGGCCGGGCAGGGGAGGGTGGCGAACGCGGAGTTCTTGAAAGCCCCGTCCCAGTCGGCGCTCCACCGCTGCGTCTTCGCGGTCAGCCCGTCCTTGGCCATCTGCAGGCCCAGGTCCCAGGTCTGCCGGATGACCGGGTTGGTGTCGCCGATGAACTTGTTGTCCTTGTCGAAGAAGAAGGTCTCCGAGTTCTGCATGACGTACGGCTGCATGAGGCTGGTCGCGCTGTCCAGCCAGGCGGCCTTGACCTTGCCGCTGGCCTTGAACTGCTTGCCCAGCGCGACGTAGTCCTGCCAGGTGCTCATCCGCTTCGAGACCTCGTCCCGGTCGGTGGGCAGACCGGCCTGCTGGAACAGGTCCTTGCGGTAGCACATGGCCAGGCCACCGACGTCGGTGCCGAGCCCGATCAGCTTCTTGCCGTCCGGCGTCATGGCGTTGTTCCACTTCCACTCGGGGAAGTTGGCCTTCAGCTCACCGGCGCCCAGGTCGAGCAGGTTGGCGAACTTGTCGGGGTTCTGGACGTACCCGAGCAGGACGCCCTCCTCCAGACCGACCACGTCGCCCGCGCCGCTGCCGGCGGCGAGCCACTGCACCAGCTTCGGCTGGAAGTCGCGCAGCTCGCCCATCTTCTGGTGCTCGACCTTGATGTTCGGGTGCGCCGCCTCGAAGTCCTTGATGGCCTGGTCGTAGCCGAAGTTCTGGAAGGTCTGCAGGACCAGCTTGACCTGACCGCCCTCGCCGGTCGACCCCTCGTCGTCCTTCTTGCTGCACCCGGCGCTGCCGAGCGCAACGCCCGCCGCGAGCACGGCGGCCGCAGCAATTCGGAGCCGGCGCCTCATGACGCTCATCCCTGACCCCTCTCAGGTGGGTGGTTCGTGTGGTGGTTTCTGACCGCGCCCGCCCGTCGGCCGGGCGGGTCGCGTGGTGAGGCTTTGGTTCTGGGACGCGCCGCGACGAGCGATGTGGCTTGGGACACGCCGGGAGCGCTCCCATGAGATTGCCGGGAGGTGTCAGGAGTGTCAATAGACCGGTGGGAGCGTTCCCAGATCGTTACCGCGTCGGCCCCCGGAGCACCGCCGCGGGCGCGGTCAGCAGAAGCGACGCAGCAGGGTGGTGGCCCGGTCGGCCGCGAAGAAGTCCGGCGCGAAACCGGGACCGGCCCACTCCCGCATCATCCGGTGCTCGGCGTGCCCGGGGTCGGCCAGCGCGGCCAGCAGGACGGCGTACCCCGCCGGGCCGCCGACGTCCTCCGGCGGGCAGGCCCGCTCCCCCTCGACGCAGGCCGGGTAGCGCTCGTCCGGGTCGGCCGTGCACACGTCCTCGACCACCAGGTCGTGCTCCCACCAGTCCCCGAAGTCGTAGGTGTAGCGGAACCGGTCGCCCTTGCCCACCACCGCGTCCAGCCGGACGTCCAGCTCGTCGCGCAGCGCCAGCTCGCCGTCCGGGTCCGGCTCACCGTACTGGCGGCCGTCGATGTCGAACGAGTGCAGGTGGCAGTCCCGCCAGCCCATCGCGTGCTGGACCACCCGGTGCAGCCGGTCCAGGGTGTAGCCGCCGGGGACCAGCACCCGCCGCCACACCGGCGGTCGGACCCCGGCGAGGGAGATCTTCAGTTGGAAGATCTGACGCGACATGCTGTCCCATCCTTCCCCGGCATAGGCTGCCCACATGATCTGCCGAGCGTGCCGGGAGCGGCGGCACGACGACTGTCCTGGTCGGAAGTGGTGCGACTGCCAGCACCGTACCCCCGAACCGACCCCTCCGGTCACCGGTCCGGCCGGCGAATGAGCGTCGGAACCCCGATCGAACGGATCTGGCCGGCGCCCGTCACCGGGCCGCTGACCGACCCGGAACTGACCGCGCTCTACGGTCGCGCCCCGCACCCCCACCTGCGGGTGAACTTCGTGGCCAGCGCCGACGGCGCGGTCACCCTGGACGGCTACTCGGCCGGGCTCTCCGGCGAGCCGGACAAGCGCGTCTTCGGCCTGCTGCGGATGCTCTGCGACGGGCTCGTGGTGGCCGCCGGCACGCTGCGGCACGAGGGCTACCGGGCGGTCCGGCTCGGCGAGACGCGCCGCGCCTGGCGCCGCGCGCAGGGCCTCGCCGAGTATCCGACCCTGGTGGTGGTCTCCGGCTCGCTGGACCTCGACCCGGCCCAGGCCTGCTTCGCCGACGCGCCGGTCCGGCCGCTGGTGCTCACCCGCGCGCACGCCGAGCCGCCACCCGGGCTGACCGAGGTGGCCGACCTCGTGCGCTGCGGCGCGGAGCGGGTCGACCTGGCCGCCGGCCTGGCCGAGCTGCGCCGGCGCGGGCTCGACCAGCTGCTCTGCGAGGGCGGCCCGCAACTGTTCGGCGCGCTCACCGCGGCCGACCTGGTGGACGAGCTGTGCCTGACCGTCGCGCCGCTGCTCGCCGGGGCCGGCCCGGGCCGGATCACCGCCGGGGCCGGCAGCGCGCCCCGGCACCTGCCGCTGCGCCACGTGCTGGCCGCCGCCGACGGCGTGCTGATGCTGCGCTACGCCCGCGACCCCGGCGCATCGCCGCCCGCCGGCGCCGCACCGGCCGCCTGACCGGAGGCCGCACCGAGAGGGGTACGCGGGCAGCCTCCCACGGCCGGCGCGGAGCGGGCGTGCCGACGCCTCCGCGGAGTCAGCGGGCCGGCGGCAGCGAGTCCGGCAGCCCGAAGGCCGTGACGTGCGCCGCGTCCACGAACGAGGTGATCCCGGCGATCCGGCCCTCCCGCAGCGTCAGCACGTTGACCGACCACGCGAGGTACGGGCCGGTCCCGGCCCGGCGCAGGTAGCTGGCGACGGCGGGCTGCCCGTTCGCGCCGGTCGGCACGTGCCGCCAGCTGCCACAGGCGCCGAGCGGCACCGCCCGGGCGAAGTCCCGCACCGCCGCGAGACCCCGGTACCAGTGCGGCATGGGCGGCATGGACCACGTGACGTCCTCGGTGAGCAGGGCGACCAGGGCGTCCGCGTCACCGTCCTCAAGGGCGGCGGTGTAGCCGGTGACGACCTCCCGCAGCCGGGCGTCGTCGAGCATGCGCAGGGTGCGCTGCTGGCTGGCGCCGGGAGCCCGCTCGGCGAGCACCCGGCGGGCCCGCGCGAGGGCCGAGTTCACCGACGTGGTCGAGGTGCCCAGCATGGCCCCGATCTCCGCCGCCGAGTAGCCGAGGACGTCGAAGAGCAGCAGCGCGGCCCGCTGGTTGCCGGGCAGGTACTGCACGGCGGCCACGAAGGCCAGCTCGACGGCCTCGCGCTGCTCGTAGCGGGCGCCCGGGGCGGCGGGGCCGGCGGCGAGGCCGGTGTCCGGATACGGGCCGAGCCAGGCGACGTCGTGGACCGGACCGCTGTCGGTCACGACCCGGTCGCTGGCTGGGCCGAGGTCGACCGGCAGGGCCCGCCGGGCGCGGCCGGCGATCGCGTCGAGGCAGACCCTCGTCGCCACGGTGTAGAGCCACGACCGCAGCGAACCGTGCCCCGCGAAGGTCGGCAACCCGCGCCACGCCCGCAGCAGCGCGTCCTGGAGGGCGTCGTCGGCGTCGTGGACCGAGCCGAGCATCCGGTAGCAGTGAGCGTGCAGCTCCCGGCGCAGCGGCGCGACGAGCGCCGTGAAGGTCGCCTCGTCGGCCGGCGGCCGCTCGGCGGATCCGGCGGCGGGCAGAGAACTGACGCTCACACCGACGATTCTGCCGCAGCAGCGCGGTCAGGAAGGTGAACGGCTCACCACCACGACTCCGGAGGACCCGATGAGCAGCATGTCGACCGCACCCGTCACCACCGGCACCCTGGCGGTGCCGGACGGGCGGCTGTACTACGAGGTACGCGGGCGCGGCCCGCTCGTGGCCCTGGTCGCCGCCCCGATGGACGCCGACGCCTTCGCCCCCCTTGCCGACCTGCTGGCCACGGAACACACCGTGCTGACCACCGACCCGCGCGGGATCCGCCGCAGCGTCCTGCACGACCCGCACCAGGACTCGACCCCCGAGCTGCGCGCCGACGACGTCGCCCGGCTCCTCGCCCACGTGGACGCGGGCCCGGCCGCCGTGCTCGGGTCCAGCGGCGGCGCGGTGACCGTCCTCGCCCTGGCCCAGGCGGCTCCCGCGCACGTGCACACGGTCGTCGCGCACGAACCGCCGCTGCTCGGCCTGCTGCCGGACCGGGCGGAACTCCTGGCGAGCGAGGACGACATGATCGCCACCTACCGCGCCGGGGACCGGCTCGGCGCCGGGCGCAAGTTCCTCGCCGCCGCGAACATCCACCTGCCCGAGGAGGTGGTCCTGGGCATGTTCGGCGGCGAGCCCGACCCGCAGGCGGCGGCCGACGAGCACTTCCAGTACCTGCACATGATCCGGGGGACGACCCGTTTCCGGCCCGACGTCGACGCCCTGCGCGACGGACCGGCCCGGGTCGTCGTCGGACTCGGCGAGCAGTCGACCGGCGAGGTCTGCGACCGGACCTCGCGGGCGCTCGCCGCGCCGCTGGGCACGGCGCCGACGATGTTCCCGGGCGGGCACCTCGGCTTCGCCGAGGACCCGCCGGCCTTCGCCGACCGGCTGCGCGAGGTGCTCGCCGGGAGCTGAGGCACGTCCCGACACGGCGGGGGCGCGGGTTCGACGCCCTGCGCGCCGGACCCCGCGCCCCGCCCGGTCGGGCTGCCGCGTCTCGCGAACCCGCCGGTGGCCAGCGCCGTAACCTCGGGGAATGAGCGCTCCGCAGGCCACCGGGACGGCGCCGGAGCAGACCCGCCGCCCGGCGCTCGCCGGTGGGCTGCTGGTCGCGACCGGCCTGAGCGACGTGCTGGCCGCGTACGGGATGATCCGGTCCGGGTCGTTCATCGTGCTGGGCGAGGAAGGCCTCTACCCGATCGACGTCACCGCCTGGTCCTGGCTGCACCTGGTGGCCGGGGTCGCGGTGGCGCTCGCCGGGCTGGTGGCGATCACCGGCCGGCGGGGCGCGGCCACCGTGGCGATCGGCTGTGCCGTGCCGGCGCTCGCCGTGGACCTGCTCCTGCTGCCGTACGCGCCGATCCGGTTGGTGCTGGTGGCCGCCCTCGACGTGGCGGCGATCCGGCTCCTGCTCCGGCACCGCCGGGCCACCGGCCGGGCGGGGTGAGGCCGCCGGTCAGCGGGGCTCGCAGATCCGGCCGGTGAAGGCGGGGTCGCCCTCCCGGTCCGCCGACCACACCGGGTTCAGAACCAGCGCGAGCGGTGGTGCCTGCCAGGCCGCGCCCAGCCGCTGGAGCAGCCGGTACTCGCGGCGCGGCTGGTCGACCGGGCGGCCGGCGAGGAAGTCCTCCACCCGGTCCTGAGCGAGCCGCTGGCCGATCAACCCGCCGTGCAGGGCGGGCATCTGGAACACCGGGATCCGGCTGTACTCGCCGGGCGGCGCCTCCGCCGCGCTGACCGTGGGCAGGAAGGCGATCATCCGGACCCCGGCCACCGGGCAGAGCGTGCGGTTGCGGTAGAACGGCGCGTTGACCAGCACCGACCGCACGAACGGCTCGTCCGGCCGGCTCTTCACCGTCCGGCCCAGGTTGGCCAGCCAGAAGATCCCGCGCAGCTCCCAGCCGGCGGCCACGCCCCAGCCGCTGTAACCCGGCGGCGGGTAGTAGGCCCGGCCGGGCTGGATGAGCGGGCTGAACAGCAGCACCGCCTCCACCGGCAGGGGCTGCGCCCACTTGTCCAGGTAGGTCCGCGCCACCATCGCCCCCTCGCTGAACCCGAGCAGGGCGATCGGCCGGCCGGTCCGGCGGTGCAGCTCGTCGACCTGAGCGGCGAGCAGCACCGCGCTGGAGTCCAGCGACTGGTGGGTCGCCTCGGGCCCGTACGGCAGCGGCCGGCCCTGCCGGTCGAGGCCCACGTAGGAGAAGCGCTCCACGCGGGGGTCGGCCGGTAGGCGACCGTTCCACTGCGAGTCGTGCCCGGCGATGGCGATCACGGCGTGCGGCACCCGGTCGGGCAGCCGCTCGGCGAGCACCCGGGGTCGCCACTCCGCCGGCGGTCCCGTCGCCAGGCC
Organism: Micromonospora chaiyaphumensis; assembly: GCF_900091435.1. Taxonomy (GTDB): domain Bacteria; phylum Actinomycetota; class Actinomycetes; order Mycobacteriales; family Micromonosporaceae; genus Micromonospora; species Micromonospora chaiyaphumensis. The sequence goes on from NZ_FMCS01000012.1 coordinate 41,770, forward strand.
GACGAGCGTCTGCGAACCGACCGCGGCGGCCATGGTGAGGGCGATGGCCACCGGCGCGACCGGGGCCCGGGCCAGTCGGATCCGGGCGGGCAGCACGGCCGCCGACACGGTGCGCTGCCAGAGCAGGCCGTTGACCAGGCCGGCCAGTGCGGCCACCGGGACACCCCACCAGCCGGACGTGCTGGAGATGACCGCGCCGGCCACGGTGAGCACCACGAAGTTGAGCACCGACCAGCCGAGCAGCTCGATGGTGGGCAGGCCGCGCCACCAGTTCCGGACCACCCCGGCGCGCTGGAGGAACGGGGCGAGCACCAGCATCGGGGCGAGCGAGGCGAACAGGTAGAGCGAGAGCGCGACCGCCGAGAAGGCGACCGAGATCGCGGCCCACGGCGAGATGATGACCAGGGCGAGCGCCGCCACCTCCAGGTTCCGCCGGACCAGCCAGCCGAACGAGGGACGCGGCGCCCGCTCGGGCCACGCCAGCGCGGTCAGCCCGGCGGTCAGCAGGCCGCGGAAGACGGTGAGCACCACGAGCCCGAGCCCGAAGTTCCACCAGGAGTCGTGGTAGACGAGCAGCCAGCGCAGGTCGTGGAACGAGTCGTACGGCCAGACGGCGGTCACCTGGGGCGCCAGCCCCCGGGCGCCGTGGAAGTTGATGCCGACCAGCACCGCCTCCTCCAGGACCGGCGGCAGCACGGCGAGCAGCAGCAGCATCGCCGTCCGGCTCCGGACTGCCTCCACCGCCGCTCCTCGTGCCATCCGTCCTCCGGCCCCTTGCAGGATCTCCCGGGATCCGGCCCGGCGGTGCCGGAATGGCCGACCAGGGCGTACGGAGAGTCAGCGGGCGGCCCCGCTGCGCAGGGTCGGCGGAACGGCGAGGTGGCGTCCGCCGCGTCGCGTGGCAACCTGTCGCATCCCTCGGGCAGGATGCACGACGTGCGCCGCGAACGGGACGACCAGCCGACCGGAGACCGCCGATGACCGACGACCTGCTCGACGGCCCCGGCGACGGGGTCGGCCGGGTGCTCGGCACCGCCGACGCCACCCCGCTCACCTTCTGGACGGCGGTCGCCCCCGGCAGCTACCTCCAGCTCGACGACGTCGTGGTGACCCGCCGCGAGCTGCCCGACCGGGAGCCGGTCACCATCGCCGGGGTGGTCACCCAGGTGCGCGCCCGGCACGAGGGCGCGCAGTTCGACTCCGACGTGTTCGCCATCGCCGACGGCACCCTGCCCGCCCAGGTGCAGGAGGCTGCCGAGGTCACCACCACCCGCGTCGACCCGGAGTTCTACGTGCCGCCCACCCCCGGCGCCGTGGTGCACCGGGCCGAGGGCGACGCCCGGGCCCGGGCGCTGCACTTCGACCGGATGGAGCGGCGCATCCCCATGGGCATGGGCCGCGACGGCGTCCCGGTCTACCTCAACGCCGACTTCCTCGACGGCACCCGGGGCGCGCACGTCTCCATCTCCGGCATCTCGGGCGTGGCCACCAAGACCAGCTTCGCCACCTTCCTGCTCTACTCGGTCTTCCGCTCCGGGGTGCTGGGCGGCGACGCGGTCAACGCCAAGGCGCTCATCTTCAACGTCAAGGGCGAGGACCTGCTCTTCCTCGACCACCCCAACACCCGGCTCGACGACGCCACCCGGGCCGGCTACGCGAAGCTCGGGCTCGACGCCGGCGCCTTCCCCGACGTCCGGGTCCACGCCCCGCCGCGGGTCGGTGACTCCTCCGGCACGCCCGACGTGAGCAGCCGGCTCACCGGGGTGGACAGCTTCTACTGGACGCTGAGCGAGTTCTGCGCCGACCGCCTGCTGCCGTACGTCTTCGCCGACGCCGACGACGAGCGGCAGCAGTACACGATGGTGGTGCACTCGGTCGCCGCCCACCTGGCGAGACACGCCCAGCCCGCCGACGGCGGGGTGAGCATCGACGGGGTGCGGCTGGGCTCCTACGCCGACCTGGTCGACCACATCGTCGAGCAGCTCAACGACGACGAGACCCGGGGCGACTGGGCGGGGAGCGCGGTCGGCCTCGGCACGGTCAACGCGTTCGCCCGCCGGCTGATCGGCAGCAAGAAGGACCTGGGCCGGCTGATCCGGGGCGACCTGGCCACCCGGCGCCCGCACTCGATCAACACCGCCGAGTCCGCCCAGGTCACCGTGGTCGACCTGCACAACCTGCCGGACCGGGCGCAGCGCTTCGTGGTCGGCGTGACGCTCAAGAGCGAGTTCGAGCGCAAGGAGAAGGCGGGCACCGCGAAACCGCTGCTCTTCGTCGTCCTCGACGAGCTCAACAAGTACGCCCCCCGGGAGGGTTCCTCCCCCATCAAGGAGGTGCTGCTCGACATCGCCGAGCGGGGCCGCTCGCTCGGGGTGATCCTGGTCGGCGCCCAGCAGACCGCCAGCGAGGTGGAGCGGCGGATCGTCACCAACTCGGCGATCCGGGTCGTCGGCCGGCTCGACCCGGCCGAGGCGTCCCGCCCGGAATACGGCTTCCTGCCGCCCGCCCAGCGGCAGCGCGCGCTGCTGGCCAAGCCGGGCACCATGTTCGTCAACCAGCCCGACATCCCGGTCCCGCTCTGCCTGGAGTTCCCCTTCCCGGCCTGGGCCACCCGGGTCTCCGAGGCCGGCCGGGCGCCCTCGGAGACGCTGCGCTCGATAACCCAGGCGGCCGACCCGTTCGCGGTGGTCGGCTCGGGCACCTCCGACGACGACATCCCGTTCTAGAGGGCTGACCATGAAGATCCTGCACACCTCCGACTGGCACGTCGGCAAGGTCCTCAAGGGGCAGTCCCGGGCCGAGGAGCACAAGCAGGTGCTCGCCCAGGTCATCGAGATCGCCCGGGTCGAGCGGCCCGACCTGGTCATCGTGGCCGGCGACCTCTACGACACCGCCGCGCCCACCCCGGAGGCGACCCGGCTGGTCACCCGGGCGCTGACCGCGCTGCGCCGCACCGGGGCCGACGTGGTGGCGATCGGCGGCAACCACGACAACGGCGCGGCGCTCGACGCGCTGCGCCCGTGGGCCGAGGCCGCCGGGATCACGCTGCGGGGCAGCGTCCGGGAGAATCCGGCCGAGCACGTCATCGACGGCACCACCCGCGACGGCGAGCGCTGGCAGGTCGCCGCGCTGCCCTTCCTCTCCCAGCGCTACGCCGTGCGCGCCGTGGAGATGTACGAGCTGACCCCCGCCGAGGCCAACCAGACCTACGCCGACCACCTCGGGCGGGTGCTCGCCCGGCTCGCCGAGGGGTTCACCGAGCCGGACCGGGTGCACCTGGTCACCGCCCACCTCACGGTTGTCGGCGCGAGCACCGGCGGCGGCGAGCGGGACGCGCACACCGTGCTCGGCTACGCGGTGCCGGCCACCGTGTTCCCGGGCAACGCGCACTACGTGGCGCTCGGCCACCTGCACCGCTCCCAGCGGGTGATCGGCCCCTGCCCGGTCCGCTACAGCGGCAGCCCGCTCGCCGTCGACTTCGGCGAGCAGGAGAACATCGGTTCGGTGACGATCGTCGAGGTGACCGCGACGACCGCCGCGCAGATCCGGGAGGTGCCGGTGCCCGGCGCCGTCCCGCTGCGCACGGTCCGCGGCACCCTGGCCCAGCTCGCCGAGATCGACGTGCCCGAGGGCTGGCTGCGGGTCTACGTCCGCGAGCAGCCTCGCGCCGGGCTGCGCGAGGAGGTGCAGGAGCTGCTCCCCCGGGCGCTGGAGATCCGGATCGACCCGGAGCTGGTGCCCGGGCCGGGCAGCGGCACCCGCACCGCCCAGCGGGCCGGCCGCTCGCCGCGCGAGCTGTTCGCCGACTACCTGGGCAGCCGCGGCCACGCCGACGACGACGTCCGGGAGCTCTTCGACGAGCTGCTCGAGGAGGTCGAGCACTGATGCGGCCCATGCGGCTGGACATGGCGGGCTTCACGGTCTTCCGCGAGGAGACCACCGTCGACTTCACCGACGCGGACTTCTTCGTGCTGGTCGGGCCGACCGGCTCGGGCAAGTCGACGGTCCTCGACGCGATCTGCTTCGCCCTCTACGGCACCGTGCCCCGCTGGGGCGGCACGCGGGGGCTGGCCAACGCCCTCGCCCCCTCGGCCACCGAGGCGCGGGTGCGGCTGGTCTTCGAGTCCGCCGGCGACCGCTACGTGGCCACCCGGGTGGTCCGCCGGGACGGCCGGGGCACGGTGAAGACCGCCAACGCCGGGCTCCAGCTCATGCCGCCCGGATTCGACGTCACGAAGCTCGACACCGGGCTCAGCCCGGAGGATCTGGGCGAGGTGGTCGCCGGCACGCCGGCCGAGATGGAGCAGGCGGTCCTGGACGCGGTCGGGCTGCCCTACGAGCAGTTCACCAGCTGCGTGGTGCTGCCGCAGGGGCAGTTCGCCGACTTCCTGCACGCCAAGCCGGCCACCCGGCAGCAGATCCTCGTCAACCTCCTCGGGCTGGGCATCTACGAGGAGGTGCAGAAGAAGGCCACCGAGCGCGCCGGCCAGGCCGAGGCGAAGCTGGAGGCGGTCGACAAGGTGCTCGGCGGCCTCGCCGACGTCGACGAGGAGAGCCTGACCGCCGCCGGCGAGCGGGTCGACCGGATGCGTGAGCTGGCCGGGGCGGTCGAGGCGGCCGTACCGGAGCTGGAACGGCTGCGGGCGGCGGCGCGCGAGCAGGCGGCGGCGCTCGCGGCGCTCGACGCCGAGCTGACCGTGCTGGCCGGGGTCCGGCCGCCGGACGGGATCGCCGAGCTGGCGCGGGCGGTGGCCGACGCGCGGGCCGCCGCCGACGAGGCGGCCGCCGACGTGGGGCTGGCCGAGGAGCGCGAGGAGAAGGTGCGCGGCGAGCTGGCCGCGGCCGGCGACGAGAGCGCGCTGCGCCTCCAGCTCAGGGCCCACGGCGACCGCGAACGGCTGACCGGCGAGGCGGCGGCGGTCCGCGCGGCGGTGGACGCGGCGCAGGCCGAGCACGACGCGGCGGCCGGGGCGCTCGCGGCGGCCCGGGCCGAGGCCGAGCGGGCCGAGGCGGAGCTGGAGGCGGCCTTCCGGGCGCACGAGGAGGCGAAGGCCACCGACCAGGCGGTGGCGCTGCGGGCGCACCTGGTCGACGGCGGTCCCTGCCCGGTCTGTGAGCAGCCGGTCCCCCGGGTGCCGGCCGTGCCGAAGGGGTCGGCGGTGGCCCGCGCGCTGGCGGCCGGCAAGGCGGCCCGGGCGGCCAGCGAGACCGCCAAGCGGGTGGTGCAGGAGCGGGACGCGGCCGCCCGCGAGCTGGACCGGGTGCTGCTGCGCGCCCGCGCCGAGCACGACCAGCTCCGGGCCCGGCTGGCCGAGCTGGACGGGCAACTCGCCGGCGCCGCCACGCCGGAGGCGCTGCGCGGGTCCCTGGCCGAGCACGCGCGGCTGCGCCGGGCCCTGGACGAGGCGGCGGGCGCCGTACGCGCCGGCCGCGACGCCGCCCGCCGGGCCCGCGGCGCCCTCGACGCCGCGCAGGAGCGACTGCGCCGGGCCTGGCGCGACTTCGACACGGTCCGCGACGGGCTGGCGCGGTTCGGGCCGCCGGCCGCCGACCGCGACGACGTGGCCGCCGCGTGGACGGCTCTCGCCGCGTGGGCCGGCGAGCAGGCCGGGCGGCGGCGCGCCGACCGGGCGGGGCTGGCCGCCGCCGTCGAGGCCGCCGAGGCCGCGGCGGGCGAGGTGGCGCAGCGGATCGGCGGGCTCTTCGACGCCGCCGGGCTGCCCGCGCCGCAGGACCCGCAGCGCGACGCCGCGGTGGCGGTGGAGCGGGCCGAGGCGGAGCTGCGCCGGCTGGAGGAGCGCCGCGAGCAGGCCGCCGAGCTGCGCGAGCAGCGGGCCGGCCACGAGCGGGAGGCCCGGGTGGCCCGTGCCCTGGCCGGGCACCTGCGGGCCAACAACTTCGAGCGCTGGCTACTGGCCGAGGCGCTGGACCTGCTGGTCGACGGCGCCTCGCGGATCCTGCGCGAGCTGTCCGGCGGCCAGTACGACCTCGTGCACGACAAGGGCGAGTTCTTCGTGGTCGACCACCACGACGCCGGGTTGCGGCGCGGGGTGCGCACGCTCTCCGGCGGGGAGACGTTCCAGGCGTCGCTGGCCCTGGCGCTGGCCCTCTCCGAGCAGCTCGCGGGGATGTCCACGAGCGCGGCCAGCCTGGAGTCGATCGTCCTCGACGAGGGGTTCGGCACGCTGGACGCCGCCACCCTCGACACGGTGGCGGCCACCCTGGAGAACCTGGCCGCCCGGGGCGACCGGATGGTCGGCGTCGTCACCCACGTGCCGGCGCTCGCCGAGCGGATCCCGGTCCGCTTCGAGGTCCGCAAGGACGCCCGCACGGCCCGCGTCGAACGGACCGGCCTGTGACGAGGTTCTTCGTCGACGCCTGGGACCCGGCGTACGGGGCGTCGTTCGAGGCGGGCGGCGGGGGCGGGCCGGCGGCGCCGAGCAGCGCCCAGGTCGACGCCGACGTCGAGCTTCCCGCCACCGACTGGCGGGCCCTCGACGTCCGGCGCGACGTCGCCGCCCCGGCCGTGGTGCTGCTGGTCGACGGTGTGCGCCGCATCGACGCCAGCGTCTGGACGGCCGAGGACGACGGCGGCTCGTTCCCCGGCATCGCCGCCTCGTACGCGGCCGGGGTGGTCCGCTGCGACCTGGAGCGGGGCGCGGCCGAGCTGGCCGGTTCGCGGGTGGGCCGGGGCCTTTTCACGGCCAGCCCGTCGGCGCAGGACGTGGTGGCCGGCGCGATCCGCTACCCGGTGCACCGGGTGAGCGGCACCGGCGAGCTGAGCAAGCTCCCGGCCGCCGTGCAGGGCCCGCTGACCGCCCTGGAGGTGGCGGTCTCCGACGCGGTGCGGTCCGACGGCGACCTGCTGGTCGTGGACGGGCCGCTGCGCAGCCGGCGCAACCTGCCCCGCACCCTCGGCTACATCAAGACGCAGCACAGTCAATACCTGGACGGCCGGCTCACCGCGGTGGTGACCGGGCTGGCACCGGGGCAGCGCTGCCCGGTGTTCCGGCTGGGCACCGCCTGGGGCGGCTACTCGTGGTACCTGCGGCTGCCGGTGGCCGGCGGCGCCCCGTGGGCCGGCATCGTGCGGGTCGAGTGCTCGGCCGACCTGACCGAGGCCGAGGCGATCGAGCTGGCCGACCTGTCCCTGGTCACGCTGCCGCGCTTCGCCTCCACCCCGTACAAGGACCCGCGCGCCCCGCAGAACCTCATCCCCATCGCCGGCCTGGAGCGCCGGCTGCGCGGGATGCTCGGCGACGCCCGCCTGCTGCACCGGGTGCTCACGGCGGCGGCCCGGGGGATCCGGCGCTGATGGGCCGGCGACGCGGGGCGGACCGGGCGGTCACGCAGGTCGACACCGGGCAGGCCGAGCTGGTGCCCGACCCGGACCGGCCGGGCTCCTGGACGCTGCTGCTCGACGGCGCCCCGCAGTCGCATGTGGACCTCACCGATCCCACCCACCTCGAGTTCGAGTACGTCCGGCGGCTGGCCGCCGCGATCGACCTGGTCGCGCCGGCCGGCGCGCCGCTGCGGGTGCTCCACCTGGGCGGCGGCGCGCTCACCCTGCCCCGTTATGTCCAGGCCACCCGCCCCGGCTCGACCCAGCGGGTGTCCGAGGTGGACGGGGCGCTGGTGGAGCTGGTGCGCCGGGAGCTGCCCTGGCCGGCCGATCCCCGGCTGCGCGTCCGGGTCGCCGACGCCCGGGCCACCCTGGCGTCGAGCCGGGACGGCAGTTACGACGTGGTGGTCGCGGACGTCTTCGCCGGCGCCCGCACCCCGGCCCACCTGACCTCGGCGGAATACGCCGCCGAGGTGGCCCGGGTGCTCCGGCCCGACGGCTACTACCTGGCGAACGTCGCCGACGGCCCGCCGCTGCGGCACGCCCGCGGGCAGGTCGCCACGGTGCGCACCGTGCTGCCCCGGGCCTGCCTCGTGGGTGACGCGGCGGTGCTGCGCGGCCGGCGCTACGGCAACCTGGTGCTCGTCGCGTCCCGGGTGGAGCCACCGGTGCCGGAGCTGACCCGGCGGGCCGCCGGGGACTGGTTCCCCGGCCGGGTGCTGGCCGGCGCCGAGCTGGACCGGTTCGCCGGGGGCGCCCCGGTGGTCCACGACGCCGACGCCACCGACTCCACCCCGCCCCCGCCCGGAATTTTTTCCGTCCGGCGTTGATCCGCTCGGCGCGGCGCTGCGTATCACCGGGCGGCCATGCCCGTGGGGGGTCGGCTGAGTCATTGGACACCGGAGGTCTTGCATGCATGCGGTGGCGGCCGGCTGGCACGGCGAGGTGGCGCGGCCCGAGTGGATGTTCGCCCGGGCACAGCCCCAGTCGCGCGCGTCGAGGTCGGGCCGGGGGGTCGACGCCCGCTCCTCCGATCGCCAGAATGACCCGGTGCCGCCGCGACCCGCTCCCGGACGCCACCAGGCCACGTCCACCGAGGCGAGCCACTCCGACCAGCTGATCCGGCTGCTCTACGCCGAGCACGCCGGGCCCCTGCTGATGTTCGTGATGCGGCTGACCGGCGGCGACCGGCAGCGCGCCGAGGACATCGTGCAGGAAACGCTGCTGCGGGCGTGGCGCAACGCGCACCGGCTGGGCACCCACGGTCAGGGCTCGCTGCGCCCCTGGCTGGTCACCGTGGCCCGCCGGATCGCCATCGACGAGCACCGCAGCGAGCAGGCCCGGCCGGCGGAGACGTACGACCGGGACCTGACGGCCTTCGCCGAGGCGGACAGCACCGACCGGGTGCTGCGCACGATGACCGTGGCGGACGCGCTGCGTACGCTGAGCCAGTCGCACCGGGAGATCCTGGTGGCGACGTACTTCCGGGGGCGTACCGTGCCCGAGGCGGCCGAGGAGCTGGGCCTTCCGCTCGGCACCGCGAAGTCGCGGGTCTACTACGCGCTGCGCGCGCTGCGCACGGCTCTGCAGGAGAGGGGGGTGACGGAATGAGCCGCGCGGACCACATGGATGTCGCCGCGTACGCGCTCGGCGTGCTGGACCCGCAGGACGCCGAGCGGTTCGAGGAGCACCTCGCCACCTGCTGGGCGTGTGCGGCGGAGCTGGAGACGATGGTCCCGGTGGTGGGGCTGCTGTCCGGCATCGACGGCGAGGCGATGGCCGCGCTGGAGCAGACGCACACCGACCCGGCGCTGCTGGACCGTACCCTCATGGCGGTCCGCCGGGACCGGCGGCGCACCCGGATGCGGCAGGTCTTCGCCGCCGCGGCCGCGGTCGTGGTGTTCGGGGGCCTCAGCGGCGTCGGCATGGCGGGGATCTTCGGCGGCGACGACGGTAAGCGGATCCCGCAGGCCGAGCCGACCCTCACGGCGCCGGTCACCGCTCCGCCGAACAGCGAGCCCGCGGACCCCAACGATCCGAACGTCGGCGGCAACGAGCAGGAGGGCGACCAGCACAACGCGGTCGACCCGGGCACCGGCGTGAAGACCACGATGTGGCTGGCGTCGAAGGAGTACGGGACCCAGATCGACCTCCAGCTCACCCGCCTGCCCGGGCCGCGCACGTGCCGGCTCGTCGTGGTGCGGAAGAACGCGACCAGCGAGGTGGTCTCCACCTGGTCGGTGCCGGGCGGCGGCTACGGCACGAACACCAACCAGCTCCCACTGGAGCTGAGCGCGTCCACCTCCGCCCCGGTCAAGGACATCGCGAAGATCCAGGTGCAGTCGGTCGACGTCAACGGCATCGCCAGCCCACTGGTGACGGTGAGCGACCTCTGAGTCCGCCGGAACGCCGGCGCCGGGCAGCGACACCGCCCGGCGCCGTTCCGTCGTTCCCCGGGGACATCGACCCCGATGTGCTCCCCCACGCGCCGCCGGCCGGATCGGTTCAACGGATCCACTGTGAAATGGAGCACCCTTTTCTCTTCAACCTTGACAGCGCACCGCCCGTACTACTCGGCGAACTGCCAAGAACGAGGAGGGCACGTGGCACACCTGAAGCGGACGACCGTCATCGTCGCGAGCGCGATGGTCGCACTAACGGCCTGCGCCCCCGCGGGCTACGACGGGGCGAACTCGAGCGCGGCCGAGCCGGTCGCCGTCGCCGCGGCCGAACCCACCGCGTCGGCCGAACCGGAAGCCTCCGCGTCCCCGGACGCGGCCGCCGACGACAAGGCGCCCCCGTCCGACGTGCAACTCACCGACGAACTGGTCGGCAAGAAGCTGCCCCGGATGGGCAAGGTCGTCACCGACCAGGACGGCTGGGTGCTGTACCGGTTCGACAAGGACTCGGCCGACCCGCCGCAGTCCAACTGCGTCGACAAGTGCGCCCAGGTCTGGCCGCCCGCCCTGACCGACGGCAACCCGCAGCTCCAGGGCGTCTCCGACGACAAGGTCGGCACGGTGACCCGGCAGGACGGCACCCGGCAGATCACCATCGGGGGCTGGCCGGTCTACCGCTACATCGGGGACAAGAAGCCGGGCCAGTGGAAGGGCCAGGGTGTCGGTGGCACCTGGTTCGTCGTCGACCCGAACGGCAAGAAGAATCTGACCTGCCTGCCCACCGGGACCCCGAAGGCGGTCGCCCCGCCGGCGTCGAGCGACTCGGGCGACTCGGGCGGCGACTCGGGCTACTCGTACTGACGGACCCCCGGACACGGTGGCCGGTCGCAGCCGGGGAGGGCGCGGCCGGCCACCGTCATGGTCCCGGGACGGCGGCGATCCGGCAGCCCCCCCGTCCCGGCGCGGCGCCGGCCCGGTACGGGCCGGCGCCGCACCCCGCGCCGGACCCGGAGAGTTCGGGCCGGCGCCGCGCCCCCCGCCGGACCCAGAGAGTTCGGGCCGGCGCCGCACCCCCCGCCGGACCCAGAGAGTTCGGGCCGGCGCCGCACCCCCCGCCGGACCCAGAGAGTTCGGGCCGGCGCCGCACCCCCCGCCGGACCCAGAGAGTCCGGGCCGGCGCCGCGACCTGTCCGCGGCAGCTCATGGCAGAGTGGCGGGGTGACCTCCCCCGCCGCCCGCCGCACGCTGCGCCCGCCGGCCGGCTACCGGCTGGCCGCCTCGGTCCGCGCCCTCACGTTCAGCCCGTACGACCCGTGCGCCCGGATCGCCGCCGGCAGCTTCTGGTGGGCCACCCGCACCCCGGCCGGCCCGGCCACCCTCGCGCTGCGCCCCGAGGCGGGCGAACTGGTCGCCGAGGGCTACGGCCCCGGGGCGGACTGGGTGGTCGAGCGGGCCGACGCGGTGGCCGGGCTCCGCGACGACCTGACCGGGTTCGCCGCGCTGGCCGGCGCGCACCCCCTGGTCGCCCGGCTGGCGCGCGAGCACCACGGGTTGCGGATGCCCGCCACCGGCCAGGTCTTCCCCCGGCTGCTGCGCGCCGTCTTCGAGCAGAAGGTCACCGGCAAGGAGGCGTACCGGGCGTACGCGGCGACCGTGCGGCACTTCCGGGAGCCCGCGCCGGGGCCGCTGCAACCCCTCCTGCTGCCGCCCGAGGCCGCCGCCGTGGCGGCCACGCCGTACTGGGTCTTCCACCCGTTCGGCGTGGAGCAGCGGCGGGCCGACACGCTGCGCCGCGCGGCCGCCGTCGCGGACCGGCTGGAACGCTGCGCCGACGCCGCCGAGGCCACCCGCCGGCTCACCGCGATCGCCGGCATCGGCCCGTGGACCGCCGCCGAGGTGGTCCGCGTCGCCTACGGGGACCCGGACGCGGTCAGCGTCGGCGACTACCACGTCCCGAACACGGTGGCCTGGGCGCTGGCCGGGGAGCCGCGTGGCGACGACGCCCGGATGCTGGCCCTGCTGGAGCCGTTCCGGGGTCACCGGGGGCGGGTCTGCGTGCTGCTGGAGGCCGCCGGCATCCAGGCCCCGAAGTACGGCCCGCGCGCCCCGATCCGCTCCTTCGCGCGCTACTGACGCCCGCAGAGCCGGCGCAGGGTCCGCCCCAGCCACCAGGCGTACGCCCGCTGCACGGCCCGGGCGGCCGGCCCTGCCGCGCGCACGTACCAGTGTGCCGGGCGGCTGAACGCGGTCACCTCGAACCAGACCCCGTCGGCGGTCCGGGTGACCAGGAACGCCTCCTCGCCGACCTCCGGATGCCCGGGCAGCGTGCCGTAGCCGAACCCGGCCCGGTCCGGCTCGTCCACCGTCCAGACCACCTCGGTGGGGCCCCAGATCCGCAGCGGCCCGACGCCGAGCCCCGGGGTGGCCCGCACGCCGGCGGCGGCGCGGGGCGCGTCGGTGCGCATGACCACACCGGCGGCCCGGTGCAGCCGCCAGCCGAGCACCGCGTCGGCCGCGGCCGGGAAGGCCCCGTCCGGCAGCCGGACCCGGTGGCGCAGGTGGTGGTAGCCGGCGGGCAGGCGCCCGTCGCGGGTCGCACCCACCTCCGGGTACGTCAGCTCGGGCACGTCGGTCTCCTCCTCGCGCGGACACCGCAAGGGTACGGGCGGATCGGTGGCCCGCCCGGGCCCGGTCCGGCGGGTTGTGGTGAGGTTGCCGGGTGACCGATCAGCTGACCGTCGCCCCGGCCGGTGTCGCGGACGCCGGCGAGATCCTCACCGTGCAGCGCGCCGCGTACCTGGTGGAGGCGCAGCGCTACCGGGACGTGTTCCTGCCCCCGCTCACCGAGACCCTGGACGAGGTCCGCGCCGCGCTGGCCGGCCCGACCGTGGTGCTGGCCGCCCGCCTCGGGCCCCGCCTCGTCGGCTCGGTACGCGCCCGCGTCGACGGCGACACCGCCCACGTGGGCCGGCTGTCGGTCGCCCCCGACCAGCAGGGTCGCGGCATCGGTGGCCGGCTGCTGACCGCCGTGGAGGCCGCCTGCGCCGGCCGGGTGGCCCGGTTCGCGCTGTTCACCGGTGCGGAGAGCGCGGACAACCTGGGCCTGTACGCCCGGCGCGGCTACCGGGTCGTGGCGCACCGGCCGGACGAGAACGGCAACCGCCTGGCGGTGCTGGAGAAGGTCGTCACGGGCGAGCCCGGCACGGTCAGCCCCGCTCGCAGCGGCGCCTGAGCCCGTCGGCCTCCTGGGCCAGGTAGCGGCGGATGGTGCGGCCGGCGAGCAGCCCCACCAGCCCGGCCAGCGGCCCGGTCTGCACCATCGCCAGCTCGGCACGCACCCGCCCGTCGCCGAGCGGGACGATCCGGTGCTCACCCCGGCTGTGCACCCCCGGGCTGTCGGACTCCCAGACGAAGACGTGCGGCGGGTCGATCTCGGTGACCCGCCAGACCGCCGGGCGCAGCCGGGGCTGTTCGAGCCGGGCGGTCGCGCCGAGGCCGAGCGGCCCGGGCTCCAGCCGCCGGGCGGCGGTGACCGAGGGCGTCCAGTCCGGCCAGCGCTCCACGTCGGTCTGCACCGTCCAGACCCGGTCGACGTCGGCGGCGATCTCGACGGACTCGACGAAGCGCATGCCGCTCCCCTCCCTGACGCGGTCCGTGGTCAGGTTACGCCGGGGATCGACGGCGGGTGATCCGGGTCAGGCCGCCTCGCGCAGGTCGGCCAGGCCGACCGGGGCGTACCGGCCGAGCAGCACCTCCAGCTCGGCCACCGAGGCCACCTCGCCGAGGACGTTCGCGCCGCCGCCGTGCTCGGCCGGGTAGCGGTGCACCAGCCGGTAGCGGTAACGCCCACGGATCAGTTCCACGCTGACCCGCCAGCGCCCGCAGCATCGGCAGCTCCACTCCGGCACGCCGCGAAACGTAGCTCTGACCTGCGGTTTCACCATCCGGTCGCGGGGGACGAACGGGCCCGGGACCGGACACGCCGCCCGGCACCGCCGGTGATCTGCCTCACGACCGTCGGTGGGGTCTGATTGACTGGTCGCCGTGGACCTGCCGATCAATCCGCCGGTCGAGCCGATGCTGGCCAAGAGCGTGCCCCAACTGCCCACCGACCCCGGCCTGACCTACGAGCCCAAGTGGGACGGCTTCCGCTGCATCATCTTCCGCGACGGCGACGAGGTCGAGCTGGCCAGCCGCGGCGGCAAGACGATGACCCGCTACTTCCCCGAGGTGGTGGAGCAGGCGCGCCGCCAGCTCCCGGAGCGCTGCGCGGTCGACGGCGAGCTCATCGTGATCCGCCGGGACGGCCCCGACGGCCAGCCGCGGCTCGACTTCGAGCTGCTGGCGCAGCGGATCCACCCGGCCGCCTCCCGGGTCAAGCTGCTCGCCGAGACCACCCCGGCCGACTTCGTGGCCTTCGACCTGCTCGCCCTCGACGACGAGCTGCTGACCGACCGGCCCTATCCGGAGCGCCGGGGCCGCCTGGAGAAGGCGCTGGCCAAGGTCCGGCCGCCGGTGCACGTCACCCAGGTGACCACCGACCCGGAGACGGCCCGGCGCTGGTTCGACGTGTTCGAGGGGGCCGGGCTGGACGGGCTCATCGTCAAGCCCGCCGACCTGCCCTACGAGCCGGGCAAGCGGCTGATGTTCAAGGTCAAGCACGCGCGCACCGCCGACGCCGTGGTGGCCGGCTTCCGCTGGCACAAGTCCGGCCCGGTGGTCGGCTCGCTGCTGCTCGGGCTCTACGACGACGCCGGGGTGCTGCACCACATCGGGGTCAGCTCGTCGTTCACGGCGGCCCGGCGCAAGGAGCTGCTGGACGAGCTGGAGCCCTACCGGGAGGTCGGCGGCGACCACCCGTGGGTGCACGGCGACCACGAGCGGGGGCAGCGCATCCCCGGTGGGGTGAGCCGGTGGACCGGCGGCAAGAACCTGGAGTGGGAGCCGCTGCGCCCGGAGCTCGTGGTCGAGGTGGGCTACGACGCCATGGAGGGCGACCGGCTGCGGCACACCGCCCAGTTCGTCCGCTGGCGTCCCGACCGCGATCCGCGCTCCTGCACCTACGACCAGCTCGAGCGCCCCATCCGCTACGACGTCGACCAGGTGCTCCGCGGGGACCCGGCGGCGACCGTCGGCGACGGGCCGGGCCGGGCGTAGCCTGGCGGTCCACACGATCATGGAGGGCTTCCACGTGACCCGCTTCTCCGACCGGATCCGCCGCCGGCCCGTGCTGGCCGGGTTCCTCGCGGCGCTGGTGCTCACCGCGGGCTGCACGCTGCCGGCGTTCGCCCCGCGGGCCGAGAGCGAGGGCGAGGCGGCCGCACCGGGCACCGCGCCGACCTGGCGGGCCTGCCCCGAGGTGCCGGACGAGCTGGTCGGGCGGGGCGCGACGGGCATGCGCTACGAGTGCGCCCGGATCGCCGTACCCCGCAACTGGGGCACCGGGGCGGCGACCGGCGCGACCGCCGGTCCGGGCGCCGGGGAGACCTTCGAGATCGCGCTGATCCGGATCCGGTCGGCCAAGCAGCGCGACCGGATCGGGTCGCTGGTGGTGAACCCCGGCGGTCCCGGCGCCTCCGGCGTGGACACCGCGGTCTACCTGTCCTTCGGGCCGGGGTTCGGCGGGCTGCCGACCGAGGTGACCGACCGGTTCGACATCGTCGGTTTCGACCCGCGCGGGGTGGGCCGGTCCAGCCCGGTGAAGTGCATCTCCGACGCCGAGCTCGACGCCAGCTTCGGCTACGACCCCGACCCGGAGAGCCAGGCGTCCTTCGACGGCTTCGTCGACCTCAACCGCCGGATCGGCCAGCAGTGCGGCGCGAAGTACGGCGACCAGCTCCCCCTCTACGGCACCGAGCAGGCCACG
This sequence comes from Micromonospora chaiyaphumensis, assembly GCF_900091435.1. Classification (GTDB taxonomy): domain Bacteria; phylum Actinomycetota; class Actinomycetes; order Mycobacteriales; family Micromonosporaceae; genus Micromonospora; species Micromonospora chaiyaphumensis. Next base: position 57,377 of record NZ_FMCS01000012.1, read on the forward strand.
CGGGACATGGACGCGGTGCGCGCGGCCGTCGGTGACGACAAGCTGACCTACCTCGGCTACTCCTACGGCACCCTGCTCGGCGCCACCTACGCGCAGCTCTACCCCCAGCGGGTGCGGGCGCTCGTGCTCGACGGGGCGGTGGATCCGCGGCAGCGGCTCCTGGCCGGCTCGGAGAGCCAGGCGAAGGGCTTCGAGCGGGCGTTCGACAACTTCGCCCGCTGGTGCACGGCGAACGCCGGCCGCTGCCCGATCGCGCCGGACGCCCGGGCCGCGGTGACCACGGCCATCGACAAGGCACGGGTCTCGCCGGTGCGCGGCCGGGACGGCCGGGAGGCCACCTCCGGTTGGGTGTTCTACGCGGTCATCTCCTCCCTCTACACCGAGCAGGGCTGGCAGGAGCTGGCCCGGTCGATCGACGCGTTGCAGGGCGGCGACCCGACCGGCGTGTTCAAGCTCGCGGACGCGTACGCCGAGCGCGAGGACGACGGGCACTACTCCAACATGTTCGACGCGAACATGGCGGTGAACTGCACCGACGAGACCGAGAAGCCGACCCTGGAGCAGATCCGGTCGGTGCAGTCGCAGTGGCGGCAGAAATACCCGCTGTTCGGCCCGGCGCTGGCGGTGGGCATGCTCGGCTGCGTGGAGTGGCCCGGCGGGCGGGACCCGTACCCGACCGGCAAGGCGACCGGCGCGCCGCCGATCCTGGTGCTCGGCACCACGGGCGACCCGGCCACGCCCTACGAGCAGACCCCCGCGCTGGCCGCGATGCTGGGCGTCGGCCGGGTGCTCACCTGGGAGGGCGAGGGGCACACGGCCTACCCGCAGACCCCCTGCGTGACGCGGGCCGTCGACGCCTACCTGGTCTCGCTCACCGTGCCCCGGGAGGGGCTGCGCTGCCCCGCCCGGTGAGTGTGGGCGGGCCGGTCAGTTCCCCGATGGCCGTGGCCCGGTACGGCTTGCTGGCCGGCACGGGGGTCCCCTCGCGCCGGGTGGCCCGCTGACCTCCGGGGGGGGTCGTCACCGGCGGCGGCGCCGGCGCCGCCGTTCCCACGGCGGGGCCGGGCTGGGCGGCTCGGGGCGCACCGGCTCGGGCAGGTCGATGCCCTGCCGGGCGGCCAGCTCCTCCACCAGCGCCCGCAGCCGCCGCACGTCCGCCTTCAGCTCCTCCTGCTCGGCGTGCTCGAAGGCGTCGTCGTCGACGATCAGCCGGCTGGCGAAGTGCGCGGTGATCAGCGGGATGACCAGCAGCACCATGGTGGAGATGAGCAGCGCGGCGAGGAACCGCCCGGCGAAGGAGGTCGGGGAGATGTCGCCGTAGCCGACCGTGGAGGCGGTGACCACCGCCCACCAGACCGAGTCCGCGGCGCTCTTGTGCTCGGCCTGGCTGTAGAGCACGCCGGCCACCACGATCATCAGCAGGTACGAGACGATCAGCGTGCGCGGCGAGTTGGCGAACCAGACCAGCCCCCGGTAGATCCAGCGGAACGGCAACAGCAGGGCGTCCATGCCGCACATGCTGCCCGGTGCCGGCAACCGTATCGTCGGGCGTGACTGTGGGAGGCTGCCCGACGTGTCTGATCTGATCTTCCGGGAGGCCGTCCGGGCCGACCTTCCCGCCGTCATCGCCCTGCTCGCCGACGACGTGCTGGGCAAGGCACGCGACTTCACCGAGGTCGACGAGGCGTACGAGCGGGCGTTCGCCGCCATCGACGCCGACCCGCGCAACCACCTGGTCGTCGCGGAGACCGGCGGCGAACTGGTCGGCTGCCTCCAGATCACGTACATCCCGGGGCTGGGCCGGCACGGCGCCGAGCGGTCGCTGATCGAGTCGGTCCGGGTTCGCTCCGACCTGCGCGGCCGGGGGCTGGGCCGGGAGCTGATGACCTGGGCGATCGACCGGGCCCGGGAGCGGGGTTGCGCGCTGGTGCAGCTCACCACCGACAAGAGCCGCGCCGACGCGCACCGCTTCTATCTCGGCCTCGGCTTCGTGGCCAGCCACGAGGGCATGAAGCTGGCCCTCTGACGGCGGGACCGGCGGCGGTGGCCGCGCCCCTCCCCCGGGCGGGGGAGCCGATTCCCCGGTCGCGGGGAGGGCCCCGGCCGGACCGGTCGGCAGGCTGGAGGCAGTTTCCAGCACCGGGGAAGCCCCATGGCCAGCGACACCGCGTTCCGCACCGCCCATCGTGGTGACGGCCGGCCCGCGCCCGCCTGGGCGGTCCGCGTCGCCCACCTGATCCCGCTGGTGGTCCTGCCGGCCGGGCTGTGGCGGATCGCCCTGGTCGCCGGCCTGCCGATCGGCACGCCGGTCGGCGTCGACCCAGGCCCCGGCGAGAGTGCCTACATCGTCGCGCTGAGCCTGGTCTCCGAGGGGCTGGCGCTGCTCGCGCTCGGCCTGGTCCGCCCGTGGGGCGAGGTGTTCCCGAGCTGGCTGCCACTGGTCGGCGGCCGGCGGGTGCCGCCGCGCCTCACGGTCACCGTCGCCACCCGCCCCGGCCCCGTCGATCATGAGGTTGGCGGCACGACACGCCGTGTCCGACTGCCGCCAACCTCATGATCAGCGAGGCCGGGGCGCGGGTCAGTCCGGGAGGAGGCGGCCGTCGCGGAGGGTCAGGGTGCGGTCGGCCATGTCGATCAGGGCCGGGTCGTGGGTGGCGACCAGGGCGGTCATGCCGCGGGCGTGCACCACGGCGCGGAGCAGGTCCATGATGGACCGGCCGGTCTCCGAGTCGAGCTGGCCGGTCGGCTCGTCGGCGATCAGCAGGTCCGGCTCGTTGGCCAGCGCCCGGGCCACCGCCACGCGCTGCTGCTGGCCCCCGGACAGCTCGTACGGGCGCTGTGCGGCGTGCCCGCCCAGCCCGACCAGCTCCAGCAGCACGGCCACCCGCTGCTCCCGCTCGGCGGCGGGCACCTTCGCCAGCCGCAGCGGCACCCCGACGTTCTCCGCCGCCGACAGGATCGGCACCAGGCCGAAGGTCTGGAAGACGAACCCGACGGTGCCCCGGCGCAGCGCCAGCAGCTCCCGCTCACTCGCGGCGGTCACCTCGTGCCCGGCCACCCGGACCCGCCCGCTGTCCGGCCGGTCCAGCCCGCCGACCAGGTTCAGCAGGGTGGTCTTGCCGGCACCGGAGCGGCCCCGGACCGCGACCAGCTCACCCCGGCCGGCCACGAAGGAGACGTCCCGCACGGCGTGCACGGCGTGCTCGCCCTTGCCGAAGGTGCGGCTCACCCCCTCGACCCGGACCACCTCGTCGACGGCGACCCGGGGCGGTGCCACGGTCAGCTGCTCGGTCATCACTCACTCTCCTCGGCGTGCGCGCGGTCGCCCGGCCGCACCTCGACGTGGTCGGGTTCCAGGTTGAGCCGGACCCGGTCGCGCAGGGACAGGGCGTCCACGAAGGACGCCGGCAGCTGCATCCGCCCCGTCCGGTCGAGCACCGCGTACTCCTCGCTGACCAGCTCGGTGCTGCCGTCGGCGGTGACCCGGGCGGTGCGGCGTACCTCGGAGGAGGTCCGGCCGTCGCGGATCGCGACGGTCCGGCGGACCTGGCCGGCCACGGCGTGGTCGTGGGTGACCACCACGATGGTGACGCCCAGCTCGGCGTTGATGGTGCGCAGCGCGGCGAAGACCTCGGCGCCCGTGGCCTCGTCCAGCTCGCCGGTCGGCTCGTCGGCGAAGAGCACCTCCGGGTCGTTGGCCACCGCCACGGCCACCGCGCAGCGCTGCTGCTCGCCGCCGCTGAGCTGGCCCGGCCGGCGGTCCGCGCAGTACCCGACCCCGACCAGGTCGAGCAGCTCGCGGGCCCGCTCCCGCCGGGCGCGCCGGGAGCGGCCACCGGCCAGCTTCATGGGCAGCTCGACGTTCTCCAGCGCGGTCAGGTACGGCAGCAGGTTCCGGCCGGTCTGCTGCCAGACGAAGCCGACCACCTGGCGGCGGTAGGCGAGCCGGCGCCGGTTCGACAGTGCGAGCAGGTCGTAGTCGGCGACCCGGGCGATGCCGGCGGTCGGGGTGTCCAGCCCGGAGAGGATGTTCAGCAGGGTGGACTTGCCGGACCCGGAGGCGCCGACGATCGCCACCAGCTCACCCCGGTCGATGACCAGGTCGAGGCCCTGGAGGGCGACGACCTCCACCCCCTCGGTCTTGAAGATGCGGACCAGGCCGTCGCAGACGATGTGCCCGCGCAGCCGGTCCCGGCCGCCGGCCCGTTCGGCGGCGCGCTCCGCGGCGCGCTGCTGGAGGGCGGCCAGGTCCGGTACGGCGGACGCTGGCTGTCCGGGGTCGCTGCGCGGCGTCAGACGCGCCGAGCCCGGATGGCCATAGGCGGTCGAGGTCATCTCAGCTCTCCTCTCCGAGCCGGAGCACCTCGCCGAGGCGCATCCGACGGTTGTTCAGGGCCTCGACGGCGACGGCGAAGCCGAGGGCCAGCACGGCGAGGCCCAGCACCCCGGCCACCAGGCCGGGTTCGAAACGTGCCCGCACCGCCACCCCGCCGGTGAAGGCGGGCAGGCCGAGCACGGGGGTGAGCAGCACCGGCAGCAGCGCGCCGACCACCGCGCCGGTGAGCACGGAGACCAGCACGAGCGGGGTCAGCTCCACCAGCAGCAGCCCGCGCCACTGCCGGCGGGACAGGCCCATGGTGCGCAGCCGGGACAGCACCTGCCCGCGGCCGCGCGCCCCGGCCAGCACGGCGAAGGCCAGCGCGAGCAGGCCCAGCACGCCGCCGCCGGCCGCACCGATGGTGAAGCCGAAGACCAGCAGCCCGTTCACGCCGCTGCCGCCCAGCTCGGCGCGGACCGCCGAGCGGGTGGTGACGGTGGGCGGGCGTGGCTGCTCCCCGCCGGTCAGCGCCCCGGCCTGCTGGTAGCGCTGCGCCCCCTCGCCGACCACCCGGGCCACCGCGGCCGGGTCGACCCGGTCGCCGGCGAGGAGGAAGCCGGTGGGGGCGAGCGGGTACGGGGCGTCCGCCGGCAGCGCCGGCCAGGGCAGCACCACGAACCGGGTCACGCCCCGGTCGACGAGCGGGTACTCCTCGACGGTGGCGGCCGTGCGCACCGGCAGCCGGTTGCCCTGCACGTCGAGCCAGGCGGGGCGCCGGCCGGCCGGGTCGGCCAGCCCGGCGTCGGTGAACTCGTCGGCCAGGGCCGCGGAGACCAGCGCCGGAAGCGGCGCGGTGCCGTCGCCCGTGGCGCGCAGCGGGTCGGGGACGGTCACCGGGATGCCCGCGCTGCGGGCCACCTCGGCGAACCGGGCGCCGTCGACCAGCACCACCCGCGTGTCACCGACCCCGCCGAACCGGCCGGCCCGGTCGGCGTACGGGCGCTGGCCGGTCTCCACCAGCAGCGGGGTGACCGCGTGGACGCCGGGCAGCGCGGCGAGCGCGTCGGTGGTGTCCGGGGCGAACCGCTCCCCGTCGACCCGGACGTCCCCGGGCACGGCGTCGGCGGCGGCCCGGTCCCGGCCGTTCTCGATGCCGGCCGCGACCACCCCGCAGAACGCGGCGGTCGCCACGGCCAGCACCACCACGACCAGCGGGCCGGTGGTGGCGGCCCGGCCGGCCCGGGCGGTGCCGAGGAACGCGACGCTGCCCCGGGCCCGGGCGGCGGCCCGGCTGAGCAGCCGCAGCGGCCACGGGTACGCGCGCAGCGCGACCAGCGCCGCGGCGACGGCCAGCAGCACCGGCACCGAGACGAGCAGCGGGTCCACCGAACCGTCGAGGTTGAGCCCGCGCCGGCGGAGCAGGAACGCGCCGAGCCCGGCGACCGCGAGCACGGACACCTCGACGGTGAGCCGCACGGCCGGGGACCGGCCGCCGACCAGGTCGGTCCGGCCGCCGCCACCCCGGCCGGCGGTGAGCGCGGTGACCGGCGGGACCAGGGTGGCCAGCAGCGTGGCGAGCAGCACCCAGCGCAGCTCGGCCCCGTCGCCCGGGAGCAGCCCGCCGAGCAGCCAGCCCACGCCGGCCGCGAGGGGCAGCACCAGCAGCGACTCGGCGAGGCCGCGGCCCAGCACCGCGGCGGTCGCCCCGCCCCGGGCGCGCAGCAGCGCGTACTCGCCCTGACGGCGGCGCGCGGCGAGGCGGGCGGCGAGCAGGATCAGGCCGGCCAGGGTGGCGAGCAGCCCGGCCGCGATGACGGCGAGCAGCGTACGGGCGGCGGCGAGCGACTCGGCGAAGCGGCGCAGCGGGATGTCCACGCCCTGGGTCAGGGTGAGCCCGGCAGGGCGGGTCCGCTCCAGCGCGGCGAGCCCGTCGACCAGGGCGGTGAGCTGGCCGGCGCTGACCCGGTCGGGGGCCACCCGGTAGCGCCAGGCGAAGCTGACCGGCCAGCCGGAGGTGGCGGCCGCGTCGAGGCCGGCCTCGGAGGTGTACGCGACGGAGAGGAACGGTTTGCCGTCCTCCGTGGGCGCGGCGAGGCGCAGGATCTGTGGCAGCGCGTCCCAGATCCCGGCCTGCGGGTCCGTCGGCCGGAACACCCCGACCAGGGCCACCGTGCGCTGCCGCACGGGCTTGCCGTCCTGGTCGCTGACGGACCAGGCGAAGGTGCTGCCGGCGCGGATCCCGAGCGCGCGGGCCACGGTGTCGGCGAGGGCCACCTCGAGGGCGTCGCCGGCACCGGTGCCGCCGGCCGGCCAGCGGCCGTCCACCAAAGTGGCCGCCTCGGTCAGCCCGGTCATGCTGCGCAGGCTGACGTCGATCAGACCCTTGCCGGGGTCCAGGGTCGGCCCGGTCAACCGGCCGAACGCGGTCTGCGCCGAGTACCACCGCTCGCCGATGGTCCGCCCCACGGCCGCCGGCATCCGCGCCTCGACGGTGGCCAGCTCGGCCGCGTGGGTGGCGGCGATCCGGGAGGCGGTCCGGGGCAGCACCGTCGGCTCGGTGGTGTACGTCAGGTCGCGCCGGGCCACCGGCTGGGCGGCCACGTACTCCCGCAGCCCCTGCCCGGTGAGCCGGTCGGCGACCCGGGGCACCGCGGTGATCAGCAGCGCGGTGACCAGGGTCAGGACGGCGAGCAGCAGGAAGTGCCCCCCGTACGCCCGGACCCGCCGCGGCGCACCTGACGGACTCATCGTTCTCCCCCGATCCGGAGCTGTGCGGCGGCCACCCGACGGCGGATGCCGGTGGTGATGAGGGCGGCGAAGGCCAGTGCGGCCAGCAGCAGCCCGACGGCGGTCAGCCCCACGGGCGACCACGGCACGGTGAACACCGCCTCGGGCACCGGCCGGCCGGCGGCCGGGGTGAGGATCACCAGCGGCACCATGGTGGCCGCGACGCCGGCCCCCACCAGCAGCCCGACCCCGACGCCGATGCCGGCCAGGAACGCCTGCTCGGCGAGGAGGGCGCGGGCCAGCAGCCGTGCGTTCGCGCCGAGGGTGTGCAGCACCGCGAACTCGGCGAGCCGGTGCCGGGTGGTGGCCCAGACGTCGACGGCGAGGCCGACCAGGGCCAGCAGCACCGAGCCGAGCGCGGCGGCGAGCAGCCCGGTGCGGGCGCCCCGCCAGTACGGGTCGTGGGCCGCCTCCGCGGCCACCTGCCGGCGGTCGAGCAGCGTGGTGCCACCGAACCCGGCCAACTGCTCGGCCGCCGCGGTGTGCCCGCCGGCGTCGGTCCGCAGCCACCATTCGGCCACCGGCCGGATCGTGCCCTGCTGGCGGAGCAGCAGGTTGGTGGCGGCGGGCAGGTCCAGCAGCATGCCGTCGCCGCTGGTGCCGGGCACGGCGGTGACCTGGCCGACCACCTTCACGGGCAGCGACACCCCGGACAGCGGGAGGGTCACGGTGTCGCCGGTGCGGACGTTCAGCGCCGCGGCGGCGCCGGGGGTGACCAGCGCCGGCACGGGCGGATCGTCCGCGGCGGGCACCACGGCGAACCGGGACGAGGGCTGGCGGGCGAACTCCAGGGCTCCGGCGGGCAGGTCGATCCGGTGGGTGGCGTCGACGTCCGTCCCGGCCACCCGGGCCGGAGCGTGCGGCCCCTCCGCGGTGTCGGTGACCCGCCAGTCGCCGTCGAGCGGCAGCGGCAACACCGCCCCGGCGGCGTCGGTGAGCCGGAGACCGTCGATCGCCAGGCGGTACGTGTAGCCGACCGCCGCGCCGCCGTCGGCCTCGAACCCACCCAGCCGCAGCGGGGCGCCCCCGGCGTCGGGCAGCGGCACGGTGAAGCGCAGCGGGCCGTCGCCCTCGGCGACCGCGAGCGGCACCCGCCACGCGGCCCCGCTGTCGGTGGTGAGCAGTGCGGACACGGCCACCTGCGGGATCGCGAACGGGGTCTCGACCGGGGCGCGGACGGTGCCCGCGAGGGTGTGCGCGCCGGCCGGCAGGACCGGCCCGGCGGGCGCCGCCCGTCCCTTGACCAGCCGGTCGAGCAGGGCCGCGGTGGACGCCCCACCGGCCGCGTCGTCGAGGGTGAGCACCCCGGTCGCGGCGGCGGCGTCGAGGCTCACCACGGTGGCCGGCCGGTCGTCCCGGCCCACCCGGATCTCGTCCCGCCACGCCGGCAGCACCCGGTCCAGCCCGGCCGTGGCGGCCAGCCGGCCGGCCCGGTCCGCGGGCGCGGCGCCGTTCCGCTCGACCAGGCGCAGGTCGGCGCCGACGGTGTGCCGGGCCTGGTCGCCCTGCGACCGTTCCCACGAGGCCACCAGCGACCAGGCCAGGGTGCTGCCGCCGACGGCGAGGGCGAGCAGCAGCACCGGACCGGCGTGCGGCCGGCGGCCGGCCTGCCACATGCCGAACATGGTGGCCGTCCACGGCCGCCGGTCGACGAAGCGTTCGGCGACCCGGGTGGCGGGCGGGAGCAGCCGCAGCGCGATCACCGCGCCGGCCAGCACGCCGATGGTGGGCGCGGCGGCGAGCAGCGGGTCGATGCCGAGCTGCCCGCCGGCCCCGGCCAGCGGCGACGAGTACTGCCGCAGCTGGGTCCAGGCGAGCACGGCCAGCGCCACCAGGGCCACGTCGACGCTGGCCCGCTGCACGGCGGCGCCCCGGGTGGGGCGGGACCGGGCCGCCATGTCGGCGACGTACGTGCCGGCCCGGCGCAGCGCCGGCAGCACCATGGCGAGCAGGCAGCCGACTGCGGTGGCGACGGCGACCGTCCAGATCCGGCCCACCGCGCCGTCGGCGAGCCGCAGGTCCCCGCCGAGCCGGTGCACGGCCTGCTCGGTCAGCGCCGGCGCGAGCAGCACGGCCGGGGCCACCACCAGGGTCGCCTCGCGCACGGCCAGCCCGGCGATCTGGCCGCGGGCGGCGCCGCGGGCGCGCAGCAGCGCGGTCTGCGCGCGGCGGTCCTCGTTGAGCAGCGCGGCGACCAGCACCAGCGCGTACCCGCCGAGCACCACGATCAGCAGCAGCGGGGTGAGCAGGGCGGACCGGCCCACCAGGTCGGCCCGGCCGAGCCGGTCGACCAGCCGGTCCAGGTGACTCACGGTCTGCGCGGAGGAGCCGAGCCCGGTGGCCTCGGGGATCTCCTCGGCGACGGTGGCGAGGGCCGCCGTGACACCGGTGAGCCGGCTCGGCTCGACCACGGCGAGGTCGGGGGCGACCAGCCAGGCGCCCGACGTGGAGCCCGGGAAGGTGCGCGCGAAGTCGGCCGGGTCCAGCGCGAACGGCCCGTACGACTCGCTGGTCGCGTCGCCCTGGCTCTCGCCCACGCCCGGCGCGAGCCGCCAGTAGGCGTCGGAGGGATCCCGGGGCCGCCAGGTGCCGGCCAGCACCACGGCCCCGGCCCGCTCGGCGCTGCGGTCGTAGAGCGGCACCCGCTCACCGACCCGCAGGCCGAGCTGGCCGGCGATCTTCTCGGGCAGGGTGACCTGCAGCGGCGTCGCGCCCGGGGTCGGCCACGACCCGCCGGTCAGCTCGGCGTGGCCCGGCAGGTCGGTCAGCGTGGCGAGGCTCGCGAACATCGGGTCGTCGTCGGTGCGGGCCGGCCCGAGGTCACCGGTCAGCTCGCGCCCGGTGCCGTAGCGGGCCGCGGCCACGGTGACCGGGACCCCGCCGAGACCGTCGGCGAACTGGGCGCGGACGGCCCGGTCCCGGTCGGCGTAGGCGGCGGCGTCCCGCCCGCCCGAGCCGCTGACCAGCAGGCTGCGCTCCTCGGCCGGGGCGGCGTCCACCACGGCGTGGGCACCCGCGCCGACCGCCCGGCGGTTGTAGTCGGAGAGCCCGGTGACCAACGCGACCGCGACCAGGGCCGCGATCGCGGCGGCGAGCAGCAGACCACGAGCCTCGACCGCCCGCCTCCACACCAGCTTCATCCGACGTCCTCTCCTGGCCCCGGTGGGCCGACGACCAGGAAGACCAGTCGGGGGGCGGGAAAGGTTCGCGCGCGTTACGTGATCGTTATCCGCGCCCCGGTGCTCAGGTGCGCGGGCGGTCGCGGTCCTTGGAGGGCTGCACCCGCTTCGGCTCGCCGGGCATCTTCGGGTATTCCGGCGGGTAGGGCATGTCGCCCTGCCCGGCGGCGGCGTCCCGCTCGGCCCACTCCAGCAGCGGCGTGATGTCCCACGGGGCGTCGTCGATGCCGGCGTGCGGGTCGCCCCGCTCGGCGAACCGGGCCGGCACGCTACCCAGGTGGAAGTCGTCCGGGTCGACCTCGGTGAGCTCGTCCCAGTCGACCGGGGTGGAGACGGTGGCCCGCCCGTTGGCCCGCAGCGAGTACGCGCAGGCGATGGTGCGGTCGCGGGCCATCTGGTTGAAGTCCACGAAGACCCGGGTGCCCCGCTCCTCCTTCCACCAGGCGGTGGTGACCAGCTCGGGACGGCGCCGTTCCAGCTCCCGGGCGAGCGCGATGGTGGCCCGGCGCACCTCGACGAACGTCCAGCGCGGCTCGATGCGCAGGTAGACGTGCACGCCCCGGCCGCCGGAGGTCTTCGGCCAGCCGGTCACGCCCAGCTCGTCGAGCAGCCCGCGCAGCTCACCGGCGGCGGTGACCGCGTGGCTGAAGTCGGTGCCGGGCTGCGGGTCCAGGTCGATGCGCAGCTCGTCGGGGCGGTCGACGTCGGCGGCGCGCACCGGCCACGGGTGGAACACCACGGTGCCCATCTGCGCGGCCCAGGCCACGTGCGCCAGGTCGGCCGGGCACAGCTCGGCGGCCTTCCGGCCGCTGGGGAAGCTGATCTCGGCGGTCGCCACCCACGGCGGGACGCCCCGGGCCGGCACCCGCTTCTGGAAGAACGCCTCCCCCTCGATGCCCTCGGGGAAGCGCTGCAGGGTGGTGGGCCGGTCGCGCAGGGCCCGCATGATCCCCTCGCCGACCGACAGGTAGTAGTGGAAGACGTCCGCCTTGGTGAAGCCGCGCTGCGGGAAGATCACCCGGTCGGGGCTGCTCAGCCGTACGGTGTGCCCGGCGACCTCGATCTCCTCGACTGCGGCCTTGCTGCCAGCCATTGGGCGACCCTATGCGATGCCACCGACGGCCGACGTACCGTTGTCCGGTGAGTCTTTCCGACAATGAACTGCCCCGCACCGAGGACGAGTGGCGGGTCCGGCTGAGCCCGGAGGAGTTCCGGGTGCTCCGCGAGGCCGGCACCGAACGCCCGTGGACCGGCGAGTACGTCGACACCAAGACCCCCGGCGTCTACCACTGCCGGGCCTGCGGGGCCGAGCTGTTCCGCAGCGAGGACAAGTTCGACTCGCACTGCGGCTGGCCGAGCTTCGACGACGCCATCCCGGGTTCGGTCAAGGAGATCCCCGACAACACGCTCGGCATGCGGCGGGTCGAGATCCGCTGCGCCCGCTGCGACAGCCACCTGGGGCACGTCTTCGAGGGCGAGGGCTTCACCCCGAAGGACACCCGGCACTGCGTGAACTCGATCTCGGTCCGGCTGGAGCCGAAGGCCTGACGGCGGGCGGCCGCCGGCGGGTCAGAGCAGCAGGCGGCTGCCCTGCTCGTCGACCGCGTCGGCGGCCTCGTCGTCCAGCCACACGCCGCCGGTGGCCAGGTAGCGGAAGCGGTACTCGCCCGGGCCGAGCCGCACGGTCACCGTGCGGGTGCCGTCGCGGCGGCCGACCAGCTCGTGCCGGCCGGGCTGCCAGTCGTTGAAGCAGCCGACCACGCTGACGGTGCCAGGCGGGGTGTCCCGGGGCAGGCAGAAGGTGACCCGGGTCTGGTTGCCGAAGAGCTTGTTGCGCTTGATCACGGATCCTCCGGGGTTCGAGGGCGGTCACCAGGCCTAACGCGCGACACGCCGGGGGCGACTCGCCGTCGAGCCGGATCAGGTTCGCCGGTTTCGGTTGCCGGGGCGTGTCCGCTCGTCGACCCTGGGATGACAGGTCCGTTTTCGGGGGGTTTCGTATGGCTACCTGTGAGGTCTGCGGCAACGACTACTGGATGGCGTTCGAGGTGCGCACGGTCAACGGGGCCACGCACACCTTCGACTCCTTCGAGTGCGCCATCCAGAAGATGGCGCCGATCTGCGAGCACTGCCAGACGAAGATCGTCGGGCACGGGGTCGAGGTCTCCGGCCGCTTCTTCTGCTGCGCCCACTGCGCCCGGGCCGTCGAGGGCTCCCAGGGCGCCGAGGTCCGCGACGCGGTGGGCGCCCGCCCCGCCTGAGCCCCGCCGGAGGCAGGCCTACCATCGCGGGATGCCTACCGAGTCCCACCTGGCCGGCTTCGCCGAGCTGGACGCGCGCACCTTCCACGACCTGCTCCGGCTGCGCATCGACGTGTTCGTGGTGGAGCAGGCCTGCCCGTACCCGGAACTGGACGGCCGGGACGTCGAACCGGGCACCCGGCACCTCTGGCTGACCCGGGACGGCGACGTGGTGGCGTACCTGCGGATCCTGGCCGACCCGGGCGGGGTGGCGCGGATCGGGCGGGTGGTGGTGGCCCCGGCCGCCCGCGGGGCGGGCCTGGCCGCCGCACTCATGACCGAGGCCATCGCCGTCGTGGGCGACGGCCCGTGCGTGCTGGACGCGCAGACCCACCTGGTCGACTTCTACGCCGGCCACGGCTTCACGGTCAGCGGTCCCGGCTACGTCGAGGACGGCATCCCGCACACCCCCATGCGGCGGGAGGGCCGGGCCGCCGCCTGAGCGGACATTGACGGATACCGCTTTCCTGTGGCAGCGTGCCAGGCGAGCCACCACGCGAGCCGCGGGAGGGGGCAACTCCCGCGCCGTCCGGGCGTCGTGCACCGACATCCCCACCCCGGAGGCTCATCATGTCCACTCCGTACCGCCGCCGCGTCCCGGTCGCGGCGGCGATCCTGAGCGTCTGCGCGGTCGTCGCGGCGCTGCTCACCACCGCGCTGTCCGGTCCGGCCTCGGCGCACGGGTCGGTGGTCGACCCGGCGTCGCGCAACTACGGCTGCTGGCAGCGCTGGGGCGGCGACTTCCAGAACCCGGCCATGGCCACGCAGGACCCGATGTGCTGGCAGGCCTGGCAGGCCGACCCGAACGCCATGTGGAACTGGAACGGCCTGTTCCGGGAGGGCGTCGCCGGCAACCACCAGGGTGCCATCCCGGACGGCCAGCTGTGCAGCGGCGGGCGCACCGCCAGCGGGCGCTACAACGCCCTCGACGCGGTCGGCGCCTGGAAGACCTCGCCGGTGACCAGCAACTTCCGGATCAAGCTGTACGACCAGGCCAGCCACGGCGCCGACTACATCCGGGTGTACGTGACGAAGCAGGGTTACAACGGGCTCACCGCGCCGCTGCGCTGGAGCGACCTGGAGCTGGTCGGCCAGATCGGCAACACCCCGGCCGGCCAGTGGACGCCGGAGACCTCGGGCGTGTCGATCCAGGTGCCGGCGAACGCGCCGGGCCGGACCGGCCGGCACGTCGTCTACACCATCTGGCAGGCCAGCCACCTGGACCAGTCGTACTACCTGTGCAGCGACGTGGACTTCGGTGGCGGTTCCACCACCCCGCCGACCACGCCGCCGCCGACCACCACCCCGCCCACCACGCCGCCCCCGACCACGACCCCGCCGAGCACGCCGCCCCCGACCACGCCGAACCCGGCCGGGGCGTGCACGGCGACGTACCGGATCACCGGGCAGTGGGGCGGCGGCTTCCAGGCCGAGGTACAGGTGACCAACGGCGGGTCGCCGGTCCGGGGCTGGTCGGTGAGCTGGAACTACGCCAACGGTCAGCAGGTCAGCTCGGCGTGGAACGCCACGGTGAGCACCAGCGGGACGCTGGTCACCGCGCGCAACGCCGCCTACAACGGCACCCTGGGCGCGGGGGCGAGCACGTCGTTCGGCTTCGTCGGCTCGTGGAGCGGGAGCAACCCGGTGCCCGGGATCCTCTCCTGCACGACGGTCGCCTGACCGCCGTCCGGCCGGGGTCGCGGGTCGCGGCCCCGGCCGGCACGGGTCAGACGAGTGGCTCAGACCAGGCAGGTCACGAAGTCGGCGATCGAGCGGCGCCGGCCCGTGTAGAAGGGGACCTCCTCGCGCACGTGCCGGCGGGCCCCGGAGGCGCGCAGGTCGCGCATCAGGTCGACGATGCGGTGCAGCTCGTCGGCCTCGAAGGCGAGCATCCACTCGTAGTCGCCGAGGGCGAACGAGGCGACCGTGTTGGCCCGCACGTCCGGGTACCCGCGCGCCATCTTGCCGTGCTCGGCCAGCATCTCCCGCCGCTCGGCGTCGGGCAGCAGGTACCACTCGTAGGACCGGACGAACGGGTAGACGCAGAGGTAGGCGCGGGCCTCCTCACCGGCCAGGAACGCCGGGATGTGGCTCTTGTTGAACTCGGCCGGCCGGTGCAGCGCCATCTGCGACCAGACCGGGGTCAGCGCCCGGCCCAGCGTGGTGCGCCGGAACCGCAGGTACGCGTCCTGGAGCGCGTCGCTGGACGACGAGTGCCACCAGATCATCAGGTCCGCGTCGGCGCGCAGGCCCGCCACGTCGTAGGTGCCGCGGATGGTGACGTCCTTGCCGGCCAGCTCCTCGAAGAGCGACTCGACCTCGGCGACGACGTTCTCGCGCAGCGACGGGAGGGGGCTGGTGGCCCGGTACACCGACCACATGGTGTAGCGGATGGTCTCGTTGAGCTCCCGCAGCCGGGCCGCGTTGGTCTGCTCCGTCATGCTGCCGATCCTCCCAGTGCAGTGATGATCTCTTCGGCCGCCGTCTCGCCGGAGCGGACGCAGACCGGGATGCCGACGCCGTCGTAGCCGGCCCCGGCCAGGACCAGCGTCGGGTGGGCGGCGCGCAGCGCCGTCCGGGCCGCCGCCACCCGGCCGAGGTGACCGGGCGTGTACTGCGGCAGGGCGCCACCCCACCGCTGCACGTGCCGGGCGACCGGGGTGGGCAGCGGCGTGCCGAGCACCTTCGACAGCTCCCGGTGCACGGTGGCGACCAGGTCGTCGTCGGTGAGCCGGAGGGAGGTCTCCTCGCCGTACCGGCCCACCGAGGCGCGGACGAGGGCGAGCCCGTCGGGCCGGCGCAGGTGCCCCCACTTCGTGGTGAAGAACGTCGACGCCTTGATGAGCAGCCCCTCGGTGGCCGGCACCAGGAAGCCGGACAGCTCCGGCAGCTCCGGCTCGGGCAGGGCCATGGTGACCAGCGCGACGCTGGCGTAGTCCAGCCCGCCGACGGCCGTCGCGACCTCGGCCGCCGGGCCGTCGAGCAACCGGGCGGCCGGGCGCGCCGGCACGGCGAGCAGCACGGCGTCGGCCTCGACGAACTCGGGGTCCCGGGTGGGGCCGACCACCAGGCGCCAGCCGGTCGGGGTGCGGTGCAGCTCGCGCACCGCGGCGTCCCGGCGGATCGTCGCCCCGCTCTCCCGCGCCGCCGCCTCGACAAGCGTGCTCAGCCCACCAGCCAGGGTGCCGAAGACCGGGGCGCCGGGCGCGCGGGGCGCGGCGGCCTGCGCGGCGCGGACCGCGCCGACCAGGGTGTGCTCGACGCGGGCGGCCCGGGCCAGGGCCGGCATGGTGGTGACCAGCGAGAGGTCGTCGGCCCGGCCGGCGTAGACGCCGCCGAGCATCGGGTCGACCAGCCGGTCCACCACCTCGTCGCCGAGCCGGTCGCGGACGAGCGCGCCGACCGACACGTCGGCGTCCGGCGGGAGCAGCGGCGCGCCGCCGTCCCGGTCGGCCGCCGCGGCCGGCCGCGCCACCGCCGCCACCTTGTCCAGATCCCCGGGTACGCCCACCAGCGTGCCGCCCGGGACCGGGCGCAGCCCGCCGTCGACCAGCAGGGCCGCCTGCCCGACGGTGGGGTGCACGATCGCACCGGCCAGGCCGAGCCGGCGGACCAGGGTCACCACGGCCGACTCCCCGCCGGCCGGGTCACGCATGAGGAACGACTCGGCGCCGAACTCGACCGGGCCGCCGGCCAGCTCACCGGTGCGCAGCTTGCCGCCGAGGCGGCCGGACTGCTCGTACACGGTGATCTCGGTGCCGGCGGGGGCGCGGTCGCGCAACCGGACGGCGGCGGCCAGCCCGGTGATCCCGCCACCGACGATCGCCACCCGCCACGGTCGCGCCATGGTCGTCCCTCCCTTACGCGGCCGGCCGCGCGGACAGCTCGTGCACCAGCGCGACCACCCGGGTCAGCACCTCGGGGTCGGTCTCCGGCAGCACGCCGTGACCGAGGTTGAACACGTGGCCGGGGGCCGCCCGCCCCTGGTCGAGGATCCGGCGCACCTGGCCCTCGACGACCTCCCACGGGGCGAGCAGCACGGCCGGGTCGAGGTTGCCCTGCACCGCCCGGTCCGGGCCGATCCGGCGGGTCGCGACGTCCAGCGGCGTACGCCAGTCGACGCCGACCACGTCGGCGCCGGCCTCGCCCATCGCGCCGAGCAGTTCCGCGGTGCCCACCCCGAAGTGGATCCGGGGCACGCCCGCCTCGTTCAGGCCGGCGAGCACGTGGGCCGAGTGCGGCAGCACGTAGCGGCGGTAGTCCGCCTCGGAGAGCGCCCCGGCCCAGGAGTCGAAGAGCTGCACCGCGGAGACCCCGGCGTCGACCTGCACCCGCAGGAACGCCAGCGTCACCTCGGCGAGCCGGGCGCAGAGCGCGTGCCACAGCTCCGGGTCGCCGTACATGAGCGCCTTGGTCTTGGCGTGGGTCCGCGACGGGCCGCCCTCGACCATATAGCTGGCCAGGGTGAACGGCGCGCCCGCGAAACCGATCAGCGGGGTGTCGCCCAGCTCGGCGACGAGGAGCCGCACGGCCTCGTCCACGTAGGACACGTCGTCCCGGCCGATCGGGTTGATCCGCTCGACGTCGACGGCCGTACGGACGGGCTCGGCCACCACCGGGCCGGTGCCGGGCACGATGTCCAGGTCGATCCCGGCGGCGGCCACCGGCACCACGATGTCGCTGAACAGGATGGCCGCGTCGACCCCGTGCCGGCGGACCGGCTGGAGGGTGATCTCGGTGACCAGATCGGGGCGGCGGCACGACTCCAGCATCGGCACGTTGGCCCGGATCTCGCGGTACTCCGGCAGTGACCGGCCGGCCTGGCGCATGAACCAGACCGGGGTGTGCGGGCCCGGCTCGCGCCGGCAGGCGCGGACGAAGGGCGAGTCGGCCGGCCCGCCGCTGCGGGGTTCTCCGTCTCGGGCGGCAGTGCCCGTGGTGTCGGTGGTCATCGCGGCAATCGTGCCACGCGGCCGGGTGGCCCCCGCCGCCACCGTCACCTTTTGTGACCGGCCACCCTCCGCCGCCGGGCGCGGCCGGTGCGCAAGATCGTGACCCTCCGCCCGGCGTGCCGTCACACCGGGCCGGGCGGGGCGGCATAGGCTGCCGTCATGGCCCCCCCGATCGCGCTCCCGGAACCCTTCGCCCGCGCGGTCGCGGGGTTGCGATCGGTGACCTGCCGCCCGGAGATCGTGCTGGAGGAGGTCGGCGCACCGCAGCGCCTGGCCCCCTACGCGTTCGCGCTCTCCGCCGGGGTGCTGCGCGACGGCGACGAGGTGGCCACCGGCCGGCTCATCCTGCTGCACGACCCGGCCGGGCACGAGGCGTGGCAGGGCACCCTGCGGCTGGTGACCTACGTGACCGCCGAGCTGGAGGTAGACCTGGCCAGCGACCCGCTGCTGCCCGGGGTCGGCTGGACCTGGCTCACCGACGCCCTCGACGCGCAGGAGGCCCGCTACCGGGCCATCGGCGGCACGGTCACCCAGACGCTCTCCACCCGGTTCGGCGAGCTGGCCGGGCCGCCCGCCGCGGGCGACATCGAGATCCGCGCCTCCTGGACGCCACTCAGCACCGACCTGGCCCCGCACCTGCTCGGCTGGTGCACCCTGCTGGCGTCGACCGCCGGTCTCCCCCCGCCCGGCGTCACCGCGCTGCCCACCCGCCGTTCCGCCGGCGCCGCCTGACCCCGCGACTTCCGGGATCTCGGCGGGTTGCCGTTCGGAATGAACGACAACCCGCCGAGATCCGCGTGTCCATGCACGGCGAGGGCCGCCCCGAGCGGTCGGAGCGGCCCGTGGTGAGGCCGGGTCAGAGGTAGTTCTCGGCCTCGTCGCAGACCTTGTCCAGGCCCTTGTTGGCGGCGTCGAAGCCGGCCTTGTCGCCCCGGGACGCCGCCACCATGGCCTTGGTCAGCTTGTCCAGGCAGCTCGCGATGACCTTCTTCTGCCGGGCCTGCTCGTCGCGGTCGTTCTTGGTGCCGGTCAGGTCCTGCTCGGTGTCGGCGAGCTTGTCGCGGACCGTCTGCAGGTCAGCCTTCAGCTTGTCGATCTCCTGCCGGTTCGCGGTGATCGTGCCGTCCCGCTGGCTGACCTGCTGCTCGGACTTGTGCAGCTTGCCGTTGGTGGTGACGTAGAGGCCGGTCATCACGCCGCCGAGGACGAGGAGCAGCGCGGCGACGATGCCCAGGATCAGGGCGGCGCGGCCCTTGCCACCGCCGGTCGCGGGCGCACCGTAGGGCGGCACCGGACCGGGCGGGGCCGACATCGGGTAGCCCGGCGGAGCGGACATCGGCTGCGGGTACCCGAGCGCCGAGCCCGCGCCGGAGACCGGCGGGACGGAGGTCGGCGGGGCCGACATGGGCTGCGGGTACCCCGGCGCCGCGCCGGAGGTCGGCGGGGCGGACATGGGCTGCGGGTACCCGGGTGCCGAGCCCGCGCCGGAGGTCGGCGGGGCGGACATGGGCTGCGGGTACCCGGGTGCCGAGCCCGCGCCGGAGGTCGGCGGAGCCGACATGGGCTGCGGGTAGCCCGGCGCGGCGCCGGGGGTCGGCGGCGGCACCGGGGCGGCGCCTGACGGGTACTGCCCGGGAATCGGGGCGGTGGGCTGCGGCAGGGTGGGCTCGGGCTGGGCACCGTACGGGCCGCCGTACACGGTGCCCCCCGGCGGCTGGGGCGGGTAGCCGCCCGCTCCGGTCGGTGGCTGGGACATGGTTCTTCCTCCAGGTTTGCTGGTCCCCCGCGGGGTGGCCCGTAGGGCCGGGGTCTGCGGTCGGCGTGGAGCCACGCCTCGGTGGTGCGGTACGCGGTCACGCCGCCGGCGGCACGCCGGTCAGCAGAGCTTGAACCGGTCGCACGCGGTCTTGATGGGCACCGCCAGGCCGATGCCCTCGGCGTCGCGGGCCTTGGCCGTGGCGATCCCCACGACCTGCTTGGAGCCGTTGATCACCGGCCCGCCGGAGTTGCCCGGGTTGATCGGCGCGTCGAACTGGATCACCGGACCCGAGCCGCCCTCGTCCTTGCGGAACGCGCTCACCACGCCCGTGGTGACGCTGTCCTGAAGGCCCAGCGGGGCGCCGACCACCACGATCTGCTGCCCGGACTTGACCGCGGTGGGCGCCGCGACCAGGCCGGTGAACTTCGCGGTGGTGCGCAGGTGGGCCAGGTCCTTGTCCTTGTCGACCTCGACGATGGTCGCCTCGAACCGCTGGTCGGTGCGCTCCAGGAAGACCTTGCGGTCGCCCGCCGTGAAGACCGACTCCACCACGTGGAAGTTCGTGAGCAGCGTGGTGCCGCCGCCCGCGGGCGCCTTGCCGATGGCGAAGGCCGTGCCGGTGAACTGGCCGGCCCGGACCCGGAACACGCTGGGCAGCACCGCGCTGGCCACGGCCTCCGGGTTGAACGCGGCGCCGGCCTGCTTCTCCAGCGCCCCCGCCCGCCCCTCGAGGCCGTCGAGCCGGCCGGCGGTCGCGCCCTCCGCCTCGGCCAGCCGCCGGTCGGTGGCGGCGAGCCGGTCGTCGAGCCGGTGGATCTGGTACGCCTGCACGCCCGCCACCAGGGCCAGGATCCCGGCCAGCACGAGCGCCACCACCGGCAGCCGGCGGCCTCGCCCGGGACGGTCCGGGTGCCCGGTCGGCATCGCCGGCACCGGCCCGGCGGGTTGCCCGGGGTAGGCCGGACCGGACGTGGGCTGCCCCGGGTAGGCCGGGCCGGAGGTCGGCTGACTCGGGTAGGCCGGGCCGGGGGCCGGGTGGGCCGGGTAGGCCGGGCCGGGCGTCGGCTGGGCCGGGTAGGACGGGCCGGGCGTCGGCTGGCCCGGGTAGGCCGGATAGGCCGAGGGCGCGGGGCTCGCGGCCGGCGGGGCCGCCTGGGCGGCGGCGGGCTGGCCGGCGAACGGCGCCGGGGCGGTCGGCTCTCCCGGCCCGGCGCCCGGCGGTGCCGGCGGCCAGCCGTCGGGGGCCCGCGGAGTCGGCGCGGCCGCGCCGCCCCACTGGCCGCTGTTCGGCGGCGGCGCCCAGGTCGCACCGGGTGCGGAGCCGTAGGTGGCGCCGGCTGCGGTCGGGGCGGTGCCGGGCGGGTAGGCGGCGGGCGTGCCCGGGAGGTGCGCGGTGGGGTGGCCGGCGGGCTGGCCGGGGACGGCGGCGTGGCCGGTCGGTGGGACGATGCGCGGCGGCAGTGGCCCCGGCCGGTCGGCCCCGGCCCGCTCCGGGGCGGCCGTCTCGTCGCCGTCCTGCTCCGGCGGGCCGTCGCCGGCCCCGTACGCGCCCGTCATGATCCTGTCCTCCCCGTGACCGCACCGGTGCCCTCACGGCCCACGGCTCGATGGACCGTACCTGCGTGAACGGGGTTTGTCTCCCCCGTTGTCCGGCCCTGCCATCCCGGCGCAACCCACCCCGCTCAGGACACCTGTCGGACATCCCGCCGACACGCGCCCGACCGGCTGCGCACACCCGATCGCCCGGCGCACTAGGGTTGTCAGGTGACCGACGAACCACCCCTGCGCCGTCGGGCCGCCGAAAGCCGTCCGGAAGAGGCATCGCCGCATCCGTCCTCGGCCGCGCCGGAGCCGGCGGACGCGGGGACCGAACCCACCGCCGGCGGGCCCGTACCGCTGACCGCTCCGCGCGAGGGCACGCCCGCGCCGGTGGCCACTCCGGGCGAGCTCGAGGAGGTCGTGGCCCGCTTCGCGGCCGGCACCGGCCCGGTGGCCCTGGACGCCGAGCGCGCCTCCGGCTACCGCTACAGCCAGCGCGCCTACCTGGTGCAGCTGCGCCGGGCGGGCTCCGGCACGGCGCTGATCGACCCGCTGCCGCTGCCCGACCTCACCGGCCTCGACGGGGTGATCGCCGAGGCCGAGTGGGTGCTGCACGCCGCCAGCCAGGATCTCGCCTGCCTCGCCGAGCTGGGGCTGCGCCCGCGCCGGCTGTTCGACACCGAGCTGGCCGCCCGGCTGGCCGGCTTCGAGCGGGTGGGCCTGGCCGCGCTGACCGAGCAGCTGCTCGGCTACAGCCTGGAGAAGCACCACTCCGCGGCGGACTGGTCGAGCCGGCCGCTGCCGGAGTCCTGGCTGACGTACGCGGCGCTGGACGTGGAGCTGCTCGTCGACCTGCGCGACGCGCTCGACGAGGAGCTGACCAAGCAGGGCAAGTCGGCGTGGGCGGCGGAGGAGTTCGCGGCGCTGGTGCGCAACGGAGCCCGCCCGGGGCGGGTACGCGCCGAGCCGTGGCGCCGCACCTCGGGCATCCACCGGGTGCGCGGCGCGCGGGCCCAGGCCCGGGTGCGCTCGCTGTGGTACGCGCGGGACCAGATCGCCGCGCGGCGGGACGCCGCACCGGGCCGGGTGCTGCCCGACTCGGCCATCGTGGCGGCCGCCGAGCTGGACCCGAAGGACGAGAAGACCCTGCTGACGCTGCCCGGTTTCGGTGGCCGCTCGGTGCGCCGGCTGGCGCGTACCTGGCTGGCGGCCCTGGACGACGCGCGCCAGCTGCCGGACGACGCCCTGCCGGTGACCCCGGTGGTGGAGGGTCCGCCCCCGCCGCACCGGTGGGCGGAGCGCGACCCGGTGGCGGCCGGCCGGCTGGCCCGCTGCCGGGAGGTGGTGGTCGGCACGGCCGGCGCGCACAACCTGCCGCCGGAGAACCTGATCGCCCCGGACTACGTCCGCCGCCTGGCCTGGCAGCCGCCCGAGGAGATCACCGACGACACGGTCGCGGAGACCCTGCGCACCTTCGGCGCCCGCGAGTGGCAGATCACCCTCCTCCTCCCCGCCCTCACGGAGGCCCTTCACCTCCCCCGGTCCTGACCCCTCGCGGTGTGGGATGGGACACACGGGGGGTGGTGTCGGCGTTGGTTACTGACGAGTAGCATCCGGGGAAACGCCAGTGCCGGCTAGGGAGGCTCTCTGTGCCCCGTGAAGTTCGGGATGTCGTCTTCGTCGACGGCGTCCGTACCCCGTTCGGCAAGGCGGGTGGCATGTACGCCAACACCCGCGCCGACGACCTGGTGATCCGCTGCATCCGCGAGCTGATGCGACGCAACCCGCAACTGCCGCCGGAGAAGGTGGAGGAGGTCGCCATCGCGGCCACCACCCAGATCGGCGACCAGGGCCTGACCATCGGCCGCACCGCCGCCCTGCTGGCCGGCCTGCCCAAGACGGTGCCCGGCTTCGCCATCGACCGCATGTGCGCCGGCGCGATGACCGCCGTCACCACCGTGGCCAGCGGCATCGCCATGGGCGCCTACGACGTCGCCATCGCCGGCGGCGTCGAGCACATGGGCCGCCACCCGATGGGCGAGGGCGTCGACCCCAACCCGCGGATCATCGCGGAGAAGCTGGTCGACCCGTCCGCGCTGGTCATGGGCGCGACCGCGGAGAACCTGCACGACCGGGTCCCGCACATCACCAAGGAGCGCACCGACGCGTTCGCGCTCGCCTCGCAGCAGAAGACCGCCAAGGCGTACGCCAACGGCAAGCTCCAGGGCGACCTCGTGCCGGTGGCGATCCGTGACCCGGAGGCCGGTTGGGGCCTGGCCACCACCGACGAGGCTCCCCGGGAGACCTCGCTGGAGAAGCTCGCCACCCTCAAGACCCCGTTCCGCCCGCACGGCAAGGTCACCGCGGGCAACGCGGCCGGCCTGAACGACGGCGCCACCGCCGCGCTGGTGGTCGCCGAGGAGACCGCCCGCGAGCTGGGCCTGCCGATCGGCATGCGGCTGGTGTCGTACGGCTTCGTGGGCGTCGAGCCCGAGGTGATGGGCGTGGGCCCGATCCCGTCGACCGAGAAGGCCCTGCGCATCGCCGGCCTGAGCATCGACGACATCGGCCTGTTCGAGCTGAACGAGGCGTTCGCCGTGCAGGTGCTGGCCTTCCTCGACCACTTCGGCATCGCCGACGACGACCCGCGGGTCAACCCGTGGGGAGGCGCGATCGCCATCGGTCACCCGCTCGCCTCGTCCGGCGTCCGGCTGATGACCCAGCTCGCCCGGCAGTTCGCCGAGCACCCCGAGGTCCGCTACGGCCTCACCGCCATGTGCATCGGCATCGGCATGGGCGGCACCGTGATCTGGGAGAACCCGCACTGGGAGGGTGGAGACAAGTGAGCCTCGCCGCAGCGAACGAGGTCGTCACCAAGGCGCTGCTGCGCCAGGTGAACGTACCGGGGCTGGACCGTCCCGCCGCCCTCATCACCCTGGACAACGGCTTCGACCACACCAAGCCGAACAGCTTCGGCCCGGGCGGCCTCACCAGCCTGGACGAGGCGATCACCGCCGCCCTGGCCGCGGACCCGGCGTTCATCGCGGTCACCGGCAAGCCGTACATCTTCTGCGTGGGCGCGGACATCACGAGCCTGCCGCAGCTGGAGAACCGCGAGCAGGCGCTGGAGATCGGCCGGCTCGGCCACCGGGTCTTCGCCCGGCTCAAGGACAGCGCCGTCCCCACCTTCGCCTTCGTCAACGGCGCGGCGATGGGCGGCGGCCTGGAGCTGGCCCTGCACTGCCACTACCGCACCCTGTCGGCGGGCGCGGCGGCCCTGGCGCTGCCCGAGGTCTCGCTCGGCCTCGTCCCCGGCTGGGGCGGCACCCAGCTGCTGCCGAACCTGATCGGCATCCCGGCCGCGACCCAGGTGATCCTGCAGAACCCGCTGATGCAGAACAAGATGCTCAAGCCGAAGCAGGCGGCGGAGATGGGCATCGCCGACGTGCTGCTGGAGCCGGCCGATTTCCTGGAGCGGTCCCTCGAGTGGGCCGCCGGCGTCGTCCGGGGCGAGGTCACCGTGACCCGGCCCGAGGTCGACAAGGACATGTGGGCGGGCGTGCTCTACTTCGCCCGGCAGACCCTCGACCAGCGGCTGCACGGGGCGGTCCCGGCCGCGTACAAGGCGCTGGACCTGCTGGAGACCGCGAAGGACGGCGACTTCGCCGCCGGCACGGCGGCCGAGGACGAGGCGCTGGCCGACCTGGTCTTCTCCGAGGAGCTGCGCAGCGGCCTCTACGCCTTCGACCTGATGCAACGGCGGGCCAAGCGCCCGGCCGGCGCGCCGGACAAGGGCCTTGCCCGCCCGGTCACCAAGGTGGGCATCGTCGGCGCCGGTCTCATGGCCAGCCAGCTCGCGCTGCTGTTCGCCCGCCGCCTCCAGGTGCCGGTCGTCCTGACCGACCTGGACCAGGCCCGCGTGGACAAGGGCGTCGGCTACGTGCACGCCCAGATCGAGAAGGCCGTCAGCAAGGGCCGGATGGACAAGGGCACCGCGGCCAAGCTGTACGGGCTCGTCAGCGGCTCGGTCGACAAGTCCGTCTTCGCCGACGCCGACTTCGTCATCGAGGCGGTCTTCGAGGACCTCGGCGTCAAGAAGCAGGTCTGGGCCGAGCTGGAGAAGATCGTCACGCCGGAGGCGGTGCTCGCCACCAACACCTCCAGCCTGTCGATCACGGAGATGGCCGCCGACCTGGAGCACCCGGAGCGGGTGGTCGGCTTCCACTTCTTCAACCCGGTCGCCGTGCTGCCGCTGCTGGAGATCGTCCGCGGCGAGCGGACCGACGACGCCACCCTCGCGACCGCCTTCGCGGTCGGCAAGCAGCTGAAGAAGTCGAGCGTGCTGGTCAAGGACGCCCCGGCGTTCGTGGTCAACCGGCTGCTGACCCGCTTCCTGGGCACCGTGTTCGCCGCCGTCGACCAGGGCACCCCCCTCGACGTGGCGAACAGCGCGCTGGACCCGCTGGGCCTGCCGATGCGCCCGCTGGCCCTGCTCCAGCTGGTCGGCCCGGCCGTTGCCTACCACGTGGGCGGCACCCTGCACGCCGCCTTCCCGGACCGGTTCGGCGTCAGCGAGAACCTCAAGCGGATCGCCGACTCGGGCCAGCCGATCGTCGTCGACGACCAGGTCAACGAGGAGGTCGCCAAGCTGCTCGTGGTCGGCGACCAGCCGCTCACGGCCGAGCAGGTCCGGCAGAACGCGCTGGACGCGCTGGCGCAGGAGATCCGGCTCATGCTCGACGAGGGCGTCGTCGCCGAGGCGCAGGACATCGACCTGTGCATGATCCTCGGCGCCGGCTGGCCGTTCCACCTGGGCGGCGTCACGCCGTACCTGGACCGGACCGGCACCGCCGAGCGGGTCACCGGCCGGCGGTTCCTGCCGCGCGGGGCCGCCAGCCTGCGGTGACAACTCCAGCTGGGGGCATCTGACGCCGCGCCGCGACCTGGAACCGTCAGGCTGATTCCTCGCTCCGCCACGATCGCGGTGGCCGGCCGTCCTACTCGGACGGTTCGGCCACCGCGATCGGCGTTCTCCGGCCGGCCGCCGGCCACCGGGCGGCCACCCTGAGTCCACCGGCACGACACCCCGTCCGGCCGGCCCGGTCACAACCGGGTTCCGGTTTCGTCACGTCGGCACCGGCCGGCCGGTGCCGCGTCGGTGCCGCTCGCTACGATCACGCGTCCGGATTTCTGAGGAGCTGCCAACATGTCCCAGCCGCCGTCCAACCCCTACCCCGGTTCCTACCCCCCGCATCAGCAGCAGCCCGGCGGCTACCAGCCGCCGCAGCAGCCCCAGTACGGCGGCGGCTACCCGCCGGCTCCGCAGCAGCAGCCCCAGTACGGCGGCGGCTACCCGGAGAGCGGCCAGCCCGGCCAGCAGTACGGCGGCGGCTACCCGGAGCCCGGCCAGCCCGGCCAGCAGTACGGCGGCGGCTACCTGGAGACCGGTCAGCCCGGCTACGGCGGCGCGGCCCCGCTTCCGCCGAAGAAGAAGTCGAGCGTCGGCAAGATCCTGCTCATCGTGCTGGCCGTGGTGCTGGTGCTCTGCGTGGGCGGCGGCGTCGCCCTCTGGCTCGGCGTCAAGGACGAGGTCGGCGACGTGGTCACGGCGACCAAGACCCGCCTGGTCGAGCCCCCCACGCTGGCCGGCCGGCCGAAGATCACCGAGCCGGAGCTCCAGTCGGCCGCCACGCAGATGAAGTCGGAGATCGCCAAGGACGTCCCGAACGCCACCAGCACGGTCGGCGCGTTCTACGGCGAGCCGGCGAAGAAGGACATGGTCATGATCGCCGGCGCGTCCGGTGTCATCGCCGACCCGCAGAAGGAGATGGCGGACGCCATCACGGCGATCACCCCTCAGCTGGGCGCCAAGGAGTTCAAGACGGTCGACGCCGGCCCGATGGGCGGCGAGGCCAAGTGCGGCGACGGCAAGGCCGATGCCATCCCGGTGGCCGTCTGCATCTGGGCCGACAAGGGCAGCCTGGGCATGGTGGTGGTCTACTTCAAGTCCGCCGCCGAGGTCCAGCCGGAGTTCGTGACCATGCGCGGTGAGATCGAGAAGCAGGGCTGAGCCCCGCAGACCCGGTGGACCGGGCCCCCACCCGAGGGTGGGGGCCCGGTCCGCGTTTCACCGGTCAGGCGGACGCGGCCCGCTCCGCGGGGCTGCGGCAGACGCAGAACTCGTTGCCCTCGGGGTCGGCGAGCACCACCCAGCCGGTGCCGTCCGGCCGGCGCTGGTCGGCGACCAGGGTGGCGCCGAGGTCGCGCAGCCGCGCCACCTCCTCGTCCCGGGTCCCCTCGGCCGCGTGCACGTCGAGGTGGAACGCGCCCTTGCCGTGCCGCTCGCCCACCGAGACGAACAGCAGGTCGGGGCCGTGGCCGTCGGGCGCGGCGAGGACCGCCTCCGGGTCACCCGGGTAGTCGTCGTCGTTCAACTTCCGGTCGAGCGCCCGGGCCCACCAGCTCGCCAGGGTGTACGGGTCGTCGCTCTCGACGGTGACGCAGTGGATCTGTGCACTCACGGTGCTTTCCTCCTGGGTCGGAGTGCGCCCCGCCGGAGTGAAGGAGTCAGCGGCGACTGCGGGGCGCGGGACGGTTCACGGTGGACATCGACCACACCCCCTTCCACGTCTCGGGCTGACGCCGCTGATCATGTCACCACCCGGCGGCGGGGACAAGCCGGCCCGGCCCCGCGAGGCGGGACCGGGCCGGACGGGTGCCCGGGTCACGGGCCGACGAAGACCGCCTTCGCCCGCCAGTCGACGCCGTCCACGGCCGGGCCGCTGCGCACGGTGAACGCGGCGGCCGGCGTGCCGCCCGCCCAGTCGGTGGCCGACAGGTCGCCGGTGCTGCGGTTGACCTTGTAGAGCGTGCTGCCGGCCAGGAAGACCGACCCGGCGTCGGCGAAACCGCTCACCCCGGCGACGGTGAACTTCTCCGCGCCGACCACGCCGCTGTCCGGGGCAAACCAGCGCCAGAACAGGCCGCCCTGCCCGGCGAGCGTGTAGTAGAGCCGCCCGCCGCTGTAGAACATGCCGGTGACGTTGGGGATCTCGGGATAGAAGTTGTTGGTCACCCCGGCGTACGTCTGGCCGGCCGGGCCGGAGTCGGTCTCCACGGCGTCCCAGTAGGCGTCGTGGTAGGGGTCGACCGCCGAGGCGGCGCCGAACGTGGACCCGTTGAAGGTCCGCCGCCACAGCGACCCGTTCATCCCGTAGAAGAGCGTGCCGCCGACCCAGAACGCACCCCGCGCGGTGGACCACGCGGTGCCGTCGGGCACGGCCACCGGGGCGGCCGCGCCGGCCGTGGTGCCGCCGTCGTACGACCGGACCTGCACCTCGTTGCCGGTGCCGGCGGGCGGGGCGCCGGTCTTGACGATCTCGATGCCGTCGACGAGCGGGTTCTCCACCACGTGCCGGAAGTCGACGCCGACCGAGCCGTCGCTGACCACGGTGAAGGCGCGCATGGTGCCCACGTTGTGCCCGACGCTGCCGGACAGGTCGAGGTCGTCCAGGACGGTCGTGCCCTCCACCGCCACGTCGAAGACCCGGGATCCGGGGGCGGCGGTGCCGTCGTACCGGTTGGCCAGGTAGAGCCGGACCTGGACCTCGGTGCCCGCCGGCACCGGGAACTGCCAGCTCATCTCCGCGTCGCCGGCGGGGTCCCAGCGCTCGTCGGCGTAGAGCGCGGCCGGGGTGCCGGCCGGCACGGTGCCGTCGACGCTGCCCACCGGCGCGAACCCGGCGGTGCTGCTCCCGGCGTTGTGGTACGCGCTGGGGTTGCCACCGTCGTCGGCCGCCCAGTCGGGCCCAGTGTCGGTCGAGGCGAGCAGGGGGCCGCCCGCGTTGACCCGGTACAGCACGTTCGTCGGCGCCGGGACGCCCGCCTGGTAGACGTTGCCCGGGAGGGTGGCCGTGGTGGTCGGGTGCGGCGCCGCGCCGCCGGTCAGCGGGAAGAACGCGATCCGCTCCCGCCGGTACTGGAAGTTGCCGATCCACGAGGTGTCCGAGCCGACCCAGAGGCCGGCCGGGGTGACCAGCATCTCGGAGGCGCCGATGCCGCGCGGGTGCCGGCCCGGGTTCCAGGACAGCGGCAGGCCGGTGCGCGGGTCGAGGGCCGCGATGCTGGCCCGGCCGACGGCGCCGGCCTGGGCGGAGTCGCCGCCGAAGCTGTTGTTCAGCCAGCGGAAGTGCCCGCCGACGTAGACCGCCTGCTCGCTGATGCCGACCGAGAGGTAGGTGTCTCCGCCCGTGTAGTCGACCCAGGTGGGCTGGAGGTCGGTGCCGGTGGCGCCGGCCTCCCAGCGGGCGGCGGCGTCGCAGAGCGTGCCGCCGTTCGGCGCGCCGGTGGTCACCACCACGAAGTAACTGCTGTCCGGGGCGAACGCGAGGTCCCGCATGTAAGAGTCGAACGCCCACCAGGCGCAGCGCGGGGTGTACCGGTTGGTGTTCCAGTCGGCCACGGTGGCCGCGGTCTCGCCCAGGTCCAGCTTGACGATCTGGTCGTGCAGCACCCCGTCGGCCTTCTTGAAGTTGCCGATCACCACGAGCTTCGTGCCGTCCGGCGAGACGGCCAGCTTCTCGGCCCCGACGCCGGCGTTGGAGCCGCTGACCCCGTCGTAGTTGTGGTGCTCGGTGAGCGCCGTGGTGAGGTAGCCGTCCACCGCGCCGGTGCTCGCGTTGAGTGAGGCGAGGCCGCCGCGCGGGTTGGGGTTGCCGGCCGTGGTGAAGATGCCGCCGACCAGCAGCCGCCCGCCGGCCAGGGCGATGTCGTTGACCAGCCCATTGAACGCCGGGCCGGCGAAGCTGGTGACCACCGCGCCGGTCGCGACGTTGAGCAGGGCCACCTTGCGCCGGGTGACCCCGTTGACGGTGTTGAACTTGCCGGCCACGAAGACCGTCCCGGCGGTGGGTCCGGCGACCACCGCGTACACCTCGTTGTCGACGGTCGGCGCGAAGGCGGTGTCCACCGCGCCGGTGGCCTTGTCGAAGGCGAGCAGGTAGGTGCGGGGGATGTCCACATCGGTCCCGCGGTTCTGCACCCGGGTGAACGAGCCGGCCACGATGATCTTCGTGCCGGCGTCGTGGATCGCGTTCACCGTGCCGTCCATGATGTCCGGCGAGGCGGTGGAGGGCGTCGCCCTGACCAGCGTGCCGTGGTCGGGCGCGGCGCCGGCCGGACCGGCCGGGGCCAGCCCGGCGGCGGTGAGCGCGACGGCGGCGAGGGCCACGAGGACACGGCGCGTGAGGGCCGAGGGTGGGGTCACTGGCAGCTCCGGAGACTGGTGCGGACAGGCGTGTCGCAGCACTCACCCTGGGCCACCGGTCACGCGCCGTCCAGCACCGGCCACGCTTTCTGCCCGACCACCGCACCGCTCCCGCCCGACCACCGGCGGCGACCGGACGGGACAGCCGGGCCGGACGCACGAACAGGTGATCGCCGATGGTGGTTCGGCGGGCGGCGGCCGTCGGGTCGGCGGTCCGGCGCGTACCGTCCGGTCGGCCGCACGGACGCCGATCGGGTCTCAGGTGGCCGCGGGAGCGTCGGCCGACGGCAGGGTGACGGTCACCTCCAGGCCGCCACCCGGCTGGGCGACGGCCTTCACGGTGCCGCCGTGCGCGTCGCAGACCGCGCGCACGATGGACAGACCGAGGCCGGAGCCGCGGGCGCCGGTGCGTTCCTGCCCGCCGCGCCGGAACGGCTCGAACAGCCCCGGCACGTCGGCGGGCGCCACCTCGAAGCCGGTGTTCCCGACCACCAGCCAGGACCGCTGCCCGTCGGTGCCGGTGCGCACCCAGAGCCGGCCGTGGAGGTGGTTGTAGCGGACCGCGTTCTCCACCAGGTTGCCGGCGAGCCGGTCGAGCAGGCCCGGGTCGCCGACCACCGGGGCGGCACGCAGCGAGGTGTGCACCTTGAGACCGATCCGCTCGACCTCGCGGGCCATCGCGGAGAGCGCGTTGCCGGTGCCCACGGCCAGGTCGAACTCGGTGCGCCGGGCCAGCCGGCCGCCGGTCTGCGCCTCGCTGCGGGCCAGCACGAGCAGCGCGTCGACCAGCCCGTTGGCGCGTTCCGACGCCTCCCGGACCACACTGGCCATCCGGCGGTACTCGGCGAGGTCCGCCTCGTCGTCGCTGAGTGTCACGTCGATCTCGGTACGCATCACCGCCAGCGGCGTGCGCAGCTCGTGCGAGGCGTTGGCCACGAACCGTTTCTGCGCCTCGAACGCGGCGCTGATCCGGTCCAGCATGGCGTCGAAGGTCTCGGCCAGCTCGGCGACCTCGTCGTTCGCGCCGGACCAGCCGATCCGCTCGTCCAGCGTGGTCTCGCCGAGCCGGCGGGCGGTGGCGGTGACCTGGTGCAGGGGGCGCAGCGCCCGGCCGGCCACCGCGTACGCCCCGGCGACCCCGACCATGCCGATCGCCACCAGCGCCACCAGGGCCTTGACCAGCAGCTCGCGCTCGTCGGTGGGGCGCAGCGCGTCCCGGACCAGCAGCCAGGCCAGCAGCACGAGGACCGCACCGGCACCGACCAGCAGCACCCCGTTGAGCAGGGTGAGCCGCAGCCGCAGGGTGGGCCGCAGCCGGGACCGGCCGGTCACGCGGCGGCCTCGCCGATCCGGTAGCCCGCACCGACCACCGTCTCGATCAGCGGCGGGTCGCCGAGCTTCTTGCGCAGCGTCATGACGGTGACGCGGACGATGGTGGTGAACGGGTCGGTGTTGGCGTCCCAGACCCGTTCCAGCAGCTCCTCGCTGGAGACCACCGCGCCGCGCGCCTTGAGCAGCTCGGCCAGCACACCGAACTCCTTGTTGGTGAGGTCGACCGGCTCGCCGCCGCGGGCGACCACCCGGCGGGCCGGGTCGAGCACCAGGTCGGCCACCTCCAGCACCGGCGGGGCGGCCGGGGTGGCCCGCCGGCCCAGCGCCTGCACCCGGGCGACCAGCTCGTCGAACGCGAACGGCTTCGGCAGGTAGTCGTCGGCGCCGAGCTGCAGCCCCTCCACCCGGTCGGCGACGGTGACGCTGGCGGTCAGCATCAGCACCCGGGTCAGCGCGCCGGAGGCGGCCAGGTCGGCGCAGATCCGGTCGCCGTGCACGCCGGGCAGGTCCCGGTCCAGGATCACCACGTCGTAGCGGGTCACGAAGGCGGCCTCGTGCCCGGCGTCGCCGTCGTAGGCGACGTCCACGGCCATCCCGCGCTTGCGCAGCCCGCGCGCGATCGCGTCGGCGAGGTTCCGCTCGTCCTCGACCACCAGTACCCGCATCCCGGCCTCCCACCTCGTGACCTCCCACAACCTAGTGCGGGCAGCCAAGCGTCCCTCGCGCGCCGTCGTTGCAAAAAATCTTCAGGTACGCGATGCTGCCCGGCGGCGAGCGACAACGCCCCGGCCACCGGCCGCGGCCCGACCCCGACGGGAGCCCGCATGACCGCTGTCGACCCCGGCCGGGACGTGACGTACCACCGCTTCCGCTTCCCGGTGGACCTGCACCTCGGGACCGCCGACGGGGTGGCCGCCGGCCCGGACGGGCTGGTGCTCGGCACGCCGGCCGACCGGCTGGACCACACCGACCCGCACTCCGGCGACACCGCCGGCTACGACGCGGCGACCTGGACCTCCCCGGTGGTGCCGATCGGCTTCGCCGCCGCCGAGCTGGTCCCCTCCTGGACCGCCGAGGCCCCGCCCGGCTGCTGGCTGCGGGTGGAGCTGCGCGGCTGGGCCGGGGACGCCGCCACCACCGGCTGGTACGAGCTGGGCCGGTGGGCCGCCGACGAGACGGCCATCCACCGGTCCTCCGTGCCGGGGCAGGCGGACGACGCGGCCTCGGTGGCGGCCGACACCCTGCGCGTGACGGGCGCGACGGTCACCGGCTGGCAGGTCCGGGTCACCCTGCTCCGGCGTCCCGACGCGCCGGCCGGCCCGGTGCTCCGCACGGTCGGCGTGGTCGCCTCGGCCGGCGGGCGGACCAGCCCCGGCACGCCGGCCACCCGGGCGGGCGCGCCCGGCGCACCGGACGGCGGGCCGGTCGCGGCGCCGGTCCCGGCCGGCACGGAGGCGGGCGGGGCCCGGGGCCGGGTGCTCGACGTGCCCCGCTACGCGCAGCGGCTGCACGCCGGCGGCGAGACCCGCTGGGGCGGTGGCGGGGACTCCTGGTGCAGCCCCACCTGCGTCTCGATGGTGCTCGACTTCTGGGGTGCCGGCCCGACCCCGGACCGGTACGCCTGGGTCGCCCCGCCCGGCCCCCGGCCGGTGGTGGTGCACGCCGCCCGGCACTGCTACGACCACGCGTACGCGGGAGCCGGGAACTGGCCGTTCAACACCGCGTACGCGGGGCTGCACGGGGTGGACGCGTTCGTG
This sequence comes from Micromonospora chaiyaphumensis, assembly GCF_900091435.1. Lineage (GTDB taxonomy): Bacteria > Actinomycetota > Actinomycetes > Mycobacteriales > Micromonosporaceae > Micromonospora > Micromonospora chaiyaphumensis. The sequence continues at coordinate 90,565 of NZ_FMCS01000012.1, forward strand.
ACCCGGCTGCGCTCGCTGGCCGAGGCGGAACGGTTCGTGGCCGCCGGCATCCCGCTGATCGTCTCGGCGGCCTTCCAGCGGGGGCAGGTGCCCGGGCTGGACTACGACACCCGGGGGCACCTCATCGTGCTCGTCGGCTTCACGGCCGACGGCGACCCGGTGCTCAACGACCCGTACGCCCCGGACGACGAGGGGGTCCGCCGGACCGTGCCCCGGGCGGCGTTCGAGGCCGCGTGGCAGGGCGGCAGCGGCGGCGTCGTCTACGTGGTGCGCCCGGAGTCGGTGCCGCTGCCGCCGGCGCCCGCGCAGGCCAACTGGTGACCCGGCCGCCCGGTTGAGTCAGCGGCCCACCCGCCAGATCACCAGCCCGCCCGACGGCTGCAGGCAGACCAGTGCCGTGCCCGAGTCGGCGCACTCGTCCCAGGACCCGGGCAGCACCGCCCGGATCCGGGCCTCGCCCGCCGCGACGTCCAGCGTGCCGACCAGCGTGCGGTCGCCGGTCAGGCGGCGCAGCCCGAGCAGCTGGCCGCTCTCGACGCCCACGGTCCGCCAGCGGCCGAGCCGGGCGAGGGCTCGGCCGGTGACCGGGTCGAGCACGGACAGCTCCAGTTCCAGCCCGACGCCGGGCTCGGCGCCGAGCAGCCGGCCGCCGAAGGGCGCCATCCCGATCCACTGGTCGTCCACCCAGCCCGGTCGACCGGTGGCGGGGTCGAGGGCGCGTACCCCGCCGACCTGGTCGCGGATGCACACCATCCCGGCGCACTCGACGAACCACACCCCGGCGCGGGGCTCCACCGGCACGTCCCAGCGCCGGTCCAGCCGGTCCAGCCCGTACGCCGTGACCGTGCCCGGCGCGCCGTCGACCAGCAGCAGGCCGGCCACCACCTGGGTGAACCGGTAGGAGACCCGGTCCGCGGCGGGCGGCACCCGGCCGGCGCGCACCAGCGCCCCGGAGTCCGCGTCGTGCACCTCCACCCGGCCGTCCGGGGTGACCAGCACGATCTGCGTCACCCCCCGGTCGCCCGTCCGGTACGCCACCCCGTTGCTGGGCAGCGGCAGCGACCAGCGCACCGCACCGGACGCCGGGTCGACGGCCAGGACGGTGCCCGTCCCGGCCGCCCGCGGCGTCTCGAACAGCACCCCGCCGGAGGCGGTCGACACCGCGTAGCCGGACTGGCGCCAGCGCACCGCGCCGGTCCCCGGGTCCAGCAGGGTGGAGAGGGTGTCGCCGGCCCCGGCGGGGCTGCTCGTCACCAGCAGCCCGCCGGCCACCGTGCCGAGCCCGAGGACGTGGTCTCCCGCGGTCAGGGTGAACCGCCACAGCGGCTCGCCGCCGGGCAGCCGGTGCCCGGTGACCACCCGGCCGCCCAGGCCGACGGTGCCCGGGCCGTCGGCCACCACCAGCCGGCCCGCCAGGACCAGGAAGATGGCGCCCTGCGGGGCGGGCACCCGGAGCCCCGCCGGTGGCCGGGCCGGCGGGGTCCCGCCGGCCAGGGTCAGCAGGGCGAGGCAGCAGACCGCCACGACCCGGGCCACCCGGCCCGGCGGCCGGGCCGGCGCCCGGGAAGGCTCGTCGGCCTCCTCGCCGTGCCGCATCTCCCCCAGCTCGATGACGGGACTCACGGCAGCCGCCACAGTCCGAAACCGCCGTTCGTGTGGCGGCAGACGAGCAGCTCCGCGCCCGTCCGGCAGTCGCCCACGGCGCCGACCAGCACGTCGCGCACCTCGGGGCGGCCGGCGGCCGGGTCCAGCTCGGCGAGGAGCAGGCGGCTGTTCCTGATCCGCCGGACACCGAACAGCCGGCCGTCGAACTCGTCCTGCTGCACGACCTCCCAGACACCGAGGTCGGCCACCAGCCGGCCGGTGGCCTCCTCGATGACCGCCAGGCCGGTTCCGGCCCCGGTGTCCGGGGCGATGCCCGTCGCGACCAGGAGCCGGCCGCCGGTGGCCGACAACGCCCCCACCCACCGGTCGTCGGTCCACCGCACCTCCCCGGTGGCCGGGTCGAGCCCCCACATCCCGCCGGTCTGCCCGCTCGCGCAGAGCAGGCCGCCGCACCGCTCCGCGTAGCCGACCAGCGGGAGCGCGGCCGTCCAGCGCCGCCGGAGGGTGTCCAGCTCGTAGGCGGTGACGGTGCTGCCCCCGTCCCCGACCACCAGCAGCATCCCGGCGGCGAGCAGGGTGCGCTGCCGGGTGGGCAGGTCGCCGGGGCGCAGGTCGCGGGCGACCCGCCGGGCACCGCTGACCGCGTCGTAGACGGTGGTCTCGCCCGCGGCCGGCAGGTAGACCAGCCGGTCCACGCCGGACGGGCCGAAGCTGAGTTCGACGTCGTCCGGCGTGCCGGGCGCCGACCACAGGGTCCGGCCGTCGCTCACCGCCACCCGGCGGATCGGCTGCCGGTCCGTCACCTCGGGGACCTGCATGAGCAGCGCCTCGCCGGCCGGGAAGCCCACTCCGGGCTGGACCCAGGTCACCCGGCCGGTGCGGGCGTCGAAGGCGGCCGTCTCGTACGCGGAGTCGCCGGCGGTCCGCCCGACGAGCAGGACGCTGCCGTCCTGCTCCCACACGGAGATGGCCGAGCCCGCCCCCGGCAGCGCGGTCCGCCACAGTGCCCGGGGTGGACCCTCGCCGGCCCGGTACGCGACGAGCTGCCGGCCCACGCCGCGCTGCGGGTCCGCCGGATCGACCACGTACACCCGGTCGCCGGAGACGAACGCGACGGACGCGGGGCCGCCGGACAGGGTGCGCGCGGCGGGCAGCGCCGGGGGCGCCGCGGCGGCGAGGGTGACCAACGCCACCAGCAGCACCGCGACGCTCCGAAACGGACGACCGGCGGCCCGCGGGCGACGCCGCGCCGGGTCCGGTGGGGCGTCGTCGCGCAGCTCACCGAGATCGATGACGGCCACGACCACCCCCTCCCCACGCCGCGCCCCGGCGTCTCGGCCGAAACCGGTACGAGACGTGCCGCCTGTACGATGGCCCGTCGTGGCCGTGCCGGTGGTGGACCCCTCGCTGAACTCCTCGCCCGTCGAGGCCGAGCCCGTCGTGGCGGACCCGCCGCGCCGGCCCCGTCGCCGGCCGGCCCGCGCCGACGTGCTGGCCATCGGAGCCTATGCGGTGCTCGGGGTTCTCGTCTGCCTCAACTACTGGGGCGACGTGGAGCACCGGGTCTCCTCGCACCTGCCGACCGACCACAGCTGGTTCGAGTGGCTGTTCGCGCACGGCGCGTACTCGGTGCGCCACCTGGAGAACCCGCTGTTCACCGCCCGGCAGAACGCGCCGGACGGGGTGAACATGATGGCGAACACCTCGCTGCTCGGGGTCACCCTGCCGCTGGCGCCGCTCACCCTGCTGCTCGGCCCGCAGGTGATGTACGCGCTCTACCTCGGCGCGGCGCTCTCGGCGACCGCGGCCACCTCCTACTGGGTGCTGTCCCGGCACCTGGTGCGCTCGCGCGGGGCGGCCTTCGTCGGCGGCGCCTTCCTCGGCTTCGCCCCGGGCATCGTGCACCACGCCAACGGGCAACCGAACTTCGTCTCCAACTTCCTGCTCCCGCTGATCGTGGCCCGGGTCCTGCGGCTCGGCGAACCGGGCCGGTGGCGGCGCAACGGGATCGCGCTGGGCCTGCTCGTGGCGTACCAGATCTTCATCAACGAGGAGATGCTGCTGCTCACCGCGCTGGCCTGCCTGGTCGTCGTGGTGGCCTGGGTGGTGCAGCGACCGCGCGCGGCGCGCGAGCGGGCCGGCGCGTTCCTCGCCGCCGGCGGCGTGGGCGGCGGGCTGGCCCTGCTGCTGACCGCCTACCCGATCTGGTTCCAGTTCAACGGGCCGCAGTCCTACCGGGGCCTGCAGGGCGGGGTCTTCCACAACTGGGGCGAGGACCTGATGGCCTTCGTCACCTTCGCCCGGGACACCGTCGCCGGTGACGAGGCCGTGGAGAAGACCATCGGGCTGACCGAGCAGAACACCTGGTTCGGCTGGCCGCTCGTGCTGGTCGCGCTGGTCGCTCTCGTGCTGCTGGTGCGCCGCTCGCTGCCGGCCCGGATCCTGGCCGTGCTCGTGGTGGTCTTCTCGGTCGCCGCGATCGGCCCGAAGGTGCGCTTCGACGGCGTGGAGACCACCGTCGACGGCCCCTGGGCGTACGTGCCGGACGACCTGCCGCTGGTCGAGATGATGATGCCGACCCGGCTGAGCCTCGTGGTGGCCGCCGCGGTCGGCGTGCTGCTCGCGCTGGCCTGGGAGGCGCTGTCCGGGCGCGGCCGCCCGCCGGTGCCCGCCCAGCGCACCGGATCGGCCCCGCCGCGATTCCGTCGTTGGCTGCGCCCCGTCGGGTACGCCGCCATCGTGGCCGCGCTGCTCCCGCTGTTCCCGCGCCCGCTGCCGGCTCAGCAGATCGACCCGCCGCCGCACTTCATCATGGCGGGCGGCTGGCGGCCCTACGTGCCGGACGGCCGCACCCTGGTGCCGGTGCCGATCCCGAGCAACGTGCACGGCCTGCCCACGCTGCGCTGGAGCGCGCTGACCCGGCAGGAGTTCCCCATCCCGGGCGGCTACTTCATCGGCCCGAACGAGGCGGGCGAGGGCGTCTTCGGCGCACCGAACCGGCCGACCAGCACCCTCATCTACGCAACCATGGACGCGAACAAGGTCCCGCCGCTGACCGAGGAGAACCGCCGCCAGGCCCTGGACGACCTGCGCTTCTGGAAGGCGTCGGTGGTGGTGCTGGGCGCGAACCCGCGCGAGGCGGTGCTCCGCGACCTGATGACGGCCCTGCTGGGCCCGCCGCAGCGCGTGGACGACGTCTGGCTCTGGGACGTCCGCGACCGCGTCTGACGGCCGACCACGGGGAAAGTCAGCCGGTCAGGGGACGGACGTCCCACAGGTGGGCGCCGGGGACGTCGCGGCCGGGGCCGACCAGTGCGTCCACCGTGGCGCGGACCGGGTCGCCCGGTGTCGAGTCGGCCTGCACGAGCACCGCGGCCCGCCAGTGCCGCAGGTCCGCGACGGCCTGGCGGCGTTCCGCGTCGCCGATCGGCGGCACCTGGCCGGTCTCGGCGGCCCGGCGCAGCAGCAGTGAGGTGGGCAGGTCCGGCGCACCCCAGTGCGCCGTGGGGTCGGCGGCGGCGCGGGGGCCGATGAAGTAGCCGCCCGGCGCGTCGAAGGCCAGCCCGGTGCGCGCCGACCAGAAGGTGGCCGGGCTGACCGCCGACCCGGTGACCGGGGGCACGGGCACCAGCGTCCGCCCCGGCGGCACGTACTCCCGCCAGCCGCCGTCGGCCACGAAGGCCGGCACCGGGACGACCGGCACGGTGCGGATCGGGGTCGGGGTGAGCGGCAGCAGCGCGGCGGCGACCGCCCCCGCCCAGGGCGCCCAGGTCCGGGCCGCGCGGCGCCGGACCCGGTCGAGGGCGAGGGCCAGCAGCACCCCGAGCACCGGTACGCACACCAGCGCGAACCGGGCCGGCACCACGAGGTCGAGCAGGGGCACCCGGGCGAGCAGCCGGTACGGGCCGGGCAGCCCGGTGTCGTGCCGGTTCACCACGACCGTGGTGCCGAGGGAGAGCAGCGCGAAGACCAGCCCGCAGGCCGCCAGGGCCCGGACGAGGGGCCGCCGCCACAGCCGGACCACGATGAGCACGGCCAGCAGCGGCAGGAACGGGCCGAAGAAGGAGTTCTCCTCGGTGGGGTTCGGCGAGAGCAGCCCGGCGTGGTAGCCGTCCCCGGCGACGGTCTGCCGGGCGGCCGTGGCGTAGGACGCCAGGTCCAGTCGGTAGCCCCGCGCGTAGAAGGGCATCCCCGTGTAGTGGCCGGGGCCGCGGAACTGGACCCAGAGCGGGTAGGCCAGCAGCACCCCGGCGACCAGCGCGCCGATCCCGAGCCGGCGCGCCACCACGGGCGCCAGCCGGCGCGCCCCGGCCCGGTCCGCGAGGGCGTACGACCCGGCGAACACACCGGCCGCGAGGGCCAGGAAGACCAGCACCTCCTCGCCGAGGAAGACCTGGTACGCGACGGCCAGCCCGAGCAGCACCCCGTCCCGGCGGACCCGGTCGGCGGCCGGCCGGAACACCAGCCCGAGGATCACCGGGACCAGGAACTGGGCGGCCATGTGCAGGTGCGCCCCGGCCTGCGACACCAACCCCGGGGCGAAGCCGCAGAACAGTCCGCCCAGCGCCGCGGCGATCCGGGAGCGGACCAGCCGGCGGGCGAGCAGCGCGTACCAGGCGGTGGCGGTGCCGGCGATGCAGAGCACCACGGCGACGAGGAAGGCCACCTGGGAGCCGAACAGCGCGGTGACCGGGGTGAGCGGCACGCCCAGCCCGAGCACCGAGGTGTTGGCCATCAGGTTGACCCCGTCGGGGACGTTCAACGCGGTGCTGTGCAGCGGGTTCTCCGCGCCGGTCACCGCGCGGGCGGCCCGCGCCAGCATCCACTCGAAGAGCATCTGGTCGCCGGCCTGGTGGAACAGCCGGTCGGGCCGGCGCCACTGGCCGGCGGTGAGCAGCACGGCCAGGCCCAGGTAGCCGGCGACCACGAGCGCGTCGACCGGGCGCGGCCGCCACCGGCGCCGGGGCGCGGGCTCGGGGCGGTCCGGGCCGGTCAGGCGGACTGGCTGGTCAGTGTCCGGACGTCCCACAACCACACGTCCAGCTCCTGCCGGGCGGGCCCGACCAGCTGCTCCACGGTGCGGCGCAGCGGCTCGGCGTTCTGCTCGTTCAGCGGCAGCACCACGATGGCGGCCCGCCAGTGCCGGAGCTCGTCGAGGAAGCGGCGGCGCTGCCGGTCGTCGAGCTTCGGCGTACGCCCGGTGGCCTCGACGTCGGCGAGCAGCTCGCCGATGCCGCTGGGCCGGCCACCGAAGCGGCCCGGGTCGCCGGTGACCCCGTTGCGGGGGGCGAGGAAGTAGCCCCCGGGGATCTTGAAGGCCAGGTCGGTGCTGGCCGCCCAGCGCATCGGGTCGGTGTTGCCCATGGCCGGCACCGGCACGGAGACCAGCGTCTGGTCCGGCCCGACGTACTGCCGCCAGCGGTCGGCCGTGATGAACTTCGGCACGGCCGGGCGGGTGGTGACCCGCAGTGGCATGGGCGCGATGGGCAGCAGCGCGAACACCAGGCCGGCGGCGGTCAGGGTACGCATGGTGCGCCGCTCCACGACCCGCAGCGCCGCGGCCCGCTGGACGGCCAGCGCCAGCAGCACCCCGACGACCACGGTGGTGATGAGGCCGAACCGGGTCGGGACCACCGCGTCCAGCAGCGGCAGCTTCACCAGCAGCTCCCACGGGCCGGTGATCAGGTCCCGGTCCCACCAGGAGACCCGCTCGCCGAGGGAGAGCACGGCGAAGAACAGCCCGGTCGCGGCGAGTGCCCGGACCACCACCTCCCGGCGCAGCCAGACCACGATGCCGACGGCCAGCAGCGACAGGCTCCAGCCGAAGAAGGCGTTCTCCTCCGAGTAGTTCGGGGCGAGATTGACGTTGGCCCGCTCGTTGCCGCCCAGCGTGGGCGAGCCGGGCGTGAAGAACGCGGCGATGTCGTTGCCGTAGTCGCGGACCGTGTCGCTGAGCCCGTGGTACGCCATCGGCCCGGCGAACTGCACCCACAGCGGGTACGCCAGCAGCGCCCCGGCGAGCACCGCGCAGACGGCCAGCCCGGCGCCGAGCGGCCGCCACGCGGCGGCCCACCGCTCGCGCTGCTGCACCACCACGGCGACCAGGAACACCCCGCAGGCCAGCGCCGTGAAGAGCAGGATCTCCTCGTTGACGAACGCCTGCGCGGTGACCAGCAGGGCCAGCAGCGCGCCGTCGCGGACCGGCCGGGTGGAGCGGGTCAGCACCAGCACCCGCCACACGATGAAGGGCAGCAGGAACTGGCTGATGATGTTGGGATGCCAGTTGGCGTGCGACAGCATGGCCGGCGAGAACCCGCAGAACCAGCCGCCCACCGCGGCGGCCAGCCGGTGGCGCACCAGGTGCCGGGAGAGCACCCGGTACCAGGCGGCGGCCGTGCCGGCGAGGCCCAGCGTGACCAGGGTGACGAACGAGACCGCCGGTCCGAACAGGAGGGTCACGGGCACCATGGGGATGCCGAGGGCCAGGATGGCGGTGTTCGCCATCAGGTTGACCCCGTCGGGATAGTTGAACTGCTCGGTGAAGAACGGGAACTCGCCGTGCAGCACCACCCGCACCGAGTGGGCCAGGAAGAACTGCACCTGCGCCGGGTCGCTGCTGTAGAGGGCGGCCACCCGGCCGGCCGGGTCGGCCCAGATCCCGCTGGTCACCCAGAGCGCGGCGAGCAGGAACACCCCGTACACGGCGAGGTCCAGGCGGCGCGGCGTCCACCGCCACCGCCGCCGCGCGGCCGGCGCGACGGTCTCCGCGTCGCGGGCGGTGACCGGCGGTTCGTCCACCATGACGGAGAGCGGTCCGCCCGAGGCGTCGGCGTCCGGGGTCGAGTCGCCACGGGGCTCGGCAGGCGTCACAGTCGGCGGAGTCTACCGGAGCCGGAAAATGGCGTACGAATCGCACGTCCCACCGTCCTCAATGGTCATCGTCCGAAAGGGTGAGGCGGGCGCGGCCGGGTGACGGGTCGTCTCGTACCATGTGGGCTTCCGGACACGACCAGCGATGGGATACAGGGGGCGTACAGCGTGGCTTCAGCCCGACGCGGCACGACGGCCACCGCGCTGCTGGCCCTGCTGCTCACCGGTTGCGGCCCGGTCGCCGGGCGGCAGCCCGCGACGCTGCCGGTCGGCTACGACAGCCTGGACGGCACCCTCAAGGTCTGGCCGGCGCGGGGCAGCCTGGCCCGCGACGCCGCCGCCACCGCGGGGATCACCGACGCCGTCCGCGACTGGCGCTCCCCCGTCGACGACCGGGCCCACCTGTCCTCCTCCGGCATCCTCTACTCCGGCGAGGTGGCGGGGTCGCCGCTCGCCCTGGTCGCCGCCGACGTGCCCGGTGAGGCCGCCTCCTGGCTGCTGCAACTCGACCGTGACGGGCAGCGCTGGCGGGTGGCCCACGCCACCGAGTACACCGACCCCGGCTACCTGGTCTACTCCGACGTGCTGCCCGTTCAGCAGCCCACCGGCCGCCGTTACCTCACCTCCGCCCGCGTGGAACGCCTGCTCGGCCCCGACGGCACGGCCCTCCCGGCGGCCGACGGCATCACCGGGCCGGTCGCCGTGCCGCCCTGCCAGGCCGTGGCGGTGACCGCGACGCTGCGGCCCACCCGCTCGCTGCCGCGCGGCCGGGCCGCGGACCGCGTCCTCGACCTGGGTACGGCCACCGCGGCGCCCCGGTATCCACTGGTGCGCGACGAGACGGGGTCGGGGAAGCGGGCGCTGGCCGGGCTGGACACGTGTGTCCTCGCGGGCGAGCGGGGGCCGTTCGGGAGCGTGCCGCGGCGGATCGGCGACCGGCAGGCGCCCCGCTCGGCGCCGGAGTCGTGGCCCATGTCGAAGATCGCGGTGCGGTCGCTCGGGTCGGTTTCTCCTGGTGGCGGCGAGCCGGGCGAGCTGGAGCAACTGACCTGGGAGAGCGCCACCGGGACGATGACCGCCGTGGTCTACCGGCCGGCCGGCGGTGGCGCGCCGGTGGTCTCCCCCGCCGACCGGTCCACGACGCTGCAGGCCTACTACCTGCCGGTGCCGGGGCAGCCCCTTGCCGTGTTGAGCTGGCGGACGCGGGACGCGTCGTTCGCCGCGCCTCCGGGGACGACGCGGCTCGTGGACCGGCCGGGCCTGGTGGTCGTGGAGCAGCCGGGGCGGAAGCAGACGTTCAGCCTGGCGGGCACGGAGAAGACCTGGTACCGGTCCGTCGGCGGCCGCTGAGCCTGGCCTCGGCTGGCTCGCTGCCGGCGTCTCGCGCCAACCGAAGGGCCGACCCGTCGCGATACGCGGACCGTATTGACGCCCTCACCCACCGGGAGCAGATTCCAGGATGCACCCGGCCGGCGCGGCCGGGGCGTCCCGGAAGGACGGTCTGCCATGAACAGGATCAGGTCCACCGGTAAGGCTCGACTCGCCTCGGCGGTGGCGCTGCTCGCGCCGTCGCTCCTGCTCGCCGCCGGGCCGGCGCCCGCGCACGCCGCCGACACGACCACCCGGATCCTCCGGGCCCCGCTGGACCTATCCGTCGTCCTGCCCTGCGCCAACGGCGGCCTCGGCGAGGTGGTCGACTTCGACGGCACGATCTCCGAGGTCTACCACGTGACCGTCGACGGGACCGGCGGGTTCCACGTGCACATCGTCGAGACCCAGTCCAACGTGCACGGCATCGGCGCGACGACCGGCGACCGGTACGTCAGCACCCGGGTCAACCTCTTCGTCTACAACCAGGGCTCCGGCGGGCTGCCGATCACCTCCACCCAGGAGCTGGTGTTCAAAATCGTGGGGCCGGGGCCGGGCAACGACGCCACGCTCCGGATCAGGAACCACACGACCCTCAACGCCGACGGCACGGTGACGGTCGCCTTCGACACGTTCTCCGCAGAGTGCGAGCCCACCGCACCCTGACGGCCCGTCGTCGGTTGCGGTGGGGGGTTCGGGGCAGCCCGACCCGCTCCGGGCGGTCAGGCTTGATCCCTGCGCGGGTCGGCTGCCCCGAACCCCGCGCTGATCGATGTCCGTCCGTGGGTTGCGGCTTCACCCTTCGGCGATCTTGGTAGGAAATGGCCCCCATAGGGGCCGTTTCCGTCCAAGATCTTCCCCGGTCGCCTCCTACACGAGGAGGCGGAGGGGATTCCTAGGCGCTGTCGCTCACACCACGCCATGCAGGCGCTACGGATCAACCGGACGACGGCGCAGGAAACTTCGGATGTCGTCAAGGCCGTCGAGCGCACGACCATCGACGTCCGACGAATCCGCCGCCGCACGCATCGCCAAGGACTCTGCCAGGGCCAGTGCCTCATCACTGAGGTGCCCGAAGCGCCGAGCGGTATGTCCCAGGCACAGACCGGCCAGTCCGAGGAGGGGACTGCCCGCCACGGCCCGGGTCCCGACCTCGACGCACCAGTACTCCACGAACGCCTGGTCATCGTCGTTCAACGCGATCCCCACCAGCACGCTTGCGGCCTCGCCCTCATGGGAGCGATCGCGCAGGGCCCGCTCCAACTTCTCGGCTACGCCCTCATGGGGTAACGCTGGAGGATTCTCGAAGCGCCGGTGCGAATGCATGGCGCAGAAGATTACGCCCCAGCCGCACGAACGTTCATCACTTCAAGCCGCATGCAGACGTACCTGGAGTTGTCTGGGCCCGCCCGGCTCTCCCCGTCCGGATTCCAGCCGTGTCTGGTGTAGAACGCTCGCGCGCGGCTGTTCCGCCCCCATACTTCGAGGAGACCGGTCGGCAGGGAAAGGTCCTCCAGGTATCGCACGAAGAGCGCGTGCAACCTGCTGCCGATGCCCTCTCCCCACCTGCCCGGGACGACGTGAATCTGGTACAGCTGGCCTACCGCATCGCCGTCCACCTCCGTCGACAGCGGAGGACCCATGGCGGCGATACCGATGATGCGGCCGTGGACGGTGGCCCTCAGGACCCTCTTGCGGGGTGATTCGATCGCTGCCGCCCAGCCGGCTCGCTGTTCCCGCGCCAACGTGGGATTCACGATCGATTCGGAGGCCAGTCCGCCTGCTCCGTAATAAGCCAGACGCGCCTGCGTGTGCACGTCGATGATTCCGTCCAGATCGGCGAGGGTCGCATCCCGCACGTCCATTGAGCGGCCCCGGCGCAGATCCATGCATCGACATTACTAGTTCACACGTGCGCCGAGTGGTTGCCGGAGGCGCGACAGCCCTCGATGCCGAACGGGCGGCCCTGCGCGAAGCAGGACCGCCCGTTCTACGTAGCTGAGGTCAGTTCTTGGCGGTGGCCTCGTCGGCGGCCGTCTCGACGGACTGCGCGTCCAGCCCCGAGATCCACCCGGTGACGTCCCGCGCCACGTCCTGAGCCGTCAACCCGAGGTCCGCGAGGATCTGCGCCCGCGTCCCGTGCGGGTGCCAGTCCGCCGGCACACCGAGATCCTTGACGGGCACGTGAACGTCGGCGTCGCGCATGGCCTGAGCGAGCGCGGAACCCACGCCCCCGACCCGCACGCCGTCCTCGACGGTCACCACGAGCCGGTGCCCGGCCGCCAGCTCGACCAGCTCAGCCGGCACGGGCCGCACCCACCGCGGGTCGACAACGGTCACGCCGTACCCCTGCTCGGCGACCCGGGTGGCGACCTCCATGCCGAGGCCGGCGAAGGAGCCCACCGCGACGAGCAGCACGTCGGTACGCGCCGACTCCGCCAGCACGTCGACCGGGCCGACGCGGCGCACGGCCGGCAGGTCGGCGGCCACGGTGCCGGTCGGGAAGCGCAGGATGGTCGGGCCGTCGTCCACGGCCACCGCCTCGCGCAGCTCCTCGCGGAGGGTGGCCGAGTCGCGGGGCGCCGCGATGCGCAGGCCGGGCACCACACCGAACACCGACATGTCCCAGATGCCGTAGTGGCTGGGCCCGTCGGGGCCGGTGATGCCGGCGCGGTCGAGCACGAAGGTGACCGGCAGCTTGTGCATGGCCACGTCGAGCAGGACCTGGTCGAACGCGCGGTTGAGGAAGGTGGCGTAGACAGCGACCACCGGGTGCAGGCCGCCCATGGCCAGGCCGGCCGCCGAGGTGGCGGCGTGCTGCTCGGCGATGCCCACGTCGTAGACCCGGTTCGGGTGTTTGCGGGCCAGGGTGGCGATGCCGGTGGGCTCGGCCATGGCGGCGGTGATGCCGACCACGTCGGGGCGCTCGTCGGCGATGGCGACCAGCTCGTCGGCGAAGACGTGGGTCCACTTCACCGACGGCGCGGCGAGCAGCTTGCCGGTCTCGATGTCGAACGCGCCGCCCGGGCCGTGCAGGCGGTCCGCCTCGTCCTCCTCGGCCGCGCGGTAGCCGTAGCCCTTGCGGGTGACCGCGTGGACTATCACCGGGCCGCCGAAGTTCTTGGCGGCGCGCAGCGCCGACTCGATCGCGGGGACGTCGTGGCCGTCGACCGGGCCGACGTACTTGATGCCCAGGTCCTCGAACATGGCCTGCGGGGCGACCGCGTCCTTGATGCCCTTCTTGACCGCGTGCAGCACCTCGTACATCGGCTTGCCGACCAGCGGGGTCGAGCCGAGGGCCTCCTTGACGGTGTCGAGCACCTTCTCGTAGCCGGGGTTGAGCCGCAGCGACGAGAGGTGGTCGGCGAGACCGCCGATGGTCGGCGAGTAGGACCGGCCGTTGTCGTTGACCACGATCACGAGCGGGTTGCCGGCGGTGGCGATGTTGTTCAAGGCCTCCCAGCACATGCCGCCGGTCAGGGCGCCGTCGCCGACCACGGCCACCACGCTGCGCTTCTCGCCGCGCAGCGCGTACGCCTTGGCGAGGCCGTCGGCGTAGGAGAGGGCGGTGGAGGCGTGCGAGTTCTCGATGAGGTCGTGGTCGCTCTCCGCCTGGCTCGGGTAGCCGGAGAGGCCGCCGCGCTGGCGGAGCTTGTCGAAGCCCTCCTGCCGGCCGGTGACGATCTTGTGTACGTAGGCCTGGTGGCCGGTGTCGAACAGGAGCCGGTCGCGCGGCGAGTCGAAGACCCGGTGCATGGCCAGCGTCAGCTCGACCACGCCCAGGTTGGGGCCGACGTGCCCGCCGGTGCGGGAGACCTTGGCGACCAGGAAGTCCCGGATCTCGGCGGCGAGGATGTCCAGCTGCTCGGCCGTCATCCGCTTCACGTCCTGCGGGCCGCGGACGGTGCCCAGCAGCCGACCGTGGTTGGCCGTGCCCTCTTCAACACTCATGACCGAAGAGTCTATCGGCCACCCGACAGCCCGCAGCCCGGCCGTGGATCTTCCCAGGTCAGGCTCCCGATCAGGGGGTGACGACCAGTCGGCGGGGCGGATCCGCCGGCACCGCGGCGAACGGGGGCCCGGAGGGGGTCCAGGAGCCCAGAACGGCCGCCCGGGAGGCGCCGGTGACGGAGGGGATGGCCCCGGGCAGACCGTGCCACGAGAGCCACCCCAGCAGGGCGAACGCGTACGCTTCCTTGGCCTGGGCCGGCACCCCAGCTCGTCGGTGGTGCGCAGCCGCCAGCGCCCCGCGCCGAGCGCGGCGAGCCGGGCCCGGAGTGTGGGATTGCGCACTCCCCCGCCGGCGGCGATGACCTCGGTCACTCCGTGCCGGTCGCAGGCGTCGGCGACCGTCCGGGCGGTCAGCTCGGTGAGCGTGGCCAGCACGTCGTCGGCGGGCACCGGCTCCCCCAGGGCGGCGAGCTGGTCGTCCAGGTAGCCGCCGTGGAACAGCTCCTTGCCGGTCGACTTGGGCGGGGCCGCGGCGTAGTAGGGCTCGGCCAGCAGCAGCGCCAGCAGCCCCTCGTGCACCCGCCCGGCCGCCGCCCGCGCCCCGTCGAGGTCGCAGGGACGGTCCAGGAAGCGCCGGGCCGCGGCGTCCAGGAGGGCGTTCGCCGGGCCCACGTCGTACCCGAGGACCGGCTCCCCGGGGGCGACCACGGTGAGGTTGGCGATGCCGCCCAGGTTGAGCGCCGCGCGCGGAGCGGCGGCCGCCTCGAGCAGCAGCGCGTCGAACGCCGGGACCAGCGGCGCGCCCTGGCCGCCGGCCGCCACGTCCGCCGACCGCAGGTCGTGCAACACGGGTACGCCGACACGGGCGGCCACCCGGGCCGGCGCGCCGAGCTGGAGGGTGCCCCGCACCCGGCCCGCCTCGACCCAGTGGAAGACGGTCTGCCCGTGGGAGACCACCGCGTCGGCCGTGCCGCCGGCCAGCTCGACGCCGGCCGCCGCCGCCTCGGCGAAGACCTCGCCGAGCCGGTTGTCCAGCCGGCAGACCGCCTCGATGGTGGTGGCCGCCGGGGGCAGCAGCGCGCCGATCTGGGCCCGGAGGTCGTCGGGGTAGTCCAGGCTGCGGTGCCCGAGCGGGCGCAGCCGCAGCGTGTCCCCGTCCCGGGTGAACTCGGCCGCCACCACGTCCACCCCGTCGTACGAGGTGCCCGACATCAGCCCGACGATCTTCATCGGGCCAGGCTAGTCAGTTCTCCGGTGGCAGGAACAGGCCGACCAGCTCGACGTGCTGGGTCATCGGGAACAGGTCGAAGCCGCGCAGCGCCGCGAGCCGCCAGCCCGCCCCGGTGAAGGTGCGCACGTCCCGGGCGAAGGCGGCCGGGTCGCAGGCCACGTACGCGACCGCGCGCGGCCCGGCGGCCACGATGTCCCGCACCACCGGTGCGCCCGCGCCGGAGCGCGGCGGGTCCAGCACCACGAGGTCGACGGGGCCGGTGACCCGGCGGCGGGCCAGCGCGGTCTCCACCCGGGCGGCCACCACCTCGACCCGGGGCAGGTCGGCCAGGTTGGCCCGGGCCGCGTCCACCCCGATCCGGCTGGACTCGACAAGGGTGACCCGGGCGTCGCCGACCCGGCCGGCAAGGGCCGCGGCGAACAGCCCGGCGCCGCCGTAGAGGTCCCAGGCGGTCTCGCCGGGGCGCGGGTCGAGCAGGTCGAGCACCGCCCCGACCAGGGTGTCCGCGGCGGCCGGGTGCACCTGCCAGAAGCCGGCCGCGGGCAGCGTCCAGTCGCGGCCGGCCGCCACCTCGCGGACCTCCGCCGGGCCGCGGACCGGGGTGGGAACCCCCTCGGCGTACGCGACGACGCTCACGTCGCCGCCCGTGGAGGCGACCGTCTCGACGGCGTCGGCGTCCGGCCAGGTCGCCCCGCTCGGGGTGAGCACCGGCAGGTCCTGGATGGCCGGGTGGGCGATCAGGCAGCGGTCGATCGGCACCACCTCGTGCGAGCGGTGCTTGAGCAGCCCGGCCCGGCCGGCCGCGTCGACGGCGTACCGGACCCGGGAGCGCCAGCCCAGCGGCCCGCCGGGCAGCGCCTCGACCCGCACGCCGAGGGCGTCGACCTGGTCGTCGGTGAGCCCGCCCAACCGGGTGAGCTGCTCCCGCACCACGGCGGCCTTCCAGTCGAGCTGGGCGGCCGGGGTGACGTGCTGGAGGTCGCAGCCGCCGCAGCGGCCCGGCTTCGCGTACGGGCAGGGTTGCTCGACCCGGTCCGGCGAGGCGGTCAGGATCTCCACGGCGTCGGCGCGGGCGAAGCCCCGGTGCAGCTCGGTCACCTCGGCCACCACCCGCTCGCCGGGCAGCGCGTGCCGGACGAAGACCACCTGGCCGCCGACCCGGGCCACGCAGTGCCCACCGGGGGCGACCGCGTCGACGGTCAGCTCGACCCGTTCGGCCTCCTCCAGCCCGCTGCGGGCCGGCGCGGTCACGGGCGGTCCCCCGCGCCGCTCTCGCCGGGGGGCGCCGAGACCACGGGCGGGACGCTGGGCGGCAGGGTGCTGCGGGGGGCCACCCGGGGGCCGCGCGCCGGGCCGCGGGTGAGGGTGGCGTCCAGCCGGTCCAGGTTCTTGCTGGCGGTCGACGCGAGCTGCCAGGGCACGCTGGTGACCATCACGCCCGGCTCGAAGAGCAGCCGCCCCTTGAGCCGCAGCGCGCTCTGGTTGTGCAGCAGGTTCTCCCACCAGCGGCCCACCACGTACTCGGGAATGAAGACGGTGACCACGTCGCGGGGCGACTCCCGGCGGGTCGACGCCACGAAGTTGAGGATCGGCCGGGTGATCTCCCGGTACGGGGAGTCGATCACGGTGAGCGGCACCGGCAGCTCCCGCCGCTCCCAGTCCGCCTGGAGGTCCCGGGTGTCCTTCTCGTCGACGTTCACGGTCACCGCGGTCAGCGTGTCCGGCCGGGTCGCCCGGGCGTAGGCGATGGCCCGCAGCGTGGGCTGGTGCAGCTTGCTGACCAGCACGATGGCGTGGTTGCGGGCGGGCAGCACGGCCCGCTGCTCGGTCGGCTCCAGCTCCGCGGCCACCCGGTCGTAGTGCCGGCGGATGGCCAGCATGAGCAGGTAGATCACCGCCATGGCGGCGATGGCGATCCAGGCGCCCAGCAGGAACTTGGTGATCAGCACGATGACGAGCACCACGCCGGTCATGGCCATGCCGAACGCGTTGATGGCCCGGGAGCGGACCATCCGGGCGCGCGCCTCCGGGTCCCGCTCGGTGCGCAGGTGCCGGTTCCAGTGCCGGATCATGCCGGCCTGGGACAGGGTGAACGAGACGAACACCCCGACGATGTAGAGCTGGATGAGCCGGGTCACCTCGGCCTGGAAGCCGATGATCAGCACCACGGCGGCGACGGCCAGGAAGACGATGCCGTTGGAGAAGGCCAGCCGGTCGCCGCGGGTGTGCAGCTGGCGGGGCAGGTAGCGGTCCTGGGCCAGGATCGAGCCGAGCACCGGGAAGCCGTTGAAGGCGGTGTTCGCGGCCAGGAACAGGATCAGCGCGGTCATCCCGGCCACCACGTAGAGCAGCACCGAGCCGTCACCGAAGACGGTCTCCCCGAGCTGCGCGGTGACGGTCTTCTGCACGTACCCGTCCGGCCCGGAGACGATCTGCGCCGGGTCCTCGACGAACTGGAGGCCGGTGAGCTTGGCCAGCCAGATGATGCCGACCAGCATGCTGACCGCGATGGTGCCGAGCAGCAGCAGCGTGGTGGCCGCGTTCTTCGACTTCGGCGTCTTGAACGCCGGTACGCCGTTGGAGATCGCCTCCACGCCCGTGAGCGCCGCGCAGCCGGAGGAGAAGGTGCGCAGCAGCAGGAAGATCAACGCGAAGCCGGTCACGCTGTGCTCGGCGTGGATCTCCAGCCCGGCGCTGGGCGCCCGCAGGTCGTCGCCCAGGATGAAGATCCGGACCAGCCCGGTCAGCAGCATGCCGCCGATGACGATCACGAAGCCGTAGGTGGGGATGGCGAACGCGGTGCCCGACTCGCGCAGGCCGCGCAGGTTCATGGCGGTGAGCAGCACGACGGCGCTGACCGCGATGAGCACCTTGTGGGTGGCCACGAACGGCACCACCGAGCCCAGGTTCGCCACGCCGGAGGAGACGGACACCGCCACGGTGAGCACGTAGTCGACCAGGAGCGCGCTGGCCACCGCGAGCCCGGCCCGCGGCCCCAGGTTGACCGTCGCCACCTCGTAGTCGCCGCCGCCGGAGGGGTAGGCGTGCACGTTCTGCCGGTAGCTGGCCACCACGGTCAGCATCACCACGACGACCGCGAGCGCGATCCACGGCGAGAAGAAGAAGGCCGACGCGCCCGCGATGGAGAGCGTCAGCAGGATCTCGTCCGGGGCGTAGGCGACGCTGGAGAGCGCGTCGGAGGCGAAGACCGGCAGCGCGATGCGCTTCGGCAGGAGGGTGTGCTGGAGGCGGTCGGACCGGAACGGTCGACCGAGGAGGAGTCGCTTCAGCAGCGAGGTGGGTCTGGCCACAAGCGCCAAGAGTACGACCAGCGCGCGTCGGGCGGTGGGGGTGCCTGATCGCCCCGCCCGCGCCCGCGCGGTACCGTTCGGTCCCCCGCCCGCAGCGGAGACGTGGCAGGCTCGCAGACGACGGGCCAGCGGGCGGCACCGTGGGAGGAGCGGACACCGTGCATGTCGTGATCATGGGCTGCGGCCGGGTCGGGTCGACCCTGGCCCACAGCCTGGAGTCCCGGGGGCACTCGGTGGCGGTGATCGACCAGGACGCGGACGCGTTCCGCCGTCTCGGGCCGGACTTCGCCGGCATCACGGTCACCGGGGCCGGCTTCGACGGCGAGGTGCTGCGCCAGGCCGGCATCGAGCGCGCCGACGCCTTCGCCGCGGTCTCCAGCGGCGACAACTCCAACATCATCTCCGCGCGCCTGGCCAGGGAGACCTTCGGCGTGTCCCGGGTGGCCGCCCGGATCTACGACCAGCGCCGCGCCCAGGTCTACGAGCGCCTCGGCATCCCCACCGTGGCCACCGTGCGGTGGACCGCCGAGCGGATGCTGCGCCACCTGGTCCCCGAGGGCAACGTGGAGATCTTCCGGGACCCGACCAGCACGGTGTCGATCATCGAGGTGCCGGTGCACAAGGACTGGATCGGCCGGTCGCTGCGGCAGCTCGAGGAGGCCACCGGCGCCCGGGTGGCCTACCTGATCCGGTTCGGGATCGGCACGCTGCCCACCGCCTCCACCGTGGTGCAGGAGGGCGACCAGGTCTTCATGCTGGTGACCGACGACATCACCGCCTCGGTCACCTCGGTGGCGGCGGCGCCGCCCGAAGGGGGGCAGTGAGCATGCGCATCGCCATCGCCGGCGCGGGCAACGTGGGCCGGTCGATCGCCCAGGAGCTGATCGACAACGGCCACCAGGTGATGCTGATCGAGCGCCAGCCCAAGATGCTCCGCCCCGACCGGGTGCCGGCCGCCGACTGGGTGCTCGCCGACGCCTGCGAGCTGGCCAGCCTGGAGGAGGCCAACCTGGCCGGCTGCGAGGTGGTCGTGGCCGCCACGGGCGACGACAAGGTCAACCTGGTGGTGTCGCTGCTGGCCAAGACCGAGTTCGCGGTGCCCCGGGTGGTGGCCCGGGTCAACCGGGCCGAGAACGAGTGGCTCTTCACCGAGCAGTGGGGCGTCGACGTCGCGGTGAGCAAGCCGCGGGTGATGGCCGCGCTGGTCGAGGAGGCCGTCACGGTCGGCGACCTGGTCCGGCTCATGACCTTCCGCCAGGGTGAGGCGAACCTCGTCGAGATCACCCTGCCGCCCACCGCGCCCTACGTCGGCCAGCCCATCCACACCGTGCCGATCCCCCGGGACGCGGCGCTGGTGGCGATCCTGCGCGGCAAGCGGGTGCTGGTGCCCAGCCCGGACGACCCGATCGAGGCCGGCGACGAGCTGATCTTCGTGTGCACCGCGGCCGTGGAGGACGAGGTGCGGGCGGTGATCCTCGGCCCGGGCAGCGTCGAGCGCAACCGGGAGCGGGCCTGATCGACCGCTGTCCGGGGGCTCAGGCCCCCGGCAGCGGCGCCGGCGCGGTCTCCCGGGTCACCCGGCGCACCACCCAGACGGTGATCAGCAGCAGCAGCGCGTACGGCGGGTAGCCCAGGGCGAGCCGGGCCACGCCCAGCGCGGTGTCCTGGTGGGCAAGGTAGAGCCCGGCCTGCACGCCGACCTTGGCCAGCCACACCACGCCCCAGAGCACGGTGAGCTGGGTGAAGGTGCGCACGAGCCGCGGGTCGTCCCGCCACTCGGAGCGGCCCTTGGCCACCAGCACCGACCAGATCCAGCCGACGAGCGGCTGCCGGATGGCCGCCGAGAGCAGCAGGGCCAGGCCGTAGCCGATGCCGTAGAGGATGCCGGGCAGGTAGAAGTCGCGCTCGTCGCCGGTGCGCCAGGCGATGGCCGCGCCGATGGCGATGCCGAACAGGCCGTTGACGGCGTGCCGCACCGGCCGGCGCTGCGCGAGCCGCAGCCCGGCGATCAGCAGCGCCACCGCCACCGAGGCGATCACCGCGGGACGCAGGTCGCCCACCACGTTGGCGATCACGAAGACCACCACGGGGATGCTCGACTCGACCAGGCCCCGCCAGCCGCCGAGCTGGTCGGCCATCTGCTCGGCGATGCTGGGCAGCCGCTCGTCCTCCGGCCCGAGTTCCGGCTCGGTGTGCTGTCCGGTCGTCACTTCGGCGACTCCAGCTCGTAGTACGGGTTGTAGATCACCTTGCGGTCGTCCCGTACGGCCACCCGGCCGCGGGCGGTGAGGTGCCGGCCCGGCTCGATGCCGGCGATGTGCCGCCGGCCCAGCCAGACCAGGGTGACCACGTCGCTGCCGTCGTAGAGGTCGGCCTCCAGCGTGGGCAGGTTGGTCCGGGGCGTGTAGACCACGGTGCGCAGCCGCCCGGTGACCGAGACCACCTGGCCGCGCGAGCACTGGCGGGCCGGCATGCCGCCACACTCGGCGCTCTCCCGTTGCAGCTCCTGCGCCTCGATCTCGGCCTCGCTCGCGGTGAGCCGTTGCAGGAACCGCCGCAGCGACACCCGGCTCTCGTCGGTCGTCATGACCTCCGCGTCACCCTCTCCACGCCGGCCGGCTCGCGCCGGCTCTGGGTCGGCCCCGGGGTGCCGGAACCGTCCCGCCAGCGTACGCCGATCCGGCCCCCGGGCGGGACCGGCGTCGGGGCGTAGCGCCACCGTGGCCGCCCACGCGACGGGCCCGGCGTCGTCGACGTCACGCCGACTCCGACCGGGCCCGGATCGCGGTGCTCAGACCTCAGCCTCGCGCTGCTGCGGCGCGAGGCTGAGGGCTCACGCCTCCCGCTGCTGCGGCGCGCCCTCCTGCTGGGCGTGCTGCTCGGCCACCTCGCGGGGCAGTCGCAGCGGCAGCGGCTCACGGACCGGCTTGGCCTCCTGGCCGCGGTCGACGACCAGGCCGTCCAGGCACGCCTCCAGAGGGCCCGCGGCGGCCGGGTTCGTGGCGGCCTCGCCCTGGTAGACCCCGCGCACCATCCAGCGCGGCCCGTCGATGCCGACGAAGCGCAGGTCGGTGATGCCCTCCGGGGTGCGGACCCGGGCGCGCAGCTCGGTGCCGTACTCCCCCTCGACCTCCTGGGCGGCGGCGCCGTCGTTGAACAGCGACTGCCGGATCTCCTCGCGCACCTCGTCCCAGATGCCCTCGGAGCGGGGCGCGGCGAAGACGCCGAGCTGGAGGGCGTTCTGGCCGTGCACCAGCACCACCTGCTGGATCACGCCCTGCGGGTCGGCCTGCACCCGCACCTCGACGTCCGGCACCGCCGGGATCTGCAGGCTGCCCAGGTCGAGCCGGGGCGCGTCGGGCGCCTCGGACACGTCGTAGGGGCCACGGGCCGGCGACTGCGGGGTCTCCTCGTCGAGGACCCCGGTGTCCCGCTCGTCACGCGCGTGCCGCGCGCCCTCGGCCCGCTTACGGGAGAAGATCACTGCGCCCACCCTCCGCTGTTCGCACTCACCCTGCCACCTCTTCCGTCCGCCCGCCCGCCGGAGCCGGGACCAGTCCGGCGTGCCCGCCGGTGGAGCCGTGGCCGCCGGTCCCGCGCCGGGACGCGGGCAGCTCGACCACCGGCTGGAACTCGGCCCGGGCGACGCGCTGGACCACGAGCTGCGCGATCCGGTCGCCCCGGCTGATCTTCGCCGGCGTCTCCCGATCATGATTGATCAGGTTGACCAGGATCTCACCCCGGTAGCCGGCGTCGACCGTACCGGGCGCGTTGAGCACCGTCACGCCGAGCCTGGCCGCCAGCCCCGATCGGGGGTGCACGAGGCCGACGTACCCCTCCGGCAGGGCGATGGCCACACCGGTCGGCACCAGGGCCCGCCCACCGGGCGGCAGCTCCACGTCCGCGGCGGCCACCAGGTCCGCGCCCGCGTCGCCGGGATGGGCGTACGCCGGCAGCGGCAGCTCCGGGTCGAGCTGTCGTACGGGCACGGGTACGACGTCTGTCACGGTGATCCTCTTCCGTCCGGTCCATGCGGGGGTGACCCTGCCATCCTGCCGGTTCGGCGGCCGCCCGCGCGCCGTACCCTCGGAGTGTGCGTCAGTCGTCATCCCCGGCCGCCCCGGTGGCCGCCGCCGCGGCCTACTCGGAGCGTCTCGGGCTGCCCTGGTGGGCCTGGCCGATCGGCCTGGCCCTCGCCGGGCTGCTCGCCGCCGAGCTGTGGATGGGCGCGACCGGCGTCCGGGCCTGGCTGCCGTTCGTGCTGTTGATCCCGGCGGCCGCGGCCACCCTGTGGTGGCTGGGCCGGATCCGGGTCACGGTGCGCGACGGTGAGCTGCGGGTCGACGACGCGCGCCTGCCGGTGCGCTTCATCGCGGACGCGGTGCCGCTGGACGCGGCCGGCCGGCGCGAGGTGCTCGGCGTCGGCGCCGACCCGCTCGCCTTCGTGGTGCAGCGCCCGTGGGTGGGCGGCGCCGTGCAGGTGGTGCTGGACGACCCCGACGACCCCACCCCGTTCTGGGTGGTCAGCTCCCGGCGGCCGGTCGAGCTGGCCACGGCCCTGCTCGCCGCCCGCGACGCCGCCTGACCCGCCCGGCGGTCCCCGGGGTCAGGGGCGTGTGCCGGGCAGTGCGCGAGCCTGGTGGCGCAGGTCCTTGCGGAGCTGGTCACCGAGGGCGCGGGTGGCACGCCGGTTGAGATAGCCGGCCACGGCGGCGCCGGTGAGGAACGGGCCGAGCGTCGTGAGGTTGCGGCCGAACCGGCGCAGCAGGCTGTCGCGCAGCTCGCGGCGGGCGGCGGTGCCCAGCACCGCGCTGACCCCGACCCCCGGCATCATCGGGTTGACGCCCCGCTGGGTGGCCCAGGACTGCACGAGCGACACGGCCCGCTGCGCGCCGCCGGTGGGCAGCGGCACCCGGTGCACCTCGTGCAGCTCGCCGATCAGCTTCAGCTCGATCGCCACCACGGCGACCGTCTCGGCGGCCAGCAGCACCGGGGCCGAGAGCAGGGTCGGGGTGACCGCCCACTCGACCGCGGCCACCCCGCCACCGGCCGCGCCCACGCCGGCGGTGGTCCGGGCCGCGTTGCGGATCAGGCGGTCGGCGAGGGCCTCGTCGTCGAGCCCGGGGAAGTGCTTCCGGAGCGTGGCCAGGTCGCGGATCGGCACGTGCGGCGCGATCTCGGCGACCGTGTCCGCCATCCAGCGGACCGCGGCCTTCGGTTTGAACAGGTCGGAGATGCCGCGGGCGCGGGCCTGGCCGACGAGCCGGGTGAGCAGCTGGCGACGTCGGGCCACGGGCAGGTCGTCGGCGGTCAGCGCCGCGACGGTCGCCCCGAGCTCGTCGGCGTCGGCACTCGGCCGGCCGCCGTCCGCGCCGGGCTGGTCGCCGTCCGCATCCTGCGGTGTCGACTCGGCGGCGGCGCTCGCGCGGGCCTTCTCGTCGGTCGGCCGGGCGGCGCCGTCCCCCTCGGCGCCCGGCCCGTCGGCCCGCTCGCTGCGCTCGCTCACCCGTCCGCCCTCCTGCTCCGCGGCGTTTCAGCCGCCGGTACGAGTCAAGCAGCTTCCCGCCACCGGCGCACGGCGGCTCGATAAGCGGCGGCCCCGTCGAGGAGGCCGCCGCTGGTGTCTCGGGTCGGGGTCAGACGCACTCGCGGCAGATCAGCTCGCCGTTGCGCTCGACCGCCAGCTGGCTGCGGTGGTGGACCAGGAAGCAGCGGGCACACCGGAACTCGTCCTGCTGCATCGGTAGCACCTTGACCGTGAGCTCCTCGTCGGCCAGGTCGGCGCCGGGCAGCTCGAAGCTCTCGGCCACCTCGGCCTCGTCGACGTCCACGGCGCCCGACTGTGTGTCGACGCGCCGGGCCTTGAGCTCTTCCAGGCTGTCCTCGCCGAGGTCGACCTCGTCGCGACGCGGGGCGTCGTAGTCGGTGGCCATCGGTTTCACTCTCCCATATCGATATGGTCGCTTCCGGTTGTAACGCCGGACGACGCTGTTTCGGTTCCGCTGGCCGGCCACCAAATGTGTCGGTCACCCGACCCGACCGTCGTGGGCCGGGACCGCCAGGAAGGAACTCCCCCAGCGAGCGCGGAACCTTACCCCCCCTTTGGGCGAGGCATGTATACCGCCCTCGCGGCAGAGATGTACGCCCCTGCGCCCGAAGTTGTTCCCAATGTGACTCAGGCGACACGAAGATAGGGGTAGTAGTACCCGTTCCCTCGGTGGCGCGCCGGTATGTCGGACTGTTTCCACGCGACAGCCGGACAAGCGTTAACCTCAGCGGCGTACTCGACGGCCGGCGGGCGGACCGACCGCCGGCGGTCGCCGCCACCCAATCACCGTCCGGGGAGCGCCCAGAATGAGTTTTGCGCGAGTGCGGGCACTCGTTGTCGTCGGACTGCTGGCGGCCATCGCCCTGGTCTTCGTCGTGGTCGCGGTGCTCCGCGACACCCAGAGCAAGGCGGGCACCGCCGAGAACTGCCCCGAGGGCTGGCCGATCGCCGACGTGCGGCTGCGCGAGCAGAAGGACGTCAAGATCAACGTCTACAACGGCACCGAGGAGGTCGGGCTGGCCGGCAGCGTCGCCGACGACTTCCGCAACCGCAAGTTCCAGGTCAAGAAGGAGGGCAACGCCCCCAAGGCCGTGGACGACGTGGCGGTGCTGCGCTTCGGCCCCAAGGGCGTCGGCTCCGCACACCTGCTGCGGGCCTACTTCCTGAACAACGCCAAGCTGGAACCGGACCTGAAGCGCAAGGACGACACGGTCGACGTGATCCTCGGCAACGGATTCCAGCAGCTGGCCACCACCACCGAGGTCAACCAGTCCCTGGGTGACCTCGGCTCGCCGCAGGCGCCGGCCGGCACCTGCCCGGGCCCCGTCAAGTAACCGCCGTCACGAAAGGGGTGGCCGCCGGAGCGGCCACCCCTTCTCGTATCGGCGGGACCGGTCACGGGCCGCCGGAGGCGTCCAGGGCGGCGAGCCGGGTGTGCAGCGGCTCGTGCAGCGCGGGCGGCGCGGCGAGCACCAGGTCCGGACCGGGCGGCCGGCCCGACAGCCCGGTCACCAGCAGCCCGGCCTCGCGCGCGACCAGCCCGCCCGCGGCGAGGTCCCAGGCGGCCAGCCCCTTCTCGTAGTAGGCGTCCACCCGGCCCTCGGCGGCCAGGCAGAGGTCGAGCGCGGCCGCGCCCATCCGGCGGATGTCGCGCACCTGCGGGATCAACTCGGCGACCACCCGGGCCTGGTGCGCCCGGCGCCCGGCGTCGTAGCCGAACCCGGTGGCCACCAGCGCCTGCCCGAGGTCCGTCTCGGCGGAGCAGCGCAGCCGCTGCCCGTCCCGCCAGGCGCCGCCGCCCGCGGTGGCGGTCCACTCGTCGCCGGTGACCACGTTGCGCACCACCCCGGCGACGACCTCGCCGGCCACCTCCGCGGCCAGCGAGACCGCGCAGTACGGCAGCCCGTAGAGATAGTTGACGGTGCCGTCGATCGGGTCGACGATCCAGCGCACCCCGTCCTCGGCGGCCGGGCCGGTCTCCCCCGCGCCGTACTCCTCGCCCAGCACCGCGTCGCCCGGGCGCCGCGCCCGCAGCGCCTCCAGCACCTGGCGCTCGACCGCCCGGTCGGCCGCCGTGACCACGTCGGTGACGGTGCTCTTGGTCGCGGCGACCGAGACCCCCTCGGCCCGCATCCGGTGCGCGGTGGCCGCGGCGTCCCGCGCGACCTCGACGGCGATCGTGAGCAGTTCCTGCGGCGTGGGCGCCGAGGCGATCATGTTCGTCCCCTTCCGGCACGATCCGGACCGGCCGGTTCGTGCGCGGGTATCATCCTTACAAAGTCCACAACTGTGCCTAATCAGTGGTCCGTACGGCCGGTCCACCGTGCGGCGCAGGATGATCGCCGCAGACGGCGTTACAATTCACCCTGCCCCACGCGCCACGGACCGCCAGCGACCGGTCGGCCCGGGACACGGGGGTCCCTCAACGACATCGCCCGGCACGGCGTTCCGCACTGCGCCGGACGACCCGGCCGTGCTCGCTCTTCGCCTCCGGAAGGTCATTCGTGACAGAACCACGCCAGACCGGCGCCGACGTTCGCTCGCTCACCGACACCCTGATCGCCCACGCGCAGAGCGCCGGCGGCCAGCTCACGTCGGCCCAGCTCGCGCGCACCGTCGAGTCCGCCGAGGTGACCCCGGCCCAGGCCAAGAAGATCCTCCGTGCGCTCTCCGAGGCGGGCGTGACGGTGGTCGTGGACGGCTCCGCGAGCACCCGCCGCCGGGTCGCCGCCGCCCGGTCCGCCACCCCGGCCTCCCGGGCCACCACCGCCAAGACCACCAAGAAGGCCGCGGCGCCCGCCCCGAAGCAGGCGCCGGCCGCCGAGGAGGCCCCGGCACCCGCCCCGCGGAAGGCGACGGCCCGGAAGGCCGCCGGCACCACCGCCGAGGTGGCCGCCAAGGCCGCCGCCCCGGCGAAGGCCACCAAGACCACGCGGGCCACCAAGGCCACCGTGGCCGCCAAGACGGCGGCCGCGAAGCCGGCCAAGGACGCCCCGAAGGGCGAGGGCGCCGAGGGCGAGATCGACCCCGAGGAACTCGCCGCCGAGATCGAGGACGTGGTGGTCGAGGAGCCGGCCGAGCTGACCCAGGCCGCCGAGGCCGACGCGGCCAGCTCCGCCACCGACAACGACTTCGAGTGGGACGACGAGGAGTCCGAGGCACTCAAGCAGGCGCGCCGGGACGCCGAGCTGACCGCCTCCGCCGACTCCGTCCGGGCGTACCTGAAGCAGATCGGCAAGGTGCCGCTGCTCAACGCCGAGCAGGAGGTCGAGCTCGCCAAGCGGATCGAGGCCGGCCTCTACGCCGCCGAGCGGCTGCGCGCCGCCGACGAGGGCGAGGAGAAGCTCACCCGCGACATGCAGCGCGACCTGCTGTGGATCTCCCGGGACGGCGAGCGGGCCAAGAACCACCTGCTGGAGGCCAACCTCCGGCTGGTCGTCTCGCTGGCCAAGCGCTACACCGGCCGCGGCATGGCCTTCCTCGACCTCATCCAGGAGGGCAACCTCGGCCTGATCCGCGCGGTCGAGAAGTTCGACTACACCAAGGGCTACAAGTTCTCCACCTACGCCACCTGGTGGATCCGCCAGGCCATCACCCGCGCCATGGCCGACCAGGCCCGCACCATCCGCATCCCGGTGCACATGGTCGAGGTGATCAACAAGCTCGGCCGGATCCAGCGCGAGCTGCTCCAGGACCTGGGCCGCGAGCCCACCCCGGAGGAGCTGGCGAAGGAGATGGACATCACACCGGAGAAGGTGCTGGAGATCCAGCAGTACGCCCGGGAGCCCATCTCGCTCGACCAGACCATCGGTGACGAGGGCGACAGCCAGCTCGGCGACTTCATCGAGGACTCCGAGGCCGTCGTCGCGGTCGACGCGGTGTCGTTCTCGCTGCTGCAGGACCAGCTCCAGCAGGTCCTCCAGACGCTGTCCGAGCGCGAGGCGGGCGTCGTGCGCCTGCGCTTCGGCCTCACCGACGGCCAGCCCCGCACCCTGGACGAGATCGGCCAGGTGTACGGCGTGACCCGGGAGCGCATCCGGCAGATCGAATCCAAGACCATGTCCAAGTTGCGGCACCCCTCGCGTTCCCAGGTGCTCCGCGACTACCTGGACTGACCGCCACGCGTCAACCAGACGTGTCGGTTTGATCACCAGCCGTAGAACACTCTCCGGTGACCTGACGGTTGCCCGTTTGTGATCGTTGACGTGGCACCCTTGGTGCACGGCACACTGTCTTCCACGCCAGGTGTGACCTCCGTCCCCGACGGGCACACAGGGAAGGCAGGGCCCGAGAAGGGTGTTGCACGATAGGTGAGCAACCGAAGAGAGTGTTCATCGGTGACGACCAGAGGAGGAAGGCGATGACCCCGACCCTCACGCCGCCGCCCGAGACGGTGAGCCCCCCGGCCGCCGATGAACGGTGCGACCGCTGCAATGCTGCCGGCAAGCTCCGGATCACTCTGGCGGGTGGGAGCGAGCTGGTGTTCTGTGGGCACCACGCGAACAAGTACGCGGAGGATCTCGTGAAGATCACCGTGCGCTACGCGTCGGACCCGGAGTTCAGCTGGCGTGGCGCCGATCTGATGGCGAACTGAGTAAGGAATCCGCAACTCGACATAAAGCCGGCCGGAGGTCCCCAGGGACCTCCGGCCGGCTTTTTACGCACCCACCCGCCACCCGCCTCGCCCCCGCTCGCCCCCGCTCGCCCCCGCTCGCCCCCGCCTCGCCCCGTCGATCATGAAGTTGGCGGCAGTTTCAGAGATCCACATCGCCGCTAACCTCATGATCACCCGGACCGGGTGAGGGGGCCGGGGGGGCCGGGGGGCCGGGGGCCGGGGGGGTGGTTTAGAGGGTTTGGACCGTGGCGATGCGTTCTTCCAGTTGTTCGATCGTCGCCTGGGCGCTCGGGGGGCCGCCGCAGAGGCGGCGCAGCTCGGCGTGGATCTTGCCGTGGGGCTGGCCGGTGCGGTGGTGCCGGGCGGCCACCAGGGCGTTCAGCTGCCGCCGGAGGGCCACCCGACGCTGGGCCGCACTCATCGGCGGCGGGGCCGCCGACGGGGCCGCAGCGGCCGGCTCAGCGGTCCGCTGGGCGGCCCTGCGCCGCTGCGCGGCGAGCTGCTCGGCCTGTCGCTTGGTGAGCAGCATGGAGACCTGGTCGGCGGTGAGCAGCCCGGGCAGGCCGAGGTATTCCTCCTCCTCCGGGGTGCCCGCCTGGGCGGCGGTGCCGAACGACGCGCCGTCGAAGATCACCTGGTCCAGCTCGGCGGTCGCGGAGAGCGCGGCGAAGCGCTTCTCCAGCTCGCCGCTGGCCTGGTCGTCCCGCTGGGCACGCTCCAGCAGGTCGTCGTCGAAGCCGTCGGAGTCCTTGGGCTTGCCGAGCACGTGGTCCCGCTCGGCCTCCATCTCGCTGGCCAGGCCCAGCAGGTGCGGCACGCTGGGCAGGAAGACCGAGGCCGTCTCGCCGGGCCGGCGGGCCCGGACGAACCGGCCGATCGCCTGCGCGAAGTAGAGCGGGGTGCTGGCGCTGGTCGCGTAGACGCCGACGGCCAGCCGGGGGATGTCGACGCCCTCGGACACCATCCGCACCGCGACGAGCCATCGTTGCTCGGAGGCCGCGAACGTCGCGATCCGCGCGGAGGCGCCCTGGTCGTCGGAGAGCACCACGGCGGCCTTCTCACCGGTCACCTGCTCCAGCAGCTTGGCGTAGGAGCGGGCCACCTGCTGGTCGCTGGCGATCACGAGGCCGCCGGCGTCGGGCATGCCGTTGGCGCGCAGCACGGTCAGCCGGGCGTCGGCGGCCCGCAGCACCTGCGGCATCCAGTCGCCGGCCGGGTCCAGCGCGGTACGCCAGGCCTGCGCGATGAGGTCCTGCGTCATCGGCTCGCCCAGCCGGGCGGCCAGTTCCTCGCCCGCGTTGGTGCGCCACCGGGTCTCCCCCGAGTACGCCAGGAAGAGCACCGGCCGGACCACGCCCTCGCGCAGCGCGTCGGAGTAGCCGTAGACCGAGTCGGCGCGGGAGCGGAGCAGCCCGTCCCCGCCCCGCTCGTAGCTGACGAACGGGATCGGGTTGTCGTCGGAGCGGAACGGCGTGCCGGTGAGCATCAGCCGGCGTACGGCGGGTTCGAAGGCCGCCTTGACGCCGTCGCCCCAGGTGCGGGAGTCACCGGCGTGGTGGATCTCGTCGAGGATGACCAGGGTGCGCCGGGTCATGGTGCGCCGCCGGTGCACCTGCGGCGCCATGCCCACCTGGGCGTAGGTGACGACCGCGCCGTGGAAGTCGGCCGCGGAGTGCAGGTCGGCGTTGCGGAAGGCGGCGTCGAGCTGGATGCCGACCCGGGCGGCGGACTCGGCCCACTGGGTCTTCAGGTGCTCGGTCGGGGCGACCACGGTGACCGCCTCGACGGTGCCGTCGTTCAGCAGCTCGGCGGCGATCCGGAGGGCGAAGGTGGTCTTGCCGGCGCCGGGCGTGGCGACCGCCGTGAAGTCCTCGGTGCGGCGGCGCAGGTACTCCACCATCGCCTTGCGTTGCCAGGCACGCAGGGGTGGGAACGTGTCGAGCGCCGGCAACCGCGGTGCCACGCGTAGCTCCTCTCCGACCGCACGACGGCGGACCCCGGCCGAGGGCCACGGGTGCCGCCGCCCATGAAAACGCCCTCGCGCATCCGGTGCCGCGAAGGCCGACTCAGCATAACCAGCGGGGGCGTTCCGCCCCACTCGACGCCACGCTGGTCACATCCGCCCACCCCGCCGCGCGACGGCTCAGAGCTGCGGTCCCCGGGCGCCGGTGCGCGGCGGCCGCAGCGCCGGCACCGGGGCGGACCAGCGCCGCCGCAGGGACACCAGGCGCAGCGCGAAGACGAAGACGGCCGCGGCGGTCAGCGGCACCGCGGTCGCCGCCCCGTACGCCGACAGCAGCGCCACGGCGATCGAGCCGGCGAGCGCGGCCACGGCGTAGATCTCCCGGCGCAGCACCACGGGGATCTCGCCGGTGAGCAGGTCGCGGCCCAGCCCGCCGCCGATCGCCGTGAGCATGCCGATCATGCAGGCGCCGACGGCCGGCACGTGGGCGTCGAGGGCCTTGAGCGTGCCGGTGACGGTGAACAGGGCGAGACCGGCCGCGTCGAGCACCAGCACGGTGGTGCGCAGCCGGGCGAACTGGGGATGGAGCCAGAAGATGGCGGCGGCGGTGACCGCCGCGGTGACCGCGTACCGCCAGTCGCCGAAGGCCAGCGGGGGCACCTCGTCGATGACCAGGTCGCGGAAGATCCCGCCGCCGAGGGCGGCCACGACGCCGACGAAGACCACCCCGAAGAGATCGAGCCGTTTGGCCACCGCCGCGGAGGCGCCGGAGGCCGCGAAGACGGCCACGCCGGTGAGGTCGGCGAGGAGCAGGGCGGTGGAGGTGGTCACCGCCGCAGGTTACGCGGGCGGCCGGATCGGCCGCCCGGGATCACTCGGCGTACGAGTCGTAGATCTCCTTGCACTTGGGGCAGACCGGGGAACCCGGCTTGGCCGCCTTGGTGACCGGGAACGTCTCGCCGCACAGGGCCACCACGAAGGTGCCCATGACGGCACTCTCCGCGATCTTCTCCTTGCGGACGTAGTGGAACATCTCCGGGCCGGTGTCGGCGTCCTTCAGCTCGGGACGCTCGAGAACCTCTGTACTCACGACTACACCTCCAACGGTCCAGTTTTGCAGGTCGATCCGGCCCGGTCCACCTGGGCCCGCGCCGGAAGCGGCCCGTACCGTAGCCGAAGTGACCAACTTTCACATCAGTCTCGGCACCGAGGTGGCCGGCGCCCTGCGCGACGGGCGCCCGGTCGTCGCCCTGGAGAGCACCATCGTCTCGCACGGCCTGCCCCGGCCGGACAATCTTCACGTCGCGCGCCAGATCGAGCAGGCGGTACGGGACGCGGGGGCCGTCCCGGCCACCATCGGGATGGTCGCCGGTGAGCTGATCGTGGGGCTGGACGACGCCCAGCTCACCCGCCTCGCCACCGTCGACGGGGTGAGCAAGCTCTCGGTGCGCGACCTCGCCGTGGCGGCGGCGACCGGCGCCGACGGCGCCACCACGGTGGCGGCGACCAGTGCGGTGGCCGCGGCGGCGGGAATCGGGGTCTTCGCCACCGGCGGGCTCGGCGGGGTGCACCGGGAGGCGGCGCAGACCTTCGACGAGTCGGCCGACCTGGTCACCCTGGCCCGGACCCCGATCGCCGTGGTCTGCGCCGGCGTGAAGTCGATCCTCGACGTGGGCGCCACCGTGGAACGGCTGGAGACCCTCGGGGTCAGCGTGGTGGGCTACCGCACCCGCCGCTTCCCCGGGTTCTACCTGACCGACGCCGGCTTCGACCTGGACTGGTCGGTGGAGTCGCCGGAGCAGGCGGCCGACGTGCTGACCGCCCGCCGGGAGCAGGGCGTGCACCGGGGCGGGCTGATCGTGGCGAACCCGCTGCCGGTCGACGAGCAGCTCGACCCGGCGCTGCACGACCGCACCCTGGCCGCAGGCCTGGAGATGCTGGCCCGCGACGGGGTGACCGGCAAGGCCGTGACCCCGTTCCTGCTGGCTCACTTCCACTCCGCCACCGAGGGCGCCAGCCTGGCCGTGAACGTGCGGATCATCCTGCGCAACGCCGACCTGGCGGCGCGGATCGCGGTCGCCGCGGCGGCCCGCCGCACCGTCACCTCGGCATGAGCCCCGAGCCGCGCATCGTCGTCGTCGGCGACGTGATCACCGACGTGCTCGCGGTGCTCTCCGGCCCCCTCGCCACCGGCTCGGACACCGCGGCCGGGATCCGGTTCAGCGGCGGCGGCCAGGCGGCGAACACCGCGGCCTGGCTCGCCGGCCAGGGGGCGGCCGTCACGCTGGTCGCCGCGGTCGGCGATGACGAGACGGGCCGCGAGCGGGTCGCCGAACTGGAGCGGGTCGGGGTGACCTGCGCGGTGGAGCGCCACGAGGGCTACCCGACGGGCAGCGTCATCGTGCTCACCCACGACGGGGAGCGCACCATGGTCAGCCAGCGCGGGGCGAACCTGCGGCTGACCACCGGGCACGTCGACCGGGCCGTCGCGGCGGCGGCCGACGCCGGGCACCTGCACCTGTCCGCGTACACCCTGCTGGACGTCGGGTCGCGCGGCGCGGGCCTGCGCGCGCTGGCCGCCGCCCGCGAGCGCGGGCTCACCACCAGCGTCGACGCGGCCTCCGCGGCGCCGCTGCGGCGGGTCGGCACGGCGTTCCTGACCTGGGTACGCGACGTCGACCTGCTGCTGGTCAACACGGACGAGGCGACGGTGCTGGCCGGCGGGCTGGACCCGGCGGCGCAGGCGCGGGCGCTGACCTCGGTGGCCCGGCGGGTGGTGGTGAAGCGGGGGGCGGCCGGCGCGGTCTGGGTGGACCGGACCGGGCTGGTCGAGACGGCCCCGGCGCCCGGAGTGGCCGTGGTGGACGTGACCGGGGCGGGCGACGCCTTCGCCGCCGGCCTGCTCACCGCCTGGCTGGCCGGCGCGGACCCGCGCACGGCGCTGGCCCGGGCCGGCGACCTCGGCGCCCTGGCGGTCACCACCGTCGGCGCCCGCCCCCAGCCCTGAAACGGCGGACCGGTCCGGGCGGCTGCCGCCCGGGCCGGTCAGGGCTCGGCGTCGATGACCTTGTGGGGGCGCTCCTCGGCGGACAGCGCCATGGGCGGGGTCTCGTCGCGGTGGCGGGGCTGGAACTTCCCGGCCAGGCGGTGCTGCTCCTTGGGCGGGCGGTCGTTGGCCAGCAGCACGGCGAGCCACGGGATGAGCACCATCCCGAGACCGCAGAGCGGCAGCCAGAGCCAGAGCAGCGGCGCCTTGACGCCCATCAGAACCGCACCGATCACCAGGCACACGACCCGGATTCCCATCATCAGCACGTAGCGCTTCTGCCGGCTGGTGAGCTGGTCGTCCTGGCTGCGCGAGGCGTCGGTGATCAGGATCGGCTGATACGCCTGACGCTTCACCACGGACCTCCTCGAGGGGATTACGACTCATCCTGTCACCCCTGACGGATGATCGGCGAAAATCGTGACAAGGCAGTCGCGTGTTACGCACGTGGTACGCTCGCCTCGTGGGCAACCGGTTCAGCTTCTCCGACGAGGCGTTGGCCAACCTGCGGGTCTACGACGTCACGCCCGGGGAAGTCTGGGAGGCCCTGCACAGCACACGGCGGGTCATCCGGCACCTCGGGGACGACGTCATGGTGGTCTACGCGACCGACCACCGGGGGCGGCGCCTCGCGGTGCTGCTGGCCGAGGCCGACGGCACCGACAACGACTGGGACATCCTCTCCGCCCGCGAACTGAGCGACGTCGAGGCCAAGCGCTACGACGACGCGGTGCGGAGGTCACGCCGACGAGGAGGCGGTCACGATGCACCGTAACGAGGCGACGAAGCGGTTCCACGACGGCGGCGACGCGCTCGCCGACCTGATCGACGAGACGCAGCCCGCGGAGCTGCCCACCCCCGACACCGACGTGCCCATGGTCAGCCGCTCGGTGCGCCTCCCGCTGGATACGTACGAGCGGGTCCGGGCGGCCGCCGAGACGCGCGGCATCGGGGTGACCACCCTCATGCGCCAGTGGATCGAGGCCGGTCTGGCCGACCTCGACGACTCGGCCACCGTCTCCCTGGCCGACGTGCGCCGGGCCCTGGCCGCGCTGTCCCGCCCCACCGCCGCCTGAGCGTCAGGCCTCCGGGCCGCTGCTCTCCGGCCCCGTCCGCCCCAGCGGGGAGGCCGACATCTCCCGTGGGCGACCCCGGCTGCGCCGCGCGTCCAGCAGCGCCACCACGGCCAGCACGGCGGCCACCAGCCACAGGGCCCGCACGGCGGGACCGTGCGCCAGCAGCGGCACGAGCAGGAGCAGCACGCCGGCGCCGAGGATCCGGGGCAGCGAGACGCGCCCGAAGATCTCGTACTCGAAGCGGGCCCGGCCGGCCAGGAAGATCAGCGGACCACCCACCACGAAGAGCAGCAGGCTCGGGTCGGACCGGTGGAACGGCTCGGCGATGACCACCTCGTAGCCGACCGCCGCCGTGAGCACGCCGAGCACGATGACCAGGTGGGTGATCGTGGCCGACGTGCCGAGCCGGCCCGGCACGGGCGCCAGCCGCAGCGCCTCGGCCAGCAGGTGCCCGGCCCGGTGGAAGTAGATCCGCCAGAGCAGCGCGGTGGTGACGAAGGCGACCACGAAGGCGCCCGCGCCCTCGCCGGAGAACTTCTCGCCGCTGTAGGTGACCCCGATGACCAGGATGGACTCGCCCAGCGAGATGAGGAAGATCTGCTGGTAGCGCTCGGCCAGGTGCTCGCCGGCGATCCGCCAGCCGAGGATCGGCGAGGAGCCGAGCCGGGGCAGCGGCCAGCCGGTGAACAGGGCGGCGTAGTCGACGATCAGCGCGAGCGCCCAGAGCGGCAGGCGCGTGTCGTCCGGGCCCAGCGCCCCGGCCAGCCAGAGCGGCGCGGTCGCCGCCGCCCAGGCAGCCAGCCGGAGCGGGACCAGCCGCCGTGGGTGGCCGTGCAGCGCGGCGGCGATCACCAGGGGCCGGCCGAGCATCACGGCCAGGTACGCGAGGGCGAACGGCAGCGCCCGCTCCTCCAGGGCCCGCGGCAGCGCCACCCCCATCACCAGGCTCGCGAACATGGTGCCGACCACCACGGCCTGGATGACGGTCTGCTCCGGCTCGTAGCGGCTGGTCACCCAGACGGTGATCGTCCAGACCAGCCACAGGACCAGGAAGAGCAGCACGGTACGGCCGACCGCGGCGGCCAGCGTCCAACCGGTGGCGGGCAGGCTGTTGATCAGCCGCTGGGAGACCCGGGTCAGCGCGAAGACGAAGACCAGGTCGAAGAAGAGCTCCAGGAAGGTGGCACGTGCGGCGCTCTCCGGCGGGCGCAGCAGCGCCGCACCGCGTTCGTCCACCGTGTCACCCCCGTCCGCCGTCCTGGCTCCCAACGACCGGGCCGCCGCGCCGGTTGCGTGCCCCGGTGGCGGCGGCTCACATGGGCGAGGCGGGGCGCTCCGGCGGGCGGCCCCGCGCCCGCAGCGCGTCGGCGACGGCCATCCCGGTCAGCACCACCGTGACGCCGACCGCGATGCCGAGCAGCGGCAGCCGGCTCAGCAGCGGCACGCCGAGCACCAGGAGCAGCAGGCCGATCGCGCGGGACCAGGAGACCCGGCCGAACACCTCGTACTCGAAGCGGGCGCGGCCGACCACGAAGAGCGCCGGGCCCCCGACGATGGCCGCCACCCGCACCGCGTCGGCGTGTCCCCCGGGCTCGGCGATGGCCACCTCGTAGCCGACCGCCGTGGTGACGATGCCGGCGATCATCGTCAGGTGGGTCCAGGTGGCCGACTGGCCGAGCCGGGCCGGTTGCCGGGCCTCGGCCACCGCCTCGACCAGCACCGAGCCGGCCCGGTGGAAGTAGATCCGCCAGAGCAGCACGGTGGTGGCGAAGGCGTCCACGAGGGCGATCCAGCGCAGCAGCGTGAAGTCGCTGCCGCTGAACCCGACGCCGGCCACGAAGATCATCTCGCCGAGGGCGATGATGATGAACTGCTGGTACCGCTCGGCCAGGTGCTCGCCGGTCACCGTCCACGCCGTGGCCGCCGCCCGGCCCAGCCGCGGCACCGGCCAGCCGGTGACCACGCCCACGTAGTCGATCACCAGGGCCAGCGCCCAGCAGAGCAGCCGCGCGTCCTCCCCGACCAGGCCACCCCCGATCCAGAGCACGGCCGAGACGGCCGACCAGACAAGGATCCGGCTGGACAGGTGCCGCTGGAAGTGCCGGCGCAGCGCCACGGTCAGGTAGAGCGAGCGGCCGAGCTGGATGGCGACGTACCCGGCGGCGAAGCTCAACCCGTGCGGGCCGTACGCGGCCGGCACCGACACGGCCATCACGAGGCTGCCGAACATGGACCCGATCATCACGGCCTGGATGGGTGGCTGCTCGGGGTCGTAGTGGCTGGTGGCCCAGGCGGTCAGCGACCAGACCATCCAGAGCGCGAGCAGCAGCACCAGGGTCTGCGTCAGCTCCAGCGGCAGGCGACCGCCGCCCGCCGCCACGTCGTCGATCAGGCGCTGCGAGACCCGGGTGAAGGCGAAGACGAAGACGACGTCGAGGAAGAGCTCCAGGAAGGTCGCGCGGTGGCTGCCCCCGCCGCCGCGCAGGAGTTCCGCCCCCCGCTCGTCCGTCATCACCCGCCCGTCGCCGCCGCCTTGACGATCATGACAACGAGCCAGGGCGGGCCCGGGTTGCGTCAGCCCTTGGCGGCCTTCGCCTCCGCCTTCATCCGCTGCTTGAACTCCCGGACCCGCCGCAGCGACTCGGGATCGGTCACGTCGGCCACCGACCGGTACGCGTCCGCGTCGCCGTAGCCGCCGGCCGCCTCGCGCCAGCCGTCCGGGGTGATCCCGAACCGCTTGCCGAGCAGGGCCACGAAGATCTGCGCCTTCTGCCGGCCGAAGCCGGGCAGCTCGCCGACCCGGCGCAGCAGGTCCCGACCGTCGGCCGCCTCGGACCAGAGCCGGGCCGGGTCGCCGTCGTAGCGCTCGACCAGGGCCCGGCAGACCTCCTGCACCCGGGCCGCCATGGCCTTGGGGAACCGGTGCAGGGCCGGCGGCGTGGCGAACAGCTCGACGAGGGCCTCCGGGGAGTATTCGGCCAGCTCCCGGGCGTCCGGCTCGTGGCCGAGCCGCTGGGCCAGCACGTACGGGGAGGAGAAGGCCTTCTCCATCGGCACCTGCCGGTCCAGCACCATGCCGAGGAGCAGCGCCAGCGGGCTGCGCGCCAGGAGCTCGTTGGCCTGCGGGTCGATGGGCAGCGAGAGCGTCATGCCCTCCATCCTGCCGCGCCCGCCGCCGCCCGTGTGCGCGACACGGCCCGGTGGACCGGGGTGGGGTCCACCGGGCCGTGCGGCCGCGATCGTCAGTTGACGACGAAGAGCAGCCGGTTCGGCGAGCCGGAGCCGGGGTTGGTCACCTTGCCGGTGGTGGCGTTGCTGGTCAGGTAGCTGGTCACCTGCGCCGGGCTGTACGACGGGTTGGCGCCGAGCACCAGCGCCGCCGCGCCGGCCACGTGCGGCGAGGCCATCGAGGTGCCGCTCAGCGTGCTGCTGGCCGTGTCGCTGGTCCGGTACGCGGAGACGATGCTCGACCCGGGGGCGAAGATGTCCACGCAGGAGCCGTAGTTGGAGAAGGACGAGCGCGCGTCGCTGCTCGTGGTGGAGCCGACGGTGATCGCGGCGGCGGCCCGCGCCGGCGAGGAGTTGCAGGCGTTGGCGGTGGAGTTGCCGGCCGCGACCGCGTACGTGACGCCGGAGTTCACCGAGTTGGTCACCGCGTTGTCGATCGAGCTGCTGGCGCCGCCGCCGAGGCTCATGTTGGCCACGGCCGGCTTCACGGCGTTCGAGGTGACCCAGTTGATGCCGCTCACCACGCCGGTGGTGCTGCCGCTGCCGGAGCAGTTGAGCACCTTCACGGCGATCAGGCGGACGCCCTTGGCCACGCCGTACCGGGTGCCGCCGACCGTGCCGGCCACGTGGGTGCC
The DNA here is from genome assembly GCF_900091435.1 of Micromonospora chaiyaphumensis. Classification (GTDB taxonomy): domain Bacteria; phylum Actinomycetota; class Actinomycetes; order Mycobacteriales; family Micromonosporaceae; genus Micromonospora; species Micromonospora chaiyaphumensis. The sequence goes on from NZ_FMCS01000012.1 coordinate 129,012, forward strand.
GTGGCCGTTGCAGTCGGTGTTGTTGGAGTCGACGGTGTTGGTGCCCCAGGAGGCCCGGCCACCGAAGTCGGTGTGCGTGGTCCGGATGCCGGTGTCGATGATGTACGCCCGGACGTTCGAGGCCGTGTTCGGGTAGGTGTAGCTGGCGTTCAGCGGCAGGTTGCGCTGGTCGATCCGGTCCAGGCCCCAGGACGGCGGGTTGGTCTGGGTGGCCTGCGTCGTCACCACCCGGTCCTGCTCGACGTAGGCGACGGCCGGGTCGGCGGCCAGCCGGCGGGCCTGGGCGGGGCTCAGCTTCGCGCTGTAGCCGGTGAGGGCGGCGCTCCACACCGTGCCGACGCTGCCGCCGTAGCGCCTGGCCAGGCCGGCGGCGCGGTCCGGCACGGCGGTGCGGGCGGCGAGGCTGTTCGCGGCGCCGACGGCGTCGTCCTTCAGCACCACGAGGTAGCTGCCGCTGATGGCGTCGGGGGCGGAGGCGTAGCGGACGTCGCCGGTCGGTGCGGCGAGGGCGGGGGTGGAGGCGGCGGCGGTGAGGGCCGCGGCGGCGGCCGTGACGGCGAGCGCGCGCAGCGCGCGCCGCCGGGGAACGGACACGTCGGACATCGTCTGGCTCCCTACCGGGCGCGCCCGGGCTCTCGGTCACCGGGGACGCCCATCGGCGGATGTTGGGGCAGATGGTAGCCATACATCGATGGACATGAAAGAGATAACGGCCGATACCCTGAGCTGGTGGTATGGATCTGCCGGGTGCCGGCCGCACGCCCTCCACGGCGAGGCAGGATGACGACGTGGACCGTCACGACATGCTGCTCTCCCCCGCCGGGGTCGACGCGCTGCGCACCGCACTGACCCGGGCCGGTTTCACCGCCAACGGATTCGCCGACCGGCTCGGGCCGCAGGCCACCGGGGCGGTGGCCCGCAACGACTTCCGCGCCGCGCTGCGCGCCACCGAGGACCGCGACCCGCTCGCCACGCTGATCCGGGTCTACATCTGCGACCAGACCGAGCCGGAGCCGGCCGTGGCCGCCGCGCTCGCCCCGTTGACCGTCGAGGAGGCCCTGGCCGGGGGCCTGGTCGAGCGGCACGGTGACGGGCTGCGCGCCGGCGTCGACCTGGAGCCGTACGGCGACGACTGGTTCGTGCTCGCCGACGTGCCGGCCAGCGCCCGGCCCGGCCGCCCGCTGCACGCCGAGCACGTGCTGGGCATCGGCGGTGCCACCCAGACGCTGATCGGCGCGACCGTCCGCCGGCCCGTGGAGACCGCGCTGGACCTGGGCACCGGCTCGGGCGTCCAGGCCCTGCACCTGTCCACCCACGCCCGCCGGGTCACCGCCACCGACGTCTCCGAGCGGGCGCTGCGCTTCGCCGCCACCACCGCCGCCCTCAACGGGCAGGACTGGGAACTGCTCCGCGGCGATCTGGTCGCCCCGGTGGCCGGCCGCCGGTTCGACCTGGTGGTCAGCAACCCGCCGTTCGTGGTCGGTCCCGGCACCACCACGCACGTCTACCGGGACTCCGGCCGGGTCGGCGACGCGATCGGCGCCGAACTGGCCGCCGCCGCCCCGCACCTGCTCACCGAGGGCGGGACGATGCAGTACCTGGCCAACTGGGTGCACGTCACCGGCGAGGACTGGGCCGAGCGGGTGACCGGCTGGTTCGCCGGCACCGGGCTGGACGCCTGGGTCATCCAGCGCGAGGTGGCCGACCCCATGGCGTACGTGAACCTCTGGGTCACCGACGTCGGCGAGACGGCCGACCCGCAGCGGATGGCGGCCTGGCTGGACTGGTTCGACGCGCACAAGGTGGAGGCCGTCGGGTTCGGCATCGTCTCGCTGCGCCGGGCCGGCCACGACGAACCGGTCGTCCGGGTCGAGGACCTGCGCCAGCGGGTCGAGCCGCCGCTGGGCGACCGCGTCGGCGAGTGGTTCGACCGGCAGGACTGGCTGCGCGCCCGGGACACCGACGGGCTGCTCGCCGCCCGCTACCGGGCCGCCGACGGGCTCCAGCTGCGCCAGGAGGCCACCATGGGCGCCGACGGCTGGGCGGTGGACCGGCAGGTCCTCGCCATGCCGCACGGGCTGCGCTGGTCCGAGGAGATCGACCCGCTGGTGCTCGCCCTGGTCGGCGGCGCGGACGGCCGGCTGCCGCTGCGCGACCAGCTCGCCCTGCTGGCCGCCGCGCACGACGTCGCGCCGGACGAGCTGGCCGAGGCGGCCGGACCCATCGTGGCGCACCTCGTGGAGCGGGGCCTGGTCGAGCCGGTGGCGGACTGATGCGCGCGGTGGTGCAGACGGTGGGCCGGGCGGCCGTGACGGTCGACGGCGAGGTGGTCGGTGCGATCGCGGACGGGCTGCTGGTGCTGCTCGGCGTGACCCACACCGACACCCCGGAGGTGGCGGCCACCATGGCCCGCAAGGTCCACGAACTGCGCATCCTGGACGACGAGCGCAGCGCCGCCGACACCGCCGCGCCGATCCTCGTGGTCAGCCAGTTCACCCTCTACGGCGACGCCCGCAAGGGCAGACGGCCGAGCTGGACCGCGGCGGCCCCGGCGGAGGTCGCCGAACCGCTGGTCGACGCCGTCGTCGACGCGTTGCGCGCCCGGGGGGCCAAGGTGGAGACCGGCCGCTTCCGCACCCACATGCTCGTGGAGAGCGTCAACGTCGGCCCCCGAACCCTCCTCCTGGACCTCTGACCCGCGCTGGCCGTCAGAAGAAGAGGCCGCGGCGGGACAGTGACTGCCGCAGCCAGCCGTCGAGCTGGGCGGTCCAGTCGGTACGGTCGGCCGTGGCGTGGTCGACCGTGAAGCGGCCGAAGGCGTCGTGGCCCTCGGTGAACAGCCCGCCGCGCTTGTCCAGCTCCAGCACCACGTGCATCTGGTGCGGGTCGGTGACGAAGGTGAGTTCGAGCTGGTTCATGGCCCGCGCGTACTGCGGCGCCGGGTGGAACTCGATCTCCTGGTAGAACGGCAGGCTCTGCCGCAGGCCGTAGATGTGGCCGCGCTCGACGTCGGCCCGGGCGAACCGGAAACCCAGTCGCAGCAAGGCCTCCAGCAGCCGTTCCTGGGCGGGCAGCGGGTGCACGGCCACCGCGTCCAGGTCGCCCTTGTCGACCGCCCGGGCCACCTCCAGCTCGGTGCGCAGGCCCATGGTCATCCCGTGCAGGTGCTGGCCGTACAGGTCGGTGAGCGGGGTCTCCCAGGGCACCTGGAAGCGGAACGGCACCTCGTAGCGCTGCCCCGGGTCCAGCCGGAACGCGCCGGTCACCTGGGCCCGGCCGAACTCCTGCGTGGTGTCGTACTCCGAGTCGCCGCTCTCCACCTCGACCCGGGTCACCAGGCCCAGCGCGACATAGCTCACGTCCACCGGGTGGTCCCCGCCGACCACCTGGATCCGGCCCTCCACCTGCCCGCCGGGGCGGCAGTTCGGGTTGGCCAGCACCGTCTCCACCGACGGTCCACCCACACCCATCGCCTGCATGAGCCGCTTGAAGACCACCACGTCCTCCGATCGCCTGTGCGTCACCGGGCCCGCTTGGCCGGCCGCTGGCACGGTAACCGGGGCCGGCAAGGCACAGCCGGCGTTCCGCCCGGATTGCTGTCGGGTCCCCGATCGCCTCACTCCCGTTTCACGCCCCGCCCGCCAAGCTGTTCATCACCGGCACCACCGCGTCGGCGGACGACACGGAACCGGTACGGCACGACGGACACGGGGAGAAATCGAGATGGCCCAGCAGATGATCGAGCACCAGGACATGGACGTCACCCTGACCGACCTGGACGCCACTGACGAGCGCGGCGTCTCCACGGACCTGGTCCGGGCGTACCTGAACGGCATCGGCCGCACCAAGCTGCTCACGGCGGCCCAGGAGGTCGAGCTGAGCAAGCGGATCGAGGCCGGCCTCTTCGCCGAGGAGAAGCTCTCCACCTGCACCCCGGTCTCCGCCGAGCTGCGCGCCGACCTGGAGCTGGTCGCGGCCGAGGGCCGCGCCGCCAAGGACCACCTGCTGGAGGCGAACCTGCGGCTCGTGGTGAGCATCGCGAAGCGCTACACCGGCCGTGGCATGGCGTTCCTCGACCTCATCCAGGAGGGCAACCTCGGCCTGATCCGCGCGGTCGAGAAGTTCGACTACACCAAGGGCTACAAGTTCTCCACCTACGCCACCTGGTGGATCCGCCAGGCCATCACCCGCGCCATGGCCGACCAGGCCCGCACCATCCGCATCCCGGTGCACATGGTCGAGCAGGTCAACCGGATGGTCCGGGTGCGCCGCGAGCTGGCGGTGACGCTGGGCCGGGAGCCCACCGTCGCCGAGGTGGCCACCGCGCTGGAGATCCCGGAGTTCCAGGTGATCGAGCTGATCTCGTACGACCGGGAGCCGGTGAGCCTGGACCAGACCGTCGGCGAGGACGGCGAGAGCGCGCTGGGCGACTTCGTGGCCGCGGTGGACCCCAACGCGGACCCCGGTGACACCGCCGGTGACGGCGAGCTCCGCAACGAGGTACGCATCGTGCTGGCCACCCTCTCCCAGCGGGAGCAGGCGGTGATCCGGCTGCGGTTCGGCCTGGACGACGGCCGGCAGCGCACCCTCGACGAGGTGGGCCGCGAGTTCGGGCTGTCCCGGGAGCGGATCCGGCAGATCGAGAAGGTGACGCTGCTCAAGCTGCGCGACCCGGAGCGGGCCAACCGGCTGGAGGCGTACGCCTGCTGATCCTGAGCGATCCGACAGGCCCCGGCGGCGCGCCGGGGCCTGTCGCGCTTGAAGCGGCGGCCCGCGGCGGTCACCCTGAGGCGATGAACTGGACACTCGAAGTGGTGGTGGTGCCGGTCTCCGACGTGGACCGGGCCAAGGAGTTCTACGCCGACCGGCTCGGCTTCGCCGTCGACCACGACACCGACCTGGGGGGCGTCGGACGGGTCGTCCAGCTCACGCCCCGGGGCTCCGGGTGCTCGATCGTCCTCGGCCGGGGCGTCGTGCCCGAGATGCCGCCCGGCTCGCTGAAGGGGCTGCAACTGGTCGTGCCCGATCTGGAGAAGGCCCGTGCCGAGCTGGTCGAGCGGGGCGTCGAGGTCAGCGAGATCCAGGTGATCGGGCAGAACCCGCGCCCGGTCCCGCACCCGCTGGACAACGTCGGCTTCGTCTTCCTCACCGACCCGGACGGCAACGCCTGGGCGGTGCAGCAGATCTCCGGGCGGGGCTGAGCCTCACAGCCGGCGCGGGCCGGTGTCGGGGCGGGGCGCCTCGGCGCCGGTGCGGACGGTGGCGTGCAGCACCGAGATGCCGTCCGGCCGGGCCAGCACCGGGTTGAGGGTGAGCGACCGGACCCGGGGCTGCTCGTCGGCGAGCCGCCCGACCCGCAGCAGCAGGTCGACCAGGGCGGCCCGGTCCACCGGCGCGGCGCCCCGGTGGCCACGCAGCAGCGGCGCGGCCCGGGGCTCGTCGACCAGTTCGGCGGCGTCCCGGTCGGTCAGCGGCACCGCCCGCCAGGCCCGGTCGCCGAGCAGTTCGGTGGCCACACCGCCCAGGCCGAAGCCGACCACCGGCCCGAACGCCGGGTCCTCCACCAGCTCCACGACGCAGGCCACCCCGGGCGGGACCATCGGCTGGACCAGCACGTCCGCGCCGAAGACCGGGGCCGTCTCGGCGTACGCCCGGCGCAGCGCGGCGGCGTCGGCCAGGTCGAGCCGGACCGCGCCCAGGTCGAGGCGGTGCCGCAGCCCGGGGGCGGCCGCCTTGAGCGCGACGGGCCAGCCGAGCCGCTCGGCCGCCGCCACCGCCTCATCGGCCGAGCCCGCCGGGGCCGACTCGACCACGTCGATCCCGTACGCCCGCAGCAGACCCGCCGGATCCGCGCCGTCGGGGCGCAGCGCGGCCTGCCCGGCCGCCCGGTCCACGCGGTCCAGCTCGGGCAGCACGCCGGGCGGGCGGCGCAGCCAGTCGGCGTAGGAGGTGACCCGGGCCAGGCCCCGGACGGCCTCCTCCACGCTCGGGTACGCGGGCACTCCGGTGGGCACCCGGCCGGCGAGGAAGGTGGCCACCACCGGCTTGCCGGTGGTCCGCGCGTCGGGCAGGGCGGCCGTGAAATCGGCCTCGGGGTCGGTGAGCTGGCCGGGCAGCGGCGGGGCGAAGACCGCCACCACGGCGTCCACCCGCTCGTCGGCGGCGGACGCGGCCAGCGCGGCGGCGTACGCCGCGGCGGTGGCCCGGGGGCCCACGTCGTGCGGGTAGCCGTCGGCCACCGTGAGGCCCTGGGCCGCGCAGGCGGTGGCGGCCAGCCCGGTCAGCGCCGAGGAGTTGCCGACCACGGCGACCCGGCGGCCGGCCGGCAGCGGCTGGTGGGCCAGGAGCACGCCGACGTCGAGCAGTTCCGCGACGGTGTCCACCCGGATCACCCCGGACTGGGCGAAGAGCGCGCTGACCGCCGCGGCGTCCAGGGCCGGCGCGTCGCCGACCCCCGGCGGGCGGGCCAGCGAGGCCAGCGCCACCACGGGCTTGCTCCGGCCGATCCGCCGGGCCAGCCGGGCGAACTTGCGGGGGTTGCCGAACGTCTCCAGGTAGAGCGTGATGACGTCGGTGCCCGGGTCGTCCTGCCAGTACTGGAGCAGGTCGTTGCCGGACACGTCGGCGCGGTTGCCGGCGGAGACGAAGCTGGACAGGCCGAGCCCGCGCCGGGACGCCTCGGCGAGCAGGGCCACCCCGAACGCGCCGGACTGGCTGAAGACGCCTACCCGCCCGGGGGCGGGCAGCACCGGGGCGAGGGTGGCGTTGAGGCGTACCGCTGGGTCGGTGTTGGCCACGCCCAGGCAGTTGGGACCGACCACCCGCATGCCGGCCAGGTGGGCGGCGCGGACCAGGGCGCGCTGCGCGGCGGCCCCCGCCGGGCCGGACTCGGCGAACCCGGCGGAGATCACCACCAGCCCGTGCGCGCCGGCCTTCGCGGCGTCGGCCACCACCTCCGTCACCGCCTCCGGGGCGACGGCCACCACGGCCAGGTCGACGTCCGCGCCGGCGTCGGCCGCCGACGGGTACGCGGGCAGCCCGGCCACGGTCGCCGCGGTCGGGTGCACGGGGACGATCGCGCCGGTGAACCCGGTGTCGCGCAGGTGCCCGAGCAGGGCCGCGCCGACACCCTGGCCGGTGGTGCTCGCGCCGTAGACGGCGATGCCGCGGGGCGCGAGCAGCCGGGCGATCGAGCGGGCCTCGGTGCGGTGCTCCCGGCCGCGCTGCACCTCCAGGGTCGCCTCGGTGGGTGCGATCGGGAAGTTCAGGTGCACCACGCCGTCGGCGTACTGGCGCTGAACCTGGTAGCCGAAGTCGGAGAACACCCGCAGCATGGCCCCGTTGGCCGGGAGCACCTCGGCCACGAAGTGCACGATGCCGTACCGCCGGGCCGCGTCGGCCAGGTGCTCCAGCAGCACCGACCCGATGCCCCGGCCCTGGTACGCGTCCTCCACCACGAAGGCCACCTCGGCCTCGGGCGAGCCGGGGCCGAGCCGCTCGTACCGGCCGACGGCGACGATCCGGTCGCCGGCCAGCACCACGAACGCCTCCCGGTCGCGATGGTCGACGACGACGAACCGCTGGAGGTCCCGCTCCGGGATGCGCGGGTACGGCGAGAAGTAGCGCAGGTAGCGGGTGCGCTCGGAGAAGCGCGCGTGCATGGCCACGATGGCCGCTCCGTCGTCCGGGCGGATCTGCCGCAGCTGGACGGTCGTGCCGTCGCTCAGCAGCACGTCCACCGGTTGCTCGACGGTGGTCACCGGTCGGTCCTCCCCCACCGCCGGATCAGTCGCGCGGGTCGTGCGGGTCGAGCCCGAGCAGCGGGAAGACCGCCTTGCGGGTCGCCGCGACGGCCCGGTCCACGGCGGTCGGCTCGCCACTCGGCTGCCACGGCTCGTGGGACGGGTCGACGTCGTCGGTCATCCGCAGCGGGATCTCGTGCCCGGGGCGCCGCCGCGCCGCCAGGTCCCGCCAGCCCGGCGGGGTGAGCGTGGCCGGGTCGAGCGGCTCACCGGTGGCCACCGCGAGCAGGTGCGTCCAGGCCCGCGGCACCACCTCGACCAGCGCGTACCCGCCGCCGCCGAGGGCCACCCAGCGGCCGTCGCAGAGCTCGTCGGCGAGCCCGCGCAGCGCCCGGTAGGTGGCCCGCTGCCCGTCCACGGAGAGGTGCAGGTCGGCCAGGGGGTCGAGCCGGTGCCCGTCCGCCCCGCACTGGGTGACCAGCACCTGCGGCCGGAACGCCCGCAGCACCGACGGCACGACCGCGTGGAACGCCCGCTGCCAGCCCGGGTCGCCGACCCCCGGCGGCAGTGGCACGTTGACGGCCGAGCCCTCCGCGCCCGGACCGCCGGTCTCGTCGGGGAACCCGGTGCCGGGGAACAGCGCGAGCGGGGTCTCGTGCAGGCTGACGGTGAGCACCCGCGGGTCCCGGTAGAAGATCTCCTGCACCCCGTCGCCGTGGTGCACGTCGACGTCCACGTACGCGATCCGCTCCGCGCCCAGGTCGAGCAGGCGGGCGATGGCCACGGCCGGGTCGTTGTAGACGCAGAAGCCGGAGGCCCGGGCCGGCATGGCGTGGTGCAGCCCGCCGGCCACGTTGACCGCCCGCCGGGCCTCGCCGCGCCAGACCGCCTCGGCGGCCGCCACGCTCGCGCCGGCGATCAGCGCGCTCGACTCGTGCATGCCGTCGAAGACGGGGTTGTCCGACGTGCCGAGGCCGAAGCCGGCGAAGAGCGGGTCCCGGGGTGCGGCCCGGACGGCCTCCAGGTAGCGCGGGTCGTGCACCCGGGTCAGCAGCGCGTCGTCGGCCGGCTCCGGCTTCACGAGCCGGACCCCGGGCCGGTCCAGCACCCCCAGCTCGCGGGCGAGCGCCATGGTCAACTCGACCCGCACCGGGTCGAGGGGATGGTCGCCCATGTCGTACCCGAGCAGGGCCTCGTCCCACACCACCACGGTCTCGTCGGCCATGGGGCCATCGTCGCACGCGGGCTGGGACCGGCCCACCGCACGCAGGGCAGCGGCCCGGGTGGCTATCCGGTGGCGACCGGACGGTCCGGGTCGGCCACCCAGTTGCTCCACGAGCCCACGTACAGGGCGGCGTCCGGGCGGCCGGCCAGGTGCAGCGCCAGGACGGCCTGGGCGGCGGTCACCCCCGAGCCGCAGTACGCGCCGACCGGCGCGCCCGCGGTCACGCCGGCGGCGGCGAACCGCTCGCGCAGCGCCTCGGCGGCGGGGAAGCGCCCCTCGGCGACGTACTCCGGGGCGGGCAGGTTGACCGCGCCCGGGACGTGCCCGGCCACCGGGTCGATCGGCTCGGTCTCGCCCCGGTAGCGCGGGGCGGCCCGCACGTCGAGCAGCACACCGGCGTCGGCGGCGGCCAGCCCGGCGGCCTCCCCCGCGTCCAGCACCGGCAGCTCGCCCGGCGTGACCGTGACGTCCCCGGGGGCGGGCGACGGCGGCTCGGTGGAGACGGGTCCACCGGCCGCGACCCAGGCCGGGAAGCCGCCGTGCAGCACCCGGACCGACCGGTGGCCGGCCCACCGCAGGGTCCACCAGGCGCGGGCGGCCGACATGCCGTCGCCCCCGTCGTACACCACCACGGGGTGGCCGGCCCGGACGCCGGCGGCCCGCAGCGCGGCCTGGAGCGCGGCGGGGTCGGGCAGCGGGTGCCGGCCGGCGGCGCCCGGCCGGCCGCAGAGCTCGGTGTCCAGGTCGACGAAGACGGCGCCGGGCAGGTGACCGGCCAGGTAGTCCTCCCGGCCGGGCGGCCCGGCGAGCCGCCAGCGGACGTCGAGCAGGGTCGGCGGGTCGGCGCGGTCGAGCTCGTCGGCGAGCCGGCCGGGCTCGACCAGGAGGTCTTCGGTTCCGGACATGCGGTCCAGTCAACACCATCCGGGCAGCGACCTCCCGGTTCGGTGTCGGTGGATCGTCGGGGGTCCGGGGTAGCATCGAACGCCGGAGGGACGCTGACGTGAAGCATGACCTGGTCGACACGACCGAGATGTACCTGCGCACCATCCTCGAGCTGGAAGAGGAGGGGGTGCCGCCGCTGCGTGCGCGGATCGCGGAGCGGCTGAAGCAGAGCGGCCCCACCGTCAGTCAGACCGTCGCCCGGATGGAGCGGGACGGCCTGCTCACCGTCGAGGGCGACCGCCACCTGATGCTCACCGCCCTGGGCCGCAGCACGGCGGTGTCGGTCATGCGCAAGCACCGGCTGGCCGAGCTGCTGCTCGTCAACGTGATCGGGATGCCCTACGAGGAGGCCCACGAGGAGGCCTGCCGGTGGGAGCACGTGATGAGCGACGCGGTGGAGAAGCGGGTCTACGACCTGCTCAACCGCCCGACCCGCTCCCCCTACGGCAACCCCATCCCGGGCCTTGAGGAGCTGGGCGACCCGGGCCTGCGCGAGACCGAGACCGCCGAGGGCGAGCGCAACCTGGCGTTCCCGGGCCTCTCCGGGCCGGTCGTGGTGCGGCGGATCTGCGAGAGCGTGCAGACCGACGCCGACGTGCTCCGGCAACTGCACGCGGCGGGCGTCGACCCGGGCGCCACGGTGACGGTGGCCCAGGAACGCGACGGGGTCTCCATCGACCGCTCCGGCGACCGGGTCCGGCTGCCCCGCGAGGTGGCCTCCCGCGTGTTCGTCGCGGCCCACTGACCCGCCCGGCGCGCCCGGCGGTCAGAGCTGCCGGGTGTCGATCACCTTGGCGAGGCTGACCAGCTTGCCGGCCACCTTGTCCGCGTCGGCCGTGGCGGTGCCGCGCGGGCTGGTCCAGCGCAGCGTGGCCAGCCGCCCGTCGCCGGCGAGCCAGCCCACCTCCGCGGCCGGGCCGTTTTTCGCGGTCTTCGGCAGCGTGTGCCGGTAGGCGGCCTTGCCGAGCTTGGTGACCTTCTTCGCGCCCCGGGGCAGCACGTCGAGGGTGAAGCTGGACGTGTCGATCGACGTGTCGGTCACCGTGAGGGTCAACTCGGGCAGCACGGCCCGCTCGGCCCGGACCACGCAGGTGTGAGTGTCACCCCTGTCCATGGCGGCGGCCACGTCGAAGCGGCCGCCGGTGTGCTTGGCGATCACCGCGAAGTCGAGCAGCCGGCACGCCCCGCCGGACGAGGCGGCGGACACCTCGACCGCCTTCGGCTCCGCCGCCGGCACCGCCACCGGCGCGGCCTCCTTGGCGCAGCCGGCGGTCAGCAGTACGGCCGAAGCGGCCAGCCAGGTCCGGGCGCGCACGTGGAGACCTCCGCAGTCGTCGGCGGGTGCCGCCCGCCGGATGTCCGTCGGAAACCGTACGGGTTGCCCCGCTGCGACGGAAGTCCTCAATCGTCCACGTACGGACAGTGCCGGCACCCTCGCCCGCAGCATGTGCCGCGGCGGGCCAGGAAACCGGCGCTGAGCACGAAGAGCCCGGTGGCCGGGTCCAGGTAGCCGGCCTCCCCGGCGGCCAGGGCGGCGGCGTGCGCGGCCAGGATCCGCGCCCGGTCCGGGTGGTCCGGTGACAGCCGCGACGGGTGCGGCTCGGTCAACGGCCGGTCCGCCAGCGGTCGTCGCTCTCCGGTCACCGCGCGAGTCTACGGAGGCCGCCCCGGCGCCGGCTCAGCCGTGCCGGGTGAACGCCTCGGCGACCGCCGCCCGGTCCGCGCCCCCGGCCAGCAGCAGCCGCAGCAGCACCTTGGCCTTGTACGGGTCGAGCAGCCCACCGCAGACCAGCCCGCGCCGCCGCAGGTCGGTCTCCGAGCCGACGGCGCCGTAGGTGTCCCGCAGCACCGGCCCGGCCCCGGTCCGCGAGGCGAGCACCACCGGCATTCGCGCGGCCAGCGCACCCAGCGCCGGGGCGAAAGCGGGCGGCACGTGCCCGACCCCGAAGCCGGCCACCACCAGCCCGTCCAGGCCCGGAGTGAGCGCGTCGAGCAGCGCCGGGTCGTCGTCGAGGGTGACGGTGTGCAGCGCCACCCGGGTGGCGGCGAGCCGGTCCCGGTCCACCGGCGGCAGCGGGGCGTGCCGGGGCGGGCGGGTGAGCAGGCGTACCGCGCCCTCGATGACGTGCCCGAGCGGGCCGGCGTCGGGCGAGGCGAGGGTGGCCGTACTGGTGCTGTGGGTCTTGCGGGCGAAGCGGGCGGCGTGGACCTCGTCGTTGAACGCCACGAGCACCCCGAGGTCCCGCGCGGCCGGCGCGGCGGCCACCCGGGCCGCGGCGAGCAGGTTGGCCGGGCCGTCCGGGCCGGCCAGGGTGGGGTTCCGCATGGCGCCCGTGAACACGAGCGGCTCCGGGTGCGGCCAGAGCAGGTCGGCCAGGAACGCGGTCTCCTCCAGGGTGTCGGTGCCCTGGGTCACCACCACGCCGGTCGCGCCGTCGGCGACCGCCGCGCCGGCGGCGTCCACCAGGTCGAGGACCTGCCGGTACGCCAGCGCGGCGCTGGGCACCGCCTCCACGTCCCGCACGTCGAGCGGGATCTCGCCGAGCCCGGGCACGGCGGCCGTGAGGTCGGCGCCGGTGAGCCTGCTGACCACTCCCCCGGCGCCGGTGCCGGCCATGGCGATCGTGCCGCCGAGGGTGAAGAGCGCGACGGTCACCGGGCGGCCTTCCGGGCGAGGAAGAACGCCTGCGGCCCCCGGTCGAGTTCCTCCGCCTCGCGGACCAGCGTGCCGTGCACGGCCAGCCCGGCCGCCGTGAGCTGCTCCGCGAGCCGGTCCGGCGGCAGCCAGTACACGTCGTAGGAGACGGTGTGGCCGTACGCCTGCTCCAGCCGGATCCGCTCGTCGCCGGCCTTGACCGCGATCAGCAGGTGGCCACCCGGGGCGAGCACCCGGTGGAACTCGGCGAACACCCCGGGCAGCAGGTCCGGCGGCAGGTGGATGATCGAGTACCAGGCCACGAGGCCGGCCAGTGTCGCGTCGGGGATGTCCAGTGCGGTCATCGAGCCGACCTCGAAGCGCAGCTCCGGATAGTTCCGGCGGGCCACCTCGAGCATGCCCGGGGAGAGGTCGACCCCGGAGATGTCGAGCCCGAGACGGCGCAGGTGGGCGGTGATCCGGCCGGTCCCGCAGCCCGCCTCCAGCACCGGCCGGCCAGGGCCGACCAGCTCGGCGAACGCGGCCAGCATCCCGCGGTCGAGCGGGCCCTCCAGCACGTCGGGGATCAGTCGTGCGTAGTCCACGGCGACCGTGTCGTAGGCGGCGCGCGTCTCGGTGAGCCAGGTCGGTTCGATCATGAAAGCCGACCCTAGTCCGCGGCCGGCCCCGGCGGAAATGCCGCGCCGGTCGGCGGTTCGGCGGGATACGGTGCCAGGTCGCACGCCCCGCGACCCCGACGGACAGGCCCGAGCGGTGACCCAGCAACTGACGCCCCCGACGACCGGAACCCGCACCTCCCTGTGGCGGAGCCGGAACTTCCTGCTGCTCTGGAGTGGCCAGACGGTCAGCGAGGTGGGCACCCGGGTCTCCGGGGTGGCCGTGCCGCTGCTGGCCGCTGACGTGCTCGACGCCACCGTCTTCCAGGTCTCCCTGCTCACCGTCCTGGCCTGGCTGCCGTACCTGGTGTTCTCGCTGCCGGCCGGGATGCTGGCCGACCGGGTCGACCAGCGGCGGCTGATGGTCGCGTGCGACCTGGGTCGCGCGGCGCTGCTGCTGTCGGTGCCGGTGGTCGCCCTGGCCGGCCACCTCACCCTGCCCTTCCTGTACGCGGTGGTCGGGCTCTCCGGGGTGCTGACCGTCGCGTTCACCGTGGCGTACCGGAGCCTGCTGCCCGCCCTCGTCCCGCCGGACGATCTGACCTCGGCCAACGCGCGGCTGGAGGTGAGCGAGAACCTGGCCGCCCTGGCCGGGCCGAGCGCGGGCGGCGTGCTCGTCGGCCTGCTCGGCGCGGCCCGCACCTTCGTGGCCGACGCCGCCAGCTTCCTGGCCAGCGCGGTCACGCTGCTGCTGATGCGGCACCGCCCGGCGCCCCGCGCCGGCGGCCGGGTGCCGGTCCGGGCCGCGCTCACCGAGGGGCTCGGGTTCATCCGCCGGCAGCGGATCCTCGCCCTGGTGCTCGCCTGCACCGCGACCTCGAACTTCTTCGTCATGGCCACCCGGTCCATCGAGGTGCCCTACCTGCTGCGCGTGCTGCACGCCACCCCGGCCACCATCGGTCTCCTGTTCAGTCTGGGTTCGGTGGGCGGGCTGCTGGCCGGGGTGCTGGCCGGGCGGGTCACCGCGCTGCTCGGCGGCGCCCGGACCATCTGGGTGTCGATGGCCGTGCCAGGCCCCCTCTACCTGCTCATGCCGCTGGCCCGGCCCGGCTGGGGCGCCCTGCTCTACGCCGTCGGCACGGCGGCGTTCGCGGCCAACGCGGTGCTGTTCAACGTGGCGGCCATGTCCTACCGGCAGCGGGTCACCCCGGCCCGGCTGCTCGGCCGGGTCAACGCCGCGTTCCTGTGGATCTGCTACGGCGCGATCCCGCTCGGCGCCCTGGTCGGCGGCGCCCTCGGCACCCGGCTCGGGCTGCGCCCGGCGCTGCTGGTCTGCGTGCTCGGCATGTGGAGCGCGGCGCTGTTCGTGGTGTTCTCGCCGCTGCGCCGGATGCGGGACTTCGCGACGCCGTGAAAAGAGGCAGGATTTTTCCCGGGCCGCTGTCGAATCCGGCCGCGCCCGTCCGTCGGTGAGGCGGAAGAGGCAAACGACAACCCGAGGAGATCCCGATGGCCCAGTACGCAGTTCTCGTCTACTCGCCCGCCCCGGCCGACCCGATGGACCTGACCCCGGACTACGTGGCCCTGCTGGAGCGCTACGGCGACCAGGTCACCGAGTTGGGCGGGCAGATCCTCACGGGGTTCGCGCTCCAGCCGAGCACCACCGCCACGGCGATCCGCGGCGACCTCGTCACCGACGGCCCGTTCATCGAGGCCAAGGAGGTCGTCGCCGGCTTCTTCGTCCTGGAGGCGCCCGACCTGGACGTGGCCCTGAAGATCGCCAAGCTGAACCCGGCCACCATCGACGGTGGCGTCGAGGTCCGGCCGCTGTTCCAGCCGCCGGCCGAGTGAGCGACGCCGCTACGGTCGCCGCCGAACGCGCCGTGGCGGACGCGCACCGTCGCGAGTGGGCCTTCGTGCTCGCCGCGACGGCGCGCGTCGCCGGCGACCTCGACGTGGCCGAGGAGTGCGTGCAGGACGCCTACCTGGCCGCGCTGGCCGCGTGGGCGCGGGACGGCGTACCCGACAAGCCGGGCGCCTGGCTGACCGCCACCGCGAAGCGCAAGGCGCTCGACGTGCTGCGCCGGGAGAAGGTCTTCCGGACGAAGATGCCCCTGCTCGTCGAACCGGCGGAGGCCGAGATGACGGACGAGCCCGCCGGGGACGCGGTCCCCGACGACCGGCTGCGGCTGGTGTTCACCTGCTGCCACCCGGCGCTGGCCCGGGAGGCCCAGGTGGCCCTGACGCTGCGGCTGGTCTGCGGGGTGGCCACCGGCGACATCGCCCGCGCGTTCCTGGTCAGCGAGACGACCATGGCGGCCCGGGTCACCCGGGCCAAGAAGAAGATCGCCGCGGCCCGGATCCCCTACCGGGTGCCGGAGGCCGCCGAGCTGCCCGAACGGCTCGACGCCGTGCTCACCGTGATCCACCTGCTCTTCACCACCGGGCACACCGCGCCGACCGGGGCCGGCCTGGTCCGTGCCGACCTGGTCGACCGGGCGGTGCACCTGACCCGGATGCTGCTCGCCCTGATGCCGGACGAGCCGGAGGTCCGCGGGCTGCTCGCCCTCCTGCTGCTCACCGACGCTCGCCGGGCCACCCGCACCGACGACTCCGGTCGGCTGCTGGTGCTGGAGGAGCAGGACCGGTCCCGCTGGGACCGGGCGGCCATCGCCGAGGGCAACCACCTGGTCCTGGGCTCGTTCCGCACCGGCCGGGTGGGCCGGTACGCCCTCCAGGCCGCCATCGCCTCGCTGCACGCGGTCGCCCCCGATTACGCCGCCACCGACTGGCCCCAGGTCGTCCGCCTCTACGACGAGTTGCTGAAACGCTGGCCGTCCCCGGTGGTGGCGCTGAACCGGGCGGTGGCGGTGTCCATGGTCGACGGCCCGGCGGCCGCCCTGGCGGACGTGGACCTTCTCGCCGCGGACCCCCACCTGGCCGGCTACCACTACCTGCCGGCCGTCCGCGCCGACCTCCTCCGGCGCCTCGACCGGCCGGCCGAAGCCGCGGACGCCTACCGGACGGCGCTGAACCTGGTCGACAACGAGGCGGAACGGGCCTTCCTCACCGCCCGCCTCACCGAGGTCAGCGAGGCGGGCTGACGGGCCAGCCGCCCCTGCCGGTCCCAACTACGCGCCTGTCGAGTTGAGTCGTTCGTGATGTCGGCTCGTCGCGGCGCCCCGGACGTCGGCACCCCGGACCGCGGCTCGCCGCGACGCCGGTGCTCGCCACTGTCATGATCTACCAGCGGCGACGATCAGGCGGCGGGCCCGGCGTACCGTGCGGCGGGCGTCCCGCCAGGCGATCAGGGCGGTGCGGAGCCGGGGCGAGGTGACCGGCTCGCCCCGGCGGCGGGCCCGCAGCTGACCGATCAGCCAGGCCGGGGCGGCGGCCGCCTCGACCGCCGCGGTCTTGGTGAGCAGGTCGCCGAGGCGCAGCGCGTGCCGGCCGCGGGCCATCGAGGTGAGGCCGAGGTCGGCGAGGGCGGGGTCCAGCCACAGCCACGGACGCCGGGCCGCCCAGGCCCAGTAGCCGGTGAGTTCGGCGCGGGCGGCAGCCCGCACGTCGTCGTCGCCCACCGGCGGGAACACCTCGCCGGGTGGGCGGCCGAAGACGGCGTACCCGTGGCGGACCAGCTCCGCCCGGGTGATGCCGGACAGGATGCGCTGGACGAGCTGCCCGTGCGTCCACGTCGGATGCTTCCGGTGGACGTCCGGGATGGTGGCGGTGTCGACGTGGACGCAGCCCAGGTGCAGCCCGGCGGCGCTGCCCGCGTCGAGGCGGCGGTGCACGGCGACGAGCGCGGCCTCCCGCGCGGCGTCGACCGGCCCGTCGGTCAGCGCCACCAGGTCGAGGTCGCTGACGCCGGGCCGGTAGTCGTCGGTCGCCAGTGACCCGGCCACCAGCAGGTCGGTGACCCAGCCGAGCGCCGCGAGTTCACCGGCGAACTCGTCGACGACCGGCAGCCTCACCATGAGTCCACCCTGGCCTCCGCAGTGAATCTTGGACACTTGTCGTTCGCCCCGAACAGCAAGTGTCCAAGATTGGCCGGCTCCGCCCAGCCCTACCCGAACCAGGTGATGGCCTGGCCGTGGCCGCGGGTCCAGGCCAGCGGCCTCCCGTCCAGCGCCAGCACGTTGTGGAAGCCGCCGCGCGGTTGCTCGGGCAGCGCCGGGTAGCGCAGCACGTCGGGGTCCTCGTTGGCGATCCAGTGGCCGGGCAGCCCGCGCACGACCTCGGCGAACGCCTCCCGCCGGGGCGGCGGCACCTGGTAGAGCACCGAGGTGTGGAACACGACAAGGGTCGCCTCCCGCGGCGCCCGCGCGGCCAGCGCCGGGAGGTCGTCCACGAGGTCGCCCCGCACCAGCAGCGGAGGCTCGGCCGAGGCCACCGCGGCCGCGGCCCGCAACCGCTCGCGGCGGTGCCCGTGCTCCGGCCAGATGAGCGCGTCCAGCCACGCCACGTCGGCCGGGTCGCGCACGTCGAGCGGGTTGAGGTCCAGGCCGGCCCGCCACACCACCTCGGGCCGGCGTGCCGGCGGTGCCGTCCCGCTGATGGCGCAGTCGAGGACCGGCTCACCCGCGCCGAGCGAGTGGTCCCCGTAGCGGTAGGCGTACCGGTCGGGGTAGAGGTTCAGCCCCGCGGAGGCGCCGACCTCCAGCAGGGCGAGCGGTTGGGGCAGCGACGCCAGCACCGGCAGGAGTACGGCACACCGGCCGGGCTCGTTGGTCTGGGTGGCCCGGACCCGCATCTCCGCCTCGACGGCCGGCCAGTTGTCGAGGGCGTACGCGCGGAAGGCGGCCGGATCCTCGACCGGGCCGCCGAGCAGCCGTACCACGCCGAAGAGCAGGTTGGGCTGGCGCTTGGCCGGCGGCAGGGTGTCGATCCGGGTCAGCAGCTCGCCGTCGCGGGCGACCGCCTCTGACAGGCGCTCGTACGCGGGCGACACCCCGCGCGCCTCCCGGGCGGCGAAGGTGGCGTAGCGGTCCACGGTGGTCATGGCCCGAGCATCCCAGCCGCAGGCTGTCCCGGGCGACGTGAGCTTGGTCGCCGTACCGAACGCCGCGAGCGCGGCAGGGGAACCCCTGCCGCGCTCGCGAGCGGTCGTCCGTCAGCTGCAGCCGCTGGTGGAGCCGCAGCCCTCGCAGACGTAGCAGCTACCGGCCGGCCGCATCTTCGTGCCGCAGGTGAAGCAGAGCGGCGCGTCCGCGGCCTTGCCGATCACGGCCTCCAGCAGTTCGGTGCTGGAGCCCACCGACGGCGCCGGCTTGGCGGCGGCCACGTCGGCCACCTCCTTTGCCGGCTGGGCCACCGGGCCGGTCTTCGGCTCGGGCGCTTCGACCGGGGCGGAGGCGGCCATCGCGGTGAGGTCCGCACCGCTCGCCTCCGCCTCCGCCTCGGCCGCGAGCTGGGCGGCCCGCTCCTTGGCCGTGAAGATGCCCAGCTCCGCGCGGCGCTCGTACGGCAGGAAGTCCAGGGCCAGGCGACGGAAGATGTAGTCCATCACCGAGGCCGCCATCCGCACGTCCGGGTCGTCGGTCATGCCGGCCGGCTCGAAGCGCATGTTGGTGAACTTGCTGACGTACGTCTCCAGCGGGACGCCGTACTGGAGACCGATGGAGATGGCCACCGAGAAGGCGTCCATCACGCCGGCCAGGGTCGAGCCCTGCTTCGACATCTTGAGGAAGACCTCGCCGAGGCCGTCGTCCGGGTAGGACGAGGCGGTGAGGTAGCCCTCCGCGCCGCCGACCGAGAACGAGATGGTCTCCGACGGGCGCTTCTTCGGCAGCCGCTTGCGGACCGGCCGGTACTCGACGACCTTCTCCACGACCTTCGCCGGCTCGGCCACCGGCTCCACCGCCTTGTTCGGCTTGGCGGCCGACAGCGGCTGACCCACCTTGCAGTTGTCCCGGTAGATCGCCAGCGCCTTGAGGCCGAGCTTCCAGCCCTCGAAGTAGATCTTCTCGACGTCCTCGACGGTCGCCTGCTCGGGCATGTTGACCGTCTTGGAGATGGCGCCCGAGATGAACGGCTGGACGGCCGCCATCATCCGCACGTGGCCCATCGGCGCGATGGACCGCTCGCCCATGGCGCAGTCGAAGACCGGGTAGTGCTCCGGCTTCAGGCCGGGGGCGTCCACCACGTGACCGTGGTCGGCGATGTGCTCGACGATCGCCTCGACCTGCTCCTCGGGGTAGCCGAGGCTGCGCAGGGCACGCGGCACGGTCTGGTTGACGATCTGCATGGAGCCGCCGCCGACCAGCTTCTTGAACTTGACCAGGGCCAGGTCCGGCTCGACACCGGTGGTGTCGCAGTCCATCATCAGGCCGATGGTGCCGGTCGGGGCGAGCACGCTGGCCTGCGAGTTGCGCCAGCCGGACCTGTCGCCGACCTTGTTGCCGAGGGTCCACTGCTTGGTGGCCTCGCGCTGGATGGCGGTGGCCACGGTGCCGGTCGGCTTGATCGCGTCGTTGGCGGCCGCGTGCTTGCGCATGACCCGCTTGTGCGCCTCGGCGTTGCGGGCGTAGCCCTCGTACGCGCCGACGATGCCGGCCAGCTCGGCCGAGCGGCGGTAGGCGGTGCCGGTCATCAGCGAGGTGATCGCCGCGGCGACCTCCCGCCCCTGCTCCGAGTCGTACGGCAGGCCGGAGGCCATCAGCAGCGCGCCGAGGTTGGCGTAGCCGATGCCGAGCTGCCGGTAGGCGCGGGTGGTCTCGCCGATCTTCTCGGTCGGGAAGTCGGCGAAGCAGATCGAGATGTCCATCGCCGTGATGACGAACTCGACCGACTTGACGAACTTCTCCACCTCGAAGCCACCGTCGGCGCGCATGAACTTCATGAGGTTCAGCGAGGCCAGGTTGCACGAGGAGTTGTCCAGGTGCAGGTACTCCGAGCACGGGTTCGACGCGGTGATCCGCCCGGTCTCCGGGCAGGTGTGCCAGTCGTTGATGGTGTCGTCGTACTGGAGGCCCGGGTCGGCGCACTCCCAGGCGGCCTGGGAAATGGTGCGGAACAGCTTCTTGGCGTCGATCGTCTCGATGGTCTGGCCGTCGAGCCGGCCGCGCAGGTCGAAGCCGCCGCCGTTCTCCACCGCGGTCATGAACTCGTCGGAGACGCGCACCGAGTTGTTGGCGTTCTGGTACTGCACGCTGACGATGTCCGCGCCGCCCAGGTCCATGTCGAAGCCGGCGTCCCGCAGCGCGCGGATCTTGTCCTCCTCGCGCGCCTTGGTCGCCACGAACTCCTCGATGTCCGGGTGGTCGACGTCGAGGATGACCATCTTGGCCGCACGCCGGGTGGCGCCGCCGGACTTGATGGTGCCGGCGGAGGCGTCCGCGCCGCGCATGAAGCTGACCGGGCCGGAGGCGGTGCCGCCGGAGGAGAGCAGCTCCTTCGAGGACCGGATGCGGGAGAGGTTGACCCCGGCGCCCGAGCCGCCCTGGAAGATCCGCCCCTCCTCCTTGTACCAGTCGAGGATCGAGTCCATCGAGTCGTCGACGGCCAGGATGAAGCAGGCGCTGACCTGCTGCGGCGACGGCGTGCCGACGTTGAACCACACCGGCGAGTTGAAGCTGAACACCTGGTGCAGCAGCATCCAGGTCAGCTCGTGCGCGAACACCTCCGCGTCGGCCGGCGTGGCGAAGTAGCCGTACTCCTCACCGGCGGTGCGGTAGGTGTCGACCACCCGGTCGATGAGCTGCCGCAGCGACCACTCCCGCTCCGGGGTCCCCACCGCGCCCCGGAAGTACTTGGTGGTCACGATGTTGGCCGCATTGACCGACCAGGACTCGGGGAACTCCACCCCGCGCTGCTCGAAGTTGATCGAACCGTCCCGCCAGTTCGTCATCACGACGTCGCGGCGCTCCCAGGTGACCTCGTCGTAGGGATGCACCCCCTCGGTCGTCCAGACGCGCTCGATCTTCAGCCCTGCCCCGGCCTTGTTCCGTGACTTGCTGGTCGTCACGCCCTCGCCCCCCTCGTCAGCGCGGTCACCCGCCGCGCCTCGTCCAACTGTCAGAAATCCGTGAAACTCAACTGGTCGCGCCGGCGGCCCCGACCGCCCCGGCACCCTCGCGGGCCTGCGCGGCGGCCCGCAGCGTCTCGATCTCGCGCTCGAAGTCGGCGAGCGAGTCGAAGGAGCGGTAGACGCTCGCGAACCGCAGGTAGGCCACCTCGTCGAGGTCGCGCAGCGGCCCGAGGATGGCCAGCCCGACCTCGTGGCTGGGAATCTCGGCGGCCCCCTTGGCCCGGACGGTCTCCTCGACCTTCTGCGCGAGCAGCGCGATGGAGTCGTCGTCGACCGGCCGTCCCTGGCACGCCTTGCGCACCCCGCCGATGATCTTGGTGCGGCTGAACGGCTCGGTCACCCCGCTGCGCTTGACCACCGCGAGCACCGCCTCCTCGACGGTGGTGAACCGCTTGCCGCACTCCGGGCAGGACCGCCGCCGCCGGATGAGCTGGCCGTCGTCGGCCTCCCGCGAGTCGACCACCCGGGAGTCGGCGTGCCGGCAGTACGGACACCGCATCGCCTGACCTCCTTCATCGACCGCGGCCCGCCGGCCGCCTCCGGGCACGCGTCACCGCGGCGGCACCATCTCTCGATGGCCGCCGCCGGGCCGACGGTACGGGAGTGCGGTCGGTAACCGGACCCAACCTGTAGGCGACTTACGCCCATGTAACCACAACATCTAGGGGTCGACCGTATGCCGTCGCACTAGCGAGGTCAAGTTGAGCGGCGTGTCCGGCGCGTCGCCAGAATCACGCACCCGTCCCACCCCGTCCCCGGCGTACCGAGGAGCCCAACGGCCGTCGGCCGCCGGGGTCACGGGACGCCGGGATGGAACATTCGTTCGAGAGCGACGTACCATTTATCAGAACAGGCGTTCGGAAATCCAGGATTTTGCCGCGACACGCCGACAACATGTCGTACAGATGTTTGAAAATGGCCGATCTCACCTATACGGTCAACAACGACCGGGCGCGGCGGAACGCGGCGGACCGGTCGACAGCACCGCCTGAGCACGCACCACGAGCCGACGAGGCACCCAGCGCCGACCAGGGAGGACGGACGTGACCGAGGACCGGGCCAGCCGGCAGAAGAACCCGCAGCCGATCGACGGGGCGGGTCCGCCGGCGACCCGTCGACCCCGCACCGCGCGCAGCCGGGCGGCCCAGCCCGCCGTGCGTCCGGTCACCCCGGTGGTCAGCAGCTTCCCCGACCCGTCGACGGTCGACCTCACGGCCCGGCAGCGCCGGATCCTGGAGTTCATCCGCACCTGGGTGGAGCGCCACGGCTACCCGCCGAGCGTGCGCGAGATCGGCGAGGCGGTCGGCCTGGTCTCCCCGTCGAGCGTCGCCTACCAGCTCAAGGAGCTGGAGAAGAAGGGCTTCCTGCGCCGCGACCCCAACCGGCCCCGCGCCGTGGACGTCCGGGCCCCGGGCGACGTCGACGACGAGGCCGCCCGCGCCCAGCGTCCCGCCCCGGCCTACGTGCCGATGCTGGGCCGGATCGCCGCCGGTGGCCCGATCCTCGCCGAGCAGGCCGTGGAGGACATCTTCCCCCTCCCCCGCGAGCTGGTCGGTGAGGGCGAGGTCTTCATGCTCCAGGTCAAGGGCGACTCGATGCTCGACGCGGCGATCTGCGACGGCGACTGGGTGGTGGTCCGGCAGCAGCCGACCGCCGAGGTCGGCGACATCGTGGCGGCCATGCTCGACGGCGAGGCGACCGTGAAGACCTACCGGCGGCGCGACGGGCACGTCTGGCTGATGCCGCAGAACCCGGCCTTCGACCCGATCCCGGGCGACGACGCCACCATCATGGGTCGCGTGGTCGCCGTGCTCCGCCGCATCTGAGACCCACGGAAGAGGGGGGTGACCAGTGGTCACCCCCCTCGTTCCTGCGCTCAGTAGCGGTCGCCCCGGTACTCCCGGCCGCCGCCGGAGAACTGGCCGTACTGCTGGCCCCGGTCGCCGTAGCCGCCGTCGCGTGGGTCCCGGCGGTCGTGCTCCCGGCGCGGCGGTTCGGCGCGCCCCGGGCCGTGGCCGCCACCGCCACCCGGCCGGCCACCGCCGTAGCCGCCGCCCGGAGTTCCGCCGCCGTAGACGCCGCCACCCTGCGGGCGGCCACCGCCCTGCTGCGGGCCGCCGCCGTAGACGGCGCCCCCACGGCCGCCGCCGCCCTGCGGGCGGCCGCCTCCGTAGACGCCCCCGGCCGGGCGGCCGCCGTTGGCCGGGGCGCCACCGTAGACCCCACCCTGGCCGCCACCGCCGCCGTAGACGCCGCCGCGCGGCGGGACGTCGGGCCGGTTGGCCGGCGGGTAGCCGGAGTTGCCCGGGAACTGGTCGTCACGCTCGTCGGTGGGCTCGGCCGGCGCCGGCTTGCGCCGGGCCTTCAGGATGCCGAAGATGCCCGCGCCGACCAGGAGCGCGCCGAGCACGCCGAGCGCCGCGATGAGGTACGTGATCTCGTCGAGGCTGAGCCCCTCGATCCAGGACTTCTCGGCGGCCGGCTTGGTCACGTCGTTGCCGCCGTTGGGCAGCGCCTCGGCCCCGGTGGTGGCCGGGGTGTAGCCGAGGACGTCGATCGGGTCCGCGGCGTCCAGCAGGCCGCCGTCGGACACGGTGACGAAGGACCTGCCGTCGGGCGTGTAGGAGATGGCCTCGCCGAACGGGTCCGCCAGGGGGGTGACCCGGGGCTTGCCGGTGGTCAGCGCGGCGACGATGTTGCCGCCGGTCACGTCGAACTCGAAGGCGTCGCCGTAGGTGCGCAGCACCACCTTGCTGCCGTCGGGCGAGCGGGCCGCGCCGGTGACCAGCAGCCGGCCGGGGCCGCCCAGCTTGTTCTCGGTGTTGGTCTTGGGGAGGGTGAGCTCGCCGACCTTCTTCATCGGGATCGGCTCGGTGTCCGCGGTGCTCTTCAGCTTCGCCGTGGGCGTGAAGATCTCCG
Organism: Micromonospora chaiyaphumensis; assembly: GCF_900091435.1. GTDB lineage: Bacteria > Actinomycetota > Actinomycetes > Mycobacteriales > Micromonosporaceae > Micromonospora > Micromonospora chaiyaphumensis. Next base: position 153,124 of record NZ_FMCS01000012.1, read on the forward strand.
ACTTGCCGGACAGGTCCTTGGTGATGACCAGCGGGAGGTTGTCGTCGCCGACGAGGAGCGCCTCGGCGTCGTGCGGCTCGTTGCCCGGGTAGGTCAGCCGGTGCAGCACCGGCTGCTTCGACCCGCTCAGCGGCATGATCCAGACGGCGACCCGCTCCCGGCGGGTCTTGGCGTCGATGTTGTCGCCGGTGTCGGCGATCCAGAGCGTCTTCCGGTCCGGTCCGACGGCCAGGTCCTCGGTGTCGCGGGGCCCGGGATCGGGGTATCGGACCGGGTCCTTGGCGATCTCGCACTTGGTGTCGAGGAAGAAGATCCGCTTGCGGCTCTCGTCCTCGCTGCCATCGTTGATCACGACATAGCCGGTGCTGGTGGCGACGATGCCGGACAGCTCCCGGAGCCGTTTGTCCTCGATGGTGCACTTCTTCTTGGGAGCCGCGGCCAGCACGGGGGCCGCGGCGGGAGCCGCCAGGGCGAGCCCGGCCGGCGCCACGACCGCGCCGACGAGGCTCAGCGCGATCGTGACCGAGGAGACTGCGTGCCGCATGGCGCCAAGTGTCGCACGACCCGCGTTTCCGGCGGGTGACGCCGGACGGCTCACCGCCCGGCGCCCACCCGCTCCTCGCTGGTCAGCCGGTCACCGGCCCGGTACGGCACCAGCTCGGCGGCCAGCGCCTGACCCACCCGCACGTGCAGCAGCGTGCCCTCGGGCAGGTGCGCCGTGCTCAGCACCTCGCCCTGCCGGTGCACCCGGGCCACCAGGTCGCCCCGGTCGTACGGGAGCACGGCCCGGACCTCGACGGCCGGCCGCGGCAGCCGCTGCTCGATCGCCTCGCGCAGATCGTCGACCCCGCGCCCGCTGTGCGCGGAGACGAGGACCGCCTCCGGCCACAGCCGCTTGAGCCGCAGCAGGGTCTCCTCGTCGGTGGCGTCGATCTTGTTCACCACCAGCAGCTCGGGCAGCCGGTCCGCGCCCACCTCGGCGAGCACCTCGCGGACCGCCCGGACCTGCTCCTCCGGGTCCGGGTGGGTGCCGTCGACCACGTGCACCACCAGGTCGGCGTCGCCGACCTCCTCGAGCGTCGAGCGGAACGCCTCGACGATCTGGTGCGGCAGGTGCCGGACGAACCCGACCGTGTCGGAGAGGGTGTAGAGCCGGCCGTCGGAGGCCGTGGCCCGGCGGGTGGTCGGGTCCAGGGTGGCGAACAGCGCGTTCTCCACCAGCACGCCCGCCCCGGTGAGGCGGTTGAGCAGGCTGGACTTGCCGGCGTTGGTGTAGCCGGCGATGGCCACCGCGGGCACCGCGTTGCGGGAGCGGCGGGCGCGCTTGGTCTGGCGTACCGTCGCCATGCTCTTGATCTCGCGGCGCAGCCGCGCGATCCGGTGCCGGATCCGGCGCCGGTCGGTCTCGAGCTTGGTCTCACCGGGACCGCGCAGGCCCACGCCGCCGCCGGCGCCACCGCCGCGGCCGCTACCACCGGTCTGCCGGGAGAGGGTCTCACCCCAACCGCGCAGTCGCGGGAGCAGGTATTCGAGCTGAGCCAGCTCGACCTGCGCCTTGCCCTCGCGGCTCTTGGCGTGCTGGGCGAAGATGTCGAGGATTAGGGCGGTGCGGTCGACCACCTTGACCTTGGTGCGCTGCTCCAGGTTGCGCAGCTGCGACGGGGACAGCTCACCGTCGCAGATGACCGTGTCGGCGCCGGTGGCGAGCACCACGCCGCTCAGGTCGTCGACCTTGCCCCGACCGATGTAGGTCGCCGGGTCCGGCCGGTTGCGCCGCTGGATCAGCCCCTCGAGCACCTGCGAGCCGGCCGTCTCGGCCAGCGCCGCCAGCTCGGTGAGGCTGTTGTCGGCGTCGTCCTGGGTCCCCTCGGTCCAGACGCCCACGAGGACGACCCGCTCCAGCCGGAGCTGGCGGTATTCGACCTCGGTGACGTCGCTGAGCTCGGTGGAGAGGCCGGGGACCCGCCGCAGCGCCTGCCGCTCCGACAGCTCGAACTCGCCGGTGGTGGCGTCGAGCTCGTCGTCCTCGTAGGGAAGGAAGGTCTCCTGGTCTCGCAAACCGCGACTCCTGTCCGTTATGTCTTTTGCCGGGGCATTTCCGGTGTGCAGAAGCATCCTGACATGTGCCAACGCCCGACGCACCTGCTATATGCCCGTGGCGCTACTAACCGGTAGCGGGGTCGGATGGCGGCCGACCTGGGCGGGCGAGTAGAAATGCCAGGCGAGCCGCTCAGCGCTGACGGAGGAGTTCTACGTGGCCAACACCCGACTGCCGAGTGCCGGATTCTCGATCACGATCCGGATCGCGGTACCCGCGGACGCCTCCTCCATCGGGCGGCTGACCACCGCGGCGGGCGAGGCCGGCGCCATCGTCACCGCGCTGGACGTGGTCGACTCCGACCCGGCCCACGTGATCGTCGACCTCACCTGCGACACCGCCGACGCCAACCACGCCGACCAGGTGGTCGACGCGCTCACCGCGCTCGACGGGGTGGACGTCCGCAAGGTCTCCGACCGGACGTTCCTGCTGCACCTCGGCGGCAAGATCGAGGTCAGCTCGAAGGTGGCGTTGCGCACCCGCGACGAGCTGTCCCGCGCGTACACGCCGGGGGTGGCCCGGGTCTGCCAGGCGATCGCCGAGAACCCGGCCGACGCCCGGCGGCTCACCATCAAGCGCAACACCGTCGCCGTGGTCAGCGACGGCTCCGCCGTGCTCGGCCTGGGCAACCTCGGGCCGGCCGCCTCGCTGCCGGTCATGGAGGGCAAGGCGGCGCTGTTCAAGCGCTTCGGCGGCGTGGACGCCTGGCCGGTGGTGCTGGACACCCAGGACACCGACGAGATCGTGCAGATCGTCAAGGCGATCGCCCCCGCGTACGGGGGCATCAACCTGGAGGACATCGCCGCGCCGCGCTGCTTCGAGATCGAGGCCCGGCTGCGCGAGGCGCTGGACATCCCGGTCTTCCACGACGACCAGCACGGCACCGCGATCTGCGTGCTGGCGGCCCTGACCAACGCGCTGCGGGTGGTGGGCAAGCACCTCTCGGACGTCCGGGTCGTGGTCTCCGGCGCCGGCGCGGCGGGCACCGCGATCATGAAGCTGCTGCTGCGGCAGGGTGTGGGCGACATCATCGCCTACGACCGGCAGGGCGCCCTGCACCGCGACCTGCCGGACCTCAACCCGGCCTGGCGGTGGCTGGCCGAGAACACCAACAAGGAGAACTACTCCGGCGACCTGCCCGGCGCGATCCGGGGCGCGGACGTGTTCATCGGGGTGAGCGCCCCGAACCTGCTGACCGGCGAGGACATCGCCGGCATGGCCAAGGACGCCATCGTCTTCGCGCTGGCCAACCCGGACCCGGAGGTGGACCCGCGGGAGGCCCGCAAGCACGCCGCCGTGGTCGCCACCGGCCGGTCCGACCAGCCGAACCAGATCAACAACGTGCTCGCCTTCCCGGGCGTCTTCCGCGGCATGCTCGACGCGCACGCCGAGGAGTTCACCGAGGAGATGGCGATCGCGGCGGCCCGGGCCATCGCGGACGTGGTCGGCGAGGACAAGATCAACCCGACGGTGATCGTGCCGAGCGTCTTCGACTCGCGGGTCGCCCCGGCCGTCGCCGCCGCCGTGCGCGCCGCCGCCCAGAACCCGGGCGCGACGCCCCCGCCGGCCGCCGACCCGGGCCCGGCCGACCTCCCCGAGATCGCCGCCAACGCCAGCGCCACCCCCTGACCCCGGGCGTCGACCCCGGGAGCAGACGCGTTGATCATGAGGTTGGCCGCCCCAAACCAGGTCAAACCCCACCGCTAACCTCATGATCACCGGGTCGGACGGCGCCCATCGCGCGGCCGGGCGGGGTCAGGCCCGTAGGGTCGCCGGGTTGAGTTCGCCGGTGGCGATCAGGACGGCGGGGCCGGCGAGCCAGCAGGTGTCTTCGGTGATCGTGATGGTGAGGCGGCCGCCAGGCACGTCGACGGTCGTCGTGCCGGTCTCCCGGCCGGCGTCGCGCAGGGCCACGGCGGCCACCGCGCACGCGCCCGTGCCGCAGGAGAGCGTCTCGGCCGAGCCGCGCTCGTAGACCCGCATGAGCACGTGCCCGTCGCTGCCCTCGACCGGCTCGCCCGGGGTGGTGAACTCGACGTTCACCCCGGCCGGGAAGACGGACGGGTCGACGTCGGGCGCCCGGGTGAGGTCCAGGACGCCCAGGTCGAGGCTGGCGGGCAGGGCGCAGACCAGGTGCGGGTTGCCCACGTCCACGGCCGCGCCGGTCAGGGTGAGCCCGCCCACGGTGGCGGTGGCCGTGTCGTACAGCCGGGGGCGGCGCATCTCGACGGCGACGTCGGCGCCCTCGACCCGGGCGCGGACCAGGCCCGCGCGGGTGGCCAGCGGCAGGGTCCCGCCGGACGGGGTGGCCAGGCCGGTCTCCAGCAGGTAGCGGACGAACACCCGGGCCCCGTTTCCGCACATCTCGGCGAACGAGCCGTCGGAGTTCCAGTAGTCCATGAACCACTCGGCCTCGCCGGCCAGCGCGGCGCCGTCCGGGTGCTTGGCGGCGCGTACCACGCGCAGCACGCCGTCGCCGCCGAGGCCGCGCCGCCGGTCGCAGAGCGCGGCGACCAGGCCGGGCGTCAGGTCGAGCGCCCCGTCCGGGTCGGGCAGGATGACGAAGTCGTTGCCGGTGCCGTGGCCCTTGGTGAACTCCACGCCCCCATCATTCCCGATGCTCGGCGACCACCCGCAGCGCCGTGTCGAGAAACTCCGGTGCGGCCGAGTCCAGCCAGTGGATGCGCGGGTCGCGGCGGAACCAGGAGCGCTGCCGGCGGACGAACCGCCGGGTGGCCCGCACGGTCTCCTCGTGCGCCTGCGCCTCGGTCAGCTCCCCGGCAAGGAAGCGCAGCACCTGCTGGTAGCCGAGCGCCCGGCTGGCCGTCCGCCCCTCGGGCAGGCCCTGGCCGACCAGTGTCCGCGTCTCGTCGACGAGGCCGTCGGCCCACATGCGGTCGACCCGCCGGGCGATCCGCTCGTCGAGCAGCGCGGTGTCCAGGTCGACGCCGAGCTGCACGGACGGGTAGTACGGCGTCGGCGCGGGCAGCGACGCGGTGAACGGCGCACCGGTCAGCTCGACGACCTCCAGGGCCCGGACGATGCGCCGTCCGTTGCTCGGCAGGATGCCGGCCGCCGCCACCGGGTCGGCCTCGGCCAGCCGGGCGTGCAGCGGGCCCGGGCCGACCGCGGCCAGCTCGGCCTCCAGCCGCTCCCGCACGGCCGGGTCGGTGCCGGGGAACTCGAACTGCTCCAGCACCGCCCGCACGTAGAGCCCGGAGCCGCCGACCAGCAGCGGCACCCGCCCCCGGGCCAGGATTTCGTCGACGGCCGCGCGGGCCAGCTTCTGGTATTCGGCCACGCTCGCCGGCTCCGTCACCGGCCAGATGTCGAGCAGGTGGTGCGGCACGCCCTCCCGCTCGGCCGGGGTCAGCTTGGCGGTGCCGATGTCCATGCCCCGGTAGAGCTGCATGGAGTCGGCGTTGACCACCTCGCCGTCGAGGGCGTGCGCCAGGGCGATGCTCAGCGCCGACTTGCCCGCCGCGGTCGGCCCGACCACGGCGACGACGGTCACACCCGCTCCCAGTTGGCCACGAAGTAGGCAACGCCGTAGGGGGCCTCGTGGTAGCTCACGTCGCCGCGCCAGTCGCCGCCCGCCGCGCGGACCGCACCGGCCAGCACCTGCCACGGCGCCCGCCCGGCGGCCTTCAGCTCGGCCGACAGCACCGGGTCCAGGCCGAGCAGGGCCTCGGCGTCCGCGCCGGCCAGGGCCGCGGCAACCCCCTCGTCGTACGCGGGCGCGCGCGGGTCGTCGTAGCCGGGCGACCTGACGCCCCGGCAGGCCGAGCCGTCCCCGAGCACCAGCAGCGCGACCCGCCCGTCCGCCTCGCCGACCAGCTCCGCGCCGAGCGCGGCGCACCCGGCCGGGGACGCGTCGCCGGCGACCGCCCGGGCCAGCCGGGGCAGCTCGGTGCCGGACCGGTTCACCAGCCAGGCCCCGATGGTCAGGCTCAGCGGCAGCACGTCGGCGCCCGCACAGTTGACCTTCCAGAGCCGGACGTCCCGGTCCAGCCCGAACGGGCGCAGCGAGCCGTGGTCGGCGGCGCCGAACCGTTCCGTCCGCGGACCGGCGCCCAGCAGCAGGATCACCTCGGGGTCGGCGGCGAGCAGCCGGGCCACGGCCGCGTCGGCGGCGACGCGGAGGTCGTCCAGCTCGGGCGCGGCGGCGCCGGCCACCTCGGGCACGATCAGGGGCGGGTGGGGGCAGACGGCGGCGGCGACCAGGGGCACGGCACCAACCTATCCGTATCCCCCGGTGCGTCCCCGCGCCGATCCGGTCATCGAGGCGCTACGACACCGTATGGTCACGGTCGACGACAGGCGCTCGACACGGACCGGGTCGGACCTGTGACAATGCCGGGAGAACTTTGCTGCGCCGTGGCGGCGATCGCGGGAGGTGTCCCGTCGACGCCGGGAGAACGAGGATGGGCACATGAGCGACTGGACTGCCTTCGGACGGGTGGACGAGGACGGCACCGTCTACGTCAAGACCGCCGAGGGCGAGCGGGTGGTCGGATCCTGGCAGGCGGGGGCACCGGAGGAAGGGCTCGCCCACTTCGCCCGGCGCTTCGCCGACCTGGTGACGGAGGTGGACCTGACCGAGGCCCGGCTCAACTCGGGCGCGGCCGACGCCGGCCACTCGCTGACCACGATCCGGCGGATCCGCACCTCGCTGGCCGAGGCGCACGTCGTCGGGGACATCGACGCCCTGGCCGCCCGCCTCGACAAGCTGGCCGCCGTGGCCGAGGAGAAGGCCGGCGAGGCCCGGGCCGCCCGGGACGCCGCCCGCGGCGAGGCCCTCGCGCGCAAGACCGCCCTGGTCGAGGAGGCGGAGAAGCTGGCCGCCGAGTCGACCGGCTGGAAGACCGCCGGCGACCGGCTCAAGGAGATCCTCGACGAGTGGAAGACCATTCGTGGGGTCGACAAGAAGGCCGACGGTGAGCTGTGGAAGCGGTTCGCCGCCGCTCGCGACGGCTTCACCCGCCGCCGGGGCGCCCACTTCGCCTCCCTGGACCAGCAGCGCAAGCAGGCGCAGGGGATCAAGGAGGAACTGGTCGCCGAGGCCGAGAAGCTCAAGGAGTCGACCGACTGGGGCGCCACCGCCAACCAGCTCAAGGACCTGATGGCCCAGTGGAAGGCCGCGCCGCGCGCCTCCAAGGAGGCCGAGCAGAAGCTCTGGGAACGGTTCCGGGCGGCGCAGGACGAGTTCTTCACCCGGCGCAGCGAGGTCTTCTCGGCGCGGGACAACGAGCAGCGCGCCAACCTGGAGCGCAAGCAGGCCCTGCTCGCCGAGGCCGAGGCGCTCGACGTCGACGGCGACCCGAAGGGCGCCCAGGCGAAGCTGCGGGAGATCCAGGCACAGTGGCACGAGGCCGGCCGGGTGCCCCGCGAGGCGGCCGCCGGGCTGGAGCGCCGGCTGCGCGCCGTGGACGACAAGGTCCGCGAGGTCATGGACTCGGCGTGGCGGCGCACCTCCAAGGAGGACAACCCGCTGCTGGCCCAGATGCGGTCCCAGGTCGCCGAGGCCGAGGAGCGGCTGGCCCGGGCGCAGGCCGCCGGCGACGCCCGCCGGATCAAGGAGGCCGAGCAGGCGCTCGCCTCGAAGCGGCAGTTCCTCCAGCTGGCCGAGCAGGCCGGCTGACCGGACGCGTCCCGGAAGCCCCCGGTCCCGCGACGGGACCGGGGGCTTCCGTCTGTCCGGCCGAGCCTGTTGACGACATCGAGCCGGGCTGATCAGAATGGGCGGCGGAGCCAGGTTCCGGCACCGGCACGAGGGCACCGACGGCTGATCCCCGCCGTCGACGGTCGCCGGTGCACCCCCGCGAGTGGCCGTCCACGTGACACGGCCCGGCGCGCGCTGTCCGCGTACTCGATGACGAGCGGGCCGTCTCCCCCTGGTCCTTCCGCCCGCGGCGCTCGCGCGGCGCGGGCATCCGAAGTGGAGCTCGCCCATGCACCGACCCTCCGCCCTCGGCGGCGCCCTCGCGGCGCTCGCCACCGCCGCGGCCGGCGTCCTCGTCGCCGCCGCCGTCAGCACCACACCGGCCGCCGCGGCCACCGCCGGCACTGGCACCGGCTACCTGCACACCAGCGGCAACAAGATCGTCGACAGCACGGGGGCCACGGTCCGGCTCACCGGCATCAACTGGTTCGGCATGGAGACCGACAACAAGACCTTCCACGGCCTCTGGTCGAGCAACCCGTGGCGCGGCCAGCTCGACACCATGGCCCGGCTGGGTTACAACACGCTGCGCATCCCCTACTCGAACGACGCGCTGAAGCCGGGCGCGACGGCCACCGGCATCAACGACTTCGTCAACCCGGACCTGGTCGGGCTCTCGCCGTTGCAGATCCTCGACAAGGTGATCGACTACGCGGGCGGCAAGGGGATGCGGGTCATCCTGGACCGGCACCGGCCCACCTCGGCCGGGCAGTCGCCGCTCTGGTACACGTCGACGGTCTCCGAGGCCACCTGGATCGCCGACTGGAAGATGCTCGCCCAGCGGTACGCGAACAACCCGACGGTGATCGGCGCGGACCTGCACAACGAGCCGCACGCCGAGGGCACCAACCCGGCGGCCACCGGCGCATGCTGGGGCTGCGGCGACACCGCCCGGGACTGGCGGCTGGCCGCCGAGCGGGCCGGCAACGCGATCCTCGGGGTGCAGCCGAACTGGCTGATCTTCGTGGAGGGGGTGAGCTGCCCGAGCGGCGGCCTGTCGAACGTCTGGGACAACGACCCCAGCAACGACGAGGACTGCGGCTGGTGGGGCGGCAACCTGTCGAAGGCCGGGCAGTTCCCGGTGCGGCTGAACGTGGCCAACCGGCTGGTCTACTCCCCGCACGAGTACGCCACCTCGGTCTACCACCAGGCCTGGTTCGACGACCCGACCTACCCGGCGAACATGCCGGCGATCTGGGACAGGTACTGGGGCTACCTCCACAAGCAGAACATCGCGCCGATCATGATGGGCGAGTTCGGCACCACGCTCCAGGACCCGAAGGACAAGGTGTGGCTGCAGAACCTCATGGCGTACACCGGGACGGGGGTGACCGGGATGTCCTTCACCTACTGGTCGTGGAACCCGAACTCGGGTGACACCGGCGGCATCGCCAACGACGACTGGACCACGATCAACCAGGCCAAGCAGGACATCCTCCAGCCCTACCTGATCCCGCCGACCGGTGGGGGCAATCCCACCCCGACGCCGACCGGCACCGGCTCGCCGGCGCCCACGACGCCGGCGCCGACCGGGGGTTGCACGGCCACGTACAAGCAGGTCAACGCGTGGCAGGGCGGCTTCCAGGGCGAGCTGACCGTGAAGAACACCGGCACCGCCGCGGTCAACCCGTGGTCGGCCACCTGGACCTGGCCGTCCGGGGTGACCCTGGCCAGCGGCTGGAACGCCACCGTCACCCAGTCCGGCACCACGGTCACGGCGGCGGCGCCGAGCTGGGCGTCGTCGCTGGCGCCGGGCGCCTCGGTGACGGTCGGCTTCACGGCCAACGGCACGGCCGCCGCGCCGGGCGCCGTGAAGCTCAACGGTTCCGCCTGCTGAGAACACGACGGCCGGGGCCGCCACGGGGCGGTCCCGGCCGTCGTGCGGTCGGTCAGTGCGCGGCGCAGCCGCCGGTGGAGGCGGGCACCGCGGCCGGCGCGCCGATCGTCGGCAGCCCGAGCAGCACCCCGGGGGTACGCGGGGCGCGCCCCGCCTCGGCCGCGTCGCCGGCGCGGGTACGCCGGTGCGACAGCGGCTCACCGTCGGCGTTGAGGTGGTGCGGGGCGGCGTAGGTGACCGTGGTGTGCACAATGTCGCCGGGCCGGATCTGCCCGGCGAACGAACCGGCGTCGAAGTGGACGAGGCGGCCGTCGCGGGCCCGGCCGGACATCCGGCCGGTGCGCTCGTCCTTGCGCCCCTCGCCGACCGCCACCAGCACCTCGACGGTCTCCCCGACCAGCTTCCGGTTCTCCGCCCAGGTGATCTCCTCGACCGTGGCGATCAGCCGCTCGTACCGCTCCTGCACGACCTGCTTGGGCAGCTGGCCGTCCATGGTCGCGGCCGGGGTGCCGGGGCGCTTGGAGTACTGGAACGTGAACGCCGACGAGAATCGGGCCGCGCGGACCACGTCGAGGGTCTTCTCGAAGTCGGCGTCGGTCTCGCCGGGGAAGCCCACGATGATGTCGGTGGTGATCGCCGCGTCGGGCATGGCCGCGCGCACCTTCTCGATGATCCCCAGGTACTTCTCCGAGCGGTACGAGCGGCGCATGGCCCGCAGCACGTCGTCGGAGCCGGACTGGAGCGGCATGTGCAGCGAGTGGCAGACGTTGGGCGTCTCGGCCATCGCGGCGATCACGTCGTCGGTGAAGTCCTTCGGGTGCGGGCTCGTGAACCGGACCCGCTCCAGGCCGTCGATGTCGCCGCAGGCGCGCAGCAGCTTGCCGAAGGCGTAGCGGTCGCCGAACTCGACCCCGTAGGAGTTGACGTTCTGCCCGAGCAGGGTCACCTCCAGCACGCCCTCGTCGACCAGGGCGCGCACCTCGGAGAGGACGTCGCCGGGACGGCGGTCCTTCTCCTTGCCGCGCAGCGACGGCACGATGCAGAACGTGCAGGTGTTGTTGCAGCCCACCGAGATCGACACCCAGCCGGCGTACGTCGACTCGCGCCGGGTCGGCAGCGTCGAGGGGAAGACGTCGAGGGATTCGAGGATCTCCACCTCGGCGGCGGTGTTGTGCCGCGCGCGCTCCAGCAGCACCGGCAGGGAGCCGATGTTGTGCGTGCCGAAGACCACGTCCACCCAGGGCGCCTTGCGGACGATCTCGCCGCGGTCCTTCTGGGCCAGGCAGCCGCCCACCGCGATCTGCATCCCCGGGTGCCTGTCCTTCACGGGACGCAGGTGACCCAGGTTGCCGTAGAGCCGGTTGTCGGCGTTCTCCCGGACGGCGCAGGTGTTGAACACCACCACGTCGGGCTGCTCGTCGGCCTCGGCGGCGCGCACGTAGCCGGCCTGTTCGAGCAGGCCGGAGATGCGCTCGGAGTCGTGCACGTTCATCTGGCAGCCGTACGTGCGCACCTGGTAGGTGCGCGGGCTGCCCGCGGCTGCGGTAGTCATGACCCGCACAGCGTATCCGGCGGGGCGGGTCGGACCGAACGAGGAGCAGCGGCCCCTCGCCACCGGCTCCGGCGGCTCTCGGACCGCTGCGCCGGGGCCGCCCCTCGCCGCCGGGTCAGGCGGCGGCGAGGGCCGGGGCGACCGAGTCGGGGGCCCACCGGGAGCGGTGGCACTGCGACCAGCCCCGGCAGCGGGGGTCCGCCACGGTGCAGAGCCGCTGGTCGCTGAGGACCTCGCCGTCGTCGGTCTCGACCACGTCGAAGTGCACCGGGCGGATCGTGCCGTCCGGGGCGACCAGCAGGTGCCGCCCGGCGTCGAGGGTGTCGTCGCGCATCAGGCAGTTGCGGTCCAGCAGCCGGGCCAGCGCCGCGATGCTGGGCAGCTCGGGCAGCCGCTCGGGCACCCCGTAACAGTCGACCATGGTTCCGTACACCCCGGGCGCCTCCCACACGTCGCAGACCACCGCGTACGCGGGGAGTCGGGCCGGGTCGGCGACGGCGAGGGGCATCACCACCCGCCCGAGCGCCTCGGCCAGCGCCGGGTAGACCTCCACGGGCGCCGCGCCGTCGATTCTCCAGTTCCACAGCTCGGTCATGCCGCCTCCTCGCTGCGCTCGTCCCACCGGCCTCCGGATCGGGCCTTACTCACGATGGTGGGGTGCATATGACCTCAGCCGGGCGCAAGTTACCGGTCTGTGACCATTACGGGCAGAATTTCCCCGGGCGACCTTGCCCAGAGTAGCGGGAAGGTGACAGTTTATCGGGTATGGTGCCGCCTCCGCGACGCGAACCACCGGTACATGGTGCCGGATTCGCGTATGACGGCGCGGGCTTTCAGCGCACCCGGACGAGACGGTCGCTCGCCGGCAGCAGCTCACCGACCACCGTGCCGCCCGGGACCTCGCCCGCGACCAGCAGCCCGCCCGAGGTCTGCGCGTCGGCCAGCAGCAGCCGCTCCCCCTCGTCGGCCCCGCCGAAGTCGGTCCACGGCGTCACCCAGTCCAGGTTGCGCCGGGTGCCGCCGCTGACGTACCCGTCGCGCAGCGCCTCCCGGGCGCCCGGCAGGTAGGGCACCGCGGCCGCGTCGATCGCCACGGTGAGCCGGCTGGCGCGGGCGAGCTTCGACGCGTGCCCGAGCAGCCCGAACCCGGTCACGTCGGTGCCGCAGCGGATCCCGGCCGCCACCGCCGCCCGCGCCGCGTCCCGGTTCAGCCGGGCCATCGAGGCGACCGCCTCGCCGAACCGCTCCCCGGTCCGCTTGTGCCGGGTGTTCAGCACGCCGACGCCGAGCGGCTTGGTCAGCGACAGCGGCAGGCCCGCCCGGCCGGCGTCCAGGGTGATCAGATCCTCGGGCCGGACCACCCCGGTGACGGCCAGCCCGTACTTCGGGCCGTCGTCGTCCACACTGTGCCCGCCGGCCAGGTGGCAGCCGGCCTCCCGGGCCACGTCCTGACCACCGCGCAGCACCTCCCGGGCCAGCTCCAGCGGCAGCACCTCACGGGGCCAGCAGAGCAGGTTGAGCGCGACGAGCGGGGTGCCGCCCATGGCGTAGACGTCGGAGAGCGCGTTGGCGGCGGCGATCCGCCCCCAGTCGTAGGCGTCGTCGACCACCGGGGTGAAGAAGTCGGCGGTGCTGACGAGGCCGGTGCGCTCGTCCAGCCGGACCACCGCGGCGTCGTCGCCGTGCTCCAGGCCGACCAGCAGATCGGCCGCGCCGACGGCCGGCGCCAGCCCGGCCACCATCGTCTCCAGTTCCCCCGGCGGAATCTTGCAGGCGCAGCCGCCGCCGCGGGCGTAATCGGTCAGCCGGACCGCAGATGTCATCCCCACATGATCTCCGTGAACCGTCGTGACGGCCATTCGGAACCCCCTTTTCGTGACGGAATTCGGACTGACGGGTACGGCGGTGACCGGTGTTACCGCTCCGTGACCATTCGAGTTGCGTTCTGCCACATCACCCCGCCTACAGTTGCCCAACCGGGGGTCTCGCGACCCCGCTTTTCCATATGGACGACAGGGACGGTGGACGACGTGACGACGGGCGAACCGCTGATCGTGCTCGACGGGGTGAACAAGTGGTTCGGCCCGCTGCACGTGCTGGACGACGTCTCGCTCTCCGTCGGGAGGGGCGAGGTGGTCGTCGTGATCGGCCCGTCCGGTTCCGGCAAGTCGACGCTCTGCCGCACCATCAACCGGCTGGAGCCGATCAACTCGGGCACCATCACCTTCGACGGCACCCCGCTGCCCGCCGAGGGCAAGGCGCTGGCCAAGCTGCGCAGCGAGGTCGGCATGGTGTTCCAGTCGTTCAACCTCTTCGCGCACAAGACCATCCTGGAGAACGTCACCCTCGGCCCCGTCAAGGTGCGCCGGGAGAAGCCGGCCGCCGCCCGTGAGCGCGGCCTGGCGCTGCTCGACCGGGTGGGCATCGCCAACCAGGCGGACAAGTACCCGGCGCAGCTCTCCGGCGGCCAGCAGCAGCGGGCGGCCATCGCCCGCGCGCTGGCCATGCAGCCCAAGGCGATGCTCTTCGACGAGCCGACCAGCGCGCTGGACCCGGAGATGGTCGGCGAGGTGCTGGAGGTGATGACCTCGCTGGCCCGCGACGGCATGACCATGGTCGTGGTGACCCACGAGATGGGCTTCGCCCGGCACGCGGCCAACCGGGTGGTCTTCATGGCCGACGGCCAGCTGGTCGAGGAGGCCCCGCCCACGGAGTTCTTCGCGAACCCGCGCAGCGAGCGGGCCAAGGACTTCCTGTCCAAGATCCTCACGCACTGAGCGTCCGTAGTTGGAGTGCGCCGCCCCCGGTGGCTCCGTCGAAGAAGGAGAAGAGTATGCGTTTCAAGCGCGTGGCCGCGGTCGCCGCGGCGGCGACCCTGGCGCTGGGCCTGGCCGCCTGCGGTGGTGACGACGGCGACGAGGGCACCGGCGCGGGCAGCAAGTCCTTCGCCGCCGGCAGCACCATGGAGAAGCTCAACAAGGCCCAGAAGATCAAGATCGGCACGAAGTTCGACCAGCCGGGCTTCGGCCTGAAGGGGCTGTCGGGCAAGCCGGAGGGCTTCGACGTCGAGGTCGCGAAGATCATCGTCAAGGAGCTCGGCATCCCCGAGGACAAGATCGAGTGGGTGGAGACGCCCTCCAAGGTCCGCGAGGACGTGATCGTCAACGGCACCGTCGACCTGGTCGCGGCGACCTACACGATCAACGACAAGCGCAAGGAGCGCATCGCCTTCGCCGGGCCGTACTACGAGGCCGGCCAGAACATCCTGGTGAAGAAGGACGACACCACCATCACCGGTCCGGACTCCTTCAAGGACGGCACCAAGAAGGTCTGCTCGGTGACCGGCTCGACCCCGGCCGAGAACATCAAGAAGTACGTCAAGGACGTCGCCACCCAGGTGGTGCTCTTCGACACCTACGACAAGTGCCGTGACGCCCTGAAGGGCGGCCAGGTGGACGCCGTCACCACGGACAACGTCATCCTGCTCGGCTACATCGCCAAGGACGAGGCCTCCTTCAAGCTGGCCGGTGACAACTTCACCAAGGAGCCGTACGGCATCGGGGTGAAGAAGGAGGACACCGACTTCCGCAACTTCGTCAACGACACGCTGGAGAAGGCGTTCGGCGACGGCAGCTGGAAGAAGGCCTGGGACGACACCGCGGGCAAGTTCGGCGCCGAGCTGGGCAACCCGCCGACCGTCAACCGCTACTGATCTGATCCGTTCGATCTGGAGGGTGGGGAGGAAGTCCGACCCGTGAGTGTGCTCATCGACAAGTTCGACGTCTTCGCGGGTGGATTCTGGCTCACCCTCCAGATCTGCGTGCTCGCCGCGATCGGCGCCCTGATCCTGGGCGCCGTCGTGGCGGTGCTCCGGATCTCCCCGGTGCCGCCGCTGCGGGCGCTCGGCACCGGCTACGTGAACGTCTTCCGGAACATGCCGCTGACCGTGGTGATGTTCTTCGCCGCCTTCGGGCTGCCGGCGCTCGGCTCCAACGCCGACTTCCTGCGCATCCCGGGGCTGGACGCCGTCTTCAGCCGGCTCGGCACGGACCTCCCGTACTTCCGCTTCGCGCTGATCGCCCTGGTGCTCTACACGGCGGCGTTCGTCTGCGAGGCGCTGCGGTCCGGTGTGAACGCGGTCCCCGCCGGCCAGGCCGAGGCCGCCCGGTCGCTCGGCCTCACCTTCGGCCAGAACCTCCGGTACGTGGTGCTGCCGCAGTCCTGGAAGGCCTCCGTGGTGCCGCTCGGCTCGGTGATCATCGCGATGATCAAGAACTCGGCGCTGATCGGCTTCTTCGGCGTGGTGGGTGACCTGTCGGCGACCGCCGACCAGCTCACCGGGGCCGAGGGCTACGCCTTCATCCCCGTCGCCATCGGCATCTCCGTCGGATACCTCATCATGACCGTGCCGCTCGGAGCCCTCCTCGACCGGATCGAGAAGCGACAGGCGGTGGCGCGATGAGCCAGCAGACCAGCGTCCTCTACGACGTCCCGGGTCCCCGCCAGCGGCGGATCACCCTCATCGGCAGCCTTGTCGCCACCGTGGTGGTGCTGGTCGGGGCGTACTTCCTGATCTACCGGCCGCTGGCCGACAAGGGCCAGTTCTCGATGGAGCTGTGGGGGCCGCTGGTCGACCCCTCGAACGAGAACTTCTCCCAGGTCTGGGACCGGATCGGCCTCGGCCTGAAGAACACGCTGACCGCCGCCGTGCTGGCCATCGTCGCCTCCCTCGTGGTCGGCACCCTGATCGCCGTGCTGCGGATCCAGCTCAAGAGCCTGACCCGGCGGCGCTTCACCGGGTTGGCGACGCCGGTGGCATACCTGCTGCGCGGGCTGAGCTGGGTGCTCTCCGCGCTCACCCGGGTCTGCGTCGAGGTCTTCCGGGGCCTGCCGGTGGTCATCACCATCTTCTTCGTGGCCCGCGGCTTCCCCGAGTTCGGCGTCACCTTCGACACGCTGTGGTACCTGGTCATCGGTCTGACCATCTACAACTCGGTGGTCATCGCCGAGATCCTCCGGTCCGGCATGGAGGGCCTGCCGGGTGGCCAGGCCGAGGCCGCCGCCGCGATCGGGCTCTCGCCCGCCCAGACCACCCGGATGATCCTGCTGCCGCAGGCGTTCCGGATCATGCTCCCGGCGCTGATCAGCCAGCTCGTCGTGGTGCTCAAGGACACCTCGCTCGGCTTCATCATCAGCTACGAGGAGACGCTCAACATCGGCAAGCAGATCATCGGTGTGCTGGGCAACCCGATCCAGGTCTACGCCGTGATCGCGGTGCTGTTCATCGCGGTGAACTACTCGCTGTCGAAGCTGGCGCAGTTCGTCCAGCGCCGGCTCAGCCAGGGCCGCCGCTCCGCCCCCCGTACCGGGGCCGGCGGCACCGAACTCGGCACGGAAGCTGTCGCCGGCACCGCCACCTGACCGCCCGCCTGTCGCGAAGGGCCGGCCCGGTGATCCGGGCCGGCCCTTCGCACCTCCCTGTCGTCAGCGGGCGATCTCGGTGACCCGGGACTCGCGGACCACCGTCACCCGGATCTGACCGGGATAGGTCAGCTCCTCCTCGATCTGCTTGGCCACGTCCCGGGCCAGGACCGCCGCGCCGATGTCGTCGACGTCCTCCGGCTTGACCATCACCCGGATCTCCCGGCCGGCCTGCATGGCGAAGACCTTCTCCACGCCCAGCTTGCCGGCCGCGATCTCCTCGATCCGCTCCAGCCGCTTGACGTACGCCTCCAGGCTCTCCCGCCGCGCCCCCGGCCGCCCGCCCGAGCAGGCGTCCGACGCCTGGGTGAGCACCGCCTCGATGGTCTGCGGCGGCACCTCGTTGTGGTGCGCCTCGATGGCGTGCACCACGTCCTCGCTCTCCCCGTACTTGCGAGCCAGGTCGGCGCCGATGATCGCGTGGCTGCCCTCCACCTCGTGGGTGAGCGCCTTGCCGATGTCGTGCAGGAACGCGCAGCGCTTGATTGTCGGCACGTCCAGCCGCAGCTCCGCGGCCATGATGCCGGCGATGTGCGCGGTCTCCACGAGGTGCTTGAGCACGTTCTGCCCGTACGACGTCCGGTAGCGCAGCCGGCCGAGCAGGGTGACCAGCTCCGGATGGATCTCGGTGATGCCGACCTCGACCAGGGCGTCCTCGGCCGCTCGGTGGCACAGCTCCTCCACCTCGTGCCGGGCCAGGTCGTAGACCTCCTCGATCCGGTGCGGGTGGATCCGGCCGTCCAGCACCAGCTTCTCCAGGGTGAGCCGGCCGACCTCCCGGCGTACCGGGTCGAAGCAGGAGAGCAGGACCGCCTCGGGGGTGTCGTCGATGATCAGGTTGACCCCCGTGACCGACTCGAAGGCGCGGATGTTGCGCCCCTCCCGGCCGATGATGCGCCCCTTCATCTCGTCCCCGGGCAGGTGCAGGACGCTGACCACGCTCTCCGCGGTCTGCTCGCTGGCCACCCGCTGGATGGCGTCGACCACGATGTGCCGGGCCCGCTGCTCGGCGGTGCCGCGCGCGTCGGCCTCGATCTCCCGGACCAGCAGCGCGGCCTCCCGCTTGGCCTGCCCCTCGATCGACTCGACCAGCTCGGCGCGGGCCGTGTCGGCGGTCAGCCCGGCCACCCGTTCCAGCTCGCGGCGGCGCTGCTCCTCCGCCTCGGTGAGCGCCTGCTCCCGCTCCACCAGCCCGGCCTCCCGGGCCGCGAGCGCGGCGCTGGCGGCGGTGAGCTGCCGCTCCCGCTCGGCGAGCCGCTCCACCTCCTCGGTGTGCAGCCGTTCCCGCTCGTCCATCCGGGCCGCCCGCCGCTCGACCTCGGCGGCCTGCTCCCGGGTGGTCGCGGCGAGCACCGCCACCTCCCGCTCGCCGCTGCGCCGGGCGGCGGCACGAAGCTGCTCGGCGTCGGCCTCGGCCTGCTTGTGCGCGCGCTCCAGCACCGTGTCGGCCTCGGCGCGGGCGTCGTCGAGCACCCGCCGGGCCTCGGCCCGGGCCGCCTTCGCCTCGGCCTTCGCGGCGGCCGCCTCGGCGCGGGCCGCGGCGGCGGCCGACTTCGCGACGTCGATCGTGCTGTTCGCCTCGTCGGCGGCGCTCCGCAGGGCCGCCAGCGACTGCTCCTGGCGGTCCTTCTCGGCGATGAAGGCCGGATCCTCCGGGGCGGGCGCGAAGTTCAGCCGCCGCAGGGTGCGCACGCCGAACAGGACGGCGCCGACCACCACCACGACGAGCAGCAGCACCACCGCGAGGATGACGACGTCGAAGCCACTCATGCGCGCGCTCCGGACCGGCGCCCGCCGATCGAGTCCGGCGCACCTGCTCCGCTGCGGGCCGGCGCGTCTACTCCGCTGTCGGCCGGTGCGGCCGCTCCGCTGCGCGCCGGTGCGGCCGCTCCGCTGCGCGCCGGTGCGGCCGCTCCGCTGCGCGCCGGTGCGGCCGCTCCGCTGCGCGCCGGTGCGGCCGCCCCCGGGAAGTCGGGGCCGTCGGCCGGCGAGGAGCGGCCGGCAGCGCGTGGAAGACCGCCGGTGAACCTCTGCCGCCCCGCCATGGCCGCCTCCCCTGAACGTCGGCACCGCAGGCGGCGTGCGGACGGCACGCACCTGCGGCTCTGGACGCCCGACCGGAGCGGCTGGCTGTGGGTAGCTTTCCGTCGGCGGTGCCCCCGTGGGGACATCGCCGGCGGCCGGTTGCAGTTGTCGGGTCGGCTCCGGGCGCACCGCCCCGGAGCTTGCCGTCAAAGGCCGGTGTAGCTGGCCAAAGTGATGCTGTTCTGTTACGCGATCTATGTTGTGCGCTTAGCCTGCGCTGGTCGGGCAAAGTGAGCCTGTATGGCGAGGCTAGGTCGCGAGGGGCCGTTCGGTCAAGGACTCATGATCAAACCACCCGGACGGAGAGAAGTTGAGGCGTCACTCAGCGCTGTCCAGATGCCGGACACGGCCGGACAAAATTCACCCCGCACGGCCGCCTCGGTCACGTTCCCGACCTGCTCAGGGGCCGTAACGCGACCGCGCCGGCCCCGGTTCGGGGGTGACTCGTCGCCACCTACGCCAGACCAGAACTTCCCGCAAGAGTGATTCGCGTTTCACCGTTGGCTCCCCCAGAGGGGCGGCAGCTCCGCTCAGACGGTGACCGACGGATCTTGGAGACCTCCCGTTCAAGGCGAACGCCAACTCGCCAAGATCTCGCGACGGCGCCCCTCCGCTCATAAGATCTTGGTAGGAAATGGCCCCTATAGGGGCCATTTCCTACCAAGATCTCCCCGGTGCTGCACACCGGCGGCGGGCGAGAAGGCACGGACCTGGGCGAGCACAGCGCCGAGCGGGCAATCGGCGGCACGGCGAGCGCGCATCATCGGTTCCAGCAGGCGCGGTCGCCGCTCAGTGGGCGCCGAGGGTGCGGGCCGCCGTCACCAGCGCCACGTTGTCCGGTGCGGTGCTGCCGTCCGGCAGGACCAGGGTGTCCTCCAGGCCGATCCGGGTGTCGAGGCCGCGGCGGACCGCCTCGGCGAGCACCGGCCACGTCGCCGGGCCCTCGCCGTGCAGCAGCACGGGCGGGCGGTCGGCAGGCAGCGCCGCGAGGATGGCGGCGGCGTCGGCGAGGGCCACGTCGACCGGTTCGGCCAGGCACTCGACGAGGATCCGCCCGGTCGGCGCCGGCCAGCGGCGCCAGG
Source organism: Micromonospora chaiyaphumensis (assembly GCF_900091435.1). GTDB lineage: Bacteria > Actinomycetota > Actinomycetes > Mycobacteriales > Micromonosporaceae > Micromonospora > Micromonospora chaiyaphumensis. The sequence goes on from NZ_FMCS01000012.1 coordinate 172,981, forward strand.
CGTCGACCGCCGCCGTCGTCCAGAGGCCGGCCTCGACCAGCACGCCCCGCTCGTGCAGGGCGGCCGCGACGGCCGCCGCGCCGGGTTCGTGGGCATTGACCGAGGCGAAGTCGGGCAGCACCGTCCAGGCGCGGACGGCGGCGACCCGGTCGGCGGGCTCGGGGGCGATCCAGGCGCCGGTGCTCACCCCGACGGGCAGGCCGGGCCGGGCGGCCCGGATCGCGGTGACCGCCGCGGCGATGACGCCCGGGTCGAGCGACTCGGCGCCGTCGGCGTCGCGAGGGTGCACGTGCACGGCCGCCACTCCGGCCGCCGCGCACCGGGCCGCCTCGGCCGCCAGTTCGTCGGGCGTCACGGGCACGGCCGGATGGTCCTGCCACTGCCGCCCGCCGTTGAGACACGCCTTCAACACGCCGCACACCTCCGCGGGAGTGGATCCTGACGTCGCTCGGACGGGGTCAGTCGAGGGGACGGGCGGCGGGGTCGAGGTCGTGCTCGGCGTCGGCCAGGGCGTCGGCGTCGATGTGCTCGGCGAACTCGGCCGCCTCGGCGCTCTGCGCGGCCAGCGCGTCCTTCACGGCCCGGATGGCCACGCCGGCCGGGTAGCCCTTGCGGGCCAGCATCCCGACGAGGCGACGGAACACCGCATCGGGCTCGCCCCGGGTCGAGCGCAGTTTCCGCTCCACCAGGGCCCGGGCGGTCTCCGCCTCGGTCTCCTCGTCGATCTCGTCGAGGGCCGCGCCGGCCACCTCGCCGTCGACGCCGCGCTGGCGCAGCTCGTTGGCGAGAGCCCGGCGGGCCAGCCCGCGACCGTTGTGCCGGCTGCTCACCCAGGCCCGGGCGAAGGCGGCGTCGTCCACGATGCCGACCTCGTCGTAGCGGTCGAGGACCTGGTCGGCGACCTCCTCGGAGATGCCCCGCTTGGCCAGGGCGCCGGCCAGCTCGGCACGCGTGCGCGGCCGGACCGCGAGCTGCCGCAGGCAGATCTCACGGGCCAGCTCGGCCTCGTCGCGGGGCGGCGCGGGCGTCGCCTCGGCATCAGGCTCCTCGGACCGGCCCCGGCGGCCGCGGCGCGGCCGCGGTGGAGTGGTGGCGTCACCCGTGCGGGGCGGGCTGGCGTCCCAGCCACGCCCCGTGCGGGCGCGTCGTCCTGCCACGGGTCAGCCGGGGATCAGAAGTCGACCGGCGGCAGCTCCGGGCCGCCGGCGGCGTCGCCCGCGCCGGTGCCGACGCCGAGCTTCTCCAGGATCTTCTTCTCGATCTCGGCCGCCACGTCCGGGTTCTCCCGGAGGAACTCGCGGGCCTTCTCCTTGCCCTGGCCGAGCTGGTCACCGTCGTAGGTGTACCAGGCGCCGGACTTGCGGATGATCGCCTGCTCGACGCCGACGTCGATGAGCGAGCCCTCGCGGGAGATGCCCTTGCCGTACATGATGTCGAACTCGGCCTGCTTGAACGGCGCCGCGACCTTGTTCTTCACGACCTTGACCCGGGTGCGGTTGCCGACCACGTCGGTGCCGTCCTTGAGGCTCTCGATGCGGCGCACGTCGAGCCGGACCGAGGCGTAGAACTTCAGCGCCCGACCACCGGTGGTGGTCTCCGGGCTGCCGAACATCACGCCGATCTTCTCGCGGAGCTGGTTGATGAAGATGGCCGTGGTGCCGGTGTTGTTGAGCACACCGGTGATCTTCCGCAGCGCCTGGCTCATGAGCCGGGCCTGGAGACCGACGTGGCTGTCGCCCATCTCGCCCTCGATCTCGGCGCGCGGCACGAGCGCGGCGACCGAGTCGATGACGATGATGTCGATGGCGCCGGAGCGGACCAGCATGTCGGCGATCTCGAGCGCCTGCTCGCCGGTGTCCGGCTGGGAGACCAGCAGGGCGTCGGTGTCGACGCCGAGGGCCTTCGCGTATTCCGGGTCGAGCGCGTGCTCGGCGTCGATGAAGGCGGCGATGCCGCCGGCCCGCTGGGCGTTGGCCACCGCGTGCAGGGCGACCGTGGTCTTACCGCTGGACTCGGGGCCGTAGATCTCCACGACCCGGCCGCGGGGCAGACCGCCCACGCCGAGCGCCACGTCGAGCGCGATGGAGCTGGTCGGGATGACCGCCGTCTGGACGACGGGCCGCTCCCCCAGCCGCATCACCGAACCCTTGCCGAACTGCTTGTCGATCTGAGCGAGAGCAAGGTCGAGTGCCTTCTCCCGGTCCGGCCCTGCCGCCATCGTTGCCACCCCTGCCTTCGCCGGCGTCTTTCCTGAGCTTCGCGTCACGCGGACACGCTAGGCGCTGGGTCCGACAGAAAACCAGCCGACGGGCCGCGAGCTGTGGACGAGCACCCCGCTGTGGACAATAGCCGAACAGGTGTACGACTCGACAAGCGACACGCGGAACCGGCGAAAAGGCTGCTCAGCGTAGTCGCGCGGGCACCCGGTCGGGATACGCGGCGACCACGGCGCGCCACACCACGTGCGTCTCCTCCCCCGCGGCGAGGGCCTGCTCGATGGTCCGCCCGCCGAGCTGGGACAGCACCTGGTCGCTGGCGATGCTGGCCGCGTAGCCCGGCCCGAACGCCTCCTCCAGCCGCGCCCAGAAGTCGGTCAGCCGCACGTGTCACTCCTCCTCGCCGGGCACCTCGTCCGCCGGATGCCCGAGTTCCACCGGCACCGCGACCGGCGCCGGACGCAACGCTAGCGCCACCAGCGGCACCACCGCGATCGCCGCCAGCAGGGTCAGGGTCGGATAACCCGGTCCCCGCATGACAAACCCGCTCGCCGCCGCGGCGCCCGCCCCGGCCAGCCCCATGACCAGGTCGGAGAGGCCCTGCACGCCGGGCCGGTCGGCGGTGGGCACCGACTCGGACAGCAGGGTCGAGCCGGCCACCATGGTGCCCGACCAGCCCAGCCCGAGCAGGGCCAGACCCACCGAGAGCAGCGGGGTGTGGTGCCCGGCCGTGCCGGCGACCGCGCAGGCGGCCAGCAGCAGGGCCACCCCGCCGAGGATCACCGGGCGCCGGCCCAGCCGGTCGGTGAGCCAGCCGACCAGCGGGGAGAGCGCGTACATGCCGGCGATGTGCAGGCTGAGCACGATGCCGACCACCCGCAGCACGTCGGCGTCGGAGTGCGACTCGCCGAGGCGTACCGGGGTCATCGACATGACGGCGACCATCACGAGGTGGCCCATGGCCACGGCGGCGATGCCGAGGCGGGCGGCGGGCCGCTCGCGTACCGTGCGCCAGGCCGCCACCATGCCCGCGCGGCGCCGGGCGGTCCCACCCGGCGCCGGGACCGGGTCGGCCGGGGTCTCGGCCGCCGCCAGCCGGCGCGCGGTGAGCAGCGGGTCCGGCCGGAGCAGCGCGGCCAGTACGGCGGCGGCCAGCACGAACGCGGCGGCGCTGAAGGCGAACGGGCCGGCCAGTGCCGGCAGGCCCCAGCCGCGAGTGGTGGCGTCGGCGAGCGCGGCGAAGTTCGGCGCGGCCACCGCGCCGATCGTGGTGGCCCAGACGACCAGCGAGAGCTGGCGCCCCCGGCGGGCCGGCTCGGCCAGGTCCACGGCCGTGTAGCGGGCCTGGAGGTTGGCCGCGGTCCCGCCGCCGAAGAGCAGCATGCCGAGGAAGAGCAGCGGCACCGACTGGACGACCGTGGCGACCACCACCAGCACGCCCCCGACCGACCCGACCAGGTACGCGGTGACCAGCCCCGGCCGCCGACCCCGGGCCGCCATGATCCGGGTGACCGGCACGGCGAGCAGCGCGGCGCCGACCACCCCGGCGCTCTGTGCCAGCCCGGCCAGGGCGGTGCCGGCGACCCGGGCGGCGAGCAGCGCGCCGACCGAGATGCCGATGGTGACGCCGATGCCGCCGATGATCTGCGTGAGGAGGAGCAGCCGGACGGTGCGCCGCTGGATCGGGGCGACGTCGAGCCGGCTCGGTGCCGGTGCGGTCAGGTCGGTGGCCATGGCGGATGCTCCTGGGAGTAAGGGGTCATCATCCTCCCGCACCCGACCGGCTCGCCGGCACCCGGTTTCGCTACAGGCCGAGACCCCGGCCGATGATCTCCTTCATGATCTCGGTGGTGCCGCCGTAGATGGTCTGCACCCGGCTGTCCAGCCAGGCCTTCGCCACCGGGTACTCCAGCATGAAGCCGTAGCCGCCGTGCAGCTGCACGCAGCGGTCGGCCACCTTGTTCTGCAGCTCGGTGGTCCACCACTTGGCCTTGGCCGCGTCGGTGACCGAGAGCCGGCCCGCGTTGTACTCGGCCACGCAGTGGTTCACGAAGGTCCGTGCGATGGTCACCTCGGTGTCCAGCTCGGCCAGGAGGAACCGGTTGTGCTGGAACCGCCCGATCGGCCGGCCGAACGCCTCCCGGGAGCGGGCGTAGTCGAGGGTGAGCGCGAGCAGCTTCTCCGCCGCGGCCACCGCGGCGACCGCGATGCTCAGCCGCTCCCGCGGCAGGTTGGCCATGAGGTGGTAGAAGCCGTGGTTCTCGGTGCCGATCAGGTTCTCGGCCGGCACCCGGCAGTCGTCGAAGAACAGCTCGGCCGTGTCGTTGGCCTTCAGGCCGACCTTGGCCAGCCGCCGGCCCCGGCCGAAGCCGGGCGTGCCGGTCTCCACCACGATCAGGCTCACCCCGTGCGCGCCCTGGTCGGGGGCGGTCTTGGCGACCACCACCACGAGGTCGGCCAGCTCGCCGTTGGTGATGAACGTCTTCTGCCCGTTGAGCACCCAGCTGTCGCCGTCGCGGACCGCGCTCGTGCGGATGCCGGCCAGGTCGCTGCCCGCGCCCGGCTCGCTCATCGCGATGGCGGTGACCACGTCGCCGGAGCAGAAGCCCGGGAGCCAGCGCTTGCGCTGGTCGTCGGTGGTCAGCTCGGTCAGGTACGGGGCCACCACGTCGTTGTGCAGCCCGAAGCCCAGCCCGGTGCAGCCCGCCGCGATGATCTCCTCGTCGAGCACCGCGTTGAACCGGAAGTCGCGCTGCCCGCCGCCGCCGTGCTCGGGGTCGACGTCCATGCCGAGCAGCCCGGCCGCGCCCGCCCGGCGCCACACCTCGCGGTCGACGATCCCGTCGGCCTCCCAGCGTTCGTGGTGCGGCACGGCCTCCCGGGCGAGGAACTGGCGGCACAGGTCCCGGAACTCCTGGTGGACGGGCTCGTAGAGATGCTGCTCCATGGCGGCCAGTCTGGCACCGCCGGCCCGCGCTGCCCAGAGGCGAACCCGCTCAGCTCCACCAGGTGGCGTCGGTGACCGGGAGGAAGCCGGGCCGGCGCACCAGCCCGTGCCCCCGGGCCTCGGCGAGGGCTAGAGTGCGGCGGCGTTGCGCACGGACAGGTCAAGATCAGCGGCGGTCATACCGCGAGGCTACGGCCCGCGCCGGCCGCCGGGCAGGTCCATTCCGCCGCCGTCGCACTGGTCCGGCAGCCCGGGGTACGCCAGCATGGCGGGATGAGCACGCTGACCGGAGCGCAGATCGCCGACGCCGGCCTGGACGGGTGGACGTACCTGCTCGGCGCCCTGCACACCCGCATCCGTACGCCGGACTTCGCAGCCGGACTGTCCCTGGTGGACGCCATCGGCGCGGAGGCCGAGCGGCGGGACCACCATCCCGACCTGGACCTGCGCTACACCCACGTCGACGTGCGGCTCTGGTCGCACGACGCGGGCGGGGTCACCGACCGCGACGTCCGGCTGGCCCGGGCCGTCTCCGCGCTCGCCGCCGAGGCCGGCCTGGCCACGGCGGCCACCGGCGTGGCGCGGCTCGAACTCGCCCTGGACAGCCCCGACTTCGCCGCCGTGCTGCCGTTCTGGCGCGCGGTGCTGGCCGTGGCGGAGCCGGCCGGCCACGGGCCCGGCGACGAGGTGCGCGATCCGGCCGGCGCGCTGCCCACGGTCTGGTTCCAGGAGTCCGGCCGCGACGAGCCCCGCCAGCGCTGGCACCCCGACGTGTGGGTGGACCCGGCGGAGGTGGGGCCACGCATGGAGGCCGCGCTGGCCGCCGGCGGGACGCTGGTCAGCGACGCGGCGGCACCGAACTTCTGGGTGCTGGCCGACCCCGACGGCAACCGGGTCTGCCTCTGCACCTGGCAGGGCCGCGACTAGCGCAGCGCGCGGGCGGCCACCTTCAGGTCCTTCACGAGCCCGTCGTAGGCGACGTCCTGGTTGTCGGCGCGCAGCACGGCGGAGGGGTGGATGGTGGCCAGCAGCCGGGCCTCCGGGGCGTCGGCGACCTTTCCGGTGTTGTCGACCGGGACCCGGGCGAAGTCCTCGGGGTGCTGGGCGGCGGCCGGCCAGGGCAGCAGCTCGCCGCGCTGCTTCGTCACCCGGAAGGTCGGGCCGAGCAGGGCCTTGGCGGCGGTGGCGCCGAGCACCACCACGATCTCCGGGTGCAGCCGGGCGAACTCGGCCACCAGCCAGGGCCGGCAGGCGGTGATGTGCACCCGGTCGGGCGTCTGGTGGATCCGCCGCTTGCCGCGCAGTTCGAAGCGGAAGTGCTTCACGGCGTTGGTGAGGTAGATGTGGCCGGGGTCGATGCCGGCGTCGTCCACGGCCTTGCGCAGCAGCCGGCCGGCCGGGCCGACGAAGGGCAGGCCCTTCTGGTCCTCCATGTCGCCGGGCTGCTCCCCGACGAACACGACCCGGGCGCTCTCGTCGCCGCGGCCGAACACCGTCTGCGAGGCGTCCCGGTAGAGCTCGCAGCCCCGGCAGCCGGCCGCGGCGTCGCGCAACTGCTCGATGGTGTCCGCCTGCGGCGGGATGAACTCCTGGGCTCCGGGGGCGTTCTCGGTCTCGGCCATGCCAGCTTTATATACCGGTTTCGGCATCGACGCCGGATGCGCCCGGGCCGCCGTCAGTATCCGGAGCCGCCACCACCGCCGCGCGAGGCCAGCGCGATCGCGATGATCACCAGGATGATCACGACCGCCGCCACGCCGATCCAGAGACCGGTCCGGGATCCGTTCCTAGCCATGCCACGCACCTCCCGGCCGCGGTTACCCGCGGGCGGCCGGGGCATGCCGCGGCTCAGGTGGTGAACCCGGCGGGCCCCGGCCGGACCGCGCGGGCCACCGCGTCGGCCAGCGGGCCGAGGTCGGCCTCGTCGAGCCGGCTGACCGTGATCCGCACGCCGGGGGCGGCGGCGATCCGGTTCAGCGCGCCGGGCGCCACCGACCAACCGGCGTCCCGCAGGGCGGTGACCGCGACCGTCTCGTCCGGCACCGGCACCCACACGTTGATGCCGGTCCGCCCGTGCGCGGCCACCCCCCGCGCCGCGAGGGCCTCGACCAGCCCGTCGCGCCGCCGCTCGTAACTCTCCGCCGCGCGGCCGACCAGGTCGGCGGTGGCCGGGTCGCGCCAGAGCGCCAGGACCAGGCGTTGCAGCACGGTGGAGACCCAGCCGGCACCGACCCGGGCCCGGCCGGCCACCCGCGCCACGGTGGCCTCGTCGCCGGCGAGCACGGCGAGCCGCAGGTCGGGGCCGTAGGGCTTGCTCACCGACCGGACGAAGGCCCACGCCGGTGTCGCCCCGGCGAGCGGGTGCAGGGGTACGCGGGCCAGCTCGGCGGCGTGGTCGTCCTCGATCAGCAGCAGGTCGGGCCGGCCGCCGAGGAGCGTACGGAGCTCGGCCGCCCGGCCGGCGGAGACTGCTGCGCCCGTGGGGTTCTGGGCCCGGCTCGTGACGATCAGCGCGCGGGCGCCGGCGGCCAGCGCGGCCCGGACCCCGGGCGCGGTGGGCCCTTCGTCGTCCATCGGCACCCCGATGGCGCGCAGCCCGAGCGCGGCGAGCAGGTCGAGCAGGTTGGCCCAGCCGGGGTCCTCGACCGCGACCGCGTCGCCGGGGCGCAGGTGGGCGGCGAGCAGGCGCTCGATGCCGTCGAGCGCGCCGCCGGTCACGGTGATCTCGTCGGCGGGCACGCCGTCGGCGGCGAGCCGGTCGCGGGCGGCGGCGGCCAGCTCGGGCAGGACGGCGGTGGCCGCGTAACCGCCGGGGGCGCGGAACTCGGCGGCGAGCGCGGCCAGGTGCGGGCCGAGCGGCGGCAGCAGCCGGCTGTCGGGATTGCCGGCGGAGAGGTCGCGGCCACCGGGCAGTGGCGGAGGCAGCAGCGCGGAGCGGCGGCTGGCCACCGGCGGGCGCGGGCGGACCCGGGTGCCGTGCCGGCCGGCGGTGACCACCAGGCCACGCTGCCGCAGCTCCTGGTACGCCTTCGCCACGGTGGCCGGGCTGACGCCCAGCGCGGTGGCGAGGGCGCGGACGGCGGGCAGGGCGTCGCCCGGGGCGAGGTCGCCGGCCCGGATGCCGCTTTCCACGCTCGCCGAAATCGCCGCCGACGAGGAGCCGCTGATCTGATAACGTGCTGCCACAGTTCGGAGATTGTACTAGAACAAAGGTGGGATGTCGCATGTACCCCCCGACCGAGCGCACCACGGCCAGCCGCACCCGGGACCGGATGCAGTACGACCGGGAGACCGCCCACGCCCTGCTCGACGAGGCGTACCACTGCGCGCTCGCGTTCACCGTGGACGGCGAGCCGCGCGTCCTGCCCACCCTGGTCGTGCGCCTCGACGACACCCTCTACGTGCACGGCTCCACCGGCAGCCGGCCGCTGCTCGCCGCCCGCGGCGAGGACGGGCTCCCGGTCTGCGTCGCGGTCACCCACCTCGACGGGCTGATCTTCGGCCGGTCCCAGTTCCACCACAGCGCCAACTACCGGTCGGTCGTCGCGCACGGCATTGCCCGGCTGGTCACCGACGAGCGGGAGAAGACCCGGGTGCTCACCGCGCTCGTGGAGAAGCTGGGCGCCGGGCGCAGCACCGACAGCCGGCCCCCGACCCGCCGGGAGCTGGCCGAGACGGCCGTGCTGGCGCTGCCGCTGCGCGAGGTGTCGGTGCGGATCCGGGCCGGCGGGGTGAGCGACGAACCGGCCGACTACGACCTGCCGTACTGGGCCGGCGTGGTGCCGCTGCGGCTCACCCGGGGGCTGCCGGAGCCGGACGCCGGGGTGACCGCACCGGTGCCGGCGTACCTGCGACCGGCACCCTCGCCCTGGCTGGAGCCCGTGGTGCTGCGCGGCGAGCACGTCGTGCTGGAGCCGCTCGACGAGTCCCACGCCGAGGAGCTGTACGCCGCCCTCGACGACGAGGAGGTCTGGCGGTACGTCGGCAGCCCGCGCCCGGGCGGCGTCGCGGAGCTGGCGGACCAGATCCGGGCCGGGCTCGACGCCCACCGGCGTGGGGTGCGGATGCCCTGGGTGCAGCGCTGCGCCGTGACCGGCGTGGTGGTCGGCACCACCTCCTACTACCAGCCCGACCCGGAGCTGCGAACCGTGGAGATCGGCTACACCCAGCTCGGCCGGCCCTGGTGGCGCACCGGGATCAACACCGAGGCGAAGCTGCTGCTGCTCACCCGCGCCTTCGAGGAGCTGGACGCCGTCCGGGTCACCTGGCAGACCAGCTCGCTCAACGAGCGCTCGCAGCGCGCCATCGAACGGCTCGGCGCCGTGCGGGAGGGGACCCTGCGGGCCAACCGGCGGCGCGCCGACGGCACCTGGCGGGAGTCCGCCCTCTATTCGATGCTCGCCTCGGAGTGGCCAAACGCACAGGTCACGCTGCGGGAACGGCTTCGCCCCGCGGCACCTGTGGCGTCATGATGACCGGCGTGCTGGGGATCACCGACATCTGGACGTACGTGCTGGGCACCGTGGCCATCGTGCTGCTGCCCGGGCCGAACTCGCTCTTCGTGCTCTCCACCGCGGCGCGCCGCGGGGTGGCGGCCGGCTACCGGGCCGCCGGGGGCGTGTTCGTCGGCGACTCGGTGCTGATGATCCTCTCCGCCGCCGGGGTGGCGTCGCTGCTCAAGGCGTACCCGGCGCTCTTCCTCGTGGTCAAGTACGCCGGCGCCGCGTACCTCGGGTGGTTGGGGTTGACCATGCTGCGCGGCGCCTGGCGGCGCTGGCGCGACCGCAACGACCCCGAGGCGCCGCGGCTCATCGACGCGGCGGAGCCGGCGGCGGTGCGGGACCCGTTCCGGCGGGCGCTGGTGGTCAGCCTGCTCAACCCGAAGGCGATCCTGTTCTTCATCTCCTTCTTCATCCAGTTCGTCGACCCCGGGTACGCGTGGCCCGCGCTGTCGTTCCTGCTGCTCGGGCTGATCGCGCAGGTGACCAGCGCGCTCTACCTGACCGCGCTGATCCTCACCGGCACCTTCCTGGCCGCCCAGTTCCACCGCCGGCGGCGGCTGGCCGCGACCGGCACCACCGCCGTGGCCGTGCTCTTCCTCGGGTTCAGCCTGAAGCTCGCCACGGCCTCGGTCTGACCCGGCCGCCCGGCGCCGCACCACAACGCGCCGGTCGGCCGGCGTCAGGTGCCGTCGCTGCCTCCGCCGCCGCCCACGCCCGCGCCGCCGGCCGTGCCGCCGAGCCCGTAGCCGGGGGCGACCGGCTCGTCCGGCGGGCGGCTGACGTGCGCGGACTCGCGGATCGCGGCGGACCAGTCGGCGGGGGCGGCGGCCGCGGCGTGCCGGTCGATGGCCTGCCGCAGCCAGCCGTCCACGGTGGCGACCCAGTCCCGCCGGTCGGCGCCCGCGTGCCAGACCCGGAACCGGCTGATGCTCTGGTGGGTCACCCCGGCCAGTGAGAGCCGCCGGTCCAGCCAGAGCAGTACCTCCAGGCCCGCCGCGTTGGTCACGAAGAGCACCTCCAGTTCGGTGATCGGGCCGGCGTAGAGCGGGGCCACCCAGAACCCCAGCCGCTCGTACAGCGGGAGCGCCTGCTCCACCCCGGGCAGCCGCCCGTACTGGAGCCCGACCTGCCGCATGAGGAAGCCCAGGGTGTCCAGCGCGGCGAGGATGTGCTGCTGGGTGGGCAGCGGGTGGACGAACACCGGCACCATGGCGCCCTGGTCGAGGTCCGGGTCGACGGACACCTCGGTACGCAACCCGGTGCGCAGGCTCATGAGCGGGACCCCGCCGAACATGGTCACCGGGGTTTCCCAGGGCAGCGGGATCGCGAAGTCGACGGCGCGCCGCCGCCCGGCCGGCACCACGAACCGGCCGGCGATCGGCACCTGGTGGTACTGCACGAGCCGGCGCGGCGACTCCGGATCCTCCGGCTCGGCCTGCGCGACCAGCCCGAGGCGGATGTGCCGGACGGCGACGTCGGTGCCGCCGGCGGTCAGGGTGACCCGGCCGGGCAGGCGCAGGCCGGGGCGGGTGCTCGGGTTGGGCAGCGTGGTGCTCACGGACAGCCCGGTCCACACGGACTCCGACGACACCCCGGTCAGCCGCATGCGGCGGGCATTCCCACCGCCCGCTCCCCCATGCGATCCGGGTGCGCCCGTTGTCGCCTCAGCGGCGACGGGCGCACCCGGAGGGCGTCAGCGCATGCGGCGGCCGCGGGGCACCGGGTCGGTCTCGTCGTCGAACTCGCCGATGACCTCCTCGAGGAGGTCCTCCAGCGCCACGAAGCCGATCGGCCGGGTCGGGCCGCCCCCGTTGCTGACCAGCGCCAACTGGGCCTGCCGGCCCCGCATGGCCGCCACCGCCTCGGTGACCGACGCCTCGCCGGGCAGGGTGAACGCGGGGGTCATGAGCTCCTCGGCGGTCGCCGGCCGGCCGGTGGTGACCGCGCGGACCGCCTCGCGCACGTGCACGAGCCCGCACACCTCGCCACCGCGGTCGACCACGGCGAGCCGCGACCGGCCGCTGTCGCGGGACACGTGCTCGATCCGCTCGGCGGTGTCGTCCCGGCGCACGGTGACGATCCGGTCGAACGGCTCCATCACCTGCGCCACCCGGGTGCCCTGCAGCTCCAGCATGCTGGTCAGCAGCTGGTGCTGCTCGGCGCCGAGCAGCCCGTGCTCACGGGACTGCTCCAGCAGGATGCGCAGCTCGTCGGGGCCGTGCACCTGGGCGAGCTGGTCCTGCTGGCGGACTCCCACCAGCCGCAGCACGGCGTTGGCGAGGGAGTTCAGCGCGGACAGCACCGGGCGGGCGACCCGGGCGAAGGCCCGGAACGGCAGCGCCAGCAGCATCGCCGAGCGCTCCGCGTCGGTGATCGCCCAGGACTTCGGGGCCATCTCGCCGACCACCAGGTGCAGGAAGGTCACCAGGGCCAGGGCGAACAGCAACCCGACCAGGTGGCTCACCGCGTCCGGCAGGCCGACCGCGTGCAGCAGCGGGCTGAGCAGGTGCTCGATGGCCGGCTCGGCCAGCGCGCCGAGGCCCAGGGTGCACAGGGTGATGCCGAGCTGGGCGCCGGCCAGCATGAGGCTCAGCTCGCGGACGCCGTCCAGCGCCGCACGGGCCGCCCGGCCGCCGCCGGCCGCCGACTGCTCCAGCCGGTACCGCTTGGCGGCGACCAGCGCGAACTCGGCCGCCACGAAGAAGCCGTTGAGCGCCAGGAGCACCACGGAGAAGAAGAGCGCGAACCCGGGGCTCATGCGGCCTCCTCCCCGTGCACGCCGGCCGTGGTGCGGAGCCGGACGGAGTCGGCCACGTGCCGGTCCACGGCGAGCACCTCGACCAGGGCGCGGGGCTCGACGTCCGGCTCCTCGCCGTCGGCGGCGAGTGCGATCTCCAGCCGGTCGCCGACCTCGGGCACCCGGCCCAGCTCCCGCATGACCAGCCCGGAGAGGGTGTCGTACTCCGGCGCCTCGGGCAGCGCGATGCCGGTGCTGTCGGCGACCTCGTCGATCCGCCAGCGGGCCGGCACCACCCAGGAGCCGTCCTCCTGCCGGGCGGGGGCCCGCTCCGGCGGGTCGTCCTCGTCACGGATCGGCCCGACCAGCTCCTCGGCGATGTCCTCCAGCGTGATCACGCCGGCGAAGCCGCCGTACTCGTCGACCACGCAGGCGAGCTGTCGGTGCCCGACCCGGAGCCGGTCCAGCACCGTCGGCAGCGGCAGCGTCTCCGGCACCAGCAACGGGGGTACGGCCACCGCGGCGACCCGGGTGGTCGCCCGCTCGGCCGGCGGCACCCCGAGCACGTCGGCGATGCCGATCACGCCGACCAGGTCGTCGACGCCCTCGGCGCCGCGCACCGGGAACCGGGAGTGACCGGTGTCGAGCAGCTCGACGACCCGGCTGACCGGCTCGTCGGCCCGTACGGTGTGCACGTCGACCCGGGGGACCATGGCCTCCCCGGCGGTGAGCTCCCGGAAGTCGAGGCCCCGGTCGAGCAGGTCGGACATCTCGGCGTCGAGGTGCCCCTCCTCCCGGGACTCGGCGATGATCTGCTCCAGGTCCTCCGGGGTGGCGCCGCTCGGCAGCTCCTCGATCGGCTCGATGCCGATCCGGCGGAGCAGCCGCACGGCGGCCCGGTCGAAGAGGGTGATCACCGGTCCGGCGATCCGCAGATACATGAGGGTGGACCGGGCGAGCGCCCGGGCCAAGGGCTCGGCGCGGGCGATGGCCAGGTTCTTCGGGGCCAGCTCACCGAGGACCATCTGCACGATGGTCGCGATGATCAGGGCGAGAGCCACCGACAGCGGCAACGCCACCGCGTCGGAGACGCCGGCCACGCCGAGCAGGTCGGCCAGCCCGGCGCCCAGGTACGGCTCGGCGGCGTAACCGACCAGCAGGGCGGTCACGGTGATGCCGAGCTGGGCGCCGGAGAGCATGAAGGAGAGCCGGCCGGTCACCTCCAGGGCCCGGGCCGCGGCGCGGTCGCCACCGTCGGCGAGCTGCTTGAGCTTGCCCCGGTCCACGGCGACGTAACCGAACTCCTGGGCCACGAAGTAACCGGTGGCGGCGGTGAGCACGATGATGAGGACGAGTCCGACGAGGATCAGCACGGGAGGTTCAGGGCTCCCGGGGCCGTCGGGTCCAGAGGTTGCCGGGCACGACCCGGCTGGCTACTGCTGCCCTCCTGGGCAGAGGAGTCGATCATGCTGCCATTTTATCGGCGGCGGCTGGACGTTCGCTGAGGGTGCCGGAAGGCTCCCCGCTGTCCGGTTCACCGGTCGGACAGCTCGTCGGCGTCGAGCAGTTCCCGGTCGATCCGTCCCGAGCGGTAGGCGGCCCGCCCGATCATCTGCGCGGCGACCGGCGCGGTGGCCAGTTGGAAGACCGCCACCAGCGCGATCATGCCCAGGTCCGACGCCGTACGCAGGCGCAGGGCGAGGCCGACGAGCAGCAGGAGCACGCCGAGCACCTGCGGCTTCGTGGCGGCGTGCATCCGGCCCAGCACGTCCGGGAAGCGCAGCACGCCGATCCCGGCGACCAGGCTGAGCAGCGCCCCGGCCAGCAGGCACGCCCCACCGAGCCAGTCCGCGACCGTGGTCACACCTCCTCCCGGACCGCGAAGCGGACCAGGGACACCGACCCGACGAAGCCGAGCAGGGAGAGCACCACCAGCACGGGCAGCGTGGTGGCGTGCCCGTTGACCCCCGCCTCCGCGCCCACCGCGCCCAGCATGGTGGAGAGCAGCAGGTCGGCGGCGACGACCCGGTCGAGCAGGGACGGGCCGCGGTAGATCCGGGCCAGGGCGAGCAGCGCGGTGACCGAGAGCAGCACGGTCAGCGCGAGGGCGAGCAGCGCGGTCACGGTTGGTTCCTCCGATCGACGGGTTCGGGGCTGAGCCGGCGTACCTCCGCGGGGGAGCCGACGGCGCGGACGATGCGCCGTTCGACGGCGAGGATCCGCTCCCGGCTGTCGGCCAGGTCCTCGGGGCGGCGGACGTCGAGCACGTGCGCGTAGAGCACCCCGCGGTCGCGGTCCACGTCCACGATCAGGGTCCCCGGCACCAGGGAGATCACCTCGGCGGTGAGCGCCAGGTTGAGATCGGTGCGCACCCGCAGCGGCACCGCGATGATCGCGCCGCGCGGGCGGAAGCCCGGGCGCAGCGCGACGGCGGCGACGTGCAGGCTGGCGGTGACCAGTTCGCCGGCGAAGGTGACCGCGAGGACCAGCAGGGCGCCGGGGCGCAGCCGCCCGCCGAAGGTGACCGGCGGGAGCGGGAAGAAGAGCAGCACGGCCGCACCGATCACCAGGCCGGCGAGCAGGTTGCCCCAGGACAGGTCGCCCCAGAGCAGCACCCAGATGGCGACCAGCCAGCCGAGCGCGACGGCCTGGTCGCGGCGCCGCCCACCCCGGCGCACGGCGGGCGCGGGCGCGTCGGGCGCGAGGTCGGCCGGTCGGGGGCCGCCCGGCGGTTCCGCGTCGCCGGCCGACCGGCCCGGGGGCAGGTCGTCGGTCACGGCAGGACCGCCCGGACGTACGGAGTGCGCTGGCGCAGGTCGGTGGCGGCGTCCGCGGTGACCCGGAACAGCGGCCCGGCGGCCAGGGTGAGCACCAGGCCGAGCAGCACCAGGGCGGCGGTGGCCCCGACCATCAGCCCGGGCAGCCGGACGGGCGGGCCGGAGGTGGCCAGCCGGGGCGCCCGCCAGAACGCGATGTTCCAGACCCGGGAGGCGGCGTAGAGGGTGAGCAGGCTGGTCAGGGTGCCCGCTCCGACGAGCACGGCGGGTAGCGTCCCGCCGGCCGCCACGCCCGCCTGGAGCAGGCCGAGCTTGCCGAGGAAACCGGAGAACGGCGGGATGCCGGCCAGGTTCATGGCCGGGACGAAGAAGAGCACGGCGAGCAGCGGGGCGATCCGGGCCAGCCCGCCGAGCCGGCGCAGGTCGGTGCTGCCGGCGCGCTCCTCGACCAGGCCGGCGACCAGGAAGAGCGTGGTCTGGATGGTGATGTGGTGCACCACGTAGAAGATCGCCCCGGCCAGGCCCGCCACGCTGCTCAGCGCCACCCCGAAGATCATGTAGCCGATGTGGCTGACCAGCGTGAAGGAGAAGAGCCGCTTCATGTCGGACTGGGCCGCCGCGCCGAGGATGCCGACCACCATGGTCAGCCCGGCCACCACCATGAGCAGGTTGGCGACCTGCCCGCCGGGGAAAAGCAGCGTCTCGGTACGGATGATCGCGTACACGCCGACCTTGGTGAGCAGGCCCGCGAAGACCGCGGTCACCGGGGCGGGCGCGGTCGGGTAGCTGTCCGGCAGCCAGGCGGAGACCGGGAAGACGGCCGCCTTGATGCCGAAGGCGAGCAGCAGGGTGAGCTGCAACGCCAGGCGTACGCCGGGCGGCAGGGCGTCCAGCCGGCCGGCGAGCTGCGCCATGTTGACGGTGCCGGTGGCCGCGTACACCAGACCCAGCGCGGCCAGGAAGATCATCGACGACAGGATGCTGACCACCACGTACGTCGAGCCAGTGCGGATCCGGACCTCCGTGCCGCCGAGGGTGATCAGCACGAAGCTCGCGGCCAGCAGGATCTCGAAGCCGACGAACAGGTTGAACAGGTCCCCGGCCAGGAAGGCGTTGGTCACGCCGGCGGTGAGCACCAGGTAGGTGGGGTGGTAGATGCTCACCGGGGCGCTCTCGCTGGTCTCCCCCCGCCCCTGGCCGATCGAGTAGAGCAGCACGCAGAGGGTGACCGCCGAGGACACCACCAGCATGAGCGCGGCCAGCTGGTCGGCGACCAGCACGATGCCGACCGGCGGCGGCCAGCCGGCCACCCGGACCACGACGGGCCCGTGCCGGTACGCCTCGACCAGCAGCACCACCGCCACCACCAGGGTGGTGGTCAGCCCGAGCACGCTGACCGACCGCTGCAACCGGGGCCGGTTGGCCAGGATCAGGGTGAGCGCCGCCCCGAGCAGCGGCACCACCACCGGCAGCGGCACCAGCGCGGGAGTCATGCGCCCGCCTTCGTTCGCGACTGCGGGGCTCGCAACCCCGGCTCACTCCCCGCGCTCACGTGCTTGCCTTCGTTCGCGACTGCGGGGCTCGCAACCCCGGCTCACTCCTCGCGCTCACTGTTCCTCACCGCGCCGGCGGAGGCGGCGCAGCGCCGGCTCCGGGTCCACCTGCTCCGGATCGTTGTCCGGCCCCTCGCCGCCGAGGTCCGCCGTGGACACCTCGTTGCGCTCGGCGAGCCGGACGACCTGCCGGTCCTCCAGGTCGTCCTGCACCTCGTCGTCGCCGGACAGGTACCAGCTCCGGTAGGCGACGGCGAGCAGGAACGCGGTCAGCCCGAACGTGATCACCACGGCGGTGAGCACCATGGCCTGCGGCAGCGCGTCGCTCATGGCCGAAGCGGGCACGGTGCCCACCAGGGGCGCGGCCCCGGACCGGCCGCCGAGCAGGATCAGCAGGTTCACGCCGTTGCCGAGCAGGATCACGCCGAGCAGGATCCGGGTGAGGCTCCGCTCCAGCAGCAGGGTGACCCCGGTGGCGACGAGCACCCCCACGGCGATCACCAGCACCAGGGTCGGCCCGGCCTCGCCCCGGGTCATGAGCTCTCCCCCTCGCGCTGCACGGCCAGCCCCCGGGCCGGTTCGCCGGCCGCCTCGACGTGCCGGTCCACCTCGGCGCCGAGGCTGCGCAGGATGTCCAGCACGAGCCCGACCACGACGAGGTAGACGCCGATGTCGAAGAAGAGCGACGTGACCAGGTAGAAGTGGCCGACCAGCGGCAGCCAGAGGTTGATCTTCACGCTCTCCAGCACCTGGCCGGACAGGAGCAGCCCGAGCGCGCCGCTGCCGACCGAGACGGCGAGGCCGGCGCCCAGCACCGTGCCGGCGCCGACCGGGGCCGACTCGGCCAGCTCGTACCGGCCGCCGGCCAGGTAGCGCACGGTCAGCGCGAGGCCGGCGACCAGGCCGCCGGAGAAGCCGCCGCCCGGGGAGTTGTGCCCGGAGAAGAGCAGGAACAGCGAGAACAGCAGGACCGTGTGGAAGATCAGCCGGGTGACCACCTCGAAGACGATCGAGCGGCGGCGCTCGTGCAGGGTCGCCCCGCCGCGCAGCCAGACCGTCCGCCGGTCCCGGCGCGACCGGACCGGGCCGGGGCGGCGCGGCCGGGGCCCGGTGCGGGACCGCTCGAAGATCAGGCTGGCCACGCCGGTAGCGGTCACCACGAGGACCGCGATCTCTCCCATGGTGTCCCAGGCCCGGATGTCGACAAGGGTCACGTTGACCACGTTGCGGCCGTAACCCTGCGCCACCGCCAGGTCGGGGAACGCCGCCGAGACCGACGGCTCCCGTCGCGCGCCGGCCGCGGCCAGCGCCAGGCCGGCCATGACCAGGCCGGCGGCCACCCCGATGCCGCGGCGCACCCAGCGGCTGCGGCGCAGCGGGCGGGCCGAGAAGCGTTCCGGCAGCCGGCGCAGCACCAGCACGAAGACGGCGATGGTGGCGGTCTCCACGAGGAACTGGGTGAGCGCCACGTCGGGGGCGCCGTAGAGGACGAACATCATGGCGGTGCCGTAGCCGGTGACGCCGACCAGCAGCATGGCCGTGAGCCGGCGCCGGGCGCCCACCGCGAGCAGCGCGGCCACCGCGATGACCACGCAGACCACGAGCTGGGTCGGGTTGTCCCACACGGCGATCCCGGTGCGCCAGGGCCGGGTGAGCAGCATGGCGCCGCCCGGCACCAGCACCAGGACGACGAGCACGGTGCCGAGGTACTGCGGCAGGGCGCCGCGCTGCGTGGCGCCGGTGACCTCGATGGCGAACCGGTCGAACCGGTGCGTGATCCACTCGTACCCCTGGTTGCCGCCGACCGGCGCGCGCAGCCGGGTCAGCGCGGGGGCGAGCGGGCCGCGGACCAGGTGCAGCACCACCCCGCCGGCCAGCACCACGGCGGAGAGGCCCAGCGCCGCGGTCGGCCCGTGCCAGAGCGCCAGTTTCTCCTCGACCGGGCCGAACAGCTCGGCGTACGGGCGCAGCAGCCCGCCCAGCCAGCCGGCCGCCGGACCGGCCGCGAACCCGGCGACGGCGAGCAGGGCCGGGGGTACGAGCATGGCGGCGGGCGGCGGCTCCACGTCGGTGACCTCGACACCCGGCCGCGACGCGAACGCGCCCCAGAGGAACCGGATGCTGTACGCGACGGTCAGCGCGCTTCCCACGACCAGCCCGGCGAGCACCACCGGCCGCCCGGTGAACGCGCCGAGCACCGCCTCCTTGGCCACGAAGCCGAGCAGCGGCGGCACGCCGGCCATCGAGGCGGCGGCCAGCGCGGCGACCGTGGCGAGCACCGGGGCGCTGCGGCCCACGCCGGACAGGTCGCGCAGGTCCCGGCTGCCGGCGCTGTGGTCGAGGATGCCGACGACGAGGAAGAGCGCGGCCTTGAACAGCGCGTGCGCCAGCAGCATGGCGACACCGGCGAGGGCGGCCTTCGGGGTGCCCGCGCCGAGCACCACGGTGAGCAGGCCGAGCTGGCTGACCGTCCCGTACGCGAGCAGCAGCTTCAGGTCGGTCTGCCGCAGCGCCGCCCACCCCCCGGCGACAAGGGTGACCAGCCCGGCGACCACGGTGACCGGCCGCCACGGCCCGGCCGGGGCGAGCGCCGGGCCGAGCAGCCCGACGAGGAACACCCCGGCCTTCACCATGGCGGCCGCGTGCAGGTAGGCGCTGACCGGGGTGGGCGCCGCCATCGCCACCGGCAGCCACGAGGTGAACGGGAAGACCGCGGACTTCGCGAGGGCCCCGGTGAGGACGAGCAGCACCGCGACCACCAGGTAGCCGCCGCCGGGCAGCGGCGCGGCCGTGACGACCGACCAGCGGTAGCTGCCGACGTGGTGACCGAGCAGCAGGAAGCCGACAAGCATGGCCAGCCCGCCGAGCGTGGTGACGGTCAGCGCCTGGGCCGCCGCCCACCGGCTGGACCGCCGCTCGGTGCTGTGCCCGATCAGCAGGTAGGAGAAGACCGTGGTCAGCTCCCAGAAGACGTAGAGCAGCAGCAGGTCGTCGGAGACGACCAGGCCGACCATGGCCCCGGCGAAGGCGACCAGGACGGCCGCGAACCGGGCCAGGCCCACCGAGCCGGCGTGGAAGTAGCGGGCCGAGTAGACCAGCACCAGCGCGCCGACGCCGCCGACCAGGAGCAGCATCAGCCAGGACAGGGTGGTGACCCGCAGCGCCACGTCGAGCTGGAGCTCCGGAACCCACGGGTACGTCTCGACGACCGCCCCGCCGGCGCGGACCGCCCCGGTGTGCGCCACCGCCCAGCCGAAGGTGGCGGCCGGCGCGAGCGCGAGCAGCAGGCACGCGCGGGGGCCCCACCGGCGGACCAGCAACGGGGCGGACAGGGCCGCCACCAGATGCAGGATCAGCAGGACGAGCACGCGCACTCCCGGTCGAGGTGACAGCGCGCCGGGGCACGCTGCGGCCACGACCGATCAGACGCCACATTCCTGCCCGACCGGGCGGTTTTCCGGAAACCGGCCCCAGCGGCGGGGCGGGCCGTCAGCGCAGGGCGGGGTCGGGGTCGGACCGCTCCCGGCGGGGTGTCTCGACGAGCAGGTCGGGGCGGCCGAGCTGGCGGACCGCCTTGTTGACCACCCGCTGCGCGGCGGCCAGGGAGCGCACCGGCAGCAGTTTGCCGCGGCTCTCCCGCCGCAGGACGAAGTAGTGCACCGCGGCGCGGACGAGCCCCCGGTCGGCGGCGCTGGAGTGGGCGGTGGCGAGGACCAGCTCGCGCAGGCAGCGGGCCAGATCCTCGGCCAGCTCCAGCTCGGGACCGTGCAGACCGGTGCGCAGCGTGGCGAGGTGACTGTCGACCTTGCGGATGAGCACGTCGGTCCCGGACCCGGAGCCTCGCCCCTGCACGGTCATCCAAGCCCTCCACCCCACGCTGCGTTGCGGGTGAAGTTACTTTATGTTGCGCGGTGCAAGCAAGCAGTTAAGTGAGACTTAACGCATCCAAGGCCACATCCGTCGCTTAAGGCCCCGTCCCGGACAGAACAGCGTCCGCCGCGGGGCCGGTTGTCACACCGGCGAGGCAGGATGGAGGGCGTGGCGGACGAGGTGACCCGGGGCGCGGCGGTCCTGGCGGAGTTCGGGGCGGCGACCCGGGAGTGGTTCACCGCCGCCTTCGCGGCGCCCACCGCCGCCCAGGAGGGCGCCTGGCGGTCGGTCGCCGCCGATCGCAACGCCCTGGTGGTCGCGCCGACCGGCTCCGGCAAGACCCTCGCGGCGTTCCTCTGGTCGCTGGACCGGCTGGCCAAGGAGCCACCGCCGGCCGAGGCGCGGCAGCGCTGCCGGGTCCTCTACGTCAGCCCGCTCAAGGCGCTCGCCGTCGACGTGGAGCGCAACCTGCGCGCCCCCCTCACCGGCATCCGGCAGGCCGCCACCCGGCTCGGCCTCACCCCGCCCGACATCACCGTGGGCATGCGCACCGGCGACACCCCCGCCGACGAGCGGCGCGCCTTCGCCCGCACCCCGCCGGACATCCTCATCACCACACCCGAGTCGCTGTTCCTGCTGCTCACCTCCGCCGCCCGCGACTCGCTGCGCGGGGTCCGCACGGTGATCGTCGACGAGGTGCACGCCGTCGCCGGCACGAAGCGCGGCGCCCACCTGGCCCTCTCCCTGGAACGCCTCGACGCGCTGCTGGAGACCCCGGCGCAGCGGATCGGGCTCTCCGCCACCGTCCGGCCGATCGACGTCTGCGCCCGCTTCCTCGGCGGAGCCCGCCCCGTCGACGTGGTGCAGCCACCCACCAGCAAGACCATCGAGGTCAGCGTGCAGGTGCCGGTGGAGGACATGACCCGCCTCGACGAGCAGGAGCCGCCGGAGGACGCGCTGGGCGGGCTCGGCCCCCGCCGGGCGTCGATCTGGCCGGCCGTCGAGGAGCGGGTCTTCTCGCTGATCCGGTCGCACCGGTCGACCATCGTCTTCACCAACTCCCGGCGCAGCGCCGAGCGGCTCTGCGCCCGGCTCAACGAACTGGCCGCCGAGGAACTGGAGGCGGCGGCCAGCCCGGACGGCGGCCGCGTGGCCCGGCAGCCGGCCGAGGTGATGGCGCAGTCCGGGGCGGCGGCCGGGGCGCCGCCGGTGATCGCGCGGGCCCACCACGGCAGCGTCTCCCGCGAGGAGCGCAAGCACATCGAGGAGGCGCTCAAGTCCGGGCAGCTGCCGGCCGTGGTCGCCACCTCCAGCCTGGAGCTGGGCATCGACATGGGCGCGGTCGACCTGGTCGTGCAGATCGAGGCCCCGCCGAGCGTGGCCGCCGGCCTGCAACGGGTCGGCCGGGCCGGGCACCAGGTCGGCGCGGTGTCCCGGGGCGTGGTCTTCCCGAAGCACCGCGGCGACCTGCTGTCCTGCACGGTGGTCGCCGAGCGGATGGGCGAGGGCGCCATCGAGGAGCTGCACTACCCGCGCAACCCACTCGACGTGCTGGCCCAGCAGATCGTGGCCATGGTGGCCCTGGAGCCGTGGCGGCTCGGCGACCTGGCCGTGCTGGTCCGCCGGGCCGCGCCCTTCGCCGAGCTGCCCGACTCGGCGCTGCACGCGGTGCTCGACATGCTCTCCGGGCGCTATCCGTCGACCGCCTTCGCCGAGCTGCGGCCCCGGCTGGTCTGGGACCGGGCCGCCGACGTGCTCACCGGCCGGCCCGGCGCGCAGCGGCTCGCCGTCACGAGCGGCGGCACCATCCCCGACCGCGGTTTGTTCGGGGTCTTCCTGGCCGGCGCCGAGCGGGCCGCCCGCGTCGGTGAGCTGGACGAGGAGATGGTCTACGAGTCCCGGGTGGGCGACGTCTTCCTGCTCGGCTCGTCGTCCTGGCGGATCGAGGAGATCACCCCCGACCGGGTGCTCGTCTCCCCCGCCCCGGGGCAGGCCGCCCGGATGCCGTTCTGGAAGGGCGACCAGCTCGGCCGCCCGGTCGAGCTGGGCCGGGCCATCGGCGCCCGGGTCCGGGCGCTGCTGCGCCAGTCCGACGCCGACGCGGTGGCGGCGCTGCGGGCGGGCGGGCTGGACGACTGGGCCGCCGGCAACCTCATGACCTACCTGCGCGAGCAGAAGGAGGCGACCCGGTCGCTGCCCGACGACCGCACGGTGGTGGTCGAACGGTTCCGCGACGAGCTGGGCGACTGGCGGCTCGCCGTGCACTCGGTGCTCGGCGCCCGGGTCAACGGCCCGTGGGCGCTCGCCATCGGGCGCCGGCTCGCCGAGCGCTACGGGGTCGACGCCCAGGTGATGCCCTCCGACGACGGCATCGTGGTCCGGCTGCCCGACACCGCCGACGAGCCGCCCGGCGCCGACGTGGTGGTCTTCGACCCCGAGGAGATCGCCCAGCTGGTCGAGGAGTCCGTCGGCACCTCGGCGCTGTTCGCCTCCCGGTTCCGCGAGTGCGCGGCCCGGTCCCTGCTGCTTCCCCGCCGCGACCCGCGCCGCCGCCAGCCGCTCTGGCAGCAGCGCCAGCGGGCCGCCCAGCTCCTCGACGTGGCCCGCGAGTACGCCGACTTCCCGGTCACCCTCGAGGCCGCCCGGGAATGCCTCCAGGACGTCTTCGACCAGCCCGCGCTGGCCCAGCTCATGCGCGACCTGGGCGCCCGCAAGGTCCGGCTCGTCGAGGTCGAGTCCGAGCGCCCGTCGCCGTTCGCCCGCTCCCTGCTGTTCGGCTACGTGGGCGCGTTCCTCTACGAGGGCGACGCGCCGCTGGCCGAGCGGCGGGCCGCCGCCCTGGCCCTCGACTCGGGGCTCCTCGGCGAGCTGCTCGGCCGGGTAGACCTGCGGGAACTGCTCGACCCGGCGGTGCTCGCCGAGACCGAGCGGCAGCTGCGCTGGCGCACCGAGCAGCGCCGCCCCCGCGACGCGGAGGACGTGGTCGAGCTGCTCCGGGTGGTCGGCGACCTGAGCGAGGCCGAGCTGGCCGAGCGGGGCGTACCGGCCGGGTGGCTGGGCGAGCTGGAGGCGGCCCGGCGGGTGCTGCGGGTCCGGGTCGCCGGCGAGGACCGCTGGGTGGTCGTCGAGGACGCCGCCCGGCTGCGCGACGCGCTCGGCGTGGCGCTGCCCGTCGGGGTGGCCGAGGCCTACCTGGCGCCGGTGGCCGACCCGCTGGGCGACCTGGTCGCCCGCTACGCCCGCACCCACGGCCCGTTCGCGGCGGCCACCTGCGCCGCCCGGTTCGGGCTCGGGGTGTTCGTCGTCGAGCAGGCGCTGCGCCGGCTGGCCGCCACCGGGCGGGTGGTCTCCGGCGAGTTCGCGCCGGACAGCGTCGGCACCCAGTGGTGCGACGCCGAGGTGCTGCGGCTGCTGCGCCGCCGGTCCCTGGCGGCGCTGCGCCGGGAGATCGAGCCGGTGCCGCCCCGGGCGCTCGCCGCGTTCCTGCCCCGCTGGCAGCAGGTCGGCTCCTCGGCCCGGGGCGTCGAGGCGGTCGCCGCCACCGTCGAGCAGTTGCAGGGGGCGGCCGTGCCGGCGTCCGCGCTGGAACGCCTCGTGCTGCCCGCCCGCGTCGCCGACTACTCCCCCGCCCAGCTCGACGAGCTCTGCGCCAGCGGGGAGGTGGTCTGGGCCGGGTCCGGGGCGATCTCCGGCGGCGACGGCTGGATCACCCTCGCGTACGCGGACGTCGCGCCGCTGCTCCTGCCCCCGCCCGACGAGGCGCTGGCCCGCACCCCGCTGCACGAGGCGGTGCTCGACGCGCTCGCCGACGGGCAGGCGCTGTTCTTCCGCTCCCTCTCCGACCGGGTCGGCTCCACCGACGACACCGCCCTGACCGCCGCCGTGTGGGACCTGGTCTGGGCCGGGCACCTCACCAACGACACCCTGGCCCCGCTCCGGGCGGCGCTCGGCGGCGGCGGCGCGCACCGGTCCCGGCCCACCGCCGCGCGCACCCGCTACCGCCGCCCCGGGCGGGTGGCGCTGCCCAGCCGCGGCGGCCCGCCCACCGTGGCCGGCCGCTGGTCCCGGCTGCCCGAGCGCGACCTCGACCCCACCCGGCGGGCCGCCGCCCTCGCCGACCTGCTCCTCGAACGGCACGGCGTGGTCACCCGGGGTGCGGTCATGGCCGAGCAGGTGACCGGTGGCTTCGCGGCGGTCTACCCGGTGCTGTCCGCGCTGGAGGAACGCGGGGCGGCCCGGCGCGGCTACTTCGTCGAGGGGCTGGGGGCGGCCCAGTTCGCCGTGCCCGGGGCGGTCGACCGCATCCGCGCGCTCGCCGACCCCGCCGACGACAGCCGCGTGCGGGGCGGCCCCACCGTGGTGCTCGCCGCCACCGACCCGGCCAACCCCTTCGGCGCGGCCCTGCCCTGGCCCGACCGGGTGGTCGACTCCGGCGACGGGGCCGCCCCGGCCACCGGCCACCGGGCCGGGCGCAAGGCCGGCGCGCTGGTCGTGCTGGTCGGCGGCGACCTGGTGCTCTACGTCGAGCGGGGCGGGCGGACCATCCTCTCCTTCACCGACGACACCGATGCGCTGGCGGCGGCCGGCAAGGCGCTCGCCGACGCGGTGCACTCGGGTGCGCTCGGCGCGATCTCGGTCGAACGCGCCGACGGCGAGGCGGTGCACAGCTCGCCGCTGCGCGACGCGCTGACCGCGGCCGGCTTCCGCGCCACCCCCCGAGGCCTCCGCCTCCGCGGCTGACCCCCCCTCCCCCCTCCCCCCC
>NZ_FMCS01000019.1 GCF_900091435.1 Micromonospora chaiyaphumensis
GCCAGACCAGCAATACCCAGCACGCTCTTACGCAGCATCGAGTTCATGGGGATAGCTCCATTCGGGGGTTGGCGCACACGCCGATGGGGGTCGGCCGTGCGCAAGCACCACGTCAGGCGCTCAAGAAAAGTCTTGGGGGATCATCTAGCGCACGGGGCTGAGCCTCTTCGTCGCGCCGGGACCATGTACAACGACCGGCTGGCCGCCATCATTCCGGGCCCGGGACACCCGCGTCGGCGGGCCGTCCTTCCTCGGTCGTGCACCGGGTATAACGACCCCCGCCCGCCCGCCATTCCGCCGCCGGGGTGCCACCGGTCACCCCGCGAAACGGACACCCCGCCCAGGCAACGACGGTCGGTGGAACAACATGGGTGCATCCCGGCCCCGGAGACACCCATAGCGTTCCACTCACGGCCGGGACTCAGGCGCGAACCGGACATTCAGCGCACGTCCGGGCCCTGGACAGCCGGTCAGCACTCATCCAGCTGCGCGGCACCCTTTGCTCTGCAGCCACGGGCGCAACACCCCGTGTCCCCGGGCGCTGCGTGGAGGGCTGCAGAGCAAAGGCGGTGGTTGAGCACCCCTGCTCCCTTGCGGCTGGGTGGCGCGGGCGGGAGGAGCACCCGACTGCATGACCCGGGCGCGGATCGACGGACGGAGACCGGATGAATCCCTACATTCGTGGCAGACGTCCAGAGGAGGGCCGGAGAGATGACCGCGTCGTTGGAGATGCCCCGGGTCCAGGAGTGCGCAGTCCGATCCTGCGCCTACAACCACACGAACGACTGCCACGCGTTCGCCATCACGATCGGCAGCCCTGACCACGCCCACTGCCACACCTTCGTGGAGTTGCCGGTGCGCGGCGGCGTCGAGCAGATGATCGCCCAGGTCGGCGCCTGCCAGCGCGCGGACTGCCGGCACAACTCCGACCTGGAGTGCCACGCCCCGGCGATCACCGTCGGCCCGGACATGGACCTGGCGGACTGCCAGACCTACGCGAGCCGCTGACCGGGCCCGGCCCAGCCCAGAAAGCCGGCACCGACCAGGAGCCGGCACACACCAAGGGCCGGCACAGACCGAGGAGCCGGCACAGCGCAAGGGCCGGCACATACCAACGACCCGGCCAGCCTCACAGTCAGGACAGGCCGTTGGCTTCGCGGATCACGGTGACCAGGTCGTCGATGATGCCGGTCAGCGCGAAGTCCTTCGGCGTGAACACGCGGGCCACCCCGGCGGCCCGGAGCGCGTCCGCGTCGACCGCCGGGATGATGCCGCCGACCACCACCGGCAGGTCGGCCCGACCGGCGGCGTGCAGCCCGTCCAGCACGGCCGGCACGGCGGCCAGGTGCGACCCGGAGAGCACCGAGAGGCCGACCAGGTCGACGTCCTCCTCCACGGCGGCCGCCACGATCTGGCCGGCGGTCAGCCGGATGCCCTGGTAGACTACCTCGAAGCCGGCGTCGCGGGCGCGTACCGCGATCTGCTCCGCGCCGTTGGAGTGCCCGTCCAGGCCGGGCTTGCCGACCAGCAGCCGCAGCCGGCCGCTGCCCAGCTCGCGGGCGGTCGCGGCCACCCGCTCCCGGACCGCACCCAGGCCGGGATCACCGCCGGCGCCGGCCGCTCCGGCCAGGCCGGTGGGTGCCCGGTACTCACCGAAGACCTGGCGCAGCGCGCCGGCCCACTCGCCGGTGGTCACACCGGCCCGCACGCACTCCAGCGTCGCCGCCATCAGGTTCGTGGTGGTCGCGGCGTCCGCGCGCAGCCGGGCGAGTGCCGCGTCCACGGCCGCCGCGTCCCGGCCGGCCCGCCACTCGCGTACGGCGGAGGTGGCGGCCGCCTCGACGGCGGGGTCGACCTGCTCGATGGCCTCGGCCCCGGCCGCGGTCAGCGGGGACGGCTCGGTCTCGGTGAACCGGTTGACGCCGACCACCACGTCGGTGCCGGCCTCCATCCGGCGGCGCCGGTCGGCCAGCGAGGCGACCAGGGCGCTCTTGAGGTAGCCGGTCTCCACGGCGGCCACCACGCCGCCCATCTCCAGTACCTTCTCCAGCTCGACCCGGGCCCCGGCGACGATGTCGTCCACCAGCGCGGTCATCACGTGCGAGCCGTCGAACAGGTCAGGATATTCGAGCAGGTCCGACTCGTACGCCAGCACCTGCTGCATGCGCAGCGACCACTGCTGGTCCCAGGGGCGGGGCAGGCCGAGCGCCTCGTTCCAGGCGGGCAGTTGCACGGCGCGGGCGCGGGCGTCGCGGGACAGGGTGACGCCGAGCATCTCCAGCACGATGCGCTGGATGTTGTTCTCCG
Source organism: Micromonospora chaiyaphumensis (assembly GCF_900091435.1). Taxonomy (GTDB): domain Bacteria; phylum Actinomycetota; class Actinomycetes; order Mycobacteriales; family Micromonosporaceae; genus Micromonospora; species Micromonospora chaiyaphumensis. Next base: position 2,308 of record NZ_FMCS01000019.1, read on the forward strand.
GCTGCGCCTCGGTGAGGCCCAGCGAGTTGACCTGGACGCCGTACCGGAAGCGGCGCTGTCTCGGGTTCTCGACGCCGTACCGGTCGCGGGTGATCTCGTCCCAGAGCGCGCCGAACGCGCGCATCTTGGCGATCTCCTCGACGAAGCGCACGCCGGCGTTGACGAAGAAGGAGATCCGCTGGACCACGTCGCCCATCCGCTCGGCGGGCACTTGGCCGGAGTCGCGTACCGCGTCGAGCACGGCGACCGCGGTGGCCAGGGCGAAGCCGACCTCCTGGACCGGCGTCGCGCCGGCCTCCTGGAGGTGGTACGAGCAGATGTTCACGGGGTTCCACTTCGGCATCTCGCGCAGCGTGTACGCGATGACGTCGGCGGTCAGCCGCAGCGACGCCGCCGGCGGGAAGATGTACGTCCCCCGGGACAGGTACTCCTTGATGATGTCGTTCTGCGTGGTGCCGGCGCAGCGGGCCAGCTCGGCGCCCTGCTCGCCGGCGACCGTGCCGTAGAGGCCGAGCAGCCACATGGCCGGGGCGTTGATGGTCATCGAGGTGTTCATCTCGGCGAGCGGGATGCCCTCGAAGAGGGCCCGCATGTCGCCGAGGTGCGCCACGGGGACGCCCACCCGGCCCACCTCGCCGGTGGCCAGCTCGTGGTCCGGGTCGTAGCCGGTCTGCGTGGGCAGGTCGAAGGCGACCGAGAGCCCGGTCTGCCCCTTCGCCAGGTTGCGGCGGAAGAGCGCGTTGGTGGCCGCGGCGGAGGAGTGCCCGGCGTAGGTGCGCATCACCCAGGGCCGCTCGCGCTCCGGCAGCCGCCCCGAAGGAGCCTTCTCGTCCATGGCCGGAGTTTAAGTTACCGTTCAGTAAAACGGGCTGTGGAAAACCACACAGGTCCATGGAGCGGACCGACGGGCACGAGCGGCGCGACATGGCCGACACCACCACACCCCGGGCCGCCGCCCGGCCCACCTGAGTCGCACACTGGACGTCATGGATGACGAGCTCGCGATCTCCGTACGGGGGCTGCGCAAGGCGTACGGCGACAACCTCGCGGTGGCGGGGGTGGACCTCGACGTCCACCGCGGCGAGGTGTTCGCCCTGCTCGGCCCGAACGGCGCCGGCAAGACCACGACGGTGGAGATCCTGGAGGGCTACCGGCGGCGCGACGCCGGCGAGGTGCGCGTGCTCGGCGCCGACCCGGCCCACCCGGACCCGGGCTGGCGGTCCCGCGTCGGCATCGTGCTCCAGGGCACCGGCGAGTTCGACGAGCTGACCGTGGGCGAGGTGGTCCGCCACTTCGCCGGCTTCTACCCGGACGCCGACGACCCGGCGAAGGTGGTCGAGCGGGTCGGGCTCGGCGCCAAGGCCGGGGCGCGCACGCACACCCTCTCCGGCGGGCAGAAGCGCCGGCTCGACGTGGCGCTGGGCATCGTCGGCCGCCCCGAGCTGCTCTTCCTCGACGAGCCCACCACCGGCTTCGACCCGGAGGCCCGGCGCGAGTTCTGGGAGCTGATCCGCGACCTCTCCGCCGCCGGCACCACCATCGTGCTCACCACCCACTACCTGGACGAGGCCGAGGCCCTCGCCGACCGGGTCGGCGTGATCGCCGCCGGCCGGGTGGTCGAGGTGGCCCCGCCGAACCGGCTGGGCAACCGCCAGGAGGCGCTCGCGACGGTCTCCTGGCGTACCCCGGACGGGACGCCGGAGACGGCGGAGACCGCGACGCCGACGGCGCTGGTGGCGGAGCTGGCCGCGCGCTTCGGCGGCGAGGTTCCCGGCCTCACCGTGACCCGGCCGACCCTGGAAGACGTCTACCTGCGGATGATCGGACACTGATGACCACCACGACGAAGCCGGCCGCCCCGGTCGCCGCCGCCCCGGGCCGCCGGCCGGGCGGGGCCGCGCTCGCCCTGCGGCAGGGCCGGCTGGAGATCACCCAGTTCCTGCGCTCGCGGGAGTCCGTCGTCTTCACGATGGGCTTCCCGATCATCATGATCCTGATCTTCGCGGCGATCTTCAGCGACGAGATCGCGCCCGGCGTCAGCTACACGCAGTACTTCATCACCGGCATGATCGCGACCGGCCTCATGACGGTGAGCTTCCAGAACCTCGGCATCTGGATCCCGATCGAGCGGGACCGGGGCGTGCTGAAGCGCTACCGCGGCACGCCCATGCCCAAGTGGGTCTGGTTCGCCGGCAAGGTGCTCATGGTGGTGGCCATCGGCATCGCGGAGACCGCGCTGCTGCTCGCCGTGTCCGTGGCGCTGTTCGACCTGAACCTGCCCGACACCGCCGCGAAGTGGGCCACCTTCGGCTGGGTCGCCGTCCTCGGCGTCACCGCCTGCACCCTCTGCGGCATCGCCATCTCGTCGCTGGCCCGCACCGCGCGCAGCGGCTCGGCCGTGGTCACCCCGGTGGCCCTGGTCCTCCAGTTCATCTCCGGGGTGTTCTTCGTCTTCACCAGCCTGCCGAGCTGGATGCAGCAGGTCGCCGCGCTCTTCCCGCTCAAGTGGATGTGCCAGGGCCTGCGGTCGGTCTTCCTGCCGGACAGCTTCGGCGCGCAGGAAGCGGGCGGCTCGTTCGAGCTGGGCCGCGTCGCCCTGGTGCTGGGGCTGTGGTGCGTGATCGGCCTGGTGCTCTGCCTGACGACCTTCCGCTGGACGACCAAGCGCGACGGCTGACGGTACGCACCGCGGGTGGCACACTCGCCGGCATGGCGCACATCCTGACCCGGCGCACGCTGCTGGCGGCCGGTGCCGGCGTGGCCGGCGCCGCGGTGGTCGGCGGGCTCACCGCCCGGCGGCTCGCCGAGCCCCGGCCCGGGCCGGGGCCGGCCGTGCCGGACGCGCCCGCCGGGGACGAGCGGCTGATCCGGATCGCCTCGGGGGCCCGCGGCCGCGAGGTGGACCTCTGGACGGCCGTGCCCGAGGGGTACGGCGACGGCCGCGGCCTCCCCGTCTGCCTGGTGCTGCACGGCGCCTCGGCCACCCCCCGCGACTACGGCCGGTTCGGCCTGGCCCGCTTCCTCACGGACGCGGTACGCCGTGGCGCCCCGCCCTTCGCGCTCGCCGGGGCGACCGGCGGCCGGCTCTCCTGGCGCCGGTCGGGAGACGACGACCCGCAACGGATGGTCCGCGAGGAACTGCCGGCCTGGTGCGCCCGGCGGGGCTTCGACAGCAGCCGGCTCGCCGTCTGGGGCTGGTCGATGGGCGGGTTCGGGGCGTTGCTGCTCGCCGAGGCGTACCCGGGTTGGCTGCGCGCGGTGGCCGCCTTCTCCCCCGCGGTCCGCCCGGGCGACGCGGTCTTCACCGGCGCGGACCGGCTGCGCGGCACCCCGGTCGGCCTCTGGTGCGGCCGGCAGGACAACTTCCTCAAGGACGTCCGCGCGCTGGCCCGGGCCCTGCCCGAGCCCCCGGTACGCGCCGCCTGGGCCGACGGCCGGCACAACTTCGCCTACTGGGGCACCGTCATCCCCGACGCGTTCGCCCTGCTCGGCGCGGCCCTCACCCCGCCCCGGAAAGCGTGACGCCCCCGGCCACGACGGCCGGGGGCGCGCTGCGCACGACTCAGTACGCGTAGAAGCCCTGGCCGGTCTTGCGGCCCAGGTCGCCGGCCGTGGCCATGCGCTGGAGCAGCTCCGGCGGGAAGAACTTCTCGTCGGCGGTGTCGGTGTAGATGTTCCTGCTGGCGTTGAGGAGCACGTCCACGCCGGTCAGGTCGACCGTGGCGAGCGGGCCCATGGCGTGGCCGAAGCCCAGCTTGCAGGCGGTGTCCAGGTCCTCGGCGGAGATCACGCCGGACTCGACCAGCTTGACCGCCTCCATGGCGAGGGCGCAGATCAGCCGGGTGGTGACGAAGCCGGCGATGTCCCGGTTGACCACCACGACGGTCTTGCCGATCTCCTCGGCGAACGCCTTGGCGGTGGCCAGGGTCGCGTCGCTGGTCTTGTAGCCGCGGACCAGCTCGCACAGCTTCATCATGGGCACCGGCGAGAAGAAGTGGGTGCCGACGACCGACTCCGGGCGCTCGGTGGCGGTGGCGATCTGGGTGACCGGGATGGCCGAGGTGTTCGTGGCCAGCACCGCGTCGGACTTGCAGATCTTGTCCAGCGCGCGGAACACCTCGTGCTTGATCTCGATCTTCTCGAAGACCGCCTCGACGACGATGTCCGCGTCGGCCGCCGCCTCCAGCTCGGTGGTCGGCGTGATCCGGGCCAGGGTCGCGTCGACCTCGGACGCCTCGATCTTCCCCTTCTCGGCGAACTTCTGAAGCGACTTCCGGATGCCGTCGACGCCCCGCTTGGTGGCCGCGTCGTCCAGGTCGCGCAGCGTCACCTGCCAGCCCGCCTGCGCCGCCACCTGGGCGATGCCCGCGCCCATCAACCCGGCACCGACGACCGCGAGTCGACCCGCCATCTGCTTCTCCCTCGCTGCGAATGAGTGTCTGCCAGCACCCTAATCCGCGAGGCTGAACGACTGCTAAGGGCGGTCCCTCAGATGGCGAGGTCCGGTTCGTCGGGCGCGGTTCCGCGTTCCACCTCGACGCCGAGGGCCCGCAGGTCGGCCACGAAGTCCGGGTAGCCGCGGTCGACGTGGTGCACGTGCGAGACCTCGGTGACGCCGTCCGCGCAGAGGCCCGCGATGATCAGGCCGGCGCCGGCCCGGATGTCGGTGGCTCGGACCGGGGCGGCGGAGAGGCGCTCGTGCCCGCACACCAGCGCGTGGTGGCCGTCGGTCTTGATGTCCGCACCGAGCCGCATCATCTCGTTGGCGAACATGAACCGGCCGTCGAAGATGTTCTCGGTGATCAGCGAGCCCCCGTCGCTGACCGCCGCCAGCCCGATCGCCATCGGCAGCAGGTCGGTGGCGAAGCCCGGGAAGGGCAGGGTGACCACGTCGACGGCTTTCGGCCGGTCGTCCATGCGTACCCGGAAGGCGCCGCCCCGGGTCTCCACCAGGCCGCCGGCCGAGACCAGCTTGTCCAGCGCGACCTCCAGGTAGGCCGGGTCCACGCCGGTCACGGTCACGTCGCCGCGGGTCATGGCGGCCGCGAAGGCCCACGTCCCGGCGACGATCCGGTCCCCCACCGTGGCGTGCCGGACCGGACGCAGCTCGGGCACCCCGGCGATGTGCAGGGTCGAGGTGCCGGCCCCCTCGATCCGGGCGCCCATCCGGTTCAGCATGGTGCAGATGTCGACGATCTCCGGCTCCCGCGCCGCGTTGTCGATCGTCGTGGTGCCCCGGGCCAGCACCGCCGCCATCACCAGGTTCTCGGTGGCGCCGACGCTCGGGAAGTCCAGCAGGATGTCCGCGCCGTGCAGCCCGTCCGGCGCCTCGGCGATGACGAAGCCGTGCTCGCCGGAGATCTCCGCGCCCATCCGGGCCAGCCCGGCGATGTGCATGTCCAGCCCGCGCGAGCCGATGGCGTCCCCGCCGGGGTGGGCCACCCGCACGTACCCCCGGCGGGCCAGCAGCGGGCCGAGCACGCAGATCGACGCGCGCAGCCGGCGGACCAGGTCGTAGTCGGCCTCCGCACCCGGCTGCTCCGGCACGTCGATCACCACCGACCGGGACCGTTCCACCCCGCCGTGGGCCACCATCGGGTCGACCGGGTCGTCGGCGGCGAAGCGGACGACGCAGCCGAGCCGGCGCAGCACCTCGCCCATGATGGCGATGTCGGTGATCCGCGGGACGTTGGTGATCACGCTGCGCCCCGGAGCGAGCAGCGCCGCCGCCATCAGCTTCAGCGCGGAGTTCTTCGCCCCGACCACGTGCACGGTGCCGGCCAGCTGGGCCTCACCGAGCACCCGGATGACGTCGACGTCGTTGACCGCCGGGTCGCCGGCGTCACCCGGCCCGACCCCGGCCGCCGGCCAGGCGGTGGGAGCCGGCCGCGCCGGGATGGTCAGGTCCGGTATCCGTAGGCTGTGCGTCATGGCCGTCCACCTCACGCGCATCTACACCAAGGCCGGCGACGCCGGCATGACCAGGCTGAGCAACAACGAGCAGGTGCCGAAGACCGATCCGCGGATCGCCGCGTACGCGGACGTGGACGAGTGCAACGCCGCCATCGGCGTGGCGCTCGCCCTGGGGCAGCTCTCCGACGAGCTGCGGGGGGTGCTGGAGTCGGTCCAGAACGACATGTTCGACGTCGGCGCGGACCTGGCGACCCCGGTGGAGCCGGATCCGAAGTACCCGCCGCTGCGGGTCACCGAGGAGTACGTGGAGCGCCTCGAGGGCTGGTGCGACGAGTTCAACGCGCGCCTGAGCAAGCTCGACTCCTTCATCCTCCCCGGCGGCACCGCTGGCGCGGCACTGCTGCACGTGGCACGGACGACCGCCCGGCGCGCCGAGCGTGCGGCGTGGGCGCTGGTCACGCATGACCCGGACCGGACCAGCACGCTCCCGGCAAAGTATCTCAACCGGCTCTCCGATCTGCTCTTTATCCTGTCAAGAACGGCAAATCCGGACGGGGATGTGCTATGGGTGCCGGGCGGGAAGCGCTGACCGTCGGCGCGCTGCACCACGTGGAGGTGTGGGTACCCGATCTCGCCGCTGCCAGGCGTAGCTGGGGCTGGCTCCTCGGCGAGCTGGGTTGGACGCCGTACCAGGACTGGCCGGCCGGCCGGTCCTGGCGGCTCGGCCCGACGTACCTGGTCCTGGAGGAGTCACCGGCCCTCACCGGGCGCACGCACGACCGGTGCGCCCCGGGGCTCAACCACCTGGCCTTCCACGCCGGCCCGCCGGCCGCCGTGGACCGGCTGGTCGCCGCCGCGCCCGGGCACGGCTGGGAGCTGCTCTTCCCGGACCGCCACCCCCACGCCGGCGGCCCGCAGACCTACGCCGCCTACCTCTCCGACAAGCAGGGGTACGAGGTCGAACTGGTCGCCGACCTCGACTGATCGGTTTCGCCGCCGAGGGGTGCGCTCGACGGCTGCCGGATCTTGGCGGGTTTCCGTTCGCTGCGGACGGCAACTCGCCAAGATCCGGAGACGCCCGCTGGCCGGCACCCCTAGGTTCGGGTGCCGGCCAGCTTGCGTGTGTCAGCTGTTCCAGTTGTGGGCCACGATGTCGGTGGCCTGCTGCTCCCACTGGGCGTAGGCGTC
>NZ_FMCS01000003.1 GCF_900091435.1 Micromonospora chaiyaphumensis
TGCCGTCGGTGTCGGTGGTGGTGCCGGCGATGTTGGCGACCACGGCGCGGCCGTCGTCGACGGTGCGCACGATGTCAGCGCGCAGGGTGTCGGTCTGCTTGTCGTCGGCCTTGCCGTCGCGGATTTCGACGGACCGGTAGTGCTTGCCGGTCTCCTTGTTCAGGACGGGGGTGATGTCGTTGATGCTGTTGGTGCCGGCCTCGGTGGTGCCCATCTCCTTGGCCATGGCGTCCACGTCGATGTTCTTACCCAGCACGCTCAGGGCGTTGCGGGTGGCGGCGGGACCGCAGTAGTAGAAGTTGGGCTGCGCCTCGTAGCGGACGTCGAGTTCCCGCTCGCCGTGGCCCTTACGGTCGGTGCTGACCTGGGCGGTCTTCTCGGCGGGGGTGGCCTGGGCGGCGATGGCGGGGGCGGCGATGCCGATGGTGGTGGCGGCGAAGCCGGCGGCGGTCAGAACGGTGTTCCGCAGCATGGTGTTGGTACGCATGATGAGTCACGCCTTTCTGTCGGGGGTGCACAGCACACGCGCGCGGGGGGTGCGCGGGTGCCGCAAGAGGGGGAAAGTTTGAGGGGTGCCCGACGATCGGGGGTGACCTGCTCGGGCGGTCCCGGGGATGTAACCGTCGGCGGCGGGGAAGCGATTCCCACCCACCTGATCCGATGTCCCGGGGATGTAACGACCGGCGGCCCGGGCTGAATTCCTGGCTCTACCGGCGCGGACCGGTGGTGCGCGGTCCGGGGGATGTAACGATCGGGGCTGCGGGGTGATTCCCTGCGGGCGACCCGGTGCGGCGGGCCGGTGGTGCGCGGCCCGGGTGGTGTAACGACCGGCGGGGGCCGGTCATTCCCACCGCCGGCTGCCTCCCGCCTGGGGGCGGGGTGCTGCGCGGTCTGCCATGTACAACGACCCCGCCCCCGCCATGATTCCGCCCGACGGTGCCGCCGACCACCCGTCGAGACCAGCCGAAACCGGACACCACGCCCGAACGCGCCGACGCAAACCGGACACGCACCCCAGAGCACGCACGACCGCGCTGCGGATCTTGGACAGTTACCGTTCACTGCGAACGACAAGTCTCCAAGATCTCCCGGGCGCAGTGGGCGGGGGATCCCGGCGGGCGGGGCGATTCCGGCGAGGCCGGGCGGCCGGCCGCTGAACGGGGTCACCGCGTTGATCAAGAGGTTGGCGTCGCGTTCGAGCCGATTGCCGACGCGAACCTCTTGATCAACGCGGGCAGGTCGAGGCTTCGCGCGGTGGCCAAGGGTTGTCTCCCGTCACGTAACGGACATCCTGGCGGCGCGGTCGTGGAACGCCATAGAGGTCACTGGTGCGCGGACACCTCCATGGCGTTCCACTCGTGGCGAGGTCGACGCGGGTGGTCGGCGCCCTGCCGGGTTCCACTGTGTGCGTGCCACGATGTCGGGCATGGAGATCCGGAGCGCGCGCCCGGCGGGCGACGGGGCGGCCATGGGGGAGGGCTCGTCCGGGCCGCTGCGCGGTGTCCTCGTCGCGGACTTCTCGCGGATCCTGGCCGGGCCGTACGCGACCATGCTCCTCGCCGACCTGGGCGCCGACGTGGTCAAGGTGGAGGCGCCGGGCGGCGACGACACCCGCACCTGGCAGCCGCCGGTCCGCGACGGTGTGTCGACCTACTACCTCGCCGTCAACCGCAACAAGCGGTCGCTGGTGCTCGACCTGGCCGATCCCGACGACGTGGTGCTGGCCCGCCGCCTCGCCGCCCGGGCCGACGTCATGATCCAGAACTTCCGGCCCGGCGCCCTGCGCCGCTTCGGCCTCGACCACGACACCGTCACCGCCGCCAACCCCCGGCTCGTGTACGCCTCGATCAGCGGTTTCGGCGCGGCCGGCGGCGCGGACCTGCCCGGGTACGACCTCATGGTGCAGGCGGCGTCCGGGCTGATGAGCCTGACCGGGGCGGCGGACGGCCCGCCGTACAAGGCCGGGGTGGCGGTCTTCGACGTGATCGCCGGGCTGCACGCGGCGGTCGGCATCCTGGCCGCGCTGCACCACCGGGCGGCTACCGGCGTCGGGCAGCACGTCGAGGTGGACCTGCTCTCCTCGGCCCTGTCCGGGCTGGTCAACCACGCCGGCGCGCACGTCGCCGGGGGAGCGCTGCCGCACCGGATGGGCAACGCCCACCCGAGCATCGTGCCGTATGAGCCGCTGCCCACCGCCGACGGCGAGCTGGTGGTGATCGCCGCCAACGACGGCCAGTTCCGCACCCTGTGCCGGGTGCTCGGCCTGCCCGGGCTGCCCGACGACCCGCGGTTCCGGCGCAACCAGGACCGCACCGCGCACCGCGACGCCCTGCGGCCCCTGCTGGTGGCCGCCCTGGCCCGGCGTACCAGCGCCGAGTGGTTCCGCGAGCTGCGCGCGGCCGGTGTGCCGTGCAGCCCCATCAACACGGTCGCCGACGGGGTGGCCCTGGCCGACGGGCTCGGGCTCGGCCCGGTGGTGACGGTCGACGGCGTGCCGGGCGTGCGTCACCCCATCGGCCTGTCGGCCACCCCGCCCCGCTACGACCTGCCGCCCCCGCGGCTGGACGAGCACGGCGCCGAACTGCGCGCCTGGCTGGCCGGGTAGCGGTCAGCGCTCGGCGGCCAGCAGGTCGTCCACCAGCCCGGTCGCGGTCTCCGCCGCGGCGGCGGCGTCCGGCCGCCCGGCGCTGCCGTAGAGGCCCTCCACGATCAGCCAGATCCGGTCGGCGAGTCGGCCCGGATCGGTCACGCCCAGCCGGGCAACGAGGGCGTCGATCTCCGCCCGCGTGTCGCGCAGGTAGTCCCGGGCCACCCGGCCGGGCTCGCCCGCGTCGCCGGGGAACTCGGCGAGGTAGAGGCGGAACGCGCAGCCGCGGAAGTCCGGGGCGGTGGCGGTCGCGGCGATTTCCGCGACCAGCGCCCGCAGCCGCGTTGCCGGGTCGTCGGGCAGCCCCTCGGCCGCCGCGGCGCCGGCCCGCTCGCGTTCCCGCCGGCACCCCCGCAGGTACGCCGTGACCAGGTCGTCCTTGCTCGGGAAGTGGGTGTAGAGCAGGTTCTTGCCGCAGCCGGCGGCGTCGATGACCTGGTTCATCCCGACGGCCCGGACGCCGTGCCGGTAGAACAGCTCGCCGGCCGAGCGCAGGATCCGTTCCCGGCTCCCCGGTGCCGCGGTGCGGGCCATCGCTCCTCCTTCGCCGGTCTGTGGCAAGGATAACGGACCGATCGGTCCGCCGACGATTGACCGGGCGGTGGGCGGTGTCGCAGTATCGGACCACTCGGTCCCGGACCGATCGGTCCGGCAATGGTCCAGGAGGTAGCGATGCGCGACGCGGTCATCGTCGAGGCGGTACGGACCCCGGTGGGTCGGGCGAAGCGGGGCGGGGCGTACCTCGACGTCCACCCCGTGGACCTGCACGCGCACGCGTTGCGCAGCCTGGTCGCCCGGGTGCCCGGGCTCGACCCGGTGGAGATCGACGACGTGGTCGGCGGGACCGTCGCCCAGGTCGGCGAGCAGAGCACCAACACGACCCGGCTCGCCGCCCTCGCGGCCGGCTTCCCCGAGTCGGTGCCCGGGGTGACCGTGGACCGGCAGTGCGGCAGCAGCCAGCAGGCGCTCAGCTTCGCCGCCCAGGGCCTGGTCGCCGGGGCGTACGACATCGTGGTGGCCTCGGGCGTCGAGTCGATGAGCCGGGTGCCGATCGGCAGCGCCGCCGTGGTCGACGGCGTCCGCACCGACTTCGCCGGGCCCGCCGTCGCCGCGCGCTACGCCGGCGGGCTGATCCCGCAGGGCGTCGCCGCCGAGCTGATCGCCCGCAAGTGGGGCCTGTCCCGCACCCGGCTCGACGAGTTTGCCGCCACCAGCCACCAGCGGGCCGCCGAGGCGTGGCGCCAGGGGCGGTTTGCCGGCCAGGTCGCCCCGCTGCCGGGCGTCGACCTCGCCACGGACGAGACCATCCGGCCCGACACCACAGTGGCCCGCCTCGCCGAGCTGCCGCCGGCCTTCGCGGCCGAGCACTGGACCGCCCGCTTCGGTGAGCTGGACTGGAAGGTCACCGCGGGCAACTCCAGCCCGCTCAACGACGGCGCGGCGGCGCTGCTGCTCACCACCGGGGAGACCGCGCGCCGCCGCGGCTGGCGGCCCCGGGCGCGGATCCACACCGCCACCGTGGTCGGCGACGACCCGATCATGATGCTCACCGGCATCATCCCCGCCACCGCCCGGGTGCTCGCCCGGGCGGGTCTCACCATCGGCGACATCGACGCGTTCGAGGTCAACGAGGCGTTCTCCTCGGTCGTGCTGGCCTGGTTGGACGAGACCGGCGCGGACCCGGCCAAGGTGAACGTCGACGGCGGCGCCATCGCCATCGGCCACCCGCTCGGGGCCAGCGGCGCCCGGCTCGCCACCACCCTGCTGCACGTGCTCGAACGCACCGGCGGCCGCTACGGCCTCCAGACCATGTGCGAGGCCGGCGGCACCGCCAACGCCACGATCATCGAACGCCTCGACGGCTGACCGGCGGGCGCGGGCGGTGCGGGCGGGTCAGTCGGCGATGCCGGCGAACGCCACCACCTGCTCCGCCCGCAGCCGGACCAGCAGCTCGCCGGGCACGGCGTTGCGCCGGCCGTACTCCTCGGCGCGGTCGGCGCCCATGTAGCGGGCCGCGATCCGGGTGGACCACGGCAGCGACTCGACCGGGTCGTCGATGATCGTCACGGAGCCCCGCACGGTGACGAAGGCGTAGGGCGGCTGCTCCTCGTCGACGCTCAGCCCGGCCCGGGGGTCGCGGGCCAGGTTGCGTCCCTTCACGCTGCTGCTGCCCGTGTTGAAGATCAGGTCGTCGCCGTCGAGCACGAACCAGACCGGGACCACGTGCGGGGAGCCGTCGGCCCGCACCGTGGCCAGCTTCCCCGTCCGGGTGCCGGCGGTCACGAAGGACCGCCACTGGTCGTCGCTCATCCGCTGCGCCATGCGGCCATTCTGGCCCACCGCCCCGACAGCCCGGCCGGCGCCCGCTCCCAGCCAGTTCACAGCCGCACGGCCTGGCCGGTGGGCTCGGCCCGGCATAGCCTCGGACCGGCCCTCACCCCTCTGACCTGGGAGATCACACGGTGACGTACCCCATCACCGCCGGACCGGCCGGTCCGGTCCCGCCGCGCCGGCCCGCGCGGCGGCCCTGGCCGCGCTGGGCGCGGTGGTGCGTGGCGGTCGGCACCACGCTGATGACCCTGAGCGGGGTCGCGCTGGGTGGCAGTGCCTGGCTGCTGCACGCGGCCACCGGCGAGGTCACGCAGCAGAACCTGCTCGGCGCCGCCGCCGCGCCCGCCGAGCAGCACCGGACGATCACCGGGGCGAAGAACATCCTGCTCGTCGGGGTCGACACCCGACCGCACCAGGACCCGAGCCAGCTCACCCGCGCGGACTCGATCATCCTGCTGCACGTACCGGCCGACCACAGCCAGGCATACCTGGTCTCGCTGCCCCGGGACTCGCTGGTCACCATCCCGGCCTACGACAACGGGGCGACGCCGTTCCGCGGCGGGCAGAACAAGATCAATGCCGCCTTCGCGTTCGGCAGCCGGGGGCTGACCGGCCCTGCGGCGCTCTCGCACGGCTTCGAACTGCTGGCGCTGACCGTCCGCGACCTGACCGGCATCACCCCCGACGCCGGCGGGATCATCGATTTCCAGGGCTTCAAGCAGATCGTCCAGGTGCTCGGCCAGGTCTGCATGTACGTCGACGAGACCACCACCTCGATCCACGTCGGGCACGACGCCGCCGGCAAGCCCGCCGCGCCGTACGTGATCAACCCGGACGGCACGGTGAACCACCGCATCGCCGGCGTCACCCCGAACGTCTACACGAAGGGCCAGCACTGCCTCGACCCGGCGCAGGCGCTGGACTTCGTCCGGCAGCGGGACCTGCTGGCCAACCACGACTTCGACTACGGCCGCCAGCGCCACCAGCAGCAGTTCGTCAAGGCGGTGCTCGCCCAGGTGGTCAGCAAGGGGCTGGACTCGCCGACGAAGCTGCCCGGGCTGCTGTCGGCGGTCGGCCGGACCATGACCGTGGACGACGGCGGCATCCCGCTCGCCGACTGGGCGTTCGCCATGCGCGGCGTCCGCCCCGAGGCGATCACCACGATCAAGACCAACGGCGGCACCTTCAACAGCCGCACGGTGCCGGGCGTCGGCAGCGCCGAGATCCTCAGCCCGACCAGCATGCAACTGCTGCACGCCGTACGCGACGACACCGTGGACTCGTTCGTCGCCGCCCATCCCACCTGGGTGGCCGACTCCGGCCCGACCACCACCGACCACTGACCCCGGGGCGACCGAGAGGGCAGTCAGGCTGCGCCATCGGTGTCGGCCCCCGGAGAAACGCGATCCGGGATCGGCGGGGGATCAGGGGTGCCGAGGGCGGCGGCTGCCTCCGCCCCGAGAGCCCGGAAGTGTGGCCAGCCCTCCCGGCCGCCTCGAAGATCACCGAGCCGCACCGTGAGGAAAGCGTCCGCCGACAGCCAGGCCCGAGCGTAGACACCGCCCCATTCGGCCAGGAAGTCCTGCTTGTCGACGTACCCCCTGGCGACGTACAGCCCGGCCACGTCCAACATGGCGACCGCTCGGTTGATGAGGTCGAAGTCGTCCGGCTCCTCGTCCCGCATCCGCTGGACGGCCTCCACCGTCCGGGCGCGGGTGAAGAGCAGCCGCCGCCCGCGCTGCAGGTCCGCCTCCACGAGACGCTCGTGCAGCTTCAGAAACAGGTCGCGACGGTCCTGTCTCCGGCGATCCTTGTAGGACAGGCCGGTGAACGCCAGGGCGGCGATCGAGATCAACAATGAGGCGGAGGCGCTGACCTGGGGAAGCCACCCGGCGTCCGTCATGCCTCGAACCTAGCCGAACGCATCAATCTCCCCGGTCGCGCCCTACTCATCCGGTTCCCCGGCGATGAGCTGGTCGAACGGCACCGGTCGCCGTCGAGCGTCGTGCCGTGTCCCGCCGTCACCGGGCGTCCCTCCGTCCCTCCTCACGGGCCGGACGAGGAAAGCTTCGCCAGGGTGGCGGCAAGACAGGCGTTCCGGCGCGCGATGAGGCGTCGGAGGTACGGCCGCAGGATGAGGATGGCCACCAGGCCGCCGACGGCTCCCATCGGCGCGGTGAACTCGATGTCGTCGCGCATGAGGGTCACCGAGGCATCAGCGGGGTTCGGCGCGAAGCTGTGCTCGTGGCGCCACCGGCCGAACGGTCCGCTGACCTGCTCGTCGATGAAGCCGTGCGGCCGCCGGTAGGCAGCGATCCGCACGGTCATCCGCCAGCGAAGGCAGAAGTGCCTGGCCTCCCAGGTGACCTCATCCCCGGCCGTCAGGCGGCCGGTCGTCACGCCGCCGACCGCCCGTTCGGCGCTGGCGCCCATGGAGACGGTGTGCAGATCCACGTCGAGGCAGGCGTCGAAGACGGTTTCCAGGTCTGCCGGGACGTCCGTGGTGAGCTCGATGCGTGGCACGCAGCCACCGTAGGTCCTGGTCAGAGGCCGTGCCGGTGCAGCCAGTCGAGGCTGGCCTGCGCGACCTCCCGCCAGCCGTGATCGATGGTCAGCGAGTGACCGCGGTCGGGGAACCGGATCACCTCGGTCGTCGCCGGGGACTTCCGGTACAACCGGGCCGTCCCCTCGACAATGGCCGGCGGTACGGTGCGGTCCCGGCCGCCGGCGGTCAGGAGCAGTGGCCCCCGACCCGGGTCCGAGGTGTCCACCCTGGTCGCGGTGCCCACGAGGTTGGCCAGGGCGGCCTCGAAGAGTGGGCGACCCGGGGTGGGGATCGTCCACTTCTCGTAGAGCTCGGCCGACTCGCGCTCGGTGAGCGCGTTGCCGAAGCCGTACCGGAACTGGGCGGGCGTGAGGGCCACCGCCCGCCGCCGGTTGGCCGGGTTGCGCACCGCCACCGAGGCCACCCGGAGCGCGGAGAGCGGGAGTGCGAGGACGCCCTTGGCCGGGGCGGGGTCGATGGCGACGGCGGCGCGTGCCAGGCCGCGCCCCAGCAGCTGCTGGACGATCAGGCCGCCGAACGAGTGGCCGACGACCACGGGCTTGGCGGGCAGACCTCGGATGATCTCCGCGAAGTGATCCGTGACGTCGGCGACGCCGTGGTCGCCGTAGCGCTCCGGGACGGGCCGGGCCTCGGCCACCGTGTCCGGGATGCCCGGCCACTCCGGCGCGATGGGGGCGTAGCCCGCCTCGCGGAACAGCTCGACCCAGGGCTGCCAGCTGGTCGAGTGCAGCCAGAGGCCGTGGACGAAGACGACGGGGGTGGGGTTCATGCCTGCGCACTCCTCGTGACGGGCTAGGTAGAAGGAACGTTCTAGCTGCTAGGCTGGAACGTACTCCGGCTTCGGTCGAGCGGCAAGGAGGGAACGTCGATGGGTGACGCAGCCGACTCACGGCCCGCGATGCGCGGGGCCGGCGGGAAGCCGTCGGCGGCGCGCGAGCGGATCCTGGCCGCCGCCGACCGGCTCTTCTACCGGGAGGGCATCCGGGCGGTGGGCGTGGAGAAGGTGATCGCCGAGGCGCAGGTCACCCGGGTCACCTTCTACCGGCACTTCCCCACCAAGGACGACCTGATCGCCACCTACCTCGCCGTCCGATCTCAGCGGGAGCGGGAGGCGCTGGCCGAGGCGCGCGCCGCGCTGCCAGGCGACCACCGGGAGGTGCTGCGTGCCATCGTCGACGCCCTCATCGCCGAGAGCCGGTCACCCGGCTTCCGCGGCTGCCCGTACGTGAACGCCGCCGCCGAGTACGCCGACCCCGACCACCCGGTCCGGCACGCCGTGGCCGAGCACCGCGCCTGGTTCACCGGCCAGATGGCCGAGCTGATGACCGAGCTGGGGCATCCTGACCCGGGCCTGGCCGCCGAGCAGATCATGATTCTCCGCGACGGGGCCATGACCGCCGCGTACCTCGACGACCGCGAGCGCGTCGCCGCCGCGCTGGTCGCCGCCGGCCGGGCGATCGTCGGCTACCGGGAGGAGTGAGAGCCGATCCGCCGCCGGCTCCTGGTCAGGGGACCATCCGCCGGGCTCCGCCACCCGCCACCCGCCACGGCATGACTCATGGACTGCCCGCCCGAACGGTGCGGACGAGAGTATCGAGCGCCGAGGCGTACCGTCGCCGCGCCCAACAGGGTCGCGGCGGCCAGCGGCAGCCACAGCGCCGCCGCGCCCAGGCTTTGCAGACCGGTGATGATGAGGGGATCGACGGCCCGGGCCAGGCCGTAGCTGAGCTGCCAGCGGGCGAGCGCGCGCCCCACCAGGTGTGGCGGTACCGACTCGATCACCAGCGGCACGCTGCTGCCGCTGTAGAGAATTTCACCCAGCGTGTAAGGCACGATGGCCAGCGCGACGAGCACCGTGCCGCGGTCGCCGCCGGTCGCCCCGCCGAGCCAGAAGCCGAGGTAGGACACGGCGAGAAACAGGCCGGACCAGAAGAGCACGGTGCGGTGCGGCCACTTCGCGAGGCGCACCACCACGACCAGCTGCAGTGCGATCACCATGACGGTGTTGGCGACGAAGATGCCCGAGGGCCACGCCAGGGACGCGTGCAGGCCCTGCACCAGCAGCAGCGGCAGGGCGATCTCGAGGATGTCGGCGTGGAACGCGTACGGGATGCCGGCCAGGGCCAGGAGGGTGACGGTGCGTAGGCCGGCGCCGCGCGCCTCCCTCGTCGGCGCCGCCGGGGCGGTCGCCGGCACATCGTGCTGGGGCAGCGGCACCCGGGCGATCACCGCCGCGCCGAACGCGCACCCGAGCGCCGTCGCCAGCGCGAGCCAGCGGAGCACCTCCGGCCCGCTCGCGACCAGAACGGTGCCGAGCAGGGCGCCGGCGCCCAGGCCGGCGTTGCGCAGCGAGCGGCCCGTGGCCAGCGCCGCCGCACGCTGGGCCGGGCCGGCGAGCGCGGCGACCAGGGCGGAACTGGTGGGAGGTGCGATCTGCGTGCCGACGCCGATGAGCACCGCACCGATCGCGAATCCGGCGACGCCGGGCAGCAGGGCAAGCAGCAGCGACCCCACCGCTCGCACCAGTAGCGCGGCGACGGCGGGGGCCCGCCGCGCCCCGCGGTCGATCCAGCCTCCGGCGAGCGGGACGGCGCCGAGGCCGGCCAGCATGCCGACGGTCAGCGTCATTCCGGCCTGCGGCGCGCTGAGCCCGATCTGCACGGCGTAGATCACGATGAAGGGGCGCAGCATCCCGGAGGTCGCTGCCTCGACCGCGGCGCTGAGCGCGTAGCGGCCGCCGCCCGGGATGCGGGCCAGCTCACGGAGGGTCGTACGGGTGGTCGTCACGGCTCGGATCGTCCGGCCCTTCGGCTGCGAAAAGACCCGGGTTGGCCGGCGTCGTCAATCCATGCCTCGTCGATTGACGAACGACGTCAACCGGTCTGCCCGGGCGCGGACCCCTGCCATGATCGGTAGCGTGGTCACCTCGATCGACATCGCCGGCGTACCAGCCGATCGGATCCGGATCACGCCGTCGCCGCTCGCGGAGCTCGGCGCGGTGCTGCACGTGCTCGCGGCGCCGCAGCATCACCCGGACACCGCCGCGGCGGTTGCGAGGATGGCGGCGGCCCTTCCCCCGGAGCTGGCTCCAGACCTCGAGGAGCTTGATCTGCTCTGGCACTCCGGCCGGGCCGACTTCCTCTTCCCGCCCGATCCCCGGCCGAGCCTGCGCGCGGAACTGGACGACGTCGACCGCCTGGACGACGAGCGGTGGGTCGCTGCGGCGCTCGCCGCCCATCGAGCCGTCTCACCGGCGCCGCGAACGTGGTCGCCGCTGCGTGACCCGATCGTGCGGCAGCGGGCGCTGGCCGCCGCCCGCGCGCGAGGGCCGCGGCAGGCGGCGTGGGCCGAGCGGGTGCTCGCCGATCCGGCCGCCGAGCGTGAACGGGTACGACGCTTTCTGCTCGCCTGCGAGTCCGCCTTCTTCGGCACGGTCTGGCAACGCGTCCGCCCGGCGCTCGCCGAGGAAGCCGACCGTCGACGCGTCGACCTGGCCCGCGAGGGTATCGGCGCGATCGGCCGGATCTCGCACGCCATCGGGGTCGACACCGATCGCGGCGTTCTGACGATCGACAAGCTGCAGGACCAGACCGCAGACGGTCGCGGCGGTGGGATGACGCTCATCCCGAGCGCGTACGGCGCCCCGCACATGACCGTCGTGTACGCGCCCGGCTGGCTGCCCGTGCTGCAGTATCCGGCACCGGGCTGGGATCCGCGCCCGGTGTTGCGGGTGGACGAGCTGGACGCCCGGCTGACCGCGCTTGCGCATCCGTTGCGGCTACGTTTCTGCCGCACGCTCGCCCGGGGCCCGCACACGACCGGCGAACTGGCCGACTTCTGGCAGGTGACGGCGCCGGAGGTGTCCAGGCACCTCGCGGTGCTGAAGGCGGCCGGGCTGCTGATCTCGGCGCGCCGGGGCCGCTACGTGACGTACCGCCTGGACATGGAGGCCTGCACCGGCCTGGGGCAGCAACTGGTGGACGTCCTCGGGCGCTGAACAGCCACGCCGGTAGTCTGGCGATCATGGCGGACTGGGAGATCCGTCCGGCCTCGCTGGCGGACGTCGAGGCGGTGGCCGAGCTGCGGGCCGTGGTGCTGCGGGCGGATCTGGAGCGGCTCGGGCGGTACGACGAGCAGCGGGTGCGGCAGCGACTGCGGGACGGGTTCGCGCCGGTGCACACGTGGATGATCGAGGTGGGCGGGGTGTTCGCCGGCTGTGTGGCGCTGCGGCCGGCCGAGGACGCCCACTGGTTGGAGCACTTCTACCTGGTTCCGCACCTGCAGGGCGGCGGCATCGGTGCGGCCGTGCTGCGCGGGCTGCTGGAGCGGTGCGATCGCGATGGCACCGTGGTCCGGCTGAACGTGCTGCAGGGCAGCCCCGCCCGGCGGCTGTACGAGCGGCACGGTTTCACGGTCGAGAGCGAGGATCCGGTGGACGTGTTCATGGTGCGCGAGCCGGCCCGGACAGGTGCCCGGGCCGGGGTCGCACGTCGTGAGGTGCCGCCTCAGGTGCGCGGCGCGGCAACGGCGGCCTGGGCGTCGACGACGCCCCAGCCGTACAGCGGCGTGTAGACGCCGCGCAGCCCGACGATCGGGGTCCGGGCGGTCGACATCAGCACCGAGTACACGTTGGCCACGCTGCGCCCCTGGGCGACGAGAAGCGCCGCCACGCCCGACACGTACGGCGTGGCCATCGACGTGCCGGCGAAGGCGTCGTAGTCACCCTGCCCGCAGGTGGCCGAACCGGCGCCCACCGGGACGCTGGACCAGACGTCGTCGTCGCAGTTGACCAGGCCGGCCCCGCCGGGCGCGGCGACGGCCTTCAGGTCGGCCTTCACCCCGAGGTTCGAGTACCACGCCTTGACCTCGTTCCGGTCGGTGGCGGTGACGCAGAGGGCGCCGGCCTCCCAGGCCGGGGTGTCGCACAGCGGCGCCGTCTCGTTGCCGGCGGCCGCGATGACGGCGACGCCCTTCGCCTGCGCGTACGTGATCGCCGCGGTCGCCTCGGACTCCAGGCCGGTGAGGGTGAGGGCCTGGGTGCCGGGCTGTGCGCCGAGGCTGAGGTTGACCACCTTGGCGCCGTGGTCGGCCGCGTAGCGGATGCCGGCGGCGATGTCGGCGAAGCTGCCGCTGCCCGCCTCCAGCACCTTGATCGGCATGATCTTCGCGTCGCGGGCGACGCCGGCGACGCCCACACCGTTGCCGGTGGCCGCGGCGGCGATGCCGGCCACGTGGGTGCCGTGCTCGTCGCCGGCGTCGGGCAGGCCGTTGGGGCCGCGCCAGTCGCCGTTGCCGCAGGAGGTCGTGCCGCAGCCGACGAAGGTCGCGCCGGGGACGAGCTTGGCCGCCAGATCCGGGTGGCCGAGGTCGACGCCGGTGTCCACGACCGCGATGACCACCCCCGCCCCCGTGCTGGTCGCCCAGGCCTGCTCGGCATGGATCTGCCGCAGACCCCACTGCTTGTCGTACAACGGATCGTTGACGGCCGCCTGGGCGGGCGCCGCGGTGGCCGCCACCAGCGCGGTGACGACCGCGGTGCCGGCTAGTGAGCGGGTGAACGACATGAGGCTCTCCTCCCGACGGACAGCAGTTCATCTATGCATCGGGGATCGGGCGCGAAACGCAACAGCGGCAGGGTCCTCGGCGTGACGCGGGCGTGACGGCGGGGCGACGGCTCCGCGGGACCCTCGGCGGCGTGAGCAGCTTCCCGGGCAGCCCGCGTACCCTCCGCGGCGCCATCATCGCGGTGGACCCGCTGGGGCCGCTGTCCCGGGTGGTGGTGTTCCAGTACAACCCGGACCAGGTGCAGCGCACCATCGCGCCCCGCTCCGGCGGGGAGTCCGGACAGCGGGCCGCCGACGCGCACCGGGCCTGGGGCGCGCCCACCGAGACGATCACCATGACGGTCGACGTCGACGCCGCCGACCAGTTGGAGACCGGCGACCCGGTGGCCGCCACCGTCGGTGTCCTGCCCCAGCTGTCCGTGCTGGAGATGCTGCTGCACCCGGGCAGCGTCCGGGTGATCGCCAACTCGGTGCTGCTGGCCGCCGGGACCATCGAGATCCTGCCGGTGGAGCTGCCCATGGCGGTGCTGGTCTGGGGGCCGGCGCGGGTGGTGCCGGTGCGCATCACCCAGCTCGGCGTCACCGAGCAGGCGTTCAACCCCGCGCTGAGCCCCATCCGCGCCACCGTGGACGTCTCCGCCCAGGTGCTCACCTACGACGACCTGTCGCTGACCGACGTCGGCTACGGGCTCTACCTCGCCCACCTGGTCGCCAAGGAGGTCCTCGCCGTGGTGGGCGCGGTCTCCGGCGCCGTCGACGCCGTCACCGACCTGGCCGGAGCGTGACATGACCGGGCGCTACGACTCCGTACCCGTCGTCGGAACGACCGTGCCCGACGGCGCCGGCGGCCTGCGCGAGGTGCGCTACCTGCGGCGGCGGCCCCTGCCGGAGCTGCGCGACGTGCGGGCCGCCGCAACCCACCGGGTGACCGCCGGGGACCGGATCGACCTGGTCAGCCACCGGTACCTGGGTGACGCCACGGCGTGGTGGCGGATCGCCGACGCCAACGGGGCGCTCGACCCGGAGGCGCTGACCGGCCCGGACGCCGAGGGCGAGCTGATCGTCATTCCGCTGCCGGGGGTGTGAGGTGCTGCTCGGGTCCGGGCTGCGGCTCACCGTCCTGGCGGGACGGACCGTGCCGCTGCCGCTGTCGGTGGACCTGGCCCAGCGGTGGCGCTCCACCCGGGTCACCGAGAGCGACGCCGAGCGCAGTGCCTTCTCCCTGGTTTTCGACGCCGGCCGGGCCAGCCCGCTGGCCGCCGTGGACAGCCCGTTCGGGCCGACCGGGCCGCTGGTCCCGTTCGCCCGGGTGGTGCTGGTGCTCACCTTCGGCGTGGTGCCGGTGGTGCTCTTCGACGGCATCGTCACCGAGACCCGGCTCGACCCGGGCACCGGCGCCGGGCGGGCCACCTTCACGGTCACCGGGGAGGACGTGGGCAACCTGCTCGACCGCGAGGACCGCGACGTCGAGCATCCCGCCCTCGACGACTACCTGACCGTGCTGAAGATCCTCGCCCCGTACGCGGCGCGCGGCATCCTGCCCAAGGCGCTGCCCGCCCCGGTCACCGACCCGCCGCTGCCCATCGACCGGATCCCCACCCAGCACGGCACCGACCTGGAACACCTCGCGGAACTCGCCGGGCGGCACGGCTACGTCACCTACGTCGACCCCGGCCCGGTGCCCGGGCTCAGCTCGTTCTACTGGGGACCGCCGGTGCGGCTCGGCCTGCCGCAGCCCGCGCTCGCCGTCGACCTGGGCTCGGACAGCAACGTGCGGGAGGTCTCCTTCCGCACCGAGGCGACCCGGCCGGCCACGGTCACGGGGGCGGTGCACGACCGGCGTACCGGCGTGACCCTGCCGGTCGCCGCGGTGGCCAGCACCCGGCCGCCGCTGGCGGCCGTACCGTTCGCCCTCGCCAACGCCGGGGACGTGCGCCGCCGCCGGCTGCGCGAGGGCAGCAGCGACGCGGTCTCCGCTTTCGCCCGCGCGCAGGGCGAGGTGGACCGCGGCGCCGACGCGCTGGTCGCCGAGGGCACCGCCGACGGCGCCCGCTACGGGGCGGTGCTGCGCCCGCGCGGCCTGGTCGGCATGCGCGGCGCCGGCTGGAGCCACGACGGCCTCTGGTACGTCCGCCAGGTCGAGCACGACCTCGCCTACGGCGGCTACCGCGTCGGCTTCACCCTGTCCCGGGACGGGCACGGCTCGATCACCCCCGCGCTGCCCCGGAGCCCGTCATGACCACCCGGGAGGAGCGGCGATGACCCGGCAGTTCTTCGGCGTCTACCGAGGCAAGGTCGAGCAGAACGTGGACCCGATGCTGCGCGGGCGGGTGCAGGTCTCGGTCCCCAAGGTGCTCGGCGACGGCCGGTTGGCCTGGGCCGAGCCCTGCGTGCCCTACGCCGGCAACGGCGTCGGCGGGTTCAACCTGCCGCCGGTGGGCGCCGCCGCCTGGGTGGCGTTCGAGGGCGGCAACCCCGACTATCCGGTCCTGCTGGGCTGCTACTGGCAGGTCGGCGAGTCGCCCGCGCCCGGGCTGCCGCAGCAGCGGGTGTTCCAGTCCGACTCGGTGAGTGTCACGGTCAGCGACCTGCCCATGGTGGGCGGCCTGACCATCGAGGTGGGGCCGCCGGCCGTGCTCATCCCGCTCAAGGTGGTGCTCGGCTCCGGCGGGATCGAACTGTCCACCGGGGCCACCAAGGTCGTCCTCGACGGTGTGCGGGTCTCGGTCAACGACGGCGCGCTGGAGGTGATGTGATGCCCGGGCCCCTCGTGCACCAGGGCGCCGTGGTGATCTGCGCGCACGGCGGCCAGGCCATGCCCACCGTGCCCAACCCCCGGGTACGGGTCGGCGGACAGGCCACCGTGCTGCTCGCCGCGCCGTGGACGGTGGCGGCGTGCCCGTTCCCGCCGGTCTCCGGCGGTCCGTGCGTGACGAGCGTGTGGAGCGTCGGCAGCGTCCGGGTGCGCTCGATGGGACAGCCCCTCGTGCTGGCCTCCGGCCTGGCCACCTGCGCGCCCACCGGGGTGCCCCTCGCGGTCACCGCCAGCCAGTTCCGGGCGGTGGCGACGTGACCGCCGGCCGGCACGTCGGCTTCCCGCTGCGCGTCGGCGGCCGCGGCCGCACCGCCCTGGTCGGCGACGAGGATTACCTACGCGGCCTGGTCGAGGCGGTGCTGTTCACCCGCCCCGGCGAACGGGTCAACCGGCCCGACTTCGGCAGCGGCGTCGACCGGCTGGTCTTCGCACCGGCCGGCGACGAGATGGCGCACGCCACCCGGGCGCTGGTGCACGGCGCCCTGCAACGCTGGCTCGGCGACCTCGTGCAGATCGACGACGTGCGGGTCGAGGCGGCCGACGCCCAGCTGCGGGTGACCGTCAGCTACGTGCCGCTGGTCGCCGGGGCGGCCGTCGGCGAGCGGCGCAGCCTCACCGTGGTGGGCGGCACCCCGTGACCGCGCCGCTGCTCGACCGGGAGGCCCGCCGGGCGCTCGTCGAGGGGGAGAGCACCCTCGACGGCATCGATCACGTCGAGGTGCTGTCGAACCGGCCCGGCACGCCGGGACATGTGCCCGGCGCGCCCCGCCAGCGCACCCTCCTCGTGCACCTGCTGCGCGGCCCGGTCCCCGCCGACCTCGACGCCGGCCGGGTCCGCGTGCTCGGCGGGGTACGCGTCGACCCGCGGGTCAACCCGGTGCGGGTGCTCTGGGCGTACCCGGCGAACGTCGTGGCGGCCGGGCCGCCGCCCGGGGTGACCGCGGCCGACCGGGCCCTGGTGACCGGGGCGGTGCCGGGGCCCGAGCGGGGCCGGGTGCTCGTGGTGCGCACCTCCTCCAGCGGGGACTGGTCCAGCTACCTGCTCGCCCTCACCGGCCCGGGCGGCGAGGGCTTCCCGGCCGGCTTCGACGAGCCGCTGGCCACCTGCCCGTTCGCCTTCGCCGTCGACTGTCCCGACGAACTGGACTGCCGGCCCGACGGCGGCTGCCCGCCGGTGCCCGCCACCACCCCCGCCCTGGACTACCTCGCCCGCGACTACGCCGGGCTGCGCACCCGGCTGCTCGACCGGCTCGCCGTGCTGCTGCCCGGCTGGACCGACCGCAACGCGGCCGACCCGCTGGTCACCCTCGCCGAGCTGTTCGCCTACGTGGGGGACCGGCTCACCTACCGGCAGGACGCCATCGCCGCCGAGGCGCACCTGGCCACCGCGCGGCTGCGCCCCTCGGTGCGCCGGCACGCCCGGCTCCTCGACTACCGGATGCACGACGGCTGCGCGGCCCGGACCTGGCTGGCGTTCCGCACCGCCGCGCCGCTGACCCTGCCGCCGCGCACGCCGGTCGCCGGGGCCGAGGATCCGCTGCCGCCCGACGCCGGGGTCGAGGTAGCGGTGGACGCCGGGGCCACCGTCTTCGAGACCCTGGCCCCGGTGGCGCTGCGCCCGGCCCGCAACCAGCTCGACCTGCACGCCTGGGGCGACCCGGACGCCTGCCTGCCGGCGGGCGCGACGAGTGGCTGGCTTCGGCACCCGGCCGGCGCCGACCCCCAGCTACGGTCCGGCGACGTGCTCGTCCTCGCACCCGTCGACGAGACCGGGACCGTGGTGGGCGACGAGGCCCGCCGGCAGGCCGTCCGGCTCGACCGCGACCCGGTCACCCGCGCCGACCCCCTCGCCCCCGCCGGCACGGTGGTCCGCGAGCTGCACTGGGCCGCCGAGGACGCCCTGGCGGTCCCGCTGCCGGTGGCCCGCCGGGCCGCCGACGGCACCGCCTCCCCGGCCGCCGTGGCCCTCGCGAACGTCGCGCTCGCCGAGCACGCCGCCGCGCTGCCCCCGCGCGGGCTGCTGCCCCCGCAGGCCCCGGCCGACGGCCCGTACCGGCCGCGGCTGCCCACCGGGCGGCACCCGGTGGCCTGGACCGACGCGGTCGTGGACGCGCGCAGCGCCGCCGCCGCGCTGCGCCCCGACCCGCGCCGCGCGCTGCCCGCCGTGCTGCTCGACGACGGCAGCCGCACCTGGACGGCCGTGCCCGATCTGCTGGCCAGCGGGCGGCTGGACCCCCACGTGGTCGCCGAACCGGAGACCACCGGCGTGCTGCGGCTGCGCACCGGCGACGGCATCAACGGCCGCCGGCCGGCGCCCGGCGCCACGCTCACCGCCTGGCCCCGGGTCGGCGGCGGCACCGCCGGCAACGTCGGCGCGGACGTGCTCACCCTGCCGCTGCCCACCGCCGGGTGGGCGGTGCCGGCCGGGGTGCGCGTCTGCAATCCGCTGCCCGCCACCGGCGGCATCGACCCGGAATCGGTCGAAGAGGTGAAGGAGCTTGCCCCGTACGCGTTCCGCACCCAGCTGCGGGCCGTCACCAGCGCCGACCACGCTGCCGCGGCCGAGGAGAACCCGGGCGTGCAGCGCGCGGTGGCCCGGCGCCGCTGGACCGGCTCCTGGTACGCGCAGGAGGTCACCCTCGACCCGGTGGCCCGCCGGGCCGGCGATCCCGCGCTCGCCGCCGAGGTGGCCGCCCTGCTCGACGTACGCCGGCTGGCCGGCACCGACGTGGAGCTGGCGCCGCCCGCGCACGTCCCGCTGGAGATCGTCCTCGGCATCTGCGTGGCCGACGGCCACCTCGCCGCCGACGTGGAACGCCGGTTGCGCGCCGAACTGTCCGACCGCGTGCTGCCCGACGGCCGGCTCGGTTTCTTCCATCCCGACCGGCTCACCTTCGGCCAGTCCCTGTACGTCTCCGACCTCGTCGCCGCCGTCATGGCCGTGCCCGGCGTCGGCTACGTCGAGGTGGCCGACGACGACGCCACCGGCCTGCGGTTCCGCCGCCTCGGCCGGCCGCCCGCCGGTGAGGTCGCCCGCGGCCGGATCGACGCCGCCGCCCGCGAGGTGCTGCGCGCCGACAGCGACCCGAGCAACCCGGAGTACGGCCGGGTCGCCTTCCACCTGCGCGGTGGCGCGTGAGCTGCGGCTGCGGTGGCGGATGCGGGTGCGACCCACTGCGCCCGCCCGCGCCCGAGGTGACCAATCCGCCCGGGCAGCCCGCCCTGGCCTGGCGGGTCGCCCCGCACAGCCACGCCCTGGCCCGGATGCGGGCCGCGCTCGCCGAACCGGGCCTGCCGGCCGGCGTGCGGGCGGTGGCCGGGCAGGACGCCGACGATCCGCTGCTGGCGCTGCTCGACGCCGCCGCCGTGATGACCGACGTGGTCTCCTTCTACACCGAGCGGATCGCGCAGGAGGCGTACCTGCGCACGGCCACCGAGCTGACCTCGGTGCGGCACCTGGCCGGCATGATCGGCTACCAGCCGCGCCCCGGCGTCGCCGCCGCCGTGGACATCGCCTTCGACGTGGAGGACGCGCCGGGCGCACCGTCGCAGGTGGACGTGCCGGCCGGCACCCCCGTGCAGTCGGTGCCCGGGCAGGGCGAGCTGCCGCAGACCTTCGAGACCGGCGCCGACCTGCGCGCGTACGCGGCGTGGAACGCGATCCCCGGCGCCGCGGCCGGGCCGCAGGAGATCGACTTCGCCACCGACGCGATCTGGCTGCGCGGCACCGCGCTCGGTGTGCGGGCCGGCGACGGGGTGCTGGTGGTCGGCGCCGAACGCCGCCGGTACGGGCGGACCCCCGCGCACAGCCGTTCGGGCGCCGACCGGCGGCGCGACGACGAGCGCTGGGACTTCCGCGTCGTCACGGCCGTCGAGGAGGGCCCGCCCGGCCTGGCCGGCTGGACCCGGCTGGCGCTGGCCGAGCGGATCGGCTGGCGGCGGTCGACGCCGCTGACCGCCGAGGAGGACGTGCAGGTGCACGCCTTCGCCACCCGCACCAACCTGTTCGGCTGGAACGCCCCGATGGCGGGCCTGCTCGCCGGGAACGACCCCCCGCCGCCGGGCATCACGGACGGCGAGTGGGACGACATCGACAACCCGTTCCCGCCCGGCGACCCGGCCCCCGCCGACATGGTCGAGGTCGACGGCGACCATCCCCGGATCGTGCCCGGCTCCTGGCTGCTGCTCGAACGCCCCGACTACCGCGAGCTGTACGCCGTCGAGGCGACCGACCCCGCCGGCGACTCCCGGTTCGGGGTCAGCGGCCGGACCACGCGGGTGCGCGTCGACATCACCGAGAACCTGGACACCTTCGGCCGCCGGGACACCCTGGTGCGCGGCGAGTCCCGGCCGCTGCCGGCCGCGGAGCGGCCCCTCGTGGAGCCGGTCGGCGGCCGTCGGCTCACCCTGGTCGCCACCGACCCGCCGCTGCCCGCCGGCCGACGGGTGGTGGTCACCGGGTTCCCGCCCGGCGGCCCGCCCGCCGACCCGCTCGTCGCGGCGGCCACCGCACCGCCGCTGGCCGAGACCGCGGTGGTGCTGGCCTGCGCGGTCGCCGCCGACGGCCGGAGCATGACCGTCGACCTGGACCGCGACCTCACCCTCCAGTACGACCCGCGCGGCCTCCGGGTGCGCGGCAACGTCGCCGCGGCCACCCACGGAGAGACCGTCGTCCAGCCGCTCGGCAGCGGCGACCCCACGGTCGCGTTCCAGCGGACGCGTACCCGGCGCGGCCCGCTCACCCACGTCCGCGACGACAGCCCCGCCGGCGCCCGCAGCACGCTGGAGGTCCGGGTCGACGGGGTGCGCTGGGAGCCGGTGCCCGCACTGGACACCGCAGGCCCGGGCGACCGGGTGCACACCGAGCGCCTCGACGACGAGGGCCTGACCACGGTCACCACGGGCGACGGCCGGCACGGCGCCCGGCTGCCCGGCGGGGTGGAGAACGTCGTCGCCACCTACCGGGTCGGGGTCGGCGCCGCCGGCGCGGTCCGGGCCGGCCAGCTCAGCATCCTGCCCCGCCGCCCGTACGGGGTGCGGGCCGCCGGCAACCCCGCCCCGGCCCGGGACTGGGCCGACCCGGAGCAGCTCGACGCGGCGCGGGCGCACGCCCCGCTGCGGATCCGCACCCTGGACCGGGCGGTCTCGGTGGCCGACCACGAGGACTTCGCGGCCGGCTTCGCCGGGGTCACCCTGGCCCGCTCCGACGACGTGTGGGACGGCCGGGAGCAGGTGGTCGTGGTCTCCGCGCTCGGCGCGGCGGCCGGCGGCGGGGCCGCCCCGGCCGGGCCGGAGCTGGTCGCTGCGCTGCGCGCCGCCCTGGTGGCCGCGCGGGACCCCGGCACCCGGCTCGCCGTGCTGGCCGGGGAGACCGTCCCGTTCGGACTGCGCGTGGACGTCGCGCACGATCCGGCGTACCCGCGCGCCGACGTGGAGGCCGCGGTGCGGGCCGCCCTCGCGGCCGCGTACACGCCGCCGGCGCTGGGCTTCGCCACCGGCGTGGTGGCCTCCCGGACCCTGGTCACCGTCCGGGCCGTGCCCGGGGTACGCGCCTGCACCCTGCCCCGGCTGGCCGCGCCGCCCGGCGGCGCTCCCGTCGACCTGCTGGCCGCGCTGCCCGGCCGGTTCGCCGGCACGCTGCGCCCCGCCCAGGTGCTCACCCTCGCCGAGGTGACGATCGGGGTGATGTCGTGACC
Organism: Micromonospora chaiyaphumensis; assembly: GCF_900091435.1. Taxonomy (GTDB): domain Bacteria; phylum Actinomycetota; class Actinomycetes; order Mycobacteriales; family Micromonosporaceae; genus Micromonospora; species Micromonospora chaiyaphumensis. Next base: position 21,620 of record NZ_FMCS01000003.1, read on the forward strand.
GACACCGCGCTGCACCGACTGCTCGACCTCGTGCCGGTGCACCTGCTCGCCCGCGACGCCGAGGCCGACGGCGGCACCGGCCCGCTCACCGCCCTGCTCGCCGCGGTGGCCCGTGAACTGGATCTGCTGGAGGCCGACCTCGACCGGCTGCACGACGGGTTCTTCGTCGAGACCTGCGCCGAATGGCTGGTGCCGTACCTCGCCGACCTGGTCGGTCTCGCCGAGCTGCCACCCGACCTCGGGGTCACGGTGAGCCGGCGGGCCCTGGTCGCCAACACCGTCGCCTACCGCCGCCGCAAGGGCACCGTGGCCGTGCTGGAGCAGGTCGCCCGGGACGTCACCGGCTGGCCGGCCCGCGCCGTGGAGCACCACCCGCTGCTGGTGGGCGCCACCCACGTCAACCACGTCCGCGCCGACCGGCCGGCAACCGTCTCGCTGCGCGGCGCCGCCCGGATCGAGGCCGCCGCCGTGGTCAGCCCGCCCGGGCCGCGCGGCGCCCTCGACCCGCTCACCCACACCGCCGAGGTACGCCGCATCCCCACCCGCCGCGGCCGCTACGGCATCGACCACGTGGCCGTGCACCTGTTCCCGACCCAGGCGTACGAGGTGGGCGCCCCCGAGGCCGACCTCCCGGCCGGTCCGAACGGCGGCTGGTCCGCCGCCCGCGCCGCCGGCGACCACTGGACCTTCGACCCGCTGGGCCGGGCCGTGCCCCTGTACGCCCCACCCCGCCGTGAGGAGGCCGTCGAGCGGCTCGCCACCGAGGCGGACCTGCCCGTGCCACTACGCCCGCGCCGGCTGCTCGACCTGCTCGGCCAGGCCCGCGCCGGCGCCCTGCCGGCGGCCGCGCTGCCGCTCGGCGTGCGGCTGCGGGTCGGCGGTGTCGACCAGCCCGACCTGACCCCGGACCGGATCCGGGTCTGCCACCTGGAGGACCCGGCCCCGGCCGCGGCGCCGCAGGTGATGGTCGACCCGGTGACCGGCCGGCTGCGGGTCCACGCCCCGGCCGCCCCCGACGCGGTCTTCGTCCGCTACGCCTACGGCGGCCTCGCCGACGTCGGCGCCGGCACCTACGACCGCACGGCCGCCCACGAGGCGCTGCTCGCCTCCGACCCGGGTGCCCCGGTCACCGCCGACGGGCCGGACGCGCCGCCCGCCGCCGGCCAGACCGAGGTGAGCTCCGGCGCGCCCGCTCCCACCGGCAGCGTGCCGACCCTCGCGGCCGGCCTGGCCGCGGCCGAGGCGTCCTGGGCCGCCCCTGGCAGCACCACCCGCGGTGGCACGTACGTCGTCTCGGTCGCCGACAGCGCCGGCTACCCCGGCGACCTCGCGGTCACCGTGCCCGCCGGCACCCGGCTGGTGCTGGTGGCCGCCGGCTGGCCGACCCGCCGCCGCCCGGACGGCGAGGTGCTCGCGCCCGTCCCCGGCCGGTACGCCCCCGACGGGCTGCGCCCGCACCTGCGCGGCAGCCTGCGGATCACCGGCGAGCCGGGCAGCAGCGTGGTCGTCGACGGGCTGCTCGTCGAGGGCGACGTGGTCGTCGCACCCGGCCAGCTCGGCCACCTCACCGTCGCGCATGCCACGGTCACCGGCGCGGTACGCGTCGAGTCGGCCGCCGGCCGGCCCAACAGCCGGCTCCAGCTCCGGCTCCGCCGGGTGGTGGCCGGCGCGGTCACCCTGGCCGCCACCGTGCCGACGGCCACCGTGGACACCTGCGTGCTCGACGCCACCACGGGGGGCGGGACCGCGCTGGCCGGCGAGGGCGTGCACGCCAGCCTGGAGGGCAGCACCGTGCGGGGCGCGGTCCGGGTGCGCAGCCTCGACGCCAGCAGCTGCGTCCTCGACGGGCCGGTGGCGGTGGCCCACCGCCAGGTCGGCTGCGTGCGGTTCAGCTACGTCGCCCCCGGCTCACGCACCCCGCGCCGCTACCGCTGCGTGCCGGCCGACGGCGAGCCCGGCCCGCTCCCGGTGTACGCGGCCACCGACCCGGCCTCGCCCGCGTATCCGGCCCTCGCCGGGTCCTGCCCGGTGACCATCCGCGAGGGCGGCGAGGACCGGGCCGAGCCGGGCGTGCACCACCACCTCAGGCGACCGCTGCGGCTCCGGGCGGCGCAGCGGCAGCTCGACCCCTACCGGCCGGTCGGCATCGAGCTCGGGATCTTCGGGAGTTGACGTGCACGGAGACTTCACCCGCTGGACGTTCGACCCGCGCGACGGCTACCGCCAGGTGCTGTTGCAGCAGGGCCGCATGCTGCTCGACGCCGAGTGGAACGAGCAGACGACCATCACCGCCTGGCACGACGAGGAGCGGACCCGCGACATCGTGGGCGCGGCCGGCGGGCCGCTCGACGGGGCCGGCTTCGCCGTGGTCGACACCGCCGGCGCCAGCCCCACGGCGACGGCCTGGGCGGACCTGCGGATCACCCCCGGCCGCTACTACGTGGACGGGGTGCTGGTCGACGCCGCCCCGCCGGCCGCCGGCGGGGCCGGGCACAAGCTCGCCGACCAGCCGTACCTGCCCAAGATCGGCGACCTGCCCGGCCTGCCCGAGCCCACCGCCGACGGCCGGTACGCCGTCCTGCTCGACGTCGCCCACCAGCACGTCACCGCCGACCAGGCGCCCCGGCTGCGGGAGGCCGCGCTCGGCGGCCCGGACACCACCACCCGGGCCCGCACCGTCTGGCAGGTCCGGCTCGTCAAGGTGGCCGCCGGCACGGCCTGCGCCGACGTGGTGGACCCGGTCTGGGGCGGCCGGACCGCCCCGACCATGACGGCAGCGCTGCGCGAGGTGGACCCGACCGCCGACCCGTGCCGGCTCAGCGGCTCCGGCGGCTACCGGCGGCTGGAGAACCAGCTCTACCGCGTCCAGGTGCACGACGTGGCCGGCGACGGCACCGCCCGCTACCTGTGGTCCCGGGAGAACGGCAGCGTCGTGGCCGGGCTGACCGCCATCGGCCCGCCCTCGGCGGCCGCCGCGGCGGCCGGGATGGACGCCGAGCTGAGCCTGGACCGGGTCGGCCGGGACGAGGAACTGTCCTTCCGGGAGGGTGACCTCGTCGAGGTGACCAGCCCCGACCGCGAGCTGCACGGCCGGCCCGGCCACCTGGCCACCGCCGGCGCCCCGGACGGGACGGCGCTGCCGGTGACGTGGGCCGCGGGCGCGCCGGCCGGCCTCGCGGCGCTCGGCCGCACCCCGATCGTCCGCCGCTGGGACGGCCCGGCGCAGGTCGCCAACGCCAGCCCGGACGAGCTGGACGACGCCGGTATCGAGGTGCGCTTCGGCGCCGGTGACTTCCGGGTCGGCGACCACTGGCTGATCCCCGCCCGCACGGTTCGCCTGGTTTACGGCGTCAGCGCCCTGTCCGGCACCATCGACTGGCCCACCGACGGCCTCGGCAACGCCCTGGCCCGCCCGCCGCTGGGGCCGGTGCACCACGTGGCGGTGCTCGGCATCCTCCGGCGCACCACCGTCGGCGGCGCCGGGCGCTGGGCGCTCGACGAGGACTGCCGCCGGCTCACTCCGCCGCTGACCGACCTGGTCACCCTTGACCTGCTCGGCGGCGACGGGCAGCAGGCACCGCCCGGCCAGCCGCTGCCCGAGCCGGTGCGGGTGGTGGTCCGCAACGGCGGCCGCCCCGTGCACCGCGCCCGGGTCCGGTTCACCGCCGTCGACGGGCACCTGGCCACCGGCGTACCGTCCGCCGCCGACGCGGCGCAGGTGGTCCTGCAGACCGACGCCCGCGGCCAGATCGACGTGCGCTGGCTGCTGCCCAGCACCGGCCCGGCGACCCGGGTGCTCACGGCGGTCCGGCTCGACGACGCCGACGCCCCGGTCGACGCCGAGGTCCGGGTCACCGGCCGTCGCGACGAGAGCGGCACGGTCTGCCTGGTGGTCCGCCCCGAGACCGATCTGGTGCAGCTGTTCGCCGACCTGTCCGGGGTGACCGCGCTCGCGCTCTGCCTGACCGCGGGGGAGTGGACGCTGAGCGAGCCGGCGGTGCTCTCCGGGGTGTCCTGCGTGCTGGTCACCGGGGTCGGCTCGGCCACCCGGATCCTCTCCGCCGCCGAGTCGGCGCTGCGGTTCACCGACTGCGGCGAGGTGCAGGTCCGGGACCTGTCCGTGGCCGCGGTGCCGGCCGAGAACGACCAGCGCAACGGCGCCCTCGACGTGCGGCACACCGGCCTCGTCCTCGTCGAACGGGTCCACGCCGAGGTGGGTGACGCCCCGGCCGCCGTGGCGAGCGGGATCACCGTCCGGGGCGACGACCGCGAGGGCGGCCGGCCGGTCGAGCGCGCCGTGGTCCGCGACTGCCGGGTCGAGGCGGGCCACGCGCAGACCGGCGTGCTGGTGCTGGACAGCCGCCGCACCGACGTCGCCGGCTGCGACGTGCTGGCCACCGCCGACCCGGGCGCCGACCCGGAGAAGCGGTTCCTCGAGTGGCTGGGCGATCCCCGCTTCGCCCGGCGGATCGCCCGGCGGGCCGTGCACCCGCTGCTCGCCGGTGAGGACGGGCTCGGCCTGCGGCGCGGCTGGTCCTCGCTCGTGGAGACCCGCAACCTGCGGTTCGGCTCCGAGATCGACGACCCGAAGGGCTGGACCGCGTACGTCGGCGACCAGCAGGTCACGACCGTCGAGGAACTCCAGGACCTGGTCCGCGACGACCTGGTCCGGCACAACCCGGACTCCCGGTTCTTCGACGAGCGGACCCGCTTCGCCGCCTGGTTGCGCCGGGTCGCCGAGGAGTTCGCCGCCGTGGCCACGGCCACCGCCGGCATCACCGTCGCCGGGGCCACCGCCGCCGACGTCCGGGTCCGCGACAACACCGTCGCGGGTGCGCTCACCGGCATCAGCGTCGCCCTGGGCGACCCCGACGAGCAGCGCGAGACGGTACGCCGGGCGTGGATCACCGGCAACACCGTCACCCCGCCGGCGCGGGCCGCCACCGCCTACCTGCACCAGGGCGTGTACGTCGGGGACTGCCACCGCCTCGACGTGTCGTCCAACGTGGTCGACCTGGCCGACGGCAAACCCGGCTACCCGGTGCAGGGGCTGCTCTGCGCCGGCCGGTTCGGCCCGCACGCCGTCGCCGCCGCGAACACCTTCGACGGCACGGTGCTCGGCATCCGGGTGGTTCCCGGCCCGTCGGGTTCGCCCGCGCTGTGGGTGGCGCGCGACAATGTCTGCACCACCGGCCCGGCGCTGGTCGACGGCACCGGGGCGTGGCGCGACGAGGGGAACGTGGGCGTGTGAGGGTGGCGGAGGCGGTCCCGCCGTCCCGGTCGGCCGACCGGGACGAGCCCGAGCGCGCCCGCCCGGCGGCGGATCGGCCGGCCGAGCGGTCGAGCCGGCCCGCCCGCAGCACCCACAGCGTCGCCCGCATCCCGGTGCACGCCCCGCCCGACCCGGCCGCCGAACACGACGCCCACGCCACCGCCGCCCGCCTCGTCGCCGCCGGACCCGCCGACGCCACCGCCGCCCGGCCCACCCACGGCAGCGCCGCCCGGCCCGCACCGCCGGCCGCCCCGGCCCGCTCGGCCCGGCCGGTGGCCCGGCTGGCCACCGTGCCCGACCCCCGGCTGGGCGCCGGACGGCCGCTGACCGGCGCCGAACGCTCCCGCTACGAGCCGGCCCTCGGCATGGACCTGACCGGGGTACGCCTGCACGACGGCCTCGCCGCCAAGCTCGCCGCCCGGGAGCGGCGGGCGCACGCCTTCACGTACGGCAACCACGTGGTCCTCGGCGCCGGGGCCGGACCGGGCCGGGACCTGGTGCTCGCCCACGAACTGGCCCACGTCCGCCAGCAGGCGCGCCCCGCGCCCGCCCCGGCCACCGACCATTCGGGTCGCGGCCCACCGGCCGCCCCGGTCCGGTCCGCGCCGCTCGGCGTGCAGTGCTTCGCGCTCGCCGACACCGCCGTGGGCCGGTTCGTCTCCGACACCGCGAGCGACGCCGCCGCCCTGGGCCGTGGCGCGCTCGACACCGCCCTCGACGTGGGCGGGGAGATCGCCGGGACCGCCCTGGAGGCGGCCTCCGCGGTCGTCGACCGGCTCGCGCCCGGCCTGCTGGAGTTCCTCCGCGGCGGCGCGCTGGTCCGGCTGCGTGAGCTGCTGTGCACCGGCGTCAACGCACTGCTCGGCCGGCTGCTGGCCGGCCTCGCCGACATCGACCCGATGTCCGCGATCGAGTCCACCTTCACGGGGCTCGCCCAGGGCGTCCGGGACGTCCAGGCCCGCCTCGGCGGCGCCGCCCGCTCGACCGTCGGCGCACTCCTGCGCCCCGTGGTGGCCGCCCTCCAGGAGTGGGACGGCCCGATCATCCGGAACCTCCGCGCCGCCGCGGACACCGTCAACGACCTCTTCACCGGGCTCTGGGACCACCTCGCGGTCCCCGCGCTGGACCTGCTCGGCGCGGCCGGCGGCGCGGTGTGGGAGTCGTTCACCCGGCTGGGCGGCTGGCTCTGGGACCTCACGGCGCCCATCCGCGCCGGCGCGTCGTACGCCTGGGAGTGGCTCAGCACCCAGTTCGGTCTGGCCTGGGACAGCACCGAGGGCGCCCGCAGCTGGCTCGGCAACCTCGCGAACTCGGCCTGGGAGACGCTGCGGGCCACCATGGAGCCGATCCGTACCCCGCTCATGGTGGTCGGCGGCATCCTGGTCCTGCTCTCCTCGCTCGGCCCCGTGGTGGTGCTGACGCAGGTGCTCCCGCCGCTGTGGGACGGCCTCACCTGGCTCTGGGAGAACTGGAACACCCGCGAGATCCTGGTCGCCGCCCGGCAGGTGCTCCAGGAACGCATCCTGCCCACGGTCATCGGCGCGGTCAGCGGCGCGGCGGACACCGTCGCGGCCGCGGCGGCCTGGCTCGCCGACGTGGCCGGTCAGGTCGGCACCGCGATGGGTGGCGTCCTCGGTGCCTTCGGCGCCAGCACCTGCCTGACGGCGGTGTCCACACTCCTCACCGCCGTGGCGAACCAGTTCACCCGGCTGGCCACCTGGGCGCGCGGCGGGTTCAGCGGGCTCACCGAGGCCCTGCACGCCGTCTTCGACGCGCTGGTCGCCATCTTCCAGCCGATCCTGGACTTCCTGGTCCGGCTGGCGGTCGTGGTGGCCAACCCGCTCATGCTGCCGGTCGTCATCGGCGCGGTGATCTGGCTGCTCTGCCCCGACGACCTCAAGCCACCGGTCATCAACTTCGTGCTCGACCTGCTCATCGTGACGATCGGCGCGCTGCCCACCCTGCTCACCGGCCTCGGCCCGCTCGGCGCGCTGCTGCGCGAGGGCGTGGTCGGCTTCCTCACCCGGCTCCGCTACGGCGAGCGCATCGGCGACCAGCAGCGCATCGACGCCAGCAACAAGATCGCCAACCTGGCCGCCGGGGCCGGGGTGTCCTTCGTGGCCGGCCTGGCGTGGGGCATCGTGCAGGGCGTCGTCGACGGCATCATCGACCCGTTCCGGCTGCTGTTCATGCTGGCCCAGGTCCTGGTGGCCGCCGCACGCGCGGTGGCCCGGGTCGTCCAGGCGTACGCCCCCGGCATGGCCCTGGTCCGAGGGCCGCCGGCCGCCGCCGGCCCGACCGGCGGTGCCGGGCCGCCTCTCGCCGCGGCCTCGCCCGCTCCGGCGGGCCTCGCTCCCGTTCCCGGCGGCGGCGCCGCCGGACCGTCGGTGCCCGCGTCGGTCACCACGGCGACCGGCGCGGGCGCCGCGGTGAGCCCGGCGCCGCTGTCGGCACCCGTGGTGTCGGCCGCCACCGGCCCCGTCGCAACGGCCGCCGGTCCGACGGCCACCGCCGCCGGCCCGACCGCCGGCCCGACAGCGGCCGGCGGCGCGGCGGGTGGCGGCGCCGTCGAGCTGGCGGCGGTGCCCGGCGAGCCGACCGACGCGCAGATCGTGGCGGCGCTGCCCCCCGGCGCCCTCGCGCAGGCGGCGGCCGGCGGGGCGGAGGCCGATCTCGATCCCGCCACCCTCGAAACCGACATGCGCGGCGAGGTGCAGGGCGAGGGCGCCACCGTGGGCGGGCTCGCGCAACTCCTCGGCGACGCCTGGGCGGCCATGGTGGCCGGCGCCCAGTCGCTCGGCGCGCGGGCCGCCGACGCGCTGCTCGAATTCATCATGCTGCCCGACTTCGAGCTCGGCCGGAAGATCGGCTTCGTGGCCGGGTTCCTGCTGCTCCAGGCCGCCATCATCTACTTCAGCGCCGGCGGCTACGCCGCACTCGAGGCAGCCGGGCCGGTGCTGCGCCCCCTGCTGGTCTACCTGCTGCGCTTCCTCGACCTCGGCGGCGAGCTGCTCGGCGTGCTGGGCCGGGCGCTGCGCCCGCTGCGCGGGCCGCTCCTGCGTGGCATCGGCGCCGCGCGCGGCTTCCTCAGCCGGTTCCGGTTCGCCGCCGGGCTCCTCGAACGGATCGAGGGGCTGGCCGGGCGGATGCTCGGCCTCGGCGACGAGGCGGCCCTGGCCGCGAGCCGGGCCGCCCAGGGCGCCGAGGCCGGAGCGTCCCGCACCGCCCGCGAGGCGGTCGAGGCCGGCGTGGCCCGGGAGGGCGCGACCACGGGCGCGTCCCGTACCGGCCGGGAGGCGGCCGAGGCCGGGGCCGCCCGCGAGGCCACCGAGGCCGGCACGGCCCGGGCCGGCCGGGAAGGTGCCGAGGGCGCGGCCACCCGGGAGGCCGACGAGCTGGGCGAGGGGGCGGTCGGCGCGGCCGACGAGCCGGGCACCCCGACGCTTGCGGACGACGCGGCCAAGGCGGCCCAGTACCCGGAGGCCGTGGCCGAGGCCCGCGCCATCGAGGCCACCAACGACGCGCTCGACAGCCCGGTTCCGGTGCTGCTGGCCTCGCTCATGGTGCTCAAGCGCCGGTACCGCTGGATCGAGACGTTCGCCGCCACCCCGGTCGGCCCCGGGGTCTACGAGGTGGAAATGATCGCCAGCCGCACCTCGCTCGGCCGCTACACCACCGGCGGCCCGTCGCTGCCCGGGCCGCGCAACCCGCACGCGGCGGAGATCGACCGGCTGCTGGCGGAGGCCGAGGGGCTCGGGCAGCGGCTCAGCCGGGAGGAACTGGAACGCGCGGCGGCGGCCGACCCGGAGGGCTTCGCGCAGCTGGCGGACCGGGTGCGCCAGGAGATGGCCGAGCGGGCCGGCGGGCGCACCGGCCTGGCCGCCCAGGCCGAGGCCGACCTCGCCGGAGCGGGCGAGCACTTCGGACCCGGCCACCAGGGCCCCGGCCGGCCGCGCGCGGACGTCGCCGTGGCGGAGAGCCATGCCGTCGCCCGGGAGGCGGGGGTGCCGGAGGCGATCCTCGGCGACGCCACCCCGATGACCCGGGCCGACTTCGAGGCCGCGCTGCCCACCAGCGGGCCGGGCCTGACCCGGCCCGCACCCCCGGCGATCCCGATCCGCGACGCGTCCGGGCAGTTCACCAGTCGCGGGGTGGGGCGCAGCAGCGTGCAGAACATCGACGTGCGGCACGACATCGAGTTGCTGGAGGCGGCCGGCGCCAGCGACTTCCGGATCAACCAGACCCAGGTCGACGTCACCGACAGCCTCCGTCTCGGCACCAACCGCCCCGACGTGCAGGCGACGTTGAACGGCCGGCGGATCCACATCGAGTACGACCGGGCACCCGGGGACCGGGCCCTGGAGCACGCGCGGCGGATCCTCAGCAACGACCCGAACGCGATCGTCCTGCTGAAGATCGTCGACTTCTGACCCGGGGTAGCCTCGGGCCATGATCGAAAGTGCGAAGGTCGCGGTCGTCGGCGTGGGCAACAACACGTCGGCGCTGGTGCAGGGACTCCACTTCTACCGCCGCACCGGCAGCCTGGTGGGCATCCACCGCGCCGAGGTGGCGGGGCTGGGCGTCGGGGACGTCGACGTCGTCGCGGCGTTCGCCGTCTCCGACGCCAAGGTGGGCCGGGACCTGCACGAGGCGATCTTCCTGCCGCCCAACAACTTCCCCCGGCTGGACGCGGACCTGCCGCCGTCGGGCGTGACGGTCCAGCGCGGTCTCGTGGACGCGACGGAGGTCGAGCGGGTGGCGAGTGCGCTGGAGGGCGCCGAGGTGCTGCTCTACTCCGCGCCGAGCGGCCGGCCGGAGACCGCTCGCGCCTACGCCGAGGCGGCGCTGCGGGCGGGCGTGGCATTCGTCAACACCACGTCCGACGGTGTGGCCCGAGACCCCTCCTGGGTCCAGCGGTTCGAGGCGGCCGGCGTGCCGCTGGTCGGTGACGACCTGGCCAGCCAGTTCGGCACCTCCGTGGTGCATCACGCGCTGCTGCGTCTGCTCGAGGAGCGCGGCCTCACCCTGGTCAGCTCGTACCAGGTCAACCTGGGCGGCACCGAGGACTTCCGTAACCTGGTCGAGCACCCGAACACCAAGCAGCAGTCCAAGGCGAACGCGGTGGGCTCGGACAAGGTCGAGATGGCTCCGCTCGGGTACCTCCCGCACCTGGGGTCGCAGAAGATCGCCCACCTCAACGTCGAGGCGCAGGGCTGGGGCGGCACGGCGGTGAGCCTGGACGTGCGGCTGAAGGTGCACGACCCGAGCGGCGCGGCGGGCGTCAACATCGACCTGGTCCGCATGGCCGCCGCCGCCCGGCGCGCGGGGCGCGGCGGATACCTGCCCGAGGCGGCGGCCCTGCTGAAGTCGCCGCCGGGAACGGCGATCTGAGACCGGAGGAGAGATGGACGACGAGGCGAGCCCCGAGGTGCGGGAGCGCGTCACGGCGAGCCTCGAACGCCAGGGACTCATGCGCCACCTCGGCGCCCGGCTGGCGCACATCGCCCCCGGACGGGTGCACATCGTGCTCGCCAGCCGGGCCCGAGGTGACCCAGCAGCACGGCTACATCCACGCGGCTCGAGGTGTACGGCGTGCAGGGCGGGCAGCGATCGCTCGTGGCGACCGGGCAGCAGACACTCTTCTGCCTGGCCTGAGCTCGTCGATGTCCCGCTCAGGCGCCGTCCTGCACGCCGAGAATGCTCACCCGGCCGCGCGTTGCCGTGCCCGTTCCCGCAGCGGGGTCAGGGCCGCGGTCCAGTGCACCAGCTCCTCGAGCATGGCCTCGGCGCTGGCGTCCATCGTCTCGTTGGGTCGCAGTGCGCCGTCGTCGCCGATGAACTGGGCGACGAACGGGATGTGTACGGCCTCGGGGATCGGCGTCATCTTCAGCGTGGTCAGCACCTGCTTGATCATCTGCGCGGCGCGGGTGCCGGCACTGACGCCGCCGTAGCTGACCAGGCCGACCGGCTTGTAGGCCCACTCGTGCGCGAGGTAGTCGATGGCGTTCTTGAGCGGGGCCGTGTAACCGAAGTTGTACTCGGGCATCACGATCAGGAACGCGTCGGCGCGGTCGATCGTGGCGCTCCAGTCGCGGGTGTGCTGGTGCTCGTACCGGCGCAGGCGCGGGTGGTGCGGCTCGTCCATGAACGGCAGGTTCCACTCGGCGAGGTCGACGAGCTCCACCTGATCGAAGCCGCCGTGCTTGACCGCCGCGGCGTGGATCCACTCGGCGACCGGCAGGCCGAGCCGGCCCGGCCGGGTGCTGGCAATGATGATCTGCAAGGTAGGCATGCTTCGCTTCCTCGAAAGTCGCTGACGTATCAGCAAACCTATCCACACGATGCTGACGTGTCAGCAATTCGCCGTAGACTGTGATCCATGACCCAACCGCGGTGGCTGAACTCCGAGGAAGAACGCCTGTGGCTGGCCTTCCTGCGCATGCGGCGCGCCATCGACGTCGCGATCGACGGTCAGCTCGCCGAGGCCGGGCTCTCGCCCGCCGACTACGACGTCCTGGCCCCGCTCTCCCAGAGCGGCGAAGCACTTCGCGTGCGGGACCTGGCCGCCCTCATCGGCTGGGACCGCAGCCGCATCGCCCACCAGCTCCGGCGCATGGAACAGCGCGGGCTCGTGGTGCGGTCCGGCAGCACGACCGACCGGCGAGGCACCCTGGTCCACCTCACCGACCTCGGCCGCACGGCGATCACCGCCGCCGCGCCGGGGCACGTCGAGACGGTCCGCCGGGTGCTCTTCGATCAGCTCGACCAGCAGGACCTGGCCTGTCTCACAAGCATCGCCGAGCGGGTGGCCGACGCCGCCGGACTCACCGGCATCTCCCGCACCGGCGGCCCGGCTCGGCCCGGCACGGCGCAGGTGCGTCCGGGACGAGAATCCTGAACCCACGGGCCAGGAGTCAGCGACCGCCCAGCGAACGGCCGTTCTTGGCCAGCTCCCAGCGGGTCGCCGTGGCCACCTGCTCCCCGGTGATCCGTTCCCCGTCCGCACCCAGGTACGCGGCCGTCAGCGCCGCCGCGGCGATCCCGCCCCCGGGCAGGTCCACGGCGGCGAGCCGCTCCGGGTCGACGTCGGCCGGCACCCCCGCCGGGAACGCCCGCCGCCACAGGGTCTCCCGGGCGGCCCGGTCCGGGTACGGGAAGGTCACCACGATCCGCAGCCGGCGCAGGAACGCCTGGTCCAGCACGGACCGGGCGTTGGTGGTGAGGATGGCCAGCCCGGTGAACGACTCCATCCGCTGGAGCATGTAGCCGACCTCCAGGTTGGCGTACCGGTCGTGGCTGTCGCGCACCTCGGTGCGCTTGCCGAACAGGGTGTCCGCCTCGTCGAAGAGCAGCACGGCCGCGCCGTCCTCGGCGGCGTCGAAGACCCGGCTGAGGTTCTTCTCCGTCTCGCCGATGAACTTGCTGACCACCTGGCTGAGGTCGACCACCACGAGGTCCAGGCCCAGCTCGTGCGCGATCACCTCGGCGGCGAGGGTCTTGCCGGTGCCGCTCGGCCCGGCGAAGAGGGCGGCCGTGCCCAGGCCGCGGCTGCTCCGGTCGGCGAACCCCCAGTCGTGCAGCACCCGGGTGCGATGGTGCACGGCGGCGACCAGTGACCGCAGCTGCGCCACGTGGGTGTCCGGCAGCACCAGGTCGCCCCAGCCGGCGCGCGGCCGGACCACCCGGGCCTGCCCGCCGTAGCGGCTGCGGGAGCGGGCCCGGCACGCCTGCCACAGCGGCGCGCCGGCGGCAACGTCCCCGGCGGCCAGCTCCAGGTCGGGCAGGGCCAGGTCGAACACCCCGGCCACCGCGGCCGCCTCGCCCGCCGCCCGGTCGGCCAGGTGCCGGTCGAGCGCGTCGTCCAGCGCCGCGGCGCGTTCCGCGATGGGCAACCGGGGTACGCCGACCAGCACGCCGTCGGCCAGCACGGTGTCCATGGCGCCGAGCACGGCGACCGGGGCGGGCAGCGTGCCGAGGGCGCGGATCAGCGCCCGGGCGTCCTCCGGGCGGGCACCGTCGGCGTCGAACGCCCAGGCGGCCGGCGCGAGCAGGCTCTCCCGCCCGATCAGGCGCAGCAGCCGGTCGCGGTCGCGTACCGCGGAGGGGAGGTCGGCCACCGCGACCAGCCGCAGCTCGCGGCCGGCGGCGTCGGACGCGGCGGCCGCGACCACCGGCAGGTTGGCCGGCTGCGGTCCCTGGAGCACGGCGGGCCGGCCGTGCTCCCAGACGGTGCGGATGGTGGCGGCCACGGCGGCGAACGCGGGCGGCAGCGGGGCGGGCGGCGGGACGGGCCGGGCCACGGCGGCGAGGTCGGGTTCCAGGTAGCGGACACCCATGAGGTGGTGCAGCACCCGTTCCTCGGTGATCAGCGGGCTGCCGGTGGGGGTGTCCGGGTCGAGCAGCCGCACCAGGTCCCAGCGGCGCAGCGGCCCGTCGGGGGTGAGCGCGCTCCAGTGCGGGCCGGGCAGCGCGGCCAGGGCGAGGCCGAAGGTGGGCCGGGGCTGCCCGTGCGCGGCAGTGAGTTCGTCGGCAACCTCGCCGGCCAGCTCCGGGCCGGTGGAAAGCAGCAGGACGGCCCGCTCGAAGCCGGTGAGCCGGAGCGCGGCGGCGAGCGCGTCGAGCGCCGTGGGCCGGTCGAGCAGCGCACGGGCCGCCGCGAGCCGCCCCTCGGCCGCGGCGAGTTCCGCCTCGTCGGCCTCCCCGGGGTACGCGACGAGCCGCACCCGCAGCACGTCCAGCTCGGCCACCAGCGCGAGCCGGTTCGCCTCGTCCCACGGCACGCCGGGCGGGCCGGCCGGGCAGGCCCGGCGGTCGGCGGCGGTCACGGCACGGTCAGGGCGGGCGCGCCGTAAACCTCTCCGACCAGGTCGGGCAGGCTCTCCACACCGTCGACCTGCACCCGGACCAGCCAGTCGCCGGTGGGCACGTCGCCGGCGGCGAGGGCGATCCGGTCCTGCGGGGCGGCGTCCGGGGCGAGCGGGGCGAGCCGGACGGCCAGCGCGTCGGGTTCGCCGGCCGGGCCGGGCGTGAGCCGGGTGAGCAGGACGGTGGCGCGCTGCCGGGCCACCAGCGGCGGGTCGACGCCGAGCACGATGTCGGGCGGGCCGTCCACCACCGACGCCGTGGGGCGTACCAGCAGGGGCAGCGTGTTGGAGCCGGCGGTGACCCGGGCGGGCGCGCCGCCGGCGGCCGGCGTGACGTGCGCGACCCGGACGCCGTGCAGCCCGGCCGGCACGCTGCCGGCGAGGGTGACGGCCAGGGTGGAGTCGGTGCCGCCCGGCTCGGGGGTGAGGGTGGCCGGTCCGACGTGGACGCGTGTGGTCTGCCCGGGCCGGCCGCGCAGCCCGGCGCCGCGCAGCTCGACCCGGTCGCCCGTGGCGGCGGTCCCGCCGGGCGGGTCGGTGACCAGGGCGGTCAGCACGGCGGGCCCGCCGGCCAGGACGGTGACGGTGCGCTGCCGCACCGGCAGGGCCCGGCGCGGGATGACGTCCGCCTCGACCAGCGCGGCCGTCGCCACGTACGTCTGGGAGAGCTGGTGCGGGGTGGCGAAGGTGGCCCACAGCTTGGACATCTCCTCCACCGACAGGGTGTACGGGGCGACCTTCACCCGCTCCACCTGGTCGGCCAGGTCCGACTCGGCGAGGAACGCGGTCGGCACGTCGTCGGCGTACAGGTCGATGGCGGCCGTCACCAGGTCCCGGGTGAGCGTCGGGGTGACCGCGAGGGCGAGCACGGCCCGGCCGAGCAGGCGCTGCGCGTCCAGGGACTCGGCCTCCCCGTAGCAGGTGAGCAGGTAGTACAGGTCGAGCGCGGCGACCGGCCGGCGGGTGAAGCCGCCGTCGCGGCTGCGGGTGGGCAGGTCGGTGAGGTTCCAGGCGTGGTTGGGGCGCACGTCGTACAGGTAGATGTTGATGCCGGGCGTGGAGACCAGCGTGGTGTCGGAGAGCTGGTTGGGGCGCAGGGTGGTGACGGTGGCGCCGCCGACCGGCCCGGGGTGGGCGGCGTCGAGGGCCCGCTCGAGCACGTACCGCAGGGTCGAGGTGACCGCGGCGATGGCCAGGCCGTTGCTCATCGGCCCTCCCGGCGCCGGGCGAGGTACGCGGCGTGGTCCACGGTGGACCTGGCCGGCGGAGGCGGCGCGGGCGGCGGCGGGGCGGGCGCGCGGGTCACCACCACCCGGTCGATGTGCAGGTGCACGTCGCCCGACGGCGGGGCGTCCTGCGCCGTCCCCGGTGGCGGGGTGGGCGCGGGACGGACCGGGCCGGTGCGCACCTCGGCCGTGCCGGGCCGGGGCGGCGCGCCGGTCGGCCGGTCGACGAAGACGAGGCGCTCCCCGGGTTCCACGGCGCGGCGGGCGGTCAGCGCCGGGCCGAGGCGCTCCCGCAGCAGCCGGGCCAGGTCGGGCCCGGCGGCGCGTACCGGGGCGGGGGCGGGCCGGCGGGTGGCGGGTGCCGGGGCAGGCGCCGCGGGCGGAACGACGGTGGCGGGCCGGGTGGGTTCTGGTGCCGGGCTCGCGTCAGGTGGCGGGGCGACCGGGGGAGCGGCGGTGTGCGGGACGGCTGTGTCCGGCTCGCGGCCCGCCGGGCCGACCGGCTCCGTCCGCACGGCGGCGGCCCGGTTCGGCACGGGTGGGGCGGCCTCGGGGAGCGTGACGGGCGGCGTCCGGTCCGCCCTCGGCTGCTCCGCGACCCGATGCGCCGCCCGCGCCGGTGCCGCCCCGGGGCCGGTGGGTGGGAGGGGCGGTGCGGCCGGCCGTTCGGGGATGCCCCGGGCCGGCGTCGGCGCCGCCGCGGTCGACTCCGGCCACGACGCGGCCACGTCGGCCGGCACGTCGGCGGGCGGGTCCGGGACGGTGGCCTCGAAGGGCTGCGGGGCGCGGAGCCGGACCAGCGGTTCCCGGCCGGTGGCCCGCTGCGCCATCCGGGCGAAGAACCCCTCGCCGCCGCTCACGCCGCCCGCCCCGAGGCAAGGGCCAGGTACGCGCGCCGCCGCCCGGCCGGCAGGGCGAGGATGTCGGCCTCGGCCCAGCCGTACGCGGCGGCCAGGGTGGCCACCTCGGCGAGCACCGCCGGGGCGCGGTGTGTGACCCGCTCCCAGAGCAGCTCGGTCACGTCCAGCGCGGCGACCACGGCGTCCCCGCAGCCGGGGCAGCGGGTCCGCAGCACCACGGCGGCGGCGCCGGCCAGTTCCTCGGCGGCGGTGTCGACGGCCCGGCGCTGGTCGGCGGTCAGCTCGCCCGGTGCGACGGGCCGGCCGTCGGCGTCGCGGACGCACCGGGCGAGGAGCGTGCCGAGCGGGTCGTCGGAGTGCCCGGCGGCGAGCAGGTCCCGGGCGGTGGGGGCCCGGACCCGCAGCGTGCCGCCGGCGACCGCGCCGGTGTCGCCGGCCGGGAGCCCGGCCACCGGGTCCAGGGGCAGCGCCACGTCGAGGACCTCGCCGCAGCCGCAGGTGAGCACGGCGTCGACCGGGTCGCCGAAGCTGTCGACGCTCAGCCGGGCGGCGAGCGCGGCGACCGTCCCGACCGGGAGGTCCAGGGCGGCGTCGAGGTCGGGGAGGAGCCCGGCCGCGTGCAGCAGCACCGGGCCCCGGGCGGCCGGCGGGGCGGTCGCGGCGGCCTCCCAGACTGCGAGGAGCCGGCCGGGATCGTCCAGCGTGGTCACGGCGGTCAGGGTTCGACGAAGGACGGCTCGGCGGGCTCGGCCACCGTGTAGTCGCGTTCCCAGCCCTCGTTCTCCAGCTTGATGCTCTGGATGGCCACGGCGTTGGCGTTGGCGTCCAGTTCGGGCAGCGCGACCCATTCGGACACCCAGCACCGGTAGACCTTGTACGCGATGACCAGTTGCCCGGCCTCGTTGTACATCTCGATGATGATGTCCTTGCGGAAGTCCGCCAGGGACGTCTCGGCGCCCAACCCGGAGCCGTAGTTCCACACCTTGTTGGCCCACTGCTCGAAGTCCGGGTCGTGGGTGACCCCGCGCTCCAGCACGATCGCGTCGTACTCGGTGCGCCCCGGGGACTTGCGGCTGCTGCTGGGGTCGCCGCCGTGGCGGTGGGTGACCACCTCGGTGCTCCGCTTCAACGTGCCGATCTTGCTGATCCCGGCGACGTATCGCCCGTCCCACTTCGCCCGGAACTTGAAGTTCTTGTACGGGTCGAAGCGCTGCGCGTTGACCGTGAACTCGGCCATGCCCGCCCCTCCTAGGTCGCCGCGGCCGCGGTCCGCTGCTGGATGCCGATCACCACGAACTCGGCCGGTTTGACGGCCGCGAAGCCGACCAGGATGTTCAGCACCCCCCGGTCGATGTCGTACTGCGTGGTGGTCTCGCTGTCGCACTTGACGAAGTACGCCTCCCGCGGGGTGCGGCCCTGGAAGGCGCCCTGCCGGAACAGGTCCTGGAGGAACCCGCCGATCGACGCGCGGACCTGCGCCCACAGCGGTTCGTCGTTGGGCTCGAACACCACCCACTGGGTGGCCCGGACCAGCGTCTCCTCCAGGAAGAGCGCCAGCCGCCGCACCGGCACGTACCGGTACTCGTCGGCGAGCACGTCCGCGCCGCGCAGCGTCCGCGCGCCCCACACCAGGGTCCCGGTGGCCCGGAAGGTGCGCAGGCAGTTCACCGCGTACGGGTTGAGGTTGCCGTTCTCGCCGTCGGTCAGCGCGAGCGCCGGCCCGGTCACCCCGGCGAGGGCCGCCTCCACCCCGGCGGGCGCCTTCCACACCCCGCGAGCCGCGTCGGTGCGGGCCATCACCCCGGCGACCGCGCCGCAGGGCGCGAACTCGCGGACCGCGCCGTCGCGCAGCGGGTCGGGCCGGCGCACCCGGGGGAAGTAGAGCGCGCCGTTGCGGCCGTTGGCGGTCAGCCCGCGCGCCCCCAGCCAGGTTCGCACCGTGTCGGCGGTCTCGGTGGGCGGCGGGTCGACCAGCAGGAAGGCCCGCTGGCGTACGCAGAAGTCCAGCGCGTCGGCCCACACGGCGTCGTCGAGGGCCTGGTCGGGCACCGACGGCGGCAGGCAGAGCAGGGTGAACAGGTCGGCGTCGCGCAGCGCGTAGATGCCCTGCTTGGTGCCCTCCAGCGCGCCGCCGTCGGTGTACTCGGCAGCCGTCAGGTGGGTGCCGTCGGTGCCGGTGGCCGCCGGGTCGGTGGTGTCCACGTCGTAGCCGCCCGCGTCGGGACGGCCGGTGCCGGGCAAGGCCGGCGCCGCACCGACCCGGACCAGCCGGGAGGCGGCCAGCACCGTGTCCACCCGGCGCGGCCCGTCCACGAGGGTCACGTTCGGGTACGTCTCGACCAGCACCGGGTTCTCCGCCGGCCCTTCCCGCACGGTCAGGTGGAACAGCTCGTCGGCGTCCACGCCCTGCTGGTCGGCGACAGTGGTGGCCTCCTCGCCGGTCGCGTGCGTCACCTCGGCGTGCAGCCCGTTGCCCCAGCCGCCCGGCCCCACCGCGTCGAGGGTCAGTGCCCCGTTGAGGTCGAGCTGCGCGCCGGTCGCGTCGCGGGCCAGCCGGACGATCACCGCCTGGTTGCCGCCGTTGAGGTAGAAGTCGCGCACCGCGTAGCCGAGGCCGCTGTCCCGCCACAGGCCGCCGAAGGTGCGTTCGAACTCCGCGTACGAGGAGATGGCCACCGGCACGTCTACCGGCCCGCGCAGCGCCCGGCCGACGAACGCGGCCACGGCCGTGGCGACGCCGGTGATGGTGCGACTGCCGCCGGGAATCTCCTGGATGTAGACCCCGGGATGGCTGAGCGTTGCCGCCATGACGACTCCTCGACTCCACGGGCGCGCCGTACGCCGCTGGCGCGACTGTGCCGCCCGCCCGTCACCGCGCCGTCACCCGGCCGTGTCGGTCCGCGCAGGATGCGCGAGATCATCACCGACGACATGTCCTTCCTGGTGGATCCGGTGACCGCACGCAGCGGCCACGCACGGGTACGGGTCCACCCGGTTCGAGGAGAGGTCGAAGCTGGGCGCAGCCGAGGAGTGCCCGGCAGGTTCTCCCGGCTCGACCTGCGAGCCGCCGGCCACCCGGCCTGGCCGGCGCGCAGTCGTGGTCGGTCCGCCAGGCCCGCCTCGGGGGCTGTCGCCGCCGACGGGGGCGCCGAGGCGGCGAGCCTAGGCTGACGGTGTGGGTGACCCACGACGCGGTGGGATCCGGAGAGGAGCGACGACAGCCATGACCGCACTGCCCGCGGCGCCGTCGCCGCAGCCGCCGGACGGCCCGGGCGGCAACCGGGCCCTGTCGTTCGCCCTGGTCTTCCTGGTCGCGCTGCTGGTGGCCAGCTGGACGGGGTTCATCGTCTGGCTCAGCACCCACCAGCTGGCCGACGCCATCCTGCGTGCCGGCACGGCCTTCGCCGGCGCCGTCGGGCTCAGCCTCGCGGTCTGGACGGCGTACCGGCAGAAGTGACCACCGGAAGGTCCCGGGACGTCCGGCCGCGGTCGTGGTGACGCGGCGGGCGACGGGCCGGTGACGGGCGGACGGCACGCTGGGCCGGCCCGCGCACCAGACTCCCGCTCCGGAGGCGCTCCCGTGACAGCCCCTGACCCCGACCGCGGTGGGGTGGTGGTCGTCCGGGTGTGGTTCGAGGACCGGCCCGACGAGCTGGGCTTCCGCGCCCTGGTGACGAGCTGCGTCGACCTGGCCGGCGGCCGGCCGGAGAGCCGCGCCGTGACGTCGCCGGACGCGGTCGTCGAGGTGGTGCGCAGCCGACTGGTGGAGATTCTCGCCGGTCACCGACCGCGGTGACACCCACCGCCCGACCCAGGGAAGGACCATGACCGAGAAGATCAATTGGAGCCTCCAGGTGCGCGTGGCACACGGGCCGCAGATCGCGGCCACCGGCGTCGTCGACGTCGAGGCGTACGACAAGGTCTCGGTCGAGATCGCGGCCGGGGAGAGCCAGCAGGTGGACCTCGTGCCGGCCGGCACCGAGCGGGTCGGCATGGTGCTGATCGTGCCGGCCGCGCCCAGCGCCGACCTGTCGTACGAGATCGACGGCACGGCGATCGCCCTCGACGGCGCGCACGCCTTCCTCGGGGCCGGGGCGGCCCGGCTGCTCGGCGCGGACCCGGCGAGCCTGACCTTCACCAACGACACCGCCGAACCGGCCCGGCTGGACATCCTGGTCGGCCGGGACGTCACCCCGTGAGGGCCACCGCGATGTGACGCCGGGGTGACGCAGCGCGTTCTACCCTGCCGGGGCCAGGCCCGCGCCGCAGGGGAGGCCCCGGATGACCGCCGACTTCGTGGACGCCCTCGTCGCCGACCAGCCGGCCGGGTCCGGTCCGGTGCTGCGGCTGCTCGGTGACGTCCGGGTCAGCCACGGGTCGCGCTGGTACGACGTGCCGGAGGGCAGCAAGCGGCTACTCGTCTACGTCGCCCTGCACCGCCGCCGGCTGGACCGGGGCCACGCCGCCGCCACCCTGTGGCCGGACGCCCCGGACTCCCGCGCGGCCGGCAACCTGCGCTCGGCGCTGTGGCGGCTCAACCAGGCGCACGTCGGGCTGATCGGGGTGGACCGGCACCACCTGGCGTTCCGGCCCGGTGTGCTGGTCGACATCGACCTCGTCACCGCCTGGGCCGGCCGGCTGATCGCGGGCCGCCCGGCGGGCGCCGACCTGTCCGCGCTGCCCACCGGCGGCGTCCTGTTCGACCTGCTCCCCGGCTGGTACGACGACTGGGTGCTCACCGAGCGGGAGCGGGTCCGCCAGCGGGTGCTGCACGGGATGGAGGCGATGAGCCGGCATCTGGTCACCTCGGGCCGCTGCGCCGAGGCCGTCGAGGTGGCGCTCACCGCCGCCGGGGCGGAGCCGCTGCGCGAGAGCGCCCAGCGGGTGCTGCTGGAGGCGCATCTGGCCGAGGGGAACTGGGTGGAGGGCCGCCGCGGCCTGGACACCTACCGCCGGCTGCTGGCCCGGGAGCTGGACATGGAACCCGACCCGCGGCTGGCCGCGCTGCTCGACGCCTACCCGCGCGCCCGGCCGGCGGCCACTGCCGACCGCGAGCGCGCCTCGTCGATCAGCGCCATGAGCTGAGGCGAGGGCCGCACCCCCAGCTGCTCCGCGAGCAGCCGGACCACCAGGTCGGCGTGGCGCAGCGCGTCGCTGACGTTTCCGTTCGCCAGCATCGCGGTGAGCACGAGCCGGTGGCCGCTCTCCCGCAACGCGTCGGCGGCGACCGCCTCCAGCGCCCAGCCCAGCCCGGCGGCCGGGTCGCCGCCCCGGATCGCCGCGCCGGCCGCGTCCTCCAGGGCCCGCAGGGCCCGGTGCCGCAGCAGCTCCCGGTGCATCAGCACCCAGTCGTCGTACCAGCCGGGGAGCAGGTCGGGGCAGCCGTCGGCCGCGTGCCGGCGCAGGAACGCCGGGTCGACCGGGCCCCGGCCGCCGAGGGAGCGCGTGTCCACCGTCACCCCGGCGGCCAGCGCGAGCGCGCCGGTGGAGTCGGCGAGCAGTCCCGGCGCGGCCTTGCGCAGCCGCCACAGCGCCGTCCGCAGGTCCGCCGAGGCCCGATCCTCCGGCTTGCTCGCCCACATCGACCAGGCGGTGCGGGCCCGGTCCGACGCGCCGCGCACGGCCAGGAAGGCCACCAGCCGCTGCGCGGTCGCCGGCAGGGCGACGGGCTCGCCGTCCCGGTCGAGCGCGAAGCCGCCGAGCAGCCGCAGCCGCCAGCCGGCCCGGTGCGGGGGTACGGCGTCCGGCAGTGTTCCCGTGGTGATCCACACGTCGGCGCTCCGCTTCGTCCGGGGTGTGGTGCGGAGGGTCACCTCTCGAATACCCCAGCTCACGGGCCCCCGGGAACGGGCCTGTCGGTGGCCGGACATCCCGTTCGTCCGCGTGGCCCGGTGAGCGGTCCGATCGGCGGCGGGGGCCGGCCGAACGGCCGGCTGCGGGATCGGGCGCGGCGGGGCGGAGCCGGAGGGGCAAAGTCGTTGGCGAACCGTGTGGGCTCGCCTATGGTGGGCGGATGTACCCGGCCGGGCAGGTGTCCGCGACCGCCGTCACCACGGCGGCGCCCGCTGCTGCCCGCCGCCGGCGTCCCGCGACCGTGCCCGCCCGTCCGGCGGGCGCCCGCTCCATCGCGCCCATCCACGGCCTGCCGAGCCCGATCCCCACCGACCGTGGCCCTCCCGGATCCCCGAACATCCGCGTACGGCCACCCAGGGCGAAGCCAATCCGGCTTCGGCCCTTTTTCTTTTTCCTGGAAGGGGATCCAGATGGGCACCGACCTGCACGACGACCGGCTCACCCGGTTGCGGGCCACGCTGACGGAGGACTTCGCGGCGCAGACGGCCCGGTTGACCGAACTCACGGCGGACACCGGCGACCCCGGCGAGGCGCACACCCGGGCGGCGCTGATCGCGGCCACCCGGCAGAGCCTGGGGCAGATCGGCGACGCGCTGCGGCGCATGGCCGACGGCGGCTACGGCCGCTGCGAGCGGTGTGCCGCGCCGATTCCGGTGGAGCGGCTGGAGGTGCTGCCGCACGCCACCCTGTGCGTGCCCTGCCAGCAGAAGCACGGCTGACCCGGCGGGCGCCGGGCCGTCACCGCACGGCCCGGCACCCGTGCCGCCGTTCCGGGCTGCGTAGGCTGGCGCGGTGAGCCGTCGTGACCGTGGAGACCGCCGATGACCAGCCCGCGCACCGTCCGCACCGCCCGTCCCGCCGACGTGGCGGCCCTCGTCGACCTGGTGGAGTCGGCGTACCGCGGGGAGCGCAGCCGGGCCGGCTGGACCACCGAGGCCGACCTGCTCGCCGGGCAGCGCACCGACCCCGACATGGTGGCCGAGGCGGTGTCGAGCCCGGGTGGCACGGTCCTGGTGGTCGAGGACGGCCCGGGGATCGTCGCCTGCTGCCACCTGGAGCGCCGCGACGACCACGTCTACTTCGGGATGTTCGCGGTCGCGCCGGGACTGCAGGGCGGCGGGCTGGGCCGGGACCTGCTGGCCGAGGCCGAGCGGTACGCACGGGAACAGTGGCACGGCGGTGAGATGCGGATGACCGTGATCACGCAGCGGGCCGACCTGATCGCCTGGTACGAGCGGCGCGGCTACGTCCGCACCGGCGAGTTGAGCCCGTTCCCGTACGGCGACGAGCGGTTCGGCGTGCCGCTGCGGCCGGATCTGGCGTTCGAGACCCTGCGCAAGAAGCTCGGCTGACCTCGGACCCGCCGGGATCAGGTGCGGGGCGGCGTGTCGGCGAGTTCGGCGATCACCTCGGCGTGACAGCGTTCCGGCACGCACCAGCAGCCCAGCCGGCGCCCGCGCAGGTCGGGCAGCAGCGCGAGCAGGTCGGGCCGGCCCAGCAGGTATTCCCGGTACTTCTCGATCACCTCGTCCCGGGTGCCGTCCGGGCCGGGGCGGAACGGGCTGGACAGCGGGGACTGCGGCAGCCGCCAGCCGCCCCGCGACATGGCCCGCCCCACGTAGACCACGTCGGCGTACGCCGGGTCGTCCCGGTGGCCCTTCAGGTTGACGACGGTGGTCGCGCCCATGGCCCTCAGCTCCTCGCGCTCGTGTCCCTGAACGTCAGTCCGGCGGTCAGGCGTCGGTGGCGGGCGCCGGGCCGGTCGAGTCGCGGACGATGAGCGTGTGACCGGTGGAGCGCCGTCGCGGCCGGGTCGACCGGGGCTTCAGCGCGAGGGTCAGCGCCATCCGCCCCATCTCGGTCATCGGCAGCCGGACGGTGGTGAGGCTGGGCGCCAGGTCGGCGGCGACCGACACGTCGTCGAAGCCGACCACCGACACGCGCTCGGGCACCGGGATGCGCCGGGACCGCAGCACGGAGAGCACGCCGATCGCCATGGCGTCGTTGAGCGCGATGATCGCCGTGCGGTCGGGATGGTAGTGCAGGATCCGTTCGGTGGCCACCCGGCCGCCGTCGCGGGTGAAGTCGGAGTGGACGACGGCGAGGTCGTCGGGGGAGTGCCCGTGCGCGGCGAGCGCGGCGGTCACCCCGGCGAGCCGGTCGGCCACGGTGGTCAGGCCCGGGGTGCCGGCGGCGACGGCGATCCGCCGGTGGCCGAGGCCCAGCAGGTGGGCGCCGATGTCGCGGCCACCGGCCTCGTTGTCCGGCACCACCGCGTCGACGCCCAGGGCGTGCCGGCCGATGACCGCGACCCGTCCGCCGGCCCGCTGGAAGCCGGCGAGTTCGGCGCGCGCCTCGGCCTCCACGCGCGGGTCGTCGTAGCCGGAGCCGGCGATGAGGATGATCCCGACCTGCTGGGCGATGAGGTGCCGCAGCTGGCGCAGCTCGTTCTCGGGGTCGCGTCCGGAGTGTGCGATCTGGACGAGTAGGCCCTCCTCGGCGGCGACCTGGAGGACGCCGCTGGCGATCTCGGAGAAGTACGGGTCGTCGATCTGGTGGACGATCAGCCCGACGGTGGTGCTGGCGCCGCCGGCGAGCGTGCGGGCGTAGGGGTTGGCGACGTAGCCGAGTTCCCGGGAGACCTGCCGGACGTGCCGGGCCACCTCCTCGCTGACGCCCTCCCGGCCGGCGAGGGCGCGGGAGGCGGTCGCCAGCGAGACGCCGGCGCGTTCCGCCACGTCGACGAGACGCAACCGTGGTCCGGGTCGGGGCATGGGTGACTCCTGGCAGACATTGATCCGCACCGCGCTCTTGCGTGTGGCGTAGGGCACAGCATAGGGTACGAAAGCGCTTACGTAAGCGCTTTCGTAAGCGCGGCGCCGCCTCGGCCGTCCGGCCGGCCCAGGGCGGACCGTCCTGTCCCGACCCACCCCGACTCCACCTCCGGGCATCGATGCACGCCCGGTGCGTAAGCGCTTTCGTCACCGCACCACCGCACCGACGAAGGGAGCACCTCCCCATGAGAAGACCTCGACGCGCCGCCCTTGCCGCCACCGCCGCGCTGGCGCTGGCGCTCACCGCGGCCGCGAGCCCGGCCCGTGCCGACCGGCCCGGACCGCACGACGTCCACCCCGCCCTCTGGCCGCACCTCGTGGCCTTCTACGACTTCGACCACCCGGTGGACGGCGACGCCGCGCTCGAGCGGGACCTGGGCCGGTCGGGCACCGAGATCGAGCTGGTCAACGGCGGCGCGGCCATGCGCGTGCCCGACCGGGCGTACAAGGGCAGCGGTGACGCGCTGCAGACCCGGCAGGTCAACCCGCAGGCCGCCGGCAACGACGACTGGAAGGCCGGCATCTGGTCGTCCAGCGGCGTCCGGACGCTGCGCGCGTTCAGCGGCGCCGAGGGCACCACGGTGATGGGCTGGTTCAAGCGGGACATGGACGGCCCGGCGTTGAACTCCGTCACCGCCAACCCGACCGACCGGTACAACGCCATCGGCCTGGCCGGCGTGCTGACCGGCGACTCCGACGGGCACGGCGTGCGGGCCCTGCTGGAGCTCATCGACGTCAGCGGCGAGCTGCGCCTGGTCGCCCTCGGCCGCCGCGTCGACGGCGGCGCCTCGCAGACCTTCGCGGCCAACGAGGACTGGCGGACCCTGCTGCCGAAGGGGGAGTGGGTGCACCTCGCCGCCACCTACGACTTCACCAGCGGCACCATGGCGCTCTACCGCAACGGCGAGCCGGTCGACGGCTTCTACACCACGGCCGGCGACCCCTGGCAGCTCAACGGGCCCGGCCCGCACGTCACCAGCGCCACCGACGCCCGCGGCATCAAGATCGGCGGCAGCTTCCCGCAGAACAACCTGGAACGCAACCCGTGCGACTGCCGCATGGACGGCCTCATGTTCCTCGACAGCGTGATCCCGGCGGGCGACATCGCCAAGCAGTACCGCTACATGGCCCGCTGACCGTTCCTCGGACCGTCCCACCGAGAAGGAGAACCGCGTGTTCATTCGCGCTGGCAGCACCGGCAGGCTCCGCAGAGCCGCAGTCACCGCCGGGGTCACTGCCGCCACCCTCGTCCTGTCCACCCTGGTCGCCGGGCCCGCCCGGGCCGACGGCGCCGTCTACGACCCGATCCCCGAATCGCAGATCCAGTCGCACCTGGGGCTGGTGCTCCAGGAGTACGCCAGCTTCCCGCAGTCCACGCCGAACCCGGCGCCGGTCGACGCGCGGCTCGTACGCAAGGCCCGGATCAACACGATCAGCGAGCTGCCCGACGGCTCCGGCCGCCGGGCCGTGCCGGACCTCAACGGCAACCTCTACCTCGTGGAGAACGGCACGCCGCACGTCTACCTCGACGTGGCGGCCACCTTCGCGCCGCAGTTCTTCTCCGGCCGCGGTCTCGGCCAGGGCTTCGGGTACGTCGCCTTCCACCCGGAGTTCGGGAGCAACGGTCGCTTCTACACCATCCACACCGAGCAGGCCTCGCTGGCGACCCGGACCCCGGACTACGCCCAGCCGAACACCATCTACCAGGCCGTGATCACGGAGTGGACGGCCAGCGACCCGGCCGCGGACACCTTCTCCGGCACCCACCGCGAGGTGCTGCGGATCGGCTTCGGCGGCCAGATCCACGGCGTCCAGGAGATCAACTTCAACCCGACCGTGAAGCCGGGCGACCCCGACTACGGGATGCTCTACCTCGCCGTCGGTGACGGCGGCCAGGGCTACCGCAACGGCGACCCGCAGAACATGGGCATGCCGCACGGCAAGCTGCTGCGCATCGACCCGCGCGGCACGAACGCCCCGAACGGCCGGTACGGGATCCCGGCCGACAACCCGTTCGTCGGGCGGGACGGCGCGCTCGGTGAGATCTACGCGGTCGGCTTCCGCGACCCGCACCGGTTCAGCTGGGACCGGGCCACCGGCCGGATGTACCTGGGCCACATCGGCGAGCACGCCGTCGAGTCCATCTACGAGGTCCAGGCCGGGGACAACTTCGGCTGGAGCGAGCGCGAGGGCAACTGGGTCTTCGACAAGACCGCGACCAACCCCTGCGACAAGCTCTACCCGCTGCCGGCCGACGACGCGAAGTACGGCTACACCTACCCGGTCGCCGCGTACGACCACGACCCGGCGGCGAACTGGAACTGCACCTCCGACGTGGGCGTCGCGGTGGCCGGCGGCTTCGTCTACCGCGGGAAGTCCGTGCCCGCGCTGAAGGGCAAGTACGTCTTCGGCGACCTGGTCGACGGCCGGGTGCTCTACACCGAGGCGAACGAGATGCGCCGCGGCACGGGGCTCGCCCCGATCCACCGGTTCGCCCTGTACACCACCGCCGGCGACCTGGTACGCATGCAGGACCTGTCCAGCCCGGGCGCGCCCGGCGACCCGAACCGGGTCGACCTGCGCTTCGGCACCGACGCCGCGGGTGAGCTCTACATCCTGGCCAAGGCCAACGGGAAGATCTGGAAGGTCGTGGGCACGAAGACCGTGGCGGAGGGCAAGGTGGGCCACACCAGGGTCGTCCACACCGGCGGCGCGCAGAACTGGACGCCGGTGACCCCGTCGAAGTGGCAGTTCGACGGCGACGAGGTCATCCTCGCCGAGGCGGGCGTGAGCCGACCCGGCCCGCGCCGGCCGTTCGAGTACGCCATCCTCAACAAGGGTCCGGCCTTCTCGTCGGTGCAGATCGACGCCCGGGTGCGCCTCGACACCCCCGTGGAGGTCACCAACCGGGACGTGATCATCGTCTTCGGCTGGCAGTCGGACACGCAGTACTACTACGCGCACCTGTCCACCGACAACACGATCTACCCGCACAACGGCATCTTCAAGGTCAACAACGCCGACCGGGAACGGATCGACCACCAGTGGAACGGGCGCTCCCGGGGCGCCAACCCGGCGATCACCGACGCCGACTGGCACAAGGTGCGCGTGGTGCACCTGCCCGCCACCGGTGAGATCGCCGTGTACGTCGACGGGCACAAGGATCCGCTGCTGACCGCGAAGGACACCACCTTCACCTCCGGTCGGGTCGGCTTCGGCTCGTTCGACAACATCGGCCGTACCCGTCAGTTCACCGTGACGGGCTCCCCGGCCTGACGGACGGAGAGCGCGGGGCGGCGGCGACCTGCCGCCGCCCCGCCTCGTCGCACCTGTCGCAGCCGTACAAGGCCCAGGTCAGCCGCCCGCCGGAGGCAGGCGAGGATGTGACAATGGAGTTCTTCTGTTACCACCGCGACCGGCACGGCTCCTCGCCACTGCGCGAGGAGTTGCTGGAGGCACACTGGTCCTACATGGACCGGTACGCGGCGGAGATGATCGCCCGCGGCCCGACCTTCACCGCCGACGGCGGCAGCCCCACCGGCAGCGTGCACATCCTCGACCTGCCCGATCCCGCCGCCGCCCGGGCGTTCGCCTTCGACGAGCCCAACTACCAGGCCGGCGCCTACCGGGACGTGCTCCTGCGTCGGTGGCGCAACACGCTGGGCCGCACCATGTGGGACTTCCCCGGAGGCCGGACCGGCGGCAGCCGCTACCTGGTCCTCGGCCTCGGCGCGGGGCCGGCCGCCGACCTCGACGCGCCGCACGACCGGACCGACCTGATCGCGTACGGGCCGCTGCTCTCCGACGACGGCGTCACGTGGCTGGGCACGACGGCGCTGGTCAGGGCCGCGGACCCGGACGAGGCGCGTGCCGTCCTGACCCCCGACCGGTACGCCGAGATCGAGGTGCACGACTGGGCGTTCGGCGGGCGGCCGTCCTGAGCCGGAAGGACGGAGAGCGGGGGGCGGCGGCGCGCGTGCCGCCGCCCCCACGCGCCGGCTACCGGCCGAGCTGCTGGTAGCGCTCCTCGGTGCGTTCCTTGTCCGGCTTCCACCACCACTCGTTGTCGCGGTACCACTCGATCGTGTCGGTCAGGCCGCTGCGCAGGTCGGGGTACCGGGGCTGCCACCCCAGCTCGCGGCGGAGCTTGCCGCTGTCGGTGGAGTAGCGCAGGTCGTGGCCCGGGCGGTCCGGCACGTGGTCGTACCCGGCGGCGGACTCGCCCATGAGGTCCAGGATGAGTTCCAGCACCGCCTTGTTGCTGTGCTCGTCGCCGGAGCCGATCAGGTACGTCTCGCCGAGCCGCCCCCGGTCCAGGATGAGGTGCACCGCCGCGTTGTGGTCGTCCACGTGCGTCCACTCGCGCACGTGCGCGCCCGTGCCGAACAGCTTGGGCCGGTGGCCGCTGAGCAGGTTCGTCACCTGCCGCGGGATGAACTTCTCCACGTGCTGGTACGCGCCGTAGTTGTTGGCGCAGTTCGACAGCGTGGCCCGAACGCCGTAGGAACGCACCCAGGCCCGGACCAGCATGTCGGAGCCGGCCTTGGTGGCCGAGTACGGGCTGGACGGGTCGTAGGGGCTCTCCTCGGTGAACTTCCCGTCGGAGCCCAGGCCGAGGTCGCCGAAGACCTCGTCGGTGGAGATGTGGTGCAGCCGCCGGTCGTGGCGCCGGACCGCCTCCAGCACCGTGTAGGTGCCCAGCACGTTGGTGCGCACGAACGGCGACGGGTCGTGCAGGGAGTTGTCCACGTGCGACTCGGCGGCGAAGTGCACCACGAGGTCGCTGTCGGCCACCAGCCCGTCGACCAGGGCCGCGTCGCAGACGTCACCGTGCACGAACTCGATCCGGTCGTCGACCGCCGCGAGGGTCCGCCGGCCACCGGCGTAGGTGAGGGCGTCGAGGACCCGGACGGTGTACTCGGGCCGGCGGGCCAGGGTGTAGTGCACGAAGTTCGCGCCGATGAAGCCGGCGCCGCCGGTGACCAGCATCCGCGTCACGCCGCACCTCCCGGTCCGGTGGGGCGGCGGCCGGGTCGTTCCAGGGGACCCGTGGGTCGGCCCGGACGGCACGTACGGTCGTCGTCAGGCATGGGTGGGACACCTCCTCCTCGGCGTGCCCGGGTGGCGGCCGGGCGGTCAGTTGTAGGGCATGCTGGGGAACCAGCCGACGCCGAAGTGCGCGGGCACCCGCAGGTCCCAGTACACGACGGTGAAGACGCCGAGGGCGACGAGCAGCGACCCGGTCACGACGACGCTGCGGCGCGGGTCGGCCATCCAGCGCAGGAAACGGCCCCGGCTGAGCAGGACCAGCGCGGCGAACAGCACCGTCACCACGAGGATGTTGCCCAGGGACTGCAGGGCGAACGCCAGGGCGCCGTAGACCGGGTTGCCGGTGTCCACCGCCCAGTGGAACAGCTTGTTGAACAGCGGGTAGGGCCGGCCGATGAGGAAGCCGCCGATGAGCGCGCCGAGCACCACCACGCGCCCCGCCGGCCGGCCTGCGAACAGGTCCGGCACGACGCCGAGCGCGGCGAGGCCGAGGTAGAGCAGCGCCAGGCCGATCAGGCCGAACACCACGGAGGACTGGATCAGCCGGACCGGCATGTCCCCGACGGACGCGGTGGACAGTTGGGGCAGCCGGTCGCCGAGCAGCACACCGAGGGCGCCGTACGCCGCCGCCACGGGCAGCATGCCGGCCGCCAGCAGGCCGATGGTCCGCAGCAGCGGGCGCCACGCCCCGGCGGCCGTGCGTGGCGTGCGGCCGGCCTGGCTCATCGGCCCGATCGAGGCGACCATGGCGATGTTGCAGGCGGTGAAGGTGCCGGCGAAGCCGGAGACGAGGGCGAAGAGCAGGCCGGCGCCCGTGCCGGTGAGGGCCGTGGCCTTCGCGTCGTGCCCGAGCACCCCGTTGGCGACGGTGTCACCGATCACCGAGTCGACCAGCTCGAAGGACCAGACGACCGCGAGCAGCAGGCCGGCGGCGGTGCTGACCAGCGCGGCCCGCCGGTGGGTGGCGGGCGCGGCCCTGACGGCCTCCGGCGCGGCGCCGTGGCGCTCCTCGTGGTGCCTCTGCAACGTCATGGTCGCCTCACCTCCGGGGTGGGGGGATCGGGGGCGGTCGCGGGCGGCGCTGCGTCGCGGCCGATGATCCGAGCATGCCGAGCCGGCGGCGGCGGCACGTCTTCGCGAGTGCCGAACTTTCCGGTCAGTAGACGGCCGCGGCCACCGACCGGGCTGACGAGGGCTGCCGGTGGGGCAGGGGGATGCGTTCCGGCTCACCGGTGAGCAGGTGCCGGGCGACGTCGGCCCCCATCTTCATGGCGTGGTCCATGTTCCCGTACTCGTAGAGCCAGACGCCGAAACGGCCGCGGGAGTAGATGCCCCGCGCCTCCAGGTGGTCGAGGATCAGGGCCACGGCGTCCGTGCGGTCCAGCGTCGGGATCGGGTACGCCATGGGAATCCGCCGCACGTACCGGGAGACGACCGCGCCGGGGTCGGGCAGCAGCCCGGCCCGCGCGAGGCCGGCAACGGTCTGCCGTGCCGCCGCGTCGTCGTCCGGCCACCCGCCGTCGGCCGGCAGGGCGATCTCCGCCAGGTACGACACGTGGCGCTCGCGCGGCTCCGGCATGTTCGCGCCGGCGAACAGGCCCATGTTGGTGATCCGGTAGAACGGGTAGCCGGACTCGGGAAAGTACAGCCAGTGCCACGCCCGGTCCACCTGGCCCCGGGCGCCCACGCCCACCACGAGCACGCGGTTGTGCCGCAGCACCGCGGCGGCGGCGCGCACCTCCGCCGGGCACCGCGTGAGCGCCGACACCAGCGCGGTCAGCGGCATGGTGGAGACCAGCCGCTCGTACGCCAGCCGCTCGCCGGAGCCGTACGTGACGGTGCGGGCGTCCGGGTCGATCCGCCGCACCGGTGCCTCGTAGCGCACGTCGGGCAGCCGGGCGGCCAGGCGCCGGAACGGCTCGCCGATGCCGCCGCTGCCCGGATAGCTGAAGGTGCTGTTGGGGCCCCAGCCCGGTGCTGTCCGCCGCTCGACCAGGTTGCGCAGGGCGCCCCGCCAGTCGACCGTGGCCACCCGGTGGGTCACCCAGTCGGTGGACATCTCGTCGGTGGGCACCGTCCACAACTTCTCGTGGTACGGCCGCATGAACCGCTCGACGATGCCGGTGCCGAAGTTCGCCAGCAGCCAGTCCTCGTAGTTGCGTACCGCGCCGTCGGGCCGGTCGATCATCTTGACCAGGCAGTCGACGGCCTCGTCGGTGGGCAGGGCGCTGAGGTTGTGCTGGAACGGGTACGGCACCCAGCTGTCGCCGTAGCGGATGTAGGAGGAACGCTGGTGGCGCAGCACGTCCCCGGCCATGACGTCGTCGAGCAGGGCGTCGAAGTCGCCGAAGTAGCTGAAGGCGACGTGCGCGCCCTGGTCCCACACGAAACCGGCCCGGTCGGTGAAGGACGAGGCGAGCCCACCGGCGACCGGGCCGCGTTCCAGGACCACCGGACGCGCGCCGGCGCGGTGCAGTTCGTGGGCGGCGGCGAGCCCGCACGGGCCGGCGCCGATGATGAGCTGGTCGTGTCGCATCCGTGCGTTACCTCCGCGAGCGGGACGGGAGGTCCGGCGGTTCGGGTGGCGGCCCGGCCGGACCCGGGGCTCAGTGGGCGGGCATCGGCCGGATGACGAGGCTCGCCAGGTCGACGCCCTCGGGCTGGCCCAGCACCCAGAGGATGCTGTCGGCGATCTGGCCCGCGGTCAGGCTGCCGCCCTCCGGGGTGCCGCCGGCGGGCGCCCAGAAGGTGGTGTCGACGCGGCCCGGCGCGATCAGCGTGACTCGGATGCCGTCGCCGGCGACCATCAGCCGGACGTTCTCCGCGAGCCCGGTGACCGCCCACTTCGTGGCCCCGTACAGGTTGCCGCGGGTGGCGACGAGACCGGCGAGGCTGCCGACCAGGATGATCCGGCCGCGGGTGCGGCGCAGGCTCGGCAGTGCCGCGCGCACCAGCAGCGCCGGGCCCAGCACGTTGAGGAGGACCATCTCCCGCCAGCCCTGCGGGTCCCCGTCGTCCACCGCGTCGAAGGTGGCCATCCCGGCGTTCGCGACGACGGTGTCCAGCCGCCCGAAGCGCTCGACCGTGGTGCGCACGGCCCGCTCCACCGCGGTGGGGTCGGCCGCGTCGCCGGGGATCACCGCCAACCGCTGCCCGGCGTCGGCCCCGGCGGCGAAGCGGGCGAGCCGCTCCGGGTCACGGCCGGTCACCGCGACGCGGTGGCCCCGGCGCAGCAGGCGCTCGGCGGTCGCCGCACCGATGCCGGCCGCGCCACCGGTGATCAGGGTGACCGGGGCGTCCGCCATGGCAGTCTCCTCCTCCGCGCCCGCGGGCCCTGGCCGGCGGCCGGGTCGGCCGTGCGCGGCCGGCGACATCCGGCCCCGCCGCCACCATTCTCGATCGCCGCCACCGGGCGGGGCTTCTCCGAGATTGCCGGGTCCGGACAGGCGTGCGGGGCAGGGCCTGCACCGGCCCTGCCCCGCACGCGGATGTCGTTCAGCCGGCCTGCGCGGGCGCCTCCGCCGCGGCCGTGCCGCCGGCCGCCTTCGTGGGCTTTGCCGGCTTCGGCGGCGGGGGCACCGGCTCGACCTTGCGCAGTGCCACCACGGAGAGGACGGCCAGGCCGAGCACGACGATCGCGCCGACCAGGGCGACGGTGTTCAGCCCGGCGGTGAAGGCGTCGTGCGCGGCGTCGACCAGGCCGCTGCCCAGCGGACCGGGCAGCGACCGGGCGGTCGCCTCCGCGGCCTCGACGCTGGCCCGGGCAGCCTGCGCCGCCTCAGCGGTGATTCCCGCCGGCAGCCCGTCGGTCAGCTCGGTGCGGTAGACGGCGGTCGCCACGCTGCCCAGGGCCGCGATGCCGAAGGCCACACCGAACTCGCTGCCGGTCTGCATCACCGCCGAGGCGGAGCCGGTCTTCTCGGTGGAGACCGCGCCGATCGCCAGGCCGGTCACGAGGCCGAGGGGGATGCCCACGCCGAACAGCACGATGCCGAAGCCGATCAGCAC
The DNA here is from genome assembly GCF_900091435.1 of Micromonospora chaiyaphumensis. GTDB lineage: Bacteria > Actinomycetota > Actinomycetes > Mycobacteriales > Micromonosporaceae > Micromonospora > Micromonospora chaiyaphumensis. Next base: position 55,586 of record NZ_FMCS01000003.1, read on the forward strand.
GGGCGCCAGGCCGCCGCTGCGGGTGACCTGGGTGAGCACCACGTAGCCGAGCGCCGCGACGACCATCCCGGCCGCGAGCACGTACGCCGGGCGGATCCGTTGCGCCAGGCCCGGGCCGAGCATGAGCCCGACGATCAGCCCCAGGGTCGGCGGCAGCATCCACAGCCCGGTGCCGAGGGTGGACAGGCCCTCCACGGTCTGCAGGTGCAGGGTGACCAGCAATGAGCTGCCGCCCTGCACCGCGCCGCCGAGCAGGCCGAAGATGACCGCGGCCGCGAAGATCTGGTTGCCGAACAGTTTGGTGTCGAGCATCGGGTCCCGCAGCGACCGCTGGCGTACGACGAAGGCCGCCGCCGCCACCAGGCCGAGGACCACGGCACCGACGGGCACGGCGGCCCAGCCGTCCTTGGCCAGCTCCTTGAGGCCGAAGATGACCAGCAGCACGCCGGCCAGGGAGAGCACGACGCTCGCCACATCCAGCGGGCCCCGGTGCGGGTTGCGGTATTCCGGCAGCAGCCGTGGGCCGGTCAGCAGCAGCAGGAGCATCACCGGCACGGCGATGAGGAACACCGAGCCCCACCAGAAGAACCGCAGCAGGACACCACCGACCACCGGGCCGATCAGCAGGCCGCCCATGAAGCAGCTCATCCAGGAGGCGATGGCCATGCCGCGCTGCGCGGGATGGGCGAACATGTGGCTGATCAGGCCCAGCCCGCAGGGCATGACGGTGGCCGCCGCCACGCCCATCAGCGCCCGGGCGCCGAACAGCATCCAGAACGAGGTGGAGAAGGCCGCGACCACCGAGGTGAGCCCGAACAGCGCCGCACCGAGGAGCAGCAGCTTCCGGCGGCCGATCCGGTCACCCAGGCTGCCCATGGTGATGAGGAAGCCGGCGGTCATGAAGCCGTAGATGTCGACGACCCAGAGCTGCTGGGTGCTGTTGGCGTCGAGGGCCGTGCTCAGGTGCGGCAGGGCGAGGTAGAGCACGCTGAGGTCCAGCGACATCAGCAGGGCGGCGAGGGCCAGCACGGCCAGCCCGGCGAACTCGCGGCGGCCCGCCAGCGCGCCCGGGGCGGCGGAGGTGTCCGACGGCGTGTCGGCGTGGGACGACATGTTGATCCTTCCTTCACTCTTGTCGGCCGTCCGGGGACGGCGGGACAGGGTCACCGGACGTACGGACGGATCTGCCGGTGGTTGCGCAACGCCTCGGCCCACCAGACCAGCTCGTCGAACATGCGCCGCGCCTCCTGCGACACGGCCTCGGCCTCGACCGGCCGGCCCTGGGCGTCGAAGAGCGCCCGGTGGTGCGACAGGCTGACCGTCTCCCGGATGGTGGCCGACCCGAGCGCGGCGAACACCTGCCGGAGCTGCTCGGCGGCGCGGAGGCCGCCCGCCGGGCCGCCGTAGCAGAGGAAGCCGACCGGCTTGGCCTGCCACTCCTCCCGGTACCAGTCGACGGCGTTCTTCAGCGACGCCGGGAAGCTGCGGTTGTGCTCGGGCACCACCACCACGAAGGCGTCCGCGCCGGCCAGCCAGGGGCTCAGGTCCCGGACGGCCTGCGGTGTCACGTCGCCCTCGGCGAGGCGCACCTCCGGCAGGCGCGCCTCGGCCAGCTCGATGAGGTCCACCTGGAGGTCGTCGCGCAGCTCGGCCTGGCCGGCGAGCCAGCGGGCCGCGACCGAGCCGAAACGACCGGCCCGGATGCTGCCGACGACAATTGCCAATCGTAATCGCGATGACGACATTCCACGAACTCCTCGTATTTTCGCCGAGCGGCGTCCGTCGAACTGGCAATAGCTCGCCGCCATTGTCGCCGCGTCGGGTTCCGGATTCGTTCCGGTGCTGTTCCGGCACGTCGGAACAGGGCCGGAACGGCTCGTCACGCCATCTGCGCGGTCCTCCGTTAGAGTGCCCACATGCGCTTTGGTGTGCTCGGCCCACTGGAGGTGTGGACCACCAATGGGCGGCACGTCAAGATTCCCGAGTGGAAAGTGCGGGCGCTATTGGCGGACCTGCTGGCGCAGTCCGGCCGGGTCGTCACGGCCGACCGGCTGATCGACGACCTGTGGGGCGACCGGCCGCCGGCCAACCCGCACGCGGTGCTCCGCAGCAAGATCTCGCAGCTGCGCCGGGTGCTGCGCGACGCCGAGCCGGGCCTGCCCGACCCGGTCGTCCGGAGTGGGGCCGGCTACGTGCTGGACGTCCCCGCGGACGCGGTCGACGCGCACCGCTTCGAGGCGCTGCTGGCCCGGGCCGAGCACACCGGCGACCGGCGGCAGCGGGTCTCCGTGCTGGCCGAGGCGCTGGCGCTGTGGCGCGGACCGTCCTTCGTGGGCTTCGCCGACGCCCCGTTCGCGGCCGCGGCGGTGGCCCGCCTGGAGGAGCGCCGGCTCACGGCGCTGGAGGACCAGGTCGAGCTGCGCGCCGAGCTCGGCGAGGACGTGACGCTGGTCGGCGAGCTGGCGGACCTGGTGGCCGACCATCCGTTGCGGGAACGGTTCCGGGCCACGCAGATGCGGGTGCTCTACCGCCTCGGCCGGCAGGGCGACGCGCTCGCCGCGTACCGGGAGTTGCGCGAGCGGCTCAGCGGGGACCTGGGGCTCGAACCGGGCCCGGCCGTGGTGGCCCTGCACCAGGCGATCCTGCGGCAGGAGGAGAGCCTGGCGGCGCCGCCCGCCGGGCCGCCGGTCCGGCGCCGGCTGACCAACCTGCCCACGCCGCTGACCGGGCTGGTCGGCCGCGAGGGCGCCGTCGACGACGTGCGCGCGCTGCTGGGAGCCGGCCGGCTGGTCACCCTCGTCGGCCCAGGCGGGGTGGGCAAGACCCGGCTGGCCGTGGAGGCCGCCGGCGGGCTGACCGGGGACTTCCCCGACGGGGTCTGGCTGGTCGAGCTGGCCGCCCTGGACCGCACGGTGGCGGCCGACCCGGCCGAGGCGGACCGTCCCGCGTTGCAGGGCCTGGTCGACCGGGTCGCCGCCGAGCTGGACGTGCGGGCCCCGACCGACGCCCGGTCCTGTGTGGAGGGGCTGGCGGACGCGCTGCACGGCCGCCGCCTCCTGCTGGTGCTGGACAACTGCGAACACGTCGTCGACGACGTGGCCGAGCTGGTCCGCCGGCTGCTCGGCGGGCTGCCCGGCCTGCGCGTGCTCACCACCAGCCAGGAGCCGCTGGGTGTGGCCGGTGAGCAGGTGTGGGTGGTGCCGCCGCTGGCGCTGCCCGAACCGGAGGCCGACCACGACCCGGCGCGGCTGCTCCGCTACGGCGCGGTCGAGCTGTTCACCGTCCGCGCCCGGGCCGGGGCGGCCGGCTTCACGCTCGGGCCGGACAACGCGGCCGACGTCGCGGCGGTCTGCCGCCGGCTGGACGGCATCCCGCTGGCCCTCGAACTCGCCGCCACCCGGGTCCGGGCCATGGGCGTGCGCCAGCTCGCCGCCGGCCTGGACGACCGGTTCGGGTTGCTCGCCTCCGGGCGGCGCTCGGAGCCGGCCCGGCAGCAGACGCTGCGCGCGATGATCGACTGGAGCTGGGAACTGCTCAACGGCCCCGAGCGGGCCCTGCTGCGCCGGCTCGCCGTGCACGCCGACGGGTGCACGCTGACCGCCGCCCGCGAGGTCTGCGGCGGCGGCGAGGTGGATCCCGCTCAGGTGCCGGACCTGCTGGCCCGGCTGATCGACCGGTCCCTGCTGGTGCCGGCGGAGCAGCCCGACGGCCCTCGGTACCGCCTGCTGGAGTCCGTCGCCGCCTACTGCCTGGAGCGGCTGAACGAGGCCGGCGAGCTGGCGGACCTGCGCGCCCGCCACGCCGAGTGGTACACGGCGCTGGCCGAGCAGGCCGACGAGCGGCTGCGCGGCGTGCACCAGCGCACCGCGTTGCGCCAGCTCGACGCCGAGGCGGCCAACTTCCGCGCCGCGCTGCGCGCCTGCGCGCACCGCCGCGACGCGCACCTCGCACTGCGCCTGACCTGCGCGCTGGCCTGGTACTGGGTGCTGCGCAGCCGGGTCGGAGAGGGCCGCCGCGCGCTGGCCGCCGCGGTGGCCGTGCCCGGCGCCGCGCCGGAGGGCCTGCGCGGCACGGCGATGACCTGGCAGGCGGGCATCGCCGCGCTGGCCGGCGAGCCGCCGGACGCCCTGGTGGAGCAGCGGTACGCCACGGTGAAGAGCTATGTGGACGACCCCGACGATCCGGCGGGCCGGGCCCGAGCGGCCCTGCTGCTCGCTGTGGTCACCCCGATCGATGTCACGCGGCCGGCTGAGGATCCGGTCAACCGGCTGCTGGCGACGTTCCGCGCCCTCGGCGACCGGTGGGGCGAGGCGGCGGCGCTGGCCGTGCTGGCCTACCACGCCCAGCTGTGCGGGAACTTCTCCGCCCTGCGCCGCGACGCCGAGCGGAGCCTGGTGCTCTTCCGTGAACTGGGCGACCACTGGGGCATCCTCCAGGCGACCACCCCGCTGGCCGAGCTGGCCCAGTTCACCGGCGAGTACGACCGCGCCGGCCGGTGGTTCGCCGACGGGTTGCACATCGCGCAGGAGCTCGGGCTGCGCGCCGAGGTGGCGCGACAGCTGAACGGTGCGGGCCGGATCGCCCAGCTCCAGGGTGACCACGTGCGCGCCCGCGAGCTGTTCCGCCGGGCCCGTACCCTCGCCGCCGAGGAGTCGGTGAAGGCCATGGAGCAGGTCGCCGACCTCGGGTTGGCGGTCTCCGACCGGTGGGAGGGGGATCTCGACGCGGCCGAGCGGCGGCTGCTGCCGTGGCTGAGCTGGAACCGGCGGGCCGCCTGGCCGGCGGGCATCGCGGCGGTCCAGGCCGAGCTGGGGTTCGTCGCCGAGCAGCGCGGCGACGCCCACACCGCCTCGGCCCGGCACCGGGAGGGCTGGGAGGCCGCCCGGCAGACCCGGGAGCGCCGCACCATCGCGCTGGCGCTGGAGGGCCTGGCCGGGGCCTGGGCGGTGGCCGGCGACGGGGTGGGCGCCGCCCGGCTGCTCGGCGCCGCGGCGGCGGCCCGCGAGGCGGTGGGGATGCCGCTGCCGCCGGCCGAGCGCGGGGACGTGGAGCGGATCGCCGCGCGGGCCCGCGCCGTCCTCGGCGAGGACGGCTTCAAGGGCGAGTTCGAGTACGGGGCCGGCCTGCGGCCGGAGGAGTGTGTGGCGCGGACCCTCGCGGAGGAGACCGGTACCGCCCCACCGGGTGGGCGGTAGCCGCGCGTCCGGCGTGGTGGAAATCGATTCGAACAGGTGAGGTGCCCGGAGGGCACGGAGAGAGGTGGATCATGACCGAGAGCATCTCCGCGGCCGGCGGTACGACGGTCGGCGCGAACGGGGTCGACCTGTGCGTCGAGACCTTCGGCCGGCCCGCCGACCCGGCCGTGCTGCTGCTGGCCGGGTCGACGTCGTCGATGCTGATGTGGGACGAGGAGATCTGTCAGCGGCTGGCCGACCACAACCGTTTCGTGGTGCGCTACGACTACCGCGACACCGGGCAGTCGGTGGCCTACCCGCCCGGGAAGCCGCCGTACACGCTGCGGGATCTCGCCGCCGACGCGGTCGGCGTGCTGGACGCGCTCGACCTGCCCGCCGCCCACCTGGTCGGCCAGTCGATGGGCGGCATGGTGGCCCAGCTCGTGGCGCTCGACCACCCCGACCGGGTCGCCTCCCTCGTCCTGGTCTCCTCCAGCCCCGGCGTGCCGGGGCCGGACAACCCCGACCTGTCCGCCATGCCCGAGGAGTTCCAGAAGGCGTACGCGGACGTCCGGATGCCCGACTGGTCCGACCGGGAGCAGGTCATCGAGTACCGGTTGTCCCTGCAGCGGCCCTGCACCGGCTCCGGCCGCACGTTCGAGGAGGCCCGCTACCGCCGCCTGATCGGGCGCGAGTTCGACCGGGCGGTGGACATCGAGGCGAGCATGAAGAACCACTTCGCCATGGGGGACGTGCCCCCGTGGCGCGGGCGGCTCGGCGAGCTGGCCGTGCCCACCCTGGTCATCCACGGCAGCGACGACCCGGTGCACCCCTTCGACCACGCCACCGCACTGGTCCGGGAGATCCCGGACGCGTCGCTGCTGCGTCTCGACGGGGTGGGCCACGAACTGCCCAGCCAGGACTGGGACACCATCGTGGCCGCCGTGGTGACGCACACGGCCTGACCGCCGCCGCCCGTCCGATCGAGGTGAGCAGCCTGCGAGATGCCCCGGTCCGCCGGCCCCCGCCATGCTGGGACGGAAGGGGCCGCCGGCCGGGCCCGGGCAGGGTCCGGCGACCGACCTGGCGCCCCGTCCCACGTCGTGGTCCGCCGTCCCCGCCCTGGCGGGTGCGGCTCGGCGGGCCGACCCAGGAGGAGCGCTCATGCGGATGCGGGTGGTGGCAGGGATCGTCAGCCTGGGGGTGGTCGCCGGGTTCGCCGGCGCGGCCCCCGCGGGGGCCGGTGACCGGCCCCGGGTGCCGTCGGTGCGCGACTGGTCCGTCGCCGGGCAGAACACGCACAACACGCGGCACGCCGCGACCGAGCGGACCATCGACGCCCGCAACGTCGGCCGGTTGAAGCCCCGCTGGGTCTTCACCGCGAACGGCGACATCAACGCCACTCCGGCGGTGGTGGACGGCGTCCTCTACGTTCCGGACGCCGGCGGCACGCTGTGGGCCATCCGGGCCTCCGACGGCACGCCGGTGTGGTCGCACCCGATCAGCGACTACACGGGCCCGCCGGTCGACGGCTCCCGCACCACCCCGGCGGTCTCGGGTGACCTGGTCGTGATCGGCAAGGGCTTCACCGTCGAGTCGCCCAGCGGCGCCGGCGTGATCGCGGTCGACCGGGGTGACGGCTCGCTGCGCTGGCGTACCCAGGTCGACCCCAACCCCCGCGCGAAGGTGACCGGCGCTCCGGTGATCGACCGGGGCGTGGTCTACGTGGGCATCTCCTCCTCCGAGGAGATCCTGCCGCCGCCGCACACCTTCCGGGGCAGCGTCGTCGCGCTCGACCTGCGCACCGGCCGGATCCTGTGGCGGACCTACATGGCCCCGCCCGGCTACACCGGCAGCGCCGTCTGGGGGAGCAACCCGGTCGTGGACCGTCGCCGCGGCCTCGTGTACGTCGGCACCGGCAACAACTACACGGTGCCGGAGGGTGTGTGCACCCGCCCCGAGCAGACCGGTTGCGAGCTGCCGGCCGCCGACGACTACTTCGACTCGGTGGTGGCGCTCGACCTGCGGACCGGCCGGGTCCGCTGGGTGCACAAGACGCTGAGCGCCGACGCGGTGTCCGAGCTGGACCCGCCGCCGGGCACCGACATGAACTTCGGCTCGTCGCCGAACCTGTTCACCACCACCATCGGCGGGCGCCAGCGCGAGCTGCTCGGGATCGGGCAGAAGAGCGGCGACTACTGGGCGCTCGACCCGGACGACGGCCGGGTGGTGTGGAAGACGCAGGTGGGACCGGGTGGTGGCATGGGCGGGATCCAGTGGGGCTCGGCCACCGACGGCCGGCGGATCTACGTGGCGCTGGCCAACTCCGACCGCATCCCCTTCACGATCCCGTCACCGGACGGCGGTGAGACCACCCTGACCGGCGGGATGTGGGCGGCGCTGGACGCCGCGACCGGCCGGATCCTGTGGCGGACCCCGGACCCGCAGGGCGCCATCGACATGGGCTACGTCACCTCCGCCAACGGCGTCGTGTACGTCGGTTCCGGCGCCGGCACCGGCGACAACATGTACGCCCTCGACGCCCGCACCGGTGCGATCCGGTGGCGATTCGCCAGTGGCGGCTCGGTGATCGCGGGCGCGGCCGTGGTGAACGGCTCCGTCTACTGGGGATCGGGCTACCACATCGGCACGGGCAACAACAAGCTGTACGCCTTCGACCTGCGCTGACCGGTAGGCCGGGCGGGGTGTCCGCCCCGCCCGGCGTCCCTCCACCAACGTCAGGGTGGCTGAGCGATCATGATCGAATCTGGTTCGCGGGCCGACCGCCGGGAGCGGCACGGCGCCGCGCCCATCCCGGGCGCCGGCACGGCGCTCCGGCCCGACCCGCCGATGCGCGGCATCCTCCTCGCCGGCGGCACCGGCTCGCGGCTCTGGCCGGTGACCAAGGCGATCTCGAAGCAGCTGGTCCCGGTCTTCGACAAGCCGATGGTCTTCTATCCGCTGTCCACGCTCATCTCGATCGGCATCCGCGAGATCCTGCTGATCACCACGCCCGACGACCGGGACGCCTTCGTCCGGCTGCTCGGCGACGGCTCCCAGTGGGGGCTGCGCCTGGAGTACGCCGTCCAGCCCCGCCCGGAGGGGATCGCCCAGGCGTTCCTCATCGGCGAGGAGTTCCTCGGCGGGCGCAGCGCCGCGCTGATCCTCGGGGACAACCTGTTCCACGGCACCGACCTGGGGCGCTGGTCCCGGCCCGGCGCCGAGGTGGTGGGCGGGCACATCTTCGCCTGGCCGGTGCCGAACCCGTCGGCCTACGGCGTGGTGGAGTTCGACGCCGCCGGCCGGGTGCTGTCCATCGAGGAGAAGCCGTCCCGCCCCCGGTCCCGCTACGCCGTGCCGGGCCTCTACTTCTACGACAACACGGTGGTGGAGGTCGCCCGCGGGCTGCGGCCCAGCGCGCGCGGCGAGCTGGAGATCACCGCGGTCAACGACCACTACCTCCGGGAGCGCCGGCTGGGCGTGACCGTCCTGGACCGGGGCTCGGTCTGGCTGGACACCGGCACGGTCGCCGACATGGCCCGCGCCGGGGAGTACGTCCGGGTGGTCGAGGAGCGCCAGGGCTGCAAGATCGGCTGCGTCGAGGAGGCCGCCTGGCGGGCCGGGCTGATCAGCGACGCGGAACTCCGCGAGCTGGCCCGGCCGCTGCTCAGCAGCGGGTACGGCGAGTACCTGCTGGGCCTGCTGGGCTGACCCGTGCCGTCACGACCTGCCGGACCCGGCCCGCGCCGCCCCCGACCGGCCCGGGGCCCGCCGTGCCGGCAGCCATCCGGGCGGGCCGGTGCCCGCCGCGTCACCGTCGAGCATCCCGGGGGCCGCCAGATGGAAGGGTCGATCGTCCGCAGACTCACCCACGACCACACCCGGGTGCTGGTGTCCGTGTCCGGCCTGCCGGGGACCGCGGACGTCGCCACCGTCCTCGCCGCCGTCGGCCGGGCCGGCGCGGCGGCGGAGATGCTGACCCTGCTGCCGGCGCCCGACGGCACCGCGCTGAGCTTCGTCACCGCCCGGTCCGACGGCCCGCCGGTCCTGGCGGCCCTGGCCGAGGCCCGGCCCGCGGGCGGCGCCGCGATCGTGCGCTGCCGCGACGACGTGGCCCGCCTGACCCTGTGCGGCGAGGGCATCCGCGCCGACCCGCGGGTGCTGCCCACGTTCCAGCAGGCGCTGCACCGCGTCGGCGTGACGCCGCTCGCGCTGTCCGTCTCGAACACCCTCGTCGAGGCGGTCTGCGCCGCCGCCGCGCTGCACCGGGCGCTGCGCAGCCTCGCCGCCGCCTTCGACTGCGAGGCGGGGTTCGTGCCCGCCGCGGCGCCCCGACCGCGGTCGGTGCCCCTCCCGGCCGACCGGCCGCCCGTGGCCGCCCGTCCCGCGCCGCCACTGACCATCGCCCGACGTTAGGAGAGAACTGTGCGCGTCCTGTTCGTCACCCCACCCGCCCTCGCCTCACACCTGTTCGTGCTGACGCCGCTGGCCTGGGCCCTGCGTACCGCCGGGCACGACGTCCGCGTCGCCACCCAGCCGGACCTCGCCGAGAGCATCGTGCAGGCCGGCCTGACCGGCGTGCTTGTCGGCTCGGACATGGGGGAGACCCTCATGCGGGTCGCGGCGGCCGAGCCGGCGGAGAAGCCGGCCGCCCCGGACCGCCCCCGGCAGGAGGACTACGCCCGCGAGGATCCGTACGGGGAACTGGACTACCTCACCCGCCACCTGCTGCGGCACCTGTGCCCCGACGACATGCTCGACGACCTCGTCGGCTTCGCCCGCGCCTGGCGGCCCGACCTCGTGGTGTGGGACGGGCTCAGCTACGCCGGCGCCGTGGCGGCCCGGGCCTGCGGCGCCGCCCACGCCCGCCTGCTGTTCGGCGCCGACGGCTACGTCCAGCTCCGCACCGCGGCGCTGCGCCGCCGCCCGGACCGGGACCCGCTGCGCGAGTGGCTGGAGCCGCTGCTGGACCGCTACGGCAGCGGGTTCGACGAGGACGTGCTGACCGGTGACTGGACGATCGACACCCAGCCGCCGTGGATGTGGCGCCCGGAAGGCGCCCGCCACCTGCACGTGCGGCCGACCGCGTTCAACGGCCCGTCGATCGTGCCCGAGTGGCTGCACCGGCCGGACGGCCGGCCGCGCGTCTGCCTCACCCTGGGTGTCTCGCACCGGGCCGCCGACGTCGCCGAGGCGACCGCGGCGGACCTGTTCGAGGCGGTGGAGGGGCTGGACGTGGAGGTGGTGGCCACGTTGAACGCCGAGCAGGTCGGCGACACGCCCGTGCCGTCGAACGTGCGGCTGGCCGACTTCGTGCCGCTCAACGTGCTGCTGCCCACGTGCCGGGCGGTGGTGCACCACGGCGGCAACGGCGCGTCCGCGTCGGCGTACGAGCACGCGGTGCCGCAGCTCGTGGTGCCCGGGACGTACTGGAGCGAGAAGTGGTTCGGTCCGCTGGCCGTGGCGAACGGGGTGGAGGACCAGGGCGCGGGCGTCTACGTGGCCGACTCCGACAAGCTGACCGGGGAGCTGCTGCGCAAGGCGCTGGACCGGGTGCTCTCCGACCCGTCGTACGCCCACCACGCGAAGCGGCTGCGCCGGGAACTGCTCGCGGTGCCGACGCCCCGCGACGTGGTGCCGCTGCTCGAGGGCCTGACCGCGGAGCACCGCCGCGACCCGGCCTGACCGGGCTCGACGGGGACGGGCCCGGCCGGACGTCGTCCGGCCGGGCCCGTGGGCGTCGCGGGTCAGCCGCGGGACCGCTCGGCCACGAACTCGCGGATCGTGCGCCCCACGTAGGCGGTCATCTCGTCGGTGATGCCGGGGTAGACGCCGATCCAGAAGGTGTTGTCGACGATGACGTCGCTGTTCTCCAGGCTGCCCACCACCCGGTAGTCGACCTGCCGGTAGGCCGGGTGGCGGGTCAGGTTCCCGCTGAACAGCAGCCGGGTCCGGATCTGCCGGGACTCCAGGTGCAGCACGAGGTCGTTGCGGGTGAACGGGGCCTCCGGCCGCACCGTGATGACGAAGCCGAACCAGCTCGGGTCGCTGTCCGGGGTCGCCTCCGGCAGCAGCAGGCCCGGCACGCCGTCGAGGTCGGCCCGCAGCAGCTGCCAGTTCTTGCGCCGGGCCTCGCCGAACGCGGCCACCCGGTCGAGCTGGCGCAGCCCGAGCGCGGCCTGCAGGTCGGTCGTCTTCAGGTTGTAGCCGATGTGGGAGAACGTGTACTTGTGGTCGTACCCGAAGGGGAGCGTGCCGAGCTGGCAGCCGAACCGCTTGTGGCAGCGGTCGTCCTCACCGGGCCGGCACCAGCAGTCGCGCCCCCAGTCCCGGAAGGACTGCACCAGGTGGGACAGCTCCAGGCTGTTGGTCAGCACGCAGCCGCCCTCGCCCATGGTGATGTGGTGCGCGGGATAGAAGCTGACCGTGCTCAGGTGCCCGAAGGTCCCGGTCGGCCGGCCCTGGAAGAGTGAGCCCACCGCGTCGCAGTTGTCCTCGACGAGCCACAGCCCGTGCTCCTCGGCCAGGGCCATCATGCCGGCGGCGTCGAAGGGGTTGCCGAGGGTGTGCGCCACGATGATCGCCTTGGTCCGCGGGCCGATCGCGGCCCGGACCCGGTCCACCGTGGTGTTGTAGGTGCCCAGGTCCACGTCGACGAACACGGGCACCAGGCCGTTCTGCACGATCGGGTTGACGGTGGTGGGGAAGCCCGCCGCCACCGTGATCACCTCATCGCCCGGGCGCAGCCGCCGGTCGCCCAGCTCCTGCGCGGTCAGCGCCGACAGGGCGAGCAGGTTGGCCGACGAGCCCGAGTTGGTCAGCTGCGCCTTGCGCATGCCGAAGTGGCGCGCGAAGCGCCGCTCGAACTGCACGGCGTACGTGCTCGCCGCGATCCGCATGTCCAGCGCTGCCTCGACCAGCGCGGCACGCTCCGTCTCGTCGAAGACCGGGCCGGACGAGAGCACCGGCGTCTCGCCCGCCACGAACTCCTCGGCGCCGCTCTGCTCCCGGTGGTACTCGCGCACCAGTTCGAGGATCCTCGCCTTGAGGTCAGTCATGCCTGCTCGCCTTCTCTCTCCGTGAGTCGCGTGGGGTCGGGTCGTCGGCGTCCGCGGACGCCCACACGTCCCGGACGGTCCTGCTCAGCGACCGGCGCGGCGACCAGCCGAGCACCGCGCGGGCCCGCCGGATGTCCGCCAGTTGCCAGCTCGCGCCGGCCGCCCGGGCCGCCCCGGCCGGGGCCGGCACGAGCCTGAGGTCGTGGCCGACCCCGCTGGCCAGGGCGAGGGCGCGGACGACCTCCTCGGCGGAGCGGGCCACCCCCGAGCCGACGTTCAACGTCCGGTCGTCGCCCACCGCCGCGGTGGCCGCCGCGACCACCGCGTCGGCGACGTCGCGGGCGTCGACGTAGTCGCGGTGCTGCCGCAGGTTCAGCAGGCGCAGCTCGGCACGCCCGCCGCGGTCGCGGGCCGCCTGCAGCGCGTCCAGCGCGGCGCCCAGCACGCTGGCCGGGGACATGCCGGGCCCGATGGCGTTGAACACGCGCAGCTCCACGACGTCGAGGCCGTGTGCCGCGGCGACCGCGCCCAGCCGGCGGCTGCCCTCCAGCTTGGACCGGCCGTAGGGGCTCTCGGGCCGGGTCGGGGTGCGCTCGTCGATTGCGGCCGGCGGCGGCACCGGGGCGTACTCCAGGCACGAGCCGAGATGCACGAGGCGGGCCGGCGCGGCGCTGTCCGCCAGGGCCAGCGCGATCTGCTCCGGCACCTCGGCGTTGGCCACCGCCATGGCGGCCGGCTCGGGACGCCAGATCAGCCCGGCCGCGTTGACCACGAGGGTGGGCGCCAGGTCGCGCAGGGCCGGCGCCAGGACGTGCCGCAGCGGCCCGGCGGGCGGCAGGGTTACCCGGCGGGGCCCCTCCGGGCGGCGGGCGGCCGCCACCGCCTCCCAGCCGGCCGTGGCGAGCGCGGAGCGCACGTGCCGGCCGAGGAAACCGGTGGCGCCGACCACGACGGCGCGCGGCCGGTTCACCGGACCTCCACCCCGGCGTGCCGGCGCACCGCCTCGGCCAGGGCCGCCCGCCCGATCACCTCGTCGTGGTGCCGCCGCAGGTCCCGGCGCGTGGTCACCGCCGCCGCGAAGTCGGCCGCCAGCGCGGCGAACTGGTGGTGGGGGCGCAGCGTGCGCCGCCGTACGCCGGCGGGGCCGTGCAGGCTCAGCTCGGGCCGGTGCTCCGGCGGCGGGGTGAACGCGCGCTCCAGCACCAGCCGGCCGTCGCCGCCCCACAGCTCGTACGCGTTGCGGTAGGCGTGCCCGAAGCCGAAGGACACCGCCGCCGCGACGCCGTCCGGCGCGGCGAGCAGGGCGGAGCCGGCGATGTCCACGCCCGACGGGCCGGTGTGCAGGTGGGCGCCGACCACCCGCAGCTCCGGCCCGAGGAACATCTGCGCGGTCCGCAGCGGATAGAAGCCGACGTCGAGCAGCGCGCCGCCCCCGAGTTCCGGCCGGTAGCGGATGTCCTCCGGTGGCAGCGGCGAAATGCCGAACACGCTGGTGACGGTGCGCAGCGGACCGATCTCGCCGGCGGCGACCAGCCGCCGGGCCTCCTCGTGCTGCGGGTGCAGCTGGAACGCGGCGTTCTCCATGAGGACCAGGTCCCCGGCGGTGGCCCGGACGACCAGCTCGCGGGCCTCCGCGCCGGTGCGGCCCAGCGGCTTCTCGGCCAGCACGTGCCGGCCGGTGGCGAGGGCGGCGTCGACCCACCGGGGCAGCAGGGCGGCCGGCAGCGGCACGTACACGGCGTCGATGTCGTCGCGGTCGAGCAGCCGGTCGTACCCGGTCACCGGCGCGGCGCCGAAGCGGTCGGCGAACCGCCGGGCGCGCCCGCCGTCCCGGCTCGCCACGGCGACCAGCCGCAGCCGGGGCTCGGCGAGCACCGCCGGGAGGGTACGGCGCCAGGCGATGTCCGCGCAGCCCAGGACGCCCAGCCGGACCGGCTCGGGGCGGTTCACGGGCACGACCCGGCGAGGCTGTAGAGCGCGGCCAGCAGCGACCGCCCCTCGACCGTCACGTAGTGACTGTGGGCCAGCAGCATGGCCAGTTGACGCGGGGTGACCCAGCGGAAGTCCTCCGGCGGCCGCACCGGCACCCGCTCGTCGGCCTCCACCACCAGGTACCGGTTCTCCGCGTGGTGGAAGCGCCCGCCCTCCTCGGAGAGCACGCAGTCGTAGCGGATCCGCTCGGGCGGCGCGCACAGCACCGCGTCGAGGAACGGCGGCCGGTGCGCGGCGGGCAGGTGGGCGTAGTTCTCCGGCCGGCACAGCACGGTGGGGCCGAGCTCCGGCACGTCGCGCAGGCCCGGCTGGACGCACGCGCGGGCGAGCAGGTGCAGTACGCCGCCGATCGGCCGGGCGAGGAACGCGACGACGCCCCGGCCGCGGGGCCGCAGCAACGGCTGGCTCCAGCCGGGCACCTCCCGGACGGCGGTTCGCACGTCGACGCCGATGATGCTGAAGTGCCGGCCGGCGTCGTGGTCGATCGCGTGCCGGTCGCGGTGCCAGCCGCGCACCGTGGCCAGGCCGATCCGCCGGGCGACGAGGGGGCGGCGGCTGCGCAGCGCGGTGAGCCAGCTCAACACGTCGACGTCGCGCTCCACCGCGCCGCCCGTGGGGGAGAAACCCCGGGCCACCAGGTCGGCGAACGCGTCGCCGGTCGGCCGGGTCGACGGGCGCAGCACCGCCGCGAGGCAGGCCAGCACGGTACGGGTGTCCATGTTGACCACGTTGTCGAGCCCCATGAGCAGTTGCAGGTCCCGCAGCGTGATCCAGCGGAAGTTCTCCTGCTCGGGGACCGGCCCGACCGCCTCGACCACCATGTTCCGGTTGCGCTTGCCCAGGAACCAGGAGCCCTGCTCGGACTGGAGCACGTCGGCGACCACGGATCCGCGCACCGGCCGGACGAAGTGCTCCAGGTAGGGCGTCCCGGTGCCGCCGTGGACCCGGGTGTAGTTGCTGCGGGTGGCCTGCACCGTCGGGGAGATCTGGACCCCGTTGACGTTGCCGGGTTCCATCTTGGCCTGCACCAGGCACTCCAGCCCGGCCCTCCGGCGGACCAGCAGGCCGAGCAACCCGATCTCCGGCTGGGAGATGATGGGCTGCTGCCAGCCCGGCACGGGCCCGCCGTCGCCGCGCACGTCCAGCCCGGTGACGGTGAAGAACTGCCCGCTGCGGTGGCCGAGGTCCCCGGTGACCGGGTCGGTCCGCCAGCCCCGCAGCTCGTCCAGCGGCACCTGCGTCACCGTGCTGGTGCTGGCCCGCCGCCGCTCCTCGTACCACTGCCACAGGCCGGCGTCGGGCCAGCCGGTCGCGGTGGCCGACGCCGCCGGGGTGGTCGCCGCGCCGGTCACCGGCCGGCCTCCCGCGCAGTGACCGGGGTACGCGCCGGGGAGCGGCGGCGTCGGTGCGGCGGTGCGGTCAGCGCGGGCCGCATGCCGTGGCCAGCCGTTCGAGGACGGGGACGACCTCGTTCGGGGTCGGCTCCGCCAGGACCTCGGCCCGCAGCCGGCCGGCGGCCGCCCGGAACGACGGCTCGGTGACCAGCCGCAGCACCGCCTCGCGGATCACCTCCGGGGTGACCTCCTCCTGCGGGATGCTCAGCCCGGCACCGAGCTCCTGGATCCGCGCGGCCCGGACGGGAGCGTCCCACTGGGCCGGCACGAGCGTGAGCTGGGGCACCCCGCACCGGGTGGCCGTCGCGCCGATCCCGGCCGCGCCGACGTGCACCACGGCCGCGCAGGTGGGCAGCAGCGCGTGCATGGGCACGAAGTCGACCAGCCGCACGTTGTCCGGCAGGTCGACCGTCTCGCCCTCGGGGGCCACCAGCGTGGCGACGACCTCCAGGTCGAGGTCTCCGAACGCCTGGAGGGTCTTGACCGGGACCGGGTCGTGGCCGTGGAAGCCGCGCATCGAGATGCCGGCCGTGATGCACACCCGGGGGCGTGTGGGCGGCTCGCGCAGCCAGTCCGGCAGCCGCGACGGCCCGTTGTACGGCACGTACTGCGCCGTGACGGTGGGCAGGCCCAGCGGCAGCCGCATGCTGGCCGGGGACTGGTCGAGGGTGTGCTGGCCGGTGATCAGTTCCTCGTCGTACGAGGAGCCGAACCGCTCCGCGGTCCGTGCCAGCCACTCGCCGAGCGGGTCCTGCCGCCGCTCCGGCGGCTGCTGCGCCAGCAGGGACAGGAAGTGCTGCCGCATCCGGACCATCACGTCGGCGCCCCAGAGCAGGCGCACGTGCGGCGTGCCGGTGGCCCGGGCGGCCACCGCACCGGCGAAGGTGAACATCTCCCAGACGATCAGGTCCGGCTCCCACTGCCGGGTGTAGGCCACCAGGTCGTCGACCATGGGGTCGTTGAAGACCTGTCCGGAGTAGATGGTGGCCTCCCGCAGGAAGCGGACGAAGTCGTCGTACGCCACGCCGGCGGGGTCGATGAGCACGTTCGCCACCCGCTCCGACCAGCCCTCGTCGTCGGACTTCTCCACGAGCACCTGGTCGAAGCTGTGGTCCTGACCGACCGACACGGCGGGCAGCCCCGACGCGACGATGGTGTCCTGCAACGCGGGCTGGCTCGCGATCCGGACCTCGTGCCCGGCGGTACGCAGCGCCCACGCCATCGGCACCATCTGGAAATAGTGGGTCCGTTCGGCGTAGGTGACGAAGAGAACCCGCATCTGACACCCTTCCTGGAAAGGAACGAGGGGAATGGGAAACGCACTCGGGGCGGGATTTTCGGGGCGGCTTCACCCGCCGCCCGCCGGGTGCCCGGTGACCATTCTGCGCCCCTCGCGTACCCGGGTCTTCTCGCAGATTGCGCGGTCGATGAGCAGTCCGCCGGCCGCCTCGGCCGTCACCCGCGGCGGCGCCGGGGCCAGCACGGTGAGCGCGGCGGCGTAGCCCGGTGGCGCCGGCAGGTCGGTGAGGTGGGCCGGCGGGCGCACCCGCGACCGGTAACGCAGCAGGGTGGGCCCCGGTCCGATGGCGACCTCCGACATCGGCACCCGCAGCCCGTCGCCGGTCGCCTTGAGCACCGATTCCTTCCTGGTCCAGCAGCGCAGGAAGCCGGCCCGGGAGCGGATCGGGTCGGCCTCGCCGGGCGCCTGGATCCGCCGGGCCAGGCGCCGCCAGTCCAGCTCCACCTCCTGTTCCACGTCCAGGCCGACCGGCCCGGCGGCGGTCACTGCCACCCCCACCAGGTCGCCGGCGTGCGTCACCGACAGGTGCAGCGGTTCTCCGGGCAGGGTGGGCCGGCCGTGCGGGCCGCGGCAGTGCGGGCAGCGGCGGCGCACGGGCACGCGGCGCGCCGGGATGCCGAGGTGGGCCCCGGCGGCCAGCCGCAGCAGCGCCGCGCCGAGGGTGAACCGGTCCCGGTCGGCGGCGCGGGCGAAGCCGGCGCGCCTCCGCCGCTCGTCGGTGTCCAGCAGTTCCAGATGCGCCGCGCGCAATTCCGCCAGCCGCGCCCACCACACTCCGCACAATTTCTCCGGCCGCATTCGCGAATGATGGCACGGGCCTTCCGATTGCGTGGTCGGCGGGAGTTCCGGGGTCTCCGCAATTTCGGAGATGCGCACCGCGAGGGCCGGGCCGACGATGGTGGCGGAATGACTGCCGAATAGGGGTCGCGACATCCTGCGGCCCGAATTCCGGACGTGCCCGGGCCGCCGGCGGCGGCCCGGCGGACCGGTCCGGTCATCGCGTGCCCGCGAACGGAGGAAGCCATGCGCACCCAGCTCCGGTCCGACACCCCGCTGCTGGAGTTCTGGGAGGCGACCCGGCTCAGCGCCGACGACGCCCGCTACCCGGAGCAGGCCGAGCCGGCCGCGGGCACGGACGAGGCGATCCGGGCCGCCCTGGCCGGCGTGCTCGGTCGCGGGTGCGGCCAGCGGGTCGGGACCGTCCTGGCCAAGGGCGGCACCTTCGTCCAGGCCCGCACCACGCCGTCGGCCGGGGCGCTGTACCCCTTCGAGGTGCTGGTCGGCCTGAGCGACGGCGAGCGGTGCGTCAGCTACCTGTACGAGGTCGACTCCGGGCAGCTCAACCCGCTCGCCTCGGCGCCGCCGGTGGCGCTGGCCGAGCTTGTCGCGCAGGCCGGGCTGGCCGACGCCGCGGCCGCGCCGGTGCGTGCCGTCGTCACCCTGGTCGCCCGGCCCTGGACCTCGATGGCCAAGTACGGGCGGCGCGGCTACCTGTACACCTACCTCGACATCGGCCACGCCGCCACGAACCTGGCCCTCGCGGCCCGGGCGGCCGGCCTGGACGCCACCGTCCACCTGCGGTTCCGCCGCCAGTGGCTGACCCACGCCCTGGGCCTGGCCGGCACCTGCCGGGAACCGCAGGCCGTCGTGACGATCACCGTTCCCGGCCGCCCGCCGGCCGACCGTCCGGCCGCCGGGGCGCCGGCCGGTGAGGACGGCGTGGTGACCCCTGTGTGGCGGGACCGGCGGCAGGCTCGGCTGGAGCCGCCGGGAGACCCGGAGCGCCGCAACTTCGAGGCGCTGCGGGACATCAGCCTCTCCTACGCCCCGGCGGCGGTCGCCCGTCCCGGCCGGATCGCCTCGGTGACCGAGCCGCCGTCCCCGGCCGAGCCGTCGGCGGACGTCACGCTGCGCCGGCCCCGGGGCGGACCGGACGACCACACCGCGCTGGCCGCGCGCCGGCAGTCGGCCAAGGGCTTCCTCCCAGCGGCGGTCTCCCTCGACCAGGTCGCCGGCCTCCTCGACGGCCTGGACGGACGGCTCGCCGCCGACTTCGCCGAGTCCGCACCGGCCGGCATCGGGGTCCGCCTGGTGGCGCGCGCGGTCACCGGGCTCGCCCCCGGCGCGTACGCCTGGTCCGCGCGCCGGCACGCCCTGCACCCGGCCGGCGGCGGCCCGGTGGGGGAGGAGGACGTGCTGGCCACCTGCCAGCGGCAGGACGGGTTGCGGCACGCCGGCGCGCTGGTGCTGCTGCACACGCCGCTGCGCGCGCTGCTGCGGGAGCAGGGCCGGGCCGGGCTGGCGGAGGTGCACTTCCACGCCGCCCACGTGGCGCAGCGCATGTGCGTGAACGCGGCCCGGGAACGCGTCGGCATCACCTGCGTGGGTGGCTTCGACGAGGCGCACGCCGCCCGGCTGGGACACCTGCCCCGGGGCGAGGAAGTGATCTACCTGCTCGCCGTGGGGGTCGCCGACCCCGCGGCCCGGAAGGTCGACCGGGACCCGGTCGCGTACAGCCACGGCCGCACGGCCGCGGGCCTCATCTGAGCACCGGCGCAGATCGGAGTACGAAGTGAGCGACCCATGGTGACCGACACCGTCCTCGCGACCCGGCTGACCCCGGCGCACCACGACCTGGCCCGCGCCGCCGGTGAGCTGTTCACCCCGGAGCGGCTCGCCGCCTGGCGGGACGGGCCGGACGGACCGCTGACCCCGCGGGCCTGGCGCGACATCGCCGCCGCCGGCCTGCTCGGGGTGGCCCTGCCGACCGCGCTCGGCGGCCGCGGGCTGGGCCTGCTGGGCAGCCTGGTGCTGGGCGAGGCCATGGCGCCGCTGGCCGACGCCGGCGTCCTGCTGGGCATGCACGTGCACAACGACGTGGCGGCGTACTGGCTGGCCGACGCCGCGCCCGGGCTGCGGGACCGGTACCTGCCCCGGCTGCTCGACGGCACGCTGGTGGCCTGCCAGTGCGACACCGACCCGTCCGCCGAGGAGCCGACCACGGCCCGCCGCGACGGCGACGAGGTGGTCGTGCGCGGCTCCAAGCGGTACGTGATCAACGGCGCGATCGCCGGGCTCTGCTTCGTCACCGTCCGGCTGGACGGCACGCCGGCCCTGGTCCTGGTGGAGAAGGACCGGCCCGGGGTGCGGGTCGGCACGGTCTACGACAAGCTCGGCACCCGCTCGGTGGACTCGGCCCGGATCGAGTTCGCCGACGTCCGGGTCCCGGCCGCGCACGTGCTCTCGCGCGGCGGCGTCGCCCAGTTGCTGCGCTGGAACCGGGTGATGACCCGGATGCGTTACCTGATCGCGGCCGACGCGTACCTGATCCACCGGCGCCTGCTCGACCACATCGGCCGGCACGCCACCCGGCGGCGGCTCGGCGGCCGGGCGCTGTCGGCCTGGCCGGTCAACGCGCACGCGCTGGCCGGCGCGCGGGCCGACCTCGAGCTCATGGCGGCCGGCCTGGCCGACCTGCTGGACCGGGTGGAGGGGCCGGCCCCGGCGGTGCCGGAGGTGGCCGAGCTGAAGTGGTTCTGCGTCGAGCGGGCCGGGGCGCTGGCGGCGCTCTGCTGCGACCTGGAGGGCGGCGCCGGCTACATGTGGGGCAGCCCGTCCCTGCGTGACCTGGCCCAGCTGCGCGGGCTGCGGATGGCCGGCGGCAGCCAGACCACGATGCTCACCCTCGCCAACCACAGCTTCGCGTGCCGGGCCGAACTGGCCGGCATCCCGCAGCCCACGGAGGCGCCGGTCGGCGCCGGAACGGCGGCCGGCCATGTCTGACCACCGGCTCGACGGCACCTTCCGCGCGGCGTGCGCCCGCTTCGCCGACCGGCCGGCGCTGCGCCAGGGCGCCACGGTGCTCAGCTACCGGGAGGTGGCCGACGCGGCGTCCCGGCTGGCCGCGGTGCTCGACGGCGCCCTCGCCCGGTGCGCCGGCCCGGACCCCGACCGCGTCGCGGTCTACGCCCACAACAGCGTCGACTACCTGCTGTCCTACCTCGCCGTGGTGTTCAGCGGCCGGGTGCCCGTGCTGATCGACCGCGCGTTCGGCGAGCGGGAGCTGACCGCGATCCGGTCCGGCTGCGGGGTCACCGCCTACCTCGTGGACGCCGAGTCGGCGGCGGAGTTCCCGCTGCCGCCCGGGTCGGTGGTGCCGCTCACCGGCAGCACGCACGCCCTGGTCACCGTGCCCGCCGACGGGGACGTGCCGGACCTGCTCGCCGACACCGCGGTCTGCCGGTTCACCTCGGGCACCACCGGCGTGCCCAAGTGCCTGGAGTTCTCCGGCTTCGCGGTGCACAGCGCGGCCCGCAACTGGGTCGCCGGCACCGGGCTCGGGGCGGCGGACCGGACCCTGTGCCTGGCCGCGTTCACCAACGGGCTGGCGTTCAACACGTCGCTGCTGTCGACGTTCCTGGTCGGCGCCGAGCTGACCGTCCACCCGGGACTGCCCACCTCGGCGAAGATCGTGCGGGCGCTGGCCGACTCCCGCGCCACCCGGCTGGTCGCCTTCCCGTTCGTCTACCGGATGCTGGCCGACGCCGACCTCGCCGCGGCCCGGTTCGCCGGCCTCGACCTGGCCGTCTCGGCCGGCGCGGAACTCCCGGCCGACATCCGCGCCCGCTTCGAGAAGCGGTACGGGGTCCGGATCGCCGACTACTACGGCGTCGCCGAGGCCGGGCCCTGCACCTTCGAGCGGGACCCCGCGTACCGGCGGGGTCTGGGCACCCCGTTGCCCGGGGTGGTGCTGCGCACCCGGTCCCGCTCCGCCGGCCGGCCGGAGGTGCTGCTGCGCACCAGTTCGATGGCCAGCCGCTACCTCAACGCTCCCGGCCTGCTGGAGAGCCGCGTCGACGCGGACGGCTTCTACGCCACCGGCGACCTCGGCCACGTCGAGGACGGGCGGCTCTTCATCACGGGGCGCCTCGCCGGGCCGATCAACCTGGCCGGCCGCAAGGTGGACCCCCGCGAGATCGAAGCGGTGGTCAAGGAACTCGACGGGGTGCGGGACGCGGTGGTCTTCGCCGACACCGGCGCGGACGACCAGGTGCTGCTGCACCTGGCGGTGGTGGGCCGCCCGCCGCTCGGCCGCGCCGGGCTGGTCACCGGGTGCCGGGACCGGCTGGCCGCGTACAAGGTGCCGCAGCGGATCAGTTTCGTGACGGAGATCCCGCGCTCGTCGACGGGCAAGGTGCGCCTCACCGACCTGCGCGCCGTCGTCGCCGAGTCGGCGGACCGGCCCGAGGGCGGGATCCGGTCGTGAGCGTGGAGGAGGACAGGATGACCGGGGTGGACGTGCGGACCGGCGAAACCGGCCTGCGGGAACGGGTGGAGTCGCTGGTCGTCCTGGCCACCGGCCGGGCCGTGTCGGTGGACGACCTGCGCGGCTGTGCCGGGTCGCTGGACGCGGCCGGGGTCAACTCGATCGCGTACATCAACCTCATCGAGGCCCTGGACCGGCAGTTCCACGTGGTGGTCGACCCGGAACGGGACGCCGAGGCCCTGTCCACCGTGGACGGGATCGTCGCGCTCATCCGGTCGGCCGGTGCCGGGGAGGACCGGGCATGAGCGTCCCCACCCTCGCCGGCGGCCCCCGCAGCGCCACCGTCGAGCGCCTGCTCGCCGAGCTGGCCCCGGCCGGTGCGCCGGTCCCGGCGGTGTCCGAGGCGGTGCTCGCCGCGGACGTCGGCCTGCCGGAGGCCGTCGCCGTACTCGAACACGCCTGCGGGGTACGGCCGCTGCTGGACCTCCTCGACGAGCCCGCGCACCCGACCGTGACGGCGGTCCGCGCCGGCGACCTGCCCGGCGCGCTCGCAGTGTTCACCCCGGACGCCACGCTGGCCCTGCCGGTGCCGGCGGTCCGGGCCCGGCGCGGCGCGGACGGGATCGTGCTGGACGGCCGGTACCGCTACGGCAACCCGGCCGCGGCCGCCGCGCTGGTCCTGGTCGAGGCGGCCGACGGTCCGCGGCTGTGCCTGGTCCGGCACGACGACCCCGGCGTGCGGACGACCGGCACCGACGGGTGGGGCTGGGCCGACCTGAGCGGCGCGACCGTCGACCCGGCGCTGCTGTCCCGGCCGGTCTCCTGGGACCCGGCCGGACCCCTGCTGGCCGCCCTCGACGCCTACGCCTGGGCGTACGTCCCGGTCGCCGCGGCACACGCCGTGGAGGCGGTGGCGCAGCTGCGGCGGGAACTGGCCGACCCGGCCGCCGGGGTGCTCGCCGCCTCGCAGTACCTGGCCCACGAGCTGACCCGGCTGGACATCGAGCTGGCGCTGCTGGCCTCCGCCGCCCGCTTCGGCCCCCGGCTGCGCGGCGAGGGACCCGGCGGCACCGCCGCCGCGGCCGTGCTCACCGCCTGCGCCACCCTGACCCACCGCACCGCGCAGGTCGCCGCCGACTTCGCCACCGAGCTGGGCGTGCCCGGCGGCCCTGCCGCGAACCCCGCCTGGCGGACGGCCGTCCAGGCCCCGTTCGGCGGGCGGCGGATGGCCGAGGGCGAACTGGCCCGCCGGATGGGCCTGCTGGCGGAGCGGAGCTGAGATGAGCCTGCCCACCGTCGTCTGCGGACGGTCCGGCCGCATGGCGAACCTGCTGGCCCGGGCCGTCCGCGACACGACCGACCTGGCCCTGGCCGGCCGGCTCAGCCTGCGGGACCCGGCCGGACCGCCGGCCGCCGGGGTGTTCACCGCGCTCACCGACCTGCCCGCGGCGCCGGCCGTGGTGGTCGACTTCACCCACCGGGCCGCGACCGTCCGGCTGCTGCGGGCCGCCGAGGACACCCCGTGTGCCCTCGTCGTCGGCACGAGCGGGCTCACCGACACCGACCAGGCGCTGCTGCGCCGGGTGGCGCGCCGGCGGCCCGTCGTGCACGCGGCGAACTTCAGCCCGGTCATGGCGCTGCTGCGCCGCTTCGTCGGCGAACTCGCCGAGGTGCTCGACGACAGCTGGGACGCCGCTGTCGTCGACGTGCACCACGCCGCCAAGGTGGACGCCCCCAGCGCGACCGCGTCGGCCCTGGCCGGGGCCTGGGGCGCCACCCGGGCCGCCGCACCGATCTCCTCACTGCGGTTCGGCGACGCGGTCAGCGAGCACCGGCTGCTCGCCGGGGGCGCGGGCGAGCAGGTGGAGCTCGCCCACCGGGTCAACGAGCGGTCGGCCTTCGTCCCCGGCGTGCTCGCGGCAGTCCGATTCGCCGGCCGGGCCACCCCCGGCCTCTACCGTCTGGAGGACGCGCTGTGCGCCTGACCCCATCGCGGCACCTGCGGGAACTGGTCGTGAGCCTCGCGCGGGAGCGGCCGGACGCGGTGGCCCTGTGCGCCCCCGGCCGGCCCGACCTGTCCTTCGCCGCCCTCGCCGAGCAGGTGCTGGCCACCGGCGAACGGTTGCGGGAGCTGGGCGTCGGCCCGGCGGACGCGGTCGCGCTGGCCCTGCCCTCGGGGCCCGCCCTGGCCACCACCTTCCTCGCCGTGGCCGGGCACGCCCGCTGCGTGCCGCTCAACCCGGCACACGCGGCGGGGGAGTTCACCGACTACCTCCGCCGCACCGCGGCCCGGGCGCTCGTGGTGCCGGCCGGCGCGGCGGGGACCGCCGCCACGGCCGCCGCCCGCGAGCTGGGCGTCCGGACGCTGGAGCTGGTGACCCGCCCGGGCGACCCGGCGGGCGTCGCGGCGCTGGTCGGGCAGGCCGTCGACCGCCCGGCGAGCGACCGGCCCGGCCACCCGGACGACATCGCCCTGCTGCTGTTCACCTCCGGCACGATCGCCCGGCCCCGGATGGTGCCGCTCACCCACACCAACCTGCTCACGGCGGCCGGCAACACCGGCCGCGCGCTGCGGCTCGCGCCGGACGACCGCTGCCTCAACGTGATGCCGCTGTTCCACGCGCACGGCCTCACCAGCACCCTGCTCGCCAGCCTGGTCCGGGGAGCGTCGGTGGTCTGCCCACCCGGCTTCGACGCCGACGCCTTTTTCGACCAGCTCGACGAGTTCTCGCCCACCTGGTACACGGCCGTCCCCGCCATGCACCGGGCGGTGCTGGACGCCGCCGCGGGCACCGGCCGGCGGCCGGAGCCCCGGCTGCGCTTCATCCGCTCGGCCTCGGCGCCGCTGCCGGACACCGTGCTCGACCGGCTGGAACGGCTGTTCGCGGCGCCGGTGGTCGAGGGGTACGGGATGACCGAGGCCGCCTCCCTGGTGACCTGCAACCCGCTGCCCCCCGGCGACCGCCGGCGCGGGTCGGTCGGGCTGCCGGTGGGCGAGCCGGTGCGGGTGCTCGACCCGGCGGGCCGCCCGGTGCCGGCGGGCACCCCCGGCGAGATCGCGATCCGCGGCGCCAACGTCACGGCCGGGTACGCCGACGACCCGGAGGCCAACGCCGCCGCCTTCACCGACGGCTGGCTGCGCACCGGCGACCACGGCTACCTCGACGAGGACGGCTACCTGTTCGTGGTCGGCCGGGTCAAGGAGATCATCAACCGGGGCGGCTCGAAGGTGTCGCCCGCCGAGGTGGACCAGGCCCTCGCCGGGCATCCCGACCTCGCCGAGGCCGCCGCCTTCGCCCTGCCCCACCCGACCCTCGGGGAGGACGTGGCGGTGGCCGTCGTGCCCCGCGCCGGGGCGACCGTGCGCGAGCAGGAGGTGCGGGAGTTCGCGGCCCGGCGGCTCATCGCACACAAGGTGCCCGGCCGCGTCTTCGTGGTCACCGCCCTGCCCCGCAACGCCACCGGCAAGGTGCAGCGGCTGCGGCTCACCGAGCGGCACACCCCGGCCGGACGCGGGCCGGCGGTGGCCACCGGCACCGACCTGGAGCGCCGCATCGCCGCGGTCTGGGCCGCGGTGCTGGGCACCGACCGGCCCGGCGCCACCGAGAACTTCTTCGACCTCGGCGGCGACTCGCTGCGGCTCGCCCAGGTCGCCGAGCGGCTCCGGGCCGAGCTGGGCCGGGAGGTGCCGGTGCCGGTCCTGCTCATGCACCCGACCGTGCGCGGCCTCGCCGAGCACCTGAGCCGGGACGGCGCGGCCGACCCGCCGCCGGCCGCCGAGCAGCGCCGGCGCCAGGACGGCCGCGACCGGCTGCTGCGCCAGCGGCGGAGCCACGGCGCTGCCGCACCGGCCGGGGAGGCCGGCTGATGGCGACCGGCCTGGAGATCGCCATCGTCGGGATGGCGTGCCGCCTCCCCGGCGCCGACGGCCCGGACCAGTTCTGGCGCAACCTCCGCGACGGCGTCGAGTCGATCAGCCACTTCGAGGCGGCGGAACTGGCCGGGGCCGGGGTGCCCGAGCAGGCGCTGGCCGACCCCGGGTACGTCCGCGCGCAGGCGGTGCTGCCGGACAGCGACCGGTTCGACGCCGCGTTCTTCGGGATCAACCCGAAGGAGGCCGACCTCATGGACCCGCAGCAGCGGGTGCTGCTGGAGTGCGCCTGGACGGCCCTGGAGGACGCCGGATACGACCCGGACCGGGTCGACGGGCCGGTGGGGGTGTACGCCGGCACCTACTACAACTCGTACCTGCCGCTGCTGCCGCCCACCGACGACGTGGCCGAGCAGTTCGCCCGCAACATCGCCAACGAGAAGGACTACGTGGCGACCCGGCTGGCCTACAAGCTGAACCTGACCGGGCCGGCCGTGACCGTCCAGACCGCCTGCTCGACGTCGCTGGTGGCGGTGCACCAGGCCGCCCAGGCGCTGCTGGCCGGGGCCTGCGACCTGGCCCTCGCGGGCGGGGCGACCGTCCGCGCCGAGCAGGTGGTGGGCTACCCGTACCAGCCGGGCGGGATCTTCTCCTCCGACGGGCACTGCCGGGCCTTCGACGACGACGCCGAGGGCACCGTGCCCGGCAACGGCGTGGGCGTCGTGGTGCTCAAGCGGCTGGACGACGCGCTCGCCGACGGCGACACCGTGTACGCGGTCATCCGCGGCTCGGCCGTCGGCAACGACGGCGGCGAGCGGGCCGGCTTCACGGCACCCGGCGTGGCGGGGCAGGCCCGGGTGATCGCCGCGGCGTACGCGGTGGCCGAGGTGGACCCGGCGACGGTCGGCTACGTCGAGGCGCACGGCAGCGCCACCCGCCTGGGCGACCCCATCGAGGTCGAGGCGCTGACCCGGGTGTTCGGCCCGGCCGGCGCGGACGGCTGCGCGATCGGCTCGGTGAAGACCAACATCGGGCACACCCACGCGGCGGCCGGCGTCGCCGGACTCATCAAGGCGGTGCAGGCGCTCCGGCACGGGCAGATCCCGCCCAGCCTGCACCACGACCGGCCGAACCGGGCCATCGACTTCGGGGCGACCCCGTTCGTGGTGAGCACCCGGCTGACCGACTTCCCCCGCCGCGACCATCCCCGCCGGGCCGGTGTCAGCTCGTTCGGCATGGGCGGCACGGGCGTCCACGTGGTGCTGGAGGAGGCCCCACCACCGGCGGCGGCGCCGTCGCCGGCTCCGGCGGGCCTCCGGCTGCTGGCGCTCTCCGCCCGCAGCGCCCCGGCGCTGGAGGAGCGGACCGACGCGCTCGCCGCGCACCTGGCCGACCGCCCCGAGGCGGACCTCGCGGCGGTCGCGCACACCCTCTGGCAGGGGCGGCGGCCCTTCGGCCACCGGCGGGTGGTGGTCGCCGCCGACCCTGCGGAGGCCGCCGCCGCGCTCGCCGCCCGCGATCCGCGCCGGGTGCTCACCGGCGCGCCGGGCGACGCCCGGCCGGACGTCGCGTTCCTGGTGCCGGGAGTGGGCGACCAGCGCCGGGGACTCGGGTACGAGCTGTACCGCACCCAGCCGGCCTACCGCTCCGCCGTCGACGAGTGCGCCGAACTGCTCGCGCCGCTGCTCGGCCGGGACATCCGGACCCTGCTGCACCCCGCCCCGGGTGCGGCGGCGGCCGGTCCGGCGGACCTGCGGCGGCTGCTCGGGCGCGGCACCCCCGCGGCAGGGGAGGAGCCGGAGCCGCTGCACCGCACCCGCTACGCCCAGCCGGCCGCCTTCGTCACCGGCTACGCGCTGGCCCGATTGTGGGCCGCCCACGGGGTCCGGCCCGCCGCGCTGATCGGCTACAGCCTCGGCGAGTACGTGGCCGCGTGCCTGGCGGGTGTGTTCACCCTGCCCGACGCGCTGCGCCTCGTGGTGCGCCGGGCGCAGCTCATCGACCGGCTGCCGGCCGGCGCGATGCTGGCCGTACCGGCTGCCGAGACCGAGGTCGCCGCCGACCTGGTGCCCGGCGTGCACGTGGCCGCGGTCAACGGTCCCACCCTCTGCGTGCTGGCCGGCGTGCCGGAGGCGGTCGCCGAGGTCGAGCGGCGCCTGCTCGCCGCCGGCCGGGCCGTGCGGCGCCTGCCCACCGGCCACGCCTTCCACACCCCGCTCATGGACCCCGTCGTCGAGGAATTCGGCGACCTCGTCACCTCGGTGGCGCGGCGCCCACCCGCCGTGCCGTACGTGTCCAACGTGACCGGGACCTGGGTCACCGGCGACGAGGCAACCGACCCGGCGTTCTGGGTGGCGCACCTGCGCCGGCCGGTCCGGTTCGCCGACGGGATCGCCGAGCTGTGCGTGGAACCCGACCGGGTGCTCGTCGAGCTGGGCCCCGGACAGGCCCTGGGCAGCCTCGCCGCACAGGTGGGCAGCGCGGCCACGCCACCGGTGTCGAGCCTGCCCGGCGCCTTCGACCGCGACCCCGAGGCGGTCCACTTCCTGCGGGCCGCCGGCCGGCTCTGGCTGGCCGGGGTGCCGCTGACCCCGCCCGTCCCGGCGGACCGGCCGCCGCGCCGGGTGCCGCTGCCCACGTACCCCTTCCAGCGCCGCCGGCACTGGGCGGCGGGCCCGGCCGGGTCGCGGCCGCACCGGGCGGCGCCCAGCCTGACCCGGCGCCCCGACGTGGCGGACTTCTTCCAGGTCCCGGCCTGGGCGACGCTGCCGCCCCGCCCCCGGCGCGACGCGGCGGCGGGCACCGGGCACTGGCTGCTCCTCGCCGACGACCAGGGTCTGGGCGCGGCCCTCGCCGCCGAGGTGGCGCCGGGCGCCGACTCGGTGACCGTGGTGCAGCGCGCCGACCGCGACGCCCCCGGGCTGCGCCGGCTGGCCGACGGCCGGTACGCGATGCCGGCGGCGGACGGGGACTACCCGGAACTCCTGGCCGAGCTGGCGCGGACCGGCCGGCGGCCGGACCGGATCGTGCACCTGTGGACGGTCGGGACCGGCCCGGGCACCGGCGAACGGGAGGCCACCGAGCGCGGTTTCGGCAGCCTGCTCCCGCTCGCCCGGGCCCTCGCCGGCCACCCCGGCGACGAACCGGTTGACCTCGCCGTGGTCACCGCCGACCTGCGGCGGGTGACCGGCGCGGAGGCCGGGTCGCCGCTGGCCGCCACGGCGCTCGGGGTGTGCCTGGTGCTCCCCCTGGAACACCCGCACCTGCGCTGCCGCGCGCTCGACGTCACGCTGTCCGGCGGCGGGCCGGCCGAGGTCGCGGCCGCGCTGCGCGAGGAGCTGTGCGACCCGGCCGGGCCGGCCACCGTCGTGCTGCGCGGGCGGCACCGCTTCGGGCCGACCTACCAGACCGTGCCCCTGCCCCCGGCCGCTGGCCCCGCCCGCGGCGGCAACTACCTGATCACCGGCGGGCTGGGCGGCGTCGGCCTGTCCCTCGCCCGCGAACTGGCCCGGACCGAGAACGCCGGCCTGGCCCTGGTGTCCCGCACCGCGCTGCCGCCGCGGCAGCGGTGGGACGAGTGGCTGGCCACCCGGCCCGCGGGCGCCACGGCGGACCGGATCCGGGCCGTCCACGAACTGGAGCGGCTCGGCGCCCGCGTGGCGGTGCTGACCGCCGACGTCACCGATCCGGGCCAGCTCCACGAGGCGGCGCGGCACGCCGTCGCCGCGCTCGGCCCGGTGCACACGGTCGTGCACGCCGCCGGTGTGGCCGGTGGCGGCCTGATCCAGCTCAAGGAGCCGGCGGCCGCGGCCCGGGTGCTGGCCCCCAAGGTGCGCGGCGGGCTCGCCGTCGTGGACCTGGCCCGGCGCGTCGGCGCCCGGACGGTGGTGCTGTGCTCGTCCACCCTGTCGCTGAGCGGCGGGATCGGCCAGGTCGACTACGTGGCCGCGAACGCCTTCCTCGACGCGCTCGCCCAGCACGCCGCGGGGCAGCCCGGACCCGAGGTCGTGTCGGTCAACTGGGACGCCTGGCAGGAGGTCGGGATGGCCCAGCGGCACCTCGCCGGGCCCGACCCGGCCGCCGCGCCGGCGCACCCGGTGGACCACCCGCTGCTGAGCGCCCGACCGGACGTCACCGACGGGCACGCCGTGTACGACGCCACCGTCGACGCCACCGACTCCTGGCTGGTGGACGAGCACCGGATGCTCGGCGACGCGGTGGTGCCCGGCACCGGCCACCTGGAACTGGCCCGCGCCGCGCACGCGGACCTCACCGGCGCGGGCCCGACGGTCCTCTCCGACGTGCGGTTCCACACCCCGGCCGTGCTGGGCCGGACGGGCCGGCGGGAGCTGCGGGTGGTCCTCGACCGGGCGGCCGAACCGGTCCGGTTCACCGTGGTCAGCCCGCACCCGCGGGCGAATAGTGCGGACGGGCCGGCCTGGCAGGTGCACGCCACCGGCCAGGTGGCGGCGCTGGCCGGCGACCCGCCACCGGACCGGCCCGTCGAACGGATCGTCGCCGAGGGCCGGCTGCGGGACCTCGGGCGGCCCGAGCCGGTCGCGGTCATGGGCTTCGGCGGGCGCTCCCGCTGCCTGCGCCGGGTGTGGCGGGGCGAGCGGGAGGCACTGGCCGAGCTGGTCCTGCCCGAGCGGTACGCCGCCGACCTCGACCGGCTGCACCTGCACCCGTCGCTCCTGGACCTGGCCGCCGGGTTCGTCGGCACCCACCTGGCCGGGACGTTCCGCATCCCGATCTCGTACGGGCGGCTGCGGTGCTGGCGGCCCCTGCCCCGCCGGGTGTTCAGCCACCACGTGTACCGGGAGGACGACCGTCCGGACCGGGAGACCCGCACCGCCCAGATCACCCTCTACGACGCCGACGGCCGGGTGCTGGTCCACATCGACGACTTCGTCCTGAAGCGGGTCGCCGACCTGCGGCGGACCCTGGACGCGGCGCGCACCGGCAGCGGCCCGGAGATCGCCGGCTTCCGGCTACCGGGCGGGCCGTCCACCGGCGGCGCCGGGCTGCTCGGCGCGCACCTGGCCACCGGCCTGCGGCCGGCCGAGGGTGCCGACGCCTTCCGCCGGCTGCTCGCCGCCGGCATCGGCCCGCAGGTGGCCGTGGTGGCCAAGGACCTCGACGCGGTGCTCGCCGACATCGCCGGCCGCCGGGTGGCCGACGCGGCGGCCGAGCGGCCACCGGCGCACCCCCGGCCGGCGCTCGGCACGCCGTACCGGGCGCCGGGCGACGCCGTGGAGGCGCGGCTCGTCGACATCTGGCAGGACCTGCTGGGCGTGGACGGGGTCGGCGTCGACGACGGCTTCTTCGAGCTGGGCGGGCACTCCCTGCTCGGGCTGGAGCTGGTGAACCGGATCGGTCGCGAGCTGGGGCTGACCGTTCCGCTGAGCCTGCTGTTCGAGGCCCGCACCGTCGCCGAGCTGGCCGACGTGCTCCGCCGGGAGCCGGCGGCAGCCGGCCCGGCCGTCATGACCGAGAGCCGAGGAGGATGACCGATGGGCGACATCGAGACGGTCGGCGTGGTGGGCGCCGGCGTGATGGGAACCGGGGTGTCGCAGGCGCTGGCGGAGGCCGGGCTGCGGGTGGTCCTGGTGGACCGGACCACCGAGATCCTGGACCGGGCCCGGCGCGCGGTCGGTGACGGCGTACGCCTGCGGCGGCTGCTCGCCGGCACCGGCGGGAACCGCACCGCCGTGCTGGACCGGATCAGCTGGCACACCGAGCTGGAGGCCCTCGCCGACGTCGACTTCGTCATCGAGAACGTCACCGAGGACTGGGCGGTCAAGCAGCCGGTGTACGAGCGGCTGGACGAGGTGTGCCGGCCGGACACCGTGCTGGCGGCGAACACCTCGGTCATCCCGATCACGGCCCTCGGCGGGCTCACCCGCCGGCCGCAGACGGTGCTGGGCATGCACTTCATGAACCCGGTGCCGCTGCGACCCATGGTCGAGGTGATCCGGGGCCACCACACCAGCGACGAGACCGTCGACCGCAGCCGGTCGCTGCTGGAGCGGCTGGGCAAGGAGGCCGTGGTGGTGGCCGACTCGCCGGGCTTCGTGAGCAACCGGGTGCTCATGCTGACCATCAACGAGGCGGCGTTCCTGCTGCAGGAGCGGGTCGCCGACGCCGCGGAGATCGACCGGCTCTTCCGCGGCTGCTTCGGGCACCGGATGGGCCCGCTGGAGACCGCCGACCTCATCGGGCTGGACACGATCGTCCAGTCCATCGAGGGGTTGCACGAGGCGTTCGCCGACAGCAAGTACCGCCCCTGCCCGCTGCTGCGCCGCATGGTGCAGGCCGGCCTGCACGGCCGCAAGAGCGGCGAGGGCTTCTACACCTACGCCGGCGACCGGCCGGCGCCGGCGGAGAGGCGAGGATGATGGAGAACATTCGAGAGCAGGTCCGCGCGTTCCTCGCCCGGTACATCCGGGACCGGGAGGTCGCCGACGACGAGGACATCTTCACCGCCGGGCACGTCAACTCGCTGTTCGTCATGCAGCTCGTGCTGTTCGTCGAGGGCGAGCTGGACTGCCCGGTGGCCGACGAGGACCTGGAGCTGGAGAACTTCAGCAGCGTCGACGCCATCGTGGCGCTGGTCGAGCGCCGGACCGCGGCGGTACGCGGATGAGGGTCCAGCTCACCGCCGAGCAGCAACGGGCCGGGGAGCGGTTCGCGGCGTTCGCCGACGACCACCTGGTCCCGTACGCCGACGGCTGGGACCGCGCGCAGGAGCTGCCCCGCGCCGTCGTGCACCTCCTCGCCGAGGCGGGGCACCTCGGTGCGGTGGTCCCCGCCGACCACGGCGGTGCGGGTCTCGACGCCATCAGCTTCGGGCTGCTGCACGAGGAGGCGGGCCGGGCCTGTTCCTCGGTGCGCAGCCTGCTCACCGTGCACAGCATGGTGTCGTACGCGCTGGTCCGCTGGGGCCGTCCGGAGCTGCGCGCCCGCTGGCTGCCGGAGCTGGCCCGGGGGACGTACCTGGGCGCGTTCGCCGTGACCGAGCCGGGCGCGGGCAGTGACCTGGCGGCGCTGTCCGCCCAGGCCCGCCCGGTGGCCGGCGGCTACGCGCTGGACGGGCACAAGCACTGGATCACCTTCGGCCAGTACGCCGACCTCTTCCTGGTCTTCGCCCGGCTGGAGGGCCGGCCGGCGGCGTTCCTCGTGGAGCGGCAGCGCGCCGGGCTGACCGTGGTGCCGCAGGCCGGCGCCCTGGGCACCCGCGCCTCGATGCTCGCCGAGGTGCGCCTGACGGACTGCCGGATCCCGGCGGAGAACCTCGTGGGGCGGCCGGGTTTTGGGCTGTCCGCGGTGGCCGCGAGCGCCCTGGAGCTGGGGCGCTACAGCGTCGCGTGGGGCTGCGTCGGGCTGGCCGAGGCCTGCGTGCGGGCGTCCCTGGCGTACGCGGACACGCGGGAGCAGTTCGGCCGGCCGCTGCGCCGCCACCAGCTGGTGCAGCGGATGCTGGCCGACATGGTGACCGGGACCAGCGCCGCCCGGCTGCTCTGCCAGCAGGCCGGCTGGCTGCGCGAGAGCGGTGACCCGGCCTCGGTGCACGCCACCTGGTTGGCCAAGTACTTCGCCTCCACCGCCGCGGTCCGCGCGGCCGACGACGCCGTGCAGATCCACGGCTCGCGCGGCATCGGCGACGCGTACCCGGTGCAGCGGTACCTGCGCGACGCGAAGGTCATGGAGATCATCGAGGGCAGCACGCAGCTTCAGCAGATCACCATCGCGGAGTCGGCGTACCAGGTGCGGCCCCGACCGGCGGGTGGTGTGGAGCCCCGCCGACCGGACGCGGAAGGACTGATCCGATGAGCTCCGAGGTCGCGCGGCCGCCCGCCGGGGCGCCGGCCGGCAAGATGATCAAGTGTGTCGTCTGGGACCTCGACCACACGCTCTGGGACGGCGTGCTGCTGGAGGACGACGAGGTGCGGTTGCGGCCGGGCATCGCCGAGGTGCTGCGCGTCCTCGACGAACGGGGCGTCCTGCACTCCGTGGCCAGCCGCAACGACCCGGACGCGGCGCTGGCCGCGCTGCGCCGGCTGGGCGTGGCCGAGTACTTCCTGCACCCCCAGATCGGCTGGGGCGCCAAGTCGACCTCCGTGCGGGCCGTCGCCGACGCCCTCAACATCGGCCTGGACGCGCTCGCCTTCGTCGACGACGACGACTTCGAGCGGGCCGAGGTCGGCCACGCCCTGCCCGAGGTGCGCTGCATCGACGCCGCGGAGGCGGCCACGCTCGCCGACCGCCCCGAACTGACCCCCGAGGTGGTCACCGAGGACGCCCGGCAGCGCCGCGACCTGTACCGCGCCGACCTGGTCCGCCAGCAGGTGGAGAGCCGCTTCGACGGGCCGACCGAGGAGTTCCTGGCCACCCTGCGGATGCACCTGACGATCGCCGAGGCCGGGCCGGACGACCTGCTCCGGGCCGAGGAGCTGACCGTGCGTACGCACCAGCTCAACACCACCGGCTACACCTACTCGCGGGCGCAGCTCGACGCGTTCCGCACCTCGCCCCGGCACCGGCTCTACGTCGCGCGCCTGTCCGACCGGTACGGCCCGTACGGCACCATCGGGCTCACCCTCGTCGAGCAGGACAGCCGGGTGTGGACGATCAAGCTGCTGCTGATGTCCTGCCGCGTGATGTCGCGGGGCGTCGGCGCTGTCGTCATCACCTTCCTGCGCCGGCTGGCCCGCGACGCGGGCGTACGGCTGGTCGCCGAGTTCGTGCCGAACGGCCGCAACCGGATGATGCACGTCACCTACCGGATGAACCGGTTCCGGGAGATCGGCCGCGACGGTGACCGGGTACGCCTCGAGTGCGACCTCACCGACGTCCCGCCGCTGCCCGGCCACCTGCGGGTGGAGACGCCGTGACGACCGGCCGGGCGGCCGCGGACGCCGTCGCGGGCCGGGTGGGGGAGGTGGGCGTGGTCCGGCCCCGGCCGCTTCCCGGGGCCGCGCTGCGGCTCATCTGCTTCCCGTACGCCGGCGGCGGCGCCTCGGTCTTCGCCTCCTGGCCGGCGGGCACCGGGCCGGACATCGAGGTCTGCGCGGTCCAGCTGCCCGGCCGGGAGTCGAGGCTCGGGCAGCGGCCCTTCCAGGACGTGCGGACCCTCGTCTCCGCCGTCGAGGCGGGCCTCGGCGGCCTGCTGGACGAGCCGTTCGCGCTCTTCGGGCACAGCATGGGCGCCCTCGTCGCGTTCGAGTTCGCCCGCCGGCTGGCCGCGCGCGGCCGGCCCGCGCCGGCCCACCTGTTCGTCTCGGCCCGGCCGGCGCCGCACCTGCCCCGGCCGTGGCCGCGCGCGCACCTGCTCCCCGACGACCAGCTCATCGACCGGATCCGGCAGATCGGCGGCACCCCGGCGCAGGTGCTCGCCGACGCGCGGCTCATGCGGCTGGTCCTGCCGGTCCTGCGGGCCGATTTCGCCGTCAACGACGGGTACGTGCACCGTCCCGGGCCGCTGCTGGACTGCCCCGTCACCGCGCTCGGTGGCCGGGACGATCCCGAGGCGCCGCCGCGGGTCCTGGAGGCCTGGGCGCGCCACACGACCGGCCCGTTCCGGCTGCACCGCTTCGACGGCGGCCACTTCTACCTGCGCGAGCACCGGGACGACCTGCTGCGGGTGCTCCGCGAGTCGCTGACCGGCCGCTGAGCCGGCTCACCCGTTCAGCAGCTCCGCCACCTGGTAGGCGAGATCGAGCGCCCGGTCCCGGCCGAGCCCCCGGCCGGCGGCCGGCGCGCCCGGCCGGTCGCCGTCGAGCGCCACGCGCAGCCCACCGGGGTGCGTGCCCAGCGCGCGGTGCACCGCGAAGTACCCGCGTACGCCGTCGAGGATCCGGGCGAACGGTGTCCCCGGAGCACCCGTACCCATCGGGTCGCACTGCCACAGCACCCGGTGGCCGGCCGCGGTCACCTTCTCCACGATCGGGGGGAGCGTGTCGTCGACCCGGCCGGGGCCGAGCCGGCAGGTCAGGGTGAGCCGCCCGGCGACGTTGTCCGGATTGAGCCGTTCGCAGAGCTCGACGGCCGACTCCGGCGGGGTGTCCGGCCCCAGGGTCACGGTGACCGGATTGGCGATCCGGGCGACGAGGTCGACGTGCGCGCCGTCGAGCCGGCGGACCTGCTCGCCGAGGCCGAGCAGGTGGCCGGACAGGCCGTACCGCCCGCCCCGGGCGGCCCGGACCAGCGGGCGCTCGTACTCCAGCACGAGGGCGTCGTGGGAGCTGTAGAGGCGGGCGTGCGGGCGCGCCGCGGTGTCCGGCACCCCGCAGGCCCGCAGGAAGGCCATGGCGCGGCCGATCTCCCGGGCCGTGTCGAGGTGCGGGGTGTCCGGGTCGGCGCCGTCCAGCAGGCCCTGCTGCCAGCGGTGCACCGACTGGAGGTCGGCCAGGTCCCCGGTGAGGTGGGCGCGCAGCAGGTTCAGGGCGCCCGCCGCGTTGGCGTACGCCAGGATGAGCCGCCGCGGATCGGGAACGCGGGCCGCCGCCGCGGGCGCGCGGTCGTTGACCAGGTCGCCCCACCAGCTCGGCAGTCCGGTGTGGTCGGTCGGCGTGGCCGCCGGGCGAGCGTAGCCGCCGGCGACCCGGGCGACGCTGACCACCGGCATCGACCCGCCGTACGCCACGACGAGGGCCATCTGCGCGAGGGTCGCGGCGTTGGCGACCAGGCGCGCCTCGGTGTTGCCGGCGAAGGACTCGACGGGGTCGCCGGCCTGGAGCAGGAACGCGCGGCCCTCGGCCGCAACCGCCAGCCGGTCGCGCAGCTCGTCGACCTCAGCGGGCGTGACGAGCGGTGGCACGGTGCCGAGCAGCCGCATCACGTCGGCCAGCTCCGCCTCGTCCGGCCACGGTGGCCGCTCCGCCCGGGGCAGGCCCCGCCAGCCGTCGAGTCCGTCGCCCTCGACGGCCCGGCTGACCTCCGGCGTCGGCCACGTGGTCGGCGGCCAGCGCCGCAGCAGGCCCGGCGGTCTCATACCGTCTCCCTCCGACGACCCCTCCCACTCGTCCGCCCGTCCAGGATGGCCGCCCGCCGGACACCGGCGGATCTCCGAGAATGCGCAGCCCGGGGCGGTGCCGGGTGACCAGCCGTCGGGCGCGAACGCGCGCAATCCCGAAGGTGCGCGGCCGGCGCGGCGGGTGCGACGGTCGGGTGGTCAGCGGGCGGTCCGGCCGTGCCATACCACCGCCCGGGCCGGCAGGAGACGCCGAGGAGGCAGTTGTGGCGGTGAACCCGGGATCACGGGCGGTCGTGCTGGGCGGGAGCATGGCGGGCCTGCTCGCCGCCCGGGTGCTCGCGGACGCGTACGACGAGGTGACGATCGTCGACCGGGACGAGCTGACCGGGACCGGCGCCCGCCGGGGCGTGCCGCAGGGCCGGCACGTGCACGGCCTGCTCGCCCGGGGCCAGCAGATCCTCGAGGAGCTGTTCCCCGGCTTCACCGGGCGGGCGGTCGCCGCCGGCGTGCCCACCGGTGACCTGGGCGAGCTGCGCTGGTTCTTCAACGGCCGGCCGCTGCGCCGGGCGAGCACCGGACTGATCTGCGTCTCGGCGTCCCGGCCGCTGCTGGAGGCCCAGGTGCGGGACGCGGTCACCGCGCTGCCCGGCGTGCGACTGCGCGCCGGCTGCGACATCGTCGGCCCGGTCACCACCGAGGACCGGGGCCGGGTCACCGGCGTCCGGGTGCACCCGCGCGGGGCCACCGGCGAGGAGGTGATCCCCGCCGACCTGGTGGTGGACGCGACCGGGCGCGGTTCCCGCCTGCCGGTCTGGCTGGCGGAACTGGGCTACCAGCGGCCGGCGGAGACCCGGGTCCCGATCGACCTGGCGTACACCACGCGGCACTACCGGCTGCGCGACGAGAGCATCCTGCACGGTGACCTGTCGATCAACCCGGTGTCCACCCCCTCGCACCCCCGCGGGGCGTTCTTCTCCCGGATCCAGGACGGCCGGAGCGTGCTGTCGCTGACCGGGGTGCTGGGCGACCACCCGCCGGCGGACGAGCGGGGCTTCCTGGACTTCGTCCGGTCCCTGCCGGTGCCGGACATCTTCGACGTCATCCACGACGCCGAACCGCTGGACGACCCGGTCTCCTTCCGTTACCCGGCCAGCGTCCGCCGGCACTACGAGCGCCTCGACCGCTTCCCGGCCGGCCTCCTGGTCCTCGGCGACGCCCTGTGCAGCTTCAACCCGGTCTACGGCCAGGGCATGACGGTGGCCGCCCTGGAGGCGCTGACGCTGCGCGAGCACCTCCGGACCGGCCTGGCGCCCCGACCGGCGGACTTCTTCCGGGACGCCGCCCGGGTGGTCGACGTGCCCTGGGACATCTCCGCCGGCGGGGACCTGAGCTTCCCCGGTGTGGTGGGGCCGCGCCCGCCGAAGGTGCGGATGGCCAACGCGTACATGGGCCGCCTCCAGGCCGCCGCGGTCCGCGACGGCGCGGTGACCCGGACCTTCATGCGGGTGGCCGGCCTGGTCGACCCGCCGACCGACCTCATGCGCCCGGGCATGGTGTGGCGGGTCCTCACCCGGTCCCGCGGCGTGCCGCCGGCCCCGGCCCGGCCGGCCGAGCCGGCCGCCGTCGGCGACTGAGACCCGCAATTCCCGCCCGTGGGCAGGACGGCAATCTGGAAGATGCACGGCCGTCCGCGGGCGAGAACCATAGGCACAGATGATCTTCGCCCTGGTCCGGTCCGCCACGGGACGGGTCGGGACCGTCCGAACCTCCTCAGATGGCAGGTGCACCCATGGTCATGTCACGTCGGCAGCTCCTCGGCTCGACTGCCGCGATATCCGGCGCCACCGTCGGCCTCGCCGGGCTGGGCGCCACGCCCGCCCAGGCCGGCGGCGCCCCCGCGACCGCGGTCGACCCGCTGGTCGCCATCCACCCCGACGACCCGCGGTACGCGCAGCTCATGCTGCGCTCGTTCAACCCCCGGTTCATCTCGTCCCCGGAGACGGTCCACCTGACCTACACCGCCGAGCAGGTCCGCGCGGCCGTCGAGCAGGCGGTCGGCCGGGGCCAGCGCATCACCGTCCGCAGCGGCGGCCACTGCCTGGACAACCTGGTCGGGGACCCCGCGTTCCGGGTGCTGGTCGACGTGTCGGCCATGAACCAGACCTGGTACGACTCGCGGCACCGCGCGTTCGTCGTGGAGTCCGGCGCCACCCTCGGCCAGATGTACGAGCAGCTCTACCTCGGCTGGAAGGTCACCGTGCCGGCCGGCGTCTGCCCGCCGGTGGGCGTCGGCGGGCACATCTCCGGCGGCGGGTACGGCCCGCTGTCGCGCAAGTTCGGCCTCTCCGTCGACCACCTCTACGGCGTCGAGGTGGTCGTCGTCGACCGGTCCGGCCGCGCCCGCACCATCCTGGCCACCGCCCGTCCCGACGACCCGCACCGCGACCTGTGGTGGGCGCACACCGGCGGCGGCGGGGGCAACTTCGGCTTCGTCACCAAGTACCTGTTCCGCACGCCCGGCGCCACCGGCGACGACCCGGGCAAGCTGCTGCCCACGCCGCCGCCGACCCTCTTCATGACCTGGGTCTCCTACCCCTGGGACGGGCTGACCCAGGAGGGCTTCGTCCGCCTGGTGAAGAACCACAACGCGTGGCACGCCGCGCACAGCGGACCCGGCGACCCCTACGAGGGCCTGCACAGCGCACTGCACCTCAACACCGAGAAGGAACAGTTCATCTACCTGGAGATCCGCACCGACGCCACCATGCCGGACGCGCGGAAGATGCTCGACGACTACATCGCCGCCGTGTCGGCCGGGGTCGGCGTCACCCCGCAGATCAGCACCACGGACGACCTGTGGCTCGCCAACGCGACGCTGGAGTTCCCGCAGACCATCCCGCCGCGGACCAAGTCCAAGGGCAGCTACCTGCGCAAGCCTCTCGCCGAGCGGCAGATCGTGGAGCTGTACCGGGGCCTGCGCGACCCGGCCTACAAGGGACAGTGCCTGGTCTACTTCGCCGGCTACGGCGGCCAGGTCAACGCGGTCGGGCCGGATGCCACCGCGGTCCCGCAGCGGGACTCGATCCTGAAGCTCTGGTTCTCGGCCTCGTGGCCGAACGCCGCCGACGACGAGGAGTCGGTGGACTGGGTGCGCCGCTTCTACCAGCGGGTCTTCGCCGACACCGGCGGCATGCCGGTCTCCGGCGACCGCTACGACGGCTGCTACATCAACTACCCGGACATCGACAGCAAGGACCCGGCCTGGAACCGGTCCGGCGTGCCGTGGAGCACCCTCTACTACAAGCAGAGCTATCCGCGCCTGCAGCGCATCAAGGCCAAGTACGACCCGAACAACATCTTCCGGCACGCCCTGTCCATCGAGCCGGCGGCCGGCTGAGCCGCCGGGCGGGTACGCCGAACGGGCCGGTCGCGACGCGACCGGCCCGTTCCGGGTGGCACACCGGCGCTCAGGCGGGCGGCGCCTCGTCCGGCGCCTCGGCGGCCAGCCGCCGCCGGATGTCCTCGCGCAGCGCCTTCTTGTCGACCTTCCCGACGTTGGTGCGGGGGAGCGTGGCCACCTCGACGAGCCGCTCCGGCAGCTTGAACCGGGCCACCCCGGCCCGCTCCATCACGGCGCGCACGTCGGCCAGCCGCACCGAGGCGCCGGCCCGGACCACCACGTAGAGGCAGACCCGCTCGCCGAACTCGGGGTCGGGCATCGCCACGGCGGCGGCCAGGTCCACCCCCGGGAGCTGGTAGGCGAAGTTCTCCACCTCCTCCGCTGAGATCTTCTCGCCGGCCCGGTTGATCATGTCCTTGTCGCGGCCCTCGACCACCAGGTTGCCGTCGGGGCGGCGGCGCACCACGTCACCGGTCCGGTACCAGCCGTCGGCGGTGAACGCGATCCGGTTCTGCGCCTCGGCCCGGTAGTAGCCGCGGGGGGTGTACGGCCCCCGGGTCAGCAGCAGACCCGGTGTGCCGTCCGGCACCGGCCGGCCCTCCTCGTCAACCACCAGGATCTCGTCGTCCGGGCAGATCGGGCGGCCCTGGGTGTGGCAGACCACCTCGTCGGGGTCGTCCAGCCGGGTGTAGTTGAGCAGCCCCTCGGCCATGCCGAAGACCTGCTGGAGGCGGCAGCCCAGGGTGGGCTGGACCCGCCAGGCCACCTCGTCGGCCAGCCGGGCGCCGCCCACCTGGAGCAGCCGCAGCGTGCTGAGGTCGTATCCGGGCCCGGACTCCTGGAACGCGAGCCAGCTCTGCGCGATGGTCGGCACCGCGGCCGTCACCGTGACCCGCTCCCGCTCGATCAGGTCGAAGACCTTCTTGGGCGCCGGCGACGGTGCGATCACCACCCGGCCACCCACCAGCAGGGTGCCGAGGATGCCGGGACAGGCCAGCGGGAAGTTGTGGGCCAGCGGCAGCGCCGCCAGGTACACGGTGGACGGGCCGAAGCCGGAGACCTCGCCGCTGCGCCGGGCGTTGTACGCGTAGTCGTCGTGCGTCCGGGCGATCAGCTTCGGCAGGCCGGTGGTGCCGCCCGAGAGCAGGAAGAGCGCGACGTCCCGGCCGCCCGGCGCGGCGGCGTCCAGCTGCCGGCGCGCCGCGGCCGGGTCCTCCGCGGGCCGGCACAGCGCCCGCAGGTCCACCGAACCGGGCGCGGGCCGCGCGCCGGCGGCGAGCACGTGCGTGAGGCCCGGCTGCGCCGCGGCGATGCGCCGGGCCATGTCCTGGTGGTCGAAGCGGTCCGTCTCGGCGGGTACCGCCACCGCCCGGGCCTCGGCCTGCCGCACGAGGTGGGACATCTCGTGGTGGCGGTGCGCCGGCAGCGCCATGACCGGCAGCACGCCCAGCCGCAGGCAGGCGAGCGTCAGCACGACGAACTCCCAGCGGTTGTCGAGCTGCACCACGATCCGGTCGTCGCGGCGCAGGCCCAGCGCGTGCAGGCGCAGCGCCGCGCCGTCGGCCCGCTGCATCAGCTCCCGGTAGGTCAGCCGGACGTCGCCGCCGACCAGCGCCTCCGCGTCGGGCAGGGCGTCGGCCACGGCGAGGAGGCGCGCGCCCAGCGGCCGCCCCTCCCAGTAGCCCGCGGCGACGTACCGGTCCACCGCCTCCGGTGGCCAGGGCACCAGGCCCGTCCGGCTCGGCTCGGGTCCGCCCGCTCCACCTGTCACCGTGGCCTCCTCCTGCCGGCTGGCCGTCCCACCGCCGCGCCCGGGTCGGGGCGGGGTGCGTGGCGGCGGTGGCCCGGAGCAGCGAGGCCGGGCGTCGGGGCCGCAGGCTGGTGGGACTCCTTTCGATCATCCCGGCGGGGCGGCGGGGGACGCATCTCCGAGCGTGCCGAGGGACGAGGGGGAGGCACGGCCGCGGCGGGCGCCCTGGTAGGCGCCCGCCGCGGCCGAGGAGGGTCAGTTCGGTTGCTCGGGCAGCTCCGAGTAGTGCTTCACGAGGTCGTCGAAGGACAGCGGCCCGCCGTGCGGCGCCGGGCGGCCGGCCTCCCGGTCGAGCAGCTCGCCCATCTTGTCCAGGGCCAGGTGGAAGCCGGCGGCGCTCTGCGGCAGGTGCCCCGGGTCGCCGACCTCGTTCTCCAGCACCAGCCGGCAGCCGTCCCCGTGCGGGCTCAGCAGCCAGCGGTAGGCGTCGCCCCTGCCGGCGTACACGAACCGGCGCGGCTCGTCGACCTCGACGACCCGGGCCCGCTCCACCATGTCCGGGGAGAACGTCACGGTGACGGTCCCGCCCTCGACCGGCTCCACGTCGACCGGGAAGCCGAACCACGAGGAGTGCTCCTCGCTGTCGGTGATCGCCCGCCAGATTCGCTCCGGCGGGTCCGGGTAGTCGTGCGTGAAGCGCAGCAGCGGCTTCCCGCCGGGGCCGGGGTGCCGGGTGGTCCGCGTGCGGAAGGTCTCGGGATCCATCAGATCCGGTCTCCTCTGGGTCGCTGACCCGGCCCACGGGGCGTGGGCCGGTCGTTGCAGACTGTCAATAGTGGACGGAACGGGTCAAGCGCACACGCCCGACGGCCACGCCGGTCGGTCCGGCGTGGCCGTGGGCGGGTGCACCGGTCAGCCGTGGCAGGAGCCCGCCGTGGCGTCGCCGTAGCGGTCGTGGTGGCGGATCCACCCCATGGTGTCCGCCATGCCCTCCTCCTGCCGGCCCAAGGGGGTCAGGTCGAGATAGTTGTAGGTGTTGTTCAGGATGTCGCTGCCCCGCCCGTGCGTGGAGTACGCGTAGAGCACGCGGCCGTCGTCGTCGCGCAGGAACGCGCTGACGCCGGGCAGCTCGGGCTCGTCGGTGCCGACGTCCAGGGTGAAGTCCCGGTAGAAGTCGTCGCCCCGGGTGGTGTACCAGGGGATGTCCCAGCCCATCCGGCGCTTGAACGGCACGATGTCCGACTGCGGGGCGGCGCAGACGATGGCCAGCGACGTGTCCCGGGCGTGCAGGTGCGCCAGGTGACCGATGTTGTCGATGAACAGCGAGCAGACCGGGCACCAGTCGTGCCCCTCCAGCGGCCACATGAAGTGGTACGTGAGCAGTTGCCGCCGGCCCTCGAACAGCTCCGGCAGCGTCCGCTCGCCGTCCGGGCCCTCGAAGACGTACTCCTTGTCCACCACCATCATGGGCAGCTCGCGCCGCTCCGCGTTGAGCGCGTCCCGCGCCCGGGTCACCTCCTTCTCGCGCTCCAGGAAGGCCCGCCGCGCCGCGTACCAGTCCGCCCGATCGACGATCTTGGCGTCCGTCATGGCTCTCTCCTCCCGTCGCGGCCGGTCACCGCAGGCCCTCGCCGCGGTCGGGCAGGGCGTCGACGAACTCGCCCCGGGCCACCGCGGCCGCGATCGTCTCGATGTCGTCGCTCATGTAGCGGTCCCGGTCCAGGGTGGGCACCAGGGAGCGGATCCGGTCGTAGGTGGCCCGCCCGGCCGGGCCGAGCCGGTCCACGACGCCCCGCAGGTCCACCGCCTGGGCGGCGGACAGGTACTCGATGGCCAGGATGAG
The DNA here is from genome assembly GCF_900091435.1 of Micromonospora chaiyaphumensis. Taxonomy (GTDB): domain Bacteria; phylum Actinomycetota; class Actinomycetes; order Mycobacteriales; family Micromonosporaceae; genus Micromonospora; species Micromonospora chaiyaphumensis. Next base: position 99,609 of record NZ_FMCS01000003.1, read on the forward strand.
GTCGTTGTTGCGCAGCACCCGGCGGGCATTGCGGGCGGCGATCAGGCCCATGCTCACCACGTCCTGGTTGTCGCTGTTGGACGGGATGCTCTGGGTGCTCGCCGGGCCGATCGTCCGGTTCTCCGCGACCAGCGCCGTCGCCGGGTACTGGGCGCCGGTGAAGCCGCTGTTGAGACCCGGCTCGCCGGCCACCAGGTATTCCGGCAGGCCGCCGTTGAGGTGCCGGTTGAGCAGGCGGTTGGTGCGCCGCTCGGAGGTCACGCCGAGCTGGGTCAGGGCAATGGTGAGGAAGTCCATGGCGAAGGCCACCGGCTGGCCGTGGAAGTTGGCGCCGTGGAAGACCTCGCGCCCCTCGAAGAAGAGGGGGTTGTCGTTCGAGGAGTTCAGCTCGGTCGTCACGATCCCGGTGGCGTGGTAGACGGTGTCCCGCACCGCGCCGACGACCTGCGGGATGGCCCGCAGCGTGTACGGCTTCTGCAGGTAGATCTCGCCGCGCTGGACGGTGACACCCTCCTGCTTCTGCTCCTCGACCTGGCGGCGGATCTCCCGGTGCTCCAGCGCCAGGCCGCTGCCGGCCAGCAGGGCGCGCATGTTGGCGGCGTTGTCGACCTGGCCCCGGTGCGGGCGGGCCAGCTCGTGCCCCTCGGCCATGAAGGCGCCCGTCGAGCCCTGCAACGCCTCCAGCGCCAGCGCCGTCACGATCTCGGCCTGGCGGACCTGGGTGAGCGCCCGGCCGGTCAGCAGGGCGCCGAGGCCGGTCATGGCGGAGGTGCCGTTGATCAGCGACAGCCCCTCCTTGAACCGCAGCTGCAGCGGCTCCACGCCGAGCTGGCGCAGGACCGGTGCCGTCGGGGTGGGGCGGCCGTCGCGCAGCACGTACCCCTCACCGATGATCACGGCCGCGATGTGCGACAGCGGGGCGAGGTCGCCGCTGGCGCCCAGCGAGCCGATCTCCGGGATGGCCGGGATGATGCCCTGGTTGAGCAGCAGGGCCAGCCGCTCCAGCAACTCGGGCCGGACCGCCGAGTAGCCCCGCGCGAGGGCGTTGAGCCGGGCCGCGACCATGGCCCGCGCCTCGTCCTCGGCGAAGATCGGCCCGACCCCGGCGCAGTGGCTGCGCACCAGGTTGAGCTGGAGTTCGATCTCCACGGCGTTGTCCACCATCATGTACGCCAGGTCGCCGTACCCGGTGGTGATGCCGTACACCGGGATGCCCTGCTCGACGATGTCCTGGAACATCGCCCTGCTCGCCGCGGCCTTCTCCAGGGCCGTCGGGGCGATGACGCACGGCGCCTGCTCCTCGGCGATCCGTCGGATGCCGTCGATGTCCACGTTCTGGCCGTCGAGTTCGACGGGCGTTGTCTCCACCAGGGTCACGTCTGTCCACCTCACATGTCGTCGGGCTGGGCGGTTCGGGATTCGCGGTGTCGGCCCCGCGCGGGGCGGTCAGGCGGTGCCGCTCACCTCCCTCTGCGCCCGGGCGCCGTCGTCGGTCCGCGTGGCCGCGTCCACCAGCGCGGCGAGCCCGGCCAGGGTCGGGTCGGCGAGGAAGCGGCGGGCCGGCACGGTGACGCCGGTGCGCTCCCGGACGTGGTGCAGCAGCGGCGGGATCAGCAGCGAGTGCCCGCCCAGGGCGAACAGGGAGTCCTCGGGCGCGACCTCGTCGGTGCCGAGCACCTCCGCCCACACGGCCGCCAGGAGCCGCTCGGTCGGGGTGGTGGGCTGCCGGTCGCCGGGCGCGCGCAGCGACGTCGGCGCGGGCAGGCGCCGCCGGTCGACCTTCCCGCCCACGTTGCGTGGCAGCGTCGGCAGGTTGCGGAAGCTGACCGGCGGCATGAGGCTGCCGAACCGCTGGCGCAGCCGGGCCCGCCACGCGGCGGTCAGGTCGCTCCCGCCCGCACCGTCCGCCGGCTCCCGGGCCACCACGTACGCCATGAGGCGCACGACCAGGCCGCTGTGGTCGCGTACCGGCACCACCGCGCACTCGGCGACCGAGTCGGCGGCGGCCAGCGCCGTCTCCACGTCCGTCAGCTCCAGCCGGGTGCCGAAGAACTTGATCTGGAAGTCCTGCCGGCCGCGGAACTCCAGCAGCCCGTCCAGCCGCCGGCGTCCGAGGTCCCCGGTGCGGTACCAGCCGCGGTCCGGCAACCCGAGCTCCTCGTGGGCGCGCAGCGGCGTGAAGGCGTCGCCGGGCGTCTCGGCGCCCACATAGCCGGGCGTGACGTAGGGGCTGCGGACGACCAGCTCCCCGGTCACTCCCGCGGGGCAGGGCCGGTCCTGGTCGTCGACCACGAGCACCTGCCGGCCGGGGATCGGCACGCCGACGGGCACCGTCCCGCGCACCGGCCCGGTCACCTCGTGCCAGGTCGCCAGCACGATCTCGGTGGGGCCGTACAGGTTGGTCAGCCGGGCCGCCGGCAGCGCCCGGCGCAGCTCCCCGGCCAGCTCGCCGGGGAGCGGCTCGCCGGCGAGCAGCAGGTGCCGCAGCGCGGGCAGCGCGTCCCCGCGATTGCGGGACACCAGGGCCCGCAGGACTTCCCGGGCGAAGCTCGGCACGGTCTGGAAGTGGGTGATCCGCTCGTCGGCCAGCCAGCGCACCAGCCGGCGCGGGTCCACCCGCACCCGGTCCGGCACCGGGTGCAGGGTCGCGCCGGAGCCGAGCGCCGCGAAGATCTCGCAGAGCGCGGCGTCGTAACCGGGGGCCGCCCACTGGGCCACCCGGCTGCCCGGGCCCATCTCGAAGTGCGTGGCCATCCACTCGCAGAACTGCGCGAAGCCGGCGTGGGTGTGCGGGATTCCCTTGGGCCGGCCGGTCGACCCCGAGGTGTAGGCGACGTACGCCAGGTCGGGCCCGTCGGGGCCGGCCGGGACCGGCGCGGCGTCCTCCCCGGCGGCGCGGTGCAGCGCGCCCACCGCGACGGCCCGCCCGTCGAGTTCCGTGCGGTACCAGCGGGCCAGCTCGTCGTCCTCCGGGTCGCCCTCCACCAGCAGGTAGGCCGGGCGCAGGTCGCCGAGGATGAGCCGGCCCCGTTCGCCCGCCTCGCCGGCGCCGATGCAGACCAGGTGCGCGCCCGCGTCCAGGACGCCCAGCAGCACGGCCACCTGGCGGGGCCCGGTGGGCATCCGCACCGCCACCGGCGCGCCCGCCGCCAGGCCCAGGCGCTGCAGCCCCCGGGCCGTGGAGCTGGCCAGGGTGGCGAGCTCCCCGTAGGAGACGCCCTCCGACTGCCCGGCCACCGCGGTGTCACCCGGGTGCTGCTCGGCCCGGCCGTGCACCGCCGCGGCCACCGTGGACCAGCCGGTGGCGACCGGTTCGACCCGGTCGGCGGCCCGGGCCGCCGCGCGGAGCTGCTCCGGCGTCTCCAGCGGCAGCACGGCCACCGGCTGGCCCGGGTCCTTCAGGGCGGCGTCGAGCAGGGTACGGAGCTGGCCGAGCAGCGCCCGGACGGAGTCCGCCTCGAACAGCTCGGTCCGGTACGCCAGCGTGCCGGTCACCGCCGGCTCCACGGTGTCGACCTCGAGCGACAGGCCCACCGGGACCGCCCCGGCGCGCACCGGCAGCCGGCGGACGGTGGCGCCGGCGAGTGCGGGGTCCGGCTCGGGCGACTCGGGACAGGTGAACGCGGCGTCGAGCAGCGGCAGCCGCTGCGCGTCCCGGTCCACCTCCACCTCGGCCACGACGTCGGCGAAGGGCAGTTCGCCGTGGTCGAGCGCGGCGCGGCGGGCCTGGGCGACCCGGGCCAGCAGGTGCCGGAAGGTGGGGGAGTCGGCGAAGTCGGCGCACACCACCAGCGGGTTCTGGAACGGCCCCACGGTGCCGGCGAACTCCGGGCGGGGCCGCACCACCACCGGGTGCCCCACGGCCACCCGCTGCTCGCCGGTGTGCCGGAACAGCAGCGCGTGGAACGCCGCGGACAGCACCACGGCCGGGACCGTACCCTCGGCCGCGCAGACCTCGCGCAGCCGGCCGGCGGTCTCCTCGCCCCAGTCGAAGTCCACCGCCGCGCCCGCGTACCCGGAGTCGGCCGCGGGAGGCCGGTCGGCGGGCAGCGACAGCGCCGGCGGTGGCGGGGTCAGCGCGCCCCGCCACCACTGCGCCAGCCGCCGGTACGTCGGGCCGGTCGCCTGCTCCCGCTGCCAGCGCGCGAAGTCGCGGTACTGCAACGGCAGGAACGGCAGGGCCGGCTCGCGGCCCTGCACCGCCGCCGAGTAGCACTCGCCCAGCTCGGTCACCAGGATCCGGGCCGAGCTGTCGTCGGCCACCAGCCGGTGCAGCACCAGCAGCAGCTCGTGCTCCTCCGGGCCGAGCCGGACCAGGGCGAGCCGGCAGAGCGGGCCGTCGGCGTGGTCGACCACGGCCCCGGCCAGGCCGGTGCGCAGCCGCCGCGCGGCCGCCGTCCGCTCCGGCTCGGCGACGGTGGTGAGGTCGACCAGCGCCGGCGCGTCGGAGCCGGCGTCGATCGCCTGCCACGGCACGCCGTCCCGCTCCACGATGCGGGTCCGCAGCGCCTCGTGCCGGTCGACCAGCGTCCGCCACGCGGCGCACAGGGCGTCCTCGTCGAGCGGGCCGTCCACCCGGTACGCGCGGCACACCGTGTGCGCCGGCGTCTGCGCCGCCAACCTCTCCAGGAACCACAGGCCCTGCTGGGCCGCAGAGGTGACCGCCCGGACGCCGCTGCCCCGTCTGTCGTTCATCGCTACCCGCTCCTCGTGCTGTCGACGGCTCGCCGGCGCCACGTCCCGGCGCGCCGGCGGGTGCCGGGCGCCGGGGCGCGGCCGGGGGGATCAGTAGAAGTAGCTGATGTAGGGGGCCCGCTCGGGCGTGGCCATGGTGTCCCAGAGCTGGGCGCAGCGCGGGTCCCGCGCGACGATGCGGCCGCCCCGGGCCAGGTCGGTGGCGGCGGTGCCGCCGAGCAGGATCGCGCCGACGGCGGCCACGTGCATCTCCAGGTCCGGCTCGGCGGTGCTCCGCCGGCAGGTGGCCTGCCCGGCGTCGACGTCGAGGCGGAACGTCCCGTCGGTGTGGCCCTCCGGGTCGTGCACGCGCAGCGTCAACGCCCCGTCGCCGGCCCACCCGCGCGCCTCCAGCAGCGTCGGCACGTCCAGCGGGCGCAGCCACACGCCGTCGTGGCGCTGGGCGCGCAGCTTGCGCGCGTCGGTCACCCACCACGCCAGCGGGTTGTCCACCGGCGCGTACCACACCTGGATGGTGGCCACCATGTCGACGGAGAGCAGGTAGCGCCAGAGCGTCGCGGCGGCCTCGGCGTCCACGGCGAGGAAGTCGATGACCTGGAGCATGTTGCGGGGGGTGGTCTCCGGCGCCCAGTCGGAGGTGATGCGGTAGGACACGAAGCCCCGGTCCTCCACCGCGACGCAGGCCCGGGGCGCGCCGCCACCCCCGATCGCCAGCATCTGCTCCAGGCGGGGGTTCGTCGGGTCCATGGCCAGCCGGTCCCAGTAGCAGGACGGGGGGATCACCTCGCCCGGGGTCCGGGCCGCCTGCCGTTCGTACACCGACTGGGCCAGGTCCCGGGCCTCCTTGCCGGAGACCCGCCGCACGGGCAGGTCGCCGTCGGGCGCGTCGGCGCGCCAGCCCACCCCCCGCACGTCGATGTTGAGGCTGTTGTACCAGGTGGCCGGGCCGTAGCCGAAGCGCCAGTAGATGGGCCACTCGGACACGCCGCCGGCCGCGATCGGCTTGCCCTCCTCGACGGCCCGCTCGTGCAGCCGGTGGAGGGTGGCCTTCATGAGCCCCTTGCGCCGCAGCGTGGGGTGGCAGGATCCGCCGGTGCAGGCGGCCAGCGGCACCGTCCGGCCGCCCGGCAGCACCAGGTCGCGGTGCAGCGAGGCGTTCGTCGCGACGTAACCGGCCTCGTCGGTGATGGCGATGGCCCGGTGCGGCGGGTGGGTGCGCCGGTAGAAGTCCACCACCTCCGGGTCGTCACCGGGCGGCGAGGCGAACGCGCCGAGCCAGCTGTCGAGCCATTCGCCGTACCGTTCCTCGGTCACCTCGACCAGGCGCATGCCGGCGGGAAGGTCAGCGGTCATCAGAGGGGTCCCTTCGGTCGGGTCGGTCAGTTGCCGGAGGCGGCGGGCACGGCCGGGACGGCCAGGTCGGCCAGCGGCAGCTCGGGGTCGGCGATGCCGGCGCGCAGGACGTGCGTGAAGTCGGCCAGCATGGCGTCCATCGAGGACTGGTCGAACCGGTCGACGCTGCTGTTCACGGCGAAGAGCAGCTCGTTGGTCGGGCTCAGCTCGGCGGTCCACAGGATCGCGTCGTCCGGGATGTCGGGGCCGACCGGCTGGGAGACGCGCCGCTGGGCGGCCGTGCAGCCGACCCCGCCGGTGCCCTGCTCGCGCAGCACGAACGGGTTCGGTGACATCTGGAAACCGGGGCGGGCCCGCTCGGCGATCCGGTCGCCCTCCTCCAGCGCGGCGACCTCGTCGGCCACCTCGGTGGCCAGCCGGACGAAGGGCACCTCGTGCGCGAACGCCGACATGCAGCTCTCCCGGACCCGCTCGACCACCTCGCGGAAGGTCCGGCAGCCGGTCAGGTCGGTGCGCAGCGGGAACAGGTTGACGAAGTAGCCGACGGTGTCGGCCATCCACCGGCGTCGCCGTCCCGGCCCGGAGGTGAGCGTCCAGATCACCCCGTCGGTTATCCCGGTCCGGGCGAGCAGGTGCACCCGGTAGGCGGCGAACAGCACCATGAACGGCGAGCACCGCAGGGACCGGGCGAACTCCAGCGTCGCGGTGCCCAGGTCCGGGCCGAGCGCGAACCGGTCGCACCGGGTGCCCGCCGGGTCGCCCGTGGCCGGCGGCCGGTCGGTCGGCAGGGTCACCGGCCGGGCGTCGCGCAGGCGTTCCCGCCAGTACCGGAAGGACGCGGCGGCGGACACCTCGTCCGAACCGGCCTGCTGCCGGGAGACGTACTCCCGGAACTGGTGCGCCTCGCGCAGGTCGGGCTGCCGGCCCTCGCGCCGCGCCGCGTAGAGCTCGACGATGTCCCGCATGACCAGGCCGAGCGACCACACGTCCACCACCGGCAGGTGCGCCACCAGCACGACGATCCAGTCGTCGTCGGCCAACCGGCCCACGTGGACCCAGAAGGCCGGCACCTGGTTCATGTCGAAGGTCTGTCCCTCGATCTCGTTGAGGAAGTCCTCGGCCCGGTCCTGCCGCGGCCGCCCGTCGTCGGGCAGGTCGCGGACCACGAGCGTCGGCGAGCCGGGCGGCTGGACCTGTTGCCGCCAGCCGTCCTCGTCGTGCAGCAGCACCGTGCGCAGCGCCTCGTGCCGCACGACCACGTCGTCGAGGGCCGCCGTGAACGCGGCCAGGTCGAGGTCCCCGGTCAGCCGCCAGCCGCCGCTGGAGATGGGACGCGGGCCGAAGGCGCCGGTGGAGCCGTCGTTCAGGTGTTGCAGGCGGAGGAACTCCTGCTCCAGCGAGAGCGGGAACGGGGTGTCGGGCATCATCGGTCTCTTCCTCTCCGGGTGCGGCACACCCTGACGTCAGGCGGCGGGCTCGAGGGTCACGACGACCTGACGGATGAACGTGTCGAGGTCCGGGTCGTCAAAGAGCTGGTCGACCCCGACGGAGGTGATGCCGAGCTCGTCCTCGAGCCAGGCGATGATCAGCAGCGCGGTGATCGACTGCCCGCCCAGCTCGAAGAAGGTGGCGTGCTCCGCGCCCGGGGGCACGTCGAGCGCCTCCCGCCAGATGGCGGTGATCTGTTCTTCCACCGAGGGAATGTCGGTGCCGGACGCGGAAGCGCCGCCCGGCGCGGGGTGCGTGCCCATGGGCTCACCTTTCTGCTGGAGCGGGCGTCCGCGCCGCCAGGGCGCCGGACCCGCCCGCCGGCAGGTCCACAGGCCGATCGTGGCACCGCCGCTCCGGGCGCTTCACCTCCTGAATTGCCCCGACCGCCCCGTCGTTGCGCACCTTCGGAGAAGCCTCCGGCGGGGCGACGCCGATATGGTCGGATCGCTTGCCGGCTGCGCCGATTCCCTTGCCGGACAACGGATTTCCGCACTGCCGGCGGATGGATCCGGCCGCCGCGCCGCCGTGCGCACCGGCGGTGGTGGCCGGTCACGTCATCCCGGGCCGATCCCCGACTCACACCGGCACTCCCGCCCGTCGGATCGGTGCCGCGTCGACCGCGCCGCCAGGCCGGACCTTCCTGGAGGAGTAGATGGCTGGTCATCGGAAGTACCACGAACGGACGATCGCGCCGGTCGGCGATCCGCTGGCCGCGGCGGGCCTGCTCGTCGCGGCCCGGCAGGGCCGCGACCACGTGTGCTACGAGGGGCCCGAGGGGTACGCGGTCGCGCTGGACCCGGTCGCCGAGGTGGTCGCCGACCGGCGCCGGCTGGTCGTGCGCACCGACGAGGGCCGGCGGGCGGTGCCCTTCTCCGCCGCGGCGCTGCGCGGGCTGCCCACCCTGCTCGACGAGGTGCCGGTGGAGGCGTGGCGCTGCTACGGCTGGGCCGGGTTCGAGCTGGCCGCGGCCCGGGACGGGCTGGCGGAGCTGCTCGACGACGAACCGTTCCTGCACCTGATGATCCCCCGTGTCGAGGTGCGCTTCCACGCCACCGGCACGCTGCTGCGGGCGCTCGACGTGGCCGACCTGGACCTGCTCCAGGCCGAGCTGGAGAGCGCGCCGCCGGTCCGGCCGCCCGGCCGGCCGACCCCGGTGGACGACTGGGACGCCGAGGCGTACCTGCACGCCGTGGACCAGGCGATCCGCGAGATCCGCGCCGGCCGGTTGCAGAAGGTCATCCTGTCCCGCACCGTGCCGGTCGCCTTCCCGGTCGACCTGGCGGCGACCTACCAGCTGGGGCGCCGGGCGAACACGCCGGCCCGCTCGTACCTGCTGCGCCTCGGCGGTCTGGCGGCCACCGGCTTCAGCCCCGAGACGGTGGTCGAGGTGACCAAGGGCTGGGTGACCACCCAGCCGGTCGCCGGCACCCGCGCGCGTACCGGCCGCGGTGAGCTCGACGAGCCGCTGCGCCGGGAGCTGCTCACCGACCCCAAGGAGGTCTACGAGCACGCGATCTCGGTGAAGGTGGCGGTCGACGAGCTGGCCGAGCTGTGCCCCGGCGCGCCGGTGGAGGTCCCCGAGTTCATGGCCGTCCGCGAGCGCGGGTCGGTGCAGCATCTCGCCTCCACGGTCCGGAGCCCGCTGGCCGCGGCCGGCCACGCCTGGGACGCGTTCAGCGCGCTGTTCCCCGCGGTGACGACCTCCGGCGTGCCGAAGCGGGCCGCGTACGAGGTCATCCACGAACTGGAGCCGTCGGCCCGCGGCCTGTACGGCGGCGCGGTGCTCACCTACGACGCGGACGGCGCGATGGACGCGGCCGTGGCGCTGCGCACGGTCTACCAGCGCGACGGGCGCGCCTGGCTGCGGGCGGGCGCCGGCATCGTGGGCACGTCGCTGCCGGAGCGGGAGCTGACCGAGACGCGCGAGAAGTTGGCCACCATCGCCCGGTACCTGGTGGCCCGGGAACCCGATCGCGCCGCCGGCGAGCGCCGGGGGCGCCCTTCCACCGCGACCCAGGAGATGGGGGAGCCATGCAGCCGTTCCGCGTAGCCGTTCCCGAGGCGGACCTCGACGACCTGCGCCGCCGCCTCGCCGCCACCCGCTGGCCCGACGAGCTGCCCGACGTGGGCTGGGAGCGGGGCGTCCCGCTCGGCTACCTCCAGGAGCTGGCCGAGTACTGGCGCACCGGGTACGACTGGCGGGCCGCGGAGGCGCGGCTCAACCGGTACCCGCAGTTCCGCACCGACCTCGACGGCGCGCCCGTGCACTTCCTGCACGTGCGGTCGCCGGAGCCGGACGCCGTGCCGCTGCTGATCACGCACGGCTGGCCGGGGTCGGTCGCGGAGTTCCTGGACGTCATCGGGCCGCTGTCCGACCCGGCGGCGCACGGCGGCGACCCCCGCGACGCGTTCCACCTGGTGATCCCCGCCCTGCCCGGTTACGGCTTCTCCCGGCCGCTGCCCGGCCCCGGCTGGGACGTGCCGCGCATCGCGCGCGCCTGGGGGGACCTGATGTCCCGGCTCGGCTACGAGCGGTTCGCCGCCCAGGGCGGCGACGCCGGCTCGGTGATCTCCCTGGCGCTCGGCGCCCTCTACCCGGAACGGCTCATCGGGGCGCACGTGAACATGCTCATGACGTTCCCCGGCGACCCGGCCGAGCTGTCCGGCCTCGACGATGCCGACCGGCGCCGGCTGGAGCTGCTGGGCCGCTTCGACACCGAGCTCTCCGGTTACATGCGGATCCAGCAGACCCGCCCGCAGACCCTGGCGTACGGGCTCACCGACTCGCCCGTCGGGCAGCTCGCGTGGATCGTGGAGAAGTTCCGGGAGTGGACGGACTCGGCGAAGGCGCCCGAGGACGCCGTGGACCGGGACCACATGCTGACCGTCGCCTCGATCTACTGGCTGACGGCCACGGCCGGCTCGTCGGCCCAGTTCTACTACGAGGGCGCCGCGGCGGTACGCGCGGCCGCGGCCGGCGCGCCCCCGCCGCCCGTGCGGGCGCCGGTCGGGGTGGCGGTCTTCCCGCACGACATCTTCCAGCCGGTGCGCCGGTTCGCCGAGCGGGACTATCCGACGATCACGCACTGGACCGAGTTCGACCGGGGCGGCCACTTCGCCGCCATGGAACAGCCCGACCTGCTGGTCGGCGACATCCGGGCCTTCTTCCGGCCGCTGCGCTGACCCGGGCGCCGGCCCGCCGGCCGTCCCGGGTCGTGACCCTGCCGAAGCGGCGCGGGCCTCCGCCGCTGCGGCCCCGTCGACCGAGGTCCACCGAGGACACCATGGAGGAACGGATGGAACAGCGCTGCCCGTTCAGGCTGGACACCACCGGCAGCCGGATCCACGCGGAGGCGGACACCCTGCGGGCGCAGGGCCCGGCGACGCGCGTGGAGCTGCCGGGCGGGGTGCAGGCCTGGTCGCTCAACAGCTACGCGACGATCAAGAAGGTGCTGACCGACCCGCGGGTCACCAAGAGCGCCCGCAACCACTGGCCGGCGTTCATCAACGGCGAGATCCCGCCGGACTGGGAGATGATCAGCTGGATCGCCATGGACAACATGGTCACCGCGTACGGGCGGGACCACGTGCGGCTGCGCCGGCTGGTCGGCAAGGCGTTCACCCCGCGGCGCACCGAGCTCATCCGCCCGCGGGTGGTCGAGCTGACCGGTGAGCTGATCGACCGGATGGCCGCCCGCGCCCCGGGCGAGGTCGTCGACCTGCGGGCCGAGTTCGCGTACCCGCTGCCGGCCCGGCTGGTCGCCGACCTCATCGGCATGTCCGAGGAGGCCCGGGTGGAGACGGCCAAGGCGATCGACATGATGGTGGACACCACGGTGTCGCCGCAGCAGGCCCAGCAGATCCTCCAGGACTGGCGCGCCGCCATGGCGGAGCTGATCGCCGAGAAGCGCCGGAACCCCGGCGAGGACATCACCAGCGACCTGATCGCGGCCCGGGACGTCGACGGCACCCGGCTCACCGAGGCGGAGCTGACCGACACCATCTTCGCCATCCTGGGCGCCGGTTCGGAGACGACCATCAACTTCTTCGACAACGCCATCACCGCGCTGCTGACCCACCCGGACCAGCTGCACCTGGTCCGCACCGGCGCGGTGAGCTGGGACGACGTCATCGACGAGACGCTGCGGGTGGAGTCGCCGCTGGCGCACCTGCCGCTGCGGTACGCCGTGGAGGACATCGACCTGGACGGGGTGACCATCCCCGCGGGCGACCCGATCCTGGTGAACTACGCGGCGGTCGGCCGGGACCCGGCCCTGCACGCCGGCGCCCCGGGCGAGTTCGACGTGACCCGCGCCGACAAGGAGCACCTGTCCTTCGGGCACGGGCCGCACTACTGTCTCGGCGCCGGCGTGGCCCGGCTGGTGGCCACGGTGGGCCTGTCCAGCCTCTTCGACCGGTTCCCGGAGATGGCCCTGGCGGTCGATCCCGACGAGCTGACCCCGCTGCCCACGTTCATCATGAACGGGCACCGCAGCCTGCCGGTGCGGCTGACCGCGCCGGTGCCGTCGCTGTCCTGACGCCCGTCCCGCCGCGCCACCCCGCCCGATCCGGGCCGGGTGGCGCGGCGTCGTCGCGGGCGGGTGGGCGGAGACGCGAACGGGGGGCGTCGCGAGTGCGACGCCCCCCGGTACGGTGCCGGTCAGCCCGGCTGGGCCGGGCTGTTCTGGTAGGCGGCCAGCAGCCAGCGCCCGTCCTGGCGACTGAGCAGCCAGGAGGCCCGGATGGCCCGCTCCGGCGCGACGGCGGACTCACCCTCGGCCAGGACGCCGCCCTCGGTCAGCAGCAGCGCCGTGTCGGGGGAGAGGAAGCGGACCTCGAACGGCTGGCCGGTGACCCGGGTGCCCCGGTAGGGCCCGGCGAAGGCGGTGGCCATGAAGTCCCGGATCTCCGTCCGCCCCTTGCGGTAGAGGCCGGGCAGGATCATCGTGCCGTCCTCGGCGAACTGCGCGGCGAAGGCGTCGGCGTCGTGCTTCGCCCAGGCCTCGACGATGCGCTGGGGCACGGCGGCGACCGCGGCCTGCTCGGCCGTCACGGATTCGGTGGAGGTCATCTGGTTGCTTCCTTCCGGTCGGTGGCGGCGGGCGCGTCCGTCGCCGTCACAGGTAGAGCGTGTTCGGTTCGAGGCCGCACAGCACCCGGCCGTACAGCTCGGCGTTGGTGTCGGGGTTCATGAGGGCGTGCAGGTTGACGGACTGCACGTCGCGCAGGACGCGCTGCATCGGCACCGAGTCGTAGACGGAGGAGCCGCCGCTGGCGTCGGCCAGGATGCGGACCGCCTCCCGCGCCCGCCGGCAGGCCGCACCGAGCGCGGCGCGGGCCCGGGCGCGCTCCTCCAGGCTCCACTCGCCGGCGTCGTTCGCCTTGCCGTCGACGAGGTCCGTGAGCCGGTGGGCGTGGTGCCGGGCCTCCTCGATGCGCTGCACCGCGTCGGCGACCTGCAGGTGGGTGACCGGCGCCTCCGCCTGCGCGTCGTACCCGGTGTAGGTGATCTTCCGGCCGGGCAGCCGTTCGGTGAAGATGTCGAAGGCGGCCTGGGCCAGGCCGACCACCGACCCGACCGACGAGGCAGAGGCCACCGGCAGCAGCGGCGGGCGGTAGATGGCCGCGTCGGCGTTGCGCCGGCTCGCGGACTGCTGCTGGAGCACCGCGCCCAGCGGCAGGACCCGGGCGGCCGGTACGAACAGGTTGTCGGCGACCGTGCTCACGCTGCCGGTGCCGCGCAGGCCCGCGGTGTGCCAGTCGTCGACGATCGTCAGGTCCGACATGGGCACGAGGGCCATCACCGGCATGGGGCCGCCCTCGGCGTCCACCTGGACGGCGATGATCTCCTGCCACTGGCTGTGCAGGGCGCCGCTCACGAAGCCCCACCGGCCGTTGACCACGATGCCGCCGTCCGCCCGGGTCGCCGTGGCGGAGGGACTGAGCGTGCCGCAGATCCGCACGTCCGGCGTGGCGAAGACCTCGTCCTGCACCTCGTCGGGGAACAGGCAGGTCATCCAGGTGGGGATCCAGTAGACCGACGCCACCCAGGCCGTCGCGCCGTCGCCGCGCGCCAGCTCGGCGGCGACGTCGACGAGCGTACGGGTGTCCGCCTCGTAGCCGCCGTAGCGGACCGGGACCCGCAGCTTGAAGACACCGGCCTCGGCCAGCGCCTCGATCGTCTCCTCCGGCAACCGCCGGTTCTGTTCGGTCCACTCCGCCCGTTCACGGAGCGCCGGCGCCGCGGCCGCGGCCCGCCGGACGAGTTCCTCCCTGGTGGGGACACCGGTCGCCAACACCATTGCCTCCTCGAATTGCGCGGTAGCTGTGACAGGATCGGGCCGGCCGGATCGCCGGCGAGCTCATGCGGCCGGTACGGCGAACTGGCCCGGGGTGCGGCCGGTGCCGGCCGGCCCCCGGTACGCCTGGGCGAGGTCGAGCCAGCGGTCGGCCTCCGGCCCGGTGGCCCGCAGCCCCAGGTCGTCGCGGTGGCGACGGCGGGTGACCAGCAGGCACAGGTCCTCGGCGGAGCCCCAGACGGAGTTCGGGGCGTCCTCCGGCCCGAACCGCCAGCGGTCGCCGGACGGCGCCACGATGTCGAAGTGGAAGGTCGTGTCCGGCGGGGTCAGCTTCCGCGCGTGGTAGCCGAAGTCCCAGGTCCGGACGGCGAACTCCACGAGGTACCGCAGCCGGTCGGTGCGGGTGCGGCGCACGCCGAGCGTGTCGGCGATGTCCTGGCCGTGGCCGAACAGTTCCATCATGCCGGCGGCGGCCAGCACGGGCGCGGGCAGCGGGCGGACCAGCCACGGCACCACCTGCCCGGCGGGCACCGCCGCCAGCGCGCGCTCGGTCTGGGCCCGCTGGCGGCGCCACTTCACCAGCAGCTCGGCCGGGGTGTCGTGCAGGTGCGGCGCCATCGCGGCGACGACGTTGGCGTTGAAGTCCGGGCCCAGCCCGCCGGCCATCGCGGTGAACCCGTCGGGGTCGGCGGCGGCGAACCCGGCCAGGTGGAAGGTGGCGGTCAGGTGCGCCATCTGGTGCGTGATCGTCCACCCGACCGCCGGCGTGGGCAGCTGCCACTGCTCGTCGGAGAGGTCCGCCACCAGTTGGTCGATCTCGTCGCCGTCGGCCGCCAGGGCCGCGATCACATCCTGCTGCTCAGCCACCTGCTCGTTCCTCTCGGTCGGGGTCCGGCGCGCGACCGGCGGGCCAGCGCGTTCCGGACCGTCGGGCCGGGCGCGGTCAGTCCCAGGATGGTGGGGCGGCGGTGGGCGTGTCTTCTCCCGAAATGCTCGGCTGCCCGCCGCCGGCGCGGCGGAGGTCCTCGTGCAGCCGCCCGCCGGCCTGCCGGGCCGCGGCGAGGCTGGCCCACGCGCACAGCGCGACCAGCGCGGCGTCGTCGTGGCCGGCCGCCCGCACCTCGCCGATCAGCCGGTCGGTGACCTGGTAGGACGCGAGTGTGACGAGCAGCGCCAGGCGTGCCGCGGGGCGCTGCGCCGGGTCCAGCGGCGCGACGAGCGCGTCCAGTTCGGACCGGCCGACCGGTCCGGGTGTCCCCTCGCCGGCGTGGGCCAGCCGGTCGCCCACGAGCCGGCGCACCGGTTCGGGCGCGGCCGTGGCGGCGCACTCGTCGATCGCGCGGGCGGCGCGGGCCAGCGCGTCGGCGATGAGCGGGCTGCCCGCCGCCCAGGCGAGGTCGGGCGGTGCGGCGGCGGGTGGCAGCAGCGCCAGCGACCGGCCGGGCGGCCGGTCGGGGCGGGCCAGCGCGCCGAACAACCCGGCGGCGGCCCGCCGCGCGCCGCCCCGGGCCGCCGGGGGCAGGGCGGGCAGCGGCGAGTCGGTGAGGAAGACGTTCACCATGCGGTTCAGGTAGTGGAAGGTGACCGCCACCCCGATGAGCCCTGCGGACCGGGCGGCGGGGAACGGCGGCGGCGGGCGGCGGGCCGGGTCGGGTGAGCCGCTGGCCTCCGCCCATGCCGCCAGGTCGCGCAGCCGCGGGTCGGTCAGCCCTCCGGCGCCCCGGTCGACGACCGCCGGCGCGCCCGCCCGGCCCACGAGCCCGGTCAGCGTCGCGCCGTGCACCTCGACGCAGTACGGGCAGCGGTTGCCGTGCGACACCGCGGCGGCCACCGCCTCCCGGGCCGCCCGCTCGCCCGGCCCGGCGGTCAGCAGCGTCTCGCGCAGCATGAGCCAGCTCGCGGCGAGGGCGGGCGGGGCGGGGGAGTGCAGGGCGATCGGCGGGGCGAGCATGCCGAAGTCGTCGACGACCTGCCGGTAGACGTCGGCCACCGTCCCGCGGGCGGCGCCCGGCGCGACCGGCCGGACGTGCCGGACCTGGGCGAGGCTGGTCTTCCGCATGGCCCGGGCGAGCAGTTTTCCCATCGCTTCTCCTCCTGCGCCGGCCGGCCGGCGGTCCGCCCGCCCCGGCCGCCGGCCGTCGCCGGTCAGCCGCGCAGCGCCGGGGGGCGGGCGGACACGGTGGAGCCCTCGGGCAGCCCACCGTGGTAGGTCACCGGCACCCCGCGCTCCTGCGCGGCCCGCACGATGCCCGGAATGGCCCGCTCGGCGAGGGCGGCGATGGTCAGCGCCGGGTTCACGGTCAGCGCGCCCGGCACCGCGGAGCCGTCGGTGACGAACACGCCCGGGTGCCGCCGCAGCTCGTGCCGGTCGTCCAGGGCCGAGGTCTCCGGGTCGTCACCGATCCGGCAGGACGCCAGCGGGTGCACCGTGTACGCCCCGACCACGTCGTTCGTCCACGGCATGACCCGGGCCAGCCCGTCGCGCTCCAGGATGTCGCGCACGTCGGCGTCGGCGGCCGCCCAGCCCCGCCGCGTGTCGGCGGTCGGCACGTAGCGCAGCGGGCCGCGGCCCAGCATCTGCTGGGAGATCCGCTCGGCGTTGCCGGTGGCCGGCGGCGGCCCGAAGACGCCCTCGTTGTCGTCCTCGGACATCGTGAAGATCGTCAGCCACGACTGCCAGCGGCGCATCAGCTCCTTCTTCTCGGCGCCGAACCAGGTCGGGCCGGTGGCGTCCGGGACCTGCGCCAGGATGGTGCCCAGGCCGGGCGGGAAGTAGAGCTGCTCCAGCGAGTACCGCTCGAACTCCGGCAGGTCCGGGTCGAGGCGGTCCCAGCTCGCCACGGTCGGGCCGCGCCCGATCTGGTTCGCCGCGTACGCCTGCCCGCCCGGCCGGCTCAGGCCCAGCACCGACCGGACCCGGTCCTCGTCGAAGACCGCCGTGTTGAGCCGCTCGCCGTTGCCGGAGAAGTACCGGCCCACGGCCGGCGGCATGGGGCCCAGATCCGGCTCGGAGCGGCGGAGGATGACCGGGGTGGCGCCGGCGCCCGCGGCCACGATGACGATCTTCGCCTCGATGACGCCCTCGTCGTGCAGCACCCGGTAGTCCTCGTCGTCGACGATCCGGTAGTGCACCCGGTAGCCGCCGTCGTCGGTGCGGGAGAGGTGCTGCACCTCGTGCAGCGGGCGGATCTCCGCGCCGTGCGCCAGCGCCGCCGGCAGGTAGTTGAGCAGCAGCGACCGCTTCGCGTCGTAACGGCAGCCGGCCATCATCCAGTTGCAGTTGGTGCAGCGGTCCAGGTCGACCGCGGACGGCACCGGGTTGGCCGTGCGGCCGGCGTGCGCGCAGGCGGCCGCGAACAGGCCGCCGGCGTAGGGGACCTGGTCCCAGCCGTACCGGGTCACCGGCAGCGCCTCGGTGACGCGGTCGTACCACGGGTCCAGGGTGTCGCGGTTGATCGACGCCGGCCACATCCGGCGCCCGATGCCGCCGCGCCGCTCGAAGACGAACCGCGGCGCCCGCGGCATGGTCGCGAAGTAGACCACGCTGCCGCCGCCCACGCAGTTGCCGCCGAGGACGCTCATCCCGTCGCCGACCACGAAGTCGAAGATCCGGGTGTACGAGGAGCCCAGCTCGAAGTCCTGGTCGAACTCGTCGCCGCTGAGCCAGGGCCCGCGTTCCAGCACCACCACCCGGGCGCCACCGGCCGCGAGGTGGTACGCGGGGATCGCGCCGCCGAAGCCGCTGCCGATCACGAGGACGTCGGTGCTCTCGGTGCTGTTCATGCCGGGCTCCCGGTGGAGGTGGTGTGCGGATGCAGCGGCGCCAGCGGCCGCCCGTAGGAGTACTCGGGGAACCGCCACAGGCCGTCGGCGTCGGGCCGGTGGTATCCGATGGTGAGCAGGCCGGGGTGCCCGGCGGCCAGCGCCGCGTGCGTGCCCAGGTGCGCGGCGCTGTCGAAGGCCATGTTGCTGAACAGGGCCAGCCCCACCCACATCTCCTTCTCGGGGTGGTCCACGGCCAGCAGTTCCTGGAGCAGGCGGGTGCGGTCGGCGTGTTCGAGCGCCACGAACGGCGGCACCGAGGGGTCCAGCGCGTGGCCCTGCTCCTGGGCGTAGCGGCTCGCGTGGGCGTTCAGCGCTCCCGCGAGCGGCTCCAGCACCGCCGCGTACCCGCTGGCCGGATGTTCCAGCAGCTCGAGCGCGCCGGCCGCGACGGCCCCGCCGCCGGCCGCCGCGCCGGCGACCGCCCGGTCCTCCGGCCACCGTTTCTCGCCCGGCACGATCGTGTCGGCGAACGCTTCGATCGTCATGACCCGCACCTGGTCGGCATCGCTCGTGTCGGCGTGCACAGCTGCCCTCTTCCTGTGGCGGTCGGGGCGGCGTACCCCGGTTCGATGTGCGGGCCGGCGCGCGCCGCGGACGGAAAGGGACGCGGGTCGACGTCGCGGCGGCGGTGCCGGCCGCGGCGACCTGCGTGAATGTGCGATTCATCGTGCCGACGGGCCGGATCGCCCCGCACCTTCGACGTTGCGGTGGTATCCACCCACGACGGTCTTCTTGCCGCGTGCGCAATCGACCGCGCGGCGTTCCCGGCCCGGGTCCGCCGCCGAATACTGGCAGTGGCGCGGCCGCCACGCGGCTGCGTCCGCGCCGGTCCGGGCCGGCGCCAGATGACGCGGGAGGGGACATGATCGTGGGGCGGGTGGCGTCGTCGGTGGTCCGGCGGCACGTCAAGTACGTGACTCCGGTGCCGACGGCCGCGGCGAGCGGGCTGGTGGCGGAGACGTACGCGCAGATCGCCGACGAGATGCGGCTGGTGGTGACGCCGGCCCTGCCGCACTCGGTCGTCCCGGAGCTGCTCGCCGCCTACTGGATGCTCAGCCGCGAGCCGCTGCTGCCCACCACGGCGGTGGACCGTTCGGTGAAGGAGGCGGTGGCCGCGGCGGTGTCGGTGGCCAACATCTGCCCGTACTGCGTCGACATGCACAGCGTCGGCCTCTACGACCTGGCCGGGGAGCCGGACGCCGAGGCCGTGGTCGCCGACCGGGTCGAGGAGATGGCCGACGACCGGCTGCGCCGGGCCGCGCGCTGGGCGCGCGCCGCGCACACCGCCGACGCCCCGCCGTTCCCGTTCGACGAGGCCGCGCGGCCCGAGCTGGTCGGGGTCGTGGTGGGCTTCCACTACGTCAGCCGCATGGTCAACGTCTTCCTGGCCAACTTCCTCCTGCCGCCCGGCCTCAGCCCGCGGGCGCGGCGCCGGTTGAAGCGCGGCATCAGCCGGGTGCTGCATCCGGCACTGCACGACCCGCGGGAGCCCGGCCGCTCGGTGCCGCTGCTGCCGGTGGCCCCCCTGCCCGCGTCCGCCGCCTGGGCCGCCGGCAACCCGCACGTGGCCGCGGCGACCGCCCGGGCCTACGCGGCGTTCGAGGCCGCCGGGGAGCGGGCGCTGAGCCCGGCGGTGCGGCACCTGGTCGAGGAACGGCTCGCCGGCTGGCGCGGCGAGGACACCGGCCTGAGCCGCCGCTGGTGCGAGCTGCTCGTCGAGGGGCTGCCCGAGGTGGACCGAGCCGCCGGCCGGCTCGCCCTGCTCACCGCGTTCGCCTCCTACCAGGTGGACGAGGAGGTGATCGGCGAGTTCCGCCGGCACCACCCGGACGACCGCAGCCTCGTGGAGGCGGTGTCGTGGGCCAGTTTCGCGGTGGCCCGGGAGGTGGGTGCCCGGCACCTCGCCGCCGACGCGTCCCGCACCTGAGCACGGTGGAAGACGCGGCACCGCCGCGCCGGACGGCAGTCTGGGGAGGCGCTTGTGCCGGTCGCGCGGACGCCGGCAGCGATCCCCCTAGGAGGCAACGTGACCAGCTACGGAGTGGCCCTCACGGAGACCGGCGGTCGTCCGGGGCGCCTCAACGGAGCCCACCACCGCTTCGCGTTGAACGCGTTCATGGTCGTGGTCATCGGCCACTGGGCCGAGCACCTGACCCAGGCGTACCAGATCTGGGTGTTGGGCTGGCCGGTGCCGCAGGCCCGCGGCGTGCTCGGGCTGGCCTACCCCTGGCTGGTGACCTCGGAGTGGCTGCACTACGGCTACGCCCTCGTGATGCTGGTCGGCCTGTGGATGCTGCGACCGGGCTTCACCGGCCGCAGCCGCGGCTGGTGGACGGCCGCCCTGGCCATCCAGTTCTGGCACCACATCGAGCACCTGCTGCTGCTCCTGCAGGCCCAGACCGGCCACTTCCTGTTCGGCCGCCCGGTGCCGACGAGCCTCCTGCAACTGGTGCTGCCCCGGGTCGAGCTGCACCTGTTCTACAACACGGTGGTCTTCCTGCCGATGGTCGTGGCCATGTACCTGCACCTGCGGCCGAGCCCGGCGGAGCAGCGGCTCATGGCCTGCTCCTGCCGCCCGGCCGCGGCGCGGGCATGACCGGGGCGACGCCGGTCGCCGAGGGGAGCCGGTCCCCGGCCCGGGCCCGGGTGCTCGCCGCCGTCGTGCTCACCGTCGTGGTCGGGGTCGCGCTGCTGCTGGCCACCGGCCGGGAGCCGGAGCTGCGGCTGGTCGGCGCGGAGCCGGGCGGGGACGCACCGCTGCGCACCGCGCCGACCAGCGTGTCGCTCACCTTCAGCGACGACCTGTCGGCGGTGGCGGCGCACCTGAGCGTCGCCGGCCCGGACGGCCGCCCGGTCAGCCGCGGCGCACCGACGGTCGACGGCCGCCGGCTCGCCGTGTCCACCGTCGACGGCGGCCCGGGCCGATACCGGCTCGCGTACCACCTGAGCCTGACCGACGGCAGCGAGGTGACCGGCAGCGGCGAGTTCGTCGTCGGCACGGCCGCCGCCCCGGCGCCCGCGCCGGCGGACTCCGCCGGGCACCAGCACCTGCGGCGGGACGGCTGGAACCTGGCCCTGGCCCTGGTCGACCTGGTGCTCGTGCTGGGCGCGCTGGTCGCCTTGCTGCCGGCCGGTCGCCGGCGCCGGCCGGCGCGCGGAGGCGGACCCGCGCGGCGCTGACGGTTCCGCCACCACCGAACCGGCGCCCGCCCGCGCGGCGTGCGGACGCCATCGCAGACAGGGGGAGACACATGCCCACCACACTCGGTTCCCTGCGGCGGCTGGTGCTGGCGCCGTCGCTGGCGGAGGTGACCTTCGCCCGGCGGGGCTTCCCGGTGCAGCCGTCCCCGGTGACCCGGCGACTCGAGGCCATCCCGCAGTCGGTGATCTGTGGCTTCGAGTGGGGCATCGACACCCGCGACGAGTGGGAGCTGGAACGGCGGCTCAGCTTCGTCGACGAGGAGTTGCGGGGCTTCGCCTACGAGGGCGCGACGATGGCGTGCACCGTGCTGGACGCCATGGGGCCCCGGCGGGGCGGGCGCACCCGCAGCCTGCTGCTGGGCCCGGGCGCGCCGCACCTGTTCCTCGCCTACATCGGCATCGGGTTCGCCATGGCCCGGCTGCCCCGGCTGCGGTGGCGGGCCGTGCTGCCCGATCTCACCGGGTCGCCGTACCACCCCACGATGAGCTGGCTGGCCGTCGACGGGTACGGCTTCGACCGGGCCTACTTCGAGACCGACCGGTACGTGCACCGGCAGGAGCGGCTGGCGCCGTACCCCTGGCTGGGCCGGGCCGACTACTTCCCGCGCGCCGTCGACCAGGGGATCGGGCGGTCATTGTGGTTCATCCACGCGGCCCGCCCCGACGACGTGGCGGCGGCCGTGGGCCGCTTCGCGCCGGAACGGCACGCCGACCTGTGGAGCGGGGTGGGGCTGGCCGCCACGTTCGCCGGCGGCGCCGACGCCGAGGCGCTCGCCGGCCTGCGCCGGCACGCCGGCCGGTACGCCCCCGACCTCGCCCAGGGCGCCGCGTTCGCCGCGAAGGCCCGCAGCCACGCCGGCTTCGTGCCCGAGCACTCCCAGGCGGCCATGACCGCGCTGGGCGGCTGCTCCGTCGAGGCGGCGGCCACCCTCGCCGACGACGTGGCGGCCGACCTGGAGCGGGCGGGCGACGTCGAGCCGTACGAGGTGTGGCGGCGGGCGGTGCGGTCCCGGTTCTCCCCGGCGACGCTGTCCACCGGGGACTGACCCCCCGGTGCCCACCGACGACCCGGCCACCCCACGCGGCGGCCGGGTCGTCGGCCGGGCCGCATCCGGCCGGCCGGGCCGTCAGTCCGCACCTTTGAAGAAGACCTCGCGTTCGTTTTCTTGCCACCATCGGAATTGACGTTTCCGCGTCCTTACCGCACCCACCGGCCTGGGGGGAAACATGCGCCTTCTCCGTTCACTGCGCCGCCGCATCCTGACGCCGAACGTGCGTGAGACCAGGATGGACGTGCGCGGCTTCACCGTGAAGAACGACGCCTCCAAAAGGCTGCTGGAAACCGTCGGGTCCGCGTTCCTCACCGGTTACGGATACGCGGCCGAGGCGCCCGGCGCCGCGGCGGCCGAACCCCGGCTGGAAACCATTCCCACGCAATTTCGCGGATTCGCCTACGAGGGCGCGGCCATGGCGCTGGCCATGCGGGACGGGCTGCGCGTCGGCCGCCCGCGGCACGTCGCCGAGCTGCTGGCCGGGCGGGGCGACGCGCACGCGTACATGGCCTACGTGGGCGTCGGCTGGGCGATGGCCCGGCTGCCCCGGTTCCGGTGGCACCGGCTGCACGCCCCGGACCCGCTGCTGCGCTGGCTGGTCCTGGACGGCTACGGCTTCCACCAGGCCTACTTCCGCACCGCCCGCTACGCCTACCTGGCGTACCGGCCGGCGGCCTTCCCGTGGCCCGGCGACGACCGGACCGGCTACGCCGTCCGCGCCATCGACCAGGGCGTCGGGCGGGCCCTGTGGTTCGTCGGCGGCACGGACGTGGACCGGGTCGGCGAGCTGATCGGTCGCTTCGCCCCCGAGCGGCGCGCCGACCTGTACGCCGGCGCCGGTCTCGCGGCCACCTACGCCGGCGGAGCGAGCGAGGCGGAACTGGTCCGCTTCCGCCAGGCCGCCGGCGAGCACCGGGACCAGCTGGCGCAGGGCAGCGCGTTCGCCGCCGGCGCCCGGGTGCGCGCCGGGCTGGTCGTCCCGCACAACGAGGTGGCCACCGCGGTCTTCTGCGGCACCACCCCCGCCGAGGCGGCCAAGGTGACCGACGCCGCGCTGGCGCAGGCCCGCCCCACCGCCACCCGACCCGCCTACGAATCGTGGCGGCTGGCCATCGCCGAGGAGTTCCGGCACCGGTGCTGACGGCACCGCCCCGCCGCCCCGTCCGGACCCGCGTCCGGACAGCCGCCGAAACACCGGTCCGTCCGTCCGCCGGCGCTCGCCGCGCGGGCCGGATCGACACCGGCGCGTACCGAAGGAGAAATCTGTGAGCAGGATCGCTGTCGTCGGGATGGCGTGCCGGTACCCGGACGCCACCTCACCCCGAGAACTGTGGGAGAACGCCCTGGCGGGCCGCCGGGCGTTCCGCCGGCTGCCGGACGTCCGGATGCGCCTGGAGGACTACTGGGACCCGGACCCGCGCACGCCGGACCGCTTCTACGCCCGCAACGCGGCGGTCATCGAGGGCTACGAGTTCGACCGGATCGCCTACAAGGTCGCCGGCAGCACCTACCGCTCCACGGATCTCACCCACTGGCTGGCCCTGGACGTCGCCGCCATGGCCCTCGCCGACGCGGGTTTCCCGATGGCCGAGGGGCTGCCCCGGGAGCGCACCGGCGTGGTCGTGGGCAACACCCTCACGGGCGAGTTCTCCCGGGCCAACCAACTGCGGCTGCGCTGGCCCTACGTGCGGCGCATGGTGGCCGCCGCCCTCAAGGAGCAGGACTGGGACGACGACCAGCTCAGCTCGTTCCTGGACGGCTTCGAGGCGACGTTCAAGAACCCGTTCCCCGAGGTCGACGAGGACACCCTGGCCGGCGGCCTGTCCAACACCATCGCCGGGCGCATCTGCAACCACTTCGACTTCAAGGGCGGCGGCTACACCGTCGACGGTGCCTGCTCGTCCTCGCTGCTGTCGGTGGCCACCGCCTGCAAGACCCTCGTGGACGGTGAGGTGGACGTCGCCGTCGCCGGCGGTGTCGACCTGTCGATCGACCCGTTCGAGATCATCGGCTTCGCCCGCACCGGCGCGCTCGCCACCGGTGAGATGCGCGTGTACGACCGCGGCTCCAACGGCTTCTGGCCGGGCGAGGGGTGCGGGATGGTGGTGCTGATGCGCGAGTCCGACGCGCTGCGGGCCGGCCACCGCATCTACGCCACCGTGGCCGGCTGGGGCATCTCCTCCGACGGCAAGGGCGGGATCACCCGGCCCGAGGTCGCCGGCTACCAGCTCGCCCTGCGCCGCGCGTACGAGCGGGCCGGCTTCGGCATCGAGTCCGTGCCGCTGTTCGAGGGGCACGGCACCGGCACCGCGGTCGGCGACGCCACCGAGCTCAAGGCGCTCTCGCTGGCCCGGCGCAGCGCCGACCCGGCGGCGTCCCGGGCGGCGATCAGCTCGATCAAGGGCATGATCGGCCACACGAAGGCCGCGGCCGGGGTGGCCGGCCTCATCAAGGCGGCGATGGCTGTGCACCACCAGGTGCTGCCTCCGGCCGTCGGCTGCGTCGACCCGCACGAGCTGCTGGCCGAGGACTCGGCGGCGCTGCGCGCGCTGCGCAAGGCGGAGCCCTGGCCGGCGGGCGAACCCGTCCGGGCCGGCGTCACCGCCATGGGCTTCGGTGGCATCAACACCCACATCGTGCTGGACGGCGCGCCCGCGACGCGGCAGGAGCGGCTGGACAGCCGCACCCGGCAGCTCGCCTCCTCGGCCCAGGACGTGGAGCTGCTGCTCATCGACGGCAGCAGCCCGCAGGAGCTGCGGGAGCGGCTGGGCCGGCTGCTCGACTTCGTCCCCCAGGTGTCGTACGCCCAGCTGGCCGACCTGGCCGCCACCCTGCACGCGGAGCTGCGGCACCTGCCGCACCGCGCCGCCGTCCTGGCCAGCTCGCCGGAGGACGCGGAGCGGCAGCTGCGCCGCCTCTGCCAGGCCCTCGACGCCGACGAGACCGAACTGCTCACGGCCGACGGCCGGTGCTTCCTCGGCCACGCCGGCGGCCCGCGCCGCGTCGGCTTCCTCTTCCCCGGCCAGGGTTCCGGCCGAGGCACCTCCGGCGGGGCGCTGCGGCGCCGGTTCGCCGAGGTGGACGAGATCTACCAGCTCGCGGACCTGCCCAGCGGCGGGTCGGCCATCGCCACCGAGGTCGCGCAGCCGCGCATCGTCACCGGCTCGCTGGCGGGCCTGCGGGTGCTGTCGATGCTCGGCATCAAGGCCAGCGTGGCCGTGGGCCACAGCCTGGGCGAGATCTCCGCCCTGCACTGGGCGGGCGTGCTGGACCAGTCCGCGCTGCTGCGCACCGCGGCGCTGCGCGGCAGCACGATGAGCCGGCTGAGCGCCTCCGGCACGATGGCCAACATCGGCGCCGCCCCCGAGCTGGTCACCGACCTGACCGCCGGGCTGGACGTGGTGATCGCCGGCTACAACGGTCCGGAGCACACCGTGATCGCCGGGACCGCCGCCGACGTCGAGGAGGCCACCCGGCGGGCCACCGAGAAGGGCCTGTCGGTCAATCCGCTCGCGGTGTCGCACGCCTTCCACTCCCCGCTCGTGGCGCCCGCGGCGGACGCCTTCCGCGACGCCCTGTCCGGGCAGCGCTTCGGGGCGGTGGGCCAGCGGGTCATCTCGACGGTGACCGGCGAGGCGCTGGCCGAGGACACCGACGTCACCGCCCTGCTGCACCGGCAGATCACCGACCCGGTGCTCTTCGCCCAGGCGGTCACCCTGGCGGCCAAGGAGGTGGACCTGTTCGTCGAGGTCGGACCGGGGCGGGTGCTGTCGTCGCTGGCCGCCGCCAGCACCGACGTGCCGGCCGTGGCCATGAACACCGACGACGAGTCGCTGACCGGGCTGCTGCGGGTGGTCGCCGCCGCGTACGTGCTCGGCGCCGCCGGCGCCGGTGCGGCGCTCTTCCACGGCCGCCTGGTCCGGCCGTTGAAGGTGGGTCAGGAGTTCAGCTTCTTCGCCAGCCCGTGCGAGGTGGCGCCGGTCGTGGACCTGCCGGCCGTGACGCGGCGGCCGGCCGCCGAGCCGGCCGCGGCCGACGGGGCGGCGCCGACCGGTGAGTCCGGTGTGGACATGCTGCGGCGGCTCGCGGCCGAGCGGGCCGAGCTGCCGCTGGAGATGGTCCACGGGCAGAGCCGGCTCCTCGACGACCTGCACCTCAGCTCGATCACCGTGGGCCAGATCGTCAACCAGGCCGCGCAGCTGCTCGGTGTGCCGCCCGCGCAGACCCCGACCAACTTCGCCACCGCGACGGTGGAACAGCTCGCCGACTCGCTGCGGGAGCTGGCCGGGACCGGTGGCGGTGGCGCGGCCGAGCCGCCGCCCACGGTCGAGGGGGTCGCCGACTGGGCCCGGGCCTGGCGGATCGACCTCGACGAGACGGCCCGTCCGGCCCGGCCGGAGCCGGAGGTGCACGGCCACTGGGACCTGCACGCCGACCCCGGTCACGCGCTGGCCGAGCCGCTGCGCGCGGCGCTGAGCCGGGGCGCCCTCGGCGGCGGGATCCTGGTCTGCCTGCCCGACCGGTGCGAGGAGCGGCACGTCCTGATGGCCCTGCGCGCGGCGCGGTCCGCCGCGACCGCCGCTCCCGGCACCCGCTTCGTCCTGGTGCAGCACGGCCGCGGCGCGGCCGGCCTGGCCCGCACGCTGCGGCTGGAGGCACCGCGCCTGCGCACCACGATCGTGCACACGCCCGCAGTGCCGGAGGCGGTGGACCGCGTGGTCGCCGATGTGGCGGCCACGGTCGAGCACAGCGAGGTGTACTACGACGACGACGGGCGGCGCCGGGTCCCGACGCTGCGCGTCATGCCGGTACGGCCCGCGGCGCCCACCGCGCCGCTGGACGACACCGACGTCCTGCTGGTCACCGGCGGCGGCAAGGGGATCACCGCCGAGTGCGCCCTGGCCCTGGCCGCCGACAGCGGGGCCCGGCTGGCCGTGCTCGGCCGCAGCGACCCGGCCGCCGACGAGGAGCTGGCGGCGAACCTCCGCCGGATGGCCGACGCCGGCCTCCAGGTCTCCTACCAGCGGGCCGACGTCGGCGACGCCGCCCAGGTGCGCGCGGCGGTCGACCGGATCCGCGCGGACCTCGGCGAGGTGACCGCCGTGCTGCACGGCGCCGGGCGAAACGAGCCGATGGCCATCACCCAGGTGGACGACGCCGCCGTGCGGCGCACCTTCGCCCCGAAGGTGGACGGCCTCACGGCGGTGCTCGCGGCCGTGCGGCCCGAGCGGCTGCGGCTGCTGGTCACCTTCGGCAGCATCATCGGCCGGGCCGGCCTGCGCGGCGAGGCGCACTACGCGGTCGCCAACGAGTGGCTCGCCGACCTGACCGAGGAGTTCGGCCGGGATCACCCCGACTGCCGGGTGCTCTGCCTGGAGTGGTCGGTCTGGTCCGGCGTCGGGATGGGCGAGAAGCTGTCCGTGGTGGAGTCGCTCAGCCGGGAGGGCATCAGCCCGGTCAGCGTCGACCAGGGGCTCACGCTGCTGCGCCGGCTGCTCGCCGACCCGCAGGCGCCGCCGACCGTGGTGGTCGCCGGCCGCGCCGAGGGCGTGGACACCATCCGGCGGGACGCCCCGGAGCTGCCGCTGCTGCGCTTCGTCGACCGGACCCCGGTGCGCTACCACGGCGTCGAGCTGGTCAGCGAGGTCGAGCTGACGTCGGCCACCGACCTCTACCTGGCCGACCACCGGCTCGACGGGAACCTGCTGTTCCCGGCCGTGTTCGGCATGGAGGCGATGGCCCAGGTCGCCACGGCGCTGACGGGCGGCACCGCACCGGTCATCGAGGACGCCCGCTTCGTCCGGCCCATCGTGGTGCCCCCGGACGGCAGCACCACGATCCGGATCGCGGCACTGGTGGTCGACGACGACCGGGTCGACGTGGTGATCCGCAGCGCGGAGACCAACTTCGCCGCGATCCACTTCGCCGCCACGATCCGGTTCGCCGGCGAGCCGGCCCCCGCGGCCGCCGCCGACGAGCAGGCCGTCGCCGGTCTGCCGCCGGTGGCCCTGAAGCCCGCCGCCGACCTGTACGGCGACACCCTGTTCCAGGGCGACCGGTTCCAGCGGTTGCGCCGCTACCACCGGGCCGCCGCGCGGCACGTGGACGCGGAGGTGGCGGCGGTGCCGTCCACCGGCTGGTTCGCCTCGTACCTGCCGGCCACCCTGCTGCTGGGCGACCCGGGTGTGCGGGACGCGCTCATGCACGGCAACCAGGTCTGCGTGCCGGACGGCACGCTGCTGCCGGCGGCGATCGAGCGGCTCTGGCCGGCGGGCGAGCGGCTCGCCGAGGCGGGCACGCTGCGCTACCGGGCGAGGGAGCGCAGCCGGGACGGGGACACCTACGTCTACGACATCACCCTGCACGACGACGCGGGGACGGTCATCGAGCGGTGGGCCGGGCTGCGGCTGCGGGCCGTGCGCAAGCGCGACGGCCGTGGCCCGTGGGTGGCTCCGCTGCTCGGCCCCTACCTGGAGCGGACGCTGGGTGACCTGCTGGACGTGTCGGTGGCGGTGGCGGTCGAACCGGATCCGGTGCTCGCGCCGGCGCCGGACGCCCCGCAGGGCGAGCACCTGCGCCGCCGCCGCGCGGCGACCGCGCTGGCCGCCGGCCGGGCCCTCGGCCGTCCCGTCGAGATCGGCTACCGCCCCGACGGCCGCCCCGAGCTGCCCGACGGGGCCCCGATCTCCGCGGCCCACGACGCCGGGCTCACCCTCTGCGTCGTCGGCGCCCCCGGCTGCGACGTGGTCCGGGTGAACCCGCGCCCGGCGCACGTGTGGGCGTCGCTGCTGGGCCGGCACGCCGACCTGGCGACGGCGGTGGCCGAGACGGACGGCGAGTCGCCGGAGACCGCGGCGGCCCGCGTCTGGGCCGCGATGGAGTGCCTGCACAAGGCCGGGCACACCAGTCTCGCGCCGCTCGGGCTCGAACCCGCCGACCGGGCCGGGTGGACCGTCTTCTCCTCGGGCGACCTGCGCGTCACCACCCTCGCCACGACGCTCCGCGACCTGCCGGAGCCGGTGGTCTTCGCGATCCTCACGGAAGGACGTGGCTGAACATGGACAAGTACTTCGAATACCTGCACACGGTGGGTTTCGAGGAGACGAATCTGGTCGGCAACGTGTACTACGTCAACTACCTGCGCTGGCAGGGCCGCTGCCGGGAGATGTTCCTGAAGGAACGGGCGCCCGACGTGCTGGCCGACGTGCGGGCCGACCTCAAGCTGTTCACGCTGCGGGTCGACTGCGAGTTCTTCGCCGAGATCACCGCGTTCGACGAGCTGTCCATCCGGATGCGCCTGGTCGAGCTCGCCCAGACGCAGGTCGAGTTCAGCTTCGACTACGTGCGGCTGGACCGGGCGGGTGGCGAGACGCTGGTGGCCCGGGGCCGGCAGCGGGTGGCGTGCATGCGCGGGCCGAACACCCGTACCGCGCCGGCCCGGGTGCCCGAGGCCCTGGCGCGGGCCCTCGCGCCGTACGCCCGGTCCGCCCGGGCCTGAGATCGGGAGGCGGGCGTGGACAGCGCACGGACGGCCCCCGCCGGGGCCATCGATCCGGACACCCTGCGCCGTGCCTTCGGTGCCTTCGCCACCGGCGTGACCGTGGTCACCGTCGGCGGTGCGGCGCCGCACGGCATGACGGCGAACTCCTTCACCACCGTGTCGCTCGACCCGGCGCTGGTGCTCGTCTGCGTCGACCGCCGGGCGGTCATGCACACCTGCCTCACCGAGACCGACGGGTTCGGCGTCTCCGTGCTGGCGGCCGACCAGGAGGACGTGGCCCGGTACTTCGCCGACCGGCGCCGGCCGATGGGCGGCGCGCAGTTCGACGCGGTGCGGTGGCTGCCCGGCCGGCACACCGGGGCGCCCCTGATCACCGGCGCGGCGGCCCACTTCGAGTGCCGGCTGTGGCGCAGCTACGACGGGGGCGATCACACCATCTTCCTGGGCAGCCTGGTCTCCCTGGAGCGCAGCGCCGACACCGACGCGCTGCTGTTCCTGTCCGGGCGGTTCCGACAACTCGAGCGGGAACGGAGCGGTGCGGCATGACCGACGTACGCGAGCGTGGCCGGCGCCGGCCGCCCGGGCCCTCGGCCCTGGCCGGCCCGGGACTCCTGCTGGCCATGGGCCGGGACCGGCTGGGCATGATGACCTCGGCCGCGGCGCGCTACGGCGACGCCGCGCGGCTGCCGGTCGGCCCGAAGCAGCTCTACTTCTTCAACCATCCGGACCAGGCCAAGCACGTGCTGGCCGACAACAGCGCCAACTACGAGAAGGGCATCGGCCTGGTGCACGCCCGGCGCGCGCTGGGCGACGGGCTGCTCACCAGCGAGGGTGAGCTGTGGCGCAAGCAGCGCCGGGTGATCCAGCCGGCCTTCCAGAACCGGCGCCTCGCCGACTACGCCGGCGTGGTCGGCGAGGAGGCGGACGGGCTGGTCCGGCGGCTCTCGGGGCGGGTCGGCGGCGCGCCGGTCGACGTGCTCGACGAGATGACCGCGCTGACGCTCGGGGTGCTCGGCCGCACGTTGCTGGACTCGGACCTGAGCGGTTTCGCCGGCGTCGGCGACTCGTTCGCCGCCGTGCAGGACCAGGCCATGTTCGAGCTGAGCAGCCTCAGCGCCGTGCCCACCTGGGTGCCGCTGCCCCGGCAGCTGCGGTTCCGGCGGGCCCGCCGGCACCTGCAACGGGTGGTCGACCGGCTGGTCGAGAGCCGGGGCGCGGCGGCCGACGACCGGGACGACGTGCTGTCCCGGCTGATCGTCTCGACCCGCGCCGAGACCGACCCGCGGGTCGGGCGCCAGCGGCTGCGCGACGAGCTGGTCACGCTGCTGCTCGCCGGTCACGAGACCACCGCGAGCACGCTGGGCTGGAGTCTGTACCTCATCGACCGGCACCCCGAGGTGGCGCGCCGGCTGCGGGCCGAGGCCCGGGAGGTGCTGGGCGACCGGCTGCCGACCTATGACGACCTGCACCGGCTCACCTACACGGCGACCGTCGTGCAGGAGGCGATCCGGCTGTACCCGCCGGTGTGGATCCTCACCCGCAAGGCCCGCGAGGACGACGAGGTGGGTGGTTTCCACGTGCCGGCCGGCGCGGACATCCTGGTGTGCCCGTACACGCTGCACCGGCATCCGCGCTTCTGGCCCGAGCCGGAGCGGTTCGACCCCGACCGGTTCGCGTCGGGCGGCGGCGCCGAGCGACCCCGGTACGCCTACATCCCATTCGGCGCCGGACCGCGGTTCTGCGTGGGCAGCAACCTGGGCATGATGGAGGCCGTGTTCGTCCTCGCCATGGTGATGCGGGAGCTGCGCCTGGTCGTCCCGCCGGGGCGGCAGGTGCGGCCGGAGCCGATGCTCTCGCTGCGCATCCGAGGCGGACTGCCGATGGCGGTGTGCCGGCCGGAGTGAACGGCGCCGCCGGCGCCGTCCGGCCGGTCGTCCCGCACCGGTTCGCGGTGCGGGGACGGCCGGCCGGCGTGGCGCGGGTTCCAGGGGAGCGCGGGTTCCAGGGGAGCGCGGGGACCGGTCAGGCCTGGCTGACCAGCCGCTCCAGGGCGGCCTTGCGGCTGTCCAGGAGAGCCAGCAGGACCGGCGGGTCGAGCTTGCAGGCCGCCTTCAGGTGGACGTGCGCGGAGACGCTGCTGCGGCCGCGCACGGTGATCGGGCCGACCGTGGCCACCGTGACGTTCTCCTGCTGCAGGCCGAGCGGCTCGCCGCCCACCGAGTGGCACAGCACGTACCACGTGCCGTCGGGCACGGAGTCGAAGACGTAATCGCCGGGCTCGCGCAGGATGGTGCAGCGCAGCGGGGCGCCTTCGGGGATGCGGTGCGGGAACAGGCCCATGAAGATCAGGCCGTCGGGGCCGCCCTCGGGGGGTCCGTACACGGTGCCGCCGATCCGGTTCTGCGAGGCGCCCCGGTTCTGGGTGGGGATCCGGGGGGCGAAGCCGCCCATCCGGCGGTAGTTGGTGGGGGAGAGCCCGACGCTGCGGGTGAACCGGGTGCTGAAGGTGCCGACGCTGTTGTAGCCCACCCGGAGGCTGATGTCGGCGACGTTGAGCCTCGTGGTGATCAGGAGGCGCTTGGCCTCCTGGAGCCGGATGGCGGAGAGGAATCGTCCGGGTGAGATGCCGGTGACGCGTTGAAAGACCCTGGTGAAGTGGAATTTACTGAACATGGCGGCCCTTGCCATGTCGTCCACCGTTAATTGCTCCGAAAGATTTTCGAACATGGTGTCAATTACTCGCTCCACTGCTCTTTCGGTGCTGCTGTGCATTTGCTCTCCCCGCATGAGATGCCTGCGTGAGTGGCGGTGGCCAGCTTTTCGGGCCACCGGTGGGGATTGACCGGAGGGGATCACCCCGCTACGGCGATCGATGCTAACCAATGAAGAAAAGGCTCGCAACACGTGCCGCAATCGGAGCTTAGCGCCGTGTGACGGGGCCTCGCTTATCGAGCCTTGCGGAGTAGTGGAAAGTGCCGCTGTCCATATTTTTCGGACCATGGGGGGCGACTGTCGAGGGTGGATGTCGGCGTGGCCTCCCCGTTTGCCGGTCAGTGACCGCCGTCACGGTGATGATCGCAGAGTAGCGGTACGACCGCAGAATGTGACAGAGGTCACAACCCTGGGCCGCCCGGGGGAGGGGCCGTCATACTTTCGATTGCTGGTTGATCTACGAGCCGTAGACCCAACCGCCAGCCTGGGGGGGCCGTGCGTATCTCCGAGCTCAGTCGGCGCACTGGAGTGTCGATTCCCACGATCAAGTTCTACCTGCGGGAGGAGCTCCTGCCGCCCGGGTCTCCCAAGGCCCGTAACCAGGCGGAGTACGGGGAACGGCACCTCCGGCGCATCTGGCTGATCCGGACCTTCACCACGGTCGGCGGCCTCGACCTGTCGTCGGTGCGCAAGCTCATCCAGGTCATCGAGGACGAGAGCCTGCCCCTGGCGGCCGTCTATCGGATACTCGACCGCACCATGGCCCGGCCGCCGCTCGAACCGCCCTGCCCCGACAGCGTGACGCAGGCCCGGGACCAGGTCGACCGCCTCATGGAGCAGCTGGGCTGGCGCCTCCTCGACGACTCCGGCGGCGCCACCACCCTGGTGCAGGTGCTCGCCGCGCTGCGCACCCTGGGCTGCGAGTCCGACCTGGCCTTCCTGCTGCCGTACGCGCGGGCCGCCGCGGCGCTGGCCGATGCCGAGCTCGACCTGCTGGCCACGGACGACGGGGAGCCGGACCGCGGCGCGGCGGTCGTGCGGGGGGTGCTGCTCGACGTCGCCTCGGCGGCGCTGCGCCGGATGGCTCACGAGCAGCAGGTGCTGGTGCGGCTGCCCGACGCCGCCGGCTGACCGCAGCACGCCCCCGCCGGGCCGACGCGTCATTTAGCAAGTTCCAAGAAGACTTCCCCGGCACGGCTGCAGCAGGATGTGGATAACCGGCAAATAATGCTGCGGCAGAGTATTGGCGTCGGCTGCGGCGACTGGAAAGAGCGGGCGTCGACGGTAATTGCCGACCGAGTCAAGCTCTGGATGTCGACTGCTCAGCGCAGCTTCGTTTCCCGGTCGAATGACGGCACGTCAACCAATTGACGGTGAACAATCTCCGTCCAGATTGGCAGGTATGTGCCGCGCGGCAGGGAGGCGGACGCGGGCGACACCACGTCTGGGAGGAAAATTGACACCGAAACCATCGGGCGCAATCCGTCGTGCGCTCCCCGCAATCTTCGTGCTCGCCCTGGTGGCCGGGCTGTTCGTCGTCGCACGGCTGCCCGCCGCATCGGCCCAGGAACGCTCGTCGCTTGCCGCCAGGTTCCGGTTCACCGAGCTGCCCATCGCCCTGCCGCCCGGCCTGCCCCAGCGCACCGTCCGGCAGGTGAACCCGGCCTACCAGCACATCCGCGCGTGGATCTCCTCGGTCGGCGCGGCCATCGCCATCAACGACATCGACGGCGACCGGGCCCCCAACGACCTGTGCCTGGTGGACACCCGCAGCGACAGCACCGTCGTGACGCCCGCCCCGGTGCCGAACCAGCCGCCCCGGTACGCGCCGTTCGTCCTCGACCCCGCCCCGCTGCCCACCCACGCCGCCATGGCCCCGATGGGCTGCGCCCCGGGCGACTTCAACGGCGACGGGCTGACCGACCTGCTGGTCTACTACTGGGGACGGACGCCGGTGGTCTTCCTCCACCGGCCGGGCGCCGCGGCCACCCTGTCCGCGCAGGCCTTCCAGCCGACCGAGCTGGTGCCCACCACGCCCGGCCCGAACGGCGCCTACCAGGGCAAGTTCTGGAACACCAACGCGGTCTCCATCGCCGACTTCGACGGCGACGGGCACCCGGACATCGGCGTGTTCAACTACTTCCCGGACAGCCAGGTGCTCGACCCCGAAGGTCAGCCCAACGTCACCATGAACCACTCGCTGTCCCGCGCCACGAACGGCGGTGGCGCCCACCTGCTGCGCTGGACCGCCGCGACCACCGGCGCCCGGCCCAGCGTCAGCTACGTCGAGCAGGACGCCGCCGTGCCGCCGGCCGCGGCGACCGGGTGGACGCTCGGCGCGGGCTCGGCCGACCTGGACGGCGACCTGCTCCCCGAGCTCTACGTCGCCAACGACTTCGGCCACGACCACCTGTTCCGCAACGACTCCACCCCGGGCCGGATCCGGTTCAGCCTGACCGAGGGGCGGCGGGGAGCGTTCACGCCGAAGTCCATGGTGGTCGGGCGGGACTCCTTCAAGGGCATGTCCATCGACTTCGCCGACCTGGAGGGCAAGGGCCGGTTCGACATGTTCGTCAGCAACATCACCACCTCCTGGGGCCTGGAGGAGAGCAACTTCGTCTGGCGCAACAACGCCACCAGCACCGAGGACGCCCGCCGCCGGCTCGACCGGGGTGAGGCGATCTTCGACAACAAGGCGGCCGACCTCAACATGGCCTGGGTCGGCTGGGGCTGGGACAGCAAGATGGCCGACTTCGACAACAGCGGCCGGCTGTCGGTGGTCCAGGCCACCGGCTTCGTCAAGGGCACCATCAACCGGTGGTCCTGGCTCCAGGAGCTGGCCATGAGCAACGACCTCATGCTCGCCGAGCCGCACATGTGGCCGAAGGCCGAACCCGGTGACGACATCGCCGGTTCCCAGCCGTTCGCGTTCTGGGTTCGCGAGGACAACGGGCGCTACGCCAACATCAGTGCCGAACTCGGCATGACCGACGACACGCCCAGCCGCGGCGTCGCCGTGGCCGACACCGACGGCAACGGCGCGCAGGACTTCGCCGTGGCCCGCCAGTGGGGCGCCCCCGTCTTCTACCGCAACGAGAAGGCCGGCCAGGGCAACTTCCTCGGACTCCGGCTCCAGCGCCCCGTCGACGGCGGCGCCGACGGTGCCGGGAGCCCCGCGTACGGCGCGCAGGTCCGCATCCGCACCGCGGACGGACGTACCCAGCTCGCCCAGCTCGACGGCGGCTCCGGGCACTCCGGCAAGCGGAGCTTCGACGTGTTCTTCGGTCTCGGCGCCGCCGGCGACCGGCCCGTCGAGGCCGAGATCAGCTGGCGCGCCGTCGACGGCACCGTGCACCACCAGACCACGCAGCTGACCGCCGGTTGGCACGACGTCGTGCTCACGGATGTCGCTCAGGAGGTGAGGTAGGCATGACCGACGTACGTAACGCCCCGTCGTCCACCCGGGACGACGCCAGCAGCACCGTCCCGGTCAGTCCGGCGCCGGTCAACGGCCGGACCCCGGGCGAGCGGGTCACCGGGATGGGCGCCCCGCCCGAGGGCGTGCCCCCGCGCGTCGACCGCCGCGACCCGCGCTATCTGGCGCTGCGCAACTTCGCGCTGTCCATGAGCGTCTTCAACATCTTCGGCTACACGGTGCTCGGCTTCGAGCAGCCGTGGACCTGGCCGCTGTTCGCGCTGGCGATCGGCTACACCGCCGAGATCGTCATCGAGCGGGTCACCGCCTGGGCGCAGCGGCGCCGCCCGGCGTACAGCGGCAACGGGGTGTGGGGCATGTACACGTTCCTGCTGCCCACGCACATCACCGCGCTGGCCGCGAACATGCTCCTCTACGCCAATGACCGGTTCTGGCCGATCGCCTTCGCGGTGGTCGTCGCGATCGGGCAGAAGACGGTTCTCCGCGCCCCGATCAAGGGGCGGATGCGCCACTTCATGAACCCGTCCAACTTCGGCATCACCATCACGCTGCTGGCGTTCTCCTGGGTGAACATCGCTCCGCCCTACCAGTTCACCGAGAACGTGCCGGACTCGATCGCGCTGATGGTGCCGCTGATCATCATCACGGCCGGCACCGTGCTCAACGCCATGCTGACCCGGAAGGTCCCGCTGATCGTGGGCTGGCTCGGCGGCTTCGTCATCCAGGCGCTG
The DNA here is from genome assembly GCF_900091435.1 of Micromonospora chaiyaphumensis. GTDB lineage: Bacteria > Actinomycetota > Actinomycetes > Mycobacteriales > Micromonosporaceae > Micromonospora > Micromonospora chaiyaphumensis. The sequence continues at coordinate 135,905 of NZ_FMCS01000003.1, forward strand.
GTGCGGCACTTCATCTGGGACGTGGCCCTGTGGGGCGCGCTGGTCCCGATGACCGGCGTCGCGTTCGTCCTGTTCACCAACTACATGATCACCGACCCGGGCACGACTCCGGCGAAGGGCCGGGACCAGTTCATGTTCGGCGCGAGCGTCGCCACGGTGTACGGCGTCCTCCTGGCGTTCAACGTGGTCTACACCCTGTTCTTCGCCGTGACGATCGTCTGCCTGCTGCGCGGCCTGTACTGGTGGGGCCGGCACCTGCGGGGGCGGCGGGCGGAGTCGTCGCCCGCGACCGTCCCGCAGCCGGCACCGGCCTGACCCGGCGGCAACGCGACAGCAGGGCGGCGGCCCCCCGCAGGGGGCCGCCGCCCTGGTCGTCGTCGGGCTCAGCCCTGCGGGCGGGCCGGCAGGTGGCGCAGGCGCAGCACGACGCACGACGCCGAGAAGGCGCCGCCGTTGTTGACCAGCAGGACGTGGTCGCCGGGCCCGAGGGCCCGCGTCTCGATGAGGTGCGCCAGCGCGGCGACGTGGTCGTTGACCCCGAGGTGACCGACCCGCCGGCCGTAGTCGAGCACGCCGCGGTCGGCGTCGATGCCGATCGGTTCGAGGACGCTGCGCACGTACGGCTCGCCGCCGGAGAAGAGGTGGACCGCCCGGGTGATCTGCTCCGGCAGCACGCCCGCCTCGGCCAGGGTGCGCCGGGCCAGGGCGGTCCGCTCCTCCTGCAGCGTCCGCTTGATCCGGGTGAAGGCGTCCCGGTCGGCCGCGGCGAACCGGGCGAAGCGCGATCCCAGCGCCATCGGCCGCCCCACCGTGCAGGCGGGCGGGAACAGCGGGTGCTCGTCCCGGTAGAGCTCCTCCCCGGCCGGCATCGACACCGAGCCGACGGCCAGCACCTCGGCGAAGCCGGCCCGCCGGGACAGCACGAGCGCCGTGCCCGCGTCGCCGAGCACGGAACCCCGGTTGGTGCCCGCCCCGGCGCTGTAGCGCCAGCGGTCCACGAGGGGCGTGCCGAAGTTGTCGGCGCCGGTCAGCAGCGCCGCCCCGGCCGACCCGGCGAGGTAGCCGGCGGCGAGTCCCACGGCGGCCAGCATGCCGTTGCAGGCCTGCCGGACCTCCATGGCCGGGGCCGAGCCGCCGACGGTGTGCCGCTGCACGTACTGCGACGCCGGCCACCCGTCGGGGCCCTGGTGCAGCGTGCCGGCGTGCAGCACCAGCCGGAACTCCTCGGGCCGTACGTCCGCGCCCTCCAGTGCCTGCCGGGCCGCCCGGACGGCCAGGTCCGGCGCCGCGAGGTCCCCGGCCACGGCCGCGCCGAGCCAGCCGTCGGCCGCCCAGCTCTCCCGGTCGTACCGGCCCTCCTCCACCGCCGTACGGGTGGGGACGCTCGGCGGCACGTACGCCCCGATGCCGGCCAGGAACAGTCCGTCGGTGCGCACTATGCCTCCATCGTGGCGCGTCGGTCGGCGAGGGCGGCGATCACCTGGTCCGCCAGCACGGGCGTCGGCGCGGTGGCGTCGAGGACGAGCCACCCGTGCCGGTCCGCCCACCGGTCCAGCACGGCCAGCAGGGCCCCCTGGTGGGCCAGGAAGCTCGACCGCGAACAGGTCAGGTCCATCCCGCACTCGAAGGGCAGCGGCCGGCCGTCCTTGCGCGCCCAGGCCAGCTCCGGCTCCACGCGCAGGTGGACGACGAGGTCGGCGGCCGGCAGCCCGGCGGCGACCGCCTCCACCCAGGCCGGGTCGGCGCCGTACGCGATCTCGGCGGCCGCGTGTTTCATCCAGTAGCCGTCGAGCAGGACGACCTCGCCGGGCATCCCGCCGGCCCGGTCGGTGAGCGCCAGGGCGCTGGCCCAGAGCAGGAACAGCAGGCGCGGCCCGGTGGACATCCGCGCCGCGCACGAGCGTGCCTGGCGCTCGTCCGGGCGCAGGCAGGCGGCGCTCGGATAGTCCGTCTCCGCCAGCACGTCCCAGCGGTCCACCCGGCGGGCCGGTGTGCCGGCGGCGGTCAGTCGCCGGTGCAGCAGCCCGGTCAGGGTCGACTTGCCTGCGCCGTCGCCGCCGACGACGGCGACCAGGGCGGCGGCGTCGCCGGGGCGTCCGCTCATCGCGCCGCCTCCGGGCGGGCCACCACGGGGCCGGGCAACCGGTCGGTGCGGGGCTGCCAGGCGAACAGGGGCTCCGGCCGTACACCGGGCGGCGGGGCGGGGTCCGGCGGGCCGGGTGCCGGGCCGCCGTCGGCGGCGAGCAGCCCGAGCGCGGCCAGCGCGCGCAGGTCGTCGCCGGGGTCGCCGGGCCGGGCGTCCCGCCACCGGCGCAGCACCGCGTCGTCCACGCGGTAGCTCTCGCGCGGACCGATCAGGGCCAGGCCGTCGCGGAAGCGCAGCGGCGTGGCGTAGGGGCTGCGCCGGGCCGGTGCGGCTGTCGAGGGCGCGGGGAGCGTGGCCAGCGGCGCCGGCCAGCCCTCCAACGCGCACCAGGCGAGCAGCAGGTTGCCGGCCCGCAGTCGCCGGTCGGTGCGTTCGCGCAGGCGGGGGAGGGGCTCCCCGGCGGCGACCGGCTCGTGCAGCAGTCCCCAGAGCAGGTCGGCCCACGGCGCGGTCGCCGGGGTGCGCGTCAGCCGGCGGAACAGGAACTTGTCCCCGAGGTAGATGTCGTCGGCAGCAGCCAGCGCCGCCTCGGCCGCCGCCTCCAGGGCCAGCGCCGAGGAGGCCAGCGCCGTGTACGGGTCGCCGGAATCGAGCGCGCCGAGGACGTCCTCGGCGTACCCGGCGAACTGGGCCGCGTGGTGCGCCACGAAGATCTGCCGGACGGTGTCCCGGCGCAGCCGCGCCAGCTCCCGCTCCCACCCGTCGGTGCAGCGCAGCCGCCAGCCGGTCAGCACCCGGACCAGGCCGTGCCGGGTGCGCGGGTCCAGGTTGAGCTGGCCGCGGTCGACCCCGGTCACGGTGTACGCCGAGCCGACGTCGACCAGCCGCGTCACGGTCGCGGCGTCCAGCGTGAGCACGTGGACCTCCACGCCGTCGCGGGTCAGCACGGCGCTGCTCCCCGGCGGCCGGTCGGCGACCACGTAGAGATCGACGTCGGAGGTGGCGTGCCCGAGACCCACGGCGAGGCTGCCACCCAGGAAGGCCAGGTCGACCCGCTCGGGGCCGCCCAGGTCGTCGACGACGGCGCGCGCGGCGGCGCACTGCCGGTCGGAGAAGACGACGTCCGGCACCGCCGGCAACCCGCTCACCGGGCCGCCCCGTCCCAGGTCACGGGCAGCCGCCACGGCCCGCGGATGAACATGTCGGTCCGCCAGTCCACCTCGTCGGACGGCACGGCCAGCCGCAGCCCGGGCAGCTCCGCGAGCAGGCTGGCCACGCCGACCTGCAGCTCCACCCGGGCCAGCGGTGCGCCGAGGCAGTGGTGCCGGCCGTGGCCGTAGCCGAGGTGCGGGTTCGGGCTGCGGGTCAGGTCGAGGTCGGCCGGGTCGGCGAAGACCTCCGGGTCGCGGCCGGCGGCGTCCACGAGCGGCACCACGACCTGCCCGGCGCGGACCAGCCCCGCGGACAGCGGCACGTCCTCGAGTGCCACGTGCGGCGCCCCGCCGGTGGCGTTCAGCGACGTCAACCGGACCATCTCCTCGATCGCGCCGTCGACCAGGCCGGGGTCGGCGCGCAGCCGCTCCCAGCGGCCGCGCTCGGCGAGCAGCAGCCAGACGCAGCTGGCGAGCTGGTTGGCGGTGGTCTCGTAGCCGGCCATCAACAGGCCGGCGCCCATCGCCACCGCCTCGTCGCGGCTCAGCGTGGCGTCGTCCGGCCCGGGCCGGGCCAGCTCGGCGAGCAGCCCGTCGGCGGGCGCCCCGGCGCGGACGGCCCGCCACCGCTGGTCGACCAGGTCCGCGAGGTGCCCGGCCATCCGCCGGTGCGCCCGCGCGACCTCCTCCGGCGGGTACCGGTGGGTGGACATCATGGCCGACATCCAGGGCCGGCACCGGGCACCGTCCTCGACGGTGATCCCGAGCAGCTCGCAGATGACGGTGAGCGGCAGCGGGACGGCGTACGCCTCGACCAGGTCGACCGGCGGGCCGGCGGCCCGCATGGCGGCGATCAGCTCCGCCGCGAGCGCGCGGATGCGGGGCACGCTGTCCCGGGCCCGCCGGGCGGTGAAAGCGGCCGCGACGGCGCGCCGGCGGCGGGTGTGGTCGGGCGGGTCGCTGAGCGCCAGCGCCAGCGAGTCCCGCTCGCGGGCGAACATCGGCTTCGCGGTGTACGCCGCGCGGCTGAACCGGGGGTCCCCGAGCACGGTCCGCACGTCGGCGTGCCGGGTGACGAGCAGCGCGGGACTGCCGCTGGGCAGGGTCACCGGGGTGAGCCCGTCCCCGTCGAGGAGGTCGGCGTACTCCACGGGCGGCGCCATGGCAGGCCCCGGCGCGAAGGGGAAGCGGGCGGGTGCCGGCACCGGGCAGCGTGGCGCGACGGGCGGTCCGGCGGGGGTCAGCATGCGGAAGCCTCCTCGGTCCCGGCGAGCAGCCGGACGGTGCCGGCCACGCCGTCCACCTCGATCAAACTGCCGTCGGTGATGACGCGGGTGGCGTCGGGGACGGCGACCACCGAGGGGATGCCGAGCAACCGGCCGGTGATCGCGGTGTGCGACATGAGGCTGCCCCGTTCCACCACCATGCCCTTGGCGGCGACCATCAGGTAGAGCCAGCCCGGGTCGGTCTCCCGCGCCACCAGGATGTGGTCGCCGGACCGGTCGAACACCGCCGTCGGGTCCAGCACCACCCGCGCGCGGGCCCGCGCCCGGCCGGCGCTGGAGGCCAGCCCGTGCAGGACCCGGCCGTCGCCGCCCGGCCCGGCCGGCGCGGTGCCGCCCGTGGCGGGCAGCACCCCGGCCGCGATGTCGGCCGGCGAGAGCCGCAGGAACGCCGGCGGCGCGGGGCGGGCGGCCGACTCGGCGAGGGCGGCGCGCCGGCGGGCCACCACGCCGCGCAGGTCGGGCTCGTGCAGCGTCCCGGTGACCGCACCGACCACCTCCTCGGTGGTCAGGTGCACCACGTCACCGGCCTCGTCGAGGCGGCCGGCCGCGACCAGCGTGGCGCCGAGGCGCCACATGACGTCGCGGGTCACCCCGTAGAGCTGGCTGCGGCAGTACCGGGTGTCCTCGCGTACCCGCACTCCCCAGCGGGCGACGCCGACCACCCGGCGCAGCACGGCCCGGCGCAGCGGGTGGGGGCAGGCCCGGCGCAGGACCTCGTCCGCCTCACCGGCGGTCCGGTCCGGGGCGGTCGTCGCGGGGTCCTGTTCGACCAGCGCGGACAGCGTCGGCAGCAGCCGCCACGGGTCCTGCCGGGGCGAGCGTTCCTCCAGCTTGAGGTCGTGCACCGCGCGGTCGCCGTAGCGGCGCAGGTGCCGCCGCATGGCCTCGGCGATGTCGGTGCCGAAGCGGCCACCGGCGATCTGCCGCCAGGTCTCCCGGTCGTCGCCGGCCCGCAGCAGCTCGGGCAGCCCGGGGGTGGCGCGGATCCGGTCGGCCAGGTCGACGGCCGAGCGGACCCCGGCGAGGGACCGGTTCTCCGGTCCGCCCGCGAGCAGACCGGCGAGCAGGGAACGGTCCTGGTCCGGCACCCATCGGCGCAGCAGCCACTCCACCGTGCCGACGCCGGCGAGCAGGACGTAGCTGCCGACGAGGGTGACGCCCCACCGCTCGCCGAACTCCGTCCACAGCGTGCGGTAGCGGGCGACCAGCTCGTCGGGGTCGAGCCCGTCGAGGTCCGCGTTCTGCGCGTACCGCTCGTCCCACCACCGCAGGAAGCGCCGGACCTGCCCCGGGAGCGGCAGGAACGCCCGGGCCAGCGCGGGGGCGGCGCGCAGCAGCAGGCGGCCGGGGTACGCCGGCGGTGGGGGCGCGGGCAGCTCCGTGGTGGACAGTCCGAGCCCGCGCTGCCAGGCGGCCGCCAGCAGGGCGAAGCCGGGCAGCGTCGAGTGCAGGGCCAGCCAGGAGTCGAGCCGGTAGTAGACCCGGCCGTCCAGGATGCCGATCATGCTGGCCAGCTCGGCCGTGAGCCGCCGGCGGGTCGGGGCCGGCACGCCCATCCGCCGGTAGAAGTCGCCGAACGCCAGCCGGTAGAACTCGCGCGCCTGGGCGAAGGTCAGCGCGCAGGTCACCCCCGGGAAGCTCTCGGTGAGGTTGTGGTTGGTCCAGGTGACGGTCCGCTCCGGGGCCGCGTCGCGGGACTGCCCGCCCGCCGCGCCGAGCACGACGGGGCGGGCCTGCACGAGGTGGATCTCGCCGTCTTCGGTCAGCGTCCCCTCGATGTCCTGCGGGGCGCCGAACACCCGCTCGACCCGCTCGGCCAGCCGGCACACCCGGCGGACCTCGTCGTCGCCGAGGACCGGCGGCCCGGTCAGCTCCGGGGGCACCGGCACGTCGCGGACCGCGCCGGCCCGCTCCGGGTCCCGAACGGTCATCCGGCGCTTGACGACGACCGCCGCGCGCACCGAGTCGGTCGCCGGGTCGCGGAAGAAGTGGTCGATGTCCGCCCGTTCCTGCACCACCCCCTCGCCGGTGCCGTGGGCGGCGGCGACCAGCTGGCGGTCGGCGCCGTCCCGGGGGTCGCGGGTGAACACCACGAACGACCGCCGCCCGTCCACCATCCGCTGCACGCCGACGGCGATCCGGGCCCCGTCCACGGCCAGGCCGCGGTGGGACCGGTAGCGCACCGCCCGGTCGGTGTAGGCGGACGCCCAGCACTCGGCCACCCGGCGCAGCACCTGGTCGCGCGGCACGTACAGGTAGCTGTCGGTCATGCCGGCCGCCGGGTCGACGGCGCTGTCCTCGCCGGGTTCCGCGCCGTCGCCGCCGGCCACCGCGCACGACCGGACCGCCACGAGGCCGTCCGGGCCGACCAGCCGGTCGAACTCCGCCAGCACGGCCCGGCCCAGCGCGTCGGGCACGCCGTGCTCGCGCACGGCCGCGCGCCGCCGGGCCGCCCACCCGTCGAGCTCCGCCGGCCACCGGCCGGCCGGCGGCACCGGCTCCGCGAGCGCCGACCGCACCCGGTCGAACTCCTCGGCGGGAACGCAGAAGAACGGGGGTACGGGGAAGCCCGCCTCGCGCAGCACCTGCTGCCGGGCGAACTTGTGCCCCACCACGGTCGGCTCGGCGAGCGCCGGGCCGGAGCGGACGAGCGGCATCGTGCTCACCACACCTTCGGGACGAGTCGGGCGGTGTGCAGGGCGTAGCTCCGGTAGCCGGGAAGCCCGGTAAGCATCCGTTCCTCCCGGCCGATGCGCCACACGATCGCGGCGACCAGCAGGGCGTACGCCGCCAGGCTCCACGGGTTGAGGAAGTACGCCACGAACCCGGCGTGGGCGGCGAGCATCCCGGTGTAGGCGGGATGCCGCACCACCCGGTACGGGCCGTCGGTGACGACGTGCTGTCCCTCGTGCGCCAGCACCCGGTGGCTGTAGAACCGGCCCAGCGACCGGATGGCCCACAGCCGGAAGGCGACGCCGCCGGCGAACAGCAGCACCGGCAGCGCCAGCCACCAGCTCCACGCCGTCCACGGCGTGCCGGCCAGCACCCCGGCCACCGCGGTCGCGGTGCGCGCCGTGGCGTACGCCGGGAGCGTCGGGTCGGGCGGCGCGTCGGCGGGCGCGTCCCGGAAGGTGATCCGCGCCTCGGCCAGCACCCACCCGAGGTAGGCCAGCGTGACGGCCAGGCCCAGCGCGTGGGGCGCCCGGCCGATGTCGGCGAGCTGCCGCAGCGCGGCCGTCGCCAGGGCGGCCAGCAGGACGACGAACAGCACCTGGTGAGCGTGCTGCCGCCGGGGGCGGCCGGTCACGACGCCCCGCCGTCGGCCGCGCGCTGCCGGAAGCGCCGGTACGCCGCGGCGCTGACCGCCGTCACGTCGATGGTCACCCCGCCCAGCGTCCGCCCGGTGGTCTCGTGCAGCAGGTCGAGCACCACACTGAACCGGCTGCCCCGGATCCGGGTCCGCCACCAGCGCAGGGCGAGCGCCTCGGTCCGGCACACGTACGGCAGGTCCGCGGTGAGGCCCAGCCAGATCATCTGGGTGTCGGCCGGCCGGCCGCCGACGTGGTGGAAGAGCATCGTGGTCACCTGGCGGGCGGCCTCGACCAGGCTCCGGGTGCTGTGGGCGCGGCCGCCCGACCCGGCCAGGTAGTGGTCGTGGGGCGCCCGCAGCACCGGCCAGGTGATCGCGTCCTCCTGCTCGTCGGGCACACCGAGCAGCACGTTGTCGGCCCGCGCGCGGTGCAGCAGCTCGGCGCGGCAGGGCGTCGGGTCGAGCCGGCGTACGGCCGGGCCTCCGGGTGGCGTGCCGGGTGTCCAGCGCAGCACGCCGCCGCAGGTGGTCGACCCCTCCTGGGTCACGTCGACGCGCAGCCCGTCCGGGCCGGCGCCGTCGCCGGTGCCCCGGACCGACACGGGGCGGCCCAGTTCGCACAGCGCCGGGAAGTCCAGCCGGGTGTGCAGGCGCCAGCCGTCCCCGGGCGCGGCCGGGTCGGTCTCCACGAGGTCGAGCGCGGCGCAGAGCAGGACCATCCCGGAGACGTGGTCGAGCGGGTGGTCGAAGAAGAACGGGTGCCCGTGCGGCACGCGCAGCGGGGCGGACCGGCCGCCGCCGGGCAGGTCGGTGGTCGGGCCCAGCAGCCGTGGCCGGCCGGCCAGGCCCACCCGTGTGCGGGGTACGGCGGTCGGGGAGCTCATGCCACCTCCCGCTGCTCGTCGCGCGGTCCCTGCCAGCCGTTGACGTGCAACACGCGGTGCAGGGGCCGGCGGGCCGCCGGCCGGAAGGTGCCCTCGACGTACGCGGTCGGCAGGAGCACGCCCTGGCGGACGGTGGCGGGCAGCCCGAGCAGGTCCGCCACCTCCTGCTCGTGCCGCAGGTGGACGGTGGTCCAGGCGGTGCCGAGACCCCGGGCCCGCGCGGCGAGCTGGTAGCTCCACGCGGCGGGCAGGACGGAGCCCCACAGGCTGGCCTGGTTGCCGTCGGGCAGCCGGCCGCCCGACGGGGAGACACAGGCGAGCACCAGGACCGGCACGCGGGCCAGGTTCTCCGCGAGGTGGTCGCCACCGTCCCACAGCCGCCGGTCGGCCGCCGTGCGGACCGGTCCGGCCTCCCGGCGGTAGTTCCGCCAGGCCTTGCGGTAGATCTCGCCGACCGCGGCGCGCAGCCCGGCGTCGGTGACCACCACCCAGTGCCAGGGCTGCCGGTTGCCGCCGTTGGGCGCCTGGAGCGCGACCTCCAGGCACTCGGTCACCAGGTGCAGCGGGACCGGCCGGTCGAGCACCAGCCGCCGCCGGACCGTCCGGGTGGTGGTGAGTAACTCGTCGGGTGGGAGGGCGTTCACGGTCATCCGCCGACCCGGGGACGGACGGTACGGGGGACTGCACGCATCGGCATCGGGAGCACCTTCCTGCAGGGCACGCTGCCGGGCGTCGGCGGTCGGGCGCGAGCGGACCACTCCGGAAGCGGCGGGAGATCAAGGTGAACATGGGCATTCTCCCGAGTGGAATTTCCACGACGCATCTCTGAGAATGCGGTCGCTCGCCTCTTCCCCGAGGGCGACTTTCGTCCTATGGGGACGGCCGTGAGCTCGGCTTATGAGCAGCGGCCCGGCCCGCGGCGCCCGCCGGATCACGGCTCGGTGAGGAACGTCTCCACGGCGGTACGGAAGGCGGACGCCGCGGGCCCCCGTCCTGGTCGGCGCCGATCCGGCGCCGGTCTGACGACCGCGCACCGCGCGGGATCCCTGCGTCAGCGTGCGCTCAGGCGGTCTGCCAGCACGCCGCCGGCCTCGACCAGCCAGCGCGTCGGGTCGCTCAGGGCCGCGTCGACCGTGCCGGCCAGCTCCGTCAGGGACACCGCTGCCGCGACCGATCCGGGCACCGGCCCGGCGACCTGCCCGGCGGCCACCGCGACGCGGACACCGGCGGCCGCGGCCGAGTCCAGCAGCGAACCGACCACCTTGCCGGTCAGCGAGGTCTCGTCGAACCGTCCCTCACCGGTGAGCACCACGTCCGCCCCGGCGAGCGCGCCGGGCAGCCCGACCAGGTCGGCGATCGTCGTGGCGCCCGGCACGATGGCGGCCCCCCACACGGCGGCCAGCCCGTACGCGGTGCCGCCCGCCGCGCCGGCGCCCGGCTCGTCGGGGTCGCCGCCGGCCAGCCCGGCGAACCGGCGCAGCGCGTCGTCCAGCAGCGTCACGTCCGCCGGCTGCGCGCCCTTCTGCGGCCCGAAGACGGCGGCGGCGCCGGCCGGGCCGGCCAGCGGCGCGGTCACGTCGACCAGCAGCCGTACGCCGCCGGGCGGCGGGGGCCGGAGGTCGGTGGCGTCGATGCGGGCCAGGCCGGCCAGGGCGGCGCCGCCGAGCGGCAGGTCCCGGCCGAGGTCGTCGTGCAGGCGCAGCCCGAGGGCGCGCAGCGCGCCGGTGCCGCCGTCGGTGGACGCGGAGCCGCCGAGGCCGACGACGAGGCGGGTGGCCCCGGCGTCGAGGGCGGCCCGCGCCACGGCGCCGAGCCCGTAGGTGTGCGCGCCGAGCGGGTCGGGGGAGGCCATCAGGGGCAGCCCGCTGGAGCGGGCCAGTTCCAGCACGGCGGTGCGATCCGGCAGCAGGAGCCAGGCGGCGGCGACCGGCCGGCCGTCGGGCCCGGGCACGGTCACCGTGCGGCGTTCGGCGTCGGGCCGGGCGGCGGCGAAGGCGTCGAGGGTGCCTTCGCCGCCGTCGGCCAGGGGGAGCAGCCGTACGTCGTCGCCGGGCCGGTGGGCCAGCCAGCCGCCTGCCAGGGCCCGGGCCGCGTCGTCGGCGGTGGCGGAGCCCTTGAACGAGTCGGGGGCGACGACGACCCGCATCAGTCGGCGAGCACGAGCTGGCGGTAACGGTCCTTCATGGTGGCGAGGACCTCGTCGGGGTCGGTCGCCCACACCTCGGCGTTGAAGATCTCCACCTCGGTGTCCCCGGTGTAGCCGGCCTCCTCGACCGCCCGCCGGAACGGCGGGAAGTCGATGTGCCCGTCGCCCATCATGCCGCGGCCGAGCAGCACGTCGGCGGGCAGCGGGGTGAGGAAGTCGCAGACCTGGAAGCTGGCGATGCGGTCGCCGGCCCGGGCGATCTGCCGCCAGACGTCCGGGTCCCACCAGATGTGGAAGGTGTCCACGACGACGCCCACCTGCGCGACCGGGAACGGTTCGGCCAGGTCGAGCGCCTGACCCAGGGTCGACAGCACCGCCCGGTCGGCGCAGTACATCGGGTGCAGCGGCTCCAGGGCCAGCCGCACGCCCCGCTCACCCGCGTACGGGGCCAGCTCGCCGAGGGCGTCGGCCACCCGCTGCCGGGCGCCGATCAGGTCGCGGGAACCGGGCGGCAGCCCGCCGACGACCATGACCAGGCAGTCCGTGCCCAGCCCGGCCGCCTCGTCGATGGCGCGCCGGTTGTCCTCCAGCGCGGCCCGGCCGGCCTCGCCGCCCGCGGTGAGGAAGCCGCCCCGGCACAGCGACGACACCCGCAGTCCCGCGTCGGCGACGAGCTTCGCGGCGGCGGCCACCCCGATCTCGGCGACCGGCTCGCGCCACAGCCCGATCGCCGGGATTCCGGCGCGGACGCAGCCCTCGACGGCCTCCCGCACCGACCAGGACTCGGTGGTGCGCTGGTTGAGCGACAGCTTCGCCAGGCTGGGGTCGACACTCATGCGGCCACCCCGGCAACCGACAGGTAGCGGCGCATCCGCGCCACGGCCAGGTCCGGGTCCAGCAGCAGCCCGGCGGCGTCGGCGAGCCGGAACACCTGCACGAGGTGCGGCACGCTGCGCCCGCTGTGCAGCCCGCCCACCATGGTGAAGCCGGGCTGGAAGCCGTTGAGCCAGGACAGGAAGGCGATGCCGGTCTTGTAGTACTGGGTCGGCGGGGCGAAGACGTGCCGGGACAGCGGCACCGTGGGGTCCAGGATCTCCCGGAAGCCCGCGGTGTCACCGGCGTCGAGGCGTTGCAGCGCCGCCGACGCGGCCGGCGCGATGGCCGCGAACGCGCCGAGCAGCGCGTGGCTGGACCGCCGGCCGTCGCCGGCGATCAGCTCCGGGTAGTGGTAGTCGTCGCCCGTGTACACCTTGACGGTGGGCGGCAGCAGCTCGCGCAGCCGCACCTCCCGCTCGGCGTCGAGCAGCGACACCTTCACCCCGTCGATCCGGTCGGCGTGCGCCTGCACCAGCGACACGAACGTCTTGGTCGCCTCGTCGAGGTCGGTGGCGCCCCAGTAGCCAGCGAGGGCCGGGTCGAACATGTCGCCGAGCCAGTGCAGCACCACGGGCGTGGACGTCTCCCGCAGCACCTGCTCGTAGACGCTGAGGTAGTCGTCCGGCCCGGTGGCCAGCGCGGCGAGCTGCCGGCTGGCCATCACCACCGGGGTCGCCCCGCACTCCTGCACGAACGCCAGCTGCTCGGCGTACGCGCCGACCACCTCGTCCAGGGTGTCGGGCAGGCCGGTGAGCTGGTCGGTGGCCGCACCGGCGACGATGCGCCCGCCGCAGGCGGCGGCCTCGGCGGCGCTGCGCCGGATCAGCTCCCGGGTGGCCGCCCAGTCCAGCCCCATGCCGCGCTGGGCGGTGTCCATCGCCTCGGCCACACCGAGCCCCCAGGACCAGAGGTTGCGCCGCACGTTCAGCGTGGCGTCCCAGTCCAGCCGCGCGGGCCGGCTGGGCGCGTTGTCGGCGTGCGGGTCGGCGACCACGTGCGCCGCCGCGTACGCGATCCGACTGGCCGGCGGGGTGGCCGGCCGCCGCCAGCCGGCCGGCTCGCGCAGGGTCAGCTCCTCGGCACCGCCGTCGGCGAGCGGGAGGGTGATGCGGGCGGTCACAGCCGGATCTCCTCGATCTCGACCCGCCGCCCCTCCCGCGCCGAGAGCAGCCCGGCCTCGGCGAGCTGGACGCCGCGGGCGCCGGCCAGGAAGTCCCACGGGAACGGCTCGTCGTCGACGACGTGCCGCAGGAACGCCTCCCACTGCACCTTGAACCCGTTGTCGAAGTCCTCGTTGTCGGGCACGGTCTGCCACTGGGCGCGGAACGGCTCGGTGACCGGGAGGTCCGGGTTCCACACCGGCATGGGGGTGGCGCCGCGGTGCTGGATGCGGCACTCGCGCAGCCCGGCCACGGCGCTGCCGTGTGTGCCGTCGACCTGGAACTCCACCAGCTCGTCCCGGTAGACCCGGACCGCCCAGGAGGAGTTGATCTGCGCGGTGATGCCGCCGGCCAGCTCGAAGATGCCGTACGCGGCGTCGTCGGCGGTGGCCCGGTAGGTCTGTCCGGTCTCGTCCACCCGCTCGGGGATGTGCGTGGCGATGTGCGCGGTCACCGCCGTGACCGGGGCGAAGATCTGCTCCAGCACGTAGTGCCAGTGCGGGAACATGTCCACCGTGATGCCACCGCCGTCCTCGGCGCGGTAGTTCCAGCTCGGCCGCTGCGCGTCCTGCCAGTCACCCTCGAACACCCAGTAGCCGAACTCGCCGCGCACCGACAGGATCCGGCCGAAGAAGCCGCTGTCGACCAGCCGCTTGAGCTTGCGCAGGCCGGGCAGGAACAGCTTGTCCTGCACGACACCGTTCTTCACGCCCTTGGCGGCGGCGAGCCGGGCCAGCTCCAGCGACCCGGTCAGCCCTTCGGCGAGCGGCTTCTCGGTGTAGATGTGCTTGCCGGCCTCGATGGCCGCCCGGATGGCCTTCTCCCGCTGCGCGGTGACCTGCGCGTCGAAGTAGATCTGGTGGGAGTCGTCGGCGAGCGCGGCGTCCAGGTCGGTCGTGTACGAGGTCAGCCCGTGCCGGGCGGCGATCTCGGCGAGCTTGGCCTCGTTGCGGCCGACCAGTGTCAGCTCGGGCCAGATGCGGCTGCCGTCGCGGGCGGGCAGGCCGCCCTGCTCGCGGATGGCGAGCAGGGACCGGACCAGGTGCTGCCGGTACCCCATCCGGCCGGTCACCCCGTTGAGGATGATCCCGATTGACGTGCGCTCCACGTGTGTGTCCTTCCAGTGGTTATTCGGCGGTCGTCGTCGCACCCAGCAGGTCCCGGATGCGTCCCGTGGCGCGGGCGAACTCCGGCGCCGACATGGTCTGGCCGTAGTCCCGCTCGACGGGAAGGTCGACATCGATGACCTCGGCGACGGTGCCGGGTCGAGGGGTCATGACGATCACCCGGTTGGCCAGGTAGACCGCCTCGGCGATGGAGTGCGTGACCAGCAGGACGGTGGTGCCGGTCTCCCGCCAGATCCGCCGCAGTTCGACGTTCATCTGCTCGCGGGTGAGGGCGTCGAGCGCACCGAACGGCTCGTCCATGAGCAGCACCGGGGGGCGGTGCAGCAGCGCGCGGCACAGGGCCACGCGCTGCTGCATGCCACCGGACAGCTCGTTCGGGTACGCGTCCTCGAAGCCGGTCAGCCCGGTCATGGCGATCAGCTCGTCGGCGCGCTGGCGGGCCTGCGCCTTGGGCATGCCCCGCATCTCGGCCTGGAGCAGGATGTTGCGCCGGGCCGTGCGCCACTCCAGCAGGGCGGCGCGCTGGAAGACGTACCCGATGTCGCGCCGCGGCCCCCGCACGTCCTCGCCGTGCAGGCGGACCTGGCCGGACGAGGGCCGCAGCAGGCCGGACACCAGCTTGAGCAGCGTGGACTTGCCGCAACCGGAGGCACCGACGATGGCGACGAACTCGCCCGGCTCGATCCGCACCGAGACGTCGCGCAGCGCCGTGACGTCCTTCTTCTTGGTGCGGAACCGGACCGCGACCTCGTCGATGTCGACCGCGGCGCCGGTCGCCGTGGCGTCCGCGGAGCGCTGCGTGGTGGTGTTGCCGACCGTCATCAGAATCAACCCTTCGGAGCGAAGCTCGCGTCCCAGTAGGCCGACGGGGACTCCGCCTTGGTGATCACACCGGCGTCGGCGAAGACGGTGATGGTCTTCTGCCAGTCGGCCTCGTCGTTGACGCCCGGGGCCTGCCCCTTGGTGGCGTCGGTGTGCAGCAGCTGCAGGGTGGCGTTGAACTGGTCGGTCAGCACCTTCTCCGACGGCAGCTGCTGGGAGGCGCCCGCCATGGCCGCGACCGCGCCGGCCGCGTCCTTCTCGGCGGCGGACCACGCCTCGCTGCTGGCCGCGACCATCCGCTTGACCAGGTCCTGCTTGTTCTTGATGGTGTCGCTGGAGGCGATCAGGCCGTTGCTGTAGAAGCTCAGGCCGTGCTCGGCGAACTTCAGGTAGGAGACCTGCTTGCCGGCCTTCTCCTGCATGGTCGGGCCCTGGTCGGTGGCGAAGCCGAGCAGCGCGTCGGTCTTGCCCGACATGACGGCGGCCATCTTGCCGGCCGGGTCGGTGTTCTGCAGGGTCACGTCGCCGGCGGCCAGGCCGTTGGCCTTGAGGAACGCCGGGAAGGTCTTGCTCAGCGCGTCGCCGGCCGTGGAGGCGATGGTCTTGCCCTTGAGGTCGGCGGGGGAGGCGATGTTCTTGTCGCTGAAGAACTGCACCGACGACGGGGTGGTCTGCAGGAAGACGCCGACGCTCTTGACGTCCATCCCCTGGCCGACGGCCGAGAGCAGCGCCGGGGTGTCGGCCCAGCCGAAGTCGGTCTGCCCGGCAGCCGTGGCCTGCACGGTCTTCTGCGAGCCCTGGCCGGCCTGGATGGTCAGGTCGATGCCGTGCTTGGCGAAGATCTCCTTCTTCTTGCCGTAGTAGAACGGCGCGTGCTCGCCGTACGGGTACCAGTTGAGGGTCAGGGTCACCTTGTCCAGGCCCTGGGCGTTCTTCTCCTGCTCGTCGGAGGACGAGCCGCAGGCGGTGGCGGCCAGAAGGAGTGCCGGCACGAGCGCGACGGCGAGAGTACGCAACTTCATCCGAAGGTTCTCCTGTTCACATCGTTGTGGTGGCGGCGTCGGTGCGGCGGCTGGCGTGCCAGGGCATGACGAGGTACTCCAGCAGTTCGACGACGACGAAGAGGATCACGCCGAGCAGCGACATGATGATCAGCCCGGCGAACAGGGTCGGGGTGTCGAGGTTGCCGTTGGCCTGCAGGATCACGTAGCCGAGGCCCTCGTTGGCGCCGACGAACTCACCGACGACGGCGCCGGTGACGGCCATGGTGGCGGCGACCTTCAGGCCGGCGAACAGGTGCGGCAGGGCGGCGGGGAACCGGATCTTCCGGAACGTCTGGGCCGGGCCCGCGCCCATGGTCGCGGACAGTTGCAGCATCTCCGGGTCGATCGACTTCAGGCCGGTGACCGTGGAGATGACGATGGGGAAGAAGGCCATCAGGACCGCGACGACGACCTTGGGCGAGAGCCCGAAGCCGAGCCACACGATGAACAGCGGCGCGATCGCGATCTTGGGGATGACCTGGGCGAACAGCAGCAGCGGGTAGAGGCTCTTCTCGACGGTGGGCGAGTAGACCATGACCACGGCCGAGAGCACGCCGACCAGGATGGCGATGGCGAAGCCCAGCACCGTCTCGTAGGTGGTGATCCAGGTGTGGTGGGTGAAGTAGCCCGGCTGGGCGAGGACCACGTCCAGCGTCGTGCCGGGCGAGGGGACCAGGTAGGGCTTCACCAGTTCCGCGGCGGTGACCACCCACCAGACGAGAAGGATGGCCACGAGGACCGCGGCGGGGCGCCAGGTGTTCCGGGCGAACCGGAGCAGGCCGGTGCCCGCCCCGCCGGGGCGGCGGGTGGCCGACGCGGTGGCGCCGGCGGGAGCGGTGGTGCGCTCCGGTTGCTCGATGGTGCTCTGCGCGGCCATGACCCTCCGTTCTCCCTGGCTGGCCGGCGGTTTCCGGGTACTCAGCCGCTGGGTAGGCGCGTGCCGTCGGCAGGGCCGGGCGACCCCGGTGAGGACGGGGAACCGGCCCTGAATGCGCTTTCAGTAAGCGCTTTCAGGGTGCTACGGTAACCACGCCGAAATAATCCGGTCAAGAACTTCCGCAGGGGGAAAACCGATGCAGCCACGGGCGCACGTGACCTTGGAAGACGTGGCCAAGGCCGCCGACGTCTCGCTGGCCACGGCCTCCCGGGCGCTCAACGGCATGCGCGTCACCCCGCAACTGCGCGACCGGGTCCTCGCCGCCGCCGAGAAGCTCGCCTACACGCCCAACGCCCACGCCAGAGCGCTCGCCGGCGCCTCGCACCGCACCGTCGGCGTCATCTGCCACGACGTCACCGACCCCTACTTCGCCGCCATCGCGGGCGGGGTCATGCGGGTCGCCGGCGCCAACGACCTGCTCGTCATGCTGGCCAGCACCTTCCGCGACCCGGAGCGCGAGATCGCGTACGTGTCGATGCTGCGCGCCGAGCGCGCCCCGGCCATCCTGCTGATCGGTTCCGGCTTCGAGGACGCCCGGTGGGAACGGGCCCTGGAGGCCGAGCTGAAGCCCTACCTGGACGGTGGCGGCCGGGTCGCCGTGGTCAGCCGCCACCGCAGCCTGAAGGTCGACAGCGTGCTGCCGGAGAACCGGGCCGGCGCCGCCGCCATGGCCCGCGCCCTGCTCGACCTCGGCCACCGCCGCTTCGCCGTCCTCTCCGGACCGCCGGCGCTCACCACGGTCGCCGACCGGCTCGGCGGCTTCCGCGAGGAACTGGCCAAGGCCGGCGTGGCGCTCGCCCCGGCCGACATCGTCGAGGCGCCCTTCACCCGCGACGGCGGCTACGGCGCCATGACCGAGCTGCTGACCCGGGGCTCGACGGCCACCTGCGTCTTCGCCCTGACCGACGTCATGGCCATCGGCGCCTGCGCGGCGCTGCGCGACCAGGGCCTGTCCGTCCCGAACGACATCTCCGTCGCCGGGTTCGACGACATCCCCATCGTCCGCGACCTCACCCCGCCGCTCACCACCGTGGCGCTGCCGCTGCAGACCCTCGGTGAGAAGGCCATGGAGCTCGCGCTCACCGAGAACAACGGGCGGCGCCGGCGGCTCCTGCGGATGGGCGGCGAAGTGGTCCTGCGCGGCAGCACCGCGAAGGTGGGCTCGTGACCCCGCTCGCCGGCCTGACCATCGAGGCGGTCGACACCTACGCCGTCGCGCTGCCCACCGTCCGCTCGTTCGGCGTCTCCGGCGGCTCGGTCGCCGTCGCCGGCACCCCGAGCATCCGCGTGCTGGTCAAGGTCACCGCCGGCGGCGTCACCGGCTGGGGCGAGGCCACCCCCATCCCGGCCTGGACCTACGAGACCGCCGAATCGATCGTCACCACCATCGACCGCTACCTCGCCCCGGCCATCCTCGGCCGTCCCGCCTGGGACCTCGACGGCGTCACCACCGCCTTCGACCGCGCGATCAACCGCGGCTTCACCATCGGCTCGCCCCTGGCCAAGAGCGCGGTCGACGTGGCCCTGCACGACCTGCTCGGCCGCGCCCTGGGCGTACCGGTCGGAATGCTGTGGGGACAGCGCCGCCGGGACACCATCGAGCTCGGCTGGATCGTCGCCGGGCAGACCGCCGGCGAGGTGGCCGACGCCGTCGCCGAGGGCAGCGCCCTGGGCTACCGGGCGTTCAAGGTGAAGGTCGGCCTGCACAGCGAAGCCGAGGACGCCACCGTGGTGCGGGCCGTCCGCGAGGCCGCGCCCGACGCCGCGCTCTGGGTGGACGCCAACCAGGGCTACACCGTCGACGGCGCGCTGCGGATGGCCCGCCGGCTGGCCGACTACGACGTCACCGCGTTCGAGCAGCCGCTGCCCGCCAACGACGTCGCCGGGCAGCGCCGGTTGCGGGAGACCTCTCCGATCCCCGTCGCGCTCGACGAGAGCCTGCGCCATCCGAGCGATCTGGCGACCTTCGTGAAGCTCAACGCGGTGGACGTCGCCATCGCCAAGGTGCAGCGCAGCGGCGGGCTGACGCTGTCGCGGCGGCTCTGCGCCCTGGCCGAGGACTCCGGCGTCCGGCTCATGGGCTCCGGGCTCACCGACTCCGACCTGGGCCTGGCCGCGTCGCTGCACCTGTTCGCCGCGTACGGCATCGACACGCCGGTCGACCTCAACGGGCGGCAGTTCCTCACCTCCTCCTACGCCACCGGGGCGACGGTCGAGATCAAGGACGGTGTCGCACGCGTGCCGACCGGTCCGGGGCTCGGCGTCGACGTGGACGAGTCGGTGGTCCGGGAACTCGCCGTGGACGTTCTCGGCCGGTAGCCGTCCCGGAAGCCCACAGCCTGGCGCCATCACGTCGCCTTGAGCGCATCGTCGCCGCCGACTTCGAGCACTGGTTGCGGGACCGGACGACGGTGCGGCGGTCCTGACGACCGCCGGCCGGGGCTCGGTTCACGGCCTCGACCAGAACGGATCCCGGCCGATGAAACCCAGCAGCTTGGTCTGGGCGTCCGCGTCCTCGGGCACCGCCACCCGTGGGCCGTACTGGCCGGACGAGCGGATGATCTCCTCCATCTGCTCCATCCCGCCGAGGAGCTGAGCGCAGAGCTCCGGGTCCAGCGCGTCGTCCTGGCCGGTGGCCCGGGCGAGATCCCAGGTGTGCATGAACACGTCGGTGGTGTAGAACCGGTCGATCGCCTCCGCCAGCGGCAGGCTGCCGATGTGCGGGTTGGTGAGGTGCCGGTGCGCGGTCTCCGGATCGTCCAGCACCGCCTGCACGGCATCGGCGTGCGCCTGCCAGGCGGCGACCGGGTCGTCGTTCACGGACGGCCCCGGGGGCAGGTCGATGCCGGCGCCGGAGGCGAGAAATCCGGGGAACCATTCGGTGAGGTGGCGCACCACGTCGCGGGCGGTCCAGCCGGCGACCGGGGACGGCACGTCCCACGACCGGGTGCCCCGGACCCGGTCCGTGAACAGCCCGGCAACCTGTCGGTGCCGCTCGGCCGGACGGTCAGACAGCGCCATCGATGATCATCCCTTCCAGCTTCGCGTAGCCCTCGTTGACACCGACCTCCATGCCGGTGCGCAGCCACGCGTCGCGGCCTTCGAAGCTGTCGACCAGCGACTGGGTGCGCAGCCGCGTACGGCCGTCGCCGAGGTCCTCGAACCACAGCGTCTCCAGCGCGACCCCGTCGGGCTCGCCCTCGAACGTGAAGGTCTGCACGATGCGGTCCGGCCGTACGTCGTGGAAGCAGCCGCGGAACCAGTATTCCGTGCCGTCACGCGCCGAGACGTACCGCCAGCTGCCGCCGGTGGACGCGTCCCAGTGGTCGATCCGGGTGGCCATGTCGTCGGGACCCACCCACCTGGCGAACAACACGGGATCGGTGTGGGCGCGGAACAGCTGCTCGGGCCGTGCCGCGAAGTCACGAGTCATCCGGATGACCGGCAGCCTCGGATCGGCTTCGATCGCGGTTTCCGTGATCCTCTCCATGTCCGTCTCCTTCCATCTCCGCCAGGACGGCGTCGAGGCGGCGGTAGCGCTGCTCGACGCGGCTCCGGTGGCGCTCGATCCAGGTGTCCATCAGGTCGAAGGCCTCGGCCTCCAGGCGCACCGGCCGGGGCTGCGGCCCGCTCGGCCGGCTGACCAGCCCGGCGTCCTCGAGCACCCGCAGGTGCTTGTAGACCGCCTGCAGCGTCATCCGGTACGGCTCGGCCAGCTGGCTGACGGTCGCGTCGCCCTCGGAGAGCCGGGCCACCATGTCGCGGCGGGTCGGATCCGCGAGGGCGGCGAAGGTCCGGGACAGCGCATCCGTGGTCATCCGGCCCCGTCCTTTCAACCCGATGGTTTAAAGGACCGTAGGCCGCAGGCGGACCAGCCGTCAACCCTCGGGTTGCCCGCCCTCGATCGGTGGAGTAGGCAGGAGGTTCACTCATGTCGATCTGGGAGGCCGCATGAGACCTCGGGCCCTCGTCACCGCGACCATCGCCCTGGCCACGCTCGTGGCCGGGACCGCCATGCCCGCCCAGGCGAAGCCGGCCGGGCCACCGAAGGAGCCGGTGGCCGTCGGCTACGGGGGAGCGGTGTCCACGGTGGACGCCACGGCCACGGCCGTCGGCCTGGACGTGCTGCGGCGCGGCGGCAACGCGGTCGACGCTGCGGTCGCCGCCGCGGCGACCCTCGGCGTCACCGAACCCTTCTCGGCCGGCATCGGCGGTGGAGGCTTCTTCGTCTTCTACGACGCGAAGAGCCGGCGGGTGCACACCATCGACGGCCGCGAGGCCGGACCGGCCTCGATGCACGAGACCACCTTCATCGACCCGGCCACCGGGAAGCCGTACCAGTTCGACGAGGCCCGGATCAGCGGGCTGTCGGTCGGCGTCCCGGGCACCCTGCTCACCTGGCAGGACGCGCTGGACCGCTGGGGCACCCGGTCGCTCGCGCAGCTGCTCAGGCCCGCCGCGCGGGTTGCCGAGGAGGGCTTTCCCGTTGACGAGACCTTCGCCGGTCAGGTCGCCGGGAACCAGGCGGCGTTCGGCCAGTTCAGCTCGACCAGCGCGCTGTACCTGCCCGGCGGGCAGCCGCCGGCGGTCGGCAGCACCTTCCGCAACCCCGACCTTGCCGACACGTACCGGCTGATCGCCAAGCGGGGCACCGACGCCTTCTACCACGGCGAGGTCGGCCGCGATGTGGTCGCGACCGTGCAGCACCCGCCGGTGGCGGCGGAGCCGGTCGGCTCGTGGCTGTACCCGATCCGCCCGGCCCGCATGACCGCCGCCGACCTCGCCGCGTACCGCACCCGCTTCCCCGAGCCGACCCGCTCGGACTACCGGGGCCTCGAGGTGTACGGCATGGCCACCCCGTCCAGCGGCGGCACCGCTGTGGGGGAGGCCCTCAACATCCTGGAGCAGTTCGACCTGCGGTCCATGACCGCGACCCAGGCGATGCACCGCTACCTGGAGGCCAGCGCGCTGTCGTTCGCCGACCGCAACCGGTACGTCGGCGACCACACCCCGCGGGACGTGCTCCGGGAACTGCTCAGCGACGCGTACGCCAAGGAGCGGGCCTGCCTGATCGACCCGTCGGCGGCGCTGCCCAAGCCGGTCGCGCCCGGCGTCCCCGACGGCGCCTACGGCGGCTGCTCGGCGGCGGCGGCCGCCGACGTCCGCGACGACCGCACCGGCACCACCAACCTGACCGTGGCCGACCGGTGGGGCAACGTCGTCGAATACACGCTGACCATCGAGGCGACCGGCGGCAACGGCATGGTCGTGCCCGGCCGGGGATTCCTGCTCAACAACGAGCTGACCGACTTCAACTTCGCGCCGACCCAGGGCGCCGCGACCGACCCGAACCTTCCGGGGCCGGGCAAACGCCCGCGCAGCTCCATGGCACCCACGATCGTGCTGGCCGACGGCCGGCCGTTCCTGGCCGTCGGCTCGCCCGGCGGCGCAACGATCATCACCACCGTCCTGCAGATGCTGGTCAACCGGATCGACCGGGGCATGCCGCTGTCGGAGGCCCTCGCCGCGCCGCGGGCGTCGCAGCGCAACGGCGCCAGCACCCAGGCGGAGCCGGCCTTCATCACCGGGTACGCCACCGGCCTCCCGCCGGGCCACGCCTTCTCGCCCACCGCGGAGATCGGCGCGGCGACCGGTATCGAGTTCCTCGCGGACGGCCGGCTGGTCGCCGCTGCCGAGCCCGTTCGCCGGGGTGGCGGCGCGGCGGCGGTCGTCGGCCGCTGGGCGCGCGACTGACGGGGGAGCGCGGCGACGGCCCAGCCTGAGCCGTCGCCGTGCCCCTCGCCGCATGAGAAACCCTCATTTCGAGAGCCCATGTCGGGACCGCCGGGTCGGCTCCGACTACCTCCTGACGGCGCCGGACGGCGGTGCTGCGAGTGTGGCGGAGGTCAGCGATGGGCAAGGTCGTGCTGGACGTGTCGATGTCCCTGGACGGGTTCACGGCCGGGCCGAACGTCCGCGAGGCGGAGCCGATGGGCGACGGCGGCGAACGCCTGCACGCATGGATGGCCGAGCAGGGGCCCGGGGGCGAGGTCGACGCCGCGGTGCGCCGAGAAGTGGACGCGGCCGTCGGAGCAACGGTCATCGGGCGACGCACCTTCGATCTCGGCCTCGGCCCGTGGGGCGGTACCCCGTGGCCCGGTGTCCCCAGCTTCGTGGTGACCCACCGGGCGAGGCAGGACCTGGCCGGTGACAACGGCGGAACGTTCGCCTTCGACGGGATGCAGGCTGCGGTGCGCCGCGCCAAGCAGGCCGCCGGACACAAGGACGTCCTGGTGCTCGGGGCCGATGTCGCCCGCCAGGTGCTCCGGGCGAACCTGCTCGACGAGGTACGCATCCACCTGGTTCCACTCCTGCTGGGCGCGGGAACACCCATGTTCGCCGGTGAGCGTGCCGAGCTGATCGCGGAAGGAAAGCCGGTCACCGGAACCGTGACCCACCTGCGCTTCCGGGTCGCGCGAGGCCCCGGCCGCCTGTCCTAGGGTTCACCGGCGGCCGAGCCGGTAGTGGATCAGGCGAGTTCGGCGAGTCGCGCCGCGACCCGCTGCTCGGCCAGTTCCTGCGCGAACTCCACCGGGTGGCGGTCGGGCATTGTCTGCACCTCGGTGACGCCGAGCGCCGCGTACTCGGCCACCTCGGCCACGAACCCGTCGACGTCGGCCAGGGGCGGTCGCGTGACCAGCACCGTCTTGTCGATGCTGCGGTAGTCCCGGCCCTCGGCGGCGCAGTGTTCCCGCAGCACGTCGAGCTTGCGCGCGACCTCCGCCGGGCTGTTGCCGAACACGTTGCAGGCGTCGGCGTAGCGGGCCACGAGCCGGAGCGTCTTCTTCTCGCCGCCGCCACCGATCATGATCGGGGGGTGCGGCCGGCTGATGGGCGCCGGCACATTCAGCGTCTCGGCCAACTGGTAGTGCCTGCCGTCGAACCGGCCGTTGTTGTCGCTCCACATCTGCAGGCAGATCTGCAACGTCTCCTCGAGCCGCTCGAAGCGCTCGCCGACCGGGACGACCGGCACGCCGAGGCCGCGCTGCTCACGGTCGTACCAGGAGGCGCCGATGCCGAGCCGGGCCCGCCCACCGGAGAGCACGTCGAGCGTGGTGACGATCTTGGCGAGCAGGCCCGGATAGCGGTACATCACCCCGGTGACGAGGACGCCGAGTGACATCCGCTCGGTCTTCGCCGCCAGGTAGCCCAGGGTGGTGTAGGCCTCGAGCATCGGCTCCTCGGCCGACGTCGTGAACTCCATCTGGAAGTAGTGGTCCATGACCGTGAAAGCGGCGATCCCGGCCTGCTCCGCGATCCGGGCGGTCTCCGCCAGCGCCCCGGCCGTCTCGGACGGGTCGGCGGGCGTGGAGAAATTCCAGTAGTGCAGCCCGAGCTTCATCGCCCATCCTTTCAGGGTTCCTGGGACAGCTGGCATTATGCCGGGACTGCCCGGATCAGTCGGTGCGTTCCTGGTCGCGGACGCGACGCCGACCGAGCAGCAGGTAGCCGAGGAAGCCGATGGCGAAGGACGCCGCCACCCCGAGGTTCGCGAATGCCCAGTCCCCGGTCCTGCCGCCGAGGCCCGCTGCCGACAGCAGGTAGCCCTGCCAGGACAACCACGACGCCAAGCTGTTGGTCACCAGGCCCCAACCGACGGCGGTACCGGCGACGACGAGTCCGACCGCCGCCGCGCCGATCGAGCCGTATCGGCCTTCGGGCCGGTAGAGGTCCGCCTCCGTGTACGCCTGCCGGCGCAGCGCGAGGTCCGCGAGGAACACGCCGCACCAGCCGGCGATCGGCACGCCGAGGGTGATGAGGAAGCCCTGGAAGGGACCGATGAAGCTGTTGGCGATCCAGACGACGTAGATGGTGCCGAGGATCATCAGGACACCGTCGATGCTCGCCGCCACCCACCTCGGCACCCGCAGTCCGAGGGTGAGCAGCGCCAGGCCCGACGAGTAGATGTCCAGGACCGCGCCGCCGATGAGGCCGAGGATGGCGACGATCGCGAACGGTACGAGATACCAGGTAGGGACGAGCGCCGTCAGGGCACCGATGGGGTCGGCGGCGATCGCGCTGCTGAGCTGCTCGTCGGAGGCGGCGAGCAGCAGGCCGTAGACCACCAGGACCACGGGCGCCACGCTCGCCCCGAACGTGGTCCAGCCGACGACACCTCGGCTCGACGCGCCGCGCGGCAGGTAGCGGGCATAGTCGGCGCCGGAGTTGACCCAGCCGAGGCCGAAGCCGGTCATCGCGAAGATGAGAGTGCCGACGAACGCCTCGACGGACCCGCTCGGCACCGACGACACCGCGGCCCAGGAGATGTGGTCGGCGGTCAGTGCGAGGTAGCCGACGGTCAGGACGGCGGTGGCGACGGTGATGATGCCCTGCAGGCGCATGATCGCGTCGAAGCCGAGGACCCCGGCGAGCACGACGATCATGGCCACGACGAGGAACGCGACAACCTTGGTGAGGTTGCCGCTGCCCCAGCCCAGTCGGTCGAAGACGGTCGCCGTGGCGAGCGTGGCCAGGGCGCAGAGCACGGTCTCCCAGCCCACGAGCAGGACGTAGCTGATGGCCGCCGGCAACGCGTTGCCGCGTACGCCGAACGGGGCCCGGCTGAGGATCATCGTGGGCGCCGAGCCGCGCTTGCCGGCCAGCGACACGAAGCCGACGAGCAGGAACGACACGACGGTCCCGAGCACCCCGGCGAACGTCGCCTGCCAGAAGGAGACGCCGAAGCCGAGGAAGAAGGAGCCGTAGCTGATACCCAGGACGGCGATGTTGGCGGCGCACCATGGCCAGAACAGATCGCGGGGTCGGCCTTTGCGTTCCTCCTCCGCGATCACGTTGATGCCGTTGAGCTCGACGGGCAGGCCGGCCGGCCCGCCGGCGGCGGGCTTCGGGCCTTGACTCTCGCTGGGGCGGACCTCTGCGGTCATGGCTTCCTCGCGCAGTGGGCGGGTGCGACCCGGACGGGTCGATGACTGTGGACGGTACGGGCGATGACCAGTGTCCGGCCGGCGGGCGTGGATGAACAAGGGCCAGGGCGAGCACCATCCAGGCGGAGCCGGCTGATGCAGGCCAGTAAATCGACGGACATGTAGATCTTCAGTCGCTAGAGTGTGAGCTGTTGCGGATCGTCCGCCTGGGAGTTGAGGAGCACTGATGTCCACGTCATCGGCTGGAGCTTCCATTCGCCCCTTGGCGACCGCAGTCGCAGGCTTGTAGCGCCGCTCGTGTAGCGAACCCAGCCCACATCCCGGTCGCCGGGGCGAGGTGACACCTGTCACCGGCCCTTGGCGCTCTTCGGCGCATCCGTCCGCCTTTCCGGGAGCTCTGCTGTGTCCGCTCGTCGTTCCTCGATCCACCGGATCCTTCTCTTACTCCAGCGACTGACCGCTTTCCCGTTCGGCAGGACAGCTCGACGGCTCAGGTCAGCTCCGGCTGCTCCAGACCTTGCTGACGAGACCGTCAGCCACAACGTCCGCCTGCTGGGCTGGTTCAACTTCCTCGGCGACTTCCGCATGTACGGGCCAATCATGGTCATCTACTTTGCGCAGGTCACCGGCTCGTACTCGGCCGCCGCAAGCCTGCTGGCGCTGAAAAAGCTGTCCTCCGCGGCGTTCGAAGTCCCCACCGGCGTGCTGTCCGACCGGCTCGGGCGTCGCGGCACGATGATCGCCGGTGCCGTCGTCATGGTGGCCGCCCACCTCGGGTACGCCGGAGCTTCCGGCTATGGCCTCCTCCTCGCAGCTGTTGTGCTGGAGGGATTGGCGGCCGCACTGTGGAGCGGCAACAACGACGCGCTTCTGTACGACACTCTGCTGGGAGCCGACCGCGAGGCGGAGTTTCCCCGGCACTCGGGCCGGGTGAACTCGATGTTCCAGCTCGCGCTCGCGCTGGCGGCAGCCCTGGGTGGCGTGGTCGCCGGCGCGTGGTCGCTGCGTGCGGTGGTTGTGCTGTCGGTCGTACCGCAGGTGCTGTGCGTGCTCGTCGCCTTGCGGGTCCGGGAACCGCGGGTGCACGGCCCGCTGGAATCGAACGTGCTGGTGCATCTCGGATCGGCCCTGCGCGGCATCCGCCGTCATCCGGTGCTCCGCCGGATGACTCTGGTGTCGGCGCTTCGTTACAGCAGCGAAAGCGCGGCTCAGTTGTCGCCTGTCTTCGTGGCAGGGCTGTGGCCGCTCTGGGCGCTGGGCGTGTGGCGCACTGTCGGCCATGGCGTGGCCTTCGTCGGTTTCCGCGTCAGTGGCTGGGTGATCGGCCGAGTGGGTGCGGCCCGCACTCTGCTGTTCGGTGAGTTGTTCGACAACCTGGCGAACTTCGTGGCGCTGGTCAAGCCGACGGTACTTTCGCCCGTGCTGCTCGGGTCACCGGCCTACGGCATGTCGACAATCGCCCAGCAGACGTTGCTGCAGCGCGAGTTCACCGATCGGGAACGCGCGACGATGGGGTCGCTCGGGTCGCTGCTCGGCAGCGTGCTGTACGGGCTCGTCGCTGTGGGAGCCGGCCTGGTGGCAGACCGCTGGGGCATCACAGCGGCGTTGCTCGCGATCCAGGCAGTGGTCCTGGCCGCACTTCCGCTCGCCTGGTCGGTGCACGTACACGCTCTCCGACCGCCCGCTTGCCCCGACGCCCCATTGGCCGGAACGACGCGAGGAGAGACGGCATGAGCGCCTTCTCAGCCGCCTGACCGGCTCGGTGAACGTACGCGGCAGCGCACTAGTGACCCGCGTAGAGGGCGTCGATGTCGGCGGCGCGCTGCCGCTGCACGGCCTCCCGCCTGATCTTCAGGGTGGGGGTGAGCTCACCGTTGGCCTCGGTGAAGTCGTCGGGCAGGATGCGGAAGGTCTTGATCGCCTCGGCCTTGGAGACCGAGCGGTTCACCCGGTCGACCGCGGCCTGGATGTCGCCGCGCAGGGCGGGGTCGTCGCGCAGTTCCGCCACCGACGCGCGCGGGTGACCGTGAGCGGTTCGCCACCGCGACCAGGCCTGCGGGTCGATGGTGATCAGAGCGGCGGCGTACGGCTTGGCGTCGCCGACGAGCATGCAGTGGCTGACCAGCGGGTCCGCGCGTACCTGATCCTCCATCGGCGCGGGCACGATGTGCTTGCCGGCGGCGGTCACGAGGATCTCCTTGGTGCGTCCCGTGATACGCAGGTAGCCGTCCTCGTCGAGGCTGCCGAGGTCGCCGGTGCGGAACCAGCCGTCGGCGGTGAACGCCGCGCGGGTGGCGGACGGGTTGTTCCAGTAGCCCTGGAAGACGATCTCGCCGCGCGCGAGGATCTCCCCGTCGTCGGCGATCGCCAGCTCCACGCCCGGTAACGGCCGGCCGACCGTGCCGATCCGCATCGCCGAGGGCCGGTTGGCCGCCAACGCCGGGGAGGTCTCGGTCAGCCCGTATCCCTCCAGCGCCGTCAGGCCGGCCCCGCGGAAGAAATGTCCGAGCCGTTCACCGAGGGGGGCGCCCCCGACGATCGCGACGCGGCACCGTCCGCCGAGCGCCGCCCGCAACTTCCGGTACACGAGCAGGTCGAAGACCTGCCGTGCCAGCCGGAGCAGCGGGCCGGGTCCGGACGGGCGGTCGAGTGCCCGGCTGTACCGCACCCCGACGCGGTCCGCGAGGGCGAAGAGCCGACCCTGGTGGTTGCTGATGGCCTTCTGCTGCGCCCGGTTGTACATCCTCTCGAACACTCGCGGCACCGCGAGGACGAACGTGGGCCGGTATCGACGGAGCTGGTCCATCACGCCGCTCATGCTGGCGCTGTGCACCATCGTCGCCCGGGTGTGCACCATCCCCACCTGGATCATCCGGGCGAAGGCGTGCGCCAACGGCAGGAAGAGCACGGTCGACGCCCGCTCGTGGAACAACTCCGGCAGGGCCGCGACCGCGTTGCCGACGTCGAGGCCGATGTTGCGGTGCGTCAGCACGCAACCCTTCGGCCGGCCGGTCGTTCCGCTGGTGTAGACGATCGTCGCCACGTCCCCGCCCGACACCGCGCCACGCCGGGCTTCCACCTGCTCGTCGTCGACGGCCCGGCCCCGGCCCGCCACCTGTATGAGGTCGCCGGCGTCGATCTGCCACGCCTGCCGCAGCCCGGGCAGCCTGTCCCGCACGCCGGACAGCATCGCGGCGTGATCGGGTGTCTCCACCACGCATGCCACCGCGCCGGAGTCGGCCAGGATCCAGGCCAGCTGGTCGGCACTCGAGGTGTCGTACACCGGAACGGTCACCGCGCCGATCGTCCACACCGCATAGTCGACAAGGGTCCACTCGTAGCGGGTACGGCTCATCAACGCCACCCGGTCCCCTGGCGCGACCCCTGCCGCGATGAGCCCGCGCGCCAGCGCCAGGACGTCGTCGCGGAACTGGCGGCAGGTCACCGCCTCCGGGCCGTGTGCGCCGGACTGCTGGGCGGGCCACGACCGGATGTCCGGGTCCGGGCGCAGAAACTGCACGGTGTCCGGTTTCCGTCGCGCGTTGTCCCAGACCACGTCGGCCAGCCCCGCTGACTCGCCGCCGGTCACCTTCGGCTCCGCCGCGATGCTGCCCCGCATGCCCCGTACGCCCCCTGGCTCTAGATCGACGCTTCCCGGCGCGTCGTGACGCGCGATTGCCCGAGGCGTAGCGGGGCAAACTCCGATCCGGCATGGGGCTCTGGTTCGTGGCGCGAAGGATACGTCTAGGGCGTGTCCTCGCGCGGGGCCTGCCGGCACGTGAGGTAGGCGTCGAGCGCGGCGGCGCCGGTGAGCATGGCGCGGCTGCGGGCCGAGAGGCGGGCTCGCCAGTCGCCGAGCATCGATTCGAGGGGTGCGACGCCTCCGGCGGCGCGGACCTGGGCGATCAGCGGGGCGATCTGCTCCAGCAGGTAGCCGCCCCGTCTGAGCTGGTGGGCCAGCCGGGCGTCGCGAACGTCGGCCGCGCTGTAGACCCGGTAGCCCGTGTGCGGGTCGCGGCGCGGCTGGACCACGCCGGCGCGTTCCCACTTGCGGAGGGTGGCCGGGCGGAGCCCGAGCCGTCGCGCGAGGGGCCCGACGAACGTGTCGCCGCGTTCCTGGGGCACGGGACCGAGGTCGCGGGGTGCGGCCTCGACGGCTTGGAGGGTGCGGCGGTCGTCGAGAAGCTGGGCGTGGCTCTCGTCGATGAGCCGGAGCGCGTCCTCGGTGGCGTCCCGGTTGACCGCCCGCATGATCGCCGTGGCCGTCTGGTGGCCGTGCCCGGGGACAAGAGCGAGGAACGCGTCGAGGGCCCGCGCGTGCAGCGGGGTGTAGGTGCGGTAGCCGCTCTCGGTGCGGGCGGCGTCGGGAAGGATGCCGGCCGCCTCGTAGTTCCGGACCGCCTGCGTGGACAGGCCGTGCCCGCGCGCCAGGTCGACCGGCCTCAGCCGTACCCCGTGTTGAAGGTTCCGTGCCACCGCTCTGCCCGAGTTCGCGGAAAAGTCTGCACCGACGGTTCGACGATACCGTTCAAGGAACGACTGACCTCGAAGACCTCACCCAGGCCGTCGACGCCGCCCCCGTCCGCACCCTGCTCCCGCACCGGCCGCGGGTGCTCGCCCTCGGTGAGCCCACCCACGGCGAGGTGGTCCTGCTCGACCTGCGCAACGATCTCTTCCGGCAACTCGTCGAGCAGGACGGCTACCGGACCATCGCCATCGAGAGCGACCGCCTGCTGGGCCTGGCCGTGGACGATCACGTCACCTCGGGTCGACGCCGGCCTGCTGCCCTGCACCGGGGAGACGCTGGAGCAGCTGCTTCGTCGGCCGGCTCCCGGGGGCGGCACTTTTCTGGCCGCCCCCGTGCCTGGTCGAGTCCTTGCCGATACCGCAGCAGCGACGTCGCCCCGGTGCCGGCCACGCCTCGGCTCAAGCCTCAGCCGATGAGTGACGATTTCATCCCTGCAAGACGCGCCGCGGCTTGAACCGGCGAACCTCCTGCGGCCAGCCGCATGCCTCCGCGATTTTGCCGGCCCACATCCGGGCGGTCGCCTCGTCCGGCACGTCCACGATGGTCAGGCCACCCAGGAACTCCTTGCTCTCGACATAGGGCCCGTCGGTGAAGACCACCGCACCGCTTGTCGCGTCTGCGTTGAAGACCGGGCCGTCCTCTTCCTCCAGGCCCCCGGCGAAGACGAAGGCCCCGGCGGCCTTGATCTCATCGACAACCGCCCTGGCGAGTGGACCGCGCCCGCGGAACCACTCCTCGGTGTGGTCACCCACCCACTGCTGATTGAAGTAGATGAGGTACTCAGGCATGTCCGCTCCCTCTGATCGTCCCCGGACCTGACGTCCGTCTCTGCATACGCTACGAACGGCATCCGGCAGATCCGACACTGTCCAGCCTGATTTCTGTTCGGACCACCGTGTGGTGGGGCCGCCTGACGTTTCCGCTGACGGGAGTCCGGTGACCTGTAGTGATGTGGCGGCGGGAGCCGCCCCTGGTTTCCTCCTCACCGTCGAAACTGATGAGACGTACGAGTCGCTGTTCGGGCCGTGGCTGCCGAGCCGCAGTCCTTCCTGGAGTTGGCATCAGCGCATGCCTGGGTGCACAGGCTGGGCTGTCTCCGCCGGTGTGTACGTGTTGACGACGATGCCGCACGCGTACGACTTGGAGCGGACAAGTGTGAGCCGGAGGCCACCGGCGACGGACCGGAACAGCGACTGCCCGCGGCCCACTGCTGTCGGGTTGACGTAGAACTGGTACTCGTCGACAACGCCCGCGGCGGCGAGAGCGGCGGCGAATCCTGTGCCGCCGAAGGCGATCATGTCGCCGCCCGGCTCCGCCTTGAGACGCGCGATGGTCTCGGCGAGCCCGCCGCCTGCCAGTCGGGTGCGCGGCCACGGGAGTCGGAGACCTTCGGCGGTGGAGAACACGATCTTCTCCGCCTCGCCGACTTTCCGGGCGAAGGCGTAGTCGGGCTCGTCGGGATGGTCCGCCGCGCTCCGCGCCCAGTGATCGATGTAGCCCTCCTCGGCCAATTTACGGCTGAGGAGGATCCGGTCGACCGCGCGAAGCGTGTCGTTGAAGTCCCGCTTGAGCTCGTCGTCCCACGGCCAGTGCTGCCCCCAGTCCCAGACCGGCCACCGCACCGCCGGGTCGGCCGCTTCGACGTAGCCGTCGGCGGACGTCTGCATCTGGACGATGAGCCTGCTCACTGGGGATCACCGGCCAGTGTGACGCGTGCCCAGTCCCGAAGCGACGTGGGCGTCGTGGTCTGGCCGTAGCTGGTGAGGTGCCGCTCGACCTCGCGGCCCGTCTTGCCCGTTGCGCCGACCACGACGTACGTGCCGCGGCCGCTCGACTGGTAGTTTTTCGCCACCAGCGCACGGTATGCTGACTGGTAGGAAAAAGCAATCGGTTTGGAGGCGTGGTATGTCCCTGACGCAGCGGTCCCTGTGCCCGATCAGCCAGGCGTTGGAGGTTGTCGGCGACCGGTGGAGCCTGCTGATCGTGAGGGATCTCGCGTTCACCGGAAAGCGACGCTTCCGCGAGCTGTTGCAGTCCGACGAGGGCATCTCGAGCACAGTGCTCTCGGACCGGCTCGCGCGGCTGGTCGAAGCCGGCGTGCTGGCGCGACACGGCCATCCGAACCACCGGCAGATGGCCGTGTACAGCCTGACGCCCGTGGGTATTGACCTGCTCGATGTCGTGGTCAGCCTGGGCATCTGGGGCCGGCGGCATCTGCCGGTGACGGATGCGAGCAGCACGCCCGTCGCGGACCTGGAGCGGGGTGGACAGGCTGCCCTGGAGGAGCTCAAGCGACGGACGCTGCAAGAACACGTGATGAACGCCTCTGCGGCCGGGGCGTCCGAGAACTGACTATGCCGGGCCATCCGGCGGCGTCAACCGGCGGCGTTCCTGTTCGGCGGCGCAGGCGGCGTTGAGGCGTTCGAGGGGGTCCGGGCCATCGTGGAGCTTCGGCGGGGCGTCCAGGTGGCGCACCCGCAGCTCGTCCATGAGCTCCTCGATGAACGCCGGGCCCGCCTCGCGCATGATCCGCTGCCGGATCTGGAGCTCCTCGGTGCCCGGGCGCCAGTCGAGGCCCCAGTTGCCGAGCGCGTAGAGGACCGGAAGGGTCTGGATGCCGGCTTCGGTGAGGCTGTAGCGGGCACGCTGCCCGCGCGCCGCGGTGCCTCGGGTGAGGATCCCCGCCTCGACGAGCCGCACGAGGCGGTCGGCGAGGATGTTCGAGGCGATGCCCTCGATCGACCCGGTGAGCAGCGCCCGGAAGTGGCGGCGGTCGCCGAAGATGACGTCGCGGAGCACGAGCAGCGCCCAGCGGTCTCCGAGCACCTCGACGGCCGCGTTGATCGGACACCCGGATCGTGGCTCCACGACTCCTCCTTGACAGGCACGTGACCCTCAATATAGTGGTTGCAAACCGCAATCACTAGCGGGAGGAGGGGACGATGGGCCGCTTCCTGTACTGGATGAACGTGTCCCTCGACCTGCGGATCGAGCAAGTTCCCGGAGACGACGGTGCCGGCGAGTGGCTGCGCATCGACGAGGAGTTGCACCGGGAGTTCAACGCCCGGGCCCGGGCGCTCGCGGGCATGGTCCAGGGCCGGGTCATCTACGAGACGATGGAGGAGTACTGGCCGCGGGCGCGCGAGGATGCGTCGCTGCCGGACTTCATGCGCGAGTACGGCGAGATCTGGACCTCCGCGCCCAAGGTGCTCGTCTCCCGCACCCGGCACAGCGCCGGCCACGGCACCCGGATCATCGGCGGGGACGACGCGATCGAGCAACTGGCCGCCCTCAAGGCGGAGACCGACGGCACCCTCGGCGTGGGCGGCGCGGCGCTCGCCACGCAGCTGCTCCGGGCGGGGCTTCTCGACGAGCTGCTGCTCTTCACCCACCCGGCGATCCTCGGCTTCGGCCGGCCGCTGTTCGACGACTGGGGCCGGCCGATCGAGCTCGACCTGCTCGAGCAGCGATCGTTCAGGCAGGGCGTCACGATGCATCACTACGCCATCCGGGAGGCGAGCTCGTGCTGAGGCAGGTCGCGGACGGCGTGCTGGTTCACGAGAGCGCATTCCTCCAGAGCCACACCGTCGTCGTGCACGGCCGCGCCGGCGTGTTGCTCATCGACCCCGGGTTGCAGGGGCACGAACTGGCCTGCCTCGCGAACGACCTGTCCGCGTCGGGCCGGCCCGTCGTGGCGGGCTTCTCGACGCATCCGCACTGGGATCACCTGCTCTGGCACGCACAGCTCGGCGAGGCGCCCCGTTACGGCACGGCCCGCTGCGCGGCCGCCGTCCAGGAACAGCTGTCCGACCCGGACGTGAAGGCCCGGATCACCGAACATCTGGCCGAGACGGAGATCGCCGGGCAGGTCCCGCTGGACGGGTACGGCCTCATCACCGCCCTGCCCACCGGGACGGCACGGATTCCCTGGGACGGCCCCGGGGTCCGGATCATCGAGCATCAGGCGCACGCACCGGGCCACGCGGCACTGTTCGTCGAGGAGCTCGGGGTTCTCGTCGCCGGCGACATGCTCTCCGACGTCCTGGTCCCGATGCTCGACCTGGAGGGCGCCGCCAACCCGATCGAGGACTACCTGGCCGCACTGCGGCTGCTGGAGGGTGTGGCGGCCGATGTCGATGTCGTCGTCCCCGGCCACGGGTCGGTCGGCGGAGCCGGTCAGGCGCACGAGCGGATCGAGCGGGACCGGGCGTACGTGCTCGCCCTGGGTGACGGCCGCGAGCCCGACGACCCGCGAATCGGCCCTTCGGCCAGGCCCGGCTGGGAGTGGGTGGGCGATCTGCACCGCGGGCAGGCCCAGCGCCTGGCCGCTGGTGCCTGACCAGATCAGGAAGCCCGCCTGGCGGGGCCGGTCACCGCTCGGGATGGCGGCGGACGAAGTCCTGGTAGGTCTCGTTCGCGAGTTCGATCTCGCGGACCTCGGCGGCGAGTTCGGCGCGCCGGATGTCCGCCGCCGACCGGGCGCGGGCCAGCCGCAGCTCGTGCCGCCGGTCCCGGGCGCGCGACCAGCCGCGGACGGCGGCCCAGGCGATCCACCCGCCGGACGCCGCCAGGCCGGTCACCGCGAAGGCGAGCAGGAATTCCATCTCGACGTCTCCTCCCGCTCGGTCAGCCGACGTCCCGCCGCGCGGCCAGCCAGCCGCCCGCCGCGAACATGATGAGAACGTAGCCCAGCAGGACCAGGGTCGGCACCAGCGCGTTCGAGGACTCCAGCACCCCGGGTGTGCCCCCGTCGAACTGGGACCGCGCGCCCAGCGCCCCGGCCAGCGCGCCGGAACTCGGTGCCAGCAGCACCTTCTGCACCACGGTCAGGGGGCTCAGTGCGAGGGCGAGCGCGCTGACCGCGTTCTCCAGGACCAGCGTCCAGATCAGACCGACGGCGATGGCCGTGGTGGCGCTGCGGAACGCGATGGCGAGGAACCAGCCGAGGGCGGCGTGGGCGGTGCAGATGAGCCAGGCGCCGGTCGCCGCCGCGGCGAGCCGGCCGGCCGACGGCCAGTCGGCGGCCCGTCCCTCGGCGGCGGCCAGCGCGCCGGTGGTCAGCGCCAGCAGGGCGAAGGTCAGCACCGCGATCAGCAGGGTCAGGCCGCACAGGACGACGGCCTGCCCGGCCATCACCTGCGCCCGGCGTGGCCGCTGGGTGAACACCAGGTTCCAGGTGCCCCAGCGGTACTCGTTGCCCACCACGAGCGCGCCGAGGATCACCAGGATGGCGCCCCCGAACAGGGGGAACAGACCGATCCCGGTGGGTACGAGCTGGCCGGGGAGCACGGCGGCCAGCAGTGACTCGGCCGACGACGCTTCCTTGGGGTCACCGGCCAGCGCCAGGTGCACGAGGTAGGGCACCCCGATGCCGAAGACGAGCGCGAGGGCGAGCCAGGTGGCCGTCACCGTCCACACGGCCGGGCGCTTCCGGTCGGCGAACCAGGCCGCCCGCACCGCTGCCATCATCGGAGGCCTCCCGTCGTGGTTGCCGGCTCCTGCCGGCCGGTCCGCTCCTCGGCCATCGGCGGTCGCGCGGGCGCGGTCAAGGTCAGGAACGCCTCCTCCAGCGAGTGCCGCACCGGGCGCAGTTCCCGCACGTCGATCCCGGCCTCGACGAGCCGGCGGTTCAGGGTCGCGGCCAGGGCCGGGTCGGTGGTGACCCGCAGTCGACCGTCGACGAGCTCCACCGACCGGACCCCGTCGTGGCCGCGCAGGCAGTCGGCTGCCCGGTCCGCCGGGTCGGCGTCGATGACCAGCACCGCCTGGCCGAGCGATCCGCGCAGCTCGTCGGGCGTGCCGTCGGCGACCAGCCGCCCGGCGTCGATGACCACGATGCGGTCGCAGATCTGTTCGACCTCGCCGAGGACGTGACTGGACAGCAGCACGGTGCGGCCGCGCCGGCCGAGCGCGCGCAGCAGCTCCCGGATGTCGGTCACCCCGGCCGGGTCGAGGCCGTTGGTGGGCTCGTCCAGGATGAGCAGGTTGGGCTCCTTGAGCAGGGCGGCGGCCACGCCCAGCCGCTGCTTCATGCCCAGCGAGTACGTCCGGAACGGCGAGCCGGCCCGGTCGGTCAGGTGCACCTCGGCCAGCACCCGGTCGGCGGCCCGCTCCGGCACGCCCGCGTACCGGGCGGCCAGGCGCAGGTTGTCGCGGCCGGACAGGTGCGGATAGAACGCCGGCGACTCGATGAGGGCGCCCACCCGGGCGAGCTGTTCCGGGGTGCCCGGCGGCCGGCCCAGCACCTCGATGCGGCCGCTGGTCGGCCGGACCAGGCCGACGAGCATGCGCATGGTGGTGGTCTTGCCCGCGCCGTTGGGGCCCAGGAAGCCGAGCACCTCGCCCTCGTGCACCCGCAGGTCAAGGCCGTCCACTGCGGTGATCCCACCGGGATAGCGTTTGGTCACTTGATGAATTTCAATGGCAAAACGGTCATTCCTCAACGTGCCACCGCAATCGTGCGATGCCGCGCCGCAGGGTCGACGGTCGGATTTCCCTTCGAGTTCATCTCGGTTTCCTTCACATTCCCGACTGCACTCCGGGGTTTTTATTTCGTCGCCTGGACTTAGCGCTGCTTAAGGCGGGTCCGAGGTGGAGTGTGGGCGCCGCGTTGTCGCGCTCCAGCCGTCAGAGGCGGCGCCCAGCGGTGGGCGTTCAAGCCTCTGACCTGCGGCGGAGTGACGACGCGCACAGAGTACCGAAGATCGATCGGGTCCGGTAGGGCCGCCTTGACGGCCGGCGGACGTTTTTGTCTTAGCCGCAGCTCAATGCACTGAAATCTGCTTCCGTCACTACCTCTCCCGAAACAATCTGTTGACGAAAGACTTGACCTTGGGCAGCATGAAGACGCTTTCGAACTGGCCGTGGTCGTTGTCATGGGGGGTCGGATGAGCCAGCCGCCGGACGGTGCAACCAGCCTGGAAATGCGACCCAAGTTGCGGCACGACGTGGTGTTCCTGGACGCCCCGGCCGGCGCCTATCTGCGCGGTCCCGACAGCGCCTTCCTGATCAAGGGCCGGTCGGCGTTCCGCTGGCTGACCTCGCTCAGCCCCTACCTGACCGGGGAGCACACCCTCGCCCAGCTCACCGCCGCCCTCGACCCGGGCCAGCGGCAGACCGTGCTCACCCTGGTCCGCGCCCTGCTCGACCGCGGCTTCGCCAAGGACGCGGGAGACCGCACCGCCCTGCCCGAGCCGCTGGCCCGCCGCTTCGCCGCCCAGATCGAGTTCGTCGACCACTTCGCCGACGACCCCACCGGCCGGTTCCAGCGCTTCCACGCCGCCCGGGTGGCGCTCTGCGGCGGGGGAGAGGCCCTGCTGGCCGCGGCGAGCGGCCTGCTGCGCAACGGCTGCGTCCGCCTCGACCTGCACCCCGACGACGACCCCGACCGGTACGCCGAAGCCCTGGCGCCCGAGCTGGCCGACCTGCGCGCCGACGGCCTGCCGGCGGAGGTGCGCTGCCACGAGGGTGCGCCCGACCTGCGCGCGGTCGACGCGGTGGTCTGCTGCACCGGCCCGGACGGCCTGGCCCGCCTCGCCGCCCTGGCCCGCGACTGCCACCGGGACGGGCCGCTGCTCGTGCCGGTGCACTGGGCCGACGAACGCGCCGTGGTCGGCCCGACCGTCCCCGCCGGGCAGGCGCCGTGCTGGCACTGCGCCCAGCTCCGGCTCGCGGCCGGCACCGACCCGGCGACCGCGGCCGAGTTCTGGCGTCAGCTCGCCGTCGGCGGCGACACCACCGCGGCCCTGCCCGAGGTGACCGCCCGGATGCTCGGCAACGCCGCCGCCTTCGAGGTGTTCCGGGCGTTCACCGGGGCGTTCGTCCCGGACACCGGCGGCGGGGTGCTGCTGCTCGACACGGCCACGCTGGAGTCCACCCGGGAGCGGGTGCTGCCGTACCCGGCCTGCCCGGTCTGCCGCGAGGTCGACGTGGCCGACCCGGGGCCGGCGGACGGCACCGACGAGGAGACCTACCAGCGGGCCGAGGCCCTCGTCACGCCGAACGCCGGAGTGTTCACCCGGTTCGTCGACGACCCGCTGGAGCAGGCGCCGCTGAAGACGGCCCGGCTGCGGCTGCCCGGCCGGCGCGGCCCGCGCGAGGTGACCGCCTTCGACGTGCACACCGTGATGGGCGCCCGGCTCGCCGCGTACCGTGTGGCGGTCCGTGACCACGCCGCCCGCCACGCGGACCCGGCCGCGGCGCTCACCGCCTCGGCGGCAGAGCTGCGCGCGCGGGGCGAGGAGCCGGTGCCCTGGTCGGAGCTGGCCCCGACCGGGGCGCCGCCGGCCGACGACCGGCGGCGCACCCGCTGGCTGGCGGCCACCGTGCTGGACGGGACCGGGTCGGTGCGGGTGCCGGCCGCGCTGGCGTTGCCCACCTCCGGGTTCAACGCCGAGGGCTGGGCCGAGCCCACGGTGGCCGGCGCCGCCGCTGGTGGCTCCCTCGACGAGGTCGTCGACCGGGGGCTGGCCGACGCGCTGGCCTACCGGGCGCTGATCGACGCGCTGCGCGGGCAGGCCGAGGTATGCCCGGTCACCGAGGAAGACCTGGTCGGCGACGACGACACCGCGTTCGTGGTCAAGGCCGCCCACCGGTTCGGCCGCCGGCTGTCGGTCTACACCCTGGGCGGGGCCGCCCCGGCGCACGCCGTGCTCGCCGTCGCCGAACCACCCGGCGGCGGCGACCCGGACTGGGCCCTGGCCGGCGGGTACGACCCGGTGGCGACCCGCCTGGCGGCGGTCCGCGACGCGGTTGGGCGGGTGCAGGTGCGGCACTTCGAGGGCGCCGCCGCCGACCTGGGCGACCCGGTGCTGCGCGACTTCGACCCGGCGGTGCTCACCGCCGCCGCCGCCCCGGCCGCAACGGCGGCCACGCCGACCGACCGCGCGGCCGTGCTGGCCGCGCTGGCCCGGCGGGGGATGAGCGCCCTGCTGGTCGAGACGACGACCCGGGACATCCGGGCCACCGGGGCCTTCCGCAGCGGCGTCGTCCTGCTGCGCCGGCCCGCCCCGGCGGCCGACTGAACCACCACGTCAGTGGTTTCGGCGAGGCACGCACCACGAGAGGAGGTGACAACATGCCGATCACCCTGAACGACGAGCTCCGCGAGCTGGAGACCGAGACCTTCGAGATCGAGGAGGTCGAGGACGGCGGCGAGGCGCTCGCCGCCACCAGCTCCAGCTGCTCCTGCTCGAGCTGCTGCAGCTGCAGCACGTCGAGCTGCTGCAGCACCAGCACCAGCACCTCCAGCTGCGGCTGACCGGCCCAACGGGGTTGCCCCCGACGCTGACGACTCCGGTCCCCGGTGGGACGCCGCATCGAATGACGCACCATCCGCCGCCGGCCGACGCCGGCGAGTAGCCCCTGCGTGCCTCCGCAGCCACCGTGGTGGTGCGGGCGGACCACCGACGACCGGCTCGAACGCGGCTCAAGGAGAGGCCTGTGCCCACACAACCCCCGACATCCGGCGTACTGCCCGACTCGGTCCGCAGCGAACTGCGCGACCTGCAGACCGAGACGTTCGAGATCGAGGACATCGCTGATCTGTCCGCCGAGCTCATGGACATCTGCAGCAGCAGCACGAGCACGTCGAGCTGTTCCAGCTGCAGCACGTCCAGTTGTTGCAGCTGCACCTCGTCGAGTTGCAGCAGCACCAGCTGAGCGACGGCGCCGCCGGTCGCTCCGGACGGCCGCCCGGCGCCGCGCGCCCTGACCGCCAGAGGGGAGGTGGAAGGAAATGCCGGAACTGACCGAGGAACTGCGCGCGCTGGAGACGGAGACGTTCGAGATCGAGGACGTCGACGCCGTCGACGCGATGGTCATGGACTGGTCCAGCTCCAGCTGCTCCTGCTCCAGCTGCTGCAGTTGCAGCACGTC
This sequence comes from Micromonospora chaiyaphumensis, assembly GCF_900091435.1. Lineage (GTDB taxonomy): Bacteria > Actinomycetota > Actinomycetes > Mycobacteriales > Micromonosporaceae > Micromonospora > Micromonospora chaiyaphumensis. The sequence goes on from NZ_FMCS01000003.1 coordinate 176,082, forward strand.
GAGCTGCTGCAGCAGCAGCACCAGCACCGGATGCGGCGGCGGCTGACCCGCCGCCGTCCCGCCGTCCCCGCCGGCGAGCCACGCCGGCGGGGCACCGGCCACCCCAGCCCCGCGACCGCAGACAGGGTGAACCGCATGATCGTCGACGTCCGGACCACCTCCACCGGGTGGGACAGCAGCCTCAAACAGCTCGGCGAGGCGTTCCACGAGCGATTCCAGGATCGCGCGCGGCAGCCGGCCGGCACCGACGCGCCGCTCGACGGCGTCACCGTCCGCATCGCCGCCCTGGGCCTCACCGACGCGTACGCCGACGGCGGGGACGGCCTGACCGGCACGGTGGTGCCGATCTGGTTGCACGGCGCGACCGCGCTCGTCGGGCCACTCTGGACGGGCGCCCCGCCGGGCCCCTGCCCGCTGTGCGTCCAGCGCCGGTGGCAGGCCATCCGGGTGCGCGACGAGCGGCACGCCCTGGAACACCAGGCCCGCGTCGGCACGGTGGCCGCGCTGCCCCACCTGACCCCGTTCGCGGTCGACACGCTGTGGCAGCTCCTGCGCGACGCCGCCCGCTCCCGCGCCGAGCGGCCCGGTGTCGGGCGGCTGTGGCAGCTGCGCATGGACACCCTGGAGACCACGGTCGTGCCGGTGCTCGCCGACTCCGAGTGCCCGGCCTGCGCCACCGCCCCGGCCGACACCGCCGAGGCCGCGGTCATCCCGCTCACCCGCCGGCCCAAGCCGGATCCGACCTCCTACCGGCTGCGTGCGGCCGGCGAGCTGGACCTGCCGGTGACGGCGCTGGCGAACCCGGTGGCCGGCGCCCTGGGCGGCGGGGCGCTGCGCGCGTACAACGCCACGGCCACCGCGCCGGTGACCGGCTACTTCCGCATCCGCAGCCGCTACGACCTGCACGAGATGTGGTGGAGCGGGCACGCCAACAGCTACGGCAGCAGTGAAACCTACGCCCTGCTGGAAGGGCTGGAACGCTACGCCGGCCAGTTCCCCCGCACGCGGCGGACCGACGTCGTCGACAGCTACGCCAACCTGGCCCCGGACGCCCTGGACCCCGCCGGGCTGGGCTACCACCCGGCGTTCTACCAGGGACACGGCCTCTACTACGAGCCGTACGCGCCGAATGCGCCGATGCCCTGGGTCTGGGGCTGGTCGCTGCGGGACAAGGTGCCGCGGCTGGTGCCCGAACAGCTCGTGTACTACCTGGACCGGCGCACCAACCACCGCAAGTTCGTCCAGGAGTGCTCCAACGGCTGCGCCAGCGGCAGCTGCCCCGAGGAGGCGCTGCTGCACGGCATGCTCGAACTCGTCGAGCGGGACGCGTTCCTGCTCGCCTGGTACGGCTCCGCCCGGCTCGCCGAGATCGACCCGGCGACCTGCCGCGACGAGCGGGTGCACTTCATGCTCGACCGGGTCGACCTGCTCGGCTACGACATCCGGCTGTTCGACACCCGGGCCGACCTGCCCGTGCCCGTGGTGACCGCGGCCGCGGTGAAGCGCGGCGACGGGCTCGGCCAGCTGTGCTTCGCCGCCGGCGCCAGCCTCGACCCCGACGACGCGGTCCGCGCGGCCGTCTGCGAGACCGCCTCCTACGTGCCCGGCTTCGACGAGCGCGTCGCCGCCAGCGAACCGGAGCTGCGGGCGATGACCCGCGACTACACGTTGGTCACCGAGCTGAGCCATCACGCCCTGCTCTACGGGCTGCCGGAGATGACCCGCCACGCCGCCTTCCTCTTCGACGACCCGCCGCTGCGCTCGATGACCGACCTGTACGGGGACTGGCTCGCGGCCCGGCCGACCCACGACGACCTGCGCGCCGACATGGAGTACCTGTGCGGCCTGATCGCCGGGCTCGGCGGGGACGTCGTCGCCGTCGACCAGACCTGCCCCGAACAGGAGGTCGCCGGCGTGCACACCATGGCCGTGGTGGCGCCCGCCCTGGTCCCCATCGACTTCGGCTGGCAGCGCCAGCGGGTGCTGTGGAGCGACCGCCTCGAACGGCACCTGGCCCGCGGCACCCACGGACCCGACCGGCTCGGCGCCACCGGCCGCAACCCCCACCCGCACCCCTTCCCCTAGGAGCACCGCGATGCAGCAGGAGGCCGTCCAGGTCGTCCGGGAGTACGCCGAGGCGGTGTTCCGCCGGGCGCGGGTCCCCATGGAACCGCTGAACTACGAGGTGGACTGGATCGACCAGCCCTCCCGGCACACCAGCTACCCGGCCGCACCGCGGGTGCCGCTGCCCGCCGACCTGCCTGCCCTGCCCACCCTGCGGGACCTGTTCACCGGCGAGAACCTGCCGCCGGCCGAAGGCTGGTCGCTGCCCGCCCTGTCGGCGCTGCTGCGCCTGTCGTACGGGGTGCTCGACCGGCGGCTCACCGTGAACTGGAACCAGGACCTGGCCAAGCGGGCGCACTTCGAGCACGCCGTCTGGGGCCGCGGCACCGCCTCCGGCGGCGGCATGTACCCGGTCGAGATCTACCTCGTGGCCGGCGGGTCCGCGCCGCTGCTGCCCGGCATCTACCACTACGGCACCGGCCCGCACGTGCTGGAACGGCTGCTGCTCGGCGACGCCGGCGACCGGATCCGCGCCGCCACCGGCGCCGAGGCGGACAGCTTCCTGGTCGCCACCATCCGGTTCTGGAAGAACTCCTTCAAGTACAACAGCTTCTGCTACCACGTGGTCACCCAGGATCTCGGCGCCCTGCTCGGCTCCTGGGACCTGCTGGCGCGCGCCCTCGGCGTACCCCTGCCCCGGCTGCTCGGCTTCGACCCGGCGCCGGTGGACCGCCTGCTCGGCCTCGACGGCGACCGGGAGAGCGCCTTCGCGGTCGTACCCCTGACCTGGGCCGGCGCCGCGCCGGCCCCACCGGCCGGACGGAGCCCGGACGTCCCGGTCCGGTACCCGGCGTTCGAGCGGTCCCGCACGCTGCGGGAGTTCCCGGCGGTGACCGCCGTGCACCGGGCGGCGGCTGCCCCGGCCGTCCCCGCGCCGGAGGCGCTGGCCGCGGCCGCGCCCCGCGACCTGCCCGGCGAGCCCGTGCCCCTGCCCGCGCCGCTGCTGCAACGGCTGGACCGTCCCCTGTCGACGGTGCTCGCCACCCGGTCCAGCAGCTTCGGCCGGTTCCGCCGGCCCCCCGACCTGACCGCCGCCGAACTGGGCACCACCCTCGCCTTCGCCGCCGCCGGGCGGCACCACCCCGCCGACGCCGGGCTGCCCGCCGACGCGCCGCCCCTCACCAGGCTGTGGGTGTTCGCGAACCACGTCGACGGCCTCGCCGCCGGCACCTACGGCTACTGCCCCCGCCGGCACGCGCTGCTGCCCGCCGGAGCCGAACCCGACGGCGACATGTCCGCCTTCCTGCAACAGCAGTACTTCCTCACCAACTACACGATGGGGCAGGTCGGCGCCGTGCTGGCCATCTCCGGCCGGCTCGACGCGGTGCTCGACGCCGTCGGCCCGCGCGGCTACCGGCTGCTCAACGCCGAGATCGGCGCCGTCGCCCAGCGCGGCTACTGCGCGGCCACCGCCCAACGGATCGGCTGCGGCGCGGTGCTCGGCTTCGACAACGTCGCCATGGACGCCGCCCTCGGCCTGTCCGGCACCGACGAACGCACCGTGCTGTTCCTGCTGCTCGGCCGGCACCCGGACGGCACCGCCGACCTCGTGCACCGGCTCTGACCCCCTGACACGTCGACGAAGGAGAGACCCGTGACGGTGTCCCTGCCCGCCCCGGCGGCCACCGAGGTGTCCTGGCGGATGCCGGAGGTGTTCATGCTGCGCACCACCGGCCTGCCGCTGGAGGTCGCCGACCGGCTCGCCTTCGACCGCAGCGCCGCCTGGGCGCGCCGCACCCTCGATCTGGAAGACCGGCTCCGGGCCACCGGGCCGCCGCTGGCCGACGCCCTTCAGGAGGCGGTGGCCCGCAACCTCACCGACGACCGGCTCCGGCGCCGGCTCATCCGGCTCCGCCGCGACGTGTGGAACCTGCGCCGGCCCGACCCCGCCGATCCCGCGGCCTGGCCCGCCACCGCACTCGGCGCCGACACGCACCGGATGCTGGCCGGCTGGCTGGGGACGTTCGCGGCGTACCACCGGGAGCTGGCCGAAGGCGAGCCCGTGCTGGCCGCGGAGCTGGCGCACCGCCGGACCGTGCTGCGCGAACTGGCCGACGACCCGGACCTGCGCGGCGGCATCCTGCTCGCCTCACCGTCGCTCGACCAGTACCTGCCCACCTACCTGGCCGCGCCCGGCCGGCTCGGCAAACGCGCCCGCCGCGTGGAACGGTCCCTGCTGGAGTACGCCTTCCGCACCGCCTGCAAGACCAGCCCGTTCAGCCGGCTCACCACCGTCAACGTCGGCACCTTCACCCCGACCGCCGGCCCCCTGCTCGACGTGGACCCGGTAATCGACGGGACCGGCGACGCGAAGCGGGGCGCCGCCCGGCTCAACCTGGCGGCGCTCGGCCGGCTGTCGGCCATCGTCCTCGCCGACGAGACGCTGCGCGCGGACCTGCCGGTCGCCCTCACCACCGGCTGGCGCATCGAGCGCGGCCGGCTGCGCTACCTGCGCCGCCGCCGCACCAGCTCCGAGGACGGCGACGCCGCGATCACCCTGGAGTCGATCCACGAGTCGCTGTTCGTGCTGCCCACCGGCCGGGTGCTGCACGACATCCTGGCCGCGCTCGACGGTGGCCGGGTCCGGCGGCTGGCCGACCTCGTCGGAGAGCTGACCACCGACGACCGGCCCGCCGCGGAGATCGCCCAATACCTGCACCACCTGCTGCGCGTGGGTCTGCTCGTGGTGCCGAACCTGCACCTGGACATCCACGCCGACGACCCGGTCGAGGGCTACCGGCGGGCGCTGGGGGAGATCGGCCGCGACTGGGCCGACCGGCTCGCCGAGCGGGTGGCGACCGTCAACCGCCTCGCCACCGGCTACCCCGGGCACGACGTCGACGGCCGCCGCCGGGCGCTCGCCGACATCCGGCGCGAACTCGTCGCCGCCCACGAGGACCTCGGCCGCGCCGACATCCCGGCCCCCCGGACCCTGCTCTACGAGGACGCCACACTGCGCACCGGGCGGCCGGTCACCGCCGACCGGGCCCGCTGGGAGCGCGACGTCCTACCCGGCCTGCGGGCGCTGGCCCGCATCATGCCGGTGTTCGACATCAACCTGCCGCGCCGGCTGGCCACCAAGGGCTTCTTCCGCGCCCGCTACGGCGCCGGCGGGCGCTGCGGCGACCTGCTCACCTTCGCCCACGAGTTCCAACAGGACTTCTTCGAGCACTACAGCGGGCGGATGATGCGCCGCCGGCCGTTCGACGCCGACAACACCTACGTGCGGCAGGAGAACTGGTTCCGGCAGGAGGAGATCACCGCGCTGGACGACGCCCGCATCGAGGTGGCCCGGCGGATGAACGAGGCGTACGACCGGCTGCCGGCCGGGGCCGAGGAACTGCGCCTGGACGACGACTTCATGACCGAGGTGGCCGCCCTGGTCCCGGAGACCCTGGGCACGCTCGACCCCCGGTCGTTCTTCCTCCAGCTCGCCGACCAGGGGGACCGGCACCGGGTGGTGGTCAACCGGATCTACTCCGGCATGACGCTGCTGTTCTCCCGCTTCGCCCACCTCTTCGCCGACCAGGACCTCGCCGGCACCCTGCGCGCCGAGCTGGCCCGGCTGGCGCCGCCGGGCGCCGTGCTCGCGGAGCTGAAGGGCGGGTACGACGCCACCAACCTCAACCTGCACCCGGCGGTCACCCCGTACGAGCTGGTCTGCCCCGGGGAGGTCAGCTTCCGGCCCGCCGCCGAACAGATCCACATGGACGACCTCAGCGTCGAACACGACCCGGTGAGCGACCGGCTGCTGCTGCGCTCCCGCCGGCTCGACGCCGAGGTCATCCCCGTCTACCTGGGGTTTCTGCTGCCCATGGCGCTGCCCGAGGTGCAGCAGGTGCTGCTCACCTTCGCCTACCTGGGCATGGCCCAGCCCGACCTGTGGGCCGGCACCGCCGTGCCGCTGCCCGGCCACGGCATCGCCGGCTACCCGCGCATCGTGCACGGCGACCTCGTGCTGCAGCGGCGGATGTGGAAACTGCACCCGGACCACCTGCCGCCGCCGCGCACCCCGGAGCAGAGCGACGCCGACTGGTTCCTGCGCTGGCAGCGGTGGCGCCGCGACAACAACCTGCCCCGCCGGGTCTTCGCCACCCCCGAGGGCACCCGCCTCACCCCGGCCGCCGACGACGGCCAGCCCGCCGCCCAGCCGGGCGGCCGGCCCGACCACAAGCCGCTGTACGTCGACTTCGACAGCCACTTCTGCCTGCAACTGCTCGAGGCGACCGGGCGGGGAGCAGGCAGCCGCCTGGTGCTCACCGAGATGCTGCCGGACCGCGACGAGCAGGTGCTCCGCGGCCCCGGCGGCACCCACGTCACCGAACTGACCGTGGAACTCAACGGCGTCCGCGCCGCGAAGGAGGACGACCGATGACGCACTTCCCCTCCCCGGTGGCCCACGACTGGATCAGCGTCCATGTCTTCTACGCCAGCAACGCCAACCCCATGCTGGTCGAGGGCGTTCGACCGCTGGTGGACGACCTGCGGGCCGAGGGCCTGATCAGCCGGTACTTCTTCATCAAGTACTGGATGGAGGGGCCGCACGTGCGGCTGCGGGTGCTGCCCGCGCCCGGCGTCGACCCCGCCGTCGTGCGGGCGCGGGTGGACGAGGCCATCGAGGCGTTCCTGCGCCGCCGCCCCGCCCTCTACGAGGTGGACAGCGCGGGACTGGGCGACCTCTACAAGCAGATGTTCCTCGCCGAGTACGGCCGGGAGCGCTGGGACGAGGAGTACGGCCCCGACGGCGTCATGCCCATGCGGGCCAACAACAGCTGGCACCACATCCCCTACGAGCGGGAGTACGGCCGCTACGGCGGACCGGCCGGCATCGAGCTGGCCGAGTGGCACTTCGAGCACTCCAGCGACGTGGTGCTGGACCTGCTGGCCACCACCAACGTGCACGTACGGCCCGTGCTGCTCGGGCTCTCCGCCCAGCTCACCATGATGATGTGCGCGGTGTTCCTCGCCGACGACCGGCGGATCGCCGGATTCCTCGACGAGTACCGCCGGTTCTGGGAGGTCTCCTACTCCGAACCCAGCGACGACTACCACGCCAGCTTCGACAACAGCTACCGGAAGATGGACGCCGCGCTGCGCGACCGCCTCACCCAGATCCGCGCGGGCGCCCGCGAGCACGCCGACGTCCGGCCCGGCGGCGTCGAGGGCCGCTGGTCGGCGCACTGCCGGGAACTGCGCGACCGGGTCGTCGCCGCCACCGAACGGGGCGACCTCGTGTTCCAGCGCGGCGGCGCCGAACCCACCGAGGTCCGCGACCTGGACGCCGCCCTGCCCATCCTGCTCAGCTCGTACGTGCACATGACCAACAACCGGCTCGGCGTGAGCATCCTCGACGAGATCTACCTGTCGTACGTGCTGCGCACCGCCCTGCTCGACGACCTCGCCCCGGCCGGCCGACGATGACCACGACGGACGCCACCTGGACCCGGCCCCGGCTGCGGGCCGAGGTGGTGCTCGGCCCCGGCCAGTGGCGGGGGGAGAAGCTCGTTCACCACGTCAAGGACCCGGAAACCGGCTGGTTCTACCGCGTCGGGCCCCGCGAGCACTTCCTGCTGTCCCGGATGGACGGCACCCGCACGCTGGACGACCTGGCCACCGAGTACGCGGCCACCTTCGGAAAACGGCTCGGGCCGGAGAACTGGCAGCAGCTCTTCGGCATGCTGCACCAGCGGCAACTCCTCGACGGCGCCACCGACCCGGCGGCCCTCGCCCGGCTCACCGCCACCGCTGCCGAGGGCGCGGCACGCACGAAGCGAGGCCCGCTGTCCGCCCGGTGGCCGCTCTACGACCCCGACCGGTTCTTCGACCGGCTGCTGCCCCGGCTCGCCCCGCTGTTCGGCTGGTGGTTCGTGCTGCCGGCGCTGCTCGTCGTGCTGGCCCTCACCGGGTACGTGGCCCTGCACCTGCCAGCGCTGCTCGGCGTCGTCGCCCGCGGCGACCGGCCCCTGGCCGCGATCCTGGCGTCGGTGGTGATCACTTGGCTGATCGTCTTCCTGCACGAGTGCGCGCACGGCCTGACCTGCCGGCACTTCGGCGGGCGGGGCACCGAGATCGGTGTCATGTGGCGCTTCCCGATGCTGGCCCCGTACTGCAAGGTGGACGACATCGTGCTGTTCACCCCGCGCCGCCGGGTCGCCACCGCGTTCGCGGGGGTGTTCGTCAGCATGCTGGCCCTCGTGCCGTTCGCCGCGCTCTGGATCTGGGGCGCGCCCGGGGCGCTGCATGACCTGGCCGGCACCATGCTGCTGTTCGGCACCGCAACCGCCGCGCTCAATCTGGTGCCGTTCCTGCGGTTGGATGGCTACTACATGCTCAGCCACGCCCTGAATCTGGCCGACCTGCGCACCGACAGCTACCGCTTCTGGGGCCGGCTGCTCCGTCGTGGTCCTGCGGCGGTACGCGCCTACCGGCCCCGCGACCGCGCGACCTACGCCCTCTACGGGCTGGCCTCGCTGGGGTTCGCGGTCACGCTGGTCACGCTGCTCGTGCACTACTGGTACGTCACGCTGGCCCGCTGGGTCGGGGGAGGGTGGGCCGTGGCAATCCTGGTCGCGGAGGTGCTGGTGCTGCTCGCGTTCGCCGGCTGGCTCGCCCGCCGCCGGGCGGCCGGGACGGTCCGGTCAGGCTGACGCGAGGTGGTCAGCTTCAGAACGTGCCCGTGCCCCAGGGCACGCGACACGACCGCGCAATACGGGCGGCAGAAGTGCGCCTGACCTAGATGCCGCTGGCATCGGCGATCTTCGGCTACCTGTTCGCCCGCAGCCAGCGGCGACGGGTGGCCGTGGCGATGCCGTGGACCAGCCGGGCCAGGTCCGCTGCTCCCTCGGCGTCGTCGGCTCGGCGGACGGTCGTAAGGATCGGCGCGACCTCGTCGAGTTCGACGCGCTCGCGCAGCAGCACGAACTGGAGCACCAGCCCGGCCGACCGAGCGTTGCCGTCATCGTGCGGATGGAAGAAGGCGACGTCGAGATAGGCCCGGGCCGCCCGGGCCGTCACCGGTGTCTCCCGGTCGGCGGTATCCGCCAGACACGAGGCGAACCGCTGCTCGGTGTCCGCGTGCAGCCCGTACCGTTCCCGGCCGTTCTTCGCGAACGCCGCCGCGCGGCGGAACGCCGCCACCGGGACACCACGGACGAGGCGGTTCCAGCGGGCCAGGAGGTCCGAGGTGAGGTCGGCGCCGGCGGCGGCTTCGAGCCGCACGTCGTCGTACGCGCTCAGCAACCGGCTCAGCCGTCGTGGGTCATGCCCGGCGGATCCGTGGGCGAAGTCGACGAAGCCGTCACGAATCGCCGGCCCCGGCGCCTTCGAATGCGGGACGACATGCCGCCAGCCGACGGAATCCCGCACCCGCTGCCACACCGCCAGATGATCAGGCAGGGTCAACGGCCACCCGCCGCGCCAGGTCCTCGGCCACCGACTCCACGACCGCCTTCGGCGGCTCCACCCAACTGTCGAAGCGGCCGGCGACCGCGTGTTCGAGTAGTTCCTCCCGGCGGCGGATGGACTCGATCCCGGCCGCCTCGAGAAACCAGCCGAGTACGGTCATGCAGCAGCCGTACCAGCCGGACTCGTACAGCGTGCGATCACCGACCGCAGTCACCAGGTGCGCAACCGCGCGCTCCCATCCGTCCAGGTCGTCGGCGGGAAGTGGCAGGAACCGGTCGAAGCGCTCCGCCAGATCGTCCAGCCAGTCGCGCCATTCCACCAGTGCCGCGGAGATGGTGGTCGCGGTCGCCTCCGGCGTGGTGACCGAGTGCGAGAAGCAGCACCAGGAGCCAACCGGGCCACCATCGAGGTCGCCCTCGCCGACGGACCAGCGCCAACCCACCGCCCACCGCCCGTACCGGTCGACGAGCCCGGCCGACACGTTCGCCAGCCACAGGTCTTTGAGACGCCAGTCGGCCCCGTGTGACGGGAGTCCGAACGCCGCGAGCAGATCGTCCACCACCGCCCGAACCGTGTCCGGGTCGAAGCTCCGGTCCGGGGAATCGGTGTCCGCCCAGCTCAGCAGCCGCGGACGAGGCAGACGGCGGTCCTCGGGCGTCGTGTAGATGGTGATCCGGCCACTGCCTTGAACAGCCCGCCAGGCCGGCGGCTCGCCCGTCCCGTCCACTGCCGTGGGGGCCGCCTCGGCGAACCGGCCGCCGGCATCGGTGGCGAGTTCCACCAGTAGTTCATGCCAGGCCACCACGGCGTCAGCGATGCGGGTCAGCGTCTCGTCGGGTGTCGTCACCGGAGGGCGTTCCGCCCGCCAGACGGGGATGACCCCGCGGTCCTGGTAGTGCTCGATCGTGACGGTGTACCACCAGCCCACCACCCAGTCGCCCAGGTGCTCGACCAGCGCCTCCGTCATCCGGTCGTACCAGAAGTCGATCAGCCGCCAGTCGGTGCCCGCCGGCGGGACCTCGGCGGCCGGCGGCAGCACCCGCACCAGGTCCGCGACAGCGGCCGGGTCGAACGCGGGCCGCGCAGCGGGATCGAGGTCTCTCCAGGTGAGTGTCCGGAGCTCGGGAAGCTTGACTCGGTCAGTTGTCACACTCGGCCTTCCATCTGGGCAGCCGGCCAGCCTAACGGGTCCGCCCTCCCGCTCGCCGCCCCCGCCAACGACATCGCATGGTGAAGTGGCGTCAACGACCGTCCTGTTGGGGGCAGTTCAGGACGCCGGACCGAGCAACTGCTCGATGATGTCGGCCAGTTCGCCCACGGGGCGTTGGCCGTCGAGTTCCAGCGTGGCGCCGCGCCGCAGCAACGGCTCCACCTCGCGGACGTAGCGCGCGATGTCGGCGCGATGCTCGGCGGTCTTCCCGTACGGATTGTTGGACCGCGCCGTGACCCGATCGAGCAGGACGCCGAGTGGTGCACTCAGCAGGATGATGTGGTCGAAACGGTCGTAGAAGTGGCCCTGGTTGGCCACCGTCCCCGCTACGACCAGCACGGGCCGGTCCGCGAGCAGAGCTGCCATCCGTGGCTCGTCCCAGTCGCCGTCCGGCAAGGTCCAACCGTCATGGTCGGTGTCGACGGTGTCGTAGCCGCGACGGGACAGCTCGGTCAGCAGCGTGGTCTTACCGGCGCCCGACATGCCCGTCACCAACACTCGTGCCACCCATCGACCCTACGCAGGCCGGCGCAGCCCGAGTGCTCCCGCCCCACGGATGCGATTGCCCCCAGGCAGATCGATGACATCGGCACGTCGACAGAGGCGGACGGCAGCGGCTGGTGGGTGCGGCGTGCAGCGTGGCTGTCCGGTGTCAGTCCGCGGTCATCCTGTTCAGGACCAGCTCCATCTGATCGACTGTCAGGGCCGGGTTAGCCGCGGCGGCCTCGGCCAGTTCAGGATCACTGAGAAGCGAGGCGATCCGCGGCGCCGGTAGCCGTGGACTGCTTGCCATCGCCTGCCGCACGCCGGCGTCCGGGTCGGTGCTGAGTCGGTCGACGAGTTCGGGGTCGGCGTGCCGGTCGAGGGCGACGAGCCGACGTACCGCCGGGTCAGCGTCGTCGGCGAAGCGGGTCAACCCTTCGGCGGGAAACTGCGGCAGCTCGCTCAGTTGGTCCCGGCCGCAGCAGTGGTACTCCAGGTAGCAGCGCAGCAGCAGCGCTGGCGGCGCGGCCGGGTGATGCTGGGCGAGCAGGACCCGTACGCCCAGATCGGAGTCGTCGGCGAGGATGGCGACGACTTCCGGCGGCAACTTGGCGTTGCGGGCTGCTCGTCGGCGCAGCAGCGGATTGACCGAACGGGCCCACCGCAATGCATCGGTGAGCTCCGGCGCGGCGTCGGCGGGATACGGGATCCCACGGCAGCGGACGTCCGCGGAGCCGAAGTGGCCATCGCCCGGCGCAGTGGTCACGTCGATATCGATGCCCGCGCGCTGCTGCTCGGTGAGGCCAGGATGGGTGGAGACCGCGGTGCGGACTTCGACCGCTGGGTCGGTGGCGAGCCTGACGAGTTGGTCGCCGGTCAGGTCGACGCGACCGCTGACTCCCAGCCGGACCGCAGGGTCGGGGTGGCGCAGCAGCGTCTCGACCACGTCCGGCGGGACGCTGGGGTTCTCGCCCATCACCCGCAGCGCAGCCGTGTCGCCGCTGGCGACTACCTGATCGATCAGCGCCCGGGACAGTGGACGCCGCAGCACGTACCAGAATGCGTGACAGTGCTGATCCGGCAGGTCCGCAAGCTCCATCACCTGCTGCCGGTGCGCGACGCACGCCACGGCGGCCGCACGCACCTCGGGCGCCTCGTCCTCCAGCAGCGCCTGGCGTGACCGCTTGTCCAGCCAGTACCAAGAGCCTGCCGCGAACCGGCGCACGCCTGGCCGGGGATGCGCGGCGGCCAGCTGGAACAGACGTCGGTCATATCGCATGGCCTCGACGAGCTCGCCGATCAGTTCCTCGCGACTGAACGGCATGTCGGAGGGTGGATCATCAAGCTCGGCTAACAACTTCACCAGCACGTCGTCAGGCAGCGACTCCTGACCGGGTCGGCCGAACGCGCGCATTCTCACCCGCCAGGCCGAGTCGGTCAGCAGCTTGGCACGCGCCGGAGGCGCGACCTGCGGGTGGGTCGCCAGCGCTCCGCGGATCCTCGGCGAGGGATGGTGCAGCGTCGCATCCTGCACCAGCGGCGGCAGGTCGCGGCGGCGTCGTAGGCCCTCGCGCACCTGCTCCGGCCACGTCTTCAGCAGACGGAGTAGCACGTCGCTCGGTGCTGCTGGATTTCTCGCCAGGCCGCGCAGCAGCGGGGACGGGGCCGAAGACCGATCCAACCAGGCGTCACCGATCATCGGCCGCACCTTACGCCGACGCTCGCCCCCACGGAGTCCGCTCATCGTCGTGCCGATGCTCTGTTAGCAGCTGCGGTTGACGTCACTCATCCATGAAGAGCACGGCGAGCCTCGGCAGACGCCGACGGGCCTCGTCCTCGTCCTCGAAGTCCCAGCCCCGGCCGAGGTCCGGGTATCTGCCGGTGACCGCATTGGGCAGTTCCACGCTGCCTGTCACGACCGTCCATGCGTCCCATACGACGCCATACATGGATTCGCATTCGAGATCGAACCCGCCGTCGACCGCAACGCGTTGGACGACCGGCAGATCGGCGAGCGTATCGGGGTCTGCTACGGCGCGTTCGAACGTCTCTCGCCCCTGGGTGAGCAGCCAGCCGCGGAAGTACTCGAAACCGTCGTCGGAGCAACCTCCGTTGATCAAATAGGCCGCCTGCCACAGGCCCCAGCCGTACGACTGCGTCCGCAGATCCCACAGTGGCTGCGCCAGGTCCGCGATCCTGTTGGCCGGCAGGGCAGTCAGCAGCCGCAGTGTCCGTTCGGCGACGTCCTCGGCGTCCGAAGGGTCGGCCGCAGACTCTCGTGCCTTCGCCACCAGGTTCCAGAACTCGTCAACACTCATCACGCGGAGTATGGCATTGCCCCTTGGCCTCGCCGCCCACCATCTGGCGTGGTACCAGCCCCTGACCTCCCGCCGAGCTTACGGAGCCCTAGACAGGTGAGCTGATCGCGGCAGGAGAGGATGCGCGACGAGTACGGGGCTAGCGTGATTGAATCGTGCGCTGTATCGGCGGGAGTAGGAGGAACTCGGGGGCTCATGGCGGACGAGTTGGATGAGACGGGGAGGTGGGCCGTGTTGGACGATCTCGCCGTCATCTGGAACCGTGCCGCCGACTACGGGGCTGAGGGTGAAGCGCCTGAAGGAACTCCGCTGGGGATTGCGCACCTTTCCTTCCTGCTGCGTGTCTACAACTCGGCCATGGGCGGCGGCTTGGGCTTCGCCGTGGAGGTCAACGAGCCTTTCCGCCTGAGACGGGCGATCGACGCGATGCGCTACTTCCGCCTGTCCGAGCTTGCTGATCTCCTGACTGACGTCTTCAACCGTGAGTCGGATGTCGAATACGCCGGATCGCGGGAACGTCAGTTCCACGATCTTCTCGGCCCAGCGGATGAGAATCTGGATAAGGCGTTCAGAGCCAAAGCCGCCGAGGCTCCCAGCGACTTCGGTCTTCGCTAAGCCGACCGGACTCAGGTCGAGTGTTATGTGATCTGTGCACTCATCTCGGAAGGTCGGGGCGCCGGCCGCGGCAACCCGTCTGGCTCCTGGTCAACTGAGCGACTTACGCATCTGTTGTGTCACGACGCGATAGCCGGAAGTCTCGTACAGCCGGATCGCCCGGTCGTTGTCGCGGAAGACGTTGAGCTCCAGGCGACCCACGCCACGGGATCGCACCGCGTCCTCGGCGGCAGCCAGGAGCGCGCGTCCGTAGCCCGATCCGCGGTACGCCTCGTCGATTTCGATGTCGTAGATGAACGCGCAGTCGGGCGCGCCGCGCGGATGCGTCAGGCCCAGCCATGACACACCCACATGGCTGCCGTCGGGGAGCGTGGCCCTCAGGAACAGCATTCCGGCGGTCGCAAAGCCGTCCGGCAGCAGGACGTCGTTTGCCTTGGTGGCCAACTCGAGGGCCTCGTCCGCGGGCCAGTTTCCGGCTGCTACCTGCTCATCTGCGAACGCTCGGATGGTACGGGCACGCCACTCCTCGTACTCGTCCTTCGTCATGTCCCGCACGATCAACTCAGGCACAGGGTGATGGTCCCACGCCAATCGGTGGACGGCTGCCCGGTTATCCGCGGAGCATAACGGAGCGCCGGTGCTCGGGTCTGCGATGAGGTTCGGCTGAGGCAGCGTCTACCGGGCGTTCGAGGGGCTGACGCGGCGTCGTCAAAGTGGGAAGCCGGAGTCGTCACTCGTATCCCATGGCTGGGATGACCTTGCCGAGTGCTTCCTTGATGAACTCGCGGGTGTCGTCGTCGAACTGGTTGTTGCGGTTCGCCAGCTTGTGCGACTGAAACGTCGACGGGGTGGCGAAGTCGTCGACGTCGAGCCGTTCGAACAGGGCCTTGCGCTGCCCGGGCCAGTCGGCCGCGAGGTCTTCCGCTTTCACCTCGATGTATCGCCGGCCCGTCAGGTCGACCGTGTTCTTCCAGGTGAGCCATCGGTGGTAGATGGGCTTGAGGTAGGCGAGCGCGCCGTCGACGGTGGGCGGCGCCCATGGCTGGGCCAGGTGGGAGGCGAGCACCGAGACCGGGTGACGCTTGATGTGCACGATGGTCGCTTCGGGGACCAGTTCCCAGAGGAAGTCCATGCACAGCAGGTTGAACGGTGTCTTCTCGCACCAGGTCGGCTTGCCCGCGTCGGCGGCTGCCCCGCCGAACAGGGTGTCGACCAGGCCCCGCAGGATTCCGAGCAGTTCCGCCCGGTCGCTGAAATACCTGGGGACCACCCGCCTGCGGCTCGACGGCTCGAACGGCCCGGCTGGGCGGTCGGCGTTCCCGAAGCCCTCCGCGGGTGCGGGTTCGTCGAACGTGTGCATGATCAACTGCGGCCAGAGCCGCTGCACCGCCTCCCGGTAGCGCTGCTCGCCGACCAGCTCGGGAACGGTCTTGCCGCGATCGTCGCGCCGGCCGGGCACTCGTACGGTGAGGAAGTCGCTGAGCCGGTGCAGGGCGTCCTCACCGACGGTGGGGTCGTACCGATCGGTGAGCGCGTCGGCCAGGTCCCGCAGCCCGCCCGGGTCGATGAGGAACTTGGTCTCCATGGGAATCCGATGGATCAGCGGATGTTGGCCGATGACGTCGGCGATCCGTGAGGTTCCCGAACGACCCGTACCCGCGACGAAGACCGGTGAGGGGGAGGACATGGCGAGCAGCCAACTCTCGGTCCGGCGCCGGTGCAAGCCATTAATCCCCTTCACCCGCTGCTAAGGGTCGGACCCGCAGGCTGGTCCCGCCGTACCATCGCCCGGTGATCTCCTCCCGCCGCCGGCTGGTCGTCGCGTGCATCCTCCTGGTGTTGGAGGCGTTGGTGGTCGCGCTGTTCGTCACCGAGTCGGTGACGGGTGCGATCAGTGCCGTCGTTCTCACCTGCGTGTCGGTGTGGGTGCATGTCGTCCTGCACGAGTGTGGGCACCTCGTCGTGGCGAAGCTGCTGCGTCTGCGGGTCATCGCGGTCCGTATCGCACCCTTCACCGGCTGGCGGAGCGAGGTGTGGGTCCGGCCGACGCCGATGGCAACCGTGTTGCCGCTGCGGATGGTGTTGTTCTACCTCGGTGGCCCGATGGCGAACCTGTGCGCCGCGATGCTGCTCTGTGCCGCAGCGGCGGTGACGAGCACGGCGTTGACACGCGTCGTACTGCTCGGCGCGGCGCTCGTCGGGGCGCTGCTCGGGGTGGTCAATCTCATTCCCGGGATCTCGCCTCGTAGTGACGGCCGTAACCTGCTTCGCTGGCTCTCGGCGCCGACGGCCACCCGCGCCGCGCTGCGGGCCGGCTATTACCAGGAGGAGGTGAGCCGGACGTTGCGGGCGATGGCCCGAGGGGAGCATGGTCTCGGAGATCCGGTCCCCGACGGCAACGACCCGCTACTGGCGCTCGCCGCCTTCCAACGGCGCTGGAGCACGGGGCACGCCGGGTCGACCGCGGATTACGTCGCCGAGGCCGAGCGGCTCGCGGCGCTGGCTCGCGCCGACCGCACCGATCCCATGGCCGCCGCCGCGATCGGGCAGGTGCTCACCGTCCAGTTCGGGTTGTGGTACCTGTACGACGCGGTGGTGAACGGCGTACCGGTAGTTCACCGGGAGGTCGTGGAGATCTCGGAACTGGCCCAGCTCGCCTTCGACGTGCAGCCGCACCGGTTGTCCGCTCGTGTCGCCCTGAGCCTGGCTCACCTGCTCAACCATCGGCCGGAGCAAGCGCGGTCGCTGCTTCTCGACATCCGGCCGGGTGTCGAGGAGCCGGACCTGTGCCACGTCGCGTCCCTCCTGTCGGCCGTCGCCGAGTGTCACCTCGGCAACCGCGCGGGCGCGGACGCCTTCATCCGGGCGGCGGCCGACGGCGGCTACCAGCAGCTGACGCAGGTCGCTGTCGCGATCCGCGCCGCCGACCCGGTGCCGCGCCTGTTCGCCCCGGCACCGATGGCGGACGCCTGACCGGCGTGCCCCCGGAGCAGACGCGGGTCCACGGTCCGGGGGAACACCCGTCCGGCGGCTCAGCAGGGGCTCTCCTGGTGCCGGGCGGGCGTGTGCGTGCCTGCCGGCGAGAGCAGCGGGAGATAACCCTCCGGAGGCCAGCCGGCGACCACCTTGGTGAAGAGCCGCGCGCCCAGGCGGCGGTAGAACCGTTGTGCTGCCACGTTCTCGGGCTTGACCTCCCACCGGATGGTGAGCCGGTCGACGGCGGCGCAGCGAGCGAGCGCTGTCATCAGCTCCCGCCCCACCCCGCCGTCCCGGGCCTGCGCGCGGACGTACAGGTCGTCCAGGGCGAGGATGTCGCCGCCGGTCCACAGGTGCAACCGGCGCTGCGCGGACACGTAGCCCAGCGGTTCGCCGGCCCGCTCGGCCAGCAGGACGGTGACGTCGGCGCGTCCGAGCAGGTCGCGCCACCCCGAGGCGGTCACGTGGACGTGGGCGCTGTCGCCCTCGTGGGCGGCGATCTCCCGGACCAGGGTGTCCACGACGGGAGCGTCGTCCGGGCAGGCCCGGCGGATCGTGATGGTGTCGTTCATGGTGTTCTCCTCGAAGAAGGTGTGGCCGGGTGGCACCGGACGGGCCGGTGCCACCCGGGAGGAATCACGGAGTGCCGATGGCGGCGAGAACGTCCAGCCGGGCGGCCCGGCGGGCGGGCAGTAGCCCGGCGAGGAGGCCGGCGGCGAGGGCGACGGCCAGCACCAGGAGCAGCCGGCCGGCCGGCACCGCGAGCACGGTCGGGGCGTCCCGGCCCAGCGCCCGGACCGTGGCGGCGGCGAAACCGACGCCCAGCAGGATTCCCAGCACGCTGGCCAGCGCGGCGACCAGCACGGCCTCGCCGCGGATCATCCAGCGCAGCTGCCGGCGGGTCATTCCCACCGCGCGGAGCAGCCCGATCTCCGCGGTCCGCTCGGTGATCGAGAGGGCGAGGGTGTTGGTGATGCCGAGCAGTGCGATCAGCACGGCCAGCATCAGCAGCACCGTCACCAGACCGAGCACCTGGTCGATCATCTGGGTCCGGCCGGCCACCGCGGCGGCCTGGTCGCGCAACTGGGCGGTCGGGGTCTCGGCCAGGGCCGCCTTGATCGCCCGCTCGGCGGCCGCGCGTCCGGTCCCCTCGGCGGTGCGGATGAGTACGCTCGCGTCCATTTCCTCGCTGTAGAGCCGGGCGAAGGTGTCCAGCGAGATGAGGTAGTCGGTGGAGAGCGCCCGGGCGTCCCCGTCCCTCAGCAGGCCGACCACCGGAAGGCTGCGGGTGCCGGCGCGGGAGAACGTCATGGGCAACTCGTCCCCGACGGCCAGGCCCCGATCCCGGGCCACGTGCTCGGCCAGCACGATGCCCCCGCCGTCCAGCGCCGCCAGGTTGCCGGCGGTGAAGTGCAGGGACGCCACCCGGGGCAGCGTCGCCGGGTCGACGGCGGTGAGGGCCTGGGTGGCCTCCCCGTCACGCCAGTGGCCGTAGCGCAGCCGGGACGCGACCGCCACCTCGGGCAGCCGGCTCACCCGGTCGTACACCATGGGGGAGAGGCCACCGAGCATCTCGTTGCGGGCGCTCTCCACGACGTGATCGGCAGTGATCACCTCGGCGTACGACTGGCGGACCGAGCTCTTGACCGAGGTGCCGAGGACGGCCATGAAGCTGATCAGCGCGAGCCCGAGGGCCAGCGCCAGGGCGGTCGCCGCGGTGCGTCGCGGGGTGCGGGCCGCCGACTCGTTCGCCAGCCGTCCGGTCACCCCGGCGGCGGCCAGGGGCCGGCCGACGAGGCGTACCAGGATCGGGGTGATGGCGGGGCCGAGCAGCGCGAGCCCGCCGACGGCGCCCAGCGCGGCGACGCCGAGCAGCGGGACGGGCGCGCCGGCGGCGAGCACCGCGGTGGTCGCGGCCAGACCGGCCGCGGCGGCCAGCGCGCCCGCGATCACCCGGAGCCGTCCGGTGCGGGCGGCGGCCGCGTCCCGCAGCGCCGCGACCGGCGCCACCGCCACGGCCCGACGGGCCGGACCGACCGCCGAGCCGACCGTGACGACAACACCCACGGCGAAGGCCACCAGGACGGTACGGGCGGTCAGCACCAGCCCGCCCTCGGGCAGCGGTACGCCGAACGCCCCGGCCAGGTTCCGGATGCCGGTGGCGGCGGCGACGCCGAGGCCGAGGCCGACGGTCGAGGCGGCGAGCCCGACCAGCAGCGCCTCGCCGAGGACGGAGCGCAGCACCTGCCCGCCGGTCGCCCCGGCGGCCCGCAGCAGGGCGAGTTCCCGGGTGCGCTGGGTGATGACGATGGAGAACGTGTTGGCGATCAGGAACGCGCCGACCAGCAGGGCCGCCGCCGCCAGTGCGAGCAGCACGAGTTGCAGCCAGCTGAGCTGGTCCCGGGCGGCGGCCGCGCCGGCGGCCGCGATGTCCCGGCTGGGGGTGACCTCGTAGCCGGCGCCGAGGGCGACGCTGATCCGGTCCCGCAGTTCGTCCGGGGCGACACCGGGTGCGGCGACCACCGCCACCTCGGAGACGGTGGAGCCGAGCCGCAGGAGGCGCTGCGCCGACGGGAGGGTGACCAGGGCGATCGTGCTGTTCGGCAGGCCGCCGCGGGCGCCGAACCCGGCCAGGCCGACCACCCGCAGCCGGCCGGTGTCGGTCGCCCGGACCGTGACGGTGTCGCCGAGGCCGATGCGGTGCGCACGGGCGGTGTCCTCGTCGATCACCACCTCGTCGTCGGCGGCCGGCGGCCGGCCGCTACGCACCGTGAACGCGCCGAGCGGCGGTGGCACCCAGGAGGCCAGCACGGACGGGCCGCTCGGCACGACGGCCGTGCCGTCCACCTCCAGCAGGCCCTGGCCCCGGACCTGCGGCCGGACGGCGGCCACGCCGGGCACCGCGGCGATCCGCTCCGGGAGGTTCGCCGGCAGCGGATCCCGGGTGACCTCCACGCCCATGGCGGAGTCGAAGGCGACCGCGTCGCGCACGGTCAGGTCGACGCCGGCGGTCGCGGTGCGGAACTGGTCGTCCAGCAGCCGCCCGGAGGTGTCGGTGAGGATCAGGCTCCCGGTGGCGAAGGTGACGCCGAGGACGACCGCGAGCAGGGTCAGCGCAAGCCGGGCCCGGCGGGCCAGGGTGGTACGCAGGGTCAGGCGCCACATGTCAGTTCCCTCCGGTGGCGGCGGGCGCGGTCAGGCGCGCCATGTGCGACAGGATGGCCGGAACCGTCGGCGCGTCGAGTTCGCCGTCGATCCGGCCGTCGGCGAGGAACACCACCCGGTCGGCGTACGCGGCGGCGTGGGGGTCGTGGGTGACCATCACGATGGTCTGCCCGAGCTCGTCGACGGCCTGCCGCAGGAAGCCGAGCAGCGTCTCGGCGGCCTGCGAGTCGAGGTTCCCGGTCGGCTCGTCGGCGAAGACGATCTCCGGGCGGGTGACCAGAGCGCGGGCCACCGCGACCCGCTGCTGCTGGCCGCCGGAGAGTTCCCCGGGCCGGTGCCGTGACCGGTCGGTCAGGCCGAGGGTGGCGAGCAGGTGGGCCAGGTGCTCGGCGTCGGGCCGGCGGCCGGCCAGGGTGAGCGGAAGGACGATGTTCTCCCGCGCGGTCAGGGTCGGCACCAGGTTGAAGGCCTGGAACACGAAGCCGATCCGGTCGCGGCGCAGCAGGGTGCGTTGCCGCTCGGTCAGCCGGCCGAGGTCGGTCCCGCCGAGCAGGATCTGCCCGGCGTCGACGGTGTCGAGGCCGGCCAGCGCGTGCATGAGCGTCGACTTGCCGGAGCCGGACGGACCCATGATCGCAGTGAACCGGCCGGCCGGGACGGACACGGTGACGCCGTCCAGGGCGCGGACGGCGGCGTCGCCGCGGCCGTAGGTGCGGACGACGTCGCGGGCCTGCACGGCGACGGTGGTGGCGGGTGCGGGGGCGGTGCTCATGGTCATCGGAAATCTCCTGGCGGATGCGTCCGGGGGCTCAGCGGGCGGTCCGCCGGTGCAGCGGGGTGCGGCTTGCGCGAACGGTCGCGGCGTGCCGGTCCCGGCGCAGCCGGCGGACCAGTTCGGCGCGCTCCAACTGGAACAGCTCGGCGGTGAGCAGGTGGTTCATGGCAGCTCCTCGGTCAGGTGCGGATCGGTGACGTGAGGAGAGTCGCCGGTCGCGCTGTCCGGACGCTGGCTGTCGATCCGGTGGGGGCGGACAGCGGATGGACAGGCGGCCGCCAGCCGCCGCGACCAGGCTGGCCGCATGGTGGAACGGAACGAACCCGGGGGGCCGACGCGGGTGACAACCGTGCGGCTGCTGCCCGGCATGTGCCGGCGGTGCGTCCGCGCGGTCAGCGCGCGGGTGAGCGACCTGCCCGGAGTGGTGTCGCTGGAGTTCGACGTGGACGCCGGCGCGCTGCGGGTGGGCGGGGAGGTGGACCCGGCCGCCCTGCGCCGGGCCGGTCTGGTGGTGTGCCCGGACGGCCCGGACTGCTCCGGTTAGCGGCCCGCCGCCAGGTCCGTTGCGGCTCGCCGGGCCGCGTCGGCCTCCTGCGGTCGCCCCGCGGCCGTCGCCGCGTCGGCCGCCAGGGACCAGAGCCGGCGCCGCGCCCACGGGAACTCCCGCTCCTGGAGCAGCTCCAGCGCGCGGCGGCACTCGTCCGCCGCGCCGGCCGCGTCGCCGTCCGCGTAGCGGATCCGGGCCCGGCCCCAGGCGGCCCAGGCCTGGCAGCGTGGGTTGCCGCTGCGGCGGGCGGTGTCGTCGGCCTCGGCGAGCATCGCCGTCACCCCGTCGATCTCGCCCCGGTCCAGCCGGGTGTGCGCGAGCTGCACGAGGGTGAACGCCGTCGCGTGGGGGGAGGGGTTGCGCCGCGCCTCGGCCGCCGCTTCCTCCAGCGTGGCGATCGCCTCGTCGGGCCGGCCGGACTCGCGCAGCGCGATGCCGAGGTGCGCCAGGATCCCGGCGGGCAGCAGCAGATCGCCCGCCTTCCGCGTCCACTCGAGGCTGCGGGTCCACTGCTCGGCGGACCGCTCGAAGGCGCCGGTCCGCAGGTCCAGCAGCGCTTCGACGTAGTGGACCGTCCCGTGCCACCAGGGGTCGTCGGTCTCGCCCCGCTCGCGGACCGCCTGGGCGACCATCGCCCGGTACCGGTCCGGGTCGCCGTCGTACTGGCCCTCCCACGCGACGACCAGCCGGGAAGTGGCGGTGTTGACCGGGTCGCCCAGGCGCTCGAACGCCACCACGCTGTCGCGGGCGGCGGCCCGGGTCTGCGCGGTGGGGTAGTAGACGCCGAGCAAACCGATCCGCTGCAGGGCGGCGGCCCGCGCGGCGGGCGTGGAGACGCCGGCGGCGAGCAGCGCGGTCAGGGCGCGCACCCCCTCGTACCGGGGGCCGTAGTTCCAGAACAGGAAGAGGGCGTCCGCCAGCCGCAGGCCGGCGTCGACCCCGTCGCGCCGGTCCAGGCAGCGGTCGATCGCGGCGCGGAAGTTGTCGTGCTCCTCGGTCAGCCGCGCCCAGGCGTCGGCGTCGGAGCGCGCGTGCGGTCCGTACCGCTCGGCGAGTTCGGTGAAGTGGGTGAGGTGCCGGTCGCGGGCCGGCTCCGTCTCGCCCGCCTCGGCGAGCCGGGCCGTGGCGTACTCCCGGATGGTGACCAGCAGCCGGAACCGCCCGGTGGTCGGGTCCGGCACCACGAGGGACCGGTCGACCAGGCGGAAGAGCAGGTCGAGGACGTCGTCGGCGGCCAGGCCGTCGAACGCGCAGACCTGCTCGGCGGCGGGCAGGTCCCAGCCGCCGCGGAACACCGCCAGCCGGCGCAGCAGCCGCCGCTCGGCATCGGAGAGCAGGTCGTGGCTCCAGTCGAGGGTGGCCCGCAGCGTGCGGTGCCGCGCCTCGCTGGTCCGCGCGCCCGCCGTGAGCAGCGCGAACCGGTCGTGCAGGCGCGCCGCGATCTCGGCGGGCGGCAGCGCCTTCACCCGCGCGGCGGCCAGCTCGATGGCCAGCGGCATGCCGTCGAGCTGGCGGCAGATGTCGGCGACCACCGGCGCCGTCGTCTCGTCGAGGACGAACCCGGGGCGCACCGCCCGCGCGCGATCGACGAACAGGGCCACCGCCGGGCTGTCGCCCAGTCCCGTGGGATCGGCCGGCCCGTCGGGTACGCCGAGCGGCGCCACCGCGAGTTGGGTCTCGCCGGGTACGGCCAGCGCCTCCCGGCTGGTGGTCAGCACGGTCACCGCCGGGCAGGCCGCGACGAGCTGCTCGACCAGTTCCGCGGCCTCGTCGATGACGTGCTCGCAGTTGTCGACCACGAGCAGGGTGCGGTCGGCGCCGAGCCAGGCCGCCAGCGCGGCGATCGCGGCCGGTCCCGGCCCGCCGGCGGGCACGCCGAGCTGAGCGGCGACCGCCTCGGGCAGGTCCGTCCCGCTCGGCAGGGCGGCCAGCCGGACCAGGTGCACCCGGTCGGCGAGGGCGTCGTCGACGTGGCGCGCCGCCTCGACAGCAAGGGTGGTCTTGCCGACGCCACCCGGCCCGGTCAGCGTCACCACCCGCGCCTCGCGCAGCCGGTCCAGGACGCGGTGCACGTCGTCCTGACGGCCGACGATCGAGGTGAGCCGGCGGGGCAGGTCGTCGCGTTGCGGCGCCCGGGGGATGGGGACCGGCGGCGGCGCCGTCCGGGCCGGCTCGGCCACGGGCGGGGCGGCCGGCGCCGGCACCTGCTGGCGCAGGATCGCCTCGGCGAGCGCCTGGAGTTCGGGTGCCGGATCGATGCCCAGCTCGTCGGCGAGGCGGTGCCGCAGCGCGTGATAGGCGGTGATGGCCTGCGCCTGCCGTCCGCCCCGGTAGAGCGCCAGCATCAGCAGCCGGTGCAGCCGCTCGCGCAGCGGGTGGGTGACGACCAGTCGTTCCAGGTCGGCGACCGCCTCGGCCTGCCGGCCGGCGGCCAGCAGCAGCTCCAGGCGGTCCTCCACCGCGCCCAGCCGCAGCTCCTCCAGGCGGGCAGCCTCCGCGAGGGCCCACTCGGCGTCACCGACGTCGGCCAGGGCAGGCCCCCGCCAGAGCCGCAGCGCCTCGTCGAAGCGGGACAGCGCCGCGGCCGGCCCGTCGCCGGTGGTGGCGCCGCGTGCCGATTCCAGCAGCCGCTCGAAGCGGTACGCGTCCACCGCGTTCGCGGCGACCGCGAGCTGGTAGCCGGGGGCGCGGGTGACCAGCAGGTCGCCGCCGGCCCCGGCGGCCACCAGGGCGCGGCGCAACTTGGACACCCGCAGCTGCAGCGCGTTCGTGGCGTCGGCCGGGGGCTGCTCGCCCCACAGCGCGTCGGTCAGCGCGTCCGCCGAGACCACCCGGCCCGCGGCCAGGACCAGCCGGGCCAGCAGCGCGCGGACCGCCGGGGCGAGCGGCGTGGCGGGGCGGCCGGCCACCCGGAGCTCGACGGTGCCGAGCACCCCGAAGCTCACTATGGGCTCGCTGTCCCGGCTCATCGCACTCCCGTCCGCCGCGGCGGACACCCGGGGCCCGCTTCCGGTCGCCCGGCGACCGCCCGGGCGGGCCCCATGGTACGTCCCGGCCATCGCCGGAACGATCATCCGAGCGGCGGTGACCTGCACCGATCAGGCCGGGACCGCCGGTCGGGCCGGCGCCCGCCGCCGGTCCCCGGTCAGCCGGGCCGCCAACACCTCGGCGTCCCGGCCGACCCAGCCGAGCACCGCCGAGCCCCGGGCGCGTTGCCAGGGCAGGCCCAGGAAATACAGCCCCGGCCAGTCCGTCACGCCTTCCCGCTGAACGGGCGCGCCGGACGGGTCCAGCACCGGCACCTCCAGCCAGGGATAGTGCGGGCGGAAACCGGTCGCCCAGACCACCGCGTCGACCCGCCGCCGCCCGCCGCCGGCGAACCGGACGTGGTCCCCCTCGGCGTCCACCACCCGACCGACCCGGTCCACCCGGCGCAGCAACCCGGCCACGTCGGTGCCGATGATCGGGTTCTGGGCGGCGATCCGGCGGCCCAGCCGGCTCTCCGGGCTCAGCCGCATGGTGCCCGACCGGGAGAACCACCAGAAGATGTCCCGGCCCAGCCAGCGCTGCGGCAGCACGGGGCCCAGGGTCGGCGCGGCGAGCGCCACCCGGCGGCCGTCGTCGGCGAGTTCGGCGGCGATCTGCACCCCGGTGTTGCCCCCGCCGACCACCAGGACATCGTGTCCCGGCAGCTGGCCGGACCAGCGGTACCCGCTGCTGTGCACCTGCGCGACCCGCGGCGCGAGCTTGCGGGCCACGTCGGGGATCCGGGGCGTGTGGAACGCCCCGGCGGCGACCACCACGCGCCGGGCGTCGAGCGTCCCGGACGAGGTGTCGACCGTGAAGCCGCCCGCCGCGCCGGGACGGACCGACGTGACCCGGCAGCCGAGCCGGACCGGTAGGGCGAAGTGCGCGGCGTACCGGGCCAGGTAGTCGGCGACCTCGTCCCTGCCGGGGTGCCCGTCCAGGTCGCCGGGGAAGGGCAGGCCCGGCAGGCCGGAGAACCGGCGCGGGGTGAACAGCGTCAGCGAGTCCCACCGCTGCCGCCAGGCGGCTCCGACGCGGTCGTGCGCGTCCAGGATCGCGAAGGGCACGCCGGCGCGGCGCAGGTGGTGGCCGAGCGCAAGCCCCGCCTGACCGCCCCCGACGATCACGGTGTCGAGATCCATCGGTCCGTCTCCCCTCGTACCGGTCAGGCGACCTGGTGGCCGGCTTCGCCGATGGCGGCCACCACCGCGGCCCGGTCGGCGTCGCCGTCGACCCGGACGGTGCGGGTCGCCAGGTCCACGGCCACGGCGCGGACCCCGGCGACCAGGCCGACCTCCTCCCGGATGGCGTCGACGCAGCGGCCGCAGCTGATCTTCGGCACAGAGAGCACGAGCTGGTTCACGGTTCACTCCTTCGTCCGGCGGGCCGCCCTCCTGGTGGCCCGGCGGTTCGAACCCTGCCGGGAGGCGCTGTCCGCGCCCTGTCGCGTACGCCCGGAGGCGCCGACGGGTCGCGGACAGCGGGCGGACAGCGGCGGCGGCGAGCGTGGCGTCACCGGCCGGCGAGGGCCGCCGGACCAGCGAGGGCGCCTGCGACGCCCGGTACGAGAGGAGCAGTGCGATGACGACACCGACGGTTGTCTCCGGCACGCTGGACATCGGCGGGATGACCTGTGCGTCCTGCGTCCGGCGGGTGGAGCGGGCGCTGAGCCGGGTCGAGGGCGTCGAGGCGGCCCAGGTCAACCTGGCGACCGAGACGGCGAGGGTGGTCTACGACCCGGCCCGGGTGGCCCCGCCGGCACTGACCGCGGCGGTGGAGCGAGCCGGCTACACGGCCACCGTGCCGGCCGACGAGCCGCGTGAGCCGGGCGTTGCGCCCGCGGCGGCGGCCGACGAGGACGCCGAGCGTGCGCGCGCCGAGGAGCGGGAGGTCACCCGGCTCAAGCGGACCTGGCAGCTCACCCTGGCCACCGGGCTGTCCATGATGGTGCTGATGTACCTGCCGCTGTCCGTCGACGCGATGGACTGGCTCATGCCGGCGCTGCTGGTCGTCGCGACCGTCGTGCAGTTCGGGGCGGGCCGGCCCTTCTACCGGGCGGCCTGGGCGGCCGCGCGGCACGGCGGTGTCAACATGCACACCCTGGTGGCCCTGGGCACCACCGTCGCCTACGGGTACAGCGCCTTCGTCACGCTCTGGCCGGCGGCCGCCGAACGGCTCGGCCTGCCGCTGCACGTCTACTTCGAGATCTCCGTGGTGGTCATCGCACTGGTGCTGACCGGGCGCTGGATGGAGGCCCGGGCGCGGCGGCAGACCGGCGCGGCGATCGGTGCGCTGCTCGGGCTGCGCCCGCGGACCGCGCGGGTGCTGCGCGACGGCGCCGAGGCCGAGGTGCCGGTGGACCAGGTCGTCGTCGGTGATCTGGTGCGGGTGCGGCCCGGCGAGAAGGTGCCGGTGGACGGCACGGTCGTCGAGGGCGCCTCCACCGTGGACGAGAGCATGCTGACCGGCGAGAGCTTGCCCGTGTCGAAGACGGTCGGGGACGTGCTCATCGGCTCGACCGTCAACCGGACCGGCTCCGTGGTGCTCCGGGCCACCGCGGTGGGTCAGGACGCCACCCTCGCCCAGATCGTGCGCCTGGTCCGCGAGGCCCAGGGCGGCAAGGCGCCGATGCAGCGGCTGGTGGACAGCGTCTCCGCCTGGTTCGTGCCGGCCGTGCTCGGGCTGGCGCTGCTCACCTTCGCCGTCTGGGCGCTGGCCGGGCCGGCCGACGGGCGGCTGACCTTCGGCATCGGCACCGCCATCGCGGTGCTGATCATCGCCTGCCCGTGCGCGCTGGGCCTGGCCACCCCGACCGCGATCATGGTCGGCACCGGCAAGGCCGCCGAGCTGGGCATTCTCATCTCCGGCGGCGACGCGCTGGAACAGGCCCGGCGGATCACCACCGTGGTGCTGGACAAGACCGGCACGCTGACCCGCGGCCGCCCCGACGTGACCGCGCTGCACATCGTCGACGGCGTCGACGCCGACCAGCTGCTGGCCTACGCCGCTGCGGCCGAGACCGGCTCGGAGCACCCGCTCGGCGAGGCGATCGTCCGGCACGCCCGCGCCCGCGACCTCGCCGTTGCGGCGGCGGAGTCCTTCGAGGCGGTGCCCGGACACGGCGTCGAGGCGCGGGTCGATGGCCGCGCCGTGCTCGTCGGCAACGCCGCCCTGATGCGTCGCCACGACGTCGACGTGACCGCCCTGTCCGACCGGACCGCCGGCGTCGCCGCCACCGGCGGCACCCCGGTGTACGTCGCCCTCGACGGCCGGCTCGCCGGCGTCGCCGGGGTCGCCGACACCCTGCGGCCCGAGTCCGCGGACGCGGTGGCCCAGCTGCGCGCGCTGGGCCTGCAGGTGTGGATGCTCACCGGCGACAACCGGGTCACCGCCGAGGTGGTCGCCCGCGAGGTCGGCATCACCCACGTGATCGCCGACGTCCGGCCCGAGGAGAAGGCCGCCCGGGTGGCCGCCCTGCAGGAGCGCGGCGCGGTGGTGGCGATGGTCGGCGACGGCATCAACGACGCGCCGGCGCTGGCCCGCGCGGACCTGGGGATCGCCATCGGCACCGGCACCGACGTGGCGATCGCCGCCTCCGACATCACCCTGGTCGGCGGCGACCTGCGCGGCATCGTCTCGGCGATCGCGCTGTCCCGGCGTACGGTCACCACGATCAAGCAGGGCCTGGGTTGGGCGTTCGGCTACAACGCCCTGCTGATCCCCGTGGCCGCCGGGGTGCTGTACCCGACCTGGGGCATCCTGCTCGACCCGTCGCTCGCCGCCGCGGCCATGGCGATGAGCTCGGTCAGCGTGGTCACCAACGCGTTGCGGCTGCGCCGCTTCCGCCGCCCGCAGACGGCCGCCGCGCTGCGGCCCCGACTGGGTGCCCGGCTCGGCGAGTGGGCGTACCTGACCGGGGTCGCCGCGCTCGCGCTCGCCGTGGGCGCCGGCTTCACCGCGCTCAGCCGCACCGACGCCGCCGCCCGGGGGATGAACGGGGTGCTGGCCTGGACACAGAACACCGGCATGCCGATGCGGCCGGCGATGAGCACCATGATGACCGCCGAGACCGAGCCCGTGGACGCCGAGGACGCCGGGGTCCGGGTCGACGTCCGGCTGCCCGCCGACGTCCTGCCCGGCCGGCCCGCCACGATCCGGGTCCGGATCACCGACGCGGACAGCGGCCGGCCGGTCCGGGACGTCGGGCGCAGTCACGACGCGTGGATGCACCTGATCGCCGTGCGCGACGACCTTGCCAGCTTCGCCCACGTCCACCCGCAGCCGGCGGGCCGGCCCGGCGAGTTCGACGTGACGCTCACCTTCCCCACCCCGGGCCGGTACATCGTGCACACCGAGTTCCGGCGCAAGGGCGAGCTGACCGACGTGCTGCAGCGCCACGACCTGGTGGTCGGCGACCCCGGGGAGGTCATCCACCAGCGGCCCGTGGTGTCCGGCCGGCAGCAGGTCGTCGACGGCGTGCGGGTGACCCTGGACGGGACCGCGAAGGTCGGCGGGAGCCGCTTCACCTACCGCTTCGCCGACGCGGCCACCGGCCGGCCGATGACCGGGCTGCGGCCGTACCTGGCCGCCGCGGGGCACGTGGTCGTCATGTCGGCCGCGGGCGACAGCTTCGCCCACGAGCACGCCGAGACCGTCGACGCCGACGGCCGGCCGGTCTTCGCCCTGCCAGGTCAGACGTACGGACCGGACCTGAACCTGCACGCCGACTTCCCCCGCCCGGGCCGCTACCGGCTTTGGGGCCAGTTCCGCCTCGCCGACGGCCAGGTGATCACCGTGCCGTTCACCGTCGACGCCCGCTGACCGACCCACGCCCTGGAAAGGAAAACACCATGCAGATCGCCGTCCTCCTCTTCGACCGGTTCACCGCCCTCGACGCCGTCGGCCCGTACGAGGTGCTCGGCCGGCTCCCCGGCGCCCGTACCGTCTTCGTCGCCGACCGGCCGGGCCCGGTTACCACCGACGTGGGCACCCTCGCCCTCACGGCCACCGCCACCCTGGACGAGGTGACCCGCCCGGACGTGCTTGTGGTCCCCGGCGGGCCGGGACAGATCGCCCGGATGACCGACGCCCGGCTGCTCGACTGGCTGCGCGCCGTCGACGCCGCCACCACGTGGACCACCTCGGTCTGCACCGGGTCGCTGCTGCTCGCCGCGGCCGGCCTGCTGGAGGGCCGCCAGGCCACCTCGCATTGGCTGGCCCTGGATCAGCTGCCCGCGTTCGGGGCCGTGCAGGCCGAGGAGCGGGTGGTGGTGGACGGCAAGTACGTCACCGCCGCCGGGGTGTCGGCCGGCGTTGACATGGCCCTGACGCTCGCCGGCCAGATCGCCGGGCACGCCGTCGCCCAGGCGATCCAGCTCGGCATCGAGTACGACCCCCGGCCGCCGTACCCGGCGGGATCCCCGCGTACCGCGCCGGCGCCGCTGGTCGCCGCGCTGCGCGCAAACCCGCAGCGGGTGCTGGGCTGAGCGGACCGCCCGGGTCGGCGCGGGATCACTCGTCCGGCTGCCGGGGTGCGGCATCGAGAGGACCCACTCCCGCCACGCCCTGCAGCCGGGCGACCCGCACCGGGTTGGTCGCCCGGAACCGGACCGGTGGTCAGTCAGGTGGTGGCGTTGCGGTGATGGCGGAGTCGGGTGGGAGCAGCGCGCCGAGACCCATGCTGCAATGGGCGACGTTCCGTTTCCCGGCGGTGGGTCCGTCACGCCCCGACGGTCTGCGGATCACCGGCGGCGTCGTGGGCGGCCATCGTCTCCTGTCGGAGAGGTTCCTCGCGCAGGATGGCGCAGTGCAGCCACGCGTCCGGGATGCCGAAGCCGTCCACCAGCGTCCGCATGTGCGGGCGCAGCTCCTTGAGCAGGCCGTTCACGACTCCGGTGACAGCCTTCGAGCGGGCCGGCGTGAGTCTGCCGTGTTCCAGCAGCCAGCCCTTGTTGGCCTCGATGACGCTGAGCGCGTACAGGTCGCAGACCCGGGAGAGTAGCGCCCACACCGCCGGGTCGGCGGTGTCCTCGATGCCGGCGACGAACGCCTCCAGGGTGACCCGGTCGATGTGCGCGGCCGCGACGGCGAGGACGTGGTCCTGGACGTCGTTGAAGATGTCGAAGGGGTGGTCCTTCTTCGTGGCCGCGCCGTTGCGGAGGCGGCGGACCGCGCCGTCGAGCAGGTGCCTCTCGCGGTCCTCGAAGACCTTGAGGTGCCAGCCGCGGTCGGTGACGGCGACCTCCTCGTCGCGGCCGGGCACGGCGCTGATCAGCCGCTCGATGAGCGACCGGGCGGCGGTGCGTTCGAGCACCATCTCCCGGACGTGTTCGGCGGCGAAGGAGGCGCGTCCCCAGCCGTCCAGCGAACCGAACGCGTCGCGGTAGCCGGTGAGCAGGCCCTTGGCCACGAGTTGCAGCAGCACCGTGTTGTCGCCCTCGAAGGTGGTGAAGACGTCGGTGTCGGCCTTGAGGCTGGGTAGCCGGTTCTCGGCCAGGTAGCCGGCGCCCCCGCACGCCTCGCGGCACATCTGGATCGTGCGGGTGGCGTGCCAGGTCTGCGCGGCCTTGAGGCCGGCGGCCCGGGACTCCAGCTCCCGCTGCCGGTGCTCGTCGACCGGGCCGTCGCCGCCCTGCACCTCGTGCAGCGCGGCGACCAGCGCGGTCTGGGCGAAGTGCAACGCGTACGTGGTGGCCAGGGCGGGCAGCAGCTTGCGCTGGTGAGCCAGGTAGTCGTTGAGCAGCACCTCCCGATCCGCGCCGGGAGTGCCGAACTGCCGGCGCATGTCGCCGTAGCGCACCGCGATGGTCAGCGCCGACTTCGTGGCCGCCGACGCGGCGCCGCCAACGCTCACCCGGCCGCGCACCAGGGTGCCGAGCATCGTGAAGAAACGGCGGGAGTCGTTCTCGATCGGGCTGGAGTACGTGCCGTCCTGCGCGACCTGACCGTAGCGGTCCAGCAGCATGTCCCGCGGCACCGTCACGTGGTCGAAGCTGAGCCGCCCGTTGTCCACGCCGAGCAGGCCGGCCTTGGCGCCTGCGTCGCCGATGGTCACGCCGGGCAGGGGGTTGCCCTGCGCGTCGCGGATCGGGACCAGCCACGCGTGGACGCCGTGCCGCCGCCCGTTGGCGACCAACTGTGCGAAGACCACCGCCATCCGCCCGTCGCGAGCCGCGTTGCCGATGTAGTCCTTGCGGGCGGCCTCGTGCGGGGTGTGCAGGTCGAAGGTCTGCGTGTGCGGGTCGTACGTGCAGGTGGTGCGCAGTTGCTGTACGTCGGAGCCGTGACCGGTCTCGGTCATCGCGAAGCAACCGAGGATCCTGCCGGAGATGATGTCCCGCAGGTACGCGTCGTGGTGGCGTTTCGTGCCGAGGGCGCTCACGGCGCCGCCGAACAGGCCCCACTGCACGCCCGCCTTGACCATCAGCGACAGGTCGACCTGCGCCAGCATCTCGGTGGCCACGATCGAGCCGCCCACGTCGTTCCTGCCGCCGTACTCGGTCGGGAAGGCCGACGCGATCCCCAGCTCGGTGGGAAGTTCGGTGATCAGCCGGCTGATCCGCGCGCGGGCCTGGTCGCCGGTCTCGCCGTAGACCGGGAGGAAGCGCGCGTCGAGGTGGTCCCGGAGCGCGTTGCGGACGTCGGCCCACGGCCCGTCGAGCACCTCTCGCAGGCGAGCGAGGTCGATGTGATCGGACATGGGCACCCCTCCGTTGGCGGACATATGGGTACAGTCTGTACTCGATCAAGGTTACCGGCCGGTTGATGTATCCCGCCGGACCAGGCCACGGTGAGACCGGACACGATCGGGGCTCCCGCCGGGCCCGCCATCCCTCAGGGAGTCGGACGCTAACCGGCGATGATCACGCCGGCTGTCGTCGGCACCCTCGGCGAACAGGCCGAACGTCGGCGGGAGGCCCGGTCGGCGAACCCAGGAGCGCACGGCGCCCGGCCACCGGACCTTGCCGAGATCGATTCACGAGCGTAGGAAGAACACCACCCGTTGACCGCCGCGTCGACGCACCGTCCAGTGTCGAGGGAGAAGCGCGTGCCCACACCCAGGCGGCTCCGTCTCGCCGTGTCCGTGCTGGTGACCGCGGGCACCGTGCTGCTCGGCACGTCCGCCGTCGCGGCGCCGGCCGCGACTCCGGCGCCGGCCGGCGACCGGACGTGCGACCCCATCGACCCGACGGCCTGCCTGCTGCCGTTCCCGAACGACTACTTCACCGTGCCGGACCGGACCAGCCCCACCGGCAAGCGGGTGCGGGTCGCGGCCTCGGCGATGCCCGCCACCGTGCAGGGGGCGCCGATCGACCCGACCGAGTGGAACCGGCAGGACGGGTTCAGCCCCGGCTCGCCGATCCTGGTGCACGTGCCCGGCCTCGACGCCGCGGCGACCGGCATCGCACCGGTCACCGACATCGGCCGCTCGCTGGCACCGGACGCGCCGATCGTGCTGCTCGACGCCCGGACCGGCGAGCGCACCCCGTACTGGGCCGAGCTGGACGCGCACGCCGCCGGCCGGCCCGACCGGCAACTGCTGATCATCCGGCCGGCGGTCGCGCTGACCGAGGGCACCCGGTACGTCGTGGGCCTGCGCGGCATGCGCGACGGCACGGGAGCGACGATCCCGGCGCCGAAGGCGTTCCGCGCGTACGTGACCGGCGCCGGCCTCGGCCACCGCGACGATCGCGCCACGCAGATGAAACGGATCCTCGCCGACCTGAGCCGGACCGGCGTCAAGCGGCACAGCCTCTACCTGGCCTGGGACTTCACGGTGGCCAGCCGGCACGGGCTGACGGGGCGGATGCTGGCGATCCGCGACGGCGCGTTCGCCGCCCTCCGCCGGGCCGCACCGTCGTTCACCGTCACCCAGGTGACCGACTACTCGCCGGAGCAGGAGCCGCTGATCGCCCGGCAGGTGACGGGCACCATCGACGTACCGTCCTATCTCACCGGCGACGGCGGGCCCGGCTCGCGGCTGCACTACGGACCGGCCGGCGGCGACGGCACGCCACCCACACCGAACGCCCTGCCCACGCCGTCCGGCACGACGGTGGCGGCGGACTTCGTCTGCAACATCCCGCGCAGCGCCTCCGCCGCGAAACCGGCGCACCTCTCGCTCTACGGCCACGGCCTGCTCGGCCGGCCGACCGAGATCAACGCCGGCAACGTCAAGACGATGTCCAACACGTACGACTTCACCTTCTGCGCGACCAGCTGGATCGGCATGTCCGCCGCCGACGTCCCCTACGTGGCGGGTGCCTTCACCGACCTCAGTGCCTTCCCCGCGGTGGTGGACCGGTTGCAGCAGAGCTTTTTGAACTTCCTCTTCCTGGGCCGCGCAATGATCCACCCGGGCGGGTTCGCCGCCCACCCGGCATTCCGGGACACCTCCGCGCGGCCGCTGATCGATACGGCCGGCGGGTTGCACTACGACGGCAACAGTCAGGGCGGCATCAACGGCGGCGCACTCACCGCCATCGCCCAGGACTGGACCCGGTCGGTGCTCGGCGTGCCGGCGATGAACTACTCGACGCTGCTGCAACGCAGCGTGGACTTCGCCCCGTTCCAGCAGATCATGGACGGCTCCTACCCGGACAAGGTCGATCAGCAGCTGATCCTCGCGCTGCTCCAGATGCTGTGGGACCGCTCCGAGGCCAACGGGTACGCCCAGCACATGACCGACCGCCCGTTGCCGGGCACCCCGGCGCACCGGGTGCTGATGCACGTGGCCTTCGGCGACCACCAGGTCTCGCCCGCCGCGGCGGAGGTGCAGGCGCGCACGATCGGCGCCCGCATCCACGCCCCCGCGCTCGCCGACGGCTGGTCGGCGGACGTGCGGCCGTACTGGGGCATCGCGCCGATCCGCAGGTACCCGTACCCGGGGTCGGCGATCGTGATCTGGAACAGCGGCACGGCGTACGCGCCACCGCCGACGAACCTCGCCCCGGCCGGGCCGGAGTACGGGGAGGATCCGCACGAGTTCCCGCGCGCCCAGGCCGCAGCCCAGCGACAGAAGGCCGTGTTCCTGCTCACCGGCAAGGTCGTCGACGTCTGCGCGGGTACGCCCTGCCCATAGGAGGGGCCGTGACCGGTGGGTGAGTTGGGCTGATAGGCCGGTCCGCTCTCGACAACTCGACCAGGATGGCTGTGTGAAGGCGATCTACCCGGACAACGGCGACGGCGACCGCGAGGCTCACCCGCAGGCCGTGCCCGGCCTGCGCCCTGACACCGAAGGTGCGGCTGACGGCACATCGCTCACGCTGGAAGTCAATGGAGAGGTGTTCGCCTGCCGCCCGAACGAGTCCGGCGGCACCGACTACACCTGGCTGAGCGGGCCGAACCCTGGCTACGGATTCGGGGTGAGTCCGACCCTGAACCAGTCACTCGACGAGCACGTGCAGAACATCCGCGACTTTCTGGACATCGTTGACCCCGCCACCGGTTACCTAGAAGACGATTGAGTGCTGCCCGGGCGGAAGGAGCCGGCCTTGGTGCGAATCATCGAGGCTGGGCAGTGTGCGAAGCGCGGCTCGCTACCGCAAGAATGCACATCGACACGTTGACATAAACTGATACGCTTCTCTCCCCTTGCCGTTGGAGGAGAGACACCGAGTGAAGAAACTATCAAGCCTCGCGTCCGTGCTCACACTCTCGCTTGGAATCGCTGTTGCCCCGGCAGCATCTGCCTCCGCTGCTACGGACAGGAGCGGGGCGGAACGGCTGAACATCCCGAACAGCAGCGCGTGCAAGGCGGGTCGCACGGTCATGCAAGGCATGGTGGCAGGGCCCGGCGGCCAGCTCTACATCGTCTTCACCAAGGCAGCCGGCGCGGAGCCTGTCCTGTCCCGGTGGTTGCGCGACGGCTCAACCTGGGACGGCACCAGCTGGGTCTGCGCCGGGGCGCCAACCTCCATGCCCACACTCGGCCACGGAAACGACCTCGCCTACAACCCGAACTATCTGGGCCAGGGCCCGGCCTTGATCGCCACTCAAGGGAGCCAGTCCGCGTTCCTGAGCGACAAGGTGACAATCGTACGCCTGAATGCCGACGGATCTTTTGGCGCAACCGGGGAAGTGCGGCTACCGATAGGCAACATCAGCGGCCTCTGCTACAGCGCGACGGCTGCCGGCGGAGCCGGCAAATATGCCGTCCGACGGTTGGGTAGCCTCTGGACCCATCCCGGCGCCGGTGCCCTCACGAGTGGATGGACGCTGGCGAAGGGCAACCTGACGAGCCACGATAATCGTTCCGACCAAGGCATCGACTGCTCCGAGAACTATATCTGGAACACCAAGTCGATCAACACTTCAACGCCCGATACCGGCTGGAACTGGGTCTACCAGTACAACTGGTCTGGAGGCGACGTGGAAAGCGACATCGGAATTCCAGGCAACAACTTGACCGACGAGATCGAAGACGTCACCCATGTGGGGAGCGAATTCTTCGTCGGCGTCAACCGAAACGACGGGCTGGCCGACTCGGTCAAGGTGTTCATCGAGTAAATCCGAGCAGCTGTAAAGCTGGCCTCCTGGCTGGTTGGCGACGGCGCATCGCGTGAGCATTCGCATCGTCTCCGGCGGGGAGGCCAGAGTCCTGCTCGGACTGACTCGGACGTCCGCGAGCCCCGTCCGGCTGGGGCGAGCTGTCCCACCCCTCTGCTCTAATCCCGTCATGCATGTCGTCGTCACAGGCGCACTCGTCGAGAACGGCGCGGTCCTGCTGGTGCACCGCAGCCCGACCCGCCCGGCGTACCCAGATCTCTGGGATCTGCCCGGGGGGCATGTCGAAGCGGGGGAGTCGGAACTACAAGCCCTCGCGCGTGAGATGCGCGAGGAGCTCGGTGTTCACATCGTGACGGAGTCCTCGTCACGGTTGGGCGACTGGCATGCCGGCAGTGGTGAGGACACCGTTCACGTGAGCGTCTGGCATGTTGGGGACTGGGTTGGCTCTCCGACCAACCGTGCACCTGACGAGCATGACGACATCGCATGGGTCGGGATCAGCGAGCTGGGCGGCCTTCCCCTCGTGCACGGCGACATGGCGGCATTGGTTCGTTCTCTGCCTGAGCCTGACCGGCTGCCTCGTCGCGACGAAGCACGGACAGCCGCATCGCCGAGCGGTCCGCAGGTCCATCGCCGCTCTTGATCTCGGTTCCGCCTTCCGCACGCTCGCCACGCCACGCCACGCCGTCGAAGCCGTAGCCGACCGGGTTCGGGGCAGATGTGCGCAGTCGCTGGTCAATTCACGGTCACGACGACCTTGCCGAGGGCGTGTCCGTTACCCACGTGGGCCAACGCCTCGGGCGTCTCGTCGAGGGTGAAGACGCGGTCGATGTGGATGGCGAGGTCGCCCGTGGCGCAGAGGTCGGCCACCGGTTCGAAGTGGGTCGGCCCTTCCTTGACGGCGAGCACGCCCAGCCGGCGGTGGGTGAGCCGGCCGGCCACCGCGCCGATCGTCAGGATGCGCAGCAGCGTCGGGACCGATCCGCCGACGCACCGGTAGCGGCCGCCGGGGGCCAGTGCCCGGCGGTAGGCGAACACCGATCGGTGCGCGACCAGATCGAGGATGAGATCGTACGGGCCGCTGCGGGTGAAGTCCTGGCTGCGGTAGTCGATCACCTCGTCGGCGCCGACGGACCGCATGAAGTCGAGCTTGCCCGCGTTGTCGACGCCGGTCACCTGGGCGCCGAGTCGTTTGGCGAGCTGGATCGCGAATGCGCCGGATCCTCCGCCGGCACCGTTGATCAGGACCCGTTCGCCGGCTGCGGCGCCCGCGGTGCCCTGCTGCGCGATCACGCCCGCCTGCGGGATCGCCGACGCCTCGGCGAAGGTCAGGGCCGCGGGCTTGCGGGCCAGGACCGACTCGGGCGCGATCGCGTACTCGGCGAAACCGCCCTTGAGCATGAGGTTGTCGCCGTACACCTCGTCACCGGGCCGGAACCGGGTGACGGCCGGGCCCACCGCGTCGACCCATCCGGCGATGTCCGAGCCGAGGGTCCGGCGTGCCGGGGAGCGCAGCCCACCGATGCGCGAATACAGCGGCGACCCTTGCAGGGTCTCCCAATCGCTCAGATTGACCGAGGTCGCCGCAACCTTGACGAGCACCTGCCGGGCAGCGGGAGACGGCTTGGGGAGATTCTCGATCCGCAACTCGTCAGGAGGCCCGTACCGGTCGTACACGATCGCTCTCATCCGCGCACCCCTAGACGTTCATGGAGGTAGGCCAGCCGCAGTAACGGACGAGTCCAAGGCCAGCAGACTCTTGGTAGCACACAGGCACGAGCGGGCTGAGCGACAAGGCGGGCTGCCGGCGACGGCGGGGAAATTGTCCGGTCTGCGGGAGAAGCGGACGTCACGGCGAGCACGACGGCTGGTGCTACGAGTTCTCTGAGGTCGATCCGGCCAACGGTGCAGACCAGCCGGCCGGAGTCAGCAGCGCGCGCATTCTCGACGACGGTTGTGGCTACGGCTGAATCGTGGTCGAAGCCTGCGGGAACTCGGCCGAAGCGCGCGGGCGCGGCCCTGCCATTCGTGCGGTCCCGGGGCGTACGCCGACTGGGCTCCGCAGAGGGTAGCGACGGCGTTGGGGTTCCGCCCTGGCTTCGCGTACCGATTCGAAGTCTCAGCCTAGGGCCGCGTGGGCCTCGGTGAGGAAACGGTCGCGGTCGTCACCGTGGGCGATCGCCGCGTTGTAGACGGCGTCGATCGCGGCGACCAGCGGATCGTCATTCGCCAGCGCGATCAGGGCCGGAAACGCGGCGGCCTGCTGGAGCGCGTCGGTGACGTGGCGTGTGCCGGACGCCCTCGCGGGCAGGTGGAGCGTGATGGTGGTGTGCGGTACCTCGGGATCGGACAGGAGCCGGTGGAACGCGGCGGCACCGTTCTGCTCGGTGAAGGGTCGGGGCAGTGGGCGGTCGGCCTCGGCGGCGGCGAGCGCCTCGGCGACCCACCCGAGCCGTTCCAGCCCGGCGACCCGCATCGCGCGCCGAGCCGCCCAGCGGGCTGCCTCACGCTGGCGCGCTGCGGGCAGCGCGTCGATGCGGTCGAGCAGCGGGCGGTCGACCCGGGCCAGGGACCGCGCCTGACCGATGAGCCCGCGGACCCGCGCCGACGGCGGAACACCTCCCCACTCTTCGGCGTCGCGCTCCGCCTTCCGGCGGCGGGCGTCCTCGGCTCGCGCGGTCGCCTCGGCGGCCTGCCCACGCAACGTCTCCATCCACGGGTACGACCCGACGGTGTCGAGCAGGTGCTCCCAGATCACGCCGAGGGCGAAGGCGTGCCGGCCCAGGACTCCCTCGTGCCGCAGCGTGAAGCCGTCGGGGCCGGAGGTCAGCCGCACGACACTCGGCTCGTCGTCGGGCAGCGCGTCCAGCGGATGAGGGAAGATCGGCTCGTCGGCGGTGGCCCACGACCACGTGAGCGTCTCCTCGTCGACCCGAGCCAACCGGACCTCCAGGTCGCCGGCGGGCAGCGCGCCCTCGGAGACCTCGACCGGCGCAGGCAGGTGGCGGACCACCGTCACCCGAGGCAGGCCGGAGTCGTCCTCGTAAGGGTCGAGAGGCAGCGGGGGCAGGATGGCCGGGCGGCCGGACGGGCGCGGCACCAGGGACAGCATGCCCCACTCGGCGGCCTTCGCCGGCTTCTGCTCCCAGTCACGGCCCCCCGGCACGGCCAGCACCGTACGCCACGGCATCTCCTCGGACACCGCCCAGATGTGCAGCTCGTGCCGCTCGGGCGGATCGTCAGCGGTGCGTACGGTCTCGTGCAAGCGGTCGCGCGCATGCACTCGCACCCGGATCAGCCCGCGCGGAACGGCAACGTCGGTGAGAGCCTCCGCGGTGCCGCCCATCAGGCCGACGACCGACAGCCGGCCGCTGGGACTCCAGAGGGTCGCCTCGCTGATCACGTCCCAGCCGACGTCGACCGACGCCGGAGGCCCGGGCAGCACGCGTACACGTGCCTCGATCCAGCCGGTGTGTATGCCGCAGAAGCCGGTGAACTGATTCGGCCCGCCGACGTGCAGCAGGTCGTCACCCCGGACGTAGATTCCCATGCGGGACGCACCCGGCACAGTGAACACGTCGTACTGGCAGTGACTGACCGACAGCCGCGCCCAGCCGGTCGCCGATCCCGGAAATCGATGATCCGCAGCAGCCACGTCGTCCACTCCGCGATCCTAAGACCGTCATGATCGGGCCTGCCACCACGGGATCAGTGCAGGCCCGATGCCGGATCCGTCGGGACCAGGCCGGGCTCGTCAGGTGCGGGTAAGTCAGACGTGTTGATGTAGGCCGAAGTTGTCGTATCCGGGCCATGTTGTTCGTAGCTGGTGTGAGAGTCCGCCCGCGAGCGCGGGGCCACGACAAAGGGAGATGCCGAGCGATGCCGCACCCACTGGCCAAGGTCCACCGCATGTTCGAGCTCGTCGAGCCGATCGCCACCGTCACCTTCTCCGAGGTGCCGAACGAGGCGTTCCTGGCCCTGGGTATGCGCAACTACTGGGACGGGTACTTCGCGGGCCGGGCCGCCCCGCTGGGCCTGGCGCCGGCCGAGGTGGTGCATGCGGTCTTCTACAACTTCGCCGACGGCGAGGTGGCGCGCCACATCCCGTGGGTCTGGGGGAAGACCACCCCGCAGGAGGCGATCGCTGTGCGCGAGCGGGGCAGCGCCGCAGCGCTGCGGCAGAGGATCGGGCAGCTCGCCGACTCGCCCGGTCTGGTGCGGGCCGCCGACCTCGCCACCCGGGCAGCGGTCAGCGCGCCGATTGAGGGCCGCGCGCTGTACGCCGGGCTGCGGGCGCTCGACGTGCCCGAGGAGCCGGTGGCCAGGCTCTGGCACGCGGCAACGCTGCTGCGGGAGCACCGCGGGGACGGCCACAACGCCGCCCTCCTCGCCCACGGCATCGGCGGCACCGAGGCCCACGTCCTGCTCGCCCTCTCCCTCGGCATGCGGGCCGAGGAGTTCGGCCGGACCCACCACCTGCCCAAGGCACAGCTCGCCAGTGTCGTCGACGGGATGCGCCGCCGCGGCCTCGTGGACGCCGCGGGCGGGTTCACCGACGCCGGCCGGGAAACCAAGGAGCGGATCGAGGCCCTCACCGACGAACTGGCGGCGCCCGCGTACGACGTGCTCACCGCCGACGAGCTCGACGAGCTGATCGCGGGGCTCGAGCCGATCGCCGCCGCGGCACAGGAAGTCGACGACTGAGCCGGCGCGTCAGGCGACGGCCACGAGATCAGACGGTCGCTGCGCGCGGTCACTCGCGTATCGCTCGTGCGCCCAAGGGTTTCGCGTCGCGTGGAACACCGCCAACGACGCGGTCCTGGCCGAGGGCCGACGGGCGCTGATCAACGATCCCGGCGTCGGCTGCCCGACCAGGGACAGCGATGCGCACACCAGCCGGAGGCCCAATCTTGTGTCCCCGTTCGCAATGGACTTCTTCGCGTGCTCGCTCAGATCGGTCAGCGGCGTACCTGATAGCGCAGGTGGAGCACCCGGTTGCCCTGAATCACCACGTCAGGATCCTCCAACAGGTGCTGCGCGTGGACCGACCCGAAGTAGCGCTTGCCGGACCCGAACACGACGGGTACGACGTCCATGCGCACCTCGTCGACCAGGCCCGCGGCAAGCATCTGGCCACCGACGTCGCCGGCGGCGACCTCGACCATGCGGTCACCCGCAAGCTCCTGCGCCTTGGCCACGGCCGCCTCGACGCCGTCGACGAAGTGAAACGGCGCCTCGGGGTCCCAGCCGTCGGGCTCCGGCCGGTGCGTCACGACGACCACGTGGTCGATCCCGCCCGGAGGCTTCCCGTCCCAGCCGTCCGTCAGGTCGAAGACGTGGCGGCCGGCGATTGTCACCCCGATCTGGTCCCAGTACGGCCGGGTGTAGTCGTAGGACGTCTGCGACACCTTCACCACGCCGCTCTCGTCCAACGGGACGTCACCGCTGGACAACCAGTCGAACAGCGGTCCGGGCTGGTCGTTCTCGTCCGCGATGAAGCCGTCCACCGACACCGAGGCGTACATGACCACCTTGCCCACGGGGCTCTCCTCTGCTCTGGGTGCCCCCAAATTAGCGTGCCGTGAGCTGTCGCTCTTGTAAGAAATCAATCGGCCGGCAGCGGCCAGCCGTCCAGCGCGTGGCCGGGATGTTCGCGCAGGAACCGCTGCCGGATTTCGACGTACCGGGTCGGCGTGAGCCCGGTGAACTCCCGGAACTCGTGGCCGAAGTGGGCCTGGTCGAAATAGCCTGCGCCAGCGGCGAGATCGCCCCAGTCGATCGGTCGGGCGGGGTTGATCGCGAACACGGTGGCGGTGAAGCGCCAGGTGCGGGCCAGCCGCTTCGGCGTGACGCCGATGAGCTCCTTGAACCGCTGTGCCAGATGAGTGCTGCTGACACCGGCTGCCACGCTCAGGTCGCCGATCGCCACCGTCCCGCCGGTCGCCGCGATGACGCTGCTCGTATGGCGGACCAGGCCCAGGCCGGCGGTCTCGCGCAGCCGTCGCATCAACTCCTCCTCGAGCAGCGTCAGCATCTCGTGCGGTCCGTCCGCCGCGGCCAGCCGGTCTCGCAGCTCAGCAATGGCGGGCCGGCCCCAGACCTGCTCTACCGTCGCCGGCCGGTCACACAGCTCGGCCGCGGGCATCGGCAGGAGCGGCGCCAGCCCCCACGGCTTGAAGTGCACACCGACGGACCGGGTCCGGGATGGGTAGCCGAACTCGAACGCGCGGGTGGGCATGGTGACGACGCAGCCGTCGGCGTACTCGGCCGTCTCGATGTCGGTGCCGGCGCGGACGCGGAACGGCGCTCCGAGGTTGACGATGAGCAACGCCGCGGGCATCGGCGGCAGCGTCAGCCGGGCGTACGGCGGCGCACCTTCCAGGTAGTAAAGGTCGTCGATCAACCCGTCCAGCGGCGGTCGCGGCACTCTGGAGACGTACTCCACGCCCACAGCATCGCCGCCACCGTGCTCGCGATCAACCCCGGCCGGCATGGCGCCGGGATGGTCCAGCCGCGCGGCCGCCGGCATCGAGCCGGCGCCAGTCCCGGACGAGCGCCCCACCGGTGAACGTCGCCCGCAGCAGGGTGTTGACAGCGCAAGTCCTGTGGAACGTGAACCAGCGTTGGCTGATCGAGCCCAGGCGGAGGGATGAAGCGAGATCGCTTCCTGCACGGGCCCTGCCGGGTCGTGCGGGCAGCCGCCGTCTCTGTTTGCCGTTCGGCGCCCGCTCAGCCGACCTGGTTGTTGTCCTTCAGCGAACCCCACCCGTGCCACCGCTCGATCTCGATCAGAGCGCTGACCCTTCGGCGATCACGCCGTGGATACGCCCTTCCGGTGTAGTGCTGGGAGAGCCGGTCGATGTCCGTCAGGTCCTCGTCGTCGCTGAGTTCGACGACGCGCCCGAGGATCGTGACGTGGGTATACCAGGCTTGCTCGTCCAGCACCGTCAGGGTGACCCGGGGGTCGTTGCGGAGGTGGCTGAGCCGGCGGCGGCCCTCGTCCATGTTCACCATGATCCGGCCGTCGTCCCACAGATACCAGGTGGCCGCGGAGACCGGCTGACCATCGGCTCGGAGCGTGGCGATGACGGCGGGGTTCGGCTTCCGGAGCATGGTGACCGCAGGTTCGGGCAGCGGCGGCTTCGACATGTAGCTTCTCCTTGCGACAGTGTGACTTCCCGCAATGTACGCAAGCGCCGGGCCGATCGGGCCGGTTCTGGTCTGGTCGTCGCCGCCCGACAAGATGCCCCACGTCGGCGTCCTGGTCTGTTCGTTCACGTACGTCAGGCTCCGTGCCGTGGCCGCCCGTGTGGCGAGGCCGCAGCGGTGGACGGACCGTCGGCGGGGGGATGCGTGCCGGGGCGTGCAGCACCGCACTGATCACGGATGGGGTGGGTTCGGCGAAGATCGCCGTCGACAGCGTGGCGAGGCGGTGGCCGAGCGATCGGGCGCGGGTGATGTCCCCGGCCTGCCAGGCCGTGATCAGCGCGGCGTAGTCGCTGGTGGCGACGTGCGCCGAGGCGAGGAGGCCGCCGTGCCCGCCGAGTTCGAGCAGCGCCGAGGCCTACGCGTCTTCGCCGCCGAGCACCGAGTGACCCGGTGGCACGCCTGCGGCCTCTGCCTCGTCCTGCTTCGGCGTCGCGCGTTCGGGCCTCACTGTGGCGCTAGTGGTGGGGTGTTCCAGAGCCTTTCCATCGTTGTCACGATGCCCTCGGCGGTGTGGGGATTGCCGTCGGCTCGGCGGCCCACATGCGTTGCGGCTTGCTTCCGAAGCTGGCAGCACGCCTTCGAGACACGACGATCCGCGCCAAGCGCAGCGCTGAACGCGCCCAGCCCGACGAAGCATCGAGCCGGGCGCGTCGAGCGGGCTATGCCACGAAGCGGGAACGGCGTCGGCGTCCGATCAGGTAGCCAGCGCCGCCGAGGAGCAGAAGCGCACCGCCGATGCCGGCCACGGTCGCGGTGTCGTCACCGGTGACGGGCAACCCACCGCCCTCGCCGCCGCCGGGGGCGCCCGGGCTGGCGGAGGAAGCAGGAGCCGGTGCACTGGTCGTCGTGGCGCTGGGCGTGGCGCTCGGTGTCGGCGTGGGCTGAGACGTTGCCGTCGGTGTGGGCTGAGACGCGCAGTCGAGCGCACGTGCGGCGTACAGGCCGTTGTTCAGGTAAGCCAGGTAGGCGTCGACGGTCCCCTCATCGAGCGCCTTCTGCGCGGCCGCCTTCACGTTGGTGCCAGCGCCGGTCAATGTCCGGACCACCGTGATCCGCAGGGCCGTTGACCAGGCGTTCTGCACGTCCGCTTTGAGGAATGCGCGCAGATCATCCGCGGTGCCGTCCAGGCGCTTCTGAATGGCGTCAGGCAGAACGGGCAACGAGTCGGCGTTCGCCGCGGCCAGGATCTGGTTGGCCAACACGCGCACCTCTACATTGGTGGCGGTGTCCAGGTCGATGGTGACAAGCTCGCGGATGTCCTTGTACACCTTGCGCTCGACCGTTTGGCAGGCCTCGTTCAGCCCGGGCGGTTCGGTTTGGGCCACCGCCGGTGCCGCCGGAATCAGAAAGGCCAGCGCCATTAGGACGCCGGCCGGAATTTTCCATCGCATGTGGGTCTTCCTCCCCCGTTGCTAGCCAAAACACGGAGATACTACCGACAGCGAATGGAAGAGCAAGGACCTGCACGCGTGATGATCTATGCCAAGACCCCCCTGCCGTCGGCTGCATCGACTT
Organism: Micromonospora chaiyaphumensis; assembly: GCF_900091435.1. Taxonomy (GTDB): domain Bacteria; phylum Actinomycetota; class Actinomycetes; order Mycobacteriales; family Micromonosporaceae; genus Micromonospora; species Micromonospora chaiyaphumensis. Next base: position 220,958 of record NZ_FMCS01000003.1, read on the forward strand.
CGGCCCCGGGCCAGGAGCAGACCACGAGCAGCCGATCCGCGACGTCCTCGATCATCAGGGCAGTGCCAGGGCCTTCGGTCAGCCGTTGGGGCGTGATGCGATCGCCTGCAGCGACCATTTGTTGCCGTCCGGATCGCCGAAGTAGACGAAGTTGCCCCATGGCTGCACGTCGACCTCGCTGGCGTCGACACCGGCGTCGAGCAGTTGCCGGCGCGCCGCCTCGGCGTCGGCGACCACGACCTGGATTTCCTGGGTGCCGGGGGTCTTGTCGGTGATGCCCTCGCCGATCACGATGGAGCACGCCGAGCCGGGTGGTGTCAGCTGGACGAACCGCAGGCCCTCGTGCACCGTGTGATCGTGGTCGGCGTTGAAGCCCACCTTCTGGTAGAACGCCTTGGCCCGGTCGACATCGGTCACCGGAACGGGGATGAGTTCAATCTTCCAGTCCATGGAGCCCACCGTAGGACGTGGGTACGACCCTTCGGGCTCACCACACCATTCGGCTCAGGCCCGGGCTTCGGCCGGGCCGCTCAGCTCGGCCAGGAAGGCGTCCACGGCGGGCCGTTGCGCCGTGCCGCCGAGGGCGCGGGTGACCGCGAAGATGCGCCGCTCGGTGACCGGCTCGACCAGTGGCTCCACGTGCACCCCGGCTGGCACGTGGCGCAGCGCCAGCTCCGGCACCAGCGCGGCGCCCAGCCCGGCCGCGACGAGGTCCAGCGTGAGCGCGAAGTCGACGGACCGGTGCCGGATGTCCGGCTCGAAGCCGGCGAGCCGGCAGGCGTGCAGTGTGGACCGTAGGCACGGCGTGTGCTCGGCGCTGGCGATCCAGGGCACATCGCGCAGTTCGCTCAGCCGGCCGGTGTGACGGCGCCACCCGACCGGGGTTATGAGGTGCATCGGGTCGGTGGTGACCGGGTGCCGGTCCAGGTCGTTGACCAGCGGCGCGGGCACGTGGTCGTACTCCTGCAGCACCACCACGTCGAGGGTGCCGGAGCGTAGGTCGAGGCGGCTCTGCTGGTCTTCGGCCTCGATCACCCGCACGTCCAGCTCCGGGTGCTTCGCCCGCGCGCGGGCGGCGGCGGGCGCCACCAGCGCACCGGCTGCGGACGCGAACGCGCCGACCCGCACGGTGCCGCTGACCCCGTCGCGGATGGCCGCGAGCCCGGCCACCGCCTGCTCCACCGCCCCCAGCACGGACTTCGCGTGGCTGGCCAGCACCTCGCCGGCCGGCGTGAGCACGATTCCGCGCCCGGCCCGCTCGACCAGCTCGTGCCCGGCCTCTCGGGACAGCTGGACGAGCTGCTGGGAGACCGCCGACGGGGTCACGTGCAGCGACGCGGCGGCGGCGGTGACGCTGCCGCGCAGCGCTACCTCGTGCAGCACGCGGAGCCGGCGAACATCAAGGTCCATGTAGCCACGCTACAACAGCGATGAAGAACTTTGAACTGGTTCTTAAGCGTTCGCTGGGGCAGCGTAGCCGGCATGAAAGCATCGCACCGACTTCTCGCCGTGCTCGTTGCCGCCATCTGGGGCGTCAACTTCGTCGCCATCGAGCTGGGCCTGCGCGACCTGCCGCCGCTCGTGCTGACCGCGCTGCGCTTCGTCGCGGCGGCGGTGCCGCTGGTCTTCCTGGTGCCGCGCCCCAGCGCCCGGCTCCGCTACGTGGTCGCCTACGGGCTGGTGCTCGGCGTACTGAAGTTCGGCGCGCTGTTCACGGCGCTCGCCGCTGGCATGTCGGCCGGCCTGGCCTCGCTGGTGCTGCAGGCGCAGGCGCTGATGTCGGTGCTGCTGGCCGCGGCGGTGCTGGGGGAGCGGCCGGGGCGGGCGCAGGTGGCCGGCGTACTTGTCGGATCGGTCGGGATCGGTGTGCTGGCGATCGGCAGCGGCGGCCACGCCACGGTGATCGGCTTCGCGCTGACGCTGTTCGCGGCGGCCAGCTGGGCCGTGGCGAACCTGGTCATGCGAGCCAGCGGCGAGACACGACCGCTCTCGCTGCTGGTCTGGTCGAGCCTGGTGCCACCGATGCCGCTGCTCGGCCTGGCCGGCGTGGTCGACGGCACGCAGGCGGTGCTGGATGCGATCACCGGGTTGTCCTGGCGCGGACTGCTCGCCGTGGCGTACGTCGCCTACGTGTCGACCCTCGTCGGCTTCGGGATCTGGAACCGGCTGATCGCCCGGTACTCGATCGCGCGGGTGGCGCCGTTCAGCCTCCTGGTGCCGGTCTTCGGGCTCAGCGCGGCGTGGCTGCTGCTCGACGAGCCCGTCGGCCCGACGGAGCTGGCCGCAGGCGCCATCATCCTCGCCGGGCTGGCGCTGGTGGTCCGGCGTTCCTCGACGGACCGCGGCAACGCCACGGCTGCGAGTGGGGGCCGCGAACCCGAATACGCTCCGGCCGCCACTGCCTCTGCATGAGCAATTATCGGTTGTCCCAGCATCGTCGGCTCAGGCGCCGCTGGGGACCTAAGATCGTCTGCGTGCCTGCTGCGTTCGGGCGGTTCCGACCCGTCGGTGACGTCCGGCGAGTCCGGTCCGCTGATGTCGAGGTGAATTTCGGTGGTGGTCCGAAGCGTCTTGCCCGCTCGACCAGGGTGCTCAACCTGCGCCCAGCCGATGGCCTGGTGCCCGTGGACGGCCAGGTCCACTGGTCACAACTGGATGCGTTGCCCCAGTGCCTGACGGTCGAGTGGTCTGGTCCAGAGCGCGGGATCATCGAGGCTGTTGCCGCTCGCCCGGGGATCCGGTTTCTCTACTGGGACGATGCCGTCGGCGACATCGACCTCACCTCGACCAACCTCGGCACCGTTCGTCTGAATGGTGCCGGGCTTCGTAGCGTTCGCCTACCCAAGTCGGTCGGTACGCTGTTGCTCCGCAGGCCGCCGGCGGCGCTTCGCGTCGAAGCACCGGAAATGGGCCACGGGCTGGACCTCCGGCTGTTCCCGTACACGTCAGACCTGGTGGTACCAGACGGTCTGCACCGCACGCGTAAGGTCTGGCTCTGGGTCGGGGGCGAGATGTCGGCCGCCGTGCTGGCCGGCCTGACCGACCTGGAGGACCTGAGGCTCACGTTCGGGGAGCCACCCGGTGTCCTGACCGACCTACCCGAGCTAGGCAGGCACCAGCGGCTGCACAGCCTCCAGCTTGACGACGCCTACGGCTTGGACCCGGAAAACCTGCCGGAGTTGCCATCGTTGCGGCACCTCACGCTCAACGGAACCAGACGCGCAACGGCCACCGCGGTGAAGGCACGTTTGAAGGGCGGCGCGGTCACCGTGTCGGTCAACGGAGCGAAATCGGAGGCCTGGCTCGCCGCCCACATGGACAACCCGTTCCGCGACTGGGTAGAGGACTCCGAGGCATTCGGTCAGGCCGCCTGCGCGGCCTACAACCGGGCACGGCGGGCCGTCGACGCCATCGCACCCGAAGCACCCGATCGGCTGGACGCAGCCGAACGTGCTCTGCGCGGCCTCGTCGCCGAGCTCAACGTGGCCGACGACGAGCACGGCCTGATCGACACGAATTACCGGGAGCAGGCCTGGGCCGTCTTCTGTGACCTGGCCAAACGCCTGTGTGTACCCGAGACTCAGGTCACCAGTTGGTTTGACGAGGGTCGACGCTTCTGAAGTCCGACGGACTCGCTGGCTGGCGCCGGCCCTGTGCTCCACCGCGCTTCCGCCAGCCGATAGGCATCCTTGGAGCACGCTATGAGGACCGACCATCGGCCGGCTGACCGGGCTGTGACTCGGCCGGCGCCGGGGCCAGGCCGACGGTGAGGCCGGGGCTGACCGACACCGGCGTCGGTGTCGGCGTGCGGTGGCATGATGCTCGGCATGACCAGCCAGACCGATCTTGCTGCGGCGGCCCGTGAACACCTGCCGGCAGACGTCGCCGACACGTGGTTGTCGCTGCTGCGGCCGGGAATTCGGCTGATCAACGCCGACGACGGCGACGGGCCTGCGGTCGGATACCTGGGCGGTGAGCCCCAGCTGCCCGACGACGTGGCGTGGCCGGTCTGGGAGGGGCATGGGCCGTTGAGCTTCATCGCCTCCGTCGACTGCGCCGCGCTGCCACGGGTGGTCACCGAATTGGGGCTGCCGATCGACGGCCGGCTTCTGTTCTTCTACTTCGACGGCCAGTACGACGACGGTGAGGCGATGGTCTTCGCCAGCGATCCCAAGTCTCAGGCCGGCGCCCGCGTCCTGTACGTGCCTGCAGGCCGAGCCAGTGCGCAGCGGTCGACTCCCGAGGGCATCGAACCCTACAAGCGCCTCCGGCTCGCCTCGCGTGCGGTGTCGACGCCACCCTCGTACGACCATCCCGTGCTGCACGACGCGTTCGGGGCCGGGTTCACCCAGGTGGCAGAACCAGAGCATCCGCTCCGAGGCAGGGAGTTCTGTTCGGCAATCAGCTGTGGCGAGGGCCCGCTGCACCAGCTCGGCGGATACGCCTACCCGGTGCAGGGCGATGTCGAGTACGAGGTCGCGCAGGCGGCACTGGGTGGCAACGTCGGCTGGCGAGACCCCACACTCGCCTCCGAGGCCGGCCAATGGCTGCTGCTGGCCCAGTTCGACAGCGACGACAACGCGAACATGATGTGGGGCGATGTCGGCATGCTCTACTGGCTCATCCGGCCCGACGACCTCGCTGCCCGGCGATTCGACCGAGCCATGTTCACCTGGCAGTGCTGCTGACCGCGGTCTGCGGGAGGTCCGTGCACTCGACCTCGACCAGCCGTTGCCGCAAGATGTGCGATGAGCGTCTGCACATGGGGGATGACGTCATTCTGCGGCTCGGCCGCGCAACCGCCGAGGATCTGTGCGTCGCTCTGTTCGAGGTCGGAGAGCATATCGCGGCCGGCGCGGCCATCACTCCGCCCACCGCCGAGGAGGTCGAGCGCCTGGGCACCCTTCTGCGAGACCTGGGCCACGCCCTCGGCCGTTGTTGCTCTCCCTACTGCGACCATCTCTAGTCGGCAGGGGATCGGGCGTGCTCAGCGGCAGATCCGGGCGTTGCGAGTTCAGCTGATGCGCTCGGCGAGGGAGACGATGATCCCCTCGGGCCCCCGGACGTAGGCCATCCGCCAAGCGCCCTCGTACTCGCCGATGCCACCGACCAGCCCGTAGCCCTCGCTCGCTGCCCAATCGACAGCGGCCTGCAAGTCGTTGACCTCGAAGGAGACGTTTCGCAACCCCAGCTCGTTGGCCATGGCTGCCGGCGAGCCCGGCACGGAGTCGGGCCGCACGAAGCGCGCGAGCTCCAGGCGGGCACCGTCGGGCGACTTCAGCATGACGATCTCGGTGCGGGAGTCCGGAATGCCGCAGACCGTCTCCAAGAACTCGCCCTCGACGAACGTCCTGCCCTCGACCTCCAAGCCGAGCGCCACGAAGAAAGCGGTCACGGCATCGAGGTCTGCGACGGTGATGCCGATGTGGTCGAAGCGCCGAACATATGACATGGACCGTGCTCCCGTCGTCGTATCGGACATGTTTCTGCCACGGCCTGCGGCGTTCACAGTACCGAGGTCAACCGAGGCGGCCGGTCATCACCGTGCGAACGTCCACAACTCGCCATGACCGCGCGCTACGTGGCGGATCCGTCCGGCCTTCCCTTCGAGCGGGTTGGCCGGCGGCAGGCTGCGTGGTCAGAGCAGCGGGACTTGGCCCGGCAGCGGGTCATCGTCGAGGCGGCCGTCGAGTTGCCAGAGCCGGAGTTGGTCCTGCTGATGGTGGCGGGTGAGCCATCGGCCTGGCTGCTGACTGGGGTGGATGGCGCCGGATCTGTAGGGGTGCGGGTACCGCACCTGGGAGCGGCACCTGAGGCCGCGCGCCGACAGCAGTAGATGGTCCTCGGCGTCGTCGGGCAGGTCTGCGGTGCTGACGTCGATCAGGATCAGTTCGTCGGTGACGAACACCGCCCGGTCCAAGTATCGCCAGCTCGCGGGGCCTGGTGGCATGTCCGGCAGGTCTTCGAGGTGTCCCTCCACGATCATGGTGCCGGTGGTGAGGTCGCGGACGGACAGGAAGCCGTCGGGTGCCATGGTCAGATAGTGGTCGCCTGCCGGGCTGAAACCGGCGAGGTCGTCACCGGTCAACGGTCTCAGCGCGATGTGTTCGGCGTCCAGGCCGACGAGCATGGCGGGTGACGGGTCAGGATGGAACAGCGTCAAGCCGGTCCAGGTGTCGACGGGGCGGTGCACGAACATGGCAGCCTCGGGGCCGGGCAGCGGCGTGCGATGGATCTCCTTGCCGGTCGTGGCGTCGATGGCGACGAGTTCCTTGGTGTCGGTCAGACGGACCCAGAGGACGTGCTCGCCGTCCAGGTGGAAGCCGGCGTCGGCGCTGCCGCCGAGCCGATCCCAGTCGCTGCGCCAATGAATTCCGCCTCGGTGGTCAAGAACGATGATCTGATGCTTATCGCCCGCCGCGACGAGTTGGCCAGTGGCAGCGACGTTCATCTGCGGGTCGTCAAGGGGGACCGCAACTCGCCCCACGCGACGCAGTTCATGGTCGAACAGGTTCACGGTGGCGCTGTTGGGCTCGGTGACCACCCAGCCAAGGCTCGTTGCCTGCGTGACATGCTGAATGCCGGGCAGCCACACCTGGTTGATCAAGCGGGGTTGCGTCGCAGCAGCATAGAGCCGATTTCGACGAAGCCATCAGGGGTTGCCTGCGCGGATCGCGGCTACCTGTTGACTGGTGGTACGACGCAGCCCGGCCAGGCTTGGTCGAGGTGATCGGTGGGGTCGCTCTCATCGCGGCTGCCCACGGCTGTTCCACGCCCTCGCCGGTGCGTGCGCGGGTACGAGCACCGTGGTTAACGCGTACATCGCGGACGTCACGGAACCCGAGTCGCGGGCCCGCGCGTACGGGCTGATCGGCGCAGCGTTCGGGCTCGGCTTCGTCGCCGGCCCGACCATCGGCGGCCTGCTCGGCGCCGTCGACGTACGCCTGCCGTTCTTCGCCGCGGCCGCGCTGTCCTTCGCGAACGTCGCCTACGGCTGGTTCGTCCTGCCCGAGTCGCGGCCCGGCGACCGAACGACCCCGCTGACCCTGCGGCTGGCGAACCCGGTCGGCTCCCTCGCCGCCGTCCTGCGCCGGCCGGTACTGGGGCGGCTCGCGTACGCCCGCTTCTGCGCCGACGTCGCCCGCATGACCCACCAGTCGATCTGGGCGTTCTTCCTCACGTACCAGTTCGCTTGGAGCACCGCACACATCGGCGTCGTGATGGCGGCGGGCGCGCTCGCCGGCGCGGTCTTCCAAGCCCGGGCCGTCGGCCCGGTCGTCCGCCTGCTCGGCGGCAAGCCTGCCGCGGTGGCCGGCGGCCTGCTCGGCGCCGCGTCGCTGGTAGGTACCGCGTTCGGGTCCGTGCCGTGGATGCTCTACCTCCTACAGATGGTCGGCGTGCTCGGCGCGGTCGGCGGTGCGGCCGCGCAGTCATGGATCTCTCGCAGCGTCCGGCCCGACGAGCAGGGGCCCATGCAGGGTCGCGCTGACCGGAATCGGTGCCGTTGCGGAGACCGCGGTGCCGCTTGCGGCCGGCGCGGCGTTCGGGTGGTCGCTGGCGTACGCATCACCGGGTTTGGTCTTCGTCGGTGCGGCCGCTTTCAGGGCCGTGTCGGCGCTCCTGCTGGCCGCAACGCCCGGTGTCCGGACAGTACCGCTCAGATAAACCGTCGCGGCCAATGCGCCCGTCTCGGGCTGCACAGGATCTCGAGACGAGCGCCCGGACGACCACAAAGCATGGCCACTCGACGCACTCTTCTCGGCAGTTCAGGATGCCCGCTCGACTCAGAGGCCAGGTACCGAGCGTGATCGCCTCGCTCGGCGAGCACGCGCGGGTCGCGGCATGAGCGGACGTTCGGCGGGCGACACAGCGCGCGTCGCGTCGCCGGAGCTGGATCGTCCGCGACCGCTCGTACCATGGCCGGCATGGCCATCGCTCGCTTTCCCAGCATCGTCATCGACTGTCCGGATCCTGGTGCACTCGCAACGTTCTACGGCACAATGCTGGATTGGAAGGTTGACGTCTCGTCGGACTGGGCCGAGGTCCGCGCGGAGTACGGTCAGTGCATCTCCTTCCAGCAGGTAGCTGGGTACAGGCCGCCGGTGTGGCCAACCCAGGAGCTTCCCCAGCAGATGCACCTCGATGTGATCGTTGACGACCTCGACGCCGCCGAGGCGGCAGTGCTCGATCTCGGCGCAACCAAACACCCGCACCAACCTGGTACCTCCTTCCGGGTCTTCCTCGACCCGGCAGGTCACCCCTTCTGCCTCTGTGTGAACTGATCCGGGCGGGCGGCCCAATCCTCAAACACAACAAGCCCAGGACGCCTTGGCGCAGTGTCCACGCTCATCGGCACGACCGGGTGTCGGCTCCATCCGCCGGCTGTCACGCGCGGTCGCCGTCAGATCCGGACGTGGAAATAGATCATGATCGTGTTGATATGCCGAGGTCTGACGCGCTGTTAAAGTCTGGCCTGATTCAGACCGGTCGGACGTCAAGGACGTGCAGCTACAAGCGCGGTCCCTGGCTTGTTCAACCGTGGTGCACGAGTGGTGCGGCGTCACCCTGGAGGGCGGCCGTCAACTGATCCAAGCCCAGCGAACCCAGCTCCAGCGCCTGCCGATGGAATGCGCGCCGGTCGCCGGGGAAGGACGAGCGGCCCGCCAGCCACACGCGCTCACCCACCTTGTAGGCCAGGGCCTGCCCCGGCCGGCCCAGGTAACGCGCGAGTTCGGCGGACGCGTACGGCCCCTGGTGACAGCGGTCCCGCAGCAGTTCCAGCGCAGCATTCGGCGTCCACGATGCTCTGTCACCAGACGGCATTGGCAATCGCAGGTGCAGGCCGATGTCGAGCACGACCCGGGCTGCCCGCAGCAGCTGCATGTATAGATATCCCAGTCGAGCACCGGGCTGCTCGTAGAGCCCGACCTCGTCCATCAACCGCTCGGCGTACAGGGCCCAGCCCTCCTGGCTGCCGCAGAGGCCGCCGAGCAGGTTAAGCCGCTGCCCGAGGCCTCCCCGGCAGACCTCGGAGCCGAGGTGGAGGTGGTGGCCGGGGACGCCCTCGTGATAGGCGGTGCTGTAGGCGTACCAGGTGGGGAAGGTCGTCGCGTCCTGGGGGAGGGACCACCAGACCCGGCCCGGCCGCGTCAGGTCCCGCGACGGCCCGGTGTAGGCAATGCCGGACGACGTGGTCAACCGCGACTCGATGCGCCGCAGCGGGGCGGGGATGTCGAAGTACACGCCGTCCAGCCGCTCGGTGGTGGCCTCCAACAGCTCCTGCAGCCACGCGGCGAACGCCTCCCTGCTGTGCAGCGTGCCGGGCGCGTCGGGGCCGGCGAGCCGCGCGAGCACCTCTGGCACGCTCCCGCCCAGGGCCTTCGCTTCCGCGATCAGCTCTGCCTCCGTCGCTCGGAACTCGTCCCAGCCCCAGTCGTACAGCTCGCGCAGGTCAGGCTGGGCCGCGAGGAAGGTGCGCACCCAGAGTGCGTACCGCTGCTGGCCGAACGCTTCCTCCTCAACGGCCCGCGGTGCCAGGTCCGCGGTCAGCATCTCGGCCAGTTTCTGGTAAGCCTCTCGCGAGCCCGTCGCCGCGGCCTGCAACGAGGCCCGCTGACGCCCCTCGCCGTAGCGATCCACCAGGGCGACATCGTCGTCGATCCAGTTGCGGCAGCGCTGGATGACGAGCTCCACCTGACGCCGCGCCGGCACATTGCCGCGCTCCGCGGCGAGCAGGAGGCTGCGGGCGTACCCGTCCAGGGCCGCGGGGATCGCGGCCAGGCGTGCGCCGACACGAGCCCAGCCCTCCTCGAAGGCCGCGCCCTCGGCGCCGTCGGCGGGAACCGCGGCCTCGACGGCCTGGCGGATGAGCTGGAGCGGACCGGTGGCCGCCGCGTGCAGTTCGCGCAGGTCCTCCCCGGCGTCGTGGAAGGCGATACGCGTGTGCAGCCGTTCGGCGAGGTGGGCGTGCAGCGGGGTCGCGGCCGGCAGTGCGTCACCCAAGGCCTCTAGCTCGCGCAGAGCGCGGGCTGCGAGGTCGGCGCGGGCCTGGTGGCCCTCCGGGCCGTAGTCGGTAAGCCCGTCGACATCCTGCTCGCCACACTCGACGACCGCTGTGCAGGGGTCGAGGCCGGCCATGTCGCACAGGAGCCGATCCGCGAAGTCCTCGATCACGGGAGCAATGCTAGGGCCTTCCGTAGCCGCCGTGGTGCGAGCCTGCATCGATCGCGGTAAGCGGTTCAGACCCATTTGAAAACTTCCGTTCATCGGCACGAGCGGACGCTGACCGGTGCGCGGTCAGCGGCAGGTCGGGGCGCCGGCCGCGGCAACGGTCTGAGTCTTGGTCAATCGAGCGATTTACGCACGATCTCGATGTCGTAGATGAACGCGCAGTCGGGCGCGCCGCGTGGATGCGTCAGGCCCAGCCACGACACACCTACATGGCTGCCGTCGGGAAGCATGGCCCTCAAGAACAGCATTCCGGCAGTCGCAAATCCGTTCGGCAGCAGGACGTCGTTTGCCTTAGTGGCCAACTCGAGGGCCTCGTCCGCCGGCCAGTTTCCGGCTGTTACCTGCTCGCGATCTGCCGTTGGCGGCGCTACTGGCTCGCCGTTGCTCGATGCCCGTAGTGGTGCTGGTGTAGCAGCGGGTCGGTCGCCGTTACGAAGTCGATCACTTCCCAGAACTCGCTGAGGTTTGGGTGGGCCAAAGCCTCGGCTCGAGTGAGCTTGTGACCGTAGAGGGGAGCATCTGGTGCCACCGATGCAGCGTCTACGGCGGTAGCCCCAGGCAGATCGCTGCCGGCGCCTGGGCCGAAGCGGCAGCCGAAGGTGAGGTGGTCGTCGTAGTCGGTGTCCTGACCCCACGTACCGAACACCACGTCGATCCAGCTTTCGGCTGCGCCGTCGTGGTTGTAGCACGCGGCGAAGAACACCGCGTACGGGAGGCCGTCACGAGTCACCATGCACCAGGTGCGGCGGCTGGGTTGCCCACAGCACTCACAGGTCTTCTCGGCGCCGCCGCGATACGACTCATCGATCTCCAGCACGGCAAGATCCTCTCAGCCGCGGTGCTGCACCCGCAACGCCATGATCAGCTGACTGTTTGAGCATCCTCAACTCGACACGTCCGAAGGCCACCGAGGGCAGCTCGGCGTGACGCTGTGTAGCGCGGATCGCGGCACCAACGGCTGCCGGCATCACCCTGATCTGCCGATGGGCGTACGGCGCGATGAACGTTTCCCTCGGCGGTTCTCCCTCTGCTTAGATCGTTCTGACGATCGAGGAAGGGAACGGTACGCCGTGACGCCGGAGCTTCGGGAGCAGGAAGAACGCCTCCAGTTCGACCGCTTCGACCATGATGACGCCTGGGCCTTGGGAACTCGCCTGGTCGGGCTGGCCAGGGAGCGGGGCCACGCTGTCACCGTCGACATCCGCCTCGGCGATCACCAACTCTTCCACTACGCACTGCACGGCACCTCTGCCGACAACGACGACTGGATCGAACGCAAGATCCGCGTCGTCCGCCGGTTCGGACACAGCTCCTACCTCGTGGGCCAGACCTACCGCGACCGCGGCACCACCTTCGAGGAACAATCCCACCTCGACGCGACCCTGTACGCCGCGCACGGCGGCTGCTTCCCGATCATCCTCAGGGGCACCGGCCCGGTCGGCACCGTCACCGTCTCAGGGCTGCCCCAACTCGAGGACCACCGTCTCGTCGTCGAGGCCCTCGGACTCTTCCTGGACTCCAAGGGCTCCGAGAAGGGCGCCGTCTCGTGAACGGCTCCTTGTCAACGTTCGGCTGTCTCACGCTTTGTGGTGACGGAGGGCGACGTCAGCCGGGCAGGATGCGGTGTCGTAGGAGTGGCAAACCGACGAGCCTGGACATCTGACGCTTCACCAACTGGTCCTGGTGCTGGCCCAGCATCGCTCCGGCGCCGGCGCTTCGCCCGGCTGTCGACGCGTTCGTCCGGCAAATTCGCTACCCGGCGGCCGGAGCGCAGTGATAGACAACCGCGGTGCAAAACGTTTTGGAGTTCCCCGAGGTCCTGCGGCTGATCGAAGACCGCTCGGCCGCGTTCCGCGCCGCGGTCGCGTCCGCCCCTGACCTTGACGTCCAGGTCCCGACCTGCCCGGACTGGACGCTGCGCGAACTGGCGCAGCACCTCGGCGACGGCCGCCGCCGCCAGGCCGCCATCATCGCGGCCGGCCCGGGCGCTGAACCCCCGGCGAGGACGGACCCGAAGGGCGCCCCGACCGCGCCCCGCGACCGCGAAGCCCTGGACGCCTGGCTCGCCGAGTCGACCAAGCTCATGCTCGAGGTGATGCGCGAGGCCGGCCCGGACCGCGGCTGCTGGACCTGGTGGGGCCGCTCGCAGGCCTCGCAGACCAGCGGAGCCGTGGCCCGGCACCAGATCCAGGAGATCGCCGTCCACACCTACGACGCCCAGCTCACCCAGGGGGCCGCACAGCCGCTGCCGACGGACGTCGCGGTCGAGGGCGTCGACGAGTTCCTGACGACCGTCTCGGCGACGACCGTCCCCTGGCCGTTCAAGCCGGCGACCATCGACCTGCACACGACCGACGGCCGCTCCTGGCGCCTGACCCTCAACGCCGACGGCGTCCGCTGCGACGACCTCGCCGCCGACGCGGAGCCGGGCGACCTGGCGATGCGCGGCGCAGCGAGCGAACTGGTCCTCTACTTCTACGACCGCGTCCCGCTCGACGGCCTGGAAACCACCGGCGACACCGAGCCGATGGAGCAGCTCGCAGAATGGGACCCGAACGCGTAAAACCCGCGCTTGTGACGCATCCGTCGGTGGTGCGCGCGCTCCTGCGGGCGCCACTGGCCCTGCCGCCGCCAACCCGGTAAACGTTCCCGGTCAGAGCACTAGCTGTGGGACGGGTGCCCATCAGCCGCGACCGCTTTCCCGTGATCGGCGGACGTAGGAGACGGTGGTCACGCTGAGTAGCACCGCGCCAATGAAGAAATAGGTGTTGATCCCGAGGCCGGCCCAGAGCTCAGCCGTGGAGATGTCCTCCGCCCCCACAAAGCCGCCTCGGCGGATGCCGGTAGCCATGAGCAGGTTTTCGACCATCCCGGGAACCCCCCGGACGACGAGTAGCGTGCTGCCGAACCACAGCGGCGTGAGGAGCACCCACCGAGGGACACGCCGTCCCCATGGCCGGACGGTGGCTACCACGACAGCCGCCCCGACGGCCGACATGAGGATGAGAACGACGTTGAAGATCACGTACGCCCTCAGGTCCCATGGCCCGTCACCGGTCGGATCGTCACCGGGGAAGAACACCGCTACCACGTGGGACACGACGAAGAAGACCAGCCACGCGAACGTGCCGTACGCCCATCGAGCGCTGCCGTGAACTCTCATAACCCCAAGATCGTCGACTCGGGCGCCATGACGCCTCCCCTCCTCAGGGGATTCACCTCCCTCAACAGAGGGAGGCTCGATCTCTCGGGCACTCAACATGGCGCGACCGAGACCATGAGGGGCGCGCAGCGGCGGCCTGCGTGTGCGTCACGCCGCGTGACCGCACTTCAGGGCTGCCGCGCAAGCTCGGCGGCAGATGCGGACACCCTGCGTTGGCTCGGGCGCAATACGATTGGAGGCCGGCCTGCCCAACGCGCGGGGCCGGTACCGCGCGTCACTGAACCCAGGGGTGGCAGCACCGTTCGAGTCGGGCCAGGCTCCGGGGAGCCCGCTCATGGTGAGCGGGCTCCCAAAATGGCCCAACCCGGCCGACCTTTGAACTGCCACCACGTGGATCGCGGCAGAGGAGTGCAGGCTCCTGAAATGACCCGGCGCTCCATCGCGTCCATCTCTCCAGCAGGGCACCGAAGCATCGCGCCAGTCGCCCAACCGCCGACGTTGCTCCGCTCGACGCGCGGCGTATCGATGGCTTGGCTGTCCCAGCATGGTCGGCGTGGTCGAGGGAAGGATCACATCAGGCCGGGCCTGTTCTGAGCGGGCGGTCATAGCCGCGCGGACTGTAGCGCGACCGCCGCCGTGCCGGAAAATCGCACGACAATTGTCGTGAGGTTCCGCAGAATCCCCGGTGATGTTCGCCGCCGTCCTCCTCCGCCGAGCGCGCCCCCCGTCGCCTCTCGCCGGCCAGCTCGCTGCCCAGTCACTCCTCTTCGCCCTCGGTGAGGGCACCTTCATGACCGGATCGGCGGTGTTCTTCACCAAGATCGTCGGGCTGTCCGCCGCCCAGGTTGGTCTCGGCCTGACCTGCGCCGGCATCGCTGCCTTCCTGGCCGCAGTGCCGATGGGCAAGCTGGTCGACCGCTTCGGGCCGAAGAAGATGTGGGCCGCAAGCGCGACGGGGCAGGCGGCGATGTTCGCGGTGTGGCCGCTCATCACCGACTTCAAGGGCTATGTCGCCATGGCCGTCGGCATGGAGGTCATCGGTGCCCTCGGAAACGCGGCGCACGGCGCGTACACGATCGACGTGTTGCCGCCGGACGAGCGGGTGAAGTCTCGCGCCTACATGTACTCCGCGCTCAACGTCGGCTTCACTCTCGGCTCCCTGATCGGTGGCTTCGCGCTGGCGTTCCACTCCAACGACGTCCTCCACACGCTGCCCTGGTTCACCGCTGTGGTCTTCCTGGTCAACGCTGCCGCAATCAGCCGGTTGCCGCGGGCCTCGCACGACGACCGCACCCCGGAGGACCGCAAGGTGAAGATCCCCGGGCCTGGACCGCTGCGCAATCCTGGCTGGCTCCTCACGAACTTCTTCGGCGGGGTCTTCTGGACCAACCAGGTGCTGCTCAACATCGTGATTCCGCTGTGGCTGGTGGAGGAGACCGACGCCCCCCGGGTGCTGCTGGCCTTTCTGTTCGGAACCAACACGGTGATGTGTATCTTCCTGCCGATGGCGGCGGCCCGTGGAGTCGAGAACGTGCCGACCGCGCTGAAGGCGGTTCGGGTGTCGTCCACCTTCTTCGTGCTCTCCTGTTTGATCACGCTGGCGACCCACGACACCGTCGGCTGGGTCACGATCTCGCTGGTCTGGCTGGGTCACGTCACCGTGACCGGGGCTGAGCTCTACCTCTCCGCCGCCAGCTGGTCGTTCGAGGCCGAGCTGATGGACCCGCGTCAGCGCGGCGCCTACCAGGGTGCCGCCGAGTTGAGCAGCACCCTGGGCCGGGTATGGGCGCCGGCGGTGTACACCTTCCTCGCGATGAACTGGGGTGCGGTCGGCTGGCTGGTGATCGCCGGCATCATAGTGATGGCCACCATCGGCGTGCACCCGTCGACCCGACTGGCGCGGCGATTCCTCGAGCAGCACGTCCCTGCCGAAGTCTTAGCCGACGCCCGGGCCTCCAGCCGTGAGCCCGAGGAGGGCATCGCTGCCGGGCCGCCCTCGCTCATCAACACCGACGAGCCGCTGCCCGAGTCCACCGGCGGCCCGATCCGCTAGGCCACGCCGTGGCTGACTTGACCGGTTCCCTGAGTCACGGGCGGCGCGCGCACGCACCGACTCCCGCATGGCACCCTGCTGCCGACCCTCCTCGACGACCCGGCCGCCGTAGACCCGCTGCGCTACGAGGACACTCATGTCCGCTGGCTCAGGGCGGCGTGAGCTCCCGGAGCAGCGGCACGTTAGGGCACGGTCGGAGGCATATCCGGATGCCGGAACAGGGCACTGATCACGGCATCAAGCGACGCAGAACTCGTTGCCCTCGGGGTCATGCATGATGACGTGCCCAAGGACGTCGCCGTACGACTCCTCGCGGACCACCGTCGCGCCGGCGGCAACCAACTCGGGCACTTTCTGCCGAATCAGTCGAGCGCGCTCGGCCATGTCCCACGGGCCTGGACCGGCCACCCGGATATCGATATGCATACGGTTCTTGGCGGACTTGCCCTCGGGCACCTTCAGGAAACCAATGGCAGGGCCCCGGCCATCCGGGTCGACGATGGACGCGTTGTCGGGCTCGTCGAAACCGGATTCCTTGACATAGCCGAGGGCCAGCGCCCAGAAGGCAGCGATCCGCTGGGGATTGTCGGCGTCGCATCCCAAGGTCCAAAAAGTCGCCATGGTGCCAACGTACGCGAGCTACGACACGCTGTCATCGGCACGGACGGACGCTGACCAGCGCACGGTCAGCGGAACCGGAGGGCGTTACGCCGCTGGGCTATACCCAGTCGTCGGCGTCGAGGGCGTCCAATTCTGCCCGAATCTCCGACAGAAGGGCAGCGGGTAGAACCACGACGAAGTCGTAGCTCTCGACGTCCTGACCCACGCTCAAGGTGAGTTGGCCATCGCTCATGCTCCACCACACGCGGCGTCCCGCCGACGTCCCGAGGCTTACGTTCAGGCGCTGCGCGTGGTCGGCACCGGCAACGCGAGAGAGGTTCCTAGCCCATTCGTCCGGACTCGCCTTCACATTCAGGAGCCATGAGGCTCCGCTCAGTGTGAGCATCACGTTGTCGTCATCGAGTTGCGCGTCCGCCCTCACATCAAACCGCTCCATGCCGGAGAGTGTCGCAGCGGGATCGACGCAGAGACCGCTCATGGGCAGGTGAGCACATGGGGCGTGGTGAGGTGTGCGCCAGCTCGCAACGAAGGTTGACGGGAGCTTATGAGTCGACCCCGGCACACGAACCGAATCCCAACGACATCGCCAGTCGGTTGCCTCTCGCCACCAGCACGTCAGTCGCAGTCAACCGCTGATGACCACGATGACGTCCAGCTGCCGTCTCCTCGTCTTCCTTCTCGTCGCGCCGCGCCGGCGGCGCCCTCTGATACGAATCCCGGGCTCGAATGCCAGTGCGTCATGGTCGAGTGCTGTGGTGGTGGTCGCCGGGGCACCGGGCATCGCTCCGAGCGCGTACCCTCGGCCGCGTGAAGCGCAGGACGGCGCGTTCCTCGCTGGCGGCGCTGACGGTGGTCGCGGTCGGCGTCGGGCTGGCGGGATGCGCAGCCGGATCGACGGACCCGGCGCCGGTCTGGCGCGGGGTAACGTCCACTCCGACACCGTCCCGCACCGCGACGCCGGCGCCGAACGCGCCGGTCGAGGTGCGGCTGGCCTTCGCCGGTGATGTCCACTTCACCGGCCGTACCCTGCGCCTGCTCGACGATCCGGAGACGGCCTTCGGGCCGATCGCGTCGACGCTGCGCGACGCCGACGTGACCCTGGTCAACCTGGAGACGGCGGTGACCGACCGGGGCACCCCGCAGCCGAAGACGTACCACTTCCGCGCTCCGAAGACCGCCTTCGCGGCGCTGCGCGCGGCCGGGGTGGACGCGGTGTCGATCGCCAACAACCACATCCTCGACTACGGCCGGCAGGGGCTCTCCGACACCCTCGACGCCGCGGCGGAAGCCCGGTTCCCGGTGTTCGGCGCGGGCCGCGACGCCGACGCGGCGTATGCGCCCTGGCTCACCACGGTACGAGGGATGCGGATCGCGGTGCTCGGCATGTCACAGGTGCACGACCTGGCCGGGTCGTGGCGGGCGACGGACACCCGATCAGGGGTGGCGATGGCGTTCGATCCCGCCCGGGCTGCCGCCGCGGTGCGTTCGGCACGGGAGCGGGCGGACCTGGTCATCGTCTTCATGCACTGGGGCATCGAGGGCAATCCGTGCCCGAGCGGCGAGATGAAGACGTTCGCCCGAAGGCTGTCCGAGGCCGGCGCCGACATCGTGGTCGGTACGCACGCGCACACGCTGCTGGCCGGCGGCTGGCTCGGCCGGACCTACGTGCACTACGGCCTGGGCAACTTCCTCTGGTACGCCAATTCGCACAGCACGGACTCCGGGGTGCTGAACCTGGTCGTGCGCGGCCGGACGGTGATGGACAGCCGGTTCGTCCCGGCGACGGTCTCGGCCAGCGGCCAGCCGGTCCCGGCCACCGGGGCCGGCAGGCAACGCATCCTCGACAAGCTCGCCACCGCTCAACGCTGTACCAGCTTGGCGGCCAAGCGCCCCGGGTAGCGCGGCGGTCGCCGCTTGGCCGACCACCCATCGGTGACCGGGGGAGCGGTGGCTTGGCTGCCGCACTGAGTGGCGCTCTGGCAGGCTGTTCACCATGCCGGATCGCCTGCTCGATGACGAGGCGTTGGAGTCGTCCGCCGTGGTGGCCAACTCGGCGATGAACCGGGAACGCCAGCTCGCCGGTGTGAACAGCTACGCGCGGGAACTGGGGTTCAACCCTCTCGAGTGGGTCATCGCCCGGGCCCGGCAGTCCCCGCCGCGCACGACGATCGGCTGGCTGGACCTGTGCTGCGGAACAGGCCGCGGCCTCGTGCAGGCCGCGAACACCCTCGCCCGCGACGGACTCGACCGTCTCGTCACCATCATCGGCGTCGACCTCGTCGACTTCTTCGACCCCACGCCCGTCCACGGCACGGCGCTGCACCTGACCTGCGCCTCCGTCACCTCCTGGTCGCCGCCGC
This sequence comes from Micromonospora chaiyaphumensis, assembly GCF_900091435.1. GTDB lineage: Bacteria > Actinomycetota > Actinomycetes > Mycobacteriales > Micromonosporaceae > Micromonospora > Micromonospora chaiyaphumensis. The sequence continues at coordinate 239,385 of NZ_FMCS01000003.1, forward strand.
GCCGATTCGACCTCATCACCTGCGTCCACGGCCTGCACTACGTCGGCGACAAACTGGCAGTGCTGACCCGCGTCGCCAGCTGGCTCACCGACGGCGGACGGTTCATCGCCGACCTCGACCTGGACAGCATCCGCCTCGCCGACGGCCGGCCCGCCGGCCGGAAACTGGCGACCGCCCTCCGCGAGGCAGGCTTCACCGTCGACACCCGCCGTCGCCGGATCGCGCGAAACGGCCCCGGCGAGGTGTCACTGCCGTACACGTACCTCGGCGCCGACGACCGCGCCGGGCCCAACTACACCGGCCAGCCGGCGGTCAGCTCCTACTACCGCTATCGGCAGGACTCGGGAGCGGACAGCAGGGAGTAGTAGAAGGGCGTGGGGTTGCCGGCCCCGTCGCGGAGCCCGAAGCCGGGGACCATCGCGTCGGTGTAGGAGAAGACCGAGTTCCAGACGCTGGACCGGCCGGCGAGCATGCACTGGAAGTTCCAGGTGTCGTCCTCGTTGTGCCACTCGGTGGCGACCACCGGGCGGCCGACGGCGTTCCACATCAGGTCGAAGTCGCCCGCGGCCTGCGCGCTGGTCTTCGCGTACGGGTGAATGGCGACGATGTCGGGCAGCGGAGCGCGGCCCCCGATCGCGGCGAACACCGCGGCGGCGTAGTTGACGGCGTTCTGCCCGCCCGAGGCGAGACCGGCCATCACGAACCGGCCGGCGAACTGCGGGTACGTGTTGCGGTACAGCACCCACAGGTCGGCGTACTCCGACGGCGACAGGTAGGTGCCGGGTAGGTCCGGCTCGTTGCCGATCTGGAGGTAGTCGGCGTTCCACGGCACGTAGCCGCCCGACTCGTCGGTGACGACGGCCAGGACCCGGAGGCCGGCCTGCTTCAGCTCGTCGATCCGCGGCTGGATCCACTGCCGGGAAACGAAACGGACGCCGCGGAATCCTTCGTCCGCGAGCCGGGTGGGTGGCGTCTGCTGCCAGGCCGCCTCGTTGCTGGGGTCGATGTTGACGGCGAAAAGCGATGCGCTGGAGGCCCGGAGGTCCTGGCGATGGGAGGCGCCGCGCGCCTCCGCCGCGGGGGAGATCCATCCGAAGGTCGCCACAGCGACGACGGCTGCACACAGCGACGCGAGCATCCGGGCGGGCGCGGTGCGGCTCGCGTGCCTGCTGAATCCGACCATCGTCCACCTCCGGGGCGACACGATCTCGAAGTACGCCGACGGCGCCTGCGGAGAATCATGCCAACAGGCATTGACTTATGGAAGATTTCCTCCAACGATGCCTATCCATGAATGTCAGTCGGATGGGTGCCGCGGTACGTCGCACGCTGGTGTGTTCTCTGCTCGCGGCGGCGCTGGCGGTGTCCCCGAGCGGGGTGCCGGCGGCCGCGGCGGATGTGTCAGCGGCCTCGGCCACCCTGGCCGGCTACCCGGTGTGGGCGCACTTCAGTAACCCGACCGCGGGACGCGACTACACCATCATCACCGAGCTGCAACGCCTGATCGACGCCACGCCGGCCGGGGCCACGATCAGGGCGGCCATCCACTCCCTCAGCGTCGACTCGGTGGCCGACGCGCTGGTGCGGGCCCAGACCCGCGGCGTCACGGTGCTGGTGGTCCTCGACGGCAAGAACGCGACCTCGACAGACCCGGCCATCACCAGCATCAAGCAGCTGGCCAACCATCAGTTCTGCCTGAACAGCAGCGGCGGTCACGGCTGCATCAGCACCAGCGCCGCGGGGGACATGCACACCAAGCTGGTCACCTTCTCCAGCACCACCGACCCGAACGGCGTCGCCCGCGGCAACGTCGTCTGGTTCGGGTCGAGCAACCTCACCTACGCCACCGGCCCCGACGCGTTCAACAACGCCGTCACCGTCTACGGCGACGCGGCGCTCGCCGCAGGCCTGAACGCGAACTTCACCGACCTGTGGAACCGGCGGCACTACAGCGGCAACGACTACTACGACTCCGCGTCCGGCCGGGGCTACTACCAGGCGACCGCGGCCGACGCCTACGCCTCACCGGAAGGGGCAGGGCAGACCGATACCATCGCCACCCGGCTCAACGACCTCACCCCGGACACCGACTGCCGGCTGCGCGTGGGCATGGCCTCGGTCACCACCGGACGCCCGCAGATCGTCAGCCTGGTCGGCCGGTTCCGCGCCGCCGGGTGCAAGGTCTGGATGGTGATCGGTACGAACGCCGACGGCGGCATCGCCATGAGCCAGTCGGTCTACAACCAACTGCTCGACGCCGGGGTGTCGATTCGCCGCAAGGACAAGGTGCACGACAAGTTCTTCGCTGCCTACGGCCGATACGGCAGCGCGTACCAGTACCGCGTCTACACGGGCTCGCAGAACTGGACCCAGGACGCGTTGAACGAGAACGACGAGATCTTCGTCAAGATGGCCCCGGAGAGCGGCACCGCGCACCCGCTCTACGACGCCTACTACACCCACTTCAACGACGCGTACAACACCGGGGTGACCTGCGCGAAGAGCAGCTTCCCGTGCCGCTCCTGACCCCCGGGCCGCGGCAACGCGTTGCCCGCCATGTCCGGTGCCTGCGTCGTGGCGACCGTCAGGAGGTGACCGGCGTCGTCGTGCCCGTGGGGCTTGCCGGTGGCGACGACGGATCGGTGGACGCGGAGCCGCTGGGCGCCGGGCTGCTCGGCGCCGGAGTGCCGCTCGACGGCGTCGGGCCAGGTGTTGACGGGGACGGAGTGGGAGTGCCGGACGGGCTGGGGGTGCCGGACGGGCTGGGCGGGGCAGTGGTCGGGGGCAACGAGGGGGTCGATCCGGGCGTCGGCGGCAGCGTCGGCTTCGTGGTCGGTGGCCTGGTGGCCGGGGTTGTGGCCGTCGGCTTCGGTGCGCCGGTCGCCGGCCGTGTAGTCGCCGGGGCGGCGGTCGGCTGCCGCACCGACTCGGTCCGGGCCACCTGATCGGTCGGCGGCGGGATGTCGGTGGGAGACGGGCCGGAGACGGCGGCGGGACTGGGCGTCGCCGGGGGATCCGGCGTGGGGGTGGCTGGTGCCGGCCGGAGGTCCGGCGCGCCGGCGGCCGGCGCCGGCGCGGCGCTGCCGGGGTCAGCCTCGGCGTCTCCGATCAGCGCGAAGCCGAGACCCGCTCCGCCGACCAGCAGGGCGGCGAGGGCTCCGGTCACGACGGGCAGCGCGGCCGAACGGGGTGGGCGGGGACGTCGGTGGGCGGGCAACGAACGCTCCTGACCTGCTGGGATGTGGCTGGCGCGACGACGCCGACCCATGACCCTGCCGCCCGCCCTGCGCGACCGCCAATGGCCGGGCGGCGGAGGTGACCGGGATCACCGCCAGGCAGGCATGCGGCGGCCGAAGCAGCCATCAGACCGACATGTCGGATGAGTGCAGGGATCGTCGCCGGGACCCAACACCTGCCAGCAACGCCACGCCGTCGAGTGCGACATCAACCGGCTCAAATGCAACCGAGCCCTCGCCACCCGCTACGACAAACCCGGTAGGCGCGGTCAGAGCCTCCCCGGCGCTTTCCGAGGAGGCTCTGACCACTGCTGGCGGACCGGTTCGGCTATCTCACAAGCGCGGGTCCTCCTGGATCTTCAGGGCGTTGAGGATCGGGTCGCCCTCGCCCTTCTCGCGGCGAAGCTCGATTTTCAGATCGCCGCCGGCGTGCTCGACGGTGACCGTGTTCAGGTCTGCGGACAGCGCACCCACCTTCGCCTGCACGTCGTGGTCGTAGAGCGCGATCTTGCCGTCGGCCAGAACATCGAAGGTGCGCTTGCCGGCCTTGACGTTCTCGATCTCCGCGAAGTCGAGGCCGATCCGGTACGTCCCGGCGGGCGCGTTCTTGAGCACGTAGCTGAACGTCTCGCCGGTCCGCTGGGTGCGGAACAGCGCGTCGTCCTCCGTGCCGGCGATGTCGGCCTTGGTGGCATGCGCCTTGCCGCCTACGTAGCCCCACGGCCGTGAGCCGAGCTGCTGGTCGGGCGACCAGACGAAGCCGTCGGTGCCGACGTATCCGGATCCGCCCACGTCGACGCCCTGCCAGTAGGCCGAGGTCGCCAGGCGGGCCGGCTTGAGCTGGGCCTCGCCCTTGGCGGCGTTCGACGCCACGAGCACGTCCCCGACGAGCACGCCGGGCTCGACGCCGGCGTTGTCGGCCGTCGCCGTGACCGTGGTGGACTCCCCGGCCGCCAGCGTGACCGTGCCGGTTGCGGCCGCGCCCGTGAGGGTCAGCCACGGCAGGTCGGCGGCCTCGTGCCCGCCGTCGCTGGTGCGCTTCTGCTCGCTGAGCCGCACCTCGAGCGGGGCGGAGCCGGTGTTGGTCACGGTCACGTCGGCCGCCGCCTTCTGGCCCTTGTCGAGGAGCCAGTCGAGGTCACCTCCGGCGACGGTGGCGATGCCCGTGGTCAACGCCGTGTCGACCACCTCGGCCTGATCCTTCTTGGCGATGGTCACGGGGTGGCTGGCGGTGACGTAGTTCGGCGCCGACACCTGCACGGTGTTCTCGCCGACCAGCGCCTGGGCCTTCCACCGGCCCTTCGCGTCGGCCGTGATGACCCGCTCACCGTTCGGCCCCTTGAGCGTGACGATCGCGCCCTCGATCGGCTTGCCGTCGTTCTTGTCGGTGACCGTGCCCTCGATCGTGCCCGCGGCCGGGAGGGTGTACTCCAGCCCCAGGCCGGCCTTCAGGATCGGCTGGTTGAAGGAGTACTGGCCCGCGGGGTTGTGCGTCAGGCTCTCCACACCGACCGTGGCCGACGACCCCCGGGTGAGGGGGTTGTCGCCGCCGACGCCGTCGCCGTACCCGATCTGGATGCGGCCGTCGGCGATCAGGGTGACCGAGAAGCTCACGCGAGCCGTCTGGTCGTTGTAGAAGGTGGCGTTGCGCCACTCGATGACCTCAGCGGCCAGGCCGTCCACCTCGGTGGTGCCGAAGTAGATGCCCGCCTCGTCGTCGACGACCAGGTCGTCCCAGAGCGGATAGATCGCGTCGAACGCGTACGGCGACGGCAGCTCCGTGTTGCCTCCCACGGCGCTGGCCTGGTCGAAGATCAGCTGGCCGTTCGTCGTCACGCACACGCCGTCCCAGGCCGTGTCGTAGAGCGGGAACAGGAAGCTGGAGTCGAACCACAGCACGCCGCAGACGTCATCGCCGTGCCACCCGGAGTCCTCCGTGCCCTGGCGGAAGAGCCCGTCGGTCACCTTCATCGAGTAGGAGCGACCGGCGGGGGAGACCGGCACGGGGCCCGGCTCCGGCTGCTCGGGCTGGGGCTCCGGCTCCGCCGTGTCCGCGCGCGGGTCGAGCGTCACCCGCAGCGCGGCGATGGTCGGGGCCTGTAGTCCCTTCGAGCCCCGCAGCTCCACAATCAGCGGACCGCCCTCGTGCTTCACGACGGCGGTGCGCCAGTCGGCGGCGTTCGGCCCCACGGCCGCGGCCGCGTCGTACGCGTACTCCGTCAGCGTTCCGTCCACGAGCACGTCGAACACCCGCTTGCCCTTGGCCACCTTCTCGATCTCGGCGAACGCGAGGTCGATCGCGTAGGTGCCCTTGGGCGCGTCGGGGAAGCGGTAGAACAACTGCTTGTCCGGCGTCGTGCGCTGCGACTGGAACAGGGCGTCGTCCGTCGTACCTTCGATCGGGGCGTTCGTGGTGGCGACCTTCGTCTTCCCCTCGTAGCCCCACGCCTCCTTGCCGGCGGCCTGGTCCCCGGACCAGGTGTAGCCGGAGCCGTCGGTGAACTTCGGGCCGCCGGCGTTGACGCCGACCTGGTACTTCGTGGTCGTGAGCGTCACCGGGACGTACGTCTTGGACTGGCGTCCGGAGTCGGACCGCACCACGATGTTCGCGCCGAGGACCCCGGGCTTGGCGTCGTTGGAGGAGATCGAGACCTTGACGGTCGTCGACTGACCCGGGGCGAGGGTGCCGCCGGTCGAGGACAGCGACAGCCACGGCAGGTCGGTGAGCAGGTCGTCCTCGACGTCGACCAGCACGACGTCATCGGCGACCTGGTCCGCCGCCCACAGCGCGCCGGTCGAGTCGGTTTCGAGGCCGCCGCCTTGGGTCGCCTTCTGGCCCGGGAACCACCACGCGTTCACCAGGGCGCAGTCGTCGGGGTCGACCTGCAGCAGGCGGGTGGGCCTGTTCGAGGTGAGGTCGGTGTACCAGATGGTGTCGGACGCCTGGTTGTAGGCCAGGCCCATCACCTCGGGCAGCGGCGGGGCGCAGAAGGACAGCAGCTCACCGGCGTTGTCGTGCGACGTCCCGGCGACGGTGCCGATCATGCCGTTCGCCCGGCCGCCGACGTAGAACACGTCCTCCGCCGGGTTGTAGGCGAGGCCGGTCAGCTGCAGCGTGGACCAGTCACCCTTGATCTGCCGGGTCTCCTTCCCGGTCTGGCGGTCGAAGCAGTGGATGTAGCTGGCCGGGCTGTCTTCCATCTGGCACATGTCACCGGTCTTGGTGTCGAGCGCCATGTCGAACGCCCGGTAGGCGGGGTTCCACGACGCGTCGAAGACCTTCCCGGTCGGCTTGCCCGTCACCGTGTAGGCGGTGTTGGTCCGCGCGTTGTAGTCGTGGACCCAGACGTCGCCGTCGTACCCGATGCCGGTGGGCTCCTTCTCCGCGATCGTGCCCGGGATGGGGATCCGGGTGATGACGTCGCCGCCGGAGGTGGGGCCGACCTTGGCGGTCGCCTGTGCTTCCGCCTTGCTCGCCGTCGCCGCCTTGCCGTCGGCGTTCGACGGCTTCATGCCGCTGGCACCGGCCTTCCAGGCGGTGAGGTCGATCGTGCTGTGCGCACCCGTCCCGGTGCGCGCGGTGGCGCCGGTGGCGTCGAGCTCGGGGTGGCGCGCGGCCTCGCCCAGGTCGTACGTGAGCGGGGCGGAACCGGTGTTGGTCAGCGTCAGCGAGCCCACACCGTTCTGGTCGGTGCCCAGCACTGCGTCGAGGCCGTCGGCCTTCAGGCCGGCGACACCCGTCGTCAGCCGTGCGTCGATCTTGGCGTTGGCGTAGAGCTTGTCGAGGGAGAACGGGTACGCCGCGGTCGTGTAGTTCGGCGCGTCGACTGTCATGGTGTAGTCGCCGACCGGGAGCTGACGGTGCACGATGCCCGTCCCGTTGGTCGTGACGGTCTCGACGAGCCCGTTCTTGTTGCTGAAGGAGACCTTGGCCCCGGACACCGGCAGCCCGTCGTTCTTGTCGACGACGGTCGCGTCGAGGTAGCCCCAGTCGGGAAGGTCGTAGGTGACGATCATCCCGTCGTGCAGCACCGGGGCGTTGTCGGAGAACCGGATGCCGTCGACGCCGGCCCAGCCCTGGATGCCGGTGATGGTCTTGGCGCCGCCGGTCACCGGGTCGTCGGTGCCGATGCCGTCGCCGTACCCGAAGATCACCTTGCCCGAGCGGGTGAGCGTGGCCGAGAAGTTGACCGGCTCCGTGTACTCCGACCGGATCGGGTAGGCCCAGATCTTGGCGTTGCGGAACTCGACGACGAACGCGTCCTCGCCGTCGACCTTGGTGGCGGCCGTGAAGACGCCTCCGCCGGAGGCGAACTCGACGGGGGTCTGGACGTAGAACGGGAAGACGCCCGCACCGCCGCTGCCGGGTCCGGTGCCCTCGTCCGGGGTGATCACGCCGCGCAGGCTGATACCGAGGGTGTCGTGGCTGCCGTTGTAGAGCGCGATCGGGAACGGCAGCTTCACCGTCGCCCACACGCCGCTGGTGAACGCGACCGGGTCGGTGCCGCGCAGGTACTCGCCGTCGGAGACGGCGCAGCTGTAGCCGCCCTTGTCGACGACGAGCCCGACCGGGATCTCGCGCGACTCGTTCTGCGCGCCGACGGTCAGCGGGACGGTCGTGGGCGAGAAGCAGGCGTTGGGCGTGACGGCGAGCCCGTACTGGCCCTCCGGCACTCCGGCGATGGTGAACGCGCCGTTGGCGTCCGTGCGTACCGGCTTCAGCGGCGTGTCCTTGACGGAGACGTCGGCGTTCGGCACGGGCCGCTTCTTGTCGTCGACGACCCTGCCGCTGACGTCGTGCTTCGCGGCGGCCGTGAGCGGCAGCGTGACGGAGGTGTCCTGGCCGAGGGAGATCGTGACGTTGGCGGTCGCGGTCAGGTAGCCGAAGACCTTGGTGCTGATCTGGTACTCACCGACCGGCAGGTTGATCTTGAACTTGCCGTCCTTGTCGGTGCCGATCGACCGGCTGAACGGTCCGCTGATCGTCACCTCGGCCGCGGGGACCGGGGCGCCGTCGGCGGTGACGACACCGGTGAGGGTGCCGCCCTGCCGGGGCGCGAGCTCGAGCAGGCGGACGAGGTCGAGCCGGCCTTCGCCGTACTTGTTGTTGACGTCGGCGGTGCCGCCGCACTCGGTGTCGTCGACGTCGACGGCCGAGTCGGCGAGCAGGCGGCGGGTCTGCTCGACCTGCCCGATGAGGGTCGGGTCGTAGCTCCACAGGTCGGCGACGGCGCCGGCGACGTGGGGAGCCGCCATCGACGTACCGGCCATCTCGCCGTAGCTGTTGCCCGGGTAGGACGAACGGACGGCGACGCCCGGAGCGGAGATCTCGGGCTTGATCCGGCCACCCTCACCCTCACCCTTGCGGGAGAACGACGCGAGCGTGCCGTCCGAGTCGTACGCGCCGACGGAGTAGGCGCTCTCGGCGGAGCCCGGCGAGGAGACGGTGTCGCAGGCCGCGTACGGCGTGGTGTTGCCCGATGACCAGACGCTGAAGATGCCCGCGGCGCTCCAGGCCTCGTCGATGGCCTGGAAGAAGTCGTCGAAGTTGTGCTCGACGGTCTGGCCCCACGAGTTGTTGATGACGTGGGGGCGCTTGGACGGGTCAGGGTTGTTCCCGTTGACGTCGGTCGGGGCGAGCAGCCACCAGCCGGACTTGAGCAGCGACTCGACGCCGCTGCTGTCGCAGCAGCCGTTCGTCGCGATCCACTGCGCGTCCGGGGCGACGCCGACGTGGTCGGTGCCGTCGCCGCCGACCATGGTGCCCATGGTGTGGGTGCCGTGTCCGTTGTCGTCGCACGGCGCGCCCGTGCACGTGCCCCGGGCGGCCATCCAGTTGTAGTTGTGGTCGACGGTGCCGTCCGGCTTCGCGCCGCGGTACTGGTGCATCAGGGCGGGGTGGTCGAACTGGACGCCCGAGTCGAGGTTGGACACGGTGATGCCCGCACCGGTGGCGCCCATGGCCCACGCCTCGGGGGCGTGGATCGCGTCCAGACCCCACGTGGTGGTGCCTGCCTCGGCGGCGGCCTTCGGGGCGGCGGGGCGGGCAGCCTGGTCGGCGGGGACCTTCTCGTCGACGGGCTCGATCAGCGCGACCTGCGGCGTCGCGTGGATCTCGGCGACCTGCCCGACCGAGGCGACGTCGAGCGCGAGCTTCTGCGTGCCGCCCTTGACGAGCACGGCGTTGACGAGCGGGTAGGACGTGTACTTCACGCCCGCCGCGTCGAGCTCGGCGGCGACGGACGCCGCGGAGCTCTTCGCTGCCGCTGTCAGCGCGTCGTAGACGAACTGGCCGCGGTCGGTCCAGTTCGCGATCTTCTTGGCGGGGGCGAGATCGGCCTCGGTGTCGAACGTGATCCAGAAGTCGGAAGCCGGCTGCGTGCGGAAGCGATCCTTCAGGTTCGACGCGATCTTGTTGGCGGCGGCGCCGGGATCGGGCTCAGCGGCGGACGCCGGTATTGGCTGGATCATGCTCAGGCCGACCGCTGTGGCCAGCGAAGCCGCGAGGGCTTTGAGTCTCATGCGGGATCCTTCTGCCTACAGGGGTTGGTAGGGGTCGTGGCTCTCGTGGTCGTCAGCACCGTCGGCGTCGTGGGCGGCGCGGGCGTCGGAGGCGCTGACGCGCGGCTCGCGCGACGGCTCGAGAGGTAGCGGGTGCTCGACGGCGGAGTCGTCACGCGCGACAGGTAGCTCAGCCATGCATCGGCCTAGGGCTATGGATCATGCAGTCATGCTCGGCGGACGAGTGACCACTCGCTATCCAGCGGATACGTCAATTTTCACGGCACGCCGCCGAGCGTTTCCTCTTCTGCGAACACTCCGGCCTCCACTGCCTTGACCGCGAGCGCGGTCCGGGAGGTCACCTTCAGCTTGCGCATCGCCGCACGTAGCTGCTGATCCACCGTCGCCGGCGACTTCGCCAGGATCCGGCTGATCTCCCGGTTCGTCTTGCCGGCGACAACCAGTTGGACCACGTCGAGCTCGCGAGGTGAGAGCTGGTCGCCGTACCCCCGTCGGCCGCCGCGCCACAATCGCGGCACCTCGGCGCCGTGTTCGCGAAGCCGCTGCGCGACACGGTCCGCGTCGCCGCGGGCGCCGAGCCTGAACAGTTGCTCGTACTGCGCGGCCAGCAGCTCTCGGCCCTGTTCGATCTGGCCTTGCGCGATGAGCGCCTCGGCTTGACGCTCGCGGGCGAGCATGGCGTCGTAGGGGCGCGGCAACGCGCTCCAGGCGCGTGCCGCCCGATCGTAGGCGGTCGCCGCGCGGGCGTGGTCTCCGGCTGCGGCGAGCAGCAGGGCACGGCATACGGTGAGCGCGGCGCGCGGCGCGGGCGCCGTACGGCCACGCAGTCCTCTGGCGAACTGGTCGTTCAGGCGGGTCGCTGCCTTCAGGTCGCCTGCGGCGAGGTGCGCCTCGATCCGGGCGGGGACGAGGTCCGTCGCCCAGACCCAGATGCCCTTTCTCCGGACGGTGTCGATCGGCTCGTTCGTGACCTGCAGCGCCCGGGCGCTGTTTCCGTCCGTCAGCCACAGTCTGGCCAGCGCAGCGGCGGCCTCCATGGTGTCGTCGGCTGCGCCGAGACGGGCGGACTCCTCGAGGACCAGCCGGAACTGCTCCTCCGCAGCGCGCCGCCGTCCGGCAGCGGCTGCCAGCCGGGCCGCGAGCCGAATGCTGCCGAGGTAGTGTGCCGGCCGGTCCCGGTCGGCATCGGCGAGTGCCGCGCTGCGCTCCGCGAGACCCTCCCACCGGCCGGTGAGCCACGCCAGGTTGGCCTGTTCGAGTCGGACGTTGTGCTGCAACCGGGACGCCTGCTCGGCCTCGGCAAGGCGCATGGCCACGGCGAGGTGTTCCTCGGCGTCGGCGTACCGACCCCAGATCAGCGCGCCGGTCCCGACGTTTGCGTGGATGCGGGCCACGTCGAGACGCTCCGCCGAGGTCGCGCCGTCGACGGGCAGGTCGGCGACGACGTCCCAGGCCTCCTCTTCGCCGAGCATGAGCAACGCGGCGGCCCGGTTGCCGGCCAGGTTCAGCCGCTCCGCGGGAGAGTCGAATTCGGCGGTGAGCTCGGCGGCGCGATCCAGCCAACGCCGGTGGGTCGACGCCGGCCACGGTCCCGCATAGGCCCATCCGAGGTAGGTCATCGCCCGGGCCGCCTCGACCGGGTCGTGGTCGAGGTTGGCCACCGCCTGCTCGAGCTCGCTGAGTGCGGCCTGCGCCTCGCCTCCGGTGATCAGGAGCCGACCCAGGGGGTTGCGGATCTCGGCCTGCTGGCGGGCGGAGAGCCCAGGGGTCTCCAGCACCGAGCGCAAGGTACGGATCACGCGGTGGTAGACCTCGTCGACCGGCTCACGACGGCCCAGTGCGGCTACTCCGGCGATGCGCGCGACTCGTGCCCGATCCGCCGGCGGCAACACAGCCCACGACAGCAGATCGACCAGCAGGTCGACGGCCTTGGTGTGGTCACCCGAGGCCATGGCCAGCTCGGCGCCCTGCTCGGCGTACCGCGCCCAGGACTGCGTCTCGCCCGCCTCTCGGAAGTGGCGGGCAAGGCGTGCGACAGGCGGCGGATGGATGTCCTCCAAGGCCCGGCCGGCCAGCAGGTGGAAGTGCCTGCGGTCGGTCAACGGGATCGCTTCGTAGACAGCCGTGGCGGCCAGCACATGCCGGAACCGCCACTGGCCCCGGTCGTTTCCGTCGAGGATGCCGGCATCGGCCGCCTCCGCGACAGCGCCTCGACACGCATCCGGTGACAGACCGGCGGTCATCGCGATCGTGGCCACCGACGACCGCTCAGCCAACGTCGCCGCGGCCCGCAGCACCTGCTGCGCCGTCGGCGACAGCCGGCCCACCCGCTCCCGGGTGGAGTCGCGCACCGTCGGCGGCACCTGCAGCTCGCGCAGCTTCAACCGGACCCACTGCCCGTCGCGGAAGACGAGGTCGGCACGGTCGCACATGAGGCGAACCGACTCCTCCAGCGCCAGCGGAACGCCACCGGTCCGCTCGTGCATGAACGTCGTGAACTCCTGCGAAATCGGATTGCCGTCCAGCATCGAGGACACCAGCGCTGCCGTGTCGTCGGGTCGCATGGGCGCCAGGGCGATCCTCAGCTGGGTCACGCCAGCAGGCAGCCGGGACGTCAGCCGCAGCAACAGCGACCCGGCGTCCACCTCCTCCGGCCTATAGGAGATCACGAGGCTCGGCCCGTCCGACTGCTGCCGGGAGGTGACGAACAGCAGGAACTCCAAGGTCACCTCGTCGGCCCAGTGCGCGTCCTCGAGCACGAGAACGTCGACACGCAGAGCCCGCAGCAGCTCGTCCAGGGCGCGGAACAGGCGATGCCGCGCCGCCTTCGCATCGTCCAAGGGCGGCAACGCGGGCGGCAGGTCCGACGACCATTCAGGGAACAGGGGTCGTAACGCACCCGCAAGCTCGGTGAGCCGCAACCGGGACACCGGCCGGTCGATCCCACCGAACGCGTCGACGATCGGCCCCAACGTCAGTGACTCGCGAAGCGGTGGACACACCGAGACCAAGGCGGTGTGCTGGTCCGGCGTGGCCAACCACTCCCGCAGCAGCCGGCTCTTCCCGATCCCCGCCTCGCCCTCCACCAGCACGATCGCCGGTGGCCGGGCCAAGGCCCCCCGAAGCGCCGTCATCTCCCGATCACGACCCACGAAATGCGGCGTGGAAACCGTCGGTGAAGTCCGTTCGTCCTCGGGCGAGGGGTCGAGCATGCGTGATGATCTCTCTTTTCGCTGCTCGGGCGCAAGTAGCATCACGGCGACTTGCGTTGCGGAGCCACTGCTGGCTGGAACAACACTGTCCCCGGCCCAGCCGGCGCACCCACGGCTCCTGGTATTCACGCCTCGGCCACCAGCGTGCTGGGCCGCTCGGAGCGGCGCCGGGCTGTCGAGGCGGCCACCACCCGCCTGGCGGACCACCGGCCATCGCGCCCGGTGACCGGACCCTCCGGTGCGCAGCTCGACGGTGGTGTCGCGTGACCGATGTGCTGCGTGAGCGCTACACCAAACTCCTGCGGTGGTACCCGGCCGCCGACCGCGCCGACCGGGGCGCCGAGATCGTCGACACGTACACGGGCCACTGATCGGTCGCGAAGTGGTCGCCGTCAGGCCCGCGGACAGGACTGGCTCGGCCCCGAGCTGGGTGTGCCGGCTTCGCACCGGCGCACACCGCACTCCGAGGACTCCGCCGACCAGCGGCGTGTCACCGACCAACGTGGTGGCCGGTTACACCTGGAGCGCGAGCATCGCCGCCGCGACCTCATCGGCGGCCGCCCGGGGATCGCCGTCGCGGCCCGTTGGAGCACGAGCAGCCGCGCACCAGGGATCTCGCGCGCGAGCGCTTCGCCGTTGCCGACAGGGAAGAACGGGTCGCGGCGACCGTGCACCACCAGCGTCGGGATCGCGAGCTCGGACAGGCGCTCGCGCCAGCGCGGTGTGCAGTCGAGCCTGGCGAACACCATGCCCAGATGGTTGGCCATCTGCACCGCGGGCTCCGTGCTCGGCGTGCGGTCCCATCTGCGCGGCGGTCGCGTGCGCGGCGACGGGGTCGTCGTTGAGGATCTCCGCGCCTGCGGCGGCGAACTCGGCGACCGCGGCGCGGTCGGACCAGTCGGGCATCGCACGCGAGAACAGCCGGCCCATCGTCGCCGTGTCATGGTCAGGCAGGTCGCCGTCGACCGGGCCTGGAGCGACGGGCCGCGTTCCGACGAGGGTGAGCGCCGAGAACGCGTCCGGGTGGTCGAGCGCGGCGACCTGGGCGACCATCCCGCCAACGCCGATGCCCGCCAGGTGCGCCGGCCGGTGGTCGAGTTCGCGGGCAAGCGCCGCGGAGTCGGCTGCAAGGTCGCGCAGCGTGTACGACGGAGCCTCGGGGTCGACGGTGGTCGACACGCCGGAATCGCGCAGGTCGTACCGCACCACGTGGCGCCCGCCGCGCGCGAGCGCCTGGCAGAGTGCGTCGGGCCAGGAGAGCATGGTCGTGCCGCCCGCGAGCAGGACGAGCGGAGCCGCCGCGTCGCCGAAGTGCTCGACCCCGAGCGTTACGCCGTCCGCCTCGACCGTCGTCATCACACCTCCGCCGTCGCGTTGACGCCGCCGGATTTGCGGAACGAGTGGACCGTCGGATACATCAGGAACCTCCAGGGCGGCGTCGTGGGCCGGTGGCGCGGGGACGGCGGCACAAGCGACGCGTCCCCGCCGGTGGTCTGCGTCGGTCGAACGAATGCGACTGCTCAGAGATGGACGACTGGCGGGGCGGACACTCATCGGGAACCTGTCCGCAAGGCAACGATGACCGAGCGGCCGTAGAACGCGAGGATCTCGCTGAGCGCGGCGTTGCCCGCAGCGTCCCAGCGTTTACCCGCGACCCGCCACCATCGGCCACCGGCGTCAGGAACGTCGCCTCGGGCCAGAAAGAGCGAGGTCTGGCCGGCGCTGCCGGGTCAAGCTGCGGCACCTACCGCGCGTGCGATCATGTCGGCCAGGTCGGCGGCGAACCGCTCGTCCGGCGGCTGCCGCTCGATCACCAGACGGTACACCAGTGGCGCGGCGACCAGCGTCGCTGCGGCCTGCACATCGACATCGGCGCGGACGTCACCGCGCGCGATCCCGCGCTCGAGGATCTTCCTCGTCTCACCCATGATCCGCGAGACGTATCCGCGATACGCACCGTTGACGTCGCCGCCCTCCTCCACCGCGGTGATCATGCCCGCCATCAGCCGGGACGTGCCCGGTATCCGGTAGGCCTCCACACGGGCGTCGAGCACCGCACGGAGTTCGGCACGGAAGTCGCCCATGTCAGGCACGGTCAGTACGCCGATTCGGTTCTCCGCCGCCGCGATGACCAGGTCGTGCTTGGAAGGCCACCGGCGATAGATGGCCGGCTTGCTGACGCCCGCGCGAGCGGCCACCGCATCCATCGTCACCGCGGCCATACCCTGCTCGGTCACCAACTCCAGAACCGCCGACAGAACCGCCCCGGTCACCCGCTCCTCCCGCGGACGACCCGGCCCACGCTCCACCCGACTCACCATGCCCGAAGCCTACGTGCGGCTCCAGTTACCTTCAGGGAGCGGTGCAACAGGGATCGGAGAGCCGAAACGACGGATTGGCTCTGGGCCTGCTGTCCGTGCTGCAGGCGCCGGGCGGCGGCCGCGGCCCGCGCTCGCTGCACTTCCTCGTCACCTGGGTCCGACACCCGGTGCTGTTCGCCCATTCGCTGAGCAGGCGCCGCTGGTCGGTGCGGACCATCATCGGCCTGGTCATGCAGTCCCTGGACAACTTCGGCACCGGCTCAGGTAAGAAGGTGCGCCGAGGCAAGGCCAAGCTGACCTCCCGACAGGGGCACGGGGCCCCCAGCCCGACCTCGATCTCTGCGGCCGAGCAGGCGGGCCGCCTGCTCGGCCGCGAGATCAACGGCTTCCCGGGCAGTTCGGTGGGTGAGATCTTCGACATCCCTCTGGCCGCGATCTTCATCGGCGGCTGCCCCATCGGCGACAGCCCCGACACCGGCGTGATCGACCCCTACCACCGCCTCTACGGGCACCCTGGGATCAGCGTCGTCGACGGCTCTGTCGTCTGCGCCAACGTCGGGGTAAACCCCGCCTTGACCGTCACCGCTCAGGCCGAGCGGGCCATGTCGCTGTGGCGGAACAAGGGCGAGGCCGACCTGCGCCCCGCCCAGGGAGAGCCGTACCGGTCCATCCCCGCCGGTCAAACCGATTCGTCCCGCTGTGCCCGAGGCCGCCTTCGCGGCCTTCCGCCTTCCGTACCTGCCTGCACCTACCACCCGGCCGGAGGCGGCCGGCGCCCGGAGCGCTGAGGAGCCCTCGAAGTGACGCTGCTGCTCAACCCGTGTACCTACGGCCCCACCCCCTTGACGAGGAGAGCCGGCGACTGCTGCGCGCCACCGTCGCCTGGTTCGAGAACCGGGGCAAGAACGCGCTGACCGACGCCTACAACACCCACGAGTGCGCGCGCAAGGCCGCGCTCAGCGAGATCCTTGGGGCGGGTACAACGTTTACACTCGCGAGATCGAGGAGTTGCTGTACGAGCACCCGGCGGTGCGGGATGTGGCCGTCATCGGCATCCCCGCCCGAAGCTGGGCGAGCAGGTCTGCGCCGCGGTCGCGCTGAAGGACGGCGCCACCCCCGAAGAGCTGCGCGAGCACGTCGAGGCGCGGGCGGCGCTGTACAAGTACCCGCGGCACGTGTGGATCGTCGACAAGCTGCCCAAGACGGCCACCGGCAAGATCCGCAAACGCTAGGCGGCGGCGCGCCGGCCGAACTGGTCGGGTAAAGCGCCTCCAGGCTCAGCGCGGCCCCGCAGCGAAGCAGGTTGCCCTTCGCCCCGAAGGACAATCGCCCGCCCTTCTTCCCCGCTGGCGCGAGCCCACCGGGCTCGCGCCAGCGGCGAGGCCGAAATGGCCGTCAGCCACCACGGCCCGGTTCTGGCTGCCGCATGGTCCATGCTCATCCGTTGGTCTCCGGCCCGATCGTCACCCGGTGAACCGCTTCACCTGAGCGAGGTGGCCCCCCGCGCCCAACCACGGATCTTGCCGGTCGGCGGCGCCTGCGTCGGACCGTTCGTGCAAAGGGCGTCCGCGGGGGCGCGGCCCGGCGAAGAATGAGGGGCAGGTAGGAGGGTTATGAACCTGCTGAGCGTCCTACCGCTTGCACTGGTGATGATCGCCGGTCCGCAGATCATCAGTGCCATCTTCCTGGCCTCCAGCAGGGACGCGAAGCGCAGCTCGCTTGCCTTCCTGGTCGGAGCTGGGCTCGCCGTACTCGTCGCGCTGACTGTGTGGTACGTCGTGTTCCACACCGTGCGTGCCGCTGGAAACGGGCAGCACAAGAATGACGGCGAACGGCACCTGATCGACTGGGTGGTGCTGCTGGTGCTGCTGGCGTTGATGGCGATGATCTTCTCCCGCCGCAAGAGAACCCAGCCGCCCAAGTGGATGAGCAGGTTGCAGGAGGCCAAGCCGCGCTTCGCCCTCGGGCTGGGCGTCCTTCTCTTCCTCGCCATGCCCAGTGACGAGGCGACCATGCTGGCTGTCGCCGCAAGCCTGGCGGGCCACGGCAAGCCGTGGTGGCATCTGCTGCCGTTCCTGTGTCTGACGCTGCTGCTACTGGCATTGCCACTGCTCGCCCTGCTCGCGTTCGGTCAGCGGGCGGCAGCAGCGCTGCCGAAGATCCGCAACTGGGCCAACGACCACTCGTGGTGGGTCAGCGAGGCAGTGATCCTGATCTTCGTGGCTATCGTCGTGTCCGACCTGCTCAAGTAAGGCCCCGCCCGCGCATCACCCTCGGGCTGGAGGTTGCCAGTCGGGGTTCAGACCGTTTGACGCGGAGCCAGGAGCCCTGCGGCCCTGCGTCACCATCCGCTGGCACCGCCGTAGCTATTCGGAGGCCGTCAGGCCCGCCAGCCTATTCGCCTCTGCTTCTGGCAGTCCGGAGGCTTGTAGCAGCGCGCTGACGGTGGCGCGCAGTTGTGCGACGACGACGGTTACGGAGGACTCGACACCGTCGGAGCAGGCCTGGTTGACTTCTTTGATCGCCTGCATTGCCCGCGCGCGTGTGGGACCTGGCTCCCGGCCGGCGACGACGTCGCGATACAGGAGCCTCAGCGCCTGGCCGGCGTGCTCGATCGACGGTGGAAGGCCGGCCGGCACCGGCTCACCGGCGCGGAGCGTCTCGACCGCCCAGTGCACCATTTCGCGGGTGGAGGTGTAGGCCGCATCGAGGTGCTCGGCGGCGTGCTCCCACCGGCGCATGATGCCGATCCGTCGTCTCCGCCACGGTGAGAGGATCGCGACCTGCCGCGCCGCGGCCACCAACTCGGCCGTCTTCTGTCTTTTCTCCCATGCCGTAGAGAAGCGCTCCAGGGCGCACTCGGCCTGTTGAGGGTCACGATGGGCCAGTGCGTCGGCGACGGCCGTCAGCTCACGGGCGAAGGCATCCAGCGTCGGACCGACGCTGCGATGTACGACGCGCAGCGGGTTGAGTGGCAGGATCAGGAACGCGACGGCGATGGCGACGACACCACCGACCACCGCACTTGCCGTTCGGGGCACCGCCAGATCCGGTCCTTGCGCCACCGACCCCAACAGCAGAGCTGTGCCGCCTGCCTGCGCCAGGACCGCGCCGGTGCCCCGAAACGCGACTGCCACCGCAATGGCCAATGCCACGACCACGCCGGTTTGGACCGGCCCTACCCCGAAGATCCGCGTGATCACATGCGCGACCACCGCCCCCATGGTCACGCCGGCAATGAACTCCAGCGCGCGCCTGATTCGATTGCCGATGGCTCCCGCGATCGTGCCGATCGCGACGGCGGGCGCGAAAATCGGCTGCGCATTGTGCAGTACGTCGCGGGTGATGAACCAGGACAGCTCGGCTGCCACACCCGCCTGCGCCGCGACGATGAGGTACGTGCGAAGCCGCTCGTACACGTCTCGGCGCCCCCGCCGTACACCCCCGCTCAACGCACCCCGAAGCCGGCCGAGCACCTCTCACCCCCGCGTATCCATCGGCTCCCCAACGACATCGTCGTATGCCAACAGCGATCGGATGCTCGAGATCCCGAAGCTGCCGCATCAGATCTTTAAGCCCTAGGGGCCCGCTCTGGAGACCGCTACCGCGCCGCTATCGGCAACGGCACCGACCGCAGCATCGTCAGCCGGTGGATGGCCCCGGTCCGAACCGAGCAGGTCGCCGCCGAGGCCCCCTGCGACGTCTCGGCGAACACCGACACCTCACCGCTGAGGCTCGTCTTGCGGGTAGGTCGGAATGCGGCACGCCGCCCGCAGCAGCCTGCTGTGGACATTCGCTTTGGGACGCCGGCCAAGACCCTGGGCAGTGCGGGCCGCCCAAACTGCACGGGGACCGGTTCGCCTGCGCTGATCCCACGGCCTGGCCCGAACCCGGCCGCGATGTGCACACGGTCGCTGGCTTGTCCAGTCCGGCCGCATCACGTGTCGTGTGGCCGCGGTGGTGATGTGAGGACAGGCAGGGTGGCCGGCGTTCGGATTCACCCCACCCGTCCTTCGTCACTGCCCGCTTGGCGCCGTTTGGCGGGCCGTCATTGCCGGGCCATGGCGACGCGCCAGCGTTCCTCGATGGGGATGAGGTGCTCGGCGTTGGCCGCTTCGGCGTCGACGTCGATCTGGACCCAACGGATGGTGCCGCTGAAGTCGTTGCCCCGGGCCGGGTACTCCGGGGTGACCGTGGAGCCGGACTCCCGGCCGACGTGGGTGGCCTCGTCTGCGGAGAACATCACCGGCTGGGTGGCCGACACGGTGCCGCGGCCCACTTCGACGCCGTCGAGGTGGAGGGTGACAGTGCCGCCCTTGGCCAGGCCGGGGCCGGCGTAGGCGAACTCCACCCGGACCTGGTGCTCCCCGGCCGGGATCTCGACATCGGAGTCGATGTAGAAGTGGCGCAGGCCGACGAGGTTGTAGCAGTAGCGCAGCCGCCCCTCGCGGGCGTACAGGCTCCAGCCGCCGGCCATGCCGCCCTGGGCGATGATGACGCCCTCCGCGCCGGCGTCGGGCACCACGACCTGGGCCGTGACGGCGTGGCTCTTGTTCTTGATGTTGATGACGGAGTTCTCGTTCAGGTGGCCCATTCCGGGGAACAGCACCTGCGTGTTGCCTCGGATCAGCTGCGGCCGCCCGGCCAGGTCGGGGTTGAACCGCTCGGCGCCCCGGTCGTCCAGCGGCAGCACCCCGTGTTTGGTCGCCTCGATCAGCCACAGCCGCTGCAGTCGGTGCAGCATGTCGGGCTGCTCAGCAGCCAGGTCGCGGGACTGGGTCCAGTCCTCGGGGCCGTACAGTTCCCACACGTCGTCGTCGAAGGCGGCCAGTTGCGCGCCGAGCAGCAGCCACGGCGTACGGTGCCGGGTGACCGCGGTCCAGCCCCGGTGGTAGATGCCGCGGTTGCCGCCGATCTCGAAGTACTGCGTCTGGTGGCGCTCCGACGCGGCCCCGTCACTGAACGTGTAGCGCATGCTGACGCCCTCGATCGGGGCCTGCGTCACGCCGTGCACGGTGGTCGGTTCGGGCAGCCCGGCCGCTTCGAGGATGGTTGGGGCGACGTCGATGACGTGCGCGAACTGCTCGCGCAGCTCGCCGGCGGCGGTGATGCGGGCGGGCCAGTGCACGATGGTGCCGTTGCGGGTGCCGCCCCAGTGCGAGGCCACCTGCTTGGTCCACTGGTACGGCGTGGACAGCGCGTGCGCCCAGCCGACCGCGAAGTGGTTGTACGAGCTGGGAGTGCCGAGCTCGTCCATCCGCGCGCGCAGAAACTCCGGGGTTTCCAGCGCGCCCATGCCGTTGTAGTTGATCGATCCGTTGAAGGTGCCATGCATGGCTCCTTCGGCGGAGGCGCCGTTGTCGCCGATGATGTAGTAGATCAGCGTGTTGTCGAGCAGTTCCAGGTCGTCCAGGGCCTGTACGAGCCGGCCGATCTGGTCGTCGGTGTGCGCCAGGAATCCGGCGTAGACCTCCATCTGCCGGGCGAGCACCGGCTTGAGGTCGTCAGGCATGCCGTCCCAGTGCGGGATCTCCGGGTTGAAGGCGGTCAGCACCGCGTCGGGCGGGATCACGCCGAGCTCCTTCTGCCGTTCGAAGATCTCCTCGCGCAGCGCGTCCCAGCCGGCGTCGAAGCGCCCGGCGTACCGGTCGCACCACTGCTTGGGCGCGTGGTGCGGGGAGTGCGTGGCGCCGGGCGCGAAGTACATGAAGAACGGGCGGTCCGGCTGCAGCGCGTGCTGGCGGCGGATCCAGTCCACGCCTCGGTCGGCCAGGTCCTCGGTGAGGTGGTAGCCCTCCTCCGGGGTGCGGGTCGGCTTGACCGGGGTGGTGCCGTGGTAGAGGGTCGGGTAGTACTGGTTGGTCTCGGCTCCGATGAAACCGTAGAAGTACTCGAAACCGCTGCCGGTGGGCCAGCGGTCGAACGGGCCGGCCGGGCTCGTCTCCCACACCGGGACCTCGTGGCACTTGCCTAGCTGAGCGGTGGCATAGCCGTTGAGCCGCAGCGTCTCGGCCAGCGGCGCCTTGCTGTTGGGCCGGATGGTGCTGTAGCCCGGCGCGGAGGTGGCCAGCTCGGTGATCGCGCCCATGCCGACCGAGTGGTGGTTGCGGCCGGTCAGCAGCGCCTGCCGCGTGGGCGAGCACAGCGCCGTGGTGTGGAACCGGTTGTAGCGCAGCCCGCCGTCGGCCAGCCGCTGCGCCACCGGGGTGTCCACCGGGCCGCCGAACACGCTGGAGGCGCCGAAACCGACGTCGTCGAGCAGGATCACCAGCACGTTCGGCGCGCCCGTCGGCGGCCGCACCGGCGTGATCGGCGCGAACGAGGTGTCCGGATCCCGTGCGTGGTAGGTGGTCAGCCCCGGCTTGGGCCGGTCGGGCATGGGCAGCGTGGTGCGGGGCAGGTCGTCATGCGCAGGCACGGGTTCTCCGTTTCGATGCGGTGGGGTGATGCGGACGCCGTCGGGTCGGCGGCAGGTCACGACGCCGGCCGCACGACGCAGCGGAAGCCCAGGTGGCAGGTGGAGGTGTCAACCGGCTGGGCCAGCCGCGCGGAGGGGCGATAACGGCGGCAGTAGTTCGGCGCGCACAGGTGCGAGCCGCCCTTCATCGTCTTGCGGGGAATGCGCAGGTGCGCCTGGCCGGGTTCGAAGCTGTCGGACTCGGTGCCGCCGGCCGGGTTGACCCGGGAAGCGGGAGTGCCGCAGCAGTTGGGCCCCTTCGGTGCGAGACGGTCGTGCTCGGCGTACCAGTCGGACGTCCACTCCCACACGTTGCCGATCATGTCGTGGAGACCGTAAGCGTTGGCTGGGAAGGCGCCGACCGGTGAAGTCCCGTCGTAGCCGTCCAACCGCAGGTTCTCGTGCGGAAACCGGCCCTGCCACGTGTTGGCCATGTGGTTGCCGCCGGGGTTGAACTCGTCGCCCCACGCGTACTCGCTGCCGGACAGGCCGCCGCGTGCGGCGTACTCCCACTCGGCCTCGGTGGGCAGCTGCTTGCCGGCCCACTGCGCGTATGCGAGGGCGTCGGCATAGGCCACGTGGGTTACCGGGTGGTCGCGGCGTTCGCGCAGCGACGTGCCGGGACCACCCGGATGGCGCCAGTTCGCGCCGGGCACGTACGACCACCACTGGTAGGGGTCACCCAGGTCCACCGGATACGGCGGCGGCGTGAACACCGCAGAGGCCGGTGCGAGCAGCGCCGGGTCGGCACCGGGGTACGCGGCAGGGTCGGCGGGCCGTTCCGCCGTCGTCACGTATCCGGTGGCCTCGACGAAGGCTTCGAACTGGGCGTTGGTGACCGGGGCAGGGTCGATCCAGAACCCGTCGACATCGACCGGGTGGGCCGGGGTCTCTTCCGGGTAGTGGCGGTCCGATCCCATGGTGAACCGGCCGCTGGGGATCCACGCCATGCCCTCGGCCTGTCGTCCCGGGGTGGGCCGCGTGGTCCGCGGGCTGCCGTCGGTGTTGCTCATGCTCGTCCCCTGATAGTGCTCGGTCTCAGGTCGGTGTGCGGGTGGCGGGTGGACCGTTCGCCTGGCCTGCGGCGTGGATCGCGGTCGACGTATCCGGCCCGCCTGAGGAGGGCCGGATACGTCGACGGCGAGGGGCGGCAACCGGCCGATCACATCGCCGTCAGGGCGTCACGATCGCAAAGCGAGGATCGGGCGCGTCGAGGTAGCCCTGCATGCGCGTGAGACCGTCGAGATCGCCGTCGTGCGTGATGCCGCCGAGGCCCTTGCCGGCCAGCATGCCCAGCAGTTGCGCCTTGGTCAGGGTGAGGCTGAGATCGGGGTTCCCGGCGGGCGGGTTCTGCTGCTGGACGAGCACCCCGTTGCGCAGCGTGGTGCGGTACGACTGGCCGAGGTCGGTGAACGTCCAGTCGATGATGATCGTGTCGTGCCATGCCTTGGGCGCGTCGACCCGGATCGCCAGGGTGTCGAAGATCTGCTCGATCGACAGCACCGCGGCCATGCCGCCGCCGAGGTCGACCGGGGTGACGTCGGGCCCGTGGCGAAGCTCCTGCGCGGCGGTGAGGTAGAAGTTGCGCCAGATGCCGCTCTCCGCGCCGTGACCCAGCTTCTCGTACACCTGCGCGAGCAGTTCCTTCGCGTCGCCACGAGCGGGGTCGGCGAAGACCGCGTGCTGCAGCAGTTGCGCGGCGAACCGCAGGTCCCCGGCGTCGGCGTAGTCGCGCGCCTTGGTCAGGACGGCGTCGACCCCGCCGAAGCAGTCGACGTAGCGCTTGGCGGTCTCGACCGGCGGGTGCTGCCACAGGTTGGCCGGGTTGCCGTCGAACCAGCCGAGGTAGCGCTGGTAGACGGCCTTGACGTTGTGCGACACCGTCCCGTAGTAGCCGCGTCCGTGCCATGCCGCGTCCAGCGCCGGCGGAAGCTGGATCATCTCGGCGATCTCGGCGGCGTTGTGGCCCTGGTTGGCCAGCCGCAGCGTCTGGTCGTGCAGGTAGGCGTACAGGTCACGCTGCTCGGTCAGGTATCGCGTCATGTTGTCCTGGCCCCAGGTCGGCCAATGGTGCGAGGCGAACACCACGTCGGCCGCACCGTCGAACATGGTGATCGCCTCGGTGAGGTAACGCGACCAGATTCGCGCGTCGCGGACCAGCGCACCGCGGAGGGTGAGCACGTTGTGCATGGTGTGCGTGGCGTTCTCAGCCAGGCACAGGGCGCGGTGGTCGGGGAACACGAAGTTCATCTCCGACGGCGCTTCGGTGCCCGGCGTCAGCTGGAACACGATCCGCACGCCGTCGATGGTCTCTTCCTGCCCGGTGTGCGTGATGTCAATCGTGGGCGGGAACAGCGACACGGTCCCGGAGGAAGCGGCGTTGCCCAGCCCGAACCCGATCTGTCCCGCCGGGCCGGCGGGCAGCGTGGCACCGTACATGAAGCTCGCCCGGCGGGTCATCGCCGTGCCCGCGTACACGTTCTCCGCGACGGCGTGCTCCATGAACCCGGCGGGCGCGAGGATCGGGACGTCGCCGTCGGTGACACCGGCGGCGCCGCCGAAGTGATCGGCGTGGGAGTGGGAGTAGACCAGGCCGGTGACGGGGCGGTCGCCGCGGTGGGCGCGGTACAGGCCGAGCGCCGCCGCGGCGGTCTCGACGCTGAGCAGCGGGTCGACGACGATGATTCCGGTGTCGCCCTCGACGATGGTCATGTTCGAGAGGTCCAGGCCGCGTACCTGGTAGATGCCCTCGGTGATCTGGTAGAGGCCCTGGCGGGCGCACAGCTGGCTCTGCCGCCACAGGCTCGGGTTCGCGGTGTCCGGGCATTCGCCGTCGAGGAAGGCCCACGCGTCGGCGTCCCACACGACCCGCCCGTCGGCTGCAGTGACGACACCTGGCGTCAGCGCGGCGACGAAGCCGCGGTCGGCGTTGGCGAAGTCGGTCCGATCGCCGAAGTCGAGTGGGTTGTCCATTGCGGAACCTCCGTGCGTCTGAGAAGTGCTTGAGACCTGAGCTGTCGGCTGTGGGCGGATCACAGGGCCGAGCTGTCGGGCGATGACGGCGAGGCGGCGGCCGCGCCGAGGGCGGCCGGGGCGCCGGCGGGAACAGCGGGTCGGAGCGGGGCGACCGGGGCGAGCCGCACGTAGGCGGCGCCCAGCGTGGGTCTGTGGTCGGGCTGCCCGCGGTTGGGCCAGAACGCCATGGCGCGTTCGGCTTGGGCGGTGATGGTCAGCGACGGGTTGACGCCGAGGTTGGCCGACACGGTCGAGCCGTCGGCGACGTGGATGCCCGGGTGGCCGTAGAGCCGGTGGTAGGGGTCGACGACACCGGTCTCTTGAGAGTCGCCGATCGGGCAGCCGCCGATGAAGTGGGCTGTCAGGGGGATGTTGGCGATCTCGCCGATGGTGCCTCCGGCGATGCCGTCGATCTTCTCCGCGACCCGGCGGGCGGCTTCGTTGGCGGCGGGAATCCAGGACGGGTTCGGCTCGCCGTGACCGGGGCCGGAGGTGAGCTTGTACCGGCCCGACATGGTCCAGCGCCCGCGGACGGTGATCGAGTTGTCCAGCGCCTGCATCACCAGCAGGATGATCGTGCGCTCGGACCAGTTCTTCGGCGAGAACCAGGTCCAGTGCCGCGGCTGGGTGAGCATCGTCCTGGCCCAGGTGACCCAGCGGGGGCGGCCCTGGTCGCCGTCGGTGAGCGCGGTCTGCAGCAGCGCCATCAGGTTGCTGCCCTTGCCGTAGCGCACCGGTTCGATGTGGGTGTGCTCGTCGACGTGGATCGACGAGGTGATCGCGACACCCTGGGTGTAGGCGATGTTCTTGGCCCGCGCCTTGACTCCCAGCACAGACTCGGAGTTGGTCCGGGACATCTGCCCGAGCCTGCCGGAGATGCGCGGCAGCGACCCGGTGTCGCGCAGGCGGTGCAGCAGCTTCTGGGTGTTGTAGGTGCCGGCCGAGAACACCACCTGCTCGGCGGTGAAGGTGCGCCGGTGGCGCCTACGGCGTGCCGACTTGCCCGTCGCCACCGTGTGCACGGCGTAGCCCCCGGCCGGCAGCGGCTTGACGTCGACGACCGTGGTCATCGGGTGGATCTCGCAGCCGTTCTGCTCCGCCAGGTACAGGTAGTTCTTGTCCAGGGTGTTCTTGGCGTTGTACCGGCAGCCCGTCATGCAGGAGCCGCACTCGATGCAGGTGTTGCGCCTGGGTCCGGCACCGCCGAAGAACGGGTCGTCGACCTCGGTGCCGCGCTTCTGGCCGTCCTTGCCGAAGAGCACTCCCACGGGCGTCAGGGTGAACGTGGCGCCGACTCCCATGTCGTCGGCCACCGACTTGAGGACCTTGTCGGCCTCGGTGACAGTGCGGTTCATGGTGACGCCGAGCATGCGCCGGGCTTGGTCGTAGTGCGCCTCGAGTTCGTCGCGCCAGTCGGTGATGTGGGCCCACTGCGGATCGTCGAAGAACGGCGCGAGCGGCTTGTAGAGCGTGTTGGCGTAGTTCAACGATCCGCCGCCGACACCGGCGCCGCCGAGGATCACGACGTCGCGCAGCAGGTGGATGCGCTGGATGCCGAAAAGCCCCAGGGCAGGGGCCCACACGAACTTGCGCACGTCCCAGGACGTCTTGGGCAGTTCCTCGCTGGTGTAGCGCCGGCCCGCCTCGAGCACGCCGACGCGGTAGCCCTTCTCGGTCAGGCGCAGGGCAGAGACGGATCCGCCGAAGCCGGAGCCGATGACGAGGACGTCGTAATCGTGGGTACTCATGACATCACACCTTCCGCAGCAGCGTCAGATCCTTAGGTCAGCGCCCCGCACCAAATGCGTTAACGGCAGTATCGTTATTATGGATCGGCAGGGCAAGAGCCTGCCGGCCGGAGAGTGAACCCGTCAGCGCTGACCGGCCACGCCGCGGCGCGGTGGCTGAGGGCTCGCCGCCCGTCCCGGTGCCGCCTCGCATGGCGCCGGGATGGGCCGGTTACCCCCGCAGCGCGGAGGCGAAGATCCCGGGCAGCGCCGACCAGCGGGGCCGAGCGGCGAACGCGGTGAGCCGTCGGCCGGTCGTCGCGGCGGTGCGGTTGCTCAGGAACCACGGCGGTTTCGGGGTCAGGCTGAACTCGCCGGTCATGACCGAGCGCGGCAGCGGCCGGAACGGCCCGTACACCACGGTCCGTTCGGGTCGGTGCAGCAGCAGCGAGTTGTGCACCACGCCGCGGCCGCTGGCGATGTCGTCGAGCGGGTGCCCGGGGAACGCTCCCCAGGTGGCGCGGGCGGTCAGGTAGCCCACGCCGGTCCAGGCGTTGACGCCGATGGTGCCGTAGCGCAGCCGGGCGATGACCTCCCGCAGGCGCGGGCCGAGCTGCCGGCGCGTACGGGGGTCGATTACCAGGTTGGCACCGAGCGTGCCGTGCAGACGCTCGTTGGCGGCGTCGACCGCGGCGTCGAGGAACTCCATGCCCGTTCCGGGCAGTTCGGCCACGCCGAGGACCGGACCGAAGTACTCGGTGCCGAACGCGGGCTCGGCGTCATCGCCCAGGTCGAGGTCCCACAGCACGGTGCGTTCGGCGGTGCGGCCGACGGCCTCGAAATGCGGGTGCGACCGCCGGGCGCCGGACACCCGCACGTCGCAGCCCGGATACCAGGCCGGGCGGACGGGCGCGTTCGCGAACGCGTCGCGCAGCGCGGCGAGGAACTCCCGCCTCTGCGGCCAGTCCCGGCTCACGATGACGATCTGCGCCGCGACGCAGTTGAAACCGCTGTTGTGCAGGCGCTGCGTGGCGACGTGCTCAGCCTGGAACCGGATGTCAGCCTTCGACCAGCGACCGGGCACCACGATCGTCGGAGACACCCCGCCGAGTTCGCTGGTGACGGGCTTGTCCAGCCGCGGTGTACCGGTGGCCTTCGCCGCCCGCGCCGCCTCGCCGGTTCCCCACACGATCGCATCGTGGGTGGCCTCGCTGCCGGTGAGATGTACCGCGTCGACACCCGCGTGGGTCACCAGGTGGTCGCCGACGGACGCGTCCCCGGCGACGATGCGCAGATAGCCCCGGTCGATGAACGGCGCGAACACCGCCGCCAGCACCGGCAGCAGCGCGTCGGCGACCGGGTTGAGCTTGAGCAGGACCACCCGGTTGTACGCGTACAGCTGGTACAGCACATCCAGCGGTGCGATCGAGAAGATGTTGCCCGCGCCCATGACCACGGCGACGCCCCCGGTGCGCTCAGGAGCGAGCAGGCCCAGCCCGGCGCGCTCCCGGGTCTCCTGCTCGGTGACGCCGGGCTCCATCCAGACCTCGGCCCGGAAACCGCTGAGCAGCAACCGGTCGAAGGTGTTGTACGGCAGCACGCCGATGCTCACCCGGCCGCCCGGCGCTGCGCCGACCCTGCATCCCGCGAGCAGGTCACGTCCCTGCTCCAGGCGCGCCAGGGTGTCGGCCAGCGCGTCGACGTAGCCGAGCACGGCCCACGGTCCGCTGGTCCACTCCTCACCGAGCAGCGGCGAGCCGGTGGGCAGCTGCTTGATGCCCCCGGCCACCCGCACCCATTGCTCGGCGTGGGCGGCCACGGCCGCCTGCAACTGGCGCAGCAGGGCGCGGCGGGAACTGAGGGGCTCGCGGGCCCAGGCGCGCTCGCCGTCGCGAAGCTCGGTGATCATCTGGTCGAGCTGCGCGGTCGTGGCGGTGCTGATTGTCATCGGTGTCCTTGTCGGCACTGGGTCGGCGGAAGGTCGCCGAAGATCGTGAACGCGAACGTGGCCGCGAGTACGCCCCGGAGGGGGTTCGGGGATCCGGCCGCCGCCTGCCGCTGCTCGCAACGGCAGGCGATGGTGTCCGGGCGCCGGGCGGGGTCGGCGCGGTGTCAGGCGACCAGGCCGGCGGGCACGGTGACCTCACGCTTGAGGATCTTGCCGGTCGGCGACTTCGGCAGCTCGGCGACGATCCACACGTGCCGCGGGTACTTGTACGCCGCGGCCTGCGTCTTGACGTGCTCGCGCAGGTCCTCCGCGGTGACGTCGGCGCCGGCCTTGAGCGCGACCACGGCACAGATCTCCTCGCCCAGCTCGGCGTGCGGGACGCCGATGACGGCGGCCTCGCGCACAGCGGGGTGCTCGTACAGCAGCTCCTCGATTTCGCGCGGATACACGTTGTACCCACCGCGGATGATCATGTCCTTCTTGCGGTCGACGATGAAGAAGAAGCCGTCCTCATCGACGCGGCCCAGGTCGCCGGAGCGGAACCAGCCGTCGGCGTCGATCGCCTCCACGGTCGCGTCCGGACGGCCCCAGTACCCCTTCATGATGTTGTGACCGCGGATCACGATCTCACCGACGCCGTTCTCGACGTCGCGCAGCGCCATCTCGACCCCGGCGACGGGGGTGCCGATCGACCCGGCCTTGCGCTGCCGGTCGGCGTGGTTGAACGACGCGATGGGCGAGGTCTCCGACAGGCCGTAGCCCTCGAGGATGATGCAGCCGAACGCGGCCTCGAAGGCGCGCATGACCTCCACGGGCAGCGCCGCGCCACCGGACACGCACAGGCGCAGGCTGTCCACGTCGAACTCGGTCCGCTGCGGGTGGGCCATCAGCGCGACGTACATCGTCGGCACGCCTTCGAAGACCGTGACGCGGTGGCGGTGGATCGTGTCGAGCGCGGCCTGGGGGTCGAAGCGCGGCACGAGCGCAAGGCACGCCCCGGCGGCGACCGCCGCGTTGAGCCCGCACGTCTGCCCGAACGAGTGGAACAGCGGCAGCGCGCCGAGCACGACATCGGCGGAGGTCAGCGCCAGCAGATCGACGCCCACCTCGGCGTTGCGGGTCAGGTTGGCGTGGCTCAGCTCTGCGCCCTTGGGCGTACCGGTCGTGCCCGAGGTGTAGAGGATGACAGCGGTGTGGCCCGCCTCGCGCTCGACGATGCCACCCTGCGGCGTGGTGGCGCCCAGCAGGGCTTCGAACTCGCCCGGCACCACCAGCAGGCATTCGGTGCCGGCGGCGGCGGCGCCGGCCGCGGCGTCCTCACCGAACCCGTGCCAGGCCAGTACGAGCTTGGCCTGTGAGTCGCTCAGGTAGAACGCGACCTCGCGGGACTTGAGCAGCACGTTCATCGGCACGACCACCGCACCGGCGCGCAGGATGCCGTAGTAGGCGGCGGCGAACTGCGGCACGTTTGGCAGCATGACACCGACCCGGTCGCCGGGGCGCACGCCACGGTCGCGCAGCAGCCCAGCCACCCGGGCGCTGGCCGCGTCGAGCTGCGCGAACGACAGCACCGTGTCGCCGAGCCGGATGGCGGGTGCGGCGCCGTCGCGGGCGGCCGCGTCGGCCAGGTTCTGGGCAAGGTTGGTCATGATCGGTTCTCCATCGGGATGCGGTTCACGTGGATCGGTTCTTCGGCTTCCGGCATCAGCCGCGGCAGGCCGGCCGCGGCGGTCTCTGGGGATGCGGGCGCAACGAGCCCTCGTGCCCGCGTGGACCCGGCCGCCGCTTACGTCACAGAGGCGGGCGGCCGGGTGGCGCGGCGGGTCACTGCGCCAGGCGCTGCTGGTCCCGGGCGGGGTCGACGAGCGTGACCGCGGCGGTTCCGCCCAGCAGGAGCACGGCTGCGGAGATCAGGACCGCGTGCTGGTATCCGGCCGCGCCCTGGGTGTCGACCAGGCGGCCGACCAGGATGGGGGCGATCAGGCCCGCAGTGGTCACGACACCCTGCATGATGCCGAGGGCGCCGCCGCGTCGCTCGGCGGGTGCGATCTCCGCGACGGTGGTGACCGCGATGGTCGCCATCACTCCACAGATCCCGAACCCTGCGATCAGCAGCAGCACGGTGAGCGGGCCGCCCTGGCCGGCGGTCAGGGCGAGGCAGCCGGCCGCGCTGAGGAGCAGGGTGATGCCGCCGACCCGGGCTCGCGCCCAGCGGCTGCTGACTCCGCGTCGCAGCAGCCATCCGGTCAGCCCGGCCTGGCCGAGCAGGGCCACTGCGTTGGCGGCCCAGAGCAGCGCCACCAGGTTGGCCGAGGCGGTCCTGGAGTAGCCCAGCCCGTCGTGCAGGTACGAGGGCAGCCAGGCGACGGTCAGCGCGACCATCCAGTAGGTGGCGAAGAAGGCGGCGGTGACGCCGATCCAGGAGCGGGTACCCAGGATGCGCCGATAGCCGACGTTACTCGGGGCCGGCTCGGAGGCGGCCTTGGCCGCCGTGTCGGCGGCGGGGTCCGGGCCGGTCGCGACGGCGTACTGGCCCTCCTTGCCGACGAAGGCCCACACCAGCGCCCACAGCACACCGGCGACGGCCACCACGCCGAACGCGGACCGCCAGCCGTGCTCCGTGATCACCCAGGTCAGCCCGGGCGCGGCGACCACCACGCCGAACGTGGTGCCGGCGGTGATCAGCGCGCTGGGCAGATTGCGCCTGCTGTTCGGGAACCACGACAGAGCGGTCTGCTGGGCGATCGGGAAAGCGGGGCCTTCCGCCGCGCCCAGCATGATGCGGGAGGTGAACAGCATGGCCACGCCCGCGCCCAGCGCCAGCGGCGCCTGAGACACCGACCAGAACAGGACCATGCCCAGCAGCAGCCACCGCGGGCGCACCCGGTCGGCCAGCAGCCCGCCGACCGCGCCGAAGATGGAGAACAGCAGGAAGAAGGCGCTGTTCGCCGTGCCGAACTGGGTCGCGGACAGCCCCAGGTCCTCCCGGATCGGGTCGGCGGCCAGACCCACGATCGACTTGTCCGCAAAGTTGATCATCATGAAGGCGACCAGCAACGCGGTGACGATCCACGCGCGGCGGCGGTTGTGCGGTGCCTTCCCGGAGAGCCTGACGGCCGTTGCGGGTGCGACTTCGGTGTCGGCCACGGTTGCTCCACTGGTGGCTGCGATGGGTGGGGGCGGAGTGCGGGTGGTTCAGCAGGGCGGGACGCCAGAGGCGGTGGCATCCACGTGACCCCCGACACGCTAAATCCGTGACCGACAGTATCGTTATAGGCATATCTTCGCGCAAGAGCCCGAGGCAAATTTCGCCGCCGCCGCAGGCCAGCGGACCCCAGCTCAAGGGGCGTTGGGCATGCCGCGGCAACAGATGCGGGAGGCCTGTCCGGCGCTACGGGATCAGGCGGGCGAGCCCACAGCACGAGCGATCATGTCGGCCAGGACCGCCCCCGGCGGCGACAATGCGGCTTCGCCAAGATGGGCATCAGTTCCCCCCGGGCGCTTGGTCCTTCACGTCGGCATGGCCAGCCTTCGCGACCGATGTGGATCACGCCCGATGAGCATCGAATATCTAGGTGCTCACCCCGCAAAGCGTTCGGGCTGTTCATGCTGACCGATCCCGGATAGGGTCCCCGCCATCGTCTCAGGCAGGAGGTTTCCGGTGGTCAGGAAGCGTGCGCTTCGCATTGTCGTCGGTCTCGCCGCACTCTCACTCGCCGTCGCCGGCTGTGGCCGCTCGACCAGCGGCCAGACGCCGCAGGCCGGTGCCTCCGCCTCGGTCGCCGCCGACGCCAAGGCGGCCGACATGGTCCCGGCCGCCCTCAAGGAGAAGGGCGTCCTGCGGGTCGCCACCGCCGAGGGCTACCCGCCGATGGAGATGTACAAGGAGGGGACCCAGGACCTGATCGGTGTCGACCCGGAGCTGGCGGCGGCGATCGCCGGGCGGCTCGGCCTGAAGCTGGAGATGACCAACGCCAGCTTCCCCGGCCTGATCCCGGGCCTGCAGGCCGACCGGTGGGACCTGGCGATGTCCTCGATGAGCGACACCGAGGAGCGCCGCAAGGCCGTCGACTTCGTCGACTACTTCCAGGCCGGCGGCGCCATCATGGTGGCCAAGGGCAACCCGGCCGGGGTCAAGGACCTGGCGGACCTGTGCGGCCGGGCCGTGGTGCTGGCCAAGGGCAGCTCGAACCTCGCCATCGGCGAGAAGCAGAACACCTCGTGCGCCAAGAAGATGACGATCTCGCAGAGCGAGGACGCCCCGACCGGCCTGCTGCAGATCGATGCCGGGCGGGCGGTGGCCACCATCGTCGACTACCCGGTGGCCAAGATGCTGGCCACGCAGAGCGGCAAGTACGAGGTGCTGGAGGCCCAGTACGAGGCCGGCCCGTGGGGCATCGCGATCGACAAGAAGGACAGCCAGCTGCGCGACGCCGTCCAGCGGGCCCTTCAGGAGCTGATCGACTCGGGCGACTACACGAAGCTCCTGGAGAAGTGGGGCGTGCAGGGCAGCGGCGTGCAGGCCGCGACGGTCAACGACCAGAAGTGAGCACACCGGTGGATGCGACCGCCACGGGCCCGGCCTCGGCCGGGCCCGCCGCGCCGGAGGCGAACCGGATCAGCCACCCGCTGCGGCCGGGGCGCTGGCTGGCCGCCGGGGTGACGGCCCTGGTCCTGGCCTGGCTGGCCTGGACCATCGCGATCAACCCGAACCTGCACTGGGACATCGTCGTCAAGTACCAGTTCGACCGGGTCATCCTGGAAGGGCTGTGGGTCACCGTCCAGCTCACGGTCGCGTCCATGGCGATCGGTGTGGTGCTGGGCGTCGTCGTGGCGCTGATGCAGGTCTCCGACAGCCGCGTCCTGCGGGCCGGCGCCATGGCCTACGTCTGGTTCTTCCGCGGCACGCCGCTGCTGGTGCAGCTCATCTTCTGGTTCAACATCGCGCTGATCTTCCCCGAGGTCGGGCTGGGCGTGCCGTTCGGCGGCCCGAAGCTGATGACCTGGGAGACGAACACCCTGGTCACCGGATTCGTCGCGGCGCTGCTCGGGCTCAGCATCAACGAGGGCGCCTACATGAGCGAGATCGTCCGGGCCGGCCTGCGCGCGGTCGACCCCGGCCAGCAGGAGGCCGCGGCCGCGTTGGGCATGTCCCGCATGAAGATCATGAGGCGGGTGGTGCTGCCCCAGGCGATGCGGATCATCGTCCCGCCGACCGGCAACCAGTTCATCTCCATGCTGAAGACCACCTCGCTCGTCTCGGTGATCGCCGGCGCAGACCTGCTCACCGTCGCCCAGCGGCTCTACCTGACCAACTTCGAGGTGATCGCCCTGCTGATCGTCGCGTCCCTGTGGTACCTGGTCCTCACCACCGTCGCCAGCATCGGCCAGTACTACCTGGAACGCCGGTTCAGCCGCGGCTTCGGCGCCACCGCGCCGGGAACCCTGCGCGGGCGCATCACCCGCAACCTGCGCTTCACCGGGAGCGCCGGATGACCCCGCCCATGGTGCAGTGCCGGTCCCTGCGCAAGAGCTTCGGCCGGCTGGAAGTGCTGCGCGGCATCGACCTGACCATCGAACGCGGCCGGGTGGTCTGCGTGGTCGGCCCGTCCGGCTCCGGCAAGTCCACCCTGCTGCGCTGCCTCAACCACCTCGAGGAGCCGCAGGCCGGCCGCGTCTACGTCGACGGCGAACTGATCGGGTACGAAGAGCGCGGCGGCCGGCTGCGGCCCCTGCCGGACGCCCGGCTGCGCCGCCAGCGCGAGTCGATCGGCATGGTCTTCCAGCGCTTCCACCTGTTCCCGCACCGCACGGCCCTGGAGAACGTGATGGAGGGCCTGGTCGCGGTGAAGGGCGTCCCGGCCGCCGCCGCGCGGCGGCGCGCCGCCGACCTGCTGGAGCGGGTCGGGCTGGCCGACCGCGCCCACCACTACCCGGCGCAGCTGTCCGGCGGCCAGCAGCAGCGGGTGGCCATCGCCCGCTCGCTGGCCATGTCGCCGAAGCTGATGCTCTTCGACGAGCCGACCTCGGCGCTCGACCCGGAACTCGTCGGGGAGGTGCTGGAGGTGATGAAGGACCTCGCGGCCAGCGGCATGACCATGATCGTGGTGACCCACGAGATGGGCTTCGCCCGCGAGGTCGGCGACCACCTCGTCTTCATGGACGAGGGCCTGATCGTCGAGCAGGGCCCGCCCCGGGAGGTGCTCGCCGCGCCGCGGCACGACCGTACCCGCGCCTTCCTGTCCAAGGTGCTCTGATGGCCCGGCTGGATCTGCTGGTCAGCGGTGGGGACATGGTCGACGGGACCGGCTCGCCGTCCCGTCCCGCCGACGTGGGCGTCCGCGACGGGCGGCTCGTGCTGCTGCCACCGGGCAGCCGCGCTCCCGCCGCCGACGTCATCGACGCGACCGGGCTGGCCGTCACACCCGGTTTCATCGACGTGCACACCCACTCCGACCTGCTCGCCGGGGACGACGCGCAGCGGGAGGTGCTGCGCCGGGCGCCGCTGCTCCAAGGGGTCACCACGGAGATCTGCGGCAACTGCGGCATCAGCCCCTTCCCGGTCCCGCCCGAGCGCGCCGAACCGGTGCGGGAGCTGATCGCCGCGACGTTCGGGCCACCCGCGTCGGCGTACGGGTCGTTCGCCGAGTTCGCCGACGCCCAGGGCGTGGCCCGCCGCAACCACCTCGCCGCCCTCGTCGGCCACGGCACCCTGCGCGCCGCGGTGGTCGGCTTCGCCCAGCGGCGGGCCACCCCGGCGGAGATCCAGTCCATGTGCCAGCTGCTCGACGAGGCCCTGGCCGCGGGCGCGGCGGGCCTGTCGACCGGCCTGATCTACTCCCCGGGCGTCAACGCCGGCACCGACGAGGTCATCGCCCTCGCGCGGGTCGCGGCCGCACACGGCAAGCCGTACGTGACCCACCTGCGTGACGAGATGTCCCAGGTCGAAACCGCACTCGAAGAGGCCATCGAGATCGCCACCGCGGCCGGGTCGGCGCTGCAGGTCTCCCACCACAAGACCGCCGGCCGGCGCGCCTGGGGCGCCACCGTCCGCACCCTCGCCCGACTCGAACAGGCGCGCGCCGACGGCCTCGACGCCACCTGCGACGTCTACCCGTACACCGCCGGCAGCACCGCCCTGCACGCCATGCTGCCGCCGTGGCTCATCGCCGACGGCGTACCCGCGATGCTCACCGCCGCCGCCCAGCCGGCGGTCCGCGACCGCATCCGCCACGACCTGGTCGCCGGCGTGCCCGGCTGGGAGAACACCGTCGGCAACGGCGGCTGGGACCTCATCCGCGTCGCGTCCGCCCCGAACAACCCCGACGCGCAGGGGCACACCATCGCCGACCTGGCCGCCGCGGCCGGCGTCGACCCCGTCGACTACGCCTGCGACCTGCTCACCGCCGAGCACGGCGACGTCACCATCCTCAGCCACTCCATGCACGAGGACGACGTCCGCCGGGTGCTCGCCAGCCCGCTGACCATGCTGTGCTCCGACGGCGTACCGAAGGGGGGCCGTCCCCACCCGCGGTGGGCGGGCAGCTTCGCCCGGGTGCTCGGCCACTACGTTCGCGAGGTGAAACTGCTGAACCTGGCGGGGGCGGTGCACAAGATGACCGGGATGCCCGCGGCCCGCTTCGGCCTGCGCGACCGCGGGCTGCTCGCCGACGGGTACGCCGCCGACCTGGTCGTCCTCGACCCGCAGCGCGTCGCCGACGGCGCCACCTACGACGACCCCCTCGCCCCGCCGGACGGGGTGCGGTGCGTGCTGGTCGGCGGGCGGGTCGTCGTGGACGGCGGCGAGGTCACCGACGCGCGGCCGGGCCGGGTGCTGGCCGTACCGGATCGGCAGCCCGCCGTGCCGGGGCGGCCTTGAGCCCGGCGGTGCGCATCGGGGCGATGGTGCGGCGCCTCGACGACGGCCGCACCCTCTCCACCGACCCCGACCTGGTCCTGCCGCTGGCCAGCGTCGGCAAGGTGCTGCTCCTCGCCGAGGTGGCCCGCCGGCTCGCCGACCGCACCCTTGAGGCGGACCAGCCGGTCGAGCTGCTCGACACCGACCGGGCGCTCGGCGGCACCGGCCTGCTCGGCCAACTGTCGCCCCGATGGTGGACGGTCGCCGACCTCGCCACGGCGGTCGCCACGGTCAGCGACAACGCCGCCACCAACGCCCTGCTGCGGCTGGTGACCCTGGACGCCGTGCAGGATTTGGCCCGCGTCGCCGGGCTGCGGGACACCACCGTGCACGACCTGATCCGCGCCGAACGCGGCCCGGGCGTACCGGACACCTTCGCCACCGGCACCGCCGGAGAACTCTGCGCCTTCCTCGCCGACGTTGCGAAGGGGACCTGGCACAGCCCGCAGGCGTGCCGGCTGCTGCGCGGCTGGCTCGCCGGGAACATCGACCGCACGATGGTCGCCGACTCCATCGGCCACGACCCCTGGTCGGGCGACGGCGTCCGGGTGGAGAACAAGACCGGAACCGACACCGGGGTACGCGCCGACACCGGCATCGTGTCCGGCCGGCACACCGTCGTCTACGCCGTGGTCGCCGCGTTCGCGCCGGGGGAGGAGCGGACTGCCGTCGCCGAGCTGCGCCGCTGGGGTGCAACGGTCGACCGGCTCGCCGGACCCCACCGCTCCGACAAATCCTGACTGAGCGCCGCCGCCGCGTCGCGCAACCGCTCGACGAAGCTGCCGACCACCGGGTTGGGGTTGCCGGACCGCAGCGCCACACCGATCTCCCGGTACAGCTTGGCGTGCGCGAGCTGCCGCACCGCCACCCCACCGGGGTTGCGCAGGCCAAGCGACGGCACCAGCGCCACCCCGACACCGGCCCGGACCAGGCCCAGCACCACCTCGTAATGGTCACTGCGGCAGCGGATCCGCGGCGCGAAGCCCTCCGCACGCGCCGCCAACTCCAGCACCGACACCTCGCTCTGCACGCCGAGCGTGGTGATCCACGGTTCCGCGGCAAGGTCCGCGAGCCGCAGCCGCCGCCGGCGGGCCAGCGCATGATCCGCGGGAAGCACCACCAGCTGAGGGTCCACCATCAGCGGCTCGACCTTCGCGTACGGCGATTCCTGCGCCGGGCTCAGCGGATGGTCGAAGACCACCACCAGGTCCAGCTCACCCTGATGCAGGCGGGGGAGCAGCTCGTGCGGCTGCCCCAGGATCAGCGCCAGCTCGACCTGCGGATGGTCCCGGGTGAAACTCGACAGCGCGCGCGGCAGCAGCTCGGTGCCGGCGGTGGCGAAGAACCCGATCCGCAGCAGCCCCTGGCGGCCCTCGCCGTGTGCGGACAGCTCGTCGCGGGCCGCCGACATCAGATCGGAGATCTGCTGCGCGTAGTCCGCCAGGCGCTGGCCCGCGACCGTGAGCCGCAGGCTGCGCGGCCCCCGGTCCACCAGCGCCACCCCGGCCTCCTGCTCCAACGCGGCGAGCTGATGGGAGACCGCGGACGGGCTCAGCGCAAGCCGCTCCGCCGCGGCGACGATCGTGCCGTGGCGGGCGATCTCCAGGATGACCTGCAGGCGTGCGGTGTTGAACATCGGCGGGTTGCCTCCCTGGTCCAGGACCCGGCGCCGCGTCCCCAGGATGCGGCCGCCACACGGTAACGCGCCTCTTGACGGTGTACGCCGTACACCCTACTCTCACCGGTGAGAGTGTACGCCGTACACCTCTTGTGGTGGTGACGTGGCCGGCTGGCCAGTGGATGAAGGGATCCGCCATGACCCTGTCGGCCAAACGAGAGTGGCTGGTACCCGTCGGCCTGATCATGCTCAGCGCCGTACCCGTGATCGCCGGCGCCGCCCGCACCGCCGAACTCACCGGCGGTGCGACGGTCACCCCGGACAACGCCCGGTTCTTCGCCTCGCCCGTACCCGTGCTCGTGCATATTGTTGGCGCCAGCCTGTACTGCCTCCTGGGGGCGTTCCAGTTCGCCCCCGGCTTGCGCCGCCGCCGGCCCGGCTGGCACCGCCTCGCCGGACGAGTGCTGGTCCCCTGCGGGCTCGCCGCCGCCCTGTCGGGACTGTGGATGACGCTGTTTTATCCCCGCCCGCCGATCGACCACGTGCTGGTGACCCCGATGCGGCTCGTCTTCGGCACCGCCATGCTCGGCTGCATCGTCCTCGGCTTCGCCGCCATCCGGCGCCGGGACATCCCCCGCCACCGTGCCTGGATGGCCCGCGGGTATGCCATCGGTCTCGGGGCGGGCACCCAGGTCCTGACCCACCTGCCCTGGATGCTGCTTGTCGGCCAGCCGGACGGGGTCGGTCGGGCGTTCCTGATGCTCGCCGGCTGGGTGATCAACCTGGCCGTCGTCGAATGGGCGCTGCGCAGGCGGCCGACCAAACCGACCCGGAGCGTCCAGCGCCGTGCCGACGCTCCCGCAGGCGCTCTTGCCAGCCACTGACGGCCAAACGAGGTGTTCTGATCATGGCAGCCCGTTCGAGCGGCACGTCGCGCATGGCATCGACACGCCGGTCGACCTCAAGGCTCCTCACCTCGTCCCGCGCGATTACCCGAGGCGTACCCGGGCAAGCGCTCCGCTGCGCCCGTGGGCTGATCACACCCGACCCCGCATGCCGGTAGGCCAGACTGCATGAGTGAAGGTCGCGGCGCCGGCAATCAGATGGACGCCGTGGCGGTTCGTGACCGCGTTCGGTGCTGTCAGTCTGCTGTCGGACGTGGTGTACGAGGGCGGCCGGTCAGTCATCGGCCCCTACCTGGCCACCCTCGGTGCCTCCGCGGCCCTCGTCGGCCTGGTCACCGGCGTCGGGGAAGCGTTCGCCCTGGCCGGACGGCTGGGCACCGGGCCACTCGCCGACCGGACCCAGGCCTACTGGCGGCTGGTTCTGATCGGCTACCTCCTGACCCTGGTGGCGGTGCCCGCGCTCGGGCTGACCAGCGCATTGTGGCTGGCTGCGCTGCTGTTTGTCGCGGAGCGTGCCGGTAAGGCGATCCGTGGACCGGCGCGGGACGTCATGCTCTCCCACGCCGCCTCGGCAGTGGGCCGTGGCAAGGGCTTCGCCGTCCACGAGGCACTCGACCAGGCGGGGGCGGTTGCCGGGCCGTTGCTGGTCGCCGCCGTTCTGGCCGCCACCGCCCAACGCTACCGAGCCGCGTTCCTCACCTTGGCCGTGCCGGCTGTGGCGGTGCTGCTCCTGCTGCTGTGGCTGCGCGCCGGCGTGCCCGATCCGCGTCGCTTCGAGCCGGGCCCCGAACCCGGTGCGGCGCCCGCCCCGCCGGGCGCCCGGCTGCCCCGCGTGTTCTGGACCTATCTGGCCTTCACGGTGCTCACCACGGCCGGCTACGCCACCTTCGGCGTGCTCAGCTTCCACCTCGCCACGCGGCACGTCGTACCGGTGGCGGTGGTCCCGGTCGTATACGCCGGCGCCATGGGCGTCGACGCGCTCGCCGCGCTGGCCTCCGGGTGGCTGTATGACCGGGCCGGTTTCCGGGCGCTGGCCTCCGTACCCGTGCTGACCGCCCTGATCCCGCTGGCTGCCTTCACCAGGACCCCGGCGACCGCAGTCGCCGGGGTCCTGGCCTGGGGTGCCGTACTCGGTATCCAGGAATCCACCATGCGTGCGGCCATCGCTGACATCGTCCCTGCTGCCAGGCGGGGCACCGCCTACGGGATCTTCGCCGCCGGATTGGGTGGGGCGACCCTGGTCGGTGGGCTGCTCACCGGTGCCCTTTACGACTACTCGATCACCGCCCTGATCATCACCGTGGCCGGCATTCAGGCCGTCGCCCTGGCCTTGTTCGTCACCACCGTTCGCCCCGCGGCTCGGCTCGTCCGCCCTGCTTGAGGGGATCGTCGTGGATCAGGTGGCCTTGGCGGCCCTCGCCGCGCGGGCCTTCACCCCCGCCCTGGAGGGTGGAGCACTGGCCCGCACCTCAGTAGCGATTACGCGGCGCGCTGCCAGAGCGGGGAGATCTGCGCCTGCGCGAGGCGCCAGCCGGT
Source organism: Micromonospora chaiyaphumensis (assembly GCF_900091435.1). GTDB lineage: Bacteria > Actinomycetota > Actinomycetes > Mycobacteriales > Micromonosporaceae > Micromonospora > Micromonospora chaiyaphumensis. The sequence continues at coordinate 279,800 of NZ_FMCS01000003.1, forward strand.
CGACGTGCGTACGGCGGTGTATCGGGTCTGGAGGCCGGCCAACCGGTGGGGCACCTCGCCCTGGTGGAAGAAGTACACGAGCTGATGGGCCTTGACCTCGGCGTGGTCGCCGTCGAGATCGACTACGACGTCGGTGTTGAAGTGCTGGGTCAACACCTCCTCCGGGCTGGTTCGCCGCACGACGTCGACGATCTCTTCGATGCCGCGCAGGGTGCCCCGTGGGCTGTGGGTTTCGGCGTCCCGGGCGTAGACGGTCCGCAGGTCGTCGAAGCGCCGCTCGTCCAGTGCCCACGCGAGCCTGGCGACCAGTTCGGCGATCTCGGTGCGGTCGGTCAGGTGTGACATCTCGAATCTCCATTCGTTGGTGCGGCCAACGATACGGTTGATCGTTGGCGCCGCCAACGGTTCTGTTAGCATGGTCACCCGTGGAACCGACACCGAGTCGTCTCGCGACAAAGGCCAGCTGGTTGCTCTCTCAAGCCGCCGTGCATTCGCGGCGGTTCGTCGCCGAGGGATTCACCGCCGCCGACGCGCGGGGCTACCACTACCGCGTGCTCGCCGCGTTGGAGGAGTTCGGTCCCGCGAGCCAGGCCGACCTGGGGCGGCGCAGCCGCATGGACCGCAGTGACGTCGTCGCGGCCGTGACCGAGCTGGAGGAACAGGGCTTCGTCGAGCGCAGCGCCGACCCGGCGGACCGCCGGCGTAACGTCGTCACGATCACCAGGGCGGGCAGGCAGCAGCTCGGACGGCTGGACCGCGTGCTCGACACCGTGCAGGACGAACTGCTCGCCCCGCTGTCGGCCGCCGAACGGCAGACCCTTGTCGCGTTGCTCGGCAAGTTGATCGAGCACCACGGCGGCGTGCCGACCTCATGAGCCGACCTGGGCGCCCACCAATGTCCTAGCGGACGCCGAAGTCTCCGCCGATCTGCCGGGCCTGCTGTGGCACCGTATCCCTCATCAACGTCGGCCAGATGGCCCACGAAGGTCTAACGGCGGAACGGGCGGGTCATGGCTGCGAGGAGGGAATGCTCGCTGTCGTCGCCGGCGAGCTGCCACGTGAACGCGCCCCGGAGCCCGTGCCTCGCCGCGAACGCCGCGCGTTCCTCGATGGAGTCGGCGTCCTCGTAGCTCACGAACGTCCGCGTATCAGGATGGTAGAGCCACGGTGCGCGGGCGACCGGATGGCGGTGGCGCTGCCACGCCGGGTCGGACAGCAGGTCACGGCTGATGTCGCGCCAGTTGCCGACATCGACGGTACCGATCTGGGGCTGGAACAGGCCGGCTTGCTCGCCGGGTGAGGTGACGCGAAATCCGCGGCCGTAGAACGGCACGCCGAGCACGAGCTTGTCCCGTGGTACGCCGTGACACTCGTAGTAGTCGACCGCGCCGGTGACGTTGTTCCACCGCCGCAGGCCGGGTTCGAGCGGGTCGTCGGCGACTTCCGCCAGTGGCGCGTTGAACGTAGCGATCGGGGAGAAGCCCGTACCGAAGTCGTAGGTCATGAGGTTGACGAAGTCGAGGACATCGGCGAGTTCCGCGAGCTCGAAGCTGTCCGCCGGGTCATACGGGCCGGCCGACTGCAGCCGCCCGGCCGGCAGGGCGGCGGTCAGCAGGCGGTCCGGACCGAGACGGTCACGCAGGTCCTGGGCGAGCAGCGTGCAGTTACGCCGATCCTCGGGCCGTCGGGTGAGCTCGGCAGGGCCGCCCGATACCGGAAACTCCCAATCCAGATCCACGCCGTCGAAGCCGGCGGTGAGCTCCACGCATTCGGCGACCAGGTCGGCGCGTGTGCGGGGGGTCAGCGCAGCATCGGAGAACCCGCCGGCACCCCAGCCGCCGATCGAGATCATGATTCGCAGGTGCGGATGCGCCTGCTTGATCGCGGCGACCTGCGCTGGTGCCGCGGCCGGAAGCGTCAGGTGCCCGTCCTCGATCGTGGCGAATGCATAGAACAGGTGGGTCAACAGGTCGGCGGGAAGGTGCTCGATCGGGTACTCGTGCGCGTCTGCCCCGGGAATGTAGGCACCCAGGACCGTCCGACCCATGATCATTCGGACACGGTAGCAGCCGGCGCCCAGAGCCGGGGTCGGTGAATTCGGTGCGATGAAGCAGCCGCCGGCCTGGGAGGCGCCGGCCGCGAAGCCACCGGAGTTGACGAGGTGAGCGCGTGCCGGTCCAGCTCGTTACTCGGCTGCGGCGATGAACACGAACTCACGGCCCGGACGATCCGGGGCCTCACGTACATCAAGGACCCGATAAGCGTTGGCGGCCAGGCTCGATTCCACCTCGTCGCGGCTGCGAAACCGGAGGGTCGAGTCGGACGTGACTACCGCGCCATCGGCCAGGAACCGGTAGGTGTACCGGAAGGAGACGAACGGAAAGCTGACGTCGGTGACCGCAAGGCGCCGTTCTACGGGCCCGATGCCCGGGACATCGAGGATGACTGGATCAACGTCGGCGGCCCATTCCTCCCAGGCGCGACGTTCGGGGCACCTGGTCTCGAACACGAGATATCCGTTCGGGCGAAGTGCGGCATGGATGCCCTGGAGAGCCTGTGCCCACTCATTGTCGGCGAGGAAGACCTGCGCCACATTCCCGGTCATCGTCGCCAGATCAGCATCGAGCGCCGGCACTGACGTGGCATCACCGTGGATCCAGGTGACCATCGCGGCGTCGTCTTTCACCTTCGCGACCGCAAGCGACGCTTCGGCGGGGTCGACAGCCACGACTGCATGGCCGCGCCGAGCGAGCAGGATCGCCAGAGCTCCTGTGCCGCACCCGACATCAAGCACCCGGCGTGCTCCACACTCGTCGGCAATGGCGAGGTAGGCAGCCAGGTCGTCGCGGTCTCCATCAAAAGCGTCGTAGACGCGTGCGAGGCGAGGGTGAGCGAAGATCGCATCGGGCACCGGGCGACCATATCGACCATGACGTGCTCTGGCGACAGAGATCCGACGCCATCGGGTACGCGCTCAGGCCGCTGACAACCGACGGCCCCGACGATCCGGTCAGTGGGGCGCGAGCCAGCCGCTGCCCGGGTCGGGTGAGGGCAAGCGTCGAGGCCATCGGCCCCGACTCGCGGCGCGATGGTGCAAACCCGGCCCTGACGGGCGACGAGGCGCTGGGTGCCCGCAGAGGAGACGCTTCGCCGGATGGGAATTGCGCGGCGTGCGGTGGCCCGAGCGGCTAGGTTGCCGGGCGTGTCCAGGATTGTTTCGGTCAACCTCGCGGTGCCGGAGCCCAACCCGGCAAAGGGCGTTGGTGTCACGGGCATCAGCAAGCGGCCGGTTGATCACCTGGTCCACGTGCGGGCGCCAGGGCCGAAGACGACCGGCCTGCACAGCGGCCTGGTCGGTGACCAGATCTTCGACATCGAGCACCACGGCGGCGACGACCAGGCGGTGTACGCGTACGCGCGCGAGGACTACGACTGGTGGCAGGCGCGCCTGAGCCGCCGTCTGGCCAGCGGGCTCTTCGGCGAGAACCTGACCACCGAGGGGGTGGACGTCAACGGCGCGGTCATCGGCGAGCGGTGGCGCATCGGTCCACGGTTGGTGCTCCAGCCGACGTTCGGTCGTATCCCGTGCGTCACGTTCCAGCACAAGATGGGCGAGCCGCGCTGGGTGAAGACCTTCACCCGGGCGAACCGCCCGGGCGCGTACCTGCGTGTGCTGGAGCCGGGTGAGGTGTGGGCCGGTGATCCGGTGAGCGTGGAGGACCGTCCGGCGCACGGGGTGACGATCGCGCAGGCGTTTCGGGCGTACCTCACCGAGCCGCAGCTGCTGCCCGAGCTGGTCGAGATCGACGGGCTCGCGACGACCTGCGCGAGACCCTCGCCGAACGGCTTCACCGGCGGCGGTAGCTCGTGATTCGGTGCCCGAGGCTGCCGACATCGGCAGGCTTGCGTCGAGCAGCCCCTCGGCCGGTGTAGGGCCTGGCCACCCGCGTGTTCGACACGGAGCCGCGCGGCGCCGAGGCCGGCAGCCAACGCTCGCCGGGCCGGCACGACCAAAAGATCGCGCGGTAGCGGGAATGCGTCGATGACGGGTATGCGGCCCGACCGGCGCCCGTAGGGTGTGATCAGGCGAGGACGGTGCGGAGGTCCGGAGGACGTCGATGGTGACCGAAGACGCCAACGTGGCGGCTCCGACCCCACGGGACCCCGCCCGCCCGGCGTTCCTGGAGCTCTTCTTCGACCTGGCGTACGTCTTCGCGATGATCTCCCTGGTCAAGACGCTCGCCGACGACGTGAGCTGGACCGGCGCCGGCCAGACGTTGGTCCTGCTGCTCGCGTTCACCCTGGTCTGGGCGATCACCACGTGGGCCGCCGACACCCTGGACCTGATGCGGCCCGCGGTCCAGGTGCAGTTCATCGGGGTGGCCGCCGGCAGCCTGCTGCTGGCGGCCGCGGCGCCCGACGCGCACGACGGGCGCGGCCTGCTCTTCGCGCTCACCTACCTGGCGATCCACCTCGGTTCGAGCAGCTACTACCTCCTGCTCCTGCCGAGCGCGGCCGAGCCGCGGCGCAGCGGCCGGGTGCTGTTCTGGTACAGCATCGCCGCCGTCGGATGGATCGGCGGCGCGCTGGCCACCGGCCCCACCCGCCTCGTGCTCTGGGCGGTGACCATCGCCATGGAGTACGTCGCCGCCTCGCTCGGCTGGCCGCTGCCGAAGCTCGGGCGGTCGCAGCCGCAGGAGTGGCGGCTGGTCGGCGAGCGGGTGGCCGAGCGGTACCGGCAGTTCGTCATCATCGCGCTCGGCGCGTCCATCTTCGTCATCGGAACGACCTTCACCCGCAACGACTACACCCTGGACCGGGCCTGGGCGCTCCTCGTGGTGTTCACGATCGTGGTGCTGGCCTGGCGGATCTACATCTACCGGGCCGGCGAGCTGCTGACCGAGGCCATCGCGCGATCGACGAACCCGTCCCTGCTCACGCAGTCTGCCGCGGTCACTCACCTGATCATGGTGGCGGGAATCGGCGGCATGGCGGTCACGAGCCACCTCGTCGTGCTGCGTCCCTTCGGGCAGACGCCGCCAGCGTGGGCTGCGGTCATCCTCGGCGGACCGGCGCTGTTCCTGGTCGGCCGCGCGGCGCTGGACTACACGGTCTTCGGCCGGATGTCCCGGTCTCGGCTGGCCGGGCTGGTCCTGCTGTCCGCCGTGGCGCCGGCGACGGGCCTGCTGCCGCCGGTCGTGGTCGCGCTGCTCGCCATGACCATCCTGGCCCTGGTCGCCGCGGCGAACCTGGTGAGCACCCGCCGGCACGCCCGCGCGCCGATGCCACCGGCGCTCGGGTGACCATCACCCGGTCGGCACGGTGGCCCGGACCGGCCGCACGCGCGCGGGCAGCGTCTCCCAGACCAGGATGAACAGCAGCACCGTATTCGCCACGACCAGGATCGCCAGCGGCGGAAGCAGCACCATCACCGGACCGATGACGCACAGCACCACGATCCCCAACGCCCGGGACCAGAGGAGCCGTCCGGTGAGCACGGCGTCGAACAGGCAACTCCCAAGCAGGAACAGCGCCGGCCCGCCCAGGATGGCGACGATCCAGGCCGCCGGCGCCGCACCGAACGGCTGGTCGATGACCAGCGCGACGCTTGTCGACACCACCAGCACCCCGGCCACCATCACCAGATGGCTGTACGAGGTGGAGGTGCCGGGCCGCACCCGCTCCACCACCATGACGGCCGGCGGTGCCAGCAGCTGCCGCACCCGGTGGAAGTAGAGCTGGAAGAGCACGACAGCGCTGGCGAAGCCGACGAAACTCGTGGCCACCCGGCCGGCCTGGAAGCCGCTGCCGGCCAGCCCCAGGCCGCAGCTCAGGATCAGCTCGCCGAGGGAGATGATGAAGATCTCTCGATGCCGCTCGGACAGGTGGGTGCCGGTGAAGATCTGACTGGCCAGCTCGGTGCGACCAAGTTTCGGCGTCGGCCAGCCCAACCGGGCCGACCCGAGGTCGACCGCCACCGCGACCGACCAGAGCAGCAGCCGGGCCGTTCCGTGCACGAACACCCCGGCCACCCACGGCAGCGCCGTGACGCCGAACCAGAAGAACACCCGGATGCTCCGAGCCTGGATCGGACGGTTCACCCGGGTACCGGGAATGAGGACGGCGTCCCGGACGAGATGGATGCCGAAGTACCCCGCGACGAACAGCCAGCCGTACTCGGCGAAGGCGTACGGCACCGCGATCGCCATCAACAGCATGCCGAACATGACCGCCAGGACGGTGGCCTGGATGACCGGCAGTCGCGGGTTGAACAGATCGGTGAGCCAGGCGGTCAGCACCCACACCCACCAGGCGGCCATCAACAGCACGGCGGTCTCGGCGGCGCCCCGGACGGTCAGGTCCCCGGCCAGCCCCGCCGAGAGCCGGGAGAGCATGAAGATGTAGACCAGGTCGAAGAAGAGCTCCAGGAACGTCGGATAGTCAGGCTCGCCGCGCCGGCGAAGGATCCGGGGGAGCGGGCTGGAGCTCACGCGTCTGCCTCCTCTGGTACGCCCCTCGGGGGCGGAGGCACGCTTCTCTGGCCAACCTATAAAAGCGGAGGTCGCCGAAGAGCCGAAATGGAGCAGCAGGGCGGAAGCCGAACACCGGTCATCGGCCCGACGCCCCCGACCGTCGGCGATGCAGTTCCCACGGATGGCCGCCACCAGATGGCGGGGGGCGATCAGGCCAGCCAGGTCCGCCCGGTAGGTCCCGCGCACGCCCTGCAACAGGCCGCTCTGCAGCCGCGGGTGACCTCGTGGCCGCGCTTGCGCAGGATCGCCAACACCTCTCCCGCTCGTCCCGTTCAACTGGAACGCCCAGGACGCCGGCGCAGGGCGCCTTGGTGATTCGCCCGATGGGGATGAGGCCGGATCACCCCCCGTCCCAGCAGGCTGTCGAGGTACCAGTTCGCTCAACGAAGCGATGTGATGCGTTCCAGCCGTTCGACGAGAGATCTGGCCGGAGGGGAGAATCAGGTGGAATACGAGGATTTCATCAATGCGGTGACCATGCGGGCAAAGGTGTCGACCGATCAGGCGGCGACACTGACCGGGGTGACGTTGGAGACGCTGGCGGAGCGGATCAGCGCCGGTCAGGCTGAAGACCTCGCCTATCAGCTTCCGGATCGACTTGCCGCTCACCTGAGCAGACCGCTCGGAGGGGAAATGGCCACCGCGTTCGGGCTTGATGAGTTTGTGCGGCGGGTGGGGGATCGTCCTGGGGTCGACCGTGCGCTCGCCGGTGCCGGGGTCCGCGCGGTGCTCACCACCCTGGGTGAGGCCGTGACCCGAGACGAGTTCGAGAACGCCATGGCCCAACTTCCCGAGGAGTTCTCGCAGGTCATCGAACCGGTGGGCGCCGGTGGCGGGCGGCGCCGCGGCTCGTAGTACGCAGAGTTGAAGCGGGAGCAGCCGGTACGGCACCCAACTCCTGGCCGAAGTTGTGCATGCTCACAGAGCCGACGCCGGTGTGATCGGCGAGCGCGACGGCGGCGTGCAGCACCCGGTCCTGCGCGGCGAGGCCCCGGCTTGCGCGATGAACACGTCGCTGCGCTCGGATGTGGCCGCCTGGCGGGGACCGACGGCCGGGAGCGTGCCATGATCGCCGCTGCCCTAGCGGCGATCATGGCGTGACGTGTGTCAGCTCGGTCCGCAACCACATCTCGAACGTGCTGACGAAGCTGCCGGTGCCGGACCGTGCGGCGGCGAGAGTCAAGGGCGGCGACGCCAGACTTGGCCGCGACCACGGCTCAGGACTCTGAACGGGGACAATCTCGCCCTCCGCCGCTCCGGGGGGACTGTCATCATGCATATCTGCCCGGCGTCCACATGCTGGTCGACACCACTTCTTCAGCGATCGGCCGCTGGAGCATTCCCTGGACAGGCTGTCGTCCTCGACGAGCCGCTCGCCGGAGACAATGTCGCAGGGCCTGAGTTGATCGCCACCGGCGCCGCTGACGATGGCGTATGACCCGGTGAGCTCAACGACGACGACGTCTACGTTCGGCTCCTTGCGGCCGTGCTCACAGCAGGCACGTCAAAGCGATCACCCGGGCGAGCCCAACGCCGCGGTAATACCCCGGCTCACCCTCCAGCTGCCAGCCTCCGGGCACTGCCTGGACGCACTCAACGGAGAAGCTCAGATGCCCGGTACACACGGACAGCATCGTGCACGGCTGGCGTGGCACCCGTCATCCGGCCCCACCGTCGTTTCCGCCAACATCCGCTCTCCGGCTACGAGACAGGACAGGACCATGGGTCGGCGGCCATCCTCTGCTCCGCCTCGCCGGCGCCGTTCTCGTTGAAGCCCACGACGAATGGCAGACCGGCGACCGCCGCTACCTCGTCGAAGGCACCATGGCTCTGATCACCGCACCCGCCCCCCGCCCTCACGACGACCGAACTGGCAGCAGTATGACCACCATTGCCTGGCCCGACCGCAGGGCGGACATCATCAACGCCCTGTCCATCCTCGCGGCGCTGCGCCCACACGAGCCCACGTCATGGCCCAGCCTGACCGAAGCCGTCCACTGGCTCATCGACGACACCTTCTGGGACCAGCACGATCCCCGCAACGACATCGGCACCATCCTCGCCAGCACCAGCGAGGCCAACGCGATCAGCGCAACACTCGAACCCTTGACCGCCATCCTCGACGACCTCGGACCCACCGCTCCCGACGACGACTACCTCACCCACCCCCGATGGCATGAAGTCACCCATGCCGCAGCCAACACCCACCAACTCATGACTGGCAAAACCCGACCCCGACCCTGAACAGACGAGCACAGAGTCACGGCTCTACACCACTCCACGGGGCGCGACCGGGCTTTTGCCCGCCAGCCGCCAGGTTGCTTACTAAGAGGCCACCCTTCCTAGCTCGGACCGGAAGTCGCGTACCTCGCGTGGGTTCCCTTCATGCACGATCACAGCTCCAGCGATGCGGTGAGCCAGAGCCGTGTCTCCTGCCGCCGCCGCCGCGAACGCTGCTGCCTGCAAGGGTGCGGTGCCGCCCGGATACACCTGCCGGAACGGTCCCCAAGCCCCCTGTTGGGCATGGACCTCGGCTGCCCACCTGCCGAAGTCGTGCAGGTCTGCGGCGTGACACAGGAAGGCGACGCCGGGTCCGACGACATCGTCTACCAGCTCAGCCGGCAACGGCTCCTCAGAGGCGGGACGCGGGTATTCGGTGAGCTGGCGGATCGGCTCCAGGTGAGTCCACAGCGCCTCGCGGCGGAACTCCACCAGTGGTTCCGGCAGGCCCATGATCCGAACGCTGAGGAACACCTGGATTCCCTTCGTCGCAGGGTCGCCCCACCGAGGGGTGTAGAACCGCATCTCTCGGAGAAGTCCGTTGTCCGTCCGGGTGCAGCTATTGCCGTGGCGCTCGAAGCCAATCGGTGCCAGGACATCGCGGTAAAGGCGGTTCACGGCACGTGGGAGGCTCCAGCGACCGGGCACCCGTAAGATGTTAGGCCCCAGCCAACTTCTGACCGCGGTTGTCACCCAGGTCCCGAGACTGATCTGTCACGGACGTCCTGAGACCCGACATCGCCGGCAGCCGGCCGCCCGGTCTCGGAACCTGCTTGCCGGATGCGCATCAGGACCTGCGTGACACTTCCCGACCGAGGGGCCGGCGATCACAAGCTGTCGAGGCTGATCTCGTGCATCGTGCCGTCTGGCCCCATCCGGAACATCCGTGGTGGGCCCATGGTCCGGTATGCCTCCGCATACATGGCCTCACGTGCGGCCTGTTCTTCGCCGGACGGGTCGGTCACGCGGAATCCGTGCAGATGAACAGCTTCCGTGTTGATATCGTCCGGGTCCGGATAGCCCTCGATGACGAAGCCGAACAGCGCGCGTAGCGCTTTCTCACCTAGCTCAAGCGGATGGAACGGCAACGGGTACGGGTCCTGGTTGGGCCAGCCGGGTACGGGTACGACGGGATGGTCACCCGCCCAGTAGGGCAGCTCGAAGTCGTACGGCTCGCCGATGTTCTCCTGGATGCCGCCGTCGGGCGACAGGCTCAGCGATCTGATGAGCTTCCCGTCTTCCCAGACCGCGAAGCCGAGCCAATCCACCATCGAGTGCATCCCGTGCATGATGATCCGCCTGCCCGCTCCCGCCTTGCGCAGGTGTTCCGGCAGCTCTGACGGGCGGTCGAGCACCAGCCGCCGGTCGCAGTACAGCTCGGCACCGGCTAGCACTGTGGCGTAGGTGATGTCGTCTGGAGGGTAAATGTCCTCGAACAACGTGCCGTTGTCGGCGGGCTCGACGGCGTAGCCCGGGTGGACCTGTCGTACCAGCGCTTCGGTCTCGGCTCGCGCCGAGCGGGTCGCCCCAAGCAGCGCAGGACGGATATCTCCATCGGCAAAGGCCAGCAGGGCTGTCTTCGCGCCCACGATGCTCCTCCAGGTTGGCTGGGACAAGCGCCTGAACACTACCTGCCCACAAGATCGTCTAGCACGGACGTTTCACCCGCGTCCCGACACTGATCTGGCACGCGGGTCATGAGACCCGACATCGCCGGCAGCCGGCAGCCGGCTGGCCTCCGTCGACTGATGTCTGACGGTCGTCCGTCAACTGATCTATCCCACGCCGGTCCAAGTTAACAGCGCCCACTGACCAGGCGAACAGCAGCCAGGGCAGGAATGTCAGGGCGCCAACGCCGACATCAGCACGGGTGGCACGCGAACGTCTCCGGTATCAAGTTGTGGTTGGTCGCTGAACGTCTACGGGAGGCCTCGCCATATCTCGATGTCCGAAGAACACCCGGACCGCCGTCTGGACCTCCTGCGTGTCGTCGGCCATGGCCGTGCGCGCCTAGGCCCTGTCCTGGCGATCATGCCGGGGTGCCCGAGTGGCTACCTCGATCCTAGGATCGGGATGATGCAGGAGAGACGGCTAACGGTTCGGCCAGCGCGCGTGGCCGATGTTGCTTCATTGGTGGAGTTGCGCCTGGCCAACGCTGAGGCGCACCTTGCTCTCGACGCTGGCACCTACCGCGTTCCACAGCGTGACGCGGTAGTGCGACACTTCGCGGCCATGCTGGCCGACGTGTCCGGGCCGGATGGCGTCCTCGTTGCTGAGGGGCATGACGGCCAGGTGGTCGGGATGGTCGAAGTGCTGCGGCATTCCGATCCGCCGGACCATCAGATCCTGCGTCCTGAACCTTCGGCCCAGGTGCACACGGTTGTGCTGCCCGGCGCCAGGGGGCTCGGGGTGGGATCAGCGTTGCTGGCGGCGGCCGAACGGTGGGCAAGCGACCGGGGGATCACGTACCTGTCGGCTGGCATCTACCACCGCAACGTTGATGCGGTGCGCTTCTATAGCCGGCACGGCTACACCGACGCCGGTCTGTCCCTCGGTAAGGGCGTGGATTAGCGGGCGCGGTGCCGTCATCGGAGCCAGATGATGGCGGCGATGAGGACCAGGCTGGATCGGTAGAGGGATGCGCGTTTGGCGTATCTGGTGGCCAGGTGGCGGCGGGGTGCCCGGCACCGTATCGGCGGCGCTGCACCGACCGTGACACAAAGATCGTGGACTTCTACCTGTATCTGGCAGCCGCCCTCGTCACCGTACGTCAACTCATACGCCGCGCCCGAACCCTCTACCGCTGGGACACTCGCCCCGCCATCCGACGCCTCAAGTGACACCTACTGCCGGCCGCTCTTACTGACGATCGCGTGGGCGATGTCCCGCAGTTCAAGCATTGCCCGCGCTCACGAGGTCCCAGGCCATTGCCACCGACTGGCCGAAGTGGGCGGCTCCCGCGTTGGCGACGTAGGTGGCGACGTCGGCGGCTGCTGCGGCCCGCAGGTCGACGGCAGCAGATAGCCGTCGCAGCGTCAGCCCGACAGTCCAGTGATTGTGGCCCGCGCGCGCCTGCTCGGCGGCGCGACCCAGAGGCCCAGGTCCGACTGCGAACAACGGGACGGCCTGGGCGGCGACTCGACCGACACGTAGATCCGCAGCTGTGAGCGGGCGGCTCTGGCTCGCGAGCATCTGAATGCGCGCCTCATCGAAGGGATGGTTTAGGCAGAACGCTCGGCAGAATTGGCAGGGACAGTTCCACCGATGCGCTGGATCGAGGACCATTCGCTCAAGCACGTTCCACGTGCGTACCTTGAGCTTCGCCGGCTCGGAGACGTACAGCGTGCCCTGAGCCGCGTCCTTGATCGGGCTGGTCGCATCATAGGTGACGCTTGGGACCGACCGGGCGGCGTACGCGGAAAGGGGCAACATGACGGGCGCGCCCAGTCCGAGGAAGTGGAACCGATCCGGCGCGGCGGATCCAGCCGCGGCCCATCCGTCGAAAAAGCCTCGGACGACCTGGGCGGTCCGCAGGTAGCGCATCGGGAGTGCCTGGGGCAAAGGGAGCCACCGGCCACCGTACTTGATCCGTGTGGTCCACGAGTCGTCGGCCATGAAGGCGCCGAAGCCCATCGCGACAGCGCGGACGCCTGTGTCGCCCAGTGCCTGCCCAGCGTCGAAGGCGCTGTCATAGTCGTGTGCGGACGCCACTGTGTAGACGGTCAGCTCCGGGTGCGCTGCCTGCATGGTCAATCCGCGACGTGCGACGGAACGGTTCCGGCGACGCAGTTCGCTCCGTCGCTGAACCAGGTCGGTTTCCCCGACGCCGGCGCGGAGCCAACAGGCCAGGGTGATGTCTTCCGGGCCGATGAAGGCGTCGGGACGTACGGCCAACTGCTCGGCCAGCTGTGAGTTCGGGTCGACGGCACCCGCTGCCGTCCGCACGGCTTTGACCCTTGCGGCGTTGTCCGCGCTCGGGGGCAGTGATGCCGCGATTTTGCCGATCGTGTCGTAGGCTCCGTTGTCGGCGAGCACGAACCTGCGGCGCAACGGCCCGGCCAAAGCCGCCACTGTGGCGGCCGCCGCGCGGTCGGGCGGGAATAGGATCCCGCCCGCGTACGTTCCGTTCAGAAATTCTCGGCTCAAGGTCGATGGACGGGCATTGACGAGAAACGAGAATTGAGCCACGGCAGTGCTCCTGGCGGTAGCCGGTCAGTCCGGCGTCGAGACGGTGTGCTCGGAGAAGCACTTGCACGCTGCGGTGATGGCCTTCTCGGCTGCGGCGATGGCACCCTCGGCCTGCTCCTGGGCCAGGATCAGGCCCTCGCCGGCGCTCTGAGTCCACAGCAGACCTCCAATCATGGCCAACCCGGCGCCGCCCAGGCACACAACAGCCCCGACTCCCGCAGTGGCAAGAGTGCAGGCGAGAGCTCCGGCGCCCGCCGCCCCGGTGGAGATGCCGCCGGCCTGCATGTTGTGTTTCGCGCTGTCGAACGCCAACTTGGCCTGTTCGAGGGCCTTTCGGCTGTCCTCGAGTGCCTTGATCTCGTCCTTGCAGGCTCCAGGCGTGAGTTCCTCGCCCATCACAGCCTCCGTTCAAACGGCAGCCAGGTTCCGTACCGCAGCTGGTTGTTGGCACCGGACAGTCCCCGCTCCCATGAGCTGACGTAACGCAGTCCGTGTGGCACGGGCGTCACCACCCATCGGGTCAGATGGGTTGCCGCGGCCAGGAATGAGTGCTCGCCTTCGTCCTCGTAGCTGTGTCGGCCGACGCGCAGGATCGGCGTGTGGTTGAACACGGGATCGTCTGCGACGTAGCGACCGGCGACCGTTGCGTAGGCGCCCTCGTCGAGTCCGCCGGAGTCGAGCTTGATGTGTTCGATGCCGACCGTCAGCGAGAGGCCGTCCTCGTCGAGGAGGGAAGCCGTGGACAAGACTTTGCCGCGTACGTGCTTGATCGTTACCTGCCCGACGACACCTGATACGAAGACATCGTCGCCGTCGAACGTCGCCGGGTTGGACTTCAGCTGGGCGAGGGTGACGTCCTGGCCGGGGCCGAGTTCGTTCGGCAACGGCAGTGCGCTCGCCGCTCGCCAGCGGTCGAGATTGTCTCCGCCGAGTAGCGCGGCCTCCTCGACGGTGAGGCCGATCGCCTGCGCCAAGATCAAATTGCGGATGAGTTCACCGGCCGCCTGCGCCGCCGGTCCCAGCGTCCACCGCGAGGCGACGTCGCGGCGCGCAACACTCAGATCCACGGCTCGTCGCACTGTGTCGTCTAGTGTTGTGCCGCGTGCCCAGTCCGCCAGAGAGCGGGCGTTCGTACGGATAGCGTCCCGGTCGCTGGAACCGATCGTGTCGCAAAGCTGCGTCAAGCGGTCGTTGAGCTCGGCGGCGAGCGGGCTGACGATATCGTCTCCGAAGGGACCCGGTACGAGTGGCCGGGGCCGGCGAGTGTTAAGCGCCGCGATCGCCTCGGCAAGCCTGGCGCCGACTAGTGCAGCTCGCCACTGTTCGGCGGAGTTGGCCAAGAACTCGTCGAGGTCCGCGACAGGCTTTTCCATCCTGGACTTGACCGCCCGGGCGGTGGTCGCCCCGAAGTCGTCCGCCAGCGCTTCAGCCTTGGCCACTCCGGTCTGCGGCTTTAGCGTCGCCACCAGCTGGGCCCTGACCTGCGGCCAGTCGGCTCGACGATCCGGCCGCACCCAACCGGCGAGCAGGTCGTCAGCGTGCGTTGCGATGTCCCTATGCGTGCCGCGAACCTTCTCCTGCAGCCTGGTGATCAGCCCCAACGCCGAGCGGGCGTCGCGACGCTGTTGTTTGGCGAGGGCGATCAACCCAGGCCAGTCCGAGGACGCCGCAGCCTTCAGATAGACCGCCCGGGCCGTCTCCGGCAACGGAGACGATGGCCACGTGACGTCGACGAGCTGTTCCAACCTGCGCTGGAGGGTCCGCGCGTGTACCGCTGTACCGACCATCACCGCTCCTCGAGCGTCGCGCGCCCCCAAAAGAGACGCCTAAACCACTGAAGTCATGTTCCTCGCTGGGTCGGGAACCTCAACGGCACTGGCGGAATCGCGACACCCGACCGTGGGTCCAAGACCTGTTCGGGCTGCGGTGCGGTGAAACCCAAACTGCCGCTGCGGATCCGGACCTTCACCTGCCACGCGTGCCTTCTGGTCCTGGACCGGGATCTCAACGCCGCGCGCAACCTCGCACAACTCGTGGTCGCCGGGAGTGCTCGGAGACTGTAAACGGACGTGGAGCCGACCGTAAGACCCGCCCCGGCGGCCCGGTGGCTGTGAAGCGTCTACCCGGCACCGCCTTGGCGGGTCAGTCCGGGACCGCCCCACCGCAAGGCGGGACTGCCGATCAAGCGCTCACCAGCGCCTCATGAAAGGCAACGGCGAGATGCGGCTGCGGCGGAGGACCTCCGACCACACGCGGCCCGGCTCCGAAGAAGTCACCGGCGCATTATGCGAAGCGCTCACGCGAGGGTCCTTCCTGGTCGTTCCGCTGACGAGCCACTTCGAGCAGCCGGCCGAGGACGGCGCGGGTCCGGCCGGTCGCGGTGGCGAGGGCACCGAGCGGGTCGGCGTGCCGGCGTTCGGCCAGGTCCAGGTAGACCGCGAGCAGGTCGGCCTCGAAGCCCGCCGCGGTCGCACCGCGGGCCTGGGCCAGGTCGGCGAGCCGTCCCTCGATGTAGCGGCCCACCATCACTTGGTACGCGCCGACGCTGGGCATGCCGTGGAACTCCGCCACCATGTCGTCGACCTGCCGCCCCATCCGGTGCAGGACCGCCGACGTGATTCCGTGCCGGCGTACCTCGGGGGCTGCCTCGTCGGAGATGCGGATGACGACCTCGTCCGGTCCGTTGAACTCGTCTGATCCGGTGTCGCTGTTCCAGCGGGCCGTGACGACGAAGCCGTCGTCCCGCCGGGACAGTTCGAGGGACGGGTCGGGCACGGCGTGGAGGGGATTCTTCTGGGACATGCGTTCCTGTCTTTCCGGCGGCCTCGTGGGCGGCTGTTTCCGGGCCGCGGTGGCGGCCGTGTGTCACACCTGTTGTTCAGGGGGTCGGGGTGGCGGCGCTCAGGACGCTGCCGAAGAAGACCATGACGGTGAAGAGGATCATCGGGCCGACGAAGACGTAGCCCAGGACGAGGCCGGCGACGGCCATGCCGTGCCCCGACCGCATGCCGTCGCGGGTCTCCCGCAGGGCCAGGTGGCCGAGGATGACGGCCAGGACGCAGGGCAGCCCGAACAGGCACCAGCCGCCGAGCACGCCGAGGATCCCGAGCACCAGCGACGCCGTCGCCGTGCCCGAGGTCAAGATGGGCTGGACGGTGAGCCGCGGGCCGCCCGCCGGGTAGCCGCCGCCCGGGTAGGGCATGGCCGGGAGCGGCGCGTACGCGCCGGTGGGCGCGGACACCGGGGGATACGGCCCCACGACGGCGGGCAGCGGCGGCTGCGGGCGGGTGGGGTCGAGGCCGGGCTGCGGGTAGGTCATCGGTGCGGTTCCGTTCTTCCGTCGAGGTGGGTGAGCAGGGCGCTCACCTCGGTGTGCAGGCGACGCAGCTCGGCGGCCGTCGGCGCCAGCTCGTAGCTGTGGTGGTGGGCGGCGGCCGACAGGGCCGCCCAGGTGAAGGCGACCCGCCGGGCGACGGCGGGGCCGGGCCCGAACCGGCCGCGCAGCATCAGCTGCTTCGCCCGGCCCTGCCGGCACGCGGCCACGACCGGGCGGGTGCGCCGCCAGTAGGCGTCGATGCCGCCTTCGAGGGCGAGCCGGATCAGGCAGGCGCACGCCCGTGGCCACCAGCCGGCGGTCACCGCCGCGGTGCCGAGCGGCCCTGCGCCGCGCAGCATCTGGTCGGCCGCCGCCAGGCAGGCCCGGGGCGTCGGCGCGGTCACGGCCGGACCTCCGCGCCGTCGCGGGGCGCGGGCACGGCAGCGACGGGTGCCCGCAGCGCCTCCGCGAGGTGGCGGGCGTCGGAGACCAGGACGGGCAGGTCGAACAGGTACGCCCCGTGCACGCCCTCCTTGCACGCCTTGTACGCGCCCACCGCCCGCGACCCGTGCCGGCGACTCAGGTACCCGAGGACGTCACCGCCCCGGTTGGCGTCGTCGAACAGCGCCAGCGCGACGGTGGTGGTCAGCCGGCGGGACGCGGCCACGACGGCCGCCTCGATGTCGTCGTGCGGCACACCGCGGGCCACCCGCCGGCGCCACACGATCCGGTGGCAGGCCGCCTCGATCGCCGAGCGGCACAGCTCCGCCACCACCGGCCCGCGCACCTCGGACGCGATCTCCTCGGTGCGGGCCAGCGCGTACGCGTCGTCGAGGTAGCGGGTCACCGGGTCGGAGCCGGGCCGCAGGGTCACCACCGACCGCTCCGCGCGGGTCACCTCCACGATCCGGGACCGGCCGAGGTCGAGGCGGGCGAGGGCGTCGGGCAGCCGGGTGTCGTGGGTGAAGACCACCACCTGCCGCTGCTCGGCCAGTTCGGCGAGCACCCGGGCCAGCCCGTCCACCTTGGCCGGGTCCATGCTCTGCACCGGGTCGTCGACGACGATGAACCGGAACGGGCTCTCCGGCGCGCAGCCGCGCGGCAGGAACGTCGCCAACCCGAGGGCGTGCATCTCGCCCTGGCTCATCACCCCGAGCGCGGTGCCGTTGTCCGCGCCGTCGACGCTGACCGGGATCACCACCCGCCGCCGGGTGTTCATGCCCGCCAGGGTCATGGCGCCCAGTTCGACGTTGCTCTCCTGCCGCAGCTGCGCCCAGATCCGCTGCGAGTGCTCCGCGAACGGCGCCACCCGCTGGTTGCGCAGCTCCGCCCCGGTCGCCTTCAGCCACGCCCGCGCCGCCTTCACCCGCGCGAGGGCGCGTTCCCGCTCCGGCAGCGTCCCGGCCGACGCGATCCAGGCCCGCAGCTCGCCGGCCACCGCCTGCCAGCCGGTGTCGCGCTGGCGGAGCAGACCCTTCGCGTACGCCTGCGCGGTCTGCGCGGCCGCGAGCACCGCCGGGTACTGCGCGGTCAGGTGGCCGGCCAGCTCCTCCGGCCCACCCGGTGCCAGCCGCAGCGCGGTCACCGCCGTGTGCAGGTCGCCGACCAGCACCCCGTCGGCGTCGCCGGTGGGCACGTCCAGGTCGTCGATCAGGTAGTGCGCCCGCTGCAGCAGCGCGGTCAGCCGGGCAGAGGCGGCCTGGGCGGCGAGGGTGCGGTCGCGCAGCTCCGCCAGGGACTCGGCCGCGCTGATCCGCCAGTCGTCGTCGAGGCGGCCGGTCGCGCAGACCGGGCACGGCCCGTCACCCTGGTCGTCGTGGTGCTCGACGGCCAGCCGGAGCAACTCGGCGCTGCGCAGCGACGCCCGCGACCGCCCACCGTCGTGCCGGCGGGCCTCCGCGGCGGCATCCCGCAGCTGCCCAGCGAGGCGGGTCACCTCGTCAGCGTCGGGCAGCTGCATCGCCACCAGCCGCCGGCACAGCAGCACCGACTCGTCGTCGGTCGGCTCGTCCGGCTCGTCGAGGATCGCGGTCAGCGCCCCCAGGTCGGCCGCGCCCCGAGTGTGCAGCAGCGCGGCGGCCCGCCGGGCCCGGTCGTCATCGATCCCGGCGAGGGTGTCGGTCAGAGTGGCGCGCTGTCCGCGTACCTCCCTGATGGTGGTGTCGACGGGGCGCGCTGCGGCCATCAGGCGGCGGTCGGCGTCGGTGATCGCCTCCAGGCCGAGGATCGCGGAGATGGCGTCGAAGAGCTGGCTCTGCGTGCCGGCGGTGAGCCGGCCCAGCTCGGCGGCGGTGAGGAACGGCCGGTACAGCTCCAGCGGCCGAGCCAACCCCAGCTCGGCGAGGTCCCGGTGGGTGCCGCGTGCGCTGGTGACCGCCACCTCGGCGTCGCCCAGCTCCGCCTGTGACGGCCAGGAACGGACCACCCGGGTGGGCGTGGCCACCCCGTCGACCCGCAGCTCGACGGCGATCCGGCACGGGTCACCGGCGTGCAGGTTGCGCCACCCAGTACGCCACACGCTGTTGCGATCCGCCCAGCGCGCGCTGTCCCCGGTCAGGGCAAGTTCGACGGCCTCGGCGAAGCTGGACTTGCCGGAGCCGTTGCGGCCCACCACCACGGTCAGCCCCGGGCCGGGCTCGATGGCGAGCGTGCGCTCCGGGCCGACGCCGCGGAACCCGGCGACGGTGACCGACGAGAGCCAGATCCGCTCCCGCGGCTCGGCCGCCGCGATGCGCTGCGGCTCCAGCGCGGTCGGCGCGCCGGCGAGCGCCGCGGCCAGGTCGGCCTCGCCGCTCAGCGCGGCCAGGACCACCTCCGCGGTGTCATCGGGTACGCGGTCGGCGGCGAGCCGGTCGAAGATCAGCTCGACCAGGGGTTCGGTGTGGTTCATCAGGCGACCTCCCAGGGAGGGCATCGAAGCTGGATCGTTCCGGCTCGGGCCGGTTCGCTGGCGTGGTGGTACGACGACGCTGTGCGGTTGCCCTCTGTGAAGTGATCGGCGGTCAGGCCGGCAGTGCAACAGGACAATCGGGGCTGGCCAGGCAGGTGCGGGCCGGTGGAGTGCCGGGGTGACCGACCGGGTCGACCGTCGGCGCGGCGGCCGGCAGGAGTCCGAGCGGCTGGTGCGGGCGAAGTCCCGGACCGGCCCAGGGTGCTTGTACAGAGGTCATCGTCTTCTCCTCCAGGCGCGTGGTGTCCGCGGATCGACGGACGATCGATCCGCCCGAGGGGGTGGTGGGAAGCTGTGGCGCTGTGTCGGCAGTGGATTAGCCGGCTTGCCCGGGGGGCCGGGTCAGTGGGGGAGGGCCGCGTGCCAGTCGTGCAGGAAGGCGCCGACCAGGGCGTGCGCCCGTGGGCCAACGTCGAAGGTCTCCTCGACCCGGCGGCGGGCCACGTGCGACAGGCCGTCGGCGGCCTCGTTGAGGGCGTGCCCGCTGTGCCCCTTCACGTGCGCGAACGACAGGTCCGGCCGGCGGCTCACCTGATCGGCGAGCCGGACCAGCGTCGGCCGGTCAGCCCACCGCCGCTGGCGCAGGCTGTAGCCGGCCGGCATCGCCGACACCTCACCGACCTGCCAACGGCGCAGCCAGCGCAGCGCCACCGTGCTGTCCAGCAGCACCGTCATCCCCGCCGGCGCCTCCTCGTACGCGGAGAGCAGGAAGTCCACCGCCCGCAACTCGTTGATCAGCACCCGCGACGCCCCGGTCGGGTCCAGCCGGCCGGTGCCCCGACCACGCAGGCCGTAGTGGCCGTCGCTGACCACGTACGCGATGCCGCCGGCGCGGCCCTTCCAGCTGGCGTCGGTCGCGGCGACGACCGGCGCGGACGCCGCCGCCCAGCGCCCGACCCGGCCGCGACCGCGCTGCTCGTCCGGCTGCGGCCGGCAGGCCGTGCCGTGCACGGTGGCGAGCTGCTCGGCGGTGTCCAGGAGTTCGCCGGCCGAGTCGAGCTCGTCGTACTTCGCCGCGGTGAGTGCGAGGGTGACCGCGTCGCCGATCCGCTGGCAGTCCGCGCAGGTGGTGCGGTGGACGTAGCGGCGCAGCGGGAGGGCGTGGGCGTGCAGGGGAGCGGGGAGCAGGTGCAGGGCGCGGAGGAACTCATCGGGACGCACGACGCTCCTGACGTCTCGGTTGCGGGCAATGTCAGCGGGCTGGGCGCCACTCACCGCAGTTCTCCGAGTGGAAGGCATAGTCGGAGGACCGGATGGTGACCTGTACGCGGCGGGCGCCGTTGGTGAAGTAGTTGTCGATGATGTTTCCGGAGCTGTTCTGCCGCTCCCAGTAGCAGCCGTCGACGTCGTGCGTGACGTAGGTGCCGGGTTTGATCTCCTTGCCGACCCGGTAGGTACCGGATCCGAACAGCCGGCCCTGGGCCTCAAGGTCTGCGTCGGCCTGGCCGCGCTGCACGGCCTGCCGCCACTTCTTCGCGTACGGATGCTTGGGGCAGAGGGTCAGCGCGGCGTTGATCTCGGTGATCTGCTCGCTGCTGGCGGCGAATCCCGCTTCGGCGTAGACGTCTTCGGTGTCGATCGCGGCGCAGATTTCGTAGAGCGGCGCGATGTCCTGGTCGTCGTACTTGGAGACCTTGTAGGCCTGCTTCTCGACGCTCGTGACGATGGTGACGGCGCCGACGATGTCGCAGGAGCTCGGCTTGGCTGCCCACACCTCAGTGAAGTCGGGCCGGCCGTCCTTGCCGGGGAAGACGGTGAGGAGTGAGCCGTCCGACTCGTTGTTGGTCTCGCACTCCAGGTTGATCGGCGCCTGCTGGGGGATGTTCTTCGGGTCGTCGGGGTAGCTGTCGTTGCTGTCGGGGATGCCGTCGTGGTCCCGGTCGGCGGGCGGGGTCGGGCTCGGCGTCGGCGACGGGCTCGCCGAGGCGGATGGACTGGCGGAAGGGGAAGGCGCGCTCCCTGCGGCCTTGCGATCGTCTCCGCAGGCGGTCAGGGCGAGAGCCGGCAGCAGAAGGGTGACCAGCAGGATGCCGGTCGAGTGGCTGAGGTGCCGCCGGGAGTCGGCGTGGCTGGTGGTTCGAACAGGGGTTGAAGGAATCGCGTCGTGGTGGCGGCGGGCCATGGTCACTCCGAGGTGATGAGCAGGCTGTGGCAAGTAGTTCCGCTGCAGGCGGAGTCGGATCGGCGGCGAAGTAGACGTCGTGTCGCGGTCGACCGGGTGGATGTCCCGATGTCATTAGTCAGTGACAGTGATGACCATCTGGAGGCCGCTGTCCGGGTGGTAGCTCCAGGACGCATGGATGTGGTCCCAGTCGCCGCTCTGCCGGCCATCGAGGGCCCGCGTTGCGAGGACCTCCGCCCTGACCGAGTCCGACATCTTGAGCTCAGACCAGTAGCACTCGAGCGCGCTGAGGCTGAGCCCGCTGCTCTCCTCGCCGGCCCCGTGCAGGGTCAGCGTCTTGCCCTCGTCGCCCAGCATGGCGTCGCCCGCGAGAGAGCTGCCGCACTTCTCCTTGGCTAGCATGAGCGGTGACTTCCGCTCGGCCAGCGGCGACGAGATCGGGCTCGCTTGGAAGGCCGTGTAGATGGCAGCTCCGGCCAGCAGGAGTGCCGCCACGGCGCCGGCCGCGATCAGCGCGACGGAGCGGCCGTTCAGGGCGAGGGACGGCTTGCTTTCGACGCTCTTGGGTGCGGCCGCCTCATGGAGATCAGCGGGGTCGAGATCCTGCGCCGAGGTGGCCCGAGGAAGCTCGTACTGATCCGTGGGTTGTTCGGTCGGGGTGGCATGGGTCGGGTCGGTCATGATGGTCTCCTCGGTGAACGCGCCAAGGGGCAGGGACAGGCGGGGCGGGCGGTGGTGCCCGCCCCGGTCGAGCGGTGGATCAGGTGAGGGAGACGGTCACGCCGCCGGAGAACATCGAGTCGTGGAGCTCGAGCTTGGTGAGCTTCACGTTCTTCGGGATGTCGAAGACGAACACGCCGGTCACCTGGTTGCCGGGGTTGATCTCCTCGAAGAAGGTGCTCGCCTCCTTGTTCGCGTAGAGGCCGGCCTCGGTGTCGGAGGAGTATTCGGTGCCGTCGGCGGCGAGAGCCTTCTGGCTGCTGCCGTCGAGGGTCTGCGCCTCCTTGCCGATGTTCTTGACGTTGACCGTGATCAGGCAGAACTGGCCCTGGGCCTTGTCGCCGATCATCGACGTGCCGACCTTCGCGACGCCGCACTTGGACGACTTGACGGTGAACTCGAACTTCCCGTCCCGGGCCGGCTGGCCGATCTTCGCGGTCTTCGCCGGCTTGTCCTCGCCCTTGGCGCCGCCGTCGGACTTGCTGCTGGTGCCCTCGTCGGTGCTGCCCGCGCCGCATCCGAGGGCGACGAGACCGGTGGCGAGCAGAGCGAGAGTGGTGATCTTGCGCATCGTTTTCCTCCTGCTGTGAACGTGGCGGCGTCAATGAGAGCATCATCTGTGAACGCTGTCAACACACATGATGCTTGACAGGTGTGACACACTCCGAACGTGCAGGAGACACCGACCATCACCGCAGCGGAGATCGCCCGGCTCGCCGGTGTCGGTCGGGCCGCAGTCAGCAACTGGCGCAAACGGCATGCCGACTTCCCCGCCCCGGTAGGCGGCACCGCGGCCAGTCCCGAGTTCGACCTGGGACAGGTCGAGCAATGGCTCCACGCCCAGGGGAAACTTCCCGAGCTAGCCAGCGCCGACCGGCTGTGGCGGCACCTCGCCGCCGCCAGCCAGTCACCCGCCGCCGGCCTGGCCGCCGTCGGCGCCCTGCTCCTCGCTCGGCAACGCGTTCAGCGCCCCGGTCGATCAGCGGATCCGCAGCTCAAGCCGCTGCTGCCCGACATCGACGCGCTCGTCGACGAACTCGGACCGCAGGGCGCGTTCGACGCGCTGTGGCAACGGTTCTCCGCGCCCGGCCCCGGCCGCCCGTTCGCCACCCCGGATGACCTGGCCGACTTGATGGCCGGGCTCGCCGGCGTCGGCGGCGGCTCCGTCCTCGACCCGGCGGCCGGCTCCGGCGCCACGCTGCGCGCCGCCGTCCGCGCTGGCTGCACCTCGGCGTACGGGCAGGAGATCGACGAGGACCTCGCCCGACTCGCCGGACTGTGGCTGGCCTTGCGTGACGTGGCAGGGGAGGTCTGCACCGGTGACTCGCTGCGCGCCGACGCATTCGCCGGCCGCACCTTCGACGCCGTCGTCTGCCACCCGCCGTTCGGGACGACCAACTGGGGCGACGAGGAGCTCGGCCACGACCCCCGCTGGATCGTCGGCACCACCCCGCGTACCGAGCCGGAGCTGGCCTGGGCCCAGCACGCCCTCGCCCACCTGCGCGCCGGCGGACACGCGGTCCTGCTGATGCCACCCACCGTCGCCAGTCGCCGCGCCGGTCGCCGTATCCGCGCCGAGCTGCTGCGCCGCGGCGCGCTGCGGGCCGTCATCGCGCTCCCGCCAGGGGTAGCCGCGCCGCACGGCGTGCCCCTGCACCTGTGGGTGCTGCGGCGGCCGGCGCCGGACGCGCCGCCACCGGCGCGAACGCTATTGATCGACGCCGCCGGCGGTGACGCTGCCGAGACTTGCCCGAGGATCCTTGCCGTGTGGCGGGCCTTCGCCGCCGCACCCGACGCGGAAGTCGAGGAGGTCGGCTTCGCTCGGGCGGTGCCGGTCATCGAGCTGCTCGACGAGGAGGTCGACCTCACCCCGGCGCGCCGCCAGCCTGCGGTCGGAGGCGAGGCGACGGGGGAGCATCTGGTACGCACCAGAGAGCGGCTCGCTGCCATAGTCGGTGACCTGCCAGGGCTGATGCCGCAGGTGACGCCGGCACCCGAAGGCCCGGATGGGGAGTTCCTGTCGGTGGGAGAGCTGGCTCGCGCAGGCGCGCTGCAACTGCTTGGCCCGATCCGTGCATCGTCATCCGAGGGCGGTGGGCCGTCAGTGGGCGGGCCATCGGTGTTGACCGTGCAGGACGTGCTAAGTGGCGAAGGCCCCTCCGGTCGGGACGACGGGCGGCTCGATCAGGAGATCCGGCTCGCCGCCGGGGACGTGGTGGTGCCGATGATCGCGCGGCAGCTCACCGCCCGGGTGGTGACGACCGATGGGGCGCTGCTCGGACGGAACCTCTACCTGCTGCGGCCCAATCCGGCGGCGCTGAACTCGTGGTTCCTCGCCGGGCAGCTGCGCACTTCGGCGAACGAAAAGCAGGCGTCCAGCCTGTCCGGGACACTGCGGTTCGACATCCGGCGGGCGCAGGTGCGGCGGCTGTCGCTGGACGAGCAGCGCGTGCACGGGGAGGCGTTCCTGCGACTCGACGCCTTTGAGTCGGCAATCCGACAGGCAACAGCGCTCGGCGCGGAGTTGGTCCAGCTTACGGCAGACGGTTTGGCCAATGGTGGCCTGCGCCCTGAGCATCGTCCGCGATGAGCGCCTGTTGCAGCGTTCAACTCGGATCGAAGTTCGTGACTCCCCGCCATCGGGCCAGCACACTGCGCCAAAGGGGCACTAGCAGCCTGATCATCCAACGTTGTACCGTCATGCGTCCGTCAGGCGTGGGGCCGACATGGCGGAGCAGCACGGGGCAGGTGTCATCGTGAGGGGGACGAATGACGCTGGGTAACATCGGCGGCTATGAGCTAGTCCGACCGCTCGGGTCGGGCGGCATGGGCGACGTGTTCTTCGCCGTGTCGCCGACCGCCGACCGTGTCGCGCTCAAGGTGATCAAGCAGCACCTCGTTGAGGAGCCGACGGTTCGGGATCGGTTCGCTGCGGAGGTCGACAGCCTCAAGCTGGTCTTCGGCTCGCGGGTGGCTCGCCTCGAGAACGCCGACCCTTTCGCGAACCCGGCCTGGCTCGCTGTCGAGTACGTCCCCGGCGCCACGCTGCGCCAGCACGTCGACGCCCGTGGCCCGCTCACGCTGCCGGTGGCCGCCATGGCCGGCGCGATGCTCGCCGACGGCCTGGCCAAGGTGCACCAGGTCGGGCTCCTGCACCGCGACCTCAAGCCGCAGAACATCATCCTCGGCCCGGACGGCCCGAAGCTCATCGACTTCGGTTTGGCGGTGCTGGTCGACCGCGAGCACTACCTGACCGAAGCCGGGGCTCTCGTCGGCACGCCCGCCTACATGTCTCCCGAGCAGGTCCGCGGCGAGCGGGAGCTGACGCCCGCCGTCGACATCTACGGCCTTGCCGCGACACTCGTCTTCGCGCTCACCGGGCATGGCCTCTACCCGCCGACCAACTCCTGGAACCTGTTGCTGCGGATCACGGAGCCAAGCGACCTGCCCGACCTCTCCGGTGTGCCGGCTGAGCTGGCACCGTTGCTCGGCGCGATGCTGGCGTTCGACCCGACCTCCCGCCCCGGGCTGGACACCGTCCGCACGCGGCTGCTGGAAGTCGCCACGGCCACCAGCGGCAGGACGGCCCTCGAGCTGCGGCAAGAGGTCGCCGCGCTCACCTACGACGGAGACACGGAGCTGCTTGTTCCGCAGGGCCTCGAAGATCCAAAAGAGGAGCCCGAGGATCTGCCCGTCGTCGAGGAGCAGAGCACCGTGGAGGTGCCGGAGACGACGCCCACGAAGGTCGACCCCGTGGGGGCCCCCAATCCGCCTGTCGATGTCAGTTGGCTGGTCGACAAGATGCGCCGCCAGTACGCCCGCCGCTCGACCCTGTAGGAAGGCTCCACCCCATGACCACCTCCCAGGACGCCACCTTCGCCCCGGGCTCCCGCATCGTCGTCCGCGACGAGGAATGGCTGGTCCGCACCGTCAAGACCGGCACCGCGGACGGCACCATGATCAAAGCCGTCGGGGTCTCTGAGTTCGTGCAGGACGTCGAGGCGACCTTCTTCACCGCGCTGGACGAGATCCAGGCGATGCGCCCCGAGGAAACGATCCTGGTCCCGGACACCTCGTCCCGGTTCCGGCAGAGCCGGCTCTTCCTGGAAGCTGTGCTGCGGCGAACCCCGCTGCCCCGCACCGAGCGCGGCCTGGCCCTGGCCGACCGATTCCTGCTCGACCCGCTGACCTACCAGCAGCGCCCGGTCGAGCTGGCCCTGTCCGGCCTGCAGCCACGGATCCTGCTCGCCGACGTGGTCGGTCTCGGCAAGACCCTCGAGATCGGGCTGATCCTCGCCGAACTGATCCGCCGGGGCCGGGGCGACCGGATCCTGGTCGTCTCGCCGCAGCAGGTGCTCGAGCAGTTCCAGCGGGAGCTCTGGACCCGGTTCGCCATCCCGCTGGTGCGACTCGACTCGACCGGCATCCAGCGCATCCAGCAGGAGATCCCCGCCGGGAGAAACCCGTTCACCTACTTCAAGCGGGCCATCATCTCCGTCGACACGCTCAAGGACGCCGGCCAGTTCGGCCACCACCTCGACGCCACCACCTGGGACGTGGTCGTCATCGACGAGTCGCACAACCTCATCAACAAGGGCACCCAGCGCAACGAACTGGCCCGCCGGCTCGCCGCGAAGACCGACGCCCTGCTGCTGGCCAGCGCCACCCCGCACAACGGCAACAGGGAGTCCTTCGCCCAGCTGATCTCCCTGCTCGACCCGGCGGCCATCGCCAACGAGAAGGACTACGAGGCCAAGGACATCGCCCACCTCTACCTACGCCGCACGAAGATCAGCCCAGAGGTACGCGACCAGATCGGCGACCGGTGGGCCGACCGTGGCCCGTCCCAGGCGCTGCACTGCCAGGCCAGTGTGCTCGAGGAGCAGATCTTCGACGAGCTGACCGACGTGTGGCTGGCCGGCAAGTGGAGCGACGAGGCGATCACCGGTCAGCACCGGCTCTTCCCGTACACGCTGTTGAAGTCCTTCCTCTCCTCGCACCGTGCGCTGCACGAGACGGTGACCAACCGGCGGAAGAAGGCCACCGGCACCGAGCGGGTGGCCCTCGATCGGCTCGCGGAGCTGACCTCCGCGATGACCGACCGCGACTCCAGCAAGCTGCGGAAGCTGGTCGAGGAGCTGAAGAAGATCGGGGTCGGCAAGGGCAGCGACACCCGGGCGGTGGTCTTCTCCGAGCGGGTGCCGACCATCAAGTGGCTCGCCGAGGTCGTCCCCGGACTGCTCGGTCTCAAGCCGAACGCCGTCCGGGTCCTGCACGGCGGCATCGCCGACCAGGACGAGCAGAAGATCCTGCAGGAGTTCGAGCTGGCCGGCAGCGAGGTGCGGCTGCTGTTCACCGGTGACGTCGCCTCCGAGGGCGTGAACCTGCACCAGCAGTGCCACCACCTGATCCACTACGACATCCCGTGGAGCTTGATCCGGATCGAGCAGCGCAACGGCCGGATCGACCGCTACGGGCAGAAGCACCAGCCCCAGTTCCGCGCGCTCATCCTCACCTCCGACCGTGAGGACGCGAAGGACGACCGCACGGTCTCCGAGAAGCTCCTCGACCGCGAGGCGGTCGCCCACCGTAGCCTCGGCAGCGTCGAAGCCGCGACGGGCCTCTACGACGCCAAGGCCGAGGAGGACCGGCTGGTCCGAGACCTGCTCAACGGCAAGTCGGTGGACGAGTCCTATGAGGCCGCGCACGCCGAGATCGACGTGATGGCCGACCTCTTCGGCGACGTCGGCACCGCCCCCGTCGCGGCCGACGTCCCCCAGGCCCGGGTGCCGAAGCTCTTCGCCTCCACCCAGGATTTCGTCGACGCTGCCCTGTACGAGATCTACGAGGACCGGCCCGAGGACCACATCGACCTGCGTCGCGAGGATGAGCTGCTGACCTTCCTCGCCCCCGACGACCTGGTGCACCGGCTCACCGACCTGCCCCGCTCCTACCTCCGCGCGCACCGCGAAGGTGAGGACTTGCGGCTCAAGGTCACCTTCGACCGCAAGCTCGCCCAGCGCAAGCTCGACCAGGCCCGGCAGAGCAAGACGCCGATGTGGCCGGAGATCGCTTTCCTCAGCGATGTCCACCCGATGGTCGACTGGCTAGTCGACAAGGTCCTCATCCGCCTCGGCCGCCAGCAGGCTCCGGTGCTCACCGCCGACGTGACCGCACCGACCTACCTAATCCAAGGCGTCTACGCCAACCGCCTCGGCCAGCCGACCGTCGTTCAGTGGATGGCCGTCTCCGGCCTGCCCGCAGCGCCCGAGATTCGGCCCATGGACGAGGTGCTCCGGGAGGCCAACGTCGGCCCGTCGATGGTCAACCGCGCCGAGGCTGTCGCGCTCGAACCATTGAGGCAGCTCCTGCCGCAGGCCGTCGATGCTGCCCGGAATGACCTGGAGGGCAAGCGCGCCGAGTGGGCGGAGGCCAACGCCGAGCCGCTACGGAAGTATCGCCAGCAGTTGACGCACTTCCAGCAGGCCAGCCTCTTCGACGAGTTGCCGGCGCCGCATCGTGAAAAGCGCCGCCAGCGTGTCGACGCCACCATCCAGGAGCAGCACGACCTGCTCGACCGCTTGGAAACCGACGGCGACCCGCTGCTGCGGGTCCTCGCCGTCCTCGTACCGTCCCCGGAGAGTGCAGCATGAGTTTCGAGTCGCTGACCAACCGCGGCGAATACCTCTCCGCGCACTACCTCGCCGAGATCCTGCCCACCACTCTCAAGGGCGGTCTGCTAAAGCAGTGGTCCGAGGATGAGAAGGCCAACCGGGTCACACCCCGCGCCGGGCTGCGCGGCCTGCGCCGGCTCTACTTCGAGGCCAAGACCGAGCTGGCCGACGACGAGTTCTTCGACCCGGAGCGGCTGCGCAAGTTGCACCAGGACCTGTTGCGGGCACTCGGTTTCGAGCCGCAGCCGCAGACCATCACCGTCGAACGGGCCGGCCAGGAACACCAGATCAAGGTGGCTCACGCGGAGCTGACCACCGCGCACGGCATCGTGGCGCTCGACTGCGGCTGGGCCGTCGACACCGAGGCCGCCCAGGACCCGGACGACGCCGGCCGGCTGCTCGACCCGGTCACGCTGGCCGCGAACGAGACCATCGAGACCGGCGCGAAGCTCGCCTCCTGGCTGTTCGCCGCCGACAGCCCGAAGCCCCGCTACGTGCTCATCCTCAGCGGTGGCGTCATCACCCTCGCCGACCGCAGCGCCTGGGGCGAGGGCCGGTACCTCGCCGTGAGCCTTGACACCGCCTACGGCCGCAACGACGACAAGGAGTACGACGTCGTCGCCGCCCTCTTCGGCGCCGACTCGCTGCGGCCGCCCACCGAGGGCGGCTCTGAACCCCTCGCCGACCTGGTCGCCGGCTCCCGTCAGCACGCTGTCGGCGTCTCGAGCGAACTGCGCGAGGGCTTGAAGGTCTCCGTCGAGCTCATCGCCAACGAGGTCCTCGACCGCATCCGGCAGGCCGGCTACCAGCCGCAACAGGTAATGGACCTCGACGAGCTGGCCAAGGAGCTCGGCCGGGAAGCACTCCGCTACCTCTACCGGATCCTCTTCCTGCTCTACGCCGAGGCCCGACCCGAGCTCGGCGTGCTCCCGGTCAACGACCGCGAGTACGTCGAGGGCTACAGCCTTACTCGCATCGGCGACCTCGTCTCCCGCCGGCTTGCCCCCTCCGCCGAGGGCGGATTCCACCTGCACGAGTCGCTCGACCTTCTCTTCCGTATGGTCAACGAGGGCCACCGGCCCCGCGGTGGCGCGGAAGTCGACGACAAGGCCAGCGAGGGTGAGGGCCTCCGCTTCGAGCCGATGCGCTCGGACCTGTTCCTGCCGGAAAAGACCAAGCTCATCGGCCGTCTCATCGCCGAGCCCGGTAGCGATCCCGACGACCCCGACGGCCCGAAGATCGACACCCGGCTGCGCAACAAGGTCCTCTACCAGGTGCTGCGCCGGCTGATGCTCACCAAGGGCGCCAAGAAGCGCCGCGGCGGCTTCATCTCGTACGCCCAGCTCGGCATCAACCAGCTCGGCGCTGTCTACGAGGGCCTGATGTCGTACACCGGCTTCGTCGCCACCGAGCAGCTCTACGAGGTCGCCAAGAACGGCGACCCCAAGGACGGCTCGTGGATGATCCCGGCCTCCAAGGCCGAGGAGTACGAGGACAGCGTCTTCGTCTACAAGGAGGACCCGTACACGGGCGTGCGCAGCCGGGTCAGCTACGCCCCCGGCGCGTTCGTCTACCGGCTCGCCGGCCGGGACCGGCAGACCAGCGCCTCCTACTACACCCCCCAGTCGCTCACCGAGGTCACTGTCCAGCTCGCCCTGAAGTACCGCCTGGACCAAGGCGGCACCGTCACCAAGGCCCGTGAGCTGCTGAACTGGACAATCTGCGAGCCGGCGCTCGGCTCTGGTGCGTTCCTCAACGAGGCAATCAACCAGGTCGCCGCTGAATACCTGCGCCGTCGCCAGGAGGAGCTCGGCATCAGCCTCGACCCGGAGCAGTATCACCTCGAACTCCAGCGGGTAAAGGCGTATATCGCCCTCCACAACTGCTACGGCGTCGACCTCAACCGCACCGCCGTCGAGCTCGCCGAGGTGTCGCTCTGGCTCAACGTCATGCACGCAGGCCTCCGGGCGCCCTGGTTCGGCCTGCACCTCCAACGCGGTAACTCGCTCATCGGCGGCGGTCGGAAGCTCTACGGCCCGAAGCAGCTCGCTGACAAGTCCTGGCTGACCACAGCGCCGGCGGAGAAGCCGTTCCGGGACGGGGCGATCGACGACGGCACCATTCACCACTTCCTGCTGCCAGCCGACGGGTGGGGCGCAGTTGCGGGGGAGAAGGAAGCCCGCGAGCTGGCACCTGAGGAGACTGCCAAGCTCAAGGCATGGCGTGCGGCGATGAAGCGCGTCCCGTCCGGCAAGGGGAAGAACTCGCAGGTCAAGCGGTTGCAGGCGCTCGCCCGTCGGGTGGAGTTTCTCTGGGACCTGGTACAGCAGCGCCTCGCCATCTCGGAGCGGGAAATCCGCCGCGACATCAGAGTCTGGGAAGCTGAAGACCTGCCGCCGGTGACCGAGGCGGTGCCCCGGGAGAAGATCCTCGAAGACCTAACCGCGCCTGGCGCGCCGTACTGGCGGCTCAAGACATTGATGGACGTCTGGTGTGCGCTCTGGTTCTGGCCACTGGACAAGGTTGGCCTGCTGGATGGCTCAGATTCCGTGTATCCGACAGCGCCCGTCGAGGTCAGTCATGTCAAAGAACTGCCGGTGTACGACGAGGCACCGGCATACGAGACGGCGGACCTTTTCGGTCAGGTGGCGCCGCAGCAACCCAAGTTGCCGACCAAGCCGACCGGCTCCCGTAAGATGACGGTGGCGGAGCAGCTCCGTAAGCAGGTGTCGCTGGCCGACCTGGATGAATGGCTCACCTTTGCTGAGGCGCTGATCGGCCGCTCGGACATCCAGGCAGAGTCGCTGCTCAGCAACTTTTCGTCGCTGTCTCAGCTAGGCGAGTACGAGGACGTGCTCCCTGGTCTGCTGGGCATGGATGAGTCCTACCGGCTTGCCGACCGCTTCCCCTGGCTACAAACCGCTGAGACCATCGCCGAGCAGCAAGGTTTCTTCCACTGGGAACTCGCCTTCGCCCAAGCGTTCGCCATGGGTGGATTCGATCTGCAAGTCGGTAATCCTCCTTGGGTGCGTCCCCGTTGGGACGAGATGGGCGCACTTGCTGAGCGTGAGCCGTGGTTCGCGTTAGTGGGAAGCTCATCGATTGAGACGCTGCGTGGGCGGAAGATTGCGCTTCTCGCTGATGTGCCGGCTCGGCGCTACCTCCTTCATGAACTGGCTACGAACGCGGGAGTGGCAGCTGTCCTTGGGAGTGCAACGACATACCCTCTACTTTCCGGAACTCAGCCGGACTTGTATCGGGCTTTCATGTGCCAGGTCTGGGTGCATTTAACTCCGCCAGGTTCTGCCGGCCTGGTTCATCCCGACAGTCATTTCAATGGAGTGAACGAGGGCTTGCTTCGGGCAGCTTCCTATCGCCACCTCTGTTTGCATGGACATTTCCAAAATTCTCGGCTACTTTTTCCAGATATCGACTGGAGTCGTCAATATTCCGTAAATATCTACCGTTCCAAGGGTGAGATCAACTTCACTCATGCCAGTTGGCTATTCGACCCATCGGTTCTGATTCAATCTCTGTCGCACAGTGGCGAGGGCGCACTGCCGTCCATCAAGTTCGAGGGCTACTGGGACCTCCGGCCCCATCGCTCGCGCCTGATTCGGGTCGATCTACGACAGTTGGCTGTGTGGAACCGCCTCCGCGGGGACACCAAAACCCCGGTGGAGCAAACGCCGTTACTGTATCCGATCACTATCCAGGAAGAGCGCGCTATTGCATCATTGGCTGGGTTCAAGCAGCGTCTTGGCTCAATGGATCCCTGGATCAGTCGAGGATACGACGAATCTAATGGCAAGAAGGATGGGCTCATAGCCGAGAGGTTCGAAGAGCCGGGGGATTGGAAGGATGTCATCCTTCGCGGTCCACAGTTCTCTATCGCAACGCCCTTTGCCAAGCGACCCCCGTACACTGGTCGTTATGACCCCCCGTTCAATCTAGAAATTCTCGACACCGACACCGTTCCCTCGACCGACTACGTCAGAGCCTGCTCCATTGAGCGCTTCACTCAGGCCCAAGATGTCTGGGATGGTCGGCGCTATGCCGAGTATTTCCGGGTTGCTTGGCGGGAAATGATTCCGCTCAACACGGAGCGAAGCTTATTTGTTGCAATCGTTCCGCCTGGACCGACGCATATCAGTGCAGTCCGGACCATGGCGGTCAGGGATGTCAGGTCGACCGCTCTTGTCGCGGGATTCTGGTCTGCACTGCCAGTAGATTATGTTCTGCGCGTCATGGGTCGGGCTCATCTCAAGAATGCGGACGCGTTGGTATTGCCCGCTCCGGAGCCTACTCACCCCCTCTCTGGGTCGCTGTTGCTGAGGGCGCTGCGGCTCAACTGCCTAACCTCGGCTTACGCGAACCTCTGGGAAGAACTGTTCGACCCCTCGTGGACCGCCGGGGCTGGCTGGGCGACGCGTTGGCCTGGGCAAAAGCCCTTGAGTAATGTAGATGGGGTTTGGGGGTTCCACACACCTTTGAGGACGGAACGCGAGCGGCGATCGGCACTAGTAGAAATCGATGCCCTCGTTTCGGTCTGGCTGGGGATCGAAGTTGACGAACTGATTGCCATCTATGGTTCGCGATTCCCTCAGTTGGTGGACTATGAAGCAGCCACCTGGTTCGATGCAAAAGGTCGTAAGATAGCGGCTGACCGCAATTCTTTCGGTCAGGGCCAGACGAAAGAGCACTATCAGCAACTGATGGCGTACCTCGACGATTCGGAGCGGAGCCCGCTGCCGGAGGGGTATACCGCACCGTTCTATAAGGCTGACCGAGAGAACGAGTACCGCCAAGCGCACGCGGTTTTCAGCAAGCGCCTGCAGGATGCCATTGACGCGGGGTGGCAGCCGTCATGAGACCCACGATCGCCGCCGAGACCCTGCGCCGGACCCTCACCCAGTACCTGACCACCACCTTCGGTCTGACCGAGGAGGGCGTACGCCAAGGCCTGGAGGGTTTCCTGTCCCACCCGGAGCAGGGCATCTTCCGCGGGCCATACCTGCGGATCCGCACCCCCTTCCGCCCGGCGGAGGGAAACTGGCGAGGGTGCCTGGACTGGGCGCCGGCCGGCTTCACCCCCTACCTGCACCAGGCGAAGGCGTTCGCCCGGCTGTCGACCATGGGTAAGGCGGCCGAGCCGACCCTGATCACCACCGGCACCGGTTCCGGCAAGACCGAGTCGTTCCTGATCCCGGTGCTCGACCACTGCCGCCGCCAGCGGCAGCAGGGGAAGGCCGGCACCAAGGCGATCCTGCTCTACCCGATGAACGCGCTAGCGACAGACCAGACGCAGCGCATCAACGAGTTACTTTCCGACCCGGCGCTCAGCGGGGTTACCGCTGGCCTCTACATCGGCGACGTCGCGGCCATCGAGTACCAGCACGTAATGACCAGGCGATCGGAGATGCGCCGGACCCCGCCGGACATCCTAATCACTAACTACAAGATGCTGGACCTGCTGCTTCAGCGCGCCGACGACCTTCCGCTCTGGGAGGGAGCCGATCCGGCGTACGTAGTGCTGGACGAGTTCCACACCTACGACGGTGCGCAGGGCACGGACGTCGCGATGCTGCTGCGCCGACTCGCGGCTGCGCTCGGCCTCTCCGAGCCGGACCGGCCGTTGGGCCCGATCTGTCCGGTCGCCACCTCCGCCACCCTCGGCGAGGGCGGCGGCCGGGACGGCCGTACGGCCATCCGTGAGGTCGCGGAGCAGGTCTTCGGCGTCCCTTTCGACGCCGAGTCGTTGGTGGGGGAGGACCGCTACGAGCCGGGCGAGTTCATGGTCCACCAAGATTTCAGCTTGCCGCTGCCCAGCCCTGAGCAGCTCTCCGCCGTCGACGGCCGGGACCCCGAGCGGATGATGACCGAGGTCGCCGAGCTGGTAGTGGGTGAGCCGTGCATCGACAACCCGGCCCGCCTCGGTGCGCTGCTGCGCCGGCACCCGCTGACCAAGGCGGTACTCGACTCGCTGCAGGCCCGACCGTGCACCCTCGACGAGATCATCGAGGTTCTGCCTCGGAAGAACGCCACCGGCTGGGGCAGCGCCATGAAGACCCGCCCCGAGGTCACCGCTAAGGCCCTCGCCCGATTCGTCGGCCTGCTCTCGATGGCACAGAACCCGGAGGCACCGGGCCGCCCGCTGCTCAACATCGAAACCCACCTGTGGGTACGAGCCGTCTCCCGGCTGCTGCGCGGCACCTCCCACCAGCCCGCCTTCGGCTGGTACGGCGAACCGCCCCGGGAGCTCGACCCTTACGCGCCCGATGCCGATGTCGTGGTCGCCGACAACCGCTACCCACGCCTGCCCGCCATCTATTGCCGGCACTGCGGCCGCTCCGGCTGGATGGCCCTGTCGCCGGAGAAGGACCCGCAGGAACTGGAGACCGACCCGGACAAGATCTACCGGGCCAGCGTCGGCCGGGACAAGCGCCGCGTCCGCGCGCTGATCACCGCGACCGACGACGAGATCCGACAGCGCTCCGGCGGCCTGCTGGTCCTGGAGTACGGCCGGCGGGTGCGCCCCTTCGACGAGCAGCGGGATCGCAAGCCGAGTGAGGACGCGATCGTCGTGCTCGGCGACATCCTCGCCATCGACGCGGCCGAGAAGGACCGGTGCCCGTCCTGCCAGATGGACCACGGCATCCGCTTCCTCGGCGCCGGCCTGGCCACCCTCGCCTCGGTGGCGATCACCCAGCTCTTCACCGGCGGCGAGCTGGACGAGCGCGAGAAGAAGACGCTGCTCTTTAACGACTCCGTGCAGGACGCCGCGCACCGCGCGGGCTTCGTCGCCAACCGCTCGTACGCCTTCTCTCTGCGCTCCCTGCTTGCCAGCCGGTTGCACCCGGGGCAGCCGGTCGGGCTGGACGATCTTTTCGCCGAGATGATCGAGGCGGCGGCGCGGCCGGAGATCCTCTCCACCGTGGTTCCGCCGGACCTGCACGACCAGCCGGGGGTCGACGCCCTGCTCGCGGGAGAGCACACCGGCAGCCGGGAGACCTGGTCGCTGATCAGCGAGCGGCTCGTGTTCGCCACCGTGATGGAGGTCGGGCTGCGCTCCCGCCAGGGGCGCACGCTGGAGCTGACCCGCAGCGTCGGCGTCGAGGTTGCCCTCGATGATCCCGCGAAGGCCGCCGCGATCTGCCGGGACGTACACCTGACCGGTCCTTGGCAGCTCGGCGGCACGCCGCCCGACGACGCCCGTTATCTTGCCTTCCTTCGGGGCCTGCTGGAGCGGCTGCGGACCCGCGGCGCGGTCTACCACGAGTGGCTGGTGCCGTACCTGAAGCGGGGCGGCACCCGGTGGCAGGTGTGGGGCGGTCGTCCGGCCGGCATGCCCGCCTTCCCGAGGGGGGTCTCCGCGCCTGCGTTCTTGCTCGCGATGGCGAAGTCCCGCTCCGAATTCGACGCGATCACCGCCCGCGGCAACTGGTACCAGGACTGGACCTTCCGCTGCCTGGGCCTGGACCTCGGCGACGCCGGTAGTTACCTCAGCCGGCTGCTGCCGGCCCTGGCCGCCGCCGGCATCGTCGCCGCCGGCGACACAGAGGACAACAACCAGGTGTACGGGCTGATGCCCGGCCACCTGCGGGTCACCCGGCTTGACGACACCGCCGCCGTGCTGGCCGGCGTTGGTTG
Source organism: Micromonospora chaiyaphumensis (assembly GCF_900091435.1). Classification (GTDB taxonomy): domain Bacteria; phylum Actinomycetota; class Actinomycetes; order Mycobacteriales; family Micromonosporaceae; genus Micromonospora; species Micromonospora chaiyaphumensis. The sequence continues at coordinate 316,233 of NZ_FMCS01000003.1, forward strand.
CGACACCTGCCACTGGCAGCAGACCGAGCATCCCGACCGGGTTGCTGACTGGGTCGGCCAGCCCTGCCGGCAGTACCGCTGCCGAGGCCGGCTGCAGCCCGCCCACGACGACACCGCACCCGACGACTACTACCGGCGGCTCTACCTGGAGGGCGACGTCTTCCGAGTGGTGACCGGCGAACACACCGGCATGCTCACCCGTGTCCAGCGGGAAACCGTCGAGCAGCAGTTCCGCGAAGGGCAGCGCTACACCGATCCGAACGTCCTCTCCTGCACGCCCACCCTGGAGATGGGCATCGACATCGGCGCGCTCTCCGCAGTCGTGCTGGCGTCGCTCCCGCAGGGGCCGGCCAACTACGTGCAGCGAGCCGGCCGGGCCGGCCGCAAGAGCGGCAACGCGCTCGTCCTCACCCTGGTCGGCCGCAGCGAGCGGGACCGCTACTACCTGACCGAGCCGAGGGACATGATCGCGGGACAGATCGTGCCACCCGGTTGTTTCCTCTCCGCCGTGGAGATCCTGCGCCGGCAGTACCTGGCGCACCTGATCGACCTGGCCGCGCGCAACCGGCTGCCCGGAGTCCTGCCCATGCCCCGGCGGGCGCACGTCCTCTTCGGCCCGAGCGGCTGGCTCACCAACCTCGCCGAAGCCGGCCGGCGCGACGGGGCCCGGCTGGTAAAGGACTTCCTGACGCTGTTCGGTGACAAGGTCCTGCGGGCCGCCGCCGACCAGCTTCGAGAGTTCGCGGTGGACGGCATCGTGCACCGGGTGAAGGAGGCCGACGAGACCTGGGAGGAACGGCTGGCCGACCTGCGCCGCCGTCTCCAGGAGATCGCCAAGGCCCGCGGCACCCTGGTGCCCAGCGACCCGGACCACGCCCGCGAGATCAAGATGCTCAAGGCGGAGGAAGCCGCGGTCCGCCGCCGGCTGCGGGAGGTCAGCGCCGCCGCCGCCCACGGCACCCTGGTCGAGTTCGGGCTGCTGCCGAACTACGCGCTCATCGACAGCCGCACCGACCTCGAAGCCACCCTGACCTGGGAGGAGCAGACTGACGGCGACCGCCGGTTCCACAGCGAACTGCGCGAGTACGCCCGCCCCGCCCGCCCGGCCCTCGTCGAGATCGCCCCCGGCAACAGCTACTACGTGCGCGGCTACAAGCACGAGATCTCCGGCCTCGACATCGGGCCGGCCGACCGGCCCGCATACGAGCAGTGGCGGGTCTGCGCCCAGTGCGGGTACGTGCGCACCCACCTGGCCAAGGAGGACACCAGCCCGTGCCCGCGCTGCGAGGACGGGGGTATCGCCGACCACGGCCGGCTGTTCCAGGTGCTCCAGCCGACGCGGGTCTACAGCCGGGACAAGCGCGACGACGCCCGGATCCGGGACGACAGCGACGACCGGGACCGCCGCTTTTATGCCACCAGCGTCGCGGTCGACATCGACCCCGCCAAGGTCGAGTCGTCGTGGCGGCACGCCCGCGACACCTTCGGCGTCGATTACAGCCGGCATGCGATGATCCGCCACTTCAACCTCGGCGCCCAGCGCTACGACCGGGCCGCCGAACTCTTCGCCGGCGACGAGGTGCGGATCAACCGATTCCACACCTGCACCTCATGCGGTGGCACCACGGTGGATGGCGCTCCGGCGGCCAGCCAGCAGCTCGCCGCGCAGGCCTCCGGCACGACCGTCGTCCAAGGCGCGGAGCATCACCTGCCCTGGTGCCCGTACCGGCGGTCCGCGGCCGGTCCGGACAGCCACGTGGACCTGATCCTGGCCCACGAGCTGGAGACCGAAGCGTTGCGCATCCTCATTCCGGCGGCTACCGCGATGGTGCAGGAGCGGCTGCTGTCCTTCGCCGCCGCGATCCGGCTCGGCATCGCGGCCCAGTACGGCGGCGAGCCGGCCCACCTGCAGGCTGTCCCGGCCACGATGCCCGACGGGCACAGCGAGGGCACCCGCAACTTCGTGGTCGTCTACGACACCCAGCCGCAGGGCACGGGATATCTGCACCGTCTCGCCAAGCCGGACGAGTTCCGGGCGGTTCTCGAGCTTGCCCGGCAGCGCATCGCAGACTGCGACTGCCGGCACGAGGCCAAGCCCGTGTGCCACCGCTGCCTCCTGCGCTACGCGCGCAACGAGCATTTCGCCTTCATGAGCAGGAGTGAGGCGCTGAACATGCTCGACAAGCTCCTCGACAGTTGGGACGTCGAGGAGGGCACCCGCACCGACGAGATCTCGCTGATCCACCAGGTGGAGAGCGAGCTGGAGCTGCAGTTCCTGACCAAGCTGCTGGCCCTCGGCGAGACGCCGGGCTCCGCGCTGCGCATCGACCGGCGTACGGATCACGACGGCGCCCGGATCGCCGACCTGAGATTCATCAGGGACGGCGGGCAGAGCGTCACGCACTGGCAGATGAAGCTGCAGAACACGGTCAAGGGCACCCGGCCCGACGTGCACTTCAAGCGCCTCGATGCGCCGGCGCCGGAGGTAGCGGTCTACCTCGACGGGTTCAAGTACCACGCCTCTTCGCAGTACAACCGCCTCGCCGACGACGCCGAGAAGCGCGCCCGACTGCGTGCTCACGGCTACCTGGTCTTCGCCGCCACGTGGGACGACGTCAAGACCTGGGGGAGCGCTGAAGGGCAGGGGCGCTGGACGCCGTACGGCGGGGTCTGCAAGCAGACGGCGCGGGAACGGTATCGGCAGTTCCTCCCCGGTGCGGACCCGGACGAGCTGGAGGAGGCGATCTGGACCAACCCGATCGAGCAGCTGATGCGGTTCCTCGCTGACCCCGATCTTGTCCGCTGGCAGCGCCGAGCGGAGGCGACCCTCGCGGGCATGCTCAAGCAGGCCCGCGACAACAGCCCCACCGACTCTGCTGGTGTCGGTGAGCGGTTGCTCGCCTCGCTGCGCGGCGAGCCGCTGCCTGCGCCCTCCCCGCAACGCCACATCATCGTGGGTCGTGCTCGTGACAACGCGGATTGTCCCGTGACAGTGGTCGTGGACAGCCGGAGCAAGCCTCTGCCAACGTGGTCGGCGCTCACCGTTGTCGACGATCTGCCGGCCGCGGTTGCCGGCGAGGGGCACAAGGAGCGTTGGGCGGCCTGGCTCGCCTGGGGCAACGTCATCCAGTTCCTCGCCAACGGCGGCGGTGACGCCGGCCAGCTCGCGGTCTCCACCCTAGGCGCCTTCGATCCCGCGTCGATGGCGGTCACCGAAGGCACGGGACTGGTGTTGGCCCAGCGGGCGCTGCCGCTGGACGAGGAAACCGCCACCTGGCTCGGCGTCGCGCCGCAGCAGGTGTCGACCGAGCCGGAGCCGGTCGACGACGAGTCGCCGTGGCACGAGGTACTGCAGTACATGGACCGTGACGAGACCACGCTGGAGCTTCTCGTCCAGCAGCTCGCGCGGCAGAACCTGCCCGCACCGGTCGTCGGCTACGAGCTGGGCGATCAGGCGTGGCCCGCCGAGCTCGCCTGGCCGGATCGGCGGATCGCCATCGTGCTCACCGGCCCGCCTGACGATCCGGAAACGGAAGATCGCGACCGGGCGTACGCCGCGGCGGGCTGGCACGCGCGGACCGCGCGGGAGTGGTCGATTGACGAGCTGGCGGCACAGCTCACGGGGACGAGTGGGGGAGAGAGCTGATGAACACCGGAGCCACCCTGCGGATGCTGGACCGCGCCGACAAGGAGGTCATGAAGCTCACCCGCGCGGACATCGGCGCGGTCTATGAGTTCATGCATAAGTTCCGGCACAACCCGGAGAATCCCGGCCTCAACCTGAAGGCGCTCAACGGCGACTCCCGGCTGATGTCCGCGCGGGTGAGCAAGGACTACCGTGCGCTGCTTCTCCACATCGCCGACCGGGACTATCTGCTCGTCGCGGTCAAGCATCGCGGCGAGGTGTACGACGACCTTTCCCGGTACGCGTACCGGATCAACCGGGTCACCGGTGGCATCGAAGTTGTCGACCTTGCGCCGGTCGGCGACAGCATCGTCGGTCGGGTCGTACCCCCGCCCGCCGACCCTGAGCCTGCCCAGAAGCCGCTGTTCGACGCGTACACCGACGCCCAACTTCTGGAACTGGGCGTCTCCGAGCCGCTGCTGCCGCAGATCCGGGAACTCACCACCGAGGCCGAACTGCTGGAGCTACTGGACCGGGCGCCGCAGCTCACCACTGATGTCCTGTTCGCGCTCTTCGACGGCACCCCCTACGACGAGGTGCTCCAGCAGGTCACCGACCCGGTACGTGCCGACGAGCCGGTCGACCCGGAGGACTTCGAAGCGGCGGTGCAACGCCCCGCCACACAGGTCACCTCCGACGACGAGGCGCTGCAGGCCATCATCGGCGAGGCCTTCGAGCGGTGGCAGATCTTCCTGCACCCCACCCAGCGCAAGCTCGTCGAGAAGAAGTACAACGGCCCCGCCCGGGTCGGCGGCGGTCCCGGCACCGGCAAGACCATCGTCGCGCTGCACCGGGTCGCCCATCTGGCCCGGCAACTGCCGCCCGGCACGGACAAGCCCATCCTGCTCACCACCTTCAACCGCAACCTCGCCGCCGACCTGCGGACCCGGCTGCTGGCCCTCGGCGGCCAGGAGCTGGTAGCGCGCGTCGACATCGTCAACATCGACCGCCTGGCCAGCCGGGTCGTGACCGAGGCGAAGGCGGGTGGTAGCCGGCGGGTCGTCGACGACAACCGGGTCTCCGAGCTGTGGAGCGAGTTCCTCCTCGAGACCGGCGAGTCCGGCTGGGACGCGGAGTTCCTGACCGCCGAGTGGACCCAGGTGATCCTCGGTCAGGTGCTCAACTCCCGGACCGACTACTTCAAGGCACGTCGCCCCAACCGAGGCCGCAGCCTGACCCGCGTCGAACGAGACCAAATCTGGCAGCTGACCGAGCGGTTCACCACCTGGCTCGAAAGTCGCGGGGTCTGGACCTGGCGCCAGGTGGCCCAGCGGGCAGCACGCCTGGAGATGGACCGCGCAGCCGCTTCCAGCGAGTCGTCCGGCGGTTTCTACCGCCCGCGCTACCGCCACATCGTGGTCGACGAGGCGCAGGACCTCAGTGCCGCCCACTGGAAGATGCTGCGCGCCATGGTCATCCCCGGGCCGGACGACATGTTCCTCACCGGCGACACCCACCAGCGCATCTACGACAACCACGTGACCCTGAGCAGCCTCGGCATCAACATCCGTGGCCGCTCGTCCCGCCTCACACTGAGCTACCGCACGACCCGTCAGATCCTCTCCGATGCTCTGCAGATCATGACCGGGGAGGTGTACGACGACTTGGACGGTGGCGAGGAGAACCTGGCCGGCTACCGTTCGCTGTTGCGGGGCGGCCGACCGGTGTTCCGGGGTGCGGCTACCTGGGCGCAGGAGCGGGACCTCATTGCCGAGCAGCTGCGGGGATGGGGCAACCCGACCGACGGCTCGGTGGCCATCTGCGTCCCCACGCGGGAACTTGCGGCGGACGTGATTAGCCGACTGGAAGCCGACGGACTCCCCGCCGTGGAGATCGGGCCCGACGGTCCGAAGCAGCCCGACGGCATCCACGTCGGCACCATGCACCGATTCAAGGGCCTTGAGTACCAGCGGATGATCATCGCGGCGGTCAGCGATGGCCTCGTGCCCCGGCAGATGATCAGCCGCTACCGGGACACCGATCCGAAGCGCTACCAGCGCGAGCGCCAACGGGACCGGTCCCTGCTGTTCGTGGCCGCCACCCGGCCCCGCGACGAGCTGGCAGTGTTCTGGCACGGCACGCCGAGCCCGTTCCTGACCGCCCGCCTCGTGCAGCGACAGCTAACGTAAGTGCCGCCCAGCCAGGGGCGGTAAGCGACCAGGGGAGACTGCAGGTGCAGGCGCGGGACCGTATTGGCGACCGGTACGAGCTGACGTATCCGGTCGGCCGCGGCGGAATGGGGCAGGTCTGGGCGGGCTACGACGAGCGGCTCGACCGGCCGGTAGCGGTCAAGTTCCTCCGCCAAATGGAAGTGCCCGAGGACGGGCGCGAGGCCGCCGTCAAACGCTTCCGAAGGGAAGCCAGGGTCACCGCCCGGCTCGACCACCCCGGGGTACCGGCTGTTCACGACCTCGGTCAGCACGGCGACGACCTCTACCTCGTCATGCAGCTCATACCCGGGATGGTCCTCGCCGACCTGATTGCCGAGGAGGAGGAACTTGCCGTCGCCCGGTCGGCCTCAATCGCCGCGCAAGTGTGCGACGTGCTGGCCGCCGCACACGCTGCCTCACTGGTGCACCGCGACCTCAAGCCGCAGAACCTCATGATCACGCCGGTCGGCACGGTGAAGGTCCTCGACTTCGGCGTCGCCGCCCTGCTCGACCCCGCAGAGGCCTCACGGCTCACCGCAACCGGCCACACGCTCGGCACGCCCGCCTACATCGCGCCAGAACAAGCAGAGGGCGGCCCGGTAGGCCCGGGCACAGATCTGTATGCCCTCGGCTGCATCCTGTTCGAGATGCTCACCGGCCGCCCGCCATACGACGCCGAAACCGCCCTCAACATGCTGCACCAGCACAGGCGCGGACCTATTCCGATCGTCACCGAGCACCGGCGTGACGTGCCCGACGACCTGGCCCACCTGCTGTTCTGCCTACTCGCGAAGGATCCCGCCGAACGACCCGCCTCAGCCGCCGAGGTCGGCCAACTGCTCGCCCCATTCGCCGATGGAAAGGGAGCCCGGAACACTGCGGTGACAGCAGCGAGGGAACATCCCGCGGTGGCATCGACCCAGCAAACAGCAGAAACGCCGAGACAGCTGCACGCACGAGCCATCGAACTGGCGGAGGAGGAGCGCTTCGTGCAGGCCGCGGACGTGCTCGCGGCCGCCTTGGCAGCGCATCAGTCACCGCCTCTCGACGACGCTACGAGGGTGCGCCTGCGCTTCGAACTTGCCACGCTGCGCATGCTCGGCGGGGACTCTCGCGATGCCCAGCACGACTTCGAGGTACTGGCCCGTGAGGTCGAAGGGCGAGATAGCGACCTCGCTGACGAGTGCCGACGGCGAGCTCGAGCGTGCCAGTCAGGCGGGCAGCCGATGAGCCTTGAGCCGTAGGGGCCGGTCTACAGCCTCGAGGCTTGCCCGACGTCCCAGGGATCGACGTAGCTCATGCATTCGGGTACTCGGCAGACGAAATGCCTGTGAGCCGTCGCCGGGTCGGCCGCGTCGTTCCAACTGCCAAGGAGGACCTACGTGGCGGGCGCGGGCCGGCGGACCGCGCCACGAGTGACTCCCGCCGAAACGCGGGCAGTTCGGCCCGCACCAGGTGAGCGAACTCGACCAGCTCAACGTGCGCCGCCCGCTCTGCGGTGAAGTCGCGGATCGGCAGCTCCAATCAGCCCTTCCTCGAACCTCCGGCGCTCGGCCCCTGGATGTGCCGGTTCGGGGACCGGTGTGAGCGGCTGGACATGCTCCACCTCACCCGGAGGCCCCCATCTATTGCAAGATCGCAGCCATGCCATCAACTTCCGTGGACAGAACACACCTAGCAGGCTGGAGACAGAGTCACTGAGGGACGCGGGGCCCGCCACGTTCCCTTGGCGATGGCTACTCTTCCGAGTCTTGGAGATCCCGGCGGTGCGCTTTGATCCACCGCTCCACGTCGTCGGCGCGCCAGATGCGCCCGACGGACAGGACGGCCACCGGATCGGGAAAGGTCTTCGAGTTGGTGATCTGGTAGGCGCGCGTGCGTGAGACGCCAAGCATTTCCTGAATTTCCTGGCTCGCCACCAGCCGAAGGTCTCCCACGGCCTCACGGTAAGAGCAGGCGAACTGAACATATGTTCTCTGCGCAAGTGCACTCTTCATGCGCACATGTGCGTGTATGCTGTGCATCTGTTCACACGGCGGTGTGTTCGACGGTCGGCAGGGGAGGCGTGGCAGAACATGGGTAGGCGGTGGAAGTGGTTCTTGCGGCCTCGGAAGATCGTGCTTGATCTGACCGGGCAGGCGATGCCGGATGGGGACCTGTGGGCGCGGTTTCGGCGGTTGGCAGTCGAGCACGTCGTGCCGGAGCTGCGGATGACGTCGCGGTGCGACGGCGCGGTCGTCTACGAGCGTTCCGAGGAGCGGCAGGCGATGTCCTCGCCCTGCAACCAGCGTGCGGGCCGCTACGAACCGCACCGGCGAGGCGAGCGGAACCGGCAAAGGTTCCCGACTTCGGCCGACAAGGCGCCGTCCGGCGGTGAGCCGGCCCGGTCCGCCCGGCCGGACGCGGACGACGAACTCTTCGTGACGCCTGCCCAGCTCGCCAGGGCAAATCGGATGGCCGAGGTGCACTGGCGCAGCCCCACAGAGGATCCCCGTACCAGGAAATGCCCAGACTGCCGCGCCGATGGCACCTGCCCCCGGGCGGCCTGGGCCGACTCGATCATTGTGCGCTGCCTGCGGACGTACTGGCGGTGACCGTCTTCGATCTGTCGCCCGCGCAGATCCGTAACCGGCTGATCCTGCGGGCACGGCGGATCGCGCTGGCCAACGGGCCACGCCCCCAGCCGCCGGCGGGCCCGCTCGGCTCCGCCGAGGCGGCGGCCCGGGTGCCGGTCGTCCCGCGCGTGTCCGTGGCTTCCGGGGAAGTGGTTCAGCTCGCCGAGTCCGACTATCGGTACGCGGACGGTCCGCTCCGGCTCCGGATCGTCCGGGTCCGGCCGGACCTCAGCGAGTGGTATGACGGCGAATGGGTGTGGCTCGAAGGAGTCGAGATCGGCCCGGACGGCCAGGATGAGGCGTTCCGGCCGGTGCTTGCCCGGGTCGCCGCGCTGAGGCCGAAGGGCTGACAGGTGAACGTCGGCGTCGGCAACTCGACCCGGGACGGGCCGGCTGTCCTTGAACCACGCCGCGCCTCGTGGGAGGGTCCCCCCATGCTGGAGCAACACGTGCCCGCAGGACCTGCGGCATGAGGCTGCTCCGCGCGCGGCGGCACCTCAACGGCAGCGAATGCCGGGCGATCATTGCGGCGGCGGCGACGCTCGCTTCGATGTTCAACATCGCGTGGAGAGTCGCGGATAACGCAGCGGGCCAGAGCCCCGCGGCGCTGGCCGGCAGTCTCAGCGAGGCCCGCCGGGACGGCAGCACGTTTCTCGTTCCCGGACAGGCGCGAGGCTGGTTCGACCTGAGCTTCGACATCCCGGACACGAGGTATGCCCTGGCCCTGATTCTCGTGTGGTCGTTCGCCGCGGCCGGGACACCGGACGGTGGTGCCCCGGCCGGGAGCCATGTGTCAGTAGCGATGTGGCATCTGCGCCACCTCTTGCCGCGCTCGGCACACCGCGCGCTCGCCGACATCGAGTACGCCTTCGCGCAGTTCAATCCGCCAGCACACACGGACGCCCGGGTCGGCTGAGCAGGCTCACCTTAGGTCGGGAGGCTCCCGCCTGGCGGCCCTCTCCAGATGCATCAACAGCAGGAAAGGCTTGGCCCGCTGGGCTGCCTTTCGCCAGGTGAGTGCTCGGAGGCCGTACTTGAAGACGACCGTCGACGGTACGGTGGCACCCAGGACATCCCAGACCACCTCCTGTGCGACCTGACCGGCGATGCGCGGCCGGGCGAACTCCGCGACCGTCTCGCGGTAGCGGCGGGTCAACTCCCGCGCCGTCGCCTCCGGGGTCAGGACCGGGTCGAGGCCCCGCGACAGCGCGAGCAACGACTCGTCGAGCAGGGTCCGGAAGTCGGCGTTGTAGCGACGGGACTGGACAATCTGGTCGACGCTGAGCTGGTCGAGTGAGCCGATCTGAAGCTGTCCCAGCACTTCCTTGACCACTGCGGCTTCGAAGCGTTGCGGTTGCGGCCGGCCGAGGCTTTGAGTGAGCTGAGCCTTCACCGCCGGGTTGGACAGCATGCCGTCCTGCCGCAGCTCGGAGGAGATGACGAGGGACGCCATGTGGTTGCGCAAGCTCACGATCTCCGCCGCGCCCTGCCGCAGCGCCCGCGTGTCCGTCTCGATCCGGCGGTACGCCTCCTCTCGGATCGCCCGCATCACCTCGTCCATCCGGGTCAGGCTTTCGCGCATCTGCCCCTGTGGGATGACCAGGTCAGCACGGCGTCCCTGCTTCGCGCCCTGGCCGAAGCGCACCCGGCCACCATCGTCGACCTCGTATTCGTAGCCCCAGAGCCCCAGGAGCCCGGCCTCCCGTAGCTCGTCTATCCGACGGTTGATCTCGGTGGCACGGTCCCGGTACGCCGCTGGGACCTCGAAGGAGGCCCGCAGCACCACGCGGTCGGAGAAGAACACGACCGACTGCAGCACCTTGTCGAGGGTGTGCGTGTCCACGAGGCCGCTGTCGAGCAGCGTGAGTGACCGCATCATTCCGCTCCCGCCAGGTAGGTGAGGTAATCCACCTCGTACAGGTGCGCGCTGAACATGTGGTAGCAGATCTTGCTGCTGCGCAGCCCGAGCGCAAGGGCGGCGTCCGATGCCAGCTGCGCGAAGGTCAATAGCTCGGGTACGAACCCGATCCAGACGTCGACGCTGCGGGCGGTGAGGAAGAGAACGAGGCCGTCGCCGACAATCCGGAGGGCACCGCCGACCGGGGACACCGGGAATGGGCCGCCCAGGTCCTCCTCCGGCCGCCACATGGAAAAGACCGCCGCCCTGCTGTGCTCGTCCTGCCGGAGCATTGCGATGGCCTGCTGGAACTGGTCGATCGGTGAGCCGTCCGCCGCGACCCATTCCCGTAATCGTTGGTAGAGCAGCGATGATTCCCGCTGGTCGCCGAAGATCCGGTCTCGGTAGTCCTTGATCAGTTCCGGGTAGAGGTAACCCTGTGGCGGTGTCAGGTCTGCCGGGTTCCGCAGCCAGACGGTGAGGCCCGGAATGTCGAAACAGATCCCGTGCCGTGTCGCGACCCGCGCCGGCTGCCCTCGGGAGAAGGCCGACAGAACCTTGGGCCAACCGGAGGAAACGGTAGCTACCTCAAGCTCCACGCGACGATCTCCCAGACGATGTCGACCTCACCGGCGCAACCCTCCGTCGCGTTGCCGCGGTATTGGCTTGTCGGCACTCCCGCCCGGTGCCTGGCAGAAGCTTGGCAGTGGCAGCACCGGCAGCGACGGCAGGTCGATCAGCGTCTGCCCGGCGGGAGGCAGGGTACGCGTCACGACGCACACGTCGGTGGCGAGAAGCGGCACCTCCACGTCGAGACCGTTCGCGGCCAGGGTCTGCCCCGAGGTCACGAGCAGCAATCCGGCGCCGGTGTCGTCGGCGCGAATGACGCCTTCGGTGGACCCGTGCAGCCGTACGATCCGCACTGGCTGAGGGTTCGCGCAGGCGGCGAGCCAGGCCCGGGTGATGGCCGGATATTCGGTGTAGATGGTGTGTGGCGTTCGGCCGGCGACCGTGCAGTAGGTGACAAATGATGTCCGAGCCGGCGGCAACGCCCGGATGGTGAGCGACTGGCCGCTTGCAAGGCACCATTCGACGCACACGTCATAGCCGGTGATGCCGATGTCGACGGCTTCCGAAGCCACGAGTTCTGGTACGTCGAAGCCCCGACAGTGGACAAGCGAATCCGCGCCTATGCGGTGCCACAATGACCTCGGATGCGCCTCGTCATTTCTGGCGAAGCGGCTACCGATGGCGTCGGCGACCGGGCCGTACAGTCGGCTCGATGATCCGGGGACGGCGACTATCACTGCGTTCGGCCCGCTGCTCCGGCCCTGGCCACCGACCGCAGCGCTGGGCCGATCTCCTCGACCGGAACCACCGCGTCGACCAGCGCCCGGAGTGCGAACTCGGTTGGCTGTTCGGAGAACAGGATGGCCTTGCCCTGCCCCGCGGCGTAGCCGACCTCGATGCATACGCTCACGCCCGCGTATCCGCCCGTAGCTACGACGAATATCGCGTCCGACTTGGCAATCTTGGCGAGGAAGTCGTGGGTGAGCCGAACCTTGTCCGACTCGCCGACCGTCACTTGCTGTTCGTTGAAGTCGTAGCGAGGGGTATGGACGGTCATGCCCAGGTCACGGAACGCAGCCTCGGCACGCTGGGCTGTGTCGTAGAACTTGGAGCTGCTGCATATCGTGATCGCCTTGATTTCCGGCATGGATCCTCCGAGTGTTGTCGGTACTCGTGCTCAGCTGAGCGGTACCAGATGACGAGGTTCGTCGAGGTACCCGACACCGGTGTGCCGTCGCAGAATCTCCTCCCACACCATCGAAGGCGCTTCGGATTCGTTGGGTAGGGGCAGCTTCCGGCGGTCGGCGAGAGCGGGGTAGTCCAGGTGGAAGGGGCGCACCGCGAGTCGCTGCGGGAGCCCCGGGCTGATTAGGGCCAACTCGTGAAAGGTCCTGTCGAGTTGCTCTGCGGTCCAGTCACTGGCGCCGACCGCTGGAAACAGATCGAACCCAAGCTCGAGTGCCAGGACGATCCCGTCGCGGATGGCGGGCCAGTCGCCGCTGCCGGGCGGGTGATGCAGCGTCGTGTGAACCTTGACGCGCCGCAGCTCCTCGCGCTCGGCCGCGGAGAGCCGAAGACCGCTCTGCTGCCAGGCGTACGGCAGGGCGGAAAGGTTGGACTCCACCTTCAAGACGACGGACCCGAGCAGGTCCCGCGCTGCCAGACAGCGGTAGATCTCGATCACCAGGGAAGGCGCGAGCAGAGGCTCCCCGCCGCTCACACGCAACAGGCTAAGCTGTTTTCCGGCAGCCTCGGCCGTGCGTCTGAGCGCGAGGAACTCGTCCACCACACCGTCGGCGCTCGTGATAAAGGCGTCCTGACCGGCGAGATGGCGGTAGTCAACGTAGCAGTAGGAACAGCGGAAGTTGCAGGCGGCGACGTGCGTGATCGCAGCGAGGTTGTACTCCGACCAGTGTCCACCGAGCTCCGCCGCCACCGTCACCGGACTGTCGGACAGATTGGCCACATGCCGCAACCCCGCGAACTCCGGCAGGGAGGTGGGTAAGCGCATCCGGTCCCGCCGCACCGGCGTGAAGAAGCGGAACTGCCGGCCCTGCACACCGCCAAGATCCGTTTTGCGAAGATCGGTGAAGGCGTAATCGCCGCCACCGATGTTTACGATCCGATGCGCCCTGAGCAGTATCGGCCGCTCCTTCGCGCCGCTACCAGGCGAGGCGTCCATCAGCTGAGCATTTCCATGACGACCGCCTCGATCTCGTCGGTGGCAGGGTGGCGTGCGAGCTCGGCTCGGACCTGGCGGCGCAACGTCACGAAGTTCGCGCCCTCGGCCAGATGTAACCCGGCGATGGTCTCAGACTGCTGCTGGCCGAGTTCTGCGAGCCGCTGGTGCTGGCCGTTCACGTCATCGAAGTGGGGAATGGGCAGGTTCCACACGTGCTTGTCGATGTCGCGCTCGTCCTTGCCGTAGGACATCATTGGTCGGACAAGGTCGGTCAGCGCGCTGCTGTTCAGGATCGCCGAGAGGAAGAAGCCCTCCTCGCGGGTGGCGATGGGTGCCCAGTAGAGCTTGTGCTCGACGACCGCGGCTGGCTCATCCACGATCGCGGCCGCGACATGCATCCCGGAGGCGGTGTAGGCCAGCCGCAGAGGCGGCGCCGGGAACTGGGCGGTGAGCCCGCGATGAAAGTCGAGTCGTTCGCTCAGGGTGAGGCGTCCGCTGCTGCGGTGCGCCTCCCAGGTGGTCTCCGCCTTCTGCCACCACTCGGCAAGGCCGACGTAGTAGTCCAGCCCGGAGTCAGGCCCGGTCATCAGCGTGGAACCGTCGAGCGGGAGCACCGCCTTCTTCGCCGTCAGGATCCGATAGGGCAGCAGGCATTCGCCGAGCAGCACAGAGCGGATGAATTCGCTCTCCACGACGCCTTCGAGTGCGGGCAACTCCTTCCACGGGGCCTTCTCCAGGTTGCTCCGCGCAGAGCGAACGGCGTGGCGGCCAGCACCCAGGCCGAGCCGTCCGCCCGTATCGGTCTCCACGAAGAAAAGGATCTTGGGGAAGATGGTCGCGCCGTTGCGCACGTGCGCCATGTACGGTGACTCGGCGAGGGATGCCCGCCCCAACGGGGCAGGCTCCCGGTGAATGGATGGCGAGATCTCTGCCCATGTCCTGGCATCGGCGACGAGGCGTCCCGTCCACCGGTCGGTGACCGGTGGGAGGCCGCGAGGACTGCCCGTGGCCGCCTTGTTGCCGAAGACGACACTGGCGCCCCGCGGAAAGGGATGCGGACGTAGGCGGCGCAGGTCCCAGGAGCCGGTGAAGGCAACATCGGTCGGCTCGACCTTGTCCTTGTATCGCCCGCTGCGGAAAGCTTCGAAGTGCTCACGGTCGAGCACGGCGTTGGGCAGGACGAAAGCGAACGCGCCGCCGTCGCGGAGATACTGCTGAATGGTTCTGGCGACGAAAAGAGCCGAGAGGTCCTGCTGGGTTGCGAACTGGTTGCCACGCCACAGCCCGCGATCGTGGGACAGCCTCTTGAACATCGCCTGCATACCCGGCGGCATGTGGCGATAGGAGAGCCACGGCGGGTTGCCGATCAGGACGTCCACCCGGTTGTCGTCCATGGCAAGCCAGACGGGCCGGGCGAGGTTGCGTAGGTAGTAGCTCCAAATATGGTCGCGGCCCTCGTCGTGCAGTCGGCACATCGCCTCGAAGGTGCTGCGGATCATCGCCTGATCGTCCGGCCCGATCTCCATGTGGTGGAAGAACGCCGCCAGCGACGGCGGGTTGTCCGGATCTCGCGGCTTAGCCGCGATCGTGGCCAGCCGCGCGACGATCTGATCGAAGCGGCTCGGCTCGTTGAGCAGGCCCTTCGGAAAGCGAAGCCACTCCTCGACCTCGCTGGTGTTGTAGCCGGCGCTGATCCGCACGTGCTCTTCGGTGAAGAGGTCGCGGCGTTCGCGCCACTGCATGCTGTCGCCGAGATATACCGGGATGGTGATGGGACCCCGCTCGCCGGCGAGCCGTTGATGGCCGATGGCGAGCAGATAGGTCACACGTGCGAGCGCCACGGCGACCGGGTGCAGGTCGACGCCGACCACGTGGTCGGTGAGTTGCGTCAGCGCGACATCCAGCGACAGGTCCGCCGTCTCGGCGGCGGCCAGATATCGGCGTACGGCGTGGAACAGGAAGGTGCCCGAGCCGCAGGCGGGGTCCAGCACCCGTTGCCGTAGCGGATCGGCGACAAAGGTGTCGACGAGGTGCTCGGCGAGCCAGTCGGGCGTGTAGTACTCGCCCATGCGCTTGCGCGTTTCGGGCCCGATCATCGACTCGTAGAGCACCTTGAGGATGTCGTGGTCGGCTTGCCGCCAGTCGAAGCGCGCCAGGCGCCGGGTGAGTCCCTGGATGAACTCCCGACCGCCGGGCACCTCGGTGGTCCAGCCGAAGAAGTCGTGTTCGACCACGCCCAGGATGCGGGCCCGGTCGAACCGCTGCCCGGTGATGAGGTCCTGCGGCTGCAACGCCAAGGCGTCGATGTCGAGGACCAGGTGCGCGATGATGTACGCGCTGTTCATCAGCAGGGTGTGCTCGACGAACAGATCCCGGTCGTCGACGAACTGGGTGCCCAGGGCGCTGTCCAGCAGCTCCGCCCACAGCTTCCGCTTCAACCTCACCGTCGGCAGCTGCTCGTGCTCGGCGTAGAGCGCCGCGAGCGCGGCGCGATCCAGCTTGTGAGAGGTGCTCTGTGCGCCGAGGCGGCGAGCCACCTCCGCGGGCGCCGGCCGGACCCGCTGGCTTGTCGCCAGCACTCCTTCCAGCCAGTAGAAGAGGGCCAGGCCGTCGGGGCGATTGGCGGCCAACGTGTGGGTGTCAATGAGCGCTAATCGCTTGCCAGACAGCTGGTACGCGCGCCACGTGGCGCCGTCGGTGAGGATGCCGACGTATCGCTGGCCGCTCTCCAAGCTGCGCGACCGTACGTAGCCGCCGAGCTGGCGTTCAGCCTCCAGCAGCGAGCGTCCGGCGTGGAGACGGCGTTTGACCTCGATGATGGTGTAGCCGACCTCGATGTCGATACGCCGGCCGCCGCCCGCCGCGGCTTCGAGATCGACGTCGTCGAGATGAGCGCCGGAGAGCCCGAAGTCGCCGGCCAGCAGAAGTTGGCGAATGTCGGCTTGCAGGGTTGCTTCGCTGCGGGCGGCTCGCCGGTCGGCGATTCGGGCCAGCAGCGGCTGCAGTGACGGGGGGAAACCGTCGGGGGCGCGTGCCTGCGACCGGGGAGGTGAAGGGCGGCGCCGGCTTCCGTCTGGCGTACCGTCCGAGCGGGCCATACATCAGTCTGGATATTGAAGACGGCGAGATCCAAGAGGTCACGAACTACTGTCAGGTTTCAGACAGATACGGATTGTGGCTGAATGCGATATCGGGATGCGGCTGTGGGGTCCCGGCATGGGCCGCTTTTGCCCAATTGGGCCCTTGCTGGGTGGTACCGGGCTCACTAGGTTGCTTGGAGTGCGGTGGGCGTCACCGCTGGCCCTGTATGTATAGCCGGCGCCTGATAGGGGTGAGTCGTGGAGAACGAGGCGATCATTCCCTCGCGAGACGACGACTTGGTGCGGTCCGTCGGCCGCAGACTCATCGATGTGGGGCTCGGCCAGGGCGGTTCGCTGCTTGTTCCTGGCAGGCGGGCGTGGGCCCGGGAGACCGTGAGGGAGCTGTTCCGCGCCTACAACGAGCGCCCCGACGAGGGCTCTGATGCGTTCCTGGTCAAGTTGCACCGGCAGCTCGATGACGCCTCCGATGAGGTCAAGTTGTTGGTTGCGGAGTTGTTGACCCTGCAGGCGCTTCCGCTGAGCAACCTCACCCCCGTGACCAAGCGCAGACGGGTTGAGGCTGTGCTGGCCTGGATGCGCACACCTTCGACCGTCCCAGAGGAGCTCGTTGCCGCTTTTCAGCAGAAGACCTGGAACGGGGGGACCGGCGCCCACACGATGTTGTGGAAGTGGCTGGCCGACGCGGTCGAGTTTCTCCTGGCCTGGTGGGCGCTACCTGAGCAACGGCGCGCTCTCGCTCTGAGCGACCCCTGGGCGTGGCAGGAGGTTGTGTACGAGAAGAAGCTAATGCCCTCGTTGCGGGAGGCGCTGCTCTACCTCGCGTTCCCCACGCATTTCTTGCCGATCGTCAACGTGGCCCACAAGCGGGCGATCCGCGACGCGTTCGCCCCAGGTGCCGCAGTGGCGCCGACGCCGGACCTCAACAGAGACCTGTTCCACATCACCACACAGGTGCAGAAGCGGGTCGGTGGGCAGCGAGTCGACTTCTACCGGCCGCCGTTTGCGAGTCAGTGGAAGCCGCCACCGCAGGGTCGGCGTGCCTGGCTCGTCCGGTCCCGGGCGAGTGAAGGCGTGCTCGACCAGTGGAAGAGCGACCAGGTCGTTTCGCTCGTGGCCACCCGCATCGGCCAGCTGCCTGCGGAATCAGAGCGATCCGTGGTGCGGTCAGCCGTGGATGCCGGGTTCGGGCATTTGGACTACGCCGGGCGGCTCGTGCTCGCCACGGAGTACCACGCCTTCCTGTCGCTGATCAACGTCGAGGACATCGTGGCGACAGTGGTCAACGACGAGCTGCACCTCGGCGTGATCGATGGGGAACCGGACTATGTCTTCGACGGAGACGAGCTGCTGCTGGTCAGACCGGTGCAGTGGGTGGCGATTAACCCGGTTCCGGTGGACACCCTCCCAGCGCCCCTTCCGGCGGAGCTGGATCAGCAGGGTGCTGTCGTTGACCTGACCGGTGCGTTGGAGGCGCTCACGGCTCTGATCGAGGAGGTGGTGGAGCCTCCCGGCCCCGAACCGCAGGGCAACAGTCGTAGCAGGCAGGCCCCGCAAACTGTGCAGGCGTTGCCGCCGGCTACCGGCGACCTCGCCGATCGCCTGAACCTTCCTCAGGACTGGTTGCAGAAGCTGCTCGATCTGTGGCAAGAGCGGTCCCAAGTCGTCCTGTTCGGCCCACCCGGCACGGGCAAGACGTTTATCGCCCAGGCAGTGGCCCGACACATCGCAGAACGGGACGCGATCCGTCTGGTCCAGTTCCACCCCTCGTACGCCTACGAGGACTTCTTCGAAGGCTTCCGGCCAGTTGAGGGCGCAGACGGCGCGGGGGTGGGCTTCGCCAAGGTTCCCGGACCGCTTCGGGAGATCGCCGCAGCTGCCAAGGAGAATCCAAGCAAGCCGCACGTCTTGGTCATCGACGAGATCAATCGCGCCAACCTCGCGAAGGTCTTCGGAGAGCTGTACTTCCTCCTGGAGTACCGGCAGGCCACCGTACGCCTTCAGTACTCGCCGGCGGAGGCGTTCAACCTGCCGCCAAACGTCTTGCTCATCGGCACTATGAACACCGCCGATCGGTCGATCGCGCTGGTCGATGCCGCCATCCGCCGCCGCTTCGCATTCGTCGAGCTGCACCCGGACGAGGAACCGGTCTCGTCGGTGCTGAACGTGTGGTTGAACAAGCAGGGCAAGGCCGATGACGAACGTCCCGCCCTGCTGGGCGCGCTCAACGCGGCGATCGGGGCCGCCGACCACGACTTCAAGATCGGCCCTTCCTACTTCATGCGCCCCACCGCGGAGCATGTCGACGGCCTCACACGGATTTGGGACCACGACCTCCTGCCGCTACTCGAGGAGCACTACGCGGGACGCCTATCACGCGCAGCGGTCCGCAGCCGGTTCGGGCTGCCCGCAATCCGCACGGCTATCGCCACACAAGGTCCCCCTAATCGGCGGGTAGGCGACGACACCGACGCTGCGCGAGTCACCGTGCCAGCCCAGAACGCTGACGTCGCCGCGGGCCTGGCGTGAACACCAGCGCCACACCGGGTTCCATCGTCCTCACCGAGGTCGGATCCAAGGCGGTCGTGCTGGCACTGGACGACCACCAGGTCGCCGCGCTGCGTGCCGCGGGCCTCGTTACCGTGAGCCCTGTCGTCGGCGGCCAATGGAAGATCAAAGCCGGCCGAAAGGTCGGGGCAATCCGTGTCGGCAATCTCGAGATTGAGGTGACGCCCAAGGTCGGCCTTGCCAACATGCTCTTCTTCCTCGGCTACGCGACCAACCCCGGATTCCGCCCGGAAGACGTGGCCGGCGTCCCCACCGCCGGACTGTGGCCGGCCCTGGCCACATCACTGATTCGCTACACCCGTCGCGCACTCGCCTCCGGTCCGCTGCACGGATACGTCACCGTCGACGACGCCCTGCCGCTCGTACGCGGACGAATCCGGTTCGGCGACCACGCGGCCGCACGCCCCGGCGTGCCGCTACCGGTCGAGGTGCGGTACGACGACCACAGCAACGACATCCCGGAGAACCGTCTCCTGCGCACGGCCGTCCAACGCATGCTGGCCGTGCCGCGGCTACGCGACGCCGATCAGACTGATCTGACCGAGCTGGATGCCCGCCTGGCCGGGGTGCGCGTACTACCGCAAGGAGCTCCGCTGCCCGTGTGGCGTCCGAGCCGGCTCAACGCCCGATACGCCCCGGCGCTACGACTCAGCGAGCTGATTCTGCGGCACTGCTCCGCCGACCCCGGTGCCGGCCGCTATGCCATCGCAGCTTTCGTCGTCAACATGGAGAAGGTCTTCGAAGCGTTCATTGGCGTGGCCCTGCGCGAGGCGCTGTCTAGCTACGGTGGCCACACCGAGACACCTGGCAAATGGCCGCTTGACGTAGGGCACGCCGTTCGAATCGAACCCGATGTCCTGCATATCATCGACGGCCAACCAGTGGCCGTCTTCGACGCCAAGTACAAGATCGAGCCCGGTGCAGGGAAACCAACCAACGCCGACGTCTACCAGATGCTCGCCTACTGCACCGCGCTGAACTTACGCAGCGGTTGGATCCTCTACGCCCAAGGCACAGAACCACCCACCACCTGGCCTATCCGCAACACCAACACCACCATCGGCTACCGGCCGCTCAACCTGCGCCAACCGCCTGAGCAACTCCTAAAAGACGTGAACATCCTTGCCCACCTCGCCATGCACGAAGCTGCTGCGCCGCTTCATCACCCCGCCTGAGATGGGCGGTTCAATTCGGCTCGCCGAAGACTGGATCTGGTATGCGGGTAAGGTGCCGAGGTCCGTCCGAGATGGGGGAACCGTACATGGGCGCGGACTCGTCACGCTGGCAGCAGATTGACGTCAGCTCTGAGCCCTGGGTGCAGGACGGATTGGCGGGCCTCCAAGACCGTGGTGTGCACCAGCGTGGAACAGATCGAACGGTTCCACGACAAGGGTCGAAGTCGGTCGAGCCGATCACAAGCACGCTGACCAGCGGAGTGCCGGTAGCCGCAAAGCGGCGGATCGCCGACAACGGGCACAGCGGCCCGGCAACGCCATTGGCGCGAGGACGGGCAGGCGGGGATCCCCCGGATCGCGCCCTGAGTTCTCCATCGACTTCATCGGCGGCATGTTGCCTGCGATCAAGATCAACCGTCCCCCGCAGGGTTGCTGCGGGTACGCAGCCGACGTTGCGCCGGTCCCTCGAGCATCCGGCCTGTCGCGTCTGTGGGTGAGGCTAGCGACCGAGGCGGGCGGTTAGACGATTCAGCCTGCGGGCTGGCGAGCATGTCGGCGAAGCTTGGACGGGGCGGCGTGGCCGAACGCGCCGGCACGAACGGTCAGGGCCGCCATGACAGCGTCGATCGTAGGTGCACCTGAAGGGCGGGCCTTCGCGGTGAGGGTTTCGCCGCCAGCGCCGTTGACACCACCAGACGATCTGGCATCTGAACTGCCCGTTGAGTCGAGTGCACCGACGATTCTGCCGCCGCTAAGGTGCGCAGCACGGGGAGGTGGTCGGGTTGGCCGCTCGGCGTTGGGACGCCTGGTTCGACAAGGAACACCTTGTCCTCCGGCACAGGCGGCTATTGCCGTGGCCCAGGGCCTACGTCCGGCGCATACCGCTGGCCATGGTCCTCGACATCGGCTCGCTCACCGCAACCGACCACGCCAAGCGGCGCGCGCAACTCACAATTCACGATCCGTCGGCGCCGTACCTGACCGAGCTCGTCCCGGTCCGGTTCACCCCGGAGCAATGGGCGGTCGCCGGCGGCTTCATGCGAGAAGCGCATGGGATACCGACCCAGCCGCGGCAACCCGGCGACGTGCCATCGTGGGATGCCGCCACGTCCCGCTCGGCCGCCGACGTCCCGAAGCAAGCGCAGCGGCTGGCGCAGCCACCGGCCGATCTACCAGCCCGCCTTCCGCCGCCCAAGCCCTCTCCCGTCAGCCGAAGTGCCACGTCGACCATCCCGGGGATGCGGGCCGGCGACGGCAAACGGCCGGTGTGGCTGTGGCTCCAGAACGGCAAGATTCATGCCTCACTCGTCCCGGTCGGCAACACCTCGCCGCGCCAGCTGAGCGCTGCCGATGTCGCCCATCTCCTGCTCGCCGACCCGTCCCGGGCTATGCCGGCGATCCGTGCCTTGACCGGTATCGCCGACAGCGGGCAGGCTCTGGCTCGCATGCGAAGTTGGCGGCGGTCGGACGTCGTCAACTTGAGCGCCTCCGATCTCGCCGGTCGGCGGGTCACCGAGGCTCTACAGAAGCCGGGCCGGAGCAACCCGGATGGCAGCGTTCGGACCGTATCTGGCGGCCTTCCGAGCCTGAACAAGCGCCGCCGGTGAGTGCGAGCCACGGGGGATGCCGGCTGGGAGGCGATGCCGGCCTCTCCAGTGGTTCCTTAGCCGGTCACCCCCCGATGCCGACGCCGTCGACCAAGTTGATCAGTTCGTCGTCGCGGGCCAACTCGTAACCACGCCCGCGCAGCTCCGCGACCAGTTCCGCCTCGCCGTCGAGCCGAACCTGCAGGTACTCGCCCTCGTGAACCGTGAGCACGACTTCGCCGTACCGGTCTTGCAGGTCCCGCGGCAGCACGTCGAGCGCCCGCACCGTGACCATCTTCGGCCAGTACCCGTCCACGATCGCGCCCAGCTCGGTGATGTCGAAGGGCTTGTCGTCGGCGTAGTCGTCCTCTTCGTAGCAGTCCGGCCCGGCGGGGTTCTCCAGGTGGGTCATCTGCACCTGCCGGGCCTCGCCCCAGGTACGCGCGCCCGCGAGCGCCCTGATCTCCGCGGCCTCGCCTGTGGCGGCGTCGGCGTCGACGAAGGCCAGGCAGTCGTGATTGGTGGCGTGGCCGTAGACCAGGCGCCGGGTGGTCGGTTGGTGCGTCGTCATGGCGCACATCCTGCCCCAGTCATACGACAACCAAGATCGGCATACGGACGGGGGAGTATCCACCGGTCGGGCGACCGTTAGGCTGGCCCTTCCTGGCCTCGCCACCTGGAGAAACGCCTATGTCCGACAGCGTCTTCGCGCAGTTCACCGCGGACGACGACCGGCTCGCCGTCGCGCTGCTGGTACAGCCGGCGATCAACGCCGCCCTGTTGCACAACCGGGTGCCGCTGGTCCGCCACCTCACGCTGGTCAACCGCGGCACGGGACCACTGGCGGACGTGACCCTGACGTTGGAGCTACTCGGCCCCGACGGCGCTCTCACCGAGCCGTGGACCCGTACCCTCACCGCGCCGCTGCGGCCCGGGGCGAGCACCGGCTGGGACGACTTCCGGGACGTCACCCCGGACCGGGCGCTGCTCTACCGCACCGACGAGGCGTTCCCGGTCGACTACCGCCTCACCGTTGAGGCGGATGGCCAGGCATTGACGATGGTCGCCCCGTCACGGGTGCTCGCACACAACGAGTGGTTCAACAGTCCCGCCCTCTACGACAGCCTGGCCGCTTTCGTGCAGCCGAACACCCGGGCGGTCGAGGCGGTGCTGCGGTCGGCGGCGCAGATCCTGCTCGCGCGTACCGGCTCCGGTTCGCTGCAGGGCTACCAGGACGGCTCGGAGCGGGCGGCATTGATCGCCGGCGCCGTGTACGAGGCACTGCGCCAGCTCGAGATCACCTACCAGACCCTCCCGGCGTCGTTCGAGAACAGCGGCCAGAAGGTGCGGACGACGGCCGCGGTGCTGGACGGGCGCCTCGGCAACTGCCTCGACCTCTCCGTCACCTACGCCGCGTGCCTGGAGGCGGCGGGGGTGCACCCGCTCGTCTTCATCAGCGAGGGGCACGCCTTCGGCGGCTTCCTCCTCGAAGAGGAGCGGCTCGGCGCCGCGGCGGTCACCGAGACCAACCTGCTGATCTCGATGGTCGACTCGGGCCGCGCGGTGCCGGTCGAGCTGACCCGCATCGGGCCCGGCACCCAGTCGGCGACCTTCACCGAGGCGGTAAGGGTCGGCCTCGGCCACTTCCGCAGCGAGGGCCACCGGCTGCAGGGCGTCATCGACATCCACCTCGCCCACCGCTCCGGCATCCAGCCGCTGCCCTCGGCCGACGAACTGGTCGCGCCCGCGCCCGTCGACACCGAGACGACCCCCAACGCCGGCGCGTCGCTCGACCTTCCGCCCGGTGTCGCCGCCGCGAAGCTGCGCCAGCTCGCCGACGAGGGCGACGAGGTGCCACAGCCCGCCGACGGCTCCCCGGCGCGCATCCAGCAGTGGCGGAAGTCCCTGCTCGACCTGAGCCTGCGCAACCCGCTGCTCAACCTGCCCAAGCGCGGCCGCGGCCTGGACCTGCACGTGCCGGCCGGCGCCCTCGCCCTGCTGGACGACCTCATCCACGACGGCCGCCAGGTGCAGGTCATCCCGCAGGACGACATCAGCCACGTGCACGAGCTGGCCGGCGCGCGCCGGGCGCAGGACCTCGACGCCGAGATCCTTACCCGGGAGCTGCGCACCGACCGGCGGGTCTACGGCGCTGTGACCGAGGCCCGCTACAAGAGCGCCATGCGGGCGTTGCAGCGCGAGGCGCGCACGATGGAGCAGGAGACCGGCAGCAACTACCTCTACCTGACCATCGGCACCCTGGTGCACACCAAGACCACCGGGGGAGAGGCGTACGCGCCGCTGTTCCTCCTGCCGGTGCGTATCGAGGGCGGCAGCGGCCGCCGTCCGTACGCGATGGTCATCGACGGCACCGAGGTGGCCAGCCCTAACTACTGCCTCATCGAGTGGCTGCGGGTCAAGCACGGCGTGCGGATCCCGGAGCTGGAGCAGCCGGTCCTCGACGAGCACGGCATCGACATCGCGAAGACCCTCGCGGCGATCAACACCGGGCTGGTCGACAACCGGCTGAACTACCGCATCGACGAGACCGCCAGCCTGCGGCTGCTGCAGTTCTCCACCTTCCAGATGTGGCGGGACCTCGGCGACCACTGGCCCCGGTTCAAGGAAAACCCTGTGGTCCGGCACCTTGTGGAATCCTCCGGCGCCACCTTCGACGACCCGGCCCGGCCGGACCACGACACCGACGTCGCCGTGGACGAGGGGGAGCTGCACCTGCCGATCCCCGCCGACGGTTCCCAGATGCAGGCGATCGTCATGGCCGAGCGCGGACAGTCGTTCGTGCTCGAAGGGCCGCCCGGCACCGGCAAGTCGCAGACCATCACCAACATGATCGCCCGCGCGGTCGCCGCTGGCCGCTCGGTGCTGTTCGTCGCCGAGAAGCAGGCCGCCCTCGAGGTGGTGAAGCGCCGGCTCAAGCAGATCGGCCTCGGACCGTTCGCGCTGGACCTGCACGGGCGCAAGCAGTCCCTCAACGCCATCCGACAGCAGCTGCGCGACGCCCTGGACCAGTACGACCTGGGCAGCGACGGCGACTGGATGGCCGTCGAAACGGCCTACCGGACGCGGCTCGCCCCGCTGGCCGAGTATCCAGCGCAGGTCCACACCGCCAACCCCGTCGGGATGTCGCTCTGGTCGGCCTACGAGCAGGTCCTCGCGTACGGGGACGGCCCGGCCGCCCCGGTTCCGGTCAGCTACCTGCACGCACCCGCCGAGGTACGCGCTCAGGTGGAGACGACGCTGCGGGAGTTCCCGGCCGCCGCCCGCTCCGCGCGGGTCCGGCCCGAGCATCCCTGGGCACTCAGCGGCTGCCGGACCCTCGACGGGCTGCACGGCGCGGCCGTCACCGAGATCGCCGCCGACCTCGAACGCCTCCGTGCCGACCTCGCCGCCAGCCCCCACCTGGTCGGGCTGCTGCGGACGCTGCCTACCCCGGAAACCGTCACCGAGCTGCAGGCCGGCGCCTGGCTCGCCGTACGCGGAATGCTCCCGGACCGGGAGACCACTGTGCGCGCTGGCGACCGGCGGTGGGACGAGGCCGCGGCCCGGCTTCAGGGGGAGCTGGCCGCCTTCCACCAAGGCTTCGCCGGTGAGCTCGCCACCTTCCGCCCGGACGTCTTCGCCCGGCCCGAGCTGGCCGCCTGGCACGCCGAGACGCAGGAGGCGGCGAAGAAGCTGCTCGGCAAGCGCAAGCGCCGGCAGGCCGTCGTCGACAAGCTGGCCGTGCACCTGGTCGCCGGTGCGACGCTCGACGTCGAGCGGGTCGAGGTGACCACCGGACGCCTGGTCGCCGCCCAGGCCCAGGCCGCCGCGCTGCACCAGCACGCGGTCGCGCTCGGCGGCCTACGGATCCCAGCATGGCAGCCCACGAACCCGGACGCACAGCAGCGGCTGGCGGAGGCGATCGAAGCGACCCGGGCCAGCCGCACGCTCCTGGCCCGGCACCCGCAGGCCTGGGAGCTGTTCCAGCGCGGCATCTCCGACGTCGACGCCGCCCTCCTGGACCGGGTCGCCTCCCGGTGGCGGGCCTGGCGCGGGGTGCTGCGTTCCGCAGAGCCGGAGCTGGCCCTGTGGTCGGCCGGCTCGCACTGGGTCGACGCCTGGCAGCGGGACGGCGCGACCTGGCTTCACGACCTGCGCAGCGAGGAACTCTTCCCGCTGCGCCGCTGGGCCACCGTCCTCACCCACGCCGACGTGCTCGCCTCCGCCGGCCTCACCGACTACCGGGACCAGCTGCTGCGCGCCGAGGTGAACGGACAGTTCGCCGAGGAGGCATACCGTCGGGGCGTCGCCGCCGCCTCCCTCGGCGAGCGGGTACGGGCCGGCGGGCTGCAGTACTTCGACCCGGAACTGCACGACGATGAGATCGCCCAGTTCGAGACGGCCGCCGGTGAGCTGCGGGCGGCGCTGCCCGAGCGCCTGCCCTCGGTGCTGGTCCGCCGCCGCCCGTTCAGCCCGACCGACCGGCGGGGCCGCTTCGCCGACTTCGCGGCGGAACTACGCCGCAAGCGCGGCGGCCGGTCCTTCCGGGAACTGTTCGAGCAGTACCCCGACGCCGTGCTGGCGCTGACGCCGTGCGTGCTGGTCAGCCCCGCCTCGGCGGCGAACTTCCTGGCCCCGGGAAGCCAACGATTCAACCTGGTCATCTTCGACGAGGCGTCGCAGATCCGGGTCGCCGAAGCGATCGGCGCGATGGGGCGGGGCAGTGCCGTGGTGGTCGTCGGGGACTCCCGGCAGATGCCGCCGTCCAGCATCATGCAGGCCAGCCACACCGTTGACGACGTCGACGAGGGCGACGGCCCGGTACTGGAGGACCTGGAGAGCATCCTCAGCGAAGCCGTCGAGTCCGGGCTGCCGCAGCGGTGGCTGTCCTGGCACTACCGCAGCCACGACGAGTCGCTGATCGCCTTCTCCAACCGCTACTACTACGACAACAAACTCTCCAGCCTCCCGTCGCCGGGGATGAGCGGCTCCACCGGCATCGCCTGGCGGCGGGTCGACGGCCGGTACGACCGCGGCGGCTCGCGGACCAACGACGTCGAGGCGCGCGCCGTCCTCGCCGACATCACCCGGCGGCTGCACGACCCGGCCACCGCCGGACAGTCGATCGGTGTGGTCACCTTCAACATCCAGCAGCGGGACCTCATCCTCAACCTGCTGGAGGACAGCACCGACCCGATCATCCGCGAGCAGCTCTCCGGCGCGGTCGCCGAGCCGATCTTCGTCAAGAACCTGGAGAACGTGCAGGGCGACGAGCGGGACGTCGTCCTGTTCTCCCTGGCCTTCTCCACCAACCCGGACACCGGCCAGCTTCCGCTGAACTTCGGTCCGCTGAGCCAGGCCGGCGGTGAGCGGCGGCTCAACGTGGCGATCACCCGGGCCCGCCGGCAGGTGGTGCTCTTCTCATCCTTCAACCCGTCGGACATTGACCTGTCCCGCACCTCGGCGGTTGGCACGCAGCACTTGCGGGCGTACTGCGAGATGGCCGCGGCTGGCGTCGACCGGCTGGGCGACCTGACCACCGATCGGGCCGAGCGGCGCAGCCGCATCCGCGACGAGGTGGCCGCCGCGCTGCGCGACCGTGGCCACGAGGTCCGCACCTCACACGGCCTGTCCGACTTCACCGTGGACCTCGCCGTACGCCGGCCCGGCTCGGCCCGCTGGCAGGTGGCCGTCATGCTGGACGGCCCCGACTGGAGCGCCCGCCCGACGGTGGCCGACCGGGACCTGGCGCCCGCCCTGCTCCGGACCATCATGGGCTGGCCGGAGGTGGTGCGGTTCTGGCTGCCGGCGTGGATCCACGACCGGTCCGCGCTGCTCGACCGCGTCGACGACGCCGTCGCAAAAGCCGACGCCCCAGAGCCGCCCGCGCCAGCGGAAGCCGTCGCGCCCCACGGCACGGTCGAGCTGCCGACGCCCCGCACGGCCGAGGACGTCGAGCAGGTCCACCTGGTCGAGCTGTCGGGTCCGCGCGTTGCGGAGGACACCGATCCCGCCACGGAAGTGTCGCCGGTACCTGTCACGAGCCTCGCCACAGCGGCGGTGCCGGCCCCCGTCACGGACCTCGCCACCGCATCCGCGCCGGCCCCCGTCGCGGGCGCGCCGCCGGCGACGACCGGCGCTCTCGAAGTCAGGCCCTTCGTCCCGTACACCCCGACGCCGCTCGGCGACCAGAACGACCTCGACCTTCTCGCCACCGACCAGCGGGTACGCGGGCTCGTCCGGGAGGCGCTGCGGGAGACCATCGCGGCGGAAGGCCCGGTCGAACAGCACCGGCTCGCCCGCCTGGCCCTGGCCCGTTTCGGCTTCTTGCGGACCCGGGAGGACCGGCGCCTTGCCGTGCTCGCGCTCGTCGACGCCCGCCGGCTGTACGGCCATCCCACCGTGGGGCGGTACGCCTGGCCCGAGGAGACGGACCCGCAGACGTACCGCGCGTACCGGGTCACCCAGGCGAGCAACGACCGGGCGTTCGAGGAGGTGCCTCCCGAGGAGGTCGCCAACGCGTTCGTGCACGTTCTGCAGGACGTGCCGAGCGTGGACGAGGAGCGCCTGCTGCGCGCGGGGCTGGAGCGCCTCGGCTACCGACGGCGCACCGACAAGATCGACAAGCTACTCCGATACGGCCTGCACGTCGCCGTGACCAGCGGCCGAGTCCGGTTCGACCAAGAGGGACGTCTGACCCTGGGTCCACATGAGTCATCGACGTGACCGCGCCTCGGCGAAACCCTGGCCGACTACGCCGGGCGGCCCTCGCTTGTCTCATGGTGCACCGCGCACGTCCAGCCGAAGACCGATCAGCATGCCAGCACATAAGTGACGGTCGCGATCATGCCCGGCGCTCGATCGCCTCTGAGCGGCAGGGAATGCACCTGCCAGCAGGTTGGCCAATGTGCCCCGGACGCGAGCAGCGGCGGCCACCGCCGGTCATCGGCGGCGCCGCGCCGCCACGCTCGGCGCAACCCGGAGCGCGGGTCTGCTTCCTCTGCGGAGCAAATCGGTCGGAAACCGGTGCCCGCCTGTCTTTCATTGATTGGTCTTCAAGGCTTCCGGTGACACCCTGTCTGTCACCCCTGCTGGCCGAATCTGTCACCCTGCCCTGCTGATTTGTCACCGCAGAGGCGGTTCCCGTCCGCCCGGCTCCGGCGACCAGGCGGTAGACGCGGGTGGCGATCCCGGCGACCTTGGATACCGCCAGATGGCCGAGCTGCACCAGCTTGGTGAGGCATCGCTGCACCGTCCGCTCCGAGCAGCCGGCGTAGTTGGCGATGGTGGCGACGGAAGGCCAAGCCTTACCCTCGTGGTTGGCGTGTGCAGCGATGGCGATAGCCACGGCCCGCTCGTTCTTCCCTAGGTCTTTCGTCGCGAGAAGAGCGCCCTTAACGGCAAGACTCATTAGCCTCGGACCTCCTACGTCCGTCGGGGCCACGGGCATGTGTTCTACACCGACGCGGCCGGGCTCGATCTGGCATCCCGCGCCGTACCGGCGTGGGGTCTAGTGATCCACGCTCACCTATCGCTGAAGGTCAAGTCGCAGAGGAGAGGTGGGGCATCCCAACCGGCTGCCGACTGTGTCCGACTAAAACTCGGCGAGGAGCAACACGCCCGAATCCCAAGCGAGCTGAGCGTTAGAGGTCGGCCAGGCGGCGGGCAGGGATGGGCTACCCACGGACGGTCCGGGCCGTAGGACGCGCTCAGCTCGCGCACTGGAGGCGGTTGGGCAGGCGACGAGAGGCTTGTGCGAGGCTGAAGCGGGCTCGCCGGGCAGCTGGCACAGCGCGCCGTCCCGTTGCGGTTAGGGCAAGGGCTGGTGTTCGTCCCGTACGCGGTTGATCAACTGGTTGGCCTGCCGGCGGCTGTTGAGGGTGAGAAGCCGGACGTGAGGTCCGTGTTCTCGGACAAGGTTGTGTACCCGGGGTCGCGTAGTGCGTCGGTAATCGAGGATGTAGCGGACGAAGTTCCAGGTGAGCCGGTCGTAGACGCCATCCTGGTGGTGCTGCCCGCCTCGGTAGCGCCAGCGCCGCTGCTTGATGCCCCACAGGCAGCTGCGGCGGGTAGGTCGAGGAAGAGGACTGTGTCCGCGGCAGCCAGCCGGATGGGCAGGGTGGTTGCATAGTTGCCCTCGATGATCCACCGTTCCCCAGCGACGAGTTCCTCCTGCTGGGCGGCGAATTCGGCCTGCGGCAACGGGCGCCACTGCTCGTCGTAGTAGACGGCATCGAGGTGGGTCAGCGGTACGTCGAGGATCTGGGCAAGCTGCCGGGCGATCGTGGATTTACCGCTGCCACCGCAACCGATGATGGCGATCCTGTCCATGGCGCTCCAGGGTAGGGGGCCGTTGACGTACCGCCGAGACGACATGGTCAGTCATGACGCCACCGGTTCCGGCTGACGCAGGAGGCGATTGACCACGTCAAGCTGGGTGGAGAGCCGGAACGAGTCGAGGTGCTGTAGGCATTCGCGATCATCCGGGTGTGCTCGCCGGTGCCCGGCGATCTCGGCCGGCCAGCCGACGCGGTGCCGGACGTCGGTGGCGTTCCGTGCGGAAGTGGGCGGGCTGCAACCCGGTGAACGGAAAGATCCACTCAGAGTTGGCTGCCGTGATCACCTGCACCCACGCATCCTGCCCGATCATCCTTAACACACAGACGCCACGGTTACGAGACGTCTCTTAGGAGGCACCAACTCGGGCAGGCTCGCGACAGAAGCGTTACGGCTCCCTGCTACCAGAATTGCTTGGTCAGGACTCCGGCCGCTGGGCGAGGGTGGCAAGGAACGCTTGGACGAACTCGCGGCGGCGCTCCGGACTGGCGTGCCCGAGCACCTCGACCACGTCCTGGTGGCGTTCGACCAGCAGAATCCTTCGGTCTTGCACCTGCGCCTCCCCGTACTTCTTCACCCACTGGTTGACGTCGACCTCGACCATCCAGTCACGGACTATAAGTGGCTCACTTAGCTCGGTCAGCGCTTGGTCGGTCTCGATCACCTCCTGTCGGTACCGGGAGGCATATCTGACCAGGTCGGCCCGCTCGTTCGGCGATGCATCGACTGACTCGGGTACCGTGTCGGTTAGGTCGGACGGAGAGGGCTGGGCCTCCCGGGCGAAGAACTCGGCCAGACCCAGCAGAGCAGCGAGGGATTCCGGATAGCGCTGCGCCTCCCGCAGCGCCAGATAGACGTTCTCGCGCGCCAACCGTTCACAGACCACGTCCTCGACCCGTCGAGCGAACGGTATTGAGCGGCACAACAGGTCGAGCGCAGCCTCAGTCCGGCCGGCCTCTCGGGCCCGGTAGCCACGTTCGTTGAACAGTTTAGCCAACCGCTGCTCGTCGATTCGTTGACTTTTTTGTTCTGCAGATGAGGCCGAGGGCTCCGACGGTGTCAGTCGAGTCACCGAGGACAGGACCGCCTGTCCGTCGGCTTCGATCGCCTCCGGCTCGCGGCCGAGCGACGTCAGCACTACTGCGGCCTCCAGGTGGGCCAGCGGCAGCTGGATCGCGAACAGGTAGCTATGGGACATGAATCTTGTTGCCAGCACTATACGCTCCTGGACCGCTTTCAACGCGGCCTCATGGTCACCAGCCGCGCGGAGAGCGACCGTGGACCATTCGAGGGCGACGGCGAGTTGGTAATCGGGTTCGGCGCGGAGTTCCGGACCGAGCCGACGGTAGGCCTCGACGGTCCGCCGGGCAACCGCCGCGGCTTCCGCTGAGCCGAGCTGGGAGAGGGCGAAAGCCAGTCCGCTCAGCGACTTGACCAACCGCGACAAATGTCGCCCCACGCTCTCGGCGCCCAGTTCGTCTCGAATGGACACCGATTCGGTGAGCAGCGGTATTGCCTGGTCGAATAAGCCCTCGCTGAGCAGGCGCATCGCCCCGTTGTGTAGGGCATGAGCCAACGCTCTTAGCTGCGCACCTCGGCCTCGCGAGGGCAGCGCCCGCAATATTCGGATCGCCTCGTCTTGGATGGGATCAGCCTCGGCATTCTTGCCGAGCCGATCCAGGTCGGTGGACAGGTTATCCAGCGCTACCGCCAGTTCGGCCCGGTATCGGTTGGGTATTTCGGCGTCGAGTTCCCGGTACAGCCGCACGGTGGCCTCGGAGGCCTTCAGCGCGTCTTCGTGTCGATCGACGTTGGACAACGCCAAACTCAATTCGGTCAATGTTGTCCCGAGCATGGCGCGGTAAGTAACCGGCTCTCGATCGGCGAGCGTGGCGAGAATGAGGCTTAGTGTTTGATACGTCTGCACTGCGGCCTCTCGCAGGCCGAGCTGGGATTCGATCAGCCCGCGTAGCTGCAATTCCCGGACTTTCCCCAGCTCATCGATTGGCGGCTCCGACTCATTGTGGGTGCCGGTTGCCGGGGTGTGCAACAGCTCACGGTAATCGTCCAGCAGCGCGAACGCTTCATCCCGACGCCCCAGACGGGCGGTGATCTTAACTTGTGCGCGGATGGACCGGAGTAGCCCCTGGCTGTGGGCGCTCGGGTTGTGCCGGGCCAACCGACGCCTGATCTCGGTGGCGCGTTCGATGTGCACCAGCGCCTCGGCCAATTCGCCCAGATCTCGCAGGGTCAAACCGAGGTTGTTTAGGTACAACGCCAGGTCATGCTCGTGCGTCTCGGGTTGTTCGGCGGCGAGCTGGTCACACACTTTCACCGCCTCACGGTGCGCCGCCAGGGCCTCACGCAGCCGGCCCAGGTTCCTCAGCGCGTTGGCCAGGTTGTCCAGCGACATCGCTAGTTCGGGCCGCTGCTGTAGACGGCTTGGCTCCCCGGCGTTGAGCGCACGATTGATGGTCACCGCTCGTTGTGCGGCGTCCCGCGCCTCGTCCCAGCGATGCTCGTTGGCGAGGTCGACCGAGAGATTGTTCAATGCAACCGCGTGATGGCCCGAGTACTTAGGGTTTACTCTTGTCAGTTCCTCGGCGATTGCGGCAGCCCTGGTGGAGGCGGCCAGCGCAGCCGTCGAATCGCCCAGGTCGGAAAGGCGAAAACCGAGATTGGTCAGGGCGCTGGCTAGGCCGGGTAGATGGGTGCCCCGCTCGATCCCGTCAGCTTCCTCGAACGCTGTGACTGCTGCCTGGGCGGTCTCAAGCGCTTCACGGTGTAGGCCAGCATAGCCCAACCGTCCGCTCAGGTCCAAATAAAGTCTGCCCCGCTCGGCAGGGTCGGTGATCTGGGTAAGCCGGTGGGTGACGACCCGCCGGACCACGGCGGCGGTGGCCAAGTCAAGGCTGACGTATCGACCGGGCGGAAGTTGTTCGGTGAGCGCCTCCAGCAGATCGATCGGGGCATACCCGGCCAGAGTGGCGAGCGCGGCACCCCCCATCTGGCGAACGAGCTGGGGCTGGGCACGAAGCAACGGATAGAGGTAATCGGTGGCAACATGCGGCCAACGCTGTCCGGTGTCCACTAAAATGGTCCACACAGAACGTCGGGCCGCTGCCGGTACAACCGGAAGCGGCCTGGACGCGTCGCCGCTACCGGAAGCCGTCGCGGTCAACAACAGCTTCGGGAGTTCTCCGGACCACGCGTCGCCCCAGGTCCTTCCGCCCTCGGCGGTGGCATCATCCCTACTTCCATTCCTGGCAGGCAGGCTGCGGGCGAGGAAGTCTTCTCCCAACCGGTCCGGGTGAAGGGGTTCGAGGACCGTGTCCGCCGACTCCGGCGGATAGCAGGCAGTGTGGTCATTGATCAGCGGGAGCGCCGTCGCCAGTGAATCGGCTAAGCCGACGCCTGTAAGCAAGGTAACGGCGGTGGGATGGGCCAGCGGGCGAGTAAGGGTAGCCACCGTGACGAGGCGTCCCATGGTGACCGAATCCGCGCTCACCCGCCCGGCCTCTTTCATCCGAGCCCAGTGATTCTTCTCCCGATTCAACAGGTACTCCGACAACCGCCCAGGATCAGTCGGAGGGTCGACCCCTCGGCTGGCAGCGTCCACGGCCACCAGTGCGGCCATCTGGATCGCGAGTACTAGCCGAAACGCCGGATCGTTAAGGGGCGCGGGCGGAGCCGGCCGGGCATCTGCGGGAAGTCCGAAGACTGGTCCGAAGGCCCGTACCGCCGCGTCGTAAAGGCGCTGGCGTTGCGTCACTGAGCCGACCAACGCCGGAAGCTCGACATTGGACACCTGGTAATCCTCATCCCGCAGCGGATGCAGCAGCGACTCCCACCATGACCCGGCGGTGCGTCCCATCAGCAGGCACCGCAGCGGCTCGGTACCGTCGTCAGGTAGGTCTGCACACAGCAGACTTTCGAGGTCCGTGCGGGGCCAACGGTCCGCGTAGTCGACGATCAGCAGCCGACCGGCCGGGTCTGGTACCCGTTCGGTCTGGCCCCGATCGCGGCGGCGTACGTTGCCGTGCCGGGCAAGTCGAACGTCCCATCCAGCGTCCAGCGACAGCTGGGCGAGCCGGTGCGCCAACCGTGTCTTGCCCTGTCCACCGGGTGCGTAGACGAGCCGTATCGAGTTGTCTCCCGGGGCGTCACGCCAGGCTTCGAGGTCCCGGACGATCTCATCACGTCCGGTGAACTCGACGAGCTGGTGTCGCGCGGCCAGCATCTCGCTGGGAGGCAATAACTGCCACCGGGCCGCGTCGCCCGGCGGCGGGCCAGCGAACGGCATGAGCTGGTATGGAGCAGCCGTGTCGAAGTGCTGGTGGTACGAGTTCGACTCGAAGTACTGCCGGTTGCCAACGTACGCATCACCGCTGACGTTCAGGGACGGCACCCGCCTCGTCCACTCGAATTCCCACTCGGTCACCGGCTGTCCCGGCCTTGTCGGCGGCGTGGTCTGCGTGCCGTAAAGCGCTGCTCATGGGCGATATATGCGTCACCGTCCACCTTCAGCCTTCCGATCGCTACTCCCGCCGGGGACCCGCCGGTCGACGGCATGGGCGGAGGTGCAGACCTATCCGCCGGTCCTCGCGGGTCGTGACGGGAGTCCCGCCAAGCCCACACGGCAATGGCTACGCCGAACAGCCCGGCAATGGTAGCCACGACGTTGAGTAGCAGGCCGATGACGCTAGCGAACTGATCAGCTCGCTCCAACTCCTGGCGACTCAGGAAGATACTCAGGCCCGCCAGTGCAGCAGCGCCAGTCAGCAGACCGGTCGCTGACCATGCGGTACGGCTCATGCCACCATCCTGCGGTGGCCAAGCAAGTTCCGTCCACGACGCGAGCGGATGTGTCGGGCACCGGACAGAATTGCGAGTCGGCACCTGGAGATCCGCCGACGAGTTCACCGATCGAGGGGCAGTCAACGCTGCAAGCCGGACAGGCTCGCGACCCGAGCCCCTCAACATCTCACTGGACGCCGGATTTGCGTCGAGAGCTCCGCCGACTCGTTCGGCGATCCCTGTCGTGACGCTTTGAGGCAGAGCGGTTCAGTCCCTACGCATCGCGTCTCCTCTCTGCTGGCTGAGCGGATCGTCACTGCGGCCGATCAGGTTCCGGTTGGAGCGCGAATCATGGAGCTATTGCGACGGCCCCGCGTCCTGGATTGCCGCTTTGCTGACCGGCACGGCCCTGAGCAGTCACTCGTGAGCGGCGTTTGGCATTCCCTGGTGCGCCATTCCAGCTGCCTGCAGAATCTCGGCCAGCTTGGCTCTCGATGAGGCGTCTGCGACGGTGAGGATGTCGCGGTGGTGCAGTAGGTCACGGGCGACGCAGGCGTCACCGAAAGTGAGGGCTTG
Source organism: Micromonospora chaiyaphumensis (assembly GCF_900091435.1). GTDB lineage: Bacteria > Actinomycetota > Actinomycetes > Mycobacteriales > Micromonosporaceae > Micromonospora > Micromonospora chaiyaphumensis. The sequence continues at coordinate 351,469 of NZ_FMCS01000003.1, forward strand.
ATTGATTAGGCCTGCGGCGAGGCACCGTACGTCGGGATGGTCTACGCCACTGGCGGCGTCGATGACGGTGAGCCCGAGGCGGGTGTGAAAGACGGCAAGGCTGGGTGTGGGCGTTAGCCGTTGCTGGCTTCGGAGCAGCGCGTCGAGCTTGCTTCCCTCCGGTTTCGCTGCGGCCTTGGTGCATAGGTAGGCCAGGCATGCGGTGACGGCCTCCTCCCACGGCTCGCCACGGGCGGTTTCGGCGATGATCGAGCGCGCGCGTTCGAGCTGGCCGGTTGTGGCGTGGGCGATGACCGCGACTTGTCGCCCGTCGAGCATCCGTTGGCCGATGCCATTGTTCTGCTGGAGGTGGTCGTGGGCCTCTTTTCAACGGCCGGTGGTGGTGATTGCTCGGGCACGGTCGGCGAGGAGCACGCCCCACAGCCGTCGCCGCACTTCGCGATGGGTCGTCCTCTGTCCGGGTCAGCCGGCTGGCCGGCAGGGGCTGGCCGTCGATCAGCGTGTCGGTGCGGGATGAGACAGCCTTGAAGAGATGCCTGAGGAGCCCAAGTGCGGCGTCGCCGTTGCCGTCTCTGATGTGTAGGCGAGCGAGGTTGACCAGCGGCTCGAGAGCGTGCCGCGCGGCCTTCCCGCCCAAAGGGACGGCGCACAGGTACGCGTCGGCATGGTGGTGGCACCACTGTCGGGCCAGCTCAGGTTGGCCGCAGTCAGAGGCGATCAGCGCGGCCTGGTTGTAGACGGCAGACGCTGCGGCCAGATCGCTCACCCGATCCGCACGGTCGGCGAGGGCGCAGAGGTCGTCGATGCGGATGCTCAGCGCCTCGGCGGCGGGCCGCGGTCGAGCCACGAGGGGGAAGCGCCGAAGGGCCTGGCTGGTTCGCTCCATCGTCATCGCCAGGCGACGGTGATCGGATAGTGCGGCCGGGGGAGAACGAAATGTCCAGCCGAGGGATTCGCTTGGGCGGGAGCGTCGGGGATTTCGAAGCGCACGGTCCGGGTGCGGTACTCGGCGTCCCAGACGCGGGTTTCGTCGGCGACGTGCCGGGCGAGGTCCTTGCCGGAGGGGCCGTGGCCGACGACGCCCACTTCGTACAGCTTGCCGCCGTCGGCGGCGGGTGGTGCTGGCCGGATGGTGAGGTATGCGAGGTCGGCACCGCATGTGGTCGCCACCGCGCCCCACCGAAACGTGGGGGAGACGGTGCCGCGCTCGATGGCCTGGGGTTTGACGTTCATCCGCATGATGGCGTTGTCGAGACGGCAGGCGAGCAACAGGTCCAGCCACTCGTAGGGCACCATCGGTGCGAAGAGGACGCCGGTCCACATCTCGTGCCGCTGGCTCTCGAGCACGCGGGCGAGTGCGGCGGCGTCGACGTCCTGGTCCTTTTGCACCTGCAGCGTCACGTCCTGCTCGTCGGTGAGGGCGACGAGGCGTCGGGCGTCGTCGCCGGTGCCGCGCAGCGGCATGAAAACGGCCAACTCACTGCCGGCGTCGCGCCATCCGCCGTCGTACCGTTCGAAGATGATCGAGCGGGACGCGGCACCGCGCAGCCGCAGCGGCACGACCAGCCGGCCGTCCGGGGCGAGTTGCTCCAGCCACGCGGTGGGCGTCTCCCAGGTGCCGACGGTGGCGATGCTCCGGTCATACGGTGCGCCGTCGGAATGTCCGAGCGCGCCGTCGCCGCGAACGACCTGAACGTGGGCGACGCGAGCGGCGGCGAGGTGTTTGCGAGCCCCGTCGACGAGGTCGGCGTCGAGGTCGATGGTGACGACGCGTTCGGTGTCACAGACAATGGCCGCCAGGAGAGCCGCCTTGTAGCCGGTTCCGGCGCCAGCTTCCATAATGCGGTGGCCTGGTTGGGCGTCGAGCTGCTCGAGCATCATGGCCACGATCCGGGGCTGCGAGGCCGCCCTGATCGAGGTGCCGCTGCCGTCGGTCTTGATGTAGACCGGCCCGTCGGCGTACGCCTGTTCCAGCGGCACGCCGGGCAGGAACAGATGCCGGGGAGTGTCCCGCATCGCGGCGTCGACCGTCCGCGTCCGGATAATGTTCTCTGCCCGGAGCTGGTCGGCGAGCTCGCCGGGCAGGTCACTGGGGTCTCGATGGGTGGTCATCGGGTCGACGGTGGTGGCATGCGGGGTGGGTTCTGCGCTGGATACGGTGCTCCTCCCAGGGCGGCAGACGTTCCAGACTGCGAGGGCGGCGAGGGCGGTCTGGTCACCGGACGGGCAGCGCTGTGCCCGCTCCGCCTGAACTTGGCTACTCTCCAGATCCATGAGCAACGTGGCCGGAGCGACGACAAGCCGTGAAGAAGAGATTGCCTTCCTGGCGCTAGAGCAGGTGCTCGGGGTCGACATCAAACTCGCGGATGCTGGCGCCGGCGACAAGAAGCCGGACGGTTCTTGGGTTTACCCCGATGAGCCGAAGCGCCACGGCATCGTCGAGGTCACTTCACCCCCAGCCACGCACCTGATGCGGGAATGGGCGCGAGCGAAGAAGGCAGGGCGTCTGCAGACCGAGAGCGGAAGGATCGCCTTGCGCTGGAACGAACTCGCTCAAGTGTGTGCTGAGATGCTTGCGGAAGACTGGGCCCGCGAGAACCTCGACAAGCTCCTGGCCCATCCGGCAGATGAGCGGCATCTCTTCCTCTTCTCGCGGGGTCACACGGAAGGCGGCCACTACTTCTATCGACTGTCGGATTCTTATGACGACGGATCAACTGAGCACGTCGATGACCTTGTCCTCCCCCACGGCATCTCGGACGTCTGGTTCCGAGGTCGGGCACAGCGAGATCTTGACCGACCACTGGGCTCGACCAAAATCTGGTTGGCGAGGTTTCAAACAGGTTTGGGGTGGCGCCGCTACGTGGTGCGGATCGAGGAGAGGCAACTTCCGTCCCCGAATCCGCGTATCGCTGACGATGGTGTTCCCGCAGGCTGGCGCTCCGTGAAATGTCGAGCTATCAAGCCAGCTGACAGCTGACAGCTGAGACTGGGCTGGAATTCAGCGCACGAGAAACGAGGGAGGTGGCCATCGCCCGTGTCCTACGCTGCCCTCAGCTGCCGCTATGAATGGCGCCCGTGCGAACCTCAGTCCACCCGGGCGGTCGTCTTGCCGCTGCCGGAGTTCATAGGAACGAGGACTGGGGCTCGGTAGGGAGCGGCTCCAGGTCCACGGTCGCAGGCCTGGGTGGCAACCCTTCACGGGCTTCGAACGCCGGCTCAGGTCACGATGCGGACGCACACGCCGTCGAGCAGGTCGTCGAAGGCGTGAGGCGCACACACCGCGATCTGGTCGTATGCGTCGAGGCGTACGGCCACGGCCGTGGCGTACTCGGGTCAAGTAGCGACCGTGTCGGCGATGGCCCGTAACGGGTCCACCTGCCCGCCGCCGAACTTGGCCGGGTACCAGGTGTGCACGGCGGCCTGATTCTTCGCCTCCCACGGCGGCTCCGGCCAGGCCGCCACCAGCCGCTCGGTGGCCCGGTCGTCGTTGTCGCGGCTCAGGCCCGCCGCGTCGAGGAAGATGGCGTCGACGTCCCGCACCGATGACGGGTCGAAGCCGTCGCCGTACCGCTCGCCCCAGACCAGGTCGCGGATGGCGCCCGCGCCGATCCAGGCGTCCTGCAGGCCGCAGTCCCGAACGACGCCCAGCGCCCGCACCAGCCACGGGCTGCGCTGGACCAGATCCCGCAGCTCGTCCTCCCGCATCGGTTCCCCTCGTTGCCGCTGTTGGGATTCCTGGTCAGTCGAACAACCGGCCCACGAGGGCACCCTCGCCGGCCTGCAGGACGTGTGCGGTCCGTAACGGTATCCAGAAGCATTCGAACCGGGTGGGCTCCTGCTCGCCGTCGTGCTCTTCCTGGCTCGCCCATCGCTCGGGCGTCACCCCGAGCAGCGCCAGCTCGAAGACGTGACGATGCTGGATCTCGAAGCGGAGCGGACTGATGTCGTACTCGACCTCCCCCAGCTTGCGCACGACGCTGAAGCCCGTCAGTCCGGTCTCTTCGCGGGCCTCGCGCAACGCCGCGTCCGCCTGGTCCTCACCCGGGCGGACGCTGCCGCCCGGAACCTGGATGCCCACCTCCTCGTAGCTGAAGTCGGTGTGCCGGAAGACGAGCAAGTGCCCTTCCCGCACGACGTAGCAGAGAACCTTGTTGGTGATCACCTTCTCCGCAGTGATGTGCACCGACATCCCCGACCTCATCGCTACCTGACCGAACGCATCGTCGACCTGCCAGCGGTCCACGACATCGAGGTGGCACCGGTCATCCGCACGCTCAAGTGCGCCGCCGCACTCGTGAGGCGCGTAGCACCTGCACGCCGCAGGTCCGGGCTCACGGGCCGTGAACGCCCCCAACCTGCCTTCGAGCGTGAGGGAGGCGACGCACTGCTGGGGGCGAGGATCCGCGATGACGCACGGCTGTCGACAGCCCGGGCGGTGGGTGAGGGTCGCGGCGTGGACGCAGTGCGAGATGCGGCGGGCGAGGTCGGCTCCGGGCCGGCCAGGGTGACCGGTGTCGTCCTGGGCGACGTGGGCGAGAACCCGGGGCGCAGTTGCCGCTCGCGCAGTGACCACGAACGATCACGGTGTTGGATGACCCGCCGTCGGGCCTGTTCGTCTGCCTGCTGCAGGGGGGCGGTGCACCACAGCTTGGCCGTGACCCAGTCGTCTTCCCGACAAATTGTGGCCAGGCTTGGAGGTTCCAAGCAACATCAACGGGTTGAGAGCAAGTGCCGAGATTATTCCTAGTGGGATTGGTGGGTCACCTTGCGGTTGGATTCTCATGAAGAAGGTGGCCGGTCCAGGCGCGGGAGGTGGGCTGCCGGCGCCACGGTCCTCGCTGCGGTCTTGGCGGTTCCTGGCTTCTTCTTGAACTCCTGCCAACTGCGAGACTACGGAGCCGCCGCACCTGCTTCCTCCGCTGCGGCGCGCACTCCGGCAGGCCAAGATGTGTCCAGTCGGGCAGCCCCAGTTGATGAGTACACCCTGAGCCCGAGCCCGCAAGCCCAAGTCGATGACTCGACCGCTTCTGCAGAACCTGCCGCGCCTTCCCAGGTTGATCTGGCTGATATTCCTCCTGCAAAGGGTGGTTGGGGGTCGGATCAGACGACGATGAAGGGGAAGGTGTATCAAAACGCTGTGAGGATGGATTGCTCTAGTTCCTACAAAGAGGAAATGGAGTATGCCCTAGAGGGCCGGTATGCACGCCTGTCGGGGGTGGTCGGCATGGATGACAAGTCTGTTAACGGCGACGTCGTAACGCACGTCAACATCTACAACGAAAGAAACCAACTGCTCAAGAAGTTCAGTGCTCCGATCTATGAGCCATACTCCTTGAACCTTGATGTTCGAAATGTTTATCGTCTGCGAATTGAATGTCGCCTGAACGATCCACGCCGAAACTTCAGTCTCGACATGCCGATGTCGATGGCGCTCACCCTATTCTCTTAGCGGAGCCTGCGGATAGTCTCCGGTGAAAAACCTTCCCAGCGCCAGCTAGTGTGCTGAGTCGTTAATTCGTTGGCAGTATGCGGCGATCGTTTCGAGGATGTCGTCTAGGACGTCGCCTCGTCGGCGGCCAGCGATAACCTGTCGCTCAAAGGAGTGAGAGGGATGGCGATAGACCTTCGTGAAGTTGGGCTTGGACGGCTGAAGGACGTCGCCGACGCCGCGGGACGGATGGTTGCCGACACCACGAGCGCGGCGAGGCAGCTTGTCGCAGTCGCTGCTGGCCCGCGGTCACTTCCCGAACGAGGCCTCCGCGCTCAAGTGCGTCTACCTCGCGATGATGAGCCTCGACCCCACCGGGCAGGGCCGCCGGCGGTGGACCATGCGCTGGAAACCCCGCCCTGAACGCCTTCGACATCGACTTCGAAGGACGTCTGTCCGCAGGCCGTAAGTGGATGTCAACAACCTGAGTTATACCGTTCGTTTGACAGACCAGTACCCGGCGACTGCTGGGGCGAAGGACGTCAGAACGACACCGAATCCCGCAGCAGCAGCGGTCTCGGAAGCCGTCGGGGGAAGCTCACCCGACCTTGATCGCGCCGCCGCAGAAACCCTTGCCACCGTCGCGCCCGTCGCAGACGAGGCTGTCCCGCCCACGCCAGTCAAGACAGCCGCGGCCACACGCCTGCCGTGCCCTCGCGGATTCATGCTCGTGGCGGGCAGTCACGCTTGCGGCAGCCGCCGCCGGGCGAGCTCGTCACACACCGCGTCCAGCCACCGCTCGAGCGGCACCAGCCGCGGGCCGTGCAGCAGCACTCCTGCTTCCGCGTGCCCGGTCGACCCGGCCAGGGTCGGGTTCGCCGACCCGAGATAGGCCGCGTGCCCGTACGCGATGACGACCTTGAAATGGATGCCGAGGCCGGACTCCTCCCACGACCGGACCGTGAGTGTTCCGCCCACCGCGGCCGCCGCGTCTCGCAGCACGGTCACCGCGGCGACGTTCGCGCTCGAGCGACCCGGCGCCGCCACCGACAGCGCCCGGGTCACGACGACCACCTGCCCGCCGCCGGCCAGCACCCGCTGCACGTGTGGGGCGAGCAGCCCGACGAACTCCCCATGCAGGAACGGCGCCCCAATCAGCAGCCGTCGGTCCGCACGCCCGGCGACCTCCAGCACCGCTCGGGTCGTCTCGACTGGCCGGGCGGCCTCGCCATGCACCGCGACCAGCTCGTCCAGCGCCAGACGCAGGAATCCCGGCACGGTCAGCACCAGCTCCCAGCGGTCGGTGTCCGCCGCGTGCGCCTCGGCGAGAACCGCGGCCTGCGCCAGCCGCACCGCGGCATCCACCGTGACCGCCCCGGCCGGGTCGAGCACGCCGGCGTGCTGCAGCACCACCCGGGCCAGGCTGGAGTCGGCGACCGCGGCCTGCAGCTGCGCGACCAGAGTGCAGCCCGCCGCGCCGGCTGCAGCGGAGGCGGCCAGCCGGTGCGCGGCCGCCACCGGGTCGCCCGCCTGTGTAAGCAGCCCAGTCAGCGGGGTCAGGGCGTCCAGAACGCGCGCCACGTGATCTCCTCCGGGTTGGGCGCCGCGCCGCCAGCCGGTGGGAGCGACCCGAACAGCAGATTCCGGTCCAGGACCGTGTTGAAACGGGCGCACGCCACCTCCGACACGTAAAGGCACGCCGCGCACGCCCCGCCGAACGCGCCTCGGCACGGCGGGTCGAACATGCACCGGGACTCCGCGGCCAACTCGGTCAGCGCGTCCGGCAGGTCGAACCGGAACACGTGCTCCAGCCCACCAAGAATGAACTCGCTGCGAGTGTTGGCGTAGATGAGGAACGCGCCGCTGCTCGGGAACAGAAACTCGGCGAGGGAGTCGACGTTCAGCCCGCACCGGGCCGCGAGCGCCTTCATCGCGCGGTGCGCGAACGAGTGCGTCAGGCCGAGCACAGCGCGGGTGATCCTGTTCTCCGGCGCGGCGAACAGGTCGACGACCGGGTCGCACACGGTGAACAGCCAGCGTTGCGCGGCGGCCGCGTCGGTGATGCCGGGGTCGTCGACGACACCGGAGTCAACCAGCCAGGTCACGATCCGCAGCGGGTCGATCCGGAACAGCAGCCCTTCGGTTTCGGTCCGCACCCCGTACATGGGGAACTTCCCGTTGCGGGTGCCGGGGAAGAACCTGAACCGGGTGATGACGGTGTCGCCGCGTCGGTTCACCGTGCTCGCCCGCGGCGAGACCCGGGTGTATCCCGCGACGAGGTACGCGACCGGCAGCTGCCGCAGCAGTGTCACGTCCGCCAGCCCGTACCGGTCGAACAGCGGCCGGTACGTGCGGTACGCCGCGGCGAGCGGCCCGCCGGCGGCGTCGCCGAGCAGGTCCCCGACGCTCATCGCGTTTGCCGACTGGGCCAGCGACAGCTGCAGGCATTCCTCGCCGAGCAGGTCCAGCCGTTCCGGCTTCAGCCCGAGCGCGTCGACATCGTCGCGCCACGCCGGCCCGCTGCCGGCCTTGGCCTGCGCGTCGGCCAGGCCGGCGTCGTACAGCGGATTCCCCGGCTTCCATCCCAGGGTCGCGGCGAGCGCCTCGAACTGGGCGACCGCGTCGTCGGACCCGCCGCTGGCTGCGGTCCGCAGCCCGTCTGGGCCCGGCGGCAGAATGCCGAGTGCCTGGGCGAGCGCGGCGGCGTGGGTGTGCTCGTGCGCGAGCGCGGCGTATGTCTCCCGCGTCGGCGGGTTGATCACGGTGATCTGCTGCGGGTAGTACGCGGAGGTCTGCGGAACCCGGGTGACGGTGACCTTGCCGCGCCGGCATTCGCACCAGCGGGCGACCGGCCGGTCGGAGCGGGTGCCGCACCGGGAGCAGGACCAATACCAGCGGCCGATGTTGAACGACTTGGTGTTGAACAGCCGCATCGCGGCCCGGCAGTTGTTCGCGCAATGCGGCGGCCGCAGCTCGCCGAGGTGCCCGCACTCGTGGATCTCGACGAACGTGAACTGCTCCATCGGCCCGTGCGTGGCGCAGTCCGGGACCCGCTCGCCGGCGCGGATGGTCCGGAACACGCCGCAGTCGCTGCACAGGTACGTGTTCGGGAACCGGGCGGCGCGCAGGTCGTCGGCGCGGACAAGCTCGTACTGGCGCCGGTCGATGATGTCGAGCTCCGGGCCGCTGTTCGGGATGTTCGACGCGGCCTCGGCGAACGGGCGGATCAGGCGGCGCAGCTGCGCCTCTACCCACGCCTCCGGGATGCCGAGCGGGCTGGTCTGCCGCGGCGGTTCCCCGACGACGGCGGCCTTCGTGCCGAAGTTGTACGGCTGCCCGGGCATGTACCGCCACAGCGCCTGGATGCTGGTCCGGTTGAGCGTCTCGATCGCCATCGCGGGGCGTCTCCTTGAAGCAGGGCCGGGCAGAACGGGGAGGGCGGGCCGGCGCTGGTTACAGGTCGGCGTAGATGGTGATGGGTTCCTCGACGTCGCGCAGCGACCGCGGCACCGGCGGGGTGAGCAGCTCCGGAAGCCGTTTGCCGGGCTCGGCCTGCATCGGCAGCCCGGCGAGCCGGTCGTCGACCCACGCCGCGACCGCGTTCCGGTGCAGCTGGTGGTACACGCTGCTCGGGTGGATCCCGAACCCGCGGGAGAGGTTGCCGATGAGCAGGGCGCGGTCGACGAACCCGGCCGTGACTGCGGCCGCGAAGGCGGTCGAGTCGGCGAGGGTCTTGCGGCGGGGGGCGCCGGTGAGCCAGTCGCGGTCGTGAACCTGCAGCAGCCACGCCATCAGCCCGCTGGACAGGACCCGGCGCAGCACCGGCAGTGACTCCCGGTTGACCGGGACCTTGTGCACCAGCCGGTCGAGGAACCGGATCCAGTCGGCGTAGTACCGGAACACCGACAGGTCCCGGTCCCGGGTCGGATTGATGACGTTGACGACCAGGCCGGGCCAGCGGCGCCCGACCCGGGCGGACGCTTGGATGATCTCCGCGGCGGAGGTTGGGGTGCCCATCACCGTCATGACGCCGAGCCGGCCGACGTCGAAGCCGTGCCCGATCGCCTTGGTCGCGGCGATTATCGTGACCCGCTCGTCGGCGGCGGCCGGCGGGTTCGTCAGCCGGGCGACGGCGCGCCGGATCGCGGCCGGTTCGGCGTCGCCGTTGATGACGGCCAGGTTCGGCTGGCTACCCAGCAGCGCCCGGACCTCCGGGTCGCGGGTGAAGCTGGTCAGGTCCTCGTTGCGCAGGCAGTACGCGATGAACACCTCGTACAGGTCGCGGCCGGCGGCGCGGGCCTCGTCGACCAGCAGCGGGTCGGTCGCGTCGAGGCCGGCTTCGGCGAGCACGGTGGCCGGGTCGGTGAGCAGTTCGGCGAGCCAGCCGGCGTGGGTGAGCGCGACCTCGCGGGTCGCGGTGACCATCGTGATCGACCGGGGCCGGACGCCGAGGTAGCGGCGCAGCGGCTCGTCGGCGGCCGTGGTGGACCAGAACGTCTCCCCGACGTCGGGCCCGTTGACCGGAAACCGGCGCGCGTCGCGGCGGTATAGGTGCTGCACCTGGTTCTTGTAGCCCTCGATGGTCGCGGTCGCGCCGACAATCTGCATCGGCGCGTTGCCGAGGTCCTCGCTGATGGCCTGCAGCAGCGTCTCGTACATGCCGTCGAGCGCGCCGAGGGATTCATCGAGCAGGTGCAGCTCGTCGGCGATCTCGAGCCGGACGTGCCCGAACCCGGCCGGGATCGGCTGCCGGTTCTGCTTGCAGCCGAACACCGCGCACCACGTCGGGTTGCCGGTGTAGCCGTGCCGCGGGCAGCGGGAGTGCGCGCGGCCGAGCAGGACCTGGAACTCGCGGGACTGGCCGAGCTGGGCGAGCTTGTCGACGGTGCCGACCAGCACCGCCGGTGCGTGCCGGTATATCTCGTCGTCGATGCCCCACACCGGCAGCACGCCGGTCATCCGGCAGGCGGCGTTGCGGCAGCGGTGCTGCATCGTCCAGGACGGTTCGTCGAAGGCGACCTCGAGCGGCTGCCGGCACAGCGGGCAGTCGGCGAGGATCCGGCACGCCTCGGCGGTTGCGGCGGAGTGCGGGTCCTGGCCGCGGTAGTACGGGTTGGTCGGGTCCGGCGCCTGCAGCCGGTTCGGGGTGTTGGTGCCGCCCACGAAGTACCCGATGCCGAACGGGTCACCGGCGGCGATGTGCGGGTGGCCGCGGCGCAGCAGCTCGGCGTGCAGCACCATCGCGGTGAACCGTTCGGTCTGCTGCAGCGCGAGCAGCCGCAGCGGGAACCGGGCCCACACCTGCGCGCCGGCGGTGACGCCGGTGAGCCGCCCGTAGAACAGGGTGGTGAGCATCAGGCCGAGGTACGCCTCGGACTTCCCGCCGCCGGTGGCGAACCAGACGATCTCGACGTTCGGGTGCCCGGCCGGGTCGACCATGCCGGGCAGGCAGCCAACCAGCCACGCGACCTGGAACGGAAACCACGCGTCGTAGCTGCCGTTCGCGGCCGCGGCGACGGCCCGGTTCGCGAGCACGAACGCGTCCCGGACCTGCGGGTCGATCCGCAGCAGGTCCAGTCCGGCGGCGACCCAGGCGACCTCGTCACGAGCGGCGTGGGCGTCGGCGTCGGCGTCGGCGCGGGCTGCGGCGTCCCACCCGCGGGCCGCGGCGCGGACGTCGAGCGCGGCGGTGCTCCATTCGACCTCGACCCAGGCCCGGTGCGCGTCGACGAGCGCGCTCACCGCGGCGACCGGGTCGGCGATCAGGGCCGCGAACGACGTGTCGAGGGTGGTCACGGTCCCGTCCGGGAGCGTGACCCGCCGGCGCGGGTGGACCCGAGCGGTGGCCTGCTCGGCGGCGTACAGGGTCGCCAGCCGGGTGCGGCCGCCGGTGCGGGTGACGTCGACGGCGCAGGCGTGCCCGAGCGCGGGGACGGTCCGGTCGTACCGGTAGGACTGCTGGACCTGTTCGAGCTGATATGGCACGAGCGGCGCGTCCGTGTCACAGGTCAGCTGTACCTCGTACAGACGCGTGTCCAGGTAGCTCGCCTGGTAGGCGTGCGCGCCGTCGACGGTCTGCTGGTCCGGGGCCGGGGTGAGGTTGACGACCGCGGCGAGGATCTCGACGTACCCGTCGCCGGGGGTGATGTCGAGCTCGATGGCGGCGCGGAATTCCGGCGGCGGCACGTCGTCGGCGTCGAGGAGGTTCGCCGCGCAGTATCCGGCCCACGTGGTCGCATCCAGCATGTCGTCCGCGCGCGGCAGGCTGCCGCCGGGCGCGGGGGAAAGGCGCCGCGGCCGGTGCAGTTCCGAGCCGGCCGGCGGCCGGACCGCGGACCGCAGCGCGGCGGCGAGCTCGTCCTCTCCGGCCCGTACGGTGCCGGTGGTGCCGGCGGCAAGGGGCATGGTGACGGTGACGGGGTCGATCGCGACCTTCGTCCACACTGCAGCCAGCGGACGCCCGCGGCCGGCCGTCGGGGCCCCGGCCGACCCCGCCGCCGGGGCAGCGGCGCCGGCGCCCGGGTCGGAGGCGGCAGTTACCGCCGCCTTCTGCTCCTCCAGGGTCGGGTGCAGCGCGACGTACGCCGCCGCGGACACCGTGAACTCGAGCGTGACCGGCAGCGCCGCCACCCGGAACGTGAAGCCCTGCGCGGGCGGGACGAGCCGCTCCCCGTACGTGTAGCCGTTGGCGGCCTCGGCAATGAGCTTCGGGGCGCTGGCGAGCATGCCGAGCCACAGCCGCTGCTGCGCGGGGGGGTCGGGCAGCCGCGTCCCGGTCGGGATGAGCGCACCTGTGGCGATGTCGACGACGCGGCGGGCGAGGCTGCCGAGCAGCGCGTCGTACCGCTGCGCCGCCGTCGCGGCAGGTACAGCAGGCTCCGCGGCGGGTACGGCAGCCGGAACCGCGGCAGGTGCGGCGCGCGAGATCGGGGCGGGTGAGACCGTCAAGGTGGGCTCCTGCAGGTGGCGGCGCGCGGCGCCGGGCCGCGTCGCCCACCGAGGGGCTCGCGCGGCGGTCATTAGTCGGACGGGGACGGTCAGTGTGCAGTTGTCGGCCCGCGGCACCGGGTGCGACCGGGGCGGTCAGCGGCCGGCGCGGTGGGCTAACCGGGACGGTACCCGCCACCACCGACATTGCGGAAGATCACCGCCGGACGGCCGGGGTTCACCGCTGCCAGTGCCGGGTCGGCGCGACAGCGTAGCCGCGCCGGGTGAGGTTGTCGGCGAAGTCCCGCTGCTTGCGTTCCACGCCGTGCACCAGCATCACCTCGCGCGGCGCGACCTCGTTGATGATCGCGGACAGGCCGCGCCGGTCGGCGTGCGCGGACAGCCCGAACTGCTCCACCCGCGCGTTCACCGCGACGTCGTCGGCGTCGAGGCGGAACGTGCGCGGCCCGCTGCGGCCGCCCCGGGTGCCGTTGCCGCCGTTGGACAGGTCGAGCAGTTCCGCGCCGGGAGAGTCCTCGTCCTGGTAGCCGGCGACCAGCAGCGCCGAGTTCGGGTCCGGCAGGATCTCCCGCGCCCACCGGACCGCGGGTCCTGCGGCCAGCATCCCGGACGTCGTCACGACCACTCCCTTGCGGAAGCTCTTGAGCAGGTACGGCCGGTTGGTGTCTCGGACTTCCTGCACCCCATCGCCGTAGATCCGTAGCGGCCGGTCGGTCCCCGCGGTCTCCTGCTCGTAGATCCAGGACACGTGCCGGGCCAGCCCGTCGATGAGGACCGGGACGTCCGGCAGCCGGTCGCGCAGGGTGAGCGCGACCTCCTGGGCCCGGCCGAGCGCGAACGCCGGGACGAGCACCCGTCCGCCGGCGGAGACGGTCTCGGCGACCATGTTGATGAACTTCTCCACCTCCAGGTCCCGGTTGGTGCCGCGCTGGCCGCAGTACGTCGACTCGATGACGAGCAGGTCCGAGCCGCGGGCCGCGTCCGGCACGATCAGGCCGGGCACGGACAGCTGCGCGAGCGTGGACACGTCCCCGGTCACGGTGACCCGGCGGTCGCCGGCGGTGACGACGACGCCGGCCGCGCCGAGGATGTGCCCGGCCGGGAACAGCTCGATGGTGACGCCGTCGGCCACCTCGACGGTCCGGGCGAGCGCGATCGGCTCGAGGCGCCGCTGCGCGGCGAGGGCCTGCGTCCGCGTGTACGGTGGCTCGGCGGGCGGCTCGCCTGCCTCGACGTAGTCGCTGCGGGTCCGGTCGAACACCTTCACCGAGTCCTGCCACATCGTCGGCAGCAGCGCCGCGGTCTCCGCGGTGCAGAACACCGGCACGTTCGCGAACTGAGCTGTCAGCGCCGGCACGTACCCGGCGTGGTCGTTGTGCGCGTGCGTGATCACGATCGCGTCTAGGCGGCCGCCGCGGCGGACGACGTCGATGTGCGGCGGGCCGGCGTCGTCGATGCGCCGCTTGGGCCGCATCCCGGCGTCGACGAGGATCCGCACGTCGCCGGCGGAGACGAGCATGGCCGACCCGCCGATCTCGGTGCCGGCACCGAGCGGGGTTAACGCGATCTCCCGCGGCGTCGCCACCGCGGGCACCGGCGCGATCGGCGGGGTGAGCAGGGTGGCCAGCACGGCCCGGAGCGCGGCTGGCGCCATACCGGCGGCGGCGAGCGCGGCGGCGAGCCGCGTGTCGGACGGGACCGCGGTGGCGTCGTTGGCGAGCTCGCGTGTGCGCGGGTCGTCGGTGTCGCCGGTGCCGGACGGGGCGGCGGCCGCGGCGAGGACCGCAGCGGCGGCGAGCAGGTCGGTGGACCGGGCTGCGGCTGCTTCCCGCTCCAGGTTCAGCTCAGCCCGCAGCGCCTCGATGACGGTGCCGGCCTCCTCGAGGTCGCCCTGGGTGGCGGCTAGCTGCCGGGCCAAGTCGCGGGCCTCGGCCTGCGCGGTGTTGCGCTGGGCGCGGGCGACGTCGCGGGCCTCCTGCAGGTCGGCGATCTTGCGGGCGGTCCGCGCGTGCCGGCGCCGGTCCACCGGCGCCGCCTCGTCGGCGGGGCTTGCCTGCACGGGAGCAGGGGTGGCGCTGCCGACCCAGCTGCGGGCGAGGCGGCGCACGCCGGCAGGGTCGGTGAGCGTGTTCGCGGCCAACTCGGCCACGGCCGCGTCTCCGCTGAGTAGGGCCCGCACGGTCGGCTGCTGCAGCGTCGGCTCGTCGGCGTACCGGGCGGTGAGCTCCTCGCGCAACGGCCGGCGGCGGGCGATCAGCTGCAGCATGGCGCGCCGGTTGGCCTGCGCGAGCCGGTGCGGGTCGGTCCTGGCTAGCGCCGGCGCCTGGACGGCGTGCCGGGCCGCGTCGAGGACGAGCTGTTGGACGAGCTGCGGCAGGGTGCGGCTCACCAGGCGCTCCGGGTCGCTGTGGCCAGGATCGGCTCTATCCGGTACTCGCCCTTGCCGTCGCCGAGCAGCACGCCGAGCGCGCGCAGAACCTGCACGACGTCCTCGGTGCCGGTGTATCCGTTCGCGGCCAGCCTGGCGGCGGTGAGCTGTTCGCTGCCGGGCTCGCCGGTCGCGGCGTGCAGCTCGAGGAACTCGGCGAACGTCTCCAGGTCGACGGCCTCGCCGGCCATCTGCCTCACCAGGAACTCCCACGCCTGCTGCAGCGACCCGTCTGCGGTCACGCCGGCGGCGACGACCAGGTCCCGGGCGTGGCTGCCCAGCCAGGTCCGCACGTCGTCGAGCGGGTCGCTGACCGTGCCGCTGTCCCGGCCGGCCAGGTGTTGCGCGAGCCGGTCCAGGAGCTTCGGCCAGCCGCCGGTCGTGGCCAGCAGCTCGGTCCGCGACGCGGCGTCTTGGAACGGCAGCGACTCCTGCGCGAACCACAGACGCAGATCGGTGTCGTCGTAGCGGCGCAGCTCGGTCAGGCCGGAGGACGTATCCGACTCCCGCGCCACGACCGGCCACGCGGCGGCCTGCGGGGGGCCGCTGACCAGCACAATCCCGAGGGTGCCGCCGATATGCGCCGCAATCAGCTCCCGGGCCTGCCGCCACACCTCGAGCGCCGCGTGGGCGGTCGCGTCCTTCAGGTCGACCAGGACGACGGCGTGGTGCCCAGCACTCTGGAGCGGCAAGCTGCGGCACTTGTTCTTCAGCCCGCCCGGCGTAGCCCGGGACAGGACCGCCTTCCGGTTGCCGGACGCAGCGTTCTCGTTCTCCTTCTCCAGCACCGCCAGGCACCGGTCCAGGTCGAGCGCGGCCGAGCCGACCAGCATCCGGACCTGGCGCCGGGCGGCGAGCAGGTCGGCGATCTGCTGCGCGGTCAGCGGCGCCCGGGTCGGCCCGGCGCCGTACACCGGCCGCATCAGCGACCCGTCGAACGACTCCGGCGCCTCGAACGACTCAGCCCGCTCGAGGACCTCGTCGATCTCGTCGCGGTTGCCGAGCAGGTCGAGCACGTTCGGGGTCCGAAGCCGGTAGCCGCGCTCGGTTACCGACAGCACCCCGAGGTCGACGCACTCGTCGAGCAGGGCGCGGAACTCACTAGCGCGGATGTCCTCGGCGGCGAAGCCGGCTGGCCACCACTGCTCGCACTCGGCGCGTAGCTCGCCGGGGGACATCGCGGCGTCGACGCCGACTGCGTGCGCGTTCTGCGCGACGCTGTACGCGATCACCTTGTAATGCGGGTCGAGGTCGAGGGTCCAGTCGAACCGCTTGCGGAACTGGCGCCGCAGCGTCGGGTCGGCCCACACCTGCTCGACGTCGTCGGCGACGATGATCTGCGGCGGCGCGTCGCCGAGGACGGGCGCGCCCTGCAGGTTGCGCAGCAGCCGCGCGGCGAACAGCTGGATCAAAGCCGGCTGGTTGTTTGCCAGCGCCAGCACCCGGGCGGCCTGGTCGGTGTCGGCGAACCGGAACCCGAGTGCGTGCAGCGGCCGGGTGAGAAGGTCGTACGCTGCCTGGGGCGCGAGCGGCCCGACGCAGACCGGCTCGCCGAAGTGCGCGAGTGGGTGGTTGGCGAGCCGTTCAAACCGGGCGGTCTGGTGGAGGCCGGCGAAGACGACCTTGACCGCGCGGTGGGTGAGTTCCATCAGCGACTTGAACTGCACGACCTGGGGGAACATTCCACTGACGGCGTTCGCGTCGGCGTCGAGGAACGAGTCGGACTCGTCCAGCAGGAGCAGCAGCTGCCGGCCCGGGCGGGCAGTCACCCAGTCGGCGACGTGCCCGGTGAGCGCGGCCGCAACGTCGCCGGCCGGGACGGTCTCGGGCACGATGCCCTTGTCCGCCAGCCGCGGCCACAGCGTCGTCCAGACCGCTTCGGCCGGGGCGGACTTGCCGATGTGGAAGATCGACTCGTAGATCGCGTGCCGGGTGGTGCCGTCGTCGAACTCGCGCTCGGCGGCGCGCAGTAGCGCGGACTTGCCCAGCTGCCGGCCGCCGTACACGACGCACGGACCCATCATGTCGACGACCTTGTCGCGTTCCTCGGCCCGGCCGTAGAACATCTCCTGCGGCACGTTGACGCCGGGCACGTCCGGGGTGAACGGGGACGAGAACGTGAATGGCAGCGTGACCGACATCGTCACGTCCCGACCGGGGGCCGGCTGGCAGGCGACGTAGGCGATCACCGCGTCGTCGATGACCGCGGTCGGCGGCAGCTTGCGGCCGCTGCGGAACTGGCGGGCCAGTTCGCGGCGGGCGGCGGCGTCCAGGGTGCCGAAGTACAGCAGGACGATCGACCGGTCGGTCGGTTCGCTGCGCAGCATCTCCACCAGCTCGGCCGGCGTCGGGGTCTTCCACACCGCGAGCAGCCGCAGCGTGTCCCCGGACGGGCTCATCGCCGTCCCGAAGGCCGGGATGAGCGCCTTGCCGGCGGTCGCGCGGACGCCGTGCAGGTCCAGCCACGAGCCCCGCCCGCCGCCCTGCCCGCGCTTGACCGGCGGGTTGGTCGACTTGTCGAAGATGAACCCGACCTGCTCGAGGACGGCCTTGACGCTGCCGATGCGGGCGTCGAACGAGCGGCTGACCGCCAGCCGGTTCCAGTGCTCGACCCGTTCGGCGACGGTCTTGCCACGGGTCACTTCGGCCAGGTTTAGGCCGGCGTCAGTGAGCAGCGCGGCCAGTGCCGGGTCGCTTGGGACCCGCCCGGCCGGCAGCGCCAGCTGCAGGTCGCGCAGCAGCGGGTGCGTGCCGTTGCTTAGCGCCGGGCAGGCGGCGAACACGTCGCAGAACGCGGGGAAGAATCGGCGCAGGTGGTCGACGTCGTCTCGCGGGCCGGGTAGTTGTCGGCCGGAGGCGAGCGTCTCGACGTACTCGGCGGCGGTGGTGAGGTCCCCGTCGTCGAGGCGGCGCTGGATCCGGTCGGCGTCCTCGGGGTCCATGCCGGTCGTGTCGAGCGCGGCGCGGGCGGCGACGATGGTGCGCCCGACGGCGGCGGCCCGGTCGGCCTCGATGGCGGCGAGGTCGGCGAACATGACGTCGTAGTCGCGGCGGGTGCCGCGCGGCCCGGCCTGGTGGGCGCGGACCCGGGTGGACAGGTCGGTCCACTCCTGAACTGTGACGCGGCCGAAGAGCCGGTCGGAGTCAATCTGGGTGACCAGGGCCGTGATCGCGGTATCGAGTGCGGTCGTGGACGCGGCGACGGCTTGGTCCCGGGCGGTGGCGAGCTCGGCGGCCAGTGGCGGGTCGAGGGTGCGCACGTGCTCGATGAGCAGTTGCGTGCCGACGTGGTCGTGGCGGGCGGCCCGCTGCCCGTACACGGCCCGCCACCCGGCCGCGCCGGTCAGAGCGGTCCGGTCGGCCGTGACGACGTCGTCCGTGGTGATCGGGCGGGTGGGCTCTCCGGCGCCGCTGAGCGGCAGGTCGGCGGCGCCGGAGAGCGGCCCGCCGAGGAGCCGGTCGGCCGGAACTTCCGGCCCGGCGGGGACGGCGGCGGTGCCGGCGAGCAGGTCGAGGGCGTCGGTCAGCAGCCGCAGCCCGGCCTCGTGAACGGCGTCGCGCGCCTTGACGCCGGTGTCGCCGCGGCGGCCGAGCTCGGCGATGGCCTGGTTGCGGACGGCGACGACCCGGGTACGCAGGTCGGTAATCGGGTCGCTCATCCACGACTCGGCGTCGGGGCCGGTGAGGTTCTCAACGGCAGTGATCCAGTTCGACAGCAGCTCGGTGACCTCCCCGGTCCAGGCGAGCAGCTTCTCCCGGGCGCGGGACTCGATCCGCTTGCTGCGCTTGCCGGAGCCGCGGGGCGTGTCGCGGTCGATGGTCGCTTCCAGGGTGGCGCGTGAGCGGAGTTCGGCGACCCGGTCGCGGACGAGCGCGACCGCGTCGGGGGCCGTCTGCCCGGCGGCGACGATGCTCAACGGTCGACCGAGGTAGCCGTCGGGGGCCCTCCACGTCTGCCACAGCTCGGTCGCACGGGCGTAGAGGATGGTGCGGGACGTGGCGAGCAGTTCCTCGGCGCCGGCGGTCAAGGTCTGCAGGACTTGGTCTGCTTCGGCGGCTTCGGCGACGGCGTCGACGCTGCGCGGAGTGAGGTAGACGCCGCTGTAGATCGCGGTGAGCAGCGCTTCGTGGAGCTCTTCGACCGCCTTGCCGTAGCGAGGGATGCTGGTCGCGATGTCGCGGAGGGGACCGGCGGCACCGGCCGACGGGGACAGCAGCCCGGCGCGCACGGCGGCGCCGTAGATCAGCATCTGAGTGGCGGGCATGTCGCGGACGGAGTCGGCGTCGAGGTCGGTGACGGCGGCGGCGAAGGCGGCCGCGTTTGAGCCGGTGGAGGTCTTGATCGCGGCGGCGTGCGCGGCGAGCCGGTTCGCGGTGCGGAGCGAGGCCGGGGCGCCTTCGGCGGTGGTGAGCCAGTACGCGAGCGCGTACTGGTCGTGGTTGAGCTGGTCGGCGTAGATCGTGCACGCGTCGCTGTTGTCCGGTGCATCGGCGGCCAACGGCTCAGCGGTCGACAGCTCGGGCTCGGTGATCTCCTCTGGCGGGGCGTGGCGAGGCTGGGGGGTGGTGGGCGGCGGCGGGACGGTGAGGTTGAGCCCGGCGAGGATGTCCTCGAGGTCCGGCTCCGAATAGGTGCTGGCCCCGGCGCCCTCCTCCGTGGCCGTTCCCTGCGGGCTCGGCTCGTTCGTGCTGGCGAGGTTGGCGGCCGGGGAAGGGGTCTCGGTGTCCTCGGCCGAGCTGGTGGCCTGCTCGTCGGTCGCGGAGGCAGCCAGTTGGGTGGCGCGTTGCTCGTCTGTCACGCTAGCGGTGCCCGCTTCGTCTGCGGCGGCGGGAGGCGTTTCTGCGGCGAGCTCAGCCGGGCCGGGCATGTCCGCGGCCTCGGTTCCAGCGGGTTCCGCGCTGGCGCGTTCGGCGGCGGCCGGGGTGTAGGTGAGGGTGCCGGCGGTGGTGGCGAACATGAGCAGCGGGATCGCGGCCGGCACCGCCGAGCTGACGAGCCTGCCGAGCCCGACGGCGCGCGCCGGATCACGGCCGTCCAGCTCAACGATCTCCAGCAGCGCATCGAGGCCCGCGACGGTCTCCGCCGCAGTCGTGTCGTCGACGCTGCCGGCCAGCTCCGCCACCTGCGCGACGGCCGCAGCGACGTACTCCGGCGCCCGCAGCGTCGCGAGCTGCCGGACCCGGTCCAGCCGGGCGGTCGCCTGGTCCGCTTCCTGCGCGGCGGCCAACGCATCCTCGACCGCACGCCGGGCGTCTGCGAGCGTCTCCGGCCGCGCATTTCCCGTCAGCCGCGCGACTGCCTCGAACACCGAGGTGAGTTGGCGGGTGTAGATCGTGACCGCGACGACGTAGGCTTCCGCCGGGAGTCGTCCGGCAGCCGCGGCGGCGGCGAGGGCGGGAGCCACCTCGTCCTCCACGTGGCTGCGGAGCTGCTCGAGGTCGTCGAGCTCGCGCTGCAACGACGGCATGTCTCGCTCGGTCGGCTCGGCCGCGACGCCGCCTTCGACAGCCGGCGCGCGGACCGCCGCCTGAGGGGAGCCGCCGGGCGCATCGGTCACGGCTGGGGGTGCCGCTGCGGGCTCCTCGAGGCCGGCGGGCTCGTCGACATCGTCGAACTCGTCGCTGTGCAGCACAGCGTCGGCGTCGATGATGACCTCGACCAGATCCTCGAACCGCATCGGTTTCTCCGGCATGTCCGGCGTCCGGGCCCGCACGCTGTCCCACACGTCGGCCAGCACCTGCCGCTGCGCATCCGACCACTCCTCCGGCGGCTCGGCGACCAGCCAGGCCAGCGCCGCGACGTCGGCCGAGTGCCCCATGCACACCATCGACGCCCAGGCCGCAACCCGCGCTGTCCGGGTCGTGCCGAACTCCTCGGCGTCGAGCAGGGACTGGTAGATCGGCTCGTCACCCAGGCCGTTCATGCCGTCGATGTCGCCAGCCAGCAGGGCGGCCAGCTCGGCGAGTTCTAGCTTGGAGGCGGCGTGAGTGGACAGGACTCCATAGTGCAGGCAGTCGTGCAGGATCAACGCAATCCGCTTCTCATCTGCGCGGACCAGCCTCGTGCGCACCGCGCGGGCTAGCGCCGCGATCGGAGCGTTGGGGCGCATCTTGGTCTGCCGCCGCACCCACGAGGCCTCGCCGCCGCTCAGCCGCGGCAGCTCGCTCATCAAGTCGGCCTGGGTGAGGTGCCCGGCCGCGGCGCGGCAGATCTTGGCGCGGCGCAGCGTCTCGCTCTCCTGCTCAGTGAGAGCGGAGCCAGCGGTGTGCGATTTCCCGTCCTGGCCGCTGCTCTCGGCGCCATCGAGGGCGGCAGCCGCCATGCCCGGGGTGTCGCCGGTGTCGTGATCCGCGCTGTGTTCGCTGCTGCGCACTGCCCGCGTCCTCCCCTGGTGGCTTGCCGCCGCCCGCGGAGCTGCCGTCGTGGCAGCCCGCGCCGATGTTCGGGTCACTGTACGACCAGGGTACGACCGACAAGAAAGATGATCTCGAGATGGCTGATCGGCCCCAATCGGGGCAGGTTTATCGTTCTGGCTCATGGCAGCTGCCGGGACCCGCGGGTTGAGCGACTGCGTCCTGTCCGGACTCCTCATGCGCGGAAGGGGTGGCGGCCGGCCGCTGCCGTTCGCACCGACCGTCCTGGATGCCGAACTGCTGCAGGCGGCGGACGCCGCGATGACCGCCCGCATTCCGCTGGCAGTCGTGGTGCCGGCATCCGTCACCGCGGCGCCGGTTGTGCTGGCCGCGTCCGCGGCCGTCGCGGCCGCGTTACACCGTGGCAGGCTGAACCCGCAGATCGGAGTCGCGTCTGTTCGGCTGGCCGACCGGGACCTGTACGACGAGCTGGCCGTCCGGACGCAGCGTCTGGTCGACTTCGTGCCGCGCGCAGTGGTGACCGCGGCAGGACAGCCGCAAGTGATCGGCCGGTCGAAGCTCGACGCGGGCGGCCGGGTGTACCTGACCGGGCGGGTGGCGCGGCTGCTCCCGCTGCTCGAGCGGCTCGAGGGCGTCATCGTCGCGGCCGGCGCCGCCACGGCCGACGAACTTGCCGCGGTGCTTCAGCAGACCGGGCGCCGGATCCCGGCCGTCTACTTGACCGGCGATCCGTACGACGCTGGCCTGGACATCGTCCGCAGCGCCGGAGGCGTGGTGTGGGCGTGGGACGCCGCCTGCCTGCCGGCGCTCGCCGGCCCGGCCGCGACGCCTCGCACGGCCGACGCCGGGGCGGTGTTCGCCGCGGCGCAGCAGCTGCAGGCCACCGGCGCCGCCGTGGTCGACATCGTCGTGCCGCAGCCGGGCACGGTGCTGGACCCGGCCCTCGACACGTTGTGGAAGGCGGCAGGCCAGCTAGCAGGTACCGCGACTGCTGACCCCGTCGGGCTGCGATGGGCGTGGCAGGCGTTCCACGCGGTCGCGTCCGTCCCGGTTCGCCCAGACGTGTACGACCGGTTCCCCGGCGCGAACCCGTACCGGATGCGGCTTGGGACGCTGGTCGAGATCGCCCGGGGCTACGCCGAGCATGCGGCCGGCTCGAGCCGGGACGCGTGGCTGCGGTTCGCGGACGCGCTCACCGACGCACTCCGCGCAGCTACTGAGCAGCCACGGACCGGCCAGCTGATCGACTGGGTCACGGCCCGGGTCGAGGCAGGGGAGCGGGCAATCCTGCTGGTGCGCGGCGCGTCCGCAGCCGCCACGGTGACGGCCGCGCTCACGGAGTCGCCACGGACTCCGCTCGGATGGGAGCAGATGGTCCCGGTGCGGACGGTGACCGCCGCCGCGCGCGGCATGGTGGAGCCGGGCGTGCCGCTGGCCGTCGTCGGGACGCTGCCGCGCAGCCGGTCCGGGCTGCTGACGTTGCCGCCCGCGCCGGCGGTGCTGCAGTTGACGTGCGGGCCGCTGGAAGGACGCCGCGCGGTGCGGCAGGCGGTTGCGGCCCGGGCGCGGATGGCGCACCTGCGGACGGAGGCCGTCACGGTGTCGGCCGCGGCGCTAGGTGTGACTCCGGGCTGCCGGCCAGTCGGGACCGACCCGGCTGCCGCTGTCCGGGTCGTTGACGGAGGCGTCGTGCGGGCCGTCGACGCGAACGAGATGGCCAGCGCGAAGGACACCGCGTGGGACCCGTTCGCCGTCCATGTGACAGGGGTGCTGCGTGCGGTGATGGCTGTCGCCGAGGACGACCTGGGCACCCTGCCGGTCCGCGAGTCAACCAGCACCGACAGCGACGTGCCGGCGATCGCAGTGCACCTGGACGACCCGAACGGTCCCCGGATGTTGTGGCTGCCGCCGAACGAGCTCGTGACCCGCCGCCGCGGCCCAACCCTGTCCCGGGTCGCAGCGAAGGCGCTGCAGAGCGGCGACGTGCTGCTGCTCGTCGACAGAGCCGCCCGCACGTACCTGCGGGTGGCATTGACGGAGAAGCTGTCCGAGCGAACCGAGTACGCAGCACTGCGCATGCTGGTCGACTTCTGGCACGCCCGCGCTGCGGCGGCCCGCGACCGCGGCCTGACACAGCAGCAGATTCTGGATCGGATGACCGGCACGACGCTCACGACCGCCGGCGCCGTCGGGCACTGGATGCGCGGCACCGTCGACGGCCCCGCCGACAGCGCAGACATAGCCCGCTTCGCCCGCGCCGTCAACGACGACGCGCTGCTTGCGGAGGCCGAACGGGTCGCATGGGCGCTGCGGACCCTGCACATCGTGCACCGCAAGCTCGGCGCATGGCTGGCTGGTCAGGTGGAGACGGCCGCCAGCCGGGCGAAGGACAGCGTGGTCGATGCCGACCTTGGCGTGCACGTCGCCGATCTGCTCGATGCAATTACCGAGCACCCGGTAGCGGACGTCGACCCGGCCGAACAACTGGTCCCAGCGCACCTCGTCGGCGTGCTTGCTTCTGCTTGATCAACCAACGGATTTGCAGGTTGCAGCCGCCGATGCGAATCGCTAAGGGCGCTGGCGGGCGGACACTTCGCGCCATCGATCCCAGCAAACGACGGTCGTCATACATCAGGTCGAAGCAAGCAGTAACCCACGTCGACCCCGTGCGCCACGCGCTGTGCGGGGCGTCTCCCGCTGCATCTACGGCATCGATCTCACCCAGATGGCCGTAGAACTGGCCAAGGTGTCGCTCTGGATAGTCCTTGAGCCGGGCAAGCCACTCACCTTCCTCGACGTGCACGTCAGACTCGGCAACGCGCTCATCGGTGCCACGCCGGCGTTGCTGCGGCGTGGCCCTTCAGCCTCACTCCACAGGAGATCAACCTCCTCAACCCGATCAAGCGGCAGCGCGAGCAACTCCAGGCCGGGCAAGCCGCCGTCGATGGCGTCAGCTGCCTGACCGAGCATCTCCGCGATGAGCCAGGGCGCCGACGCCGAGCTGACGGCTTCGTCGCCGATCCGCTTGGTCACGACGGCCTGATCGGCCCGGTACGCCTCCGTCAGCGCGGCATCGGGTGTGAACAGGTGGCGTGGCACGAACCGTAGCGCCGCCTCCACCTCGGGCCGCATCTCCAGCCCCTTCCGCATGATCAGCGACGAGCTGATCGACCATCGCGGCACGAAGGTCCTCGCCCCTCGTCGTGTCGACACTCATTCAGGCTTTCCCTTTTCATTAGGGCCTCCTGACCGGATAGCCCGTCGTTTCGCTCTGCTCGGCTCAACAGAGCGTCAAGCCGCTGGACTCGCCAGGACGCATGGAGTGTGAAGTCGATGTGGTGCCGTGGCAGGCTGGAGGTCACACCCGATGTGGATCACGATCACGGCGACGAAACGGCGTCCTGGTCCAGCCACCTCCCGCGCTAGTCAAGGACAGGAGCGGACCCGACGAGTGAGAAGCGCCCCGTCTCCACACTGAGCTCTCGACGCGGCCGAGTGAATGCCGAGCATGCGGACGAAGCCGTTGTCCGCATCTGCGCCGCCGATCAGCTTCTCCCGTAGCTGCGGATCTCAGTGTTCTTGCTTGCGTCGCAGTGAACACTGAGTGACCCTATGTGGGCGATATCCACGCTGCTCATCGCCCCAGTGGCGCGAACAGGCCGAGAAGGCGGTGCTATGGGTCAGGCCCCACGGACGCTCCAGCCGTATCTGTCCGAGCGCCACTTCTTCGGCGCCGAGTTGCGTCGGCTGCGTGAGCGGGCCTGCCTCTCGCAGGCGCGACTCGGCGTGGCGATCCGGTTCAGCGCCGACATGGTGCGTCGGGTCGAGACAGCGGATCGCTTTCCATCCCGGGAATTCGTCGAAGCCTGCGACAGCGCCTTGGCGGCCGGCGGGGCCTTGACCCGTCTGTGGCCGCTTCTCGAGGCAAGTCGCGCCGACGAGGGTAAGCGGACATCTTCCACGAGCGGTCCTACTAACGCTGGGGCAGCGCTGCCTACCCATTTGGCGAACACGCCCGGGGTAGCAGACATGGTGGCTCGTGTTCCCTTCCAGCCAGGCGTTCTCGATCGCGCAGCGCTGGATTGGCTGAACGCCTCAGCGGGACCCTGTCTGTCCGTGGCCGGACGAGCTGGTTCGGCTGATCAGGTCTGTGAAGAGGATCTTCATTCCGCTGAGACCGCTCTGGCGGTGTTCCGGGAGTTGGATCACACCCACGGTGCCGGACAAGTCCATACCCAGGTGCAGAGGTACGTCGAACGCGAACTGAATCGGCTACTTGCCAGCCCTCCCGCCTCGGCGGCGATCGGTCGGCACCTCTACACCCTGGCGGCAGGATTCTTCGAACTGTGCGGATACCAGGCGGTCGACACGGGCGCTCACGGTCTCGCGCAGCGCCGCTACCTACGCGCTCTACGGCTGACACAGGCCGGCGGTGACCGCCTCTTCGGCGGCTATCTGCTCGCCGTGAACATTGGCCACCTGGCGCTGCACTGTGGTCACCCTGAGCCAGCGCTGCGGATGGCCCTCGCGGCGGTCCAGGGAAGCGAAGCCCAGGCGACGCCCGCCGTCACAGCCGCCCTGCACGCCGTCGTCGCGCGAACACACGCTCGCCTTGGACGCGAGGGCGCCTGCCTGGCTCACGTCGATATCGCGGAGAGGCAACTGGCACGCAGCAAGCCCGAGGACGAGCCGGCCTGGATTCGGTACTTCACCCCTGCGTACCTTGCGGACGAAATCGCCCACTGCTTCCACGACCTGGGCCGACCGCAGCAAACCCAACGGCACTTGGTCGATGCCCTCACCGAGCTGAGCCCCACACACGTCCGTCGGCTCGCCATCGACACCGCTCTCCTGGCCTCGTCGCTAACCGCGGCCGGTAAGATCGACGAAGCGTGCGCCGCCGCCCGGGCGGCGGTGGATCACGCCGCCCGGATCACCTCGCACCGCTGCTTGCAGCGCATCGTTGAGGTACAAGCCGACCTCGAGCCCTACCGGTGCGAACCGGAGGTTCGCGGACTCAGCGATTACGTGCGCGAGCAGCTACCGCTGGCCGCCTTGTGATCCCCGCTGCCGACCACGGCAGCCGCCGTCACCGAGCGGTAGTGAGCCAGTTCTGCCTCCAACGCCGCACCCGCCCGGCTGGACGTCGCCACGTAATGGCCAACCTCGGAAAGTAGCAACAACTCGTGCCTTACACCGAGAGCCGCCAGCTCGTCGGCAAGCTCCCGCACATCCTCGACCACGGCCACCTCGTCCGCCGTGCCGTGAATGAATAGAACAGGGCGCCGAACGGTGGCGGCACGGACCCGGCCCGCGCCACCGCGCAGCCGCGTAGCGTGTGCCCGCTGGAACCGGGGCACGGTTTCCGCCCACCGGTCCGGATCGACGATCGCAGACACTGCGGTGGCCGCAGCGAACGGACCATCCTTGGACACTGCATGCAGCGCCGTGTATCCCCCCGCACTGGCACCACGGATGAAGACCTGGCCCGGGACCGCTCGCCCCACCCCCAGCAGGTAGTTCGCTACAGCCGCGCAGTCATCCACGTCCTCCAAGCCCCACCTGCCGTACAGCGACTCCCGGAAGCTGCGGCCATACCCCGTGCTGCCCAGATAATCGACGTCGACCACGGCGAAGCCGCGGCTGGTAAAGAACTGCGCCTGCCAGTCCAGACGCAGCAGGCAGGAGGCGGTGGGTCCAGGATGCGCGCGAATGATCAGCGGGGCACACCAGTCCGCCGCCGAACCCGTCGGGGGGTACACCAGGGCAACCACCTCACGGCCACCGGGTACACCAATCCGCAGTTCCGTCGGCGTGGACACCTGCGCCGCAGAAAGTTCCCCGTGCTCCGACCTGGCGACTACCTCCAACCGGGGATGGCCATCGGCAAGGTGCACCACCGCAACCTGCGGAGCCGCAGTTGGTGACGACCCGATCAGCGACACTGTCATGCCTTGCGCCGCCAGGTAGGGCTTGATCGAGGTGTACGGAACGTTGACGGGGCGAACGGCACCGTCGGGCTCGACAACGACGAGGCGGTGCCGCGGCCCCTCCTGCACCACCATGGCGATCCGGCCATCGGCAAGGAAGTCGTACGATACGTAACCCAATTCCCACGGCTCCGCGGCACACTCACCCGCGATTGGCCCCACCGCGTCGATCGCGTCGCCGTTCCACCGATACAGGTTCCACCAGCCGCTGCGGTCAGACATGAAGTACAGCGCCCCGTCCGGCCCCCAACGCGGCTCCAGCGCCGACTCATTAGAGCCACCGGCGACCTTCCTCGGACTTCCGATGTCCCCGCCGGGCAAGTACGGAGCCACCCACACCTCACAGGCGTCCCAGGGCATGTCGCGCTCGCTCCATGCAACCCAGGCCAACAATCCGGGGCCCTGTCTAGGTGCACCAAGGAAGCTGGTTGATGCGACGAGCGCCCGAACCTGTGTACGGCCCGCCAGCGAAACCCCGACGATCTCGTCGCCCTGCTCTGATTCGCGCACCGCCAACAACTCGCCATCACCGACGGTAAGGTCCCCGAAGCGCCCCTGGGTAATCGGCTCGAGCTGATCGCTGCTGCGACGGCTCCGGTACAGGCCCGCTTCGCCGATACACCACAGAGTGTCTTCGACGACAGCAAAAGTTCCGCCCCCGTACGCGTGGACGCTGCTGGTGACGTCGAAACGCTCACGACTGATGCTCCGGATGCCCTCGCCGGGCCGCCACCTTGTCACGGCTCCGCGCCCGCCAGCTTCGGGCCGAGTCTCCAGCCAATACAAAGCGCCGTCGCCGGCACGAAGCTGGTCGAAGCTGGTAGAGGCACGGACGGCGTCTTCCACCGACAAGGCGGCGAAGTCTTCGGCCAAGCTCACGGGCTCCTCTCCATCAACGTCAGACTGCGCTCCAAGGGGCGGCCCCGTCCATGGGTCTGAGGCGCCGACAACGCGCCGCGCACGTTGCGTGTCATCGTGCAGGCATCCACGCTCCTTAGGCACGTCCGACTCTACGCCCGAAGCTCGCCCCGGCCGCTGGACATCCCCACCCGCGCCCCGCTGCGTCATGTTGTCGGCGAATGCCTATGCGGACAGCAATCTTGTCCGCATTTCCGGTGTCGACCAGGTCGCCTATCCACGCGACGCTAATGCCGAGCGCCATTCATCAGTAAGGCATTGACAACTGCCATTGCCGCAAGAGAAGTGCTAACTCATTGGATGGGCAAGATGCATTTGCAGGCTACCTGGCGCCTTGCGGCGACCGACAGGAGTTGGCGCGCCCGCGCCGGTTCCGAGATCTGCTGGCTGACGGGCTGGCGAAGACGGTCCCATCGCGCCGAGGAATCGTCGGCAGCTTGTGTGCCGGGTCCCGGACCACCTTGCTGCCCCGACCAAGCCGCCTACGTACGCGAGCTTCGCGACAACCAGATCAACTCGTCGCTGCTGACGCTCGTCGAGCAGGCCGCGCCCTCGGCCGCCCGGATGAGTTTCTGCGGGAGTAGTCCCGCGCATGAGCCGGGTGCAGGGCCAACGCGGTCCCCCAGGGGAGGCCCTGCACCCACCGGACCGGGGTGCGCGGTCGGAGCCGGCAAGGACCAGGCCGCGCACCCCCGCAAAAAGAGGTGGTGGCAGTGCGACGTATCAAGTGGTTCACGCCGGCAGACGACGGGCAATTTGCGCCGTTCGGCATCGACCGCGGGGGCGCGGCCACGCTCTACGGCAACCGGAGCGGCGGGCACCTCGTCGGCGCCAACGGCCAGAGCGAGTCGGCCGCCGAGGAGTTGGCCGAGGCGAACCGCGCCTTCTGGGCGGCCCTCGATCGAACTTCCGAGCCCACCCGGCGGTCGCTGCGCTGGCGCCTGCGAGGGCGATGTCGTCCCCGCACTGCCTCGTGACGGTCATGGAGGAGAGCGACCGCGCCGTCGACCGATTCGACTCGGCCCGCCGCACAGCGCAACAGCACGCTAACGGCGGCACCTGCTTCAACTGCACCGACAGCAAGATCTGCACCCAATACACATGGGCCCTTGAGGAGCTCTCCCGGCATCCCGGTGGGCTCGATGTCCTGAAGAAACTCAAGATCGCCGTTCCCGTAGAAGCTCCGACCGAGGAAGGCCAGCAGCGGTGATCCCAACACCTCCTGGCGCAGAAGATCACCGACCGGTAGTGCACCCGCACCTCGAGCCCACACCCGCGAGACACCGGCAGGCGCGGGGGAGTGGCCCGGACCGGCCGGCGCTGCTTGCTGACGAGTTCTTTCTGATCGCTCACGACGACCAGACCGGCCGGCCGCGCCTGCATCAGAGCGCGATCAGTCACGGGTTGGCTGCCGCGCTGCTCGGCGAGCTGGCCGCCGCGGGTCGGATCTCGTTCGACCGGGGGCACATCTACGTGCTCGACCACCGGACGCCGGCCGACCCGCTGCAACACCTCATCCTGGACCGGCTCGTCGGCGAACCTCAGCACACCGCCACCCGCACGTGGCTGTCGTACCTCGCCGCGACTGCCCACGAGGAGGTCGCGCGACGGTTGTGGCAGGCCGGCAAGGTCGAACCGCAGCAGCAGCGGAAGGTCCTCCGCACGGTCACGGTGCACGTTCCGACGGACATGAACGTCGCCGCCTGGTCGTGGGCCCGCCTGTCAACGAAGCTGCGCCAGTACGAGGAACTGGACGCGTTCGACCTCGCCTTGGCCGGCATCGCCGCGTCCTGCCGCCTGGACCAGTTCATCCTCGACGGCGCGCCCTACGCGGTCGGCGCGCACCTGCGGCGCCTGCTGGCGGCCGCCCCGCAGCCGATGCGTGAACTCCTCGCCGACCTGGACACGGCGATCGGTCACACCGTTCTGAGCCACCGCACCTGAGCGCGGCTGCGGCACACCACCCCACCGTTCACCCTTCAACCCCTGGAGAGGGGCAGCTTCCCCATGCCCAGACATGACCCTGACACCGTGTCCGCGGTGCTAACACGCGGCCGGCTCGGCATTCCCGCCGTGGTGTTCTTCGTCGTGGCGGCCGCCGCGCCGCTGACAGCCGTCGCCGGCGGCGCGACCACCGGCTACGCCGTCACCGGCGTACTCGGCATCCCACTCGCCTATCTGGTGGTCGCCGCGGTGCTGGCCCTGTTCGCCGTCGGCTACGTGGCCATGTCCCGCCGGATCGTCAACGCCGGAGCGTTCTACACCTACGTCACCCGAGGCCTCGGCAGGCCAGCCGGCGTCGCCGCCGCGATCGTCGCCCTGGTCGCCTACAACAGCATGCAGATCGGCCTGTACGGCGTCTTCGGCGCGGTCCTGTCCGGGCTCCTCAACGACCGGTTCGGGATGAACACCACCAGGTGGCTGTGCGCTGTCATCGCCTGCGCGGTGATCGCCGTGCTCGGCCTGCTGCGCATCGACCTCAACGGCAGAGTCCTCGCCGTACTACTCGTCGCCGAATGCGTCATCGCCCTGGTCTATGACGCGGTGATGGTCGCCCGACCCGTCAACGATCTCGGCGTCAGCTTCGACACCCTCGCCCCAGGCAACCTGATCGGGCCTGGCATCGGCGCCGCCCTCGTCACGGGCATCGCCGGGTTCGTCGGCTTCGAAGGCACCACGGTGTTCGCCGAGGAGACCAAGGACCCCAAACGCACGGTGCCGCGTGCCACGTACATCGCCGTGGCGGTCACCGCCCTGCTGTACGGGCTGTCGGCGTGGGCGATGTCCGTTGCCACCGGGCCCGACCAGATCGTGGCAGCCGCCCAGACCGAGGGCACCGACCTCATCTTCAACCTGGTGTCCCCGCACCTCACCTCGTCGCTGGTGACCCTCGGTCGGTGGCTGTTCATCACCTCCCTGTTCGCCGCCCTGCTGTCCTTCCACCACACGGTCGCCCGGTACGCCTTCGCGCTCGGCCGCGAACGGGTCCTCCCCAGCGTCCTCGGCCGCACCAGCCGGCGCACCGGCGCGCCGAAAGCCGGCTCCATCCTTCAGACCGCCCTCGCCGTGGCTGTGCTCACCGGGTACGTGCTCGCCGACGCCGACCCGATCGTGCACCTGTTCTTCTGGCTCACCTCCCTCGGCGCGCTCGGCGTGCTGATCCTCATGACGGCCACCTCGGTCGCCGTGCTCAGCTACTTCGCCCGGATCGCCCACCGCGACGGCATGTGGCGCACCGCCGTCGCGCCGTTCCTATCCGCACTGGCCCTCGGCGCGATCCTCGTCGTCACCGTCGAACAGTTCGACGCCCTACTTGGTGTCGAGCCGACCTCCCCGCTGCGGTGGGTGTTCCCCGCCAGCTACGCGGTCGCTGCGGCGACCGGGCTGGCGTGGGCGTTCACGCTGCGCGCCGCCCGGCCCGACGTCTACCAGACGATCGGCCTCGGCGCCGACAGCGCGACAGCGCCCCTGCGCACCCCCGATCCCGTCCGCCAGCCCGTCTGAGGAGGCCCAGCATGTTCAAAACCCGCATAGATCTCACCGTCCGGCAGGCCACCGCCGACGACGTACCGGCGCTGCTGCCCGTCCTGGCGCAGGCGTTCTCCACCGGAACAGTCGCCGAGTGGGCGGTCCCGGAGCCCGCCGACCGGCTGGACGTGTTCACCGGCTACTTCCAGTTCATGCTCACCCTCGGCCTGCGCCACGGCAGAGTCGACACCACCGACGACCTCACCGGGGCGGCGATCTGGTACCGGCGCGACGAAACACCCCCACCTCACCCCGACCACCTCTACGGGCTGGAGGAAGCCACCGGCCCGTACGCGCCGAAGTTCCTGCTGCTCGACGCGATGTTCGAGGCCCGCCACCCCCGCCTGCCGCACGCCTACCTCGCCTACATCGGCGTCAACCCGGCCCTGCAGAGCCGGGGCGTCGGGTCGGCGCTGCTCGCCCACGCGCACAAGGCGCTGGATGCCGAGAACCTGCCGGCGTACCTGGAGGCCAGCAACCCCCGCAACCGGAACCTGTACGCCCGACACGGCTACGACGCCGGACCACCGATGCAGCCCACATCGTCCGGGCCACCCTTCTGGCCGATGTGGCGGGGCCAGCTCAATGGGGGTGTCCGGTCGTCGTTCCTGCCGCCCAATCCGTACTACCGGCGGCCGCGGTGAACAGGGCCATGACCGCATCCGTACGCCGGGCGGGACCGGCCGACGTTGCCGCCGTCACCGCACTTCTGGTCGACGCGCTGTCCCGGGACCCGGTCGCTGAGTGGCTGCTGCCGGACGCCGACAATCGGGCGGATGTTTTGCACCGGCTCCTCGCCGTCGACATCGACCACGCCATCGAGAGAGGCCACGTTGACGTGGCGGGGGACTGGTCGGCGGTCGCGGTGTGGCGGCGCCACGACCTGGACGCGGACCGGTGGGCGCTCGGCGACTACCACCTGACCACGTTCGCGGGCCGGGCGGCTCCCCGCTTCAGTGAGCTGAACGCTGCCATACGCAGCTACCGTTCCGACGCGCCGCACCACTGGCTGTCCTGGCTAGCCGTGCAACCCGGCTACGCCTGGCCAGTCGCCGACGAACTGCTGCGCCAGCACCATCACGTGGTCGACCAGACCGGCCACCCGGTGTACGCCGTCGTCACCACCGAGGGCGCCCGAGATCTGCTCTGCCAGCACGGCTACCGGCCGGATCTGCCGCTGCACCTGGCCAGCGGGCCCAGGCTCTGGCCACTAACCTGCGCCGGCCGCCCAATCGGGAGCAGCTCCGGCTGAAGGTTCCCCCGGTGACGTCCGGCCGCCCTGCCTCCAGCGACCGGGACACCACGAGGGCCCGGAAGGTGTGACCGTGCAGGTTCGCAGGGGGTCCGGACCAGCCACCCGAGGTCACCCTTCCGGGCCTTCGGCGCTGGTGCGCCTCCGTCACGGGCAGCCGACGACCGTTGGGCCGTCACGCTCGTCCCGCTGGTAGTAGGTCGGCGAGTCCGGGCAGATCTGGTAGCCCAAACCGAGAGGCTGACCAGCGCGCCCGGGCAGATGTTTGCCGCAGCAGACCGCGTCCTTCACGTCGGGCGCGTCGTCCCGGGCTACGACCGTTCCGTATCGCCGCTCGTAGGCTCGTTCAGTCGTCCGGTCACGCCGCGGGACGCTCCCGTTCTCGGCCAGTTCCACGGTCCCGGCCCGCTCGGCGACGACTTCCTTGTAGGCGCCGCCGGAATCCAGGCGACCCGGTCGCGGTGCCGGTACGGCCAGCAGGACTTCGGCAGGGTCTTCCTCCAGCAGGTGGTCCAGGTGAGGGCGGACCTCGTAAGCCTTGAACTCCTCCGGTGCCCGATACACTCCGGGGAACGGACCCCGGAACACCCCGAGCCCGGCAAGACCCTGCTGCGGGGCTTCGCCGACCCCGCACGGCGACCGCCGCCGCGGCACGGGCGGCGGTCAGGGCCGCCGCAACGGCGGTGGGCCACAACTCGGGCAGCGCGTGATCTCGCCGGTCCGATACATGCTTGCCCCGGAGCCAAATAGTGGATTATGCAGGTGGTTGTCGCTGCCGGTCATTGATCGCGACCGATTGCTCGGGCCGATTGAGCGCGCCGTGCGACCCTAGGATTTGAGCTGTGTCGAACCCATCCAAGATCATATATTTACGAGGATTGCGGGGGTCATGAGCATAGGTTTCCATCATGTTGATCACGGCGGATGTGACCGCGTGGCAATGCTGAAGCACGAGTAGTTCGGCTGGCTCGCTGAAGAGGCGTACGATCTGGTCGCCATTCTTACCGAGCGCTTTGACGGTCATCGGCCGGGGAAAGCCTGGTCCTTTGAAGAGCCAGGCCGTGGAGACTTGCCGTCCATGGATGCGGAGACGCGAAGAGTATAGGTCGGATTTTTCGCCGCCCCAGTCTTTGGGAACATATGGCTCTCCGATAATGCTGGCGAATGCGTTCTTTACGGCTTCTTCTGATGTCGCTAGGAGTGCGTGCAGGTCGTTCTGGTTCGCGGGCCGGTGAAAGTCCGCCCCGGCGAACTGGTCAACCTCATCTGGGTATACGCGCCGTTTCGAGGCGATGCCGTATACGGCGAGTTCTTCGTCTTCGATGAGGGATCTGACTCCGGCGAAGGCGGGCCGAAGTTCGAGGTTGACGCCGTCCCAGGCCGTGACGGTGCCTATGATGTACGCCGGTCTTCGTCCGGACAGATTGCCAGCGGCTGACTGCACGACGAGCCTTGATGAGTTGAATGTGCCGCTGATAGTTACATTCTCGTCGGTGTTCAGTCTGGCATGGAAATCGACCGGTTTGTCGCCCGTGCGGTCCCGTTCCCTGGCGCGGCGGAAGTTGAAGGCTTGCTCGATTCCGACGACCTGGCCGACGTGGAGTGTCCGTTCATGCAGGACCTTCTGGAGTTCGCCGATTCCGAGCGCCGGTAGGGCCTCGGCGAGCGCTGCGGCCAGGGCGTGAGGCGTGGCCACTGGAAGGCTGATCGACCGAGATGTTCGCTCAAGTGCGAAGGCGGCCCGTTCGGTGCCGAGGAGGCCGATGAGTTGTTCTTGGTGGAGGAAGTACGGTTCGAGCGAAATCCTGACCACCTGGGGATCATACACGGCTAGTGGGCGGCGTCGATGAGGTCGAGTAGGTCGTCGACAGTCTGGGGCCGTGCGGAGGGGTCGTGGAGCGTGGTGTACTCGACGAGGGCCGTCCATGGCCCTGACGGCGGGATCAGCGCGATGTTTGCTTGGGGGGAACGGCCTGTCAGGATAGCGCCGATGATTTGGCCGATGCTGTAAATATCGGCAGGGGGTCCTACCTGATGCGCGTCAAGCGACAGCTCAGGGGCGGCGAAGCCGACAGTTCCGTAACCCGAGCCGGTTCTGGTGCGGCCCGGTTGAGTGGTCTCGCCACGCGGTCGACGGCCGAGGCCCCAGTCGGCAACCGTCCAACGATCGTGGAGCAGCAGGAGGTTTTCAGGCTTGAGATCACGATGTATCCAGCCCTGCTGGTGCGGCACCCGAAGGGCTTCGCAGACGGCGATCAGCATGCGACGCAACCGATCTGGCTGCATCAGCTGGTCGGCGTAGGTGCGAGCAGTGCCGCTCGCTAGAGGCATGACAAACCAATGACATGCAGGGTCGGCGTCCAGCACGGGCATGATGTGGGGATGCCCTCCGAAGAGGCGACCAGCCTCGATCTCGCGGCCCATCCGTGCCGTTGAGTCTTCGTCTCGAATCCGGACCCTTTTGAAGGCAACCCTCTGACCAGTTCCTTTGTGGGTGGCGCCAGCGACAGTCGCCTGGCCGCCTCGCTCGATCACCTCCTGGTCTACCGCGTAGTCCTTGACCCGGCCTCGGCTGAGCCGCTGCAGGACGAAGGAGGCAGCGGTTGTGTCGTTGCTGATCGAAAGACCTTCCGGAGCGGGCAGGAAGGGCCTGGGGCCGTTCACAATGCTCCGTGCCACGGTGACGGTGTGTTCGAGGAAGGTTGGATCCAAGGGATCTATAAGGATGCGGGCCAAGAGTTGCGTTTCGGGAAAAGCTTGCAGGCGGGAGCCGAGCTGCTTCGCCTGCGTGGCGAGGGCGGCACGCTGGTCTTCGGAACGCTGTGCCGTCTCGTCGGCGTGGGCTTGCACGGCATCACTCAGCCGCCATGCGACGAGAGCTCCATGGGTGGCTCCGGGCTCGTGTGGCGGCTCAACTTCGAAGACGACGATTCCGGCGGCGCACCATTTGTACATCAAGCCGAGGGTGTGCTCGCCGAACCGCTCGGTCAGCCGCTTTGCCTTCCCTGGGCTGTGATTTACAAGCCATCGAACAGACGCCTCGTCTATTGATCCGAGTTTTTCAAGCCATGACGATGCTCGCAGCGTGCTCGCTGCGCGCACCTCCAGGCGCAGGAGCTTGGCATCTTCCTCAGTGCCGTCTCGAACACGAAAGCGGTAGACGGGGTATGCGTCGAGGTCACTCGGCAAGCCCGGTACGTAGACGGCACCCGTAGCCACTTTGGTCACTTGTGTCGACGCTCGCCTTTGCTCCGGGCCGGACGGTCGACGACCCGCGTTCAGTTCTTGACCTTTCACGAAGCCCTTCCTATCGGCCATGCCGGTCGTCACGCCCAGATCGGCAACACGCAGTCCCCCTAGGATCCGTCGCTCGCCCACCAAGCAGCTGATCACACCCCGGGTAGATCTCCGTTACCCTTCGACAGTGTGACAGCAC
Organism: Micromonospora chaiyaphumensis; assembly: GCF_900091435.1. Classification (GTDB taxonomy): domain Bacteria; phylum Actinomycetota; class Actinomycetes; order Mycobacteriales; family Micromonosporaceae; genus Micromonospora; species Micromonospora chaiyaphumensis. The sequence continues at coordinate 387,775 of NZ_FMCS01000003.1, forward strand.
CGGACATGGATACATCCGGCGATGCCGCAGCGGCAAGGGTCTTCGCCCCGCTCCCGCGGTCGCTGTACTCGTTCCGCAGCGGCCAAGCCCAGCAGGTCGCCGGCGTGCTCGGGATCATGCTGAAGGAGGCTGGCGCGCTCGACTGTACAGACGAGGAGATAGCCGCCGCAGTCGATCTCTGCCGGACCCTCGCCGACTGCGATCCACATGGGACTGGCGTCCCCACCCGCAGGCTCTTTGAGCGACTTGAACCGCGCTACCCACGGCAGATGTTGGAGCGGCGGTTGGCTGCTTTGATGACGGCAGGGTCGGTTGAAAAGGACAAAGATGTCGTAAACGAACAGGACGTGCGGTTGACGTTGTCCGGGTCGCTGAGTCTCATCCTGGTTCCCTGGCTATCGACGATGTCGGGGCAGAAGGCACTGCTAGAGATGTTCAGCCGAGCTCAGGCGCGAGCGTCGTCCGCTGATGCCTCCATCGGCGACGTTCGAGCTGATCTCGCGGAGCTGCGCCGAGTGCTTTCCACGTTCGCGAACGAGCTGCGGCGAACCGTGGATCGTCGCAAGACGGCCTCGATCCTTGAGCTTGCGCAGGGGGCCGATGATCGCGTCTTGCGAACGCGAATCGGCCAGCTAAAGGACGCCGTTGTTCAGCGTTTCGCGGGTGAGTTGACGGATGATCTAGAACGGCTCACCGAGGCTGGCGATCGATACGTGGCTCAGCAGCTGCGTCTGCTCAAGTTGCTGAGCCAGGCCCGTGGCGTGCTGGGGCATTGGGTTCAGCGGGACGAGGTCCACGAGGTGATGCGTACGGCCGGTACGCAACGTCTGGCCGCGCTGTGGGACGGTATCGCGTTCGACGAGGCTCCTGTCTGGGTTGACCCCAACCAGGTACTGGCGGCTCTGCAAGACTTGACGTACGAGGCCGGCCCGGATCCAGTCCCGGAGCCAGCGGTCGCAGACGCTGTGGAGGCACCCGCACCCTCATTGCGAGACACGCTACGGGCACTCGCCGAGCGCTTGTTGGACGGCGCCGGAGAACGTGACGTTACCGAGGTGCTCCTCTCGCAACCGTGGCCCGAACCGGCAGTGCTACTCGCCCAGTTGAGCACGCTGGAGGGCCTCGACATTGGCTACAAACTCGCCCATCCCGGAACGCTCGCCGTCCGTCCCGATGGGGCGGCAGTCCGTTTGGTGTCCGGGCTCATCCTCCGTCGGGTCGCCGCCGGCGCTGTGACGCAGATCAGCGAGGGGGCCAGATGATGGAGCAGGCGCAAGAGGTGGCAGTTGCACTGGCGCGACTGCGCCAACACGGCTACCTGCCAGCTGCTGGCGTACATGTAGGCGACGTCGAGCGGACAGCCGAGCTGGCCGGCCGCCGGGTACATGTTATCGATGACGGTAATGGCGGGACTCTGCTGGTTCAGGGTTGGCGCGATGCGGAACCGGCGGCAAGTCCTCAACCTCCGCGGCTAGCTCGACGCGCCCTCACGCGCAAGGAGACGAGGACCCTCGTTGTCGTATACGCTCTGCTCAACGACCCTCGCACCAACCGCGCGGCAGTCGCGACGGCGCAGGTGCTGGCGACCGTTGAACTCCTGATGGTGCGCCCAGGCAATTCATGGGTCCTTCCTGCTCTGCAGGGGAGTCTGCCACGGGCCGGGTTGCTTGCCGTCACGGACGGTGGTTGGTGCGCCGGACCCATGATGCATGTGTGGGACGTGCCCACCCGGGACGTCATGACGCATGCCGCCCGCCGCCTCTGGCAACACCCTAACTGGCCGGAGATCCCTAATGCGTGACGAAACCCTGGACGAGGCTGCCGTGCAGGAGGCGGTACGCGCGCTAGAGGTGGCCGATTCGGTTCTGCGACCCCGCGAATGGCACGCATTGGATGACCAGCTTCTGCGCGAGCTAGTCATCCAGCGACTCAAAGGACTGGGTCGCCAGCTCATCGCGGTGACGCATGGCGAGGGCGGACCAGTGGAAGGCTACCTCAGCGGGTGGTCCGACGACGTGGTCCCGTACCTTGTCCAACAACGCAAGGACCTTGAGCCTCACGACCTCGCGGTGCTCGCACTGATCTACCTGCACACCGAAATGCTGGGGCGGATCCTGGGCGAGGATGTGCCGTCGGTCCTGCAACAGCTGGACGAGCACACCGGCGAAACCGGCCGAGATGTTGTGCGTGGTCAACGCCTCAGCGACAGCCTCGCTCGGCTTCGAGCACACCAGCTCATCAACCAGCGCAACCAACCGGGACCAGCCCTGCGCAGACTTAGCCCAGCTCAACGTCAACGCCTCGAAGACAACCTCGTCCTGCTCCTGAGACCGGACAGCATTTGGGCCCGAGACATACGCAGTGCACAGCAAACTAGCGACGGAGTTAAGGAGTCGCAGTGACCGTTCCGACACTACCGATCGACGTTGAGGACCTCGGTATCGTCGGGCCTCGACCACTGCGGGCCCTGCAACTCGTACGGATTGGCCGGCACACCAGCACCGCCATGCTAATCCCGCGAGACGGCATCTGGGTGGTCAGCGGACGGGGTCCCGAGACCGGCTCGAATGGCGCAGGGAAGACGGTGCTTCTCGGTGCAATGTCGCTTCACAACGGTGATCCCCAATGGCGCGGCGATAACGGCGTAGGCCCTAGCGCCGCGAGGCTTCTATTCGACCACAATCGCGCCCGCGTGGGCGACGTACGGTATGCCGACGCGCCGCACGGCTACATCGCCGGGGTGTACCTTCATCCGGATAGGCTCGATGACGCTGTCACCGTATGGATGCGCATAGAGCGGCACTCCAGCACTTACATTCAGGTGCGTTGGAGTCGAGGCATCCTTCTCGTTGAAGGCGACAGTGAAGAGGCAAGAGTCGCTCGGGCCAACCACGTCTGGAGCAACCTCCGAGAGAACGAGCCACTGACGGTCACAACCTACGCCGAGCGACTCTTCGGAAAAACACCGCGTTGCGTCGCCTATATTAGAGCTCGGGGAAGTGAAGAAAACCAGGACCGTGGTCTCCTTGCCTTGGGGCAGAGGCCGTTCCGGCCCAAGGATCTTGCGACGCAGGTCATCACGCTAGCTGGTAAACTCCAAGCGGTAGAGAACGAACGGAAGTTCCGCCAAGACCTCGACGCCAGCGAGTCACAGCTCGCGAGCAAGAAGGCGGATCATCAATTCCAGTATCAGCGAGAGGAACAAGAGTTACGTGACATCGGAGCCAGGAGAACCTCTCGTAAGCTCCTCCAAAATGCGGCCGAATCATGGCAGTTGTACCTCACGTTGGGCACGCTGGTGGCCAATAGTAACTCCGAGGATCTCGCACACAAGATCACCAAGCTCGAAAGCGATATCAATGACAAGAAGCAAGAAATCGCAAATGCGGAAGGCGAACTCTCAAATCTGCCGTCGCGCGAAGACCTTTTTCGAGAACTCGACAACGCGCGAAAAACTCATGGTGCGGCCGAGCGAGCCAAAGAAGACCTTCTAAAAGAGTCTGGCAGTATTGCAACCAAACTGACCGGCTGTGAAGAGAAAATCAGGAACCTGCGCAAAGCGGCGGCGCTCGCACCTGGACTCTCCGTGCCCGACGCCGAACTCAAGCTGGATGAGGCCCGCAGAGCGGGCCGAACGGCAGACCGACAAGCAGAGCGCGTACAAGAGTCTATCGAAAATGCCGGCCTGCGTTTCGAAGAGCTTCGCGCTGGTCGGGGCGGCCCCGCCGGGCCGGCGCTCAGTGCACTGGGCGCCGAACACATCGCCGCTGTGTCAGTGATCGACGTCGTAACTCTGGACGATGACGCCCGCGCACATTGGGAGGCCCGCCTGAGCCCGTACGCCAATGCGGTTGTCGTTGCGCGAGCAGATCACCAGCGTGCTCGAGCTGTCCTCGCCGACCACCCAGGTACGCCCCTCCTGGTGGTCGGCGACAAGGAGAATCTTGTTACCGCGAAGGCACAACCGGGCGAAGACGGCATCCTTACACGCTTCCTGCAAGAGCTTGAAAGACGGACGCGCGCCGACGGACCGGACTGGATCACCGACCCGGGCCTCGCACTCGAAATACCTGGCGGATACGACATCCCACTAACCGATCGTCAGGCGGCAGTCCAAGCCGTGGAGAAGGAACTCGCTGGGCTCAAGGCCGAACTAGAGGTTGCGGAGCAGGCACAAAGAGAGGCCGAAGAGCGCCTCACCACAGCTACTAATCAACTGACCGCCGCCAAGGCGACGGTTGAACTTGCGGTTGCAGAAGCCGAGCTGGACGCTCTCCAGAGCCGTGAGAGAGAGCTGGCGGGACTGGTCGATGAGGCAAAGGAACGTGAGTCGTCCGCCGCGGATGTAAGCCGGGACGCCGACGACAAATATAAGAACGTGGACAAAGAACGGCGGGAACTCGGCGCCAAGATCCGCCAGCTGAGATCGGACCAAACAGGCTGCCTGGGAGAGCTGCTCGAAAGGGTGGCGGTGGTGCGCGAGCAGGGCCGCATCCAAAAAGGCGTCGTGGACCGTTGGCGGCAAGCTGCTGAACTCGCCGACCTGCGCCGTGCAAGCCTCGATATCGCCAATGCGGCGATTACGCTGGACGACTCCACCCGTGATGCATACTTCCATGAAGCGCGCAGCGTTTTGCGGCAAGCGATCGAGGCGGTCCTTGGCAATACAAGCGACAGCTTGCGCGTCGCCGGCCCTAGCGCGGACTCTGTCCCGGCCGGCTCTGACGAGCTCCATGCGGGCTTGAACTCCCGACTGCATACCCTCCATAAGTGGTGTGATGACTCTCGGGCACTCACTGAGTCCGTCAGGCCATTTGACGGGGTCTCCAGACCCCTCCGCGCCTGGCTTGACTGGTACGGGGTCGAGGACGATGTCAGAGAGGAGCAGATCCTCGCTAACCGTAAGAAGAACGAACGCGAGATAGAAGCGGCCGAAACTCAGACCGCCGAGACTCGCCGGTGGATCAACAGTCTCCGTGACAATCAGATCGCAATCATCACGCAGTCATTCCGCGACATCGAATCCAAGCTCAACGAACTGTTGGCTGCCGTTCATCGGGATCCCGTTTCCTTGCGTCCAAGGTACTCGGATCTTAATGACACAAGCCAGCCACTGCGATGGGAACTTCATCCGCAATGGCTGCCGCCCGGCGCAAAGCCGGTCGAATACTCGAACCCGCCCAATACGGCCGAGTTGATTATCCTCCACACTCTTCTGGCCACCGCTTCGCTCGTCGCTGCGACAAGCCCTCAAGGCCGCATGCTAATTCTTGACGAGTCAGGCAATAACCTCGACGGCCCAAACTTAACTCGGGTGTCGGCGGTGCTTCAGCAGGTGGCGAAGAGATATGGATTGACCGTTGTTCTCGCCTGCCAGGATCTCTACACCGATCGCGTTGCCCGTCACGGTGCCGCGATGATCCAGCTGCTGCGTCCCTCGCCAAGAGACCCGCTGAACGCCCCTCCCGCTGTCAGCCACGGGGACGAAGAAGCCGCGGTACTGGAGGCCTTCCTGCCGTACCTCAACCTCGGGCGGCCCGAAGGAACAGCCACTAGCGTTGAGGGGTCCCCGTATTCGGGCACTCCTCGTCGCGGCGACGATGTGGCGGTGCGCTGAAGTTGGCTTCGGTGGAGCTGCTGCCCGGTAACCGAGATCGAGTGGACGGCAGTCCGCGCTGCCGCGGGTGAGACGATCGTCAACCCAGGGTTCGGAACGTGGAAGCGCAGCGCGCGACAGGTTCGAGGAGAGCATTGGTCGACCCACCATGTGTCGCGGGTTCGAACCCCGCCCGGGATCCCAGGTCGCGCGCCAGGCCGACGCCGTAGCTGCCAGTGCCCTCGATCCAGATCGACCGCAGGGGACCGTGTTCGCTCATCCAGACCAGCAGAGCCCGGTAGCCGGCCACCGTAGTGGGGAACTGGCGGTGGCCGAGCATCCGGCCGATCTCGTCGATGACAACGGCGGTGGGGTGTCGGCGTGGGTGTCGACGCCGCCGATGACTTCGTACTGGTGGACTGACGAACGGTGTAACTCCTGATCAAGAAGCAGCACCTGATGTCCGATGGATCGATGGTCGCCGTGGATACTGCCGCGGTGGCGATGAACGGGCCGGGACGACCGGCGGAGGGTGTCGACGCGGAGCTGATCGCCCAGCTGGTGGAGCAGGCCCGTGCGGCGGGTCTGCAGCTGACCGGCGACGGTGGTCTGCTGCAGCAGCTCACGAAGCGGGTCCTGGAATCAGCGCTCGAGGGTGAGATCACCGGTCACCTGGGCTATGACAAGGGCGACCCGCGCGACCGGGACGGGTCCTTCGGGCCGCAGATCGTCAAGGAGAGGCAGCGCCGACTGTCTGGCGTGGACGACATGGTGATTTCGCTGTCGGCCAAGGTTCTGACCACGGGCGAGATCCAGGCCCATCTGGCCGAGGTCTACGGCGCCGAGGTGTCGCGGCAGACGATCTCGACGATCACCGACAAAGTGATCGAGGGCATGACCGAGTGGCAGAACCGGCCCCCTGGACCCGGTCTACCCGGTGATCTTCCTGGATGCGGTGCACGTGAAGATCCGCGACGGGAAGGTCGCCAACCGGCCTATCTACCTGGCCCTGGCAGTCAAGGTCGAGGGCACCCGGGACATCCTGGGCCTGTGGGCCGGTGACGGCGGCGAGGGCGCCAAGTTCTGGCTGCAGGTCCTCACCGAGTTGAAGAACCGCGGCGTCGCGGACGCGTGCATCGTGGTCTGCGACGGGCTCAAAGGGCTGCCCGACGCAATCGGCGAGGTGTGGTCGGAAGCGGTCGTGCAAACCTGCGTGATCCACCTGCTGCGAGCCTCGTTCCGGTATGCCGGACGGCAGCACTGGGACATCACCGCCAAGGCTCTCAAGCCCGTCTACACCGCGCCGACCGAGTCGGCTGCCCGAGCCCGGTTCGCCGAGTTCACCGAGGCTTGGGCGGGAAGTATCCGGCGATCATTCGGTTGTGGGAGCAGGCATGGGCGGAGTTCGTACCGTTCCTCGCCTTCGACGCCGAGGTCCGCACCGTCGTCTGCTCCACCAACGCCATCGAGAGCGTCAACGCCCGCATCCGCCGGGGAGTCCGCGCCCGCGGGCACTTCCCGAACGAGGCCGCCGCGCTCAAGTGCGTCTACCTCGCGGTGATGAGCCTCGACCCCACAGGGCAGGGTCGCCGGCGGTGGACAATGCGCTGGAAACCAGCCCTGAACGCCTTCGACATCGCCTTCGAAGGACGCCTATCCGCAGGCCGCAAGTAGACGTCAGCATCCCGGGTTACACCGTTCGTTCGACAGACCCCGCGATGACATGGTCCGGTCCTCGCGTGGCTCCACTGTCGCCGATGGTCGGCACGGTGGACGCTGATGCGTGACCGGTAAACGGCTTCTACGGTGGGGCGCGGATGCGATGAGGCTGACCGTGGGCCTCGACCAGGTTGTCACGCTGGCACGTTCCTGGAAGGGTTGGCGCGTGACACACGGTCTTCCGCCAATTGTGGCGCTGCCGTCCACGGTCGTCGAGACGGACGTTTGGCCGCTGCTCTCGAAAGCGATTGGCGGCGACGGGGACGGCCTCACCGTCGGCCAGCGCCGCTGGCTGACGGTCGCGAGGCATCATTCCTCGGCCCTGTACGAGAGCCGCGAGCTATCACCGGTCGTGTCGCCGTCGTGCCTGTCGTTACTGGAGAACGTAGGCAAGTCTGTGTTGGATCTCGAGTTGACAATGGCGATCGGTGGTCGTGCGGAAGGGTGGGATGTTGCGCGACGAGACGCTGTGAAGGCTCGCGTGATCTCGTCCGCTCGTCGCATCCTCGCCGATCGCCTCGGCGTTGCCGATCACGGCCTGTTTGGCTCTGGTGAGCGGCAGATGTTGCTTCAGCAGGTAGCACGCGGTCAGGTGGCCCGCAGTTACGAGGCGGTCGCGTTGCAGTTGCTCGGCTGGTGGTCGCTCCTTCTAGCGGGTCGCCGAATCCGGGCGCTCGTTCATGATATCTATTCCGTTCAGGCATCGGCAGCAGAGGATATCCGCGACTGGCGAAGCATCTTCGAAAAGAACTTCAGCAGACTGTCGCCGGAATACTCGGTTACCGAAGTCGGTCCGGACCATTCCCGGAGTTTCGAGGTGTTGCTGACGACAAGGGATGGGCGATCAGCAGTTGGCGCTGGTCAGCGAAAGAAGCAAGCGGTTCAACGTGCCTGTCAGGCATACCTCGTAGCCCATGCGCAGGGTCTGCTTAATCGGGCAGAGCCAGCTGGCTCATCCGCCCTACCCCGCACGGACGGTCGTGCCTTGCCTATCTACACTGAACACCGCCGTTTGGCGCGCGAGTTCGGAAGCTCTGATCCGTATCTCTTCGCGAAGGCCCTCACCCACTCCTCCTGGGTGTACGAGAACATCTCTCGTGGTGATACCCGATTGGACAGCAATGCGGTGTTGGCGAACTTGGGAAGCGCGGTGCTTGCGACGTGCTTCACTCGCACCAGGGCTAGTTATTTGCTGAACACCAGCGGCAAGCCTGACCCCGATATCTCGTTAACCCTCACACTGCCAGATAGCGACCTTCGCCCACTAGCCGCGGCACTCGGACTACCCGCTGCGGCGCTGTTGGGTGCAGGGCAGCGGACAGTGGGAGTGAGTGACGAAATGGCTGCGAATTTCGTGCAGGCAACGTTGGCGGCAGCCTTCGTGCAGGCACCTGAATGGTCTGTTTTTGAAAGCCGTCTTCCTGTAGTTGTTTCGCGGTTTCTGCTTGAGCAGAGCAGTCGGTCGCTGCTCGATCCGGTTACGCTCATGCAGGAGTTGGCTGCCGAACTGCAGTTCACGTGGCAAGAGGATAGTGACAAAACAGGCCCCGACCATCGCTCTGAGTATCAGGTCACGGTCCGTCTGATTGCTGGCGACTCGGTGGTCACGGCGGCTGGCTGCGGGCCTAGCCTAAAATCTGCCCGAAAGCAAGCAGCGCAGACGGTACTCGACGCGGACCATCTGCGTACCGGCGATGCAGTAGAGGGTGACCGCGACGATATCGCACGCCTTCTTATAGAACGGCAACTCGCCGCGCTGGCCACGCGTCGATCGCGCTGGCAGCAGTTGCAGCGGCGAAACGCTCTTGGCGCCAGGTACGTTGCAGCTGGCCAGTGGGAGAGTTTTGGGCGCTGGAATCTCGAGATGCTGCGCGCAATTCCAGTAACCTCAACGCCGCCGCCCGATGCCCTAGAAACTCTTGCTGAATATTATGGCGATGCGGTGCGACGTACACAAGCTCGACCGCAATTCGCTGCGACGCTCACTCAGGTCGTTGATTGGATTCGGTCGACCGAAGAGGACGACAGGATTGTCCTTCAGGATCGTTCATGGAATGGACTTTTGGCCCTATCCGCTGCGCAAGCCGTGTGGCTTTCCCCGAACGATGAGGCAGATCTCGTTCAAGTTCTCCAGGACTGGGCGCTGTTGAACAAGAAACATTTTGCTGTAGGTGTTGACGCTCCAACGGACGTAGCACCGGTCGACAAGCGATCGGCAGCGGCCATCCTGCGGATTTTGCAACAGTCGACGCCGGCAGCCCTCGGCCCGCGGGCACCGGTACGCGCCAGCCTGTCCTCCGGCCCGGCAGGGCATGTCGTTCGCCTTCTCGCAGAGCACAACTGGACACGTGATCCTCTGGAGTCACCAGTTATCGCTTTGGTGTGCGAGACAACACCATACATCACTGTGGCACGCGCCGGTCGTGAGGTCCGCATTAAGATCGGGAACCGCACCCCGACGTCCTCAGGGGGCTGGCTGTGGGCGGCAGCCAGACAGGCGTACAACGTCGACGACTACGACCACGAACTCGGTGCGCTCATCCACAACCTCAAGAACGAAGTCACGGCAGCGCGTGTGGCCCTAAACAGCTCGACGACGACGCGCACCCAACGCCGAGAGGCGGACCTAGCCGCCAGTAAGCACCTCGACGCAGCCATGACTATCGCGAGCCGGCTTGCCGACGTCGACATGCTGTACACCTCCGCGGCAGGCGGTACCGCTGACTTGGCTATGTTCCTTCGAAGCTACACAGGCGACCTCATCCGGACCCTCCCGCCAACAGTCCGCGTGATCCCCCCGACGACGCCACCAGCCGTCGTAGCGGTCAGCGGAAGCGTCCTACGGGGTTTACTCGACAACCTTGTCAAAAATGCGGTCGAGGCTATGCACAACGAAGGAGATCTCGCCTTCGACTACACCGTGGTGTCCGGTGACAACCTCGTTCTCTTGGAGGTGCGGGACACCGGGCCAGGGCTACCGCCGCAAGTCATCCAGGCTCTTAGATCTGGAGCCTCGGTCCCGAGCAGCAAGCGTCACGGAAGCGGACTCGGCCTTCCAAGCGTAATGCGCGTCCTGCGTCGGCTTGGCGGCGACTTGCAGCCACTCGACACCACCGCAGGGGGGTGGCTGGTCGCCTTGCCGCTTACTTTGCCCACCGAAGAGGAGAACTCGCCACGTGACTGAAGCAATCCCCGTGGGACGACGTCCACGGCTGCTGTTCATCGACGATCAACGTGAGGTCGCCCGCACGCTTGCCAAGTTGCTCAACCCCATGCCTGTCGAATGCCGGTTCGCCGACGACGGCGAAGCGGGACTACGCCGGCTTCAGTCCGAAGTGTTCGACCTCGTCATTGTGGACCTCCGCATGCCGCCAGCAGAATGGGGCGGTCTTTGGCTCCTGGAAAAACTTGCCGAACATCAGATCACAGCGAACGCGATCGTGCTGTCGGGCGAGGCCGGGCAAGCCGAAACGATTAAGGCGATGCGACTCGGCGCTTTCGACTTCGTCGTCAAGGACAATGCCCAAGCTGAGTTGTGCGACCGCGTCAAGGAAGCGCTTGGCGAGGCTGCTCGACTCCGCTGGCAATTTGCGGCAACAGACCTTCCCTCCCCGTTGTCGATTCCTATCACCCGGATGGCGCTGCGAAGCGATGAGATCCACAAGCTGCGAGCTGCCGTAAGTTGTGTCGAGGCGGTGTATCGATTCGCCGCCTTGGCGGCGTGCGCTGCCTGCGGCCGCCCCGGCCGGAGCCTTTTAGTCGATTCTCTTGCCGGTCCGAGCATGGGTACCTGGCAGCACCTATGTCGCCGACTCCTGGACGACCTACCCTCTTCCGCACTGCGGCGATGGCTGGAATTCATCGTTGGAACCACTGCAAACGAGATCACTACGCTTCGCAACGATCTGCACCACGGTGCCGACCCTACTCAACGCTGGGCACAGGAACATCTACCCCTAGTCGGTGACTGGCTCGACCAGTTCCTTGCACTGGCCCGATACTGGCCCCACGTAAGCCTGATCGTGCCAGGCGCGCTCGAATACAAGGATGGCCGGTTTCTTGTTGACGCCGCGACGATCTCCGGAAATGCGTCGGCGGTGGGGTCAGTCCGCCTCTCCCGTGACCAGCCTGTAGAGACAGGTCATGTTCACCTCCTTACGGAAGGCTCCCTGGTCGACATGTGGCCCTTGGTCACCGCGGAGCGAGGAGAAATGCCAGGACGATGGAACGTCTTCGTGCTCGACAGCTATCGAAACAGCGGAAGTCGCGCAGAAACGGCTACCGGAAAACTACGCTACCTCGATCTTGAGCGCGGCGAACGAACAACGTCGCGGGCCACGGTCGTCGAAGATATTCGATACAGAGCGGACTGACTCGATTGCGTACCGCGGTGGCTCATACCTGACCATTCTGGAGTTCCGGTGAGGGTCCTAGAGCGTGTTTGAGATGCGGGTTGGTCAGGTTCAGGGTGTAGAGGTGCGGCGGGGCCGTGTCCCTCGCCGAGGCGTGGCGCTCGGGCGCCAACGGTTGGACCACCAGCCGGCGGCAGAGCTTCGCCAACGACCTCAGCCACCCGCAGTTGATCGCCGTCACCTTCAACCAGGCCAAGGGCGACCAAGACCCGTCCACCTGGCAGCCGTCGCTCCGGTGCACCTACAGCAAAATGTGAATCACCGTTAAGTGCAGCTGGGGGCTAGGCCTGCAGTCGGCCGAGAAGTCCGCCCTGTAGAGCTTGCTCAAGACCTACCTTTTGACGCCGTTACCAGGCTGATCGGACAGGTGTGCGCGACGCGGCGAACGGGCAGCCAGGCTCGGTTCGAGAGTCTGGCTGCCCCCTCATCCCCTCGCGCCGCCGCTCAGCGGTAGCGGCCTTGGCTGGGAAGCCCATGCCCGGCTGTTGCCGCTGGTCACGGTGGCGGGAGCGCCTTGCCGTCTCGTGTCCACATCTGGCTGCCGTCGGGCAAGAGGACTGTCGGCTCGTCCTCGGCGTGCAGCTGGCCGTATGCGTTGACCCGCAGGACCGTGGGGCGTTGGCTCATGGACAGCGACATCGGTGAGTGGACACCAGGGTCCCGGCCGCCAGAGCCACGTCCCTGCATCCTTCCCAGGCGGCATTCGGCGCGGGGCCGAGGACCTCTTGGTAGGTATCGACGGCGAGCAGGAGCCAGTCCGGGTAGTAGTTCCAAGCTGGCTCGAAAAACCAGTCGCGGGGATTGAGGCATTGACGATCTCTCCGCTCTAATGGGCGGAGATTTCCTTGACGCTGCGTGTGAAACACGCGGCGTCCGGGTGGATTCCTGCTTCAAGGCGCTGCGCCGGCGCGGGCCGGTCCTACCTGCGCTCCACAGGTGTTTAGGCGCTCGGCGCGTCCCGCCGCGAGGATGTTCTTGGTCGCGTTGACGTCCTGGTCGTGGACTGACCCGCACGGGCAGGTTCACGACCGGATATTCAACGGTTTGGGTCCGTCGAGCCGGCCGCAGGCCGAGCAGGCCTGCGACGTCGGCGCGAACCGGTCAATCTTGGCGAAGGTGCGCCCGTGCCGGGCGGCCTTGTACTCCAGCATCGCCGTGAACGACGCCCACCCGACATCGTGTACCGACTTCGCCAGCCGAGTGCGGCCGAGACCAACCACACACAGGTCCTCGACGTACATCTATGACAGACTGACGCCGTTCGTACCGGCAGACACTGCGTGTTCGTCCAGCACGCTCATTAGGTCCTCGTGACGAAGTTCCGACACAAGGTGTTCCCGGACCAGCACATGATCAGGCTGGAGGAGATCCTGCGGGCGGTGTGCGCAGACTTCGGTACCGAGCTGATCGAGTTCAAGGGCGAAAGCGAGTACGTGCACCTGCTGGTCAACCTCCCTGCGAAGGTTGCCCTATCGAAGCTGGTCAACAGCCTCAAGGGCGTGTCATCACGCCGGATGCGGCGGGAGTTCCCCGACGTCATGCGCCACTACTACCGAGCCAACCAGCTCTGGTCAGCTTCTACTTCGCCAGCTCCGTCGGCGGTGCATCCCTGACCATCCTGGACCAGTACATCGAACAGCAGAACCGGCCAGGCTAGAGCGGGCTTAACCGGCCCTCCCGCACTGGCCTTCACCCCCGCCCTGAAGAGCCACGCCCTGGTAGCAGATGACCGTGTGTCCTTCGTCGTCCTGGTCGACGATGCTGCGCTCGGTGGCCCAGAACCCGCCACCGCCGGATCTGCGAACCTTGGTTCGTGGCCGTGAGTAGTTCACGGGTGACGTGAAGGTGATCGTCATGTTTGACTGAGATCTATGCGAGCGGGGCAGGCGCGGCTGGCGATCGACTGCGGAAACGCCAGCACCAGCGCCGTAGTGGCGTGGCCGGACGGCACATGGGCACCACTGACGTTCGACGGGAAACCCGGGCTATCCAGCGCCGTTCTGCTCTCCCCAGACGGGGCCACGTTGACGGGCCACCAGGCGTGGCGGGCCACCGCCACTACCCCTGACCGGTTCATTCCGTCCCCGCGGCAGCCTCCCGACCAACGGTTGAGCGTCGCCGGCGCGGACGTCGATCCCCTCGACCTGGTCGCGGCAACCCTGCGTCGAGTCGCCCAAGAGGCGCAGCAGGTCGCCGGATCCGACATCGAGGATGTGCGGCTGGTCGTGCCAGCAGGGTGGGGCCCGAGACGCAGGACGTGGATGCGCCACGCCGCGCACCGGGCAGGCCTGCCCCAACCCACGCTGATCGAGGCGCCGGTAGCGGTCGCCGGGTACCTCAATGCCGCGGGCGTGCAGCTGCCAGTCGGATCGTTCATCGTGGTCTGCGACGTCGGCGCGGGGGCGGAGGTCAGCGTCCTGCGACGCGGCCCGGCCGGGTTCGAGGTCCTCGCAACTCTGGCCGGCCCCGCCGCCGGCGGCGCGGCGATCGACGACGCCCTCGCCGGCCTGCTCGCCGGCACCAGCCCTGCCCAAGGTGACGGTGAATGGTGGGCGCTGATGGCCAGCGTCCGAACTGGCAAGCACGCCCTGGCCGACCATGTCGCGGTCACGATCCCTCAGCCGCAGGGATCAGCCATCGTGCTGAACACGGACCTGCTGGAACAGGCCGCCCACCCGATCCTGCACCGCGCCGCCCAACTGACCACCGAGGCGATCGCGGCCGCCGAGGTCAGGGCCGAAGACCTCGCAGGCGTCTACTGCGTCGGCGGTGTCGCCCGCATGCCGCTGCTGGAAAAGGCGCTGACCGAGACCGTCGGGATTACCCCCGTCGTGCTCGCGGATCCTGGGCTGGCGGCGGCGCGCGGTGCCGCGGACGCCGGCGCCGCCGATGCCACTGCCGGGCAGCCGGTGGGGGAGGAGCCGGTACCGCCGGTGCGGCGGGCGGTCGCGATCGCAGTGCCCGGCTTCGCCTCGCTCGCGTTGATCTCCCAGTTCCTGCTCACCCCCGAGTGGAACGGCAGCCTCATGTACAAGTGGGCGCTGCTCAACTGGGGTGAACTTGCCGTGGCCGCCGTCTTCGCCGTGATCGCCAGCCTCAGCGCCGGCACGGTTTTGGCCTCCGCCATCGCCGCCCGCACCAGCCTCACAACCGGCACACCCGCGAGCCCTGGCTCGCAGACCGGCACCGGAATCCTGGCGTCGGCATCCCTCGGCGTCGCCGTCGCCGGCATGTACGCCGTCCTGGGCAGCCTCTACATCGGCGACCCCGTCGGCGGTTTCCTCCGCTGGACGCTGCTGCCGATCACCCCGATCGTCGCCGCTGCCGCCGTGATGGCTCTCGTCGCGGCCCGGCAATGGCGCACCCCACCCAGCGGCTGGTCGAAGCTGCTCGCGTTCCCCACCGGATCGGTGATCACCGCCGGGCTCGGCATGGCGCTGATCCAGTACTCGCTGACCGCCGACCGCTGGCCGAACATGCTCCTGTGGATCGACCTCGCCGGACGCGTCGGCGGCCTGCTCCTCGGCATCGGCGCGGTCATGGCGGTCGTGTCCCAGCCGATTCTGCGGCTGATCCTGGGCGCGCCCCTGGCGGTCATCACCGCTGCGCTGGTCAGCTGGCCGGCCTCGGGAATCCTCGGCGTGATCTACGCGATCGCCGTGGCCGGATGGTGGCTGCGCCAGCTGTGGACCCGCCTCCTGCGCCAACAAGCCCCACCACCTCATCGGCCGGCCCGATGAGCCGACGAGCCGCAGCCGGCGACCGCGTAACCGGGTGGGAGCGCGGGGAATGAGCTGGCCACGGCGGGTAGTGTCAGCCGCCTTCGTCTTGACCATGCTGGTCGTACCGCCGTGGCTGTTGACCACACTCGCCGGGCCGCCGCTGCCCGGGTGGCCCACCGGGGCGCAGATGCGGAGCTGGATCGCCGATCCGCTGAACCAGCACACCCTCACCGCCGCGCTTACCACCCTGGCCTGGCTGGTGTGGCTGGGCCTGGCCTGCACCGTCGCGGTCACCGCTGCCCGCCGGGCACGCGCCCGCGCCCGATGGCTGCGCCGCCTACCGCTACCCACCCCCTGGCAGGCCGCGGCCACAACCGTGGCCGGCGCCGCCGCCCTCAACACCGCCCACATCCCCACCGTGGACACACCACCCCCGCCGGTCTCAGCCTCCACCGGCACCCTCCACCCGCACGACGGCGCAGCCGACACGCAGACCGGCGATGGGGTCACCGTGCCCGGGGGATGGCTACCCGACACCACCGCCCAACAGGTCGCCGCCGCGGCAGCCCTGGTGTGGCTACGCCGCCGCCGCGCCTACCAACCCGGGCAACCCTCAACCGACGACTCGGACCTGGCGCCGCTACCGAACACCGTCACCGCCGTCCGCACAGCCCTCACCGACGCAGACACCCAGCAGCCGCCCGCCACACCCGCAACCGCGGCACTGCCGGCCCTGCCGACGCCCTGCGTCGCCCTCACCGGAGACGGTGCCGCTGACGCCGCCCGCGGCATCCTCCTTACCCGACTCCTCGCCGCCATGCGAGACCCACAAGACACGACCCGCCTGCTCATCACCCACACCGCCCTCACCACCCTCCTGCCCGACATCTCCACGGACACAGAGATCCCCGGCCTGCGCGTCGTCAACACCGTCGACCAGGCGGCCACGCTGATCTCCTCCCTCATCAACGCACCTCCACCGCGCGGTGGGGGAGCCGGCCACCCGGACCTACTGCTGCTCACCGACCCGCCGAACGCTCCGACGGCCGCCCAACTCGCGACCTTGCACCACGCGGGCGCGACCGTCGTGATGCTTGGCGCTGGACCGCCCGGGACCACCTGGAGCATCGACGGCCACGGCCACACCCGCGACGAGGACACCGGGCGGGCGGGACCCCGGCTCTGCGTCCTCGACTGCACCGCCGCGACGGATCTGCTCGCCGTCATCGCCCACCCCGCCGGTGAACGGGAGCACCCCGTCACCGAACCGGCTCCGCCGCAGCGGCAGCCAGCCGAGACCGGCCACGCCCGAATTCCCCGCCAAGCAGGCGCTGACCGTCGGGCGGCCGCGCCCGACATTCCAGCGGTCACGAACCCCCATCTTCAGGTGCGGGTGCTCGGCCGGCCCGCACTCCTCGCTGGCGGTGAGCCCGTCACGATCCGCCGCAGCGCCGCCCTGCAAGTGCTGGTGCTCCTCGCCGTGCACCCCGAGGGAGCCACCACCACAGACCTGGTCCAGGCGATCTGGCCCGGGTTGCCCGCCCACACCGTCACCGGACGCCTCTACACCACCCTCAGCGACCTACGGGCCGCCATCCGCACCGCCGCCGGCGTCAGCGTCCTCCGACACATCGAGGACCGCTACCACCTGGACCCCGATCGAGTCGACGTCGATCTGTGGCGGCTGCACGCCGCCGCCCGCAACGCCGCCACCGCCCTGAGCGACCACGCACCCGCCTGGCAAATGGTGATCGACACCTACACCGGTGACCTCGCCGCCGGTCACACCTGGGCCTGGATCGACCCGCCCCGCGAGGCCACCCGCCGGCTCGTCCTCGACGCCTACGCCAGCGCCGCAGCGGCCCAAACCGATCCACACCACCGGCTGCGGATCCTGCAGGACGCCATCCGCGTCGACCCCTACAACCAGACGCTGCACCAACTCGCCGCCGACCAGCTGAACGCGCTGGGCGACGCCGACGCCGCTGCCCGGCTCATGGACGGCTACCAGAGGCGCCTACAACTCGTAGGCATCGCCGCCAGCGACCAACCCGCGCCCACCTCGCGCTGACCCAGCCGCTCACCCCATCAGCCGCATTGATCTGCCCCGTGCAGCCAGGTGTCAGGAGCTGTTGCGGGGCGGCGCTGACCTGCGGGTGTGAGGTCGTGTGAGGTCGTGTCAGGTTCTGTCAGCCGGCATCACCGCCCATCACCGCCACATCGGCCATAGCGTCACGGCACCGTCCAACCCCGCGCACCGGCAGCACCCTCGCCTGCCAGCGCGGGCCACGAGGGGAGGGCCAGGTGACGTTCCGAACAGCACGCGCAGCAGCCACCACCACCGTCGTCCTGTCCACAACAGCCGTGCCGGCGATCCTTGCCGCCACCGGCACGTGGACCCCGCAGCTACCTTCACCGGCCACCGCTCGGCAGTGGATCGCCCAACCGATGAGCACCGGCTTCGTCATCGTCCTCGCCGAAGCCGCAGCAGTGGCGCTGTGGCTGCTCCTGGCCACCGCCATCCTCACCCACGCCTACGCCGCGCTGGCACGCCGGCTGCGCTGGACGACGACCCTCCGCCTTCCCGGCCCGCTCCAGGGCCTCACCGCGGCGCTGCTCGGCGCCACCGCCGTCACCACCGCCACCGGGGCCACCGCACACGCCAACCCCGCCACCGACACGAGCAACAGCGCAATGCCCGCCGCCGAACCGACCACCACCACGTCCACGTCTCACCACCACGCCAGCCCGGATCCGCGACCAGCCGCGCAGACACCCACCTACACCGTGCGGCGCGGAGACAGCCTCTGCCGGATCGCAGCACGCACCCTCGGCGACGCCGACCGCTGGCCGGAAATCTTCGCCCTCAACCGCGGCACCCGCTTCCCCCATGTCGGCGGCACGCTGCGCGACCCGAACATCATCTACCCCGGCTGGACCCTCGACCTGCCGGCAGACGCCGACCCACCCCCCCACGGCACACCCGCCTGCTAACACAGCACCATCGAAGGGCGGCAATCCCGACGAGCATGCGGCGCCGGACTCCGACCCGCGACCGTCACGTCCGGCGCCAGCGCACACCGAATACCCAGCCGCCCCGCAACCCGCCGCCACCACGAACCCCCACGGAAACGCCGCCCAAGCCAGCTCAACAGGCAGCGCGATCAGCCCAAGGGCAGACACCAGCCGCCCGGCCGAGAAGGCTTCCCCAGGCGTGTCGCTTCCCACCGGCAGCTGGGTCGACCTCGGCCTGGCCGGCGCCATCGTCGCCGCCGTCGCGCTGGTCTGGGCCCACCGCCGACGCCGCTACGTCCCCCGCACACCCTCGACCCGCCCTCGCCTCGACGACACCCTGACCCCCATGCCGCCGGTGGTCGCCCAGATCCGTCGCGGGCTGCGTCGCGCCACCGCCCGCTACTCACACCTGGGCGATCCGGCACACCGCCGCGCCGACAGCCCCTACCCGGACCGGCACACCGCCAGCGGTGAACGGCACGACCGGACATCGGACCGCGACGACGCGCACACTGCCGTTGACCAGGCTGAAGATGAAGGCCCGATGTCGGTCGTGCCGACACTGCACGCCCTGCTGTCGCCGCCGCAGCGTTCGGCCGGATTGGGCCTCACCGGGCCCGGCGCCCACGCCGCCGCCCGCGGACTCCTCACCGCCGCCCTCGCCGCCGGCGGCGCCGAACATCCTGACGCCCGCACCGAAGTGGTCGTGCCATCGGCGACCGCGGCGACGCTGCTCGGCACCACCACAGCAAACCTGCCCCGTACGCCACGGCTGACCGTCACCTCCGACCTGGACGAGGCCCTGCGGATCCTCGAAGCGCAGACGATGCACCGCACCCGGCTGCTCCAGCAACACGACGTCGGCACCATCGACGAGCTGCGCGCCGCCGACCCCTACGAGGAACCGGTCCCACCAGTCATGCTGCTGGCCGACCCCAACGGCGAGCAGGCCCGGATCGCCGCCCTGCTCACCCAGGGCCCACGCCTGAGCATCCACGGCGTACTCCTCGGACACTGGCCCACCGGCGACACCATCACCGTCGTCACCGACGGCACCACCACCTCCGGCGACCACGACGCCCTGCACACCACCCACCCTGACGAGATTGACCGCCTCACCGTTCTCAACCCGGCCGAGGCCCTTGACCTGCTCACCACCCTCGCGGAGTCACACACCGGGCTGCCACAGGTCCCCGCGCCCGCCGAACACCTATCCGTTATGCCCGCCGACGCTGCCCACTCGCCCGCAGCCGAGACTCCGCCCTCTCCCGCCACCACCCACCCCGAAGGGGCCATCACCGACTCGACTGCCGACGGCGAAACCCAAGCCGACAAACCCCGCAGCACCGCTGCCGTGCCAGGAGACGGGCACCAGGACAGCCCCGCCGTCCCAGCATCCAGGCTCCCTGAACATTCGCAGGCGCCAGATCAGGCAACCAGCGACAGGCGCAGCGACCCCGAGGACGGCAAGCGAGTGCGGGTCCAGGTGCTGGGCGCACCCGCCGTCGTCGACGCAGACCCGCACCGCACACCACGCGCCAAATCCGTCGAGCTGCTGGTGTACCTGGCGGTGCACGACGGCGCCGCCTCCAGCGAGGCGATCCTCGACGACCTGCTGCCCGACGCCCCAACCAGCAAAGCCGCCGGCCGGCTCTACACCTACGTCTCCGGACTGCGCGCCGTCCTACGCCACGCCGGCCGATCCGCAGGACACGTCACCCACCCCGACCACCGCTACGTCCTCAACCGAAACCTGCTCGACATCGACCTGTGGCGCATGCGCACCGCCATCCGCGACGCCGCACAGGCCACCGACCCCCACACCCGCGCCGCCGCGCTACGGCGAGCAGTAGACGCCTACACCGGCCCCCTCGCCGACGGCTGCGACTACGAATGGATCGAGCCCCACCGGGAGGCAATACGCCAGGAAGCCCTCGACGCGCACCTTGCCCTCGCGGACACCCTCGCAGGACGACCCGCGCAACAACTGGCCGTCCTCGACACCGCCATCACCCACAACCCGCACCACGAAGCCGTGTACCAGGCGGCGATGGGAGCCCGCGCAGACCTCGGCGATGTCGAGGGCATCCGCATGCTGCGCCGAACCCTGGCACGCCGGCTCAACGACATCGACGCCGAACCCAGCGAGGACACCCTCGCCCTCGCCGATCGACTCATCGCCGACCTGCGCCGCCACGGCAGTGCCTCCGGCAACCGCCGTCTGCCCAACGCGGGGGGAGGCGCCGAATGACCACGAACATCATGCTCACCCCCAGTAGCGACAACTCACCGGACGGGCTGATTGGTGACGTCACTGACCAGTTGCAGCGACTGAGGTGGGCGGTACGGGCAAGCCTCGCCCTTGGCGTCGTCGCGTCAGTGGCCGCGAACGTGCTGCATGCCCGCCCGAACCCGATCAGCCAGCTCATCGCCGCGTGGCCACCCTTGGCGCTGCTGCTCACTGTCGAACTGATCTCCCGGGCCCCCCACCACCGCCGCCTGCTCCGCGCCATCCGCCTCGCCGCGACCGCTGTCATCGCCGCCATCGCCACCTGGGTGAGCTACTGGCACCTCGTCGGCGTCGCCGCCCGCTACGGGGAGACCGAACACGGTGCCGCCTACCTGTTGCCCATCTCCGTCGACGGGCTCGTCATCGTCGCCAGCGTCAGCCTCGTCGAGATCACCGCACGGATCCGCGCCGCGACGCTCGAGACGGCCATGGTCACACCGCCAACAGCTTTACCCCGAGCCGAACAGTCACCAGCCACCACCGTCATCCGCTCGACGCGCACTCGGGTACGGCGCGGCGACATGCACCACGGCCCTGTCCAAGACACACCGCCGACACGGCGATCCGAGGCCTCGCGGGCAGGACCTACAGACAACAACGGCGCGAGCAGGACCAAGCTGGCGCACGCTGCCCCGGACACCAACCCAGACGACGTGCCGGCCGAGACCGCCCCAGCGGTCGCCTACTGGCGGCGACGCGACCCCACCCTGCACCCGGCCGAAATCGCCGCCCGAATCGGCAGGTCCGAACGCACCGTCCGCCGCCACTGGCCCTCACCGGCACGCGACGGCGCCAGTACGCGTCAACGGGCACTTCGCTGACCGCCCTCGCGGCCACCTGCCTCCGCACGAGTCACCGCGAACTTCGCCTTGCGCCCCAATCAACGCGCACAGCCTCCAGCGGACCGACGGCGATGAGCGGAGGCAAGTACGGTGCCCAACCGCCAGCGGTCTGAAGGTGCCATCACCGGCGATGCGCGTCGACGGCACCCCGCATCCGCTTTTAGCCAATCTGAGTGGATTGCGCCCGGAATGGCGATCGGAAGGCTCCGTACCTCATGCCGGTCTGCTCGACGAGCGTGCTTGCCACCGCGTAACGAATTGTTGGAAGGGCAGTCGGCCGGCGAAACGATCTGCCTGCTGGGTGCGGTTCAGCGCGTCGGCAGATTCTGTGTGAGAGGTCCAGCCAGGACTCGACACAGGTCCAGGTTGGGGAGTATTCACCGCGCCTGCGGCTACCAGGCACCGGGTCTGGCAACGGCTGACCCGGCAGCTCCCATTCGGGTCGCAGCCAATACTGGGGCGGCCAGCGGGCTGACGGGACAGGCGGACCGGATCTCCAGGCAGGCGGACGCGGCTATTTAACCACCACAAGCGTTCGCGCAAAAGCGGTCGCTCGCCGGGGCGGCTGAACCTTCCGCCCAGCGCTTCGCATCATGGGTTCGAGGGTGCCGCCGGTGATCGGTCGCGGAAGACGCGGCTGACGAGATAGCCGCATCCCGCCGCGGCGAAGAGCCCGGCCAGCCAGACAATGACCAGACCCGTGGTGGCCCAGCCAGAGCGATGACCTGGTACGAAGACGAGGCGCAGGGTCCAGCCGAGCGCGAGCAGGCTCGCCCCGGGGAAGCAGATGAGCATTGGCGCGTACCAGTCGAAAAGGCGGTCGGGTCGGCGGTTCCGCGCCACCCACGCCGACCAGCCGAGGCCGCCCGGCACTCGCGGGCTGAGCTGCTCGGATATGTACCGCGACGCCCAGCGGATGGCAGAGCGCTGTCCAATGTAGCGCGCGCAGAGCAGGTAAGACGTTAGCGGGATGACCAGCAAGATGCCCAGCGGCACCGGCTTGGCCAGGCCGAGTCCGAAAAGGGCGCTCGTGAGGGTCAGCTGCAACGACAGAATCTGCTGCTGATACTTGGATCGCGAGTCGATCTCGGTCCGGAGCGCGCTGAACTCCGCGAGCACTCCGTCGTAGCTGGGGACCGTCACGTCCGTGCGCCTCCACTCCGGCCTGCTTTCGGCACAGTCGGATCGGATCACGTCTGCCAGTGCGAAATCAATACGCGTTTGCCTGATGGTGATCAGTGAGTCGCTGTGGGTAGCTTCGAAGTCGATCGCCGATCCAGCCCTGGACAGAACGGCACCCACCATGACGGATCTGAGAATCGGCAGCCGCCTCAACGCGACGACGTGGGCTGCGGCGCTGGCCCGCCTGGGACCCGGCCCGCTGCGAGGCAGACGTCTGCTGATCGACCTCAGCGACCTGGGCTTCGCCGACTTCGTCGCCCTCGGCCACCTGCTGGTCTTCGTCCGGGCCGCCGCGGCCGCAGGCGCCGACTGCAAGGTGCGTCTGCCCAGCGCCGACGCGCTGCCCAGCGGCACACCGGCCGATCCACTCGCGGCGCAGCGCATCGTGAAGCGGCACAACTGCCGCCTCTACTTGGAACAGGCGGGCGTCGTCGAGGCGCTGGGCGAGCACTTGGACGAGCAGGTGGTCGCGGGCGGCGGCGCCACGTCGACCGACGCGGACGGCGACGTGCTCATCGCTCCGCCGACGTCCGAGCGGCCGCACCGCTACCGACGCATTATGAGGTACCAGTGGCTGCCGAGCGAGAGCCTGCGCGACGTCACGCTGGTCACCCGGCCGACCGCCGCGGAACGGACGCTCCGCGAGCTGGGCCTGCGGCGCGAGACAGCCGCCGCAGTGACCCGCGGCATCCTGCTCGAGCTGCTCGAGAACGCCGAACGGCACTCCGGGGCGAGCGAGGTGCTAATCGGCGGGGTGATCGTCGACCCCGAGACCTACGGGCAGCGGGCGACCGACTTCGACCCCTCGCTGGAAGGCTTCGCCCAGCACGCCGCGGCGACGCGCAGCCCGATGATCCGGCTAGTAGTGGCGGACACCGGCCGAGGCATCGAGGGGGGCGTGAGCGTGGCCGACACGCGTACCGGAGCCCAGGACGCGGCCCGCGGGATGTGGAAGGTCGCCCGGGTGGCCCGCGCCTTCCAGGGCGCCCTGCTGGTGAGCAGCCAGGGGCAGGCGAGCGGCCACGTCTACCGGGGCGAAACCGAGAAAATCGCCGGCCGGGCGCCCGCGATTGTGCCCGGCACCCTCATCGAGTGCGACATCCTCGCCGACCCCGGCGACTCAGCGCGAGCCGAGGCTGGCGAGTTGCGGACGCCGACGGCGGACCCGGACGGCGAGCCGGCGGCGACCAGCTGCCTGGCAGTCACGCTCTACTCGCCCCTAGGGCTGAACGAGAAGGGCCGTGACGACATCCGCAGCAACCTGGCGAACAACCGACATCTCGTCGTGGCGGTGAACGCGCCGGACGAGGGTCACGGCGCCCACGACGTCGAGATCGGCCGCGCCGCCTTCCAGGTAATCGACATCGTGGCGGGCTTCCGCGGCGACCGGGCCGCCATCCTTGCCTTCCCAAGCGTCAACCGCCCACTCATGGCGGTGGCGATGGAATACGTCAACGCCGAGTACGACGACCGCGTCGCCGCCGGTGAGGAGGTCCCCCCGCCCGTCCTCGTGCTGGCACCGGGCAACCGGCATTACTGGGCGGGCGGCACGCCGGCGCAGCGACACGTGCTGAGCCGGATCTCCACGGCAGGCGAGCCGCTGCCGCTGACGGAGCTCACGGCCGACGAGATGTCCGCCGTGGACGGCCTAGCCCGGCACACGGCGCTGGTCGTGGCCGACGGCGAGCGGGTCCGGCTGCGGGCGTCACCTCGAAGCGCTGTGCGGGCCATGGCGACCTGGGTCGGCGATCGGATCGCCGCTGTGATCCGGGACGCGCCCGAGAACACCGGCGAGGGCACGGCGGACGGCGGGAACGTGCGCCGCGGGCGGTTCCTGACGCCCAGCCTGCGCCGGACCAGCCGCTGGTTCAACCTCGACGGCGTGCTGTCCGAGCTGGAGCTGCGGGCGCTCGCCGGCGTCACCCTCGCCGCCCGAGCCGAGGAGTGCCTGCCGCCGTCCGCCGAGGATGTGCCGCTGGTCGTGCTGCGGCTCCCCCACACGCCGGCGGAGGTCGCCGCCGCCGTGGCCCGCACAGTGACCACGCAAGGCGCCTACTACGACTTCCTGCGCGACGTCCCCCACACCGACGAGCGGCCGCGGGTGCTACTCGTCACCGACGTGGTCTCCAGCGGCAACTCGGTAGCCGGCGTCGTGGCCGAGGTGCTCGACCTGGGCATGGATCCGGTCGCTGTCGCGACCATCGTCGACGCGCGGGCGCCCGGCGAACCCGGCGTCGACCTGCCGCTGGCGTCGCTCGCCGTGGTGGACCTCGGCCTCCCCGCGGACGACGATGGCCCGGCGCAGCCGATCGACCCCGTCCTGCGCAGCCCCGAGCACGGCAGCCAGCCGCTCCCGGTGCCCGAAATCGACCAAGAACTGTACGTCGAGACGATGCAGCGGAACGCCGCGGCCAGGCTCGGGCACATCGAGCGCCCGGCCGACCGGCACTACACCGCCTACGTCGACCCGACGCTGTTGTTCCGCGAGCGAGACTGGACCGAGGCGGTGTTCGGCCGCCTGGTCAGCGAGGTCAGACGGCGCCACCGTGAGGCCTTCGGTGAGGCGTCGGCCAGGGTGACAATCCTATTTCCCGAAGGCACGGCGGACGATCTGACCGTCACCGCTGACCAGATGAAGCAGGCGCTGCCGGCGGCCATGCGGGCGGAGGCGGTCTCGGTGCCCCGGGCGGCACACACCGCGAACTGGCAGCTGCCCGGATCGGCGGCGCTGCCGACGGTAGAGCACGCGCTCATCCTCGACTCGGGTGCCAGCAGCGGCCGGACGGTGCAGCAGCTGGTCGGGCTGGCGGCTGACAAGGGCGCCGTCACGATCACCGTGGTCCTACTGGTCAATGGGCTCAGCGACAGCGACGCGGTGAACCTGCAGCGCATCGCCAGGGTCCGCCGCTCGGAGGAGTCCTCGCCTCAGGAACGGGCCGCGGTGAGGATTTACTACCTGGCCCGGACCGCCATGAGCAACCTGCGCAGCGGCCACTGCGGCATCTGCGCGCTGCGCCGCCGGTACGCGGAGCTGACGCTCTACGCGCCCGTGCCCGAGTTGCTCGCCAACCACCGGGAGTGGCTGCTGAACCTGCTGGAGACCCGCACCAAGCAGCAGCTGTTCGAGGAGCAGGCAGCCGACCTGTTCGGCGCCGACGTCACCCAGCGCGAATGCGTAGCCTATCTGAGCTGGCGGCTGCGCCTGCGCGACGCTGACGTCAACACCAGGCGCCGCGCCCGAGTGGTGGAGCGGCTCGAAGAGGCGGCCGGCAACCGGGAGTACCGCGACGCGCTGATCCGGCTTTTGGTAGCTGAGCCGCAGTGGCTGTCCTCGGCGCCGCTGTCGTTTCCCCGCTGCCGTGCCCTGATCGTGGACATGGCGGCGGCGATGCTCGTGGGCGAGGCCGCGCTGCTGATCGAGGCGCGCCTGCGGGTGCAAGCGGTCATCCTGCTCGCCCGGGCCGCACCCGAGCGGTTCTCCGCCGAACTGGTCTGGATCCTGCGCACCAACCGTGACGAGGGGCTCGTCGTCCCGCAGGTCATGCTGGAGGTCCTGCAGCTGATGGCCGCGCCGCGCACCGGCGCACCGCTTCCCCGGTTGCGCGTGGCGCGGCAGCTCACGGACGCCCTGGGGCGCCTCCTTGACGACCTCCGCGACAAGAACGAGGCGCCCGGCATCCGGTCCAGCTACGTCAGCGTGCCGCTAGTCCGCTACCTGCTTTCGCACACGCGGCGGCCGCTGTACGCGCCGCCAGCCGGCAAGCAGGAGGCCTGGTCGCGGATCAAGCACGAGATCTCCTATGCGGCGCACGACTTCTCTACCCCGATGTGGCTTGCGAAGTCGACCGTCGAGTTCGTTATCGCCACCGGCCGGCTGCCGCGCAACCACGAGGCGATCGGGGAGGCCTGGAGCCACTGCCAAAACTTCCTGCTCGGTGTGATCCTGCCGAACGCGGCGATGCTGCGGGACATCCTGGTCAGTCACAGCGCAGTGCGCGACCTGTCCCAGGAGGAGATTCCGCTGTGGGAGCGAACCCTCTCGGAGGACGGGCCGAGGTTCATCGACGAGACCACGGTGCGCGTCGACAACTTCGTAAGAAAGATCAAGTCCGGTATGGTCCCCGGCAAGGAAGAGGCCGCGAACCTGCTCCCCGACCTCCTGTGGTGGCTGCGGTTCGCGCTCGACGGTGACAAGTCCGTACTGCGCAAATTCGTCGCGCGCGGCCCAGTGGACGCGCTGCCGACGGTACGGGAGTTCTTCGGGGAACGGGGCGACGTACTCGACGACGGGCTGCTGCCGGCCGAGCAACGCGGAGCCTTCCGTGTCTTCTGTACCGATCGGCTGCTCCAGCAGGTGCTGCTGGATATCCGGCACAACGCACGCACAACCCACCGGGTGGCCGACGTGCCGCAGGAATTCCGGGTAGAACTCGACTACCGGCAGGACCGCCTGGTGATCACGGTCCGCAATACCGGCAGCGCGCCGCAGTCCGGCGGCAGCGGAAAAGGCCTGGAAACGTTGCGGCACCGGCTCGAGCGCTTCGGCGGAACGCTGTACGAGGCCGAGTTCGAGCGGCCGTGGACCTATGCGGTGACGGTGGAGCTGGATCAATGGAGGATGCCTACATGAAAAGCCTTGCGCGCGGGCTGGTCGTCGACGACAAGCCCGCCGTAATAATGCAGGTCCAGGACATCCTCGACTACGGCTTCTCCCAGCTAGGAGAATGGGAGGTGGAGTACGAGGAGGCGAGCACGCCTGCCGAGGCGGTCAAGTTGGCGCGCAAAGTGGACTTCGACTTCGCAGTCCTCGACTTCGACCTCAACGACGAGACCTGCATCCCGGTGGTGAAGGAGTTACGCAAACGCCGCATGGACAACTGCTACATCCTCGTCGTGACCGGGGAATCGAAAAAGAACCCGAATTTCCTAAAGCGTTCCATGGAGGCCGGTGCGGATGACGCCATTATCCGTGACAACCACCTGACCATGTCTCCAGCGTTCGAGGGCGACCGGAACGGCTGGGATGGCGAAAACCTCGCCCGCAGGATCCGCGAACGGATGCGCGTGCAGGATCGGGAGGACGGGTTCCGAATCGTCTTCGCGCCCGAGGCGGGAGTGCAATCCATGCTCCACAGCCTCGGCGACCCGCCCGGGGAATACCGCGACGCCATGAGGCGCGGCGAGCTGATCGCGCGCACCCTGATCGTCAAGTGCCTCGGGACCGACGACGACACCCGCACCTCGCTGACCGTCCAGCACCTCGCTCCCGGCCGCTCCGGCGCCCACGTCTGCAAGGTCGTTCGCGTACAACCGGGCCAGCCCAAAGAGTCGTTCGTCCTTAAGATCGGCCTCGATCGCGCATCCCTCGTGGCCGAGAAGGAGGCGAACAGCCGAGCGGCGCGGGCGCTGCGCTCGCAGGTACTTGTCCGGCTCGACCGCGAACTGCGGTCCCACGAGCAGTCGGGCTACAGCGCGATCGCCGCCGAGTTGGCAAAAGACGCGGTCACGCTCAAGGACTGGCTGCAGCAGCCGGGCACCACCACCGAGCAGGCGACGAAGGTGGCCGGCGAACTGCACCGCGGCCACCTCAGAGAATTGCTGCAGCCGGGCCTGCGCAAGCCCCAGCCGGTCAGCCAGTGGCTCACGATGTCGCCGGTGCTGCGCGGCCGCGTCCTCGACGCCCTCGGCACCTACGCGCAGGTGTGGCGCGACAACCGCGGCGCCGGTCAGGCCGACGCGGAGTCGATGGCCGCCGTGCTACGCGACTTCGTGGACACGGGCGCGCTGCCCGGCGTCGCGTCGAAGCGCCTCGGCGAGCAGGTGCTGTACGCCCGCGGTTTCGGCGACCTGCACTCGGGCAACGTCCTGGTGCAGTCCGTCGGCGAGCCCCATCCCCTGCTGATCGACGCCTCGCAGTACGGCCTCCACCACTGGGCGACCGACACGACCCGCCTGCTGGTCGACTTGGTCCTGCAGGTCCGCCGCCCGGGTATCGAGTCGATGCTGTGGTCGGGCCTCGCGGCCGAGGCCGGCTTCGCGACCGGCCTGTGCGACTGCACCGGAAGCCTCGAGGCCGAACCCGGCGATCCCACCGACGCCTACATTCACAAGCTGGTCACCGAGCGCGCCACGTACCTGTGCCTCGACGACCTGGAGCCGCGCAGGGCGGACTGGCACTGGCAATGGCACGTCGCCCTGGCCCGCGAATTCCTGCGCCAGGGGTCACGCCCGGGCCTTCTGCCGACCCGGGCCGTCCTCGCACTGACCGCGGCCGCCCGCCACCTGCAGCAGGCGGCCGAGGCCTTGGCCGACTGATAGCGGTCCGGGCTGCATCTTCGTCGCCGTGGCGAGTCCGGTAGACGACGATGCCAATATTTCACTGAGGTGGCGCCAGAACTGACGCGGTAGGGCCAGCCACCATGTGATCGTGGTGTCGGGCGGCCCGCGCGGTGCGCAGATATCCGCTCGCTGCGCCGATCACTCGCCCGAGGACGCCACCGACAAGGTTTTGGAACGCAGCGCTGAGAACCGCAGAGGAAGCTTCTAATTGTCGGATGCCTTCGCCTGGCCCGAAATGCCACACTGCCGCGGTGGAGGGCTTTCGGTGTGCGAGCTGCGGGAACCCGCTGAGCGTCCCAGTCCGGTTGGTCGAGCTGCCGGCGGGGCCGCACTGGTCGCTCCTGGATTGCCATCACGTGAACCCGCCGCTGCTCGACCCCGGCACCTACGCGATCGACGAGGCCGCGTATGGCCGTGATCAGGTCGTCGGCACGTTCGTCCTCTCACCCGGCGACGTACGCGGGACACGCTTCGTCCACAACCTTGTTCGCACGGGCTGCTGGTCGGTGGTGGGGTGGAACCCGTGTGTGGCTTGCGCAGGCTGCGGCGCCTTGGTCGCCTCCCGGGCGGATGACTGCAGGGTGGCTCAGGAGACGCGCTTTTACCCAGCGATGGTCGTCCGGGAGCCCTGTGGCGATGAGCCTGAGCGCCGCACGGATCCTTTTGCGCTGATCGCCGACTGGGATAGCCCTGCGCGCGACAATAGACAACACGGCTGGGTGCCCAAGCCGACCCGCCCTCGTCCCGAACTCGTTGCGACCCGCTGGCGCGGCCGAGGTGTGAAAGAGCATCTCTTTCGAGACGATCCGCCAGCCTGACCAGCCGGCCGATATCGGACCTCGAGGGTCGGCGTAAGCAACGACCCACTCGATCGACGGCTCATGTCCCGCCACGGAGCACTGACCTGCCGCGAGTCGGGCGGTCCGACGGCACGACCGGATCTGTCGATGAGCCGATTCTCGACCATGGCGGCGAGCGTCTTGGGTGGTTGCATCGTGGGCACCTGACCGACTTTCGGGCGCGGCTGAACTGATCGTCTGGGCGACATCGCTCGTGTGTCAGCCGGATCACTCGCGGAGGAGCGCGTCGGCGCGCGGGGTGCGCACGTAGAAGACGAGACGGCCGGCTCGGTGCCGGGTGACCAGGCCGGCGGTCACGAGCCGCGCGAGGTGGGCCGAGACTCCGCTCGGGGTCAGTCCGGTGCGGCGGGCCAGCGACGTCGTGGTCGACGCAGTCGCCAGCTCGACCAGCAGTGCTGCGCGAGCCTGACCGATCACCGGGGCGAGATCGGGCGCGGGTGAAGGGGTGTGCCACATCGAGCCCACGCCCCGAGTGGGATATCGCAGCACCGGAGCCCAGGGCTCGGACGCCTTGACGAAGACGTTCGGCCAGGCGAACAGCGACGGCACGAGCACCAGACCGCGACCGCCGAGTTCGTAGTCCCGGTCCAGGTTGGGCCGGTCCACCGTCAGGACGTCGTCCGACCACGAGACCGCGGGATCCAGTTCGGGGAACATGCGGTGCGGGCCGTCGTCCGCCAGCCGCCGCGCCCGAAACATCACGTCGGCCTCCAAGATCCCCCGTATCCGCCCCCAATACGGCGCCAGTGTGAGGCTCCAGTAGGTCCGCATCTGGCCCACGATCATCGGCAGGTTACGGCGCGGCGCGCGGCGCAGGTCCGACAGCGAGGCCGGCAGCCGGTCGCCATACACCGATGCGAGCTCCTCGCGTACGACCGTCGCCGGCGTCTCCCGCACCGCGGCGAACTCCGCCTCAGGCTCGGCGACGGGTGAGTGCGGCGCCGGCGCGAGGAAGCCCGGCAGGTGCCGCCCGGGTGCGATCACCAGGTCCCGCAGCTGACGCAGGTCGGGTGAGGCCAGCACCCTGGCCCGGTGTCGGGTCACCCATGGCAGGTGCACGGCGTGCGCACCGGGATCGCGGAGTACGCGCAGGCTCGCCACGACCTCCCAGGCGGGGGAGATCGCGAACCTGACACTGGCGAGATCGGCCAGGGACAACGACATCTTCAGCATCAGACCGACCTCATGAGGATTCACCGTAGTCTGAATCGTTGGCACCCGGGGGTGGCCAACACCGAAGGTTCGGCCATGTCGATCCAGCACGCCTCTCGTCGGGGGCACGACGCCGCGCCGGCCCTGCCTCGTGACTTCGCTCCTACCTCATCGCCGCCGTAGCCGCGAAATGGGGTTTCAACATCGCCAAGGTCGCCGTTCCGCTCGTCGCGATCACGTCGCTCGGCGCCGGTCCGGGCGCGGCGGGTGCGCTGGCCACTGCGGGCACCGTCCCATTCCTGCTGCTCGGCCTGCCGGCGGGCGCGTGGCTGGACCGGGTTGCTCGTCGCCCAGTCATGATCGCCATGGACCTGACCCGGTTCGTGCTGATCGGCTCGGTACCGATCGCTGCCGCAGCTTCCGCTCTGACCATGACCCAACTGTGGGTGGTGGTGTTCCTCAACGGCGTCGCGACCGTCTTCTTCGACGTCGCGATGCAGAGCCACCTGCCAGACCTTGTCGGGGATGGGCACGCGGGACGCCTGGTCGCGGCCAACGGGAGGCTCGGCATCGTGGACCAGATGGCCCTGATCGGCGGCCCCGCGCTGGCCGGCTGGCTGGTTGGCCTGTCGACAGCGGCGGCGGTTCTGGTCGCGACGGCACTGGGCTACCTGTGGTCGGCGCTGTGGATTCGACGGATCGAGCGGTCGGAGCCGCGCCGGGTTGACGTCGTACGACGCTCGCTCGCGGCCGAGGTGCGGGAAGGCCTGTCGTTCGTCCGGCGCAACCACACCTTGCGTGCGATCGCCGTCGCCGGCGCGCTCGTGAACTTCGCGACCGCGGGCACGGTCGCGATGCTGCCGCTTCTCCTGGTTCAGGAACTGCACTGGTCGGAGAGCCAACTGGGCCTCTTCCTCGGTGCCGGCGGAGTCGGTGGCCTGCTCGGGGCGCTCTGTGGGCAGCGGTTGTCGACGGTCCTCGGCGCCGGCCGCTCGGTGCTTGCCATCGGGCTGGCCATCGCCCCCGCCTCGCTCGTGCTGCCGCTCGTCGGTCAACCCGTTCCTGGGCTGGTCGCCGCGCCCGCGTGGGCACTGGTGATTTTCAAGGTCGGCTTCGACAGCGTGGTCCTGATGTCGTTCCGCCAGCACGTCACGCCGTCCCGCCTCCTGGGACGCGTCAACGGCACCTTGCGCGTGATGTTCAGTGGCGCGCTCACACTCGGCGCGGCGATGACGTCAGTCGTCGGTCACTACGCCGGTCCACGCGCCGCCACCTGGGTTGCCTGCGCCGCGCTCGCGTTGGTGTGGGTGCCGATCCTGCGCTCCCCGATGCGCCAGCAGACCCTCGGCGCATCCTGACCAGCAGCCTGGCCCGGCCGGAAAACAAGATTGAGTGCGCTCTTCTGCCGCCGACCGCGCGTCGTCGCCCTCCGTGAATCCCTGGTATCCGAGTACGGACAGTCGTCCTCCCGCCTCGCCGAACAGGTGTGTCACAGCTCGACGAGCAGAAGCCCGTCGTTGTTGAGGTTCACGTCGGGCGTGGTGGTGTCTGGAGCGTAGGGCGTCACCGCCAGGGTCCTCCGGCCGTCGAAGCGGAGCTGCTGGCCGGGGACGAGGACGTGGCCTTCGGCGAGCATTCGGGCGAGGTGGTTGAGGATCTGTGCGGTGTCTTGGAGACGGTCGGCGGGTACACCGGTGATCAGGTCCGGCTGGCCGAACTTCATCATGCCGCGGGTGTGTACCGGGTGCCCGAACCCAGGTGTGGGTTCGGTTTCCGCGATCAGACTCACCTCCTGCTGGATGGTGAACGGCCGGTGGGGTGACAGTGATGCCAGGGTCGGCCCGGACAGCCCGTTACAGGCATAGGCATCCAACGTCGCGCAGCTGCCGGCGTCGGCGAGCATGGTGGCCACCGCCCAGGCAAGTTGCAGATGCGTGAGGTCGGTCGGATCGTCGACCTCGACGGTGATCGAGTAGCAACAGGATGCCGCGTCGAGAAGATCAAGGTTGTCCAGTTGCTGGGCGGCGATGTTGCGCAGAGCCCCGGTGCGCCAGCCGTCGATCCAGCTGGGGCTGTCCGCGTAGTGGTGGATGCGCAGGTCGAGCGCGGCGATGGGGGCGGTCTTCGGGACCGCGTCGTGAAGCCCGAGATCGGGCCGGGCCTTCAGCACGTCCTCGTCGGCGAAGGCGATTAGCGTGATGGCGGCGCGGCGACCAGTCGGGCGAAACGCAGGACGCGGCCAAGGCGCGATCGGAGCAGTCACGGCGGCATCCTGCCACGCCCTTCAACGAGCCGCGCCGGCGAGCCGTTGCACCCATCTGCCGCATAGCGCTCGTCACGTAAGGTAACCAATTCAGCACCCCGGCTGCCGAACTGATCGCGGCTCTCAACACCGAGGCTCGCTGACCGCATAAGAGCGCCACCGGCGGCTCGCGCGCTGCCTCGGCACTCAACGAGATTGCGTGCACGGATCTGCCGCTGATCGGGCGTTGGCTGCTCGGCCGTTGCGCACAGTCAGCCGAGTTGAGCGCGTTGCGGGCGGGTGGACACACGTCTGCCTTCCGGCTAGCGTGCTCCAAGATCAAGGGGGTTACCGTGGGCGCGTCCGGGTGGCACTACTACGTCGCATATCAGCCGGATCTCCAAGCCGCGTTGGACGGACTACGGCGGCAGGTTTTCGAAGCCGGCGACTACTGGTGGGCAGTGCCGTATGAGTACGGCAAGTCCGCCGCAGACTTCCCGAATCGGCCGCGGACGGAGGCGGAGCTATGGGCGGATGAGTCCGTCCAAGAGTCCGGTACGCACTCGATATTGGACATGTCTCGGGTATTGGCCGACGGCGAGGAGCCCGACTATGGGACAGTCCAGCCGGTCGTCGAGGCGGAGGCGCTCGAGCACCTGGGCGTCACCAAGCTGACCCGGTCGCACGTCGAGGCGCTCAAACCGCTCGCCTCGCGAAGCTGGTTCGGTCGGTGCGCGGTCTTGCACGACCCTGAAGGCAACCCCAGTGAAATCTACTTCTGGGGTTTCTCCGGCGACTGAATCACAGCGGGTAGCCGGTTGCCGCCGGGGTCCGGGCCAAGGGCAGGTGCGCGCATCTGCCGCGAACCGCGCGTTCGTTCTCGCCGCTCGGTGCGCGGCAGCCGAACAGAGGACACGGCGTCCCCGACCCTGGATGACCCAAGGAAGCTCCCTACGCAGGCTCGCTGTATAACGAGACCGTGGTTGAACTGGCCGCCGCCACAGCTATGGCCCAGCGGGAGAGCCTGGCGGGACGCGTACGTGATGAACTGGCCTTAGCCGGCCTGCCGATCGTGGCCTCCGACATGAGTCCCCATCTACGACAGTCCGGCGCGGAGGTGAGGGTCGACAAACTTGCGGACTGCCATGCCCCGGTACGCGTTGAGTGGCGCACCGACCGCACGCTACAAGAGATGTTCCAGCGAGTAGCCATGGCGGAACAGGTCGATGCACCCGTCTTCCGCCACTACCAGATGGTTGTCGAGACCATGCTCCAGACCATGACGGAGATCCTGACCGCGGCCGGCTTCACCGTCCGTGGCAGCACCAACGACTTCGCACCATTGACCCTCGAAATCCTCGACGGCCCGCACGGCGCTTCTCCATGGTCTTCGAGCTAGCGGATCACGCTCGGCGCCAGCGTGGGCACGACCCAATCCCAAGGTCAGGTGTACTGATTTGCCGCATTGCGCTCGCTGCGGGACAGCGCCGGGAGTGCCTACGCCCAGCAACCGTCTGATCTCGTGGCCGTCGCCTGACGCGCCGGCTCAGTCGTCGTCTTCCTGTGCCGCGGCGGCGATCGGCTCGAGCCCCGCGATCAGCTCGTCGAGTTCGTCGGCGGTGAGCACGTCGTACGCGGGCGCCGCCAGTTCGTCGGTGAGGGCCTCGATCCGCTCCTTGGTTTCCCGGCCGGCGTCGGTGAACCCGCCCGCGGCGTCCACGAGACCGCGGCGGCGCATCCCGTCGACGACACCGGCGAGCTGTGCCTTGGGCAGGTGGTGGGTCCGGCCGAACTCCTCGGCCCGCATGCCGAGGGAGAGGGCGAGCAGGACGTGGGCCTCGGTGCCGCCGATGCCGTGGGCGAGGAGGGCGGCGTTGTGGCCGTCCCCGCGGTGCTCCCGCAGCAGCGTCGCCGCGTGCCAGAGCCTGGCCACCGGCTCCTCGGGCACGTCGAGCGCCCGGAGTCCGGCGTACAGCGCGCGGCCCTCGGTCGGCGCGCTGACCGCTGCCCGGGTGGCGAGGTCGGCGGCCCGCACCAGACCGGGCGAGTCGGCGAGCTGGCCGATCCTCTGCCGCAGCGCTGTCGCGCTGCCCCGCTCACGCACAGCGATCGCCTCCTGCGGGGTGGTCTTCCCCCAGACCCACGGGATGTGGCGCGCCACCTCGCCGTCGGCGAAGTTGTAGAAGACCGCGTGCACCACCTCGGCCGGCGCCAGGCCCAGCGGGGCGGCCCGGCCCGCGAAGTACCCGTCCCAGTAGTTGCGCATACCCACGGCCAGGAACGCCTCGTTCGGCACCTCGGAGAAGGTGACGGTGGCGATCGGCTCGACGAGCTCGAACATGCGGTGGATCTTGGCCAGTGGGTGCGGCATCGCTCGGCATCTCCCTTTGTCGTGGCCGCGCCCTCGTGGGCCTCTCACACCAGCTACGAACAACGCCGCCCGGATACGACAACTGCGGCCGACATCAACCCAGCCAAGATCAGACTCACTCTCATGCGCATACCGTCCGCTATGCCCGCCCGTGGCGTTACGGCATCGCCCTGCCTGACCGTTGATCGCTGTGCCGAGCCCAGGTCGTGCGGCGGCCTCGGCGTCTCGTCAGAGGGCTGCTTGCTTGCCGACTGGGCAGGCTCGGATCGCGATGGTGACCTGGTTGCCCACGGCGGGGTCGATGACGCAGTGGAGTCCGAGGTCTGTGATGCGGCCGTCGCGTGCGTTCCACTCGCGGGCACCGGCGTCACGCCCCAAGATCGAGCCGAGCGAGTCGATCGTGGCCTTCCAGAGGTTCGGCCAGGCGCGGCGTGGCCCGACCACGAACGCAAGCTGGAGAGCGATACCGCCATCGGGAAGTGGTTGTGCGGCGGTGATCTGGTCGCGGATTTGCCGCTTGTAGGCGGTGGTACTGGCTGACGCAGTGGTGCGGACCTGCAGCGAGTACACCCCGCCCGGATCCTGGACAGTGTGCGTCTGGCACACGGCGACCGAGGATCTGCCCCCGTGCCGCTTGGTCGCCCACACCGACGCGAACTGTCGCCCGGTGGCCTGGGTCAGCTTCGGGACGAGCGGAAACAGGTAGTTGTCGAGGTCGTGGAGCGCGAGCAGGGGCACGACGTCCGGCAGCCCGATGTCCACGCGCAGGGCGAGCGGATCCGGAGTGACGGGCAGCGTCGGGGCGATGGCCGCCAGCACGTCGGCGGCAAACGTGGCGGAGCGAACCTGCCCGGGTGATCCAGCACTGTCCCAGCTGGCCAGCGCAGGCGGAACGCTGAGTGTGCTGCCCACAAGCTCTGGCCGCGCATAGAAGACAGGCGTAGTCACACGTGAAATCTATCGCCAGACCAGAGCTCGGTCGCCCACGTGACCGCTCGGTGCTCGAGCTGACCTCTCGTTTGCCTTCCCGCTCATGCCGGCGATCGGCGCCAGAGGGCGCCACCGGGCAGGGTTCAGCAAGCAGCGCTCAGGACCGTAGAGGATGGGCCTCTGTCCTGCCGGCGCTCGGCCGTGAAGTCCTGCCGACCCAGAGCAACGAAAGGACCTGATGACGAAGGTGTCCCGCTGGCATGGCCAGGACCGCTGAAGTGAAGTCTGTCGACCAATGCCGAGCCCGCCGCTGCTTCAGGCCCATCGGAGAGCCCACGTGGCTGACAGTGCAACTCAGTCTTGCTCCTCGCGATCCTCGTCGTTCCCGCGCCGACGGAGCGCTCGCTCGGCGATCCGGCTGGAGAGCTTGCCCGTCGCCCATTTGGCGCGGCCGAGGGTCTCGTCGCCGAGGCGCCTGGCGGCACCGACGCCGTCTGCTCCCGTCTCGAGCGCCTTGTCCCTCGCCTCCTTGGCCGCTTCCGTCCATCGTCTCGCCTCCGATGACTGGCGATCGCCCTCGATCCCGAGCCGACCGTGGAACTCGACGATGGCGGTCGAGACATGGTTGCTCGACTTCACCACAGCGGGGGAGTCCAGCGGATTCAGCAGCACCTTGGCGTTGGCCCTACCCGCGGCCGCAGCCATGCGGGCCAGCAGGCGCTCGGTGCACCGGGAGATGAGTTCCAGCCGGTTCTGCCGGGCAGCCCTCAGCCCGAGGCGATGCCCGTCCAACTCGCCCGGCGACGCGTCCAGCACCCGATCGAGTTCGAGCACGGCGATCGCGTCCTGCAGCTGGAAGCAGCGAGCCAGGACAGCGAGCCACTCCTGTCCCTTGGACTCTGCTTCCCTGGCCGCCTTGGCAAGATCACCGATCGCAGTCTTGCGCTCCAGCTTCTCCGCGAGCGCGTCGAGCTGACGCAACGCGTACGCCTGGGTTTCCGCGATCGTCGCCGGCGCGCCCTGCACCTTCGACCACGTGACTTCGTCGACCCGGCCCCGCTGCTCACGGATGGTCATGGACTCCTCGATGACGAAGCCCACGCCGATCATGCGGGCCAACACGGCGTCCTTCTGGGCGCGGAGCACATCGTCGACCTTCTCGTCGATCGTGGCGAGATAGTCGGTGATCTCCTTCATGCTCTGTTGCATCGCGAGCTGCGCCATGAGCCCCGCTGCGCCAGCCAGGAGCGCAGGGTTGGTCAGATGATGCGATCCCTTCACGAACTGGAGGTTCTTGACGAATTGGCCATTCTGCGCCCTCAAAGTGGCATGGGCGTTGCCGGAGACCGAGTTCGTGACCATCGGGAACTTGTCCATGACCTTCGCGGACTCCGCAGTCAACTTCATCCAGCGACCTGAGTTGGCGGCGATCTCGGAACCTGCCTGTGCGACCCCCGCCGCCTTACCAAGGGCAGGCCCGAGCCGATGTAGTCCGAGGTCCTTCGACTGCAGCCCCTCGGAGACGAGGAAGCGTTCGACCGCCGCCGGTTCACCGATGATGGCCACGCCATCGCCGTCACTGATCAGCTGAATCTCGTTATCCATCGTCGGCTCCAACGTGCGTGCAGGGTAAGCAGCGCTTCACAGTTCGGATGTAGCGCGGGCTGGCGTGTCGATGACCGGGTAGGTGTCGAGGCCTCTCGGCCGGTCAGAGTGTGACGACGGCGTCCTCGGCGAAGGTGAACAGGCCGGCGTCGAACGTGATGATCTTCAGCTTCGTGCCCTTAGGTACGTCGAAGTAGATGTTCGCCTTCACCGAGTTGCCAGGGTTGATCTCGTCGAGGAAGCCCTTGGCGTCGTCGTTGCCGTAGATGGCGGCCTCTCCGTCGACGTCGAACTCCCGGCCGGAGGCGTCCTGGGCGGTGATGGTGCCGTCGGCGTGGAACAGCTTGGCGCTCTCGGTGACGTTCTTGGCGGTCACGCTGACCCGGCAGAAGGTGCCCTGCGCCTTGTGGTTGAAGTAGCTGCTGCCGACCTGGGAGATCCCGCACCTCATGCTGTTGACGGTGAACTCGAAGTCGCCGCCGCGGACCTTGTCGCCGATGCCGAACGTCTTGGGCTTTGTCGGCGTCGGGGCGACGGTGGTCTTCGCTGGCGCGGGTGTCGCGGAACTCGTCACGGGGGCCGAGGCCGCCGCGCTTGGGGCCGAGGTGCTGGGGTTGACGGCGGGGATCTCCTTGCTGGCGGAGGCGCCGTTTGTCTTCTTGTCGTCGCTGGCCAGGCCGATCACCATCGAGCCGCCGCAGCACAGCACTACGAACACGCCGACGCCGATGAGGGCCGGAAGCAGCCAAGAGGGACGCTTCTTGGCGGCGGGAGGCAGCGGAAACTGCCCAGGAGGCGGCGGATATTGGCCGGGCGCTGGCGGCGGGTACTGGCCGGGTGCCGGCGGGAACTGTCCGGCGGGAACCTGCGGGAACTGGGCGGTCGGCGGCATCGGCTGCTGGCCGGCCTGGTTCTGGGCAGGGTCATAGGGGGTGGTCATGGGGGTGAGGTCTCCCAAGCTGCATGGCGCGCTGCCCCGTATTGAGCGCGCTACCCCCGACGCTCTCACAGCGTTTTTGCAGATGCCTCCTCCGGAAGTCCTGACCCAGACGCCGGTTGCCTGGGGCAACGTCCAATTGACCGGCCCGGCGTCCGACGATGAGCCACCCGCCACGTCACGCTCCGGCCTCGGCATCCCAGAAAGGGTCAACCCAGTCGTCGAGCAGCGGCGGCACGTCGTACCCCCACAGGTCCAGCCGCCGCCGCACGTACCACACCCGGGTGGAGCCATTGTCGATGCTCGAGGGGCAGTCCAGTTCGATTGCAGCCGCGGTCTGCTTCACCTGCAGATAGCGCAGTGGCGGGTCGGCCGTGCTGGTGCCACCAGAGCGCCAAGCGCTGAAGGCCCGATGGCTTCCCACTACGCCTAGCGATGCGGCAGGGGTTAGTTGCGAGATTAGTGGTCCGCGCACTCCGGCTTCGGCCACTCCGCCGGCGCTCCAGTGGCCCAGCGGGCCTGCACCGGCAGGCGAAAGCCCAGGGCGACAGGCGAACCGGGTCTCGTAGTTCAACGGCGGTCAACTCCCTGCCGCGGGTTTGGCCCCGGCTGATTGTGATGGGTCGACCTCGACAAAGCCGAAGAGCCGTTCGATCAGTTGCAGCGATTGGGTGCGGTAGCGGTCTGCGAAGCCCCGACAGATTGCCGGCTTGACCTCTGGCTGACCGTAGTGCGGCAGTGTCTGATGGCAGACGATGAACGCTTCGCGCTGGCGGGCTTCGGTAACGAGGTTGTGCAGCCGGCCAGGGGCGAGGTGCATCCGGTTGCCGGGGGCGAAGATGCAGGTGTCGCACTGCCGTGCCAACAG
This sequence comes from Micromonospora chaiyaphumensis, assembly GCF_900091435.1. Classification (GTDB taxonomy): domain Bacteria; phylum Actinomycetota; class Actinomycetes; order Mycobacteriales; family Micromonosporaceae; genus Micromonospora; species Micromonospora chaiyaphumensis. The sequence goes on from NZ_FMCS01000003.1 coordinate 427,857, forward strand.
GCGTGACTTGCCGAGGACCGCGTCGCCGACGCTGAATTCAGCGTCGCCGTCGCACTCGGCGTCGGGTTCCAGAACGGGTTCCATGACGGTTCCTTTCGCATGTCCGCAGCGGTGCCGCCGGCGAACCGCCGCCCGTTGCGGAGCGAAATGAAGTTGAGGTGTTGAAGCGGGGGGAGAGAGATCGGCCGCGACGGACCGGAATTCCCGTTGCCGCGGACTGCGCGATGCGGCGAGATGGTCAGGGCTGGCCGTGCGTGAGGTACAGGCCGGCTGGGTCTGGCTGCGGGTAGCTGGTACGTCAGCCGTGGCCGGTGCTCGCGCACCCGCAGCGTCGGGCCGAGTCGGCTGTTCCGCTGTCGGTCAGGCGGCGCGCGGCGAGGCTGTCGGCTGCAGGCGCGCGGGCCGGAACCATCCGGCGAACCGGGCGGTAGGCACGACTACCCGCGCCCGGCCGAGGGTGGGCGGGGCAGGGCGGGTCGCAGCCTGGCAGGCGCGGTGGGCGTCGCGTGCCGGCGGGCACGGGTATCGGTGGCCGGCGCAGCGCAGGTTGGCGCAGCGGTCCGGCTGGCCGGGCTCGGCTTGGTGGGCAGCGGCGACGTCGGTGGCGAGCAGCCACAGCAGGATGTCGTTCACGGCGTCCGGCACGGCGTGGCGGTGCGGCAGCTGCACGGCTTGTTGCCTCCTTCGACGAGTTTGGCTCGTGGATCCGCCGCCCCCGGCCAGCGGTGTGGGGTGTCGCTATTGGGTTCGCCAGGGGCGGCGGTTGGATGCAGTGACGCTCGACTTTCCGCATAGATCAAGTCGTGTCCCCGATGGCGAGGCCTTCGGTGCCGTTGGTTAGTCGCCTCGGTGGTTGAGGAAGCAGTCGAGTGCGGCGGGGTTGTCGTGCTGGTAGTCGCCGAGGCAGTGGTCGTAGTGCGGCGCACAGGCGCGGCTCTGTTCAGCTCGGCGCCGTCGTGCCTGTGGGCGGTGGTGTGTGTGGGCGAAGCGGCAGGCGCCGCGTGTACAAAATGGGCGACCGGGTGTGTGGAGCCGAGCGACGACCAGGCCTCGGACCGCGTCGGCGGGACCCAGGCTGGCCTGGGTGCCGTCGTTGGGGACTGCGGCGTTTGATCAGGTGCTCGGTGGCGTCGAGGCAGCGGTGCAGGTCGACGAAGGAGCCGATGCTGGCGGTCAGTTCCGCGGCGTAGCCGTTTGGCTGGTAATACACAGCCCACCCTTTGCCCACAGCGAGGCGGTGTGGTGGTGGCGGCTGGTGAGGGCCGGCACGATGGCGGTCGCCGACGTGGCCACTCCGAGCGGCACCGCCCGCGGCCTGGTACAGCATCGACCACCGCAGGCGGGGCGCGGGAGTCGCCGGAACGCTTCGGCGGCACGCGGACGCAGCGCGGCTGGTAGCGCATCACCTTGCCAAGTGAGGGTCGCGGGTTCGAATCCCGTCGTCCGCTCGCGACCGCCTGGCCCGGCCCTGCCGGGTCGGCGGGCACCACGGGCGATTGGCGCAGTGGGAGCGGACTTCCTTGACACGGAAGAGGTCACTGGTTCAAACCCCGTATCGCTCGCCAGGAACGTCGGCCCGGACGCCGCCCGTTCCCGCGGGCGGCCGTCGTCGCTCGACGGCCGCGACCGCGACCAGCGTCGCCAGCTGAGCCCGCGACGTGATGCCCAGCTTGGGGAACGCCTTATAGAGGTGGTAGCCCACGGTCCGTGGGCTGAGGAAGAGTTGGGCGGCGATGTCGCGGTTGGAGGCGCCGGCGGCTGCCAGCCGCACGACCTCGCGTTCCTGCGCGGTGAGCACGCTGAGCGGGTCGCCAGCCCGGCGCGGCGCGGCTGGAACGTCCCCGGTCGCGCGCAGCTCGGTGCGGGCCCGCCGGGCCCACGACTGCGCGCCAAGCCGGTCGAATACCTCCAGGGCGGCGCGGAGCTGCGTGCGGGCATCCGCCCGCCTCCGGGCCCGTCGCAGCCACTCGCCGTAGGCGAGCCGCGTCCTGGCCTGCTCGTACGGCTGGTCGTCGCCGTCGTGAGCGCGGACGGCGGCAACGAAGTGCGCCTCGTCCTGCTCCACCAGGGCCCGGCAGCGCAGGGCGACCGCGTCCGAGGCTGGTTGACGGACATGCCGCGCCCAGGTCAGGTAGCGCTCGAGCGGGTCGCCGGCCCGCTCCGGCCGGCCACTGCGGACCGCCGCCTCGACGAGATCGGCGGCGGCGAGCGCCCCGAACCCGGTCGGCGGGATGCGTTCCAACTGCTCGAGAGCGGCGTCCGCGTTTCCCTGGCCGAGTTCGAGCCGGCCGAGCGCCCAGCGTCCGAGGGTCGCCGCGAGGACCAGCCCGCGGTCGTCGGCCCGCCGGACGCCGTCCTCGGCCCTCGCGCGGCACCCCGCCACGTCCTCCTGATGAGCGAGCACCCAGGCGAGGCAGCAGGTGAGGTGGATGACCCGGTGCTCGTGACCCAGGTCGGTCGCCAGCCGCAGCCCCGCGTCGAGGGTCGCCCTCGCCTCCCCGTAACGGCCCTGTAGCCCCTGCGCGAACCCCTGGTCCTGAAGGGCGAACGCCAGCCAGCCGATCATCCCGCTCCTGCGGCAGTCCGCCACGACCCGCCCGGTGAGTTCCGCGCAGAGGGCCGCGCGGCCCGTCGCGAGGGCGGCGCCGGCGGCGAAGGTCAGCCCCGGAACGCCCAGCCCGGCAAGCTCGGACGGGCCCAGCGCGCCGCCGGTGAGCGGCAGCCCACCCGCGAGGTCGCCGGCCAGAAGCCGGGCCAGCCCGACCGCCTGGCAGACCAGCGGCGAACCGGTCGCCGGCAGCTCGTGCAGCGCCGTCGCCGCCTGTCCGGCCAGCGGCGCGTCGCCGGCGAACCAGGCGCAGCGGACCGCTTCCACCAGCAGCCAGGTCGCCTGCTCGGGGTCGCGCGCCGCCACCCGGGGGGCGGCGTCGAGGATAATCCGGCCGGCGGCCAGCGGGGTGCCCAGCTCGACCTCGCGGTGGGCGCGGACCTGGGTCAACGCCACGATCATCGCCGGATCGTCCACGTCGGGCGTGGCGCTTGCGGCGAGCGCGGCGGCGCGGTCGGTCAGACCGGCGTCGCTCGCGGCCAGCGCAGCCGCGGCCAGCCGAGCGGATCGGCGTACCGGATCGACGGTGAGCTCGGCGGCCCGCTGGTAGGCGGCTGCCACCGCGGCGTGGCCGCCTCGGGTACGGGCCCGACCCGCCGCCTCCTCCAGCTGCCGCGCGACCACCTCATCGGGACCGAGCGCGGCGGCGGCCAAGTGCCAGATGCGCCGGTCGGCGGCGTCGGGCGAGGTCGAGCTGCTCAAGGCGTCGGCCAGCGCCCGGTGCACGGCGAGGCGTCGGCTCACCGACGCGCTCTGGTACGCGGCCGCCCGGATAAGGGGATGACGGAAACCGACAGCCGTCCCGGTGATCCCGATCAGCCGGCTCCGCTCGGCGGCTTCCAGACCGTCGAGCGGAGCGCCGGCGGCGACCAGCGTCGCGAGTTCGCCGGAGCCTTCCGCCGCCGCGACCAGGAGCGCGGTGCGCGCGGCCTCGGGCAGCGCGGCCATCTGCGCGAGGAAGGCCTCCTGGATCCGCTCCGCCACCGGCATCGCGCCCACCTGCGACAACCGCCCAGCCCGCTGTTCGGGTGTCAGCGCGGCTGGCAGCTCGATGAGCGCCAGCGGGTTGCCTGCCGACTCCTGGACGAGGCGCTCCCGGACCTGCGGCGGAAGATCGGCGGGGAGCAGGGCCGCGGCCGCCGCGTCGTCGAGCCCGGCGAGACGGCGTTCGGGAAGGCCGGTGACCAGGAGGTCCGGACGGGCGGCGAAGATCATGGCGACACCCTCGGCCCCGAGCCGGCGCGCCGCGAACACCAGGGCGTCGACGGACGCCTCGTCGCACCATTGCACGTCGTCCACGAGGCAGAGCAGCCCGCCGTCCCCGGCCAGCTCGGACAGGAGGCTGAGGGTGGCCAGGCCCACCAGGAACCGGCTCTCCGGTGGCGCGTCGCGCAGCCCCAAGGCGGCGCCGAGCGCCCTCGCCTGCGCGTCGGGCAGCGCGTGGATCCGGTCGAGCCCGGTCCGCAGGAGCAGGTGCAGTGCGGCGAACGGCAACGCCGCCTCGGATTCGATGCCGACACCGCGCACCACCCGCATGCCGGTCGCCCGCAGCGCGGCGTAATCCAGCAGCACCGACTTGCCGATCCCCGCCGGACCCCGGAGAACCAGGGCGCCGCTGCGACCTTCCCGGGCACCGTCCACCAGCCGGTCGATCTGCGCCTGTTCCTCGGCCCGCCCGTGCAGCACGACTGGCAACCTACCGTCACGATGACGGATTCGGCATGGCCGCCCGCTCCGTAGCTTCGTGATCAGACGCACGTCAGCACCACGAAGGGACTTCCAGATGGCCACCATCGCCAGCACCGTCCGGACCGCCGACGACGCCAAGCTGCTCCGCTTCGCCCTCAAGCAGGACGCGATCGGCTCAGGCGCCAACGGCGTCGTCTACCTCGTCGCCGCGGCGATCTTCGGCCGGCTGTTCGGCCTTCCCGCGGGTCTTCTCTACCCCGTCGGCGCCTTCCTGGTCGCCTTCGCGGCCGCCCTGCTCGTCCTCGCGTCGAGGCCGACGGTGAGCCGAACCTCCGTGGCAGTCGTGATCGCCGTCAACATCGCCTGGGTCGCGGCGAGCGTCGAGCTGCTCGTCGCGGGCTGGTTCCCGTTGACCACCCTCGGCGTCGCGCTCGTGATCGCGCAGACGGTGGTGGTCGCCGGATTCGCCGCCCTCCAAATCACCGGCCTGCGCCGGACCGCCGTCTGATCCGCGCGGATCCCCGGGTGCCCCTTGCGGGCCGGAGCGGACACCCGGGGATCCAGCTCGCCGTCCGATCCGGTAAGCGCGCCGTTCGGTGACCTCATGAGACACCCTCGCCCCGGTCGCGTCGCGCGCTTCTTCGCGCGCCGCTCAAGACCTATCCGGAGCTGCCTCGATTCGCGCCGACCCCCGTGGTGCGGTGGACCGGCCATAGCCGGAGGGGCGAATGGCTGGCGGGCATCAGGGTAGCCGAACAACGTGGAACCGGACCCTGGTCCACTGGGCTCCGGGCCCGGCGCCCTGGGCGGCGAGGCGTCTCGAGCCGTTGGCTCTTGAAGAACTATCCCCGGGATGCGACTCTCACTCGCTATGAGCCGCAACGGGCACGGGCGCCCACGTCAGCCGAGCGACGAGATCGCGGAACGACGCGAACGACGCGATGCACGGATCCGCGCCGAGCGCATCGAGTTCGCGATGGCGGAGATGGACGACAAGCCGCCGACCGACGACATCGAATTCGGACCCGGTCGGGATACGCGTGCATGGCGCGGAGGATCGCCCGGGCTCGGGCGTCGCCGATGACCTGCCCGATGTGGCCCTGGGGGAGCTCGGGAGCAGCCCTGCTTGTGCCGACAATGACCTCCGCACCGGCCAGGCGGGGTTGACCGCAACGACAAGATCTCGCGCTCACCCCAGCTCGGCCGGTTCGTCGGTGGTCGGGTCCACATCGCCGGGGTCGGCGCCGTCGCGCTCGCTGCCGTCCCACTCGAACCGCGCTCCCACCTCCGCGGCGGTGAGGGCGGTTTCGACGGCTGCTTCGGCGGCGTCGAAGGCCTCCTCGCGGCCGGTGGCGGTGACCTCGACAAGGACGGACAAGGTGAGGCGGACCTGCCAGCGGCGGGGCAGTGCCGGCAGGTCCAGCACGCTCAGCACCCGCTCTGCAGCGTCGGCGTCGATGTCGTGAGTACTGGCGGCCTCCCGCAGGGATCGCCACACCTCGCGACGGAAGTGGGCCAGTGCGTACGTGCCGGCGGCGGGCGGCTGGGCCTGCGGCGGGGTGTGTTGGTGGTGCAGGTGAGCGTGGATCTGGGCGGTGGTGTGGGTGAGCCATCCCAGTGGGGCGGGTTGGTCCGGGTGGAACATGTTCCAGGCGTCGAGCAGGACGGATTCCAGGGTCGGTGGTGACGTCGTCGGCTCGGGTGTGGTCATCGCAGATTGCTCCTCGAGAACGGAGACGGTCCCGCCGCCCTGGCGGGCGGCGGGACCGTGGGTTGATGTCAGGACTGGTGGCGGATCCGGGTGACCCGGACCTTGTAGGTGTCGGAGCGCAGGGTCAGGTGCAGCCACGGGTAGCCGGCGGCTGCGGCGGTGCGCAGGGTGGTTGATCAGCGGGGTGGGCTGGTCGGTGAGGCGCAGGGTGCTGGCGAGGTCGTCGCCGCCGAGATCCGGGTCGCGGCGGTGGCCGTCGGTGCGGGGTACCAACCGTGGGCGTAGACGACCGGGCTGCTGCCGGGTCGGTTCGGATCCTCCCGGCGCGGCAGGCCGCTGGACATCAGGTAGACGCCGTGGTCGTGGACCCACACCAGCGCGCTGGGGCAGGTGATGCCGTCTTGGTGCTCGGCGAACGAGGTCACCTGGACTTCGGTCAGTCGATGCCTTCGACGATGCGGAAGTCGCGCTCGACGCCGTCGGAGAGGGCGACCAGCGCTTCCTGGTAGGCCGCACTCTCGTGCGCCGCGACGGCCTGCTCGAAGCTGTCGAACTCGACCAGGACGGTGCGCTCGGCGATTCCGGCGTCATGCGCCACGACCCGACCGCCACGGACGAGGGTCCGACCGCCCCCGGCCTTGACGGCCGGACCGGCCAGCTTGTTGTAGGCAGCCAGCTTCTCCGGGTCTGAAATGGTGCGGTAGACGCTGACCCAGTAGCCCTTGGGCATGGAACCTCCAGTGTTGGGATGAGTGCATCTGACTTACGGGTTGGTCTCGGACAAGCGTCGGCGGGCGAGAGCGAGGCTTGTCAGCGTCGTGATCGCCATGGCGCCGATGCCGACCAGCGCCGCGGTGGTGTAAGCGCTGTCGTCGGGGAAGAGGTGGCCGGGGCCGGTGCCCGCGGCGAGGATCAGGCCGCCGATGGCGCTGCCCAGGGAGTACCCGACGCTGCGGACGACGTAGTTGAAGCTCATGGCGCTCGACGTCTCGCTCTTGGGGGTGACGGCCAGGATGACGCCGGGCATCGCGGCCGAGAAGCCGCCGACGCCGAAGCCGAGCACGCCCATCGCCGCGAACAGTTCGGCCACGTCCGACCGGGCCGCCGCGAACAGGGCGAACCCGCCGCCGACCACGACGGCGCTGCCGGCCAGGAGCAGGGGGTCGGCGATCCGCGTCCGGGCCCGCGGCGTGAGCTTGCCGGCGACGAACCCCAGCACCGAGAACGGGATGAGGACCAGCCCGGCGACGAAGGTCGTCAGCCCGAAGCCGTAGCCGACGCCGTGCGGCGTCTGCGCGTACCGGGTGATGAGCGTGAGCAGGAGGTACATGCCGATCCCGCCGACGAGCATGGCGAGGTTCGCCCCGGCGACCGCCGGGTGCCGCACCGCCCGCACATCGACCAGGGGCGTCGTGCTGCGCAGCTCGATGACGGCCCATACGCAGAGCAGCACCACCGCAACGACGGCGAGGCCCGCCGCCACGGCGAGGTGCCGGCTCCACAGATTCCGTTCGCCGGAGAGGAACAGCACCAGGAGCAGCGCAGCGGCCAGGACAACCGCGCCTGCCACGTCCACGTGGGCGGAGCGGCCTTCGGGGGCTTCGGGCATGGAGCGCCACGCGGTCAGGAGGGCGGCGGCGGTGACGACCAGGCCGAGGCCGTAGGCGGCCCGTACCCCGCCGAGCTCGGCGAGCAGTGCGGCCAGCGGGTAGCCGACGCCGGCCCCGATGATCGAGACCACCGAGATCAGGGCGATCACGGCCGCGCTGCGCTCCTCGGGGAGGTGGTCCCGGGCCACGCCCATCATCAGCGCCGTCAGCCCGAGCCCGACGCCCTGGGCCGCCCTGCCGGCCAGCAGCCACGCGAACGGCAGCGGCAGCACGGTGAGCGCGCTGCCGGCGACGACGACCGCCAGCGTGGCGAGGATCGTGGCCCGCCGGTGCGGACCGGCTCCGAGCCGGCCCAGGACCGGCGTGGCGACGGCGCCGCTGAGCAGCGCGACGGTCAGCGTCCACTGCGCGCTGCCGAGCGAGACGTGGAACGAGGTCGCCACGCTGGTGATGAGCGGCGTCCCGAGGCTGGCGACCGCCGCCACGACCAGAGCGATGAACATCAGGGCGGGGACCAGCAGCCGCGCCTCGGACCGCGCCACCGGCAACGCCTTCACCGCGACCCGCCGACCGGCTGCCCGGTCACGGCTTCGGCCCTTCGCGGTCCTGGCTTTCGAGCTCGGCCAGATGCTTCAGCGCCGGAAGGGCCGCCACCAGCGCCTCGACCTCGTCGCCGGTGAGCTCGCCGATCAACCGCTCGAACGCGTGGACACCCGCCTGGCGCCGCGTCCGGACATAGGAGGCGCCGGCCTCGGTCAGGCACACCAGCGTGACCCGCTTGTCGGACGCGTCGCCCCGCCGCTCGACCAGGCCGGACTCCTCCATCACCCGGACCAGGGCGGTCATCGCGGGCTGGGTGACGCCCTCGACTGCGGCCAGATCGGTGATGCGCCGCGGGCCGGTCCGGTCCAGCGTGGCCAGGGTGGCGGCGGACGTCAGGCTCATGTCCCGGGGCAGGCGTCTCGCGGCCCTGGTGGCCAGGCCGTAGAGGGCTGCCCCGATGGCGGCGGACGCGCCAGGAGCGGCGTCTTGACGGCTCATGCTCGAAGCATAGCAATTTTATATTCATAGTTTATGGAAATGGTCGACTGGCGCGGGCGGCCTCGACCGCTGCCTTGTAGCCGGCGACGACGACTTGGTCGTTGCAGTCCTTGTCGAGGCCGAGGAAGCCCAGGTCGGCCAGGGCCCCGAGGCCGAATGTCGTGGGTGCGCCCGGGCCTCGCGGCGAAGATCCAGGTCGAGGAAGGGCGGTATCGGTCGTTTCTCCTGCGGCTCACAACGGAGGCTGCCCGATGTGTGGCCAGCCATCCAGCACGGACGGGGGGAGCCCGGCGCGTAGCGCTTGGTCGATCACGTGCGCGAGGCTGTAGTCGGGGTCGGCGGCGAGAGCACGGTCCACGGCGACGGACGCCAGGGCCCCATCGCCGCATCGCCAAGCCGTGAAGGCGAGCAGAGTGGCCGGCGCCGCCGCGAGGGGCGGGTGAGCCCGGCGGGTGATGTCGGTCCACATGGGCACGTGCCGGTCGTCGCTGGCCTGCCAGGCGGCGTCGCGGATCACCGGGTCGGTTAGCAGGACGGTCAGCCAGGCCAGCTCGTCGTCGTGGAGGACCTGCTCGTCGCGGTAGCGGGCGAGCGCGACGGTTACCGCGTCGACGCCGGCGCGGATGAGGCCGTCGTGTCCGGCCTGGGCGAGCAGCGCGCGGCGGCGGGTGCGGGCCGCGACGGTGGCGCGGGTGACGGCGACGCGGGCGGCCCCGCTGGTGGGGGCAATGCTGGCGACGAGCGCCGCCCGATCGGGCAGGGCTCGGCAGCCGGCGACGATGGCGTGCATCGTGACATCGCTGCGGTGGGGGTCGAAGGGCACCCCGTCGGTGGGGCAGCAGGCGGGATCCTGGCAGAGATAGGAGAAGTAGCGGCCGTCGGTGACCCGCAGGGCGTCGAGGACATCGAGGCCTGCGGCGGTGAGGCGTGGGGTCATGGCGTCCATGACCGGGGTGACGGCGGTGGCTGGCCCGTAGCCGATCACGATGACGCGGGTGGCGTCGGCGTGGCGCAGCAGCCGGATCTGCGACCGGGCCATGCCCGAGATCCAGGCGGCGACGCGGGAGGGTTCGGGAAGGTCGGCGCGGCCTGCGACGACGACTCGGGCGCCGGCGACGCCGACGGTGAGGAAACTGTCGGTGGGGTGGAAGCCCAGCAGGTACGGCACTGCGGTGAGTAGGTCGGCGGGTGAGCCGACCGGCAGCCGGTTGAAGTCGGTCATGATGTCTCCTGTCATTGGTGAGATGAAGTCGGGCAGGGTCGATCGGCCGTTCCGGGGGTGCGCGAATGTCGCGCCGGCATCCGGCAACGGCGATGGAGGTGCGGGACGGGATCCGCGGGCCTGCTGGCCAGCCGGTGAGGTGTGGCGGCGCCCGCGGGCCTGTGGGCGGCGCGGTTCGGCCCGTCCGGTGTGGGGCCGCCGGAAAGTGTCAGGCGCGCTCGAGGGCGGTGACCGCGGCGTCGGCGATGTGCCCGATGGCCTGCACAGGGTCGGCCACGGTGAGGGTGGTGGTGTCGGTGAAGGTGTGCCCGGGCAGATCGGCGGGGCGCAGCCACAGCACCGCACAGCCGGCCCGGTGCAGGGTGGTGATCAGCCGCTGGGCGGGTGCGATGTCGGGCAGGTCGCCGTCGGAGACGACGGTGAGCATCCGCAGCCGGCCAGGCTGGCGCAGCTGCAGCAGCTCGTCGGCGAGTTTCACCGCGTCCGTGAACGCCGCGCTGCCGCCGTCCGCCCGCAGCTCGAGGACCTGCTGAGGGTGCTGGCGAGGTGGGACGAGCAGGGTGACGTCGCTGCCGAAGGCGATGGTGGCGGTGACCGCCTGATTGGTGCGGGCGGCGTGGGCGAGGATCCACCCGGCCGAGGACATCGGCGCCGCCCAGGGATGCATGGAGAACGAAGCGTCGACGATGACCCCGAGGTGCAGCGTCGGCTTCGGCGGCGGCACCTGGGCGCGGCGCCGCCACGGGGTAGCCGTCGGCACGGTTCCGGCGGCGATCTGCGCGCGGGCGGTGATGGCGTGGCGGGTGCGCAGCCTTCCCGGCGGGGTGACGCTGGGCCTGGTGTCGGGTTCGGGCTGATGGGTGCGGGCTCGCCGGAGCCGGGCGGCGAGGGTGCGGGCGGCGGCGCGTTCGGCGTCGGTGGGGTCCCGCAGCGACCAGGTGGTGGGCGCGGAGAACCGGGCGGTCAGCTGCTGCGCCCGATACTGCGCGCCGGTGAGGCCCGCGGTGTAAGCGAGGTAGTCCGCCAGTGCCTGGGCGAGCACACCGGCGAACACGCCCGCGTCGACGGTGGGGGTGTCGGGTTGGTGGCGGGGGTCGATGCCGAGAATCTGGCACCACCGCCACGCCAGGCCGATCATCGCGTCGGCGTCGGTGTCGTCGGTGGTGTGGGCTTGGCGCCAGACGTCGCGCAGCTGCAGCAGCCTTCTGCGGCCGAGGATGCTGGTGACGGCGGCGCGGACACCTTTGATGTCTTTGGCAGTGATGATGCGGGCGTCGACCCGGGCCAGGAGCAGCCCGGCGAGCTGGCCTGCGTGCCATGCGTCGTCGACGGGTGCGTCGGCGGGGCTGACCAGGGTGGTGACGGTGTGGCGCAGCCACCGTCGGTCACCTCGCCGGCGGGCGCGGTGCCGGTTCTCGATGCGGGACTCCTCGAGCAGCTCGGCGACGGCGGCGACGACGGGTGGAGTGCCGGGCGGGGTGCTCCATTGGCTGTGAACGGCGTGGGCGGCTTCGTGAACGAGCAGCCCGTAGGCGGTCGGGACGAGGCGTGTGTGGCCGGCGCGGCGGGGGTTGGCGACGTCGGGGGCGCCGATGTGCGTGGCGTCGACTTCGATGCGGCCGGCCGCGGGGTAGAAGCAGGCGGGTGCGCCGCCGCCGGCGCCGGGGGCGACGGTGACGGTCAGGTCGGTGCGGCCGGTCAGCACCGGGATGTGCCGTGTCCAGGCGTCGCTCCACTCCTGCCAAGCCGGGTCGCCGCCAGCGGCCGGGGTCGGGCCGGGCTGCAGGTGATGTGGCTGAGGCATCAGTACTCCTTCCAGGGTTTAGCGCTGCTTGCCGAGGGTCAGCGGGGTGATCTCAGTGCCGAAGTGCTGCCGCAGCGCGGCGAGAACCTGCTCCCGGTCCTCCTCAGGTGCGCGGCCGGCGAGATTGGCGGCCGCGGCGGGCAGGCCGAGGGTCTTGCGGACGCGGGCGAAGCCGAGCAGCTCCCGTAGCTGCGGCGCCCAGCTGACCCGCCCGGCGGCCAGATCGGCGTTGAGGGCGACGGCGGCGGCCACGGCGGGGGAGGGGACGCCGAGGTGGCGGGCGAGGTCCCAGTCGGTGGTGACCTCGATGTGCACGTCGAACCGGGAGGCGAGTGCTTCGGTGAGGATCGCGCCGTGCACGCCGGGGTTGTGGCCGGCGATGACGTAGAAGCCGTCGGCGGCGTCGACGCGTTCGTTGCGGTAGCCGGGGATGGTGATGACCCGCCGTCCGTCCATCGCGGGGTAGAGCACGGCGAGGACCTTCGGCGGGATGAGGGTCGCGTCGTCGACCAGCAACGCCCGCCCATCCCGCATCGCGGTGACGAGGGGCCCGTAGACGAACTCGAAGCCGCCGTCGGGCAGGGGGATGAAGTTGCCGAGGAAGTCCTCCACGACGGTGTCGCCGGTTCCGGCGACGGTGAGCAGGTCGGGGAAGGCGGCCTCGACGAGGGCGGTCTTGCCGGTGCCGGGCGGGCCGTAGAGCAGCACCGGTATGCGCTTTTCGCGTAGCCGGCGCAGAACGTCCACATCGGTCGCCCCCGCGAGCTTGCGCGGGAAATACAGGTCCCCGTTGGGGCGCGTGACCGGCTGCCGCCGACCCGCCCCGCGACGTCCTTGACGGGGTGTACGCTGGGCGGGCGGTGGCAACGTCCCGGCGGCGTCGATTCCGGCCTGGGTGATCTGGAAGCGGTGCGGGCCGGTGGTGTGGGTGGCGTATCCGCCCGCCGCCATCTTCTTCAACGCCTCGAACACCGCCCCGGTGGACCGGGCGGCGATCGCCGTGGGGAGTTCCCCGACCTTGAACACCTGATCGGGGTGCGCGGCCAGGTGAGCGGCGACCTGCCGGTAGAGGTAGCCGGGCCGGCGACCGTCGACTGGCGGCGAGGTGGGGTCGCTCGGGTCGGGTGGGGTTGCAGAGCCCATGTGGGTCCTCCTGTCATAGGAGCCCGCGCACCCGTCTCCGGGTGCGCGGGCGAGTTGGTGCGGTGTCCGCGCGGCGGAGACGAGCAGGTACTGCGACAGCCCCCGGGGCAGGGGCCGGCAGTAACTCCGTGAGGTGCTCAAAGGGCAGCCCGGGAAGGGCTGCCAGGGTGGTGGTGTCGCCGCCACCGGCGGTGTGCGACGACAAGGAACGCACCCAATCTCGGATCGATCAAGTCGACCCGGTGCGGGGCCTACCCGCGGCGGAGGGTGACCTCGTCGCGGGGGCGTCGGGCGATGCTCACGGTCAGGCCGAAGACGCTGCCGTCGGACAGCTCCAGCCACACGCCGCGGTCGAGGGTCATGACGCCGGCGTCGCGGTAGACGCGGGCGGAGGTGACGGTCACCGGGGTGCCGTCGTCGTGGGTGAGCTGGGGCAGGTCAGCCTCGTCGCAGAGCTGATCCAGGTCGGCGCTGGTCAGCAGGCTCCGGACGAGGCCCTGCAGGATCTCCTCGTGGGCGTACTCGCCGAACTCGTCGGCAGGGTCATCGAACATGGTGATGCTCCTCGTTGTAGGTCTTCATGTCGTTCGGCCAACTGGAAGCCACGGAACGCTTGCGTGGCGGCGAGCGCGTCTCGGTGCCGCCGCCGTGGGGCGTCTGCCGCAGATCGAATCGGCTGGCGCAGCGGTGTGGTGAGGTGATGAGGTACCGGGATGACGAGCTGGAAGGACCGATGGCGCAAGAGGAAGCAGACGAGCCGGGCGCTGCCGACGTGGAAGCTCGGCGAGGGTTCGCCGGTCCTGCCGGCTGACCCGCGTGACGCGCTCGTCTCGGCCTCCATCGGGCCTGCCGGTGAGCTGGTAGCGCTGTGGTCGACATCCGAGGACGAAGCGGCGCTGCGGTCGGTCACCACCCAACCCGGCTGGGCCACGTTCCCCGACCCGACGGCGGCCCGACCCGTGACCGCCCGAGTGACCAGGCAGGCAGGCGACATCCTCGACGTCACCGAGTTGCCCGGGATGACGCTTGCCCACCCTTCGCTCCAGCCCCTGCCCGAGGGGCGGATACTGGTGGTCGGAGCCCGCTGCCGGTGGCGCAAGGACGGCCCGGACCGCAACGCCGTGATCTACGGCAGCGACGGACGCATCGAGGCGCAGGCGACCCTCGGTGACGGCATCGAACACGTCTTCACCACCACCTCCGGAGAGGTATGGGTGGGCTACTTCGACGAAGGCGTCTACGGCAACTACGGCTGGGGCGATTCGAGCTCGGCGCCGCCGATGGGCAGCAGCGGCCTGGTGCGCTTCTCACCGCAGCTCGAGCCGACGTGGCGATTCCCGTCCCACGTAGACAACCAGTGGGGCGCCATCAGCGACTGCTACGCACTCAACGTCACCGACGAATCGGTGTGGACCTGCTACTACACCGACTACCCAATCGTGCAGATCCGCCAGGACTCGGTCGCCGGCTGGCGCAATCACATCTCCGGGGCGAAGGCCCTGGCGGTCAGCGGAAACCGGGTCGGACTGCTCGGCGGGTACGGACCGCAGCAGGACCGCCTCGTTGTGGGTGAGCTGGCGGACCAGGCGATGCGAGTCGTCGGTGAGTACCGGCTGGTGCTGCCCGGCGGAGCCCCGCTCCCACCGCAGGTGAGGGCGATAGGCCGCGGCCCGGTGCTGCACCTGATCACCGCCGAGCGTTGGTACCGGCTGCCCCTGGACGAGCTCACCCCGGAATGAGCTGGGGGAGACCGCGTCAGGTAGCCACCGTCGCCGGCGGGCCAGGGAGGTCGCCGGCGATCCGGTCGCAGTCGTAGGGGTGCACCGCCATCCAGGTCCAGGCGCGGCCCATCACGGTGAACCGGCCGTGCGCGTCGGGCGTGATGCGGTCGACGGCCTCCGGGTCGTCGTGCATCCGGGTCTCGTCGGCCACGATGACGTCGCCGTCGAAGCACAGGCGGGCCAAGGATTCGTCGACCATCTGCTCTTGGCGCTCACCGGTGATCCCGTCGGCGGCGAGCTGCTGCCGGTAGCGGTCGCGGGCATCGTGCTGGTCGGCGACGATCGCCTCGGCCACCTGCCGGGTGCAGGTGAACACCGCCCACCCGTTCCACGTGTCGACCAGGGTGCCGACGAACCCGACCGGGATGCGAAGCTGCCCCTGCTCGTTGGACGTCCACGCCCAGTCGCCGGCGAACACGCCCGGACCGCCCAGACGCACCCGGTCCGGGTACACATGACTGAGGTCCCGGTCGTCGCGGCGGCGCAGCGCCTCGGCGTAGTAGTCGTCGCCGTACCGGATCATGCTGTTCCGGCGGTCTGTAGGCGGCGAGCCAATGCCACCCAGTCCGTGTGGTCCTCGGGCCTGGCACCCGGCCGGGGAATGCTGTTGCTGGTGTTGATCACGGTGATGTCCTTCCAACGTCGTGATCGAGGGAGTGGAGGTTCGGGAAAGCGCCCGGGCACCTCGTGAGGTATCCGCAGCCGGGGTGGTGGGGGCGGCTCGCGTGGAGCACGGCGCATTGGTGGAGTGCCTGCTGCCGCCGGGCCTCCTCTGCTCCTGGCTATCGGTCAGGACGACAGGCGCCTCAGACTTGCGGGGTGGGTTGGCCGGCGAGGACATGCACCTGCTGCCTGCCGGGCGCCCTGCCTGGTGCGCGATAGGCGGCGTGAGCATCCGGCGCGATAGCCTCCCCCGGTGACTGACCAGCCATGCCATTGCCTGCTGTGCCAACACCCGTCCGACGAGGCGACATGGGACCAACGCGATCGACGAATCGCCGACCACATCCGCCAATACGGATGGAGCGTGACGGGTTTGGCCGAGGACGCGCGGACGCCGGGCTGGTCGTATTCGACGGGACTGTGGCACACGCTCCGCAGCCCGGAGGTGTGCATCTTCGGGTTGCCCACCAACACCGCGATGACGATCGTCAACATCGTGGCCGACCAAGTCCGCCAAGGTGCGGTGCTGAAGCCCGACGAACGGCGTGCGGACGTGCTCACCAACCACGACGTGGCGATCCGTCCCGTCCACCCGGCCTGGTATCGCCACTTCTTCGGCGCCGCCGTCGACTTCTATCAGGCCCCGCCGCTGCCGATCGTGCAGGTGTTCTGGCCGGACAAGCAGGGCCGGTTCGCGTGGGAACAGGACGCCGAAGCTGGTTGTCGAGCCAGCCAACCACTCCTGTGGCTGTCACCGGCCGAGCATCCGCAGGGCGTGTGGACCGAGTTCGACCCGTATGAGGGCTGGCCGTTCGGCACCAGCCTGCCGTACTTCTCCGTGCGCACCGCGTCTGCTGTGGTGGAGGGCAAGGCCGAAATCACGGCCGTCGTGCGCGGCTATGACGGCAGCTGGCGATTCCTCGACGGCACCGGCGACGGGAGTGCGACCGCAGTGACGAACCTGCGGCACATCGCCAATGCTCATCCCGAAGTGGCAGCCGTTGCCGACCTTGCCCACGGCCAGCGAGCCGACCGCGCCCCAGACGGGGGCTGGGTCCGCTCCGCTCTGCCCAGCTGACGCCGCCCGCGCCGACGACTGCTGGGCGCCGACGAGTCCAACCCGGTCACCTACCTAGCTCACGATTCGGCGCACGGCGGCGAGATGCGCGGCCCATCCGGACAGGCGGGTGATCTTGACGACGTCGCCGCTGTGCGGGGCCTGGACGATCAGTCCTTGGCCGAGGTACATGCCGACGTGGCCGGGGCGGGCCGCGCTGCCGCGGCTGCCGGGGATGAACAGCAGGTCTCCGGGCCGCAGGTCCCGGTAGTCGGTGACCGGCTGACCCGTGTCCACCTGCTCACTGGTGGTCCGTGGCAGGCCAACGCCGGCCGCCCGATACGCCTGCTGCACCAGAGAGGAACAGTCGCACTGGCGGGCGGGAACACCGGAGTGGGGTGCGGTGCAGTCCCCACCGAAGGTGTAGGGGGTGCCGAGCTGGGCCAGGGCCCAGCCGACCGCCGTCACCACCTGCGCCGGGGTGCCCGGCGGCAGCGCGAACCCTGCCGGAAGCGGCACCTGCTCGCTGCCGGGTTGGCCGTCGCCGCCGTCGAACAGGCACAACGGGTTGCTCATGGCCTGCTCCAGATCGGCGGCGACAGGCCCGGCGGGAGTGCCGCCGGTCAGGACGCGGACCAGGGCGATCGCGTCGTCCTCCCAGCGGGCGTAGGCGCCGGGGTAGGCGGATCGCTGCACCGCCTGGGCGGCGTCGGTCAGCGCCATGGCCTGCCAGCCGTCCACGGCCAGCAGCGCCTGATAGAACCTCCCGGCCGCGTAGCGCGGGTCCCGCAGTTTGGCAGGGCTGCCCCAGCCTTGCGACGGGCGCTGCTGGAACAGCCCCACCGAGTCACGGTCCCCGCCGGGCAGGTTACGCAGGGTCGACTCCTGCATGGCGGTGGCCAGCGCGACGACCCAACCCCGAGGCGGAACCTTCAGGTCCGCGCCGACGGCGACGATCACGGCGGCGTTGGCCACCTGGTCGCTGTTCCATCCGGCGGCGCCGGCCGCGGGTGGAGACACGGCGATGGTGGCCCCGGCGCTGACGGTGCCGTAGCAGGCAGCCGATGCGGTGCCGCCGCCGGTGAACAACGCGCCGACCCCGCCCGCGCACAGCACCACCACCGCGACCACCCCAGCGGCGAGGGCGGCGAGGGCACGGGCGCTCACCGCGGCGCTCCCGCCGCCGCCGTGCCGCCAAGCTCTGCCATGCAGCGGTTCGCGGCGGCGGGCCGGGGCAGGCACCCCGACAGGGGGTACCGGGCGACGAGGCTGCCGTCGTCGGCGTGCATGGCCACAGTGGCGCTGTCCGGGTCGAGCAGGTAGATCCATTCGACGTCGAGGTGCCGGGCGTGACTCAACGGGAACACGGTGACCGATTCCGGCGCGTCCACGGTCCCGCCTGCGCAGATGGAGGCCAGGGCCATGCCGACGCCTGGCACCGGGTGCTTGCCGGTGAAGGCCGAGTGGGCGGCAGCGGTGATGTCCTGGTCGAGGTACTCCCAGTCGCTGGCGAGGATCGCGGTGACCAACGCGCGGGTGTTGTAGTGGGCATGCCGGGCCCAGATCGCGGCCAGGGTCGGCAGGACGGCGCTCGGGTGGCCGCCGCAGAGCACGAAGCGGGCGTGCGCGAGGCGCGGGCGGTGGGGTTCGGTGACGCCGACGTAGCAGTGACTGCTCACGGGACAGAACTCCTTCAGCGAGAGGCGAATGAAATGGGGTGCGCCCGCCCGCCTTGCGGCGGGCGAGCGCATTCGGGTGGTGGGGGTGGCCCGGACAGGCCTGCCACGGCTGGCGCCGGCGCTGCTCACACGTCGCGACGCCCGGCGGCATGGCCATGCCGTCCGTGTGGGACGGGTGGAGCTGATGCGCCCTACCGGTCAGGGCTCGTCGTGGTCACGGCGGGGCGGCCAGGTGGCGGGCCGGGGGCGCCAGCCGAAGATCGGGTCGGTGGTCTCGACGGATCCGCAGCGGGTGCACCGGGTGTAGGTGTCCTCGCCGTAGCCGGCCATGGACGGCACCTCGTCGGAGGCGATCTGGTCGACGGCGCCGCAGACCCGACAACAGATGGATGCGCCGTCGGGCCCGCACAAGGTGAAGATCGGCTCGTCGGCGTTAGGCGGCGGCTGCCCGGTCATGCCGTGCCTCCCGACGTGCTCCAGTGGGGGTGACGGGCGGTGGCGGCCAGCAGCGCGGCCAGGCCGGGCTGGGTGGCGGGGGTGTCGCCCGGGTCGGGGGTCTCGTCGACGAGCAGCAGCGGGTGGTCCTCGCCGATCTGACGGGTGAGCTGGTAGACGCGGCCGTCGGGGTCGACGGCGTCGATGCGGCGGACCTGCCTCGGCTGGCCGTCGACGGTGAGGATGTCGTCGTAGCAGGCGGCCCAGGCCAGCAGCCGCACGTCGGGCTGCGTCGCGCGGATCAGCCGGACGATGGTGTCGAGGGTGGCTCGGTAGGGCGTCGGCGCGTCCGGCTTGTCGAGGCTCTCGGCGAGGCGGTGCAGCAGCGCGGGCAGCCCGGCCGGGTCGGTGAGCAGGTCGTCGCGGTGCAGCGGGAACTCCACGCTGCGCATCTCGCGTACCGGCGCCGGCCCGATGGTGATCACGGGCCGGTCGTGGATGAGCAGCAGTGTCGCGGGCCGGCCCCAATCCAGCGCGTCGGCTTCGGCGTCGGCGGCCAGCAGGCATCCGGCGAGGGTGTGGACAGCAGCGAAGGACAACACGGGGTCTCCTTGTCATCGAGCAGAAAGGGAAGGACCCCGCAGCCGCCGGCTGCGGGGTCCTCGGCATCAGGAACGGGCGCCCACTGGTGGGCGCGGGACCGGTGGTCTGCGCGGCACGCGCAGACCCGGGACAGCCGACCGTGGCGGTCCGGCATCGCGGGCGCGGCGGCCGGTGTGGACTTCGCCGGCGCGTGGGCCGGGCGCCCGGTGGTCAGCGGTAGTGGCGGTCGCGGCTGCGCCGCCCAGCTGCGGCGGCGCGGGGATGGTGCTCGCACACTCCGCCACCGGAGCGCTTGGCCTGGTAAATGGCGGTGTCGGCTTCGGCGAGCAGCTGTCGGGGGCTGGTGTGCCGGTTACCGCTGTGGGTGTGGCCGACCGAGGCGGTCATCCGGAGCTCGCCGTTGACCACGCGGATCGGGGCGGCGGCGATGACCTGCCACGCGGCGTGGGCCGCGGCGGCGGTGTCGTCCCGGTCGCCGGCTACGAGCAGGGCGAACTCGTCGCCGGAGAGCCGGGCCGCGACCTGCACCGGTGCGGGCAGGCCGGCCAGGAGCCGTGCGATCCGTTCGAGCAGGTCGTTGCCGGCGTCATGGCCGAGGGTGTCGTTGACGGTCTTGAACCGGTCCAGGTCGAGCAGCACCACGCCGACCGGCGTGCGGTCGGCGAGCGCGGCACGAAGGCGGGTGAGGAACAGCCGCCGGTTGGGCAGGTCGGTGATGTCGTCGTGGGTGGCCTGGTAGCGGGCGATCTGCAGGGCTTGCTGCTGCCGCCAGAGCAGGGCTCCGGCGAAGGCGAGGCCGGCGAGGATGCCGCCGGCGGCGGTAGCGATCGTGTTCAGGGTGGGAGACACTCGGGACGCTCCTTCTGTAGTAAGGAGCACCGGGGGCGGGCGGGAGGCGCCAACTTCGACGCCCGCCCTCGGGCTGCCGGACAGGTGGACTACTCGCCGCCGCCGGTGGCGGGGGCGAGCTGGAAGGTGGCGGGGCGCTCGACGGTCTGTACCGCCCTACCGGAGGCGACGAGCTTGATGGCCGCGTTGGCGACCGCACCCGCGCTGGCCTTGGCCGAGCCCGTGCCGGCATTCGCGGTGTCGATGAGCTTGCACAGCTCGCCGGTCCTGTAGGCCCGGTCGGGGTGCGCTTCGAGGATGTCCAGGACCGCCCCGCGCAACGACCCGCCCCTTCGGCGCACCGGCGCCGAACTGTCCTCGCCGCGCGGCCCGTCGCCGCTGTCGTGACTGCCTGCCGGCGTCTGACATGCCGTGTCGGTTGCCTTGTCCGCAACGTTGCCGGCGCTGGACTCTCCGGCGTCCGATGCTTCCGGCTCGGGCTCCTGCTGGGAGGCAGGAGAGCTGTCGGGCGGGCCGGTGGTGTCGGCTGCGGTCGACGGGTCGGCGTCATCGGGCTGGAGCTGCGCCTCGGCGGCGTCGGGCTGGGCATCCTCGAGGTCGGCGGCCGGTGCGGGTGCGTCGGCCGCCGCTGGCTGCGGGGTAGCGGTGGTGGCGGTGGTGGCGCGGCCGGCGTCGGTGAGCCGCCATCGGGTGCGGCCGTCGCCGGTGCGGAACCGCTCGGCCTGCCCGGAGCCTTCCCAGGCGCGCAGCTTTGGGGTGGTCGTGGAGTAGCCGAGCCCGGCGTGTTCGGCGATCTCGGCCGCGGTGGCTTGGCCGAGTTCGGCCAACGTCGCGAGGACCAGGATCGCGCTGTGCGGGGGAGCGGTTTCCGTGTGCGTGTCGGTCATACCGGTTGTCCTTTCGTCGTGGATTCGGGTCGGGAGTGCGCGCACTGATCCACGCTTCGAACGCGGCGGTGATCAAGTGCATAGACCGCATCTCGGGACAGGCCAGAGAGCCTGGTTCGTGCGCAGCCGGGCATTGCTGTGGCCGGGCCGTCGGAAGCGAGGGCTCGGCGGTGGGAGGCGCGAGAGGCGTCCTGCCAGCGGCTCACTTCCCGAGGCGGAGCACAGTCGGTGTGTCGCGACCGAGCGCCTCGATTGGCATGCGGAAGAGGAAAAGCGGCCTGTCGCCGACCACGGCTCAGAGAAGGCCCCGGACCCGGGGCGCAGGCGACGCGCTGCCCGCCTCCCGGCGGCCCATCGGCCGGCGCGCGCCCACCGCGCCTGGCGGCGGATGACACGCCGACAGAGGTCGAGGTAGGCCAGAGGTAAGGCGAGATCGGGTTGGACTGACCCAGCCCGGAGGAGCGGCAGTGGTCCGCAGCCCGATAGCCGATGTGGCCGACACTGGGCGGTGCTTGCATCCCTGGGTGCCCGCGAAATCGGCGGCCTGTCCCGTACTAGAGGGCGACGGCGAGCAGCCGCTGATGTGGGCCGAGGGTGTCAAGGTGGGTCAAGGCCTGCTCCAGGTAGGTGATGCGGTGAGCGAGGGCATCGCTGGCCGGGGCGAGCTTGCGGCCATCGGCGGTGAGCAGCGCATCGCCTGCGACCGCGCTGGCGGCGCGGTAATGCTGGTAGGCGACCTCGCCTGCCTGGTACATCTCCAGCTCCCCGACGGAGGGTTGCCCGGGGCCGAGGGCGGCGGCGTGCAGACGCATGGCCTGCACGCGGGGCTGGGCGTGGAAGTCCGCGATCGCGGACTCGAGGGGATAGCGGTCGGGGTCGGTGAGGTGGCGGGTTTCGAACATCGGCCAAGGGGTGGCCGCTCTCGTGCCATGCACCACCTGCTGCCAGACCTGGTGACGGATGCCGGCCCCCACGGCGGCGGCCTGGCGCATACCGGCCAGGTCGAGCAGCCGCACCGGCCCACCAGCGCACAGCGCAGGGCGGCCCTTGCGCAGCCCGATCATGAGATGGTGCTGCCAGCGCCGCAGTCGCGGCACCGCCCAGAACAGCGCCGTGAGGGTGCCGGCGACACCGAAGTATGTGTCGAGGTGGTGGCTCGTGAGCGCCGCGGCGGGCAGCTCCTCGGGCAGACAGATCACCATCGTGGCGACGCTCGGGGCCGGCGTGACGGTCGGCCGCAACGCGGTGGTGGCCGCGCGGGCGGCGGCCGGACGGGGCCCCGACGGCGGAGCGGCCTTCGCGGCGGCCGGCCGTGCCGGGACGGCGGGCACACGGCTGCCATGGCGAGTCAGCGGAGTGCCATTGACAGGGGACATGCGTGATCCTCCTTCGAGAGACTTGCGCGTGGGCGCGCAGGGATGACCGGCCCACGGGCGCGCGGGTCGGCTTCAGGCGGAGCGGTGCAGTGGTGCGAGTGGCTGGTCGACCTCGAGGGGCCGCCGCGCGGGATGTGTGCCGACCGGCCGAAGCGGGTGGGCATCGCATACCGCTGGAGTTCGGCGGGGATCCCTGAGATGGGACCGAACCGGGATGCTGCGAGTGTGGAGTGGTGTTGGCCGAGACGGTAGCGGTCCGGTCTGTCAGCGCCCGTTGTCCCGTCCTGGCCGGGAAGCGGTGCTGACCTGCGGTGTCAGCCCGTGTCGCGGCCGGGCGGCGAGGGTAGCCGCATGCCTGTCAGATCCGATGGATCTGACAGGCGACCGGCGGCGGTGACAGAAGCACGTCGCCGGCCGGGCACCAGCGTCGGTGCGGAAGCCCGGCGCTCGCCTGTGCCGGGGCGGGGCTTGCGAGGCGGTCTGTGGCCACCACCCGGCAACCGGCGGCGAGGCTGACTTTGTCGGCTATCAGCGCTTGAGGTGTTCGGGGTCGCCTGCGACAAGGTCCGCTACCTAGACTCGTGCGGCTGAGCTGGCGCCGACGAACAACTGACGGGGGAGACGAGACTGTGACTGACGCCGAGACCATCACCCTCCAGGCGGAACTCCCCAACGACGACGCCGAGCGTGAGATCGCGAAGGCGGTAAGCGCCCGGCACGCCATCGCCCGCAAGTACGTCAAACGGGTGCGGAAGCGGAACCCCGACGCGACACCCGCCGAGGTCATCACGATGCTCGAGCGGCACTACGTCACAGCGATCACCGTCGCCGGGGGCATCGTCACCGTCGGATCGATTGCCGCTGCCGTCGGGATCGCGCTGATCCCGGGCGGCGGCGCCACTACGGCTGCCAAGACGGTGAGCACCCAGGCGGCGAAGAAGGCCGGGAAGGTCGCGGCGAAGAAGGCCGGCAAGGAGGTGGCGAAAAAGGCCGCGAAAGGCCTGGCGCTCAACGCCGCGAAGACAGGCGCCCAACGGGTCGCCGCACTCCTACCGGCAGGTGATGAGCAACTCCAGTTCGAGATCACCGCGATCTTCGCCCTCGCGATCGCCGACATCCACGGCATGGCCCTTGACCGGGACCAAGCCCACGCCCTCGTCTACGGCCTGTCCAACGAACGCGTCAGTCAGAAGCAGATCGCAGCCATGGCAAACGACCTCGCCAGCGCGTCGACCGACGGCATCGTCGGCGTCGGCCACAGCATCGCCTCCGGCCGCAAGGACTGGTCGCATTGGGCGAACACTCTTGCGGACACCCTTCCAGGGGGCGCGGCACAAGACCTGGTCCGAACCGTGCAGACCGGTCGGTTGGAGACCGTGCGGTCCGGCCTGAACGGCAAGCAGCAGGCCGCGGTCGAGTACGGCGTCGGCGCCGTTGCTGGCGGTGTCGCTCGGTTCGTTTTCGGCCGGGAGGTCGTCGAGGCGGCGAGGACGGCCTTTGCCGAGGCGCCACCGGAGTTCCCCGATCACCTCACAGTGCCGATCAACGTCACGGCGGAAGAAGAAGAGGATGAGCCGAACCCGGCGCTTGTGGCGCTCGAGGACGCGGCCAAAGCTACGGGCACCTGGGTGGCGAACGCAGCCGTCACCGTAACTCGGCCCTTCCGAAGCGTCGACCTCGATGGCGATGGAGTTCCTGACGAGCCTCAGGCGTTGACCGCCGTGAAGGGCGTCGGTGGGGCGATCGCCGGTGTGGCCGGGACCGTCGGCGAGGGGGTCACCTCTCTGTTTAAGCCGAAGAAGCGCGGCAAGCATGCCGCTGGTGAGCCGCGGCGAGAGATCGAGGCGGCCGAGGCGTCAGACGGCCAGTAGCTGGCAGTGCTATTCCCACCACATGCTTAATGAATCCGTCCGCACGCCATGATGGGTGACCTAGAGGAATGAGGATGATCCTGCGGGGTCGCTGTTAGATCCTGAGGTCTTGGCCGTCGCGACCGGAGGGGTCGAGAGTGAGAAGGGCCTCGTGGAGGCCGTCGAGGTGTCTTCCCGTGGGCTCGCCGGTTGGGGCGATCTCGGCCAGCACCCAGGACGGGAATTGGCCGGTGGCCTCTTCGTCGGCGGCGAGGTGGTACAGCATGGCGAACACCGTTTCGTAGGCGACGGCTCGGGCCAGCTGCGCTAGATCGCCTTGGCTGGCTCCCGCTTCGAGCGCACGCCGGGCAGCGGGGACGTTGGCCATGCCGTCGTGCCAGCTGTCGATCACTTGCGGCCAGAGTGTGCGCAGGAATCGGTAGCGGGCCAGTTGCGGGATGTCCTCCCCGATTTCGGACCGGGCCCATCCCTCATGGTCACCGCACCCGAGCTGGCTGAACGCGCCGAGCAGCTGTCGTGCGCGCTCCCTGGCACCGGTGGGTAGCTGCTGCAACCAGATCTCCTGATCATCCACGACTCGGATTGAAACACTCGCGATCCAGTGCCTCGTCGTCGTCCTATGGTTACCAAATCCTTCTTACGGGGTCGGCTGGCTTCGACGTTGCGGACGGACTGGTCCGGTGGTGCTTCGGGCTGCGGGTGCCGTCGTCGCAGGCGATGGCCGCCTCGCTGTCGGTGACGTGGATGGTTTGGAGGACTAGGCCGTGTTTCGTAGTACGTCGACTTGTCGCGCGGTTCCAGCTCTGACCAGCCGCGCAACGTCCCCGACGGCAGCTTGACCGGTCTCACCTCCACCGGTCCGCCTGGTGGCCTGCGCCTCGGGCGCCTGCCGCGAACCGGCATTCTGATCTTTGTCGGACCCCTCAGGCACCATGCCCGGCCATGGATGTACGACAGGAGTTTCGGGGCGCAGCCCGGGAAATGGGCGTGCCGGTGGACGAGACCGAGCGCTGGGTGCGGCTAGCCCGACCACAGACGGAGCTGGTTCCGCAGGGCGACGGCCTGCCTGTGGCCGGTCGGTTCGGCGGTCTCGCGGCGTTGCCGGAGGGCGAGAAGTGGCCTCACGGGCAGTGTCTCGTGTTGACGCTCGACCTCGCCGCGATCCCCCCGCACGGGCACGACCTTGACCTGCCGGCCGACGGGTCGCTGCTGTTCTTCGTCGAGCCGGACTTCACACCCAACGACTGCCGGATCGTTCATGTGCCAGCCGGCACTCCCGTAACCGAGCACCCGAACCCCGGGGTGCCGGTCTTCGGTCCGATTCTGCTGCACGCTCGTGCCGGCTGGAGCCTTCCAGAGAACGAGCACGAGGTGCCGTTCGACCTTCGCTTGGACGACGAGGTCGAGGAACTGATCGGAGAGGTGATGTGGGACCTCGAGGACAACGATTACGAGTTTTCTCTCGGCGGTTACGGCGGCGCCAGCACCGGCGGCGCGGACAACCCCATCCTCAACGCAAACGAGCACACCGTGCTAGCCACCGTGTGGCTGGACGAGAGGCACGTGGGTGACGCGTTCGGCGAGACACTGATTGTCGTCAACTTCATGATCAAGCATGCGGATCTGGCCGAGCGCGCCTTCGACCGGATCTGGCTGATGACTGACTTCAACGGCTGACGCGGTCAGGACTCCGGCATGGTCCCCGGCTCGACGTCGACCGCGTCGCGTGCGGTTCGGCGCACAGGTGCTCCGGACCGGCTAGATTGCCGCCCGAAGGATCGCGGCGAGGTCGTGAACGGTCCGTTGCGCGTCGAGTCTGTCCGCTTTGGTGGTCCACCCCTGGTGCCACGGCCCGTCAGGGCCGGCGACAAAGAGCAACGCCTCCAGT
The DNA here is from genome assembly GCF_900091435.1 of Micromonospora chaiyaphumensis. GTDB lineage: Bacteria > Actinomycetota > Actinomycetes > Mycobacteriales > Micromonosporaceae > Micromonospora > Micromonospora chaiyaphumensis. The sequence continues at coordinate 453,774 of NZ_FMCS01000003.1, forward strand.
GCGGGCGCGGCGAGGCCCAGCGCGGATGTGGGAAGCAGCGCAATGTCTGTCTCGTCCGCCAGTTCCGCCAGGCGGTGTTGTAGGTGCTCCCCGCCGGGAAGCGTGGCGGCCACGAGTGCTGCCGCCGCAACGACCTGGTCAGGGAAGAACTCTCGCCAGAGGAGGTCGCGGTTGGTTAGCACGTAGGTGAACATGTGCCGGAGCGCGTCGAGGTGCTGCTCTGGCGGCCGTTCGGCCAGTTCTTCGAGGAAGTCCAGGGCGCCGTCGCTGCTAAACGGCCCGGTTCCGAACGTGCCCACGTCACCCTCTCGTCAGAGGACTGCCACCGTCCAAGTCGATGAGCGCACTGCACAAGCACCTGTGCAGCGTAGCGCCCCATCACGCACGCCCTGATACTGATCTGTCTCGCAGGTCCTGAGACCTGACAGGCCGACTGCCGGCGAGTTGACGCTCCTATTTCTGTCAAGGGACCGGGTGGGCCAAGCAGATCACGTCGCGCCGGTCAGGAGTTGGTGTGTGGGGGAGTAGTCGATCTTCCAGTCGGTGTAGACGCCAAGGGTGCCGTCCTGGGCGCAGCGGAGTCCGACGCTGACCCAACGGACCTCACCGTCGGTGCGTAGGGCGAGCCCGACGGCGACCTGAAAGGTTTCGCCGCCGCATGGGCAGGCGCATTCCTCAGGGTCGGCGTCTTGCCAGTGGTCGGCACTGTCCGCGATCAGAGCGTGGTCGCCGCAGGTCATGCACCGTGTCTGTGCGCACCCGTTCTCGTCGTCGACGAGGACTGCGAAGGTCTTCCCGCCGCACCGTTGGCAGACCATTTCCTTGACCCGATCCACCGGGTAGCCGCCGGGCTGGTACTCGCGGAGGTAGTCGGCGAGGTCGGTGAAGTTGTCGCCGCGCCAGAACTTGCCGGTGGTGTCGATGGCCACCGGTGCAGCGTGCCTGATTCGGCTACTGGGTGTCGAGACCGATGTTTCCTACGCGGGGTTCGTGAGCAGCCGGTAGGCGTCTCGTGCGACGTATCGCTTCAGGCAGCGCATGGTCTCGGTCTTGCCCTCGCTGATCCAGGGAGCGCGGACGCCTGCCATTCGTCATTCATCGGGTCGAGGTCGCCTCGTACGGCAGCCGCCGTTCGAGATGTCGCTGGTCGGACGCGCATGCCAAGCACTTGCTTGACAAGCCGTTACCGTCGCCTTGAGACTCCAAGCATGCCTTTGGAATCGGACCTCGGGCGGCGGGTCGTCAGTGATCCGCTCGCGTTGCGGGCGCTTGCGCATCCCTTACGTCTGAAGCTCTGTGCTCTCGTCGGTCGCGAGGGATCGCTTACTGCCGCGGACGCCGCCCGGCAACTCGGCATTAGTCAGGCGCTCGCCTCACATCACCTGCGTCAGCTCGCCAAGTACGGCTTCGTCGAGCACGCTGACGCCGGCGACAACAGGGAGCGGCCTTGGCGGATTACCGCTGTCTCGCACCGGTTCGAGGCGGCGGACGGGTCGGCCGAGGCCTGGGAATCGGTCGAACTACTCGATCGCTATTTCGTCGAACAGGCGTCGGCCCAACTCGCAGACTGGCAGCAGCGGCGCGCTGACGAGGATCCGCGCTGGGCTGAGCACGTGGGCGTCTCGCAGAGTTTGCTTTACCTCACGCTCGAGGAGTTCGTCGAGCTCAAACAGCGGTGGGACGAGATCGTGGCGCCGCTCGTTCACCGGCGGCCGCTCGGCGACGCAGGCAAACGGCCTGTCGACGCGGTACCGGTGAATCTGACGCTCGTGGCCGCGCCGCTGCGTCCGACGCCCTCGGGCGGATAGCGTGCGACGGCTCTGGCGGATCCTCGCCAGCAACGGGGACTTGCGTCTGTTGCTCGCCGCGAACCTGATCTCACTGACCGGTGACTGGATCCTGCGGACCGGGCTCGCCTACCAGGTCTATGTCCTGACCGGCTCCACGCTCGCATCGGCAGGATCGGTCCTGGCCTCGCTGCTCCCACAGATCGCGCTCGGATCGGTCGCGGGCGTCTACGCCGACCGGTGGGACCGCCGCCGCACCATGGTCGTCACCAACCTGCTGATGGTGGTGGCGCTGCTCCCACTGCTCGCCGTGCAGCACGCAGGTCAGGTCTGGTTGGTCTACCTGGTGATCGCGGTGCACAGCTGCCTCGCTCCGTTCTTCACCTCCGCCGAGGCCGCGCTCGTGCCGTCCCTGGTATCGGACGACCACCTCGTCACGGTCAACTCGCTCAACGGCCAGGCCCGCGACGTCGCCCGCCTGGTCGGCGCCGCGCTGGGCGGGGTGATCGCGGCGATCGGCGGCATTGCCCTGCTGAGCCTCGCGGACATGATGACCTTCGCGCTCGCGGCCGGGCTGCTGTGGCGGATCCGCACCCGACCTCGATCCGGCTCGGCGATGCGTCCGCATGTCCTGCGGGAATGGGTCGATGGCATGCGCATCGGGGTCTCCAGCCGGGTCCTGCGTGTCTTCCTGGCGTTCACCGTCATCACCGGTATCGGCGAGGCGATCATGGGCACGCTGATCGCGCCGTTCGTACACGACGTGCTGGGCGGCGATGCCCGCGCATTCGGTGTGATCATGGCGGCCCAGGCGGTCGGCGGCATCGTGGGTGGCCTTATCGCGACGCTGGTCGGGCACCACTTCACGCCCCGGGCGATGTTCGGCTGGGGCACGCTGGCGTTCGGCGCACTGGACTTGGTGCTGTTCCTGTATCCGCTGGCTACGCACGCCCTGTGGCCCGCGCCGGTACTCATCGCGCTCGTCGGACTGCCGGCCGCGTTCCTGACCGCTGGCGGCATGACCGTCTTTCAGAACGCGACAACCGACGACCACCGCGGTCGGGTCTTCGGAGCGATGGCGGCCGTGAACGGCGCAGCGATGCTGCTCGGCACGATCGCGGCGGGCACCCTCGGTGAACGCATCGGCATCCTGCCGGTCTTGGCCGCTCAAGGCGCAGCGTACTGCCTGGCCGGTCTAGTCGTACTGCTCGCACTCCCAATTCCGCCACCGATGCAGCGTCAGCGCCCTCGACACGAGGCCGCCACCGCGTGATCGCCCTCGCGCTATGGAAACAACATCAGAGTTGGCAGTGGCGTCGTGCCACAGCGTGAACCCTTTCCGATGGCGACAGTTTCTGGCCGGGAGCTTGCTTCACTCGCGGGCCGGTTCGGGCGGGTCGAGCCGCGACGTACGTCGGCGGCCTTCGTGCCCGAGCCGCTAGCCGACGAAGCGAAGGCAACGACCGGGTTGGCTGACCGCTCACGTGACCATGCCAATCCGCAGGCCGGGGCGGGGCGTCTGCGAAATCGACCGGCGGCGACGATCGCCGCGACCGGGCTCGCCGCCGAAGACCGGACGCCTCCCCGACGGGGAGTCTCCACCCCTCAGAAGTAGCCGTACCAGCGGTTCGACTCCGCCGTTTCGGTGTTCACGCCGCTGGCGTTGTAGATGCGCACGCCGGCGTAGATGTCGTCGAGCTATCGGTCCGGGAGGCGTTGCTCGACGCCCGGCTGGCACTGGGTGAACACGCGTCGCTCGTACCGGAACTGGCGCGCCTGGCCGACGAGTATCCCTACCACGAGCAGATCCACCACCGCCTGATGCTCGCGCTGTACCGCGACGGCCGGCAGGTCGACGCGCTGGCGGCCTACCAGCGGTTGCGCACCGCTCTGGCTACGGACCTCGGCGTCGACCCGAGCCCGGCACTGTGTCGGCTGCACGCCGCCATCCTCCGGCAGGACGCCGACCTGGCACCGCCGGCCATGGGCGAGCCGGCCCGGGTGACCGGCGCGCCGGCCGGCCAGCCCGCACCGTCCGGGCCCGTGCCCGCCCAACTGCCCATGGCCGTGCGCGGATTCGCCGGCCGCCGTCCGGAGCTGGCGCGACTCGACGCCCTGCTGCGTGCCGCGCGGACACCCCGCGCCGACCAGCCCGGCACCCTGCCCATCGCGGTGGTGTCCGGCACCGCCGGTGTGGGCAAGACCGCCCTCGCCGTGCACTGGGCACACCGGGTGGCCGGTGAGTTCCCCGGCGGGCAGCTGTACGTCGACCTTCGTGGATTCGCCGACCACGGCTGCCCAGTGGATCCGGCCGCGGCGATCCGTGGCTTCCTCGACGCGCTCGGGGTGCCGGCACAGCGGCTTCCCGTCGAGCCGACCGCACAGGCAGCGCTCTACCGCAGCATGCTGGCCGGCCGGCGGGTGCTCGTCGTCCTCGACAACGCCCGCGACGCCGCGCAGGTCCGGCCGCTGCTGCCCGCCACGCCGGGCTGCCTGGTCCTGGTCACCAGCCGCACCGAGCTGACCCCGTTGGTGGTGAACGAGGGCGCGCATCCCCTGACCCTGGACCTGCTGTCGACGCAGGAGTCCCGGGAGCTGCCGGCCGGGAGACTTGGCGCCGACCGGCTGGCCACCGATCCGGCCGCTGTCGACGACCTCATCGCCCGGTGCGCGCGGTTGCCGCTCGCGCTGGCCGTCGTCGCCGCGCGCGCCGTCACCCGGCCCGACTTTCCGCTCGCCACGCTGACCGCCGATCTTCGGCGCGCCGCGGAGGAACCGGACGCAGCGTTGGACCCATTCGACGGCGGGGACCTCGCCACCGACATCCGGGCCGTCTTCTCCTGGTCCTACCGCACCCTGACCACCGAGGCCGCCCGTTTGCTCCGGCTGCTGAGCCTGCACGCTGGCCCGGACATCGCCGCGCCGGCCGCGGCGAGCCTCGCCGGCCGGTCGGCCGCATTCGTTAAGCCACTCCTGGCGGAGCTGGCCCGCGCGCACCTGCTGGGCGAGCTGGCCCCGGGGCGCTACGCCTGCCACGACCTGCTCGACCGGTACGCCGCGGAGCTGGCCCACACTCACGACGACGCCGGCGACAGGCGGCGCGCCCGGCACCGGATGCTCGATCACTACCTGCACACCGCCGACGGCGCCGCCCGCCTCCTGGACCCCCATCGGGATCCGATCACCGATCCGGCACCTGAGCCCGGCACGGTCCCCACCGTCCTCACCGGCTACGCGGAGGCACTTGCCTGGTTCCGCGCGGAGAGGCCGGTGCTCCTGGCCGCAGTCGGCCAGGCGACCCGCACCGGCTCGGACCGCCGGGCCTGGCAGTTGGCCTGGACCCTGCTCGACTTCCTCGACGCCCACGCGTACTGGCACGACCTGGCCGCGGTGCAGGATCTTGCGATAACGGCCGCCCGGCGCCTCGGCGATCGCCGCGGTGAGGCCCACGCGCACTGGGGGCTGGCGCGGGCCAGGGCGAAGCTGGGCGACCACGAGGACGCCCGCCGGCACTTCCAGCGCGCACTGGAGTTGTTCGAACAGACCGGCGACCGCACCAGCCAGGCGCACACCCGGCTCAACCTGGCCTGGGTGCTCGACCGGCAGGGCCGTTACGCCGAGGCGCTGCCGCAGGCGCGGGAGGCGCTCGCGCTCTACCAGGCTCTCGGCCACGTGGCCGGGCAGGCCGACGGGCTCAACGCGATCGGCTGGTACCTCACCCACCTCGGGGAGCACCGGCGGGCCCTCGGCCACTGCAGGCGGGCCCTCGACCTGCACCAGCGGACCGGCGACCGGCGCCGTGCCGCCCAGGCCTGGGACAGCCTCGGTCACGTCCACGGCAACCTGGGCGACCACGAGCGGGCGACGGAGTGCTACCGCAACGCACTCGCCCTGACCCGGCAAATGAGCATCAGGTACGACGAGACCATCGTCCTGACCCATCTCGGCAGCGCCCGCCGCGCCGCCGGTGACCGGGAGGAGGCGCGCGCGGCGTGGCTCCACGCGCTGGCGATCCTGGAACAGTTGAATCATCCGGACGCCGAGGCAGTGCGCGTCCATCTCGCGCGACTGAGCTGACGTACGCCCGGCGGTCAGCGGCGGCGCGGCGGGCGCAGCCCCGACTCGTAGGCCCGCACGACCAGCTGGGCCCGGTCGCGGCAGTGGCCCACCAAATGCTCGTCGAATCCGCCCCAGCACTCGCCTCATGGGTGGACTTGATCGTTGGACGCGATTGGAAGCAACGCGGCTGCCAAGCCTAGTCAGCCGGCCAGGACAGGCGCTAACAGGTCCAGGAGGGCGTCATGATGGCGTCCAGTGCTGAGCAGCGCAGTTCCGTCTCCGGTAAGTAGGGAGCGACCGTGAAGGTCGGTCGCCCTTCCGCCAGCCTCCTCAAGAATCAGCGGTAGCGGTGCGAGGTCCTCGTATCCCATCTCAGGACCCGCGATCACCAAGGCGTCGACTAGGCCGGTGAGCAAACCGCCGATGCCGCCCAGGTGGCCGGTGATGCGCGTATGGCGATGCAGCGTGAGGAGCAGATCAGCGGGCCAGCCAGCCGGATTGACGAGCTCAACCCGGGCGGCGGCCAGGTCGGGGTTGTCCCGTAGCGCCGGTGCGAGATCCCTGCCGTCGGTGCGCACGCGGCACCCGCAGCCACGGCCTGCGTAGATCAGTTGGCGAGCCACGGGCTGATTGATCACGGCAAGGGCCGGCCCATGATCGTCCTCAAGCGCAAGGTTGGTGCCGAAGATGGGGATGCGATATGCGAAATACTTGGTGCCGTCGATCGGGTCGATGACCCATCGCCGGCCAGAGGTGCCTGCCGTCGAACCGGCTTCCTCGCCGTAGATTTCGTCAGCCGGAAAGCGTGCCGCCAGCTCGCCGCGGATCATGGTCTCGACCGCGAGATCAGCATCCGTGACCTCGGTACCGTCCGCCTTGATCGCCAGCGCGAAATCAGCCGCGAAGAACCGCTCGGCGGCGAGCGTGCCGGCGCGCTCTGAGAGCCGGATCGCAAACTCCAACGTCGCCTGGTCGAGCCGGGGCGCACTCACCCGTTCAGACTAGCCACAGTGCTCGTGCTGGCTTGATTAACCAACACCTGCTGGGTTGGGGCCACCCTTGGGTTAACCATGAGCCAGTAACCGTGACACTCAGCAGTCACGAGCGGCAGCAGACGCACCCACGCAGACCGCCTGCGGCATGCGTTTCCGATAGCACTGCCGGTTGATCGCGCTGTTGCCAACGAAGGCTCCATGCAGACTGGCCGACCCCTCAAGGCGATCAGCCGGTCTCATCCCCGGCGGGATCCTGCGGCATCAGCCCTCGGAACGCCGACGTGGTGTGGACGCTCGGGCTTGGATGCGACTTCGAAATGCGCTCGGCGAGAGCCGCTTTGGCTATTGTCGTTGACCGGTAGAACCCCGTTCTCCGCCATCAGCGCGTGGAACTGCTGCTGTTGGTACTGGACCCCTGGGGGCAGCGGTGCGAGGTGCCAGTGCAGATGGGCGTTGCCCTGCTGGCTGCCCAGGCTCATCGAGTGCATCCGCTCGGTGGGCAGCGTGGCCGCGATGGCACGCGCGACCCTGTGCACGATTCCCATGCTGACAGTGAGGTGAGGCTCGACGTAGCCGTCACTGTCAGGGACCATGCCGCCGTGAGCTTTGAACTTCTGGTCCTCGCGGCCCAACCCGTCGTTGCGCTCAGCGTGGTGCGCGAGATGATCGATCACTGCACCGGCCTGGCGCACCGAGATGGGGAGCTGGATCCCCGAGTCGTCGGCTTCTACGAGGAGCTGGGGGGGGCGTTCCCTGATCATCCGCCGTACGACCCGCAGTCTCCTTGGATGTCGGCACCCCTCGCTGTGGGCATCGACCACGTGAGCATGAGTATCAGCCACTCACCACGAGGCAGTGAGGCCGTGAGCGCCGTCTGTCGCTTAGCCGAGCGGCATGGCTTGGTCATCTATGACCCCCAAGGGGACGAGGTTACCGGCTTGCAGCGGGACTACCGGACTACCGACGCAGCCACGCCTCTCCAGTAGGACTTCTGCGTGATTGCCGAGTAGAGCAAGGCGGCTACCGGCAGTGCCACGGCTGCACCGACCACGACTCGCCAGGGGCTTGTTGACATGCCTCATCGTGACAGGAACATGCAGAGATCGCAGGGCCGGGACAGCGACGTACAGCCATTCGTACAGCCAGGACCACCCACAGCCGCCGACGCTGTCCGACAGCGGCCGACGGGCTGACCAGGACTACACCCGGCGGACCAGTCGTCCGCGATCTTCTTTTAATCCCCAGGCCGCCCCGGCCACCGGCGCCCCACCCTTGACAACTGTCATTGAGACTCGTCCGTAGGGCGCTCTACCTTGTCCCCGTCCGGGGAGGCTGGACGGTCTGACGACTGCCCGACGATGAGATCCGCTCAGCCCTCATGAGACACAACGTCCCGGTCCACCCCGACCCCGCACCCGGCTATCCACCCTGCTGGCACTTGAGCTAGCTCCTCACTCGGAGACGGCCGGAGACGGGTTGGAGGTGGTACTTGCAGTCTCCTCGATCGGCCACGGCACAACCGGCTCGGGAGCCGGACGATCGGGCTGCGCTAGAACGAACAGGTAGAACAATCCGCACTGCACCACCAAGGCAATCAGCACGCTCACGGCAGCAGCCACCACGGCGATCCGAATGCTCCTGCGAGGAGCCTCGAATGTCCTGGTCCCCCCAGAGTTCATGGCAGGAGAGTACGAGTCCACGGGGCGCAGGCCAATGGCCGCGCTTTCGGTCCTACAGCCATCCGTACAGCCAAGGCCGTGCGCTGACGCGGACACTGGCCGACGGTGGCGGACAGGCAGACCAGGGGCCTAGCTCTCTGACCAGCCATCCGTGATTTTCTTCTAATCCCCAGGCCGTAGCTCAGCCGAGCAATCCCGGAACACGCTCCCGAAGCTTTGCCATCACCCGCGACAGCCCGGCGTCCAAGTCGTCGCCGTCCCACCGCACAAGGTCCCCGCCCAGCGGCTTGCCCGACACCAGCACCGTCCAGCGGCCCCGTTCGCGTTCGCCGTCCATCTTGACGATGGCGACCAGGCCGTGGTCCCCGAGCTGGACCAGCAACTCCGTCAGGCACTCATCCAACCCCATGGCCGCGTATTCGATCACGACCGCTCAGGGACGCGCTGTCCGCATCTGGTCCGCAAGAGGTCGGCGGACGGCAGGGGAGTGGTGAGAGATGTCGAGAGGCGTTTCCGCTGCTAGAAGCCCGTCCGCGCAGCTCGCCGGATTGCTCAACTTGATCTCGTAATGCGTAGGTCGGTGATGGTCGACCGGCCATCCCTCGTGGGACGGTCGGGTGACGACGAGCGGCCGGCAGGCGACCATGATGTCGGGGTGACCACGGTAGACGGCCGCCCGGAGGGCCCTGAGCCGGTAACCATCCGTGCCCGCACTCGCGCTCTGCGCCTCGGGGTGGCGATCCCCCTCGCGATCGTCAGTTTTCCGTTCCTGTTGCTGGGGGCATTCAACCTGATCTGGTGGTCACCTGCGCTCACCGGCCCGGGTCCGAACCCGTGTGATCCCGCCGTCGACGGGTGGGGAGCCTGCTGGCGTCCGGAGCAGCGAACCTTCTGGATCGTGGCCGCTGCGGTGGGCCTGCCGGGCGCGGTCTGCCTCGTGATCTCGCTGATCCGGCTTCCCCGAACCCGCCGCTGGTGGCCGTGGCCAATCGCGACAGCGGCGCTCCTCTTCTCCTGCCATTTCGCGCTGACGCAGATCCCCTGACTTCGGGGCCGGGGTTCGAGCCCGTCGGACGCGTGTAGCTAGCCAGCTATGCGCAGGAGTTTGCAGGCAGTTGCCATGGCCAACGTCCCGCCGCCATACAGCCATTCGTACAGCGAAGACCGCCGGCCAATGCCGACGTGACCCGACAGTGACGGACGGCTTGAGCAGGAGCAGGCCACCGTGACAGCCAGCCGTGATTTTCTTCTAATCCCAAGGGCGCTCCCGAGCCGCCGACGCTCAGCGTGGGACATAGCCGTTAGCAGAGTGGACCAACAAGCGGAAGCCCATCGGCACCCGCTGGTGACGAGGCAGGCCGAGCACGTCGTAGTCGACCGCGAGGTCATCGAAGCCGAGCCCTGATCCGGGAGCCATCTCCACGTCCGGGATCGTGACCGTGACGAAGACCGGCAGTTCCATGCCCGCCGCCACCCTGATCGAGCGGAACGGTGCCGCCGCAGCAGGGTCGAACACGACGGCGGTGGCCCCATCGGCAGGGTTTGCCGCCAGACGGGCAATCTTGAACACGTGATGATCCGCCGGACCGCCTTCGCCCGCGATGCCGGTGATCGTGACCGGCCACGGACCGGGATTGCGGATGGACGCGCCGAACGTGACCTGCCCTCCCGGATTGAACGCGAACCGCACCTCCGTCCTCGGCCCTTCGGTGCGGGACTCCGCGTCAGCCCCGTGCCACCACGAGCTGCCGTGATCGAGGCGATGGCCGATAGTGGCCGACAGATACCCAGCGCACAATGCGATAGCCAGCATCGCGGCGACCAGGAGCCGCCAACGGCGCCTCGCAGACGGCGTCCGCGGGGGACGAGCATCGGGCACGGCAAGTCGGCGGCGGCCTCCCCTTCTGATAGCGCCCGCACCTGCCACTGGAGGATCGACGACGGCCGGCACGGCGGGCCGGAGCGTCAACGTCATGACGCGCACGCTACAGCGCACATCCGCCCGGTGCTGCCCGCCCCAGGCAGCGTTCTGCTGGTGCCTCGGCGGCAAGGTGATCGCCGAGAGCCTGGCTTCGGAGCCAAACATGGGAGCCGCCGGGGCGAACGAAGCCGGACGAGCCCGGACCGATGCATTTGCCGAGCATGCGGCGACCAGGGCGACACTTCAGGCGGTCGGCCGCGCGACCGGCAGCAGTCCACATCCAGTCCTCAAGAGGCCGGACCGCGACCACCGACGCTGACAGACGCCGAGAGGCATTTCCGCATGTCGGGCCGGTCCAGGCCAGGTAGGCGCAGGTCGCAACTTGATCTCGTAATGCGTAGGTCGCTGCGATCCCGATTGCAGTCACAGTGTTGCAGCTCGTCGGCCTCTTGCACGATGCTGTCGAGCATGACCACGGCTAGGCGGGAACCGCCGGCATCGCGCGAACGAGCCGACCGCCTGACGCTGATTGGTCGCTGGCGCCACTTCGTACTGGACCAACCGGTCCTCGTAGGTGCCGGCGAGACAATCTGGATCGAAGACGGCCACCTCCTGGTGCAGCGTGTCGGTGGGCGACTGGACTCGTACCCCGGCGCCATGAACCGCTGCGGTTGCCGGGACCGGCGCGACGGTTGACAGCAACCGGTGACAGCAACGGCTTCGGACCATGAGGCACGGATAGAGACCCCGCAGCAGCAGGGCCAGCCACGGACACCGGGGTCGGACCGTTCCGCACAGCCTCGCCGAGGCTACGGATCAGAAGGTCGTGATCCAGGGGCGTGTGCAGCCCTCCACGCCGACGGCTGGGGTAGTCCTGCTCCGTCCCGCCAAGCGTCTGGCTCGCGTGGCCCCGTTGCGAGCCACCGATTGATCTCCTGGACACCGGCGGCGAAGGACCGAGCCAGCGCCGGGCCGCTGCCCACCACCCATTCCCGCCGTTCGACGACGTGCATGTTGTGATCATCCACGCACCAGCAGGCCACCTCGACGGTCGCGGCTACTTCGAGCAACGATGGCGTATCGAAGGCGACCAGAAGCGAGAGCTCCAGCCAGTCCTCGCCGGTGTTGGCCAGGGATACCGTCGCCGACAACACCAGCAACTGGGCGCCGGTCGCTGGCGGAGGCAGAGCAGGCTCGTGTGTGTACGACTCCCACGCCGGCTGCGCGCCGGGCAGTCCGGGCGACTGCATCGCATCAGCGGCGGCACGCATGCGGTCGTACACGGAGCTGTCCAGGTCGAACGGCAGTCCCTGGATCTGAAGATCAGCAAATTGGTCGGCGCGGGTTAGCAGCACGACAACATCGTTTCCGACCACCCGGTCCTCATCCAATCCTCAAGAGTTCGAGCCTCGCCGGCTGACAGTGAGAGATGCCGAGAGGCTCCTCCGCAGGTCAGGAACCCTTTGGTCAGGTGGACGACCTCACTATGTCGATCGCGTAATGCGTAGGTCACCCGTGCCATCCACGTGCCAGTAGTCGGTACCCCCGGCAGTCACCAGCGGCCGCGAACGGTCCCCACGTCCTGCGGATGGCCTGCCCTACCAGGTCCTTGTTGGCCGTGATCTTCGTCCTTCCAAACTGGGGCTCAGGCGCGCGTGGATACAGTGACGCGATGCGGAGGGATCTTGTGCGGCGCCAGTTGTCACGCCTCGTCGCGTGGACTGGCAACGACGGTCCCGTTCCGGCTGCGGCCGGTGTTGTCGGCGTGGAGTACCGGGGCCGGTTGGGTCACCCTTCCTCGTATGGCTTGCTCATGGCGCGCGCCGCGGACTCGCCTGGCGTCCAGTTCGACCTCAGCCCGGCATCCGTCGCCCTGTCGGTGCCGTGCGATGAGGTCACGCTGGGCCTGACCGAGCCCGAGTACCGGGCAGCGCTTTACGCCGCTGGTCATGATCTTCGCGTCGGGCTGGTCATCACGGGCGCAGTTGAGGGGAAGCTCGGCTCGTCCATCGTGGTGTTCACGCGGCTTGCCGCGGTCCTGTCCGTGCTGCTGGCTGTCGATGCCGAATCGGTTGATGCCACTAAGGTGTGGGCGACCTGGGACGACGCTTGGCCTGGCCGGAGCCGACCATGAACGCTCCCGTGGAGCAGAGAACGCGCCGGGCAATGCGTTGGGCCACGTATTCCTCGTAGCTGTAGAACCCTCACGATCAGGGATGTCTGCCGAGCAGGTCTTGTTGAGGTCGTAGCTGACCAGCTGTTGCCGGTCTAGAACACTTTGATGCTTCAGCTGGAGCAGTCGACGGCCGCGAGAGCGTGCAGCGGCACCGGTTGGGGTGACCAACACAGGCGAATGAGCGCGGTGCTCGACCGGGACACCACGCCGAGCATCGATGTGGCGAGCAGAACTAGGAACTCGCCTGCGGTTTGGCTGAGAGGCCCCAAAGCTCAGTGATCCGATCGCCGTCGAAGGTGAACATCTCCAGCATCGTTGCCGTCGAGCCGTCAACGAATCCGCCCATCTCGGTCCGAGTTGCCACCCGTTGGTCGTCCGCAACCAGATCTTTGAGAGTGACCTTTAGGGCGGGATGCTGGTCCCACATGCGCTGCCAGGCCCGCTGCACGCACTCCCATCCGCTGGTCTTCAACGGGTGACTGTAGAAGCTGTCGGCGAAGATTTCTTTGGCGGCCGCCGTGTCCCGTCGGTTGAAGGCCTCGTACATGCGCTCTGCGATCTGGTGTCCTTGATCCATGGAGCCAATATGTCCGTACCCCATGACATCGGGCCATCCATCTCCGTCGACCGCGCCCTGGAAGCGGGGTCCGCCCGGCTCGCTGGTCTGTAGACAGCCGACAGCACAGGCCGCGGTCGTGGTGACCGCACGTCGGCGGCGGTCCGGCGTCGGCGTCTACCCGTCGGCGGGTCGGCTGGCCGCGCGGTGCAGGAGGGCGAGGGCCGCCTCGCGGGCGTCGCCCGCGGCGACGGGACCGTCGAGGTGGTCGGCGACCACGATTGCGCCCTCCAGGAGCAGGAGAAGTTGCCGTCCCAGCGCGGCGGGATGTGCGGCTCCGGCTCGGGTCGCGATGTCGGTGAAGAGGTCCAGGTAGCGGCCGAGATGGCGGCTGGCAATGGTGCCGGTCGGCGTGTCGTGGTGCTGGGTGGCGGCGTTGACGATCGCGCAGCCGCGGAAGCCGGGCTCGCCGAACCAGGCGCCCAAGGCGTCGAAGACCGCGGCGAGCTGGTTCGCCGGCTCGTCGCCCGCGTCGGCGGCGGCTTGGGCCAGCCAACGGATGACGCGGTCGCTGCGCGCCTCCAGAACGCAGCGGATGAGTCCCTCTTTCGATCCGAAGTGGCGGTACAGCGTCTCTTTCGAGATGCCCGCCTCGGCGCAGAGCTCCGCGACACCCACGCCGTCGAGCCCGCGCGCGTAGAGGATTCCCTCCGCCGTGTGGAGGATCGCGGCTCGGGTGCGGTCGGGGTCGAGGCTGCTGCCTTTGGGGACGGGCACGCGGAGATGGTACCAGTCGGTTCGACAGTCTGTTAACGTCCCATCGGACCGACCGGTTCCATCTAAGGAGAGCGCTGTGTCCGACCCCCTCGTCACCGATCCCGCCGCAGCGCCTGGTCCCCCCGCGCGTACTGTGCCGATGACCTTTCAGAGCGCCCGCGCCACCCTGCTGGGCGTCCTGCATGTGCCCGCCGGGCCCGGCCGGCACCCCGTCGTTGTCGTGCTGCACGGCTTTCCGGGCAATGAGCGGAACTTTGACCTCGCGCAGGCGTTGCGCCGGGCGGGGTACGCGACGTTGGTCTTCCACTACCGCGGGTCCTGGGGGGTGGACGGCTCCTGGTCATGGACCCACATGCTGGAGGACGCCGCTCGCGCGGTCGCCCATCTGCGCGAACCCGAGGTCGGCGCGGCCTACGCCCTCGACGCGGACCGGTTGGCCCTCATCGGCCACAGCGCCGGCGGTTTCGCCGCGTTGATGACAGCGGCCGCCGACCCCGGCGTGACAGCGGTCGGTTCGGTGGCCGGTTTCGATTTCGGCACGGCCGCCGCCGCGTGCCGCAGCGACCCGACGACGCGAGCCGCCTACCTGGACGGCTGGGAAGGCGAGCTACTGCCCCTGCGGGGCACCAGCGCGCAGGCGCTGGTCACGGAGATGGAACAGGCGGGGGACGCGTGGCGCCTGGCCCGCCTCGCCCCCCGGCTGGCCACCCGCCCCGTGCTGCTGGTCGGCACCGGCCGGGACCCCGTCACTCCCGTCGGCATCCACCACGATCCGCTGGTGGCCGCCTACCTCGCCCACCCGGTCCGCGAGCTGGAACACTGCGTCTTCCACACGGACCACGTCTTGTCCGACCACCGGGTCGCCCTCGCCCGTACGGTGGTCGCCTTCCTCGATCGGTACCTGACGGACGTCCCCCGGTGAACCCGAACTCCACGGCTGCCGGAGCCGTCGGCGCTCTGCAGCGGCAGAAGTCGAAGCTCCACTGGGACGCCGCGCGATTCGCCCTGGGAACCGCTTCTGCCCTGGGGATCTCCCGATCGCCTACGGCCTGCTCCTCCCGCCCGTGAGAGCCGATCTGCAGTAGAGCCTCGCCCGAGCCGGTGCCCTGACCACAGCCAACAGGTCGGCTACCTCGTGGGCGCCGCGCTCATCGGTGTCGCGGCACGGGGCGCAGCAGGGTGGCGAGCACCCGTACCGCCGTGGTCATGCCGGCACCGTTGGCCTTAGCGCGCCGAGCACCGTGCCCCGGCGCATGCCGCGCCCGGGACCCTTGACGTTTGCAGGGTCCCGGGCGCGGGTGCTCGGCGCTGTCGGTCAGTGGGAGGCGGCGCGGTCCAGGATCGCCGCCAGCTCGTCCGGGTTGTCGCGCATGAGATTGTGCCCGCCGGGCAGGGCGTGGGTGGTCCAGCCGGGGTCCGCACTCAGCTTCTGGTAGGTCGTGGTGAACGGGGACTGGTCGGCCCAGCCGGCGGCGTACACGTAGTCTCGGCGCTCGATGTGCCCGAGATCGCCGGTGAGCCGGAGTGGCTGGAGCAATGAGGCGATCGGGTGGGACGTGGCCCGTGCGTCGAAGATCGGCAGCACCCGGGACGCGCACCCGGTCTCGTCCACGTCCACGTACCACCGTCGCTCCTGGTCTGACACGAGCGACCAGCAGGAGTCGCCGTGAGCGGGTACCACGGCGTCCAGGTAGACCAGGCAGCGGACCCGGTCGGGTGCGCGGTCCGCGGCTCCGGTGATCACCATCCCGCCGTAGCTGTGCCCGACGAGCGTCACGTCCCGCAGATTCTCGCCCTCGAGCGTGGCCACCACGTCCTGGATGTGGGTGTCGAGGTTGACCGTGCCGTGCAGGAGGTGGCTGCGTTCACTGAGGCCGGTCAACGTCAGCGGATGGACCGTGTGTCCCGCGCCGCGTAGCCGGCGGGTGAGCTGCTCGAAGCACCACCCGCCGTGGCACATCCCGGGGACGAGTACGACGTTGGCCATGATCCTGCTCCTTGTGTTGATCGTGAGTGGTGGTGGGGCACCGGAGGTCGCCGACGAGGGCGATGACCGCGGCGACGGCGCACAGGACTGCGGTCCAGGCGAGGGTGGCCGTGGTGGAGGTGTGGTCGGCGATCAGGCCGGCGAGCCAGGGGCCAGCGGTCTGACCGGCGGCGAACACGGCGGTGAGCACGCCGAGCGTGGCGGCCCAGTCGCCGGCCGCGGTGCGGGCCCGGACGAGGGCCGTCACCGCGGCCGGCACGCCCATGAAGCTCGCGCCGTACAGGAGCACGGAGAGCAGCACGAGGGGCATCGCGGACGACACGAGCATCAGCGCCGCACCGCCGCTCAGGACGACGAGGAGCGTGGTCAGCGCCCGGTTGCCGGGCCATCGGGCGATCGGGCGGCTCCACACCGCCGGTGCGGCCGCGACGGCCGTGCCGAGCACGGCCCAGGTGAGGACCACCTGCCCGACGGAGGCCTCGTGGCCGGCCAGGTAGGCGGAGAGGAAGGTGATGTAGGTGATATAGCCGGCGGCGAAGAGCAGGTAGGCCAGGGCGGGTGCGAGCAGTTGCCGCAGCCGGGCCCGGCCGGCCGAGGATGGTCCGGCCCCGCTGCTTGCCCCGGTCCAGCTGACCGCCGTCGCGAGCGCGGCAGCGGCGCCCAGGGCCACCCAGGCCAGCCGCCAGTGCTCACCGAGCAGCGGTACGGCCACGCCGCTGAGGACGATGCCCAGGCCGGCGCCGGCGAAGTACACCGTGATGGGGGTGGCCGACGCGGCGTCCGCCGCGAGGCGGGATGCGAGCACCCCGCCGGCGACGAAAACCACCGCTCCGGTGGCCCCGGAGAGCGTGCGGAGGGCCAGCAGCGTCAGGTAATCACCACTGACGGCGGTCAGGGCCAGCGACGTGGTGGTCAACGCCATGGCCAGGCGGAATGCGGTGGCCGCGCCGAGGCGGTGTATCAGGATGCGGGTCACCAGCGCACCGAGCAGGTAGCCGAAGCCGTTGGCGGTGGCCACTGCACCGGCTGCTGCCAGGGTCCAGTGCAGGTCGTCGCGCATGGCTGGCAGCAGCAGCCCGTACGCAAAGCGGGCGAGGCCGAGCGCGCAGGCGGTGCCGAGGGCGAGCCGTGCGGCCGGCCACAACCCCGCGGTCGGGGTTGCCGTCATCAGCCCTCCCAGTGATCGAACCGATCAGTACGAACTGGGCGATGCTAGCAGTAGAAGGAACCACTCGGTACCATCTGTGCCGTGCCCGTCCCCAAGGGATCCACCATTGACCCGGAACGCACCGGTTCCGGCATCATCGACGGGGCGACCCGCCTGCTCCACGAGCGGGGCCTCGACGGCATCGGCGTCGCCGAGCTGTGTTCCCTCATGGGGTGTCGAAGGAGACCCTCTACCGCTACTTCAGCACCAAGGACGGGGCTGGTCGCTCAGAATAAAGCCTCTTGATCTGGCACTTGGTGATGAACGCAGTGGCCTCCGCCAGTGGCGACGGTGCAGCGCCGAGTGCCAGGACCAAAGATGGCACCGCACTGCGGAGCAGGATCATGCAGGTGGCACAAGTTGGATTTGTTGGCTGCTCCGTTGGGACACTGAGCCCCCGATCTTGTTGTGGCAGTGCACTGTCCCCACTTGCTCACCATTCAAGGACACCTACCGCTGCTGCTTACGTCTGTCACTTCTCGCCCGCCGCGTCAACACCTGCTTGATGCGCTGAGACGGGCTGGTGCCTGATCCCTCGCTAGTCCGTCACCCTGGCCCGGGCGCTGGGGATCCGCATCGAGGACGCCGAGGCCGAGTGAACGCCTGCGGGTGCCGCCGCAGACATGCCAACGAGTCAGGCTGGGACGAGCAGGTCCCACCGGTTGCGACGGACCGGGTATCGGTTCAGAGTGGTCACCAGAACCCGCGCGAAGAGGTTCCGGAGCCAAAAGGCCGGCGACGAAAAGGGCGACCGCGCCGAGGCCGAGGGCTGACCCTCATCAGGACGTAGCCGTCCGGCTGCGAGAAATCCCGCAATCGCGAGGCTGCATATCAAGCAGGCCAGCGCGAGGTCCCTGCGAGAGGCCGGGTAGGGGGCGCGAGTCGCGCAACCGATTCCCGACAGGGCATAGTGTCCGTCGGCGTCATCGGCCGATGTCGCCTGCCCTCGGAGAGGATGGAAGGTGACGACACGCTCGCGTGCCCGATGGGCCCGGGTCGCCGCATTGATCGCGCTCACCGGGGGGACGCTCGCGGTGTCCGCGGCACCCGTGGTGGGCGCCGCGGCACCCGTCAGCATCCTGAGCGTGTCGGCGGAGAATGTGAAGCCCGGCGACAAGGTTCGCATTCAGTTCCGCGTCACGAACAACGGGAGCGGGGCCGAAACGGCCATCGTGGTGGTCGGTGGCGGCCTGCAGTGCACCACCGGCTGCCGGGTGGAGCCGAACCTCAAACCCGGCCAGAGCCAGGACTTCCAGGCCACCGTTGTCGCGCCTCAGGTGCGCGCGGGCGAGATTAGCGGTCTCAACATCTCCGTCGGCGTACGGCTCGACGGGCAGAACATCTTCGACTTCAAGATGGTCTACGTTTACGGCCCGGGCACGTCGCAACCCGGCGCGGGTGCGCCGCAACCCAGCGGGGACAAGCCGTCGTCGGAGGTGGACGGGGTGTCCGGCCAGGTCCGCGACACCAGCGGCAAGGCGATCGGCGGCGTGGCCCTGACCGTCCGGGACAGCGCCGGGCACGAATACCGTACAACGAGCGACCGGAGCGGTCGGTTCTCGATCAAGTCGGGCGCCGGCAAGACGATCGCCGAGGGCCGGATCACGGTCGTCGCGGCCCTGGACGGCTATCGCACCAGCCGCACGACCGTACAGGGCTCCGCCGGTGACACCGCGACGGTGCGGCTGACCTTAGCCGCCGTGGCCACGCCCGCCACGACCGCGCCGTCGCCCACCGCAACGGCAGCGGACGAGGCTCCCGGGCCGGAGACCAGCGTAGCCACGGCGGCACCTCCCGCCCTCGAAGCTGTGAGCGACGAGGGCAGCGGTTCGCTGCCGTTCATCCTGGGCGGCCTGCTGGTCGTCGCCGGTTTGGGCGCACTGGCCCTGATGGGGATCCGCCGCCGGAACACGCCGGACAAGCCGGCTCCGCACGTGGCGACTCAGCTGACGGCGCCAGCCGGAGCGGGCATGAGCGACGCGCCGACCGCGGTGCTGCACACGAGGCCGCCGGCCGATGGGTTACCCGGCCCGTACAGCGGGCCCCAGCAGGGCGGCGTCCAGCAGCTCAGCCACGAACCATACGGCGGGCCGGCCCGCTAACACTGTCGTAGCGGCGGTATCTGGTACTGGTCGAGTGCCTCCGGAAGTTGGGCGTCTTCTCGGGGCGCCCACGGCGACGGGGCTCAGTCGAAGTGGTAGCGGTCGGAGACGCGCGTTCCAGGTTCGCTGAGGCAGTCGAACGTGCAGGGCGAGGGGGCGATACCGCTGCTCGCGGAACGCATCGGTTGCCAACCGTCGACTTACTCAACTGCCGCAGACCGCGCGCGTGGTCAGCGTCCGCTCGCGCCGAATCGCGGACGTTGCTTTGGGATGGCATGGCCGGGTTGTTCGGTTCCCGTCGTTGACCGCGTACCGCTGCCGGGTGGCCTGGTGTTGGTCACCCGGCAGCGGCGGTTACGCCTTCAGCCGCGCCTGGTGCAGGATTGCCGCCAGCTCGACCGGTCGGCTGAGCATCGGCCAATGCCAGGTCGGCAGTTCCTCGTAGCGCCACGCGTCGTCGGCCATGTGGCGGTACAGCGGCAGTGTCGCGGCCATCCCCTGCACCTGCGCGGCGGTGAAGCTTGACAGCACGCCGAGTCTGGGCAGCTTTTCCCACTCCCCGGTCAGCCGGACCGGGGCGGTGGCGGTCGCCCACGGCTGGTCGACCGACCGCTCGCGCAGCAGCGTGACGATCGAGTCATCCACGTCGGGCACGCTGGCAGCAAGGTCGGCCCAGGGCGGCGGCGGCAGCCGCCACCCGTCACCGTGGTCGGCCACCAATGCCGCGTTGCGCTCGCGCTCGGCCGGCGGGGTGAACTCGACCTGGGTCACCCCGTCGGGCAGCGGGCCGGTGTCGACATAGACCAGCTGGGCGACGCGGTCGGTGACGCGGTCGGCGGCCGCGGTGACGACGCTACCGGCGTAGCTGTGCCCGACGAGGACCACGTCGCGAAGGTCCTCGTAGCGCAGGAGGTTGACCACGTCGGTGACGTGGACATCGAGGTCGGTGTCGGGACGGGCCAGGTGAGCGCGCTCCCCGAGGCCGGTCAGGCTGATCGGGTACACGTCGTGGCCGTGCCGGCGTAGTTCAGCGGCCGTCGAATGCCAGGCCCAGGCGCCGAGCCAGAACCCGGGGACCAGTACGAATGTCGTCATGCGCGATACGCTACGGTCAATACCGGACAGTTTCCGCCCGGATTAGGAGGACGTCTTTGGCCAGGCCGACAGCGCGCGTACTGGCCCTGCTAGAGATCCTCCAGTCGGGCGGCGCATTCAACGTCGCCGACCTGGCCCGCCGGCTCGACGTCGACGAGCGCACCGTCCGCCGCTACGCGACCCACCTCCTCGACCTGGGCATCCCGGTCGAAGCGCGCCGTGGCCGCTACGGCGGGTACCGGCTCGCGCCCGGATACAAGCTGCCGCCACTCATGCTCACCGACGACGAGGCGGTCGCCATCGCCCTCGGCCTTGCCGCCGGACGCCGCGCGGGCATGGTCACAGCCGATCACGCAGCCACCCAGAGCGCCACCGCCAAGCTGCGCCGGGTACTGCCAGCCGCCCTTGCCCGACGCATCGACGCCCTACTGAACACCATGGACGTCACCGGACCCGTCCGACAACCCGCCCCGCCCGGCACCGAGGTGCTGCTGGTGCTCGCCGAGGCGGCCCGCCACCGACACCCGGTACAGCTGACCTACACCACCTGGCATGGCCACTCCAGCGAGCGCGGCCTCGACCCGTACGGGCTGGTCTTCCACAACGGCCGCTGGTACGTCACCGGTCGCGACCACGCCAGCGGATCCACGCGGACATTCCGACTCGACCGCATCAGCGCTATCCGCGCCACCGACGGGGCGTTCGAGGTACCGGCCGGGTTCGACCCCACCGGCCACGTCCTCGCCGGACTGGCCTCGGTGCCCTACGCCCACGACCTCTCGGTCCTGCTGCAGACCAGCCTCGCCCAGGCACGGCGGCGGATCCCTCCCTCGGTCGGCACACTCACCGAGGTCGCCAACGGAGTGCGGCTGACCGCCCGAGCCGAACACCTCGACGGCGCCGCCCAGATGCTGGCCGGGCTCGGCTGGCCCTTCACCATCGAACGGCCCGCCGAACTCAGAACCGAGGTGCGCGCGCTGGCCGCTCGCCTACTCACCCACGTAGACGCAGGCGAGTAGGCCGCCACCAGCGTCCCGTCGAAGTTGGTAGATCGGCCAGCATGAAACATCCGCTCTTGCCCGCGATCGGCCTATGTGCGGGCACGGTAGGACGCAGCTGAGCGTTTCTGGGAGCCCGCTCAGCATGACCGGGCCCCCCGGAGCCTGGCCCGACTCGAACGGTGCTGCCACCCCTGGGTTCAGGGACGTGCGGCACCGGCGCGCACGTTGGGCAGGCCGGCCTCCAAGCCAAGTGCTGCCGGGCGCACCGCCGGGCTGTCGATACGCCACGACTGTGGCGGGGTGCGGCGACCAAAGCTGGTCATGGGCTTGGCGGCTCATCCATCGATCGCAGCATCGGCGGGGGTCCAGGGGGTGCTGCTGCCAGCGCGATGATCGCCGTCGCGGCCCTGGTGAGCGCGCTGCCTCGGGGTCAGTCCCACCAGAAGCTCCAGCAGTTCAAGCCCATGATTGCTTCGGCGTACTGCGGGAAGGTGTCGGTATGGCTCTGCCAGATGTTGTCCGGGCAGAAGGCGAAATGTTCGGCTGTCACCTGCAGGGCCAGGTCGAGGGTGACCGGTGGCGCGGCGATGCTCAAGTGCAGGGTGTCGAAGCTCAGCCCGACGACCGTGGCCCCGAACCGGTGCTGCCAGTCGCGGGCAACGGCGGCGAAGCGAGCGGTGTCGTTGTCGTGGTTGAGTGGCCCGGTCCAGCTGATCTCTGTCAATGCATGTGCGCCGTCGGTCGCGGGGACCAGCGCCAGGCGGGCCTGGCCGGTGCAGAGCATGTCGGCGTATTGATCGGCGAAGTGCTCCACCGGACCTTGCCGATCCAGGGCAGGTATGAGGCCGGGCCATCGTGCACCGACCGGATCAAGGTAGCCGAGGTTGGCAGCGGCCTCTTGGTCGAGGTCGTCCTCGGTGATCCCCTGCCACCATTCGGCGAGGACCACGCCGCTGTCGTGCTGTTCAACCGTGGTGATGCGGTCGTATTCGGCGTCGACGCCGAACGGTTCGTTGTCACCCTCGACGTGCAGCGCGAGCAGCGGCCACAGTCCGGTTCGGTGATGCTGGGCCCGCCACCGGGACCAATCACCTGCCGCGGCGGGGTGCGAGGAGAGCCAGTACACCGGCGTCCCGCCGTTGTATGGCTTCATCAACCGGCCCCCAGGGATGTCCGGCGGCAGCGCTTCGTACCAGGTCATGGCCGACACCATAGGCGCCGGTCACGACAAATTGTCCGGCGTGTCTGACGTCGCGGGTGTCACGGGCCACCATGACGGCTTCGTCCCAGGCACTTGGGCCAGTCATGGCCGTCGAGGCGTCGCTGCGTCGGCTGAGTGAGCCGATTGACGGAGGCTGCGGGAGCGAATTCGGAGCCCGGGGATGCGGTGACCGGCCGGCACATCGGTTGAGGCAGCGGGTCCGGGACCGCAAATCCCCCGCCTCACACGGCGCGGGCCTGCCCGACCGCCGTCTTGGCCATCGGTCACGCTGAGGGACAAGACGCTCGTGCTGCACCTTGGAAAACGCGGCGAAATAGAGCGTCAGGTGCGGGGACGCCACGGCCGCCCCGCCGGGGATCGGGAAGCACGTGGGGAGCAGCCAGGTAAGTGGCTGCAGCCTCTTGCGCGGGGCGGGAGTGGTCAGCGTGCGGTGTAACGAAAGATCGGGACCGCCCCTGAGCCGTTCGCCGTCGAGGTCGTCACGGGCCGCCCGCGCCCTCTCAGCGCCTGGCCTCCGCCGGATGTCGCACGACGGACGGGGACCCTGGCGATGCCTCCGGGTGGCATATGCTGCGCCGGCACGACGGGGAGGGTGACATGCGACGGTGGCGGGTACGGGCGGCGGTGGCCGCCCTGGCCGGGGCGGTGACGGCGATGGCGGGGTGCGGGGCGCCGGCCGGGTTGGACGGCGACCTGACCGACGACTGGCGGCCCGCCGCGGCGGCCGTGCAGTTCACCCCGAAAGTGGGCGACTGCCACGTGATCGCCAGCCCGTCGAGTTACCTGACCAGCTACCAGCCGGTCGACTGCACGCGGCAGCACCTGCTGGAGACCTTCTACCTGGGCACCTTCACCGGCGCGGTAGCCGAACGGGAAACCCCGCCGCCGGTGGGTTCGGCGGTGCTGCGACCGGCGTTCGCCGAATGCGACGCGAAGGCGACCGCGTTCGTCGGTGGCGACTGGCGGGGCGCCCGCTTGACGGTGCAGGTCGCGCCCCCGTCCCCGGGCGGGTGGCAGGGTGGCAGTCGCTGGTTCCGGTGCGACATTTTCGAGCTGGACACGGCCGACGGCGGCTCCGCGCGACGGCATCCGGACGACCACCCGGTGCAGCACACCGGCAGCCTGCGGGGCGCGCTGAAGGGCCCCTCACCGCTGGCCCTCGGGTGCCTGAACGAGGACCGGTACGGCGCCTTCGAGCAGACCGGCTGCGCCCGGCCGCACACGTTCGAGTACGTCGGCTCGTGGACGGCGCCCGACACCCCGTACGCGGACGCGGGCCGCGACGAGGACGGCGTGCACGCGAAGTGCCGGGCCCTCGTGGCCCGGTACGCGAAGGTCCCGGTGGACGGCGTGCTGCGCTACCGGACGGGCACCTCGTACCTGGTGCCGGCCGCGGAGGCGTGGGCGCGCGGTGACCGGGGGATCCGCTGCTTCTACTGGTCGGGGGGTCCGAAGGTGACCCACTCGATCAAGGGCGGTGGCACCAAGGCGCTACCGGTCCGCTGAACGCGGTGCGCCGGCGGAGGCGGGCGGGGCGATCGGGTGAGCCGGGCTTGTTGCGAGCCTCGCCAGATCTGCAGGAGAGGTTGCCGAACGCGTTTGCCATCCGTGCGATAGCGGAGGACCCGAGTCTGCGGCCACGACGACCGGCTCGTCGCTGGCGATCTCTTCGAAAGCCAGACGCAGCACTCGTAGGAAGTTGGTCTCGCCGGTGCCCTGATCCACGGACGTAACCCTAAGGGCAGATGAGGCTCGGCCGGTCTCCGAGGGATGCAGCAGCCGGGGTGCGGGCCGGTGGTGGTTGGCTTCCCGGGTGGCGTTGGATCGGGAGCTGCTGGCCGCTCGTCGGCCTCGTGATGTAATCGATGTTGCGGGGCGGTGGATCGCCGAGGCGTTGGTGGAGCACCGGGTTTGCTGGCTGATGAAGGCTCGGACTGTGCAGCGGCAGGTCGGTGGCATGGTGCAGCAGGTTGCCTTGCAGGCCGGGTCGTACAACCGCACCGGTGGGCTCATTGCGGTCCCCACCTATGCGGCGGTGCGGGACCCAGCGATGCAGCCGCGGCCGCTGGCGCATCCGCGCGGGGTCGCCGAGCGCCAGCCACCATGGTCCCGCCGCATCGACGTGCGGCTTCCGGGACGGCCCCGTGATGGCGTCGACATGGATCCTGAATCGTGGGGCCTCAATCCCGCGAGCAAGCCTCTGGCCAGGGTTTCCTGCTCGGTGAGCCCTTCGGCGGGCCCGAAGTGGCCTATCAGGTAGCTCAGGGGTTGGGTGGGTGGTGGCGGGTAGCAGCTGGGGCGGTCGCCGCGGTTGCGGCATGGGCTACAGGCGTGTGCGGCCCGTCTAGCTGGATTGCAATATCACCTCCGTGGGGTCTGCGCTGTTCGGGGTTGTTGCGGTGATGGGCACCGGAGCGACGGCCTCGCATGGAATGTGGGCTCCGAGTGGCCGGCCGAGCCATCTCGGTGGCAGTCCTGCGTCGATAGCGAGGCGGTCGTCCATCGCCGTCCACACGACCATGTCTAGCAGCCGGAGGTCGGCGATCAGAGGGCACTCGCTTCCTGGCTGCGCTTCCGCCAGCTCGGGCACAGTCGGCGAAACTTCCGCTCGTAGTTGAGCCAGCGTGCCGGCGTGGTCGCGGAGGTACGCCGCCATCGCTCGCACGATCGCGGAGATCCGCTCTTGTCGATCTTGGCCGAACCGCTGAACCTTGAGGCTGAGATCGTCACGCTGGTAGCCGAAGGCCATTCCGACGTAGCCGTCTAGCACGGGTATGGCCCGGGGTCGGTACAGCGCAGCGAGTTTCGTGATTCTCGGGGCCCATGCCCCGTCGAAACCGAACTGGCACGCGTGGATGACGGCGTTCAGCTGGACGTGAGTGAGGTGGTGCAGATCCTGGTCTGCTGGAACGCGACTGATTCGGTGGGCGAACTCGCGTCGGCGCGTGAGGTCGAAGTCGGCGATCTGCTTGAGTTCGACCCGGCCGTTGAGGGCGTTGGCGAACAACAGCGACCATGTGGAGACTTCGTCGAGTAGTCCCGCCGATCGGGCGCCGATGCCAGCCAGGTCGTAGACGGCCCATCCACTGTGTCGGGACGTGCAATACGCCAAGATCCTGCTCGCTGCATCTTCGATCGAGACCGGGGGCAGGACGTCTCCGGCGAAGCCCGCCGTTACGTCGACGGCCACCGCGTTTGTCATGTGCGGCACCGTACCGGCCAGGGCAGCGGTTAGTCAGCCGCTGCCTAGCCATATGCTTCAGTACGTCATGGCATCGCCGCGCCCTCGACCAGGCGGCGGGCGGGTGACGTGGGTATTCGGCCCGCCGCGGTCGCGATCCTGAAAAACCCCGGCCCGTCGGGCAGCCGGGAGCCCATTGCGGCCGATGTTTCGTTGGGAGTTCCACTGACAGGACAATCATCAGCCCGGTAACCAGTTCCGCAACCAAGATCAAAGATTGACGGAAAGGGTCACCTACTCCCTAGGCGGAGGGCGACGAGGGGATGCTCATCCTCGGAAGAGTCTCCGTAGCCACGCCCCACGTGGCCGCGGCGCCGGGGGTGTGACCTCCAGAATCTCGCCGTCGAAGTACTCACGGACCTCTACTTGATACCCGTGTGCAGCCAGCGTCTCAGCGTGCCGGCGCATCTTTTGAGGCTGTACGCGGAACGGGTCAACGTGGAAACCGCCCACGTGATGGGGGCCGCCACTTTTCCCGACTTCGACCTGGAAGCCGCCTTCGTAGTGTTCCTGTTCGCGGCTGGGGTCGTGCTCTCGGCCGCCGTGCTGTCGGAGCAGACTGCGGATTCGTTCCGCCTCTCGTTCGGCGTCCCGCTGCCGGTGCTGGTCAGCCGCGTCGCTCATGGCGGTCACAGTAGCTGAGCGGTGGCACCCGGTGCATCGCGGATGTCGATCCTCCAGCGGTCGCTGTCAACAGCGGCCGAGCACCAGCCCGGCTTCAGCGCGGCCCGGACTACGGTTCAGGGTGCCGTCGTGGTGACGTCGGTGTGGATTCCCCGAGCTGAGACCTGAATCCCAACTGCGAACACCTGAGCGGGTTTCCCAAACGATGACCTCTTCGGCGAGGCCGAAGCCTTAGGCCCCTGACTCCGCCTTACGGGCCGACGGCGTCCGCTCATGCCGAGTTGAGTGCGCCATGCGGATGAGCCAGTTGGGGTGGCAGCGCCAGTGGAGGCGACGGGCGTTAAGGCGCCGGGCGGGCGCCCGGCGCCGTCGCTGCTCTGCAATGCTCTTGTACCGTGCCTTCTTTTCGCCGCTTGGTGACTTCAGGATCACCGCTGGAACCGGAGATCGGCTTCTCACGCGCCGTGCGGATAGGGCCGTACGTGTCCGTGGCCGGCACCGCGCCGATCGCGGACGACGGTGCCACAGCCGGTCCGGGAGATGTGTACGCGCAATCCGTGCGTTGCCTGGACATCGCCGAGCAAGCACTGCGCGAGGCCGGCGCAACGCTGGCAGACGTCATCAGAACCAGGGTCATGCTCGTTGACATCGCCCGTTGGCGAGAGGCGGCGCGCGCACATGGCGAACGGTTCTCTCAGGTACGACCGGCGTGCACCTTCGTAGAAGTATCGCGTTTCATCGATCCGGAGTGGTTGGTGGAGTTCGAGGTCGACGCCATCGTGGCAACAACCGACCCGAGAGACGCCGTTACCCACGAAAGACCGTGAGCCGGTCGTGCGGATTCGTGTCTCGAATCGCGTCGCGCCAGCATCCTGATTTGCCGCTGAGTGTGCGCGGATCTGCCGAAAAGCGTACATTCAAGCCGAAAGCAGGATCAGATCTTGATCCTGCCATCGAGCCACCACTCTAGATAGGTGGCCAGGCTCGGGGCGACCATCGTTCGGCTGTCCGTTTCATGATCCCAGACGAACACGTCGGCCGGACGGTCACGCATGACGAAGGCGAACTGATCGCCGTTGCCGGCGTCCGCGAAGAACAACAAGGGTTCGAACGGCATGTAAAGCTGGGCGAACGTGGCGTCGGTGCGAAACTCCACGTTGTCGGTTTTGATCCGTTCTACGGGCCAGACGAGATCAAGGCCGTACTCGCCCTTGACACCGTCGCTCTCCCGGAGGAGCTCGGCAAGGTCGCGAGGCAGGGCTTGGCCCAGTGCGGCCTCGCAGGCGCGAATCGCCGCCTCCGAAGTCCCGGTATGGAAGGTGGCATCAGCCGTCCATCCCAGGATTTTCTCTCGCCACATGATCGTCAGCATCTCAGATCGCCCAGCGCCCCTGTGGAAACGAACGCGGAGCGGCCTCGGAACGCACTGTCATGCCGCTGATAAGGCGCGGCATACCTGAGCATGTCGGGTTGACAACCGGGCCGTGGCAGTGGATCGGGAGCAACTGAGCCCAACGGTCGCTGACCTGGCGTCGGCGTCAGCAAGGACGGCTCGGGCAAGCGGCCACGGTGTCTGACGAACGACGTGCAGGACGGTCCGACGCAGCCTGGACGCTGCAGCCCGGTCGCGAGCCCCTGATCGGGGGAGCAGGTTGGGAGCAGCAGGGTGCACTGAACGGCCCTGAACCGCACGGAACGGCAGCTGATCGCACCCAGCTGCACCCACCCCTGCCTGCGGCTTCTCGTTTTCGCAGGTCAGAGTCGGTGCGGCGTCCTGCTTCACACCGAAGAGGTCACTGGTTCGATTCCAGTATCGCCAACCATGGATATATGGGGCAGGAAGCCGGTCACCGGAATCGCCGGTAACGGGCTTCGCCGCTGTTGCCCCTTAGATTGTGAGCAGATGGGAGCAGGGTGCTCCCGCCCTTGGTTGGCCTGGCATTCCTATGGCCCTGGGGGTTTGCCGGCGTGCCCTGGCTCTGTTGCGGGTTGCGGGGTGGCCCGGCGGGCCGAGCCCCACGCAGCCGGGCGACCTCGGCGGGAGCCAGCGGGTTGGGTCGGGTGCGCAGCAGGCCCCGCGTGTCCAGGTCGAAGAAGCTCAGCCTCTTGTCCTCGATGCGGATGCCGACGCGTTGCCCGCCGAGGATCTCGGCGGCCAACTCACTCACTGTGCGGATCGATCCGGTCAGGGGGATCGCGGTAGATGACGTGGCTGTCCATTAGTGGGGCCATGAGGTCAGTCGTTCAGCCGCCCGGGCAGCGGGTGTCACCGCCGCTGTGTTCCACGCAGTGCCCCGGCGGGCCGGGCGTCGTCACGGCCGGCGCCGGATCGAGGTCCCGGCCGGCGAGCATGGCGACCGGTACGGCGGGCACGGCGATCACGACAGTCAGCACCAGGAAAACGACCGCCGTGCGTACCAGCCGCAGTTGGTACGCCACGAGCGCGATGAGGACCGGCCCGGCGGTCGCCACCAACGCGGCGACCAGCAGCGCCACGCTCGCCCGGCGTCTGAGGTCCTCGAACTCGCCGGGCTGATCGCCGTAGCTGACGCTCCACTGCTCCAGGCCGATGCCCACCCACCACACGGCCGCCGCGATCAGCCCGCAGACCCAGAGCAGGAACAGGAATCCCACGATCGGGCCACCCCGCCGACCTGTGCCGACCGCTTCAGACGTCATGTGGTCAGCGTGGACGGCCTAACCCCGGCCGAGCATGAGTCGGCGTACTCAGGTTCGCTCGGATCCCGGCCACTGACCCGATCTTCACCACCACCTGCCCCCACTCTTCCGGACGGGTAGCCCGGTCGCAACGTTGGTGCTGGTCGCTCACTTCACGGCGCTCGAAGCGCGGGCCGAAGCTCAGTACCTCAGCTCCGGCATCGCGAAGCTGGAGCATCACGCCAGCTTGGCCGGACGACTCGTGTCCCGCTGGTTCTAGTTAAATCCATTGGCCGGGCCCGGTCTCCGAAGCTGGGCTCGGCCATGGCCCCGGCACTCGACCTAAGGAGGCTCTCGTGGACGACTCCGACGGCGGTCCCAACTCCCTAGCCGAAGGCACGGCGCTGGCCTTGCGAGCACACTTGCTTGCCACGGCTCGCCCGGAGCTCCTGGTAGCCGCAGACGTGAAGCGAAACGGCGGTCCGGATCTGGTGTGCTGGCAGTGGCAGCCCGGCAAAGTCTGGGTCTGGCAGCTCCGCTACCTGCACGACCCTGGAACACCGCAGCACTGGCCCCCCGCCGCTGTGCTCGCCGCAGTTGCCGCCGACCCGCTGTCGGCCGGCCTCGACGTCGTTCCCGGACCGTCGATGCGCACATTAGGGCTGCTCGCGGAGCAAGAAGCCAGCAACATGGCCGAGCCGGAAGAAACCGTGGCGGTCCGCGACGGCCCGATTCCAGGCCTTCAGCTTTACTGCACTGCCTATCAGGAGGCTGGGGGCCCGGACTTCACCCGCCGGGAAGCCTCGATGCGGGCCGCGAAGTACGGCGCCTCCCGGTGTAACCGCGTGGTGGCGGCTGCACGGGCAACTTCACTGCCGACATAACACCCACAATCGCCGCCGGCTTCAGGGATGAACCCGGCGGCCGACAGAAATGGGTTGCCTGAACCCCGTGGTCGTAGCCCTTGTGGAGCGGGTACTCCACTTCCTCGGGAAGGCGACCTTGCGTCCGGTCCTGCCTCACCCACCCGCCGATGTCGTCGCTCAACTGCTCCAACTCCGCCTCAGACAACGCCCGATCCAGCTTCGGCCAGCCGAAACGACGAGCGATCTCGGCGTCGACGTAGGCGGTGGCATCCCCCCGACCGTCGGCGGGCAGGATGGTGCTGTACGCCGAGCGTTCCGCGGCGGCTGGGAAGGCCGGTCAGGGGCGTTCGATGCGCACGGGATCGCCCCGCACCAGCTCGTCGTGGACGTGCCATCGGGCGGCCACGACCGCCCGCCCGGCCGCCTCGTCACCGGCCGCGAGCCGCTGCCGCAGCAGCCGCAGCGCGATGCCCCGGTTGAGGCTGAACTGCCGCTCGGTGTCGACCACCACGACGGTGCCGGTCGGGCGGTGGGTGGCCCGCACGGCGGTGCTGGCCTTGTTGCGGTGCTGGCCGCCCGGCCCGCCGGTGCGTACGGCGACCACCTCCACGTCCGCCTCGGTGAATGGGGTGATCGGGGCGTCGACCTCGCACCGCCGGGCGGCGACGTACCAGTTCTTCCGGCCATGGCCGGCCCGGTAGGGGCTGGGCGCCTGCCAGCACAACGTTCCGGTCCAGCCGGCGGCGAACGCCTCCGCACCCGCGCCGGTGAGCCGGATCAGGACCGACCGGTAGGTGCCGGGCCGGTCGCCGGCGACGCTTTCCAGCCGTACTACGCCCACATCGTGCCGGGCGGCGTCGGCGTCCAGCCGGCGCAGCAGCCGGGCCAGCGCCCACGCGCACTCCTGCGGGCCCCGGCCGGCCGACAGCAGCAGGTGCGGGCTCACCGCCGCCCCCGCCACCGGTGCTCGGCCTGCCGGCGCTCGGGTCGCCGGTCGCCGCGGGTCGCGACCCCCACGTCCGGCGTCTTGTAGGTGACCAGTGGGACCGTGGTCGCCACCGGGGTCGCCAGCCCGTGACCGACCAGGTCGGCGATCACCTGCTCGATCCGCTTGTACGCGGTCGGCGCCTCCTCGAACAGCAGCTGCCGGTCGCCGCAGACCACCAGCGAACCCACCGGGGTGCGGCGCAGCTCCTCGACCGTGTGCTTGGCCCGGCCCCGGCGCAACGCGTCGGCCCGGGACATCTTGCGGCCCGCCCCGTGTGCCACCGAGTGGTTGGCCTGCGCGCCCGCGTGCGCGGCCACCAGGTACGACGGGGTGCCGCGGGTGCCGGCGACGAGCACGTCTCGACCGTCGCCCGGCGCCGCGCCCTTGCGGTGCAGGTAGTGCCGGTCGCGTACCTCGACCAGGTTGTGGCACTGGTCCACGATCGGCGCCGTCGGCTCGGCACCCAGTGCGATCGCGGTCCGGGCGGCCAGCAGCCGCCGGTTGAGCGAGCCCCAGCGTACGGCGTCGTCGTGCCGTGCCAGGTACGCGGCCGGGTCGCCCGCGGGCCCGGCGCCTCGCAGCTCAGTGTGCTCACGCAGGATCCGCTCGCCGAGGCCGCGTGACCCGCTGTGCACGACGAGAACCGTGTCACCGGCGGCGAGCTGGAGCCGCGCGGCGTGGCCCGGGTCGAGGACCTCGCCGACGCGGGCCAGCTCAACGAAGTGGTTGCCCCGCCCGACGGTGCCGAGACCGTCGAGGTGGCCGGCGGGGATGTCACCGTCCAGCACGGACCAGGCCGGGTCGTCGGCGTCCCGATCGGGGTCGAGCGGGCGGTCCAGGTCGGGGAAGCGGGCGGCGAGCCGCTCCGGCACGACCCGCTTCAGCGCGATCGGGAAGACGGCGATGCCGCAGCCGATGTCCGAGCCGACCAAATGCGGGTAGAGCATGGTCGAGGTCATCGCGGCGCCGATCGGGGCGCCCTTGCCGGGATGCAGATCCGGCATGCCGGCGACATGGACCATGCCGTCGAGGGTGGCCACCTGGCGGCACTGGTCGACGGCGTCGGACTCGACCCAGCTGGACGGGGAGGCGAAGACGGTGACGGTGGCAGGGGCTGGTGCCGGCAGGTACTCCTGCCGGAAAGGCTTAACGGACAAGGACGCTCGCTTCTCGCCAAAGACGGGATGGACGGCCGCCGATCGCGATGGCGTGGCGGCGACGAAGGTGCTGCCCTCAGAACGTCATGCCACCCAGCGTCCCGGAGTACACCGTCGCCAGCAACCGACTTTCGGGTCCGCCGCCAGGCGGGCCACCCCGTTCGTCGATGCGACGACCCACACCCAGGCGTCCATCGACGTTCATCCAGCCGATCGAAGTGCGTAAGCTCTGCACGGTCAGATCTGGGGAACCTACCGAGGAGGTTCCATGGATCGTCGAGCAATGTTGCGGGCCACGGTTGTCGGTGCGGGCGCGGTGGCCCTGCCGTTCACAGCGTGGTCGGCGGCGTACGGAGCCCCGGCGCAGAACGCAGCGGGGCCCTACGGTGGGCTTCAGCCCGCCGATGCCAACGGCATCCAGCTGCCGGTCGGCTTCACCAGCTCGATCGTCGCGCGATCCCGTCAGACGGTGCCGGGGACGTCGTACACCTGGCACGACGCCCCGGACGGCGGCGCCGTGTTCCCGAACGGCACCGGCTGGATCTACGTGTCGAACTCCGAGGTGGCAGCCAATGCGGGCGGCGGCGCCTCACGCCTCGTCTTCAACTCCAGCGGCACCGTGGTCGGGGCGTCGCGGATCCTCTCCGGCACCAACAACAACTGCGCCGGCGGCAAGACGCCGTGGAACACCTGGCTCTCCTGCGAGGAAGTATCCCTGGGCCGGGTCTTCGAGACCTACCCGCTCGGCGGGACCTCAGTGGCACGTCCCGCGATGGGCCGATTCAAGCACGAGGCCGCCGCGGCTGACCCCGTCCGCCGGGTCATCTACCTGACCGAGGACGAGACCGACGGCAAGTTCTACCGCTTCGTGCCGACCACCTGGGGCGACCTTTCCGCCGGAACCCTCCAGGTCTTCCGCGCCGGCACGGCCACCTCCGGCACGTTCACCTGGGCCACGGTGCCCGACCCGGACGGCTCGCCCACCCCGACCCGCCAGCAGGTGTCCGGCGCGAAAACGTTCAACGGCGGCGAGGGCTGCCACTACGCCGACGACACCGTCTGGTTCACCACCAAGGGCGACAACCGCGTGTGGCAGGTCAACCTGGCCGCCGGCACGTACGAGCTCGCCTACGACGACAACCTGGTCAGCCCTGGCGCCGCCCCGCTGACCGGGGTCGACAACATCACCGGGTCCACGGCCGGCGACCTGTACGTCGCCGAGGACGGCGGGAACATGGAGATCTGCATGATCACACCGGACGACAAGATCTCCGTCTTCCTGCGGATCACCGGACAGAGCGGCTCGGAGATCACGGGGCCGGCGTTCACCCCGGCCGGGGACCGGCTGTACTTCTCGTCGCAACGCGGCACGACCGGCTCATCCTCCGGCGGCATCACCTACTGCGTCACCGGGCCGTTCCGCCGATGACCGGCTCCCGAACGCGCTGACCGAAACGGGGCCGCCCGGCGAAGGACGCCCGGTCTTCACCGGGCGTCCTTCGCCGGCGCCCTCCACCCGGACGCGCCGGGGCGACGGCATCGGCGAGCAGCCGCTTCCGGCTGGGCCCGGCGTGGCGCCATCTGCAGATCGAGGATCACTTCCCCGGCCGACGTTCCCGCCGTCACCGCGCAGTTGGTTGACGCGCTGTCCCGGGACCCGGTTGCCGAGTGGCTGGTGCCGGACGCCGCCGACCGGCCGGATGTCCTGCACCGGCTCCTCGCCGTCGTCGACCACGCCGATCGAGACCGGCCACGTCGACGTGGCGGGGGACTGGTCCGCAGTGGCGGTGTGGCGGCGCCACGACCTGGAGGCGCAACAACGGGCGCTCGGCGACTACCACCTGCTCTGCCAGCACGGCTCCGGCCGGACCTACCGCTGCACCTGCCCAGCGCGCCGAAACTCCGGCCACTGACCCGCGCCGGACGCCCGATCCCCAGCTGCAGCTCCAGCTGAACGTTCCTCGGGTGGAGCCCGGCCGCTCTACCTCCAACGGCCGGGACACCCTGAGGGCCGGAAGGAGTGACCGCGCGAGGTCCGCAGGGGGGAGCGGGCCCGCCACCCGTGGGCCACGTTCCGGGCCTTCAGCTGCGGGTTGATGATTACCCTTGGCCGGTGGCGTTCACGGTTTGGTTTGTTGGGGTGTCGACAGGCAAGTCGGTGATCCATGAGGCGTTCCCGATCTGGATGGGCGACCTTGGTCTTGACGTACGTCTCGTAGGTCGCGACGTGCCCTTGGCCGCCCCCAGTGAGGCGTACCGCGCCTTGGTGACCGAGCTGGCCGGCAGCGATGACGTGCTCGGCGCCGTCATCACGACGCACAAGGTGGCCGTACTGCGCGAGGCTGGCGACCTCATCGACCGGCTCGACCCGCTGGCGGCCGAGTGCGGAGAGGTCAACGCCCTACGGCGTGAGACGGGCAGGCTGGCCGGCTTCGCCCGGGACCCGATCTCCGTCGGGCGAGTCGTCGACGACATCTGGCCCGACGGAGAACACGTCGTCTGTCTGGGAGCCGGCGGTAGCGCCATCGCGCTCGGCCGTCACCTGCTTGCCCGTCCCGCGCCACCGGCTCGCCTGGTGTTCACCGACCGCAGCGGCGCGGCCGGCAGTCATCTGGAGGCTGTGCTCGGTCCGTGGGCCGAGTCCCGGCGAGTGCGCCTCGAGATACACCTCGGCGCAGGGCCGTGGGATCAGCTCGTTGCGTCCGGTCCGCCCGGAACGCTCATCGTCAACGCCACCGGACTCGGCAAGGACCGTCCCGGTAACCCCCTGTCGCCAGTCGCCGAGTTCCCACCCGCTGCCGTGGTGTGGGACCTGAACTACCGGGGTGACCTGGCCATGCTGCGGCAAGCCCGCGCCCAGGATGGGTTGGTCGTTTACGACGGCTGGCAACTGTTCTGCCACGGATGGGCCGCCGCGCTCGGCCCAATCCTCGATCTGCCGAACGAGATGGACACCGCCAGCCGGTTCGCCACGCTCGCAGCACCCCTACGTGCACGCCCCTGAAGCTTGCCGCTGACCGGCAGCCGAAGTCCGAGGTGCGGGGGTCGGTGAGGACATCGAGAACCCGTCGACAAAGCTCGTTCCACCGGCGCGCATCATCTGGCCGACGACTGTCGCGCATCAGTCGACGGAGGACACCGGCTGCCGACCGGGGCGGACTCTCGCTACGACGACCACGTCACCTTTGGCTGCCGGGTTGGCCCTGTAGTCGACTCGCCGACGCCTGCTGCGACGCTCGTCAGCGGTGGCGAGGTTGCAGGAGACAGCCCGATCTTCGGCCGCAAGTTCAGCCGCGAAGAGGGGCTGAGCCACCCGCGGCTCTCTGAGTTCTGGCAGGGTTCAGCCGCAGTACGGGCCGCCCGCCGGCCCGGCCGCCTCCCGAGGGCCGACGACCGGCGCGAGAGCATCGACGTCAGCGGCGCGTGGCGAGGACCACGCCGCTCAGGCACAGCGCGCCGCCCAGCAGGGCGAGCGGCGCCGGCACCTCGCCGAGCAGCGTCCACGACAGCAGGACGGTCACCGGCGGCGCCAGGTAGGTCGCGGCGGTGGTGCGGCCCGCCGTCCAGCGGGACAGGACGTAGCCCCAGGTGAGGAAGCCGATGGCGGTCGGGAACACGCCCAGGTACAGCATGCCCAAGGTGGCCGGCGGTGGGGCCGTGGCGAGCTCTGCGAGGAGCGTGGGGGCGAACGGCAGCAGGGCCGCGGTCCCGGCCAGCGCGCCGAGCCAGGTCATCGTCACGGCGTCCACCCGCGCCAGTAGGCGCTTCTGGAGTAGTACGCCGAAGGCGTACAGCAGGGCGGAGAGCACCGCCAGCGCGACGCCGACCTTGTCGGCGTGTCCGGTGAAACCGCTGGCGGCGATCAGGGCGACGCCGGCGAAGGCGATTGCCACCCCGACGCCGAGCCGGCCGGTGAGCCGCTCGTTCAGAACGAGGACCGCGGCGACCGCGACGAGAATGGGCGCGACCGCCACCAGCAGTGCCGCCGTCCCGGCGTCGACCAGCCGCTCGGCAGCGTTGAGCGCCACGTTGTATCCGCCGAACCAGGCCACGCCCCAGACCGCGACCAGTCCCAGAGTTCCGCCACGGGGCAGGGCGGCCCGGCGGGGAGCCGTCGTCTCCGGCCCGGGCAGAGCGTGCTGTGCTCGCGTGCTGCGGCGTCGGAGGCCGCCGGTGAATGCCATGAACGCGCTCAGCGCGATGGATGCCGATGCCATACGGCCCAACGCCATCGCACCGGGGGAGTAGTCGTGCCCGGCGAAGCGGATGCCGACGAACGCCGACGCCCACAGGAACACGGTGGTGCCGGCGGCACCGACCGTCGGCCAGGACCGGGGGTACGCTCCGCTCGCGCGGTCGCCCTCGGTGACGGCCGGCCGGCTCGGGGTGGCGGTGAGCTGTGCACGCCTCATGGAGCGATCTTCGTGCGCCTGAATGTTCAGCACCAGCGACTATTTCTTCACAACGGTTTAGTGGGGCTTTACTGTCGTGGCATGCTCGACGTCCACCGCCTCCGTGTCTTCCGCTCCGTCGTGGCGTCCGGGTCCGTCCAGGCGGCCGCCGCCAACCTGGGCTACACCCCCTCCGCGATCAGCCAGCACCTCACCGCGCTCCAGCGCGAGACAGGTCTGACCCTCCTCGCCCGAGCGGGACGCGGCCTGCGGCCCACGGCTGCCGGGCATGCCCTCGCCGCCGAAGCGGACCGGGTGCTCGCCCGGATCGGAGCGGCCGAGTCGCTGATCGCCGACCTGCGCACCGGACGCACCGGCGCGCTGTCCATCGCGTACTTCGCGTCAGTGGGCGCCGCGTGGATGCCGCTCGTGGTGCGGCGCATCCTCACCGAGCTCCCCGGAGTCCGGCTCGACCTGGAACTGCGTGAACACATCCCGGACAGCCGGGAGGAACGCGCCGATGTCCAGGTGGTCGTGGCGGGCAACGGCTTCGACCCCGGTTCGGGTTTCACCACCCATCACCTCCTCGACGACCCCTACGTGGCCGTCCTTCCCACCGGGCACCGCCTCGCCGGGCAGGAGGAGGTGGACCTGGCCGACCTCGCCGACGAGCGCTGGGTCGACAACGACTTCGCCCGCGGCTGGTGTCGCGCCAACCTCATCGAGGCCTGCACCGCCGCCGGATTCAGCCCGGCCTTCCGCGTCGAGGCGCACGACTACCCGACGGCGCTCGCCTTCGTGGCAGCCGGCATCGGTCTCACGGTGCTCCCCGCGCTCGGCGCGGCACACCTGCCCGACGGCGTGACCCGCGTTCGGGTGGTCCGCCCGACGCCGATCCGGTCGATACACGTGGTGGTGCACGACGCGGTCGAGCACACCCCGGCGGTGCGCACGGCGGTCGCCGCGCTGTGGGAGGCGGCCAACTCCGCGAGCGAGCAGTAGGACGCCGACACGCAACAACGCTCGCCGCCCTCCGCCGCGGCCACGAGCGACGGGTGGCCGCACCAGGCGCCACCGAGCAGCTGGCCACCGCCCGGCTGCACCTCCGGCATGCGCTCGGCGACTTCGAGAACATCCCGGCGAACGCGCACTCCCACCTGTGGTTCGTCCGGGACCGGGCACGGAGGCGCGGCAGCGGATGCTGTCCATCCTCGTGCGGAGCGGCGGGAAGGTCACCGCGGTGCACTTCGGGCCGCGGCCGCCGGTACCGGTGCCGCAGCGGTGAACGTCGACCCGCTATGGACCCGGCGGGCCGGGTCCGGAGGCCTGGCTTGTTCTGTGCACGGGTGAGGACCTCCCGGATAGGTGGGAGCCACCAGCTAGCCGCACCCGAGTCCGTGGAAGTCCTCGTGGTTCACCGTGGCGCCCCGTTGTCGGAGACCGGCCCGTCGCACGCCGTCACCGGGGACCGGGTCCGGCGTCCCACGCCGTTGCCGTGCGGCGTCGCCGTACCGGTGCACCAGGGCGACCTCGGCGTTCACGAACGGGCGTCGAGGTTGAAAGGCGCTCAGCTGGCATTGTCGATTCGGTTGTCCACGGCGATCCAGTTCGTCTCCCACGTCTTCCCGCCGTCATCTGAGAAGGCCTGCTCGAACCTCGCCTTGTCTGGGCCCTGTCGGAGGATGAGGAAGCGCACTTTGATCGGGCGTCCCCCGAGTTGGTCGTCGCCGTAGAACTCGCCCACTCCGTCGTGGAACCCGCCGTACACGGACGGGGTGAGCAGTCCATCGCGGATGTTCACGAAGGTCAGGCTCCAGCGCCCCGCTTGGGGCTCATAGAGCCGCAGATTGAGGCCCTCGATCCGTCCGTTCGGCCCCGAGACCTTGAGTTCGACGACATTCGCGCGCCGGTCCAGCAGTGGGCGCACGACGCTCGTACCCTCGAAGTGGAGCCATTCATCTTCCGATTCCGAGAGCGGATCGGCGAGCACCCGCACCTTGGTATGCCACGCACCGATCTCCCAGTCGAAGTCACGTTGGCCGTCCTCGACAGCCGCCGAAGCCCCGCGGGGAGCCGCCGCCGCGTCGCCCGACGCCGCTATCACGGTCAGCATGAGAAGCGACAGGCACGGGACCAGAATCTGCTTGTACGGCACGGTGATCTTGGTGTGAAGGTTCATGATCCGACTATCTGAGCGGAGCACTCCCATGAACAAGAAGGCACCTTCAGGTAACCCCTCACCGTCGCGCCCCAATCCGCTACCCGGCTGCCCGATGGCCGCGGCGTTTGCCGCGATCGGTGGAAAGTGGAAGCTGACCCTTCTGTACTGGCTGGCCCATGGCGAGTGCCACTTCGCCGGCCTCCGCCGTCTGGGCGCGCCGATCACGCCCAAGGTGCTGGCCGAGCAGCTGCGCGAGCTCGAGGCTGACGGGCTCGTCGAGCGCGTCGTGACCGGACCCGTTCCGGCCCCAATCATCTACAGGCTCACCTCCTACGGCACCACGGTTCTGCCCGTCGTGGAAGGCGTCCGGGTGTGGGGCGAGGCGCACCTCCAGCGCACCCACGGCCAAGCCACCCCCGACGAGTCGATGCGCTGCACGCACGCGATCGCGTAGGTCCGCGGCTGGCCGCGGACGGGCGACTTGGAGAACTGCGCGCTTCCCCCTGAGATGTGGACACCGTCAGACTGCATCGGGCAGGCGCCGCTCGGCGATGTACACACCGATGCGGCGCAGCGCCGACCTCATCGCGCGGTACATAATGCCCCGCGCCCCAGCGACCAAGTCGTCCCCAACTCCACGTGAGCGCGGCTGTCGCCCCTGAGACCACCGCAGATCATCGCGTCCGAACGCCTCGACCACAGCAGCGACCGAGCTGCGGCGCCAACAGGACCCGCAGGATCAACGGCTGCGGAAAGAGCGCATCGTGACTCGGGCCGGAGCTGATCAGTGCGAGCGACCTCGCCAGGTCGGCGCGCTGCTCGGCAAGGGTGGTGGGTCCGTGATGTCTCCGTCATCACCCTCGCCGTCGAGGGAGGTGAGCGTGATGGCCAACCTCGCCACGCTGGCGACCCTGCTGCCGCAGGTGAGTGCTCTGGTGACGTCATCCGCAACTGGCAGCTGCGCGATCCTCAGGTGTCGACACGCGGGACGTGCCAACGAGCGGATGCCCGTGGGGCGCGCTGGGGACTTCAAGCGGCGAGCAGTGCCGCCGCTCGTTGAACGCCTGTCGCCCCGTCCACCGCAGCTTGGGGCCTGTGGTGGACGGGGCGACGGTGCTGACCGTGTCGGCCCGAGCCTGGGCGGCCGACAGGGGCGCAATGATCACCAAGCGCAGGGCGCGTAGTCCTTCAGGAAGCAGCCGTAAAGGTCTTCGCCCTGTTCGCCGCGAACGATCGGGTCGTACACCCGGGCCGCGCCGTCGACCAGATCCAGCGGGGCGTGGAAGCCCGCGTCCGCCAGCCGCATCTTCGTCGGGTGGGGCCGCTCGTCGGTGATCCAGCCGGTATCGACGCTGGTCATCAGGATGCCGTCGGCCAGCATCTCCTGGGCGCTGGTCCGGGTCAGCATGTTCAGCGCGGCCTTGGCCATGTTGGTGTGCGGGTGCCCTGGCCCCTTGTAGCCGCGGGCGAACTGGCCCTCCATCGCCGACACGTTCACCACGTACTTGCGGCGGGCGGTCGCTGCGGCCATCGCTGGTCGCAGCCGGCTGACCAGCACGAATGGCGCGGTCACGTTGCACAACTGCACTTCGAGCAGCTCGACCGGGTCCACCTCGTGCACCCGCTGCACCCAGCTGTTGACCGGGTCGAGGTCTGGCACCAGACCGCCGGCGTCGATGGCGGTGGCTGCCGCGATCCGTTCTGGCGAGGCGGAGCCGCTGGTCAGCGCCAACGCGGTGAGCGCCTGCGGGGTGACCGTGGCCGACTGCGGCGGGGCGATCAGGCCCGCCGGGTCGCCCTGGCCGGCAGGCTTGGCGAACGTGATCATCTCCGGCAAAGGGCCGTCCGGCAGGGCCGCCGCCTCCGCGGCGACGAGCTGCGCGTACGCCCCGGGCGTGCGGCGGACAGTCTGCGCCGCGTTGTTGATCAGGATGTCGAGTGGTCCCTGGCCGCTGACCGAGTCAGCGAGGGCGATCACCTGGGCGGGGTCGCGCAGGTCGATCCCGACGATTCGCAGGCGGTGCAGCCAGTCCCCGCTGTCCGGCATCGCGGCGAATCGGCGGACCGCGTCGTGGGGAAACCGCGTGGTCACGGTGGTGTGCGCGCCGTCGCGCAGCAGCCGCAGCGCGATGTACATGCCGATCTTCGCCCGGCCGCCGGTGAGCAGCGCACGCCGGCCGGTCAGGTCGGTGCGGGCGTTCCGGCGCTCCCGGTTGAGCGCGGCGCAGGGCGGGCAGAGCTGATGGTAGAAGGCGTCCACCTCGCGGTAGCGCTGCTTGCAGACGTAGCAGCCGCGCGGGTTGTGGAGGAAGCCGGCCGTGGTACCCACGGTGGGGGAGGCGAGCGGGATGCCCTGGGTCTCGTCGTCGATCCGGCCCGGGGCGCCGGTGGCGGTGGCCGCCGTCACTGCGCGGTCCGCCGCCGCGATGGCATCCCTCCGTTCCTCGCGTCGCCGCTGCTTGATCACCTTGTAGAACTTCGCGGTGGCCCGCTGCACCCGCACCACGTCGGGGTGATCGGAAGGCAGGTCCTCCAACGCCTCAAAGACGCTGAGACAGGTCTCCAGCAGGCTCCGATCGATGCCGTATTGACCGGTTTCCGTAATGTTGTCCGCCGCCATGCCGTCGCTGTCTCATCCCGTTTCCTGCGCCGGATCTGCCCGGCCCACCCCAAGTCCGACCCGGAACTGTACGCACCGCAGGGCCTCCGCCGCACCCGCGTCGCGGTCGGGGGCCGTCGCCGACGTCGAAGTCACACCCGCAGGTACCGACCGCGCGCTGAGGCGCCTGCTTCCAGCGAGCGTTCTCACGAACGTCCGGACGTCGGTGGGATCTGACGGCGCAGTGCCAGGATCCGTGCTTCCGGAATACTGCGTCCCCCCGGCCAGCTCAGGAGCGAAACCACTGCCCGGCAGGCAACCGCAGGCGGGGGTGCGGCGTGACTAGGGGTACGACCAGGCGGGGAGGGAGGGGACGCATGTCAGGCGAGGAGAGCTTTGACGCGTTCTACCGAGGTAGCAGGCAGCGGCTTTACGACTGCCTGTACGCCCTCACGGGCAACGCCGCCGAGGCGCAGGACGTTGTGCACGAGGCGTACGCCCGGGCCTGGCAGCGGTGGTCGACGGTCGGCGAGTACGCCGATCCGGAGGCCTGGGTACGGACGGTCGCCCGCCGCGTCGCGGTGAGTCGCTGGCGGCGGGCCCGTTCGGCGCTGCATGCCTACCGTCGTGCCGGCCCGCCGCCGGACGTGCCCGGCCCCAACCCGGACAGCGTCGCGCTGGTCGGCGCGCTCGCCCAGTTGCCGCCCGCTCAGCGGACCGCCTTGGTGCTGCACCACCTGGTCGGCCTACCGGTGGCCGAGGTGGCGCGGGAGACCGGCGTGCCCGACGGCACCGTGAAGGCCCGCCTGTCCCGCGGCCGGCGAGCGCTTGCCAACCTGCTCGAGGCGACACCTTCGGAGGCGCACAATGTCTGACGGATTCGAGAGCACGTTCGCGCCGCTGCAGGGCCAGCAGCCGCCGGCGCCGTTCGCGTCCCCCGAGGCGGTCCGCCGTCGCGGACGGCAGCGCTCGCAGCGCCAGGCGGTCGTCGCCGGCCTGGCCGTCGTCGCCGTGGCGGGGGCGGGGGCCGGCTCGGTCGCGAACCTCGGGCCGGGCGACGGCTCGCCAACCCCCGGTGCCAGCCGTACGACCGTGGCGCCGAGCGGCACCGGGTCGCCGAGCGTGGCGCCGAGCCCGACGACCCCGGCAACGAGCGCCCCGCCGAGCCCGAACGGCAGCGGCAGGCCCGACCCCGGCGTGGCGGACCTGGGCACCCTCATGCTCCGGCCGGCGGATCTCGGGCCGGGTGCGTGGCGGAAGCAATTGCCCCGCGAGCCGTTCTCCGGCGACACGTGGCGCTGGGCCGATCTGTGCGCGGCCTACCGCAGCTCCGACTACCAGTCGCTGCGCCGGCAGGCGGACCTCGACTTCACCGGGTACGCCACCGGCTCGGCCGGGTACGTATACGAACACCTGCACCGGTATGCGGACGGGTGGGGCCCGCGGGCGCTCGACGACGTACGTCACGTGCTGGCCACCTGCGCCGGCACGGCGACACCGTCGACCGTGCCCGGAAGTCCGGCGCCCCGCAGGTTCACCGTCGTGGGCACCGGCTTCGCCGGGGACGAGGCGCTGCTCGTCCGCGAGGAGCAGTGGTACTACGAGGGTGAGACACTTGCCGCCGATCCGATCGTGACGCTCGTCGCGGTGGTCCGGGTCGGCGACCTGGTCGGCACCGTGATGTTCTCGCCCGACCGGGACGAGCCGTACGCGCGGATGGTCGCCACGGCGGCGGCGGACCGGCTCGCGGCGGGGTAGTCGACGGCGGATGGGCGTGGCAACAGCTCGGGCCGGGCGGGGTGCGGTGGTGCGGTGCGGCCGGTCAGATGCCGGAGGACGCGGCGGCCGGGAAACGCTGGTCATCTGAACAGTTCACGGGCCAGGTCCGGCTGGACAGGATCGAGGAGCGGCAGCCGCACTCCAGACACCACATCTTGCGGCAGGCGACGCGGTTACCCACAACATCGGCCAACGTCTACTATGATCCGCTGCATGACCGTCGTCGTGAACGCCCGCCTAAAGCCGTCACGCACGCGCCGTGGAAGAACCTACGACTTTCACCTCGACGCTCTGCCGGGCAGCCTGACAGTGAACGAGCTGCCAGACGGCCGGCCAGCCGAGATTTTTCTCAAGGCCGCGAAGCAGGGATCGACCCTCGCGGGGCTGTGCGAGTCCCTGTCGATCACCACCTCGCTTGCCCTGCAGTACGGCACACCCGTCGTCGACGTCGTTTGCCGCATGATCAACGCCCGCTTCGAGCCGTCCGGGCGGACTGGTGACCCGGAGGTCCCCGTCGCGTCATCGCTCTCCGACTACATTGCCCGTCGCTTGGCGGTGGACTACCTATCCCCTGGCCAACTTGCGCAACTCGGGCTCCTGCCACCTGCCGAGGCGACCGCGCGATAGTCCGCGCGCAGGCCCTGGCTGGCGCGCGAGGCACATGTTGCGGCGAGGCCCACCCGTGGCGGTTCGAACTCGGCGAAGAACAGTCTCGGGACGTGGGTGACACTTTCCGGCTAGCCAGGTGGTGAGGGCCGCTCGGGTGGGCGCCCTCGGGCACGGGCTGCGTCGGATACGGCGATCGCGGCCAGGACGAGAGCAGCGGCGGCGGCGACCAGCAGCGGCGGCAGGAAGATCGTTGCCGGCGAGATGGCGGCGAGCACGAGGACCCCGGCCACGCGGTCTCGGGACACCCGACCGAACACCACGTACTCGAAGATGGCCCGTCCGGCGAGGAACAGTGCGGGTCCGCCGAGGATGACGGCGATCCACGCCGGTGGTGCGTGCCCCAACGGATGCTCGATGACGAGCTCGTCGCCGACGGAGATCGCGACGATGGCGGCGACCATGACCGCGTGGGCGTACATCGCCGACACGCCAACGCGGAGCGGATCACGGGCCACGGCGAAGGCCCCGCCCAACACCTCCCCAGCACGGTAGATGTAGATCCACCACAGCAGCACCGTGGTCGCGAACGCCACCACGACCGCCGCGCCGCGGGCCGCCTCGAAGCCGCCGCTGCTGAGCCCCAACCCCGTCACCAGAATCAGCTCGCCCAGCGCGATGATGAAGAACTGCCGAAGCCGCTCGGCCAGGAACTCGCCCGAGACCGAAAACTCCGCCGCACCGGCGCGGCCCAGC
Organism: Micromonospora chaiyaphumensis; assembly: GCF_900091435.1. Taxonomy (GTDB): domain Bacteria; phylum Actinomycetota; class Actinomycetes; order Mycobacteriales; family Micromonosporaceae; genus Micromonospora; species Micromonospora chaiyaphumensis. Next base: position 498,164 of record NZ_FMCS01000003.1, read on the forward strand.
CTCGGCATGGGCCAGCCGAGTCCGGGCACCGCGTAGTCCACAGCCACCGCCAACGCCCACAGCACCCCACGCGGCCAACCCTGCACGACCGCGCCCGCGAGCCACGGCACCGCCGACACGCCGAACCAGAACAGCACCCGCAGCTCGGGACGCTGCGCCCGCTTGTCGCCCCACGTAAAGATCACGAGAAACAGGCTGCGACCGACCTGGACGGCGACGTACACGCCGGCGAAGGCCAGGCCACGCCCGCCGAACGCCGCAGGCGCTGCGGCCGCCAGCACCAAGCTGCCGAACATGGCCCCGATGGCCAGCCGCCGTATCGTGGGCTGCCAGGGGTCGAACCTGTCGCCTACCGCCGCCGACTGGGTCCACACCCACCACAGGGCGAGCAGCAACACCAGCGTCTGGAAGGCGCCGCTCCAGTTCAGATGCTCCAGCAGTCCTTGCGAGAGCCGGAAGAGCGCGAAGACAAAAACCAGGTCGAAGAACAGGTCCAGGAACGTCGCCCGCTGCTCCTCCGGCCCCCGCACCAGCCGGGCCGCGCCACCCGTCATCGGTTCGCCCCGTTTCTGCCGCTCCTGTCGGCCTCCGAAACAGTCGTACCACCGGCAACGCTGGGGGATGCGGATGTGCTGCTGCGGCCTGGGGTCGAACGGCCTCGCCCGTGGCGGTGACGGTGGAGGCCGGTCCTGATACCGATCTGTCATGCAGGTCCCGAGACCGGACAAGCCGGCTGCCGGCGAGGTTGACCCTCCTATTTCCGTCAAGTGGGGCGGGTTGCACAGCTCAGGCGAGTCCGTAGAGCCGGTTGAGGTCGAGTAGGAAGTGGCCGAGGACTGAGCAGGCATGTAGGTCGAGCACTAGGACCAGGAAGACGTTGGGTGTCTCGCAGTCGACCAGGACGTGTTGGTGTGCCCCGTCTGGCGACTGCCAGACGTAGGTGACGCGGACTTCGGAGAAGTCGTGCCCGTTGAAGTCGTCTTCGGGGATGGAGTCGAAGTAGGGCCAGAAGTCGAAGGGGGGTTCCTGGTCCGGGCCCACTCTTGTGGGGTGGGGTCCCATCGTTGCCTTGTACTCGTCCTCAGTCAGTCGCGGTGGCACCAGGCAAGGATGCCTGGTGCAGAGGTGGCGAGGCGAGCAGCCGACAGGCGTCTCCGGCGATGTAGCGCTTCAGGCAGCGCATGATCTCGGTCTTGGTCTTGCCCTCGGCGGTTCGGCGGGTGACGTAGTCCTTGGTTGGTTGGTGGCAGCGCATGCGGACCAGCGTGATGCGCCACGGGGCGCGGTCGGCATCGCGGTGACAAGGAGCTGCCCAGCGGTGTCGACGCCGACGCCGGGCAGGGCGACCAGGCTGGCCAGATGCTTGTCGAGGTCGTCGATCTCGGCCTGGCGCGTGAGCCAGCGGCGGGCGAGGCTGCGCACGGCGGTCTTGGTGGCGGTGGCCAGGTCGGTCACCGGGCCGGGCCGCAGGGCCGCGCACCCGCGGATACGGCGCTTGCCGGACAGCCCGCTCAGTTGGTGGTGGGTCTCGCGATCCACCGGTCGGGTCTTTCTTCTTGCCAGGTCAGTTGGCCCGTGAAGTTCCAGTGTCTGCGGAGGTGTTCGAGGAGGTCTTGTTGGGCGGCCTCGATGGGTGCGTCTGGTGGCGTGTCGGGTAGGTCGCCGCAGCCGATGGCGTCTGGTGTTTCCCGGACCGAGATGCGCCACCGCTGGGGCGTGCGGTAGAGCAGCACGTGACTGACGATCCCGTTCAGGGCGAGAGCTCCTTGGGTGCTGCCCGTCGCGGCGGTTCTGGTTTGCGGGCTTTGAATCCAGCGATACAGGAACCACGCCGGGCAGACTTGGAATGCGTGCCGAGGGCTGCTTACGGCGGCCCCGCCAGAGCTGATCGCAGCTGTTTCATCCACTGTGCGAACGCTCAAGCCTTGTCTCGCTCCGCAGCCTCTTCGGGGGAGAGGCGGCTGACTGCCAGGCCGGCGTCGGTACGAACGAGTGTCGGCGCGCCGATCCAGCTGGGGTCGTCGGGGGTACGGGTTCGACCCTGGTATATGGCGGCGCTTGTGAGGTGTACGAGCCCCGGGTTTGGGTAGCCCGCGAACCGCGTGTGTCATCAGAGGGGGTGGCAGTGGGCGGCGAGCGGATTCCGGGTTCCTTCACGGAGCAGACGGCGCGGGTCGGCGACGTCACGATCAACTATGTTCGGGGCGGTCGGGGCAGCACACTGGTCCTGCTGCACGGCTATCCCCAGACGTGGTACATGTGGCGCAAGGTTCTGCCGGAGCTCGCCAAGCACTACACGGTCATCGCGCCTGACCTTCGGGGATCGGGCGGCAGTGACGCCCCGGCAGGGGGCTACGACAAGAAGACTCTCGCCGGCGACGTGTACGCCCTGCTCACCCACCTCGCCCTTGATCGCGACGTCAGCATGATCGGACACGACATTGGGACCATGGTCGCGTACGCATATGCCGCCGCTCACCGCGACCACGTACGCAAGCTCGTGCTCACGGAAGCGCCGATCCCCGACCAGAGCCTGTACCAGTTCCCGTCACTGACCCCGAAGGGACCGGCCTTCTGGAACTTCGGATTCTTCAGCCTTCCCAACGGCCTGCCAGAACAGATCGTGGAGGGTCGCGAGGCCCTATGGGTGGATCGGTTCACCGATTCGATTCAAGTCCAGAAGACCGCCATCGGCGATGACGATGTCCGCGAGTACGCCCGGTACCTGCAAGACGACGCTCACCTGCGGGCCAGCTTCGACTACTTCCGCGCACTGCCCCAAGATGTCGCCGACAACGCCGAGTACGGCAAGACGAAGCTGACCATGCCGGTTCTCGCACTCGGGGCCCGAGCCAGCCTCGGGGAGGCGGTACCGACCCAGGTCGCGCGGTACGCCACGACGGTAACCGGTGGCGTCATCGAGGACTCTGGCCACTGGATCTTCGAGGAACAGCCGGCCGAGCTCACCGCACAGCTGATGCAATTTCTCCAACAGCCCTGAGTCGAACATAGCCCGCCAAGACGCCCATGGCGCATCCGCTTCCGCGGCGATCAGCGCGCGGAGGTGCCGCGAATCAGTTGGCGGACGAGTGTCGCGCACCAGGCGACGGAGGACAGGGCTCGACCGCGTCTGTCTGGATATCCCACGTCGCTACTGTCAAGCGGCTGCTGACAGTTCCGTCCCAGGGGCGGGCCAGGCGATTGCCTCGTTGTGGAACTGCAGGTGGCGTAGGCAGCCGTGGAGGATGCCGGCGAGTCGGTTGGCCAGAGCGCGAAGTGCCTGGTGGTGGGTGTTGCCGCGCGGTCGGGCGCGTCGGCCCTCTTGACCAGCAGCTTTGCTGCTTTACTATGTCACTAGTATAGCAGTAAGGGGCCATCGTGTTCGTCTTCCGGCTCGACACCCACTCCGGCGTGCCGCCGTACCTGCAACTCGTCCAGCAGGTCCGCCAGGCGGTGCTGCTGGGCTTTCTCCAACCCGGTGACCGCCTCCCGCTCATCCGCGAGGTGGTCGAGGACCTGGCGATCAATCCGAACACCGTCGCCAAGGCGTACCGGCAGATGGAGCAGGAGAACCTGGTCACCGGCCGGCCCGGTCAGGGCACGTTCGTCAATGAACAGCAGTCGGCCGTGATGCCGGCATCGACGTACACGTCGCTGCGCCGCGGCCTGGCGGCCTGGCTGCGCCGCGCCTACGCGGCCGGCCTCGACGAGCAGGCGGTCAACGCGCTTTTCACTTCCGTCCACCAGCAGACGAGGAATGAGGACGTGGCGTGACAGCGACCGAGTTCGCGCTGCGCACCGACGGTCTGGGCAAGCGGTACCGGAGGGGCTGGGCGCTGCGCGACTGCACCCTGGCCCTGCCGGCGGGCGGCGTGATCGCCCTGGTCGGGCCGAACGGCGCGGGCAAGACCACGCTGCTGCGCCTGGTCGTCGGGTTGCTGGCACCGAGCACCGGCACGGTGGAGGTCCTCGGCCACGACGTCACCGCCAGCACCCCGCAAACTCTGTCCCGGGTCGGGTTTCTGGCCCAGGACCATCCGCTGTACAAGCGCTTCACCGTCGCCGAGATGCTCCGCTTCGGCCGGGCCTGCAACCTGCGGTTCGACCAGGGGCTGGCCGAGCGCCGGCTGGCGAAGCTGGGCATCCCGCTCGACCGCAGGGCCGGCACGCTCTCCGGTGGGCAGCAGGCCCAGGTCGCGTTGGCTCTGGCCCTGGCGAAGCGGCCGGACCTGCTGGTCCTCGACGAGCCGGTGGCCAGCCTCGACCCGCTGGCCCGGCACGAGTTCCTGCAGGTCCTCATGGGCGCGGTGGCCGAAGGCGGGGTGACCGTCCTGTTCTCCTCCCACGTCGTGCACGAACTGGAGCGCGTCTGCGACCACCTGGTCGTGCTCAACCACGGCCGGGTCACGCTCACCGGTGACATCGACACCCTCCTCGCCGAGCACCGGCTGCTCGTCGGCCCGCGCACGGCCACCGACCTCGACCAGGCCAGCGCCGTCGTGGAGGCCGTCCACAGCGACCGGCACACGACCCTGCTGGTACGCGACGGCGCGATCCCGGCCGCGCCTGGGTGGCAGGCCCAGCCGGTCGCGCTGGAGGACCTGGTGCTGGCGTACCTGCGCCGGCCGTCCGAGCCGAGCGCCGCGGTCACGTCGGGGGTGGCGGCATGACGTGGTTGATCTGGCGCCAGCACCGGACCGAGGTCTGCGTCCTGGGTCTGCTTGTCGGCATGTTCGGCATTGCCCTGCTCGTGCTCGGGACGCAGGCCCACGACCTGTTCCCCGGCGGTCCCGCCCGGTGTGCGGGAGATGCCGGGGTCAACGAGGCCTGCGCGGCCTCCTTCCGCCGGCTCGACGAGGAGTACGGGTTCGTCGAGAACCTCCTGGCAGGCTTCTATCTGGTCCCCGTCGTCATCGGTGCGTTCCTCGGTGCGCCACTGCTCGCGCGCGAACTGGAGGACGGCACCTGGCAGCTCGCCTGGACGCAGGCCGTGCCGCGGATGCGCTGGCTGGCGGCCAAGCTCGCGGCACTGGCCGCCGTCACCGTCACGCTCACCGGGATGTTCACCGCGCTGCTCACCTGGTTCCGTCAGCCATTCGACGCGTGGGAAGGGCGGTTCCAGTACGACGCCTTCGACCTGGAGGGACTTGTTCCGGTGGCGTACGCGCTGTTCGCGTTCGGCGTCGCCACCGCCGCCGGGGCGATCCTGCGGCGCAGCCTGCCGGCGTTCGGCGTCGCGTTCGGGGCGTTCCTCGCCACCCGGATGCCGGTGGCGCTGTTGGCCCGTCCCGCGTACGCCCTGCCGCTCACCACCATGGAGCCGATCCCCGTCGGCGGCTCGAAGGACCAGGAGGCGCCCAGCTTCGCTGACTGGATGATCGAACGCGGCTACGCAGACGCCACCGGGCGCAGGCTGAGCTGGACCGAGTACTACGAGCTGGAGGCCGCCGCCAACCGGGCCGGCGCCAACCTCAACCAGTTCCTGCACGCGCGGGGCATCCAGCAGTTCAAGGTCTACCACCCGGCCGACCGGTTCTGGACGTTCCAGCTCATCGAGGCGGCCCTGTTCGTCGCTGTCGCGGCGGTCCTGATCGGTGTGGTGGTGTGGCGGGTACGGCGCCGTATGATCTAGCGCCCTGACCACAGACGTTCACGGTGTTGCTGCCGTACTGGGCGCCGCGGTCGCTGTGGAAAATCGAGGAAACCGTGCCGGCCCGCCTGCTGCCGGACCCCAGAGGACCCGTTGATGAAGAGGCGTTCGACATGCTCGCCGCGCATCGCCAGTCGTCCATGCGATATGTATCCTTGCTGACTGGAACCTGCCCCTCCAGCTCATGCCATCCCACGGATTCGCTGGGTGACGCCGGCAGATCGGAGTGACTTGGGCTGCTCACATGCTGAGGACTGCCCCCTCTTTCCCCTGCTCAACGCAAGCTTGAGCGTCTGGCGTAACCACTACTGCGACAGCGCGGAGGGTTGGCGGACATGCGCCAGGTACCAGCTGTACAGGACTGGCCAGCTCGTGCCAATCACGCTCCTGCCGAATGGAGTCGACGCCTTCAGGCCCGTACCTCCGACAGTATCCAGGTCCACTCAACCGGCGAACGCACGCCGGCGACGGACGCCAGCAACATCGCGACAGGTATCGGATGAATTGCTGCCAGCGGAGCGCGCAGGTGCCACGGAGCCGACTCCACCGGTGGCCCATCCGGATCATTCAGGCGGGCGGGACGAGGCAAGCGATGCATGGGTGCTTGCCGTCGCCGATGATGCGAAGCGCCGCGGCAGTGAGCGGCTGCATGCCTGGGTGGCAAGCCGGGAGCATCCGGGGACTGCTCCTGTTCCCATCCCCAGGCCGGGGGAGCCTTCTCACGCCGACGGAGCGGCAGTCGCCGTCGCCTGGTTCGAGCCAGCCAGCGCCGCGTGGACGGAAACCCTTGCTGGCTCTCGGTGCGAGGCACAGGTGGAGGCGGCCATCCTGTTGGGCCTGCCGCGCTGGTCCTCGGCGACACAGCCGCCGCGGGTGACCACCTGGGGTGTGGGTCTGGGCGCTACGGGTCTCGCGTTGTATGACCCGAGCGGTCATGTATTCGCCTACGGCGTGGCCGAGATACCGTCCACGTGGACGACCGCCGCTAGGGTGCTGGGCGCGGTCGCCGTCGTCTACGGAGTCGGTCCCCCGCCGCAGGCAGTGCCCCCCGAGTCGCTCCCGGCTCAACGGCTCACCGAGGCGCAACGCGACGGCACCGTCGCCGCTGCGTGGGTACCACTGCTCAAGTGACAAGCCGCCGCCTCACCCGTGCAGCCGCCGGACGCGCGCGGACCCGCGATCCACGTGCCGGGCAGCGCGAAAGCTCGGCACGCGGCTCTCACCCGGGCGCGGAACTGGCTCCACGCCAGCCGGGCGAACCAGACGGGCCGACGTGGACGCGTCATCCGCCACGGGCAACGGCCGTCCGACCGCGACCAGCCGTAAAGGGCAGTAGGGCGCAATCAGGCCGTTGATGAAGAGCGTTCGACATGGCGCCGCCTCATCGCCAGTCGTCCATGCGAAAGGTAAACTTGCTGACCGAGACCTGCGCCTCCCACTCATGCCATCCCACCCATCCGCCGGGTGACGCTGGCCAGATCGGAGTGACATGGGCTGCTCGCACGCTCCGGCCTGCCCCCTCCTGCCCCGGCCGAACGCAAGCTTGACCGTCTGGCGTAATCACTACTGCGACACTGCCCACGACCGGCGGACGTGCGCTCGATACGAGCCGCCCCGGGCGGGCCAGCTCGTACCGATCAACGCTTCAACCCCGGCTCGCCCGCACCCCAGAACCCCATCGACTCACCGGCGCCTCGGCGGGTCCGTGGACCCGACTCCTAGATTGGATTGCAGGTCCCCATGACCGAATACTGGCCCTGGTGGGCGGGGGCTGCCGGGCTCGCTCTCACCACCATCAACTACGCCGTCACAACCGATCGATCCTTCGGGGTGTCCGGTGCATGGGACCGCGTGCTGCACTGGCGCGCCGAACGCCGCGTCGAACGAGTCAACGAGCAGTTCGCTGACGAACGTGTCCTCACCGCGGCTCTCGCCGCGGCCACCACCGACCAGTTCGGAGCCGGTTCGGCGCCACCTGCTGCGCATCCCGCCCCGGACGACGACGCGCGAACACCGCGACGGGACGGGCGACGGCCCGCCTCGCCGAGCCCTTCGCTGGCGAGGCTGCTGCCGGCACCCTTGGTCAGCCAGGTCGCCCTGCTCCTGTCGATCTTCGTCGGCGGGTGGATTGCGGCGGTTACCGCCGGCCGATTCCAGCTCCGCCTCGACATGGGCGACGCCTTCGGCCAGATCGTGAGCGACAAACCGATCGAAATGATTGGCGCGCTGTTCGTCGGCGGCGTGCTCGTCGGTTTCGGTACCCGTCTCGCCGGAGGGTGCAGCAGCGGTCACGGGCTCAACGGCTGTGGCCGGCTACAGCCGGTCAGCATCGTGGCGACTGCCGTGTTCTTCGGCACCGGCGTCCTCGTGTCGTTCCTGCTGTGGAAGGTGATCTGATGCGTACCCGGGGCGGAATACTCGCCGCCAACATCATCGCTGGGCTGGCTCTCGGCTATACCGTCGCCAACATCGGGTTCGGTGACTACGGCGAACTGAACCGCATGTTCACCTTCCAGGAGCTTCGCATGTTCCTGGCCTTCGCCGGCGCCGTAGCGATCATCGTCGTGGTATTCGCCGCACTGCGCGTCCGCCGCACCCCAGGTCGCCTCCACGCCGGCGTAATCCCCGGCGCAATCCTGTTCGGCGGGGGCTGGGCCATCTCGGGTGGCTGCCCGGCGATCCCCATCGTGCAAGTCGCCAGCGGGTACCTTCCCGCCCTGGTCACGATCGCCGGCATAGTCGTCGGCATCCGGCTCTGCCGCTGGGCCAACATGAGGTACTTCCACCTCGACAGCGGATCCTGCGAGCGGTAGCCGAACACAGAGTCGCCCGGCCGGCCCCGGCGGCGTTGGCCAGGTCCGTCATGGAGATGTGCGGTCCACGCTCGGCGAACAGGCGCTCGGCGGCCGCGAGGATGCGCCGCCGGTTGGCCGCTGCGTCGGCCCGCTCCTCGGGAGCGGACCGCCAGACCTGCCAGGCCCAGCAACCGGGACGTATCTTCGTTCATGCCCGTGGCTCTTCTGTTGTGACCAGCTTGCTTCGACAACAAGATGGTCTCGGAGAGTCGCGGGTATCTCAATAGGACAGTTTGCTCCGGACGGCCACAACGGACGCTCGAACCCCTATCGACCCGAATAGCCTTGAGTCAACGAATGAGCGATGGCCGTCCGCGAGGACTGCGGCTGCCCGCGGTCTGGATCACGGTCGCAGGCATGATTCCCGGCATACACATCGTGTTCGACTGCGCCGATCCGGACCGGCTGGCGCGTTTCTGGATGGTGGCGCTACCTGGTTACGACTTCCCGCACGGGCCCTCCGGACGGCTTCGCCGCACGGGAGCAGTGGGCGGATGCGAACGAGCTCCACCAGGAGCAGCGCAACGCCAGCCGGACCCTGGTTGACAAGCAGGGCCACCGACCAGACATCTTCTTCCTCCGAGTTCCGGAGGGGAAAGCCGCTGAACCAAGAACCGGTCGCCGAATGCATATCGATGTCATGCTGACCGACGGGACACGCGATGAGGAGTCGTGCGGCTGAAGGGCTCCGGCGCGACCCGAGTATGAGGATCATCGCAAGCCCCAACGGCCCCGGTTGGGTGACCAGGGCCGACCCGGAGGGCAACCTGTTCTGCGTCGAGCGCAGTCAGAAGCATCATGGCCCACGTCAATCATCCCGCTGATCTAGGGTGACCTGGTGCCCTCGAAACCCGTGACAACCGTCCTGTTCGATTTCGCTTGGACCCTGTTCGCCAGCGACGCCAACCGCTGGGTCGGCAGCGCGGCGGCCTTAGTCGGCCGGGAGGTGGCCGTCGGTGAGGCGCACCGCATCGCCTCGGATTTCGCTGAGTTGTTGCGGACGACGGCTACGGACCCTGCCCACATCGCCCGGGACTTGGACCCACGGGTGTGGGACCGGGCGATTCTGGCTGTCCTGCAGCAAATCCGTGGGGTGGACTTGCCGTTTGCGCGAGCGCTGCACGAAACGCGGCGCGAAGCGCTCGAGCCGTACGCGGACACGTCGTCCACTCTCGCCGCACTGAGTGCCCGCGATATTCGCCTTGGCGTGGTCAGTAACGTCGGCTGGGACATTCGCCAATGCTTTGCGAGGCACGGGCTCGACCGCTACATCGATGCATTCGTTCTTTCCTACGAGGTCGGCTTCGTCAAACCCGATGTACGGATCTGGCGCACCGCACTCGACGCCCTGGCGGCACAGCCAGATCGAACGCTGATGGTCGGTGACCATCCCAGCGGCGACGGCGGTTCCGTGACCGCCGGGATACCGGCCCTGGTACTGCCGATGGTGAGTTCGCCAGCCCAGCTTCGCGGATTCGATCAGGTGCTGACGTTGGCCGGAATCTGAAGCTGGGCCACATCCGTGGGCGAGATGGCGCTGCTGCACCGCTGAATCCTGTGGGGACGCCCGCAGGGCGGGGGAGCCGCGCGTCGTCTGGCTGAACGGCTGGCCCGCCGGCCCGAGCCGGTGGCGAAGCGCCGACGCGGGCCTTCTCGACGCGGTCGTGTCGTCAGCGCTCCCGGCCGTCGAGGGCGGCGACCTCGCGTGTCTCTCCTGATCGATCAGCCGGCGGGGTGAGGCGCCGATGCCGTCGGCGGTGACGAGACGGCGCGCGGTGGCCGTTCGTTCGAAGCAGGGATCTCCCGGCGCGGCTCGGGCGCCGGCCGCTTGGCGAGCGCGGCCCGCCGGCATATCGGCAGATACCGGGGCGCCGGTGACGCGATACGAGGAACGAGTCGGTCGACCCGGCCCGGCACATCCGGTCGGGCGCGAACCTGTGGACGACCGGTGGCGTCCGCGCACAGCGCGGTCGCGGCGAGCAGCCACGGTCTCAGGCTGGTCATGACGAACCTCTTTCTCGGCAGCGCCGTGGTTCACGGCCAGGTGTCAGGGCAGGGCGAGTTCGTAGCGGCGGGTTCGGCGCAGGAGACGGAAGCCAAGGTGCCTGCGTGTGGCGAGCAGGTGCGGATCGTCGTCGGCGCCCGCGGCCTCTATCTCGGCGACGTGGGGGTGGACCTCACGTATTCGCTGGATCAGGGCGGCGGTGACCCAACGGCCCAGTGGCCGTCCGCGGTGGCCGGCGAGCACGGCCGGTCCGTACTGGTGGGCGCGGGGCGCGGCGGGCGCGTCGACGACCGCCACGGCGTACGCCGCCAGGTCGCCGTCCGTCTCGGCGGCGGTCAGCACGGCGTTGCCGGGACGGCCCGGGCCTCGGAGCAGTTCGTCGACCCCGGGTGCGTCGGCGAGGTCGCCGGTCCAGTGGGTCAGGCGGTACCCGGGATGCTCGGCGTCGACCAGCTCACCCAGCCACGCCTGGTGCACGTCACAGTAGGTGAGCAGCTCATGGCGCCGGGACCCGGTGTGTCGGAAGCCGTGCCGCAGGCAGAATGCCTCGCCCGGCGAGCCCGAAGCCACGTCCACGATCAGGCGTGGCTCGGTGGTGTGCTCCCGGACCGCGGTCAGGAGCCGCGAGCCGACCCCGCGCCGCCGCCACCCGGGCTTCACATACAGCCGCAGCTCGGCAGCACCCGGCTCAGCCGCCAGGCGGCGGGGCTGCCGGAAGTCGAGCCCGAGAGGGCTGACCGGCCACAGACCGGCCGTCCCGACCACCGACCCGTGCGCCGCCAGAGCCCGCCAGCGTGAGGTCCGAGGACGATCCGGCACCGCCACGACCTCGACCAGAGCTTCCATGGCCACCACGATCGCCCGACCCTCGAAGCGGAACAACGCGAAAGATCGAATGGCCGGATAAGCCAGCGGTTATCGCGCCCGCCGCACAGCTCCGCGGTCCCGTCCGCGCCACGACCGTAGACTTCGGGGCCGCGTACAACGTGCGGGACGCGAACGCGTCGCGTGCGGGGGAGGGGGCCGGGTGGAGCTGCGGGACATCGAGATCTTCCTGACGCTGGCCACGGAGCTTCACTTCGGCCGTACGGCCGAACGCCTGCGGGTGTCGCAGGCCCGGGTCAGCCAATCGATCAAGCAGCAGGAGCGCCGGATCGGCGCCGCCCTGTTCGAGCGGACCAGCCGCAGCGTACGGCTCACCCCGCTCGGCGAGCAGCTCCGCGCCCGACTCGACGCGGGCTACAGCGAGATCATGGCCGGCATCGACGAGGCCGTCGCCGCCGCCCGCGGGCAGGTCGGCACGCTGACCGTCGGCACGTTCGACGCGCACGCCCAGGAGATCGCGGCGGTACTCGACCTGTTCCGGCAGCGGCATCCGCAGTGTGAGCTGCGCCTGCGCGAGGTCCTTCCGAGCGACCCGTTCGGCGGGCTCAGGTCCGGCCGCGTGGACGTGGCGGTGCTCTGGCTGCCGGTCCGCGAGCCCGACCTCGTCGTGGGGCCCGAGTTGTTCACCGAGCCACTGGTGCTCGCCGTCGCACCCAATCACCCACTGGCCGGACGCGACCGGGTCGAGATGGAGGATCTCGGCGACTACCCGGTGGTGCATCCGGACGGCCCCATCCCGGATTACGTGTGGGAGGGTCACACCCCGTCCGCGACACCGGCCGGGAGGCCGATCCGCTCCGGAGCACCCGTGGCCACCCTCGCGGAGGCCTTCGCGGCGATCAGCGCCGGCGAGGTCGTCTCTCCCATCGGGTCGTACTCGGCCCTCACCCGGCTGCGCCGGGACATCACCTTCCTGCCCATCACCGACGGGCCGGTCCTGCGGTACGCGCCGGTGTGGCGCAGCACCGGCGAGACACCCCTGGTCCGCGCCCTCCTCCTCGCCGCCGCCGACGCGCCGGCCCACCGGGGCCCGGCTGCTGTCACGATGCCGGGGTGATCGATTGCCGGCGATCCCCCCACGCCGGTCTGACGCCGCTCCTCGCGGCGGTGGCGAGGCCCTCTGCAGCAGTCCCGAGGCCAGGATGCAGGTGTTCGGGCGTGCTGGGGCGGCGAACTCGGCGTGCCAGGTTCCGCCGCAGTCGTGGCAGCTCCGGCGGCCGGCTACGCGGCGAAGGATCTCGGCGTCGGGCAGGGTGGTCCGTGCCTGTCAGATGTTTCTCCGGAAACCGATCACCTGCTCACCGGGCGGCCGGCGCGGTACACGGCGACGGGGCGACGCAGTACGGTGATGTCGACCGTCGGGTCGCCGTTCACGACCAGTAGGTCGGCGTCGAATCCGGGGCGGACGCGGCCCTTGCTCCGCCCGAGACCACACACGCCGGCGCCGACCGAGGTGGCCGCGGCGAGGGCGGCGGTGGCGGGGATGCCGCACGCGACGTACTCGATGAGCGTCTCTGGCAGGATCCCGTGCGGCTTCGCCGGGCCGAGGCCCGCGTCCGAGCCGGCCACCAGGCGGACCCCGGCCCGGTGCAGGGTGGTGATGCCGTCGCGCAGCGTGGCCTCGCTCAGGCCGGCTCGCGCCGCCATCGCCACCACCTCCGGTGGCGTGAGCACTGCCGGGTGGGTGCCGAGCGTGGCACAGACCGCCGCCCCGGACGCGGCCAGGCGGTCCGCGAGCTCGTCGGGGACGTGGGCGCCGGTGGCGGTCACGCACGTGCAGTGTTCGATACCGTCGACACCGACGCGCAGCGCCTGCTCGACCGCGCTGAGCGCGTGCGCGTGCGCGGTCACCGGCAGGCCCAAGTCGTGCGCCCGGGTCAGCGCGGCGCCCAGCTCCTGGTCGGTGAACTGAGGCCGGGTGGTGTCGGTGCCGGGGGTGAACACCCCACCGCTGGCCATGACCTTCACCAGGTCAGCGCCGGCCTCCGCCCGCAGCCGCACGGCCTCGCGAATCCCGTCGACGCCGCTCGCCTCGCCCCCCAGCGACCAGCAGTGCCCACCGACGCTGGTGATGGGCGCGCCCGAACCCACCACCGTGGGCAGATCGTCGCGCGTCTCCCGCTCCCGCCACCGGAGCACCGCGCCGCGCCGGTCGCCCAGATCCCGAACCGTCGTGACACCGGCCGCCACCTGCGAGCGCAGTGAGGCCTCGATGACCGCGTCGAGGTCCGGCTCGGTACGCTCGGCGAGCCGGCCGAGAGCGTCTGGCCCAGCATCGGCGCACAGGTGCACATGCGCATCGACCAAGCCGGGCAGCACGGTGCCATCGGGCTCCTCGTACACCGGCCAGCCCTCCGGCGCCTCGGCCCGACCCCGGTGCACGTCAGCGATGCGCCCTTCGTCCACCAGGACCAGCACCCCGCCGGCCACCAGCCGCTCGCCGTCGAACACTCGCGCCGCCCGGACAGCGTGCTTCGTCATCGGTCCTCCCCGCGGCGCCGCAGAGGGCGCGCTTCGTGCGGCGCGCACTCGGGCTTGGTGTGGCGGAGGTACGAGGTGTGGCGACCAACAGGCCGGGCCCCGACGGGCCGCTCACCACGCACGGGACAGCCTCCTGGCACGTCGACCATCACTCGTGAGATCCGCAGCACCGTCAGCGCCAGGTGCGGCGGCACCGCGACGACCACTCCAGTGCCGTGTGCCAACTAAGCCACCGACGCGAAGCGTCGATGATGCCCAGTCTGGCCATCCGCACCCGCCTCGGAATAACCACACGCCGATTGTCATGCACCAATGCTCTGCGGCGGCGCACAGCAACTCCTCCCCGACGGAGGGGAATGCACTCCCTCTTCAGAGGGAGTCGCCGTTCCGTGTCCTGCTCCGCTCTTACGGGCTCCCGCCCGAGCTGAGCGGCGGGGGAGGGGGCACCGGAGGAACCGGGAGGGTTCGGGCTGCCCTGCCGCCTGGTAGGCCAGACGGACGGTGGCCTCGGCGCCCGGCTCACCAGCGCCAGTAGCCGGCGGGGGAGTACCGCGGTCCTGCTCCCGCCACTGGACTGCGGCTGGCGAACGACGCTGAGCGGACCCAGTTCGTCGATCACCTGCAGCGACGGTACTGCCGGGACCGGTACCCGAGCATGCGGGAGTGGGAGGAAGCCCAGCATGCGGGCTTCCTCGAAGAAGCCCAGTGGCGGTTCGGACGGTAATCCGCACCCCACGTCAGCGACGCCGAGGCCAGCGACGGTAGGCGGTTGGCGCGTCGCCGCAGTTCCCTGGCCGTAACGGCGCATGCCTTCAGCATGACCGGGACCAGGTAGTCAGCGACCCGGCCGGGCAGGCGGAGGGGTGGGTGGTGGAAGCGGGAGTGCTGCCGGATCCTTTCGACAGTCAGACCGGCCACGACCAGAGCGGACACCGTTGCCGGCAGGGTCGACGGCAGCGTCTCCACCGTGACGCTCAGCGGGTCTTCCTGGTCGCCCGCTTGCGGGGCGGCGTCAACAGCTCGGCGATCGCCGCGAGCGCGGACGGCACCAGGCGGTAGTAGGCCCAGACGCCCCGCTTCTCGCGCTCGAGCAGGCCGGCCTCGGTGAGGATCCGGAGGTGATGACTCACGGTCGGCTGGGAGAGGCCGAGCGGCGCCGTGAGGTCACTGACGGACGCCTCGCCCTCGGGAGCGGACTGGATCAGGCTGAGCAGTCGCAGCCGGGCCGGGTCGGCGACGGCCTTCAGCACTCCCGCGAGCCGTTCGGCATCGGCACGCTTGATGGGCTCACCAGCAAGCGGCGAGACAACAGGGGCAGCGGTGTTCGGTGTTCCCACGTCATGCATCGTTGCACCAACGCCATCAACAGGCTGGCGGAACCCAGTACCAGCCCACGGACGATCCGCGAGTAGGGATCGTCAAGTACCGGCCACGTGTGCCCGGCCGGGGTGTGGGCGTCGGCCCGCGTGTCGGCATCTTCGGCCCGCTTCGGCGAGCTGCACGCCGCGGTGTCGTGGCGCTGCAACCGCCCCGCTGCACCCGAGCAGGCGATGCTGCGCGAGCTCAACGCCTGAGGGGCGGTCCGGGTGCGATGCCGCGGGCGGCAACCGCACCCGGTGACCGGACATTCGACTCGGCGCAGACCTGCCCGGCCAGCGGCGTGACGGCCAGCCCCAGTCTGCGGGTGACCGGTGCGGCATTCTCCGGCCCGACGCTCGGCAAGCTCACCGCCGTGGGCGGCAGTCTCATCATGGTCGGCCTCGTGCTGCTTCGCGCGCAACGGCGTCGTCGCTTCGTTGCCTGACCTGAGCCGGTCCGACCATAAATGGGGCTGCTCCGGCAGGACGCTCAGCGTCGCCCATGGGGTGGATCTGCTGCTGGCCGGCACTCGACATGTCGGGTGCCGGCCAGCAGCAGTCGTCCGGGTTTCGCCCAGCGTCTCGTCTCGGCTCCGACATCACGCCGGCCAGGCCGAGGGCAATCCTGACCAAGCAGGTCCGGGGTGCGGCGGGTTTCCGTACGCTGCGCTGAGTGAAATGGGCACGTTCCTTCGTCGCGCTGGCGGCGACTCTGACGCTGACGGCGTGCGAGGCCGCCCGGACCCCACCGGCTGGTACTCCCACCCGTTCCGCCCCGGCGGCGTCGCCGTCCCAGCCTGCCAAGATCACCTTGGCGTTCGCGGGCGACGTGCACTTCACCGACCGTACGCGTGATCTGCTGCGCGACCCGGCGACCGCATTCGGGTCGATCTCGTCGACCCTGTCGGCCGCAGACCTGGCGATGATCAACCTGGAAACGGCGGTCACCACCCGGGGCGCTCCTGAGCCGAAGGAGTTCCATTTCCGGGCGCCGGCAAGCGCGTATGACGCGGTGAAGGCCGCCGGCATCGACGTCGTGTCGATCGCGAACAACCACGCGCTGGACTACGGGCGGACGGGGCTGGCTGACACCGTCGACGCGGCAAGGGCCGCCGGGGTGCCGGCCGTCGGCGCGGGCGCTGACGCTGCGGCGGCGTACCGGCCGTGGATCACCAAGATTCGCGGAACCAGAATCGCCGTGCTCGGGTTCAGCCAGGTCGCCGAGCTGTGGTCGCAGTGGAGGGCCACAGAAACCCGGGCCGGCATCGCGATGACCAGGGACCTGCCCCGCGCCGTCGCCGCGGTCCGGGCCGCCCGACAGCAGGCCGACGTGGTCGTCGTCTACGTCCACTGGGGTACGGAGGGCGACGCGTGTCCGCCCGACGAGGCTCGTGCGTTCGCCGGCGAGATGGCTCGGGCGGGTGCCACGATGGTGGTCGGCACCCATGCCCACCTCCTGCTCGGCGACGGCTGGCTGGGCAGGACCTTCGTCCAGTACGGGCTCGGCAACTTCGTGTGGTGGCGCGACGACGCGTACAGCAACGACACGGGGGTGCTGCGCGTGACCCTCGACGGATCGGCGATCTCGACGACGGAGCTGGTGCCCGCGACGATCTCCCGACGCACCGGCCGCCCCGAACCCGCCGGCGGGGATGATGCGGCCCGGATCCGCCGGGAGTACGCGGACCTGCACTCCTGCACCGGACTCGCCGCGAGCCCCGCCCCATAGTCGGACCAACGTTCGAGCCCTGTCCGAGGCGCCAGGTCGCACCCATCAATCGTCACTCTGTGACCCGCCGCGCCTCACCAGCGCCAGCAGCCGGCGGGGGAGTTGCGCGGTCCTGCTCCCGCCACTGGCCGGCGGTGTCGGCGCGCAGCAGGCGGTCAACCATCTCCAGCGCGGGTGGCTCCGAGGCGAACTCCCAGCGCAACACCCTCCCGGACTCCGTGTCCCCGGCCCGGGCCATCACCGTCCAGCGCGTCTCGCGGACCAGCCACACGTCACGCCGGGTCAGGCGCCCCCAGACACCGTTCCACCAGCGCCGTACCACCTCCTGCACCCCGTGATCGTACATACGTTCGATCAGGTCGGCGGCTCGGATGGCGAACATGTCTCGCGCGCCCGCACTGAAGGGCTACTCGCAGCGGTCCTCCGCGCCCCGGCCGTACGGTTCGCAGCAGTCCGGGCGGTGCCGATACACCCGAAGATCACGCCTGCCGCGGCGGGCGAACTCCGGCGTGATCTCGTACAAGCAGGCCCGCCACACGACGGTCTCCCCGCCGCCGGACACCGTCTGGCCGTCACCCGGCCCGCCGCGCAGCAGCACCTCCACCCCTTCGACCGTAGGTGATCGGCGAGGGACCGGCCCGAACTCGACCGATCACCCCCGCCTTGGACGCGGATCGAGAAGGAGCGAGTCCCCGCAGCGTGACCTGCACGCTGCGGGGACCGGCTGTCGGTGGCTCGACGCTCAAGACCCGACGCAGTGTCAGGCAGGTTCTGGTACCGATTTGTCCGGCAGGTCCCGAGACCGGACAGCCGGCCGCCGGCGGTTGCACAGCCAGGGCGTCAGGGCGTCACCAGGGCGTCGCGCGGCTCGGGTCACTGATCAACCCTTGGCTTGGCGCTTGGGCCGCTGCGGCTGCTCGCCCTTGTTGACTTTCGCTACGGCCGCGCGCAGCTCTTCCTCGCTCATCCTGGCGTTGGCTTTGATACCCATTGCGTGGGCCTGCTGACGCAACTCTTCCAACCGATCGCCGTCTTCCATGCCAACCTCGTAGTTCCGGTCCGGGGCAGCGACGAACACGCGCTTGCCTTCCCGCGTCTGCCGGCGTCAAACCACCGCGGCCTGGTGGACGGGCTGCTGTTCTGCTCGGAGTGACCGGGCGCCCGACGGATCGACGCCCTCACCTCCTCTCGTCGCCCTCATCGCCCGGATGGCGCCACTGCGGCGGGGTCTCCTCGCTCCGTTGAGAGTCCAGGGGGTTCTCGTCGGCCTCGGTGGTCCGCTCGAAGCTCGGGCGGCGGGTCTCCTCCGGCTCGGGTACGTCGACGGGACGGGCGCCGGACTGCGGAATCTGCTGGTATCTCGCCGCGGCCTCGGCGCCGTGGGCGCCCTCGACACTCGGCGATTCCGGCGCATGCCGTTCGCGGTGCAGTTGGTCGTGAAGATGCTGCGGCGGCTTGGCGGCGCGTTGCGGCAGGTCACGGCCGAGGTCGGCGACCAGCGGTCCGTATTTGGCGTCGAAGGCGGGGCGTTCGGAGCGGATCCGGGGCATACGGTCGAAGTTGCGCAGCGGGGGCGGGCAGGTGGTGGCCCATTCCAGAGAGTTTCCGTACCCCCAAGGGTCATCGACGGAGACAGCGGTGCCGAAGCGCCAGGACTTCCAGACGTTGTAGATGAAGAACAGAGTGGACACACCGAGCACGAACGACCCGATCGTGGAGACGGTGTGCATGGTGGTGAAGCCGTCCTGCGGTAGGTAGTCGGCGTAGCGGCGGGGCATTCCGCGGTTGCCCAGCCAGTGGTGGACCAGGAAGGTGATGTGGAAACCGACGAACATGGTCCAGAAGTGGGCCTTGCCAAGCCGTTCGTCGAGCAGCCGCCCGGTCATTTTCGGAAACCAGAAGTACACACCGGAAAACGCGGCGAAGACGATGGTGCCGAAGAGGACATAGTGGAAGTGCCCCACGACGAAATAGCTGTCGTGGACGTGGAAGTCGACCGGCGGGCTGGCCAGCAGCACGCCGGTGAGGCCGCCGAAAAGGAACGTGACGAGGAACCCGATCGCGAACAGCATCGGGGTCTCGAAGGTGAGTTGGCCCTTCCACATCGTGCCGATCCAATTGAAGAACTTCACCCCGGTCGGCACGGCGATGATGAAGGTGGTTACCGAGAAGAAGGGCAGGAGGACCTGGCCGGTGGCGAACATGTGATGCGCCCACACGTTCAGGGAGTAGAAGAAGATCACCCACAGCGCCAGGACCATGCCCTTGTAGCCGAACAGTGGTTTTCGCGAGAAGACCGGCACCACCTCGCTGATGATGCCGAAGAACGGCAGCGCCACGATGTAGACCTCGGGATGGCCGAAGTACCAGAACAGGTGCTGATAGAGCACCGGACCACCGGTGGTCGCGTCATAGATGTGGCTGTTGAGCACCCGGTCGGACAGCAGCGCGAGAAGCGTCGCCGACAGCAGTGGGAACACCACGATCGCCATCAACGCGGTGATCAACATGGCCCAGGTGAACAGCGGCATTCGCCACATCGTCATCCCCGGGGCACGCAGGGTCAGGATGGTGGTGACCAGGTTGACCGACCCGAGGATGGTGCCGACGCCCGAGAGCACCAACCCAATGACCCACAAGTTGCCGCCCACCCCTGGTGTGTGTTCAGCCCGGCTCAGCGGCGGATACGCCGTCCATCCGAAGTCCGCAGCACCTTCCGGGTTGATGAAGGAGCCGAGCACCATCAGGCCGCCGAACAGGTACAGCCAGTAGGCCAACGCGTTCAGCCTGGGGAAGGCGACGTCGGGCGCGCCGATCTGCAGGGGTACCAGGTAGTTGCCGAACGCGAAGGCGAGGGGGGTGGCGAAGAGGAACATCATGATCGTGCCGTGCGAGGTGAAGAGCTGGTTGTACTGCTCCGGAGAGAGGAACTGCATCCCGGGGCGGGCGAGCTCGCCGCGCATGAGCAGCGCCTCGATGCCCGCGGCGATGAAGAAGAAGAACGACGAGATCAGGTAGAGCAGGCCGATCTGCTTGGCGTCGGTCGTGGCGAGCAGCCTGAGCAGGGTGTTGCCGGGCACTGCTCGACGCAGCGGGCCGGGATAGCCACCGAACGCCGCCGGGGCGAGGATCGCCGGCTCACGGTCCTGGGGCTCCGCGCTCGCCCGCTTCGGCATGAGCTGCTCCTAGCACAATTCTCTCCGGGATCAGTCATCCGGACCATGTCACAGCGAGCCGGACAAAGAAGGCGAGTTGCGAAAAGGCCCTCGGCCCGGGCCGGCGCGCACGCCCGCTCCGGCCGATAGATGTCCAGATACGCGGTGTTCGCCGTCAGGGTTGTGGCGCTGTCGAACTCGCCACCGATCATCAGGCGGGTTCGAAGACGGCGCGTACGCAGCCGTCGAGCTTGTTTTTGAACATGTTGTATCCCTGTGGCGCCTCGTCGAGTGGCATGGTGTGTGTCGCGAGGTGCTCGGTGACCAGCTCGCCGCGTGCCATCCGTTCGAGCAACATCGGAATGTAGCGGTGTCCGTGCTGTTGGGCGCCACGCAGGGTGAGGCCCTTGTTCATCACTGCCCCGAGCGGGAACTTGTCGACAAGGTTGGCATAGACGCCGAGCAGGAACACGCTTCCGCCCTTGCGACAGTGGTAGATGGCCTCGCGGGCGGCGATCGGACGGTCCGACTCCAGGCGTAGCTGCTGTTTGACCTGGTCGTACAGGTATTGCGGGCCGGTGCTGTGGGACTCCATCCCCACCGCTTCGATGCACACGTCAGGCCCGCGACCGCCGCTGCGTTCCAGGAGTTCACTACCGACGTCCTGGGTCTGGTAGTTGAGCGCCTCCACGCCCAGGTACTTCTCCGCCATCTGCAGCCGATTGGCGAAACGGTCGATGATGATCACCCGTTCCGCGCCGAGCAGGACGGCCGCGCGTGCGGCCATCTGGCCCACCCCGCCCGCGCCCCACACCGCGACCACGTCACCGGCCTTGACCCCACCGAGGTCCGCGCCCATCCAGCCGGTCGGGGCGGCATCGGAGGCGAAGAGAGCACGCTCGTCGCTCACGCCGTCGGGGACGGTGAAGGCCCCTTGGTCGGCGTACGGAACGCGGATGTACTCGGCGTGGCTGCCCGCGAAGCCTCCGAGCGCATGGGAGTAGCCGTAGCAGCCGCCGGGTGCGAAGCCCCAGACGTTCTCCGTGATCGCGGGATTGGTGTTGCCGTTGTCGCACAAGGAGTACTGCTGCTGCTGGCAGTACCAGCAGCGGCCGCAGGAGACGAACGAGCAGACCACCACCCGGTCGCCCACCTTGTGCTTACGCACCTGCGGGCCGACCTCGACCACCTCGCCCAGGAACTCGTGCCCGAGGACGTCGCCCCGCTCCATGAACGGAATGTACCCACCTAGCAGATGCAGGTCGGAGCCGCACGTCACCGTCTTGCGCACCCGGATGATGGCGTCCTGCTCGTTGCGCATCGTCGGGTCCGGAACCTCGCCCACCGACAGTTCGTTGACGCCTTGCCACAACAGTGCCTTCACAGTCGCCCCTCCCGGCGCCCCTGCCGCGTCGCCATCTGCAGCGGTTTGTTGACCACCGTCGGCTGGGTGGTGGGTGGAAAGTCGGGGTGCAGCACCTCGCCGGTCTCCAGCAACTGCTTCGCCTCCCGCAGTGCGGCGCGGATCGCCTGGTTGGGATCGCGACCCGCGAGTCGTCTGGCCCCTGCGGTCACCGGAGACTGAGCGCCGTCACGCAGCCGTACCGCCAGCTCGATGCCGCGGTCGCCCGCGGCGCGGCGGATCCGCACGTCCACAGCGTCACCGAGACCGGCCAGTGGCTCCGGAAGTGGCGAGTCCGGGGTCAGCTCGTCGCGGGCTGGATTCACGGTCACCACGTGCCACCGCGGCTCGCGCCGCGTCAACGGGGCCTGCTGCCAGGGCCCATGACGGCCCGACGGAAGCAGGAACCTGCGGAGGACCAACCCCCCGAGCGTGACGACCGCCGCCTTGACCAACGCCTTCATGTACGCCCCCGAGTTGACCCCACCCGTCGCCGCATCTGCCTGACCGACGGCTCCGATACCGACAAACCCTGTCATATCGGTGCACTGTCACGCTGAGGAATCCCGCACCCCGGTCAGGCAGCGGTACGGGCGCAACCGACCTCACTGACGAGGTAGAGCGCGGCGAAGACCAGCCCCTGATCGGCGACGGCGGTCGACACCGCGACGGACATCAGCAGGCTGGCCAGCATGACGGTGACGATCAGCACCTGGACGCTCGGCCGGTTTGGGTCGAGCCGGCCCGACATCCACGTGGTCAGCACCCAGATCCACGTCGTGCTCGTGTTCCCGTACGGCCCGACGCTCGGCATGCCTGACCGGTTCGAGGGCAAGGCCAGTGCGGTGCCGTACCTGCGAAAGATGCTCTACCAGCTCACAGGGCTCAAGATGCGCGACGTGCGCTCCTACGCCGTTGAGGGTGACCCGGAGACCAGCTCAACGAGTACGAGGGCGACGCATGACCCCCGGCGGCAGCAGCTACACCCAGATCTACACGAACAAGATTCGGTTCCGCGAGGGCAAGTTGGTCCTGGTGAGGGCAGGCGGCGCACTCGGTTCAAGGCGCCGTCGGCCGGGACACCGGCGTGGGCAGAACTCGGCGGAGCGTGGGGAATCGGGAGCTGGCAGCAAGCACCGCGCCGTCCGGACGAACGACAGCTGCCTCCGCGTGGCCCCGTCCCAGCCATCGGTGTAGCTCGCTGCCGGGTGCGACACGAACAAGGACCGCTCCACGCCGAGGTGTCTGGCTGTCGGTGGCCAGGTCCGTGAGGCCGGGTACGAGGTTCAGTCGCGGCGCGACGGCGCGGCGAATGATGCTGCCCAGCTCGCCACCGGCCATCATCGCGGTGCCGATGAACTTCGCCAGCCAATCAATGGCACAACGGCCCGGATCGCCCTGACGGGTTCCTCCTGGGCGGAGGGACGAATCTTCACAGCCGCCACGATGGAGCTGCCCATGGGTTCCTGCCTGACAGCGACCCTTCGGCGCGAGCCGACCGCTGTCGCCGCCGGACCGGCGCTCGGATATCAACGGACGCAAGTCCTCGCCGTGACCCACCCCTTCGACCGCCGCGCGGCGACTGCCGTGGACAAGCCGACGGATGGCTTGCTGCGCCTACTCGGGTGTCACATCAGCGGGCTCGGTGGCGCGGAGGCCCCTCCGCGGGCGCGCCGCGCGTCCGCGACGGCGATTCCGGCCAGCACGGCAGTGGCACCGGCGCCGGCGACCAGCGGAGGCGCTGTCCAAGCAGCCGGGACCAGCACGCCGACGGCGAGGAGACCGACCAACCGTGAGCGGGAGATCCGACCGAAGACCTGCAGTTCGAAGGGTGCCCGCCCAAGCAGGAAGAGTGCCGGACCGCCGAGGATGGCAACGAGCCAAGTCGGCTCCGACCGGCCTGTGGGCTCGATGATGTACAGCTCGAAGCCGGCGCCAGCGAGGACCACACCGGAGATCATGATCAGATGAGTCAGGGCGGCCGCCAGGGACTGCCGGGTCGGATCCCGGGCGGCGGTGATAGCCCGGGGCAGGACCAGGCCGGCCCGGTAGAAGTAGATGCGCCACAGCTGCACGATGCCGATGAAGGCCAGCGCGAACCCCACTCCGTGCGCGAGAGCGAGGTCGCTGTCGGAGAACGCCCGGCCGGACACGAAGACGGCCTCACCCAAGCTGATCAGGAAGATCTGCTGCAATCGTTCGGCCAGGTGCTCGCCCGCGACCTGTTTGCCCGCCCATCGGCTGAAGCCGACCACGAACCCGGGAAACTCGATGGCCAGCGCGAGTGCCCAAAGCCCACCCCGCAGCAGCGGGTCGTGCACCAAGGCCCCCGCGATCCACGGCACCGTGCTCCCGCCGAGCGACAGCAACCCCGGCAGTGAGGATCCGCCGGTCCGCACCTGCCTGGCCATGAGGTAAACCAACAGACGGCTGAGCCGGACCACCACCCAGGCGCCGGCGAAGACCAGAGCCCGCTCCTCGAACCCCTGCGGCACGGCAACCGCCATGACGGTTGCGCCCGCCATTGAGGAGAACACGATGAACTGACCCGGACGCGAATCCGGATGCACTCGGCTGGTCAACGCGGCAGTGGTCTGCCACATGAACCAAAGTCCCAGAAACAGCAATAGCGTCCCAGCGAACGCACTAAACCCCAGCCCTCCGGCGTGGAAGTTCTCGAGGAGCCGCAAGCTGATCCGGTTGAGCGCGAAGACGAAAACCAGGTCGAAGAACAGCTCGAGGATGGTTGCCCGGCGCCAACTGGCTCCGTCGCGTACGAGCCGCTCGCCGCCTGGCTCACCCATTCGGCATCAGTCGGGTTCGCCGCTGGAGGCGCCCACGGCGTCCGCCTGCTTCGGCCAACCCACAACTCGGGCCATAAAACACGAGGCGGAGTATCCGCGGCGGGAGGCGACAAACCTGCCGTTCCCGATCACCGCCGACACCCTGACGGTGCTGCCCTCTGTCGGCCGAGGAGCATGGCGATCGCTGAGGAGGTGGAGCGAAACACCTGTTTGGCATCCAGCCGGGGGACGTCGATCAGCTCTGCGGTTGTTGGCCTGGCGGTCCTACCAGCCGCGCCGCGACCTGCCGCAGCGGCTGGCTGTTGTTGACGATCTTCTTCATCCATTGCCATGCCGTAGGGGCCGGGAATCCGCCCAGACCCCCGCCGCCGGCCGCCGCTGCGCGGTTCTGAGCCAGTTGCTGGGTGGTCTGCCCGAGCTGTTGACCGACCTGCTGGGTGGTCTGCTGCAGCGTCTGCGACAGCGGCCCCTGCGGCCCGAGCACCTGCTGAGCTGTCTGCCCGACCTGGTTCACGGCGGTGTCCACCGTCTTGACCAGCGACTCGATGATCTGAGGGTTGCGCTCGATGGTGCGGAGGGCGCTGTCGAGAATGCCGCGGAGCTCTTCGAGCCGAACCTCGAGCATCGCCTCGGCCTCAACGCCCTTGATGTCGATCTTCACCGTGCCGAGCTGCGCCTGAACGCCCACGTCGAGCTGGAGCAGGCTACCCAGTCGGGCTCGCAGTGAGACGGAGGCGTCCAGGTCGTCGACCTCGACGTAGATCTGTTCGACCTTGGCCTGCGGGATCTGGAGGACGACGTCTGGGTCTGACATCGTCTTGCTGCTGTGCCCGCCAGCCGGCTGGGGAAGTTCGTGCTCACCACGCTGCGGGGCGGCAGAGCTTTCGCCCGGCCGCTCGGCACGGGTTGGACCGCCGGCGGGACCGAGGTTCTGGCCACGACCGGACACTCCCGGGCCCTCCTCGGCGTCGCGCTGTCGATCGACCTGCTCGCGCGGTTGCGCCGGCGTCTCGCGTGCGCCCCTGCCCCGGCTCTCCGGTTCGGCCATTCCGCACTCCTCGGGCCTCGCCTCGCATGCGGACCGGATGGAGCCCAACATCGGTATGTGGCTCCGACCCTCGGCCCACCCCCTCGGACCGGATCGCGGTCTACCCGTGCGCCGAAGCATCAAACGGCTCAGCGGTACGCGCGCTCGCGACGACCCAACGACAGGTGAACGGCGCTAGCGGGTCGCTCATGGCTGTGTGCACCCGGGCCTGCCCGTCTATCAGGTGATCCAGAAACTGGGCAGCGGTCGGTGCCTTCGCCTGCGGTGTGGTTCCGTCGGGCTGCTCGGCACCTTCTTCGTGGCCGCCGCGCCGACCGGGTGGCGAAAGACCCCCGTGCCGACACCGAGAGGGAGCACCATGACAACCGTCGGAGGGCTCACGAGAACCGGTTGGTGCCGGTGAACGGCGACGAGCCTGGCTACCCGTGAGGAACACCGATGACCCACAGCGAACAGCACCGCCCGGAGATCGTCGTCGGGCTTGTGGCGACCCCGCCGGACTACCCGGCCCGGGTGGCCGCGCGGCTCACCACCGAGCTGGCCGGCCGGCTCACCGAGCGCGTGGACCCGGACGTACGGTGGACCGTTCGGGAAGGCTGGGGGGAGGTGGCGCCGCGCCGCGACGGTGGCGTTGAGGCGCTGCTCGACGACGTGGCCGAACGGCGCACCGACGACCGGTGGGACGTCGCAATCTGCCTGACCGACCTGCCGCTGCACACCGACGGGGTGCCGCTGGTCGCGCAGATCTCCGGCCGGCGCCGGGTCGCGATGGTGTCCCTGCCCGCGCTGGGACTGCAGCAGCTGCGAGCGGCCCGCGCGGCCGTTCCGGATATGGTGAGCCGACTACTCACCGACGCCTCGGACCAGCGGGTGCCGCGGGCCGGCTGGGCACCGGCCGAGTTGGCACGCCGGGTTAGGGCCATCCATCAGGTGGTCGACAACGCCGGGGAACTGGGGTACGTGGCCTCGCCGCTGATCGGCCGGGTGCGGCTGTTGGCCGGCATGGTCCGGGCCAACCGACCGGGCCGGGCTCTGCTGGGCCTGTCCAAGCTGCTGGTCGGCGCCTTTGGCACTGCCGCATTCGCGCTCACCACGGACACCATCTGGCAGATGGGCGATGCGCTCGGCGGACTCCGGCTCGCCGTGATCATGGTACTCGGGCTGACCGCGTTGGTGGCCTGGCTGATCGTCGCCCACGGCCTGTGGGAGACACCAGGCCGCGAGACACCGCCTGAGATGGCCCGGCTGTTCAACCTGGGTACGATCCTCACCCTCACTCTGGCCACGGCGGTGTCCTACCTGGTCCTTTTCGCTGGAACAGTGCTCGTCGAGGCGCTGCTGATCGACACATCGGTGCTGGAGCAGACCTTGCAGCGGCCGGTCGATTTCACCGACTACCTGACCCTCGCCTGGATCACCAGTTCGCTGGCCACCGTGGGTGGCGCGATCGGCTCGGGGCTGGAGAACGAGGAAACGGTGCGAGCCGCCGCTTACGGCTACCATCCCGAGCCCGGCGGCTGGCGGGATGAGAGGGACGGGTAGAGCCCGACCATGGGCGGGGTGTGAGCGGACGCGTGTCCGAGTTACGACCGAACCGCGGGGCACCGCGCACGGATCGGTTCGTTCGGGGTAGCCAGGCCTGAAGTGCAGTCTCCGTCAGCGGTCGATTTGGCGGGGGTTCAGGGGATCTGCGGCGGGTATGCCGGCCCGACTAGTTCGCCGCCCCGGTTCGCCATGACCGGGATGCTCGGCGAGGCGCGATGGGATACGGAGGCTACCCGTGACTCAACTGGCGGTCCGAGAGGCAGCGAGTGTCAGGCAGGAGGAGGTGCAGCGGCGGGGGCGCGGGCTCGGCTGGATGAGTCTCGGTCTGGGCGTAGCACAGCTGGCGGCGCCGGACACGGTGCGCCGGATCAGCGGCGTAGACGACTCCCCGACGTCTCGGGCGGTGGTGCCGCTCGTCGGGGTGCGGGAGCTGGTACACGCGGCCGGGCTCCTAACCAGCCGGCGGAAGGGCATCTGGGTGTGGACCCGTGTCGTGGGCGACGCGATGGACCTGACCTCGCTCGGAATGGCCCTCGCTCACCGGGGCGGGCCCCGCCGGCGGCGGCTCGTCGGTGTCACCGGCGCCGTCCTCGGGATCACCGTGCTGGACCTACTGACCGCCGTGCAAGCCACTCGGGCGAAGCAGATCGGCTCCGGGCCGGCGGTACGGGGCGCACGCAGAGGAGGAGCCATGGAGCTGACAGCCACGACAACCGTTCGCAAACCCGCATCGGAGGTCTACGCGTTCTGGCGCGATCTGGGCAACCTTCCCACGTTCATGGCTCATCTTCAGGAGGTCCGCGCCACCGGCGGCCGTACGAGCCACTGGTCCGCCAGCGCCCCGTTCGGCACGAACGTCGAGTGGGACGCCGAGATCATCGACGAGGCGGCCGGCGAGAAGATCGCGTGGCGGTCGACCGGGAACGCCGACGTGCCGAACGCCGGTACGGTTCGGTTCGTGCCCGCCCCGGACGGTGTGAGCACCGAGGTACAGGTCCTGCTGACCTACGACATCCCGGGTGGCCCCGTCGGCAAGGCGGTCGCCAAGTACTTCGGGGAGGAACCGCACCAGCAGCTCGACGACGATCTGCGCCGGCTCAAGCAGGTGCTGGAGACCGGCGAGGTGGTCCGGTCCGACGGCGCCCCGTGGGGCAAGCGGGCCCGCAAGGAGTTCCCGCAGCGTCCGGCGCAACCGCTGTCGGCTTCCGACCTCGCGAAGGGAGCGGACGCGTGAGAGCGAACACCTGGGCGGGCCGCAACAAGGTCAAGGTCCGTGACGTGCCGGACCCGAAGATC
The DNA here is from genome assembly GCF_900091435.1 of Micromonospora chaiyaphumensis. GTDB lineage: Bacteria > Actinomycetota > Actinomycetes > Mycobacteriales > Micromonosporaceae > Micromonospora > Micromonospora chaiyaphumensis. The sequence continues at coordinate 526,377 of NZ_FMCS01000003.1, forward strand.
CTGAACAAGCGCGATGCCATCGTACGGATCACGTCCACCGCGATCTGCGGCTCGGACCTGCACCTGATCGATGGGTATGTGCCCACGATGCAGGACGGCGACGTCATCGGCCACGAGTTCATGGGCGAGGTGATCGAGGTCGGCGCAGGAGTGCCCGCCGACAAGCTACGGGTCGGCGACCGGGTCGTCGTGCCGTTCCCGATCGCCTGCGGCGCGTGCGGTGCCTGCGCCGCCGAGCTGTACTCCTGCTGCGAGAACTCCAACCCCAACGCCGGGATCGCGGAGAAGATGTTCGGTCATCCGGTCGCCGGGATCTTCGGCTATTCACACCTGACGGGCGGCTTCGCGGGCGGTCAGGCGCAGTACGCGCGAGTGCCGTTCGCCGACGTCGGTCCATTGAAGATCGAGTCCGATTTGACCGACGAGCAGGTGCTGTTCCTCTCCGACATCCTGCCCACCGGCTACATGGGTGCCGACCTGTGTGACATCCAGCCCACCGACGTGGTCGCGGTGTGGGGCGCCGGCCCGGTCGGCCAGTTCGCCATGGACAGCGCCCGGGTGCTCGGCGCCGCGAAGGTCATCGCCATCGACAAGGAGCCGTACCGGCTGCAGATGGCGGAACGCGCGGGCTACACGACGATCAATTTTGAGGAGGTGGACGTGCGGTCCCGGCTGCTGGAACTGACCGGTGGGCGGGGACCGGACAAGTGCATCGACGCGGTCGGCCAGGAGGCCACCCACGGCAGCGCACACGTCCACGCCTACGACCGGGCCAAGCAGGCGGTCCGCTTGGAGACCGAGCGCCCGCACGCACTGCGGCAGGCGATCCTGTCGTGCCGCAGCGGTGGCATCGTCTCGGTGATCGGCGTGTACGGCGGTTTCCTGGACAAGTTCCCCTCCGGCGCGTGGATGAACCGAGCGCTGACCCTGCGTACCGGCCAATGCCACGTACAGCGCTACATGAAGCCGCTGCTGCAGCGAATCGAACGCGGCGAGATCGATCCGACCCGGGTCATCACCCACACCCTGCCGCTCGACGAGGCAGAACGCGGATTCGACATCTTCAAGAACAAACAGGACCACTGCGAGAAGGTCGTCCTCAAGCCCTGACGACCACCCGCATCCGGCGACCACGGCGTGCACGGTCGCCGGATGCGGTGTCTATCGGGAGGCGCCGGTCGTACTGATTCGCATCACGGGCGACGGGTGCCTGGCTGTTTGCCGCGGACGACCCTGGGTAGGCGCGGTCGGTGAGCGGGCCAGAAACCGACCTCGGCACCCGGTCGGACACCAGCCGTGCCGTGGCGTTCAGCGACGCCATCTTCGCCATCATCATCACGCTGCTGGTCCTGGACCTCCGGGTGCCGGATGTCCCGCCCGGCCGCCTGCTGTCCGGACTGCTCAGCCAGTGGCCGGCATACGTGGCGTATCTCGCGTCCTACTCGTACGTGGCCGTCGTCTGGCTCAACCACAAGGCGGCATTCAACCGCATCCAGCAGACCGATCGCGGCCTGCACTGGATGAACCTGTTGGTGCTGTTCACCACGGCGCTGTTGCCGTTTCCGACCATCGTCGTGTCGCACGCCCTGCAGGAGCACGACAACGCCGACCAGCGCGTGGCCATCGCCTTCTACGCGCTGATCGGCGCGTCGCTGTGCGCGGCGTGGCTGGCGTTCTACCACTACCTGGCCCGGCACCCCGACCTGCTGAAGGAGCAGGCCAGGGATCAGTTCTTCCACGTCGAGCGGTTGCGGGCCCTCGCCGGGGTCGTTCTGTACGTCCTGGCGGGGGTGCTCGGCTACCTGGTGACGCCCCTGGTCGGCCTCGTCATCTTCCTCCTCCTGCCCGCCTTCTACGCCGTCACCAGCGCCGGCCTGTACCAGTTTCGGGTGACCCGCAGGATCACCCATCGCCCTCGACCACCCCGCGGCTGAGGGAGGGCAAACCGCCGTTTCACCCCTGGCGGGCGCGGGTACCCGCCGCAATCCGGTTCGAGAGGGGATCCGAGGTGGACTACACCGAGTTCATCCAGTCCGTGGCAGCGAGACCGAAGGTTCCGCCGGCGCAGGCGGAACCGATCACCCGCGCCGCGCTCGAGACGTTGGCAGAACGGATCACTGGTGGCCAGGCGAGGGACCTGGCCTCCCAGCTCCCTGAGGAGCTACGAGGCCTGGTGCATAGGCCCACCGAAGATCCGGAACGGTTCGGGCTCGCCGAATTCCTCGAACGGGTGCAGTCACGGGCCGGGGTGGATCGCCAAGTGGCCACCGACGGAGCACAGGCCGTGCTGGATACCCTTCGTGAGTCGGTCAGCGCGAAGGAGTACGGGGACCTTGTCGACCAGTTGCCGCAGGAGTTCTGGCAGTTGACCGGGCCGGGGACGGGACAGCTCGAGCCCCGCCGGGTCGGCACCTAGATCGGGCGCGCGGACCTGCCAAAAAGCTCCGGCGGTAACGGCAGAGGCGCCGCTACCGCACCGAGGTGCGGGTCAGTACTCCGCCGGTACATGCAGGTGGCGTCCGTCGGCCCGCAGGCTGACCGACCGACGCCAATGACCGTCACCGTTGGCCCGGCGCCCACCACCCTCCACCGTCGGGCGGAAGGCGCCGCTGGACCTACGAAGCGCCGTCCGCCCGAAACGGTGGGTGACGGCTACAGCATCTCCAACGGTTGCGGTCCGGCCGGCGGCGGGAACGCCGTGTCGAGTGCCGCCACGTCCTCTTCAGTCAGATACAGGTCGTGTGCTTCCGCGTTCTCCCGGGTGTGTTCGGGATTGGCCGATCGGGGGATGGCCGCGATCCTCTCCTGCCCCAGTAGCCAGGCCAGCGCAACCTGGGCGGGCGTGGCTCCGTGCCGGGCGGCGACCTCCGAGATCTGGGGGTGGCCGAGCAGTCGGCCCTGCTCGATCGGCGAGTACGCCATCACCGGGATTCGGTGCTCGCGTAGCCACGGCAGCAGGTCGTACTCGGGACCGCGGCGGGTGAGGTTGTACAGGATCTGGTTGGTCGCGCAGGAGTTCCCGCCCGCCTCGAGTAGGTCCGTCATGTCGGAGAGGTCGAAGTTGCTCACGCCCCACTGCCCGATGTCACCGGCGTCAACGAGTTCGGCGAACGCCTCGATCGTCTCCGCGAGTGGATGCGAACCGCGCCAGTGCAGGAGGTAGAGGTCGATGTGGTCGACGCCGAGCCGTTGCAAGCTGCGGCGGCAGGCCTGCACGGTTCCCCGTCGGCTCGCGTTGGACGGCACCACCTTGTCGACCAGAAAGACGTCGGAGCGCCGTCCGGTGATCGCCTCGCCGACGAGTTCCTCGGAGGCGCCGTCACCGTACATCTCCGCAGTGTCGATCATGGTCATGCCCAGGTCCAGCCCGGCGCGTAGGGCGGCTATCTCGTCCCGCCGCCTTCCGGGGCGCTCGCCCAGGTACCACGTTCCCTGGCCGAGCACGGGCATGGTCTGGCCGGACGGTAGCTCGATGGCGGCAGCAGCAAGAGTCATGGCGGCCCTTTCCGGAGCCTCAGTACCAATGGGTTGGGTGCGTTACCCGCTGCGGCAGGCAGCACGCGCTCGTAACGCGACCTTTCTCCGCGCAGGCCCTGTCTGAGCGGCGGGCATATGGGTGGGATTGTCCCTCTCCGAGCGGCGCTCACCGGCCTGTTTCCCGGTGCCCGCACCGGGAAGGCGACCGCGAGCGAACGATGCGCCGCCGACGGGGCGGCGCCGCGAAGGGAAGGCCCAAAAATGGCGCAAAGCCAGCAACCACTGACCGGCAAGCGAGTCGCTTGTCTCGCCGCCGACGGGGTGGAGGACGTGGAGTACACCCAGTCCCGGGCCGCCGCGGAGCAGGCGGGGGCCGAAGTCCACCTGATCTCCTTGAATTCCGGCGAGATCCAGTCAATGAACCAGGACATCAACCCGGCCAACCGCTACCGGGTGGACCGGACCGTCAACGAGGCCAACGCGGCCGACTACGACGCCCTGCTGCTGCCGGGCGGGACGGTCAACCCCGATCGGCTCCGGATGAACCCGCAGGCGATGGACTTCGTCCGGGGGTTCTTCCAGCAACAGAAGCCGGTGGCAGCGATTTGCCACGGCCCCTGGTCATTGGTCGAAACCGGGATGGTCAACGGCCGGACCGTCACTTCGTTCCCCAGCCTGCGCACCGACATCCGTAACGCGGGCGGGAACTGGGTCGACCAACAGGTGCAGGTCGACAACGGACTGGTCACCAGCCGCAGCCCCAGCGACCTTCCGGCCTTCTGCGCCAAGATGGTCGAAGAGTTCGCCGAGGGCAAACACGTCCGACAGATGGCGACAGCCTGACCCGGGTGGGGGCTCCAGGCCGGGAGGATCAGCCCGCCCTGGAGCCACAAGCCGGCCGGCATCCCGCAATCGAGCGACTCACTCAGTGGCCGGCCGGGCAGGGCGACCGGTGCACTGGCTCGCCCGATTCAGCCCCGAGAAGGCGCCGGAGTTGGCAATCGAGGTATGTCGGGCGGCCGGGTTGCCCCTGGTGCTGGCCGGCAAGTGCGTGGAGCCGTTCGAGCAGGAGCACTTCGGTGCGGTGGGACGCCGCCAGCGCCAAGGCATTGATCGACCGGAACGCCAGCAGACGCCCGAGGCCCCGCTTGCCCCCGTTCTATCCCCACCGGCGGCAAGGCCTTACCGACGGCGTCAACCAGACGGCCGACCTGCACCTCGGCCGCGGTGGTGGCCCTCTGCCTGGTGACGGCGTGCGCTCCGTCAACGGTTCGACCAGTTGGCGGAGCGACCCCTGGCAGGCGCCATGGTCCCGCGGCTGTCGGCCGCACGGCTGACCCGTACACCGTCAGCGATGGCGGCGGCCACCTCAGCCACGACGCGGGTCCTGACGACCTGTGGGTGGAGACGAACCGGAGGTCCCAGACGATCGGACGCAGCCCGGCCGTGCCGAAAAAGTGACCGGCGGGCAGCGAGAGACGCCCGGGCAGAGCACCAGCTCGACGGTGCGAGACGGCATGGGTGACCCTGGTGGTGCTTCCTTCCGCCCACTGATAGGTCCGCGGCGCCCGTGCCGCCGCGAGTTTGGGGTTCCGGCAGTGCTGTTCGACATCACCCGCAGCGAACTCGTCGCCATCTTTGGCGAAGACCGGCTCTCGTCCCTGCCCGGCACCGCCTTCCCGGCCGCCGCCGCGGGCACCGGCGGCGCCCGCCTCCTGCAGACCGTCGGCGTCCCCACCGGCACGCTCTGGCTGCGCGGGTCCGGCGAGGATGCCGGCCGGCTACCCCTCGTCCAGGATGTCGTCGACGTCGAGGACTTCGTGGACGCCCCGGCCGACGCGGGCGCCTGGCCCGTCATCGGCTGGCTGCTCAACGCCCACCTCGCCCTCGATCCGGGTACCGGCAGGGTGTACGCCGTCGACGCCGACGAGGAGACCGTGCAGGAACTCCACACGGACGTTTCCTCTCTCGTCCACGTCACCGCGGCGTTCCAGCGCCTGCTCGACGAGTTCAGCTTCAGTGGCGGCGACGAGGAGGCCGGCTTCGAGCGACTGGAGCGCGAGGTCGAGCGGATCCGTCAGGAGACGAGCAGCCGTGACCCGCTCCCGTTCCGCGACGACGAGACTGTCTGGGCAGTGGTCGGCGACGAGATCGCCATGGGCCAACGCTTCACGGGCAACAGCCCGGGAGCCCGCTCCCTCTACGGGTGACGGCTCCGGGAACGGCTCGGCTGCCGGTCAACGGCCGGTGCGGTGTTCCTCCGCCGAGTCAGGTTGTCGCCGGGTTCGAACCAGGACGGGACGAATCAAGCGAGTGCTGTCGCTGACTCATCAAATCTGGCCATTCCGGCTCCAGATCATGACGCCGGTGGGTCGCGGTTGACTATCGGTCCATCCGCGGAACAGGCGGATTGCGAGTTGGTCGGAGCACCACCATTGATCATGTGGTCCCGATGCCTCAGGGACGGGTGGCAGTGCGGCGAGGAGCTCGCCAAGGTGTGCATTGGTGGTGTCGTTGGGGACCCACGCCTCCAGCGAGCTGGGTGGCACAGGCTCCCAGTCGTGCAGCTCGTCCATGAGTGCGTGTCCCTCGATCAGGTGATTGATCGAGGGACAGACCTCCAGGAAGGGACCGCCCACGCTGACCCCGAATCGGCCGTCAGTGTGCGCTAGGTAGAGCACGGGTGACGACACGCGCTCGCCGTACCACGCAAATGACCACCCCATGCGCTCCGCCCGAACCATGTCGAGCAGGTCGAATTGCCAGCAGCGGAGGGTGTCGCGGCGCTCGTCGCCGATGCGGACGCTGCGGCGAACGTCGTAGCGCAACCCGCCGAAGCGGGCGGCGAAGCCTTCCCGCCTGACGGTCAACTCAAGGGGCGCCGCAATCAGCCGTCCCGACCGGTCTGCCACCTGCACAAAGTCGGTCAGCAGGCGAGGCTGCTCCGGCTGCCGGGTCCCGGCGCGGCACAGGAACGCCTGAGCTCTCGGTGACAGACCTTCGGGGTCGTCGAGCACGTGCACATGAACTTCCCAGCTGCCTGGTGCTCTGTTCCCGCGAGCTTAGGACATCCACTTGACCGCGCAGTCCCCACCCACTCCACGAGGTGCGGACGTAGGCGATGGGATGGCTTTGGAGCGCTGGTTCGGCTCTGCCCCTTACCGTTGCGGGGTGGCCGTTGGGAGTGGCGAACCTGACGGTCCAGAAGACGGCGGCGGTCCGGGGGGCGTGGGGTCGGCAGGAACGACATCGCACCGTGCCTCATTGAGCGGGACAACGCCGACCAGAGTGGCACCCAGTCTGCCGCTGCCGTCAGATGCGACCCCTGTCACCACCAGCCGCTCGTTCGCACCCAGCTGGCCAGCGTGAATCTTGAAGGTGGCGTACCTGGACCCCGCCGTCACGAGCCCATCAAGCGAGGTTCCGGAGCTGACAGTCCGATAGGTGCAGACCGTGCCGTGCGGGATGAACTCGACGTAGGCAGGGATGCCGGCCGTTGCCAGCCGTCGCTCCAACCCCGCGGGATCCTTGAAGTCGCGAATGCTCACCTCAACTGAACCGTCAGGACGAGTCTCAACCGCCCAGGCAGCCGAACCAGTCCCGGGCCCGACCATCGCCGGCACGCCAACGGCTGCGGCCACCGCGAGAGCCCCTGCGCCGGCCAGCGAGCTGATCTGCCACGTACGCCTGCGGCGGCGGTATCGCCCAGCAGTGGATCGAGCTGCCGCTTCCGCGACCTCGGCCTCAAGAACGGCCAGCAGGCGGTCCTCAAACGTCGTCGGTTGGTTCACTGCAATGCCTCCAGAATCAGCTGAGGGACTAGCTCGTTCGACGTCTCCTGCCGGCCTAACCGGCGGCGCGCGCGGTGCAGTCGAACACGCGCGGCGACGGTGGAGATTCTCAACGCAGCGGCCGCTTCATGAATGGTCAAGCCTTCGATCGCGACGAATTCCAGGACGGCCCGCTCGCCTTCGGTGAGCTCACCGAGCGTGGGCATCATCCGTCGCACAGCAGCCTGCGCATCGATGCGTTCCTCCAGGCGTGCGATGTCATCGTCGCTGAGTTGCCTCCGGCCAGCGACACGATCAACCGCCCGCCGCTCCCGTTCGCTGCGTCGAAGGTCGGCGATCAGTACGTTGCGGGCGATCCCGTACGTCCATCCCAGCGGGGTGCCTCTCGACGCCCGGTAGCGCGGAGCCGCGGCGATCGCGGCGAGGAACACGTCGGCTGTCAGGTCAGCCACCCGCTCGGTGTCCGGCACTCGACGTGCCAGGTAGTTCTGTACCGCGTTGAAGTGAGCCCTGTAGTAGCCCCTGAAGGCAATCGGGTCTACGGCAATCTGTCTCAGATCTCCAACGAAGCGGTCGCCATCACTCACTTGATCTCCCTCGCTTGGCGGTGCTTCTCACCCGGTACTTAGCCCGAGGCGGCGGAGGCGTTACAGCGGTCCCAATCAAGGCCGGTCACCGGATCAACGGCTCGGAGTGAAGATCGGCGGGCGCACCTCCGGCACAACTCACAACGACAAGGGCTATCAAGCACTGTCCGGCAACCGCAGAGTCCGCCCAGGTCAGGTCCGTTGGCCGTATCCTCATGCCGGAGGAGGGGTTGGCGAGGGCCACCCTCGCTGGCACCACAGCGACCTGTTGCAGCTGGTTGACGTCCTGCGGGTTCGCCAGTCGTGTGCGCGGCAGGCGGCAAATCGCTCCAGCGGCGTTTCCCTGCGTGTAAATGCCGCGCACGCCCCACCCACTGCGGGCCCGGTGGCGCAGCCCCGGACGCCCTGCTAGACCGCGGCCAGGATCCGCGCCAGCTCGGTCGGCCGCGTGATCATCGGCCAGTGTCCGGAATCGAGGTCGACCAGGTCGACGTGCTTGGCTCGGGCCAGCTCAGGTAGGTCGCCCGCCGCGATCCATCCCCGCGCTTCGGCTGGGGTGAACTCGGGGCACACCAGCACGACCGGTATGTCGAACCGCCGCTCGTCCTTCAGGCGTACAACGCCCCTGGCAACACCCTGCGGAACCGGGATCGCGGCCGCCTCGAACTCCCGCCGTGCCTGCTCGTCCAGGTCGGCCGCGTCCGCACCTTCGAACGGGTGCCAACCCGGGAACGGCATGGCGCCGTCGGTGATGTCGAAGAAGCTCGCATACGGCTGGCCGTCGCACGACGGCGACCCACCGATCAGCACCACCTTCGCGACCCGATCGGGGCGCGCGTCGGCCGCCATCCAGGCCAGGGTGCAGGCTGCGGAATGTCCCACCACCACCGAGCGACCAGGCCCCTCGTCCAGAGCGGCAAGCACGGCGGTCACCTGGTCGGCCAGCGTCGCCGACAAGTTTCCGTCACCCTGACCCGGCAGGGTGACCGGCACCGTACGGCGGCCCCTCCGCTCCAACTCCGACACGACGCCGCTCCACACCGATGCGTCGAGCCACAGGCCACCCAAGAGCACGATCTGTTCTGCGGTCATTGGGTGAACCTAGCGGCGGTTCCGGACGAAATGCTTCCGGTACCCTGGCCGTCGTGCCGACCGGTCCGAGCCCCACCGCCCGGGCCCTGCGCACGCTCGAGATCCTGCAGGCACGCCACGGCACGACTGCCTACCAGCTCGCCTCGCTCCTAGGCGTGACAGAACGGGCCGCGCGGCGCTACATCGGCATCCTGCGCGAGGCCGGCATCCCGGTGGAGTCGGCCCGCGGACCGTACGGGGGTTACCGGCTGGGCCGCGGCGCCCGGCTACCGCCGGTCGTCTTCACCCAGGAGCAGGCCCTCGGCCTGGTCATGGCCGTGTTCGACGGGCAGCCGAACGCCATCGACGCCGAGGACCTGATCGGCTCGGCCCTCAGCAAGGTCATCCGGGCACTCCCGGAGAGCCTCGGGCGGCAGGCAGCGGCGCTACGGGCGTACGCCGCGGTCACCCCCGATCGGCATTCGGTTCGCCCCGACCCGGCCACCACGAGCGCACTGATCGCCGCTGTCGCTGACCGACGCCGCGTCGTCGTCACCTACGGGAGCGAGAGTGGCGATGAGTGGCCCGCCGAGGTCGACCCGTGGGCAGTCGTGGTGCGGTACGGCCGCTGGTACCTGCTGTGCCACTCGCACCGCGCCGGCGCGGTCCGCACGTACCGCGTAGACCGGATCCGGGCCGTGCGGCAGACCCCGCGCGGGTTCACACCGCCCGACGACCTGGATCCTGTCGCCGCGCTTGAGGAGAATCTGGGCGCGGGTTGGAAGTACCCGACCCGGGTGGTGTTCCATGCCCCGCGGGAGAAGGTGGCGCCCTGGATCCGGCCGCCGATGGGTCGCCTCCACGCCGACGGCGACCGATGCGTGTTGGTGGGCAGCACCGGCAACCCAGCGATGTACGCGCAGGAGTGGCTGGCACCAGTCCCGTTCGACTTCTCGGTGGAAGAAGGCCCGGAACTACACGCCGCCGTGGCGGCGGTCGCGGCCCGTTTCGGGGCGGCACTCTCGCCTCCGCCGTCGGCCGAGGCTCGGCCTCAGGGGACCAGCCTGGTGCCCTGACGGCATCCGCCGGCCTGCCGACACCTCGCGCCGCACACGCTGCTTCCGGTCACTTGTGCGGACGCTCTGAGGGACCGTCATGGTCGGGATCGCGGCGGCCCGATCGCGGTGAGCGCCGTCAGCGGGAGGGCTTCGCGCTCGGCGGGCGCTCAGTTGGAAGAGGCCCTCAACGGTGCCGCCCTGGTGCTCCCCGACGAGCTACGCGCGCGACTAGACGCGGCGGCCTGAACGCGATAGCGCGTGCAGCCTCCGCTTACCCACCGTCACGGCCTCCCGCGAGCTGAACCTGCGCCTGCCGCGACGGTCGCTCCCGGCTGAGCGCCCTGGAGGCAGGGTGTCACGGCTCGCAGGTGCTCTCCCGTCCGCTCACGTCAGGCTGCGCGGCGACCCAAACATAAGATCAAGGTGATGACGATTCCTTCCGACAACCTGTTCCGCCCCTACCGCCTGAACGTTCCGCAACGCGAGCTGGACGACCTGCATGAGCGTCTGGACCGCACTCGTTGGCCGGACGAGCTACCCGGGGTGGGCTGGTCCTACGGCATACCGCGTGCTTATCTCGAGGAGTTGGTCCGCTACTGGAGGCATGACTACGACTGGCGGACCGCTGAGACGACGCTGAACCAGTGGCCCCAATTCACGACCACGATCGACGGGGCAAGCATACATTTCGCGCACATCCGCTCACCCGAGCCGGACGCCATCCCGCTGATCATGATCCACGGCTGGCCCGGCTCGATCGTGGAGTTCACTGAGATCGCCGCGTCCCTGACCGATCCGCGTGCCCACGGAGGGGAGCGGTCCGACGCATTTCATCTGGTGCTGCCCCACATCCCCGGATTCGGGCTGTCGGGGCCGACCAACGAGCCCGGCTGGGAACACCATCGAGTGGCGGACGCCTTCGCCGAACTGATGGAGCGCCTCGGCTACCCGCGTTATGGCGCCCAAGGCGGCGACTGGGGATCGGCGATTTCGCGAGAGTTGGGCCGCAGGCATTCAGAACACATCATCGGCGTACACCTGAACCTCCTGCCGGGCGCTCACGCGGTCAGCGAGCCGACCGCGGAGGAACTGAGCGCCCTGACGCTCGAGGAGCGCCAACGTACGCTCGCGTCCTGGCAGCGCACGCAGCAATGGATGCGTGAGCGTCAGGGCTACGCCGAGATTCAGTCCACTCGTCCACAGACACTCGCCTACGCGCTGACCGACTCCCCAGTGGGACAGCTGGCCTGGATAGCGGAGAAGTTCGCCGAGTGGAGCGACTCGTCCGACCGGCCCGAAGACGCCGTGGACCGTGACCACCTTCTGACCAACGTCATGCTCTACTGGCTGACCGGGACCGCCGGCTCGTCCGCGCGCATCTACTACGAGCGGGCACACGCCCCGTACTGGGGTTCACCGCCCGAACCATCGGCGACTCCTACCGGGCTGGCGGTGTTTCCCCAGGACAACTTCATTCCGCTGCGGCACATCGCCGAGCGGACCAACAACATCGTCCGCTGGACCGAGTACGATCGCGGCGGCCATTTCGCCGCGATCGAGCAGCCTGAGCTACTCGTACGCGACATCCGCGCCTTCTTCCGGCAAATTCGATCGGCATAGCCGCGAACATGCGGTGAAGAGCCCAGCCGGACGTCTGGGCTCTTCACCGCATCTCGAGGTGGGCGTTGGAGGCGATCTTTTCGATGCAGTAGGGCCAGGGGCTGGAATTCGGCTACGACAGGACGGCACCCCGTGGAGGACGGACATCGCCAGCGTCCCGTGCCCCGCCGGTCGCGAAGCCCCTCTGCCCGCCGGGCTTGTGCACGATCTCGACTGCGGTGCGCGGCAGGTCGCCGCGAAGTCCGTTGGTGCACCGATCGCGAAGCCCCTTCTGCACGCACACCGCGAGTCCATTCACCACGGCGCCGAGTTGCCCCTGCTGGGCCGCCGGTACTGCGGCGATCGTTACCCGAGCATGCGGGAGTGGGAGGCGGCCCAACATGGCGATGTCCTCGAAGAAGCCCGATGACGGTTCGGGTGGCATCCGGCAGCGCAGTGAGGAGGAAGCGGCGCCGGTCGGCCCGCCGAACGGCTCGGCTGATGTGAGGCGCCGGTGGCTCGCCGTGATCGACAGGGTCGCGGCCTAAGGTCGGGGCATGCAGCCAGACGACGAGGCGACGATGACGATCGGCGAGATCGCCGGCAGGTTCGGGCTGGCGACCCACGTGTTGCGGCACTGGGAGTCAGTGGGGCTACTGACGCCGGCCCGGGTCGTGGCTGGGCGCCGCCGCTTCCGCTCCGCCGACCTGTACCGGGTCGCGACGATCCTGCACGCGAAGGAGGCGGGACTGACACTGGAGCAGATCCGTGAGTTGATGGCCTCCGCCGTGCCGGCGCGCCGGCGCGAGATCCTGCTCCGCCACCGCACGGACCTCCTCGCACGCATCGCCGCTCTGCAGGACTCGCTGCGGTTCATCGAAGGGGGCCTGGAGTGCGAGCACGAGGACTTCAGTGTGTGCCCGCACTACCAGGCCATGGTGCAAGCGCGAATCGCGCCGCAGGCCACACCTCACGTACCCGCATGACGTGCCGACCTTGTCGCGATGACCAGCCAACGATCCGCAGCCGTCGGAGCGGGCTCCGTCACCCATCGGTCCACTCTTATCCCGACGTGAACTTTCCAGCTGCGGCTCGACGGAACATCAGGTCGAAGGCTCAGGAGCGGCGGGCTGAGGCCACCATCATCGGTACGGCCACGAACAGCCGTCCCATGGCCGCCCGGAACTGCTGCTCGCGCAGCCAGGCACCACTCTGCTCGACGGTGACGCTGCCTGCGGCGTCCGCCTTGGCGGCGAAGGCCTCGACCATCGGCAGGAATCCGGGTTCGGTGAAGATGCTGGTGTGCGCTTCGACGGCGACGTCCTGGAATCCGGCGTCCAGGAGCAGGTTCCGGTAGGACCGGGCCACCTGGGGGTTCGGTAGGGAGTCGGCCTGGCTGCGCAGGATCGCCCTGGTGAGCTCAGGGTGGGACGAGTCGATCATCAGCGCGTCCCAGTCCTGTCCGACCAGCACGATCCGCCCACCCGGGGTCAGCACACGGTGTGCCTCCGCCAGCGCCGCAGACGGGTCCGGCAGCACGTGCAGAACCTTGTCCGCCCGGTAGCCCGACACCGCCTGGTCGGGCAGCGGGAGAGACTCCGCGCTGCCCATCCGGAAGTCGGCCCCCGGCCAGCGGCGTCGGGCCGTGGCGATCATCAGTTCGTCCGGGTCGACACCGATCGCGGCGGCGCCGCGCTGGTGGAGTTCGGCAACCGCGCGTCCCGTTCCACAGCCCACGTCAACCACCGAGGCGCCGGGGGAGAGGTCCAGCAGCTCGTAGCTGCGGTGTCGTAGACGCACCACGCCCGCCTCGGTCTCCGCGGCGTCGAGTCGTGCGACCAACCCGGGAGTGGCGTCCATCGTGTCTTCGCTCATGGACGCCACTCTCCGACTTCAGGTCTACCTGAAGTCAAGAGGCCGTGCCACCAGCAGATGACGCCTCGCCGCCATCCAGGGATGAAGGCTCTGCCGGGACACCCCGGCAGGACCGCCTGGACCGCTGCTCAACGATCGACAACTCCACCAGCGTCAATCCCGGCCTTCCCAGCCCACGATGACGGCAACCATCGCGCGATGAAAAAGCCGGAATATCGATCACGTCAAGCATCGGGTGGGACGCGAGTGCCAACCATCTTCCATGACCGGACAGCTGACCGATGGGATCACATGCTGTCTGAGGTGCCGCACATCAGGATGACACTCTGAACGGCCCAACTGAACCAGGATTATGTCTGCTCGGCGTTTCGTGCAGCGTCTCGGAGGACGATGCGGTGCGGTGGCTTAGCTGGCATTTGTGGCAGGAGTCTCGGCATGCCGGGCCTGCTTGCAGAGCTGGTTGTCTGTTCCAGCGGTGTGGCATGGTGCGTGGATGATCGACAGTCGTGGGGCGTTGGAGGCCGTGGTTCGGCATGCCGCGGACCTGGAGGATGATTACGAGGACGTGGCCCCTGTCGTTACGGCGCTGGCGGCGTGCGGCGATACCAGTTTGGTGCCGCAGCTGCAGGAGGCGCTGGACCAGTTCCTTGATGAGCAGAATTTCTACGGTCGCGACCTGATCGCCGCCGTCCTGGCCGGCATTCACGGGTTGGCGGCACTGCCGGTGCTGTTGCGCGCCTCGGCGCGCGACCTGGGCGACGACCAGGACAGCTTGCAGGCTGAGATCATCGAGCTGATGCACGCGGATCGGGCGGCCAGCCAGCGTGTGGTCCGTGAGTTCGCCACCGGCGATACGCCCGAGCTTCGCCGTGTGGGGCTGTGGGCGCTTGGGTTCGTGGTCGAAGCGCAAGATATGGAGTTGCTTGCGGTGGCCGCGGCCGACCCGGATCCGAAGGTCAGGTCCCTGGCGATCGGCTCGATCCCTGACCCCGTCGGCGACGCTCGGGCATTCGCCCTGCTCGCCGCAGCGTTGGGCGACCTGGATGAGCAGGTGCGGGTGTCGGCGGTGAGCCGGCTCGGCTACACCGGCCGGGCTGACGCGGTGGCGCCGCTGGTTGCTCTCGCCGCTGACCTGTCCCCACGGGTACGGTCCATGGTCGCGTACGCACTCGGGCGACTCGGCAAGGATGAGGCGACGCCGGCTCTGCGGCAGCTACTCCACGACCCGGACCGGCATGTCCGCGAGGACGCCGTGGAAGCCCTTGGTTCGGTGGGCGGCCCGGCCGCGGTGGACGCGCTGCTGGCGTTGGCTGCCGAGCAGGACCCGCAGATGCGGGTCCAGGCCGCCAAAGCGCTCCCGAAGGCGGTCGACTCGGATTCCCGCGTGGCTCCGCAGCTCGCGATGCTGGCGCGAGACGGGGAGGCCGCGGTACGGGCGGCTACTCTCAGCGGCCTGGCCAGCGCCAGCCGAGCCCACGGGAGCCAGCTCCTGGTCGAGTTGACCGACGACCCGGACCCGATGGTCCGCCAGCGGGTCGCGGTCGTGGCACGACATCTCGCGCCCGAAGCTGCCCCGGACATCCTGCGCCGGTATGCCAACGACCCCGACCAAGCTGTGCGTCGACTCGCCGTCACCGAACTCAACCGGCTGGCCGAGCGCAGCACGGTTGATCGATCAGACACCAGCCAGTGACCCGATACCGAAGTCGGCGTGGGAGGACAACGAGGTGCTCCCGGTGTGTGGGCAGCAGGTGCGGGCGAAGTTCGCGGCCCGCCCGGTGTCGCGCCGCCAGGGCCATGACGTTACGTCGACCAGACCCGGCGCTACATGCCGGTGGGCGGGCTGCAGGGGTGTCGGCTTCGGTGTCCAACCGCAGACCGGCGTCGAGCTGCTGATGGTCGTCCCGAGTCGTCATTGCGACGGACATGCGCCCGGTGCACCCATCGCTGGATGCGTTCGCGGCTAGCTCGGTGAGCTGGCTGACTCCTACGGCCCGGTTTGACGCTGACCCCGGTAGGGAAGGTTCGCGGACACCTCAATGAAGGAGGCTGTATGGAGACGTCCGCTAACGTCGGGCGCAGTTACCGACAGTCGACACGTCCATGCGGGGCGGCGCATGTCGCGGCGCCGGCCGCGAGGGGGCGAGCCTGATGGCTCGCGTCGGTCGCTACGGAATCCCAGGGTTCGTGTGGTTCCTGATCTGGCTCGTCGTCTGCATCTTGATCGTCATCCTGTTGGCCATGCTCATTCACCACTTCGGAGGCGCGTCGCTATCACTCAAGCTCGGCCACTTCTACCTGAACATCGGTGTCACCTGACCCGCCAGATCGTCGACACTTCGGCGCCGGTATCGCACAAGCCGTGTTAGCCGTCACCGAAGGTGACGACTAACACGGCTCGGAAAGCGCGCAAGCGTTAGGCCCTGTTTCGAAAATGAAGAACGTCTGATCGCCCGCCGTTGGCCCCCGCTGAGTCGGCGCCGGCGTGTCGGTGATCGATAGTTGGCGAGGTCTCCGGTAGAGGGTTCATAGACCAAGACGAACTTTTATACCGGAGACCTCGCGGCCACCGTAGCGGTGACGAGGCGACACGACCTGACCGACGCCCAGTGGGCGGTGCCAGAGCCGTTGCTGCCCAGGCCGGGCCGCACCCGGGGGTCGGCCAGCTGCGGCGCGACGTGCCGGCCCTGTACGGGCCCTGGCTCAGAGTCGGTTGTATTGCTCGCGAACCAGGGACTCGACGACTGCGATGGTGTCCGGCGGTCCGCCATCTGCGCTGATGAGCACGACGATGTCATCCCGGTGTGCGACGGCGTCGACCTCGGCTTGGCCCTGGCCTTCTCCGGTGAAGGCGGTCGCCCCCGGCACGTCGGGGATACCTACCTCGCCGCCGCGGCCACGCGCGCGCCGTTCGAACTCCGCGTAGGACTGCTGGAACTGGTCGGCCTGCTCCCGCGAGTCGAATTGGAGCAGGGTAACCGTCACCGATGCGGTGTCTGGTCGGGTCCACGCCGCGCCGGCGGCGTGCCGCACGTCGAGCAGCTGCGCGGCGAGTATCAGGGCATCCGGGCCCCCGGGCGGCAGGAGCTGGGGAACGTTGACCCGGTCGTCGACGGCGGCTGGTCGAGCGGGAGCCGAATCGGCCGGGCGCGCCACCACCAGCGCGGCGAGTTCGCCGCGCCGGGTGGCGGGCGGATGAGCAGCCACATGCCACACCAGCGCCCCGACCAGGACAGCCCCGGCGACGCAAGCTGCCACGACGCCGGTCACCAGCCAGGGCCGACGCCACCAGGGGACCGCTGCGGGGCGGGGGCGAGCCGCCCAGCCAGGGGGTGGCACGAAGATAGGGGTCGGGTCGGCGGGAGCCGTTGAATCGGCAGCCACGGTCACGGCGGCGGGTGTCGGTCGCACCGGGGTGGGCTCGGGCGGTGTGGAGGGTTTCGGTGACGCCGCCAGGGTCGAGACGCCACTGGCCACCAGGAGCATGCCGACCAGCGCGAGCCACGTGCCGGCGAGGAAGTCGGTACTGGGTCCGTCGGCCTCCCGGAAGCCGCTGGCCCGGACGGCGGCGCCGCCGGGTAGGAAGGTCAGAAACGTCAGCGCCAGGCTCAGCACCGCGGTGCCAACCCGTACGCTACGGCGCCATTCCGGCCTTAGCCAAGCCACGACGAGCAAGGAAAGCAGCAGGGCCCATCCGACGTACAGGGGCGATCGGGCACCCGGCAGGTCGGCCAATGCGAACGTCCGCACCTCGGCGGACGGAGCCAGGCCCGACAGGCGGTCGGCGATGCTCTGTCCGGGTCGTACCGCCACCCACGGCATGGAGTGCACAGCGGCGAGCATGATCAGACCGACGGTCGCAGTCGCCGCGGCCTGTGCGCGGCGCCGGCCAAGCCGGGCTGGGGCGGATGGACCCGACGTCAATTGCTTCGGGCCAGAGGTGATCTTCACGGCGCAGATCATGGCAGCGCCGCGGAGCGTCGTCCATCCCTGCAGTACCTCCGCAGGCTGCGGCGGCTTCGCGACGGGCGCAAGGCCGCCCGGATCGATCGGGAGGACTGACGGCTGTACAGCCATCTGTGCAGCCAAGCCGACCGGTGTGCGCCGAGTAGAGGGCCAGGGTCCGATAACCGATGAGGTCAGCGGCCGGGCGTGACCCGCCGCTGCAGCAGCGCGAAGTTCATGCGGCCGCGGGGCCACACGATCAGCTCACCGTCCAGTGCTGCCCCGGTCGGGAGCGTCCGGATCGCCCGGGTGATGTCCGGGAAGTGGATGGTGAGCTTCCGGCGGGCCCGCGACTGCAGGTAGACGCCGTTGCTCTCTTCCGGAAGGCGATGCACCTTCACCCATCCCACCTCGGCTGGCGCGCCAGGTCGGGTACGAGACGCGGGCCGAGCCGGCCGGGTCGCTCGGTGTGAGCGGCTTCGAGGTAGCCACGGCGCGGCGGGTCGGCGCGCAGCCGCGCTGCACCGGCGGGCCGCGGCTCGGCGGGACCCGGGTTGCCGTGCGGATCGGGCCCCGTACCGACCTGGAGCAGGTTGGTGTCGGCGCGGACCGGTTGGCCCGAGACGTGGACGGCGGACCACAGAAGTCATCGCGCGAACGGCGACGGGGGCAGGTGCGGCCGTGGCGGCGAATCGCTTTTCGCATCGATACCGTTGATCTGCCAGCGCACGACGGTGGGTGCGGCGAGCCGGGCGAGGTGCCAACCGAGAACCCCCGCGGCGATGACGAGCGACACCGCGACCAGACCAAACAGCCATGCACGGACGAGAGCCCGCCGCGCCATGGGAGTACGGGGTGGCAGGCTCTTCTTGAGATCCCCTGCCCACGGGGGCCACATCAGAGCCATGAGAGTACCTCCTGGGCGACGATGGTGGCCGATTCGACGGCAGCGGCGTCCGTGGTACCGACAACCTCGTATCTGACCCAGACGAGATAGGTGCCAAGGCAGGCGGTGACATTGACGACCCGGCCGCCGGCAGGATCGCCCGCGACGGTGTAGACAGCACCGTCGCCGAGCGCGACCGGATGGTTGACGCGATTGATAATCATCATCGGCAAGCCGTGCCGATCGACGCACCGGGGGCTCTGGCCATCGTGCCGACCGAAGCGGGCCAACGCCACCCACAGCGAGGCTCGCTGCCCGTCCGTGTTGGACGTACTCTCGGCCTGGCAGACGTTCGATCGAGTGCCAGGGACGCTCTGCTCCTCGCCCTCGGCTTGGAGCGGCCCGCGCCGAGGTACGAGAAGGTCGAAAACCTCAGGTCGGATGAGTTGACAGACCGGGGGTGGTGAGGGTGGGTCCACCCGCGCGCCCCTCCAGCCCAGGCGCAGACCGACCGCGGCGGCGACCACCACGCAGAGGGCCAGCACCGCGAGCCGGATCCGGATTGCCGAGCCCACGCCGTCAGTGTCATCTACGAGGGCAAGGGACCGGCGACCCGGCCGGTGCGGCCCTGCCACGCTCAGCCCCTCGCTGGACCCCGCGCCTTGACGTGGCAGGGGCGGCAAAGCGGGCCCGTTCCACGATGTGCGGACTCACGGCGGAGATGGGCTTCGGGCCGGGGGGAGCGGTACGTCGAGGCTTCGCGCTCGCCTGCCGCGAGCTGCGCTCTATGACGTCCGTGTTGACCTGTCGGGCCGCGTGCCACGGCGCCGCGGCAGATCATCGTGGCGAGTGATGACGCCAGCGAGGTAGACGGCGGGGACGAGCATCAGCAGGTCGACGGCGATCGCGACCAGTTCGATGCGCGGGATCCGGGCGATGGGGAACAGGACGGCGCTGGCGGCGAGCAACACCCCGGCCCACAGCGGGACTCGTCGGCTGACGAGCAGGTACACCGCGAGGAGTAGCAGCGTGAGCGGAAAGGCGGGTCCGCCGAGCCAGAAGATCAGGTTGGCAACCAGCGGGTGCTCGCCCAAGCGGTCCAGGGCTTCCCGGTGGCCGACACCGTACATGGCGTTCAGGACGCCCTGCAGGCCGAAGGCGGCGCCACCGCAGACGGCGCCGTAGGCTGCCAGCACCATGCCCCAGCCGGCGATCCGCGGTGCGTCTCGTCAGATCACCGCGGCGATCCCGGCGAAGCCGACAACCCAGGCGACCGATCCCAGTACCAGCAGCGTGCCGGCGACCAAGCCGTACTCGGCGTCGCCGACCCAGAAGAAGTCGGCCGCAGTGAACAGGACCGGCCCCGCGATCAAGCACACCGCGGTGGGCAACTGACTCGAGGACAGACGTCGACTCGCCATGACAGCCGATTGTGGTGCGCCGGTCGGCAGAGGTCACTGCGGCTACCCACCCATTCGACGGTAGGGCTGTCCTTACCCCCGTCGACGCCACAGGTCGTCGCAGTCCTGCGCGCGTGGCACACGGACGAGTACGAGGCCGCGCTCGCCGAGATCCGCCGGCTGGTCGCCGCGCCGTCGGTTCCCGGTGTACGCGCCGAACTGGCCATGCACGCGCTCACGCCGCCGTGGGAGCCGGGCGAGAGCGGGCACCGGCTGACCGAGCTGGCGACGAAGGTCGGTGCCGGGCTCGGAGTGCCCGTGTCGCACACCGCCACCGGCGGCTGCGCCGACGCGAACCTGCTGGCCGAGGCCGGCGCGGCGGTGCTGGACGGACTCGGGCCGATCGGCGGGGCCGACCACACCCCGCACGAGTGGCTCGACCTCGACTCCGTCGTCCCACGGGTGGCGCTGCTGGCGGGCCTGATCGGCATGGTCAGCTCGGCTGATCCCGCGGTCCACCCCGCGCGTACAGGCTGATCCGCCCTGCCCGGGCGACGTGTGGCTCAGGAGTCGCCGGACGTGGCATCGCCAGAGCCGGCGCGGAAATCGAGTTTGTCCCGTACGGCGGCTGCTCGGGCTGCGTCGACGGTCTCGAGGATCGCCACCGACTCGCTCCACGAGCGGCGGGCGTTCGCGGTCTCGCCGACGGCGGCGTGAGCGTCACCCAGGTGATCCAACACCTCCGCCTGGTCGAGGCGGGCGCCGACGGCGCGGAACAACCGGAGGGCGCGCTGGTAGTGCCAGATCCCGCGCCGGTGGAGCTTGGCGCGAACGAGCGCGTAGCCGAGGCTGTCCGAGGCGTTCGCCTCACCCGCGGGGTTGTGCAACCGGCGGTGCAACGCCAGCGCGCGCCGGCAGTAGATCTGGGCGGCGACGGTGTCGTCGAGCGTCGCGTGGTACCACCCGACGAGGTTGAGTGCCTCGGCGACACCGAGATCGTCCCCCGCGGCGGCGGAGAGGACGAGCGCCTGCTCGGCATGGTGCAGCGACTCCCGGTGGTGATCGCGGGCCTCGTGCAGCCAGGCGATGTGCCGATGCGTCTGCGCCTGCCCCTCCCTGTCCTCGACCTCGACATAGAGCGTGAGAGCCCGATTGAAGTGTCGTAACGCATCGTCGTGGCGTCCGGCGGAGGTGAGGGCGTGCGCGACGGACAGGTGTGCCCGAGCCTGTGCCGGGCGGTCGCCGAGGCGCTGCGTGGCGGCCAGCGCCGCCTGCTGGACACGGGCCTGCTCGTGGTGGAGCCCTTGCCGGTAGAGGTAGGTCTGCATCGCTTGGGCCAGCAGCGTGACGTGGCGATCGAATCCGGCGCCACCGGCGATGCTGACCGCCGTCATGAGCGTGGGCAGTTCGCTGGCGAACCAGGCGAACGCATCTCCGATCGTCGTGATCGATTCGACCACCGCGCCCGGCCGCGCGACGGACAGCGGCAGCGGCTGCCGCTGCGGTCGCAGGACGGCCGCTGCCGCCGCCGCGGTGTGGAGGAAGTGGTCGAGGGCCCGATGCACCGCCTCGACGCGCTCCGCCTCGTCGAGTTGCTCGTGGACCAGCTCCGCGGCGTAGGCGGCCAGCAGGTCGTGCAGGAGGTATCGACCTTCCGCGCGCTCGACCACGAGATGCGCCCGCACCAGCCGGGCCAGCAGCGGCCTCACCCTGTCGGGTGGCAGCCCGGCCAGGCTGGCCGTGGCGGCAACGCTGATGTCCGGTGCCGGCCAGGCTCCGAGCAGGCAGAACAAGCGTGCCGAGGCGCTGTCGAGGCCGAGGTACGAGTCGGCGAAGACAGCGCGAAGGTTGGTGTCGGCCTCGTCGGCGGCGAGGAGGTCCAACCGACTGCGGTCGTCCGCGAGCTGACTGGCGAAGGCGGACAGCGGGAAGGAGGGTTGTTGGACGGCGCGCCCGACCACGATCGCCAGCGCCAGCGGCAGCCGGGCACACCGCTGCGCGATGTGCGCGATGGCCTGTGGCTGCGCCTCGACCCGGCCATCGTTCAGCCGGCGGCGGAGGAACTCGTGGCTCTCCTCGTCGCTGAAGGTGCCCAGACCCACCGGGTGCGCCCCGTTGCCCACGACGAGACCGGTGAGCTGGTCACGGCTGGTCACGATCACCATCGACGTGGGACTGCCAGGCAGTAACGGACGTACCTGTGCGACGTCGCGGGCGTTGTCCAACAGGACAAGAAGCCGCCGCTCGGCGAGCGTCATCCGGTAGAGATCCAGCTGCGCGCCGGAGTCCGCCGGTATCCGCCCGGGCGGCACGCCGAGGGCGTCCAGGAGGCGGCGGATCGCATGAGCCGGCTCGACCGCCGGCTGTCCCGGCGTGAACCCGTGCAGGTCGATGTAGAGCTGGCCGTCCGGGAAACGATGCCGGTTGCGGTGTGCCCAGTGCACCGCGAGGGTGGTCTTACCCACGCCGGGAGCACCGCTGACCAGGCAGATGGGTACCGCGGTGGGTTGCTCGACCGCCACCGTGGCGAGCACCGCGTCCAGACGAGCGAGCGGTTCGGTGCGGCCGGTGAACCCGTACGCGTCCGGTGGTAGCAGCGCCGGGACGGGCCGCCACGGCGCCGGCGCCGCCCGGAGATGGTCGAGTCGGTGCGGTTCGGGCGTACCACTGGCGCCCTGCCGGACATCGACATGCTCCGCATCCGCTGGTGGCGGCGCGCCCTGCCCGGCACCCTCCGCCCGGCGGAGTCCCGGGTCGACAGGGTCCGGCAGCTCGCCGGCCATGTCGCGCGCGGCACGCTGCCAGCGTTCCCGGTCCGGCTCGCTCAGCCCCAGCGCGTCGGCCAGCGCACGCACCGTGCTGCCGCGCGGCGACTGCACCCGGCCAGACTCGATCTCGCGCAGGTGCCGCACGCTCACACCGGCGCGGGCGGCGAGTTCCTCCTGAGTGAGGAGGGCTCGGGCCCGATGCGCCCGCAGCATCGAACCGAACATGAACCTCCCCATCCGTCTACAAAGACCTTACGGGAGCCAAGCACCGGCGAACCACCGCCGAAAAGCCGGTTAGCCGCCTGTTCCCCGGACATCGACCGGTGTGGAATTTGAACGACGGGGGCGCGATCCGGGACACCACCAGATCGCGGCGTGACCGGGGGCCCACCTCCCGGAGGAGCTCGGCACACAGACCGAATGCCGTCTCCCATCAAGAGAAGGGACCGAGATGCGTTCCAGACGTGTGGCAGGTGTCCGGCGGGAACGCCGGACCAGGGAGGCGAGATGACAAGACTGCTCGACAGGCTGCTCGGCATGGCCGCCGGCACCCGGACCGCGTACGCGGGCTGCGCGCCGGACAGCTGGACCGAGCCCACGTGCAGCCAGCAGAACGGCTGGTCCGCGAGGTGCACGCGCACCTGTTCGATCAACTTGGCCTGCACGGTGCGGTGTGGCGCCGAGTACAGCTGCGTGTGTTCGCCGAACCCGTGCTGAACCCTGCCGTTCCGACCGCAGGCGCGCAGCAGCCCTGGGCGCCTGCACCGAACCCGCTGATCCAGAGGCCGGCAGACCCGGCACGTCAACCAAGGAGAGTCACATGACCAGAGTCCTCGACCGTCTGTTGGGCATGGCCGCTGGCCGCACCAGCGCCTCGGCGACCTGCCCCCGGGAGAGCTGGACGGAGTGCAAGGCGACGCAGATCGGGCCCAACAGCTGGAACCGGTGCACCCGCGTGGCCACCCAGTCGGGCAACTGCACCATCACCTACACGTCGTGGGCGTGCCGGTGCGAAACGTTCGCCTGCTGATTCGGCCTGTCGTTCGCTGCTGACAACACTCGGGGTGAGGTTCCAGATGTGGTTCGTGCTGGTGATCGTCCGCCTGTTGCTGACCGGCGTCCTGCTCGTGGCGGGACTGAGCAAGGTCCGGTCCCGACAGGCGCTGCGCGAGTTCGCCGGCTCGGTTCAGGGTCTGGGCCTGGGCCGAGGCCGCTTCGCCGTGGCGCTCGGAGTCACTGTCGCAGCGGTCGAGGTGGGGGTGGCGACACTGCTCGTCACCCCCACCCTGAACGCCGTCGGTCTCGTGGCCGCCGGGTTGCTGCTGCTCGCGTTCACGGCCGTCGTCCTGCGAGCCCTCCATCGGGGGAGCGCCGCGTCGTGCCGTTGCTTCGGCTCCTCCGGTGGTCCGTTCCGCCGCGATCACCTGTGGCGCAACCTGCTGCTCGTCCTGCTGGCGTTCGGCGCCTCCGCGGTCACCGTCGTGGTCGCGCCCGGGGCACCTGCTTCTCTCGACGCCTGGCTGCTCGCCGCGTTCGCCGCGGTGGTCGGCGCCGGGCTCGCTCTACCGATCATCTACTGGGATGACGCGCGCTTCCTCGCGGGTCACTTCTCCTGAGGAGTCATGGTGCACACCGGTCTTCTCGCCGCGGTCGTCATCCTCGCCGCGGCCTGTGCGCTCAATCTCGCTCTCGTGCTGCGGCTCAGCAAGATCGTCCGCGAACAGCCGGCCGCCGCCCCGACAGTTGATCCCGGTCTGCCGGCGGTCGGTTTCGAACTGCCGAGCTTCGCCGGCCTCACCTCGCGTGGGCTGCCGCTGTCCTCGGCGGACCTCGCCACCGGCACCGTGGTGCTGGCGTTCCTGTCGACCACCTGCGGACCCTGCCGGGAGAGCCTGCCCCGGTTCGGGACGTTCGCGGCCGAGCTGCGCGAGGCCGGCGGGCGGGCAGTGGCCGTCGTCTCCGGCCCGGCGGAGTCCGGCGCCGCGGACATGGTCGGCGCGCTCAGTGCCAGCTGCGACACCATCGAGACGGCCGGCTACGAGGACCCACGCTTCACCGCGTTCGGGGTGTCGGCGTACCCGACCTTCCTGCAGTTCACCGACGGTCGGCTGACCGTGGCGACCCACTCGGTCTCCGCACTGCCCGTTCCCGTCGCCGCATGACGCCGGCGACGCCGGCCACCGGCTGGCCGGGATGGTACGAGAGTTGCGCCCGGACCCGAGATGCGCTTGGACTCGGCTGGCGGGCGAGCCGTTGGCTGACCGCTGCCGAGTTCGGCACCGCGATCGCCCAGGGCGCTGCCGCCGTCCTGCTGGCCTGGCTGTCGAAGCTGCTCATCGACGACGTCGCGAGCGGGAACTTCGACCGGGCGTTCCGGCTCGGCGCCTGCTTCGCCCTGACCGGCATCGTGGTCGCGGTGCTGGGCCAGCTCGACCAGTACGTGACGCCGATGCTGCGCCGTCGCATCGCACTGGAGGTCCAGCGCACCCTGTTCGCCAAGGTGAACTCGTTCGTCGGACTGGCACCGCTGGAGAATCCGCGCCTGTACGACAGCCTGCGGCTCGCCCAGCAGGCGGGCGAGTCCGCCCCGCAACAGACCACCAACGGGCTGGCGGGCACGGTCGGCGGCCTCGTCCGGCTCGCCGGCTTCGTGGCGGCACTGTACGTCCTGTGGCCGCCCATGGTCGTCCTCACCGTGCTGGCCGCCGTGCCGGTGGTGGTGGTCGATCTGCGCCTGGCCGGCGGCCGCGCCGGAATGCACCTGGTCACGTCGCCCGGGTACCGCCGGCGGTTGTTCTACCAGATGCTGCTGACCGACCGGGCCGCGGCGATGGAGGGCCGGCTGTTCGGCACCGGACCGTTCCTCTACGGCAGGATGCTGGACGCCACCCGGCAGACCAACCGCACCGAGGACGCGTTCGAGCGGCGGGTGTTCCGCCTACGGGCCGGATCCGCGCTGCTCAGCGGGCTGGTCACGGCGATCGGGCTGCTCCTGGCCGTACACCGGGCAGCGGCGGGTCACCTGACCCAGGGTGACGTCATGCTGTTCGTCGCAGCCGTCGCCGGCGTGCAGGTCGCCCTGCTGGGCACGGCCGCCCAGCTCGTCTCCGCGTACGAGGCCCTGCTGATGTTCGGCACCTACCGTGAGGTGCTGGCGGCCCCGCCGGACCTGCCCGTGGCGGACGGGACGCTCGAACCGTTGAGCGACGGCATCGAGTTCCGCGACGTGTGGTTCCGTTACGACGACGGGCCCTGGGTGCTGCGCGGTGTCTCCTTCACCGTCGCGTTCGGCAGTGCCGTGGGGCTCGTCGGCGAGAACGGAGCCGGCAAGAGCACGATCGTGAAGCTGCTGTGCCGCTTCTACGACCCGCAGCGCGGCGAGATCCGGTGGAACGGAGTCGACATCCGCTCGGTGCGGCCCGAGTTGCTCCGGGCCCGGCTCGGCGTCGTGTTCCAGGACTTCGTCCGCTACGACCTGACCGCGGCGGAGAACATCGGGCTCGGCGCCCTCGACGCCCTCGACGACCGGTCGCGTATCACGGCCGCCGCTCGCCTGGTCGACGCCCACCCGTTCCTCACCCGCCTGCCGTCCGGATACGACACCCTGCTGAGCCGCGTCTTCTTCGTCAACGAACGCGACGCCGCGGGCGCGGGCACCACCCTGTCCGGCGGGCAGTGGCAGCGGGTGGCGCTGGCCCGTTCGGTGATGCGTACCGAAGCCGACCTGCTCATTCTTGACGAGCCCAGTTCGGGTCTCGACGCGCGGGCCGAACACAGCGTGCACACCGCCCTGCGCACGTACCGTCACGGCCGTACCAGCCTGCTGATCTCGCACCGGCTCGGCACGCTGCGCGACGCCGACCGCATCGTGGTCCTGGACGCGGGCCGGGTGGTCGAGGCCGGCAGCCACGACGAGCTGATCAGTCGCCACGGCACGTACGCCCGGCTGTTCGCGTTGCAGGCCGACGGTTACCGCGACCGGCCCGGCGCGACGGTGGGTGCCTGATGCCCGGAACCGTCGTCGCCGCCGCCCTCGCCGGCAGCCTCCTGGCCGGCACGATGCTCTTCCTGCGGCTCCGGTACGTCCGGGTGACGGTGCTCGGCCGCAGCATGGAGCCGACCCTGACGCAGGGCGACCGGGTCCTCATGGTCCGCCGGACCGTCCGCCCGGGCGACCGCGGCGCGCTGGTCCTGCTCGTCGCGCCGCCGGACGCCACCCGGGAACCCGGCCTCGGCGAATGGCGGATCAAGCGGCTCGTCGCGCTGGCGGGCGATCCGGTCCCGCCCGAGGTGCGCGCGGCGAGGAACCTGCCGGCGGGCGCCACGGTTCGACCCGGCGAGGTGATGGTCATCGGGGACAACCCGCGCAGTGAAGACAGCAGACAGTGGGCCCGGCTGCCCGCGCGGCTCGTAGTGGCGGTCGCACGCTGTTCCGGCTAGCACTCGAGCTTCGCGCTCACGGCAGCGGCACGACGGTACTCGCCGATGTCGTGGTCGTCGCGGCAGTGTTCGCAGAACCCCTTCCCATGCGGGTACACGGCTGTCCTAGTCGTCTCACTCGATGCGGTTCCAGGTCTGCCCGAGCAACTGCTTCCTATAGCTGCGGGAGGAGGCGTGGGACATGGACCGGTCGTGGCGGGTCGCCCTTGATGGGGTTCAGCGTCGGCGTCACGCGGCATAACTCGACGCCCCCGCCCGTCACGTGCCCGATGTAGCGGTCAACAAGGGCCACCCGCGGCACGTAGCCGAGCCTCAACCTAAGCGGCCCAGACTCCTCGCCCAGCTGGCGGGGCTGCCCAAGCCGTCAAGCAACGCGCTTCCGAAGCTGTCAGTCCGCCAGGTCGTCTTCGACCAGGTAGCCGACCCCATCGCAGGTGGGGCAGGGCCCGTAGGCGCTTCCCATGCCCTTACCCATGCCGGTGGTCCTCACCATGCCTGGAATCCGCGCAGCACCACGGCATTCGGGGCATCGGCCACGGATGCCCTTCGAGTGATATCCAGGTGGCTGCGCCTCCTGAGGACCTGGCTTCACCCTGTCGAGGGTATCCGGAGGGCCGACCCGGGCGGCCCCAGGTGAACGGTCCGCATCTGGTCCTCAAGAGGCCGACGGACGACGGGGGAGTGGTGGGAGATGTCGAGAGGTGTTCCGCGGTTAGGAGCCCCATCTGCACACCGCTGCACTTTGCGGCGGCAACCGTGCTGGCCGCCGTGATCGGCCTCGGGTCTGCCGCACCGGCGTGGGGCAGCGGGGGCGGCACGACGATCAACATCGATCCGGCGGACACCGGCACGACCGCGGCGGCGTTCGGCACACACAGGTGCGACCCGAACCTCGGTGGTGGCCCCTTCCAGGCCGAGGACGTCTGGGTCTTCGCCCTGCCGGCCGCCCAGCAGGGCAACTTCACTTCACTGACCATCGAATTCGCCACCGAGGGTGGCCCCGTCACGGAGAACATCACGACCACGCCCGCCGGTGACCGCGCGATCGTCGGCAACCGGGCGTGGATCAGGACGCCGGCCGGCCTGTCCTCGACCGGCGAGCTGGTGAATCCGTTCGCCCTCACCAACGCCACGGCGGTGATCACGGGCACCGACGGAACGTTCGACCTGGCGCAGACCTGCCCGGCGAGCGGCGCCTCAGCCAGCCCCAGCCTGCCGGTGACCGGTGCGGCATTCTCCGGCCCGACGCTCGGCAAGCTCACCGCCGTGGGCGGCAGTCTCATCATGGTCGGCCTCGTGCTGCTTCGCGCGCAACGACGTCGTCGCTTCGTCGCCTGACCTGAGTCGGTCGACCCGTACCAGGGTTCTGCCTCGGCAGGACCCTGGTACGGGTCAGCCGCCCATGACTGGATCTGTTGCTGGCCGGCACCCGACATGTCGGGTGCCGGCCAGCTGCTGTCGTCCGGGTTTCGCCCACCTTGCCATCTCGGCTCCGACGTCACGCAGGTCAGGCCGAGGGCAATCCTGGCAAGTAGGCCCAGGGCCCGGCGGCCAGGTTTCCGTACGCTGCGCTCAGCGAAGTGGGCACGTTCCTTCGTCCGGTTGCGCCATGTCAGGGCGTTGTTGCACGGCGCAGATTCCGGATCGGCCGGATGAGCAGTAGCGCCGCGACTACAGCACCCGTGACGACCGTCGACACGAGTAGCAGGTCGCGTGGTGCGACGATGGCGGACGTCGGCCCGACCAGCGCTTGGCCCACCGCGATCCCGGAGACGGAGCCCGCGACCTCGTAGGCGGTGACGCGATTGAGCACTGCCGGGGGCACGAGGGTCTGCACGCTGGTGGACCACATCACCGACCAGAAGGCCCAGGCCGAGCCCCCGACGATGTGCCCGGCGATCAGGACGGGCAGTGGCGGCTCCAGTGCGACTGACAGCGGGATAGCGGCGAACCCGACGAGCGCCACGGCACCACCGGCGAGGGGCCGGGACGGGCGGATCTGGATGGCGACGAGCCCGCCGATCACGGTACCGGTGCCGAGGCCCGCCATAGTCCAGCCATACGCCGCTTCGCCGAGCCGCTCGCCGATCACCTGCGAGGCGAGAGGAATGTACGGGCCGAAGACGAACAGCCCAAAGCAGACCCAGATCAGGATCACCGACCACATCCAGGTGCGAGAGCGAAACTCCATCCAGCCGCGCCGCAGATCACGCAGGACGGTCGAGGGCTGCCGGCCCTCGAAGGGGGCCGCGTGTCGAATCAGCGCCAGGCACAGTCCGCTGAGCAGGAAGGTGGCGGCGTCGACGGCGTAGACGGTCCCCGCGCCCGTGGCCACCATCAGCAGTCCCGCGAGGACCGGCCCGCCGAGCTGAGT
Organism: Micromonospora chaiyaphumensis; assembly: GCF_900091435.1. Lineage (GTDB taxonomy): Bacteria > Actinomycetota > Actinomycetes > Mycobacteriales > Micromonosporaceae > Micromonospora > Micromonospora chaiyaphumensis. The sequence continues at coordinate 555,648 of NZ_FMCS01000003.1, forward strand.
CACCGCGTCGGCGATCTTGAGCGTGCCGTTGGCCCGCTGCGGGTCCTTGGCGACCAATGGCACCATTCCGTTGACCCCGGGCTGGAACATCGCTGCCGCGGCACCGGATATCGCTGAGGCCACCAGCAGCAGCCACAGTGGCGGGGCGCCGGTGAAGAAGGCCACGGCGAGCACGATCTGAGTGACGGTACGGACAGCGTCCGCACCGACCATCATGGCGCGCGCGCCGATCCGATCGGAAAAGACCCCGCCGAACACGATGAACAGCACGAAAGGAGCCGTCCAGACGGCAAGAACGTACCCGACGCCGGACACGCCATACAGAGCGCCGACGGCGAGGGCCGCGGCGACCGGCATCATCGCGTCGCCCAGCAGCGATACGACACGGGCCGCGAAGTACAGCGAGAAGTCCCAGGTCCAGAGAGCGGCAGGAGCGGTCGCAGTCGTTGTGCCATCGGCGATCGTGGTCATGCGATGAACTCCATGGTCAGCAATTCTGGTGCCGCCTAGGGGGCCACGCAGGCGCCGAGCACGACATCCTTGGGTACATTCGTGCCATGGTCCATCGGGTGGTCGCACTGGTCGGTCCGACGCAAGAGATGTACCCCGTGACGTGCGCCTCCGCCGTCTTCGGCTACCACGGCCCCGACATCCCGCACCACTACGAGTTCCAGCTGTGCACCGAGCGACCCGGCCCAGTGCCCACCACGATGGGCGTGGACATCGCCGTTCCCAACGGCCTGGAAGCTCTCGACAACGCCGACACGGTCCTCATCGCAGGCTGGTGCCCCGGGCCGGGCTTGTCCACCGCGCTCGGCTCCGCCGTGCTGGCCGCGCACGCTCGCGGCGCGCGGATCGTCGGGATCGTCGGGGGCGTCTATGTGCCGGCGGCGTTAGGCCTGCTCGACGGGCGTCGCGCCGCAGTGCACTGGGAGTGCACCGAGGATCTTGCCTGGCGTTACCCATGCGTCAACGCCGACGGCTCAGTGCTCTACATCGACCACGGCGACGTGGCGACGGCCGGCGCCTCGGCTACCGCCCTGGACCTGTGCCTCAACCAGGTCCGACGAGAGCACGGCGCGGCCCTCGCCATGCGGATCGGGCGGCAGCTTGCGGCTGCGCCACCGCGGGAAGGCCGCCAGCGCCAGGGTCCCGCACCGGCGTCGGTCGGTGCTGTCCCGGAATCCCTGGCCCCGCTCCTTGAGTGGGTCAACGCCAACCTCGACCGGCCGCTGACCCTGCGCGACATGGCGGCCAGGTCGGGGATGTCGCCGCGCACCCTCAACCGGCACTTCCTTGAGCAACTCGGTATCCCGCCGGGCCGCTGGCTCCTCGACCTCCGTATCGCCTCGACCCGCGCCCTGCTGGAGGAAACCGACCTGCCGGTCGAGACCATCGCGACGCGCGTCGGGCTGTCCTCGGCGGTGAACCTGCGCCGTCGCTTCCGCAACGCCCTCGCCACCACGCCAGCCGCGTACCGTCGCGCGTACCGCTCGTCGGCGGCCTGACCGAGAGCAACCACGGGCCGCAAGCGTTGGCAACCGCCGGCAACCGCCGCCCTGGTCAGAGCTTGACCGATGACCAACCCCCAACACCCACCACAATTGATCCCCAGGGTCGTAGGAATCGGTTCCCCTGGCGCACTACCTGGCGACGAGACACCTTCATGACGAAGGAGAAGGAGCCAGTGGCGCATGCCGAACCAAACGAGCGGTTCACCGCCCTCTACCACGCGCACTACCGACAGGTGTACGCGTACGCGGTGGCCGGCAACCCGACGAGCTTCACCGCGGTGATCACCCCGCGATGGTCCGACGACGGTCTGCCGGAGGCGTCCGCACTGCGCTGACAGCACGGGCACACACGAGGCGGTGCGGGGCAGTCCGCACCGCCTCGGTGTGCTCGGTGACGGCCGGGGCGCGTCGCGTGGACCGCCAGCGCGGTCCAGCCGCCAGGTCACCGGATACGCTGCATCACCGCCGAGTCAGTGGTTGCCAGCCGTCGCGGTAGCGCAGTCCGCGAGGCTGCAGTCGGATCTGGTCGTGCACTGTTCCGGAGACCGGCTCGGTTCCTATCGCCCCGGGCCGGTCCACCACGACGCAGACGTCCTCGCCGGGCCACCACCAGCCGCAGGAGCGGGCCAGAGCGGCCCAGGCGTCGAGGTGTTCGGCCTCGTCCGGCCCGTACCGGGCAAGGCCGAGCCGATGCAGCACGTCGTAGTAGGCGATCCATGACGCGTCCTGCTGCCCGTACCAGCACGCGGGTACCGGGCCGTCGTCCGCGAGCACCGCACGCACGGGTAGGTAGTACCCATGCGCGAGGCTGCGGTGCAATGCCGTGCGCACGCCTTGGTGCAGCACGACAGCGAGCGGAACGCCGCTGCCGAGCGCCTGCAGCGGCGCCAGTTCGGGCCATGGTTCCTTGGTCTTGCTCGTCCGCACGGGTGACATATCGGGATCGGTGTGAGTGACGCCCGCACTCAGCGCGCCGCGCAACTGGGAGGCGACCATGGCAATGTCGCTTGCCAGCGGTGGGGTCCCGCGCGGCCGGGGATCGCGGATGCGCTCGTAGAGTTGATCGAGGGTGGGCCAGCCGGTGATCAGGGGGCGTGCCTTGTCTGGCGAGTCGACCCATTCGAACCGGGGTCGCGGCCGAGATGCCCTGGCATAAATGGCGGTCAGGGCGCGCTCGGCGGTCGCCTTGTCAGCCGCCTGCGTGGACAGGGCGTGGTCGAGCCATTCCTGGCGGATCCGGATGGCCTGCTGCCACAGGTCGTGAGGGTTGCCGCTGCGCACGGCCTGTGGAGGTGTCGCGGCGTCGTCGCGCCGCGCGGGCGCGCTCACCGCGCCAGGGCGTCGCCGCCCTTCCGGTAGGAGATCATGGAACGACTATGGCCCGCAACGCGGCACCGGCGCAAGGCAGTTCTCCACCTGCAGCGCATCATCAGCGGCGTGGCAGGGCTCCATCAACTTCGATGCCGCCATCCGGACGCACCTGTGCAGCACACCGCGTCGATGATCGGAGACACTTTCACCGTGCGAAACGACCTCGACCAGATCGCAGCGGCGTTCCTCGGCACGCCGCTGGCGGGCCTGCCGATCGGGCACGGCCCGTCGGGCACTGTCCTCGTCGCCGACATCGACCCCGAGCGCCTGCACGAGGCCTGGCAGGCCGCCGAGGCACTCGTGCCGGTCCTCGGACGCCGGCCCGTGATGGTCACCGACGACTTCGACGACACGCTGAGGATCCGGCCCGAGCCGGAGCCGGGTCCGTCGAAGTCGGAGCTGCGCGCGTTCGCCGAGGCGGCCGAGTCTTCCGAACCCTGGCTGACCTACCGCCACTACAGCGAGGACGACGAGGTCGATGAGGGCGAGGTCGAGTACTACGCGCGTGGCCTGGCCGGCGCCGACCTGACGGCTCTGGTGTCGGATGTGGCGCTGCCGGCTCCGCGCCAGACGCTGGAGCGGGCGCTGTACGACCGGCTGCTCGCCGACGCCGACCTGCATGCCCGGGTGCTTGGCAGCGTGCGGTTCGTGACCCAGACCGACTACTGGTACACGCCTGATGGCGTCCTGCTCATGTTGGTGCCCACCAGCGACGTCCGCAGCTCGGCGTACTGGGTGGACTTCTACGGTGCGCCCACCCGGCAGTGCCAGCGGAGGCTCGCCGAGGTGTTGGCGCAGTGGCGTGACCGGTGGGACGCCCGCCTGGTTGCGTCGTGGGGCACCATGCTGCAGTTGCAGGTGGGTCGTTGCCCGGCACCGGGGGACGAGGCGTGGACCGCGGCCGGCCAGATCAAGGCGCTCGCCCCGAACCTCGACCTCAGCCGGTGGGAGGTCGCCGTTGCCATGTCCGCCGGCGACGCGTGGTTCGTGCACAACCGGCCCTGACAAGCTCGACCAGACGTGACCCGCCGAGCCGGGTCGCCAGAGGCTCGATCATGGGCGCAGCCAGAGCGCCGGCTCGCGCGTGAAGCGGCCGGTGGCAGTGTCGCGCAGGAGCGCGATGCCGTCGACAGTCACCGGTTCGTCGGACTGGCCGCCCTCGCCCTTCATTCCATCCGGAGCGCCGCCTTGCAGCGCAGTGGCCGAATCATGCGCGTGGCCGCTCGTCAGTCCCAGGGGCGCGGGGACCGGCCGTAGCAGGTGGCGAGTGGGGAACCCGCGAAGGTCGGTCTGGTTTACGGCGCAGCTCACCTCGATGTTGTCGCCGGCGGTGAGCCGGGGCAGTCGGCTGGCGCGTGGGCCCAGCACCACCGGCTCGACCGTGGCGCCGTCCTTGCCCGTTATGGTCACCCGCCCGCTGGTGAGTGGCTCGACCCGCACCCCCTCGACCTGGAGCCACTTCGCAAGAGCCAGCACGCAGTAGCGCTCCAGCGCCTGGTCGGTCGGCTCGCCGTTCGGATGGAGATCGTCCGGCTGCACCACGACCTGGGTCCATACCTGCGGGGGCGTCGCCGGCGCCGCGGGACGATTGCCGGCCGCCGCCGCTTCCGAGCGGACGAGCAGCCGCTCGACGCTCTCCGCCGTGCAGCACGCCGAGAGTTCCAACTCGTTGAGAAGATCGAGAAGTTGCCGAGCGTACCGGGCAGGTACGGCGCCGGCGGATTCGGCGGCGCCCCGGGTCTCGCCGATCTGGCGCTTCTGCCATCTGTGCAGGTGCCTGTCGAACTCCAATGCCTGGTCGCGCTGAAAGCCGAGCCACTGCATGGCCCGCACGAACTCGCTGTCCGGCACGAGGCTCTTCGGGCGGTTCTGCCGGCCCACCTTCTCGATGAACGAGTCCGGCCACTGGATGCAGAACCGGTAGAGGCAGATGAGCCGGGGCAGCACGTACTCATGTAGTTGGCGAGGACGCTCGGTGAGTAGCAGGCCGTGAATTCCCCAGTGCTCGATCCGCCGGGCCAGTGCCTTGATGTCGGAACGGACGCGGTCCTGCCGCCGCACCCCCATCGGAGCCGCCCGATCCCACAGGTCGGCGAAGCGTCCGGCCAGGGCGTCATCGAGCTCCGCCCAACGCTGCCGGTTGTCCCGCGCGTCCTCCGGTGTGGCTGACTGGCGCCGCGCGCGCCCAAGGAAATCCTCGAGACTGTCGGTCGAGGCGTCCCTCAGGAAGTGCCACACCCCGTGGCCGTTGGGCATGACGAGCCGGCCGCGTGACCCGTCATAGAGCCGGCGAAACTGCCGCGAGCTCAGCCGCCCCGAGGACCTGAACCTGACCCAGACATACAGAGCTACGCCGAGCACGGCGACTCCGCAGGCGAGGCTGAACAGGGCCGTCTCGTTGGCGTGCCGGGACAGCAACCCCAGTGCCTGGTCATGCAGCCAGCGCAGCCAGTTGGCATCCGCCGGCGCGCCGGGGGTTGACGCGACGTCCCGCGGGGTCTTCATGTCCGTCGTCGCATCCAGCACCGTCACCAGGCTGACGAGTCCAACCGCGAGGCTGATCACCACGCCACCCTTCTGGATCACATCCGCCTCGCGGACCCGCCGCTCGTCGAAGGCGGAGGTGATCGCGGCCAGGAGGTCGTCGTACCGAGACTTGACCCAGGAGGACTGCTCGACGATTTCCGCGCCGTGCTGGCGTACCCGGGCGAACAGCCCGGTCTCGGTGATCGCTCCGCGCAGTCCGAGCACACTCCGCCCGTGCAACTCGGTGAGTTTCGTGTCGAAGTCGTCCTGCAACCGCTCCGCCGCCGCGTCGATGCTGGCACTGGAGGCCCGCGTCAGCGCGCGCAGGTGACCGAGGTCGGCTACCCCTTGGAGGAGGATCTGGTGGAGCAACTGCACGGCACGGTGCGCTTCGTTGAGCGCTCGACCGCGTCGCATCGGCAGGTGGGTCGAGAGCGCGTCCCACAGAAACGCGCCGCGCTCGGCCATCGCGGTGTAGACCTGAAGGTGGTTCTTCCAGATTTCCAGGTCGCGCTCCACTGTGTACAACTCGCTACCGCTGGTCGCCTCGAGTTCGCTGAGGGCGATGACGATCCCCGCCGCGTTCTCCTCCTGACGGCGGATCGCGGCCGCCCGCCGGTCCGGATCCCGCACGCCGTCGGCGTCCCGGGCCGGGTAACCGTTGCGGGACGGCAGGATCAGGTAGTGCGGGGTGTAGGTCTCGCCCTCCCGCCGAAACCGGCGCAGCACCATGAAGTCACCGTTGAGCACGGCGCGGCTCACCACGGAGTCCCGAGCGGTGCCGGACAGTAGCAGCTCGCGCGCGAGCCGATCACCGACCCGCTCGCTCCGCTGCAGATAGCGGTAGGCGTCGCCGCGCAGAGACCCCGGGACGGCCACCCAGAACGTCGGAAGGTCGTACTGCCAATCGAAGACCCGGAACTGGACCGGCAGAAGTTGCGCGGCGAGCAACCGCTGCAGGCTCTCGCCGACCCGCAGCAAATAGCTGCGGTAGGCGGGTATCTGGTCGGCCGGGATTCGCACGTTCTGCGCGCCGTTCACCTCCGGCAGCAGCAACTCCTCAGGGACGTGCCGACGGCTACGGGGCAGCGACGTCCAAACCGAGATGCTGGCTCGGCACAGCGGCCGCTCCACCAGGTAGGAGAAAGAAATGTCGACCACCGCATACAGGGGCAGGTCCGGATCCGCCGGATTGCGCAGTGACCGCAACCGTTGCGGCTCCAGAAAGATCTGATGCCGCAGCTCGGCTAGCTGACGCCAGGCCTGTCGATTCTTGTCCAGTGCGGCCAGGCACCCCTGCCGCACCTCGTCCACCAGCTCGGTCATGAGTGACCGGCCCGCTTCACTGTCGGCACGTTTGTAGTCGACAGCGTCCTCGCCATGGTGGACCCGTCCCAGCCAGGCCGCGCCGTCCAGCACCCCTTCCGGTCGGAGCAGACCCTCGAGCAGGCGACGATGCGCGGCGAATTCCACACCGCCTGGTTCGGTGGTGAGACCGTCCGGGGAGCAGTCCGGATCCCGCCGCAGCAGCTCGACCTCGGGGATGCGCCAGGCCGAGGTACGAACCATGACCAGACGGTTGAGCGCACCGTCCCGCTCGCGGCCCGCCCGCGCCTTCGAGCCTTCCTGCCGCCGCGAGCCGCCGGCCGCGCCCTCAGAGGCCTCCGCCGTCATTGGGGGGGCCGCGTCCGCCGGCGTGCCCGCTGGCGCCGGCTCCGGTGCCGGCGGTGGTGACGAGACTTCGCCCGGCAACACCGGATCAGTGGGGGCGGCTTGGGTCTGCTCGACGATTTCCCTTTGCTGGCGAGGATTTCCCACGTCACCCTCCGCATCGTCACCTGCCCCCACCGTAAGGGGCTCCACCGACGCCGACGAGATCCGCTCGGACGAGTGCTGGGGGACCGTCCGGCGTCGTGCGCACGACCGTTCTCGCGAACAGACGGGCACATTCAGACCCGACGGCGACCAGTAAGGCGGCAGTGGCGGCGGTGGCATCACCTCGAGGGCAGCCAACGGCTCGGAAAGCGGGTTGGCGACAGTGTCATCGCCGGGAGCGTGCTCGACCGCCGCCCCTCAACCGGACGTACTGTTCACGGTGAGCTGCTCGCCGGACGTCTGCCCGTACAGTCCATGTCTACGGGCTGGGCTGGAAGGGACAGTCGGCATCGGAGGCGTCGGCGCCGATGACGCCCATGACCGCCTGCCGCACCCGGGCGGCGGCCTGGGCCGGGCCGGGTTGCCCGGCGTCGAGCCCTGCGATGATCGCCTCGATCGCCCACCCTCACCTACGCAGCCAGGTTGCGGCGGTCAGCCGGTCAGCCAGATCGAGGCCCGTTTGATGTACGTGACCTGGGCGGCGAAGGCGACCAGTGCCACGGCCACACCGAGCGCGACCGCCAGCCCGAGAGATCCGCCCAGCACCGCGGTCAGCAGGGCGGCGCCCAGGCCGATCAGCAGTGCGTTGACCGCGCCGACCATCGCTGCCGTGGTCAGCAGTAGTTGCCAGCGAGCCGGCCTGCTGCCGACGGCCGCCGAGATTGCCTGCATGTCGCTCCCGCCGGTGACTGCGTCGGCGAAGAAGTCGTGCTCACCGGCGAGGCGGCGGTGGTAGTAGGCGCGGATGCGCTGGATGCGCTTGAGGTCCAGCGAGTTCTCCACCATGTTCTGAACCAGCCGGCCGAAGGTGAGCAGACCAGTGATCACCAGGGTCGGCAGCACCGCGCCAAGGTACGGCTTGATCAGGTGGCCGCTGCCGGAGACGAAGCCGAGCCCGATCAGGGAGGCGGAGAGCAGCGACAGGAACACGGTCGCCCGCCCAACGGACTCGGTGATCGTGGCGCTGCGGGAGGTCTGGAGCACGAAATGCTCGGTGGTGAGGGCGGTGAGCAGCCCCTGCTCGCGCGCATCCTCGTCCATGCTGCACCTCCGGTGCTGGTGGCCCGCCGCGAACTAGCAGGAACTGGCAGCAGCACCGCCAACGATCGGTATGCGGCCACAGGAGGGCCTCCACCGCTGCCTGGGGCTCCTTGTTATTTGCGTGCCTGACTCGCCGGCACCGCGGTCCGTGCTTCGGCTGCCGTCTTGATGAGCTGTGCCACTTCGTCAGGGCGAGAAACCATCGGGACGTGGCTGGCCGGAACCTCGCTGGTGGTCGCCCCCATGCGGCTGGCGAACATCCGCTGCGCGTCCGGCGGGATCGCCTGGTCCTGCGTGGCGATCAGGTACCAGGACGGTAGCGATTTCCAGGCCGGGACGCCCATCGCCTCCGAGAAGATTGCGGCGGCGATCGGCTGCTGTACGCAGTGCATCACCTTGGCCTGGACCGGGTCGACGTCGGCCGCGAAGTGCTCGACGAACTCGTCCTGCGGCTGCCACATGAAGCCCTGCTTGTCGGTGAACAGGTGCGCCACCGCCGGCGGTGTGGGGCCCTGCGACAGCAGAGCGCCGAGCGATTCCCCGTTGTCGAGCCCGAAAGCAGCGATGTACACCAGCCCGACCACGTTCGGGGCGTCGGTGCCGAGGGCGGTCATGATCTGGCCGCCGTAGGAGTGTCCGGCCACGATCGTCGGGCCGTCCTGCAAGTTCAGGACCTGGCGGAGCCGGGCGACATCATCGCCCGTCGAGGTCAGCGGAAACTGCGGGGCCGTCACCTGGTAGCCATCGGCCTGTAGATGCTCGATAACGCCACTCCAGCAGGAGCCGTCGGCCCATGCCCCGTGGACGAGGACAATGTTCGGTCGGCCATTCATGATGCTTCCTTCCCTACTGGGCGGAGTGGTCGTTTCTGCCCATGCCGGCCTGCGGCGAGGGCGGCATCCGCGCGTTCACTGTGCCCGTCGCTCGACCAGGTGCAGTCAGGTCGCGAGTACCAAACCGGGCTTGGCGTAAACGCACTCGCTCCGGCCAGTCGAGAACCACAGGGAGAGGCAGTGAGGCGGCAGCGGCACGACCAGCGACCGCCCAGACCAGACCACAAAGCGGCAAAGGGGCCATGCTCCGCAGTGCAAGACGATGTCACCTGCGCGATGGTGTGGCGGGACCGGAGCCTGCGCATCGGGTCGCGGTGGTGTAATGGCAAGGACGCGGTCGACCGCACGACGACGACCTCGCAGGCGCACCCCCGCGGCTCCCGCCGCGGGATGACGGTTTGGGATCCACGACCGCCGTGGATTCGCGCGCCGATCCTCGCTGACGACGCCTCGTAAACCGCGTCCGTGGCGCGATGCGCCGGCGTCTCCGAGGGGCTGAACGTCATCGACCACCGAGGTGAGAAAGATCGTGAGGGATGTCGAATTGACCGATGGTGACCGCCGAATCGTGGTGGTCGCGGTTGACAAGGGAGAGGACGCGGTCGCCACCATCAACGAGGTGGCAGTGCGATACGGAATTCGCGGTGCGCGCGTCACCGCGGTCGGCGGGTTCAAGTCGGCGGAGCTGGGCTACTTCGACCGCGGGAAGCGTGACTACCTCCGCATCCCGGTCCGCGAACAGGTGGAGGTCCTGTCCCTGCTGGGCGACATAGCTGACAACCAGGGCAGGCCCGCTCTGCATGTGCACGCAGTGGTCGGCCACCGCGACGGCTCGACCGTAGGCGGCCACCTCCTTCGCGGTGAGGTGTGGCCAACGCTCGAGGTCATCATCACCGAGGTCGGGGCAAGCCTCGTCAAGCGGGTCGACCAGGAGACCGGGCTGGCGCTGTTGACGGGATCTACTCAACCTTGAGTGGGTGTGGGTGGCCTTGCCACTGGTAGAAAGGCGTGTGTCCGACGCCGAGGAGCCGGCAGTGCAGACGGACCGATGAGGTGGTCTTCGTCGCAGCGGTGAACCGATACACCTCGACCGGTTCACCGCTCCGTCTGGCGTGCGAAGAAGACGCTTGTCTCGGCCAACACCGCAGCCAGCGCCGTCGCCTGGCCGCCCTGACTCGCTGACTCGTGTCCGTGGGGGAGTTGCTCGCTCCCGAAACGGCTGCGGTCAGCCGGCCCTACGACAGCTCATCCGACGCTGACGCAGGCGGCATGAGGGCTCCCGGCGCGGCCTGGAGTCCTCATGCCGTCACGAGCCGGCTGGGCGATCGTCCCGCAAGCAGCATCCGACCGCTCAGAAGTTCTGGCCGGCCGTCACCGAGTCGACGAAGGCCGACCACTCCTGCAGGTCAACCTTGATGGTGAGCTCCGGCCGCTGCGAGTTCCGCAGCAGCCGGCCTCCGGCGGACGTGAGAGCGACTGAGCCGGGCGGGACGCGTGCAGCCCGGCAGGGCAATGGGGTCGGTCATTCGATCTAAGCGACAAACACGACGAAGACGTCACGAGGCTGGAACCTCCGGCCGAGCGTGGACGCTCGTTCGGGATCGTCGATCACCGTTGGTTGGAGCACCACCTGCCCGACGGCAGCGAGATGGTGGTGGAGGCGATCATCGGCTCGATCGGGTACCGCAGGACCGCTCGGTCGCCCCGTCCGACGGTCATTGCCGCAGGCCGTCGGCCGCTGGTTTGACTATGGCCACTTGTGTTGATCGTGTGCAGCGCCGGGACGGCACAGGAGGATTCACGAGAACGAATCGGCTCACGGCGTCGGCGACTGCTGATCGCAGGCTTCGTGAAGGACACGACCGGAATCTGGTCGCCAGGGGCCGCCGCAAGCCTCCGACACCTTCTGTTCATGCGCAGTTCGCACCTGGTTCAAAGGTGGCTTTGAGGTTCGTCTGGTTACGTCCACTTGGTCCTGGCCGTAACCAGATGGGCGACCACACATGCGAAACCCGTTCAGACGACGACCCGTGCCGCCGGATGGCGCCGGCGGCGACCCGCCGGGCCCCGTTCCTTCCCCACGGTCGACTGCGCGGCTCAGCGACGATCAGGCCGGTCATGCGCTGCGCGCGCCGAGCGCGCTGCACGCCTTCAACCGGTACGAGGTCAAGTATCTGATGCCGCAGACCGCGGTGCCGGAGCTGCGCAAGGCGCTCGCCCGGCGGCTCGACCTCGACAGCCACGCCGTCGGCGGCGGCTACGGCGTGTGGAGTGTCTATTACGACACCCGGGACCTGCGCTTCTATTGGGAAAAGGTCGAGGGCCTCAAGTTCCGGCGCAAGCTGCGGGTGCGCCACTACGGTGACCGGTTCACCGTCGACGACGACAGCCCGGTCTTCGTGGAGATCAAGCAGCGCGTCAACCGGGTCACCCAGAAGCGGCGGATCGCGCTGCCCTACCGGCTCGCCCGGGACCTCTGCGACCGGCGGATCATGGTCGAGCACGAGCCGCGCCAGCGTGCGTTCCTCGAGGAGGTGCTCGACCTCCTCTCCCGGCTCGACCTGCGCGCCGTGGCGATGACCGGCTATCAGCGGGAAGCGTTCATCGGCCGCGACGCCGACGCCGGCCTGCGGGTCACGATCGACCACCGAGTGCGGGGTCGCGACCGCGACTTCCACCTCGGCGCTGACGCCGAGAACCGGCTCATCGTCCCGGCCCGGCTGGCCGTGGTAGAGCTGAAAGCCAACGAACGGATCCCCTACTGGCTCACCGACCTGGCCGCCCAGATGAGCATGTCGGTGGTTCGGGTCTCCAAGTACTGCCAGAGCGTCGAGGCCTTCGGCCGCGCGCCTCGATCGATTTTCCATGTTTCCGACGACGACCCCGCCGGCGCCGCGGTGCCGGCTGCTACCCGAAGTGAGGCCTGACCCATGCCGTTCGACGTTCAGGATCTGTCCGGCACCTTCAGCGTCGGCGACATCGCCATCGCGCTGTCGCTGTCGTTCGTGCTCAGCGCCATGATCGGCTGGGTCTACCGGTTCACCCACCGCAACGTCTCCTACAGCCAGTCCTACGTGCAGACGCTGGTCATCCTCGGGATGCTGATCGCGCTGATCATGCTGGTGGTGGGGTCGAACATCGCCCGCGCCTTCGCCCTGGTCGGCGCGCTGTCGGTGGTGCGGTTCCGCAACGCGATCAAGGAGACCCGCGACGTAGGGTTCATCTTCCTCGTCATGGGCGTCGGCATGGCCGCCGGCACCCGCTTCTACACGCTGGCGATCGTCGCCGCGGTCGCCATCAGCCTCATCATCCTGGTGATGTACCGGTTCAACTGGTTCGCCTCGAGCATCCAGCGGCAGGTCGTCAAGGTCCAGGTCCCGCCGGATGGCAACTACACCGCGAACATCCAGGATGTGCTCATCGCCCACACCAGCGAATTCGAGCTGGTCAGCATGGAGTCGATTCGCGGCGGCGCGCTGACCGAGCTGATGTACACGGTGCGGCTGAAGAAGGGCCACGAGCCCGGTGATCTGATCAGCGCCCTGGGTGAGCGCACCGCCGGCCAGCGGGTGACCGTGCTGACCGGCTACGACCAGACGGACCTGTGATGACACCACCATCAACGTCCGGAGCGCCGGCAGACGAGTCGGGGGCGGAAGCCACGACACCACCACCGACGACACCACCACCGACCAGGCCACCGCGCCGACGGTTGATGCATCGCGTGCCGGTACGGGTGCGGCACTACTGGAAGCTGCTCGCGACCTGCGCCGCTTTCGTCGTTATCTGCGCGCTGGTGTTCAGCACCGTGCGGGTCGCGCCGCTCGTGACCAGCAGCAGCGACCAGACCACGGACAGGGTCACCCAGGACATCGCCGGGACGACCGACCTTTTCGACGCGAGCGTGGCCCACGAGATCACGCTCACCTACCGCGAGGAGGACTACCAGGAGATCCTCGACGACTACTGGGACGACGACGAGAAGAACTGGCTCGAGGCTGACCTGACCATCGACGGCACCACCATCCCCAGCGTCGGCATCCGACTGAAGGGCAACTCGACGCTCAGCGGCCTGACCCGCAACGGTGAGGCGAGGCCGGGTGGTATCGGGCGCGGCGGGCCCCCGGGCGGCGGGCAGATGGCCCGGCCGGGCGGTGCTCAGGCCGGCGGTGCTCAACCCGGCGGCGCTCAGCGCCGAGATGCGCAGCCCGGCGTCCAACCCGGCGACGCGCAAGGCGGCGGCCCCCAAGCCGGTGGCGGGCCGGGCGGGTTCGGCCGGTCCTCGCTCAAGGCCGAGGAGCCGGAGAACCTGCCGTGGCTGATCCGCTTCGACGAGTTCGTCGAGGGACGCCGCTACCAGGGCCACCGCGAGCTCGCCCTGCGAGTCTCCGGCATGGGTGGCGGCAGCACGGTGCTCAACGAGGCCGTCGCGCTCGGCACCCTCGCAGCGGCCGGGCAGAGCGCGCAGCGGTACGCATACTCGAGCTTCACCGTCAACGACCGGCCGACCACGGCCCGGCTCGTCGTCGAACACCCCGACGAGGGCTTCGCCGACACGCTGGGCGACTCCGGCGTCCTCTACAAGAGCCTGGCGACCGGCCAGTTCACCGACCAGGGCGACGACCCCACGGACTACGCCGACGACTTCAAGCAGATCACCATGAAGGGCAGCCAGGATCTGCAGCCGGTCATCAACCTGATCAGATGGGTCAACACGAGCAGCGACGCCGACTTCGACGCCCACCTCGCCGACCACGTCGACGTGGCATCGGTCGCCCGCTACCTGGCCACGCAGAACCTGCTGCTCAACTTCGACGACATGTCCGGCCCGGGCCGCAACTACTACCTGTGGTACGACCTGGAGACGAAGAAGTTCTCCGTCGTCGGCTGGGACTACAACCTCACCCTCTCCGGCGACGCCACCCAGGGCCCGCACGATGCCGGGCGCATGGGCGGCGGGCGTTTTCCGCAGGGCGGCACCCCGCCGGAAGGCTTCCAGCCACCGGAGGGCATGCAGTTGCCGGAGGGCTTCCCGCCGCCCGAGGGAATGCAGCCGCCGGGCGGCGACAACGGCGTCGGCGAGCAGGACCGGACGCGTGGCTTCGGTGGAATGGGCGGCAACAAGCTCAAGGAACGCTTCCTCGCCAGCGCCGCGTTCAAGACGGTCTACGAGGACGCCTACCGCGAGCTCTACCAGAAGATCTACGCGAAGAACGGGGCGAAGAACACCCTCGACAGCATCACCAAAGTGCTCCCGACCGTCGACGGCTACAACGCGCAGACGGCAGGCGCCGACGTCGAGCGGCTCCGAACGCTCATCCAGCAGCGCACCGACCACCTCGCCACCGACACCGTCATCACCGGCAGGTGATCCGACCGTAGGTGGAACGGCGCGGAGACTACGCCGGCGGTGTGCTCGCGCACACCGCCGGCGTGCACGTCACTGGTAGGTCCGCGGTTGCTCGATGTGAGAACCGAGCGACAGCGGCGAGGCCCTCACATACCGACGAGCTGACGTAGGCGCGCGCTCCAAACGCTGGTGGGACGGGGACCATCGGCTGCCGTGTTCCGGCTCAGCCGTGGCGGCGGACGTTCAGGTCACCGCGTGCCCAGCTGACTCGCTCGGAATGAACGCCCCACATCAAGGCGCTTTCGTCCGTGGGCTCGAGGTCGCGCGGTATGCACTCGCTCGCTTGGCACGAGCGGGTGGCCTCCGCCTTGGTGCTGCAAGCGACGATTGTGCACGCCGGTGGCACCCGGAAGCCGCGGTTCGGAGGCCCACGCCAGCTGCCGGATGAGGTCGTCGAGGAGGCCGGGCGAGGGCGGTCACCCCCGCTTGCCACCGTCGTTCGCTCCGCCGCCAGTCGCTGGTGGTCAGGGGCAGCTCGCCGCCGACTGGGTCGAAGACCGCCCGGTGCGCCGCCGAAACGTACCGGCCGCACACCAACGAGGTCGAAGCCGGGGGTACGCCGTGGGCGAAGACGTACAGGCGTAGGACCAGGAACCGCCCGGTACCGGCGAGTGCGGAGGCGCTGAGGTAGACGGCCTGCTCCCAGCGGATGCCGGCGGACGGCTGCACTGCGTGCAGGATGAGGACGGCAGCTGAGGTGACCAGGTAGGCGGCGGTGGCCGAGCCGGCGGACTGCAGATGCTGGTGCCATCGCGCGCGCCGGCCGGCGCCGAAGGTGAACCGGGCGTGCAGTTCCGTGCCGAGCAGCGTGGATATCACGGTGATCAGCGCGTTCGCGGCCGCCCACGGCATGAGCGTGCCCACCACTGACACCGCGATGCTGGAGGCGAGCCCGACACCGCCGCCGATCAGAACGAACCTGGCAAATGAGCCTGATGTGCTGCGGTCCACCGGTCGAGCCTGGGACGCCTCGGGTGGCTTCGGCGGGAGCAGCGACGTGACCTGCTCACCTTCGCGCACTCGTGCACAGCGGCGACGAAGGGGCTTCAGCATCGACGGAGCGGTCGAACCGGCGCAATGTCTTCTCCGACCGGCCTGCCAGCGCCGCTGCGGCAGGCAGCCCGCGCTGGTGGCGGTCAGCCGCACCACGCCGGCCATCTGCCTGCTCACCACGGTCCTCCTCGTCCGGACGGTGGAGACAGGGGTCGCGGTGTCGAACTTCGGCATCATGTTCTCCATCGGGCGGTCGTCATGTGGTGCTCGGCGGCTCGCATGTCCGCCGTGCACACCGACCATCGCTACTGCCGCTGACACCGCCCTATCAGCGCACTGACACGGACGCCCACCCGCATCGGCGCGATGTCAGCAGCGCGGGGCGGCCGGGGCTCACCTAGCCCGCGTACGAAGGGCGTGCTCCACGCAGCCCTCACCTCCGTCGCGGCCGAAGGGTGGCCATCCCTGGCGGGATGGTGACCCTTCGACACGCGTTCGGCTCCCCGAATACCTACCGAGGCGGGAAGAACGACGCTCAGCAGGTCACGGCACAACCTGGAAGCCCTGGCGCCAGGTGGGATGTGCCGGGTGCCAGCCCAGTTCGCGCTTGGCCTTCGCGTTGGATGCGCCCCGCAGTTCGGTCATGAGCACGACGCCGGCCTGTCCGGCCGCCAGCCGTCCGATGAACCGCGGAACGCGCATCGGCTTCTTGGCACCCAGCATCGCTGCCAGTTCCGGCAGCCATTCGGCGACCGGGGCGGGGTCGTCATCGACGATGTTGTAGACACCGCGGCCGCCGTTCTCCACTGCCGCGACCGTGGCCTCGGCGGCGTCGGCGATGTGGACGAACGACCACACCCCGCCGCCGTCGCCGACGACCGGGAACCTGCGCTTGCGGATCATCTCGAGCTGCTCGGAGCCTGGCGCCATGGAGGTGCCGGGTCCGTAGAACGCGCCGTAGCGCAGCACGATCCCGTCGATCCAGGCGGCGCCCAGCGCAGCCTTCTCCAAGTGCTCGATCGCGGCGATCATCGGCGCCATCTGACCGACCGGTGCGCGATCCAGAGGGTCTTGTTCGCTCTTGACCGGCCCGCCGGTCCGCGCGTAGGTGAAGGCGCCGTTGCTCTGGGCGACGAAACGTCGTACTCCCGTGGCGCGTGCGGCCGCGAGCAGGTTGTCCGTGCCCTCGATCCGCAGCCGGTTGGTAGCGGCGAAGCTGCGGTCGAAATTGCGGGTGTCGACGTGCCCGATGGCGGTCAGCTGGTTGACGATCACCTCCGGGGCCGCCTGGCGCACGGCCGCCTCGACCTGGGCGCGATCCAGCGCATCGGCGATGACCGGCACCGCGCCCAGCTCTGCTGCCCTGGCCTTGCTGGACTCGCTGCGGATCATGGCGAACACCTCGTGGCCCGCATCGACCAGACGCGGCACCAGTTCCTTGCCCAGAGCTCCGGTCGCTCCTGCCACCAACACTCTCATCGTCGGCTCCTTGCTGTCCGGTTCGGATTCGTCACTTGAACCGGATGGCCCGCCGATTCCTGACAGGAGCGAAGGTGTTCCACGTCACATGGTGAGCAGGGGCTCCCCACGGTGGCCCGCCGCCCACTGCTCGGTCGCGCGTTCGAGCTTGTCCGGGTTCGCCTGGGTACGGCAGGCGGTGATGCCCTCGGCGGTGACCTCCAGGCACATGATGGCG
Organism: Micromonospora chaiyaphumensis; assembly: GCF_900091435.1. Classification (GTDB taxonomy): domain Bacteria; phylum Actinomycetota; class Actinomycetes; order Mycobacteriales; family Micromonosporaceae; genus Micromonospora; species Micromonospora chaiyaphumensis. The sequence continues at coordinate 572,907 of NZ_FMCS01000003.1, forward strand.
ACGACCCGGCCTTCCACGACCGCCACAACGGCGGGTTCCCCATTGGCGACCCAGGCGTAGATCGCGGGCGAGCCGCCCACGATCGACCGCTTCGCCTCGGCGGGCTTGAGCAGGCCCCACACGAACTTCGCGACCGCGACGGCTCCCTCGAACGCCTTGGTGCGTGCCGGAACCTTCCCTCCGCCGTCGCCGATGGCGATGGCGTCCTTGGTGAGCAGGCGTACGAGCTCGTCGGTCTGGCCACTGGTGGCGGCCGCGAGGAACTCCTCGACGATCCGCCGGGCGGCGGCCTGGTCGATCTCGGTGCGGGCCTTGCCATACGCGACGTGCTTCTTGGCACGGTGAAAGATCTGCTGGCTGGCCGCCTCGGTGATGTCGAGGATCTCGGCGATCTCCCGGTGCGGGTAGTCGAAGGCCTCCCGCAGCACGTACACGGCCCGTTCATTGGGGGACAGGCGCTCCATGAGGGTGAGGACCGCGTACGAGACCGATTCGCGCTGCTCAGCGGTGTCGGCCGGGCCGAGCATCGGGTCACCCGCGAGCAGCGGCTCGGGGAGCCATCGGCCCACGTAGGTCTCGCGGCGTGCCCGCGCGGAGGTGAGCTGATTGAGGCACAGGTTCGTGAGTACCTTCGTCAGCCAAGCCTCGGGGACCTCGACGCGGTCGACGTCGGCGGCCTGCCAGCGCAGGAACGTCTCCTGCACGATGTCCTCTGCCTCGTCGGCGGAGCCGAGGAGACGGTAGGCGATGGCCTCCAGACGGCGCCTCGACAGCTCGAATCGGTCAACGTCCTCCACCGTCAACGGCATGACCTGATCATATTTCCCGCACGGCCTCCAGCTGATCACGGCCCACTCGCGGACCGAGGCCATCCGGACAGCGAACACGCTGCTCCTCCTCACCTGGCAGCGTGAACGGGAGAAGTCAGGTGGTGTCCAGATGACCGCGCTGATGCAGGACGAACAGCAGCGCCATGGCCGGCACGACGAGCAGGAGCGCCGCGGCGGCGACGAGGGTGAGCGACGCCAGGGTGGCCTCGGGCGCCGCGGCCTCGCCGATGCGAAGGTGGGTGCCCAGCAGGTACGGGTACTGCGCGACGCCCCAGCCGACCACCACCGTGCCGGCCGCGCCGACGGCGAGCGCCTGCAGCAACCGCGGCGCCGCCCGATGCAGCAGCGCGATGCTGGCCAGCCCGCATGCCGCGGAGACCAGCACCAACGGCAGGCCGCGGCCGGTCAGCCCGTCGAACAGGCGCCCGGCGTCGGCGTGCAGGATGGCGATGCCCGCCAGCGCCACGGCGCCGGTCGCCACGGCGGTGGCCTGGGCCCGACGGCGGAACCAGCCCTCCAGGCGGGCGTCGGCGCGCGTACGGGCTTCGGCGGTGAGGAACACCGCGGCGACGAACGCGCACACCCCGACCGCGAGCACCCCGCCGAGCAGCGACGTCGGGTTGACCCAGCTCGTCACGGGATCGCCGTGCCCGTCGGCGGGCACCCGTCCGGAGGCGATTCCACCGGCGACCGTGCCGAGGAAGAACGGCGTGATCACCGACGAGGTGGCGAACGCCGCCCCGGTCGCCCGCTGCTGGTCGGTCTTCACCACCACCTTCCGGAACGCGAACCCGCTGCCGCGGACCACGATGCCCAGGGCGGCGAGGCCCAGCGGAATGTAGAGCGTGGTCATGATCGCGGCGAACGCGGACGGGAAGCCGGTCCAGAGCATCACCAGGCAGAAGATCAGCCACACGTGGTTGGCCTCCCACACCGGCGCCAACGCCTGATCGATCAGGTGCCGTGAGCCTCGCCCACGTCGCGCACCACCTGCAGTGAGATCCCAGAACCCCGCACCGTAGTCCGCGCCGCCGAGCACGGCGTAGGCGGTGACGCCGATGAACAACACGACGGCGGCGAACGTACTCACGCCTGCCCTCCCGCCGGCGTGGTCTCCGGGCCCCGGGCCGGGCCGTAGGGCACGTCCGTCTCGGTCGCCCCGCCCTCGTCGCGCCAACGCCGGCGCAGCAGCCGCAGCACGTACACCGTGGTGGCCCCGACCGCGACGTACAGCGCCACGGTGGCGGCGAAGAACAGCCACAGGTTGGCGGATGTGGTGACCGCGTCCCGGGTGAGGAGGTGACCGGTGACCGTCCACGGCTGCCGGCCGACCTCGGTGACCACCCAGCCCGCCTCCAGCGCCACCACCGCGAGCACGCCACTGATCGTGGTCGCCCGCAGGAACCATCTGCTGCGCGGCAGGTCACGGCGGCGCCACCAGGCCAGGGCGTACCAGACGGAGAGGCCCAGCAGCGCCGTGCCGATGCCGACCATGACGTCGAAGCTCAGGTGGACGATCGCGACCAGGCGGTCCGGTGGTCGCACCTCGGCGGGGATCGCGTCCAGGCCCTGAATGCGGGTGGACGGCGAGTAGCCGGACAACAGCGACGCCCCCGACGGAATCTTGATGCCGCCGTGGACCTCCCCGTTCGCGTAGTAGCCGCCGAGCACCTCCGGCACATGGGTGCCCGTGGTCGCGACGGCCTCGATCGCGGCGAACTTCGCCGGTTCGTTCCGGTAAACCTCGCGCGCGGCGATGTCGCCGACGAAGATCTGCAGCGGGGTGACCAGCGCCGCGACGGTCAGCGGGATCGCCAGGCCGAGCCGGTGGTAACGATCGCGGCGGCCGCGCAGCATCCCGGCGGCGTACACGCCGGCGACGACGAACCCGGCGACCATGTACGCGGCCAGCAGCATGTGGATGGCCTCGAACCCGAATGCCCCGTTGAAGATCACCTCCAGCGGGCGGACCTCCACGATCTTGCCGTCCCGCATGGTGAATCCGCCCGGCTGGTTCATCCACGCGTTCGCCGCGACCACCGACAGGGTGCCGCCGATCCCGGACAGCACCACCGGCACACCGGTCCAGAAGTGCGGCCACGGTCGCATCCGCTGCCACCCGAAGACGTAGATGGCGACGAAGATCGCTTCCAGGAAGAAGAACAGACCCTCGATCGCGAACGGGATGCCGAACGCCGCACCGTAGGTGCCCATCAGACGCGGCCAGAGCAGCCCGAGCTCGAACGACAGCACCGTCCCGGACACCGCGCCGACGGCGAACAGCACCGCCGCCACCTGCGACCAGCGGCGGGCCAGCAGCAGCGCGGTCTGGTCGTTCCGACGAATGCCCCGGGCGTTCGCGATCAGCATCAGGAAGGTGAAGGCCACCCCGAACGGCACCAGGATGATGTGGAAGCCGAGGGTGAAGGCCATCTGCTCGCGCGCCGGCAGCAGCTGCGCCGGATCGGCCGGCGCCAGACTGGCGCCGACCGTCAGCAGTGACAATCCGGGCACAGCCGATGTTAACCGGTCAGGGCGACCGGAAACGTACCGATCGGGTGAAGGGGCGGGCAGGGCGCAGGGTAACGGGCGCCGCCGCAGGCGGCCGCAGTGGCACCGACGGCAGTGACTAGTCAGCGACGTGGATGACGATCTTGCCGCGGCGTTTGGCCGTCTCGAGCGCCTCGTAACCTGAGCGGGTCTCAGTGAGTGGCAGCACGCGGTCCAGCACCGGCCTCAACCGGCCGTCATCGACGAGTTCGGCGATGGAACGCAACGCGTTCCGGTCGGGCTCGACGATGAAGTAGACGCCGCGGACGCCGTGCCGGGCTGCTTCCTGCTCATCGGGTGGGGTGACGAGGGTGACCAGGACACCGCCCGGTTTCAGGACCGACCAGGACCGCGACTGCGTGGCCCCTCCGACAAGGTCAACCACCACGTCCACGTCGCGTACGTGATCCTCGAAGCGGTCGTGCGCATAGTCGATGACCTGCTCGGCGCCCAGACCTTTGACGAATTCCAGGTCGGCCGCCGCCGCCGTGGCGCTGACGTGAGCACCGAGACCGGCGGCGAGTTGCACCACGTAGCTCCCCACGCCGCCGGCGCCGCCCTGCACCAGCACGTGCTGGCCGGCCTGCAGATCGGCATGGTCCACCAGTGCCTGCCAGGCACTCAGCGCGGCCAGGGGGAGTGCAGCGGCGTGGTCGTGGTCAATGGTGGCGGGTTTGGCCGTCACGACGGCCGCGGGCAGGGCGACGTACTCGGCGGCCGCACCGTCGCTGGTGAAAGGGATCAACCCGTAGACGGCCGTCCCCTCGGCGGGGCTGTCCACCCCCGCGCCGCGCGCCGCGACGACGCCGGAGAACTCGTGCGACGGGATGATCGGGGTGCGCTCAGGCCCTGACCCGTCCGAGCTGTGCGTCCACGTCTGCGGCCAGGTGAGTTCAGTGGGGGTCATGGACGCAGCCTTCACGGCCACCAACACCTCACCGGGCCCCGGCTCAGGCCGCGGCGCCTCCTCGTACACGAGTTGCTCCGGACCGCCTCTGGTGTGAGCCCTCACGGCGTGCATCGTGCTCATCCTGCTCCCTCCCGACGGCATTTCGGTCAGCCCGCCGGCCGTCCCTGGGGAGAAACTGCAGGCCGACTCCCGCATTATCTGGCGGTTCGGCAGCGCGCCTGTGGGACTTCCGTAACCCTTGCCCCTTCGGTTCAGAAGCGCCTGCATCGGGGCTCCCGGGCAGCAGCACGCGGCGGTCGTGTGGCGGAGACCGTCGACATCAACCGTCGCCGCCGACGCGCTCCGAGGCGTCGCCCGGAGTCGCGAGTCGCTCGCGGTTGGCTGCACGTTCCGCTGACGGGGGCGTCGCCGGCCACCGCAACCACCGCCGCCTCAGTGCTGCTGCTCTTCGCCATGCTGGATGGGCGCAACGCCGTGGGCAAGCCTTCGGCGCTGTTCACGCCCGACAGCGACCGATGCTTGGCTCCTATGATTCGCGGGTCTGCGGCGCGCCACCCGTGGTCTCAGCGCCGGCTCGTCTCAGCGCCGACTCGGCAGCAGCACGATCGGAGTAGCCGGGGTGTCGGGCGTCGATCAGATCGGCATAGGCGGTCGTTCGCGAGAGGTAGTCGACCACGAAGGGGCAGATTGCGGTGATTGTGCCCTCGCGGGCGCGGATCTCGTCAAGTACTCGCCGCACCATCGTGCCCGCCACGCCCTGATGTTGATGGCTCGACTCGACCTCGGTGTGCCGGAGGGCGTACCGGTTGGGCCTCAGATGGGTGTAGTAGAGCCAGCCGACTAGCTCGCCGTCGCGGAAGAGCTCAAAGCGGCCCTGAGCGAGGCTGTCGATCAACCTCTCGGCTACCTGTGCCTGTCCTTCACTGCTCATCGGCTTACCCTTCCGAGTGTAGTTTCGCCGCGCGATCAGGTCGGCCCGCGGGCTTGCTGCCGACCACGTGCAGCCGAATTCGCCGGTTGCCCTGGTGGACATCAGGAGTTCCTGTCGATCGCCTTGGCCAACTCACCATGCTGGCTGTTCCTGGCCGTGCCGATGTCCGGGTTGCGTGCAGCGAGGACAGTGAGCAGGGCGGCGACGAGGGCAAGTGCGCCGTATCCGAGGACGATCTGCGGTAGCGCGAAGGTGTTCGAGAGTTCCCCGGAGATGAGGCTCGGGAAGGCGGCGCCGCTGTAGCAGAGGACGTAGATCGCGCTGAAGATCGGTGCCCGGTCGGCCAGGGTGCTGCCGTGCAGCAGGCCGCGGGTGGCGGCGCTGATGGCGATGCCTTGACCGGCCCCGGCGACGACGGTTGCGGCGATGAACAACGCCAGCTTGCCGATGACGATCGCGGTGATGATGCCGATCCACCCGGCCAGGAAGATGACCATGCCGATACGTTGGGCCGCCGCGGATGTGAAACGGCCGCCGAGGGGAGCGCCGAGAACGCTGGGGGCCATGTAGGCGGCGAACACCAGTCCGAGGATGAGCGGGCTGTGAGTGTGGAGCTGATCGTCGACCAGCGCGGGCACGAAAGCCTGGTAGAAGGCCCCGGTCGCCCAGGTGGCCAGGAACACCGCTGCCGCGACGGGGAGCAGATGCCGGACCGGGGCCGGTACACGGACCTGCGGTAACAGTGATCGCCAAGCGCCCGGCGTCGGCTCTGCGGTTTCCGGGCTGATGACGATGAGTGCCGCGGACAGTACGAGGAGGCCGGCGCACACCAGGTAGATGAGGTCGCGTGGCCAGGGACCGAACTGGACCAGCGCGCCGGAGGCGATGGCACCGAGGGTGAGGCCGAGCATGGGTCCCTGGCTGGAGGCGACGGCGGCCAACCAGTGCGGTCTGGTGGGTGCGGCGTCGACGATGTAGGAGGTGAGGCTGCTGCTGGCCAGGCCGGCACCGACCCCCATCAGTAGCCGACCGGCCAGCAGGGTGCCGATGTCGTGCACGTTCAGCAGCAGCAGACAGCCCAGCAGGAGCAGGCCGAGGCTGGCGATCGCGGTGCGCCGCCGGCCCAGATGACTGGACAGTCGCCCCAGCACCAACAGTGCCGCGATCGTGCCGACGGCGGTGGTGACGACGGCCATCGAGATGCCGGCGTTGGTGAACCCGTCCTCAGCCCGGTAGACGTTGAACAGGGGGATCGGCGCGGCCGACGCGGCAAACGTGGCCACCAGGGAGACCACCGCAGATAAGAAGGCCAGCCGGTGCGTCCCGCCCCGGCGAGCCTGGTTGATCGCTGGTGCCATGTGCTGCATCGATACGTGCCTTCCTTGGTCTGAACCGGCCCCAGAGTTTCTGGAGGCCCACGTAGCTGACGTTGATCCAGGAGGGCTCGAATGCTGCCGCCGAGTCCTTATGGGCGAACGCGGATGACCGTCTTCCCCTTGGTCCGCTCGGTCGGGTTGAGTGCGGCGACGGCGTCGTCGAGGGCCGCCACGGTGCCGATGTTCGTCCGTACGCGTCCGTCCCGGACCCGGCGGGCGATCTCGCCCAGCTGGGCGCGGTCGGACACGACAACGAAGTCGATCGCCAGGCCGTCAGCGGGCCGCGCCTGCGGCGGTCCCGTGACGGTCACCAGCGTTCCTCCGGCTCGAACCAGACCCGTGGACCGCTTCTGGATGTCGCCGCCGATGACGTCGAAGACCAGATCGACTCCACCGACGTCTTCCAGGGTGTCGTTGTCGAGGTCGACGAACTCGTGCGCGCCGAAGTCGACTGCGGTCTGCCGGCCGCTGGCACGTCCGGTGCCGATGACGTAGGCGCCGGCCTGACGGGCGAGTTGCGTCGCCATCGAACCGACTGCGCCGGCCGCGCCGTGCACCAGGACGCTCTGACCCTCCAGGAGGTGGCCGTGCTCGAACAGCCCCTGCCACGCGGTCAGGCCCGCCATGACGACGCCAGCGCCGACCGTGAAGTCGACATCGCCGGGCAGCGGCGCGAGGTTGCGTGCCTCGACGACGACGTACTCCGCCAGTGTGCCGTCGCGAGTCCAGTCCGTCAGGCCGAACACCCGTTGTCCCACCGACAACCCCGTCGTTCCGTAGCTGAGAGCGGTGACTACCCCGGCCACCTCGTGGCCGGGAATCGAGGGCGTCCGGTCCCGGCCCAGGCGATCGATCCAGGTCGAGGGCCACTCCAGCTCATTCCCGGTGAACCCCGACGCATGAACGGCAACGACGACGTCGCCATAGTTCGCGCCCTCAAGACTGGCGAGCCTCGCCGTGTCCGGCTCGGGCCGCTCCACGAGCCTCATCCCCGCCGTTCCCGCGGCCCGGTCCGTCACCACGATGGCTTTCATCTGACTACCTCTCTGAGAAACAGTCCTCGTCCATCCGCGCCCTCACGGACGGACCCAGATGATCTTCTTGCCCCAGGCCTTCGGTCGCGTTGAAGGCGGTGACGACATCGTCGGGGGCTGCGACGAGCTCCGTGGCCACGCGACTGCGCCGGTAGGTGGGGTCCACCCAGGTCGTCAGCATCAGGGCAAGTGCGTGTGACCCTGGGTTGCTCCCGGGTGCTCGCGGTCAACGAGGTCGGCGTATTCGGGGTTGTGCTCGATGAAGGTGCGCACGATCGGGCACCTGATGGTGATCGTCTTGCCGTGCACACGCACGTGGTCCAGGACGCGTCGGATCAGCTCGGTGGCGATGCCCTGTTTGCGGAAATCGGGGATCACCGAGGTGGCCAGAAGCACGAGTCGGTCGTCTCCGGCGACGTTGTAGGTCAGCCCGGCAACCTCTCGATCCCCGACGATGGCGGCGTAGATGCCGAGTTCCTCGTCGTTGACGACTTGAAGGTCACACGCGGGGGCGTGGGGCTCGCCGCTCACCTCGTCGACGAGGACAGCCTGGTCCTGGTTGAGGGTGCCTTTCTCGTCGGAGTGCCCGACCTCGGCGGAGTGCGCGAATGCGTAGCGGGACGGCTCGGCAGCGTCGGTCATGGGGGATGCGCCGTCGTTGATGGTCATCAGATCACTCCCGGGTCGTGGCGGTAGTCGTAATCGCCCAGCCGCATGTCGTCGACGGGAGGCGAAGGCCATCGACGCACTTTTCGCTCCTGAGCCCTCACGAGCGAACGCGGATGATCGTCTTTCCCTTGGCCCGCTCGGTCGGGTTGAAGGCGGCAACAGCGTCGTCGAGGGCCGCGACGGTGCCGATGTTCGTCCGCAGCCGACCATCCCTGATCCGCTGGACGAGCTCACGCAGTTGCGCCCGATCGGCCTCGACAACGAAATCAACCGTGAGGCCGTCCGCCGGCTGCGCTTCGGGCGGGCCGGCAATGGTCACCAGCGTTCCTCCGGCTCGGACCAGGCCCGCAGAACGCTTCTGGATGTCGCCGCCGATCACGTCAAAAACCAGATCGACGCCGGCGACGTCTTCCAGGGTGTCGTTGTCGAGGTCGACGAACTCCTGCGCGCCGAAGTCGAGCGCGGTCTGGCGGTCGGCGGCACGTCCGGTGCCGACGACGTGGCCGCCGGCCTCTTTGGCGAGCTGGGTCACCATCGAGCCGACTCCACCGGCCGCACCATGTACGAGGACGCTCTGCCCCGCCTGGAAGCGGCCGTGCACGAACAGTCCCTGCCACGCGGTCAGCCCTGAGATCGGCAGGCTCGCGCCCACCGTGAAGTCGACATCGCCGGGCAGCGGCGCGAGGTTGCGCGCCTCGACGGCGGCGTACTCCGCCAGGGTGCCGTCGCGGTTCCAGTCCGTGAGGCCGAACACCCGCTGTCCCACCGACAGTCCCGTCGTGCCATACCCGAGAGCGCTGACCACTCCGGCCAGCTCGTGCCCAGGGATCGACGGCGTCCGGTCCCGGCCAAGCCGATCTGTCCAGGTCGAGGGCCACGTCAGCTCACCCGGAGTGGATCCCGACGCATGAACCTGAACAACGACGTCGTTCAGCGCCGGTTTCGGCTCAGGCCGCTCCACCAGCCTCATCCCGGCCGTTCCCGCTGCCTGGTCCGTCACCACGATCGCTTTCATGGGAACTGTCTCCTCAGTCATGTGTCTCTTCGGTGCAGATGCAGCAGGCAGGGAAAGCCCGTTGGGCATCTGATGCCAGGGGTTACCGGACGCAGCCGGCCGGTCCGGACAGCGCCGGCCTGCCACGTGCATCGATGGATGCGTGCCGCTCGCGACGGACACGAAGGATCGTCTTCCCAGTCGGACGGCCCGAACGTAGCCGCGTAAAAACTGGTCTGTCAAGTCCAGTTATGAAGCCAGGCGGATGCTACAGTCGAAGCGAAACAACCCAGTTCACGAGCTACGACTGCGACATCCGGCTGACCGCTTGCCTCCTGCCATCAGGACTCCGTAGTCCAATAAGCGGGGGAAGGGTCGAGGGATTATGACCGGCGCATAAGGCGCGTTTAACCTGATTCCTCAGCTTCGCGCAAGAAAGGGGCGGGAAGAGAGCTGTGCGCCAGCGGGCCCTGGCGAACGCCCGGTACGGCGAATACCGCACCCTGTTCAGCGGTGACACCATCGACAAGTAGGGAGACGACGTGACCACCGAAAAGGCGATCCTCGCCGGCGGCTGCTTCTGGGGGATGGAGGAGTTGTTCCGCCGTCAGCCCGGCGTCGTTTCCACGCGCGTCGGCTACAGCGGCGGCGACGTCCCGAACGCCACCTACCGCAACCACGGAACCCACGCGGAGTCCATCGAGGTCGTCTACGACACCGAGAAGACCGACTTCCGCGCGCTGCTCGAGTTCTTCTTCCAGATCCACGACCCCTCGACGAAGAACCGCCAGGGCAACGACATCGGCACCAGCTACCGCTCGGCGATCTTCTACACCAGTGACGAGCAGAAGCGGGTCGCCGAGGACACGATCGCCGACGTCGACGCCTCGGGCCTGTGGCCCGGCAAGGTCGTCACCGAGGTCACCCCGGCAGGCGACTTCTGGGAGGCTGAGCCCGAACACCAGAACTACCTGCAGACCTACCCCGACGGTTACACCTGCCACTTCCCCCGCCCCGGGTGGAAGCTGCCGAAGCGGGCGACGGCCTGACACCTCCGGCGCGCGGACCCCGGGTCCGCGCGCCGACCCGGGCCGAGGCATCAGTGACAGGATGAGCGGATGCCGTGCCGGGTCGCCGGAGTGGTGGCGCCGGCACGGCCAGGACCGAATAGTCCCGGAAGGCTCGCCCGCCGACGATCTCCGGGCCCTTGCGCCCGGTCAGCCAAGCCTCCCGCGCACGTGTTCGTCATTCACCATGCCGTGAACGCCGCATGCGCCGAATGGACTCCAAGGTTCCGTTTTCCAGGGGGTCATCTGGCTCGCTGGATACACTTCACCGATGAGCGACGAGCAGGTGGCTGCGCCGACGAATCGGCGGAGGATCAGCCAACGGGGCATCGCGACCCGAGAGCGGATCCTCGAGGCGGCGAACCGGCTGATGTTCGTGCGCGGAGTGAACGCGACGACCCTTGACGACATCCGCGAGGCGAGCCAGACCAGCAAGTCTCAGCTCTACCACCACTTCGCCGACAAGCAGGAGCTCGTGCGGGCGTTGGTCAAATATCGAGGCGCGCTCGTGCTTCAGCGCGAGCGCGGAGGGCTCGAACGACTGAGATCGTTCTCGGGGCTCGTCCGGTGGCGCAACGCGTTGGTCAAGGCCAACTCGCTGAACAACGGCAGATACGGGTGTGGCCTCGGGTCGATGGCGGTCGAGCTGTCCGATCAAGATGAGCAGGCTCGATCGATGCTGCTGGAGACGTTCGCGGCATGGGAGAAGCTGATCAGTGACGGTCTGCACCGCATGCGGGACAGCGGTGCACTGCGCCCGGACGCCGACCCGGAGAAGCTGGCCACGGGGTTGATGGCAGCTTTGCAGGGCGGCTACCTGCTGGCGAACGCCGCGCACAACGTCGCGCCCATGGAAGTGGCGCTGGACATGGCGCTGGAACACATCAAGTCGTACCTCTCGGAGCCGTCCGGCGAACCGACCCGCTGACAGCGCTCCACCACGCCCGACGAGCGTCGACTGGTCAGGCGCCGGCCGGGCCGGGGGGCGCTGTGACGGGGGCGCTGTGACGAGGGAGCGCGGCTTGCAGGATCGGTGACCAGCGAGCTGCGACTGTGAATCGCTGAGCCTCGATGTATCTCATGTTGTCCGGATTCAAGTCCGCCCGGGTCGCAGGAGGCGACGACGATCGCCACCCTGCTGCGTGAACGACGACAAATCCTAGCCGTAACGGACGCGTTGGTCCATCCAACGGTTTGGCGTTGACCCGGGTTCAGCTGGAAGCGTCCCGGCCTGGCAGCCTCCCAGTGCAGCTTAACCACGCCGCAGGTGATGGTTGTCGAGGGCTGAGTGGTTTTGGGAGCGAGCGATCAATTGGACTATCTAGTCCGCAAGAGGCTAGCCTGCTGCTGCTGGACCCGAGTACCTGGACCGTCATCACCAGGATCTACAGGAAGGCGCGGCTGATGGAAATCGATCAGGATCGTGTCGTCGCATCCGCCCGAGCTGTCCTTCCGGCCACCGAGCGCCGGCGCACGGACATGACCACCCGCGGCTTCACGTTCGTCGCCGATGAACCGCACAACGGCGCAGTCGGCGACGGCCCGACGCCGACGGAGTACCTGTTGATGGCGCTCGCGTCGTGCACTGCCCAGACACTGCGGCAGTACGTTGACTACAAGTTCGACACCGCCGGTGACATCACCGTCGAGATCGACTACCACGAACCCCAGCAGGAAGGCGCGGAGCGTTACCTGCAGCGCACGATCACGCTGAGCGAAGAACCCGACCCCGACGACTTGAAGGTGATGCATGACATTGCCGAGAGGTCTCCGGTGACCCTGCTCATTCAGTTCGCATGGAGCGTGAGGACCGAGTTCGTCGGGCGGCGCTGAAATCAGGCCGCGTGCTGCTTGGCGATCAGGCCTAGCAGCACGCGGCCGACCGCATCCTGAAGTGCATCGGTGAGCCCCTTCGCTCGCCCGGCCGCCGGCCACAGCTCGAGCAGCGCGAGCAGTGCCGAACCGAGCGGTCGCGTGCCCGCATTGCGGCACGTGATCCAGTAATCCATGCTGGCCCGGCCAGCGCGCCGAAAGGTGACGTGTGACCGAAACCAAGATGAGCGGCCGAACGATCTGGAGGCGGAATCCGGCAGCGCCGCTGCAAGCCTTTCTGCGGACCGAGTCCGGCAGCGCCGGCGTGCTCGTGGCCGCCATCGTCGCCGCACTGCTCTGGGCCAACATCGACCTCGGCTCCTACGAAGCCCTCTGGCGCACCCAACTGTCCCTACGCCTCGGGCACCTCGAGCTCTCCCGCAACCTGCTCACCTGGATCAACAGCGGCTTGATGACGCTGTTCTTCCTGGTCGTCGGCCTTGAGACACGGCGAGAGTTCGACCTCGGCGACCTACGCGACCGGCGCCGTTTCCTGCTGCCCGCCGTGGCCGGCGTGATCGGCATGCTGATCCCGGTGCTGATCTTCCTGGTACTCAACCACGGCGGGCCGGCGCGCACGGCTGGGGCGTGGCTATGTCGACCGACACCGCCCTCGCGTTGGGCCTGCTGGCACTGCTCGGCCGCGGCGTGCCCGGCCAGGTCCGGATCTTCCTGCTCACCGTGTTCGTGGTCGACGACGTGATCGCACTCATCGTCATCGCCCTCGTCTACAGCGACGACATCAGGATGACGCCCATCGTGGTGGCCGTAGCGGCGTTCGCGGTCATGCTGGCCGTCCGCGCAGCCGGCGTCCGACGTGGCTCGGTGTACGTGCCGGTCGCCATCGTGATGTGGGGCGCGTTGTTGGTCAGCGGAGTGGACCCGGTGGTGGCCGGACTGGCCATCGGGCTGACCGCGTTCGCCTACTCTCCCGGCCGCGCCGAGCTCGAACAGGTCAGCGGGCTGTTCCGGTCGTTCCGCGAACAGCCGACGCCCAAGCTCGCACGTACGGCCTCGATCGGCCTCGCGAATACGCTGTCGCCCAACGACCGCCTTCAGCGCATTTACCACCCTTGGTCCAGCTACGTCATCGTGCCGCTGTTCGGCCTGGCCAACGCCGGCATCAGCATCGACCGTCCGTTCCTGGCCCAGGCGTTCGCGTCACCTGTCACCTGGGGCGTACTGCTCGGGTATGTCGTCGGCAAGCCGCTCGCCGTGATCGGCACCTCGGCCGGGCTCACCTGGGTCTCAGGCGGTCGCATCCGCCCGGCCGTGGGCTGGGCGGGCGTGCTCGGCAGCGGCACGATCGCCGGTGTCAGCTTCACGGTGTCGCTGCTGATCGCCAGCCTGGCCTTCACCGGCGACCAATTGGCCGAGGCCAAAGTCGGGGTGCTCAGCGCCGCGATCGTCTCCTCAGCGCTGACCTGGACCGCGTTCCGCGTCACCAACATGTTGCCCAGGGACAAGCGCTCCCGCGCGCTCTTCGGCGACATGACGGAACTGATCGACCTCATCCCAGACGTCGACGAGAAGCAGGACCACGTCCGCGGCCCAGCCGATGCATCGGTAACGCTCGTCCAGTACGGCGACTTCCAGTGCCCGTACTGCGGGAAGGCCGAGCCAGCGGTCCGGCAGTTGCTGGGCCACGCCGACCTGCGTTTCGTGTGGCGTCACCTGCCGCTGCCGGACGTGCACCCGCAAGCCCGGCTGGCCGCCGAGGCCGCCGAAGCAGCGGCCGCTCAGGGCAAGTTCTGGCAGATGCACGACCTGCTGCTTGACCACCAGGACAGGCTGAACATCACTGATCTCATCAAATACGCCGGCGACCTCGGCCTGGATCAGGAACGCTTCCACGACGATCTGACAAGCCACGCCCACGCCGGCCGCATCGAAAGCGACATCGACTCGGCCGACAACAGCGGAGTGTCCGGCACGCCGACGTTCTTCATCAACGGCCGCCGCCACTACGGCGCCTACGACATCACGACCTTGACCCACGCCGTTCGTATGGCCCGAGCCCGGGCCCGCCTCAGCCGCGAGGCGCCAGCGATCCGTGAGCGACCGGGCTCCGTTGACTCGACGGCACGCCGGTAGGTCCTCAGAACCTGCCGCGCGAACTCTCGCCTTGACCGAAGCGATCGGAGCGTCAAGGGGACCCGTGTTCGGCTGGTGAGTTGGTGCTGGGGTCACGGTCCAGGATTGCGCCGGTCCCGCCGGCTTGCTCATCGCGGTCGTCGCCCTCGTTTACACCTGCTGTCAGCGTAGCTTTGGGTCGAGGGCCTCGCGGACCGCCTCGCCGAGCATGACGAAGCTCAGCACGGCGGTGACGAGGAACGCGGCGGGGAAGAGCAGCAGGAACGGCGAGACGCGGATGTAGTTCTGGGCCTCGCTGATCATGATGCCCCAGGACACCACCGGGCTCTTCAGGCCGATGCCCAGGAAGGACAGGGTGGCCTCGGCGCCGATGAAGGAGCCGACCATGATCGTGCCGTAGACCAGCAGCGGGGCCAGGCAGTTCGGCAGCAGGTGCTTGAGGATGATGCGGCCGGTGCCGGCGCCCAGCGCGCGGGCCGCCAGGATGTAGTCGGCCTCCTTGGTGGCGAGCACCGAGGAGCGCATCAGCCGCATCACCACCGGCCACAGCAGCACCACCAGCGAAATGATGACCAGGCCCATGATCTGCCACTCGTTGTTGTCGCTGCCCGAGCCGTTGAACGTGGTCAGGATGACGATCGAGCCGAGCACGAACGGCAGGCCGAAGAAGATGTCCGCGATCCGGGAGAGCAGCGCGTCCACCCACCCACCGCGGTAGCCGGCGATGATGCCCATCGCCCCACCGATCAGCAGCGTGCACAGCGTCGACAGCACCGCCACCACGATCGAGGCGCGGGCGCCGTAGATCACCCGGGCGTACACGTCACGGCCCTGCACGTCGTAGCCGAACCAGGCGGACGCCGACGGCTCGACCCGGCTGCGGGCGAGGTCGCCGTTGACCGCGTCGCCGCTGGTGAACAGCGACGGAAACGCGGCCATCAGCAGGAACACCAGAATTAACGCCGCCGAGATCCAGAACAGCGGCTTGCGGCGCAGGTCCCGCCAGGCGTCACCGAGCAGGCCGCGCGGCTTCTGCTGCTTCTGCGCGCTCTCCGGCAGGCCCGCGTCGACGGGCGCGCCGGAGCCGGCCTCGGTCGGCATGGTCGCGGGCGGCGTCGAGACGATCGACGCGGTACTCGGGTCACTCATACCGGCACCTCGTTCCGCTCGGCGCGGGTGCGCGGCACCCGGCGCCCGGAGTCGACGTCGTAGAACACGGTATCGGCTACCCGTACGCTGGGTAACCCCAGGGGAGCGAATCCGGTCAAAGCGAACCTGCGCTGTCAGGCCCGCCGGCGTACGTGGCGGTGCCCGTCGCGGCGATCGGCGGCCGGGCGGGCAACACCTCGGCGAGGATGAGCCGTAGCAGCAGCGTCAGCAATTGGCTGATGCCGTCATCCGGGCGTGAGTTGCCATTCGCCGAAAACGGCGATCATGGTTTCGTGGCCGGCGTCGGCCCTCCGACCCTAACCCCCACCACTGGCGGGTAACGCCCCCTTCATCGCCGCCACCCCCACCCGCCCAGCGACACCCGGACGAGCAGGGCCCCACGCCTCCTGGTCGATGACCCACTGTCCTACGCGAAAAGGGTGTCTGGGGTGGGCGATAGTGTCATCGCCGTGAGCGTGCTCGACCGCCGCGCCCTCAACCGGGCGCTCCTAGCTCGCCAGCTCCTGCTGCAGCGGCACGACATGCCGGTCGCTGACGCCCTTGAGCATTTGGTGGGGTTGCAGGCGCAGGAACCCCTGGAGCCGTACGTCGGGTTGTGGAGCCGGCTGGCGGGCTTCCAGCCGCCGGCGCTGGTCGAGCTGCTGCTGAACCGCAGGGCGGTCCGCACACTGCTGATGCGCCGCACCCTCCATCTGGTGACCGCGGGCGACTGCCTCGCGCTGCGGCCCGTCCACCAGGCGATGCTGGTCTCACGCATGTGGTCGACGCTGCGCCGGGTGCTGCCCGGAGTCGACCTAGACGACCTCGCGAGACTCGGCCGGCCGCTGTTCGAGGAACGGCCGCGCATGCTGACCGAGGCGGCCCGCGCCATCGCCGACCGCTGGCCGGGAGTGGAGCCACGCTCGCTGGGTGACGCGCTCAGCACACTCGTGCCGCTCGTGCAGGTGCCGCCCCGCGGTGTCTGGGGCGAGCGCGGCGCAGCGCACAACATCACGATCGAGACGTGGCTGGGCCGCCCGCTGGAGGCGGAGTCGCCGGCCACCGTGGATGCACTGGTCCTGCGCTACCTCAACGCCTACGGCCCGGCGGCCAGCGCTGACATCCGCGCCTGGTCCGGCCTGAGCGGGCTGCGGGAGTCCGTCCAACGGTTGCGACCGTCGCTGCGGACGTTCCGCGACGAGCGCGGCCGCGAGTTGCTCGACGTTCCCGACGGCGCGCTGCCCGACCCGGAAACCCCGGTGCCGCCGCGTTTCCTGCCGGCGTTCGACAACGCGGTGCTCGGCTACGACGACCGCAGCCGCATCATCGACACCGAACATCGCGGTCTGAGTGTCTCGGGTGCCCGCTTCCTGCTGGTCGATGGACGGGTCGTGGGCACCTGGACGGTCACGGTCGACGACAGCCGGGCGACGTTGCAGATCACGCCGCTGCGCGCGCTCGCGGAGCACGAGCGCGACGCCGTCGTCGCCGAGGGCGAGAGTCTGCTGACCATGTTCCAGCCCGAGCCACAACGCGCCAACCACGTCGTGATCGCCGACGCCTGACGCAAGGTGTGGGCGCGGTAGCAGTCGGCCGGCGACATCGCCTCGCGCGTTCGGCTGATTGCGCAGGTCGTGACCCTGCACTATCTCCATTGCGCTGAGCGGACTTGCTTGCCGCTACCGGCCGCTGCCGAGTTCAGTCAGATCGACCGCGGCGACGAGCTGGGCGAGGGCGGCTTCGGCGGCGAGGTCCAGCGGAAGCAGTTCCCCGGTCCGTGCCCGGGAATTGAGCAGCAGTTCCCGGCTGGTGTCGTGCACGATCGCCGTGGCGTCGGCGCTCTGCCACCGCACCCCGTGCAACGCTTTGCGGTCAAACGTCGCGGCGAGCAGGCAGGACATCCGCGGCCGGCCGTAGGCGTCGTGGCCGTCCTGGCGCAGGACTGCCACGCGCGCGGTGGCGATGCCGGGCGCGACGGCCAGAGCCTCCCGTACGGTGACCAGGACCTGGCCGCAGACGAACTGTTTGTAGTAGGCGGAGCGGTCTCGCTGGGGCAGCTTGCGCAGCGTCAGGTTGCCGGCCTGCGTCGTGGCGGGCATCCGCTCGGGCACCACCTGCTCAACGCCGGGTACGAGCACGGCCAGGGAGACCTCGTCGGCGCTGACTCCAACGGGCGCACTGGGCGCCTCGTTGTCCTCGAAGGCCTCCTCCAGGGTTTCCAGCACGACCTCGGGCACGTTCGTGCAGAGTTGGTGCCACCGCTGGTCGAGGTAGTGCTGCCACCCCGCCTGCTGCTCGAGCCGGCTGGCCCACTGCCGTTGCATTTCCGCCTCGGTCCACTGCGCCGCCTGCTGCTTCGCCTGGGCCCGTCGGCTGCGCTCGAACAGCCCGATGCCGGCCAGCGCGTGGCTCTCGTAGTGCTTGCGGATGCCGTCCCGATCAGGTGGCGCTGGTGGTGGCGCGATCGGCCGGGCGGCGGCGGGGAAGTCCACCCGGTGCAGCTCGAGGATGCGTTGGAACGCGTGGGCGAGCCGCTGGGCTTCCTCGGCTCGCTGCGCCTGTGCCGCCTGGCGCTGCTGCGCGGCGAGCTGCCGCTGGTAGCCGGCCGCGGACGAGGACCGGCCGCCGGATCGGCGGCCGCCCCCGAGGGAGCTGTAGAAGCCGACCGGTCCGACGCCGCTGGAGAAGCCGGTACGGCCGCCGCCGACGTGGATCCGGGCGGCGCGCGGCCCGACACTGGTGCGGATCCCCCGGGAGGAGGCCCGGATACGCACGCCCGGTGCCAGCTTGATCGAGAACCCCATCCGCTGACCGTAGACCGGCACGACCCCGGGCCTGTTCATCCAGCGATCCGACGTTGGCTCGCCGGTCGGGCAGCTGGCCCGCCAGGTCGGCGTCGCGCTGGGTCAGAACGGTGACACATATTCGGATGATTAGGCCTCAACAAGTCCTTGCGTTTGCAAGCGCAGTGGGAGGGATGACGTACCAGCCGCAGGACCCGCGGCACGGGCAACGCTCCGCCCTACCAGCCGCGGATGGTTCCGGGGCGGCCAGAAGGGACGTCAGCTGATGCGCAGGCTCGCGATCAGGCCGTCGCGGAGGCGGAAGGTCATCGGGCCGGTGCCGTTGAAGCCGTTGCCCGAGACCTTGAGGGTGACGACGTAGCTGTCGGAGCCGGTGCCGGGCTGGATCTCGACGAGTTCGAAGTGCGACTGCACACCGATGTTGTCGGTGCGGTCCCAGGAGCGCACGCCGTCGCGGCCGTGGAACTCACGGCCCCAGTCGTTGAGGTACGCGTCGTCGGTGAACGCCGCGACGAAGGCATCCGAGTCCGCGCGGTTGGTGGCCTCGATGAAGGTCTGGATCGGGGCGGGGATGTCGGTGCTGGTCATGAGTGCATCTTCCGATGGTTCTGCGGCGCGGACGGTCGCACCGCGTGCGGGTTGACGGGCGCCGACGAGTGGGCTCTCGTCCTGGCCGGGTTGTCGACGGTGGAGGCCGTGTCGGGCGGGTAGGGTGCCACCGCTCGCATGCCGTGGCACTGGTGCTGAGCGTAGATCACCCATCCGGGTGCAGCGGGCGGAACGTGCACGAGCGCCGGTCAGCCCGAGCGTCGGCTCGCGGAGGACGGCTGCCATCCCAGGTTTCAGGACACCGCTTGACCCCATAATTCCTATCGACATTATAGGCAATGTGCCGAACGTAAACCTCACCACCCGGCGCGCGATCGACTTCATGCTCGTGAACAGCAGCCTCTGTGAGTTCACGCGGTGGATCTGACGTCCGACCGCGCTGCCTGCCGGTCCGCGCGTCCTTCGACGAAGCCTGCGGCTGCTTCCCGCCCTGCCGACGTGGCCAGCGGCCGAGGCAGGGGAGGCCTGCGGCACCGGGCACCGGCGATGCCGCCTCGGCCGCCGCTCACCGAGCGGCCGACGTGACTCTCGCGCCCCGGATTCCCCGCTCGGCAGCCGGTCGCAGCACCGGTCACCGCTGCGCCTGACCACGCCGGGTGACCGGCCTCTTCCCCCTGCCCGCGCCCATGAGGCACGGCGGCCTTCCCCTGCGCAATCGGAGGCGCTCATGAACGTGCTCGACCCGACCACCGTCTCGCGTCGAGGTCTCCTCGGCGGTGTCGCCGGTGTGGCCCTGGCCGGGCTGGCCCCGGCTCCGGCGCTCGCGGCCCGTCCACCGGAGCCGGCACCGCGGCACCGGCCGCCCAACGTGGTGTTCATCTCCATCGACGACCTCGGCTGGGACGAGCTCGGCAGCTACGGCAACACGTTCAACGAGACGCCGCGGATCGACCACCTGGCCCGGGAGGGCATGCGTTTCACCAGCGCCTACGCCGCCGCGCCGGTGTGCTCGCCGACCCGCGCCGCGCTGGTGACCGGTCTCTATCCGGTGCGGACGGGGATCACGGACTTCCTCCGGGGCGAGCCCGCGGCGAGCAGCAAGTACCTGTCACCGGACCTGCCGACCCTGCCCGACGTCCTGCGTCCCTTCGGCTACGCCACGGGACTGATCGGCAAATGGCACCTCACCGAGACCTACAGCGGGCCGTACGACGAGCGGCCCGGCAATCCCTACGCCCACGGGTTCGACGAGGTGATCGCCTCCGAACAGAAATACATCGCCGACGGCGACTACTTCCACCCGTACTTCTTCATGCCGGACCTGCCCGCGCGGGAGCCGGGCGAACACCTCACCGACCGGCTGGCGTCCGAGGCCGTCGACTTCATCACCCGGCACCGCCACGAGCCGTTCTTCCTCCACGTCTCCAACTACGCCGTACACACCGTCCTGGACGGGAAACCCGACCTGGTCGCCAAGTACCGGGCCAAGCCGGGCGCCGGCCAGGCCCCGAACCGGCCGGTGCTGGCCGCCATGCTGGAGAGCGTCGACCAGCAGGTGGGCCGGATCGCCGACACACTCGCAGACCTCGGCCTGGACCGCGACACGCTGCTGCTGATCACCTCCGACAACGGCGGCCCCTACGACGACGCGAACCAGCCGCTGCGCGGCGGCAAGGGCGACCTCTACGAGGGCGGCATCCGGGTCCCGCTGATCGCGTACTGGCCGGGCACGGTGGGCCCGGGGGAGGAGAACGCGACGCCCACCAGCACCATCGACGTGCTCCCGACCGTCCTGGACCTCGCCGGCGGGGACCCGCACGGACGGTTCGACGGCCGGAGCATCGCCCCCGTGCTCACCGGGACCGGCGCGGTGGAACGCGACGCCCTGTTCTGGGTCTACCCCCACTTCATCGGCCGGACCCACCCGCACGCCGCCGTCCGATCCGGCCAGTTCAAGCTGGTGCAGTACCTGCGCGACGGCCGCAGCGAGCTCTACCACCTGGTTCGTGACCCGGCGGAGACCACGGACCTGTCCGACCGCTACCCCCAGAAGGCCCGCCAGCTGCGGGGCCTGCTGGAGGCGCACATCGCCGAGAGCGCCCTGTTCCCCGCGCTGCCGACCCCCGAGCACTACCCGACGGTGGAGCTGGAGGAGTCGTTCGACGGCGACCTCGAACGCTGGAGCGTCCTGCCGGTCACCGCGTACGCCGCGCCGGCCGTCGTCAGCGGCGGCAGGGTCGCGGTGACGACGAACAGGATGACCCACCTGGTCCTCCGCTCCGACGTCGCACCGGGCTCCGACCGGGTGGCGGTCGTACTCGACACGGGTACCTTCGCCGACGCCGGCACCCAGGACACCGTCTTCGTCGGCCTCGCCAAGGACGCCGGCAACTACCTGCTGTTCCGCTACCACAACGGACTGCACCGCGCGGGCTGGGACCTGCGCGTCAACGGCTCCCTGATCACCGCGGGCGTCGAGCCGCTGGACGACCTGGACGGCACCGTGGACCTGACCGGTCCGGACGCCCGGTACGCGTTCGTGCTCCGCGGCCACGTGGCGACGGCGTACGTCGACCAGGGCAGCGGATGGGAGTTCCTGTTCAGCGCCGACACGGGCGGGGCGATCGACTTCAGCGATCCCGCCGTACGCGCCCAGTACCGCTACGCCGCGAGCATCCGCCTCGACAGCGGCACCATCACCCTCGACGGCCTGACCGCCCGCCGAGCCTGACCGCCTCCTCACGACAGGACGTCCCGATGTCATCGCTGCCCCGCAAACCGGGCGCCACCGCCGCCACCGCCGCCCTGGGCCGCACAGCTCTCACCGCCACCGGCACCGCCGCTGCTCCGCTCGGCGCCGCGACGGTCACCGGCGCATGACCTCCGAGCATCACCACTCCGCCGCGCCGAGTTGTTGCGCCCCCGCCGGCCTGCGCGAGACCGCGGCGACCGGCGCGCCGCTCCAGATCGGCCGCCGGCCGCGACAGCCGGATCCGATCGTCCGCGAGGCTGGTCGGTCGCGCTCCACGCGGGGCCAGGTCAGCCTCCCCGGCGGACGCTTCGCCATGGGTGACGCCTTCGGTGAGGGCTACCCGGACGACGGGGAAGGGCCGGTGCACGAGGTCACCGTCGGCGCCTTCGCGATCGACGCCACGACGGTCACCAACGCCGCCTTCGCGACCTTCGTCAAGGCCACCGGCTACGTCACCGAGGCCGAGGTGCTCGGCGTCTCCGCGGTCTTCCATCTCCAACTGAAGGCGGAACGTCCCGACATCCTCGGCGCGGCCGGCAGCACCCCCTGGTGGCTCGTGGTCCGCGGCGCCGACTGGCGCCATCCCTACGGGCCGGCCTCGTCGATAGCGGACCTGCAGAATCACCCGGTCGTCCAGGTGACCTGGAACGACGCCCGCGCGTACGCCGCCTGGGCGGGCAAGCGCCTGCCGACCGAAGCCGAGTGGGAGTACGCCGCCCGGGGCGGTCTCGAGAAGGCCCGGTTCCCCTGGGGCGACGAACTGCTCCCGCGCGGTCGGTGGAACTGCAACATCTGGCAGGGCGCGTTCCCCCGCCTCAACACCGCCGAAGACGGGTTCATCGGCACCGCACCCGTCAAGCAGTACGCCCCCAACGGCTACGGCCTCTACAACACGGTCGGAAACGTGTGGGAGTGGTGCGCGGACTGGTTCGCCGCCGACACCTACGCCCTACGCGCCGGCACCGCCGTCGTGGACCCCTGCGGGCCGCAGGAGCCGGACGCCGCAGGCCGGCGTGTGATGCGCGGCGGGTCCTTCCTGTGCCACGACTCCTACTGCTACCGGTACCGGGTCGCGGCCCGTTCCGGGAACACCCCCGACTCCGCAGCCTCCAACATCGGTTTCCGCTGCGCCTGAACCTACCGCCCGCACCTGTTTCCCTTGTGTTCCTTCAAACGGAGGCCATTTCATGATCACTCGCCGTCAGCTCCTGGCCGGCGCCGCCGCCGGCGTCGGAGCCGCCGCGCTCCCGTCGGTCGCTACAGCCGATCCGACGACCGCCGGCCGGCCCCGGCCGAACATCGTGCTCGTGCTCGCCGACGACCTCGGATACGGCGAGCTCGGCGCCTACGGGCAGCGCACCATCGCAACGCCGCGACTGGACCGGCTCGCGGCCGAGGGGCTGCGCTTCACGGACGCCTACTCCGCCGCGGCCGTCTGCGCGCCCTCCCGCTCCGCACTGCTGACCGGCCTGCACGCCGGTCACGGGCCGGTGCGCAACAACCCCGCGGGCGACCCCGACGCGATCGCCTTCACCGACGGCGACACCACGTTCGCCGAGGTACTGCGCGCCCGAGGCTACCGGACGGGCCTGTTCGGCAAGTGGGGCTTCGGCCCCGAGCGTGGCGACCAGCCGAGCCACCCCAACGCCCGAGGGTTCGACGAGTTCCTCGGCTACATCACGCACGGGCACGCGCACGACTACTACCCGTCGTACCTCTGGCAGAACGGGGAACGCCTCGAGCTGCCGGAGAACGCGGGGTCCAACACGAACACCTTCGCCCCCGATCTCTTCCAGGACCGGGCACTCGACTTCATCCGGGCCCACCGCTCCGAGCCGTTCCTGCTCGTGGTCACCCCGAACCTTCCCCACGCCCCGAGCGACGTCCCCACCCAGGAACCGTACGCCGCCGAGGACTGGCCCTCGGCGGACCGGGGCCACGCGGCCCAGGTCACCCGGGTCGACACGTACGTCGGCGCGCTGGTCGACGAGCTCGCCGCGCATGGACTGCTCGAATCCACGGTGGTCCTGTTCACCAGCGACAACGGTCCGCACGAGGAGGGTGGCTTCGACCCGGACCGGTTCGACGCGAACGGCCCCCTCACCGGCTACAAGCGCAACCTGTACGAGGGCGGCATCCGCATCCCCTTGATCGCGTGGGCCCCGGGCCGGATCCAGCCCGGCGTGACCGACCGGATCACGCAGCAGACCGACCTGCTCCCCACCCTTGCCGACCTCGCCGGCGTCCCCGGCCCGCGCGACATCGACGGCCGGTCGTTCAGCTCACTGCTCCAGCCGCGGCCGACCGCAGCCGCCGCGCAGCCGTACCTCTACTTCTGGCGACTCGACAACGGCAACACGAAGCGGGCCCGCGCCGTCGACGACGGCCGGCTGCAGCGAGCGGCCGAGGCGGTACGCGAGGGCAACTGGAAGGCGATCCGGTGGGCGCCGGGGGAGGACCGGACCGTCCCGGACGACCAGTGGCAGGTCGAGCTCTACGACCTGGACCGTGACCTCGGCGAGACGACCGACCTGGCCGCCGCCCGGCCCGAGGTCGTGAACCGGCTGGTCGGCCTCCTGCGACAGTCCTGGGTCGACGAGGTCACGCGGGAAGGCTACGGCGTCGAGCTGGACACTCCGGACCTGCTGCTGCCGGGCGTCACCTACGAACTCACCGCGACGCTCGCCAACGGTTCGGCGGTGCCCTGGACCGGCGCCCGGCTGGTACTCGCGGCACCCGCTGGGTGGACGGTCGAGCCGGCGACCAGCCAGGGGCTCGGACGCCTCGCGCCCGGAACCCGGGTGAGCACCACCTGGCGGGTCCGGGTGCCCGAGGAGACCACGACGGAACAGTGGCGGCTGACCGTGTCGGGTTACGCCGTCGCCCGCGACGCGCCGCTCACCTTCCGCGCCGAGCGCCGCTTCACCCCGCCGCCGGCTCCGCCGACCAGTGACTCGTACCTCAGCGATCTGCCCTGGATCACCGCCGTCAACGGCTGGGGCCCGGTGGAGCTGGACACCAGCAACGGCAAGCAGGCCGCCGGGGACGGCACCCCGATCTCCTTCGCCGGCACCGTCCACGCCAAGGGCCTCGGCGTCCACTCCTACTCCGAAGTCAGCTACCACCTCGGTGCCCGGGTGGCCCGGTTCACCTCGCTCGTGGGCATCGACGACTTCAGCGCCCGGCAGAGTTCGCGGGGCAACACGATCGCCGAGGTCTGGGCCGACGACCGACTCGTCCACACAACCGGCGTGCTCCGGGCGGCCACCGGACCCGAACCCGTGGACGTCGACGTCCGAGGGGCCCGGCTGCTGCGCCTGATCGTGCGCGCCGCCGACTCCGGCAACGGCTTCAACCACACGTCGTGGGCGGGCGCCTTCGTACGGCTGGGCTGACGGGCCGCTCCTCGCCCGCAGCGGTGAGGGCCCGGACTTGCAGCCGCCTTCCGGGCCCTCACCACGCACGCCACGTCGGCCAGTCCGCCGTGAGCAGGCTGACCGCCTCACACTTGTCGATCGATGGCATCACGGCCACCTCCAGGTGCAGAGGACCACCCGGGCAGTCGATCGACAAGGTGCCTAACCGCGAGCCTGGATAGAGGTACGTGCTGCGGCCTGGCGATAGCAGTTGGCCGGCGCGATCCGCATTCGCCGCCGAGCGGGGCGCCTCGTTCCGTGACGTCGCCGGGCGGACGGACGCCCGATCGTTCCGATGACCGGATGCAGGGGATGAACCGGACGGCTGGGCAACGGGGGGTCGTGCCGGTCTACGCTCGCGCGGTGAGGGTGGACGAGTTCTGGGCGCTGGTCGAGGCATCCGCTTACCCCGGAGCGACGCGGAGTGAGCGCGAGGTCTTCCTGCATGCCCGGCTGCGGCATGCCGCCCGGTCGGACCTGTTGGACTTCGTTCAGCACCTGTCTGCGACCCGGGAACCGGCCAACACCTTCCGGTTGTGGCGCGCGGCCGACATTCTCATGGGCGGGCACTGCGGCACGGACTCCTTCCACTATTTACAGATGTGGCTCGTCGGGCTCGGCCGGGAGGCGTACAGCGCTGCGATCGCCGACCCTGACAGCCTCAGCACGGTGCCGGAGGTACGCCGACTGGCTTCTCTGGCGAAGCCGTGGCAGGACGACGATTACCCGGATTGGGAGTCGCTGGAGTACGTGGCGTGCAAGGTGGGTGAAGCTCGCTCCGACATTGCTGGCGATGTTCGGGACCTAGTGAGTGAGGAGCGCGGAGTCCTTCTGCGGTTCGACCCGAACCCGGATGATGTCGAGTGGCTCCATCTGGACTCCGCCGAGGTGGCCCGCCGGTACCCCCGCCTCTGGGCGCTGTTCAGCGAGGCGAACCGGTGAGCTTGCACTATGAGTGGACGCTAGGACTCCGCCTTCGACCCGATGCGCCCGAGTCGTTCCTGGCCGAGTTGCGCTTCCACCTCGGGCTGACCGACCAGCTTCCCGACGACCCGGTCCTGGAGTACGACTGGCCGTGTCTGGTCGCCGACTCCGACGACGCGCTGCCCGGCGGTGGTATCCGGTCGTTGGTCGTCCAGCAGCCGCACCTGGGCCGGCCGGGCTCGCTGGGGCTGTTCGTACGGACGTTTGTCCTCGACGATGGCATGTACGAGCTGATGCAGAGCGTGCCGATGTGGCTGGCACCATGGTCGCTCACGCAGGGCTGGATTGGCGAAGCCCGCGAAGAGCTCGACCTGCACCCGTGGCTCTACTTCTACGTCCAGAACGGCCACGCGTACGTCGCGGAACCAGGCAAGACGATCGAGCCGCTGAGCGACGGCGCGCCGCCCTTCACGCTGCGACAGACCACGGACATACCCGAACCCCCGGGCGGAGCCGGGCCGCGACTGCTGGCCACCCGACGGACCTGATTCAGGACCGCGGGAGAGTGCGACGGGGACATTCGCGGTAGGCCTAGAGTGCTGCGAAGGGCCACCCCATCTGAAGCGGTGGTCAGTTGGCCTGCTCGGCAGGGAAGTCGTCGGCGAAGGCGGCGTCGGCGGCTGCCGGCGGCATGCAGTCGTGGTCGTGGGCCGAAGTGCCGACCGCGTGGAGCACGGGATCCGGTCCGTCGCTGGTGATGAAGGTGAAGTCGACGCGTTGCTGCAGGGTGCGCAGGCCGCGCTGTCCCGCGATCGGCTCGAGCCGTTCCCACTGACAGTCTGCGTCGGCCAGGGCGTCGGCCACCTGAGCGAAGGTCAGTCGTGCGGGCAGGGCGATGACCTCGCCGGGCTGAGCTTGGTTCGGCAGTTCGACCGTCCCTCGCCAGGTCTGGACCGTCACTGAGGTGATGATCCGGCAGCGGCATGCGACGAACTCGACGTCACCGTAGGAGTACAGGTGCGGCCACCTGTGGCGTTTGTGGATCCGCCCGATGTCCCACGGCATGCCGTAGGCAGCGACGACCTCCCGGAGACGGACGCCAGGATGAAGGAGGCCGAGCCGGCCAGTGGAGCCGAACGCTGCCAGGACGTCGAGCGCCTCCATGTCCTCAACCTCCGCGCGGTAACCGTCTTTTCGGCTCAGCAGCCACCCGACCGACCGGTTTGCATCACCTCAAGTATCTGGTGGGACGCGAGTGCCAAGCATGTCCCGTGACGGGTTGACACGGACCGCATGCAGTGCCGAAATCCGCTCTATCAGATCAGGGCGGCCCGCAAGCGGGCGTGTCGGCATCGGCCGGGCGGGCCGGGATCGCCTGACCTGTATCCTGCGCTCCTCCCGGCAAGAGAGCTGACGGCGTGGAGGAAGCGTGGGATACGAGCTGCACATCAGCCGAGCCGAGGAGTACTACGACAGCGAAGAGCACCCCATCACCCTGGACGAGTGGCTTTCCTACGCGGAGATCAACCCCATGCTCAGGGTGCGTGGATGGCTCGGCCGGGACGAGGACCGCCAGCCCGTCTACGAGCACCCCTGCACCGACGGAAGCATTGTCTCGTTGACCTGGTTCGAAGGTGCCATCGAGATCAAGGGCCATTTCGACGGCGACGCCTACCGGGAGTTCGGAGCCGTCGCCGAGGACCTGCTGGCCAATCTTCAAGGCGACCACGGCGAGCGCTACACGGCGAGCGGTGTACTTCCCCCCACCCGATAGCCGTAGGGCTCCATCCCACACCCCGGCCTTCCCTCGGAGATCAGCGGAACCGGTGCGCCGAACCCTCCTCGCTCAGGCATTGCGAGGGCTACGCGAGGACACGGTCGCCGGTCGCCTCGCGGTCCATTCCTGTGGGGCGGGCGGCGGCGCGGCGGTTAGGCTGTGCTGATGCAGGAGGCGGTGTCCCGGAGCGACCTCGATGGCTGACGCGGACGATGTCCGTCACCTGGCGCTGGCGCTGCCTCACGTGGTCGAGATCGACAGCGACGGCTTCGACTTCCGGGTCGCCAACAAAGGGTTCGTCTGGTCCTACCCCGAGCGCAGACCCGGTACGGCACGCCGCATCCGGACCGACATTGCGGTGCTGTACGTGGGCGACGAAGCGGAGAAGCAGGCGTTACTCCTCGGCGAGCCCGAGGTCTTCTTCACCACGCCCGCATATGACGGGTTGCCCCTGGTTATGCTGCGCCTGGCGCAGGTAAGCGTCGATCGGCTGAAGGAGCTCGTGACCGACGCGTGGCGCATGCGTGCCCCGGACTCACTCGTCGGTGACCTCGATGAGGGCATCGACTCGTTGAACCCAGAGCTGCGCAGAGGCGATTAGTAGGTCGAGAGTGAGCCACCGTGACGCGAAGCATGCTGATGGTCTCGCCCCGACCGCTGGGCAAGCGGTGTGGGCATGGGTGGGAGTGCGGCCGGCGGCAATTTGAGCCGCTGGCGGGTTGCACGGATGCGTTCGATGACTCGCTGCTGCAGAGCAGGCGCATCGTCGGCGAGGCCAGCTAGTTGCCGTGCGTGCTCGGCAAGGTCAAGCGCCCAGTCCGGGTCTAGGTTGCCGACGGTGATGCCGTGGAATGCTTGGCGTGCGGTGTCGGGATCACCGGCCAGAGCTGCTGCACTCCCGGTGTGGCAGGCATGCCACCAGGGCGACTCAGCGTGCCCGGTCGCCCGGGAGGCCAGTTGGTGAGCGGTGGCTGCAGGGTCGGGAAAGTGGCTGCGCAGTTGCTCGACCCTTTGTGCGGCAAAACGGGCGAGCATGTCCATGTCGCGGGTGAATTGGTCGGCGTTGACGAAGTCAAGGAAGCTTCTCCAGCCGGCTTCGCCGCTCGGGGGCTTGGTGACGAAGGTGGCGTCGTTGCACCAGTAGATGCGGCTGCCATCGTCGAATGACCAGTGGTTACGTTCCTGCCACAGCCACATCGCACCGACGTTGAGGTAGGTGCCGTGCGAGCGGGAAGGCCGGAACTCAACGACGATCAGCCACCAGCCTCGGTCGTCGAACCAGACGCGTGATGCGCCTCGCCGCCGCAGTCCAAGCGGCTGCAGATGCTGGCGTGCCGCCGCCGCGACCAGCTGAGTCGTTGCGGATTGTCCGCCTCGGCTGCCGATCGTCATCTGCCGTGGCGGTTCGGGTTCGCGGGCCTCTGTATCGGGCGGTGGGATTCCTGAAGTTTGCGCATCACGTCGAGTGGCCCGACAGCCATGCTTGACCGATCGATCGGCCCAGGTGACGTGAGTCGGCCTGCCTCGTAGGCGGCCAGCCGGCGCAGAATCTCCGCGCGGTCGTAGCTGGGAAAGCGGACCAGCAGGAGGCGTAGCTCGAACTGCGACTCGCGCTGCTGGTCGAAGGTCGCCCGGTCCATCGGCCGGGCGGACACGTCCCATGAGTCGGGTGCTGCCCAGTGCGTCATCCGCAGGTAGAAGGCGTCGCGAGGGCCGGCTTGGGCCAGGGCTGTCAGGAACGCCAGCCCGTCGTCGATCGGGAAGTCGATGTAGGCCCACCCCACCTGCGCGGCTATGACCGGGGCCATGTGCGGCAGTTGCTTCGGCCAGTCGGCGTTACTCTCGCCCGCATTCTGGCAACAAGTCCACGTCGTCAGCCCCAGACGCCAGATGACCTCGATAATCGGCGCAAGCTCCTCGTCGATGTCGGCGCTGAGGTCGCCCACGGTGACCCGGCGAACGGGGTGCAGGTTCTCGCTCACCCGCGCGATCCTACTGATCATGAATGCCTGTGTGGGCCGGCCGTCACGACACCTCGCACCCCAACCTTCCTCGACCCGGTGCAGGCACTGCGCTGCCGGAGACGGCGCGCTGCGGAGCGTGACCGGGCGCGTGCCGCTGGCACAGCTGAGCTGGTGCGGTGCTCACCGTGAGCTGCTCGCAGGTCACCTGTCCGCGCAGGACACGGCGGCTGGGTCACGCGCGGCTACCAGGGAATCGGGCCCTGCGCGTTGAAGAAGCCACCGGTCGGCCCATCCGGGTCCAGCGTCGCGTACCGCACCACCACCGCGGCCGCCTCAGCTGCGGTCCGGGTCGCACCGGGCGACATCGCCGTCAACGTGTAACCCGGATCGACCGCATTGATCTTGATCGCCGTCGGACGGAGCTCGACGGCGAACTGGACGGTCAGCGCGTTGACGGCCGACTTCGATGACGGATAGGCGGCCGCGTTCCACTCGTCCGGCCACTCGGAGCTGGTCAGACTCAGTGACGCGGACCCGGACGAGAGATTGACGATGCGGCCGGCCGGTGCCGTCCGCAGCAGCGGAAGCATCACGGTCGTCACCGTGAAGACGCCGAACACATTGGTCTCGTACGTGCGCCGAAACGCGTCGATCGACAACCGGCTGGGCCGGGTGTCGTCAATCGCGATGGCCGCGTTGTTGATCAGCGCATCCAGCCGCCCGTATCGACCACGGATCCACGCAGCGGCGGTCCGAACCGTCGCCTCGTCGGTGACGTCGAGCTCGACACTGTGGGCAGGCACACCGTCGCCAGCCAGCCGGTCCACCGCCGCCCTGCCCGATGCGCGATCGCGCGAGGCGACGATCGGTACGTATCCCAGCCGCCCGAGCTGCCGCACGACCTCGAAGCCGATACCCCGGTTCGCCCCGGTCACCAAGGCGATCGGGCTCTGGTCACCACGCACCCGGCCAGCGTAGCCAACACGTTTGGCGGCCATTTGCCCGCTCGAGCTGGGACCCGTTCGCCTCAAGCGCTGAGGAGGTCACATCTGTCGCTGCCTTCGCGGCCCTCGGCGAGTCCGATCCGGCGCCCGTCGGTTCCCAGGGTCGAGGACTGGAACATCGCTTGCCTGGGCACTCAGTCACGACCGCCGAGGCCGCCGCCCGGGGTCAGGACCGGCGTCCTCGACCAGCAGGTGTCCTACCACTGACAGCGTGGCCGAACGTATCGTGACGACTCAGAGATTCGGCTTGATCCCGTCCGCACGCCAATCGGTGCACTCGGCGGTCGGCCGCCAGCTCCTATGCTCTCCGCCGTGCCCCTCCTCAAGATCTCTTCACTTCTCGGACTGCCGAGCTACGACCTCGTCGACCACTACCCCGATCTCGCGCCGCTTCGGCGCGCGCTGCACGCCGAGGACTGGCCGGCCGTCGTCGCCTTCTTCGACCAGCTGCCGGAGCACGACGACCCGACAGTCGCCACCGCGATGGTCGCCGAGACGAAGGGCGTGGAGACGTTCCTGCGGAAGGCAGGGGGAGGACCGGCCGAATCCACCCTGGCCGGTACGTTGCTCGGCGCCCGGTTGGTGTGG
The DNA here is from genome assembly GCF_900091435.1 of Micromonospora chaiyaphumensis. Taxonomy (GTDB): domain Bacteria; phylum Actinomycetota; class Actinomycetes; order Mycobacteriales; family Micromonosporaceae; genus Micromonospora; species Micromonospora chaiyaphumensis. The sequence goes on from NZ_FMCS01000003.1 coordinate 604,161, forward strand.
CTGGCGTGGCAGGCCCGGGGGGCGGCGCGCGCCCGGTACACCAGCAACCGCCAGTTCGCGTCCTTCCACGAGATCCTCCGTGAGGCCGAGCGGGTGCTCGGCGAGGTGACAGCGGAGGAGCCGGGCAACATCGCCGCGTGGACGGCGCGGCTGCGCACCGCCCGAGGCCTCGGGTTGGGGCAGGCGGAGGCGAACCGGCGGTACGAGCGCGCCGCTAAGGCACGGCCCGATCCGTTCTACGCCCAGCTGACCCACGTCCAGCAGCTGTGCCCGAAGTGGGGCGGTTCGCTGGACCAGCTGCTCGGCTTCGCGCGGCGCTGCGCCGAGACCTCGCCGCCCGGATCCCTCAACGCGGCGGCCGTGGCCGAGGCCCACCTGGAGTTCGCGTACGAGTCGGGCATCGCCCACCTGCGTTCGCCGGCTGTGCTCGACGAGATCCGAGACGCCGTGGCCAGGTCGGTCGGGCACCCGGATTACCGGCCCGTGCACGGTTGGGTCCAGGCCGAGTGCAGCTTCTCGTACGTCCTCTGGCTCGCTGGCGACCTGTCCGGCGCCGCCGCCCGGCTGGCGGCGCTCGGCAACCGCATCACCATCTACCCCTGGGGCAGCCCCCGGGAGCTCAGGATCGTCCGGCGGAAGCTTCGTGGGGCCGGTGCGCGATGATCCGGCGTGAGGTCGACGGCGTACCCGCGCTGTTGGTCAAGGCGGGTGGGCCGGTACGCGCGGGTCTGGTGTTCCGGGAATGGGTTAGCTGCGCCGTGTCGGCCGCAGTTGCTGGACTGGATCAGCGGCAAGCCGTGGTGGTGGGGCGCCATGCCGGGGCACGTCGGCGTGGTCGGCGTTCTGCGCGGCGATCGGGGCGCGCTCGGCGCTGTACTGGGCCTGGTGGCGGCGCAACCGTAGAGCGGTGGATCTGTCCCACGGATGGGGTAACAACTCCCCGTGGAGCACGGCTTTTCGTCGCGACTACATCGCCGACGGCCAGCCGTACTACAACGTCGACGCCGATCCGTCGGGACAGCCGGACCGGGACCTGAACGAGCCGGACCGGATCGACCTGCTCAGGTACCGGTTCAGCGTCCGAACCGATCTCGGCGCCGATCAATGGCCGTTCGACGACACGTTTCTGGAGCGGGCACCCTGGAGGCGTCCGAGGTGCGCATCGAAGACGGCTGTGCGCACCGCTGGCCTGCTCGTCGCCGTGCGCGCCACCCGGCTGGCTCCGCACGGTGCGCCATCATGCCCCGGGTGCCCGGGAGTCGGGGACACGTCGCGCCGTGAGCGGACAGGCCTGGCCAGGGCCTGGTCTCACGCTGATGGGCCAATGAACTCGCTCAGATAAGGGAGAGACTGCAAGGGTGACCAGCGGATGGATGCGGAGGCAGATCAACGAGTTCTTGGCGTTGAAGGATCAGGTCGTCCGGTCCTGGAGTGGCGTGGAGATGGCGGTGCGTGGCGGCGACGGGCCGGCCCCCGAGTTCGCCGGCCAGGACGTGCCCTGCCGGCATTTGTCGGCTCTGCACGCACGGACCGACACTGGCGACACGGTCACCATCGCCACCTATCAGGACGATTGCCTGTTCGGACTGAGGATCGAGCTGAGCGCCGGGCCTGGCGGCGATGACGATAGCCATGGTTATCGGCGCCGAGCCCTGCCAGAGCTGCCCACGGGCCTGATCCGAGCGGTGTCGATTGACCTGGACGGTGATGTTCTCGCCGAAGTCGGGCTGGAGGTCGACGGCCGCCATCTGCTGTTGGTGGCTGGCGAAGCGGATGAGGACTTCGAAGGCCGGCTCGTATGGCGTCGCCTGGACGAGTCCGTGCTCGCGTTCACGGACCCGAACACGGTCGAACAGTTGCAGTGGGCATCCCCTCGTCGGCGGCTACAACGAATCACCTGAGGGTCGCGGGCGGGGCTTCGTCCCCTGCCACGGCCTGCCTAACGCGGTTGCCGCCGACGCGCCCGACGATCGTGCGGACGGGATGACTCAATCGGCGGCGAGCCGGACGTAACCGTCCGTGCCGACGGCCTCGACGTCCCAACGGTGGCCGAAGGCGGCAATGCCGCGGATCTTGATCCGGCCGACCTCTGGCGGCACTACCGGGTCGGCCACCAGTTGGCCGTCGACCGGGTGGAGTCCGAGCATGGCCCGGGTCAGATTCAGCGGTGCGCCGGACGCCCAGGCCTGTGGGCTGCACGCGGTCGGGTAGGGGATGGCGAAGAGGGTCCGCTCCCGCTCGAAGCCGGCTATCGCCTCGGGCAGCCGGTCGCCGAACTGGGCGGCGGTGTCGAGCAGGGCGAGGGCCACCTGGTTGGCCTCGTCGCGGAAGCCGTAGCGGGACAGGCCCAGCACGCTGATGGAGGTGTCGTGCGGCCAGACGGTGCCGAGGTGGTAGCCGAGCGCGTTGTACGGTGCGTCACCCCTGGACAGGGTTCGGATCCCCCAACCGCTGAACATGTCCTCGGAGAGCAGTTGCCGGGCGAGCGCGGGGGCGCGTTCCTGCGGGACGATGCCGCTCCACAGCAGGTGCCCCAGGTTGGACGTCATCGAGTCGATCTTGTTCTTGTCGCCATCGAGACCCACGGCGTAGTAGCCGCCCCGTTCGGCAATCCAGAAGTCCCGGTTGAACGACTCGCGCAACCGGTGCGCGTCGGTGCGCAGCCGGTCGGCGAGCGCCGGGTCGGCCAAAGGCCCGTCGGCGAGTTCGGCCAAGCGAAGTTTGGCGTCGTACGTGTAGCCCTGAATCTCGCAGGTGGCGATCGGCAGCACCGGTAGTCGGCCGTCGGCGAAGCGCACCCCGTCCCAGGAGTCCCGCCAGCACTGGTTGCCCAGCCCCTCCGGCGAGCGGGTGGCGTATTCCACGTAGCCGTCGCCGTCCCGGTCGCCGTACCGGTCGATCCAGTTCAACGCCGCCAACGCGTTGCCCCGCAGCGACCGGACCAGGTTGTCGTCGCGGGTCCAGCGCCAGTACTCCGACAGCAGGATCAGCCAGAGTTGGGTGGCGTCGGCGGTGCCGTAGTAGGGGTCGTACGGCATGAGTCCCTGCTGGGTCAGCTCGCCGAAGCGCACCTCGTGCAGGATCTTGCCGGGCTCCTCGTCGGTGAAGTCCTCGCACTGCCGGCCCTGATGACGAGCGAGCGCGAGGAGTGTGCCCTTCGCCAGCCGTGGCCCGAACGTGAGCGCCTGGTACGCGGTGATCAGGGTGTCCCGTCCGAAGAGGGTGAGGAACCACGGCATGCCGGCGGCCGGCAGGCTGATCCGCTCCTGCCCGAGCGTCATCTCCATCCGCAGCGCGGACATGTCCGAGCGGGTCTGCGCGACGGCCCGCTCCAGCACCTGGTGGTCGCTGCTCAGCTCGGCCGCGCCGGCCAGCCACCGGGCCGCCGGATCCTCCACGCGATGATGGAAGATGTCGGCGATGTCGCCCCGGACCGCCTCGGTGACCCCGAACCCGGGCGAGACCGGCACGTTGAGCTCGACCCGCCAGAACTCGCGTGGAGCGAGGTCGATCGTCCAGACGAGGTGGTCGCCCTCCAGTCGCTCCGGTGCGGGGGTCGACCGGATCGAGGTCTGCGCGGTGAACCCGTCCTGCTCGTAGTGGAAGAGCAACAGGGAGCCGTCGGGCGCGTGGCCGCGGTGGATCCGCTCCGAGCGGTCGCGGATGGTGGTCTTCATCTCGAGGATGTCGGCGAAGTCGTTGCCCACCTCCAGGCGCAACTCGAACCGGACCCGTTCCGGCGCGAAGGAGACAAGCTCGATCCGCTCGTGCAACCCCTCACCCAGGTAACGCAGCCGCCGAACGGCGAGACTGTTCGCCGGCAGATCGGGCAGTGCGGGATTGGTCAGGAAGAACTGCGCCGAGTAGTGGTCCACCACGCTTGAGCGCAGCTCGAGCAGGCGTAGGCCGTCGATGGTGAGCACCCACTGGTTGAGCAGGCGGGTGTCCCGGTGGACCAGCCCGCCGATGGTGCCGGCCGGCACGTCTCCGACCGGATCCGAGTACATGAAGGTGGCACCGCTGACCAGGGAGATCGGGTTCGGGCCCAGCTCCGGTGGGAGGGCCCGCGCCTGCGAGCCGGGGCGGGTCGGGTCCTGCGGCTTGTCCGGCGTCGGATTGGCCGGGGTCGGTCGCAGCTGTGCCATAAGCCGAGGCTAGAGCGCCGGCGAGCAGGCGCCCTCGCCCGATCCGGGTGAAAACCGCCGTCAAATACCGACATCACACATTCAAGGGGTGCGACTCGGTATGCCAACCCCATCGAGCGAGAATGCTGCAGTGACCGGCGGTGAGCGAGGACAGGCGATGACACAGGTGGACACGGGGGAGACCGGGCAGGGCGCCGCCGGCCGCCGGGACACCGGCACCGGGACCTGGCTCCCGCGCATCCGCCGGGCGATACGCGCCGCCTCCCGCCCGGGCCCCTGGAAGCGCGGCCGGGTGCTCGCGGCGCTGGCGCTGCTGCCCGGGCTGCTCATGCTGCTGCACGCGCAGATCCCGAACCGGATCGGGAACCTCGGCAGCCTGGTGGAGACGTTCCTGCCGTGGTTCGGTCTGTTCATCCCCGTACTGCTGATCGGGGCGCTGTGGCGCCGCTCCGCCTCCGCGGTGGCCGCGCTGCTGCTGCCGGCCATCGTGTGGCTGAACCTCTTCGGCGGGCTGCTCGGCGACAAGTCCCACCCGGGCGGCGACCTCACCGTGGCCGAGCACAACGTCGGCGCCGGCAATCCCGACCCGGCCGGCACCGCCCGCGACCTGGCCACCTCCGGGGCCGACGTGCTGGCCCTGGTGGAGCTGACCCCGCAGGACCTGGGTACGTACGAGAACGAGCTGGCGAAGGCGTACCCCTACCACACGGTGCAGGGCACGGTCGGGCTGTGGAGCAAGCTGCCGCTGTCGGACAGCCAGCCGGTCGACACCAAGATGGACTACGGGCCGCTGGCGGCCACCAAGCCGGCCGACGTCAAGATGTCCTACAACCGGGGACTGCGCACCACGGTGGCCACGGACCGGGGCCCGCTGGCGGTGTACGTGGCCCACCTGGGGTCGGCGCGGGTGAACCCCAGGGCGGGCTTCTGGACGGCCCATCGGGACAGGAACGCACAGGCGCTGGGCGAGGCCATCGCCGCCGAGCAGAACGAGCGGGTGGTGCTGCTCGGCGACCTGAACGGCACCATGGACGACCGCGCGTTCGCCAGCATCACCTCGCAGCTGCGCCCCGTCCAGGACGCGGCAGGAAACGGCTTCGGCTTCACCTGGCCGGCGCAGTTCCCGGTGGTGCGGATCGACCAGATCCTGGTCAGAGGCGTGCAGCCGAGGAGCTCGTGGCTGCTGCCGGCCACCGGCAGCGATCATCTGCCGGTGGCCGCCGGAATCAGTTGGTGAACACCACGTAGAGGCCGGCGCTCCGCCTGCTGCCGGCAGGGCTCAGAGCCATGGTGGTGGGCCCTCGAAGGCGAGGGTGTGAACGTCGAACAGGACCGCCTCCTCCACGCCCAGCAACGGCCCGCCCAGGCGGGCCGCCCAGGTCAGGAACGGCCCGGGTTCAGGTCCCGCCACACCCAGGCCCTGGGTGTATTCCGCGTGCGCCGCCAGCGAGGCGATGCCGCGCCGCAACGGTTCACCGGTGACATCCACACCGTGCGTGGGGCGTTCGGCGCCGCCGAAGCAGACGTAGCGCACACCGCCCCAGGGCGGCAGCCCCTCGTCCACCAGTTCCGGGAAGATCCACCGGTTGCCCGCGTCGCGGGCGGCGTCCAGCGTCGCCAGCCCCACTGCCCGGTGGTCGGCCTGGTTGGTCATACCACCTACCATGCGGACGGTGAACGCGCCCGAGACGATCACGTCGGGCCGGTGGCGGCGGATCGCCCGCACGATGTCGCGGCGCAGGTCCGGACCGTACTCGACGACGCCGTCGCGGTGGTCGAGGAACTCCACGACGTGTACGCCGACCTCGCGGGCCCCGGCGCGCTCCTCCTGCTCGCGCAGCGGCCCGGCCTGGTCCGGATGCATCGCGTCGATGCCCGCCTCGCCCCGGGTGGCCAGCAGGTAGGTGACCTGCTTGCCCTGAGCGGTCCAGCGGGCGATCGCCGAGGCCGCACCGTACTCGAGGTCGTCGGGGTGTGCGGCCACCGCGAGACAGCGGTCCCAGTCCTCCGGCAGTGCCGGCAGAAGCTCGTCCACGGTCCAGACGGTAGCGGCGTCTTCGTCCGTCCGGCACCGCCGTGTCGGCAACACTGACATCCACCGGCCGGCGATACTGACGGGGTGGACCCCAGCCGGCTCCACCCGCAGGCGCGGGCGGCGATGCGAGTCCAGCAACGTGTCCCGCTCACCCGGGCCAACCTGCCGGCGGCACGGCTCAGCATGGTCCAGGCGACTCCCGCCGAGGTGGGCGACGGACCGGCGATCCGGTCCGTGACGACCGTCGACGCCGGCGGCGTGCCCGCCCGCCTCTACCGCGACGGAGCTGACGACGCGCTGCCGGTGGTCCTCTACGCGCACGGCGGAGGCTGGGTGATGGGCAGCGTGGACACCCACGACGGGTTCTGCCGGCACCTGGCGGCCGCGTCCGGCTGGGCCGTTCTCTCCGTGGACCACCGGCTCGCCCCCGAGCACCCGTACCCGGCCCCGGTGGACGACCTGGTCCGTGCGCTCACCTGGCTGCGCGGGCCGGAAGCGCCGCGGCACGGCCTCGACCCGCGCCGGACAGCCGTGGCCGGTGACTCCTCGGGAGGGCACCTGGCGGCGGTGACCGCCCGGCGTGCCCGCGACGCCGGGATCCGGCTCGCGGGACAGCTCCTCGTCTGCCCGGTCATCGACCCCGCGGCGGACTACCCGGCGCTGGACGAGTACGGCCTGGACCGGGAGGAGATGCGGTTCTTCTGGGACGCGTTCGCCCCGCCCGGCGTGGACCGGACGCAGCCGGATCTGGACCCCCTGCGGGCCGACCTCGCCGGCCTGCCGCCCGCCGTGGTGATCACCGCCGAGCTCGACCTGTTGTCCGCCGAGGGGGAACGGTACGCCGGCGCGCTGCTCGCGGCGGGCGTCCCCGTCACCGCGGTCCGGTACCAGGGGCTCATCCACAACTTCCCGCGGAAGCTGGCCCTGTTCGACGCCGCCCACGTCGCCCTGGCCCAGCTGGCCGCTGCGCTGCACCGCTGGTCAGAGGAGGAAGCATGAGCGCCACCGGACGGCACGGCCCCGTGAAGGCCGGCATCACCGTGTCCCTGGACGGCTACATCACCGGCCCCGACGATCACGCGGGCCAGGGGCTCGGCATCGGCGGCGAGCGGCTGCACTACTGGGTGATGGGCGGCCCGTGGACCTACGAGACGGAACGCGAGCCCGGCGCCGGCATGACCGACGCCGACCGGGCGTACTTCGACGCGCTGCTCGACGGGACGAGCGCCGGCCTGTGCGGCCGGGGCATGTACGACAGCGCCGGCGCCTGGGGCGGCCGGAACCCGTTTGGCGGCACCATGGTCGTGCTCACCCACCGCACCGCGGACCAGCCCGACCCGAGCACCGGTTTCCTCATGGTCGACGGGTTCGAGGAGGCGCTGGCGGCCGCCCGGCGGGCGGCCGGCGACGGCGGAGTCGCCATCGGCGGGGGAGCCGACATCATCCGGCAGGCGCTCACGGCGGGGGTGGTCGACGAGCTCGGCATCACCACCGCCCCGGTCGTCCTCGGCCGGGGCAAGCGGCTCTTCGAGGGCTTCGACCGCGATGTCGACCTCACGATCCTCTCGGTCCACCACTCGCCGTACGCGGTCCATGTGCGGTACGCCGTCGTGCGGTGAGCCCGACCTGACCGTTCGCCGTTCGTCAGGCACCGCTCGTCGCAGTGGACCGACCGTTCCCGGCCACTGTGCCGTCGCTCAACTCGCGGGCATGACCAGCGAGAACTACAGTCGGCTGGAGCACCACCGGATAGATCGCCACACATATCACGGTGAGGAGCGAGTCGATGGCCAACCCTGCCGGCATCGAGGTCACCGGGCCGATGCACCCCCGGTACGACGAGATCCTCACCCCCGAGGCGCTGGGCTTCCTCGCCGACCTGCACCGCGCCTTCGACGCCCGCCGCCGGGAGCTGCTCGACCGGCGCACGCGGCGCGAGGCCGAGCTCGCCGCCGGCGCGCTGTTCGACTTCCTCCCCGAGACCCGGGAGATCCGCGAGTCCGACTGGCGGGTCGCCGACCCCGCGCCGGGCCTGGTCGACCGCCGGGTGGAGATCACCGGCCCGACCGACGCCAAGATGACCATCAACGCGCTCAACTCCGGGGCGAAGGTGTGGCTGGCCGACCACGAGGACGCCAACACCCCGCTCTGGGAGAACGTCATCGCGGGCCAGCTCAACCTGCGCGACGCGATCGACCGCAAGCTCGACTTCACCTCGCCGGACGGCAAGCAGTACGCCCTGCACGACGGTGAGCTGGCCACCATCGTGGTCCGGCCGCGCGGCTGGCACCTCACGGAGAAGCACATCCTCGTCGACGGGGAGCGCACCTCCGGCAGCCTCGTCGACTTCGGCCTCTACTTCTTCCACTGCGCCCGCCGGCAGCTCGACCGCGGCGCCGGCCCCTACTTCTACCTGCCCAAGATGGAGAGCCACCTCGAGGCGCGACTGTGGAACGACGCCTTCCTGCTCGCCCAGGAGCGCCTCGGCATCCCGCGTGGCACCATCCGGGCCACCGTGCTGATCGAGACGTTCCCGGCCGCGTTCGAGATGGACGAGATCCTCTACGAGCTGCGCGAGCACTCCGCCGGGCTGAACGCCGGCCGGTGGGACTACATGTTCAGCGTGATCAAGAAGTTCCGCACCCGGGGCGCCGACTTCCTGCTGCCCGACCGGAACTCGGTGACCATGACGGTGCCGTTCATGCGCGCGTACACCGAACTGCTGGCGCGGACCTGCCACCGGCGCGGGGCGCACGCCATCGGCGGGATGGCCGCGTTCATCCCCAGCCGCCGCGACCCCCAGGTCAACGAGACGGCGCTGGCGAAGGTCCGCGACGACAAGACGCGAGAGGCGGGCGACGGGTTCGACGGCTCCTGGGTCGCCCACCCCGACCTGGTGCCGATCTGCCGGGAGGTCTTCGACCAGGTCCTCGGTGACCGGCCGAACCAGCTCGACCGCACCCGCGACGAGGTACGGGTGACCGCCGCCGAACTGCTCGACGTCCGGTCCACCCCCGGGCAGCACACCGAGGGCGGGCTGCGCAACGCCGTCAGCGTCGGCGTGCAGTACCTGGCCACCTGGCTGCGTGGCTCCGGCGCCGTGGCCATCTACAACCTCATGGAGGACGCCGCCACCGCGGAGATCTCCCGCAGCCAGGTGTGGCAGTGGCTGCACAACGACGTCACCCTCGACGACACCGGCGAGCGGGTCACCCGGGAGCTGATCGAACGGATCGCCGACGAGGAGATCGGGAAACTGCCCGGCGCGCCCGGTGACTACGCCGAGGCCCGGGCGCTGTTCATGGAGGTCGCCGTCGCCGACGACTTCGCCGACTTCCTGACCGTGCCCGCGTACGAACGGATGCCCTGACCGACGACCGACGCGACGGTGGAGGTGGCGATGAGCACGACCACGACGGACCTCGACGCTCTCGCCGCCACCCTGCGAGCCGCCATCGGCGCCGACCGCGTGATCAGCGACCGGCAGCAACTGCGCACCTACGAGTGCGACGGGCTGGCCCAGTACAAGGTGATCCCCGCGCTGGTGGCGCTCCCGGCGGACGCGGAACAGTGCGCCGCCGTCGTGCGGGCCTGCGTCGCCGCGGGTACGCCGTTCGTGGCCCGCGGCTCCGGCACCGGGCTCTCCGGCGGCGCCCTGCCCCACGCCGACGGCGTCCTCGTGGTCACCTCGCAGATGCGGGACATCCTGGAGGTCGCACCGGACGACGAGCGGGCGGTGGTGCAGCCCGGCGTCATCAACCTGGCCATCACCCGGGCCACCAGCCCGTACGGCTACTACTACGCGCCGGACCCGTCCAGCCAGCAGATCTGCTCCATCGGGGGCAACGTCGCGGAGAACTCGGGCGGCGCCCACTGCCTGAAGTACGGCTTCACCACCAACCACGTCCTCGGCGTCGAGCTGGTCACCCCGGACGGCGACCGGGTACGCCTCGGCGGACGCGCCCCCGACGCCCCCGGCTACGACCTGCTCGGCGCGTTCGTCGGCTCCGAGGGCACCCTCGGCATCGCCACCGAGGTGACCGTCCGGCTGACCCGGCTGCCCGAGTCGGTGCGCACCCTGCTCGCCGCGTTCGAGACGACCGACCAGGCCGGAGCGGCGACCTCGGCGATCATCGCGGCCGGGGTGGTGCCGGCGGCGGTCGAGATGATGGACGCCCTGGCCATCGAGGCGGCCGAGGCGGCGGTGCACTGTGGCTACCCGCCCGGCGCCGGCGCGGTGCTGATCGTCGAGCTGGACGGGCCTGAACCGGAGGTCGCCGCCCAGTTCGCGCAGGTCGAGAGCCTGTGCCGGGAGAACCGGGCGTTCGAGATCCGGATCGCCGCCGACGACGCCGAGCGGGCGCTGTTCTGGAAGGGGCGCAAGTCCGCGTTCGCCGCCGTCGGGCGGATCAGCCCGGACTACATCGTCCAGGACGGGGTGATCCCGCGGACCGCCCTGCCGGAGGTGCTGCGCCGCATCGGCGAGCTCTCCGCCGAGCGCGGCATCCGGGTGGCCAACGTCTTCCACGCCGGCGACGGCAACCTGCACCCGCTGGTCCTCTTCGACGCGGCCGTCGACGGCGAGACCGTCCGCGCCGAGGAGGTCTCCGGCGCCATCCTCGACCTCTGCATCACCCACGGCGGCTCGATCACCGGGGAGCACGGCGTGGGCATGGACAAGGCGAAGTACATGCCCCGCATGTTCACCGACGACGACCTGGACACCATGCAGCTGCTGCGCTGCGCGTTCGACCCCGACGGGCTGGCCAACCCCGGCAAGGTCTTCCCGACCCCCCGCCTCTGCGGCGAGGTGCCGGGCCGACGCAAGGGGGTCCACCCGGCGCAGGAGGCCGGCCTGGCGGAGGTCTTCTGATGCCCGCCGACCCGACCCTCGACCAGCTCCGCGCCGCCGCCGACGTCGTCCGCACCGCCGGCCAGCACGACACCATGGCCGGGGCGCCGGCCCGCTACGTCGCCGCGCCCCGCGACACCGGCCAGGCCGCCCACCTGCTGCGCGCGGCAGCCGCGCTCGACCTGGCCGTCACGTTCCGCGGCGGCGGCACCAAACAGGACTGGGGGAGTCCACCCCGCCGACTCGACCTGATCCTCGACACCACCGCCCTGACCGGGGTCGTCGAGCACGCCGCCGGCGACCTGATCACCGTGGTCCGCGCCGGCACCCGCCTCGACGAGCTGCCGGCCACCCTGGCCGGCGCCGGGCAGCAACTCGCCCTCGACGCACCGCTGCCCGGCGGCACCGTCGGCGGCGCCGTCGCCACCAACACCAGCGGCCCGCGCCGCATGCTCTACGGCACCGTCCGCGACCTGCTCATCGGCGTCACCCTGGTGCGCGCCGACGGGGTGGTGGCGCACGCCGGCGGCAAGGTGGTCAAGAACGTCGCCGGCTACGACCTCGGCAAGCTGGTCACCGGCGCGTACGGCACGCTGGGGCTCATCACCGAGTGCGCGTTCCGGCTGCACCCGCTGCCCGCCACCGCCGCATACGTCTCCCGCACCGTGGACGACCCGGCCGAGGCCGGCCGACTGGCCGGCACGGTACGGGCGGCCCAGCTCGTACCCACCGCACTGGAGGTGGACGCCCCGGCCGGCGAGCGAGCGACGATCACCGTGCTGCTGGAGGGCACCCCGGCCGGGGTGACCGCCCGGGCCGCCGCGGCCCGCCGGCTGCTCGGCGCCGACGCCACCGACGCCGACCAGCCGCCCGAAGGCTGGGCACGCTACCCGTGGCGGGACGGGGACGTCGGCCTGAAGCTGACCGCCCCGCTCTCCGGCGTACCCCGGCTGCTGGGCGACGCCCGCGCGGCGGCCGACCGGCACGACCTGCCGCTGGCGCTGCGCGGTTCGGCCGGCGTCGGTGTCCTCCACGCCGGCCTGCCCGGCGCATCCGACCCGCAGCGGGTCGCCGGCCTCGTGGACGCGCTCCGCGCGACGACCGCCGCCCTCGGCGGGCACACGGTGGTGCTCACCGCACCCGCGCCCGTGCGGGACCGGATCGACCTGTGGGGACCGGTCCCCGGCCTGGAGCTGATGCGCCGGGTCAAGCGGCGCTTCGATCCGGACGCCCGGCTGGCGCCCGGCCGATTCGTGGGAGGGATCTGATGAGCATCCCCCAGCAGCCCGGCCCGACCCCGGTCACCTCACCCGGCGGGAGCCAGCCGGCCAGCGGACCCCGGGACGTGCTCGGCGCGGCCGCCCAGCCGCCCGGCGTCGGCGCCTTCGACGAGCACCACCCGCCGTCCGCCGAGCTCGTCGGGGACTGCGTCCACTGCGGCTTCTGCCTGCCCACCTGCCCGACCTACGTGCTGTGGGGCGAGGAGATGGACTCGCCGCGCGGGCGGATCTACCTGATGAAGCAGGGCTTGGAGGGCGAGCCGCTCACCGACTCCATGGTCACCCACTTCGACCGCTGCCTCGGCTGCATGTCCTGCGTGACCGCCTGCCCCTCCGGCGTCCAGTACGACCACCTCATCGAGGCCACCCGCCAGCAGGTCGAACGCCGGCACCGCCGCGGCCCCCGGGACCGGGCGCTGCGGGCGGCGATCTTCGCGCTCTTCCCGTACCGGAGGCGGCTGCGGCTGCTGCGCGGGCCGCTGCGGGCGTACCAGGCCACCGGCCTGCCCCGGCTGGTCCGCCGCAGCGGCCTGCTGCGCCGGCTGGCACCCACCCTGACGACGGTCGAGTCGCTGGCCCCCCGGCTGGGCCGGGCCGCCCGCCCGCCGCAGCGGGTGCCCGCCGTCGGCACCCGGCGGGCCGTGGTCGGCATGCTCACCGGCTGCGTGCAGGGCGCCTTCTTTCCCGAGGTGAACGCCGCCACCGCCCGGGTGCTCGCCGCCGAGGGCTGCGAGGTGGTGATCCTGCCCGACCGGCAGGGCTGCTGCGGGGCGCTCAGCACGCACAACGGACGGGAGGAGGAGGCGCGCCGCTTCGCCCGCCGGATGGTCGACACGTTCGCCGCCGCCGGCATCGACTACTTCGTGGTCAACGCGGCCGGCTGCGGCTCCACCCTGAAGGAGTACGGCGAGCTGCTCCGCGACGACCCCCGGTACGCGGCGCCCGCCGCCGACTTCGCCGGCAGGGTCCGCGATCTCTCCGAGGTGCTGGTCGAGCTCGGCCCGGTCGCCACCCGGCGCCCGCTACCGGTGACGGTCGCCTACCACGACGCCTGCCACCTGGCCCACGCCCAGGGCGTCCGCGCGCAGCCCCGCCGGCTGCTGCGTGACATCCCCGGTCTGGAACTGCGGGAGATCGCCGATCCGGAGATCTGCTGCGGCTCGGCGGGCATCTGGAACATCCTCCACCCCGGGCCGGCCGCCGAACTCGGCGACCGCAAGGCCCGCACCGTACTGGCCACCGGGGCGGGGCTGCTCGTCACCGCCAACCCCGGCTGCCTCATGCAGGTCGCCGCCTCGGTGACCCGCGCCGGCGGCGACATCGCGCTGGCACACACCGCCCAGGTCCTCGACGCCTCGATCCGCGGACGAGGGGCCGAGGAGTTGCTGCACCGCCGAACCCCGTCCTGACGGCGGGATCCACCGTCACCGCTGACCCCCGTCCCCCCACAGCGTCGAGGTGACCCATGTTCGACCAGTTCACAGTCGTCACCGACCCCGTCGGTGACTCCGTCGCGCTCTCGGCCATCTTCGCGGTCCTACCCCTGCTCACCCTCTTCGTCCTGCTCGGCGTCATGAAGGTCAAGGCCTGGCTGGCCGGGGTGATCTCCCTCGTGGTCGCCCTGATCGTGGCCGTCGCCGTCTACGCCATGCCGGTCGGGCAGGCCGTGCTCTCGGCCACCGAGGGCGCCGCCTTCGGCTTCTTCCCGATCCTCTGGATCGTCATCAACGCGATCTGGGTCTACAACCTCACCGTCGAGAGCGGCCATTTCGACGTGCTGCGCCGTTCCTTCGAACGGGTCAGCCCGGACATGCGCATCCAGGCGATCATCATCGCGTTCTGCTTCGGTGCGCTGCTGGAGGCCCTCGCGGGCTTCGGCACGCCGGTGGCGATCACCGTGGTGATGCTGATGGCGCTCGGGTTCCGCCCGATCCACGCCGCCTCGGTGTCGCTGCTGGCCAACACCGCGCCGGTGGCCTTCGGCGCGCTCGCCACCCCGATCGTCACGCTGGCCAGCGTCAGCAGCGGCGCCAACCCCGACCCCCGGCTCACCGTCGACACCCTCGGCGCGATGGTCGGCCGGCAGACCCCGATCCTCGCGGTGGTCGTACCGCTGATGCTGGTGGCCCTTGTCGACGGGCGGCGCGGCATCCGCCAGACCTGGCCCGCCGCGCTGGTCGCCGGGGTCAGCTTCGGCCTGGCGCAGTTCGTCGCGGCCAACTACATCTCGGTGCCGCTGACCGACATCGTCGCCGCCCTGGTCTCGGCCGCCGCCGTGGTGCTGCTGGTCCGCGTCTGGCGCCCGGTCACCCCCGCCGACCTCGGCCGCGAACCGGAGACCGCCGCCGTGCCGGCCGCCCGCGGGGCGGTCGACGCGGAACTGGCCGGCGCCGGCACGGTCCGCGCCGCCACGGGCACCCGCTCCGACACGACCAGCACCGCCGCACCCGGACTGGGCGGGTCCGGCAGGGAGACCCCGCCGGGTGATCCGCGCATCGACGAGACCGCTCCCGTCGGCCGGCACCGCGGCGACGACGACCCGGAGCCGCGGCCCACCGACCAGGTACGCGCCGCCACGGCCGGCGGCCGGCGGATCGCGGACACCCCGGCCGAGGTCGCCCGGGCGTACGCGCCCTACCTGATCATCATCGCGATCTTCTCCGTCGCCAACCTCGGTGCGGTGAAGACGGCCCTGGCGAAGGAACCCTGGACCGTGAAGTTCGCCTGGCCGGGGCTGGACATCCTGGGCGGCAACGGCAAGCCGCTGTCCTCGGTGACGTTCACCTTCAACTGGCTGCCCGCGGCGGGCACCCTGATGATCCTCGCCGGCATCCTGACGGCGCTGGTGCTGCGGGTCTCGGCGGGCCGGGCGCTGCGCGCGTACGGCCGCACCTACGTCGAGCTGCGCTACGCGATCGTCACGGTGATGGCGGTGCTCGCCCTGGCGTACGTGATGAACCAGTCCGGCCAGACCAACACCCTCGGCGCGTTCCTCGCCGCGGCCGGCGGGGCGTTCGTCTTCCTGTCGGCGATCCTCGGCTGGATCGGCGTCGCCGTGACCGGCTCGGACACCTCCGCCAACGCGCTGTTCGGCGCGTTGCAGGTGCAGACCGCGGCCCGGGCCGGGCTGGACCCGCTGCTGCTGGCCGCGGCCAACTCGTCCGGCGGGGTGCTGGGCAAGATGATCAGCCCGCAGAACCTGGCGATCGCCGCCGCCGCGGTCGGGATGGCCGGCCGGGAGGGGGAGATCTTCCGGAAGGTGTTCGGCTGGAGCCTCGTGCTGCTGCTGTTCATGTGCGTGCTGGTCGCGCTCCAGGGCTCCCCGGTCCTGAGCTGGATGGTGCCCTGACCGCAGGTCCGGCCGCCCGGGCGCCACGGATCACGTGGCGCCCGGGCTCGTTCGGCTCCGGCTCGCCCTACGGCTGCCGCGACGGCGGTCACCTGCCCAGCAGGCGCACCGCTGTCGACGACACCGCGGCCAGCTCGGGCTGCGCGGGCAGGAAGACCGTGGGCACACCCAGCGACTGGTTCATCGCGGCGAGCCGGTACTCGGCCTGAAGGTCGGTGGTGTTGCGCACGCCGCGGACGATCACCCCTACTTCGTGGCGACGGCAGTAGGCGGAGGTCAACCCGCTCCAGGCCACAACGGTGACGGAGGTCCACTCGACCGGCAGGATGGCCCGGACAGCGGCCGCTCGCTCCTCCTCGTCGGCTCCCGGTTGCTTCATGCTGTTGACCGCGACGAGCACGACCACCTCGTCGAAGAGGGCGCGTGCCCGGTCCACCACATTCCGATGGCCGGGGGTGAAGGGATCGAAGCTGCCGGGGTAGACGGCCCGCACGCGTACGCGACCGGGGGTGCGTGCCGTCGAATGCGGCCCTGCCGATGGTCCGGGAGTCACGGCCGGAAGACCCCAACGAGATCCCTCATGGCCCGACTGTAGGTACCGGCTGTCGGATTCGCTGGCCCCCGGGTCTGGGCGATATGTCACAGCGCCGTGGTTAATCGATGTCGCCCGGGAAGTCGGACCGCTACGAAGATCGCGTGCCCTTTCTCGCACTCTTCGCCGCCGTCCTCCTGCTCGGCATCGCGGACTCGATGGTCAATTCCTACATCGTGCTCTTCGGCGCCGATGTGGCGGGACTGACGCCCCTTCAGATCGGCGTGTGGGCCTCGGTGTTCGCTGTCGGCGGGATCACGATCGGGTGGTGGCTGGGACGGTCGTTCGACCACCGGCCCGCACGAACGTACGCGATCGGCGTGATCCTGTCGGGCTCGGCGGGCTATCTGCTGCTGCCGCGGGTGTCGAGCTTCCTGGTGCTGCTCCTCATGGCGGCAACGGTGCTCGGGGTGTCGGCGGCGGCCTTTCCGCAGCTGTTCGCCCTGGCCCGGGCCGTGCTGGGGGAGGGTGTCGCCGGGCAGCGTTCCGCGCCGCTGCTGCGCTCAGCCTGGTCCCTGGCGTGGGCCGGCGGGCCGTTGCTGGGCGCGCTCGTGCTGTCCCGGGGCGGCTATGCCTGGCTGATGTGGACGGCTGCCGGGGTGTTTCTCGCGTCGGCGCTGACCGTTCTCGCGGTGCCGCGGCCCGGGCCGGTCGTGGCTGCGAGCCCGTCGCCGGGCGGTACCCCGGTCCTGCTCACCGTGAGTGTCACCCTGTTCTTCACCGCGATGTTCGCGGGCGGTGTGGCGCTGCCGTTGTTCGTCACGCGTGCCCTGCATCAGCAGCCCGCGTCGGTCGGCGTGCTCTTCAGTGTGTGCGCCGCCGTCGAGGTGGTGGCCACGCTGGGGCTGGCCGTCGTCCCCGCCCGGTTCAGCCAGCGGGCGGTGATCCTCGGCGGCTTCGGCTTCTTCGTCTGCTACCACGCCCTGACGGTCGTGTCCTCGGACCTGCTGCTGCTCGTGCTCGGGCAGGTCTTCCGTGGCGTCGGGATCGCGATCGTCGGGGCCGCCGGCATCCGCTACTTCCAGGACCTCCTCGCCCCGGCGACCGGTCGCGCCACCACGCTCTTCGCCAACGCGTCCACCGCCGGCCTCCTGGTCTCCGGGATCCTGACCGGCCTGGCGGTCGAGCACGTCGGCTATCGGACGACGCTGCTCCTCTGCGGGGTGACGGCTGCGCTGGGTGGGGTGGCCTTCACCCTCGGTTCCGCCAGGCCGGCCGCCGGCACGGGTGGACCAGGCTCGGTGAGCGTCGGAGGTCACGCTCACTCGCGGCGTGGGAGCGGGTAGCGTCGGCGGAGCACAACGATGCTCGTGGCCGCCGGCCTGGTTGGTGCTGTTCCGCGGCGGGGTGGTCACGACGGACCGGGGGAGCGCATGCAGACTCGTACGGATCTCATCGAGGACCTGATGGGGCGGTTCCCGCACATCCCGCGGGAGGCGGTCATCAAGGAGGACCTCCTGCGTGGCGGCATGGCCTTCGACGACTCGGCGCTGTCCGACAACGAGAACGGCGACGTCAAACCGAAGTCGTACTTCATCTTCTCCTTCGACCATCGGACCCTGCCGGAGTTGGGCACGGCGGCTCTGCGCCGGCCACCGGAGGAGATCGTGCTCACCGGCGGCCCGTACGGGTTGCGGCGCACCGTCGTGTCGGTGCGCGTCAATCCCGACTCGCCGTACCGCGTGAAGGACGACGGGAGCGGCGCCCTGCAGCTGTTCCTCGACGACCGGCCGATCGCGTACGTCGGTCTGCCACCGATGCCGGAGTACTACCGGCACCGCCTCGCCAACGGCAAGTCGGTCATGGAGGTCGCGCCCACGATCCAATGGGGCTACCTGGTCTACCTGACCGTGTTCCGGGTGTGCCAGTACTTCGGCGCCAAGGAGGAGTGCCAGTACTGCGACATCAACCACAACTGGCGCCAGCACAAGGCGGCCGGCCGGCCGTACACCGGGGTCAAGCCGGTCGACGAGGTGCTGGAGGCGATGGAGATCATCGACCGGTACGACACGGCCGGGGCCTCGCGGGCGTACACCCTCACCGGCGGCAGCGTCACCTCGAAGGTCGACGGGCTGGCCGAGGCGGATTTCTACGGCCGCTACGCCAAGGCCATCGAGGAGCGGTTCCCGGGCCGGTGGATCGGCAAGGTCGTCGCCCAGGCGCTGCCGAAGGACGACGTGCAGCGCTTCCACGACTACGGCATCCGCATCTACCACCCGAACTACGAGGTGTGGGACAAGCGGCTCTTCGAGCTCTACTGCCCGGGTAAGGAGCGGTACGTGGGGCGCGAGGAGTGGCATCGCCGGATCCTCGACTCCGCCGACGTCTTCGGGCCGCGCAACGTGATCCCGAACTTCGTCGCCGGGGTCGAGATGGCCGCGCCGTACGGGTTCGCGACGGTTGACGAGGCGATCGATTCGACCGCCGAGGGCCTGGAGTATTTCATGTCCCGCGGCATCACCCCGCGGTTCACCACCTGGTGCCCGGAGCCGACGACGCCGCTGGGCCGCACCAACCCGCAGGGCGCCCCGCTGGAGTACCACATCCGCCTGCTGGAGGTCTACCGGGCGACGATGGAGGCAAACGGGCTGTCCAGCCCGCCGGGCTACGGCCCGCCCGGCGCCGGCAACGCGGTCTTCTCGGTCAGCTCCTTCATGGACAGCCTGCCGGCCGAGGAAAGCCCGGCAGCCACCCCCGCATAGCCGGATCGGTGTGAACGCGACCGGGGCGCTAGCCCGCGCCCCGGTCAGCCCTGGGAATCCGCAACGGGTTGTGGACCGGTGGCGGCGTCAGCTGCTGGCGGTGACCGATGACCGCAAGCGCCGCAGAGCCTCCGCTCGCACTCCGGCCAGCACCGGCTCGACGGTCAGTCCGGCAGACCGGACGGAAACCTGACGCGGCATCGATTCGGTCGCCGCGCGGATGTGCTCGATCAGCGCCGGGCCCCACGAGCCGCCGACGACGACCTCCTGCGGGTCGGCGAGCGCGACCACGGCGGCGACGACCCCGCTGACGGCCGTGCCGATGGCCTCGTGCGTGGCTGCCGGGCTGTCGAGCAGCCGCTCGGTGTCGATCGCCGTGGATCCGCTGCGGCGCAGACCCAGCTCTTCGAAGAGCTCGATGAACCGGACCGCCCGGCCGCCCGGCCCGGCAGTCACCAGATGGGCGATCTCACCGGTCAGGCCGGCGCGCCCGCGCCGGACCAGGCCGTCGTTGACGATCGCACATCCGAGACCCTCGCCCAGATAGAGGTACGCGAAGTCGCGTAGCCGCTCGGCGCCGACACTGTCCCGCTCCGCCACGGCCGCCCAGTTCACGTCGTTGTCGACCAGGACCGGTCCGTCGGCGTACGGCGCAAGGACGGCGACCGGGTCCAGCTCGCCGACCAGGAAGGGCGCGTCGGGCAGTTGCACGAGCCGGCCGGTGGCCCGGTCCACCGGGTCGGCCGCGCCGACGACGGCCAAGCGGGCCGGCTGCCCGACGGCGGCGGCCACCTCCGCGGCCGCGGCCCGCACCGCCGACGAGACCTGGCTCGGCCGGGCAGGCCGGTCGATCGGGCGGACCGCGCGGGCCACGGTGTCGCCGTAGACGTCCACGCACTCCGCCACCACGCCTTCCGGCGCGATGGTGACCGCCAGCGCCGACCCCACGGTCGGGGCGAGCGCATAGTACGAACCCACCCGGCCGCGGCCCCGCCCGCCCAGCGTGCGTTCCCCGGTGTCGGCCACCAGCCCGCGCTCGGTCAGCCGGCGCACGCTCTCACCTGCGGTCGGCTTGGAGATGCCGATCTCGACGGCGAGTTCGGCTCGCGTGAGCCGGCGGTGTCGCATCAGCGCCCGCAGCACGTGCTCGTCGGTCAGCGACCGGACCAGATCCACGGACGGCTTGGCGGATTCCACGCCCCGATTCTAGTCAGGGACCTTGCCTTGTAGCGAGGAGAGCGCCTACAGTCGGTTCAAGTAAGCAAGGCTGACTTGAAAGGAACCGCCGTGTCGACGACTGCCGCGCTGCCGCACTGGGAGGAGACGCCGACCGACCTCGAGGCCGCGACCCGCGAGATCAAAAAGGCACTGCGGGAGCGGATCGCCGCCTCCGGCCGGACGGTCGAGGAGGTCTTCGCGGTCGTCGAGCAGCGCGTTCAGGCCGCGGTCGACGACATCTCCGCGGCCCGCCGCCGGGGCGAGACGATCTGGCCGGTCATCGAGTACGCCGACATCGCCGACGGCACCGTCCCGGACGAGCAGGTCGCCCTGCTGCGACGCCGCGGCTGCCTGGTCGTGCGCGGCCACTTCGACCGTGATCAGGCCCTGGCCTGGGACCGGGACATCGTCGACTACGTCGAAGGCAACCACTTCTTCGAGAACTACCGCGGTCCCGGCGACGACTTCTTCGGCAGCGTGGGCTCCAAGCCCGAGATCTACCCGATCTACTGGTCGTCCGCACAGATGCAGGCGCGGCAGAGCGAGCGCATGGCCACCGTCCAGGCGTTCCTCAACCGCCGGTGGAAGCACGAGTCCGACGGCGTGCAGTGGTTCGACCCCGACCGCGACTCGCTCTACCCCGACCGCATCCGCCGTCGCCCCGAGGGCGCCGACTCGGCCGGCCTCGGCACCCACCTCGACCCCGGCACGCTCGACCTCTGGATGACCCAGGCATACCAGAAGGCGTTCCGGCACCTGTTCGACGGCTGCGTCGAGCAGTACGACCCGTGGGACGCGGCCCATCGCACCACCGGACCCCAGTACCCCGGGTCGACCATGTGCTCGGCCTTCCGCACCTTCCAGGGGTGGACCGCCCTGTCCGACATGGACCACGACCAGGGGGTCCTGCACACCGTGCCGATCCCCGAGGCGATGGCCTACCTGATGCTGCGCCCGCTGCTGAGCGACGTGCCCGACGACGACATGTGCGGCGTAACCGTCAACCAGGTCTTCCCGGCCGGCCACAAGTGGCACGCCCCGCTCATGGAGGCCCTCGCCGGCATCCCCGACGTCCGGGCCGGCGACTCCGTCTGGTGGCACTGCGACATGATCCACAGCGTGGCCCCGGTCGAGAACCAGCGGGGCTGGGGCAACGTCATGTACATCCCCGCCGCGCCCTGGTGCCCGCGCAACGAGCAGTACGCGGCGAAGGTGCGGGAGGCGTTCCTGACCGGGTCCAGCCCGAGCGACTTCCCGGCCGAGCACTACGAGCGCGACTGGCCCAACCGCTTCCGCCTCGAGGACCTCAACGAGATCGGCCGCCGCGGTCTCGGCCTCGACTGACAGCAACGCGCACGTGGTGCGCCGCGTTGGTGTCCGTGGCTCGGGTATCGGGTCAGAATGATGTGTGATCCGTCGAGTGGCAGCAGTCGATGTCCGGCTCCTCGATCGCGCCACGGGCAGGTTCGGGGCGGTGCCGGACGGCGGCCAGGCGTTTCTCCGCAGTCCGGGTGCTCTGGCCTTCGTGGCCTTCGATGGTGAGGAGATCGTCGGGTGGTGCTGGGGCTACCACCTGATCCGACCGGACACCTCCTCGATGCTCTACCTCCATCGACTGGAGGTGACGCAGGAGCACCGTCGGCGGGGGATCGGTGCGGCACTGCTCCGCGCGTTCATGTCGGCCGGCGTGCAGGCCGGCGCCAGCAGGATGTTCTTGACGACGGGCGAGGCCAACAGCCCCGCCCGGGCGCTGTACGAGTCGTTGGGCGGTGGTCTGGCCGCTCAAGGTCCCACGGTCAGCTACTGGTTCCGATTGAAGCCGGATGCGGCGCCACCAGCCTCTCCTGTTCCGGGCGCGGGAGCCGTTCCGAGCCCTGAATGGCGAGCCTTGCTGCTCACCGGGGTCGCCGGGGTGGGAAAGTCGACCGTGGCGGACGCGGTCGGACGAGCACTGACCGACGCCGGCCACGTCACGGCCGTCGTTGACACAGACCTGTTGGCTCAGTTCGGGCCGCCCCCGTCCGTCGGCCCTGCGGGCGGACGAGTGTATGACGAGCTGAAGTACGTCAACCTGGCCTCGGTGTGGGCGAACTTCAGGGCTGCCGGGGCGCGGTTCGTCGTTGTTGCCGCCGCCGTCGACAGCGTGGCCCAGCGGGAACGGTACAAGGAGAGCCTCGCGGGCTGTGACCTCACTGTGGTCAGGTTGATCGCTGACAGCGACACCGTTCGCGACCGGCTGCGGCGACGGGACACAGGCCCGAAGCTCGAACGGCACCTGACGGCGCTGGCCCGGCCTCGGCCCTCGCCGGCCACGACCGCCGTCGGGGACCTCACGATCACGAACGACCGCACCCCCGCTGAGATCGCCGCGGAAACTCTTGCCCGAGTGGGGTGGCCGGATCAGCTCAGCCGACGCCTCACCGACCGCGCCTCGACGCCATGATCACGCGTGCGCTCGGTGCGGCAGACCTGAACCCGGTGGAGACCATGCTCTCAGGCTGCGCGGCGCAGCCGCCCGAGCATGCCGGCGAGGTCCTGGACGAACAGTTCATGGCGGAAGTAGTGCCCGCCCGGGACCTCCCGCCATTCGTGCGGGATTCCGGCCTGCCCGAGCGCCGCCCGGAACTCGCGCTGGCCGGCCAGGACCTGGGTTTCGTTGACGGTGTCGAACCAGTTGACCGGATCGGGTGACGTACCGGCGGCCAGGAAGATCCGCTTGTGGTGGTAGCTGTCGATGCGCTGCAGCGGGTTGTCGGCGCGGACCCGTGCCTCGTCCCACTGTGGTGCGCCGTAGACGGTGCCGCCGCCGAGATCCATCGCCGCGGAGGTGGCGTTGGCCCAGTGCACGACGAGGCCGAAGTCGCGGCGCAGGCTGGCCGGACCGGAGTGGGAGCTCACCGAGCAGAAGTGGCCGTAGTACTTCGCGGCGTACTTGAGGGCGCCGAAGCCGCCCATCGAGAAGCCGGCCACGGCGCGACCGTCGTATTCGGCGTACGTGCGGAAGTTGGCCTCGATCCAGGGCAGCAGCTGGGCGATGTGGAAGGTCTCCCAGTTGCGGGGGCCGGTGTTGCTGCTGACCGGGTTGGAGTACCAGCCGGTGGAGGCGTCCGGCATGACGACGATGAGCTCCCTGCCGGCGGTCAGGTCGATGATGTTGTCCTGCAGGTGGAACGTGCGGAAGTCCGCGTTGCCGCCGTGCAGCAGGTACAGCACCGGATAGCGCTTGCCGCTGGTTTGGTACCCGTCGGGCAGCAGGACGTTGACCGCGGGATCCCACTGGATCGCGTCGGTGGCGAAGCGGTAGTACTGCAGGCGGCCGCCGTTCTCGTTGCGATCCACGATGCGCAGGCCGTGACCGTCGCTGGCGGCGCCCGCCATGGACGGCCCGGAGAGGGCGCCGGCGAGTGCCCCGGCCGCGGCGAATCCCGCCGAGCCGGTCAGGAGACGACGACGGCTCACCTGTCGGCCGCCGTTGCGAACCTCGTGCATGGGTCCTCCCGTGTGCCGAGGGCGGTGGATTCAGAGGGTGGTTTCGCCGGGTAGGCCGAAGTAGTCGTGCCATTTGGTGCTGGGGGCGAAGGTGGTGCCGGTGGACAGTGCGACGTAGACGTCG
>NZ_FMCS01000010.1 GCF_900091435.1 Micromonospora chaiyaphumensis
CCCTCCCCCCCTCCCCCCCCGACACGCCTACCTCGACACGTCGGCCGCGCAAGTCATCGGCGCCAGTTGCGGCCACGTCGGCGATCTTGGTAGGAAATGGCCCCTATAGGGGCCGCTTGCTACCAAGATCTAGTCGGTGTACCGGGATGCGGACGGGGTTCCCGACCGGGATCTCGTCGCTAGGGTGTGGCCGCACGTGACGAGGAGGGACCGATGGCCTCGATCCAGGTACGACCCGCCGGGCCCGGCGACCACGCCGACCTCGCGGCCCTGCACGAGCGGGAGTGGGGCGGCCCGTACGTGGTGGTCCACGACACCCGCTACGACCTGCGGGAACTGCCCACTCTGGTGGCCGTGGACGGGGCGGGCGGCTTCGCCGGGGCGCTGGTGCACCGGCTCGCCGACAACGGCCTCGAAGTGGTCAGCCTGGCCGCCACGGCACCGGGCAACGGCGCCGGGAGCGCCCTCCTGGCCGCCGCCGAGGCGGTCGCCACGGCCGCCGGGGCGGGCCGGCTCTGGCTGGTCACCACCAACGACAATCTCCGGGCGCTCCGCTTCTACCAGCGCCGGGGGCTGCGGATCGTGGCGGTGGACCCGGGCGCGGTCGATCGGGCACGCGCGGCCAAACCGAGCATCCCGCGCCTGGGCGAGGACGACATCCCGCTCCACGACGAGCTGCGGCTGGAACGGCGGCTCACCGGGCGGGAGGTCCGGCCGTGACCGGCCCCGATGAAACGGCCTGGATCTCGCTGACGACCGACTACGGCCTGACCGACGGGTTCGTGGCGGCCTGCCACGGGGTGCTCGCCCGGCTCGCCCCGACCGCCCGGGTGATCGACGTGACCCACCTGGTGCCCCCGGCCGACGTACGCCGGGGCGCGGCCGTGCTCGCGCAGACCGTGCCGTACCTGCCGGTCGGGGTGCACGTGGCCGTGGTCGACCCGGGCGTCGGCACGACTCGGCGCGGTGTCGCCCTGGCCACCCCCGGCGGGCTGCTGGTGGGCCCGGACAACGGGCTGCTGCTGGACGCCGCCGCGGCCCTCGGCGGGATCACCGGCGCCGTGGAGCTGACCAATCCGGCCTGGCTCGCCCCGACGGTCTCCCGCACCTTCCACGGCCGGGACGTGTTCGCGCCGGTCGCCGCGCGGCTGGCGCTCGGCGCCCCGTTCGACGAGGCGGGCCGGGCCGTGGACCCCGCGACGCTGGTCCGGCTGCCGGAGCCGCTGGTCCGCACCGCCGACACGGGCTTCACGGCCGAGGTGCTGACCGTCGACCACTTCGGCAACGTCCAGCTGGCCGCGCCCGGCGCGCTGCTGGCCGGGCTGCCGGAGCGGGTACGGGTGGCCGGCCGGGCGGCGGTGCGCGGGCGCACCTTCGGCGACGCCCCGGCCGGCGGGCTGGTCGCGTACGTGGACTCGGCCGGGCTGGTGGCGCTGGCGGTCAACACCGGCCGCGCGGTCGACCTGCTGAGCGTGCGGCCGGGCGACGTGGTGACGGTGACCGGCGCCTGAACCGTGCGGATCCCGCGCGCCGAGGGAGGATGGAGGGGTGCCCGAAGGCGACACCGTCTGGAACACCGCCCGCGTCCTCCAGCGCGCCCTGGCCGGCGCCCGGCTCACCGGCTCCGACTTCCGTGTGCCGCAGCTCGCCGCGACCGACCTGACCGGCTGGACCGTGCGCGAGTCGGCCAGCCGGGGCAAGCACCTGCTGCTCCGGCTCACCGCACCGCCCGGGGCCACCGCGCGGGCCACACCCACGCCGGCCGAAGCCGGACAAACGGCCGCCGGGCGGGCCACACCCATTCCGGCCGCAGCCGGACAAACGGCCGCCGGGCGGGCCACACCCATTCCGGCCGCAGCCGGAGGAACCGACGCCGCGCCGGCCACACCCACGCCGGCCGGCGCGGGACGAACCGACGCCGCGGGAGGCGAGGCCGCCGGGTCGGCCGACGGCGGCGGGCGGGACTGGACGCTGCACTCGCACCTGCGGATGGACGGCGTCTGGCGGGCGTACGCCCCGGGCGAGCGGTGGTCGGCCCGCCCCGCGCACCTGATCCGGGTGGTGCTCCGCTCCCCCGGCGCGGTGGCGGTCGGCTACCACCTGCACGAGCTGGCCCTGATCCCGACCGCCGAGGAGGAGTCCCTGGTCGGCCACCTCGGCCCGGACCTGCTCGGCCCCGACTGGGACCCGGACGAGGCGGTGCGCCGGTTGTCCGCCCACCCGGACGAGACGATCGGCGAGGCGCTGCTGGACCAGCGGAACCTGGCCGGGGTGGGCAACCTCTACAAGTGCGAGGTGCTGTTCCTGCGCGGGGTCAACCCGTGGACGCCGGTCCGCGCGGTGGCCGACCTGCCGGGCACGGTCACCCTCGCGCAGCGGCTGCTCGCCGCCAACCGGGGCCGGTGGACGCAGAGCACCACCGGCTCGCTGCACCGGGGCCAGACCAGCTACGTCTACGGCCGGCGGGCCCAGCCGTGCCGGCGCTGCGGGACGGCGATCCGCAAGGAGGAGCTGGGCGAGCGGGTCACGTACTGGTGCCCGGTCTGCCAGCCGGACCGCTGAGCGGGACGGCGCGTGGAACTTCCACGAAACGCCCAAGATCGCCCGAGATAGGGACGATTGGGTAGTTCCCTCCCCTACCTTCGGCGTCGCATGCTGCGGTGGAGTGCTCACCGCTCGTCAGCAGCGCGTACGCCCGCCACGTCGGGGTGACGGCAGGCGCGCCCCGACCCCGGGGAGAGCCATGGTGCTGTTCCGCAGACTCCGGCCGGGATGGACGGACCGGTTCGCCCGGACCGCCGAGGACCACGCGCCGACCGTGCCCGCCGCCCGCGCCGCCGACGAGGACACCGGCCCCGCCCCGGCCACCCTCGACCCGGCCGCCGTGCCGCGCTGCTTCGGCCCGGTGCCGAACTTCGCCGCCAGCCCGCTGCCCGCGCTCGACGCCGACGGCCGGCCGCTGCCCGGCACCGGCATCCGCAAGTTCATCGACCCGCTGCCGGTGCCCGGCCCGCCGGCCACCGCCGGGCTGGGCGCCCGCCTGCCGGTCGCGGTCCCCGACACGATCACCTGGCCGGGCTGCGACTACTACGAGATCGGCCTCCAGGAGTACGCGCAGCGCCTGCACCGCGACCTGCCGGCCACCCGGCTGCGCGGCTACCGCCAGCTCAACCTGGGCACCGACGCGTCCGGCCACAACACGGTCGCGCCGCCCGACCGGCCCTGGCACCTCGGCCCGATGATCGTGGCCCGGCGCGGCCGGCCGGTGCGGGTCAAGTTCATCAACCAGCTGCCCACCGGTCAGGCCGGCGAGCTGTTCCTGCCGGTGGACGAGACGGTCGACGGCGCCGGCATCGGCCCGCTGGACGGGCCCGCGCCCTACCCGCAGAACCGGGCCGTGCCGCACCTGGCCGGGGCGCAGACCGGGTGGATCAGCGCCGGCAACCCGTGGCAGTGGGTCACCCCGGCCGGCGAGATCACCCCGTACCCGACGGGGGTGGGGGTGACCCCGGTGCCGGACATGCCGCCGCCCGGCGCGGGCGCCACCACGCTCTACTTCCCCAACGAGCAGAGCGGCCGGCTCATGTGGCTGCACGACAACACCCTCGGCCTGTCCCGGCTCACCGTCTACTCCGGGCAGCTCGCGCTCTACCTGCTCACCGACCCGGCCGAGGAGCGGCTGGTCGACGACGGGGTGCTCCCCGCCGACCAGCTCCCCCTGGTGATCGAGGACAAGACCTTCGTGCCGGACGACGCCCAGCTCGCCGCCCAGGATCCCACCTGGGACCGGGACCGCTGGGGTGCGAAGGGCAGCCTGTGGCACCCGCACGTCTACCAGCCCCGGCAGAACCCCTACCGGACCAGCGGCGGGAACCCGACCGGCCGCTGGGACTACGGCCCGTGGACGCACGACCCGGACGGCGGGGCCAGCCCCTGGGTCGCCCCGGTGCCGAACCCGCACCACGATCCCGTTGCCGAGCCGGACGAGCCGCCGCTCGCGCCGGGTGTGCCGCACCCGTCGGCCGTGCCCGAGGCGTACGGGGACACCCCGCTGGTCAACGGGGTGGCCTACCCGTTCCTGGAGGTCGCGCCGCGGGCGTACCGGTTCCGGATCCTCAACGCCTGCGCGGACCGGACGCTCAACCTCCAGCTCTACCGGGCCCGATCGGACTCACCGATGTGGACGGAGACCGGCACGGCCGGCGACCCGTTCGCCGGCGAGGTGCCGATGGTCGAGGCGGCCCGGGCCGCCGGGCGTCCGGCGCACTGGCCGGTGGACGGGCGCGACGGCGGGGTGCCGGACCCGGCCGCCGCCGGGCCGGAGCTGGTCCAGATCGGCAACGAGGGCGGCCTGCTGCCGGCCCCCGTGGTACTGCCCAACCGCCCGATCGGCTACCGGTACGACCGCCAGGACCCCACCGTGCTCAACGTGGACGGGCACACCCTGCTGCTCGCCCCCGGCGAGCGGGCCGACGTGGTGGTCGACTTCGCGGCGGTCCCGCCGGGCAGCACGCTGATCCTCTACAACGACTGCCCCGCGCCCCTGCCCCGGTTCGACCCCCGGTACGACCAGCACACCGACGCGCCGGACCGCACCGCCACCGGCGGCCTCCCCGCCGCGCGACCCGGCTACGGCCCGAACACCCGTACGCTGCTCCAGATCCGGGTGACCGGCACCCCGGCGGCGCCGTACGACCGGGAGCGGCTCGCCGCCCGGCTGCCCGCCGCGTACGCGGAGAGCCAGCGACCGCCGATCGTGCCGCAGCCGGCCTACGACGCGGCCTTCGGCACCCGCACGCCCGGCCCGACGCTGGTGCCGGCGCGCGCCACCTCGGTGACCTTCACCCCGGCCGGCGCGGCCGCCCCGGTCACCGTGCCGCTGGCGGTCAAGTCGGTCGGGCAGGTCTTCGAGTCCCGGCACGGCCGGGCGGTGGGGCGGCTCGGGGTCGGCCACCCGGTCGCCGGGCAGCGGACCCCGGCAACCCTGCCGCTCGGCCCGGTCGACCCGGCCACCGAGGTGCTGTACGTGACCGACCCGACCGTGCCGGTCGGCGCGCCGGCCGACGGCACCCAGCTGTGGCGGATCGTCGGCGACGCGCCCCGCACCCATCCGGTGCACATCGAGGGCTGCGACGTGCAGCTTGTCAACCGGGTCGGCTGGGACGGCAGCGTCCGCCCGCCGGACGCCAACGAGCTGGGCTGGAAGGACACCGTCCGGGTCAACCCGCGGGAGGACGTGATCGTGGCCCTGCGCCCGGTCCCGCCCAGCCTGCCCTTCAAGATCGGCGACAGCGTACGGCTGCTCGACCCGACCCGGCCGGCCGGCGCCCGGCTGGACGCCAGCCCGGTCAGCCCGGTCGACGGGCGGCCCGCCGTGGTCGTCAACCAACTGGTGAACCTGGGCTGGGAGTACCGCTGGCAGACCCGCTCGGCGGGGCTGCGCGACCAGGGCATGAGCCGGCCGCTGGTGCTGCGGGTGGCACCCAAGGCACCGACCGGGCTCACCGCCACCCCGGCGCCCGGCTCGGCCACCGCGCTGCCCGCCATCGCGCTGGCCTGGACGGGCAACGGCAGCCGACCGCCGGCCACCAGCCACCGGCTGCAACGCGCCACCGACGCGGCCTTCGCGGCCGGCCTCACCGAGATCACCGTGGCCGCCACCGCAACCCGCTACACCGACGCGACCGTCACCCCGGGGGTCACCTACCACTACCGGATCCGGGCCGAGAACGCCGTCAGCTGCTCGGCCTGGTCGAACAGCATCCCCGCCTCGGTGCAGCTGACCGCACCGGCGAAGCTGGCCGCCGTGGTGCCGCCGGCCGCGCCGCTGCGGGTCGCGCTGCGCTGGGCGAACCGCTCCTTCGCCACCGGGGTGGACCTGCAGCGGGCCACCAACCCGACGTTCACGAGCGGGCCGGGGACCACGGCCATCGCCGTGGGTGAGGCCCACCTCGACCCGGCGGTCGCCCCGGACACGACCTACTACTACCGGGTACGCACCACGTACCTCGGGGCGGCGTCACCCTGGTCGACGGTGGCCGCCGTGACCACGCCGCCCCGGCCCGGGGTGCCGACCGGGGTGCTCGCCACCGCCACCGCGCCCGCCCCGGACACCGCCACGGTGATCCTGAGCTGGTCGGCCAGCACGCCCACCGGCGCGGGCGCCGGTTTCGTGGTGCAACGCGCCACCGACGCCACCTTCACCCAGGACCTGGCCACGTTCAGCGTGACGGGCCGGGGCTTCACGAACACGGGCCTGGCCCGCGGCGTGACCTACCACTACCGCATCCGCTCGGCGAACGTGGTGGGCACCTCTCCCTGGACCACCCCCACCCAGGTCAGCACGCCCCCGTGACGGCCCGCCCGACCAGGGAGGGGTCAGGGGGTGCGGAGGGGGGTGTGGGTGGTGCGGAGTTCGGCGAGGGCGGACGCGACGCCGTGCAGCAGGTCGGTGGCCTCGGTGAGGCGGGTGGCCGAGGGGTCCTGGGTGCTCGGGTGGGCGTCCTCGGCCACGTAGCCCGCGGCGGCCACCACGAGCCGCTCGTACGCGGCCACCCCGCTCTCGAGCTGACCCACGAGGGTGGCGTGCGCCTCGGCGAGCGACCCGCGCGCCTCGGCGGGGGCGAGCTTCAGGGCCCGTTCCACGCCGGCCACCCGGTTGGCCAGGTCACGCAGGGAGCGGTCGGCCTCGGCCGCCTCACGGACCGCCGGCTCGGCCAGCCCGGTGAGCCGGCCGGCCAGCCCGGCCAGGGTCAGCGCGGCCCGGTCCAGCCGGGCCCACGCGTCGGCGGCGGTGGTGCCGCGCAGCGCGAAGCGGGAGCGGACGCGGCGTACCTCGGCGAGGACGCCGGGCCCCACGGGCAGCCGCTCGACGGCGGCGACCAGCCGGGCGCGGGAGCGGGCGGCGACCTCGGCCGGGTCGAGGGCCGGCGGGGCCGGCACGGCGGCGAGGGCGCGCAGGTCGACCCAGCGCCAGGCGGCGACGGCGATCGCGCTGCCCGCGGCGCCGGCCCAGGCCGCGTCGGGCAGGCCCAGCCCCGCGTACGGGGTCAGCACCGCGGCGGCGCCGCCCAGCCCGCCGGCCAGGACACTCCAGTGCCGGGCCGACCGGCGCAACCTGCGCAGCCGGCGGAAGTGCCGCGCCCGCTCGTCGACCATCGGTCTCCCCCGTCCCCTAGCTCGTGGTGCTCTCCCCGGTGCCGCGCTCCCGGCTCATGGTGGATCGGATCTCGTCGAGCCGGGCGGCGGCCGCCGGGTCGGCCGGCTGCCCCACCCCGGGCCGTTCCTGCCGGCCGCCGAGCTGCTCGCCGGCCATGCTCGACCGGATCTGCTCCAGTCTCGCCGACCCGGCCGAGTCGAGGGTCGCCTTCTGGATCTCCAGCATCCGGCCCTCGACGGAGTTGCCGGCCAGTTCGGCCCGGCCCATCGCGTCGGCGTAGCGGCGCTCGATCCGGTCGCGGACCTCGTTGAGCGACGGGGTGGTGCCGGGGGCGGTGAGCGCCGACATCGACTCCAGCGAGCGGGCCACGGTCTCCTGCATCTTGGCCTGCTCGAGCTGGCTGAGCAGCTTGGTGCGCTCGGCCAGCTTCTGCTGGAGGATCATCGAGTTGTTCTCGACCGCCTTGCGGGCCTGCGCGGCCGCGCCGAGCGCCTGGTCGTGCAGGGTCTTGAGGTCCTCCATCGCCTGCTCGGCGGAGACCAGCTGGCTGGCGAGGAGCTGTGCGGACTGCTCGTAGCGGCCCGCCTCGGTCTCGTCACCGCGGCCCCGGGCCTGGTCGGCCAGGACGAGGGCCTGCCGCGCGTTGGCCTGGAGCTGCTCGACCTCGGTCATCTGCCGGGACAGCTTCATCTCCAGCTGGCGCTGGTTGCCGATCACGGCGGCCGCCTGCTGGACCAGCGCCTGGTGCTGCCGCTGGGCCTCCTCGATCGCCTGCTGGATCTGCACCTTCGGATCGGCGTGCTCGTCGATCTTCGCGCCGAAGAGCGCCATCAGGTATTTCCAACCCTTGACGAACGGGTTCGCCATCTCCGCCTTGTCCCCTCAGTAGCGTCGCGTCGCCTCGGCCGGGGTCGACCCGCGGGCCGCGCGGTGTGCCTCCATGGTCCCAGTCGGACGCCAACCCGGCACCCCGTACGACCCTGATCAACACTACGACGCGGCCGCCACGGGCGACCACGGCGCGACGGGCGGAATCAGGCGGCGCAGACGACGTCCCGGTCCGCGGGGCGGACCCGGGTGGTGCGCAGCGTGGCCTTGAGGGGCGAGTCCTGGCGGACCTGGACGGCCACCGAACCGTCGGAGGTGACCTGGTGGACCCCCCGGTTGGTCGCCTTGCGCACGGCCGGCGGCGCGACCGGCGTCGGCTCGACCGGCTTGTCGGCGACGGGGACCAGCACCCCGGGCATCTGCTCGGCCAGCGCGACGGTGTCGCTGACCTCGCGGAGCAGCTCGGAGAGGCGGGCGCCGAGCGCGTCGCAGATCGCGGCCAGCAGCTCGCTGGAGGGCTCCTTGTGGCCGCGCTCGATCTCGGAGAGGTAACCGAGGCTCACGTTGGCGGCGGAGGAGACCTCGCGGAGGGTGCGGTGCTGCCCCTGCCGGCGCGCCCGCAGTGCGTCACCGATCACCCGGCGTAGCAGAACCATCGCACCTCCCCCTGAACGGGAACCACCATCTCCGGCCGGACGTGCCGCGCCGGGCGCGGCGGACCGCCCCGGCGCCGGCGTCGACCGCCGGAGCCTTCCCGCAACCGTACCCGTTGACCGCGCGGACGACATCCCACCCCGCCTCTCCAATCCTGCGGAACCGGACGCGGGGGCCGGTCGGCCACTCCGCACGCTCCGCACGCCGTCGGGCGTGTCGCGCGCCGGGCCGCTGCGGACCGGCCCACCGGCGCCGGACGGGCTCGCCGCCGCAGGAGGCCTCACCGCCGGCCGGCCTCCGCCCGGTCGGTGTCGTCCGCCTCGTCGGTCGACCGCGCCTCGTCGGCCTGGACGGCGGCGTGGATCTGCTCGGCGAGCAGACGCAGCGCCTCGATCACCGCGGCCGAGCGGATGTGGTCCCGGCCACCGTCGAGGCGCAGCTCACGGACCTCGGTGCCGCCGGGCCCGGCCGCCGCGACGTAGACGAGGCCGACCGGCTTGCCGTCCTGCGGCTCCGGCCCCGCCACGCCCGTGGTGGCCAGCCCCCAGTCGGCGCCGCAGCGCCGCCGCCCGCCCTCGGCCAGGGCGGCGGCCACGTCGGGATCGACCGGTCCGCGCTCGGCCAGCAGGTTCTCCGGTACGCCGGCCAGCTCCGACTTCAGCTCGGTGGCGTAGACCACCAGGCCGCCCCGGAAGATCCCGCTCACCCCGGCGATCTCCACGACTGCGGCGGAGAGCAGCCCGCCGGTCAGTGACTCGACGGTGGCCAGGGTCTCCTTGCGCTCGTGCAGGCTGTGCACCACGGAGGCCGCCGGGCTGCCGGCGGTCCGCTCGTGGTTCGCATCCGTGTCCATGCCGGCCCTCTCTTCCCGCCCCGCCGCGACCTACTCATCCTGCGTACGGATTCGCCGATCATGAGGTTATCGCCCGCGGCGCGCCGCCCGGGGTCAGCGGGCGGGGCGGCGCAGGCGCAGCGCCTGGGCGATGTAGTCGAAGCCGGTGACCACGGTGACCACCACGGCCGCGCCCATGATCCAGGGGCCGACCGGGGCCAGCGCGTCGGGCATCGGCCAGAGGTACCAGGTGATGGCCAGGATCTGAAGCGCCGTCTTGACCTTGCCGCCCCGGCTGGCCGCGATGACGCCGTGCCGGATCACCCAGAACCGCAGCGCGGTGATGCCCAGCTCGCGGGCGAGGATCACCACGGTCACCCACCAGGGCAGCCGGTCGTACCAGGAGAGCAGCACCAGGGCGGCGCCGGTGAGGGCCTTGTCGGCGATCGGGTCGGCCACCTTGCCGAGCGAGGTGACCAGGCCGAACCGGCGGGCGATCCAGCCGTCGACCAGGTCGGTGGCGGAGGCGACCACGAAGATCACGCAGGCCGCCATCCGCCAGCCGGCGTGGCTCATCGCCGAGGCGACCACCGTGACCGCGAAGACCGGGACCAGCACCAGCCGCACCGCGGTCAGCACGTTCGCCGCGTTGAGCAGCGGCACCGGCGACGCCACGGTCGACTCCGCTCCGGTCATGTCCGGCACCGCCCCACGTGGCTTCCCCGTTCCGTCCGGGCCCGCCGTCACCGTGCCGCGCCGGGCGCCGCCGAGATCATCTCATCCGGTACGGCGACCAGGTCGACTCCCTCGGTCGCGGTGACCGTGGCGCGGACCAGGTCGCCGGGGCGCAGCGCGGCCAGGTCCACCCCGCCACCCTGCGGGGCGACCAGCGTGGTCGAGCCGTCGACCTCGGGCGCCTGGTGGGCGGCCCGCCCCTCGATCACGCCGTCGGCGACCGAGTCGACCAGCACCTCCACGATCGAGCCGAGCCGCTCCTCGGCCCGCTGCGAGCAGAGCTCGTCGGCGAGCGCGGCGAGCCGGTCGTAGCGCCGCTTGATCGTCGCGGCGGAGACCTTTCCGGGCAGGCCGGCGGCCTCGGTGCCGTCCTCGTCGCTGTAGTCGAACACGCCGATCGCGTCGAGGCGCGCCTCGGTGAGGAAGCGGGTCAGCTCGGCCACGTCCTGGCGGGTCTCGCCGGGGAAGCCGACGATGAAGTTGCTCCGCGCGCCCGCCTCCGGGGCCAGCTCACGGGCGGAGGCGAGCAGCTCCAGGAACCGGTCGGTGGAGCCGAACCGGCGCATCCGGCGCAGCACCGGCTCGCTGGAGTGCTGGAACGACAGGTCGAAGTACGCGGCCACGCCCGGCGTCGTGGCGATCACCTCGACCAGGCCTGGCCGGGTCTCGGCGGGCTGGAGGTAGCTGGCCCGCACGCGCACGATGCCGTCGATCGCGGCGAGCTGCGGCAGCAGCTTCTCCAGCGCCCGCGGGTCGCCCAGGTCCTTGCCGTAGGAGGTGGAGTTCTCGCTGACCAGCACCAGCTCACGGACGCCGGTCTTGGCCAGCCACTCCGCCTCGGCGAGCAGTTCGTCCGGGGTACGCGAGACGAACGCCCCGCGGAACGCCGGGATGGCGCAGAACGCGCAGCGCCGGTCGCAGCCGCTGGCCAGCTTCAGCGAGGCCACCGGCCCGGTGTCGAGCCGGTGCCGCAGCACCTGCCGCAGGTGCGCCGGGGTGTGCTCGTCGGAGTCGGTGGCGACCCGGGTCGGGGTGCCGTGGCCGGGCAGCGACACCGCCGCCTCCCGGCGCTTGACCGGGGTGAGCGGCAGCAGCTCGCGCCGGTCGCGCGGGGTGTGCGCGTCCAGCGCCTCGCCGGCCACCACGGCGTCCAGCCGGGCCGCGATGTCCGGGTAGTCGTCGAAGCTGAGGACCGCCTGCGCCTCGGGGAGGCTGTCGGCCAGCTCGCGACCGTAGCGCTCGGCCATGCAGCCGGCGGCGACCACCTTGGCGCCGGTGTCGGCGGCGGCCAGCAGCGTCTGGATCGAGTCCTGCTTGGCCTTCTCCACGAAACCGCAGGTGTTCACCACCACCACGTCGGCGCCCTCGCCGTCGGTGGTCACCTGCCAGCCGTCGGCGTGCAGCCGGGCGGCCAACTCCTCCGAGTCGACCTCGTTACGGGCGCAGCCCAGGGTCAGCAGGGCGACGCGACGGCCGTCGGCGCCGGCAGCGGCAGAAGACGACGGCTCCGGGTCGCGGCGCGGCGTCAGACGCGCCGAGCTGGAGTCGTCGTAAGGGGAGGTGGCAGACACCATCCGAGGGTACCGGGCCGCGCCGGGAACCCCACGGCGGCGGGCCGCGGGCATCGGCCGGCTCACACCGAGCCGCGGGTCAGCGGGCGGCCGCGCCGACCCGGGCCAGCCGGTCCAGGAGGAAGACCTCCGTGCCGGCCAGGCCGGTGGAGCAGAAGACCGAGATCTGGTCCGCGCCGGTCCGGCCCGGGACCGCCCCGGCCAGCACCGCGCCCAGGTCGCGCAGCCGGTCCGCGTACGGGTCGACGGCGGCGAGCATCGGCGGGGCGTACGCGGCCGCCTGCGCGGGCGAGTCGGTGACCAGCAGGTCGGCGGCCTCCAGCAGGTCGGGGCCGAACTCGTGCCGGTCGACCTGCTTGAAGCCCACCGTGTTCACATGGGTGCCGGGGGCCAGGTCGGCGGCGTCCAGCACCGGGCAGGTGCTGGTGGTGGCGAGCACCACGAGGTCCCGGTCGCGCACCGCCGCGGCGGCCGAGTCGACCGGGCGGGCCGGCACGCCCAGTTCGGCCCGGACCCGGGCGGCGAACGCCTCGCGCCGGGCTGCCGAGCGGCTGTGCACGGTCACCTCGCGCAGCGGCCGGACCGCGGCGGCGGCCCAGACCTGGGTCCACGCCTGGCGGCCGGAGCCCACCACGCCGAGGGTGGCCGCGTCGGGGCGGGCCAGCGCGTCCACGGCCACCCCGCCGAGCCCCCCGGTGCGCCGCGAGCCCAGCTCCTCGCCGACGGCGATGGCGCGTACCGCCCCGGTGGCGGCGTCGTGCAGCACCACGAGCTGCCCGCTCTCCGGGTGCCCGAACGTGTCGTACGAGCGGAAGCCGTACCACTCGCCGGTGAGGTGCCCGGCCGTGAGGACCATCCGGCCGCCGCCGAGCGGGGCGGACGCCCGGGGCGGGGCGATGAGCCGTCCCTCGTACGCGGCCAGCAGCGCGTCCCGCATGGCGGCGACGGTGAGCGGGGCGTCCACGGCGGCGGCGACGTCCTCGTCGGAGAAGAGCACGGTCATGCCGACCATCCTGCAACCTGAAGTTCGCGTTAACTCCAGCGATGGTGGGGTTTGTCACCGCATCGGACCGCCGGCCCCGGCGGTGCTAGCGTCGGATCCGGCGGCCCCGTGCCGCCCCGGACGAGTGGTGGGCGTACCCGGTCAGGCCAAGACGCCCCGTGTGACCGCCCGTCCCGGCCCCGGTGGCCGGGCCCGTCCCGTCAGAGGTGACCCATGGCCTGGCTCGTGCTGGTGCTCTCCGGACTGCTGGAAACCGGGTGGGCGATCGCCCTCGACCGCAGCGCCGGCTTCACCCGCCCACTCCCCTCCCTGGTCTTCGCCGTCTCGCTGGTGGCCAGCATGGCCGGCCTGGCGTACGCGCTGCGCGACATCCCGGTCGGCACCGGCTACGCGGTGTGGGTGGGCATCGGTGCGGTCGGCACCGCGCTGGTCGGCATGCTGGCGCTGGGCGAGTCGGCCAGCCTCCCCCGGATCGGCTGCCTGCTGCTGGTGGTGGCCGGCGTGGTCGGCCTCAAGCTCTTCCACTGACCGACCCGCCGACGTCCCGTTTGGACGGCGTGCCGCCCGGGGTATCCCCTCCTCGCTTCACCCGAGAGGAAACCCACCGACGGAGGACATCATGGCCGACATGCCCGCCAGCACCCGACCCCGCAGCAACGCCGCCCGGATCTGCACGATCCTCGGTTTCGTCTTCGCCGTCATCGCCATCTTCGTGCCGTTCCTCGGCCTCGTCGGGCTGATCCTCGGCATCGTCGGCGCGGTGCTCGGCGACAAGCCGCTCGGCTGGTACGCCGCCGTGGCGAGCGTCGTCGGCGCCGTTCTCGGCATGGTGATCGCCGCCGCGATCCTGAATTCCTGACGGCCGCCAGCGCGACGAGGGCCCCGCCGGATTCCGGCGGGGCCCTCGTCGTGGCACCGGGCCTATTCCTCGCCGCCGCGCAGGCCGGCCAGGACCTCCTCCAGCTCGTCCGGCTTGACCAGCACCTCGCGGGCCTTGGACCCCTCGGAGGGGCCGACCACGCCGCGGGTCTCCATGAGGTCCATGAGGCGCCCCGCCTTGGCGAAGCCGACCCGCAGCTTGCGCTGGAGCATCGAGGTCGAGCCGAACTGCGAGGTCACCACCAGCTCCACCGCCTGCACCAGCAGGTCCAGGTCGTCGCCGATGTCCTCGTCGATCTTCTTCTTGCTGTCCTGCGCGGGGGCGAGCACGTCCGGCCGGAACTCCGGCTCACGCTGGTCCTTGCAGAACTTCACCACGTCGTGGATCTCGCGCTCGGTCACCCAGGCGCCCTGGATGCGCAGCGGCTTCGACGCGCCCATCGGCAGGAACAGCCCGTCGCCGCGGCCCAGCAGCTTCTCGGCGCCGGGCTGGTCGAGGATGACCCGGGAGTCGGCCAGCGAGGAGGTGGCGAAGGCCAGCCGGGACGGCACGTTCGCCTTGATGAGGCCGGTGACCACGTCGACCGAGGGACGCTGGGTGGCCAGCACCAGGTGGATCCCGGCGGCCCGGGCCAGCTGGGTGATCCGGACGATGGAGTCCTCCACGTCGCGCGGCGCGACCATCATGAGGTCGGCCAGCTCGTCGACGATCACCAGCAGGTACGGGTAGGGCCGCATCTCCCGCTCGCTGCCCGGCGGCGCCTTGATCTCGCCGTTGCGCACCTTGCGGTTGAAGTCGTCGATGTGCCGGACCCCGTTGGCGGCGAGGTCGTCGTAGCGCATGTCCATCTCGCGGACGACCCACTCCAGCGAGTCGGCCGCCTTCTTCGGGTTGGTCACGATCGGGGTGACCAGGTGCGGGATGCCCTCGTAGCCGGTCATCTCGACCCGCTTCGGGTCGATCAGCAGCAGCCGCACCTCGTCCGGGGTGGCCCGGGTGAGGACGGACACCAGCAGCGAGTTCAGACAGGACGACTTGCCCGCGCCGGTCGCGCCCGCGATGAGGATGTGCGGCATCTTGGCCAGGTTGGCCACCACGTAGCCGCCCTCGATGTCCTTGCCGAGCGCCACCACCATCGGGTGGTGGTCGCTGGTGGCGGCCCGCGACCGCAGGACGTCGCCGAGCGCCACGTTCTCCGGGTCGGTGTTCGGGATCTCCACGCCCACCGCGCTCTTGCCCGGGATCGGGCTGAGGATCCGCACGTCCGGCGACTTCACGGCGTAGGCGATGTTGCGGGAGAGCTGGGTGATCCGCTCGACCTTGACGCCCGGCCCCAGCTCGACCTCGTAACGGGTGACCGTCGGGCCGCGGGTGAAGCCGGTGACCGCGGCGTCCACGTCGAACTGCTCGAAGACGCCGGTCAGCGCGGCGATCACCTCGTCGTTGGCCTTGCTCCGGGTCTTCGGCGCGGCCCCGCTGCCCAGCATGTTGGCCGGCGGCAGCGTGTAGTCGCCGGCCAGCCCGGTGAGCGCGAGCTGCTCGGCGCGCGTGGGCAGCGGAGAGTGCTCCGGCGGCTCGACCGGCTTGCGGCTGGCCGGCACCTTCTTGCGCGGCAGCACCAGGGTGTCCTGGAGGTCGACGCCGTCGAGCTCGTCGTCCGGGTCCAGCGGGTCCAGCGGCGGCGGGAGGCGCTTGGCCGCCCGCTTGCGGGCCGGCTTCGCCGCCGCCTCGGCCTCGGCCCCGGCCTCCTCGGCGTCGGGCGGCGGGACCAGGCCGGCGCGCAGCCCGAGCCGCTCCGGGATCTTGTTGATCGGTGTCGCGGTGATGACCAGCAGCCCGAAGACCAGCAGCAGGAGCAGCAGCGGCATGGCCACCCAGGCGGTGACCGCCGACTTGAGCAGATCACCCACCCCGGCGCCCAGCAGGCCGCCCGCGTAGTCGCGCTGAACCTCGTCGACCGGGTCCTGTCCGATGTGCAGCATGGCCGCCGTGGCCAGCAGCATGGAGCCCCAGCCGACCAGGCCGCGCCCCCGGTGCTCGGGATCGGCCGGGGTGCGCATGAGCCGCCAGGCGCCCACCATGAGCAGCACCGGCACCACGATGGCGATCGCGCCGACGAAGAGGCGGGCGGTGTCCGCGAGGTGCCGGCCCACCGGCCCCGCGCCGCCGGACCAGATGCCCACGGCGCTGAGGATGGCCAGGCCGAACAGGAGCAGCCCGGCACCGTCGCGGCGGTGCTCCGGGTCCAGCTGGCGGGTGGTGGCGGCCTGCCGACCGGCGGCCCGGAACGCCCAGCCCACGCTGTGCGCCAGCCCCATCCACAGCGCGCCCACCGCCCGGCCCACGAACGCCGCCGGGCTCGGCCCGCGCGCCGGGCGCCGCCGGGGGGCCGCCCGGGTGGCCTTCTTGGCCGGCTGGCGGGCGCGACTGTTCGTGGTCCCGCGCGGCGACGCGCCGCGCCGCCGGCTCGCCTGAGAGGTACGGCCCGCCATAGAGTCACCGTAACGGCGGGACCCGGCAGATCGCCGCTTTTCCGGGTCGTGTCCGCGCGTCGCGGCACGGATCCGCCGCCGTTTGTGTTATTCGCCTCAGAAGGGATGCCCTCATGGCGTCGCCGGAGATCGAGGACGGTCCGGACGGCCCCCTGGCCGGACACCCGCAGACGCTGCGACCGCTGACCCGCGAGCTGGTCGCCGCCGTGCTGGCCAACCGGGGGTACGCGGTGGCCGAGGACACCGACGGCGACCTGGTCGGCCGGTGGGGCGACAGTCTCATCTGGTTCTACCGGCGCGGCACCGCCGGGGAGCTGCTCCAGGTGCGCACCGTCGCGGCACACCGCTTCGGCATCGAGCGGGTGCCGGACCTGCACGCCTTCTGCAACGCCTGGAACCACGACCGGCTCTGGCCCAAGGCGTTCGTGCACGTCGCGGACGACGGGCTGGCCCAGGTCTGCGGCGAGGTGACCACCGACCTGGAACGCGGGGTCACCCCGCACCAGCTCGACCAGCTCGTCGACTGCGGCGTCACCACCGGCTGCCAGCTCGCCGCCGCCGTGGCGGACCTGCCCGGCGGGACGCTGCGATGACCACGTTCCGGGACCGGGGGCTGGCGGACGCGCTCGCCGACGCCCGGGACCTGCCCGACGGCGAGGCCCGCTGCGCCGAGCTGGAACGGATCGCCGCCCGGGCGGACGCCACGGGCGATCCGCGCACGGCGCTGGCGGCGCGGTTCGCGCTGGTCGAGGCGTACCTGCAGCTGGGCGAGCGGTGGCGGATGGTGGAGCCGGTGCGCCGGTGTGTGGCCACGGTGGACCGGCAGCCGGAGCTGCTCGACGGCCGGCCCGGCGAGACCGAGCGGCTGCGCCGGCACCAGCGGCAGGCCGTGGAGTCGCTGTTCGGCACGCCCCGGGTGCCCCTGGACCACGCCCGCTCCCTCCTTGACGATCTGGCCGACCGGCTGGGCCCGCACGCCGGCCCGGTGGCCGAGCTGCGCTGCCGGCTCGCCGACCACCTCGGCGACGAGCCGGCGGCCCGCCACGAGTACGACCACTGGTCCGCCGCCGACGCGTCCCACCCGGTCGCCGGCTGTCCC
Source organism: Micromonospora chaiyaphumensis (assembly GCF_900091435.1). Lineage (GTDB taxonomy): Bacteria > Actinomycetota > Actinomycetes > Mycobacteriales > Micromonosporaceae > Micromonospora > Micromonospora chaiyaphumensis. The sequence goes on from NZ_FMCS01000010.1 coordinate 17,254, forward strand.
GGCTGCGCCCCGGCCCGCCGCGCCGAGCTGCTGGCCGGCTGGGGCGAGCCGGCGGCCGCGCTGGCCGCGCTGGGGCCGGCGCTCGACGGCGAGCCGGGCTGCACCGACCAGCCGGAGCGGGCCCTCGCCGCGGGGCTGCTGCCCTGGCTGCGCACCGGCGAGGCGGCGCGCGCCGCGCGGGCGCACGTGCGGGCGTACCGGCGGCACCGCCGCGAGCGGGCCGCGTTCCCGCAGCTCGCCGCGCACCTGCGGTTCTGCGCGCTGGGCGGGCACCTGGCGCACGGGCTGGACGTGCTGGCCGAGCAGCTGCCCCGGTTGGACCACCCGGTCGACGACCTGTCCGCCATGGAGTTCGCCACCGCCGGCGCGCTACTCTGCGGGCTGGCCGTCGAGAACGGCCTCGGCGAGCGGCGGATCCATCGCCCCGGGCACGGGCCCCGGCCGGCCGCCGACGTGGACGTGGCGACGCTCGCCGGCCAGCTCCAGTCCCTCGCCACCACGCTGGCCGGCAGCTTCGACGCCCGCAACGGCACCGGCCACCAGTCCGGCCGGATCGCGTCCTGGCTGGCCGAGCGGCCGGTCGCCGAGCCGGTGCCGCTGCCCGCCGAGGACGAGATCCCCGACGACGACGCGACCGAGCCCGGGCCGCCCGGCGAGGAGGAGCCCGCCCCGCTGAGCCTGCGCATGCTCACGGCCGCCCTCGACGCGCGCGGCGACGCGTACCGGGTGGAGCCCGACGGCACCGTGGTGGGGCGCTGGGGCGAGGCGGTCGTCCAGTTCCGCCGGCTCGGGCCGCAGGGCGAGGTGCTGCACGCCCGGGCCGTGGCGCTGCGCCGGCTGCCGGCCGACCGCCGCGCCGAGGCGTACGCGTTCTGCAACGCCTGGAACCACGACCGGCTGCTGCCGGCGGCGTACGTGCACGACCCGGGCGACGGGACGCTGCTGCTGGCCGCCGACGTCACCACCGACCTGGCGTACGGGGTGGCCCGGGCGCAGCTCGTCGTGCTGGTCACGGCGGCGGTCAGCACCGGGGCCGCGTTCGCCGAGGCGGTCGCCGCACTGCCGTGAGCCCGGACCCCGGACGTGGCGCGGCCCCCGGCCACCGGGCGGTGGTGGACGGGGGCCGCGGTCCGGTGCCGCCGGGAGCCGACCCGGCGGCGGCTCAGCGGGCGGAGAACGCCAGGGTGTACTCGCCGGAGCCGGCCAGCCCGACCACCCGGTAGCGGTAGGCGCCGGCCGGAGTGTCGGCGGTCAGCCGGGCGAGCCCGTCGGCGCTGTCGGCGCGGGCCACGGTGCGGAACGCGCTGCCGGTGAAGCGTTGCAGCTCCAGCACGACCCGGGCGCCCGCCGGCGCGGACACGCACGCCTCCTGCGCGCCGCCGGACACCCGGAAGAAGCGGCCGTCCGGCTGGACCTGTGCCCGCCCGGCGGCGATCCGGCCGGTCCGGCTCACCTGCCCGGTGCAGTCCGTCGCGTCGCCGGCCGGCGGGGTGGCCGGCGCGGTGCTCACGGGCGGCGCGGTGGCCCCGCCGCCGGCCGGCGGCGCGGAGGACCGGCCGTCCGCGGTGACCAGGGTCAGGTTGTTGCGCTGGAGGATCTCGTTGACCGGCTGGAAGAAGGTCACGCCTCCTTGCGTGCAGTCGCCGGAGCCGCCGGAGGTGACGCCCTGCGCCTGATCGCCGGAGAGCCAGGCGCCGCCCGAGTCGCCCGGCTCGGCGCAGACGTTCGTCCGGGTCAGGCCGGTGACCGTCCCCTCCGGATAGTTCACCGTGGCGTTCTTGGCCTGGATGACCCCGCAGCGGGTGCCGGTGGTCGAGCCGGAGCGGCACACCGAGGCGCCGACCGGGGCCTCGGTGGAGCCGTTCACCGGCACCGTGCCGCCGTTGAAGTCGTTCACCACGCCCTGCGGCGTCCACTGCCCGTTGACCTCGACGACGGCCCAGTCGTCCCCGGGGAACGAGGAGGCGGCGAAGGTGCCCTGGGCGACCCGGTTCGCGCCCGCGGTCCGGTCCCCCGGCCGGCCGCAGTGCCCCGCCGTGACGAAGCCGCCGACCACCGAGAAGCCGACCGAGCAGCGCCCGGCGTTGTTGATGAAGTACGCGTCGCCGCCCCGCACGTCGAACAGCGGGCGGGGCGCCTCGTCGGCGGTCCGCACCCGGACCGCGCCCGCGGCCACGCCGCTGGCCTCGGCGAACCGGCGACCGGCCGCCTCCGCGCCGGGCTGGGCGACCACCACGACCGAGTTGGTGGCCACGTCGACGTACCAGCCCGCGACGTCCGGGGTGGCCTCGCCGCCGGCCGCGTCGAGGCGGGTCTTCACGGCGTCGAGTTCGGCGACCCCGCGGTCGACCCGCCTCGGCACCGCGCCCGCGGCGGTCACCCGGGCCGCCTGCGCGGGATCCGCCACCGCCACGTTCAGGGTCGTGCCGTCGGCGCCGAGCCAGCTGCCGCCGTAGTCGGCGCCCAGTTCCCCGCGGAGTTTCGCGACCGTGCCGGACGCCCACCGCTCGGTCTTCAGCCGTCGCACCGCCTGGTCCCGGGTGAGCGCGAGGTCGCGGCTCAGCGCGTCGAGCACCTCGGGCGCCACCCCGTCGGACGCCGCCGGTGCGGTCCGCCGGGTCGTCGGGTTCTCGCCGGCGAACGACGGCAGGGTCACCGCCGCCGCCGTGCCCGCCGCGGCCACCAGTACGGCGATGGCTGTCATCCGTCTGCGGTCCATCCGCCACGCTCCTCCCGGCCGGCGCGGGTACGCCTGCCGGAGCGGAGTACGGAGACGGGCGCCGATCGGTTGAACGCGCGTGGTCACCATCGACGGAACGCGTCGGGGCGTACCCGGAGAGCGACGACGCCGGCCCACCGCGGACGGTGGACCGGCGTGCGGAGTCGCGGTGCGTCAGACCTCGACGACCGTCGGGACGATCATCGGGCGACGGCGGTACGCGTCGTTGACCCAGCGCCCGACGGTGCGCCGGACGATCTGCTGGAGCTGGTGCGGGTCGGTGATGCCGTCCGCGGCGGCCCGGTTCAGCGCCTCGGTGACCAGCGGGACCACCGGGTTGAACGCCTCCGGGTCCTCCGAGAAGCCCTTCGCCGAGACGGTCGGCCCGCCGACCACCTTGCCGGTGACCGAGTCGATCACGACGGTGGTGGCGATGAAGCCGCCGTCGCCGAGGATCCGGCGCTCGGTGAGCAGTGACTCGCTGACGTCGCCGACCGCGAGGCCGTCGACGTAGACGTAGCGGCTCTTCACGTGGCCGACGAGACTGGCCCGGCCGTCGACCAGGTCGACCACGTCGCCGTCCTCGCAGAGCACGACCCGGTCCGGCGCGACGCCGGACTCGATGCCGAGCCGGGCGTGCGCCCGCAGGTGCCGCCACTCGCCGTGCACCGGCATGAGGTTGCTCGGCCGGGTGACGTTGAGCAGGTAGAGCAGCTCGCCGGCCGGGGCGTGACCGGAGACGTGCACCTTGGCCACGTCCTTGTGGATCACGGTCGCGCCGGCCCGGGCCAGCCGGTTGATCACCCGGTAGACCGAGGTCTCGTTGCCCGGGACCAGCGAGGAGGCGAGCACCACGGTGTCACCCGGGGCGATGGTGATGTGCCGGTGGTCGCCGCTGGCCATCCGGCCCAGCGCGCTCATCGGCTCGCCCTGCGAGCCGGTGGACATCAGCACGATCTGCTCGGGCGGCAGCGTGGTGGCCTCCTCCAGCCCGACCACCAGGCCCGGCGGGATGTTGAGCAGGCCCAGGTCGCGGGCGATGCCCATGTTGCGCACCATCGACCGGCCGATCAGCGCCACCTTGCGGCCGTGCTCGATCGCCGAGTCGAAGACCTGCTGCACCCGGTGCACGTGGGAGGCGAACGAGGCGACGATGATCCGGCCGCGCGCCTTCGCGAAGATCGAGTCGAGCACCGGCCCGATCTCCCGCTCCGGGGTGACGAAGCCGGGGATCTCCGCGTTGGTGGAGTCGGAGAGCAGCAGGTCCACGCCCTCGGCGCCGAGCCGGGCGAAGCCGGCCAGGTCGGTGATGCGGCCGTCGAGCGGGAGCTGGTCCATCTTGAAGTCGCCGGTGTGCAGCACCAGGCCGGCGCCGGTGCGGATGGCCACCGCCAGCGCGTCCGGGATCGAGTGGTTCACCGCGAAGAACTCGCACTCGAACGGGCCGAGCCGCTCGCGCCGGCCCTCGGCGACCGTCAGTGTGTACGGCTGGATCCGCCGCTCGGCCAGCTTCGCCTCGACCAGCGCCAGGGTGAACTGCGAGCCGACCAGCGGGATGTCCGGCTTGTGGGCGAGCAGGTACGGCACCGCGCCGATGTGGTCCTCGTGGCCGTGGGTGAGCACGATCGCCTGCACGTCGCCGAGCCGGTCCAGGATCGGACCGAAGTCGGGCAGGATCAGATCCACACCCGGCTGCTCGACGTCGGGGAAGAGCACCCCGCAGTCGACGATCAGCAGCTTGCCGTCGTACTCGAAGACCGTCATGTTCCGGCCGATGGCGCCGAGTCCGCCGAGCGGGATGATCCGCAGGCCGCCCTCCGGCAGCGGCGGGGGCAGCTCACCCTCGATGTGCGCCTCGGTCACGCGTCACCTCATTCTGCGACGCCGTCGTGCGGCGTCCGTCGTGTCGTTCGATCATTCGGGTAGGGGCAGGCCCGCCGCCGCGCAGTCGGCGCGCAGCTGGGCCAGTTCGTCGCCGGTGGCGTTCACCAGCGGCAGGCGCACCGGCCCGGCCGGCAGGCCCTTGGCCGCCAGGCCCGCCTTCACCAGGATCACGCCCTGGGTCCGGAAGATGCCGGTGAACAGGGGCAGCAGCCGCCGGTGCAGGCTGAGCGCCGTGGCGGTGTCGCCCGCCTCGTACGCCTCGATCAGCTGCTTGGTCTGTGCGCCCGTGAAGTGCGTGGAGGTGCCGACCACACCGACCGAGCCGACCGCCAGGGCGGGCAGGGTCAGGGCGTCCTCGCCGCTGTAGAAGGCCAGGTCGCTGCGGGCCAGCACCCAGGAGGTGGCGGTGAGGTCGCCCTTGGCGTCCTTGACCGCCACGATTCGGCCGTGCTCGGCCAGCTTGACCAGGGTGTCGGTGGCGATCGCGGTGCCGGTGCGGTGCGGGATGTCGTACACCATGATCGGCAGCCCGCTGGCGTCGGCGACCGCGGTGAAGTGGCGCAGCAGCCCGGCCTGCGGCGGCTTGTTGTAGTACGGGGTCACCACCAGCAGGCCGTGCGCGCCGGCCTTCTCCGCCTGGGCGGCCAGCTCGACCGTGTGCCGGGTGTCGTTGGTGCCCACCCCGGCGACGATCCGGGCCCGGTCGCCGACCGCCTCGGCGACGGTGCGGATCAGGGCCTCCTTCTCCGCGTCGGTGGTGGTCGGCGACTCGCCGGTGGTGCCGTTGAGCACCAGCGCGTCGTTGCCCTGCTCGTCGACGAGGTGGCTGGCGAGCCGTGCGGCGCCGTCGAGGTCGAGCGACCCGTCGGCGGTGAACGGGGTCACCATGGCCGTGATCAGTCGCCCGAACGGGCGCGACGCGCCCCGGTTCGCGGCGGCAGGGAGGTCGTGCGTCATGTTCACAACCTAGCGGACGACCACCGGACCCCCGGCGGCGAAGGGCGACGACTCACTCGGCGTGCGGAGACGCCGCCACCTCGGTGCCGTCGGGCAGCGTGGAGATCACGAAGTCGGCGAAGACGTTCGGCGCGACGCCCTGCAGCTGCCGCAGGCACTCCACGGCCAGCTCACGGATCTCGACGTCGGCGTGCTCGGTGGCGCGCATCTTGATGAAGTGCCGCCAGGCCCGGTAGTTGCCGGTCACCACGATCCGGGTCTCGGTGGCGTTGGGCAGCACCGCGCGGGCCGCCTGCCGGGCCTGCTTGCGGCGCAGCGTCGGGTTGGGCTCGTCGGTGAACCGGGCCTCCAGGCCCTCCAACAGCTCGGTGTACGCCCGGACCGCCGCCTCGCTCGCCTCGACGAACTTCTTGTGCAGCTCCGGGTCCTCGGCGATCACCGCGGGCTCGACCATGGCCGCGTCCCGCTCCGGGACGTAGCGCTGGGAGAGCTGCGAGTAGGAGAAGTGCCGGTGCCGGATCAGCTCGTGGGTGAAGGACCGGGACACCCCGCTGAAGTAGAAGCTCACCGAGCCGTGCTCCAGCACGGAGAGGTGGCCCACGTCCAGGATGTGCGCCAGGTAGCCGGCGTTGGTGGCGGTGGCCGGGTTCGGCTTCTTCCAGCTCTGGTAGCAGGCCCGGCCGGCGAACTCGGCGAGCGCCTGCCCACCCTCCGCGTCGGTCGACCACGGCACGTCGTCCGGGGCCTGGAACTGGGTCCACGCGATCAACTTGACCTGGGGCTGCACCATCTCCGGCATTCCTGCGACTGTAGTGGCCCCTGGGCCTCCGGCGAAACTTGGGCGCGCGGAGGTGAAGCGGGGCACCAGCTGCGAATCTTGGACACTTCCCGTTCGCTGCCAACAGTACGTGTCCAAGATCTCGACGGCCGTGCGGTGGTGGCGGCGGAGGTCGTGGCCGGTGCGGTCGGGGGCCGGGGTTAGCCGCGGCGGGCTGTCGAGCTGAGTCGGTGGCGACATCACAGCCCGAGGCGATCGAGGTGCGCGACGAGGCCCGAGCGGCCGTCGCGCACCGCGGCGAGCGGGCCACGGCGAGCGGGCCACGGCGAGCGGGCCACGGCGAGATCTTGGAGAGTTGCCGTTCGGGCCGAACGGAAACCCTCCAAGATCCAGCGGCGGACTGCTCGCTGAGGCCGTTATTGAGGCGGAGAACGGGCGACGGGTCAGCGCGGAGCGGGTGCGCGCGAGCCCGCCGTGACATCACCAACGACTCAGCTCGAAAGGCACGCGGCGCAGGGCATCGATCCGGCGCAGCGCCTCCTGAGCGGCCGGCACGGCAACCCGGGACGGCGGGGAGTCGGCCTCGGCGGTCAGGAGCGCCGGGAAACGGTGGTCGGGAGCCGGGACGACTGGAGCTGCGTGGCTGGTCAGACGTAGAGCGAGGTGAACGGGGCCCAGGGCAGGTTGCGCGCCACCGAGAAGGCAAGCCACAGGGCCAGGAAGCCGCCGATCACCTTGGGGCTGATCCGCAGCTCGGGCAACCGCCAGCCGAACGCCCGGTTCCCCGCCCAGCTCACGAAGAGCCAGGCCAGGAACGGCAGCGAGAAGACGAAGAGGAAGTGGTGCCGGGCGGCGGCGGGCAGGTCGGCGTGCAGCACGTACCAGAGGGCGCGGGTGCCGCCGCAGCCCGGGCAGTCCAGCCCGGTGGTGAGCTTGAGCAGGCAGGTCGGTCGCGCGTCCGGATCGCTGTGGGTGGGGTCGCTGAGCAGGGCGTAGGCCATGCCCAGGCCGACGCAGCCGAGCGCCGCGAGGGGCACCGCCCAGCGCGGGGCGCGAGCGTGCATCCGCAGCACCAGGCGGGTGAACCGGTCCGGCTCGACCGCCGGGTAGGCCACCCCGTCAGGCCAGGCTCCCGGCCCGCCGTGCGGCCCGGCCGCGTGCTCGACGTGCGGCCCGGCCGCGTGCTCGACGTGCGGCCCGGCCGCGTGCTCGACGTGCGGCCCGGCCGCGTGCTCGACGTGCGGCCCGGCCGCGTGCTCGACGTGCGGCCCGGCCGCGTGCTCGACGTGCGGCCCGGCCGCGTGCTCGACGTGCGGCCCGGCCGCGTGCGCGACGTGCGGCCCGTGGTGAAGGTGCGGCCCGCCGGCGTGCACAACGTGCGGCTCTGCGGGCGGTCCGGTGACGGTGGCGGGCGGTCCGGCCGGGGCCGGTCCGGTGGGACCGGTGGGCGGGGCCGCCGGGTGCGGGTCGGGTGCGGCGGCCGGCCGGTCAACGCTCGTCACGCGCTCACCGTACACCTGCCACGCCCACCAGGGCGGCGGCCAGCGGGGCGGCCAGGTCACCGCCGGCGGGCGGGGCGACCGCGTCCAGGCCGAGCCAGCCGGCGAGGCGGTAGAGCTCGGCGGCGAGCGCCACCGCGGTCTCCCCCGGGTCGGCGCCCGGCTCCGCCCACGCGGCCGGCACCAGCAGCACCCCGGCCTTCCGGTCGGCCTTGAGGTCGACCCGGGCGGTGAACCGCTCGCCCTGGAGGAAGGGCAGCACGTAGTAGCCGTAGACCCGCTGCGGCGCGGGCACGTAGATCTCGATCCGGTAGGTGAAGTCGAAGAGCCGCTCGGTGCGGGCCCGTTCCCAGACCAGCGGGTCGAACGGGCTGACCAGGGTGTTGCCGCGCACCCAGCGGGGCAGCCGGGCCTGGGCGTGCAGGTAGGCCGGCTGGCGCCAGCCCGCCACGGTGACCGGGGTCAGCTCGCCGGCCTCGACCAGCTCGGCGATCGCCTGCCGGGCGCCGGCCACCGGCAGCCGGAAGTAGTCGCGCAGCTCCGGCTCGGCGGCCACGCCCAGCGACCGGGCGGCGATGGCCACCAGCGTGCGGTGGGCGTCGGCGGTGCTCGGCGTGGGCGCGTCCAGCACGGCAGCCGGCAGCACCCGCCCGGGCAGGTCGTAGCGGCGGGCGAACGAGGTGGTGCGGTCGGCCGCGGTCACCTCGCCGGCCCAGAACAGGAACTCCAGCGCGCGCTTGACCGTGGACCAGTTCCAGCCCCAGTTTCCGGTCTCCCGGGGCGCGTCGTGCTCGATCTCGGCGGCGGTGAGCGGGCCCCGGGCGGCCACCTCGTCACGCACCCAGGCGACCAGCTCGGGCTGCTCCTGGGCGATCCGGCGCATCCCGCCCCAGGCCTCGTCGTGGGCCTTGGCCATCCGCCAGCGCAGCGCCGGGTGCAGCCCCACCGGGACGAGCGACGCCTCGTGCGCCCAGTATTCGAACAGCTCGCGGGGGCGCCGGTAGGCCGCCGTGTCGAGCAGGGTCGTCGGGTAGGGCCCGAGCCGGCTGTAGAGCGGCAGGTAGTGCGCGCGTTGCAGGACGTTGACCGAGTCCATCTGGATGAGCCCGACCCGGTCGAGCACCCGGCGCAGGTGCCGGCGGGTGGGCACGCCGCCGGGCGCCGGGTCGGCGAAGCCCTGGGCGGCCAGGGCGATCCGGCGGGCCTGGGCGAGGGAGAGAGATTCCGGTACGGCCATCGTCCGGGACCCTATTCCACCCGTCTGACACGGCGACTCCAGGTCGCGGCGCGGCGTTAGACGCGCCGAGCTGGAGTTGTCGCAGTGCGGCGGCTGGACCGATAGCCCGGCGCGGCATAGAACGGACGGGTGGCCACCATCCGCCGGGAGGAACCGGACGACGCCGAGGCGATCGCCCGGGTGCACATCCGCGGCTGGCAGGCGGGGTACGCCGGGATCATGCCGGCCGAGGTGCTGGACCGGCTGAACCCGGCCGCCTGGGCGCAGCGCCGCCGGGACCTGGGCACGGCCGACCCGGAGCACCCCTTCACCACGCTGGTCGCCGAGACCGACGGCAGGATCGAGGGGTTCACCACCTTCGGGCCGTACCGGAACAACCAGGACCGCGGCGACCTCGACCCGGCGTACGGGGAGATCCTGGCGATCTACCTCGATCCGGCACGGTGGGGCAGCGGGACCGGTCAGGCGCTGCTCGCGGCGGCCCGGGCCGGTCTCACCGAGCGGGGTGTGGCCGAGTACCGGCTCTGGGTGCTCGCCGACAACGCCCGGGGCCGCCGCTTCTACGAGCGGGCCGGGCTGTCACCGGACGGGGAGGAGTCCACCTACGCGGTCCCGCTGCACGGCGGGCGGGACCCGGTCCGGCTCCGCGAGCTGCGCTACACCGCCCGGCTCGACGGCTGACCCGGCCGGCCCGCCCCGCTCGGCGGCGCCACCGCCGGTCGGCGTGGCCCAGCGGCGGACCGGCAGGGCGAGCAGCAGCGCGAGGCTGATCCACACGTAGGTGTTGCTGCCCAGGAACCCGTCGACGCCGGTGAAGTCCTTCTCCCAGGCCCAGACGATCCGGCTGATGAGGAAGGCGTACCCGATGAGCGCGGCGGCCAGCAGCAGGCGGCGCCGGCGGCTGCGGGCGGGCGCCGCCATGCCGTTGTCGACCAGCAGGATGAGCCCGGGCAGCAGCCAGACCAGGTGGTGCACCCAGGTCACCGGGCTGACCAGGCACATGGTGGCGCCGGTCAGCGCCAGGCCGGTGGCCTCGTCCCCGGCGGCCACCGCGGCCCGGGAACGCCAGCCCCAGACGACCAGGGTGGCCAGGACCAGCGCGAGCCAGGCCACCGTGCTCGGGTGTTCCGGATCGAGCCGGGCCACCACCCCGCGCAGCGACTGGTTGGAGACGAAGGCCAGCTCGCCCACCCGGTCGGTGTTCCACAGCGCCTCGGTCCAGAACTCCCGGGAGGCGTCCGGGAAGAGCGCGGCGGCCACCAGGGTCGCCGCAGCCGCCGCGCCCATGGCGGTGAACGCGGCCCGCCAGCGGCCGGTCACCAGCAGGTAGACGATGAAGATGCCCGGGGTCAGCTTGATCGCGGTGGCCAGCCCGATGCCCACCCCGGCCCAGCGGCTGCGCGCCGGCAGCAGCCGGAGCAGGTCCACCGCCACGAGGAACAGCAGCAACATGTTGACCTGGCCGAAGTTGACCGTCTCGCGCATCGGCTCGTAGGCGGCGGCCAGGCAGAGCGCCACCGCCAGGACGAACCACCGGGTCCAGCCGGCGCGGCGGGCCACCGGGTCGAGCAGCCACCAGATCACCACGGCGCTGACCACCACGGTGGCGGCCACGCTCACGGTGATCGCCGCCGGCCACGGCAGGTACGCCATGGGCAGCATGACCAGCGCCGCGAACGGCGGGTAGGTGAAGCCGTACTGGGTGCCGCCCTTGAGGAAGTCGTAGATCTCGCCGCCGTCGTGCACCCAGAAGGTCAGCGCGCCGTAGTAGACCTTGAGGTCGAAGAAGCCGTGCCGCACGGCCGCCACCGAGAGGAAGGCGGTCACCGCCACGGCGAGCGCCACCACGGCGACGACCTGTGCGATCGTCCGCCTGGCACCCTGCGCCACCGTCGCCCTCCTCGCCCTGCGTAGGCTCTCGTGCCATGGCTCTCGGGTTCGTCCGCGCCGCGCGTCCGGAGGACGCCGGCGAGATCGCACGCCTCCAGCTCGCCACCTGGCGGGCCGCGTACCGCCGGATCCTGCCCCGGCACGTGCTCGACAACCTCGACGAGGCGTACCTCGCCCGGCGGTGGAGCGCCGCGGTGCAGGAGCCGCCCTCGGGCGCGCACCGGGTGCTGGTCGCCGTCGAACAGGCCGAGCAATCGTATCTGGTGGGGTTCGCCGCCTCCGGTCCGGCCGATGCCGAGGCGCTCGCGCCGGGCGAGCCGGCCGACGCGCTGGCCGAGGGCGTGGCGGCCGTGACGGACCTGCTGGTCGAGCCGCGCTGGGGCCGGCGCGGCCACGGCAGCCGGCTGCTCGCCGCCATGGTCGACCACTGGCGGTCCGACGGCTTCACCCGCGCGGTCGCCTGGGCGTTCGACGCCGACACGGCGACCCGGAAGTTCCTCACCTCGACCGGCTGGGAGCCCGACGGCGCGGGCCGCGCGCTCGACGTGGACGACATGCTCGTCCCCCAGGTCCGCCTGCACGTCGGCGTCCCCACCGAGCCGGCCGCCTCCTGACAACCCGCCGGTGACCCGCCGGTGAAGGTGCTCCCGCGCGCCGCCCACCCCTGGTAGGCACGACGGAGGCAACCCACCGGCGGATCGAGGAGGGGTGATGTTCGAAGACACGAGGGCGTTCAGCGGGTTCTTCGTGGACGACCCGGACCGCGCGGAGCGGTTCTACACCGACGTCCTGGGGTTGCGGGTGTCCCGGGACGACGCGATGGGCGGCATGCTGACCCTGCACCTGGCCGGGGACCGGCCGGTGCTGGTCTATCCGAAGCCCGATCACCGGCCGGCGACCTACACGGTGCTCAACTTCCCCGTGCCGGACATCGACCGGGCCGTGGACGAGCTGGTCTCGCGCGGGGTGCGGTTCGAGCGCTACGAGGGCATGCCGCAGGACGACAAGGGGGTCATGCGGGGCAACGGCCCGTCGATCGCCTGGTTCACCGACCCGGCCGGCAACGTTTTCTCGGTGCTCCAGGAGAGCTGAGCGGGGCCGGCGGTCCCGGCACGGGGCGGGACCGCCGGCCGCCGGTCAGCCCTTGTCGGCGCCCTCGTTCGCGCCGCGCACGAAGTAGCGCTGGAAGATCACGAAGAGCACCGCCACCGGGATGGTGGCGAGCAGCGCGGCGCCCAGCTTGAGCGGATACTGGGTGCCCTTGCCGAGCGAGCCGCTGACCAGGTCGGCCAGCCCGCGGGGCAGGGTGAACAGGTCCGGGTCCTGCACCGAGACCAGGCTGTGCGGGAACTCGTTCCAGGAGCCCTGGAACGACAGGATGGTCAGCGTGATCAGCGCCGGCCGGGCCATCGGCAGCACCACCGACCAGAAGGTCCGGAACACGCCCGCCCCGTCGATCCGGGCCGCCTCCTCGACGCTGACCGGCACCGACTCGAAGAACTGCTTCATGATGAAGACGCCGGCCGCGTCGGCGAGCAGGGGCACCACGAGGCCCGCGTAGCTGTCGTAGAGGCCGAGCTGCTTGAGCACCAGGAACTTCGGGATGAGCAGCACCACGCCGGGCACCGCCATCACCGCGATGACCGCGGCGAACAGGCCGGCCCGGCCGCGGAAGCGCAGCCGCGCCAGCGCGTAGCCGGCGAGCGAGTCGAAGAAGACCCGGCCCAGGGTGACCAGCACGGTGACCAGCAGCGAGTTGCCGAGCCAGAGCGGGAAGTTGGTGCCCGCGAAGATCCGCTCGAAGCCGGCGAGGGTCAGCGAGTCGGGCAGCGGCGACAGGGGGTTCGCCGCCGCGTCCGGCTCGGTCTTGAACGAGTTGCCGAGCTGGATGACGAACGGGTAGAGGAAGATCAGCCCGAAGGCGATCAGGACCGCGTACCCGAGGATGCGGTTGACCCGGGCACGCGGCCCGCGGTCGGCGCGGCGCGCGACGGGCGTCGCCGGCCGGTCGGTGAGCACGGCCATGTCAGGACCTCTCCGGTACGCGTCGCCGCCACCACCGGGCCCGCCGGGGCTCGTCCCGGTCGGCCATCACCCGGCGTTGGAGCAGGGTGAGCAGGATGATGATCAGGAACAGCACGAACGAGATAGCCGCGCCGGAGCCGTAGTCGAAGTCCCGGAAGGCGGTCCGGTAGGACAGGTACGCCGGGGTGAGCGTGGTCTTGGCCGGGTCGCCCTGGCTCATGACGTACACCTGGTCGAAGACCTGCCACGAGCCGATCAGGCCGAGGGTGAGCACCAGGAAGGTGGTCGGCTTGATCAGCGGAAGGGTGACGTGGCGGAAGCGCTGCCAGCGGGACGCCCCGTCGAGGGTGCTCGCCTCGTCCAGCGCCACCGGGACGTTCTGCAGGGCGGCCAGGAACATGAGCATGAACGTGCCCGAGGTGGTCCAGATGACCAGGCAGATGATCGACACCATGGCCACGCTCGGTCCGGAGAGCCAGTCCCACCAGGTCAGCCCGAGCGGGCCGCCGGAGGTGAGCGCGCCGGGTGGGTTGTCCACGCCGACCGCACCGAGCAGCAGGTGCAGCACGCCGCGGGAGTCGGCGAACCACTCCGGCCCGTTGATGCCGAGGAGGGCGAGCAGCTTGTTGACCGCGCCGGAGTTGGCGAACAGGAACAGGAACACCACGCTGATCGCCACGGAACTGGTGACCGAGGGGAAGTAGAAGGCGCTGCGGAAAAAGCCCTTCCCCTTGAGCATCCGGTTGTTGACCACGAGGGCGAGGCCGAGGGCGAGCGCGGTCTGCACGGGCACGACGATGCCCACGTAGTACATGTTGTTGCGGATGCTGGTCATGAAGTCCCGGCGGTCGAGCCCGTCCTCGGTGAACAGCCGGGTGTAGTTGTCGCCGCCCACGAACGGCACGTCGCCGGTGAACGGGCTGCCCTGGCCGTTCCAGTCGGTGAGGCTCACCCACAGCGCCATGAGGATCGGCAGCAGCAGGAAGAGCCCGAGGATCACGATCACCGGCGCGACGAAGAGCCAGCCGGCGATGTTCTCGTTGCCGCGGACGCCGCCGCGACGGCGTGGCGGCTTCACCGGCGTGGTCGCCGGGGCGCGCAGCGCTTCGGTTGCCATCTCGTCCCTCCCTCCTTTCCGTGGGAGCCGGCGCGGAGGGGCCCGGTGCGGACCCCTCCGCGACCGCTCAGCCGCCGAGCGCCGACTTGGCGTTCTTGTCGAAGTTGGCCAGGACCGTCTTCGGGTCACCGGTGGCGAGCCCCTGCAGGCCGGCCTCCAGGTCGCGCAGGACGCTGTCCATCTTCGGGGCGTTCACCGGGCCCTGGGCGTACGCGACGCCGTCGATGAACGGCTTGTCCGCCGGGAAGGCGGTGGAGTACTGGTCGCGGACGGACTGCCGCGACGGCATAACGCCGAACGCCTTGGCGAAGGTCACCTGCTGGTCGCCCGCGGTCATCGCCTCGACGAACTTGATCGCCTGGTCCTTGAACTTCGACTTGGCGGCGATGCCCCAGCACTGGGTGAACGAGAGGGTGCCCTGGCCCTTCGGGCCCGCCGGCAGCGGCACGACCTTGTACTTCACGTTCGGGAAGTCGTTCTGCAGGGCACCCTTGATCCAGTTGCCCTCGATGGTCATGACGGCCTTGCCCTTGCCGAACGCCTCACCGGACCAGCCGGCGTCGAGCTGCTTCGGGAACTTCGCGTAGCCGTTGGTGAGCAGGGACTTCACGTACTGGAGGGCCTGGAGGTTCTCCGGGGTGTCGGCGGTGGGCTGCTTGCCGTCGGAGCTCATGAGCCAGCCGCCGTTCTGCACCATGAAGGCGCCGATCCGGTCGCGGGTGTCGCCGAGGGCGAGCGCCACCATCTTCTTCGCCTTGATCTTCTGGCTGACGGCGGTGAGCTGGTCCCAGGTGGTCGGCACGTCGGCGTCGGTCAGGCCGGCCTTCGCCCACAGGTCGGTGTTGATCTCCAGGGCCAGGGTGGAGAAGTCCTTCGGCGCGCAGTAGAGCTTGCCGTCGTAGGTGAACGTGGTGCGCAGGCTCTCGTAGAAGTCGTCCTTGTTGCTGATCTTGTCGCCGTACGGCTCCAGCGCGCCGACGCTGGCGTAGTCGGCGAACCGGGTCGCGTCGACGTAGAAGACGTCCGGCGGGGTGCCGCCGGCGAGGGCCTGGCCGAGCTGCTGGGTGAGGTCCTGGGCGGGGGTGACCGTCGCGGTGTTGCCGCTGGACGAGGCCCACTTGGCGGCGGCGTCCTGCACGGCCTTGGTCTCGGCCTCGCCGGAGGAGCCGATCAGGATCTGCAGGCTGGCCGGGCCGCTGGACTGCTTGGTGTCCTTCGCCGAGTCGTCGAAGCCGCTGCCGCACGCGGCGGAGCCGAACAGGGCGACGGCGGCGACGCCGGCCACCGCCGCCCGGGTGAGGGTGCGAGGTGTCATCTGACTCTCCTGACGGGGGATGTGATCACGCCGTGTGCCGGAGCACCAGCGTGGGAGTGAGCAGCACTTGCTGGTCGGTGGGCTGGCCGTCGAGCAGGGTGGTGAGCAGGTCGACGCAGCGGGCGGCGGCCGCGGCGAGCGGCTGGCTGACGCTGCTCAGCCCGACCGCGGCGGCCACCGGGGTGTCGTCGAAGCCGACGACGGCGACCGGCGCAGCGGCGTCGCGCGCGGCCTGGAGCGCGCCGAGGGCGAGCGAGTCGCTGGCGCAGACCACCGCGGTCGGGGGCGCGTCGTGGGCGAGCAGGTCGCGCAACGCGCGCTCGCCCTCGGCGATGCCGTCCTCGCTCTCCCGGCGCAGGCCGGCGACGTCATGGCCGGCCGCCGTCATCGTGGTACGCCAGCCGGCGCACCGGTCGTCGCCGACGCCGGAGCCGGTGGGCCAGCCGAGGAAGGCGATCCGGTCGTGGCCGCCGTCGAGCAGGTGCCGGGTGACCTGGGCCGTGCCGGCGGCACCGTCCACGTCGACCCACGGGTGCCCGTCGAGGGCGTCCCAGGGCCGGCCGAAGGTCACGAAGGGCACCTCGCGCTCGGCCAGCCACGCGGTGCGCGGGTCGCCGTGCTTGGTGCCGGTGAGCACGAACGCGTCCAGGTCGTACGCGCCGAGCAGGTCGTCGTAGGTCGCGATCTCCTGGTCGTCGTCGCGGGCCGTGTAGAGCATGACCCGGTAACCGGCGGCGTCCGCGGTCTCGGTGAGGCCGTGCAGGAACCGGTCGAGCACCGAGCCGTTGATCCCGTCCCGGGTGGGCTCGATGCGCACGGCGATGAGGCGGGAGCGGCCGGTCCGCATCTGCCGGGCGGCCTGGTTGGCCCGGTAGCCGAGCGCGCTGATCGCCTCCTGCACCCGCCGCCGCGTCTCCTCGCGGACGATGTGCGGCGCGTTGAGCACGTTGGAGACCGTCTGCCGGCTTACCTGAGCGTGCCGGGCCACCGTCGCGATGGTCACCTTTTCAGCCACTAAAACCCTCTCGCCGCCTTGAACGATCCAACTCCGATGGGGCACGATTAGATCGTTCAAAGTTTCTGGAATGTTTGGCACTTTGCACCGGCCGGAGCCATCTGTCAAGACGGCGCCGGCCCATCGATCAGCACCGGGAGTTCCCCTTGTCCGAACGCCACCTGCAACCGCTGCTGCACGACCTGGTCGGCGTGGTGCACGCCCCCACCAGCGCGCTGGGCGACGCGGCGGGACAGATCCGGCCGCACGGCGTCCAGGGCGTCTTCCACGCCGACGCCCGGGTACTCTCCCGCGCCGAGCTACGCCTCGACGACCGGGAGCCGGAGGCGCTGACCCGCGGGCCGGCCGGGCCGCACGGCGCCCGCTTCGTCGCCCTGGCCCGCTGGCTCGGCGACCCCACCCCCGACCCGACCGTCCGGGTCGAGCGCACCCGGCAGGCAGGCCCGCACGGCGTCACCGAGGAACTCGTGGTCTCGTCCACCGCCACCGACCCGGTCCGCACCACCGTCAGCGTCGACCTCGGCTGCGACCTCGCCCCCATCGAGCTGGTCAAGTCCGGCGGGAGCGGCGCGCCGCTGGAGGCGAAGGCCGGCGAGCCGGGCCGGGTCCAGTGGAGCGCCGAGGGCCTCACCGTGACCGTGACCGGCGAGGCGGCCACCGTGGACGCCACCGGCGACCGGGCCACGGCACCCCGGCTGAGCTGGCCGGTCACGCTCGCTCCCGGCGAGTCCGCGACGCTGCGCTGGCGCCTGGCCGTCACCGACCCGAAGGCCGCGGTGACCGCCGCCCCACCCGGCCCCGGGTGGTCCGAACCGGCGGTACGCGCCGACGACCGCCGCCTCGTCCGGCTCCTCGACCGCTCCCTGGCCGACCTACGCGGGCTGCGGCTGGCCGAGCCGGCGCACCCGGAGGACGTCTTCCTCGGCGCCGGTGTGCCCTGGTTCCTCACCCTCTTCGGCCGGGACAGCCTCTGGGCCGCCCGGATGATGCTGCCGCTCGGCACCGACCTGGCCGCCGGCACGCTGCGCGTGCTCGCCCGCCGGCAGGGCACCCGGCTCGACCCGGCCACCGGCGAGGCGCCCGGCAAGATCCTGCACGAGTTGCGCCGGCACGAGTTCGCCCTGGCCGGCAACGGGCTGCGGCTGCCGCCCGCCTACTACGGCACGGTCGACGCCACCATGCTCTGGGTCGGGCTGCTGCACGACGCCTGGCGCTGGGGGCTCGCCCCCGACCAGGTCGAGCCGCTGCTCCCCCACCTGGAGGCGGCGCTCGGCTGGCTCGGCGAGCACGCCGACGCCGACGGCGACGGCTTCGTCGAATACGTCGACACCACCGGCCACGGCCTGGCCAACCAGGGCTGGAAGGACTCCGGCGACGCGGTGCGCTTCCGGGACGGCCGCCTCGCGCAGTCGCCCATCGTGCTGGCCGAGGTGCAGGGGTACGCGTACCAGGCCGCGGTGAACGGGGCCGACCTGCTCGACGCCTTCGGCCGCCCCGGCGCCGACCGCTGGCGCTCCTACGCCGACCGGCTCGCCGCCCGCTTCCGCGGCGCGTTCTGGGTCGACGGCCCGCACGGCCCACAGCCCGCCCTGGCCCTCGACCGGGACAAGCGCCCGGTGGACTCGCTGACCAGCAACATCGGTCACCTGCTCGGCACCGGGCTGCTGTCGGACGCCGAGTCGGCCCAGGTCGCCGCACTGCTCTCGACCGAGGCCCTGGCGGGCGGCTTCGGGCTGCGCACCATGTCCACCGACGACGCCGGATTCAGCCCGCTGTCCTACCACTGCGGGTCGATCTGGGCGCACGACACGGCCATCGTGCTCGGTGGGCTGGCCCGGGCCGGGCACCGCGCGGCGGCGCTCCGGCTCGCCGACGGGCTGCTGGCGGCCGCCGAGGCGTTCGACTACCGCCTCCCCGAGCTGTACGGCGGGGACGACCGGGCACTGCTCGGCCGGCCGGCGCCGTACCCGGCGGCGTGCCACCCGCAGGCCTGGTCGGCGGCGGCAGGTGTGCTGCTCCTCCAGGCCGGCCTCGGCGTCTACCCCGACGTGCCCGCCGGCCGCGTCGACCTCCGCCCCCTGGCCGGCCCGGAACTGGGCGCCCTGACCGCCGAGGGCCTGCGAATCGCCGGCACGGAAGTCAAGGTCACGGTCGACCACACCGGCCGGGCCAGCGTGACCAACCTCCCCACGTCCCTGAAGATCCCCACCCAGCGCACCACCGCAACCCCCACCAACTCCCCCGCCTGACCGTCTGGCGGTCGATCATGAAGTTGGCGGCGAAGTCGATCTCCTCGACTGCCGCCAACTTCATGATCAACGGGAGAGGGCCGGGTCAGGCAGGGGTGAACTCGGCGATCAGTTCGTCGTCCTCCATCGCGCCTGTGGGGTGGAAGCCCAGGGAGGTGTAGAGGGTTGCCGCGGGGGTGTTGTCGGGGTGGTAGCTCAGGCGGATGGGCTGTCCTGCCTTGGCCAGCCAGTCGGTGAGGGTCTTCACCGCGGCGCGGCCGATGCCGCGGTCCTGTTCGGCGGCGTCGATCACCATGCCGCCGATCCAGCGGGAGGCGTCGTCGTCCACGCCCCACATGACGTGCCCGACCACCGTCTCGTCCGCGAAGACGGCGAGCGAGGTCCAGACGTCCGAGCGCATGGTCAGCACCAGGTAGCGGGCCGCCAGCGCCGGCACGAAGGTGCGCTGGTCGTCGCGGGGCGCGACGTCGGCCACCGCCCGCCAGTTGTCGTCGTCCACCGGCCGTAGGGTCACCCGGCGGCCGGCGCGGTCACGCTGCCCGGAATCGATCATGGCGGTCAGCCTAGGGCCGGGCCGCACACCCGGCCATCGCTTTCGCCGGAGCCGGAGCCGGAGTCGCACACCTGTCTGATCGACTCCGGCTCGCCGAAATGGCGGCATCGGCGGGTCTCGGACACCGCCACCTCGGCGAGCTGGAGTGGATCAACTGGCTGTCAGCCGGCCGGGGCGGTCGCGGCCGCGTCCAGGTACGGGCGCGGGTCGCCGGCGCCGAGGTCGGTGATGCCGGCGGTGTGCAGGGCGCCGATGGCCAGGGTGCGGCGCACGGCCGCGAACGTGATCACGTGGCCGATGGTGCCGCCCAGGCTGTGCGTCGTCGGCGGCGTGCAGGTGGTGTCGACGAAGGTGTCCGCCAGGGTGCCGGCGGCGAGCGTCCGGGCCAGAAGGCCCGCCAGTCGCGGCCGGCGACCGCGTGCCGGGCCGCCAGCCCGGCCACCGAGCGGTCGCTCTCGTCGGGCCACTCGCCGCCGCGCAGCGCCGAGAGCCAGTGCTCCTCCTGGGTGACCATGGCGTTGATCAGCGAGCGGAGGGTCGGCTGCTCGTCGATGGTCTCCACGGACACGGTGACGGGCCGGTCGAGCACCTCGTCGTCGAGGGTGGCGGCGCGCTCGATGATCGCGGTGAGGGTCTGGACGTGGTGGTCGACCAGGTGCTGGAGAACGTTCATGGGGGTCTCCTGACGTGCCGCCGGCAGCCGCAGGCCACCGGGCGGTTGGAAGTGGACGCCGCTGGGGCAGGGCAGCTCCAGCTCGCGGAAGGTCAGCGGCGGGCGCCGTCGCAGCGCGGTCGGGGCGACGCCGTAGGACCGTTGGAAGGCGCGGGTGAACGCCTCGTGCGAGCCGTACCCGGCCTCGACGGCGACGTCGAGGACGGTCCGGTCGCTGGTGGTGAGCCGGTGCGCGGCACGCTCCAGGAGCAGCCGGCGGCGCAGCGCGCCCGGCGGTTCCCCGGTGGCCGCGGCGACCAGCCGGTCGAAGTGGAACCGGGACAGGTGGGCCCGGGCGGCCAGCTTCGCCGGTGCGGTCTCGGGGTCGTCCAGGGCGAGCTGGAGCCAGTCGAGAAGGCCGGTGAGTCCGTCGGTCCGGGTCATGTGGACAGCCTGCACCCGGCGGGCGCCGCGCCGCTTGATCGCCGTTGCGCACCCGCGGCACGGCCGGCCTCAGCGCCGCCGATCGCCAGCGCCGTCGACCGCCGCCAGTCCCAGTCAGGTACGGCCGCGCGGCGAGGAGTCAGTCGAGCAGGGCGTCCAGGCCCACGGTGAGCCCCGGCCGGCGGCGGACCTCGCGCACCGCCAGCAGCACGCCGGGCATGAACGAGGCCCGGTCGTACGAGTCGTGCCGGATGGTCAGCGTCTCGCCGGTGGTGCCGAACAGCACCTCCTGGTGGGCGACCAGGCCGGTGGCGCGGACGGCGTGGACGCGTACCCCGTCGATGTCGGCGCCGCGGGCGCCGGCCACCTCGTCCTTCGTGGCGTCCGGGGTGGGGCCGAGCCCGGCCTCGGCGCGGGCCTGCGCGATGAGCCGGGCCGTGTGGGTGGCCGTGCCGCTGGGGGCGTCCAGCTTGCGCGGGTGGTGCTGCTCGATGATCTCGACCGACTCGAAGTGCCGGGCGGCGCGGGCGGCGAACTGCATCATGAGCACCGCGCCGATGCCGAAGTTGGGGGCGATCACCACGCCCACGCCGGGGTTGCCGGCCAGCCAGCCCCGCACCTGCTCGAGGCGCTGCTCGGTGAAGCCGGTGGTGCCGACCACCGCGTGGATGCCCTGGTCGACGCACCAGTGCAGGTTGTCCATGACGACGTCGGGGGTGGTGAAGTCGACGACCACGTCGGCGCCGGCGGCGGCGGACCGGTCGTCGCCCTGGTCGACGGTGCCCACCAGGTCGAGGTCGCCGGCCGCGTCGACGGCCCTGCAGACCTCCATGCCCATCCGGCCGCGGGCGCCCAGCACACCGACCCGGACCCGGGTCTTCTCCTGCTCGTCAGTCACGGGGCACAACCTATCCCAATCGGGACGCGGCCACCCCGACGGACCGGTAAGCGGGACGGTCAGCGGGCGGCGAAGGCGGACTCGTCGAACGGACCGACCACGGCCAGGGACATCGGCCGGGCGAGCAGGTCGGCGGCGAGGCCGTTGACGTCGTCCAGGGTCACCGCGTCGACCCGGGCCAGCAGCTCGTCCACCGGCATGAGGTTGCCGTAGAGCAGCTCGCCCTTGGCCAGCCGGCTCATCCGGGAGCCGGTGTCCTCCAGGCCGAGGACGAAGGAGCCCTTGCTCATCCCCTTGCCCCGGGCCAGCTCGGCCTCGGTGATCCCGGTGGCGGCCACCCGCTGCAGCTCGGCGCGGGTCAGGTCCAGCACCTCGTCCACCTTGCCGGGCGCGCAGCCGGCGTAGACGGCGAACAGGCCGCTGTCGGCGTACTGGCTGGCGTAGGAGTAGACCGAGTAGGCCAGGCCGCGCTGCTCGCGGATCTCCTGGAACAGCCGGCTGGACATGCCGCCGCCGAGCACGTTGTTGAGCACGCCGAGGGCGAAGCGCCGCTCGTCGGTGCGGTCGATGCCGGGGCAGCCGAGGATGACGTGCGCCTGCTCGGTCTCCTTCGGCTCGACCAGGGTGGCGGCCGGCTTCGTGCGTACCGCCGGGGTGGCCGGCCGGTGCGCGGCCGGCGCGGCCGCGTCGGTGTCCAGGGGGGTGCCGCGCAGCGCCTGCCGGACCAGCTTGACCACGGCGGCGTGGTCGAGGTTGCCGGCCGCGGCGATGACGATCTGCGGCGCCGTGTAGCGGCGGCGGTAGAAGCTCTGGATCTGCCGCCGGGTCATCGGGGTGACCGTCTCCTCGGTGCCGGAGATCAGCCGGCCGAGGGGGTGGTCGCCGTAGACGGCGCGGGCGAAGAGGTCGTGCACCTCGTCGCCGGGCTCGTCGTCGTGCATGGCGATCTCTTCGAGGATGACCCCGCGCTCGGTCTCCACGTCGGCGGCGGCCAGCACCGAGTCGGCGACCAGGTCGCACATGACGTCGATGGCCAGCGGCAGGTCCTCGTCGAGCACCCGGGCGTAGTAGCAGGTGTATTCCTTCGTGGTGAAGGCGTTGGTCTCGCCGCCCACGGCCTCGATCTCGGAGGAGATCTCCAGGGCGCTGCGCTTGTTGGTGCCCTTGAAGAGCAGGTGCTCCAGGAAGTGCGCGGCGCCGGCCTGCGGCCCGGTCTCGTCGCGGGACCCGACCGCCACCCAGATGCCGAACGAGACGCTGCGCATCGCCGGGATCGCCTCGGTGAGCACGCGCAGGCCGCTGGGGAGCACGGTACGGCGGACGGTGCCGCCCAGCGGGTCGTCGCTGAGCGTGCGGGTGACCGCCCGGGCCGTCCCGCCCGCGGCGCGCGCGAGCCCGGGCGACGGCACCCCCCGTCGAGCCGCCGGGAAGGACGAACGACGGGTCCGACTCACGAGGAACCTGCTCTCAGTTCGACGAGGGGTGGGTGGTGCGGTGGGAACGAACGACGGCTCCAGCTCGGCGCAGCGACCTGGAGCCGTCGGTGGAGCAGTCACCGGCCGGGTGACACCCGTGGGTGTCACCCGGCCGGTGGTGGATCAGCTGTGCCGGGTGCGGCGCCGCGGGCGGGACTCGCCGCCGCCCTCGCCGCCCTCCGGACCCCGGCCGCCGCGCTCGCCGCCGCGCTCACGGTCGCCGCGGTCGCGCGGGCCACGGTCGCCACCGCGGTCCCGGCCGGCCGGACGCTCGCCACCGGCGGCCTCACCGGCGGCCGGCGCCTCGGCGCCCTCCGGGCGGACCTTGTCCAGGTAGATCTTGCCGCGCTGGTCGATGTCGGCGATCTCGACCTCGACCTTGTCGCCGACGTTGAGGAAGTCCTCGACCTTCTCGACCCGCTTGCCGTCGCCCACCTTGGAGATGTGCAGCAGGCCGTCGCGGCCCGGGAGCAGCGAGATGAAGGCGCCGAACGCGGCGGTCTTCACCACAGTGCCGAGGAACCGGTCGCCGACCTTCGGCAGCGTCGGGTTGGCGATCGCGTTGATCCGCTCGACAGCGGCCTGGGCCGACGGGCCGTTGGTCGCGCCGACGTAGATGGTGCCGTCGTCCTCGATCGAGATCTCGGCGCCGGTCTCGTCCTGGATGGCGTTGATGGTCTGACCCTTCGGGCCGATCACCATGCCGATCTTGTCGACCGGGATCTTCACGGTGGTGACCCGAGGCGCGTAGTCCGACATCTCGGCCGGGGCCTCGATGGCCCGCTGCATCACGTCGAGGATGGTGTGCCGGGCCTCGTGCGCCTGCTGGAGCGCGGCGGCCAGCACGTCCGACGGGATGCCGTCGAGCTTGGTGTCGAGCTGGAGCGCGGTGACGAACTCCCGGGTGCCGGCGACCTTGAAGTCCATGTCGCCGAACGCGTCCTCGGCGCCCAGGATGTCGGTCAGCGTCACGTACTGGGTCTTGCCGTCGACCTCGTCGGAGATGAGGCCCATGGCGATGCCGGCCACCGGCGCCTTCAGCGGCACACCGGCCGAGAGCAGGCCGAGCGTCGAGGCGCAGACCGAACCCATCGAGGTGGAGCCGTTGGAGCCGAGCGCCTCGGAGACCTGCCGGATGGCGTACGGGAACTCCTCGCGCGAGGGCAGCACCGGGATCAGCGCCCGCTCGGCCAGCGCGCCGTGGCCGATCTCGCGCCGCTTCGGCGAGCCGACCCGGCCGGTCTCACCGGTCGAGTACGGCGGGAAGTTGTAGTTGTGCATGTAGCGCTTGGACTTCTCCGGGGAGAGGGTGTCCAGCGACTGCTCCATGCGCAGCATGTTCAGCGTGGTGACGCCCAGGATCTGGGTCTCGCCGCGCTCGAACAGCGCCGAGCCGTGCACCCGCGGCAGCACGCCGACCTCGGCGCTCAGCGGACGGATGTCGCGCGGGCCGCGGCCGTCGATGCGGACCTGCTCGCGCAGCACGCGGTTGCGGACCTCGGACTTGGTCAGCGAGCGGAACGCCGCGGAGAGCTCCTTCTCCCGGCCCTCGAAGCGCGGGCCGAGCTCCTCGGCGACCCGGGCCTTGACCCGGTCCAGGGCCTCCTCGCGGTCGGCCTTGCCGGCGATCTTGAGGGCCTCGGCGACGTCGGCGCGGGCCAGCCCGGCCACGGCGTCGTACGCGTCGTCCTGGTAGTCCAGGAAGACCGGGAACTCGGCGACCGGCTTGGCGGCCACGTCGGCCAGCTCGCTCTGCGCGCGGCACAGCTCGCGGATGGCCGGCTTGGCGGCCTCCAGGCCGCTGGCCACGACCTCCTCGGTCGGCGCCGGGGCACCGCCGGCGACCAGCTTGACGGTGTGCTCGGTGGCCTCGGCCTCGACCATCATGATCGCGACGTCGCCGTCCGGCAGGGCGCGGCCGGCCACCACCATGTCGAAGGTGGCCCGCTCCAGCTCCTCGTAGGTCGGGAAGGCGACCCACTGGCCGTCGACGTGTGCCATCCGGGTGGCCCCGATGGGGCCGGAGAACGGCAGGCCGGAGAGCTTGGTCGACATCGAGGCGGCGTTGATGGCCACCACGTCGTACGGGTGCTGCGGGTCGAGCGCCAGCACGGTCTCGACGACCTGGACCTCGTTGCGCAGGCCCTTGACGAACGACGGCCGCAGCGGCCGGTCGATCAGCCGGCAGGTGAGGATGGCGTCCTCGCTGGGCCGGCCCTCGCGGCGGAAGAACGAGCCGGGGATGCGGCCCGCGGCGTACATCCGCTCCTCGACGTCGACGGTCAGCGGGAAGAAGTCGAACTGCTCCCGGGGCTGCTTGCCGGCGGTGGTGGCGGAGAGGACGACCGTCTCGCCGAGCTGGGCGATGACGGAGCCGGCGGCCTGACGGGCGAGCCGGCCGGTGGAGAAGGTGATCTCACGGGTGCCGAAGGACCCGTTGTCGATCACCGCGGTGCGGGATTCGGTGCCGAGGTTGGTCTCGGTCATGTTCTGTGGTGCTCCTTCGCGTCGTCGGCCCACGACACGGGGAACTGCTCAGGCGGCCGGTCTTCGATCGAAGCGCCCGGGTGGCCGGCATGATGCCGGGATTCCGGGGGCCACTACCGGAGACCGGTGCTGACCGGCTCCCTCTCGGGTTGTCGCGCGGCCGGGTTCTTCTGGTGGTACCGGAACGGGGGAGCGGCCGAGTGGCCACTCCCCCGTCACGTCATCGGCGCAGGCCGAGCCGCTCGATGAGCGACCGGTAGCGGTTGATGTCCTTCTTCTGGACGTAGTTGAGCAGCCGACGGCGACGGCCGACCAGCAGCAGCAGCCCGCGGCGGCTGTGGTGGTCGTGCTTGTGCACCTTCAGGTGCTCGGTGAGCTCGGCGATCCGCTTGGTGAGGACCGCGACCTGCACCTCCGGCGAACCGGTGTCGCCCTCGGCGGTCGCGTACTCCGCACGGATCTTGGCCTTGGCTTCCTGGTCGAGCGCCATATTCTCCCTGTTTCGTGGAACGTTCGATGAGGTCCGTCGGATCGGTCGGAGTGACCGGGGAACGGACCGGTTCCTCGCACCCGCGGCGTCGTGCAGGCACGCGAGGCCCCACGTCGGTCAGCCGACGTCCCTGCCAGACTACCAGCCCGGTGGGGAACCGCCCGGTGAAGGGCCGCGACGCGGCCCGCCGGCCGGCTCCGGCACGCTCAGCCGACCGCCCGGCGGGTCCGCTCCACGTCCTCGGCGATCTGTGCCACCAGCGGCTCGATCGCGTCGTACGTCCGTTGTTCCCGCAGGTGCGCCACGAAGTCCAGGGCCAGCCGCTCGCCGTACAGGTCGCCGGTGAAGTCCAGCGCGTACGCCTCGACCCGGCGCTCCCGGCCGGAGAAGGTCGGGTTGGTGCCGATGGAGACCGCCGCCGCCAGGGGCTCCCCGCCCCGGCGCACCAGCCGGGCCGCGTACACCCCGTCGGCGGGGACCGCCGCGTAGCGGTGGGTCAGCAGATTGGCGGTCGGGTAGCCCAGCTCCCGCCCGCGCTGGTCACCGCGGACCACCACCCCCTCGACCCGGTGCGGGCGGCCCAGCGCGGCGGCCGCCGCGGCCACGTCCCCCGCGTCGACGCAGGAGCGGATGTACGTGGAGGAGAAGACCGTGCCGGCCTCGGACACCAGCGGGCCGCCCTCCACGCCGAAGCCGAAGGTGCGGCCCAGCCGCTCCAGCAGCGCCACGTCGCCGGCCGCCCGGTGCCCGAACCGGAAGTTGTCGCCGACCACCACCAGCGCGGCGTGCAGGTGCTCGACGAGGATGTCGTGCACGAACGCCTCGGCCGGCAGCCGGGAGAACTCCGGGGTGAACGGCACGACGCAGAGCACGTCGGCGCCGAGCGCCTCGATCAGCTCCGCCTTGCGGGCCGGCTCGGTGAGCACGGCCGGGTGCGAGCCGGGGCGCACCACCTCGGCCGGGTGCGGGTCGAACGTCACCACCACCGACTTGACGCCCAGCTCGCGGGCGCGCGCCACGGCGTGGCCGATGGTGGCCTGGTGGCCCTTGTGCACGCCGTCGAAGACGCCGATGGTGACCACCGACCGCCCCCAGCCGCCGGGCGCCGCCTCGTACCCCCGCCACCGCTGCATGCCGCTCCTCCCCTGTCCGCCCACGCCGTCAGGCGGGGGCCAGCACGATCTCCGCGCGGGCCCGCCCGTCCCGCTCGCTGACGATAGCGATCAACCCGCCGTCCGGGCCGAAGACCGCGTACGGCCCGGCGATGCCGGCCGGGTCCAGGGGCCCGCCGTGGGAGAGCGTCTTCGCCTCCTCGGGCGTGGCGTCCCGGCGCGGGAAGAACCGGCCGGCGGCCGCGTCCAGCGGCAGGTTCACCACGTCGGGCGCGCGCTGCTCCAGCGCGTCGAGGGTGGCCGCCTCGGCCAGGGTGAACCCGCCGACAGCGGTGCGGCGCAGCGCGGTGAGGTGGCCGCCGACCCCGAGCGCCAGGCCCGCGTCCCGCGCGATGGCCCGGATGTACGTCCCCGACGAGCAGGTGACGTCGACGTCCACGTCCACCACGTCCGGGGTGTCACGGCGGACCGCCAGCACGTCCAGCCGGGAGATGGTCACCCGCCGGGCCGGCAGCTCGACGCTCTCCCCCTCGCGCACCCGCTTGTACGCCCGCTGTCCGTTGATCTTGATGGCGCTGACCGCGCTGGGCACCTGGTCGACCTCGCCGGTGAGCGCGGCGAGCGCGGCGCGCACCGCCTCGTCGGTGACCGTGCCGGCCGGGGTGCTGGCGATCACGTCGCCCTCGGCGTCGTCGGTGACCGTCGCCTGGCCGAGCCGGATCGTCGCGGTGTAGCTCTTGCCGGCGCCGATCACGTAGGTGAGCAGCCGGGTGGCGCGGCCCACGCCGATCACCAGCACACCGGTGGCCATCGGGTCCAGCGTGCCGCCGTGCCCCACCCGCCGGGTCCGGGCCAGCCGCCGGATGCGGGCCACCACGTCGTGCGACGTCATGCCGCCGGGCTTGTCGACCACGATCAGACCGTCTGCGCTCACGACCGCCAAGCCTGCCAGACGGCGGTGATCGGCCCTGCGGGGGATACCGTCCTGATCGCGCCGGGTGTCAAGATCATGCGCCCCTCGCACCCCTCCTGCCCGGGACGCACGATGAGCAGCGACGACCCCACCCCGGAGCCACCACGGCTCGACCGACCCTCCCGGAGCGGCCCGGAGGAGATCCCCGACTGGGTACGCCAGCTGGAGCGGGAGATCCGCGTCGGCCCGGGCGCCCGGCTGCGTATCTGGTTCGGCCGGCACGCCCGCGGCCTCTGGCTCAACCCCCGCCCCACGAACACCTGGACACTGAGATGACCGATCACCGACCGACCCTCGAACCCCGCCGTCCCGACCAGCCGTACCCGCCCGCCGACGGGCTGGGGACGGTCCCCGACTGGCTCCGCCAGCCGCCCACGGTGGCCGAGCCGGACCGCGCCGACCGGCTGCGCATCCGGCTGGGCGCCCACTCGGGCAAGCTGCTCGGCGGCGCCGCCGCCCTGCTGCTGGTCGCCTTCTTCGGGCTGATCGCGACGGGCGGCTACCGGGCCGTCCAGCGGTGGGCGGACCCGCCGGCCGCGTACCCGACGATCAGTCAGCCGGTCGGCGAACAGGCCGTCTCGGCGGCGTCGCCGCCCCCGGCGGCCGGCGCGTTCGACGGCACGCCGGCCGCCGACTTCCCGGAGGGGGCGGCGGGGATCACCCTGCCCGCCGCGAAGCGGACCGGGCCGTTCACGGAGAAGCAGGTGGCCGCCGCGCTGGCCAAGGTCCGTAAGGCGCTGGTGACCGGCCGGCTGGACCGGTCGTTCATCACCTCGAAGAACCCGGACCGGCTGCTGCGGCAGTTCGCCCCGGACGCGCGGGCCGACCTGCGCAAGGACTTCTCCTCGGACACCTTCGCCACCTATGCCACCCGACTGGCCCCCGGAGCCCGGATCACCGCGGACGAGCCGCGGGTGAAGGGCCGGATCAGCTACCGGGCCACGAAGGACACCCACGGCATCCGCCTCCTGGAGGTCACCACCAACTTCGTCTGGGCGTACGCGTTCCGGACCACGGGCGGGCTGCCCGGCGACGGGGTGGTCGTGGTGCACGACACGGTGGTCTGGAGCGTGCCGCACCCCGGCGACGTGCGGAGCGGCTCCAACGGGCTCTGGATCGAGAAGGCCGACTCGTACGGCTCCAACATCGACTGCGCCGCGTACGACAAGGGTCTGCTCGACGTGGGCGCCCCCAGCTTCGGTGGGCCGGCCGACCCGGACCCGGACGCCGTCTTCGACCCCGATCGCACCCTCGACATCCCGGACACCTGCTGAGGCCCGGCCGGGGACTACCGCGGCGACCGACAAGGTGGGACACTCACTGACATCTCGCCCACTCCTGACCGGGGGCCGCGATGACCGACGACCGGCCGGACTCCGCACCACCACGCCACTCCGCGCCCACGCCCGGCCACCGGCCCGGTCCGCCGGCCGCGCCGCAGTGGCCGCGCCAGCCGCCCGGACCGCCGGGCGCGCCGGACTGGCCGCGCCAGCCGCAGCCCGCCGCCGGCGGGCTGCGGGGCTGGCTGAGCCGGCACTCCGGCTCGCTGTTGACCGGCGCGACGGCGCTGCTGCTGCTCGCCTTCGTCGGGGTGGTCGGCGGGGCCGTCCTGGTGTCGATGCCGTCCGCGGACGGGCGGCCCGTCGTGTACCCGACGTTCGGCCCGCCGGCCGCCACGTCCGCCGCGCCGACGGCACCGTCCGCCGCGCCGGCCGCCACGTCCGCCGCACCGCCACGGGCGTCCGGCCCCTTCGACGGCACCCCGGCCGCCGGGTTCCCGCAGGGGCCGGCGGGGATCACCCTGCCGGCCGCGAAGCGGACCGGCCCGTTCACCGAGAAGCAGGTGGCGGCCGCGCTGGCGAAGGTCCGGACGGTCCTCGTGACCGCGCGGCTGGACCGCCGGTTCATGACCGCCGACGACGCGGAGCCGCTGATCCGGCAGTTCGCCCGGGACGCCCGCGCCGGCATGCGCAAGAGCTTCGCGTCCGACACGTTCGCCGCGTACGCCACCCGGCTGGCGCCCGGCGCCCGGCTCACCGCCGACCAGCCGAGGGTGAAGGGTCTGGTCAGCTACCGGGCCACCAAGGACGCCGACGGCGTCCGGATCCTGGCCGTGACCACCAACTTCGTCTGGTCGTACGCCTTCCGGACCAGCAGCACCGAGCCGGGCGACGCGCTGGTCGTCGTGCACGACACGGTGGTCTGGAGCATGCCGCACCCCGACGACGTCGAACGCGGCTCGAACGGGCTGTGGATCGAGGACGCGAACTCGTACGCCGCCAACGTCGACTGCGCGGCCTTCGACAAGGGCCTGCTCGCCCTGGGCACCCGCGGCTTCGGCGGCCCGGACGGCCCGGACCCGGAGGCGGTCTTCGACCCCGCCGCGACGCTGGACCTCCCGGACACCTGCTGAGCCGGGGTCAGCGGGCGGCGCCGACCACGTCAGCGGACCGCGCCGACCACCGCCCAGCCGCCGGAGCGCAGCCGCAGTAGCAGGGCGACCAGCCGGAGCACCACGAACAGGGTCAGCCCGGCCCAGATGCCGCCCAGCCCGAGGTCGAGCCCGTAGGCCAGCCAGATGGCCGGCAGGAACCCGCCCAGCGCCGCCACGATGGTCAGGTTGCGCAGGTAGCGGACGTCGCCCGCGCCGATCAGCACGCCGTCCAGGGCGAACACCACGCCGCCGATCGGCTGGAGCGCGACGAACCAGGGCCAGGCGACCATGGCCTGCTCGCGCACCTGCGGATCGGAGCTGAACAACGACGGCACGAAACCGGCGCCGGCGGCGATGAGCACCGCGAACGCCACGCCGCAGAGGCCGCCGAGCAGGGCGATCCGCCGGGCGAGGGCGCGCGCACCGGCGGCGTCGCCGGCGCCGAGCGCCGCGCCGACCAGAGACTGCGCGGCGATCGCCAGGGCATCCAGCACCAGGGCGGTGAAGAACCAGAGCTGGACGGCGATCTGGTGCGCGCCGACCGCGGCGGCGCCGAAGCGGGCGGCCACGGCGGTGGCGGACAGGAAGCTGGCCTGGAAGGCGACGCCCCGGATGAGCAGGTCGCGGCTGAGCGCCAGCTGCTGGCCGATGTGCCGGGGCCGGGGGCGCAGCGGCACCCGCTCGCGGACCAGGGCCGCCGCGAAGAGGCCACCGGAGATGGTCTGCGCCACCGCGTTCGCCACGGCCGAGCCGGCCAGGCCGAGCCCGGCCGGGTAGACCAGCAGCGGGCACAGCAGCGCCGAGAGCAAATTGGGGCCGAGCACGAAGAGCAGCGGCCGGCGGGTGTCCTGGATGCCGCGCAGCCAGCCGTTGCCGGCCGCCGCCAGCAGCAGGCCGGGCGCGCCCAGCGCCGCGATCCGCAGCCAGGTCGCGGCGGCGTCGGCCACCTCGCCGGGACCGCCCGCGAGGGTACGCGCCAACGCCCCGCCGCCGACGCCGATGGCGACCGCCACCAGCACTCCGACGCCGAGGGCGAGCCAGGACGCCTGGACTCCCTCGGCCACCGCGGCGGCCCGGTCCCCCGAGCCGAACCGGCGGGCCGCGCGCCCGGTGGTTCCGTACGCCACCACGGTGCCGAGCCAGGCGGTCAGCGTCAGCACGGTGCCGCCGATGGCGAGCGCGGCGAGCGGGACGCGGCCGAGGTGCCCGACCACGGCGGTGTCGACCAGCACGTACAGCGGCTCGGCGGCGAGCACCACGAGCGCCGGCAGGGCGAGCGCGGCGATCCGCCGGGCCGTGGCGGACTGGGCGGCGGGCACGACTGTCTGACTCATCGCCGCCGATCCTGGCACGCGCCCCGTAAGGCATGCAACCCCGCGCACTACTTACCGCACCAGGCGCACACCTCGTTTGATCATGAAGTTGGCGGCAGTTTCGGAGATCCAGAGCGCCGCCAACCTCATGATCGACCCGGTGGGGCGGCTCGGATGGGGCCAGGTGCGGCGGAGGAACTCGAGGTCGAGCTGCTCGGGGACGTCGATGCTGCCGGTGGGGCGACCGGAGCGGCGGTGACGTCGTGGCTGCGGCGTCACCGCCGGGCGGCCACCGTCACTGACGGGTGTCCATCGAGGTCTGCAGTGCGCGGCGCATCTGCTCGCGCGCCTCGTCGGTGGTGTTCTCGGTCTGCGGCTTGCGCTTGGTCGCCATGGGATGTCCCTTCCAGGGTGCGGACCACCGAAGCACGGCGGCCCTGCTGGGCACCGACGCGCCGACCCGCCGCGACCGCCGTCGCGCCGCGGCCCGGAGCCGTCGGCCTGCTGAGCGCCGGCAGCGCGGTCCGGGATCACCGGAGCGGCCCGCTGGCAGCGTGAGCCCGGGTCGGTCTGACCCTGGAGGGAGGCGGCACCGGGTGTGGCACCACCGCCCCGTGACCAGCGCCGAAGCGCCGGCCCTCACCCAAATTAACGTTCACTTTCCACATGCTGCCCACTGTTCCCGAAATGCGGACAGCAGGGAGAGCGCGCGTCAGCGGGCCAGGAAGTGCCAGCCCAGCCACCACCAGAAGCCGAACAGGCCGATCCGGCCGACCGGCACCGGGCCGACCTCGTAGCGCATCACGAAGGCGCAGACGTCGGCCAGGGACGGGATGCGCGAGCCCTCCCGCCGGGCGGCCCACTCGACGGCCGCGAAGAGCAGCAGCGCGGCCAGGAAACCGCCGATCGCCAGGGTGCGCATCATCGGCGGACCAGCCCCCAGAACGCGGTCAGCCAGGCGAACCAGGCCGCCGAGCGGACCAGCTGGTCCTCCAGCATCGGATCGGCCAGACGGGAGAAGGTCGGGAAGTCGTCCCCCACCGACAGCACGAAGGTCGCGCCCTCCAGGACCCCGAAGACGGTGACCGGCAGCAGCCACCAGAGCGCGGCGGACGGCAGCCGCCGCGGCGCCGGCCGCCGGGGCGGCACCCGGTTGCTCAGCCCGACCCAGATCAACGCCCCGCCGGTGCCCAGGGTGTAGAGGTTGGCCGCGGTGGAGAAGGACGGCAGCTGCCCGCCGACCAGGGAGAGACAGATGAACACCGGCACGGAGACGACCGGGCGGTCCCAGGCCCGGGGCGCCTCGACGGTGAGCTCACGGGGGTGATCCATCACCCGATTGTCCCCAGCGTCACGGAACGCGGGAAGACCGGCACGCCCCGGAGTCACCCCCGGTTCTCACCCAGGGGTCAGGTAGGAAGCAGCGCGCCGGGCAGTTCGGTGCGGATCCGCTCGACCACCTCGTCGACCGTGCCCCACCCGGTGAACCCGGCGGCGAACCGGTGCCCGCCGCCGCCGAGCGCCATGGCCACCCGGCTCACGTCCACCGCGCCCTTGCTGCGCAGCGAGACCGCCCACTCGGCGTCGCCGGACTGCTTGACCACGCAGCTCACGTCCGCCTCGGCGGTGCAGCGCACCGAGTCGATGAGGGCCTCCAGCACGTACGCCGGCTGGTGGTGACGGGCCAGGTCCTCGCGGGTGGCGTAGGTCCAGACCAGCCCGTGCCCGGCGGCGGCCGCCGGCTCCAGCCGGGCCCGGCCGACCACCTCGCCGAACAGGCGGACCGCGCCGAACGGCCGGGTGTCGAAGATCCTCCGGGAGATCTCCCCCGGGCTGATCCCGGTGGCCAGCAGCCGGGCGGCCAGCTCGTGCACGGCCGGCGTGGTGGCCTCGAAGCGGAACGAGCCGGTGTCGGTGCTCAACGCCACGTAGAGGCAGGCGGCGATCTCCGCGTCCAGCGTCACCCCGAGCCGGTCGAGCAGCCCGAGCGCGACCACCGAGGTGGCCGCCGCGTGCGGGTCCACGAGGTGAATGCCGCCGAACCCGGTGTTCGAGGCGTGGTGGTCGAGCACCAGCGCCGTGCCGGCCTTGTCCAGGCGGTCGACCAGGTCACCGAGGCGCGACTCGCTGGCCGCGTCGAAGCAGATCACCAGGTCGGGATCCGGGTACGCGTCGTCCTGCGGCACCAGCAGGTCGGACCCGGGCAGCCAGCGGAACGGCTCCGGCACCTCCGGCGGCCCGGGGAAGGTCGCCTGGAGCTGCCGTACGCCCAGCCGGCGCAGGCCCAGCCCGAAGCCGAGCATGCTGCCCAGCGCGTCGCCGTCCGGATTGACGTGGCAGATGAGCAGCACCCGCGCGGTGGCGGGAAGCCCGCGTACCGCCGCGACGGCGGCCGCCCAGTCGGTGTCGGTCGGGCCGGCACCGGCCGGCGGGCCGCCCGCGGCGGGAGCGGTCACCGGCGGTCGCTGCCGCCGCGCGGCTCCTCGTCCCCGGTCTCCTCGACCTCGGCGTCCTCGTCCTCCTCGACCCGGTACGGCTGGGCCTCGCCCGCGTACTGGGCGTGGGCGGCCAGGCGCTGGACCTCGGCGTCGGCGTTGCGGGCCGCCGCGAGCAGGTCGTCGATGTGCTTGACCTGGTCCTGCACGTCGTCCAGGACGAAGGTCAGGGTCGGCGAGTGGCGCAGCCCGAGCGCCTTGCCCACCGTGCTGCGCAGCATGCCCTTGGCGCTCTCCAGCGCGGCGGCGGTGCTGGCCTGGGCCGCCGCGTCACCGAGCACCGTGTAGAAGACGGTGGCGTCGCGCAGGTCGGCGGTGATCCGGGCGTCGGTGATGGTGATCATGCCGAGCCGGGGGTCCTTGATCTGGCTCCGCACCACCGACGCGACCAGTTCACGGATGCGCTCCGCGTGCCGGCGAACCTTGGCCGGATCCGTCATGTCCCCCACCTCCAGGGCTTCCCGCTTCCTACGACGGCCGGCACCGGACGGCGCGGGCGCCGCCGGGTCCGACCGCCCAACATCTCGAACACTACCCGCGCGGTCGCCGCCCTCGCGCGGGGCCGCCGGGTGCCGGCGCTCAGTCCTCCTCGCCGTGCAGGGCACGGCGGACCGACAGCAGCTCGACCTCCGGCCGGGCGGCCACCAGCCGCTCGCAGGAGTCGAGCACCTCGCGGACGTGCGCCGGCTCGGCGGCCACCACGGCCACCCCGATCTGCGTACGTCCGTGCAGGTCGAGCGCCCCCACCTCGGCGGCGGACACCTCGAACCGGCGGAGCGCCGCGACGATCGGCCGGACGTACGACCGCTTGGCCTTCAGGGACCGGGAATCCCCCGGGAGCAACAGGTCGAACTGCGCGGTTCCGGTGTACACGGCGAGCAACGGTACGGCAGTGGCGTCGTCCCGGTCACCCGTTTTCTGCCGACGGCTCCAGGTCGCCGCGCGGCGTCGGGCGCGCCGCGCCGGAGTCGTCGTTCGCCACCGCCACCAGCACGTCCCGGTCGATCGCCTGGTCGACCCGGTGCGCGAGATCCCGCCAGCCGGGCCCGTCCAGCACCCGCAGGCCGGCGCCGGCCAGCACCGCCTCGGCCGCGGCGCGCGGGGCCACGTGGGTGTTCCAGGACAGCCCCAGCGCCCCACCCGGGCGCAGCAGTTCGCGCCAGACCGGCACGGCGGCGGTGAGCAGGTCCAGCGGGCTGCGGGACAGGCCCGCGTCGCTGCGGCTGCCGTGCGCCACCCCGTACGGGGCGTCGGTGACGATCACGTCGGCGCAGCGGGGGCGGAGCACCTCGCGGGCCCGGGTGGTGTCGGTGTGCAGCACGGTGACCCGCTGGGTTGCCCCGGACCGGTGCGCGTCCCGGGACGGCGCGAGGACCGCCTCGAAGCGCCGTGCCACGAGCCGCCGGTCCCGGCGCACCGGCAGCGTCTCGGCGGTGTGCTTGAGCCGCTTGCGCCGCAGCCAGGTACGCAGGAACGCCGCGTACGCGTCCACGTCCTTGCCGTCGTGCTCCACGCCGATGCCGTCGTAGCCGTACATGAGCGCCTGGTTGAGGGTGGTGCCCCGGCCGCAGAGCGGGTCGAGCACCACGACCGGCCCGTCCAGCATCCGGGGCGCCGAGGCCGACGCCAGCAGGGTGACGTTGAGCAGCAGCCGGGTGAACTGCTCGTTGGTCTTGCCGGCGTACTTGGGGATGGTGACGAGGTCGGAGTCGTACCGGGCCAGCGGGTGCAGCGGCACGGGCCGGAGCAGGTCGTCGCCCACCCGCTCGAACAGCGCGTACGCCGCCGAGAGGTTGGCCAGGTGCGCCAGGTCCCGGACGCCGAGACCGGGCTCGGGGACCGCGAAGGTCAGGTACTCCACCCCGCCGATCCGCTCCACCGCGGCGTCGACCGGCGCCGCGTCGAGCACGCCGGACCCGGCGAACACGGTCAGCTCGGCGCGGGCCAGCCGGGCGGCGGCGTCGGCGTAGACGCGGTTGGCGGAGGGGGCGAGGAGCAGCGCGTACCTGAGCACGCCCGAGATTGTCGCAGCCTGCGGAAACGGCGACGGCCGGGGCCCGAAGGCCCCGGCCGTCGCCGTCGTTCACACCGCTCAGGCGCGCGGCTTCTCCCGCATCTCCCAGGTCTCGATGATGTCGCCGACCTGGACGTTGTTGTAACCGCCCAGCGTCAGACCACACTCGAAGCCTTCGCGGACCTCGGTCGCGTCGTCCTTGAACCGCTTGAGGGAGCTGATCGTGAGGTTGTCCGCCACGACCGCGCCGTCCCGCAGCAGCCGCGCCTTGGCGTTGCGGCGGATGAGGCCGGACCGGACGATACAGCCGGAGATGTTGCCGATCTTGGACGAGCGGAAGACGTCGCGGATCTCCGCGGTGCCCAGCTCGA
This sequence comes from Micromonospora chaiyaphumensis, assembly GCF_900091435.1. Classification (GTDB taxonomy): domain Bacteria; phylum Actinomycetota; class Actinomycetes; order Mycobacteriales; family Micromonosporaceae; genus Micromonospora; species Micromonospora chaiyaphumensis. The sequence goes on from NZ_FMCS01000010.1 coordinate 53,650, forward strand.
CCTCCTCGTACTCCGGCTTGAGCAGACCCTTGAGCGCGGCGTCGATCTCCTCGATGGCCTGGTAGATGACGGTGTAGTACCGGATCTCCACGCCCTCGCGGTCGGCGATCTCGCGGACCTTGTTGGCGGCCCGCACGTTGAAGCCGATGATCGTGACCGCCTCGGACGAGGCGCTCGCGAGCATGACGTCGCTCTCGGTGATCGCACCCACGCCCCGGTGGATGATCCGAAGCTGGACCTCCTCCGGGATGTCGAGGTTGAACAGCGCGTCCTCGAGGGCCTCCACGGAGCCGGAGACGTCGCCCTTGAGCACCAGGTTGAGCGAGGTCTTCTCGCCCTCCTTGAGCTGCTCCATGAGCGTCTCGAGAGTCGCCCGGCCACGGGAGTTGGCGAATGCCGCCGCCCGCCGCCGCGCCTGCCGCTGCTCGGCGATCTGCCGCACGGTCCGGTCGTCCTCGGCGGCCAGGAAGGTGTCACCCGCACCCGGCACCGTGGTCAGACCCAGCACCATGACCGGACGCGCCGGCCCGGCCTCGTCGACCGGCTTGCCGTTCTCGTCCAGCATGGCCCGGACCCGGCCGTGCGCCCCACCGGCGACGATCGAGTCGCCGGCCCGGAGGGTGCCCTTCTGCACCAGCACGGTCGCCACCGCACCACGGCCCTTGTCCAGGTGCGCCTCGATGGCGACACCCTGCGCCGGCCCGTCGATCGGAGCGGTCAGCTCCAGCGACGCGTCGGCGGTCAGCAGCACGGCCTCGAGAAGCTCCTCGATGCCGATGCCGGGCTTGGCCGCCACGTTGACGAACATGGTGTCGCCGCCGTACTCCTCGGCGACCAGGCCGTACTCGGTCAGCTGCTGGCGGACCTTGTCCGGGTTCGCCTCGGGCTTGTCGACCTTGTTGACCGCGACCACGATCGGCACGTCCGCCGCCTTGGCGTGGTTGAGCGCCTCGATGGTCTGCGGCATGACGCCGTCGTCGGCCGCCACCACCAGGATCACGATGTCCGTCACCTGGGCACCACGGGCACGCATGGCGGTGAACGCCTCGTGACCCGGGGTGTCGATGAAGGTCACCGCGCGGTCCTCGCCCTCGTGCGGGACGTGGACCTGGTAGGCGCCGATGTGCTGGGTGATGCCACCCGCCTCGCCGGCCACGACGTTCGCCTTGCGGATCGCGTCGAGCAGCTTGGTCTTACCGTGGTCGACGTGACCCATGACGGTCACGACCGGCGCACGGCTGACCAGGCGGTCCGCCGCGACCTCGGCGTCGAGGTCGATGTTGAACTGCGCGAGCAGCTCGCGGTCCTCGTCCTCCGGGCTGACGATCTGCACGTCGAAGCCGAGGTGCTCACCCAGCAGCAGCAGGGTGTCGTCGGAGCACGACTGGGTCGCGGTCACCATCTCGCCCAGGTTGAACATCTCCTGGACGAGCGAACCCGGGTTGGCGTTGATCTTGTCGGCGAAGTCCGACAGCGAGGCGCCACGGGACAACCGGACGACCTGACCCTGACCCCGGGGGGCACCCGAGGACATGGTCGGGGCCGACAGGTTGTCGAACTCCTGTCTGCGCTGCTTCTTCGACTTGCGACCGCGGGTCGGCCGGCCACCGGGACGCCCGAAGGCACCCGCGGCGCCACCGCCACGGCCACGACCGCCACCACCCGGACGGCCACCGCCGCCGGCCGGGGCACCCGGGCGGAAACCGCCACCGGGAGCGCCGCCGCCACCGCCACCGGGACCGCCGCGGAAGCCACCGCCGCCGCCACCGCCACCGGGACCGCCGCGGTAACCACCGCCGCCGCCACCGCCACCGGGACCGCCGCGGAAACCGCCGCCGCCACCGGGACGACCCGCGCCGCCACCGGGGCCGCCACGACCGCCGCCGGGACCGCCGGGGCGACCCGTGGTCGGCCGCTGGCTCGGCATGGACGCCGGGCTGGGCCGGGGCGGCATGGAGGCCGGGCTGGGCCGCGGCGGCATGCCCGCCGGGCTCGGCCGGGGACCGCCGGCACCGGCGGCCGGGGGCCGCTGCTGCTGGCCACCCTGGATGCCGAACGGGTTGTTACCGGCGCCGCGCGCCGGCGGACGTCCGCCCGGACGGGCACCCGGGCCCGGGGTCGGGCCACCGGGACGGCCGGCGGCCGGGGCACCCGGACGCGGCGGCACCGCGTTCGGACCCGGACGCGGCCCCGGACGGGGACCACCCTCGGTCGGGGGCTCGCGGCGGACGTTCTCCCGCTGCTGCTGGCGGGCGGCCTGCGCGGCCTTGACCGCGGCCTCCTGCTCAGCCTTGAGGGCAGCGGCGCGCGCCTCGGCGGCCGCCACCTCGATGTCGTGCGCGCTCGCCGGCTTGGCGACCGGGGTCGCCGGCTGCGGCGGGCCGGGGACCGGGCCCTTGGGCTTCGGTCCAGGGGTCGGCGCGGCCGGCCGCCGGGGCGGCATCGGCTTGGCCGAGACCCGGGGGGCGCCCGGGGTCGGGGTCGGCGTCGGGGTCGCCGCCGGGCTCGGGGCGGCCGCCTGCGGGGCGGCCGGCGCCGAGGCGCCACCGGCGGACGCGACGAATGCGCCACGCAGTCGTCGGGCGACGGGCGCCTCGACGGTGCTGGACGCGGACTTCACGAACTCGCCCATCTCCTTGAGCTTGGCGAGAACGGTCTTACTCTCGACCCCGAGCTCCTTGGCGAGCTCGTGTACGCGGGCCTTTCCTGCCACTGCACTCCTCACTCCGAGGTCGTGCGGGCAGCACCCGCAGCGACCTCACTCGTGCACTTGAAGCCTGGTCATTTCAGGGACTTCATCGTGTGCTCATGTCGGTCGTCCTACCTTGCTAGCGACCCTCGACCGGTCGGGTTGACCGGTCGTCGGGGTTTGCGCGTCAACGTGCTCCGCGAGCGCACCGTGGTCGGGGACCCCGGTGATGCGCAGTGCCCGCCCGAAGGCGCGGCGCCGCACCGCCTGCGCGAAGCAGGCCGGATCCGGGTGCATGTTCGCTCCCCGACCCGGCAGTCTGCGAGCCGGATCAGGCCGGAGGCTGTAATGACCAGCCTCGTCTCCGATCGCGACTATCCGCAGCAACTCGCTGGCCGGCGCTCGCTTCCGGCAGCCCACACAGGTGCGCTCCGGCAGCGCGCGTCGTGCCACTGGAGGAAGTCTACCCCTAGCTGCTCGAGATCGCGCCGCCCGCCTCGGGAACGTGATCAGCTCCGCCCCGGCCGGCCGCCCCGCTCTGCTCCGCGTCGGAGCGGATGTCGATCCGCCAACCGGTCAACCGGGCCGCGAGCCGGGCATTCTGCCCTTCCCGCCCGATCGCCAGCGAGAGCTGGAAGTCCGGAACGGTGACCCGGGCGGTGCGGCTGGCCAGGTCGACCACCTCCACCCGCAGCGCCTTGGCCGGCGAGAGCGCGTTGCCGACGAAGGTGGCCGGGTCGTCCGACCAGTCGATGATGTCGATCTTCTCGCCGTGCAGCTCGCTCATCACCGCGCGGACCCGCTGGCCCATGGGGCCGATGCAGGCGCCCTTGGCGTTGACCCCGGAAGCGGTCGAGCGCACCGCGATCTTCGTGCGGTGACCTGCCTCACGCGCGATGGCGCCGATCTCGACGGTGCCGTCGGCGATCTCCGGGACCTCCAGGGCGAAGAGCTTCTTCACCAGGGCCGGGTGCGAACGGGACAACGTGATCTGCGGGCCGCGCATTCCCTTGGCCACGTGCACCACGACGCAGCGGATCCGCTCGCCGTGGGCGTACCGCTCGCCGGGGACCTGCTCGGACTGGGGCAGGACGCCCTCCAGCTTGCCCAGGTCGACGCTGACGATGCCCTTCTCGGCCCGCGCCTCGTGCGCCTGCACCACACCGGTGACCAGGTCGCCGTCGCGGCCGACGTACTCGCCGAAGTGCACCTCGTCGGTGGCCTCCCGCAGCCGCTGGAGGATCACCTGCTTGGCGGTCATGGCCGCGATCCGGCCGAAGTCGTGCGGGGTGTCGTCCCACTCCCGGACGACGGTGCCGTCGGCGTCCACCTCCTGGGCGTACACCGAGGCGGCCCCGGTCTTGCGGTCGATCTCCACCCGGGCGTGCGGCTCGGCGCCGTCGGTGTGCCGGTAGGCGGTCAGCAGCGCGGTCTCGATCGCCGCGAGGATCGTGTCGAACGGGATCTCCCGCTCGCGCTCCAGTGCGCGCAGCGCCGCGAGGTCGATGTTCACCTCTCCTCGTCCTCCAGATCTTCGTCGTCGTCGATGTCGGTGTCGTCACCGAAGTCCTCGTCGGCCACCTCGTCCAGGCGGGTGAACTCCACCTGGACCCGGCCGGGCCCGAGCTCGGCATACGGGTGCTCCGCCCGGCCGGCGTCGGTCTCCAGCGCCACGCGCTCGTCGTCGGCGGCGGCGATCCGGCCGGTGACCTGCCGGTCCCCCTCCGGGCCGTGGACGGTCACCTTGACCAGCCGGCCGGCGTTGCGCCGCCAGTGCCGGGGCAGGGTGAGCGGCCGGTCCACGCCGGGCGAGCTGACCTCGAGCTGGTACTCGCCGGCCACGATGTCCCCGCCGGTCTCCTCGGCGGCGTCCAGCGCCGCCGAGACCGCCCGGGAGACGTCCGCGACGGCGTCCAGGTTGATCCCGCCGTCGGCGTCCACGATCACGCGGACCACGTGCCGGCGGCCGGCGCGGGACACGGAGAGGTCCTCCAGGTCGTAGCCGGCGGCGGTGACCACCGGCTCGATCACCTCGCGCAGCCGGGCCCGGCGCGCGTTCAGGTCGCCGCGGGGTGCGCCGCCCCGGTCCCCGCCACGGGGGCCGTCGGACCGGCGGGGGCGTCCCGAGGGCCCCGTCGGCCGGGTGGCACGGCCACGCTGCGTCATTCGGCGCACCTCTCTGCTGTTGCCACGGGCCCGGGGGCCCGTCGTGTCACTGCTCGGGCGGACCGGTCGGCCCGCCATGCCGGCACGCCACCGGGGCGTCCGCGCCCGGTGGCTGCGCAGAGCGTAACGCGCGGGCGGGGCGGCGGCCCGGGCGGCGCACCGACGCCACTGGCCCACAGCGCGCCGCGGATGGTGTTGACTTGTCCGGTGGCGACACGCAGAACGACATCGGATCAGGGCACACCGGGGCATTCCCGGCGTGCGCTGCTGCGCGCCGGAGCGCTGGTGGCGCTCGGCGGCGCGGCCGTGCCGCTGACCGGTTGTGATCTTTTCGACCGCGACGACGAGTCCCGGCCCCCCGATCCACTGGAGCCGCTCGCGGCCGAGGCCACCGCGCTGGAAGCCCGCTACCGGGCCGCCGCCACCGCCGTGCCGGCGCTGACCGAGCGGCTCACCGCGATCGCCGACGCGCACCGGGCGCACGCCGAGGAGTTGCGCAAGGTCATCGGCCGGCCGGCGCCGTCCGGCAGCCCGGCCGCCAGCCCGTCGGCGGCGGCCGCCGACCCGGACACCGTCCGGACCGAGCTGCGGCAGGCCGAGCAGGCGGGGCGGGACAACGCCGCGAAGGCGTGCGCCGCCGCGCCCGCCGAGCGGGCCGCGCTGCTCGGGTCGATCGCGGCGGCCCGGGCGACCCACCTGGAGGCGTTGAAGTGAGCCCGACCAGCGGCCCGGCGCAGGCCCTCGGCGACGCGCTCGCCGCCGAGTACGCGGCGATCTGGGCGTACGGGGTGATCGGCGTGCACCTGACCGAGTCGGCCCGTTCCGCCGCCCGCGCCGCCGAGGCGGCCCACCGGGCCCGCCGGGACGCCCTCATCCTCCAGCTCAGCGCGGGCGGCGGCCAGGTCCCCGCCGACCGGGCCGGCTACGCGCTGCCCTACCCGGTAACCGACCGGGCGAGCGCGCTCAAGCTGGCCGTGGAGATCGAGGAGCGCACGGCCGGCCACTGGCGGGCGGCGTTGCCGCACACCACCGGGGCGGACCGGAACAAGGCCCTCGCGGCGCTCACCGACTGCGCGCTGCGGGCCACCCGGTGGCGGCGCACCGCCGGCGTGACCCCGCTCACGGTTCCGTTCCCCGGCCGGCAGGTCTGAGCGGGGGCCCGGTCACCCGCCGGAGCCCTGCGGTTGCGGACCGCATACCAGGTATGCATACTCCTGGCCATGTCCATCCGCCACGGCCTGCTCGCCCTGCTGGAGCGCGGCCAGATGTACGGCTACCAGCTCCGCTCCGCGTTCGAGGAGTCGACCGGATCGACCTGGCCGCTGAACATCGGGCAGGTGTACACGACCCTGTCCCGGCTGGAGCGCGACGGCCTGGTCCGCTCGCTGCCGGAGAGCGAGGCCGGGCAGCGGCCGTACGAGATCACCGACGCCGGTCGGGCGGACCTGGCGCTCTGGTTCGCCACCCCGATCAGCCGGGCCGACCGGCCGCGGGACGAGCTCTCGATCAAGCTGGCCCTGGCCCTCACCACCCCCGGCGTGGACGTCCGCGCGGTGGTGCAGACCCAGCGCAGCGCCACCATGCGGGCCCTGCAGGAGTTCACCCGGTTGAAGTACGCCAGTGACAAGCCGGAGGATCTGCCCTGGCGCCTGGTGCTGGACGCGATGATCTTCCAGGCCGAGGCGGAGGTCCGCTGGCTCGACCACTGCGAGACCAGCCTGGTCCGCCACCGCCCGGCGCCGAGCCGGCCGGCCACCCACCCGGAGGCGGTGGACCGGGCCGGCGAGGAGGCCCGCCGGTGACGGCGGCAGGAGGTGACGCCGTGAGCGCGAGGAGTGAGCCGTTCTTGCGAGCCCCGCAGTCGCGAACAAAGGCCGCGCCGTGAGCGGGGTGCTGGAGCTGCGGGGCGTGCACCGGACCCACGGCGCCCGGGAGGCGGCCGTGCACGCGCTGCGCGGGGTGAGCCTGTCCGTGGCGGCCGGCGAGCTGGTGGCGGTCATGGGGCCTTCGGGCTCGGGGAAGTCCACCCTGCTCGCGCTCGCCGGCGGGCTGGACCGGCCGACCGGCGGGGAGGTGGTGGTCGAGGGCGAGTCCCTGGGCGCCCTGCCGGCCCGCGACCTGGCCCGGCTGCGCCGCCGCCGGATCGGCTACGTCTTCCAGGATCTGAACCTGCTCGGCAGCCTCACCGCCGTGGAGAACGTGGCGCTCCCCCTCGAACTGGACGGCGCCGGCGTCCGGGCGGCCCGCCGGCTGGCCCTGGCCGCGCTCGCCGAGGTGGACGTGGCGGGGCTGGCGGGCCGGTTCCCCGACCAGATGTCCGGCGGCCAGCAGCAGCGGGTGGCGATCGCCCGCGCGCTCGTGGGCGAGCGCCGCCTGGTCCTCGCCGATGAACCGACCGGCGCGCTCGACTCCCAGGCCGGCGAGGCGGTACTGCACCTGCTGCGCCGCCGGGTGGACGCGGGCGCGGCGGGGGTGCTGGTCACCCACGAGGCGCGGCACGCGGGCTGGGCGGACCGGGTGGTGTTCCTCCGCGACGGGGTGCTGGTCGACTCGACGGCCCCGCTCGTCGGCGTCGAGCACCTGCTCAGCGGCAGCGGTCGGTGAGCCGGGGCCGGCTCGCCGCCACGCTCGGGTCGTGGCGGGCCGCGCTGCGGATCGCCCGGCGCGAGGCACGCCGGGCACGCCGGCGTACCGCGCTGGTGCTCGTGATGATCGCGCTGCCGGTGTTCGGGCTGACCTTCGCCGCGGTGAGCTACGACATGGCCGAGCTGACCCGGGCCGAGCGGATGGACCGGCAACTGGGCGGGGCCGACGCGGAGCTGCGCTGGATCGACCTGAACGCGATCAGCCAGGACGCCTGGGGCGAGGGCTCCTGGCCGGTCGAGGGTGACCCGGTGCCCCGGGCCCGACCCGTGACGGCCGACGAGCTACGGGCGCTGCTGCCCGCCGGCAGCCGGCTCACGCGGATGCGCCGGTGGGTGCCCTTCGAGGTGCGGATCAACGGGAAGTCCGTGTCGTTCGACGCCCGCGCCGTCGACCTGACCGACCCGCTCGCCCGGCCGCTGGCCACGCTGCGCGACGGGCGGCGGCCCACCCGCCCCGACGAGATCGCGGTGAGCCCCGCGGCACTGCGCAAGCTGGGCGTCCGGCTGGGCGAGCCGGTGCGCACCGTGGACGGCACCACCTACCGGGTGGTCGGGGTGGTGGAGTTCCCGGACAACCTGCGGGAGGTGGTCGCGCTCCGGCCGGAGCTGCCGCCCGGTCCGCTCGCCGCGGCCGACGAGAACTGGCTCGTGGACCTGCCCGGGACGATGGACGCGGCGCTGGCCGACCGGTTGAACGCCCGGGGCATCCTGGTGGCCGCCCGGACCCCGCTGCCCGGGCGGGACGAGACGGCCACCGGACCGGACCTGCCCGACGCCGAGGAGACCGGCAACACGGTGCTGGTCGGGGGGCTCGGCCTGCTGGAGGTGGTGCTGCTGGTCGGCCCGGCCTTCGCGGTCGGCGTCCGCCGCCGGCGACGGGACCTCGCCCTGGTCGCGGTGGCCGGTGGAGACGCCTCCCACCTGCGCCGGATCGTGCTCGCCGACGGGGTGGTGCTCGGCGCCGGCGGGGCGGCCGTCGGGCTGCTGCTCGGGGTCGCCGCCGCGTTCGCCGGCCGGCCCCTGGTCGAGCACTACGTGCTCGGCGCGCGGTCCGGGGCGTACCGGCTCTTCCCGGCGGCGCTCCTGGCGATCGTGGCGGTGGCGGTGCTCGCGGGCGTGCTGGCCGCGCTCGCGCCGGCCTGGGCGGCCGCCCGGCAGGACGTGGTCGCCGGGCTGGCCGGCCGGCGCGAGCCGCCCCGGCCGCGGCGCCGCTGGCTGGTGCTCGGGGTGCTGCTCACCGTGGCCGGCGCCGCCCTGGCCGCGTTCGGCGCCACCCGGACCACCCCGACCGGGGTGCTGGCCGGGGTGGTCCTGGGCGAGCTGGGCCTGGTCTTCTGCACCCCGACGCTGATCGGGCTGCTGGCCCGGATCGGCCGGCTGCTGCCGCTGACCCCCCGGCTGGCCCTGCGCGACGCGAGCCGCAACCGCTCGTCGGCCGCGCCGGCCATCTCCGCCGTGATGGCGGCGGTGGCCGGCAGCGTGGCGCTGGGCGTCTACGTGGCCAGCGACGACGCCCGGCAACGGGCCGCCTGGCAGCCCGGCCTGCCCCCGGGGCACGTGCTGCTCCAGCGCACCGACGGGCCGGCCACCGGCGCGCTGCCCCCGGCCGCCGAGGTGGCGGAGCGGATCGGTGCCGTGCTGCCGGGCGCCACGGTGGTCCCGCTCGCCGCACCAGAGTGCGCCAAGCCGGCGGACCCGGAGGACTACTGCACGGCGACCGCGGTGCGCCCGCCGGAGCAGCGCTGCCCGTACGAGCCGTTCGCTCCCGCGCCCGCCTCGGCGCGGTCCGACCCGCGCTGCGTCCGGCCGTTCCGCGAGCCCAGCGACTTCTACCTGCCGGCTCTCGTCGACGACGGGACGGCGCTGCCCGCGCTCACCGGCGCACCGGCCGAGGAGGTGGCCGCGGCAAGCCGGACGCTGGGGGCCGGCGGGGTGGTGGTCACCGATCCCGGTCAGTTGGTGGACGGGCGGGTGCGGGTGGAGGTCAGCCACGGCTCCGGCGCCGTGGCGGCCGCGGTCACGCTGCCCGCGTACGTGCTGCGGGGCGGTCTCCCGGTGGACCGGCTGGTGGTCTCCCCCGGGGCGGCCGCCACGCTCGGGCTCGTGGCCGCGCCGCTGGGCTATCTCGTCGACACCGCCGAGCCGCCCACCGGCCGCCAGCGGGACCGGCTGGCCGCCGACCTGTCCGGGGTCGCCCCGCTGGCGGTCCAGGTGGCGACGGCCGGGCCACCGTCCGACCAGCGCCCGCTGCTGCTCCTGCTGGCCGGCGCGTCCGCCGTGATCACCCTCGGCGCGGCCGCGGTGGCCACCGGCCTCGCCGGCGCCGAGGGCCGCCGGGACCTGTCCACGCTCGCCGCGGTCGGCGCCGATCCCCGGGTACGCCGGGTGCTGTCGCTCTGCCAGGCCGGGGTGATCGCGGTGCTCGGCTCGGTGCTCGGCATCCTCGCCGGCCTCGGCTCGGCGGCCATCGTCCTGATCTCGCTCAACCGCCGGTACGCGCAGTCCTGGCCGGTGGAGCCCCCGTACCCGCTGGTGGTGCCCGGGTCGACCCTGACCGTGCTGGTGGTGGTGCCGCTGGTGGCCATGCTCGGGGCGGCCCTGCTCACCCGGTCGCGGCTGCCCGTCGAGCGCCGGCTGGATTGACGCTGGAGCCGGTCGGAGGGTGTCGCGGGCGAGGGGTGGCCCGGCACACTGGGCGGGTGTCCGCCCTGGGATCCCTCACCCGTCGTCTCGGTCACCAGAAGTGGTTCGCCGCCACCATGCGCCTGCTCGTCCCCGCCGACCGGCTGGTCGGCCGGCTCACGAAGGGGCGGGTGGTCGCCTTCGGGCTGGTGCCCTCACTGGTCCTCACCACCACGGGCCGCCGCTCCGGCAAGCCGCGCAGCAACCCCCTGCTCTACGTGCCGGACGGCGACGCCTACGTGGTGATCGGCTCGAACTGGGGGCAGCAGCACCAGCCCGCCTGGTCGCTGAACCTGCTCGCCCAGCCGGCCGCCGAGGTCGACGTCCGGGGCCGCCGGGTCCCGGTGCGGGCCGAGCCGATCAGCGGCCCGGAGCGGGAGCGGCTGTTCGCCCGGCTGGTCGACGAGTGGCCGGCCTACCGCACCTATGTGGAGCGGGCCGGCGGCCGCGAGATCCGGGTGTTCCGGCTGGTCCCGGCGGGCGAGGCGATTGCCTGACCCTCGGGCGCGGCGAGCCGGCGGGGCCGGCCCGGCTGGCTAGGGTGGTGGTCGGTCGACGCGCGCCGGGCCGCCGCCGGGCGGGCCGCGCGCGGAACGGAGGTGGACCGTGGAAGCCGGCGGCACCGAGCTGGACACCGACCGCAGCCTGGACGATCCCCGCTGGCGGGTGGCCGAGCGGGTGAGCGACGCGGCGCTGCGCCGGTTCGCGGCGGACGTCCTCGCCGTCGCGGTGCACGGCCCCCTCGCGCACGGCGACGACGACGGCGGCGGCAACGGCGAGGTGGGGCTGCTGGTCGTCACCTACCGGCCGGGTGGCGGGCCCTCACCGGCCACCCGCCGGGTCGACGGGGTGCTGGTCGACCTCACGGTGGCCGGGGCCGACGACTACCTGCGGCAGGCCACGGCGATCACCGCGCTCTGGCCGCTCACCGCCGACCGGTACGTCACCACCCGCGCCCTGCACGATCCGACCGGCTGGCTGCGGACGCTGCGGGACGAGCACCTGGCCCGGCTGGCGCGGGCCCGGCCGGCCGAGTTCACCGCCGCGGCCCGCCAGGCCTGGTACCGCGGCAGCGCGGCGCACGCCCGGGCGCTGCGGCTGGCCGAGTGGTACGAGACGGACCCGGCGCTGCTCATGCTGGGCGAGGCCCGGCTGGCCGCGGCCACCGTGCACGGGTTGCTGAGCCGCACCTACTTCCGGGATCCGGGCGACGCGGTGCGGCGCACCGGCCTGGCCGGGGCGGACATGACCGAGGTGGGCGCGGTGCTGGCCCGCCAGGCCGAGGAGCTGGCCGCCCGGGGCCGCCCCGTCGATGGCACGGTGGACGACCTGCTGCGGGGTTGAACCCCCGCGAGGCCGGTCAGCCGATCCCGCCCTGGATGCCGATCAGGGTGCCGACCAGGTAGGTGGCGCCGGCGGCCAGGGCGCCGAGCAGCAGCTGCCGCAGCCCGCTGGACCACCAGGTGCGGTTGGTGAAGCGGGCCACGATCGCGCCGGCCACGAAGAGCCCCACCCCGCCGACGGCGAGCGCCAGCGCGAGGCTGGTGAAGCCGAGCAGGTAGGTGACCAGCGGCACCAGGGCGCCGACCGAGAAGCAGAGGAACGAGGAGATCGCGGCCGCCCAGGGGCTGGGCTGCTCGTCGGGGTCGACGCCCAGCTCCTCCCGGACGTGCACCCGCAGCGCCTCCTCCGGGTTGCGCCGGACCGCCTCGGCGACCTGGGTGGCCAGGTCCCGCGGCAGCCCCCGGGCCACCCACGCGTCGGCCAGCTCGCGGGCCTCCGCCTCGGGGTGGCGCTCCAGCTCGCGGCGCTCCTTGGCCACCTCGGCGGCCACCTGCTCGTTGGCCGAGCGGACGCTCGTGTACTCGCCGAGCCCCATCGAGATGGCGCCCGCCACCAGCCCGGCCGCGCCGGTGAGCACGACGCTGCGCGGGGAGACCCCGCCGCCGCCGACACCGGCGATCAGCGCGATGTTGGTGACCAGCCCGTCCATCGCGCCGAAGACGGCCGGTCGGAGCCAGCCGCCGGACACGTCCGCGTGATGCGCCTCGCGCAGCGCCGCCGGGGTGTCGGTCACGGCAGGGTGAGGATCTCGTGGCCGTCGTCGGTGACGACGATGGTGTGCTCGAACTGCGCCGTCCACCGCCGGTCCTTGGTGACCACGGTCCAGCCGTCGTCCCACATGTCGTACTGGTGGGTGCCGAGGGTGATCATCGGCTCGATGGTGAAGGTCATCCCGGGCTCCATCACGTCGGTGGGGCGCGGGCTGTCGTAGTGCGGCACGTAGAGGCCGCTGTGGAAGGACTCGCCGATGCCGTGGCCGGTGAAGTCGCGCACCACGCCGTAGCCGAACCGCTTGGCGTACGACTCGATGACCCGGCCGATCACGTTGATCTGCCGGCCCGGGGCGACCGCCTTGATGCCGCGCATCATCGCCTCGTGGGTCCGCTCGACCAGCAGGCGGGCCTCCTCGCTCACCTCGCCCACGCAGAAGGTGGCGTCGGTGTCGCCGTGCACACCGCCGATGTACGCGGTCACGTCGACGTTGATGATGTCGCCGTCCTCAAGGACGGTCGAGTCGGGGATGCCGTGGCAGATGACCTCGTTGAGGCTGGTGCAGCAGGACTTCGGGAAGCCCTTGTAGCCCAGCGTCGACGGGTAGGCGCCGTGGTCGCAGAGGAACTCGTGGACCACCTTGTCGATCTCGTCGGTGGTCACCCCCGGCTTGCAGTGCTCCCCGGCGAGCTGGGTGGCCTGGGCCGCGAGCCGGCCGGCGACACGCATCTTCTCGATCGTCTCCGGCGTCTGCACGTGCGAGCCGCGCCACTCCTGCGGACGCTTCTTGCCGACGTACTCGGGACGCGGGATGTGAGCGGGAACCGCTCGCCACGGGGAGAGCGTGCCTGGGGTCAGCGGCGCACGGACGGTCATGCCCACAAGCCTATAGCCGCACCCCTGGTGACCCCCGCCACGGCCCGTCCGCCCGGGTTGTTGCCGCACCGCAAGGGCTGTGCCATTGTTGCTCCGTGGATCAAGGGGGCCCGCCGCCCGTCTTCTCCGCGACCGCGGAGATCGACGGTGATCGACTGCGCGTCGAGGTGGCCGGCGAGGTCGACATGGCGACCGCCGACACCATGTACCAGACGGTCCTGCGGGAGTCCGCCCGCCACGTCACGCTCGACCTGCGGGCGGTGACCTTCTTCGACTCGGCCGCCATCCACGCCGTGGTCCGGCTGGCCCAGCAGCTCCCGGGGGCGTTCACCGTGCTGCCGTCCCGGCAGGTGCTGCGGGTGCTGGAGATCTCCGGCCTGGGCGAGCAGGGCTGGCTGGCGCGGCCCTGAGCCGCCGCGCGCTCAGTCCGTCAGCCGGCGGCGCAGCACCAGCTCGGTGCCGTCGTCGGTGCGGGTCACGGTCATCTCACCGAGCGCCTCGATGAGCGCCAGCCCCCGGCCCCGGAAGCTCGATCCGGTGGACTCCCGCCACCGGCCGCTGTCCCGGACCGTGGCGGTCACCGTCCGGTCCTCGATGGTCACCTCGACGCCGATCATCGGCTCGGCCGGGGCCACCGGGTGCTCGATGGCGTTGGCGGCGGCCTCGGAGATGGCCACCGTGAGGTCGAACAGGTCGGTCTCGCCGACGTGGTGGGCGATCAGGAAGTCCTCCAGCCGCTTGCGCAGCACGCTGAGCCGGGTCGGGTCGGCCGGCAGCCGCAGCGCGAAGCGGTTCAGCTCGGTCGCCTCCAGCGCGAGCACCGCCACGTCGTCGTGCCGGGTCCGCCCGGCGACCCGCTCGACCACCGCGTCGACCAGGTCGGCCACGTGCTCGCCCGGGGTGGTGGCGTCCGCCCGGAGCTGGCCGAGACCGGCGTCGATGCCGGCCTGCCGGTCCTCGATGAGCCCGTCGGTGTAGAGCAGCAGCCGGCCACCGGGGGCCAGCTCGCCGTCGACCGTCCCGTACGCCGTGCCGGGGATCGCCCCGACCGGCGGCCCGAGCGCCCGATCGTGCAGGAACACGGCGTCGTCTCCGCGGATCAGCAGGGGCGAGGGGTGGCCCGCGCTGGCGTACCGGAGCCGGCCGGTGCGCGGGGAGAAGCGGAGGCAGACCACGGTGGCGAACGACCCGCCCTCGGTGGAGCCGACCAGCCGGTTGAGCCGGGTCAGCGCCTCGCCGGGGTCGTAGCCCTCCAGCACGTACGCCCGCAGCGCGTTGCGGAGCTGGCCCATCGCGGCGGCCGCCCGCACCCCCTTCCCGACCACGTCGCCGATCACGAGCACCAGCTCGTCGTCGGCGGTGCCGATCACGTCGTACCAGTCGCCGCCGATCTCGACGTCGGCGCTGCCCGGCAGGTAGCGGCTGGCCACCACGGCGCCGGGGAGCTGCGGCAGCGTACGCGGCAGCAGGCTGTGCTGGAGGGTGGTGGCGATCCGGTGCTCGGCCTCGTAGAGCCGGGCGTTCTCCAGCCGCACCCCGACCAGCCGGGCCAGCTCGGTGAGCGCCGCCTGCTCGGTGCCGCCGCCCTCCCGCCGCCAGACCCGCAGCTCGCCGAGCTGCTCGTCGGTCGTACCGGTCAGCGGGAGCACCACCGACGGCTCGGCGGGCACGTCCCCGCCGCCGTCCACCTCGAAGCGCGCGCCGGGGGCGGTGACCACCACGCGGCCGGCCTCGGCCAGGCTGAGCGCGTGCCGCGCGGCGACCTGCACCACCTCGGTGGTGGACCGGGCGGTGTTGATCGCCACGGCCGCGTCGGCGAGTGCCCGGAGCCGGCGGATGATCTGGCCGCGGAGCTGGCCCAGCTCGACGTTGGCCCGGACCCGGGCGATCAGCTCCTGGCTGGAGAAGGGCTTGGTGAGGTAGTCGTCCGCGCCGACCGACAGGCCGGCGACCTCCTCCGCCGCGCCGGCCCGGGCGGAGAGCAGCACGATCGGCACGTGGCGGGTGACCGGGTTGGCACGCAGCGCGGTGACCAGCCCGAAGCCGTCCAGGCGGGGCATCATGACGTCGGTCAGCACCAGGTCGAACGGGGAGTCGACGGCCAGCCGCAGCGCCTCCACACCGTCCGGCACGGTGACCACCTCGTACGCCGGGGAGAGCAGCCGGCTGACGTGCTCGCGCAGGTCCGCGTTGTCGTCGGCCACCAGGATCCGGCCCGCCCCGCCCGCCACCCCGGCCGGCTCCGGCAGCCCTCCGGGCCGGGCCACGTCGTCGGTCCAGAGCGCCGTCTCGGCCACGTAGAGCCGGGCCTGCTCCGGCTCGGCGGGCGGCACCGGGGCGAGTGCCGAGACCCGGTCGGCGGGCAGGTGCGCGTAGCCGAACGGCACGGTGACCCGGAAGGTGGTGCCGCCGTCGACGACGCTGCGCGCCTCGACCGTGCCGCCGTGCATCTCGACCAGCTCGCGCACCAGGGCGAGCCCGATGCCGGTGCCCTCGTGCGTGCGGGCCCGGGCTCCCGCCACCCGGTGGAACCGCTCGAACACCTGCGGCAGTTCCTCCGGCGCGATGCCGACGCCGGTGTCGGCGACCTCCAGCACGGCGGCGCCGGCATCGGCGCGGACCTGGACCCGGATCTCGCCGTCGAAGGTGAACTTCACCGCGTTCGACACGAGGTTGAGGACGATCTTCTCCCACATGTCCCGGTCGACGTAGACCGGCGAGGGCAGCGGCGGGCAGTCCACCACGAGGCGCAACCCGGCCCGTTCGGTGGCCGAGCGGAAGGTGCTGGCCAGCCGGGAGGTGTAGTCGGCCAGGTCGGTGGGCTGGTAGCGGGCGGCCAGCCGGCCGGACTCCAGCCGGGAGAAGTCGAGCACGGTGTTGACCAGCTTGAGCAGGCGCAGCGCGTTGCGGTGCATCACGGCCAGCCGGTCCAGGTACGCGTCGGGCACATCGCGGTCGGCGAGCAGATCCTCGAGCGGCCCGAGCACCAGCGTGAGCGGGGTGCGGAACTCGTGGCTCACGTTGGCGAAGAAGTTGGTCTTGGCGCGGTCCAGCGCGGCGAGGGCGGCGGCGCGGGCCCGCTCCTGCTCGTACGCCCGCTGCTTGTCGACCGCCCGGGAGATCTGGGCGGCCACCAGGTCGGCGAAGTGGCGGTAGTCGTCGGTGAAGGGCAGCCGGCGGGCCACCCCGAGCAGCAGCACGCCGGCCGTCTCGTTGACGGCGGTCAGCGGCAGCAGCAGCGCCCGGTCGGCGGCGTCGGGCGGCACGGCGCCGAGCAGGTCCGCGGTGGAGACCCAGCGGGGCTCCTCCGGGATGCCGCCGGGGCGCGGGGGCCCACCGGCGAGCGTGGCGGGGTTGACCCCGGCACATCCGGCCAGCGCCGGGACGCCGTCCTCGTCGTGCAGCCAGACGGCGCTGAACGGCACGTCGGCCCGGTGCGTGTCGAGGACCCGGGCGACGGTCCGGCCCAGCTCCACGGTGCTGCGCACGTCGGCCAGCTCGGTGCCCAGCTCGGCCAGGGCCCGCAGCCGGCGCTCGCCGACCACCCGCCCGGTGGTCTCGTTGACGAAGCAGAACACACCGCTGACGCTGCCGTCGGCGTCCCGGATCGGGTCGTACGAGATGTCGAAGTAGACGTCCTCCAGGAAGCCGTGCCGGTTGAGCAGGAAGGGGTGGTTCTCACCGCGGTAGGGCACGCCGGTGCGGCGCACCCCGTCGAGCAGCGGCCCGAGCACGTCCCAGGTCTCCGCCCAGTGCCGGCGCGCCGACTGGCCGAGGACGGCCGGGTGTTTGTCGCCGATGGTGGGCCGGTAGGCGTCGTTGTAGAAGGCCAGGTGGTCGGACCCCCAGAACAGCACGATCTGGGCCCGGGACGAGAGCATGGTGCTGATCGCGTGGGAGAGCGCGGGGGACCAGCCGTGCGGGGACCCGAGCGGGGTGGTGGACCAGTCGAAGCCGCGTAGCCGCTCGCCCATCTCGCCACCGGCGGCGAACGCGGCGGTCAGCAGTGGCGAGAGTTTCGACTCCCCGGTCCCCGAGGACGAACGATCGACGTCCCCGCCCCCCTGGGCCGAGCCCATGCAGCCTCCCGCTCCGGCAGATGTCCACGACGACCGGCGCGATCACGCCGGTCGTCCCCGCCTACTACCCCGGCGGAGGAGCAACGTAACGCATGTCCACGGTTGGACGCTGGTTA
This sequence comes from Micromonospora chaiyaphumensis, assembly GCF_900091435.1. GTDB lineage: Bacteria > Actinomycetota > Actinomycetes > Mycobacteriales > Micromonosporaceae > Micromonospora > Micromonospora chaiyaphumensis. Next base: position 70,958 of record NZ_FMCS01000010.1, read on the forward strand.
CCTGGGCCTCATCCTGACGCAACCGGCGGCCGGCGGCGAGTCGGGCGCTCCCGCGGGTCGGGCGGAGCCGTGCCACCGGGCGTACCGGCACCGGCCGCCGCGCGGACCAGAGCCGCCACCGGCCGGGGATCGGCGTCGTTCTCCGGGTGCCATTGCACGCCGAGCAGGAAGCGCCGCGCCGGATCCTCCACCGCCTCCACCACCCCGTCGTCGGCCCAGCCGGTCACGGCCAGGCCGCCCGGGTCGGCCACCCCCTGATGGTGGTACGAGTTGACCCGGTCCACCCCGGCCATCACCGCCCCGGCCAGGCTGCCGGCGCTGAACCGGACCGGGTGCGACCCGTACACCCCCGGGCCGGGGCGGTGGCCGTCGTGCCCCACCACGTCCGGCAGGTGCTGGTGCAGCGCCCCGCCGTACGCGACCGCGAGCAGTTGCATGCCCCGGCACACGCCGAGCACCGGCAGGTCGGCGGCGAGCGCGGCGGTCAGCAGCGCCAGCTCCCCGGCGTCCCGGTCCGGCCGGCTCTCGGTGCGGGGGTCGGGCGGCGCGCCGTACCGCTCCGGGCCGACGTCCGCGCCGCCGGCCAGCAGCAGCCCGTCCAGCACCCGCAGCACATCGGCGTCGGCGTCGTCAGGGGGCAGCACCACGGCCCGGCCGCCCGCCGCGGTCACCGCCCGGACGTACGCGTGCGGCACGAGCGCCGCCGGCACGTCCCGCCACACCGCCCAGCCGGCCGGCTCGACGTACGACGTGATGCCGATCACCGGCCGTCGACTCATAGGGGCGTCACGTAGGCACCGGTGATCCCGCCGTCGACCACGAACTGCGCGGCGGTCATGAACGAGGCGTCGTCGCTGGCCAGGAAGGCCACCGCGGCGGCGATCTCCTCCGGGTTGCCGAACCGGCCCATCGGCACGTGGACGAGCCGGCGGGCCGCCCGCTCCGGGTCCTTGGCGAACAGCTCCAGCAGCAGCGGGGTGGCGACCGGGCCGGGGCACAGGGCGTTGACCCGGATGCCCTCCCGGGCGAACTGCACGCCCAGCTCCCGGGTCATCGCCAGCACCCCGCCCTTGCTCGCGGTGTACGCGATCTGCGAGGTGGCCGCCCCCATGAGCGCCACGAAGGATGCGGTGTTGATGATCGAGCCCTTGCCCTGCCGCCGCATGTGCGGGATGGCGTACTTGCAGCAGAGGTAGACGCTCGTGGTGTTGACCCGCAGCACCCGCTCCCAGGCGTCCAGCCCGGTCTCCAGGATCGAGTCGTCGTCCGGCGGCGAGATGCCGGCGTTGTTGAACGCCACGTCCACCCGGCCGTGCCGCTCGGCCACCCCGTCGAAGAGGTCCCGGACGGCCGCCTCGTCGGCCACGTCGGCGGCCACGAACTCGCCGGCCACCTCGTCGGCGGCCCGCTTGCCCGCCTCGGCGTCGATGTCCACGCAGACCACCCGGGCCCCCTCGGCGGCGAACCGCCGCACCGTGGCCAGGCCGATGCCGCTGCCCGCACCGGTCACCACGGCGACCCGGTCCTGAAGCCGTCCCTGCATCTCACTCCTCCGTGCTGATGAACACGTTCTTGACGTCGGTGAAGGCGTGCAGCGCGTCCGGACCCAGCTCCCGGCCGAGGCCGGAGCGCTTCATCCCGCCGAACGGGGTCCAGTAGCGCACCGAGGAGTGCGAGTTGACGCTCAGGTTGCCGGACTCGACCGCCCGGGCCACCCGGACCGCGCGGCCCACGTCCCGGGTCCAGATCGAGCCGGAGAGGCCGTATTCCGTGTCGTTGGCCAGGCGGATCCCGTCCGCCTCGTCGTCGAACGGGAGCACCGAGACCACCGGGCCGAAGATCTCCTCCCGCCAGTGCCGGTCGGCCGGGGAGTCGGCGAGCAGCACGGTCGGGGCGTACCAGAAGCCGGCGCCGTCGGGGCGGGTGCCGGTGAAGGCGACCTTCGCCCCGTCGACGTACCCGGCGACCCGGTCCCGGTGCCCGGCGGAGATGAGCGGGCCCATCTCGGCGCTCTCGGCGGCCGGGTCCTCCACCCGGAACGCCCGCACGGCCGGTTCGAGCAGTTCGAGGAAGCGGTCGTACACCGATCGCTGGACGAGGATCCGGGAGCGGGCACAGCAGTCCTGGCCCGCGTTGTCGAAGACGGCAGCCGGCGCCGCGGCCGCCGCCCGTTCCAGGTCGGCGTCGGCGAAGACCAGGTTGGCGGACTTCCCGCCCAGCTCCAGCGTCACCCGCTTCACCTGGGCGGCGCAGCCCGCCATGATCCGGGTGCCGACCTCGGTGGAGCCGGTGAAGCAGACCTTGCGGACCGCCGGGTGGGTGACGAACCGCTCGCCCACCACGCCGCCCTGGCCGGGCAGCACGGTGAACACGCCCTCCGGCAGGCCGGCGTCGAGGGCCAGCTCGGCCAGGCGCAGCGCGGTCAGCGGCGTCAGCTCGGCCGGCTTGAGCACCACCGTGTTGCCGGCGGCGAGCGCCGGGGCGAAGCCCCAGCCCGCGATCGGCATGGGGAAGTTCCACGGCACGATCACCCCGACCACGCCGAGCGGCTCGTGGAAGGTGACGTCGAGCCCGCCGGGCACCGGGATCTGGCGCCCGGTCAACCGCTCCGGCGCGCCCGCGTAGTAGTCGAGCACGTCCCGGACGTTGCCGGCCTCCCAGCGCGCGTTGCCGATCGTGTGCCCGGCGTTGCGCACCTCCAGCAGCGCCAGTTCCTCCCGGTGCGCGTCGACCACGGCGGCGAACCGCCGCAGCAGCCGCGCCCGGTCCCCCGGCGCCACCGCGCGCCACGTCTCGAAGGCCGCCGCCGCCCGCGCGATGGCCGCGTCCGTCTCCGCGAGGGAGGTGGCCGGTACCTCGCGCAGCGGCTCACCGGTCGCCGGATTGATCACCTGGGTCACGCGCCCCACCCTTCTCCTGGCGGCGCCCCGAGCGCAAGGTCAGAGGCGTTCGAAGCCACGCACCAGCTCCCAGTCGGTGACGGCGGCGTCGAAGGCGGCCAGCTCGATCTTCGCGTTGTTGGCGTAGTGGGCGACCACCTCGTCCCCGAAGGCGTCCTTCGCCACGGTCGAGGACTCCCAGAGCGTCAGGGCGTCGCGCAGCGTCGAGGGCACCCGCTCGGCGTCACCGTCGTCGTAGGCGTTGCCGGCGCACTCCTCGCCCAGCTCCAGCTCCCGCTCGATGCCGTGCACGGCCCCGGCCACCAGCGCGGCGATCGCCAGGTACGGGTTCACGTCGGCACCCGGCACCCGGTTCTCCACCCGCATTCCCTGGCCGTGCCCGACCAGCCGCAGCGCGCACGTGCGGTTGTCGGTGCCCCAGCGCAGGGCGGTGGGGGCGAACGAGCCCGGCTGGTAGCGCTTGTAAGAGTTGATGTTGGGGGCGAACAGGAGGCTGAACTCGCGCATGGTGGCGAGCAGCCCGGCCAGCACCCGCTGCCCGGTGGCCGACAGGTTGGCCGGCCCGTCGCCGAGCATGGCCGAGCGGCCGTCGGCGCCGCGCAGCGAGAAGTGGATGTGGCAGGAGTTGCCCTCCCGCGCATTCGGCTTGGCCATGAAGGTGATCGACATGCCCTCCTGGGCGGCGATCTCCTTCGCCCCGTTCTTGTAGATGACGTGATGGTCGGCGCAGGCCACCGCCTCGTCGTAGCGGAAGGCGATCTCGTGCTGGCCGAGGTTGCACTCGCCCTTGGCGCTCTCCGGGGTCAACCCGGCGCCGGCCATCTCGGTGCGGATCCGGCGCAGCAGCGGCTCGACCCGGGCGGTGCCGAGCAGCGAGTAGTCCACGTTGTACTGGTTGGCCGGGGTCAGCTCGCGGTAGCCGCGCCGCCACGCCTCCTCGTACGAGTCGCGGAACAGCACGAACTCCAGCTCGGTGCCCGCGTACGCGGTCAGCCCGTGGGCGGCCAACCGGTCGAGCTGGCGGCGCAGGATCTGCCGGGGCGAGGCGACCACCGGGCCGGAGCCGTCCAGCCACTCCAGGTCGGCCAGCAGCATCGCGGTGCCGGGCTGCCAGGGCACCCGGCGCAGCGTGTCCAGGTCGGGCCGCATGGCGAAGTCGCCGTAGCCGCGTTCCCAGCTCGACATGGCGTAGCCGTCGACGGTGTTCATGTCGACGTCCACGGCGAGCAGGTAGTTGCAGCCCTCGCTGCCGTGCGCGACCACCTGGTCCAGGAAGTAGGGCGCGTGGAACCGCTTGCCCTGGAGGCGGCCCTGCATGTCGGTCAGTGCGAGCACCACCGTGTCGATCTCGCCCTCGGCGACCGCGACGCGCAACTGTTCCAGCGTGAGCGGAGCTTTCCTCATCGGCGCGCCTCCATCACCAAGGTCTACTGGCAGAACCGGATCACCGTCAATGCCCCCTGCGGCCACCGTCGCAAACGCGATCGGCCGAGGGCGGACGCCCGGCCACTCCGGCAACGCCACGAGCCCGGCGATCTTCCGCGCCGGCTTCCCGGCCGAACGCGCGGTCGAGCAGGATCAGCTCATGATCAGCGATGTGCACCGGCTCCAGCGCGCCTTCGACGAGGCCGAGTTGCGCGCCGACACCGACGCGTTGAACGCGTTGCTGGCCGAGGACTTCAGATCCATCGGCGAGCAGGGCCACCTGCTTGACCGGGCAGGGTGGATCGCCAAGTTCGCCGAGTTCTCCTACACCAGCGGGCGACCGACGCCGACCGCACGGTTGGCCGGTCAGCCGGCGTAGTGGGGTTCGCTGATCCGGCGGCGGAACTCGGCGAGTGCGGTCTGGAAGACGTCGTTGAGCCGCTCGAGCTCGGCCTCGGCCGGTTCCCGCCGCAGCCCCACCTCGATCTTGAAGTCGCCGTCCACGATCGCCACGTCGAGGCGATCGAGCAGGTCGGCGGGAAGCCTCGTCATGACGAACTCGCGGAACGCGTCGGCGATCGTGCCCGGCATGTCGCCGCACCCGCAGGTGCGGCCGTCCAGGACCGCACCGAGGTGGCTACGGCCGACGATCGCGTCCGGGTGGACGGGATCCATGACGGCGAGGCCCTCCTCCAGGACCGAGCGGGCCTCCGACAGCCGTCCCTCGTGCTGGAGGAACAGGCCGAGGGCGACGCCGGCCCGCCCGACCGTGTCGTGGTCGGCGCCGCGGCGCGCCTGGTTCACCGCCTCGACCAGCCGCTGCTCCGCCGGGCCCACCTGGCCGGCCTCCTTCAGCGCGAGACCCCAGTTGCGCAGCACCTGGCTCCGCAGCTCCGGACGACCGATGCGCTCCGCCCGCGCGTCCGCCGCGGCGTACGTGCGCAGACCCGCCTCGGTGTCGCCGGCTTCGTCCTGACCCATCGCCAGGCCGAGCGCCGCCATCAGCGCCTCCTCCTGCCGGCCCTGGCGGTCGTACGACGCGAGCACGCGCCCGATCGCCTCGATCCGCCCCGCCTGGTCACCGAGGTCACGACCGAGGTTCGCCAGCACGGACAGGGCGTTGAGCGTCGCCTGGTGGTCGACACCGAGCCGTTCCCTTAAGGCCGTGACCAGGGCGGTGAGCAGGGGCTTGGACGCCGGATCGCTGCGGTCCAGCAGCTGGATGACGACCTGGCCGACCTGCTCGACGACCTCGTCCGGCAGTTGGTGCAGGCCGACGAAGAGCGGCTCACGGGTGCCAGCGGCGTGCACGATCGCTGCTCGCAACGCCAACGCGGAGGCCACCCGCTCGTGCCCGTTGCGCCACAGATTGGCCACCGCCTCCTCGACGACCTGCCGGGCACCCGCCAGGTCGCCACGCTGCCGCAGCAGGTCGGCCAGCGGTTCGAGGCCGAACGCGTACCCGGCGTGCTCGCGACCGTAGAAGGCGAGCCGCTCCTGGACGCCCTGGCGCAACTCCGTCTCGGCCTCGTCGAATCGTCCGGCCATCCGGAGCGCCAGGCCCAGATTGAGTCGGTAGGTCAACTGGTCCTTGTGGGACTCGTGATCGCGTGGCGGCACGGAGACGGCACGGCGGAAGCACTCCACCGCGCGGTCGAGCTGGTCGGCGTTGAGCAGCACGTTGCCGAGGTCGCACTGCGCCGAGGCCCATTCCGGGCTGCCGTGACCGTGCCGGTCCGCGGCGGCCTGCAGCTCGCGCGTCATGAGGTTCTCGGCGTCGCCCATGCGGCCCTCCCGCAACAGCGCGAAGGCCAGCTCGACCGGAGTGAGGGGTGTCGTCACGAGCCGCAGTCTAGGGTCCGCCCCCCGACGTTCGCGGCCCCGCGACGCCTCGCGTGGCACGACAACCCGGGTGCGGGTGTCGGCCGGACTCGTGTTGACTCGGGCGGTGGATCGTCAACGGCTCAGCAGCATCGCGCACTCGCACCACCCGATCGCGGCCCCGATCTTCGGCGTCAACGTCAACCGGCTCCTGCGCCGGGCGGGCCGCCAACCGGCGGCTCGGATCCTCGACCTCGGCTGCGGGGAGGGCGCGTGGGCCCTGCAGGCCCTGGCCCACTACCCGGACGGGCACGCGGACGGCGTGGACGTCAGCCCGTACGCCCTCGAACGCGCCGCCGGCGCCGCCGCGGCGCGCGGCCTCGCCGACCGGCTCACCCTGCACGAGCGCGACGCCCGGACGTACGTGCCGGACGGCGACTACGACCTGGTGCTGTGCGTCGGGTCGACACACGTGTTCGGCGGATTCGGCGAGACGCTGAAGCTGGCCGGCCGGCACGTGAACGCCGACGGCATCCTCATGGTCGGCGAGGGATTCTGGCAGGTCCCGCCGACGCCGGAGGCACTCGCCGCGCTCCACGCGAAGCCGGAGGAGTTCACGGACCTCGCCGGCCTGGTCGACGCCGCCGAGCAGGCCGGCTGGACGCCGGTGTACGCCCATGTCAGCGACGCCGCCGAGTGGGACGACTACGAATGGTCGTGGGTCGGCTCGCTCACCGAGTGGGCGCTGGACAACCCCGGCCATCCGGACGCCGCCGACGCGCTGACCGTCGCCCGGGAGCACCGCGACCAGTGGCTGCGCGGGTACCGCGACGTTCTGGGCTTCGCGACGCTGGTGCTCCGCCGGAGCTAATCGTGGTGCGGCATTGATCTTCACGTGGCCATACTGGTGACCATGAAGCTTGCTGAGGCTCTTGCGCTGCGTGCGGATGCGGCGCGTCGCGCCGAACAACTCCGTGCCCGCATCGCCGCCAGCGCCCGCTACCAGGAGGGCGAGGCACCCGCTGAGGACGCCGCCGCTCTCCTGGTGGAGGCGGGCGAGGTGCTCGGCGAGTTGGAGGTCCTGATCCGGCGGGTCAATCGGACCAACGCGGCCACGGTGGTGGAGGGTGGCACGCTCACCGACGCCCTGGCCCGCCGCGACGTTCTTCGCCTGCGGCACGGCGTCGTCACGTCCGCCGCCGCCGCGGCAGCCGGGGAGGGCCAGCGCGGGTACCGGCAGCTGCGGTCGGAGCTGAAGATGATCCCGGCACTGCCGGTGGCGGAACTGCGGCGCCAGGCCGACGACCTCGCCCGGCAACTTCGCGAGGTCGACACGCTGATCCAGCGGACGAACTGGGAGGTCGACCTGCTGGACTGAGCGGTTGCGGAGCAGGTAGCCGACGTGGAGGCGTGCACGAACCCGAGGGCCGGCGGGTATTCCGGCTCCTTCCTGGCGCGCCGCGGGCAGGCGCAGGGGTTCGACTCCCCGGCATACGACGCACGCCCAGCACAGCACACAGGTGACGGCGCACAGGGCACGGCACACCACCGGGTGCAGATCCACGACGGTGAGGGTGGGACAGGGGTCTTCCGCAACCCGCCGGTCAGGTCTCCGTGACCAGACGGCTCTCCCAGGCCCAGGCGGCGATCTCGGTGCGGTTCCGCAGCTGGAGCTTGTCCTGGATGTTGGCCACGTGGGCCTTCACCGTGCTCAGCGAGATGAACAGTTCCTGCGCGATCTCCTGGTTGGTGCGTCCCCGGGCGAGGCGCTTGATCAGCTCGATCTCCCGGTCGGTCAGCGGTGTCGCGGGGCGGCGCGGCGATCGGACCGCGATCGGCCCGAACTGCTTCAGCAGCCGCATCGTGATCGACGGCGAGATCATCGCGTCACCGGCGTGCGCCGCCCGTACCGCCTCGGCCAGCAGGGCCGGCCCCGAGTCCTTGAGGATGAACCCGACCGCCCCCGCACGGAGCGCGCCGTACACGTACTCGTCCAGGTCGAAGGTCGTGATGATCACGACCCGCAGCGGGTCGCGGACGGCGGGGCCGGCGAGCGCGCGGGTCACGTCGAGGCCGTCCAACCGGGGCATCTGGAGATCGACCAGGCAGACGTCCGGGCGGAGTTCCCGGGCGAGGCTGATCGCCTCCGGGCCGTCAGCGGCCTCGCCGACCACCGTGATGTCGGGCTGGCTCTCCAGCAGCAGCCGAAGGCCCTGGCGGACGATCGCCTGGTCCTCGGCGACGAGCACGCGGATGGTCATGACCCTCCCGGCGCCGGGATGGTGGCCTCGACCGTCCATCCGGTCGGTGTGCGCGGACCGGCGCTCAGCTCACCGCCGAGGGCGGCGGCTCGCTCGCGCATGCCGACCAGGCCGTGACCGTCGGGGCGGGCGGTGCGGCCGGGCTGACCGTCGTCGGCGACGCGGAGCCGGATGGTCCGCCGGTCGTGGGCCAGCGTCACGGTGACGGTACGTGCGTCGCGCGCGTGCCGGGCCACGTTGGTCAGCGCTTCCTGCACGATCCGGTAGATGCCGACGGTGGTCGCCGACGGCCAGTCCGCCGGCACGGGGCCGTCGGGCAGGTCGAGGGCCGCGCGGACGCCGGTGCCGTCGAAGCGGTCCACCAGCTCGGCCAGCGAATCCGGCACGGGTACGACCTCCGGCTCGTCGTCGCGCAGCAGCCGCACCACCTGGCGCAGGGAGGCGAGCGCCCGCGCACCCGCCGTCTCGATCTCGGTCAGGGTCGCCCGGGTCGTGGACGGGTCTGCGGCGGTGGCGAGCTGCGCGACCTGAGCCTGGATGATCAGGCCGGTCAGGTGATGGGCCGCGACGTCGTGCAGGTCACGGGCTAGGGCCAGTCGTTCGGTACGCCGTACCCCGTCGACCACGGCCCGCCGCCGTGCGTCGCCGACCCGCCGCCACAGGCCCACCGTCACCGCGACCACCCAGCCGGCCACCATGATCTTCATGGCCGTCAGCGCGTTCGGGATGTCCTGCGCCAGGTAGGTCGCGTACCGCTCGACGGTGCCGGCGGCGACCGCCCCGGAGCCGGCGGCCACCGCGACGACGCTCGCCGACCCGGGCAGGTGCCGCACTGCGGAGGCGACCACCACCAGTAGCGCCAGGGCGGCGATCGGGGCGGGTTGACCCTGCCGGCCGGTCCGCCAGTCGATCAGCTCGGCGACCGCGCACAGGACGATCGCCGCGGCCGCCGCCCGCGCGGGGAACCGGCGTCGCAGCACCGCCGCCCCGCAGACCACTGCCGTGATCAGCACCAGCGCCACACCCACCGGCCAGGCCGGGCGGCGACTCAGCGCCACCGCCACCTCAAGGGCGAGGCCGGCGGCGAGCAGCACGGCGAGCGCGGCCTCGACGAGCACACCCGGCATGTCGGCCCGGCGCGGGGCGATGCGCCTGCCCGCGAGAATCATGATGCCTCTCATGCCCGATCCGCAGCAGCGCCTCGTCATCGCGGGCGCCGCAGCGGCGGCCGCTGCCACCACGTCACCCAACGCCACAGCCACTCGACCGGCCCCTGCCGGCACCGGCGCAGCCAGACTACCGACCATCCCCACTGCACACAGAGGACCGTCGCGGCGACCGCGACCACCCCGCCGACCGGCCAGCGGTCCGGCTCGCCGACCGCACCCGAGATCGCCAGCACGAGCACCGTGGCGGTCAGGTAGTTCGTCAGCGCCATCCGTCCCAGCGGCCGGAACACGGCGGTCAACGGCCCGGCCAGCCGCGTCCCGAGCAGCAGCACCAGCCCGCACACGTAGGCACCGGCGGTCAGCAACCCGGCCGCCGGATAGGCGACCCGCGCCGCACCGCCGTCCGCCCGCAACTGGAGCACCGTCACGGGCACGGCCGCAAGAGCGAAGATCAACCCCACCAGGGCAGTGGTACGCGGGCGCGAGCCGAGCCTTGCCACCACGCCGTACCGGGTCAGTGCCGAACCGAGCAGGAACAGACCGGGAACCAGCGAGTACCAGCCGCCGAGCAGCGCCACCGACACCACGATGAGCACCCCGGCGGCGACCGCCACCACGCGCCGCGGCAGCCACGTGGAGGGCAGCAGGACCAGCAGGCCGAGCGCCGCGTACACCGTGAGGATGTCGCCCTTCCACAACAGGAGGAAGTGGAGCAGGCCCACGGCCAGCAGCGCCAGCATCCGGCGCAGCAGCACCACCCGCGGTTGCCGGGCCCGCGCCTGCGCCGACTCCAGCAGGAGCGCGAAGCCGACGCCGAACAGCACCGAGAAGATCGGGAAGAACCGCTGGTCGACCAGCAGGTGCAGCACTGTCGCCGCGGTCGTCTCCGGTCGCCGCGCGGTGCCGAGGTCGCCGCCGCGGTGGGCGATCGGCTGCACGTTCGCCAGCAGGATCCCGCACAGGGCGAAGCCCCGGAGCACATCGAGCGCGACGATCCGCTTCCGTGCCCGTGGCTCGGCGGATCGCGGCCGGCCGCCGTCGATGGTGTCGACATCTCCCACACCGTGTCGTGACATGCCCCGAGCCTGGCCGAGTGACCGTCCCCGCCCCTCGGCCACAAGTTCACGCCGGCGCCCGAGCCGTCGTACTTTCGGCCATTCGGATCCGGCGGCCCGCCCCGTGCCCGGGTAGGCAGCCGGGCCCGGCCGGAACGTAGGGTCGGGCCCATGCTCGAGTCACAACGCGAACGTGTGCCGCTCAACGACGGCGGCGAGATGGATACGGCAGTGGCGTTTCTGTCCTTCGCCCGGTCCTGCGTTCTGAAGAAGGTCGCCGGGCTGGACGACGAGCAACTGCGACGACGCCTGGTCGTGTCCGACACGACGCTGCTGGGGCTGGTGCAGCACCTGACCGACGCCGAGCGCTACTGGTTCGGATACACGCTGGCCGGCGACCGGCGGCACGCCGATGTCGACTTCGACATGGTGGTCGCCCCGGACCGGTCAGCGGATCAGGTCATCGCCGGCTACCGGACGGCGATCGCCGAGAGTGACGCGCACATCCGCGCCGCCGGCGGTCTCGACGCCCGCACCGCTCAACCCGTGAACGACGCGCCGGTCACGCTTCGCTGGGTGCTCGCCCACATGACGAGCGAGACCGTCCGGCACGCGGGGCACGCCGACATCCTGCGGGAGCTCGTCGACGGCGCCACCGGCCGCTGATCGGGCAGTGCCGGCGCGATCGTCAGGGCGGGCGCGTTGTCCTCGCATGCCACTCGGGACCCGCAACTTTCACCGGACGAGGCAGAACGGGTGGCCGGCGGGGTCGGTGAAGACCGTGAAGCGTTCGCCGCCGGCGCTCAGCCGGCGGGCACCCAGTGCCACGGCCCGCGCCTCGCCGGCGTCGAGGTCGTCGACCCAGAGGTCGAGGTGGGCCTGCTGGGGGTGTGCGGGATCCGGCCAGCGGGGCGGGGCGTAGTCGTCGACCTGCTGGAACATGAGGTTCCTGCCGCCACCGGCGATGAGCGCGCCCTCGGGCCCGTCGTAGGTGACCGCCATGCCGGTGAGGTCGGCGTAGAAACGGGCCAGGGCTGACGCGTCGGGTGCGTCGATCGTCACCGCGAACAGCCGCAGCACCCGGCCCACCCCCTCGGCCCCGCAGAGGTCGAACGGGTGGCCCGCCGGGTCGGCCAGGGTGATCCAGGTCGGTCCGTCGGCCAGCCGGGTGGCGCCGAGGCCGACCGCCCGTTCGGCCTCCGCCCGGGGGTCGTCGGTCTGCAGATCGAGGTGGAACTGCTGCGGGTGCTCGTGCCCGGGCCACTGCGGCGCGACATGGTCGGGTGCGTGCTGAAACTCGATCTCCTGACCGTCAGGAGCCCGAAGGCCGAACCGGTCGGGGTCCCGGCGGACGACGTCCCAGCCGGTGAGCCCGGCGTAGAACGAACCGACCCGGTTGATGTCGGCCGCGTCGAAGATGGCCAGGTCCAGACGGGCTGTCACGGTGGTCATGGTCGATTCCAATCCCTTGCCAGCGGGCCGTGCACGAGGAGTTCGTGGTGCTTCTCGCCGGCGCCGGGTGACCCGGCGCCGGCGAGAAGGGATCAGGCCGGTTCGTCGGCCGGTGCCGGGCGCTGTTCCGGCACGTCGACGGTACGGCGGGGGCCGGTGAACCACTTCCGGGCGGAGGCGTACCACCAGACGGCCACGCCGAGCAGCACCCCGCCGATGGCGAGCGGGGCGTAGTTGACGGCCGTCCAGGTGAAGTCCGCGTTGCCGGGCACGCCGGCCGGCACGATCGGCAGCACGAAGTAGACGCTGATGATCGCGATCTCGATAACGGCGATCCAGCCGAGCAGCTTGTACCGCCGGCCGAGCGTCCACGGGCCCGGGACGAACCGGTCCCCCATCCGCAGCCGCAGGAAGATCGGGATGAGGAAGGACAGGTACAGGCCGATCACGGCGACCGAGACCACCGCGTAGAAGGCGACCGGCACGCCGGCCTTCTGGTAGAGCGCCGGCAGGGTGAGCACGAGCCCGGCCAGGGTGGCCGCGACGATCGCGTTGACCGGGGTGCCGTTGCGGTTCACCCGGGACCAGAGCCGCCAGCCCGGCACCGCGCGGTCGCGGCTGAAGGCGTACGCCATCCGGGACATCGAGGTCACGCAGCTCATCCCGCAGAAGAACTGGCCGATGGTGGAGATGATGATGACGGCCTTGAAGAAGAACGGGGTCAGCGCCGACTCGAAGATGGCCCCGGAGAAGCCGCCCGCCGAGTTGATGGCGTCGACGTCGGTGGCCGCGAAGAGGAACGCGAGCAGCAGGATCCAGCCGCCCACCGCGGAATAGAAGATCGACCGCCAGAGGCCCTGGGCGGCGGCCTTCGAGGCCCCGCGGGTCTCCTCCGAGACGTGCGCGCAGGCGTCGAATCCGGTGATCGTGTACTGGGTGAGCAGGAAGCCCAGCGGCAGCACGTAGAACCAGAAGGTGAGCCCGCCGGTGTCGCCGTCGCCGAAGCCGGAGTTGTTGAACCGCTCGGTGAAGACGAACTTGAAGCTCTGGTGGTCGTCGGGGACCAGGAGCAGGATCAGCACCACGGCGGCCGCGCCGGCCACGTGCCACCAGACCGAGACGTTCTGGAGTACGTCGATGACGCGGTGCCCGTAGATGTTGATGAGCCCGTGCAGGGCGAGGATCACCACGAACAGCCCGAAGGTCTGGTGCGCGGTGCCGGCCCACCCGTCGAAGAGCGCCGACAGGGTGAGGTTGAGGAAGGTGGCGCAGCCGTAGTCGACCGAGGCGGTCACGGCCACCAGGCCGATGAGGTTGAGCCAGCCGGTGAACCAGCCGTGCACCGGCCGCCCCATGGTGGCGGCCCACCAGTAGATGCCGCCGGCGGTCGGGTAGGCCGACACGAGCTCGGCCATGCAGAAACCGATGATCAGGATGAACAGCGAGATCAGCGGCCAGCCCCAGGAGATGGCGACCGGCCCGCCGTTGTTCCACGCCTGGCCGAAGGTGGTGAAGCAGCCGGCCAGGATCGAGATGATCGAGAACGAGATGGCGAAGTTGGAGAAGCCGCTCCACTTGCGGTGCAGCTCCTGTTTGTAGCCGAGTTCAGCGAGCCGTCGGGCGTCGTCGTCCATCGGATGCTCGGCGGTCGGCGCGGGCGTCGTGGCCACTGCACACCTCCTCGAGGTGGATTCCCCGGTGCGAGTGGGCAAAGTGTGATCCCGTCGATCAAGGCGGTCAATACGGCAGGCGTGGGAATCTCACGGCCGGCACGGCTAATTGCGTTGCCGCCCGAGGTCACTCCGGGGCATCCTTGAGCCCGTGACCAGGCCCGATCCCGACGGGCCACCACCGGGCGCTCGGCACCGCCCGGCTCGCGGCGGCGCGAGGCGTCCACCTCTCTCTCACTGAAGTACGGCGGTTCGCCGTACCCCCGGACGCCCGCGCCGCCGCTCCCTACTCCCCGAGAGTGCGCACCAGGCCCGGCGCGGCGACGTCGACCGGCAGTCCCGGTCGGCGAGCACCCGCGCCCGCAGCAGCGGTTGGAGGTCCGCGCAGTGGTCCGGGTGGCCGTGGCTGACGTACACCGTCTCGATCCGTCAGGCGAACAGCAGCCCCGCCACCCAGAGCACGGCGATGACCAGCCCGGCCAGGAACTCGACCAGCATGGACAGCCCGGCCGCCTTGAGCGCCTGCACGGTGGCCGGCCAGGCGAGCTGGTTGCTGCCCAGCCGCAGCCGCTCCGCGCCCCAGATCCCACCGACGAAGCCGATCGGCAGCCCGACCACCGGGATGACGACGAAACCGACGAGGCCGAGCACTCCTCCCGCGAGCAGCGACGACGTCGGTACGCCGGTCCGCTTCAGGTTCCGCCCCGGCCAGAGGTACTTGACCACGCCGCCGCCGACGGCGACCACGGTGGCGGCGGCCAGCACCGCCCAGCGGCCCGGCCCGGCCTGGCCGAAGAGCGCCCACACGAGCACGCCGCCCCAGCACAGCGGCAGCGCCGGGAGCCCGGGCACCACCACCCCGGCCAGTCCGGCCAGGATGGCCAGCGCGGCCACCACCGACACCACGGCCTGCGAATCGCCCAGGCTCACCGCGTCTCCTCCCCGACCTGCGCCTGCCCCGCGCGCTGCTCCGGAAGGCGCGGAGGGGTCCCCTGGGCCCCTTCCTCACCCTCGAGCCGCCTGCGAATGTCGGCCGCGGGCACCGGCGGGCCGAACCAGCGGCCCTGCCCGGTGTCGCAGCGCAGCGACCGCAGCCGCTCGGCCTGCTCCCCGGTCTCCACCGCCTCGGCGGTCACCCAGAGTTCCAGCGCATGGGCCAGCCGCACGAGGGCGTCCACGATCCGTTCGTCGCGGTGGTCGGCGACCACGTCCGCGCCGTCGCCCCGGATCCCCTCGACGAACGGACCGGCCAGCTTCAGACAGTGGATCGGCAGCCGCCGCAGGTACGCCAGGTTCGAGTAGCCGGTGCCGAAGTCGTCGATGGCCAGCCGGATCCCGAGGTCGGCGAGCTGGTGCAGGGCGCGCAGCGACTCCCCGGCGGTGCCCATCACGGCGCTCTCGGTCAGCTCCAGCTGCAGCAGTTCGGCGGGGAGCCCGGTGCGCTGCAACGCCTCGGCGACGGTCTCCACGATGGCCGGGTCGTCGGCCTGCCGGGCGGCCAGGTTGACGTTGACCATCAGCCGCGCCTCCGGGTACGCCCGCCGCCAGCTCTCGGCGTCGCGGCACGCCTGCCGGAGCACCCAGGCGCCGAGCCGGACGATCAGGCCGGTCTCCTCGGCCAGCCCGATGAACCGGTCGGGCCCGATCAGCCCCAACTCGGGGTGCTGCCAGCGGACCAGCGCCTCCACGGCCACCATCGAGCCGTCGAGCAGCGAGACGATCGGCTGGTAGTGCAGCACGAACTCGCCCCGGTCCAGCGCGGCGGGCAGGTTGGCGGCCAGCGCGGAGCGGGCGATGTCGGCGGCGCTGCGCTCCGGGTCGTAGACCGCCCAGCGGCCGCGCCCCTCGGCCTTGGCCCAGTAGAGCGTGGTGTCGGCGGCCTTCATGAGCTCGGAGACGCTGGTCTCGGCGGCCGGGCACTCCACGATGCCGATGCTCGCCGAGACGGCGAGCTGCTGGTCGCCGACGTGCACGGGGGCGGAGACGGCGGCCAGGGCCAGCTCGGCCACCTCCACCGCGTCGTCGAGGCCGCCGTCGGAGTCGACGAGGATGACGAACTCGTCGCCGCCCATCCGGGCCACCAGGTGGCCGCGGCCGGACACGCAGTCGGCCAGCCGCCGGGCGATCACCTTGAGCAGCCGGTCGCCCAGGTCGTGGCCGAGGCTGTCGTTGATCGCCTTGAAGCCGTCCAGGTCGATGAAGCAGAGCCCGACCCGCTGCTCCGGCGCGGCGGTGTCGAAGACCTGGCCGAGCGTCTCGAAGAAGAGCGTCCGGTTGGGCAGGCCGGTGAGCGGGTCGTGCAGCGCCTGGAAGCGCAGCCGCTGCTGGAGCTGGTAGCGCTCGGTGATGTCCTCGATCATCGCCACGGTGAAGCGGGGGCGGCCGTCGTCGTGGCGGATCAGCGAGACGGCCAGGTCGGTCCAGACCACGCTGCCGTCCTTGCGGTAGTAGCGCTTCTCCACCCGGGCGCTGTCCCGCTTGCCCTCGACCAGTTCCTGGTAGAGCTCCCACATGCCGGCGGCGTCGTCGGGGTGGAACAGCCCGTCCACGGTCAGCTCCCGCAGCTCGGCGGCGGAGTAGCCGAGCATGTCCGCGAAGGACTGGTTGACCTCGATGATCCGCCCGTCCACCCCGGCGATGCCGATGCCGATCGCCGCTCCGGTGAAGACCGCCCGGAACCGCGCCTCGCTGTCCCGCAGCGCCTGCTCCACCGCGTCCCGGGCCTGCCAGGCCGAGCGGGCGATCCGCTCCTGCTGGCTGAACACCCGGTCCCGCAGCGCCCGGCCGAAGCCGGCGGCGAACGCGCCCTGCAGGGCGGCGATCCGCTCCCGCACCTCGGGCGGCTCGACCCGGGCGGGCAGCACCCAGGACAGGAAGCGGTCCCCGAGCGCCCGCACCGACCAGTCGAGCACCCCGGGCTCGGTGAGGTGCGCCTCGACCAGGGCCCGCCCGACGTCCTCCGCCGGCTGGGCGGAGAACACCGGTGCGAGCAGCGCCCGGCCGAGCCGGACCGTGTGCGCGAGCAGCAGCCGCTCGGTCTCGGCCGCGCTCAGCGGCACGAAACCGATGCGCCGCACCGCCCGGGCCCACTCGGCGGCGTACGCCGCGGCGCCCGGGCGGCTGAGGTCGTCCCCGTCGGGGTCCGGGGCGCGCATGTCGGCTCAGCCGGCCGTCCGGTCGTGCCGGGCGACGCCGCCGAACGCCCCGAACCGCTCGGGGTGCTCGTCCACGTCGGACGGCGAGTCGGGCCGCCAGAGCGGCATGTGCACGACGCCCGGTTCGAGCACCGTCCAGTCGCCGAAGTAGCCGGTGATCTCGGCTCGCGAGCGCAGCGTGATCTCGGTGGCGGTGCGCGCCGACAGCCGCTGCGCGTCGAGCATCTCCTGCGGCTGGTCCTCGAAGGTCGAGTGCGAGATGACCAGGAAGCTGCCGGGCGCCGCGGCCGACCGCAGGGTGGCCAGGATGTCACCCGGCCGGTCCTCGTCGGGGATGAAGTGGACCACCCCGGCGAGCAGGATGCCGAGCGGGCGGTCGAAGTCGATCAGGCCGCTGGCGCGGGCCTGGTCGAGGATCAGCTTCGGCTCCCGCAGGTCGGCCAGGATGGCGGTGGCCCGGTCGTTGCCGGCGAGCAGGTCCCGGCTGTGCGCCACGGCGACCGGGTCGATGTCGACGTAGACGATGCGGGCCTGCGGGTTGGCCGCCTGGGCCACCTCGTGCACGTTGCCGACCGTGGGAATGCCCGAGCCGATGTCGAGGAACTGGTCGACGCCGGCGTCGAGCAGCACCCGGACGGCCCGGCGCAGGAACTCCCGCCCGGAGCGCATGGTGGCCGCCAGGTTCGGCGTCATGGCGGCGATCTGCTCGGCGAGCTGCCGGTCGATCTCGAAGTTGTGCGCGCCGCCGAGGAAGTAGTCGTAGACCCGGGCCGCGCTCGGCCGGCTCAGGTCGATCTCGGCGGGAAGTCCGTCCGGCGTCTGCATCGCTCGGTCCCCCAGGTCGTCGCCGCGGTGAGCGGACGCCCGGACGCGGGCGGCCCGCATGAGTGGTGTGGTCCACACCACTCTATGCGGGCGCGCTCGCGAAGGGGAGATCCACTCTCGACGGTACGCCCGCCCGCCGTCAGGCCGCCGACTCCAGCAGCAGCGAGATGCCCTGCCCGACGCCGATGCACATGGTCGCGAGGGCCCGCCGCCCGCCCCGGCGGCGCAGTTCCAGCGCGGCGGTGAGGGCCAGCCGGGCGCCGCTGGCGCCGAGTGGGTGGCCCAGCGCGATGGCCCCGCCGTTCGGGTTGACGTGCTCGGCGTCCTCGGGCAGCCCCAGCTCGCGCAGCACCGCCACCGACTGGGCGGCGAACGCCTCGTTCAGCTCGATCACGTCGACGTCGGCCAGGTCCAGGCCCTGCCGGTCGAGCAGCTTGCGGGTGGCCGGGACCGGCCCGATGCCCATGATCCGCGGTGGCACGCCCGCGGCCGCCGCCCCGGTCACCCGGGCCAGCGGGGTGAGGCCGTAGCGCTCGACGGCGGCCGCGGAGGCGACGAGCAGGGCCACCGCGCCGTCGTTGACGCCGGAGGAGTTGCCGGCGGTCACCGTGCCGCCCTCGCGGAACGGGGTGGGCAGCGCGGCGAGTTTCTCCAGCGACGTCTCCCGGGGGTGCTCGTCGACCTCGACGAGCTTCGTCTCCCGCTTGCCGGCCGGCACGGTCACCGGCACGATCTCCTCGGCCAGCCGGCCGTCGGCCTGCGCCTTGGCGGCGCGCTGCTGGGAGCGGAACGCGAACTCGTCCTGCGCGGCCCGGTCGACGCCGAAGTCGGCAGCCACGTTCTCCGCGGTCTCCGGCATCGAGTCGATGCCCCACCCCTTCTTCATCAGCGGGTTCACCAGCCGCCAGCCGATGGTGGTGTCGTAGACCTCGGCGGTGCGGGCAAACGCGGTGGTGGCCTTCGGCATCACGAAGGGCGCCCGGCTCATGCTCTCCACCCCGCCGGCGATCAGCAGGTCGGCCTCCCCCGCCACGACGGCGCGGGCGGCGGTGGCGAGGGCGTCCAGGCCGGAGCCGCAGAGCCGGTTGACCGTGCTGCCCGGCACCTCCTCGGGCAGCCCGCCGAGCAGCGCCGCCATCCGGGCCACGTTGCGGTTGTCCTCGCCGGCCTGGTTGGCGCAGCCCAGGATCACGTCGTCGGTGCGGGCCCAGTCCACCGAGGGGTGCCGCGCGACCAGCTCGCGGATCACGTGCGCGGCCAGGTCGTCGGGGCGTACCCCGGCGAGGGCGCCGGCGTACCGGCCGATCGGGGTGCGGACACCGGCCACGAGGTATGCGACGGTCATCGGCGCTCAGTCCTTCGGGGGTGGGCGAGGGGTGGCGGCGGGTCGCCCGCCGGGTCACGGGGACGCCCGGCGCCAGGATATCCGCGCCCGGAACGGATAGGTTGGCCGCATGGCCCGGGCCCAGTTCAGCGCAGAGACCGCCGGCGGCGGGGCGTTCGTCCGCCAGCCCAACCGGTTCACCGGTCGGGTCACCCCGCACTCCACCTCACTCGAGGGCGGCGGCCCCGACGACCAGGACCGGTGGCCGCTGGAGGCGGGCCGCTACCGGCTCATCTGGTGCCGGGCCTGCCCGTGGGCGCACCGTGCCCGGATCGTGCGCGGCCTGCTCGGGCTGGACGAGGTGATCTCGCTGGGCACGGTCGACCCGATCCGGGACGAGCGGGGTTGGCGGTTCAGCCTCGACCAGGACGGCTTCGACCCGGTGCTCGGCATCGGGTACCTCAGCGACGCCTACCTGTCGACCGACCCGGACTACACCGGCCGCGTCACCGTGCCGGCGCTGATCGACACGGTCACCGGTCGGGTGGTCACCAACGACTACCCGCAGCTCACCCTCGATTTCTCCACCGAGTGGCGGCGGTTCCACAAGCCGGGCGCGCCGGATCTCTACCCGGTCGAGCTGCGCCCCGAGATGGACGCGCTCATGGCGGAGATCCACCGGGACGTCAACAACGGTGTCTACCGGTGCGGCTTCGCCACCTCCCAGGAGGCCTACGACGAGGCGTACCGGGCGCTGTTCACCCGGCTGGACGTGCTGTCCGAGCGGCTGTCCGAGCGGCGCTACCTCATGGGCGAGCAGATCACCGAGGCCGACGTGCGGCTGTTCACGACGCTGGTCCGCTTCGACGTGGCGTACCACGGGCACTTCAAGTGCAACCGGCAGAAGCTCACCGAGATGCCGGTGCTCTGGGCGTACGCCCGGGATCTGTTCCAGACGCCGGGCTTCGGCGAGACGGTCGACTTCGACCACATCAAGCGGCACTACTACGCCACCCACGAGATGATCAACCCGACCCGGATCGTGCCGCTCGGTCCGGACCTGTCCGGCTGGACCACGCCGCACGGGCGTGGCTGACCCCGGCGTCCTCCGGGCCGCCGCCGCGTCCGCCGCCGCCGGCTGCACCGTGGCCGGGGTGGTCGCCGTGACGGTCGCCGTGGTCGCCGGTCCCGGTCCGGGCCTGACCGGGTACGTCAGCGAGGCCGGCGTCACCGACAGCGGCTACGCCGGGGCGTACCGGATCGGGGTCTTCGCCCTGGCGGCGGCGCTGCTGCTGCTCGCCGCGGCCCTGCCCCCGGCGCTGCGGACGGCGGCCGCGCTGCTCGTGGCCGGCGCCGCCGGCACGGCGCTCTCCGGGGCGGTGACCTGCTCGACCGGCTGCCCGCTGCCGCCCTTCGAGGCCGCCACGGTGGCCGACCTGGTGCACGGCGGCGCGAGCATCGCGGCCACGGCCGCCGTGGTCTTCGCCATGCTGGCGCTGGTCCTCGCCCCGGCGGCGGGGCGGGCGCTGCGCCGGGTCGCCGCGGTGGGCGCGGCCCTGGCGCTGCCGCTGTCCGGAGCGGTCGGGCTGGCCATGCTGCTGGCCGGGCGCGGCGGCCTGGTCGGGGTGCTGGAACGGCTGCTGCTCACGGTGGCGGCCGGCTGGGGGCTGGTCACCGCCGCGGTGCTGGGCCTGGGGCAGCGGCGCGCGATCGTGACGAACGGATCGCCGGGGCGTGAACCCGGCCTGTAAGGATCGTCACGCCGATCGCTCCTTCCACCTCGACGGCGGCCGGGAGTAGCCTCGCCAGGCGATGACCAACGTCTGGCACCTCACCGTGCGCCTGTACGTCGACCTCCGACGGCAGGCCAGCGGCATCTGTCCGGCGCAGCCGCTCTCCTGACGCTGCCCCGTTCACCCACCACCAGACCTTGGACACATTCCCATGGCTTCCGCCCTGCGCAAGATCCCCTTTTCCGTGCAGATCCTGCTCGGCCTCGTCCTCGGCGTGGCGCTCGGCTTCCTCGCCCGCGCCAACGACCTCGCCTGGCTGACCACCACCCTCGACACCGTCGGCGGCCTCTTCGTCCAGCTGCTCAAGCTGGCCGTGCCGCCGCTGGTCTTCACCGCCATCGTGGTCAGCGTCGTCAGCCTGCGCGGCGTGGCCAACGCCGCCCGGCTGGCGCTCAAGACGCTGCTCTGGTTCGGCATCACCGCCCTGATCTCGGTGGCCATCGGCATCGGCCTCGGCCTGCTCACCAACCCGGGCAAGGGCGTCACCCTCGACCTGGCCGGGGCGACCGCGCCGAAGAAGTCCGGCTCCTGGACCGACTTCCTCACCGGCATCGTGCCCACCAACCCGGTCGGCGCGTTCGTCGAGGGCAACGTCCTCCAGATCGTCTTCCTGGCCCTGGTGATCGGCGCCGCCGCGCTGCTCATCGGCGAGGCCGCCGAGCCGTTCGTGACCCTCAACCGCTCGGTGCTGGCCATCGTGCAGAAGGCGCTCTGGTGGGTCATCCGGCTCGCCCCGATCGGCACCCTCGGCCTCATCGGCAACGCCGTCGCCTCGTACGGCTGGGACCTGCTGGCCCCGCTCGCGAAGTTCACCACCGCCGTCTACGTCGGCTGCGCCATCGTCCTGTTCGTGGTCTACCCGCTGGTGCTGGTGACCGCCGGCCGGCTCAACCCGGTGCGCTTCTTCGCCGGCGCCTGGCCCGCCATCGAGCTGGCCTTCGTGTCCCGCTCCTCGGTGGGCACCATGCCGGTGACCCAGCGCTCGGTCGAGCGCCTCGGCGTCCCCCGCGAGTACGCCTCCTTCGCCGTGCCGTTCGGCGCCACCACCAAGATGGACGGCTGCGCCGCCATCTACCCGGCCCTCGCCGCGATCTTCGTGGCGCAGGTCTTCGGGGTGCACCTCGGCGTCACCGACTACCTGCTGATCGCCTTCGTCTCGGTGGTCGGCTCGGCCGCCACGGCCGGCCTGACCGGCGCGATCGTCATGCTCACCCTGACGCTCAGCACGCTGGGCCTGCCGCTGGCCGGCGCCGGCCTGCTGCTGGCCATCGACCCGATCCTGGACATGATGCGCACCGCCACCAACGTGGCGGGCCAGGCCCTCGTGCCGACCGTCGTGGCCGCCCGCGAGGGCACCCTCGACCGGACCGCGTACGACTCGGCCGGCAAGCGCGACCTGGTCGACGCTCCGGAGCGTGAGCAGCTCACCCCCGCCGCCGCCTGACCGGCCGTGACCGTCGGGGGGAGGGCTCCGGCCCTCCCCCCGACGCTTGTTGAAGGATGACCGTATGAGTGCCCTCTTCACCCCGCTCACCCTGCGCGGCGTCACCCTGCCCAACCGGGTGGCGCTCGCCCCCATGTGCCAGTACAGCGCCGGGCCGGACGGCCTGCCCACCGACTGGCACCGCGTCCACCTCGGCTCCCGCGCGGTCGGCGGCGCCGGACTGATCCTCACCGAGGCGACCGCCGTGGTGCCCGAGGGCCGGATCAGCCCGCAGGACACCGGGCTCTGGTCCGAGGCGCACGTCGAGGCGTGGCGGCCGATCGCCGCCTTCATCACGGCCCAGGGTTCGGTGCCCGCCGTGCAGCTCGCGCACGCCGGGTTCAAGGCGTCGACGTACCGGCCGTGGGCGGAGCACAAGGGCGGTGTGCCGGACGCCGAGGGCGGCTGGAGTCCGGTCAGCCCCAGCGGCGAGCCGTTCCTGCCCGACTACCGCACCCCCACCCCGCTCGACGAGGCCGGCATCGCCGGCGTGGTCGAGGCGTTCGCCGCCGCCGCCCGCCGGGCCCTCGACGCCGGCTTCGCCGCCGTGGAGATCCACGCCGCGCACGGCTACCTGCTGCACGAGTTCCTCTCCCCGCTCACCAACCACCGGACCGACGGCTACGGCGGCGACCGCGCCGGCCGGATGCGCCTGACCCTGGAGGTGGCCCGGGCGGTCCGCGCCGCGGTCGGCGAGGCAGTGCCGGTGCTGACCCGCATCTCCGCCACCGACTGGGTGGACGGCGGCTGGACCGTCGAGGACAGCGTGGTGCTCGCCGGCGAGCTGGCCGCCGCCGGTGTGGACCTCGTGGACACCTCCTCCGGCGGCGCCGCCGCGCGGGCGAACGTCCCGATCGGCCCCGGCTACCAGGTGCCCCTCGCCGCCCGGATCCGCCGCGACGCGGGCGTGCTGACCGGCGCCGTCGGCCTGATCGTCGAACCCGAGCAGGCCGAGCAGATCGTCGAGACCGGCGAGGCGGACCTGGTCCTCCTGGGCCGCGAACTCCTGCGCGACCCGTACTGGCCCCACCGCGCCGCCGCCAAGCTGACCCCCACCCCCACCTGGCCCAACCAGTACACCCGCGCCTTCTAACCGCCCACCGACCCACCCACCCACCCCCCGCGCGCTGCGGACCCAGGGCGTTGATCATGAAGTTAGCGGCAGAGTCCGTCCGATTTGTCGCCGCTAACTTCATGATCACCGGGGCGGGCGCCGCGGACGTCAGCCGGCCAGGTGGCCCCAGCGGGACTCCAGGTCGCGCCACGGGCCCTGGGCCGCCGCCGTGCCGTCGACCAGGACCACCACGTGGTCCGCGCGCACCAGCGCCGCCCGCTTCGCGGTCGAGCCGACCACGGTCACCCCGTGCTCGCGCAGCGCCGCCCAGAGCGCCAGCTCCGTCGTCACGTCCAGGGCGGACGACACGTCGTCGGCAACCAGCAGTTCGGTACGCGGCGCGAGCGCCCGGGCCAGCGCCAGCCGCTGGAGCTGGCCGCCGGAGAGCCGGGTGCCCTTGTGCCCGATGAGCAGCCCGAGCCCGCCCCCGGCGGCCGCCAGGTCGTGGTCCAGCTGGGCGGTCGACACCGCGCCGGCGGCGTCCACCTGGTGGCCGAGCGCGATGTTGTCGGCCACCGTGCCGGACAGCACCCGGGGCAGCTGCCCCACGTAGCCGACCTGGTTCGGGCGCAGGAACAGCTCCGGCTCGGTGACCGGCTCGCCGTTCCAGCGCAGCGCGCCCGTGTGGTGCACGATCCCGGCGAGAGCCCGCAGCAGCGACGACTTCCCCGCGCCGACCGGCCCGACCACCAGCACCAGCTGCCCGCGGTCGACCGTCAGGTCGACGTCCCGGACGGCGAGGGTGCCGTCGGAGTGCAGCGCGCCGAACCCGGCCAGCTCCAGCCGCCGCAGCGGGTGCCGCGGCGGCGGTTCCGGCGCCGGAGCGGTGCCGGCGGCCAGGTCCAGCCCGGGCACCGTCGCCGAGTAGGTGGCCACCCCGCTCATCGCGACCGTCCGCCGGGTCCACACGCGGGCCGACGGGTAGTGCGAGACCAGCGACGCGGTGGTCCAGGCGAACCAGCGGGCCGCACCGAGGGTGGAGACCGCGACCAGGGTGGCACCGGCGGAGAGCCCGCCGGCCAGGTAGAGCGCCCAGGCCCCGATCGGCAGCAGGCCGCTGGCGATCGACGGGGTGGACCGGGCCCACACCTGCATGGCGATCTCCCGGCGCTGCCGGTCGCTGCGCACGGTGTCCAGCTTCGCGAGGTGGTGCAGCACCGGGCGGGTCGCGCCGGCGAGCTTCACCGTGCGGGCGGCAGACAGCGAGGAGACCAGGGCGGTGGCGAAGGCGGCGCGCGCCTTGACGGTGCCGGCGGCCGTACGCTCCAGCCGGGGCCCGAACAGCGTCGCCGCCAGGCCGGAGACCACCATGGTCCCCACGAAGAACAGCGCCGGTACGACGCTGCCGGTCACCAGGGTCATGGTGATCACGATGGCCAGCGAGATGAACTGGTCCATGAGGTTGTCGGCGAGCTGCACGACCCGGTCGGTGTCGCCGCCCTGGGCCACCACCTCGGCCGGGGTGTGCCCGCTGACCCGGCGCGCCCCGGTCTGCCCGTGCACCAGCCGCGCGCTGATCCGCAGCATCTGCCGGATCCACCACTGCGGGAACCAGAGGTTGGTGAGGTACGGCAGCGGCAGCACCACCAGCAGCGCGGCGACGATGCCCAGCGCCGGCAGCCACGGGTCGCCCCCGCCGACCACCTCGGCCCAGAGCCAGGGCAGCACCGAGCCGTCCAGCCCGAGCAGGGTCAGCACGATGAACACGCAGATGGAGAGCAGCCCGTACCGCGGGTCGTTGGTGCCGAGCCGCAGGATCTCCCGCAGGGTCCGCGCGGGCGGTGGGGCGGGCAGCGGCGGCGGGTCGGTGCGCGGCACCGCGACCGGGCGCGGCGCGGTGGCCGGCTCGGTCGACTCGGCCGGTTCGTCGGGCCAGCCCTCGGGACCGTCCAGCAGCTCGACGCCGCCGCGGCGGGCGCCCGTGCCCACGTAGGCGCTGGCGTGGCTGGTGGCGAGCAGCTCGGCGAAGCGGGCCGACTCGCGCAGCGGTCCGGCCTCCAGCACGGCGCCGTCGGCCATCACCACGACCTCGTCGCAGCGGCGCACCGAGGAGAGCCGGTGCGCGATGACGATGCCGATCCGGTCGGTGAGCAGCCGCTCGGTGGCCTGGCGTACCCGGTTCTCGGTGACCGGGTCGAGCCGCGCGGTGGCCTCGTCGAGGATCACCACGTGCGGGTCGCGGACCAGGATCCGGGCGAACGCGACGAGCTGCTCCTGCCCGGCGGAGAGCACGTGCCCGCCCTCACCGAGCCGGGTGTGCACACCGTCGGGCAGCTCGGCGATCCAGCCGGCGAGCCCGAGCTCCTCCAGCGCCCGGGTGGCGTCGTCGAGCAGGTCCGGGTCGAAGAGCGCGACGTTCTCGGCGAGGGTGCCGGCCAGGATCTCGGTGCGCTGCGGCACCACGGCGATCCAGCGGCGCAGCGCCTCGACGTCCAGGTCGACCAGGTCGGTGTCGCCCAGGAAGACGGTGCCGGACGGCACGTCCACGGCCCGGGTGAGCACCTTGGCAAGCGTCGACTTGCCGGATCCGGTGCGGCCGACCAGGGCGTACGAGCGGCCGCGGGCGAAGCTGAGCGTGACGTCGCGCAGCGCCGGGCCGCGATCCTCGCCGGTGGCGGGGTAGCGGAAGGTCAGCCCACGCACGGTCAGGTCCCCCTCGGCCGGGGTGACCCCGCCGCTCGGCTCCTGCCGCGAGTCGGCGAGAAGTTGGACCCGGGCCCACGCGCCGAGCGCCTGCTGCAGGTGCGGCACCCAGCGGGCGATGTGTTCGACGGTCGCGCCGAAGGCGAGGGCGAGCAGCCAGATCGCGGTGAGCCGGGCGGCGTCGACCCGGCCGGTGGCCAGCGCCCACGCCCCCGCCAGGACCACGGCGGCGATGCCGACCCGGACGCCACCGGCGGCCAGCGCGGTGACCCGGGCGGACAGCCGGAAGACGCGCCCGCCCCGGGAGATCACCTCGGCGGCCCGCCGGGCGTAGAGGCGCAGCACGTACGGCCGGGCCAGGCTGGTGCGCACGTCGTCCTGGCCGTGCACCGCCTCCTCCATGACGGCGGCCAGGTCGGACCAGGCCTCCTCCTCGACCATCCGGGCCGGTGCGATCCGGGCGGTGGGGCGGCGCAGCGCCACCCCGAGCAGGGCGGTCAGCAGGATCATGCCGACACCCGCCGGCCACCAGAAGGCCAGGGCGCTGACCGTGGCGAGCAGGCAGACGGCGACGCCCTGGACGAGCCGCACGCCGGTGTTCCGCATCTCGGCGGCGACCTGGTAGACGTCGTTGTCGATCCGGTCGAGCAGCTCGCCGACCGGGGTGGTCTCCAGGGTGGGCAGGTCCTGCCCGAGCGCGACCCGGCAGAGCCGGCGCCGGACGTCGGCGGACCAGTCGGCGGTGAGGCCGGCCATCAGCAGGCCGATGAGCAGGTCGGTGACCACGGCGGCGACCAGCGCCACGGCCAGCGCGGTGAACCAGCCGGACGACCGGTGCACGAGCACCGGCCCGGCCAGCGCCGAGGCGGCGGCCTGGCCACCGGCGCCGAGGAGGATCAGCAGCAGGACGGCCGCCATCCGGCGCGGTGCGGTGGCCCAGAGGTCGCGGAGCAGGCGCATGGACAGTCCTCCGGACTCGGGTCGGTGGGGGCGGTGCCCCCAGCCTCACCCGCCGGGCCCGGCGGCTCAAACGATTTACCGCCGCGGTGTCACGTCTGGGCGACCCGGCGGACGATGCCGAGCAGCGCCTCCTGCACGTCCTCGATGGGCCGGTCCGGCTGGAAGACCAGCCAGTCCACGGCGACCACGAGCCCGACGCCGAACAGCGCCGAGCTGGCGGTACGCACATCCAGGTCGGCGGGGAGGTCGCCGCTGGCCACCCCGGCGCGGACGGTCTCGGCGATCACCTCGATGGCCTCGCCGCGCAGCAGCCGCAGGGTCTGCTGCCACTCCCGGTTGGTGCGCCACATCTCGGAGAGCAGGAGCTGGGCGAAGGCCCGGTAGCGGCGGATGTACTCCAGCTCGGCGCGGACCAGCGCGGCGATCGCCTCGCGCGGCGGCAGCCCGGCGACGGCGGCCCGGAAGTCGGCGGTGAGCAGGCCGATGCCGTGCCGCAGCAGCTCCTCGAAGAGGACGGTCTTGGACTCGAAGTTGTAGTAGACGGTCCCCTTCGCCACCCCGGCCCGGGTCGCGATGTCGTCCACCGTGGTGGCCGAGAAGCCCTGCTCGGCGATGAGTTCCACCGCCGCCACGAAGAGGCGCTGCCGGGTGTCCTCCCGCCGGCGGGTCCGTCCGTCCGTCACCCGCCCATCCTCACATGGTCAGCTCGGGGTGCAGTTTGGCCGGGGTGAGCCGGCGGGACCGGCGCGCCGCGCCGACGGTGAGCGCCAGGGCGCCCAGGCCGAAGGCGAGCAGGACGAGCGCCCCGGTGACCACCGGCCCGGCCGGCCCTCCGTTGATCGTGTGCCGCAGGCCACCCACCACGTAGGTCATGGGCAGCCAGGGGTGGACGGCCTGGAAGAAGCCGGGCGAGGTCTGCACCGGGTAGGTGCCGCCGGAGGAGGTGAGCTGGAGCATGAGCAGGGCCAGCGCGGCGAGCCGGCCGGCCGGGCCGAGCGCCACGCCGAGCAGCTGCATGATCGCGGTGAACGCCAGCGAGGTGAGCGCGAGCAGCCCGAAGGTCGCCGGCCCGTGCCGCGGGTCGAGGCCCAGCGCCAGGGTGACCACGGTGTAGAGCACCGCGACCTGGGCCAGCCCGATCGCGGCGGCCGGCAGCCAGCCGGCGAGCACGACCCGCCAGCCGGGCGCGCCGGACATCACGTGCCGCCGGTTGACCGGCCGCAGCAGCATGTACGTGATCATCGCGCCGACCCAGAGCGCCAGGGCCAGGAAGTACGGGGCGAAGCCGACGCCGTACGAGCCGGCGGGGTGGTCGGAGTGGCGGATCAGCCCCACCGGGTCGCCGAGGATGTCGGAGCGGCTGCCCGCGTCGTCGTACCCGGGCAGCTTCCTCTCCCCGGCGGCGAGCCCGTCGGCGAGGTCCCCGGCACCACCCTCCAGCTTGGTCAGCCCGTCGGCGAGCCGGTTGCTGCCGCTGCTGAGCTGGGCCAGTCCGCCGTCGAGCTGCCGGGCGCCGGTGGCGAGCCGGTAGAGGCCGCCGCGGAGCTGGTCGGCGCCGTCCGCGGCGTCGCCGAGCCCGTCGCGCAGCTGCGCGCTGCCCTGGGCCAGGGTGGTGAGGCCGCCGGCCAACTGGTCGACCTTGGCCCGGGCGGTGGCCACGTCGTCGGCCAGGTGCGGCGCGGCGGCGGCCACCTCCCGGGCGGTCTGCGCGACCTCGGTCATCTGCTTCTTCAGCGCGGCGAGGTCGGTCCGGTCGAGTGCGGCGACCATGGCCCGGGCCGCGGTGACCGTCTGGTCGGCGGCCTTGCGGGCGGCGGCCAGGTTCGGGTCGTCGGCCAGTTCCGGGTGCTCCTGCACCAGCGCGTCGAGCCGGTCGCGCACCTTCTCCGCCTGGCCGACCACCTCGTCGGCCTTGGCCGGCAGCGCGTCGAGGCCGTCGGCGAGCGCCTGGGCGCCCTCGGCGACCAGGGTCGCGGCCCGCTGGATGTCGGCGGCGTTCTTCCGGAGCAGCGGCTCGTACCTGTCCGCCGCCGCGTCGACCTGCTTCGCGGCGGCGCGGGTCTCGGTGGCCGCGCGGTTGGCGCCGTCGGCGATCTGCGCGGCCCCGGTGTAGAGCTGGTCCAGGCCGGTGGCCAGCTTGGTCGCGCCCTGCACCGAGGTGTTCAGCCCGCCGGCGAGCTGCCCGGCGCCGTCCTCGGCGGTGCCCAGCCCGTCGGCGAGCTGGCCGGCGCCCTGCTGCGAGGTGTCGAGCCCGTCGTGAATCTTCCCGGCGCCGTCCGCGGCCCGGCCCGTCTCGGCCTTGGCGTCGGTGAATCCGATCAACATCTTGTCGAAGTACGACGCGGCCGTGCTCTCGGCCGCGGCGGCCCGGATCTCGCTGAATGCCGAGCGGGCGAGCAGGCCGGAGAGGTAGTTGGTGGCGTCGTCGTTGACCACCTTCAGCTCGCCCCGGCGGGCCGGCCGGTCCGGCTCGGGGCTGGCGGCCAGGGTGGCGGAGAAGTCCTCCGGGATCGAGAAGACCAGGTGGTAGCGGCCGTCGCGGAGCCCCTCGGTGGCGTCGTCCTGGTCGGTCACCGTCCAGCCGAAGACCTTCCGGTCGAGCAGTTCGTCGGTGAGGTCGCGGCCGGCGTGCACCTCGCTGCCGTCGCTGGCCTTCGCGGGCCGGTCGGCGTTGACCAGGGCGACCGGGATCCGGTCGAGGTTCCCATACGGGTCCCAGAAGGCGTAGAGGTAGAGGGCGCCGTAGAGCAGCGGGATGACGGTGAGGACGGCGAGCGCGGCGCGCGGCAGCCGGCCCCGGGTCATCCGGCGCAGCTCGAACAGCGCGAGTCGTACGACGCTCATGCGGTCACCTCGGGGGTCAGGGCCGGGCTGGGCAGGGTGGGGTCGCCGATCCGGTGCGCGATGGCGCTCACGCCCGGCTCGACGGCGCGGGCGCTGGCGACCACGGCGTACCCCTGGTCGGCGAGGCGGGTCAGGGCGGCCCAGATCCACGACCGCTCGGGCGCGTCGGCGCCGGCGTCCACGTCGTCGGCGACGATCAGGTTCGGGCCGCTCAGGCTGGCCAGCACGAGCCCGAGCACCTGCCGCTCGACGGGGGTGAGGTCGCGGCCGTACCGGTCGGGGTCGAGCGGGGCGTCGGTGAAGCCGGCGCCGGCGATCGCGGCGGCGAAGGCGTCGCGGCGGTAGGCCCGGCGGGCCCGCACGGCGGCGACCGGGACGAGCTGCCGGCGGCGGCGCGGCACCGGCCCGAGCAGCAGCAGCCGTTCCTGGATGTGCTCGGCGACGGTCAGCGTGGGATCGGGCTCGTGCACGCCGGCCACCTGCCCGAGCGCGGCGGGGCCCCGGCGGCGCAGCTCGCCGTGGGTGTGCGGGAAGTGCCCGGCCAGGGCGAGCAGGAGCGAGGTACGGCCGCTGCCCGGCGGGCCGGTGACCGCGTGCAGCTCGCCGGCCCCGGCCGTGAGGTCGATGTCGCGGTAGACCCAGCCCCGGCGGGTGCGCAGCCCGAGCCCGCTGGCCTCGACGATCTTCATCGCACCGCTTCCCGACTTCTAGACTGACTGGTCAGTACAAAAACATGCCCAGCATAGCGTCGGGTGTCCGGCTCGAGGCAAGGCGAAGCGGCGTGATCCCGGCCATGCCGGCCGGGCGGGTGATTTAGAACAGCACGGTGGCGAGCGTGCCGACCGGGCGGAAGCCGCAGCGCTCGTAGACCCGGCGGGCTGGCAGGTTGAAGTCGTTGACGTAGAGGCTGACCGTGGGAGCCACGCGCTCCAGCGCGTCCCGCACGACGGCCGCCATGGCCGCGGTCGCGATGCCCCGGCCACGCCACTCCGGCGCGACCCAGACCCCCTGCACCTGCGCGGTGCGCCGGGTGACAACGGCCAGCTCGGCCTTGAAGACCACCTTGCCGTCCACGAACCGGGCGTAGGCCCGGCCCGCGCGCACCAGGTCGCCGACCCGCCGCCGGTAGCCGCGCCCGCCGTCCTCGGCCAGCGGCGACACCCCGACCTCCTCGGTGTACATCGCCACCGCCGCCGGGAAGAGCCGGTCGACCTCACCGCCGCGCACCCGGCGCACGTCCGGGTCGGGCGCCACGGCGGGCAGGGCGTCCGTGGCCAGCAGGGGCTGGTTGGGGCGTACGTCCCGGGCCGGCCCCCAGTGCGCGGAGAGGCGGTCCCACAGCCCGAGCACCGCGTCGGCGCGGCCCACGATGGAGGAGCAGAGCCGCTCCTCGGCGCTCAGCTGGTCGGCGAAGGCCTCCACCGCCGACTCCGAGGCGAGCACCGGGGTGAGGTTGCCGCCGAGCCAGCAGATCGACTCCAGGTTGCGGCGCGAACCGTAGCCCAGGATGCGCCCCTCGGCCCGCCACCAGGCCAGCCCGCGCGCGGCCACCCGCTCGGCGACCTGCGCGCCGGCGTAGGGGTCGAGGTCGAGCAGCCGTTCCACGGCACGGCGCTCCGACTCCCCGAGTTGGCGTACCGGCACCGTGAGCACGGATACCAGCCTGCCAGATGCACCCCGGCCCGCGCGGGCCGACCTGGAGACGCCGGACGATCGGTGGTGAGTGGCGGCTCAGCCGACCGGAACGGGTTCCGGCTCCGGCACGGCGGGCCGGGTCCGGGCGGCCCAGCGCACCACCGGCGGCACCAGCAACCCGAGCACCAGGAACAGCCCGCCGAGCAGCAGCCAGCCCGGCACGCCCCAGCCGATCGCCAGCGTGGTCACCACCACCGGCGCGATCATCGAGCCGAGCTGCATGCCCATCCCGTACGCGCCCTGGTACTGGCCCTGCGCGTGCGCCGGCGCCAGCCCGAACGAGATGCCCCAGCCGGCCGCCGCGTGCCACAACTCCCCCACCACGTGCACCAGCGCGCCGCCGAGCAGCAGCGGCACGGCCACCGCGACCGGCACGCCGCCGCCGGCCGCGAAGAGCGCGCAGGCGACAGCGATGACCGCGCCGGCTCGGCGCGCCGCCCGACCGGCACCGGTGAGGTCCTCGGTGCCCCGGGAGGCGCGGACCTGGAAGAGCACCACCACCACGGTGTTGACCAGCAGGCAGGCGGAGATCAACCAGCGCGGCGCGCTGGTGTGCCCGGCGATCCAGAGCGGCAGGGCGATGTTGATGAGGCTGAAGTGCATCGACATGAGCCCGTCGAGCACCGTGAAGGCGAGGAACGGCCGGTCCCGCAGGGCGATCAGCCGCGGCCCGTGGGTGGGCGCCGGCACCGGCGGCACGGGCGGCAGCCGGAACAGCACCGCCGCGGCGACCAGGTAGGTGGCGCAGTCGAGCAGGATCAGCGACACGTACGCGGTCCGGGTGTCGGCGGCCAGGCCGAAGCCGGCCAGCACGGTGCCGACCGAGATGCCGACGTTGGTGACCGCGCGCAGGTAGGCGCGGGTGCGCACCCGCTGGTCCGGCGGCACCGCCCCGGCGATCAGCGCGCCGCGGGCGCCCCGGGTCGCCGAGTCGGCGACCGCCATGAGCACCCCGACCACGAGGAACCCCGCGAAGGAGCGGACGGCCACCAGGGCGGCCGTGAACCCGGCGGAGGCGAGCAGGGCGGTGATCTGGAGCCCGCGCGGGCCGAGCCGGTCGGCCAGGTAGCCCATCGGTGCGCTGGTCACGAGGCTCACCAGCGCCGTGATGGTGAGGCCGAGGCCGACCTGGGCCACCGAGAGGCCGACCGAGCGGGTGAGGAAGAGCGCGCTGGCGGTGAGCCAGGTGCCCCGGCCGACGGTGTTGATCAGGGTGGACAGGGCGAGGGTCCGGGACGGGCCCGGTTCGGGAAGCAGGCGCACGCCGACACCCTAGCAAGACGTACGTACGGTTTGCGGACCCGTCCCACATCTTGGCTTGTCGGCGATGCATTGCCGATATATCGTTGATGCATCAGTGATAGAGCGACAGAAGGAGAGCCCGATGGGTTTCCACCGACGGATGCACGCCATGCACCACGAGATGCGGATGCGGGGCTTCGGCTTCCCGCCCGTACCCCCGGGGCCGCCGCCGTTCCCGCCCGGACCGCACGGTCACGGCCACGGCCGGGGTGGACGGGGTCGCGGGCGCGGGCGCCGGCCCAACGTGCGCGGCGCCGTGCTGGCCCTGCTCACCGAGCGGCCCATGCACGGCTACGAGATGATCCAGGAGATCGACTCCCGGACCGGCGGGGCCTGGCGGCCCAGCCCCGGCTCGATCTACCCGACCCTGCAACTGCTGGAGGACGAGGGGGTCATCGCGGCCGCCGCCGACTCCGACGGCGGGCGCAAGCGGTTCGCCCTCACCGAGCAGGGGCAGGCCGAGGCCACCGAGGCGGCGCAGACCCCGCCCTGGGGCGAGTTCGCCGAGCAGACCGTGAACAGCTGGCACGACATCCGCGACGCCGGCGCGCAGGCCATGAACGCGCTGCGCCAGGTGATGATGACCGGCACCGACGACCAGCGGGCCCGCGCCGCCCAGGTGCTCGACGAGACCCGGCGCAAGCTGTACGCGATCCTCGCCGAGTCCGAGTGAGCCGCCGCTTCGCCGGCCGGGGTGGGCACGGGACCGCCACCCCGGCCGGCACCGCCGTCAGCCGCCCCGGCGGGCGGTGACCAGCAGGTACTCCCAGCGCATCACCCCGGCGTCGAGGTGGCGGCGGGCCAGGTCCGCGAGGTCGCCGTCCAGCGCGGCCACCCGCTCGGGGTCCTCGGCAACGGCCCGGTACACCGCGATCGTCGGCCCGTAGTGGGCCTTGAAGTAGTCGCGGAACTCCTCCGGGGTGGCGAACCGGTCCACGGTGACCACCGCGCGGCGCGGCACGAGATCGGTGACCCGGTCCCCGAGCAGGGCGCGGACGTGTTCCTCGTCGCCCCAGAGCGGGGGCGGCTGCGCGCCGGGCGGCGGCGGGGGCGCGTACGGCTTCATCGCGGCGAACATCTGCCCGATGAACCCCTCGGGCGTCCAACTGGCCAGGGCGATCGTGCCGCCCGGCCGGCAGACCCGCACCAGTTCGTCGGCGGCGGCCCGGTGCCGGGGCGCGAACATCACCCCCACACAGGACAGCACCCGGTCGAACTCCCCGTCGGCGTACGGGAGCGCCTCGGCGTCGGCCTCCTGCCACTCCAGCTCCGCGCCGCGCTCCGCGGCCAGTGCCCGCCCGATCTCCAGCAGCTCGGGGGTCAGGTCGCTGGCCACCACCCGGGCACCGGCCAGGGCCGCGGGGATGGCCGCGTTCCCGGTCCCGGCCGCGACGTCCAGCACCCGGTCGCCCGGGCCGACGCCCGCCACCCCCACCAGGGTCGTCCCCAGCTCGGGGATCACCTCCGCGGCGACCGCGGCGTAACTCCCGAGCGCCCACATCTGCCGGTGCCGGGCCTTCACGGCGCGGTCCACGTCCAGCTGTTCGATCATGACTGCTCCTCTGCGTCGTTCCTGGTCCGGACGCTAGGCAGCGGGCGGGCGACGCCCTAGTACGAGATGTGTACCGGTCCCGACAGGTTCCTGGCCCGGCCCGCCCCGGCCGCGTAGCGTGCCGCCCATGGGGGCCTCCTACCACCAGTTCTGCCCCGTCGCGAAGGCCATGGAGCTGCTCGACGAGCGGTGGACGCTGCTCGTCGTACGGGAGCTGGTGAGCGGCTCCGAGCGCTTCAACGAGCTGCGTCGCGGCCTGCCGCGGATGTCGCCCACCCTGCTGTCCCGCCGGCTGCACCAGCTGGTCCGGGCCGGCGTCGTCGAGCGGCACGTGGACGGCACCGACGTGCGCTACGTGCCGACCCGGGCCGGGCGCGAACTGCGGCCGGTGCTCGAGGCGCTGGGCGCGTGGGGGGTCCGCTGGATCGGCGAGCTGGGCGACGCCGACCTGGACCCGAAGCTGCTGCTCTGGGACATGCACCGGCACGTCGACCACAGTGCGGTCCCGGCCGGGCGGACCGTCGTCCGGTTCCGCTTCCACGACGTCACGGCCGACCTCCGGGACTGGTGGCTCGTCATCCGGACCGGCGAGACCGACGTCTGCGACGTGGACCCCGGCCACGAGGTGACCGTCACGGTGGACGCGAGCCTGCGCGCCCTGGTGCAGGTCTGGCTGGGCGACCTGGACTGGCCGGCGGCGCTGCGCGGCGGGGCGGTCACCGTGACCGGCCCGGAGGCGCTGCGCCGGGCCCTCCCCCGCTGGTTCACCCTCTCCGAGTTCGCCGCCGTGCCCCGGCCGGTGGCGCGGGCCTGAGACGGCGCGTGCGGCCGCCCCCGGGGTGGGAACGGCCGCACGTCGTCGGTGGATCGGCGCGTCAGTGCACGGTGACCGTGGCGCCGCCCGGCACCAGGCCGCGCAGCTCCTCGGGGATCTCGGCGCCCATCTCGTCGGCGATGCGCAGCGCCTCCTCGATCAGCGTCTCCACGATCTGGCTCTCGGGCACGGTCTTGACGACCTGGCCCTTGACGAAGATCTGGCCCTTGCCGTTGCCGGAGGCGACGCCGAGGTCGGCCTCGCGGGCCTCGCCCGGGCCGTTCACCACGCAGCCCATGACGGCCACGCGCAGCGGCACCGGCAGCCCCTCCAGACCGGCGGTGACCTCCTCGGCCAGCTTGTAGACGTCGACCTGAGCGCGGCCGCAGGACGGGCAGGAGACGATCTCCAGGCCCCGCTCGCGCAGGCCCAGCGACTCGAGGATCGCGGCGCCGACCTTGATCTCCTCGACCGGCGGGGCGGAGAGCGAGACGCGGATGGTGTCGCCGATCCCCTCGGCCAGCAGCGCGCCGAACGCCACGGCGGACTTGATGGTGCCCTGGAACGCCGGGCCGGCCTCGGTCACGCCCAGGTGCAGCGGGTAGTCGCACTTCTCGGCGAGCTGCCGGTAGGCCCGGATCATCACCACCGGGTCGTTGTGCTTCACCGAGATCTTGATGTCGCGGAAGCCGTGCTCCTCGAACAGCGAGCACTCCCAGAGCGCCGACTCGACCAGCGCCTCGGCGGTGGCCTTGCCGTACTTCGCCAGGAGGCGCTTGTCCAGCGAGCCGGCGTTCACGCCGATCCGGATCGGCACGCCCGCGTCGCCGGCCGCCTTCGCGATCTCCTTGACCTTGTCGTCGAACTGCCGGATGTTGCCGGGGTTCACCCGCACCGCGGCGCAGCCGGCGTCGATCGCCGCGAAGACGTACTTCGGCTGGAAGTGGATGTCGGCGATCACCGGGATCTGCGACTTCTTCGCGATCGCGGGCAACGCCTCGACGTCGTCCTGGGAGGGCACGGCCACCCGGACGATCTGGCACCCGGACGCGGTCAGCTCGGCGATCTGCTGGAGCGTCGCGTTCACGTCGGCGGTCAGGGTGGTGGTCATGGACTGCACCGAGACCGGCGCGCCCCCACCGACCGGCACCGAGCCGACCATGATCTGGCGGCTGGCCCGGCGCGGGGCGAGCGGCGGCGGCGGTACGGGGGGCATACCGAGACTGACAGCGGTCACTTCAGGCACTCACCTTGAGAAGAGCGTGATCGGGTTGACGACGTCCGCGGTGACGGTCAGCAGCGTGAACGCGCCACCGATCAGGATCACCGCGTACGTGATGGGCATGAGCTTGAGGTAGTCGACGCGGCCGGGATCGGCCCGGCCGATCCGGGCGTAGAGCCAGGAGCGGGCCCGCTCGAACCAGGCGATGGCGATGTGGCCGCCGTCCAGCGGGAGCAGCGGCAGCAGGTTGAACACGCCGATGAAGAAGTTCAGCGAGACGAAGAGCATGAAGAACACCAGCCAGGCGTTGTTCTCCACGGCCTCGCCACCGAGCCGGCTGGCGCCGACCACGCTGATCGGGGTGTCCACGTCACGCTCGCCGCCGGTGACCGCGGTCCACAGGGCGGGGACCTTCTGCGGGATCCGCTGCATGGCGTGCAGGGTCTGCACCGCCATGTTGCCGGTGAAGTCGGCGGTCGCGCCGAACGCGGCGGCCGGACCGTACTGGACCCGGGTGGGCGTGGTCGGCTGGAGCGCGACGCCGAGGGCGGAGACCGCCGAGGTGGCGCCCTTGGGGTCGCCGAGCGGGGGGCGCTGCACGGCGGCCAGGTCGACGGTGGCGGTGGCCGGCTTGCCGTCGCGCACGTAGTCGACGGTGGCCGCGCCGGGCGGGGTGGCCCGGACGACGTCCAGCATGTCGCCCCAGGTGGAGACCGGCTTGCCGTTGACCGCGGTGATCCGGTCGCCGTCCTGGAGCTGGGCCTTCCCGGCCGGGCTGGCCGGGTCGCCGGCCTGGCAGGCGCGGGCGGCGTTCTCCACCACGACGCACGGGGCCAGGGCGATCACGGCGGGCTCGGCCTTGAAGCCGTCCTCGGTGTTCGGGAAGTTCGGGTTGGGCAGGCCGGCGGAGACCGCGATGATCCAGAGGGTCACCAGGGCCAGGGCGAAATGGGTGATGGAGCCGGCGGACATCACGATCGTCCGCTTCCACACCGGGTAGCGCCACATGGCGCGCTTCTCGTCCCCCGGTTCGACGTCGTCGTCCTGCGGGGTCATTCCGACGATCTTGCAGAAGCCGCCGAGCGGGATGCCCTTGACGCCGTACTCGGTCTCGCCCCGCTTGAACGACCAGAGCGTCGGCCCGAAGCCGACGAAGTAGCGGGTGACCTTCATCCCGAACGCCTTGGCGGTGAGCATGTGCCCCGCCTCGTGAAGGCTCACCGAGATGAGGATCGCCAGGGCGAAGAGCACCACCCCGAGCAGGTAAACCATCAGGCTCCTTCCAGCGACCCGGCGATGATCGCCTGGGCGTGCCCCCGTGCCCACGACTCGGCGGCGAGCACGTCCTCGACGGTACCTGGTTCGTCGAAGTCCGGAGCGTCCTCCAACACCCGTTCCAGGGTGTCGACGATGCCCAGGAAGGGCAGCCGCCCGGCCACGAACGCGGCCACGCACTCCTCGTTCGCCGCGTTGTAGATCGCCGGCCGGCAGCGCCCGGCCGCACCGGCCCCCTTGGCGAGCGCGACGGCCGGGAAGGCGGCGTCGTCGAGCGGGAAGAACTCCCAGCTGTGGGCCTTCGTCCAGTCGACCGCGGCGGCGGCACCGGGCACCCGGTCCGGCCAGCCGAGGCCGAGCGCGATGGGCAGCCGCATGTCCGGCGGGCTGGCCTGGGCGAGCGTGGAGCCGTCGGTGAACTCGACCATCGAGTGGATCACCGACTGCGGGTGGACCATCACCTCGATGTCGGCGTAGGGCACGTCGAACAGCTCGTGCGCCTCGATCACCTCCAGGGCCTTGTTGACCATGGTGGCGGAGTTGATCGTCACGACCGGCCCCATGTTCCACGTCGGGTGCGCCAGCGCCTGCTCCGGCGTGACCTCGGTCAACTCGTCACGCCGCCGGCCCCGGAACGGCCCGCCGCTGGCGGTCACCACGAGCCGGCGCACCTCGCCCCGGGTGCCGCCACGCAGGCACTGCGCCAGCGCCGAGTGCTCCGAGTCGACCGGGACGATCTGCCCCGGCCGCGTCACCGCGGCCCTGACCAGCGGGCCGCCGGCCACCAGCGACTCCTTGTTGGCGAGCGCGAGGGTACGCCCGGCGCGCAGCGCCGCCAGCGTCGGCGCGAGCCCCAGCGACCCGACCACCCCGTTGAGCACCACGTCGCAGGGCCACCCGGCCAGCTCGGTCATGGCGTCCGGCCCGGCCACGATCTTGGGCAGCCGGAAGTCGCCGGTGGCCCAGCCGCGCCGGCTCGCCTCGGCGTAGAACGCCAGCTGGAGATCCTGGGCGGCCGACGCCCGGGCCACCCCGACCGCCTCCACGCCCAGCTCCAGGGCCTGCGCGGCGAGCAGTTCCACGTTGC
The DNA here is from genome assembly GCF_900091435.1 of Micromonospora chaiyaphumensis. Taxonomy (GTDB): domain Bacteria; phylum Actinomycetota; class Actinomycetes; order Mycobacteriales; family Micromonosporaceae; genus Micromonospora; species Micromonospora chaiyaphumensis. The sequence goes on from NZ_FMCS01000010.1 coordinate 109,799, forward strand.
CGCCGCCGGCGCCGAGGGCCACCACCCGGAACCGGTCCGGGTTGCGCCGGACGATGTCGATGGCCTGGGTGCCGACCGATCCGGTCGAGCCGAGCAGGACGAGGGCGCGGGGAGACGTCACGCGCCCATTCTTCCCCAGCCCTCCTGAACGCCCACTGGGAGCCTCACTCCCCCGCGCCCGACGCCTCCGCCGATGCCTCCTCGGGCGCCTCCTCGTCGAGCAGGTCGGCCGGGTCGACGCTGAACTCGAACGGCTGCCACATGACGAAGGTGGCGCCGGCCGCGGCCGCGGCGAGCGGACGGTATTCACCCTCGACCAGCTCGTAGAGTGCCAGTGCCGGCACCCGGTTGCGCAGGTCCACCCGGAGGAAGAACGGCACCTCGGCAGCCGCGTACTCCCTCGGCCGGTCGAACAGCCCGGCCGGCGCGATCTCCCCGAGCAGGACGGCCGTCGCGATGTCCACCGCCCGCCGGCCGCCTCCGGAACTTCGCAGCACGACGAGGTCGGGGATGAACAGGTCGTCCCCGGACACCACGTTGACCGACGGGTACGCCCACCAACCGGCGGCTCTCGCCGCCGTCCTGATCCGGTGCCCCAGCTCCATCTGCACGCCGCGCCGGTCGATGGAGCCGCCTGGCGTGACGACGACGCAACCCCTGAGGACCTCGATCCTCGGCCCGTTGGTCTCCGGCAGCAGCTTCAGCGCGTCGCCGGCGGTCCAGGCCTGATCCCGGATGCCCAGCAGCTCCAAGGAGGCGGCCGCCCGCCCGTGGTCAGACCAGGTCGAGAAGCCGGAGGCCCTCATGGTGCGCGTAGTCCTTGCCGTTGAAGGTGGCCAGCGGCAGCTGGTGCACCAGGCAGCAGGCCGCGATCCAGGAATCGTTGACCGGCCTCGGTCGTCCCCGCAGCTGCGGTGGCCTGGAGCTGGCCCCAGGCGATCGCGACAGATTCGTCGAAGGGCAACAGAACGACGTGCCGCCGCCACTGGGCGAGGTCCGCCAGCTTCCGCGGCCCCCAGCTGCGCACCACGGTCCACTTGGTCAGTTCGCCGAGGGTCACGAAGGTGATGCAGAGGGTCCGACCGGTGAGCCGGGCTCGCAGCCGCTCATCGACCCGCCCGCGCAGGATCGCCGAGGCGACGTCGGTGTCCAGGACGACCAGGCTCACGCAGCACCCTCGTGCCGGGAGGTGTGCAGGTCGGCGAGGAAGCGATCCAGTTCCTCGTCCGTCTCGAACAACTCCGGCCGGGCCAGATCGTCCAGGCTGGTGACCGGCTGAACACCCTGGCGCCGGGCGAGCTCATCCGCCGGCACGTGGGCCGCGCCAGGCTCGTCCGGGTCCCGCTGCGCGTCGGTCGACATGACGGGGCTCACCTTCTCCACCCTCACGGAAGCCTCCATTCTCCCACCCGACGGCCGCCACCGGCCGGCTCGCACTGAAAGCTCGCACATCGGAAGGGCCACGCCTCGCACATTGGGTGCGCCACGAACGGCGTCGGTGGTCGCGGCGGGAGATCTTGGAGACTTTCCGTTCGTGGCGAACGGCAGGTCGCCAAGATTCGGCACGCCCTACCGGGCGGGGGCGAGGCGGCGGGCGGCCTCCTCCGCCGGCCGGCCGAGCAGGCCCCGGGCGTGCAGGAAGGCGAGCAGCTCGTCGCGTTGCTCCGCGTCCAGCCCGTCGACCCGGGCGGGGAGCACCTGGTACCGGCCGATCCGGAAGATCAGGTGGTGCGGAACGGCCTCGACCCGTTCCACGGCGGGCCAGCGGACCAGGCAGTCCACCAGTTCGCCGTCGTAGCGCACCCCCTCCTCGCCGACGGACCAGACGATGGGACGGCCGTAGAGCTTCCAGTTGATGCTGACCGTCCGGTGGCCGGCCCACCAGGCGACCAGCGCGAGCGCGACGGTGCCGGCACTCGCGATCACCACCCCGGCGGTGTCACCCCCGGCCCAGGCCAGGAGGGCCAGCAGCGCCGTCACGCCGGCGCAGAGCCAGTACACGCGGAGGGTCCGGCGGAAGGCCCGGCGCAGCGCGACGCCGAACAGCTTCCGGTCCGGCTGCGCCGTGAAGGTGATCAACACGAGCGGAGACGATACGGCCGGCGCCGCCGGACGGCTACGCCGGGCGGGCCAGGACGAAGGTTTCCAGTTCGGCGCCGCCGTACCAGTCGGTGCGGGTGCCCAGGTGGGTCATGCCGAGGCGGCGGGCCACCGCCATCGACGGCTCGTTGCCGGCCATCACCACCGCGTAGACCTGCCGGGTGCCGGTGGCGAACTCGCGTTCCAGCACGGCCCGGGCCGCCTCGGTGGCGTAGCCGTGTCCCTGGGCGTCGGGGTGCAGGTGCCAGCCGACCTCGATGTCGTCGGTGGGCGTGACCCCGTCGCGCCCGGGCAGCGGCTTGAGCAGGACGCTGCCGACGGCCGGGCCGGCCCCGCGCGGCTCGATGGCCCAGAGGCCCCAGCGGCCGGCGTACGGGGCGTAGCGCTCGCGCCAGGCGTGCACCCGCTCGCGCGCCTCGGCCGGGTCGGTCATCCGCCCGGCGCCGCCGCCCAGCCAGCGCATCACCTCGTCCCGGGAGTAGATGTCGTAGATCCGGGCCAGGTCGTCGGGCGACTCCGTCCAGTCCCGGACCACCAGCCGCTCGGTCGAGGTGATCACATGCCGGATCGTAATGCGTGCCGGGCCGCCCCACGGGGAACGAGGTGGCGATGGGCGAGCGGTGGCAGGCGGCGAAGCGGATCACCGGCACGGCGTTCCGGCCGGTACGCGGGCGGGACCTCTCGCTGCACGCCGCCGCGATCACGTTCTACGGTGCGATCGCCGTGGTGCCGGTGGCGCTGCTGGCGATCTGGCTCACCGGGCTTCTGGCCGGGGACGGCCGGGTGCGCCGGCTCACCGCGTACGCCATCGACACCCTGCCCACCGACATCGGCGCCGACCGGGCGGTGGCCGCGCTGGTGGAGGCCGGGTTGGGGCTGACCCCGCTGCTGGCGCTGGCCTCGCTCCTGCCGGCGTCGCTCTACGGCGAAGGGCTGCGCCGGGCGTTCGTCTCGGTCGCCACCCCGCCGGGCCAGGCCGGGGCCCTGGTCGGCTGGCGGGGGCGGCTGCTGCTGCTCCCGCTGCTCGCCCCGGCCCCGGCGTTGCTGCTGGCGGTGCTCATGGCGCTGCCCCTCACCACCCACCTGGTCAAGCAGGGCGGCTGGCTCGGCGCGCTCGGCGTGGTGCTCTCCTTCCTGGCCACCTGGCTGGTGCTCACCCCGGTGCTGGTGTGGGTGTTCCGGGTGGTCGGGCCGGCCGCACCGGACTGGCTGGCCACGGTGGGCCTCGGCTCGTTCACGGCGGCGAACCTGTCCGGCTTCCTGCACGGCTTCGTGCTGTTCTGTTCACTGCCGCTGGACCTTGGGGCGCCGTTCGGCGGGTTCGACGAGATCGGCGGCGGGGTCGCGGTGCTGCTGTGGCTCTACCTGTTCCACGTGATCGTGCTGGCCGGCTACTCGGCCACCCTGGCGCTGTCCCGCTGGCGGGCCACCCGGGCAGCGGCCCGCGCCTGATCCCCGGTGCCGGTCTCCCGGAGGCCGTAGCGGCGGTGAACACGGGCCAGCGGGCCGGGCGCCCACCAGTTCCAGCGGCCGAGCAGGCGCATGGTGGCCGGCACGAGCAGGGCGCGGACCAGGGTCGCGTCGACCACGATGCCGACGATCATGCCGACCCCGATGAGCTTGATGTAGGACATGCCGCCGGTGGTGAAGCCCGCCACCACGATGATCAGCAGCAGCGCCGCGGCCGTGATGATCCGGCCGGTGTGCTGGAGGCCGGCGGCCACGGCGCCGGTGTTGTCCCCGGTCCGGTCCCACTCCTCGCGGACGCGGCTGAGCAGGAACACCTCGTAGTCGGTGGCCAGCCCGAAGAGCACGGCGAGCATGAGGATGGGGTTGCTCGGCTCGATGAACCCGGTCGGGGTGAAGCCGAGCGGGCCGGCGAGGTGACCGTCCTGGAAGATCCAGACCATGACGCCGAACGAGGCGCCGATCGAGACCAGGTTCATGAGCACCGCCTTGACCGGCAGCACCACCGAGCCGAAGGCGAGGAAGAGCAGCAGCAGGGTGGCGCCGGCCATCAGCAGGGCCATCCACGGCAGCCGGTCGCCGAGGCTGTCCAGCAGGTCCCGGTCGGCGCCGGGCCGCCCGCCGACCAGCACCTCGCCGCCGGACGGCGCGGGCAGGGCGCGCAGGTCGCGGACCACCCGCTGGGCGACGTCGCCGGTCGGCTCCCCGGGGTAGCTCACCGACAGCAGCGTGCTCTCCGCGCGCTGGGCGGTCACCTGCACGCCGGTCACGCCGGGCACCGCGGCGATCCGGTCGGCGAGCCCGCGCGCCGCGTACGCCGGGGCGCCCGAGACCAGCACGTCGATCGGGGCGACCTGGCCGCCGGGGAACTCACCGGCGATCCGCTCGGCGACGACCCGGGGTGCGGCGTCCGCGGGCAGCACCCGCTCGTCGAAGCCGCCGAAGGTGATCCGCAGGAACGGCGTGGCCAGCACGGCGAGCAGCACCGCGACCCCGACCAGGTAGCGCACCGGCCGGCGCATCACGCTGCGCGCGATCCGGGCCCAGGCGCCGCCCGCCCCGGCCGCCGCCGGCCCCGCGCCCGTCGCCCGCCGCCGCCACGGCAGGGGTACGCGCACCGCGTCGATCCGGTGGCCGAGCACCGCGAGCAGGGCCGGCAGCACGGTGAGCGCGGCCAGCATGGCGACCAGCACCGCGGCCACCCCGCCGAGCCCCATCGAGCGCAGGAACGCCTGCGGGAAGATCAGCAGGCTGGCCAGGGCGAGCGCCACGGTGAGGCCGGAGACCAGCACGGTGCGGCCGGCGGTGGCCATGGTGCGGCGGATCGCCGTGGCGGTGTCGTGGCCGGCGCCGAGTTCCTCGCGGAAGCGGCTGACCACGAAGAGGGCGTAGTCGACGGCCATGCCGAGGCCGATCAGCGTGATGACGTTGATCGCGAAGATCGACACGTCGGTGACCAGGTTGACCAGGCGGACGGCCACGAAGGCGCCCAGGATGGCCAGCCCGCCGATGAGCAGCGGCGTGGTGGCGGCGACCAGCCCGCCGAAGATCAGCACGAGCAGCACGAGCAGCACCGGCATGGAGAGCGTCTCGGCGCGGGTGATGTCCTCGGTGGTCTGGGTGGTGGCGAAGTGCTGGAAGGCGACCGTGCCGCCGACCTCGGTGCGCAGGCCCGGCGCGTCCAGGGCCGGCCGCAGCGCCTCGAACTGCGCCGCCCGCGCGTCGTCGTCGGCGCCGGCCAGCCGGATCAGCGCGTACGTGGCCCGGCGGTCGGTGGCGACCAGGGCCGGGGCGGGGCTGTCGTACCAGGTGGTCACGCCGGTCACCGCGGGGCGGCCGCGCAGCCCGGCGACCGTGCGGGTGACCGGCTCGCGGAAGGCCGGCTGGTCGACGGTCGCCGTGTCGCTGGACCAGAGCACGATCACGTCGGCGCCCTGCCGGCCCAGCTCGGCGGTGATCCGTTGCGCGGTGCGGCTGGACTCGCTGGCCGGGTCGTCGAAACCGCCGCCGGTCAACTCGCCGAAGACGCCGGCGCCCCAGGTCGCGCCGAGCACCACGAGTGCCGCCGCGGCAGCCAGCACCGCCCAACGGGCCCGTACGACCACGCGCCCCCACCAGGCGAACATCGCCACGCCCCCTCACCGACCGTCGCGGCCGTAGCCGGTAATTCTCGCGCAGGAGAGTGAACGGCGTTCGCGGCAGGTCGGCTCCGCCGACCCCTCCCCGGACCGGGCCTCGCGCCACTAGGCTGCCCGGGCATGAGCGATGCGAGTGAGCTGCCGTCCCGCGCCGACGTCGTCGTGGTCGGCTCCGGGCACAACGGTCTGGTCTCGGCGATCCTGCTGGCCCGCGCCGGCCTCGACGTGCTGGTGCTGGAGGCGGCCGAGGTGATCGGCGGCGCGACCCGCACCGAGAACCCGTTCCCCAAGGTGCCCGAGCTGCGGCACTCCACCGGGTCGTACCTGCTCGGGCTGATGCCGCCGGAGCTGCTCGCCACCCTCGACGTGACGATCCCGGTGCTGCGCCGCGACCCGCACTACTTCCTGCCGACCCCGGGTGGGCTCGGCTCCCCGTACCTGCTCTTCGGCAGCGACGCCGCGTCGTCCCGGCGGCAGGTGGCGGAGATGTTCTCCCCCGCGGACGCGGCCGCCGACGACGCGCTCCAGGCGGAGCTGGCCCAGCTCCGGGAGGACCTGGCGCCGGCCTGGTTGACCGAGCCGCTGCCGGTGGAGGAGACCGCCGAGCGGTACGTCCGGCCCGCCCTCCGGCAGGTCTTCGTCGACCTGGTCCGCGGTTCGGTCGCCGACTACCTGGCCCGCTTCGACTTCCGCTCCGAGCTGCTGGTCAGCATGTACGCGGTGACCGACGGCCTATCCGGCCTGAACGCCGGCCCGGACGACCCGGGCACCGGGCACAACTTCCTCGTGCACAACATGTGCCGCCTGCCCGGCTCGGGCGGCACCTGGATGATCGCCCAGGGCGGCATGGGCACGGTCTCCCGGACCTTCGCCGACGCCGCCCGCGCGGCCGGCGCCCGCATCGTGACCGGCGCGCCGGTCACCGGCGTCACCCTCGACGGCGGCGCGGCGAGCGGGGTGGTGCTCGCCGACGGACGGGAGGTGGCCGCCTCCGTGGTGCTCGGGGCGTGCGACCCGTACCGGCTCATGGACCTGCTGCCCGACGGCGCGCTCCCGGCGGAGCTGGGCGCGCGGATGGCGGCGGTCCGCCGGCCCGGCACCACGCTCAAGCTCAACCTGGCGCTCACCGGCCTGCCCCGGTTCTCCTGCCTGCCGGCGGACGCGCCGAGCCCGTTCGGCTCCACCATCCACCTGCTCCCGGGCTCGGCCTCGCTGGTCGGCGCCGGCGGCGAGCCGCCGATGGCCGCGCTGCGCGCCATGTGGGCGGACGTCCAGGCCGGGCGGCTGCCCGAGGAGCCGACCATCGAGTGGTACCTGCACACGACCGTCGACCCGTCCCTCTCCGACGGCGCCGGGCACCACTCGTCGGCGCTGTTCGTCCAGTCGGTCCCCTACGAGCTGGCCGGCACCACCTGGGACGCCGCGCTGCCCGGCTACGTCGACCGGCTCGTCGAGATCTGCGAGCGGTACGCCCCGGGCACCGCCGACCTGATCGCGGACGCGGTGCCGCTGCCCCCGCCGGGGATCGAGGCGCACTTCGGCATCACCGGCGGCCACATCCACCACGTCGACAACACCGTTTCGTTCACCGACCGGATGCCCTACGCCACGGGGATCGACGGTGTCTACGCGGGCAGCGCCGGCTGCCACCCGGCCGGCAGCGTGATCGGCGCGGCCGGGCACAACGCCGCCCAGCGCATCCTCAACGACCTCGGTCGGTGACCGCACCGCCGGCCTCGGCGGAGCGGGGCAGGTCGCCGGGCCGGCGGATGAGGGAGAGGCCGACGAGCAGCAGCAGGTAGAGGAGCAGGCTGAGGACCGGGTCGACGAAGACGAAGGCGAAGGCGATCGTGTAGAGCAGCGGGCGGATCACCAGCCGCCGCGAGACCGCCCGGGCCAGTTGCGGGTCCAGGTCGGGGTGGAGCAGCCGGTGCCGGCGGGCCCACCACCAGCTCAGGTTGAAGAAGAGCGACTCGCCCAGCACGGTGCCCAGGTAGAGGGCGGCGGTCAGCCGCTGCTCGGTCGCGCTGCCGCGCAGGTTGTCCGACAGCAGGTCGGCGGTGAACGGGATCGCCGCCACGAAGAGCAGCACGAGCAGGTTGAACATGAGCAGCACCTGGTCGACCCGCACCACGTACCGCCACATGTTGTGGTGGCCGAGCCAGATCTGGCCGGCGATCCCGAAGGTGATCACGTAGGCCAGGTAGGTCGGCCAGGCCTGGACGAGGGCGTCGGGGAGTTCCCGCCCGGGATCCCGGGCCGGGCCGTTCTGCAGCAGTTCGACGGCCATCACCGTCAGCACGACGGCGAAGACGCCGTCGCTGAACGTCTCCACCCGGGAGGCGTCCCGGGTCATCTCCCGGTCGCGCCCGAACCGGTACCCGCTCCTGCCCGCGCCCTCCGCCACACCGCCCCCTTCCCGACCTGATGGTCACCCGGCGGGGGCGGCGGGCGGGGGAAAACTCAGCTGATCGCCTCGCCGGCCGGGGCGGGGGTCTCCGCGTCGGCGCGGTGCGCGCGGATCTTGTGGCCGACGCTGGTCAGGCAGCGGCCGCTGGACAGGTCGAACTTCCACCCGTGCAGCTGGCAGGTGAGCTGGTCGCCGTCGACGATGCCGAACCGGCTCAGGTCCGCCTTGAGGTGCGGGCAGCGGCGCTGCACCACCCAGCCGTCGAGGGTGATGTCCTCGGCGTCGACGGCCCGCTCGTGCTCGTCGTACCAGCCCTCGGCGTACTGGAGGCGCTCCTCGGAGAGGCACTTGAAGAACGCGTAGACGAACTCGTTGTACTGGCCGATCCGGGCCGCCGAGAACCGGCAGGAGAGGAAGAGCGAGTTGACCCAGTCGACCTCGTCGATGTAGAGCAGGTGCTCGATGAGCGCCCGCTCGGTACGGAACCGGTAGCGGACCTTCTCGTCCGCGTACGGCCGCACCTCCTTGCCCGGGAAGTCCACCACGATGGATTCGACGCTCTCACCGTCGTAGCCCACGAGGTCGAACCGGACCGGCCCGCCGACGCCCTTGGCCAGGTAGATCGACTCGTCCAGCAGCGGTTCGATCCGGCGCTTCATCTCGCCCAGCACGTCCACCTCGGGGTGCCGCCAGGACGCCTTCTCCGCCTCGATGATCGGGCGCTTGCGCTCCCGCATCTCCTCCAGGTGGGCCCGCTTGTTCGCGAAGAACTCCTCGACCGGCACCGGGTGCGTCGTGGTCGCGCCCTCGGTGGTCACCTCCGCGACGCTGCCGGGCAGCAGCACGATGCCGTTGGTGCCGCCGACCTTGGCGTACTCGGACAGGAACACCGACTGGTCGGGGAAGATGTTCCCCTCGTCGCCGAAGACGTCGTTGAACTGGAACAGCTCGTCGTCGAGGAAGCAGGGCGGGCCGGCGATCGGGAAGACGTGGTCGGCCTTCAGGTCGTCGATGTAGCGCCAGGTGCGGTCGAACTGCCGCTCCCGCTTCTGCTTGCCGAACGCGGTCTTCGCCGCCTGCGGCAGCTCGTAGACCATCGGGTACCAGATCGCGCCGGAGAACTGCAGCAGGTGGGCGTGCACGTGACCCAGCTCGGCGAAGACGGTCAGGTCGGTCGGGCGGGCGTCGTTCTGGTTGAGCAGCCGGACCCCGTCGTACTCCACCCAGAGCGACGAGTCGCCGATCGGGCCGTCGGTCGGGCTGGTCAGCGCCTGAATCATGATCTTCAGGCCGCCGGGCAGCTCCACGACCTGCTCGTTCGGGGCCTTGAGGAACTTGGTGAAGCCCAGTTCCCGCAGCTCGTCCTCCATCTCCGAGGTGGGGAACTCGGGCAGCAGGACGGTGGCGTCCTTGGAGATGTGGTCGCGCAGGTGCTTGGCGTCGAAGTGGTCCCGGTGCAGGTGCGACACGTAGAGGTAGTCGCACTGGCCGAGGGCCGCCCAGTCGAGCTGGGAGTTGTCCGGGAAGGGGAACCACGAGGCGAAGTAGGCGGGATTGACCCACGGGTCGCACAGGATGCTGCCCGCGGCCGTGTCGATCCGCATGCTGGCATGGCCCGTACCGGTCACTCGCACCGTAGTCCCCCTCAAAAAGGCATCAGGCGTACGTCAAGACGCTACCGGAGGCAGTGTGGTCGCCGTCCCGCGACGCCGGTAGTGACGTTCCGACCCGACCGCCCGGGTCCGACGGCCCGGGACACCGGGCGGGTCCGGAAACCCGGGCGGCCCGATCAGGGCGGACCCCGCACCGGGGCCGCCACGGGGCGTGCCAGACTAACCGGAGATCCGATCGCGAGGGAAGGACCGACAGTGGCAGGAAGTGAGCCGGTAACCGCGCCCGACCAGCACCGGCCGGGGCACCGCAAGTCGGGGCGGATCGGCGCGGTGCTCTCGGCGGTGGTGTTGGTGGTCATGGCGCTCTGCGGCAACCACGAGGGCAACGTGGAGAACATCTGGCTGTTCGGGCTCGCGGCCCTGCTGCTGGCGATCGTCATCGGCGACGCCGTGCTGCGCCGCAACGGCCTGCGGTCCTGACCGGCACGCGCTCGACCGGCACGCGAAAGGGCCCGCCCCCGATCGGGGACGGGCCCTTTGTCGTCGTGCGGCGGCTCAGCGGCCGAGCAGGATGTCCTGCACGTCCTTGAGCGCGGCGTCGACCTCGGCCTCGAAGTAGCCGCCGGGCACCAGCCCGAAGCGCAGGGTGTCGAGGTCCTTCGGGTTCACCGGCATGGGGTTGCGGCCCTGCATGCCGCCGAGCAGGGTCTCGAAGAACCGGTCGACCTGGTCCGGGTCGTACCCGCTGCCGAAGCGGCGCACCTGGAAGCTGCGGCGGATCTGGTCCACCCGGTAGAGGTCGCTGCCGGGCGGGCCGGCCATCGGCGGGCCCACCATCGGCGGACCGGCCATGGGCGGGCCGGACATGCCCGGGCCGCCGCCGTAACCCTGCTCCGGGCCGCCGTAGCCCTGGTCGGGGCCGCCGTAGCCCTGGTCCGGGCCGTAGCCCTGCTGCGGCACCGGCGGCGGGCCGGCCGGGCCACGACCGCGCAGGTCCCGCTCGGGCATCCGGATCTCGGCGGTCATGTCGGTGCGGCCGTGCCGGCCGGCCTCGAAGCCGTCGAAGCCCCCGTCCTGGCCGTAGCCGCCCGGGCCGGGAGGCAGGCCGCGGGAGGGCGGGCCGCCGTGGCCCATCGGGGCGCCCGGACCCATCGGGGCGCCCGGACCCATCGGGCCGGGGCCACCCGGACCCCGGGGTGCGTCGTAGCCGCCGCGCGGCGCGTCGTACCCACCGGCGAAGGCGCCGGTCGGCTCGTCGTAGCGGTTGCCGTAGCGGTCGGCGGGCGGGCCGGCCTGCGCGGGCATCGGCCGGGGCGGCATGGGGGGCTGCGGCACGGGCGAGAGGCCCCGGTCGTCGCGCATCGGCGGGCCGAGCCGGTCGGCCATCCGGGGGTCGCCACCCCGCCCACCGGGGGCGCCACCGCGCTCCTCCAGCTCGGCGAGCTGCCGCTCGACCCGGTCGAGGTGCAGGTCGACCTGCCACTCGTCGTAGCCGTTGAAGCGGACCCGGAAGACGACGTCGTGGACCTCCTGGGAGGCCACGGGCGCGCCGACCGGCTGGCCGGCGAGTGTCGCCTCCACCCGATCCAGGAAGGCGTCGACCTCGTCGACCTTGTATCCCCGGCGGAGCGCCTTACGCCGGAAACGCTGACCCTGACTCGCCACTATGTCTCCTGGTCTCTACCGCTACGCCGTCACGCCGTTGCGGCGCGTGGGTCGCTGTCCCTGTCCTCGGCGGCGGCGAGCTGCCCACACGCCCCGTCGATCTCGCGACCCCGGGTGTCCCGCACCGTCGTGGACACCCCGGCGTCGCGCAACCGCCGGACGAACTCCCGCTCGACCGGCTTCGGGCTGGCGTCCCAGCGGCTGCCCGGAGTCGGGTTGAGCGGGATCAGGTTCACGTGGGCCAGCTTGCCGGCCAGCAGCCGCCCGAGCAGATCGGCTCTCCACGGCTGGTCGTTCACGTCCTTGATCATCGCGTATTCGATGGACACGCGACGCCCCGTCGTGTCCGCGTAGTCCCACGCCGCGTCCAGCACCTCGGACACCTTCCAGCGCTGGTTGACCGGCACGAGTTCGTCGCGCAGCTCATCATCGGGGGCGTGCAGCGACAACGCAAGGGTCACTGAGAGGTCTTCGCTGGCCAGTCGGCGGATGGCAGGAACCAGGCCGACCGTGGAAACGGTGATGTGCCGCTGGGACAGCCCGAGCCCCTCGGGGGCCGGGGCGACCAGCCGGCGGATGGCCGCCACCACCCGCGCGTAGTTGGCCAGCGGCTCGCCCATGCCCATGAACACCACGTGCGACAGGCGCGGCGGGGAGCCGGCCACCGCCCCCGAGGCGGCCACCCCGGCCAGGTAGACGGCCTGGTCGACGATCTCGGCGGTGGAGAGGTTGCGGGTCAGCCCGGCCTGACCGGTGGCGCAGAACGGGCAGGCCATGCCGCAGCCCGCCTGGCTGGAGATGCAGACGGTGACCCGGTCGGGGTAACCCATCAGCACGCTCTCGACCAGCGAGCCGTCGTGCAGCCGCCAGAGCGCCTTGCGGGTGGCGCCGTCGTCGCAGGCCATCTCCCGCACCGGGTTGAGCAGGGTGGGCAGCAGCGTGCCCGCCAGCCGCTCGCGGGTCGCCGCCGGCAGGTCGGTCATCTGCGCCGGGTCGCGGACCAGACGGCCGAAGTAGTGGTTCGAGACCTGCTTGGCGCGGAACGCCGGCTCCCCCAGCTCGGCGACGAGCGCCTGCCGGCCCGGCAGGTCCAGGTCGGCGAGGTGACGGGGTGGCATCGCGGGCCGGCGGCCGCGGGCGTCGGGGTCTACGGAGATCAGCGGGAGGCTCGTCATGGCGCGTCCAGTCTGACACGCCGAACGGGTGACGCACCTGTCCGTGGGTGCCGAATCGGTCCCGACCGGCCGGCCGGGGCGGCGCCACCCACGTGATTCACGCCTCAGCCCGCCATCGGCACGAAGACCGCCAGCAGCAGGTACGCGGTCGGCACCGCGAACAGGATCGAGTCGAGCCGGTCCATGAGGCCGCCGTGCCCGGGGAGCAGGTTGCTCATGTCCTTGACCCCGAGATCCCGCTTGATCATCGACTCGGCGAGGTCGCCGAGGACCGCCGCACCGGAGATCGCCACCCCGAACAGCGCGCCCCACCAGGGGGCCACGTCGAGCAGCAGCCAGAGCAGCAGGGCGCTGCCCGCGGCGGCCGCGGTCACCGAGCCCCCGAAGCCCTCCCAGGACTTCTTCGGGCTGATCGTGGGGGCCATCGGGTGCTTGCCGAAGGCGACGCCGGCCGCGTAGCCGCCGGTGTCGGACAGCACCACGGCGACCAGGGTGACCAGCACCCGCAGGTGACCGTCGTCGGGAGCGGCCGCCAGCATGGCCGCGAACCCGCCGAGGAACGGCACGTATACCGCGATGAGCGTGGCCGCCGTGAGATCCCGCTGGTAGTTGCCGGGGCCGTCGCCCAGGCGCCAGATCATCGTGCCCAGCACGGTGACCAGCAGACCGAGGCAGAGCGCGTCCGGGCCGGCGAACCAGGCCAGCCCGATGGTGATCACGCCGCCGGCCATGAGCGGCACCAGCGGCGGGTGGGCGCCGCTGCGGCGTACCGCGCGGGCCATCTCCCAGCAGCCGATCGCCACCGCGGCGGCGATCACGGCGAGGAAGGCCGGCAGGTAGAAGAAGAGCGGCACCACGATGGCCGCGCCGAGCGCCAGCCCGACCCCGATCGCGGCCGGCAGGTTGCGGCCCGCCCGGGAGGACTTGGGCTGGGCGGTCGGCGGACGGTCCGCGCTGGCCCGCCGCCGGCCCTTCGAGCGCCGGGTCGCCGGCGCCTCCGGGTCCGGGCCGGGCTCGTCGCGCACCGCCGGCAGCTGAGTGGTCGGTTCGTCCCGCACCGGAGCGATCTGGGCGGTGGGGTACTCGTCGTCCGGCCGGTCGTAGCCGCGGCCCCGCGGGGTCGCGTCGTACCGCTCCCGCGGGTCGACGGCCGGGCCCCGGTCGCGCGGGTCGTGGTCCCACGGGTCCCGGTCCGCGGGCCGGAACCCGCCGGAGCCGGCGTCCCGGTGGCCCCGCCCGGCGTCCAGGCGGCCCGGGCCGCCGGGGGCCGGCTCCTCGTGCCAGCCGCGCTCGGGGCCTGGCGGGCCGTCGTACGGCCGGCGGCCGCGGGGCCCGTCGTGGCGGTCAGCCGGCCGGGCGTACGGGTCGGCGGCCGGGCGTACGGGCGGACGCGCGTACGCCTCGGCGCCGGGGCGCCAGGGGCCGGGCTCCAGGTCGGTCTCCGGCCAGGGCAGCGGCCCCGGGTGGTCCCAGCCGCGCGGCTCGGCGTTGCCGTAGGGGTCGGGGTGGGACATCACGCACCGGCAGGCGGTACGGGAGCCACCACATGACGCAAGACCAAGACCATCCCCTACAGCCGCGAGCAGTTCCGGTTGACCGGCCCGACGGCCGGCCGACCCCCGCTGTTCACTCCGTGGTGGGCGGGAATCGTGCCGAGCCTACTGCACCCGGGAAGCTCGCACGGCGGACGCCGTCCGGCACGACGACGGCACCGGGCCGCCACCCGTGACGGGCGGCGGCACACCGGTGCCGTGGCGGGTGCGCGGCGCTCAGACCTCGAGCAACTCGTTCTCCTTGTGCTTGACCAGCTCGTCGACGGTGGCGACGAAGCGCTGGGTCAGGTCGTCCAGCTCCTTCTCCGCGCGCCGGCCCTCGTCCTCGCCGACCTCGCCATCCTTGACCAGGCGGTCCAGCTCTTCCTTGCCTTTGCGGCGGATGTTGCGGACGGCCACCTTGGCCTCCTCGCCCTTGTGCCGGGCGACCTTGATCATCTCGCGGCGCCGCTCCTCGGTCATCTGCGGGAGCACGATGCGCAGCTGGTTGCCCTCGTTGTTCGGGTTCACCCCGAGGTCCGAGTCGCGGATCGCCTTCTCCATGGCGTTGATCTGCGAGTTGTCGTACGGCTTGATGATCACCATGCGCGGCTCGGGCACGGCGATGGACGCCATCTGCGGCAGCGGGGTCGGGCTGCCGTAGTAGTCGATCACGATCCGGGAGAACATGGCGGCGTTGGCGCGACCGGTGCGGATCCCGCCGAACTCCTCCTTGGCGTGCTCGATGGCACGCTCCATCTTCTCCTCTGCCTCGAGGAGGGTGTCGTCGATCACCGGTCTCCTCGCCTCCTTCTGTCGCTCGTCGTGGGCTGTGCGGGTGCTGCTGTGTCGGAGGACCGCTGCCGGCTCGGCGGAACCGGTCAGGCGGTGATCAACGTGCCGATCTTCTCACCACCGACGGCACGGACGATGGTGTCGTCGCCCTGGGCGCCGAAGACCAGCATCGGCAGGCCGTTCTCCATGCAGAGGCTGAACGCCGCGGCGTCGGCCACCCGCAGGTTGCGGCGCAGCACCTCGGAGAAGGTGATCGAGTCGAGCTTGCTCGCCGTCGGGTCGATCCGGGGATCGGCGGTGTAGACCGCGTCCACGCCGTTCTTGCTCATCAGCACCACGTCGGCACGGATCTCCAGCGCCCGCTGGGCGGCCACCGTGTCGGTGGAGAAGTACGGCATCCCGGCGCCCGCGCCGAAGATGACCACGCGGCCCTTCTCCAGGTGCCGGATCGCCCGCAGCGGGATGTACGGCTCGGCGACCTGGGCCATGGTGATGGCGCTCTGCACCCGGGTCTCGATGCCCTCCTTCTCCAGGAAGTCCTGGAGGGCCAGGCAGTTCATCACCGTGCCCAGCATGCCCATGTAGTCGGCGCGGGCCCGGTCCATGCCGCGCTTCTGCAGCTCGGCGCCACGGAAGAAGTTGCCGCCGCCGACCACCACCGAGACCTGCACGCCACGGCGCACCACGGTGGCGATCTGCCGGGCGATGGCCTGCACGACGTCGGGGTCGACACCGATGGCGCCGCCGCCGAAGACCTCACCGGAGAGCTTCAGCACCACCCGGCGGGCCCGACCGGGCGGCGGGGCGGTCGGGTCATCCGCCGCCAGGCTCCGGTCACTCACAACCTGCGTCATCCGCCCCGCCCCTTCCGTCGCGCACCTCGTGGGCGCCGCGTACCGCGTAACTGCCGCTGCCGACCCTATGTGACGAGGAGGCCGCGGTGCCTGTCACGTACACCGGCGGCCTCCTCGTCGAAGATTTCCCTGCGCCCGGGCCCGTCATGCGCCCGGTACGGCGGCTCAGGCCTGGCCGACCTCGAACCGCACGAAGCGGGTCACCTCGATGCCGGCGTCGGCCAGCAGCTGCTTCACCGTCTTCTTGTTGTCGGCGACCGACGCCTGCTCCAGCAGGACGAAGTCCTTGAAGAAGGCGTTGACCCGGCCCTCGACGATCTTCGGCAGCGCCGCCTCGGGCTTGTTCTCCTCGCGGGCGGTCTGCTCGGCGATGCGCCGCTCGGACTCGACCGTCTCGGCCGGGACCTCGTCGCGGGTCAGGTACTTCGGGCGCATGGCGGCGATCTGCATGGCCACGCCGCGGGCGTCCGCGTCGCCGGCCTCGTCGGCCTTGCCCGAGTACTGCACCAGCACACCGACCGCCGGGGGCAGGTCCTGGCTCTTGCGGTGCAGGTAGACCGCGGTGGTGCCGTCGAGCTTGGCGAAGCGGTTGAGCACCAGCTTCTCGCCGATCTTGGCGGACTGCTCCTGGATCAGGTCGGCCACGGTCTTGCCGTCGATGGTGCTGGCGAGCAGCTCCTCGGCGCTGGTCACGCCGCTGGCCACACCGTGCTCGACGAGCTGCTGGGCCAGCGCGATGAAGGCGTCGTTCTTGGCGACGAAGTCGGTCTCGCAGTTGAGCTCGAGCAGCGCCTGGCCGGCGTGGGCGATGAGGCCGTTGGCGGCCGTGCGACCGGCCCGCTTGCCGACATCCTTGGCGCCCTTGACGCGCAGGATCTCGATGGCCTTGTCGAAGTCGCCCTCGGCCTCGGTCAGCGCCTTCTTGGAGTCCATCATGCCGGCGCCGGTGAGGTCCCGGAGCTTCTTGACGTCCGCGGCGGTGAAGTTGGACATGACTCTCTCTTCGGTGTTGGAGACTGCGTTGGATGGTCTGGCTGCCGGTTACCCGGATCCGGGCCGGTTCTGCCCGGCGTACCCGTCGCGCCCCACCGACCGGGAAAACGGACGGTGGGGACGCGACGGCGAGATCACTCCGCGGCGGCGGTCGCCGGCTGCTCGGCGGTGGTCGCCGGCTGCTCGTCGGCCTTCTTCGGCTCCTCGAGCAGCTCGCGCTCCCACTCGGCCAGCGGCTCGTCGGCGCCGACCTGGCCCGGCTCCGGCTTCTCGTCGGTGCCACGGCCACGGCCGGAGCGGGCGATCAGACCGTCGGCGACGGCGGCGGCGACGACCTTGGTCAGCAGCTCGGCCGAGCGGATCGCGTCGTCGTTGCCCGGGATCGGGAAGTCGACCTCGTCCGGGTCGCAGTTGGTGTCGAGCACGGCGATCACCGGGATGCCCAGCTTGCGGGCCTCGTCGACGGCGATGTGCTCCTTCTTGGTG
The DNA here is from genome assembly GCF_900091435.1 of Micromonospora chaiyaphumensis. Lineage (GTDB taxonomy): Bacteria > Actinomycetota > Actinomycetes > Mycobacteriales > Micromonosporaceae > Micromonospora > Micromonospora chaiyaphumensis. The sequence continues at coordinate 127,027 of NZ_FMCS01000010.1, forward strand.
TCGACCACCCAGACCGCGGCCGGGAGCTTCTGCATGTCGCGCAGGCCACCGAGGGTCTTGGTCAGCTTCTCCTTCTCGCGGGAGAGCTGCAGGGTCTCCTTCTTGGTGTAACCGGCGGCGGTGCCGCTCAGGTCACCCAGGGCCTCCAGCTCCTTCATCCGCTGAAGGCGCTTGTACACCGTCTGGAAGTTGGTCAGCATGCCGCCGAGCCAACGGTGGTTCACGTACGGCTGGCCGACCCGGGTCGCCTGCTCGGAGATGGCCTCCTGAGCCTGCTTCTTGGTGCCGACGAAGAGGATGCTGCCGCCCCCGGCCACCGTGGTGCGCACGAAGTCGTACGCCTTCTCGATGTAGTCGAGGGTCTGGCGCAGGTCGATGATGTAGATACCGTTGCGCTCGGTGAAGATGAAGCGCTTCATCTTCGGGTTCCAGCGCCGGGTCTGGTGCCCGAAGTGGACACCGCTCTCCAGCAGCTGACGCATGGTCACGACGGCCATGGTGGGTACTCCCTGTTCATCCCTGGTTGTCCCGTCCGGCCGGCGGCCGGACGCCTGGCGCCCGGTCGCCGGCCATGGTGGGCCCGATCAAGATCGGGACCAGGGAGGCCGCCGCCCCACGAGAGGTCCGTGGAGAGGGCGCGCGAGGTCGACCGCGCAAGGCGGTCGCCAGCTGACCAGTGTACGCCCCTTCTCCGTCCCCCGGTCCCGGGGTTCGGGAACGCCCATCCGGCCCCTTTCGGGACGCCTCGCTGCACCGTGCCCCGTGCGGTCCGTGGTCCGTCGGCCTATCTCAGCCAGCGGCCGTGGGCGAGGGCGGCGGGGTCAGCCGGCGGCCAGGGCGGCGGCGAGGAAGAGGACCAGGCCGACGGTCAGGTAGGCGGTCGGCGGGCGGAGCCAGCCCCGGCTGCCGTCGGCCAACGCCAGCCCTCCGGTGCGCAGCCCGTACAGGCCGGTGCCGAAGATCGGCAGCCCGATCACGAGGAACGTGCCCACCACGACGTGCGAGGTGGAGACCGGGTCGCCGACCAGGCCGCGCAGCAGCACCCGCAGCGCGGGGACCTCCAGGACCAGCACCATGACGGCGAGCAGGACCGCGAGAGCCGGGCGGCGGGTGCGGTAGACGCCGTCGCCGGGCGGCGGGCCGTCGGGCCGGGGCGCGACCGACGGCATCGGGCCGGTCGGCATCTCCAACGGGTGCGGGACCGGTCCGGCCGTCATCTCCGGCGCGGGGCCACCCGGACGCTCACCGACGATCAGCGGGGTCGCCGCGCCGGGGCTGGGCCGGTCCCCCACCGGGATCGGCGAAGGGCCGGCGTAGGCCGGGGCCGGGCCGGCGTGGGTGGGCGCCTGGCCGCCATGGGGCGGGTCGACGGGGCGGTTCGGGTCGACGACCGGGTAGCCGCCCAGCGGGCCGGGACGCAGCGGGTCGGCGGCCCGGTCCCCGCCGAGCGGGTCCGCGGTGCGGGTCGAGCCGAGCGGGTCGGCGGTGCGGTCCGGGCCGAGCGGGTCGGCGGACTCGCGGGCCGCCCGCCGGCCGCCGCGCTCCCCCGGCAGCTCGCCGGAGGTCTCCACCGGGTCGTCCAGCCGGTGCGGACGCCAGCTGCCCGTGTCGTCGCCGAGCGGGTCGGCGGTCCCGAAACGGGCCGGGTCGGCGTACCGGTTCTCGCCGGTGCGCTGCTCCGGGGCGGGGAAGTCGTCGCGGTGGCGCCGTTCGCCCGATGCGCGCCAGTCCGGCTCGTACCCACGGTCGCCCCAGTGCGACCCCTGCTCATCCTCGGGAAAGCTCCGTCGTCCGTCCACGACCGGCACGGTATGCGACCGGCACCATCCGCGCCATCCGGGCCGCCCCGTGCATCGTCGCTGGTCACTGCGGGATCGCCCGGGTCGCCGACGGCACCGGCCCGCCACGCCTAGCACAGCGGGCGCATGATCGTGCGTCCGTCCACAGGGCCTCCCGTCGTCCACAGGGTGCCCCCGCCGCCGGTACGGAAGCCCCACGCTGACCGGCATGACGAAGCGGAACCAGGCCGTCGGGGCGTACGGCGAGCGGTGCGCGGTGCGGCACCTCATCGAGGCGGGGCTGCGCCCGATCGCCCGGAACTGGCGGTGCCCCGACGGGGAGATCGACATCATCGCCTGGGACGGGCCGGTGCTCGCCTTCTGCGAGGTGAAGACCCGGCGCACGGAGGACTTCGGCAGTCCGGCCGAGGCGGTGGTGCGGGCCAAGGCGCGCCGGCTGCGCGGGCTGGCCGCCCGCTGGCTCGCCGCGACGGGCACGACCGCCGAGGAGGTCCGCTTCGACGTCCTGGCGGTCCGGCTCCCGGTCGCCGGGCCGGCCCGGGTCGAGCACGTGAGAGGCGCGTTCTGACCGTGAGCTACGCCAAGGTGCTCTGCGTCGGCCTGGTCGGGATGGCCGGGCACGTGGTGGAGGTGGAGGCTGACCTGGCGCCCGGGTTGCCCGGCGTGGTGATCTCCGGCCTGCCCGACACCGCGCTGCACGAGGCCCGGGACCGGGTCCGCGCGGCCATCGTCAACTCCGGCCAGAAGTGGCCGAACCGCCGCATCACGCTCAACCTGCTGCCCGCCACCCTGCCGAAATACGGCTCCGCCTTCGACCTGGCCATCGCCGTGGCGGTGCTCGGCGGCTCGGGCGAGCTGCCACTCGTGCCGCTGGACGCGACGGTGGTCCTCGGCGAGCTGGGCCTCGACGGCACGGTCCGCCCCGTGCGCGGCGTGCTGCCCATGGTGGCCGCCGCGGCCCGGGCCGGGTTCGTCCAGGTCGTGGTGCCGGCCGGCAACGCCGCCGAGGCGGCGGTGATCCCCGGCGTCCGCGTACGCGCCGTCGACACCCTGCACCGGCTGGTCGCGTTCGTCCGGGACGGCGCGCCGCTGCTCAGCCCGGCCGCCGACGCGCCGGCTCCGGTGACCGGCGGGCCGGATCTCGCCGAGGTGGCCGGGCAGCGGCTGGGTCGCCGGGCGCTGGAGGTGGCGGCCGCCGGCGGGCACCACCTGGCGCTGCTCGGTCCGCCCGGCGCCGGCAAGACCATGCTCGCCGAGCGGCTGCCCTCGGTCCTGCCGGAGCTCGACGACGACGCCGCCCTGGAGGTCACCGCCCTGCACTCGATCGCCGGGCTGCTGCCGCCCGGTGGCCGGCTGCTGCGCCGGCCACCGTTCCAGGCGCCGCACCACACCGCCACGGTCCCCGCGCTCGTGGGCGGCGGGTCCGGGCTGGGCCGACCCGGGGCGGTGTCACTGGCGCACCGGGGCGTGCTCTTCCTCGACGAGGCCGCCGAGTTCAGCAAGGGGGCGCTCGAGGCGTTGCGCCAGCCGCTGGAGAACGGCCGGGTCCAGGTCGCCCGGAGCCAGGGCTCCACCGAGTACCCGGCGCGGACGCAACTGGTGCTGGCCGCCAATCCGTGTCCCTGCGCGAAGCCGTCGGGCGACGTCGACTGCGAGTGCACCCCGCTGGCCCGGCGGCGCTACCTGGGCCGGCTCTCCGGCCCGCTGCTCGACCGCGTCGACGTCCAGGTGCGGCTGCCTCCGGTGCGTGCGGCGGAGCTGTTGCAGACCGGCGCACCCAACGAGTCGTCCGCCACGGTCGCGGCCCGGGTCGCCGCGGCGCGTCGAGCCGCCGCCGAGCGGTGGTCCTCGACCGGCCGGCGGGTCAACGCCGAGATCCCCGGCCCCTACCTGCGCCAGCATCCGTGGCGCCTGCCGGGGCGGGACACCCGGGAACTCCGGAAGCGGCTCGACACCGGTTCGCTGTCGGCGCGCGGCTTCGACCGGGTCGTCCGGCTCGCCTGGACCATCGCCGACCTGGACGGGCGGGACCGCCCCGACGGCGGGGACATCGCGGAGGCCATCCAGCTGAGGACGGGAGAGGGCGCATGACCGACACGGAGGAACGCCTGCTGGCGCGGGTGGCGTTGACCTGGCTCACCGAACCGGGCACCTGGTCGGTGCACCGCCTGGTCGACCAGCTGGGCCCGGTCGCCGCGCTCGATCTGCTCCTGGACGGCGGCGCGCCCGACGCGACGCTCCGGTCGGCCGTGGCGGCCCGCTCCGCCGCGGGTGCGGCCCGGCAGGTGGCGGAGCAGGCGCTGCGCCGGACCGAGCGGCTCGGTGCGCGGATGGTCACCCCCGAGGACGAGGAATGGCCGGCCCAGGTCGCCGACCTGCGCGCCCTGCGGCTGTCGGCGACCGGTCGCCGGGTCGACCTGGAGACCGCCCCGCCGCTCTGCTTCTGGGTACGCGGGGCGTCGCCGCTGGGCGAGGCGCTGGCCCGATCGGTGGCGGTGGTCGGCGCCCGGGCGGCCACCCCGTACGGCACGCACGTCGCGACCGAGCTGGGCTACGGGCTGGCCGACCGGGACTGGACGGTGGTGTCCGGCGGGGCGTTCGGCATCGACTCCGCCGCGCACCGGGGCGCGCTGACCGCCGGCGGGCTCACGGTCGCCGTGCTGGCCTGCGGGCTGGACCGCCCGTACCCCATGGGCAACGCCGCGCTGTTCGACCGGATCGCCGAGGCGGGCCTGCTGGTGAGCGAGTGGATGCCCGGCGCGGAGCCGCTGCGGCCCCGGTTCCTCATCCGCAACCGGGTGATCGCGGCGGCGACGGCGGGCACGGTGCTGGTCGAAGCGGCGGCCCGCAGCGGCGCCACCCAGACCCTCAACCGGGCGATCGGCGTCGGCCGGCCGGGCATGGTGGTGCCGGGGCCGGTCACCTCGGCCATGTCCGTGGGCGCGCACGAGGCGCTGCGCGAGCACCCCAGGGCACGGCTCGTGACCGGCACCGCCCACGTGCTGGAGGAGGTGGGACGGATCGGGTACGACCTGGCGCCACCCGCCCGCGCGCCAGAACAGCCGCGCGACCGGCTCGACGACGAGGCGGTCCAGGTGCTGGAGGCGCTGCCCCGCCGGAAGGCGATCGGCGTGGAACAGATCGCGGCTCGCGCCGGGGTGGACCTGCGCACCGCGATGCGCAAGCTCTCCATGTTGGAGGAGCTGGCCATGGTGGTGCGCCGCGACGACGGCTACGCCCTCGCACCACCGCCGGAGCGCGCGGCCGCGGGCGACCGGGCGCCGACCGGCGGCAGTCCGAGTCCGCTGGTGACCCCGCCCTGCTGATCCGCTCGATCAGTGGGCTCAGTCGCCCTCGAACCGGATCTCGGCGTCGCGGCTGTTCAGGCAGCGCCGGGCCAGCAGGACCAGCTGCCGGACCTGGTCGACCTCCACCGGCGCCCGGGCCACCTCGGCCAGGCAGCGCAGCTCCTCCAGCAGTTGCGGCACCCCCTCGGCGTCCACCACCAGCTCACCGAGCGGGTCGACCCGGTCCAGCAGCGGCGTACGACCCCCGCCGCGCACCCGCTTGAGCAGGTTGAGCAGGACGTCGTTCGGGTCCGCCACCACCTCGGTCGAGACGTACGACGGCCGGCGGCGAGCCGGCCCGGCCCGCACCTGCCGGTAGAGGACGGCATCCACCCCCACGCTCGGTCCCTCCTCCCGCCGGCGTCGCCACCCGGGACGCCCGTTCCGATCAGTCTCGCGAGTCACCCCTCCGCGCCGCCACCACACCGGTACGCCCGAGCGCCCGGCCGCCCGCCATCAAGGGTGTCGGCACCTGTCGGCGACGTCGGCGGTCCGCCCGTGGGCGATCCGGAAACGTCACCACCGTCCTCTTCGTAGCAACAGTTTCCCCTGTCCAGGGCGGGTCAGCCACCCCGTACGGCGTGCCGTGCCCGCGTCGGCTCCGGTTTCCGGCACGCCGCCCACGCGAGCGCCCGCCCGACCCGGCCTGACTCGGCGCTCCGCGCGCCCGCAGCAGCGCGAGGCGGAACCGGCCGATCGCCCGTGTGGCCGGGCCCATCCCGGCCGGCTCTCGCCGAGAGCGGACGCTGTGCGTGCGTTCAATCAGCCGGTGTTGCGGACCGCGGACGCTGCGCCTGCCTTCAGTCAGCCGGTGTCGCGGACCGCGGACGCTGTGCCTGCCTTCGCTCAGCCGGTGTAGGGGGCCCTGTCCTCTCCGCCGGGTCAGCGGCTCCAGCCCGGAGCGGCGGCCGGCCACCACCCGCCGACGGGCCGTAGGCTGACCTCGTGTTTCCCGCCCGCTCCCGCTCCGAGGCGCGCCCCGGGCAGCCTCGGCACCGACGAGTCGGCCGGAGTTCGCGATGACTGACCAGCGGCGTGGCACGCGGGCGGCCCACGAGGCGCTGCCGGCCCCGATGCGGGAGGCGGTCGACGACTTCGCCGACCACCTGGCCCGGGTGCGCAACCGGTCCACGCACACCGTGCGGGCGTACGTCACGGATCTCGTCTCGCTGCTCGACCACGCGGTGCGGATGGGGTGCGTCGACCTGTCGGAGCTCGACCTGACCGTGCTGCGGAGCTGGCTGGCGAGACAGCGGACCATGGGCGCGGCCCGGACGTCCCTCGCACGGCGGGCCGCCGCCGCGCGCACGTTCAGCGCCTGGGCGCACCGAGCCGGCCTGCTGCCCGCCGACGTGGGCGCACCGCTCGCCAGTCCGAAGGCGCACCGGGAACTGCCCACCGTCCTGCGGGCCGACCAGGCCGCAGCGCTGATGGACGCCCCGGACCTGAGCCTGACCCGGACGCGGACCGACGCCGGCAACGCCGCACCCGCCACGAACCTGGTCGACACGCAGCCCGGTGACCGGAACGCCGGGCCGGGCGCAGACCAGGTCGACACGCGGCCAAGCGGCGGGACCGCCACACCGATCGGAAAGCAGGCCGACAGCCGGCCCGCCGGCAGGAACGCGCGGCCGCCAAGGGACGAAGGCGACGCACAGGACGCTTCCGCTCGGACCGCCGCGACGGCCGGCCGCGCCACCGCGCCGGGCCGAGACGGAGACGACGAGCCCGACGCGGTGCTGCTGCGTGACCGGCTGCTGCTCGAACTGCTCTACGGCACCGGGGTGCGGATCAGCGAGGCCTGCGGCCTGGACGTGACCGATGTCGACCAGGCCCGCCGGGTCGTCCGCGTCCTCGGCAAGGGCGGGCGGGAACGGGCCGTGCCCTACGGGGTGCCCGCGCAACGGGCCCTGGACGCCTGGCTCGCTTGCGGCCGGCCGGCCCTGGCGGCGCCCCGATCGGGGCACGCGCTGCTGCTGGGAGCCCGGGGCGGCCGGCTCAACCCCACCACCGCCCGCCGGATCGTCGCCGGGTACGCCGAGGCCGCCGGCCTGCCACGGGTGACCCCGCACGGGCTGCGGCACTCGGCCGCCACCCACCTGCTGGAGGGTGGCGCGGATCTGCGTGCCGTACAGGAGTTGCTGGGCCACTCCTCGCTGGCCAGCACCCAGATCTACACCCACGTCTCGGTGGAGCGGCTGCGGGCGGCGTACCGGCAGGCGCACCCGCGCGCCTGACCCGGGACGCCGGGCCGCGCACCGGCCCCGGGACGGACACCTGACCCACGAGCGTCGACAGCCCGCGCGCCAACGGCCCAGCGACGGAACGCGTTGCGGGCCGGAAGCGGCGGGTTGATGATCCACGGCGGGCTACGATCGCCCGATGACGGTCCCGCAGCCGCCCGAGCCGATCCCCGGGGCTCGGCTGCTCTTCTCCCTCGACCCGTCGGTCAGTCACCTCAACCACGGATCGTTCGGCGCGGTGCCGATCGCCGTGCAGCGCGCCCAGCAGCGCCTGCGCGACGAGATGGAGGCCAACCCGCTCCGCTTCTTCACCCAGGGCCTGGTCGACCGGATCGCCCACACCCGGCGGCACCTGGCCACCTTCCTCGGCGCGGATCCCGAGGGCACCGCCCTCGTCGGCAACGCCACCACGGGCGCCGCCATCGTGCTCCAGTCGTTGGGGCTGGGCCCCGGCGACGAGGTGGTGACCACCGACCACGGCTACGGGGCGGTGGGCTTCTCCGTCGAGCGGGAGTGCGCGCGGACCGGGGCGGTGTCGCGGACCCTGCCGGTGCCGCTGACCGCCGGCGACGAGGAGGTGGTGGAGATCGTCCGGGCCGGGCTGCGTCCCGGTCGGACCAAACTGCTGATCGTCGACCAGATCACCTCGCCGACCGCCCGGCTCTTTCCCACGGCGGCGATCGTCGGTGTGGCGCGGGAGCACGGGGTGCCAGTGCTCGTCGACGCCGCGCACGCCCCGGGCATGCTGCCGACCACCGTGGCCTCGGTGGGCGCCGACTTCTGGGTCGGCAACCTGCACAAGTGGGCGTACGCGCCGCGCGGCACCGCCGCGCTGGTGGTGGCCGAGCCGTGGCGGGAGCGGATCCAGCCGCTGGTGGTCTCCTGGGAGCAGGGCAGCGGGTTCCCGACCCGGGTGGAGTGGCAGGCGACCCTCGACTACACCGGCTGGCTGGCCGCACCGGTCGGCCTGTTCACCCTGCGGAGCCTCGGCCTGGAGCGGGTACGGGCGCACAACGCGGCGCTGGCCGCGTACGGGCAACGGGTGGTCGGGGACGCCCTCGGGGTGGCGCCGGCCGACCTGCCGGAGCCCGGCGGGCCGACGGTCGCCATGCGGCTGATCCCGCTGCCGCCCGGCGTCGCCACGACCATGGACGCGGCGCGGGACCTGCGGGCCCGGATCGCCGACCGGCTCTCGGTCGAGGTGTCGACGGCCGCCTGGAACGGTCGCGGCTACCTGCGCCTGTGCGGCCAGGTCTACAACACTCCGGACGAGTACGACCGGCTGGCCGTCCGGCTGCCCACGCTGCTCGCCCAGGGCTGAGCGGCGCCTCCGGCGGGCGGCGGATCGAGCGGGAGCAGCCGGACCGGACCGAGCCCGAGCAGGGCGAGGGGGTTCAGGTACTCCTCGCCCCGGCGCAGCCCCCAGTGCAGGCACGCCGCCGCGCGGCAGCCCGGGTGCCCGGCCACCAGCAGGCCGATCGGTGTGCCGGCTGCGACACGGGCGCCGGCGGCCGGGCCGGGGCGGACCGGCTCGTAGGTGGTGCGCAGCCCGTCGGCGTGCCCGACGGTGACCACCGGCCGCCCCGCCACCGTGCCGGCGAAGAGGATCACCCCCGCGCCCGCCGACCGGACCTCGACGCCCGGCGTGGCGGCCAGGTCCACGCCCCGGTGCCCGGCCAGCCAGGGCTGCGGCGGCGGGTCGAACCGGCGCACCACGCGCGGCGTGCCGGGCAGCGGCCAGCGGAACCGTGCCGCCGGCGCATCGGGCACCGGCGCCCCGGAAGACGGCACCACCGCAGAAGGCCGCGCCACCGACCTCAGGCCAGGACCGGCCGACGGCGACAGCGCGAACGCCCGGGCGACGGGCAACATCCGGGCACCGGCCGGCACGGGAGGGGCAACCGGCAGGGCCGGGACCACGAGCAACACGAGCACGAGGGCCACCCGGGCCAGGTTCAACGCCTTCGACACGCCACCGCACTCTGCCGGCCCCGCATCAACCACGCGACCCGACGATGACGCCACTGTGGACAACCGTCCGCCTGTGGACGCACCCCTACCGGCGGGGCGGATCTGCTACCGCCGCGCCGCCTATGCTGGCCGCGTGACGAAGGACTGGTACGCCTGGCACACCGACTACGACCAGCCCGATTCCTCCCTGTCCCGCCGCCTCGCCGAGGTGCGGGACCGCATCGCGCAGGCGCTCGACAGCGCCCCTCCCGGACCGCTGCGGGCCATCAGCCTCTGCGCCGGTCAGGGGCGGGATCTCATCCCGGTGCTCGCCACCCATCCGCGCGGCGGGGACGTGACGGCACGCCTCGTGGAGCTGGAACCGCGCAACGCCGAGGTCGCCCGGCGGGCCGCCGCCGAGGCGGGCCTGACCGGCGTGGAGGTGGTCGTCGGGGACGCGGCGCTGACCGACCGGTACGCCGACCTCGTGCCGGCGGACCTCGTCCTCGTCTGCGGCATCTTCGGCAACATCACCGACGCCGACATCCGGGCCACGGTCCGGCACTGCGCCTCGCTCTGCGCCCCCGGCGGCACGGTCTTCTGGACCCGGCACCGCCGCGAGCCCGACCTGGTCCCCGTCATCTGCGACTGGTTCGCCGAGGAGGGCTTCGCCCCGGTCGCGGTGAGCAGCCCGGCCGACGGGGTCGGCGTCGGCGCACATCGCTTCGGCGGCCCGTCGCGTCCGTTGAAGCCGGGCACGGCGATGTTCGAGTTCCTCGGCTACGACCGTCTCACCCACCCCTGACCAGGCCGAGGAGCAACGAGATGACCACTGTGGACGACGCCAGCGGACCTTCCCGGATCGCCGGACCGGACGAGGCGATCAGCTCCGAGGAACTCCAGTTGGCCGCGCGCAACCACGGCATCCCGCTGGAGGCGCTGCGCTACGACGTGACCCCGGCCGGACTGCACTACCTGCTCATCCACTACGACATCCCGGACGTCGACCCGGCGGCGCACGCGCTGACCGTGGGCGGCGCGGTCGCGAGCCCGCTGCGCCTCGACCTCGTGGCGCTGCGGGAGCGGCCGCGGGTGACCCACCGGGTGACCCTGGAGTGCGCGGGGAACGGCCGGGCGCTGCTGCATCCTCGCCCGGTCAGCCAGCCGTGGCTGGTCGAGGCGGTGGGCAACGCCGAGTGGACCGGCACCCCGCTGGCCCCGCTGCTCCGGGAGGCCGGATTGGCCGACGATGCGGTGGACGTGGTCTTCACCGGCGCGGACCACGGCGTGGAGCGCGGGGTCGAGCAGGACTACCAGCGGGCGCTGCCGGTGGCGGACGCGCTGCGCGAGGAGGTGCTGCTGGCGTACGAGATGAACGGCGCTCCCCTGCTGCCGCAGCACGGCGCGCCGCTACGGCTGATCGTGCCCGGCTGGTACGGCATGGCGCACGTCAAGTGGCTGCGCGACATCCGGGTGCTGACCGAGCCGTTCGACGGCTACCAGAACGCGGTGGCGTACCGGTTGCGGCAGGACGCCGACGACCCGGGCGTGCCGGTGACGCGGATCGAGCCCCGCGCCCTGGTCCGCCCGCCGGGCTTCCCGGACTTCATGTCGCGGACCCGGGTGCTGCGGCCCGGGCCGTGCACGGTGGACGGTCGCGCCTGGTCGGGGCACGCGCCGGTGACGGCCGTCGAGGTGACCTTCGACGGCGGTGCGACGTGGGTGCCGGCGACCCTTGACGAGCCCACCGGGGGCGAGTGGGCGTGGCGGCGCTGGCAGGTGTCGTGGCGGGCGACGGCGGGGCGGCACGTGCTGGGCGCCCGGGCGGTCGACGCCTCCGGGCGGACCCAGCCGGTCGAGCAGCCGTGGAACCGGGGCGGGTTCGCGAACAACCTGGTGCAGCGGGTCGAGGTGGTTGTGCTGGCGGAGTGATCCGCCTCGGGCGGTCGGCCGGGTGACCCCCGGCCGCTGGGCCGGGTCGGGTCAGCCGCCGAATCCGGAATCTGCGGGAAGCGAGATGTCGGGCTTTTCGAGCTCTTCCACATTGACGTCCTTGAACGTCATCACGCGGACATTCTTGACGAAACGGGCGGGCCGGTACATGTCCCACACCCAGGCGTCGTGCATCTCGACCTCGAAGTAGACCTCGCCGTCCGAGTTACGGACGTGCAGGTCGACCTGGTTCGCGAGGTAGAAACGGCGCTCGGTCTCCACCACGTAGGAGAATTGGCGGACAATGTCGCGGTACTCCCGGTAGAGCTGCAGCTCCATCTCGGTCTCGTACTTCTCGAGATCTTCCGCGCTCATCGCACTCCGCCTTCCATGACCACATCTTCCCCCACCGACGCCGGAGGTCGCGGCTGCTCGCCCAACGCCACGCCGACGGTACCCCCTGGCGCGGCGGAGCGCTCCATCGGCTCGTCCGGGCCACCGGTGAACGCCCCGTCGGGGGCACCGAAGAGCGCCTCCTCGGGGCTGCCGGCGGCCGGCCGGCGCGAGCGGGGCGGCCGCCCGTCCCGTCCCGAGACGGTGGCCACGTTCACGTACGAGAAGCGGTGTTCCCGGCAGGGCCCCAGCTCCCGCAGCGCGGCGCTGTGCTCGGGGGTGATGTAGCCCTTGTGCTCGGCGAAGCCGTAGCCCGGGTGCCGCTCGTCCAGTTCCACCATGATCCGGTCCCGGGTGACCTTGGCGAGCACGCTCGCCGCCGCCACGCAGGCGGCCACCCGGTCCCCCTTCCAGACGGCCAGGCCGGGCACGTCCAGCCCGTCGACGCCGAAGCCGTCGGTCAGCACGTATTCCGGGCGGGTGGTCAGCGAGGCGAGCGCCCGGCGCATGGCGGCCAGGTTGCACACGTGCAGCCCGCGCGCGTCGACCTCCTCGGCGGGGATGATCACCACCGCGTACGCCAGGGCCCGCGCCACGACCTCGTCGTAGACCCGCTCCCGGGCCGCCGGGGTGAGCAGCTTGGAGTCGGCCAGCTCGTCGATCTCACCCCGCCGCCCCTCGGGCAGCACCGCGGCGGCGGCCACCAGCGGCCCGGCGCAGGCGCCCCGGCCGGCCTCGTCGGCGCCGGCCACGTGCCGGAAGCCGCGCCGTTGCAGGGCGCGCTCCAGGGCGTAGAGGCCGGCCTCGCGGCGCACCACCGTGCGCGGCGGGGTCAGCACGGGCCACCTCCGGCGAGCGCCCCCGCGAGCCGGGCCACGAGGTCCGGCGGGTAGTAGCGCTCGGCCGTGCCGGCCAGGTCGCCGAGCGACCACCAGCGGTGGCCGTGCACGCTGGTCTGCTCGATCTCGTTGAAGCCGGCCGTGTCGACCTCCCAGGCCGGCACCCGGACCAGGAAGAACTCCTGCTCCTGCCGGTACCAGACCCCGTCGAACGGGAACTCGACCGTCTCGGACCAGACCGGGTCGCCCAGCTCGGCCGGGGCGAGCCGCAGCCCGGTCTCCTCGGCCAGCTCGCGCACCGCGCCCGCGGCCGGGGTCTCCCCCGGGTCGAGGCCGCCGCCGGGCGTGAACCAGTAGCGGTGGCCCGGCCGGGCCGGATCACTGCCCTCGAACAGCAGCACCCGGTCGGACGCGTCGACGAGCAGCACCCGGGCCGCGCGACGAGGGGTGTAGACGGTCACCGCCCAAGCCTGCCAGACGCCTCCGACGATCGCCCACGCCCTCCGGCTCAGGGATTGGGGACGCCGTCGAACTGCTCCGGCACGCTGAGCCAGGTCGCGCGGCCGACCGGCCAGAAGATCGTGAAGGCACGCCCGACCACCTGGTCCTCCGGGATGGTGGCCTCGGTGATGTCCTCGCCGGACTGCTGCCAGTGCTCCAGCGAGTCTCCGGAGGCCTCCCGGTGATCACCCATCACCCACAGCCGGCCCTTCGGCACCGTGATGTCGAAATCCTGGTCGGCGGGCTTGTTGCCGGGGAAGATGAACGGCTCGTCGATCGCCTTGCCGTTGATGATCAGCCGTTCCTGCGGCCCGGTGCGGTCGCAGCAGACCACGTGGTCGCCGCCGACCCCGATCACCCGCTTGATGAAGTCCTCGCCCTGCGGGTTGCCGCTCCACTCGGTGGGCGCCTTGAACACGATCACTTCGCCCCGGTGCGGGGAGCGGAAGTCGTACACCAGCTTGTTGACCAGCACCCGATCGTCGATCTTGAGGGTGTTCTCCATCGACGGGGAGGGGATGAAGAAGGTCTGCAGCACGAAGGCACGAACCAGCACTGCGACCAGGATCGCCACGCCCAGGAGGATGGGCAGCTCCTTCCAGAAGGAGCTGCGCGGCTTCTCGGTCTGCTCGTCAATCACGGGTGGAGCCTACGTCCCCGGCCGTGGCGCAGTCGCCCCGAACGCGCGAGAACGGAGAGCGCGGCCGTGACCGGCAGGATCAGGACGACGCCACCCACCGGATCGGGATCGACCGGGGCCGGCCCGGCCGGCGCGGCGTTGGGTTGCGGCAGGTCGGCGAAGGTCTCCGGGACGGGCAGGGTGGTCCACCGCTGGGACGGCCAGACGATCATGAAGGCCCGCCCGACCACGTTGTCGATCGGCACCGGACCCTGGCACCGGGCGTCCTGCGAGACCAGCCGGTGGTCGCCCATCACGAAGATCTGGCCCGGCGGCACGACGATCTCGGTGAACTGCCGGGAGCGGCACTCCTTGGGGTTCGGCGGCAGGTCGACCGGGGAGTCCTCGGAGACGTACCCCTGCTCCTCCAACGGCACGCCGTTGACCACGACCCGGCCCTTGTCGCAGCACCAGACCCGGTCGCCGGGCACCCCGATGACCCGCTTGATGAAGTCCTTCTCGCCGGGGCGGCTGATGCCGACCAGGTCGCCGAGGGTGCGGCCGACCTTGCCGGCGAGGTTGGTCGGGGGCGCGGGGGCCTCCTGGGCGACCCACCGGTCGGTGCCCCGGAACACGACCACCTCGCCACGCACCGGGTCGCGGACGTCGTAGACGACCTTGTTGACCAGCACCCGGTCGCCGATGAGCAGGGTGTTCTCCATCGACCCGGACGGGATGAAGAAGGCCTGGAGCAGGAAGGTGCGGATCAGGACCGCGAGGCAGAAGGCCACGACGAGGAGGAGGGGCAGTTCCTGCCAGAGCGGCATCTGCCGGCGAATGCGCCGCCGTCGGCGCCACGGGTCGACGGTGCCGTCCTCGTCAAGCATCTGCACCATGCCACTCTCCGGTCCGCGGAAACGACACTACCGCCCGGGAGTCCCCTCGGAGACCCCACGGGCGGCAGTGGACCGCTTCGCGCCGTCCGGCTGCGCCCGTACCGACCAGGGTAATGCGATCCCGTCGATACGACATCCGCGCAGCTCGGCGGCGTGGCGAACGAAAAGTCAGCTCGCCGGCTGCTTCTCGCGCAGCTCCTTGATCTTGGCCTTCTTGCCCCGCAGCTCGCGCAGGTAGTAGAGCTTGGCGCGCCGCACGTCACCGCGGGTCACGACCTCGATCCGGTCGAGCGCCGGGCTGTTCAGCGGGTAGGTGCGCTCCACACCCACGCCGAAGCTGACCTTGCGGACCGAGAAGGTCTCGCGCAGACCGTCACCCTGGCGGCGGATGACGACGCCCTGGAAGATCTGGACCCGGGACCGGTTACCCTCGACAACCCGCGCGTGCACCTTCACGGTGTCACCGGCGCGGAAATCGGGGATGTCAACGCGCTTCGACTGGGCGTCAAGGGCGTCCAGGATGTTCATCGCTGTGTCCTCGTGAGGCTCACGGCGCACCGTCAGTCGATGCGCGGATGGGTGATTCTGACCCCCGGGTGGTGCCGGCGACGCCGACCCCGGTCGAGGGTCCTCGCAGCCGCCCACGGCGTGGACGGATGCGGCAACCCCTCTACTTTGCCACATCCCCCGCCGGGGGCTGAAATCCACCCCGGTCCAACGCCGCCCGGTCCTTCTTGTCCAGGCTCTCCGGCGGCACCGCGGCGATCATGTCGGGGCGGCGGGCCGCCGTGCGCAGCAGCGCCTCGTCGCGCCGCCAGCGGGCGATCCTCCCGTGGTCGCCGGAGCGGAGCACCTCGGGCACCTCGTGCCCGCGCCACGTCGCCGGCTTGGTATACATGGGGGCCTCCAGCAGCCCGTGGGCGTGCGACTCCTCGTCCAGCGAGCCGGCGTTGCCGAGCACCCCGGGCAGCAGCCGGGTGACCGCCTCCAGGATGACCAGCACGGCCACCTCGCCGCCGAAGAGCACGTAGTCGCCCAGGGAGACCTCGGTCACCCGCATCCGGGTCGCCGCGTGGTCGAGCACCCGCTGGTCGATGCCCTCGTAGCGGCCGCACGCGAACAGCAGGTGCGACTCGGCGGCCAGCTCGTGCGCCAGGGCCTGGGTGAACGGGACGCCGGCCGGCGACGGCACGACCAGCCGGGGCAGGGTGTGCCCGTCCGGGCTCAGCTCGTCGGGGGCCAGGGCGTCCAGGGCCTCGCCCCACGGCTCCGGCCGCATCACCATGCCGGGACCGCCGCCGTAGGGGGTGTCGTCGACCGTGCGGTGCACGTCGTGGGTCCAGGTCCGCAGATCGTGTACGGCCAGCCGCAGCGTGCCGCTCGCCCGGGCCTTGCCGATCAGCGACAGGTCCAGCGGGGCGAAGTACTCCGGGAAGATCGACACGATGTCGACGCGCATGAGGGGGTGGCTCCAGTCAGAGGTCGAGCAGCCCGCCGGGCAGCTCCACCACCACGCGTCCGCCCGGGACGTCGACCTCGGGCACGATCGCCTTGACGAACGGGATGAGCGCGGTACGCCCGTCGGGGCGCCGCAGCACCAGCAGGTCGGAGGCGGGGGCGTGGTCGATGCGGGCCACCTCGCCCAGCCGCTCGCCGTCGCGGGCCACCACGGCCAGGCCGACCAGCTGATGGTCGAGGAACTCCTCCGGGTCCGCCGGCGGAGCGACGTCGGCGCTGTCCACGCCGAGCAGGGTGCCGCGCAGCGCCTCGGCGACGTCGCGGTCCAGCACGCCCTCGAAGTTGACCAGCAACCGCCCCTGGTGCCAGCGGGCGGACTCGATGGTCAACTTGTCCGGCACCCGGTAGGCCCCGGGCGCCGGGGGCGCGACCGCGCCAGGGTCGGTGACCAGCACCGACCCTGGCGCGAAACGTGCTTCGGGCTCATCGGTCCGCACCTCCACGGTTACCTCACCGCGGATGCCGTGCGGCTTGCCGATCCGGCCGACGATGAGAAGCATCAGTACGAGTCGACGATGTCGACGCGCACCCCGCGCCCACCGATGGAGCCGATCACCTGGCGCAGCGCCTTGGCGGTCCGGCCGGACCGCCCGATCACCGTGCCGAGGTCCTCCGGGTGCACGCGGACCTCGAGCCGCTTGCCCCGACGGGAGTCGACCAAGCGCACCCGGACGTCGTCCGGGTGGTCGACGATCCCCTTGACCAGGTGCTCCAGGGCGGGACGCAGCGCCATGTCAGGCCTGCTCGCCGGACTCGGCACCGGTCTGCTCCTCGGCCTTCGGCGCCTCGGCCTCGGCGGCCGGGGCCTGAGCCTTGGCGGCCTTCTTGGCCGGGGCCGGGGTGTCGGCCACGCCGGCGGCGGCCTTCGCCTCGGCCTCGTACGCCGCCTTGCGGTCGGCCCGCTCGGCGGCGACCTTCAGCGGCGGCGGGGCCGGCAGGCCCTTGAACTTCTGCCAGTCACCGGTCAGCTCCAGCAGGCGCTGGACGGCCTCGCTCGGCTGCGCGCCGACGGACAGCCAGTACTGGACCCGCTCCGACTTGACCTCGATCACCGAAGGGTCCTCCTTCGGCTGGTACACACCGACGAACTCGATCGCGCGACCGTCACGCTTGGTGCGCGAGTCGGCGACGACGATGCGGTACTGCGGGTTGCGGATCTTGCCCATCCGCAGGAGCCGGATCTTTACGGCCACAGTTGTTTCGCTCCTGTTGCGATCTCACCGGCCCGGTGCGGGCGGTGTGGCGGGTGAGCGCCGACCGGCACAGTGGGGTTGGGCCGGAGACTGCTCGGTTAACTGGCGACGCGCCCGGGTTAGAGGGCGCCGGACGCGCGCCGGATACCAGCGAACCATTCTGCCATGTCCGGCCCCGATCTCTCACACCGGACCCGGACAGGTCACCCAGGTCGCCACGCCGTGACGAACGACACGGGCTCAGCGGACCGGCGGACGGTCCCAGCCGGGTGGCAGTTCGTCCGGTACGTCCCAATCGGCGGGCGGCGCGAAGTCGCACCAGGTGCCGTCGAACGGGAACTCGCCGGCCTCGGCGATCCGGATCACCCGCTCGCCCTCGGCCCGGACCGCCTTCTCGTCGGTCACCCAGTAGTGCTCGGGGAAGGCGAGGCGCTCGACGAACTCGTCCTCGTCCTTCCACTCCCAGCTCAGGTCCGGGTGGACCACCACGTCGAGATCCTGGTCGACCATGTCGACCCCGGCCACCGCGCCGTCGTCCCAGCGGACGCCCGGCTCCTCCAGGTTCACGTACCAGTTCTGGAAGTTGTCCCGGGCGTCGCGGAACCACCAGACCGAATGGGCCGCACCCCTGGGCAGGAACTTCAGCACCGGCGGGCCGCTCCAGCGCCCCTGGTCGAGCCGGTAGGACGAGATGATCCACTCGGCGAAGGGCACGGCCCGCATGCCCAGGCCCGCCGCGGTCACCTCGTGCGCCACCGGGCTGTTCCGGGCCACCCACAGCAGCAGGCCCCGCTCGTCGTCGCAGACCACCCGGGCCGCCCGGACCCAGCCGAGCCGGCCGTGCCGCACGTTCCGGTGCAGGATCAGCCGACCCGGCGCGAACCGGTCGGCCGGACCGTCCGGCCGCACCTCAGTAGGCGCGGGCCAGGACGGCGACCAGGTCGGGCTCGTCCTCGGAGTCCGGCACCGAGCCGTCGGCCCGCAGCAGGCACCGGACGGTGACGCCCTGGCCGTTCGCCTCGGCCTCGCCCTCGACGCCGACGGCCGACCACGGCACCTTCGCCCAGCCGGTGGAGGCCGCCTCGATGGCCTCGGCCAGCGTGCCGACCTCGACCGTGCGGGACTGCCGGAACGCCAGCGCCTGGTCGTGCAGCGCCTGCTGGTCCGCCTCGAGCGCGGCGAGCACCGCGCCCACCACGTCGGCGACCGGGACCGGCGCCTTCGACCCGTCCGTACGCCGGACCACCACCGCGTTGCCGGCGGCCAGGTCGCGGGGGCCGACCTCGACGCGCACCGGGTAGCCGCGCAGCTCGGCGTCGACCGCGCGGCGGCCGAACGCCGTGTCGGTCCGATCGTCCAGCGCGACCCGGACCCCGGCGTCGCGCAGCGCGTCGCGGAGCTTGTTCGCCGCCTCCCCCACGCCCTCGCCGTCCTTGACGACCATGACGTACGCCTGGACCGGCGCCAGCTTCGGCGGCACCCGCAGGCCGTTGTCATCGCCGTGGCACATGATCAGGCCACCGAGCATCCGGGTCGAGGTGCCCCACGAGGTCGTCCAGGCGTGCTCCCGGCCACCCTCGGCCGAGGAGTAGCTGATGTCGAACGCCTTCGCGAAGTTCTGGCCCAGCTCGTGGCTGGTGCCCAGCTGGAGCGCCTTGCCGTCGCCCATCATGCCTTCGCAGGTGTAGGTGGCGGTCGCGCCGGCGAAGCGCTCGCGGGCGGTCTTCAGGCCGACCACCACCGGGATGCCGAGCACGTTGACCATCAGGTCCTCGTACGCCTCGTGCAGGATCCGGCGGGCGTAGGCCCGGGCGTCCTCGCGGGTCGCGTGCGCGGTGTGCCCCTCCTGCCAGAGGAACTCGCTGGTGCGCAGGAAGATCCGGGGGCGCAGCTCCCAGCGGACCACGTTCGCCCACTGGTTGAGCAGCAGCGGCAGGTCCCGGTAGGAGTCGATCCACTTGGCCATGAACTCGCCGATGACGGTCTCGCTGGTGGGGCGCACCACCACCGGCTCGGCGAGCTGCTTGCCACCACCGTGGGTGACCACGGCCAGCTCCGGCGAGAAGCCCTCGACGTGCTCGGCCTCGCGCTTGAGGTAGCTCTCCGGGATGAAGAGCGGGAAGTACGCGTTCTCCGCGCCGGCCGCCTTGATCCGGGCGTCCATCTCGGCCTGCATCCGCTCCCAGATGGCGTAGCCCGCCGGTCGGATGACCATGGTGCCCCGCACCGGGCCGTTGTCGGCAAGCTTCGCCTTGGCGATCAGGTCCTGGTACCAGCGGGGAAAGTCCTCCGCACGGGGAGTGAGCACGCGTGCCATGACCGCACATCCTATGCGGCGGGCGGGCCGCCGCTGCGCCCGGGAGTCGGCGCGCGCCGTGTCGCGCCGCCCGGCCGTAGACTTCGACGGCGATGGGTGAGCTTCCAGCCGACGGCTCCGGGTCGGCGCACGACGGCTCCGGGTCGCGGCGCGGCACCGGACGCACCGAGCCGGAGCTGTCGAGACGGCTGCGGGATGCGATCGTCGACGCCGCCCGCGCCCGGACGATCGCCGCGGGCTGGGACGGCGTGCGGATGGGCGGGGTGGCGCAGGCCGCCGGGGTGAGCCGGCAGACCGTCTACAACGAGTTCGGCAGCAAGGCCGGCCTGGCCGAGGCGCTCGCCCGGCGCGAGGTGGACCGGTTCGTCGGCGAGGTCCGTGCGGCCCTCGACGCGCACGGCGACGACGTGCGCGCCGCCGCGTACGCGGCCATCCGGCACACCCTCGCCGCCGCCGCGGACAACCCCCTCGTCAAGGCGATCCTGACGAGCGCCCGGGGCGGCTCCGACGAGCTGCTGCCCTACCTGACCACCCGGTCCGAGCTGGTGCTCGCGGAGTCGTCCGCGGCCCTGCTGGAGTGGGCCGGCCGGCACGTGCCGGAGGCCGACCCGGCGGCCCTGGCCTTCGCCGCCGACACGATCGTCCGCCTGGTGGTCAGCCACATCGTGCTCCCCCGGTCCCCGGTCGACGAAACCGCAGACCAGCTGTCCCACCTGGCCGTCCACCTCTTCCACGCCGCCACCACCCGCCCGGCGGGTTGATCAAGAGGTTTGCGTCAGGAATCGCCCGTCCGCTGACGCAAACTTCTTGATCAACGGGGAGAGCGGGGAGCGCGCACAGGGTCAGCGGAGGACGCGGCCGCGCAGGACGATGCGGGACGGGGCGCGGACCACGCGCAGGTCCACGCGGGGGTCCTCGGGGTAGACGGTGAGGTCGGCCAGGCCGCCCTCGACCAGGCCGGGGAAGCCGAGCCACTCCCGGGCCCGCCACGAGGCGGCCGCGAGCACGTCCTCGGCGGACATGCCGGCCCGCTCGTGCAGGAGCAGCATCTCCTCGGCGGCCAGCCCGTGGTCGATGCCACCGCCCGCGTCGGTGCCCACGTAGATCGGCACCCCCGCCTCGTGCGCGGCACGGACCACCTCGGGGAAGCGGTCGCGCAGGGCGAGCATGTGGTCGGCGTACCCGGGGAACTTCCCGCGGGCCTGCTCGGCGATGTGGCCGAAGGTCCGAATGTTGATCATCGTGGGCACCAGCGCGGTGCCCTGCCGGGCCATGAGATCGATCAGGTCGAGGCTCAGCCCCGTGCCGTGTTCCACCGAGTCCACCCCGGCCCGCACCATGATCTCCACGGCCGACTCGGAGAAGGTGTGCACGGCCGCGCGCGCCCCGGCGGCGTGCGCGGCGGCGACGGCCGCGGTCATGGTGTCGGCGTCCCAGGCCGGCGCCAGGTCGCCCACCCCGCGGTCGATCCAGTCGCCGACCAGCTTGACCCAGCCGTTGCCGGCGGCGGCCTGGGCAGCCACCGTCGCGGCCACCTCCGCCGCGCCGACCTCCACCCCGATGTCGCGCAGGTAGCGCTTCGGCGGCGCGACGTGCCGGCCGGCGCGGGCCAGTCGCGGCAGGTCCGGCTCATCGTCGAGTTCCGGGTACGGGTACGGGGAGCCCGCGTCGCGGATGGCCAGCACCCCCGCGTCCCGGTCGGTGCGGGCCAGTTCGCGGGCCTGGTCGAGGGAGGTGATCGGGGCGCCGCCGCGGGCGATGCCGATGTGGCAGTGGGCGTCGGTCAGGCCGGGCAGCACGAAACCGCCGTCGACGACCGTCTCGGCGCCGGGGACCGGTTCGAAGGTGACCCGGTCGCCGATCAGCCACACGTCCCGGACCTCGTCGTCGGGCAGGAGCACACCGCGCACATGCAGAGCCATGTGCACAGTCCTACCCGATCACGTCCGCGAGCGTGTTACGAGCCCGCCACCGTACGCGGACGGCCCCGTCCCCACGGGTGGGAACGGGGCCGTCGGAAACGGGGTCAGCGCGGGCCCTTGTCACCGCCCTTGCCGAGCTTGTTGAAGTCGATCTTCGGGAGCTTGAAACCCGGCGGCAGGCCCTGGCCGCCGGCCAGGTCACCCGGGTCGAGGCCCGGCGGGAGCTGCGGCATGCCGCCCGGGAAGCCGCCCGGCACCCCGGCGCCGGTGCGCGGCCGCCCGCCGCCCTTGGTGCCCTTGCGCTTGTTCTTCGGCGACTTGGTCGCCTTGCGCCGGCCGCCACCGGGCAGGCCCATCATGCCGCCCATCTGCTTCATCATCTTCTGGGCGTCGGCGAAGCGGTTGAGCAGCTGGTTGACGTCCATGACGGTGACGCCGGAGCCGTTGGCGATGCGGGCCCGGCGGGAGCCGTTGATGATCTTCGGGGTGGTGCGCTCGGCCGGGGTCATCGACCGGATGATCGCGGTGACCCGGTCGAAGTGCTTGTCGTCCAGCTCGGCGAGCTGGTCCTTCATCTGCCCCATGCCCGGCATCATGGCCAGCACGTTGGCGATCGGGCCCATCCGCCGGACCGCGATGAGCTGATCGAGGAAGTCCTCCAGGGTGAACTGCTCGCCGCCCATCAGCTTGGCGGTCATCTTCTCCTTCTGATCGGCGTCGAAGGCCTGCTCGGCCTGCTCGATCAGCGTGAGAACGTCGCCCATGCCGAGGATCCGGCTGGCCATCCGGTCGGGGTGGAAGACGTCGAAGTCCTCCAGCTTCTCGCCGGTGGAGGCGAAAAGGATCGGCTGCCCGGTGACCTCCCGGACCGACAGCGCCGCGCCACCACGGGCGTCACCGTCGAGCTTGGAGAGGACCACACCGGTGATGCCGACGCCGTCGCGGAACGCCTCGGCGGTGCGGACCGCGTCCTGACCGACCATCGCGTCGATGACGAAGATGACCTCGTCGGGCTGGACCGCGTCGCGGATGTCGGCGGCCTGCTGCATCATCTCGGCGTCGATGCCGAGCCGGCCGGCGGTGTCGACGATGACGATGTCGCGGGCGGCCCGCTTGGCGTGCTCGATCGAGTCGCGCGCGACCTGCACCGGGTTGCCGACGCCGTTGCCGGGCTCCGGGGCGTACACCTCGACGCCGGCCCGGCCACCGAGCACCTGGAGCTGCCCGACGGCGTTGGGGCGCTGGAGGTCGGCGGCGACCAGCAGTGGCTGGTGCCCCTGGGCCTTGAGCCAGCGGGCCAGCTTGCCGGCGAGGGTGGTCTTACCGGAACCCTGGAGGCCGGCCAGCATGATCACCGTCGGCGGGTGCTTGGCGAACTGGAGCCGCCGCCCCTCGCCGCCGAGGACCGCGATGAGCTCCTCGTTGACGATCTTGACGATCTGCTGGGCCGGGTTGAGCGCCTGGGAGACCTCGGCGCTGCGCGCCCGCTCCTTGACGTTCGCGATGAAGCCCTTGACCACCGGCAGGGCGACGTCGGCCTCCAGCAGCGCCATGCGGATCTCGCGCGCGGTGGCGTCGATGTCGGCGTCGGTGAGCCGACCCTTGCCGCGGAGCTTGGTGAAGATCCCGGACAGGCGGTCACTCAAGGTGTCAAACACGCGAACATCCCGTTTGTCGGTTTGGCGAGCACAGTCGGCCGGCACGCACACGTCCGGCTACCCGCAAGGGTAACGGTCCCGCCCACGCACTGCTTCCCACCGGCCGGACCCCCGCTCCCGGGCCGCCCAGCCCCCACCGCCGCACCGCCCGCCACCGCCGCGCCGCCGGGCCGCCGGGCCGCCGGGCCGCCGGGCCGCCGGGCCGCCGGGCCGCCGGGCCGCCGGGCCGCCGGGCCGCCGGGCCGCCGAGATCTTGGACGGAAATGGCCCCTCAGGGGGCCGTTGCACACCAAGATCTTCTAGAGTCCCAATGTCCGGACCCGCGGTCTTGAGCAGTGGGACGGCGGCAGCAAGTACAGACGGAACGCGACCGGCGTGCCGTTTCGACGGTCTGTCCCGGCTGGCTAGGAACTTGATGACGTGGATGAGTCACCCACGCAGGCGTCCGACTCGTGCCGGCCGGCTC
Organism: Micromonospora chaiyaphumensis; assembly: GCF_900091435.1. Classification (GTDB taxonomy): domain Bacteria; phylum Actinomycetota; class Actinomycetes; order Mycobacteriales; family Micromonosporaceae; genus Micromonospora; species Micromonospora chaiyaphumensis. The sequence goes on from NZ_FMCS01000010.1 coordinate 150,620, forward strand.
GCGGGGGCGGCGGATCGGCCCCGCCCGACCACCCCGTCTCGAGCTGAATCGTTCACGCCATCAAGTTCGCAGCGACAGAAGGCAACACCCTGGACCACCGCGCTCCTGCGGGTGCCGGACGTGCCGGTGAATCATGAGGCGACCAGCCCCGACTGGTACGCGAAGACCACCAGCTGAGCCCGGTCGCGGGCGCCGAGCTTCACCATGGCGCGGCTCACGTGGGTCCGCGCGGTGGCCGGGCTGACCACCAGCCGCTCGGCGATCTCGACGTTGCTCAGCCCCTCGCCGACCAGCCCGACCACCTCGCGTTCCCGGTCGGTCAGCGTGCCGAGCCGGGGGTGCGGGCGGGGCACCCGGGCCGGCCGGGTGGCGAACTCCCGGACCACCCGCCGGGTCACCGACGGAGAGAGCAGTGCCTCCCCCTCGGCGACCAGCCGGACGGCCCGCAGCAGCTCGGCCGGGCGGGTGTCCTTGGTGAGGAAGCCGCTGGCGCCGTGCCGGAGCGCGTCGAAGACGTACTCGTCCAGCTCGAAGGTGGTCAGCACGACCACCCGGGTGCCGCCCAGCGCGGGGTCGGCGACGATCCGGCGGGTCGCCTCGATGCCGTCGACGCCGGGCATCCGGACGTCCATGAGCACCACGTCGGGGCGTTCCCGGCGGGCCGCCTCGACGGCGGCGAGCCCGTCGGCCGCCTCCCCGACCACGGTGAGGTCGTCCTCGCTCTCGATGAGAGCACGCAGCCCGATCCGGACCAGGTCCTGGTCGTCGGCGAGCAGCACACGGATCATGCGACCTCCTCCACGGGCAGTGTGGCGGACACCCGGAACCCGCCGGTGGAGGCCGGGCCGGCGGCGAACGAGCCGCCCAGCGCGGTGACCCGCTCCCGCATGCCGGCCAGCCCGTAGCCGGGCCGGTCCGCCGCGGCGACCGCGCCCCGGCCGGTATCGGTCACCTCGACGGCGACCTCGGTGGGCGTGTACCGGATGCGGACGGTGGCGGTCGCCGGCCCGGCGTGCCGCAGCACGTTGGTGAGCGCCTCCTGCACCACCCGGTACGCGGCCAGGTCCACGGCGACCGGCAGCGGGCGCGGCGGCCCGTCCACCTCGACGGTGACCGGCAGCCCGGCGCCGGCCAACCGCTCCCGCAACTGCGGGAGCTGGGCCAACCCGGGCGCGGGGGTCCGCTCGTCGACCGCCTCGTCGCGGCGCACCACGGTCAGCGTCACCCGCAACTCGTCGAGCGCCTCCTTGCTCGTGCGGCTGATCGCGGTGAGCGCCGCCTCGGCCTGCTCGGGCTTGCGGGCCAGCAGGTGCAGGGCGACCTCGGCCTGAAGGTGGATCGCGGCGAGGCCGTGGCCGACCACGTCGTGCACCTCCCGCGCCACCCGCAGCCGCTCGGCGTCGGCCAGCCGGCGCGCCTCGTCGGTGCGGTTGCGCGCCGCGTTCTCCCGACCGAGCCGCACCGTGACCCCCACGGCGAAGGGCACCACCACCCAGGCGGCGGCCGGCATGAGCCCGACCAGGCCGGGTGGGTGCGCCCCGACGAAGACGTGCGTGAGCAGCACGAGCAGCGCCACGCCGGCGGCTCCCGCCGCGGGCCGCACCGGCCGGTACGCGGCGACCGTGTAGACCGCGACGAAGAACGACAGCAGGATCGGGCCGTAGGGGTAGCCGAGCACCAGGTAGGCGGTGCTCGCGGCGGTGACCACGCCCAGGGTGGGCAGCGGCCAGCGCCGGCGCACGGCCACCGCGACGGCGGCCACCACGACCAGCGGATAGGTGGCCCGCCCGGTGCCCACACCCTGGTTGAGGCCGGCCGGCGCGGTGCCGGCCAGCCCGATCACCAGCAGGGCCAGGGCGACGAGGCCGTCCAGGAGCCAGGGGCCCCGGTTGCCACGCTCGCGGTCCACGTCCCCTCCCCCGCCCCGCCTCAGCCGATGTCCCGCCGGCGCAGCAGCACCGCGCCGACGGCCGCGAACCCGACCAGGTACGCGGCCACCACCACGGCCGCCTGCCCGCCGCCCACGGTGGCCGCCACCCCCGGGGTGTCCCCCGGCGCGCCGAGCGCGGCGGCCAGCGAGCCGGCGTTCGGCCCGGGCAGCCCCTCCTGGGCCTTGGCCACCCAGTCGACCAGCGGCGCGGCGATCGCGGCGAGCAGGTTCTGCACCGCGAGCATCCACACCAGGCCCAGCCCGACCGGCAGCGCCACGGCGCGCAGCGCGACGGCGAGCACGGCACCGAGCATGGCCCACATCGTCGCGATGAGCCACCCCGCCCCGATCCCGGTCAGCAGGTCGCCGGCCGACGGCCAGGTCACCGGCTGCGCCTCGGCGGACGCGATGAGCACGCTGGCCACCGCGCCGACCGCGAACACGGCCAGCACCACGGCCAGCGCGGCGGCGGCGAGGGCGAGCAGCTTGCCCGCGTACACCTCCAGGCGGGTCGGGCCCTGGGTGAGCACGGTCTTCCAGGTGCCCCAGCCGTACTCGCCGCCGACCGTGAGCACGCCGAGGATCAGCAGGATCGAGCCGAGGAAGACCGGCAGCCCGCCGAGGGAGTTGCCGACCAGCTGGTCGGGGAGCAGGGCGGGCAGCGCCCGGCCGGTGTTCGGCCCGTCGGTGCCGCCCGCGATGCCGGCGTACGGGAAGACGTAGGTGAAGATCAGTGCGAGCACCAGCGTGATGGCCAGCAGCAGCCAGCTGGCCGGCCGCCGGACGAGCTTGACCGTCTCGGCGCGGAAGCTACGCGACATCGGCCGTTCCCTTCTCCACGAGGTCGAAGAAGACCTGCTCCAGGTCCCGTTCCCGGGGACGCAGCTCGCGCACGGCGAGCCCGGCCCCGACCAGTTCGGTGTTGAGCCAGGCGGCCCGGTCCGGCTCGACGGCCAGCTCCAGCCCGCCGTCGACCACCCGCACCCGCTCGGCACCGACCAGGTCTCGGGCCCGGGCGGCCGCGGCGTCCAGCGGGTCGGCGAGCAGCCGCAGCCCGGCCGCACCGCGCAGCTCGGCCACGCTGCCCTCGGCGACCAGCCGGCCCCGGGCGATCACCCCGACCCGGTCGCAGACCTGCTCGACCTCGCCGAGCAGGTGGCTGGAGACCAGCACCGTGCAGCCGGCCGCGCCGAGCCGGCGGATCAGTGTGCGCATGTCCGCCATGCCGGCCGGGTCGAGGCCGTTGGTCGGCTCGTCCAGGATCAGCAGGCGGGGGTCCTTCAGCAGTGCGGCGGCCACGCCGAGCCGCTGCTTCATGCCCAACGAGTAGCCGGCGTAGCGGTCGCCCGCCCGGTCGGTCAGGTCGACCAGGTCGAGCACGAGCGCGACCCGGTCGGCGCCGACCCCGGCGTAGCGGGCCAGCACCCGCAGGTTGTCCCGGCCGGAGAGGTACGGGTAGAAGGCCGGCCCCTCGATGAGCGCCCCGACCCCGGTGAGCCGGCCGGCGGCCGGGGGCCGGCCGAGCAGCCGGACCGTGCCGGCGGTGGGCCGGACCAGCCCGAGCAGCATGCGCAGGGTGGTGGTCTTGCCGGCGCCGTTGGGGCCGAGGAAGCCGTACACCTCGCCGGCCCGGACGGTCAGGTTGAGGTCCTGCACGGCGGTCAGGCCGCCGTACCGTTTGGTGAGCCCTTCGGTCTGCACTGGCAGGTTCATGCCACCGAGCGTCCCGCCGGACGGCTCCCGGCACGTCGCCCCGCGGGCGGCTCCGCGCCTACGTCGCCGGACGTAGTCAGACGGCGGCGAGAACGGCGGCCTCGATCCGGGCCCGGTCGGCGTCGGGCGGCCAGCCGCCCACCAGGTAGAAGGCGTCCACCACGTCGCCGCCGAGGGTGGAGATCCGGGCGGCCCGCACCTGGGCGCCGGCCTCGTCGAGGGCGCAGGTGACGCGGTAGAGCAGCCCGGCCGCGTCGGCGGCACGCAGCTCCAGCAGCACGGCGTCGGTGGCCGCCTCGCGGTGCCAGACCACCCGGGGCGCGGCACCCTGGCCGCGGGCGGCGAGGGCCCGGCCGCGCAGCCGCTGGGTGACCGACACGTCGCCGCTGACCGCGCGGCGCAGGTCGGCGCTGAGCGCGATGGGGTCGGGGGCCAGGCCGTAGCGCGGCTGCACCCGGCACTGCACGAGGGCGCGGCCGTCGACCGTGGCGGCGTCCGCGGAGATCACCTCCAGCCGGTGCAGGGCCAGGCAGCCGGCCACCGTGGCGAGCAGCCCCCGCCGGTCCGCCGCGGCCACCGACACCCGGTCCTCCCCCAGGTGTACGACGGGCAGCGGCCCGGCGACCAGCGCCGGGTCGGGGGCCGGCGGGGCGGGCACCACGCCGGTGTCCAGGGCGGTGCGCACCCGGGCGACGAGTTCGGCGATCAGCCGGCCCTTCCACTCCGACCAGGCGGCCGGCCCGGTGGCCGCGGCGTCGGCCCGGACCAGGCCGTGCAGCAGGTCCAGGGTGGTGGTGTCGCCGACCCGCCCGGCGACACCAGCGACGGTCTTCGGGTCGGAGAGGTCCCGCCGGGTGGCCACGTCGGGCAGCAGCAGGTGCAGCCGGACCAGCCTCCCGATGAGCGCCACCTCGTCGTCGGGCAGGCCGATCCGGGCGGCCACCGCCTCCGCCAGGGGTGCGCCCACGGTGCTGTGGTCGCCCGGCAGACCCTTGCCGATGTCGTGCAGGAACGCGCCGAGCAGCAGCAGGTCGGGCCGGTCCACGTCGCGGGTGTGCCGGCTCGCCTCGTACGCGGCCTGCACGAGGTGCCGGTCGAGGGTGAACCGGTGCACCGGGTTGTGCTGGGGCAGGCTGCGCAGCCGGGTCCACTCGGGCAGCCAGCCGTCGATCAGGCCGTACCGGTCGCAGGTCTCCCAGGCGGGCACCAGGCCGGGTCCGGCGCCGAGCAGGGTGATGAGCGCGGCCCGGGCGGCCGGCGGCCAGGGCGCGGGCAGCGGCGGGCAGTACGCGGCCAGCCACTCGCAGGTGGCCCGGGCGATGGGCAGGCGGGTGGTGGCCGCCGCGGCGGCGACCCGCAGCGACAGGCTCGGGTCGGGGCGGGCGCCGATGGCCGTGCGGGCCAGCACCAGCTCGCCGTCCTGCTCGACCACGTCGCGGGCGACCGGGCGGCGCAGGGGCCGGCCGGCGGCGCCGCGGTGCCGGCCGGCGCGGAGCCGGTCGGCGGCCCGCCAGGCGTCGTCGAGGGCGTGGCTGACGGTCCGCGCGTCCCCGGCCACGCGGCGCAGCAGCGCGTCGCCGCCTCCGACCGTCTCGGCCTCGGCGTCCGTGTCCCCCGTCAGCGGCTGGCGCAGCCCCAGCAGGGCGGCGACGCCGTCGCGTTCCTGGGCGACCAGCCGGTCGACCCGGCGGCCGACCTGCTGGTGCAGGGCGTCGCGGGTGTCCAGCAGCCGCCGGTGGGCGGCGTGCACGGCGGGGCGGAGGGCGTCGGTGACACCGGCCGTGGCGATGGCCCGGAGGAGGCCGACGTCGCGCAGTCCGCCGGCGGCCTCCTTGAGGTCGCCTTCGAGCAGGAAGGCCAGCTCGCCGTGGGCCTCCCAGCGGGCGGTGGTGATCTCCCGCAGCCGCGGGAGCTGCCGGACGGCGGTGCGCCGCCAGTGGTCGGCGGCGGTGCGGACGAGCTGGTCGGCCAGCACCGGATCGCCGGCCACGTGGCGGGCGTCGAGCAGGCCGAGGGCGACCTTGACGTCGTCCTGGGCCACCGACAGCGCCTCGGCGACGGTGCGCACCGAGTGGTCCAGCCGCAGCCCGGCGTCCCAGATCGGATACCAGAGCGAGGCGGCCAGCTCGTCGGTGCCGGGCACCCCGGCGTGCAGCAGCACCAGGTCGAGGTCGCCGTGGGGCGCGCACTGGCGGCGGCCCAGCCCGCCGACCGCGACCAGCGCGATCCCCTCCCGCGCCGAGAAGATGCCGCGCAGCCAGGCGTCCAGGGCGTCGGCGCGGGCCGCGCGGGCCTCGGCGCCGATCCCCCCGGGTACGCCGGCGACCTCGTTGACCGCGAGCGGGCCGTCCCCGGTGGGGCCGGTCGTCGTGGTCAACGAGGTCACGTCGGTCGGATCCGGCGTCAGAGGGCGTCGAGCCCGCGCTCGCCGGTGCGCACCCGGACGACCTCCTCGACGCCGGTCACCCAGACCTTGCCGTCGCCGATCTTGCCGGTCCGGGCGGCGCCCACGATGGCGTCGACGATCTTGTCGACGTCCATCTCGTCGGTCAGCACCTCGACCCGGATCTTGGGCAGGAACTCGACCGTGTACTCGGCACCCCGGTAGACCTCGGTGTGCCCCTTCTGCCGGCCGTAGCCCTGGACCTCGCTGACGGTCAGGCCGGCCACGCCGAGGGCGTGCAGGGCCTCCTTCACCGCGTCCAGCTGGTACGGCTTGATGACCGCGGTCACCAGCTTCATGTCCAACCCCTCCATCCCAGGAACGTTAACCGGCGACCTTCTCGCTGACCGGCTCGGCGGGTTCCTCCGCCGGGTCGGTGGGTTCCGGGGCCGGCCTGGCGGCGCCGATCCCGGCCAGGGCGAACGCGCCCCCGCCGCTGCCGCCCGTGGTGGGCGACAGGTCGTACGCGCTCTCCGCGTGCTCGGCGACGTCGATGCCGTCGACCTCGGCCTCGGCCGCCACCCGGAAGCCGATCGTCTTCTCGATGCCGAAGGCGAGCAACCAGGCGATGCCGGCCGACCACACGGTGACGATGAGGCCGGCCAGGGCCTGCCGGCCCAGCTGGGTGAGGCCGCCGCCGTAGAAGAGGCCGTCGGAGGCGCCCACCACGTCGCTGATCGCGCCGTTGACCGAGTTGGTGGCGAAGAGGCCGAGCCACAGCGACCCGATCCAGCCGCCGACGAAGTGCACGCCCACCACGTCGAGGGAGTCGTCGTAGCCGAGCCGGTACTTCAGGCTGATGGCGAGGGCGCAGACCGCACCGGCGACGATGCCGAGCAGGACCGCCGCCCAGGGGGCGATGAAACCGCAGGCCGGGGTGATGGCGACCAGGCCGGCCACGGCACCGGAGGACGCGCCGACCATGGTCGGCCGGCCGTCCTTGAACCACTCGACCGCGAGCCAGCCGAGCACCGCGGCGGCGGTGGCGAGCTGGGTGTTGAGGAACGCCAGGCCGGCGACCGAGTCGACGGTCAGCTCCGAGCCGGCGTTGAACCCGAACCAGCCGAACCAGAGCAGGCCGGCGCCGAGCGCCACCAGCGGGATGTTGTGCGGCTTCATGCCCTCGCGGGGCCAGCCGACCCGCCTGCCGAGCACGAGGGCCACGCCGAGCGCCGCCGCACCGGCGTTGATGTGCACCGCCGTGCCGCCGGCGAAGTCCAGCGCGTGGAGCTTGGCGCCGATGATGCCGCCGCCCCACACCCAGTGGGCGACCGGGAAGTAGACCAGGGTGGCCCAGCCGAAGGCGAAGAGCAGCCAGCCGGCGAACTTGGCCCGGTCGGAGATGGCGCCGCTGATCAGCGCGACGGTGATCACCGCGAAGACCATCTGGAACGCCATGAACACGTAGAGCGGGACCCCGATGCCGCTGGGGTTCTCCGCCGTGGCGCCCCAGAGGTCGGTCTCGGCCAGGAAGGTCTTGGTGCCGAGGTACGCGGCGGGGTCGCCCCAGAAACCGTTCACGTCGGCCCCGAAGGCGACGCTGAAACCGTAGAACCACCACAGCACGGAGATGAGCCCGATGGCGGAGAAGCTCATCATCATCATGTTGAGCACGCCCTTGGCCCGGTTGAGCCCGCCGTAGAACAGCGCCAGGCCCGGGGTCATGAGCAGCACGAGGGCGGTCGACACCAGCAGCCAAACGGTGTTGCCGCCGTCGATCGTCGGTGCTTCAGGCACGCTGGCCTCCTAAAGGTGAAGTCCTCCTTCGCGGCTTCCGGGGCAGCGTCGCCCGTACGCCGGTTGCGCGGAAGCTTGCTCGGCGGCTGTTTCCTTCACCGACACCGCTCGATTTCCGACGCGTGACGGGTTGTTTCCGGCGTGTGAAGAACGACGATCATGCTGGCGGAGAGCGCTCAGCGCAGCGCGTACTCCAGGGCGTGCCGCTCGTAGTCGAGCAGCCGCAGGTCGCGCATGGGCCGGCGCAGGTGGCCCTTGTGCACGATCCGGACGAACGCCGGCTCACCGGCCGCCGCCATCCGCCGGATGCCCTCCACGTGGTCGACGATCCGCTTGCGGATGGTGCGGATGAGCCGGTGCCGGTCGCGCGGGATCAGCCCGTACGCGTCAGCGAACAGGCGCAGCCGGCGCGGCCGGTCGGGGTGCTTCCAGCCGAGGGTGATCGAGTCCCGGTCGGAGAAGATCGGCACCCAGGTCCAGGCCGCGTACGCCACGTCGTAGATCCGGGCGCCGGGCGAGGCCAGGTCGAAGTCGATCAGCCCGAGGGTGCCGTCGGGCCGCCAGATCACGTTGTGCGGGGCGGCGTCGTGGTGGCAGATCACCTCGGTGTCCGGCGGGGGCGGGCCGAACGAGCGCCAGACGGCACCCGGCGGCGGGGTGAAGCCGTACTGGGCGTCGTGGAACATCCGCAGCATGGTCGCCACGGTGACCAGGGCCTCGTCGGTGACCCAGTGCGGGGCGAGCGGGTACTCCCCGCACTCCCCCTCCAGGTACGACAGGACCTCCCGGTTGCGCTCGTCCATGCCCAGGGCGCGGGGCGCGCCGGTGAAGCCGACGTACTCCAGGTGGCGCAGCAGGGCGTGGACCGAGGGGGTCCACGGGCCGGCGTTGCGCCGGACGGTGTCGCCCACCCGGACCACGGTGCTCACGTTCCCGCCGTGGAGCGGGATCTCCTGCGAAGTCACGTACGGTCTCCCGAGGCGTGGCGACGGGTGGCTGGGGTCGCGCCACCCCGCGTAGGCGCGATCGTCAGTCGTCACGTCGAGGCTACGCGTCCCGGGCGATCGGCTCATTGCCGAGCAACGCGTCGACGAACTGTGCCGGGTCGAACGGGGCCAGGTCGTCCGGGCCCTCGCCGAGGCCGACCAGCTTGACCGGGATGCCCAGCTTGCGCTGGACGGCGATCACGATGCCCCCCTTGGCGGTGCCGTCGAGCTTCGTGAGGACCACGCCGGTCACGTTCACCACCTCGGTGAAGACCCGGGCCTGCTCCAGGCCGTTCTGCCCGGTGGTGGCGTCGAGGATCAGCAGGGTCTCGTCGATCGGGCCGTGCTTCTCCACGACCCGCTTGACCTTGCCCAGCTCGTCCATGAGGCCGACCTTGTTCTGGAGCCGGCCGGCGGTGTCCACGAGCACCGTGTCGACCTTCGTGTCGATGCCCCGCTTCACGGCGTCGAAGGCGACGCTGGCCGGGTCGGCGGCCTCGGGGCCGCGGACGGTCTCCGCGCCCACCCGGCCGCCCCAGGTCTCCAGCTGGTCGGCGGCGGCGGCCCGGAAGGTGTCGGCCGCGCCGAGCAGCACGGTCCGGCCGTCCGCGATGAGCACCCGGGCGATCTTGCCGCAGGTGGTGGTCTTGCCGGCGCCGTTGACCCCGACCACCATCAGCACCGCCGGCCCGCCCTCCTTGGGGGCGGTCTTCAGCGACCGGTCCAGTGTCGGGTCGAGCGCGTTGACCAGTTCGGCGGCGAGCAGGGTGCGCAGCTCGTCGACCGACCGGGTGCCGAGCACCCGGGTGCGCTCACGCAGCCGGTCGACGATCTCGCGGGTGGAGTCGATGCCGACGTCGGCGGTGATCAGGCTGTCCTCGATCTCCTCCCAGGTGTCCTCGTCGAGGCGGTCCCGGCTGAGCAGGCCGAGCAGGCCCTTGCCGAAGACGTTCTGCGAGCGGGACAGCCGGGAGCGCAGCCGGACCAGCCGGCCGGCGGTGGGCTCGGGGACCTCGATGGTGGGCAGCGGCGGCGCCTCGACCACCGGCGGCGGCTCGACGAGCACGCCGGTGCGCAGGTCCGACTCCGCCGCTTCGACCGGCGGCCCGGCCAGGTCCTCCTCGGCCCGGGTGTCGACCTCCGTCTCCGGCAGCGGCGGCTCGGGGCGCCGGCGCAGCCGGGGCACCACGAGGCTGAGGCCGCCGAGGATCAGCACGCCGAGCAGGGCGAGTGCGACGAGGAGGTATTCCGTCATGCCCGAAATCCTGTCAGATGGCGGCGACGGCGTCCCACTCACCGCCTCGGCACGTGAACAAGCTGCGGGTACGCTCGCGGCTGGAAGGCGTGCCGCAACCGCCGGCCGGGTAGGAAGGATCTGATGATCTTCGTCGGAGGTGCGCCGTGACCAGTCCCCGTCTGCTCATCGGCCCGCTGCTGCGCCGGGTCGTCGACACCCGGGCCACCGTCTGGGTGGAGACCAGCGCGCCCGCCGTGGTCACCGTCCGCACGGCCGGCGGCGCCACCGGCAGTGCGCCCACCTTCTCGGCGTACGACCACCACTACGCGATCGTGGTGGTGTCGGGGCTGACGCCGGACAGCAGCACCACCTACGAGGTGCTCGTCGACGACGAGGTGGTCTGGCCGGTGCCGGACAGCGGCTTCCCGTCCAGCTTCATCCGCACCCGGGCGGCGGACGACCGGGACCAGCCGGTGACCCTGCTCTTCGGCTCCTGCCGCGAGACCACGCAGCACGCCACCGCCCGCCGGCTGCCCCCGGACGCGCTGGACGCGTACGCCCGGCGGCTGATCGCCACCCCGGACCCGGACGCGCTGCCCGACCTGCTGGTGCTCCTCGGCGACCAGGTCTACGCCGACGAGACCTCGCCGACCGTGCGCCGGCTGCTGAAGCGGCGGCGGCGCCGGCCGAAGGGCGCCCCGGCCACCCAGGTGGTCAGCTTCGACGAGTACACGAAGCTCTACCTGGAGTCCTGGCGCGACCCGGAGATCCGCTGGCTGCTCTCCACGGTGCCGAGCGTGATGATCTTCGACGACCACGAGATCATCGACGACTGGAACACCTCGGCGTCCTGGCGGGCGGACATGCGCACGCAGCCCTGGTGGGCGGAGCGCATCCGCAGCGGCCTGGCCTCCTACTGGGTCTACCAGCACCTGGGCAACCTGTCCCCGGACGAGATCGCCGCCGACCCGGTCTACGCCAAGGTGACCGCCGCCGAGGACGCCACGGGCGTGCTGCACGAGTTCGGCGAGCGGGTCGACCAGGAGGCCGACGTGGCGCACGACACCGAGCGCTGGCGGGCCGTGCAGTACCAGTGGAGCTACGCGCTGGACCTGGGCCGGACCCGCCTGGTGATGCTGGACAACCGCTCCAGCCGGGTGCTCGACGCCGGCAACCGGGCCATGCTGCCGCCGGGCGAGTGGTCCTGGTTCCTGGACCGGGCGCACGGCGTCTACGACCACCTGGTGGTCGGCGCCTCGCTGCCCTGGCTGCTCCCGCCCGGCATCCATCACGTCGAGTCGTGGAACGAGAAGCTCGCCGACTCCCGCCGGCCCTGGGTCGCGAAGCTGGCCGAGCAGATGCGCCGGGCCTGGGACCTGGAGCACTGGGCCTCGTTCCGGCGCTCCTTCGAGGCGCTCGGTGAGCTGTTCGTCCGGCTGGGCAGCGGCACGGCGCCGCGTGAGGGCGCCCGGATCGGCGCCGGCCCGGCATACTCCCGGCCGGCCTCGATCAGCGTGCTCTCCGGCGACGTGCACCACTCGTACGTGGCCCGGGCCCGGTTCGCCGACAAGAGCGTGCGCACCCCGGTGCACCAGCTCACCTGCTCGCCCATCCACAACCAGGTGCCGGCCGGGATGCGCCCGCTCATGCGGCTCGGCTGGAACCCGGGGCCGGCCGGCGCGGCCCGCACGCTGGCCCGCTCGGCCGGGGTGCGTCGCCCGCCGGTGCGCTGGAAGAAGCTGGCCGGGCCCTACTTCGGCAACGCCGTGGCCACGCTGACCCACCGGGGCCGGGCGGCCGAGGTGGTCATCGAGGGCACCACGAGCGACGGGCACCTGCGGACGGTGGCGCGGCAGCGGCTCAGCGACGACGGGTGAGTACCCTCTCAGCGTGGACGAGAGCCTGCGCGCCGTCGAGCACGAACTGACCGCGCTCCTGCGGCGTGGGCGCTCCCTGTCCTGGGAGATCGCCCGCGAGGTGCATCCCAACCTGGAGCCGAACGCCTACGGCCTGCTCCTCTGGTTGCGCCGGTCCGGCTCGATCCGGCTCACGGACCTGGCCGTCAAGCTGGGCATCGGCAAGGGCACGCTGAGCCGGCAGATCGGCGGCCTGGAGGCGCTGGGGCTGGTCCGCCGCGACCCGGACCCCACCGACCGGCGGGCCGCTCAGCTCAGCCTCACCGAGGAGGGCACCCGCCGGTTCGACGCGGCACGGGCGGCCCGACTCGAACAGATCCGGCGTTCGCTCGAATCCTGGCCGAAACAGGACGTCGAGGACTTCGCCCGGCTCATGCACCGGTTCAACGAGACCTTCTGACCGGATCCGCCCTGGAATAAGACCTGCGCCACGTGAGGTTGTTGCTTGAGGCAACCAAGCCATACGGTTGCCCGAAGCAACTCCTTCCCCCGTCTTTCTCCGGAGGCAATCCACGATGACGCAGGCGACAGCGCCCACCCGGGCGACCGCCGTCGACATGTCCCACCGGCAGATCCTGGAGGCGCTCTCCGGCCTGCTGCTGGGCATGTTCGTCGCGATCCTCTCCTCCACGGTCGTCTCGAACGCGCTGCCGCGGATCATCACCGAGCTGCACGGCGGCCAGTCCGCGTACACCTGGGTGGTCACCTCGACGCTGCTGGCGACCACGGCGACCACCCCGATCTGGGGCAAGCTGGCCGACCTGACCAGCAAGAAGATCCTGGTCCAGCTGGCCCTCACGATCTTCGTGCTGGGCTCGGTGCTGGCCGGGCTCTCCCAGTCCACCGGCCAGCTCATCGCCTGCCGGGTGCTCCAGGGCGTCGGCGCGGGCGGCCTCACCGCCCTGGCCCAGGTGATCATGGCCACGATGATCGCGCCGCGCGAGCGCGGCCGGTACAGCGGCTACCTCGGCGCCGTGATGGCCGTCGGCACCATCGGCGGCCCGCTGATCGGCGGCGTCATCGTCGACACCGACTGGCTCGGCTGGCGCTGGTGCTTCTACGTGGGCGTGCCGTTCGCCGTTCTCGCCCTGGTCGTGCTCCAGAAGACCCTGCACCTGCCGGTGGTCCGGCGCGAGGCGAAGATCGACTGGTGGGGCGCCACCCTGATCACCGCGGCCGTCTCGCTGCTGCTGATCTGGGTCACGCTGGCCGGCGACAAGTACGACTGGGTGTCCTGGCAGAGCGCCGTCATGGTGGCCGGCGCCGTGCTGCTCGGCGCGCTCGCCCTCCGGGTGGAGAACCGCGCCGCCGAGCCGATGATCCCGCCGCGCCTGTTCCGCAACCGCACCATCACCCTCGCCGTGATCGCCAGCATCGCGGTCGGCGTGGGCATGTTCGGGGCCTCGGTCTTCCTCGGCCAGTACTTCCAGATCAGCCGCGGCGAGAGCCCGACCATGTCCGGCCTCATGACCCTGCCGATGATCCTCGGCCTGCTGGTCGCCTCGACCGTGGTCGGCCGCATCATCACCAACACTGGCCGCTGGAAGCGCTACCTGGTCACCGGCTCGGCGCTGCTCACCGCCGGCTTCGCGCTGATGGGCACCATGCGGGCGGACACCCCGTACTGGCGGCTCGCTGTGTTCATGGCGCTGATCGGCCTCGGCCTGGGCATGACCATGCAGAACCTGGTCCTCGCCGTGCAGAACACCGTCGGCCCGCACGAACTCGGCGCGGCCAGCTCGGTGGTGGCCTTCTTCCGCAGCCTCGGTGGTGCCATCGGGGTGAGCGCGCTCGGCGCGATCCTCGGCCACAAGGTCAAGGACTACCTCGCCGAGGGGCTCGCCGGGCTCGGCATTCCGGCGTCCAGCTCCGGCAGCGGCGGTACCCTGCCGAACGTGCACACCCTGCCCGCACCGATCCGCGCGGTCGTCGAGGCCGCGTACGGGCACGGCGCCGGGGACATCTTCCTGGCCGCCGCCCCGTTCGGGCTGATCGCGCTGCTCGCGGTCGTGTTCATCAAGGAGGTGCCGCTGCGCCGCAACAACGGCGACGCGATCTCCGCCGAGGTCGAGCGGGAGTCCACCGTCGCGGCCGGCGCCGGCGCCCCGGTGGTACGCACGGGCGGGCGGGACTGACCGATGGACGCCCCCGAGCGTGAGAAGTACGGCCCGGAGGCCCGGCCGCTGCCGTTCGAGCGCGGCACGGACGGGCCCCGGGTGGTGCTGGTCGGCGTCGACGGCAGCCGCACCTCGCTGCGCGCCGCCTCGTACGCGGCCGGGCTGGCCCGCCGGCAGGGCGCCGGCCTCGTGGTCGTCTTCGTCAGCTCGCCGTCCCCGTACACCGCGATCATGTCGGGCGTGGTGGCCGGGGCGGTGCAGCAGACCCAGGACGAGCTGGCCGCCGAGCTGCGCGAGGAGTGCCGGCGCGGCGCGGAGGAGCTGGGCCTGCCGGTGACCTTCCTGTGCCGGCGCGGCGACGCGTACGCCGAGCTGGCCAAGGCCGCCGACGAGCAGCGCGCGGACCTGGTGGTCGTCGGGTCCTCCGAGCAGGCCGGCCACAAGCTGGTCGGCTCGGTCGCCACCCGGCTGGTCCGCACCGGCCGCTGGCCGGTCGTGGTGGTGCCCTGAAATCCGGTCGCGACCGTCGCACCCGCGCCGGAGGATGGCCGGATGACCTGGAGAGCACCCGAGATCGACCGCAGCCACGAGCCCTACGTCGGCGACGAGCGCACCATGCTGGAAGGCTGGCTCGACTACCACCGCGACACCCTGCTCCACAAGTGCGCCGGCCTGACCGCCGAGCAGCTCCGGACGGCGAGCGTCGAGCCGTCAACCCTGACCCTGCTCGGGCTGGTCCGCCACCTGGCCGGTGTGGAGCGCTGGTGGTTCCGGATCCGCGCCGCCGGGGAGGACGTCCCCGTCCTCTACGACGACGACGAGGACGAGGACGCGGATCTGAACGCCGTCGCCGACGCCGACCCGGAGGAGACCCTCGCCACCTTCCGCGCCGAGGTCGAGGCGGCCCGGAAGACCGCCGCCGGCCTGTCCCTGGACCACACCTTCCGGCGCCCCCGCCGAGACGGCACCGCCGACGAGATGAACGTCCGCTGGGTCTACGTGCACATGATCGAGGAGTACGCCCGGCACAACGGCCACGCCGACCTGATCCGCGAGCGCATCGACGGCGTCACGGGCGACTGACCGCCCAGCCTCAGTACGCCAGCGCGGCCCGCAGGTAGCGCAGGTCGGCCGGGCCGCTCCAGCGGTGCGCCGAGAGCCCGGCCACCCGCGCGCCGGCCACCGACCGGTCCTCGTCGTCGACGAACAGCACCCGGGCCGGGGGCGTCCCCAGCGCCTCGCAGGCCGCCTGGAAGTACTCCTTCGCCGGCTTGTGCACCCCGATCACCGAGGAGTTGACCACCACGTCCAGCTCGTCGGTCAGATCCAGCGCGGCCAGGTCGGCGTCGAGCACGTCGGTGGCGTTGGTGCCCAGCCCGACCCGCACGCCTGCCGCCCGGACCTCGCGGATGAAGGCGAGCACCTCGGGGTCGACCTCGCCCCGGTAACGCTGCCACGCGTCCACGGCGGCTCGGGCCCGGCCCGGGTCGCCGACCGAGGGGGTCAGCGCGTCGGCCACGCTCGTCATCCACTCGGCGTGGCTGACCTTGCCGGTGAGGACCGGCTGGAGCAGGCCCCAGGACATGGCGATCTCGCCGAGGACGCCCTCGCTCAGCCCGTACTCCCGCTCGACCCGCGCGGCCACCGCCGGGTCCCAGTGGCGCAGCACGCCGTCGAAGTCCACCAGGAGCGCCGTGGCGCGTTCCCGACTCACTCGCTTGTCTCCTGACCCTCGTCGTCGGCCCGGTTGAGCCGCTGGCTGATCACCTGGGTGACCCCGCTGCGCATGGTCACGCCGTAGAGCGCGTCGGCGATCTCCATGGTGCGCTTCTGGTGGGTGATCACGATGAGCTGGCTCTTCTCCCGGAGCTGGGCCAGCAGCGTGATCAGGCGGCCCAGGTTGACGTCGTCGAGGGCCGCCTCCACCTCGTCCATGATGTAGAACGGACTGGGCCGCGCGCGGAAGATCGCCACAAGCATGGCCACCGCGGTCAGCGACCGCTCGCCGCCGGAGAGCAGCGACAGCCGCTTGATCTTCTTGCCGGGCGGCCGGGCCTCGACCTCGACGCCGGTGGTGAGCAGGTCCTCCGGGTCGGTGAGGACCAGCCGGCCCTCGCCACCGGGGAAGAGCACGGTGAACACCTGCTCGAACTCCCGCGCCGTGTCCTCGAACGCGCTGGCGAAGACCTCCAGGATCCGGTCGTCGACGTCCTTGACCACGGTGAGCAGGTCGCGGCGGCTGGCCTTCAGGTCCTCCAGCTGCTCGGAGAGGAACTTGTAGCGCTCCTCCAGCGCGGCGAACTCCTCCAGCGCGAGGGGGTTGACCTTGCCGAGCAGGGCCAGTTCCCGCTCCGCCTTGGCGGCCCGCTTCTCCTGCACCGGCCGCTCGTAGCGGACCGGCTCGGGCAGCGGCGTGCCCTCCTTCTCCGCGGCGGCGACGTCGGCGTCGGTGGGCGGGACGAGCTGGTCGGGGCCGTACTCGGCGATCAGGGTGGCCACGTCGAGGCCGAAGTCCTCGGCCGCCTTCGCCTCCAGCTGCTCGATGCGCAGCCGCTGCTCGGCGCGGGCCACCTCGTCCCGGTGCACCTGACTGGTCAGCCGCTCCAGCTCGGCGCCGAGCCGCTTGGCCGCGCCGCGTACCTCGGAGAGCTCGGCCTCGCGGGCGGCGCGCTCGCGGGCGACGGCGTCGCGGTGCTCCTCGGCCCGGGCGATCGAGACGGTGAGCCGGGTGAGCGCCTCGCGGGCCCCGCCGACCACGGCCCGCGCGATCTCCGCGCCCCGGGTGCGGGCCGCGCGCCGGGCGGCGGCGCGCTCCCGCGCGGCCCGCTCGGCGGTCGCCTGCCGGGCGAGGGAGTCGGCCCGGCCGGCGATCGAGGAGACCCGCTCCTCGGCGGTACGCACGGCGAGCCGGACCTCCATCTCGTTCTGCCGGGCCTGCGGCACCATGGCGGCGAGCTGGTCGCGTTCCTCGGTGGACGGTTCGGCGTCGAGCGGGGTGGCCTCGGCCAGCCGGAGCCGCTCCTCCAGCTCGGCGAGGGCCTGGAGGTCGCGTTCCCGGGCCGCCTCGGCGCGGGCCCGGGACTCGCCGAGCCGGTCGGTCTCCGCCTTGGCCGACCGGGCGGCCGCGCCCAGCTCGGCGAGGCGGCGGGCGGCGGCGTTGCGGTGGCTCTCCGCCTCCCGCTTGGCCGCGGCGGCGTGCTGCACGGCCTCCTTGGCGGCGGCCACCTCGGCGCGCGCCTCGACCAGTTGCTCGCGCAGCTCGGCGCTGGTCCGCTCGGCGGTGGCCCGGTTGGCCCGCGCCTCCTCCACGGCCGCCTGCACCTCGATGTAGCTGGGCGCCTTGGCCGACCCGCCGGCCGCCGCGTACGCCCCGACCACGTCGCCGTCCGGGGTGACCGCGCGCAGCTCCGGGTTGCCCGCGACCAGCTCGGCCGCGGCGGCGAGATCGTCGACGAGCACCACGTCCCGCAGCGCCCGGTGCACCGCGGGCCGGATCTCGGCGGAGCACTCCACGAGGTCGGGGGCCCAGCGGGCGCCGTCGGGCAGCTTCGGGCGCAGCGCGTCGGCAGAGCCGGACATGCCGGGGCCGGCGGGGCTGCCCACCAGCAGCCCGGCCCGGCCCGCGTCGGAGATCTTGAGCAGCCGCATGGCCTCGACGGCCTCGTCCACGCCGGTGACCGCGACGGCGTCGGCGAGCCCGCCGAGCGCGGCGGCGAGCGCCGCCTCGTTGCCGGGGGCGACGGTGAGCAGCCCGGAGAGGCTGCCGAGCAGGCCGGGCACCTGGTCGGCGCGGGCCAGCAGGGCGCCCGCGCCGTCCTTGCGGCGCAGGCCGAGCGCGAGCGCCTCCTCGCGGGCCTTCCAGGTCGCCGCGTCCTTCTCGGCGGCCCGCTCGGCGTCGGCGAGGCTGCGCACGGCGGCCTGGGCCTGCTCGTGGACGGCGACCGCCTCGGCGTGCCGGGCGTCCAGGTCGGCGTTGTCCCGATCGGCCTCGGTGGACTGTTCGGCGACGGCGTCCAGGTCGGCCTGGGCCTTCTCGGCGCGGGACAGGGCGTCGGTGTGCGCGGCGGCGAGCCGTTCGATCTCCTCGCCGGCGCTGGTGGTGCGGGCCCGGGCGGAGTTGACCTGGCCGGTCAGCCGCGCCAGGCCCTCGCGGCGGTCGGCGATGGCCTTGGCCGCGGCGACCAGTTCCCGCTCGGCGGCGGCGAGCTGCCGCTCCAGCTCCTGGCGGTGCTCGACCGCCTCGGCGAGCCGGATCTGGTCCTCGGTGAGCGCCGCCCGCAGCTCCTCCTCCTGCTCGCGGACCCGCCGGGACTCGGCCTCCAGTTGCTCGGGGTCGCGGCCGGGGCGCTCGTCGTCGCCGGTGGCGCTGAGGTGGCGCAGCCGTTCCCGGGCGAGCTGCTCGATGGAGCGGAACCGCTCCTGGAGCGCGGAGAGCTTGTACCAGGTGTCCTGGGCCGCGGCGAGCAGCGGGGCGTCCTCGGCCAGCGCCGCCTCCAGCTCGCCGAGGCGGGCCTGCACCTCGCCGTGCTCGCCCTCGATCTGCTCGCGCCGCTCACGCAGCGCGGTCTCGTCGGCGATCTCCCGGTCCAGGGTGGTGCGCAGGGTGTGCAGGTCGTCGGCGAGCAGCCGCAGCCGGGCGTCGCGCAGGTTGGCCTGGATGGCGGCGGCCCGGCGGGCCACCTCGGCCTGCCGGCCCAGCGGCTTGAGCTGGCGGCGCAGCTCGGCGGTGAGGTCGGTGAGCCGGTTGAGGTTGGTCTGCATCGCGTCGAGCTTCCGCAGCGCCTTCTCCTTGCGCTTGCGGTGCTTGAGGACGCCGGCCGCCTCCTCGATGAACGCCCGCCGGTCCTCCGGCTTGGCGTGCAGCATGCCGTCGAGCCGGCCCTGCCCGACGATGATGTGCATCTCCCGGCCGATGCCGGAGTCCGAGAGCAGCTCCTGGATGTCCAGCAGCCGGCAGGAGTCGCCGTTGATCTCGTACTCGCTCTCGCCGGAGCGGAACATCCGGCGGGTGATGGAGACCTCGGTGTACTCGATCGGCAGCGCGCCGTCGGTGTTGTCGATGGTGAGGGTGACCTCGGCCCGGCCCAGCGGCGCCCGCCCGGCGGTGCCGGCGAAGATGACGTCCTCCATCTTGCCGCCGCGCAGCGCCTTGGCGCCCTGCTCGCCGAGCACCCAGGCGATGGCGTCGACGACGTTGGACTTGCCGGAGCCGTTCGGGCCGACCACGCAGGTGATCCCGGGCTCCAGCTTCAGCGTCGTCGCGGAGGCGAAGGACTTGAAGCCCTTCACCGTCAGGCTCTTGAGATGCACCTTCTCGATCCTCGTCCGGTGGCCGCCGTACCGTCGCCGGCTGCGCGGACCTGGCGAACCCGCAGACTAACCCGCGGGCGGGGAGAGCCTGGTACGCGACCCACCCGGTGCCGGACGTGTCCGGTTTCCGGCGGTGTGGCGCACGCCACGGGAAAGTGCAAGATCAGAATTGCGGGACGCAATTCCGGAACGGCCCGTCAAGATCGCGGAATGCGCGGCCCGAAAACAAAAAGCTGCGCGCCGGCACTGGGTGTCGGCGCGCGTTTTCTGTGTGGTGCGATTCAGTTTTCCGGGCGACCGGAGATCAGGTCAGCGCGGGCTCGGCCAGACGGAGGAGGTCGTCGGCCTCCGCCGCAGCCGCCGCAAGCCGATCGTTGTCGGCACGCAGACGCGTGATCTCGAACTCCAGTGCCTGAACCCTGGCACGCAGTCGGGTGACCTCGTCGAGCAGACGCCGGTCGGGCGCTGCACCTACGTGGCCGTAGAGGGCCTTCGCCATGCTGACTCCTTGATATGCGCTGCCGGAAAGGCCGGCCAACGCGCGCCCACTGATGTTCGCGGCTGCCACCCCCGCGAAATCCGGGCATGGCTGGGCGCGACTGGCGACACCTATATATTGAGCCGAAACCCCCTCCTTCGTCAAGTTCCTGCAGGCCGTAGATCATCTCCACGTCCACCGGTCCACTTGTCGGGGGGCTGCCACAAGGCGCGGACACGCTCTGTCCGGACGCCTTTACTGTACGCCCGGGAATGTGTGAACGCCTCACCCTTGCTGTCTGGTTCCCCTTAACTCTTTCTTAGCCACGTTGCCGCAGCTCGCGGGCCGCCCGTAGCGTCACTGCGGCCCGCAACCGACCCGTGGAGGGGACAGGCGTGTACCGCTGGACCGACCCGATCGAACCGGATGGCGTTCCCCGACGCCCCGAGCCGCCGACCGACGAGGGACCGGCCTGGCTCACCGACCGGCCCGAGCCGCGGTCGTCATACCTCTTCGGGGACGAGCCGGCGCAGCCCGGCCCGGACCGGACCGAGCCGCCCACCGGCACCTGGGGGGCCGACGCCCCGACGACGCCGTGGCGGGACGACCACACTCCCGAGCGCACCGGCCACCTCCCCACCGCCGGCGCCGGGACGCACGGGTGGGCCGACGCCGGGCGGTACGCCGACGCCGACCGGACCGGGTACTCCCCGGCCGTCGAGCCGCCGGCGTACGGCCCGGCGGCCCACCCGGGCGGCGCGCCGATGCCTCCCTACGAGCCGATGTCCCCCTACGAGCGGGCCGGCGGCTGGCACCCCGAGGAGCAGCACACCGCCTGGCAGCAGCCCGTGGACGAGCAGCACACCGCCTGGCAGCAGCCCGTGGACGAGCGGGCCGGCGCCTGGCAGCCGAGCGTGGACGAGCGGTCGACGGGCTCCTGGCAGCCGGCCACCGACGCCGCGGACGACGACACCGGCCGGCACCGGCAGCGGCGCCGACTGCGGCGTCCCCTGCTCATCGGTGGGGCCGCCGCGGCGGCGACCCTCGTGGTGAGCCTCGGCGTGGGCGCCCTGGTGCTGCCCGACGGTGACCAGCCGACCGAGCCGACCTCCGCCGACGGGCCGGTGGCCGCCGCCCCGCTCGCGACCGACGGCGCCGAGGACGCCCCGGGCGACGCCCTCGCGCCGGAGTCGGCCAGCCCGAGCGCCGCGCCGACCAGCGCCCGGCCCACCCCGAGCAGGAAGCCGACCCCGAAGCCGAGCCGGACCACCGCCCCGTCCCGGCAGCTGCCGCGGAGCACCGCGCCGAGCAGCACGGGCGCCACGACGGCCTCGGCCAAGGGCCTCACCGCCGAGCTGCGGGAGGTCGTCACCCTGGTCAACCAGGAGCGGGCGAAGGCCGGCTGCAAGGCGCTGACCGTCGACGACAAGCTGACGCTCGCCGCCCAGCGGCACAGCCAGGACCAGGCCGACCACAAGAACATGACCCACGACGGCAGCGACGGCAGCGACGTGGGCGACCGGCTCGACCGGGTCGGCTACGCCTGGCGGTCGTACGGCGAGAACGTCGCCTGGAACCAGCAGAGCCCGGCTGCGGTGATGGACGCCTGGATGAACTCCCCGGGGCACCGGGCGAACATCCTGAACTGCTCGTTCACCGAGATCGGCGTGGGCGTGGCGCGGAGCAACGGGCCGTACTGGACGCAGGACTTCGGCACCCCGCGCTGACCGCGCGTCGTGACCGGGCCTGCGCTCGTTGACCGGGTGAGGTACGCCGGGGACGCCTGAGCCGTGCCGGCCCCGCGGCCGGCGCACCGGGGCCGCCGGAGACGTACCGGCAGGGGGCGGGGTGCCGCCCGCGACCCGGGAGCTGTCGATGCGGATGCGGCCGGCGTGGGCCGTGCCGCCCCGGGCGGCCCGCGTCCGCCGACGCGGGCCGCACCGGGGCGTTGCGGTGGTGCTGTCGGCGCTGCTGCTCGCCCCGGCGTCGGCCTGCCAGGAGCCGATCGTCCCACCCGGGGCGCCGACCCCGTGGCCGTCGGCGCACGCCCGGGACTGGCAGTGGCAGTGGCAGCTCACCGGCCCGGTGGACGTCACGGTCGACGCCGACGTCTTCCTGCTCGACCCCGTGCACACCACCTCCACCGAGACCGGCGCGCTGCGCGCCCGCAACCGGCGGTTGGTCTGCCAGGTACGGGTCGGCACGTACGCGACCGGCGAGCCGGACGCCAGCCGCTTCCCCGCCGCGGTACGCGGCACGGCGGTGCCCGGCCGGGCGAGCACCCGGTGGCTGGACGTCCGCCGGTGGGACTCGCTGGAGCCGGTGCTGGCCGACCGGTTCCGGCTCTGCCGGGGCAAGGGCTTCGGCGCCGTGGCGCTCGACGACGCGGACGCCTACCTGCACCGCACCGGCTTCCCGCTCACCTTCGACGACCAGTTGCTGTTCAACCGCCGGCTGGCCGAACTGGCCCGGCGGCTTGACCTCTCCCCCGGTCTCATCGACGACCTGCCGCAGGTGGCGGCGCTCGCCCCCGACTTCGACTTCGCGGTCAACCAGGAGTGCGTCCGCCGCGGCGGGTGCGACAAGCTACTGCCGTTCGTCGACGCGGACAAGCCGGTCTTCCACGTGGAGTACACGGGCGACCCGGCGCGGTTCTGCGTCACCACGGTCGGCTACGGCTTCGCCTCCATCCTCAAGGACCGCACCCTCGACGCCTGGCGCGAACCCTGCGCACTGCCCTGAGGGCATCCCGGTCAGATCGAACGACGTGCGAGGCGTGGCCGCCGTGGTGGTCGCAGGTGCCTCTCCTTGTGCTGCCGGACCATCTCGTCCCACACCTCCTGCGGGAAGTCGGGGTCCGGGGGTATCCACCTGTGGGAGTTGTCCGAGTAGTGGAACTTCTCGTCACCCGGCCCGAGCACGCTCACGGCATCCAGCCGAGGAAGCGACGATGGAGCGGCCCGGCCGGAGCCCAACCCATGTCCTGAGTGGCGGACACCAGGTGCGAGGCCATGTAGAGGGAAAGAGACAGCGGGGCGTTGTCGTACTCGGCGAGCAGTTGCCGACGGCGCGTGGGACAGGGCCAGGGCAGGCTGCACCCCGAGCAGGTCCAGATTGGTTGAACGGGTCCGTGATCAGTCATGGACCGGGCAGGTCTCTCGCGGCATACGACCACGATGCCGTTCAGCCGACCGGTTAGTCAACTGGCAATATCCAATAGACTAGCAATCATCGACCTACGTTCAGGCCATGGACCGAGGGCCGGGGCAGCTCATGGGGCCCTACGAGATCGCCCAGCGCTTAGGCGTGTCGCGGCAGCGGTTCCAGCAGCTCGCCAGGTATCCCACCTTCCCGAAGCCGTACCAGGAACTGCGCGGCATGAAGGTGTGGCTGGCCGACGACATCGAGCGCTGGATCAAGGAGTACCGCCAGCCCCGCCCCACCGAGGACGACACACCGGCCTGACAACTACACCGTCGCTACGCTTCGCCGGTGACGAATGATGCCGGTGCCGCGTTGGGTATCGAGGCCGCTCGCCGGTTGGCCCAGCTGGGCCTGGTGGACATTCAGCCAGGGCTCACCGACGCCGAGTTCCTCAGCATCGAACGGCGGTTCGGCTTCGAGTTCGCCGACGACCACCGGGCCTTCCTCACGGCCGGGCTGCCGGTCTGGACACCTGGCCACGACGACCACCCCGACAAGGCAAGCTGGGGCTGGCCGAACTGGCGGCAGCTCGACTCCACCACCCTGCACGAGCAGGTCGACTGGCCACTCGCGACCGCGCTCGACGGCATCCAGCGCGGCGAGTGGCCACCCGGGTGGAACCGTCGCCCGCACGACCTCGCCCGGCGTATCGCCAAGGCGCAGCGACTGCTCGCCGACGTGCCCCGGATGGTTCCCGTGTACGCCCACCGTTACCTGCCGGCCGGCCGCGGCTCCTCCGGGCATCCCGTGCTCTCCATCCACCGACTGACCGACATCATCGTGTACGGCAACGACCTCGCCCACTACATCGATCAGGAGTTCCGCGAGCCCCAGGTGACGGTGACTTTCTGGCGTGACTACGTGTGAGAGCCTGAGGCCCCGCCGGCTGTCGCAGGGCGGCTACGCCGTCACGTCCGGCTTCCAGTCCTGAGCGAGGAGCCCGAGCACCACCTCGTCGAGGAACTCGCCCAGCACCCAGGCCGAGGAGCGCAGCACGCCCTCGCGGACGAAGCCGTTGCGCTCGGCGGAGCGCAGCATCGCGGCGTTGTCGGCAAGTGTCTCGATCTGCAGCCGCTGGAGGCCGCGCACGACGAATCCGTAGTGGCACAGCACCGCCACCACGTCGGTGCCGTAGCCCTTGCCCCGCGCGGACGGGAGCAGGCCCAGGCCGATGTGCGCGGACCGGTTGTGGTTGTCGATGCCCCACAGCGTGGCGGTGCCGACCAGCGTGCCGCCGTCCAGCTCCACCACCGAGAACGAGACGCTTCCCTGCTCCTGGTCGTCCACCACGAGCCGCGGGTCCTTCGAGCCGGGCGTGATCGGCCGCCACGGCCCCCCTTCGGCCCGGGAGGAGTTGACCACGTCGTCGTAGAGCTCGGTTCGCAGGGTCGGGATGTCGTCCTCGTGCCGGGCCCTGAGCCCGACCGTGTTGCCCCTCAGCATGCGATTTTCCTACCGGACCGGACCGGTCATCGACAAACCGAAAGCACGGGATCGTGCTCCGCGTACCCCTGGAAGAAGCGGCACCGCCCCCGGCCTGGACGGGCGGGGGCGGTGCCGGGGGGAGCGGCGGAGGTCAGCCGGGGGCGCCGCCGGTGACCGGCGCCGGGGCGCCGGCGCCGCGCTGCGACGGGATGCCCGCGTGCTCGGCGCTGAGCGGGGTGGCCAGGTCCTCCAGGGACTTCCCCTCGGCCTTGACGCCGAGGGTCAGTTCGACCAGGCCGCCGATGATCATCACGGCGGCGCCGACCACGAAGGCGACGACGGTGTCGCCGACCTTGCCGGTGCCGACCAGCTTGGCGAAGAGCAGCGGGCCGGTGATGCCGCCGGCGGCGGTGCCGATCGCGTAGAAGAACGCGATGGCCATGGCCCGGGTCTCCATGGGGAAGATCTCGCTGACCGTCAGGTACGCGGCGCTGGCGCCGGCCGAGGCGAAGAAGAGCACCACGCACCAGCAGGCGGTCATGGTGACCGCGTTCAGCACGCCGGAGTGGAACAGCCAGGCGGTGCCGAGCAGCAGCACGCCCGAGCCGATGTACGAGCCGGCGATCATCGGCACCCGGCCGACGGTGTCGAAGAGCCGGCCCAGCAGCAGCGGGCCGAGCAGGTTGCCGACCGCGATCACGGCGAAGTAGTAGCCGCTGTTGCCCGGCGGGACGTCGAAGAACGTCTGGAGGATCTGGGCGAAGCCGAAGGTGATCGCGTTGTAGAGGAACGCCTGCCCGATGAAGAGCGCGAAGCCCAGCGTGGCGCGCTTCGGGTAGCGGGCGAACAGGGTCTTGGCGATCTCCAGGAAGTTGGTGCTCTTCCGCTGCCTGATCTCGATCCAGTTGTCGGCCTCGGTGAGGTCCTTGCCGGTCTCCCGCTTCACCTCGGCCTCGACCGAGTCGACGAGATGGTTCGCCTCGTCGGCCCGGCCGTGGATGAACAGCCACCGTGGGCTCTCCGGGACGTGCCGCCGGACCAGCAGGATCACCACGCCGAGCACCGCGCCCAGGCCGAACGCCACCCGCCAGCCCAGGTTGGTCGGCAGGCCGTTGAGCAGCGGCACGGTGAGCAGGGCGCCGAGCGCCGCGCCGAGCCAGAAGGTTCCGTTGATGATGATGTCGATGCGGCCGCGGTGCCGCGCCGGGATCAGCTCGTCGATGGCCGAGTTGATGGCCGCGTACTCGCCGCCGATGCCCATGCCGGTGAGGAACCGGAACAGGAAGAACCACCAGGTGTCGAAGGACAGCGCGGTCAGCGCGGTGGCGACCAGGTAGAGCCCGAGGGTCAGCAGGAACAGCTTCTTGCGCCCGAACCGGTCGGTGAGCCAGCCGAAGAAGAGCGCGCCGGTGCAGGCGCCGGCCACGTAGAGCGCGGCGGCCAGGCCGGTGACCTGGCTCTGGGTGATGCTCAGGCCGCTGCCCTCTTCGGCGAGCTTGCCGGACAGGTTGCCGACGATGGTCACCTCGAGGCCGTCGAGGATCCACACCGTGCCGAGGCCGATCACGATCATCCAGTGCCAGCGGGACCACGGCAGCCGGTCCAGGCGGGCCGGGACGTTGGTCCGTACGGTGCCGGTCCGCACGTCGGTGCTCATGACGCGCTCCGGGAGGCTGCGGTGGCCGGGGCGTGACGACGGGCCGCCGGCGGAAGCTGTTCGTCCATGGCGGCCCAGATGCCCCGCCGCCGCGGCCGTTAATCCTGCTGTGACAACCCGGTCACCGGACGAAGGGCGGACCGGACCGGCCCGCCCTCCCCCGTCCCCCGACTCAGCGGGCGCCGACCAGTTCC
This sequence comes from Micromonospora chaiyaphumensis, assembly GCF_900091435.1. Lineage (GTDB taxonomy): Bacteria > Actinomycetota > Actinomycetes > Mycobacteriales > Micromonosporaceae > Micromonospora > Micromonospora chaiyaphumensis. The sequence goes on from NZ_FMCS01000010.1 coordinate 176,967, forward strand.
GGCGCCGGCGCGGGCGGCTCGGCCGGCGGGGTCGCCGCCCGGCCGCGCAGGAACCGCGGCGCCCACCAGTTCGCGTCGCCCAGCAGGGTCATCAGCGACGGCAGCACCACCGCCCGGATGATCGTGGCGTCCAGCAGGATCGCCGCGGCCAGCCCGATGCCGAGCTGCTTGAAGTCGATGGTGCTCAGCGTCGCGAAGATCGAGAACACCCCGACCATGACGATCGCCGCGCTCGTCACCACCCCTGCCGAGGAGGTGATCCCGTACGCCACGGCGTCCTTGTTCGACATGCCCTGGCGGATGCCCTCGCGGATCCGGCTGACCACGAAGACGTGGTAGTCCATGGACAGCCCGAACAGCACCACGAACAGGAACATCGGCAGCCAGGTGACGATCGCGTCCATCGAGGTGAAGCCGAGCAGCCCCTCCGCCCAGTCACCCTGGAAGACCAGGACCAGCAGGCCGTAGGCGGCCCCGGCGGAGAGCAGGTTCAGCAGGATCGAGGTGAGTGCCACCACCACGGACCGGAAGGTCCACGCCATCACCAGGAAGGTCAGCGCCAGCACGAAGGCCGCCACCAGGGGCAGCTTCGCCCAGATGTGGTCCGCGTAGTCCTCGCTGGCCGCCACGCCGCCGCCGACCGCGTACTCGACGCCGGGGATGCCGTTCAGCGCGGCCGGGACGAGGTCCTGGCGCAGCTCGTGCAGGGACCGGGACGCCTCGTCGGTGCGGCTCGCGTACGGCGTGGCCACCTCCAGCACCGACACCCGGCGGTCCTCCGACACCTTGATCTTCGGGCCGTCCCCCTCGGCCGGCGCGAAGAGCGGGTCGGTGGCGGCCCGGCCGGCCAGCCCGGTGAGGGCGGCATGCACCCGGTCGGCCTGGTCGGCCGGCGCCCGCACCGCAACGGTGTGGCTGGTGCCGTTGCTCGGGAAGGCCGCGGTGAGCCGGTCGTACGCCTGCATGGCCGCGGTGGTGCGGGGCACGTCCTCCATGCCGGGGAACTTCAGCTTCATGCCCAGCGCCGGGGCGGCCAGGGCGAGCAGCAGGCCGACCGAGACCACCAGGGTCGCCATCGGCGCGCGCAGCGCGGGCTTCAGCACGGCCGGCCAGAAGCGGGGCCGGGCCGGCTGGCCGTGCCGCCCGACGCGCGGGGCGGTGAGCCGCCACAGCAGCGGCACGCGGGGCCGGTCGACCCAGCGGCCCAGCTTGGCCAGGAGCGCCGGCAGCACGGTCAGTGAGCCGATCACGGCGACCGCGACCACCAGGATCGAGCCCACGGCCAGCGACGAGAAGATGGCGTCCTGGGCGAGCAGCAGCCCGGCCATCGAGATGATCACGGCGGTGCCGGAGACCACCACGGCGTGCCCGGAGGTCTCCGCCGCGATCTCCACGGCGTCGAGCCCGGAGCGGCCCTTGGCCCGTTCCTCGCGTTCCCGCCGGACGTAGAAGAGCGAGTAGTCCACGCCGACGGCCATGCCGATCAGCAGGATCACGCTGGCCGTGGTGTCGGTGGCCGGCACCAGGTGCGAGGCCAGGGTGGAGAGGCCCATGGCCGCGGCCACCGAGGAGAGGGCCAGCAGCACCGGCACGCCGGCCGCGATGAGCGCCCCGAACGCGATGATGAGGATGGCCAAAGTGACCGGCAGGCTGAGCAGCTCGGCCCGCTTGAAGTCCTTGCCGAGGGTGTCGTCGAGCGCCTTGCCGATCGACGGGCCGCCGACCTGCTCGACCCGCAGCGCCGGGTGCGCCTCCTGGACCTTCGCCGTGGTGTCGCGCAGCGGCTGCACCCGGTCCGCGGCGGTCTCCGGGTCGCCCGACATGGTGATCGGCACCAGCACGGCGTTGCCGTCCCGCGACGGCATGGGCGCGCCCACCGAGGCCACCCCGTCGACCTGCCGCAGCCGGGCCGTCGCGTCGTCGGCGGCGGCCTTCGCCGCGGCCGGGTCGAGCTTCCCCGCGAGCGGGGTGATCAGCACGTTCTCGGTGGCCGGCTCGTGGAAGCCCCCACTGTCGACGATCAGCTGGGCCCGCCCCATCTCGCCGATCGCCTGGTCGTCGTCGGTCGCCTCGTTCAGGCCGGCGGCGTTGCCACCGACGAAGCACACCGCCACGAACACCACCCAGAGCGCGATGGCCCGCCACGGATGCTCCGCACTCCACCGTGCCAGCCGCACGGTCACCGGTCGCCTGCCCATATCTGGGATCCCCCTCCAGACGTCGGCCCTGTGCCGACGTCTGCTGACGCTAGGGAGCGCGCCGGGCCCGGACATCGGGGAACGGCCCCCGCTCGTCCCCCATCCGTCGGGCCCCGGCCGGGCGGCCGGAACCGGGTCGGCCAACCGGACAGAACGGGATTTTCAGGGTACGACCGGGGGACCCGCCGGGCCGCGGCCGGTGCGGCACACCGGTGCAACCCCGAGCCGGCTCGGGGTCATCCCCGGAGGGTGCCCCGGGGGCGCGGCTGGCAGCGCGGGCAACTGTAGGAGGACCGGTTCATGAACGCCTCACGCCGGATCGGCGTGCCGCACCGCGGGCAGGGCTCCCCCTCCCGGCCGTACGCGTTCAGCGACCGGTCGAAGTAGCCGCTCTCGCCGTTGACGTTGACGTACAGCTCGTCGAAGCTCGTGCCGCCCTGCTTGATCGCCTCGCCGAGCACGTCCCGGACGTGGCCGAGCAGCCGGGCGGCCGCGGGGCCGGTCAGCGCGTCGGTCGGCCGGGCGCCGTGCAGCTTGGCCCGCCAGAGCGCCTCGTCGGCGTAGATGTTGCCGACACCGGAGATCAGCGTCTGGTCGAGCAGCGCCCGCTTCACCTCGGTGCGCCGCTTCCGCAGCGCCGCCACGAAGCCGGCGTCGGAGAACTCCGGGTCCATCGGGTCCCGGGCGATGTGCGCGATCTCGGCCGGCAGCTCCGCCCCGCCCTCGGAGACCGACAGCCCGCCGAACGTGCGCTGGTCGACGAAGCGCAGCTCCGGGCCGTCGTCGGCGAACCGGAACCGGACCCGCAGGTGCAGCTCGTCGGCCGCGCCGACCGGCTGGAGCAGCAGCTGGCCGGACATGCCGAGGTGCCCGATGAGGGCGTCGCCGCTGTCCAGGGGCAGCCACAGGTACTTGCCCCGGCGCCGCACGTCGGTGATCGTCCGGCCGGTCAGCACGTCGGCGAAGTGCTCGCCGCCCGGCTCGTGCCGGCGGACCGCCCGGGGGTGGCGCACCTCGACGGCGCTGATCCGCCGGCCGATGACCCAGTCGGCCAGCCCCTGCCGGACGGTCTCGACCTCGGGCAGCTCAGGCACGGCCCGCACCGGCCTCCGCGGCCTCGTCCGCCGCCTTCGCGGCGGCCTCCGCCTCGGCCTGCTCGGTCAGCGTGCGCCAGGCCGACTCGGCGGCCCGCTGCTCGGCCTCCTTCTTGCTGCGCCCCTCCGCGCCGCCGTAGCGGTTGCCGGCCACCACCACCCAGGCCGTGAAGGTCTTGAGGTGGTCCGGGCCGGTGCCCTCGATCCGGTATTCCGGAACGCCGAGCCCCAGGGCGGCGGTCAGCTCCTGGAGGCTGGTCTTCCAGTCCAGCGCCGCGCCCCGGCCGGCCGACTCGGCCATCAGCGGGTCGAACAGGCGGTGGATCACGATGGCCGCGGTGTCCAGGCCGTACTGGAGGTAGATCGCGCCGAGCAGCGCCTCCAGGGTGTCGGCCAGGATGCTCGCCTTGTCCCGGCCGCCGGTGGCCTCCTCGCCCTTGCCGAGCAGCAGGTAGGCGCCCAGCCCGTCCGGGCCGAGGCCGCGCGCCACGTCGGCGAGGGCGCGCATGTTGACCACGCTGGCCCGCAGCTTGGCGAGCTGCCCCTCGGGCAGGTCCGGGTGGTTGTGGAAGAGCGCCGTGGTGATCACCACGCCGAGGACCGAGTCGCCGAGGAACTCCAGCCGCTCGTTGGTGGGCAGGCCACCGTTCTCGTAGGCGTAGGAGCGGTGCGTCAGCGCGCGCTCCAGCAGTTCCGGGTCGAGCGACACCCCGAAGGCCGCCTCCAGGTGGCCGACGGGAGCACGCCGCCGCTTGTCGTTGGTCATGGTGCTACCTCGGTGTCGTTGCGGTCAGGTGCGGGATCGTGCGGGACGGCCTCGAGCACGGTCGAGACGGTGTCGGTGGCGCCCCGGCGCCACAGGTGGGCGGCGAGGGCGATGCCGGAGGCGACGTCGTCGGGCTGCGCCGCGCCGTGGCAGACCACCACGGTGCCGGCCACCCCGAGCAGGGCCGCCGCCCGCGGCGCGCCGCCGCTCGCCGGCGGCCCACCGGCCATCGCGTAGGCGCCTTCGATGGCCTTGAGCAGCACGTTTCCGGTGAAGCCGTCGGTGACCACCACATCGGCGCGGGCGCCGACGGCCACGTCGTACCCCTCGACCAGGCCGACGTAGCGGGCGCCGCAGGGCAGTGGCACGGCGGCGAGGGCCGGATCGGCGGAGCGGCGCAGGCGGTCGCCCTTGCCCGCCTCGGTGCCGACGGAGAGCAGCCCGACCCGGGGCGCGGCGACGGCGTGCGCCACGGCCGCGTAGGCGGCGCCGAGCACGGCGTGCCGGGCCAGGGTGGCGGGGCCGGGTTCCAGGGTGCCACCGACGTCCAGCAGCACCACGGGCCCCTCGACGGCGGGCAGGGTGGCGACCAGGGCGGGCCGGCGTACGCCGGGCCAGCGGCCGAGGCCGAGCGCGGCGGCGGTGACGGTGGCGCCGGTCGAGCCGGCGGAGACGAGCGCGTCGGCGATCCCGTCGCGGACGGCGTGCACGGCCGCGCGGACGGTGCTCTCCCCGCGGGCGGCGGTGGGATGGTCGGCCATGCCGACGGCGGTCCGCACCGGGCGGACGGTGACCCGGGAGCGCTGCTCCGGGTCGAGCGCACCGATCAGCCCGTCGGCGACCTCGCTGGGGCCGACGAGCAGCAGGTGCAGGTCGGGGTCGGTGCGCACCGCCCGCAGAGCGCCGTCAACCACGACGGCGGGAGCATCGTCCCCGCCGAGGAGGTCGACGGCGATCCGCGCGGTGCCCGGCTCCGTCGGGGCGCCGGCCGAGGAACGGCCGGCGGCGGAGGGAGCCGGGGCACCGGGCGAGAGCCGTGGTGCGTGCGTGACCCGACCGGTGGTCGGGGACGTCACTCGGCGTCCGGTCAGACCTCGAGGACCTGACGGCCGTTGTAGGTGCCGCAGACGGAGCAGGCGGCGTGCGGCAGCTTGGCCGACTTGCACTGCGGGCAGGCCACGGTCGCGACCGCCGCGGTCTTCCACTGCGCCCGACGGGCCCGGGTGTTGCTGCGCGACATCTTGCGCTTGGGGACGGCCACGGTTCTTACTCCTCTGTACGGGTCAGTTGCGACAGGCCCGCCCAACGCGGGTCGATCTGCTGATGGCTGTGGTCGGCCGGCAGATCGTCCCAGTGCACCCCGCAGTCGGGGCACAAGCCTGGGCAGTCCTCCCGGCAGAGCGGGTTGGTCGGCAGTGCGAGCACCACCGCATCCCGCAGCGCCGGCTCCAGGTCGATCAGATCGCCCTGCATCCGGCCCACCTCGTCCTCGTCGGTCGTGTCGTCCGTGGTGCTGTTCTCGTACGCGTACAGCTCCTGGATCGTCACGGCCACCGAGTCGTCGATCTCGCGCAGGCAGCGCCCGCACTCGCCCTTGACGGGACCGGTGACGGTCCCGGAGACGAGCACGCCCTCGGACACCGACTCCAACCTCAGGTCGAGGTCGAGGTCCGCACCCTCCGGCACGGTGATCAACTCCACGCCGAGGTCCGCCGGTGCCGGCACGACGCGCCGATGCGTACGCAACGCGCCAGGCCGACGCGGCAGGTCCCTCGTGTCGAGGACCAGCGGCGACCTGGGGTCGAGTGTGCTTGGCGTGTGTTTGGGCATAGTCAGACTCCGGCCGGGTGAGAGGCCGACAAAGAAGGTTACCTGGACGACCGGCGGACCGTCGAACCGGGGCGTCGTCCCTGGCCCGTCGGGTGCCGGCTGTCGGCCACCGGCCCGCGTGCCGCTGGCAAGGGTAGCGCGGCCACCGGCTGCCGGAGCGGCGCTCAGAAGGGCAGCGGGCGATCCGCCTCGTCCCCGGCGAAGGTGCCGATCTCCCGCAGCGCGTGCATCTTGTCCCGGCCGCGCTCTATCGAGGCGAGCGCCCGGGTCAGGAACTGCTCGAAGTTGGCCAGGGCGGTGTCGACGTAGTCGTCGACCTCGTCCCGCAGGCGCTGCGCCTCGGCCCGGGCCTCCGCGATGATCCGGGCGCCCTCGTGCTCGGCGGAGACGGTGATCTCGTTCACCGAGACCAGGCGGGCGTGTTCGGCCTCACCCTCGCTGATGATCCGGTCGGCCTCGCGCTTGCCGGCCTCCATGATCTTGTCCCGCTCCTCCAGCAGCGCGGCGGCCCGGCGCAGGTCGGCGGGAAGCTCCACCCGCAGCTCGTCCAGGGCGGCGATCATCTCGCCCCGGTCGACCATGCAGTTGTTGCGCGACATCGGCACGGAGCGGGCCTGCTCCACCATGGCGATCAGTTCGTCGATGCGATCGAGCGGGTCCACCGGCACCTCACTCCTGTCATTGGTCGGCCGACCTTCATGATGCGGCCTGCGCCCCGGTTCGGCGTTGCACACATCATGTCGGGCATCGGCCAGCGCCGCGCCACCCGCCCCCGCCCGGCGCGTCGCCCGCCGGGCCGCGCGGGCCCGTCAGCGGCGCAGCCGGGCCACGAGCTCCTCGCGGACCACGTCCGGGACGTGCGCGGAGATGTCGCCGCCCCACTTGGCCACGTCCTTGACGAGGCTGGAGGAGAGGAACGAGTAGAGCGGGTTGGTGGGCATGAAGAGCGTCTCCACGCCGGCCAGGCCGATGTTCATCTGGGCCATCTGGAGCTCGTAGTCGAAGTCGCTGACCGCGCGCAGGCCCTTGATCAGCACGCTCGCGTGCTGGGCACGGCAGAAGTCGACCAGCAGGCCGCGGAACGACTCGACCCGCACGTTGTCGTAGGACTTGGTCACCTCGCGGAGCATGTCGATGCGCTCCTCGACCGTGAACAGCCCCTGCTTCGACTGGTTGACCAGCACGCCGACGATCACCTCGTCGAAGAGCCGGCTCGCCCGGCCGATGATGTCGAGGTGTCCGTTGGTGACCGGGTCGAACGAGCCGGGACAGACCGCACGTCTCATGATCGGCGACCGTACCAAAGGGTGGTCTCGCCGTAGCGGCGGCTGCGCTCGCCAGTGACGCCCTCCACCCACTCGACCGGGCCCGTGCGGCTGGAGCGCTCGACGACCACGAGGGCGTCCGGGGCCAGCCAGCCTCCGCCGACCAGCGCGGCCAGCATCGCGGTGATCTCGCTGTCGGGTGTGGCGTAGGGCGGGTCGGCGAAGACCACGTCGTAGGGCCCGCCGTCCGGGCCGGCGGCGAGCACGGTCGCCACCCTGCCGGTGACCAGGCGCGCTGCCGGGGCGGCCCGGAGCGCGGCGACGTTCTCCCGGATCACCCGGGCGGCCCGGGGGTCGGACTCGACGAGCAGCACGTGGGCGGCGCCCCGGGACAGCGCCTCCAGCCCGACCGCGCCGGAGCCGGCGTACAGGTCGGCGACGCGGGCCCCGTCGAGGTCGAGTTCGGCCTGCACGGCGCTGAACAGCGCCTCCCGGACCCGGTCCGAGGTGGGCCGGGTGCCGGCACCGGGCGGCGCGGCGATCCGCCGGCCGCCGAGCGTCCCGCCCACGATCCGGGTCACCGTCGCTCCCTCCGCATGCCCCGACGCTACGCGATGCCCGAATTGGGGCGCACGGACCACCCGGCGCGACGGCCCGTCACGGGTCGTACATCAATGATCTCAAATCTATAACAGACCCTTTACGAGCCATCGGTAGCGGTAACGCCGTCCGTGTCGATTTCGCTAGGGTCTGCCCGGTTGTCGGCTCGCCTCACCGGCACCGGCATCGGGACGCCGCCGGCGCGGCAACCCCGCGCGCCCGCGGTCCCCGGCAACCAACCCCGAACCCCCTCAATCCGGGAGTACCCGTGATCCGTACCAGGCTGTCGCCGCGGCGACCGCTCGCCGTGCTGGGCGCCGCCCTGCTCGGCCTCGTCGGGGCAGTGGCGGTCTCCGCACCCGCCAGCGCCCACCACACCACCATCAAGGCCACCTCCGCCTGTGACCAGCTCACCGGAGAGCGGGTCCTCACCTGGACGGTGGAGAACAGCGAACGGGACAAGGCCGCCACGCTCCAGCAGGTCACGCCGAACCCGAAGACCGACGTGACCGTCGCCGTCGAGGGCGCCTCCCCCGTCCCGCTGGAGGGCACCGTCGTCCCCGACGGCGGCTCCGTCCAGGCGGTCCAGCGCGTGCCCGGCGACACCCGGTCGGCCTCGCTGACCATCTACGCGCTGTGGAAGGCCAACGGCCAGGAGCACACCGACACCGGCACCGTCGACCTGACCCGGGACCGCTCCTGCGCCCCGGCGCCCAAGTGCGTCGACCTCGACACGGCCACCTACAGCCACACCTTCAACGGACCGAAGGGCACCGCGACGGTCAAGCTCGACGGCGACCTGCCGCTCTGCGGCGACGGGAAGCAGTGGTTCACCCTCGTCTCCTACTTCGCCCCGCGCCCGCAGTTCGCCACCCCGCAGTACGTCCACGGCACCCCGGACAGCGACTGGATCGGCGGGACCAAAACCTCGATCGAGCTGACGGTCGACCTGCCCGACTGCAACACCCAGGTGGACCTGATCTGGGGCGACACGAGCCAGGTCATCGACCCGCTGACCGAGGACGGCAAGCGCTACGGCAACCTCAAGCTCGGCTCGCCGGGCGCACCCGGCAACCGGTCGCACGGCCCGCAGGGCTGGTACAACGGCGGCAGCCGCACCTGCGCCAACCCCGCCACGCTCTTCACCTCGAAGTGCGACGGCACCGTCGCCGTGGCGCTGAGCAACGACGGCAGCCTGAGCCGCTACCCGGTCGAGTTCGAGGTGCGCGGCGCGAACGGCTGGTCGAAGAAGGTGACCGTCGAGCCGGGCAAGGCGAACACCGACACCGTCGTTCCGGCCGCGAACGCCGGCACCGTCGAGGTGCTGGTCGACGGGAAGGTGGTCGACAAGGGCACCTACTCCTGGCAGCGCCCGAAGGACTGCGCGCTGCCGACGGTGGCCACCAAGGCCGACTGCGACACGTTCACCCTCACGGTGACCAACCCGAAGGGTGGCCTGCCGGTGAAGGCCGAGCTGACCTACGGCGGGCGCACCGAGACCCGGACGGTCGCGCCGGGCGGGACGGAGAAGGTGACCTTCCAGGCCGGCAAGGACGAGCAGGCCACCGTGGCCCTGCCCGACCTCGACCTGGAGATGCAGGCGGTCTACGCCCCCGAGGGGAACTGCGGCGGCAGCGGTGGCGGGGAGCCGGCCCTGCCGGTGACCGGCGCGGCGGCCGGCGTCCTGGCCGCGGTGGCCGGTGCCCTGGTGGCGGCCGGCGCGGTGCTCTTCGTGGTGACCCGGCGGCGGCGGATCCGCTTCACCGCCTGACGTACGCCTGATCCGAGGGCGCGCGGGCCACCCGGCCGGCGCGCCCTCGGCTCATTCCAGCTCGGCCTTCAGCAGCGCCGGATCGATCTCCGCCTGGTTGGTCAGCACCACGAGGCGGCGGTCCGAGTCGGGGAACCAGGCCGCCAACGCCTTGTAGCCACCGTTGTCCCCGGAGTGGTGCACCGCCCGCTCCCCGCCCAGCGGGCCGACGAAGAAGCCGTAGCCGTACGCCTCGCCGGGGCGGCCGGTAGGCGCGTGGGGGGCGGTCAGCACGGCCGCCGACGGCCCGAGCAGCCGGCCCCGGCGGGGCACGTCCAGCCAGGTCAGCAGGTCTGCGCCGGTGCACCAGACGTCCCCGGCGCCCATGCTCACCGTGTCCAGGTCCCAGGACGGCACCGGCCGACCGCCCTCGTGCCCGGTCGCCACGTCGTCCCGCCCGGCGGCCCCGCCGGCGAAGCTGCCCGTCATGCCCAGCGGCCCGAAGACCTCCTCGGCGAGGAACGCGGCGTACGGGCGGCCGGCCGCGCGCTCGACGGCCCGGGCCAGCAGGACGTAGCCGGGGCTGCTGTAGTGCCAGCCGGCGCCGGGGGCGAACAGGGGCGGCACGCCCGCGAAGACGGCCAGCAGCTTGTCGGGCTCGGCCGGGGCGGCCAGGTCGATCATCGGGTACTCCTCCCAATGACCCAGGCCCGAGGTGTGGGTGAGCAGGTGGTGCGGGGTGATCCCGGACCAGGCCGCCGGCGGGTCCGGCAGCCAGCGGCCGATCGGATCGTCCAGGCGCAGCGCGCCCCGCTCGGCCAGGAGCAGCACCGCGACGGCGGCCATCTGCTTGCTGATCGAGGCGATCTGGAACCGGGTCGCGGACGTGCAGGGCGACGCGGTGGCGGCGTCGGCCGCACCCGTGACCCGGGACATCAGGATCTCGTCGCCCTGGGCCAGCAGGAGCACGCCGCGGTCGAGAGAGGGTTTCGGCATCGGACGAGCCTAGGCCGGGACGGGCGCCCCGTGGGGTTCAGCCCTTCTCCAGGTATTCGGCGCGTTCCTCGTCGACCAGGGCGGCGACCGACGCGGCCAGCGCCGGGTGGCGGGCCAGCTCCGGGTCCTCCTCGACCAGGGTGATCGCCTCGGCCCGGGCGTCCCGGATGAGATCCGTGTCGCGCAGCAGCGACAGCAGGCGCAGGTGGGACCGGCGGCCGGACTGGGTGGCGCCCAGCACGTCGCCCTCCCGGCGCTGCTCGAGGTCGAGCTCGGCGAGCTTGAACCCGTCGGTGGTGGAGGCGACGGCGTCGAGGCGTTCCCGGGCCGAGGAGCCCTCCATCGCCTCGGTGACCAGCAGGCACAGGCCGGCCGCCGAGCCCCGGCCCACGCGACCGCGCAGCTGGTGGAGCTGGGAGACGCCGAACCGGTCGGCGTCCAGCACGATCATCACGGTGGCGTTGGGCACGTTGACGCCCACCTCGACCACCGTGGTGGCCACCAGCACGTCGAGGTCACCGGCGGCGAAGGAGCGCATCACGGCGTCCTTCTCGTCGGCCGGCAGCCGCCCGTGCAGCACCCCGATCCGCAGCCCGTGCAGCGGACCCTCGGCCAGCAGCGGAGCCACCTCGGTCACCGCGAGCGGGGGCCGGCGGCCGTTGTCGTCCTCCCTCGGCGCCTCCTCGTCCGACACCGGACCCTCACCGATGCGAGGACACACCACGTACGCCTGGTGCCCCTTGGCGACCTCCTCGCGGAGCCGGCGCCAGGCCCGGTCGAGGAAGGCCGGCTTCTCGGCGGCCGGCACCACGTGCGAGGCGATCGGCGAGCGGCCCTGCGGCAACTGCGACAGCGTGGAGATCTCCAGGTCGCCGTAGACGGTCATGGCGACCGTGCGCGGGATCGGGGTGGCGGTCATGACCAGCACGTGCGGCGGCTGGTCGGCCTTGGCCCGCAGCGCGTCCCGCTGCTCCACGCCGAACCGGTGCTGCTCGTCGACCACCACGAGGCCCAGGTCGTCGAAGTCGACCCCCTCGTAGAGCAGGGCGTGGGTGCCGAGCACGATGCCGGCGCGCCCCTCGGCCACCTCGGCGAGGGCCCGGCGCCGGGCCGCCGCGCCCAGCGAGCCGGTGACCAGCTCCACGCGGGTGGCGTCGTCGGCGGCGCCCAGCTCGCCCGCCTGCGCGAGGGGGCCGAGCAGGTCGAGCATGCCCCGGTGGTGCTGGGCCGCGAGCACCTCGGTCGGCGCGAGCAGCGCGGCCTGCCCGCCGGCGTCGACCACCTGGAGCATGGCCCGCAGCGCCACGACCGTCTTGCCGCTGCCCACCTCGCCCTGGAGCAGCCGGTGCATCGGGTGCGCGGTCGCCAGGTCGGCCGCGATCTCCCGGCCGACGGCCTGCTGGCCGGAGGTGAGCTCGTAGGGCAGCCGGGCGTCGAACGCGTCGAGCAGCCCGCCCCGCTTCGCCGGCCGGGCCTTCGCCGGCCACGCCGCGGCCCGGTGCTTGCGCTGCACCAGGGTGAGCTGCACGGCGAACGCCTCGTCCCACTTGAGCCGCCGCCGCGCCTTGTAGAGCTCCTCCTTGCTGGTGGGCCGGTGGATCTCGCGCAGCGCGGCGCCGATGCCGACCAGGTTGCGGCTGGCCCGCACGGTGGCCGGCAGCGGGTCGTCCGGCGGGGTGAAGGTGTCCAGCACCACCCGTACGCAGCGGGCGATCACCCAGGTCGGCACGGCCGCCGCGGCCGGGTAGACCGGGATGAGCGCCCCGGCGAACTCCTCGACCTCCTCGTTGGCCGCGGCCTCGCCGTCGCCGCCCTCGCCGAGCAGCACGTATTCGGGGCCGTTGAGCTGCCGCTTGCCCCGGAACTCGGTGACCTTGCCGGCGAACAGCCCCCAGCGGCCGGGGCGCAGCTCCCGCTCCCGCCACGCCTGGTTGCCGAAGAAGGTGAGGGTGAGCACCCCGCCGGAGCCGTCGCCGACCGTGACCTCCAGCAGGTTGCCCCGGCGCTGCCGCATCGGGCGGACCGCGGTGCGCTGCACCTGGGCCAGCACGGTGACCTGCTCCCCCACGTCGAGCGAGCGGATGTCGGTGTGCTCGCCGCGCTCGTCGTAGCGGCGGGGGAAGTGGTAGATCAGATCGCCGGCGGTGTGCAGGTCGAGGTGGCTCGCCAGGGCCTTGGCCGTGCGCTCCCCGACCAGCTTCTTCAGCGGCGTGTCCACCGTCGCCGGTTCGCTCGTCATTCGACCCCCAGCAGGAGCGGATAGTGCGGCTGCCCGCCCTCGTACGCCTGCACCTCGACGAACGGCCAGGACCGCTCGACGTGCTCGCGCACCCGGTCGGCCAGCCCGGCCGGGGCGTCCGCCCCGCAGAGCAGCGTGACCAGCTCGCCGCCACCGCCGAGCATCCGGTCGACCACGGCGGTGCAGGTGTCGAGGAGGTCGGCGCCGATGAGGTGCACCTCCCCCTCGACCAGCGCCAGCACGTCGCCCGGCCGGCACGGCCCGGCCACGGTGAGCGCCTCCCTGCTCGCGTGGCAGACCTCCGCGTAGCGGCAGGCGCCGGCGGCCTCGGCCATGGCGATGACGTCGTCCTCGAAGCGGCGCTTCGGGTCGCGCACGGCGAGGGCGGCGAGGGCCTGCACCGGGGACCGGGTGGGCACCACGCTCACCTTCACCCCGAGGCCGTGCGCCTCCCGCGCGGCGGCGCTCGCCACCGACTGGGTGTTGGGGTCGTTGGGCAGCACCACCACCCGGGCGGCGCGCGTGGCCCGGATCGCGTCGAGCAGCTCGCCGGTGGACGGGTTGGCCGGCACCACGGTGGCGCCCTCGGCGCCGAACAGCTCGGCGATGCCGGCGCCCGTGGCCACCACCACGGCGGCCCGGCCGTCGGGCCGCGCCGCCGGGGGCGAGGGCGCCGGGGCCGCCTGGTCGGCGAACCGGGTCACCGTGATCCGGTGCGGCCGTCCGGCCACCACGCCGGCCTCGACGGCCGCCCCGACATCGTTGACGTGCACGTGCACGTTCCAGGTGCCGGCGTCGCCGACGATCACCAGGGAGTCGCCGAGGGCGTCCAGCTCGCCGCGCAGCCGGGCCACCGCCTCGTCGGTGGCGTCGAGCAGGTACTGCACCTCGTAGGCGTACGCCGGGGAGCCGGTCTCCCGGACGGCGGTGGCGGGCGCGCGGACCGCGGGCGGTGCGGGCGCCGGCTGCCGCGGGCTCTCCCCCGTGACCACCTCGACGAGCGCGTCGAGCAGCAGGCAGAGGCCGCGCCCGCCGGCGTCGACCACGCCGGCCCGGGCGAGGGCGGGCAACTGCTCGGGGGTACGCGCCAGGGCGCGGGCCGCCTCGCCGGCCGCCGCCCGGGCCACCGCGCGCAGGTCGTCGGAGTCCGCGCCCTCGGCCGCGCGGGCCGCGGCGGCGACCACGCTGAGCAGGGTGCCCTCGACCGGGTGCGCGACCGCCGCGTAGGCGGCCGTGGTGGCGTCGGCCAGCGCGGCGGCGAGCTGCCGGCCGCGGACCGCCGGTGCGGCGGCGAGCGCGTCGGCGAAGCCGCGCAGGATCTGCGAGAGGATCACCCCGGAGTTGCCCCGCGCCCCGAGCAGCGCGCCCCGGGCCATCAGCCGCAGGGCGTGCCCGTGCGGGGTGTGCCCGTCGTCGGGGAGGGTCTCCAGGTCCATGGCGAGGGCCTGCTGGGCCGAGGTGAGGGTGAGCACCAGGTTGGTGCCGGTGTCGCCGTCGGGGACCGGGTAGACGTTGAGCTCGTCGATCTCGCCCTGGTGGCGCTGGAGGGCGGCCAGCCCGCTCGCGCACCAGCGGCGCACCGCGGCGGCGTCGAGGGTGTCCAGCACGTCGGGAAGCCTACTGGCGCGCACCGACACCCGCCGGGGCCCGCCCGGCGTGTCCCGGACGGTCCGGGGACGGACCCGCCGCCGCCCGGCGGTCCCCCGGGTACGCTGGGCCGGCCTCCCGACCGGGGCGGTTGGGCGTGGCGGCCGGTCATCGGGTAACCTGACCAGGTTGCCCGGGCAGCGCCTGGCGGCGACCTCATGAACGTTTCAATCCCAGGAGTATCCCGTGGCTAGCGTGTGCGACGTCTGTGGCAAGGGGCCGGGCTTCGGCCACAACGTGTCCCACTCGCACCGGCGGACCAACCGCCGCTGGAACCCGAACATCCAGTCGGTGCGTACCCCGGCCGGTGGCGGCACCACCAAGAAGATGCAGGTCTGCACCTCGTGCATCAAGGCCGGCAAGGTCACCCGCGCCTGACGCGGCAGCACCGCCTGCACAGTTTCGCCGGATGCCGGCGGACCCCTCGGGTCCGCCGGCTTTCGTCGTGCCCACCGGTCGCGCACTGACGGGTCGCCGACCGTCCAGCGGCCGGCCGCGCCGGCCCGGTTAGGGTGCTGCTGCGCCGGCCGTCCGTTCCGGCGCCGGGTGTGGGGAGGAACGACCGGTGGAGCTGGACCTGGGGCGGGAGCAGCTGGTGGTGATCGGCGGGTCGTTCGGCTCGCTGCGCTGGTTCGACCAGGAGCTGCCGCCCGGCAGCGTGGTCCTGGTCGAGGAGCCGGACGTGATCCGGCGCCGCGGCCTGGAGCGTTTCGTCGCCGGGCTGTCGATGGTCGCCCGGCTCGTGCCGGCCGAGTACCAGACCGGCTTCGACCCCGACGCCCTGCTCGCCCGCGAGCCCGGCCTCGCCGGCGCCCGGCTGGTCCTGCCCGGCCTGGAGTACGCCGTGGGCGCGGCCGCCCGGCTGGCCGACCGGCTCGGCCTGCCCGGCGCCGGGGTGGCCGCCGCCGACACCTTCTCCGACAAGCACCGGATGCGGCTGCTGGCCGACGCGACCGGCCTGGCCAACCCGGCGTACGAGCTGGTCGACGACCCGGCCCGGGCCGCGGAGTTCGCCCGGGCGCACGGCGGCCGGTGCGTGCTCAAGCCCACCCGCCGCTCCGGCAGCCTGGGCGTGCAGCTGATCACCGACCCGGCGGAGATCGCCGGGCGCTGGGCGGCCAGCGCGGCGCCGCCCGAGCCGGCCGAGACCGTCGAGCGCGGCCTGCCCACCGGGGTGCTGGTCGAGGAGTTGCTGGTCGGCTCGGAGCACAGCGTCGAGCTGCTGGTCGCCGACGGCGAGACGATCTTCGCGAACGTCACGGACAAGCGGATCGCCGGCGGCCGGTACCCGGTGGAGACCGGGCACACCGTGCCGTCCGCGCTGCTGGAGACGGAACGGCAGGCGCTGCGGGACGCCGCCGTGCGGCTCGCCGAGGCGGCCGGTTTCCGCAGCGGCATGCTGCACAGCGAGTGGATCCTGGTCGACGGGGTGCCGACGCTTGTCGAGTGCGCCGCCCGGATGCCCGGCGACATGATCACCGCGCTGGTCTCGATCGCCTACGAGGTCGACTTCATCGGGGCGTACCTGCGGGTGCTGCGCGGCGAGCGGCCCGCGCTGCCGACCCGGCCGACCGGCGCGGCGGCCGTGGAGTTCCTGGTCGCCGCGCCCGGCCGGGTCACCGCCGTGGAGGGCCGGCGGGCCGCCCAGCGGGTGCCCGGGGTGCTCGACGTGCAGGTCGGGGCGAAGGTCGGCGACCACGTGCCGGAGCTGCTCTCCTCGGCGCACCGCAGCGGGCACCTGCTGGCCTGGGGCGCCACGCCCACCGAGGCGGAGAGCGCCGCCCGCAAGGCCGCCGGCGAGATCCGGATCACCGCCGGCTGACGGCGGGGTCAGAGGGTGCGGCCGGTCAGAGGGTGCGGCCGTAGGAGAGGCAGCCCGGGGCGTCCTGGTAGAAGCCGAAGTTCGGGATCCGCTCGTAGCCGGCCGAGGTGTACATGGCGATCGCCTCGGGCTGCTTGTCGCCGCACTCCAGGATGATCCGCTTGCGGCCGTGGTCCCGGGCGGACCGCTCGACCGCGGCGAGCACCGCGCGGGCCACGCCCCGGCCCCGGGCGGCCGGCGCCGTGTACATCCGCTTCAGCTCGGCCGTCCCGTCGCCGTGGCTGCGCCAGCCGCCGCAGCCCACCGGCTGCCCGTCGAGGTAGGCGATCAGGAAGGCGCCGGCCGGCGGCTCGAACTCGGAGGCGTCGACCGGGGTGTCGTCGCCGCTGCCGCCGTACCGCGCGCCCAGGTCGGCCAGGGCCGCCTGGATCAACGCCTGCGCCTCGGGCGCGTCGAAGCGCCGCGCCCGGATCTCGATCTCGCTCACGACAGGCAAGGGTACGACCGGGCCCCGGACCGCCGGCGGCCCGATCGCGGGTATCGGACGCAGATCACTCCCCGCGACGGAAGTGGTCCCAGCCGGCGGGCCCCGCGTACGGCGCGCCGTCCACGGTCACCCCGGCGCCCTCGGTCACCCGCCCGACC
Source organism: Micromonospora chaiyaphumensis (assembly GCF_900091435.1). Classification (GTDB taxonomy): domain Bacteria; phylum Actinomycetota; class Actinomycetes; order Mycobacteriales; family Micromonosporaceae; genus Micromonospora; species Micromonospora chaiyaphumensis. Next base: position 193,819 of record NZ_FMCS01000010.1, read on the forward strand.
GGCCGCCAGCCCGCCGGCAGCGTCGCGGTCGCCGGGAAGGTCGCGGCCAGGGCGTGGTCGTCGCCCCCGGCCAGGATCCACGAGTACGGGTCGACGCCGAGCGCCTGCGCCGCGTCGCGCATCTGCCGGGGCACCTCGAACGCCTCCCGGGTGAGGTCGACGGCCACCCCGCTGGCCCTCGCCACGTGCCCCAGGTCGGCCAGCAGCCCGTCCGACACGTCGATCATGGCGGTGGCCCCCAGCGCGGCGGCCTCCGGGCCGGCCGCGTAGGGCACCTCGGGGCGGCGGAACGCCTCCACGAGCAGCCGGGGCGTGCGGAACCCCCGGGACAGCACGGTGTAGCCGGCCGCCGCCCAGCCGGTGCGTCCCGCGAGGGCCACCACGTCGCCGGGGCGGGCGCCGGAGCGGACCACCGGCGGCCGGCCGGCCAGGTCACCGAGGGCGGTCACCGCGACGGTCAGCGTCGGGCTGGCGGACATGTCCCCGCCGACCACGCTCGCGCCCACCAGGGCCGCCTCGGCCCCCAGCCCGTCGGCCAGTTCCTCGGCCCAGCCCGGGTCGAGGTCGGCCGGCATGCAGAGGGCGACCAGCAGCGCGGTCGGGGTGGCCCCCATGGCCGCGATGTCGGCCAGGTTGGCCGCCGCCGCCCGGTGCCCCACGTCGCGGGCCCCCGACCAGTCGCGGCGGAAGTGCCGCCCCTCGACCAGCACGTCGGTGGAGGCGACCACCCGCCGGTCCGGCGCCGCCACCACCGCCGCGTCGTCTCCGGGGCCGAGCAGGCAGCTCTCCCCCTGGGCCAACCGGGCGGTCACCCGGTCGATCAGCCCGAACTCACCGACACCCGCGACCGTCATGCCGTCCCCTCGTCGCGCTCTTCAAGCTCCGCAGTCCCGCCACCACTGCCCCACGTGTGCTCGCTCACCGGGGTCCCCCGGCGACCGAGACAGATCAGGGCCGCTCCGTAGGGTAGTTTCACCCTTCGGGCCGCCGAAGCGGCGACGGACGGAGGTCGAGTCGTGGTACAGGCGTACATCCTCATCCAGACGGAGGTCGGCCGGGCACGTGACGTGGCCGGTCAGATCGCGGACCTTGCCGGCGTGGTACGCGTCGACGCCGTCACCGGGCCCTACGACGTGGTCGTCCTCACCGAGGCGAACACCGTCGACGAGCTCGGCAAACTCATCGTCAGCAAGGTGCAGTTGGTGCCCGGCATCACCCGCACCCTCACGTGTTCGGTGGTGCGCCTGTAAGTGGAAGAGATCACGTCCTCCCCCGCCGCCGAGGATTCCCGCCCGGCGCGCCGCGACCGGTCGACCCGCAGCGCCGCGCTCTGGGCGACCCTCGTCGCGGTGCCGGTCACCCTGGCGGTGGCCGGGTTCACCTTCGCCAAGCTCGCCCCGGACTCCCCGGCCGCCGCGCCGAGCCCGTCGGCGTCCGCCGTCCGGCCGCAGTCGAGCGCGCCGGTCGAGCTGCCGGCCCCGGCCCTGGCCGAGCGCCCCGCCACGGTGTGCCGCGCCCTGGTGTCGCAGCTCCCGGCGACCGTCCGTGACCTGGCACAGCGGCCGGTCACCGCGGGCGCCGAGCAGAACGCCGCGTACGGCGACCCGGCGCTCACGGTGGCCTGCGGCGGCTCGCCCGCGATCGTGCAGCCCACCGACGAGGTGTGGTCGGTGAACAAGGTCTGCTGGCACGCCGTCCAGGAGGCCGACGCCACCGTGCTGACCACCGTCGACCGGGAGACCCCGGTGCGGGTGCGGGTGCCGAAGCAGTACGAGCAGCCGCTCCAGTGGGTCACGCCGATCTCCGACGCGGTGGTCGCCTCGGTGCCCGCCGCGAAGACGGCGCCGTCCGGCTGCTCCGCCTGACCGCCGCCGGCCGGTCGCGGAGTCAGCGGCCGGCGCGGCGGAGGGCGGTGCGGATGAGCCGGTTGACCAGCTTCGGATACTCCAGCCCGCTGGCCGCCCACATCCTGGGGAACATCGAGGTCGGGGTGAAGCCCGGCATGGTGTTGATCTCGTTGAGATAGACGTCCAGCTCCGGGGTGACGAAGAAGTCGGCCCGGGCCAGGCCGGAGCAGTCCAGCGCCGTGAACGCGCGGGTCGCGTACTCGCGCACCTGCCGGGTCACGTGCTCGGGGAGGTTCGCCGGGATGTCGTACTCGCAGGCGTCGTCGATGTACTTGGCCTCGAAGTCGTACCAGTCGTGGCCGGAGACCACCCGCACCTCGGCGAGCACCGACGCCTCCGGGGCCCCGCCGGCCTCGCCCTCCAGCACGCCGCACTCGATCTCGCGGCCCACGATCGCGCCCTCGACCAGCACCTTCGTGTCGATCTCCCGGGCCGTGGCGACCGCCGCGTCGAGCTGCGCCCAGTCGTCGACCTTCGTGATGCCGAACGAGGAACCGGCGCGGGACGGCTTCACGAAGACCGGCAGGCCGAGGCGCTCCTTGTCCTCCTCGGTCAGCGTCATCCCGGCGCGCAGCACCACGTACGGGCCGACCGGGATGCCCTCGGCGGCGCAGAGCTTCTTGGTGAACTCCTTGTCCATGGCCGCCGCCGAGGCGAACACGTTCGCACCGACGTACGGGATGTCGGCCATCTCCAGCATCCCCTGGATGGTGCCGTCCTCCCCGTAGGCGCCGTGCAGCACCGGGAAGACCACGTCCACGTCGGCCAGCGCCACCGGACCCTGGGCCGGGTCGAGCACCATGAGGCCGCCCACGGCCGGGTCGGCGCGCAGCACCAGCTCGGCGCCGGAGCCGGCGGTGATCTCGGGGAGCTTGCGGTCGGCGATGGCGAGCTGGCCGGGGTCGCCGCTGGCGAGCACCCACTGGCCCTGCCGGGTGATGCCGACGGGCACGACCTCGAACTCGTCGGGGTCGAGGGCGGCCAGCACGCTGCCGGCGCTGACGCAGGAGATGCCGTGCTCCGGGCTGCGGCCGCCGAAGACGATCGCCACGCGGGTCTTGCCTGGGGTGGTCACTCCGGTCACCTCTTCGTCCACGACTGCGGCTGGCCGTGCTCGCCGGGGGCGCTCACCCGCTTGACCTTACTGTGCGTGGCGAGCGTCGGTGGTGGATACCCGGGGAGACGACGCAGCGGGCCGCAATCGGTCAACGAGTCGTATACGGCGAGTAACCGGATGTGCGGTGGTGAGCCCGGGCGGCCGGCGGCGGGACCGGCCACCGGCCGCCCGGCTCCCCGCCCCCGTCACCGCGACCCGGGGGCGGGCCCGGTTCAGTCCAGGTGATCCGGGGTGCGCGGCCGGCGGCCGACCGCGATGACCTTGACCCGTTGCCGGCCGGCGCGGACCATGCCCAGCGCCATGAAGGCGCCCGCGATCCGGTCCGCCGCCTCGCGGCTGCTCGCGCCGACCACCTGCCGGCGCCGCTCGGGGCTGGTGCGCTCGTTGCGCCAGATCCCGTCGAGGGGGCGCACGTCGGTGAGGACCACGAGGAAGCGGGTCATCCCCGCCCACCCTCGTCCGCCGGCTGGCAGGCCGTCACCGTCATCGCTGATCCTCCCCGTCTGGCTTGCCGGCCAGGGCACGCGACGATCGGGTCGTGGGGGAGTAAAACCCGATCGCCGCGCGCCCCATCCCCTCCGGTCACTCACCACCACCGTCGCCACGACAACCGGCGGTGAGGACGCCGTCACAGATTGACAGGTGGACACGCGTGAATGCAACTCTCATCGGATTTCTCTCATGCCCAAGCTCCCGTTGATGTGCGACCATCGATGCATGGCGCCGAAGACCGCCCGGGCCCGACGGCTCGGCATCGCCCTGCGGACCCACCGGGAGGCCGCCGGCCTCACCCTGGAGGCCGCGGCGGACGAGATCAACAGCACCCGCAGCACCCTGTCCCGCTACGAGAACGCGCAGACGCTGGTCAGCCCGGCGACCGTGCGGGCGCTGCTCACCCTCTACGGGGTGGGGCCCGACGAGACCGCCGCGGCCGTGCAACTCGCCAAGGACGCCCGCAAACCCGGCTGGTGGGTCTCCTACTCGTACCTGCTGGACCGGCGGACCATCGACTTCATCGCCCTGGAGGCGGAGGCGACCGGGATCGCCAACTTCGAGCCGTCGGTGGTGCCCGGCCTGCTCCAGACGGCCGACTACATCCGCGGGGTGATGCGCGGCGGCCCGCACACCCTCAGCGACGAGCAGGTGGAGCAGCGGGTCAAGCTGCGCCTCGACCGCCAGCAACGGCTCACGGGTGACGAACCGCCGATCCTCGACGCCATCATCGACGAGGGGGCGTTACTGCGCCCGGTCGGGGACCGGACCGTGATGGGGGGTCAGCTGCAGCACCTGCTGAAGATGGCCGAGCTGCCGAACATCACCGTGCAGGTGATCCCCCTCTCCGCCGGCTACCACCGGGGGACCCGGGGGTCGCTGCACATCCTGGAGTTCGCCGACCCGGAGGACCCGATCATCGCCTCGGTGGAGACGGTCGCCGGGCAGATGGTGCTGGACCGGCCGGGTGACCTGCGCACCTGCACGAAGATCATGGAGCACCTGCGGACCGTGGCGCTGAGCCCGGCGGCCAGCCGGGACGAGCTGCTCCGCCTGCTGAACGAGAGGTAGAACCCATGAACGGCACGAACAGCCACCAACGGCCGGTGACCGGCTGGCGCAAGAGCAGCCACAGCGGCGATGAGGGCGCGTGCGTCGAGATGGCGCCGCTGCCGGAGGCGGTCGCGGTCCGCGACTCCAAGGACCCGGCCGGCCCGGTGCTGGTCTTCCCACCGGCCGCCTGGGCCGCCTTCACCGGCGCCCCGCCGCGCCCCTGATCCGCCGGCCCTGATCCGCCGGGCGGCGAGGCCGCGGCTCAGCCGGCGACCAGCGGGCCGGCGGCGGCCCCGCCGCGGACCGCCTCCAGCGCCGCGATGGCGACCCCGCGCGCCCCGGCCATGTCCCGGTCGGGCACCAGCGCGAAGGTCGCCACCGCACGCTGCTCGGCGCGGAGCACGGTGTGCTCCCGCACGGTGGCCAGGAACCAGTCGCGGAACTCCGGCGCCGCCTCCACCACCCCGCCGCCCACGAAGTACGCGTGCGGGTCGGTGAAGTTGGCCGCGATGGTGAACAGCCGGCCCAGCGCCATGGCCTGCTGGGTGAAGACCTCACGCGCCAGCTGGTCGCCGCGCTCGCCGTAGCCGCGGACCAGCTTCGCCGCCCGGGCCGGCTCCTCGGCGGCCAGCGGGTGCCCCGGGAACCGGCCCAGCCAGTACGGCAGCAGGTTGTTCACGATCGCGGTGAGCGAGGCGACGCTCTCCACGTCCCCGGTGAAGCCGCAGGCGCACACGGGCACCGGCTGGCCCGGCCCGAGCAGCCCGTCGAGCGGGATGTGCACGTGCCCGAACTCGCCGGCCATGCCGGCCGCGCCGCCGACCACCCGGCCGCCCTCCACCACGCCGCCGCCCAGCCCCGTGCCCACGATCGCGGCGACCGAGGACCGGGCCATCGCGTCGGCGCCGAAGTGCGTGTGGTGCGCGTAGAGGGCCGCCGCGTTGCCGTCGTTGGCGTAGACCACCGGCAGGCCGAGCCGGTGCTCCAGCGCGCCGCGCACGTCGTAGCCGCGCCAGGCGGGCTGGGAGAAGTTGGTCGAGCCGCGCGAGGAGATCACCCCGGTGGCGCTGGCCGGGCCGGGGGTGTCCAGCCCGACGGCGCGGACCAGCTCGCGGGGCACCCCGGTCAGCGCCAGCACGCCGTCGAGCGCCCGGGCGAGGGCCTCGATCGCGGCCTCCGGACCGGCCTGGACCTCGCTCGGGATCTCCACCAGCCCGTCGACCAGGAACCGGCCGTCGACCGTCAGCACGGTGGCGTTGTTGCTCGTGCCGCCGTTGTCCAGACCCACCACCACCGGCACACCCGCGCTGCCCACCGCCACCGCCTCCCGCCGAGCCTGACCTGAGGCTAGTTCCCGCCGCGTGGTCCCGCCACGGTCGCGCGGCCCGGCCCTGGGCCGCGCGCTCACCCCGGGCGGCGGGCGGTGACCGCGGTGGCCTCGAGGTCGTCGTCGTGCACCACGGACGGGTCCAGGCCGGCGTCGGTGAGGATCCCGCAGAGCGCCGTGGCCTGGCCGGCGCTCACCTCCACCGCCAGGTGCCCGCCGGGGGCCAGCCACTCGGCCGCGCCGGCGGCCACCCGGCGCAGCACGGCCAGCCCGTCCGCGCCGCCGTCCAGCGCCACCGGGGCCTCGTGCAGCCGCGCCTCCGCCGGCAGCATGGCCACTTCCCCGCTCGGCACGTACGGGGCGTTGGCCACCACCAGGTCCAGCCGCCCCCGCCACCGGGCTGGCAGCGGCGCGAACAGGTCGCCCTGGTAGACCGGCACGCCCAGCGGGGTCAGGTTGCGCCGGGCGCAGGCCACCGCGGCCGGGTCGACGTCGGCGGCGGCCAGCCAGCGGGGTGCCAGCCGGCCGTGCAGCACCAGCGCGGCGGCGCCCGAACCGCAGCAGAGGTCGAGCACGGCGGGCGACGGGCCGCCCACGGCCGCGGCGGCGGCGACCAGCAGGGCGGTCCGCCCGCGGGGCACGAACACCCCGGGGTCGACGGCGACCCGCAGGCCGCAGAACTCGGCCCAGCCGAGCAGGTGCTCCAGCGGCAGGCCGGCGACCCGGCGGTCGGCCAGGTCGGTGAGCGCCTCGGCCGAGTCGGCGGCGGCGATGAGCAGGTCCGCCTCGTCCTCGGCGAAAACGCAGCCGGCGGCGCGCAGCCGCCGGACGAGAGCGGGACGGTCGGGGGAGAACAGGGTGGCTGGCATGGCAGGCCTTTCGGGAACGCTCGTCGGCGCTCCCGGCGTCGCCTAACCCTGGGGCGACGCGGACTCGGAGGGAGCGCCGGTCCTCTGCTGGGGGATCGGTCTCACCTCCTCCGGTCGGGGCCCGCGCGGGCCGCTGCTGCCCGTCACCCTAGCGGAGCGGCCGGGCCGGTGTCAGGCCGCGTCCAGCGCGGCGGTCACGTCGGCCACCAGGTCGGCGGCGTCCTCGATGCCGCAGGAGAGCCGCACGAAGCCGGGTGCGGTGTCGTCCCCCCACTGGGCCCGCCGGTCGGCGGTGGTGTGCAGCCCGCCGAACGAGGTGGCGGCGGACACCAGGCGGGACGCGTCGAGGAACCGGGCCACCCGGTCGGCGTCGCCCAGGTCGAAGGAGAGCACACCGGGCATCCGTCGCATCTGGACCGAGGCCACCGGGTACGCGGGATCGGTCGGTAGCCCCGGCCAGCGCACGCCGGTGACGTCGCCGCGGCCCGCGAGCAGCCGGGCCAGCGCCTCGGCGTTGGCGGTCTGCCGGCCCAGCCGCAGGTCCACGGTCGCCAGCGAGCGGTGGGCCAGCCAGCAGTCGAACGGCCCGGGCACCCCACCGGTCGTGGTCCGCCAGGCGGTCACCGCGTCGAGCAGCTCGGCCGAGCGGGTCGCCACGTAACCGAGCAGCAGGTCGGAGTGGCCGGTGAGGGCCTTGGTGCCGGAGGCGACCACGACGTCGGCGCCGAGCTCCAGCGGGCGCTGCCCGAGCGGGGTGGCGGTGGTGTTGTCGACCGCCACCAGGGCCCCGGCACCGTGCGCCGCGACGGCCAGCGCCGGCACGTCGGCCACGTCCAGGCCCGGGTTCGCGGGGGTCTCCAGCAGCACCAGCCGGACGCCCTCGAACGACGGGTACGGCCCGGCGGTCGGCACGAAGCCGACGCGTACCCCGATGCCCTCCAGGGTGGCCGTGGCGAAGGCACGCACCGGGAAGTAGCCGTCGGCGGGGAGCAGCACGGTGTCCCCGGGTCGCAGCAGGGCCAGCAGCAGCCCCGTGATGGCCGCCTGGCCGCTGGCGAAGACCCGGCAGTCACCGCCCTCCAGCTCGCCGACGGCCGCCTCCAGCAGCCGCCGGGTGGGGTTGTCCGGCCGCCCGTACCCGTTGGGGCTCGCCTCCGGCCCCCGCCACGGGTCGAGGTGGTACGGCGCCGCGAAGACCGGCCCGGGCAGGAAGGGCTGGCCCGGTTCCGGCGCGGGCAGCCCGGCGTGCACGCTGCGCGTGCCGTCACCCCACTCGTCGGTCATCGCCGCCTCACTCGTACGACTCGGGCTTCGCGGTCCGGCTCATGAGGGCGTCCACGGCGAGCCGCGGGTCCATCCCCTCGTGGCAGATCCGCTCGATCTGCTCGGTGATCGGCATCTCCACCCCGTGGGCCCGGGCCAGGTCCCGGATGGCCAGGCAGCTCTTCACGCCCTCGGCGGTCTGCCGGGTGGCCGCCTGCGCCTGCTCCAGGGTCTCCCCCCGGCCCAGGTGCTCGCCGAAGGTGCGGTTGCGGGCCAGCGGCGACGTGCAGGAGGCCACCAGGTCGCCCATGCCGGCCAGCCCGGCGAAGGTGATCGGGTCGGCGCCGAGCGCCACGCCCAGCCGGGCGGTCTCGGCGAGGCCGCGGGTCATGAGCATGGCGCGGGTGTTGTCGCCGAAGCCCATGGCGGTGGCGATGCCGTACGACAGGGCGATCACGTTCTTCACGGCCCCGCCCAGCTCGCAGCCGATCACGTCGTCGTTGGTGTACGGCCGGAAGTACGGCGTGCGGATCGACGACTGCACCAGGGCGGTCCGGCGGCTGTCGGTGCCGGCGACCACGGTGGCGGCCGGCTGTTCGGCGGCGATCTCCGGGGCCAGGTTGGGCCCGGAGACGACGACCACCCGGTCGGCCGGCACCCCGGCGGTCTCCATGATCACCTGGCTCATCCGCTTGGTGGTGCCCAGCTCGATGCCCTTCATGAGGGAGACGAGCGTGGCGTCCGCGTCCAGGTACGGGGTCCACTCGGCGAGGTTGCCGCGCAGCGTCTGCGACGGCACGGAGAGCACCACCACCTCGGCGCCGGCGATGGCCTCCTCGGCGTCCCCGGTCGCGGTGACCCGGTCGGGCAGCCGCACGTCCGGCAGGTAATCGGGATTGTGGCGCCCGGTCCGGATCGCCTCGGCCACCGAGGCGCGCCGGGCCAGGATGGTCACGTCCCGGCCGGCGTCGGCGAGGATCTTGGCGAACGCGGTGCCCCAGGAGCCGGCGCCCAGCACGGCGACATGCCCGCTCACCGCGCCACCTTCGTTCGCGACTGCGGGGCTCGCAACACCGGCTCACTCCTCGCGCTCACTCGGTCACCTCGGGCGTACGGGTCCGGGCCGGCCGCTCCCACAGCGGCGGTGGTGTGCCACCGCGGATCTCCGCGACCAGGTCCCGGATCCGCAGCATGATCGTGTCGGTCATCTCCTCCAGGATCGCCCGGGTCGGCGTGGCGCCCGCCCACCGGCTCAGGTCGACCGGCGGCCCGGCGACCACCGTCACCGGGGTACGCGGGCGCAGCCCGATGCGGGCGGTCCGCGGGTCGAACATCTTCTCCGGGCCGACCATGGCGACCGGGATCACCGGGGCGCCGGTGGCGAGCGCCAGCCGGGCCGCGCCGGTCTTGCCCTTCATGGGCCACAGGTCCGGCTCGCGGGTGGTGGTCCCCTCCGGGTAGATCACGACGGCGCCGCCGGAGTTCAGGGCGGCCACCAGCTTGTCCAGGGACCGGGCCGCCTCGACGCTGCCGCGCTCCACCGGGATCTGCTTGCACCGGTGCAGGATCCAGCCGATCACCGGCACCCGGAACACGCTGGCCTTGCCGAGGAACTGCGGCCAGCGCCCGGCGTCGTGGATGAAGTGCGCGGACACCAGCGGGTCCGCGTGCGAGATGTGGTTCGGCACGATGATGATCCCGCCCTCGCGGGGCAGGTGCTCCATCCCCCGCCAGGTGCGGCGGGTCCAGACGGTCAACACCGGCTTCACCAGCACCACGGCGAACCGTGGCCAGAATCCCAGCCTCCGCGGTGCCACCCTGCCTCCTCGTTCCGCCCCACGCGCGCACGCCCCGGGACGAAATCATGCCTGCTCGCTCCCGGTCCGGCCAGTGAGGGTACCGCCGGGCGGCTGGCAGGATTGTCACGTGCCTGAGCCGACCTGGACCGTGGTGGTGCCGGTGAAGCGCCTCGGGGTGGCGAAGAGCCGCCTGCGCGGGGCGCTGCCCGGCGTACCCCACGAGGAGCTGGCGCTGGCCTTGGCGGCCGACACGGTCCGCGCGGTGCGGGCCTGCCCGGCGGTGGTCCGGGTGCTCGTGGTGACCGACGACCCCCGGGTCGCGGCGGAGGCGACGACGGCCGGCGCGGCGGTCACGCCGGACCCGGCGGCCGGGCTGAACGCCGCCTTCCGGCACGGCGCGTCCGTGGCCGGCCCGCGCGCCGCCGTGGCCGGCCTCACCGCCGACCTGCCCGCCCTGCGCCCGGCCGACCTGGCCGCGGCGCTGCGGGCCGTCCCCGCCGACGGGGTACGCGGGTTCGTGGCCGACGCCCCGGGCAGCGGCACCGTGCTGCTCGCCGCGCCGCCCGGGGTGCCCCTGGCGCCCCGCTTCGGGCCCGGCTCGGCAGCGGCGCACGCGGCGAGCGGGGCGCTGCCGCTGCCCGGCGGCTGGCCCACGCTGCGCCGGGACGTGGACACCCCGGCCGACCTCGCCGCCGCCGCCCGGCTCGGCGCCGGTCCGCGCACCGCCGCGCTGCTGGCCCGGACCGGCCGGGACGTCGGGTACGGTGCTGGCATGCAGGGCACGGTGGCCACCTACGACGCGTCGACCCGCAGCGGCGTGCTGCTCCTCGACGACGGCACCGAGCTGGCCTTCCCGGCCCGCGCGTTCGACGCCTCCGGGCTGCGGCTGCTCCGGCTCGGGCAGCGGGTCCGGATCGAGCGGGACGCCGCCGGCGAGGTCGTCCGGGTGACATTGCCGACGATGGCGTGACCAACCTGCCCCGAGTTCATTTTCCGTTCACCGTTGTCGGGGAATCATGAGGTGGTGAGCACCCCTCGCGAGCAGCCCGACGGCCCCCGTAACCTCGTCGACCCCGGCGCGCCCCGCAACGGCGCGTCGACCCGCGGCGCCGACGGCCGGTTCCGCCGCGTCCGCCCTCCGGAGGAGAGCGTCAGCCCCGAGCCCGTCGCGGCGGCCTCGGCCGGGCTGGAGGAGTCCCTCGACCCGGTCGAGGGGCCGGGGCCGCAGGTGGAGGCCCCGGCGGCTCGGCCGCTGCCCGAGGACCGGTTCTTCAACCGGGAGCTCTCCTGGCTCGACTTCAACGCCCGGGTGCTCGCGCTGGCCGAGGATCCCCGGACCCCGCTGCTGGAGCGGGCCAAGTTCCTGGCCATCTTCGCCAGCAACCTGGACGAGTTCTACATGGTGCGGGTGGCCGGGCTGAAGCGCCGGCTCTCCGCCGGCCTGCCGGTGCGCGGCGGCGACCGGCTGCCGCTGCGCACGCAGCTGGAGCGGATCGCGGAGAAGACCGCCGACCTGGTCTCCCGGCACGCCGCCTGCTTCGTCGACGACGTGCTGCCGAAGCTGGCCGCCGAGGACATCCGGATCCTGCGCTGGAGCGACCTCGACGACGCCGAGCGGGAACGGCTGCGCACCTGGTTCCGGGAGCACATCTTCCCGGTGCTCACCCCGCTCGCGGTGGACCCGGCGCACCCGTTCCCCTACATCTCCGGCCGGTCGCTGAACCTGGCCGTCTCGGTACGCGACCCGGACGGCGGCTCGGAGCTGTTCGCCCGGGTGAAGGTGCCGAACAACGTGCCCCGGTTCGTCCGGGTGGCCCGCGACGAGCCGGGGGTGCGCTTCCTGCCCGTGGAGGACCTCATCTCGGTTCACCTCGGGCAGCTGTTCTCCGGCATGCAGGTGGTCGAGTGCCACCTGTTCCGGGTGACCCGCAACGCCGAGGTGGAGGTGGACGAGGACCGCGACGAGGACCTGCTCCAGGCCCTGGAACGGGAGCTGGCGCGGCGCCGGTTCGGCCCGCCCGTACGGCTGGAGGTGGCCGCCTCCATCTCCGACCACATGCTGGAGCTGCTCGTCCGCGAGCTGGACATGGACGGCCACGACGTGCTCCGGGTCCGCGGCCTGCTCGACCTGTCCGCGCTCTGGCAGGTCTACGGCGAGGCCGACCGCCCCGACCTCAAGGACCCGCCGTTCGTGCCGGCCACCCACCCCCGGCTCGCCGAGGGCGAGGTGCCGCGCAGCGTCTTCGCCACCCTGCGGGACGGCGACGTGCTGGTGCACCACCCGTACCACTCGTTCGCGACGAGCGTGCAGCGGTTCATCGAGCAGGCCGCCGCCGACCCGAACGTGCTGGCCATCAAGCAGACCCTCTACCGCACCAGCGGCGACTCCCCCATCGTGGACGCGCTGGTCGACGCGGCCGCCGCCGGCAAGCAGGTGGTGGTGCTGGTCGAGCTGAAGGCGCGCTTCGACGAGGTGGCCAACATCGGCTGGGCGCGCACGCTGGAGCGCGCCGGCTGCCACGTGGTCTACGGCCTGGTCGGCCTGAAGACCCACTGCAAGACCGCCCTGGTCGTCCGCCAGGAGGGCAACCAGATCCGCCGCTACTGCCACATCGGCACCGGCAACTACCACCCGAAGACCGCCCGGCTCTACGAGGACTTCGGCATGCTCACCGCCGACCCGGAGATCGGCGCCGACCTCACCGACCTGTTCAACGTGCTCACCGGCTACAGCCGGCAGACCGCGTACCGGCGGCTGCTGGTGGCCCCGCAGGGCATCCGCAGCGGCCTCGTGGAACGGATCGAGCGGGAGATCGAGCACGTCCGGCTCGGCATGCCGGGGCTCGTGCAGTTCAAGGTGAACGCGCTGGTCGACGAGGAGATCACCGACGCGCTCTACCGGGCGTCCATCGCCGGGGTGCACGTCGACCTGCTGATCCGGGGCATGTGCACGCTGCGGCCCGGGGTGCCGGGGCTGTCGGAGAACATCCGGGTCCGCTCGATCCTCGGCCGGTTCCTGGAGCACTCGCGCATCTTCCGGTTCGGCAACAACGGCGACGCGGAGTTCTGGATGGGCTCGGCCGACCTCATGCACCGCAACCTGGACCGCCGGGTCGAGGCGCTGGTGCAGGTGAGCGACCCGGTGGCCCGGGCCGAGCTGGACCACGTGCTGACCGCCGCGTTCAGCCCCGAGGTGGACGCCTTCGAGCTGTCCGGGGATGGCACCTGGCACCGGCGTACCGGCACCGACGACACGCCGCTGACCCACCTCCAGGACCTGCTCCTGCACCGGGTCGGCGGGAGGGCGGGCTGACCGGACCACGGCCCGCTCCGGGCGGGCATACGGTGAGCGGATGACCGACGACGAGCCGGTGCGGATCCGGGCGGCGGGCGGGGTCGTCTGGCGCCCGGCCGGAGCCGGCGTCGAGGTCTGCCTCGTGCACCGCCCCCGGTACGGCGACTGGTCGCTGCCCAAGGGCAAGCTGGACGCCGGCGAACACCCGCTGCGGGCCGCCGTCCGCGAGGTCGCCGAGGAGACCGACGTCCGGGCCGTCCCGCAGGTACGCCTGCCGTCCGTCCGCTACCGCAGCGAGGGCCGGCCGAAGGCCGTCGACTACTGGTCGATGCGGGCGGCCGCCCAGGGCGGCTTCCAGCCGGACACCGAGGTGGACGAGGTGGCCTGGTTCCCCACCGACGAGGCGGCACGCCGGGTCAGCTACCCGCACGACGCCGAGGTGATCGCCGCGTTCGCGGCGCTGCCGCCGGTCACCACCGCCCTGCTGCTGGTCCGGCACGCGCACGCCGGCAAGCGCGGCACCTGGACAGGCCCGGACGACGGCCGGCCGCTGGACGCCGAGGGCTGGGCCCAGGCGCAGGCGCTCGCCCCCCTGGTCGCCCTCGTCCGCCCGGCCCGCCTGGTCTCCGCCTCGGCCCGGCGCTGCGTGCAGACCCTCGACCCGGCGGCCGCCCTGCTGGACCTGCCCATCGAGGTGGTCGGTGACCTCGACGAGCCGCGACCCGGCCAGCAGCCGGACGAGTGCGCGCTGGCTGCCGCGGCCCGGCTGGCCGCGCTGGCCGCCGCCGGGGAACCGGTCGCCGTGTGCAGCCAGGGCAAGGTGATCCCGGGCGCGCTGGAACGGCTGACCGGCCGCGATGACGAGGACTTCACCACGCCGAAGGGCGGCGGCTGGCTGCTCGCCTTCACCGGCGACCGCCTCGTCGCCGCCGACCGCCTGTAAGGGTGCTCAGGGCAGGGCGAGCGTCACCGCGACCGGGAGGTGGTCGCTGGCGGTGCTGCGCGGTGCCGTCGCGCCGGACGGGGTGAGACCCGGTGTGACGAAGACGTGGTCGATCTGGCTGCGCGGGTCGTCGGCCGGGCTGGTGCGCAGCGGGCGGGCCGCGACCAGCGCGTCGGCCAGCCCGGCCCGGGTGAACTCGGCGAACGCCGGATCGCCGGGCTCGGTGTTCAGGTCGCCGCCGAGCACCAGCGGGCGGCCGGCCGCGTACCGGATGGCGAAGGCGGCCACCTCGCCGGCCTGGGCCACCGGTCCCTGCCCCGGCGGCGGTTGCAGGTGGGTGGCGACCACGGCGAGTTCCCGGCCGCCGAGGTCGAGCGTGACGCCGAGCGCCTGAGCCCCGGTGGGTGCGCCGTGCGCCGCGAGCGGTTCGGTCCGGCCGGCCCGCACCGGGAAGCGGCTCAGCACCGCGTCGCCCCAGACCGGGTCGGCGGCCGGCGCGAAGACGTAGGGCATCCGCAGCCGCCCGGCCAGCAGGGCGAGGGTGTCGTGGCCGCCGTTGAGCAGCCAGCCCCGGTCCACCTCGCTGAGCAGCACCACGTCCGGCCGGCTGCCGTCCACCGCCCGGGTCAGCGCGTCCAGGTCGAGCCGCCCGTCCAGCCCGAAACCCATCCGGATGTTGTACGCCACCAGCCGCACCTCCGCCGTTCGCTGGTTCGGCGACGCCACCGAATGCTCCGGCCGGTGCACCTCGCCTGCCAGCAAGGCCAACGCCGCCAGCATCAGGGCCGTCAGGCGTCGGGCGTAACCGGTCAGGACGGGAGCCGCCTGGGCTGGTCCGGTGACGGCGGCCAGGGCAATCAGGCCGGCTGTGCCCACCGGCACCCAGCCGTTGGCATAGCCCAGGTCGTAGGCCGCGTAGTAGGCGACGCACCCGACCGCGAAGAGCACCATTCCGCAGACGGCCGCCCAAGCACGCCGGAACGCACCGGTGTCCGGGGGATCGCCTCCGGTCGCCTTGTGCGCCCGGTCGGCGGCCGAATCCTCCACCACACCGGACACCCCGTCGGTGCGGGCGAAGCAGCCGCCGAGGCCGAGGGCGGCAAGCAGGTAGGCCCAACCGAGCCACCCCGGCCGGTCGGCGGCGAACAGCACCGCGCCTGCGAGCAGGGTGGCCGGCCAGACCACCCGCCCGAGCCAGGACGGGGGCCGGGTGAGCGCGGCAGCCAGGAACAACCCGATCGCGTACGCCGGGAACCACGACACCGGGCCGTCGGGCGGGAGCGCGAGACCCGGGAAGTCGGCCGTGCCGTATCCGTAGGAGTACGAGGCGCTCCAGAGCGCCGGGGCGAGTGCCAGCTGACCCGCCACCAGCAGCGCCGGACCGGCGATCAGCCAGGCCCGAACACCCGTCGGGCCACTGCGTCGCTCAGCGGCCGGCCGCTCCGGCACGGCCGAGCTGTGCCATGGTCTCGGAAACCAGCCGATGGCCGCTGCGGAGGCAGCCAGGAAGGCCAGCACCAGTAGGACGGACAAGGCCCAGCCGAGCGCGCCGCCCCGCCAGACCAGGTCCTCGGTGCCGAGCAGGGCGTGCCCGACGGCGGCACCGGCCAGGCCGAACGCCAGCCCCGGCACCGGCCGCGCGACCGTCGCGGCGGTCGCGGCGAGCCAGACCAGGCCGGCGAGCAGGCCGGCGCAGGCCAGCCACAGCTGGCTGCGGCCGCCGGGCGCGGCGGTCAGGGCCAGCCGGGCGGCGGCCAGGACCCCGGCCGCCACCACACCCACCGGGCGCGGACCGAGCCGGCGGACCAGGACGGGCGCGGCGAGGGCGAGCACGAACCAGCCGAGGGCGAAGGCGCCGAGGAGTTCGGCCGGTGTCTCGGCCGCCCGGCCGAAGATGGTGATGATCGACGGCAGCCACACCCGCAGCACGTCGAGCAGGACGACGACGCCCAGGGCGAGCGCGGCGGTGCGGAGGTGACGGTGGCGCACGGGCGCCCCTCTTCTCGTGACCGACGGGGGTTCTCGGCACGAGGATTCTGCGGGCCCGCGCGACGGCGGGTCAACGCGTACGCACGAGAAAGGCGCCCACCACGGACGGTGGGCGCCTTTTCGGGCGTGCGGTCAGCGCCGGCTGGCGGCCTTCTTGGCCGGAGCCTTCTTCGCCGGCGCCTTCTTGGCGGCCGTCGTCTTCTTGGCGGCCGTGGTCTTCTTGGCGGCCGTGGTCTTCTTGGCCGCGGCCGACTTCGCCGCGGTGGTCTTCTTCGCCGCGGTCGTCTTGGTCGCGGCCTTCTTCGCGGGCGCGGTCTTCTTGGTCGCGGCGGTGGTCTTCGTGGCCTTCGCCGCCGTGGTCTTCTTGGCGGCGCCCGTCGCCGTGGTCTTCTTCGCGGCGGTCGCCTTGGCCCCGGTCGCCTTCGCGCCCGTGGTCTTCGCGGCGGCCGTGGTGGTCTTCTTGGCGGCGACCGTGGCCTTCGGCACCTTGCCGCTGGCCACCATCTCCTTGAAGCCCGCGCCCGCACGGAAGGTCGGGACGGAGGTCTTCTTGACCTTCACCGCCTCGCCGGTCCGCGGGTTGCGCGCTGTTCGGGCGCCCCGGACGCGCTTTTCGAACGCTCCGAAACCGGTGATCGCCACCTTCTCGCCCTTGGTGACCGCCGCCTGGACCTCAGTGAGGACCGCCTCGAGCGCGGCCGTCGCCGTCTTCCGGTCCCCCAGGCGAACGGCGAGCGCCTCGATGAGCTCGGCCTTGTTCACGACTTCCTCCCGATTGTGCAACTGACTCGTCGCGAGCCATTCTGCGCGCACGGTATGCCCTGTGCTGCCTGGACACAAACATTCGGTGGAAAAAAGCCCTTGTGTCGTAACGGATTCGCCCCCACCGGCGGGGCCGGTGGGGGCGAAAAGCTATCTGCGATCAGGCGACCGAGGGCAGGAACGACGGCCGGGACGCCTCGTAGGCGCTGATCTCGGCCTCGTGCCGGAGGGTGAGTCCAATGTCATCCAAGCCCTCCATGAGCCGCCAACGGCTGTGGTCGTCCAGCGGGAACGCCCAGGTGGCGTCACCGGCGTGAACCTGGCGGGCGGTGAGGTCGACCGTGATGGGGGTGCTCGGCTCGGATTCCACGAGATCCCACAGTTCTTCCACGGCTTTCAATTCCAACTCGACCGGAAGGAGACCTTCCTTGAGCGCGTTGCCGCGGAAGATGTCGCCGAAGCGGGGCGCGATCACGGCCCGGAAGCCCCAGTCCCGCAGCGCCCAGACGGCGTGCTCCCGGGAGGATCCGGTGCCGAACTCGGGACCGGCGATCAGAATCGACGCACCCGAATAGGCGGGATCGTTGAGGACGAATGAGGGGTCCTCCCGCCACGCGTTGAACAGACCGTCGGCGAAACCGGTGCGGGTCACCCGCTTGAGGTACACGGCGGGGATGATCTGATCGGTGTCCACGTTGGAGCGCCGCAGGGGCACGGCGGTGCCGGTGTGGGTGGTGAACTTGTCCATGGCTCGGCTGCCCTTCTACAGGTCGGCGGGGGCGGCCAGCCGGCCGACCACGGCGGTGGCGGCGGCGACGGGCGGGGACACCAGGTGCGTACGCCCACCCCGGCCCTGGCGGCCCTCGAAGTTGCGGTTGGAGGTCGAGGCGGAGCGCTCACCGGGCTTCAGCGTGTCCGGGTTCATACCCAGACACATGGAGCAGCCGGCGAAGCGCCACTCGGCGCCGGCGTCGGTGAAGACCTTGTCCAGCCCCTCCGCCTCGGCCGCCTCGCGGACCGCGGCCGAGCCGGGCACCACCAGCATGCGTACGCCGTCGGCGACCCGCTGACCGCGCAGCACGTCGGCGGCG
This sequence comes from Micromonospora chaiyaphumensis, assembly GCF_900091435.1. Taxonomy (GTDB): domain Bacteria; phylum Actinomycetota; class Actinomycetes; order Mycobacteriales; family Micromonosporaceae; genus Micromonospora; species Micromonospora chaiyaphumensis. Next base: position 211,726 of record NZ_FMCS01000010.1, read on the forward strand.
GCGCGCAGGTCCTCCAGTCGGCCGTTGGTGCAGGAGCCGACGAAGACCACGTCCACGGCCAGGTCCCGCAGGGCGGTGCCGGGCGTGAGGTCCATGTACTCCAGGGCGCGGCGTGCGGCGACCCGCTCCGGCTCGGTGACGAACTCCTCCGGGTCCGGCACGGTCGCGCCCAGCGGCACGCCCTGCCCCGGGTTGGTGCCCCAGGTGACGAACGGCGTGATCCGGCTGGCGTCCAGGGTCACCTCGGTGTCGAAGGTCGCGCCCTCGTCGGTGGGCAGCGTCCGCCAGTGGGCCACCGCCGCGTCCCAGTCGGCCCCCTGCGGCGCGTTGGGCCGCCCCTTGAGGTACGCGAAGGTGGTCTCGTCCGGCGCGATCATGCCGGCCTTGGCGCCCCACTCGATGGACATGTTGGCGATGGTCATCCGGCCCTCCATGGAGAGGTTCCGGATCGCCTCGCCGCGGTACTCCACGATGTGGCCGCGGCCGCCGCCCGTGCCCACCTGGGCGATGAGGGCGAGCACCAGGTCCTTGGCGGTCACCCCCGGGGCGAGCTGGCCGGTGACGTTCACGGCCATGGTCTTCGGGCGGGCCTGCGGCAGCGTCTGGGTGGCCAGCACGTGCTCGACCTCACTGGTGCCGATGCCGAAGGCGAGCGCACCGAACGCGCCGTGGGTGGCGGTGTGCGAGTCGCCGCAGACGATCGTCATGCCCGGCTGGGTGAGGCCGAGCTGGGGGCCGATGACGTGCACGATGCCCTGGTTCTCGTCACCGAGCGGGTGCAGCCGCACCCCGAACTCGGCGCAGTTGCGGCGCAGCGTCTCGATCTGGGTGCGGGAGGTGGGGTCCGCGATCGTGAGCAGGTCGCCGCGCCGGGAGCGGAACGCCGGGTCGTCGTACCCGGTCGGGGTGTTGTGGTCCTCGGTCGCGACCGTGAGGTCCGTGCGGCGGACCGGGCGGCCGGCCAGGCGCAGCCCGTCGAAGGCCTGCGGGCTGGTGACCTCGTGGAGCAGGTGCAGGTCGATGAAGAGCAGGTCCGGCTCGCCGTCGGCGGAGCGGACGACGTGCGCGTCCCAGACCTTCTCGGCCAGGGTCCTCGGTTGAGTGACTCCCACCATCTGGACATCCTAAATTCTGGGAGGTAAATTTCGGCTTGTGGGACACAGTATGAGCGGTGTCGGCGTTCTCGACAAGGCGGTGGTCATCCTGGCCGCCTGCGTCGACGGCGCCAGCCTGGCCGAACTCGTTGAACGCACCAAGCTGCCCCGGGCCACCGCACACCGGCTGGCACAGGCCCTGGAGATCCACCGGATGCTGGTCCGGGACACCCAGGGGCGCTGGCGCCCGGGCCCCCGGCTCGGCGAGCTGGCCAACGCCGCACCGGACGTGCTGCTGACCGCGGCCGAGCCGCTGCTCGCCGCGCTGCGCGACGCCACCGGTGAGAGCGCCCAGCTCTACCTGCGCCGCGCCGACGAGCGGATCTGCGTGGCCGCGGCCGAGCGGGCCAGCGGCCTGCGGGACACCGTGCCGGTCGGCTCGGTGCTGCCCATGACGGCCGGCTCGGCGGCGCAGATCCTGCTCGCCTGGGAGCCGCCCGAGGCGGTCATGCCGCTGCTGCCCCGGTCGAAGTTCACGGGCCGCACCCTCGCCGAGGTACGCCGGCGCGGCTGGGCGCAGAGCGTCGCCGAGCGGGAGGCCGGTGTGGCGAGCGTCTCGGCCCCGATCCGCGACCGCACGGGCCGGGTCATCGCCGCCATCAGCATCTCCGGCCCGATCGAACGCCTGGGCCGCCGCCCCGGCGAACGCCACGCCATGGCGGTGGTCCGAGCCGGCCAACGCCTCTCCGGCCTGTAACCCCGCCCACCCCTGAACCTCGTTGATCATGAGGTTGGCGGCAGTCAGAGAGATCGAGACCGCCGCTAACTTCATGATCGACGGAGTGAGGGGCAGAGTGAGGGCCGGACGGTGAACGGCCCGTCTCGCGTAGCGAGACGGGCCGTTTCCTGTGGTAGCCCCGACCGGATTCGAACCGGCGCTACCGCCTTGAGAGGGCGGCGTCCTGGGCCGCTAGACGACGGGGCCAGAACTTCATGCTTCCGCGCCCTCGCGGGCGGGGAAGCTGCACTCTATCAGAGATCATCTGCCGCTCCTCTGGCGAGGAGCGGAGCGGAACTCCGCCAGAATCCAGCGTCCGGGATTCTCGCGAATCCGCGGCTGCGCTGGGGTACCAGGACTCGAACCTAGACTAACTGAACCAGAATCAGTCGGGCTGCCAATTACCCCATACCCCATTGGCCCCTTGCGGCGCCAGGAATGAACTTTACCCTCCCGGTGCCGACAGGCCAAATCCAACCCCCTCGAACCGCCCCTCAACTGCGGAAACGAGGGCGTCGGACGCATCAGGCGACCGGCACCACCGGGTTGGTGAGTTCGCCGATCCCCTCGATCCGCACGGTGACCGTATCCCCGTCGGTGAGCGGGCTAACCCCGGCCGGCGTGCCGGTCAGCACCACGTCACCGGGGAGCAACGTCATGACGTGGGAGATGTACGACACCAGGGCCGGCACGTCGAAGACCATGTCCTTGGTGCGGCCGAGTTGGCGCACCTCCATCTCCTCCGGGTTGCGGCCCACCTCACAGCGGACCTCAAGGTCGGTGACGTCCAGCCCGGTGGTGATCCAGGGACCGATCGGGCAGAACGAGTCGAAGCCCTTGGCCCGGGTCCACTGCCCGTCGGAGCGCTGGAGGTCCCGCGCCGTGACGTCGTTGGCACAGGTGTAGCCGAAGATGGCCCGCTCGGCGGCGGCCCGGTCGGCACGGCGGGCGCCGGGGGCGCCGATCACCACGGCCAGTTCCGCCTCGTGCTCGACCTGCTTGGAGAAGATCGGCAGCCGGATGGCGTCGCGGGGGCCGATCACCGAGGTGGACGGCTTGAGGAAGAGCAGCGGCTCCTTGGGCACCTCGCTGCCGTGCTCGGCGGCGTGTTCGGCGTAGTTGCGGCCCACGCAGACCACCTTGCTGGGCAGGATCGGCGAGAGCAGCCGGACGTCGGAGAGCGCCCAGCGGGCGCCGGAGAACTGGATCTGCCCGAACGGGTGGCCCTCGATCTCGGCGATGGTCAGGCCCTGCGGCCCGGCCTCCGACTCGCCCTCGACGACCCCGAACGACATTCCCTTGGCATGAGCGAAACGAGCGATACGCACCCGGCCAATCTATCCCCGCGGGCGGGGCGGGCCACGCCGGACGCGGCCACCCGCTCCCCGTTGGCGGGCGGCGCGCCAGGGTACGCCGGCCCGCGCCCGCCGGGGCGGGATTGCGGACTTCGTACCCGCCCGGCGGGCCCGGGCCCATAGCTTCGGGGCCGGAGGTTCGTTCGTATGCCTGCATCGAGACGACACCACAGGACCCTGGCAGTGCTCGTGAACTGCCTCGGCATCATCGCGGCCGTGCCGGCGCTGCCCGCGGCGCACCGGGCGGAGGCCGCGCCCCCGCAACCGGCGGCTCCGCCGGCCGCGGCGGCCCGGGCCACCCCGATCCCGACCGGGATGCCGGCGGCGCCACCGGCCGTGCCGACCACGAAGCCGGCGCCGATCCGGCTCAGCACGCCACCGGTCACCGTGGCGGTGGCGGCGGCCGGCACCCCGGCACCGGGATACCGGATCCAGGTGCGCAACGCCGGGCCGACGCCGGTGGAGACGACCGTCCGGCAGGAGCTGCCGGCCGGATCCCGGGCGACCGCGGTGACCGGCGGCGGCCGGGCCAACCACCCCATCGGCTCGGCCACCGCCAACGAGGTGACCTGGCGGCTGCGGCTGCCGGGGCGGAGCACCACCACGCTGAACACCGCGCTCAGCACGGCCGCTCCGGACCGGTCGGTGACCGCGCCGACCTGCGCCTACGGCACCGACGGCACCCGGCCGTACGACTGCGCCACGGCGACCTGGACGGGGTCCAGGGTCCCGGCGGCGCAGGTGACCGCGGCGGCACCGGCCTGGCGCCGCCCGCCGGTGCTGCTGGCCGCGCTGGCCGCGCTCCTGGTCGTGGCCGGTGGGGTGCTGTGGTGGGCGTGGCGCCGCCGGCGCACGCGGCCGGGCCGGGCCCCGGCGGCCACCGGCGTCCCGCCGGTCGCCGGTGGCGTGGGCGGCCCGGCGGAGCAGGGGACCGTCTACCCGCGTCCGGCCATGCCCGCCCTCGCCGGGCGCCGCCGGCGGCCGCCGATCTGGCTGGTGGTCGGGGTCGCGGCAGCGGTGCTGGCCGGCGTGGTGGGCGCGGCGGCGTGGACGGCCACCCAGCGGGTCGCCGCCATGGACACCACGAAGCAGCCGACCAGCGGCGCCTGGGTGGGCAACAGCGTCACGGGTGCGCTCGGCGTCCCGCTGCGCGAGACCGCGTTCGAGTTCACCGTCTACCGGGTGTCCTGCGGCGTGGGCACGCTACCGGCGGCACCGGGCGGCGGTCGGCAGTGCCTGGCCACGGTCGGGGTGCGCAATCTCACCGGCGGCGAGCAGACCTGGCACGGGCAGTTGCAGCGGGCGTACCTGACCGGGGGCAACTGGGTGGCCACCGACGAGAGCGCCACCCGGGTGGCGAACCTCGGGCGGGACGTCTTCGCCCAGCCGGTCGCCGCAGGCTCCCGGGTGCTGCTGCCGCTGGTGTTCACCGTGCACGGCGACGACCCGCCGAAGCAGTTGGAGCTGCGTAGCGGCGTCTTCTCGGCCGGGGTGCGGGTGAACGTGCGGTGACCGGGGGCGGGCGGCGGCCGTACCCTGGGGTCCGTGACCGCCGCCCTCGCCCCCGCCACCTGGCTCGCGCGCCTGCGGGCCCACGAGGAGCGCGCCGACTCCCTCACGGCGGGGCACCGTGCCCGCAGGGCGGCGAGGGAACGCCACGCGATCGACGACTTCCTCTACGACTACTACGGCACCAGGCCGTCCGTGCTGCGGCGGTGGCACCCCGGCGTCGGGGTCACGCTGGAGCCCGGTCCGGACGGGCCCGCACCGCACCGGACGTGGCGTTGGTACGCCACGGACGCGGACGGGGGCGTGCGCCTCGACGCCGTGGCGTTCCTCACCGACCGGGCGGAGTCGGTGCGCTTCATCCACCGGCTGTTGTCCTCGATCGCGTCGCGCCCGGCCTTCACTGGCTGCTTCGGCCTGCACGAGTGGGCGATGGTGTACCGGCAACGTGAGCACCGGCACCCGCTCCCCCTGCGGCTCGGCCAGGAGGGCACCGACGCGGTGGTCGAGTCGCACCAGATCCGCTGCACGCACTTCGACGCGTTCCGGTTCTTCACCCCGGACGCGGTCGGCCTCAACCGGCTGCGTCCCACGAGAGAGAGCCAGGTGGAGCTGGACCAGCCGGGCTGCCTCCACGCCTCGATGGACTGCCACAAGTGGGCGACCAAGCTGGGGCCCGCCGTTCCGGGCGAGCTGGCGCTCGACTGCTTCGCGCTGGCGAGGGACATCCGGCTGCTCGACATGCAGGCGTCCCCGTACGACTTCTCCTCGTACGGTGAGCGGCCCGTGGCGATCGAGACTCCGGAGGGCAAGGCGGAGTACGTCGCACGTCAACGCGAGTTCGCGGAGCGTGCCGGCAGCCTCCGGGCCCGACTGATCGAGGTCTGCGCAACCCTGCTGGATCCGGCGGAGACACCGGCACGGGCCGGGGTGTGACGGCCGCGCGAGGCTAGCCCTCCCGCGCCCACGGCCGCAGCTTCTCCGGGTTGCGCACCGCCCAGATCCGGCTGACGCGCCCGTCGGAGACGTCGAACGAGGCCACCGTCACGACGACCCCGGCACGCTGGGCCACCAGCCCCGGCACACCGTTGACCGACCGCTCCAGGAGTTCGAGCCCCGGGGCCATCTCGGCGATGGCGACCAGGTACCGGGCGATGCGTGCCGCCCCCTCGACCGGCTGCAGGACGGCACCGACCACGCCGCCGCCGTCGGCGGTCATCACGGCGGCCGGGTTCAGGAGACCGACGAGGGTGGCGATGTCCCTGGCCTCCCAGGCCTTCCGGACGTGCCGCACCACCTCGGCCTGGCCGGTCGCCGGCACCGGGGCGCGCGCGGCGCTCACCCGCCGGCGGGCGGAGGCCGCCAGTTGCTTGCAGGCCGCCGGGGTCCGGCCGAGAACGTCGGCGATCTCGGCGAACGGGTACCGGAAGACCTCGTGCAGGACGAACGCCACCCGCTCGGCGGGCGTCGTCGACTCCAGGACGACGAGGAGGGCCATGGACACCGACTCGTCCAGGACGATCTGGTCCGCGGGGTCCGCGGGGTCCGCGGGGCCGGTGCGGTCGGCGCCGCCCGCGTGGTCCCACTCGGTGCGGTCGGGCAGCGGCTCGGGCAGCCACGCGCCGACGTAGCGTTCCCGGCGGGCCCGCGCCGAGCCGAGCACGTCCAGGCAGATCCGGCTGGTCACCGTGGTCAGCCAGGCGCCCGGTGACCGGATCTCCTCCTGCCGGCTCGGGGGCAGCCCGTACCAGCGTGCGTAGGCGTCCTGCACGGCGTCCTCGGCCTCGCTCACCGAACCGAGCAACCGGTAGGCGACGTTGATCAGCTGGCGTCGCTCGCCGGCTATCTCCTCTGTGCGGGTCCTCACAGTTCCCATGCTTCCGGCCGCCTTCGCCTTACCTTTCGCCGGCCCGTGTCGTCGGGCTGGTGAGACCTTAACGATCTACTGCCCCGAGGGCGGAAAGGGGACCGTGACATGGCCACCCAGGTGACGGCGAACGCACGGCGCAGCTCCTCGTTCCTGCAGCTCGCGATCGCCCTGCAGACCCTGACCATCTTCGTTCAGGCGGTCTCCGCCGGACTACTGCTGACCTCGTCATACGGCGAGACGCTGCACAGCGTCGGAGCCCGGGTGATGTACGCGGCGTCGATGCTGTACGTGCTCGCGGCGGTGCTCGCGTGGAAGCCCGGCGGCGGCTCGCTCCGGCCGGTCTGGCACGCCTCGGCATTCCTCGTGCTCGCCTCGGTCCAGGTCGTGCTCGGCATCGCGCACGTCCCGGCGGTCCACCTGCCCCTGGGTGTCCTGATGTTCGGTCTGAGTGTGCTGGCGCTGGCCCGCCGCTGAGGGTCAGACGGGCGGGTGGCCCCGGTGCGCGGCCCACTCGTCGGCCAGAATCGACATGACGGCGGCGTCCACCCAGCCGTCGCCGTCGCGGAGGACCTGCCGCAGCGTGCCCTCGACCACGAAACCGACCTTCTCGTAGACCCGGCGGGCACGCGGGTTGAAGGCGAACACCTCCAGCCCGATGCGGTGCAGGCCGAGCTGCTCGAAGCCGTACCCGACGACGAGCCGGACCGCCTCGGTGCCGAGCCCGCGGTCCCGCCCGGCCGGGCCGATCAGGGTACGGAAGTTGCAGCTGTTGTTGTGCCGGTCCCACTCGTTGAGGACGACCTCGCCCACGCAGGCCCCGGTGGCCCGGTCCACGACGGCCAGGTCGAGCCGGTCCGGCTGGCTGTTGCGGGTGCCGTACCAGGCCCGCAGCCGGGCCGGTTCGAGCCCCTCCCCCGGCGGGCTGCCGGTGAGCCGGGCCACCTCCGGGTCGGCCAGGATCGCCTCGAAGGCCGCGAGGTCGTCGTCGACGAACGGGCGCAGCAGCACGCGGTCGCCGGTGAGGGTGGGCTTGACGGAGAAATCGCTCGGCACCCGGGCAGTCTGGGCGGCCGCTGATCCTCGGCTCAAACCCTTTTCGGGTACGTGGCGGTCAGTCGCCGTCCACGCGGCGGTCGCGCTTGCGCTGGGACTGCCGCTTCTTCTCGGCCAGCCGGCGCTCCTTGGCCGCCCGGGACGGCCGGGTGGGGCGGCGCGGCTTCGGCGGCGGCGCGACCGCCTCGCGCAGCAGGGCGGCCATCCGTTCGCGGGCCGCCTCGCGGTTGGCCAGCTGCGCCCGGTGCTCGCTGGCCGCGACGGTGAGCACCCCGTCGACCAGCCGGTTGGCGAGCCGGTCCAGGGCGCGGACGCGCAGCGCCTCGGGCACGCTCGGCGACCCGGCCAGGTCGAAGCTCAGCTCCACCCGGGAGTCGGTCGTGTTGACCCCCTGACCACCCGGGCCGGACGAGCGGGAGAAGCGTTCCCGCAGCTCGGCATCGGGCACCACGAGCCGGTCGGTCACCCGCAGTCCGTCGTCCACGCCCCGAGGCTAGCGCCCGGCACGGTGCCCCGGGGTGGCGGTCACGGTCGGGGTCGGGGTGGGCGCGGGATCCGCGCGTTCGTGGTCCGACCCGGCCGCCGCGTACGCCGCCGCCCCGACCAGCAGCAGCGCGATCACACCGATCTTGGTGACCACCGCCCGGATCGCCACCCAGGCGGTACGCCGGGCGCCGGGCACGCTGGTCCGGATCGTCTGGTAGTCCTTCCAGCCCCGCTGCGCGCGGGCGTACGACGCGCCGACACCGGCGCCGATGACCAGGCCCACAAGGAGGAGGGCCGCGATGACAGCTTGCTCCACCCACGCCAGTATCCATACTCAGCGTAATATTTCTATGGCCCGATGGTCCCACGCCGGATATCCGACAGTTCCCGGCACCTCCCGACGGCGCAGGTCAGGGCCTGCGGACCGGTCAGCCGCCCCGGCCGATGATGGTGTCGGCGGTCTGCTGCACCTGGTCGATCGGGATGGCGAACCCGATGCCGATGGAGCCGTTGCCGTCGATGGTGGCGATGGCCGTGTTCACCCCGACCACCTCGCCGCGCGCGTTGACCAGCGGCCCGCCGGAGTTGCCCGGGTTGATGGAGGCGTCGGTCTGGACCGCGGTGTGCCGGCCGTTGCCGATGCGTACCTGCCGGTTGAGCGCGCTGACGATACCCGCCGTGACGGTGCCGGCCAGGCCCAGCGGGGAGCCGACCGCGAGCACCGGCTCGCCCACCCGGGTCGAGTTCGGCTTGGCCAGCGGCAGCGCCGACAGCCGGGCCGACGGCGGCACCTTCAGCACCGCCAGGTCGCTGGCCGGCTCCCGCCCCACCACCTCGGCGCTGAACCGGCGCCCGTCGGAGGTCTCCACCGTCACCGGTCCGGAGCCGCCCCGGGAGAGGATGTGGTCGTTGGTCACGATGTGCTGCTCGTTGTCGATGGCGAAGCCGGAGCCGCTGGCCGACGTGCCGGACGCCCCGCCGACCAGCACCGAGACCACGCCGGGGACGGTCTTCTCGGCGGCCGTGACCAGCTCCGCCGGCACCGGCGCCGCGGAGGCCGCGGACGGGCCCGGCGCGTCCCGGTCCGCGGCCCAGGTGCCGGCCGCCGCCCCGGAGACGGTGGAGAGGGCCACCACCGCCGCCGCGCTGAGCAGCCGGCGGCGCCAGCCGTGCCGTGCGGCGTCCCGCTCCGATCCGGGTACGTCCCAGCGCCCGCGCCCGTCCGGGTCCAGCTCCGGCGAGACGAACCACGGGCCGCGCGGCTCGCCGAGTCCGGTCTGCACTGCCATACCTGGGCTCCTCACGTGTCGTGCGTCGTCCGGTCCTTGCTGGTCAGGGCAGCCGGGAGAACCACCGCAGCGATCCGGCGGCGGCCCCCATGGCGAGGACCAGCCCGAGGCCGATGAAGCGGGCCGAGATGTCCTGCCGTTCCCTGCGGTAGCCCACCGACGTGCCGATGTCCTCGTAGACGGCACGCAGTTCGGCGCTCGTGGACGCCTCGTGGAAGCCGCCCCCGGTCTCCTCGGCGACCGCCTTGAGGGTCTGCCCGTCGACCGGCACCTGGATGGCCCGCCCGCCCCGGTCCACCGACCCGGACGGGGTGCCGAACGAGATGGTGTGCACCGGCACCTTGGCCGCCACGGCCTGGCCGGCCGCCTCCATGGGATCCATCCCGGACGTGTTCGCGCCGTCGGAGAGGATGATGATCCGTGCCGGCGGCGGGTCCTTGGCGGCCTTGGCGTCCAGGCTCTTGACCGCGCCCAGCGAGGTGCTGATGGCCTCGCCGATGGCGGTGCCCTGCACCCCGGTGATGCCCTCGGCGAGCCGCTCGACCCCCTCGTCCAGGGCCTCCCGGTCGGTGCTCGGCGGCACCACCACGGCCGCGCTGCCGGCGAACGCGACGAGCCCGACGTTGAACTCGTCGGGCAGCCCGTCGACGAACCGGCGGGCGGCCTCCTTCGCGGCGGTCAGCCGGTCCGGGTCGACGTCGCCGGCCAGCATCGAGGTGGAGACGTCCACCGCCACCATGACGGTGGCCCGTTCCCGGGGCACCCGTACCTCGGCGTTGGGCCGGGCGAAGCCGACCACCAGCAGCGCCAGCATCGCGAGGAAGAGTCCCGCCGGGACGTGCCGGCGCCAGGCCGGCCGCTGCGGGGCGACCCGGTCCAGCAGCCGCAGGTTGGTGAAGCGCACCGCGTACCGGCTCTGCCGGCGCTGCATGGCCAGGTAGCCGACGACCAGCGCGGCGACGCCGAGCAGGAGCCAGAGGCGGGCGGGCGACTCCCAGGTCACGCCGCACCTCCCCGGGCCGCGGCGGGCGCGGCGGCGAGCCGGCGTTGGGCGTGCACGTGCCGCACGATGTCGGCGCTCCAGTCCCGGTCGGTACGCAGCGCCAGATGCGTGGCCCCGGACCGGCGCAGCGCATCGCGCACCTGGTCGCGCTGGGCGGCGGCGGCCTGGGCGTACCGCTCGCGCAGGCCCGGGTCGCCGGTCCACACCTCGCGGCGGCGGCCGGTCTCCGGGTCGACGAGGGTGACCAGCCCGACGTCCGGCAGCTCCAGCTCGCGCGGGTCGGTCACCTCGACCGCCAGCACCTGGTGCCGCACGGCCAGCCGGCGCAGCACGGTCTCCCAGGCCGGGGCGGCGTCCGGCTCGTCGGGCCACCCGTCGAGGAAGTCGGAGACGATCACCACGAGCCCGCGCCGGGTGGCCATCCGCTGGAGCCCGTCCAGCCCGTCGTGCAGGCCCGGCGTCACCGGGTGCCCGTCGGTGCGCGGCGCGCCCAGCAGGGCGCGGAGCAGCCCGAGCAGGTGGGTACGCCCGCCGCGGGCCGGGAACCGGCGGATCCCGTCCGGGGTGAGCACCTGGCCGCCGAGCCGGTTGCCGACGCCGGCGGTGAGGAAGCCGACCGCCGCCACGGCGGCCACCGCCAGCTCCCGTTTGTCCAGTGTGGCCGTGCCGTACTCCATGCTGGGGCTGGCGTCGACCAGCAGCCAGGTGGTCAGCTCGCGGTCGGCGTCGACCTCGCGGACGTGCGGGACGGTGGTCCGGGCGGTCACCGCCCAGTCCATCCGGCGGACCTCGTCCTCGCCGGGGCGGTACTCGCGGCTGCCGGCCGCCTCGCTGCCGGGGCCGGGCAGCAGGCCGCGGTACTGCCCGTGCAGCAGCCCGTCGAGCCGCCGGGTGACGGTCAGCTCCAGGCGGCGCAGCCGCTGGTCGGGGGCCAGGTCGGCCAGCCCGGGGTCGGGCATGGTGGGTGCCTCCCGGCGCCTCATGCCGCCGCCAGGTCGGCCGCCGTCTCCGGGTGCCCGGTGACCACCCGGGGTGGTGGGACCGCCTCGACCAGCCGGCGGACCAGCGTCTCGGCGGAGACCCCGTCGGCCACCGCGTCGAAGGAGAGCACCAGCCGGTGGGCCAGCACGTCCACCGCGAGGTCCCGCACGTCCTCCGGCAGCACGTAGTCGCGGCCGTGGATCAGCGCCTGCGCCCGGGCCGCCGCCACCAGGCCGAGGGTGGCCCGGGGGCTCGCCCCGTACGCCAGCAGCGGCGCGATCTCGGCCAACCCGAACCGCCCGGGGTCCCGGGTGGCGAGGATGAGCCGGACCACGTACTCGGCGAGGGCGTGGTGGACGAAGACGTCGGCGGCACGGCGCTGGAGTTCGCGCAGCCGGGCCGGGTCGAGCACCGGGCGCGCGGTCGGCCGCTCGGTGCTCATCCGGTAGAGGATGGCCAGCTCGTCGGCGTCGCTCGGGTAGTCCACGACGATCTTCATGAGGAAGCGGTCGCGCTGCGCCTCGGGGAGCTGGTAGACCCCCTCCGACTCGATCGGGTTCTGGGTGGCCAGCACCAGGAACGGGTCGGGGACCGGCCAGCTCCGGCCGCCGATGGAGACCTGCCGCTCGGCCATCGCCTCGAGCAGCGCCGACTGCACCTTGGCCGGGGCCCGGTTGATCTCGTCGGCGAGCACCAGGTTCGCCATGATCGGGCCCAGCTCCACGTCGAACGCCTCGGTGGAGGCCCGGTAGATGCGGGTGCCGACGATGTCCGAGGGGACCAGGTCGGGGGTGAACTGGATCCGGGAGAAGGTGCCGCCGACCACGGTGGCGAGGGTCTGCGCCGCGAGGGTCTTGGCGACCCCGGGCACACCCTCCAGCAGGCAGTGGCCGTCGGCGATCAGGGCGGTGAGCAGGCGATCGACGAGGCGATCCTGCCCGACGATCACGCGTTTGACCTCGAAGAGGGTCTGTTCCAGCTCGACGCCGCTCGCGTCGGCATCGACCGGGCTGGGCACGCTGGCCAGGGTGTCCGAGATGTCCGTCACGGTGCTTGCTTCCCGTGCCGGCATGTGGGCAAACGTCGGATTATCAGCCCCTGAGCGGCCCTTCCCGGGCCGGACGGGGACGACTCCCCCGGCCGATCCGCAACGGCGCGAGCGGGTGCGGCCGGGGCCAGACCGGGGCAGACGAGCACGACAGGCGGCCCCCGCCCGGGGGCGGGGGCCGGCTGCCGGCGGGGGTCAGTTGGCGATGAGCAGGTGGAACGGCCGGTCCGCGTACCCGCCGCTGGAGCTGCGGGTCTGGACGAAGACCGCGTTCGGGATCAGGTAGCGGGGCGCCACCGCGACCTCACCCGCGGGTGGGACGTTCGCCGCGTCGTTGGTGCCGATCGTGGCGTGCAGGCCCTTGAGGTTGACCGCGTAGTCGAGCGTCACCTGGTACTGCCCGGCGAACTGACCCGGCGTCGACGAGGAGAACCTCTTGGCGCTCACAACGTTGGCCGAGTGCTGGAGCAGGGTCCCGTTGCTGCTGACCACCGCCCAGGCGACCAGCCCGGGCGTCGGCGCGGCCAGGGTGGCGTTCAGCGCGGCCTTCGCGGCCCGGGTCTCGGCGGCGGTCACCGGCGGCTGCTGACCGGGCTGCCGGGCCCCGGGCTGCGCCACCTCGGCCGGCGCCTTCGCCGCCGGGTGGGCGGCGGCCGCGATGCCCCCGCCGGCCAGGGTGAGGGACAGCGCGGCGAGGGCCACCACCGTCGCCTTGCGCTTGAGGAATGTGGCCATGACAGATCTCCCTTTTGTGACCGTGGTGATACGGCCGGCCCGCATGCTTGGCGCGGGACGGATGGATGCGGCACGGGAGCCAGGCGCAGTTCTGAGCGCACCGTCAGTGTCGAGCTACCTGGCCCTTGAGCTGGGATTACTACGGAGAGTCGCGACATCTCGACCAGGTGGAACCTAACATCGGAAAATGCGGACGGTCAATAGCTCACATTTCCTCGGCCGCGTCGGAGAAATGCGTTTGATAATTGTGAGAAGTGAACGACCGACCATTCATGAAATCGCGCCGTGTAGGGTGACGGCCATGATCACGAGGGGACGGGTCGCCACCGTCGCGTGCTGGCTGGCAGCCGTGCCCGTGGCCGCCTGGGCGGTGCTCCGGCTCGCCGGGCTGGAACGGGGGCCGCTCGTGCAGGCGGTCGCCTTCACGCCGTACGTCGCCGCCGCTGCGCCGGCCGCCCTCGTGCTGGCGCTCGCCCTGCGGCGCCGCGTGCCCGCCGTGGTCGCGGCCCTCGCCGCGCTGGCGCTGGCCGGCGCCGTGGCGCCACGGGCCGTCGGCGACGACGGGCCCACGGCGGACGGGCCCGTGCTCCGCCTGCTCACCGCCAACCTGCTCAAGGGCGGCGCCCAGCCGGCCCGGCTGGTCGAGCTGGTGCGGGCGCACCACGTGGACGTGCTCACCGTGCAGGAGTTCACCCCGGAGATCGCCGCCGAGCTGGACCGGCTCGGGCTGGCGACCCTGCTGCCCTACCGGGCGCTGAATCCCGAGGTCGGCACCACCGGCTCCGGGCTGTACGCGCGCCACCCGCTCAGCGGGACCGGCTTCCGGCGCAACGAGGGCTTCTCCTTCACCCAGGCGTACGGGACGGTGGCCGTGCCGGGCGCGCCACCGCTGCGGGTGGAGTCCGCGCACCCGGCCGCCCCGTACTCCGTCGAGGTGGTGCCGGACTGGTGGACCGACCTGCGGGCCCAGCCGCACGCCACCCCGGAGGGCGGGTTGAGCGTGCTGGCCGGCGACTTCAACGCCACCCTCGACCACGCGCCGCTGCGCGACCTCATCGACACCGGCTACGTCGACGCCGCCGACGCGGCCGGCGCCGGCTTCTCGGGCACCTGGGGTCCCTACGACGGCGACCCGATCCCGCCGGTGACCATCGACCACGTGCTGGTCGACCGGCGCATCGCCGTGCGCGCGGTCAGCGTGCACGACGTCCGGGGCAGCGACCACCGGGCCGTGCTGGCCGAGCTGCGGCTGCCCGCCGCGTGAGGCTCAGACCCGCGCGCGGTCCAGGCCGTAGGTGAGGGCGTCAACCAACGCGTGCCAGCTCGCCTCGACCACGTTGGGGTGGACGCCGACAGTGGTCCAGTCGCGGCCGGCCCCGGCGGTCTCCACGAGCACCCGGGTCACCGCGCCGGTGCCGTGGCTGCCCTCCAGGATGCGCACCTTGTAGTCGGCCAGCTCGAACTCGCGCAGCTCCGGGTAGTGCCGGGCGAGCGCCACCCGCAGCGCCTCGTCGAGCGCGTTGACCGGGCCGTTCCCCTCGGCCGTGGCGATGACGCGCTCACCGCGTACCCGGATCTTGACGGTGGCCTCGGAGACGACGGCGCCGTCCTCGCGGTGCTCGACCAGCACCCGGTAGGACTCCAGGGCGAACGGCCGGGCCGGCGCGGCGTCCGGCAGCTCGGAGCGGACCAGCAGCTCGAACGAGGCGTCGGCGGCCTCGAACGACCAGCCGCCGGCCTCCAGCTCCTTGATCCGGCTGGTCACCTTGGACAGCGCGTCCGGATGGCCGGCCAGATCCAGCCCCAGCTCGCGGCTCTTGAGCTCGACGCTGGCCCGGCCGGCCATCTCGGTCACCAGGATCCGCATGTCGTTGCCCACCACCGAGGGATCCACGTGGTTGTAGAGCAACGGGTCGACCTTGATCGCACTCGCGTGCAGCCCCGCCTTGTGGGCGAAGGCGGCGGCCCCGACGTAGGCCTGGTGGGTGTCGGGGGCGATGTTGGCGATCTCGGCGATGGCGTGCGAGACCCGCACCATCTGTTCCATGCAGCCCTCCGGTAGGACGGGCATGCCGAGCTTGAGCTGGAGGTTGGCCACGATCGCGAAGAGGTCGGCGTTGCCGGGGCGCTCGCCGTAGCCGTTGGCGGTGCCCTGGACGTGCCGGACGCCGGCCTCGACCGCCGCGATCGTGTTGGCCACCGCGCAGGCGGTGTCGTTCTGGGCGTGCATGCCGAGCCGCTCCGGGGCGATCCCGGTGCGCGCGGTCAGGTCGGTGATCGCGGCGGTGACCTGGGAGGGCAGCATCCCGCCGTTGGTGTCGCAGAGGACGAACCGCTCCGCGCCCGCGGCGAGCGCGGTCTCCGCCACCACGGCCGTGTACGCCGGGTCGTACCGGTAGCCGTCGTAGAAGTGCTCCCCGTCGACGAACACCCGCCGTCCCTGCGCCACCAGGTACGCCACCGTGTCGCGGATCATCGCCAGGTTCTCCTCGGCGGTGGTGCGCAGCGCCCGCTCGACGTGCCGCAGGTCGGCCTTGGCGACCAGCGCCACGGCGGGGGTCTCCGCGTCGAGCAGCCCGCGCACCTGCGGGTCGTCCTCGACCGCGAGGCCGGCCTTGCGGGTGGCCCCGAACGCGACCAGGACGGCGTGCCGCAGCTCCAGCTCGGTGCGGGCCCGGCGGAAGAACTCGGTGTCCTTGGGCACCGCGCCCGGCCAGCCGCCCTCGATGAAGCCGACCCCGAGGTCGTCGAGCAGGCGGGCCACCGCCAGCTTGTCGACCACCGAGTAGGTGAGGCCCTCGCGCTGGGCGCCGTCGCGCAGCGTCGTGTCGTACACCTGGAAGGTCATGGGAGTCCTCTTCTCGAACCTGCGGGGCAACAAAAAGACCCCCCGCGGATGCGGGAGGTCTGCGCGCTCGGCGAGGGGGTGGGCCGGCGCGCTAGCTGCCAATAATCAGGACGGAGCTGGTCACGGTCCGTACTCTGCCACTCCGCTCCGGGTTTTGGGAGGAGAAACCCACATCGCGGGACAGGCCGGTGATCGACTTAACAGGGCACCTGCCCGGCGTCGGGCGGGAAGCGGGCTGCGGAAGCATCTGGAACAGATCCAGTTACCGGCCCGGCGGCACCGCCGGGCCGCCCTCAAGGAGGACCGTTGCTCACTGTCGGTGACCGCTTCCCGGAGTACGAACTCACCGCCTGCGTTTCGCTCGACGCCGAGAAGGCGTTCGAGACGATCAACCACAAGACCTACGAGGGCAAGTGGCGCGTCGTCTTCTTCTGGCCGAAGGACTTCACCTTCATCTGCCCGACGGAGATCGCCGAGTTCGGCCGCCTCAACCGCGAGTTCGCCGACCGGGACGCCCAGGTCCTCGGCGTCTCCGTGGACAACGAGTTCGTCCACTACGCCTGGCGCAAGGACCACCCGGACCTGCGCGACCTGCCCTTCCCGATGCTCAGCGACATCAAGCGTGAGCTGACCGCCGACTGCGGCGTGCTCGGCGAGGACGGCGTCGCCCAGCGGGCCACCTTCATCGTCGACCCGGACAACCAGATCCAGTTCGCCATGGTGACCGCCGGCTCGGTCGGCCGGAACGTCTCCGAGGTGCTGCGGGTGCTCGACGCCCTGCAGACCGACGAGCTCTGCCCGTGCAACTGGAACAAGGGCGGCGCCACCCTGGACGCCAACGCGCTGCTCGCCGGCGCCGGGGCCTGAGCATGGGTCTGGACGCGGTCAAGGCGGCCCTGCCCGAGTACGCCAAGGACATCAAGCTCAACCTCGGCTCCACCATCACCACCTCCACGCTGAAGCCGGAGCAGGCCTGGGGCACCGCCCTGGCCTGCGCGGTCGCGGCAGGCAACCCGGTGGTGCTGCGGGAGATCGCCGCCGAGGCGGCCGGGCACCTCACGCCCGAGGCGGTCGAGGCGGCCAAGGGCGCGGCCACCATCATGGCCATGAACAACGTCTACTACCGGGCCAAGCACCTGATCGGCGACGAGCAGTACGCCTCGCTGCCGGCCCGGCTGCGGATGCAGATCATCGCCCGGCCCGGGGTGGAGAAGGCCGACTTCGAGCTCTGGAGCCTCGCCGTCTCGGCGATCACCGGCTGCGGCGTCTGCCTGGAGTCGCACGAGAAGACCCTGCGTGCCGCCGGGTTCAGCCGGGACCAGGTGCACGAGGGGCTGCGCATCGCGGCCGTGGTGCACGCCGCCGCGGTGGCCCTGGACGCCGAGGCCGCACTGGCCTGAACCGGTCCGGTGTATCGATCTCCGCATCCGGGTAGGAAGGGATCCGACAGGCACATCCCCCAGAAGTCGAGAAAGGGAGTGTTGACGCCATGGAGCGGCTCGACCCTCGAACGACCCACGGGACGCCGGATCCGCTGACCCAGGGTGGTCAGGGCGCCTTCGCGGGCGGCGCGCCCGCCGGGCGTTTCGATCCGTGGAGCTACCGGGACGACGCCGGGGTGACCGGAGTCGACCTGGTCGGCTACAAGGTCGAGGCGAGTGACGGCGGTATCGGCAAGGTGGACCGGGCAAGCCACGAGGTGAACTCCAGTTTCCTCGTGGTGGACACCGGTCCGTGGATCTTCGGCAAGAAGGTCATGCTGCCGGCCGGCACCGTCAACCACGTCGACCACGACGACCGGAAGGTCTACGTCGACCGGAGCAAGGACCAGATCAAGGCCGCGCCCGAGTACGACGAGGCCACCGACACGGACCCGGCGTACCGGGACAAGCTCGGCGGTTACTACGACGACACCTACTCGTCGATCCCGCCGGGCACGGCCCGGTAACGGAGACACCTGCAACCGGCGGCCGGCGGGGCACATCGTGGCCCCGCCGGCCGTTACCGTGTCAGGGGTGGACGCCCTGGAGACCCCCTTCCCCGCGTTGTTCAACTTCCGCGACATCGGCGGCTACCGGAGCCGCGACGGGCGCACCGTCCGGCACCGCCGGCTCTACCGCTCCGACTCGCTGCACCGCATCGACGAGACGGACCGGGCGGCGTTCAGCGCGCTGGGCATCCGCACCGTCATCGACCTGCGCCGCCCCACCGAGGTGGCCAGGGACGGCCGGGTGCCGGCCTACGACGGGCTGACCTACCGGCACATCCACCCCGAGCACGAGGACTGGGCCGCGCGGACGTACGAGCCGGGCAGCGACCTGGCCCGCTACCTCGCCGACCGTTACGCCGACCTGGCCCGCACGGGCACCGCCGGGCTGGCCGAGGCGGTCGGCCTCATCGCCGACAGCGCCAACGCGCCGGTCGTGGTGCACTGCGTCGCCGGGAAGGACCGCACCGGGATCGTCTGCGGGCTCACCCTGGCCGTGCTCGGCGTGCCCGACGACGACATCGCCGCCGACTACGCGCTCAGCACCGCCGCGTCCGACCGGTTCAGCGCCTGGGTCCGGGCCACCGTGCCGGACGCCGAGGAGCCGCCGCCGCCGTTCCTCGCCTCCCCCGCCGAGGCCATGATGCTCTTCCTCACCGAGCTGCGCGCGGGCCACGGCTCGGTCGAGGGCTACCTCCACCACGCCGGCGTGACGGAGGAGCAACTGACGGCCCTCCGCACCCACCTCCTCGACTGACCGGCGCGGAACGGCGCACGGCCGACGCCGCGGGGACGGGCCGGCCGTGCGGGAGGAGCGGGTGGACGGTCAGAGGACGCGGGTGACCCAGCCGTGCCGGTCCTCGGCCCGGCCGCGCTGGATGTCGACCAGCTTCTGGCGCAGCGCCATGGTGGAGCGGCCCGGCTCGCCGCCACCGATCAGGAACTCGCCGTCCGGGAAGCGCACGCCGCCGATCGGGGTGATCACCGCGGCGGTGCCGCAGGCGAACACCTCTCGCAGCCGGCCGCTGGCCGCGTCGGCCTGCCAGTCGGCGAAGCTGACCGGCCGCTCCTGCACCGTGTGGCCCGACTCGGCGGCCAGGGTGAGGATCGCGTCGCGGGTGATGCCCGGCAGGATGGTGCCGGTCAGCGGTGGGGTGACCAGGGTGTCGTCGTCGTAGACGAAGAACACGTTCATGCCGCCCAGCTCGTCGACGAAGCGCCGCTCCACCGCGTCCAGGAAGACCACCTGGTCGCAGCCGGCCTCGATGGCCTCGGCCTGGGCGGCGAGCGAGGCGGCGTAATTGCCGCCGCACTTGGCCGCGCCGGTGCCGCCGGGCGCCGCCCGCGTGTAGTCCGGCGAGACCCACACGGTGACCGGCTTGACCCCACCGGCGAAGTACGCCCCGGCCGGCGAGGCGATCACGCAGTAGAGGTATTCGTTGGCCGGGCGGACGCCGAGGAAGACCTCGCTGGCGAACATGAACGGGCGCAGGTAGAGGCTCGCGTCCTCGTGCTCGGGGATCCAGTCCTGGTCGATCTCGACGAGCCGGCGCAGCGACTCGACGAACGTCTCCGCCGGCAGCTCCGGCATGGCCAGCCGGTGCGCCGAGGCGGCGAAGCGGGCCGCGTTGGCCTCCGGGCGGAACATGGTCACCGACCCGTCCCCGGTCCGGTAGGCCTTCAACCCCTCGAAGATCTCCTGCGCGTAGTGCAGGACCGCGGCGGCGGGGTCCATCGGGATCGGCGCGCGCGCCTCCAGCCGGGCGTCGTACCAGCCCTTGCCCTCGGCGTAGCGGATCGTCACCATGTGGTCGGTGAACACCCGGCCGAAGCCCGGGTTCGCCAGCAGGGCGGCCCGGTCGGCGGCGGATACCGGCGCGGGATTCGGACGGATCTCGAAATCGAGCTTGTCACCACCGCTCATCGCGCTGACCTCCCTGCGGGTTCACGGCATGCGGGATCGCACGCCGACGTCACTGGTGCCAGAAACTTACCCCGAACGGTCGTTCAGCGGATACCTCCGCCCCGCCACCGCGGGCGCACCGGACGGGCGGCCCGGCCGGGGACCGGAACGGGAGCGGCCCGGGTACGGGTCTGGCGGCCCGGATCCGGGCCGGTGTGACGGCCCGGGTCAGGCTACGGCGTGGCCGGCGAGGCGGTCACCGACCTCCTCGGTGCGCAGCGGCGCACCCGACGTACGCCCGGCCAGCTCGGTGGCGACCGCGGCGGTGACCCGCGCGGCGGCGTCGGCGTGGCCGAGCTGGTCGAGCAGGAGCGCGGCGGAGAGCACGGCGGCCACCGGGTCGGCGACCCCCCGGCCGGCGATGTCCGGCGCGGAGCCGTGTACCGGCTCGAACATCGAGGGGTAGCGGCCCTCCGGGTTGATGCAGCCGCTGGCCGCCAGCCCGATGCCGCCGGTCACCGCGGCGGCGATGTCGGTGAGGATGTCGCCGAAGAGGTTGTCGGTGACCACCACGTCGTAGCGCGACGGGTTGGTCACCAGGAACATCGCGGCCGCGTCGACGTGCTGGTACTCGGTGGTCACGTCGGGGAACTCGGCGGCGACGGCCGCGAAGGCGCGCGCCCAGAGCGAGCCGGCGTGGGTGAGCACGTTGGTCTTGTGCACCAGGGTGACCTTGCGCCGCTCGCGGCGGCGGGCCCGGGCGAACGCGTCGCGGATCACCCGCTCGACGCCGTGCCGGGTGTTCAGGCTCTCCTCGGTGGCCACCTCGGCCGGGGTGTCCCGGTGCAGGGAGCCGCCGGCGCCCGCGTAGAGGCCCTCGGTGCCCTCGCGGACCACCACGAGGTCGACCTCGCCGGGCTTGACGGCGGCCAGCGGGCCGGCGACGCCGGACCAGAGCCGGGAGGGGCGGAGGTTGACGTACTGGTCGAAGGCGAAGCGGAGCTTGAGCAGCAGGCCCCGCTCCAGCACGCCCGGCGGCACGGTCGGGTCGCCGACCGCGCCGAGCAGGATGGCGTCGTGCCCGGCCAGCTCGTCGAGGACCGACTCGGGCAGCACCTCGCCGGTGCGGTGGTAGCGGGCCGCCCCCAGGTCGTACTCGGTCGCCTCGACCCCGGGGAGCACCGCGTCGATGACCTTGCGGGCCTGCCCGACCACCTCGGGTCCGATGCCGTCCCCGGCCACCACCGCGATGCGTGCCACCTGGCGCTCCTCACCTCGTCGCTCTGGCGCAACCGTACGTCGCCGTCCCGGCTCCCGGTACGCGTCTTCCAGTATTCGGGAAAGCCGGATGCACAGGAGTCTCCCAGGTGGCATTCATGGTGCGGTCATGTCCACTGCTTAGGGTCGGTGGCGACAGGGTCGACGGGGGCCCGTGACCGGCTTTCGCCGCGGCGCTGCGGCGTGGTCAGCGAGGAGCAGTGTCATGCCGATCGAGGAGCAGCGGCGGGCCCGCTGGGCGGACGAGCAGCCCCGCACGCGGTGGATCGACCAGTCGGCCTTCCGGCACCGCCGCCCCGACCTGCGCCTCGGCACCCGCAGCCACCGGCTGGAGCGGGCCGGCGGCACCGCCGGGGACCGGATCAGCGTCCGGCACACCGTGCGCACCTCCACGGCCGAATACTCGCTGCTGCTCAACGCGCCCGAGTGGCTGGGCCGCCGGGGCGTCGGGGAGGCGCTCCGCGACGCGGTCGCGGAACTGCGCGCCATCGACCTCACCTACGGGCCGAACCAGCCGGACAGCCTCGTGTCGAAGCTGCGCCGGGGCGAGATCGGCCCCGAGTCGTACCCGCCGCTGGCCGACCTGGTCGACCGCTGCGCCGCGATGCGGGCGGCGACCGACGGGTGGTTCGACGCCTGGGCGGTGCCCGGCGGCTTCGACCCCGGCGGCCTGCTCGGCGGCTGGGCGGTGGAGCGGGCCGCGGCCCGGCTGCGCGCCGCGGGCGTCCACGACTACGCCGTGCTCGCCGGCGCCGACCTGACCGTGCGGGGCCACGCCGCGCACGGGGGCCCGTGGCGGATCGCCGTGCACCACCCGACCGACGCGCGCCGGGCGCCGCTGGTGCTGGAGATGACCGCCGGCGCGGTGGGCACCTCGGGGGTGACCGGGCGGCGGGGACACGTCGTGGACCCGCACACCGGTGAACCGGCCGACCAGCTGGTCGCCGCCACGGTGGTCGGCCCGGACCTCGCGGTGGCCGACGCCTACGCCACCGCCCTGTACGCGGCCGGCCCGGCCGGGCTGGACTGGTTCCGCAACGGCTCGGAATACCGGGCGCTCTTCGCTCACCGCCGGCGCTGACCGCGCGGCGCGCCGCCCCGCCCTCGCACCCGGGACGTCGACCGCGATCGGCCCCCACGGTCTCGGCAACGACCGTGGGGGCCGGTCAGCGACGAGTGCGCGTGGCTCGCGCAATCGAGGGGTGCGGGCCGGTGGGCCGGTGGCCGACCGCGCCACCCGAAGACGGGCCGGAGTATCGACTCAGCCAGTGACCGCACGGGTACGCTAGCGAATCGACGCAACTCGACGCAAGAGTCTCCACAGCGGACCGTCCGGAGTGCTGTCGGTGATCGGCGAGTTAACCTGCGGCGGGGCAGGGGTGACGCCGCGGACCGGGGATGGCACGCTGTCCGCCGTGAGTTTCGATCTGAGCGTGTGGGCCCTGCGGCCCGGGGCCACACCGGACGAGGTGCGGGCGGCGGTGCGGCGGTGCCGCGAGGGGTGGCACGGCGACCAGCACCCCGACCCGCGGGTGGTCGCCTTCTACCGGGCCATCACGGCCAGCTATCCCGACCGGCCGGCCGGTCCGGGTACGCCCTGGGAGGTCGCCCCGCTGCACGCGGCCGGCGACCACGTGGAGATGAACCTCTTCCCCACCTGCGCCGACGAGGTGCTGCTGGACATCGAGCGGCTGGCCGGCGAGCACGATCTGATGCTCTTCGACGCCCAGGACGGCTCGGTCTACCCGCCGCCGGCCCGCGTCGAGCCCTGACCCGGGATACGACGAGGGGCCCTGACCCGGGATACGACGAGGGGCCCGGCCGTGCGGCCGGGCCCCCGATGCGTCGTGGCCGGACTACTCGTCGCGCAGGTCGGCAGCGCTGGCCGCCACCGCGCCGATCGAGTCGGCCGCCGAGGTCAGCAGGTCCGCCCCCAGGGCCTGGTCGACGGTGAGCGTCATGAGCGTCTCGCCACCGGCCTCGCGGCGGGCCACCTGCATGGCGGCGATGTTCACGCCCGCCTCGCCGAGCAGGGTGCCGACGGTGCCGACCACGCCCGGCCGGTCGACGTAGCGCAGGAAGACCAGGATGCCCTCCGCGCCGATCTCCACGTCGAAACCGTCCACCTCGGTCAGCTTGAGCACGTCCCGGGTGCCGGTCTGGGTGACCGTGCCGGAGACGCTGACCGTCCGGCCGTCCGGCAGCGCGCCGCGGACGGTGACGAGGTTCGGGTGGTCGACGGTCTCGGCCTGCGTGGCGAGGGTGACCTCGACGCCCCGCTCGGCGGCCAGGTGGGGCGCGTTCACGTAGGTGACCTGCTCCTCCACCACCGAGCTGAACAGCCCCTTCGTGGCGGCGAGCTTGAGCACCGACACGTCGTTGGCGACGACCTCGCCGCGCACGTCGACGGTGACGCTGGCGGCCACCCCGCCGGCCAGGGCCGTGAAGGCCCGACCCAGCTTCTCGGCAAGCGGCAGCAGCGGCCGGACGTCCTCGGCGACCACGCCGCCGGCCTGCACGTTCACCGCGTCGGGCACGAACTCGCCCTGGAGCGCCAGCTTGACGCTCTTCGCCACGGCCAGGCCGGCCTTGTCCTGCGCCTCGTTGGTGGAGGCGCCCAGGTGCGGGGTGGCCACCACGTTGTCGAAGGCGAACAGCGGCGAGGAGGTGCAGGGCTCCTTGGCGTAGACGTCGACACCGGCGCCGCCGACCCGCCCCTCGGCGATCGCGTTCGCGAGCGCCTGCTCGTCGACCAGGCCACCGCGGGCGGCGTTGACGATCCGGACGCCCGGCTTGACGATCGCCAGCTCCTTCTCGCCGATGAGGCCCACGGTCTCCGGGGTCTTGGGGAGGTGGATCGAGATGAAGTCGCTCTCCCGGAGCAGCTCCTCCAGGCCGACCAGCCGGACGCCGAGCTGCGCGGCGCGGGCGGGCTGGATGTAGGGGTCGTACGCGATGAGGCGGGTGCCGAAGGCGGCGATGCGAGACGCGAAGAGCACACCGATGCGACCGAGGCCGACCACGCCGACGGTCTTGCCCTGGATCTCCACGCCGGTGTACTTCGACCGCTTCCACTCCCCGGCCTTCAGCGCGGCGCTGGCGCTCGCGGTGTTGCGGGCCACGGCGAGGAGCAGCGCCACCGCCTGCTCGGCGGCGGACACGATGTTGGAGGTGGGCGCGTTGACGACCATGACGCCCCGCGCGGTCGCGGCCGGGACCTCGACGTTGTCCAGGCCGACGCCGGCGCGGGCGACCACCTTGAGACGGGGCGCGGCGGCGATCGCCTCGGCGTCGATCTGGGTGGCGCTGCGTACGATCACCGCGTCGGCCTCGGAGAGCGCGGAGAGCAGGGCGGGGCGGTCGGTGCCGTCCACGTGACGCACGTCGAAGTCGTGCGCGAGCACCTCGATGGCGGCGGGAGCGAGTTCTTCGGCGATCAGTACGACAGGATTCATCGGTCCTCGTAGACGCTCGGTTTCTTGGTCGGCCTGGAGCGTCGGGACGCCTCGCTGCGCCCCGCGCCGATCCGTGCCATGGCCGTCAGGTGCCGGCGGGAGCACCTAACAAAGGATGGTAGGGGGCGGTTCGCCCTCCGGGTCGCGGACCGCGGGGTGAGCGCCCTCACACAGCCTCGTCGCATGCCCGTCACCGGCCGTTCACCCGCGGACCGGCTGGCGTGGCCCCGTTACAACAGGAGTCAGCCGTCGCGCCGGAGGAGGCGCCCATGTCGCTCGTGGTCCGGATCGCGCTGCTCCGCCCCCTGGCCCGCCGCCGCCCGCTCCGCTGGGGTCCCCGGCTGGCCGAGGCGTTGGTCACCCGGTCCCAACTGGTGAGCGGACTGCCCGGCGGGACGGCCCGGCGCCGGGCCGCGGCCGAGGAGGCCGTGGCGCTGTGCCGCCGGCTCGCCGCGGACCGTCCGGACCGGCACCGCGCGGACCTGGCCCGCGCGCTCGTGGCCCGGGTCGGCGTCCCCGACGCGCAGCCCATGGCGGAGGCGATCGACCAGCTCCGGGAGGCGATCGGGTACGTCGAGGACCCGCCCGACCGGGCGGCGCTCGTGGTGCTGGCCGCCGCCCGGGGAGGGCTGGCCGGCAACCTGTCCGCCCGCGGTGACGTACGCGAGGCGCTGACGCTGGCGCTGCGCGCCCGGGCCACCTGGGACGCCGCCGCCCCGCTCGACGGGTGGGACCGGATGCGGCGGGTCCGGACGTTGCTGGTGCTCGGCGACTGCCGGGCGACGCTGGGCCGGCCCGAGCCGGCGCTCGCCGTACGGCAGGAGGCGTGGGACGCGTTCCGGGCGCTCTCCCGCTGGCAGCGGCTGCGGTGGCATGCGGTGGGAGCGTTCGCGGCGACGGACCTCGCCGGCAGCCTGGCGGCGACCGGCCACGCGCGGGACGCGCTCGCACTCCTCCACGCCTCCCGCGAGGACCGCGAGATGCTGCGGATCGTCCAGCCGGCGCGCGGGCGGGCGCTCACGGCACAGGCGCTGCTGGTGGAGGCGGAGTGCCGGGCCGAGCTGGGCGAGCCGGACGCGGCGCTGCGGGCGGCCGGGGAAGCGGTGGACCGACGGCGGGAGCAGGAGCCCGCCCGGCCCGGGGAGCTGGCCGCGGCGCTGCGCGTACACGGGGAGCTGCTGCTGCGGTTCGGGCCGCGCCCGGACGCCGTCGACCGGCTGGCCGAGGCGGTCCGGACGGCCCGGGGTGCCGACGACATCGAGCTGGCCGCCGCCCTGGCCCGGCTCGCCGCCGCGTGGATCGCGGGCCGGCGGTGGGACGCGGTCGAGCCGCTGCTGGACGAGTTGCTCCCCGTCTGCCGGCGGTGGGCCGACGACCTGCCGGAGGTGTTCCGCCCGTTGCTCGTCGAGGCGCTGAACCTCCTGCTCACAGCGGCGTTGGACGCGCCACGCGACCGGATCGCCGGGCTGGGCGGGGTGACCGCCGGGCGTGAGGCGGTGGAACTGGCCCGCAACCTGGCCACGGCCGACCCGCGCCACCATGCGCTGCTGGTGCGGTCACTGCGTCACCTGGCCCGCGCCCTCGCGGCGCAGGGCCGCACCGCCGAGGCGGAGCGCGCCGCCGCCGAGGCGGAGAACCTGTCGTCGGCGCCGGAATGACGGCGGCCCGCGACCCGACGCTGGGGAGAGCGTCGGGTCGCGGGCCGCGTCGGAGCTGCCCGAGCCGGGGTCAGGCGGTCTCGGTGATGGGCCGGTCGACCCAGCTCATCATGGCGCGCAGCTTCTGGCCGGTCTCCTCGATCGGATGCGCCGCGCCCTCGGCCCGCCACTTGGCGAAGTTCGGCCGGCCGGCCTCGTCCTCGGCCACCCACTCGCGGGCGAACTCACCGGACTGGATCTCACCGAGGATCTTGCGCATCTCCTCCTTGACCCGGGAGTCGATGACCCGGGGGCCGCGGGAGAGGTCGCCGTACTCGGCGGTGTCGGAGATGCTGTAGCGCATCCGGGCGATGCCGCCCTCGTACATGAGGTCGACGATGAGCTTCAGCTCGTGCAGGCACTCGAAGTAGGCCACCTCGGGGGCGTAGCCGGCCTCGGTGAGCACCTCGAAGCCGGTCTGCACCAGCGCGGCCGCGCCGCCGCAGAGCACCGCCTGCTCGCCGAAGAGGTCGGTCTCGGTCTCCTCGGTGAAGGTGGTGCGGATCGCGCCGGCCCGGGTGCCGCCGATCGCCTTGGCGTAGGCCAGGGCCAGGCCGAACGCGTTGCCGCTGGCGTCCTGCTCGACGGCGACCAGGCAGGGCACGCCCTTGCCGTCGACGTACTGGCGGCGGACCAGGTGGCCGGGGCCCTTCGGGGCGACCATCGCCACGTCCACGTCGGCCGGGGGCTTGATGAGCCCGTAGCGGATGTTGAAGCCGTGGCCGAAGAAGATCGCCTTGCCGGGGGCGAGGTTGGGGGCGATCGCCTCGGCGTACAGGCCGCGCTGGGCGGTGTCCGGCGCCAGGATCATGATCACGTCGGCCTCTGCGGCCGCCTCGGCCGGCGTGAGCACCCGCAGGCCCTGCTCCTCGGCCTTCGGCCGGCTCTTCGACCCGGCGGGCAGGCCGATCACCACGTCGACGCCGGAGTCGCGCAGCGACAGCGCGTGGGCGTGGCCCTGGCTGCCGTAGCCGATCACGGCGACCTTACGGCCCTGGATCAGGCCCAGGTCGGCGTCGTCGTCGTAGAACACCTCAACGCTCATTGACTTCCCTTTCCTACGGCGGTGCCCGTCGGCCCGTCGAAAATCTGGTGGGGTGCGAATCAGGCGGCGCGCAGCGCCGGGCCGGCGGTGATCGAGCGGGAGCCACGCCCGATGGCCACCGTGCCGGACTGGACCATCTCCTTGATGCCGAACGGCTCCAGGTCACGCAGCAGCGCGTCGAGCTTGTCGGGGGTGCCGGTGGCCTCGATGGTCAGCGTGTCCGGCGCGACGTCGACCACCCGGGCGCGGAACAGGGCGACCGTCTCCAGCACCTGGCCCCGGGCGTTGCGGTCCGCGCGGACCTTGACCAGCAGCAGCTCCCGGGCCACCGAGACCTGCGGGTCCAGCTCGACGATCTTGAGCACGTTGACCAGCTTGTTGAGCTGCTTGGTCACCTGCTCCAGCGGCGAGGACTCGGCGTTGACCACGATGGTGATGCGGGAGACGTCGGGGTTCTCCGTCTCCCCCACCGCGAGACTGTCGATGTTGAACCCGCGCCGGGAGAACAGCCCGGAGACCCGGGCCAGGACACCCGGCTTGTTCTCCACCAGCACGGACAGCGTGTGCATGGTCATCAGAGTTCGTCCTCGTCGAAGGCGGGGCGCACGCCCCGGGCGAACATGATCTCGTCGTTGCTGGTACCGGCGGCGACCATCGGCCACACCATGGCGTCCTTGCCGACCACGAAGTCGATGACCACCGGGGCGTCGGTGATCGCCATGGCCGCCTCGATGGTCTTGTCCACGTCGGCGGCGTTCTCGCAGCGCAGGCCGACGCAGCCGAGCGCCTCGGCGAGCTTCACGAAATCCGGGATGCGGTGCTTGTGGGTGCCCAGCTCCGTGTTGGAGTAGCGCTCCCCGTAGAACAGGGTCTGCCACTGCCGGACCATGCCCAGATTGCCGTTGTTGATGACGGCGACCTTGATCGGGATGCCCTCCAGGGCGCAGGTGGCCAGCTCCTGGTTGGTCATCTGGAAGCAGCCGTCGCCGTCGACCGCCCAGACCGTGGTGTCCGGCTTGCCGACCTTGGCGCCCATCGCCGCCGGGACGGCGTAGCCCATGGTGCCGAGACCGCCGGAGTTGAGCCAGGTGTACGGCTTCTCGTACGAGATGAACTGGCTGGCCCACATCTGGTGCTGGCCGACGCCCGCCACGTAGACGGTGTCCGGGCCGGCGATCTCGCCCAGCCGCTTGATCACGTACTGCGGGGAGAGCGTGCCGTCGGCCGGCTCCTCGTAACCCAGCGGGTAGCGCCCGCGCAGGTCGTCGAGCTGGTTCCACCAGTCGGCGAGGTCGGCGGCCGGCCGGGCCGCCTGCTCGGCCGTGACGGCCGCGATCAGCTCGTCGATGACATGCCGGGCGTCGCCCACGATCGGGACGTCGGCGTGCCGGTTCTTGCCGATCTCGGCCGGGTCGATGTCGGCGTGCACCACGGTGGCGTCCGGCGCGAACGAGTCCAGCTTGCCGGTGACCCGGTCGTCGAAGCGGGCGCCCAGGGCCACGATGAGGTCGGACTTCTGGAGGCCGTAGACCGCGGCGACGGTGCCGTGCATGCCGGGCATGCCCAGGTGCTGCCGGTGCGAGTCGGGGAACGCGCCGAGCGCCATCAGGGTGGTGACCACCGGGATGCCGGTCAGCTCGGCCAGCCGGCGCAGCCCCTCGGTGGCGCCGGCCTTGAGCACGCCGCCGCCGACGTAGAGCACCGGGCGGCGGGCGCTGGTCATCAGCCGGGCCGCCTCGCGGATCTGCTTGCCGTGCGGGTGCAGGGTGGGCCGGTAGCCGGGCAGGTCCAGGGTGGGCGGCCAGGTGAAGGTGGTCGGCGCCTGGAGGACGTCCTTGGGGATGTCGACCAGGACCGGGCCGGGCCGGCCGGTCGAGGCCAGGTGGAACGCCTCGGCGAGCACCTGCGGGATCTCCTCGGCCGTCTGCACCAGGAAGTTGTGCTTGGTGATCGGCAGGGTGATGCCCTGGATGTCCGCCTCCTGGAAGGCGTCCGTGCCGATCGACGGGCGGGCGACCTGGCCGGTGATCGCCACCATCGGCACCGAGTCCATGTACGCGTCGGCGATCGGCGTGACCAGGTTGGTCGCGCCCGGGCCGGAGGTGGCC
Organism: Micromonospora chaiyaphumensis; assembly: GCF_900091435.1. GTDB lineage: Bacteria > Actinomycetota > Actinomycetes > Mycobacteriales > Micromonosporaceae > Micromonospora > Micromonospora chaiyaphumensis. The sequence continues at coordinate 241,245 of NZ_FMCS01000010.1, forward strand.
ATGCAGACGCCGACCTTGCCGGTGGCCTGGGCGTAGCCGGTGGCCGCGTGCCCGGCGCCCTGCTCGTGCCGGACCAGGATGTGCCGGACCGTCGAGTCGTAGAGCGGGTCGTACGCCGGCAGGATCGCGCCGCCCGGGATGCCGAAGACGACGTCGACGCCGAGCGCCTCGAGCGACCGCACCAGCGATCCGGCGCCGGAGACCTGCGCGGTGGCGGGCTGCCGTACGGCCGGGGTGGCCGGCGCGGCACCGGTGCGGGGGGCGGGGGCGTGGTCGGCGTCGCCGGCCGGCTCGGTGGCCGGGCGGGCTCGCCGGGCGGAGTGGGCGAGGGTCTCTGGCGTGGGTCTCGTCATGGCGGTTCAGGCCTTCGGCTGGAGTGGGTGATGCGCTTCTCAGGGTGGGACGCGGGCGTCCCGGCGATGGTCCGACGGCAACAAAAAAGCCCACGTGCAGATGCACGGGGCCAGCGCACTCTCGGTGGGGAGAGTGCGCTCAGGTAAGTACTCGCAGCGACCGGTTCGACGACATGCGGCTAAGCCTGACGCATCTCACGCGATGAGTCAACTGATCCCACATTCTGGTTCACGGACGTGGGCGTGTCGCCTCCCGGAGCGCTCTCCGCGCCCGGCCCGACCTGCGAAGATCCCTCATTCGAGGTACGCGGCGCGGGCACCTGGGCGGGCGGGTTCGAGCGGAGCCGGGGCAGCAGCGGGGACGGCCCGATCCGGGCCGGTGGGGCCGGCGCGGCGGGCGGCGCCGAGGCGGGGCGGTTGCCGGGCGAGGTGGCCGCCTCCAGCATCGCCTCCAGGTGCTCGGCGGGCACCCCCCAGCCGAAGGCCGCGCCCTGGCCGAAGCGGCAGCCGGCGGCCACCACGGCGGCCAGCTCGGTGGGGGTCGTGACGCCCTCGGCGATCACCTCGAGGCCGAGCTGGTGCCCGAGCCGCATGACGATGTCGACCATGGGGGCGAAGGCGGGGCCGTCCCGGCCGACCGGGCGGACCGGCTCGTGCTCGGCCACCAGGCTGTGGTCGATCTTGAGGATGTCGATCGGGAGCCGGCGGAGCTGCCCCAGCGACGAGTAGCCGGCGCCGAAGTCGTCCAGCGCGATCCGCACGCCGGTGAGGCGGAGCGCGGTGAGCCGGCGGATCAGCTCGTCCAGGTCGGTGGCGACGGCGTGCTCGGTGACCTCCAGCACGAGCCGCTGCGGCGGCACGTGGTGGGCGCGCAGCGCGTCGGCGACCTGCACCACGTACTCCGGTGCGTGCAGCTCCCGGGGCGAGACGTTGACCGACACCCAGACGTCGTGCCCGTCGGCCAGCCACCGGGAGAGCTGGTAGCAGGCCTGGTGCAGCACCCAGGCGCCGAGCTTGGAGATCATCCCGCACTCCTCGGCGAGCGGGATGAACTCGTCGGGCCGCACGTTGCCCAGCTCCGGGTGGTGCCAGCGGAGCAGCGCCTCGGCGCCGACCGGGCGGACCGAGGGCAGCGACGCCACCGGCTGGAAGGCCAGCCGCAGCTCGTCGCGCTCGATGGCGCCGCGCAGCTCGTGCTCCAGCATGGTGCGCCGGCGCAGCAGCTGGTCGTAGGTGGCGTCGTAGCGCTCGATCCGGTTCTTGCCGCGCTGCTTGGCGTAGCGCAGTGCCAGGTCGGCGTTGCGCAGCAGCAGCTCGACGTCGGTCTCCCCGCAGGCGCCGGCCACCCCGATGCTGACCGAGAGGAAGACCGGCCCGTCCGCCTCCTCGTAGGGGCGGCCGAGCACGCCGAGCAGCCGCTCGGCGACCGGCCCGGGCTCGGTGGTGCCGTGCATGAGCACCGCGAACTCGTCGCCGCCGAGCCGGGCGGCCAGGTCGCCCGGGCGCAGGTTGCCGCGCAGCCGCCGGCCCACCTCGGCCAGCACCGCGTCGCCGACGTCGTGCCCGCGCATGTCGTTGACGTTCTTGAAGCCGTCCAGGTCGAGCCCGAGCAGCACGCAGGGGACGCCGGCCTCGGCGCAGCGGTGCAGCGCGCGCAGCAGGCCGCGCCGGTTGGCCAGGCCGGTGAGCGGGTCGGTGTGCGCCAGCTCGCGGAAGTGCGCCTCCCGCTCGGCCAGCCGGCCGGCGTAGTTGCGGACGTCGTTGAGGGCCAGGTACTGCCGGGCCACCAGGGCGAAGCCCTCGACACTGCCCGCCGCGATGCCGAACACGTCGAACCGGCCGCCCTGCACCAGGTGGTACATGGCGGAGGCGGCCATCGCGAACATCGGCACGAAGGCGTACTCGCCGTCGCGGCGGATGAGGTCGACGTCGACCTGCGGCAGGTCGACCCGGTGGGCGGCCAGGGCGGTGGCCAGCAGGCCGGCGGCGATCACCGCGGCGCCGGCGAACGCCAGGCCCGCGCCGGCCTGGCAGAGCCCGGCCGACAGGCCCAGGCCGCCGCAGGTCACGCCGGTCGCGCCGGCGCCCAGCAGGACCAGCCGGCCGCGCGGCGGGGCCGCCCGCAACACCATGATCAGGGTCAGCCCGGCGGTGAGCGCGGCGCTGACCGTGGCCAGCAGGATGGGCAGGCAGGCGACCGGGGTCGCGTCCCCGAGCAGCCGGGTCGGCGGGCTGAACAGCGCCCACCCGACGAACCAGAGCGCGCCCGCCATGATCACGCCGTCGAGCAGCAGCCGGGCGGTGGCCGCCCGGGCCGCGGCCGTGCCGGGCAGCCGGAGCAGGGCGACGCCGAGGCCGAGGCCGGCGGCCGTGGTGCCGATCGAGACGAGGGTGGCCCAGCCGGTGCGCTGGCCCTGCCGGTGCGCCCAGTGGTCGCCGGCGGCCAGCGTGCCGGCCAGCCCGAGCAGCAGGCTGAGGAGGGCGACCCCGGCGGCGGCCGCGAGCAGCACGTGGGCCCGCCGGTGCGGCCCGCCCCGCCGGCGCGCCGAGGCGGCGAGCAGGGCGGCGGCGCCGGCCGCGGCGAGCCCGCTCAGCACCGCGACGATGACCATCCCCGGGGACGACTGCACGACCTCAACTGTGCCGGATCGGCGCTCCCCGTGGGGGACCGGGTGTGCAACTGTTGGGACACGGCGCGTGTGCCCGGGGGCCACCGCGCCGGCGGTGTCAGACTGGTATGCATGCCTGAGCTGCGGTCGAGGACCTCCACCCACGGTCGGACGATGGCCGGCGCCCGGGCCCTGTGGCGGGCCACCGGGATGACCGACGACGACTTCGGCAAGCCGATCGTCGCCATCGCGAACAGTTTCACCCAGTTCGTCCCGGGCCACGTACACCTCAAGGACCTCGGCGGCCTGGTCGCCGACGCGGTGGCCGAGGCCGGCGGGGTGGGCCGCGAGTTCAACACCATCGCGGTGGACGACGGCATCGCCATGGGCCACGGCGGGATGCTCTACTCGCTGCCCAGCCGCGAGCTGATCGCCGACGCGGTCGAATACATGGTCAACGCGCACTGCGCGGACGCCCTGGTCTGCATCTCCAACTGCGACAAGATCACCCCGGGGATGCTGCTGGCCGCGCTGCGGCTCAACATCCCGACCGTCTTCGTCTCCGGCGGGCCCATGGAGGCCGGCAAGACGGTGGCGATCGAGGGCGTCGTCCACTCCAAGATCGACCTGATCGACGCCATGATCGCGTCCTCCAACGAGGCGGTCACCGACGACCAGCTCGGCGAGATCGAGCGCTCCGCCTGCCCGACCTGCGGCTCCTGCTCCGGCATGTTCACCGCCAACTCGATGAACTGCCTCACCGAGGCCATCGGCCTGGCCCTGCCCGGCAACGGCTCGACGCTGGCCACCCACGCCGCCCGCCGGTCGCTCTTCGTCGAGGCCGGCCGCACCGCCGTGGAGATCGCCAAGCGCTGGTACGACTCCGACGACGCCTCCGTGCTGCCCCGGTCGATCGCCAGCCGGGCCGCCTTCGAGAACGCCGTCGCGCTCGACGTGGCCATGGGCGGCTCGACCAACACCGTGCTGCACCTGCTGGCCGCCGCCCGCGAGGCGGAGCTGGACTTCGGCGTGGCCGACATCGACGCCATCTCCCGGCGGGTGCCCTGCCTGGCCAAGGTCGCGCCGAACTCCCCGCAGTACCACATGGAGGACGTGCACCGGGCCGGCGGCATCCCGGCCATCCTCGGCGAGCTGGACCGCGCCGGCCTGCTCCACCGGGACGTGCACGCGGTGCACTCCCCCTCGCTGCAGGAGTGGCTCGCCGACTGGGACGTCCGCGGCGGCTCGCCGACCCCGGAGGCGGTCGAGCTGTTCCACGCCGCACCGGGCGGGGTCCGCACCACCGAGCCGTTCTCCACCACCAACCGGTGGTCCTCCCTGGACACCGACGCGGCCGGCGGCTGCGTCCGGGACCGCGAACACGCGTACAGCGCCGACGGCGGGCTGGCCATCCTGCACGGCAACCTCGCGCCGGACGGCTGTGTGGTGAAGACCGCCGGGGTGCCCGAGGAGTGCCTGACCTTCCGCGGGCCGGCCAAGGTCTACGAGTCGCAGGACGACGCGGTCACGGCCATCCTGGCCAAGGAGGTCGTGGCCGGGGACGTGGTGGTGATCCGCTACGAGGGCCCGAAGGGCGGCCCGGGCATGCAGGAGATGCTCTATCCCACCTCGTTCCTCAAGGGCCGCGGGCTGGGCCGCTCCTGCGCGCTGCTCACGGACGGCCGGTTCTCCGGCGGCACCTCCGGCCTGTCCATCGGGCACGTCTCCCCCGAGGCGGCGTCGGGCGGGCTCATCGCGCTGGTGCGGGAGGGCGACGAGATCGTCATCGACATCCCGGCCCGGTCGATCCAGCTCAACGTGCCCGACGACGTGCTCCAGGCGCGCCGGGTGGCCGAGGAGAAGCGGGACCGCCCCTACACCCCGGCGGACCGGGTCCGGCCGGTGTCGGCGGCACTGCGCGCGTACGCCTCGATGGCCACCTCGGCCAGCGACGGCGCCTACCGGCGGGTCCCGGAGTAAGGCCGCCCCCACCGGTCTCCGCGCCGCCGGTAGGGTCCGGCGGCGTGGAGACGACGGTGAGCTACGCGCGACTGATCCGACCAGCCATCGACCGGGTGTACGTGGGCGCCCGCTGGGCGGCCCGGCCCCGGATGGAGAGGTTCTACGCCGAGCGCGGTGCCGATCTCGGCTACGAGAACTCGTTCTTCTCCGGGGTGCTGGCCCGGCCGATGCCCGCCGAGGCGCTCGCCGACGGGCTGGCCTACACCGACGGCGACATGAGCCGGGAGCTGGCCCAGGGTGTGACAACGGTGGACGCCGACGGCACCTGGCACCTCACCGAACTGGGCCGCGAGCTGGCGCTGTTCGCGCAGCGGGCGACCGCCGAGGCCGCCGAGGAGCTGTGGTCGGACATGCCGGGAATGCTGCCCGGCCTGAGCGTCGTGCCCCGGCTGGCCGACCTCGTGGGCCGGGTGCTCGCGTACGGGCAGGCCACCGGCGGGCCGGTATTCCGCGCCATGTCCCCGCCGTACGAGCCGGACGGCGCCTCCCCGGCGCTGCTGCTGATCACCCGGCTCGGGTCGCTGCGTCACCACCGCGCCGACGCGCACCGGGCGGCGTGGCGGGCCGCCGGGCTGACCGCCGACGGGATCCGGGCGCTGCCGGACGGGCCGGAACGCGCGGCCATCGAGGCGGAGACCGACCGCCGCGACGAGCGCGTGTACGCGGTGCTCAGCGACGCCGAGCGCTGGGAGCTGCTGGCCGGTCTGGCCGCCCTGCCCAATTAGACCCGAGCGAGAGATCTTGGAGAGTTGCCGTTCGGCGCGAACGACAACTCTCCAAGATCTGAACGGCTACCGGGTGAGGTCGTTGACGCAGCGGAGCACCGGGCGGGTGGTCAGCGCGGCCGCGTCGAGCGGGACGTCCGCGCGCACGGTGAACGCCGCCGACTCCCCTGGCAGCAGGGTGACCAGGGCCCGGTCGACCTCCGCGGACGGGTGCAGGCGGTCCGGATAGAGCGTCAGGTCACGCAGCACCGTCCGCGCGGTCACCCGGACCCGCTGGGCGTCGCCCGCCGGCTCGACCGTCGCCGACAGCTCCGCCGCCGGCCACTCGACCTCCCGGTCGGTGGCGAAGAACCACAGCGCCCGCTCCGCGCTCTCCCCGGCCTCCGCGACCAGCAGCTCCCGCCGGGCCTCGTCCGGCCGCGCCAGCTCCGCCGGCAGGGCCAGCACCACCGAGGAGTACGCCGGGACGTCGAGGTCCACCGAGGTCTTCGCCCTCGGCTCCCCGGTGACGGTGAGCCGGGTGACCGTGGCCGGCGCGCGCCACGCCTCGCCGGTCTCGTTCACCGCCACCAGCGCCAGCCCGCCGTCGCGCGGTTGCACGGTGAGGAGGCGGTCGGCGTAGGCGCGGCGGAGCGCGTACCAGAGGGGTTTGCGCCGGCCGTCGCCGTCGACCGCCGCCCAGGAGGTGACCGGCCAGCAGTCGTTGAGCTGCCAGACGATCGTGCCCATGCAGACCGGCCGGTGCGACCGGAAGTGCTCGACGCCGAGCTGGATGGCCCGGGCCTGGTTGAGCTGGGTGAGGTAGTGCCAGTCGTCGAAGTCGGCGGGGGCGGGCAGGTGGGCGTCGAGGCCACGCTGGAGTTTCCGGTCCCCGTCGGCGGCCTTCTGGTGGTGCGCCATCCCGGGCGAGTCGTGGGCGAGCGGCTCGTCGGAGAGGGCCCGGCGCAGCGTCGCGTACGCGGGCGGCGCCTGGTAGCCGAACTCGGCGACGAAGCGGGGCACGTACTCCCGGTACTTCGTGTAGTCGTCGGTGTTCCACACGTCCCAGATGTGCGTGGTGCCGTGCGCCGGGTCGTTGGGGTGCACGTCCTCGCTGCCCGACCAGGGGCTGCCCGGCCAGTACGGCCGGGTCGGATCCAGCTCGGCGACCACCGCGGGCAGCAGGCCGAGGTAGTAGCCGCGCCCCCAGGTGCGGCCGGCGAGCGGCTCCTGCCAGTCCCAGTCGTGCCAGCCCCAGATGTTCTCGTTGTTGCCGGTCCAGAGCACCAGCGAGGGGTGGCTCGCGAGCCGGGTGACCTGTTCCCGCGCCTCGGCCTCGACCTCGGTGCGGAACGGCTCCTCCTCGGGGTAGGCGGCGCAGGCGAAGAGGAAGTCCTGCTGCACCAGCAGCCCGAGCTCGTCGGCCAGCTCGTAGAAGTCCGCCGACTCGTAGCGGCCGCCGCCCCACACCCGCAGCAGGTTGACGTTCGCGCCGGCCGCCTGCGCGAAGCGCTCGGCGAGGCGGGCCCGGGTGACCCGGTTGGGGAAGGCGTCGTCGGGGATCCAGTTGACCCCCTTCACGAAGATGGGCACCTCGTTGACGTGCAGGGTGAACGCGGAGCCGTGCGCGTCCGGGGCGGTGTCCAGGCGTACCGAGCGGAAGCCGATCCGCCGGGTCCAGCGGTCCAGCGGCCGGCCGTCCGCGGCGAGGAGGGTCACGTCGAGGTCGTGGAGCGGCTGGTCGCCGTACCCGACGGGCCACCAGAGCGCGGGGTCGCGGACGGTGAGGGTCGCCACGGCCCGGTGCTCGCCCGCCGGGACGGTGATCTCGACGGCGGCGCCCGCCACGGTGGCCCGCACGGTCAGCGGGCCGTCCTGCGTCCGCTCGACCTCGACGTGCAGCTCCACCCGGCCGGCGCCGTCCTCGACGGTGACCAGCGGCCGGACGGTGGCCAGCCGCGCCGTGGACCAGGCGTGCAGGCCGATCTCCTGCCAGATGCCGGCGGTGACCACGGTCGGTCCCCAGTCCCAGCCGAAGTTGCAGGCGGTCTTGCGGATGAAGTGGAACGGCTCCGGGTAGGCGTTGGGCCGGTCGCCGAGCCGGTCCCGGTGCGCCTCGGCGTAGCGGTACGGGGAGTCGAAGCGCACGGTGAGCGTGTTGGCGCCCGGCCGGAGCAGCGGGCCGACCGGGAACCGGTAACCGCGGTGCTGGTTCTCGGTGCGGCCGACCTCGGTGCCGTTGAGGCTGACCGTGGCGACCGTGTCCAGGCCGGCGCAGACCAGGTCGATCCGCTCGTCGTCGCCGGACGGCCGCTCGACGGCGGTCTCGTAGACCCAGTCGGTGCGGCCGATCCAGTGCAGGCGTTCCTCGTTGTCGTCGAGGTACGGGTCGGGGATGAGGCCGGCCGCCAGCAGGTCGGTGTGCACTTCTCCCGGGACGGTCGCCGGCACCGCCTGCCCGGCGACCTCCGGCGGCACCTGCGGACCGGGCACGGCCCGCAGCACCCAACCCTCGTGCAACGTCTGACGGCTCACGACTTCACCGCGCCTTCCATGATTCCGCGGACGATCTGGCGTCCACCGATGAACAGCATGACGAGCAGGGGCACGGTGGCGATGAACGCCCCGGCCAGCACCCGCCGGTAGATCACATAGTTTCCACTGGCCAGGTCGGAGACCGCGACCATCGAGGTCGGGAAGTCGGTGCCGCTCAGGGTGATGAGCGGCCACTGGAAGTCGTTCCAGGTGGCCACGAACGTGAGCAGCCCGAGCACGGCCAGGGCCGGGCGGATCGCCGGCAGCACGATGCTGGCGTACACCCGCATGGTCGTGGCCCCGTCCATTCGTGCCGATTCGACCAGCTCGTCCGGGACGGTGTTGACGATGAACTGCCGCATGTAGAACACCCCGAACGCGGTGACCAGCCCGGGGGCGATGACCGCGAGCAGCGTGCCGTTCCAGCCGAGCTTGCCCATCACGATGTAGAGCGCCACGATGCCGAGTTGGTTGGGCACGGTCAGGGTGAGCACCACGAAGAGCATGAGGGCGCTGCTGCCCTTGAAGCGCAGCTTGGCGAAGGCGAACCCGGCCAGCGAGCAGAAGAACAGCACCGAGGCGGTCACCACGGTGGCGACGATGACGCTGTTGACCAGGGAGGCGGCGAAGTAGACGTCCTGGAGGGAGAAGACCTCGTCGACGTTGGTCAGGAACCGGTCGCCGGGGACGACCGCCGGCGGCAGCTTCGCGAGGGCCTGGTCGTCGCTGGTCGCGATGACGAACATCCAGTAGAGCGGGAACGCGGCGAAGAGCATGGTCAGCGCGAGGAACAGGTAGGTCCAGAGCCCGGCCGGGGTCTCCTGCGGGGCCCGGGCCACCAGCCGTGGCCGGCGGCGCGGGGGTGCGACGGCGGTCATTTACGCCCTCCGGACAGTCGGTTCGTCACCACGTAGTTGACGCCGGCGACGATCAGGATGATCAGGAAGAGGGCCCAGGACATGGCCGCGGCGTAGCCGAGGTTGAGGTCCTTCCAGCCGACCTTGTAGATGAGCTGGGCGATGGTCTGCCACTCGCCGTTCGGGCCACCGGTGGCGGCCTGAGCGTTCGGGTCGAACAGCATCGGCTCGGTGAAGAGCTGGAGGCCGCCGATGGTGGAGAGGATGACCGTGAACAGCACCACGGGCTGGATCATCGGCACGGTGATCCGCCAGAGCTGCTTCCACGGCCCGGCGCCGTCGATGGCCGCCGCTTCGTAGACGTCGCGCGGGATGGACTGCATGGCGGCCAGGTAGAGCAGCGCGTTGTAGCCGATCCACTTCCAGTTGACCATCGTGGCGATGGCGATCCAGGAGTGCAGCTTGTCGGCCCGCCAGTCGATCGGATCGTCCGGGCCGCCGAGACCGAACAGGCCGAGCACCCAGTTGGCCATGCCGAAGTCGCGGGAGAAGAAGACGCTGAACACCATGGTCGAGGCGACGATCGGGGTGACGTACGGCAGCAGCACCCCGACCCGCCACCAGGTCTGCGCCCGCAGCTTGCGGTTGAGCAGCGCGGCGACCACGAGCGCGAGCAGCAGTTGGGGCACCGAGGAGAGCAGGAAGATCCCGAAGGTGTTGTAGAGGGCGTTCCAGAAGTCCTCGTCGCCGAGGAGCCGGCTGAAGTTCTCGACGCCCGCCCAGTAGGGCAGCGTCGGGTCGTCGAGCCGGTAGTTGCGCAGCGAGACCACGGCGTTGAAGAGCAGCGGGAAGAGCCCGAACACGACGAAGAGCAGGAAGAACGGCGCGATCATGAGGTACGGCATGTAGCGCATGTCGAAGCGGTACAGCCGGTTGCGCCAGCTCAGCCGCCGGTCGTCGCCTCCGGAGCGGCCGCGCTCCGGTGCGGCTCGGCGGCTCGACGACGCGGGCGCGGCACGGGTGGTGGACATCGGATCACTCCAGGGCCGAGGCGGGTCGGGCGGTGCGGCGGGGACGGGGCGGGCCGCGGCCCGCCCCGTCCCCGATCCGGTCAGGACTTGGCGGCCTTGTCGGCCTCCTTGACCGCCTCGCCCCAGGCGGCGTCCGGCTTGAGGCTCTTGTTCTCGACCCGCCGGATGACGTTCTCCACGGCGACCCGGGTCGGGCCGTTCCGCTTGCCCAGGTACTGCGGGGTGAGACCCTGCGCCATCTTCGGGAAGATCTGCCCGACGGGGGCGTTGTTGAAGAACGGGTTCCTGAAGTCCGCGATGGCCGGGTCGGCGTAGAGCGCCGGCTGCGAGGGCAGGTTGCCGACCTTCTTGAAGATCTCGATCTGCTGCTCGGGCGCGACCAGCCACTGCAGCAGCTCGTACGCCTCGTCGACGTGCTTGCCCTGCTTGGGGATCGTCAGGAACGAGCCGCCCCAGTTGCCGCCGCCACCGGGCACCGCCGCGATGTCCCACTTGCCCTGGGTGCCGGGGGCGGTGTCCTTGATGTGGCCGAGCATCCACGCCGGGCAGGCGAGCACGGCGAAGGCGCCGCTGGTGAAGCCCTTGTCCCAGTCGGCCTGGAAGCTGACCAGGTTGGCCGAGAGCCCGGCCTGGACGGCCTTGACCGTGTAGTCGAAGGCGACCTTCGGGCCGCCGTCCATCCGCAGCTGCTCCTGGTCGTCGTAGAAGCCGACCTGCTGCTGGCCGAGGATCGGGTTGAACAGGTTGGTGCCGGCGTCGATGAACTTCTTGTCGGTCTTGGCGGTGTACTGCTGGCCGACCTCGAGGAACCTGTCCCAGTCGGGCCAGAGGGCGGAGACCTGGTCGCGATCGGTGGGCAGGCCGGCGGCCTTGAACAGGTCGGTGCGGTAGCACATGGCCAGGCCGCCCACGTCGGTGCCGAGGCCGATCTGGGTCTTGCCGTCGGCGGAGAGCGACTGCTTCCACTTCCAGGGCAGGTACTTGCTCTCGTACTCACCGGCGCCCTTGTCCAGCAGGTTGACGAACTTGTCGGACTGGCTGCGGAACTGGACCATGAAGCCCTCGTCGATCGCCGCGATGTCCGGCGCGCCGTTGCCGGCGACAAGCTTCTTCTGCAGGTCCTCGTGCTGCGCGTTGTACTCGCCGGAGTTCAGCTGGATCTTGACGTTGGGGTGCTCGGCCTCGTACCGGGTCTTGAGGTCCTGGAGGCCGAAGTCACCCCAGAAGTTGATCTTCACGGTGACCTGACCGTCGGCGGCGTCCGAGCCGCCGGTGGTGCTCTTGCCGCTGCAGGCCGTGACCATGACCAGGCTGACGGCGCCCGCGGTGGCCGCCCGGGCCCAGTGCCTCCAGGACCGTTTCATGTCATCCTCCGCGCCGAATGGGAACGCTCCCGAGATCGAGAGACGTTGACTGAACCGGATAAGTGAGCACACCGTACGGGGGACCCATTGGACTGTCAACGGCCGGTTACGACCCGAACCGACCGGTAACCCGACCGCCGCCATTCCTGCCTGTTGGAGCGCTTTCCCGCGCACCAACGGGAGACGTGGGCCGGGTTGGGTGACGCTCGACCCCGTACGCTTAACCGCGCAAGCGGCGAGCCACCGCGCCGGACCGACGGCGCCGCAGGCCGGTGCAGTAGCGTGACAGCCGCCGGTCCACCCCCGGCGGCGGAAACAGGCCCGCGAGGGCCCGGACCAGTGAAGGAGCGCCGGTGAAGCGGCCGACCATCGCCGATGTCGCCCGGCGGGCCGGGGTCTCGAAGGGCGCGGTGTCGTACGCGCTGAACGGCCAGCCCGGCGTGTCCGAGGCGACCCGCCAGCGGATCCTGGCGATCGCCGCCGAGATCGGGTTCAGCCCGAGCAGTGCCGCCCGGGCGCTCTCCGGCGCCACCGCCAAGGCGGTCGGCCTGACCCTGTGCCGGCCCGCCCGGATACTGGGCATCGAGCCCTTCTTCATGGAGCTGATCAGCGGCGTGGAGGCCGAGCTGTCGGCCCGCTCCTACGCGCTGACCCTCCAGGTGGTGGCGGACCAGGACGCCGAGATCGCGGTCTACCGCCGCTGGTGGGCCGAGCGCCGGGTGGACGGCGTGTTCGTCTGCGACCTGCGAACCGACGACCGGCGGGTGCCCGCGCTGGAGGAGTTGCAACTGCCGGCCGTGGTGATCGGTGGGCCCGGCCACACCGGCAGCCTGGCCAGTGTCTGGTCCGACGACGCGGCGGCCCTGGTGGAGACGGTGGAGTACCTGGTCGCGCTCGGGCACCGGCGGATCGCCCGGGTCGGCGGGCTGCCCTCCCTGCTGCACACCGAGATCCGCACCGACGCGTTCGCGCAGGTGTGCCGGCGGCTCGGGCTCGACGAGGCCACCACGGTCTGGTCCGACTACACCGGCGAGGAGGGGGCCCGGGCCACGCGCCGCCTGCTCAGCTCCGCCGCCCGGCCCACCGCGGTCATCTACGACAACGACGTGATGGCGATCGCCGGGCTCTCCGTGGCCCAGGAGATGGGGCTGGCCGTGCCCGGTGACCTGTCCATCGTGGCCTGGGACGACTCCCCGCTCTGCCAGCTCGTGCACCCGCCGCTCACCGCCCTGGGGCGGGACATCCCGGCGTACGGGGCGCACGCCGCGCGCCAGCTCCTGGCCGTGATCGCGGGCGAGCCGGTCACCGGCCTCCAGGACGAGACCGCCCATCTCACCCCGCGCGGGAGCACCGCGCCGCCGCGCCCCCGGTGAACCGGTTCAGTGGTCTGGCGGTACGGCCAGGTCAGCGGGGTGCCGAGGGGAACTCCTCGAACCACGCCTCCACCCGCTCGGCCGGGGCCGGCCGGGCCAGCGCGAAGCCCTGCCCGTAGCGGCAGCCGGCCCGCCGCGCGCCGGCCACCTGAGCGTCGGACTCCAGCCCTTCGACCACCACCTCCAGCCCGAGCCGGTCGCCCAGGTTGGCGACCACGTCGATCAGCGGGCGCTGCCCGTCGGCGCCCGGCCCGACCATGTGCGGGCCCACCTTGAGCAGGTCGATCGGGAGCCGGCGGAGCTGGGCGAGCGAGGCGTGCTCGGCACGGAAGTCGTCCAGCGCGGTGCGGACGCCGAGCGAGCGGAGGCCGGCGAGCCGGGCCACCACGGTGGACAGCTCGGGGGCCACCGCCGGCTCGGCCACCTCCACCACGAGCCGCTCCGGCGGCACGTCGTACGCGGCCAGGGCCGTCGCCGTGCGGGCCACGAAGTCGGGCGCGGCCAGCTCCCGGGGCGTGACGTTGACCGCCATCCACAGCTCCCGGCCGCTTCCCGACCAGTCGGCGAGCTGCCGGCAGGCCCGGTCCAGCACCCACCGGCCAACCTCGCCCAGCAGGTCGAGATCGGTCGCGACGGGCAGCAGCTCGTCCGGCAGCACCGTGCCCAGGGCGGGACTGCGCCAGCGCAGCAGCGCCTCGGTGCCCACCGGCTGCCGGTCGGCCAGCGCCAGCACCGGCTGGTAGACCAGGTCCAGCTCGCCCCGGGCGACCGCGCCCGGCAGCTCGCGTTCCAGGTCCAGCCGGCGGACCAGCTGCTCCTCCAGATAGGCGTCGTACCACTCGACCCGGTCCCGGCCGAGCTGCACGGCGCGCCGCCGGGCCAGGTCGGCCTGGCGCAGCACATCCTCCGGCTCGCCGCCGGTGGTCTCGGCCAGCCCGATGCTGGCCCGGAGCCGGCTCGCCCCGCCGGGCCGCGGACAGGGCTCGGCCAGGGCGGTCAGCAGCCGGGTGCCCAGTGCGTAGGCGGGCACCGGGCCGAGGTCGGTGAGCACGGCGAACTCGGAGTCGGTGAGCCGGGCCACCAGGTCGTGCGCACCGGAGCCGGACCGGAGCCGGTGGACGACCTCGGCCAGCACCGGCCCGTCCAGCACCGCCGTCTCGTCGGCCCCGTGCAGGTCGACCACGAGCAGCGCGCCGCCGGCCCGCCGGGTGAGGGCGTGGACCAGCTCCGCCCGGTCGGCCGGCGGGGCGTCGGCGGGCAGGCGGTCCTCCCCGACGAGGTGCCGCAGCCGCGCCTCGCTGGCGGCCAGCCGCTCGGCCCGGCGCCGCTGGTCGGCCGCGGCGAGCACCTCCCGCACCACCATCGGCGGTATGACGGACAGCCCGAGGGCGATCGCCGGGGCGGTGAACTCGCCCACCGTCCACAGGTGCTGGCCGGCGGCCAGCGCCGCGATGCCGGCCGGCGCGGTGAGCCCGGGCCACGCCGCGGGCGCCGCGTCCCGGCGCGGCCGCTCGCCGGCGGCGGTACGCCGGGCGCCGGCCGCGGTGAGCAGCGCGCCCGCGAGCAGCGGCGGCGCGACGGCCAGCGCGGCCCGGTCCGGGGCGGCGTAGGCGAGCAGGACCACGAGCAGCGCCAGCGCGCCCAGGGTGGCGGCCGCACCGGCGTGGCAGCGGGCCGCACCCGGTCGCCGGCGCCGCTCGGCGACCGCGGCCACCAGCAGGACGGCCAGCGCGACGGCACCGCCGACGCTGGCGATCCGCGCGGCCGGGGGTACCGGGCCGGAGGGCAGCAGCACCCAGCCGGCGAAGACCAGGCTGACGCCGAGGCCGACCACATCCACGCCGCGGCGCAGCCGCTCACCGCCGGAGAGGCGGGAGCGGCCGGGCAACCGCAGCAGGGCGAGGGCGAACAGCGGGGCGGCGATCGCCAGGCCGGCCAGCGCGACGGGTAGCCGGTGCACGGGGTCGCTCAGCGGCAGCACCGCGACGGTGAGGCCGGCGGTCAGCACGGCCGCGTCGAGGATCCCGGCGACCCGGCGGGACAGCGCCACCCGGCGGGCCTGTCGCCCGGCAGGCGTGGCGACGGCCGGGTCGGGCGGCGCGGGCGGGGCACCGGCCAGCCAGGCGAGCCGGACGCAGGCCAGGGCGGAGCCACCCGCGACGGCGAGCGCCACGGCGGCGGGGCCGGGGACCAGGCCGGCGGCACCGGCGAGGACGAACAGCGCACCGGCGAGCGAGACGAGGAGGTCGGGCAGCGGTGGCCGGCGGCGGGGGCCGGCGGAGGGGTGGGTGACGGGCACGGCGGTCGCCTTCGTGAGGGGGCACGGGGCGGTGCGGTTGCGGTACGACGTGCGGGGTCAACGGGTCGGAGGCGGGTGCGACCGGCGCCGGACGGGGACCGGTGCGGCCACGCCCATCAACGATCCCGGACACCTGCCGTTACGCGACACCTCACGTGACGCCCGTCACACCCAGGCTCCGGTCCGCGCCTGCCGCCCGCCGGAACCGCCGCCGGTCCGGGGTGGGATCATCGGGGGGTGAGCCGCGCCGACACCGTCCGTTTCCGCCACAGCCAGGCGATCCTCGTCGCCGCGATCGTCGCGTTCCTCGGCGCGCTGCCGCTGGCCACCGCGCGCTGGTGGCTGCTCTGGGTGCTGCTGATCCCGCTCGCGATCGGCCTCTGGGCGTGGCGGGCCGGCACCGACGCGGACGCCCGCGAGCTGCGGCTGCGGGCGCTGCTCGGCCAGCGGCGGGTGCCCTGGGCGCGGGTCGCCGAGTTGGCCGCCGACCCGCGCGGCCGGGCGGTCGCCCGGCTCGACGACGGCGAGACGCTGGTGCTCCCCGCGGTCCGCGCCGCCGACCTGCCCCGGCTGGTCTCCGCCACCGGGCAGGAACTGCCCGAGTCCGCCCGATGATCCGTCAGTAGCCGTCGACCACCCGGTTCGTCAGCGGCTCGCCGGCGGCGAACCGGCGCACCTGCTCCCCGACGAGCCGGTACGCACGCGGCAGCAGGCCCCGGACCGACCCGGCGACGTGCGGGGTGAGCAGCACGTTCGGCAGCTCCCACAGGGGATGGTCGGCGGGCAGCGGCTCCGGGTCGGTCACGTCCAGCGCGGCCCTCAGCCGGCCCGACGCCAGCTCCGCGACCAGGGCGTCGGTGCGGGCCACCGGGCCCCGGGCGGCGTTGACCAGCAGCGCGCCGTCCGGCATCGCGGCGAGGAACTTCTCGTCGACCAGCCCCCGGGTCTGCTCGGTCAGCGGCACCAGCAGCACCACCACGTCCGCCTCGGGCAGCAGGGCGGGCAGCTCGTCCACCCCGTGCACCTCCTCGGCCGGGCGCGGCGTCCGGGCGACCAGGGTGAAGGTCACCTCGAACGGGGCCAGCCGGGCCCGGACGGCCGCGCCGATCGAGCCGGCGCCGACGATCAGCACCCGCTTGCCGGCCAGCTCGTCCGTCGGGGCCACCTCGTCGAACGCCCACTCGCCGCGGGCCTGGGCGCGGGCCAGTGGGCCGAAGCCGCGCAGCGCCGACAGGATCGCGGTGACCACCCACTCGGCGGTGGCCGAGTCGTGCACGCCCCGGGCGTCGCAGAGCGTCACGCCCTCGGGAACCCGCCCCACCCAGGCGTCCGCGCCGGCGGAGAGGAGCTGCACGACCTCCAGGTCCGGCAGCTCGGCCAGGAGCGCGCCGGCGTCCGGGCCGGCGAGGAAGGGCGGCACCCAGAACCGCACGCCGGTCGGGGACGACGGCTGCCGGGCCGGGTCCTCCAGCACCTCGACGGTGACGCCCGGGGGCAGCTCGCCGATGAGGCCCCGGCCGGCCGGGTGCGGAATCCATACCTTCACGACCGCCGACGATAGCCGCCCGGGACGGCCCGGGTGCGCGGGGTCGTGACGACCACCGCTGGCACGATTGGCGGCGGAGCGCGCGAGGTATAACCGAGGGCGGAGCGTCGGCCGGCGCCCCGCGCACCGGAGACGGGTGGTCATGAGCGAGGACAGCGCCGGAAGGGTGGTCGTGCCGATCCCGGCGCTGACCGACCCCGAGCGGCTGCGGTCCCTCGCGGAGACGCGGCTCGACGCGGCACCCGACGAGGCGTTCGACCGGTTCGCGCGGCTGGTCGGCGACCTGCTCGACGTGCCGGTCGCCCTGGTCTCGCTGGTCACCGCCGACCGCCAGTTCTTCCCCGGCGCGACCGGGCTGCCCGAGCCGTGGGCCGGCCGTCGGGAGACCCCGCTGACCCACTCGTTCTGCCAGCACGTGGTCGACGTCGAGGTGCCCATGGTGCTGCCCGACGCCCGGCTCTACCCCCGGGTGCGGCGGAACCTGGCCATCGAGGACCTGGGCGTCGTCGCGTACGCGGGGATGCCGCTGACCGACCTGGACGGACGGGTGCTCGGCTCGCTCTGCGCCATCGACAGCAAGCCCCGGGCCTGGACCGCCGAGCAGCTGCGCACCCTCGCCGACCTGGCCGCGGCCTGCTCCTCCGAGCTGCGGCTGCGGATCGCCGTGCAGACCGCCGAGCAGGCCCGCCGCCGCGCCGAGGAGGCGCACGACCGGCTCGCCATGCTGGCGGGGATGAGCGAGACGCTGGGCGGCACGCTCGACGTGGCCACGGCGGTCGACCGGCTCGGGCACTCCATGGTCCCGCTGCTGGCCGACTGGTGCCTCATCACCCTTGTCGACCCGGCGGGCCGGCCCCGCACCGTGGCGGGATTCCACCGGGACCCGGAGCGGGCGGCCGACACCGCCCGGTTCGCCGCGCTGCTGGCCACCGGCCTCGGTCCCGACTCGATCATCCGGTCGGTGCTGCGCACCGGGCGGCCGGTCCGGCGCGAAGCGGCCGCCCTGGCCGACGTCGAGCGGGGGGCCACCCATCCGGAGCTGGTGCCGCTGGCCGAGCGGCTGGGCTTCGGCTCCCACCTCAGCGTGCCGATCACCGCCACCGGCGGCCGGGCCATCGGCGCCGTCACGCTGGTCAACGGCCCGCACCGGCGCGGGTTCGACGAGAGCGACCTGCGGACCGCGCTGGACGTCGGCCGCCGGGCCGAACAGGCCGTGGGCAACAGCCGGCTCTACGGCGAGCAGCGGCACGTCGCCGAGGTGCTGCAGCACAGCATGCTGCCCACCCTGCCCGTGGTGCCGGGCGTCGAGCTGGCCGCCCGCTACCTGCCGGCGGCGGACCGGGTGGAGGTCGGCGGCGACTGGTACGACGCCTTCGTCCAGCCCGACGGCGACCTGGTCGCCGCCATCGGCGACGTGGCGGGGCACGACATCGAGGCCGCCGCGACCATGGGCCAGCTCCGCAACCTGGTCCGGGGCGACGCGTACGGGCGGGACGACCCGATCGACGAGATCATGACCCACCTCGACCGGGCGATCCGGGGCCTGCCCGTCCCCACCGTCGCCACCGCCGTCCTGGCCCGGGTCAGCCCGGCCGCCCCGGGGCTACGGGTCTCCTGGTGCAACGCGGGCCACCCGCCGCCGCTGCTGATCCCCGCCGACGGGCCGGTGCGGGCGCTGGACGGAGACCGGGGGACCCTGCTCGGCCTGACCCACCCGCCCAGGCGCACCCGCCAGGCGCTGACCCTCGCGCCCGGCGACACCCTGCTGCTGCACACCGACGGGCTGACCGAGAGCCGGGACCGGTCGATCGACGAGGGGGAGGTCGAGCTGATCGCGCAGCTCGCCGGTGCCGCCAGGCTCCCCCTCGCGACCCTCTGCGACCAGCTGCTCGCGGCCGCCCACCGGCGCGAGGACGACGTCGCCCTGCTCGCCCTGCGCGCCCGTTGAGCCACTACTCGGTTCGTCGGGCCCGGTTCCGCACCCGGCCCGGCTACGCTGGGCCGGGTGAGGCCGCGTCCCCCGTACCCCCGCACCGGCCGCCTCCGGGCGGCGCTGGCGGCGTCCTGCGCGACGCTGCTGCTGGGCACCGCCGGTTGTGCCTTCGGCGACCCGGATCCCGACCCGGCCGGTGAGCCGCCCAACCTCCCGTCGCCGTCGACCTCGGCCAGCCCCGGCGGGGCCGGCCAGCAGGTGGTGGCCACGGTGCTGGCGAAGGGGCTCGCGGTGCCGTGGGGCATCGCCTTCCTGCCCGACGGCGCCGCGCTGGTCACCGAACGGGACAGCGGGCGGATCCTCCAGGTCGGCCCGGAGTCGGGGCCCGAGGGGATGACGGTCCGGGTCGTGCAGACCGTCCCGGACGTGGCGGCCGCCGGCGAGGGCGGGCTGCTGGGCATCGCGGTCTCCCCGGCCTACGCGCGGGACCGCACGGTCTTCGTCTACTACACCAGCGCCGAGGACAACCGGATCGCGAAGCTGGAGCTGGGCCGGCCACCGACCCCGATCG
This sequence comes from Micromonospora chaiyaphumensis, assembly GCF_900091435.1. Classification (GTDB taxonomy): domain Bacteria; phylum Actinomycetota; class Actinomycetes; order Mycobacteriales; family Micromonosporaceae; genus Micromonospora; species Micromonospora chaiyaphumensis. The sequence goes on from NZ_FMCS01000010.1 coordinate 260,442, forward strand.
TCACGGGCATCCCCAAGGCCGGCAACCACAACGGCGGCGGGCTGGGCTTCGGCCCGGACGGCTTCCTCTACGCCAGCACCGGCGACGCCGGGCGCACCGCGAACGCGCAGGACCCGAAGAGCCTCGGCGGCAAGATCCTGCGGCTCACCCGGGACGGCAAGCCGGCCCCCGGCAACCCCACCGCCGGCTCCCCGGTCTGGTCGACCGGGCACCGCAACGTGCAGGGCTTCGCCTGGACGCCGGACAAGAAGCTGTACGCCGTGGAGTTCGGCCAGAACACCTGGGACGAGATCAACCAGATCAACAAGGGCGGCAACTACGGCTGGCCGCAGGTCGAGGGGCGCGGCGACGACAAGCGCTACGTTAACCCGATCGTGCAGTGGCGCACCGGCGAGGCGTCCTGCTCGGGCCTGGCGTCCGTCGACCGGCTGCTGATCACTGCCTGCCTGCGCGGGCAGCGCCTCTGGCTGGTCGAGCTGGCCGGCAACGGCACGGTCCTCGGGCAGCCGCGCGAGCTGCTCACCGGCCGGTACGGCCGGCTGCGGGCCGCCGCCGTGGCGCCGGACGGGTCGGTCTGGGTGAGCACCTCCAACCGGGACGGGCGGGGCAAGCCGGCCGGCGACGACGACCGCATCCTGCGGCTGGTCTTCGCCGACGGCGGCGCCGGGCGCAGCTGATCCCGCTTCCCCGGGTTTGCCAAGATCCTTCAACGGGCAGGTCAGAATCTCAGCATGGACGGCCAGGAGAACGAGCAGCACGACGCCGGGGGCGAGACGGCCCCGCAGGAGGGGCGCGCCCGCCGCCGGTGGCGCCCCGGCACCAACCTGCGCCGGCTCGGCGCGGTGCTGGCCCTGCTCGTGGTCACCTTCAGCGGGGTGGTCGCCGGCACGTACGCGGGCGGGCACGTGGGCACCGACATCGGGCCGTTCCGCGCCCAGCTCAACCTCAGCCCGTCGCTGAGCGGCGGCACCACCGTCGACATCCCGCCGCTGGGCGCGCTGCTGCTGGACAGCCACGACGGGCCGGCCTACCTGACCGTCGAGCTGGGCGCGCTCGACCAGCGACGCACCGAGGCGCTGATCGACGACCCGGCGAGCATCAGCCGGGCCAGCCAGTCCGCGGTCGAGGACGTCCGGGCCGGCGTGATGCGCCTCGGCCTCAAGACCCTGGCCTCGGCGGTGCTGGCCACCCTGCTGCTGGCCGGGCTGGTCTTCCGCGACGCGCGCCGCACCGCGTGGGCCGGCGGGCTGGCGCTGGTCGTCACCGCCGGCAGCCTCGGCCTGGCCGCCGCCACCATCCGGCCGCAGGCGATAGAGGAGCCCCGCTACGAGGGGCTGCTGGTCAACGCCCCGGCGATCGTCGGTGACGCGCGGCGGATCGCCAACGACTACACGAAGTACGCCGAGCAGCTCCAGCGGCTCGTCGGCAACGTCAGCAAGCTCTACACCACGGTCTCCTCGCTGCCGGTGGTCCAGCCGTCACCGGGCACCACGCGGGTGCTGCACGTCTCCGACATGCACCTCAACCCGACCGGCTGGCAGCTCATCCGCACCGTGGTGGAGCAGTTCGGCATCGACGTGGTGATCGACACCGGCGACATCACCGACTGGGGCAGCGAGCCCGAGGCGTCCTTCGTCGGCTCGATCGGCCTGCTCAAGAAGCCCTACGTCTACATCCGCGGCAACCACGACTCGGCGCGTACCGCCGCCGCGGTGGCCGCCCAGCCGAACGCCGTGGTGCTGGACAACTCGACGGCCACGGTCGCGGGCCTGACCATCGCGGGCATCGGCGACCCCCGGTTCACGCCCGACAAGGAGACCTCGCCGGCCGGCAGCGGGCTCACCAAGGTGGTCGCCGACCAGGTGATCGGGGCCGGCGAGCAGCTCGCCGCCACCGTCACCAGCTCGCCGAAGCCGGTGAACATCGCGCTGGTGCACGACCCCGCCTCGGCCGGCCCGCTCTCCGGCACCTGCCCGCTGGTGCTCGCCGGGCACACCCACGCCCGCCAGGTGTCGAAGCTGCCGCAGGTGCCGGGCAAGCAGCCCACCCAGCTCTTCGTCGAGGGCTCCACGGGCGGCGCCGGGCTGCGCGGCCTGGAGGGCGAGAAGCCCACCCCGCTGTCGATGACGGTGCTCTACTTCGACAAGCAGAAGCTGCTCCAGGCCTACGACGACATCACCGTGGGCGGGACCGGGCAGTCGCAGGTCAACCTGGAGCGGCACATCATCCAGGACCCGACGAAGGGCGACCAGGTGCCGGTCACCCCGACGCCCACCCGGGGCGGGCCCGTCTCGCCCGCCCCGAACGGCAGCCCGACCGCGACGCCCAGCCCGACGGGCTGACGCTCAGCGCAGCGAGAGGGCGGCCAGCGCGGCGTTGACGATGCTGCCGGGCAGCAGGTCGTGCAGCTCGTACAGCTCTCCGACGCTGCCCGACTGGCCGAACTCGTCCACGCCGAGCGGCACGGCCGGGGCGCCGAGCGCCGAGCCCAGCCAGGCCATCGCGTGCGAGGCGGCGTCGTGCACGGTGACCACCGGCACCCGGTCGGCGAAGGCCGACCGCAGCGCCCCGGGCACGCTCGGCACGGTCGCCGTCCGCACGCCCTGGCGCAGGGTGCGCTGCCACGCCCGGTAGAGCCGGTCCAGGCTCGTCACGTCGACCACGTGCGCCGCGACGCCTTCCTCCGCCAGCTCCGCGGCGGCCGCGAGGACCTCCGGGAGCACCGCGCCGGAGGCGGCGAGCTGCACGACCGGGGCGTCGGCGAGGTGGGGGTACGCCTCGTGCGCGTCGACGAGCCGGTACGCGCCCGCCACCACCTGCCGGCGCAGCACCGCGTCGCCGATCCGGGCCCGGGCCGCCTCGAAGGGCGCCTGGTCGATCGGCCGGGTGCTGAGCCGGAAGTAGTACGCCCCGTCCTCGGCCGGCGCGGCGGTGGCGGCCGGCGCCGCTCCCCCGGCGATCTGGCCGAGCGCGTCGCAGAGCAGCCAGTCGAGGCTGCCGGCGTACGCGGGTTCGCAGAAGGTGACCCCGGGCAGTTCCAGGCCGACGGAGGCGGTGATGGTCGACTGGTGGGCGCCGCCCTCCGGGGCGAGGGTGATGCCGGACGGCGTGCCGGCCACCACGAACCGGGAACCGGAGTAGGTGCCGTAGAGGAACGCGTCGAGGCCGCGCAGCACGAACGGGTCGTAGACCGTGCCGACCGGGAGCAGCGGCTGCCCGGACAGGTCCCACGACAGGCCGAGCTGGCCGAGCAGCAGGAACAGGTTCATCTCGGAGATGCCCAGCTCGATGTGCTGGCCCGCCGGGGTCTCCGTCCAGCGCAGCATCCGGTCCTCGGTCCAGGAGCGCTGCTCGGTGGGGGCGAACACCCCGGTCTTGTTGATGAAGCCGGCCAGGTTGGTGGAGGTGGCCACGTCCGGCGCGGTGGTGACCAGGTAGGGGGCGACCTTCGGATCGCGGGCCAGGTCGACCAGCACCCGGCCGAAGACCTCCTGGGTGGAGACGGGCTTGTTCACCCGTACCCTGGTGGTCTCCGGGACGGTGACGCCCAGCGCCCGCTCGCGCGGCGCGCGGGCCAGCGCCTCCCGGCGCTCGCCGGCCCGGATGCCGGCCGGGGACGCCGGGTCGAGGCGGTCCCACTCGGTGTCGCGGGTCAGGCCGAGGGCGGTGCGCAGCGCGTCGACCTGCTCGGTGGTGAGCAGCGCCGAGTGGTTGCGCGGATTGCCGGCGATCGGCAGGCCCCAGCCCTTGACCGTATAGGCGAAGACCACGCTGGGCCGGTCGGTGACCGCGTCGCACTGGGCGTACGCGTCGAGCATCGCCTGGAGGTCGTGCCCGCCCAGGTCGGTGACGAGCGGGCCCAGCTCGTCGTCGGGAATGTCGGCCACGAAGGCGGCCACCTCGGCCGGGGCGCCGTCCAGGAACTGCTTGCGCAGGGCCGGCCCGGCCAGCCCGAACAGCGACTGGTACTGCTCGTTGGGCATGAGGTCGATCCAGTCGCGCAGCGCCGCGCCACCCGGCCGCTCGTACGCCTCGGCGAGCCTGCGCCCGTACTTGACCTCGACCACGTGCCAGCCGGCGGCCTCGAACTGGCCACGCCACTGGTTGATCCGCACCCCGGGCACGACCCGGTCCAGCGACTGGCGGTTGAAGTCCACCAGCCACATCACGTTGCCCAGCCCGGTGGTCGCCGGGTCGGCGACGGCCTCCCAGATGTTGCCCTCGTCCAGCTCGGCGTCGCCGATGAGGGCGATGAAGCGGGAGTGCGGCCGTTCGCCGAAGTGCGCGTCGACGTAGCGGCGGGTCACCGCCGCGAACAGCGGAGCGGCCGCGCCCAGGCCGACCGAGCCGGTGGAGAAGTCCACCCCGTCCGGGTCCTTGGTCCGCGACGGGTACGACTGGAGCCCGCCGCGCGCCCGCAGCTTCGGCAGGTAGGACCGGTCCAGGTTGCCGAGCAGGTACTGGACGGCGTGGAAGACCGGCGAGGCGTGCGGCTTGACCGCCACCCGGTCCTCGGCGTCCAGGTGGGCGAACCAGAGCGCGGTCATCGCCGTGACCAGCGAGGCGCTGGACGCCTGGTGGCCGCCGACCTTCACCCCGTCGCCGGTGTCCCGGTCGTGGTTGGCCGCGTCCACGATGCGCGTGGCGAGCCAGAGCACCCGCCGCTGGATCTCGTCGAGGACGTCGAGGTCGTGCTGGTTCACGGTGACTCCATCCGGGCGTCGCCGTTGACGCCCACCGAGGGGTTGGCGGACAGGAAGGGCCCCTTCGTGGCGAAGGGGCCCTTCCCTGCGGGCTCAGCCCTGGACGCCGAGACGCTCCAGGATCAGCTCGCGGACGGTCTTGGCGTCGGCCTGGCCGCGGGTGGTCTTCATGACCGCGCCGACCAGCGCGCCGGCCGCCGCGACCTTGCCGCTGCGGACCTTGTCCGCGACGTCCGGGTTGGCGGCGATGGCCTCGTCCACGGCGGCGGTCAGCGCCCCGGTGTCGGAGACGACCTCCAGGCCCCGGTTGGTCATGATCTCGGCCGGCGAACCCTCGCCGCCGATCACGCCCTCCAGCACGATCCGGGCCAGCTTGTCGTTGAGCTTGCCGCCGTCGACCAGACCCTGCAGCTCGGCGACGTGCCTCGGGCTGACGCCGACGTCGGCCAGCTCCACGCCGGTCTCGTTGGCCCGGCGGGACAGCTCGCCCAGCCACCACTTGCGGGCGGCGGCCGGGGTGGCACCGGCGGCCACGGTCGCCTCGATCAGCTCGACCGCGCCGGCGTTGACCACCGACTGCATGTCGAGGTCGGACAGGCCCCACTCCTGCTGGATCCGCTTGCGGCGCAGCCGCGGCAGCTCCGGCAGGGCGGCCTTCAGCTCGGCCACCCAGGCGGTGTCCGGCGCGAGCGGGACCAGGTCCGGCTCCGGGAAGTACCGGTAGTCGGTGGCGGTCTCCTTGGACCGGCCGGGGGTGGTGTCCCCGGTGTCCTCGTGGAAGTGCCGGGTCTCCTGGGTGATGCTGCCGCCGGCGTCGAGCACCGACGCCTGGCGCAGCATCTCCGAGCGGACCGCCCGCTCGACCGAGCGCAGCGAGTTGACGTTCTTGGTCTCGGTACGGGTGCCCCACTCCTCGCCCGGCAGGTTCAGCGAGGTGTTGACGTCGCAGCGCAGCGAGCCCTCCTCCATCCGGACGTCGGAGACGCCCAGGGAGCGGATCACGTCGCGCAGTTCGGTGACGTACGCCCGGGCCACCTCGGGGGCGAGCGCGCCGGTGCCGGGGATCGGCTTGGTGACGATCTCGACGAGCGGGATGCCGGCCCGGTTGTAGTCGACCAACGACTCCGTGGCGCCGTGGATCCGGCCGGTGGCGCCGCCGACGTGCAGCGTCTTGCCGGTGTCCTCCTCCAGGTGCACCCGCTCGATGCCGATCCGCACGGTCTCGCCGTTGACCTCGACGTCCAGGTGGCCGTCGACGCAGAGCGGCTCGTCGTACTGGCTGATCTGGAAGTTCTTCGGCATGTCCGGATAGAAGTAGTTCTTCCGGGCGAACCGGCACCACTCGGCGATGGAGCAGTTCAGCGCGAGGCCGATCCGGATGGTCGCCTCGATGGCCGCCTTGTTGGCCACCGGCAGCGAGCCGGGCAGGCCCAGGCAGACCGGGCAGACCCGGGTGTTCGGCTCGCCGCCGAAGTCGGTCGGGCAGCCGCACCACATCTTGGTGTTCGTGCCCAGCTCGACGTGGGTCTCCAGGCCGATCACCGGTTCGTAGCGCGCGACGACCTCGTCGTACGCGGGCAGTGTCGTCGTCATCGGTGCTCCTGCCTCACAGTGCCGGTGGGGTGAACGTGCCGACCGTGGACTCCAGTGCGGCGGCGACCCGGTACATCCGGTCGTCGGCCATGGTCGGGGCCATGATCTGGAAACCGACCGGGAGGCCCTCGGAGAGGCCGCACGGGACCGAGATGGCCGGTCCGCCGTACAGGTTGGTCGGGATGGTGAACAGGTCGGCCAGGTACATCTGGTAGGGGTCGGCGGTGCGCGCCCCGATGGGGAAGGCCACGAACGGGGTGGTCGGCGAGATGAGCGCGTCCACCCGCTCGAAGGCGGCCGTGAAGTCCCGGGTGATCAGGGTGCGGACCTTCTGCGCCTGCCCGTAGTAGGCGTCGTAGTAGCCCGAGGAGAGCGCGTAGGTGCCGATCATGATGCGCCGCTTCACCTCGGGGCCGAAGCCGGCCTCCCGGGTCAGCGACATGACCTCCTCGAGGGACCGGTTGCCGTCGTCGCCGACCCGCAGGCCGAACCGGACGCCGTCGAACCGGGCCAGGTTGGAGGAGCACTCGCTCGGCGCGATCAGGTAGTAGGCCGGCAGCGCGTACTGGAAGTGCGGGCAGGAGACGTCGACGATCTCGGCGCCCAGCTTCGCGAGGGCCTCCACCGACTCGCGGAACGCGGCCATCACGCCCGGCTCGGCGCCCTCGCCGGTGAACTCGGTGACCACACCGAGCCGCACCCCGGTCAGGTCGCCGCTCGCTCCGAGCTTCGCGGCGGCCACCACGTCCGGCACCGGGGCCGGGATAGAGGTGGAGTCGCGCGGGTCGTGGCCGCCGATCACCTGGTGCAGCAGGGCGGCGTCCAGCACGTTGCGCGCGCACGGGCCGGGGGTGTCCAGCGAGGAGGAGAACGCCACCAGGCCGTAGCGGGAGGTGCCGCCGTAGGTGGGCTTCGCGCCGACGGTGCCGGTGACCGCGCCGGGCTGGCGGATCGAGCCGCCGGTGTCCGAGCCGATCGACAGCGGCGCCTCGTACGCGGCGAGCGCCGCGGCGCTGCCACCACCCGAGCCGCCCGGGATCCGCTCCAGGTCCCACGGGTTGCGGGTCGGCCCGTACGCCGAGTATTCCGTGGAGGAGCCCATGGCGAACTCGTCCATGTTGGTCTTGCCGAGCATCACCGTGCCGGCGGCGCGCAGCCGCTCGACGATCGTCGAGTCGTACGGCGGGCGCCAGCCCTCCAGGATCTTCGAGCCGACGGTGGTCGGCACACCCTTCGTGGTGAGCACGTCCTTCACGGCGACCGGCACGCCCGCGAGGGGGCCCAGGTCCTCGCCGGCGGCCCGGCGCTCGTCCACGCTCCGGGCGGCGGCCAGCGCGCCCTCGGTGTCGACGTGCAGGAAGGCGTGGACCTGCTCGTCGACGGCGGCGATCCGGTCCAGGTGGGCCTGCGTGACCTCCACGGCGGAGGTCTCGCCCGTCGCCACCAGGCCGGCGATCTCGGCGGCGGTGAGCCGGGTCAGGTCAGTCATGAAGCCACATCCTCGTCCAGGATCCGCGGGACGCGGAACCGCTGCTCCTCGGCGTCGGGCGCGCCCGACAGCGCCTCCTGCGGGGTCAGGCACGGCGTCACCACGTCCTCGCGGAGGACGTTGGTCAGCGGCACCGAGTGGGACGTCGGCGGGATGTCCGCCGCGGCGACCTCGCCGACCTGGGCGACCGACTGGAGGATCACGTCCAGCTGGCCGGCGAAGGTGTCCAACTCCTCCTCGGTGACGGCGAGCCGCGACAGTCGCGCGAGATGCGCGACCTCCTCGCGGGAGATGGCGGCCATCGGGTGCCCCCTTCGTGGCTGTCCTGCTGCGTCTGCGGTGTGCCGGCCGCGCGCTCGCCGGGGACGATGACACGCGGTGACCGGAGCGAGTCTATTGCCCTCCGGTCCGGCCGACGCCTCCGACTCCCGGTGCCGGCCTCCGACTCCCCGTGCCGGCCACGGGAGCGCCGGTCAGCGGGACGGGCGGCGCGGCCCCTCGCCGTCCGTCGCGACGGCGGGGTGCACCGGGCGGTAGCGGGACAGCCAGGTGACCAGCTCCTCGGCCGGCATGGGCCGGGCGTAGAACCAGCCCTGCGCCACGTCGCAGCCGGCCGCGTGCAGCAGCCGCCAGGTGCGCTCGTCCTCGACGCCCTCGGCCACCACCCGCAGCCCGAGCGCACCGGCCAGCTCGATCATCGAGCGGACGATCGCCGCGTCGTCCGGGTCGTCGGCCATCCCGAGCACGAAGGACCGGTCCACCTTCACCTCGGACAGCGGGAGCCGGCGCAGGTGCTGCAACGACGAGTAGCCGGTGCCGAAGTCGTCCAGCGCGATGCCGACCCCGATCCGGTGCAGCTGGGTGATGCTGGCCAGCACCCGCCGCGGATCGGCCATGAGCGCGCCCTCGGTGATCTCGACCTGGAGCCGGTCCGGGGGGACGCCGTACCCGGCCAGCCGGTCGGCGATCTGCTCGGCGATCTCGCCGGTGTGCAGGTCGCGGACGCTGACGTTGAGCGCGGCGCGCAGAATGACGCCGGCCGCGGACCACTTGGCGAGCTGCTCCACCACGTCGTCCACCACCCGGCGGGTGAGCAGCCGCATCACCGCGCTCTGCTCGGCGACCTGGATCAGCTCCCCGGGGTCGACCATGCCCCGGCGCGGGTGCCGCCAGCGCAGCAGCGCCTCGACCCCGACCACCTGGCCGGTCGCGATGGCGACCTGCGGCTGGTAGTACATGGTGATCTCGCCCGGGTCCCCGGCCGGGTCGTCGAGCCCGGTGCCCGCACGCTGCTCCGCCGCCCGGGTCCGCGCGGGCGCGCTGCCTGCCGCGGCGCGGTCCGGGACGTCGGCACCGCCGACCTCCGGGCGGTCGGCGCTCACCGTCCCGGGCCGGCCGCCGGAATCGCCCCCGGGCACGTCGCCGGGCGTCACCTCCGGCCGGCCCTCGGGGAGCGTGCCGGGCCGGTCGCCGAGCAGCCCGGGCCGGTCGTCGGGCGTCCCCTCGGGGAGCGTGCCGGGCTGGCCGCCGAACGCCGGGGTGAGGCGGTCGCCGTCGCCGGGGTTCTCCGCCGGGGCCGTGCGGGCGGCCCGGCGACGGATCGGGTCGGCGCCGGTGACGATGCGGTTGATCAGCTCGTCGTCGTGCCGCACCTCGACCCGCTCGCGCCGCCGCAACCGCCACCGCGCCGGCGGCTCCAGGTCCCGGCGCGGCGTGACACGCGCCGAGCCCGGAGCACCGGGAAAGCCCTGCCGGCCACCGTTGCGGGACACGGCGTCGCCGCCGGTGGGCCGGGCCGGCGCGGGCAGGCCGGGCGCCGGCGCCAGGGCCGCACCGTCGCCGCCGCGTACGCCGGGAGGCTCCTCGGCCGGTGCGGGCGGGCCGGAGTCCAGCACCCGGCGCAGGTCGGCCAGGAGGCTCAGCCGCTCGGCCGAGTTGTGGTCGGACTCGGGCGCGTAGACGGCGACGGTGTCGTTGCGGTGCTTCGCGTCGTACATGGCCACGTCGGCGTGGCGCATCAGGGTGGCGAAATCCTCGCCGTGCTCGGGGAAGAGGGCGATGCCGATGGAGCCGCCCACGTCAAGCGGCAGGCCGTCCAGCGGAACCGGCTCGGCGAGCGCGGCCACCACCCGGTCGGCCCGCTCCCGGGCCTGGTCGGTGCCGGTGAGCCGGGGTACGACGATGGCGAACTCGTCGCCACCGAGCCGCGCCACCAGGTCCTCCTCGCCCACCACGTCGATGAGCCGGGCACTCACCTCGACCAGCAGCCGGTCCCCCACGGCGTGCCCGAGCGCGTCGTTGACGTGCTTGAACCGGTCGAGGTCGAGCAGCAGCAGGGCCAGGTGGGCGTCCGCATCGCCCCGGGCGGCCCGCTCGGCGTGCAGGTGCACCTGCTCGGCCACCTCGGTGAGCAGGGCCTTGCGGTTGGGCAGCCCGGTGAGCGGGTCGAGGTCGGCGAGCTGCTCCCGCTCGGCGGAGAGCCGGGCCATCCGGTAGACCGCGAACAGCGGCACCAGCACCAGCGGGATCAGCGCGGCGCTGGCCCGGGCCGCGGCCACCAGCACCGGGGCGAGCAGCAGCAGCGAGCCGGTGGAGAGCAGCTCGTAGGCGAGGCCCTGCCGGACGCTGGGCCACCAGCGGTCGCCGAACCGCAGCCGGATCGCGCAGCTGACCAGGCCGTAGTTGACGACGAACCAGGCGGTGGTGGCGCCACCCACCGCCGCCACGTCGGTCCAGTGCAGCCGGCCGCCGCCGAACAACTCGCCGGGGCCGAACCGGGTGACCGCGTACGCGGCGGCCAGCGCGCACGCGTACTGGGCTCCGTTGAAGGCGGTGCGCCAGCCCGCGTAGCCGAGCCGCCAGCCGGAGACGGCGACCGCCACGGCCTGCACCGCGACGGCCGGGCCGAGGCCCCAGCCGAGCAGGATGGCGAAGGTGAAGCAGGTCGACGGGAAGACCGCCGAGGTCTGCCGCCGGCCGGGCGGCACGAACGGGCGGGCGTCGCAGGCCACGGCGAGCGCCGCCATGGTCCAGAAGGCGGCCGGCAGGTGGCGCAGCTCGTCGGGGAGCGCGGCCAGCGGCCCGGCCGAGACGAGCACGGCCAGGACGCCGACCACACCGACGAAGCCGAAGAACGGCCCGGTCCGCCCGGGCGGGACGGAGTTTCGCGGGTCGCCCGTCTCCATCGCACCTCCCCGGGGTCGGCCCCTGGCGCGCGCCGTCACACGCCGTACGCCAATGAAACGCCCTTGGTGTCGATTTCCCCGACACGACAGTCACGAATCGGTCGTAGTCGTAATTAAGTTGGAATGCGCGACGAGCGCCGCCGGTCAGCCCTCGATGCGGGCCACCTCGCGGGCGGCGTCCGGGCCGGACTCCAGCAGCACCCGGAAGCCCGCCTCGTCGAGGACGGGCAGCTTGAGGCTGGCCGCCTTGTCGGCCTTGGAGCCCGGGTTGTCGCCGACCACCACGAAACCGGTCTTCTTGGAGACCGAGCCGGTGACCTTGCCGCCCCGGCTCTGGATCGCCTCGGACGCCTGGTCGCGGCTGAACCCGGCCAGCGTGCCCGTGACCACCACGGTCACCCCTTCGAGCGGGCGCGGGCCCTCCTCGCCGGCCTCCTCGGCCATCCGCACGCCGGACTCGGCCCACTTGCGCACCACCTCGCGGTGCCAGTCGACGGCGAACCACTCCTTGATGCTGGCCGCGATGGTCGGGCCGACCCCGTCCACCGAGGACAGCTCCTCCTCGCTCGCGGCGTCGATCGCCTCGATCGAACGGAAGTGCCGGGCCAGGGCCTGCGCCGCGGTCGGGCCGACGTGCCGGATGGAGAGCGCGACCAGCACCCGCCACAGCTCCCGCTCCCTGGCCACGGCCAGGTTGTCGAGCAGCTTGGTGGCGTTGCTGCCCAGCGTGCCGTCCTTGTTGACGAAGAACGGCGAGCGGGAGAGCTGCTCGGCGTCGAGCGCGAACAGGTCGCCCTCGTCGTGGATGATCCCGGCGTCGAGCAGGGCGGCCGCGCCCTTGTAGCCGAGCACCTCGATGTCGAAGGCGCCCCGGCCGGCCAGGTGGAAGACCCGCTCCCGCAGCTGCGCCGGGCAACTGCGCGAGTTGGGGCACCGGATGTCGACGTCGCCCTCCTTGGCCGGTGCCAGCGGGGTGCCGCAGGCCGGGCAGGCGGTGGGCATGACGAACGGGCGGGCGTCGGCGGGGCGCAGGTCGACCACCGGGCCGAGCACCTCGGGGATGACGTCGCCGGCCTTGCGCAGCACCACCGTGTCGCCGATGAGCACGCCCTTGCGCTCGACCTCCCGGGCGTTGTGCAGGGTGGCCAGGGCGACCGTGGAGCCGGCCACCCGGACCGGTTCGAGGACGGCGAACGGGGTGACCCGGCCGGTGCGCCCGACGTTGACGTCGATGTCGAGCAGCTTGGTGGTCACCTCCTCCGGCGGGTACTTGAACGCGATGGCCCAGCGTGGCGCGCGGCTGGTCGAGCCGAGCCGCCCCTGGATGGAGACCGGGTCGACCTTGACCACCACGCCGTCGATCTCGTGCTCGACGTCGTGCCGGTGCTCGGCGTAGTAGGCGATGTATTCGGCCACCCCGGCCAGGTCGGGCACCACCCGCCAGCGGTCACTGGTCGGCAGCCCCCACGCCTTGAGCGCCGCGTAGGACTCGGACTGCGCGGCCGGCTGGAAGCCCCTGCGGGCGCCGATGCCGTGCACCACGAGGCGCAGCGGCCGGGAGGCCGTGATCCGCGGGTCCTTCTGGCGCAGGCTGCCGGCGGCCGCGTTGCGCGGGTTGGCGAACGGCGCCTTGCCCTGCTCGACGAGGCCGGCGTTGAGGTCGGCGAAGGCGGCCACCGGGAAGTAGATCTCGCCGCGCACCTCGAGGAGCTCCGGCACGTCGGGGAACTCGTCGGAGGGGGTCAGCCGGGCCGGCACGTCCCGGATGCTGCGGACGTTGGCGGTGACGTCCTCACCCGTGCGCCCGTCGCCCCGGGTGGCGGCCCGGACCAGCCGCCCCTTCTCGTAGGTCAGGTTGATGGCGAGGCCGTCGACCTTGAGCTCGCAGAGGTAGGGCACCGGGCCGCCCGCGTCCCGCTCGACCCGCTCGGCCCAGGCGGCCAGCTCCTCGTCGGCGAAGGCGTTGTCGAGCGAGAGCATCCGCTCGGCGTGGGTGACCGGGGTGAAGTCGGTGGAGAAGGTGCCGCCGACGCGCTGGGTCGGCGAGTCGGGGGTGCGCAGCGCCGGATACTGCTCCTCCAGCGCCTCCAGCTCGCGGAGCTGCTTGTCGAACTCGGCGTCGGAGATGGTCGGCGCGTCCAGCACGTAGTAGCGGTATTGGTGCTCGGTGAGCTCCTGGCTCAGCGTGGCGTGCCGCTCCCGCGCCTCGGGGGTCGGCTCGGCGCCCGCCGCCGCCTCCTGGGCGGGGCTGACCGCCTGAGGGATCGCTTCTTCGGACACCCTGCCGCCTTCGGACACCGCTGTCGACCTCCCGTGATCGTGCTACTCCCGCACGGTATCGGTCGGGCCTGACAACCGCCCCCGCCAGACCGCCACCTTCCCCGACGATCATGAAGTTGGCGGCACCGAAGCGGACATTCCACCCCGCAACCCTCATGATCGACCGGCGCGGCCCAGGGGTGGGAGGTGGCGCCGTGGGAGGATCGCCGGACGGTCGTCGGCCGGCACGGGCGAGAGGCGGGGTACGGATGCGCGACGGGCTGCTCTGGGCGGCGGTGATCGCGGCGTGCGTGGCGGCCGGGTGGCTGTGGGGCGAGTGGCGACACCGCGCCGCGAACCGGTCCGCCGAGGCGGGCCAGAACGCGGGACGCCGGAACTCCCGGCCCGGCGGTCGCCCCGACAGCACCCGGCCCGGCGCGAAGCCGACGCGCGGGCGTGCCGGGGCGCCGCCGCGGCCTCGGCGGGCCGGCAAGGATTCGGCGGAGGGGCCCCGGCCCGGGGAGATCTGGTGGGCCGACGTGCCCTACGCCGACGGGACCGGCTCGAAGGTGCGCCCCTGCCTCGTCCTGCGCGTCGACGGCCGGGACGCCGACGTCCTGAAGATCACCAGCCAGGACAAGTCGCACCGGGACGACCATTTGCCGATCCCGACCCGGAGCTGGGACCCGGACGCCCACCACGACAGCTACCTGGACATCAGCGAGCCCGTCCCGGTGCCCCTCAGCGCCTTCGCGGACCACGCCGGCGCCTGCGACCCCGACCTCTGGCGCGGCATCCGCCGCCTCCCCCACCTCACGGCCTGACCCCGTCCGGCCCCGCTCTCCGGGTTAGTTGATCATGGGGTTGTTGTGCCGAACCCCGCGTGTCACGGCAACAACCTCATGATCAACCAGGTGAGGGGCGGGCCAGGGTGGGGTGGGCCCGGGTCAGTCCAGCGGGGTGGCCAGGGCGGTGAGCTGGTCGGCGTACTCGATGCGGGTGGACCACTCCGCCGGCCAGGCCGACATGCCGTGTGCGGCACCGACGAAGGCACCGGCCAGGGCGGCGATCGAGTCCGAGTCGCCCGCCGTGGTGGCGCCCCGGGCCAGCGCGCCGACCGGGTCGTCGGGGTGGCGCAGCGCGCAGAGCAGGGCGGTGGCCAGCGCCTCCTCGGCGATCCAGCCCTCACCGGTGAGCCGGCACGGGTCGCCGCCGTCGTCGGGGCGGGCCAGCGCCGCGTCGAGCCGGCCGAGCACCCGCAGGCAGTCGTCCCAGCCCCGGGCCATGAACTCCGCCGGCGTCGACTCGCCCGGGCGCTGCCACAGGTCGCCGAGCCAGTCGCCCCGGTAGACCGTGCGCTGCTCGCGGGCCCGGTCGGTGAGCAGCCCGGGCACCTCCGGCAGCGCGGCGCCGTCGCGGAGCAGCCGGACCGCGTACGCGGTCAGTTCGCTGGCCGCCAGGCCGGTCGGGTGGCCGTGGGTCAGGCCGGCCTGGAGCTGGGCCAGCCCGGCCAGCGTGTCGAGGTCGACGTCGAGCAGCCCGACCGGGGTGACCCGCATGTTGGCGCCGCAGCCCTTCGAGCCGGCGACCGTCGCCTCCTGCCAGCGGGTGCCCCGGTCCAGCTCGGCGCAGGCGCGCAGGCAGGTCATCCCGGGTGCGCGGTTGTTGTCCGGGCTGACCGCCCAGTCGAGGAACCGCCGCCGCAGCAACGGCTCCACCGCCTCCGCCGTGAAGGCCGGGGCGTCGTGCAGCGCCCAGGCCACCGCGAGCGCCATCTGGGTGTCGTCGGTGACCAGCGCCGGGTCGCCGGTCAGCTCCCGCGGGCCGGCCGGGCCGTAGCGGCGGACGATCTCGGCGACGGTGAGGAACTCGGTGGGCTTGCCCAGGGCGTCACCGTAGGCGAGGCCGAAGAGCGAGCCGGACGCGCGGCGCGGGGCGGAGTCGATCACGCTGGCGATCATGCCCCGCCCGCGCAAGCCCGGCCCGGTCAGTCCCAGCAGAGGCAGAACGGGTGCCCGGCCGGGTCGGCGTAGACCCGGAAGCCCTCCCCCTCGCCGGGGAGCCGGCGGGCGCCGAGGGCCAGCGCCGCCTTCTCGGCGGCCTCGATGTCCTCGACCGTCACGTCGAGGTGGAACTGCTGCGGCCGTTCCGGGTCGGGCCACTCGGGGGCACGCAGGTCGAGCGCCTTCTGGAAGGCGAGGCGCGGCTGGTGGCCCGGCCGGTTGCCGAGCACCACCCAGTCGTCGCCGTCGGAGTTGTCCTCGATCAGCGGAAGGCCGAGCAGCTCCGCGTAGAAGCCGGCCAGCGCGCGCGGATCAGGGCAGTCGATCACCACGGAACGCAGCTGTCCAATCATGCCGGTCATCCTGCCCCCGGCGTACGACGGGAAACCTCACTCCTCGGCGAGCCGGCGGCCGGCGTCCCGGCAGGCGGCGAGGACCGCCCGCACGTACGCCGGGTCGGCGCCGGCCAGGCCGCAGGCGGGGGTCACCACGACCTGCTCGGCGAGCCGGCGGCGGGAGAAGCCGAGCTGGTCCCAGACCCGGCGTACCCGGTCGGCGACCTGGGCCGAGGTCGGCGCGCGACCGGCCGGCGGCGGCAGCGCGGGCGCGGCGCCGGCCAGCAGCCCGAGCCCGGCGTCGATCGCCTCGCCGAGCGGGTCGAGGTCGGTGACCAGGGCCAGGTCGAGGGCGACGCCGACGGCTCCGGCCGTGCGGATCAGCTCCAGCGGCACGTCGGCCGCGCAGCAGTGCACCACGGTGGGCACGCCGGCCGCCTCGATCACACCGTGCAGCAGCGCGCGGGCCACCTCGGACTCGACCGCCCGGTGGGTGCCGAAGCCGCTCTCGGTGGGCACCCGGCCGGCCAGCACGGCGGGCAGCGACGGCTCGTCGAGCTGGAGCAGCACCGTGGCGTGGGGCAGCCGCCGGTCCACCGCCGCCACGTGCCCGCGCAGCCCCTCGCCGAGCGAGCCGGCGAGGTCCCGGACCGCGCCGGGGTCGCGCAGCAGCCGGCCGCCGATCGGCAGCTCCAGCGAGGCAGCCAGGGTGAACGGGCCGGCGGCCTGGACCTTGACCGGGCCGGCGTACTCCTCGGCCTGCTCGGCGAGCTGGTCGAGGTCGCGTTCCATGAGGTCGCGGGCGCGGCGCAGGTCCTTGCCGGGACGGGGGGCGATCCGCCAGCGGGCCGCGTACAGCTCGACCGGCAGCTCGACGAGGAGACCGCCGGTGCGGCCGATCAGGTCGGCGCCGGGGCCACGGTCGGGCAGCTCGGGCAGGTGCGGCAGGTCGGGCAGCTCACCGAGCACGATGCGCTGCGCCTCGGCGACGTCGGTGCCGGGCAGCGACCCGATCCCGGTCGCCGTCCCCGCTCCCCACGGCCAGGTCGTCTCACTCACCGCCGCAGCCTATCCACCGCCCGGCGACCACCGAGGGCTCAGGCGGTGATGGTGGCCGAGCCGAGCACGACGTCGCCGGCCGGGTCCGGGCGGTACGCGACGATCGCCTGCCCGGCGGCCACCCCGCGGACCGGGCGGCGCAGGTCGGCGTGCAGCCCGTCGGCGTGCAGCGACACGGTGGCCGGCACCACGTCGCCGTGCGCCCGGAGCTGCACCTCGCACTCGATCGGCCCGTCGGGGCGTGCGCCGCCGGTCCAGACCGGGCGGGTGGCCCGGACCTCGGCGACCTCGAGGGCCTCGGCCGGGCCGACGGTGACGGTGTTGGTCTTCGGGGTGATGGAGAGCACGTAGCGGGGGCGGCCGTCCGGTGCCGGCCGGTCCAGGTGCAGGCCGCGCCGCTGCCCGACGGTGTACTGGTAGGCGCCGGTGTGGCTGCCCACCACCGCGCCGGTGAGCGCGTCCACCACCTCGCCGGGGGCCTCGCCGAGCCGCTGCGACAGGAAGCCCCGGGTGTCGCCGTCGGCGATGAAGCAGATGTCGTGCGAGTCCGGCTTGTCGGCCACCGCGAGGCCGCGCCGGGCGGCCTCGGCGCGCACCTCGGCCTTGGTCGAGTCGCCCAGCGGGAAGATCGACCGGTCGAGCTGCGCGCGGGTGAGCACCGCGAGGACGTACGACTGGTCCTTGGCCGCGTCGACGCTGCGGCGCAGCAGGCCGTCCGCGCCGAGCCGGGCGTGGTGGCCGGTGACCACCGCGTCGAAGCCCAGGGCCACGGCCCGGTCCAGCACCGCGGCGAACTTGATCTTCTCGTTGCAGCGCAGGCACGGGTTCGGGGTACGGCCGGCCGCGTACTCGGCCACGAAGTCGTCGACCACGTCCTCGTGGAACCGGTCGGCCATGTCCCACACGTAGAACGGGATGCCGAGCACGTCGGCGGCGCGACGGGCGTCCCGGGAGTCCTCCAGGGTGCAGCAGCCCCGGGCGCCGGTGCGGTAGGTCTGCGGGTTGCGGGCCAGCGCCAGGTGCACGCCGGTCACATCGTGCCCGGCCTCCACCGCACGTGCCGCCGCCACGGCGGAGTCCACGCCGCCCGACATCGCCGCCAGAACCCTCACCAGCTCGCTCCCCTCGTCATCACCGAGGGTATCCGGGTCAGCGGGGCGTGCGGAGGGCGGCCGCGCGGCGGGCCCGCTCCACGGCTGCCGGCAGCGCGGCGATCAGCGCGTCAACGTCGGCCCTGGTGCTGGTGTGGCCGAGGGTGAAGCGCAGCGACGAGCGGGCGCGGTCGTCGTCGGCGCCCAGGGCCAGCAGCACGTGCGAGGGCTGGGCCACCCCCGCGGAGCAGGCCGAGCCGGTCGAGCAGGCGATGCCCTGGGCGTCGAGGAGCAGCAGCAGCGCGTCCCCCTCGCAGCCCGGGAAGGAGAAGTGCGCGTTGCCGGGGAGCCGGTCGGCCGGGTCGCCGTTGAAGATCACCTCGGGGACCGCCTGCCGGACCCGCTCGACCAGCTCGTCGCGGAGCGCGGCGACGCGGGCCGCGTACTCCTGCTGGCCCTTCACCGCGGCCTCGACGGCGACCGCGAAGGCGACGATGCCGGCGGTGTCAAGGGTGCCGGAGCGGACGTCGCGCTCCTGGCCACCGCCGTGCAGCAGCGGCGTGGCGGCCACGTCGCGGGCCAGCAGCAGCGCGCCGACCCCGATCGGGCCGCCGAGCTTGTGGCCGGTCACCGTGAGCGCGGCGACGCCGCTGGCGGCGAAGTCGACCGGCACCTGGCCGACCGCCTGGATCGCGTCGGTGTGGAACGGCACCCCGTGCTCGGCCGCGACCGCGGCCAGCTCGGCGACCGGCTGCACGGTGCCGACCTCGTTGTTGGCCCACATGGCGGTGACCAGGGCCACCCGGTCGCCGTGCGCGGCCAGGTCGGCGCGGAGCCGCTCCGGGTCGAGCCGGCCGGCGGCGTCGACCGGCAGCCACCCGACCTCGGCGCCCTCGTGCCCGGCCAGCCAGTCCACCGCGTCCAGCACGGCGTGGTGCTCGACGGCGCTGGAGACCACCCGGACCCGCTCGGCCCGGGCGGCGCGGCGGGCCCAGAAGATGCCCTTCACGGCGAGGTTGTCGCTCTCGGTGCCGCCACCGGTGAAGATCACCTCGGACGGGCGGGCGCCGAGCACGGCGGCCACCCGTTCCCGGGACTCCTCCACCCGCCGCCGGGCGCGCCGGCCCGCCGCGTGCAGCGACGACGCGTTGCCCACCTCGCGGGCCGTGGCGACGTACGCCTCGAGTGCCTCGTCGAGCATCGGGGTCGTCGCCGCGTGATCCAGGTATGCCATCACCGTTCAGCCTAACGGCCGAGGGGCGTGCCGCCGGATGCCGGACCACCCGTGCGGTGCGGGCCGCCGGACGCCCGGCCGGCGCGGCTCCGACGGGCCGGCCGGGGGCTCGGGGGCGGAAGCCACATCGGACGCACCGGGTGCCGCTCCGCACGACCGCCGGTCGCACCCGCGCCGGGCGAATCTCCCGGGCTTTCCGGGGTATTCAGGTCCGGCCGATCCCCGGACGCCGCGGATGTTCTTCTTGGGTACCCTGGGCAAGGCGTCGAACAGTTCGACCTCGAGCCCGCCCGCTCCGGCGGCACTCCGCCGAGGGGCACCCTGACGGGCTGATCGGCGGGCCGGCTCAGCTCCCCGGCCCGCCGATCAGCTCCCTTCCACCGCACGGAAGGGCCGCAACACACGCGAGCCGCCGCCCGGATCACCGGGCGGCGGCTCGTGTCGTGAAGCGGGTCACTTGCGCTTGCGGATCTCCTCGGCGGCCTGCGGGACGACCTTGAACAGGTCGCCGACCACCCCGAAGTCGGCCAGCTCGAAGATCGGCGCCTCGGCGTCCTTGTTCACCGCGACGATGGTCTTCGAGGTCTGCATGCCGGCCCGGTGCTGGATCGCGCCGGAGATGCCCAGCGCGACGTAGAGCTGCGGGGAGACGGTCTTGCCGGTCTGGCCCACCTGGAACTGGTGCGGGTAGAAGCCGGAGTCGACGGCCGCGCGGGACGCGCCGACGGCGCCGCCGAGCAGGTCGGCCAGCTCCTCGACCAGCTTGAAGTTGTCGGCGTTGCCGACACCGCGACCACCGGAGACGACGACCGACGCCTCGGTGAGCTCCGGACGGGAGCCCTTCTGCTCGGCGACCCGCTCGACGACCTTGGCCAGCTTGTCCGCGTCGGAGACCGACACGGCGAGCTGCTCGACGGCCGGGGTGGCCGCGGCCGGGGCCGGGTTGAGCGAGTTGGGCCGGACGGTGACCAGCGGCAGGCCCTTGGTGACCTTGGACTTGACGATGGTGGAGCCGGCGAAGGCGACCTGGGTGGCGGTGCCGTCGGCGGCGAGGGCCACCACGTCGGTCAGGATGCCGTTCTCCAGCTTGACGGCCAGGCGGGCGGCGATCTCCTTGCCCTCCTGCGAGGAGGCGAGCAGCACCGCGGCCGGCTGCACGCGCCGGACCAGCTCGGCCAGCACGGTGGCCTTCGGAGCCACCAGGTAGCCGTCGATCTCCTCGCCCTCGGCGGCGTAGATCTTCTCCGCACCGTACTCGCCCAGCTTGGCGCTCAGCGCCTCGGCGGCGCCGGCGCCACCGAGCACGACCGCGCTCGGGGTGCCCAGCTCGCGGGCGAGGGTGAGCATCTCCAGGGTGACCTTCTTGACGCCGAACTCCTTGGTGGCTTCGACGACGACGAGAACCTCAGACATGTCCCAGACCTCTCACACGAACTTCTCGGTGGCGAGGAACTCGACCAGCTTCACGCCGCCCTCGCCCTCGTCGGTGATCTTCTCGCCGCCGGAGCGCGGCGGGCGCTTGGTGTGCTCGAGCACGGCGCTGGTGGCGCCGTCGAAGCCCACCTCGGCGGGGGCGACGCCCAGGTCACCCAGGGAGAGCGTCTGCACCGGCTTCTTCTTGGCGGCCATGATGCCCTTGAAGGAGGGGTAGCGCGGCTCGTTGATGGTGTCCCACACGGAGACCACGGCCGGGGTCGAGGCGGTGACCACCTCGTAGCCCTCCTCGGTCTGCCGCTCGACGGTCAGGGTGGCGCCGTCGACGGTGAGCTTGCGCGCGCCGGTCAGGGCGGCCACGCCCAGCCGCTCGGCGATCATGTGCGGCATGACCTGGACCCGGCCGTCGGTCGACTCGGCGCCGCAGATGACCAGGTCGGCGTTGAGCTGCCCCAGGGCGGCGGCGAGCACCTTCGAGGTGGTCACGGCGCAGGACCCGTGCAGGGCGTCGTCCACCACGTGCACGGCCTTGTCCGGCCCCATGGAGAGCGCCTTGCGGATCGACTCGGTCGCCCGGTCCGGACCCATGGTCAGGATGGTGACCTCGCCGCCGTGCGCCTCCTTGATCTTCAACGCCTCCTCGATGGCGTACTCGTCCATCTCGTTGATGACGTTGTTCGCCGAACCGCGGTCGACGGTGTTGTCGTCAGGACGCAGGTTGCGGTCCGCGCCCGAATCGGGCACCTGCTTGACGAGTACGACGATGTTCATCGCGCTTCGACGACCCTCCTGTTTGGTGTAGCGATCACTCGCCCGGTCTCGGGCGCAGCCTCGCGCGTGACTTAACGTTCGGTCAACCGCGCGGAGCTGTGCAGTTGCCCACGGCCCTATGTTACCCACAAGTAGCTTCGGCTCTCCGGAGCCTCAGAGTGACACAGCTCACCGAGCCCTGCCGCGCCGGGTAAGCTCCCGCAACAGGGGGTGACGGATATGTCGGAAAAGAACGTTTCGGTGAGCGCGACGGACGGCTCGCGGACCGTCCGCCGCGCCTGCCGCCGGATGCTCCCGGAGACCTACCGCTGCGCCTGCGGCCGGGTCCGCGACCGCTGTGTCCGGGCCAGCGTGCGCGCGCTCTGGTCGGCCGACCCGGTCAGGCGGGCTCGGCCAGCGCATGCCTGATCTTGTCGATCACCGCCGCCTCGGCGGGCGACACACCCCGGTGGGCCTGCGCCACCCGGTCGGCGGCGGCCAGCACCACCGACCGGTACGCCTCGACGTCCCCGGGTGACTTGGTGCGCAGGATCTCCACCGCGCGGCCCAGCGCCGGCAGCACGGTCGCCTCGATCTCCAGCGCCGAGTCCCGGGGCAGCTGCGGCAGCGGGCCGGTGGTGAGCGCCTCCTTGACCACCCCGCTGGCGTCCGCGAGGGCCCCGGACGCGGCGATGCTCTCCCGCACCATGGCCAGCATGCCGGGCACGGCGTTGGAGACCAGGAAGACGGCCCCGAAGGCTCCGGTCTTGAGGGTGAGCTGCTCGTCCGCCGTCAACCGCTCCATGATCACGGAGTGTAGACGTACGGGGTGGTCGTGGTGACCGCAACGAGACCGAGGCGCTCCAGGATGGGCCGGCTGTCCGGGGAGCAGTCCACCTGCACAAGGGTCTTGCCACGCTGCTCGGCCAGCCGCGCCCGGTACGCCACCAGCGCCCGGTAGATGCCCTTGCGCCGCCACTCCGGCAGGGTCGAGCCGCCCCAGAGCGTGGCGAAGCCGGTGCCGCTCAGGTAGCGCACCCAGCCCGCGCTGACCACGGTGTCGCCGGCCTCGGCCACCACGATCGTGATCGACTGCGGGTCCGCCTCGATCTCCTTGGCCAGCCCGGTCACCAGGTGGCTCCGGTCCTCGTTCCAGACCGCCTGTTCCATGGCGGCGATCCGCTCCAGGTCCTCGCGGCTGGTGACCTCGCGCAGGCGTACCCCCTCGGGCGGCGTCGGGACGGCGGCGGCCAGGGCCGCGACCGGGCCCACCACGACGGTCTCCAGGTCCTCCGGCACGAAGCCGGCGGCGCGCAGCCGGTCGCCCAGGTCGGCCGGCTCGTCGTGCCCGTTGAGCTTCCACTCGGCCCCCTCGCCCCGGGCGCGGAAGAACTCGACCTGCCGGGCGATCAGCGCGTCCAGCTCGGCGCCGGCCAACCCGTCCAGCGTCCGGTACGTGATGAAGCCACGGTGGTCCAGGCCGAGGATCCGGACCAGCGGGCCGTCCCGGTCGACGGTCACCCCGGCCGGCAGCGGGTCCGGGATCTCCGGGCGGATCTGGGTGTCGTAGGCGTCGCGCAGGGTCCGCGCGTCAAGATCGGTCATCCCTTCAGGCTAGGCACCGGGCAAAGCGGATAATCGACAGCGTGTGGGAGGCGATCAGGCGCTGGTTCGACCCGCGCGAGCTGCGGTCGGTCGGCAGCACGCCGGACTACCGCTTCTCGCTGGCCAACGAGCGCACCTTCCTGGCCTGGCTGCGCACCGGGCTGGCGCTGATCGCCGGCGGGCTGGCCGCGGCGCAGTTCCTCCCCCGCCTCCCCCTGGCCCACCTGCGCGAGGTGATCGCCGTCGCGCTCCTGCTGCTCGGCGCCACGGTCGCGGTCCGGGCCGTGGACCACTGGGCGCGCACCGAGCGGGCCATCCGGCTGGGCGAGGAACTGCCGGCGTCCCGCTTCCCGGCCGTCCTGGCCCTGGTGGTCGCGGCCGGCGCGCTGCTGCTCGTGGTCGCCGTGCTGGCCCGGGGCCTCGGGTGAGCCGGGACCCCGGGCTGCAACCGGAACGCACGCGGCTGGCCTGGCGGCGGACGCTGCTCGCGGTCACCGCGATCCTGCTGCTGGAACTCCGGCTGGCGTTCACGGGGCGCACGTTCGACGCGGTGCTGGCCGGATTCGCGGTGGTCGCCTGGCTGGGCGTCCTGGTGGTCGACTGGCGCCGGGCGACCGGCAGCGGGCCGCGGCGCGTGGGACGCTGGTCGATCCCGCTCACCGCTCTGGCCGCGGCCGGGCTGGCGCTGCTGGGCGTCCTGCACGTGGTGCGCGGGCTGCGCTGAGCGTCCGCCGTGGGCCATGATGTCCGGCATGGTTCGCCTCTACGGCCTGCTCTTCCTGGCCCAGCTCGTGCTCGCCGTCTGCGCCCTGATCAGCTGCCTCTCCGCCGAGGAGGGCGAGATCCGCGCGCTGCCCCGGATCGCCTGGGTGCTGATCATCCTGTTCTTCCCGCTCGTCGGTTCGATCGCCTGGTTCGTCGCCGGCCGGGAGGCCGGCGCCCGGCGCACGCGCACCGCCTGGCCGATGGGCAACGGCTTCTCCGAGGAGCAGCGCCGCCGGCCGGTCGCGCCGGACGACGACCCCGAGTTCCTCTCCTCACTCGCCGAGCGCTCCCGGGCCGAGGACCGGGAACGCCTCCGCCGCTGGGAGGACGACCTGCACCGGCGTGAGGAGGAACTGCGCCGCGGGCAGGACGACCGGGACCGGCCCGAGGTCTGAGCGCCGGCGCCGAGCGCCGGCCGGGCAGAATCGACGCCGTGCGGATCAGCCTGCTCGGCCCGTTGGAGCTGCACGCCGACACCGGCACGCCGGTGGAGGTGGGCGGTGCCCGGCTGCGCCGGCTGCTGATCCTGCTGGCCCTGGAGCCGGGCCGCACGGTCACCGTCGGCCGGCTCGGCGACGCGCTCTGGGCGGGCGAGCCGCCGGCCGGAGCCGCGAACGCGCTCCAGGCCCTGGTCTCCCGGCTCCGCCGGTCCGGGCTGCCGGTCGAGGCGCAGCCCGGCGGCTACCGGCTGGCCGTCGCACCGGACGACGTGGACGTGCACCGGTTCGAGGCCGCCGTCCGGGCCGGCCGCGCCCGGCTCGCCGACGACCCGGCCGAGGGCTGCCGCCGGCTGGCCGAGGCGCTGGCGCTCTGGCGCGGCCCGGCCCTGGCCGACGTGGCCGACGCCGAGTTCGCCCGGGCGCCGGTGGCCCGGCTCGCCGAGCTGCGGCTGGCCGCCACGGAGGACCTGGCCGAGGCACGGCTGGCGCGGTCGGCGCCGGACGCCCTGCTGCCGCAGCTACGCGAGCTGGTCGCCGCCCACCCGCTGCGGGAGCGGCTGGCGGGGCTGCTGATCCGGGCGCTGCACCGGGCCGGCCACCCGGCCGAGGCCCTCGCCGAGTACGAGCGGCTCCGCGCCACCCTTGCCGACACGCTCGGCACCGACCCCGGCCCCGAGCTGGCCGCCCTGCACCTGGAGATCCTGCGCGGCGAGCCGGCGGCCGCCCCGCTCCGCGGCGACCACCCCGCCCCGGCCGGCCCGGCCCGCGGGAACCTGCCCGCCACGCTCACCAGCTTCGTGGGGCGCGAGGAGGAGGTGGCCCGGGTCGCCGGGCTGCTCGACCGGTTCCGGCTGGCCACCCTCACCGGCCCCGGCGGGGCCGGCAAGACCCGGCTGGCGGTCGAGTCGGGCCGGGCGGTGGCCGGCCGCTTCCCGGACGGGGTGTGGCTGGTGCCGCTCGCCCCGGTAACCGACCCCGCCGAGGTGCCGCAGGCCGCCCTCGCCGCGCTCGGCCTGCGCGAGCAGGCGCTGCTCGCCCGGGCCGGGCGGGCCGCCGCCGAGCCGGCCGACCCGGTCGGGCGCCTCGTCGACGCGCTCGCCGGGCGTACCGTCCTGCTGCTGCTGGACAACTGCGAGCACCTGCTCGACGCGGCGGCCGACCTCACCGAACGGCTGCTCACCGCCTGCCCCGGGCTGCGGGTGCTGGCCACCAGCCGGGAGCCGCTGGGCATCACCGGGGAGACGCTGCGGCCGGTGGAGTCGCTGGCCCTGCCCCCGGCCGACGCGGACCCGGGGACCGCGCTGGCGTACCCGGCGGTGCGGCTCTTCGCCGACCGGGCCGGCGCGGTGCGCCCGGACTTCGCCGTGGACGCGGCCACGGTGGGCCCGGTGGTGCGCATCTGCCGCGCGCTGGACGGCATGCCGCTGGCCATCGAGCTGGCCGCCGCCCGGCTGCGCACGATGACCGCGGCGCAGGTGGACACCCGGCTGGACGACCGGTTCCGGCTGCTCACCGGCGGCAGCCGGACGGCCCTCCCCCGGCACCAGACGCTGCGCGCCGTGGTCGACTGGAGCTGGGACCTGCTCGGCGACGGGGAGCGCGCGCTGTGGCGGCGGCTGGCCGTGTTCGCCGGCGGCGCCACCCTGGAGGCGGTCGAGCGGGTCTGCGCCGTCGTACGACCGCTCCAGCTCGACGCGTCTGCCGCCGCGCCACGACCTGGAGCGGTCCCGGACGTCGTCGACGAGGTCTCCGCGCTGGTGGACAAGTCGCTGGTGGTGGCGGGCGGCACGGGCGAGCCGCGCTACCGGATGCTGGAGACCATCCGGGAGTACGGCCTGGACCGGCTGGCCGAGGCCGGCGAGACGGACCGGGTCCGGCGGGCGCACGCCGCGGAGTACCTGGCCCTGGCCGAGGCGGCCGAGCCGGAGCTGCGCGGCGCGGCACAGCTGGACTGGCTGCGCCGGCTCTCGGCCGACCACGACAACCTGCACGCCGGCCTCCGGTACGCGATCGCCGCCGGCGACGCCCCCACCGCCGTCCGGTACGCCGCGGCGCTCGGCTGGTACTGGTGGCTGACCGGCCAGCGCGCCGAGGGCGCCGACCTGGCCGGCCAGGTGCTCGCGCTGCCCGGGGTGGCCGACGCGCCGCCCGCCGCCACCGCGCTCGCGCTCGCCACCGCCGCGCTGAACCTGACCGCCACCCACGCCGACAACGTCACGGTCAGCCGCGAGTGGCTGGACCGCGCCGCGGAGCTGGCCCGGGGACGCGAGCACGAACACCCGCTGCTGCGCCTGGCCGGGCCGATCGCGGCGGCGTTCGACGCGCACTTCCAGCCGCCGTCCGCGGCCGCCATGGTGGCCCTGTTCGACGACCCGGATCCGTGGGTGGCCGGGATCGCCCGGCTGATCCGGGCGCACGCCCTGCTCAACGCCGGCCTGCCCGACGCCGACGCGGAGGCGGATCTGCGCGCCGGGCTGGCGCACTACCGCCGGGTCGGCGACCGGTGGGGCATGTCGTTCAGCCTCACCTCGCTGGCCGACCTGCTGGACCGGCGGGGCGAGGCGGCCCAGGCCACCGCGTACCACGAGGAGGCCATGACCTACTTCGAGGAGCTGGGCGTCCGCGAGGACGTGCCGGAGATGCGGCTGCGGCTGGCGCACAACCTGTGGCGGCGCGGCGACCGCGACCGGGCGTGGGCGGAGCTGGACCGGGCGGTGCACGAGGCCGAGGTCTCCGGGTCGGACGAGACCCGCGCGGCGCTCGCGTGCGGCAAGGCGGAGTTGCTGCGCGCCGAGGGCGACCGTGCCGGGGCGCGGGCCTGCCTCACCGAGAGCGCCCGGCTGCTCGGCGACCGTTCGATCGCCCCGCAGTGGCGGGCGCTCAACGCCTCCACCCTGGCCGTGCTGGACGCCGACGACGGCGAGCTGGTCTCCGCCCGCACCCGGCACGACCAGGCCCTGAAGCTGGCCGTCGGGTCGCAGGACGCCCCTGTGGTCGCGGCCGTGCTGGTCGGCTACGCCGACCTGGCGCTGCGGCTCGACCGCCCGGCCGCCGCCGCACGGCTGCTCGGTGCGGCGACCGGGATCCGGGGCGGCCCCGACCACACGGTGCTCGACCGTGCCCGGGTGGAGGCGGCCGCCCGCGACGCGCTCGGCGAGGCGGGCTTCGCCGAGGCGTACGCGGGCGGGCAGGCCTACCGCTGGGACACGGCCGCCGAGGCCGTGGCCGTCACACTCGACGCCTGAGCGCCCGCACCGACAGCGGGGCGAACACCAGCAGGATCCCGGCGGCCCAGAGCAGCGACTGCGCGACCGGCCCGGCCACCGGCCCGCCGACCAGCAGCCCACGCAGCGCGTCGGCCAGGATCGTCACGGGGTTGACCTCCACCCAGTGCTGCAACCAGCTCGGCATCTGGTCGGTCGGCACGAAGACGTTGCTCGTGAAGGTCAGCGGGAAGATCACCGTGAAGCCGAAGATCTGCACCTTGTCCGGCTCGCTGACCAGCACCCCGACCAGCACCGAGATCCAGGACGCGGCCAGCGAGAAGACGAGCAGCAGGACCAGTGCGCCCAGCAGCCCGGCCACGCCGTTGCCGAGCCGGAACCCGAGGATCATGCCGATGCCGAGCAGCAGCGCCAGGGACCAGGCCTGCTTGACCGTGTCGGCGACGATCCGGCCGGCCAGCGGCGCCCACCGCGCCACCGGCAGCGCGCGGAGCCGGTCGAAGACGCCCTTGGTCAGGTCCTGGTTGAGGCCGAACCCGGTGGTCATGGTGGCGAAGAGGGCGGTCTGCACGATGATGCCGGGCAGCGCGAACTTCAGGTACGTCCCGGGCGAGCCGGAGATCGCCGTGCCGAAGACGTACGTGAACAGCAGCACGAACATGACCGGCTGGACGCTCAGGTCGAGCAGCTCCATGGGGTTGTGCTTGATCTGCACGAGGCTGCGCCAGGCCAGGGTGAGGGTGTGCCGCAGGCCGGCGAGAACTCCCGGCCGGCGGGCCGGCCCGACCGGGGACGCGGTGGCGGTGAGGGTGGTCATGCCGGGCTCCCTTCCAGGGTGGGGGTGGCCTCCTCGGCCCGGTGGCCGGTGAGGGAGAGGAAGACCTCGTCGAGGCTGGAGCCCCGCAGGGCCAGCTCGGCCACGCGTACCCCGGCGTCGTCGAGGCGGCGGACGACCGCGGGCAGCACCTCCGGGTCGCTGACGCCGACGGTGACGGTCTGGTGGGCCACCTCCGGGGTGGCCCGGGCCACCTCGCCGGTGACGGCGAGCACCGTGGGCAGGTCGGCCGCGTCCACCGGCCGGACGGCGAGCACCTGCCCGCCCACCTTCGCCTTCAGCTCCTCCGGGGTGCCCTGGGCGATCACCCGGCCGTGGTCGACCACCGCGATCTCGCCGGCGAGCTGGTCGGCCTCCTCCAGGTACTGGGTGGTGAGCAGCACGGTCACCCCGTCGGCGACGAGGGTGCGCACGATGTCCCACAGCTCGTTGCGGCTGCGCGGGTCGAGGCCCGTGGTGGGCTCGTCGAGGAAGAGCACCTGCGGGCGGCCGACCAGGCTGGCAGCCAGGTCGAGCCGGCGGCGCATGCCGCCGGAGTAGGTCTTGGCCGCCCGCTCGGCGGCGTCGCTGAGCTGGAAGTCGGCCAGCAGCGCCCGGGCGCGGGCCCGGGCGTCGGCCCGGGACAGGCCGAGCAGCCGGCCGATGAGCAGCAGGTTCTCGGTGCCGGTCAGGTTCTCGTCCACCGAGGCGTACTGACCGGTGAGGCCGATCAGCTGGCGCACCCGGTGGGCGTCGCGGCGGACGTCGTAGCCGCCCACGGTGGCGTGCCCCTCGTCGGCGGCGAGCAGGGTGGCCAGCACCCGGACCGCGGTGGTCTTGCCCGCCCCGTTCGGCCCGAGCAGCCCGAACACCGTCCCCGTGGGGACGGCCAGGTCCACCCCGGCCAGCGCGGTGGTGGCGCCGAAGCGGCGCACCAGACCCTCCGCGCGGATCGCGTACGTCATCGGAACTCCCGTCGTTCTCGCTGGTCACCCCACCTTGAGCGACGGCGCTGACGGTACGGCGACAACCGCTGACAGACCGCTGATTTTCGCCTCCGGGCAGAACGCCGCGACCGCCGTCGCCGGTCACCCGGGCAACGGCGGTCGCGGCGTCGGAGTCAGGCCAGGTTCGACGAGCGGGGGTACGCGTCGGACGGGTCGGTGAGCACGTTGACCAGGTACGGCACGCCGGCGTCGAAGGCGCGCGCCAGGGCGGGGCCGAGGTCGGCGGCCTTCTCCACCGTCTCGCCGGCGCCGCCGAGCGCCTCAACCACCTTGTCGTAGCGCAGGCCGGGCTGGAGGTCGGCGGCCACGTCGTAGCCGTACATGGCCCGCATGGGGTGCTTCTCCAGGCCCCAGATGCCGTTGTTGCCGACCACGATCACCACCGGGAGCCGCTGGCGCGCCAGGGACTCCACGTCCATGAGCGAGAAGCCGGCCGCCCCGTCGCCCATGAGCACGCAGATCTGCCGGTCGGGGTGGCTGACCCGGGCACCCATGGCGTAGCCCATCCCGGTGCCCAGGCACCCGTACGGGCCGGGGTCGAGCCAGCTGCCGGGCTGCGCGGGCTCCAGGTACTTCCCGGCGTACGAGACGAAGTCGCCGCCGTCGCCGATCGTGATGGCGTCGGGGGCGAGCACCTTGCGCAGCTCGCCGTAGACCCGGGCCGGGCGGATCGGGTCGGTCTCGGCGGCCATCTCCTCCGCGTCGCGCGCCTTCGCGGCGTCCTCGGCGGTGCGCAGCTGGGCGATCCAGTCGGCGTGGTCGGCCCGGTCACCGGGGTGCCCGGCGAACGCCGTGAGGATCAGCCGCAGGTCACCGGCGGGGCTGGCGGCCGGCTCGACGTGCCCGGCCCGCTGGCTGGGCGCGTCCACGACGTGCACCACCCGCGCGTCACCGAAGTCGCCGAAGGCCAGCCGGAAGTCGAGCGGCGTGCCGACCACCACGACCACGTCGGCGCCCTTGAGGGCGACCCGGCGGGCCTTGGCGAAGGCGAGCGGGTGCTCCGGCGGCAGCGCGCCCCGGCCCATGCCGTTGGTGAAGACGGGCACCTGGAGGGACTCGGCGGCGGCGCGCAGCGCCTCGACGGCGTCGCCCGCGTACACGTCGGAGCCGGCGATGATCACCGGCCGGGACGCGCCGGCGATCAGGGCGGCGGCTTTCGCCACCTCGTCCGGGTCGGCCTCGATCGGGGCGGGCGGGGTGACCGCGGGCAGGTCGGCGTCGCCGACCGAGAAGACCGCCTCCAGGGGGAAGTCGAGGAAGGCCGGGCCGCGGTGCGGGGTGAGCGCGGCGGTGAGGGCCGCGGTGACGGCACGGGGGACGTCGTCGGCGCTGAACACCGTCTCGGCGTGCTTGGTGACCGGGGCGACCAGCGGCAGGTGGTCCATCTCCTGGAGGCTGCCGGAGCCCCAGCGGAACTGCGGGGCCCGGCCGCCGAGCACCAGGACCGGCGAGGCGTTGAAGAAGGCGCTGGTCAGGCCGGAGACGCCGTTGGTGACGCCGGGGCCGGCGGTGAGCACGGCCAGGCCGGGGCGGCGCTGGAGCTTCGCCACCGCCTCGGCCGCGAAGACGGCGGACTGCTCGTGCCGGACGTCGTAGATGGGAAAGCCGGTCCGGTGCGCGGCGTCGTAGAGCGGGAAGACGTGCCCGCCGGAAAGGGTGAACATCTCCCGTACGCCGTGCGCGCGCAGCGCCGCGAGCGCCAGCTCGCCGCCGTGCCCCTCGACCCGTTCCGTCATCGCCACTCCCCTTCGTCATGACCGGAGTCACACGCTACTGGCCGGTAAGCGGGATGTGAACCGTTCTCGGGTCGGCGGCGGACGGGCCGCCGACCCGGACCGGCGGATCAGCGGCCGGTGAAGCCCGGCTTGCGCTTCTCGACGAACGCGGCCATGCCCTCGCGCCGGTCGTCCGTGGCGAACAGCGCCGCGAAGAGCTGGCTCTCCCAGGCCAGGCCGGAGTTGAGGTCCATGTCCAGGCCGCCGTCGACGGCGAGCTTGGCCGCCCGCAGCGCCTGCACCGGTCCGGTCAGGTAGGGCTTCACGTAGGCGACGGCGGCCTCGTAGACCTCGGCCGCCGGGACCACCCTGTCGGCCAGGCCGATCCGCAGCGCCTCCTCGGCGTCGACCATCCGGCCCGTCATGATGAGGTCCTTGGCGCGGGCCGGACCGACCAGGCGGGCCAGCCGCTGGGTGCCTCCGGCGCCCGGGATGATGCCGAGCTTGATCTCCGGCTGGCCGAGCTTGGCGTCCTCGGCGACGATCCGCCAGTCGCAGGCCAGGGCCAGCTCACAGCCGCCGCCGAGGGCGTACCCGGTGATCGCGGCGACCACCGGCTTGGGGATCCGGGCGATCGCGCCCAGGGCGCTGGACAGGTCGGCGGCCCGGTCGGCCATGTCCACGTAGGACATGTCGGCCATCTCCTTGATGTCCGCGCCCGCCGCGAAGACCTTCTCCCCGCCGTACACGATGACCGCGCGGACCTCGGCGTCGGTGGTGGCCGCCGCGGCGGCGGCGCGCAACTCCTCCTGCACCTGGGTGTTGAGCGCGTTCATCGGCGGCCGCTCCAGCCGGATGGTGCCGATGCCGTCCTTCACTTCCAGCCTGACGAACTCGCCCACGCTGCCCTCACTTCCTCGTCGAAGTCGCGTGCCAACCTTACGACCAGGGTCGTTGGGGTAGACAGTGTGGTATCGACGACTCCAGGTCGCGCCGGGAGTGAGGCCATGATCACCTACTACGACGACCGCTCGGTCCAGGTCACCTCCACCGCCGTCCGGGTGGACGGGCGCAGCTATCCCCTCGCCGAGCTCGGCATGGTGTGGCACCGCCGGGGCAACCGCTCCTGGCGGGTGCTCGCCGGCCGGGGCGCGATCGGGGCCGCCCTCGCCGGCCCGCTGGTGGCCGCCGTGCTCGGCATCGGCCTGGCGGTCTGGCTGCACCGCTCCGCCGTGGTCACGATCGCCATCGTCGGGGCGTCCGTGCTGGTCGGCCTCGGCATCGGTCCGCTCGCCGACGTGCTCTTCGAACACCTCGACCGCTCCTACGCCCGGGGCAGCCGGGAGCTGGAGATGTGGGCGCGCTGGCGGGGCCGGCCGGTGCGGCTGCTGCACACCGGCGACGCGCTGCGGTTCGGCCAGATCTACCGGGCGGTGCAGCGGGCCATGGAGGGCAACCAGCCGGCGCGGCGTCAGAACGCGATCGGCACGTCGGGCAGCAGCCCGAGGCCGCGCAGCAGGCCGTAGGTGTCCTGCTCGCCCCAGAACTGGACGATGCGGCCGCCGGCCAGCCGGTACATCTTGCAGGCGCTCTGCACCGTCGTGGCACCGGTGGCGTCCCGCCGGTAGGTCTGCGCCATCGAGACCACCACCCGGTCCTCCGCCGCGAAGATCTCCAGGATCTGCTGGTCGAGCACGGTCAACCCGGGCGAGGAGACGGCCGCCTCCGGATAGCTCCGGCCGCGCACCGCAGCGCCCGAGCCGTAGATCTCCACGTCCTCGGCGACCACCTCGGCCAGCTCGGCCAGGTCCTTGGTGACGAAGGTCCGCAGATACCGCCGGACCACCTCGACGTTGCGCTCCTGCTCGGTGCGGGCCGCGCCGCCCCCGTCCCGGTCCACCATGCCCGGAGGCTAACCCGCCGGCCCGCGCCCTCGCACCGCCCACACTGGACTCCGGGTGGTTAGGCTGAATGATGACCCTCTATTACCGGGACGACGCGGTACAGGTCACCTCCCAGGCCATCCACGCCGGCGGGCACGTCGTCGCGCTCGCCGACGTCACGTACGTCTGGCACGCCCGTGGCGCGACCACCCTGGCGGTCCGGGGCCGGGTCCTGGGGCGCGGCGTGCTGGTCCTGCTGCTGTCGCTGCCGCCGCTCGTCGCGCTGGTCTGCGTGCTCTCGCTGGCCTGGGCCGCGCAGGACCGGGGCGACTGGAAGCTCGCGCTGGTCATCCTGGCCGCGTTCGTGGTGGTCGGGCTGGCCCTCACCCCGTTCCTGGAGGTGCCGCTCGGCTGGCTGGACCGCTCCTACGAGCGGGGCAACCGGGTGCACGAGCTGTGGGTGCAGCACCACGGGCGGGAGGTGCTGCTGCTGCGCACGCCCGACGCGCTCCGGTTCGGGCAGATCTACCGGGCCGTCCAGCGGGCCGTCGAGCAGCAGGGCGACCGCCGCTGACGGCCGGGATGTGACAGTGGCCGCGCCGCCGCCACCGGGCGGCGTTGGCCGGTGGGACGCACACTGGGTGGCATGGCGATTCCCCTCCCCCGTCCCGGCGCCGTCGTCGGGCTCACCCGTTCCGCCCTGGACCAGGCGTTCGGCTCGGCCGCCGCGTTCGCCGCCGTGCCGGCCCGCGCCTTCGCGGTGCTCGACGAGGTGGAGACGCTGCTGCGCCGGATCAACGGGGTGGTCGACCGGATCGAGGGCACCCTGGACCGCACCGACCGGGTGCTCGACGACGCTGAGGCGGCGGTCCGGGAGGTCGGCGTGATCAGCGCCGCCGCCACCGAGGCGATCGAGACCGCCACCGGCGTCGCCACGGCCGCCGCCGCCGTGGTGGGCGAGGCCGACCGGGTGGCCCGGGCGGCCGGCGCTCTGGTCGTCGAGGCCGATGCCGTGGCCGCCCGGGCCGCCGGCACGGTGGTCGCCGCCGAGGAGGCGGCCGGCACCGCGGCGGAGCTGCTGGGGGCGTACGAGCCGGCGCTGCGCCGGGCCGCGCCCATGGCGACCCGGTTCGTCGAGCAGCTCAGCCCGGAGGAGGTGACCGCGGCGATCCGGCTGGTCGACGAGCTGCCGAAGCTGAAGGAGCACCTGACCTCGGACGTGCTGCCGATCCTGGCCACCCTGGACCGGGTGGGTCCGGACCTGCACGACCTGCTGGCGGTCACCCGGGACCTCAAGCTGGCGGTGGCCGGCATCCCCGGGCTCGGCATGCTGCGCCGCCGGGGCGAGCGCCTCACCGACGAGCCGGTCGACTGACCCGGTCAGCAGTCGCAGGCGACCGCCGACCGGGGCGCGGTCAGCTCGTCGGCCCGGCGGCGCACCGTGCCGGTCGGGGTGACCACCGGCAGCCCCTCCCGCGCCCAGTACTCGAAGCCGCCGAGCATCTCCTTCACCGGCCGGCCGAGCCGGGCGAACTCCAGCGCCGCCCGGGTGGCGCCGTTGCAGCCCGGCCCCCAGCAGTACGTCACGACCGTCGACCCGGCCGGCACCAGGTCGGCGGCCCGGGCGGCGATCTCGGCGGTGGGCAGGTGCAGGGCACCCGGCAGGTGGCCCTGCTCCCAGGCGGCGTCGCCACGGGAGTCGACCACGACCAGCCCGGGCGTGCCCGCCTCCAGCGCGGCGTGCACGTCGCTGACGTCGGTCTCGAAGCTGAGTCGGGCGCGGAAGTGGGCGGCGGCGGTGGCCGGGTCGGCCGGCGGCACGGAGAAGGTCATGCCCCGATCCTGCGGCCCGTCGCGCCGCCGCCGGGAGTGGCGTGATCGCCGTCCTTCGCTAACATCCCGCCATGACCTCCGTCGACCGGACCGTGGCGGTGCTCGCGTACCCGGGGATGTCGGTCTTCGAGACCGGCATCGTGACCGAGGTGTTCGGGCTGCCCCGGCCCGAGCTGGAGGTCGACTGGTACCGGCTCACCGTCTGCGCGGAGCGCCCCGGCCCGGTGCCGGTCGTCGGCGGGGCCGCCCTGCACACCCCGTACGGCCTGGAGACCCTCGCCGCGGCGGGCACGGTGATCCTGCCCGGGGTGCCGGACGTGACCGTCGACCCCTCGCCCGAGCTGGTGGCCGCGCTGCGCCGCGCGCACCGCCGGGGCGCCCGGCTCATGTCCATCTGCTCGGGCGCCTTCGCGCTGGCCGGCGCCGGCCTGCTCGACGGCCGGCGGGCCACCACCCACTGGCGGTACGCGGACCTGCTGGCCCGCCGCCACCCGGCGGTGGCGGTCGACCCCGACGTGCTCTACCTGGACGACGGCGACATCCTCACCAGCGCCGGCAGCGCCGCCGGGCTGGACCTCTGCGTGCACGTGGTCCGGTGCGACTTCGGCGCGGCGGTCGCCAACGCGGTGGCCCGGCGGCTGGTCATCCCGCCGCATCGCGACGGCGGGCAGGCCCAGTTCATCGAGGCGCCGGTGAGTGTGGACCCGGACGACGACCGGATCGCCGCGAGCCTGGCCTGGGCGGTGCGCCACCTGGCCGAGCCGCTGACCGTGGCGGCGCTGGCCCGGCAGGCCCACCTGTCGACCCGCAGCTACCTGCGGCACTTCGCCCGGGCCACCGGGACCAGCCCGATCCGCTGGCTGATCGACCAGCGGGTGCGGGCCAGCCTGGCCCTGCTGGAGACGACCGACGCGCCGGTGGCCGAGATCGCCGGGGCGGTGGGCTTCGACAGCCCGGTCACCTACCGGCACCACTTCGGCCGGGCCATGCGCACCTCGCCGTCGGCCTACCGGCGGGCGTTCCGCGCCGGTGCCGCCTGAGGTCAGACCGGCCGGCTGAACAGCTCGTCGATCTCCACCCGGCGGGGCAGCGCCACCGAGGCGCCCAGCTTGCGGACGCAGGCCGCCCCGGCCGCCGCCGCCCAGTGCACCGCCTCGACCAGTTCGCGCCCCTCGCCCCACGCCACCGCCAGGGCTGCCGTGAAGGCGTCGCCGGCCGCGGTGGAGTCGACCACGTCGACCTTCACGGCGGGCACGTGCACCGCGGGCCGGTCGCGCTCGACGTACCAGGCGCCGTCGCCGCCGAGGGTGAGCACCGCCCGGGGCACCACCGCGAGCAGCGCCTCCGGCTCGTCCCGGCCCCGGCCGGTGAGCGCCCGCGCCTCGGTCTCGTTGACCACCAGCAGGTCGGTCGCGGCCAGCAGCTCCGCCGGCACCGGCCGGACGGGCGCCGCGTTGAGCACCACCCGGGTGCCGGCCGACCGGGCCGCCAGCGCCGCGGCGGTCACCGTCTCGACCGGCACCTCCAGCTGCGCGACCAGCACGTCCGCCTCGCGTACGGCGGCCAGCTCGTCCTCGGTGGGGCCGGTGAACGCCTCGTTGGCGCCGGGGGTGACCAGGATGGCGTGCTCCCCCGCGCCACCGACCATGACCAGGGCGACGCCGGACGAGCCGTACACGACCCGGAGGTGGCCGGTGTCGACGCCGGCCGCGGTGATCCGGGCCCGGAGGGTCACCCCGAAGGCGTCCGAGCCGATCGCGCCGAGGAAGACGCAGGACGCGCCGGCCCGCACGGCGGCGACGGCCTGGTTGGCGCCCTTGCCGCCGGGCAGCATGACGAAGTCGTCGCCGAGCACGGTCTCCCCCGGCCGGGGCAGCGCGGCGGCGGTGCCGACCAGGTCCATGTTGGCGCTGCCCACCACGGCGATCCGGGTCTGCTGCACGGCGTAGCCTCCGTCGGGCTCAGGCGGCGCGGGCGGTCCAGCGCTCGCCGGCCCGCGCGACGACCAGCGGCAGGCCGAACGTCTTCGACAGGTTGTCGGCCGTGAGCGTCTCGGCGAGCAGGCCCTGCGCCACTACGCCCCCCTCGCGCAGCAGCAGCGCATGGGTGAAGCCGGGCGGGATCTCCTCCACGTGGTGGGTCACCAGCACCATGGCGGGGGCGTCCGGGTCGTACGCCAGCTCGGCGAGGCGGCCCACCAGGTCCTCGCGGCCGCCCAGGTCCAGCCCGGCCGCGGGCTCGTCGAGCAGCAGCAGCTCCGGGTCGGTCATCAGGGCGCGGGCGATCTGCACCCGCTTGCGCTCGCCCTCGGAGAGCGTGCCGAACGTGCGCTCGGCGAGGTGCGCGATGCCGAGCTGGCCGAGCAGCGCCCGGGCGCGCGCCTCGTCGGTGCGGTCGTAGCTCTCCCGCCAGCGCCCCACCACCGACCAGGCCGCGGTCACCACGACGTCGGTGACCCGCTCGTCGGTGGGGATCCGCTCGGCGAGCGTGGCGGTGGAGAGACCGATCCGGGTCCGCAGCTCGTTGACGTCGGTGCGGCCGATCCGCTCGCCGAGCACGTGGGCCGTGCCCGTGGTCGGGTGCAGCCGGCCGGCGGCCAGGTTGAGCAGGGTCGTCTTGCCGGCGCCGTTGGGGCCGAGCACCACCCAGCGTTCGTCCAGCTCGACCCGCCAGTCGACGTCCTGCAGGAGCGCGTTGCCGGAGCGCCGGACGCCGACACCGTCGAGGCTGACCACCAGATCCGCGTCCACGGGTGCGGGGGCGGGGGCGCCGGCGGCGCCGGGGATCAGGTCACCAGTCACCGGTCCATCCAACCACGCAGCCGGCCTGGTGCCCCCCACGGGCGTCGTCGTCGCCATAGGGTGGGGCGCCGTGTCGTTGGTCACCACTCCGGGAGGACGCCTCATGCCCGACCGCTGCCGGGAGGCGTGCGGATGAGCGCGGTCATCGAGATCGCCGGTCTCCGCAAGACGTTCCACACCCTGCGTCAGGGCCGCCGGATCGCCGTCGACGGGTTCGACCTGCTGGTCGAGGCCGGCCAGGTGCACGGCTTCCTCGGCCCGAACGGCTCGGGGAAGACGACCACGCTGCGCGCCCTGCTCGGGCTGGTCCGGGCCGACGCGGGCCGGATGCGGGTGCTCGGGGCCGAGTCCCCGGAGCGGCTGGCCGACGTGGCCGGGCGGGTCGGCGCGATCGTGGAGAGCCCGCAGTTCTTCGGCAACTTCACCGCCCACAAGACGCTGCGGCTGCTCGCCCTGGCCGGCGGCGTGCCCACCGCCCGGGTCGACGAGGTGCTGGAGCAGGTCGGCCTGCGGGACCGGGGCGACGAGCGGGTCAAGGGCTATTCGCTGGGCATGAAGCAGCGGCTGGCGGTCGCGTCGGCGCTGCTCAAGGACCCGCAGCTGCTGATCCTGGACGAGCCGGCGAACGGGCTGGACCCGGCCGGCATCCGGGAGATGCGCGACCTCACCCGGTCGCTCGCCGCGGCCGGGGTGACCGTGCTGCTCTCCAGCCACATCCTGGCCGAGATCCAGCTCATCTGCGACCACGTGACGATCATCAGCCGGGGCCGGCGGGTCGCGTACGGGCCGGTGGCGGAGGTGCTGGCCGGCTTCGACCAGCACCAGTGGCAGGTACGGGTGGCCGAACCCGAGCGGGCCGTGGAGCTGCTCGGCCGCGCCGGCCTGGCGGTCATCCCGTACCACGACCATCTCGTGGTGACCGGGGTCGTCGACCCCGAGCTGATCAGCCGCACCCTGGGCGAGCAGGGCCTCTGGGTCCGCGAGCTGACCCCGCTCCGGCCGGACCTGGAGAGCGTCTTCCTGGAGCTGACCGGTGACCATCCGCACCCGGCGCTGCCCCGTCAGGTGGACGGCGCACCGCCCAACGACGGAGTGATCGACCTGGACGTCCGGGAGAGCCGGGAGGTGGACGCGTGAACCTGGTCCGTGCCGAGCTGGAGCGGCTGGCCGCCCGCCGCTTCGTGCAGCTCATGGTGCTGCTGCTGGCGGTCGCGTTCGCGCTGACCGTGGCGACGACGCTGGCCGGCTCGCACCGCCCCACGCCGGTGGAGCTGAGCCGGGCCCAGACGCAGGCCGCCGACGAGGTGCGCAACCTGGAGCTGGCGCACGACCGCTGCCTGCGCATCAAGGCGGGCACCGTGACGCCGGACGAGAACGACTACCTGCCCCGGGACTGCGCGCAGATCGACCCGGCCCTCATGGACAAGCTGCCCAGCGCCTCCGACTACCTGAGCGGGGTGTTCGTCTTCGCCAACGAGGCGGAGCCGCTGCTCTACTTCCTGATCGCGTTCCTGGCCATGTTCGGGTTCCTGGTCGGCGCCTCCTACATCGGCGCCGACCTGAACTCGGGCGGCGTGGTCAACCTGCTGCTCTGGCGGCCGCGCCGGTTCGCGGTGCTGGGCGCCAAGCTGGGCACGCTGCTCGGCGGGCTGCTCGGGCTCTCCGCGCTGGCGTCGGTGGTCTACCTG
This sequence comes from Micromonospora chaiyaphumensis, assembly GCF_900091435.1. Taxonomy (GTDB): domain Bacteria; phylum Actinomycetota; class Actinomycetes; order Mycobacteriales; family Micromonosporaceae; genus Micromonospora; species Micromonospora chaiyaphumensis. The sequence continues at coordinate 299,352 of NZ_FMCS01000010.1, forward strand.
GGGGTGTTCTGGCTGATCGGCGAGGCGTCCGGGCTGACCGGCCGGATCGGCGGCGCGTTCTGGTCGTCGCTCGCGGCCGTCTGGGTGCGCGGGCTGGTGCTGGTGCTGCTCGCCGCGGCGCTCGGCTTCGCCCTGGCCACGCTCGGCCGGCACACCTCGGCGGCGCTCGGCACGGTGGCCGCCTACCTGGTGGTGTGGGAGCTGGGCGCGCGGCTGGTGTTCCAGATCCTCTCGGTGACCCGCCCGGACCGGTTCATGCTCTCCAGCTACCTGGCCGCCTGGCTCAGCGGCGAGGCCCGGTTCTGGGACAACGACGCCTGCTCCGGCGACATCGCGGGCTTCTGCGACGGTTACTACTCGCTGGGCTGGGCGCCGGGCCTGGTGGTCCTGCTCGCCCTGACCGCCGCCCTGACGGTGGGAGCCTTCACGGCGTTCCGCCGTCGCGACCTGATCTGAGGGGCGCCGGTGCGGCCCGTGATCGCGGGCCGCACCGGCAACTCCTTGCAGAGTTCCATCACCTCGTGAAGAATTCCTTCACATGGCGGCCGGGGCGACGACGGGCCGGCGGTCAGCCGACCGTCGAGCCGAACACCTCGTCGCGCACCGCGTCCAGGGCCGTGCGCAGCGCGCCGCGCAGGATCGGCTCCTCGGTCAGCCCGGTGCTGACCACCCGCGGCCGGACCAGCGTGATCGCGGCGACCTCGTGCTGCACCCGCTCGGCCAGCGCCGCGCCGCCGGCCTGCCCCACCTCGCCGGCCAGCACCACCAGCGGTGGGTCGAGCACCACGCAGGTGCTCGCCACACCCAGCGCCAGCCGGCGCGCCAGTTCGTCCAGCATCGGGCCGCCCGCCGTGCCGGCGGCGATCGCGGCGCGCACCGCGTCGGCCGCGCCGTCCGCCGCGAAGCCGTGCTCCGCGGCCACCGCACGGACCGCGTCGGCACCGGCGAGCTGCTGGAACGCCGGCTTGGCCCGCTTCGACACGTCGCGCGGGATGGGTACGCCGGGCACCGGCAGGTAGCCGATCTCGCCGGCCGCCCCGCTGCTGCCGTGGTGCAGCCGCCCGCCAAGCATGATGGCCAGACCCACACCGGCGTCCAGCCAGACGAGCACGAAGTCCGCCGTGCCCTGCGCCGCGCCGGACTGCGCCTCGGCCACGGCGGCGAGGTTCACGTCGTTCTCGAAGACCACCGGGGTGTGCAGGTCCTCCCGGAGCGCGGCGAGCAGGCCGCTGTGCCAGCGCGGCAGGTTGAACGCGAAGGTGATGTCGCCGGTGCCCGGGTCGACCAGGCCCGGGGTGCCGAGCACGATCCGCCGTACGCTGGACAGCTCGGCGCCCGCGCTGCTGGCCGCCTGGACCACGGCGTTGTGCACCACGCCGACCGGGTCGTCGGTGTCCTTCGTGGACTGCTCGACGCGGCCGACCACCGCCCCGGTGATGTCGGCGCAGGCGGCCACCACCCGCTCGGCGCCGACGTCCACGCCGACCACGTACGCGCTGCCCGGGCGGACCGCGTAGAGCTGGGCGTTCGGGCCCCGCCCGCCGGCCTGCTCGCCGACCCGGGTGACCAGGCCGCGCTCCTCCAGCCGTTCGACCAGCTGGGACGCGGTGACCTTGGAGAGCCCGGTCAGCTCGCCGATCCGCGCCCGGGTCAACGGCCCCTGCTCGAGCAGCAGCTCCAGCGCCGCGCGGTCGTTGAGCGCCCGCAACAGTCGGGGGGTGCCGGGCAGCCGGGTCGCACTCATGCCACGTCCTTTATTTTCAGTAAAGTTTGCTAACCACAAAACGCCTGCCGAGGGGTGTCCGTTAGCGTATCGGCCACCTCGATCCGGGGCCGTCGGACGACCCGGCAGGGAAAGGGGATACTCGTGGGGTTGGATCCAGGACTCCGCCGGCTCGCGCTGGGCACGCTGCTGGCGGCGTACCCCGGCCCGGTCCCGCCCGACTGGGCGGTCGACCTGCTCGCCGAGGGGCTCGCCGGGCACACCCTGTTCGGCACCAACATCCACGACCCGGCCCAGGTCGCGGCGACCACCGCGGCGCTGCGCGCCGGCCGCCCGGACGTGCTCATCGCGATCGACGAGGAGGGCGGGGACGTCACCCGGCTGGCGCACGCCACCGGCAGCCCGTACCCGGGCAACGCCGCCCTCGGCGCCGTCGACGACCCGACCCTCACCCGCCAGGTGTACGCGGCGATCGGCGCGGAACTGGCCGCCCTCGGCATCAACCTCGACCTCGCCCCGACCGTCGACGTGAACACCGCCGACGAGAATCCCGTGATCGGCACCCGCTCGTTCGGCGCCGACCCGGTCCGGGTGGCCGTCCACTCGGCCGCCGCGGTCGTCGGGCTCCAGTCCGCCGGGGTGGCCGCCTGCGCCAAGCACTTCCCCGGCCACGGCGCCACGGTCGCCGACTCCCACTACGAGCTGCCCACCGTCGACGTGCCACCGGCCGTGCTGCGCGAGCGTGACCTGCCGCCGTTCGCGGCCGTGGTCGACGCCGGGGTACGCGCCGTCATGACCGCTCACATCCGGGTGCCCGCGCTGACCGGCGACGGTCCGGCCACCTTCAGCCGGGCGGTCCTGGTCGACCTGCTGCGCACCGAGTACGGCTTCGCCGGCGCGGTCATCACCGACGCGCTGGAGATGAAGGGTGCCGCGCTGGCCGCGGGCGGGGTGGGACCGGCCGCGGTCCGCGCCCTGGCCGCCGGCGCGGATCTGCTCTGCATCGGCGCCAAGGTCGACGCCGACCTGGTGGAGCACGTCGTCGAGGAGATCGTCGCGGCGCTCACCGACGGGCGGCTGGACCGGGCCCGGGTCGAGGAGGCCGCCGGCCGGGCCGCCGAGCTGGCGGCCTGGACCGGTGCGGGCGGCTCCGCGACCGGGACCCCGGACGGCCTCGGCTACGCCGCCGCCCTGCGCGCGGTGCGCGTCGAGGGCGACGTCACCGGCCTGACCGCGCCGCTCGTGGTGCAGGTGCACGCCCCCTCCACCATCGCCGAGGGGCGGGTGCCCTGGGGGCTGGGCCCGCACCTGGCCGCGGCGGAGGTGGTCCGCGCGGTCGCCGGCGAGACCGACCCGGACGCGCTGCGCCGGCTCGCCGGGGACCGGCCCGTCGTGCTGGTCGGCCGCCACCTGCACCGGCTGCCCGGGGCCCGGGAGCTGGTCGACGCGCTGGCCGCCACGCACCCGGTGACCGTTGTCGAGATGGGCTGGCCGGGCGACTGGCGGCCGACCGGGGCACGAGCCTTCGTCACCACGTACGGCGCCAGCCACGCCAACGGCCGCGCGGCGGCACAGGTGCTCGGCCTGGCCGGCTGAGGTCTGCCCGGCCGCGTTCCGGGGTACTCGGGTCGGATGAGCGCAACCGAGCCCTGGCACCGGGCGCTGGCCGACCTGGCCTCCCGGTCCCACCGGGTGCCACCGGACGCGCTGTCCACGGCGGTTACCGAGGCGGTGCGCCACCTCGGCGTGGCCGTGACCACCTACCTGGTGGACGTCGAGCAGGAGCTGCTGCGCCCGCTTCCCGAGGCGGGTCGCCCGCTGCCGGAGCCGCTGCCGATCGACACGAGCCTGCCCGGCCGTGCCTACACCGAGGTGCGGGTGCGGGCCGGGCACGACGGCCGGCTCTGGGTGCCGGTGGTCGACGGCACCGAGCGGCTGGGCCTGCTGGAGGTCCGGTTGCCGGCCGGGGCGGACCCGGACGACCCGGCCCTCCGCGACGGCTGCCAGACGATCGCCGGGCTCATCGGGCACCTGGTGGCCAGCAAGTCCGCGTACGGCGACGGCCTGCAGCGCGTCCGGCGCAGCGGGCCCATGGCGGTCTCGGCCGAGCTGCTCTGGCAGCAGCTGCCGCCGCTCACCTTCGCCACCGACACGGCCGTCGTCAGCGCGATCCTGGAGCCCTGTTACGAGGTGGGCGGGGACGCGTTCGACTACGCGCTGGACGACGGCCGGCTCGCGCTCGCGGTGCTGGACGGGGTGGGGCACGGGCTGCCCGCCACGCTGACCACGTCGGTCGCGCTCGCCGCCCTGCGGGCCGCCCGGCGCACCGGCGGCGGGCTGGCCGAGCAGGTCGCCGCGGTCGACGCGGCCCTGCTCAGTCAGTGGCGGGACGGGCGGTTCGTGACCGCCGTCCTGGCCGAGGTCGAGATCGACACCGGCCGCGTCCGGTACGTCAACGCCGGGCACCCCGCACCGGTCCTGCTGCGCCGGGGACGGGCCGTACGCGCGCTGACCGGCGGCCGGCGCCCGCCGCTCGGTCTGAACCTGCCCGGCGGCGAGCCGGGCGAGGCCCGGCTGGAGCCGGAGGACCGGCTGCTGCTCTACACCGACGGCGTGACCGAGGCCCGCGACGCGGCCGGGGAGATGTTCGGGCTGCCCCGGCTGGCCGACCTCGCCGAGCGGCTCATCGGCTCGGAGCTGCCCGCTGCGGAGACGCTGCGCCGGCTGAGCCGCGCCGTGGCCGCGCACCGCGGCACCGCTTCCCGCGACGACGCGACCATGGTGCTGGTGGAGTGGTCCGGCGCGGCGGCGGCCCGGATGGAGCCCTGAGGCAGTTCAGCGCAGGCGGCGCCAGCCGGGTTCCACGGCGGAGCCGTCGTCGTCGCGTCCGCCCGGCCAGCCGAGCAGGACGTCGACCGCGGTGATCCGCAGAACCCGGGCCACCAGCGGCTGCGGGTCGGTCACCCGGAGGGTCGCGCCGCGACCGACCGCCTCGGCGGCGCCGCGCAGCAGGGCGGCCACGCCGGTCGAGTCGAGGAAGGCGACGCCACCGAGGTCGACCACGATCTCCAGCAGGTCGGGGCGCTCCAGCGCGCCGTCGAGCGCCCGGTCGAACGCCGGCGCCCCGGCCATGTCGAGGTCGCCGACCGGGCTGAGGACCAGCCGCCCCGCCCCCGCGTCCCCCGTACCGATCTCCATGATCCGCCCGTCCGCTCCGCCAACGCCGTCGCGACCATACCGGCCCGCACGCGGTCGGCGTACTTGAACGCGTTCAAAATCTGTCGTACGCTGAGCCCGACTTCGATTTGAACGTGTTCAAGAGAGGCGACGGGGATGGACGTGAAGGTCTGGATGTACCTGGCCTACCTTGCGGTCAGCATCGGGCTGACCGTGTGGGTGGCCCGGGCGCTCGCCCGCAACGGGCTGGTCTTCCTGGAGGACGTCTTCGCCGACAAGCGGCTGGCCGACGCGGTCAACAGCCTGCTGGTGGTCGGCTTCTACCTGCTCAACCTCGGCTACGTCACGGTCGCCATGAAGGAGGCCGACCCGGTGGGCACCACCAGCCAGGCGCTGGAACAGCTCTCCATGAAGGTGGGCTGGGTGCTGCTGGTCCTCGGCGCGCTGCACTTCTTCAACGTCTTCGCGCTGGGCCGCTACCGGCGCGGGCGGCTGCGCCAGCAGGTGGCCGCCCAGCCGCCGCTCGCCCCGGTCGGCTACCTCCCGCCGCAGGGCGGCCCCCGGCCGGTCGCCCCGACCGCACCGCCGGCCGGCCCGACACCGGGGCAGGCGCCGCCCGCCCCGCCTCGATGACGCTCGCCCCGGGCGGGCGCCCGACGGATCCCACCGGGCACGGGGCCGGTGGGATCCGCGGGTTCACCGTCCTCTACGACGCGCACTGCCCGCTGTGCCGGGCCGCCCGGCAGTGGCTCGCGTCGCGCGCCCAGCTCGTACCCCTGGAGTTCCTGCCGGCCGGGTCGGCCGAGGCCCGGCGGCGCTTCCCCGGGCTCGACCACGACGCCACGCTGCGGGACCTGACCGTGGTGGCCGACACGGGCGCGGTCTACGCGGGCGACGGCGCCTGGTTCGCCTGCCTCTGGGCGCTGGCCGACCACCGCCACACGGCCGAGCGGCTGGCCCGGCCGCACCTGCTGCCACTGGCCCGGCGGGTGGTGACGACCGCCTCCGCGGTCCGCGAGCTGGTCCGGGAACCCTGGCCGGACCCGGGATACGGTGACGACGATGACCGAGCAGACTGCGCCGACGACCGCTGCGGGTGGCCCGAGCACCGGGGCGACGGCCCGGGGTGAGCAGACCCGCCAGCTGATCCTGGACACCGCCATGCGGCTGTTCCGCGAGCGGGGGTACGCGCGCACCACCATGCGTGCCATCGCCCAGGAGGCCGGCGTGGCGGTGGGCAACGCCTACTACTACTTCGGCTCCAAGGAACACCTGATCCAGGAGTTCTACGCGGACACCCAGCGGGAGCACCGGCTCGTCGCCGCGCCGGCGCTGGCGCGGGAGCGCGACTTCGCGGCCCGGCTCGCCGCCGTGCTGCACGCCGGGGTGGACGTGCTGACGCCGTACCACTCGTTCGCCGCCGCCTTCTTCAAGACGGCGGCCGAGCCCACCTCGCCGCTCAGCCCGTTCTCCGCCGAGTCGTCCGGCCCGCGCGACGCCTCGGTCGCGCTCTTCCGCGAGGTGCTGGAGGGCTCGGCCGCCAGGGTGGACGACGAGCTGCGCGAGCAGCTGCCCGAGCTGCTCTGGCTCGGCTACATGGGCGTGGTGCTCTACTGGGTGCACGACCGCTCCCCCGGCCAGGCCAAGACCCGCCAGCTCATCGACGGCGCGGTCCCGCTGGTCGACCGGCTCGTGGGGCTGTCCCGGCTCCGGGTGCTGCGCCCCGTGACCCGCCAGGTGGTCACCCTGATCCACACGCTGCGTCACTGACCGCCGCGAGCGCCATCGCCGGGCCGAACCCCAGCTCAAGTCCGCAACCGGACAGGGGTCATCCGCTCCTCACCCCTTGCTCGACACGGGACCGACACATAGCGTTACCAGGGTCGGGACCTGGGGGGACAGGCCGCGGACCGTGGATCCGGCCCGGGATCCACGGTTCGCGCCGCCCGGTCAGCGCGGGAACACCCCGTACGAGGTCCAGCCGCGGTCGGGAAAGCCGGCCGCCTCGGCCACCCGCGCCGAGGCGTGGTTGTCGTGGTTGTGCAGGTAGGTGGGCACGGCGCCCTCGTCCAGCACGCGCCGCGCCGCCTGGGCCACCAGCCGCCGGGCCAGCCCCCGCCCCCGCGCCGCCGGTGCCGTGCCCACGGCCAGCTCGTGCCCGTACGCGTCGTGCCGCTTGATCCCCGCGCCGGCCAGGTACGCCCCGTCGCCGTCCCGGACCACCAGCACCTCGCGGTCGAACAGCCGCAGCCAGGGCGGCAGGCCCGGGGTGGCCGGCGCCACCCACTCACCGGCGTCCGGCAGCGGCGCCGGCGCGGTGCTCCACCGGAACAGCCCGGCGTGGGTGGTGAACTCGGGCGTGCCGACCGCCGCCGGCAGGGCGGCCAGCAGCTCGTCGCCGGGCCGCTCCCGGATCAGGTCCCGGACCACGGCGGCCCGGTCCGGCGGCACCGAGAGGAGCGCGCACTCCGGGGACGCGACGGCGACGGCCGGGCGCAGCCGCCCGTCCCAGGCCGGCCGGGCGCGCCGGTGCGACCGGACCACGTGCAACCCGGGGCCTGCCGGCCACTGCCCCAACCAGGTCGCCAGGTGCAGGAACAACCGCCGGTCGAGCACGTGATCATGGTACGCCGCGGCGCCGGATCCGGTGCGAGAGTTGGTTGAGGCGCCCGGCGGCCGGGTAGACGGTTCAGAACATCAGCGGCACCGCGGGAACCGGAGCCATCGATCCCGCGTCATATTCATTTCCATACATGTACAAGTTTCTCTGGGACGGTAATGGTCATGCCGAATCAGCCGAATGACCGGTACCAGCAGGACGCCGAGCAGCGCTGGCAGGCCGTCGAGGCCGCCGGGCGGTTCCCGGCGCAGGCCGACTACCGGGGGGCGCGCCGCAGGTCGCTCTCCTGGGCCGAGCTGAACGCGCTGCCGGCGGGCGCCTCCACCCGGCGTGGCCTCACCGCCCGCTGACGCCCGACACACCGGGGCGCTCCGCACCGAGCTTTCGCACACCTGTCCGGTACCGTCTTGTGGTCCCGAATTCCGGCCAACCACAGGAGAAACCCCGCGCATGGGCAAGAAGACGATCCACGTCTCCGACTTCAGCGGCCAGGTGCTGCGCCCCGACGACGAGGTGGTCAAGGTCGTCGTGCTGGAGCACCCGGACCTCGTCGCCGGGCCCGTGCAACTCGACGCCACCCCGCTCGAGGTGGAGAGCATCGACGACGCGGCGCTGGACGTGGCCGTCGTGGAGATCCACGACCGGCACGGCGGCGGCGAGCCGCGTCGCGTGGTGCTGACCGCCAGCGAGTTCGACGCGATGGCGACCGACGTGCCGATGGCGCAACTGCTGCGTACCGCCGAGCGGGTCAAGCCGCCCAAGGCCCGGCGCACCGCCGAGAAGATCGACTACGGCACCATCGAGCACGCCGGCAAGCCGCACCGCGGCCGGGTCACCGAGGAGGAGGCCCGGCTGGTCCGCGAGCAGCTCGACGAGGTGAACAAGCGCCTCGCCGACGCGGGGATCCGGCAGGTCGACCCCGCCGACCCGGAGCACGCGGCCCGCTACGGCTTCCCCGGCGCCTGACGCCACCGCGCCGGGCACGCGCCCCCGTGGCGCGTGCCCGGCACGGTGCGGTCAGGCTCGCTTGCGGGTGATCTCGGCGAGGGCGCCCTCCACCGCGTGCTCCAGGGCGGTCTTCTCCAGCCCGAGCCCGGTGAGCACGCCGTCGCCGCCCTCCTCCTCGAGCAGGGCGAGCAGGATGTGCTCGGTCCCGATGTAGTTGTGGCCCATCCGCAGCGCCTCCCGGAAGGTCAGCTCCAGGACCTTCTTGGCCCGCGCGTCGTAGGGGATCAGGTCGGGGACCGTCTCGGCCTTCGCCGGCAGGGTCGCCGTGACCGCCTCCCGCAGCCGCTCCAGGGGTACGCCCCGCGCCACGATCAGCGCGGCGGCGAGCCCCTCCGGCTCCGCCAGCAGGCCCAGGGCCACGTGCGCCGGTGTGATCTCGGCGTTGCCGGCGGCACGCGCCTCCTCCTGCGAGGACACCACCACGTTGCGGGCACGCGGCGTGAACCGGCCGAACCCGGCGTTCGGGTCGAGGGCAGCGGCCGTCTCGGCCTTCGCGGCCGACCGTTTCTGGGCGGCCTGCTTGCTCACGCCCATGCTGCGGCCGATGTCCGTCCACGACGCCCCCGACCGGCGGGCCTGGTCGACGAAGTGCCCGATCAGGTGGTCGGCGAGGTCGCCCAGGTGGTCCGCGACCAGGACGGCGCCGGCGAGCTGGTCCAGGGCGTCGCCGTGCACCTTCTTGATGCCCTCGATCAGCTCGTCGAGGCGTACCGGGTGGTTCATCTTCAGCGGCTCTACTTCTTCCGTCATGCGTCAACCATAGGTTGACGCCAACACACCGTCAACCACTGGTTGACGATCTTCCGGCTCCGGAAACGCCGCTGGCCGGCACCCCCTGTTCGGGGTGCCGGCCAGCGGTTCGTTGCGTGGGTCAGCTGTTCCAGTACTGGCCGACGATGTCGGCGGCCTGCTGCTCCCACTGGGCGTAGGCGTCGGGGTAGGCCGAGACCTGCACGGTCTGGGCGGCCTCGGTCAGCGGCATGTCCTGCCAGCCGTCGACCTGCTTCAG
>NZ_FMCS01000001.1:0-433486 GCF_900091435.1 Micromonospora chaiyaphumensis
ACCTCCTTCGGCCCGCCACAGAAATGGCACGACCTGTTCGCCGTCGGCACCGAACAACCCCGCGTCGGCGACATCAACGGCGACGGCAAAGACGACATCGTCACCTTCACCTGCAACCCCGACGCCGACGTCTACGCCGCCACCTCCACCGGCACCACCTTCACCGGCACCACCGTCAAATGGCACGACTTCTTCTGCCTCACCGGCGAATTCCCCTACCTCGGCGACGCCAACGGCGACGGCAAAGACGACCTCATCGTCTTCACCAAAACCACCACCAACGACGTCTACGTCGCACTGTCCACCGGCACCACCTTCGCCCCCAGCACCAAATGGCACGACTACTTCGGCCTACCCGGCGAAACCACCCTCTGAAGCGAAGCGAGCGGCGCCGGCCAACCGGCGCCGCTCGCTCGCGCATCGCCCCGCGCGGGGCTTCTGACTTGTGCAGGTGCGCAAAGTCGTTCTTGTGCCGGTGCCGACAACGCGGTGATGGTGATCGAATCCCGTGCCGCAAGGAGCCGGCCGGGCGCTGGACCAGCGTGCAGGAGCAACAGATGCGCAGACTCAAGGCACCACCCGCCCTCGCCATCCTGGCGGCGGCCGCCCTCCTCGGAACAACCGCCCAGGCCGCGAACGCGGCTACCCCGTCGCCGACGGGCACGACGACCGCCGCGGAGGCGTCCGTCCCGGCCACCGTGGCGCCCGCCACGGACACCCCCGCGCTCGTGGACGACCTGGCCGAACCGGTCGACGCCACGATCGCACCGGACAAGGCCGCCAAGGCCCACCTCACGGGCCACAAGGACCGCTACAAGATCGCCGACCCGGCCGGCACGCTCACCACGGCGAGCGTCGACACGCAGGGCACGCGGGAGACGGTCCGGCTGAACCAGAAGTACAAGGGCCTGCCCGTGTTCGGCGCCCAGTACGTGGTGCGGATGGAGAAGAAGGCCGGCAAGCGTGCGGTGACCGGCACGTCCGGCAGCTACTTCACGGACCTCGACGTCGACACGACGGCCACCCCGATTCCCGCGGACGTCGCGACCTCCCGAGCGGTCGAGGACGTGCGCAAGAGCCTGCACCCCGGTGCGGCCGTCGTGGCCGGCACCCCGCGGCGCGGCACGACGCCCGACGCGGCCCACGCCGACCTCAGCGGCACCGACCAGGGACTCGTGGTCATGCCGACCGGCACCGGCGTGCTCGCGCGGCACGTGCTCGTCAAGGGCAAGGACGTCGTCACGGGCCAGCCCGTGCTCCGCGACGTGTACGTGGGCGCGACGAACGGGGTGACGCTGCTCAGCGTCAGCCGGATCAAGACCTTCGCCACCGCGCAGCAGGCCGCCGCCCTCGCCGCCGCCGGGACCGGCGTCGCGCCGCGCGCCGTGTCGGAGCCGCCCCCGTCGGGCAACGGCACGACGCCGGTCGTCGGCGAGGGCAGGAGCCTGCACGGCGCCACGGTGCCGCTCCCGCTCGTCCGGATCGACGACGCGGGCCCCTACCTCATGATCGACCAGACCCACACCCTCCCGGACGGCCGGACGGTGCCGATCACCACCTGGGACGCTCGGGGCCGGGACTACTACGAGCTTCTCGACGGCCAGCTGCCCGAGGGCGTGGGCCCGTTCGCGTCGCCGTCGAGCACGCTCGGCGCCGACCTGACCGACGCCGGCGCCGTGGACGCGGCCTGGGACGCCGCGAAGGTGTTCGAGTGGTTCCAGACGGAGCTCGGGCGCAACAGCCTCGACGACGACGGCATGCCGATCAACTCGATCGTCGGCATCACCTACGGCGGCTACCCGTTCGTCAACGCCTACTGGGACGGCACCCGCATGGTGTACGGCAGCGGCGACGACGAGTACCTGCCGCTGGCCGCCGACCCGGACGTCGTGGGCCACGAGATGACGCACGGCGTGGTGGAGAACTCCGCCAGCCTCGTCTACGCCGGCCAGCCGGGCGCGCTCAACGAGGCGATCGCCGACTACTTCGGCAACGCCATCGACCTCGACGCGGCGGGCACGCCGATGTCCGACCCCGAGGCGAGCCTCATCGGCGGCGACCTCTGCCGCACCCTGACGCCCACGAAGTGCGCCCTGCGCAACCTCGACGACGGCGCCACCACGGCGGACTTCCAGCACCTCATGGACACGCCGCAAATGGACGACGGCGGCGTGCACCTCAACTCGACGATCGTGTCCGGCGCGCTGTGGGACCTGCGTCAGGCGTTCGGCGGCGCGGTCGCCGACAAGATCGTCTACCGGGCGCTCACCGACTACCTCACGCCCATGTCCGACTTCGTCGACGCCCGCGAGGCGGTGCTCGCCGCCGCCAAGTCCTCCGGCCTGAGCCAGAAGGACCTCAAGGTGGTACGGGCGGCGTTCGACTCGCGCGGGATCACCGCGAAGTGGAAGGCGAACCTGTACGGCAAGAACACCGACCTCCTGGTCGACCGGCTCAACACCGGGATGTACAGCGACATGAAGGCGAGCATGGCCGGCGGCTGGTTCACCGTGCCGCGGTCGGACGCGAACCACACACAGCCGCCGTCGATCTGGGTGGGCCGCACCGACGGCAAGGTCACGCCGTACCGGATCTCCCCGAACGACGGGAACCCGCACAGCTTCCCGCACACCGACGGCAAGCGGGTCGTGTGGCTGTCGATCGCGGTGGACCCCGACTCGCCGACGTGGGAGACCAACCGCATCCTGTCGGCGCCCGTCGGTGGCGGCGACGTCGAGGAGCTCTACAGCTCCCCGTACCGGATCGACGGCCTGGCCTTCGACGGCACCGTCGTCACCTGGAGCCAGTACGACCCGGAGCAGGGGTACCGCGACGTCGTGCGCTACCTGCAGGGCAGCTCGCGGACCGTCCACACGCTCGCGCACCCCGACTGGCTCGGGAACGCGACGGCGCCGAGCGTCCGGAACGGGAAGATCTCGTATGTCCGGTACGAGGACTACCCGCAGCCCGACGCCAACGGCAACTGGTGGTCGCTGGGCGTCGAGGTGTACGACATCGCGACGGGCAGGACGACCTTCGCCGGCGGCGACCCCGGCGCCGAGACGATGAGCTACCCCCAGGTGTCCGGCACCGGCGTCGCCTGGGTGATCAACCGCGACTACGGCCGCTACGTCGACGGCGAGTGGAGCCAGGGGACGTTCAACGACTCCGTGCGGCTCTTCGACTTCGCCACCGGCACCAGCCACCTGCTCTTCGAGGAGAACTCCCCGCAGGCGATCCGTGCCGACGTCCTCACGCTGTCCGACACGACCCTCACGGTCACCGAGGAGGCCCCGGCGGACCTCTGGCTCTCGACCGGCGGTTACCCGGACAACGCGCTCAACCCGAAGCTCAAGCAGTACACCTTCGACGGGACGTACGTCGGCCCGGCGTCGTGCAGCCCGGGCGCGCAGATGTTCGCCACAGCGGGCACGGGACGCGAGGTGATCTTCATGGACTCGTCGGCGGGCGGTTTCGGCCTGGCGTACGCGAAGGGGGCCAAGTCCTGCACGTGAGCCCCGGCTAGGAGGCGCGCCGCACGACGCCGCGCCGGGACCCCCTCACAGCGGTCCCGGCGCGGCGTCGTGCTCCTTCAGCCACCCCCGCTCCGCCGCAAGCAGCGCGATCTGGAACCGGGTCCGGGCGCCGAGCAGGGCACCCGCGTCGCTGACATGCTTCTGCACGGTACGGCGGCTCACCTTGAGCACGCGGGCGATCGCCTCGTCCTTCATCCCGGTCGCCATCATGTGCAGGATCTCCCATGTCCGCCGATCCGGCTCCACGGTCGTCAGACCGCCCTTCGGGGCCGCCCCGCCGTGCAGGCTCGTTAGCGACACCGGCTCGGCGCGCTCCCACACGCTCTCGAACAGCGCCACCAGCGCCACCACCAGCGCGGGGGAGTGCACCACCAGGGAACCCGCCGCCGGCCGGTCCCCGCGCACCGGCAGCAGCGCCGCCGCCCGGTCGAACACCACCAACTTCACCGGCAGCCCGGACGCCAGCCGGAGTTCCCCGCCCTGACCCGTCCCGCGCAGCGCCGTCTCGAGCGACACCGCGTCGGTGAACCCGTCCGTCTCGTACACCGACCGCAGCCGCACCCCCGGCGCCACTCCCGACTCGCCGACGGGCGCCTGCGTGGCCGTCACATACGGCGGCTTGGCCAGATGCAGTATCTCGACCGAACTCCCCTTCAGCAGCTGCCCGTAGCGCGCCGGCACCTCGTCCGCGCGCTCCAGCACCTCCACCAGGTGCGCGGCGCGCGGCCCGGACACCGCCTCGTACACCTCGTGGAGCCGCTCCACGATGCCCTCGACGCGGGCCAGCTCGGCCCGCCGCCGGGCCAGCAGCGCACTGAGCGATGACCGTGGCGGCCCGGCCGCCCATCGCGGTGTCGTGCCGTCGATCCGCAGCACCAGTGCGGAGTCCGACAGGTGCCGCAGTGCTCGCCCCGCCTCCGCCGGGGACACCCCGACCGCGGCGGCCACCTCGGTGACATCCGCCGACGGCACGGCCACCAAATGCTCCAACACCCGCCCGGCCAGTGGATCCAGACCGGTCACCGCCCACGGACTGCCTGCAGATCCGTCCATCCGTACTGACACTCCTGTGCTCTGAGCTCGTTCCGCCGTGGCGGACACCATCGGTGTGGTGGTCGGACCGCCGGGGCGGCCTCGTGGTCGGCGGGACTGCGGTGGCCCAGGCTGCTGCGCAGCCGATGCAGTTCTACCAGCCGAAATGGCGAACCGAGGACCCCGTACCAGCCGATGGACGTCGAGCCGGGAGGTGGGCCTCGCCGGTCCTGCGGCACGAGCCGGGGCGGAGCTCAGTTCACGGGTGGCGCCCAGGTCGGGCGTCTGATCAGGCAGAACGGGTGGCCGGCCGGATCGGCGTAGACGTGATCGCCGGGCAGCGGTCGCGCGCCCAGCGCGAGCACTGCCTCCGCTGCCGCCGCCTGGTCGTCCACCATGACGTCGAGGTGCATCTGCTGCGGGACTGCCGGCTCCGGCCACGTGGGCGGCGTCAGGTCGGCGGCGCGCTGAAACGCCAGCCCGGACGCCGACGTGCTGGCCGACACGACGACGAAGTCCTCGTCCGCGTAGGTGATCGGGTCGCCGAGGACCGCGCTCCAGAAACGCGCCGTGACCATCGGATCCGGGCAGTCGACGATCAGATGGTGGAGCCGACCGAGCGGCACGGCGGCCACCTCCTTCGTGGTCAGACCCCGGGACAGCACGGTCAGTATGGCCGCCGGTGCAAGCAGACGGCTTGGCCGGACCGTGTTCGTTCCCGTCAGAGCTCGGCCGAGGGCCGCCACTCCCGCCTGATCAGCCCGTAGACCCACGAGTCGGAGACCTCGCCGTTCACGATGCAGTCCTCCCGCAACGTGCCTTCACGCACGAACCCGAGCTTCTCCAAGACGCGGGCAGAGGCCAGGTTGCGGGTGTCGGTCTCAGCCTGGACGCGATTCAGGTCCAGCGTGTCGAATGCCCAGCGCAGCACCGCGTGCCCGGTCTCCGTCGCGTAGCCGTGGCCCCACGCTGCTTCGTGGAAGCAGTAGCCCAGCGCTGCGCTGCGGTAGTCCGGGTTCCACCGGTTCAGGCTGCACCAGCCGATGAACGCCCCGTCGGAGTGGCGATCCACGGCCAGCCGCGCGCCGGTGCCCTCCTCGGCCATCTGCCGGCAGGACGCGATGAACCGTTCGGCGCGCCCGCGGTCGCTCCACGGCGGCGCGTCCCAGTAGCGCAGCACGCGGGCGTTGCTGTGCAGCGCGAAGAGGTCGTTCGCATCCGCGTCGTCGAAGGGGCGCAGTCTCAGGCGAGTGGTGTGCAGCGTGGGGGTGGGCAGCGGCACGGGCGTCATGTTCCCTCCGGTGATCGGTGGCCGGTCAACCAGATCTCCGGTGCCGGCCACTCGCAACGGGTTTCTCGGCGGGCGGGTGCCCACATCCGGACGTGCGCGCTCATCGGCACGTCCGGACGTGGGCACCCGAGGCTCACCGTCGTCGCCGGTGTCGGGCCGGCCCCGACGCTGGTTCGCGCCCGGTGCGGAGCGACCACGCGCGGACTGCCGCGCGATGCAGACCGGGGCACGGCCACCGTGCTCCTCGCCCCGGCTCGGGCCCACGGCGGCGGCCCGGTGCAGGAGGAACGACCGCGGGATACCGATCCTGGTGCGGCGAGCGGTCTCCCCGCGGCTGATGCCCGACCCCATGAGCGATGAGCCGTTCGGGGCGAACGGACGCGAGGTCGTCGACGACGACCGGGAGCTGGACGGGCCGGAGGCTGGAATGGCAGTGGACGCAGCCGAACGCGAGCAGGGGAAGGCGCGCGCGCCGGAGGGTCCAGGACAGCACGGTATGAGGACGCGTAGACATATCTCTCCGAAGACCTGACGGAAGGCATGGGAAAGGAGCCGACGGCGACGTCGGCGACCGATGCGGGAGGTGTCAGGTCTAGCGAGCAGGCGGTGTCACGCGCGGTGAAGTCCTCTGTGCGTGGGTCGGCGAAGGAGATCCAGCTGGACGGTAGGGCGGGACGGGCCGGCGAGGCCACCCCATTTCGTCCTGGCGCCGAACTGGGCGTCGGCGGCATGGGCGTCCGCGCACTACCCGTTGACGAGCTGCTCCCGAAGAATGTCCGCGTGCCCGCAGTGCTGGGCGAGCTCGCGCAGCATGTGGAGATACACCCAGCGCAGTGGTACCGGGCCCCGCCGGTGCCCGGGCAGGATGTCGTCCAGATCCAGGGATGACGTCGCACGGCGGGACGCTTCGCAGGCCTCGCGGTGTGCCCGCTGGACGGTGGCGATCGTGTCGTCGGCATCGAGGATGAACGACTCGTCCGACACCTCGGGGATGCCGATCTCAGCGCGCGACCGGCACGTGACGGCTTCGTCGAACCAGACCTTCTCGACGAAGGTCGCGTGCTTCACCAGACCCAGCAGCGTGGTCCCGGAGGCCACCAATGATCGGCGTACCTGTTCCTCGGTGAGCCCGTCCAAGCAGGCGTTGAGCGCGCCGCGGTGCTCGTCGAGGAACGCCTCGAACTGGGCCTGGGCCGGCTGTGCGACGACCTGGTCGGCGAAGGTGGGCGGGAAGGAAGGCATGGGCGAAGCATTCCAGACCGTCGCCGCGGCGACAGATTTCTCCGGGGCCGTGTCGATCCGCGGGCGACCCGTTCGACGTTAGGGTGCGAGGGCCGAGAGGCGGCCGCGCCGAACGAGGAGCACGCGATGCCGAAGTACCTGCTGATCATGCGAGGCACCGACGAGTCGAACGCGGCCATGATGGCCGACATCGACCAGATGATGGCCACGACCCGCCAGTTCATCGAGGAGATGGTCAAGGCCGGCGTCCTCCTCGCGGCGGAAGGCCTGGACGATCCACGCCAGGGCGTCGTGGTCGACTTCAGCGGCGAGGCCCCGGTCGTCACGGACGGGCCGTACGGCGAGACCAAGGAACTGTTCGGGGGCTTCTTCCTGCTCGACGTCGCCTCGAAACAGGAGGCCGTCGAGTGGGCCAAGCGGGTCCCGGCCGCCCGCGGCTCCAAGATCGAGGTCCGGCGGGTGCCCGGCAGCGACGAGGTCCCGCAGGTCGGCGAGTGAACGTCCGGGACCGGGCCGGGCGCGAGAGCACCGGCCAGAGCTGATGGGTACGGCCGATGTCGAGGCCGTCTGGCGGATCGAGTCGGCGCGGATCGTCGCCGCGCTGACCCGGTTCACCGGCGATTTCGGGCTGGCCGAGGACGCGGCCCAGGAGGCGGTGGCCGAGGCGCTGGAGTCGTGGCCACTTGCCGCTCCGGCGAATCCGGCCGGCTGGCTGATGGCCACGGCCCGGCGGCGGGCGATCGACGCGATCCGCCGCCGGGCCGCCCTCCAGGACCGGTACGCCCTGCTCGCGGCCGACCTGGCGGTCGACTCGGCGGTCGACTCGGCGGTCGACGAGGAGGTCGACCCCGACAGGATCGACGACGACGTGCTCGCGCTGATGTTCGTCAGCTGCCACCCGGTGCTCTCCCCGGAGGCCCGGGTGGCGCTGACCCTGCGCGTGGTCGGCGGCCTGTCCAGCGAGGAGATCGCCCGCGCGTTCCTCGTGCCCGTGCCGACCGTGCAGGCCCGCGTGACCCGGGCCAAGAAGACGATCGCGGCGGCCGGGGTGCCGTTCGAGCTGCCGCCGGCCGGCGAGCGCCGGGAGCGGCTGGGCGGCGTGCTCAGCGTCCTCTACGTGATCTTCACCGAGGGGTCGACGGCCACCGCGGGCGACCGGCTGCTGCGCCCCGACGTCGCGTACGAGGCGATCCGGCTGGCCCGTACGCTGGCGGCGCTGCAACCGGACGAGCCCGAGGTGCACGGCCTGCTCGCGCTGTGCGAGCTGACGGCCGCGCGCTTCCCGGCCCGGACCGCCCCCGACGGCTCACCGATCCTGCTCGAGGACCAGGACCGGCGGCTGTGGGACGTCTCGGCGATCCGCCGTGGGCTGGCCGCGCTGTCCAAGGCCTCGGCTCGCGGCCTCGGCCCCTACGGCCTGCAGGCCGCGATCGCCGCCACCCACGCGTCGGCGCCCTCGGTCGAGGCAACCGACTGGGACCGGATCGTGGTGCTCTACGAGGCGCTGGGCCGGGTCGCGCCCTCGCCGGTGGTCGACCTCAACCGGGCCGTCGCCGTCGCCATGGCCTCGGGCCCGGGGCAGGCCCTCGCCATCGTGGACGAGCTGATCGCCGCGGACCGGCTCCCCGGCTCACATCTGGTGCCGACCGTACGCGGGGAACTGCTGGCCCGGCTCGGACGGCGACCGGAGGCGCGCGCCGAGCTGGAGCTGGCGGCCCGGCTGTGCGCCAACCAGCGCGAACGCTCAGTGCTGCTGCGCAAGGTGGCCGCCCTGAGCTGACCCCGGCCGGCCAGGATCCGGGCGCGCCGAGCGGCGGAGGGTCCCGTGCCAAGATTCTTCTGGCATAGCGTCGGATCCGGGGCCGGCCGTTCGTAGCACGGGTGACAGGCGGCCGCCGGAGAAGGCCGCCGGGACAAGGGAGCCAGCAGATGCCGCAGTACCTGATCTCGTTCAACGACGGCGCCATGGACCACATCCGCGCCGAGGAGCTGCCCGACGTGGGCAAGGCCGCGCACGCGGTGATCCAGGAGGCCGTCAACGCCGGTGTGTGGGTGTTCGGTGCCGGGCTCGAACGCCAGCAGGCGAGCGTCGTGGCCACGGACGGGATGGTCACCGACGGTCCCTACCCGGAGACCAAGGAGGTCATCGGCGGGTTCGTGGTCGTCGACGTGGCCTCCCGTGAGGAGGCGCTGGAGTGGGCCGCCAAGATCGCCACCGCCTGCCGCTGCGCACAGGAGGTCCGGGAGCTCCTGCCGGACCCCGAGAGAGACGCGATGGTCCGCCAGGCTGACAGGTGACGGCGACATCCCCACGACGCCTGGGGGTGGAAACCCCCAGGCGGAGTCGGAGGGTTTCCGGCTTCTGAGCGCCGGCGGCGCTGCCTAGCGTCGATCGTATGATCGAACTACGTGAGCTGACGAAACGCTACGGCGACCGGGTCGCCGTCGACGGGCTGAGCGTCCGGGTCAAGCCAGGGGTGGTGACCGGCTTCCTCGGCCCGAACGGATCCGGCAAGTCGACGACGATGCGGATGATCCTCGGCCTGGACGCACCGGACCACGGCGAGGCACTGATCGGCGGCGTCCGGTACCCGGACCTCAGCTGGCCGTTGAAGACGGTCGGTGCGCTCCTCGACGCGGGGGCGTTCCACCCCGGCCGCAGCGCCCGTGCGCACCTGACCGCGCTGGCCGCGAGCAACGACATCCCCGGTTCCCGGGTCGAGCAGGTGCTGCGCATCGTCGGCCTGTCCGACGCGGCAACACGGCGTGCCGGTACGTACTCGCTCGGCATGCGCCAGCGGCTCGGCGTCGCGGTGGCCCTGCTCGGCGACCCGGGCGTCCTCCTGCTCGACGAGCCCGTCAACGGACTGGACCCGGAGGGCATCCGCTGGATCCGGGACCTGCTGCGCGCCCTCGCCGCCGAGGGCCGGACGGTGTTCGTGTCCAGCCACCTGATCGCCGAGATGGCGCTGACCGCCGACCGGCTGGTCGTCATCGGCCGCGGCCGGCTGCTGGCCGAGACGACCGTCGCCGAACTCGCCGCCGGCGACGACAGCCTGGAGGACGCGTTCTTCCGGCTCACCTCGGGAACCACCGACTATCGCGGAGTGGGAGCGTCATGAACAGGTACGGATTCCGGCACGCGGCCCGGATGGAGCGGATCAAGCTGAGCAGCGTCCGGTCGACGTGGTGGCTGGCGATCGCCGCGGTGCTCTCGATGGCCGCGGCCGGGGCCGGGGTGGGACTCGGGTACCGATCGCACACCCCGGTCGCCACCGCCGCCCAGATCCTCAACAACAGCCTCGGCGGCGCCATCGTGGCCCAACTGCTCCTCGGAGCGCTTGGCGTCCTGATGGTGACCGGCGAATACGGCAGCGGGATGATCCGCTCGACGCTCGCCGCCGTCCCGCGGCGTCGCATCGTCCTGGCCGCGAAGGCCGCCGTGTGCGGCGGCGCGGCCCTCGGCGTCGGCCAGGCCGCGAGCTTCGCCGGCTACCTGAGCGGGCAGCTCGCTATCCGCGGCACCGCCATCCCGGCCGCATCCCTCGGTGACCCGGCGATCCTGCGCGCGGTCGTGCTGACCGGCGTGTACCTGGGCGTCACCGCACTGATCGGGGTCGGCATCGGCACGATCGTGCGGCACTCCGGCGCCGCCATCGGCACGCTGTTCGGTCTGATGTTCGTCCCGATGATCGTGGCCGGCCTGTTCGGCGAGAGCGGAATCCAGGTCGGCCGCTTCGTCCCGCTGCTGATGCTGCTCAACTCGATCGCGGTGACCACTCCGGTACCCGGACTGTTCAACGGCTGGATCAGCGCGCTGCTGATGTGCGGGTACGCGGCGGTGGCGATCCTGTCCGGCGGAGTGCTGCTCCGCCATCGCGACGCGTGACCGGCGACAATGGGCCGATGACCGCGCTGCGCGCCCCGTTCACCACGCTGGCCCTGCGCCGGGCGGTGTTCTGCGTCGCCGGCGTGGTCAGCGCGGCCGCGATCCTCAGCGTGCCGGCGATCCTGCCGGCCCTGGGCGCCCTCGTCCTCTGGGCGACCGGAGCCATGTCGGAGCAGCCCGCACCTGCCGTCGCACCGCTGTTCCTGGTCCTGCTCCCGCTCACCGTCGCGCTCCTGGTCGTGCTGGCCGCCCCGATCGGGCGCGCGATGGGAGCCGTGCACCGCACACTCGCCGACCGGCTGCTCGAGGTGCACGTGGACGCCCCGCCGCCCCGGCTCTCGAAGCGGATCAGCGCCGTGGTCGCCGACGGACCGGGCTGGCGCGCCGTCGGGTACGGCCTGCTCAAGGTGCCACTGGCCATCCCCGAGGGCTACGGCGCGTTCTGCTACGTGTTCGGCCTCGTCAACCTCAGCTACCCGGTGTGGTGGCCGCTGTTCCGCAACCACCCGGCCGGAACGAGCCTCGGACCGGTGTGGGCGCTGACGCCGTTCGGCGCCATCGGCGCGCGGACGTTCGCCGGAGCGTTCGTCATCGCCGCGGCCGGCCTCGCCATGCTGCTGGTCGCACCGTGGTTGATGCGGGCCGGCACGGCGCTGGACGTCGCCGCGATGCGACGGCTGCTCGGGCCGCGCCGGCTCGCCGAGCGGGTACGCGAGCTGCAGGTCACCCGGGCCCGCGCGATCGACGACGCGGCCGCGATGATGCGCAGGCTGGAACGGGACCTGCACGACGGTGCGCAGATCCGGCTGGCCACGCTGGCGATGAACCTCGGCATGGCGACCGAGAAGCTCGGTGCCGACGGCCCGCCACCCGACCTCGCCCAGGCTCGCGAACTGGTCGCGCTCGCCCACCGCGGAGCTAAGGAGGCCCTCGCCGACCTGCGCGACCTGGTGCGCGGGATCCACCCGCCGGTCCTCGACAGCGGTCTCGGCGACGCGCTGGCGACACTCGCGACGAGCAGCGCCATCCCGGTCGCGGTGGACGTCGAGCTGCCCGACCGCCCGGCGCCCGCCATCGAGACCATCGCCTACTTCTGCGCCTCCGAGCTGCTCGCGAACGCGGCCAAACACAGCCGGGCGACCCGCGTCGGGCTCGGCGTCGCCGGATCCGGCGAGCGCCTGACGTTGACCGTCCGGGACGACGGCATCGGCGGGGCGAACCCGGACGGCCCCGGCCTGTCCGGCCTCGCCCGCCGCATCGCCGTCGTGGACGGCCGGATGCGCGTCCACAGTCCGGCCGGCGGCCCGACCCGGGTCGACATCGAGCTGCCCACACACGTGTGAACGGAGGCGACGACATGCGGGTCGTGATCGCGGAGGATGCCGCGATGATGCGCGAAGGCCTCGTCCGGCTGCTCACCGACCGCGGGTTCGAGGTGTGCGCGGCGGTGGCCGACGCGGACGCGTTGCGGTCCGCGATCGCCTCCGCCGTACCGGATGTGGCCGTCATCGACATCCGCATGCCACCCACGCACACCGACGAGGGGCTGCGCGCCGCGATCGACATCCGACGCGACCACCCCGACGTCGGTGTGCTGGTGTTCTCCCAGTACGTGGAGACCCGCTACGCGACCCGCCTGCTCGCCGACCGGCCCACCGGCGTCGGATACCTGCTCAAGGACCGTGTCGCTGACGTCGCCGATTTCGTGGACGCGCTGACCCGGGTGGCGTCCGGTGGCACCGCACTGGATCCGGAGGTGGTCGGCCACCTGATGCGGGCCGGGCAGGACACAGCCGGGCTGGCGTCGCTGACCCCGCGGGAGCGTGAGGTGCTGTCGCTGATGGCCGAGGGACGATCCAACGCCGGGATCGCGGCGGCTCTCGTCATCACCTCCGGAGTCGTGGAGAAGCACGTGGCGAACATCTTCGCGAAACTCGGCCTGCCGTCCTCGGACAGCGACAACCGCCGGGTCCTGGCCGTCCTCCGCCATGTCAGCGGCGGCTGACGCCACGTGACGCGGACGCCGTCAGGGCAGGACGCGGCGGTTTGTCTCCGCCCTGCCGATCCCGACGCCGTCGCGCCGACAGCTGTCAGGCGTACGAGGGCCGTTGCGGGTCCAGCAACTCGGTGACGCGACCGCGATCAAGCACCTGGATGAGCGCGTCGGTGCCGCGTTCGAGCTTGACCGCCATCTCATCCGGGTGCAGAGGGACCAGCGCGAGCAACGCGATCCGGACGCCGCCGGGGACGTCGATCGCCCGAGCCTCGGGTGGCACACGCAGCATCGGGGTGACGACGACTCCGGCGAACGGGGTGCCCTCGGCGTACGGCTGCGCGGGATCACCGTTCGGCACGGAATGCCACTCGCCGATCCAGGTCCCGTACTCGTGCGGCAGCCGAGCAACCTCCTTGAGGACTCGCAGCGGCCACCCGGTGGCATCGTCGAGCCCGGCCACCTTGCCCAGCGGCCAGTCCGCGGGCAGGCTGAGCATCAGTTCGGCGTACGGGCTGATGTCGTGGCCCTCCGGCACCGTCATCGGCAGCTCACTCATCCCAGAAGTGATCAGCGTCCGGTACGGGCGTTCCTCCGTCGGTGCCACGACGTAGACATGTACACCGACCAGGTGCGAGACGATCTCGTGGTAGACGAACTCGACCGGCCCGAAGTGCTCCTCGATGTGTCGGTCGATCGCGTCGGCGAAGGCCTGCTGCGGGCCCTGCGCCGGCACGAACCCCTCGTGCAGCGACTGATGACGGAGAACTCCTGACCCGCGCGGCTCGTCCATGACGACGCAGCGTAGGCCACGGCCCGACGATGGTACGGCGCAGCCGCCGGCCGGCGGCGTTCGGTACGCAGGTCAGCCGCCGCCCTGGTAGTCGGCGAGACCATGATCAGGTTGGGGCGGGGCATGCCGGTTGTCCGCCCGGCCTGGCATGGTAGGGGGATGTGCAGGAACATTCGAGTGCTCCACAACTTCGAACCGCCGGCGACCGAGGATGAGATCGAAGCCGCCGCCATCCAGTACGTGCGCAAGGTCAGCGGCACGACCCGGCCGTCCGCAGCCAACGAGGAGGCGTTCGCAGAGGCGGTCCGCGCTGTGACGGCGGCCACCCGAACCCTGCTGGACGGCCTCGTGACGAAGGCGCCTCCCCGCGACCGCGAGGTGGAGGCCGCCAAGGCCAGGGCGCGCGCCGCCGAACGGTACGGACCCCGGGAGGCAACCTCGGTCTGACGGCGCCCGATCCGGCCGGGCCGGCGGTCGGCACGGCCCTGGCGGTCGCACACCGATCACGCGTGCGGCGTTCCTTCTTCGTCCGCGACCTGAATGATCGTCTTGCCGGGTGTGCGGTGGCGGCGATCGAACGCGGAGGCCGTCTCGGACAGCGGTCGCACGGCGCCCACGAGGGGGGTGAGCCGTCCGGTCCGGAGACGCTCGGCGAGGTCGGCCAGCTGCGCGCGATCGGGTTCGACGACGAAGAAGATGGCTCGCCCGTCCCTGGGCTGCACGGTGGGTGGCATGGCGATGGTGACGACGGTGCCGCCCGGGCGTACCAGTTCGGTCGATCTTGCGAGGACGTCGCCGCCGATGACGTCGAACACCACGTCCACCTCGCCGACCTGCTGCAGATCGTCGGCGCCCAGGTCGAGGAAGGTCTGCGCGCCGAGGCGGAGCGCGAGCTCACGGTCGTCGGCTCGGCCGGTGCCGATCACGCGGGCGCCCACCTCCCGCGCGAGTTGAACGGCGATCGAGCCGACGCCGCCCGCGGCGCCGTGAATGAGGACGGTCTGTCCGGTCCTGAGGTGGGCGTGGTCGAACAGTCCCTGCCATGCGGTCAGCCCGGAGATCGGCAGGGCGGCGGCCACGGTGTGCTCGATGTCGGCCGCGAGGGGGGCGAGGTTGCGGGCCTCCACCGCGGTGTACTCGGCCAGACTTCCGTCGCGGGCCCAGTCGGTCAGCCCGAACACCCGCTGGCCCACGGTGAGGCCGGTGGTTCCGAAGCCGAGTTCGACCACGACTCCGGACAGCTCGTGCCCGGGGATGCTGGGTGTCCGGTCACGGCCGGCGCGATCGGTCCACGTCGCCGGCCAGTCGAGCTCTCCGGGGGTGAATCCCGCAGCGTGCACGCGCACGATGACGTCGTTCTCCGCAGCGTGGGGGTAGGGCATGTCGGTCAGGGTGAGCCCGCTGACACCCGCGCCACGGTCGCGCACGGTGATCGCTCGCATGCTCGGATCCTTCCAAGAGAAGCTCGTCGGTATGGGCTGATCAGGCGGGAGCCTGGATCCGCTCAGCTCGGCCAGGGCGAGCCGAGGATGCGCTCGACCGTCGTCACGCGCTGGAACCCGGGGATGAAGTGTTCGAGCACGTCGGAGTTCACGGTGCCGTTCGTGGTTTCGGGGCGGTTCTTCAGCCCGTCGACGTAGGTGCGCAGGAACTCGTTCTTGAAGTCTCCTCGCGGGTGAACGGCGAGGATCTCGGCCAGCTGATCGTGTTCCAGCCCGTCCAGGCCGAAGCCGAGCACGTCGGTCAGGACACCGAGGTGCGTGGTCGCGATCTCCGGCGCCATCCGGTGGGGGATGCCCGGCGTGGTGTGCAGCGCGATCGCCGTCCACACCGTCTCGGCGGCGGCCGTCGAGAAGCCCCGGCCCAGGAGGAACGTGCGGGCGTGGTCGGCGCCGTCGACCTCGAAGCGCTGCTCGACGTCGGAAAAGGGAGTCAGGAGGCCGGTGTCGTGGAACATGGCCGCCAGATAGAGCAGTTCCGGGTCCGGTTTCACGCCGAGCCTGTGCGCGTGCATCAGGCTGAAGAAGAAGACGCGCCGGGAGTGGTGGTAGATGAGAGGGCTGGTCGTCTCCTGAATACGCCTGGTCGCTTCGGCGACCGCCGCGGTTTCCGGGATCTCCCACCCCGCGATGACCTCTGGCATGATCTATGACCCTCCGGCAATTGCGTGGGGAACCAATCTTTCCGAGGTCCATGCTGCCCACCGATCGTCGTACGGCGCCGCCTTCGTCCGGCCAGGAACCACCTATATCCGGACAGGGGACCGCTGCACGAAGCGCCCTGCCGCCCCGGCCGGGCCGTGCCGGCCGGAGACGCTCGGACGCGAGGAGCACCTCGACGACGTCCTCGCCGGCTACGGCACCGACATCGACCTCGACGTGATCCACTCGTGGTGGTCGTTGCGAAGCCTGCTGGCAGTTCGCTGGCTGATCGAGCACGGATTCGACCCCTTCGCGCCCGGCTGTGAGGTCGACGTGCTGAGATCCCGGATGTGAGGCTGGGCGGTGACCAGGTCCGGCCGCTCACCGCGCGGATCGGGCCGGAAGGGATCGGATTGGTGAACGGTAATTCCCATCGCGTCGCGATCTTCGTCTACGACGGCGTGACGTTGCTGGACGTCGCCGGTCCCGCCGAGGTGTTCAAGGAGGCGAACCGGTTCGGTGCCGACTACCGGATCCTGCTGCTGTCGCCCACCGGCGCGGACGTCACGTCGAACCTCGGGGTCCGGATCGCGGTCGACGGCGCGGTCTCCGCGCAACCGGCCTTCGGCACGGTGCTGGTGGCCGGGTCCGACCGCTACCCGCGCACGAGTGTCCCCGCCGACCTGGCGGACGCCGCACGGACACCGGCGGCCGTGGCGGGCCGGGTCGCGTCGATCTGCACCGGGGCGTTCGTCCTGGCCGCCGCCGGCCTCCTCGACGGCAAGCGCGCGACCACGCACTGGCGCGCCGCGCACGAGCTTGCCGCCCGGTGTCCGACGTGCCGCGTCGAGCCCGACGCCATCTACGTCCGCGACGGCACCACGTACACCTCGGCCGGAGTGACGGCCGGAATCGATCTGGCGCTCGCTCTCGTCGAGGAGGACCACGGGCCCGACCTCGCGCGCGGCGTCGCCCGCGCCCTCGTGGTGTACATGCAGCGTGCGGGCGGCCAGTCCCAGTTCTCGGCACCGCTGCAGGGACCGCCGCCCCGCTCGCCGGCCCTCCGCACGGTCACCGATCTGGTGACGGCGAACCCCCGCGGCGACCACTCGCTCGGTGCACTCGCGAAACACCTCAACGTGAGCACCCGGCAGCTCACCCGGCTCTTCCACGACGAGCTGTCCACGACTCCGGCCCGCTACGTGGAGAACATCCGATTCGACATGGCAAGGGCACTGCTCGACCAGGGACACACCGCGACGCGGGCCGCGACCCTCGCCGGGTTCCCCAGCTACGAGAGCATGCGACGGGTCTTCGCGCGGAAGCTGTCGATCAGCCCCGCGGCCTACCAACGCCGGTTCAGCACGGCCCGCCGCGCCGGCTAGCACCTCGGCCGTCCATTGCGACTCAGGCCCGCCCGAATGCGGTCAGGTCAAAGACGGGCGCTCGGAGCACACCAGCCCGAGAGGCGATCCATCAGGTCCAGGATGTGCTCCTCGGCAGGCTCGTCCTCGCACAGTTGGCGAGCTACCGCGCAGACGTCGAGGAGAGCTTCTCGGGAAACGCCGGCTCGCAGGTGCTCCGTGGCTATCGCTTCGAGAACGCGCGGCGGTTCCTCGTGCGACGCAGCCTGCACGAGCTGTCGCGCCAGCTGCTCAGGGCGCTCAATCTCCGACACCTGCCTAGCGTAGGAGACAGCTCGCGAGACCGTCAGCCGGGGAATCGGGCCAACGCCGCCAATGGACACGGCGGCTTACCTGAGGTGGGGTCCCGCGACCGTCTCGGGCGCGGGACCCCACCGACGTCACCAGCTCGTGGGCTTGCCCTTCTGGAACAGCCACACGTCGAAGAAGGCATCGAGGTTCTGTCCGGACTCCCGCTCGGCGAGGGCGATGAAGTCGGCCGTCGCGGCGTGGCGGTACCGGTGGCCGGCCGCCCACTCGCGCAGGATGCGGAAGAAGGTGGCGTCACCGACCTTGCCCCGCAACGCGTGCAGGGTCATCGCCCCCCGGTTGTACGGGATGTTGCTGAACATGTCCTCGGGGCCCGGGTCGGCGAGGATGATCTGCCAGAACGACGACGACGCGGCGCGACCGTAGTTGCTGCTGCTGTTGAAGGTCTGGCTGACCGACGCGCCGCCGTTGTACTCGGTGTACATCCACTGGGCGTAGGTGGCGAAGCCCTCGTTGAGCCAGATGTCCGACCAACGCTGCGGGGAGACGGAGTCGCCGTACCACTGGTGTGCCAGCTCGTGCGCCATCGTGCCGACGCTCGCGGCGCTGGAGAAGATCGGCTTGGTCTGGGTCTCCAGGGCGTAGCCCACGTCGGGGGCCCGGTCGATGATCGCGCCGGTCGAGGCGAACGGGTACGGGCCGAACTGCGCCGAGAAGAAGTCGATCATCCTGGGGATCTGCGCGACCGCGGCGGCGGACCCGGCGACCTGCCGCGGGTCGACCGCGACGTACACCGGGATCCCGCTCGGCGTGGTCGACCGGGTGACCACGAAGGTGCCGATGGTGATCGTCGCCAGGTAGGTGGCCATCGGCTCGGTCGAGTCCCAGGTGAACGTGGTCCAGCCGTTCCGGGTCTCCTCGGACAGGAGCTGGCCGTTGCCGACGGCGGTGAGCCCCTGCGGCACGGTCGCGGTGAACCGGAAGGTGGCCTTGTCGGTCGGGTGGTCGTTGGTGGGCAGCCAGGCCGGCGTGCCCTGCGGCTCACCGACGACGAAGGCGCCGTCGTCGGTGGGCACCCAGCCTTCGATCGACCCGTCCGGGTCGGTGATCGGACCCGGTACGCCGGCGTACCTCACCACCACGGTGAAGGCCTGCCCGGTCTTGAGCTTCGGGCGGGGCGTGACGACCAGCTCCTGGCCGTCCCGGGTGAAGCCGTTCGCGTGCCCGTTGACGGTCAGCGACGAGATCTGCGGACCGCGGAAGTCCAGGTTGAACCGGTCGAGATCCTGCGTGGCGATCGCCGTGATGGTGGCGGTGGCGGTCATGTACCGCGTCGCCGGGTCGTAGGAGAAGGTGAGGTCGTAGTGCTGGACGTCGTATCCGCCGTTGCCCTCGTCCGGGAAGTACGGGTCGCCGACGCTCGCGGCGCCGGCCGAGTAGCGCGGGGCTCCGGGGTTGCCCGGTGCGGCGCCGGCCGAGCCCGGTGCCACCACCGAACCGACAGCCACCAGGGTGACTGTGGCGAGCGCGGCACCGCGCAGGCGGGGGACTGTCATGTGGATCCTCTCCTTTGGACTGCCGCGGCGGCGCCGGCCGCCGGACGTGTAGGCCCAATCCACCCGCACCGCACCGGCGTCGTCAAGGTCTTCGGGCCACGTCAGAGAGGAAACCGGCTCATCCCTCTCCCGGCTCCGGTGCGCCCCAGCCGTCGGGAACGGACAGCCCGGCGAGCCGTCGGGCCAGGACGGCGGCGCCGATCTGTGCGGCCTGCGGACCGAAGGCGGAGCGCAGCACCGGGGGCGGGGTCCGCCAGGCGAGCGCCGCGCGCAGGGCGTCGCGTACCGGGTCGAAGAACAGCTCGCCCGCGTCCGCCAGCCCGCCGCCGAGAACGATGCGGGCCGGGTCGAGGGTCAGGGTGAGGGTGGCCAGGGCGATCCCCAGCGCCTGGGTCGCGTCGTTCCAGACCGCGGCGGCGACCGGGTCGGTGGCCACCGCGTCGGCGATGGCTCGGCTGTCCGAGCCCGGGGTTCCGCCGAGCCGGGCGTAGCGGCGGGCCAGCCCGCCGGCGGAGGCGTAGACCTCCAGACAGCCCCGCTGCCCGCAACTGCACGGCTCGCCGCCGGGGTGCACCGGCATGTGACCGACCTCGCCGGCCGAGCCGGTCGCGCCCGGCACCGGCTCGCCGTGCACCACCACCGCCGCGGCGATGCCGGTGCCCAGCGGCAGCAGCAGGAAGTTGTCCAGGCCACGGGCCGCCCCGGCCACCGCCTCGGCGACGCCGGCCGCCCGCGCGTCGTGCCCGACCGCCACCGGGAGCCCGAGGTCGTCCCCGACGAGGGCGCGCAGCGGCACGTTGCGGAACCGGAGGTTGGCGGCGTACCGCACCACCCCGTTCGTCTCGTCGACGAGGCCCGGCGTGACCACGCCGATCGCGGCGGGTGTGGCGCCGAGATCGAGCGCGTCGTCGAGCAGCTGCAGGCACAGGGACCGGACCGCCTTGACCGGGTCGTCGTCCGCGCGCGACGGCGCGGTCAGCGTGTGCCGGCGCCGGCCGTCCTCGCCGACCACGGCACCCTTGATGGTCGTTCCGCCGACGTCGACGGCGAGGACGCACTGACCTTCGGGCTGGGTCACGCGATCACCCGGTCACCACGGCGAGGTCCGCGGTGAAGTCGCGGTCCAGGGGAAACACCGGTCGCACCACGTTCCGGTACGGCAGCCGCGCGAGATCCTGGTCGACGCCGCCCGGCGTCAGGGCCAGCAGCCAGTCGCCGGCCGCCTCGAACAGTTCGGGTTCGAGATAGCCGATCTTCACCACGACGAGATCCACCTCGTCGACCTTGACGCCCAGCCGGGCGTAGGAGTCCAGCAGGCGGTACTGCATCCGGCGGGAGGTGACGAAGACGCTCAGCCCGCCGACCCGCACGCTGACGCACCGCCCGCCGTCGGGATCGTCGGCGACCGCCTCCAGGATCCCGTCGAGCGGCAGCGGCCCCGGGTCCCGGGAGTCGATCCGACCGCCGACGGTCACCCGGACCGGCGAGCCGGGCGGCTGGTCGGCGACCTGCGCCACGGCCTGCGGGTCGACCAGCGAGGCGAACACGGCACGACGGGAGCCGTCGCGGATCTCGGGGCGGGCCAGCATCCGTTCGAGGGCGAAGGTGACGTCGTCCGCGCCGCCGGCCCCCGGGTTGTCGCCGGAGTCGCTGATGAAGAACGGTCGCCGGGCCGGATCGGCGGCCGCGGCCAGGGCGGTGTCGAGGCACTCGTCCATCGATCCGGTGGGGGCCACGAAGGCGAACTCGTCGCGGGCCGCCCAGAAGTGCCCGCCGAGCTCGCGGGCCGCCTCGGTGGTGGCGGCGGCGTCGGTGCCGGTGACGACGACCGCGCCCCGGCAGCGCGGCTGGTCGGCCCAGGCGAACCCGATCCAGATCGCCGCGTCGACGACGCCGTCCCGGGACTCGATGTCGGGAATCCGCGCATAGAGCCCCCGGGCCGGCTCCTCGCGGGTGCTGGTCATCTCGCCCGGCAGCAGGATCGGCACGTGGACCAGCGCCTTGTGCGGACGCTGCTGCCGGCGCAGCGCCTCGACCAGGTTCCGGGCGGCGCGCTCACGGGTCTCCCACACGTCGACGTGCGGGGCGGTGCGGTAGCAGGTGAGCAGGTCGCAGGCGTCGAAGAGCACCTGCGAGACGTTGCCGTGCAGGTCCATCGCGGCGGAGACGAACGGCTCCGGCCCGAGCACCGACCGAATGGCGGTGACGAGTTCGCCCTCCGCGTCGTTGCTCCCGACGACGGTCATCGCGCCGTGGATGTCCAGCAGCATGCCGTCCACGGGGCCGGCCGCGCCCAGCTTCTCCACCAGCTCGGTGGCCCAGGCCTCGTACGTCGCCCGGTCCACCGCGCCGCCGGGCAGGGCCCGGGCGTGCACGAGCGGGATCCACTCGACGTCGGCGGCCCAGGGCTGGGTGGGGGAGAGCCAGTCGTATCGGGCCAGCAGCGCATCGCCCCGGGTGACCTCGAAGTCGTCGGCGGTGCTCAGGTGCGGCGAGAACGTGCTGGACTCGATGTGGATGCCGCCGATGGCGACGCGGAGGGGTCGGGGCACGGGTGTTGCTCCTCAGGAGGGTCGTACGTCGGTCGTCGTGCGCAGCAGGTGCCCGAGGCCGACCAGGGCCGCATCCGGGCCCGCCACGCTGGCTTCGATGGTCAGGGACTGGGTCATGGACGGTAGGCAGCGCTCGTAGAGCATTCCGCGGGTCGCGGCCACGTAGACGTCGAGGCTGGACAGTGCGCCGCCGATGACGACGGCGTCGGGGTTGAGGAAGTTGACCAGGCCGGAGAGGGCGACGCCGAGCAGCCGGCCGGCGTGGCGCACCATGGTCACCACGGTCGGGTCGGCGTCGCTGACCGCTGCCACGATGTCCCGGATCGTGGTCGCCGACGAGCCCTGCTCGGCCAGCTGGCGGGCCAGGGCGGCGCCGCTGGCAACGGTCTCCAGGCAGCCCCGGCTGCCGCAGGAGCACTCCCGCTCGCCGCTGTCGGCCACGCGGACGTGGGTGACGTCGCCGCTGAGCCCGCGCCCGCCGCGGTAGATCTGACCGCCGCTGACCAGGCAGGCGCCGATGCCGGTGCCGGCCTTGACGTAGATCATGTCGCCGAACTCGTCGCGCCGGGTGACGTACTCGCCGATCGCGGCCGCCTTGGCGTCGTTGTCGACGACGACCGGCACCGGGAAGCGCTCGGCGAGACGGGCCCGCGCGTCGACGCCGCTCCAGCCGGGCATCCGGGCCGGGCCGATCAGCCGTCCACCCGGGAACTCGACCGGACCGGGCAGGGCCACACCGACGCCGAGCACCTCCTGGCCGGGCGCGGCCGCCGCCTGGAGCCGGTCGACCGTCGCGCCGACGACCTCGAACACCTCCGCCGGTCCGGCCGCGATGTCGATGGCCACCTCCTCGGTGGCGCGCAGCCCCCCGTCGGGCGCGCACAACCCCACCCGGGCGTGCCTGCCGCCCAGCTCGGCGACGGCGAGGACCCCCTTGGTCTCCCGCAGGCGCAGGATCCGGGGGCGCCGTCCTCCGGTGGACCGGCCCACCCCCTCCTCGAGGATGACGCCCTCCTCCAGCAGCCGGCGGACCACGCTCGTGACGGTCGAGGGGGCGACCTGCAACGCCTCGATGAGGTCGGCGCGCGAGGTGACCGTGCCGCTGGCCAGCAGGCTCAGGGTCTGGTCTCGCAGCGTGGCGGAGATCGATGGTTCCAAGGGTGCCTCTCCTTGTTCGGGCGGTCCTCCGGCGCCGCCTCAGTGTCGCAGTGCCCGGCAGGGTGCGCCCCGGAGCCCACGCGAAGAGTTTCGGTCGATGCTTCGCCGACTTCGATCGTACCCTGGCTGAAGTCTCCGAATAAAGAGGGTAACTTTCGTTGACTCCACACTTCGGCCCGGATACATTCTCCGCGTCGAACGTCGAGGAGCAGCACCAGGTGGCCGAACGCGTGGCAACCGCCGGTAGCGCCCGGAGACGCGGGGCAGTGCACATCAATCGAGGAGATTCATGAGGAGCAGATTTCCCCGGCGCGCCCTCCGCGGCGCGGTCGCGGTAGCCAGCGCGGTCGCTCTCGGGGCGGGTCTGGTCGCCTGCGGTGGTGGCAGCGGTTCGTCGAAGGACGGCGGGAGCCAGGGCAAGGACACCGCGACCGTCGCCTTCCGTACCCCCAACTGGATCCTGCCGATCTCGGCACCCGGCTTCACCCAGGGCGAGAACGCCATCTTCGGCCAGGCGCTGTACCGGTCCCTCTACCAGTACAAGCTGGACGGCACGGCGCAGTACAACATCGACTCGCAGCGCTCGATGGCCGAGGCGCCGGTGGTGAGCGACGGCGGCAAGACGCTGACCATCACGCTGAAGGACAACACCTGGTCCGACGGCAAGCCCGTCACCACCAGGGACATCCAGTTCTGGTACGACCTGGTCAAGGCGAACAAGGACAAGTGGGCGTCCTACCGGGCCGGCGGCCTCCCGGACAACATCGCGCAGTGGTCGGTCAAGGACGAGAAGACCTTCTCGATCACCACCACGAAGGTCTTCAACACCGCCTGGTTCGTCGACAACCAGCTCAACAAGATCACTCCGATGCCGCAGCACGCCTGGGACAAGGACTCCGCCACCGCGGCCGTGAGCGACCTGGCCAGCACGCCGGCGGGCGCGAAGAAGGTCTTCGACTTCCTCACCGCGGCCGCCAAGGACCCCAAGACGTACGACTCCAACGAGCTGTGGAAGGTCACCAGCGGCCCCTGGAAGCTGGCGAAGTACGTGCCGAACGGCGAGGTCACCCTC
This sequence comes from Micromonospora chaiyaphumensis, assembly GCF_900091435.1. GTDB lineage: Bacteria > Actinomycetota > Actinomycetes > Mycobacteriales > Micromonosporaceae > Micromonospora > Micromonospora chaiyaphumensis. The sequence goes on from NZ_FMCS01000001.1 coordinate 23,929, forward strand.
GCCGCCCAGCCGACCTACTCCGGCACGGACAAGCCGAAGCTCGCCAAGATCGTGCTGCGGCCGTTCACCGGCGACGACGCCGAGTTCAACGTCCTGCGCGCCGGTGACATCGACTACGGCTACGTGCCCGCGGCCAACCTGTCCCAGGAGGGCTACCTCAAGTCCAAGGGCTACACGGTCTCGCCGTGGTACGGCTGGTCCGTCACCTACCTGCAGCTGAACTTCAACAACCCGAAGACCGGGGTGCTGTTCAAGCAGCCGTACCTGCGGCAGTCGCTGCAGATGCTCATCGACCAGCCGACGATCAGCAAGGTGATCTGGTCCGGCACGGCCGCGCCGACCTGCGGCCCGGTCCCGGCCAAGCCGGGCACCAACGGCGCCGACGCCACCGGCTGCGCGTACTCCTTTGACCCGGCCAAGGCGAAGGAACTGCTGGAGAGCCACGGCTGGAAGGTCACCCCGGACGGGCAGACCACCTGCCAGACGCCGGGCACCGGGGCGAACCAGTGCGGCGACGGCATCGCCGCCGGCACGGCGCTGAACCTCACCGTGACCAGCCAGACCGGCTTCGCCGCCACGACCAAGATGTTCGCCGAGATCAAGTCGCAGATGGCCAAGCTGGGCATCCAGCTCACCATCAAGGAGGTGCCCGACTCGGTCGCGGTCACCCCGGCCTGCAAGCCGACGGACGCCACCTGCTCGTGGGACATGTCCTTCTTCGGCTCGCAGGGCAGCTGGTACTACCCGGCGTTCGCCAGCGGCGAGCGGCTCTTCGCCACCGGCGCCCCGGTGAACCTGGGCAGCTACAGCAACCCGGAGGCCGACAAGCTCATCGAGGCCACCCAGTTCTCCGGCGACGAGAGCGCGCTCAAGGCGTACAACGACTTCCTCGCCAAGGACCTGCCGGTGCTCTGGATGCCGAACCCGGTGTTCCAGATCTCGGCGTACCGGTCCGGCCTGCAGGGGGTCGAGCCGCAGGACCCGATGAACTTCATGTACTTCCAGGACTGGTCCTGGAAGTGACCGATCACTGATCGTCCCGGCCCCGGCGGCGCCCACCGCGCCGCCGGGGCCCCGACCGGGGAGGAGGCGGGGCCCAGGTGGTCCGGTACCTCATCACGCGCTTGGGCCAGGCCCTCGTCGTCGTCGTGCTCGTCACGGTGATCGCGTTCCTCATCCTGCACCTGCTGCCCGGGGGCGCGGCACGCGCCACCCTCGGCAAGGAGGCGACGCTGGAGCAGCTCGCGGCGTTCAACCACGACATGGGCTACGACCGGCCCTGGATCCAGCAGTACGGCATGTACGTGCAGCGCCTGCTGCGGGGCGACCTGGGCTACTCGTACCAGCTCAACCAGTCGGTCGTCGAGGCGATCAGCCAGCGGCTGCCGAAGACGATGGTGCTGTCGCTGCTGTCGACCGTGCTCGCCATCGTGCTGGCGATCCCGCTCGGCGTGATCCAGGCGGTACGCCGCAACCGGTGGCCCGACTACGCCATCACGTCGCTGTCGCTGCTGGCGTACGCCACGCCCATCTTCTTCATGGGCCTCATGATGATCATCCTCTTCTCGCAGGTCTGGCCGATCCTGCCGCCCGAGGCGCCGCAGGGGTTCACCGTGGCGGAGGTGCTCGCCGACCCGGCCGGGCTGGTCCTGCCCACGATCACCCTCGCCATCGTCACCATCGCGGTCTACTCGCGGTACGTCCGCTCCGCCATGGTCGACAACCTCAACGAGAACTACGTCCGCACCGCCCGCAGCAAGGGCCTCTCCGAGCGGCGCGTGGTGCTGCGGCACACGCTGCGCAACGGACTGTTCCCGGTCATCGCGCTGCTCGGGATGTACCTGCCCGCGCTGTTCAGCGGCGCGCTGGTCGTCGAGTCGCTGTTCAACTTCCCCGGCATGGGGCAGCTGTTCTGGCAGGCGGCGCTCAAGCGTGACTTCCCGATCCTCCTCGGGGTCACCGTCATCATCTCGATCGCGACGGTGGTCGGCGCGCTCGTCGCCGACCTGCTCTACGCCGCCGTCGATCCCCGGGTCCGACTCCAGCGGAGCGCGTCATGACCACACTCTCCGAGGCGGTCCGCCCAGGTGCCGTCCCCGACCGGCCGGCCGACGCCGACGAGGCGCCGGTGCGCGGCCTCTGGCGGCAGGGCCTGGTCGTCTTCTGCGAGAACCGGCTCGCCCTGGTGGGCCTGGGCCTGTTCGTCCTGCTGGCCGCGATCTGCTTCCTCGGCCCGCTCTTCTACCACACCGACCAGGTGCACACCGACCTCACCAAGGTCCACCTGGCCCCCGGTGACCAGGGGCATCCGCTCGGCACCGACGGGGTCGGCTACGACCAGTTGGGGCGGCTCATGCTCGGCGGGCAGACCTCGATCATCGTCGGCCTCGCCGCCGGGATCCTCGCCACCGCCGTGGGCACGATCTGGGGCGCCGTCGCCGGGTTCGCCGGCGGCTGGGTGGACTCGGCCATGATGCGGGTCGTCGACGCGATGATGTCGATCCCGTCGCTGTTCCTGTTCATGCTGCTCGCCGCCATCGTCACGCCGAGCGTGTCCATGCTCATCGTCATCATCGGTGCCTTCGCCTGGCTGGGACCGGCGCGGCTGGTCCGGGGTGACGCACTGACCCTGCGCTCCCGCGAGTACGTCCAGGCCATGCGGGGGATGGGCGGCACCGGCGGCCGGGCCGTGCGTCGGCACATCGTGCCGAACGCCATCGGCACCGTGATCGTCAACGCGACCTTCCAGGTCGCCGACGCGATCCTCTACGTCGCGTACCTGTCCTTCCTCGGCCTCGGCGTCCCCCCACCCGCGGCGAACTGGGGCGGGATGCTCTCCGACGGCCTGGCGGACACCTACAGCGGCCACTGGTGGCTGCTGTACCCGCCCGGCATCGCCATCATCCTCATCGTCCTCGCCTTCAACTTCATCGGCGACGGGTTGAGGGACGCCTTCGAGGTCCGCCTCCGGCGACGCTGAGCAGGAGCAGAAAATGATCGAAACGTCCGGCCGGCACACGCCGGCAGCCGGCGGAACCCAGCCCCTGCTGGAACTGCGCGACCTCGACACCGACATCGCGCTGCGCCGCGGCACGGTGCACGCCCTGGACGGGGTCAGTCTCCAGGTCATGCCGGGGGAGACCCTCGGCGTCGTGGGGGAGTCGGGCAGCGGCAAGACGATGACCGCCCTCTCGATCATGGGCCTGCTGCCACCCGGCGGCCGGGTCTCCGGGGGACAGATCCTCTTCGAGGGCCGCGACCTGCGGTCGCTGCCGGCCGACGAGGTACGCCGCATCCGCGGCGTCCGGATGGGCATGGTCTTCCAGGACCCGCTCACCTCGCTCAACCCGACCATGCGGATCGGCGTCCAGGTCGGCGAACCGCTGCGGGTGCACGAACGGGTCGGCCGGGCCGAGGCCCGGGAGCGGACCATCGAGATCCTGCGCCGGGTCGGGATGCCCCGCCCGGACCGGATCGTCGACAACTACCCGCACGAGCTGTCCGGCGGCATGCGGCAGCGGGTCGCCATCGCCATGGCACTGGTCTGCTCACCCCGCCTGCTCATCGCCGACGAGCCGACCACGGCGCTCGACGTCACCACCCAACGGCAGATCCTCGAACTCATCGACGACCTGCGCGAAGAGTTCGGGATGGCCGTCATCCTGGTCACCCACGACCTCGGAGTGATCGCCGGCCGCGCCGACCGGGTCGCCGTCATGTACGCCGGACGGGTGGTCGAGACCGCCGCGACCGGCGAGCTGTTCCGCTCGCCGCGGCACCGCTACACGCAGGCGCTCATGGAGGCGCTCCCCGAGTCGGCGATCCGGGAGTCCGGCGAGCACGCCCGCCTCTACAGCATCCCGGGCCTGCCGCCGGACCTGTCCCGGCCCCTGACCGGCTGCCGCTTCGCGCCACGCTGCCGGCACGTCACCGACGAGTGCCGGACCACCGACGTGACCCTGACGGCCGGCGAGCACCAGCACGCCTGCCTGCACCCGGTGCCGGCGGAGCCCGCCGCGCCGGTCGGCCTGCCCACCCCGGCACGGGTCGAGCCGGCGCCGGATCCGGCCGGTGCGCCGGCCGGACCCGCTGAGCCGGCGGCCGAACCCGTCCTGTCGGTGCGGAACCTCGTCAAGAACTACGCCGCGCACGGCCGTGGCCTGCTGCGCCGGACCGCCGGGCAGGTCAGCGCCGTGGCGGACGTGTCGTTCGACGTCGGCCCGGGCGAGACCTTCGGGCTGGTCGGCGAGTCCGGCTGCGGCAAGTCCACCGTGGGCCGGCTCGCCGTCGGGCTGGAACAGCCCAGCGCCGGGCAGATCATGCTCGACGGCACCGACATCGCCGGCCTGGCCGGACGGGAGCGCCGCCGGATGCACCGCCAGGTCCAGCTGATGTTCCAGGACAGCTACGCCGCGATGAACCCGCGGATGCGCGTCGACGCCATCCTCGCCGAACCCCTCGAGATCCAGAAGGTGGGCGGAACGGCGGAGCGGCGGGCCCGGATCGCCACGCTGCTCGACCAGGTGGGGCTGTCCCGGCGGGTCCTCGAGCGCTACCCGCACGAGTTCTCCGGCGGCCAGCTGCAGCGCATCGGGCTGGCCCGGTCGCTGGCCCTGCAACCCCGGCTGATCGTCGGCGACGAGCCGGTGAGCGCCCTGGACGTGTCCATCCAGGCGCAGGTCCTCAACCTCATGCGGGACCTGCAGCGGGAGCTCGGCCTCGCGTACGTCTTCATCAGCCACGACCTGTCCGTCGTCGACTACATGGCGGACCGGATCGGCGTCATGTACCTCGGCAAGCTCGTCGAGGTCGGGCCCGCCCGGGACGTGGTCCGCGCCGCCCGGCACCCGTACACGCAGGCGCTCATCGACGCCGTCCCCTCCGTCACGCCGAATCCCGCGGCCGCCCGCGACGGGGCGACCATCCGGGGCGAGCTGCCCAGCGCGCTGAACCCGCCCGCCGGGTGCCGGTTCCGGACCCGTTGCCCCCTGGCCCAGGACATCTGCGCGACCGAGCCGCCGCTGGCCGGCGACGCACACCAGGTGGCCTGCCACTTCCCGCTGCGTCCGGAGTCGGCCGCGGCGGCCGCCCCGGCCGGGGCGATCGCATGACCACCGTCGAGATCTGCGTGAGCGACGTGCCGACCGCGCTGGTGGCCGAGGCCGCCGGCGCCGACCGGCTGGAACTGTGCGCCGACCTCGGCCAGGGCGGCACCACCCCCAGCCTGGGGACGGTCGAGGTCGCGCTCCGGACGTTGCGGCGGGCAGCCGTACGGGTGATGGTCCGCCCCCGGGGCGGTGACTTCCGGGTGAGCGAGGTCGAGGAGCAGGTCATGCTCGCCGACATCGCGGCCATCCGCGGCCTGCCCAATCCGCACGGTCTCGCGGTCGGGGTGGTGGTCGGTGCCCTCACCACCGCCGGCGACCTCGACCTGGCCGTCCTGCGGCGCCTCATCGAGGCGGCCGGACCGCTGCCGGTGACGGTGCACAAGGCCTTCGACGAGGTCCGCGACCAGCTGCAGGCGGTCGAGGACCTCGTCGACCTCGGCGCCGACGCGGTGCTCACCTCGGGCGGGGCGCCGACCGCGCTGGCCGGCGCCCCGCGGATCGCCGCGCTGCGGGAGCGGGCCGGCGACCGGTTGCGGGTCATCGCCGGCGGCGGCATCCGCTCGCACAACGTCCGGCAGGTGCTCGCCGAGACCGGAGCACGGGAGGTGCACCTGCGGGCGCCCGTGCGGCGCGACGGCCGCGAGGCCACCGACGGCGACGAGGTACGCCGGGTTGTCGACGCCACGCGTGCCCGCACACCCGTCCAGGACCGTTAACCTGCGTAGGGCAGCCCAGCGGGGCAGTGCCCACCTCATGAGCGGGAGTCAGTGACGGTGCCGAAGGCCTACTGGATCACCACCTACCGGTCCATCAGCGACGACAAGAAGGTCGCCGCGTACGCGGAACTGGCGGGCCCGGCGCTGCGCGCCGCCGGCGGCACGTTCCTGGCGCGTGGGGTGGCGGCGCACGCGTTCGAGTCCGGCGTGCGGGAGCGCACCACGCTGATCGAGTTCGACAGTGTGGACGCCGCGCTCGCCGCCCACGAGACCCCCGCCTACCAGGAGGCGCTGCGGGCGCTCGGCGACGGCGCCGACCGTGACCTGCGCATCATCGAAGCGACGCCCTGACGCCGGCCGGGACGGACGGCCCGGGGGGACGGCGACGGGCGCGACCGGGCCGCACCTCTAGGCTGTTCCGCATGCTTGCCCGGCACCACGCACCTGCTCAGTCCGACGGTCCCGGTGGGAGTGTGGGCGGGCGGCGCCGGTGAGGCCGTTCACCGTGCCCCGGCAGCGCAACGCACCGCCGGCCGGGCGACCGGGCCTGGCGGAGCGCTGCCGGCTGATCGCCGACTCGCGTGCCTTCGACGTGGTGATCGTCGTGGTCATCATGCTCAACGGGGTCGTGCTCGGCTTCGAGACCTACCGCGCCGTCGGGGCGGCGCACCCTGTCCTGCCCTGGTTGGAGTGGTTCTTCCGGCTCGTCTTCGTCGTCGAGATCGCGATCCGGGTGCTGGCCTACGGTCGCCGGCCGCAGGACTTCTTCCGGCACGGCTGGAACGTCTTCGACTTCCTGGTGATCGCCAGCATCTTCGTTCCCGGCCTGCACGGTGACCCGGGGGTGCTGCGGTTCCTGCGGGTCGCCCGGGTGCTGCGGCTGGTGCGGTTCTCACCCGGGCTGCGTACCATCGTGGCGGCGCTGTGGCGCAGCCTGCCCGGTGTCGCGGGATTCCTGGCCCTGGCCGCGGTCACCCTCTACGTGTACGGCATGGCCGGCTGGCTGATCTTCGGGGAGCGGTACCCGGAGCAGTACGGCGACATCGGCCGCTCGCTGCTGACCCTGTTCGTGCTGCTCTCGCTGGAGACGCTGCCGGACCTGCTCCAGCAGGGCATGGCGGTGTCGCCGTGGACCCTCGTCTACTACGTCAGCTACGTCCTGATCACGGTCAACCTGCTGCTCAACATCCTCATCGCGGTCATCGTCAACTCCATGGAGGAGGCCCGCCGGCTGGAGATGACCGAGCGGCTGTCGCCGGACTACGACGAGGACGGCGACGGGATCCCCGACGAACTCGACCGGATCGCCCTCACCCAGCGGCTGGACGACCTGCGCGCCGTCATCGGCGAACTCGAACGGGAACTGCGCATCGGCCGCGAGGACGGGCAGCACCGACCGCGCCAGCACCGCGAACGCGCGGGCTGAAGGCCCTCGTCCGTCCACAGGAGACGCCGATACGGTTGGTGTTGGTTGCTAGGGTCTTGGTGCGGTGACGGGGAGGCTACGGGATGCCAGACGACGGCGATGTGGACTTCGCGCGGCGGGTGAATGCCTACCGCCGGCAGCTGGCGGAGCTGCAGGCGGACCGTTCCCGGCCGGGGGCGGCCGCCGAGGGCCACGGAGACGCCGCGGACGGGCAGGTCAGAGTCGTCGCGTCGGCGGGCCGCCTGCGGTCGGTCGAGCTGGCCGCGCAGCTGATGCGGCTGTCCGGTGATGATCTCGCCCCCGTCGTCGAGGAAGCGGCGAACAACGCGCTCGCCGCTGCCCGCGCCAACCCGATGAGCACCGAGCCCACGCCGGAGCTGTCCGGACTGGCCGACAGTCTCGCGGCGGCCGTCGCCGAGAGCGAGCTGGCGTGGCGCCGCCTCCAGGGGGCGCTCAACGAGGCGATCGCCAAGGTGGGCCCGCGCACCGGACTCGGCGGCGACGTCCCCACCCAGGAGACGTCCGACCTGCTCGGCGGGGTCATGGAGGTGCTCAGGTCGGCGCGGGGAGTTCCGTCCGATGCCGGCGAGTCCCACGAGCCGGAGCGGCGGGGTGTGGGATCCGACGACGCGGGACACGTGTCGGCGGAGGTCGACAGCGCCGGCCGTGTCGTCCGTCTGGAGCTGCGCGCCGGCCGGCTCACCTCCTGGCAGCTCGGCGAGCTGGTCGTCGAGGCGGTGAACCAGGCGCTGGACGGGGTGGAGACGGCGGACGCCGTAGCTCCGGGGCCGGTCGGGGAGGACCTCAGCCGGCGGGTGGCCGAGCTGCAGGATGCCAGCGCGCGGCACATGGCCGCGCTGACCGGGGCGTTGACCGGCATCATGGCCCGCATCCGGGAGCCGTGACGATGAGCGAGGGTCAGGGTGACAGGCGATGACCGGTGAGATCGAGATCAACCCGGAGGCGATCATCGACGCGGGCGACAACATCCTCGCCTCGGCGCAGCGCATCCGCTCCGCGGTTTCCGCCTTCAACGCCGAACTGGCGGCCTTCGGCACGCCCTGGGGCGGTGACGATCTGGGTTCGCTCATCGGGATGGTGTACGAGACGATCCGGGACCTGGCGATGGAGACCTACGACGCCAACCTGGTCGAGATCGAGGACATCGGCAAGCTGAGCCGGGTGATGGGCATGAACTATCAGGAGACCGAGCGGGCCATCGCCGAGCACCTCGGCCGCCTGCGCGAGATGTTGGGCTGACCATGGGCATGACGCTTCCCTCCGAGCTGGTGTCCCTGCTGGGCGTGCTCGGGTACACCTGGCCCGAGGCCGACGAGACGAAGCTGCTGGAGATGGGGCAGGCGTGGTTGGCGTTCCCCGACCGACTGGCGGCTCCCGTGGCCGAGGCCGATCGGTCGGCGCGGCAGGTCTGGACCGACAATCGCGACGCCGCCATCGAGCGCTTCCAGGCGACCTGGGAGGCAGGCGACTCGGCGAAGACGAACCTCGACGACGGCGCCGGCGCCGCAGCGCTGATCGGTGCCGGGCTGATGGTGTGCGCCGGCATCGTGCTCGCGCTGAAGATCAACGTGATCGTGCAGTTGACGCTGCTGGCCATCCAGATCGCGCAGGCGATCGCGACGGCCGCGGTCACCTTCGGGGCGTCGCTGCTGGAGATCCCGATCTTCAAACTCATCACCGGCGCCCTCATCGACCAGTTGCTGACCATGGCGACCGACGCGGTGCTCGGTGGGTAGCCGCGGCAAGGCCGGCCTGTTCCGGCCCGTGGAGAAGTGGCTCCGGGCGCGGATGCGCCACCGTCGTTACGAGCACGTCTTCCGCGGCCACGTCAACACCAACGCCAGCCCGCCCCGCGGCACCGGCTTCCACCACCGCTTCCTGGGCGAGAACCCGCCGGGAGCGCGGGTCCGCGTCGACGCCAACGGTCGGGAGATGATCCTGGAACGCTACGTGGACGGCACGTACCGGGCCCGGGTCGACGTGCAGGACGCGACCGGCGTCTGGCGCCAGAAACGGGGCGCCAGCACGTTCTTCCCGGACAACTGGACGCCACAGCGCGTCGACGAGACGATCGAGGGCGCGTTCCGGGCGGGGGGTCCCCACCCCGGGGATCCGAACAAGTGGCAGGGTAGGGCCAACGGGCTGCTGGTGGAGGGCTTCTACAATCCCGGCGGCACGACGTGGTATTCGGCCTGGCCGGTGGCGGGGGGCAACTGACACATGCAGCACGGCATCGAGTTCGAGCGGAACCAGTACGGCGCGCCTTCCATGACGACGCGCAACGGGCACTTCCGTGACCTGGGCTCCCAGCTGGTCAGCGACATCCAGACGTACGCCCCGGACTGCCTGGAACTGCTGCAGTGCATCGACGATGTGACGTCCGGACGTTCCGCGTACGAGGAGTTCGAGGGTAACTCCGCCGTCGTCCGCTGCACGCCCGAAGGCGTGACCGTGGAGAGCCTCGGACCGGTGCCGTCCGGGACGACCTACACCGTCGACGAGGCCCGCGACGTGATCCTCCGCTACTTCGACTTCCTGGCGCCGTCACCCGCCGAGAAGAAGCGGCACCTGGCCACCTGGGAGGGGGAGAACGGCCGGCCGTTCCCCGGCCGGGCACTGCTGCGCCTCACGGACTGAGGCCGGACGGCCGCGGACCCGTCCGGTACCGGCCGGTCGCGCCGGCGGGCCAATGCCGGCGCGACCCGGTCGTCCGGTCAGGACAGCTGCAGTCGCGGCTCCAGGATCACCTCGAAGAGCCGGTCCCACGGCAGCTCGACCCGCGCCGACTCGAAGCGCGCCAGCGTCGCCGTGAACGTCGTCGCGCCGCGCCGGCCCAGCACGATGCTGTGCCCCGCGAAGTGGTCGGCGAAGTACCGCTCGGTCAGCGGCACCAGCCGCTCGCGTACCCAGCCGTCGAAGTAGCTCTTCTGCGCGGGCGTGAGCGCGAGCGGGTCCCAGCCCTGCGCCCGCGCGTGCGCGTACGCCTCGACCTGCACGATGTTCTTCCACGGGTCGTCCTTGACGAACCGGTAGAGCAGGTACTCGGCGTGCGCCTGGCCGGGCCCCCGCAGCTCGGGCACCCCGAACCCGCTGCCCGAGGAGCGCAGGTACGCCCACCGCGCGGTGCCGTGCCCGAGCGCCAGCCCGAGGGCGTTGCCGCCGGTGTTCCACCCCGAGTACGACAGCAGCGCCGCGAGGTCCAGGCCGCTCTCCATCCGCGCGACCAGGTCGTGGTCGGCCTTGTTGACGATGAGCGGGTCCACCACGACGACCGGGGTGCCGGCGGCCAGCAGCGCGCCGATCCGCCCGACGAACGCGTCCAGGTCGGCGGCCCGCTGACCGGGCGCCGCCGAGGGGGTGTTCACGGCGAGCACGATGTCCGCGTCGCCGCCGACGACCCGCCCGCCGACGGCGGCCACGTGCCGGCGGATGTTCTCCGCGAACGGGATGCCCTCCAGCTGCGCGGTCCAGCTCTCGCCGGAGACGCCGGCGTACTCCACCCGGTAGGTGGGCGTCGTGCCGGCCGCGATCACCCGGGCGACCAGCAGCGCGTCGACCTCGTCGGCGCCGGGGAAGATCTCCACGCGGTCGCCGACGCCGAGCCGGGCGACGAGCGCCTCCAGTTCCACCCGCTCCGCCCGGGCCAGGCCGACCGGCGCGGTGTCGTCCTCGGAGAGCACGAGGTGGCTGATGGTGCCGTCGGCCACCCACTCGACCATGAGGCGGTTGACCTGGTGGTTGCGGGCCCGCGCCGCGAGGTAGTCCTCGACGACCTGGTCCGGGATCTGCGCCCGGACGGCGTCGAGCTGGGCCCGCAGCTCCTCCTGCCCGAGGTTGACCACCTGGTCGTAGAGCTTCGCCCAGCTGACCAGCGCGTCGCGGTACCGGTCCAGCTCGGTGCCGGTGCTGGTGATCGCCAGGCGCTGGATGGTGTCGTGCACCTCGATCACGGCGTCCGGTCGGGCCGCGCGCAGGTTCCGGATGGCGGCCAGGTTGTCCAGGGCGGCGGCCAGGGTCGGTGCGGCGGTCCGGGAGGCGATCAGTCCGCCGTAGGCGAGCATGCTCACCGAGATCACGTACCCGTCGGCGCCGTCGGTGGTGCCGAGCCAGCGGGCGATGGCGGCCCCGTCGCCGGGGGTGAAGAAGCGGCCCAGCAGCTCCCGCGGCGGCAGCAGCACCCGGGCGCCTGCGCTCGCCGCGGTCATCTGCGGCGCGTACGTGTTGACCGGCCGGTCGTCCAGCGGCACCAGCGCCACGGTCGGCTGCCGCCCGGCGGGCCCGGCGAGGGCCGGGCGGCCGAGGGCCACGGTGGCCAGCCCGGCCACGCCGGTGGCCAGGAGGGTACGTCTTCTCATGCTCACTCCCTCTTCTCCGGAGCGCTCGCCGCGCGGGGGGTGGCCGGCACGAGCCGGCGGGTGATCCACAGCGGTGAGGTGACGGCGTTGCCCATCACCACCGCGTGCGCACCCGCCGCGAAGGCCCGGCCGATCTGTTCCGTGGTGCGGTACCGCCCTTCCGCGAGCACCGGCACGGACAGCTGTGCGACGAGTCGCGCCACGAGCCCGAGGTCGGGCCCGTCAGTCGGTGGGCTGGCCGGCGTGTAGCCGGACAGCGTGGTGGCGACCGCGTCCGCGCCGGCCTCGACGGCGGCGACACCCTCGGCCGCGGTCGAGATGTCGGCGAGGATCAGCGCGTCGGTCCGTTCGCGGATCAGGCGGACGGTGTCGCCGAAGGTGCGGCCGTCCGGCCGGGGCCGGTCGGTGGCGTCGATCGCGACGATGTCCGCCCCGGCCAGCGCCACGTCGAGGGCGTGGGCCGCGGTCGGGGTGATGAAGACGCCCTCGGTGCCGTGCTTGTACAGGCCGATCACCGGCACGTCGACGACGGGGCGTACCGCGGCGATGTCGTCCGGTCCGTTGACCCGGACCGCCACGGCGCCGCCGCGTACCACCGCGGCCGCCACCCGGGCCTGCACGTACGGGTCCCGCATCGGGTCGTCCGGGTCGTCGGGCAGCGGCTGGCAGGACACCACCAGCCCGCCGGCCAGTTCGTCGAGTGCGTTCACCCGCTGGTCCTTTCGAGGTCGAGACTGTCCATGGCCAGCCGGGCCGCGCCGACCAGGACGGCGTCGGCGCCCAGCGCGGCGGGCCGCAGCGGAACATCGGCCCAGCCCGCCGGCACCTCGGCGGCGTAGGCGGCCGACGCGGCGGGCAGCAGCGCGCCGGCCGCACCGCCGGCCACCAGGACGGCGTCCGGATCGAGCACGGAAACCAACCCCGCCAGGGCCGCGCCGAGCGCGGCTCCGGCCCGGTCCACGACGCGCCGGGCGACCGCGTCGCCGGCCGCCGCGCGGTCCGCCACGGTCCGGCCCGTGACCCGGGTTCCGGTGTCGAGGGCGTACGCGGAGGCCAGCCCGCTGCCCGAGGCGATCGCCTCCAGGTGCCCGTGCCGGCCGCAGCCGCACCGCAGCCGCTCGGCGCCCGGGACCGGCAGGTGCGCGACGGCGCCGGCGGCGCCGCGGGCACCGGCCTCCACGCGGCCGTCGCGGACGATCGCCCCGCCGAGCCCCGTGCCGACGGCCACCAGCAGCACGTGGGCGCGGTCCCGCCCGGCACCGGCCCAGCACTCGCCGAGCGCCGCGGCGTGCACGTCGTTGGTGACCCGCACGGGTCGACCCAGCCGGGCGGCCAGCGCGTCGGCGACCGGGGTGCCGGTCCAGCCGGGCAGGCTGTCGGTGGCGTACCGGATGCCGCCCGTCGCGGGGTCGACCGTGCCGGCCGTGCCCACCCCGACCGGCCCGGGGGCCGCGCCGAGCAGGTCGGCGGCCAGCCGCGCGGCCGCGTCCAGCACGGCCTCGGGCCCGGACCGGGCGGGCGTGGGCGCCTCGCGGCGCTCCCGCACCCGCCCGTCCCGGCCGACCAGCGCGGCCGCCGTCTTGGTGCCGCCGATGTCGATGCCGACGACCGGTGCCGTCATCCCTTGAGGCCGGTGTGCGCGAGGCCCTCGACGAACTGCTTCTGCGCGATCACGAACACCACGAGGACCGGCAGCGCGGTCATCGACGCGGCGGCCAACTGCACGTCCCACATGGGGCCGCCGTAGGCGTCGACGAACTGGGTGAGCGCCTGGGGCAGCGTGAACTTCTCCGGCGAGGAGAGGAACACGATCGGTTCCAGGTACAGGTTCCAGCTGTGCAGGAAGGTGAAGATGGCCACCGCGCCCAGCGCCGGCCGCGACAGCGGCAGGGCGATCCGCCAGAACGTGGCGAACCGGCCCAGCCCGTCGACCCGGGCCGCCTCCTCCAGCTCACCGGGGAGGCTGATGAAGAACTGCCGCATGATGAACGTCGCCAGCACGCTGGGCGCGCCGAAGATCGGCACCAGGATCAGCGGCCAGTGGGTGTTGACCAGGCCGAGCTTGAAGAACATCTGGAACAGCGGCACGATCGTCACCTCGCTGGGAATGAGCAGGCCCGCGAGGACGACCAGGAACAACACGTTCTGGCCGCGGAACCGGATGCGCGCGAAGGCGTATCCGGCCAGGGCCGACACGGCCAGGGTGCCGACCGTGACCACCAGCGCGATGTAGAGGCTGTTCAGGTACTGCTGCCCGAACGGCTGCAACTCGAACACCCGCCGGTACGCGTCGAGGCGCGGGTTGGTCGGCAGCAGGTCCGGCGGGAAGGCGAAGATGTCCGCCACCGGCTTCAGCGACGAGGTGACCATCCACCACGTGGGGAAGACGAACGGGATCGCCAGGACCAGCAGCACCCCGTAGAGCACCAGCTTGGTCCGCCGCGACAGGTCACGACTCATGGAAGACCCACCTCTTGCGCATCTGCCACTGCAGCACGGTCAGGGCGAGCACGATGGCGAACAGCACGATCGACAGCGTGGCGCCGTAGCCGAAGTGATGGAACTGGAAGGCCTGCTGGTACAGGTAGTAGACGAGCACTGTCGTCGACGTGCCCGGCCCGCCCTGGGTGAGCACCGCGATCTGCGCGAAGACCTGCAGCGACCCGACCACGGTGATGATCGAGGTGAGCATGATCGTCGGGCTGATCAGGGGCACGGTGATCCGCCAGAACTGGCGCAGCCGGCTCGCCCCGTCGACCTGCGCGGCCTCGTACAGCTCGGCCGGCACGCCCTGCAGGGCGGCCAGGAACAGCACCATGTTCAGGCCGACGTTCTTGAACACCTGCACGACGATCACCGACACCATGGCGGTGCCCTCGCCGCGCAGCCAGTTCGGCCCGTCGATGCCGACGGTGTCGAGCAGGCTGTTGAGCCCGCCGTTGTCCTGCAGCAGGAAGCCCCACACGATGGTCCAGGCCACCAGCGAGACGACCACGGGGGAGAAGAACAGTGTGCGGAACAGGATCGTGCCCCGCAGTTTCTGGTTGAGCAGGACGGCCAGCAGCAGCGCCAGGCCGAGGTTGAGCACCACCAGGCCGACCGAGAACAGCCCGGTGGCGCGCAGCACCGCGCCGAGGTTGGGATCGTCCGCGAGCGCCTGGTAGTTGTCGGTGCCCACGAAGTCGAAGGTCCCGGCGAGCACGTTCCACTCGTGGAGGCTGTACCAGACCACGAGGACCAGCGGCAGGATCACGAAGACGGCGCTGCCGAGCAGCTGCGGGGTGATGAACAGGTAACCGGTGAGCTGGTCCCGGCGGCGGGTGGTCCAGAACGGCCGGGCCCGGCCCGGGGCGGGCCCGGCGGTTGCCGGGCCCACCCTGGTGTCCGTCTGGGTCATGATCGTCAGCCCTACTTCGCCAGCAGCGGCTGGATCTTGGCGCAGACGCCGTCGAGGACGGCCTTGATGTCCGCGTTCGGCTGCCACAGCGGGTCGAGGCCGGCGCGGACCTGCTGGCTCAGCTCGGCCTGGCCGGCGTGGTTGGGCTTGACCACACCGTTGGTGATGCCGTCGATGACGACCTTCTGCAGCTGCTCCGGCTTGAGCTTCGGGTTCGTCTTGGCGAGCGTCTCGGCGGTCAGCTGGGACTGCCGGGGCGGCGGGAAGAACTGGGCGAGCTTCGCCGAGTTCGTGGGGTTGGTGAAGAAGGCCAGGAAGTCGGCCGCCTGCTTGGCGTGCGGGCTCTTCTTCATGACCCCGAGGCCGGCCTGGCCGACCACCGCGTAGTTCCCCTTCGGCCCGGCCGGCAGCGGCACCAGGTCCCAGCCGAAGCCGCCGTCCTTGAGCAGCGAGGCGCGGGAGATCTGGGTGACCGTCATGGCCGAGTCACCGGCGAAGAAGTCGGCCGTCGTGCCCGGGCCGGGCAGCGCCTTCTGGGTAAAGGTGGCCTTGTGCAGGGTGGTCATCGCCTCGACCATCTCCGGGCTGTTGAACCCGCAGGTCTTGCCGTCCTCGCTCCAGGCCTGGGCGCCCCACCCGGTCCAGAAGGTGGACAGGTTGTCCCAGCCCTTGTAGTCGAAGTCCCGGATGACCAGGCCGGCCTTGCCGGACTTCGCCCCCGCCGCCGCGGCGGTGGCCAGGGCGTTGTCCCAGGTCCACTGCCCGGCCGCGATCAGCTCGGCCGGGGTCTTCTGACCGGCCTTCTTGACCATGTCGGTGTTGACGAAGACCCCGAACGGCGAGGTCGAGAAGGGGTACGCGTAGAGCTTCCCGTCGTTCTGCCAGAGCTTGAGCGTGGCGGGGGAGAGGTCCTCGTACTGGTAGCCCTCGGCCTTCTTGAGGGTGTCGTCCAGGGGCTGCAGCGCGCCGGAGGCGACGAAGTCCGGGGCGGAGTTCTCGAACACCCAGGCGAGGTCGGGCGCGTTCCCGCCGGCGATCTGGGTGGTCAGGGTGGTCGTGTAGTTGTCGAACGGCAGCGGGTCGAACTTGATCTCCGCGACGTCCGGGTGGTTCTTGCGGTACTCGTCGGCGATCTCGTTGAACAGCTTGAGGTGCGCCTCGTTGGCCGACCAGACGGTCATCCGCAGCTTCGCCGGGCCGCTGTCGGCGGACTCGCCACCGCCGCCGCAGGCGGTCAGGGCGAGCGCGCCGGCCAGCGCCACGGCGACGCCGCGCAGGGCCTTTCCTGCTCTCACAATCTTCTCCTCACCGGGGGTGTGTGTTCAGTAGCCCGCGATCCGCGGCCAGCGCTGTTCCACGCCGGCCGCGGTGAGGCGGTCCTGGAAGTCGGCCAGCAGACGGGGGGTGTTGCGGACCGCACGCGGGGACTCGCCCCGCGCCAGACAGAAGTCGGCGAGCAGACCGGCGACCTCGCCGACGTTCCACTCGACCGGGTGCAGCCGGTAGCTGCCGTTGGTGACGTGGGTGGTGCCGATGTTCTTGCCGGCCGGCAGCAGGTTCTCCATCCGCTGCGGGATCAGCGCGCCGAGCGGGATCTCGAACGGGCAGGAGCCGACGTCGATGTAGTTGTCGCCGCCGGTGGACGGGTGCAGGTCGATCCGGTACATGCCCACGCCCACCGCGTCCGGGTAGCTGACCGCGCCGTGGTCGCCCCGCACCGCCAGGGACAGGTCCTGCTCGGCGACGGTGTACTCGGCCCGGATCCGGCGGGACTCGCGGATGTAGGGGGCCTGGGCCAGGCCGTCGGCGCTGCCGGTCACGTCGCCGCGCAGCCGCAGGCCGGGGAAGCCGGTGCCGCCGTCGGGCCGGGGCGCCTCGGTCTGCAGCCAGTAGAGCACCGAGTACGACAGCTCGCGGGCCTTGGCCAGATGCCACGACGCGTTCGGCACGTCGATGACCGGACCCTCGAAGTAGTCGATCATCGGCCAGTTGACCAGCGTGATGTCGCTGCCGTACGCGCCGTCGGTGAAGTTGCGCCGCGCGGCGATCCGCCGGAACGTCCACAGGTTGCCGTCGCCGGGGTTGACGCGCTGGTCGGCGTTGACGCTCAGCGGGTCGTCGTCCGGGTTGGGGGTGAAGCTGCGCTCGACGATCTCCAGCGTGCGCGGGTGCGGCGACTTCCAGGACAGCAGCCGGTCACCCCAGAAGTCGGGCTTGTAGTCGCGCCAGAAGTCGTATCCCGCGGGACGGTCGATGGTGTGGTCGCCGTCGACGTGGTCGATGGCGAAGCAGACGGAGACCGCCTGCATGTTCATGGGCTGGGCCTCGGCCGGGGCGCTCGGCTCACCGGTCTCCGCCTGAGACTCGAACCCGGTGACGTACTCGGTGCCGGTCAGCGGCAGCAGCTCACCGGTCTCGGTGGCGTCCAGGACGTACGGCGCGACCACCTCGATCCGCTCGTCCCGGTCGCGGTGCGCCAGGGTCACGCCGGTCACCCGGTCGCCGTCGGTCTCCGCGGCGACCGGCCGGTACGGCTGCAGCACCCGCAGCCGGCCCGAACCCCGGTACGGGGCGAGCATCTCCTCGAGGACGGCGACGGCCACCCGCGGCTCGTGGCAGAGCCGGCTCACCCAGCCCGCACCCGGGTTGAGGTCGGTCCAGGCCCGGGAGCGTTCGGTCAACGGGAAGTGGCGACGGTAGTAGTCGCGGATGCCGTTGCGCAGCGCCCGGTAGCTGGCGGTGGCGCCGAACTGCTCGATCCAGGAGTGCTCGTCCGGCGGGACGGCCTGGCTGGAGAGCTGCCCGCCGAGCCAGTCGAACTCCTCGGTCAGGATGACGGACCGGCCGGTCCGGGCCGCGGCGAGCGCCGCGGCGACACCGCCCAGTCCGCCCCCGACGACGAGGACGTCCGCACGCATGATGACCACTTGCTTCCTTCCAGTTGCGCGGCCGACCGCTCAGGGCCGGTCGACCGCCGGATCAGGGGTGCCGAGGGTGCTGCCCTCGACGAGTTCGCAGGGGAGAAGTCGCTGCTGGAGGCCGCCCGCGCTGCCGTCGATGACGCCGGTCAGCACCTCGACCGACTGCCGGCCCATCTCCTCGCGGGGGATGCGGAACCCGGTGAACACGATGTCGGTGGGGACGGGGACGGTCGGGTCGCCGAGGGTCACGATCGACAGGTCACCGGGCACGGTCAGGCCGCGCCGGCGGGCGGCGGCCTCCAGCGCCACCGCCGTGGCGAAGTCCTCCACGAAGGCCGCCGTGCTGCCGTCGGCCAGCAGGTCGTCGAGGGTCGCGTCGGCCGAACCGGGCGCCGCGGACACCTGGCGGGCGCTCTCCGCGGTGGCCGCGGCGGCGCCGAAACCCTGGCGCCGGTCCTGGGAGGACTCGGCGGTCATGCCCATGCCCACGTAGGTCAGGCGGCGGTGGCCGTGCCGCAGCGCCGTCTCGACGAGCCGGGCCACCGCCGCGGCGTAGTCGGCGCCGACGTAGGGGACCGGCCCGCCGGCGTCGTCGCGGCGCCCGACGGCGACGTACGGGAATCCGTCACCGTTGAGCCGCTGCAGCTCCGCGCCGTCGATCTCGCGCCCGAGCAGGATGCACCCGTCGGCCAGGCGCAGCCGGTTGTCCTGGTGGAAGATGCGTCGCCGGCCGTCCACGACCGGTGCGCTGGTGAACAGCAGCAGGTCGCAGCCGACCCGCTCGGCGTACTCCTCGATGCCGAGCAGGAACGGGTGGAAGAAGTCCCGGCTGCCGCTGGGGAAGGCGGGCTCGTAGGTGAAGACGCCGATGATCCGGTTGAACCGCGAGGCGAGCCGGCGCGCCACGGGGTCGGCGGCGTAGCCGGTCTCGGCGATGACCCGCAGCACGCGGTCCCGGGTCTCCGGGGCGATGCGGACGTCGGCGTCGGTGCGGTTGTTGAGCACCAGCGACACGGTCGCCTGACTGACGCCGGCCATCCGCGCGATGTCACGCTGGGTGACACGTCTGAGGGGAGCGGTCACGTCGGGTCCTTCCGGTGCGGCTAATGCGTATTAGCGCTCGGCGTTGGGAAGGAGCCTGGCGGGTGGTCCGGCGTGTGTCAAGAGGTGGCCGGAAGATTTCGGCGCGATGAAACCGCAGGAGTAATGCGCATTAGCGATCCGGTCGGCGGAGGGGGTGCGGGTCATCCGGGCGGATCGCCGCCGCGCCGGGCCGCCTCTTGACAGGAGCGCTGCCGAGCGAGCAACATTCGAGAAACATAGATGCTAATACGTATTAGCACGGCGACGCCAGGTTGCGTCCGCCGTTCGGTGTCCCCTGTGTTCTTACTGAGAGTCATCCCGCGCTGCTCGCGAACCGTCACCCGATCGCACCGACCGAAGAGGAAGCCGCATGACGAAGCCACCCGTCCCGTCCTCCCGGCGCGCCGCCCTGGCCACGGCCGGCGCCGGCCTGCTCGTCGCCGCTCTGGCCGGCGCCGCACCGGCCGCCGCCGATCCCGGCCTCGACTTCCCGCAGTTCACCTACCAGGGCACCGCGTTCGACAAGAGCACCCTGGCCTACAACCCGACGAACGAGTTCATCTTCCCGAGCGTCATCCGGGCCGCCGACTACTTCGCCAACCCGCTCGGCACCTACTACCTGTACTACGCGCCGCACGAGCGTCCCGGCGGCATCGCCCTCGCGTACTCCGACTCGATCGACGGCCCGTGGACCGAGTACACCGCCAACCCCCTGATCAGCAACACCTGGCTGCCGTACTACTCCACGGTCAGCCACATCTCCTCGCCGCACGCCGTGTGGATCGAGGGGGAGCGGAAGCTATTCCTCTACTTCCACGGCGAGAACTCGATCACCCGGTACGCGACCTCCGACGACGGCATCCACTTCGACTACGGAGGCACCGCGGTCAGCCGGAACGAGACCACCGGCGGTGAGACCTCCTACGCGCGGGTGTTCGAACAGTCCGTGCCGCGCCTGGGCACCCGGTACCTCATGGTCTTCATGGACAACCCCACCGGCGGGGCGCCCGGCCCCACCGGGCCGGTGTCCCGGCGGATCCGCTGGGCCGTCTCCAACGACGCGCGCACCTGGACCATGCAGCCCGAACCGATCGTGACCCCGCAGGGCGACGAGGGCCCGAACGCCTCGGGACCGTTCTTCCTGCGCTGGAACGACCGCAACCTGGTGATCTACCACGCCGCCGACGGCAACATGCACGCCGTGGACGTGGGGGAGGACTTCGACCAGGAGATCCACCTCGGCGTCGTGCACGACTCGATGACCGCCGCCCCCGACCTCGGCCGCTCGGCCGCGCCGACGTTCTACTTCGACGGCCGGACCGCGCACATGTACTACGAGGCAGGCGGCCGGCTCACCGCCACCATCGGGCACGCCACCGCCACCCTGCCGAACCCGTTGCCGGCCCGGCAGCTCGACTGCGCCGTGGACCGGCCGGTCCTCTGGCCGCCGAACCACGAGCTGGTCGACATCAACGTGACCGCGGACCTGCACGACGGCGTCCTCGGCCCGAACGCGTTCACCCTCACCGGCGTGACCGGCGGTGACGCCGCCGACGTCAGCGACTTCGTCACCGGTACGCCGGACACGAGCGGGAAGTTGCGGGCCGAGCGGGCCGGCGACGGCGGGGACCGGGTCTACCAGCTCACATACGCCGGCCACGACGAGCTCGGCCGGCCGGTCGGCTGCACCGTCACCGTCACCGTCCCGCACGACCAGGGCACCGACTGATCCTCCCGCCCGACGAAGCCGGCCGGCGCCGCTGGGTGCCGCCGGCTCGGGTGGCTGGTGCACCCGGGACTGCGGTGGGCGCGCCCGGCGTGGAGAATGCGCCGCGTGCTACGTGATCTGGACGGCATCGACTGGGCGTCGTTGACGCACGCCTACGGAAGTGCCGAGGACGTGCCCGCCCTCATCCGCGACCTGCGGTCGTCAGACGCCGAGGTCCGTGGCGCGGCGATGTACGAGTTGTACGGCAACATCTACCACCAGGGCACCCGCTACGAGGCCAGCGCGCTCGCCGTCCCGTTCCTGCTGGAGCTGGTGGCCGACCCCACCACGCCGGCCCGGCACGAGGTCATCCAGCTGCTCTCCTGCCTCGCTGTCGGTTACTCGCCGTACCACATACCCGCCGGCGGTTTCCCCGTCGGGAGCCTCCGCAACGACCTGGCCCAGGTCCCCGAGGAGACCTGGCGCCGCTGGTCGCAGGCGATGAGGGACTGGTACGAGGTCGTCCGTACCGGGCAGCGGCAGCCTCCTCCGCTCACCAGGTCCGAGCTGCGCCTGATCGAGCGCCGGTACGCCCTCGCCACGTACGACGCCGTCCGGGCCGGCGTCCCGCTGCTGTCGGCCTGCCTGACCGACGCGGACGCCCAGGTGGTGGGGGAGGCTATCCATGCTCTGGCCTGGTTCTCGGAGGAGTGGGCGTCGATCCGCCCGCGCCTGCTGGTCATCGCCTCCGACGACCAGCGTCCGGCGTCGATCGTGGGCGGGGCGCTGATCGCGCTGGGGCTGGTCGGCGGTGCGTTGACGCAGCCGGTCGCGGACCTGCTCGACCGGAACCTTGCCGGCCCAGATCCCGACCTGAGATGGGCGGCCGCCGTGGCGTGGGCGCAGCTGGGCGGTGCGCAGGTGCCGGGCCCGGCGATAGCCGAGCTACGCCGATGGGCCGTCGATCGCCGACCGGACGCCGCGGAGACGATCTGGGGTGCGAGCCCCAGCCACGTGGCACTCGAGGTGCTCGACGCCTTCGCCGCACCGGTGGCCGGGGAGGTGCGGTCGGACCTCGTCGCGGCGGCGCTCGCCGAGCAACCCACGTCGAACTGGCACAACCATTTCAACGTGGTGCTGGCGCGCGCGTTCCCGCGGATGGAGCCGGATCACCGCCGCGGCTTCGCGGAACTGACGGCGGCGCAGCGGGCCGTGGTCGCCTGGCTCATCGACAACCCGCAGGTGTTCGGCCCCTCGGGGCCGCAGGGCCCGCTCCGCCAACACGGCCTGCCGACGACCCACGAGGCGCTACGGGCCTACGCCGGCCAGGACGGGTGACGGACACCGAAGGGGTCCGAAGTCTTGATCGCCGCCTGGTCTGTTGATTGGCTGGCCGGCATGACCGGACTCGGACCCGTCGCCTGGCCGCCCGAGCCGATCCGGACCGAGCGGCTCGTGCTCCGTGGAGCCGAGGCCCGGGACCGTGCGGCGTTCATCGAGCTGCTGGCGTCCGACTGGTTCGACACCGTCCTGCCCGGCGAGCCGGTGGTGCTCACCACCCAGACCGCCAACGCGGCTTCGATGCGCCTCGCCGCGAAGCTGGGGTTCACCGAGGTGGAGCGGTTCCAGGCCTGGGACGCCGAGCAGTGGCTCGGCCTCCGGCCCCCGGTCACGCCGTCCAAGTGAGTCCGGCGCCGGCCCCTATGATCATCGGCATGGCAACGCGGCTTAACCCAAGACGGTGAAGAACCGCGTCCACGTCGACCTCGCCACCACCTCGGCGGCCCATCAGGCGGAGCTGATCACCCGCCTCAAGGATCTCGGGGCGACACCCGCCGACGTGGGCCAGGGCGACGTCCCCTGGACGGTCCTGGCCGACCCGGAAGGCAACGAATTCTGCCTTCTCACCCCAGCCTGACCGACCTCCGGGGCGGCGCGGGATGTCAGCCCAGGACCGTCGCCGAGCGCCCTTCGTCGACCGCGTACGCGCCTGCCGAGATCGCGCCGAGGCTCGTGGGGTGGAGAGTCAGCGAGACGACGCCGCCGGGCAGTACCCGCGAGCTCTCGTCGACGGTTGTGAACGTCGCGGGCGCCGACCCGTCCGGGAACAGGCGCTTCCCGGTGCCGACGACGACCGGGTACTGGAGCAGCCGATAGACGTCGACGAGGCCCGCCTGGTGCAGCGTCTGCACGAGTTTCCAGCTGCCGTGCACCTGGAGTTCCTGGCCGGGGAGTTCCTTGAGGCGGCGCACCTCGTCGGCCACGTCACCGCGTAGGACCGTCGTCGGGCTCCAGTCGGCCTCATCGTCGGTCAGCGTCGAGCTGACGACGTACTTCGGCAGCGTGTTGAGCTTGGCGGCGATCAGGTCGTCAGGGTCGGTGACCTTCGGCCAGTACCCGCCGAGCAGGCCGAAGCTGGTGCGGCCGAAGAGGAACGCGTCGGCCTCACGGAACCAGCTCTGGACCACCTCGTCGGTGTGCGTCGAGGCGTGCGGCACGAGCCACCCGCCCCGGTCGAAGCCGCCGGAGCGGTCCTCGTCGGGGTTTCCGGGTCCTTGCATGACGCCGTCGAGACTGACGAAGGTGTTGACGCTGAGCAGCACAGTTCTCCCCCTGAATTTGGGTCGCGGACAGCCGGCCGGGCCGGTCGGCAGACGGACGCTAGCTGCCGGGCCCCGGGTGGGTCTTGTACAGGAACGACATCGCCGCGAAGCCGCCCGCCTGCAGCTCGCGTGCGGTGCACCCGACGTAGCGACGCAGCGCACGCGCGAGGTGGGCCTGGTCGAAGTACCCCAACGTCTCGACGACCGGGTGCCAGTCAAGGCCGTCGCGCAGCATCGTTGCTGCGGCGTTCGCGCGGTCGATCTGGCGCACCGCGGTCCGCGACAGCCCGGTGACCGCTCGGTAGCGACGCTGCAGGGTGCGCTCGGTCGGGCTGGCTCCGGACCGCCCGGTGACCTGCTCCCCGTCGCCGAGATGCGATGGCACCAGCAGACCCGCGTCCTGCAGGCGCCGCACGAGGTGCTCGACGTTCTCAAACGTCGGCGCCTCCCACCCCTCACCGCCGATGACGATCCGGCCCGATTCCGTCACTGGGAACGACACGTATCCGTCAACGACCGAGGCGCCGGGGTGCGGCCGAAGGACCGCGCCGAAGGCGAACCGGACACCGAGGAACTCGGTGTCCGGCGGGACCGGCGCCGTGGTCGCCCTGGTCTCCGGCCCGCGCAGGCCGGCGTGGAGGCGTCCCTGCGTCCGCGACAGGACTAGTTGCCAGCAGGTGCGTGCTGCCGACGTCATCGTCTCCTCGGCGCCGGAGCGGGTGCGCCAGACGCGGTCGACAAGGCTCCCGTCGATCTCGGTGTCGCGATGCTCGAACCGCAAGCCCACGTTCTCCTCCGTCGTCACCTGCCGAGATTCCCCGCCGAGGCTACCGACGTCGACCGTCAGGTCCGCCACGACCACCGAGCGCCTGCGTCGATGCGGGCCCTAGCCGGATCGCAGCGCGTCGAGCGGCACGCCGGGGTCGGCGAGCCGGTCGAGGTCGACCGGGTCGGGCGACGTGACGAGCCGCCGGATCGACGGGACGACGTCCCACACGTTGACGTTCATGCCGGCGAGCACCCGTCCGCCGGCGGTCCAGAAGGCGATGAACTCCCGCTTGGCCACGTCGCCCCGGACGACGACCCGGTCGAACGCCCCGGGCGGGGCGTGCCCGACGTACTCCATGCCCAGGTCGTACTGGTCGGTGTAGAAGTAGGGCAGGTTGTCGTAGCTGACCGGCTGGCCGAGCATCGCCCGGGCCGCCGCCGGACCCCCGTTCAGGGCGTTGGCCCAGTGCTCGACGCGCAGGTGCCGGCGCAGCAGGGGATGGTAGGCGTTGGCGACGTCACCGGCGGCGTGGATGTCCGGATCGGCGGTGCGCAGGGACGCGTCGACGACGATCCCGTTGTCGACGGTGAGACCCGCGTCCGTGGCCAGTTCGGTGTTCGGCCGCACGCCCACGGCGACCACCACCGAGTCGGCGGGCAGGTCGGTGCCGTCGGCCAGCAGGACCGAGGAGACGCGACCGGTCCCGCGGATCTCCCGGACCTCGGCGTCGAAGTGGAAGGTGACGCCGTGGTCCCGGTGCAGGTTGGCGAACACCCGGGCGATCTCGTCGCCGAGCACCCGGCGCAACGGCAGGGCGGCCGTTTCGACGACGTCGACGGTGGCGCCGCGCTGCCGGGCCGCCGCGGCGACCTCCAGGCCGATCCACCCCGCGCCGACGATCACGAGGCGCGCGCCCTCGACCAGCGCCGCGGCGATGCGACGGCTGTCGGCGAGGGTACGCAGCCGCAGCACCCCGGCCAGGCCGACGCCGGGCGCCGCGAGGTCGCGGGGCGTGGCGCCGGTGGCCAGCAGCAGCTTGTCGTAATGGCTGTCCATGCCGTCGGCGAGGCGGACCCGCCGGGCGGAACGGTCGACGGCGACGGCGCGGGTGTCGGTGCGCAGGTCGACGTCGTGCTCGGCGTACCACCCGGCGTCGTGCACGAACACGCTGTCGGGCTCGGCGCGGCCGGTCAGCAGACCCTTGGACAGCGGTGGCCGCTCGTACGGTCGATCGGGCTCGTCGCCGATCACCACGATGCCGCCGTCGAAGCCCTCCTCCCGCAGCGTCTGCGCGGCCCGTGCGCCGGCGAGCCCGGCGCCCACGATCACGAACGTGCCGGTGTTCGACATCGGTGCGCTCCCTTCGTCGATCAGCGGGGACCGACCCCGGTCAGGGTGAAGAACTCGGCGCGCGAGCGGTGGTCGTCGCGCAGGGTGCCGAGCAGGGTGGACGTGATGGTGCTGCTGCCGACGGCCTGCACACCGCGCAGCGTCATGCACAGGTGTTCGGCCTCGATGACCACGCCGACGCCGCGGGGGCGGAGCTGGCCCGTCAGCCAGTCGGCGATCTGTTTGGTCAGGCGTTCCTGGACCTGCGGGCCGTGGGCGAACAGTTCGACCACCCGGGCCAGCTTGGACAGTCCGAGGATGCGCTCGCCGGGCAGGTAGCCGACGTGCGCGACGCCGACGAACGGCAGCAGGTGGTGTTCGCAGACCGACCGGATCGGGATGGCCCGGGCCAGCACCAGTTCGTCGTACCCCTCGTCGTTGTCGAAGGTGGTCAGCTGGAACTCGCGCGGGGTGAGCAGTTCGGCGTAGGCGCGGGCCATCCGGCCCGGGGTGTCGGCGAGCCCGTCGGCGGAGAGGTCCACGCCGAGCGCGGTCAGGAACTCCGCGGCCGCGCGTTCGGCGGCGGCCGGGTCCCGGCGGGGACGCTGGTGCTGCACTCGCAGCGCGCTGACACTCACTCGGACCCCCAGGGATTTTAACCAACGGTCATTGGTGATAGCGATCATGCTGCCCCACCCCGCACCGAATTTCAATAGCCCGCGTTGGTGATAACCTCTCGCCATGAGCACGGGGGAGCGCTGGAGCGCGATGGCCGCGCTCGTCGACCGGTCCCGGCGGGCGCTGTACGACTACGTGTGCCGCTCCGACCATCCGGTCACCCGCGAGGAGGCGGCCGAGGCCCACGGGATGTCCCGCAACCTCACCGCGTTCCACCTCGACAAGCTCGTCGAGTCCGGGCTGCTGCGGTCCCACTACGGGACGCCGGCCGACCAGCCCCGGGGCCGCGGCCGGACGCCGAAGGTCTACGAGGCGGCGGGCGACGGCGTGGCCATCACGGTTCCCGAGCGGCGCTACGAGCTCATTGCCGAGATCCTCGCCGACGCGGTCGCGGACGACCCGCACGACGCCCCCGAGGCGGCCCGCCGGCACGCCCGGCGACGCGGCCGGGACCTCGGCGCAGGGGTGCACGATTCCGGTGCGGACCTTGTCGGCGCCCTCGCCGGCCTCGGCTTCGAGCCCGAAGCGCGCAACGGTCAGGTTCTGCTGCGCAACTGCCCGTTCCACGCCCTGGCCAGCCGGCAGACCGCCCTGGTGTGCGGGCTCAACCACGCGTTCCTGGCCGGACTGGTCGACGGCGCCGGCCGCAGCGACCTGCTGCCCCGGCTCGCGCCACGTCCCGGCGCCTGCTGCGTCCGGTTGGACACCGCACCGGAGCGGTAACTCCTGCCCCAACGCCTGCCGCACGCACCGAGGAAGCGCGGCCCCTCCGGTGTGTCGCCCGGCCAGCCGGGTACCCGCAGGGCCCGTGAACCAGCTCAGGGGAGGCGCGCATGAGCGACGCGACCGGGCGTTCGGGCCGGAATGGGCGAAGCGGCAGCCCGACCGACCGTCTGGCACAGGATGTGGCGGACGTCGTCCGCGAGGAGATCCGCGGCGTCCGCGGGCAGTTGACCGAGGCTGCCCGCCCGGCCGGGCTGGGCATCGCGCTGCTGGCCACCGCGGGCGGTTGCCTGGTCCTCGGCGCCGGTGCGGCCTCCACCACGGTCCTGCGCCTACTGGAGTCCTTCCTGCCTCGCCGGCTGGCGTCCGCGGGCCTCACCGCCGGCTACCTGGCCACCGCGGTGGTCCTCGGCGCGATGGGGCTGGAGCAGCTGCGCGCAGCCGGTGGCAGTTCGGCCCGGCTCGCTGACGAGGTGCGTGACATGGTGTCCGCGACCGCCTCCAGGGTGGTCCCGGCCGGCACCGATGCCGCCCGTGACGAATTGGGCCGGTAACGAGGGCCGGAAGGGAGGGATGTCATGCCGGACAAGCACGAGCAGGCCGAGCAGATGCGCGACGACGTGCCGTCGACCGTCGCGCGTTCGGACGACAAGGCGGTCCGCACGTACAAGAAGACGCTGGAGTCGGCCGAGGAGACCTATGGCGACGGGGAGCGGGCGCACCGCACGGCGTTCGCGTCGTTGAAGCACACGCACGAGAAGGTCGGCGACCACTGGGAGCCAAAGGAGCACAAGGGGCCGTCGGACCCGCAGGCGGCGCTGGGCACCCCGGCCTCCCGCGACCGGGCCCGCCCGACCGCCCAAGGGGTCGACGCCAACGCCAGCAGGGGGCACCTCGAGGAGGTGGCCCGCCGGGTGGGCATCGACGATCCGCAGAGCCTGGACAGAGACGAGCTGGTCCAGGCCATCGAGAAGGCCAACGCCCGGGCTACCGCCCGCGCCCGGCGGAGGTGAACCGACGGCCAGTCGGGGGCCGCGGTCAACCGTAGTACTCGACCAGGCAGAACTCGTGGTCCTCCGGGTCGGCCATGACGACAACCACGCCCTCCTCGTAGTCGTGCCGCTCGCCGGTGAACCGGCCACCGAGCTCGATGACCTCCGTCATGGCCTCGTCGATGTCGGCGACGGTGATGTCGAGGTGAGTCCGCACCTTGCCGGTCTGAGGCTCGGGCACGGGCTGGAACACCAGCCGCGGTTGGGGGTCACCCCGCTCGCCGAGGTAGACCCAGCCCTCCTGCGACGGGCCGGGCTCGCGACCGAGCAGGGCGCTCCAGAACCGGGCCACCCGCTGCGGGTCGAGGCAGTCGATCGTGACACCGGACCAGACGTTCGCCATGTGCCCATCCTGCCGGAGCGGGCCCATCGAACTGCGCCGACATCGCGGGCCCCACGGAAGTGGATCTCTGCCGTATGGTGCGCTGATGCGTCGCCACGTGCCACTGATCCTGCTTCTCGCACCGCTGCTCGTCACCGCGTGCACCACCGACCCGGCCGCCCCGGCCACCGGCTCGTCCACCCCCACGACCACGCCGAGCCCCACCGCCCCGGCCGTCGACTACACCGCCTGGCAGGCCGGGCGCTCGACCCCGGTGGCCGACAGGGTCTACCCGGCCCGTGGCACCGACACGCTCGACGTCCTGCACTACGACCTGGCGCTGGACTGGGCGCCGACGACCAGGACCCTCACGGGCACCGCCACCCTGCGGATCCGGCCCACCAAGGACGCCCCCAGCCTGGTCCTCGACTTCATGCCCTACCAGGTCGACGGGGTGACGCTGGACGGCACGGCGGTGACCGGCACCGTCGCGAAGGAGAAGCTGACCGTGACCGCCCCGGTCGTCGCCGACAAGCCGGTGACGCTGGTGGTCAGATACCACGGCAAGCCGAAGACGACGCCCATGCCCTCGCACCGCAAGGACGTGGAGGCCCTGGGCCTCACCGTCACCAAGGAGGGCGGCCTCTGGACGATGCAGGAGCCGTTCGGCGCCTTCACCTGGTACCCGGCCAACGACCAGCCGTCCGACGAGGCCCTCTACGACATCCGGGTGACCGTCCCGGCCGGCTGGACCGCCATCGCCAGCGGCACCCCGGCCGGGCAGTCCGGCACCACCTTTACCTACCGCAGCGCCGACCCGGTCGCGACGTACCTGACCACGCTCGCCGTCGGGAAGTACCAGAAGCTGACCGCCAAGGGGCCCCGTGGCATCCCGCTGACCTACTGGTACCGCAAGGGCACCGACGACAAGCTGCTGCCGTACCTCAAGAAGTCCCCCCAGTACCTGGCCTGGCTGGAGAAGAAGTTCGGCCCGTACCCGTTCCCGTCCGGCGGGGTCGTGGTGGTCGATTCGGCGTCCGGCATGGAGACGCAGCAGATGATCACGATGGGCCGGAAGATCGAGAACACCAAGGCCCGCCGGGACCGGTGGGGCGGCGACCTGCTGCACGAGTACGCCCACCAGTGGTTCGGCGACTCCGTCACCCCGACCACCTGGACCGACCTGTGGCTGAACGAGGGCTGGGCCCAGTACGCCCAGGACCTGTACACCAAGGAGACCCTGCACCTCAGTGACGCCAGCCTGGACCGGTACCTGCGCGACGCCGACGCCGCCGCGCGCAAGAAGCTCGGCCCGCCCGGCAAGCCCAACCCGAAGAACTTCGCCGAGGGAAACGTCTACCTCTGCCCCGAGGCCATGCTCCACGAGATCCACCGGAAGCTGGGCGACAAGGCGTTCTTCGCGCTCGCCCGGGCCTGGGTGCAGGACCAGCGCAACACCCAGCAGGACCGGGCGTCGTTCATCGCCTTCGTGAACAAGCAGACCGGCCGCGATTTCACCAAGCTCATCAACACCTGGCTGGACTCGAAGACCACGCCGAAGGCCGTCACCGTCGCGTGAGGCGAGTCGCTGCGGCGCGCCCGGCCGGTGGCCGGCGGGGCGCGCCGCGGCGGTGTCCGTCGCGGCCTTGCGAGAGCCTCCTACCCTGCGGCTGTGACCCGTCGAGCGGTCGTGGCCGCCGTCTCCGCAGGAGCGATCCTCCTGCTGGCTTGCGTGGCCAGCGCGCGGACGGGAAACGGCCCCGCCGCCCCGGCGTCGACCGTCAGCGCCGACGCCACCACCGGCGCCACCACCGCCGAGGCGATCGAGCTGCTGAGGTCGGGCACGCAGTTCGTCGACCGGACGAGCTTCCGCGCCGACGTCGACATCGCAAGCCAGGTCACGACGCTGTCGTACGTCGACAACGTCCACAAGCGTGCCGTCGCCACGGTCTCGGCGTCCGGTCAGGCCGTCGAGATCCGGATGATCGGTGACGAGGTCTACCTGAGGAGCGAGGTGGACCTGCCGGGGGTCGGCCACGAGTGGCTGGCCCTCGACCCGGCGCGGGTGCCGGCAGACTTCGCCCTCAGCTTCGCCCCGGGCAGGAACGACCCCGGCGGATCGGCGCGCCTCATCAAGGCGATCGTCACCGCACGGTCGGCCGGCTCTCAGATTGTCGGGACCATCGACCTGACCCGGGTGGGCGCCGGCAACGGGATCACCTTCCGCGCCGGTCCGGACGGGTTTCCCGACGCCGCGCGCAGCAACCCGTTCCGGGCGACGCTCGATGCCGAGGGCCGGTTGGTCACCTTCCTGATCCCGGCCGCCGTTAACGGCATGCCGAACGCGTCCCTGCGTTACAGCGGCTTCGGCGCGGCGGTCGACGTCACGCGGCCGCAGGGAGCGGTCGCCGCTCCCGATGCCCTGTATCCCCAGCTCGGGCTGGGCGGTTGAGACCGGGTGGCGGGTTCGCAACCCGACGTGCGTCAGTTGGCGGAGAACGTGCGCCGGTACGCCGACGGGCTGACGCCGACGAGTTCCTTGAAGCGGTCGCGGAATGTGGTCGCCGAGGCGAAGCCGGTCGCCTGCCCCACCCGCTCGACGGGCAGGTCGCTGGTCTCCAGCAGGTGTTGCGCGCGGCGCACCCGATGGTGGGTGAGCCACTGCATCGGCGTGGTTCCGGTCTGGGCGCGGAAGCGCCGCAGCAGGGTGCGCACGCTGACGGCGGCCTGGGCGGCCATGTCGTCGAGGTCGATGTCGCGGACGGCGTTGCCGGCGAGCCACTGCAGCAGCGGCGCGAGGGAGCCGCTCGCGGTGGGTGGTTCGTGGGTGATGAACTGCGCCTGGCCGCCGGCGCGTTCCAGCGGCATCACCGAGGCGCGGGCGACCTCCGCTGCGACGGCGGCGCCGTGGTCGCGCCGGACCATGTGCAGGCACAGGTCGAGCCCGGCGGCCGCCCCCGCCGAGGTCAGCACGTCACCCTCGTCGACGTAGAGCAGGTTCTCCTCGACGGTGACGGTGGGATGCCTGCGGGCCAGCTCCGCGGCGGCGGACCAGTGGGTGGTGGCGCGGCGGCCGTCGAGCAGGCCGGCCTCGGCCAGGATGAAGGCGCCCACGCAGATCGACGCCACCCGGACGCCCCGGGCGGCCGCCGTCCGCACGGCCTTGAGCAGTGGCGCCGAGGTCGGTACGGCGAGGTCCGCGATGCCGGGCACGATCACCGTGTCCGCGTCGATCAGGGCGTCGAGGCGCCCGGGCGCCCGCAGCACGAAGGAACCCGCGTCGACCTCACGGCGCTCGGCACACACCGTCACCCGGTAGGCCGGCGCGCCGCCGGGTAGCCGCGCCCTGCCGAACACCTCGAGCGCGGTCGCCAGGTCGAAGCCGACCACCCCGTCGAACGCCGCCACCGCCACCGCGTGCACGCGCCGAGGCTACCCCCGGGTGCCGTGGCGGCGAGCCGTTGATGGTTGGCGCTCGCGCCACTGTTCGTCCCGCGGCCCCGATCGTAGGTTGCCTGCATGTTCGTGATCGCGCCCGTGCTGATCGGGCTGGCCTACGCCGCGCTGAACTCGTTGATCCCCGCCGTGCACCGCCGGCCCGTCAACGCCGTCATGGTCGCCGGGGCGGGCGCCGCCTACCTCAGCGGCGGCTTCGGGGTGTGGGAGCTGCTGTTCACCGCGGCGATGACGTACGCCGCCTTCCGCGGGCTGCGGTCCTGGCGGTGGATCGGCGTGGCGTGGCTGATGCACACGGCCTGGGACCTGCTGCACCACCGGTACGGCGGGCCGATCCTGCCGTTCGCGGCGGATTCCTCGCTGGGCTGCGCGATCTGCGACCCGGTCATCGCCGTGTGGTGCCTCGCGGGCGGCCGGTCCGTACCGGATCTGTGGCGGTCCTGGACCCACCGGACGGCGGGCCGTCGCACCTACCCGGGCGGTGCGGCGTGAGAAGCGCCGTCCGGACGAATTGGCAGGCCGCGACGCCGGTCCCCGCGTCGCGGCCTGCCCTTCCTCACGGTCCCTTCACCACAGCTCGACCATGGTCGAGCCGCGGACCGCGGCCTACTTCCCGTTGTTCGGCACCGGGTGCATGACGGTCAGGGTCATGCTGTTGTTCTTGTAGGACACCCGGAACAGGTAACCACCCACGTTCAGGGCCCGGTTCTCGGGCAGCGCGTGGAAGGCGCCCTTGATCGAGCTACCGCTCATGATCGTGAACACGGTGCCCGGGGTCAGCTTGCCCCGCACGTCCAGGTCCAGCTCGCCGTCCAGCACCAGCTTGCCCGCCGCCCGGACGCTCGTGTAGTCGCGGTCGCCGGAGATCGTGACGGCGACGCGACCCTGCCCGCCGACGGTCACGTTCCCGCCGACGTTCAGAACGTTGCCCGCGGAGGTGCCGGGGAGCTGCGCGGCCTCGTCGGACGCGAGCCCGGGCCGCAGCACGCCGCTGGTGACGGTCACGCTGGCACCCACGCTGCCACTGCCGCCGAGCGTGCCGCCCTGGACGTCGATCGAGCTTGCGTGCGAGCCGGTGATCGAAAGCTTGCCGCCTTCCACCGTCGTGCCGCCCTCGTAGGTGGCGTCGCCCGTCATGATCAGCGTGCCGGGACCTTGCTTGGTCAGAGAGGCCGTGTAGAGGTTGTTGTCGATGTTGTTCTGGATGTAGGCCGCGCGCTGGTCCATCCATTCCTTGCGCCACTTGACGGCGTCCGCATAGGTGATCTTGTCGTACAGCTCGGGATGGCCGTTGGTGACAGCTTGGACGTGGGGATCACCCAGAATGCCCTGAAGCATGAAGGCCTGTTCGTCAAGCGTGCCGTCCGGGTTCAGCACGTTGGGACTGAAGTCACCGGCGTACGCAATGCCGTGCTCCTTGTAGCCCGCCAGCCACTCCCGATCCTCCCTCTCCCTCTCCTTGATCGCGATCTGGCTGATGTCGTTCGACCACACGTCCAGGGGTGCCTTGTCCATGTTGTACGTCATGGGGCTCAGCAGCTGGCCGGGGCCGTACATGCCCTTGGCCAGATCGGGAATCCCCCAGCCCCAGCGCTCGTCCGGAAGACCGTCGGGAGCGGTCCAGGCGATGGACTCCCCGGAGGGGGAGGTCTGCCCGGTGCCGAGGAATCTCACACCGTCGGACATCTTGTTGTTCGCCGTGGTGAACATCAGCTCACGCACCTGCTTGGCGTCCATGTCCGGGTAGCGGGAGAGCAGAACCCCCATCACCGATGTCGCGACGGGCGTTGCCGGTGACGTGCCGCTTGAGTTCGAATAGTTGGTGTCACCACCGCTGCTCGTGGTCCGAACGTTGTTCGAAGGGGTGGACACGTTCCACCATTTGGCGAGCCCCGCCTCGTTGTACCCGAACTGCTTCGTGTATTCGGGATTGGTCGCGGTGGGCGGCTGCACCCCGCCGACGGCTATCCACTGCTTCTCCGCCGAGGGATTGAAGAGGGGATACGCCGGGCGGAAATACGGGTTGCTCCAGTCGTTGTTGCCGGCCGACCTTGCGTTGACGGTGCCGCTGTCCTTGATGGCGTCCCAGATGGCGTCCATGAAGGAACGTCCGGGGTGGTTCGGGTTGTATTGAATGCCGCCTTCGGAGTAGCTCTTCTTGAAGAAGAAATACTGGTACTCCAGATCCTTCAGGTACTCGTTGGGGATAATGGTCGCCATTGCCGTGGCGCTGGCGCTGTCCTTGCCAGCCACCTGGTAGGCGTTGGCGCGATTGCCGTTGACCCCGCGATCGTTCCCCAGGCCGTCATAGCGGGTTCTGTCGAGAGTCTGGACGAAAGAGCCCCAGCTGCTGTTGATGACCTGGGCACCAGCGTCGACCAGGGCCTTATTGGCTGTGTACCAGTACACGTAGTCGTGGAAGGGGCCGTGGGACTGGCTGTCGGAGCCGCCGGTCTTGGCGACGTACATCTTCGATCCAAAGGCGATGCCGTGCTGGTCTCTGCCATCGCGCATGCCGGAGGTGACCCCAAGCATGCCGGTCCCGTGCGAGTAGTCACTCGTTCTCGCCTGATCACCGGCCACGGTGAACCACTCGCCCGCAGTGAAGGGGTTCGACGGGGTCGCGCCACGATACCCGTAGCCGGACGTGCCGTAGACACCCTCCCCCTTCACCGGCTCGATCAGCTCGGTCTGAAATGCTTCGTGTGTAGGCCGGTAGCCCGAATCCATCATGCCCAGCGTGACGCCCTGACCGCAGTACCCGAGGGCGTAGGCGGTGGAGGCGTTTACCGCGGTGAGCTGCCATGGGGAATTGACCGCTGTGCCAGGAGTGGAAGGATTGTGGCCGGTATAATTGCCGTATTCCGGCGTTTCCCAACTGGCTTTAGCGGCAGCTAGCTCCTCTGGACTCGTGGCGACAAAGCCGGGGTCTTCCGGGTACGACCACTGCGCGCAGGCCGCGCGTTCGTCGGCCCCCGGCCCGGCCAGGGCGCCGGTCGCCGGCAGGCCCGCGGCCACGACCGCCAAGGCCAGCACCGAGCCGCGCCGGGCAAGCTTCCCTCTTCGCATCTGCGTGCTCCTCTCCCCACACCACCCGTCGACCAGTGGCTCGAGGTCCCTTGTCGGCGCGGACGCGGGCCAGTCGCCACGACGGTCGAACCGAACCTACGGACCGACCTGCGGCAGGTCATCGGACACCTGTGGAAGGTGGCCGACGTCGGCTCCTACGCCTGTCGCACGGTCGCCGCCGTGTCCGGCCGGCTGAGGTCGTCGTGGACAGCCAGGGCAAGGCGAGCTGCGAATCCTCAGTGGCGACCGACACGCCGATCGGGCGGGCCTGGCCGGTGGTGGACGGCGATAAAGCCTGACTAAAGTCAGGCAGATGAACTCGGAGCTCATCGCCACCGTGCGGCGGTTCAACCGGACCGTCACCCAGCGGGTCGGCGCTCTCGACGACCAGTACATGTCCCGCGACCGGCCCCTCGCCCAGGCGCGGCTGCTCTGGGAGATCGGCCCCGACGGCGCCGAGGTCGCCGCACTGCGGGCCCGGCTCGGGCTGGACTCCGGCTATCTCAGCCGGCTCCTGCGCACCCTGGAGGGCGACGGGCTCGTGACCGTCGGCCCGGCCGAGCGGACCGGCGGCGACGGACGGGTACGGGTCGCCACGCTCACCGGCGCCGGACGGGCGGAGTGGGCCGAGCTGGACGAGCGGTCCGACGGGCTGGCCCGGTCCATCCTCGAACCACTCAGCGACCGGCGCCGCGAGCGCCTGGTGGCCGCGATGGCGGAGGTGGAGCGGCTGCTCGTCGGCTCGATGGTCGTCGTCGCGCCCTGCCCGCCGGGAGACCCCCGGGCCCGTGCCTCGGTGCGGGCCTACGCCCGCGAGATCGCGCAGCGGTTCGACGACGGGTTCGACCCGGCACTCAGCAGGCCGGTCCGCGACGAGGAACTCGTCCCACCGGCGGGTGTGTTCCTGCTCGCCACCCTCAACGGCGAGCCGGTCGGCTGCGGCGCGGTCAAGCTGCACCCGGAGGCGCCCGCGGAGATCAAGCGCGTCTGGGTGGCGGACAGCGTCCGGGGGCTCGGCGTCGGCCGGCGCCTGCTGGATGGGCTGGAGCGGTACGCCGCCGAGCGCGGCTGGACCGCCGTCCGGCTGGACACCAACCGCAACCTGACCGAAGCGATCGCCATGTACCGCGCCGCCGGCTACCGCGAGATCGAGCCGTACAACGACGAGCCCTACGCGCACCACTGGTTCGAGAAGCGCCTGACGCCGTGACGCGCCGGGCGTCCATACCGGAGGGATACGATCCGAAGGATATGGCCAGCAAATCCATTGATATCAATATGCTGTCCGCAATCTCGAATCAGGTGCGCTCACGAGGCGTGCCGGTCCTGATGCGGAGGAATTCATGGTTCGCTGGCGCACCCTCACCGGCCTCTTGGCCACCGCGTTGGCCGCGGTGACCGCGGGCAGCCTCACCCTCGCCGCACCCGCCGTCGCCGACCCCGCGCCCTTCACGCCGAACGTCGTCGGCGGCACCCGCGCCGCTCAGGGCGAGTTCCCGTTCATGGTGCGGCTCTCGATGGGCTGCGGCGGCGCGCTGTACAGCCCCCGCCTGGTGCTCACCGCCGCCCACTGCGTCGGCGGCACGGGCACCAACACCAGCATCACGGCGACCCTCGGCGTGGTCGACCTCCAGTCGTCCAGCCGGATCACGGTACGGTCGAACTACGTCTACCGGGCCCCGGGCTACAACGGCAATGGCAAGGACTGGGCCCTCATCCGCCTGGCCACCCCGGTCACCGGGCTGAGCACGCTGAAGATCGCCAACACCACCGCGTACGACAACGGCACGTTCACGGTCGCCGGCTGGGGCGCGGCGCGTGAGGGCGGCGCGCAGCAGCGGTACCTGCTCAAGGCGACCGTGCCGTTCGTCAGTGACGCCACCTGCAACGCCAACTACGGCGGCGACCTCATCCCGGCGGAGGAGATCTGCGCCGGGTACGCCAGCGGCGGCGTGGACACCTGCCAGGGCGACTCGGGCGGGCCGATGTTCCGCCGCGACGCCAGCAACGCCTGGATCCAGGTCGGCATCGTGAGCTGGGGCAACGGCTGTGCCCGCCCCAACTACCCCGGTGTCTACACCCAGGTCAGCTACTTCTCCTCGGCCATCGCCTCGGCCGCGGCGAGCCTCGGCGGCTGACCGCACCACCCGGCGGGCGGCCCGACTCGCGAGTCGGGCCGCCCGCCGCCTGCGCCTCGGCTCGGCGAGTGGTCAGGCGTAGAGCGAGCTGCCGGTCTCCAGCAGCGACTTCAGGTCGCTGAGGACCTCGGGCCAGCCACCGCCGGCGCTCTCGACCTCGCCGTTGACCTGCGCCAGGGTCTGCGGGGCGCCGGCCAGCTCGTGGGTCACCGTCAGGGAGGTGACGCCGTTGCCCCGCTCCGCGATCTCGTAGGTCAACCGGGTGGCCGGCTCGTCCAGCCAGGTCGGCCGCCACGTCTGGACCAGCCGGAGGGGCGGGTCCACCTCGATCACCTCGCCCTCGACGGGCACCTCGGGCATCCCTGCCTCCCGGTGCTCGGGGATGGCCAGGGCCCGGTACCGGCCGCCCGGCCGCAGGTCGAAGTCGGCGAGGCCCTGGTAGCCGTACTTCCGGGTCCACTCCGGCTTGGTGATCGCGTCCCAGATCGCCTGCGGGGTGGCCTTGATGTAGACCCGGTAGACCTTGGTCGTCCCGGCCGTCGTCGTGGTGGTCATCGCTTCTCCTTCGGGTCGTCGCGTTCGAGTTCCGCCTTGAGGTCCAGCAGCGTCGTGGTGTGGTGCTCGGTGTACTTGTCGATCCACCGGTCGTGGATCAGCCGGATCGGCACCGGGTTGAGGAAGTGCAGCTTCTCCCGGCCCTGCCGCCTGGTGACCACGAGACCGGCCTCCTCCAGCAGGCGCAGGTGCTTCATGACACCGAAGCGGGTCATCGCCAGCTCGGACTCCAGCTCCGTCAACGTCTGACCGTCGCGGGCGAAGAGCCGGTCGAGCAGGGCACGTCGGGTCGGATCGGCGAGCGCCTTGAACACCAGATCGTCGTCGTCGCTCACGGAACTAGAATAGGTGACCAGATGGTCACATGTCAACGAACGGCGGTTTCCGGTGGTCGTACCCGCCTCCTAGGCTCGGCTCGTGACCGTGCACGAACTGTCCCGCCGTGACGCCCGCCGCCTCGCGGTGCGCGCCCAACTGCTCGACGCCGACCGCCCGAGCGGGATGTTCGACGTCGTCCGCCGGTTGACGCTGCTGCAGAACGACCCGACGGCGGCCGTCGCGCGCAGCGCCGATCTGGTCCTGTGGAGCCGCCTCGGCTCGACGTACTCGCCGGCCCAGCTGCGCGACGCCCTCGACGAGCAGGCCCTGCTGGAGCTGCACGGCTTCGTCCGCCCGCCCGAAGACCTCGCACTCTTCCGGGCCGAGATGGCCGAGTGGCCGGGCCGCCCGCCGCTGCGCGACTGGCAGGAGGGCCTGCGGGACTGGGTGGACGCCAACAACGGCTGCCGGCTGGACATCCTGGCCCGACTCCGCTCCGACGGGCCGCTGTCGTCGCGCGAACTGCCGGACACGTGCGTGGTTTCCTGGCGCTCATCCGGCTGGACGAACAACCGCAACGTCACCAAGATGATCGACTTTCTCGTCCAGCGCGGCGAGGTCGCGGCCGCCGGCCGGCGCGGCGCCGACCGGCTGTGGGACCTCGCCGAACGGGTCTACCCGGACGAGGCGGTGCCGTACGAGGAGGCGTGCCGGATCCGTGCGGAGCGGCGGCTGCGCGCGCTGGGCATAGCGCGCCCCCGGGCACCGGAGAGCGCGGGCGAACCGAACGACGTGGGGACGGTGGGGGAGCCCGCGGTGGTCGAGGGCGTGAATGGCCAGTGGCGGGTGCACCCCGAGCTGTTGGACCAGGAGTTCACCGGCCGCGCGGCGTTGCTGTCCCCGCTGGACCGGCTCGTCTACGACCGCCGGCGGATGACCGAGCTGTTCGAGTACGACTACCAGCTGGAGATGTACAAGCCCGCCGCCAAGCGCCGCTGGGGCTACTGGGCGCTGCCGATCCTCTACGGCGACCGCCTGGTCGGCAAGCTCGACGCCACCGCCGACCGCAGGGCGGGCGTGCTCCGGGTCGACGCGATCCACCAGGACGTGGCGTTGACCAGGGCGATGACGAACGCGGTGCGGAACGAGATCGAGGAGCTGGCGCGGTGGCTCGGGCTCAAGCTGGCCCTGGCCTCCTGAACCGTCGCCGGCGGTCAGGCCCGGTCGGCCACCATGACCTGACCGTGGCGCAGCGACCTCGCGTGGCGGACCGGTAGGGCCAGTGCCCGCGCCGTGCCGAGCAGGTTCTCGCCGGCGGTGACGGTATAGCCGTGCCGGCCGAGCAGGGCGGCCATGGCGGCGGGCGTCCAGGTCGAGCGCCACGGCTCGTTCGCCCAGACGCTCGACCGGCCGGTGGAGGCCGTCAGCAGCCGGGCGACGACGCGGCCCACCCGCGCGGACGTGGCGGGGCTCTGGAAGTTGACGACCAGGCGGCTGCCGGGCGCGGAGCAGGCGGCGAGTTCGGCCACCGTGGCGGTCACCTCGGCCCGGGTCAGGTACGGCACGACGCCCTCCCAGATCCAGGTGGTGGCCACGTCGGCACGGTGCCCGTGGGCAGCCAGCGTCCCGGCCAGGCGGTCGCGGCCGAAGTCCACCGGAACGAACCGGGGCGGCGTGCCGGGCAGGGCGGCGGCGCGGTCGCGCTTGTCCCGCTGGGTGGCCGGCTGGTCGACCTCGAAGACCGTCACCTCGGCGAGCTCCGGCATCCGCCAGGCGCGGCCGTCCAGCCCGGCGCCGAGGATCACCAGCTGCGGGCACCGGCGGGCGCGGACCGCGTCGTCGATGAAGATCGTCCGCGGGACCATCAGCTCGGCGGAGGCGCGGACCGTCTCGTAGTCGACCCGCTGCCGCCACCCCGGGGGCGGGGCACCGTCGCGGACCTGCTGGACGGCCTCCCGCTCGTCGGGGCGCAGCAGGGGCAGGGCGGTCGGATCCGCGAACCGGTCGGCGGCGGTGAGCCCGTCCGCGGCGGCGCGGCCCTGGCAGACCAGCACCGCGGTGCGGCTCGCCGGCGGCGTGCTCGGCATCGGGTCCTACTCTCTCTCCGGGACGGTCAGCCGTCGATCCGGGTGATGTTGCGGATCTTGTTGGCGGCGTCCAGCGCGGCCACCTTGTACGCCTCGGCCAGGGTCGGATAGTTGAACACCGCGTCCACCAGGTAGTCGACGGTCCCGCCGCAGCCCATCACGGCCTGCCCGACGTGGACGATCTCGGTGGCCCCGGTCCCGAACACGTGCACTCCGAGCAGCCGTCCGTCGTCGGGCGAGACGAGCAGCTTCAGCATGCCGTACGAGTCACCGACGATCTGGCCCCGCGCCAGCTCGCGGTAGCGGGCGATGCCCACCTCGAACGGGGTCGAGCTGTCGGTCAGCTCCTCCTCGGTCTTCCCGACGAAACTGATCTCCGGGATCGTGTAGATGCCGATGGGCTGCAACTCCGGCATCGCGCGCACCGGCTCACCGCAGGCGTGCTGCGCGGCCAGGCGACCCTGCTCCATCGAGGTGGACGCCAGCGCCGGGAAGCCGATGACGTCGCCGACGGCGTAGATGTTGTCGACCGCGGTGCGGTAGTTCGCGTCGACCTGGATCCGGCCCCGGTGGTCCGCCGCCAGGCCGGCCGCCTCCAGCGCCAGGTCGTCGGTCTGGCCCTGGCGGCCGGCCGAGTACATGACCGTGTCGGCGACGATCCGCTTGCCGCTCTTCAGGACGCACAGCGCCGCGGTCTGGTGCTTCTCCACGGCGGCGACCTCCTCGCCGAAGCGGAACGTCACGGACAGGTCCCGCAGGTGGTACTTGAGCGACTCGACGATCTCCTCGTCGCAGAACTCGAGCATCCGGTCGCGGCGCTCCACCACGGTCACCTTGGTGCCGAGGGCGGCGAACAGGGACGCGTACTCCATGCCGATCACGCCGGCGCCCACCACGACCATGCTGCGGGGTACGGCCTGCAGGTTGATGACCCCGTCGGAGTCCACGATGGTCCGGTCGTCGAAGTCGACGCTGTCCGGCCGGGCCGGCCGGGTGCCTGCGGCGATGACGATCTTGTCGAAGGTGACCCGGGACTCACGGCCGGAGCCGCCGTCGACCCAGACCGCGTGCGCGTCGGCGAACCGCCCGGTGCCGGTGATCATCGCGACCCGGTTGCGGGCCAGCTGGTTGCGGATCACGTCGGTCTGCCGGCTGATCACGTGCTGGGTCCGGGCGGCCAGGTCGCTGACCGTGATCTCTTCCTTGACCCGGTAGCTGCTGCCGTAGAGGTCCCGCTGGCTCAGGCCGGTCAGGTAGAGGACGGCCTCGCGCAGCGTCTTGGAGGGGACGGTGCCGGTGTTGATGCACACCCCACCGATCATGTCGCGGCGGTCCACGATGCCGACCCGCCGGCCGAGCTTGGCCGCGGCGATCGCGGCCTTCTGACCGCTCGGACCGGAGCCCAGCACCAGCAGGTCGTAGTCGTACACAACCGCCAGCGTGGCAGCCCGACGCGGCGCGCGCCAGAGCTGATCGACGCCTCAGTGCGGCCCGGGCCGCGACAGCGGTGGCCCGACCCGCGCGGCCAGCTTCTTCG
This sequence comes from Micromonospora chaiyaphumensis, assembly GCF_900091435.1. GTDB lineage: Bacteria > Actinomycetota > Actinomycetes > Mycobacteriales > Micromonosporaceae > Micromonospora > Micromonospora chaiyaphumensis. The sequence goes on from NZ_FMCS01000001.1 coordinate 65,300, forward strand.
GGGCCAGGACGCAGTAGCTCTCGGTCATCAGCTCGGCGACCTCGTCCCAGTCGGTCCCGTCGTCGAGCACCATGCCGACCACGTCGGCGCCCCAGCCGGGCTTGAAGAAGGGAGGGCCGCCGGCCAGCAGGCCGGCGATCTCGTCGCCGGGGGAGCGGAACGTCAGCACGCAGATCGGCTCGTCGGTGGCGGCCGCCCGGGCGTAGGCGGCCTGGTGATCGGGGTCGACGGTGAGCACGTGGGCGAAGGTCCGCTTGCGGATCCGCCAGCGGGTGCCCACCCACGCCGGTTCCTCGTAGGTCTCCGGCAGGCCGAGGCAGACCGGCCGGAGCCGATCGAGGATCTCGGGTGGGACGTCGCCAGGATCGGTCACGCGCGGCACGTTACGCGCCCCCTCCGACAGTTCCGCCCCGCTCCGGATACGGTGGCAGGCGTGACCGAGCTGGTGCGGGTGTCGTGGTCGAGCTGACCTGGTACGGGCACAGCACCGTGTGGATCGAGGACGCGGGCACCCGGCTGCTGACCGACCCGCTGCTGCGGAACCGGCTGGCCCACCTGCGGCGGCGCCGGGGAACGGCTCCGCGACTGCCGGCCGCCCCGGACGCCGTACTCGTGTCGCACCTGCACGCCGACCACCTGGACTTCGCGTCGCTGCGCCGCCTGCCTCCGGACACCGCGCTGGTGGTCCCGGCGGGAGCCGGGCCGCTGGTCCGCCAGGCCCTCGGCGCGTCGGCCGCCGGCCGGTGCACGGAGCTGGCGATCGGCGAGCGGATCACCATCGGCGGGCTCGACGTCACCGCCGTGCCCGCCGCCCACCACGCCGGTCGGGGCCCCTGGTCCCGGCACCGGGCGCCCGCCCTCGGCTACCTCGTCGAGGGTCGCGCGCGGACCTGGTTCGCCGGGGACACCGGCCTCTTCGACGAGATGGTGGCCCTCGCGCCGCTGGACCTCGCGCTGATCCCGGTCGGCGGGTGGGGGCCGACGCTCGGCCCCGGCCACCTCGACCCGGCCGGGGCCGCCGAGGCGGTACGGCGGGCCGGGGCGGCGTGGGCCGTGCCCATCCACTACGGCACCTTCTGGCCCGTCGGCCTCGACGCGGTCCGGCCGGACCGCTTCCACGGGCCCGGTGACGAGTTCGCCCGGCAGGCGGCGGCGGTCTCCCCGGCCACCGAGGTACGAGTGCTGCGGCCGGGCGAGTCGCTCGCGGTGTGCCGGCCGTGACGGCGACCCTGGGTGCGCTGGGCTCGCTGCTCCTCGTGGTGCTGTTCGGCTCCGTGGTGCCCGTGGTGCCGACCGGCGCGGCGGTCAGCGGCGCCGCCGCGCTCGCCGCCCACCAGCATCCGGTGACCGTGGTCCTGGTGGTGCTCGCCGGCGCCCTCGGCGCGTACGTCGGCGACCTCGCGACGTTCCGCCTGCTCGGCTGGGGCGGCGGAAGCATGGCCCGCCGGGTGCCGGGCCTGCGCGGCGGCCAGCGGATCGACCGGGTGCCGGCCCGGGTCCGGGAGGCGCGGGTCTCGACGCTCCTGGTGTCCCGGCTCATTCCCGGCGGCCGGATCCCGGTGCTGCTGGCGGCCGCCGTGGCGGGGCTGGCCTGGCGCCGCTTCGCCGTCGCCAACGCACCGGCCAGCCTGCTGTGGTCGGTGCTCTACGCCGCGATCGGGGTCCTCGGCCGCGCGGTCTTCCCCGAGCCCTGGGAGAGCGTCGTGGCCGCCATCCTGCTCGTCGTGGTGGTCACCCAGGCGCTGGGCTGGCTGAGCCGGCGCCGGGAGGCGCGGGAGGATCCGCTGGCGACGCGGTAGCCGCCGCCCGCGCCGGCCTCCCATCCCCGGAGCCGTCCGCCCGCCCCGACGCGTCGCCGGCGTGCTCGTCGGGCCGGCGCAGGCCCAGCCGGCACAGCCAGCCGAGCAGTTGGCGGTGGACGGCGTCCGGGCCGACCAGCTCGCCGTCGCGCGGCCAGTCCGCGGGATGGACGAGCAGGGCCTGCGTCTGCCAGCCGCCGAGCCCCCCATGGCAGCCGACCAGCTCCTCGAAGGCCGCCACCTCCTCGAGGCCCGGATCCACCGTGCTGATCACCACGAGGTCGCCCACGTGCTCCGTCGCCTGGTGGCGCAGCAGGTCGTGGCGCGCCCGCGGACCGTACGGGACCAGCGGGTCCTCGCCGTCGACCCGCCCGTCGCGCAGGCGGTGGCAGCCCCGCGCCCCGATCGCCAGGGGGCCGGCCGCGGAGTCGACCACGACCAGCCCGACGCCGGGGTGCGTGGCCAGGCCGTCGATCAGCCCCGGCGCCACGGCGTCGACGCGCTCGCGGGTCAGCCGTCCCGGGTGGCGGGCCAGGTAGATCATCGCGAGGTTGCCCGAGGCCACCACCACCGTGGCGGGGTCGGTGTGGGTCGCCGCCTCCTCGCGGTCGGCGGGCCCGAGGCTGACCTCACCGCCGTCGGCGTGCGAGCGCAACGCCAGCCGGGTCGCCGTGCCGGTCGCCCCGCCCGAGCCGGCCGCCTCGGTGAGCAGGGTGTTCAGCCGTCCCCACTCCTCGTCGGGGCCGGTGACCTCGGCGGCGGCCACCTGCGGGACCGGGCCGGCGGCGGTCGTCCGGCCGTCGGCTGCGACCTCGCGTACCGGGGGCGTGGCGAGCCGGGCGACCACGTCGGCGAGGGACTCGCCGTACCGCTGGCGGAAGGTGGCGCCCTGGCTCTGCCCGTGGTCGCTCAGCACCACGATGTGGTAGCGCCGGGCCGCCTCGCCCGCCAGGCGCTGCAGGACGCCCAGCGTCTGGTCGAGCGCCTCGAGGACCGCCATCGCCTGCGGGCGGGCCGGTCCGGCGTGGTGGGCGACCTCGTCGTAGTCCAGGAAGTCGCAGAAGACGACCGGCGCCCCGGCGGCCATCTGCTCGGCGATGAGCGAGACGTTCAGGTCGCTGAGCAGACTGGCCATCGGGCGCAGCGCCAGGTAGGAGCCGCTGCGCCGGCCGCGGGGCCGGATGTCGCGCAGCCGTTGCCGTCGCGCCTCGTACAGCTCGCGGACGACCTGCCCGGCGCCGCGGACGACGGCGCGGGCGAAACCGTACGGGCTGGCCATGAAGACCGCGTAGCCCCGGGTGGACCGGCCGGGCAGCCCGGCGCGGCTCACCGTGAGCAGGCTGGTGGGGGCGTCGCCGGAGAAGACGGTGCTGATGCTGACGCCGCCGTCGCGCAGCAGCCCCTGCCCGGTGGAGAGGCGCTGCTCGATCTCGGCGGCGTCGCGGGGCCGGCTGGTGACCACGAGCCGGCCGGGGGAGTGGCCGCCGTCGTCGTTCGGGGTCGCCTTCTCGTACCAGCGATAGGCCGGCAGCCGGCGGACGTCGCCGTGGAGCAGGCCCGCCTGGGCCGCGGGCGTGGTGGCCGGGAGGCCGGTGTGCCAGCCGGCCAGCCGGTGGCTGCCGGTGCGCAGCCACCGGCCGATGGTGGGCAGGTTGCCGGCGCGGATGGCCCACTGCACGAGCGGCGCGGCCACGCCGTCGAGCTGGACGACGAGCAGGCCGTCGGGCTTGTGCGCCTGGGCTGCCACCGCTGCGGCACGGCCGTGCCGCAGCCGGTGCCGCCATCCGGGATGGAGGCGCCGCTCCCGCCGGCGCCGCACCCGGGTCATCACCCACAGCATCTCGCTGACGAAGGCGTCGTCGGTGCCGGCGTCGGCGAGCCAGTTCACGACCGCCGCGAGCGCCACGGCGAGCCACGCGGCGGCGAAGGCGTCGGCGAACCCGGCGACGTCCGCTTCCGGGTCCAGCCGCAGCGCGACGTACATGACGACGGCCTGCACGGACACGCCGATGACGAGTGCGCCGAGCCCGCCGAGCAGGGTGGCCAGCGCGAACAGCACCGGGCGCAGCACCGCGCCGATCGCGGCGATCAGACCGACCAGCCACAGCGTCGCGAGCAGCCCGCTGGCGGTGACCCCCGGCAGCAGCCAGAGCGTCACGCTGAGCACCACGAACGAGGTGACCGCGCTGCGCAGCAGGCTCCGCAGCCGGGCGACCGTGGGCCGGTAGTCGCGCAGCACCCGCAGGCCGACGCGGCCGGGCTGGGGAAGGCGCCGGTCGCCATCGGCGTCCGCGTCCGGCTCCATTCCCATGACAATGCCACACCTGAGCTGGCAAGATCCGCGAGAGGGGTGGTCAGGCGGCCCCGGGCCCGGGCAGCGGGTCGACGTCGCCGGCGTGCATCGGCTGCCCGCAGTGCGCGCAGCGCAGCTCGACATGGCTGACCTGGCCGCAGGCGTGGTGGCGGTAGAGCACCGGTGGGCCGGCCGCACCGGCCAGCCACCGGTCGCCCCACCCGACCATGACCATGAGCAGGTCGACCAGCTCGGTGCCCTTCTCGGTCAGCACGTACTCGAAGCGGGGTCTCCGGTCGTAGGGCCGGCGTTCCAGCACGCCGTGGGCGACCAGGTGGTTGAGCCGTTCGGTGAGGACCTTGCGGGAGATGCCGAGGTCGGCCTGGAGCTGCTCGAACCGGGTCAGGCCGACGTTCACGTCACGCAGGATCAGCGGCGACCAGGGTTCGCCGATGACGTCGAGCGTGCGCGCGATCGAGCAGGCCATCTGGCCGAAGTCGGTGCGCTGCATGGAATCAATCTACCACTTGAGGTTCCCTCAAGGAACCCTGACTGCTACGGTGGCGAAGTCTCCTGAAGGAACCCAGAAGGGGTGAGCGGAATGAGCAAGGTCCTCGTCGCACTGTCGGTGTCGGTCGACGGCTACATCACCGGTCGCGATCCCGGCACCGGTCGCGGGCTCGGCGACGCGCCGATGCTGTTCGACTGGTACTTCGACGGCGACACGCCCAGCGGGGTGTTCGACGGGTTCCGGCTGAGCGAGCCCAGCGCCCGCGTCTTCGACGCCCTGGCCGCACGCGTCGGCGCCAGCCTGGTGGGTCGCCACACCTACGACGACTCCGGCTGGTCGGGAGGCGGCACCCCGCACCCCGACGCGCCGCTGGTCGTGCTCAGCCATCGGCCGGCGCCGCAGCGCAACGACCGGCAGACCTTCGTGAGCACCGGCATCGCCGACGCCGTTGCCGCGGCCCGCGAGATCGCCGGCGACAAGGACGTCGCACTCATGGGCGGCGGCGTCGCGACCGAGGCCCTGGCGGCGGGCCTCGTCGACGAGGTGATCCTGCACCAGGTGCCGATCCTGCTCGGCGGCGGGCGACCCTTCTTCCAGCCGCTGCCCGCGCACGTGCGCCTGCGCCTGGTCGAGGCCGTCGCGGCCCCCGGCGTCACCCACCTGCACTACGAGGTCGTGCGATGAGCACCGTGACCGGCGGCCTCGACCCCGAGGTGCGGCGCGTGCTCGATGGCGCCCCGATCGCCCACCTCGCCACCGTCCGGCCCGACGGCTCGCCGCACACCACCCCCGTCTACATCGGTACGCACGGCGACCGCGTCGTCTTCTTCACCGGCCCGGCGACACGCAAGGCGCGGAACCTGCGCCACGACCAGCGCATGGCGCTGTCCGTCGCACCGGCCGACAACCCGTTCACGCCGGTCGTCGTCCGCGGCCGCGTCGTCGAATGGGTCGAGGGTGACGCGGCGTGGCAGATCATCGACCGGCTGGTCGCCAAGTACACCGATCAGCCGTACCCCCGTGGGCAGGAGCGTGTCGTGGCCGTGATCGAAGCCGACCACCAGACCGTCGACGTCGGCTGAGCCAACTCGACCGAGCGGAGTCGGCTGAACCGGGCCGGCGGGCGTGGCGATCAGGGCAGCCGGCGCACCGCAGGGTCGGTGTGCTCGGCCAGGACGAACCGCCCCTGATCGTCGAGAGCGTGCACGGTGACGGGGACGGAGCTTCCGTCTTCGAAGCTCAGCGTGAAGACGGGATCGAGGCCGCACAGGAAGGCGAGCCCCTGGCGCCCCTCGTCGTCGTCGTGGATCAGGCGGCCGCGCGCGTCCCAGCCGCCGCCGCTGTCCGCGATGACCACCGCGATGTCAACCCTGGCGAGGAGGGTGGACGGGTTCGCCCACCAGTCCAGGGAACACCGGCCCTCGAACCGCTCCATGGGCACCACCTCTCGAAACCCGACTATCCACCCTGCCGCGACAAGGCCGCGCCAGCTTGATCAGGTACCCACGATGCTTCCCGAGGGCTGGAGCGAGTCGGCGACGAGGCGGAGTTGGTCTGGCGACAGCTCACCTCCGCGGCGGCGGTAGGCATGAGGTCCGAGGGCGACGAGGCCATCAGCGGTGCTCGCCCATCGGCACGGTGCCCAGTACCTGCTGTGCAGCAGTTCCTCGCCGACCTGGCACACCTCGGACCGAGCGCCGACAGCAGTCAGCGCTTCCGCGACCAGGTCCACGGCACTGCCCGGCCGGTTGCTGTCGGCGCAGGCCGGGAGGATCAGGAGCAGCCGCTCGGCCGGGGTGTGGTCGTGGTCCGGATGGTGCGCGGCGGCGACGACTTCCGGCCATGCGAACGCCGGCCCCCGGAAGTGGCCCTCGACGGCCGCCAGGGGGATTCGCGCGTCGCCGGTGCCGGGATCGAGCACGTAGTCGACGCCGCCGTCGTCTCGGGCGTTGCGCATGACGACGTGCAGGCGACAACGCCCGGCAAGTGGCAGCGAGAACACGGGCCAACTGTGTGGGTCGAGGAAGGTGTCGGCAATCTGCTCCAGGTCGGCCGGATCGACGCCGAAGGCCTCCGGCGCTGTCGCCGATTCGCCGACGGCGAAGAGGAACGTGGGCCAGAACAGTGGATGCGTCATCAGGGCCGACCCGTCGACCAGCGGGGAGTGTGGAAACGGCGGCTCGTACCCGTCCAGATATCCGGGGATGATCACGTCGTCATCATGGCACTGCGGCAGCCCGGGCCGGGTCCTCCGAGGTTGCCGCCGGGACGTCCGTCCACCCCGACCCGCCGGCGCCGCCAGGATCGCCGAGCCTGTCGAGCGACTCGACGCCTGGCGGCACGCGGGCCTACCGCGGCGCCGGCATCCGGCGGACCGTGGCGATCAGTCGGGCAGGATCTCGACGTAGCCGTCGGTGCCGTGCAGGCGGATCCGCTGCCCGTCCCGGATCAGCCTTGTCGCGTCGTGCACGCCGACGACGGCGGGTAGGCCGTACTCCCGGGCGATCACCGCACCGTGGGTCATGAGGCCGCCCACCTCCGTCACCAACCCGTCCACCGCCACGAACAGGGGTGACCAGCTCGGGTCGGTGAAGGCGGTGACCAGGATGTCGCCCGGTTCGAGATCGGCCTCGGCCACGTCGAGGATGACGCGGGCCCGCCCCTCGACGATCCCGCCGGAGACGGGGAGGCCGACCAGGGCGCCGTCCGGCACGTCGTCGCGCCGGTACGCCCCGGACAGGCCCTCGCCCTCGGACGTGAGCACCCGGGGCGGGACGAGCGCCTGATACGACCGGAACTCGTCCCTGCGCCGGCGGATGAGCTGATCATCGGCGTGCTCCGTGCGGACGACGTCGTGCAGCTCGGCGAACGTGAGGTAGAAGATGTCCTCCTGCTCGCGCAGCACACCGGCCCGCACGAGCCGCTCGGCCTCCTTCAGCAGGGCCTGCTTGTAGACGAAGTAGCGGCTCACGATGGCGTACTTCGGATACTCCCGGTAGCCGATGAAGGTGCGGACCCGGTCGATCATCCGCTTGGTCTCCCCGGCCTTCCGCTCCCCGTCCGGCAGGGCCCGCAGGCGCTCCAGGACCTCCTGTTCCTTCCTCTGCGCCTCCCGGCGCCCGTGCTCGAAGCGCCGCGTGCGAGCGCCCGGCTCGAAGTTCCGGACGTTGTCGAGGATGAGGGACACGAGCGCGGTGGGGCGCTCGCTCCAGCGTGGCCTCGTGATGTCGATCTCGCCGACGCAGCGCATCCCGTACGTGTCGAGGTAGTCCCGGATGGCGTCGCGCGCTTCCCGGCCCCCCGGGAGCCTGGGCAGCTCGTCCAGGAAGCCGTCGTCCTCGACCTTCTCCAGGAAGGCCACCACCTCCGGGTGCGGGCGGATGACGTCGGCGACGTCCAGGAGCGCGAGTCCCATCTCCGACGTGACGTTGTGGGGCGCGGACAGCGTGAGCGTGTCGGAGGCGTTCTTCTCGCCGAGCCACGCGAGCAGCTGCTCGTTGAGCCACCACGAGGCCTCCATCCCCGCCATGATCGCCTGCATGCTCTGCGGGTCGCCCAGGAGCCGCTTGTGCTCCTCGAAGGCCGCGAGGAGGAAATCGAACAGCGCCGGTCCCGACTTCGCGGCGATGTCGCGCCGCAGGGCGGCGAGAGCGGTCTGGCTGCGGTCGATCAGCTCGGTGACGATGGCCGGATCGGTCTCGATCGGGGCGGGCGCGCCGCCGGCGCGCGGTCCCGCCGGACCCTGATCGGGAAGCGACGGGATGAAGTCGCCCCGGTCGATGAGGGTCTCCAGGGCGTCCCTGGTCAGCGGATCGGCCTTGCCCGCCATCTCCAGCAGGCCCGCGCGGCTCGACGGCGCTGCCAGCGCCCGGGTGGCGTCGACGAACAGCCTTCCGCCGGCCTCGTGCATCGGCGCCATGGCCGTCAGCTGCCACATGGAGAAGCCCAGGGGCTTCATGGCGTCCGTCATCATCTGCTGGTGACCGACCGAGAGGTAGACATGGTTCTCTCCGTCGCCGGCCTGCGGGATCGGGAAGAGCGTGGTGATCGGCCGGCTCTGGACGATCTGGAAGTCGTCGTCGACCAGGCACCATTCGATGTCCTGAGGGCGGCCGAAGTGGGCCTCGATCCGCCGGCCGAGCTGCACCAGCCGCAGGACCTGCGCATCCGTCAGCGCCGGCTGCTCCTGCCGCTCCGGGTCGATCGCCTGTTCCGTCGTCCCGCCGCCCGGCAGCGCGTGGATGGCGAGCCGCTTGGTGGCGATCGTCCGGTCGACGATCGCACCGTCCCGCACCGTGTACGCGTCCGCGTTGACCAGCCCCGAGACCAGCGCCTCGCCGAGGCCGAAGCTGGCCTCCACGGAGGCGACCTTCCGGTTGGACGTGACGGGGTCGGCCGTGAACAGCACGCCGGCCACCTGCGGGAAGACCATCTTCTGCACGACGACGGCCATCTGGACCCGGCGGTGGTCCATGCCGTTCCGCTGGCGGTAGGTCACGGCCCGCTCGGTGAAGAGTGAGGCCCAGCACCGGCTGACGTGCTGGAGGACCGCCGCCGGCCCCACGACGTTCAGGTACGTGTCCTGCTGGCCGGCGAAGGATGCCGTCGGCAGGTCCTCGGCCGTCGCGCTGGACCGGACGGCACAGGCCGCTCGCTCGCCGAGCCGGGCGAGCGCTCGGCTGATCTCCGCCGCCACGTCGTCGGGCAGCGCGATCCCTTCGATGGTCCGGCGGATCTCCGCGCTGAGCGTGCGGATCGCCTCCCGGTCGTCCGGTTCCAGGCGCGACAGCCGGTCGAGTCGCTCGTCGATCGCCGGCGCCTCGGACACGATCCTCCGGAAGGCATCCGTCGTCACGCAGAATCCGGCCGGCACGCGAATGCCGTCGATCCGCGACAACGCCCCCAGGTGCGCGCCCTTGCCGCCGACGACCGCGACCTGCGTCTCGTCGACCTCGTGGAAATCTGACACGTACTGCTCGGTCATCGCGATGTCGTGCCCCAATTCTTCGTCCGTTTCTCCGTCCGGCCGACGATTCTGCGGCACGACCCGGGTCTTGCGGCAAGGCCCCCGGTCCGATATACGTTAAAGTGGGGCCGCGAAATGTCTCGCGAAGTCACCCAATCAAATCAACGGGCGACTGACCACGCTTTCGGTGCGGCCGCTCAACTCCCGGTCCAGGGTCTCCTGCGCGTCGCGCATCGCCTCGGCGTACCGCGGTTCGGCGAGCCGCCGCATCCCCACCTCGGGTGCGACCTCCTCCACCACCGCGCTGATCCACCAGATGTTGCCGAACGGGTCGCGCACCCGTCCGCCCCGCTGACCGAAGGCGTGGGTGGCCGGTGCGGTGACCACGCGCGCCCCGGCGGCGACCGCGCGCTCGGTCGCGGCGTCGGCGTCGGCGACGAAGACCCGCACCAGCGACGGCATGGCCGGCCAGTCCGGCTGCCGGTCGAAGGCGAGCAGGATCGTGTCGCCGACGCGGATCTCGGCGTGGCCGATCGTCCCGTCCTCCAGGCGTACCCGTCCGAGTTCGACACCGTCGAACACCGCGGTGACGAAGTCCAGCAACTGCCCGGTGTCCGGCGTGACGATCCACGGCGCGGCGGTCGTGTACCCGGCGGGCGCGGTGCGGCTCATGGCAAATCTCCCTCGTGTCGTGACGAACTGCGCCCACGCTAGGACCCGTATAGGTCAGATCCCGTCCTACTCCCGCGGCACAATGACGGCCATGTCCGACCCGCGTGCCCGGCTGCTGTCCCTGCTGTCGTTGTTGCAGACCCCACGGTTGTGGCCGGGCAGCGAGCTGGCACAGCGGCTCGGGGTGTCCGGCCGGACCCTGCGACGGGACGTCGACCGGCTGCGGGACCTGGGCTATCCGGTGTACGCGGAGCAGGGCGGGCTGGGCGGGTACCGGTTGGCGGCCGGCGCGGCGATGCCGCCGCTGCTCCTCGAGGACGACGAGGCCGTCGCGATGGCCATCGGGCTGCGCACGGCCGCGGCGCAGCCGGTGGCCGGGGTGGACGAGGCGGCGGTGCGGGCACTGGCCAAGCTGCTGCAGGTGCTGCCGGCGCGGCTGCGCCGCAGGGTCGACACCCTGGCCTCCTCCACTGTGGCCCACCCGTTCGCACCGGCCATGGCGCCGGTGGACCCGGACACGCTGGTCGTCACCTCCGCGACGATTGCCAACCACGAGCGGCTGCGGTTCCGGTACCGCGACCAGGGCCGGCACGTCGAGCCGCGCGCCCTGGTGACGGCCGGGCGGCGCTGGTACCTCCTCGCCTTCGACCTCGACCGCGACGACTGGCGGACCTTCCGGCTGGACCGGGTCACCACCGCCGTCGCGACGGGCGCCCGGGCGACCACGAGGGACGTACCCGGCGGGGACGTCGCCGCCTTCGTCGCCAGCCGGACCATGCGCATGGCCCCCACGTGTAAGGCCGACGTCATGCTGCACGCACCGGCCGCCCGGGTGGTGGATCGCCTCGGCGGGCCGCCGCCGGGCACCCTGACCGATCAGCCGGACGGCACCTGCCGGTGGCTCGCCCCGCCGGACACCCCCGAGTGGCACGCGCTGCGGCTGGCGTCGATCGGGCTGCCGTTCACCGTCAACGGCCCGCCCGAGCTGGTCGCCCACCTCAGGTCGACGGCCGCGCTGTTCCGGTCCGGCACGGCGGGGCCGCGTCCTCGACCGGTCGCGTAACGGCACGGCGAGCCGCAGCGCCGGTCTTATACAGCGCCTTCCAGGGTGCGGGCGGGAACTCGGGACCGAGAGCTGCCGCCCAATCGAGTCGAGTGCGGGGAAGTGTTCATGGTGGAGCCCACGACGTCCGTCCCACATCCGCAGCGGCGGCCCGGCCCGCCGTCGGCGGGCGCCGCCGTGCAGGAAGCCCCGGCGGTGGCACCGGCCGCCGGTGGTGGCGCCGCTCCGGCCGGACAACCGGAGCCGGGGGAGGGGCGGCGGCCGACCTGCCAGCACTGCCGGCAGCCCCTGTTCGAGGACAGCCTCTGGGGGTGGATGCACGCGGGCAGCCGGTACCTGTGCCAGGACCCGGCCACCGGTGAACCGTTGTGCCAGCCGGCCACGCCCGCCTAGCTCCGCGGACCGGCTCACTCGGTCGGGCTATTCGCGCTGCTCGTCCGGGCAAGCGACCCGGTCGCGAGGTGTGGTGCGCCTAGGGTGGAGAGTCGACAGTCGTAGCGGGGCGGGCTCCGGTCCGGGGCCGCACACGCCCGCGGGTACAGCCGGAAGGCATCGATGGCCGAGACAACCGTGCCGGGCCGCGTCCGGAACGCCGGGCGGCCACCGCTCGACAGGCGTGCGGGGCCGCCGGCCGCCGGGGCGTGCCGCGGCGGCCACCGCTGAGATGGACTGGGCCGGATGGGCGGTGTTCGGGCTGGTCGCCACCGCTGCGCTCACCGCGGCGATGATCAGCGCACAGATGGCCGGCTTGACCCGCCTCGACCTTCCCCTGGTGCTCGGCACCCTCGTGACCGAGGACCCCGACCGGGCCCGGGTCGTCGGCTTCTTCATCCACCTCCTCGCCGGTCAGGGCTTCGCCCTGGGGTACGCGGTCGCGTTCGCCCTGCTGCACCGCGCCACCTGGTGGATCGGCGCGCTGTTCGGCGGGCTCCACGTCGCGATCGCGTTGACGGTGATCCTGCCGCTGCTGCCCGGCGTCCATCCGCGGATGGCCTCGCTGCGGGCCGGCCCGTCCAGCACTGCCGTGCTGGAGCCACCCGGCCTGTTCGCCCTCAACTACGGCGTCCAGACGCCCGCGGTCACGGCTGTGGTCCACGTGATCTACGGGGTCGTGCTCGGGCTGCTCCTGCGCGCCGGTTGATCGGCCTTCGGGTGCGCACCACAGGACCTGAGGGGAGCCCGCCGTGACGGACCCCCGACCGCCGGCACCGATCAGCGACTACGGGCTGCTCGGCGACACCCGCACCGCTGCCCTCGTGAGCGGCGACGGCGCGATCGACTGGCTCTGCGTACCCCGGTTCGACGGTGAGCCCCTGTTCGGACGCCTCGTGGGCGGCCCCGCCGCGGGGACCTTCCGGGCCGGTCCGGCCACGCCGGCCCCGATCGTCGAGCGGCGTTACCGGCAGGACACTGCGACGCTGGAGACGACGTGGGAGGTGGGCGGCCGGCGGCTGACCCTCACCGAGTCGATGGTGGCCGAGATCAAGGGACGGCTGCTGCCCACGACACTGCTCGTGCGACGGCTGTCGGTCGAGGGTGGCGCAGTGGGTGCTGTCGTCGAGTTCGACCCCCGCCTCGGGGTACGGCACCGCCGGCCCCGACTCCGCCACCGCGGCAACGCCCTGGTGTGCCAGTGGGGGGCGCTGGCCGTATCCCTGGACTGCACACCCGGGGTCACGGTCGAACCGGGCCGGCCCGCCTCCGTCGAGGTGGCGCCGGGCCGCCCCGTCACCCTCGTCCTCGCCGTGGCGGACCGGGAACCGCTGATCCACGTCGAGCCGGAGGCCGCCTGGGAACTCGTCCTCGGCGACGAGGCCCGCTGGCGGGACTGGACGGCCGAGATCCACGGCTCGCTGCCGTTCCGGGAGGCCGTCGTCCGCAGCCTGCTCACCCTGCGGCTGCTCACCTACTCACCGTCGCAGGCCCCGGTCGCCGCGCCGACGACGTCGTTGCCCGAGAACCCCGGAGGGGCACGCAACTGGGACTACCGCTACGTCTGGCCCCGGGACGCCAGCATCGGGGTCAACGCGTTCCTCGGCGTCGGCAAGCTCGACGAGGCCCACGGCTTCCTCGCGTGGCTCCTGCACGCCAGCCGGCTGGAACGCCCGCGCCTGCCGGCACTGTTCACCCTGACCGGCCGCCACGTGCCGCGGGAACGGGAGCTGCCCGGCTGGCCCGGCTACCTCCGCAGCGTGCCGGTCCGGTCCGGCAACGGCGCCGCCAACCAGCACCAGCTCGACGGCTACGGCTGGGTGGTCGACGCGGCCTGGGTGTTCGTGCAGGCCGGGCACCGCCTCTACTCCGAGACGTGGCGGGCCGTGCGCGGCTTCGCCGACGTCGTCGCCGGCCGCTGGAACGAGCCCGACGCCGGCATCTGGGAGGTCCGCGAACCCGGCCACCACGTGCACTCGAAGCTCATGGGCTGGCTCGCCCTCGACCGGGCACTCCGCATCGGTGACACCCACCCGCTTCCCGACCGGCAACGCCGGCGCTGGCAGGAGGCCCGGGACGCCATCGCCGCCGAGGTCCGGACGCGGGGCTTCGACCCGGCCCAGGTCAGCTACGTCCGTAGCTACGGAACGCCGGACCTGGATTCGGCTCTGCTCGTTCTCCCGCTGCTCGGCCTGGACGACGTGGCGTCCCCCCGCGTGCGGGGGACCGTCGACGCCATCCGCGAGCGGCTCTCCGCCGGCGGCCCGCTGCTCTACCGCTACCCGCCGGGACGCGACGGCCTCGCCGGCACCGAAGGCGCCTTCCTGCCCTGCTCGTTCTGGCTCGTCCAGGCCCTCGCCAGCACCGGGCGACGCCGCGAGGCCGAGGAGCTGTTCCAGGAACTGCTCGACCACGCCAGCCCGCTGGGCCTCTACGCCGAGGAACTCGACCCCGCGACCGGCGCCCACCTCGGAAACTATCCGCAGACGCTGACCCACGCCGCCCTCGTCCAGGCTGCACTCGCGATCCGCGACAGCCCCGATCGAACCCCGACCTGACATGATCACGACGTGCCCGACCCCGACCACGATCCCACCGACGACAACCCGGCGTCCGAGCTGCCGGCGCCGAGGGTGCGCAGCGAGCTGCTGACGCTGGTCGTGCTGCTGCTCACCTCGGCCGTGCTGCTGACGGTCTTCTTCTGCTGTGCGGCCTTCTGGGTGTACGGCTGATCGCCCTCGCCGTCGGGCGACTGCGGGAACTGGTCCCGCACGGGTCCGGAGGTCGCCCGAGACAGAGCCTCATCGAGAGAGAAACCGCAGGACGGTGTCGCGGACCAGCCGGGCCGGGTCGCGTGGTTTGAGACCCGGGTCCAGGGGCGGAGAACTGGCAACGAGTTCAGTTAGCACGGATACCAACTGACCCCGCTCTGCGGGCAGGCCCGACCAGGACGGCTCAGGCAGCCCGAGCACGTTCACGAGCAGGTCGCCTGGGTAGTAGTCGCCCTCGGCCAGCGGGTCCTGGAGCAGCACGTGTAGCGCGAGAGGCAACAGCGCCGGCACGGCGATCTGTTGACCGAGCATGAGGCGCAGGTCTTCGACCGTGAATTCGTCCAGCGGCGTACGTGCCAGCGCGGAGCAGCGCCTCACAAGAGCCGATGCGTCCGGACCGGGATCGGGCCAGGTGGCCCGTTCCAGCTGCTCGATCGTCGTCACGACAGTCAGGGTAATTCTGAGTCTCCCTGTGGTGGCCACGGGCAACGACGGTCGGCTCTCGCATCGCGTCCGGGCCGTGCTGCGCCACTACATCGACCACAGCGGTGCCGACGAGGACGCCGCCCACGAGATCTACCACGACGACGCCGTGCTGGAGTTCCCGCAGTCCGGCGAGCGCTTCGAGGGCGTGGCGAACTTCCGGGAGTGGCGGCGCGCGTACCCGGCCGACGTGGACCTGGAGGTGGTCCGGGTGCGCGGCGGCGGCGACGCCTGGGTGGCGGAACTGCGCATCCGGTACGACGGCGGCGAGTGGCGGCCCGCCGTCGACATCCTGGAGTTCCGCGGCGACCGGGTGGCCCGCGAGACGATCTACGTGACCGAGCCCTTCCCGGCACCGGAGTGGCGGTCCCGGTGGCGTGCCGCCCCGGGCCGAGACGGGTGACGGGCACCGTCGCAGCGACGGGACGGGACGTGCCCCGGTCGGCGGGACGGGACCGGCAGGCGAAAGATGCGCGCATCGGTTCGTCCGAGCGGACCTCGGTCACCCTCTGCCGAGCCGTGCGCGAGAAGTGGCCGGAGGCTCACGGCCGACGGCCTCCGGGATCGCGCCCGACTCCTCTCCGACGGGTCAAGGGACGCCGCGGGTGCGGGGACCAGCCCGGTCCCGGCCTACCCGGCGCACCCACGCCGGTCGCGCCCGGGCCACGCCCGGCCACCCGCCGCGCCCGACAGGTGGTGCCGGACCCCGAAGCGCCGGGGCCTGCGCGACGAGTCGACCGACGGCCGGCGGAGGCCGTGGGCGTCGCGGCAGTCCGGAGGGGCGGGTCGCTGGGCGGCCCCGGTACCGCAACGTCCTGGCCGTGCCGCAGCGGGGACAGCAGCAACGGAACCGGGGCTAGCGTCAGGCCGGCGCCGATGACCAACAGGGTCGAGCGGATGCCGATGAGCTCCCCGAGGGCGCCGCCGAGCAGGCCGCCGAGCGGCAGCGCGCCCATGACCAGGAACCGCATGGTGGCGTTGACCCGGCACTGGAGGCGTGCGGGCACGGTCGCCTGCCGGTAGGTGGTCTGAGCGATGCCGTAGACGACCTGGCCGGCGCCACTGCCGAGGAGTCCGACCACGAAGAAGGCCAGGCCCCAGCCGCAGCCGGTCAGGGGGACCAGGAGGTTGAACGGGCTGCTCGCCACCGCGGACAGCCAGATGGTGCGGGCCAGGCCGATCCGGCGGGCGAGCCGGCCCGCCGTGACGGCGCCCAGCAGCGCGGCGGCGGGAGCGGCGGACAGCAGCACACCGGCGGCACCGGGCGAGACGCCGACGGTGTCGACGAGGAACAGGATGATCAGGGCGGAGGCGGCAGTAAACAGCAGGTTGACCAGGGCGCTGGTGGCCGCGATCGCGCGGAGCACCGGATCCCGGAGGACGTGGGACAGTCCCTCCCGGGCCTCGTGGGCCGTGCCGGCCCGGGCGGGCGGCCGGGGCGCCGGCTCGCGGGCCCGGATCCGGGCCAGGCAGGCGGCACTGATCAGGAAGCTCACGGCGTCGACCAGCAGGGTGTTCGTCGCGCCGACCAGGTGGGTGAGCCAGCCGCCGAGGCTTGGGCCGGCGACCTGCCCCGAGGAGCGGACGGTCTCCAGCGTGCAGTTGCCGCGGAGCAGGTCCGCCCGGTGCAGCAGCCTCGGCAGGTACGACTGGTGGCCGATGTCGAACAGCACCCGCATGGCGGCCATGACCGCGGCCGCCGCGATGAGCAGCGGCAGGGTCAGCCGGCCCAGCGCGGCCGTCACGGTGACCGCGACGAGCGCCGCGCACCGGACCAGATCGGTGGTGATCAGCACCGGCCGGAGCCGCCGCCGGTCCAGCCAGACCCCGGCCGGCACCCCGAGCAGGAGGAACGCGCCGTTCTGCACGGCCACGAGGACGCCCAACTGCCACGGTGTGGCGTGCAGGAGCAGCACGGCGATCAGCGGGAACGCGATCGCCGTGACGTCGGTGCCGAGCTGGGTGACCGTCTGGCCGGCGACGAGCAGCCGGAAGTCGGTGGACCGCCAGGGCAGGCCCTGAGGTCGTACTGTCATCTGCGCCCTCGCACGTGCCGTGGTTCCCGTGCGGACACCGCCGCGGGGGAGCCGGCCACCGGCCCGCCGGTCGGCGGCGGGCGGGAGCGTGCGAAGAGCGGCTCATGGGCGTTGGGGAGACCCGCGGCCCTCGGTCAGAGGTTAGCCCAGCGGCTCGGGCCACGCGCCGGATCGACCAGGGCAGGAGGACGTCAATCCGCGCGCCCGGCGCGGGGCCCCGCGCGCCTGCGGGGCCCCGCGCGGCCTCAGCGGCCCTGGAGGGACTTGACGTTGTCGCCGAAGGTCCAGCCCTTCGAACCGTCCCAGTTGACCGACCAGGTCATCAGCCCCTTGAGGCTGCCCCGGTAGGTGTTCCACGCCTGCGCCACCAGCGCCGGGCTCAGGTACCCGCCGCCGGCGCCGATCTGGGCGGGCAGCCCGGGGACCTGCTTGTCGTACGGGACGCGGATGGTGGTGCCCTGCACGACCAGGCCGGTGTTGAGGCAGTCGGTCTGCACGGTGAAGCCCTGCACGGTGCCGGCCGGGTACGAGTCGCCCGCGCAGCCGTACATCGAGCCGTTGTAGTACTGCATGTTCAGCCACCAGAGCCGGCCGTTGTCCGCGTACTTCTTGACGATCGGCAGGTACGCGCCCCAGATCGAGCCGTAGGTGACGCTGCCGCCGGTGACGTACGCGGTCTCGGGGGCCATGGTGAGCCCGAAGCCGGCGGGCATCTGGGCCAGCACCCCGTCGATGATCCGCACGAGGTTGGCCTGCGAGGTGGACAGCTGGTTGATGTTGCCGCTGCCGGTCAGCCCGGTCTCGATGTCGATGTCGATGCCGTCGAAGTTGAACCGCTTGAGGATCGGCACGACGGTGGCGACGAACCGGTCGGCGACCGCGCTGGAGCCGAGGTCGATGCCGGCGGTCGCGCCGCCGATCGACAGCAGGACGGTCAGGCCGGCGGCCTTGGCCTGGCACACCTCGGCGGGGGTGGGCACCTTGACGCCGGCGTCCATGCCGTTCTCCCAGAGCACGGTGCCGTCGGCGCGGATCACCGGGAACGCCGCGGTGACCACGTTGTAGCCGTGGGCGGTGATCCGGGAGTCGGTGACCGGGATCCACCCCATGCCGGGGTGCACGCCGTTGGCTGCGCCGTCCCAGTTCTCCCAGTAGCCCTGGAGCACCTTGCCGGCCGGCCGGGACTTCAGCGCGCAGGTGCTGCCGCCGGGCGGCGTCGTCGAGGTCGGGGTCGGGGTGGGCGTCGCGGTGGGGGACGGTGACGACGTCGGCGTCGGGGTGGGGGAGGGCGGCTTCGTGGTGGGGCTCGGCGTCGGGGTGCCGCCGTCACACGCGCCCAGGTCGGACCAGAGCGCCGGGGTGGCGGGCGGGGTCCAGCCGGCGCCCGCCGGCGGGGTGTGCGTCACCAGCGCCTGGTACAGGCGGCCGGCGTAGGTGGCCCGGCTGCCGGCGGTCCAGGTGACCCCTTCCGCCCAGGCCGGCGCGGAGCAGGCCACCAGGGCGGTCTGCGCGGCGGCGAGCCCGGTGGCGACGGGCAGGGCGGCGGTGGCGGCGAGCAGGGCGGCGCCGCCGAGCAGTGCGGTCAACCCGCGTCGAAGTCGCATGACATACCTCCTCATCGATGCGCCGGAGGTTATCAGTTAACTTTGTTAAATGTAAATGCCTCGTCGGCTCAGGGCGTTGCCGCCACGCCCTCGCGCTGCCGGCGGGCGAACTCGGCGGCCGCGACGCCGAACAGGACGAGCGTGGCGACCAGGCTCAGCATCAGATTCCCCAGGCGTGGAGCCGCCGGCACGAGGGCGACGGCCGCGAGGACGCCGACCACGTGGGAGAGGGGGACGCGCCCGAGCACTTCGTGGTCGAGGGTGGCCCGGCCGACCAGGAAGAGCACGACACCGCCGAGCACGAGCGCGGCCTGGTTCGCCTCCGGCCGTGCGCCCGGCTGCGCGATGACCCGGCTGAAGCCCGCCGCCAGGCCCACCACGCCGACCACCATCAGCCAGTGGGCGTACGGGTTGGTCTGCACCAGCCGGTAGCGGTGCGGGGCCCGCTCGATCGCGCCGCGCAGGCGGGCGCCGGCGCCGCGGGCGTAGCTCCACCACAGCAGCACGGTCGCGACGAACGCGGTGGCGAACGCGCCGACGCGGTCCATGCTGAACGGCATGTGGCTCAGGGTCAGGACGGTGACGAGGATCAGCTCGCCCAGGGTGAGGACGTAGATCTGCTGATACCGCTCGGCGAGGTGTTCCGGCACCACCCTGTACCGCGGCAGCGGGGGCCGGCCGGGGATCGGGAACCGGAAGCCGAACGCCACGTAGTCGACGGCCAGCGCGACCAGCCACACCCCGAGACGGCCGCCGGGATCGGCGACCAGGCCGCCGGCGAGCCACAGGCTGCCGGAGACGATGGTCCACAGCAGGACCCGGATCGGCCGCTCCCGCTCCGGACGGCTGCGGAGCGCCACGATGATCACCAGCCCCCGGCTCCAGTTGATGCCGGCCCAGGTGGCGCCGAAGATCAGCCCGTGGCCGTCGAACGCGGTCGGCAGGGCGGCCGACATCAGCATGCCGCCGAACATGATGCCCAGCACCACGAGCTGAATGGGGCGCTCCTGAGGGCTGTAGAGGTCGGTGAACGACGTGGTGGTCACCCAGACCGCCCACAGCGTCGACAACGTCAGCAGGGCCTGGGCCAGCCCCGTCCAGCCCTCGCCGGCCATCTTCTCCGACGTCAGGGTCAGGGTGGCGATCAGCGAGAGATCGAAGAACAGCTCCAGAAGATCGGATCGGGAGCCCGCCATCATGGTCCGCGTAACCGACCGACGTCCGCCATCCACCACAGCAGGCCTTCTTGATCTCGCGGCGCCGAGGGCCGTCACCGAGCTCGGCCGGCGCCCGCCCCGTGGCTCAAGCTAACCGACGTGCGCCGCGGCGATCCGCCGAACGCGGAACCCCGGGGTCGTCGCGGGCGGCGGCCCACGTTCTTCACTACTTGGTTCACCGCATTAACCTTGGGTGACGTGTCCGGGGCGGGTCGCCGCGGATGGTGACCGGAGAGGTAGGCGGACGTGGACGCCAGACGCACCACCGTGCGCGACATGCGTCGTGCCAACCGCTCTGTCCTGCTCACCCGGATCTGGCTGGACGGCCCGCTGAGCCGGCACGAGCTGGGGCAGTCCACCGCGCTCAGCCTGGCCAGCGTGAGCAACCTGGTCGGCGAGATGATCGCCGAGGGCCTGGTCGAGGAGGCCGGCTCGGTCGAGTCCGACGGCGGCCGTCCCCGGGTCCTGCTCCGGGTCGCCCCCGCCTACGGCTACCTGGTCGGCGCCGACGTCGGCGAGACCCGGGTGCAGGTCGAGCTGTTCGACCTGGCCATGACCGCCCTGGCCAAGGCGGAGTACCCGATCGCCGCCGCCGAGCCCGACCCCCGGCGGGTCACCGACCACCTGCTGCACGGCCTCGCCGCGGTGATCGAGCAGGCCGGCGTCGACCCGGCCGCGGTGCTCGGTTTCGGCGTCGCCGTCTCCGGCACCGTCGAGCGCACCGCCGACGCCGTCGTGCACGCCCAGACCCTCGGCTGGGACGGCGTGCCGCTCGGCGCCATGCTCCGCGCCGGCACCGACATCCCCGTGCACATCGACAACGGCGCCAAGACCCTCGGCCAGGCCGAGATGTGGTTCGGCGCCGGGCGCGGCGTCCGGCACGCGGTCGTCGCCCTGGTCGGCTCCGGCGTCGGGGCCTGCGTGGTCGCCGACGGCGTGGGCTACCGCGGCGCGCACAGCAGCGCCGGCGAGTGGGGGCACACCACCATCGTGTACGGGGGCCGCCGCTGCCGCTGCGGCAACCTCGGCTGCCTGGAGGCGTACGTCGGGGCGGAAGGGGTGCTGGACCGGTTCCGGCAGGCCAACCGGGGCCGCCCCGCGGCCGGCGGCGACGAGGAGACCGCCTTCGGCGAGCTGCTGCGTGCCAGCAGCCGCACCGCCGCGAAGGTGCTCGACGACACGGTGGGCTACCTGGGTGCCGGGGTGGCGAACCTCGTGAACCTGTTCAACCCCGAGCGGGTGGTGCTGGGCGGCTGGGCCGGCCTGGCCCTGGGCGAGCGCTACCTGCCGCAGATCCGCGAGGTCACCGCGCGGCACGCGCTGCGCCAGCCGTACGCCCAGACGTCGATCGAGCTGTGCCGGCTCGGACCGGACGCGGTCGCGATGGGCGCGGCCACCCTGCCGATGGCCCGGCTGCTGCGCGACGGCGGTGTGCCGCGCGAACCGGCCGCCCGGCTGTCCCCGGCGCCGGTGCCGCCGGCCCGCCGGCCCCGCACGCGCACCCGCTGAGCGACCGGGCCGGCGGCGGGAGCGCCGCCGGCCCGGCCCCGGGTCAGGACGGAAGGTTCCACTTCTGGTTGGCCGCGCCGGTGCAGCTCCAGATCTGCGTCTTCGTGCCGTCGGCCGACGTGTTGCCGGTGACGTCGAGGCACTTGTTGGCCTGCGGGTTCACCAGGTCCCGCGCGGCCGTCCAGGTCCACCGCTGGGCGGCGCTGCCGTTGCAGGTCCACAGTTGCACCCTGGTGCCGTCGGCGGTGCCGCCCCCGGAGACGTCGAGGCACTTGCCCAGCACGCGGATGGTGCCGTCGGCGGCCCGGGTCCACTGCTGGTTCGCGCCGCCGGTGCAGCTCCAGATCTGCGCCGGCGTGCCGTCGGCGCTGCTGTTGTCGGTGGCGTCGAGGCACTTGCCGCCGATGCCGGTGATCGGGCCGGTCGGCGTGCCGCCCCCGCCGCCGGACTGCGTGCCCGCCCAGGTGAACGTGGCGGTGGTGCGGGCGGGCAGGGTGTAGGTGAAGGACTGGCCGCCCCAGACGACCTTCATCGACTGGGCGGAGCCGCCGCCGTTGTGCGCGAGCAGCGCCTTCGTGCCGTCCGGGTTCCGGTACGCGACGTTCTGCACCGTGCCGTTGGCGGTGGAGTCGATCCGCAGCGCGCCGGGCCGGACGAACTTGGTGAGGTGCCCGGTCGTGTAGTACTCGATCGTGTAGTCGACCTGGCCGGCGCGGGCGCCGCCCTCCTGGACGGTGATGAGGCCGGTGCAGGTGCCGCAGCCACCGTTGTGCGGGCCCATGAACTGGTTGACCGCGAGGCTCCACTTCACCACGCTCCGGCTCCAGTTCCGGGCGTAGTTCACGATGTCGGCCATGTCCTCGTTGTGCTGGTTGCCGATCCAGGTGCCGCCCGAGTGCTCGGTGCTGAACTGCGGCACCGCCGGGTACTGGCCGTGCACCTGGCTGCCGACCGCCGGGTCACCCCAGTAGCCGTGCCAGGCGATGCCGCCGAAGAGCGGATCGGTGCGCACGGCGCTGTCGGCCAGCAGCCCCGCGCCGATCGTGCCGTAGTCGCCGTAGTTCCAGTCGTGCACCAGCACCTTCGTGGTGATGCCGGCGGCGCGGAACGCCGGGTAGACGAAGTTCTTGGTCAGCTCGACCAGGCCGGAGGAGTTCCAGCTCATCCCCGGGTAGTCCATGGCGGTGGGGTTGCCGGACTGGCAGCAGTTCGGCTCGTTCTGCACCGAGAGGTAGTCGACCTTCACGCCCCGGGCCGCGTACGCCTGGATGGTCTTCACGAAGTACTGGGCGTAGGTGGCGTAGTACTCCCACTTGAGCCAGCCCATCTGGTCCATCCGGCCGTTGTCCTTCATCCAGCCGGGCGCGCTCCACGGCACGACCATCACCCGCAGCGCCGGGTTGAGCTGCCGGGCCTGCGCGGTGAGCAGTTCGACGTTGGTGTCGTAACCGTTGGCGCCGAAGTCGTTCAGGTCGCAGCAGGTGTCGTCGAGCGAGACGTTGCCGGGCCGGGACAGGTCGGAGGCGCCGATCGGGTTGCGCACGTAGGACAGGCCGATGCCGTCGGTGGGACTGAACAGCTTGCGCATCACCTCGTCCCGGGTCGCCGCGCTCACCGGTCCGCCGCGCAGCAGGTACGCCGTGGTGTCCGTGATGGACGCGCCGGCGCCCTCGAACGGCTGGTAGCGGGTGTTCTCGTCGACGGTGATCGTGTGGGTGGCGCCCGGGCTGGTGGCGGCGAAGGCCAGCGGGCTCTGCTGTTGCAGGCCCCGGGTGACGGTCCGCCCGCCGGAGTCGGAGGTGGTGGTGAGCCAGACGTTGACGCTCTCGCCGGCCGCCTGGGCGGCCGGTGGCGGGGCGAGGGCGAGGGTGCCGGCGGCGAGGCAGAGCGCCAGGGTGGCGCGGCCGGCGAGTCGGGGAACGGTGGTGGGGGACACGGATGCTCCTTCCGGATAAATAGACATCCGCGAATGAGAAAACCCCTCGCACCTGCTTATGTCAAGATATGAAAAAAGAGTCCGAGTTTGTGGGCGGGCACGGCGGGGCGGCCGCCCGGGATGCCCCCGGGCGGCCGCCCCGAGCGGCCCGTCAGCGCTCCCCGCGCACCCGCCGGATGGTGTCGCGGTACCAGTGCGCGCTGCGCTTCGGCGTGCGCCGCTGGGTGTCGTAGTCCACCCGCACGATGCCGAACCGCTTGTCGTAGCCGTACGCCCACTCGAAGTTGTCCAGCAGCGACCAGGCGAAGTAGCCGCGCACGTCCGCGCCGGCCTGCCGGGCCCGGGCCACCGCCCGCAGGTGCTCGGTCAGGTACGCCACCCGGTCGTCGTCGGCCACGAACCCGTCGGCGTCCGGCTTGTCGTCGAAGGCCGCGCCGTTCTCCGTGATCACCAGGGGCACGCCCGGGTAGTCCCGGTGCAGCCGGACCAGCAGCTCGGTGAAGGAGTCCGGCACGATCTCCCAGTCCATCGCGGTGCGCGGCAGGTCCCGGCGGATGACCCGGCGCACCGGGCGGCCGTCGTCGTCGCGCTCCCGGCCCTGCTCGTCCACCCCGGAGTGCACCTGCCCGAAGTAGAAGTTCACCCCGAGCACGTCGATCGGCGACGAAATGACCTCCAGATCGCCGTCCTGCACCGGGATGCGCACCCCCTCGGCCGCCAGGTCGGCCACCACGTCCTCGGGGTAGGAGCCGCGGAACACCGGGTCGAGGTAGAGCCGGTTGCCCAGCCCGTCGGCCGCCCGCGCCGCGTCCCGGTCGGCCGCGCTGTCGCTGGCCGGGTCCGCGGTGGACAGGTTGACGGTCAGGCCCAGCTCGATCGGGGTGGTCGCCGCGGCGCGCAGCCGCTGCACCGCCAGCCCGTGCCCGAGCAGCAGGTGGTGGGCGGCGGCGATCCCGTCACCCAGGTTCCGCCGGCCCGGGGCGTGGTTGCCGTACGCGTACCCGAGCATCGCCGAGCACCACGGCTCGTTGAGCGTGGTCCAGGTCTTCACCCGGTCGCCGAGGGCGCCGAAGACCAGCTCCGCGTAGTCGGCGAACCGGTGGGCGGTGTCCCGGTTCGGCCAGCCGCCCGCGTCCTCCAACTCCTGCGGCAGGTCCCAGTGGTAGAGCGTCACCCACGGGTCGATCCCGCGGCCCAGCAGCTCGTCCACCAGCCGGTCGTAGAAGGCCAGCCCGGCCGGGTTCGCCGGCCCGCGGCCGCCCGGCTGCACCCGCGGCCACGCCACGGAGAACCGGTAGGTGTCCAGGCCCAGGTCGGCGATGAGCGCGACGTCCTGCGGCATCCGGTGGTAGTGGTCGCAGGCCACGTCGCCGTGGTCGCCGTTGGCCACCGCGCCCGGCACGCGGCAGAAGGTGTCCCAGATCGACGGGGTCCGGCCGTCCTCGGCCACCGCGCCCTCGATCTGGTACGACGAGGTCGCCACCCCCCACCGGAAGGTCGGCGGCAGGGTGTCGATCGGGTCGGCCTGCCCGGTGGTGCTGGGGCGGGTGAGGTCGGTGTCCATGGTTCTCCTCGCGGTAGCGGGTCGTTCGGTCGGACGGAGAGCGGGGGTCAGTGGGGGACCGGGGCGGCGACCGGGTGCAGCCAGCAGGCGACGTCCCGGCCCGGTTCGGCGGCGCCCAGAACCGGCACCTTCTTGTCGCACGGGTCGAAGGCTTTCGGACAGCGCGGGTGGAACGCGCAGCCCTTCGGCATGGCCCGCAGGTCCGGCGGCGAGCCGGGGATGCCGGTCAGCTCCCGGCGCGGTCCGCGCAGCGCCGGGAAGGAGTGCAGCAGACCCTCGGTGTACGGGTGCAGGGCCTGCCGGTACAGCTGGGCGGCGGGCGCCTCCTCGACGATCCGGCCGCCGTACATGATGGCGATCCGGTCGGAGAACTCGACCAGCAGCGACAGGTCGTGGGTGATGAACAGCACCGCGAAGCCGAGGCGCTCCCGCAGCTCGGCGAGCTGGCCGAGGATCTGCCGCTGCATCACCACGTCCAGGGCGGTGGTCGGCTCGTCCATGATGACCACCTGCGGCTCCAGCGCCAGCGCCATGGCGATCATCACCCGCTGCCGCATCCCGCCGGAGAGCTGGTGCGGGTAGCTGTCCAGCCGGTCCGCGGCGATGCCGACCAGGCGCAGCAGGTCCCGGGCCCGGGCCAGCCGGCCCGCCGCCGTGCTCGTCGGGTCGTGCGCCTTGATCACGTCGAGCAGCTGGGTGGAGACCTTGTGCACCGGGTTCAGCGAGTTCATGGCGCCCTGGAAGACGATCGACGTCTCCGCCCAGCGGAACTGCCGCAGCTGCGCCGGGCTGAGGGTCAGCACGTCGACCGGCGGGCCGTCGACCGGGTGGTAGACCACCTGGCCGCCGCTCACCACGCCGGGCGGCGGCAGCAGCCGGGTCAGCCCGTACGCCAGGGTGGACTTGCCGCTGCCGCTCTCCCCGGCCAGCCCCAGCACCTCGCCGCGGTGCAGGGTCAGGTCGACGTCCCGGACGGCGTGCACCGCCGCGTCGCCGAGCCCGTAGTCGACCCGCAGCCCGCGGATCTCCAGCACCGGATCGCTCATGGTGCGACCTCCTCTCGGGGGGCCGGTACCGGACGGGAGGCCGGGGCCAGCACGGGGGTGAAGCCGACCCGCATCCGCACGGTGCGACCGTCTGCGGTGCGGATCCGGGTCTTGCCGGCGCTGCGCAGCCGGGGGCTCACGAACTCGTCGATGCCGAAGTTGATCAGGGCGAGGGCGGTGCCGAGCAGCGCGATGGCCAGCCCGGCCGGCACGAACCACCACCAGGCGCCCTGCGCGAGGGCCTGCTGGCCCTGCGCCCAGAACAGGATGGTGCCCCAGTTCCACGACGAGATCGACGAGATGCCGATGAAGGCCAGCGTGATCTCCGACATGACCGCGAAGATGACGGTGCCCACGAAGCCGGAGGCGATGATCGCGGTGAGGTTGGGCAGGATCTCGAACAGGATGATCCGCCAGGTCCGCTCGCCGGTGGCCCGGGCCGCCTCGACGTAGTCGCGGCGCCGCAGCGACAGGGTCTGGGCGCGCAGCACGCGGGCGCCCCACGCCCACGAGGTGAAGCCGAT
Organism: Micromonospora chaiyaphumensis; assembly: GCF_900091435.1. GTDB lineage: Bacteria > Actinomycetota > Actinomycetes > Mycobacteriales > Micromonosporaceae > Micromonospora > Micromonospora chaiyaphumensis. Next base: position 91,726 of record NZ_FMCS01000001.1, read on the forward strand.
GATGAGCGCCACCAGCGTGTCGCTGGCCTGCTCGACGATCGACGTCACGATGATGATCAGCGGCAGGGCGGGGATGACCAGGAACACGTTGGACAGCGCCGACAGCCCCTCGTCGGGCACCCCGCCGATGTAGCCGGCCGTCACGCCGATGAGGATGGACAGGATCGTCGCCAGCACGCCGGCGAGCAGGCCCACCAGCATGACGCTGCGCGCGCCGACCAGGATCTGGCTGAAGATGTCCTGACCGAGGTGGGTGGTGCCGAACCAGTGCCGGGCCGACGGCCCCTGGAGCACGTCGGCGCTGCGCGCGTTCGGGTCGTACGGCGCCACCCAGGGCCCGATGACCGCGAACAGGCAGTAGATGCCCAGGATGACCAGGCCGGTGGCGGCCTTGGCGTTGGCGACGAACCGGAACCGGCGCCGCTTCGCCCGGCCCGGCGCGGCCGACGGCTGGGCCATCGCCCCCTGGCCGGGAATGACCTGCTCGATGCTCGACGGTGAGATGGTCATCGCTCAGCTCTTTCGGGTCCGTGGGTCGAGGAGCAGGTACGCGACGTCGGCGAGCAGGTTCGCCACCAGCACGGAGATCGTGATGATCAGGAAGATCCCCTGCATGAGCGGGTAGTCCTTGTAGCCGACCGCCTGGAAGAGCTGGTAACCGAGGCCCGGGTAGGAGAACACGATCTCCACGAGCAGCGTGCCACCGACGATGAAGCCGAGCGACAGCGCGAAGCCCGAGACGTTCGGCAGCAGCGCGTTGCGGGCGGCGTAGCTCAGGGCGACCCGGCGCTCCGACAGGCCCTTCGCGTGCGCGACGGTGATGTAGTCCTCCGACGAGACCGTCACCATCATGTTGCGCATGCTCAGGATCCACCCGCTCATCGAGGAGACCAGGATGGTGGCGGCGGGCAGGACGCTGTGCTTGATCGCGCTCGGGATGAAGTACCCGTCGAACGCCGGCACGAGACCCGCCTCGTAGCCGCCGGAGGACGGGAAGAAGCTTCCCGGCCCGGTGAACACGGCGATGGCGACGAGGCCCAGCCAGAAGTACGGGATCGAGGACAGGAACGTCGTGGCCGGCAGCAGCCCGTCGACCCAGGAGCCGCGCCGCCAGCCGGCACCGACGCCGAGCGCGGTGCCGAGGAGGAAGCTGATGACCGTGGTGATGCCGACCAGGCCGACCGTCCACGGCAGGCTGTCACCGATCACCGTCGACACCGGCGTGGGGAAGAAGGTGAACGACAGCCCCAGGTCGCCGTGGAGCAGCTGCCCCCAGTAGTCCAGGTACTGCTCCCAGATGCTCGCGTCGGAGTCCAGCCCGAACAGCACGCGCAGCGAGTCGATGGCGTCGGCGCTGATCCGGCCCTGGTTGCGCGAGATGAGGGACTGCACCGGGTCACCCGGGACCAGCCGCGGAATGAAGAAGTTGAGCGTGATGGCCGCCCACGCCGTGAACAGGTAGAAGGCCGTGCGCTGCAGGAGGAACCTCATCGTGCCTCCCCCAGGGTGGCGGTGTCGTCCCGCTCGACCGCAGAGGCGGGCGGTGGCACGGTCGGGTCGGCGTCGGGCGCGGCCGAGCCGGGGGCGTCGGCGGCGACGGTGTCCGGGTCGTAGAGCCAGCAGGCCGCCCAGTGGCCGGGCCGGTCGGCGATGTCCAGTCGCGGCGGCAGGTCGGTGGTGCAGCGCCGCATGGCGTGCGGGCACCGGGGATGGAACCGGCAGCCCGACGGCGGGGCGATCAGGCTCGGCGGCTCGCCCTGACCGCGGTCCGCACCGGCGGCCGCGTCGGCGCCGGCGCCGTCGCCGGTGATCCGCTCCGGGTCCGGCGCGGAGTCGGTGAGCAACCGCGTGTACGGGTGGGCCGGGCTCTGGGTGACGGTCTCGCTGTCGCCGCCCTCGACCATTCGCCCGGCGTACATCACGATCGTCTCGTCGGCGAAGTAGCGGGCCGAGGCGATGTCGTGCGTGATGTAGAGGATGGCGATGTTGAGCCGCTGCTTGAGGTCCTGCAGCAGGTTGAGCACGCCGAGGCGGATCGAGACGTCGAGCATGGAGACCGGCTCGTCGGCGAGGAGCACCTCCGGGTCGGCGCCGAGCGCCCGCGCGATGGCCACGCGCTGCCGCTGGCCGCCGGAGAGCTCGTGCGGGAACGCGTCCAGGTAGCGCTCGGGCGGGGTGAGGCTCACCCGGGTGAGCAGCTTGGCGAGGGCCGCGTCCAGCTCCTCGGCGCCGCGCCCGGCGTTGCCGTGGATCCGCAGCGACCGGGTCAGGTGGTAGCGGACGGTGTGCACCGGGTTCAACGAGGCGAACGGATCCTGCAGGATCAGTTGGACCCGCCGCACGTACGACCGGAACGGCCGGCCACCGCGCACCCGGGTCGAGGTGCCGTGCAGGCGGATGTCGCCGGCGGTGCGGGGATAGATCTGCGCCAGCAGCCGCGCCACCGTGGACTTGCCGGAGCCGGACTCTCCGACCAGCGCGGTCACCCGGCCGCGGCGCAGCGCGAACGATACGTCGTCGACGGCGTGCACGACGGCCGGCGTCCGGGAGAAGAGGTCACGCAGCCGCCTGCGGACGGGGAAGTGCTTGGTCAGGCCGACGGCCTCCAGCACCACCTCGTCGACCGGCGCCGCCGCGCTCTCGCTCAACGTCATGCCGAGTTCCTGTCTGAGCGTGGGGGTGCGCCTCCCCGGCCGGGAGCCGGCCGGGGAGGCGGTTGGCGAGGTCAGCCGTTGGCGGGCTTGAGGTGCAGGACCACGTCCACGGCGTTGGGCTGGGTGGGCTGCATGGCGCCGTACGGGTTCGAGTCGTCCGGCCATCCGGTCCAGTTCTTCGTGCTGTACGCGCCGCCGATGTTGTCCGCGCCGACCGGGATCATCGGCATCTGGTCGACGAAGATCTTCTGCAGCGTGTTCATGGCGGTGGTGCGCGCGGTCTCGTCGGTCGCGTTCGCGTAGGCGACCAGGGCGTCGGTCGCCTCCTTGTTGTTGAAGCGGCCGAAGTTGCCGGCGGGCGAGGCGGTGCCGATCGGCTTGAGCTGCCGGCCGTCCATGACGGTCCGGTAGATGTCGTACGGCGTCGCGCCGCTCTCGGTCCACCGGAAGGTCGCCTCGAAGTTGCCCTGCTCGACGTTGCGGAACCAGGCGTCCTGGTTGGCCTTGTCGACCGTGGCCGCGATGCCGATCTTCGACAGGTTGTCCTTCACGATCTCCAGGCTGGTCTGGTAGTCGGACCAGCCGGCCGGGTCGGTCAGCTTGACGGTGACGGCCTTGCCGGTCTTGTCCTTGAGGGTGTTGCCCTCCAGCTTGTAGCCGGCGCCGGTCAGCAGCGTCTTGGCGCCCTCGACGTCGACCTTGTGGTCCTGGCCCTTGTACTCCGGCGCGATGAACGAGTCACCGGCCGGGCTGGGCAGGCCGGTCACGCTCTTCACCTGCGGGTGGAAGTAGCCGGCCTCGGCCGTGGTGAAGATGTCGGCGCGGTCGATGACCATGTTCATGGCACGGCGCAGCGCCGGGTCGTCGAACGGCTTCTTCGTGGTGTTGAGGTAGAGACCGTGGATGCCCAGGACCGGCGGCGCCCACACCTTGTGGTGCTCCTGGTCCTTCGCCACGAAGACGGCCTGGTAGTTCGGGATGAAGACGAAGCTCCACTCCGACTCGCCGTTGGCCAGGGCCGTGGTCTGCGCGCTGTTGTCCGTGTAGGAGGTGTAGCGCAGTTCCTTGACCTTCGGCGGGTCCTGCCAGTAGCCCTTGTCGCGCACCGACAGGGTCATGCTGGCCGGGGTGAAGGACTTCAGGGTGTACGGGCCGCTGCCGACCGGCTGCTTGACGGTGTCGGTCGTCGGGTCGCTGATCTTCTCCCAGATGTGCTTGGGCACGATCGGCACCCGCCACAGCACCTTCTGCTGGTTGACGAACTGCGGGCTCTCCATCTTGATGGTGACTTCGTTGCCGCTGGCGGTCGCGTCCGTGTAGGGCACGCCCTGGTCGTTCAGCGCCGGGTACTTCTTCACCAGGTTGTAGGTGAAGGCGACGTCCTCGGCGGTGACCTTCTGCCCGTCCGACCAGGTGGCGTTGTCCCGGATGGTGACCTTCACCGAGGTGTAGTCCTGCGACCACTCGGCCTTGGTGGCCAGCCACGGCTTGAACGGGTCGGCCGGCTTCACCGGGTTCCACATCATCAGCGGCTCGTAGATCTGCCAGCGGTAGCCCAGCGAGGCCGCGGCGGACGTGGTGAGGAACGGGTTGTTGTTCTCGGCCTGCGGGCCGTTCGGCATGCCGACGTTCAGCACCGTGGCCGCCTGGCCGTTCTTCTTGTTGGCGTTCGGGCTGTCGCCGCAGGCGGCGACGCCGGTGGCCATCGCGCCGGCCAGCGCGACGGCGAGGAGTTGCCTTCTTCTCATGGAGGTCTCCCTCGGTGCTCCCGCGGTCCTCGAGCGGGATGTGGCGGATGAAGGGTGTGCGGTGTTACCACCGGCGGGCGGGGCGCCCGCCGGTGCGGGTGGTGCTACAGCGGTGGCGAGGTCAGGTCGCGCCGGTCGACGCGCGGACGGTGAAGCTGGTCGGGATCACGGTCGGGGTGGCGGGCAGCGGCGTCCCGCCGAGGTGGGCGATGAGGGTACGGGCGGCGACCGCACCCATCTCCCGCAACGGCTGGCGCACCGAGCTCAGCGGTGGATGGGTGTGCCCGGCCAGCGGCAGGTCGTCGAAGCCGACCACGGCCACGTCCTCCGGGACCCGCCGGCCGGCGTCCCGCAGCGCCTGGAGCGCCCCGGCGGCGGAGAGGTCGTTGTGGGCGAAGACGGCGTCGAACGGCACGCCGTCGGCGAGCAGGTTCTCCACCGCGACCCGCCCGCACTCGAAGGTGAAGTCGCCCTCCACGACGAGGGCGGGATCGATGGGCAGGCCGGCGTCGGCGTAGCCGGCCGCGAACCCGGCGAGCCGCTCCCGGGTACAGCCGAAGCGGCTCAGGCCGGTGACGACCAGCGGCCGCTTCCGCCCGTGCGTCAGCAGGTGCGCCGCCGCCGCCCGCGCGCCGGCCTCGTTGGTGGTCCGCACCGACGGGAAGCCGGGCTGGTGGCCGCGGTCGTCGATGAGGATCACCGGCAGGCCGCGCTCGTGCAGCTCGGTGATGTAGTCGAGGGTGCCCTCCGGCTCGACCACGAGCAGGCCGTCGAAGGACTTCGCGGAGACCTGGGAGGCGAACCGCCGCATCGACTCGTCGCCGTGGGTGCAGGTGAACAGCAGCATGCCGTACCCCTCGGCCTCGACCACGTCGGCCGCGCCCTGGAGCACCTCGCCCATCCACGGCCAGGTCAGGGCGGGGACCAGCATGCCCACCACCCGGGTACGCCCGCGGGCCAGGCCGACCGCGCGGGCGCTCGGCACGTACCCGAGGGCGTTGATGACGGCGCGGACCCGGTCGGCCGTGCGCACGTGCACCTCGCCCTTGCCGTTGAGCACCCGCGAGACCGTCGTCTTGCTCACCCCGGCACGGGTGGCGACGTCGGCGATGGTGATCGGCACGTGACGCTCCCGGGTCGCAGGGTGAGGCGGATGTTTCGGAACCGGTTGCGGAAGCGGTTCCGTCGCAGTCAACCGAAGTGGCGGCGGTCACGTCAATAACGGGCGCGTAACGAAACATGGCTAAGTTCGAAACCTGAAAAAAGTGCCTCTGGACGGCGCCGCCGATCAAGGGTGTGAGCAGCGTCGATGCGCGAACTACGCCGGGCCGGTGCGGGCGTAGACGTCGCCGGAGTTGGCCTCGTACGGCAGGGCCCGCAGGTACGCCGCCACCTCGTCCGACGGCCGCCAGCCGGGCAGGGCGAACGCCATCTCGTCCCCGAGCGCCACGGTGAACGAGGTGAACCCCAGCCCGGTGAGCCGGTCCAGGCAGCGCACGGCCAGGTCGCGCTCGATGGTGGTGAACTCGAACGACAGTGCCGGCAGTGGCCGGCTCAACCCGGCCAGCACGGCGTCCTCGAAGCCCTCCACGTCGATCTTCACGAAGGCCGGCACGCCGTGCGCCGCGATCAGGGTGTCGAGCGTCGTGCCGGCCACCTCGATCTCGGCGTCCCAGACCTCGTGCGCCCAGCCGCCGGCCCCGCGGGCCGACTGCAGGAATCCCGCCGACACCGTCGAGATGGTGGGGTTCGCCGAGTTCACGTGCAGCCGCACCGGCCCGGTACGCGCCCCGCACGCCGCCTCCACCACGGTCACCCGTTCGTCGCCCGCGTAGAGGGCGTGCAGGGCCCGGGTGCAGAGCGGCTGCGGCTCGACGGCCACCACGCGGGCACCCAGCCGCCGGAAGCTGCCGAGCCGGTCGCCCACGTGGGCGCCGACGTCGAAGACCAGGTCGCCGGGGCGGACCAGGGGCGCGTAGAAGGCGTCCATCGCCGTGTCGCGGGCCGGGTCGCCGTAGTACGTCTCCAGCGACCGGCGCAGGCCCGACATGGTGGGGTCTGCCTTGAGTGCCTCGATCACCCCGATATGACCGCCCACCACTCCGACGCTAGCCGCGCTCACCCGTTCGCGAGCCTCTTTCGGGTGAGGCCGCGCCCTGCCTCATCCCTAGCCTCCTAGGACGCTTTAGGGGGAGTGTGTGGTGTCATCAAGACCGCCAGAAAAAGTCGCGGTGCGATGTCGAGAACCCGGGGGCGGCTCCGTCCCCCGGGTGAACACGGCGACGACGGCCGTACCGCACTGAGGAGAACACGATGAAGTACCTGCTGCTCAAGCACTACCGGGGCGCCCCGGCCGCGGTCAACGACGTGCCGATGGACCAGTGGACGCCGGAGGAGGTCTCGGCCCACATCCAGTACATGCGGGACTTCGCCGCCCGGCTCGAGGGCACCGGCGAGTTCGTCGACGGTCAGGCGCTCTCCCCGGAGGGCACGTTCGTCCGCTACGACGGCGAGGGGCGGCCGCCGGTCACCGACGGCCCGTTCGCGGAGACCAAGGACCTGATCGCCGGCTGGATGGTGATCGACGTCGACAGCTACGACCGGGCGCTCGCGCTCGCCGGTGAGCTGTCCGCGGCACCGGGTGCCGGCGGGAAGCCGATCCACGAGTGGCTCGAGGTGCGGCCGTTCCTCACCGAGCCCCCGACCATCACGGAGTGACCACGGTGGACGAGGCCCTGCTGAGGACCCTCACCCCCACCGTGATCGGCATCCTCGTCCGCCGCGGAGCCGACTTCGCGGCGGCCGAGGACGCCGTCCAGGACGCCCTCATCGAGGCGGTACGCGGGTGGCCGGACGACCCGCCGCGCGACCCGAGGGGCTGGCTGGTCACGGTGGCCTGGCGGAAGTTCCTCGACGCCGTCCGCGCCGACGCCTCCCGGCGGCACCGCGAGGTACGCGTCGACGCCGAGCCGATGCCCGGCCCGGTCGAGGGGGTGGACGACACGCTCCAGCTGTACTTCCTGTGCGCGCACCCGTCCCTGACGCCGGCCTCGGCCGTCGCGCTCACGCTGCGCGCGGTCGGCGGCCTGACCACGCGCCAGATCGCGCAGGCCTACCTGGTGCCGGAGGCCACCATGGCCCAGCGGATCAGCCGGGCCAAGCGGACCGTCTCGGAGGTGCGGTTCGACCAGCCCGGTGACGTCGCCACGGTGGTGCGCGTGCTCTACCTGGTCTTCAACGAGGGCTACTCCGGCGACGTCGACCTGGCCGCCGAGGCGATCCGGCTCACCCGCGAGCTGGCGGCCCGGATCGACCACGAGGAGGTCGCGGGACTGCTCGCGCTGATGCTGCTCCACCATGCGCGACGTCCGGCACGGACCGGCCCCGACGGCCGGCTCGTGCCCCTGGCCGAGCAGGACCGCGGCCGGTGGAACACCCGGCTGATCGCCGAGGGCGTCGAGGTGCTCCAGCGGGCGCTCGCCCGTGACCGGCTGGGCGAGTTCCAGGCCCAGGCCGCCATCGCCGCGCTCCACGCCGACGCCCGGACCACCGAGGAGACCGACTGGGTGCAGATCGTCGAGTGGTACGACGAACTGGTGCGCCTCACCGACAGCCCGGTGGCCCGCCTCAACCGGGCCGTCGCGGTCGGCGAGGCCGACGGGCCGAGGGCGGGACTCGCGGCCCTGGCGAAGCTGGACCCCGCGCTGCCCAGGTATGCCGCCGTCGCGGCGTACCTGCACGAGCGGGACGGTGACCCCGGGACCGCGGCCCGGCTCTACGCCGAGGCCGCCCGGTCGGCGTCCAGCCTCGCCGAACGCGACCACCTCACCCGGCAGGCCGCACGGCTCAACGCGCGGCTGCGCCGCTGAGCGGCCCGCCGGGTGCGGTGGTCCGACTCACGGCGTCTCGACGACCTCCTGGCCGAGTGGCCAGAGTGCGGCGGGGACGAGCTTGAAGTTGGCCACCCCGAACGGGATGCCGATGATCGTGACGCAGAGCGCGACGCCGGCGAGGATGTGCGACAGAGCCAGCCACCAGCCGGCCAGCAGCACCCACAGCACGTTCGCCAGGCCGGAGGCGACCCCGGCGCCGGGCTTCGGAACGAGCGTGCGGCCGAACGGCCACAGCGCGTACGAGGCGAGGCGGAGCGAGGCCACCCCGAACGGAATGGTGATCACCAGCGCGAAGCAGATCAGGGCGGCGACCCCGTAGCCCAGGGCCAGGACCGCACCACCGCCGAAGACGAGCCACAACAGGTTCAGCAGGAAGCGAAGCACACTCCCATCGTGGCCACCGCCCGCAAGGTCACCGCACGGCAGCACCCTGGGGATCAGCGGCCCTCGCCGAGGCGGTGCCGCAGCGCGAGGTGGAGCACCAGCCGCCGGTCGGGATCGTCGAGGTCCGCGCCGAACAGCTCGCGCAGCCGGCGCATCCGGTAGCGCACGGTCTGCGGGTGGGTGTGCAGGTCCTCGGCCACGGCGACCACCTGCCCCTGCCGGCGCAGCCAGCCGTGCAGCGTCTCCGCGAGGGCCCGCCGGGCGGCCGGCCGCAGGCCGGCCAGCGGCGCGAGGCAGGCGTCGGCGAGGTGGTCGGCCAGGCCCGGCTCCCAGCGCAGCAGCAGGGTGAGCAGGTGCTCGTCCCCGACGACCGGGTCGGCGGGCAGCACCCCGTCGCGCCGCAGCGCCAGGGCCCGCCCGGAGATCCGGTACGACAGCCGGGCCCGGCCCAGCGCCACGCTCGGCCCGAGCGCCGCCCGCCGCCCGGCGAGTGCCTGGCGGGCCCGGTCGAGCCGGCCCGGGAGGTCCGGGTCGGGCAGCACGATCCGTACCGCGTCGTCGATGACCGTGGCGATGGCGCCGCCGCCGATGGTGCGGCTTAGGTGGTCGGCGTCGTCGCCGTCGACGCTGAGCACGGCGACCGTGGGGGGCAGCGGCCAGCGGGCCGCGTCGGCGGCGGCGCGCAGCGCGGCCTCGGCCGGCGGTTGCGGCTGCACGAGCAGGGTGATGAGCCGCCGCCGGGTGGTCGCCCAGTCCCGCGCGGCCGCACGCTGCTCGTCGAGGTACCCCTCGGCGGCGGCGCCGGCCAGCGCGTCGACGTAGCCGAAGAGCGCACCGGCGACCACGTAGAGGTCCGCCGGGGCGGGACCGGCGGGCGTGGTGTGGGCGACCAGGAACGCCCAGATCTCCCGGCCGCCGAGGGTGAGCACGGCGCGCAGCGCGTCGACCCGGTGCCCCTCCCGGTACTCCGTGCGGCCCAGCTCGTGGAACACGGCCCGGGTGGCGGCCAGGTCGCGGGCCGGCTCGGCGACCGCGTCGACGAAGGCGTCCACCGCGGTACGCACACCGAGGGACAGCCCGCGCCCCTGCCCGCCGGTCAGCGACCGGCCCTGCGCCCGCATGGCGGCGCGGACGGTCTCCAGGATCCGCTCGTGCAGCGGGGCCCGCAGCCCGCGCAGCTGCTCACCGACGGCCGGCGCGAGCCGCGCCAGGCCGGGTTCGATGTCGAGCAGTGTGTCCGCCATCGTCGGCTCCTTTTGTCATCGCGGTGACAAACCCGGCGGCGGATCATGCACGCCCCGACCAAGGATTTTGGCATCCCGCTACGTACGGTCGGTGCCGTGGATACCGATGTGATCGTGATCGGCGCCGGACTGGCCGGCCTGGTCGCCGCCGCCGAGGCGGCCGACGCGGGCCGCCGGGTGCTGCTGCTGGACCAGGAGCCGGAGCAGAACCTCGGCGGGCAGGCGTGGTGGTCGTTCGGCGGGCTCTTCCTGGTCGACTCGCCCGAGCAGCGGCGGATGGGCATCCGGGACTCCGTCGAGCTGGCCTGGCAGGACTGGACCGGCAGCGCCGCGTTCGACCGCCCGGAGGACCACTGGCCCCGCCGGTGGGCGGAGGCGTACGTGCACTTCGCCGCCGGGGAGAAGCGCGCCTGGCTGCGGGGCCTGGGCCACCGGGTCTTCCCGGTGGTGAGCTGGGCCGAGCGGGGCGGGGGAGCGGCGCACGGGCACGGCAACTCGGTGCCCCGGTTCCACGTCACCTGGGGCACCGGCCCGGGGGTGGTCGAACCGTTCGCCCGGCGGGTCCGCGCCGCGGCCGAGCAGGGCCGGATCCGGCTGCTGTTCCGGCACCGCGTCGACGAGCTGGTCACCAGCGGTGGTGCGGTCACCGGCGTCCGCGGCGCGATCCTGGCCCCCGACGACGCCCCGCGCGGCCGGCCCACCTCCCGGACCGTGGTCGGTGACTTCGCGTACGGGGCGCAGGCCGTGATCATCACCTCGGGCGGCATCGGCGGGAACCACGACCTGGTCCGACGGGCCTGGCCGGCGCGGCTCGGCACCCCACCGGCCCGGATGGTCACCGGCGTGCCCGCCTACGTCGACGGCCGGATGCTCGCCGTCGCCGAGACGGCCGGCGGTCAGGTGATCAACCCGACCGGATGTGGCACTACACCGAAGGGCTGCGCAACTGGGACCCGGTCTGGCCGGGGCACGGCATCCGCATCCTGCCCGGACCGTCCTCGCTGTGGCTCGACGCGACCGGCGAGCGGCTGCCGGCGCCCCTGTTCCCGGGCTTCGACACCCTCGCCACGCTGCGCCATCTGCGCGCCACCGGCCACGACTACAGCTGGTTCGTGCTCACCCAGAAGATCCTCGAGAAGGAGTTCGCGCTCTCCGGCTCGGAGCAGAACCCGGACCTGACCAACCGCAGCGTGCGGCAGGTGCTCCAGCGGGTCCGCCCCGGCGCGCCCGGCCCGGTGGAGGCGTTCAAGCGGCACGGCGCGGACTTCGTCGTCGCCGACGGCCTGCCGGAGCTGGTCGACCGGATGAACAAGCTGGCCGCCGAGAGCGGCGGGCCGCAGCTCGACGCGACGGCGCTGCGCCGGGTCGTCGAGGCGCGGGACCGGGAGATCGCCCACCCGTTCGGCAAGGACGCCCAGCTGCACGCCATCCGCGGCGCCCGCCGCTACCGGGGCGACCGGCTGATCCGGGTGGCCACCCCGCACCGGCTGCTCGACCCGGCCGCCGGCCCGCTGATCGCCGTGCAGCTGCACGTGCTGACCCGCAAGACCCTCGGCGGCCTGCACACCGACCTGTCCGGGCGGGTGCTGCGCCCCGACGGCGAACCCCTCGCCGGGGTGTACGCCGCCGGCGAGGTCGCCGGCTTCGGGGGCGGCGGCATGCACGGCTACAACGCCCTGGAGGGCACGTTCCTCGGCGGCTGCCTCTTCTCCGGCCGCACGGCCGGCCGGGCCGCCGCGGCTGCGGTCGGGTAGCCCGGACACCGGCCGATCGTCAGCGCCCGGCAGGTTCCGCGCCCGGTGTGAGCAGCCGCCGGATCTCCGCGGCGGCCGGGTGCTCCGGTGCGACGGCCAGGAAACGCCGCAGCGTGTCGACCGCCTCGACGGGCCGGCTGTTCCGCTGCGCCAGGCCCAGCACCAGCAGGCCGTCGGGGGAATCCGGTTCGCGGGCGAGCCCGTCCCGGGCGGTTCGTTGCGCGGCCGCGCCGTCACGGCCGGGGGAGCGGATCGAGCTGTGGCCGGAGGGGGAGGTGCTCGTCGTGGCGCTGGTCGAGCGCAGGCGCGACCGCCGCCGGCAGCGGGACGGCGACGGCGCCGATCCGCCGGAGAAGATGGACGCGGGCGACCGCCGATAAAACCGGCAATCCTCCTCTTGAGGACGGGCAGGTCCGCACGGAACCGGTGGACCGCAGGGTGGAGATGCCCGGTGCCCCGCCCGAAACGGGCGGGGCACCGGGCATCGGCTGGTCGGTCAGGTCTGGTTGCCGGGGACGTTCTTGTAGTCCTTCGGGCTCATCCCCTTCGGGCGGGGGTCCTTCTGCCGTTGGCCGCCGCCCTGGTGGGCGTTGGCCGACCCACCGAGTTTCTGGATCATCTCGCCCTTGTTCATCTGGTCGACGTTGCGCATTCCGGCGCGTTCCGCCTGCTTGCGCAGCTCGCCGGTCTTCATCTGAGCGGGATCGCGGGCCATCGTTCCTCCTTCGGTCAGCGGACGGACGGGGAACCCGGTCGGCATCCGCCGGGTCGCGGGCTGGTCGTGCCGGTGTCGGCATCGCCGCACCATGTGGCCGCTGTCGTCCGTCTCGCCCCGTTGTCGGTTCACGGTCCCGACTCGCTTACCCGGCGACCGGCCGCACCAACGTTGACGGGCGCCGGTCCATACGGGTCCTCGATCAGCACCGGCCTCCGGCGACGGTGGGGGCGGGCTCTCCGTCGCTGCCGGACCTGCGCACCGTCGGGAGGACCAGCGGCGTGCCGGTCTCCGGGTCCTCGATGATCCGGCAGGGCAGGCCGAACACCTCCTCGACCAGCTCGGTGGTGACGATCCGCCGCGGGTCCCCGGCGGCGACCACCCGCCCGGCGCGCATGGCCACCAGGTGCGTGGCGTACCGCGCGGCCTGGTGCAGGTCGTGCAGCACCGCCACCAGGGTGCGGCCCTGCTCCTCGTGCAGCCGGGCACACAGGTCCAGCACCTCGACCTGGTGGGCGATGTCCAGGTAGGTGGTCGGTTCGTCGAGCAGCAGCAGCGGCGTCTGCTGGGCCAGCGCCATGGCGATCCAGACCCGCTGCCGCTGCCCGCCGGACAGCTCGTCGACCGGCCGGTCGGCCAGCTCGGCGACCCCGGTGTCGGCCATCGCCCGGTCGACCACCCGCTCGTCCTCTCGGGACCACTGCCGCAGCAGGCCCTGGTGCGGGTAGCGGCCCCGGGACACCAGCTCGGCCACCGTCAGCCCGTCCGGGGCGACCGCCGACTGCGGGAGCAGCCCGAGGGTACGGGCCACCTGCCGCGCGGGCCGGCGGTGGATGTCGGCGCCGTCGAGCAGCACGGTGCCCCGGGCCGGGCGCAGCAGCCGGGCCAGGGCGCGCAGCAGTGTTGACTTGCCGCACGCGTTCGGCCCGATGATCACGGTGAACGACCCGTCGGGAACCGCGACGGTCAGGTCCTCGGCGACGGTGCGCCGGTCGTAGCCGAGGGTCAGCGCCTCGCCGACCAGCCGGGAGGTGTCGGGTCGCATCAGGGTTCCCTTCTCGTCGGGGCCGGTCATCGCCGGCCCCCGCGTTCGCCGGCGAGCAGCCAGGCCAGGTAGCCGCCGCCGAGCACGCCGGTGACCACACCGACGGGCAGTTGCCGGCCCGCGACCGCGTGCTGGGCCAGCTGGTCGGCGGCGAGCAGCAGGGCCGCGCCGACGACCGCCGACGGCAGCAGGTTCGGCCCGGGCGCGCGGGTGAGCCGGCGGGCCAGGTGCGGCGCGGTCAGCGCCAGGAACGACACCGGCCCCGCGGCCGCCGCGGCGACCGAGACGAGCAGCACGGCCGAACCGAGCGCGGCGACCCGGACGCGGCGCACCGGCACGCCGAGCCCGGCCGCCGAGTCGTCGCCCATCTCCAGCAGCCGCAGCGCGGGGGCGCGGGCCAGCAGCACGGCGGGCAGCAGCACTGCCAGCGCACCGAGCACGGGCAGCGCGTTCGCCCAGCCCCGGCCGTCCAGGCTGCCGGTGATCCAGAGCGCGGCGCGGGCGGCGTCCATGAGCGGGGCGCGGGTGAGCAGCCAGCCGTTGACCCCGGTGAGGATCGCGGTGACCCCGATGCCCACCAGCACGAGCCGGTACCCGCCCACGCCGTGCCGGCCGGCCAGGGCGTACAGCAGCAGGCCGGTGGCCACTCCACCGGCGGCGGCCGCACCGGCCAGCGCGGCGCTGCCGCCGCCGAGCACCACCACGACCAGCGCGCCGGTGGCCGCGCCGGAGGTGACGCCGAGGACGTCCGGGCTGCCCAGCGGGTTGCGGGTCAGGGACTGGAACACCGCGCCGGCCAGGCCGAGGGCGGCGCCGACCGCGAGGGCCGTGACGAGCCGGGGCAGCCGCAGCTCGGTGACGATGAACCGGTCGGCGGGGCTGCCGCCGCCTGCGAGGACGCGTAGCACGTCGGCCGGGGCGATCGGGTAGTCGCCGGCGCCGACGGCCAGCACGGCGAGGGCGAGGGCGAGCAGCGTGCCGGCCACGCCGACGACGAAGGCGCGGGGGCGCAGGCGCAGCGACAGCCCGCCGGGAAGGCGCAGCACGATCACAGCCGGCCCACCCGTCCGCGCCGGACCAGGTGCAGGAAGAGCGGCCCGCCGAGCACGGCGGTGACCAGGCCCACCTGGAGTTCGCCGGGGCGGCCCAGCACCCGGCCGGCCACGTCGGCGGTGAGCAGGAGCACCGGCGCGAACACCGCGCACCAGGGCAGCAGCCGGCGCGGGTCCGGACCGGTGAGGGCGCGCACCAGGTGCGGGGCGAGCAGCCCCACGAAGACGATCGGCCCGCAGGCCGCGGTGGCCGCCCCGCACAGCAGCGTGATGGCGACGACCACGGCGCCCCGGACCAGGCCGGGCCGGGCGCCGAGCGCCCGGGCCGAGTCGTCGCCGAGGGCCAGGGCGGCCAGCGGGCGGGTCACCAGCAGGGCGATCAGCAGGCCGACCAGGATGAACGGCAGCAGGCTCGGCACGGTGTCGGTGCGCGCGCCGGCCAGGGAGCCGACGGTCCAGAACCGCATGCGCTCCAGCGAGGTGCTGTCGACCAGCATCATGGCGCTGACGTAGGAGTAGAGGGCCGCGTTGAGTGCCGCCCCGGCCAGGGCCAGCCGGGCCGGGGTGGCCTGCCGGCCGCCGGCGATCGCGTGCACGGCGACGGTGACCGCGGCGGCGCCGAGCAGCGCGTACCAGACCTGGTGGTCCAGGTCGGCGACGCCGAGCAGCACGGTGGCGGTGGCCACGGCGGCCGACGCGCCCGCGTTGATGCCGAGCAGGCCGGGGTCGGCGAGGGGGTTGCGGGTCAGCGTCTGCATGGCCGCACCGGCGACGCCGAGCGCCGCGCCGGCGGCCAGGCCGAGCAGCGTCCGGGGCAGCCGTCCCTGGTGCACCACGGCGTACTCGGGGGAGGCCGGGTCGGTGAGGCCGTGCCACACGTCGGCGAGGGGGAGCGGCTTCGCGCCGAGGGCGAGGCTGAGCACGGCCACGGCGGCGAGCAGCAGCACGCCGAGGGCCAGCCCGCCGGTCCGGAGCCGGCGGCGGCCGGACGCCGGTGCGGCGACGGCGCCGCTTCGGGGTGGGGTGATGACGGACAGCGTGGGCTCCGGGGGCAGGAAGGGCCTTGACGGGAACGTGGGTTAGGTTAGCCTAACCTCGCTGTCCATGGTCATTCGCCGACCCGTACCGAAAGACTTCGCCATGCCCGACATCGTGTCCAGCCGCCGGCTCTCCCGCCGTGGCCTCCTCGCCGCCGCCGGTGCCGCCGGCCTCACCGCTCTCCTCGCCGGCTGCGGCAAGGACGGCGGCGACGCCCCCACCAGCGCCGGCCCGATCGGCGGCCCCTGGTCGTTCACCGACGACCGGTCCGAGAAGGTCGACGCCGCCGCGCGACCGTCCCGGATCGTCGCCTTCACCGGAGTCGCCGCCGCCCTGGTCGACTTCGGACTCGACAAGCAGATCGTCGGCGTGTTCGGCGAGACGAAGAAGGCCGACGGCAGCAAGGAGCCGCAGGCCGGCGACCTCAACGTCGAGCAGGTCGAGATCCTCGGCAACGCGTGGGGCGAGTTCAACCTCGAGAAGTACGCCGGCCTCCGGCCCGACCTGCTGGTCACCCACATGTACGACCCGGGCGCGCTCTGGTACGTCCCGGACGAGAGCAAGGCGAAGATCCTCCCGCTGGCGCCGAGCGTCGCCATCACCACCGCCCGCGTGCCGATGACCAAGCCGATCGAGCGGTACGCCGAACTCGCCGGCTCCCTCGGCGCCGATCTGAACGCGAAGAAGGTCACCGACGCGAAGGCCCGGTTCACCGCCGCCGCCGACGCGGTGCGCCAGGCGGTCAAGGCGAACCCGGGCATCAAGGTGATGGCCGCCTCCGGCAGCCCCGACCTGTTCTACGTCTCCAACCCGAAGGTCAGCACCGACCTCATGTACTTCGCCGAACTCGGCGTCGACATCGTGGTGCCGACCAAGCTCGAACAGGGCGACTACTTCGAGGCGCTGAGCTGGGAGAACACGGCCAAGTTCCCGGCCGACCTCATCCTGCTCGACAACCGCCCCACCGCCCTGCAGCCGAAGGACCTCGCCGCCAAGCCCACCTGGGCGCAGCTGCCCGCGGTCAAGGCCAACCAGGTCACCCCGTGGGACGCGGTGCCCCGCTTCTCGTACGCCGGCGCCGCCCCGCTGCTGGAGAACCTCGCCACCGCCATCCGGGGCGCCAGGAAGGTCACGGCGTGACCACCGCCGTCGCCCTGCGGTACCGGTTCTACGCCGCCCGGGTGACCGCCACCCGGGCGGTGGGCGACTGCCTGGTCCGGGTCACCTTCGGCGGCGCGGACCTCGGCGGGTTCGCCGGCGGCGGGCGGGACCAGAGCGTCTCGGTCTTCCTGCCGCACCCCGGCCAGGACGCCCCCGTCGTCCCCGTCGAGGCGGGGGAGGACTGGTACGCGGCCTGGCGGGCCCTGGATCCGGACGTGCGGGCGGTGATGCGCTCCTACACGATCCGCGCGCAGCGCCCCGAAGCCGGCGAGCTGGACATCGACTTCGTGCGCCACGGCGACACCGGCCCGGCCACCCGCTGGGCCGGCCGGGCCCGCCCCGGTGACCGGGTGCTGCTGCTCGGCCCGGCCGTGCCCGACGAGCGCACGGTGCGCTTCCAGCCGCCCACCGGCGCCGACTCCGTGCTCCTGGTCGCCGACGAGACCGCGCTGCCGGCCGTCGGCGGCATCCTCGACTGGCTGCCCGCCGGCACCCCGGTCCGGGCCTTCGTCGAGGTGCCCGCGGCCGGCGACATCCAGCCGCTGCCCAGCGCCGCCCGCGCCGAGGTGACCTGGCTGGTCCGGGGCGCCACCACACCCGGCAGCAGCCTGCTGGCCGACACGCTGCGCGCCGCTCGACTGCCCGGCGCCGCACCGTACGCGTGGATCGCCGGGGAGGCCGGCATGGTCCGGGCGGTCCGCCGGCACCTCGTCGGCGAGCGCGGCCTGGACCGGCGCCGGGTCACCTTCGCCGGCTACTGGCGGCGCGGCGCGTCGGAGGAGGACCTCCGGGCCGAGGCCGCAAGCGCCTGACGGGCGCCGCCGGGACTACCGGAGCGCCGCCGGGGTAGAGGGGAGCGTGACCGCGCCCGGGCCGTACCGCCGGTGGCGCCCGGACCGCCGGGACGCGCCGTGACCGGCGTGGTGGCCGTCGCCCGGCGGCACGCCCAGGAGGCGTACGAGCGGCTGCGCCGGTACTTCATCGTCGCCCTCCAGGCCGGGCTGGCGGCCGGGCTGTCCTGGTACATCGCCAACACCCTGCTGCACAACCCGCAGCCGCTGTTCGCGCCCGCCGCCGCCGTCGGCACCATCGCCGCGGCGATCGGCAACCGGGTACGCCGCACCGCCGAACTGCTCGGCGGGGTGGTCCTCGGGGTGCTCGTGGGCGACGTGATCATCCAGGTGATCGGGAACGGGCCCGTGCAGACCGGGCTGGTCGTCGCGCTGGCCATCTCGGCGGCGGTGGTGTTCCGCGGCAGCGGGGCGGTGATGGTGCAGGCCGGCAGCACGGCCGTCCTGCTGGGCACCGTCGAGCCCGCCGGACCGGACCTCGCCGTGCCGCGGACCGCCAACGCCCTGGTCGGCGGCGGGGTGGCCGTGGTGGTGGCGCTGCTCCTGCTGCCGCTGAACCCGGTCCGGGTGGTGCACCGGGCCGCCGGTCCCACCCTGGACCTGTTCGCCCACCAGCTGACGGTCGCGGCCGAGGCCCTCGCCGCCGGCGACCCGGGACGGGCCGACGCCGCGTTGGAGCGGCTCCAGTCCGCCGAGGCGGAGCGGAGACAGACCACCGAGATCGTCGCGGCGGCCGCGGAGGTGGCGTCGCTGTCCCCGTGGCGGTGGGGGCGCCGGTCCCAGCTGCGCCGCTACGAGCACGCCGCCAACCACCTGGAGCTGGCCTTCACCAACAGCCGCAACATGGTCCGCCGGGTGGTCGCGCTGCTCGACGCCCGGGAGCCGGTGCCGGCCGACCTGCCGAAGGCGATCGAGACCTTCGGGCAGTCGCTGCGGCTGCTGCACCGGGACTTCCTGGCCGGCCGGACCCCCGAGATCGCCCGGTCCCGGGCCCTGCACGCCGCCGCCGCGGCCCGCCGGGCCCGGACCGCGGGGCTCGGCTTCTCCGGCACCATCGTCGCCTCGCAGGTGTTCATCGTGGTCGGCGAGCTGCTGCAGGCGTCCGGGCTGACCAAGGCCGAGGCGGACCGGATGGCCGGGGTCTGAACGGCCACCGGGGTCCCGCCACCGCCCAAACGACCGTTAAGCTCTGGGGGTGGGAACCGACGAGTTGTACCCGGCCGAGCGGCTGGCCGCCGCCCAGCGCGCCACGGCCGCCGCCGGGCTGGACGCGCTGCTGCTCACCCCGGGCTCCGACCTGCGCTACCTGACCGGCTACGACGCGCACGAGGGGGAGCGGCTCACCTGCCTGGTGCTCCCCGCCGAGGGCGAGCCCACCCTCATCGTGCCGGTGCTGGAACGCCCCGGCGCGGAGGCCGCGCCCGGCACCGGCTACCGGATCGTCGACCACGCCGACGGCACCGACCCGTGGCCGCTCGTGCGGGCCGCGCTGCCCGGCCCGGCCACCGCCGTGGGGCTCGCCGACCGGATGTGGGCCGAGCAGGTGCTCGCCCTGCGCGCCACGCTGCCCGACGCGACCCAGCGGCTCGCCTCCGAGGTGCTGCGCGAGCTGCGGATCCGCAAGTCGCCCGCCGAGGTGGCCGCCCTGGCCGAGGCGGGCGCCGCGATCGACGCGGTGCACCGGCGGATGGGGGAGTGGCTGCGCCCCGGCCGGACCGAGGCCGAGGTGGCCGCCGACATCGCCGCCGCCATCCGGACCGCCGGGCACGTCCGCGTCGACTTCGTCATCGTGGCCGCCGGCCCGAACGGCGCCAGCCCGCACCACCTGACCGGCGACCGGCCGATCCGGGCGGGCGAGCCCGTGGTCGTCGACATCGGCGGCACCATGCCGTCCGGCTACCGCTCCGACTGCACCCGCACCTACGTCGCCGGCGGTCCCGCCCCGGCCGAGTTCACCGACGACTACGCCGTCCTGCACGAGGCGCAGCGCGCCGCCGTGGCGGCCGTCCGCCCGGGGGTGACCGCCGAGGCGCTCGACGCGGTCGCCCGGGACATCATCGCCGCCGCCGGTCACGGTGACGCGTTCCTGCACCGCACCGGCCACGGCATCGGCCTCGACACCCACGAGGACCCGTACGTCGTGGCCGGCAACCCCCGGCCGCTCGAGGCCGGCATGGCGTTCTCGGTCGAACCCGGGATCTACCTCGCCGGGCGGCACGGCGCCCGGATCGAGGACATCGTCGTCTGCACGACGGACGGCGGGCAGCGGCTCAACACCACCCCCACGGAGCTCATCGCGCTATGACTGTCGACCGGATCCTCCCCACCGACGAGGCCCACGACCTGCTGGACCTCGCCACCGAACTCGCCGACCGGGAGCTCGCCCCCAGGGCCGCCGGCTTCGAGGAGCGCGCCGAGTTCCCCCGCGACGTCCTGCGCACCCTGGGCCGGGCCGGCCTGCTCGGCCTGCCCTACGCCGAGGAGCACGGCGGCGCCGCCCAGCCGTACGAGGTCTACCTCCAGGTGCTGGAGATCCTCGCCAGCCGCTGGCTCGCCGTCGCCGAGGCGGTCAGCGTGCACACCCTGTCCTGCTACCCGGTCGCCCAGTTCGGCACCGACGCGCAGCGCAAGCTGCTGCCCGACATGATCGGCGGCGAGCTGCTGGGGGCGTACTGCCTGTCCGAGCCGCAGGGCGGCTCCGACGCCGCGGCCCTGACCACGAAGGCGGTCCGCGACGGCGACGACTACGTCGTCTCCGGCACCAAGGCGTGGATCACCCACGCCCGGGTCGCCGACTTCTACAACATCTTCTGCCGCACCGGCGGCCCCGGCCCGAAGGGCATCTCCTGCCTGCTGGCCGACCGGAACACCCCGGGCATCCACCCGCAGGCCGCCGAGCGGACCATGGGCCTGCACGCCTCCCCGGTCGCCCAGATCGCCTTCGACGACGCCCGGGTGTCGGCCGACCGGCTCATCGGCGGCGAGGGGGCGGGCTTCACCATCGCCATGTCGGCCCTGGACTCGGGACGGCTCGGCATCGCCGCCTGCGCGGTCGGCCTCGCCCAGGCCGCCCTGGACTACGCCATCGGCTACGCCCGGGAGCGCCAGCAGTTCGGCCGGCCCATCATCGACTTCCAGGGGCTCGGCTTCACCCTGGCCGACCACGCCACCCAGATCTCCGCCGCCCGGGCGCTGACGCTGGCCGCGGCCCGGCTGCGCGACGCCGGCCGGCCGTACTCGATCGAGGCGGCGAAGGCGAAGCTGTTCGCCACCGACATGGCCATGCGGGTGACCACCGACGCGGTGCAGGTGCTCGGTGGCGCCGGCTACGTCGCCGACCACCCCGTCGAGCGGTACATGCGCGAGGCGAAGGTGCTCCAGATCGTCGAGGGCACCAACCAGATCCAGCGGCTGGTCATCTCCCGGGCCCTCGCCAAGGGCTGATCGACCCGCTGCGCGACGACCCGGCCCGCACAGCGTCACGGTGGCGGGCCGGGTGCACCGTGGGAGCGCTTTTCCAGGTAGGTTGCACCGCGTGGAGGAGATCGACCGCGCCATCGTCGCCGCACTGACCGGGGACGGTCGGCTGTCGTACACGGACCTCGCCGAGAAGGTGGGGCTGTCGGTGTCGGCCGTGCACCAGCGGGTCCGCCGGCTGGAGCAGCGCGGCGTCATCAAGGGATACACGGCCCGGGTGTCGTTCGAGGCGCTGGAGCTGCCGCTGACCGCGTTCGTGGCGATCCGGCCGTTCGACCCCTCGCAGCCGGACGACGCCCCGGAGCGGCTCGCCCACCTGCCCGAGATCGACTCGTGCTACTCGGTGGCCGGCGAGGACTTCTACCTGCTGCTGGTGCGGGTGGCCAGCCCGGCGGACCTGGAGCGGGTGCTGCAGGAGATCCGGACGGCGGCGAACGTCACGACCCGGACGACCGTCGTGCTCTCCACCCCGTACGAACACCGCCCGCCGAAGGTCGGCCCGGACCCGGTGGACCAGCACCGGCTGCGCGGCGTCGGCTGAGCCGGCGGGCCGACAAGGCTCCAGGCTCGACCACCACCTCACCGCCGAACGGCATGGATGTCGCCGGACCGGACAGGTGCGGTGGCGCGTGCGCCGCCAGGGGCGGGGACGTGCGGGCCCGCCCCCGCGGTTCGCCTACTGTGAACCCACCGTTCACCGAGCCGCGACGGCTCGCGGAGCGGGTTCAGCACGGCGAAGAAGGAGTTGGCGTTGCATCAGAACCTGCTGGCGACATGCCGGGGCCGGGCGAGGCGGCCACGGTGGATCGGCCCGTCGTCGATGGGGATCGGGCGGTGACGGCGGCGAAGCCGGGCCGGTCCCGGTTGAGCGGAAGGCTGGCGGAGGCGCGGACGTCGGCCGCCGGCGCGCGCCTGCCCGCCCTGACGGTCGAGCTGGCGGCCCTTGCCGCCCTGCTGCTGGCGGCGGTGGGCGACTCCCGCCTCTGGGCGCTCGCCCCGGCCGTCGTCGCGGTCGGGCTGCTGGCCCGGACCTGGCGCGCCGGCCCGGTGGTCGCCGGCAGCTCCGTCGTGGCGCGCGTGCTCCTGCTCGCCTGCGCGTACCTGCTCGGCGCGGTCCGCGGTCTCGATCCCACCTTGGCCGTCGGTGTCGCCGTCGCGAGCCTGGCGGTGCTCATCGAACCGCTGGTGGCGGCCATGTACGAGGCGGTCTACCCCGTCGCGGCCAACCTGCCCGGCCTCGGGTCGCAGCCGGAGCGGAGCCCCAACCCGGGCCGGGTGGCGCTGGTCAACGGCGCCGCGGTGCTCGTGGCGCTGGTCTGCGCGTTCACCGACCTGTCCGGGGGGATCGCGCTGGCGGTGGCCGCCGTGGCGCTCGGGTTCACCGGGTTCACCGCGCTGCAGGGGCTGCGGGCGTTCCGGGCGCGGCGCGGCCAGGAGAGGAAGCTGCTCGCCGCGCTGACCGCCTACGAGCCGGCCTTCGTGGTGCACTGGAACGCCCCCGCCGGCACCGCCTACCAGCTCGCGATGTGGTTGCCCTACCTGGAGCGCCTCGGCCGGAAGTTCTTCGTGCTGGTGCGCAACCAGACCAACTTCGACGAGGTCGTGGCCCTCACCAAGGTGCCGGTCGTCATGCGGATGGGGCTGAACCAGCTGGACGACGTCATCGCCCCGTCGCTGCGGGCGGCCTTCTACGTCAACACCGCGACGGTGAACAACCACGTCATCCGGTACACGAACCTGAAGCACATCCAGCTCAACCACGGCGACAGCGACAAGGTGCCGAGCCACAACCCGGTCTTCCGGATCTACGACAAGAACTTCGTGGCGGGCCAGGCCGCGATCGACCGGTTCGCGGCCAACGGCGTCAGCATGCCCGCGGAGATGTTCACCATCGTCGGGCGCCCCCAGGTCGAGAACGTCGAGATCGCCACCGGGCCGATCGCGTCGATCGCCAACCCCCGGGTCCTGTACGCCCCGACCTGGGCCGGCTTCTACGCCGACTCCAACTACTCGTCGCTGCTGGCCGGCTACGACATCGTCAAGGCGCTCGTCGCTCGCGGGTGCAGCGTCGTCTTCCGGCCGCACCCGTACTCGAAGCGGTCCGTGGAGCTGACCCGCGAGTGCGAGCGGATCCGCACGCTGCTGGCCGACGACCGCCGGACGAACGGGCGGCCCCACGTCTTCGGCGCGGAGGCGGAGGTGGCCATGACGGTCGCCGACTGCTTCAACGCCTCGGACGCCATGGTGTCGGACGTGTCGAGCGTGGTGGCGGACTACCTGTACTCGGAGAAGCCCTTCGTGATGGTGGCCGTCTCGACGCCGGCGGCCCAGTTCGCCGAGGCGTTCCCGCTGGCCCGGGCGGCCTATGTGATCGACGCCCACGGCGGCCGTGTGCAGGGCCTCGACGCGGCCCTCGACGACCTGCTCGGCAGCGACCCCCTGGCCGCCACCCGGCGCGACCTCAAGAAGTACTACCTGGGGGACATCCCGGCGGACCGGTACGCGCAGCGCTTCCTCGACGAGGCCGGTCGCTACCTCTGACCGTCGACGGCTCCGGTTCGGCGTCGCCGCCGAACCGGAGCCGGCCGGTGAACGGTCAGTGCCGGGCCGCCCGGTCGGGGCCGGTCGTGGTCGTCTGCGGCACCGGCTGGTTCCACCGCAGGATGACCCGCCGGCCGTGCTCGTGACCGAGCACGCTCACGGTTGCGGTGTCCAGCCGCAGCAGCCCGCCCGCGGACGGCGGCAGGCCGATCCAGCGCGCGCCGAGGACCCGCAGGCTGTGCGCGTGGCCGACCAGCGCGACGCTGCCCCGCTCCAGCAGCGGGGTCACCCGGTCGAGCACCCGGTCGAGCCGGGCGCCGACCTCGGCGGGGGACTCCCCGTCGGGGCAGCCGTCGGTCCAGATGTTCCACCGCGGGTTCTCCTCGTGGATGTCCACGGTGGTGCGCCCCTCGTAGGCGCCGTAGTTCCACTCGGCCAGGTCCGGGTCGGTGGCGTCGACGGTGAGCCCGGCGAGGTGGGCGGTGCGGGTCGCGCGCTGCCGGGGGCTGGACAGGACCCGGGCGAAGCGCCGGCCCGCGAGCGCCGCGGCGAGCGCCCGCGACTGCCGCTCGCCGTCGGGGGTCAGCTCCAGATCGGTGTACGAGGTGTGCCGGCGGCTGGCGCTCCAGGTGGTCTCGCCGTGCCGGATCAGCAGGATCTCGCTCACCCGTCCAGTCAACCACGGACCGGCGGTCCGGGCTCCCGTGGCGGGAGGTCACCCTCGCAACGACTGGGTGCCGAGCACGGTCAGCAGGGCGAAACGTTCGGCGTCCGTACTGCCCGGATCGGCGGAGTAGACCATGATCCGCAGGTCGCTGCCGGCCACGGTGAGCACGTCGCAGTCGAGGGTCAGCGGCCCCACGTGCGGGTGGTCGACGGTCTTGCGCGCCGCCGTGTGCCGGCCGACCGCGCCCGCGTCCCACAGCTCGGCGAACCGGGGGCTGTGTGCCCGCAGGTCGGCCAGGAGCCGGCCCAACCGCGGGTCGGCCGGGTAACGGGCGGCGGCGGCGCGCAGATCGCCGACCAGTGCGGCCTCGAACCCGCGTCGCTCCTCCGGGCTGAGCCGGACCCGCGAACCGGTGCCGAGGAAGTGCCGCCACACGCCGTTGCGCTGCTCGCCCCGCCACCCGGACGGGTCGCCCATGAGCGCCGCGTACGGCGGGTTGGCCACCAGCAGCGTCCAGGAGGCGTCGTAGACCGCGACCGGGGTACCGGTCAGCCGGTCCAGCAGCCGCTGCACGCTCGGCGTGACCTCGGTGGGCATGACCTGCGGGCCGGGTGGCGCGAGCCCGGCCAGCCGGTGGAGATGGTCCCGCTCGACGCCGGAGAGCCGCAGCGCCCGGGCCAGCGCCGCGACGACCTGCGCCGACGGGTGGGAGGCGCGGCCCTGCTCGAGGCGGGTGAGGTAGTCGACCGAGATTCCGGCCAGCAGGGCCAACTCCTCCCGGCGCAGTCCGGCCGCCCGGCGTGACCGGCCGGCGGGCAGCCCGGCGGCCTCGGGCGGCACCCGGTCGCGCCAGCGCCGAACCGCCTGCCCGAACTCCGCCTCCGTCACGCTCACCAGTCTGCCCGGCGGCCCTCCCGACCGGGTGGCCCTGGCAGTCCCAGGAAAACCGGCGCCTGGCTGGCCGCCTGGTGCGGGCGGAGCCTTGTGCCATGACGACGACACTGATCACCGGAGCCAACAAGGGGCTCGGGTTCGAGACCGCCCGCCGGCTGGTGGCCGCCGGGCACACCGTCTGGATCGGCAGCCGGGACGCGGAGCGCGGCCGCCGCGCCGCCGAGCGGCTGGGTGCGCGTTTCGTCCCGCTGGACGTCACCGACGACGCCTCGGTGGCGGCCGCGGCACGCATCGTCGAGGCCGGCGGGGGACTGGACGTGCTGGTCAACAATGCCGGGATCGAGGGCCGCACGGAGGGCAACGGCGTCATCGGCGCCGCCGAGACGACCGCTGAGGTGATGCGGACGCTGTTCGACACGAACGTCTTCGGCACCGTCCGGGTCACCCACGTGTTCCTGCCGCTGCTGCAACGCTCGGCCGCCCCGGTCGTGGTGAACGTGAGCAGTGGCCTGGCCTCGGTGACCCGGCTCACCGACCCGGCGGACCCGGCGTACGGCTACCCCGGCGTGGCGTATCCCGCCTCGAAGGCGGCGGTCAACATGCTCACCGTGCAGTACGCCAAGGCGTTCCCCGGGATGCGGATCAACGCGGTGGAGCCGGGGTTCACCGCTACGGACCTCAACGGGCGCACGGGCACCCAGACCGTCGAGGAGGGCGCGGAGATCATCGTCCGGATGGCCCAGGTGGGCCGGGACGGCCCGACCGCCGGTTACTTCGATTCCTCCGGCCCGTTGCCCTGGTGAACCCGCTCACAACCTATCTTCCTAGGATGCCTTACACGACGTGCGCTCCGGCACAGCGTTTGGGGGAACCGGCACCGGGGACGCAACCGCGGAAGCCCGAACGAGCCGAGGAGGCGGGATGAGCTTCACCGACAAGGCGAAGAGCCGGGCCCAGGAGATGGCCGGCATGGCCAAGGAGCGGATCGGCAACGCCACCGACAACGAGCGGTTGCGGGCCGAGGGCGCCAACGAGCAGAGCGCCGCCCGGGCGCGGCAGGCCGGGCAGAACGTCAAGGAGGCCGGACGCAACGTCCGCGACGCCTTCGACAAGTGATTCGTGCGCCGGCGGGCCCCCGGGTGGATTCGGGGGCCCGCCGGCGTGCGCCTGGATGCGCGTCGCCCCCGCGGGCCGGGTGGCTCGCGGGGGCGACGAGGTGGTGCGGGTCAGTCGTCGCGGTGGGCGCTCCACCAGGCCTGACCGGCCTCCGGCAGGGTGTCGATCGGGTCGTAGTAGGCGTAGCGCTTGTTGAGCGCTTCGAGGTCGGCGGACTCGATCGACGTGCGGTAGTTCTTGGTCCAGTACGAGATGCCGCGTTCACGGTCGTACTCGGTGAGCATGTGCACCCAGCGCTTGCCGACGAACGGGACGTCACAGACGATCCGCGGGGTCGCGTAGCCGGGCAGGTAGCCCATGATGTCGTGCTGGAGCTGCTGGGCGTGCCACACGGGGACCCGCCAGTGCTCGGCGTTGGGGATCATGTCGCACATGTAGAAGTAGTACGGCAGGATGCCCGCCTCGCCCTGGAGGGCGAAGCAGAGGTCGAGCAGGTCGGCGCTGGTGGCGTTGACGCCGCGCATGAGCACGCCCTGGTTGCGGACGTCGCGGACGCCGACGTCGAGGGCGGTCTGGGCGGCCTTGGCGACCAGCGGGGTGATCGACTGCCGGTGGTTGACGTGCGTGTGGATGGCCAGGTTGACGCCGCGGCGGGCGGCGGTGCGGGCGACCCGTTCGAGGCCCTCGACGACGTCGGCCTGGAGCCAGTGCTGGGGCAGGCCCATGAGGGCCTTGGTGGCGAGGCGGATGTCGCGGATGGTCTCGATCTCGAGCAGCCGCATGAGGTAGGACTCGAGGTTCTTCCACGGCACGTTGGCCACGTCGCCGCCGGAGACGACCACGTCGCGGACGCCCGGGTGGGCCTTGAGGTAGGCGATGTGGGCGTCGTAGCGGTCGACGGGCTTGAGGGTGAGCTTGAGCTTGTCGACGGCGGGGGTGGAGTTGCCGACGAGATCCATCCGGGTGCAGTGCCCGCAGTACTGCGGGCAGGTGGAGAGCAGCTCGGCGAGGACCTTGGTGGGGTAGCGGTGGGTGAGGCCTTCGGCGACCCACATGTCGTGCTCGTGGAGGCTGTCGCGGCTGGCGTAGGGGTGCGAGGGCCAGTCGGTGCGCCGGTCGGAGGCGACGGGGATCATGTAGCGGCGGATCGGGTCGGCGAGGAACGCCTCGGTGCTCATGGGCTCGAACGGCACCATGGTGTTGAGCATCTGCGGCGGCACCAGCATCGACATGGTGGCCAGGGCCTTCTGGTCGGCCTCGAGGTCGGCGTAGAAGGTCTCGTCGACGAGGTCGCCGAGGACGGTGCGCAGCTGCTTGATGTTCTTGACGCAGTTGACCCGCTGCCACTGGGCGTTCTCCCACTGCTCGCGGGTGACGTGGCGCCAGCCGGGGAAGCGGGTCCAGTCGGGTTCGACCAGGGGGCTGCGGCGGTATTCGTACGGCTGCCCGGCGGTCGGTACGGCGACCGGGGCGTGACGGGGTTGAGGGATGGTCTCAACCGGTTGGGTCTGGGTCACGGCCCCTCCTGACTGTGGTGCGGGTGATCAGCGATCCCGAAGGCTACTGGAAAATATCCGGTGAAGAAATTAGTCTGCCGGAAGTTTTCCCGCGACGCGAGCCCTGACCGGGGTTTCGGGCGGCTGGACATTGGGGGGTCGGCGTGACGTCACCGGTGGGTCTGCACCGAGTCGTGGAACCGGCGGGGGTGCTGCCGCAGGCGGCGTGGCGGCTGGACGCCGACCCGCGGATCGCCGCGAACGAGGTGCGGATCCGGGTCGAGCGGCTGAACCTGGACGCGGCGAGCTTCCGGCAGCTGTCGGAGAAGCACGGCGGCGACGGGGAGAAGGTCCGCGCCGAGGTGCTGGAGATCATCTCGATCCGGGGGAAGATGCAGAACCCGGTCACCGGCTCCGGCGGCATGCTGATCGGCACGGTGGACGAGGCCGGGAAGCGGTCCCCGCTGGGCCTGCGGCCGGGCGACCGGGTGGCCACCCTGGTGTCGTTGACGCTGACCCCGCTGACGATCCTCGACGGGCTGGCCCGCTGGGACGGGCGCAGCGAGCAGGTTCCCTGCGACGGGTACGCGATCCTGTTCGCCCGGTCGATCGCCGCGGTCCTGCCGGCCGACCTGCACCCGGAGCTGTCGCTGGCCGTGCTGGACGTGTGCGGCGCGCCCGCGCTGACCGCGCGCGTGGTGGCCGAGCAGGTGGCGCGGCGCCGCCGCGAGGAGGACCCGCGCCCGGTGACGGTGGCGGTGATCGGCGGGGCCGGCAAGAGCGGTTCGCTGTCGCTGGCTGCGGCGCGGCGGGCGGGTGCCGGCCGTACCGTCGGGGTGGTGCCCGTGGCCGGGGAGCGCGCCGCCCTCGAAGCGGCCGGCCTGGCCGACGTGGTGGCGCTGGCCGACGCCCGCGACCCGGTGGGCCTGTCCACGGCGGTGACCACGGCGCTGGGCGCCCCCGCCGACGTGACGGTGGTCTGCGTGGACGTGCCGGGCTGCGAGCACGGGGCGGTCCTGGCCACCGAGGACGGCGGCACGGTGATCTTCTTCTCGATGGCGACGAGCTTCGCGGCGGCGGCGCTGGGCGCGGAGGGCCTGGCCGCGGATGTGACCATGCTGGTGGGCAACGGGTACGTGCCGGGTCACGCCGAGCTGGCGCTGGACCTGCTGCGCGGCGAGCCGGGGGTGCGTCGTCTGTTCGAGGCCCGCCTGGCGGCAGACTGAGCATCATGACGAACCCCTCGACCTTGTACCGCGGCGGAGTGCTGCACTGTCCGGCCGACCCGAGCGCGACGGCGTTGCTGGTGCGTGACGGGCGGATCGCCTGGTTGGGCGCCGACGGCGACGCGCCGGCCGCCGACCGGGTGGTGGAGCTGGGCGGGGCGCTGGTGACGCCGGCGTTCGTGGACGCGCACGTGCACGCCACGGACACGGGGTTGGCGCTGTCGGGGCTGGACCTGTCGGCGGTGCGGTCGGCGTCCGGGCTGCTGGAGGCGGTGGCCGCGTTCGCGGCCGGCTTGCCGGGTGACGCGGTGGTGCTGGGGCACGGCTGGGACGAGTCGTTCTGGGCGGAGCCGGTGCTGCCGGACGCGGCGGCGCTGGACCGGGCGGCGGGGGGCCGCAAGGTGTACCTGTCGCAGGCGTCGATCCATTCGGCGCTGGTGTCGGCGGCGCTGCTGGCGGCGTGCCCGGATGCGGCGGCGGCGGCCGGTTTCGACCCTTCGGGTTGGCTGCGGCGCGACGCGCACCATGTGGTGCGGGCGGCGGCGTTCGCGTCGGTGACGCGGGCGCAGCGGGTGGCGGCGCAGCGGCGGGCCCTGGCGCACGCGGCGTCGCTGGGTATCGCGGCGGTGCACGAGTGCGGCGGTCCGGACATCTCCGACGAGGAGGACTTCACCGGGCTGCTGGCGATCTCGGGTGCCGGGGTGCCGGAGGTGTACGGGTACTGGGGTGAGCTGCTGGGCGCGGCGCGGGCGCGGGAGCTGGGCGCGGTGGGCGCCGGGGGTGACCTGTTCGCCGACGGGGCGCTGGGTTCGCGGACGGCGCACGTGTCGGCGGCGTACCTGGACGGGGAGCCGGGGGCGTGCGGGCACGGGTACGTGACGGCGGAGCAGGTGCGTGACCATCTGCTGGACTGCTCGGCGCACGGGTTGCAGGGCGGTTTCCACGCGATCGGGGACGCGGCGATCGGCACGGTGCTGGAGGGGTTCGCGCAGGCCGCGCAGAAGGTGGGCGTGGACCGGTTGCGGGCGGCCCGGCACCGGGTGGAGCACGCGGAGATCATGAGCAAGCGGTTGATCGCCGGGTTCGTGGAGTACGGGATCGTGGCGTCGATGCAGCCGGCGTTCGACCGGTTGTGGGGCGGGGCGGGCCGGATGTACGAGTCGCGGCTGGGGCTGTCCCGGTCGTTGGAGTCGAACCCGATGGGCGCCATGCACGGGGTGGGTGTGGCGCTGGCGTTCGGGTCGGATTCGCCGGTGACGCCGCTGGACCCGTGGGGGTCGGTGCGGGCGGCGGCGGCGCACCACAACCCGGTGCAGCGGATGAGTGTGCGGGCGGCGTTCGCGGCGCACACCCGGGGCGGGTGGCGGGCGGTGCACCTGGACAACGAGGGGGTCCTGGCGTTGGGGGCGCCGGCGACGTTCGCGGTGTGGGAGACCCCGGCCGGGGTGGAGCGGGGGCTGCCGGTGTTGCAGGCCGAGGACCCGGAGGCGCGCGGCGCGGAGGATCCGACGCCGCTGCCGGTGTGCCGGGCCACGGTGCTGCGCGGTGACGTGATCTATCAGGAAGGCGTTTCGTGAGCGGCAAGCTTGGGTTGGATCCGGCGCTGGTGGCGCGGGCGCGGGAGTTGGCGCGCCGGGCCGGGCAGCCGGTGGTGGATCTGGCGCGCAGCCACACCACGGTGTCGGTGGAGCGGGCGGTGCTGCGGCTGGCCGGGGTGACCGGCGCCGACCCGGACGGGATCCCGTGGGTGAACCGTCTCGTGGACGCGGTGGTGGCCGATGTCGGTCTGGGCCACGGGGTGGCGGCGCCGGTGTTCGACGCTCTCGCGCGGGAGCAGATCGGCGACGTGACGTTGCTGGCGCAGAAGGCCGCCGCCGGGTCGGTGCGGTTCACCCAGCCGACCGGCAAGGCCGCCACGGCGGCCCGGCGGGCGGCCCGCAAGGCGGTCGCCGCGGGGGTGCGGCAGATCGACCGGCGGCGGGCCGAGCGGGACCGCCTGGTGAAGCGGTACGGGGATCCGGAGCAGCGGCCGTGGATCTACCTGATCGTGGCGACCGGTGACATCTACGAGGACATCCCGCAGGCGCAGGCCGCGGCGCGGGCCGGGGCGGACATCATCGCGGTGATCCGCTCGACGGGGCAGTCGCTGCTGGACTACGTGCCCGAGGGCGCCACCCGGGAGGGTTTCGCCGGCACGTACGCGACGCAGGAGAACTTCCGGTTGATGCGGGCGGCGCTGGACGAGTCGTCGCGGGAGCTGGGCCGGTACGTGCGGTTGACGAACTACGCGTCGGGTCTGTGCATGCCGGAGATGGCCACCCTGGCGGGCCTGGAGCGGCTGGACATGATGCTCAACGACTCGATGTACGGGATCCTGTTCCGGGACATCAACCCGATCCGCACGTTCGTGGACCAGCGGTTCTCCCGGCAGGTGCACGCCCGCGCCGGGATCATCATCAACACCGGTGAGGACAACTACCTGACCACCGCCGACGCGGTGGACGAGGCGCACACGGTGACGGTGTCGCAGCTGCTCAACGAGTATTTCGCGCACGAGGCGGGGCTGGCGGACTGGCAGCTCGGGCTGGGGCACGCGTTCGAGATCAACCCGGACCTGCCGGAGTCGTTCCGGCTGGAGCTGGCGCACGCGCTGCTGGCGCGGGAGTTGTTCCCCGACGCGCCGTTGAAGTGGATGCCGCCGACGAAGCACATGACCGGTGACGTGTTCCGCGGCAACCTGCTCGACGGGTTCTTCAACCTGGTGGGCACCATGACGGGGCAGGGCATCCTGCTGGTGGGGATGATGACCGAGGCGGTGGTCACCCCGTGGCTGTCGGACCGGGACATCGCCCTGCAGAACGTGCGGTACGTGCTGGGCGCGGCGGGCGGGCTGCACGAGGACTTCGTGCCGGCGCCGGGCGGGTTCATCCAGCAGCGCGCCCACCGGGTGCTCGGGGAGGCCGTGGATCTGCTGGAGCGCATCGGTGACCAGTCGCTGCTGACGGCGATCGCCGAGGGCACGTTCGGGATCATGAAGCGGCCCGCGGACCGGGGCAAGGGCCTCGACGGTGTCGCGAGGCACGAGGCCGACTACTACAACCCGGCCACGGACATCCTGGAGCAGGCGGCATGACGGAGAAGAAGATCGTCCGGCCGTACGGGGACACGACCGGCGACGGCATGGTGCAGGTGTCGTTCACGCTGCCGGTGCCGCACGACAAGCGCGCCGAGGGCGCCGCGGTGCAGCTGGCGAACAAGATGGGCATGGACCCGGCGATGCTGGTGCACGCCAAGCAGATGGGCGACGGGTTCACCTTCTTCGTGGTCTACGGGCGGGTGAACCACCTCGTGGACCTGGACAAGGTGCAGGTGGTGGAACGGGACTTCCCGCTGCTGTCGGCCAAGGAGGTGAACACGGTGGTGAAGCAGCGGCTGCGGCGCAAGCTGTCCGTGGTGGGCGCCTGCATCGGCACCGACGCGCACACCGTGGGCATCGACGCGATCCTCAACGTCAAGGGCATCGCGGGGGAGAAGGGCCTGGAGTACTACCGGGAGCTGAAGGTCACCAACCTGGGCGCGCAGGTCAGCGTGCCCGAGCTGGTCGAGGCGGCCCGGCAGGAGAAGGCCGACGCCGTGCTCGTCTCCCAGGTCGTGACGCAGCGCGACGCGCACCTGCACAACACCCGGGAGATGTCCGCGGCGTTCCGGGAGGCCCTGCCCGCGGGCAAGCGGCCCCTGCTGATCGTCGGCGGTCCCCGCTTCGACGAGACCATGACCGGGGAGCTGGGCGTCGACCGGATCTTCGGCCGCGGCACCACCCCCGGCGAGGTCGCCAGCTACCTGGTCCACGCCCTCATCACGGACAAGAAGGCGAGAGCATGAGCGATCCCCGGGTCGGCCTGACCGTCACCCACCGCCGGTACGTGCCGTACTCCCACGCCCACTACGCGGGCAACCTCGTCGACGGGGCGTACGCGCTGGGGTTGTTCGGGGACGTCGCCACCGAGGTGTGCATCCGCACCGACGGCGACGAGGGGCTGTTCGCCTCCTACTCCGACGTGCAGTTCAAGGCGCCCATGAAGGCCGGTGACGTGCTCGAGGTGATCGCCACCGTCACCCGGGTCGGCACCCGCAGCCGCACCATCGACTTCGCCGCCCGGGTGGTGTGCCGGGGCCGCCCCGACAAGTCGGAGTCGGCCGCCGAGGTCCTCGCCGAGCCGATCGTGGCGGTCACCGCGACCGGCACGGTGGTCGTCCCCCCAGCGGCGTGAGCGCGAGGAGCGAGCCGGGGTTGCGAGTTCCGAAGTCGCGAAGGAAGGACAGCTCCGGGTGAACCTCGCCGTCTGCGCCGACGTCGGGTCGACGTACACCAAGGCGGCGGTGGTCGACCTCGACGGCGGCCGGCTCGTCGCGGCGGCGGCCGCGCCGACGACCGTGGGCACGGACGTGCTGCACGGCCTGGACGCCGCGGTCGGCGCCGCCACCGCCGGGCTCACCGCCGGTGACCTGCCCTGGTACGTCTGCTCGTCGGCCGGCGGTGGCCTGCGCCTGGCCGTCGTCGGCTACGAGCCCCTCGTCACCGCGCAGGCCGGCCGGCGCGTCGGGTTGTCCGCCGGGGCGAACGTGGTGCACGTGGCCGCCGGGCGGCTCGGTCAGGCCGACCTGACCGCGCTGCGCGCCGCCCGCCCCGACGTGGTGCTGCTCGTCGGCGGCACCGACGGCGGCGACGCCGACACCCTCACCCACAACGCCACCCGGCTGGCGCGGGCGCGCTGGCGGGTGCCGGTGGTGCTCGCCGGCAACGCCGACGCCCGCGACGACCTGCACGCCCTGCTGGCCGCGGCGGCGGTGCCGGTCACGGCCGCCGACAACGTGCTGCCCCGCATCGGGGTGCTCGCGCCCGCGCCGGCGCGCGCCGCGATCCGGGAGGTGTTCCTGCGGCACGTCATCGGCGGCAAGAAGCTGTCCCGCGGCGGCCGGTTCGCCCGCCTGGTGCGGGCCGCCACCCCCGACGCGGTGCTCACCGGCGTGGAGGTCCTCGCCGACGCCCTCGGCGGCGATCTGGCCGTCGTCGACGTCGGCGGCGCCACCACCGACGTGTACTCGGTGCTCACCCCGGACGAGCGGGACACCGGCCCCAGCCAGGAGGTCGCCGGCACCCTGTGGCGGGCCCGCACCGTCGAGGGGGACCTCGGCATGCGGTGGAGCGCCCCCGGTGTGGTCCGCGCCGCCGCCGAGGAACGCCTCCTCGCCCCCGGCGAGGCCGACGACCTGGCCGCGGCGGCGGCGGTGCGGGCCGCCGACCCCGGCTTCCTGCCCGCCGCCGACGCCGACCGGGCCGCCGACCGGCGCATCGCCGCGCTCGCCGCGACGGTGGCGCTGCGCCGGCACGCCCGCGGCGCCGCCACCGGGGAGCGCGCCGGCCGGGACCTGCGCGACGTCAAACTGATGGTCGGCTCCGGCGGGGTGCTGCGGCACGCCCACCCCGGCGACGCCGCCGGGGTGCTCGCCGCGGTCCTCGGCGACCATGCCGGCGGGTGGCCGCTGCCGCGGGCAGCCCGGGCCGTCGTCGACGTCGACTACGTGCTGGCCGCCGGTGGCCTGCTCGCCGCCGACCACCCGGGTGCGGCGGCCGCGCTGCTGCGCCGGCACCTCGCCGGCTGAACGCCCGGCACCGCGCCGTCGCGATACCTATTCGGCGGGGAGCCGCTCGCCGCGGGCGTCGGCCTCCCGGGAGGCCGCCCAGCAGGCCAGCAGCCGCAGCTTGTCCCGCCGCGGCGGATCCCGGCTCCGCGGTGTAGATCACGAGGGAGAGGCCGGGTTCGGCGGTCATCGCGAGCGTCTCGAAGGCCAGGGTGAGGTCCCCGACGGCCGGGTGGTGGAAGCGTGTGGTGCCGGTACCGTGCCGCCGCACGTTGTGGGCGCCCCAGCGGGTGCGGAACGCGTCGCTGCGGGTGGACAACTCGCCCACCAGGTCGTGCAGGTCCTTGTCGTGGGGGTCCCGGCCCGCCTCCGTGCGCAGGATGTCGACGGCCTGGGCCAGGTGCAGCAGGTGGGCGCGTTCGGCGTCGTCGAGCTGCAGGGCGGCGGCGGCCGCGGCAGCCATGTACTGCCGGTACACCCCTCAGCAGGAACTCCCTGCCCGTGCGGAAACGGAGTTACCTGGACCCGCAGCGGGGAACTCGCAGGAAGATCACTCATCGGCAAGGGAGAACGACATGCGTGGCGTCGTCATGCACGCACCCGGCGACGTCCGGGTGGAGGACCGCCCGGATCCGCGGATCGAGCAACCCACCGACGCGATCATCCGCGTGTCGGCGGCCTGCGTGTGCGGCTCGGACCTGTGGCCGTACCGCGGGGTGCAGAAGGTGGAGGGCCCGACGCCGATGGGCCACGAGTACGTCGGCATCGTCGAGGAGGTCGGCGCCGACGTCACGAGTCTCACGCCCGGCCAGTTCGTGGTCGGCTCGTTCTGGGCGTCGGACAACACCTGCGAGATCTGCCGGGCCGGCTACCAATCCGCCTGCGTGCACCGGGTCCCCATGGGCATGCTCGGTTCGCAGGCACAGCTCCTGCGGGTGCCCCTCGCCGACGGCACCCTGGTCGCCACGCCCGAGGTGCCGCCGGCCGACCTGATCCCCAGCTACCTGACCGCCTCCGACGTGCTCGGCACCGGCTGGTTCGCCGCGGTCGCCGCCCAGGCCGGCCCCGGCCGGACCGTCGCGGTCGTCGGCGACGGCGCCGTCGGCCTGCTCGCCGTCCTCGCCGCCCGGCAGCTGGGCGCCGAACGGATCATCGCGATGAGCCGGCACGAGTCCCGGCAGAGGCTCGCCCGCGAGTTCGGCGCCACCGACATCGTCACCGAACGCGGCGACGAGGGCGTGGCCCGGATCAAGGACCTGACCGGCGGGCTCGGCGCGCACTCGGTGGTGGAGGCGGTCGGCACGCAGGAGTCGATGATGCAGGCCATCCACGCGACCCGCGCCGGCGGGCACGTCGGGTTCGTCGGCGTCACCCACGACGTGGCCGTGCCCGGCATGGAGCTGTTCTGGTCCCTGGCGCACCTGCACGGCGGCCCGGCACCCGTGCGGCGGTTCCTGCCGGAACTGATGCGCCTCATCGGCGACGGCACGATCAACCCGGGGAAGGTCTTCGACCTCGACCTGCCCCTCGACCAGGCCGCCGAGGGCTACCGGGCCATGGACGAACGCCGCGCTGTCAAGACCCTGCTGCGACCCTGAAGGAGCGTCGATGGAACTGCGGCCCGTCAACCCCACCGTCAGGACACCCGCCCGGAACTTCACCGGCGACGTCTACCTGACCCCCGTCTACAACGGCACGGAGCCGTCCCGGATGACCGTGGCGCTCGTGCGTTTCACCCCGGGCGCCCGCACCCACTGGCACTCCCACGCCGTCGGGCAGACCCTGCACGTCACCGAAGGGGTGGGGCTGGTCGGCACCCGCGACGGGACGGTGCTGCGCGTACGCGCCGGCGACACCGTCATCTGCCCGCCCGGTGAGGAGCACTGGCACGGCGCCACCGGGAACACGTTCATGAGCCACCTGGCCATGCTGGAGGCGCTGCCCGGCGGGCAGGACCCCACCACCTGGCTGGAACCCCTCCCCGACGAGCAGTACCAGGCGGCGCACCAGGGAAACCCCTGAATGCCCCCGTGTCCGGCCCTCGACAACCCTCGGAGAACCGGCGTTCGCATCGAGACGCGCCGACGCGACACGCCGTGTCGCAACACACGACAGGCCGAGGTGGGTTGACAGCGGCGGGGGTGCACGCCGTACCGTCTTTGAGTCCTACCACGGGAAGCGGCTGTTGTTCGCTTCGTCCCTTCGTCCGCTGGCCGAGCGACCGGAAGGTTGCGGCGGCCAGGTCCAGCGGGCGGGGGTCGGCGGGGCGGCGCGAACCGGCCGCGATTACCGGTGTACGGGCAGGGTGAGAGGCACGGCCAGTAGACAACGGCCAGGCGGGGGCAGCCAGTCCACGTCGGGTCGGTCCGAAGGTCGGCGCCGATCGTCCTCGCCCCACCGGCCGGGAAGGGCCTGGGAGCATCGGGGCGCGGCGCGAGCCGCGCCCCGATTTTCGTGCCCGCCGAAGACCCGCCCGAGGCGGTGCCACCGGCTATGCTGCGCGGTATGACCGGAGCGGTGCGGAAGTTGTCGATCTCGGTCCCGCCCGACGTCGCCGAACGCCTCGAACGGGAACCCAACGCCAGCGCCTTCCTCGTGCACGCCGCGCGGGCACTGATGCGCCGCGAAGCCCTCGACGCCGAGCTGGCCCACCA
This sequence comes from Micromonospora chaiyaphumensis, assembly GCF_900091435.1. Lineage (GTDB taxonomy): Bacteria > Actinomycetota > Actinomycetes > Mycobacteriales > Micromonosporaceae > Micromonospora > Micromonospora chaiyaphumensis. The sequence continues at coordinate 128,979 of NZ_FMCS01000001.1, forward strand.
GGGCGTCACCGTCACCGAGGAAGGCGTCGCCCGGGCGCGGGCGGCACGCGCCGCCGTCGACGTGGCCTGGCCCGCCGAGCGCTACCAGGCGATCCGGGAGCGGGCACGGCAGGCCGCCACCGACGGCGAGGACCTCGCCGCCCGGGGCACCGCCGCGTGAGCGACCCCGACGGCCCACCCGTGCGGCTGGTCCTCGATCGGTCGGCGCTGCTGGCGTACCTGGCCGGGTCGGTGCACGTGGGGGAGACGCTGCACGAGGTGATCGCCGACGGGGTGCGCTTCGGGGTGGCGGCGGTCGCCGCCGCCGAGGCGTACGCGGGCGTCGACGACCCGAAGGACCGGGCGGCGCTGCGCCGGCTGCTCGCCCTCGACGCCTGCGCCGTCCTGCCCACCGACGGCGGGGCGTGGCAGGAACTGGCGTACTGGCGGGGCTTCACCGGGCGGGTCGACCTGGCCGCGACCGTGCTGGCCTGCCTCGACCACGACGCGCCGATCCTCACCGGCGAGGCCCGTTACGGCACCGACGCCCTGCCGCTGATCCTGCTGCCCGACTGACCCGGCCCGGACGGGCCGGCGGGGCCGTCCGCCGGGTAGCCTTCGGCGCGTGATCGTGGTGAGGTGCCGGTGACGACGCTCGACCGGGAAGAGACCCGTGCCACCGGCGGGGCACGCCCCGGCGCCGGCGGACGGCCGCTGCCGCTGAAACTGGCCGTCCCGGCGGCCCTGCTGGCCGGTCTGGCGCTGCTTGTCGCCTTCCCCCCGTACGGGCTGTGGCCCCTCGCCCCGGCCGGTGTGGCGCTGCTCGCCGCCGCGGCGCACCGGCGGCGGCTGCGCGCCGGCGCCGGGCTGGGCTTCCTCGCCGGGGTGGCGCTGTTCGCGCCGCTGCTGGAGTGGACCAACCTGCACACCGGCTACCTGCCGTGGCTGCTGCTGTCGCTGCTGCAGGCCGGCTACCTCGCGCTGCTCGGCGCCGCCACCGCCTGGGTGTCCCCGCTGGTCGACCGGCACCGCGCGGCGTGGCCCCTGGTCACCGGGGTGCTGTGGGTCGGGCAGGAGGCGCTGCGCGACCGCACCCCGTTCGGTGGGTTCCCGTGGGGGCGGCTGGCGTTCAGCCAGGACACCTCCCCGCTGCTGCGCCTGGCCGCGCTGGGCGGCGCCCCGCTGGTCACCTTCGCCGTGGCCCTCGCCGGCGGGATCCTGCTCACCCTCGCCTGGCGCGACTGGCGCCAGCCCGCCGGGCTGTGGCGGCCCGTCGCCGGGCTGGCCGCCGCCCTGGCCGCGGTGCTCGCCGCCGGCCCCGCCGTCCCGGCCGGCGTACGCGGCGGCGGGGACGGCGTCACCGTCGCCATCGTCCAGGGCAACGTGCCCCGCCTCGGGCTGGACTTCAACGCCCAACGGCAGGCCGTGCTCAACAACCACGTCGACGCCACCCTGAAACTGGCCGAACAGGTCGCCGCGGGCACCCAACGCCACCCGGACCTGGTGGTGTGGCCGGAGAACTCCAGCGACATCGACCCGCTGCGCAACCCCGGCGCCGGCGAGCGGATCACCCAGGCCGCCGACGCGATCGGCGCGCCGATCCTCGTCGGCGCGGTGCTGCTCGGCCCCGGCGAGGGCCAGGTCCGCAACGCCGGCCTGCTGTGGCGCCCCGGCAGCGGCCCCGACCTGGACCAGCTCTACACCAAACGGCACCCCGTCCCGTTCGCCGAGTACGTGCCGCTGCGCGAGATCGCCCGCATGGTCAGCTCCGAGGTCGACCGGGTCCGCTCCGACTTCGTCCCCGGCGCCACCCCCGGCGTGCTGGAGACCGGCCCGGCCATCCTCGGCGACGTGATCTGCTTCGAGGTCGCCTACGACGGCATCGTCCGGGACACCGTCACCGGTGGCGCGCAGCTGCTGGTGGTGCAGACCAACAACGCCACCTTCGACGTGGCCGAGGCCCGCCAGCAGCTGGCCATGGTCCGGCTGCGCGCCGTCGAGCACGGTCGCGCCGCTCTGATGGCCTCCACGGTCGGTGTGTCCGGGTTCGTTTCCCCGGACGGGCGGGTAGACGGGGCCACCGGGTTCAACACCGCCGCAGTGGTGGTGCGGCAGATGCGGCTCGGCGACGGGCGTACCCCGGCCACCACGGCCGGGGTGTGGCCGGAGGTGGCCCTCGCGGCGCTCGCCGTCGCGGCCCTGGCCGGCGCGGCGGTGCTGCGCCGCCGCCGGGAGGTCGACCCGGGGTAGGACGACGAGCGGGAGGCGGTACACGGTGGGCGTGGTAGCCGACAGGCGGACGGTCGGCCATCCCGGGGTGGGACGGGTCCTCGTGGTCATCCCCACCTACAACGAGGCCGACAACGTGCACCGGATCGTCGCCCGGGTGCGGGAGGCCGCGCCGGGCGTGGACATCCTCGTCGCCGACGACAACAGCCCCGACGGCACCGGCGCCATCGCCGACGGCCTGGCCGGCGCCGACCCGCACGTGCACGTGCTGCACCGTCCCGGCAAGGACGGGCTCGGCGCGGCCTACCTGGCCGGCTTCGCCTGGGCCCGGGAGCGCGGCTACGACGCCGTGGTGGAGATGGACGCCGACGGCTCACACGCCCCGGAGGACCTGCCGGCGCTGCTGGACGCCGCCCGCGACGCCGACATGGTGATCGGCTCCCGGTGGACCCGCGGCGCGCGGGTGCTGAACTGGCCGCTGCGGCGGTTGCTGCTGTCCCGCGCCGGCAACCTGTACGCGCGGCTGGCGCTGGGCGTGCCGGTCTCCGACGCCACCGGCGGGTACCGGGTGTACCGGGCGGCCGCCCTGGACGCCATCGACCTGGCCTCGGTGCGGTCCCAGGGGTACGCGTTCCAGGTGGAGCTGTCCCGGCTGGCGCACCGCGCCGGGGTGCGCATGGTCGAGGTGCCGATCACGTTCGCCGAGCGGGAGCACGGCGACAGCAAGATGAGCCCGCTGATCGTGGCCGAGGCGCTGTGGCGGATCACCACCTGGGGGCTGCGGGACCGGCGGGCCGCGGCGCGCCGCCCCGACGCGCTGGCCCGCTGGCCGTGAGCGCGGGCGTGTCATGCTGGAGGGGCGTGATGACACCCCGGGCGGATGAGGTGAGATGCGCCGAGGACTGAAGTACGTACCACCGGCCCTGCTGCTGCTGACGCTGCTGGAGCTGACCGTTTTCATCCTGGTGGGCCGCGGCGTCGGGTTCGGGTTCGCGGTGCTGCTGGTGTTCGCGGCCTCGCTGCTGGGCCTGGTGCTGCTGCGCCGGGAGGGCATGCGGGCCTGGCGCGGCTTCCGGGCCGCCGCGGAGTCCGGGCAGCCGCCGGGCCGGCAGGTCACCGACGGCCTCGTGGGCCTGCTGGGTGCGCTGCTGCTGGCGCTGCCCGGCCTGGTCAGCGGCGTGGCGGGGCTGCTGTTGCTGGTGCCGCCGGTGCGGCGGCTCGCCGGCGCCGGGGTGCGCCGGGCCACCGAGCGCCGGGTGTCGTCGATGGTCGCCGGTGACCTGTTCGGGCCGCGCCGGGTGCGGGTGCGCCGCGGCGCGCCGCAACCCACCCCGGCCCCGCAGCAGCCGCCCGTGACCGAGCCGGGCCGGGCCATCGAGGGGGAGATCATCGAACCCGGCCGGTGAGAACCGGACAGACATGACGAAGCGCCCCCGGGGTGATCCCGGGGGCGCTTGTCGTCGTTACGGATGCTCAGGCGCGACCGCGGCGGGTGCGGACCTCCTGGAGCCGCTCGGCGAGGATGTCCTCCAGCTCGGCGATCGAGCGCCGCTCCAGCAGCATGTCCCAGTGGGTGCGCGGCGGCTTGGCCTTCTTCTGCTCGGGCTCGCTGCCGTCGACCAGGCGGGCGACGCTGCCGTCGAACTTGCACTCCCAGGTCGTCGGGACCTCGGCGTCGACGGCGAACGGCACCTCGAACTGGTGCCCCTTCGCGCAGAGGTACTCGCGGGTCTGACGCGGCGCGAGCTCCGTGTTGCGGTCGGATTCGTAGCTGACTGCGCCCAGCCGGCTACCGCGCAGCATACGCTCGCCCATGATCGACTTCCCCTCGTTCGTGGTGCTGGTCTTCAGGTGTAACGGTCCGTCACCGCCGGCCCATTCCCGGCCACGCCGAAGGCCCGGCGCGGGGTCGGGATCCTCAAGGGTAGCCGGTCATGACAGCTGCCCGGCGGGGTCGTCCCCGGCCGGGCCGAATCGGTGGAGTGTTTCGACTGTCAACGGGGATGTTAGCCGCCTCCACGCCCTGCGGAGGTGACGATGCCCGGTGACGCGCCGGCCGAGGTGCGACCCCCCGGCGGGAAGACCTTCTTCGGTCACCCGCGGGCCCTGTCCACCCTGTTCCTCACCGAGATGTGGGAGCGGTTCAGCTTCTACGGCATGCGGGCCATCCTGGTGCTGTACCTGACCGCGTCGGTCGCCGACGAGGGCCTGGCCATCGGCGAGTCCACCGCCAACGCCGTCTACGGCACCTACAACGCCATGGTCTACCTCATGGCGCTGCCCGGCGGGTGGGTGGCCGACCGGCTCATCGGCGCACGGCGCAGCGTCCTCTGGGGTGGCGTGGTCATCGCGGCCGGCCACTACGTGATGGCCGTCCCCGCCCGGTGGAGCGTGTTCGCCGGCATGACGCTCATCGTGCTCGGCACCGGCCTGCTCAAACCCAACATCTCGACCATGGTGGGCGACCTCTACGACCGGGACTCGCCGCGCCGCGACGCGGGCTTCTCGATCTTCTACATGGGCATCAACCTGGGCGCGTTCATCGCCCCGCTGATCACCGGCTTCCTCGGCGAGAAGATCAACTGGCATCTGGGCTTCGGCGCCGCCGCCATCGGCATGACCTTCGGCGTGCTCCAGTACGTGCTGGGCCGGCGCAACCTGGGCGACGCCGGCGCCCGCCCGGCCGACCCGCTGCTCGGCGCGGACCGGCGGCGGGCGCTGACCCGCATCGCCGTGGTCACCGTGGTGGTGCTCGTGGTGCTGGCCGTGCTCGCCCTGATCGGCCTGTTCACCGTCGACACGGTGGTGAACCTGCTCACCGTCGTCACCGTGCTGGTCACCATCGCCTACTTCGCCCGGATCCTCACCGACCGGGAGATCAGCGGCACCGAGCGCAGCCGCATGAAGGCGTACGTGTGGCTGTTCGTCTTCGCCGCCGCGTTCTGGCTGATCTACGACCAGGCCGGGTCGGTGCTGAACATCTTCGCCGAGGACCAGACCGACCGGAACGTGGGCGGCTTCACCTTCCCGGCGTCCTGGCTCCAGTCGGTGAACCCGATCCTGATCATCATCGGGGCGCCGCTGGCCGCCGCGCTGTGGCTGAAGCTCGGCCACCGGGTCTCCACGCCGACGAAGTTCGCCGTCGGCCTGGTGCTCAACGGTCTGTCGTTCGTGCTGATGGCCGCCGCCGCGCAGGCCGCCGTCGGCGGCGACCTGGTGTCCCCGTGGTGGCTGGTCGCCGTGTACGCGATCCAGGTCGCCGGTGAGCTGGCGCTGAGCCCCGTCGGCCTGTCGGCCACCACGAAGCTGGCCCCGGTCAAGTACGCCAGCCAGATGCTGGGCCTGTGGTTCCTCGCCACCGCCGTCGGCGACGCGATCGGCGGCCAGGTCGCCCGGCTCGCCGACCGCTGGTCCGAGCCGACCTACTTCCTGACCTTCGGCCTGGCCTCGGTGGTGCTCGGGCTCGCCGCGGTGATGTTCACCCGCCAGATCCGGCACCTCATGGCCGGCATCCACTGACCGGGAATCACCCGGCCGGTGTGGGTGGCAGCGGCAGCGGCAGGCCGGGCAGCCCGTCGATGCTGGTGGCGACGTGGTCCTTGCCCTCGAAGTACCTGCTCAGCGACGCGTCGTCCTCGCGGGCGAACCGCCGCCCGTGCAGGTCACGGTCGGCCTCGTAGGTCATCAGCGGCACGGCGTAGCCGCAGGTGTCGCGGATCAGCTCGGCGTGGACCACGACGATCGCCCGCAGGCCGTGCGGGCCCGGGTCGATGCCGGGGAAATGGCCCAGCAGCTGTGGCCAGCGCGGATCGTCGCGGAACACCGGCTCGCCGCGACCGTGCACCCGGACGATGTTCGGCGGGCCGTCGAACGCGCACCACATCAGCGTGATGCGGCCGTTCTCCCGCAGGTGCGCGACGGTCTCGGCGTTGCTGCCGGCGAAGTCCAGGTAGGCGACCGTCAGCTCGTCGAGCACCGCGAAGGAGCCGCGCAGGCCCTTGGGGGAGAGGTTGATGGTGCCGTCGCCGGCGAGGGGGGCGGTGGCCGTGAAGAACATCGGCTGCGCCTCGATGAAGGTCCGCAGCCGCCCGTCGATGCGCTCGTACGTCTTACCCATGCCCTGATCATGCTCGCCGGCGGCGATCTCCTGCCGCCCCGTCCCAGCCCGTGGCCGGCGGGCGGTCCGCGCGTCAGCCGGTGCGGGAGCCGAGCCGCGCCAGGGCGCTGGCCAGGTCGCTGACCTGGTCGGCGAGCTGGCCGGCGCGACGCTGGGCGGCGTCGCGGTCGGTCTCGGCGGCGGCCAGCCGTACCGTCAGCTCGGCCAGCCGGGCCTCGACGGCGGCGGCGGCCTGCCGCGCGGCCGTCAGGTCCGCGGCGAGGGCGTCCCGCTCCTCCCGGGCGGCTGCGGCCGCCGCGACGGCCTCCGCCCGGCCGGCCTCGACCCGCTCCCGCGCGGCCTGCGCCTGCGCGGCCTCCTCGCGAGCCTGCTCGGCGGCCTCCTGCCCGGCCCGCCGCGCCTGCTCGGCCTCGGCGCGGGCCCGGTCGGCCTCGTCACGGGCCGCCGTGGCGGCGGCACGGGCCGTCTCGGCGTCGGCGCGGGCCCGGTCGGCGTCGGCACGCAGGCCCTCGGCCCGATCGAGGGCCTCGCCCGCCGAGCGGGTGGCCCGCTCGGCGTCGACCCGGGCGGCGTCGCGTTCGGCGGTCAGGTCGGCGACCCGCCGACGCTCACCGTCGCGTTCGGCCCGCACGGTCCGCAGCTCGTCGCGCGCGGCGTCGCGGTCCCGCTCGGCCTGCACCCGCAGCGCCTGCGCCGCCCCGGCCGCACCCCGCGCCTCGTCCCGGGCCGCCTCGGCGTGCCGGGCCCGGTCGGCCGCCGCGGTGGACGCCGCCTCGGCCCGGTCGGCCCGCTCCCGGGCGGTGTCGCGTTCGGCCCGCGCCGCCTGCGCGTCCTGGCGGGCCCGGGCGGCGGCCGCGGCGGCGTCCTCGGCGTCCCGGCGGGCCTCGTCGCGTTCGGCGTGTGCCGCCGCCACCTGGGTGGCCGTCTCGGCGCGCACCTCGGCGAGCTGCCGCTCCACCCCGGCCGGGGACAGCTCGGCGTGCAGCGCCTCGGTGAGGGTCTCCACGATCTGGTCGAGCCGGTCGACCGCCTCCCAGGTGCGGGCCACCTGCCCCGGTAGCCCGGGGGCGTTGCGGTGGCGCATCCGGGAGTTGCGCGAGGCCCGCTGGCAGGCGCCGTCGTTGTCCCGGCAGTACCGGAAGGGGCGGCCCGCGCCGGCGCGCTGCGGCACGTCCCGTCCACAGTGGGCGCAGGGGCGGGTCTCGGGGGCGGGCTGGGCGTCCATCGGCGGCGAAGTCTAGTTGCCGCGGGTCACGACGGCGTCGACGGGCCGGTGCGGACGACGGCCTGGTCGCCGTGCGGCCCGAACAGGTGCAGGATCTCGACGGTGTCCGTGCCGGCCGGGCCGAACCAGTGCGGCTCGCCGGTGTCGAACTCGGCGACCTCGCCGGGGGAGAGGGTGAACTCGCGGTCACCGAGGACGAGGCGGAGGCGGCCGGCGAGGACGTAGAGCCATTCGTAGCCTGCGTGGGTGACGAGGCTCGGCTCGCGCGGCGCGAGGACCTGCTTGAAGACCTGGACCCGCCCCGGATACTGGGTCAGCGGCACCACCACGCCGCCTCGGCGCCGCCGATGGGGTCGCAGGTGGACGCGGGGGTCGCCGGTGGCCGGCGCCGCCACCAACTGGTCCAGGGCGACGCGGTGGGCGCGGGCCAGGGGGATCAGCAGCTCCAGGGTGGGGCGCCGCTTGCCCGACTCGAGCCGGGACAGCTTGCTCACCGAGATGCCGGTCCGGGTCGCGAGGGCCTCCAGCGTGAGCCCGCGGTCGCGGCGCAGCGCCCGCAGCCGGGGCCTGATGCCGTCGAGGAGTTCGGCCACGTCAGCTTCCATGCCTGCCATCTTTGCGGTTTCCGCAAAAGTGCTGGGGCCGGGGCTCCGCCCGGCCCGAGCATGGCGGGGCAGGTTCCCCGACCCTGGAGGTGAGCGGATGGCCACGACATCCCTGACGGTGCGACCCGACCTGACCGTGCGCCGGCGGTGGGCGGTGCTGGCGATCTGCGCGCTCAGCATGCTGCTGGTCGGCCTGGACACCACGATCGTCAACGTCGGCCTGCCCGCCGTCGGCCACGGGTTGGGGGTGGGCACCCGGAGCCTGGAGTGGGTGGTGGACGCCTACACCGTGGCGGTGGCCAGCCTGCTGATCTCCTCCGGAGCGCTGGCCGACCGGCTGGGCCGGCGCCGGGTCTTCCGCTGCGGCCTGCTCGTCTTCGGCGCTGCGTCGCTGGCGTGCGCGGTCGCGCCGTCACTCGGCGCGCTCGTCGCGGCGCGGGCCGTCCAGGGGATCGGCGCGTCGATGCTCAGCCCGGTGGCCCTGGCCATCGTGGTGAACGCGATGCCCGACCCGCGGGAGCGGGCGCAGGCCATCGGGATCTGGGCGTCCGTGTTCGGGCTCAGCATGGCGGCCGGACCGGTCGCCGGCGGCGCGCTCATCGGGGCGTTCGGCTGGCGGTCGGTGTTCTGGATCAACGTCCCGGTCGTGGTGGCCGCGCTCGTGCTGAGCGCGCTGTTCGTACCGGAGTCCCGGGCGGCGCGGGCCCGGCGACTCGACCTGCCCGGGCAGGTTCTGCTCACCGTCATGGTGTGCGTCAGCGTCGCCGTGCTCATCGAGGGTCCGCGCGTCGGCTGGGCGTCACCGCCGGCCTGGGCCGCGTACCTGGTCGCCGCCACGGCCGCGGCGGGTTTCGTGGCGGTCGAGCGGCGTCGCCCCGAGCCGCTGATGGAGCTGGGGCTGTTCCGGCGGCCGGCCTTCACCACGGCGGTGCTGGGCGCGGTGGCCGTGTTCGTCGCGCTCACCGTCAGCCTGCTGCTCACCACGCTGTACCTGCAGCACGGGCACGGCTGGACCCCGCTCGCGGCGGGGACCGCGACCCTGCCCCTGGCGCTGGGCGCGACGGTCTGCGCGCCGCTGTCGGGCCGGCTGGCAGGGCGGTACGGGGCGCGCCGGCCCCTCCTGCTCGCCGGGACGTTCCTCACCGTCGGCGGGCTCAGCCTGGTCGGCCTGCGGCCCGACCCGGATCCCCGGCAACTCGTGCCGGCCTACCTGCTCATCGGCATCGGCTTCGGCTTCGCCAACGCGCCCATCACCAACACGGCGGTGAGCGGCCTGCCCCCGGCCCGCGCCGGCGTCGCCGGGGCGATCACCTCCACCGCCCGGCAGCTCGGCTCGGCCATCGGCATCGCCGTCGCCGGCGGGCTCGTCGCCGGGGTCGCACCGGCGGGCCTGGCCCGCGCGTCCCGCCCGGGGTGGGTCCTGGTCGCGGCCTGCGGCCTGTTCCTGTTCGTCGTCGCGCGCGCCGCCCGTCACTCGCCGCCGGCGTCGGCGCGGGCCGTGGCGTCGAGGGTGTAGCGGCGTTGCAGCAGCACGGCGACCACCATGACGGCGGCGGGCAGCAGGCCGAAGCCGTACCGGATCGCCGCGAGCGCACCGGCCGACTGGGTGACGGCCTGCCCGGCGGCGGAGGCCACGAAGCCCCCGGCGGCCAGGCAGAGGGCGTAGGCGTAGGGGCCGAGCGCCGCGCCGGTGGCCTCGGTGGCGGTCCACACCCCGGTGTACGTGCCGGCCCGATCGGTATCAGCGGCGCGGATCACGTCGGGCAGCATCGAGAAGGGCAGCAGCTGCATCCCGGCGAACGCCACCCCGAGCACCGCCACGGCGGCGACCAGCACCGGCAGCCCGGCCGGCCGGCCGACGGCCAGCACCAGCGCGCCGGCGGCGAAGGCGAGCTGCGCGGCAAGCAGCGCCCGCTGCTTGCCGACCCGCCGGGCCACCGCCAGCCAGGCCGGGGTGACCAGCAGCGCCGGCGCGACGAACGCGGCGACCAGCACGGTGGTGAGCTTCGGACGGCCCAGCTCGTATTCGGCGTAGTAGGGCACCCCGGCCAGCACCAGGTGGGTGGTGGTCGACATGGCCAGGTAGGCGCCCACCAGCCAGCGGAACTGCCGGTCGCGCAGGCTCGCCGCCAGGGCCCGCCACCCGCCCGCCCCGTGCGACGGCGAGGACACCGCCGCGGTGCGGCGCAGCCGGTCGATCCCGGCGACGCCGACCGCCATGGCGGCGAGCATCCCCACCGCGAGCAGCGCCGCCATCCGCAGGTAGCCGCCGCGGGTGGCGGCGTCCCCGCCGGCCAGCAGCGGCGCGAGCAGCCCGGAGACCAGGATGCCGAGGGTGAGCACCACCATCCGGAACGCCATGAGCCGGGTCCGTTCGTGGTAGCCGATCCGCAAGTCCGCCGGGGTGGCGAGGTAGGGCACCTGGTAGGCGGCGAAGAGCAGGTTCCCGGCGACGAAGAACAGCGCGACCCAGGCCGCGGCGGCGGGGCTGCTGAGCCCGCCGGGCACCGCGAACAGCGCGGCGAAGGCCAGCGGCAGGGCGCAGCCGGCGAGCAGCAGCCGCCGCCGGTGGCCACGGCGGGCCTGCTCGACGTCGCAGCGGTGCCCGATCCAGGGGTGCAGCAGCACGTCGGCGATCTTCGGCAGCAGCAGGGTCAGGCCCGCCAGCCACGGGGCGACCGCGAGGACGTCGGTGAGGAAGTAGAGCAGCAGCAGTCCGGGCACGGTGACCCAGACGCCCATGCCGAGCGAGCCGGCGGCGAAGCCGGCCAGCGGGCCGCGCGGCAGGGCGGCGGCGGTCCGGTGCCGCTCGTCGAGCCCGGTCATGGCCGCCTCCTCCCGGGGGCGCGCCGCCCCCAATCCAACGGATGCTGGATTGTAGGGGCAACAATGGCGGGATGACCATGCCCCGCCGCCGACCCGGCCGGCCCCGCCGCGACGACCAGCGGCCCACCCGCGACCTGGTGCTCGCCGCCGCCACCACGCTCTTCGCCGAGCGGGGCTTCGACGCGGTCGGCCTGCGCGACGTCGCCGCCGCGACGGGCGTCGACGTGGCCACCGTCGCCCACCACACGGGTACGAAGGCGCAGCTCTACGACGCGTGCTTCGCCCGGGTCTTCGCCGCCGAACGGGAGGTCCTCGAGGCGGCCGGTGAGCGCGCCCGGGCGGCCCTCGCCACCGGGCCGGCCGACGCGCTGCGGGCGCTGCACGACCTGGTCGACGTGTTCGTCGACTTCCTCGAGGACCGGCCGGAGACCACGGCGCTGTGGCTGCGCCGCTGGCTGGAGCCGCACCGGCACGCCGACCTCGACCAGCGTTACGCCGCACCGCTCTACACCCTGGTGGAGGAGCTGCTCGCCGCCGCCGCGGCGGGCGGCGCGCTGGTCGAGCCGGCCCCGCACGTCACCGTGCGCAGCCTGGTCTGGGCGGTGCACGGGCACGTGGTGGCCCTCGCCGCGCAGCAGGGCTCCGGCGCCCGGGAGCGGCGCGAGTTCCGGGCGTTCGTGCACCGCTTCCTCGACGGCCTGTACCCGCCGGCCACCCCTTGACGGGCCGCCGCCCGCCGGGGATTATCCAGCGGTCGTTGGATTAAGGAGGCAGGGGCATGGCGGCACCACCCCGGGTGGCGGTCATCGGCGCCGGCGCGGCCGGACTGGCCACCCTCAAGGCGCTGGCCGACGCCGGCGTGCCGGCCGTCGCGTTCGAGACCGCCGACACCGTCGGCGGCCTCTGGGTGTACGGGTCGCCCGGCTCGCCCGCGTACCGGACGCTGCACCTGAACACCAGCAAGGGGCGCACCCAGTTCGCCGACCACCCGATGCCGGCGCACTGGCCCGACTACCCCGACCACACCCGCATCGCCGGCTACCTCACCGACTACGCCGACCGGTTCGGGCTGCGCGACGCCGTGCGGCTGCGGCACACCGTCGAGCGGGTCACCCGGGCGGCCGACGGCGGCTGGACCGTGCACGCCACCGGACCCGACGGACCGGTCCACCTCGACGTCGAGGCGGTGGTGGTCGCCAACGGGCACAACCGGGTGCCGAAGCGGCCCGACCCGTACCCGGGCGACTGCGCCGCGGAGCAGCTGCACAGCCACGACTACCGGGGACCGGAGCAGCTCGCCGGCCGGCGGGTGCTGGTCGTCGGCGGCGGCAACTCCGCCATGGACATCGCCGTGGACGCCTCGTACGCCGCCACGCGCACCCTGCTGTCGCTGCGCCGCGGCGTGTGGGTCGTGCCCAAGTACCTGCTCGGGCGACCCTCCGACACCCTCAACGGGGCGCTGGCCCGCCGGCTGCCGTGGCGGCTGCGCCAGCGGGTCAGCCAGACCATGCTCACCGCCACCGTCGGCCCGCCCGCCCGGTACGGGCTGCCCGCCCCCGCCCACGGCTTCCTCCAGGACCACCCCACGCTGTCCGACGGGCTGCTGTCCCGGCTCACCCACGGCGACATCCAGGCCCGCCCCGGCATCGCCCGGTTCGCCGGCACCAAGGTCGAGTTCACCGACGGCCGCGCCGACGAGGTGGACCTCGTGGTCTGGTGCACCGGCTACCGGGTCGAGATCCCCTTCCTCGACGCCGACCTGCTCGGTGACGGCGCCGACCGGCTGCCCCTCTACCGGCACGTGTTCCACCTCGACGCCCCCGGGCTGGCCTTCGTGGGGCTCATGCAGTCCACCGGCGCGGCGTTCCCGCTGGTCGAGGCCCAGGCCCGGCTCGTCGCCGCGCGGCTCGCCGGCACCTGGGCACCGCCGGACCGGGCCCGGCAGGCAGCCGCCTGCCGCGCCGAGCTGCGCGCTGCCACCACCCGGTGGGGGCAGCGCCGGCCCCACATGCGGGTCGACTTCGACGCGTACCTGACCGAACTGGAGCGGGAACTCGCCGCCGGGCGGCGCCGGACGGAGGTGCGGCCGTGAGCGGGCTGGCCGGACGGCGGGTGCTGGTCACCGGCGCCCGCGGCACCTTCGGGCGGCACCTGTGCGCCGCGCTCACCGGCGCGGGCGCCCACGTCGTCGGGCTCGACCTGCACCCCGACGAGCACGGCGAGGTGCCGGTGCTCGGCTGCGACCTGACCGACCCGGCCGCCGTGCCGGCCGCGGTGGCCACCGCCGTGGACCGGCTCGGCGGGCTGGACCTGCTGGTCAACAACGCCGGCGTCGGCGGACCCGCCCCCGCCGAACTGCCGCCCGACGAGGTGGTCCGCCGGCAGCTGGAGGTGAACCTGCTCGCCGCGTGGCGTACCACGGCGGCGGCGCTGCCCGCCCTGGAGGCCGCCCGCGGCCGGGTGCTCTTCGTGGCCAGCCGGATGGCCGTGCTGCCGCTGCCCCTCGCGGCCGCGTACGGGGTGAGCAAGCGGGCCCTCGTGGCGTACGCGGACGCGCTGCGCCACGAGGTCGGCACCCACGTCGGGGTCAGCGTCGTCTACCCGAGCATGGTCGCCTCACCGATCCACGACAGCACCGCCGAGGCAGGGCTGTCGCTCAGCGGGGTGTCCCGGCTGGAGCCCGTCGAGGGGGTCGTCGCGGCGATCCTGCGCGCCGCCACCGCCCGCCGGGCGCCCCGGGACGTGGCCACCACCGGGCGGGGGCGGCTGGAGCTGGCCCTCGCCCGCCACGCGCCGGCGCTGGCCGACCGGCTGGTACGCCGTACCGTCGCGGGGCGGTTGGCCGCCGGGGACCTGGACGGCGCGCCGCTGGCCGCCGGCATGGTGCGGCGGCATCGGGAGCCCGGCCGGTAGGGTGCCGCCATGCCGCTGTCGCCCTACGTCGCCCGGATGCGCCGCCACATCGGACCCGAGCTGCTGATGCTGTACGGGGTCAGCGGCGTGGTCACCGACGACACGGGGCGGCTGCTGCTGGCCCGCCGGGGCGACAACGGCCGCTGGTCCGTCCCGGCCGGGATGGTCGACCCGGGTGAGCAGCCGGCCGACGCGCTGGTGCGCGAGGTCTACGAGGAGACCGGCGTCAAGGTGGAGATCGACCGGATCGGCGGGGTCGCCACCCACCCGGTGGTCTACCCCAACGGCGACGCCTGCGAATACCTCAACGTCTGGTTCCACTGCCGGGTGGTCGGTGGGGCGCCCACCGCCGACGGCGACGAGTCCCTCGCCGTCGGCTGGTTCGACCCGGACGACCTGCCCGAACTGGACGACTGGTCCCGGCTGCGGATCTCCACGGCACTGCGCGACGACCGGGCCGCCTGGTACGCCGCCCCGGGCGAGCGCCACCCGGCGCTGCACCAGCCGGACAACCTCTGACGCTCGACGCGGCGGCCGCTGTCCGCGGCGGGCGCACCTCCGGTCAGAAAGTGGGGGCGGCGATTACCACCAACCCGCCGACCGCGACCTCCCCGCCGTCCGTCCTGCCCGGACCCTGCCCACCGGGTACCACCCGGCGAGGGCGGGCTCGCGGCGCGGCGGCGTGACGGGCCACACTACCGGGATGCCGATCGTGCTCCACGCCGCCGCCACCCCCTCCGCCCCCGGCCTGCTGCTGCGGCCGTGGCGCGACGACGACGCCGAGGCGCTGCTGGCCGCCTACCGGGACCCGGTGCTGCGCAGCTGGACCCGGTACCCGGTGACCACCCGGGCGGAGGCCAGGGCGTTCCTGCGCCGCAGCCGGCAGGGCTGGGCGGCCGGCAACCGGTTCAGCTTCGCGGTACTGGAGGCCGCGCCCGACGGGGAACGGCTCGTGGCCAACGTGGTGCTCAAGGACGTCACGCCCGGGCGTCCGGCCGCCGAGGTGGGCTACTGGACGGCCGTGCCGGCCCGCGGGCGCGGCGTCGCGCCGCGGGCCGTGGAGGCGGTCACCGGCTGGGCGTTCGCCCGCTTCGGCGCGAGCGGCCTGACCCGCCTGGAGCTGCTGCACCAGGTGGACAACCCGGCCTCCTGCCGGGTGGCGGAGAAGAGCGGGTACGCCTTCGCGGAGGTGCTGCCGGCCCGGCCGCCGTTCCCGCGCGACGGCCACCGCCACGTCCGCCTGCTGCCCTGAGCCGGGACGCGCTCAGCGGCCCCGTTGCCGGCCAGCCGGGTGAGGGTGAGCACGGGCACCGCGACCCGCAGCCCGAACAGCGCGGTGAAGACCGGCAGCAGCAGCACCGCGCCACCGAAGCCGGTCACCGCGGACAGCACGGCCAGCAGGAACGCCGCCGCCGAGGCCGCCAGCAGGCCGCTCAGCGCTCGCGCCCCTCGGTGCTCTCGCCGGTCGGCGCCGGGCCGAGCAGGCGCAGCAGCAGCCGGGGCTCACCCGGCCACGCGTCGAGCAGCACCTGCCGCGGCACCTGCCGGCCGGCGTAGCGCAGCGCGAGCGCCACCACCACGATGTCGTCCAGCGGGCCGATGACCGGCAGGAACTCCGGGATCAGGTCGATCGGGCTGGCCAGCCAGAGCCCCGCGAACACGATCGCGACCTTGGCCCGCCGCGGCACCCGGGGGTCGCGGCGCAACCGGCGCACGGTGGTCAGGCAGTCCGGGATGAAGGCCGCCAGGTCGCGCAGGATGCCCGGCGGCAGCCGCCGCGCGAGCAGCACCAGCAGCGCCCAGCTGGCCAGCAGGCAGACCACCGCGACCCCGAGGCCGATGAGCCAGTCACGCACGCCGCTGGTACCTCCCGCCCGGTACGGGCCGCCCGCCGGCCCACGAGGAATGTACGCCCCGAGACATGAGGGTCAGTCGTAAACCGTTTGAGCCCTGCTTCCGCGGTCCCGTAGGTTGCCCGCAACCCGTCGCACCGAGGACAGAGGACAAAACCGCGTGACCCCGCCTGCTCTCTAGACCTGACATCTTCTTCCGCTCACCGGTAGCCGACGCTCCCGTCGGTTCCGCCGGGCTGCCCCTGTGCGCCCGGTCGTACAGCGATTGAGGCCGCGCGTGATCGGCCTCGTGTCAGGTCGAGAGATCAGGTCTAGCGAGTCATGTCTTCATCCCCTCATATCGTGCTGCCCTGGGTTGTCCGTCGGACCAGGCTGCCGCTGCTGTCGTTGCGGTGCGTGGACTGCCGGTCGGAGTCGGCGACCACCGGCGACGGCAGGTTCCGGGTCAACGCCAACGGCAAGCTGCTGGACGTGTGGTTGCTGGTCCGCTGCGTGTCCTGCGACCGGACGAGCAAGCTCACCGTGTACGAGCGGGCGGCGGTCAGGTCCATCGATCCAGGTGAGTTGCACGGCTACCACGTCAACGATCCGGAGCTGGTGGCGTCCCGGCTGTTGGATCCGCTGCTCGCCCGGCGCAACCGCTTCACCCTGGACTGGACGGATGCCTGGCGGCTGGACACCCCGCCGGAACGGCTCGACGAGACGTGGCCGGTGCGGGTGGACGTCGTCTTCGAGGACCCGGTGCCGGTGCGCCCGGAACGGCTCATCGCGCAGGGGCTCGGCCTCAGCAGGACCGAGGTGCTGCGCCGCGTCAAGTGCGACATCTCGCTGCGCCGCTCGACCAGTGCCGATTTCACCTTCACCGTGACGGCCGGGGACTAGCCCGGTGGAGCCGGGCGGGCCACCGCGGCCCGCCCGGCTACACCCACGAAACCAGCCGATACCGGACACACGGAGCTTCGTGGTCGAGTTCCTCAGCCCCGGGAACAGGCGGGTCCCGGTCGGCGCTGAAACGGGTCGGTGACCGGCGGATACGGTGGGAACGGGAGGTGACGGCGGTGACGACAGGCTGGGAGGCCGCGGTCGAGGCGCAGATCCGCTCGGCCCAGGAGCGCGGCGAGTTCGACAACCTGCCGGGGGCCGGCAAGCCGATCCCGGGCCGCGACCTGCCCTACGACGAGGGCTGGTGGATCCGCAGCTTCCTGGAGCGCGAACAGCTGCCCGGCGACCTTCTGCTGCCCACCCCGCTGCAACTGCGCCGCCGCATCGAGAAGCTCCCCGCCGAAGTCCGTGACCTGCCCACCGAAGAGTCGGTGCGGGCGTACGTGGCGGCCCTCAACGCCGAGGTGGTGGCCTGGCTGCGCACACCCACCGGACCACGCGTGGTGGTGCGCCCGGTCAACGCCGACGACACGGTCCGCGACTGGCGCGCCGCCCGGGAGCGGGCCGCCGCCGAGCGGGTGACCGCCGCCGCGGAGCCGGCGCCCCCGGCGACGGCCACGCCGCCGCGCCGTCGCCCGTGGTGGCCCTGGCGACGGCGCTGAGCCACCACCGTCAACCGCTCCGGGTGTGGAGGCTCCGCGCCAGGGTGGGGATCATCACCGCCGCAGGGACGAGGTGCAGCCCGAGGAGGGCGGTCGTGGTGGCGGTGTCTCCCCCCGCAAGGAGGGGCGGGACCAGCGAGATCGCGGTCAGCGACACCGCCGTCCACACGAAGCGCTGGGCGGGGCGCGCGCTCCACCGCAGCAGAGCCGCGGCGATGACGACGCCCACGACCGAGAAGAAGCCGGTCACCACGGCGAACCCGGGCAACGGGATCGTCTCGCCGCGATCGGGGATCTCGAAGTCGACGCCGGCGGCCCGGGCAAGCGCGGCGGCGAGGGTCGTGACCACCATCGCCGCGAGCGTGGCGACGACGCCGGTGCCGGCGAGCCCGCGGAGTCGGCGGCTCTGGCCGGTCCGGCCCACCGCCGGGCTCGCGACGACCCCGGTGTCATTCATGCTGTCCATGTCGTTCCCTCCGTCATCGGGTGCCGGGCCGGTGGAACTGCTCCGTGCCGTCCGCCGGTAGGCGCTCCGGCAGCCCGAGCCGCGGGAACTGGTCGTCGTGGAAGATGGTGATCTCCGTGATCGCCCCGCCGGTGACGCGCAGGACGTCGATCGTCAGCGGCAGGTACGCGTTCTCCCGCTCCCGCCAGTGGTAGAAGGCGACGGCGGGCTGCCGGTTCACCGAGGTGGGCACGGCGTGCAGGCCCGTCATTTGGTCGAAGCCGTCCTCGATCCAGCTGTTCACCACCGCGTCGCGCCCGACGTCGAGGCCCGGCGTGGGCGGCATCGAGCAGCGGACGTCGTCACGCAGCATCGCGGCGAGCCGGTCGATGTCCGTGGCCACGCTGGCGTCGGTGAAGCGGCGCACCAGGTCGCGCGTCCCGGCGTCCATCTCCTCGCCGGTCCAGTCCTGCCGCTCGGCCGGCAGGTGCTCCCGCATACCGGCGCGGGCCCGCTGCAGCGCGCTGTTCACGGAGTTGACGGAGTCCCCGAGGAGCTCCGCGACGTCCTTCGCCGGCCAGCCGAGCACGTCCCGCAGGATCAGCACGGCCCGTGGGCGCGGCGCGAGGTGCTGGACCGCGACCAGGTACGCCAGCTCGATCGTCTCCCGCGCGACGGCGACGGTCTCCGGCTCGTCCGCGCCGCCCGCGCGCAGCTCGTCGAGCAGCCGGTCCGGGTAGGGCTGCAGCCACCGCACCTCGCCGCCGGTCGCCGGTTCCGGCCGGCACCTGGCGAGCAGGTCCAGGCAGGCGTTGGTGGCGATCCGGTACAGCCAGGCCCGGAACGTCGACCGCCCCTCGAAGGTCTCCCGCCGCCGCCAGGCACGGAGGAACGTCTCCTGCACCGTGTCCTCGGCGTCCTCGAAGGACCCGAGCATCCGGTAGCAGTGCACGTGCAGCTCCCGCCGGTGCCGCTGCGCCATTCCCGAGAACGTCGACTCGTCGACCTCGCCCAGACCGCTCACGCCCAGTTCCTTCAGCCGCGTGCCCGCACTCATCACGTCATCCTTCCGTCTCGTCGTGTCCTGTCGTAGGTGTGACGGGTGCGGGCGCGACAACTCATCACCGGGGCCCGGTCGGCCCTACTTGGGCCTGCCGAACCAGCGGGCGAGGTGATCGTCCAGGTCCTGCTGGTCGTCGCCGATCCAGGCGACGTGGCCGTCGGGGCGCAGCAGGACGCACGGAGCATCCAGTGCCGCAGTCGTATCCCCGAGGTAGTCGACCCGGTCCGACCAGCCCCCGACGGTGAGGCGTTCGGTGCGGTCCAGCAGCAGGCCGCGGCCGCCGTGCAGCAGGCCGTAGAGGTGGCCCTGTTTCACCTCGATGTCGGGCATACGGCGGCCGAGCAGGTCGGGGCCCGCGCCGAAGTCGTAGCGGATGCCGGTCGCGATGATCTTTTCGATCAGGTAGCGGTTCACCTCGTCGAAGTCCATCAGTTCGGTCAGCAGCCTGCGCACGGCCTGCGCGCCCGGTTCGGTGGACAGCAGTTCCATCTGGGTGCGGGTGTTGTCCAGGACGTCCCCGGCGACCGGATGACGTTCGGCCTGGTAGGTGTCCAGCAGTGTTTCCGGCGCCCAGCCGTTGATCTGCGCGGCCAGTTTCCAGCCGAGGTTGAAGGCATCCTGAACGCCCAGGTTGAGGCCCTGTCCGCCGATGGGTGGGTGGATGTGTGCCGCGTCGCCGGCCAGCAGCACCCGCCCGACCCGATACCGGTCGGCCAGCCGTGTGGCGTCCCCGAAGCGGGACAACCAGCGTGGGGAGTGCACGCCGAAATCGGTCCCGGCGATGGCGCGCAGCTGTTGTTGGAAGTCCTCGAGTGTGGGCGGTACGGCGCGATCGCTGACTCCCGCCGCGGGGACCACGACGCTGTAGACCTCCCCGCCGAAGGGCCGGAGCCAGAACCGCTGCTGGGTCTCGCGGACTTCGGCCACCTTGGCGGCGATCTCCTCCGGCGGCACACCCACGTGCATCTCGCCCATCAGCGTCTCGTTCCGCGAGGGCTCGCCGGGGAAGCCGACGCCGAGCAGCTTGCGCACCGTACTGCGCCCGCCGTCGCAGCCGACGAGATAGCGCGTGCGTAGCCGTTCCCCGTCGGCCAGCGCGACGGTCACCCCGTCGTCGTCCTGGGCGAGATCGGCCACCGCAGCACCGCGCCGGACCTGCGCACCGCGCTCGATCGCATGTTCCTCGAGCAGTCGGACGATGACCGGCTGCGGGATGCCCAGCAGGTAGGCGTACGCGGAATCCAGGCCCTTGGGGGCGGGCTTGTTGATGGCGGCGAAGAAACCGGCGGCCGGACGCCGTCGTGCGTGTTCGAGGATGCGGTCCAGCAGCCCGCGCATCGCCATCAGCTCGATACTGCGCGCGTGCAGGCCGACGATGCGGACGAACGACGCGGGTTCGGTGTCCTTCTCCAGGACGAGGACCCGCACGTCGTGCAGCCGCAGTTCGGCGGCCAGCAGCGCACCGGTCGGCCCGCACCCGGCAATGACCACGTCGTACGTGAGGTGCCCGCGGCCGGTGCCGGAGGACGGCGACGGCTCGGCGGTGAACGGCAGAGAGTGCATGGGTGTTGCCTTTCGGGAGTGCCTGCTTTCGAGGCGCTCCCGGCGACACCTAGGTCAATCGCCCGGCCGTGACGGGATGGGGAGCACCCACAGCGATACAGCGTTCATGGGTCTCACCTCCTCGGGCGGCGTCACGGGCACCTGCAAGCTACAAGCCTGGGCATCACCCGTCCAGCTCTTTCCTCGCGCTGCCCATCCGACCTGATTTCCGGATTACCGGTAACACCAATCCGTTTATCGGGACGGACAAAGGGGGCAAACCAGGGATGCACCATAATGACAGTTCGTGTGCGTAAGCAATTACGCTGTTGTAATCGGCGCTACGAGTGGTAGCCGGCCCTCGCTTCGGCGACCTCAGCGGCGCGGCGCTCCCGCCACCGCCGCTGCGCCTCGCTGTTGCAGCGCCGACACACCTTCCGGAGCCGGCCGGTGGCGGGGTCCAGCTCCCGGTCGTGCCCGTTGCGGCACTGCGGCCGCTGCCTGCGCTGCCGGCAGTTCTCGGCGTGGCTGAGCTGGCGGAGGTGGGTCGGCTCGATGCAGTCCGGGGCATCGCACACGTGCTGCACGGCGAGGTCCGGCTGGTAGTCGCCGACGAACACGGCGTAGGCGGCGACATGGGCCCACGCCCGCCCGGCGACCTTCTGGTGGACTCCGCGCCGGCTGCCGTAGCCGCGCACGATCAGGCAGCCGGTCGGCAACCGTTCCGACCGCGCGAGCAGGTACGCCTTCAGGGATTCCTCATCGAAATGCCGGGAGAGGCCGGTCACCTGCGACAGCACCGCCCGAGCATAGGAAGGGGCACCGACGGGCCGGCGGCCACGGGGGTTCACTGGCCCAGGCGGCAGTGGGGGAGTGCGCGGGACGGGGCGCGCCGGACCCGGGCGTCGTTCTCCGCGAGCGCCACGTCGAGGAATGCTCCGACGCCGACCTGGGTGGCGTCGGCGAGCCGGGCGATGAGCAGCAGCCGCTGCCGCAGTGACTCCGGCTCGCCACCGTGCGCCGGTCGCCGGCCGCCGGGGTACGGCGACGCCCCGCGCGGCCGGGTCGCCGGGGAGGTCGGTCCGCCGTCGTCGAGGTGGGCCGCCAGCAGCGGCCAGACGTCCTGGCCCTCCGGGTCGAGTTCCTCGACGAGGAGCGCGGCGGTGTCGCCGAGGACGTGGTGCGCCCACGGGTGGGGCAGCCGCGCCAGCCGGTCGACCGCGGCGTCGACCCCGGCCAGGTCCGACCCGTCGGCCGCCCGCACCCCGGCCACCACGGCGTTCCACAGCTCCTGTTCCGCCGGGGTCGGCGGGTGCCACATCGCCATCTTCGCTCCGCTTCTGACCTGCGAGGGGCCAGGCGTCGTGAGTTCGGGGCGGCCGGTGCGCCGCCCGGGTCGGGGGTGGCCGGCACGGGCCCGTAGGAGGGCGAGACCCGTGCCGGCCGCGGTGATCACCCCAATCACCGCCTTCACGCCGCCGCGGGCGGCCGGCCCGCGGTGACGTCGTCTCCGGTGGCGGGCGCACCCGGTCCGGGGTGCCCGCCAACGTCAGTCAAGTGTGCGACGGATTGAACAAGTTGTGGCGATTTGAATGTTCGTGTCGCACACGTTCACGTCCTCACCGTGGGTGGTTCGCGCTCCACCGTGGCGGGACGCGCCGGGGATGGGTTCGCCGTGTCCCGTCCGGTCGTACGCGAGCTCCGGTGAGACCGGTCGAACGACATGCGTGAAGCCACCGGCTGAGGCTATTGGGGAGCTTGTGGTTATTTGCCCAGATTCAGAGGTGAGGCGAGCGGCTTACCTTTCATCATTCGCATATCCGGAAAGGCAGGCATGGTCGCCCCAGACGGCGCAGAGATGCGTTGAGCGACGAAACAGGATTAACGTCCACAATGCTCCGCGAGCCACCCCCGCAGTGGGGTGGCTCGCGGAGCGGGTCGGTCAGGGCTGCGTCCGGTCGTCGATCTCGGTGCCGGACTCACCGGGCCGGGCGCCGATCGCCTCCTCGGCGGCACGCCCGCCGGTGCTCTCGTCGCCCAGGCTGAGGCTGCTGCGCGGCAGCCCGGACAGCCCGGCCGGATCCTGGATGTCGCCCTGCACACCCCGGTCGTCCTGGACGCGGTCGTCGATCTCGGTGCCGGACTCACCGGGCCGGGCGCCGATCGCCTCCTCGGCGGCACGCCCGCCGGTGCTCTCGTCGCCCAGGCTCAGGCTGCTGCGCGGCAGCCCGGACAGCCCGGCCGGATCCTCGGTCGGCTGGTCCGGCCAGTCGGCGGTCTGCGCGCCCGCGCCGCCGGCGGACTCGCGCCGTCCGACGCCCTGCGCGTGGTAGGCGCCGGGCACGCCCGGGTCACCCGGATCGGCCAGGCTCGTGTCGACCGGCCGGGCGTCCGGATCGGCCAGCCCCGCGCGGCGCAACATGTCGACCAGCTCGTCGTGCGGCATGCGCTCGGTGTCCGTTATTCCGGCCCCGCGCGCGATGGACCGCAGGGTGGTCAGGTCCTGATCTGCGAAGGTCTCGGCCATGCCGGTGCCTTCCCGGCGCCCGAGAGAAGGAAACCTGTCAGGCCCGCGCGCCGCCCAGTCCCAGCAGCACGGCCAGGCCGAGCGCGCTGCGCGGGGCGTACGGCACCCGCCACAGTCCGCCGTGCGCCGCCGCGTACGCCTCGTCCCGCCACGGGTGGTCCTGGACCGGACCACCGCCGGTGCGCAGGTCGTGCACGAGCAGCGCGGCCATCAGCGTGTTGCTGGTGGCCGGCTCGAACACCTCGATGCCGAACCGGTGCGCCCCGGCGTACGCGGCCGCGAGAGCGCGGTTGCGCAGCACCGAGCGGGTCCGGGTGGGCGGGGCCACGGTGAACGACACGGTGCTGCCGGCGTCCCGGGCCACCGCCGCCCGCCAGCGTTGCAGCCGCTTGGCCAGCGCGTAGTTCGGCCCCTGCTGCGGCACCAGGCTGTCGTTGATCCCCGGGTCGGCGCCCGGCGGGTAGTTGCGGTGCAGCAGCCGCCCGCCGGAGAGCAGCCGCAGTGACCGGCGCGCCAGGCCGCGGGCGGCGTACCCGCGTTCGGCGTGGGCGACGGCCTCGGCGGGCACCGCGTACACGTCGGTGGGGGTGGCCAGGAAGGCCAGCGCGGTGTCCGGCCGGCGCCGCCCCAGGTGGACAGTGAGCGCGTCGACCGCGGTGGCGACCCGGACGTTGGTCGCTCCGTCGGCGTACACGTAGTTGCCGAGCACGAGCCGGCCGTCCAGGCCGTCGAGCCAGCGGACCGCCTGCGGCAGTCGGTGCAGCAGGTCGGCGCCGGCGCCCGCGGCGAGAGCGGCCTCGTCGGTGCCGGGCGGCACCGGCAGGTGCAGCCGGCCGCCGTGCCGGTGGGCGACACGCAGCAGGCGGCGCCAGATCTCCGGGCGGGGCAGGTCGACGGCGACCACGTCCCCGCCCCAGCGCAGCACGGACGGCAGCGGGCCCATCTCGGCGCCCGCACCGAGCACCACGAGCCGCAGGTCGCGCAGGTCCAACCAGTCCGGCTCGGCCTGCACGGCGCGGACGGCCTCCGCGCAGCTCGGCTCGATGACGCCCGCGTCGACCCAGGCGTCGAGGCGGCGGCGCAGGTCGTCGCCGCGCAGGCGCTGCCCGCGGTACGGGACGGACAGCTCGCGCTCCACCGGGCCGGCGCCGGTCACCGTGGCCGTCTCCAGGGGCGGTTCCCCGTCGGGCAGCGCGCACGCCTCGTCCAGTGCCACCTCGGCGCCGTCGGCGGGCACGTAGCGCATCCGGGCGTGCAGGGCGGCGAGCCCGTCCCGGGCGACGGTGAGCGCGGCCTCCCGGGAGAGCAGGCCGGCCTCGACGAGCCGGCGGAAGTGGCCGACGTAGCCGTGCCGCCAGTCGGTCTCGTGTTCGGCCGCGCGGGCGCCGACCGGGTCCACCGCGCGCAGGGCGTCGGCGACCACCGCCCGCCCCAGCGCGGTCGTGCTGCGCCGGCCGTCGCCGGTCGCGGGGAACACCACCCCGGTCGGGCCGTCCACGCCGCCACCTCCTGCTCGTTTCGGCCGCCGCCGGCCGTGGGCTCACTCTGCCGCATCGGCCGCGCCGACGTCCGCCGAGGGCCGCCCGGCGGCCCGCTCAGGTCACGGCCCGCGCACGGATCGGTCACGACGGTCGCGCTTGGGTATCGGCTCGGCCACGACGGGATCCGCGGCGACGCCGGTCTGCGTCAATGACCATGACCCGTCCCCAGCCCCTCGGAGGAAGCCATGGTCCACATCAGACGGTCGGCGTTGCTGCTGGTGGCGCTCGCCACCGCCCTGACGGTCAGCGCGTGCGGCTCCGACGGCGGCGGGCGGCGTAGCGACGCCGGCCCCGCGCCAGTCCGCCCGAACGGCGGCATCCCCTGGTCGGGCGACGAGACCCGGGCCTCGGACGACCCGCTGTCCACCTTCGCCGTCGACGTGGACACCGCCTCCTACGGGTACGCCCGCCGGCTCATCATGGACGGCCGGCTGCCGGAGCGCGGCACGGTCCGGCCGGAGGAGTTCGTCAACTCCTTCCGCCAGGACTATCCGCAGCCCGCCGGTGACGGCTTCGCCGTCCACGTCGACGGCGCCCGCCTGCCGCAGACCCACGAGGCCGGCGGCGACGAGCGGCTCGTGCGGATCGGCCTGCAAACCCGCGCCGAGGACGAGGAGCGCCGCCCCGACGCGGCGCTCACCTTCGTCATCGACGTCTCGGGGTCGATGGGTGAGCCCGGCCGGCTCGACCTGGTGCGCGATTCCCTGCACACGCTCGTGGATCAGCTGCGTCCCACCGACTCCATCGCCGTGGTCGAGTTCAGCAACCAGGCCCGGGTGGTCCGGGAGATGACGCCGGTCGCCGACGCCCGCACGCTGCACTCGGCGATCGACTCGCTGCACACCCGGGACAGCACCAACCTGGAGGCCGGCCTGGTGCTCGGCTACCGGGTGGCCCGCGACGGCTTCCGCCCCGGCCGGACGAACCGGGTGATCGTGCTCTCCGACGGCCTCGCGAACACCGGCAGTACCGAGGCGGAACCGATCCTGCGCCGGGTGCGCGCCGAGGCGGAGAAGCAGATCGCCCTGCTCGGCGTGGGCGTCGGTAGCGACTACGGCGACGAGCTGATGGAGCAGCTGGCCGACCGGGGCGACGGCTTCGCCGTCTACGTCAGCGAGCGGGAGCAGGCCCGCGAGGTGTTCGTGCGGCAGCTGCCGGCGACGCTGAGCGTGCGGGCGCTGGACGCCAAGGTGCAGGTGAGCTTCGCGCCGCAGGCGGTGCGCTCCTACCGGCTGGTCGGTTACGACAACCGGGCGCTGGCCGACGGGGACTTCCGCGACGACCGGGTCGACGGCGGCGAGGTGGGTCCCGGGCACAGCGTCACGGCGCTGTACGCGGTCCGGCTCGCCGAGGGCGCCGCCCCGTCGGACCGGATCGCCCAGGTGCAGGTGCGCTGGACCGACCCGGCCGAGCGGACGCCGGCCGAGACGTACGGGTCGGTGACGGTCGCCGACGTGCAGGGAAGCTTCGCCACGGCGTCGCCGCGGTTGCGGGCCTGCTACGCGGCGGCCTGGTTCGCCGAGGCGCTGCGGGGTGCGGAGTCCGGCGGGCCGGTCGGGCTGGCCGACCTGGCGACCATCGCGGACGGGGCCGCCGCCGCCACCGAGGATCCCGAGGTGCGGGACCTGGCGCGGGTGATCCGCTCGGCCGACGAGCTGCGCTGACCCGGCGCCGGCCGGCGCCCGGCAGGGGAGGTGCCGGCCGGCCGTCGGGTCAACGGCGGGCGGGTTTCCGCTCGGGGGTAGGGCGGCCCCGCTCCGGGTCGACACCGACCTGGACGGCGAGGGCCGGGTCCACGGCGAGCAGCGGGCGCGGCCCGAACAGCGCCATCGCGGTGAGCAGCTGGTCGGTGCCGCGCTCGCGCCAGGCCGGCCGCCGCTGCGGATCCAGCTCGGCGTGCTCCCGGCGCTGGCGGCGCAGCAGGCGGCGGGCCGCCGCGCCGGTCTCCGGCACCTCGCACAGCCACCAGCCGCCGAGGGCGGTGGCCAGGCAGCACAGGAGCAGGCCCACCACGGAGGCCGGCCCGCCCGCGTCCCGCCCCTCGACGGCGCTGTCCACCAGCCGGGTCACCCCGACCGCGGCGACCGCGAACAGCGGCAGGGTGCCCAGCGCGACCCGCCGCCGCTGGGCCGGGGTGAGCAGCCAGCCGTCCCGGACGAGCCGGCCGACCAGCCGGCGCAGCGCCCGCCCGACGCCGGGGTCGGCGAGCACGGCGGCCCAGGTCTGCGGCCGGCGCAGCGCGGCGTGCAGGGCGCGGACCAGCGCGGCCGACCGGGGCGGCGGCGGGCCGTCCACCGACAGGGTGGCCAGCTCGCCGAGGCGTACGACGCCGGCGCGGTGCAGCGCGGCCACGGCCACCTGGAGGGCCAGCAGGGCCCGGTCGGTGAGGTAGGCCAGCTCGATCGTGTCCGGGGTGGCGCCCCGGGCCCGCCGGCCGGTCAGCTCCCGCGCCGCGAGGGCGACGGCGAGGGCCACGGCGACCGCCCCCAGGTAGTCGAGGAGGAAGAGCGGTCCGCTGACACCCCAGAGCATGGCGACAAGTATGGCCCGGCCGCACCGGTGGCCCGGCGCTCAGGAGGCGTGCGTCACCTCGCTGTCCCAGATCTGCGACCAGGGGCGGCGCAGGCCGCGGCAGACGAAGATCGGCTCGCCGTTCTCGTCGTTGTCCACGTCGACCCGCTGGTCGACCCGGCCGGCCTCGGTGACCTCGGTGAACCAGGCGCGCAGGCGATCGGGGCGCTCCCAGCCGACGGCGATGACCAGGTCGGCGTCGTCGGCCGGGCGGCCGAACGAGGCCATGCTGTTGTGCCCGGAGTAGGCCCGGGGCAGGCCGCGGGCCGGGCCGTAGCGGGCCAGCGCGCCGGCCTCGCCGTAGTTGCCGGTGAGCACGACGGCGCGGGCCTGTTCCCCGGGCGGCAGGTTCCGGTGCACGGCGGCGACCGAGTCGGCGAAGGCCGGCCAGCCGATGGTCTCGCCCGCGTCGTAGTTGACGTCGACCACGAACCCCGGCAGCCGGTCGGCGGGCAGGGTGGGCAGCAGCAGGATCGCGCTGCTGGCGACCATGAGGGCGGCGGCGGTGGCGAGCAGCGCCTGCCGGGCCCGGGCGGCGCCGCGCCGCGCCCAGTCGGCGGTGACCACGGCGCCGGCCGCGGTGAGCACGAGCAGCAGCGGGGCGTCGTAGTAGCCCTTGCCGCCGGCGAGCAGGACGATCGCGAACACCACGAGCCACGCCCAGCCGATCGCCCGGTACGCCGCCCAGGCGGGCCGGCGCAGCAACGCGACCAGGCCGGCGATCCAGACCGGGGTGGCGAACGGGCTGATGATGATCAGTTGGAGCACCACGGCGTCGAGGCGGCCGCTGTAGGAGCTGTCGCCGTCGGCGATCGACGAGGCCACCGAGAGCTGGGGGAAGCCGTGCGCGGCCTGCCAGGCGACGTAGGGCACGGAGAGCAGGACGGCGATGCCGGCGCCGGCCAGCACCCACCGGTCGCGCAGCAGCCGGCGCGGGCCCGCGATCAGCACCCCGGCCAGCAGGCCGACGCCGAGCAGCGCGGGCAGCAGCTTGTTGAGCATGCCCACGCCGAGCACCAGCCCGAGGGCGAGCGCCCACCGGGTGTCGCCGGTGCGCAGCATCCGCACCGCGAACCAGGCCGCGGCGAGCCAGACGAGCAGGTCGACCGTGGTGGTGCTGAGCAGGTGACCGGGGGCGAGCACCACCCCCGCCGCGGCGGCCAGCACGGCGGCGGCCAGCTGGGTGCCCCGGCCGGCGCCGAACTCCCGGGCGAGCGCCGCGACCAGCACCACCGCCGCGCCGGCGATCAGCGCCGACGGGGTGCGCAGCAGCACCAGATTGCCGGGCGCGACGGTGTCGGCCAGCCGGGCGAGGGCGGGCACGAGCGAGCCCTGGTCGACGTAGCCCCAGTCGAGGTGCCGGCCGCAGAGCAGGAAGTAGAGCTCGTCGCGGTGGTAGCCGTAGCGGCCGGCGAGCAGCAGCAGCACGGCGGTGACGGCCCCGCCGACCAGCCAGGGTGCGGCGGTACGCGGCCCGGGCGGCGGGGTCGTCGGCGCGGCGGACGCCCCGGTGCCGGGGCGGTCGAGGTCGGTGACGGGTTCGGCCACGTGTCCATGATGGTCCCGCCGGGCCACCTCACGCTGCCCCGCGACACCCGGACCGAAATCGGTACCGGCCGCCGGTCGCCACGACTAGCGTGCCCGGGATGCGCATCCGGGACTACGCCGAGACCGACTGGGCCCAGGTCTGGCCGATCGTCGAGGACGTCATCGTCGCCCAGGAGACCTTCCCCTACGACCCGACGTGGCCGGAGGAGGTGGCCCACGAGGTGTGGGTGGAACGGCCGCCGGGCCGCACCGTTGTCGCCGAGGAGGACGGGACGGTGCTCGGCACCGCGAAGATGGGGCCGAACCGGTCGGGGCCGGGCGCGCACGTGGCCACGGCCAGTTTCCTGGTGGCCGCCGGCGCCCGGGGCCGCGGCGTCGGCCGGGCCCTGTGCGAGCACGCCCTGGACTGGGCCCGGCGGCAGGGCTTCGCCGCCATGCAGTTCAACGCCGTGGTGGAGGCCAACACGGCGGCCGTCGAGCTGTACCGGCGGCTCGGCTTCACGGTCGTCGGCACCGTGCCGGAGTCGTTCGCGCATCCCACGCTCGGGCGGGTGGGGCTGCACGTCATGCACCGCTTCCTGTGAACGGCGCGGACGGGCGAGGATGGACCGATGAGCACTGAGCCGATCGAGCTGGCCGCCGCCCTGGCGCGCTTCGACCAGCTGTGGAGTCCACGCATCGTCACCACCGTCAACGACTACGACGTCCGGATCGCCAAGGTGGCCGGCGAGCACGTCTGGCACGCCCACGACCACACCGACGAGTTCTTCCTGGTGCTCGACGGCGAGCTGCGCATCGCCCTGCGCGACGGCGCGGACGGCGCGGAACGCGAGGTGGTGCTGCCGCGCGGCGCCGTGTTCGTGGTGCCGCGCGGGGTGGAGCACCGGCCCTCCGCGCCGGACGGCGCGTCGATCCTCATGTTCGAGCCGTCCGGCACGTCCAGTGTGGGGGAGCGGCACGACGAGGTGCCCGGGCACGTGGACGCCACCACCGGCCACCGGCTCTAGGCCGGCCCGCCTCAGCGTCCGGCCGGTGCGGGCTCCGCGACGGCCGGCGGGGCCGGGGCCGGCCAGCCCAGCCGGCGTACGCCGGGGACGGCCGCCGTCCCGACGCAGGCCACCAGGACCAGCGCCCCGGCCACCGCGAGGGGGGCCGGGGCGCCCCACGCTCCGGCCGCGAGCGGGGCGAGGGCGTACCCGAGCGGCATGGCGCCCAGCGACATCAGCCAGTCGTACGAGGTGACCCGGGCGAGCACCTCGGGCGGGAACTGGCCCTGCACCACGGTCTCCCACACGGGGTTGAGGAAGCCGAGGGCGATCAGCGCGAGGCAGTAGGCGGAGACGGTCACCGGGGCGGGCGCGGCGGCGGCGAGCAGCAGCAGGGGCGCCGCGTACGCGGCGAGGGCCAGGTTGCCCAGCAGCACCGGCCGGCGGGGGCGGGCCCGGGCGGCGAGCAGCGACCCGGCGAGCAGGCCGATCGCGCCGGCCTGCTGGAGCAGCACCCAGACGCCCTCGCCGCCGAGGCGGTCCACGGCGACCACCGGGCCGAGGGTGAGCAGCACCGCCGGCGGCGCCGTTCCAGACGCCGTGGGCGAGCAGGCTGCTCCAGTACCAGTCGCGGGCGCGGACCTCGCGCCAGCCGAACACCAGGTCGGCGCGCAGCGACCGGTGCGGGACGGGCACGTGCCGCACCCGGATGACGGCCAGCAGCGCGGCGCTGACCGCGAACGAGGCGGCGTCGAGCACGAACGCCCAGCCCGGTCCGGCGGTCCAGACCAGCAGCCCGGCCAGGGCCGGCCCGGCCAGGCGGCTGGCGTTGCCGGTGGCGCCCATGAGCGCGTTGGCCCGCTGCCGGCCGTCGGCGTCGACGGTGCCGGCGACCAGTGGGGACGAGGTCGGCATGGCGAACGCCGACGCCGCGCCGCCGACGGCGCTGGCCACCGCGAGGTGGGTCAGGGTGGGTGCGCCGCCGAGCAGTTCGACGCCGACGACCAGTTGGGCGACGCAGCGCACCAGGTCGGTGCCGAGGGCCACGCGCCGGGCGTCGAAGCGGTCGGCGACGACGCCGCCAAGGGGGAGCAGCAGCAGCCGGGGCACCATCGCGCAGCCGAGCACCACGGCGAGGGCGGTGGTGGAGCCGGTGGCCCGCAGCACGGCCAGCGCCAGTGCGGTGGGCACCACGGCGTCGCCGAGCGCGGAGACGGTGCGGCCGAGGAACAGCAGGCGGAAGGCGCGGAGCCGGAGGGGATGCGTCACTCCGGGAGGATACTTCGACGCCGAATATTTCGACAACGAATATTTCGGCGTCGGCGTACCGTTGGCGGATGACCGACCGCGACCCCGTCGACGAGCACGTCGAACGCTGGCTGCCCGTGGTTCCCGACCTCGACCCCGACATCGAGGGTGCGGTCGTCCGGATGTCGCTGCTCAGCCGGCACCTGCGCGAGGTGAAGGACCGGGCGCTGGCCGCACTCGACCTTCAGGAGAAGGAGTACGGCACCCTGCACGCCCTCGCCGGCCGGGGCGGCCGGGCCGCGCCCTCGGAGATCGCCGGTGACCTGCGGATGGCACCCGCCTCGATCACGGCCCGGATGGACGCGCTGGTCCGCCGGGGCTTCGTGCGGCGGATCCCGTCCGAGGTGGACCGCCGCCGGATCGACGTGGAGCTCACCGACGCCGGCCGGGCCGCGTGGCAGCGTGCCATGGGGGTGGTCGGCGACGAGGAGCACCGGGTCCTCGGCGTGCTGACCGCGGCGGAGCGGCGGGTCCTGTCCGACCTGCTCCGCCGGGTCGCCCTGGCGGCCGGGTCACCGCCGGGCCGGATCTGAGCGCCCGCACTGTCGGTGGGCGGGACTAGGTTGGTGACCGACCAGCCAACGGCCGTCCAGGGAGGCGCCATGAGCACGCTCGTCGACCGACCGCACACCGCCCTGCTCGTCATCGACGTGCAGAACGGCGTCGTCCAGCACGCCCACGACCGGGACCGGGTGGTCGGCAACATCGCCACCCTCGTCGACCGGGCCCGCGCGGCCGGCGTCGAGGTCGTCTGGGTGCAGCACCGCAGCGAGGAGCTGCCCACCGGCAGCGAGCAGTGGCAGTACGTGCCCGAGCTGGTGCGCCGCGACGGCGAGGCGCTGGTGCACAAGGCCTGGGGCGACTCGTTCGAGGAGACCGACCTGGAGTCCGTCCTCGCCACCCGGGGCGTCAGCCGGCTCGTCGTGACCGGCGCGCAGACCGACGCGTGCATCCGCTCGACGCTGCACGGCGCGATCACCCGTGGCTACGACGCGACGCTGGTCGCCGACGCGCACACCACCGAGGACCTCTCGGCCTACGGCGCCCCGGCGCCCGAGCAGGTCATCGCGCACACCAACCTCTACTGGCGGTTCCACTCCGCGCCCGGCCGCACCGCCGGCACGGTCGACACCGCCGACGTCGACTTCGCCGCGCCGGTCCCCGCCTGAGCCGAGCCGCCGGCGCCGGCCCTCCCGGCCACGGATCGCCGCTGGTCATTCGGCGGAAATTCCGTGGCCGCCCGGGCGCGGGCGCTGGCAGGCTGCCGTCATGAGTGCACAGACCCTCGCGGGGGCGCTCGCCGACGAGCGCCGCCGCGCCGTGTTCGCCGCGATCGTGCTCGGCGCCGGGGACATCCCCGCCGTCGTGTCCCGCACCGGGCTGTCCGCCCGCGACGCCGCCACCGCGGTCCGCCGGCTCACCGACGTCGGCGTGCTGACCGAAGACGGGGCCGGGCTGCGGGTCGACGGCGAACGGCTGCGGGACTACGCGCGCGCCGGCGGCCCGCCCGCGCCGGCCCCGGCGGCGGACCCCCGGGAGACGATCCTGCGCACCTTCCTCCGGGACGGCACGCTGACCCGGCTGCCCGCCCAGCGCGGCCGCCGCCGGGTGCTGCTGGAGCACATCACCGAGCGCTCCTTCGAACCGGGCGTGCGCTATCCGGAACGGGCCGTCGACGACGCGCTGCGGCGCTGGTGCGAGGGCGGCGAGGCCGACCACGTGACGCTGCGCCGCTACCTGGTCGACGACCTGCTGCTCACCCGGGACCACGGCGTCTACTGGCGACCCTGACCCCCGGAAAAGCCGTTGACCGGCCGGTGAGGATCGAGCGGGAGCACCTGGACCACCCACCGCACCGCCCCCGACACGGCCGACGCGCGGATCGTGCTGCGCGAGTACCTGGCCGAGATGGTCCGCCGCTGGCACGGCCGGCCCGAGCGGCCGGGTGAGGTGAGCGCCGCCCTCGCCGAGTCGCCGAGCGACGACCTGGCCCCACCCACCGGGCTGCTCCTGCTGGCCCGCCGTAACGGGCACCTGGCCGGTTGCGCGGGGCTGCGCTGGCGGCCCGGCTGGGCGGAGCTGACCCGGGTCTACGTCCGCCCGGCGCACCGCGGCGCCGGCGGCGGGGCGGCGCTGCTCGCCGCCGTCGAGACGTACGCGCGGGGCGCGGGAGTGGACCGGATCCGGCTGGACACGCGCAGCGACCTCGTGGAGGCACGCGCCCTGTACGCGCGGCACGGCTACCGGGAGATCCCCGCCTTCAACGCCGACCGGTACGCCCAGCACTGGTTCGAGAAGCTGCTGCCGGCCCGGGTTGACGACGCGCTCCCAGCGCGCTAAAACAAGAAATCGAGAACTTGAGTCACCCCGACTCAACTTGACACCTTCGGCCAGGAGAACCGAGGAGGCACGGCCATGTTGATGCGTACCGACCCGTTCCGTGAGATCGACCGGCTCGCCGAGCAGTTCTTCGGCACCACGGCCCGCCCGGCGGTCATGCACCTCGACGCCTACCGCGACGGCGACTTCTTCTACGCCGCCTTCGACCTGCCCGGCGTCGATCCGGACAGCATCGACTGCACGGTGGAGCGCAACGTGCTGACCGTCCGCGCCGAGCGGCGGCGACCCGACGGCGACGCCGTCGAACTGGTGGCGGCCGAGCGGCCGATGGGCACCTTCACCCGGCAGCTCTTCCTGGGCGACACGCTCGACACCGACAAGCTGGAGGCCGGCTACGAGAACGGGGTGCTGACCCTGCGCATCCCGATCTCCGAGCGGGCCAAGCCGCGCCGGATCGCCGTCTCCGCGGCGAGCAACGGCCGCCGGGAGATCAGCGCCTGACCCGGCGCAGCACAGGAAAGATCAGCGCCTGACCAGCGCCACCGGGTGAGCCCGAGGCGTCAGGGACCTGGGTGAGCGGGGGTGGCCGGGGAACCGGCCGCCCCCGCCGGCGTATCCGGGGCGGCGGGGTAGAGCCGCGCCAGGGCGTGCGCCGTGGCGGCGAGGCGCTCGCGCAGCTCGGCCGGCTCCAGCACCTCCACCTCCGCGCCGAGCTTGAGCAGCTCGGTGTGGGCGTGTTTCACCGACTCGATCGGCACGGTGGTCTCCAGCCAGCCGTCCGGGCCGGGCTCGCCGGCCGCCGCCCGGGCGCCCCGGCTCATCTCCGGCGGGAAGACGTACGGCATGAACTCCAGCGCCGCCACGGTCAGCCGGATCCGGGCCCGGTCGCGGTAGACGTCCCGCTCGTAGCGCTCGGTCCACTCCCGCCAGTAGTCGGCCAGGTCGAAGTCGGCGGGCCGCTCGTGGCGCTCGTCGGTGACCCCCACGTCGAGGACGGCACCGACCCGGTAGGTGCGCACCTGGTCGTCGCAGCGGGCCACCAGATACCACCGGCCCGCCTTGAGCACCACGCCCAGCGGGGCGACCACCCGGGTCACCTCGCGCGGCGCCCGCCAGCGCCGGTAGCGCATCTCCACGAGCCGGTCCTCCCACACCGCCCGGGCCAGCGCGGCCAGGTGCGGGGTGGGTTCGGGATGCCGGAACCAGCCGGGCGCGTCCAGGTGGAACCGCTGCCGGGCCCGGCCACCCCGGTCGGCCAGCTCGCCGGGGAGCGCGGCGAGCAGCTTCAGCTCGGCGGCCGCCACCACCGGCCCGAGGCCCAGGTCGGCGGCGGGGCCGGGCATCCCGGCGAGGAACAGCGCCTCGGCCTCCGGCGCGGTCAGCCCGGTCAGCCGGGTCCGGTAGCCCTCCAGCAGCTGGTAGCCGCCGGCCGGGCCGCGGTCGGCGTACACGGGGACGCCGGCGGCGCCGAGCGAGTCGACGTCCCGGTAGACGGTCCGGACCGAGACCTCCAAGGCGTCGGCGAGCTCCTGGGCGGTCATCCGGCCCCGGGTCTGCAGGAGCAGCAGCAGGGAGACCAGGCGGCTGGCACGCACGCCGTGACGGTATCCCGCGCCGGAAATCCGCTGGCGGCCCGGCCCGGTGGTCGAGGCGGCGTTGCGCGAGTTCCGCGGCACGGTGGTGATGGTCAGCCACGACACCTGGTTCGCCGAGGCGGTCGGGGGCGGCCGACGGTGGCGGCTGGACGCCGGCCGGCTGGTGGAGGAGACGGCGTGAGATCGTCGGGCGCGCCTCGTCGCGAATAGCCCGGCCGGCTGAGAGCCTTTCTCACATGCTGCGTCCCGAGGTGCTGCCCCGCGGGTCGACCCCGGCCGCCCTGAGCGGCGGGCCGACCGACTTCACCGAGGCGTGGCTGCGCAACCGGCGGTTGTCCGAGCACACCCGCGACGCGTACCGGCGGGACGTCTCCGGCTGGCTGAGCTGGTGCGCCGGCCGGGAGCTGGACCCGCTGCGGGCCAGCTTCCTCGACGTCAACGCCTACGGGCGGGAGCTGGAGGCCACACCGTCGGGGCGCGGCGGCCGGCCGCTGACCCCGGCCACCGTGGCCCGCCGCCTGTCCGCACTGTCGAGCTGGTACGACTTCCTGGTCAAGCTGCGCGCGGTGGAGGCCAACCCGGTGGCCGCCGCGGACCGTCCCCGGGTCGACCGGGACCACTCCGCCACGGTCGGGCTCACCCCGGACGAGGTGGACGCGCTGCTCGCCGCCGCCGACGCGGACACCGGTGCGACCGCCGCCCGCAACCGGGCCGCCATCGCCCTGCTGGCCGACCTGGGGCTGCGGGTCGGCGAGCTGGTCTCGCTGGATCTCGCCGACCTGGGCGCCGAGCGCGGGCACCGCAGCGTGCGGTTCGTCGGCAAGGGCGGCAAGGTGCGCCGGCGGGCGCTCACGCCCGGCACCGCGTACGCGATCGACGCCTACCTGGCGGCGCGCGCCGCCGCCGAGGGGGTGAGCGTGCCGGAGTTGACCGGGCCGCTGCTGGTCACCGCGACCGGCGGGCGGCTGGACCGGCACGCGGTGTTCCGGCTGGTGCGGCGGCTGGCCCAGGCCGCCGGGATCCCCGCCTGGGCGAAGCTGTCCCCGCACTCGCTGCGGCACGCGTTCGCCACGACGGCCCGCGCCGAGGGGGTGCCGCTGGAGGACGTGCAGGACGCCATGGGACACGCCGACCCCCGGACCACCCGCCGCTACGACCGGGACCGCCACAACCTGGACCGCGACCCGGCGTACGCAATCTGGGCGGCGCGCGCCCGTCGGCGCGGATAGTCCCTTGACGGAGTGAGTACTCACTCCGCATGCTGGTCGGCATGACCGATTCGCAGCAACCCCGCCGTCGCGCGCCCGGCATGAGCCCCGACGAGCGCCGGGCGATGATCGTGCAGGCTGCGCTGCCCCTGCTCACCACGCACGGGGCGGCGGTCACCACCGCCCAGGTGGCCCGCGCCGCCGGCATCGGCGAGGCGACCGTCTTCCGCGCCTTCCCCGACAAGGACGCCCTGCTCGACGCCGCAGTCGCCGAGGCGTTGCGCCCCGACACCGTGCTCGCCGAGCTGGCCGCGATCCCGCTGGACCAGCCGCTGGCCGACCGACTCACCGAGGCCGCCGGAGCGCTGCTGGCCCACCTGGACCGGCTGGGCGCGGTGCTCGCCGTCGCCCACACCGCCGGCCGCCCCGGCCGGAGCCGGCGAACCCCGAGCGGGGACCACCCGCCGCCCGACGGCGCCGGGCGCCGCGAGTCCGCGGACGCCACCCGGACCGCGGTCGCCGCGCTGTTCGCCCCGGAAGCGGACCGGCTGCGGCTGCCGGCCGACCGGCTGGCCGCCCTGTTCCTCGCCGTCCTGCTGCCCGGCCGACCACCGCTCGCGGACGACCGGCCGACCCCGGCGGAGCTGGTCGACCTGTTCCTGCACGGCGCGCTCGCGCCGCCCACCCCCGAGGAGAGCGCATGACCGTCACCCTCAACCACACCATCGTCCCTGCCCGCGACCACCATGCCGCCGCCCGATTCTTCGCCGAGGTGATGGGCCTGCCGGTGCTGGCGCCCGCGGGCCGGCACGGCCATTTCGCCCCGGTGCGGATCAACGACCAGCTAACCCTGGACTTCATGAGCGTGCCCGCGCCGGAGGGGCATCACCTGGCCTTCGACGTCGACCCGGCCACCTTCGAGGCGATCCTGGCGCGGCTGCGGACCGCCGGCGTGCCGTACGGCAGCGAGCCGGGGGCGCCGGACAACGGCCGGACCGACCACCCCCTGTGCGCCCGGGGACTGTTCTTCCGCGACGACGCCGGGAACCTGTTCGAGGTGATGTCGCCGGCCTGACCGTCGTACCCCGGCCGTAGGGTGCCGGGATGCGGCACGGGCTGGAGATCTCCTGCGGCGGCGCCTCGGTGACGGTGTCCGATCTGGTCGCGCTCGGCGAACTGGCCGAGCGGGCCGGCTGGGACGGGGTGTTTCTGGAGGACTACCTCATCCACCACGCGGGGCAGGACCCGCCCACCTGGGATCCCTGGCTGGTGCTGGCGACGGTCGCCGCCCGCACCGACCGGATCCGGCTGGGCACCACGGTGACCGCGCTGCCCCGGCGTCGCCCGGCCAAGCTGGCCCGGGAGGTGCTCACCCTCGACCACCTCTCCGGCGGCCGGGCCGGGGTCGCGGTCGGTGTCGGTGACCCGGCCGACCGGGGGCTCGCCGCGTTCGGTGAGCCGACCGACCTGAGGACCCGCGCGGCGATGCTCGACGAGGGCCTCGACCTGCTGGTGGGGCTGCTCGGCGGGGAGCGGGTCACGCACCACGGCACCCACTACCGGGCCGACGGGGTGGCCCTGCGACCCGCGCCGGTGCAGTCGCCCCGGGTGCCGGTCTGGGTCGGCGGCAGCACCCAGGCCGGGGCGGTGCTGCGGCGGGCCGCCCGCGCGGACGGCATCGTGCCCTACAAGCTGACCGACACCGCGGGCTGGTCCGACTTCACCCCGGACGAGATTCGCGAGCTGGTCGCCGCGTTGCCGGCGGCCCGCGCCGACGGGCAGCCGTTCGACGTGGTGATCGGCGGCCGGCGGCGGCGACCCGATGAGCGGGCCGAGCGGGCCTACCTCGCGGAGGTGGCGGCGGCCGGCGCGACCTGGTGGCTGGAGTACGTTCCGGCCGGTGACCCGGCCGAGATGCGGTCGGCGGTCGCCCGGGGCCCGCTGCGGTGACCGGTCAGCGCCCGCGCGGCGGCCGCTGGCGGGCGTCGTAGTCCTCGCGGGCCTGCTCGACCCGGTCGAGGTTGCCGGCCGACCACTGTGCCAGGTGGGCGAAGATCGGGGCCAGGCTGTGTCCCAGCTCGGTGATCTCGTATTCGACGCGGGGCGGGACCTCGGCGTGGTAGGTGCGCAGCACCAGGCCGTCGCGTTCGAGCTGCCGCAGCCGCTGGGTGAGCACCTTCGGGGTGATGGTGACCAGCCGCCGTTCCAGCTCGACGAAGCGCTGCCGGCCGTACTCGTGCAGGGCCCAGAGGATCGGCGTGGTCCAGCGGCTGAACACGAGGTCGACCACCGGGGCGATCGGGCACGCCTGTTCCGGGTCGCCGCCCGTCCGGGGCTGCCAGGTGGTGCTGCTCACATTCCCCTCCGGATGCCGTCACTTTCCTCTAGGTACCTACTATACGCAGGCGATTAGCGTGCTCCACATCGCACATCGAGAGGGGCACATCATGATCGTGGTTACCGGAGCGACGGGGAACGTCGGACGGCCGTTGGTGCGGGCGCTGGCCGCAGCGGGTGAGGCGGTGACGGCCGTGTCCCGGCGTGTCTCGGCGGCGGAGCTGCCGTCCGGCGTCCGGGCGGTCCGCGCCGACCTGGCCGAGCCGACCGGGCTCAAGGCGGCGTTCGACGGCGCCGAGGCGCTGTTCCTGCTGTTCACCGGCGAGCAGTTGACCGGCGGCGCGGACCCGGGTGCCATCCTGGACACCGCGCGGCAGTCCGGCGTACGCCGGGTGGTCCTGCTGTCCTCGCAGGGCGTGGCGACGAAGCGCCATCCGCCGGGTCAGGAGACGGCGGTCCGCGCGTCCGGGCTGGAGTGGACGGTGCTGCGCCCGGGCGGTTTCCACTCCAACGCCCTCGCCTGGGCCCCGGGGGTACGCGC
Source organism: Micromonospora chaiyaphumensis (assembly GCF_900091435.1). Lineage (GTDB taxonomy): Bacteria > Actinomycetota > Actinomycetes > Mycobacteriales > Micromonosporaceae > Micromonospora > Micromonospora chaiyaphumensis. The sequence continues at coordinate 167,822 of NZ_FMCS01000001.1, forward strand.
CGGGCGGGTGGTGCACGCGCCGTTCGGCGACGTGGCGCTGCCGAGCGTCGACCCGGCCGACATCGCCGAGGTGGCGGCGCTCGCGCTGCGCGACGGGCGCCACGCCGGCGGCACGTACGAGCTGACCGGGCCGGCGGCGGTCTCGCCGCGGGAGCGGGCGGCGGCACTCGCGGCGGCGCTCGGCGAGCCGGTCCGGTTCGTCGAGCAGACCCCGCGGCAGGCGCGGGAGCAGCTGCTGGCGTTCATGCCCGAGCCGGTGGTGGCGGCGACCCTGAGCATCCTGGGCACGCCGTCGCCGGCCGAGCAGCGGGTCAGCCCGGACGTCGCCCGCCTGCTCGGCCGGGCGCCGCGCAGCTTCGCCGACTGGGCGGCGCGGCACGTCGCCGACTTCCGCTGACCGATCCCGCCGGCCCGGCGGGCAACCCCGGCGGGCCGGCGAGGGTCGTCAGCCCTGCGGGCGGGGGCAGAGGCAGAACGGCTGGCCGATCGGGTCGAGCAGCACGGTCCACCGCTCGCCACCCGGCTGGAACTCCGGCCGGGTGGCGCCGGCCGACACGAGGTCCTTCTCGGCGAGCGCCACGTCGTCGACGTAGAGGTCGAGGTGGTAGCGCTTGCCGCCGGTCCCGTCCGGCCAGGCCGGTGGCGCGTAGCCGGGCACCAGGCCGAAACCGATGGAGGTGCCGTCCTTGCTGATCATGGCGTATTCGGCCTGGCTGTGGGTGACCTCCCAGCCGAGGGCGCGGGAGTAGAACGCGGCGTGGGCGGCCGGGTCGGAGCTGTCGAGGTTGACCATGGCGAGGTCGGCGTTCACTGTCATGCCGGCAGTCTGCCGCCGGTACCTGCCACCTGCTGTCAGGATCATCCGGCGAATCGCCACGCGTCCCGGCGGGCCACAAGTCCCTGCGCGCCGGCCCGCCGTTCTCTACCGTCGGTGGTGATGGTCAGGGAGCGGGCGGGAAGCCGGCCGGCCCGGCGCCGCCGCCGGCCGGTACGCGCCGGTGCGCTGGTCGCCGTCCTCGGGCTGGGCACCTGCCTCGTCGGGGTGGCCGGCCTCGGCGCCTGGAACCTGCAGGTGGTGCTCCAGGCCAACGGCCCGGTCCGGGACACCGCCGACGCCTTCTTCCGCGAGGTCGCCGCGGGAGAGACCGACCAGGCGTACGACAAGCTGTGCCGGGAGGCGCGCGGGAAGTGGAGCCAGGTCGGCTTCGGCAGTTGGGTCCGCACGCCGCCGCAGGTCAGCGGCTACGAGATCGTCGACGTGGCGGTGCAGACCCGGGGCGGCCGGCCGCGCGGCACGGTGAAAGTGCGGCTGACCCGCGACGGCGGCGGCAGCGAGGAGCGGGAACTGCCGATCGTGCAGGAGGACGGGAAGTGGCGGGTCTGCGGCGATCCGTTCTGACCGCGCTCACCGCAGGGTCGGCTCGGCCCACACCGCGGCGTCGTCGCAGGCCGTGAGGCCCACGCTCCGGACCCTCAGCACGAGTCGGAGCCCACCGGTGACCGGCACGTCCACCCCGGCGGTGTCGGCGAGCCCCAACTCCCGGCGGAACACCGTCTCGCCGTCGACCTGGACCGTGAACTCGGTGCGGTAGTCGTCCGGCGCGGTGTCGGCCACGCCGACGGTGGCGCGGAAGCGGGTGAAGCGCTTGCCGAGGTTGAACGACGCCGCCTCGTCGTTGGTGGCACGGCAGGTCGAGGCGACGAGGCTCTGCTCGTACCGCTGTCCGGAGACGGTCGCGTCGCGCTGCCGCCAACCCTCGCCGCCCTCGACGGGTGGAAGGTCGAACAACCAGGTCTCGCCGTTGGCGCGCGACGGAGGCGCGTCCGTGGTGGAGGTGTCCGGTGCCGTCGGGCGGTCCTGCGCCGCGGCGCGGGGGGAGTCCGGTGCGGGTTTCAGGGCGTACCCGAAGATCGCCGCTCCGGCGACCGCCACGGCCAGGCCCACCAGCGCGGTCCGGTCGACCGGCTGCCCCAGGCGGCGTACCAGGAGGTAGCCGGCGGCCAGGACGGCGCCCGCGCTGGCCGCCAGGACGATGGGCCGGCCGCCGCCGGCCAGCAGCGCGGCCACCGCCGCCACGTCGGCGACCACGCCGACGCCCTGCGGGAGCAGACGGGCGCGTCGGCCCTCGTCCGGTGCCGTGGTGATGACGTCGGTCCGCACGGGCCGTTTGTACCAGGCGCGCGCCCGTCAGGCGCGCGGGCCGAGGTCCCCGGAGCGGTAGTGGCGCCGGCACAGCACCTGGTAGCGCACGTCGGCGGTGTCCACGGTGTCACCGATGACGACCTGCTCGCCCTCGCGCACGACCCGCCCCTCGACGACCCGGGCGTTCAGCCGCCCCTCGCGGCCGCACCAGCAGAGCACCTCGACCTGGATGCGGGCCACCTCGTCGGCGAGCTCGAACAGCCGCTGCGCGGCGGGGAACAGGCAGGAGCGGAAGTCGGTGGCCAGGCCGAAGGCGTAGACGTCGACGTCGAAGTTGTCGACCAAGTCGGCCATCTGCTCGATGTGGTCCAGGTTGTAGAAGGACGCCTCGTCGCAGATCAGGTAGTCGACGCGGACTCCCTCGGCCCAGGCGTCGCGGACCAGGTCGCGCAGGTCCAGCTCGTCGGTCACCTCGACGGCCGAGTGGGCCAGCCCGATGCGGGTGGTGACCTGCGGGCCGAGCGAGCGGTCGATGCGGGTGGTGACCAGGCCGCGGCGGCCCTGCCGGGCGTGGTTGTAGTTCATCTGCAGGGCCATCGTGGACTTGCCGCAGTCCATCGGGCCCCAGAAGAACTTCAGCGCGGCGGCGTGCAGTGGCCGGCCGTCCACGGCGCGCGCGGCGGCGCAGCCGCCGGAACGGTCGTCGCCGGGACCCGGGAGGGGGCGGGCCAGGCAGATCGGGGCGGCAGCGGCGTCGTCGGTCACGTCGGGGCAGCCTAGCCCATCGACGCGGAAGGATCTTGCGCGCGCGGGACCGCGGGCAGGCCTCACAGCACCCGGGGCGGGGTGTTCCCGGCGGCGATGATGGCCCGGCGGATCGGCACGGCGGCCAGCAGCGCGAAGCCGAGCACGAAGAAGATCAGCAGGGAGACCAGGCCCACCCGGTACGACGAGGTCAGCTGGAACACCAGGCCGAAGGCGAGCGGTCCGAGCCAGCTGGTGCCCTTGTCGCTGATCTCGTAGAAGCCGTAGTACTCGCCTTCCTTGCCGGTGGGGATGAGCTGGCTGAACAGCGACCGGCTCAGCGCCTGGCTGCCGCCGAGCACGAGGCCGATGCACCCGCCGAGCACCATGAACGGCAGGGGCGCCTCGGCGGGCAGCCGGAACGCGGCGATGATCACACCGGTCCAGAGCACCAGGGACAGCAGCACGGTCTTCCAGGCGCCGATGCGCCGCGCGAGGGCGCCGAGGGCGAGCGCGCCGCCGAAGGCCAGGAACTGCACCAGCAGGATCGTCACGATCAGGGTGCTCTGCTCCAGCTTCAGTTCCTCGGTGCCGTACTGGCTGGCCAGGGTGATGACGGTCTGGATGCCGTCGTTGTAGACCAGGAAGGCGAGCAGGAAGAACAGCGTCAGCGGGTACGCCTTGATGTTGCGCAGGGTGTGGCCGAGCTGCCGGAACCCGTCGGTGAGCACGTTGCCGTCGCGGGCCCGGGCCGCCGCCGCGGCGGCGGGGTGTTCGCGCAGCCAGCGCAGCGGCAGCAGGGTGAACGCCGCCCACCAGACGCCGGCCGAGACGATCGACCAGCGGGCCAGGTCGAGGGTGCGCTGCGGGTTGCCCTCCTCGCTGAGCACGGTGACGGCGACGAGGTTCAGCGCGAGCAGCAGCCCGCCACCGAGGTAGCCGATGGCCCAGCCGCGGCTGGAGATGGCATCCCGGTCGTCGGGGCCGCCGAGCTGCGGCAGGAACGAGTTGTAGACGACCACGGCGGCGCCGAAGGAGATGTTGGCGATGAGGAACAGCGCCCCGCCGAGCAGGTAGCGGTCGCCCGTGACGAAGGCGAACCCGATGGTCGCGCCGGCGCCGGTGAACGCGGCGAGGGCCAGCAGCCGCTTCTTGTGCGCGGACCGGTCGGCGATCGCGCCGACCACCGGCAGCACGAACACGGTGAGGAACACCGACAGCGAGATCAGGTACGGGTAGTAGGAGCCGGCGGCGACCCGGATGCCCAGTGGGTGCACGTAGCCGTTGCAGCTGTCCGCGCCCAGTTCGCAGCCGGCGGCCAGCTCGGTGACGGTGGTGAGGAACGGCCCGAGGAAGACCGTGATCACGGTGGTCTGGAAGGCGGAGTTCGCCCAGTCGTAGAAGTACCAGCCGGTGCGTTCCCGGCGGGTGCTGCCCGGCTGGGCGGGCTCGTCGACGGTGGGGGCGACCGTTGCGGCCATCGGGGTCCTCGGAGGTTCAGGCGGCCCAGTGGCCGCGGCTGCGGTAGACGTCGCGCAGCACGCCGACGTGATCGGTCATGATGCCATCCACACCAAGATCAAGTAAGTCGTGCATCTCGGCGGGTTCGTCGATCGTCCAGACGTGCACCTGCAAGCCGATTCGGTGGCAGTAGTCGAGGAAGCGCCGGTCGACCACGGGCAGGCGCCCGTACCGGACGGGGACCTGGGCCGCGACCACGGACGGGGGCAGCCGCAGCGACCGCCCGTGCAGGGAGGCCATCCGCAGCCGGGCCACCCCGCGCATGCCGAGGCTGGTGGCGACCTTCGGGCCGGCCAGGGCGCGCAGCCGGGCCAGCCGGGCGTCACTGAACGAGGCGAGCAGCACCCGGTCGCCGGCCCCGGTGCGGGCCACCGTGTCGACGGTCGGCACGACACCGCCGTCGGCCTTGACGTCGACGTTGAACCGGACCTCGGGCCAGGCGCCGAGGACCTCGTCGAGGCGGGGCACCACGGCGGCGCCGCCCACGCGCACCGAGGCCAGGTCGGCCCAGCGCAGGTCGGCGATGCGGCCCGGCTCACCGGTGACCCGGCGCAGGGTGGGGTCGTGGAAGATCACCGGCACGCCGTCGGCGGTGGCGTGCACGTCGGTCTCCACGTAGCGGTAGCCGATGGCGATGGCGCGGGCGAACGCGGCGGCGGTGTTCTCGTCGCCCTCGGCCGCGCCGCCACGGTGGGCGAAAGCGAGGGGCGCGGGGGCGTCGAGGTAGCCGTGACGGGGCTGCACGCCGGAAGTATGCCGGGCGTGGGTGGCGTCCCGGTGACCGGCTGGCGTCGCCGCAACGAACTTCCCTATCCTTCCCTGGCGGCGCTAAGGTAGGGAACGATGGGTAATGGCATGTACTCGGTGGAGCAGGTGGCGGACCTGCTCGGGCTGCACGTGCGCACCGTGCGCGGCTACATCCGCACGGGCCGGCTGCGCGCCGTGCGGATCGGCAAGCAGTACCGGGTGGCCCGCGCCGACCTGGACGCGCTGACCGGCCGGCCCGCCCCGGCCGCCGGCCCGCCGGCGCTGGAGGTGTCGAGCATCGTGCAGGTCGACGGCGTCGACCGGGCCGCCGCCGACCGCCTGGCCACGCTGGTGCTGGCCGGTGTCAACACCCACCACGACCCGGCACGCCCGCTGCGCGTGCAGACCGTCCACGACGAGGAACGCCACCGCATGAAGATCGTGATTCTGGGTGACGCCGCCGCCACCGCCGACCTGCTGCACCTGGTCGACGCCGTGCTGGCCGGCGACAACGGCCTGCGCACCGGGACGGAGACCGGCGATGCCTGACGTGCTTCAGGAGCGGGCCGGCGTGCCGGTGCTGGTCTGCGACCCGGCCGGCCCGCCGGTGGCCACCACCGAGGCGGCCCTCGACCTGATCGGCGCGGCCTTCGGCGGCGCCGAGGTGGTCGCCGTGCCCGCCGAGCGGCTCGACCCGAGCTTCTTCGCCCTGGGCAGCCGCTTCGCCGGGGAGATCATGCAGAAGTTCGTGAACTACCGGTTGCGGCTGGTCGTCGTCGGTGACATCTCCGCGCACCTGGCGGCCAGCGGCGCGCTGCGGGCCCTGGTGGCCGAGTCCAACCGCCACGACCACGTCTGGTTCGTGCCCGACCTGGCGGCGCTGGACGCCCGGCTGGGCGGCTGAGCCTCAGCGCACCCAGCCGGCGGTCAGCGCGGTCACCCCGAGCCCGTCGGGGTCGGCCAGCTTCACGCCGACGAACTGCCGAGCCGCGGGGGAGGTCTGCACCCGGGGCGCGGGCTCCGGGTCGATGAGTGTCGCCACCACCGCCGCGGCGGCGTCCGCCGGTGACTGGGCGGTGGCGAACGCGGCGGCGCTGCGGTCCAGGTACGCGCGCAGCGCCGGCCCGTACACCCCGGCGGCGGCCACCGCGGCCTCCGTGTCCAGGCCCACGTTGGCGACGAACTCGCTGGCCACCGCGCCCGGCTCGATCACGGTGACGCTGACCCCGAGGGTGGCGGCGACCGGGGCGAGGCTCTCCATGAACCCCTCGACGGCGAACTTCGCCGCGCAGTACGCCTCGTTGAACGGCTGCCCGACGACCCCGCCCACGCTGGTCACGGTGATCAGCCGGCCCCGGGTGGCGCGCAGGTGCGGCAGGGCGGCCCGGGTGACGTGCAGGACGCCGAAGAAGTTGACCTCCATGACGGCCCGGACGGCGTCGACGGTCTCCCGTTCCAGGGTGCCGACGTGACCGGCGCCGGCGTTGTTGACCACCGCGTCGAGCCGGCCGTGGCGGGCCACCACGTCGGCCACGCAGGCGGCCGCCGCGGCCTGGTCGACGACGTCGAGCCGGCGTACCTCCAGCAGGTCGCCGACCCCGGCGGCGTCGGCGGCGGCGCGCAGCCGATCGGCGCGGGCGGGGTCGCGCAGGGTGGCGACGGTGCGCCAGCCGGCGCGGGCCGCGCCCACGGCGGTCTCCAGGCCGATGCCGGTGGACGTGCCGGTGATCAGGACCGTTGGTGCGCTCATCCCCGCCTCCGCCGTCGGCTGCCGCGTTCCGCTCGCAGGGTCGCACCGGGCGGCGGGTCGGCGCAGCGGAACGCCGACGTGAGGCGCGTCAGCCCGGCTGGCGGCTCGGGCCGACCCCGGCGTCGCGGGTCTGCGGAGGCGGGTACGGCTGCTCGGCCAGCAGCCGCGCCAGGTGCGCGCTGTTGAGCGCCAGCGCCATGGTGGTACGGCCGGTGGTGTCCGGTTTGGGGCGGGCGTCGATGTAGTCGGTCTTGTGCAGCGCCTCACCGACCCAGTAGGTGGCTGCGGCGGCGGGGCAGGTGAAGCCGACCTCGTTGAGCGCCTGCTGCACCTGGCCGATGGTGTGGTGCGCGCCGTCCTCGTTGCCGACCACGGCGACGCCGGCCACCTTGCCGTACGTGCGGAGCCGGCCCTCGGCGTCGGTCTCGGACAGCTCGGCGTCGAGCCGTTCCAGGACCATCTTGCAGACCGCCGACGGCTGGCCGAGCCAGATCGGAGTGGCGATCACCAGGATCTGCGCGGCGAGGAGCTTCGCGCGGATGGCGGGCCACCCGTCGCCGTGGCCCTCGTCGGTGGAGACCCCGAAGCGCACCGAGTGGTCGACGACCCGGATCATCTCCCCGGCGACGCCCTGGTCGGCCAGCGCGTCGAGCACCTCCTGACCGAGCACTTCCGAGCTGGACGGGGCGGGGGACGGCTTCAGCGTGCAGTTGAGCACCAGAGCCCGAATGGACGTCACGATCGCTTCCTCTCGGCCGGCCGGGGGTGACGGTTTCGCATACCCCGGGTCGGTGGTGGCGAAGCGCGTCCGGTCAGCGCGCCGGCCGGCGGCGGTGCGTCCGGGTCGTCTCGGTGGGCCGGCCGGGGTCGACGTGGCGGGGCCGGTCCGGCTCGTCGGGGCGCAGCGGCACGAGCTCGTCGGTGATCGCGTCGATGATCCGGTCGGTGGCCCGCCGGGCCGCGCCCGGGGTGCCGGGGTGCAGGTCGCGCAGCAGCACCGGGGCGCCGAACCGCACCCGGATGACGGGCCGCCGGCGCACCGCCCGGGCCAGGCCGCGCAGCATGCCCCTGGGCGCCCGGTAGGGCACCACCTCGTGGGAGCCCCACTGGGCGACCGGGACGACGGCGGCGTCGGCGGCGAAGGCGAGCCGGGCGGCGCCGGTCTTGCCCCGCTCGGGCCACATGCCGGGGTCCAGGCCGATGCGCCCCTCCGGGTAGACCAGCACCACCGAGCCGCCGGCCACCGCGCCGGCGGCGATCTCCAGCGAGTGGTGCACCCGGCTGGTGCCGCGGTCGACGCGGATGTGCCCGGCGCGGCGCATCAGGGCGCCGATCACCGGGGCGCGGAACAGCCCGCCGGTGGCCATGATCCGCGGGTGGATGCCGCGGACCTGGCAGGCCGCCGTGAGCACCACGGGGTCGAAGGGGCTGATGTGGTTGGCGGCCAGCACCAGCGGCCCGCGGCGCAGGTGCTCGGGCACGTCGCCGCTGACGTCGAGGCGGCCGACCAGGCCGACGAGGCCGCGGGCGGCCAGCTGCGCGGCGCGCCAGAGCAGGGGCGCCCGCCAGTGGGTGATCGGGGTGTCCATCAGTGCTGGATGGTGCCACGCGCCAGGGTGAGCGGGGGAACCGATCCCGGGGTGCGCGGGCGGCGGCCGGTGCCCAGCCGCGCTGGGCACCGGCCGGAGGCCGCTATTCCGCGTAGGGCTGGTTCTCGCCCTGGGCGCTGTAGCCGAGGCTCCAGATGTAGCCGTCCGGGTCCGCGAACGAACCGCCGTACCCGCCCCACGGCAGAGGGCCGGCGGGCTTGAGGATCGTGGCGCCGGCCTTCTCGGCCTCCGCCATGACCTCGTCGATCCGCGCCTCGCTGCGGACCACGTAGGTGAGGACCAGCCCGCTGAAGCCGCTGCCGTCCGGGCTCGTGCCGACCTGCTCGGCCAGGCCGTCGCGGCCGTAGAAGCCGACGGGCGAGCCGCCGTCCGGTGCGAAGAACACCGAGACGCCGTAGTCCTGCGCGACCTTCCAGCCGAGACCCTCCGTGTAGAACCGCTTGGACCGCTCCATGTCGCGTACGCCCAGGAGGATCGAGCTGACGTGGGATTTCATGCGTTGTCTCCTTCTCCGTGCCTGCCGATCATGTGCACATCGGTCACGCTACGGAGCGGCCGCGTACCCGCGCTTCTCGAATCCTGACCGGTTCGGAGGTGATCAGGGTCATTGGTCCCGGGCCGGTTCGGGCCCAGTGGCCCTGCCGATTCTTCTACGACGCCGAGTAGTATTTACTACGTCTCGTAGTATGCACAGCTGGGGGTTTCAGGTGGACGCGTTGGACGTCGCCCGCTGGCAGTTCGGTGTCACCACCGTCTACCACTTTCTCTTCGTGCCCTTGACCATCGGCCTGTCCGTGCTGGTGGCCATCCTGCAGACCCTGTGGCACCGCACCGGCAAGGAGCGGTACCTCAAGCTCACCAAGTTCTACGGCAAGCTCTTCCTCATCAACTTCGCCATGGGCGTGGTCACGGGCATCGTGCAGGAGTTCCAGTTCGGCATGAACTGGAGCGACTACTCGCGCTTCGTCGGCGACATCTTCGGGGCGCCCCTGGCCATCGAGGCCCTGGTCGCGTTCTTCCTGGAGTCCACCTTCATCGGCCTGTGGATCTTCGGTTGGGACCGGCTGCCCAAGCGGCTGCACCTGGCCGCCATCTGGGCCGCGGCCATCGGCACCAACCTGTCCGCCTACTTCATCCTCGCCGCGAACTCGTTCATGCAGAACCCGGTCGGCTACCGGGTCAACCCCGACACCGGCCGGGCGGAACTGACCGACTTCGTCGCCGTGCTCACCAACAAGGTCGCCCTGATCACCTTCCCGCACACCCTGGCCGGCGCGTTCCTGGTCGCCGGGTCGCTCATCGTGGCCGTCGGGCTGTGGCACGTCATCCGCAACCGGGGCAGCGCCGACACCGACGCCTACCGCTTCGCCACGAAGTTCGGCTCCTGGGTCGTGCTGGTCTCCGCCGCCCTCGTGCTGTTCACCGGCGACATCCAGGGCAAGATCATGACTCAGGTGCAGCCCATGAAGATGGCCGCCGCCGAGGGCCTCTACACCACCGAGAGCCCCGCCTCGTTCTCCGTGCTCACCGTCGGCAGCCTCGACGGCAGCCGGGAGATCTTCGCCCTCAAGATCCCGCACCTGCTGTCCTACCTCGGCACCGGCGACCCGAACGGCACCGTGCACGGCATCAACGACCTCCAGGCCCAGTACGCCAGCCAGTACGGCGCCGGCAGCTACACCCCGATCATCCCGGTCACCTACTGGAGCTTCCGCTTTATGATCGGCCTCGGGATGGCCGCCGCCGCGATCGCCCTGCTCGTGCTCTGGACCCACCGCAAGGGCCGCACCCCGACCAGCCGGTGGCTGCTGCGCGCCGGCCTGGTCATGCCCGCGCTGCCGCTGCTGGCCAACTCCTTCGGCTGGATCTTCACCGAGATGGGCCGCCAACCGTGGATCGTCTTCGGCGAGATGCTCACCCGCAACGGCGTGTCCCGCAGCGTCTCGCTGACCGAGGTGCTCACCTCGTTCACCGCCTTCACCCTGATCTACGCCACCCTCGCGGTGATCGAGTTCAAGCTGCTGGTCCGCTACGCCAAGGCCGGCGTGCCCGACGTCAGCCCGCAGCCCGCCGCGGACGACGACACCGACGACGCCGAGCGCCCGCTGGCGTTCGCCTACTGACCCGGAGCCCACCGTGGAACTGACGACCGTCTGGTTTCTCCTCGTCGCCGTGCTCTTCACCGGCTACTTCGTCCTCGAAGGCTTCGACTTCGGCGTCGGCATGCTGCTGCCCGTGCTGGGCCGCGACGACCGGGAACGCCGCGTCCTGATCAACACCATCGGCCCGGTCTGGGACGGCAACGAGGTCTGGCTGATCACCGCGGGCGGCGCCATGTTCGCCGCCTTCCCCGAGTGGTACGCCACCCTCTTCTCCGGCTTCTACCTGCCGCTGCTGCTGATCCTGCTCGCCCTGATCGCCCGCGGGGTGGCCTTCGAGTACCGGCACAAGCGCCCCGAGGCGTCCTGGAAGCGCCGCTGGGACACCGCCATCGTCGTCGGCTCGCTGCTGCCGGCGATCCTGTGGGGCGTCGCCTTCGCCAACATCCTGCGCGGCGTGCCGCTGACCGCCGACCACGAGTACGCCGGCGGCCTGCTCGACCTGCTCCACCCGTACGCCCTGCTCGGCGGGGTGACCACCCTGGGCCTGTTCCTCACCCACGGCGCCGTGTTCCTGGCCCTGAAGACCACCGGCGACATCCGGGAGCGGGCCGGCGCGCTGGCCGTGAAGGTCGGCGCGGGCACCGTCGTGGTGGCGGTGGCCTTCCTGGCCTGGACGCTGACCATCCGCTCCAGCGCGGCCGCCGTCGTGCTCGCCGTCGGCGCCGCCCTCGCCCTGCTCGGCGGTCTCGCCGCCGCCCGGGTACGCCGGGAGGGCTGGGCGTTCACCGGCACCGCCGTGGCCATCGCCCTGGCCGTGGCGACCCTGTTCGCCGCGCTGTTCCCGAACGTGCTGCCCTCCACCCTGGACGCGGCCGGCACGCTCACCGCGACCAACGCCGCCTCCACCCCCTACACCCTGAAGATCATGACCTGGGTGGCCGTCGTGTTCACCCCGATCGTGCTGGCCTACCAGGGCTGGACCTACTGGGTGTTCCGCCGGCGGATCGGGGTACAGAACATCCCGCAACACTGACGAGCCTGCGGGCGCGGGTGACGCGGGGCCGGTGCGAGGGGGTCGCACCGGCCCCGCGGGGCGTCTCAGACCAGGTCGATGCGCTCCCACTCGACCGGATAGCCGGCCCGGGCGAACGTGGCCGCCATCGGGGCGTTGCCCTGGTCGGTGGCCGCCACGACCGCGTCGGCGCCCGCCTCGACGAGCAGGTGGGTGCCCTCGACGAGCAGGTCGAAGGCGTAGCCGTGGCCGCGCTGGCCGGGCAGCACGCCGACGAACCCCACGACGTGGCCGGCCGGGTTGCGGGCCGGCACGACCAGGCCGACCGGCTCCCCGCCCGGGGTGTACGCCATCCGCCACCAGTCGCGCGGGCTGGGCATCCAGCGCAGCAGGTCCAGGTCCTCCTGGGCCGCCGCGAGCGGGCCGTGCGCGGCCGCCGCCGCCTGGAAGTGGGCGTCCAGGCTGCCCTCGCCGATGCGGCACAGCGCGTCCAGGATCACCGCGTCGTCCGGCTCGGCCCGGAACTCCAGCCGGCCCGGCCGGGCCGGCAGGCCGCAGTCGGGCGTCCACCGGTAGCGGTACCGCTCGACCAGCACCCGCATGCCGGCCGCCGTCGCGGCGTCGATGCGGGCCTGCGCCTGCTCCCGCACCGCGGGATCGTCCCGCCAGCGGTGCGGAAGCAGGATCGAGTACTCGGCGCGCAGCGGCGCCGTGCGCAGCAACTCCACGGCCGCCCGCGCGTCGGTGAAGTCGAACCAGTCCAGCGCCAGCGGCGCCGGGTCGTCGGGCCCGGCCCACCAGGCGGCGCGGGCGACCACCACGCCGTCGCGCAGCGCCACCCAGGTCCATTCGGGGCGGAAGCCGCCCGCGGCGTACGTCTCGCCGAGCACGGCGCGCCCGACCAGCCCCGGGTCGGGCAGGGAGTCGAAGAGGTGCTCCTCGCCCGCGACGAGCGGGCGGATGACCAGGTCGGTCATGAAGGTCCTTCCAGGAAGCGGCACGCTCCCCGGTTCAGGAACCCGACGTCCTCGCGGCCGGGTGGGAGCGCGTGACATTCGTGCGTGCCATGGCGCTCACCTCCCTCCGGTCTTATTCGAGGACGCCGCGGAACCGTAGCAGAGCGCCCGCGCCCCGGCCGAGGGGTTTTCCGGCCGGGGCGCGGGCGGCGGGCTCAGCGGGCCTCGTGCAGCTCCGCCAGCCGGGCCTCGATCTCGGCCAGCTCGGCGCGCAGCTTCTCCGCCTGCTGCTCCGCCTCGGCCCGCTCGGCGGCCAGGATCTGCTCCACCGCCTCCTGCACGCCGGGCACGTCGACCAGCGCGACCATCCGCAGCGCCTCGGCCGGCTTCACCACGTACGGCTTGGCGAGGGCCTTCGCGCCCTGCTGCGCCGCCACCGTCCACTCGCCCTCGGCGTAGGCCAGGGTCACCGTCAACCCGGCCGGCCCCTTCGGCTTGACCGCCTTCACGGCCCGCCGCGCCGGCTTCGGCTCCGCCTGCTGCTCCACCCTCGGCTCCTCCCGCCGCGGCGCCGGCACCGGCGGCGCGTCCAATACGAACTCCGGTTCCGCGGGCGCCGCCGCGACCGGGGGCTCCGGCTTCGGCTCCGCCGGCCGCCGCCCGGCCCCCTTCGGCGCGATCGCCACGTCGGTGGGGGAGAAGGGCAGCTCGTCGCGGCCGAACCGCACCACCACGAACTCCTCGGACACGTCCGGGTCGGTCAGCTCCACCACCTGCCCCAGCTGGCCCGATATCTGCCCGGCCGCCGCCGTGAACACCACCTTGGGCTTGCGGCCGGCCGCCAGCGCCTCCCGGATGCCCTGTACCTCGTCAGTGGACAAACCCTGGCCCGCCATCACAGCCCTCTTCCGTACCCGTGTCTGATGCCTGCCTTGATACCAGCCGGCACCGACACCCGGAAGATCAACCCCCGGCCGTCCAGACGGCCGACACCTCCTCGGCCACCGCGGCGGCCTGCGCGAACCCGGCCCGCGCCGACGCGGCCCGCCGCGCCGGGTCCAGCACGTTGCGCCCGATCGCCGCCCGCGCCGCCCGGTCCGGCGACACCACCGCCACCGCCGCACCCGCCGAGCGCAACTGCGCCACCTGCGCCGACAGCCGCGGCATCGGCCCGAACCCGGCCCGCGTCGGCGCCAGCACCACCACGGCCCGCGCGCCGGCCGCCAGGTCCGCGTTGACCGCCGAGCGCACCCCACCGTCGACGTACCGCCGGCCGCCGATGGTCACCGGCGGCCACACCCCCGGCACCGCGCAGCTGGCGCCCACCGCGTCCACGAGCGCCACCTCCGTCGTGGCGTCGAAGACCACGAACTCGCCCGAGGCCGCGTCCACGGCGGTCACCAGCAGCCGCCGCGCCGGCCACTGCCGCAGCGGCAACCGCGCCGCGATCACCGCCCGCCGCGATTCCTCCGACGGGGTACGCGCCGCCAGGGCCATCGCACCGACCCGGGCGCGCGCCCGCACCTCGTCGCGACCCCGGGCGCCCGCCCACGCCCACCGGGCCAGCACCCCGACCCCCAGCCGGGCCGCCACCTCGCCGCGGGCGGGACGCAGCTGCGCCGCGTACAGCTCCTCGACGGGCGTGCCGGAGCACACCTGCGCGCCGACCACCGAACCGGCCGAGGTGCCCACCACCAGCTCCGCGCCGGTGACGTCCAGCCCGCGCGCCGCCAGCCCGGCCAGCAGCCCCAACTCCCAGGCCACGCCGGTCACCCCACCGCCACCCAGCACCAACGCCCGCGTCATGTGTGACCGTCCTCTCCACCGGCTGCCGCGCCGATCACGGTAACGTCACCGGCACCGCCAGGGCAGGGGAGAGAACATTGACCTCCGTCACCATCGTCACGGGTGGGGCGCGCGGCATCGGCGCGGCCACCGCCCGCCGTCTCGCCGCCGCCGGTCACGACGTGGTCGTCGGCTACCGCAGCGACCACGCCGCCGCCGACGCGGTCCTCGCCGACGTGCGCGCCGCCGGCCGCCGCGGTGTCGCCGTCGCCGCCGACACGACCGACCCCGAGCAGGTCCAGCGCCTCTTCGACGCCGCCGCGACGCTGGGCCCGCTCACCGGCCTGGTCAACAACGCCGGCATCACCAGCCCGATCGGGCCGTTCGCCGACCTGCGCGTCGAGGACCTGCGCCAGGTCGTCGACGTCAACCTCGTCGGGTACGTCCTCTGCGCCCAGCAGGCCGCCCGCCGGATGGCCCGGGGCGGCGCCATCGTCAACGTCTCCTCCGCCGCCGCCACCCTCGGCAGCCCCGGCGAGTACATCCACTACGCCGCGGTCAAGGCCGCCACCGACACCCTCACCGTCGGCCTGGCCAAGGAGCTCGCCCCCCGGGGCATCCGGGTCAACGCCGTCGCCCCCGGCATCATCCGCACCGACATCCACGCCCTCTCCGGCGCGCCCGACCGCCCCGACACCGCGGCCGGCCGCATCCCGCTGGGCCGGGCCGGCGAGCCCGACGAGGTCGCCGGCGCCATCGCGTTCCTCCTCGGCCCCGACGCCACCTACACCACCGGCGCCGTCCTGCGCATCGCCGGCGGCCTCTGACACCGCAGCGGCCCGGGGGAGTTCCGTCCCGGGCCGCCGGCGTCCTTCCGTCAGTGGGTGAACAGCTTCGCCGCCGTGATCACCGTCTGCACCACCCCGTATCCCAGCAGCGCCGACACCACCACCCACGACACCACCAGGCGGACCCGCTGCCCGCCACCGGCCTGCTCGTTCACGACCCGCTCCTCTCCGCGGTCACCGGCTGCGCCGCATCCTCGACACCGTCCCGGCCCGAAGCCGGCTCGTGGAACCGCTCCGGCACGGGCCGGATCAGCAGGTTCGCCACGAAACCGACCGCCAGCACCCCGACCATCGTGAACAGCGCCGGCCGGTACGCCGCCGCCGTCAACGTGCCCGGCTTGCCCTGCGCGTCCAGGAACGCGTTGACGATCAGCGGACCGGCCACCCCGGCCGCCGACCACGCCGTCAGCAGCCGGCCGTGGATCGCGCCCACCTCGAACGTGCCGAACAGGTCCCGCAGGTACGCCGGCACCGTGGCGAACCCGCCGCCGTAGAACGACAGGATCACGCACGCCAACAGCACGAACAGCGCCGTCGCCGCCTGCCCGACCAGGGCCAGCAGCACGTACAGCACCATGCCGACCCCGAGGTACACCAGGTAGATCGGCTTGCGGCCGATCAGGTCCGACGTCGAGGACCACACGAACCGGCCGGCCATGTTGAACAGCGACAGCAGGCCCACGAACCCGCCGGCCGCCGCCACCGACACCGCCGACGTGCCGTTGTCCCGGAAGAAGTCCTGGATCATGGGGCTGGCCTGCTCGAGGATGCCGATCCCGGCGGTCACGTTGCAGAACAGCACCACCCACAGCAGCCAGAACGACCGGGTCTTCACGGCGTTCGCCGCCGACACGTTCGCCGTGGTCACCAGCGGTTTCGCCGCCACCTTCGCCGGGTCGAACCCGGCCGGACGCCAGTCCGCGGCCGGCACCCGCACGTTGAACACCCCGAACATCATGATCACGAAATAGCCGACGCCGAGGGTCAGGAACAGCCACACCAGGGCGCTGCCCGACGCCGTCGAGCCGGCGTTCGCCGGGTCGTAGCCCGGGTCGTAGAACGACAGCAACTGCCGCGACAGGGGAGAGGCCACCATCGCCCCGCCGCCGAACCCCATGATCGCCAGCCCGGTCGCCAGGCCCGGCCGGTCCGGGAACCACTTGATCAACGTGGAGACGGGGGAGATGTACCCGATCCCCAGCCCGATCCCGCCCAGCACCCCGTAGCCCAGGTACAGCAGCCACAGCTGCTTCGTCGCGATGCCCAGCGCGCCGACCAGGAACCCGGCCGCCCAGAAGCACGCCGAGACGAACATGGCCTTGCGCGGGCCGTTCGCCTCCACCCACGTGCCCGCCACCGCGGCCGACAACCCCAGCATGACGATCGCGATGCTGAAGATCACCCCGATCGCCGTCTGCCCGGTGTCGAAGTGCGCGATCAGCGAGTTCTTGTACACGCTCGTGGCGTAGACCTGCCCGATGCAGAGGTGGATCGCCAACGCCGCGGGCGGTATCAGCCAGCGGCTGTAGCCCGGCGGCGCGACGGTGTGCCGACGATCGAGTGCGGAAAGCATGATTGCTTCCTCTCCGGAAGGATGGCGAGAGATTCACCCGTTTCATGCCCCTGCGGGGCCGTGCGGCGAAACCCGTCACGCGCCGGACGGTCGAAACCCTGAGCCGAACGGTCACCGCAGCTCGCGCCCCCGCACCCGCCGTCGCTCGGCGGTCACCGCCCGTCGTGGTGGATCATGAACGCATGCCGCTGCTCACCACCCCGGCCCTGGCCCCGGGCACCCTCGCCGGCCGGCCCCAACCCGACCTCGACGCCGGCGACCTGCTCCTGCGCCCCTGGCGCCCCGACGACCGGCCCGCCGTCCTCGCCGCGTACGCCGACCCCGCGATCCGCCGCTGGCACTGCCGCGCCATGACCGGCGACGAGGCCCGCGACTGGCTCGACTCCTGGCCCGGCCGGTGGCGGCAGGAGACCGGCGCGGGCTGGGCGATCACCGACGGCACCGCCGTCCTCGGCCAGATCAGCCTCCGCGCGGTCGACCTGCCCGAGGCCCAGGCCGAGGTGTCGTACTGGGTGCTGCCCGACGCCCGCGGCCGGCGCGTCGCCACCCGCGCCCTGAGCGCCCTGACGGCGTTCGCCTTCGACCGGGTCGGCCTGCACCGCGTCTGGCTGCGGCACTCCACCGCCAACCCGGCCTCCTGCCGGGTGGCCGAACGGGCCGGCCTCGCCGCCGAGGGCACGAACCGCGGCGCCGCCCGGCACCTCGACGGCTGGCACGACATGCACGTGCACGCCCGGCTGCGCACCGACACCTGACCGGCGCCGCCACGGCGGATGCGACGATGAGCCGGTGAAGATCCTGTCCATCCAGTCGTCGGTCGCCTACGGTCACGTCGGCAACTCCGCCGCCGTCTTCCCGCTGCAACGGCTCCGGCACGAGGTCTGGCCGGTGCTGACCGTGCACTTCTCCAACCACACCGGCTACGGCGCCTGGCGCGGGCCGCTGCTGCCGCCCGCCGACGTCGCCGAGGTGATCGCCGGCATCGAGGACCGCGGCGTCCTCGGCACCGCCGACGCGGTCCTGTCCGGCTACCAGGGCGACCCGGCGATGGGCGCGGTGATCCTCGACGCGGTCGCCCGGGTCAAGGCCGCCAACCCGGACGCCCTGTACTGCTGCGACCCGGTGATGGGCGACGTCGGCCGCGGCATGTTCGTCCGCCCGGGCATCCCCGAGTACCTGCGCGACACCGTCGTGCCCCGCGCCGACATCGTCACCCCCAACCAGTTCGAGCTGGAGTTCCTCGCCGGCCGCAGCACCGACACCCTGGACGACCTGCTCGCCGCCGTCGACGTCGTCCGCGACAGCGGCCCCCGGCACGTGCTGGTCACCAGCGTGCTGCACGGCGACCTGCCCGCCGGGTCGCTGGAGGTCGTGGCCGTCTCCGACGCCGGCGCCTGGGCGGTCACCACACCGCTGCTGCCGATCACCCCCAACGGCGGCGGCGACGTCACCGCCGCGCTCTACCTGGCCCACCTCGCCACGTCCGGGTCGCCGGAGGCGGCGCTGGAGCGCACCACCAACTCCGTCTACGCCGTCCTGGAGGCCACCCTCGCCGCCGGCACCCGGGAGTTGCAGCTGGTCGCCGCCCAGGACGCCATCGCCGACCCGCCCACCCGGTTCGGCGCCCGCCGGCTGCGCTGAGCCCACGGGCGGACTTCGCCGGACCGCCGTACCCCGGGCGGCGGCTCGCCTAGGCTCGGGAATGACGCAGCCCGTCGCCGGCCCCGGCCGGCCGGCACGGGCGCCCGGCCCCGCCCTGCTGCGGATGCGGAGGACGCCGGATGGACCAGACCACCTTCGCGGCGCCGGTCTGGGCCTGGGTGGCGGTCGGCGCGGTCATCGCCGTCATGCTGGCCGTCGACGTGTTCTCCCACCGCGACCACCACGTCATCGAACTGCGCGAGGCGCTGCGGTGGAGCGCGGTGTGGATCACCGCCGGGGTCACCTTCGGGCTGGTGATCTGGCTCTGGCGGGGCAGCGGGCCGGCCGTGGCCTACTACTCCGGCTACCTGCTGGAGAAGGCGCTGTCGGTCGACAACGTGTTCGTCTTCGCGCTGCTGTTCGACTACTTCCGGGTGCCGTCCGTCTACCAGCACAAGGTGCTGTTCTGGGGGGTGCTCGGCGCGCTCGGCTTCCGGCTGGTGTTCATCTTCGCCGGCGCCGAACTGCTGGACCGGCTGGCCTGGGCCGGTCTCGTGCTCGGCGCGTTCCTGATCTGGACCGGCTGGCGCCTCGCCGTGCGCGGCGAGCCGGACGTCGACCCCGACCGCAACGTCGCCGTCCGCCTGTTCCGCCGGCTGGTGCCGGCGGAGTCCCGCTACCACGACGGCCGCTTCACCGTCCGGGTCGACGGCCGCCGCAAGGGCACCGTGCTGCTGGTCGCGCTGGTGGCGATCGAGGCCACCGACGTCGTCTTCGCGATCGACTCGGTCGCGGCGATCCTGGCCATCACCACCAACACCTTCCTGGTTTGGACGGCCAACGCGTTCGCGGTGCTCGGCCTGCGCAGCCTGTACTTCTGCTTGGCCGGCCTGCTGCGGCACTTCGGCTACCTGCGCTACGGCCTGGCGGTGCTGCTCGCCTTCGCCGGGGTGAAGCTGATCCTCGCCGAGACCCCGGTGGGGAAGCTGCCCGTCTGGCTCACCCTCGCCGTGGTGGTGCTGACGCTCGCCACCGCGATCGGCTGGAGCGCGGTGGCCGCCCGCCGCAGCGCCCGGGCACCCTGACACGCCCCGCACCGCGGTGGGCAACCCCGACGGCACATGGCACGATCGGGCAGGTGAGCAGCAGTTCCGACCGGGCGCAGCAGCTGCGCGACCTCGCCCGGCTGCGCCGGGTCCGCGACCGGATCGACCGGGAGTACGCCCAGCCACTGGACGTCGAGGCGCTCGCCCGCGGCGCCCACATGTCCGCCGGGCACCTCAGCCGCCAGTTCCGGCTGGCCTACGGCGAGTCCCCGTACGCCTACCTCATGACCCGGCGCATCGAACGGGCCATGGCGCTGCTGCGCCGCGGCGACCTCAGCGTCACCGACGTCTGTTTCGCGGTCGGCTGCTCCTCGCTGGGCACCTTCAGCACCCGCTTCACCGAGCTGGTCGGCATCCCGCCCAGCACCTACCGGGCCCGGGCCGCGGCCGGCGGGGCCGCCGAGCTGCCGCCCTGCGTGGCGAAGCAGGTCACCAGACCGATCAGGAATCGAGAAGCGCCCGCCGTCGCGCCCCACCTAGCCTGACTGCCATGGACATCACCATCGACACCACCTTCCTCCCGCACGACGACCCGGAGGCCTCCCTGGCCTTCTACCGCGACATCCTGGGGTTCGAGGTCCGCAGCGACGTCGGACAGGGCCGGATGCGCTGGATCACCGTCGGCCCCGCCGGGCAGCCCGGCACGTCCATCCTGCTGGCGCCGCCGGCCGCCGACCCCGGTGTCACCGACGAGGAACGCCGTACCATCGTCGAGATGATGGCCAAGGGCACCTACGGGTGGATCCTGCTGGCCACCCACGACCTCGACGCCACCTTCGAGAAGCTCCAGGCCGGCGACGCCGAGGTCGTCCAGGAGCCGATCGATCAGCCCTACGGGGTCCGCGACTGCGCGTTCCGCGACCCCGCGGGCAACCTGATCCGCATCAAGGAGCTGCGCTGACCTGTCGGACCGACATGGTCAGATCGAGCGAGCCGACGCCGGACGGGGCCGCGACCGCGGCCCACGCGACAGATGGAGACACGATGAGGACGGACACCCCGTCGCCCGCGCAGCACGTCGCCGACACCCACGAGCTGATCCGCGTGCAGGGGGCACGCGAGAACAACCTCAAGGACGTCAGCATCGAGATCCCGAAGCGGCGGCTGACGGTGTTCACCGGCGTCTCCGGCTCCGGCAAGAGCTCGCTGGTGTTCGGCACCATCGCCGCCGAGTCGCAGCGGCTGATCAACGAGACCTACAGCGCCTTCGTGCAGGGCTTCATGCCGACCCTCGCGCGGCCCGAGGTCGACGTCCTCGACGGGCTGACCACCGCGATCATCGTCGACCAGGAACGGATGGGCGGCAACCCCCGCTCGACCGTCGGCACCGTCACCGACGCCAACGCCATGCTGCGCATCCTCTTCAGCCGCCTCGGCCAGCCGCACATCGGCTCGGCCCAGGCGTTCTCCTTCAACGTCGCCTCCATCAGCGGCGCCGGCGCGGTCACCGTCCAGCGCGCCGGGCAGACCACGAAGGAGCGGCGCAGCTTCAGCATCACCGGCGGCATGTGCCCCCGCTGCGAGGGCATGGGCTCGGTCACCGACTTCGACCTGTCCGCGCTCTACGACGACAGCAAGTCCCTCAACGAGGGTGCACTCACCGTCCCCGGCTACAGCATGGACGGCTGGTACGGGCGCATCTTCAGCGGCTGCGGCTTCTTCGACCCGGACAAGCCGATCCGCAAGTTCACGAAGAAGGAACTGCACGACCTGCTCTACAAGGAGCCGGTCAAGATCAAGGTCGAGGGCATCAACCTGACGTACGAGGGCCTGATCCCGAAGATCCAGAAGTCGATGCTCGCCAAGGACGTCGACTCGATGCAGCCGCACATCCGCGCGTTCGTCGAGCGGGTCGTCACCTTCACCACCTGCCCCGACTGCGGGGGCACCCGGCTCAGCGAGGCGGCCCGCTCGTCGAAGATCAACGGGATCAGCATCGCCGACGCGTGCGACATGCAGATCAGCGACCTCGCCGCCTGGGTACGCGGCCTCGACGAGCCGTCGGTCGCGCCGCTGCTGGCGAAGCTGCAGCACACCCTCGACTCCTTCGTCGAGATCGGGCTGGGCTACCTGTCGCTGAGCCGGCCCTCCGGCACGCTCTCGGGCGGGGAGGCACAGCGCACCAAGATGATCCGCCACCTCGGCTCCTCGCTCACCGACGTGACCTACGTCTTCGACGAGCCCACCATCGGCCTGCACCCCCACGACATCCAGCGGATGAACGACCTGCTGCTGCAACTGCGCAACAAGGGCAACACCGTCCTCGTCGTCGAACACAAGCCCGAGACCATCGCCGTCGCCGACCACGTCGTCGACCTCGGTCCCGGCGCCGGCACCGCCGGCGGCGAGGTGGTCTTCGAAGGCACCGTCGCGGGGCTGCGCGGCAGCGGCACCCTCACCGGCCGGCACCTCGACGACCGCGCCCACCTCAAGCCCACCGTCCGCACCCCCACCGGCGTGCTGGAGGTCCGCGGCGCCGACACCCACAACCTCCGGAGCGTCGACGTCGACATCCCGCTCGGCGTGCTCGTCGTCGTCACCGGCGTGGCCGGCTCCGGCAAGAGCTCACTCATCCACGGCTCGGTGTCCGGCCGCGACGGCGTCGTGACGGTCGACCAGGGCGCCATCCGCGGCTCCCGGCGCAGCAACCCCGCCACCTACACCGGGCTGCTCGACCCCATCCGCAAGGCCTTCGCCAAGGCCAACGGCGTCAAGCCCGCGCTGTTCAGCGCCAACTCCGAGGGCGCCTGCCCCACCTGCAACGGCGCCGGCGTCATCTACACCGACCTCGCCATGATGGCCGGCGTCGCCACCACCTGCGAGGTGTGCGAGGGCAAGCGGTTCCAGGCGTCGGTGCTGGAATACCGGTTCGGCGGCCGCGACATCAGCGAGGTCCTCGCCATGTCGGTCACCGAGGCCGAGGAGTTCTTCAGCGCCGGCGACGCCCGCAGCCCGGCCGCCCACAAGATCCTCGACCGGCTCGCCGACGTCGGCCTCGGCTACCTCACCCTCGGCCAGCCGCTGACCACGCTGTCCGGCGGCGAGCGCCAACGCCTCAAGCTGGCCACCCGGATGGCCGACACCGGCGGCGTCTACGTCCTCGACGAGCCGACCACCGGCCTGCACCTGGCCGACGTCGCACACCTGCTCGCCCTGCTCGACCGGCTCGTCGACTCCGGCAAGTCGGTCATCGTCATCGAGCACCACCAGGCCGTCATGGCCCACGCCGACTGGATCGTCGACCTGGGCCCCGGCGCCGGCCACGACGGCGGCCGGATCGTCTTCCAGGGCACCCCCGCCGACCTCGTCGCCGACCGCTCCACCCTCACCGGAGAACACCTCGCCGCCTACGTCGGCGCCTGACCCGGCCGCACCGGGGACGGCCTGGCCCCATGTCCACGCCGTCCCCGGTGCCGAACCCTCCGGTCAGTTGAGCGCCGCGGCGAACATCCCCGCCTCGTACGAACCGCCCCGCTGGTGCACGATCACGGCCATCCGATTCGCCGCGTTGATCAGCGACACCAGGGCGACCAGCGCCGCGATCTGGTCGTCGTCGTAGTGCTTGCGCACCGCCTCCCACGTCTCGTCCGACACCCCCTGGTGGGCGTCGGCGAGCCGGGTGCCCTCCTCGGCGAGCGCCAGCGCCGCCCGCTCGGCCTCGGTGAACACGGTGGACTCCCGCCACGCGGCGACCAGGTTGAGCCGTACCGCCGTCTCACCGGCGGCCGCGGCCTCCTTGGTGTGCATGTCGATGCACCACCCGCACCCGTTGATCTGGCTGGCCCGCAGCGACACCAGTTCCTGCGTGGAACTCGGCAGCGGCGACTGGTGGATCACCATCGCGGCGTTGGCGAACCGCTTGGCGAACTTCACGGCGATCTCGTTGGCCATCATGTCGAATCGAGCTTCCATGGCTCGTCCTCCCTCGTGGTGTCCCATCTGACGACCACGAGATGCCGGGGGGCCCGTCCCCGTGACAGGGCGACCACGTGACGCACCCCACACCCGGCCCGGTGTCACAACGGTGCCCCGCCCCGGCATCTCATGGGGGACACCGTCGAAACCGAACAGGAGCCACCCATGGCCGGCACGGCGCAGAGCGCACCCGACGACCGCCCGGACCCCGCCACCGAGGTGTTCCTCACCCACCGCAACCTGCTGTTCACCGTCGCCTACGAGATGCTCGGCTCCGCCGCCGACGCCGAGGACGTCCTCCAGGAGACCTGGCTGCGCTGGGTGGGCGTCGACCTCGGCACGGTGCGGGAACAGCGCGCGTACCTGGTCCGGATCACCACCCGCCAGGCCCTCGCCCGGCTGCGCACACTCGGCCGCCGCAAGGAGTCCTACGTCGGCCCCTGGCTGCCCGAACCGCTGCTCACCGCACCCGACGTCGCCGAGGACGTCGAGCTGGCCGACAGCGTCTCCATGGCGATGCTGCTGGTGCTGGAGACGCTCACCCCCACCGAGCGGGCCGTGTTCGTGCTGCGCGAGGTGTTCGACCTCGGCTACGACGAGATCGCCGAAGCCGTCGACAAGAGCCCGGCCACCGTCCGCCAGATCGCCCACCGCGCCCGGGAACACGTCGCCGCGCGCCGGCCCCGCGGGGCCGTGTCCGCCGCCGAGAGCCGCGACGCGCTCGCGGCCTTCCAGCGGGCCACCGAGACGGGCGACCTGCAGGGCCTGCTCGACATCCTGGCCCCGGACGTCGTCTTCCTCGGCGACGGCGGGGGAGTCCGCCAGGCCGTCCCGCGGCCCGTCGTCGGCGCCGACAAGGTGGCCCGCCTGCTGGCCGCCGGGCTGGGCAAGATCGCCGAACTGATGTCGCTGCGGCCGGCACAGGTCAACGGCTACCCGGCGCTGATCATGGAGCAGGGCGGCGAGATCGAAGCCGTCCTGGCCGTACGCATCGACGACGGGCTCGTCACCGGGCTCTACGCCGTACGCAACCCGCACAAGCTGTCCCACATGGAGCGAGAGGTCAGCCTGAGCCGGTGAACGCACCTGCCGTGGCCACCAGTTCCGTCAGTTGCGCACCGCCGACACCGGTCACCCGTCGAGGGTCAGCGGCTGGCCCGGCGCCGTCGGGTCAGGAGCAGCAGCACGCCGCCACCCACCAGCAGGGCGAGGCCGGTCCCGGCGGTCAGCCCCGCCCGGGACCCGGTGATCGGCAAGCTGCCGCCACCGCCACCGCCACCACCGCCACCGGGCTCGCCACCGGGCTCGCCACCACCACCAGCGCCACCACCCGCACCGGGATCGCCGCCACCACCACCGCCGCCGCTGCTGTTCGCGACCACCACGACCGCGAACCCGTCCTGGTTGTCGCTGTCGTCCACATCGACCGCCCGTACCGCGACGGCGTTCGCGGGAAGGACGCTCCGCACCGGGCCGGAACGATCCGAGTCAGGGTCGCTCAGGCCCTCGACCCGGACGGTCCCGTTTCGCAACGTGACCGGCGCCTTCGTGGCCGCCGACACGGTCACCAGGTGGTACAGCTCGACGGCGGAGTGGCGCTGGTCGTTCGGGTCGGTGTCCTGCTCGACAGGAACGAGGGCCAGCCGGTCGTAGGTGCAGACCGCCGCACGCCCGGCGTCACCCAGGACGCACTCGCCCGGCGGCCTGGTGAACGTGACGCCCGTGGGCAGGCGCAGCTCGACCTTGACGCCGTCGACCGCCTTGCGCCCCTGGTTGGCGATCGTGTAGCGCACCGCGCCCGTCTCGCCCGGATTCAACGTGCCGGTGGATTCGAGGCTGCCGTCGGCAGCGATCCGCACCGACTGCGTCACGTCCGGCGCGACCACCGAGAGGTCGGCTTCGGAGTGATCGACCACCTCGATCGGGAACCACCTGATGTTGTCGGCCGGATTCGTGTCGACCGGCTCGACCTCGACCGTCACCTTGATCCGGCCCGCGAGTGGCTCTCCGGTCTGGACGGTGGCGACAACGGGAAGGTCCACCGTCTCGCCCGGCCCCGGAAGCTGATCCGGCAGCAGGTCGCAGTACCAGCCGGAGAAGTCCCCGTCGCACTCAGCCAGCCCGCCGGTCGGCCAGAGCGTGAGCCTGAAATCCAACGCGTCCAGCTCCGACGCGTCGACCCGGACGACGACCCGGGTCGGGGTCGCGTCGCCCCGGTTGCTGATCTTCAGGTGAAGCGTCTTCTTCGTGACCCCCAGCGCAATCGTCCCGCCGGACAGGTCGACGGTGAGGTCCGTACCCGCCGGCGGCGTCGGCGCCGCCGAGGCGGACGCGGCGGGCACGCCGACCCCTCCGAGAAGAAGCAGCACGGTGGCCACCGTTCGGGGCAGCCACGGAAGTCCGAACCTCATGACGGAGCCCTCCGGATGAACGGACGGTGCGATCCGTGGACACTATCGGCAACCGGCCGGATTCGGATATCCCTCGCGTGGCCCGTGTCGGGCCACACAGGAAGCCCTCCGACTTCGCACGCGCTTGAACAGGCGCCAGGGTGCAGTCGTCCTCCAGCCGTTGCCCACCGCGCAGAGCCGGGACGCGCTCGCGGCGTTCCAGCGGGCGACCGAGACGGGCGACCTGTAGGGCTGCTCGACATCCTGGCCCCGGACGTCGTCTTCCTGGGCGACGGCGGGGGAGTCCGCCAGGCCGTCCCGCGCCCCGCGCGTAATCCGCACAAGCTCTCGCACATGGAGCGCGAGATCAGCCTTCGCCGCCGAACACGGCCGGGCACGGGACAGTTTCCTCCGAAGGAGAGGTAGGAGAACATGCCGCGACACGACGCAGACGACACCAGCATCCGTCAGCAGATCGACGGGATCGTCGAAGGACTGCGGAACAAGGACCTTGAGGCCCTGCGAAGGCTCTACACGACGGACGTGGTGTCCTTCGACGTCGAACCGCCACTGCAACACGTCGGGATCGACGCCAAACTCAAGAACTGGGCGAACGTCTTCGCGTTCTTCGACACCGTGTCCTACGAGGTCCGGGACCTGACCCTCACCGTCGGCGACGACGTCGCGTTCGGACACGCGTTCGGCCGGCTCAGCGGCACACTGCACGACGGGACCGCGACGAACGGCATGTGGGTCCGGGCCACCTTCTGCCTCCAGAAGATCGACGGGACCTGGCTCATCGCCCACGACCAGGTCTCCGTGCCGCTCGACATCCGCACCGGCAAGGGAGTGGTCGACCTCCGGCCCTGACCGGCGGCCCGGGGCCGGTCGAGCCGCAACGACGGGGCATCCGCCCAGCCAGAGACCGTGATAGACACCAGTTGTGGGTGCACTGCGCGACCTCGGAATGTCCGACCTGACCGAACGCGCCTACCTTGCCCTCGTGCAGGGCGGACCTCCACAGCGCGAGACGCTCGCCGCACGGCTCGGCATCGACGTGAACGCCGTCGACGAGGCCCTCGACGAGCTGGCCGGCCTCGGCCTCGTGAGGCTCGACGGGGAGAGCTGGGTCCCGCTGCCGCCCCGGCTCACCCTCGAGGTCCTCGCCGAACAACACCTGCGCGCCGCCGCGGCGGCCCGACAGGGCTCCGAGGCGCTGGGGCGGCTGTGGGCGCAGCAGTCACCCCTGCCCGACTACCTGGAGGTGCTCACCACCACCGACAGCACGATCGCGGCCCAGGAGAAACTGCACCGCGAGGTCCGCACCCAGGTCATGGCACTGTCCGTCGGGCCCGTCGGCAACGGCGCGCCCGAGCTGGCGCAGGCACCCGGGTCCGCCGAGGCCATGCAGCGGGGCGTCACGTACCGCGTGGTCTACAGCACGCACATCCTCCGGCAGCCCACGGCCATGGCGCTCGTCCAGCAGGCGATCTCAGCGGGGGAGAGCGCCCGGGTCTTCCCCAACATCCCCTGCAACCTCACCATCGCCGACAACCGGTGGGCGGTCCTCACCGCACCCATGCCCGGCGCCGAGCGCCTGCACGGGCTGGTGATACTCGGCGGCGGTTTCCTCGACGCCCTGATCGGCGTCTTCGAATCGTTCTGGGCACTCGGCGTGCCCATCTCCGCCATACCCCTCGACGGCGCGCCCGACGGTGGCCCCAGCGAGTCGAACCGGCACCTGCTCACCCTGCTCGGCGCGGGCCTCACCGACGAATCGATCGCGCGGGAGCTGGGAGTCAGCGAACGCACGGTCACCAGGAGGATCGCCGCCCTGCAGAAGTCACTCGGCGCCCGCAGCCGGTTCCAGCTGGGGGTGCAGGCAGCCCGCCGCGGCTGGCTCTGAACCGCCGCCGAACCGAAACCGGGCCGGCCGTCCACGGGGGACAGCCGGCCCGGTTTCAGCCGCGTCGGATCACTCGTTCGCGTCCGGCGCGACGAACACCGGCAGCTGCTGCTCGAACTGCAGATCGAGGGTGGCCGACGGCAGGATGTGACCCTGCTTCTGGGCGCCGTCGGCGAGATCCGCACCCCACGTCGAGGCCCGGAGCCGCTGGTTCGGGGTGCCGTGGTGGCCGTTCGCGGTGAACGAGCAGTCGCCCACCTCGTAGAAGGCCCGCTCCGCCTCCAGGACCCGGCGGTCGTTCAGGGCCAGACCCCGCGCGTGGGTGACGAAGTAGGTGCCGAAGGCGTCGGCCATCAGCTCCGTGCGGCGCGTCGCCTCGGGACCGGTCAGCGGGCTGTCGAACAGGCCGGCCTCGTACTGCACGTGGTGGGCCATCTCGTGACCGAGCACCGCGCGCGGGCCCGCGTCGCTGATGCCCAGCACCTCCAGCGCGGTGAACATGCCCTCGCCGAAGACCATCTTGTCGGGCAGGCCCGCGAAGGGCGGCCCGGTCTCGTCCGCCGCGCTGAACGCGAAGGCGTTCAGGGTGAACAGCGGGCTGTCCCCACCGGCGAGACCCGGGTCGGAGTCGATGATCGCGATGAGCTGCTCGGCGATGCTGCGCGCGTCGTCACCGCTCAGACCCAGGAACAGCGTGACCATCCGGGCGACCCGCTCCGGGTCCTGCAGCATGTCGTTCTGCATGGCGAAGAAGTCGACGTCGCCGAGCGGTACGTCCCAGAACTTCTGCGCGGCGCGGAAGGCCCGCGACATCGAGTTCTGGTACTCCGCGGGCAGGCCGTAGTCGGACTGGTCGGCCGACGAGCCGTACAGGACCGCGTCGTAGGTCGGGTAGTCCAGGACCCCGAAGATGACCAGGACGAACAGCGTGCCGATGTCGATGCCGCCGATCATCTCGTCGGCCCAGGCACTGAAGGCGGTGTCGCCGCACTCGTAGTCGCCGGGGTCGATGGCTGCGGCGATGGCGTTGCGCAGGCCGGAGGGCTCGATGCCGGACTCGGCCCGCACGGCGGCGAGCCGGGCACGCCAGTCCGCGGGTAGTTGCGCGGCGATCCTGTCGATCTTCGCCTGGGTCACCGGGTCGCTCGTGGTGGCGGTGGCGAGGTCGTAGGTGTAGGCCTGCGACGCGGTCGTCGCGAGGGCGGGGTCAGCTGCGGCGGCCGGCAGTCCGGGCCCCACGACGAGGGCCATGCTGGAGACTGCGGTGGCCAGCCAAAGGGCGCTTTTCCTCATGTACGCTCCCTGGGTTGTTCGGCCAGGAGCCGCCCGCATCGCGGACGGCTCCGGTGCAGTCAGCATCGGGCCCGGCTGAACGAAACGACAGAGCCCGCAGGTGGCGGGAAGTCGCCATGACCGAATTCAGACGGCACCGCCAGCGTCAACGCCGCATCCGCGCCAAAGTCGATAATGTACATTATGTCAAGTAAGCAGTTCCGGGGCCTCCCCGAGAGGGGTCAGCCCACCACCGGGTCGGCCAGGACCGCCGCGAGGATCCGGGACTGCTCCTCGTTCCGGCCGTGCGCGCCCGCCAGCGTGATGAGCGCCTTCCACAACGCCCAGCCGCGGGCGCGCCGCCAGGCGTCGTCGGGCAGGCCGACCGCCTCCCGGAACACCTTGCGCTCCGGGCCGAGGAACCACGTCCAGGCCGGCACAAGGTCGCACGCCGGATCCCCGACACCGCAGGTGCCGAAGTCGATGACGGCGGCCAGCCGCCCGCCCGCGACGAGCAGGTTGCCGGCCGCGACGTCGCCGTGGAACCAGACCGGCGGCCCCGGCCAGGCGGAGGTCAGCGCCCGCGCCCAGACGTCCCGGCAGGCGGCCGTGTCCACCCGGTCGCGCAGCACGTCGAGGGCCTGCTCGACGTCGTCGCCGTAGGCGCTCGGGTGGCAGCCCCGGAAGCAGGAGTGCCGCCCGGCCACCGGGCCGCCCGCCGTGGGCGCCCGCCGCAGCGCGGCCAGGAACGCGCCGAGATCACGCGCCACGGCCGGCCGGTCGACCTTCCCGGCGGCCTCGAGGGTGTCGCCGGGCAGCCAGCGCCGCACCGACCAGGGGTACGGGTAGCCGGCGCCGGGCGCTCCGGTGGCCACCGGTTCGGGTACGGGCAGCGGCAGGTGGCGGGCCAGGTCCGGCAGGCAGCGGTCCTCCTTGGCGACGCCGGGCACGTAGCCCTCGGCGCTGGGCAGGCGCACGACGAGGTCGTCGCCGAGGCGGAACGTGCGGTTGTCCCACCCCTGCCGCGGCACGGCGGCGACGGGCAGGTGCGCCCACCGTGGGAACTGTGCGGTGACGAGCCGGCGTACGAGTTCTTCGTCGATGTCCACCACGGACCCAGTCTGCGGGGGGCGACAAGTGGTTTCCGGGGGTCGCTCCCCCGGGATCGGCCGCTGACACGAACGCGAAAATCATGCATAATATGCCTTATGCATGACAAACCGGACGAACCGGTAGGGCGGTTGATCGAGGAGTTCCTGACCGCCCGGGCCACCCGCAAGCCCTCCCCGCACACCCTGGCGGCTTACCGGCGGGACCTCGCCACCATCGCGGGACTGGTGGCCACCGAGGACGGGACCACTCCCCTCCCCCTCGACCGGCTCCCGGTCACCGCCCTGTCCCCCCGGGTCATGCGGGCGGCGTTCGCCCGCTTCGCCGCGCCCCGCGCCGCCGCGTCGGTCCATCGTGCCTGGTCCACCTGGAACAGCTTCTTCACGTTCCTGGTCGCCGAGGGCGTCGTACCCGGCAATCCCATGCCGGCGGTGGGGCGGCCCCGGACCCCGCTCCCCCAGCCCAAGCCGTTGCGCGGCGAGGACACCCCGGAGGAACTGCTGGCCGCGGTGGCCCGCGAGGACGGCCGGCAGCGCGACCCGTGGCCGGAGCGGGACCTGGCGGTGCTGGCGCTGGCGCTGTGCGCGGGCCTGCGGCTGTCCGAGCTGCTGGCGCTGCGGGTGGCGTCGGTGGCCGGCCGGGACGGTGAGCGCCGGGTTGACGTGGCCGGCAAGGGTGGGCGGCCGCGGACGGTGCCGATCGAGGCGGGTGTGGACCGGGTGCTGGCGGACTATCTGGACAGCCGGCGGCGGCGGTTCGGGTCGCGCAGTGTCCGGCCGGACTCGCCGCTGCTGGTGGACCGGCGGGGTGCGGCGCTGCGGCGGGGTGGCCTGCAGTATCTGGTGGAGTCGTGTTTCCGGCGGGCCGGGATCAGTGACCGGGTGCCGCGGGGTGCGCGGCTGCACGCGTTGCGGCACACGTTCGCGACGCGGCTGGCCGAGGACGGGGCGAGCGCCGCGGAGATCATGCGGTTGCTGGGGCACGCGTCGTTGGCGTCGTCGCAGACGTACATCGAGGTGACGGCGGGTCAGCAGCGCGCGGCGGTGGCGTCGAACCGCACGAACCGGGCCCTGGCGGGCCTGGTGGCGCGGCGGGCGGCGCCCTGAGCGGGCAGCATGGCCGGGATGCGGGTGGGTGCGGCGCGGGCGGTGGCGGCCGGGTGGGTGCGCGAGGCGATGCGCCGGGACCCGTCGATCGGGGGCGCGTTCTTCAGCGGGTCGACGGTGGGCCTGCCGGACGGGGCGGTGCTGCCGGCGTCGTCGGACGTGGACGTGCTGCTGGTGCGGGACGGCCCGGCGGCGAAGGTGGGCAAGTTCCGCCACCGGGGGGTGCTGCTGGAGGTCTCGGCGCTGACGTGGGCGGAGCTGGGGTCGCCGGAGGAGGTGCTGGGGTCGTGGGTGTTCGCGCCGATGTTCCGCACGGACGCGGTGATCGCGGACCCGTCGGGCCGGCTGGCGGCGATCCGGGAGCGGGTGGCGGCCGGGTACGCGGATCGGGTGTGGGTGCGCCGGCGGTGTGCCGGGGTGCGGCGGCGCGTCGAGGGCGGGTTGGCACGGCTGGACGGGCGGGCGTCGCTGGCGGAGCAGGTGCTGGGGTGGGTGTTCCCCACGTCGGTGCTGGCGCTGCTGCCGGCGGTGGCGGGGTTGCGGGATCCGACGGTGCGGCGGCGGTACGTGCGGGCGCGGGAGGTGCTGGCCGCGTACGGGTTCGCCGACCGGTACGAGGAGTTGCTGGCGTCGCTCGACGGCGGCGGGGTGGGTCCGGGCCGGGTGCGGGAGCACCTGGCGGGGTTGGCGGTGACGTTCGACGAGGCGGCGCGGGTGGGGCGTACCCCGTTTCCGTTCTCGGCGGACCTGTCGGCGGTGGGGCGGCCGGTAGTGGTGGACGGGAGCGCGGAGCTGGTGGCGGCGGGCGCGCACCGGGAGGCGATGTTCTGGATCGTGGTGACGTACGCGCGGTGTCACGCGGTGCTGGCGGTGGACGCGCCGGAGCGGGAGCGGGTGTTGCGGCCGGCGTTCGAGGCGGCGGTGGCGGATCTGGGGGTGGCGTCGGCGGCGGATCGCCGGCGGCGGGCGGCGGCGCTGCTGGGGTCGTTGCCGCGGTGGCAGGCGGTGGCGGATGCGGTCGCGGAGCGCGCTGTGGCAGGCTGGGGGTGAACGCGACTGGCGGCACGGGGATGGGTCAACCATCGGGGAGCTCGTCGTGGGGGTCGACCGCCTGGGCTCCCGCGGGCGGGGTGCGGCATGTCTTCTTCAGGTACGACGACGGCTCGGCTGCTGCCGGGTGCGCCGGTGGCGGCGCAGGTGCTGGCGGAGGTCGCCGAGTCGGTGGTGGAGTTGCGCGCGGCGGGTGTGACGCCGGCGTTGGCGACGGTGCTGGTGGGCGACGACGACGCGAGCGCGGGTTACATCCGGATCAAGCAGCGGCAGGCGGCGGAGCTGGGTTTCGTGTCGCCGCACGTGCATCTGCGGGCCTCGGCGTCGCAGGCGGACCTGCACGCGGTGCTGGCGGATTTCAACGCGGACAAGGCCGTGCACGGGGTGCTGGTGCAGTATCCGATCCCGGGTCACCTGGACTACGACCGGGCCCTGGCGGAGCTGGACCCGGACAAGGACGTGGACGGGATGCACCCGGTGAACATGGGCCGGTTGGCGTTGGGCCTGCCGGGTCCGTTGCCGTGCACGCCGGCGGGGATCGAGGCGTTGCTGGCGTTCCACGGGGTGCCGGTGGCGGGCCGGGAGGTGGTGATCCTGGGTCGGGGCGCCACGTTGGGCCGGCCGTTGGCGATGCTGCTGGCGCAGAAGCGGCCGACGGCGAACGCGGCGGTGACGGTGGTGCACACGGGGGTGCCGGACTGGGCGCGGTACACGCGGCGGGCGGACATCCTGGTGGCGGCGGCCGGGGTGCCGGGGATCATCCAGCCGGAGCATGTGCGTCCGGGTGGTGTGGTGGTGGGCGGCGGGGTGCGTTACGAGGGGCGGCGGTTGCTGCCGGACGTGGACGAGTCGTGTGCCGAGGTGGCGGGGGCGATCACGCCGCGGGTCGGCGGGGTGGGTCCGACGACGGTGGCGATGTTGTTCCGCAACGCGGTGCGGGCGGCGCAGCGGGCGTCGGGGCTGGGCTGAGCGCCGGCCCGGTCAGCCGAGGTCGACGATGAGCGGCCGGTGGTCGGAGATCGTGGACAGCGGGGTGTCGACGGCGGTGACCGGGGGCAGCCGGTCGAGGCCGCGCCGGTCGGCGAGGACGTGGTCGAGCTGCACCCGGGGTTGCCCGGCCGGGTAGGTGGGGCGGCGGCCCAGCGGTCGCCAGCGGGACAGCAGCGCGGCGGGGCCGGCGGGCAGGTTGAGGTCGCCGAGGAGGATCCGCGGGGCGGGCAGCGTGCGCAGGGCGCGTACGACGCGGCGCAGTTGCAGGATGTTCCAGCCGGGCACGAAGGACAGGTGGGTGGCGGCGACGGTGAGCGGCCCGTGGGGGGTGTCGAGGACGGCGGCGAGGACGACGCGGGGTTCGTCGCGCAGCAGCACGAGCCCGCCGCCGGGGCCGGGGACGTAGATGGGTGAGCGGACGGGGGCGGGTCGCAGGCGGGTGACCTGCCAGGAGCGGACCGGGTGGCGGCTGACCAGGCCGACGCCGTAGAGGGGTTCGCCGTGGCCGTCGTCGTCGTGGGTGAGGGGGCGGAACTGTTCGCCGGGGGTGCCGACGACGGCGGCGGCGAAGCGGTGTTCGGGGGCGTCGAGGGCGCGGGCGGCGATGGCGGTGAGGTCGAGGTTGCCGCTGCGGGACTGGTCGCGGTCGACCTCCTGCAGGGCGAGGACGTCGGCGTCGAGCGCGGTGACGGCGGCGGCGAGCCGGTCGGGGTCGACGAGGCCGTCGGTGAGGGACCGGCCGTGCAGCAGGTTGAAGGTGGCCAGGCGCACCTGCACACCCTACGTCCGCGTGGCAGTCTTGCCGGGTGCTGAAGGCGTTGCTGTGTTCGATGCTGGTGTTCGTGGCGGTGGCGTCGGTGGGGCTGTGGTTGCGGCGGCGCCGGGGGCGGTGAGCTGCGGTGAGGCTGGCCACAGGGCAGCCTCGTCGGGGTCCTGGGGTGGGCAGAATGGCGGCCCGTGGACCCTGTGTCGCTGACGACCCTGTTGAGCGCGGCCGCCCTGGCGGGCTGGGTGGACGCCGTGGTGGGCGGCGGTGGCCTGCTGCTGTTGCCGGCGTTGCTGCTGGGCGCGCCGGGGGTGCCGGTGGCGACGGCGTTGGGCACGAACAAGCTGGCCGCGATCTTCGGTACGTCGACGGCGGCGGTGACGTACGCGCGGCGCACGAAGCTGGACTGGGCGGTGGCGGGGCCGGCCGCGGGTCTGGCGGTGTTGACGGCCGGGTTGGGTGCGGCGCTGGCGGGTGCGGTGCCGGCGGGGGCGTACCGGCCGGTGGTGCTCGTGGTGCTGGTGTCGGTGGCGGTGTTCGTGCTGACCCGGCCGCGGCTGGGGGTGGTGTCGTATCCGGAGCGGCGCACGCCGGTGCGGGTGGCGACGACCGTGGCGCTGGCCGGGTTGGGCATCGCCCTGTACGACGGGTTGATCGGCCCGGGCACCGGCACGTTCCTGGTGTTGGCGTTCACGGCGCTGCTGGGGTCGGATTTCGTGCACGCGTCGGCGATGGCGAAGGTGGTCAACGCGGGCACGAACCTGGGTGCGCTGGTGGTGTTCGCGGCGACGGGGCACGTGTGGTGGCTGCTGGGCGCGGCGATGGCGGTGTGCAACATCGCGGGGGCGGCGGTGGGCGCGCGGATGGCGTTGCGGCGCGGCGCGGGTTTCGTGCGGGTGGTGCTGCTGGTCGTGGTGCTGGCGCTGGTGGGCAAGCTGGGCTACGACCAGTGGGTGGCGTGACGGCGCCGGCTGCCGGCATGTGATCATCGGCGGGTGCCCGTCCGCGCCGAACACGATCGTGCCGTCCTCGCCGAGCTGCTGGGCCGGGACCCGGTGCTGCACGCGTACCAGCTGGGTGACCTGGACGACTTCTTCTGGCCGTACACGTCCTGGTTCCGCCGCGACGATCAGGTGGTGCTGCTCTACCACGGTGTGGAGCTGCCCACGCTGCTGGCGTTCGCCGCGCCGGAGCGCGCCGGGGACCTGGCGGAGCTGCTGGCCGAGGCGGCGCCGGTGCTGCCGGCCCGGCTGTGGGCGCACCTCTCCCCCGGCCTGGAGGCGACGGTGGCCCGCTGGTACGCGGTGTCCGACGCGGCCGTGCACCACCGGATGGCGCTGACCGACCCGGCCCGGCTGGGCGCGGTGGCGCCGGCCGGGGAGCCGCTGGGCCGCGCGGACCTGCCGGAGCTGCGGGAGCTGTACGCGGCGGCGTACCCGGGTAACTGGTTCGACCCGCGGATGCTGGACACCGGCCGGTACGTGGGGGTGCGGGAGGCGGGCCGCCTGGTGGCGGTGGCCGGGGTGCACGTGTGGTCGCCGACGTGGCGGGTGGCCGCCCTGGGCAACGTGACGACCCACCCGGACGTGCGGGGGCGGGGCCTGGCCGGTGCGGCCGTCGCCGCGGTCTGCGCGGGGCTGCGGCCCACCGTCGACCACGTGACGCTCAACGTGCAGGCCGACAACACCGCGGCGGTGCGCCTCTACGAGCGGCTGGGTTTCACGCGGGTGGCCGAGTTCACCGAGTGCGCGCTGCGCCGCCTGCCGTGACCGCCTGACCGGTCAGTCTGTCCTGTCCAGCCGCCACGCCGGGTCAACAACCCGACCCTGACCTGGGCTTGTGTCTGACCGGCCCGGCGCGGCGCAGCCCCTAGCGTCTGGCTTCGAGGCCGTGCCCGGGGCGGGCGCGGCGGAGCTGAAGGAGACACGATGGGTTTCACAGCATTGCCCCGGGGGCGAAGAACGGCGGTGGGTGTCGCGGCCGCGGTGACCGCGCTGGTGACCGTGGGGGCCACGCCCGCGTGGGCGGCGCCGGGCGTCGACCCGGCGACCGTGGACCGGTCCGCCGACCCGGGCGCCACGATTGCGATCAGCAAGGTGGTGTCGACGCCGCCGATCCCGCCGAACCCGGACGTGGTGCTGCTGGTCGACACGACCGGCAGCATGGGCGCGGCGATCGCCAACGTCCGCACGAACCTGCAGCAGGTGATCGACAACGTGCGCGGGGCGCAGCCCAGCGCCCAGTTCGCGGTGGCGTCCTACCGCGACGAGGGCGACGGCGCGGAGCTGTTCCGGGTCCGGCAGAACCTGACCGGCGACGCCACCGCGCTGCAGACCGCGGTGGACGGGCTGGTCGCCGGGGGCGGCGGCGACGTCCCGGAGGCGTGGGTGAACGGCCTGTTCCA
This sequence comes from Micromonospora chaiyaphumensis, assembly GCF_900091435.1. Classification (GTDB taxonomy): domain Bacteria; phylum Actinomycetota; class Actinomycetes; order Mycobacteriales; family Micromonosporaceae; genus Micromonospora; species Micromonospora chaiyaphumensis. The sequence goes on from NZ_FMCS01000001.1 coordinate 204,269, forward strand.
GGTGTCCGAGGGCACCATCGCCTACCGGGCCGGCAGCAGCCGGATCGTGGTGCTGGTCGGTGACGCGCCCAGCCACGACCCGAGCGCCGGGCACACCCTGGCGCAGGCCACCGCCGCGCTGCAGGCCGACGACGCCCGCGTGCTCGCGGTCGACGTCACCGGCGGGGGCGGCGGCCTCGACGCGACCGGGCAGGCCACCGGGGTGGCCGCGGCCACCGGCGGGCAGGTGGTCGGCAGCGCCCCGGACACCGTCACGGCGGCGATCCTGTCCGGGCTGCGGGACCTCGACGTGACCGTCACCCCGCAGGTGCTCTGCGACCCGGGCCTGTCGGTGGGCTTCGACGCGCCGTCGAAGACCCAGCAGAGCGGCACCGACGTGCCGTTCGCGGAGACCATCACGGTCGCCGGTGACGCGTCGCAGGGCGCCACCCTGCACTGCACGGTGGACTTCCTGCTCAACGGGCTTCCCGGTGGGCCGGCGTTCGTCGAGCACATCGCGGTGACGGTCAACGACGTGACCCCGCCGACCGTGGTCGTGGACGACCGGACCGTGGAGGCCACCAGCCCCGCCGGCGCGGTCATCACCTACCCGGCGAGCGCCACGGACAACGTCGACGGCCCGCTCACCCCGACGTGCGCGCCGCCGCCGGGCGGCACCTTCCCGCTGGGCGCCACCACGGTCACCTGCACCGCCACCGACGCGGCCGGCAACACCGGCAACGACACCGCGGTGATGCGGGTGGTCGACACCACCGCGCCGGTCACGCGGTGCGTGCCGACCAACAACCCGAGCGGCGGCAACGTCCCCGGCTCGTACAACCCGGACGGGTTCTACCAGCTCACGGCGACGGACATCGTCGACACCGCCGTCGTCGTGTACATCGGCGACGCCGCGGACCCGTCGGTGCGGTTCGGGCCGTTCCCGGCCGGCACGAAGATCAAGCTGGTGCAGGCGCCGGGCGCGCAGTCCCGGGTCAAGGACGGCACCGGCGACATCGACTACAAGGTGACGCTGCGCGGCGACGCGATCATCACCGGCGTGGACGACTCCGGTAACACCTCGACCGCGACCTGCCTGGTGGCCCCGCCGCCGAAGTGACCGTTCGGGACCGACGTGCGGGGGTGGCCGTCCCGGCCACCCCCGCCGTGGTCAGCGGCCCCGGCTGGGCGAGTCGAACCGGCCGGCGCGGATCTCCCGCAGCGCCCGCCGGCGTGTGTCGCCGCGCAGCGTGTCCACGTACAGGCGGCCGTGCAGGTGGTCGGTCTCGTGCTGCAGGGCGCGGGCCAGGAACCCGCTGCCGGCGATGGTCAGCGGCTGGCCGTGCTGGTCGAAGCCGCGCGCGGTGGCGTGCATGGCCCGCTGGGTCGGGAAGTACAGCCCGGGGATGGACAGGCAGCCCTCGTCGTCGTCCTGGCGCTCCTCGGACAGCTCCAGCGTCGGGTTGACCAGGTGGCCGCGGTGCCCGTCGGCGTCGTAGACGAACACCTGCGCGTTCACCCCGATCTGCGGGGCCGCCACGCCGGCCCGGCCGGGCGCGCCGAGCAGCGTGTCCATGAGGTCCTGCACGAGCGCGCGAAGCTCGGCGTCGAAGCTGGTGACCGGCTCGGACGGGGTGCGCAGCACGGGGTCGCCGATGATCCGGATCGGGCGCATAGTCATGCCCGGAAGGCTATCCGCCCGTTACCCCGGCGGGTGCGGCACCCGCCCGGTCGCGCACCAGGACCTCGACGCCGTCGAGCAGGCGGGCCAGCCCGAACTCGAAGGCGCGCGCCGGGTCCCCGGCGGCCTGGTACTCCTGCCCGGCGGTGGTGCCGACCCGGGCGGCGAGGGGGAACCGGTTCGGGTCCATGACCTTCTCCAGGTACGGGGCGTGCGCGTGCCACCACTGCTGCTCGGTCATCCCGGTGTCCCGGCTGGCCTGGGCGGCCTCCACGGCGGGGCGGGCCGCCCCGTGGACGTAGCCGGTGACCAGGGTGACCACGGCGTCCATCTCCAGGTCGGTCAGGCCGATGCCGTCGACGGCGCGCAGCTCGTACTCGTATTTCGCGATCAGGTTCGGGCCCAGCGGCGGGCGGGTGGTGGCGACCTGCAGCAGCCACGGGTGGCGCAGGTAGAGGGCGAAGTTCTCCCGGGCGATCTGCGCGAGCCGGCCCCGCCAGCCACCCTCGACCCGCTCGGGGCGGGCGGTCTCGCCGTAGACGGTGTCGAGCATGACGTCGAGCAGCTCACCCTTGCCGGGCACGTGCGTGTAGAGGGTCATGGTGCCCACCCCGAGCCGTTCGGCGACCCGGCGCATCGACAGCGCGGCCAGCCCTTCGGCGTCGGCGACCTCGATGGCCGCCCGCACGATCCGGTCCACGGAGAGGTCGCCGCCCTTGCGGCTGGCCTTCTCCCGGGTACGCCACAGCAGGGCGAGGCTGCGCGCCGGGTCCCCGGTGCCGCTGTACTCGGTGGTCACCCGCCGACTGTACCGACCACTGTTGTCGTATGGTGTACGGTACGGCGTACCGGAACGAGGAGCGGAGGAGTCCATGCGACGGGACGGACCGGCCATCGAGGCGGAGGGCCTGCACAAGCGCTACGGCGACGTGGTCGCCCTGGACGGCGTCGACCTCGCGGTGCCCGCGGGCACGGTCTGCGCGGTGCTCGGGGTCAACGGCGCCGGCAAGAGCACCCTGGTGCGCATCCTCACCACCCTGCTGCGCGCCGACGCCGGGACGGCCCGGGTCGCCGGGTACGACGTGCGCCGCCAGGCCGACCGGGCCCGCGCGCACCTGGGGCTCGTCGGCCAGCACGCGGCGGTCGACGAGATCCTCGGCGGCCGGCAGAACCTGGTGCTGTTCGGCCGGCTGCACCACCTCTCCCCGGCCCGGGCGGCGGCCCGCGCCGACGAGCTGCTCGACCGCTTCGACCTGCGCGCGGCCGCCGACCGGCCTGTGGCCACCTGGTCGGGCGGGATGCGCCGTCGGCTGGACCTGGCCGCCGCGCTGATCGTCGACCCGCCGGTGCTGTTCCTCGACGAACCCACCACCGGGCTGGATCCGCGCGCCCGCAGCGACGTCTGGGACGCCGTGCGCGACCTGGTCGACACCGGCGCCACCGTGCTGCTGACCACCCAGTACCTGGAGGAGGCCGACCGGCTCGCCGACACCGTCCGGGTGCTCGACCACGGCCGCGTCACCGCGGCCGGCACCCCGGAGGAACTGAAGTCCACCCTCGGCGGCGACCGCGTCGACGTGGTCCTGCACCACCCCGACGACCTGACCCCGGCCGCCGCCGCGATCACCGCCGCCACCGGCGCCGTGCCCACCGTCGACCGCGCCGCGCTGCGCCTCAGCGTCCCGGTCACCGACCGGGTCGCCGCCCTGGCCGCGGTGCTGCGCGCCGTCGACGCCGCCGGCCTGCGCGCCGGCGACGTGGCGGTCCGCCGCCCCACCCTCGACGAGGTGTTCCTGCACCTCACCGACTCCCGCACGGAGGTGCCGGCATGACCGCCCTGCCGCTGTCGCGGGCCCGCTGGGCCGCCGCCGACACCGCCACCCTGACCCGCCGCACCCTCGCGCACTGGGCCCGGCGCCCCGGCGAGGTGCTGGTCGGCCTGCTGTTCCCCGTCCTGCTGCTGCTCATGTTCGGCTACCTGTTCGGCGGCGCCATGGCACTGCCCGACGGCGCCGACTACCGGGAGTTCCTCCTGCCCGGCATGGTGGCCATGACCATGCTCTTCGGCGTGGAGACCACCTACACGGCGGTGGCCGTGGACACCGCGCGGGGCGTGACCGACCGGTTCCGGTCGCTGCCCATGAGCCGCGCCGCGGTGGTCACCGGCCGGGCCCTGGCCGACCTGCTGCACTCCGCGGCCGCCCTGGCCGTGGTGCTCGGCTGCGGCGTCCTCGTCGGCTGGCAGCCGCACCGCGGCCCGCTGCGCGCCCTGGCCGCCGTGGCGCTGCTGCTGCTCCTACGCTTCGCCATGATCTGGCTCGGCGTCTACCTGGCGCTGCTGCTGCGCCGCCCCGAGACCGTCGCCGCGCTGCAGATCCTCGTGTGGCCGCTGGGCTTCGCCTCCAACGCTTTCGTCGCCCCGGCCACCATGCCGGGCTGGCTGGCCGCCCTCGCCGCCTGGAACCCGCTGTCGGCCACCGTCGCCGCCGCCCGGGACCTGTTCGGCAACCCCGGCTGGGGCGCCGGCTCCTGGCCCGCCGAGCACGCCGTGGCCCTGGCGGTGGCCTGGCCGCTGCTGCTGGTCGCCGTGTTCCTGCCGCTGTCCGTGCGCCGCTGGCAACGCCTGGGCCGCTGAGCCGCGGCCGCTTCGCGCGCCGGCGGCTCGGCCCGGGCGCCGCTCGGTCCCGGCCCGCGGCGGGCGCGGCTCGGGCCGCCGCCCGGCGGGCCGAGCGGGGTCAGGCCGGCCGGGTGGGCGCCAGGCCGGTGTCGGCGATGCGGTCGCGCAGCGGGCGGCGGCGCAGCGCGGCGAGCACCGCGTACAGCTCGTCGGCCAGGGGTACGGGCAGCTCGGCGTCCAGGCGCCGCATGGCGGTGGTGGTGGCCGCCCACTCGGCCTCGACGACCGGCAGCAGCGCGCGTGCCCGGTCGGTGAGGGTGACGATGCGCTGCCGGGCGTCCGCCCCCGGGGCGAGGACCACCAAGCCGGCGCGGGCCATCTGGGCCACGGTCTGGCTGGCCGCGGAGTGCGTGACGCCGACCCGGGCGGCCAGGTCGCGGATCGCGAGCGGACCGTCGGCGACGAGCACCCGCACCAGGGGTGAGTAGCGCGGCCGGTAGTCGGGCAGGTCGAGGTCGGCGTAGACGGCGGCGACATCGCCGTCGAGCACCTCCAGGACGTGGCGCAGCAGGGTGCCGAGGGCCTCGCGGTCGGAAGTGGCGGTCACGTCCGCTAATGTAACAGCGCTGTTGTATCCGGCCGTGGGAGGGGAACCCGATGTATCCACCGATCGAGCCGTACGCGCAGGGCCGGCTCGACGTCGGCGACGGCCAGCGGATCCACTGGGAGACCTGCGGCAACCCCGACGGCCGGCCCGCCCTCGTCGTGCACGGCGGCCCCGGCTCCGGCGCGGACGCCTCGTGGCGGCGGCTGTTCGACCCGGCCGCCTACCGGATCGTCCTGTTCGACCAGCGCGGCTGCGGCCGCAGCACCCCGCCCGCCAGTGACCCGGCCACCGACCTGTCGGTCAACACCACGGCGCACCTGCTGGCCGACATGGAACGGCTGCGCGCGCACCTGGGCGTCGACCGGTGGCTGCTCTGCGGCGCCTCGTGGGGCTCGTCGCTGTCCCTGGCGTACGCCCAGCGCCACCCGGAGCGGGTCACCGCGCTGGTGCTGTTCAGCGTGGTCGCCAACACCCGCCGGGAGATCGACTGGGTGACCCGGGACATGGGCCGGATCTTCCCCGAGGAGTGGGCCCGGTTCCGCGACGGCGTGCCGCCGGCCGAGCGCGACGGCGACCTGTCCGCCGCGTACGCCCGGCTGGTCAACGACCCGGACCCGCAGGTGCGCGACCAGGCCGCCCGGGACTGGTGCGCCTGGGAGGACGTGCACGTCTCCCTGGCCGGCGGGTTCCAGGCCAGCCCCCGCTACGCCGACCCGGTGTTCCGGGCCGGGTTCACCCGGCTGGTCACCCACTACTTCAGCAACCTGGGCTTCCTGCCGGACGGGCAGCTGCTGCGCGACGCCGGCAGGCTGGCCGGTATCCCCGGCGTGCTGGTGCAGGGTCGCCTGGACGTCAGCGGCCCGCCGGACATCGCCTGGCAGCTCACCCGGGAGTGGCCCGACGCCCGGCTGGAGATCGTCGAGTCCGGTGGCCACGGCAGCGGCCACGGGGTGGGCGAGCGGGTGGTGGCCGCCCTGGACGCCTTCGCCCGCGCCTGACCCGCACCGCCGTCTTCGGCGGCGCCGACCGGAGCGGGTCAGGCGGCGAGCAGGGCGCGGATCGGGGCGGCCTTCGCGGCGGCCTCGGCGACCTCGGCGGCCGGGTCGCTGCCCCAGGTGATGCCGCCCCCGGCCCACAGGTGCAGCCGGTCGGCGTCCGCGGCGGCGGTGCGGATGGTCAGCCCCAGGTCGACGCGGCCCGGCCCCACCCAGCCGAGGGCGCCCATGCCGGCGCCGCGGCCCACCGGCTCCCGGGCGGCGATCTCGTGCAGCGCGGCGAGCTTGGGGGCGCCGGTCACCGACCCGCCGGGGCAGACCGCGCGCAGCAGCGCGGCCAGGCCCAGCCCGTCGGCGGGCGCGGCGGACACGGTCGACTCGGCCTGCCACAGGTCGCACCACCGGCGTACGGCGAACAGCTCGTCGACCCGCACCGAGCCGGTGCGGGCCACCCGGGCCAGGTCGTTGCGCTCCAGGTCGACGATCATGACGTGCTCGGCGCGTTCCTTGGCCGAGGCGAGCAGCTCCCGGCGGCCGGCCGGGGTGGCCGGGCGGGTGCCCTTGATGGGCCGGGTGACCAGGCGGCCGTCCTCGATCGCGACGAGGGTCTCCGGTGAGGCGCAGCCGATGGCCCAGCCGAGCCCGGACAGGGTGCCGCCGTAGCGGGCGCCGGGCAGGCCGGCCAGCCGCGCGAGGGCGGGCAGCGGGTCGCCGGCGTATCCGGCGGCGGCGTGGCCGACCACGTTGACCTGGTAGACGTCGCCGCGCCCGATGGCCGCGCGGACCGCCGCCACCGCCTCGGCGTGCGCGGCCGGGGTCCAGCTGTCCCGCCACGGGCCCAGCCACCAGCCGCCGGCGGGTCCGGGGCGGGCCGGCGGGACCGGCGCGTCGGCGTGGCCGTAGACGACCGCCACGAGGTCCGGCAGCGCCGGCACCGGGGTGGGCGCGCCCACCGGGCCGCCGGCGGCGCGGGCCCCGGCGGCGGCGGACAGGAACAGGGCGGCGCCGCAGGTGCCGTGCGGGTCGTGGGCGGCCGGCCGGCCCAGGTCGGACAAATCCACGCCGTGCGCGGCTAGGAACTGCTCGGCGAGCGCCGCGGGGTCGCCGCCGTCGGCGAGCCACCATTCCAGCCGGGCGCGTTCGACGAGCCGGGCCCGGCACTGCGGCGGCGCCGCGGGCACGTCGATCCCCGTCTTTGGGAGCGCTTCCACACCGTCCGGTCGGTTCATGCTCATCCGTTCAGCCGATTTCGGGTGAACAAGCCGCATCCTTGCTCGATAGCGTGCACTTACGCTTGGTACTGTGCGTCACTGGTCATGTGAACCATGACACAGTGCCCCCACAGTCCGGAGAACCCGATGTGCCAGCACCTACCCACCTGCCCCTCCGCCGAGGCGACCGATCGCGAAGCCGCACGCGTCATCGCCTGCTTCCCTGAGCAGGGCTGGAGCCTGCTCTGCAACGGTGTCATCGTCTTCGAGGACACCGGTGAGCTGCTCCCCGACGGCAGCACCATCGCCCCGCACCGCGGCCCCGCCCGGCACGCCCTCGTCGCCTGAACGATCACGCTCCGTCATGGCGCGTACGCGTCGGCCCCACCGGCCGACGCGCCGGCCGGGGCGGCGGCACTGCACCGCCCCGGCGCGCTGCGCCTCAGCTTTCGAACGCCTCCGGCGCGGGGCACGAGCAGACCAGGTTCCGGTCGCCGTACGCGCCGTCGATCCGCCGCACCGGCGGCCAGTACTTCCCCGCCCGGTCCACCGCGCCCGGGTAGGCGCCCACCGACCGCGGGTACGGGTGCGGCCACTCGTCACCCGAGACCATCGCCGCGGTGTGCGGCGCGTTGGACAGGGGGTTGTCCCCCGCCGGCCACTCCCCCGAGCCGACCTTGTCGATCTCCGCGCGGATCGCGATCATCGCGTCGCAGAACCGGTCCAGCTCGGCCAGGTCCTCGCTCTCGGTCGGCTCCACCATCAGCGTCCCCGCCACCGGGAACGACATGGTCGGGGCGTGGAAGCCGTAGTCGATGAGCCGCTTCGCCACGTCGTCCACGGTCACCCCGGTGGCCTTGGTCAGCGGCCGCAGGTCCAGGATGCACTCGTGCGCCACGAGGCCCTTGTTGCCGGCGTACAGCACCGGGTAGTGCTGCCGCAGCCGCGTGGCCACGTAGTTCGCGGCGAGGACCGCCACGCCGGTGGCCCGGGCCAGGCCCTCGGCGCCCATCATCCGCAGGTACGCCCACGGGATCGGCAGGATGCCCGCCGACCCGTGGTTCGCCGCGGAGATCGCCGGCCGCCCGTCGACGTGCGCGGCGAGCGGGTCGCCGGGCAGGAACGGCGCCAGGTGCGCGCGCACCGCCACCGGGCCCACGCCGGGGCCGCCGCCGCCGTGCGGGATGCAGAACGTCTTGTGCAGGTTCAGGTGCGACACGTCCGCCCCGAACCGGCCCGGCTTGGCGAACCCGACGAGGGCGTTGAGGTTCGCGCCGTCGACGTACACCTGACCGCCGGCGTCGTGGACCTTCGCGCACAGCTGCGCGATGCCCGTCTCGTACACCCCGTGGGTCGACGGGTAGGTCACCATGATCGCGGCGAGGGCGTCCCGGTGCTTGTCGATCTTCGCGTCGAGGTCGACGAGGTCGACGTTGCCGTCGTCGTCGCAGCCGACCACCACGACCCGCATGCCGGCCATCACCGCCGACGCGGCGTTGGTGCCGTGCGCCGACGACGGGATGAGGCACACGTCGCGGTGCCCCTCGCCGCGCTGCCGGTGGTAGGCCCGGATGGCCAGCAGCCCGGCCAGCTCCCCCTGCGACCCGGCGTTGGGCTGCACGCTGACCGCGTCGTAGCCGGTGACCTCGGCCAGCCAGCCCTCCAGCTGGGCGATCAGCTCCCGGTAGCCGGCGGTCTGCTCCGCCGGGGCGAACGGGTGCAGGTGCGCGAACTCCGGCCAGGTGACCGGTTCCATCTCGGTCGTGGCGTTCAGCTTCATCGTGCACGACCCGAGCGGGATCATGCCCCGATCCAGGGCGTAGTCGAAGTCCGACAGCCGGCGCAGGTAGCGCAGCATCGCCGTCTCCGAGTGGTGGGTGCGGAACACCGGGTGGGTGAGGAAGTCGCTGGTGCGGGCCAGGCCGTCCGGCAGCGCCGTGTCCACGTCGCCGGCGACGCCGTCGACACCGAACGCCGCCCACACCGCCGCCAGGTGCGCCGCCGTGGTGGTCTCGTCGCAGGAGATCCCGACCCGGTCGGCGTCGACCAGCCGCAGGTTCACGTTGCGCTGCGCGGCGGCGGCCACCACCTCGGCGGCCCGCCCGGGCACGGTCGCGGTGACGGTGTCGAAGAACGCGACGTCCGCGACCTGCACGCCGCCGGCGCGCAGCCCGGCCGCGAGCCGCGCCGCCGCCCCGTGGGTACGCGCGGCGATGCCCCGCAGCCCGTCCGGGCCGTGGTAGACGGCGTACATGCCGGCCATCACCGCGAGGAGCACCTGGGCGGTGCAGATGTTGCTGGTGGCCTTCTCCCGGCGGATGTGCTGCTCGCGAGTCTGCAACGCCAGCCGGTACGCCGGGTTCCCGTCGGCGTCCTTGGACACCCCGACGAGGCGGCCGGGCAGCATCCGCTCCAGCCCGGACCGGACGGCCAGGTAGCCGGCGTGCGGCCCACCGAAGCCCATGGGTACGCCGAAGCGCTGGGTGGTGCCGGCGGCGATGTCGGCGCCGATCTCGCCGGGCGGACGCAGCAGGGTCAGCGCCAGCAGGTCCGCGGCGACCGTCACGAGCGCCCCGGCGGCGTGCGCGGCCGCCACCAGCGGGCTGTGGTCGCGGACCGCGCCGGAGGCACCCGGGTACTGCAGGTGCAGGCCGAAGAACTCACCAGGCAGCTCGTCGCGCTCCACGTCGAGGACCCGCACGTCGATGCCGAGCGGCTCGGCGCGGCTGGTGATCACCGCGATGGTCTGCGGCAGGGTGTCGGCGTCGACCACGTACACCGGGCTCTTGGTCCTCGACGCGCGGCGGGCGAGGGTCATGGCCTCGGCCGCGGCGGTGCCCTCGTCGAGCATGGAGGCGTTCGCGGTGGCCAGCCCGGTCAGGTCGGTGACCATGGTCTGGAAGTTCAGCAGCGCCTCGAGGCGGCCCTGGCTGATCTCCGGCTGGTACGGCGTGTACGCCGTGTACCAGGCGGGGTTCTCCAGCACGTTGCGGCGGATCACCGCCGGGGTGTGCGTGCCGTGGTAGCCCAGCCCGATCATCGACACGGCGACGGTGTTGCGGGCGGCCAGGGCGCGCAGCTCGGCGATGGCCTCCCGCTCACTGGCCGGGGCGGGCAGGTCCAGGGCACCGTGCCAGCGGATCACCTCGGGGATCGCGGCGTCCATCAGCTCGTCGATGGAGCTGTGCCCGACGGTCTCCAGCATCCGGCGCTCGTCGTCCGGGCCGGGGCCGATGTGCCGGTCGGCGAACTGCTCTGCGGTCATGCGCTGCGCTCCTTGCGGGGGCGAGGTCGACGGGTCGGCCTCCCCCTGAGTCGCGCTGACGCGCTCCACAGCGCCTGCCCACGTGGTCCTTTTGCCTGAGAGGTTCCGGGGAGAATCTGCCCCTTCGGCGCCGTCCGGGTGGTTCCCGGGCGGTCTCTCCCACGTGGGTGGTACCGGCATGGTCAACGCTACCAGCGACCATGTTTCCGGCTCATGTCGTACCCCGCCGGCGGGCCGGTCACACGGCGGCGGGCACCGCCCCGGCGGCGACCCGGTCGGCCAGGGTGGTCAGCGTGGCGCCCAGCGGCGCGTCGAGGATGACGGTGGCGTGCCCGTCGCCGCGGGTGGGGCCCTGGTTGACGATGGCCACCGGAATGCCGAGCTTCGCCGCGCGCAGCACGAACCGGCGCCCCGACATGACGGTCAGGGAGGAGCCGAGCACCAGCAGCGCCCGGGCCCGCTCGACCAGGGCGAAACAGTCGGCGACCCGGGGCGCGGGCACCGTCTCCCCGAAGAACACCACGTCGGGTTTGAGCATGCCGGCGCCGCAGATGCCGCAGTCGACGGTGCGGAACCGGGCCACCGCCTCGTCGGGCAGGTCCACGTCGCCGTCGGGGTTGACGTGCGCGACGTGCGCGTCGAAACCCGGGTTGGCCTCGGTGAGCCGCCGGTCCAGCTCGTCGCGGGAGGTCAGGTTCCCGCAGTCCAGGCAGGTCACCCCGTCGAGGCGGCCGTGCAGCTCGATGACGCCGGTGGCGCCGGCTTCGGTGTGCAGGCCGTCGACGTTCTGGGTGATGATCCCGCCCAGCAGGCCGGCGCGTTGCAGCCGGGCCACCGCCCGGTGCCCGTCGTTGGGGGCGGCCCGGGCGATCAGCCGCCACCCCAGGTGGCTGCGCGCCCAGTAGCGCCGCCGCGCGTCGGCGTCCCGGGTGAACGCCTGGAAGGTCATCGGGGTGTGCCGGCGGGCCGCGCCGGAGGGCCCCCGGTAGTCCGGGATGCCCGACTCGGTGGACAGGCCGGCGCCGCTGAGCACCACCACGTCCCCGGCGCCCACCAGCCGGGTCAACGCGTCGAACGTCTCGGTCACGGCGTCCATGCTGCCTCGCCCGCCCCGCCGCCGGCCAGCCCGGGCCCGCCGCTCACCCGGTGCGGGGCCGGCGGCGGGGCTAGGTTGAGGGCATGCGCGTCGTCATCGCCGGAGGCCACGGGAAGATCGCGAAACTGCTGGAGCGGGAACTCGCCGGCCGCGGCGACACCGCCGTCGGGTTGATCCGCAACCCGGACCACGCGGCCGCGCTGCGCGCCGCCGGCGCCGAACCGGTCGTCTGCGACCTGGAACACACCGACGTCGACACCGTCGCCGGGCAGCTGGCCGGCGCCGACGCGGTGGTCTTCGCCGCCGGCGCGGGCCCCGGCAGCGGCGCGGCCCGCAAGGACACCGTCGACCGGGCCGCCGCCGTGCTGCTCGCCGACGCCGCGCAACGCGCCGGGGTCCGCCGCTACCTGCTGGTCTCCTCGATGGGCGTGGACCGGCCCCCGCGGGCGGGCACCGACGAGGTGTGGGCGGCGTACCTGCGGGCGAAGAAGGCCGCCGAGGACGACCTCACCGGACGGGACCTCGACGTGACCGTGCTGCGCCCCGGCCGGCTCACCGACGACGAGCCGGTCGGCCGGATCACCCTGGCCCCGCACGTCGACCCCGGCGCCGTCACCCGCGCCGACGTGGCCCGGGTGCTGCTCGCCCTGCTGTCCGCCCCGGACACCGCCGGGCTCACCCTGGAACTGGTCGGCGGGGAGACCCCGATCGGCGAGGCCGTCCGCGCGGTCACCTGACCCGCGCCGGTCCCGGCCGGCCCGCGCAGGTGTGGGCCGGCCGGGGGGAGCTCACCGCTGCTGGTGACGGGGGGCCACGGCCACCTCCCGCACCCGGCCGCCGTCCACCCGGGCGCCGCCGACGGCACCCGCGGCCTCCACGGCGATACGGTCCATCGTCCGCGCCAACTGCTCACTGCCGTCGTCGAGGTGCCGGGCCGCCGCCTGCATGTGCGAGATCATCATCTCGCCGAAGATCCGCAGCGCCTCGCGGGTCGCCACCGAGTCGTCGAAGTTCACCCCGGCGGTGCTGCGGTACTCCGTCACCGCCCGCTCCGCCTCCTGCTTCGCCTCCTCCGCCGCGGCCCGCATGTAGCTCTCGTACTGCATCCGCGCGTACTCGGCGACCCGGCGGGCGTAGTCGTGGGCCTGCGCGATGATCTGCTCGGCCTCCCGCTGCGCCGCCGACAGCAGGTTCACCTCCTTCGCCGCCGGCACCGCCGCCGCGTTGTCGGCGCTCGGGATCACCCCGTGCCGGTGCAGCTCCAGGTGGTCGTTGAGCCGCTCGTTCTCCGCCCGCAGGTTCGCCAGCTGCGTGGCCAGCAGATCCAGCTCGTCGGCCACCTGCAGCCGGAACCGGTCGACGTCGGCGTGGTCGTAGCCGCGGCGGGTGAACGCCGCCGACCCGAACTCCCACCGGCGCACCCGGTCCGCCGTGAGGCGCACCTGCACCCCGCCGCCGGTCACCTGGCCCGCCTCGTACCTGCTGATCGGGGTCGCGCTCATGGAGCCACCTCCGTCGTCGTCCGGAACGCCGGCCCGTACCAGTGCTTGCCGAAACCCTCGTGATGCAGCTGGCCCGGCTGGTAACCGGCGTTGGTCAGCGTCGCCACCGAATGGCTCACCATCTCGTCGGAGCCGCACACGTACACGTGCCGGGACCGCCAGTCCCCGTCGGTCAGGACCTGATCGGCCACCTGCACGAACTCACCCGGCCGCCGCGGGTCCGAACCCGCCACGTAGGTCACCCGCAGCCACGGGTACGAGGCGGCGAACTTGTCGATCGCCTCGCTGTCGTAGAACTCCAACCGGGACCGGGCCCCCACGTACAGGTCCACGCGGCGGCCCGTACCCTCCGCCGCGACCTGCTCCAGCAGGGACTTCACCGGCGCCCAGCCGGTGCCACCGGCCAGCAGCAGCAGATCCGACGACCCGGCCTGCCACAACGTCAACTGCTCACCCACCGGCGCCGCCAGGTGCAACTGGTCGCCCACCGCGCACCCGTACACCAGCCGCGACGACACCGCGCCACCCGGCGCGGCCCGCACGTGCAGCTCCAACGTCCCGTCCGGGCGCGGCGCGTTCGCCGGCGAGTAGTACCGCCACGACCGCACCGCCGGATGCGACACCCCGATCGACTGGCCCGGGGTGAACGGCAGCAGATACTGCGGGCGCACCGTCAGCACCGCCACGTCGAACGTGCGCCGCTCGTGGCCGAGGATCTCCGCCACGTACCACGGCGGCGACTTCGCTTCCGCCGCCTGCGCCGCGTCCACCATCACCTGCGCGACCAACCCGTACGCGGCCGCCCAGTCGGCCGCCAGCTCGTCGGTCCACGCCTCGCCGGAGAAGTGCCGCAGCGTCGCCAGCAGCGCCTCACCGACCGCCGGGTAGTGCTCGGCGCGCACCGCGAACTTGCGGTGATCCGCACCGAGATCCTGGAGGAACCCCACCAGCCGGTCCACCTGGTCCACGTGGGACACGATGTGCCCCAACGCGTTCACCAGACGGTCCCGCTGCCCGGCCATGTTCGTGGGGAACATCTGCCGGGTCTCCGGGTGCGCCAGGAACAGCGTCGAGTAGAAGTAGAGCGGCACCTGGTCACCGTGCGCGGCGACCAGGCTCCAGCTCTGCTTGAGCCGTGCCGCGTCCACGCTCAGGCGTTCCCCGTCGACACGACCTGGTCCTGCACCTGACCCAGCACGACCCGCACGTCGGCGATCACCTCGGCCGGCACACCCAGCTCCGCCAGCGTCGCGGTCAGGTGCTCACCGACCTTCGCGTAGTGCGCCACCGGGATGTTCAGCGGCTGGTGCGCCTCAGCCAGCCCCCGACCCGCGTACTCGTTCGGGCCGCCCAGCACCACGGCGAGCATCAACGCCAGGTGCCGCCGCTGCTCCGGCATGTTCACGTCGGTGAAGTAGCCGGCCAGCTCCGGGTCGGCCAGCACCTTCTCGTAGAACAGCTCCACCGCGGCCTTCACGGCGGCGGCGCCGCCGATGCGCTCGTAGTGGGAGATCGGGGTCGTCTCTTCGGTCACCGTCATGGTGAGTCCTTCCGGGAGGGGGGCAACGCGACCAGCGCCGCGGAGGGGCAACCGGCAGCCCACGCGCGTCGCTTCCGGCTCCACCGAACGGCCACGCGCAAGCGGCCGTGTCGGACCATAGCGTGCCCGCCGAAACGGTTCAGCCCTGCCCTATCGGATTCCCGACATCCGTCGATCACGGACAGTCAACCGTCCCCGGGCAGCGCTCGCCGCCCGCGAGCACACCGACACGCTGCGTCGATCCCAGATCGAGGCACGGTCCCTTTCGGACAGCACCCCCGGACCCTCCACACGATCACCGTTTGCGCACGTCGCCGCCACCGCACCCGACCGGCCACCCCGGCCGGACCGGCACCCCGCACCCCACCGACCCGACGACACGCGCTGTGACCCAAAAAACAGGACCGCGCCGTACCCGTTCTGGGCGTGGCGCGGCCCCGCAGAGCAGACGACCGGCTCAGCCGGCCCGACGACGCGCACGCCGCGCCGCCAACTCGTCACCCACCGACTCGGACTCCGCCTCCGCCGGCGCGGCGGCCGGCTCCGGCTGCCCACCCACCGGCTCCGCCGGCAGATGCGACAACGAACCCTGGATCTCCTTGAACGCGCCACCGATCGCGATGCCGAACACCCCCTGGCCGCCCTGCAACAGGTCGACGACCTCCTCCGGCGACCGGCACTCGTACACCGTCGTCCCGTCCGAGATCAACGTGATGCCCGCCAGATCCTCCACACCACGCGACCGCAACGCGTCGATGGCCTTCCGGATGTTCTGCAACGACACCCCGGCGTCCAACAACCGCTTCACGACCTTCAACACCACCAGGTCGCGGAAGGAGTACAACCGGGACGTCCCCGAACCCGAGGCGTCCCGCACGCTCGGCACCACCAGACCCGTGCGCGCCCAGTAGTCCAACTGCCGGTAGCTGATCCCCACCGCGTGACACGCGGTCACACCCCGGTAGCCCACCTCACCGTCGACGACCGGGTCGGGCTGCTGCTCCGTAGTCGGACCAGGATCTCGCGGCTCATGCATCCGGACTACCTCCCCGCCCGTGCGGTGCCACGCCGTCTCCCCGTGCGCGCACCCCTCGACACCGCAACCCTAGCGCCGGCACCCGGAGTTCACCGGCAGGAGACACCGCGACACGCCGCACCCCCGGCCCGAAGATCACCGACGGCGGCCAGCCGTCACCCACCGTGACAACCGCCG
This sequence comes from Micromonospora chaiyaphumensis, assembly GCF_900091435.1. Lineage (GTDB taxonomy): Bacteria > Actinomycetota > Actinomycetes > Mycobacteriales > Micromonosporaceae > Micromonospora > Micromonospora chaiyaphumensis. The sequence goes on from NZ_FMCS01000001.1 coordinate 219,975, forward strand.
CCGCGCGACACCGGCCCACCGGCCGGCCACCTCAACCCGCGAAGTCCTCCGGACGCACCTGCTCCAGGAACTCCCGGAACTTCTCGACCTCGTCCTCCTGCTCGTCCGGAATCACGATCCCCGCCTCGGAGAGCACCTGCTCGGCACAACGAATCGGAGCCCCGACCCGCAACGCCAACGCGATGGAATCGCTCGGCCGCGCCGACACCCGAACGCCGTCACCGATCAACAGATCGGCGTAGAAGACGTTCTCCTTCAACTCGGTGATCTCCACCGCGTGCAACGGCGCCTTCAACGCCGCCAGCACGTCCCGCAGCAGATCATGCGTCAACGGCCGCGCCGGCTTGACCCCCTGCTGCTCGTAGGCGATCGCCGTCGCCTCGACCGCGCCGATCCAGATCGGCAGATAGCGGTCCCCCTCGACCTCCCGCAGCAGGACGATCGGCTGGTTGCTGGGCAGCTCCACCCGAACTCCGACCACGCTCAGCTCGCGCACCGCCGCCTCCGTGTCGTTGTCACCTACGCCCGCACCGCGCCCTTCCCTGCACGGTACACGGACCGCGACACGGGAGTCCCATCCGCTACGTGCACCACGCCTCGCCGCAACGGGTTACCCCGGCAAGCCTACGACACGCTTCCCGCCACAGATCTTTCCGCGCCCACCCACGGCGAAGGCCGGGCGCCCCCACGACACCCGGCCCCACACCACACCTCACCGGCCCAACGTCGACCGCAGCCCCACCCGCACCAACGCCGCGTGCAACTGCTGCGACAACGCCACCAACTCCCGCGCCGTCTCCGCCGCCCGCGCCCGCGCCGCCGGATCCGACTGCCGCGCCAACGGCGCCACCAACTGCGCGAACAGACCGACCTCCCGATCCGCCGCCGTCCGGTACGCCCGCAGGTGCCGCGGCTCCAACCCGTACGCCGCCAGACCCGCCACCGCCCGCGCGATGATCAACGCATCCGCGTCGTACCAGCCCGGCGGATCCGCCACCAGCACACCCAGCCGCTCCAACTCAGCCAGCGTCGACTCGTCGACCCCGCTCCGGGAGATCAGCTCCGCCCGGCCCAGCCGCACCTCCGGCGACTCGGCGGACTCCGCCACCTCCCGGCCCGGCACCTCACCACCAGGACCGACCGCCACCAGATTCGGCCGCTGCCGCCCCGGCCCCGCACCCGACGAATCCCACTCCGCCAACTGGTCCCGGATCACCCGCAACGGCAGGTACTGGTCCCGCTGCGCGGTCAACACGAACCGCAACCGCGCCACATCGTCCCAGCTGAACTTCCGGTACCCCGCCGGCGTCCGCTGCGGCTCCACCAGGCCCTCGGCCTCCAGGAACCGCAACTTCGAGATCGTGACGTCCGGAAACTCCACCCGCAACTGCGCCAACACCTCGCCGATACTCATCAGCGGAGCCGCCCGCGCCGCGGCGCCCGACGGGTCGTTCGCCGCACCGGGCGACGTCGAAGCCGCAGGCCCGTTCACCCCCGGCCGGCCTCCTCCTCCGGACGCGGACCGGCGATGAACACCACCCGGAACTTCCCGATCTGCACCTCGTCACCGTTGCTCAGCGTCGCCGCCTCGACCCGCTCCCGGTTCACGTACGTGCCGTTCAAACTGCCCACGTCCCGCACCGTGAACGTGCCACCGTCCCGGTGGAACTCGGCGTGCCGCCGCGACACCGTCACGTCGTCGAGGAAGATGTCACTGTCCGGGTGCCGGCCACTCGTCGTCACATCGTGGTCCAACAGGAACCGGGCGCCCGCATTCGGACCCCGGCGAACCACCAGCAACGCCATCCCGGGCGGCAACGAGCCGGACATGCGACTCGGCACCACATCGGTGTCCGGGCCCTCCAGCACTTCGTCGAGCGAACCGAGATTGAGCGTCGAAGTGACGTCGAGTGGGGGGAACTCGTCGTCTGGGCGCGTCATGGGGACCACCTCACGGATCTGTTTCGGTCGGCGTCGGGCAATGGCGGGTCTGGCCGCCGGGCAGAAACACACCCGGCGGCTGGCTCCCCGTGCCGGGAAGGCGCATTCCGCAACGCTCAAACTATTGGTTCTCGGTCAACTGGGCGAGCCTAGCCAGCGCCGAAAAACAGGGCAACCGGACGCGCGGACACGACGCCGCCGCCCGGAACGGACAAACTCAGCTCTCGGTGAGCTCGCGGTACGCACCGGCCGACAGCAAACCCTCGACCGCCGCCGGATCATCCGGAGTGATCTCCACCAGCCACCCCGCACCGTACGGGTCCGTGTTGATCACCTCAGGGGTGTCGGCCAACGCCTCGTTGCGCGCCGCCACCGTGCCGCTCACCGGCGCGTAGAGCTCCGACACACTCTTCGTCGACTCGATCTCACCCAGCGACTCACCCGCCGCCACCACCGCGCCCTCGTCCGGCAACTGGACGAACACGATGTCACCCAGGGCGTCCTGCGCGAAGTGCGTGATGCCGACCCGGACGGCGCCGCCGTCCCCACCAGCCACCCACTCGTGCTCGGCGGTGTACCGCAGATCCTCAGGAATCACCAGCTGCGTCCTTCGTCATCGGTGCACCGGGGGAAACCGGCGCGGCCGCGACCGGTCAGGAGACCGGCCGGGCGTGTTCCAGCTTGATCGGCGCGTGCAGCTGCGAAACCTCCACAGCCTCACTGTCCTCCGGCGTCACGTTACCGCCGTCCTCCTCCACCGATGCGACCACCCCGCCGGGAATGTTCAACGCCGTGCGCAGCGTCGGCGGATCACCGATCACCGAGATCACAAACGGACCGCTCAACCGCCGCCCGTCCACCACCAGGCCACCACCCGGCCCGTCCACGAAATACGTCGACGCGATGATCCGCACCGCCGTCCCGTCCGACCCCGCGATCTGCATCGCCTCCGCGCCCGCACCCCGCAGCTCCTGCACCGCGTCCAGGATTCGCGCCGCCGACACCGCCTTGTCCGGACCCTCGAACCGCACCGACAGGCCCGGACCCACCGCCGGCAACGTGCCCGCCAGGATGCCCAGCTCGTCCGCCCGCCGCGTCGCCTCCTCCAGCGCCGCCTGCCGGCCCTGCTCACCCGAACGCAACTGACGCTGGCTCTCCTCCAGCGCCTCGATGTCCTGCCGCAGCCGCCGCTCCCGCGAATCCAGATCCGACGAGATCCGGACCAGGTCCTCCTCCCGCGTCGCCGCGAGAGTCGGATCCGTCGACGTCGTCTTCAACTGCACCACCAGGGTGAACCCCAGCAACGCCAGCAACACCGCGATCATCGCGCCCGCCGACGTCAACCGCCGCGACACCCGCGCCGGCTCCGCCTCCGCCGCGGACGCCCCCGGCTCCTCGGCCGGCTCCGGCACGCCCTCCTGCTCCACCGGCTCCGGCTCCACCGGCGCCAACGGGCTCAACTCGTCCGGATCGGGCGCGTCCGGGCGCGGATCCGGCTCACCGGCCGGCCCCACCGGCCGCTCCGGCTCCGCCGGCTGCGGCCAACCCGTGCCCGTCTCCCTGTGCTCCTCGCTCATCGCCACAAACCTACGCCCGGAACAGGTGCCGGCGGATCGCCGCCACGTTTCCGAAGATGCGCACCCCCAGCACGACCACCACACCGGTGGACAACTGACCGCCCACCCCCAACTGGTCACCCAGATAGACGATCAGACCCGCCACCAGCACGTTCGAGATGAACGACACCACGAACTGCTTGTCGTCGAAGATCCGGTCCAGCTTCGCCCGCACACCACCGAACACCGCGTCGAGCGCCGCCACCACGGCGATCGGCAGGTACGGCTGCAGCGCCGCGGGCACCGTGGGATCCAGATACACCCCGAGCACCACACCGGCGAGCAACGCCAGCACCGCGATCATCGGCCACCTCCGGAGGGGCTGGGAGAGGAACCCGAGCCGGACGGCCCGGGACTGGTCGAACCGGCGACACCCGAACCCGACGGGCTCGGACTCACCGAAGGCTCGGCGTAGCGTAGCCGCGGCTGCGGAGCCGCCGGCAGGGTGAGGTCGTCCGCGTCCTTCACCCCGAACGACAGGCCCGTCGTCCGCGCCACGTCACGCATCAGGTCCGCCGCCCGGCTGTCGTCGAACCGGTCCCGCATCGACCCCGGCCCGATCGCCGTCACCTCGTACGGGCTCGTCACCGGCCGGTAGTCCACCAGGATCGCCTCACCCGCCGAACGGATCGTCGACGTCGCCGTCAACCGCTGCCCGTTGACCGCCACCGCCTCCGCGCCGGCCGCCCACAGCGCGTTCGCCACCTTCTGCAGGTCGGAGTACAACACCCGCGACGGCCCCGCGTCCGCACCGGTCACCGCGTCCTGATCCCGCGGCGCGTCCGCCAGCCGCACCACCACACCGTCACCGCGCACCCGACCCAGACCGGTGCCCGCCTCCAGGTTGCGCAACCGGGACGCCTGCGACCCGCTCAGCGCCGCGTCCCGCTGCCGGCCGACCTCCTCGCGCAACTGGTCCGCCCGCGCGGTCAGCCGGTCCGTCTCCGCCTCCCGCTGCTTGATCTCGGCGACCAGCCCGGCCCGCGCCTTCGCCCGGCCCGGCTCCTCCGCCATCGTCTCCCGGTAGGCCACCGCGAACAGGAAACCGATCACCAGCAGCACCACCACGCTCACCGGCCGGCCCAGCACCCGCCGCAACCGCGACGGCGACACCGTCGCCCGCCGGGCCGCCGCGTCGGCGTAGCCCGGATCCAGCGGGTTGCGGAACAGGTCGGTGAGGAAGTCCGGCGCGTAGACCCGCGCCGACGGGTCGCGGCCCTTGTCCTGCGGAGGCGTCGCGGTCACGCCGCCGCCCCCGCGCCCCGCCCCCGCATCGCCCGGACCAGACGGCTGGCCTGCACCACATACATCGCCCCGGCCACCCAGTAGAGCACCAGACCCCACCAGGCCAGCCCCCAGCCGATCGCCCCCGCCACGTCGGCGACGCTCTCGGCGGCGGCCGCCAGCAGCAGGATCGGGAACGCGGCCAGCAGCAGGAACGTGGCGGTCTTGCCCACGTAGTGCACGGGCGGCGGCCCGTAGCCGTATCGGCGCAGCACGCCCAGCGAGCCGAGCAGCAGCAGCTCGCGCGCCAGCAGCGCCGCGGTGAACTGCCACGGCACCACCTCCCGCGCGGTGAACGCCAGCAGCGTGGCCAGGATGTAGAGCCGGTCGGCGAGCGGGTCGAGCAACTCGCCCAGCCGGCTGACCTGGTGCAGGCGCCGGGCGATCCAGCCGTCGACCCAGTCGCTGGTGCCGCCGACGGCCAGGACCACGATGGCGGCCACGTCGGCCTTGACCACGAGGAACAGGTAGAGGAACAGCGGCACGCCGACGAGCCGGACGAAGCTGATCAGGTTGGGCACGGTGAGGACGCGGTCCCCCGCAACCGCCGCACCGCCGGGAGCCGGGTGCTCCGATGGAGCCGGCCGACGCGACACCGAACCTCCCCTCGCAGCACGGTCCGGCGGCCGAGTGATCGGCCGCCGCAGGAACGTGCGCGTTGTCGGCCGGTCAGACGCCGGCGCCCTGTGCGATCCCGGGCTGGGACCTCCCCGCTGCGGCCCAGGATCGCGTCGATCATGGGCCGGCCAGTTGCGCTGCCACTATATCGGGCTTCCCCGACCCGGCTCGGGCCCCGCGCTGCGTCGGTGCTCAGCTGTTGCTCGTGTGCGGCGCCGCACCATCCGTAAGGCGTCCTAGGATACTAGCTGACCAGCGTGATCCTCCCTCGTGCCGCGGCAGGATCAGGCGGTACGGGCCGTGGAGTCGGAGCCCGGCTGCTGGGCGGTCATCGACGCGGCCTGGCCGAACGCGACCAGCGCCAGCAGCAGCTCGTGCTGCATCCGGTTGGGCATCCGGTCGAGCACCGCCTGGACCGCCCGGTGCCGCCGCTCGGTCAGCTCGCGCAGCAGGGTCTCCGCCGCGACCGTGGGGATCAGGCGCACCTCGCGCCGGTCGCGGGGGTCGGCCGCCCGGCGCAGCAGGCCGACGGCCTCCAGCCGGTCACAGAGCCGGCTCGCCGACGAGGGCACCACGTCGAGCAGCTCGGCCAGCCGGTTCACGTTGGTGTGCGGATGCGCCATGATCAGCGACAGCACCCGCAACTGGGTCGGCGAGACGCTGACGGTGTGCCGCGAGGTGGCGGAGTCGAGCACACCGATGAGCGCCTCGGCCGCCGCATCGATGGCCGCGGCAAGATTCGGAGGTCGCTCCACCCGCTGTCCCCTGCGATCGTCCCGCTCGTGTTCGCTCCGCCGGTCCGTCACCGCCCGCCGACGTCGTCCGCTGGGCTGGAACCACGCCAGTCCAGGCAGACGACGACCGCGTCGTCGCGGAGATCCGCGTCGGCATGGTACGCGTGCAGCTCGCGCATCACCGTACCAACTGCCTCGGTCGCCGGCTGCAGCCGAGTGGACCGCATCGCGCGCGCCATGGCCCGCTCCCCGTACGGCTCCAGCCCGGCCGGCTCCGCCGCGTAGACCCCGTCGCTGACCACGAAGAGCCGGTCCCCCGGCTCCACGGTGAACTCCTGCACGTCGTAGCGGGTCTCGGCGAACATGCCCAGCGGCAGTTGCTGCTCCAGCGTGATCGGTGTGACCGCCCCGCCGCGCAGCCGCAGCACGTGCGGCGAGCCCGCGTCCACGGCGCGCACCACGCCTCGCCGGTTGTCCAGCTCCAGCAGCAGCGTGGCCACGTGCCGGCTCCCCCGGTGCTGGTAGAAGATCGTGTCCGAGGCCAGTTCGGCCTGCTCCACCAGGCTGCCGCCGGAGCGTCGGGCGTTGCGCATCGCGTTGACGGTCACCGCGGTGAGCGTCGCGGCGGCCAGCCCGTTGCCGGCGCCGTTGAGCACCGTGACGGTGAGCCGGTCGCCGTCGACCGACCAGTCGAAGTGGTCACCGCCCACCGTGTACGCCGGCTCGAGCTGCCCGGCCAGCACGAAGTCGCCGTGCGTGACGCTGCGCCCGGGCAGCAGGTCCCACTGCATCTCGGCGGCCATGCTCAGCCGTTCCCGGCGCCGCGCGCGCCGGTAGCGGTCGGTCTCCCGGTCCGCCGCCCGCAGCGCCACCGCCAGCTCGCCCGCGACGTCACGGGTCGCCGCCACCGTGGCGGCGTCCGGTGCGTCCGGCAGCTCGACCATGAGCACGCCGAGCCGCTCCCCCCACGCCGACAGCGGCAGGTAGACCCGGCACCGGCCGTCCTCCCCGGTGTCCAGCACGGGCTGCTGGCTGCTGAAGCAGCGCTGCGCGACGCCCTGGCAGGCGAGGAAGCCGCCCTCGGGCAGCTCCTTGTCCAGCACCGGCCAGAGCCCGGTGAACCGGTAGTCGGCGACGAACACCTCGGTCCGGGACGCGTCGAGCACCCGGCGGACCGCCGCGTCGGCGGCCTCCACCAACTGGTCGGGGGGCGCGGCGCGCAGGGCGCGCGCCACGGCTCCGGACGCGTCCGGCATGCTGACATCCTCCGATGGCGACTATTGCTGTAGGGCAAGCATCATACGGAGAGGCGAAGACACCGGCTCGGCCCGGTTCCGGCCGGCGCCGCGACGGGCCTCGATCGGAGGTGGACGGCCCTGCTCAGCCGGCCGGCTTGATCGCCAGCCCGCCGTAGAAGGCGTCCGGCACCGGCTCCGGGGCGCCGGCCGGCCGCCACCGCGCCACCGGCACGATGCCGTCCGCCGTCGGCTGCCAGCGGCCCAGCAGCGGCGCGAACCGCTCGGGCGCCCGCATCCGGAACGCCGGGCCCATCATGGCCAGCGCCTCCGGGTGCGCGGCGAGTTCCTCGCTGTCGAAGTCGATCGCCAGGAAGCTGCCCGGCGCCACCGCCTCGTACAACTCGTCGAGGGTGCGGGCGAGCGTGTCGTCGTCGAGGAACGCGGCCAGCCCGAGGAAGACCACCCCGACCGGCCTCCTCCCCCACCCCGGCACGAACCGGTGCAGCTGGGCCGGGTCGACGGTGCCGATGTCGGTGGCGTCGCCGTAGCCGTAACCGGCGCGGTCGCTGTCGGCCAGCAGGCGCTGGCCCAGCCGGATCGTCACCGGGTCGACGTCGGTGTAGAGCACGGTGGCGTCCGGCGCCACCTCGTGCACGTTGCCGCAGGTGGGCACGCCCGCCCCGAAGACCAGGAAGCCGTCCACCCCGGCGTCGGCGATCGACCGGACGGCCCGGCCGAGGAAGTCGCGCAGCGCGCGGAAGATCGCCGCGCAGGGCCCGTACGCACCCTCGAAGGCGCCGGCCGCGGCCACGTCGACCGGGTGGTGGTGCGTGCCTCCGAGCCAGTAGTCGATCATGCGGGCGGTGCTCGGCTGGTCGGGCTCGGCCATCGACGAGGCTCCCTTTCTCCGGCGCTGGTCGCCAGCGTACCCACGGGTCGGCTCGCGCGGTATCGCCTCGGCGACGGGCCGCCGGCCGCGATACTGGCCGCGGGCGCCGACGGCGAGGAGGTACGGCGTGAACTCGGCGAACGGCGCGGCGGTGGTGGTCGGCGTGGACGGCTCGGAGCCGGCACTGAAGGCCGTGCGCCTGGCGGCGCAGGAGGCGGCCCGGCGGCAACGGCCGCTGCGGGTGGTGCACGGCTTCATCTGGCCGCTGCTGCGCGTACCCGTGTCGCCGCCGGCCGGGGCACCACCGGGCGGCGGCCTGCGGCACCAGGCCGAGGAACTGGTCGCCACGGCGGTCGCCGAGGCCGAGTCGGCCGCGCCCGGCCTGCGGGTCTCCGGCGAGATCATCGACGGGGAGGCCGCGGCGGTGCTGCTCGGCGAGTCGCCCACCGCCACGATGATCGTGCTGGGCGACCGGGGCCTGGGTGGCTTCGCCGCCCTGGTGGTCGGCTCGGTCGCGATCCAGGTCGCCTCGTACGCCGACTGCCCGGTCCTGGTCGCCCGCGGCACGCCGCGCCCGGCCGGTCCCGTGGTGGTCGGGGTGGACGGCTCCGCCCGGTCCCAGGCCGCGGTGGACTTCGCCGCCGAGGAGGCCGCGGTCCGCGGTACCCGGCTGCACGCCGTGCACGCCTACACCCACCCGGCCTCCAGCGGCCCCGGCGACATGCAACCCCTCGTGTACGAGGAGAGCGAGCTGCGCGGCGAGGAGGACCAGGTGCTGACCGGGTCCCTCATCGGGCTGGCCGAGCGCCGGCCCGAGGTTCCCGTCACCCGGGCCGTGACGCACGCCCGGCCGGTCGCCGCGCTCGTCGAGGCGTCCCGCGAGGCCCAGCTGCTGGTCGTCGGCCGGCGCGGCCGGGGCGAGCTCACCGGCCTGCTGCTCGGCTCGGTGAGCCAGGGGGTGCTGCACCGCGCCGACTGTCCGGTGGCGGTTGTCCGCGCCCCCGAATGAACGGTTGGCCGGGGCCCCGGCGGGTAGACGGTACGGTCAGCCACAGCGACCGGAGGAGGCAGCGATGCCAGGACCACGGCCGGGCAGCAACGCGTACGACAAGGAACGGGCGCGGCTGCGGGATGTGATCGAGCAGTCCGGGCGAGCGGCCGACCAGGAGGCGAACCAGGTCGCGAACCGGATCCTCCAGGACGACCGCGGCCAGCGGGGCGTCGTGCGGGGCGAACGGACGTTCGGGCCCAAGGGCGAGCGCGAACCGGGCGACCCGAAGTGAGGGCCGCTCCCGTTGTCGACGGTGCCATCGCGGGCGCCGTCGGCAGCGCCGCGTTGAACGTCGTCACCTTCCTCGACATGACGCTGCGGGGACGCCCGGCGAGCAGCACGCCGGAACAGACCGCCGGGAAGCTGGCCGACGCGGCACACGTGGACCTGGGGCCCGGGGAGAAGGCGGGGAACCGCCGCACCGGCGTCGGGTCGATCATCGGCTACGGCACGGGCGTCGCCGCCGGCGCGCTGTTCGGTCTCCTGGCCGCCCGCCGGCGGATCCCGCTGCCGCTGGCCGTGGGGATGCTCGGCGGCGGCGTGATGGCCACCTCCGACGGTTCGCTCGCCGCCCTGCGCATCAGCGACCCCCGCACCTGGAGCACCAAGGACTGGGTGTCCGACGTGGTGCCGCACCTCGCGTACGGAGCGGCGGCCGCAGCCACCTGGCGGAGGCTACGACCGCCGGCACGGCGGGGCTGACGCTCAGCCCCGCCGGTCACTCTCGTCGTCGGCCACCGGCTCGCCCGCCGGGCCGTACGGCGACACCTGTCCCTTCGGGACCGGCCGCCCCACGTCCGCGTTGGACGTGCCCTTGTTCCGCGGATGCCCGGCCGCCTGAGCGCCCTTCCGGCTGTCCTGGCTGGTCGCGCCCAGGTTGTTGCGGCGGAATTCCTCCTGCTGCGGGTTGACCACGGGTTTCTCCTTCCCGGGTGGCGCGCACGGCGTGGGCCGCGCACGTGGTCTGGGTACCCGTCGCCGCACGGCGCATTCCGGCTCGGCCGCGGGCGTCTGGCCCCGCTCCGGGCGGGTATCCCCACCGGATGGCAGACGATCGGAACGTGGCCCGGGCGCTGCTGGACCGGCAGTCCCACACCTACGCGGAGGAGGCCGGGATCGGCCTCGCCGACCGGCCGGGCCCGCTCTACCAGCTGCTGGTGCTCACCACGCTGCTGAGCACCCGGATCCGGGCGTGCGTGGCGATCGCCGCGGCGCGCGAGCTGTTCGCCGCCGGCTGGCGCACCCCGCAGGCCATGGAGGCGGCGAGCTGGCAGGACCGGGTCGACGCGCTCGGCCGGGGCCACTACCGGCGCTACGACGAGCGGACCGCCACCATGCTCGGCACCGGCGCCCGGCTCTGCCTGGACCGGTGGCACGGCGACCTGCGCCGGATGCACAAGGAGGCCGACGGCGACCGCGGCGTGCTGCGCCGGCTGCTCACCGAGTTCCCCGGCATCGGCCCGACCGGTGCGGACATCTTCCTCCGCGAGGCGCAGGCCGTCTGGCCGGACGTACGCCCCTACGCCGACCGGCGCACCCTGGCCGGCGCCCGCCGGCTGGGCCTGCCCGCGAACACCGGCGGCCTGGCCCGGCTCGTCGGCGAGGCCGACTTCGGGCGGCTGGCGTCGGCGCTGGTGCGGGTGGCGCTCGGCGAGGAGTCGGCCGGGGAGGTCAGCCGGACCGCGGCGGCACGCTGAGCCGGCCGGGCCTCACTTGGCCGGACCGGGCTTGGTCAGGTTCCAGGCGAGCGCCGAGGCGAGCAGGGCCAGCAGCACCACGCCGCCGGAGATGCCATCGCCCTCCCCGCCGCTGCTGCGGTGCCCGGTGGCGCCGAAGTAGATCACGGCCAGCCCGGCGAGCACGGTGATGAACGTCCGCAGTCCTCGGTCCTTCACATTCGGAGACGGTACGGCCACCCGCCGCCCGGCATGGCCGGTTTCGCCCGCTTGTCCCCCGGTCGGGTCGTCACTCCGCCCGGCAGCCGGCAGCCGGACCGCGCAGGCGCACCCGGCGGATCGCCCGGTCGACGACCTCGACCACCTCGACGGTGAGCCCGGGCAGCCGGATCCGCTCCCCCGGCCCGGCGGGCAGGTGACCGAGTGCGGCCAGGACCAGCCCGGCGACGGTGGTGTACTCCCGGGTCAGCGGGAAGGTCAGCTGCACGCCGGCGTCGGGCAGGTCGTGCAGCGGGAAGTCGCCGGGCAGCAGCAGGGCGCCGTCCGGCTCCCGGACCGCCTCCCGCACGTCCCGGTCGGTCTCGTCGTACAGCTCGCCGACGACCTCCTCGAGCAGGTCCTCCATGGTGACGAGGCCGTCCACGCCGCCGTACTCGTCGATCACCAGGGCGAGCTGCTCGTGGCGCTGGCGCAGCTGCCGCATGGCGTCGGCGACCGGCAGCGTGCCGGGCAGCAGCACGGGCGGCCGGGCGCGCTCCCCCACGGCGGCGCCGTCGGCGTCGACCAGATCCCGGATGTGGACCACGCCGCGCACGTCGTCCAGCCCGCCGGGGCCGGTCACCGGGGCCCGGGAGCGGCCGGTGGCCGCCAGCCGGCGCATCGCCTCCGCCGCGGTCAGCTCCCCGGGCAGGAACGTCACGTCGCGGCGGGCCACCAGGATCTCCCGCAGGGTACGGCCGGCGATGTCGAACGCCCCGGCCAGGATCTCGCGCTGCTGCGCGGAGAGCCCGCGCTGGCTGACCAGCATCTCGCGCAGCTCGTCCTCGGTCATCTCCTGCCGGTTGGCCCGGGGATCGCCGCCGGCCAGCCGGACGAGCAGGTCGGTGGACCGGCTGAGCAACCACACCGCCGGGCGGGAGATCCGGGCCAGCACGTCCAGCGGCGCGGCGCTGAGCAGCGCCCAGCGTTCCGCCGCCTGCATGGCCAGCCGTTTCGGGGCCAGCTCACCGACGACCAGCGTCACGAAGGTCAGCACCACGGTGACCAGCACCACGGCCACCGGGCGGGCGGCCCGGCCGAGGAAGCCCAGCGGCCCGACGAGCGGCTCCGCCAGCGACACGGCGGCGGCCGCCGAGGCGAGGAACCCGGCCAGGGTGATGCCGAGCTGGATGGTGGCCAGGTAGCGGTTCGGCTCCCGGGCCAGCCGGGTCAGCCGCGCCCCGCTCCGCCCCGCGCGGCCCAGCCGCCGCAGCTGCCCCTCGCGCAGCGTCACGATGGCCATCTCGCTGCCGGACAGCGCCGCGTTGACCAGCACCAGGACCAGCACCAGGGCGAGTTGTCCGGCCATCAGTCGGTCTCCAGGTCGTCCAGGGAGATCGCGTGCGTCATGAGCCACCGGGCCAGCGCGCCCATCCCGAACAGCCACAGCGGCGCCGACTCGGTGGTGCCGTTCGTGGCGAAGATGGCGAACCGCAGATCCGGTGCCCGGTACGCCTCGATGCGCCACCGGTGGTTCCTGTCCCGCCAGACCGCCGAAGGGTCCATGGCGTCACCGTAGGTGACCGCGTGCGGCTCCCGATGCCGCTTGGCTCACCCGCCCGGGACCACGTACCCGCCGAACAGGGCGGCGAGGCCGGTCACGGCCACCGACAGGAGGATCCCGCCGAGCAGCAGCCCGCCCAGGCCGGACCACCCGGAGCGGGGCCGCCGGGCCGCCGGCAGGTCGGTACGCCAGCGTTCCCGGTACAGCCAGGCGAGCACGCCGAGACCGAACGGGAGCAGGCCGATCCAGAACCAGAACCAGCGGGTGCCGGCCACCGGCGCCGGCCCGGCGACAAGCATGAGCAACCAGCCGACGCCGATCGTCAGGGCCAGCATCCCGGCCGCGTTCGCCAGCGCGTCGGCGAGGGTGTCGCCGCCGTGTCTGGTGGCGTCGCGGGCGCGCGGGTCGGCCAGCGGGTCGGCCCCGGTCTCCGGATCCTCCACGGGCACGCCCGCCCAGCGGATCTGGCCGTCCGGGCGGGTCCACACGAGCATCCAGGCGCCGTCGGCGTAGCGGGGCTCGGGGCGCCGGCCCCAGGTGCCGCCGGTCTGCCACCCGTCGGCCCGGGCCATGGTGACGACCCGGCCGGCGGCGAGGTCCCGCTGAAGATCCGCCTCGTCGGCGGCGCGGGGCGCGGTCCACCAGGCCAGCGCGGCCCACACCAGCCAGCAGAGCACCATCGCGAGAGGGAGCGCCCGGCGGCGCAGCCACGGCCGGTCGAGCAGGGCGGCGCGGGGCGGGGCGATCATGCCGTCACCCTCGCATCCCCGCGCAACGCTCAGCCGGGTGGGTGGACCACCTCGCGGGCGTCGTCGGGCAGCCGGCGGGTGGCGCCCCGCCGGTCGAGCAGTTCGAGCAGCGGCACCGCCACGCGCCGCGTGGTGTCCAGGGCCTGCCGGGCGGCGCTGAGCGTGAACGGCTGCGGCAGCCCGGCCAGCACCCGCACCGCGTCGTCCAGCGCGCCGGGCAGGAGCACCACGTTGTCGGCGAGCCTCAGCAGGGCGCCGGCGCGCACGGCCGCCCCGATCTCGCGGGGGCCGAGGCCGAGGTCGGCGAGGCGGTGCGTCTCGGGAGCCTGGAAGGGGCGCTCGCCGTACTCGGCGCGGACCCGGGCCACCGCCCGGGCCACCGGTTCGGGCAACGCGTCCGCCGCGGCGGCGGTGACCCGGCCGGCCCGCAGCCGCAGCGGCGGGCGCAGCAGCGCCTCCACGAGCGCCCGGTCGGGCAGGTCGAGGCGGTGCCGCAGCACGTCGACCGGCACGCCGGCCGCAAGGGGTTGCTCGCGGGCGTACCGGGCGACCTCCTCGGTGAGCCGGCCGCCCAGCTCCCGCCAGTGGTCCGGGTCGGCCAGCCAGTCGCCGGCCACCGGGGCGGCCGTGGCCGGCACGCCCATCCGGGTCAGCTCGCCGGCCCGCACCAGGCGCCGCCGGCGCAGCTCCCCGGCCAGGTCGGGCCGGCCGTCCAGCCCCGCCAGCACGGTGGCGCGGGCGGCGGCCGCGCCCCGGCGGCGCAGCGGCGGCGGGTCCACGTCCAGCACGGTCACCCCGCCGCTGACGTGGTGCCGGCCGGGGTCGCGCAGCAGCGCCCGGTCGCCGATCACCAGCGGCAACGGGCGGGCCAGCCGGAGCCGGACGGTGTCCGGCCCGAGCGGGCGGACCCGGGCCGGCACGGCGGCCGAGCCCACGTGCAGGGTGAGGGTGGGCGGCAGGTCGGCGGCCGGATCACCGGCGAGCCGGACGTCGAGCAGGTCGGTGCCGCGGAACCGGCCGGGGCTGAGCAGGGCGTCGCCGCGGGCGAGCCGGTCGCGGGGCAGCCCGCGCAGGTTCACCGCCACCCGGGCCACGGCGCCGACCTCGGCGCGGGCGGTGTTCAGCGCGTGCAGGCCGCGGACCCGCACCGGTTCCCCGGTGGCGGCGAGTTCGAGCGTGTCGCCGACGCGCAGCCGGCCGCCGCCGAGGGTGCCGGTGACCACCGTGCCGCTGCCCCGGACCGTGAACGAGCGGTCCACCCAGAGCCGCACCGGGGCGTCGCGGGCCGGGTCGGGCAGCCGCGCGACCAGCCGGTCCAGCGCGGCCCGCAGCTCGGGCAGGCCGGCCCCGGTGACCGCGCTGACCGGCACCGCCTCCACCGCGCCGAGCGAGGTCGCGGCGATCTCCTCCCGCGCCCGGGCCAGCGCCGGGCCCGGGTCGGCCAGGTCCACGCGGGTCACCGCCAGCAGCCCGTACGACACCCCCAGCGCGTCCAGCGCGGCCAGGTGCTCCGCGGACTGCGGCATCCAGCCCTCGTCGGCGCCGACCACGATCAGCGCGGCCGGGACCGGCCCGACACCGGCCAGCATGTTCGGCACGAACCGCTCGTGCCCGGGCACGTCGACGAACGCGACCGTGCCGCCGGAGGGCAGGGTGGTCCAGGCGAAGCCGAGGTCGATGGTCATGCCCCGGCGGCGTTCCTCCGCCCACCGGTCGGGTTCCATCCCGGTCAGCGCCCGGACCAGAGTGGACTTGCCGTGGTCGACGTGCCCGGCGGTGGCCACGACCCACACGGTCAGGCCCCCACCCGGAGGATCGCCGCCCGCACGTCCGGGTCCGCGGCGGCGGGCACGCAGCGCAGGTCCAGCAGGAGGCGGCCGTGCAGCACCCGGCCGAGGATCGCCGGCGCGCCGGCGCGCAGCGGCTCGGCGTACCGCTCGGGCAGGCTCAGCGCCCACGAGTCGAGTTCGACCCCGGGCGCGCCCCCGCCGCCGACCACCGCCGCGCTGGGCACCACCTCGGCCTTGCAGCCGTCCTCGCCGAGCCGGTCGCGCAGCCGCTCGGTGCGGGCGCGCAGCGCGCCCGGCTCGGCGTGCAGGGCCTCCCGGGTCGGGGTGGTCGGCGCGTGCAGGGTGGCGGCGAGCGCAGCGAGGGTCAGCTTGTCGACCCGCAGCGCCCGGGCCAGGGGATGCCGGCGCAGCCGCTCCACCAGGTCGGCCGCGCCGAGCAGCAGCCCGGCCTGCGGCCCGCCGAGCAGCTTGTCGCCGCTGGCCGTGACGAGGTGCGCGCCGGCGCGGAGCGTGGTCGCGGCGTCCGGCTCGTCGGGCAGCAGCGGGTCGGGCGCGAGCAGGCCGGAGCCGATGTCGGCGACCACCGGTACGCCGAGGGTGGCCAGCTCGCCGACCGGAACGGCCGAGGTGAAGCCGGTGACCCGGAAGTTCGACGGGTGCACCTTGAGCACGAACCCGGTGTGCGGGCCGACGGCGGCGGCGTAGTCGGCCAGGCCGGTGCGGTTCGTGGTGCCGACCTCGCGCAGCCGGGCGCCGGTGCTCTCCAGCAGGTCGGGCAGACGGAACCCGTCGCCGATCTCGACGAGTTCGCCGCGGCTGACCACGATCTCCCGGTCCGCGGCGAGGGCGGTGGCGGCCAGCACCAGGGCGGCCGCGCCGTTGTTGACGACGTGCACGGCCGGTGCGTCGGGCACGGCGGCGGCGAGCGCGTCGAGGGCCTCCCGGCCGCGCCGGGCCCGCCGTCCGGTGCGCAGGTCGAGTTCCACGTCGGTGTGCCCGGCGGCAGCAACCAGGGCGTCGACGGCGGGGGCCGCCAGCGGGGCCCGGCCGAGGTTGGTGTGCAGCACGACGCCGGTGGCGTTGAGCACCGCCCGGGGCGTCGGCGCGGGCAGGTCGGCCAGCGCGGCGTCGCGTACCTGCTCGGGGGTGAGCTCGCCGGCGCGGGCCCGGCCCTGGGCGCGGACGATCGCGGCCTTGACCCGGTCGCGGCCGAGCGTGCCGGCCGCGGCGGCCAGCGCCGGGTCGGCGAGCAGCGCGTCGGTGCGCGGCACCCGCCGCCGCGGGTCGACGTCACGCATCGGGTCTCCCAGGAAACGGCTTGGCGGAGACGGACGGGAATCGAACCCGCCTGGCCCGGGTCCCGGACCACACCGGTTTTGAAGACCGGGAGGGGCACCAGCCGCCTGAACGCCTCCACGAGCACTTAACCACACCTGATCTCGGGCCGCCCGGGGAGGACCGGATCAGGGCCCGGGCGTCTGGAAGTGGGGCCGTGGCTCGCCGGGAGTGGTGGGCAGGCGAGTGATCGGCGGGAGCACCAGCGCGACGAAGGCCAGGATGCCGATGACCGTGAAGGGCAGGGTGTAGCTCTTGTCGCTGGCCTCGTAGAGCAGCGAGGTGAGCAGCGGACCCACGACTCCCCCGATGCTCCACGCCACGATCATCGCCCCGTAGATGGCGCCGGCGTTGGGCGTGCCGAAGTAGTCCGCGGCCGTCGCCGGCATGGTGCCGAAACCGCCGCCGTAGGCGAGGTAGACCAGGGCGGCGAGGACGGCGAAGAGCCAGAACGCCGAGGCGTGCGGCAGGATCAGGAAGCAGACGCCCTGGAGGGCGAGCATGCCGATGAACGCCGGCATCCGGCCGACCCGGTCGGACAGCCACGCCCAGGCCACCCGCCCGCCGCCGTTGAACAGGCCCAGGACGCCGACCATGCCGGCGGCCGTCGCGGCGCCGACCCCGGCGACCGTCTGCGCGGCGTCCGCGGCCTGGGAGATGAGCGCGATGCCGCAGGTCACGTTGAGCGTGAGGATCAGCGTGAGCAGGTACCACTGTCGGGTGCGCAGGGCCTCGCCGAAGGTGTAGACGCGGGTGCCCGCGACGGCCCGGCCGCCGACCGCGGGCGTGAAGCCCGGCACCTGGTAACCGGCCGGCGGGTCCCGGAAGAAGGACGCCCCGAGCAGCACCGCGACCAGGTAGGCGATGCCCAGCGGCAGGAAGACGCTGGTCTTGTGGTCGGTGCCGGCCAGCAGCGCTTTCGCCACCGGCGCGGTGATCACCGCGCCGAAGCCGAAGCCGGCGACGGCGATCCCGGTGATCAGCCCCCGCTTGTCCGGGAACCACTTGCTGAGCATGGCGATCGGCGTGATGTACGCGGCGCCGAGCCCGATGCCGCCCAGCACGCCGTAGGTGAGCAGCAGCAACCACAGCTGGTCGCTCGACGACACCAGTGACGCGAGCATGGTCCCGACGGCGTAGAGGATCCCGCCGCCCAGCGCCACCGGCCGTGGCCCGCGCCGGTCCTGGATGCGCCCGCCCACCAGGCTGCCGATGAAGATGGTGCCGATCGCCACCTCGAAGGGCAGCACCACCTCGGCCTTGCTCCACCCGAACTCGTCCTGGAGCGGCTTGTTGAACACACTCCAGGCGTAGACGGCGCCCAGCGCGAGCTGGACGAGGACGGCAGCGATCACGAGGCCCCAGCGGCCTCGGGTCGGTGGTGGATTCCCCCGCGAACGAGCGGCTGTTGTGGCCATGAGCGGTACCCCCGTATCGGCTCATGGGCCTGGCGCCTGTCCTGCCTATCCCCCGTTCGGGCCGGCGCCCGGCCCGTTGACGTGTGGTTGCTGGCCTGCCCGCCGCTGCGCGCGTTCCCGCTGCGGCACGACGGTGTACTTCGGGTCCCGCGCCGAGGCGACCCCGCCGTGGAAGATGCCGAACCGCGTGCAGACCGACGCGGCGAGCAGCGCGCCGCCGGACAGGGCCGACAGCATCCGGCTGCGCCGCCCGGCCAGGGCGCCGGCCACCCCGGCGGCGGTCAGCGCCCGCCCGGCGCGCAGCAGCTTCCCGGCGGTGCCCGTCGCGTAGGGCTCGCTGAGCAGGCCCAGCCGGTTCTCGACCCGGTGCGAGCCCCACAGTTCCAGGGCCGCGCCGGCGACGGCGAGACGGCGCGCCGGCCCGGCCTCGCCGGTGGGCGCGGCCAGCAACCCCACGCCGGCGCCGCTGGCCAGCGCGCTGCCCGCGAAGATGACCGGCAGTTCCGGGTACGCCTCGTGCCAGGACGGCACCGCCGTGTCGGCCAGCAGCACCCCGGTGTACGTGGCCAGGGCGGGAGCGGTGACCGCGGCAAGCAGCCCGGCGGCGTTCCCGGCCGGCGGCAGCAGCTTCCGCCCGAGCCCGAGCAGCCCGTGCTCGGGCAGGCGAGGCGCGGTCTCGGCGACCGCGGCGACCCCGGCGGCCGGGCCGAAGGCGCTGAGGATCCAGGTGCCCATCGACATCGGCGAGGTCAGCTTCGCCACCCGCAGCATGTGATGGAACCGGGCCGGCTTGCCCAGGTCATGGATGAGGAAGAAGGTGCTGGCGCTGACCGCCGCGAGGGAGGTGACCCGACCGGCCCGGCGCAGCGCCGGCCGGCCGGTGAGCTGGCCACCGGCCGCAAGCAGCGACGACCCGGCCGCGAGCCCGCCGCTGAACAGGTACGCCGCGATGTCCCACTTCCAGACGGGCGCCTTCAGGATCGGCCGCCCGTAGTACGAGGTGAACTCGACCGGCGGCACGTTGAGCTGCTCGCCACCGCCGCCCCTGCGCCTGCCGTTCCGGCCCGCCTTCGGGGCGTGGCCGCCGTGCTCGCCGGGACGGGCGGGCCCCTCGACGGCGAGCCGCTCACGGAAGCGGCGGAACAGGTCGCCGACGGCGGGGCGGTCCGGACTCACGAGGAACCTCCCACGAACGCGGCGACGGCCGCCGCCGCCATGGCCAGGGCGGCCACCCCGGCCCGCTTCCACATCTTCGGCAGGTCCCGGGTGGTGACCACCGGGTCCGGCGGCAGGCCGTAGACCTCCGGCTCGTCGAGCAACAGGAAGAACGCGCCGTCCCCGCCGACGCCGTCGGTCGGGTCGTGGCCGTAGAGGCGGGCCTCCGGCACGCCGCGGTCGTGCAGCGTGGCGACCCGCTCGGCGGCACGTTCGCGCAGCTCGTCCAGGGGGCCGAACTGGATCGACTCGGTCGGGCAGGCCTGCGCGCAGGCCGGCGTCTTCCCGGCGCCCAGCCGGTCGTAGCAGAGCGTGCACTTCCACGCCCGGCCGTCGCCCTTGCGCTGGTCGATCACCCCGTAGGGGCAGGCCGAGATGCAGTAGCCGCAGCCGTTGCAGATGTCCTCCTGCACCACCACCGTGCCGAACTCGGTGCGGAACAGGGAACCGGTCGGGCAGACGTCCAGGCAGGCGGCGTGGGTGCAGTGCTTGCAGACGTCCGACATCATGAGCCAGCGGAAGTCGGACCGCGTCTCGGCGCCGGTGGCCCGCCCGGGCGGCTGGGCGCCGGGCATGCCGAGGAACTCCGGGCCGGCCGCCATCCGCGCCGCCGCTTCCGGGCTGCCCGGCGGCACCCCCGGAACGGTGCCGGTGTCGGTGACCGTGCCGGCGGCGGAAGCCGCGCTCTCCGCGCTGACCGGCGGGCCGGTCGGGTTGTCCGCGAAGGGCGGCGTGCGGTGCCCGGCCGGACGGGGCTGCTCGATGAACGCGACGTGCCGCCAGGAGTTGGCGGTCAGCGCGCCGGTGTTGTCGTACGACATGCCGAGCAGGTCGAAGCCCGAGTCCGGGACGCCGTTCCACTCCTTGCAGGCCACCTCGCAGGCCTTGCAGCCGATGCAGACGCTGGTGTCGGTGAAGAAGCCCATCCGCGGGCCGGCCTCGACCCAGCCGGCGTCCGGGGCCGGATCCAGCGGGCCGTAGAGGCTGTTGGCGTCAGGCATCCCCGCCCCCGTCCCGCGCCCCGCCGGCGGTCCGCTCGTGCGCCTCACTTGCCGCGCCGGTGGTGACGATCGGCACCCTCCGGTCCGGCGTCATCCCGGCCCGCCGCTGGTAGTCGGCCACCAGGTCGAGCAGGGCCGGCCCGGTGGGCCGCCGGCCCGGCCGCACGTCACAGGTGCCCACCTTGCTCTCCTGGATGAGGACGTTCGGGTCCAGGGTGATGCCGAACAGGTCGTTGACGGTGTCGCCGGTGACCAGGCCTTCGCTGCCGAAGTGGTACGGCAGCCAGACCTGGTGGATCGTCCGGCCGTCGACCCGCAGCGGGGTGAGCCGGTCGGTGACCAGCACCCGCGCCTCGATCACGGCACGGCCGCTGACCAGGTGGGCCCAGCCGAGGTGCGCGAGCCCCACCTCGCCGGCCAGCTCCGGGGACACCTCGACGAACAGCGCCGGTTGCAGCTCGGCCAGGCGCGGCACGGTGCGGCTCATCCCGCCGGCCGTGTGGTGCTCGGTGAGCCGGCTGACCGTGAACACGTACGGGAAGACCTGGCTGTGCGGCTCCGGCGGGCTCGGGTTCATCCGGTTCACCGGGTGCGTGTAGACCTTGCGGGTCGGGTTGGCCTGCTGCCCGTAGAGCGGGTTACGCACGGGTGACTCGGCCGGCTCGTAGTGCGTCGGCAGCGGCCCGTCGAGCACGCCCGTGGGCGCGTACAGCCAGGCCTTGCCGTCGCCCTGCATGACGAACGGGTCGTCACCGGCGAGGCCCTCCGTCCCGGAGGCGCCGTCCGGCGGCCGGTAGCTCGGCGGTTTGGTCTTCTCGAAGTCCGGCACGTCGTAGCCGGTCCACGCGCCCTTGTCGGGGTCCCACCAGACGTACTTCTTGCGCTCGCTCCACGGCCGGCCCTCGGGGTCGGCGGAGGCGCGGTTGTAGAGGATGCGCCGGTTGGCCGGCCAGGCCCAGCCCCACTCGGGGGCCACCCAGTCCTGCTCGTGGCGCGACTTGCGGCGGGCCGCCTGGTTGACGCCGTCGGCGTAGACGCCGGAGTAGATCCAGCAGCCGACCGCCGTGGAGCCGTCGTCCTTGGCCTCCGGGAACCCGCCGAGCGGGCGGCCGGTGGCCACCTCGTAGCCGTTGATCTCCTTGAGCACCGCCTCCGCGCTCGGCTCGGCCTCGGGGCCGTGCGTCGGGTAGTCCCAGGCGAGGTCGAGCAGCGCCCGGTCGCGCGGTTTCGTGGAGCCGGCCAGCTTCTCGCGCAGCACCCGGCCGAGGTGGTAGAAGAACCACAGCTCGGAGCGGCAGTCGCCCGGCGGGTCGACGGCCTTCTCGCGCCACTGGAGCAACCGCTGGGTCTGGGTGAACGTGCCCTCCTTCTCCACATGCGAGGCGGCGGGCAGGAAGAACACCTCGGTGCGGCACTCCTCCGTCACGATCTCGCCGGTGGCGATCTCCGGGCTGTTCCGCCAGAAGGTCGCGCTCTCGATCATGAAGAGGTCGCGGACGACCAGCCAGTCCAGGTTGGCCATGCCGAGTCGCTGGGCCCGGCCGTGCGCCGAGCCGACGGCCGGGTTCTGGCCGAGCAGGAAGTAGCCCTTCACCTTCCCGTTGATCATGTTCAGCACCTGCTGGTACGTCCCGTGGTCGCCGGTCATCCGGGGCAGGTAGCCGTAGCAGAAGTCGTTCTCCGGCGTCGCCGCGTCCCCCCAGTACGCCTTGAGCAGGCTCGCCGCGTAGGCGCGCGAGTTGCCCCAGAAGCCCTTCTGGCCCGGGTGCCGGATGCTGTCGACCCACTCGTCGAAGGTCGGGTGGTCGGCGTGGTGCGGCATCGGCAGGTAGCCGGGCAGCAGGTTGAACAGGGTCGGGATGTCGGTGGACCCCTGGATGCTGGCATGCCCGCGCAATGCGAGGACACCGCCGCCCGGCCGGCCCATGTTGCCCAGCAGGGTCTGGATGATCGCGCCCGTGCGGATGTACTGCACGCCGACACTGTGCTGGGTCCAGCCCACCGAGTAGACCAGCGCGCCGGTCCGCTCCCGGCCCGAGTTCTCCGTCCAGGCGCGGGCCAGCTCCTCGAACTTCTCCACCGGGATGCCGCAGATCCGGGACACCATCTCCGGGGTGTAGCGGGAGAAGTGCCGCTTGAGGATCTGGTAGACGCAGCGCGGGTGCTGCAACGTCTCGTCCCGCTGGGTGGTCGCGGCCACGGGCATGCCGTGCGACTCGTGCCGCAGGCCGGCCGCGGTCTCCCGCTCCTTCGCGGTGTCCTCCGACTCGCGCTGCTGCTCGTGGCCCTGGTATTTCCAGCTGCCCTGGTCGTAGCTGTACCGCTCCGGGTCGTAGCCGGAGAAGAGCCCGTCGAGATCCTCGGTGTCGGCGAACTGGTCGGTGATGATCGTCGCGGCGTTGGTGTAGGCCAGCACGTACTCCCGGAAGTCCAGCTCGTTCTCCAGGATGTACCGCACCACGCCGCCGAGCAGCGCGATGTCGGTGCCCGCCCGGATCGGCAGGTAGGTGTCGGCGAGCGCGCTGGTCCGCGTGAACCGGGGGTCCACGTGGAAGACCTTGGCGCCGCGCTTCTTGGCCTCCATCACCCACTGGAAGCCCACGGGGTGGGCCTCGGCCATGTTGGAGCCCTGGATGACGATGACGTCAGCGTTGACCAGGTCCTGCTGGAAGTCCGTCGCGCCGCCGCGACCGAAGCTGGTCCCCAGACCGGGGACGGTGGCGGAGTGTCAAATGCGGGCCTGGTTCTCGATCTGGAGCGCCCCCATCGCCGTGAACAGCTTCTTGATGAGGTAGTTCTCCTCGTTGTCCAGGGTCGCCCCGCCCAGGCTGGAGATGCCCAGCGTCCGGTTGAGCGGGCGGCCCTGGTCGTCGACGTCCTCCCAGGTCTCGTCGCGGGCGGCGAGGATCCGGTCGGCGATCATGTCGAGCGCGACGTCGAGATCCAGGTCCTCCCACTCCGTGCCGTAGGGCCGGCGGTAGCGCACCTTGGTCTGCCGCAGCGGGCTGGTCACCAGGTTCTTGCTGGCGGCGCCCTTCGGGCAGAGCCGGCCGCGGGAGATGGGGCTGTCCGGGTCGCCCTCGATCTGGGTGACCTGCCCGTCGGAGACGTAGACCCGCTGCCCGCAGCCCACCGCGCAGTAGGGGCAGACCGACCGGGCCACGCTGTCGGCGGTCTCGGTGCGCGCGGTCAGCGCCGCCGAGCGGGCGGACTGCGCCGCGGCGCCCCGGCCGAGCGGGTCGGCGCCGGTGAGCTGCCGGTAGACCGGCCACCCCTGGATGAAGGTCTTGAGACCCATCCCGGCACACCCCCTCCCCGGCTCGCGGGTAGCTGACCTTTTGAACACTAGGCCAGCCGAGGTGTGCTCGCGACCCGGGATGCAAAACAGCGGCGCCCCGGCCGGGAAGCCGGGGCGCCGCTGGGCGTCGGTGTGCAGGTCGCCTCTCGGCGAGTGGCGCGACGCGGCTCCAGCCGAACGGTATTCCGCGAAGGCAATTTAGGTGAGGCCCGGGGACACTGGACACACCGACGCTCTGCACAACGGTACTGGCTCGGCTGTTCTTCCGCGCGGTGTCGGTGACTGCGGTCACGGGCCGCGTTGGTCTGTCGCGGCTCTCTCCTGGGACGCCGCTGGCCGGCACCCCGTGTTCGGGGTGCCGGCCAGGTTCGTTGCGTGGGTCAGCTGTTCCAGTACTGGCCGACGATGTCGGCGGCCTGCTGCTCCCACTGGGCGTAGGCGTCCGGGTAGGCCGAGACCTGCACGGTCTGCGCGGCCTCGGTCAGCGGCATCTTGTCCCAGCCGTCGACCTGCTTCAGGCCCTTCAGGAACGCCAGCGTGGAGTACTCGGGGTCGGTGATCTGCTCCGGCGTGCCCCAACCCGAGCTCGGGCGCTGCTGGAACAGGCCCAGCGAGTCATGGTCGTTGGCGTCACCCAGGTGACCGAGGTTCTCCAGCTTCGACTCCTGCAGCGACGTGGCGATCGAGATCACCGCGGCCCGCTCCGGCAGACCGGCCTTCTTCGTCGCCGCGATGATCGCCTTCGCATTCCCGACCTGCTCATCGCTCAGATCGATGCGCGACTGGGCGCCCTGCACACCGTGCGGGATCAGCGTGCCCGCATCCGGCTTGTCCGCCTGCACCACCGCAGCCTCCGACAGCCCCGCCGACGGCGCCACCTCGTGGTGGTTCAGCGGACCGGCAGCCAGACCACCGGCAACAGCCAGACCAGCAACACCCAGCACACTCTTACGCAGCATCGAGTTCATGGGGGGCAGCTCCATTCGGGGGTCGACGCACACCCACGCCGACGGGGGTCGGCTCATCGGTGTGCGCAAGCACCGTCAGGCGCTCAAAAGTCACTCCGGGGGATCATCGGCGCGCGGGGCCGGGGGGCCTCCTCGTCGCGCCGGGACCATGTACAACGACCGCCGGCCCACCAACATTCCAGGCCGCGGGCGCCCGCCTCGACGGGCCGCCCTCCTCGGGTCGCGCACCGGGATACAACGACCCCCACCCACCCGCCATTCCGCCGCCGGGGTGCCGCCGACCACCGCCGAACCGGACAATCGACGCAGACGGCGCACCGGGCGGGAGCGGGTGGGCGGTGCGGGCGCGGTACGGGGCGATGGGAAAACGCCGGACAGGGGTTACCCTGACAACCATGTCGGCCACCAGCACCGCGTACCTCGCCCGGCCCGGGCGACCCGCCGTGGTGGCGCGCACCCTCGGCGAGCTCACCGGCCCCACCCGGGGCATCGTCGAGCTGCCCGTGCGCCTGATGTGGAGCAGCGAGCGTGCCTTCGACCTGGCCGACCCCGACGACCTGCTCTGGATGTACGAGAACGTGCTGCGCGAGACCAGCCGCGTGGAGGACCTGCGCGAGCTGATCGACGGGGGGACGCTGCGCCGGGTGTGGCCGCTGTTGAACCTGCCCCGGGGCGTACGCCTGGCGTGGGAGAGCCGGCACCGGGGCCTGCGCACCGCGTGACCCACCTGCACGACTTCTACCGGGACGTGGCCCGGGTGGCCCTCGCGGCCGCCGGGCCGCACCGGTTCGTGCTGGGCGGCGGCGTGGCCTGGGCCGCGCACGGCCTCGTCACCCGCCCCACCGAGGACGTCGACCTCTTCGCCGACGTGGAGGGCGCGGCCGCCGCGGCGGCCGCCGGGGTGCGGGCCGCGCTGGAGCGGGCCGGTTACCAGGTGGCCGACGCCGACCCGAGCAGTGAGCTGGGTGAGCTCTTCGACGGCTACGACCGGGACCTGCGGGACTTCGTGGTGAGCCGGGACGGCCGGCAGATCCGGCTCAGCCTGGCCCGGCTCGACCGCTACCGCAGCCCGGTGGTGATGGACCTGGGCCCGGTTATGGACGTCCGGGACCTGATCGCCAACAAGACCGCCGCGCTGGTCAACCGCCGCGAGGTGCGCGACTACATCGACGTCTCGGCCGCGCTGGACCGGTACGCCGTGGCGGACCTGCTGGAGCTGGCCCGGCAGGTGGACCCGGCGCTGGACGCCGACGACGTCCGGGCCGCCGGGCGCTACCTGGACCGGGTGCCGGACCGCCGGTTCGCCCGCTACGGCCTGGACGCGGACCAGATCGCCGAGGTACGCCGCCGGATGGCCGCCTGGCCGCGCTGACCACGGCGCCGCCTACCGGGTGAGCTTCCCCCCGGTCACGCCGAGGATCTCCCCGGTCACGTAACTGGACTCCTGCGAGGCGAAGAAGACGTACGCGGGGGCCAGCTCGGCGGGCTGGCCGGGGCGGCCCATCGGCGTGTCGGTGCCGAACTGCTTCACCTTCTCCTCGGGCATGGTGGCCGGGATCAGCGGCGTCCAGACCGGGCCGGGCGCCACGGCGTTGACCCGGATGCCCCGGTCGGCCAGGTTCAGCGCCAGGGCCTTGGTGAAGTTGGCGATGGCCGCCTTCGTGGTGGCGTAGTCGAGCAGCTGCGGTGAGGGGTTGAACGCCTGGATCGACGAGGTGTTGATGATCGCCGAGCCCTCCGGCAGGTGCGGCACGGCCAGCTTGCAGAGCCAGAACATGGCGTACACGTTGGTCTTGAACACCCGGTCGAACTGGTCGGTGGTGATGTCGAGGAGGCCCTTGTCCTGCGACATCTGGAAGGCCGCGTTGTTGACCAGGATGTCGATGCCCCCGAGGTCGGACAGCGCCCGCTCGACGAGGTTCCGGCAGTTCGCCTCCTCCCGCACGTCGCACCGCACGGCGACACCCGTGCGCCCGGCCTGCTCGACCAGGCTCACGGTCTCCCGGGCGTCCGCCTCCTCCTCGTCGCCGAGGTAGGAGATCAGCACGTCGGCGCCCTCGCGGGCGTAGGCGATGGCGACCGCCCGGCCGATCCCGGAGTCACCGCCGGTGATCACCGCCCGCTTCCCGGCGAGCCGGTCGCTGCCCCGGTACGACTCCTCGCCGTGGTCCGGCTTCGGCCCCATCTCCCGCTCGGTGCCGGGCGCCGACTGCTGCTGGGCGGGCTGGCCCTGCTGCTGGCCGTACTGGCGGGTGGGGTCCTGCTGGGTGTACTGGTCCTCGCTCACCGGTTCTCCGTTCCCTGGCGCCGGGGGGCGGAAACGGCGCCCGCGGTGTTACATCGCGGGCGGGCGCGGCGCTGGTGGTGTGAGATACCTCGTGGCGATGTGGCGTCTGTGACAACCGGTCGTTATGGTGCGCAACGGCGCCCACGAGGCGCGTCCACCCCCATGGAAGGGCACCTCATGACCTCCTCCTCCGGCGCCTCGCGCCGCCAGGTGCTGGCCGTCGCGGCCGCCGCCGCGACCGCCCCCCTGATCGCCGGCGCTCCCGCCGAGGCCAAGCCGAAGCCGCCGAAGACCTGGGACCTCACCGTCCTCGGCACCTCGGACACCCACGGCAACGTCTACAACTGGGACTACTACCGGGACGCCGAGTTCGACGACAGCAAGCACAACGACGTCGGCGTCGCGAAGCTGGCCACCCTGGTCAACCAGATCCGCGCGGAGCGCAAGGGCAAGGCGACCCTGGTGCTGGACGCCGGTGACACCATCCAGGGCACCCCGCTGGCCACCTACTACGCCAAGCAGGAGCCGATCACCAGCACCGGTGAGACGCACCCGATGGCCAACGCCATGAACGTGCTGAAGTACGACGCCGTCACGCTGGGCAACCACGAGTTCAACTACGGCCTGCCGCTGCTCGCCACCTGGATCGGCCAGCTCGGCTTCCCCGCCCTCGCTGCGAACGCGATCAACGAGGAGACCGGCAAGCCGGCCTTCCTGCCGTACGTGATCAAGGAGGTCGCGCTCGGCGGGTACGACTCCCCCACCCTGAAGGTCGGCATCCTCGGCCTCACCAACCCGGGCGTGGCCATCTGGGACCGGGCCAACGTCGAGGGCAAGCTCGTCTTCGCCGACATGGTGGACACCGCCGCCAAGTGGGTGCCGGTGATGCGGGACCGCGGCGCCGACCTGGTCATCATCTCCGCCCACGGCGGCGACAGCGGCACCTCCAGCTACGGCCCGGAGCTGCCGAACGAGAACCCGGTGGCCCTCATCGCCGAGCAGGTGCCGGGCATCGACGCGATCCTCTTCGGCCACGCCCACAACGAGGTGCCGCAGAAGTTCGTCACCAACAAGGCCACCGGCGCGCAGGTGCTCACCTCGGAGCCGTCGAAGTGGGGCCAGCGGCTGACCCGGATGGACTTCACCGTCACCAAGGTCAAGGGCCGGTGGCAGGTGGTCAGCAAGTCCGCCACCACGCTGAACACCAACACGGTGGTCGAGGACCCGGCGGTGCTCGCGGCCGTGCGTGGCCAGCACACCAAGACCGTCGGGTACGTCAACCAGGTCGTGGCGCAGTCGGAGGTGGAGCTGTCCACCGTCGAGTCCCGGTACAAGGACACCCCGATCCTGGACTTCATCAACCACGTCCAGGCCGAGGTGGTCACCCAGGCGCTCGCCGGCACCCAGTACGCGACCCTGCCGGTGCTGTCGCAGGCCTCCCCGTTCAGCCGGACCGCCGTGTTCCCCGCCGGTGACGTGCGCATCCGCGACGTCGCCGGGCTGTACGTCTTCGACAACACCCTGGAGGCGGTCGTCATGACCGGCGCCGAGGTGAAGGCGTACCTGGAGTACTCGGCGAAGTACTTCGTCACCGTCCCGGTCGGTGCCCCGGTCAACCCGGAGACGATCAGCGACCCGGCCGTGCCGGACTACAACTACGACGCGATCTCCGGGCTCGACTACGACATCGACATCTCGAAGCCGGTCGGCCAGCGGATCACCCGCCTGGTGCTGCCGGGCACCGACACCCCGGTCGCCGCAGACGCGCAGTTCGTCGTGGCGGTCAACAACTACCGGCGCAGCGGTGGCGGCAACTTCCCGGGCATCGTGAAGACCCAGGTCTACAACCAGCAGCAGGAGATCCGCCAGCTGCTCATCGACTGGGCGCAGGCCAAGGGCGTCATCCGTCCGGCCGACTTCTCCGTGGCGAACTGGAAGCTGGTCCGCGAGGGCGTGCCGGTCTTCTGATCCGTACCGGTCGCGACGGGCCCCGGGTGCCGCACCCGGGGCCCGTCGGCATCCGTGGGCCGGTCAGCCGCCGCCGGCGCGCAGGTCCCACTCGTGCTGACCACCGGTCGGGTCGGGCCGGTCCCGGCGCGGCTCGGTCTCGCTCTCGGTCGACTCCACCCGGTCCTCGGGGCGCACCGCCTGCGGCAGCTCGCCGAAGCGGACGTGCCGCAGGAACGCGTACTCCTCGTCGCTGAACGACTCGCGTGGCTCGCTCATGACCGCATTGTGCGCGCGCCCCGCCACCTCCCGCATCAACCGATCCGGTCCGGGTAAGCCGCCGCGACGGCCCGTCCGGCGACGAGGTGGAGGGCGACCATGCGCGCGGTACGGATGACCGCACCGGGGGTGCTGGAGCAGGTGGAGGTGCCCACGCCGAGCGCCGGGCCGGGCGAGGTGCTGCTGCGCGTCGGCGCGGTCGGCGCCTGTCACTCCGACCTGCACATCCTCGATGCGCCGGCCGGGCTCTTCCCGACGCCGATGACCCTCGGGCACGAGATCGCCGGCACCGTCGACGAGGTCGGCCCCGGCGTCACCGGGTGGACCGCCGGGGAGCGGGCGGCGGTCTACGGGATCATCGGCTGCGGTCGCTGCCGGGCGTGCCTGCGCGGGGCGGAGAACCAGTGCCGGGTGGTCCCGGTCGGCGGCTTCGGGCTCAGCCGCGACGGCGGGCTGGCCGAACACGTGGTGGTGCCGGCCTCCCGGCTGCTGCACATCGGCGAGCTGGACCTGACCCAGGCCGCCCCGCTCACCGACGCCGGGCTGACCCCGTACCACGCCGTCGAGCTGGCCCGGGACCGGCTGCGCCCCGGCACCTCCTGCGTGGTGATCGGCATCGGCGGCCTGGGCCACATGGCGGTGCAGATCCTGGTCGCCACCACGGCGGTGCGGATCATCGCGGTGGACACCAGCGTCGCGGCCCTCGACCTGGCCAGCCGGATGGGCGCGCACGACGTGGTGCAGGCCGGGCCGGACAGTGTCGACCGGATCCGGGCGCTGGTGGGCCCGCCGCCGGACGGCGCGGACGTGGTGCTCGACTTCGTCGGCGCCGACCCCACCGTCACCACGGCCCGGCAAGTGGTCGCCACCGGCGGTCAGGTGCTGCTCGTCGGTCTGGCCGGCGGCACCCTGCCGGTGCGGCCGGTCGCCGACGAGCCGCCGACCGTCCCGCTGGAGACGATGGTCGAGGTGCCGTTCTGGGGCACCCGGTGGGAGCTCCAGGAGGTGATCGCCCTGGCCCGGGCCGGGCAGTTGCGGGCCGACGTGCAGACCTTCCCGCTGGCGGACGCGCCGGAGGCGTACGACCTGCTGCGCCGTGGGGAGATCCACGGCCGAGCCGTCGTCGTGCCCTGACTACCGCGGGCCCGCGCCGGACCGTTCGGTGACCCGCGGCCGCCACGGCGGCAGGCGGTCCAGCAGGGCCAGGCCGGCCCGCACCGGGCGGCGGGCCAGGACCCGGTTGAAGCTCCCCCGCCCCAGGCAGAACCGGACGAACATCCGCCAGCCGGGCGGGGTGGCCAGCAGCGCGTGGAACACGTCGGGCCGCCGCGTGTAGACCTCCAGCAGCCGGTGCCCGGCGCGCATCTCCGGCACGAGCCGGAGGTGGACATCCTGCTCGTAGCGGTCGAGGTCGCCGCCGGCCACCGCCTCGCCGGCCAGCCGGCCGGACCGCAGCGCGTAGCTGATGCCCTCCCGGCTCCACGGCTCCAGCAGGCCCGCCGCGTCGCCGGCCACCAGGACCCGGCCGCGGCGCAACGGCGAGTCCTCCGCCCGGCACCGGGTCAGGTGCCCCGAGTCGTGCTCCGGGGTGACGTCGGACAGGCCGAGCCGCGCCACGAAGTCCCGCAGGTAGGCGCGGGTCCGCTCACCCTCGCCCCGGCCGGCGATGACACCGACGGTGAGCGTGTCGCCCTTCGGGAAGACCCAGGCGTACGAGCCGGGGACCGGGCCCCAGTCGATGAGGACCCGCCCGCGCCAGCGGTCCTGTTCGGCCGGTGGCACCGCCAGCTCCAGCTCCAGCCCGAGGTCGACCTGCCGCCAGGTCACCCCGACGTGCCGGGCCGTCACCCCGGAGGAGCCGTCGGCGCCGATCACCGCGCGGGCGCGTACCGTCTCGCCGTCGGCCAGCCGCAGGCGTACCTCGTCGGGGTCCTGCTCGACGGCGCGGACCGCGACGCCCTCGCGGACCTCGGCCCCGGCGGTGACCGCGGCGGCGCGCAACCGGTCGTCGAACTCCTCCCGGCGGACCATGGCCACCAGCGGCGCGGAGTGCCGGCGGGTGAAGCCGCGTCGCCCGTCCCGGGTGAAGGTGATCCGGTCGACCCGGTCGTGCGCGGGCACCTCGATCCGGTCGGTGATCTCGGCCAGTGAGGTGCCGATGAGGCCGCCGCCGCACGTCTTGTACCGGGGATGGGTGGCCCGCTCGACCACCAGGGTGCGGACGCCGGCCCGGGCCGCCGCGTGGGCGGCGGAGAGGCCGGCGGGGCCACCACCGACGACGACGAGGTCCCAGATGATCACGGATGCAGCCTAGGCCACGGCGTCACCGGCCCGCCCGGCACGCGCCGCCCGCGACCCCCCGATCGGGTGGGCATCATCGGACACCGTCCGGGTAACCGCCGGGCGCAGACCGCCCGCCGGTCGGGCGGTCCACGCCGAGGAGGGAAGCGATGCAGCAGGTACGGCTGTCTGCGATCGAGGAACGGGTGTACCAGGCGGTGACCGCGCTGGAGGTACGGGGGCACGTGCCCTATCCGGACCTGATCGCCCAGGAGACCGGTATGACCCAGGAGGAGCTCAGCGAGCCGCTGCACCTGCTCACCGAGCGGGGGCTGCTGCACCGGGAGGACTCCCCGATGGCCGGGCTGGACTTCGGACCGCGGTGGTGCGCGCGCCAACCCGCGTGACATCGTCGTTTGCCCCACCGGGGGCCGGGTAGCGATCGGGGATGCGTGATCGACGGTCTTCGGGAGGCACGATGAGCACGGACCGGTCGTCGGCGCCGGTGGACACCGGCGGGTCCGACGACCGGCGACGCTGGAAAGCGCTCAGCGTCGGCCTCGTCGCGGCGTTCATGACCCTGCTGGACGTCAGCATCGTCAACGTCGCCGTGCCGTCGATCGACCGGGCGCTCCACGCCACGCCCAGCGACCTGCAGTGGGTGCTGTCCGGCTACGCCCTGACGTTCGGTCTGGTGCTGGTACCGGCCGGGCGTCTCGGCGACGCCCGCGGCCGGCGTACCGCCTTCGTGGTCGGGGTGGCGCTGTTCACCGTGACCAGCGCGGTGGCCGGCCTGGCCCGCTCGCCGGAGTGGCTGGTCGTCGCCCGGCTGGTGCAGGGCGCCGCCGCCGGGGTGGTCAACCCCCAGGTGAGCGGCATGATCCAGCAGCTGTTCCGGGGCGCCGAGCGGGGCCGGGCGTTCGGCCTGCTCGGCGCCACCATCGGCATCTCCACCGCCGTCGGCCCGCTGCTCGGCGGGCTGCTCATCCAGCTCGGCGGGGAGGAGCACGGCTGGCGCTGGGTCTTCTTCGTGAACATCCCGGTCGGCATCCTCGCCGTGGTGCTCGGCTGGCGGCTCATCCCCGCCCGCCCGGCCGGCCAGCCCGACCGGCACCGGCTCGACCCCGTCGGGGTGCTGCTGCTCGGCGTCGGCGTGACCCTGGTGCTGCTGCCGCTGGTGCAACGGGAGCAGTGGCGCGGCGCCGGCAAGTGGGTGCTGATCCCCCTCGGCCTGCTCTTTCTGGCCGGCTTCGCGCTGTGGGAGCGGTGGTACGGCCGCCACCGCCCGCCCCTGTTCGACCTGCGGCTGTTCCGGCTGCGCTCGTACACGCTGGGTTCGCTGATCGGCCTGCTCTACTTCGCCGGGTTCACCGCGATCTTCTTCATCTTCACGCTCTACCTCCAGGTCGGGCTGGGCTACAGCGCGCTCGCCGCCGGCCTGGCCATCACCCCGTTCGCGCTCGGCTCCGCGGCCGCCTCGGCGATCGGCGGCCGGGTCGTCACCCGGTACGGCCGACCGCTGGTCGCCGGCGGCCTCCTCGTGGTGATCCTCGGCCTGCTCGCCACCGTCTGGGTGCTCCGGGACGAGCCCCGGCACTCGGTGCCGCTGCTCCTCGCCGTGCCGTTCCTGCTCGCCGGGCTCGGCAGCGGGCTGGTCATCGCGCCGAACCAGACGCTGACCCTCTCCGAGGTGCCCGTGCCGCAGGCCGGCAGCGGGGCCGGCATGTTGCAGACCGGGCAACGCATCGGCTCGGCGGCCGGCATCGCCGCGGTCGGCGCGCTGTTCTTCTCCACGCTGAGCGACAGCCGCGGTGACTTCACCGTGGCGTACCGGCACTCGCTGCTGCTGGCCGTCGCGATCATCACGCTGGCCCTGGTGGCGGCCGTGGTCGACGTGGTCGCCGGGCGCCGCCACTCCGCGTGAATTGAGAACCGCCGCAGAACGGGTGACGAATTCACCGTCCTGAGGGGTGCGTCGGACACGTAGACGGCGGTAGATACGTAGGGCATGACGAACACCCTCGACCGCCGTACCCTCCTGCGCCTCGCCGGTGCCTCCGCCGGCACCGCCGTGCTGGCCGGCACCACCCTCGCCGGCCCCTCCCCCGCCGGAGCGGCCACCGCCGCGTTCCGGCACGGGGTCGCCTCCGGAGACCCGTTGCCGGACGGCATCCTGCTCTGGACCCGGGTCACCCCCACGCCCGACGCCCTGCCCGGCTCGGGCACCGGCCCGGACGTGGAGGTGAGCTGGCAGGTCGCCACCGACCCCGACTTCCGGGCGCCGGTCGCCACCGGCACGCTCATCACGGGACCGGACCGCGACCACACGGTGAAGATCAGCGTCTCCGGCCTCGCCGCGGCCACCACCTACTGGTACCGCTTCGGCCACGCCGGCGCCTGGTCGCCGACCGGCCGGACCATGACCGCGCCGCCCGTGGACGCGGCCGTCGACCGGCTGCGGATGGGCGTCGTGTCCTGCGCGAACTGGGAGGCCGGCTACTTCGCCGCGTACCGGCGGCTGGCCGACCGCGGCGACCTCAACCTCGTCGTCCACCTCGGCGATTACCTCTACGAGTACGGCACCGGCGAGTTCGCCGCCGCCGGCCGGGTGGTCCGGCCGACCCAGCCGGCGCACGAGGTGCTCACCCTGGCCGACTACCGGATCCGGCACGCGCTCTACAAGACCGACCCCGACCTGCAGGCGCTGCACGCCGCCGTGCCGTGGTTGATCACCTGGGACGACCACGAGGTGGCCAACGACGAGTGGTCCGGCGGCGCGGAGAACCACACGCCGGGCACCGAGGGCCCGTTCGGCGACCGGCTGGCCGCCGCCCGGCAGGCGTACCTGGAGTGGATGCCCCTGCGCGTCGGCGCGGACGGCGCGATCTACCGGCGGTTCCGGTTCGGCCGGCTGGCCGAGCTGTCCATGCTGGACCTGCGCTCGTACCGGTCGGCGCAGGCCTCCGGCCCGGCCGTCGACGACCCGGCCCGGACGATCACCGGCGACGCGCAGATGGCCTGGCTGAAGGCCGGGTTGTCCGGCTCCGCCGCCCGGTGGAAGCTCGTGGGTAACCCCGTGATGATCGCCCGGCTGGACGTCGGCGCGCTGCCGTCCTGGCTGCTCGGCCCGCTCGGGAAGCTGCTCGGCATCCCCGAGAACGGCGCGGTGCTCAACGCCGACCAGTGGGACGGCTACAACGCCGATCGCAACGAACTTGTCGACCACCTGCGGGCCACCGGCACCCGGGACGTGGTCTTCCTGACCGGGGACATCCACACCTCCTGGGCCAACGAGGTGACCACCCGGTCGACGCTGTTCGAGCCGGCCGCGGCCGAGTTCGTCGTACCGTCGGTGACCAGCGACAACGTCAACGACTTCCTCGGGCTGCCCGCCGGCAACACGCTGAGCCGGCTCGGCGCCGGGCTGCTCCGCTCGACCAACCCGCACGTGCGCTGGACGGAGCTGGACGGGCACGGCTACGGGGTGCTCGACGTGACGCCGCACCGCTGCCGGATGGACTGGTACCACCTCGCCGACCGGACCAGCAGCACCAGCGGTAGCCGCTGGGTGGCGGGCTGGTCGGTGGGGACGGGCTCCTCCCGCCTGCGCGCCGAGAGCGCCCCGATGTGAAGACGCCGCTGGCCGGCACCCCCATGTTCGGGGTGCCGGCCAGCGCGTTGGCTCAGCTGTTCCAGTTGTGGGCGACGATGTCGGCGGCCTGCTGCTCCCACTGGGCGTAGGCGTCCGGGTAGGCCGAGACCTGCACGGTCTGGGCGGCCTCGGTCAGCGGCATGTCCTGCCAGCCGTCGACCTGCTTCAGGCCCTTCAGGAACGCCAGCGTCGAGTACTCGGGGTCGGTGATCTGCTCCGGCGTGCCCCAACCACAGCACGGGCGCTGCTGGAACAGGCCCAGCGAGTCGTGATCGTTCTTGTCGCCGAGGTGGCCCAGGTTCTCCAGCTTCGACTCCTGCAGGCTCGTGGCGATCGAGATCACCGCCGCCCGCTCCGGCAGACCGGCCTTCTTCGTCGCCGCGATGATCGCCTTCGCGTTCGCGGTCTGCTCACCGTTCAGGTCGATCTTCGACTGGGCGCCCTGCACGCTCGCCACCGCGGCCGGCTTGGTGCCCTGCACCGGGGCAGCGTCGGCGTGGGCGGCGACCGGACCGGCGAAGATCCCACCGGTGAAGGCCAGACCAGCAATACCCAGCACGCTCTTACGCAGCATCGAGTTCATGGGGATAGCTCCATTCGGGGGTCGGCGCACACGCCGATGGGGGTCGGCCGTGCGCAAGCACCACGTCAGGCGCTCAAAGAAAGTCTTGAGGGATCATCCAGCGCGCGGGGCTGAGCCACTTCGTCGCGCCGAGACCATGTACAACGACCGGCGGCCCACCATCATTCCGGGATCGCCACGCCCACCTCGGCGGGCGGCCCCGGGGGCCGGCCACCCCGACTCGCGGGGCACCCTTCCTCGGCCGTGCACCCGGATACAACGACCCCCACCCACCGGCCATTCCGCCGCCGGTCACCGCCGCGATCCGGACATTCACCCCAAGCCGCGCATTGATCGTCGCACGGCCGCCGATCTTGGACAACTACCGTTCGCTGCGAACAACAACTGTCCAAGATCGCGGCCGAGCGGGCCGGACGCCGCCTGGCGCGAACCGGACATCCGCCCCAGGCGTGAGGTGGCCCGGCACGGCGGCTACGAACGTGATGACGCGAACGGATCGGCGCGGCGTCGACGGTCTCCTCGCCGGTGCCTGTCGAGCTGATGTCGAAAACGACTCACCGGCGAGCGCGGGAGAGAGAACGCCCACCCAGCCCCGTCGCCCGCCCAACCCTCGCCCCTTGCTCTGCAGCCACGGACGCAACACCCCCATGCCGCAGGCGTTGCGTGGGCGGCTGCAGAGCAAGGCGGTGGATGAGCAAGCAGGGCAGCCACGCCGGGCGACCACCACCGCACCAGGATAAAAGGGCGCAGGGTGAACAAACAGCGCCGCCCGCCCCTAAAGGGACGGACGGCGCCGTGGGTGTCGGTGTGCAGGTCGCCTCTCGGCGAGTGGCGCGACGCGGCTCCAGCCGAACGGTATTCCGCGAAGGCAATGAGGTGAGGCCCGGGGACACTGGACACACCGACGCTCTGCACAACGGCCCGACCGGGTCCGGTGTTCCGGGCGGAACCGTGTCCGCCGTCACCACACCGCCGCGGGCAGACGGAAGCGGCCGGCCCTCACCGGGCCGGCCGCTTCGTTGGTCTCGTCATGTCACCAGAGCTGCTGGACGATGTCCGCCGCCTGCTCCTCCCACTGCGCGTACGCGTACGGGAAGGCGGACACCTGGACCGTCTGGGCCGCGGCGGTCAGCGGCAGGTCCTGCCAGCCGCCGACGTTCTTCAGCGCGTTGAAGAACGCCTTGCTGGCGTAGTCCGGGTCGGTGATCTGGTCGGGCGTACCCCAACCGGACGACGGGCGCTGCTGGAACAGGCCCTCGGAGTCGTGGTCGTTGTAGTCGCCGAGGTGGCCGAGGTTGTACAGCTTCGACTCCTGCAGCGAGGTGGCGACGCCGATCACGGCGCCCCGCTCCCCGACGCCGGTCTCCTTGGCCGCCTTGACGATGGCCTTGGCGTTGTCGAGCTGCGCGTTGTCGAGCGGGATGCGCGACTGGGCGCCCTCGACGCCGCGCGGCATGAGCTCCTCGCGGCTGGGCTGGTCGGTCTTGGTCGGGACCTTGTCGCTGCCGGTGGTCAGGTCGGACTTCACCGTCTCGGTGCCGGTCCTCTTGCCGGTGGCCAGGTCGATGGCGGCCAGGGCGCCGGCGTGCGGGCCGCTGGTCACCGGGGCGGCGACGGCGGTGGGGCCGAACGCCAGCCCGCCCAGGCAGGCCACGCCCGCGACGGTCAGCGCGGTACGGCGGTTCGGGCTGGTGGCGATGGAGGTCTTCACGGTGGCGGTCTTCGCCACGGCGGACTGCGCGATGGCCGACGTCGCCACGGCGGTCTTCACGGTGGTGGCCTTCGCCACGGCGGTCTTCGCGATGGCGGGGAGCCATCGAGTGAAGTGCTGCTTCACGATGGTTGCCCTTTCGTCGTTACGACGCGCTCCGGGGTGAGCGCCCCTCGGGGGAACTACTGACCGGTCCGGGTTTGCGTCCCGGCGGTACGGGGAACACAACCGGCTCGACGTGTCGGTCATTCCGGAAATGCCCGGAGCGGCGGCGGCTGCGGCCCAGCTCACCCGGGACTCCGGACAGGCGCCGCCACCAGGGACGAAATCGGGCTAGACCGCCGAGGGCGCCCCGAACCGCACCAGGACGTGCCAGAGCTGCTTGAGATGCTGGAGGGTCACCTCCGCCGGGCCGCGGTCGGCCCAGCGCTGCGGCTCGCGTACCACGGAGGCCGCGGCCCGGCCGATCAGCGCGGCGTGCACCGGCTCCCCGGGGCGGGCGAACTCGGCGTGCACCCGGGCGGCGAGCGGCGGGATGGCCGGCCCCCGGAACTCGGCGTCGACCCCGTCCACGGGCAGTTCGAACCCGGTGTGCCAGCACAGCGCGAAGCCGTGCCGCCGGGCGATCCCGGCCAGGATCCGCCCCTCCTCCGTGCCCCGGAACGAGGGGTCGACCACCACGGCCTCGACGTCCCGCGCCAGGCTCAGCTCACCGTGCACCTGCGCCTCGAT
The DNA here is from genome assembly GCF_900091435.1 of Micromonospora chaiyaphumensis. Taxonomy (GTDB): domain Bacteria; phylum Actinomycetota; class Actinomycetes; order Mycobacteriales; family Micromonosporaceae; genus Micromonospora; species Micromonospora chaiyaphumensis. Next base: position 258,029 of record NZ_FMCS01000001.1, read on the forward strand.
GTAGTCGTCCAACGCCCGGCCGGCCGCGTCGGACGCCCGTTCGCGGCGGCGCAGCAGCGTCTGCAGGAGGGTGCCGGTGTCCATGCCGGCCACGCCGAGGCTGATCCCGGTCGCGGCCGTGGCCGCCAGCAGCGCGGCGAGCACCGGCTCGAACACCGTTACGGTGCCGAGGTCCTTCGGCTCGGTGTGGCTGTCGCCGAAGCTGAAGGTGGCCCGTGCGAGCGCCGCGGGCCGCAGCCGCAGGTGGCAGGAGCCGAACCGGGGGCAGGCGCCGTCGGGGTGGTCGAGGAGGTTGAGGCCGGCGTACTTCGGGCGCTCGACCGGGGACACACCCGGCCGCTGGTATGCCCCGCCGAACAGCGTCTCCTCCCAGCGGTCCCGGTCGCCACCGGGGAACGCGGTCAACCCGCCGTTGGAGACGCCCGTCTCGAACTGGCTGCGGTAGACGCCCTCCTGGTCGAGCGCCTCGGCCACCGTCCGGCCGTCACGCAGCAGCCGGTCGGGGTGGAAGTTGAGGGTGAGCCGGCCGTGTGCGGCGACCGCCGCGACGATCTCCTCCGGGCGGTAGGCGGCGCCGGAACCGGCGAGGTGCCGGGCGATGACGGCGAGGGCCGCGGGCCGGTCCCGGAGGGCCACATCGCCGACGTGCCGGAGGGCGGCGGCCTGTGCGGGGGTCAACATCACGTCGGGCACGGGCCCGAGTATCGCCGGGCCCGCCGGCGGCGCGCCACGCGGATTCTCAGCCGCCGGTGCCGAAGCCGTCCAGGGTTTCCCGCTCCGCCGGGTCGCGCAACTCCTGGAAGATGGTGAGGTGCAGGCCCGCCGGCCCGTCGAGGCGGGCGTTGAGCGACTGCCACGGGGTGACCGTCGGAGGGGCGACCTCGGTGGCGCCCGCCGCCACGAGGCGCTCGGTCACCGCCCGGCTGTCGTCCACCTCGAACGCCACCCGCAGCCGGGGCGCGACCTGGCGGCCGACCTCCACCTCGTCGATCAGCCGCTTCTGCGCGGGGTTCGCGAGCTCCAGCGTGGCCCGGCCCGCCTCCAGGATCACCACCCGGGCGCCGTCGCCGCCCGAGAACGCCGCCTGCTCCGGCAGGCCCAGCGCGTCCCGGAAGAAGGCGACCGCGGCGTCGTAGTCCTCGGCCTCGACCACCAGGCGCAACTGGCGTACGGTCGGCGGCCCGTCGGGAGTGTCCATGACCGCAGATCCTAGCCGCGGGTGGCGGCGCCGAGGCGGGCCAGGAAGTGGGCGTTGCCGCCGGTGGTGGACAGCTGGCGGAGCAGCTGGTCCAGGGCGGCCTGGCGGTCCAGGGTGGACAGCGCGGACCGCAGCGCGCGCAGGCGGTCCCGCTCGCCGTCGGTGAGCAGCAGGTCCTCCCGACGGGTGCCGGAGGAGCGCACGTCGACGGCCGGGAAGGTACGCCGGTCGGCCAGCGCCCGGTCCAGCTTCAGCTCGGCGTTGCCGGTGCTCTTGAACTCCTCGAAGATGAGGCTGTCCGCGGCCGAGCCGGTCTCGACCAGCGCCGAGGCGACGATCGTCAGCGAACCGCCCTCCTCGGCCGCCCGGGCGGCGGCGAGCAGTTGCTTGGGCGGGGTGAGCGCGGCCACGTCGACGCCACCGGAGAGGGTACGGCCCGCCGAGCGGACGGTCAGGTTGTAGGCGCGGCCCAGGCGGGTCAGCGAGTCGAGCAGCACGACCACGTCGTGGCCCAGCTCGACCAGGCGCTTGGCCCGCTCGATCGCCAGCTCCGCCACCGTGGTGTGGTCCTGCGGCGGGCGGTCGAACGTGGCCGCGACGACCTCGCCCTTCACCGACCGCTGCATGTCGGTGACCTCTTCCGGCCGCTCGTCGACCAGCACCACCATGAGGTGGCACTCCGGGTTGTTGCGGGTGATCGCGTTCGCGATCGCCTGCAGCACCATCGTCTTACCCGCCTTCGGCGGCGAGACGATCAGCGCCCGCTGGCCCTTGCCGATCGGCATCACCAGGTCGACGACCCGGGTGGTGAGAAGGTGCGGCTCGGTTTCCAGCCGCAGCCGCTCGTGCGGGTGGACCGGTGTCAGCCGGTGGAACTCCGGGCGACGGCGCGCCTGTTCGGGGGGCGTTCCGTTGACGGTGTCGATCCGGACCAGCGGGGCGTGCCGGCCCTTGTGCGGTGTGGTGGCGACCGCCCCGGTGACGAGGTCGCCGCGGCGGAGGCCGTACCGGCGCAGCTGGCCGGCGGTGAGGTGGGCGTCCGCGGCGGAGGGCAGGTAGCCGTCCACCCGGAGCAGCGCGTGGTCGTCGACCGTGTCGACGATGCCGCTCACCGGGAGCGGCGCGGAGGTGTCGTTCATGAGGTGCCTTTCGAGGAGCGTCCGTCCTGATCGGACGGACGCGGGGAGGCGAGCGGTGTCGGGGCGGCGCGGAGACGGATCCACGGCGTACCGGGTGCGGCGAGGCGCCGCGTGCACGCCGGGAGCGGGCCGGCAGGCCACGGTGGCGAGCGGGCGGAGCTGCTCACGGCGTGCGAGTCGTGCGCACGGGCCGGAGCGTCGGAGAGTGGACTCCGGGTGGCGTGATCCGCCGGCATCCGGGTCCATCGGCAGGTTACCCCCGCAACGCCACCGTCGACAAGCGGATCGCCGCGGGTTCGGTCGGCACCCCTGCCGGCGTTACAGTGAGGGACGCGCCGACCGGAAGGCCAGCACCGTGACTGCTACGACCGTGGTCGACCAGGTCCGCCTGGGTGACCACGTCTGCTGGACGCACGACGACGAGAGCGCGGCCCTCGACGCGCTCGGCCGCTTCGCCGCCGCCGGCCTGCGCCTCGGTCACAAGGTCGTGTGCTTCACCGAGACCTCGCCGCCGCAGGCGGTGCGAGCCCGCGTCGACGCCGTCGGCGTGCCGACCGAAGCCGCCGTGGCGACGGGCCAGCTGCGCATCGTGCCGGCCCTGGAGACGTACCCGACGGGCGCCCGGCCGGCGCCCGAGGCGATGGTCGCCATCGTGGTCGACGAGGTCGACCGCGCCCAGCACGAGGGTTATCCGGGCATCCGGCTGGCCGGCGACATGGCGTGGGTGCTGCGCAGCGGCACCAGCCTGGACGACCTGCGCCGGTACGAGACCGCGCTCAACCCGCTCTTCCTGGACGCGCGGATCGCCGGCCTGTGCCTGTACGACCGGCGGCTCTTCCCGGCCGACGGGCTGCGCGCCCTCGCCGCCGCCCATCCGGGCACGGCCGGGCCGGACGCGGCGCGGACCTGGGCGCCCCTGCTGCGGGCCTACCGGACGACCGACCCGCCGGGCCTGCGGCTGGTGGGGCAGGTGGACCAGAGCAACCGGGAGGCGTTCACCGCGGTGCTGAATGCCGTGACGGCCGACCAGCGGGCGGCGGTGCTGGACGTCTCCGAGCTGAGCTTCGCCGACGTGGGCGCGGCCACCGCCCTGGTCCGGGCCGACCGGGCCACCGGCATCCGGCTGGTCGGGTGCCGGCCCGCGCTGCACCGGCTGCTGGACCTGCTCGCCGGCGTGCCGACGACGGGGCACGCGTGAGCGCGCCCGCCGGCCCGACATCGGCCGGCTTCCGCCACGAACTTGCCTTCTACACCGACGCCGCGAGCCTGCTCGCCGTCACCGTGCCGTTCGTCCGGGAGGGACTGGCCGCGGGCGACCCGGTGCTGGTCGCCGCGCCCGGCCCGCGGTTGGCGCTGATCCGCGCGGCGCTCGGCGCGGCGGGCGACGGCGTCGGCTGGGCCGACATGACCGACGAGGGGCGCAATCCCGGCCGGATCATCCCGTGCCTGCTCCAGGCGTTCGCCGACCGCCACCCCGACCGGCCGGTCCGGATCATCGGCGAGCCGGTCTGGGCCGGGCGCACCGCCGACGAGTACCGGGCGTGCGCCCAGCACGAGGCCGCCATCAACTGGGCCTTCGCGGGCCGGGCGGGACGCATCCTCTGCCCGTACGACGCGGGGCGGCTCGACCCTGGCGTGCTCGCCGAGGCCCGTTGCACGCACCCGCTGCTGGTCGGGCCCGGCGGGTCCCGCCGCATCGCCGGCTACGCACCGGCGGCGGTCACCGAGCGGCACAACAAGCCGCTGTCCAGCCCGGCCGAGCCGGTCGCGCTGCTCGGCTACGACCTGGCGACCCTGCCGCAGGTCCGGCGGTTCGTCGCCGACCACGCCCGGGCCGCCGGGCTGGCCGCCGACCGGGTGGCCGACCTCCAGATCGCGGTCACCGAGCTGGCCACGAACAGCGTGGCGCACGCCGGCGGCTCCGGCACCCTCCAGGCGTGGCGTACCGACCGGCACCTGGTGTGCGAGATCCACGACGACGGCTGGCTCGCCGATCCGCTCGCCGGCCGGCTCGTCCCCGCACAGGACGGCATCGGGGGGCGCGGCCTGGTCATCGTGCACGCCCTGTGCGACCTCGTGCTGCTGCACACCACCGCGGCCGGCACCACCATCCGCCTGCACATGCTCCGGGAGGCACCGTGACGGGGACCGAACACCTGCTGCGCCCGGTCGGCCGGGTCGAGTCGCCGCTGACCGATCCGGCGGCGGCGCCGAAGCAGGGCGACGAGGGCGCCCCGGAGGCGTGGCTGGTCTTCGACGCGGCGTACGCCCGGGCGCTGGACGGGCTGCGGCCCGGCGCGGACGTGCTGGTGCTGACCTGGTTGGACCGGGCCCGGCGGGACGTGCTCGCGGTGCACCCGCGCGGGGACGTGTCCCGGCCCGAGACGGGCGTGTTCGCCACCCGCTCGCCGCACCGGCCGAACCCGGTCGGGCTGCACCGGGTGCGGGTGCTCGCCGTGGACGGCGTGCGGCTGCGGGTGGCCGACCTGGAGGCGGTCGACGGCACGCCCGTACTCGATGTCAAGCCGGTCCTCGACGGCGAGCGCTGAGGCCGGCGCCCGGCCGGGCCGCTGACCGGCCGGGCGGTCCGCCCGTCAGTGGCCGCGGGCGATCCACTCGTCGAGGTGGGGCGCCTCGGCGGCGATGGTTGTGTCGTCGCCGTGCCCAGTGTGGACCACGGTCTGCGGCGGCAGGGTGAGCAGCCGGGTGCGGATCGACTCGACGATCGTGCCGAAGTCGCTGAAGGAGCGGCCGGTCGCGCCGGGACCGCCGGCGAACAGGGTGTCCCCGGTGAAGACCGCGCCGAGGTCGGGGGCGTGGAGGGTGCACGCGCCCGGGCTGTGGCCCGGCGTGTGCAGGACCCGGAGGGTGGTGCCGCCGACCTCGACGGTCTGGCCGTCGGCGAGGTCCCCGTCGGGCGGGGTGTCCGGGTGGACCAGGTCCCAGAGCACCCGGTCGGCCGGGTGCAGCAGCACCGGCGCGCCGGTGGCCCGGGCCAGGTCGGGCGCGGCCCGGACGTGGTCGTCGTGCGCGTGGGTGGCCAGGATCGCGACCACCCGGCGGTCGCCGATGACCGCGCGGATGGCCGTCACGTCGTGCGGCGCGTCGACGACCACGCACTCGGCGTCGTCGCCGATCACCCAGACGTTGTTGTCGACGTCGAAGGTCTGGCCGTCGAGCGAGAACGTGCCGGAGGTGACGGTGTGGTCGACGCGGGCGGTCACGGGAAGACCACCACCGACCGGAGCACGTCGCCGTGGTGCATCCGGGTGAACGCCTCCTCGACCTGGTCGAGGGCGATCTCCTCGGTCACGAACGCGTCCAGGTCGAGGCGGCCCTGCCGGTAGAGTTCGGTGAGCATCGGGAAGTCGCGGCTGGGCAGGCAGTCGCCGTACCAGCTGGACTTGAGGGCGCCGCCGCGGCCGAAGACGTCGAGCAGCGGCAGCTCGACGCGCATCTCCGGGGTGGGCACGCCGACCAGCACCACGGTGCCGGCCAGGTCACGGGCGTAGAAGGCCTGCTTCCAGGTCTCCGGGCGGCCCACCGCGTCGATGACCACGTCGGCGCCGAACCCGCCGGTCGCGGCGCGGATGGCCTCCACCGGGTCGTCCTCCGAGGCGTTGACGGTGTGCGTGGCGCCGAACTTCCGCGCCCAGTCGAGCTTCCGGGAGTCGGTGTCCACGGCGATGATGGTGGTCGCGCCGGCCAGGGACGCGCCGGCCACCGCCGCGTCGCCGACGCCGCCGCAGCCGATCACCGCCACCGAGTCGCCCCGGGTCACGTTGCCGGTGTTCATGGCCGCGCCGAGGCCGGCCATCACTCCGCAGCCGAGCAGGCCGACGGCGGCGGGCCGGGCGGACGGGTCGACCTTGGTGCACTGGCCCGCGTGCACCAGGGTCTTCTCGGCGAACGCGCCGATGCCCAGGGCGGGGGCCAGCTCGGTGCCGTCGGTCAGCGTCATCCGCTGCGCGGCGTTGTGGGTGTTGAAGCAGTACCAGGGGCGGCCCCGCCGGCAGGCGCGGCACTGCCCGCAGATCGCCCGCCAGTTGAGCACCACGAAGTCGCCGGGGGCCACGTCGGTGACCCCCTCTCCCACCTGCTCCACGACGCCGGCGGCCTCGTGGCCGAGCAGGAAGGGGTAGTCGTCGTTGATGCCGCCCTCGCGGTAGTGCAGGTCGGTGTGGCACACGCCGCAGGACTGGACGCGGACGACCGCCTCGCCCGGCCCCGGGTCGGGCACCACGATGGTGGTGACCTCCACGGGCGCGCCCTTGCGCCGCGACACGACTCCCCGGACTTCCTGGCTCACGGTTCCTCCTTCGTTCGCGACTGCGGGGCTCGCGAACCCGGCTCGCTCCCCGCGCTCGCGGTCCCTCCGTCGTTCGCTGTGCGTCGAAACTACCGCCGATCACCGTCGGCGGGTTATCCGGCGCGTCGCCGGGTACGCGGTGGCCCGGTTCTCCGGCACCGACGGGAGTGATCATGAGGTTGACCCATGCGCCACTACGGATCATCATCGGCGCGTTCTTCCTGAATTCCGGGCTGTCCAAGCGGTCCCTGGAGGGCGAGGCAGCCGCCGGCATGCACGGCATGGCGGTCGGCGCGATCCCGCAGCTGCGGCAGTTCCCGCCGGACCAGTTCGCGAAGCTGCTCTCCCGTTCCGAGATCGCGCTGGGCGCCGCGCTGCTCACCCCGTTCGTGCCGTCGCTGCTGGCCGGCGCCGGGCTGACCGCCTTCGGGGCCGGGCTGGTGCAGCTCTACCTCAAGACGCCCGGCATGCGGGAGGGGAACAGCCTGAAGCCCTCCCAGGCCGGCATCGGGCTGGCCAAGGACAGCTGGCTGGTCGCCGCCGGGCTGACGCTGGTGCTGGACTCGCTGGCCCACAAGCGCCGGTTCACGTGACCGGACCCGCCGCGGCGGCGGCCGGCACCGGCACGGCGTCGGGGGCGTAGCGGCGGCGGGCCGCGTTGCGGTAGCGCAGCACCTGCACCGCGCCGAGCGCCCAGAGCAGGTACTGCACGGCGAACGCCCAGCGGAACGCCGACAGCGGTGGCGTGCTCCGGCCGGCCGGGGTGGCCAGGTCGAGCACCACGCCGACCGCCAGGATCAGCAGGATCGAGGCGACGAACCCGCCGACGTTGACGATGCCCGTGGCGCTGCCGATCCGGTGCACCGGGTTGAACGTGCGCGCGTAGTCGAAGCCGATCACCGAGCCGGGGCCGTTGACCGCGAGGACGACCACGAGGGCGACCAGCAGCCCGTGCGGGGCGCGGCCGGGCCAGGCCAGCACCACCGCCCAGACGGCGGCGGTGCCGGCGGTGATGGCGAACACGACGGCCGAGCGGTGGAACGGGTGCCGGGCGCACAGGTGCGCGATCACCGGGCCGCAGACCAGGGTGACCACGGTCATCAGGGTGAGCAGGCCGGCCGCCGCGGTGGGCGAGAAGCCCTGACCCTGCACCAGGAACGGGTAACCCCAGAGCAGGGCGAACACCGAGCCGGAGAACTGGGTGACGAAGTGCGTCCAGAGGCCCAGCCGGGTGCCGGGCTGGGCCCAGGCGGCGGCGAGCTGCCGGCGCACGGTGGCCAGGTCGGGGGCGAGCGCCGTGGTGTGTTCGGCGTGCGGGGTGTCCCGCACCGCGACGAGCACCAGCAGCAGCACGGTCACGCCGAGGGCCGCCGCGGTGAGGAACGCGGGCGTCCAGCCGGCGTGGTGCAGCAGCGCCACCAGGGGTACGGCGCCGAGCACCGCGCCGAGCTGCCCGATCGTGCCGGTGAGCTGCACCAGCAGCGGGTTGCGCCGGCCCGGGAACCAGAACGCCACGATGCGCAGCACGCTGATGAAGGTCATGGCGTCGCCGAGACCGACCAGCACCCGGGCGGCGACGGCGAGCCGGACGTCGGTGGCCACGGCGAAGCAGAGCTGCCCGGCCACCATGAGCGCGCCGCCGGCCAGCAGCAGCCGGCGGGAGCCGTACCGGTCGAGCAGCACCCCGACCGGGATCTGCATGGCCGCGTAGACGGCGAGCTGCGCGACGCTGAAGGTGGCCAGGGCGGCGGCGTTGATGTGGAAGCGGTCCGCCGCGTCGACCCCGGTGACGCCGAGCGAGCTGCGGTGGAAGACCGCCGCCACGTACGCGGTGACGGCCACCGCGAAGACGAGGACGGCGGAGCGGCGCGGGGCGACCGTACGGGCGGCGGTGCTCACCGCAGCGTCCGCAGCACGGTCGCGGCGTTGTCGATGTGCGCGCCGACCGCGTCGAGCCAGGCCTGCGGGTCGTCGCCGTCGAGTGCGGCGAGCTGGCCGGCGTGCTCGGTGAGGGCCACCTCGGCCCAGCCCGGTGAGAGCCGGAAGCTGGCCTCGCCCATCCGCAGCTGCCGGTCGCGCAGCCGGTGGTACAGCTCGGCGAGGATCTCGTTGCCGGCCGCCTCCACCACGGTGGCGTGGAAGGCCCGGTCGGCGGCCATCAGCGCGGTGACGTCGCCGGCCGCGTGCGCCCGGCGCATCTCGTCGAGCCGGCGGGCCAGGTCGTCGCGGATGGTGTCCCGGCGCGGCCAGACCTGCTCGGCGGCGTGCAGCTCGACCAGGCGGCGGGCCTCGATGACATCGGCGATCTCCCGGGCCGAGACCGGCCGGATCAGCGCGCCGCGCTTCGGGTAGAGCTTGACCAGGCCCTCGGCCTCCAGGCGCAGCAGCGCCTCCCGGACCGGCGTCCGGGACACCCCGGTCGCCTCGGCGATCTCGCCCTCGCTGATCAGCAGCCCGCCGGGGTAGACCTGCTCCAGGAGGGCCCGCTTCACGTGCTGGTACACCCGCTCGGCGGCGGACGGCCCGGCCGGCCGCGCGCCGGTCACCGGGGTGGGATGCGTCATGTATCTATGATGCGCCGGAGCCGTCCCGGCACCCCGTTCCACCGGCCGGAACGTGGCCCATGCCACGTCAGCGGAGCGTGAGCACCCCGCCGGGGGTCCGGGTGAAGCGGGTGCCGGAGGGCCGGCCGAGGCTGTCGAGGAGGTCGGCGAGCCACCCGGCCTCGGCGGGCGTGGCCGGCTGCAGGCGCATCCGGCGCATCCGCACCGGGACCAGGCGCAGCCGCCGCAGCTCGCCGGTGACGGCGTCGAGGGTGGGCAGGTACAGCAGCCGCAGCTCCGGCCGGTACGCCTCCTGCCCGCCGATCCCCTCGTAGTCGTCGATGAGGTCGCCGCAGCCGTAGAGGACGAGCCGGCCCCGGTAGCGCTCGACCGCGCGGGGATGGTGGGACGAGTGGCCGTGCACGACGTGCACCCCGGCGTCGACCAGGGCGTGCGCGAACTCCACGTGCTCGTCCGGCACCTCGTGGCCCCAGTTGGTCCCCCAGTGCACGGAGACCACCACGAGGTCGCCCGGCCGCGCGGTCCCCGCGATCCGCTCGGCGAGCGCGCCGGCCGTCGCCGCCGACACCTCCGGCAGGTACGCCACGCCGGGCCGGCCGTCCTCCGCCGCCCACTGCGGGAAGACGCCGCTGGACACCGCTCCCACCGACCAGACCAGCAGCCGGCGGTCACCGGCCAGCGGCACCACCGCCGGCCGCCACGCCTCCTCCGCGTCCCGGCCGGCGCCGGCGGTCCGGATCCCGGCGCCGCGCAGCGCGTCCAGGGTGTCGGCCAGCCCGACCGGGCCGAAGTCCAGCACGTGGTTGTTGCCGAGGGCGCACACGTCCAGCCGCGCGGCGGTGAGGCCGGGCAGGTTCGCCGGGTGCATCCGGTAGTGGACGCCCTTGCCGGGGTAGTGCTCGCCCCGGGCCGTCACCGCCGTCTCCAGGTTGACGATCCGGGCGGCCGGGCGTTCCGCGTCGAGCAGCCGCAGCGCCTCGCCCCACGGCCACCCGGCCGGGACCGGGCGCGGCACCGGGCCGGAGGCGGACTCGGCGAGCGCCACGTACCGGCGGGCGTCGGTGACCAGTTGCTCCCGCAGCGCGGGCGATCCCGGGTGCGGCAGGATCTGGTCCACGCCCCGCCCGGTCATCACGTCGCCGGCGAGGAAGAGCGTCACCTCGGCCATGACCCGGGTGTTCCCGCCGCGCGCCGCACCACGCGTGGCTCCGGCGTCTGGCCCCTTTCCGCCGGAGTTCCCCGGCCGGCGGGGTCCACGGCCGCCTGTGCTGGTTATCGTGTGGTGCAGCTGACCGGCCGCCGGCGAGGAGCACCGGGTGAAGAACAGCGCGTCCTTCCGGGCCTGGTACCGCCCCATGCGGGCCCGCCGGCGCGACGAGGAGCACCGGGCGGCCACCCCGCTGGAGCTGTTCTTCGACCTCTGCTTCGTGGTCGCGGTGGCGCTGACGTCCGAGGGCCTGCACCACGACGTCGCAGAAGGGCACGTCGGGCACGGCGTGGTCAGCTACCTGAGCGTCTTCTTCGCGATCTGGTGGGCCTGGGTGAACTTCACCTGGTTCGCCTCCGCCTACGACACCGACGACGACGTCTACCGGCTGACCGTGCTGGTGCAGATCGCCGGGGCGCTGATCCTCGCCTCCGGCGTGCCGCGTGCCTTCGGCGAGGCCGACTTCACCACGATCACCTACGGGTACGTGGTGATGCGGCTGGCCTCCATCGTGAACTGGCTGCGGGCGGCCTCCGGCGACCCGGCGCACCGGGCCACCGCGCTGACGTTCGCGGTCGGCGTGGGCGTGGTGCAGGCCGGCTGGCTGCTCCGGCTCCTCCTGCCGCACGCCTGGATGGCGCCCGCATTCGTGCTGCTGGTCGCCGCGGACCTGCTGGTGCCGGTGCTGGGCGAACGGCGCCGGCAGACCACCTGGCACCCGCACCACATCGCCGAGCGGTACCAGCTGTTCACCCTCATCGTGCTCGGCGAGGTGGTGCTCTCCACGTCGGTGGCGATCCAGCGCGGGGTGGACGCGGGCAACGGCCAGCTGTGGTCGCTGGCCATGGCCGGCACGCTGATCGTCTTCGCGATCTGGTGGCTCTACTTCGACCGGCCCGACCCGCTGCCGCCGGCCTCGGTGCGCGGCGCCCTCTTCTGGGGGTACGGCCACTACTTCGCCTTCAGCTCGATCGCCGCGGTCGGCGCCGGCCTGGCGGTGGCGGTCGACCACGACCTGCACGCCGGGCACGTCTCCGGCCGGGTGGCCGGCTACGCGGTCGCCGTGCCGGTCGCGGTCTTCCTGGTCGGCCTCTGGGGGCTGCACCTGCCGGCCAAGCATGGCGCCGGGCTGCTGCTGTTCCCCGGCGCGGCGGTGCTGGTGCTGGTGACGCCGTGGCTGTTCGCGCCGGTGGACCTGATCGCCGGGGTGCTGGTCGTCCTGGTGGCCGTCACGCTGGTCCTGCGGCACCGGGCGGCGACCAGAACCGCCTGACCAGCGCCTCGAACTCGGCGGCCCGCTCGATCTGCGGCATGTGGCCCGTGTCGCGGAACAGGTGGCCCTGCGCCCGCGGCAGCCGGGACCGCGCGTAGGAGAGGTGCGCGGCGGGCAGGACCATGTCCCGGTCGCCCCAGACGACCAGGGTGGGCAGGCCGAGCGCGGCGACCGCGTCGAGCAGTTCCGCGCGCCATTCGGGGCGTACGCCGCGGAAGGTGCCGAGGCCGCGGACCACCTCCAGCATCACCCGGGCGGCGTGCGGCTGCCGGGCCGCGGCCAGGGCGGTGGCGATCCGGGCCTCGGTGACGTACGCGGGGTCGTGGAAGATGGCCCGCTCGGTGCGCCGGGCCACCGCCGGGTGCGGGCGCAGCAGCAGCCGGGCGAGGGGCCGCAGCGCGAGCAACCGCAGCGCGAAGGTCACCTCCCGGCCGAAGCCGGCGCTGTTGACCAGCACGAGGCTGGCCGCCCGGTGCGGGGCGTCGACCGCGAGCCGCATGGCCACCGCCCCGCCCAGGGAGTTGCCGACCAGGTGCGCCGGGCCGGTGACCCCGGCGGCGTCGAGGAACCCGGCGACGGCCGCGGCCAGGGTCGGCAGCGTGTGCCGCTCGTCCAGCGGCGGGGAGCCGCCGTGCCCCGGCAGGTCCACGGCGAGCACCCGGTGGTCGCGGGCCAGCCCCGCGTGCACGTCGGCGAAGTCCTCCAGGGTCCGGCCGATACCGTGCAGGAGCACCACCGGCGGGCCGTCGCCGGCGATCCGGCAGCGCACCCGCCGCCCGGCGACGGTGAGTTCGTCGGCCGGCGGCAGGCCGAGGGTCACGCCGGCCGTCCCGGGTCCGAGGGGACCGGTTCGGCGGGCGGCCGCGGAGCCGGCACGGCGGCGGGGCGCGGTCGCATCCCCAGGGCCAGCACCCGTCCGTACCCGGCGGGAGCGACCCGGGCGAGCAGGTCGGGCAGCTTCGCCGACCAGCCGATCAGCACCCGGCCGCGGCGGCGCTCGACCCCGCGCAGGATCACCGCGGCGGCCTTCGCCGGGTCGATGGAGAGCAGCTTCTCGAACTGCTTCCGGCCGGCCTCGTACTCCTCGATCGGGACGCCGCTGCCCACCCGGGCACTGCTCGCGATCCGGGTGCGGATGCCGCCCGGATGCACCGAGGTGACCCCGACCCCGTCGTCGGCCAGCTCGTGCCGCAGCGCCTCGGTGAAGCCCCGCACGGCGAACTTGCTGGCCGAGTAGGCGGCCTGCCCGGCGGGCGCGATCAGCCCGAAGAGGCTGGACACGTTGACCAGATGGGCTCCGGGCTCGGCCTTGAGCGCGGGCAGCAGCGCGTGGGTCAGCCGCACCACGGCCCGGAAGTTGATGTCGACGACCCAGAGGAACTCGTCCAGGGTGACCTGGTCGAACCGGCCGCCCAGCGCCACACCGGCGTTGTTGACCAGCAGCCGGATCCGCGGGTGCGCGGCGAGGATCTCGGCGGCCACGCGGTCGGTGGCGTCGGCGTCGGCCAGGTCGACCAGGTGGGTCTCGATCCGCCGGTCCGGGTGCGCGGCGCGGATCGCGGCCACCACGGCGGCCAGCCGCTCGGCGTCCCGGTCGAGCAGGACCAGGTCGGCGCCGCGCCGGGCCAGCCCGTGGGCCAGGGCCTCGCCGATGCCGCTGGCCGCGCCGGTCAGCACCGCGGTGCCGCCGGGGAAGACGAAGTCACGCATGACGCTCCTCGGGGTCAGGCGACGGGCGCGGGCCGGTCGGCGACGGCGGCGGGCGTGCCCGCGCGGGAGAAGCGCACGCCGGCGTCGGTGAGCCGCCCGTGCCGCATCAGCAGCACGTCGCGGGGATAGTTCTGGTGCAGCCGCCAGGGCGCCGCCGGGCCCTGCTTGGGCAGCTGGTCGACGGCACGCAGCACGTAGCCGGACTGCAGGTCGATGATCGGCACGAGGTCGTCGGAGTCCGGGGCGAGCGGCGTGACGATCTGCTGGCCGGTGTCGTCGAGGTGGCGCAGCAGCCGGCAGACGTACGTGGCGACCAGGTCGGCCTTCAGCGTCCAGGAGGCGTTGGTGTAGCCGATGGTCATGGCGAAGTTCGGCACACCGGAGAGCATCATGCCCTTGTAGGCGACGGTCGAGGCGAGGTCGACCTCGGCGCCGTCCACCACGAGGGTCATGCCGCCGAGGGCGAGCAGGTTCAGGCCGGTGGCGGTGACCACGATGTCGGCGGGCAGTTCGGCGCCGGAGGTGAGCCGGATGCCCCGCTCGGTGAAGGTGTCGATGGTGTCGGTGACCACCGCGGCCGTCCCGGCGCTGAGCGCGGCGAACAGGTCCCCGTCGGGCACCACGCAGAGCCGCTGGTCCCAGGGGTTGTAGCGGGGGGAGAAGTGCCGGTCGAGGTCGTAGCCGACCGGGAGCTTCCCCCTGGCGGCCCGGCGGAGGAACTTCTTCACCAGACCCGGGGCGTGCCGGCTGAGCTGGAAGTTGGCCACCCCGAGCGCGACGTTCTTCCAGCGCGTCACCGCGTACGCGGCCCTCGCCGGGAGCCAGCGCCGCGCGGCGTCGGCGAACGGGTCACGGGAGGGCAGCGCGATGACGTACGTGGGTGAGCGCTGGAGCATGGTGACGTGGGCGGCCCGCTCGGCCATGGCCGGGACCAGGGTGACCGCGGTGGCGCCGCTGCCGATCACCACGACCCGCTTGCCGGTGTGGTCGAGGTCCTCGGGCCAGTGCTGCGGGTGCACGAGCCGGCCGGCGTACCGCTCGACGCCGGGGAACTCGGGCGTGTAGCCCTCGTCGTAGCGGTAGTAGCCGGAGTTGGTGAACAGGAACCCGCAGGTCAGGACCACGTCCTCGCCGGTGTCGTCGCGCCGGGCGTGCACGGTCCAGCGCGCCGTGCCGCTGTCCCACTCCGCGCGCACGACCCGGTGGTGGAAGCGGATGTGCTGCTGCACGCCGTACTCCCGGGCGGTCTCCCGGACGTAGGACCGGATGGCGTCGCCGTCGGCGATCGCCTTCGGGTTGGTCCACGGCTTGAACGAGTAGCCGAGGGTGAACATGTCGGAGTCGGAGCGGACGCCCGGGTAGCGGAACAGGTCCCAGGTGCCGCCGACGGCGGCCCGGGCCTCCAGCACCGCGTACGTCTTGCCGGGACACTCGCGTTGCAGGTGGACGGCGGCGCCGACGCCGGAGAGGCCGGCACCGACGATGAGGACGTCGACGTGGTCGGAGGCCATGGCATCTCCCGTTCGGCCGGCAGTGGACCGGACACTATCCAGCTCCGTCGACGCCAGTCAACACCCTGTCGAGTCGAATCGACAGGGTGTCGAACGGGTGTAACATCGGCCGACATGACACCCGCCCGTACGTCGACCGGCACCGCGCCGACGCGCGGGCGGCGACCCGGCCGCTCCACCGGCGACGACCGGGAGGTGGCCATCCTCGCCACCGCCGAGCGGCTGCTGGGGCAGCGGCCCTTCGGCGAGATCTCCATCGACGACCTGGCCCGGGGTGCCGGCATCTCCCGGCCCACGTTCTACTTCTACTTCCCCGCCAAGGACGCGGTGCTGCTCACCCTGCTCGACCGGGTGACCGAGGAGGCCGACGCCGCCGCGGGCGACGCGCTGGTCCGGCTCGCCGAGGACCCGCGGGCCCGGTGGCGGGAGCTGATCGCCCGGTTCCACGCCACCTTCGGCGGCCACCGCGACGTGGTGCTGGCCTGCGCGCAGGTGCGCGGCACCAACGCCGAGGTGCGCCGGCTCTGGGCCGAGGTCCTGGAACGCTGGGTACGCGCCGTCGAGGCGGCCATCGAGGGGGAACGCGCGCGCGGCGCGGCCCCGGACGGGCTGCCCGCCCGGGACCTCGCCATCGCGCTGAACTCGATGAACGAGCGCGTGTGGTATGCGACCTTCGCCGGCGACGGGCCGGCCGTGGCCGAGCGGGACGTGGTCGACGTGCTGCTCGACGTCTGGCTGACCGCGATCTACCGGACCACCACCCCGCCGGTCAGCCCGTCCGCGTGAAGTCCATGACCCAGTTCGTCTCCCAGGTGCGCTCGCCGTCGGTGGAGAACGCCTGCTCCCAGCGGCAGGAGGTGGGCGTGATCGCCGACCAGATGAACCGGCAGCGGATCGGCCGCCCCTCGTCGGTGTCGTCGGCGTAGAAGGTGCCCACGCCGTCGACGAACCGGCCCACCATCGGCGGCTGTTCGAGCACTCCGCGCCTGCTGTTCATCCAGTAGATCGACCAGAGCCCGGTCTCCGCGTCGCGGATGCGGACCGTCGACCCGGAGAAGCCCCGGGTCGGGAACCGGATCTCGTCGAAGCTGCCTGCGCCGTCGAAGAACGAGTGCGCCACCGAGGTGCCGGGGAACTCGTCCCAGTCGTCGCTGCCGACGTGTCGCTTCCGCAGCCGCCGGTTGGTCACGTCCCAGGTGCCCACGAAGAAGTCGAAGTCGCCCATCAGAAACCCACCTCTCCCTCGGCCCGGTTGTCGGCCAGGTAGCCGGCCAGGTCCGGCCGGTCGGGGGCGAGCACGTGCCGCACCCAGGCCGTCCGCTCGTGCTCCAGCACGCCCAGCTCCCAGACGCACCCGACGCCCGGGCGCTCCAGCGGGACGAAGTGCGCCGGGTCGTCGTCCGGGCAGTCCAGCGCGGGCTGACCGGCGATCGCGATCCGGCACTCCACCACGTTGTCGAAGAACCAGCTGTACGCCAGCAGGTACGCGCCGGTGTCCGCGCCCCGGTGCAGCACCACCCAGCCGGCCGGCGGGGTGTCGCCGTCCGGGCTCGGGAGCAGCTTCGGCAGGTACGCGTACGCGGCCTCGACCACCTCCGGTTCGAGGCGGCGGTCCGGCTGGTCGATGTGGTAGCGCTTGACGTGCCGGCCGGCGACCTCGACGGTCCCCGGCACGGTCAGTTCCTTGTCGTGGAAAGCCATGCCGGGACGGTAGGACCACTCCCCTGACAGCTAGTGTCAGTGGAATGCGGGCCAGTCGCCTCCTGTCCATCCTGCTGCTGCTCCAGGCCCACGGCCGGCTCACCGCCGCCGAGCTGGCCGACCGGCTGGAGGTCTCGGTGCGCACCGTCTACCGGGACGTCGAGTCGCTGCACGCCGCCGGCATCCCCCTCTACGGCGAGGCCGGGCACGCCGGCGGCTACCGGCTGGTCGACGGCTGGCGGACCCGCCTGACCGGGCTCACCGCCGAGGAGGCCGACCGGCTGCTCTTCGCCGGGCTGCCTGGGCCGGCCGCCGAGCTGGGCTACGAGTCGGTGGTGGCCACCGTGCAACTCAAGCTGCGCGCCGCGCTGCCGCCGCCGCTCGCCGACCGGGCCGCCCGGCTGGAGCAGCGGTTCCACCTGGACACGCCGGGCTGGTACTCCGACGGGGACCCGTCGCCGTACCTGGCGGCCGCGGCCGAGGCGGTGTGGCGGGAGCACCGGATCCGGGTCCGCTACCGGAGCTGGAACGGCGAGGTGGCCCGGGTGCTCGAACCGTACGGGCTCGTGCTCAAGGGCGGCCGCTGGTATGTCGTGGCCGCCCGCCCGGACCGGGCCGAGCCGGCCACCTACCGGGTCAACCAGATCCTCGACCTGACCCCGCTGGACGAGCCGTTCGACCGGCCGGAGTTCGACCTGCCGGCCTGGTGGCGGGCGCACGTGGTCGCCTTCCGGGCCGGGCTGCACCGGGACGAGGCGACCATCCGGCTCTCACCCCGGGGCCGGGAGCGGCTGCGGGAGGTCGCCAGCGACGCGGTGGTCGCCGCGGTGGACGCCAGCGCCGGCCCGCCCGACGCTGCGGGTTGGGTGCGGGCCACCGTACCCATCGAGTCGCTCACCCACGCGCACGGCGACCTGCTCCGGCTCGGCGCCGAGGTGGAGGTCCTCTCCCCCGCCGCGCTGCGCGACCGGCTGGCGGACACGGCCACCGCCCTCGCCGCCCTCTACCACCCGCCCGGGTCAGCGTAGGTCGTGCAGGGTGGCGGCCAGGGTGGCCAGGGCGCGGTCGATGTCCGACGGTGGGTTGGCGGCGTAGCCGAGGACCAGGCCGGGGGGTTGCGGGCGTTGGCCGTGCCAGGACAGGGGCTGGACCTTGACGCCGCGGCGTAGCGCCGCCGCGGCGAGCGCCGTGTCGTCGACCTCGCCGGGCAGGGTCACCAGCAGGTGCAGGCCCGCCGCCGCGCCGTGCACCACCGCGCCGGGCAGGTGCGCACGGACCGCCCGGATCATCGCGTCCCGGCGGCGGACGTGCCGGCGGCGCAGCAGCCGCAGGTGGCGTTCGAGCGCGCCGGAGTCCATCAGCTCGGCCAGCACCAACTGCGGCAGGGCGGCGTTGCCCAGGTCGGCCATCCGCTTGGCCGCCACCAGGCCGGCGTGCAGCCGCGGCGGCACCAGCACCCAGCCGATCCGCAGCGCCGGGGCGAGCAGCTTGGAGACGCTGCCGGTGTAGCAGACCCGCTCCGGCAGCATGCCGCGCAGCGCGGGCACCGGCGGGCGGTCGTAACGGTGCTCGGCGTCGTAGTCGTCCTCGATGACCAGGCCGCCCTGCCGCGCCCAGCGCAGCAGCCGGCGGCGCCGGTCGCCGTCGAGCACCACACCGGTCGGGAACTGGTGCGCCGGGGTGAGCATCACGGCCGGTGCGCCGCTCTCCGCCAGCCGGTCGACCCGCAGGCCGTGGGCGTCGACCGGCACCGGCGGGGTGTCCAGCCGCCAGTTGTTCAGGTGCTGGCGTACGCCGAGCGAGCCGGGATCCTCCACGGCGACCGTGTGCACCCCGTCGGCATGCAGCACCTGGGCGAGCAGGCCGAGCGCCTGGGACACGCCCGCCACGACCACCACCTCGGCCGGGTCGACCCGGATGCCGCGGTAGCGGGCCAGCCAGGTGGCGACCGCGAGCCGTAGCGCCGGGGTGCCGGTCGGGTCGCCGTACCCGAAGGCGGCGGGCGTCAGGCGGTGCAGCACGGCGCGTTCCGCGCGCAGCCAGGCCGTGCGCGGAAAGGCCGCCAGATCGGGTACGCCGGGCGTCAGGTCCAGCTCCGCCGGGGCGTTGCGCAGCGCGTCGAAGACGGTGGTGTCCGGCCGCGCGGCGAACACCTCCGGCGGGCGGCGCGGCACCGGCGGGCGGGTGACCACGGCGGCCGGGGTGGCCACCACGACGGTGCCGGCCCGGCCCCGCCCGACCACGTGCCCGTCCTCGGTCAACCGCTGGTACGCCTCCGTCACCACGCCCCGGGACACGCCCAGCTCGGCGGCGAGCACCCGGCTGGCGGGCAGGCGGGCGCCCACCGGCACCCGGCCGTCGGCGATGGCGGCCCGCAACCGGGCGGCCAGCCAGTCGGCGCGCCCTCCGGGCGGGGCCTCCCCGACGTCGAGCTGGAGGAAATCCGCACCGGCCGCTATGGACCCCTCGACCACCAACGGTTTGGCCCTGTCCATCGGACCATTATGGTCACAGGCTGGAACGCATGACCATCGCCTTCCTGCTGACCACGCTCGTCGTGGTGATCACCCCGGGCACCGGGGTCGTCTACACCCTCGCCACCGGCCTCTCCGCCGGCCGGCGCGCCGGCCTGGTGGCCGCCGCCGGCTCCACCGTCAGCCTCGTCCCGCACCTGGTCGCCGCGGTGACCGGGCTGGCCGCCCTGCTCCGCGCCGGCACCCCGGCGTTCCGGGTGGTCACCTGGCTGGGCGTGGCGTACCTGCTCTGGATGGCGTGGGCGGCGCTGCGCGACCGCGGCCCCCTGCCGGTGGACGACCACCGCCCGCCCCGCCCGGCCGGCCGGCTGTTCCGCGACGGGGTGCTGCTGAACCTGCTGAACCCCAAGGTCACCGTCTTCTTCGTGGCGTTCCTGCCGCAGTTCGTCCCGCCCGACGCGCCGGACGCGCCGGTCCGGATGCTGGTCTGCGGCCTGGTGTTCATGCTGGCCACCCTGGTGGTGTTCGCCGGGTACGCGCTGCTGGCCGGCGCGCTGCGCCGCCGGGTGCTGGCCCGGCCCCGGCTGACCACGCTGCTGCGGCACGGCTTCGCCGGCAGCTTCCTCGCCCTGGGCCTCGGCCTGGCCCTCACCACCCGATAGGAGTCCTCCCGTGCGCTTCCGCCACGCCCCGGAGGTCTGGTCGACCTTCCCCGAGCTGACCTGCGGCGTCCTGCACGCCACCGGAATCACCCCCGCCGTCGACGTCGCGCCGCGGCTCGCCCGGTACGCCGACACCGCCCGCGCCCGCCTCGCCGCCGGGACGGAGGGCGGCTTCCCGGAGATCCAGGCGTGGCGGCGCGCCTTCGCCCGGACGGGTTCGCCGCCGACCCGGTACCGGTGCGCCGCCGAGTCGCTGCTGCGCCGGTTCCGCCGCGACGGGGCGCTGCCCCGGCTGCATCCCCTCGTCGACCTGGGCAACGCCCTCTCCCTCGGGTACGCCGTGCCGGTGGCCGTGCTGGACCTCGCCCGGATCGCCGGGGACCTGACCGTGCGGCCGGCCCTCGGCACGGAGACCTACCTGACCCTGGGCGGGGACGAGGAGCATCCCGACCCGGGCGAGCTGATCTTCGCCGACGCGGCGGGCCGGGCCCACTCGCGGCGCTGGACGCACCGGCAGAGCGGCGCGTCGGCGGTGCGCGCGGAGACCGCCGAGGTGCTGGTCGTGATCGAGGCGATGCACGAGGGCGGGGCCGGGACCGTGCCCCGGATGCTCGGGGAGCTGGCCGGCGCCCTGGCCGAGGAGTGGGGCGCACCGGCCCGGACGGCGGTGCTGACCCCCGAGGCACCCACGTTCGCGGCGCCCGTCCTGGGCACCGCCGGAGACCTCGGCGTTTCCCGCGGCGGGGGTGCTCCCGATGGCCGGGCCACCGGGAGCACCCGCGCGGTCAGGACAGCTCCGGCGGATCCAGCCAGGTCCAGGTGACGCCGTCGGCGGAGAGCCAGGCGCCCTCGCTGTCCGGCCAACCGGTCTGCGCGTAGCCGCCGGGCACCGGGCGCGGGTCGGCGCCCGGCCCGAGCGGCGCGGGACGCAGCGTCGCGCCCTCGTCGGAGCTGCCGAACATGAGCGGCTCCTCCCGGGCGGAGATGCCGGCCTGCACCATCAGCACCCCGTCGGGGCGCACCGCCGCCCGGATCGTGCGCTCGCCGACCCGGGCCGTTCCGGCGGCACGCGCCCAGGTGGCGCCGCCGTCCGCGCTGCGCCAGACCACGAGGGCGCCCCGCACCCGGCCGACCGCGTAGACGGTGCGCCCGTCGTGGGTGGCGACCGCCGGGCCGCCCACGTCGTCGGAGGCGGTGAGGTCGTCCGGGAACTGGTGACGCGACCAGGTGCGGCCGCCGTCCCGGCTCACCTCGACGGCGCTGCCGGTCCAGATGATCCGGCCGCCGTCGCCCACGTGCTGACCGGTCCGGCCGCTGACCCAGAGGCCGGCGGCGCCCGGCACGCTCGGGACGACCGCGGCGTTGCGCAGGGCCGACCGCTCGCGGAGCTGGGCGACGTCGCCGGTGGCCGGATCCACGGCGACGAGGGGGTCTTCGCTGGGGCCCGGCAGCCGGCCGCCGAGGACCTGCCAGCCGGCCGGCAGCGCGTCGACCCGCCGCAGGGTCACCTCCCGCCAGGTGTTCCCGCCGTCGGTGCTGGCGATCCACCCGGCGGACCGGTTGTCCGGGGCGGAGCGGGACAGGTACCAGGCCACCACGGTGCGCGGCGCGACGGCGCGGAGGTCCACCATGGCGTCGGCCGGCACCGGCAGCGGCCCGGTGCGCCAGTGCCGGCCCCCGTCGTCGGTGGCGGCCCAGCGCAGCGGGCAGGTGCGGCAGTCGGTCCAGCGCAGGTAGACGCGGGTCAGGTCGCCGACGGCGGGACGGCCGGTGAAGATCTGCCGGCCCCCCGGGTCGGCGGTGGGCGTGGCACCCGGGGTGGGGATGAAGTCCGGGGTGCGGTCCGTGCCGGACCGGACCGGAGGCGGGGCGGAATCGTCCGGCCGGGCCGCCACGGCGACACCCGAGCCGGTGATCAGCAGCGCCACCGTGGCGACGGCGAGGACCCGGCGCCGGAGTCTGCGCCGCCGGGCCGCGGCGACGACCTGCGCGAAGTGCGGCTTGAAGCCGGCCTGGGCGGCGGCGTTCAGGCCGGTGAAGTCCAGCTCAGGCATGGCGCGCCTCCCGCTCTGCCCGGGCCGGGGCGGACGCCGGGGCCGGACCGTCGTCGCCGAGGTGCTCGGCGAGCACCCGGCGGGCCCGCACCAGGCGGGTCTTCACCGCCTCCACCGAGCAACCCAGCGCGGTGGCCACCTCGGTCACCGGCAGGTCCGCGAGGTGGTGCAGCACCACGGTCTCCCGGGCCGGCCGGGGCAGCCGCTGCAACGCCGCCACCAGCGCGACGTGGTCCGGGGACAGGGCCGGGGCGCTGGGCTGCGCCGGGTCCAGCCGCCCGGAGCGCACCAGCCCGTGCAGCAGCACCCGGCGGCGGTGCCGGGAGCGGGCGACGTTCAACGCGACCGTCCGCAGCCAGGCCTCCGGGTTGTCCAGCTCACGGAACCGGGCCGGGCGGGCCAGCGCGCGGACGAACGCCTCCTGCACGACGTCCTGCGCTTCCGCGTAGTCGCCGGTCATCGCGTACATCTGGGCCACCAGCCGGGCCGCCGAGGTGGCGTACACCTGGCTGAGCTGTTCCTCCGGGTCCACATCGTCCCCTCCCTTGTCGGTCGTCTCATCCCTACGACCGGCGAGCGGGCGGTGCGGTGACATGCGGCTTCGGGCGGACCGCGGGTCAGGCGTCGGGCCGGTCCGGGTCGTCGGTCGCCATGATCTCGTCGAACTCGGCCGGGGTGATCTCGCCGGTGCGCAGCCGGCGGGCGTTCGCGGCGAAGCGGGCCACCGCGGCGCCGCGCGGGTCGGGCGGGGTCAGCAGGCCGGAGTCGGCGGCGAGCGCGGTCGCCGCGTCGGCCACCTGGCGGGGATCGTCGGTGTCGACCGGCTCGCCGTGCAGCTCGCGCAGCGCATCGGCGAGCCGGGCTTCGGCCGCGTCGCCGCCACCCCACCAGCGCCGGGCCAGGTCGACCGTGCGGCCGAGGCTGTCCTCGCCCACCCGCTCGGCCCGCAGCTCGGCCCGCATCAGGCGCAGGAACGTGACGGTGACGGCGTCGGAGTCATCGGCGATCATGCCCGGCACATTAGCGACCGGCTGCGACAAACCCGGTGGGACGCCCGCCCGGCGGCGGCATGATCGAAGCATGGAGCGACGACCGGCCCGCGGGCACCGGAACATCCCGCACACCGCCGACGTGCGCATCGAGGCGTGGGCGCCGGACCGCGAGGGTTGCGTGGCCGAGGCGGTCACCGCGCTGGTGGAGACCTTCGTGGACACCGCGGGGGCGGTCGCCGACGGGGAGGCCGGGTTCCGGGTGCCGCCGGGCGCGGACGCCGATCTGCTCGTCGGCGTCCTCGACGAGGTGATCTTCCGGCTGGACACGGCGGACGAGCTGCCGCTGGAGACCGAGGTGCTGGCCGCCGAGGACGGCGGCCTGGCGGTGCGCTGGCGCACCACCGGCACCGACGCCGTCGAGCTGGTCGGCGCGGTCCCCAAGGCGGTGTCGCTGCACGAGCTGCGCTTCGCCGCGGAGCCGGACGGCTGGCGCTGCGCGGTGACGCTGGACGTGTGAGCGCGCCGGCCCGGCCGTCACCACCGAGCGGCTCAGCCCTTCACCACGCCGAGCGGCGCCAGCCGGGCGACCTTCCGGCACAGGCCGGCGCCCTCGGCCGCCGCCACCACGGCGGTGACGTCCTTGTACGCGGCCGGCATCTCCTCGGCCAGCCCGCGCCGGCTGGCGCCGCGCACAGCGATGTCCTGTGCCTCCAGCTCGCGGCGCGGGTCGTGCCCGCGGACCGCCTTCGTGGCCTGCTTGCGGCTCTGCACCCGGCCCGCCCCGTGGCAGGTGGACGCCCAGGCCGGCGAGCCGGCCACCCCGGTGAGCACGTACGAGCCGGTGCCCATCGAGCCGGGGATGAGGACCGGCTGCCCGGCGGGGCGCAGGTCGTCGGGCAGCTCGGGGTGCCCGGGCGGGAGGGCCCGGGTCGCGCCCTTGCGGTGCACGCAGAGCGGGCGGGACGTCCCGTCCACCTCGTGCGTCTCGATCTTGGCGAGGTTGTGCGAGATGTCGTACACGAGGTCGAGGTCGCAGCCCGTGACCCGGGCGAAGACCTGCCGGGCGGCGTGCGCGAGCAGCTGCCGGTTGGCGCGGGCGTAGTTGGCCGCGGCGGCCATCGCGCCGAGGTAGGCCCGGCCCTCGTGGGACCCCACCGGCGCGCAGGCCAGCTGCCGGTCGGGCACGTGGATGCCGTGCGCGGGCATCACCTTCTCCATCTCCCGGACGTAGTCCGTGCAAATCTGGTGGCCCAGCCCGCGCGATCCGCAGTGGATCATGACGCAGACCTGGCCGGCGCGCAGCCCGAAGGCCCGCGCCACGGCCTCGTCGTAGACCTCCTCCACGGCCTGCACCTCGAGGAAGTGGTTGCCGGAGCCGAGGCTGCCCACCTGGCGGGCACCGCGCTCCACCGCCCGCTCGCTCACCTGAGCCGGGTTCGCGTCGCCCACCGCGCCGTAGTCCTCGCAGCGGTCCAGATCCCGCTGGACGCCGAAGCCGCGCTCGACGGCGTACCGGGAGCCGCCGCGGAGCACTCCGTCGAGCTCGGCCCGCCCGGCCAGGTGCCACACCGCGCCCTTGCCCATGCCGCGCGGGGTGGACTCGCTCAGGCCGTCCATGACGGCGTCCAGCCGCGGGCGCAGCGCGGCCCGGTCCAGGTCGGCGGAGAGCAGCCGCACCCCGCAGGAGATGTCGAAACCGACGCCGCCGGGCGAGACCACTCCCCCGGCCTCGACGTCGGTGGCGGCCACCCCGCCGATGGGGAAGCCGTAGCCCCAGTGCACGTCCGGCATGGCGTAGGAGGCGCCCACGATGCCGGGCAGGGTGGCCACGTTCGCCACCTGCTCCAGCGACTTGTCCGCCCCGGCGTCCGGGAGCAGGTCACGGGACGCGAAGACGACGCCCGGCACCCGCATCGGGTCGTGCCGGTCGATGCGGAACCGGTACGGCGACTCCTCGACCAGGTCCATCCCGCCCGGCTACCCCGGGCCGGACCGGTTACACCCGGTCTGGTTCCCTTCCGCCCGGTCCGGGTAGTGCGCCTGCATGCCCCAGCGTTACGAGAACTACGACAGGATCGCCGTCGTCACCGGCGCGGACTCCGGCATCGGCAAGGCGTGCGCGGTGGCGCTCGCCGGGGCCGGCTTCGACATCGGCATCACCTGGTACGGCGACCCGGACGGCGCCGAGCGCACCGCCGGGGAGGTACGCGCGACCGGTCGCTGTTGCGAGGTGGCCGAGATGGACCTGACCCGGCTGCCCGAGCAGGCCGCGGTCGTCGACGACCTGGCCGACCGGCTCGGCGGGCTCGGCGTGCTGGTCAACAACGCCGGCACCGGGCTGGCCGCGCCCTTCGTCGACGTGGCCTGGGAGACGTGGCGGGAGGTGCTCGCCGTGGACCTGGACGGGCCCTTCCTCTGCTCGCAGCGGGCCGCGCGGCGGATGCGGGCGGCCGGCCGGGGCGGCCGGATCATCAGCATCACCAGCGTGCACGAGCACGCCCCGCGGGTCGGCTCGTCGGCGTACTGCGCGGCGAAGGGCGGGCTGGGGCTGCTCACCAAGGTGATGGCGCAGGAACTGGCGGCCGACGGGATCACCGTCAACGCGGTCGCCCCCGGCGAGATCGCCACCCCGATGACCGGGCAGGAGGACGTGGACCCGTTCACCGAGGAGCGCCCGGGCGTGCCGGTGGGGCGGCCCGGGGACGCCCGGGAGGTGGCGGCGGTGGTGGCGCTGCTCGCCTCGCCGGCGGCCGCGTACGTGACCGGGGCGTCCTGGCCGGTGGACGGCGGGATGCTCATGATGGGCCCGCAGGCGTCGTCCCTGCCGGACGACGGCTGGCGTTCGGCCTGAGGACGGATGTCACACCCGCCGGCAGCCGCGGGTGAAGCGGTGTAACACTTCGTGACGCTGCGCGTTCACACCGTCCACCTAGGGTTCTCGTCGGCCCGGTCACACGACGGTCCGGGCCGACGCCCGGCCCCGACCCTGGGGTCCCGACGGAAGGACGACCCATGCCCTTCGCCCGACGTACCGCCGCGCCGGCGCTGGCCGCCGCGCTCGCCGGCCTCGCCGTGCTCGCCGCCCCCTCGGCGGCCGGCGCGGCCCCCCGCCCCGGCCCCGAGACGCCGTCCGCGCTGCTGCTCACCGTCGACGCCGGCGGCGGCGACGTCCGCGCCACCGTGCTGGTCTGCGGCCCGGCCGGCGGGCTGCACCCCGACCCGGCGACCGCGTGCCGGCTCGTCGCCCGCGTCGACGGGCACCTCGACGCGCTCGAGGTGCAGCCCGGCCCGTGCACCCGCGAGTACGCCCCGGTGACCGCTCGCGCCGTGGGCTTCTGGCAGGACCGGCCCGTCACGTACACCCGGACCTTCGACAACGGGTGCCACCTGCGGCGCGGCACCGACGTGCTGTTCGACTTCTGAACCGCCGGGGCGCGGCGCCCGCGGGCGCCGCGCCCCGTCACACCCTCGCGCCCCGCCGGCCGGCCCGGGCGGGACCGGGCGGACAATGACGGGTGGGTGCGAGGGTCGCGCCGGGCGGTGACGGGCGGGAGGCCGGGCGGCGTGTCCGAGGCGGTGGACCAGCAGGTGGCGGGCGGTGCCCGGGAGCTGCGCGCCGACTGCTCGCGCTGCTTCGGGATCTGCTGCGTCGCGCCCGCGTTCGCCGCCTCCGCCGACTTCGCGATCGACAAGCCCGCCGGGCGGCCCTGCCCGAACCTGGGTGCCGACTCCCGCTGCGGCATCCACCGGGACCTGCGGCAGCGCGGTTTCCCCGGCTGCACCGTCTTCGACTGCTTCGGCGCCGGCCAGCACGTCGCCCAGGGCACCTTCGGCGGCCGGGACTGGCGGGACGATCCGGCGACCGCGCGGCGGATGTTCGACACCTTCGCGGTGATGCGGCCGCTGCACGAGCTGCTCTGGTATCTGACCGAGGCCCTGGCGCTGACCCCGGCCGGCCCGCTGCGGGACGACCTGGCCGCCGCGCTCGCCGAGACCGGGCGGCTCACCGACGGCACCCCTGAGGACCTGCTCGCCGTCGACGTCGACGCGCAGCGGGAGCGGGTCAACCGGCTGCTGTCCCGGGCCGGCGAGCAGGCCCGCGCCGGCCGGGCCGGCGCCGACCGGCGCGGCGCCGTGCTGATCGGCGTGGACCTGCGCCGGGCCGGCCTGGCCGGGGCGAACCTGCGCGGGGCGTGCCTCATCGGCGCGGACCTGCGCGGGGTGGACCTCGGCGCCGCCGACCTCACCGGGGCCGACCTGCGCGGCGCGGACCTGCGCGGCGCCGACCTCGGCGGTTGCCTGTTCGTGCACCAGTCCCAGCTCGACGCGGCCCGCGGCGACCACGGCACGGTCCTGCCGCCCGGCCTGCGCCGACCGGCGCACTGGTCGCTGACCGTCACCCCGGTCGGGTCACCGGCGGCCGCGCGGTCGTCCGGCGGGCGGTCGGGGGCCGGCCGCTCCGGGGGCCGGCGCCGCCGCTGACGACACCCGCGCCGGGACCGGACGGCCGGGTTTCGCCGCGACCGCGCCGGGTAGGCGGCGTCACCGCGCGACGGACGGGAGGCGGACCGGTGAAGCCCGAGACACGGCCGGTGAAGTACGAGACACGGCAGAGCAGGCAGCCGGTCGACCCGGCGCACGCCGAGGACGAGGCCGGCCAGGCCCGGCTGGTCCAGGTGGAGGCGGACACGGACGTGCCGGCGCCCGAACCGGGTGCGCCGAAACCGGACGAAGTGACCGAGGACGACGGTTCCGGCGTGGCCGGTGGGGCGTCGGGCAGCAGCTCCGGTGGCTCCTCGATGCCGACCCACCCGGACGCGGCCCGCTGAGCGTTTGCCCCCGGCCGGGGCGGGCAGGAGTGCCACATGACGAGTGAAGAGTCCTTCGGACGCGCCGCCACGGACGAGCCCGACGGCGCGACCGCGTACGAGGCGTCGCTGCGCCCGCCGGGCGAGTCCCTGCACACCACCGACGACACCGGTGACGACTTCGCCGACCTGCCGGCCGAGGACCGCCGGTCGGCCCGGGAGGTCAGCCGGGCCGGCTACGACGTGGCCGAGGTCTCCGGCACCGCCGACCCGGCGAACGAGCCGGAGGAGATCGAGGAGGGCCGCCCGGAGCGGTGAGCGGACCCGCGGTCACGGCGTCGACGAGCGCTCCGGCACCGGCCGGGGCGCGACGCTGATCGCCCCGGCCGGGCAGAGCTCCACGGCGAGGCGCACCCGGTCGACCGCGTCGGCGGGCGGGTCGGCCCGGCGCAGCAGCACGAGGCCGTCCGCGTCGTCCTGGTCGAACACCTCCGGCGCGGTCACCACGCAGTTGCCGGCCCCGCAGCAGCGGTCCCGGTCCACCCAAACCCGCACGGCCCCGCTCACCAGGTCACCGGCAGCGCGTCGAGGCCGTAGACGACCGAGCTGTCGCGGGTCGGCAGCCGCCCGGCGGTGGCGGCCGGCCGCAGCCGGGGGAACCGGCGGGCCAGCTCCACCAGCGCGATCCGCAGCTCCGCGCGGGCCAGGGGCTGCCCGATGCACTGGTGCACCCCGAAGCCGAACGCGACGTGCTGCTGCGCCGCCCGGTACGGATCGAAATCGTCCGGCCGGTCGAAGGCCGTCCGGTCCCGGTTGGCGAGGGACAGCACCGCGATGGCCCCCTCCCCGGCCCGGATCAGCCGCCCGCCGATCTCGACGTCCTCGGTGGTCAGGCGGGGCAGGCCGGCGCGCACGATGCTGAGGTAGCGCAGCAGCTCGTCGACCAGGCCGTCGGCGTTCGCGGCGTCGTCCCGCAGCGCGGCGTACCGGGCGGGGTGGCGCAGCAGCAGCAGGGTGCTCAGGCCGATCATGTTGGCGGTCGTCTCGTGGCCGGCGATGAGCAGCAGCACGGCCATGCCGACCAGTTCGTCGACGGCGAGCTGCCCGGTGTCGACCCGGTCCCGGGCCAGCCGGCTGAGCAGGTCGTCGGCGGGCTCTCCGGCCGCCACCTTCGCCTCGACCAGCCGGTGCAGGTAGTCGCGCAGCTCGCGCACGTGTCGCTGGACCCGTTCCGGCGGGGCGTCCCGGTCGATGAGCGTCCGGCTGCGCTCCTGGAAGAAGTCGTGGTCGGCGTAGGGCACGCCGAGCAGGTGGCAGATCACCATCGACGGCACCGGCAGGGCGACGTGCGTGACCAGGTCGGCGGGTGGGCCGGCGGCGTGCAGGTCGTCCAGCGCCCGGTCGACGGTCTGCCGGATCAGCGGTTCGATCCGCCGCACGTTCCGGATCATGAATTCGGCGGTGAGCATCCGGCGCAGCCGGGCGTGCTCGGCGCCGTCCATCCGGAGGAACCCGCCCCGGCGGTCGCCGAACGCGCCGGGCGGGATCCGGCGCAGCAGCGGGAAACCCGGGCGGCTCAGGTCGGCGCTGAAGCCGGGGTGGCGCAGCATCTGCTTGACGTCGGCGTGTCGCGTCACCAGCCAGGCCGTGGCGTCGGTGGGGAGCCGGACCCGGGTGACGGGACCGGCGAACCGCCGCCGCTCCCCCGCGTCGAGCGGCACGAGCGGATCACGGTCGAGGTTGGTCGGCGGCCAGAGCGGCAGATCGGTGGGGGCGGCAATGGTCACGCGGACACCTCCGGGAGGGCGACTGTCCGTGACGACATCGATCCGCCACGTTACCCATCGACGGAGGTCGACACAACCCGCCCCGGCTCAGCGCGCGGCCACCGCCGCCGCCCGCGCCTCGGTCATGCCCCGGTTGGCCAGGGCGTCGGCCCGCTCGTTCTCCGGGTGCCCGTTGTGGCCCTTCACCCAGAGCCAGGTCACGTCGTGCCGGGCGCAGGCCGCCTCCAGCCGCTGCCACAGGTCGGCGTTCTTCACCGGCTGCTTCGCGGCGGTCAGCCAGCCGTTGCGTTTCCAGGAGGCCAGCCAGCCGGTGATGCCGTTGCGCACGTACGTGCTGTCGGTGTGCAGCCGCACGGTGACCGGGCGGGTCAGGCTCTCCAGCGCCTGGATCGCGGCGGTCAGCTCCATCCGGTTGTTGGTGGTCGGGGTGGCCTCGCCGCCGCACAGCTCGCGCTCGTGCGCGCCCCAGCGCAGCAGCACACCCCAGCCGCCGGGGCCCGGATTGCCGCTGCACGCGCCGTCGGTCCAGATCTCCACGACCCCGCCGGTCGCCGCCTCCGCCATGCCGGCAACCTACCCGGTACGCCCCGGCGCGGGACCACCCGACCCACCGCGGACCGGCGGCGGAAAACCGCACGACACGCACCCGGCGGTCTGGCAGGGTCCCTGATCATGGACGGACGCTGGGACGGCCTGCGGGCCGAGGTACGCGCGGCAGTCGACGAACTCGTCACCTCCGGCCGGGAGGCCGGGGTGCAGGTGGCCGCCTACCTGGCCGGCGCGCCGATCGTCGAGGAGCAGGCCGGGCTCGCCGACACCACCACCGGCCGGCCCATGACCGCCGGCACCCCGGTGCACGCGGTCTCGACCGGCAAGGGGCTCACCGCCACCGTCGTGCACGTGCTCGCCGAG
Source organism: Micromonospora chaiyaphumensis (assembly GCF_900091435.1). Classification (GTDB taxonomy): domain Bacteria; phylum Actinomycetota; class Actinomycetes; order Mycobacteriales; family Micromonosporaceae; genus Micromonospora; species Micromonospora chaiyaphumensis. Next base: position 288,330 of record NZ_FMCS01000001.1, read on the forward strand.
CAGGGCCGGCTCGACTACGACCTGCGCATCGCCGAGGTGTGGCCGGAGTTCGCCCGGCACGGCAAGGACGGCATCACGCTGCGGCACGCCCTCACCCACACCGCCGGGCTGCCGGCCCTGCCCGCCGACGTCACCCCGGCGGACTTCACCGACTGGGACCGGATGTGCGGGCTGCTCGCCGACGCGCGGCCGCTCTGGGCGCCCGGCGAGCGGCTGGCCTACCACGCCTGGACGTGGGGCTGGCTGGTCGGCGAGGTGGTCCGGCGGGTGACCGGCAAGCCGGTGTCGCAGGTACTGGCCGCGGAGGTGGCCGGGCCGCTCGGCGTGACCGGCGAGCTGTTCCTCGGCGTGCCGGAGGCCGACCTGCCCCGGCTGGCCCGGCTGGAGGACGCCGGCCTGGCCGCCCTCATGACGTACGCGGGCGCGAACCTGCCGAACTTCGACGCGGTGGCCCCGCCGCACGTCCGCCCCGACGCGACCATCGGCAGCCGGCCCGACGTGCTGCGCGCCGACGTGCCGGCGGTCGGCACGATGTCCGCCCGCGCGGTCGCCCGGATGTACGCGGCGCTGCTCGGCCCGGTCGACGGGGTCCGCCTCGTCTCTTCGCAACGGCTCCGCGAGGTGTCGGCGCCGGCCGTGCGCGCCGAGGAGTGGGTGTTCGGGCAGGAGACGACCTTCGGTCTCGGCTACGCCGTCGACGCCGACGGGTCGTTCGGCACCGCGGGCAGCGGCGGCAGCCTGGCGTTCGCGTACCCGGACCTGGGGCTGACCGTGGCGGCGGTGCGCAACCGGCTCGGCGCCGGTGACGGCGACCCGATGGAGGGTCTGCGCGTGCTGGTCCGCGACCGGGTCGCCGCGGAACTCGGCCGCTGACGCTGTCGAAACCGGCGTCCGCCGTTCGTGTGGGGGGCGGAGGGCCGGCACCGGGCCGGCCCCGAAACCCCGCGAGGAGCGGCATGCGCAGGATCATCGTCACCGAGAACGTCAGCCTGGACGGGGTGATGCAGGCCCCCGGACGTCCCGACGAGGACACCCGGGACGGCTTCACCCGGGGCGGCTGGGCGGTCCCCTTCAACGACCCCGTCCTGGGGCGGAAGATGGGCGAGGGCATGGCCTCGACCGGCGCCCTGCTGCTCGGGCGCCGAACCTGGGCCGACTTCGCCGGCTACTGGCCCCGGCAGACCGGAAACCCGTTCACCCCGGTGCTCGACGCGCTGCCCAAGTACGTCGCCTCCACCACCCTGGACGAGCCGTTGCCCTGGGTGAACTCGCACCTGCTGAAGGGCGACGTCATCGAGGCGGTGCGGGAGCTGAAGGCACAGCCCGGCCCGGACATCGCGGTGCTGGGCAGCGGTGAGCTGGTCCGGTCACTGCGCCGGCACGGCCTCGTCGACGCGTACGTGCTGCTGGTCCACCCGCTCGTGCTGGGCGGCGGGCGGCGGCTGTTCGACCCGGGCGACGAGCCGGACACGCTGCGGCTGACCGACAGCGTCACGACCACCACCGGGGTGGTGATCGCCCGCTACGAGCCGGCCTGACCGGCGGCGCGCGGCCCGGCCTCCGGCACGGGGGCGGAGGCCGGGCCGCGGCGTAACCGGGCGCGCAGCCGGCCGGCGGCGTCGCCGAGCACCGCGCCGGTCATCGGCAGCAGCGGGCTGGACCGCATGACCGCCAGGTCCTCGGCCGGCGAGGTCGTCCCGTCGAGGAAGCGCAGCACCCGCTCCGGCGGGTTGCGGTCGAAGAGCCGCTCGAAGAACGCCACCCCGCCGACGTGCCCCCGATCGAGGGCGCGCAGCGCCACCGCGTCCATCCAGCGGTGCCGCCCCGGGTACGCGGGCGCGGGCACCGGCGGCCGGCCCGCCGCCAGCGCCCGGGCCACCTGCTCGGCCTGCCGGAGCATCGCGGAGAAGGTGAACCCGGTGGACGGGCGGGTGGCCCCGCCGGCGGTGCCGAGCCGGACCACCCGCGGCGACGGGCGGGCCACGAACGGGCCGTCCGTCATCGGGATCACCCCGTTCTCCACCTCCCGCACCCGCAGCGCGGTCAGGTCCAGGCCGAGCAGGCCGGCGTAGCCGCGCAGCGCCGCGTCGTAGGCGCCGTCGGTGAGCACGGCGGGGCCGAACTCGGTGTACTCGACCAGGGCGTACCGGTCGTCGACCGGCAGCACGTAGCCGAAGGAGACGCCCCGGGCCGGCTGCGGGGTGCGGAAGTCCATGAGCACCGCCCGGCCCGGGTCGAACGTGGGCCGGTCGGCCGCCAGCCACCAGCCCCGGAAGTGCTGCAACCAGCTGGTCCGCCCGGGCCGGGCCGGCGGGCGGGGCCGCGAGTCCAGCACCCAGCCGGCCCGCACCAGCGGCCGCCCCTCCGGATCGTGGACGGTCACCCGGTCACCGTCGTCGACCAGCGCCCCGGCCGGCGCGCCGATCCGCACGGCGCCCAGCCGCCGCTCGGCCGCGGCAGCCCGGTCGTAGACCGGGGCCGAGCGGAGCATGGCGTACCGGAGCGGCGTGAGCGGCAGGACACGGCGGCCCGCGGGCGTGACCACGTCGACCCGCGACCAGCTCGCGCTCAGCAGCGGGTCGAGGTCACCGCCCGGCGCACCCCAGAACGCCCAGGTGCGGTCCTGGCCGCGCTTGCGCACCGGGTCGACCACGGCGACCCGCAGGCCGGCCAGGTCGTGCCGGTCCAGCGCGGCCAGCACCAGCGACGCGGCGCCGCCGCCGCCGACCAGCGCGAGGTCGACCTCGACCGGGGATGGGTGCACCCGCCCACGCTGCCACACCCCCCGGTGGGCCGGCGCCCGGGACCCGCCGCCCGGCGCCGGACGCGGCGCGTAGATTCGCAGGGGATCATCGGGAACGGGGGAACGGCATGGCGCAAACGCCGCTGCGGGTGGGGTTGCTGGGGTACGGGATCGCCGGGCGGGTGTTCCACGCCCCGCTGGTCGCCGCCACGCCCGGCCTACGGCTGGACGCGGTCGTCACCCGCGACCCGGAGCGCCGCGCGCAGCTCGCGGCCGAGCACCCCGACGCCCGGGCGCTCGACGACCCCGACCAGCTCTGGCAGGCCGCCGACACCCTCGACCTGGTCGTGGTGGCCACCCCGAACCGGCAGCACGTCCCGATGGCGCGGGCCGCACTCGCGGCCGGGCTGCCCGTGGTGGTGGACAAGCCGCTCGCGCCGACCGCCGCCGAGGGCCGCGCGCTGGTCGCCGAGGCGGCCGCCGCCGGGGTCCCCCTGACGGTGTTCCAGAACCGCCGCTGGGACGGCGACTTCCGGACCGTGCGCCGGCTCGTCGAGGCGGGCGAGCTGGGCCGGGTGGCCCGCTTCGAGTCCCGGTTCGAGCGGTGGCGGCCCGCGATCAAGCCGGGCTGGCGGGAGAGCGCGGCGCCCGGCGAGGCCGGCGGCGCCCTGTTCGACCTCGGCGCCCACCTGGTCGACCAGGCGGTGCAGCTGTTCGGCCCGGTCCAGCACGTCTACGCCGAGGTGGACCGGCGCCGGCCGGGCGCCGAGGTGGACGACGACGCGTTCGTGGCGCTGACCCACGCCGGCGGGGTCCGCTCCCACCTGTGGATGAGCGCCGTGACCGCCCAGCTCGGCCCGCGCTTCCGGGTGCTCGGCGACCGCGCCGCCTACACCTCCTACGGGCTGGACCCGCAGGAGGCGGCGCTGCGCGACGGCGGGCGGCCCGGCACCCCCGGCTGGGGCGAGGTCGACCCCGACCGGTACGGGCGGCTCGGCGACGACGGCGACCTGCGGGCGGTGCCCACCGAGGCGGGCCGCTACCAGGACTTCTACACGCAGTTGGCGGCGGCGCTGCGCGACGGCGCGCCGCTGCCGGTGGACCCCGCGGACTCGGTCAAGGTGGTCGAGCTGATCGAGCTGGCGCACCAGGCGGCCGCTCAGGGCGTGACCCTGCCGGTGCCCTGAGACCCGCTCAGCCCACGGACGCCGGGGTGTCCCGGCCGTCCGGGGCCGGGTCGGCGTAGGCGGCGGCCACGGTGGCCCGGTCGAACACCCGCCAGGTCGCGGCGATCACCGCGACGGCCACCGCGAGCCCCACCCAGTAGGGCGCGGTGATCCCGAACCGGTCGGCGACCACCCCGCCGAGCAGCGCCCCGACGCAGTTGCCGCCCGCCGCGACGAACAGGGTGGTGCTGCCCACCCGCCCCATCAGCGCGGGCGGGGTGAGCCGCTGGCGCAGCGAGTTGGCGACGATGTTCCACAACGCGCTGTGCACCCCGAACGCGAACAGCGCCACCCCGACCACCACGGCGCTGCGCGAGGCGGCCAGGGCCAGGTGCAGGCCCGCCTCGATCAGCAGGCCCACCCGGACGGTCCAGGTGGCCGTGATGGCGGCGATGAGCCGGTCGCCGACCGCCGACCCGAGCAGCCCGCCCACGGCCATGCAGGTGAACAGCGCGCCGTAGCCGACCGAGCCGAGGCCGAGCCGGTCGGTGGCGAGCAGCACCAGCACCGCGAGGGCCGCGGTAAGCGTGACGTTGAGCAGCCCGATCAGCAGGGCCATGGTGCGCAGCAGCCGCTGGGACAGCAGCCAGCGGAACCCCTCGGCGACCTCCGCGCGGACCGAGCGGCGCCCGCCCGCACCCGGCGCCCCCCGGTACGACCCGGCGAGCAGCCCGACGAGGACGGCGCTGAGCGCGTACGTGCCGGCGTTCACGGCGAACGGGATGGCCGCGGCCACCACGAAGAGGAAACCGCCCAGCGGCCCGGCGACCATGTTCTGCATGATCTGCGTGCCGCCACCGAGCCAGCCGTTGGCGCGTTCGAGGCGGGACCGGGGCACCACCGCCGGCACGACCGCCTGGGCCGCCGTGCGGAACACCACCTCGCCGGTGTTGACCACGAACAGGACCGCGTAGAGCAGCGGCACACCGGCCCGGTCGGTGACCAGCGCGGCGGCCAGCACGGCCAGCGCGGCCACCCGCACCCAGTCGATGAGCACCATGAGCCGGCGCCGGTCCACGCGGTCCACCAGCACCCCGCCGGGCAGCGCGAACAGCAGCCAGGGCAGCCACGCCACCGCCGCGCCGGCCGACACGGTCAGCGGGTCGTCGGTCTGCGAGGCCACGTAGAGCGGGGCGGCCACCGTCGCCATCCCGCTGCCCAGCGCCGACATGGTGCTGGCCGTCCAGAGCCGGGCGAACCGCCCGTCGAGCCGATCCCCCGTGGTCCCCGTCGTCACGGCGAGCGAACCTATCAGGAGTCGACCGGCACCCGAACCGAGTTTCCCGCCGCACCCCGCCCAGGTCAGCGGCGGCCGTCGACCCGGTTGCCAGCGTCGCCGAAGACCCAGCCGCTGGTCTGCCCGATGAAGTCCGCGGGGAAGCCCAGCTCGATCTCGGTGGTGGCGCTGAGCCGCCGGACCGCCTCGTCGGGGAGGTCGACGGCGAGCGCCCCGAGATTGTCGGCGAGCTGCTCGACCGAGCGCGCGCCGACGATCGGGTGCACGGCGCGCGAGCGGGCCCGTACCCAGGCCAGGGCGACCTGCGACGGGGTGGCGCCGAGCTCGTCGGCGACCTCCTGCACGGCGCGGGCCGCCGCGTGGTCGCGGTCGGTGAGGGTGGCGGTGGCCAGGCGGGCGCCGTCGGCCGCCTCGCGCCGCGTGTACTTGCCGGAGAGGATGCCACCGGCGAGCGGGCTCCACGCCGCCACGGTCATCCCGCTCGCCTCGGCCATCGGCAGCAGCTCCCGCTCGGCGTCCCGGTTGAGCAGGCTGTACGGCACCTGGAGCCCGGCGAACGGCGTCCACCCGCGCCACTCGGCCAGCACGTTGGCCCGCGACACCACCCAGGCGGGGGTGTCGGAGATGCCGACGTAGAGGATCTTGCCCGCGCGGACCGCGTCGTCGAGCGCCCGCATGGTCTCCTCGACCGGGGTGTGCCGGTCCCACAGGTGCACCCAGTACAGGTCGAGGTAGTCGGTGCGCAGCCGCCGCAGGCTGGTCTCCAGGGACAGCACCAGGTTCTTGCGGTGGTTGCCGGCGGCGTTGGGATCGCCGCCGTCGCGGGAGACGGTGTATTTCGTGGCCAGCACGAACCGGTCCCGGCGGCCGGACAGCAGCTCGCCGAGGAACTCCTCGCTGGCGCCCGCCCGATAGTTGATCGCCGTGTCCACCACGTTGCCGCCCGCGTCGGCGTACCGGTCGAGCATCCGGCGGCACTCGTCCAGCGGCGCGCCCACGCCGCCCTGCTCACCGAAGGTCATCGCCCCGAGAAACAGCTCGGACACGCGCAGGCCGGTGTTGCCCAGAAGTCGGTACCGCATGGATCCAGACCCTAGCGTCCACTGTGCCCCCAGGATGTCCCGGCGGATCCGGCCGCCGCCACCCCGGCCGACGGTCGCCGGGCATGGGAAGATCACCCATGCCCGTCACGAACCCCTGGCTCGCCGGCCCCGCCCCCACCGCCCGCCTCGACCGGACCCGGCTGGAGGAGCGCATCCTCCACCTGCTCTCCACGCAGAACATGTGCGTGCTGGCCACCACCGGCCCGGGCGGGCCGCTCGCGACCCCGGTGCGCTACTTCCACCTGGACTTCACCCTGCTGTTCACGGCGGTCGCCGACTCGCCGAAGATGCGCAACCTCGCCGCCGACCCCCGCGTCTCGATCGGGATCTTCGCGCCCCTGGTCGGCCAGGCCAGCAGCCGCGGCGCCCAGGTCTTCGGCCGGGCCCGGGTGCTGCACCCCGACGACCCCGACTTCGACCGGCACTGGCCGGCGTACCGGTGGCAGTCCGACCACGTGGAGCGGTCCCGGTCACTGGACGAGCCGCCGGCCGGGCCGCTCGTGGTGGTGCCGGCCGAGCGGATCGTCTACACCGAGCACTGGCTGCGCCGCGAGGGGTACGCCCCGCGCCAGTTCTGGCGGGCCGCCGGCCCCCGCTGAGCCGCCGGAGGCGGATCTCCCGTTTCCGGTACGCCCCGACACCGGATGGATCACAGTGGTGGCGTGGTGGAGGAGGTGGCATGACGGGACTGCGAACCGACCTGTACGAGCTGCGGATGGCGGCCAGCTACCTGCGCCGGGACATGACCGAGCACGCCACGTTCAGCCTCTTCGTCCGCCGGCTGCCGCACGGGCGTGGCTTTCTGGTCGCCGCCGGGCTGGCCGAGGCGCTGGCGTTCCTGGAGAGCTTCGCCTTCGACGACGCCGAGCTGGGCTACCTGCGCGACCTCGTCGGGTTCGACGAGCCGGCCCTGACGGCGCTGGCCGGGCTGCGGTTCACCGGGGACGTGTGGGCCGTGCCGGAGGGCCGCGTGGTCTTCGCCGACGAGCCGCTGCTGGAGGTCACCGCGCCGATCGCGGAGGCGCAGCTGGTGGAGACGGGCGTGCTGAACCTGATCACGTTCCACACCACGGTGGCCACCAAGGCGGCCCGCTGCCGGCTCGCCGCCGGCGGCGCGCAGCTGGTCGACTTCGCGTTCCGCCGTACCCACGGCATCGAGGCCGGCGCAGGGGTGGCACGGGCGTCGGCCATCGCCGGCTTCGCCGCGACCAGCGACGTCGAGGCCGCCATGCGGTACGGGCTCACCCCGTCCGGGACGATGGCCCACTCGTACGTTGAGGCGTTCCCCGACGAGCGGGCGGCGTTCCGCGCGTTCGCGGCCGACTTCCCCACCAACCCGATCTTCCTGGTCGACACCTACGACACGCCGGCTGGCGTCCGGGCCGCCGTCGATGTCGTCACCGAACTGGGGTTGACCGGCCCGTTCGGCGTACGGCTCGACTCCGGCGACCTCGGGGCGCTGGCCCGGGAGACCCGGGCGATCCTGGACGGCGCCGGGCTGCGGCAGGCCACGATCTTCGCCAGCGGCAGCCTCGACGAGACCGTCATCGCGGGGCTCGTGGCGCAGGACGCACCGATCGACGGGTACGGCGTGGGCACCAAGATGGGCGTCTCCTACGACGCGCCGTCGCTGGACAGCGCCTACAAGCTGGTCGCCTACGGCGAACGGCCGGTGCTGAAGCTGTCCCCCGGCAAGGCCACGCTGCCCGCCGCCAAGCAGGTCTTCCGTGCTCCGACCGGTGCGGCGGGCGATGTGGTGGGGCTGCGCGACGAGCCACCACCGGGTGGCCGGGAGCCACTGCTGGTGCAGGTCATGCGCGGCGGCCGCCGGCTCGATCCCGCCGACCCGGCCGAGGCGGTCCGCGCCGCCCGTGGCCGCTTCGACGCCGACCTCGCCTGGCTGCCGGAGCCGGCCACCCGGCTGGCCGACCCGGCGCCGCCGGCCGTGACGGTCAGCCCGGCGCTGGCGACGCTGCACGAGCGGGTGGCCGCGCGATTCGGGCGCCGCTAGGCGGGGCGACCGGCACCGGTGCCTTCCGTGCTTTCCGTCCGGGCCGACACACCCGCTAAAGCGTCCTAGGAGGCTAGCTTTCAGACCTCGAGGGCGCGCCCTGGCTGGACAGGCAACCATATGGTTGCGTATTCTCGTCACAGGCAGCCGGATGGCTGCCTGTTGTGGCGAGGAGGACGGGTGGACGACGTGTTCCGGGCGCTGGCCGACGCCAGCCGCCGGCGGCTGCTCGACCGCCTCAACCTTCGCAACGGCCAGAGCCTGCGCGAGCTGTGCGCCGGGCTGGACATGACCCGACAGTCGGTGAGCAAGCACCTGGCGGTGCTGGAGGCGGCCGGCCTCGTCACCACCACCCGACACGGGCGGGAGAAGCTGCACCACCTCAACGCCGCCCCGATCAACGCCGTCGCGGACCGGTGGATCGGCCGGTACGACCGGGGCCGGGCGCAGGCCCTCGCCGACCTGCAGACAGCATTGGAGGGGCAGCCCATGGCGAGCCCGACGTTCGTCTACACCACCTACATCCGCACCACCCCGGAACGGCTCTGGACGGCGCTCACGGCGCCCGAGTTCACCCGCCGCTACTGGGGCGGCGTCACCCTCGTCTCCGACTGGCGGCCCGGCTCGCCGCTGCTCTGGCAGGACTCCCCGGACGGCGAGCCGAAGGACCTCGGGCAGCGGATCCTGGAGGCCGAGCCCTACCGGCGGCTCGCGTACACCTGGCACGGCTTCCAGCCCGAGCACGCCGCGCACTTCGGCTGGTCCGACGAGGAGTTCGCCGCCCGGCTCGGCGAGCGGCGCTCGAAGGTGACCTTCGAGCTCGCCCCGCACGGCGAGACCGTCCGGCTGACGGTGACCCACGACGACTTCTCCCCGGACAGCGAGATGCACCGGGCGATCAGCGGGCAGCTCGAGGGCAGCGGCGGCTGGCCGGAGCTGCTGGCCAGCCTCAAGAGCCTGCTGGAGACCGGCGCGCCGCTGCCGGAACCGGTCGCGGCGGACTGAGCCCGCCGGCCACGATCGACCGGCCCGCGCCCTCGCGCGGGCCGGTCGGGCCGGAGCTGCCCACCCCCGTGGCGACAGCCCGGCCCGGCGCCTCACCGGCGGGCGGTGCGGCGCAGCAGCGGGAGGAGCACGGCGGCGGCGACCAGGTGCAGGGCGACCAGCGTCAGGGTCGCCGCCGTGCCCACTCCCCCGCCCAGCGGGCCGAGCAGCGACAGGAGCAGCACCAGCCCCGCCGTGCCGGTCCAGACGGCGCGCGCCCGGCCGGTGAACCGCTCCAGCAGGGCCAGCAGCGCCCACGCCGCCAGACCGGCGAGCAGGGTGCTGACCCCGACCGCGGCCGCGGTCACGGACTGTTCCGTCCCGCCGTTGCGCACGACCAGGTCGACCCCGGCCACGGGGACGGCGGCGACCCACCCGGTCAGGGTGGCGGCGGTGGCGGCGAGCACCGCCAGGGCGCGGTCGCGGCGGCGCGCCGGGCGGGCGGCGGTGACGGCGGGGGCGGCGGCGGTCGTGGTGTCCATCGGTGCGTACCTCCAGGATCGGGATCGGTCACCAGCGACGCTAGGCGCGCACGGGGGGTCCGCGGATCGCGCCGCGGACCGGTTCGCCGCTCCGTCCCGGGGACCAGAGCCGGCCCGGATCTCCGTCTGGCGACCGATGAGCCCGAGCCGGTGCACGGCCTAGCATCCGGGTCGTGAACCGCCGGCCCCGCTCCCGTGTCCTGCTGCTGCTCGACGGCGGCATCGCCGCCGTGATGCTCGCCGTCGCCCTGACCGTCCTACTCGCCCCGGGCACGCCCCCGGCCTCGGCGGGCGGGACCGCCGCCGCGGCCGGCCTAGCCGCCGCGCAGGCCAGCTGTCTGCTGTGGATCCGCCGGCGACCGGGGTACGCGCTCGCGGTGGCCGCCCTGGCCGGTGTCGGGTTGGAGGTGCTCTGCCCTCCGCTCGGCTGGCTCGGCCTGGTCAACGTGCCGCTGGCCTACGTCGCCCGGCTCCGCCCGCCCCGGTTCTCGCTGGTCGCGCTGGGGCTGCTGCTCGTCCCGACGCCCTGGGAGCTGGTCACCGGGGGTTGGCGGGACCTGCTGTTCGCGGTGACCGCCCTGGGCCTCGGCTGGACCCTCGGTGAGCTGCAACGGGGGCACTTCCAGCGCCGCCACGACCGGCAGCGCCAGGTGCTCGCCCGGGAGCGGGAGCGGATCTCCCGCGAGCTGCACGACGTGGTGGCCCACCACGTGGCGGTCATCGCCGTGCAGGCCGCCGCCGCGGAGGACGTCTTCGACGCGCACCCGGAGCGGGCCCGCGCCGCGCTCGGCGCGATCAACACGGCGGCCCGGTCGGCGCTCACCGAGCTGCGGGCCATGCTGCACGCGCTGGCCACCGACGACGGCACGGATCCGGACGGGCCGCAGCCCGGGCTGGCGCAGCTCGACGCCCTCGCCGACGCCGTCCGGGCGGTGGGCCTGGAGGTCACGATGGACCGGGACACCGGCGGGGCGGACCTGCCCGGCGGGGTGCAGCTGTCGGCGTACCGGATCGTCCAGGAGTCGCTGACCAACGCGCTGCGGCACAGCCACGCCACCCGGGCCGACGTCAGCGTCCGCTACGGTGACGGCGTGCTGAGCCTGGCGGTGGTCGACGACGGCAGCGGGCCGCCGCGCCGCGCCGGCACGGGCGCGGGCCGGGGCATCGTCGGGATGCGCGAGCGGGCCCGGCTGCTGGGCGGCACGCTGGAGGCCGGTCCGCTGCCCGCCGGAGGGTTCCGCGTCGCGGCCCGCCTGCCCGTGGCGGCGGCGCAATGAGCGCGAGCGTCCGGGTGGTTATCGCCGACGACCAGGAGCTGATCCGGGCCGGGCTCGCGATGGTCATCGACGCCCGGGCCGACCTGACCGTGGTCGGCGAGGCCGCCGACGGGGTCGAGGCGGTGGCGGTGGCGAACCGGACCCGCCCCGACGTGGTGCTCATGGACGTGCGGATGCCCCGGCAGGACGGCATCGCCGCCACCCGGGAGCTGGTGTCCGGCGGCAACCCGGCACGCGTGGTCATGCTCACCACCTTCGATCTCGACGAGCACGTGTACGCCGCGTTGCGCGCCGGCGCCAGCGCCTTCCTGCTGAAGGACACCCGCCCGGCCGACCTGGCCGAGGCGGTGCGGGTGGTGGCCCGGGGCGAGGCGCTGCTCGCGCCCACCGTGACTCGCCGGCTGCTGGACCGGTTCGCCGACCAGTTGCCCGGCGCGTCCGGCGATCGGGGGCGGCTCGCGGCGCTCACCGCCCGCGAGGTGGAGGTGCTGACGCTCGCCGCGCGGGCACTGTCCAATGCGGAGATCGCCGAGCGGTTGTTCCTGAGCACCGCCACCGTGAAGACGCACGTGTCCGCCATCCTCACGAAGCTGGGCCTGCGCGACCGGATCCAGGCGGTGGTCTTCGCCTACGACGTGGGCCTGGTCCGCCCCGAGCCGCCGCCCCGCTGACATCGCCCGCTCCGGTCGAGCGGCTCATCGGGGATCGAACCGGACAGACGCGCCGGCACCGTCGGGACGGGACGTTCCGCGCAGGGCCGGACGAGCCGCCGCGCCCGGTTGCCCGTGCTGGGCGGGCATGTCCGTCGCACCCGGGAGCGACCGGGAACACGTGACGGCAGCGAAGATTTCTCAATTACGCCGAGTGACCGCCCCAACCCTCCTAGTGTTGGCCACACCGGTGCTAGTCACGGAGTTGGCCACCCGAACGACGTCCCACGCAGACAGCGGACGAAAAGTGAGGGAAGACGCGGATGAAGGCAAAGACAGTTCTCGGATCGGCGGCGGTCGGCGTGGGCCTCGGCACACTGCTGCTCCCGGCCGCCGCCCTCGCGGACACCACCGTCTCACCGGCCACCACCCCGGTCGGCGGGACCGTCGTGCTCACCACGACGTCGTGCAACCCGAAGGCCGGTGACGCGCTCTTCCGCGTCACCGGCCCGAACCGGGACCAGAACGTCAGATCCACCACCGCCGCGGCGGGCGGCGGGCTGAGCGCCGAACTCTTCACCGCCGGGTTCACCCTCGGCACGTACACGGTCACCACCACCTGCGGCGACGGCAGCAACGGCGGCACGGCCAGCTTCACCGTCACCCCGATCGGCGGCGCGCAGGCCGGCGCCGGCGGCGGGGACGGCGACACCGGCGTGCTGGTCGCGGGCGGCGCCCTGGCCGCCGCGGCCGTCGCCGGCGGAACGTACGTGCTGGTGCGCCGCCGCCGGCGCGCGACCGCCGTCGCCTGACGGCCCGTCACACCATCCCTGAGCGGATGCCCGCGCCGGTCCGACCGGCGCGGGCACCGCGTCCACGACGGACGGAGGTGGGACCCTGTCGTCGCAGCACCACCGGGCGGGCGGTCCGTCGCGGACCCGCACCGCCGTCATCGTCGCCGCGATCACCCTGGCCGGCGCCACCGGCGCCGGACTGGTCGCCGCCGGCCTCGGCACCACCTCCACCCCGCCGCCCCAGCCGGGCGCCTCGGTCGCACCGACCGTCGAGCCCTCCGGCGCGGCCGGCCCGGTGCTCCCCAGTTCCGAGCCGGTCCGGGTCACCATCCCGCGGATCGGCGTCGACGCCGACATCGTCCCGGTCGCCACGGACGAGAACGGCGCGCTGGAGGTGCCACCGCTGGACCATCCGGAGATGGTCGGCTGGTACCGCCGTGGCCCGACCCCCGGCGAGGCCGGCAACGCCGTGCTGGTCGGGCACGTCGACACGCTGCGCGGCCCGGCGGTCTTCTTCGACCTGGGCCGGCTGCGCCCCGGCGACACCGTCGAGGTGACCCGCACCGACGGCCGGGTCGCGGTGTTCAGCGTGGACGGTGTCGGCGCCTACCCGAAGGAGCGCTTCCCCACCGAGCGGGTGTACGGGGGCGGCGCCGAGGCCCGGCTCCGGCTCATCACCTGCGGCGGCCGGTTCAACCCGCGCATCGGCAGCTACCCGGACAACATCGTGGTCTTCGCCACCGCCGCCCGCTGACGCGGGCCGGGCACCGTTGGAGCACCGGCAGGCCGTACGGTAGGCCGTCAGTTCCTCGGCGGGCGGAGGTGCGCGGTGGGCCGGTCGGCGTTACGGACCCGGCGGGGCGGCCGACTGCTGCCCGGCCTCCTGACCCGCCTGCTCGGGCGCGCGGACGAGGTGGCCGGCCCGACGCCCCGCCGGGCCAACCCGGACGCCGTGGTGGACTGCGCGGTCTACGTGGCCGGCCGGCGGGAGCCGGGCCGGCCGCACTACGCCGACGCGTACGACCGGGCCCGCCGCACCCGGCGCGCGTTCGTCTGGCTCGGGCTGCACGAGCCCGGCGCGGCCGTGATGGCCGCGGTCGGGCGCACCTTCGGGCTGGACGAGCTGGCCGTGGCGCAGGCCCTCGCCGACGGGCACCGCCCCACGGTGCAGCGGCACGGTGACGTGACGCTGCTGGTCCTGCGCACGGCCGGCTACGTGGAGCACACCGAGCTGACCGCCACCTCCGAGGTGATCGACACCGGTGACGTCATGGTGTTCCTCGGCGACCGGTTCGCGCTCACCGTCCGGCACGGCGCGAGCGGCGCGCTGACCCCCGTGCGGGAGGACGTGCAGCACCGGCCGGGCGTGCTGGCCGAGGGGCCGTGGGCGGTGGCGTACGCGGTCTGCGCCCGGATGGTCGACCTCTACCTGGAGGTCGCCGGGCACCTGGAGCGGGACCTGGAACGGGTCGAGGAGAGCGTCTTCGCCCGCGACCGGGACGCCGACATCCAGCACATCTACCAGCTCAAGCGGGAGGTGGTGGAGTTCAAGCGGGCGGTGCTGCCGTTGCAGGCGCCGCTGCGGGCGCTGCTGGAGCAGCGGGGCGAGGGCCCGCCGCCGGGGCTGCACCGCTGGTTCGCCGACGTGGAGAGCCGGCTGACCCGGGCGGTGGACCGGATCGGCTCGTACGACGAGCTGCTCAACTCGATCCTCCAGTCCCGGCTGGCGCAGCTCGCCGTCGAGCAGAACAACGACATGCGCAAGATCGCGGCATGGGCGGCGATCGCCGCGACGCAGACCGCGGTGGCCGGCGTCTACGGGATGAACTTCGCGCACATGCCGGAGCTGGGCTGGCGCTACGGCTACGCGGGGGCCCTGCTGCTCATGGCGACGGCCGCGGTCACCCTGCACCGGCTGTTCCGGCGCTCCGGCTGGCTCTGAGGAGTCACGCGCTGTCCAGGTCGGACAGCTCGGCGTCGAGCAGCCCGGCCAGTTGGGCCACCCGCCCCGGGTCGGACTCGGCCGTGATGCCCCGGCTGGGCATCTCCACGGTCATGAGCAGGTAGAGGTGCAGCCGGTAGAGCCCGAGCCGGCGGCGCGCCCCGGCGTCCAGCGGGAACGGCGCGGCCGCCCGGTAGGCCCGCACGAGGGGGTCGTCCGGCTCGTCCTCGGCGCGCCGGAACAGCAGCGGCGACACCAGATCCAGCAGCGGGTCGCCCCAGAGGTGGCGCTCGCCGTCGACCAGCCCGGTGAGCCGGGGCGTCCCGTCGGGGTCGTCGAGCGCCAGGACGTTGCCGGCCCAGCCGTCGAAGTGGAGCAGCGCCGGGCGGCGGACCGCGTCGAGGACGCCGGCGTGCCGGTCGACCAGCTCGCGGATCCGGGCCGCCGGCACGGGCAGCGGCACCGACCAGTCCGCCGCGTCGGCGAGCAGGTCGTCCAGCATGGCCGTGTACGCGCCGCGCCAGGTGGGCGCGCCGGTCCGGCCGCCGTCGTAGCCGTAGCGGTCGCCGGTGACACCGTGCAGCGCGGCCAGCGCCCGGCCGAGCTGGGCCCGGAGCGGGCCCACCTCGACGCCGGCCCGGGTCAGGTCCCACAGGGTGCGGCCGGGCAGCAGGCCGGTGAGCAGCCAGTCGCCGAGCACCGGGTCGCGCCCGTGGTGCAGCAGCGGCGGCACCGGCACGGCGGGCGCCCGCGCGGCGACCAGCCGCAGGTAGCGCGCCTCCGCGCCGATCATGTCCCGCTCGTAGCGGAGCAGCGGCACGTGCGGCGGTGGGCCCACCTTGAGCGCCACGGCCCGCCCGTCGTCGAGGGTCGCCCACCAGACGGCGGCGAAGCCGCCGCCGGCCAGCGGCCCGCAGTCGGTCACGCCGGGCGCGGGGCCGAGCGACGCGGCCACGTAGCGCCGGACCTGATCCGGGTCGAGGTGGCGTTGGGTCGGGCTCATGTCCCGCACCACGCTAGCGGCCGGGCCGCGCGGGCGCTGTCCCGGAAACCGCCGGGCGGGGTTCCGTAGGCTGGCGCGCATGATGTGGCGGCGGTACGTGGCGATCGGCGACAGCACCACCGAGGGCCTGGACGACCCGGACGAGGCGGGCGGCTACCGGGGCTGGGCCGACCGCTTCGCCCTCGCCGTGGCCCGGGCCCAGGGCGGCCTGGAGTACGCCAACCTCGCCATCCGCGGCCGCACCACCGCCCGGATCCGGAGCGAGCAGCTGCCCGTCGCGCTGGAGCTGGCGCCCGACCTGGCGACCGTGGTGGCCGGCATGAACGACGTGCTGCGACCGTCGTTCGACGCCGACCGGGTGGTCGAGGACGTGCGCGCCATGCAGCGCGCACTGGTCGGCCAGGGCGCCACGGTGCTCACCTTCACCCTGCCCGACCCGGCGCCGGTGATGCCGCTGGCCCGCCCGCTGCGCGGCCGGGTGCTGGCGCTCAACGAGGCGGTCCGGGCGGCCACCGCGGAGACCGGGGCCACCCTGCTCGACCTGGGCGCGCACGCGGTCGCCTCGGATCCCCGGCTGTGGAGCGACGACCGGCTGCACGCCAACACCGCCGGCCACGAACGGATCGCCGCGGCGCTCGCGCACACCGCCGGCCTGCCCGGGTACGACGACTCGTGGTCGCACCCGCTGCCGGTGGCCGCCCGCCGCCCCCGGCGGGAGGCGGTCCGCGCCGAGCTGGCCTGGACCCGGCGGCACCTGCTGCCGTGGCTGGGCCGGCACCTGCGCGGGCGTTCCTCCGGCGACGACCGGGTGGCGAAGCGGCCGGTGCCGCTGCCGGTGGAGCTGCCGGCCTCCTGAGCAGCCCGACCGGGCAGAGCTGCCGTCCGGAACCGCGACCCCGGCGACCCTTGCGGAGGGTTGCCAGGCGGTGAACAGGTGACGAGGATCACTCGGAGGATCGGTCCCCGGCCTCGATGGACGGAGACCTGGCGACAAAGGAGTCCCCCGATGCCTGATCTCCACCGGCGCACCCTGCTGCGCGGCGCCGCCACCGCGGCCGGCGGCGCCGTCCTCGGCGGCCCGTTCATCGGGTTCGTGGCGCGCGGCGAGGCCGGCGCGGCCGGCCGGCGTCCGGCACCCCGCCCGGCCCTGGGGCCGGTGCCCGACCTGCGCGACGGCACGGTCCGCCTGCACCTGCCCCACGGCTTCCAGTACCGCTCGTTCCACGACACCGAGTTCCCGGTCACGCTCGACGACGGCACCCGGCTGCCCGGCCGGCACGACGGCATGGGCGCCTTCCGCGGGCCGGACGGCACCGTCCGGCTGGTCCGCAACCACGAGGTGAACAATCCCGGCCCCGCCTTCGGCGACGCCGCCGCGGCGTACGACCCGATGGCGCAGGGCGGCACCACCACGATCGAGGTCACCCGCCACGGCGAGGTCCGGCGCTCGTGGACCAGCCTGAACGGCACCATGATGAACTGCTCCGGCGGCCGCATGCCCTGGGGCAGCTGGATCACCTGCGAGGAGACGGTCAACGGGCCGGACGTCGGCCCGGACTTCACGGGCGCCTCCAACGTGCCGCTCACCCAGCCGCACGGCTTCGTCTACGAGGTGCCGGCGGGCGGGCAGTCGGACCGGGCGCCGGTCCCCGCCGCCGGCCGCTTCGCGCACGAGTCGGTGGCCTACGACCCGCGGGGCGGGCACCTCTACCTGACCGAGGACAACTTCGGCTACCCGTCCGGCTTCTACCGGTACACGCCCCCGGTGGACCCCATGAAGTGCGGCCGCCTGGCCGACGGGGGCCGGCTGCAGATGCTCGCGGTGCGCGGCCGCCGCAACCTGGACCTGGCCGCGGCGCAGCGGCGGCACGCGACGTACCCGGTGCAGTGGGTGGACATCGACGACCCGGCGCCGCGGTTCCCGTACACCCCCGGCGAGGTCGCGCCGACGACGAACGACCAGGCGCTGACGTACGTGTCGCGGCAGGGCTGGGCCCGGGGCGCCGCCTACTTCTCCCGGCTGGAGGGGTCGGCGTACGACGACGGCGTCGTCTACTTCACCGCCACTCAGGGCGGTGGCCCCGCCGAGACGTCGACGGGCCCGGTCGCCGACGGGTACGGCAACGGGCACGGCCAGGTGTGGGCGTACGACTGCCGGGCGCAGGTGCTGCGGCTGGTGTACGAGTCGCCCGGGCCCGATGTACTGGACTTCCCGGACAACGTGACCACCAGCCCGCGCGGCACGCTGGTGGTCTGCGAGGACAACGTGGACGACAACTACGTGCGCGGGCTCACCCCGCGCGGCGAGTTGTTCGACATCGCGTTGAACCGGCTGGTCAGCAGCACCGGGGCGGACCGGTCCAACGACGAGTTCGCCGGCTCCACCTTCAGCCCGGACGGGCACACCCTGTTCGTCAACATCCAGGCGAGCCGGGGCATGACGTTCGCGATCTGGGGTGACTGGTCCCGGATCGGGGTCTGAGGCACCGGCGGCGGCGGGTGGGGTCCCACCCGCCGCCGCCGGGTCAGGGCTCAACGCTCGATCGGCCGGCGGGTGCGCCCCCGCTTCAGCTCGAAGAAGCCGTCGGTGCCGGAGACCAGCAGCACCCCGTCCCAGAGCCGGCCGGCGTCCTCGCCGCGCGGGATCGGCGCCACCACCGGCCCGAAGAACGCGTTCACCCGCCCGTCGGCGCCGGTGACGTGGATGGTCGGCGTGCCGAGGTCCTCGCCGACCGGGGTCAGACCGGCCTGGTGGCTGGCCAGCAGGGCCGCGTCGTGCTCGGTGGTGTCGGCGGCGTCGGCCAGGTCGACGGGCAGGCCGGCCTCGGTCAGCGCCGCCACGTACAGCTCCCGGCCGATCGGGGCGCCCTCGTGGTGGATCCGCTCGCCCAGCGCCGTGTAGAGGTCGCGCAGCACCTCCGGGCCGCACTTCTGCGCGGCGGCCACGCAGACGCGGACCGGGCCGAGGCCCGGTTTCAGCCACTCCCGGTACCACTCCTCCAGCCCGTCGCGCCCCTCGTTGAGCAGGGACAGGCTCATCACGTGGAACCGGACCCGGACCTCGCGGACCCGCTCCACCTCCAGCAGCCAGCGGGAGGCGTTCCAGGCCCACGGGCAGCGCGGGTCGAACCACATGTCGGCGGTCGTCATGATCGTCTCGGTCCCTTCGTTCTCCGTTGCCGGTCCCACGCTAGGCGGGTGATCGGCCCACCAGCAGTGCCGATCCACGTGCGTTTCACTGGGCCAATCCGCCGCGTGTTTGACCATCCGCGCGGTGGGAAGACACGCGCGCCGCGCGGGCCGGCCGGCCCGACGTCGCCGGACGCACCCGTCCGGGCCGCGGCGGACCGCGAGGAGGCACGATGGCCCAGGCGGCCACCAGACCGAGCAGCGCCAGGAAGGCCACCGGGGCCCGCAAGGCCCCGATGCCGAACAAGGCGGCGGCGAAGAAGGTCGCGACCGCCAGCAAGCGGGCGACCGGGGCGACCGCCGCCAAGACCCCCGGCGGGAAGCCGACACCGACCACCGCGCGGGCGGCGCGGAAGAAGGCCACCTCGGCCACCACCGCCACGCCCACCCGCAGGCCCACCGCCAAGGCGGTCGCCGCGAAGAAGGCCACCACGGCGGCCAAGAAGGCCCCCGCCACCAAGGCCGCGGCCAAGAAGGCGCCCGCCAGGAAGGCCGTGGCGAAGAAGGCGCCCGCCAAGAAGGCCGTGGCCACGAAGGCGCCCGGGACCAGGCGAACGGTGAAGAAGGCCCCGGCCACGCGGACCACGGCGAAGAAGGCGCCGGCCGCCAAGGGCACGGCCCACGCGGCCACCGTCAAGAAGGCCGCCGACCGCGCCGCCAAGGCCCAGCGGGTCGCCGCGACACGTACGCCGGCGAAGAAGGCGACCACCATGGAGTCGTTCGGCAACCGGCGGACGGCCCGGACGAGCGGCCGGTGAGCCGTCGGCGAGAATGACCGGGTGGCGAAACGCGGTGCCCGCCGGAGCGCGGCCGACCCGACCAGCGGGGCCTGTCCGTGCGGCTCCGGGCTGCCGTACGCGGACTGCTGCGGCCCGATCCACCGCGCCGCCTCGGCGGCGGCAACCGCCGAGGCGCTGATGCGCTCCCGCTACAGCGCCTTCGCGGTGGGCGACGCCGACTACCTGCTGCGCAGCTGGCACTCCACCACCCGGCCGCGCCGGCTGGAGCTGGACCCGGGCACCCGGTGGACGCGGCTGGAAGTGCTCGACACCGATCGGGGCGGGCTGTTCGACAGCGCGGGCACGGTCCGGTTCCGTGCCCACCACCGGGAGGCCGGCCGGCCCGGCACGGTGGCCGAGCACAGCCGGTTCGTCCGGGAGGACGGCCGCTGGGTCTACCTGGACGCGCTACCCGACTGACCGCCGGCCGGCGCGGGTCAGGGCCCGGTGACCGCGGCGCGCACCGGCAGGCCGAGCCGGTGGACCGCGGCCCGGACCAGCTCGTCCGGCGGCGCGGCCACCTCCAGCACCACGCCGGACTCGTCCGGCCCCAGGTGCTCCAGGATGGCCCGCTGCGAGTCGAACAGGCTCGCCGGCATGTAGTGCCCGACCCGCCGGTCCAGCCGGTCCCGGATCAGCTCGGCGGCCCCGTCCAGGTGCAGGAACTCCACGTCCGCCGGCCCCTGCCGCAGCACGTCCCGGTACGCGCGCTTCAGCGCCGAGCAGGTCAGCACCGTGGACACCCCCTCGGCGTGCCGTTCGGCCATCCACCCGGCCAGGGCGCGCAACCAGGGCCAGCGGTCCGCGTCGGTCAGCGGGACGCCGGCCCGCATCTGGGCCACGTGCGCCTCGGTGTGGAACTCGTCGGCCTCGGCGAACCGCAGGCCGGTCAGCTCGCTGATTCCCCGGGCCACCGTCGTCTTGCCCGCCCCGGACACGCCCATCACCACGACGTGCCGGGTGGGCGGCCGGTCACCAGTCATGGACGGTGCCGTCCTTGAGCCGGTTGAACGGCAGGTACGCCGGCTGGTACGGGAACCGGGCGGCCGCCTCGTCGTCCAGCTCGACGCCGAGACCCGGCCGGTCGCCGGGGTGCAGGTAGCCGTCGGCGAAGGTGAACGACTGCCGGAACACCTCGTTGGTGAGCGGGCCGTGCTGCATGTACTCCTGGATGCCGAAGTTGTGGATGGCCAGGTCCAGGTGGAGCGCGGCGGCCATGCCGACCGGCGAGATATCGGTCGGGCCGTGGATACCGGACTTGATCTGGTACTGGGCGGCGTAGTCGAGCAGCTTCCGCATCGCCGTGATGCCGCCGGTGTGGGTGACGGCAGACCGGACGTAGTCGATCAGCTGTTCCCGGATCAGGGTCTGGTAGTCCCACACCGTGTTGAAGACCTCGCCGATGGCCAGCGGGGTGGTGGTGTGCTGGCGGACCAGCCGCAGCGCCTCCTGGTTCTCCGCCGGGGTGCAGTCCTCCAGCCAGAACAGGTCGTACGGTTCGAGCGTCTTGCCGAGCTTCGCGGCCTGGATGGGGGTCATCCGGTGGTGGCCGTCGTGCAGCAGCGGCAGCTCGGGCCCGAACTCGTTGCGGACCGCCTCGAAAACGGCGGGCAGGTGGCGCAGGTAGGCGCGGGTGTCCCAGTCCTCCTCGGCCGGCAGCGGGATGCGCTGGGCGGGCTCGTAGTCGTACCGCTTGCCGTCGACGCTGGGCTGGGCGGCGACGCCGTACACCGCGTTGATCCCCGGCACCGCGGTCTGCACCCGGATCGACCGGTAGCCCTGCTCCAGGTGCGCGCGGATGGAGTCGAACAGCTCGGGCAGGTCCCGACCGGACGCGTGCCCGTACGCCATGATCCCGGTCCGGGACGCGCCGCCGAGGAGCTGGTAGAGCGGCATGCCGGCGGCCTTGGCCTTGATGTCCCAGAGCGCCACGTCGACGGCGGCGATGGCCGCCATGGTCACCGGCCCGCGCCGCCAGTAGGCCGACCGGTACAGGAACTGCCAGGTGTCCTCGATGCGGTGCGGGTCCCGCCCGATCAGCAGCGGGACGACATGGTCGGCCAGGTAGGACGCGACCGACAGCTCCCGGCCGTTGAGGGTGCCGTCGCCGAGCCCGGTGAGCCCCTCGTCCGTGGTGATCCGGAGGGTGACGAAGTTGCGGTCGGGGCTGGAGACGATCACGTCCGCTGCGACGATCTTCACGCGGATGCCTTTCTCGGGGTGGGTCAGCTCTCGGGGTGGGTCAGCGAAGGGTGTCGCCGGGTTGCCGGGAGTCCAGGAGGGACAGCTCGTCCCGGCGCGGCAGGGTCTCCCAGTCACCGGTTCCGGCGACGGCGAAGGCGCCGAGGGTGACCGCGCGGCGCAACCGCCCGGCCAGGTCGAGCCCGTCCAGGTGGCCGGAGAGGTAGCCGGCCGTGAAGGCGTCCCCCGCGCCGACGGTGTCGACCGCCGTCACGGGCAGCGCCGCCGCGTCCCGGCGACCCTCCCGGGTGTACGCCCGGGCGCCGTCGCCGCCGAGCTTCACGAGCACGGTCGACACGCCCCGGGCCAGCAGCCCGGCCACCACGGTGTCCTCGTCGGCGCCCGGCGCGCCGACCAGGTCCAGTTCGTCGGCCGAGGCGACCACGACCGAGGCGTGCCCGGCGAGCGGGGTGAGCACGGCCCGCGCGGCGTCCCGGGTCCACAGCTTCGCCCGGTGGTTGACGTCCAGGCAGACCAGCGTCCCGGCCCGGGCGGCGGTCTCGGCCGCCCAGCCGGCGGCCTCCCGGGCGCCCGCGGAGAGCGCCGGGGTGATCCCGGTGAGGTGCAGAACCCGGGCGCCGGCGGCCAGGGCGGGCCGCAGGTCGTCGACGCCCAGCGCCGACCCGGCCGAGCCGGCCCGCTGGTAGAGCACCCGGGTCAGGTCGGCGGTGCGCCGCTCCAGGAACATGAGGCCGGCGGGGCGCTCGGGGTCGCGGACCACGTGGGTCACGTCGACGCCCTCGGCGCGGAGCTGGCGCAGCAGGAAGGTGCCCAGCTCGTCGTCGCTGACCCGGCCGCCGAAGGCCGCCCGGTGGCCGAGCCGGGCCAGGCCGATCGCCACGTTGGCCTCGGCCCCGGCCAGGTGGGCGGTCAGCGCGCCACCGGCCGTGAGCGGCCCGGTCGACCGCAGCGACACCAGGGCCTCGCCGAAGGTGAGCAGGTCGAGGCCGGTCATGCGGCGGCGGCGAGGTAGGCGCGGGCCCGCTCGCGCAGGGCGCCGAGGTCGCCGCCGGAGGCGGCGTCGCCGACCAGCGGACCGCCGACCCCGACGGCGATCGCCCCGGCGGCGAGGTAGCCGGGCAGGTCGGCCAGCCCGACGCCGCCGACCGCGACGAACGGGATGTCCGGGAACGGGTCGCGCAGCGCCTTCAGGTACGCGGGCCCGCCCAGCGAGGCCGGGAAGAGCTTCACGGCGGCGGCCCCTGCCCGGACGGCCGCGTACGCCTCGGTCGGGGTGAGCGCCCCGGCGGCCACCGGCAGCCCGCGGCGGGCCGCCTCGCCGATCGAGTCGACGACGGCCGGGGTGACGACGAACTGCG
Organism: Micromonospora chaiyaphumensis; assembly: GCF_900091435.1. GTDB lineage: Bacteria > Actinomycetota > Actinomycetes > Mycobacteriales > Micromonosporaceae > Micromonospora > Micromonospora chaiyaphumensis. The sequence goes on from NZ_FMCS01000001.1 coordinate 311,370, forward strand.
CGCCGGCCGCGGCCACGTCGGCCACGTCGGCCGGGGTGAGCACCGTGCCCGCGCCGACCAGGGAGCCGGGCGGGGCGGCGGCCCGGATGGCGGCGATGGCGTCCAGCGCGCCGGGCGTCGTCAGGGCCACCTCGACGACGCGGACGCCCTCGGCGAGCAGGGCCGTGCCCGTGGCGATGGCGGCGGTCGGGTCGGTGCCGCGGATGACCGCGAGCAGGCGGGTGGCCGCGAGTTCGGCGGTGAGGTCGAGGGTCATGGTCACCATTCCGCGTAGGAGCCGTCCCGGTGCCGCCACATGGGGCTGCGCCAGGCGTGGCCGCGCCGGTCGGCGGCGCGTACCGCCGCCTCGTCGATCTCGATGCCCAGGCCGGGCGCCGTGAGCCGCTCGACGTAGCCGTCCACGAAGGTCAGCGGCGTCTTGTCGAGGCAGTAGTCGAGCACCTCGGCGCCGAGGTTGTAGTGGATGCCGATGCTCTGCTCCTGGATCAGGTAGTTCGGCGTGGCGAAGCCGACCTGGAGACAGGCCGCCAGGGCGATCGGGCCGAGCGGGCAGTGCGGGGCGAGCTGGACGTCGTACACCTCGGCCAGCGCGGCGATCTTGCGGACCTCGGTGATGCCGCCGGCGTGCGAGAGGTCCGGCTGGGCGACCGCGATGCCGGCCTGGAGGACGGGCAGGAACTCCTGCCGGCTGTAGAGCCGCTCCCCCGTGGACACCGGCGTGGTCGTGGAGCGGACGAACTCGCCGATCAGGTGCGAGTTCTCCGGCACCACCGGCTCCTCGAGGAAGAACGGCCGGTAGGGCTCCAGCAGCGGGGCGACCCGGCGGGCGCTGGCCAGGCTGAACCGGCCGTGGAAGTCGACCGCGACGTCCCGGTGGTCGCCGAGCACCTCGCGGGCGGCGGCCACCCGCTGGACCACGCCGTCGAGTTCGGCCACCGAGGCCACCGCACTCATCCGGCCGGCGGCGTTCATCTTGACCGCGGTCAGGCCCGTTTCCAGGGCCGCGCCGATCTGGTCGCGGACCTCGCCGGGCTCGTCGCCGCCGACCCAGCCGTACACCCGGATCCGGTCCCGGACCGGGCCGCCGAGCAGCTGGTGCACGGGCGCGCCCCAGTGCTTGCCGGCGATGTCCCAGAGGGCCTGGTCGAGGCCGGCCACGGCACTGGCCAGGATCGGCCCGCCCCGGTAGAACGACCCCTTGGTGAGCACCTGCCAGTGGTCCTCGATGCGCAGCGCGTCCCGGCCGATCAGCAGTTCGGCGAGCTGGTCGACGGCGGCGCGGACGGTCTCGGAGCGCCCCTCGCAGGTGGCCTCGCCCCAGCCGACGATCCCGGATCCGGTCTCCACCCGGACGAAGAGCCAGCGGGGCGCGACCAGGAAGGTCTCGATGCGCGCGATGGTGGTCACGGTGCTCAGCCCTTCGTCGCGCCGGCGGTCAGGCCGGAGACCACGTACTTCTGCACGAACAGGGCGATCACCATGATCGGCAGGGTCACCACGGTGGCCGCCGCCATGAGGCCGCCCCAGTCGATGCTGGCGTACCCGACGAAGTCGAAGATCGCCACCGGGAGCGTCTTCGTGTCCGCGCCGGAGAGGACCAGGGCGAACATGAAGTTGTTCCAGGAGAAGATGAAGGACAGGATGCCCGCCGTGGCGATGCCGGGCACGGACAGCGGCAGGGTGATCCGGCGGAACGCGCCGATGTGGGTGAGGCCGTCGACGAGGGCCGCCTCCTCCAGCTCCTCCGGCAGGCCGTCGAAGAAGCCCATCATGATGTAGACGATCAGCGGCAGCGACACGAACATGTGACTGAGGATCAGCACCGTGAAGCCGCCGACCAGCTGCAGGTTCGAGAAGACGTAGTACCAGGGCACCAGCAGCGAGACGCCGGGAATGACCCGGGCCATCAGCACCACGAGGGCCGACTTCTTCATGTTGAACCGGCTCATCGAGTACGCGGCCGGCACGCCGAGGATCAGCGACAGCACGGTGGCGGCAAACGCCACCCAGAGACTGTTGCCGATGAACGAGACGTAGTGCGACTGCTTCAGGACGGTCGCGTAGTTGTCCAGGGTCGGCGAGAAGACCAGCGCCTTGCCGGTGTCGTAGATGTCGACGTTGGTCTTGAAGGACGCGGCGATCATCCAGAGCAGCGGCGTGACCAGCGAGAGCACCACGACCACGAGCGCGACCACCCGGAAGACCCGGTACGCGGGACTGGCCTTCATCGCTTGGCCTCCTTGCGCCGCGCGGTCAGGGCCCACATCGACCCGATGATGATCAGGAAGAAGAGGATGAGGACGGTGGAGGAGACGCCGTACTCGTTGTAGTCGAAGCTCAGCCCGTAGGCGTACACGTTCAGGGTCTCCACCTCGTGGAAGGAGCCACCGCCGCGGCCCTTGGTGGCGTAGAGGATGTCGAAGGTCTTCAGCGCGTCGATGCCGCGCAGCAGGATCGCGACGATCACCGTGGGCATGACCAGCGGCAGGGTGACGTGCCGGAACCGCTGCCAGCTGCTCGCGCCGTCGATCCGCGCCGCCTCCTGGGGTTCCTCGGACAGCGAGGTCAGCCCGGCGAGCAGGATCAGCACCACCATGGGCGTCCACTGCCACACGTCGATGAAGATGGTGGTGGGCAGCGCGGAGTGCTGGCCGGCGAGCCACGGCTGCGGGCCGATGCCGACCCAGCCGAGCACCTGGTTGGCCAGGCCGATGTTCGGATCGAAGATGAGCCGCCACATCATGCCGACCGCGACCGGGGTGGCGACCAGCGGCATGAGGATGGCCACCCGGACCCACTTCTGGCCCTTGAACGGCCGCCACAGCAGCAGCGCGACGGCCATGCCGAGGACCACCTCGAACAGCAGCGCGACGACGGTGAAGGCGGCGGTGCGGCCGACCGCCGGCCAGAACCGGTCGGTGTCCGACAGCACGTCGAGGTAGTTCCGGAAGCCCACGAACTCGCTCTCGGCGCGGACGGAGCCCTCGGCGTCGGTGAGGCTGAGCCAGGCGGTCCAGCCCAGCGGGATCACGATCAGGGCGGCGACGAAGGCCATCGCGGGCGCAGCGAACAGCCACTTGCGGTGGTCGTTGGCCCAGCGCGCCCAGCCGGGCGTGTCGGGCATGACGCCGGCGCCGCCGGGGGCGCGGCGGGGGGTGGTGACGGTTGCCATGAGATCTCCGGGGTGGGCGGACCGGCAGGGGTACGCGGGTGGTGGAGCGAGCCGCCCCACCACCCGCGCGCGGGCTACTTGGCCTCGTCGTCCAGGAACTTCTGGAAGGCCTCGTTGGCGGTGTCGGCGGCGGCCGCCGGGTCCTTGCCGGTGATCGCGTCGACGATCGGCTGACCGACGAGCTCGCGGGCCTGGCCCACCTTCACGACCACGGGCCGGTCGTGGGCGACGCCGTCCTTGGTGCTCGCGGTGATGGCCTCGACCAGGTCCTTCGGGTAGCTCGCGGTGCCCTCCGGGTTGGCCCAGACCGAGGTACGCGCGCCCGGCACGCCGGCCTTCTGCTGCGCGAGGGTCTGCTCCTTGCCGGTGGCCCACTCGATGAACTTCCAGGCGTTGCTCTTGTTCTTCGAGGCGTCGTTCACGCCCAGCGCCCAGGAGGGGATGTTGTACGGCTTGGAGCCGGCCGGGCCGGCCGGGAACGGCGCGAAGCCGACGGTGTCGGACACCTTGGACTTGGCCGGGTCGGTGGCGTTCTTGTAGAGCGAGTTGGCCTCGGTGTAGAAGGCGGCCTTGCCCTGGGTAAAGATGGCCATGGCCTCGGGCCAGCTCATGTCGGTGCTGACGTTGGCCGGGCCGGAGTCCTTGATGAGCCCGCCGTAGAAGGCGTACGCCTGCTTGGCGGCGTCGCTGTTGACGGTCGCCTTGCCACTGCCGTCGACGAAGTCACCGCCGAAGCTGTAGAGGAAGCTGGAGAACTGGGTGACCGCCGGCGACTTGCCGGTCCGGGCCACGAAGCCCGCGGTGCCCGGGACACTGGCCTTGACCTTCGCGGCCGCGGCCTTCAGCTCGTCGAGGGTCTTCGGCGGGGCGCTCAGGCCGGCCTTGGCGAGCAGGTCCTTGCGGTAGTACAGGACCTCCTGCTCGGTGATGATCGGCACGCCCACCGGCTTGCCCTCGTACGTGGTGGCCTCGACCGGGCTGGGCTGGAAGTCGGCGTAGTCCCAGTCCTTGTTGGACTTCACGTGGTCGGACAGGTCGGCCAGGTACTTGTTCTTGGCGAAGAGCTTCCCCTCCTGGAGGGGCCGGTACATCATCACGTCGAGGTCGGACGAGCCGGCGTTGAGCTTGACGTTGTACTGGTCGGAGAGCTGGTCCTCGCCGAGCTGGGTGATCTCGACCTTGAGCCCGGTCTGCTTCTCGAACTCGGGCAGGGCGGCCTTGATGTTCTCCGTCCACACGTGGTTCGCCAGGGTCACGCGCACCGTCTTGGACGCGCCGCTGTCATCGCCACCGCCGCCGCAGGCGGCCAGGCCCATGGCGGCGACCACGGCCAGAGACGTACCGAATATCGATCGACGTCGCACGTCTTCTCTCCTTTTCTCGTGGTCGCCGCCCCGGGGGAAGAGCGCCACAACGCTGTAACGTCCGCTTAACCACGGGATGCTAGGCGGATAAAGCTGATTTATTCAAGGGTCGATCACCAACTGATATGCTCCGACCCGTGGATCACTCCTCCTCCGGGGGCGAGACCGGGCTGCACGCCCGCGTACTCGACGAACTCGGCACGGCCGTCTGTGGCGGCGAGCTGCCCGCCGGCTCCGTGCTCAACATCGACGAGCTGGTCGACCGGCACGCGGTCTCCCGGTCGGTGATCCGCGAGGTCCTCCGGGTGCTCGCCTCGATGGGCCTCATCGAGACGCGGCGCCGGGTCGGCGTCCTGATCCGCCCCGCCGAGGCCTGGAACGTGTTCGATCCGCAGGTGATCCGCTGGCGGCTCGCCTCCGCCGGCCGGATGGCCCAGCTCCGCTCGATCACCGAGCTGCGGACCGCGGTGGAGCCGCACGCCGCCTGGCTGGCCGCCCGCCGGATCACCCCCGACGACGCCAGCGACCTGGTCGGGATCGCGGCGAAGATGTGGGCCGCCGGGCAGGCCGGGGACGAGGACCGCTTCCTGCGCCTGGACATCGAGTTCCACCGGCGGGTGCTCGCCGCATCCGGCAACGAGATGTTCGGCAAGCTGCGGGAACTGGTCGCCGAGGTGCTCACCGGCCGGCACCACTACCACCTCATGCCGCACCACCCGGACCAGCAGGCGCTGCAACTGCACGCCGACGTGGCCTCGGCGTTGCAGCGCCGTGACGGCGAGGCGGCCCGCCGGGCCATGGTGCAGATCATGGAGCAGGCGTTCGACGAGATGAAGTCGATGTGGGAGCAGACCACCGAGCCGGGACCGGTGAGCTGACCCTCTCCCCCTCCGGCGGTCGGCGGCGTACGCTGGGCTCGGCGCAGTCCCGCGCCTCACCTCCAGCCCGGTGCTCACGCCACCGGCTCCGCGGAGGCAAAGGGGGCCCGAGCCCTCGGGACGCGGTGCCGTCCGGCCCACCCGACATGCGCCACCTGCCCACGGCGAGGTCGACCGGGAGCGTGAGTCCCTGCGACCGCGCCGTCGACAGGGAGCATGAGATGACAAGCCAGAGGTCGTTCAAGTCCCGGGTCCGCGCCCGGATGGCCCGCACCGGCGAGAGCTACACGACGGCCCGCCGGCAGTTGCTCGCCCGGGTCACGGCCGCCCCGGCGCCCACCGTTGACGCCGGCCGCGGCCAGCAGGACCGGATCTCCGCCGCGCTGCTGCGCGAACGGACCGGCCACGACTGGGACGAGTGGTTCGCCCGGCTCGACGCCTGGGGCGCCGCCGGCCGGACCCACACCGAGATCGCCCGCTGGCTGGTCACCGAGCACGAGGTGCCGGGCTGGTGGGCGCAGACCGTGACCGTCGGCTACGAGCAGGCACGCGGGCTCCGGGCGCCGGGCCAGCGCCGCGGCGGCGGCTTCGAGGCCACCGGAAGCCGCACGGTGGCGGTGCCGGTGACGGTGCTGTTCGAGGCGTTCGCCGACGAGGCGGTACGCCGGCGGTGGCTGCCCGACGTGGCCGTCCGGGTCCGCACCGCCACCGCGCCGAAGAGCTTCCGTGCGGACTGGGCCGGCGGGCCCAGCCGGATCGTCGTCGGCTTCACCCCGGTGAGCGGGAGCAAGGCCCGGGTGGCCGTGCAGCACGAGAAGCTCACCGGCGCCGAGGAGGCCGACCGGCTCAAGGCGTACTGGCGGGACCGCCTCGCGGCCCTGAAGCAGCTGCTGGAGCAGCCGGAGGTGACCCGATGAGCGCCGCGACGTTCGTCAACCTGCCGGTGGCCGATCTCGACCGGGCGGTCGAGTTCTTCACCGCCCTGGGCTTCACGGCCTCGCCCCGGCGCCCCGGCGACGACAGCGCCCGGCTCGCCCTCGGCGACACCACCCACCTGATCCTGCACCACCCGGCGGCCTTCGCCGCGTTCGCCGGAGCCGAGGTGTGCGACACCGCCACCAGCCGGGAGGTGATCGTCGGCATCGGCGTCGACCGGCGGGAGCGGGTGGACGCTCTGGTCGACCTGGCGGTCCGCGCGGGTGGCACCTCGCTCGGCCCCGGTCAGGACCTCGGGTTCCTGTACATGCGCGGGTTCCGGGACCTCGACGGCCACCAGTGGTCGTTCCTGCACCTGCCCGGCTGACCCGGTGACGGTGCCGGCGGCCGCCCGGCCGCCGGCACCAGCGTCAGCCGAACGCGACCGCCGCCAGCCAGCGGTCCAGCAGCGTCGCGTCGCCGAGCACCTCGACGACCGCGGTGTCGACCGGGCGCCGCCGGTAGACCATGAGCAGCAGCTCGGTCACCGGGCCGCGGACCGCCACGGCCGCCTTCTCGTGCGCCCGCCGCCAGGCGAGGGTGTCCCCCGTGAGGTCCACGAGCCACTCCGCACCCGTCTCGGCGGGCACGTCGGTGGCGTGCAGGTGCAGGGTGCGGTCGGGGCCGAGCAGGTCGCGCCGATGCGGGAAGATGTCCAGCATCTGGGGCAGGGAGCCGAGCTCCATCCACTCGTCCAGCGCGTCGACCGCCACGGCCGGATCGACCGCGAAGTCCACGCCCAGGGCGAGGGCGGCGTCCGCCCGGTGCAGCAGCGTCTCGTTGGCGAACCGGCGCGCCCAGAACACCCCGGCGGCCGGCACCGGCATCGGCGTCCAGGTGGCCACGTCGGGTCCCGCCTCACCGAGCGCGCCGGCCAGCGCGGCGGCGCTCTCGACCAGCCAGGGACCGACCACGGCCGGCTCCTCCCGGGCGTACGGGGACAGGTCGCGGAATCCGGTGTCCGACGGTGGCCGTTCGGCGCGGGTGCGGACCACGTCGGCCGCCCAGCGCTGGCCACCGCCGAGGTGCCGGGCCAGCTGGCCCACGTTCCACCCCGGGCACGAGGAGACGGGGGTGGTCAGGTCGGCTTCGTCGAGGTGGGTGCGGAGCAGGTCGCTCTGGGCGACGATCTCGGCGCGGTGGCGGTCGAAGCTCAGGGCGGCCATCAGCCCACCGTAGAGGCCGAACCGCCGTCCCGGCGGGAGCCACCGGTGGGCGTTTCGTGCCGCCCCGGGCCGGTCAGGGCGTACGGGGCAACGGCTGGGCCAGCGCGCCGATCTCCCGCGGCAACTGGGCCAGGGCGTGCTCGAACTCGACGTGCCCGACCACCCGGTGCAGGGTCTGCAACACCGCCCGGGCGCCGCGCTCGGCCAGGTCCGGCGCGGTGCCGGCGCGCTCGGCCACCCGGCGCAGGAACTCGTCGTACCCGAACGCCTGCGGCTCCTCCGGGCGGGCCCGGGCCAGCAGCGGGCGCAGCTCGTGCGCCACGTGGTCGGCCAGGTCCGCCGCCTCGCCGCCGCTGATCCGCTCCGCGAGCGTGCGCAGTGTCGCCTCGGTCAGGGATCGCGCGGTGTCCGCCGGCACGCCCGCCCGCTCGGCCACCTTCGCCACGAACTCCAGCTCCGCCATCGTCGGTCCTTCCGTCCCGGAGACGGGTGGCTACCCGCCGACGACCACCACAAACGACCGCCGTTCGGGCGAAAGACCGGAAACCGGCGTCGGCCGGGGCCACGACCGCCAGGATCGGGACGTGGCCGCCAGGATGCCGACGCTCGTGCCGCCGATGCTCGCCGGGCTCGGCGCGCTGCCCACCGGGCCCGGCTGGGGCTACGAGTTCAAGTGGGACGGCGTGCGCGCGGTGGCCTACGTCGCCCGCGGGCTGCGGCTGCTCAGCCGCAACGACCGGGACGTCACCCGGGCGTACCCGGAACTGGGCGAACTCACCGACCTGCTGGGCGGGCGGCGGGCGGTGCTCGACGGCGAGATCGTGGCCCTCGACGCCGGCGGCCGGCCCAGCTTCTCCGCGCTCCAACGGCGGATGCACGTCCGCGCGCCGGCCGCCGCGCTGGTCGCCTCGACCCCGGTCCGGTACTACGTGTTCGACCTGCTGCACCTCGACGGGCGGGACACCACGGCCCTGCCCTACACGGAACGCCGCGCGGCGCTGGAGGAGCTGGGGCTCAGCGGCGAGACCGTCGAGACACCGCCCTACTGGACCGGCGAGGCCGGCCGGGACCTGGCCACGGCGGCGGCCGAGCTGGGGCTGGAGGGGGTGGTCGCCAAGCAGCTCCGGTCGGCGTACGAGCCGGGCCGACGGGGCGCGGCGTGGGTCAAGGTGCCGCTCAACGACACCGTCGAGGTGATCGTGGGCGGCTGGAAGCCCGGCTCGGGCCGGCGGGCCGGCGCCATCGGGTCGCTGCTGCTCGGCATGTACGACGAGCACGACCGGCTGCACTACATCGGGCAGGTGGGCACCGGGTTCACCCAGGCCGTGCTGCGGGACCTGGCGGGCCGGCTGGAGCCGCTGACCCGGCCCGACCCGCCGTTCGCCGAGGTGCCGCGCGAGCACGCCCGCCACGCCGTCTGGGTCGCCCCCGTGCTGGTCGGTGACGTCACCTTCCGGTCGTGGACGCCCGACCGCCGGCTGCGCCACCCCTCCTGGAAGGGGCTGCGCAGCGACCGGGACCCGGCGGAGATCCGGCTGCGGCGCTGACCGGGTGCCCCCGCCGCCACGCCGTCAGGCCAGGGCGCGCGCCGCGCCGACGATGGCGTGGGGGCCGATGCCCGCCATGTCCATCTGCTGGGTCGGGGTGCCCGAGCCGGGCAGCCCGCGTACCGCCAGGTGGCTCACGCGCACCGGCTCGGCCAGGTCGGCCAACGCCTCCAGCACGGCGGACCCCAGCCCGCCCTGCGGATAGTGGTCCTCGACCACCACGAGCCGGCCTGCGGTGTCGCGTACGGCGTCGAGCAGCCGCTGCCGGTCGATCGGCTTGACCGAGTAGAGGTCGACGACCCGCGCGTCGATGCCCTCCCGGGCCAGCTCCTCGGCGGCGGCGAGGCAGTTGTGCACGGTCACCCCGGCGCCGATGAGGGTCACGTCGGTCCCGTCGCGGACCAGCTTGCTGCCCCCGATCGGGAAGTCGTCGCCGTTGTCGTAGAGCACCGGGTACTTGCCGCGGGTGGTGCGCAGGTAGCTCACACCCGAGCAGTCGACCATGGCGGCGACCAGGGCCGCGCAGGAGACCGCGTCGCTCGGGTAGAGCACGGTCGACCCGTGCACGGCGCGCAGGGCGGCGAGGTCCTCCAGCCCCATCTGGGAGGGCCCGTCCGGGCCGATCTCCACGCCGGCGTGCGAGCCGGCGAGGGCGATGTCGGCGCGGGAGATGCCGGCCATCCGGATGAAGTCGTAGGCGCGGGAGAGGAACGCGGCGAAGGTGGCCGCGAAGGGCCGGTAGCCCCGGACCCGCAGGCCCACCGCGGCGGCGATCAGTTGCTGCTCGGCGATGAACATCTCGAAGAACCGGTCCGGGTACGCCTCGCCGAACTTGTCGGACCGGGTGGAGTCGCTGACCTCGCCGTCGAGGACCACCACGTCCCGCCGGACGCCCAGCGCGCGCAGCGCGTCCCCGTACGCGTTGCGGGTGGCCACCTTCGCCCCCTTCTCGTAGCGGGGCAGCTCCGGCCGCTCCTGGGCCGGGGCGGGTGCGGGCGGCGCGGCGGCCGGCCGCGGCCCGGTGACCCGGATCTTCCGCACGCCGCCCAGCGCCTGGACGGCCCGCTCGGCCTGGTCCGGTTCGAGCGCCTTGCCGTGCCAGTCCGGCCGGTTCTCGATCTCCGGAACGCCCTTGCCCTTGACCGTCCGGGCGAGCACGACCGTCGGGCCGGTCGCCTCCCGGGCCCGCCCGAACGCCTCGTCGATCGCCGCGAGGTCGTGACCGTCGACGACGATCGGGTGGCAGCCGAACGCCTCGACCCGCCGGCGGTAGGTGTCCAGGTCCCACTCCAGCTCGGTCGGCCCGCGCTGCCCGAACCGGTTCACGTCCACGATCGCGGTGAGGTTGCGCAGCCCGAAGTGACCGGTCTTGTCCAGGGCCTCCCAGATGGAGCCCTCGGCCGTCTCGCTGTCGCCGCACAGCACCCAGACGTGGAACGGCACCCGGTCCAGGTACTGCCCGGCCAGGGCGATGCCGACGCCCACCGGCAGCCCCTGGCCGAGCGAGCCGGTCGCGACGTCCACCCAGGGCAGGACCGGGGTGGGGTGGCCCTGGAGGCGGGAGCCGGACTGGCGATAGCACTCCAGCAGCTCCTGCTCGCTGATCGCGCCGGTCGCCCGGAAGACCGCGTACAGCAGCGGCGAGGCGTGCCCCTTGGAGAAGATCAGGTGATCGTTGGCGCGGTTGCCCGGGTAGGACCAGTCGTAGCGCAGGTGGCGGGCGACCAGCACGGCGAGCAGGTCGGCGGCGGACAGGCTCGACGTGGGGTGGCCGGAGCCGGCCTGGGTGCTGCACCGGATCGAGTCGACGCGGAGCTGGGCGGCGAGGTCCGCCAGCCCGGCCAGTTCCTCGTCGCGCAGGGTGCGCTCTGCTTCCATGGTCACGACGCGTCGCCTCCGTCCGGGCCAGCCCAGGGCCGCTACCGCCCATACGGTAATCATGAAACAGCGGAATTTTCGGACAACGACCTATTCGACGGAACCGGGCGGACCGGCCGGCGGGTCGCCAGCCGGCCGGCCACCAGCAGGTACGGCAGCACGGCCACCGCGAACGCGACCGCGTGGCCGGCGGCGCCCGCGACGAGGCCGTACCCGGCGTAGACCCCGATGATCGTCAGGTCGGTGGCCATGCCCGCCACCGAGGTGACCGTCGCCCGGTCCGGCCCGCTGATCCGGGCCTGGAGCCGGACGTCGGCCAGCACGGTGGCCAGCTGGAACGCCGCGAACGCGAGACCCACCAGCACGAACCCGGCCGGATGGCGGACCAGTGCACCCGCGGCCAGGGCCAGCGCCGCGCCGGCCAGCAGGGTGGCGAAGCCCCGATCGCTCAGCCGCTCCCCCGCCGGGGCCAGCAGCCCGCCCACCGTGGTGCCGGCCCAGACCAGCACGAGCAGCAGCGGGACGGTGGCCGCCGGGACCCCGGTGTCCCGGGCCAGCAGCGGCGTGTACTCGTCCAGGCCGCCCCACACGGCGGCGACGGCCGGCACCAGCAGCAGGGCGGCCCGCACCGACCGGTCGGCGCGGGCCTCGGCCAGCCCGCCGCGCAGGCTGTCCCACCAGCCCGGCTCGGCCGGATCAGGCTGGTCGACGCCGGCCGGACGAGGCTGGTCGGCGCCGGCCGGATGAGGCTGGTCGGCGCCGGCCGCGCCGGGCCGGGTCGTTCCGGGCGGGTCCGGATGAGTCGCCGCGGTCGCGCCGGTCCCGGTCGTGCCGGCCGGGCCGTGGCGCGCCGGCTCCGCGGCACGATGCTCCGGGAACCGGGTGGCGACCGCCGCGGCGGCCAGGCACGCGGCCACGCTCGCCGCGCCGACCGCCGGATAGCCGCCGAGGGCCAGCACCGGGGCGGCCAGCCCCATGGCGGCGACCACCCCGAGCAGCTCGGCGGTCCGCGCCCGGCCGGCCAGCCGGGCGTACCGGCCGGTGGCGCCGAGCCGGTCGAGCTCGGTCCAGACCAGGGCCTCCTGGGCGCCGGAGCGCAGCGCCCCGCCCGCACCCCAGAGCAGGAAGCCGACGGCGAACGCCGGGTACGACGGGACGAGCACCCAGAGGGCGAAACCGGCGGCGGTCAGCAGCGGGGCGAGGACGAGCAGCAGCCGCCGGGAGACCGCGTCGGCCCAGGCGCCCGACGGCACCTCCAGCAGGATGCCGGCCGCCGACCAGAGCACGAAGAGCGAGGAGATCTGCCCGACCGACAGCCCGGTGTCGGCGAACAGCAGCGTGTAGACCGGATAGAGCAGGACCAGGTCGGTGAGGAACGCGTAGGCGTAGAGCGTGGCGGCGAGCCGGCGCTCGGCGGGCACGCGCGCGGAGACGATGAGCATGGAGGCCTTCCCACGGGGACGTGACGGACACCGGACGTGCGGTGTCCGCGGTGGCCCGCGGGCTCGACCCTCGGCAGGGCATCAATGTCGCCAGTGCATGCGCCGATCCTAGCCGGGCGCGCGGTCCCCACGCCGCCCCGCGCAGGCGAACCGGGGTGGGACCCGGACGGGCCCCACCCCGGTGGACGCGCAATCGGTCAGCGGCGGGAGCGGTCCACGTCCGCCTGCGGGATGACCATCGTGGCCTCGCTGTCCGCGGCCTGCTCGGCCGTCGGCTGCCGCGGGGTGGTCGGCTGGGTGCGGTCCGGGTCGCCGTACGCCGGCACCGGCTGGGTCGGCTCCGCCGCGCCGTACGGGGCGACGGGCTGGGTCCGGTCCGCCTCGGCCTCGCCGGCCACCGGCCGGGTCAGCTCGGCCTCGGCGTACGGGTTGGCCGTGCCGAACCGCGCCTCGACGTCCCGCCGCCCGGCCTGGTACGCCCGGGCGTGGGTGGCGATGGTCCGCGACTCCTCCTCGGCGCGGGCCAGCCAGTTCTCCCAGCGGCTCTGCATCGGACGGACCAGTCCGCCACCGACGCCGACGACGAGGATGCCGCCGACGGTGGCGAGCACGGCGATCAGCACCGGCGTGGTCACCGTGGTGGCGACGCCGATCTGGTTGAGCGCGGCGATGACGCCGAGGCCGAGGATGAACACCGAGGCGATGTTCGCGAGCACCCGGCCGTAGGACAGGCCGCCGAGGGCGCTGGAGATGATGTCCTTGACCGCCTTGGCGATGGCCGCGGCCACCACCACGATGACGATGGCGACGAACGCCCGGGGCAACCAGGCGACGACGCCGTGGATCAGGTCCGAGATCGGGTTGGGGCCCCAGATGCCGAACGCGAGCTGGAGGGTGACCAGCAGCACCGCGTAGTAGGCCAGCTTGGCGACGATGTCGCTGGCGTCGTACTTCGAGCGCGCCAGGGCGGTCTTGATGCCGCCGCGCTCGACGGCCCGGTCGAAGTGGACCCGCTCCAGGACCTTGTCCACGATCTTCAGCACGGCCTTCGCCACCAGCCAGCCCACGATCAGGATGGCGATGAAGGCGACCGCCTTGGGCAGGAACAGCATCACCGAACGGAACGCGTCGCCCACCGCGTCCCCGAAGTTGTCTCTCATCGAAGGGCCTCCACGCACAGGGTCAGGGTCGTTCGCCTGGAGCTACCCTGAGCAGCCCTCGGGGAAACGCGGTCAGCCGCCGGGGCAGCGGTAGCGGACCTGCGTGCCGGCCTGCACCGGCGACGGTTCGATGATGTTGACGGTGGCGCTCTCGGTGGTCGCGCCGACCCCGCTGAACGTCCACTTGAGGGTGAGGGTGGCCGTCCGCTGGCCGCGCCCGACCCGCTCGGTGAGCAGGGCGCCCGGCGGTGCGTCCGAGCGGAACCACTGGTAGCGGATCACCCCGCCGCGCCCGTTGGTGCGCACCGTGGCCACCACGTCGACGGTGACGTCGCAGGCCACGCCGGGCGGCCGGGGCACCGCCACGGTGACCCCCTCGACCGCCAACGGTTGCAGCCGCTGCCACAGGTAGAGCCCGACCACCAGCAGCAGCGCCGCCGTGAGCAGGGTGGACAGCACCGAGACGACCCGGCGCCAGACCGGTCGGGACCGCCGCGCCGGCGGCACCGCCGGCCAGGCCGGGGCGGGCGGCGGGGTGGCCGGCACGCCCGGCCCGAAGCGCAGTTCCCCGGGCGGCGGCGCCCCGCCCACCGCCCGCACGTCCGCCGTCGCCTCCCGGTACGCCCCGGCGGTCGGCCCGCCCCCGGCCGCGGTGCCCGGCCCGGTCGGGTGCTGTCGAGGCGGACCGGTGAAGGTCGGCTGGGCGGACCGCGGTGCGGGGCCGGTCGGGGCGCCGAACGGCGTGGTCGCTTCCGACACCGCGCCGACGTGCACGGTCGACTCCGCCGGGCCGGCGAGATGCACCGTCGGCTCGGGCGTGCGGCCGATGTGCACGGTCGGCTCGGCCGCGCCGGGCACGCCGACGGTCGGCGCCCCGAAGTGCACGGTCGCGTCGGGGCCGAGGGGCGCACCGGGCCGGTCCGGTCCGCCGAGGTGGGCGGCCGCGTCCGGGCCGAGGTGGACGGTCGCGCCGGGGTCGGTGGGCAGCGCCCGGGTGGGCAGCGCCTCGGTGGGCTCCTCCGGCCGGGTCACGTCGGCCGTCCCCGGGTGGCGGTGCGGGTCTGGGCAGCGGGCACGGTCACCACTCCTAGCCGGGGGTGCAGTAGTTGTAGAGCGTCACGTAGACCGGGGACGCCGAGGTGGTCGCGTTGCCGGCGGCGTCGACGGCGGTGACCTGGATCGGGATGCGGGTGCTCTGCTTCGGCCCGGGCAGCGGGCCGAGCGTGCCCCGGAACACGCCGCGCCCGGCGGGGGCCATCGACCCCGTGCCGGTGGCGCCCGCCAGGGTGTAGCGGAAGGTGACCGTCAGGGCGGCCGGGCCGCTGCGGTCGTCCGTGACCGTGGCGCTGACCGTGCTGATCTTGTCGCCGTAGCGGCAGCCGTCCGGTTCGAGCTGACCGGGGCTGGCGGTGACGCCGCCGACGGTGGGGGCCGCGACGTCGGGCGGGGGCGGCGGCGAGGTGCTGGTCGACGGGGTCGGCGCGGGCGCGCTGGTGCGTACCGGTGAACGGGTGGGCGTCGCGGACCGGGAGCCGCTCGGGGTGGCGGTGGGCGTCGCCGGCGGGGCGGCGGTCGCCGACGGAGTGGCCGTCGCCGTCGGCGCCGGCGCGCCGGTCGGGGTGGCGCCGCCCGGGCCGGTGGTGGTGCCGGCGACGGCCGGGCCGGTCGGGCCGTCGGCGGCGACCGGCTCCTCGTTCGCGGCGTAACTGTAGCCGGCGCCGCCGGCCAGCAGGGCGGCCACCAGGGCGCCGCCGGCCAGCGCGGTCCGCGCGCGGCCCCGGCGGCGCCGCCGGCCGCGCCCCGCCGTCGCGCCGAGCGTGGTGCTGGCCAGGCTGGTGGCGCCGCCCGCGCCGTCGGGGAACGGCCAGAGCGCGGCGAGCAGGGCGGCCCGGCGGGCCAGCTCGCGTACTCCGCGTTCCTCCCACTCGCCGCCGTAGCCGGCGCCGGCCACCTGGTCGAGGAGGTCCAGGAACACCTGGGCGGGCTGGGGTCGCTCGCCGGGGCTCTTGGCCATGCCGTGCCGGAGCAGCTCGTGCACGGGCGCGGGCGCCGGGTCGGTCGGGATGGGCGCGGATGCGTGCTGCTCGCGCAGGCTGAACAGGTCCGGACCCGGGTACGGGGGCCGGCCGGTGAGGCATTCGAAGAAGGTGGCCGTGGCCGCGTAGATGTCGCACGCCGGGCTGGCCGGCGCGCCGGTCCACTGCTCGGGGGCCATGTAGCGGGGCGTGCCGGACACGGTGGTGTCGGAGCCCTGGCCGACCGGCATGGCGATGCCGAAGTCGGCGAGCTTGCTCAGCCCCTCACCGGTGACCAGCACGTTCTCCGGCTTGTAGTCGCGGTGCACCACGCCGCGGGCGTGCGCGGCGGCGAGGCCGGCGAGCGAGCCCTTCAGCACGCAGAGCGCCGCCTCGGGGGTGGTGGGACCGTGCGCGCGCAGCATCTGGCGCAGCGAGACCCCGTTGACCAGCTCCATCACGATGGCCGCGCCGTGCGGCGACTCGACGTACTCGTAGAGACGGCTGACGTGCCGGTCGTCGATCTCGCCGAGCAGCCGGGCCTCCTCCCGGAAGGCGGTCCGGAAGGACGAGTCGGCGCCGATGTCGCGCACCAGGTACTTGATGGCGACCGGGGTGCCGGTGGCGTCGTGGGTGGCGAGCACGACGCTGCCCGACGCACCGGCGCCGAGCCGACGGACCGGCGTGTAGCCGGACAGCTGCCAGCCGCTCATGCGACGGCCTCCACGGCGTTCCAGGGGCGGGTGTCGGCCTCCGCCTCGCTGGTCATTCTGGTCGCGCCGGCGCCGCCGTCCATCGGCGCAACGGATGCTTCCGCCTGTGCGGGCGGATGGTCGAGAACGGACACACCGCCACTGCTAGCAGATGCCGGCAAGCCCGCCGGTCAGATGGCGGTGGCCTGCACCACCTTCCATTCGCCGTGCACCGGGACCAGGGTCAGCACCACCCGGTTCTGGTCCACCTTCTCCCCCGCCGTGGTCACGTTGCGCCGGTACTGGTTGAGGTAGAGCAGCAGTTCCACCCGATCCGGCTCGGCGTCGACCACGCCGGTGGCGGACACCTCGGCGAGCACGACGGCCTGCTGTTTCGTGGCGGTCGCCTTGAGCGCCGAGGTGGTCTGCGCGTACTCGTCGGCGAAGGCGCCGGTGGCGAACGTGCGGCCGTTGGCGACGCTGTCGTCGAAGGTGCGGTAGTCGTACGAGAAGAGGGCCTTGGCGGCCGCCGGCGCGGTGGCCAGGGCCTGGCGGACGGCCTGGTCGCGCTGGCCGGCGCGGCGGTCGGCGGTCCAGCCGGCCACCGCCACGGCGGCGGCCAGCAGCAGGGCTGCGACGAGCAGCGGCACGGGCCGCAGCGGGGGTCGGCGCAGGACGGTCGGTAGGCGCATCGGTCTCCTCCTGTCGGTCATCCGACGAACTGGAGCCTGGTCACGAGCCAGTCCCCCGAGTCCCGGTCCCGGACCAGGTCGAGCTGGATCCGGTAGTGCGACGGCCGCCCGTCGGGCGCCTTGACGTTGCGGACCGTGGCGTCGACCGCCACCAGCACCACGGCGCGCCGCCGGTCGCCGGAGACGAGCCCGGCGCGCAGCACGGTCCCCTGCGACTGGACCTTGTTCTCCACCACGGCGGTGCGGACCTGGGCCTGCCCGCGGGTGAACTCGTCCTTGAAGTCGCCGGTGGCCCCGGCGGTGATCCGGCTCAGGTCCCGGTCGACGCTGGCCGCGCTGACCGACACGAAGTTGACGGCGGCCTGCCGGGCGGCGGCCACGGCCTCCCGGCGGGCCTGGTCGGTGGCGCGGTCGACGTACCAGCGGTGGCCCTGCACGCCCGCGCCGGCCAGTGCGGCGGCGAGCAGCACCACGAGCAGCGCGACAAGTGCCCGGCGCCGCCGGCTGGGGGCGGTGCCCGCCGGCCCGTCGGCGGCGTCCGGCTCGGCGGCGTCCGGCTCGGCGGGCTCCGGCTCGGGCAGGTCCTCGACCTCGGCCGGGTCGCCGACGACGGTCAGGTCCCCGGCCTCGATCGGGTCCTCGACCGGCTCCCGGTCGAGCCGTTCCAGCATTCGCTCGATCGGTTCCGCCGACGCCGGAACCGCGCGGTTGACCAGGCGGCGGCGCGGTGTGGCCGGGCCGGCCTTCGCGCCCTTGATGACCTTCAACGTGGTGTTCCTGCGGCTGGGCACCGCCACCTCCTCGGGTACGCCGGTCACGGGGTCACCCCGGCGAGCAACAGCTGTTTCCAGGACTGGGCCCCGGCGGTGCGGTACTGGCCGCCGGTGCCGCCGAACTGCAACGGGCGGCCGTCGGCGCCGAGGACCAGACCGGTAGCCGGGTCGTACCCGGGGTCGCCGCCCCGGTCGGCCGCGGGCGGGGGCGCGGGGTCGGCGCCGGAGGGCCGGGGCGCGTTCCCGGCGCCGCGCACGCTCGCCCCGGCGGCCCGCTCGCCGGCGTCGCACCGGGTGGCGCCGCCGGAGTAGACGCAGGACGGCGGGTTGCCCAGGTTGACCACGAGGCCGAGATGGGCGGTGCCGTCGCCGGGTGTGACCGTGTACCCGCCGGCCACCGCGATCGGGTACACCACCAGCAGCTGCTCGATGCCGGGCAGCCGCCGCGCGGCGATGCCGTTGACGGTGACCAGGTTGCCGAGCAGCACGCCGACGTCGGGTTCGAGGCCGCGCAGCAGCGCCCGCAGCTCGGTGCCGGCGGGCGGGCCGCCGGCCAGCAGCCGGCGCAGGTCCGGGTCGGCGGAGCGGAGCGTGGCGGCGAGCTGCGCCAGGCCGGACGACCAGCGGCGCAGCGCCTCGGCGGACTCGGCCTGGGTGGTCAGGACCGTCCGCGCGTCGCGGATCAGCGCGCGGGTCTCGGGCAGCCGCCGGTCCGCCTCGGCGAGCAGGGCGTCCCCGGCGTCGAGGAGCCGGGCGAGGGCCTGCTCGTTGCCCTCGAACGCGGTGCCCAGCTCGGTGACGAGCACGGCCAGGTCGTCCGGGTCGACCGAGCGGACCAGGGCGTCCAGGTTGGTGAGCAGGGTCTCGGGGGCCAGCGGCAGGCCGGTCCGGTCGGCCGGGATCACGGCCCCGTCGGCCAGGTACGGCCCGCCGTCGCGCTCGGGGCGCAGGTCGAGGTACTGCTCGCCGACGGCGGAGCGCTGGGCGACCACGGCGCGCAGCGCGTCGGGAACCCGGACGCCCCGGTCGAGGCGCAGGTCGGCGCGGACCGCCTCGCCGCGCAGGGTGACGGCGGTGACCCGGCCGACCGGCACGCCCCGGTAGGTGACCGGCGCGTTGGCGAACAGCCCTCCGGCGCGGGCCAGGTCGACGTGCACGACGTAGCCGGTGTGGAACAGCCGCTCACCGAGGCCGACGTAGCGGACGCCGACGTAGCCGACGCCGAGGATGCTCACCAGCACGAAGGCGAGCACCTGGAGCTTCACGGTGCGTCCGATCACGGGATCAGCCCTCCTCCGAGCACGTCGGTCAGGTCGCCGACCTGGCCGAGCACGGCGCCGGTCACCGGCAGGACGCACTCGGCGGTGAGCACGGTGCCGTCGGGCAGTTCGGTGCCGGCGGGCAGCGCCGTGCCCTGCGGCACCAGGCCCTTGGGCAGCAGCAGCCCGCCCAGGGGCACGGCGGAACCGGGCTTGAGCAGCTTGCAGCCGGCCGGCAGGCCGCACTCCTTCGGCGGGGTGAAGATGGCCGGGAAGTCCTTCAGGTCCGGCAGGCACTTGAGCAGCGGCAGGTCGGGCAGGCCGGGCAGTCCGGGCAGGACGCCGCCGGGCTTGGCGCCGGGTCGCGCCGGGTCGCCGGTGGCGGGCGGCCGGGGTCCCGTCGAGGTGGCCGGCCGGGACGTGCGGGGCGCCGGGGCGGGCGCGGCGGCCACCAGGTTGGCCAGGATGGTGGCGGCGTCCAGGTCGGCCGTGATGGACAGGTTCACGAAGTCGCCAACGATCGCGCCGGTCACGTTCGGCGGGAACGGGAACGACAGCATGAAGTCCAGCGACTTCGGCAGGTCGTCGCCGGCCCGGGCGAGCTGTTCGAGGATCGGTTGCAGGGCGGTCACGGAGGCCACCGTGTCGGCCCGGCTGCCTTCCACCACCCGGGTGCCCACAGTGCCGAGCCGGCCGAGCGCGGTGAGCGCCTTGGTGAGCTGGGCGCGTTGCCGGGCCAGCACGGTGAGGCCCGGGGCCAGGGAGTCCAGCGCGTCGCCGACGACCTGGCGTTGCCGGGCCAGCCGGCCGCTGAGCCGGTCGAGCGCGTCGATGGCGCGGACGATGTCGGCCTTCTGCCGGTCCAGCCCGCCGAGGAAGGTGTCGAGCTGGGTGAGGGTGTCCCGCAGCGCCGGTTCGCGGCCGGCGAGGGCCCGGTTCAGCTCGGCGTTGATGGTGCGCAACTGGGCCAGGCCGCCACCGTTGAGCAGCAGGCCCAGGGCGGCGAGGACCTCCTCCACCTCGGCGCCGCGCGTGGTGCGGGACAGCGGGATGAGGTCGCCGTCGCCGAGGTCGCCGCGGGGCGGCTCGGCCGACGGCGGGGCCACCGCCACGTACTTCTCGCCGAGCAGGCTGCTCTGGCGGACCGCGGCGGTGGCGTTCGCCGGCAGCCGCACCCCCCGGTCGATGCGCAGCCGGACCCGGGCGTGCCAGCCGTCCAGCGAGATCTTCTCGACGCTGCCGACGGTCACGTCGTCGACCTTGACGGCGGCCCGGGGTACCAGGTCCAGCACGTCGCCGAACTCCGCGGTGACGGTGTAGCCGGGGCCGGCCGGGCGGCCGCCGGGCAGCGGCAGGTCGGCCACGTCGGGCAGGCCGCAGCCCGCGGGCAGCAGGGCCGCGGCCAGCGCGCCGGCCAGCAACCGCGCGCCGGTCCACCGGCCCGGCCGGGCGGTCACGCCGGGCCCCGCAGGATGCCGCCGAGCGTGCGGTCGCTCGGGATGGAGGAGCCGCCCGGCGCCTCGTCGGCGGTCGGCGCACCGGGGGAGCTGATGGTTCCCGGTGAGGACCCGCCTCCCGCCGGGGCGCCGGGCGGCAGCTTGAGCAGCTTGCGCAGCTGGTCGGTGAGGGGCAGCCCGCGCTGACGCAG
Organism: Micromonospora chaiyaphumensis; assembly: GCF_900091435.1. GTDB lineage: Bacteria > Actinomycetota > Actinomycetes > Mycobacteriales > Micromonosporaceae > Micromonospora > Micromonospora chaiyaphumensis. The sequence goes on from NZ_FMCS01000001.1 coordinate 332,031, forward strand.
GGTCTGCGCGAGCTTGGTGCAGATCGCCGGCACCTGGGCGACGGGAAGCTGGTCGGCCATGAGCGAGCAGGCGAAGGTGGCCGGGTCGTACGGGCCGAGCGGGTTGTCCCGGGTGTCGAGGGTGCCGGAGCGGGGGTTGTAGGCGAGGTTGAGGTTGCCGATGGCGAGCGGCGCCACGTCGAGGATCTGGATGACCGCCTGCTGCTGGCGGACCAGCACCCGGGTGATGTCGGCCAGCGCGGTGACGTTCGAGGTCAGCGCGGTCCGGTTCTGCCGCACGAAGGTCGTCACGTCGCCGAGCGCGGCGGCCAGGTTGCGCAGCGCCCGGGCCAGCTCCTCCTTCTCCCCCGCGAGCTGCTGGGCGACGTCGGCGAGCTGCTGCTGGAAGCCGCGTACCTGCTGGTCGCTGCGGGCCAGCGTGGTGGTGAACCGTTGCAGGTTGGCCACCGTGCCGAACAGGTCGTCGCGCCCGGTGGACAACGTGGACAGCGCGCGGGAGACCCCGTCGAGGGTGTCGTGCAGGTCGGTGCCGTTGCCCTCCAGGTTGGCCCGGCCGGTGGCGACCAGGTCCGACAGGGCCCCGTCGGCGTTGGCCCCCCGCGGGCCGAGGGTCCGGTTGAACTCGTCGAGCGCCGCGTAGATGTCGTCGATCTCCATGGGCGCGGCGGTCCGGTCGACCGGGATCCGCGCGCCGTCGTCGAGCGCCGCGCCGCCGGTGTACGCCGGGGTGAGCTGCACGTACCGGTCGCTCACCACGCTGGGCGGGACGATCAGGGCCTGCGCGCCGGCCGGCAGCCGCAGCTCCGGGTCGTAGCGCATCTCGACGCGGACCACCCGCCCCTGCGGGACCACCTTCTCGACCTCGCCCACGCGGACGCCGAGGACCCGCACGTCGGAGCCGGCGTAGACACCGACCGCGCGGGTGAAGTAGGCGACGACCCGCCGGTCGGGTGGTTCGTGGCGCCACACGGCCGCCCCGACGGCGACGGCGGTGAGCAGCACGGTGGCCGCGGCGAGCGGCCGCCGCCAGCGCTGGATCCGACCGGGCATCAGCGACCTCCGGTGGCGGCGGGCAGGTACGGCTGGAGCAGGCCGTCCACGTACGAGTCGAACCAGCGCCCGTTGCCGACCACGTTGGCGAACGCCGTGACGAACGGGCCCATCCGGCGGATGGTCTGCTCCAGGTCGTCGCGGTTGCGTTGCAGCACGGCGACCACGTCGCGCAGCTTGCGCAGGGCCGGTTCCAGCTGGGTGCGGTTGTCGGCGACCAGCCCGGACAGCTGGGTGGCGAGCTGGTCGGTGCCGACCAGGAGCTGGTGGATGGCGTCCCGCCGCCGGCTGACCTCGGCGAGCAGCTTCTCCCCGTCGGTGACGAGCTTGCGGAACTCCTCGTCCCGTTCGGCGAGCACACCGGTGACGCCCCGGGCCCGGGACAGCAGGGTGCGCAGCTCGGCGTCGCGGGAGGAGACGGTGCGGGACAGCCGGGACAGACCGGTCAGCGAGGTGTTCACGCTGGACGGGGTGTCGGCGAACGTCTCCGACAGGGTGGTGAACGCCCGGGCGAGCTGGTCGGTGTCCACCTTGTCCAGGGTGTCGGCGAGGCCGGTGACGGCCTGCACCACGTCGAACGGTGCGGCCGTGCGGTCCAGCGGGATCTGCCCGCGCTCGGCCAGCTTCCCCGGCCCGGCCGGGGCCAGCGCCAGGTACTTCTGCCCGAGCACCGTCTTGATCCGGATGGTGGCGCCGGTGTCCCGGCCGAGGCGTACGCCGTCGTCGTCGACCCGGAACCGCACCCGCACGTACGGCTGCGGCTCGCGGGCGAGTTCCACGGCGGTCACCTGCCCGACCCGCACCCCGGCCACCCGGACCTCGTTGCCGGTGGCCAGCCCGCTGGCGTCGTGGAACGCGGCGGCGTACGACCGGCCGGTCAGCGCGGCGATCCGGTCGAGCTGGAACGCGCCGAGCAGGGCGGCCACGAGCACGGTCAGCCCGATCGCCCCGACGAGCACCGGGTTGCGTTCGCGGAACGGTCTCACCGGGCACCTCCGGTGGCGCAGCGGGCGGCCGTGGCGTCGACGCCGGGCACGGTGAGCGGCGCGTGGCCGTCGACGGCGAGCCGGCCGTCGAAGTCGCAGAGGTAGAAGTTGAACCAGGAGCCGTACGAGGCGACCCGGGTCAGCGACTCGTAGCGCTCCGGCAGCCGGCCCAGGGTGGCGTCGATGACGGCGGAGTTGCGGTTGAGGGTGCCGGCCAGGTCGTCGAGGGCGCGGACGTCGGCGGCGAGCGGCGGCCGGGTCTGGCGCAGCAGCCCGGCCGTGGTGTCGGTCAGCTCGCCGAGGCTGACCAGCGCCTCGCCGATGGCGGTGCGGTCGGCGGAGAGCCCGGAGACGAACTGCTGGAGCTGGGTGATGCTCTGGTCCAGCTCCCGGTCGTGGCTCGCCAGGGTGCCCAGCACCTGGTTGAGGTTGGTGACCACCCGGCCGATCACCGCGTCCCGGTCGGCCAGGGTGCTGGTCAGCGAGGCGGTGCGCCGCAGCAGGCTGGCCACCGTGCCGCCCTCGCCCTGGAGCACCTGGACGATCTCGTACGCCAGCTTGTTGACCTCGGCGGGGTCGAGCGCGGTGAACAGCGGCCGGAAGCCGTTGAACAGCACGGTCAGGTCCAGCGCCGGTTTGGTCTGAGCGAGCGGGATGAGGCCGTCGGGGCGCAGCGGGCGCGGGTCGCCGGGGCCCTCGGTCAGCGCCAGGTAGCGCTGGCCGACCAGGTTGCGGTAACGGACGGCGGCGCGCACGCCGACGGCCACCGGCACCGTCCGGTCGACGGTGAACGCCACCTCGGCGGTCGTGTCGTCGACCACCCGGATGCCGGCCACCTTGCCCACCCGGACGCCGGCGATCCGCACGTCGTCGCCGGGAAGCAGCCCGGTCACGTCGGTGAACCGGGCCCGGTAGGTGGTGCCGTCGGGCGGGAACGCGCCGAGGGTCTGCGCGAGCAGGGCGGTGGCCAGCAAGGTGATCGCCGCGAACACCACGAGCTTGACCAGCGCGGGGGTCGTCTTCCCGGTCATCGGGCGGTCACCACCGCTCCCCGCAGCAGCGGGCCCCAGAGCAGCACCGCGATGTCGGGCACCTCGGCGGGTGGTGTCCCGGTGAGGCCGCCGACGAGCGGCTTCACGAGCGCCCGCTCCTCGCCGGTGCCGGCGCGGCCCATCGCCGGGGACGCGGGCGCCGCGCCGGCCCCGCCGGCCGGCACGCCCACGGGCAGCGGCTTCGGGGTACGGGTGGCGCCGTAGTCGTAGCCGTCGGCGACCGCCACCTCCGGCGCGGGCACCTTGGGGTTCGGCAGGCCCCGGCAGTCCGGGCCGTCCTGCGCGCCGTACACGGGCTCGTCGCGGCCCCGCTCGTAGGGGCCGCCGTCGCGGGTCACCTCCAGGGTGATGTGCATCCGGCCGCCGGAGAAGACCTCCTCGACGCGGGGTTGCAGGTCGACCAGCCCGTGCACGAGGCACGGGTACTCGGGCGCGTACGCGGCGAGCAGTTCCAGCACCGGACGGCTGACCTGGCCGACCCGGATGAGCTGGTCGCCGTGCCGGTCGAGGAAGCCGCGGGCCGTGTCGGCCGTGTCGGTGGTGTCGGCGAGGAAGGCGGCCAGCTGGTCGCGCTGGTCGCCGACGGTGCGGGCCGTGACGGTCACGTCGCGCAGCAGGGCCAGCAGGTCGGGCAGCGCCGCGTCGTAGCTGTCCAGCACGGCGGCGAGCTGCCGCAGGTCCTCGGTGACGGTCGGGAGCTGCGGGTTGAGCTGCCGCAGGTACGCGCCGAGCCGGGTGAGGTTCGCGCCGAGCCGGTCGCCGCGCCCCTCGAGGGCGGTGGTGAGCGCGCCGAGGGTGGTGGCGAGCTGGTCGGGGCGGACGGACTGGAGCAGCGGCAGCGCCTCGTCGAGCACCCGTTCCAGCTCGACCGCGGTGCGGCTGCGGTCCTGGGTGATCACCGCGCCGTCGCGGATCGGCCCGGCGGTGCTGCCCGGGGGCGGGACCAGTTCCACGTACCGCTCGCCGAACAGGGTCTTGGGCAGCAGCCGGGCGCTCACGTCGGCGGGGATCCGGCCGGTGGTGGCCGGGTCGAGGGCCAGCCCGATGACCGCGCCGTGACCGTCGCTGCGCACCGAGCGGACGGCGCCGACCACGACGCCGCGTACCTTCACGTCGGCGCCTTCCAGGAGGTGCAGGCCGGCACGGTCGGCGCGGAGGGTGACCCGGTCGACCGGGGTGAACGCCCCGCGGTACTGGAGGACGGCGGCGGTCAGCGCCGCGGTCAGCAGGGCGACGAAGACGAGGCCGAGAAGACGGTGTCGCATGGTCACCCCGCGATCCGGACGGTGGTGGTGGCGCCCCAGATGGCCAGGGACAGGAAGAAGTCGACGACGTTGACCGCGACGATCGCTGTGCGCACGGCCCGGCCGACGGCGACGCCGACCGCGGCCGGCCCACCCTTGGCGGTGTAGCCGTACCAGCAGTGCACGAGCACCACGATCACGCTGAACACCAGCACCTTGCCGAAGGACCAGAGCACGTCCGCGGGCGGCAGGAACAGGTGGAAGTAGTAGTCGTAGGTGCCGGCGGACTGCCCGAAGTAGCCGACCGCGATGGTGCGGGTGGCCAGGTAGCTGGCGAGCAGGCCCAGCACGTACAGCGGGATGACCGCGATGAAGCCGGCGATCATGCGGGTGGTGACGAGGAACGGCAGCGAGGGCACGCCCATCACCTCCAGCGCGTCGACCTCCTCGGAGATCCGCATGGCGCCGAGCTGGGCGGTGAAGCCGCAGCCGACCGTGGCCGAGAGGGCCAGCGCGGCGACCAGCGGCGAGATCTCCCGCGTGTTGAAGTACGCCGAGACGAAGCCGGTGAAGGCGCTGCTGCCGATCTGGTCGAGCGCCTGGTAGCCCTGGAGCCCGACCTCGGTGCCGGTGAAGAAGGTGAGGAAGCAGATCACCCCGACGGTGCCGCCGAGCACGGCCAGCGCGCCGGTGCCGAAGCTGACCTCGGCCAGCAGCCGGACCACCTCGCGCCGGTAGCGGCGCAGGGTGCGCGGCGCCCAGGCCAGCGCACGCAGGTGGAAGGCGAGCTGCCCGCCCAGGTCGTCGAGATACCGCAGGACCGTCACGTCAGCTCCCCTTCTGCGGGACGACCTGGAAGTACACGGCCGTGACCACGAAGTTCAGCGCGAACAGCAGCATGAAGGTGATCACCACGCTGCGGTTGACCGCGTCTCCGACGCCCTTCGGCCCGCCCTTCGCGTTCATCCCCTGATGACTGGCGACCAGCGCGGCGGCGGCGCCGAACAGCAGCGCCTTCACCTCGCCGACCAGCAGGTCGGGCAGTTGGCCGAGCGCTTGGAAGCTGGCGAGGTACGCCCCGGGCGTGCCGCCCTGGAGCACCACGTTGAACGCGTAGCCGCCGCTCACCCCGACCACGCTGACCAGGCCGTTGAGCAGCACCGCGACAAGCATCGAGGCGAGCACCCGGGGCACCACGAGGCGGTGGACGGGGTCGATGCCGAGCACCTGCATGGCGTCCAGCTCCTCGCGGATCTTGCGGGAACCGAGGTCGGCGCAGATGGCCGAGCCGCCGGCGCCGGCGATGATCAGCGCGGTGACGATGGGTCCGGCCTCGCGGACCACGGCGAGCACCGAGGCGGCGCCCGTGAACGACTGCGCGCCGAGCTGCCGGACCAGCGAGCCGAGCTGGAGCGCGATGACCGCGCCGAACGGGATGGACACCAGCGCGGCGGGCAGGATGGACACCGAGCTGATGAACCAGGCCTGCTGCACGAACTCGCGCACCTGCACCGGCCGGCGGCCCAGCCCGCGCAGGGTGTCCAGGCAGAACGCGAAGAACTCGCCGGTGTTCCGGACGGCGGCGACGGGCGCGCTCATACCGCCACCTCCTCGCTCGGGTCGGCCGCCCAGCGGCCCTCGAACGACCCGGGCGGCGGGGTGACGCCGTGCTCGCGGCACCACTGCCCCGGCGGGCGCTCGGCCGCGCGCGGCCGGCCGTCCGACGGGGGCAGTTGCAGCGGGATGGGCGGCAGCGGCGGCAGTTCCGCACCGGACTGCGCCTCGGCTGCGAGCTCCTCGGCGTCCTTCTCCTCGGCCATCCCGATGGGGCCGATCCGCTGGGCGTTGAGGAACTGCCGGACCACCGGCTCGGTGCTGGACAGCAGCATCTCCCGCGGCCCGAACATGGCCAGGTGCCCGTGGTAGATGAGGCCGATGTTGTCCGGCACGGTCCGGGCCGTGTTGATGTCGTGGGTGACGATCAGGAAGGTCGCCCCGGTGCGCTGGTTGAGGTCGACGATGAGCTGGTTGAGGTAGGCGGTCCGCACCGGGTCCAGCCCGGAGTCCGGCTCGTCGAACAGGATGATCTGCGGGTCGAGGACGAGCGCCCGGGCCAGACCGGCCCGCTTGCGCATGCCGCCGGAGATCTCGCCGGGCAGCTTGTGCTCGGCCCCCACGAGGCCGACCATCTCCAGCTTCTCGGTGACGACCGCCCGGATCTCCGACTCGGACCGGCGGGTGTGCTCGCGCAGCGGGAACGCCACGTTGTCGTAGATGGTCATCGAGCCGAACAGGGCGCCGTCCTGGAACAGCACGCCGAACAGCTTGCGCACCTCGTACAGCTCGCGCTCGGAGAGCCGCGGCAGGTCCCGGCCCTCGATGAGGACGGAGCCCCGGTCCGGCTTCAGCAGGCCGACCAGCGTCTTGAGGAACACCGACTTGCCGGTGCCGGAGGGTCCCAACAGGACGGAGATCTCGCCGGCGGGCAGGGTCAGGGTGAGATCCGACCAGACCGGGTGCCCGCCGAAGGACTTGGTCAGTCCGCGTACCACGACCTCGACGCCCATCGTTTCCCTCCCTTCGTGTCCCACTGGGACATCGGGCGGGGCCGGTCGGACGCAACAACTACTTTGCGTCACCGGCCGGGGACGACCGGCGAGCTATGCAAAACCCCGGAGGTGTCGATAACGTGCCGGAAACCGGCCGGCGATGAGGATGTTCCACGAACGCCATGACGACAGTGATCGAGTCCGAACTCGTCCGCCGGGCCGCCGCGGGCGACCCGGCGGCGGTCGAGGAGCTGCTCGTCGGCGTGCGTCCGGGGCTGGTCCGCTACTGCCGCGCCCGGCTGGGCCGGGTGGGCGGTGCATACACCACGGCCGACGACGTGGCTCAGGAGGTCTGCGTGGCCGTGCTGCGCGCCCTCCCCCGCTACCGCGACCAGGGTGCCCCGTTCGCCGCGTTCGTCTACGGCATCGCCGCGCACAAGGTGGCCGACGCCCAGCGCTCCGCCGTCCGCGACGCCGCCGTCACGCCCACCGACGCCCCGGTCGACCGGCCGGACGCCACGCCCGGCCCCGAACAGCAGGCGGTGGCGAGCGACCTGGCCCGGCGGCTGTCCGCCCTGCTCGACCGGCTCCCCGACGCGCAGCGGGAGATCATCCTGCTGCGGGTCGCGGTGGGGCTGTCCGCGGAGGAGGTCGGCGGCATCGTGGGCATGTCGGCGGCCGCGGTCCGGATGGCCCAGTCCCGGGCGCTGGCCCGGCTCCGTACCCTGGCCGGAGGCTCTCTGGACGAGGTGGCGGCATGACCGGGCGGACGCCGGGTGACGGCGACGAGGCGATGGACCTGGGGACCATCGCCCGCGACGATGCGCTGCTCGACGCGCTCGGCCGCGGCGACGCCGCGCCCGAGGGCGACGCGCTCGCCGGGCTGCTCGCCGCCTGGCGGTCCGAGCTCGCCGACGAGCCGCCAACCGTGGTACGCCCCGGCGCGCCCGCCCCCGCCGGCGACGCACCGTCGCGACCGGCGGTCCGTCGCCCCCGACCCTGGACGCTGCGGCTGGCGGCCGCCGCCGTGGCGCTGCTGGCCCTGGTCTCCGGTGTCGGCATCGGCAGCCGCGACGCCGGACCGGGCAGCCCGCTCTGGTCGCTGACCCGGCTGCTGCACCCCCAGCAGGCCGAGGTACGCGGCATCGAGGACACCATCGCCAAGGCCCGCGCGGCCCTGGACGCCGGCCGGCTCGACGACGCCGAGGCGCTGGTCGCGCAGGGCCGGCGGAACCTGGCGCGGGTGGAGGACCCGGCGGCCGTCACCCGGCTGAGCGCCGCGCTCGACGTCCTGGCGCGCGACCTCGCGGCGGCCCGGGCGGCGACCGCGCCGCCGACCACCGCGCCGGCCGGCACCACCACACCGGCCACCCCCGCGCCCACCGCCGTGCCGAGCCCCACCACCAGTGGCACGCCCCGGCCCGGCCCCGCCACCTCGGGCGGCGCGCCGAGGCCCGGGTCGAGCGGTTCGCCGGCCCCGGCCGACAGCCCGCTGCTGCCGCTGCCCAAGCTGCCGCTGCCGCTGCCGTCGGTGTCGATCTCCGGGCTGCCGCTGCCCGAGCTGCCGCTGCCCACCGGCGGAGGGCTGCTCGACTGAGCGCCGCGCACGGGCCCCCCGCGACGAACCGGACACTCCGTTACTGTGCTGCCGTGAGCAGCGCAGCGACGGCGGCCGGGCCCGGCACGGAAGGGCGCCGGTCCGGGATGACCACGAGCCGGCGGCTGAGCGTCATGATGCTCGGGATGACCGTGCTGGTGCTCAGCGGTGGCGGGGTGGGCGCCGTGGCGCTGTCCCACACGGCCGCGGTCTCCAACCGGCTCGCCGACCACATCTCCCCGGCCCGCACCGCCGTCAGCCGGCTGGAGAGCGGGCTGCTGGAGCAGGTGGCGGCGGTGCGCGGGTACGTCGTCACCGGCGACCCGGAGCTGCTCCGCCCGTACGAGGAGGGGGTCGCCGCCGAGCGGGCGACCGCGCAGCGGGCCCGCGACCTGCTCGCCGACGAGCCGGCGGCGCGCCGTGAGCTGGACGCCGCGCTGGCCCTCGCGGAGCGCTGGCGGGCCGCCTACCCGGCGCAGCTCATCGCCGCCCGGCGGGCCGGCACGGGCGCGGCGGAGCTGGCGCCGGTGGTGCGGCGCAGCGGGGCCGCGTTCGACGCCGCCCAGGCCGCGCTGACCGACCTGGAGGCCCGGCTCGACCGGGAGCAGGCGGCCGGCCGGGCCGACCTGGACCGCGCCCGCGCGCTGCGGGACCTGCTCTTCGTGGCGATCCTGGCCACCCTGCTGCTGTCCAGCATCGTCATCTCCGTGCTGGTCCGCACCACGGTGCTGCGCCCGCTGGACCGGCTGGGCGCCTCCGTCCGGCGGGTCGCGGGCGGCGACTTCGAGCACCGCCTCGACCCGGAGGGGCCGGCCGACATCGCCCGGCTCACCACCGACGTGGAGACCATGCGGCAGCGGATGGTCGACGCCCTGCACACCGGCCGCCGGCAGCGGGACGCCCTCGAGCAGCAGGCCGCCGAGCTGCGCCGGTCCAACGAGGACCTGGAGCAGTTCGCCTACGTGGCCTCGCACGACCTCCAGGAGCCGCTGCGCAAGGTGGCGTCGTTCTGCCAGATGCTGCACCGCCGCTACGCCGACCAGCTCGACGACCGGGCCCGCCAGTACATCGGGTACGCGGTGGACGGCGCCACCCGGATGCAGAGCCTCATCAACGACCTGCTGGCGTTCTCCCGGATCGGCCGCGTCTACAGCGACGACCGGGAGGTCGACCTGGCCGCCACGCTCGCCCAGGCCGAGTCGAACCTCTCCGAGCCGATCGCCGAGGCGGGCGCCGAGATCGTGGCCGACCCGCTGCCCGTGGTGCACGGCGATCCGACGCTGCTCACCATGCTCTGGCAGAACCTGCTGGGCAATGCGGTGAAGTTCCGCCGCCCCGACCGGGCGCCCCGGGTGCGGGTGACGGTCACCGGGGGCGCGGCCGGCTGGGAGTTCGCCGTGGCGGACAACGGCATCGGCATCGACCCCCGGTACGCCGACAAGATCTTCCTGATCTTCCAGCGGCTGCACCCGCGTGGCACCTACGACGGCACCGGCATCGGGCTCGCCATCTGCAAGAAGATCATCGAGTACCACGGCGGCACGCTGCGGCTGGACGACGCCCACACCGAGGGCGCCCGCTTCGTCTTCACCCTGCCGAAGCCGGCCGCGACGGCCGCCGTGCCGGAGCAGGCGGGCGAGCGGGCGCCGGTGGCCCCGGCCTGAGCGCGGGACCACCGGCAGCGGCTCAGCCGGCGGGGCGCTCCCGGTCGGCGGCCCGGCCCAGCGCGACCATCCGCAACGTCTCCTCGCGACGCCGCACCAGCAGCATCCCGGCCAGGAAGGTGACCGGCGGGACGAGCACCAGCATCGCCCACTGGGCCGGCACCAGCGGGATGGTGTGTCCCAGGTGCATGGTCGACACCGACCAGCCTGCCAACGCGCTGTCGATGACCAGGGCCAGCGCGGCGACCGGCGCCAGCAGGACGGCGATCCGCCGGCGCACCGGCGCGGCGAGCGTGGCCACGGCGACCACGACGGCCAGGGCTGCGGCGGCGAGCCCGGCGACGTAGAGCCAGATCACGAGTTCGCTCCGGGCTTCCAGTCCGTAGAAGCTCTGGTAGCTCGTCGGGCCGTCCAGCACGTGGAACAGCGGGCTGGTCACCCGATTCAGCTCCAGCAGGGCGAGCGCCGCGGCCGGACCGGCCACCAGGGCGGCGAGCCGCCGTGACCCGAGCACCGCGAGCGCCCGGCGGGTCGGCGCGGGCACGCTGAGCGCGGCGGCGGCCACCACGGCGAGGGCGAACTGGGGCAGGGTGTCCACGACGTACGTCGGCTGGTCGTCCACGCCGGGCCCGACCAGCACCACCCAGCCGGCGACCCCGGCCCAGGCCAGGGCGGCGGCCACCCGGGGCAGCCCGGCCAGCGCGGTCACCGCCACGGCCGCCCAGCCGGCCACCCGCAGCCAGTCGACGAGGTCGGGGGCGACGCCACGCATCGGCGGCGGCAGGGACGGGTCCACCAACAGGTGGTCGAGCAGGTTCCGCCCGGCCGCGGCGCAGAGGACCAGCGCCACCAGGACGCCGGTGACGGCGGCGGCGTCGGCCCAGGCCGGCTCGGTGAACCCCCGTGCGCCCACCCGCAGCCGGGCCCGCAGGCCGGCGCCGACCAGGTCGACCGTGTCCCGCAGCCCGGGCCGGGTCTGCCCGGGCCGCGCGCCGGCCAGGAGGACGGCCACCATCTCCTCCTCGTACACCCGGCGGTGTTCCCAGGGGTGGACGGCGAGCAGCCGGCGGTAGCGGCGCTCCAGCTCGGCGGCCCTCACGCCACCCCTCCCCCGGGCAGCAGGCCCGCGGCGCGCAACCGGCGGCCGGCCGTGTCAGCGTGGCGGCGCAGGCGGGCCACCTCGTCGGCGAGCCGGGTGGCGCCCAGCGCGGTGAGCCGGTAGTAGCGGCGCAGCCGGGACTGCACCACCTCCTCGCGGTCGACCTCGATGAGGCCGTCGGCGCGCAGCCGGTCGAGGACGGCGTAGAGGGTGCCGGCGCGCAGCCGGACCCGGCCGTCGGAGATGCGCAGCACGTCCTCGATGACCGCGTAGCCGTGGCGGGGTGTCTCGGCCAGCGCGGTGAGGACCAGGAACGTCGGTTCCCGTAGGGGGCTGTCGGTCATGCCGGCGAGCATATACCGACTATCGGTATATGCGCGTTACCATCACTCGGCCGGTCGCCGCCCGTCCCCGTCGGCGGCGGCCGCCGCGACGTTCTCGGTGACCGGCCCCAGCACCGGCCCCACCGGTGTGGCCTGCTCCGTCGGGCCCGGCCCGGCCTGCCCGGCCTGCTCCGCCGGGCCAGGCCCGGCCTGCCCGGCCTGTCCTGCCGGGACCGCCGGCCCGCGGCCCCCGCCGGCGAGCCGGTCGAAGAAGCTCAGCAGCTCCACGGGGAACGGCATGACCAGGGTGCTGTTCTTCTCGGCGGCCACGTCCACCACGGTCTGGAGCAGCCGGAGCTGGTACGCCCCCGGCGTGTTGGCCATCGCCCGCGAGGCGTCGGCGAGCCGGCGGGACGCCTGGAACTCGCCGTCCGCCGCGATGACCCGGGCCCGGCGCTCCCGCTCCGCCTCGGCCTGCCGGGACATCGACCGCTTCATCCCCTCGGGCAGCGACACGTCCTTGACCTCCACCCGCTCGATGAGCAGGCCCCACGGCTTCTCGGTGGGCGCGTCGATGACCGACTTGAGCTCGGCGTTGATCCGGTCCCGGTCGCGCAGCAGGGTGTCCAGGTCGGCCTTGCCGATCACCGACCGCAGCGCGGTCTGCGCGACCTGGAGCACCGCCGACGGGTAGTCGCGGACGTTGACCAGCACCTTCACGGGGTCGACCACCCGGTAGTAGACGACCGCGTCGACGGTGAGCGTCACGTTGTCCCGGGTGATCACGCCCTGCGCGGGCACCCCGATCACCGTGGTCTGCATGCTCACCCGCACCATGCGGTCGGCGACCGGGATGATGAGCTGGAAGCCGGGCTGCCGGATGCGCTCCAGCACCCGGCCGAAGCGGAACACCACGCCGCGCTGGTACTGCTGCACGAGCCGGATGCTCAGCGAGGCCACGAGCACCGCGAGCACGACGACGATGACCAGCACGACGACGACGGCGGCTGCCATGGTCCCCCTCGATCCCGGAGGCGCCCGCCTCCCGGCCGCGCGCGTACCCACTCCCCCGCACTTCACGCCTCCGATGCCCGCGCACCGGTCCTTGGCCGATCTTGGCGAGTTACCGTCAGCAGCGAACGGAGACTCACCACGATCCGGGAGACCGGGCGTTCAGAAGCGGCGGGCGGTCGGGATGCCGCGGGGTGGGGGCTCGCGCAGCAGCCAGACCGGGTTGCTCGCGCCGATGATCTCGCCGTCGCGCCCCCGGACCTGGGTCCGCAGGTAGGCTCCCGCACCGGGAGAGGCGCGCAGGTCGTGCCACCCCTGACGGAGCTGCCGCCACGGGACCTGTCCGATCCGGATCGCCGGGGTCGGGTCGGCGACGCCGGCCCGGTCGACCGTGCCGGTGACCACCTCCAGGGTCGCGCCGGCCGGCAGGTCGGTGGCCCGCAGCCGCACGGTCAGGTCGGCCGCGTCGGTGGTCACCACGGCGCCCATGGCGCTGCGGCCGCCGATTTCCAGGTCGAGGGCGCCCCGGTAGCGGGCCAGGTCGGTGAACCAGGCCTGCCCGGCACGCAGCGCCGTCACCAGGTCGTCGCGACCGGTGGAGGCCGCCCAGACGTACGTGACGTGCCGGTCCCGCCCGGCCCGCCAGTCGGTGCCGTCGTGGTCGTCGGTCACCCCGACGGCCGTCACCGGGATCGCGTTGCGGGCCGCCACGTCGTACGCCCAGAGGTGGTCGTCGACCGGGTTGCGACCGATCTCGATCAGGTCGGCGCCGAGGGCGTGCCGCTCCACGAGCAGGCGGGCGAGGGACTCGCGCCGTTCCACGTCGAGCGGGTGGTTCCAGCAGACCACCCCGCCGTGGCCGTGCAGGAACTCCACCATCCGCTCGGTCGCCCCGGCGTCGTTGTCCCGGTACGGCGGGGACGGGAAGGGCGGCAGCGTCTGGTCGCCGCCGAACCAGTTGAGGTGCCGGACCATCGACACCTCGTAGGCGCGGTGGTGGGTGACCTCGGGGTACGCCCCGGCGTAGTCGCGCAGCACCTCGGCGCGCAGCTCCTCGCCGGCCTGCCCGGCGCGCCGCGCCCGGTCGAAGACCAGCCGGTCCACCACGTACGCGCCGCCCGCCCCGGCCGCGACCTGCACCCCGAGGCGCAGCCCGCGCAGCGAGTTGTCCCCGGCGACCAGGTCCGGCCAGAGCCGCCGGACGTCGGCGAGCAGGTCGAACGTGTGCCGCCGCCAGGCGCCGGCCGGGGCGGGCAGGTCCACGGTGCCGTGCCGACCGTCGGCCCGGTGCCGGGTCTCGGCCGCCGCACCGAGGCGGTAGCGGAGCACGAGCTGGCCGGCGGGGCGGCCGGCACCGGCCGGGTGGTGGGACAGCGCGATCTCCACGAGCAGCACGGCGTCCGAGCCGGCGGCCTCGGGCAGCACGTCGAGGTGCAGCGTGGTGTCGGAGATGTTCCCGGTGTGCGTCCAGTTCCAGGCCTTGCCGGCGTACCAGAGGGTGCCGGCACCGGCGGCGGTGAGGCGCAGCGCGCGGCCGGGGTCGTCGTCGGCGTGCGGCGCGGCCACGAAGTCGGCGCCGGAGGCGGTGAGCCGGCCCTCGGTGGACGCCGTCCAGGTCCAGGCCAGGCCGTCCTCCGGCTCGTCGGGGCCGTCGAAGTGGACGGTCCGGCGGTGGTCGTGGGCGGCCACGCGGAAGTCGTGGTCGGTCCACCAGACCACGTCGACTGCGTTGCGGCGGGCCTGGTCGAGGTGGGCGGCGTAGCTGGCGACGCCCTCGCTGAACGAGGCGTGCAGGTGCATGGCCATGCTGATCGGCCGCCGTCCGCGCCCTGGCGGTGGCGGATCGCCGGTGGCGGCCAGGCCGAGCGGCACGCCGATCCCGGCGACCGCGAGCCCACCGGCGGCGGCGAGCAGGCTCCGCCGGTCCAGCCGCGCCCGTCCACCCATGCCGCTCCCCCGCTCCCGTGCCGGCCCGCGCCAGCCTACGGACCTCCGCGCCACCCCGGCATCCGGCGATCGTGCCCGGCGGGCGACGGACGGCGGAGGCGACCCCGCGTAGCGAACGGCAAAGGGCCGGAGGGTCAGGCGGCGTAGCGGGCGGCGAGGTCGACCACCCGGCGGGCGGCCGCCACCATGGCCCGGTCGGCGAACCGCCCGTCGGGCAGCACCACGGTGCCGGAGTCGCGTGTCTGCGCGTCGGCGACCGCGGCGAGCAGTTCCCGGGCCCGGTCCACCTCGCGGTCGCCGGGGCGGAACGCGGCGGCGATCACCGGGAGCTGGCGCGGGTGGATGGCGGCCCGGCCGAGGAAGCCGAGCCGCCGGCCGGCCGCGCAGGAGGCGGCCAGGCCGTCCAGGTCGGCCACGTCGGCGTACACCGACATGGCCGGGGGCGGCAGGGCGGCCGCGCGGGCCGCGACCACGATCCGGCCGCGGGCCCAGAGCAGGCCCTCGTCGTCGGCGACGCCCAGGTCGGAGCGGAGGTCCGCCTCGCCCAGCCCGAGCGAGGCCACCGCCGGGTGGGCGGCCGCGATGGCGTACGCGGACTCCAGGCCGACGGCCGACTCGACCAGCGGGTGCAGCGGGGCGTCGACCCGGGCGGCCACGGCGGCCACGGTCGCCGGGGACTCCACCTTGGGCAGCCGCAGCCCGGCCAGCCCGGGCCGGCCCGCGACGGCGGCCAGGTCGGCGTCGAGGTCCGGGCCGGTCAGCTCGTTGACCCGGACCTGCACGGGCAGCGGCTGCGGGTCGGCGAGGAACTCGGCGACGGCGTCCCGGGCGTACGCCTTGCGGCCGGCCACGACGGCGTCCTCCAGGTCGAGGATGACCGCGTCGGCGCCGGCGGCGACCGCCTTGGCGAACCGGTCGGGCCGGTCGCCGGGCACGTAGAGCCAGGTGAGCAGCATCAGATCACCCCGCGCTCGCGCAGCGCGGCCAGCTCGTCGGCGGTGAGGCCGAGCGCGCCGAACACCGCGTCGGTGTCCTGGCCGTGGCGGCGGCCGGCGTGCCGGATCTCCCCGGGACTGTCCGACATCCGGAACGGAACGTTCTGCATCCGCACCGCGCCCAGTTCCTCGTCGGGCACGGTGACCACGGTGCCGAGGGCCGCGTACTGCGGGTCGGCGAGGATGTCCCGCACGTCGTAGACCGGGGCCACGGCGGCCTGGGCCGCCTCGAACGCGGCGACCACCTCGTCGCGGTCCCGCTTCGCCACCCACGCGCCGACCGCCTCGTCGAGCTCGTCGGCGTGCGCGGCCCGGCCGCTGCCGGTGGCGAACCACGGCTCGTCCACCAGTTCCGGGCGGCCGACAAGCCGGACGACCCGCTCGGCGATGCTCTGCGCGCTGGTGGACACGGCCACCCACCGGCCGTCGGCGCAGCGGTAGGTGTTGCGGGGGGCGTTGTTGTTGGACCGGTTGCCCAGCCGGGGCTGGACGTAGCCGAGCTGGTCGTACCAGGTGATCTGCGGGCCGAGCATCGCCATGATCGGCTCGATGATGGCGAGGTCGACCACCTGGCCCCGGCCGGTGAGGTCCCGGCCGCGCAGGGCCAGCATGACGGCGTACGCGGCGGCGAGCGCGGTGACCGAGTCGGCCAGCCCGAACGGCGGCAGGGTCGGCGGCCCGTCGGGCTCCCCGGTGGCCGCCGCGAACCCGCTCATCGCCTCGGCGAGGGTGCCGAACCCGGGCCGCGGCGCGTACGGGCCGATCTGCCCGAAGCCGCTGATCCGGGCCACGACCAGCCGCGGGTTGACGGCGTGCAACTCGTCCGGGCCGAGCCCCCAGCGTTCCAGGGTGCCGGGCCGGAAGTTCTCCACCAGCACGTCGGCGTCGGCGAGCAGCCGGCGCAGCAGGTCCGCGCCCTCCGGGTCGGAGAGGTTGAGCGTGACGGTCCGCTTGTTGCGGCCGAGCACCTTCCACCACAGGCCGACGCCGTCCTTGGCGGGGCCGTGACCCCGGGACGGGTCCGGCTTGGCGGGGTGCTCCACCTTGACCACCTCGGCGCCGAAGTCGCCGAGGAACGCGGCGGCCAGCGGGCCGGCGAAGAGGGTGGCCAGGTCGACGACCTTGATGCCGTGCAGCGGGGCGGTCGTGGTCACGGGGTCCCCTTCGCCGGGTCGACGGCGGCGAGGAACACGTCCCCGTTGCCGAGTGCGGGGCCGCCGGTGGGCGTTCCGGCGGTGCGGCCGCTCACCAGCAGCCGCCCGTCGGGTCCGACGGTGGCGTAGACGTTCTCCTCGCCGAACGGGTCGGCCGCGTCGTCGCGGGCGGTCCCGTACTGGGCGACGGCGACCTGCCGGCCCTTGCCGTCGAGGCGCAGGGTGAGCACGTCCGCGCCGCCGGCCGGCACGCCGAGGGTGCTGGCCGTGAAGCCGACCACCGCGACGGTGCCGTCGGCGAGGGCCAGCACGTCGGTGCCGGCGTCCGCGCCGCGCCCGCCGGTGACGGTCCGCCAGCGCTGCGCGCCCCTGGCCGTGTACGCCACGGTGAGCACGTCGCCGGCCGTGGCGCCGGTGGCCACCACCTGGCCGGCGCCGGTGACCGCGACGCCGCCGAGCAGGTCGTCGCCCGCGCCGCCGGCCACGGTGAGCCAGTCGCGGGTGCCGTCGGGGGTGAACCGGGCGAGCCAGCCGTCGGCGCCGCCGAGCGGCGTGGTCCCGGGCAGCGCGCCGGAGGTCCCACCGGCCACGTAGACGCCGTTCGCGTCGGCCGCGACCGCGTACGCCTTGTCCTCGCCGGGGCCGCCGAACTGCCGGGTCCACGCGAGGGTGCCGTCCGGGGCGATCCGGGCGAGCACGGCGTCCTTGTCGCCGGCGCTGGTCCCGCCGAACGCGCCGCTGGTGTAGCCGGCGACGTAGGCCCCGCCGTCGGGGGCGGCGGCGAGCGCGTAGAACCGGTCGGCCTTGGCGGGGTCGCCGGCCTGGGTGAGCCAGGCCCGCTGCCCGGTGGCGGTCAGCTTCGCCACGAACGCGTCGTCGGCGGGGCTGCCCGGGTGCCGGCCGTCGAGGTCGCCACGGGTGTAGCCGGCGGTGAGCACGCTCCCGTCGGGCAGCGGCACGGTTCCGTAGAGCCGGTCGTTGGCGGTGGTGCCGAACTGGCTGGTCCAGCGCACCGTGCGGTGGTCGGCGGCGAGCCGGGTGACCACGGCGTCGAGGCCGCCCGCGTGGGGCTGGCCGGCGACGGCCGCGGACGCCGCGTAGCCGAGGGTGACGTCGCCGTCGGGGTGGGCGGCGACCCCGCCGGCCCAGTCGGCGCCGGCGGTGCCGTGCAGCGGGGCGGGCAGCCCGGCGGGCGGGGTGACGCTGAGCGTGGCGGCCAGGTGCTTCAGGCCGTCGACGAACGCGGGCCGCCAGACGTCCCAGTCGTGCCCGCCGTCGAGGACGCGGAACTCGGCCGCGACGCCGTCGGCGCGGCGGACGGTGTTGTAGAGGGTCGCGGCCTCGTAGTCGAGGTCGTGCGCGGCGTCGGCCGGGTCGGGGTTGGCCCACTCGTCGTCGCCCACGGCGATGAACATCCGCACCGGCGACTCCGGGTCGAGGCCGGGCAGCAGGGCCGGGTAGTTCAGCCGCTGGTACACCGCGTCGGAGAAGGGCTGGTCGCCGTCGCCGAACGCGCCGTACTCGCGGGCCGAGGAGTCGGCCGGCGGCAGCGGCCGGTAGACGGCGGGGCTGAGCACCAGCGCGTTGGCGAAGAGGTCCTGGTGGGCGAGGGCGTAGCGCAGCGCGCCGGCGCCGCCCATCGAGTAGCCGCCGACCAGCCGGGCGTTCCGGTGCGCGGCGGTGCGGTAGGTGGCGTCGACGTGCGCCACGAGATCGCGGGTCAGCGCGGTCTCCACCGGCCGGCCGGGACGGTCGGCGCCGGTGTACGCGGAGTCGACGTACCAGTTGCCCCGCCCGCTCCACGGGGCGTCGGGCAGTACGGCGATCACCGGGGGCACCTCGCCGTCGGCGATGAGCCGGTCCAGGTCGCTCTTCACCCGGGTCCACGCCTGCATGGTGTCGCCGCGCCCGTGCAGCAGGTAGAGCACCGGGTACCGGGTGCCGGCGTTCGCCGCGTCGGCGTAGCCGTGCGGCAGGTAGACGGTGTAGTCGATGGCGGCGCCGAGGGCCGGCGAGGCGGCCGTGGCGGTGGTGAGGGTGCCGGACCGTTCCCTGCCGGCGACGGCGGTCTCCGGCGCGAGGCCGGCCAGCCCGACGGCGGTCAGCAGGGCGACGAGGGCGGCGCCGGGGCGCCAGGCTCTTCTCATCCGAGGGCTCCTTCGGGCAGGTCGGCGGCGCACCGGAAGCCGATCGAGGTGGAGCGGGCGAGGCCGGCGCCGGTGAGCAGCAGCTTCACCGACACGTCCGGGGGCTGCGGGCCGCCGTCGAGATACCAGTCGGAGCCCTCCGCCCGGTAGGCGCAGCCGCCCTTGAGGATGACGAACCGGGTGCGCCCGTCGGAGTGCTCGCTCTCGGTGAGGTTCCACACCAGGGGCTCCCGCCGGACCAGCAGGCCCGCCTCGGCGGCCACCTGCCACTCGTCCTCGGTGGGCAGCCGCAGCCCGGCCCAGTCGGCGTAGGCGCGGGCGTCGGCGAGGTCGACCCCGGTGACCGGCGCGTCGGCGGGACCCTGCCCGGCCGTGAACCGTTCCGGCCGCGCCGGCCGGTAGCCGGTGGCGGCGAGGAAGCGCGCGTACTCGCGGTGGGTGACCTCGTGGGTGTCGATGGCGAAGCGGCCGAGCCGGACCGGCCGGCGCAGCGTGCCGGTGTGGTGCAGGCGGGGCGGCAGCGGCTTCCACTCGTCGACGTACGGCGCCTCGCCGTAGAGGCCGGTCTCCCGGACCCGGTGCCGCACCGTCAGCTCGTGCCGCCCGCCGTCGACGGTGACCATGTCGTCGGGCAGGGCGGCCAGCGGCGACCACGGGGTGCGGGCGCGCACGGCGGCGCGGGCCGGGAAGGACGGGTCCCCGGCCGGCGGCTCGTGCCGGGGCACCGGGGTGTCGGTGGCGACCACGGCGGCGATCGCCCCGGCGGGCAGCGGCCCGCCGACGGCCACCCGGCCGTCCTCGAGCTCGGTGACGGTCAGCTCGGCGCCGGTGACCAGGTCGACGAAGCGCCCCGGCCGGGCCTCGGTGAGCAGCCAGGGGCCGTCGTGGTCGGCGCCCCGGTTGACCACCGTCCACAGCGGCTGGTCGTGGTGGGTCCAGCGGGACGCGTACACCTGGCCGGCGCCGGGGTGGTCGGCGAGCGGGACCCAGTCCTCGGCGCGCAACCACGCGGCGTGGCTGGCCTGCACCCGGCGCATGGCCCGCAGCACGGCCCGGTCGCGCTCGTTCCAGCCGACCCAGACGCCGAAGACGCTCTCCCAGACGAGCACGCCGCAGCCGTTGAGCCAGGCGGAGTGCAGCTCGTCGAGGTGGTCGCGGTGCCAGCGGCGGGTGTGGTGCAGGACGTGCCGGCGTTCGAACCACTTGGCCCGCAGCACGCCGGGGGTGTCCGAGTCGGCGAACCACTGCGCCCAGGACATGGCGTGGTCGGCGATCCGGGCCAGCGGCACCCGGCTCTCCCCCTCCAGGACCAGGCCGGGTCGCACCGCGTCGAGGGCCTTGCGCAGCTCGCCGGCCCCCTCCTTGAGGGTGTCCAGGAAGACCCCGTCGACGCCCAGCCGGGCGGCCAGCGCGGCCACCTCCTCCGCGTCGGCGCCGGGCTCCCGCCGCGTGCCGGTGTCCCACGGGTTGTAGTCGACGAACACCCGGACCCCGGCGTCCTGGAACGCGCGGACCACCGCGGGCAGCTCGGGAACGTCGCGGTACCAGTCGAACTGGTTGCGCTCGTCCAGGCCGATCACCGGGTACGCGTGCCAGAGCACCACCCCGTCGAAGCCGCCGAAGTCGCGCCGCGCCGCGTCGAGGAACGCCTCGACGGTGAACTCGCCGCGGTCGTGGTCGTACAGGGTCTCGTCCCAGAGCCAGGCGAGGCAGACGCTGAAGCAGTCCCCGGCGATCTCGTCGTAGTGGTCGCCGGTGTAGCCGAGGCGGGCGCGGGCGTCGGCCCGCCACCGGGTGAGCTGCTCCCGCCAGGCCGGCCAGTCGGCGGGGTCGTCGGGGGCGGCGAAGATCTTGGCCTCGTCCAGGGTGGTCAGGTCGGCGTGCGCGCCCAGCGGGACCTCGGTGGGCCGGTCGATCGGCCGCGGCACGTACGGGTTGAAACTCACTGGACCTCTCCGTAGGTGGCGGCGGCGAGCGCGTCGATGGCGGCCCGCTCGGGCAGGGCGGTGGACGCGCCGGGACGCTGGGCGCAGGCCGCGCCGGCCGCGCACGCCCAGCGCAGCACGGCGGTGGCGGTGTCGCCGGTGAGCCCGCCGCGTTCGGCCAGGGCGACCGCGAGCGCGCCGGTGAACGCGTCGCCGGCGGCCGTGGTGTCCACCGCGTCGATCGTCGGGGCCGGCACCTCGATCCGGGCGCCGTCCCGGTCGGCGTAGGCGGCGCCGCGCGCGCCGAGGGTGAGCACCACCCGGGGCACGAGGCCGACCAGGGAGTCGAGCAGCGCGGCCGGCTCGTCGGTGAACACCCCGGCGACGACCGCCGCCTCGTGCTCGTTGACCACCAGCACGTCGACGAGGTCGAGCAGTTCGGTGGGCAGCGGGCGGGCCGGGGCGGCGTTGAGCACCACGGCGGCGCCGCCGGCGCGGGCCCAGCCGGCGGCCCGGGTGACCTCCGCGATGGGCACCTCCAGTTGCAGCAGCAGCACGCCGGCCACGGCCACCGCGTCGCGGTCGCCGTCGTCGAGGGTCAGCGCGGCGTTCGCGCCGGGGGCGACCACGATGCAGTTCTCCGCCGCGTGGTCCACGGCGATGAGCGCGACCCCGGAGGGCCCGTCGACGGTGCGCAGGCCGGTGACCTCGACGCCGGCTACGGCCAGGTTGTCCCGCAGCAGCCCGCCGAACCCGTCGCCGCCGATCGCGCCGACGAAGGCGCAGTCCGCGCCGGCCCGGGCGGCGGCCACCGCCTGGTTTGCGCCCTTGCCGCCGGGCACCATCCGGAAGTCGTCGCCGAGCACCGTCTCGCCGGGGCGGGGCAGCTGTGGGGCGGTGACCACGAGGTCCAGGTTGGCGCTGCCGACCACGACCACCCGGGCGCTCACGCGGCACCCCGGTGGGCCAGGGCGAGGGTACGGTCGGCCAGGGTGTCGAAGCCGATGCCGTCGAAGCCGGCGATGCTGCTGGCCAGCCGGTTGCGCAGCGGCGCGACCCAGCGCCCCGGCAGCCGGGCGGCGCCGGTCAGGGCACCGGTGACCGCGCCGACGGTGGCGCCGTTGGAGTCGGTGTCCCAGCCGCCCGCGACCACCGCGCAGATGGACCGTTCCAGGTCGCCCCGCCCGTACGCGAGGGCCGCCGCGACCAGGGCGGCGTTGTTGCGGACGTGCACCCAGTGCAGGTGGCCGTGCCGCGCGTAGAGGGTGTCCACGATGCTCTCCCAGTCGTCACCGGCGGCGCCGAGGGCACGCGCCTCCCGGACGGCGGCGGTGAACCGGCTGCCCGGGGGCAGCACCGACTCGCCCGCGTCCAGCACCGCGTCGACGTCGCCGGCCACCGGCGCGGCCGCGGCCATGGCGGCCACCCAGACCGCCCCGTACGCCCCGGCCCGGACGTGGCTCACGGCCGCGTCGCGCCAGGCGGCCTCGGCGGCCCGGTCGGGGCGGCCCGGGTTGGTCCAGCCGTACACGTCGGTGCGGATCTGCGCGCCGATCCACTCCCGGAACGGGTTGTGCCGGCGGGCGGTGTCCGGCGGGGTGAGGCCGAGCAGCAGGTTGCGGTAGGCGACCCGCTCGGCGGTGAACACCCGCCCGGCGGGCAGCCAGTCCAGCCAGGCCTGGGCCACGTCGGCGCTGGTGAAGCCGGGCCCGTGGGTCTCCAGGATCCGCAGCGCCAGCAGCGGGAAGTTGAGGTCGTCGTCCTCGGGCATGCCAGCGATGTTCTCGGCGAGGCTGGTCGGGGCGCTGCGCCGGTTCCACGGCCAGCGGGCGGCCACGTCGGCCGGCAGCCCCTGCGCCGTGAACCAGTCGCGCAGCGGCCACCGGCCGGTGGCGGAGAGGATCTCCCGGATCCCGTGGCGGGGGATCTTCTCCACCGGCTTGCCGAGCAGGCAGCCGGCCGCCCGGCCGAGCCAGGCGCCGTGCAGCCGGTCCCGCTCGACGGTGGTCGGCAGGTCCCAGGCGCCCGGCCAGGTCTTGCGGACCCCGTCGAGGTCGGCGGGCTCGTCGGTGGCGTCCGGCCCGGGCAGCGCGTCGGCGGCGTCGAGCAGCTCGACGGCGAGGGCCCGCAGCTCCGGCGGCGCCGGCACCGGCGAGGCCCCGGTGACCGGGGCCGTGACGTCGCCGCCGGCCGCCGCCCAGCGGTCGGCCAGGGCGGTGACGTCGCGGCCCTCGTCGCGGCTCGCAGCCAGCTCGTGCGGCAGCAGGTCCTCCGGCTGCACCCAGGTCAGCCGCAGGCCGCCGGCCGTCCCCCTCGGCCGGCCGGCGGCCGCCGCGCCGCCGGCGCTCATGCCAGGCCGCCGAACCGCTCGGCGCGCCGGGCGAAGCGCTCCCGGTCGCGGTCGAAGACCTCGGTGGCGACCCCGGCCAGGACCCGCGCGGGCTCGACCAGGTCGGTGCGGGACGCCGTGGCGACCACGTCCGACCACTCCGCCGGCACCGCGGCCGCGCCGCCGAGCGCACCGGCAATCGCGCCGGCCATGGTGGCCGTGGAGTCGGCGTCGCGGCCGTAGTTCACCGAGCCGAGCACGGCCGCCCGGTAGTCGCCGCCGGCCACCACGAGCATGCCCAGCGCCACCGGAAGCTCCTCGATGGCGTGCAGCCGGCTCGGACGGCGAGCGCCCAGGCCGGGGCTGCGGTACTCCTCCCCCACCGTGTCGTAGGGGGCCACCGCGGCGCGCAGCGCCGGGATGGCGGCCTTCCAGTCGTCGTGCCCGCGGGCCTCCTTGACCACCGCGTCGATGGCGGCGCGGGTGCCGTCGCGGGCCAGGTCGAGGGCGGCGGCCACGACGTCGTCGACGCTCGCGCCGGGGGTCGCGGCGGCGGCGACCGCGGCGGCGAAGACCGCCGCGGCCTCCCGGCCGTAGCTGTGCTGGTGCGCCCCGGCGATCTCCACGGCCTCGGCGTACGCCCCGGCGGGATCGCCGGCGTTGACGATGCCGACCGGCGCCATGTACATGGCGGCGCCGCAGTTGACGATGTTGCCGACGCCCGCCTCGCGCGGGTCGGCGTGGGCGTGGTGCAGGCGGGTGACCAACCACCGCTCGGCCGCGGCCAGGCGGTGGAAGGTCACCCCCTCCCGCTCCAGGTCCGGGATGTACACCACCCGCTCGATCAGGTCGGGGACGAGCAGTTCCACCACGTCGTACGCGTCGAGGTGGTCCCGCTTGGCCGCGTACGCCCGCACCAGGGCGTGGGTCATCAACGTGTCGTCGGTGATGTGCCCGTCGCCCTTGTGGTACGGCGCGAGTGGCCGCGCGGTGGCCCAGTCGGCGTGGTACGGGGGGACGATCCCCTCGACCCAGCCGCCGAAGCGGGCGCGGATCTGCTCCGGAAGGGCCGTCTCGGTGGCCCCGCCGAGGGCGTCGCCCACCGCGGCGCCGACCAGGCATCCGACCGACGTGTCGAGCAAGAGTGACATGGTTACCTCAGAACCTGCTTGCCACCGTCGACCAGCTGCGTGCCGAGCTGGTCCAGGGTGATCTTGTTGGCGAAATACTGCTGGAGGGCCGGGGTGGCGTACTTGGTCTTCCACTCCGGGTAGCCGTCGGCCTTCTGGAACGGGGCGACGGTCAGGTCGGCGGCGCTGTCCGCGGCCACGTCCCAGCCCTGCTTGCCGTTCGTGAGCTTGACCAGCTCCTGGTTGGCCTGCTTGCCGGTGGGCACGAGCCAGTCACCCTTGGCCAGGGCGGCCATGTTGGTCGGGTTGAGGAACCACTCCAGGAACTGCGCGGCCTGCTTCTTGTGCTTGCTGTCCTCGGCGATGGACAGGGTCTGCGGGTTGGCCGCCTGCTTGGTGGACAGGCCCTTGATCGGCGGGAGGGTCACCCACTCGAAGCCGGCCGGGGCCTGCTCGACCATCTGCTGGCGCAGCGAGACCGAGCCGGGGAGCATCGCGTACTTGCCGCCGAAGAAGCCGGGCAGGGTGTCCGCGCCGCTCATGCCGAGCGCCTCCGGGGAGGCCGACTTGCTGGTGTAGATCATGTCGTGGATCCGCTTCGGCACCTCCTTCTCCGCGTCGCCGACCTTGACCTCGGTCTTGCCGCCGTCGCTGTAGAAGAACTTGCCGTCATAGTTCAGCGCCAGGTTCAGCACCCGGTTGGTGGGCGACTTGAGCGCCCACGCGGCGCCGTACTGGCCGGGCTTGGTGAGCTTCTGGGCGTTGGCCTGGAACTCGTCCCAGGTCCAGCCGCCGTCGGCGGGCGGCACGGCGATCCCGGCGGCGTCGAGCAGCTTCTTGTTGGCGATGACGACCTGCGACTCCAGCAGGAACGGCACGCCGGTGACCTTGTCGTCGAAGGTGGCGGTGTCCCAGACGCCCTGGTCGATCTGGCCCTTGAAGTCGTCGCTGAGCAGCTTGGAGACGTCGGCCAGGTAGCCCTGCTTGCTGAACTCACCGATGGCCGAGGCCTCGTAGTGCACGATGTCGGCCACGTCGCCGCCCTCGAACGAGGTGACGAGCTGGTCGTGGATCGAGTTCCAGTCGCCCTGGACGTACTCGACCTGGATGTCCGGGTGCTCGGCGTTCCACTTGGCGACCAGGTCCTTGTTGGCCTGCAGCGACTCCTTCTGCCAGGCGAGGCTCAGGAAGCGCAGCTTGACCGGGCCGGACGAGGTCTCGTCCTCGCCGCCGCCGTCACCGCACGCGGTGAGGGCGCCGAGCCCGACGACCGCGACCGCGGCGGCCGCGGCGAGTCGGCGGAACCTGCTACGGAGCATGGGGGATTCCTCCTTGGTGGTGGTTGGGGGTTGTGGTCAGCCCTTGACCGCGCCGGCGAGCGACCCGGACGAGAGGCGGCGTTGCATGACCGCGAAGAAGATCAGGCTCGGCAGCGTGGCCAGCAGCGAACCGGCCGCCAGGGGACCCAGGCGGGCGGTGCCCTCGATGCCGACGAACCGGGCCAGGGCGACCGGCAGGGTCGCCAGCTCCGGCGTCTTGACCAGCACCAGCGCGAAGAAGAACTCGTTCCAGGCGGAGATGAAGGAGAACAGCGCGGTCGCCACGATGCCCGGCGCGAGCAGCGGGAAGACCACCCGGCGCAGCACCTGGAGCCGGCTGGCGCCGTCGACACTGGCCGCCTCCTCCAGCTCGCGCGGGATGTTGCGGACGAAGCCCTGGAGCATCCACAGCGCGAACGGCAGCGCCCAGACCACGTAGATCAGCACCAGCCCGGCGTGCGTGTTGGCCAGCCCGACCTGCCGCAGGATCAGGAAGATCGGGATGATCAGCAGCACGAACGGGAAGAGCTGCGACAGCAGCACCCAGCCCAGCGCGACGGTGCCGAGTTTGGTCCGGAAGCGCGCGAGGGCGTACGAGGCGGGCAGCGCGACCAGCACGGTGAGCACCGCCGAGGCGAGCGACACCTGGAGGCTGTTCAGCGCCGCCCGGCCGAGCTGCTGCTCCGTGAAGGCCTGCACGAAGTTCTGCACGGTGGGGTTGCTCGGGATGAGCGTGGGGTGCAGCTGCACCAGTTCGCGCGGCGGCTTGAACGCGGTGGACAGCAGCCAGACCAGCGGGAACCCGAGGAAGATCAGGTAGCCGGTCAGCGCGACGTACTGCAGCGTCCGCCCGGTGCGGCTCGGCTTTCCGAACATGTCAGTTCGCCTCCCGGAGTCGGCGCCGCAGGTAGACCGCGAGCAGCGCGACGATGATCACGACCATGACGTTGCCGAGGGCGGCGGCGTAGCCGTAGTTGCCGTAGCGGAACGCCTCCTCGTAGGCGAAGAGCATCGGCAGCATGGTCTTGCCGCCCGGCCCGCCCGCGGTGAGCACGTAGACCAGGCCGAACGAGTTGAAGTTCCAGATGAAGTCCAGCGAGGTGATCGCCACGACGACCGGCGCGATGGCGGGCAGCGTCACGTTGCGGAACCGGTGCCAGGTGCCCGCGCCGTCCACGGCGGCCGCCTCGTGCAACTCGCGCGGCACGCCCTGCAACCCGGCGAGGAGCACCACGGTGGTCTGCGGCAGGCCGGCCCAGACGCCGACGATGATGACCGCGGGCAGGGCGGTGCTGAAGTCACCGAGCCAGTTGGTGCGCAGCCCGTCCGCGCCGACGCGGTGGAAGAACTCGTTCAGCAGGCCGGCGTCCGGGTGGTAGACCAGCTTCCACAGGATGCCGACCACCACCGGGGGCATCGCCCAGGGCACCACGGCCAGCACCCGGGCCAGCCCGCGGAAGCGCAGCTGCTGGTTGAGCAGCAGCGCCAGCCCGAGGGCGAGCACGAACTGGAGCACGGTCACCCCGACCGCCCAGAGCAGGCCGATCTTGAACGAGTTCCAGAACAGCTCGTCGCCGAGCAGCTCCCGGTAGTTCTCCAGCCCGGTGAAGCTGATCTCGACGTTGCGGCCCGCGCGGGCGTCGGTGAAGCCCAGGTAGATGCCGCGCACCAGCGGGAAGACCGACAGCACCACGATGGGCAGCAGCGACGGGAGCAGCAGCAGGTAGATGCCGAGCCGGTCGGAGCGGGACCGGGCCCTGCGGGGCCCGTCGGCGCGGGCGACGTCGGGCCGTTCGGCCACCGTGGTCATGCCGTCACCTCCGGGGTACGCGGCGCGGGCGCCGGCTCGGCCGGCGCGGGAACGAACAGCGGGGTCGTGGTGCTGGAGGCGCGCACGGCGAGGCTGGGGGCGACCTGCTCGCGGCGCGGCGGCAGGCTCGCGTCGGCGATGCGCTGGAGCAGCAGTTCGGCGGCGCGGCGACCGCGCTCGGCCGAGCCGAGGGAGACGCTGGAGAGCTGCGGGAACGTCATCTGGGCCAGCTCGGTGTCGTCCATGCCGACCAGCGCCACCTCGTCGGGGACGCGCCGGCCGGCGGCGAGCAGGGCGTGCAGCGCGCCGACGGCGATGAGGTCGTTGGCGCAGACCAGCGCGTCGGGCTCGGCGCGGGCGAGGAGGCGCTCGGCGGCGGCCCGGCCGGCCGCGTAGCGGAAGTCGCCGATCTCGACGAGTCGCTCGTCGAGGGCGATGCCGTGCCGGGCGAGGGCCGACCGGAAGCCGGCGTCCCGGGCCGCGCCGGGCACGGTGTCCAGCGGGCCGTTGACGAAGCCGATCCGCCGCCGCCCGGCCGCGACCAGGTGGTCGACGGCCAACCCCACGCCGGTACGCGAGTCGGTGCGGACGTTGTCCACGGGCGCGTCGGCGGGGAGCTGGCCGACCACGACCACCGGGACCGGGCTGTCGACCAGCGCGGCGAGGTGGTCGTCGGTGACCCGGATCGGGGAGACGATCATGCCGTCGACGTAGCGGTGGGCCAGCCGGCGCAGCAGGGCGGTCTCGTTGTCGATCCGCCCGCCGGTGGCGTGCACCAGCAGCTGCCGGCCGGAGGCGGCCACCACGGACTCGATGGCCCGCATCATCTCGACGTACACCGGGTTGCCGATGTCCTCGACGGCGAGCGCCACGAGGCCGGTGCGCTGGGACTGGAGCGAGCGGGCGATGGCGTTGGGCACGTACCCGACCTCGGCCGCGGCCTCGCGCACCTTGCGGATGGTCTCCGGGCTGCCGCCGACGCCGTTGAGGACGCGCGAGGCGGACGCGATGGAGACACCGGCGCGGGCGGCGACGGTGTGGACGGTGGGCCGGCCGTCGGCCGACTCCTGTAAACGTTTACGACCCACGCCCGCACCTCCAGCTGCTCTGCTGTAAACGTTTCCGGGAGTCTGCGCCCGACCCGACGGTCAGGTCAAGAGCTCGTTACGAAAACGTTTCCAACCGGGTTTGAGCTGCGACAGGCGGTCGATCACGCCAGCTCGGCGCAGTGGCGGCATCCGCCGACCCGGAATACCGCCAGCTAGGCGACCTGGAGTCGATCAACGCCGGCACACACGCCACGACCCCCCGCCACTGCCCGCCCCGGGTCCGTGATTCACTCCAGGTCGGCGTGGTGGCGGCATCCGGCGGGCCGGGAACCCGCCAGCTCGGCGAGCTGGCGTCGCGTCAGCGTGAGCGCACCGGCACTCGCGCGGCCAGGGGGCGGCCGGTGAGGCGGCGGATCGCCAGGTAGCCCTCGCAGCCGAGGCAGAGCCCGAAGGCCGCGTTGAGGAAGGCGGCGGCGAGCGCAGCGGCGGTGGCGACCAGCCCGAGCAGCGGCACGCCGGCCAGCCAGCCGACCGCGCCAGCCGCGGCGAAGGCGAGGCCGACGAGCTGGGCGAACCGGACCGGGGCGAACGGCTCCAGCTCGGCCGGCGGGGCGAGCCGGGGCGCGACCAGCGCGCGGAAGAGCAGGCCGTACGGGCCGAGGCGCGGGTGGACGGCGGTCAGCGCGAAGACGACGGCCTGGGCCAGGACGAGCCAGCCGGAGCCGGTGACCAGGGCGACGGCGAGGACGACGGTGGTGAGGGCGGCGGCGAACCGCGGCCCGCGAGGGTCGAGCAGCATGAGGGGTTCCGTTCGGGTGGCGAAGGGGTCGGTCAGGCGGTGGTGACCGACGCACAGAGGCTCGCCGCGAGCCGCCCGTGGTCCACGACCCGCCGCCGGGTGAGCCGCACCCCGGTCACGCCCGCGCCCCGGCGGCCAGCGGGGCGAGCGCGGCGAGCAGGTCCGCCCGGTCCGGCACGCCGGCGGCCCGCCGGACGATCCGGCCGGTGCCGTCCACCAGCAGCACCGTCGGGGTGCGCCAGACGTCCAGCTCGCGGGCCCGGTCGAGGTGCTCTTCGACGCCCACCTCCAGCAGGGCGACCCCGTCGAACCGCCCCGCCACGTCCTCGAGCACCCGGCGAGCCGCCCGGCAGGGCGCGCAGACCGGTGCGGAGAACTGGACCAGCGTGACCTCGCCGGTGCGGACGCCGAGAGCGGCCAGGGCAGCCCGGTGCGCCACGTCGCCGGCCGGGGACACGACGCGCAGCCGGCCGTCGCGACGCCGTCGCCACCAGCCGAAGGCGCCGGCGGCCGCGAGCACCGCGACCAGCACCAGGAGACCGGTCAGGCGGGGTGGCTGCACGGGTCCCAGACTGCCACCACGACCCGCGCCGCGGACCCCGCCGTCCCAGCCACCGGACGTGACATCGCCTACTCCGGCGGTGGGAATGGCGTCCCGGCAATCCGTGGTCGTCGCATTTGTCCTCTGGCGCACCGGCCGATCCTGGCAATATTCTCCACTTCGCGCGCAGCAGTTGGAGTTCCTTTACATGCCCGCTCACCCGTCGGGCCACTGAGGAGATGCCATGCACTTCGACCACCCCGAGCTGGACCGTCGTACCCTGCTGCGGGCCGGCCTCGGCGCCGCCGCGGTGGCGGTCGTCGGGAGCGAACTCGCCTTCCCGGCCGCCGCGCAGGCCGCGCCGGGCGCGGACCTCGACTGGATCATCAGCTGCGACGAGTGGGGCGCCCGCCCGCCGGCGGACCCGCTGTCGATCAGCGCGATCGCGACCAACAAGATCATGCTGCACCACATGGCGTTCCCGAACAGCACGGACTACTCCGAGGAACACGCCAAGCAGCTCGCCCGCGACTGCCAGGACCTGCACATGGACACCAACCGGTGGTCCGACACCGGGCAGCACTTCACCGTCAGCCGGGGCGGCCACGTCCTGGAGGGACGGCACGGCAGCCTGGAGCGGTTGCAGGCCGGCGACCGGCAGATGATCTCGGCGCACTGCCCGGGTGAGAACGGCCGGGCCATCGGCATCGAGAACGAGGGCACCTACGTCACCGAGACGCCGCCCGAGGAGCTGCTCGACTCGCTCGTGAAGCTCAGCACCGCCGTGTGCCGGCAGTACGGCCTGCACGCGCACGACATCTTCGGCCACTGGGACTTCCGGGCCACCCTGTGCCCGGGCGCGATGTTCTACCGGGAGTTCCCGGCCCTGCGCCGCCGGGTCTTCGCCAAGCTCGGCACCGACCTGGCCGACGTGCCGGCACGCCGCTGGCCGGACATCTGGCGCTTCGTCGGCGGTCCGGTGGTGCAGGTCGCCCAGCGCCTGCTCACCTTCCGCGGCTACACCGTTCCGATCACCGGCGTCTTCGACGCGGCCACCGTGGCGGCCGTGCAGGACTGGCAGGCACGCAACGGCATCCCGGTCGACATCGACGCCACCCTCACGGCGCCGACCTGGGAGACCCTCGCGCCCGAGCTGGAGAAGGACGCCACCGGCATCCCGGTGGAGACGGTGCAGTTCATGCTCAACTCCAAGGGCTACGCCGACGTCGCGATCACCGGCGAGTACGACTACCCCACCAAGAAGGCCCTCAAGGACCTGCAGGAACTGCACGGTCTCGACCCGAACGGCAAGGTCAGCACCACCACCTGGTGTGCCCTGGTGGGGGGTGTGGTGCGTCAGTCGTTCCAGAAGAACTGACGGCGCACCGGCGGGGAAAAAGGCGGTGGGGGTGGCAACGGCGCCACCTCCACCGCTTCCGTCGTACCTGCGGCGACTCACCGGTCACGCGTCGTTGTGACCGTCGTACCCAGCTGCGACGATGGCCCTCGTTCACGGACGAAGGAGGGTCGCACAATGGCGTCTCGGCTCAACCCGTACCTCAGCTTCCGCGACGACGCGCGGCAGGCCATGGAGTTCTACCAGAAGGTGTTCGGCGGCAACCTGACGCTGAGCACCTTCGGCGAGTTCGGCAACCCCGACCCGGCGGTGGCCGACAACGTCATGCACGCACAGTTGGAGACCGACCGCGGCTTCACGCTGATGGCCTCCGACACGCCGCCGGAGATGGAATACCAGCCCGGTGCCAGGATCTCGATCAGCCTCAGCGGTGACGACGCCGACGAGCTGCGGGGCTACTGGCGGCAGCTCGCCGAGGGCGGCACCGTCGCGGTCCCGCTGGAGAAGCAGATGTGGGGCGACGAGTTCGGCATGTGCGTCGACCGGTTCGGCATCAACTGGATGGTCAACATCGCGGGCTCCCAAGCCTGACCGCCCGGCCGAGGTGGCCCGAACGGCGGTGTCCACGGTGGCGTGACCGGCGTTAGCGTACGCCGATCAACGATCCCGCCGGGAAGGACGACAGTCATGGACGGCAGCCTTCGCGCACACCTCCGACGCCTGGCCAGGCTGGCCACCGCGGCCGCCCTCGCGGTGGCCGGCCTGGGGCTCGTCGCCCCACCGGCACACGCGGAAGCCGGGCCCAAGGTCTCCGTGCTGACCCGCAACCTCTACCTGGGCGGCGACCTCACGCCGTCGATCGGGGCGCCGACCCTGCCGGCGTTCCTGGCCGCGAACGCCGCCCTGCTGAGCCACGTGGACCTGGTCGACTTCCCGGCCCGGGCGGCGCTGATCGCCGACGAGATCCGGGAGCGCAAGCCCGACCTGGTCGGGCTCCAGGAGGTGGCGCTCTGGCGCACCGGGCCGCTCGGCGACCCGGCCCCGGCCACCGAGGTCCGCTACGACTACCTGGCGCTGCTGATGGGTGAGCTGGCCGGGTCCGGCCACCGCTACGACGTCGTGGTGGTGCGGGACGAGGCGGACCTGGAAGGTCCGGCCGGGGCGCCGCACCTGCGGGACGTCCGGCTGACCATGCGCGACGTGATCCTGGTGCGGCACGGCGGACGGGTCAAGGTGAACGCCACCTCGTCGGGCAACTTCGTCAACAACCTGGTCTTCCCGCTCGCCGCCACCGGCGGGACGGCCACGAGCACCCGCGGCTGGACGGCCGTGGACGCCACGCTGGGCACCCGCGCCTTCCGGTTCGTCAACACCCACCTGGAGGCGTTCCACCCCGGCGTACGCCTGCTGCAGGCGCAGGAGCTGCTGCGCGGCCCGCTGAACGTGCCCGGCCGGCTGGTCCTCCTCGGCGACCTGAACAGCGGGCCCGAACTTCCCGACCCGAACAACCGGCTCGCCTACCTCGCGCTGGTCGCCGGCGGGATGGTCGACACCTGGCCGATCCTGCACCCCGGTGACC
Source organism: Micromonospora chaiyaphumensis (assembly GCF_900091435.1). Classification (GTDB taxonomy): domain Bacteria; phylum Actinomycetota; class Actinomycetes; order Mycobacteriales; family Micromonosporaceae; genus Micromonospora; species Micromonospora chaiyaphumensis. The sequence continues at coordinate 364,687 of NZ_FMCS01000001.1, forward strand.
CCGGCTACACCTCCGGCCTGGGCGACGACCTCACCGAGCCGGCCGACGACATCGAGCACCGGATCGACATGGTGCTGGTCCGCGGCGCGGTGATGCCGGTGTCCAGTGCGGTCTTCGGCAACGAGCGGCGGACCCCGGCCGGCCGGTGGGCGTCCGACCACCTGGGACACGAGGCCGTGCTCGCGCTGCCGTGATCGATCCGAAACGTCGGCATTCGCGCCTGGTGAACGCCACCTATCCCGAGGCATGGAACGCCATCAATCATTACCCGGAGGTAGACATGAGTCACTCTCACCTCCGGGTGTGACGCCCGGGCGCGGAGGGCGAGACGTCGGCAAGCGGTAGCCGGGCGCAGTCCCGGCCCGACTCCGCACACCGGAGGATCCGCATGCCCCGTCCCACCACCCGTAAGCGGCTCGCGGCCCTGGCCGCGACCCTCACCGCGGCGGCGAGCGCCCTGACGGTCGTCCCACCGTCACCGGCGCTCGCCGCCACGACCTTCGCCCCGGGCGACTACTGCCTCGGCCAGTGCGCCGACATCCTGCCGCCCGGCGAGAACGGCAACGCCACCCTTGCCGCGATCCTCGCCCACCAGGCGCTCGGCACCCGGCCCGCGCACTCCGGCGACCAGCTCGACGAGTACGCGAACCTGGTCTACGGCTACGCGGGGCTCACCGACGAGCAGATCGCCCAGTTCTACAACGACGCGTCGTTCGGCGTGCCCGACGCGCAGGTCGAGAGCACCGTGCGGCCCCGCGCCGACGTCACCATCGTCCGCGACAAGGCGACCGGCGTCCCGCACGTCACGGGCACGACCCGCTCGGGCACCATGTTCGGCGCCGGGTACGCCGGGGCCCAGGACCGGCTCTGGGTCATGGACCTGCTGCGGCACGCCGGCCGCGGCACGCTGACCTCCTTCGCCGGCGGCGCGCCCGGCAACCGGGAGCTGGAGCAGAGCATCTGGGCCAACTCGCCCTACACGGAGGCGGACCTCCAGGCCCAGGTCGACGCGCTGCGCCAGAAGGGCGCCCGCGGCCAGCAGCTCTACGACGACGTCACCGACTACATCGCCGGTGTCAACGCCTACGTCGACAAGTCCATCGCCGACGACAACTACCCCGGCGAGTACGTCCTGGCCGGCGCCGGCAAGCCGACGCACTTCACCATGACCGACCTCATCGCCACGGCCGGCGTCATCGGCGGGCTGTTCGGCGGGGGCGGCGGCTCCGAGATCCAGTCCGCCCTGGTCCGGGTGGCCGCCCGGGCCAAGTACGGCGCCACCGAAGGCGACCGGGTCTGGCAGGCGTTCCGCTCCCAGAACGACCCGGAGACCGTGCTCACCCTGCACGACGGGCAGAGCTTCCCCTACGGCGCCACCCCGCCGGGCGCGACCGGCGCGGTGCTCCCCGACGCCGGCAGCGTCGTGGCCGAGCCGCTCGCCTACGACCCGAGCGGCGGGGCGACCACCACCAAGGACGGCGGCGGCAGCGCCGGCACCCAGGGCCTGCTCAACGGCCTCGCCGGCCTGCGGTCGCACGGCATGTCCAACGCCGTGGTGATCTCCGGCCGGCACACCACCACCGGCAACCCGGTCGCCGTGTTCGGCCCGCAGACCGGCTACTTCGCCCCGCAACTGCTCATGCTCCAGGAACTCCAGGGGCCGGGGGTCAGCGCCCGCGGCGCCGCCTTCGCCGGGCTGAACCTCTACGTGCTGCTCGGCCGGGGCCAGGACTACGCGTGGAGCGCCACCTCCGCCGCCCAGGACCTCACCGACACGTACGCGGTGCCGCTGTGCACCACCGACGGCAGCGCCCCGACGCTCGCCTCGAACCGCTACCTGTGGCACGGGCAGTGCGTGGCCATGGAGGTCCTCGAGCACCGCAACTCCTGGTCGCCGACGGTGGCCGACTCCACCCCGGCCGGCTCGTACACGCTGCGCGCCCTGCGCACCCGCTACGGGCTCGTCGCCTACCGGGGGCTGGTGAACGGGCAGCCGACCGCGTTCACGAAGCTGCGCTCGACCTACCGGCACGAGGCCGACTCGGCGATCGGCTTCCAGGCGTACAACGACCCGGCCGCCATGGGCTCGGCGGCGGCGTTCCAGCAGTCGGCCGCGAACGTGGGCTACGCGTTCAACTGGTTCTACGTCAACTCGACCGAGGCGGCCTACTTCAACTCCGGTTCCAACCCGGTCCGGCCGGCCACGGCCGACCCCAACCTGCCCACCCGGGCCGAGGCGGCCAACGAGTGGGTCGGCTGGAACCCGGACACCAACACCGCCAGCTACACGCCGGCCGCCGCCCACCCGCAGTCGGTGAACCAGGACTACTACGTCAGCTGGAACAACAAGCAGGCCCGGGACTTCGGGGCGGCCGACGGCAACTTCAGCTTCGGGTCGGTGCACCGGGGCCAGCTCCTCGACGGGCCGGTGCGCGCCGCGATCGCCCAGCGCAAGCTGGGGCGGGCCGACGTCGTGCGGATCATGGCCGACGCCGCGGTCACCGACCTGCGCGGCCAGCAGGTCCTCGGCGACCTGCTCCGGGTGCTCGACGGCGCACCGGTCACCGACCCGGCGCTGGCCGACGCCGTTACCAAGCTGCGGGCCTGGCAGCAGGCCGGCGCCCGCCGGGTGGAGACCGCCGCCGGCTCCAAGGTCTACCAGCACGCCGACGCCATCCGGATCTTCGACGCCTGGTGGCCGCTGCTGGCCGCCGCGGAGTTCCGCCCCGGCCTCGGCCCCGACCTCTACGCAGCGCTGGTGGACGCCATCGAGGTGAACGAGGCGCCGTCCGGCGGCCAGAACGGCGGTCGCGACGGCAGCGCCGTCTGGGCGCTCGCGGGCCAGCCACACAAGGGCTCCTCCTTCCAGTACGGCTGGTGGGGCTACGTCGACAAGGACATCCGCGCCGTGCTCGGCGACCCGGTGGCCGGCGGGCTGGGCCGGACGTACTGCGGCAACGGCAACCTCGGCGCCTGCCGGCAGGGCCTGCTCGACACCCTCGCGCAGGCCGCGACGGTGCCGGCCACCACCGTCTACCCCGGCGACAAGTCCTGCGGGGCCGGCGACCAGTGGTGCGCCGACGCCATCGCCCAGTCCGGGCTCGGCGGCATCACCCACCCGGTGATCGCCTGGCAGAACCGCCCCACCTACCAGCAGGTCGTCTCGTTCCCGGCGCGCCGCGGCGACGACGTCACGAACCTGGCCCAGGGGCGCGCCGCGAGCGCGTCGAGCACCCAGTTCCTCACCAGCCACACTCCGGACAAGGCGGTCGACGGCAGCCTGGGCAGCCGCTGGGCCAGCAGCTACAACGACAACCAGTGGATCCGGGTGGACCTGGGGGCCGCCCGCACGGTCGCCCGGGTGGTGCTGCGCTGGGAGGCCGCGTACGGCAGCGCGTACCGGATCGAGGTCTCCGCGGACGGCAGCACGTGGCAGCCGGTGTTCAGCACCACCGCCGGCAACGGCGGCACCGACAACGTCACCCTCGCCCCGGTCACGGCCCGCTACGTGCGGATGTACGGGGTCAAGCGGGCGACCTCGTACGGCTTCTCGCTCTACGAGTTCGAGGTCTACGGCCGGTGACACCGGACGGCCGGCCGGCGGGACCGCACCCGCCGGCCGGTCCCCGGCATACGATCACCGGGTGAGCGGCGGCACCGTACCGATCGGCCCCGCGCTGGTGGTCGCGCTCACCGCGCTCACCCTGGCGGGCGCGGCCGTGCTGCGCCTCACCGGGCTCGGCCGGGCCCGGACCGTGCTGACCGCGGCGGCCCGGGCCACCGTCCAGCTCGGCGCCGTCTCGCTGGTCATCGTCGCGGTGCTCCGCGCCTGGTGGAGCACCGCCGCGTTCGTACTGCTCATGTACGCCGTCGCCGGGTTCACCGCGCGCCGCCGGATCGGCGCCGAGGCGCCCGCCCGGGTCGCGCCGCTGGCCGTCGCGGCCGGGGTGGTCCCCAGCCTGGCCGTGCTCCTGGCGAGCCGGGCCCTGCCGGCGACCCCGCTCGTGGTGCTGCCGACCGCCGGCATCCTCATCGGCGGGGCCATGACCGCGACCAGCCTGGCCGGCCGACGCACCCTCGACGAGCTGCGCACCCGGCACGGCGAGTACGAGGCCGGGCTGGCCCTGGGCCTGCTCCCCCGCGACGCCGCGCTGGAGATCTGCCGCCCGGCCGCCGGGCAGGCCCTCGTCCCGGCGCTCGACCAGACCCGCACGGTCGGGCTGGTCACCCTGCCCGGCGCGTTCGTCGGCGTGCTGCTCGGCGGGGCCGGCCCGGTCCGCGCCGGTGCCACCCAGCTGCTGATCCTGCTCACCCTGCTGGCCGTGGAGGCGGTGGCCATCGCCGTGGTGGTCGAGCTGCTCGTCCGGGACCGGGCCCGCACCGCGCCCTGACCGCCCGGTGTAGCGGAGGCGCGAAGGGGTAACGGCGGGCCGATGACCTGGGTGGGCAACCTGCGCGTCCGGCCCGACCTGCTCTATGTGGCGAGCGGGTGGAGCACCCTGGTCACCGACGTGCGCGGCCGGATCGCCGGGGCGGACCCGCAGGGCTTCTTCGCCCGCAACACCCGGGTGCTGAGCCGGGAGCGGATCACGGTGGACGGCCGGGAGCCGGTGCCGTTCGCCACCGCCAACGTGCGGGGGCACGCCCAACTCTCCTACGCCGAGCTGGGCGACGGGGAGGTGCTGCCGTCGCGGGCCGCGTACCTGACCGTCGAGCGGTTCGTCGGCCCCGGGCTGCGCAGCCGGTTCACCGTCATCAGCTACGCGGCCCGGGCGCTGCGGTTCCGGCTGCGGGCTGCGGTCGACGCGGACTTCGCCGACACCGGTGAGGCCGAGGCGGGCCACCGGCTCCAGGTCGGCGACGTGCACGCCGGGTGGGATCCGGATGCGGGCGAGCTGCTGCTCACCTACCGGCACGAGGGCCTGGACCGGGCGGTCGCGGTCCGGCTGCGCGCCGACGCCCCGGTGGCGTACGCAGACGGCGGGTTCACGGTCGACCTGGCCGTGCCGCCGGGCGGCAGCGCGGGCGCGGAACTGCTCGTCGAGCCGGTCTTCGACGGGGAGCGGCTGCCCGCGCCCCCGGCCACCTTCGCCGAACCCGACGACCCGGCCGCCCGGGCCCGGGCGCGGCTGGGCGCCGAGCTGGCCCGGCTGTCCAGCAGCAACTTCGATGTCACGGCGGCCTGGCGGTGCGCCGTGCGGGACCTGGCCGTGCTGCCGCTCGGCGAGCCGGCCGGCCCGACGGCACCGATCGCCGGTCTCCCCGTCTACCAGGAGATCTTCGGCCGGGACACGATGACCGCCTCCTGGCAGGCGCTGCTCGCGGGCCCCACCATGCTGGCCGACAGCCTCCGGCTCAACGCCGAGCACCTGGGCCGCCGGCTGGACGACTGGCGGGACGAGGAACCCGGCAAGCCGCTGCACGAGGCCCGGCAGGGCCCGGTCTCGCTGCTCGGGCTGAATCCCTTCACGGCCTACTACGGCGACTGGTCCACGGCGCCCGACTTCCTGGTGTTCCTCGGCCAGTACCTGGCCTGGACGGGCGACCTGGACACGGTGCGGGACCTGCTGCCCACCGCGAGCCGGGCGCTGGCGTGGATCGACCGGTACGGCGACCCGGACGGCGACGGGTTCCTCGACTACCACTGCCGCTCCGCCGGCGGGCTGAAGAACCAGGGCTGGAAGGACTCGGACACGGCGATCGTCGACGAGCGGGGCGAGGTGGTGCCGAACCCGATCGCCAGCAGCGAGCTCCAGGGCTACTGGTACGCCGCCCTGCGGCACGCCGCCGTGGTGTTCACGGTGACCGGGCATCCGGCGCGGGCCGCCGCCCTGCTGGCGCGAGCCCGGGCGCTGCGCCGGCGGTTCCACCGGGCGTTCTGGCTGCCGGACCGGGGCTGTTACGCCATGGCGCTCGGGCCGGACAAGCGGCCGGTCCGGTCGGCCAACTCCAACGACGGTCACCTGCTCGCCACGGGCATCGTGCCCACGCGGGTCGCCGAGCGGGTGGCCGACCGGCTGCTCGCCCCGGACCTGTTCAGCGGCTGGGGCGTGCGGACCCTGTCGGCCGAGCACCCGGCGTACAACCCGTTCAGCTACCACCGCGGCAGCGTCTGGCCGGTGGAGGCGGGCACCATCGGCGTGGGGCTGGCCCGGTACGGCTGCTGGCCGCACCTGCACCGGCTGGCCGAGGGCATGTTCGGCGCCGCGGCGCTGTTCGCCGACCACCGGCTGCCCGAGGTGCTCAGCGGCCTCCCCCGGGACGCGGCCCACCCGCACCCGGGCGTCTACCCCAACTCGTGCTCCCCGCAGGCCTGGTCGGCCAGCGCCGTGGTGGCCCTGGTGCAGGCCCTGCTGGCGCTGCGCCCGGCCGCGCCGCTGCGGATGGTCCTCGTCGACCCGCACCTGCCCGAGTGGCTGCCCGACCTGCGGCTGGAGGGCGTACGGGTGGGCGGCGCGACGGTGGACCTCACGGTGCGGCGGCGGCGCGGCGGGCGTACCTCGCTACGGGTGCGCGGCGACCGGCTCGCGGTGGTCCGCCGGGCACCCCGGCAGGCCGTCGCCCTCGCCCGCCGCGAGGTGTAGCCGGTGCCGGACGGGGAAACCGGCCGCGCCTGGGGGCCGAGAAGGAAGGACCGGCATGGAGAGTCGCGCGAAGTCGATGGGGCACGCCATCCACCCCATCCTGATCGTGTTCCCGCTCGGGCTGCTCGCCACGGCGGTGATCTTCGACATCCTGTACCTGATCACCGACCGGGCGGGCTTCCAGGTCTCCGCCGCGTACACCATCGCCGCCGGGGTGATCGGCGGCCTGGTGGCGGCGGTGTTCGGCCTGATCGACTGGTCGGCCATCCCGGCCGGCACCCGCGCCAAGCGGGTCGGCGCCACGCACGGCCTCGGCAACGTGGTCGTGCTGGTGCTGTTCGCGGTGAGCTGGCTGCTGCGCCGGGGCACCGAGAACTGGGAACCGAACGCCGGTGCGCTGGTCTGCAGCTTCGCCGGCATCGTGCTGGCCGGGTTCACCGGGTGGCTCGGCGGCGAACTGGTCGAGCGGCTGGGGATGAGCGTGAGTGACGACGCGGGCCTCAACGCGCCGAGTTCGCTGTCCCACCAGCCCCGCACCCGCGGCGCCTGACCCGATCCTCGGGAGAAGGGACGAGCGGATGCAGGCGATCACACTCGACCGGGACGGGGCGCCGGCGACCGCCCGGGACGACCTGGCCCGGCCCAGCCCCGGCCCGGACGAGGTGCTGGTCCGGGTACGGGCGTCCTCGATCAACGCCTTCGACGTCAAGGTGGCGTCCGGGGCGATGCGGGGGGCCATGGACTACCGGTACCCGGTGGTGCTCGGCAAGGACTTCGCCGGCGAGGTCGAGGCGATCGGCGGCACCAGCGAGTTCCGGGTCGGCGATCCGGTGTTCGGGGTGCTCATGCGCTCCTACCTGGGCGACGGCACGTGGGCCGAGTACGTGACCGTGGGCGGCGGCGACGGGATCGCCCGCGTACCGGACGGCATCGAACTGGCCACGGCCGGCGTGCTGGGGCTGGCCGGCGCCACCGCGCTCGACACGCTCGACGCGCTGGCCGTCCGTCCCGGCGACACGGTGCTGGTGGCCGGGGCGACCGGCGGGGTCGGCGCGCTGGCCGTGCAGTACGCCCGGCTCGCCGGCGCCCGGGTCGTCGCTACCGCCCGGCCCGGGCCGCCCACCGACTTCGTCCGGGACCTGGGCGCCGCCGAGGTGGTCGACTACACCGGCGACCTGACCGGGCAGGTGCGCGCGCTCGCCCCGGACGGCGTCTCGGGGGTCGTGCACCTGGCCGGCGAGGGCGCGCCGCTGGCGGGGCTGCTGGCCGCCGGCGGACGGCTGGCCTCGACCATCGGCTTCGGGCCCGACCAGCACCCGGCGGCCGTCTCGATCCTCGGCAAGCCCGAGCGGAAGACCCTCGACCGGCTCGCCGACGACGTGCTGGCCGGCCGCGTCCGGGTGCCGGTCGAGCGCCGCTACGAGCTGGACGAGGTGCCCCGGGCGCTGGCCGGGTTCGGCGGCACGCTGGGGAAACTCGCGGTCAGCATGCCCTGATCGGCCCGCTGTTCGAACATCTGTGCGAACATGTGGTGGTGTCGAGCGAGGCCACCATCCTGCACGCCGACCTGGACGCGTTCTACGCCTCGGTCGAGCAGCGCGACGACCCCCGGCTGCGCGGGCGGCCGGTGATCGTCGGCGGCGGTGTGGTCCTCGCGGCCAGCTACGAGGCCAAGGCGCGCGGGGTGCGCAGCGCCATGGGTGGCCGGCAGGCCCGGCGGCTCTGCCCGGACGCCGTCGTGGTGCCGCCCCGGATGGCGGCCTACACGGCGGCCAGCCGGGCGGTGTTCGAGATCTTCCGGCGGACCACCCCGCTGGTCGAGGGGCTCAGCATCGACGAGGCGTTCCTCGACGTGGGCGGGCTGCGCCGGCTGGTCGGCCCGCCCGCCGGGATCGCGGCCGAGCTGCGCCGGGAGGTCCGCCGGCAGGTCGGCCTGCCGATCACCGTGGGGGTGGCCCGCACCAAGTTCCTCGCCAAGGTGGCCAGCGGCGTGGCCAAGCCGGACGGGCTGCTGGTGGTCGCGCCCGAGGGCGAGCTGGCCTTCCTGCACCCGCTGCCGGTGGAGCGGCTCTGGGGCGTCGGCCCGGTCACCGCCATGAAGCTGCGCGAGCGGGGCATCCGGACGGTCGGGCAGGTGGCCCGCCTCGACGAGCCGACCCTCGTGTCGCTGCTCGGCGCGGGCGCCGGCCGGCACCTGCACGCCCTCGCACACAACCGCGACCCGCGCGCCGTGCAGGTCGGCCGGCGGCGCTCCTCCATGGGCGCCCAGCACGCGCTGGGCCGCGAGCCGCACTCCCCCGCCGAACTGGACGCCGTGCTGGCCGGGCTGGTCGACCGGGTGACCGGGCGGATGCGGGCGGCCCGGCGCACCGGCCGCACGGTGACCCTGCGGCTGCGCTTCGCCGACTACACCCGGGCCACCCGGGCGCACACCCTCGACAAGCCGACCGCGCAGACCGCGCCGCTGCGGGCCGCCGCCCGGGCCCTGCTGCGGGCGGCCCTGCCGGAGATCGAAACCCGGGGCGTCACCCTCATCGGGGTGGCCGTCGGCAACCTGGACGGCGAGCACGTGCAGCTCACCCTGCCCTTCACCCGCGATCCGGGGCCGGCGCTGGACGCCGCCGTGGACGCCGTGCGGGACCGGTTCGGGTCGCGGGCACTCACCCGCGGGGTGCTGCTCGGCCGCGACCCCGGGCTCGAGATGCCGATGCTGCCCGACTGACGGTACGGTCCCCCGGTGTCGATGTTCCGCACCCCGCAGGTGATCCTGTTCAGCGACGACGTGCCCCGGGCCGCCGCCTTCTACGCCGGGCTGGGCTTCACCGAGACCTTCCGGGTGCCCGCCGAGGGCACGCCCATCCACGTCGACCTGGCGCTGGACGGCTACCGGATCGGCATCGCCTCGGTGGCGTCCACCCGCGACGACCACGGGCTCGACCCGGTGCCGAGCGGGCAGCGCGCCGCCGTGGTGCTCTGGACCGACGACACGGCGGCCGCGTACGCGAGGCTGACCGCCGCGGGCGCCCCGGCGCTCGCCGCGCCGCACGTCTGGCTGGACCGGCTGCTCATCGCCTGGACCGCCGACCCCGACGGCAACCCGGTCCAACTCGTCCAGTCACGGCCCGCCGACCCCGCGTAGCACGCGACCGCCTCCACCCTGGGTAGGAGGCGGGTTCCGGACCTGCGGCCGGCATCGGGGCCTGCGGTCGGGCGCGACCGCCCGGGCCGCTCACCAGCATCAAAGACATGACTACGGTGCTGAACCGGGCGGCCCACTGGCACCGCCCCCTCATGCTCTTCGTCGCGGCGATGGCGGTGCTCACCGTCGTCGCGGCGGTCGGCGTCCTGGCCGACCCGCGGGTGCTCACCGGCGCGCCGATCTGGCTCAAGCCGCTGAAGTTCGCCGTCTCATTCGTGCTCTACGGCACCACCCTCGCCTGGATGCTCACCCTGCTGCCGCGCCGCAGCCGGGTCGCCGAGTGGGCGGCCACGCTGATCGTCGCCGTGTCCGTGGTGGAGATGGCCATCATCGTCACGCAGGTGTTGCGCGGCACCACCAGCCACTTCAACGGCACCACCCCGTTGAACGCCGCCCTGTTCTCGGCGATGGGCGCAGCGATCATGGTGCTGTTCATGGCCCAGCTCGTCATCGGCGTCGTGGCGCTGCTGCGGCCCACGGCGGACCGGGTCGCCGGGTACGCCGTCCGGCTCGGCCTGGGCCTGTCCCTGCTCGGCATGCTTGTCGCCGTCCCGATGGTGACCCGCGCGCCGGAGTCGGCGGCCGAGGGGATCAGCGGGGCGCACAGCGTCGGTGTGGCCGACGGCAGGCCGGGGCTGCCGCTGGTCGGCTGGAGCACCACCGGCGGAGACCTGCGGATCGGGCACTTCGTCGGGCTGCACGCCCTCCAGGCGCTGCCGCTGCTGGCGATCCTGCTCAACCGCTTCCTCGGCACCCGGCTGGACGAGGCGACCCGGGCCCGCCTGCTGCTCGTCGCCGGCGCGGCGTACGGCGCGGCCACGCTGCTGCTCACCTGGCAGGCGCTGCGCGGGCAGCCGCTGCTGCGCCCGGACGCGCTCACCCTGGCCGTCGCGGCGGCCCTGGTGGCGGCCACGGCGACCGCCGCCGGTGCGGTCCTGGCCGGCGGCCGGCGCCGCGCGGACGTGGTGGTGGCCGCGTGACCGGGACACTGTTCACCCTGACGTTCGCGGTCGCCGCGCCGTTCTGGGCGCTGATGATCCTGGCCCCGCGCTGGTCGTGGACGGCCCGGATCGTCGGATCGCCGCTGATCGTGCTCCCCGTCCTGCTGATCTACGCCATCCTGGTGATCCCGGCGCTCGGCCGGGTGCTGCCGGTGGTCACCGCACCGACCCTGGCCGGCGTCCGGGACCTGTTGGGCACCGTGGACGGCGCGGCCGCGGCCTGGGCCCACATGGTCGGCTTCGACCTGTTCGTCGGCCGCTGGATGTGGCGGGACAGCCGGGAACGTGACATGCCGGTGCTGCTCATGGCGCCGGTGCTGGTGCTGACCATCCTGCTCGGACCGCTCGGCCTGGCCGTCCACCTGGGACTGCGCGCCGCGTGGGGCCGGCCGGCCGAGACCGGGCCTGTCGGCCGGGAGCGGCCGGCCGTCACCCCGGTTCCCGGCCGCACCCCCTAGGCTGGCGTCGTGGGCTGGGTGGGGCGCCTCTTCGACGCGCGGGACACGCTCGCGCGGATGCTGCTGCTGGACCTCAGCGGCCTCGGTTACCTGGTCTTCGGCGCCCAGGGCCACCACGTCCCGACGGGCACCCAGTGGGCGCTGGCCCTGGCCGCGTTCGCCGTCGCGCTGCTGTGCCACCGCCGGCCGCTGGTGAACCTGGTGGCGCAGGCCGCCCTGCTGGCGGCGGCCTTCCCGCTGGTCGACGACGCGACGATCAACCAGGTCGGCGCCAGCTGGGCGCTGCTGGAGCTGACCATGTGGGCCGGGCGGCCCCGCACCATCTGGCTGGCCGCCGGGCTGCTGGTCGCGGTCGACCTGACCGACTCGATCGGTGACCCGGCCCGGCGGATGCTGTCCGGCGTCTTCGGGCTGACCGTCGAGGTCGGCCTGCCGCTGCTGCTCGGCCTGGTCATCCGCACCACCCGGGAGCTGGCCCGGCAGGCCGAGGAACGGGCCGCCGCGGAGCAGCGCCGGCGGGAGTCCGAGAACCGCGCCGCCCGCGCCGACGAGCGCACCGCCATCGCCCGGGAACTGCACGACGTCGTGGCGCACCACGTGGCGTCGATGGTGCTGCGGGTCGGCGTGGCCCGGCACGTGCTGCCGGATCTGGATCCTCGGGTGGGCGAGGTGTTCGACGACGTGCACGGCACCGGGACGGCGGCGTTGAACGACCTGCGCCGCCTGGTCGCGGTGCTGCGCGACCCCGACGGGGTGCGCGACGCCGCGCTGACCGCGATCGAGCCGTCGGCGGTCCCGGCGGCACTGGACGCGGCGGTGGACCGGGCCCGCCAGGCTGGCGTCACCGTGGAGGCCGACGTCGACCCGGCGGTCGGCTCGCTGGACGCGGTGCGGGGCCAGGCGGTCCTGCGCCTCACCCAGGAGGCACTGACCAACGTGGCCAAGCACGCCGGCACCGCGGCACGGGCCCGGCTGACCGTGGCGGTGGTCGACGGATCCGTCCACTGGGAGGTGTCCGACGACGGGCGGGGGGCGGCGCCCGTCGCGGTGCCGGCCGGCGGTGGCCACGGCCTCACCGGGATGCGCGAGCGGGTCGAGGTGCTCGGCGGACGGCTGGAGGCCGGTCCGACCGGCGCCGGCTGGCGGGTCCGGACGGTTCTGCCCGCCGGAAGTCCCGCACCACCCGGCTCGCCGGCCCGCCCGGAGCCGGCGGCACCCCGCCCGCGTCCCGCCGGCCCGCACGCGCCGGAGCCCGCGTGATCCGCCTCCTGCTGGTCGACGACCAGCACCTCATCCGCGCCGGCCTGCGCATGCTCTGCGACGCCCAGCCCGACCTGGAGGTGGTCGGCGAGGCCGACAACGGCCGGGAGGCGGTCACCCTGGCCGCGCGGCTGCTGCCGGACGTGGTCGTGATGGACCTGCGGATGCCCGGCGTCGACGGCATCACCGCGACCAGCCGGATCCTCGCCGAGCGCCCCGCGACCCGGGTGCTGGTGCTCACCACGTTCGGCGACGACGACCACCTCTACCCCGCCCTCACCGCCGGCGCCTGCGGGTTCCTGCTCAAGGACGCACCCCCCGCCGACCTGCTCGACGGCGTACGCCGGGCGGCCGCCGGGGACAGCCCGTTCAGCCCCGAGGTGCTGCGGCGGCTGGTCCAGCGGGCGGTGCAGGCGCGCGTCGAGGCGCCCCGGCCGGTGCACGGCCTGACCGCGCGCGAGCGGGACGTGCTGGACCTGGTGGCCGAGGGCCTGTCCAACACCGAGATCGCCGACCGTCTGCACATCGGCGTGACCACGGTCAAGACCCACATCACCAGCCTCATGACCAAGACCGCCAGCCCCAACCGGGTACGCCTGGCCCTGTGGGCGCGCGGCGCCTGAGTGCCGGGCGGCCTCACTCCTCGATGGCGCCGCCCACCGCGCGCAGGTGCTCCCGGAACGTCAGCGCCGGGTTCTCCGCCCGGCCCGCCAGGTAGGCGCCGAACCCGACCTGCGCGCGCAGCGGCTCACCGGCGAGGATCCGGTCGGCCTGCCGGCGCTCGGTGTCCCGGATGGACTCCGCGAGGTCGAACAGCTCGCCCACCCGGCCGGCCGGCACGAACAGCACCCCGTCCTCGTCGGCCAGGGCCACGTCGCCCGGGTCGACCGTCCACGGCCCGACGCGCGCCGAGGCCAGCGCCCCGACCGGCCGCGGGTCCAGCCGCTGCGGCCCGGTGGGGGTGGCGCCCAGGCTGAACACCGGCAGGCCGACGGAGCGGATGTCGACGGTGTCCCGGTGCAGCCCCCAGACCACCAGGCCGGCCAGGCCGGCGGCCCGCGCCTCCAGCACCACGAGGTCACCCACGCACGCCTCGTCGGTGCGCCCGTCGTTGTCCACCACCAGCACGTCGCCGGGGGCCGCCCGGTCGATCGCCTCCAGGAAGATGTCGACGCTGCCGACGTGCCGGGCCGGCAGCACCCGGCCGGCCAACCGGCCGGCGGCCAGCACCGGCCGCACGCCGGCCGGCGCGCAGCGCACCGGGACGGCGGCCCGCAGGCAGGCGTCGGCTACGTGGGCGGTGGTCAGCGCGGCGAACCGCCGGGACAGCTCCGCTCGATCGATGCTCATGGGCCGACGCTAGCCAGCGGGCGCGGCCGTGGGAGGGGCCAGTTCCGGGCTCGTGGCTCCGGTGCACCGCCCGGCCAGGGCCCTGATCAGTTCGGGCGGGGCGTGCGGGTCGGCGGGCGGAACGCGCCCGGGCGGCCCCGGCCGCGCCGGGCCATCCGGATCCGCCGCCGGCCCCGCGGGGTGTGCCGGACCGCCCGGGACAGGTGGGCCCGCGGCGGCGGGCGCAGCTCCGCCTCCCCGGCGCCGGCCGCCGTGCGCACCATCCGGTTGGCGTCGGTGGGATCGCACCCGGTGGCCCGCAGCAGCTCGCTGTCGGCCGTGCGCAGGTCGGTGATCACGCCGTCGCCGAAGGAGCGGACCCCCTGCGCCCACGCGCGGCCGGCCAGCTCGGCGCTCTCCCGGATCAGCCGGCGGGTGTCCGTCAGGTCCCCCTCGCCCTCACGACACTCGCGGCGCATCACCCGGACGGCCTCGCCGAGACGGGTCACGGCGTCCGCCAGGGTCGGCGGGATCGGTTCGTCGTACTGCAGGGCGGTGGCGGAGCGGCGGGCCACCGAGCGGGCGTACAGGATCACCCGCTCGAGGTGCCGCGCGGCCGCCGCGTACCGGTGGAACTGGTCGCGCCGGCGCCAGCGGACCGGCGCCAGGGTGACCACCTCCTCGGCCCCGCTGAGCGACTCGTTGAGCCGCCCCACGTCGGCGTCGAGCCCCCGCATCCGCTCCAGGGCGCCGACCGCCGCGTCGGCGTCCCGATCGGTCAGCGCCCGGGCGACGGCGTCGAGTTCGGTGGTCAGCGTGGTGACGATCGGTTCGGTCGCGCGGTCCAGCACGCGCAGCGGGTTGACCGGCAGCAGCAGCGCGACCACGAAGAGGCCGACCAGGCCGCCGACCAGCGCGTCGAAGATCCGGGGCAGCTCCAGGCCCGGTTGGACGGGGGCGAGGGTGGCGATCAGCACCGCCGTACCGCCGGCCTGGCCGACCAGGGCGCCGCCGCGCCCGGCGACCAGCAGCGCGGTCGCAATGGCCAGGGCGACCACCAGGCCGGTCTGCCACGACCCGGAGCCGAGCAGGTCGCGCAGCACGTCGCCGACCACGATGCCGAGCCCCACCCCCACCAGCAGTTCGAAGGTGCGCCGGGCCCGCTGGCCGATGGCGGTGGCGATGGTGCCGACCGCGGCGGCGGGCGCGAAGACGTGCGCACCGGGCCCGAGCAGGCGCTGGGCGAGCAGTGCGGCGAGCGCCGCGGCGAGCCCGGCCTGGACGGCGATCACGACGGTGACCTCCAGCTGGCGCAACCGCAGCCGGCCGGCGGCGGCCCCCTCGGCGCGCACGTGGGTCAGCTCCCGCCCGGTCCGCTCGGCGGCCCGGTCCAGCGGCGAGCGGACGGTGTCGGGGCGCTCGTCGGCCATGGCGGCGCTTACCCGGCGCGGCCCGGGTGAATCGTCCGCCGGGCCGTCCCGGTCAGCGCCGGAGGGTGCGGTCGAGCAGGTCGAACAGGGCGGCCCAGTGCCGCTCGGTGGCCCGCTCGTCGTACATGGGGGTATCGGACTGGGTGTAGCCGTGGCGGGCCCCGGCGTAGACCTCCGACCGGTAGGCGACACCGGCCGCGTCCAGCGCCTTCTCCAGCGTGGCGATCTGCTCGGCGGTCATCGACGCGTCGTTGTCGGCGTGGCCGAAGTACAGCTCGCCGGTGACCGCACCGACGCCCAGGTGCGGGCTGTCCGGGGCGTCGGTGACCACCCGCCCGGCGTGGAAGGCGGCCGCCGCGGCGAGCCGGTCCGGGTGCGCCTCGATGGCCCGCAGGGCGTTGGTGCCGCCCATGCAGTAACCGGTGATCGCCGCCGGACCGGGCGCGACGCCCGGCTGCGCGGCGAGGAAGTCCAGGTACGCGGCGGTGTCCCGGGCGATGACGTCCGGTGTCAGCGAGCCGATCATCGGGGCGACCGTCGCGAACAGCTCGCCGCGTCGCTGATCGTCGGCCAGGCCGGACAGGTCGACCAGCGGGGCGCGGCCGAAGCGGTGGAACAGGTTCGGCACCAGCACGACGTATCCGCGGGCGGCGATCGTCCGGGCCATCTCGGCCATCCTCGGCCGGAGCCCGAACGCGTCCATGAAGACCAGGACCGCCGGGAAGGGCCCGTCCCCGTCGGGTCGGGCGAGAAGGGCGTCGGCCACCCCGTCGCCGGTCGGCACATCCACGGTCGTCGTCTGCACTGTCCGGACCTCCCTGAGCTGCGCGTTCCGCGGTGCACGCTACCCCCGCGCCCGGAGTCCGGCACGGCGAGGCCTTCCGCCGGGCGCGACGGCCGGGCATCCTGGGTCGATGGGAGAGGTACGACCGATGCCCGCTTTCGGCGACCTGTTCACCGACCTGCGTGGCGAGGACCGGACGCTGCGGGTCAGCTACCACCCGGACCGCGGCGCCGTGGTGCTGTCGCTGTGGAGCGGCACGCTGTGCCGCGGGTCGTTCCGGATGCCCGCCGACGACGTGGACCGGCTGCTCGGTCTGCTCAGCGCCGTCCGGGCCGCCGCCGACGGGGACGACACGGCCGGGCCGGGAACGGCCGCCGTCGAGGTCCCGGCTGCGGTCACCGAGCCGGCCGTGGAGCGCACCGGCGACATCTCGGGTACGGCCCGGCGCGTGGCCCTGCCGGCCGTGCCGGCGCCCCGGGTCGCCTGACCGGGCCACAACCGGACAAAAGTGGGGACTTTTCCCCTTCCGCGAATTACCTTCGGAGGAGGAATTCGGAAGGGAGGGACGATGCTTCCCGCCTCGTCACACATCAGTCGCCACCGCCATCCCGTGTCGCGCGCCGCGCTCGGGACGGCCCTCCTGGTCGGTCTGGTCGGTCTGGCCGTCCCGGCCGCCCCCGCCGCGGCCGCCCCCACCTCGGCGGCCGCCACCGCCGTCACGCTCGCCGCCAGCAGCCAGCCGACGCTGCGGCAGGGCTCCCGGGGCGCGGCGGTCACCACGCTGCAGTCACGGCTCACCGCCCTGCGCTACGACGTGGGCGGGGTCGACGGCATCTTCGGGCCGTCGACGCACCACGCCGTCGTCGCCTTCCAGAAGGTCAACGGCCTGGTCCGCGACGGCATCGTGGGGCCACGCACCTGGGCGGCGCTGGACCGGCCGGTCATCCCGAAGCCGAAGTACCACCACCCCGGCTACTCGGTCGAGGTCAACCTCACCCGGCAGGTGCTCTACCTGGGCAGGAACGGGGTGGTGTTCCGCATCCTGGACGCCTCCAGCGGCACGGCCAGCACGCCCACGCCCACCGGCAACTGGACGGTGCAACGGCGCATCGACGGGTGGCGGCAGAGCGACCTCGGCCTGCTGTGGCGGCCGAACTACTTCTACCGCGGCTACGCGGTGCACGGCGCGACCTCCGTGCCCACCTACCCGGCGAGCCACGGCTGCGTCCGGGTGCCCGTCCCGGCGATGGACCGGCTCTGGGCCACCATCCGCATCGGCACCCCGGTGCACATCTACCGCTGACGGCCGACCCGTGCGGCCCCGGCGCCGGGGCCGCGCGGGTCGTTTGCGGGGACGGAGCGCGGGAAGACGCCTTCCTCCAGCCGAGAGGGAGGCGTCGAGGTGGACCAGGACGAGTTCATCGGCTCGGTGGCGAAGCGCTGCGGCATGTCGTCGGAGCAGGCCGCGGCCGTCACGCGCGCCACGTTGACCACACTGGCGGAACGGATCGACGGCGGGGAGGCCCGAGACCTGGCCGACCGGCTCCCCGAGGCGCTGCGGGCGTACGCGTTCGGCAGCAGCGAGACCGGCGAGCGCTTCGGGCTCGACGTCTTCGTGGCGCGGGTCAGCGGGCGCGCCGACATCGACGTGGAGCGGGCCAAGGACGGCGTGACGGCCGTGTTCGACGTGCTCCGCGACGCCATGGACCCGGCCGGCTACGCGGACGTGGTCGCCCAGCTCCCGGCCGAGTACGGTGAGGTCGCCGACCAGACCGCGCCGTTCGTCCAGCGCAGCCGGTGACGGGCGCCGGACATGAGGATGGATGACGAGGATCCGCTGCGCCGGCCGCCCGAGGCCGACGCGCAGGAGCAGCGGCAGGACGAGACGGTGGTCGGCCCGCCGGACACGATCGCGGACGCGGTGCCGGAGGCGACCGAGGCGGACCTGGCCGAGCAGGGCGTGCTGAGGCCGCCGAGCGACGCCACCGGCCTGGCCGACGCGGTGCGCGACGACCTCACGCCCGCCGACGCGGTGGAGCAGAACCAGGAGATCCCGATACCCGACGAGGACCGCCGGGACTGACCGCTCAGCGGTCCGGGCTGTCCGCCGCGGCCATCAGGCGCAGCGCGTTCGGGTCCAGCCCGATCCGCACCGGCGTCTCGCCGTAGGGCTCGCCGTCGACCTCGATCCGCGCGGGCCGGTCCGTCTCCAGCCAGAGCTGGCGGACCGCCAGGAACGGCTCGTCGCCGAGGGTGCGGCGATGCCCGGCCGCCGCGTTGCGCGCCGTCTCCCGCAGCAGGCCGCGCCGGGACGGCCCACCCACGGGGTACGCGACCAGCAGCCGGTCGTCGGCGTTGGCGTCCGCGGTGATCGGCCGGCCGGCGTGGAAGCCGCCGTTGGCCACGTACACCTGGTGGGTGTCGAAGCCGTGCTCCCGCCCCTCGGCACGTACGGTGACCCGCAGCGGCCGGTGCCGGGCCAGCAGCCCCAGCGCGGTCAGCGGGTACGCGAGCCGGCCGACCACGCGCTTGAGCCGTGGCGGCGCGGTGAGCATGATGTCGGCCGACAGTCCGATCCCGACGTGGTTGGTGAACCGGGTGTCGCCGATCAGCCCCAGGTCGACGTCGATGACCTTGCCGTCGGTGAGCAGCCCGACGGCGGCGTCGAGGTCGAGCGGGACGCCGACGGTGCGGGCGAAGTTGTTGGTGGTGCCCAGCGGCAGCAGGCCCAGCGCCATGTCCCGGTGGGCGAGCAGCCGGGCGGCCGCGCCGATGGTGCCGTCGCCGCCCCCGGCGACCAGCAGGTCCGGGCCGAGGTCGGCGGCCTCGGCGAGCACCCGGTCCAGCTCGCGGGGCCGGTCGACGGGGTACGCGCCGAGCAGGGTGAAGCCCGCCGTGCGCAGTCGGGAGTGGACGGTCTCGTAGAGCCGCCGGCCCCGCCGGGAGTGCGCGTTGACGACCAGGGCCGCCCGTCGCCGTTCCCGGATCGCCGCCCCCAGCTCCTGCTTGGTCCGCACGGTTCCCGACCCTATCCGCCGATCGGCCCCGCGGGCGGCAGCCGGCGGGTCACGACGTAGGGAAACACCCGATTACCGGGGGTCGACCCCGCCCTAGCGTCGACCGCATGGCACGTCACACGCTCCCACCGGCCCGGACCGGCGCCCGGCCCCGCACCGTCCGCGCCGCCCGGCTCGGGGTCCTGCCCCTGCTCCTGCTGGCCCTGCTCGGACCGGCCGCCTGCGACGACGCGGGCGACACCCCGACCGCCGGGCCGGCCGGCGTGGACGCCGGCGCCGGGGACGACACCACCGGCGGGGACGACGCCGCCGACCTGGCCGGCGGCGTCCGGCCGCCGTGCCCGTTCACCGCGGCCCAGGTGTCCGACCTGCTCGGACAGCCCATGAAGGACCAGGGCAACTGCCTGTTCGGAGACGGCAAGGGGGTCGCCAGCCTGACCGTCACCACGTCCTCCACGATGGCCGGCAAGGCCACCTTCGACTACCAGCACGAGCAGGCCGGAAAGCAGTACGAGCGGGTGGTCGACCTCGACCGGGGCGACCAGTCGTACCTGGCCGCCAAGGACGTGGCGGGCGAGGCCGTGCTGATCAGCGGCAAGGGGTCGTACACGTTGACCCTGAGCAGCATCGGCACCGACGTGGCCGGCTACGAGCAGACGCTGCGCCGCCTGCTCGACGCGATCCCGGCCTGAGAGGAGGACTTCCGGTGCGTACCCGTCTCGCCCTCGCCGCGGCCCTCCTCGCGCTGACCGCCGGGTGCGGCGGCGCCGACGAGCCGCCGGCCGCCGCCGCTCCCCCGACCGCCGCGGCGCCGGCCGAACCCACGCCCGAGGCGACCGAGGTGGCCCCGTCCGCCGCCCTCCCCGACGCCTGCGCCCTGGTGTCCCGCGCCGACGCGCAGCGGCTGGCCGGCACGCCGGTGGACGCCGCGGTGCCGGTCCGGGAGTCGTGCACCTACACGGCCCCGGTCACCGGCCCCACGGCGCAGGTCGAGGTGTACGTCGGCGACGGCGCGAAGAAGTACCTGGACATCGAGCGCGAGCTGGGCCACGAGGTGCTGCCGCTGACCGGGGTGGGCGACGAGGCGCACCTCACGGCGGAGGCGTTCTTCGTCCGCCGGGGCGACGTCTGGGTGGCGGTGCGGCTCATGCGGCTCAACGACCCGAAGGAGAACCGCGAGCCGCTGCGGGCCCTCGCGCGCACCGTCGCCGGGCGGATGTGAGGCCGCCGGTGCGCGGCCGCCGGCTGCTCGCCGCCGCCGTGGCGGTGGTGCTGGCGCTGACCGGGTGCGGCAGCCCGCGGGCCGGCGGCGGTGCCGCGGGCGCGGAACGCGAGGCCGACCTGCGCTACGGGGCGGCGCCGGCGCCGGGACCGGACGTCACCCTGCAGCCCGACGTGGTGGTCGTGGGCGGCGGCGGCCGGTCGGTGCGCTCGGTCAGCGCCGACGGGCTCACCTGGCGGCTGGACGCCGCCGCCCGCAACGCCGACCGGCTCGCCCCCGGGAAGGTCATGTTCGTCACCGGGCGCGGGGTGGGCCGGGTGCTGGACCTGGCCGAGTCCGGCGGCGACCTGCTGGTGACCATCGGGCCCGTGGACATCACCGAGGTGGTCCGCGACGGCACCTTCGCGTCCCGGGGGCTGACCCTCGACGATCCGGTCGTCCACCCGGCGGGCGAGCCGTCGTGGGCCGAGGAGCCGCCGGCGCCGCGCGGCACCTTCGGCCGCAGCCGCCCGGTGCTGGCCCCGGCCGCCCCGCCCACCCAGCCGGCGCCGCAGCGCGGCGGCCGGGGCGCCGCGAAGGCGCAGGGCTACCAGCTCTACACCAGCTGCTGCACGGACGGCGTGGGCGCGCACTTCGCGTACGACGACGGCGGCGTGCGCCTGGTCGGGACCGTGACGCTCACCTTCACCCGGCCGGACGCGTCCTTCCACCTGGAGATCGGCGCCGGCACGGTGACCCGGGCCGAGCTGGAGATCGGCGGCGGGTTCGGGATCAAGGTGGACTTCGAGGGCGGCATCTCCGACGGTCGCAACCACAAGAAGGTGTTCCCGATCCCGGTCGACATCTCGTTCCCCATCGGGCACGCGGCCGGCATCCCGCTGTCGTTCACGGTGACCCAGACCCTGGAGGTGACCACCGCGTTCGGCGCCCGCAGCGGCACCGTGAAGGGCTCCGGCGAGTACGCGCTGGCCGGGAAGCTCGGTTTCGGCTGGGCGGACGGCCGGGTCGGCCCGCGGGTCACCACGTCGTTCCAGCGCCGCAGCAGCCTGCTCGACTCGCTCACCGGCGTGCCCGTGGGCGTGATGGGCCTGCTGATCCGCCACGGCGTGCGGTTCACCGTCGGCATCAGCGCGTTCCTGTTCACGGCGGGCGTCTACTTCGAGCTGACCACCTCGTACGGGGCCACGCTGGGCTCGGCCCTCGGCGCACCGTACGCGCTGTGCCGCGGGGTCGGGATCGGCGTGCGGGCGACCTTCGGCGTCGGCTACCGCATCCTGGAACCGGTCGTCCAGGTGATCAACAAGTTCCTCAGCCTGCTCACCCCGTCCCGCGCGCCGGCGATCCCACCGATTGCGGCGACCGCCGGCCCGAGCTGGCACCGCGACGTCTACCGCAACGAGGAGGTGGTGCCCAGCGTCCCGATCTGCGGACACGCCCCGAGATGACCCGCGCCGGCGCTGGGCCGGGTGGCGCCACTGTGCCAGGATCCCGCCATGGACGCCTCCCTGGTCGGCCGCGACGCGGTGGTCGAGCAGGTGTGGCGCGCCCTGCTCGGCGGGGCGCCGGCCCTGCTCGAAGGCCCCAGCGGCATCGGCAAGACCACCCTCTGGCGAGCCCTGGTGGCGCGTGCCCGGCAGGCCGGCTGGACCGTGCTGACCAGCGCGCCCACCGAGGCCGAGGCGGCCCTGCCGTACGCGGCGCTGGCCGACGTGCTGCGGCCGCTGGCCCGCCACGTGCCGGCCCTGCCCCCGCCGCAGCGGAACGCCGCCGACGTGGTGCTGCTGACCGGCGACCACGACGAGGCGGTCGACGAGCGGGCGGTGGGCGCAGCCACGCGTACCCTGCTCGACGCCGCGACCGGTGGCGACGCGCGGGTCCTGCTCGCCGTGGACGACGCGCCCTGGCTGGATCCGCCGAGCGAGCGGGCGCTGCGGTTCGCGCTGCGCCGCCTGACCCGGCGGCCCGCCGTCCTGGTCGCCCGCCGCACCGGGGAGGCCGGACCGGCCCCCGTGCCGCTCGGCCTCGACGAGGACCCGACCGGCCACCACCCGCTCCGCCGGGTGGACCTGCCGCCGCTCGGCGCGGTCGAGCTGCACCGCATCGTCCGGGCGCGGCTGGGCGGCACGCTCAGCCGTCCCCTGCTCGCCCGGCTGGCCCGGGACGCCGACGGCAACCCGCTGCTCGCCATCGAACTGGCCCGCGCGGTGCTGCGGCTGCCCCGGCCACCCGGGCCGGACGAGGACCTGCCCGTGCCGTCCTCGCTGCGCCACCTGCTCGCCGACACCCTGCGCGCGCTGCCCGGCCCCGGCCGCCACGCGGTACGCCTGGCCGCGCTGCTGACCGTGCCCACCGGCAAGGACCTGGCCGCCGCCGGTGTGCCGGTCGAGGCACTCGACGCGGCCGAGGACGCCGGCCTGGTCGTCGTCACGCCGGACCGCATCGAGTTCGCCCATCCCCGCTACGCCGCCGCGGTGCGCGATAGCATCCCGCCCGGCGTCCGGCGCCGGCTGCACGGCGTGCTGGCCGACGCGGTGTCCGACCCGGACGAACGGGCCCGGCAGCTCGCCCGGTGCGCCGTCGCGCCGGACGCCGTGGTCGCCGCCGACCTGGCCGCCGCCGCGGCGCGGCACCGGCAGCGCGGCGCACCCGCCCTCGCCGCCGAGTGGTACGACCGGGCCGCCGAGCTGACCCCGCCGGAGGCGACCGCCGAGCGGGACCGCCGCCGCCTCGACGCGGTGCAGTGCCGCCTGGACAGCGGCGACTACGCGGCGGCCGGCCGGGCGGCCGAGGCCGCCGCCGCCGGGCTGACGGGCCCGGCCCACGCCGAGTCCCTGCTGCTGCGGGCCATGGTCGCCTGGTGCGTCGACGACCTGCCCGGCGCGGTCGCCGTCGCCGAGCGGGCGCTGGCCGCCGCGGACCCCGGCGGCCGGCTGGCCGGGCGGATCCACGCCCACCTCACCCTGTTCCACGACGCGCCGGAGCCCGCCCGCCGGCACGCCGAGGCGGCGATCGCCCGGCTCACCGACCGGGACGAGCACCGCCCGCTGCTCACGGCCGCGCTGCTGCTGCTCTTCTTCCACGAGGTACGCGCCGGCCGGCCGGCCCGCACCGACCTGCTCGACCGGGCGCTGGCCCTGGAGGCCGGCGAACCGTCCTTCCTGGCCGGCTCGATCCCGGCCATCTGGTGGAAGGCGGTCGACGACCACGACCGGGCGCGCACCCGGCTGCACCGCATGCTGGACCGGGCCGTGGCCCGCGGTGACGAACCCTGGCAGCACGAGACGCTCACCCACCTCGGCGAGGCGGAGCTGCTGGCCGGAAGGTTCACCGCCGCCGGCGCGCACATCGCCGCCGCCCGGGACCTGGGCGAGCAGCTCGGCACCGGCCTGGTGGGCGAGACCTGGCTGGCCGGGATGCTCGACGCGCACCGGGGGCGCCTGGCCGAGGCCGGCGCGGTGGCCGCGGCGGGGCTGCGCCGGGCCGACGAGTTCGACGACGCCTGGTGCCGGCGCATCCACCACCAGCTCGCCGGCCTGGTCGCGCTCTCCGCCGGCGAGTGGGGCACGGCCGCGGCCGCGTACGGGGCGCTGGCCGTCGAGCTGGACGTCTCGGGCATCGCCGAGCCGCTGGCGCAGCGCTTCGAACCGGACTGGATCGAGGCGTGCGTCGGCGCGGGCGACCTGGCGACGGCGGCGACGGCGTACGACCGGCTCGCCGAGCGGCACGGGCGGCTGGCCCGCCCGTGGACCGCCCTCGGCCTCGCCCGCAGCCGGGTGCTGCTGGACAGCGCGAGCGGCGCCGACCCGGCGCCGGCGCTGGCCGCGCTGGTCGCCGCCCGCGCCGCCGTGCCGGCGGACGTGCTGCCGCTGGACCGGGCCCGCTGCCTGCTGGCCGCCGGCCGGGCACACCGGCGCGCCCGCCGGCGGCGGGAGGCCCGGGAGGCCCTGGAGGCGGCGGTCGCCGAGTTCGACGCGCTGGGGGCCGTCGCCTTCGCCGAACGGGCGCAGGCGGAACTGGCCCGGGTCGGCCGGCGGGCCCCCACGTCGACCGCGCTGACCGCCACCGAGGAGCGGGTGGCCCGGCTCGCCGCCCGGGGGCAGACGAACCGGGCCATCGCCGACGCGCTGTTCATCAGCCCGAAGACCGTGGAGGCGAACCTCGCCCGGGTCTACCGGAAGCTGGGCATCTCCACCCGCGCCGAGCTGGGCGCGGCCATGGGCCGGCCGGCACCCCGCTGACCCGGGCGCGGCCCGTCGTCAGTGCACGGCGACGGCGACCGCGGCCGGCTCGACCGCGGCCAGCCGGGCCGGCCGGACCACGGTGAGCAGCACGACCAGGGCCACGGCCATGCCACCGGCCACCACGGCGGCCATGGCCACACTGCCGGTGCCCAGCACACCGACCAGCGGCGCGGCGAGCGCGCCGACACCGAACTGGACGGCGCCCAGCAGCGCGGCGGCCGTGCCGGCCGCCTCACCGTGCCGGGACAGCGCCAGGGCCGGCGCGTTGGGCATGGCGAGCCCGGCCGCGGCGAGCACCACCCAGAGGGCGGCCAGCACGGCCGGCAGGCCGCCGACGCCGGTGGCCGCGAAACCCACCAGCACCAGCCCGGCCGCGGTGCCGACGGTCAGCGCGGTGACCAGGATCCGCTGCGGGGTGTACCGGCGCAGGAGCCGCACGTTGAGCTGCGTGGCGGTGATGAGCCCGACCGCTCCGGCGCCGAACGCGAGCCCGAACTGCTGCTCGTCCAACCCGTACCGCTCCTGGAAGACGAACGACGACCCGGCCACGTACGCGAAGAGCGCCGCCATGGCGAGCCCGGTGACCAGCACGAGCCCGACGAACGTCCGGTCCCGCAGCAGCGCCCGGTAGTCCCGGCCGACGGCGGCGACGCCACCGTGGCGGCGGCGCTCCGGCGGCAGGGTCTCCCGGAGCCCGACCGCCGCGACCACGACCAGCAGCAGCCCGAAGACCGCGAGGGCCACGAACACGCCCCGCCAGTCCGACCAGCGCAGCAGCCCGCTGCCGAGGGTGGGCGCCAGGATCGGCGCCGCGCCCATCACCAGCATGAGCCGGGAGAACAGCCGGGCGAACGCGGCGCCGCTGAACAGGTCGCGGACCACGGCCGTCGCGACCACCGAGGTGGCCGCCACGCCGAGCCCCTGGAGGATCCGGAGCACGCCCACCACCTGCACGGTCGGCGCGACCACGCAGAGCAGCGAGGCCAGGATGTGCAGCGCGATCCCGGCGAGCAGCGGCAGGCGCCGGCCCACCGCGTCGGAGAGCGGGCCGATCAGCAACTGGCCGAGGGCGAGCCCGGCGAGGGTGCCGGTGAGGGTGAGCTGCACGGCGGCCGAGGTGGTCTCCAGGTCCGCCGTGATGGCCGGCAGCGCGGGCAGGTACATGTCGATGGTCAGCGGCCCGATGGCGATCAGCGAGCCGAGCACCAGCACGAGGCGCGCCTGCTGCCCGCGGCTCATCAAATCACCCGGTGTCTCGGCGGTCGGGGCGGGAGAGGACTGCGCAGTGGTCACACCTGGCAGCAAATCATCGAGGCCGGATCTCATTCCCGCCGTCGCCGAAGGTGCCCCAGGTCACATCGGCTCGTTGAACCGTCCGCCGCATGTCGCAGCGGGAGGAGAGACACGTGCCCGAGTACCCCCAGCCGGCCGCCGAGGTCGGCCGGATCGAGCCGGCGCCCCGCCGGATCCGCGCCTTCCTGGCCGGCGAGCTGGTCCTGGACACCGGCCGGGCGCGGTACGTGTGGGAGTGGCCGCCCTACCCGCAGTACTACGTCCCCGCCGCCGACGTCCGCCGGAACCTGCTGGTCGACGAGGAACGCACCGAGGAGACGCCGCTCGGCACGGCACGGCTGCACGGGCTGCGGATCGGCGAGTTCGCGCGCGCCTCCTGCGCCCGGTGGTACGGCGCCGACGCGCCGCCCGGGCTGGCCGACACCATCCGGTTCGACTGGTCCGCCCTGGACGCGTGGTTCGAGGAGGACGAGGAGGTCTTCGTCCACCCCCGCAACCCGTACTCCCGGGTCGACGCGCTGCGCTCCACCCGCCGGGTCCGGGTCGAGCTGGACGGGACGGTGCTGGCCGAGTCGACCGCGCCGGTGCTGGTCTTCGAGACCGGCCTGCCGACCCGCTACTACCTGAGCCGCACCGCCGTGGACTTCCGGCACCTGGTGCCGTCACGGACCCGGACCGCCTGCCCGTACAAGGGACGCACCAGCGGCTACTGGTCGGTGCGCGCCGGCGACCGGGTCCACCCGGATCTGGCCTGGTCGTACGACTACCCCACCGCCGCGCTACGGCCGATCGCCGGGCTGGTGGCCTTCTACAACGAGAAGGTCGACCTCATCGTGGACGGGAAACGCCTCGCCCGGCCCCGGACGCACTTCTCCTGACCCGGCGGTCGAGGCCCGGGTCACCCCTTGCGGCCGGTGGTGGCGATGCCCTCCACGAAGTGCCGCTGGGCCAGGAAGAACAGGATGATCATGGGCACGGTGGCGATCACGCTGCCGGCCAGGACGATCTCCCATTGCTGCTCGCCGCCGTACCCGAACCGGTCGAGGATCACCTTGAGCCCGCGGGGCAGGGTGTAGAGCTGCTCGTTGCGCAGGTAGATGAGCGGCTTGATGAGGTCGGTCCAGCTCGCCTTGAACTCGAAGACGAACGCCACGAGCAGCGCCGGGCGGATCAGCGGGAAGGCCAGCTTCCAGAACAGCTGCGGATAGCTCGCCCCGTCGACCCGGGCCGCCTCGAAGTACTCGCGGGGCAGGGAGAGGAAGAACTGCCGCAGCAGGAAGATGTAGAACGCCGACCCGAAGAGGTTGCCGGCCCAGAGCGGCACCTGGGTGTCGACCAGGCCGAGCCGGTTCCAGATCAGGTAGGTCGGGATCATGGTGACCGCGAACGGCAGCATCATCGTGGCGAGCACGAGACCGAAGAGCAGGTTCCGGCCGGGGAACCGGAAGTACGCGAACCCGAACGCCACCCAGGCGCTGGACAGGGTCGCCGCGGCGGCTGCCGCCACCCCCACCACCACGCTGTTGAACAGCCAGGTGAGCAGCGGCATGGCCTGCCAGGCCTCGGCGTAGTTGTCCGGCGCGAACGGGGTGGGCAGGAAGCCGGGGGCGAAGACGTACTCGCGGGGCCGCAGCGAGGCGCTGACCAGCCAGACGAACGGCAGCATGAAGATCACCGCCGCGGCCACCAGGGCGACGACGAACAGGATCCGCTGCCAGCGCGGCCGCCGGCCGTCCTCCCGGGCCTCCGGCCGGGGCGCCGCCACCGGCGCCACCGCGGTGCTCGCGATGCCGCTGCCCACCGGCTGACTCGTCGTGGTCACCGGTCCTCCCCCTCGTAGTAGACGAACCGGTTGCTCAGCTTCACCTGCACGGCCGTGATGATCAGGATGATCAGGAAGAGCAGCCAGGCCATCGCCGAGGCGAAGCCCATGTGCAGGAACTGGAACGCCTCCTGGAACAGGTGGATCACGTAGAACGACGCCGCGTCGCTGTTGAACGAGCCCTGCGTCTGCCGGTTCCCGAAGTACATGGTGTAGACCTCGGTGAACATCTGCAGCGACGCGATCGTGTTGACGATCAACGTGAAGAACAGCGAGCCGGAGATCATCGGCAGGGTCACGTGGCGGAACCGCGCCCACGCGCCGGCCCCGTCGAGGTCGGCGGCCTCGTACAGGTCGCGGGGCACGTTCTGCAACGCGGCCAGGTAGATGATGACCGTCGAGCCGAGGCTCCACAGGCTCATGAGCACGATGCCGGGCATGACCCAGCCCGGGTCGGTGGTCCAGCTCGGACCGTCGATCCCGAGCAGCGCCAGGCCACGGTTGATCAGGCCGTCCTGGGTGTTGAGCAGCAGCAGGAACAGGATGCCGACGGCCACCGCCGGAGTCATCACCGGCAGGTAGAACACGGTACGGAAGAAGCCCTGCCAGCGGCCCACCCGCTTGAGCAGCAGGGCCAGCCCGAGCGAGATCAGCATCACCAGCGGCACGTGCAGCGCCGTGTAGTAGACGGTGTTGCCGAGGCTGCGCGCCACCTGCGGGTCCGCCACGAGCTGCCGGTAGTTGTCCAGCCCGGTCCAGCGCGGCGCGTTGATGACGTCGTACTCGGTGAAGCTGAGCCACAGGCTGGCGACCATCGGGCCGGCCGTGAACACGAGGAACCCGACGATCCAGGGCGCCAGGAAGACGTACGCCCAGCGGGCCTCCCGCCGGGCCAGCGGCGTGCGGCGCCGCCGGCCCGGTACGGGAGGGGTGACGGTGGTGGCCATGGCCGGGCTCAGCCCGCGGCCTTGTCCAGCGCGGCGGTCGCCTCCTGCTGGGCCCGGGCCAGCGCCTCGGCCGGCTGCGCCTGCCCGGAGAGCACCCGGTTCACGGCGTCGGTCCACGCCTTGTCGAACTCGGCGCCGGCCGGCGAGGCGGGCATCGCGAACGCGGCGTCCTGGGCCTCGCGGATGGTCGCCACCGCGTCGTCGAAGCGCTTGTTGCCGGTCGGCTGGTACAGCTCGTCGAAGATCTTCTTGTCGGCGGCCGTGTTGCCGGTCCAGACGCCGGTGAACGGCAGGTTGGCCGCCTTGCGGGCCTCGGCCCGGGCCTTCGCGGCGGCGAACCAGGTGTCGGTGGCGGTCATCTGCTTGACGAAGGCGCAGGCCGCGTCCGGGTTCTTCGCGCCCTTGGTGACCACCCAGGCCTGGCCGGAGGACATGGTCAGCGGCTTGCCCTGCCGGTCCACGAAGGGCTTCACGACCAGTTCGGCCTTGGGGCTGTTCTTGGCGGCCTGGTTGAGGAACCACTCCTCCATGGGCCACGCGGCGATCTGGTTCTTGGCGAGGGGGTTCTGGGCGCCGAAGAAGTCGAAGGTGTCCCGGAACGACTTGAACCTGCCCCAGCCGCCCTGGTCCTGGATGAGCTTCACGCCGGTGGTCAGCGCCTCGACCACCTTCGGGTCGGTCAGGTTGGCCTTGGCGCCGTCCGCCGAGATCATCTCGGCGCCGTTGGCCTTGGCCCACATGGGCAGGAACTCGGGGATCTTCGGGTCGATGCCGATCCGGCTGAGCCGGCCACCGGAGACCTTGGCCAGCTTCGTGTTGACCGCCGGCAGGCTCGCCCAGTCGGCGAGGTTGACGTCGTCGGCCGTCAGGCCGGCCTGCTTCAGCAGCGCCTCGTTGAGATAGAGCACCCGCACCTGGGAGAACTCGGGGATGCCGTAGACCGTGCCGTCGAGGGTGACCTGGTCCTTGGCGGCCTGCCGGTACTGCCCCAGGTCGATCTGCTGCTTCTCGACGCAGTCGGTGAGCGGCTGGATCGAGCCACGCTTGGCGTACGTGCCGATGAGCTTGCGGTCCATGTAGACGAGGTCCGGCGGGTTGCCCGAGGCGACCGCCGACAGGAACTGCTGCTCGTCGAAGGCGCCCTCGGTGATGTTCAGCCGGACGTCCGGGTGGTCCTTCTTGAAGGCGTCCACGCGCGTCTTGGCGATCTCGTCGGAGAGGCCGAAGCCCATGGTGCTCAAGGCGCCGCTGCCCTTGCTGTCGCCACCGCCGGAGTCACCCCCGCCGCCAACTCCGCCGCAGCCGCTGAGCGCCAGGGTCAGCACCCCGGCCAACGCGGTCGCCCGCAGTCTCCGTGACATGGCCACCTCCCGTAGTCGCACGGGCCACCCTGCCCGCGCGACCTGCACTTCTCCGGTTCCCGGAAATTTCAAACCCGGTTCGGAGAAGTCGTTGATCGATCGATATCAACCGCCCTCCGGAGGGGGCGGACCGGCGTTCGTCCCGCGCCGCCCCGACCGCCGCTCGACGGCGACCGCGGCGAGCAGGAGCAGGCCGAGCACGCCGAGCGCCCCGGCGGGCGGCAGCACCACCCCGGACGGCAGCAGGAGCAGGACCAGCACGACGACGGCCCGCTGCGCCGGCGGGACCGGCTGCCCGGTGAGCCGGAGGAAGAGCAGCCGGCCGCCCAGGAAGAGCGCGGCGCCCCCGTACAGGGCCACCGAGGCGGACCAGCTCATCGTCGCGCCCTCGGCGTGCGCGCCGCCGCCGTGACCGCCGGCGACGAGGGCCAGCACCTGTTCGACGCCGAGCGACAGGTAGATGACGCCGGTGATCAGCAGCAGGTGGGTCTGGCTGTAGGCGTCCGAGGCGATCCGGTCCCGCCGCTCCCCCGTCGCCGTGGCGAGCACCCGGGCGGCGGCCGGTCCGGCCCGGTCGAAGTAGAGCCACCACAGGCAGGAGGTGACCGCGAAGCCGACCAGCGCCACGCCGAGGACCGGCAGCCGGGTCACCGCCGACCCGGCGCCCACCCCGGCGGCGACCAGCGACTCGCCGAGCGCGATGATCAGCACGAGGCCGTGCCGCTCGGTGAAGTGGCTGGCGCTGCGCAGCGGCCAGGTGCCGCGCCGCGCGTAGGACAGGCGCTGCCCGCCGATCTCGACGACGAACGCCGCCACCCACAGCACGGCGTGCGCGGTCCCGCTGAGCAACGCGCCGAGCAGCAGCGGCACCCAGCCGACGGCGCTGACCGCCGCGAAGAACCGGATCCGCGCCCGCAGCCCGGGCACCCCGGCCGCCGCCCAGTGATAGAGCCCCAGGTGGACGACGCGGAGCAGCACGTAGGCGAGCGCGACGAGCAGCGGCCCGTCCAGGCCCGGCCCGGACGTCCAGGCCTCGGGCATGGCCAGCGCGGCCACGAACAGCGCCGCCATCGCGACCAGGAACCCGCCGCGGACCACCCCGACCTCGGCCCGCGTGTGGTTGCCCAACCAGGTGTACGAGGACCAGGCGATCCAGAGCAGCACGAGCAGGATCAGCCCCTGCCCCATGGTGGCCGGGGTGGCCCGCTGCCCGATCAGCGACATGATGCGGGTGAGCGCGAAGACGAAGACCAGGTCGAAGAAGATCTCGAACGGCGTGACCCGGCGCCCGGCCGGCGCGGGGGCGGGCGGGCGCGGCCACGACGGACGCCACCGTGCCCCGTCCCGCCCCACGTCGTCGCCCCTCTGCCGCCCCCGACCGGTCGCCTCCGCCGACGGTAGGCGGCGCGGCGGGAGCGGTGCGCGGATTCGGGTGATTGGCCGGGTGCGCGGTCACGCCCCCGCGGGGTCACCCCACGCGGCCCGCACGAGGGCCGGGAGCACGCGGGCCGCCGGTCCGTGCAGGTTCACCGCGCACACCGCGTCCAGCGGCGTCTCCTCCGGGTTGACCTGGATCACGGTGCCGCCCCGGCGGGCCGCGACCTGCGGGATCTCGGCGGCCGGATACACGAGGCCGGACGTGCCGACGGTGAGCAGCACGTCGCACCGGTACGCCGCCTCGACGGCGGCCGCGAAGGCCGGCTCGGGCAGCGCCTCGCCGAACCACACGACCCCGGGCCGAACCGGCGCGGCGCAGTGCCCGCAGCGGGGCGGCTCGAGCCGCCGGCCCTCC
The DNA here is from genome assembly GCF_900091435.1 of Micromonospora chaiyaphumensis. Taxonomy (GTDB): domain Bacteria; phylum Actinomycetota; class Actinomycetes; order Mycobacteriales; family Micromonosporaceae; genus Micromonospora; species Micromonospora chaiyaphumensis. The sequence goes on from NZ_FMCS01000001.1 coordinate 396,427, forward strand.
CCCGGCTCCGCACCGGCCCCGGGCGCGGGGGCCGGCTCGGCGCAGGCCGAGCAGCGCGGCGTGAGCAGGCTGCCGTGGAGGTGGACCGTGGCGGCGGACCCGGCCCGCTCGTGCAGGTCGTCGACGTTCTGGGTGACCACCACCGTGTCCGGCACCCGGGCGGCCAGGGCGGCCACGGCCCGGTGCCCCGGGTTCGGCTCGGCGCGGCCGACGGCGGCGCGCCGCCACTCGTACCAGCCCCAGACCAGCGCCGGATCGGCGCGGAACGCCTCCGGGGTGGCGAGGGCCTGCGGGTCGAACCGTTCCCACAGGCCCGTGAGTGCGTCCCGGAAGGTGGGGACACCGCTCTCCGCCGACATGCCGGCGCCGGTGAACACCACCAGCCGCCGCGCCCCCGCGAGCGCCTCCGCCGCATCCGCCAGGTCCATCCGCTCCGGCTTCCGTCGGCCGGTCATCGCGTGACGGTCAGGTGGACGTCCACCCGGTCACCCAACGCGATCCCCTCGGCCCGGCGGACCGCGGTCTTCACCGGCACGATGTAGCGCCCGTCCTTGGGCCAGAGCGACGTCTCCCATCCGGTCCCGCCGATCCGCGCGGTCACCGGGATCATCCCCCAGCCGTACGTGACCGACGCCGAGGCCGCCTCCAGCTCACCGCACAGCTCGTCGGGCACCGTGACGAAGTGCCACGGCGCGGGCCCCCGCCAGAACCACACCTCGCCGCTGAACTCCAGCTCCACCCGATCAGGATAGGCGTCGATCCCGTCCGGCCCGCAGCACCCGCACCGCGACCAGCACCGACGCGGCGCCTGGGCGGCTCAGAGGTTCATCGGCTCGGGGTCGGTGGCCAGCTGACGGAACCGCACGCGGGGGTCGGGCACCAGCCGCCGGGAGGCCAGGTCGAGAAGGCCGCCCACACCGGTGATGGTGGCGACCGGGGTGCCGTCCGGGCGGGTCAGGTCCTGCACGATCTGGAACGTCTTCCCCTCGCCCCAGCGGAACTCGCAGGACACGTCCACCTCGTCGCCGCCGCGCAGCTCCCGCAGGTAGCGCAGGGTGACCTCCAGGGCCACCGGCCCCACGCCGCCGGCGAGGAGCCGGTCCTGCGGGATGCCGGCGGCGCGCAGGCACTCCCACCGGGCGTGCTCGCCGTACTGGAGGTAGACGGCCTGGTTCAGGTGGCCCTGGGTGTCGAGTTCGTAGCCGCGGACGGTGACGCGCACCCGGAACGGATCTCCCATGGCGTCGAGCCTACCGACGGGAACGACATCACCCGGCGGTCTCGTCGGGCCGCCCGAGCTGCGCGACGTGGGTCGGGTCGAGGACCCGGGAGAGGAACGAGCGGGTCCGCTCGTGCCGCGGCGCGCCCAGCACCTCCTCCGGCGGCCCCTGCTCGACCACCACACCACCGTCCATGAACACCACCCGGTCCGCGACGTCCCGGGCGAAGGCCATCTCGTGGGTCACCACCATCATGGTCATGCCGTCCTCGGCCAGCTTGCGCATGACGGTGAGGACGTCGCCGACCAGCTCGGGGTCGAGCGCGGAGGTCGGCTCGTCGAAGAGCATCAGCTGGGGGTCCATCGACAGCGACCGGGCGATGGCGACCCGCTGCTGCTGACCGCCGGAGAGCTGGGCCGGGAACGCCCCGGCCTTGTCGCTCAGGCCGACCCGGTCCAGGTTGGCCCGCGCGACCCGCTCGGCCTCGGCGCGGCCGCGCCGCAGCACCCGGCGCTGGGCGATGGTGAGGTTGTCCAGCACGGTCAGGTGCGGGAAGAGGTTGAACGACTGGAAGACCATGCCGATGCCGCGGCGCACGGCGTCGATCTCGACGTCCGGGTCGGTCATCTCGGTGCCGTTCACCCAGATCTTGCCGGCGGTCGGTTCCTCCAGCAGGTTGACGCAGCGCAGCAGCGTCGACTTGCCGGACCCGGACGGCCCGATGACGCAGACCACCTCGCCGTGGCCGACCTCGAAGTCGATGCCCTTGAGCACCTCGAGCGGCCCGAAGGACTTGTGCAGGTCGCGGATCTCGACGGCGGGCTGGGACGGGCTGGTCGTCATGGGGTCACCGGGCCTTGGCGTAGCGGAGTTCGAGGCGGCGTACCACCTGCGAGAGCGGCAGGGTGATGATCAGGTAGGTGAGCCCGGCCACCAGCAGCGGCGTGGCGTTCACCCGGTCGTTGAGGGTGTCCCGGCCGAACTTCGTGACCTCGATGGTCTGCGCCGTCACGCCCAGCACGTAGGCGAGCGACGAGTCCTTGGTGAGCAGGATCAGCTCGTTGGTCAGCGGCGGGATGACGATCCGGAACGCCTGCGGGATGACGATCGTGCGCATCGCCGTGAAGTGCGACATGCCGAGGGTGCGCGCCGCCTCCATCTGACCCTTCGGCACGGCCTGGATGCCGGCCCGGATGGTCTCGGCCATGTACGCGGCGGCGGTCAGGCCCAGACCGATGGCGATCGACCCGAACACGCCGCCGGGGATCTCCCGCTCGGGGAAGGCGATGGGGATGCCGTAGCCGACCAGGAACAGCACCAGCAGCGCGGGCAGGCCCCGGAACAGCTCGATGTAGGCCGTGGCCACCCACCGGTACGGCGCCACCCGGGACAGCCGCATCAGCGCCAGGACGGTGCCGAAGACCAACCCGAAGGCGAAGGCGCCCAGGGTGTAGAGGATCGTGTTGCGCAGCGCGACGGTGATGATCGTCGGGAACATCGACTCGATGATGTCGACGCGGAAGAACGCCTCCCGCAGGCGGCCCCAGTCCGCCGCGAAGATCACCACGGCGATGACGGCCACGAAGGCCAGGTACTGGAGCCAGAGGGACAGCCGCTCTCGCTGGCGGCGTCGCAGCTTCACGTTCGGCGCTCCTAGGACGGTGCGGAGGGGTGCCGGAGCGGAGGGCGCGCGGGGCGCGCCCTCCGGCCGGGTGGGTGGCTCAGGCGTTCGGCTTCTTGCCGATCCACTTCTCGTAGATCGTGTCGTAGGTGCCGTCCTGCTTCGCCTTGGCGAGCACCTCGTTGATCTTCTTGAGCAGCTCGGGGTTGCCGTCCTTCTTCACCGAGAAGCCGTACTGCTCACCGGTGTCGAACTCGGCGGTCACCTCGAACCCGCCCTGGTGCTCCTTGATGTACTCGGTCCAGACCGGCAGGTCGTTGATGGCGGCCTCGACCTGGCCGTTGGCGAGGGCCTGCTGCTCGGCGGCGAGGTCCTCGAACTCGACGAGCTGGAGGCCCTTCTCGTCGGCGAGCTTCTTGGCGTAGTCGCGGCCGGTGGTCGCGGCCTGGACGCCGACCTTCTTGCCCCGCAGGTCGTCGAGCGACTTGTACGGCTTGCCGGTCTTCACGAGCATCGCCTGGGTCGCGTCGAAGTAGGGGTCGGAGAAGTTCATGACCTTCTGCCGCTCCTCGGTGATGGTCATGCCGGCGGCGGCCGCGTCGCACTTGCCGGTGTTCAGGTCCTGGCCGGACTTGATCCCCTCGAACGGCGTGTCGACGATCGCCTGCTCGACACCCAGCTCCTTGGCGACCAGGTCCATGACGTCGACGTCGAACCCGACCACCTTGCCGCCCGCGTCCTTCGACTGGAACGGGGCGTACGGCAGGTGGGTGCAGACGGTGAGCTTGCCCTTCTCGACGAGCTTGACGCCGCTCGCCTGGGTCTCGCCGTCCTCCTTCTTGGCGCATCCCGCGCTCGCCGCGAGGGCGGCGATCGCCACGACGACGCCGACCCTGCGGACTGCGCTCTGGAACGTCACGGCAGTGTCCCTCCGTTCGACCCTGGTAGGACAGCCAGCCAGGGGTGGTGCAAAGACGATGTGCCAGGGGACGCTACCCGATCGGTGGGGGCCCACCAAGATCATGGCGGGCGGCCGCACCCAAGCTGTGACCGATTCCGCCGAGTGAACCCGGCACTCGGGCACGCAACCGGACGGACCTTGCGGGCAAGGACTGAATGGTGGTTCACTTCTTGCGTGGCGTACCGGAGCACCGAGCGGGTGAAGGCCCGGCTGAGCGCCTCGCGCGAGCGGATCATCGCGGCCGCGCTGGAGATCATGGCCGGCCACGGCTACGCGGGGTGCTCGGTCGCGGCCGTGGCCGAGCGCGCCGGCGTCGCGACGGGCACCGTCTACCGCCACTTCCCCACCAAGGCCGACCTCTTCGCCGAGGTCTTCCGCACCGCCTCGCAGCGGGAGGTGGACGCCGTGGCGCGGGCCGCCGCGCAGCGGGCCACCGCCGCCGCGCAGATGTCGGCCGTCGTCGAGACGTTCGCGGGCCGCGCCTTGCAGTCCCCCCGGCTGGCGTACGCGCTGCTCGCCGAGCCGGTCGACCCGGCGGTCGACGCCGAGCGGCTCACCTTCCGCCGCGCCTACGCCGACCTGATCGCCGGTCACGTGGCGGCGGGGGTGGCGAGCGGCGAACTGCCGGCGCAGGACCCCCACCTGACCGCGACCGCGCTGGTCGGCGCCCTGGCCGAGGCCATGGTCGGCCCGCTGGCCGCCGGTGTCGCCGGCCCCGGCACCATCCCCGACCTGATCAGGTTCATCCACCGCGCGCTGGGAGTTTCGCCGTGATCACACACGAGGTCCGCAACCAGGTCCCCCCGCTGGCCGGTCACGACGCGGCGGACGACCCGGCACTGCTCGACGGGCTGGTCCGGGAGGGCGCCGGCTGGGCCACCGCCGAGGTGCGCGAGCTCGGCCGGCTCGGCGGCGCCGCGGCGGCGATCGAGCACGGGCGGCTGGCGAACGAGCACCCGCCGGTCCTGCGCACCCACGACCGCTCCGGCCACCGGATCGACGAGGTGGAGTTCCACCCGTCCTGGCACGAGCTGATGCGCACGGCGGTCACCCACGGCCTGCACGCCGCGCCGTGGGCCGACGGCCGGCCGGGCGCCCACGTGGCCCGGGCGGCCAAGTTCTACGTGTGGCGGCCCGATGCCGGGCACGGCTGCCCGATCTCGATGACCTACGCGGCCGTGCCGGCGCTGCGGCACGCCCCGGACCTGGCCGCGCGCTACGAGCCGCTGCTCGCCGCGACGGAGTACGACTTCGGGCTGCGCGCGCCGCTGACCAAGCGGGGCCTGCTGGCCGGCATGTCGATGACCGAGAAGCAGGGCGGGTCGGACGTGCGGGCCAATTCCACGGTCGCCCACCCCGACCCGGACGGCACCTACCGGCTCGTCGGGCACAAGTGGTTCACCTCGGCGCCGATGTGCGACGTCTTCCTCACCCTGGCCCAGGCACCGGGCGGGCTCACCTGCTTCCTCGTCCCGCGGGTCCTGCCGGACGGCACGCGCAACCCGCTGCGGCTCATGCGGCTCAAGGACAAGCTCGGCAACCGGTCCAACGCCTCGGCCGAGATCGAGTACGAGCACGCCGTCGCCTGGCGCGTCGGCGACGAGGGCCGGGGCGTGCGCACCATCATCGACATGGTCAACCTGACCCGCCTCGACTGCGTCATCGGAGCGGCGGCCGGGATGCGCCAGGGGCTGATCACCGCCGCCCACCACGCGACCCACCGGCGGACCTTCGGCCGCTATCTTGTCGACCAGCCGCTGATGCGCAACGTGCTCGCCGACCTCGCGGTCGAGTCCGAGGCCGCCACCGTCCTCATGATGCGCCTCGCCGGGGCGACCGACCGGTCCGCGCGCGGGGATGCCGGCGAGACCGCGTTCAAGCGGCTCGCCCTCGCCGTCGGCAAGTACTGGGTGTGCAAGCGCTGGCCGGCGCACTCCGCCGAGGCCCTGGAGTGCCTGGGCGGCAACGGCTACGTCGAGGAGTCGGGCATGCCGCGACTGTTCCGCGAGTCGCCGCTGAACTCGATCTGGGAGGGCTCCGGCAACGTCGCCGCGCTGGACGTGCTGCGCGCGGTGGCCCGGGAACCCCAGGTCGTGGAGGCGTTCCGGGCCGAGGTGAGCGCCGCAGCCGGCGCGGACCGGCGGCTCGACGCCGCCGTGCGCCGGGTGCAGGCCGACCTGTCCGACCCCGACGACCTCGAACTGCGGGCCCGCCGGGTGGTCGAGCGGCTCGCCCTGGTCCTGCAGGGCGCGCTGCTGGTGCGGCACGGCCACCCGGCCGTCGCCGACGCCTTCTGCGCCTCCCGCCTCGGTGGCGACCACGGCCAGGCGTTCGGCACCCTGCCGAGCGGGGTCGACTTCGCCGCGATCATCGCCCGGTCCGTGCCCAAGGTGGGCTGATCGGATCCATCGAAGAACATTGCCAGATCGACCTACGACAATGTAAGTTCTCGCCACAATCCGAGCTGAGGAGTGGCGGATGGCTCGCTGGCGTGGCATGACCCGGTCCGCGATCGTGCTGGCCGCCGTCCTGGCGGTGACCGCCCTGATCGCACCCTCCCCCGCTGCCGCCTGGGGATACGGCGTCAACCGGGTCCAGACGGCGGCGGAGGACTCGTGGGCGCAGACCGGCATGGGCCCGGGCTGGGTGCTGCTGAGCTACAAGGCCAACGGGCCGATGGTCGGCTATCTCTTCGCCCGTGACTTCGTCTTCGCCGACGGCGTCGTCAAGTCCAGCTTCGACCACATGGACATCCGCGACACCGGCGACGCCAGCGCTGGCAACACCGAGGGCATCACCCGCTGGCCGTGGGGCTACGCCGGGGGCAGCTTCGACGGGTGCGCCTACGCCTACGGCACGCGCAAGTTCGCCATCGAGCGCACCGGGTTCATGTCGTCGAGCTGCGCCGGCGGCCCCAACGTCGCCGGCTCCAGCAACGCCGACGGGTCCCCGGACCAGCTCCGCTGGTGGCACTCCGAGCAGGTCTTCTGCACCGCTAATGCGGTCGATCCGCTGTGCAGCCCGTACGGCGTGTGGAGCGAGAACAAGGGCGGCGGGCTCAAGGCCACCAGCGCCCGCACGACGTGCAGCGCGTTCGGCAACATCGGGGCCGCCGCGGCGTACGGTTCCGGAGCGGCCGTCCCCGTCCACCCGCTCGGCACGGCCCCGGCCGGCGCGCAGATCGACATCCGCTACGTCACCAAGGACCGCCAGTGGGTCATGGCGAAGTGGCGGGGGAACCGCTTCGCCGCCGGCATCGCCTGGGCGTTCCTACCCCGCTCCTGCGTCTGGTGACCCGGCGCCGACGATCCGCAACGCCATCTCGGCGTACCGGGCGGCGATGTACTCGGGGCTGAGGTCGCCGCCGTCCCGGTACCACCGGCCCACGTCGACGCCGAGGGACAGCAGGGCGGCGGCCGCCATCCGGGGGTCCGGGGTCTGGAAGACCCCGGCGCGGACGCCGGCCTCCACGAGCTGCCGGATCGCCTGCTCGATGTGGTGGCGGATCTCGCGGATCTCGGCCAGGTGGGCGGGGCTGAGCGCGGCCAGTTCGTAGTTGACCACCCGGGTGGTGGTGTGGTCGCGGGCGTGGGTCACGACGAAGTCGTGGACCACCCGCCGCAGCGCCGTGGCCGGATCGGCGGACGACGCGACCGCCTCCCGCACCAGCGCCAGCACGTGCTCGTGCCCCGACCGCGAGATCAGGTAGAGCAGTTCCTCCTTGGACCGGTGGTGCACGTAGAGCGCGGCGGGGCTCAGCCCGGCCGCGGCCGCGATGTCGCGGGTCGTCGTGCCGTGGAAGCCGCGCTCGGCGAACGCGGTGACGGCCGCGTCGAGCAGCCGGGCGCGCGTCGCGTCGGCGCGGGACTGCTCGGCACTGTCGGTCACCACGTCCATCCTCCCCCTCCTGACCCTCGGCCGGCATTGATACCACAACCGGCCCGGGCGGACCTGTTGACGACGCCCCGCACGCTGTCGCACACTCGCTCGGACACATTCTAAGCAAGCGCTTAGTAAGTTCGGAGGAGGTGGCCATGTCGGAGGCCCCGTCGAGCAGGTTCGCCGGCCGCACGGCGATCGTCACCGGTGCCAGCCGCGGCATCGGCCTGGCCATCGCCGAGCGGCTGGTCGCCGAGGGCGCCCGGGTGGTGGTCACGGGACGGAAGCAGGAGGCGCTGGACGAGGCGGTCGCGCGGCTGGGCGCCGGGCACGCGCTCGGCGTCGCCGGCCACGCCGACGACCCCGACCATCAGGCCGAGGTGGTGGCCCGGGCGGTCGAGACCTTCGGCAGCGCGGACCTCCTGGTCAACAACACCGGCATCAACCCGGCGTACGGGCCGCTGGTCGAGCTGGACCTGGCCGCGGCCCGGAAGGTCTTCGAGGTCAACTGCCTCGCCGCGCTGTCCTGGGTGCAGCAGGTCCACCGGGCCTGGATGGGCGGGCACGGTGGCGCGATCGTCAACGTCTCCTCGGTGGCCGGCGTCCGGCCGGCGTCCGGCATCGGCTTCTACGGCGCCAGCAAGGCGATGCTCACCCATCTCACCCAGCAGCTCGCCGTCGAGCTGGGCCCGGACATCCGGGTGAACGCGGTCGCCCCGGCCGTGGTGAAGACGAGGTTCGCCACCGCCCTGTACGAGGGTCGCGAGGAGCAGGTCGCGGCCGCGTACCCGCTCCGGCGGCTCGGCGTCCCCACCGACGTCGGCAGCGTCGTCGCGTTCCTGCTCTCCGAGGACGCCGCCTGGATCACCGGCCAGCTGCTCGTCGTCGACGGCGGCCTCACCCTGACCGGAGGTGTCTGATGCCGGTGCGGAACAAAGGCGTCGTCGTCACCGGCGCCGGCCACGGCATCGGCCGCGCGCTGGCCACGCGGCTCGCCGCCGAGGGCGCCCGGGTCGTGGTCAACGACCTCGACGCCGAGGCGGCCCGGCGGGTGGCCGAGGCCATCGGCGGCTTCGCGGCCCCCGGCGACGCCGCCGGCGAGCAGGGCGTCGCCGCGCTGGTCGGGACCGCCCGGGACCACCTGGGCGACATCGACATCTGGTTCGGCAACGCCGGCGTCGACCGCGGGCGGGGGCTGGACGCCGACGAGGCGGAGTGGGCCGCCAGCCACGACGTCAACGTCATGGCCCACGTCCGGGCCGCGCGGCTGCTGGTCCCCGCGTGGGTCGCGCGCGGCGCCGGCCGCTTCGTGGTGACCGCGTCGGCGGCCGGGCTGCTCACGACGCTCGGCAACCCGGCGTACGCGGTCAGCAAGCACGCCTGCGTCGCGTTCGCCGAGTGGCTGTCGGCGACCTACCGGCACCGGGGCGTCGTGGTGCAGGCCGTCTGCCCCCAGGGCGTACGGACCCGGATGCTCGACCGGACCGGGCCGCTGCGGGAGCTGATCAGCCGCGACGGGGCGCTCACCCCGGAGGACGTGGCCGAGGCGACGTGGCAGGCCCTGCACGACGACCGGTTCTTGGTCCTGCCGCACCCGCGGGTGGCCGACTACTACCGGCACCGGGCCACCGACACCGGCCGCTGGCTCGACGGCATGAACCGGCTCCAGCGACAGCTCGAGGACCAGGGGGCGCTGTGAAGGCATGGCAGGTGGCCGCGCTCGGCGAGCCCGTCGACGTGCTGCGGCTCGTCGACGTGGCCGATCCGGAGCCCGGCCCCGGGCAGCTCGTGGTGCGGGTGCTGGCCAGTCCGGCCAACTTCCCCGACGTGCTCATGTGCCGCGGGGAGTACCAGGTCCGCCCCGACCTTCCGTTCACCCCCGGGGTCGAACTGTGCGGCGAGGTCGTCGCGCTCGGCGCGGGTGTGGACGGGTTCGCCGTCGGCGACCGGGTGCTCGGCGGCGCGGCGCTGCCCCACGGCGGGTTCGCCGAGTTCGCGCTGCTGGATGCGGCGACCACCTTCCCCGCCCCCGCGGCGCTCGACGACGCCGAGGCGGCGGCCCTCTACATCGGCTACCAGACCGGCTGGTTCGGCCTGCACCGGCGGGCCGGGCTGCGCGCCGGCGAGACGCTGCTGGTGCACGCCGCGGCCGGCGGGGTCGGCAGCGCGGCGGTCCAGCTCGGCCGGGCCGCCGGCGCCCGGGTGATCGGCGTGGTGGGTGGCCCGGAGAAGGCGGCAGTGGCGCGTGCCCTCGGCGCCGACGTGGTGGTGGACCGGCGCGCCGAGGACTTCGTCGAGGTGGTGAAGGCCGAGACCGGTGGCCGGGGCGCCGACGTCGTCTACGACCCGGTGGGCGGGGACACCTACCAGCGGTCGACCAAGTGTGTCGCCTTCGAGGGGCGGATCCTCGTGGTCGGGTTCGCCGGTGGGCGGATCCAGTCCCCCGCCCTCAACCACGCCCTCGTGAAGAACTACTCGATCGTCGGCCTGCACTGGGGCCTCTACCACCGCCACGACCCCGCCGCCGTCGCCGAGTGCCATGACGCCCTCACCGCGCTGGCCGCCGAGGGCGCCGTACGGCCCCTCGTCAGCGAGCGGCTGCCGCTCGGCGAGGTGGCCGAAGGGGTGCAGCGGCTCGCCGACGGCTCCACGGTCGGCCGGGTGGTGTACGCCCCGTGACCGTCCACCTGCCCCATCCGTACCCATCGAGGAGTTGACCTGCCATGACCACCACCCGCACGGCCGTCGTCACCGGAGCGGCCCGCGGCATCGGGGCCGGTGTCGCGACGCGACTGGCCCGCGACGGTTTCGCTGTCGCCGTCGTCGACCTGGACGAGGCGGCCGGCGAGCCGGTCGCGGACGAGATCCGTGCCGCCGGCGGCCGGGCCCTGGCCGTGGGCGCCGACGTCGCCGACGAGCAGGCGGTACGGGCGGCCGTGGACCGGATCGCCGGAGAGCTGGGCGAGCCGACGATCCTCGTCAACAACGCCGGCATCACCCGGGACAACCTGCTGTTCAAGATGACCGCCGACGACTGGGACGCGGTCGTGAACGTGCACCTGCGGGGCTCGTTCCTCATGACACGGGCCGTGCAGGGCTACATGACCGGGGCCGGATGGGGGCGGATCGTCAACCTGTCCAGCACCTCCGCCCTGGGCAACCGGGGCCAGGCCAACTACGCGGCCGCGAAGGCGGGGCTGCAGGGCTTCACGAAGACCCTCGCCCTCGAACTCGGCAAGTTCGGTGTCACGGCGAACGCGATCGCGCCGGGGTTCATCGAGACCGAGATGACCGCCGCCACCGCGGCCCGGCTCGGCGTGCCGTTCGAGGAGTTCAAGCGGGCCGCCGCGGCGCAGATCCCGGTCGCCCGCACCGGCACGCCGGAGGACATCGCGCACGCCGTGTCGTTCCTGGTCAGCGAGGGCGCCGGCTTCGTGTCGGGCCAGGTGCTGTACGTGGCCGGCGGGCCGAAGGCCTGAGTGGAGGGAGCGACGATGAAGGTCTTCCAGGGCATCGAGGAGCTGGAGCGGGCGGTCGGCACCCACCTGGGATATTCGGACTGGCACCGGATCACCCAGCAGCAGATCGACGCCTTCGCCGAGGCCACCGGCGACCACCAGTGGATCCACGTCGACCCGGTGCGGGCGGCGCAGAGCCCCTTCGGCGGCACCATCGCCCACGGCTACCTGACGCTGTCGCTGGTGCCCATGCTGGTCTGGCAGGTCTACCGCGTCGACGGGGTGCGCATGGGCGTCAACTACGGCGCCAACAAGCTGCGCTTCCCCGCCCCGGTCCCCGTCGACTCGGAGGTGCGCGCCGGCGTGGAGCTGCTGTCGCTGGTGCCCGGCGGCGGTGGCCACCAGCTGACCGCGAAGGTGACCGTCGAGGTGGCCGGCGCCGCGAAGCCGGCCTGCGTCGTCGAGACCGTCAGCGTCCTGGTCCCGTGACCGCAACCGCGCCGCCGGACCTGCCGGGCCTCGACCTGGCCCGGCTCGGCGACTGGTTCGCCGCCGCGGTGCCCGGGGCGGCGCGGCTCACGACCGCCCGGCTGGTCACCGGCGGGAAGTCCAACCTCACCTACGAGGTCGGCGACGGGCGGAGCACCTGGATCGTGCGGCGCCCCCCGCTGGGGCACGTGCTGTCGACCGCGCACGACATGGCCCGGGAGTACCGGGTCATGTCGGCGCTGCGCGCCACCAGCGTGCCGGTGCCGGTGACCTGGGCGCTCTGCGCGGACGACGGCGTGCTGGGCGCGCCGTTCTACGTGATGGAGCGGGTCACCGGCAGGGCGTACCGGCACGCGGCCGAACTGGAGCCGCTCGGCACGGACCGCACCCGGGCCATCTCGACCCGGCTGGTCGACACCCTGGCCACCCTGCACGCGGTCGACCCGGCGGCCGTGGGACTGGCCGACTTCGGCCGGCCCGCGGGATTCCTGGCCCGGCAGGTGCGGCGGTGGAAGACACAGCTCGACGCGTCGTACTGCCGGGACCTGCCCGCCGCCGACGAGCTGCACGCCCGGCTGGCGGCCGGCGTGCCGGCCGACTCGGCGCCGGGCATCGTGCACGGCGACTACCGGCTCGACAACGTCCTCGTCGACGAGAGCGACCGCCTCACCGCGGTCGTCGACTGGGAGATGGCCACCCTCGGCGACCCGCTCACCGACCTGGCGCTGCTGGTGCTCTACCAGCGTCTCGGCCGGCTCGTCGGTCCGGCGGTGGCCGAGGCGTCGTCCGCGCCCGGCTTCCTCACCGAGGACGAGATCCTCGACCGGTACGCGGCGGCGAGCGGCCGCGCCCTTCCGCCCCTCGGCTTCCACCTCGGCCTGGCGGCCTTCAAGCTGGCCACCATCCTCGAGGGCATCCACGTCCGCCACCTGCGTGGCCAGACCGTCGGCGCCGGCTTCGACCAGCTCGGCGAGGTCACCGAGCTGCTCCTCGACGCCGGCCTGACCTACCTGAAGGAGCACTGATGGACTTCTCCCTGGACCCGCGGACCGAGGGGCTGCGCGACAACCTCCTGGACTTCATGGACCGCCAGATCCACCCGGCCGAGCCGGTCTTCCACGAGCAGCTCGGTCAGCTCGGCGACCGCTGGGCCTGGGACTCGGTGCCGGTGCTCGCGCGGCTGCGCACCGAGGCCCGCAAGCGGGGGCTGTGGAACCTCTTCCTGCCCGGCGAGCACGGTGCCGGGCTGACCAACCTCCAGTACGCCCCGCTCGCGGAGATCACCGGCCGGAGCCATCTGGCGCCCGCCGTGCTGAACTGCGCCGCTCCGGACACCGGCAACATGGAGGTGCTGGCGATGTTCGGCACCGCGCAGCAGCGCAAGCAGTGGCTGGAACCGCTGCTGGACGGCGAGATCCGGTCGTCGTTCGCCATGACGGAGCCCGACGTGGCCTCGTCGGACGCCACGAACATCGCCACCCGGATCGAGCGGGACGGCGACCATTACGTGATCAACGGCCGGAAGTGGTGGATCACCGGCGCCATGAACCCCAACGCGCGGATCCTCATCGTCATGGGCCGGACCGATCCGCACGCCGAGCGGCACCGCCAGCAGTCCATGGTGCTGGTCCCGCGGGACGCCCCCGGCCTGGAGATCGTCCGGGGCATGGCGGTGTTCGGGTACGACGACCACGACCACGGCGGGCACGCCGAGCTGGCGTTCCACGACGTCCGCGTGCCGGCGGAGAACCTCATCGGCGGCGAGGGCGACGGTTTCGCCATCGCACAGGCCCGGCTCGGCCCGGGCCGCATCCACCACTGCATGCGCTCGATCGGCCTGGCCGAGCGGGCCATCGAGCTGATGTGCGCCCGCGCCGAGCAGCGGGTCGCGTTCGGCCGCCCGCTGGCCGAGCAGGGCGTGATCCGGGAGTGGATCGCCGAGTCCCGGGTGCGGATCGAGCAGCTGCGCCTTCTCGTGCTCAAGACGGCCTGGCTCATGGACACGGTCGGCAACAAGGGCGCGCACACCGAGATCCAGGCCATCAAGATCGCCACCCCGGCGACCGTGCAGTGGATCCTGGACAAGGCCATCCAGGTGCACGGCGCCGCCGGGCTGTCCCAGGACTTCCCGCTGGCGGCCGCGTACGCCGGCATCCGCACGCTGCGGTTCGCCGACGGGCCCGACGAGGTGCACCGCAACGCCCTGGCCCGGCAGGAGCTGCGGCGGCAGGCCGCCGCCCGGCAGCGGGTCGGCGGCGAGCGCCCGACGATCTAGGGTGGTGGGCATGGCAGGCCCCACCCCCTCCGCCGCCGGGAATCCGCTCACCGTGCTCACCCTCGACGAGTTGCGGCGGCGCAGCAGCGTGAAGTGGCGGATGCACCCGCCGGACGTGCTTCCCCTCTGGGTCGCCGAGCAGGACGTGCCGCTCGCTCCCGCGGTGGCGGACGTGCTGCGCCGCGCGGTCGACCTCGGCGACACCGGCTACCCGCACGGGACGGCGTACGCCGAGGCGCTCGGCGAGTTCGCCGCCGACCGCTGGGGCTGGACCGGCTTCCGCGTCGACCACACCACCGTCGTGCCCGACGTGATGATGGGCATCGTCGAGGTGCTCCGGCTGGTGACCGACCCCGGCGACGCCGTGGTCGTCTGCTCCCCCGTCTACCCGCCCTTCTACGCCTTCGTCAGCCACGCCGGCCGGCGGGTGATCGAGGCGCCGCTCGGGCCGGACCTGCGGCTGGACCACGCCGCCCTGGACGAGGCGTTCCGCCGGGCCCGGGCGCTCGGCCGGCGGCCCGCGTTGCTGCTGTGCAACCCGCACAACCCGACCGGCGTGGTCCACCGCCGCGACGAACTGGAGGCCGTCGCCGACCTGGCCGACCGGCACGGCGTACGCGTCGTCTCCGACGAGATCCACGCCCCGCTGGCGCTGCCCGGCGCTGAGTTCACCCCGTACCTCACGGTGGCCGGCGCGGAGAACGCGTTCGCCCTGACCTCGGCCTCCAAGGCGTGGAACCTCGCCGGCCTCAAGGCGGCGCTCGCGGTGGCCGGGCCGCGGGCCGCCGCCGACCTGCGCCGTATGCCGGAGGAGGTCAGCCACGGCCCCAGCCACCTGGGCGTCCTCGCGCACACCGCCGCGTTCCGAGCCGGCGGGCCGTGGCTCGACCGCCTCCTCGACGGTCTCGACGCCAACCGCACCCTGCTGGAATCCCTGCTGGCGAAGCACCTCCCGGCCGTCACCCACCGCCGCCCGGAGGGCACCTACCTCGCCTGGCTGGACTGCACCGCACTGGGCATCCCCACCGAGGCGCCGGCCGACGAGCCCGGGGTGGCGAGCGACCTCGCCTGGCCGGCGCGGTTCTTCCTCGACCGGGCGCGGGTCGCCCTCAGCTCGGGGCACGTCTTCGGCACCGGCGGAGCCGGCTTCGTACGCCTCAACTTCGCCACGTCCCCGGCGATCCTCACCGAGGCCGTCACCCGCATGGGCCGGGCCGCCGACGCGCGCCGCCCGCAGGACTGAACCCCGTTCCGGTCCGGCCGGGAGCGTGGCTGGTGGCTGGGCTCACGGGTGTACCGCCGTTTCGCGCCGATCCGGGTCGGGTATCTCGGCGCATGCCGGCGGGCCGGAGTCCGATGTGACCGGCGCCGTCCGTCGACAGGCATGAGGGGAAAGGCAGGTCACTCGGTGGTGAATTCGTCCGTGAGGCCGACGATGTCGAGGACCGTGACGGTGATCCGGGAGGGCCTGCGCAGCACCAGGGCGCACCCGGCCGAGCCGGCTCGCCGGCGGACCGTCAGCAGCGCGTTGACGCCGGCGGCGCAGAAGAAGCTGACCCGGCTCAGGTCGAGCACCAGCACCGGCGGCGGCTGGCCGGACAGCAGCCGGTTCACGAGGGCCACGAGCGGGTCGACGGTCGACAGGTCGACCGCGCCCCCGATCTCCACCACGACCGCCGGGCCCTCCCGGGCGAGCGCGAGGGACAGTGCGGGTGGCCGGACGTTCTCCCGTGCCGACGGGTGCTGCGCCTGATCGACGGACATGAGCTGCTCCTCGGGGCGAGGGGTTGCCGGACCGGGTTGATGTCCCCGGCTCGCCGTCGGCGGCCCGGCACTGGTCCTGGGCTCATGTCCGAACCCATCTCGACCCTAGCCCCGTTCCGCCCGATTGGCACCCTGCTGAGCGCAGGAAATGTGTGCTCCTCGACAAGGAAAGCCGGTCAGCGCTCCCCCGCGACGGCCGGCGACTGGACCTCAGGAGGTAGCGGTGTCCGATGCTGCTGACCCCCATCTGGGCTCGGCCTCCGGCCGGCTGCTCACGCTGCTGGCCGATTCGCGTCACGTGGACGTGTTCCTGGACGACATCGTCCGGGTCGCGGCCGAGGTGGTCACCCCCGCCGTGGCCTGCGGGCTGACGGTGCGCCGGGACGGCGGGGCCTTCACCGTCGCGAGCAGCGGCGACCTGGCCGCACAGGGCGACGAGATCCAGTACGGGGCCGACGAGGGCCCCTGTCTCGAGGCGCTCCGCCGGGGGGAGGCCGTCGAGGTGCTGGACCTGCGCGACGACGGGCGCTGGAGCCGCTACCGGGAACACGCGCTCCGCCTGGGCATCATCAGCTCGCTGTCGCTGCCGATGACTGTGGACGGCGAGACCGTCGGGGCGTTGAACCTCTACGCCACGGAGCCGCACGCGTTCAGCGGCCGGGTACGCCGGCAGGCCCTGGCGTTCTGCGACCACGGGTCGGCGGCGCTGGGCGTCATCCTCCGCCAGGCCGACCAGGCGCTCCTGCACGAGCAACTCACCCACGCGATGGCGTCCCGCGGCATCATCGACCAGGCCCTCGGGGTGATCATGGGCCAGCAGCGGTGCACCGCCACCCAGGCGTTCGCGCTGCTCCGGCGGGCGTCGCAGAACCGCAACCGCAAGCTGCGGGACGTGGCCGCCGAGATCATCACCCAGGTCACCGGCGAGTCGCCGGAGCCCGGTGCCGGATTCATGGCGCCCGGCCAGCAGACGTGAGAGCGGCGGCGGCCGCGGAGTCGTCCGCGGCCGCCGCCGGTCGGGCAGAACGGGTCAGCGCTTGCGCAGCGGGGCGAGCGCGTCGCTCCAGGCCACGACCTGGTCCAGGGTGGCGTTGAGCGCGTCGGCCTGGAACTGGTTGGGCTTGAAGACGCTGAAGTTCTCGAAGTCGGTGAAGAGCGACAGTGCCACCTGCGACCGCACGTCCGCCATCTGCAGCTCGCCGGCGATCAGCCGCAGGTGCTCCACGGCCCGGGCGCCGCCCACGGAGCCGTAGCTGACGAACCCGACGGCCTTGTTGTTCCACTCGGCGTAGAGGTAGTCGATGGCGTTCTTCAGGGCGCCCGAGGTGGAGTGGTTGTACTCCGGCGTGACCATCACGAACCCGTCGAACGACGCGATGGTGCTGGCCCAGCGCAGCGTGTGCGGCTGGGTGTACTGGCCCATCGAGGGCGGGTAGGCCTCGTCCAGGTGCGGCAGCTGGTAGTCGAGCAGGTCGACGAGCTCGTACTGCGCGTCGCCGCGCTGCTTGGCGACGTCGACCACCCAGCGGGCGACCGCCTCGCCGTTGCGGCCCGGGCGGGTGCTGCCGAGGATGATTCCGATCCTGGTCATGTCGTGGTGCCCTTCCGAAGTACTTGCCTGGTCAAGCACACGCTAACCATTGGTTGCTTCGTCAAGCAAACGTCTGTGCTGTGGCGGCCGCCACCGCATCGACCCGTCATTGCTCGGTCAAGCAAGTAGGATGGAGGCATGTCCGCCGCCGCACCGGAACCGCTGCGCCCCCTCGACGCCGAGGAGGAGGCCCTGGTGCGCTCGCTGGGCCGGATCATGCACGTGCTGCCCCGGGCGATCGACGCCGACATGGTGGGCGAACGCCAGCTGCCGCTCACCGAGTACACGGCACTGATGCACCTCTCCGAGGCGCCGGAGCGACGGATGCGGATGAGCGACCTCGCCTCCGCGTGCCAGCTCTCCCTCAGTGGGATGACGCGCACCATCGCCCGGCTGGAGACGCAGGGCCTGGCCAAGCGGGTCAAGTGCGCCGAGGACGCGCGCGGGTGGAACGCCGTCCTCACCGACGCCGGCCTCGCCCGGCTCCAGGAGTCCTGGCCGAGCCACCTGGCCAGCGTGCGGCGACGGTTCCTCGACCACTTCGAGGGCATCGACCTCGTCCAGCTGGCCCGCGCGTTCCAGCGCGTCGGCACGGCCGACTGAGCCCGCACGGCGCCCGGGACCGCCCGCCGGTCCGGCCGTCCGCGGCGCGGGTGGCCGGACCGGAGCCGATCAGCTGAGCAGTTCCCGGACCCGCGGGATGACCCGCGTGCCGTAGAGCTCGATGGCGGACATGAGGGCGCCGTGCGACAGGCCGCCCATGCCGTACTTCATCTCGAAGCGGTTCGCGCCGAGCAGGGGGAGGTTCGCGGCGATCTTCCGGGCGACGGTCTCGGGCGACCCGACGTAGAGCGCGCCGTGCGGCCCCACCTCCCGCAGGAAGGACTCCCGGGTGGGTACGGCGAAGCCGCGGGTGCGGGCCACCCGGCGGATGACCTCCTGGTAGCGGGGGAAGAACTCCTCGCGGGCCTGCTCGTCGGTGGCGGCGACATGGCCGGGCGAGTGCACGCCGATGGGCAGGGGATCCCTGCCGAGCTGCGTACGCGCCTGGTGGAACAGGCGGGAGAACGGGGCGAAGCGGGCCGGCGACCCGCCGATGATCGCGAGCATGAGGGCGTAGTCGTACCGGGCGGCGCGGATCACCGACTGCGGGTTGCCGCCGACACCGATCCAGGCCGGGAAGGGTCCCGACTCGGTGTGCGGCACGACGTCCTGCTCGTGCAGCGGCGCCCGCATCGTGCCCTTCCAGGTCACCGGCCCGCCCTTGCGCAGCTCGGCGAAGAGCTGCGCCTTCTCCTCGAACAGCTGCTCGTAGTCGGCCAGGTCGTAGCCGAACAGCGGGAACGAGTCGACGCTCGACCCCCGGCCGAGGATCACCTCGGCCCGGCCGCCGGAGACCGCGTCCAGGGTGGAGTAGCGCTGGAAGACGCGTACCGGGTCGTCGGAGCTGAGCACCGTGACGGCCGACCCGAGGCGGATCCGTCTGGTGCGGGCGGCGATCGCGCCCAGCACCACGTCGGCGGCGGAGAGCGGGAAGTCGTCGGTGTGGTGCTCACCGATGCCGAAGAAGTCCACGCCGACCTGCTCCGCGAGGACGCCCTGCTCGACGATGTCGCGGATCGTGCGGGCGTGCGAGACCGGACGGTCGTCGGCGTCGTGGGTGACGTCGCCGAAGGTGTCCAGGCCGAGCACGAGGGGGAAGGCGGCCGGGCGTACCGGGTCCGCCGACGGTGCTGACGTCATGATGAGCCTCTGTCCGTGTGGTGGGTGCGGGCCAGCGCCCGCGTGAACTCGGTCCGGCCCAGCGGCACGCCGAAGACCGGGCTGCCGGGTTGCAGGAGGCGGCCGGCCCGCAGGCTGTCCAGCCGCACCGCGTCGTAGCCGACGCGGTCGATCAGGTCCGCCACGGCCCGCACCGCGGCCGGGTCGTCGCCGGCGACGCCCAGCGCGCGGCGGTCCGGCGCGCCGGCCGGGCGGCGGTCGTCCTCCAGCTCGTGGTAGCCGATGTGGTTCAACGTCTTCACGACCGTCGACCGGGCGAGCCGGCGCTGGACGATCTCGCTGCTGCCGTACGCCGGATCGTCGAACATCGCCTGGACGCCGTCGACGGGCGGCCAGTAGTTCATGGTGTCCACCACGAGCTTGCCGGCGAGCAGGGCGGGATCGAGGTCCGGGAACCGGTGCAGCGGTATCGCCAGCACGACGATCCCGGCGTCCGCGACGGCGTCGGCCGCCCAGCGCGCCTGCGCGCCGGGGGCCAGCACGTCGGTGATCAGGGCGATCTTCGCCGGGTCGCCGGAGGCCGCGATGCTCACCGGATACCCGGCGGCCAACGCGACGCGGGCGAGCACCGGCCCGGTGTGCCCGGCGCCGAGCACGGCCGTCCGCGGCCGGGACGACAGGATCGTCGTCGCGGCCGGCCCTGCGGCCCCTGCGCCGCGATCGTCGTCACCCATGCCCGCCACCCCATTTCCTTGACCAGTCAAGCATATCCCGCCTGCTTGACTGATCAAGGATTGCGCCGGTCACACTCTCGGGATGTGATGGGGTGGAGCCGCCAGGGCCCGGGCGGGCCGCCAAAAAGTTTTGTGAGGTTCCTACAACTGGCGCCGCTCAGGGTTCGGCGGTTACGACATGGCGCCGCCCGCCGGCAGCGGGAAAGGTGATCACTGCCGGGGGCCGTCGCCTCGCGGCGCGTACATCGTGGGTCCAACGGAGGGGTCGGTCGGGTGTTCAGCCGTATCGCCATCGTCAACCGTGGAGAGGCCGCGATGCGGCTCATCCACGCCGTCCGGGAGCTGGCCGCGGAGACCGGGACCCGGATCGAGACCGTAGCCCTGCACACCGACGTCGACCGCGACGCCACGTTCGTGCGGGAGGCCGACGTCGCCTACGACCTCGGTCCCGCGTCCGCGCGCCCGTACCTGAACCTGACGGTGCTGGAGCGCGCGCTGGTGGAAACCCGGGCCGACGCCGCCTGGGTCGGCTGGGGCTTCGTGGCCGAGGACCCGGCCTTCGCCGAGCTGTGCGAGAAGATCGGGGTCACCTTCGTCGGGCCGAGCCCGGAGGCCATGCGCCAGCTCGGTGACAAGATCGGCGCGAAGCTGATCGCCGAGGAGGTCGGCGTGCCGGTCGCGCCGTGGAGCCGGGGCGCCGTCGAGACCCTGGACGCCGCGCGGGCGGCGGCGGCCGAGATCGGCTACCCGCTGATGCTGAAGGCCACGGCCGGCGGCGGCGGGCGCGGCATCCGCGTCATCACGAGCGAGGCCGAGCTGGACGACGCGTACGAGCGCACCAGCCAGGAGGCCGCGCGGGCGTTCGGCAGCGGCATCGTGTTCCTGGAGCGCCTGGTCACCGGCGCCCGGCACGTCGAGGTCCAGGTGATCGCCGACGGCCAGGGCACCGCGTGGGCGCTCGGTGTCCGGGACTGCTCGGTGCAGCGGCGCAACCAGAAGGTCATCGAGGAGTCGGCGTCGCCGGTGCTCAGCCCGGAGCAGGCCGCCGAGCTCAAGGCGTCGGCCGAGCGGCTGGCCGTCGCGGTCGGCTACCGCGGCGCCGCGACCGTCGAGTTCCTCTACCACCCCGGCGACCGGCTGTTCGCGTTCCTCGAGGTCAACACGCGCCTGCAGGTGGAGCACCCGATCACCGAGTCGACCACCGGGTTCGACCTGGTCAAGGCGCAGCTGCACGTGGCCTCGGGCGGGCGCCTCGTCGGCGAGCCGCCGGTGGAGCGGGGGCACGCCATCGAGGCCCGGCTGAACGCCGAGGACCCCGACCGCGACTTCGCGCCCTCCCCCGGTCGCATCGCCCGGCTGGACCTCCCCGCGGGGCCGGGTATCCGGGTGGACACCGGCGTGAGCGAGGGCGACACCATCCCCGCCGACTTCGACTCGATGATCGCGAAGATCATCGCCTACGGCCGGGACCGCGACGAGGCCCTCGGCCGGCTGCGCCGGGCCATGGCGAACACCACGGTGATCATCGAGGGCGGCGCCACGAACAAGAGCTTCGTGCTCGACCTGCTCGACCAGCCCGAGGTGATCGACGCCAGCGCGGACACCGGCTGGATCGACCGGGTCCGCGGCGAGGGTCGGCTCGTCGCGCACCGGCACTCCGCCGTCGCGCTGGCGGCCGCCGCCATCGAGGCGTACGAGGAGGAGGAGCGCGTCGAGCGGCAGCGGCTGCTGTCGACGGCGTTCGGCGGGCGCCCGCAGGTGCAGCACTCCAGCGGCGGGCCGCTGGACCTCAAGCTGCGTGGCGTGGGCTACCGGATGCGCGTGGCGCGGGTCGGCGCGGACCGGTTCCGGGTCGGCATCGAGACGGCCGGCGGCGTGCGGACCGCCGACGTCGAGCTGGACCGCTTCGACGAGCACACCGGGCAGATCGTCGTCAACGGCGCCCGGTACCGCCTGCTCACCGACACGTACGGGCCGATCCACCTGGTCGAGGTGGACGGCGTGACCCACCGGGTCAGCCGGGACGAGGGCGGCGTGCTCCGCTCCCCCATGCCCGCGCTGGTCGTGGCCACGCCGCTGGCCGTCGGCGCCGAGGTCGAGGCGGGCGCGCCGGTGCTGGTGCTGGAGGCCATGAAGATGGAGACGGTGCTGCGGGCGCCGTTCCGGGCGCGACTGAAGGAGTGCGCCGTCTCCGTGGGCAGCCAGGTGGAGGCCGGCGCGCCGCTGCTGCGGCTGGAGCCGGTCGCCGACGAGGGCGCCGAGGCCGCCGACGGCCCGCCCGCGGCCGAGGTCGAGCTGGACCTGCCCGCCGGGCCGGGCGAGGTCCCGGCGCGCAGGCGGGCCGCCCGCGGCCAGGAGGATCTGCGCGGCCTGCTGCTGGGCTTCGACGTCGACCCGCACGACGACCGCCGGGTGCTCGACGACTACCTCGCCGCCCGGCGGGCGGCCACCGAGGAGGGGCACCGGCCGCTGGCCGAGGAACTCGACCTCGTCAACGTCTTCGCCGATCTCGCCGAGCTGAGCCGGAACCGGCCGACGGGCGAGGACGGCGACGGCCACGTCCCGAGCGCTCGGGAGTACTTCCACACCTACCTGCAGAGCCTGGACATCGAGCGGGCCGGGCTGCCGGCCGCGTTCCAGGCCAAGCTCGCCAAGGCGCTCGGCCACTACGGTGTCACCGACCTGGAGCGCTCCCCCGCGCTCGAGGCGGCCGTGTTCCGGATCTTCCTGGCCCAGCAGCGGGCCTCCGCCGACGCCACGGTCATTGCGACGCTGCTGCGCTCGTGGCTGCGGGAGCCGCCGCCGGACGAGAGCCTGCGCGAGCCCGTGGGCCTCGGCCTGGAGCGGCTGGTCGCCGCGACGCAGGTCCGCTTCCCGGTGGTCGCCGACCTCGCCCGCGGCGTGGTCTTCGCGTGGTTCGCCCAGCCGCTGCTGCGCCGCAACCGCGCCCGTGTCTACGCCGAGGTCCGCGGGCACCTGCGCCACCTGGACGCGCAGCCGGACGCCCCGGACCGCGCCGAGCGTGTCGCGGCGATGGTACGCAGCACCGAACCCCTCGTCCGGCTGCTCGGCCAGCGGCTGGTGCGCGACCACCTCGACAACGCCGTGATGCTGGAGGTGCTGACCCGGCGGTACTACGGGAACAAGGGGCTCACCGGCGTCCACACCCGCGAGGTCGCGGGCTGCACGTTCGTGGTCGCCGAGCGCGCGGAGTCGAGCGTGGTCTCCGCCGCGGTGCGCTTCGACGCGCTCGGCGGCGCGCTGGACGGGCTCGCCGAGCTGGCGGGCGGCGCGGACGCCATCGACGCCGACATCTACCTGGCGTGGGAGGACCAGCCCGAGGACTTCGACGCGATGGCCGCCGCGCTGCACGAGGTCGTCCGGGCGCACCCGCTGCCGCCGCAGGTCCGCCGGGTCACCACCACGGTGGCGGGCCGGGCCGGTGCCGTCATGCACCACCACTTCACCTTCCGCCCGTCCGGCGACGGCATGGCCGAGGAACGGCTGATCCGCGGCCTGCACCCGTACATCGCCCAGCGGATGCAGCTGGAGCGGCTGCACAAGTTCGACCTGACCCGGCTCCCGTCGGCCGACGAGGAGGTCTACCTCTTCCAGTGCGTGGCCCGCGAGAACCCGTCGGACCAGCGCCTCGTGGCGTTCGCGCAGGTGCGCGACCTCACCGAGCTGCGCGAGCAGGACGGGCGGCTGGTCGCGCTGCCGACGACCGAGGACACCGTGGCGGCCTGCCTCGACTCGATCCGCCGGGCGCAGTCGCGGCGGCCGGCGAAGACGCGCTTCCAGACCAACCGGATCGTGATCTACGTCTGGCCGCCGAGTGAGCTGACCCGCGAGGAGATGGAGATGATCGCCGGGCGGGTACGCCCGACGACCGCGGGCGCCGGGCTGGAGGAGATCCTCTTCATCGCACGGCAGCGCGACCGGCGGACCGGCGAGCTGACCAAGATCGCCGTGCGGATCTCGTTCACCGCCACCGGGGTCGCCGAGCTGAGCGTCGGCGAGCCGCCGGTCGACCCGGTCGAGCCGCTGGACGACTACCGGCTGAAGGTGCTGCGCGCGAGCAGCCGCAACACGGTCTACCCGTACGAGCTGACCGGCCTGCTCGGCGACTTCGTCGAGCACGACCTCGACGAGAAGCACGCGCTGGTGCCCGTCGACCGGCCCCGGGGGCGCAACACCGCGGCGATCGTCGCGGGCGTGGTCACCACGCCGACCCCGCGGCACCCGCAGGGCGTCACCCGGGTCGTGCTCCTCGGCGACCCCACGAAGTCGCTCGGAGCGCTGTCGGAGCCGGAGTGCCGCCGCGTCATCGCCGCGCTGGACCTGGCCGAGCGGATGCGGGTGCCGCTGGAGTGGTACGCGCTGTCCGCCGGCGCCCGGATCTCCATGACGTCCGGCACCGAGAACATGGACTGGGTGGCGGCCGCGCTCAAGCGGATCGTCGAGTTCACCCAGGACGGCGGTGAGATCAACATCGTGGTGGCGGGCATCAACGTCGGGGCGCAGCCGTACTGGAACGCCGAGGCGACGATGCTCATGCACACCCGGGGCGTGCTCGTCATGACGCCCGACTCGGCGATGGTGCTCACCGGCAAGCAGTCCCTCGACTTCTCCGGCGGCGTGTCGGCCGAGGACAACTTCGGCATCGGCGGCTACGACCGGGTGATGGGGCCGAACGGGCAGGCGCAGTACTGGGCGCCGAACCTTCCGGCCGCCCGGGACGTGCTCATGGCGCACTACGAGCACACGTACGTGGCGCCCGGCGAGTCGGCGCCGCGGCGGGCCACCACGACCGACCCCGTCGACCGGGACATCTCGCCGTTCCCGCACACCGTGGCCGGCAGCGACTTCACGACGGTCGGCGAGATCTTCTCCGCCACGGCCAACCCGGACCGGAAGAAGCCGTTCGACATCCGGACGGTGATGCGGGCCCTGGCCGACCAGGACCATCCGGTGCTGGAGCGCTGGGCGGGCATGGCCGACGCGGAGACCGCGGTGGTGCAGGACGTGCACCTCGGCGGCATCCCGGTGTGCCTGCTCGGCATCGAGTCCCGGTCGGTGCCGCGGCGCGGCTTCCCGCCCACCGACGGCCCCGACACCTACACGGCGGGCACCCTGTTCCCGCGCTCGTCGAAGAAGGCCGCGCGGGCGATCAACGCGGCCAGCGGCAACCGGCCGCTGGTGGTGCTGGCGAACCTGTCGGGCTTCGACGGCTCGCCCGAGTCGATGCGCAAGCTGCAACTGGAGTACGGCGCCGAGATCGGCCGGGCCATCGTGAACTTCCGCGGGCCCATCGTGTTCTGCGTGATCTCGCGCTACCACGGCGGGGCGTTCGTGGTGTTCTCCAAGGCGTTGAACCCCGACATGACCGTGCTGGCGCTGGAGGGCTCGTTCGCCTCGGTGCTGGGCGGCGCCCCGGCCGCCGCGGTGGTCTTCTCCGGCGACGTCAACGCCCGCACAGCCGCCGACCCGCGGGTGCGGGACCTGGAGGCCCGCGTGGCGGCCGCCTCCGGCGCCGACCGCGCCGCGCTGACCGCCGAGCTGGACGAGCTGCGCTCGTCGGTGCGCGCGGAGAAGCTGGGCGAGGTGGCCACGGAGTTCGACCGCGTGCACTCCATCCAGCGCGCCGTCGAGGTGGGCTCCGTCGACGCGGTCATCCGCGCGGCGGAACTGCGCCCGCGCGTCATCGAGGCGATCGAGTCCCACCTGCGGTGACCGGCCGGCGCGGTCGGGGCGAGCGCCCCGACCGCGCGGCGGTCTCAGGGCATGACGAAGGGCCCCGGAGCGAACTCCGGGGCCCTTCGTGGTGCGCGGGGATTACTTGGTGAGCGGGGACAGCTTCGGGTCGTTGGCGTACGCCTCGGCCGCGTTGGCCTTGGTGACGGCCACCGGCGGCAGGAGGTAGGTGTCCACGACCTTGACGCCGTTGTTGTACGACTTGGTGTCGTTGACCTCGGGGGTGTTACCGGCCTGCAGGGCCTTCACCATCTCGATGGTCTGCTTCACCAGGTTCCGGGTGTCCTTGTTGATCGTCATGTACTGCTCGCCAGCCATGATCGACTTGACCGACTCGACCTCGGAGTCCTGGCCGGTGACGACCGGGATCTTCTTGCCGGCGCCCTTGATCGAGGTGATGATCGCGCGGGCCAGGGTGTCGTTCGGGGAGAGGACGCCGTCCAGCTCCTTGTTGCCGTAGGTCGAGGTCAGCAGCTGGTCCATGCGGGCCTGCGCACCCTCGGCCTTCCAGCCCTGGATGGCGGTCTGCTTCACGTCGGTCTGCTTCGAGGCGACGACGACGTTGCCCTTGTCGATCTCCGGCTTGAGCACGTCCATGGCGCCGTTGAAGAAGACACCGGCGTTGTTGTCGTCCGGCGAGCCGGAGAACAGCTCGATGTTGTACGGGCCGTTCGGCTTCTTGGCCTTCATGCCGTCCAGCAGGGCCTGGCCCTGGAGCTGGCCGACCTTGAAGTTGTCGAACGCGACGTAGTAGTCGAGGTCCGGGGTGTTGGTGATGAGCCGGTCGTACGCGATGACCTTCGCGCCGGCGGCGTGCGCCGCGGCGACCTGGGTCGACAGCTGCGCGGCGTCGGTCGCGCCGATGACGATGACCTTGGCACCCTTGGTCACCATGGCGGTGATCTGGGCCTGCTGGTCGGCGACGGTGGTCGACGCGCCGGCGTACTGCACGTCGCTCTTGAAGCCGGCCTCCTTGAGGCCGTTGGTGAACAGGTCACCGGCGAGGACCCAGTTCTCCGAGGTCTTCGACGGCAGGGCGACGCCGATCAGGGAGTCGGCCGCGAAGCCCTTGGTGTCGCCGCCCTTGGCGCCGCCGGTGTCGCCGTCGCGGCCGGAGCCGCAGGCGGTGGCGGTCAGGGCCAGCGCGGCGATGGCGCCGATGGCCATCGACTTGCCGATCAGTTTACGCATGGCTGGTGGTGCCCTTCTGGAGAGGTGATACGGGGTGTGAGGCGGGGTGGAACGTCAGCTCGGCACGGCCGTGCGGGCGGTTTCCCGTTCCGCGTCGGGTGGTGCCGTGGGCGGGGTCGGGGTGTCGCGGCGGAACGAGCGGGTGAGGCTCCCGATGATCGAGAACTTGCCCTGCTTCTTGTTGTAGACGTCGAGCGCGACGGCCAGCAGAAGCACCAGGCCCTTGATGATCTGGACCCGGTCGGTGCCGACGCCGAGCAGCTGCAGACCGTTGTTCAGGACGGCCATGACCAGACCGCCGACGATCGAGCCGCTGATGGTGCCGATGCCGCCGGAGACGGCCGCGCCACCGATGAAGACGGCCGCGATGGCGTCCAGTTCCCAACCGTTGCCGTCCTGCGGGCCGGAGGCCGCCGAACGGGCCACGAAGATCATGCCGGCCAGGGAGGCCAGGACGGCCATGTTCATCATGACGAAGAAGTTGACCCGCTTGAGCTTCACACCGGAGAGTTCGGCGGCCCGCGAGTTGCCACCGACGGCGTAGATGTGCCGGCCGGCGGCGGTGTTGCGGGTGTAGAAGGAGTAGGCCAGCACCAGCGCCACCAGGATGATGCCGGAGACCGGGAAGCTCGTGCCGACCCGGCCGCTGGCGAACCGCAGCGAGGCGAAGACGATCACGCCGACCATGACGGCCATCCGGAGCACCGAGATCCACATCGGGGCCGGGTCGGCGTCCATCTCGCGGCGGGTCTTGCGGGCCTGGAACTCCCGCCACACCACGGCCACACAGGCGGCCAGGCCGAGCAGGAGCGTCAGGTTGTTGTAGCCGGTGTCCGGGCCGACCTCGGGCAGGAAGCCCGAGCCGATCACCCGGAAGCCCTCCGGCACCGCGATCGTGTTCGCGTTGCCGATGAACTGGTTGCCGCCCCGGAAGAGCAGCATGCCGGCCAGGGTGACGATGAACGCCGGCACCCCGATGTAGGCGACCCAGAAGCCCTGCCAGGCGCCGATGATGGCGCCGATCGCCAGGCCGAACAGGATGGCGACGGGCCAGGGCAGCGACCACTCCGCCATCGACTTGGCCACCAGGATGCCGGTGAAGGCGGCGATCGAGCCGACCGACAGGTCGATGTGCCCGGCGACGATCACCATCAGCATGCCGATGGCCAGGATGAGGATGTACGAGTTCTGGTTGAACAGTGCGATCAGGTTGTCCGACCGCAGGGTCAGGCCGTCCGTGAGGATCTGGAACAGGACGACGATCGCCACCAGGGTGAAGATCATCCCGAACTGGCGGGCGTTGGACGTGGTCCCTCCGAAGAGGTTCTTCTGCAGGTCCTTGATTCGGCTCATCGTGTCTGCATCTTCTTCGTCGAGGTCATCTGCTTCATGAGGGTTTCCGGGTCCGCGTCCTGCCGGGCGATCTCGCCGGTGATGGTGCCTTCGAACACGGTGTAGATGCGGTCGCAGAGCCCGATCAGCTCGGGCAGCTCCGAGGAGATGACGACGACGCCCTTCCCCTGGTCGGCGAGCCGCTGGATGATGCCGTAGATCTCGTACTTGGCGCCCACGTCGATGCCGCGGGTCGGCTCGTCGAGGATCAGGAGGTCCGGGTCCGTGAACATCCACTTCGCCAGGACGACCTTCTGCTGGTTGCCGCCCGAGAGCTTGGAGACGCCCTCGTCGACCGTCGGCGCCTTGGTGCGCAGCTCCCGGCGGTAGGACTCGGCTGCCTTGTACTCCGCGACCTCGTCGAGGACCCCGTGGCGCGAGATCTTCGACAGCTTGGCGGCGACCGTCGAGGTCTTGATGTCGTCGAGCAGGTTCAGGCCGATCGCCTTGCGGTCCTCGCTGACGTAGGCGAGCCCGTGGGCGATCGCGTCCGCCACCGACTTCAGGACGATCTCCTTGCCGTCCTTGATGATCGTGCCGGACTCGTACACCCCGTAGGAGCGGCCGAAGACGCTCATGGCCAGCTCGGTACGGCCGGCGCCCATCAGGCCGGCGAAGCCGACGATCTCGCCGCGCCGCACCGTGAAGCTCTCGTTCTTGCAGACCTGCCGCTCGGCGGAGATCGGGTGCCGGACGTTCCAGTTCCGGACCTCGAAGAAGACCTCGCCGATCTTGGGGGTGTGGTCCGGGAACCGGCTGTGCAGCTCCCGACCGACCATGCCGCGCACGATCCGGTCCTCGTCGACGCCGTCCGCCTTGACGTTCAGCGTCTCGACGGTGCGGCCGTCCCGAATGATCGTGATCTGGTCGGCGATCGCCTCGATCTCGTTGAGCTTGTGCGAGATCATGATCGAGGTGATGCCCCGCGAGCGGAAACCGCGCAGCAGGTCCAGCAGGTGCTGGGAGTCGGCCTCGTTGAGGGCGGCCGTGGGCTCGTCCAGGATGAGCAGCTTGACGTCCTTGGCGAACGCCTTGGCGATCTCCACGAGCTGCTGCTTGCCGACGCCGATGTCCTTGACCAGGGTGTCCGGGTCCTCCCGCAGGCCGACCCGGGCCATCAGGTCCAGAGCCATCCGGTTCGCGGCCTTCCAGTCGATCGCCCCCCGCTTGCGCGGTTCGTTGCCGAGGAAGATGTTCTCGGCGATCGACATGCCCGGGATGAGCGCGAGCTCCTGGTGGATGATCACGATGCCGGCGTTCTCGCTCGCCCGGATGTCGGAGAAGCGGGTCTCGGCGCCCTGGTAGATGATCTGCCCGTCGTAGCTGCCGTACGGGTAGACCCCGCTGAGCACCTTCATGAGCGTCGACTTGCCGGCGCCGTTCTCGCCGACGATGGCGTGGATCTCACCGGCGCGGACCACCAGGTTGACGTCGGCCAGGGCCTTGACGCCGGGGAACTCCTTGGTGATGGAGCGCATCTCCAGGAGGACGGGCAGATCGCTCATCGCTCCCACCTTGCCAACGTCATGGCCGCCTCCGCGGGTTATGACCTTCGCTCACTTTTCGTTGTCGTGGGCAAGGAAATCTCGTCGGAGGCGCTTCCGCAAGTGCCCAGGTCGCTCTTTTGCGTAACAAGTCGGTAATATCGACCGCCACGCTCAGTGACCTTCGCGACGCGCCGGAGGCTTGCCGACAAGCGCCGCAGGGGTGCTAGCGACCAACCCATGACAACGTTGACGCCGCATCGTATAACGCTGTTCCCGAACCGTCCTCGTGACCCGGGCCGGCCCGGCGCCGCGGGGTCGCGACCACCGGCCCGAGGCTGCGATCTTGCGCCATCCGGGTGTCATAATTCCCGCCATGACCGCTGACCGGAAGGCTGGTCGACCGAGCCTGGCCCAGGTCGCGGCGCTGTCCGGCGTGTCGGTCAAGACGGCCTCCCGGGCCCTCGGGGGGGAGCCCCGGGTGGCGCCGGAGACCCGGTCGCGGGTGCGCGACGCCGCCGACCAGCTCGGCTACCGGCTGAACGGGGTGGCGCGGGAGCTGCGCCGCGGCGCGAGCACCTCCACGCTGGTGGGCCTGCTCATCGGGGACCTGGCGAACCCGTTCTACTCGCGGCTGGCCGGCGGCCTGGAGCGGGACCTGCGCATGCGGGGCCTCCAGTTGATCACCGCGAGCACCGACGAGGACCCGGAGTGGGAGCGGCGGCTCGCCGACGCCCTGCTGGAACGGCGGGTGCGCGGGCTCGTGATCGCCTCGACCGCCACCGCGCACGCCCACTTCGCGGCCGAACACCGCCACGGCATCCCGTTCGTGTTCGTGGACCGGCCGCCCGTCGAGCTGGCCGCGGACACCGTCCTGCTGGACAACCACCACGGCGCCCGGCAGGCCGGCGTCCACCTGACCGCGGCCGGCCACCGGCGCATCGGGGTGGTGGGCGACCTGTCCCGCCTGAGCACGCACCGTGACCGGCTGGACGGCTTCGCCGCCGCCATGCGCGTGGCCGGCGTGGCGAACTGGGCGGACTACCTGGTGGAGAACGCGCACGACGTCGCGGCCGCCGAGCAGGCCGTGCTCGGCCTGCTCGGCCGCACCGCACCGCCGACCGCCCTGTTCACCATGAACAACCGGATCACCCTGGGCGCCCTGCGGGCCCTGCGGGGGCACCCCGCCCCGCCCGCGCTGGTCGGCTTCGACGAGGTGGACCTCGGCGACGTGCTGGGCGTGAGCGTCGTGGCGCACGACCCGGAGGACATGGGCCGGCGGGCCGCCGAACTGCTGCTCGACCGGATCGACGGCCATCGGGGACCGGCCCGGCAGGTGGTGATCCCGACCCGGCTGCTGGCCCGGGGCTCCGGCGAACGGCCGCCAACCCCCGCGGCGACGGCCGGCTCCTAGCGCGCGGCGTCGAGCCGCGTCGCGAGCGAGAGAACCCTGCCGGGCCGTCGGGCTGGTCGAGCAGGACAGGCACCGCGACCGCGGGCACTCGGGCGGTCCGCCATTGACACGCACCTCTCGGACCTCTACACAGGACGGTGACACCCGTCGATGACAACGATGTCACGGAGTGTCGCCCGCGCCTCAAGGAGGATCGCCTCATGCTCCGATCAGGCCCGTCCCGTCTGCTCACCCTGGTGGCCACCGTCGTCACCGGAGCGTCCACACTCGTCGCGGTCGCCTCGCCCGCCGCGGCGGCACCGCTCGCCCTCACCCCGTACGTGAACCCGTTCATCGGCACCGACGACAGCAACGCGCCCAACCCGGTGGGCGGGGGCGCCGGGGGCAGCACCGTCCCCGGCCCGGTGCAGCCCTTCGGCATGGTGCAGCTGAGCCCGGACACCCCCACCGCCTCACCGTCCGGCTACCGCTTCAGCGACACCCAGATCGAGGAGTTCAGCCTCACCCACTTCAACGGCGCCGGCTGCCCCAACAACGAGGACCTCGGGATCCTGCCGGTCACCGGCGCGCTCGGCGCCTCGCCGGGCACCTCGTGGACCGCCTACCGGGCCACCCAGGACAAGGCCCAGGAACAGGCCCGGCCCGGCTTCTACCGGGCGGTGCTCAGCAACTACGGCAATACCCGCGTCGAGGCGTCGGCCACCCAGCGCAGCGCCATCCTGCGGCTGACCTATCCCGCCACCAGCACCGCGCGGGTGCTCGTCAACACCAGCCGCAGCGCCACCGGCAGTCGTGCCGGCTCGATCCAGATCAGCGGCTCCACCGTGACCGGCAGCGTCACGGGCGGCGGCTTCTGCGGCAACAGCCGGACCTACCAGATCTTCTACCGGATGGAGTTCGACCGCGCCCCGAGCGGCGTCGGCACCTGGCTCGGCGGCACCGTCACCGCCGGCTCCACGAGTGCCAGCGGCACCAACTCCGGCGGCTACCTGACCTTCGACACCTCCGCCAACCCCGTGGTGCAGGTCAAGGTCGGCATCTCCTTCGTGAGCGCGGCCGGCGCGCAGGCCAACCTCGCCGCCGAGCAGTCGGGCTTCGCGTTCGACACCGTCCGCGCCAACGCCGACGCGCAGTGGAACGCGATCCTCAACCGCGTGCAGGTCACCGGCGGCTCCACCGCCGACCTCCAGAAGTTCTACACCGCGCTGTACCGCGTGTTCATCAACCCCAACCTGGCCAACGACGTCGACGGGCAGTACCGCGGCTTCGACAACGCCGTCCACACGGCCGCCCACCCGGTCTACCAGAACTATTCCGGCTGGGACATCTACCGGTCCTGGGCCGCGCTGATCGCCTTCCTGGCGCCCGCCGAGGCGACCGACATCGCCCGGTCCATGGTGCTCGACGGCCAGCAGGGCGGCCTGCTGCCGAAGTGGTCGCACAACACCAACGAGGCCTTCGTCATGACCGGTGACCCCGGCCCCATCGTCGTCGACAGCATGTACCAGTTCGGCGCCCGCGGCTTCGACACCGCGGCCGCCCTGGCCCTCATGAAGAAGAGCTCCGCCGGAGGCACCACCCAGGGCAGCCCGATCCGCGGCCGGCAGAGCGGCTACGTCCAACGCCACTACATCGACGGCGACCCGTCCGACTCGCTGGAGTACTCCGCCAGCGACTTCGCGGTGGCCCAGTTCGCCCGGGCCCTGGGCGACACCGCCACGTACGACACGCACATGGCGCGGGCGCAGTGGTGGCGCAACACGTTCAACACCGAGTCGGGCTACATCCACCCGCGCAACGCCGACGGCACCTGGCCGTGGCCCCTCGACCCGGCCAGCCAGTCCAACTACGTCGAGGGCAACGCCTCGCAGTACACCTGGATGGTCCCGTACAACCTCGGCGCCCTGATCGACCTCATGGGCGGGCGGCAGACCGCCGTCCAGCGGCTCGACCACCACTTCACGCAGACCAACGGCGGGCAGTCGCAGCCGTACTTCTACATCGGCAACGAGCCGGAGCACGGGGTCCCGTGGGCCTACCACTTCGCGGCGGCGCCGGCCGGCACCAGCGCCGCGGTCCGGCGGATCATGAACGAGTCGTTCACCACCGGCCCCGGCGGCCTGCCCGGCAACGACGACCTGGGCGCCACCTCCGCCTGGTACGTCTGGTCCGCCCTCGGCATGTACCCGCCCACCCCGGGCGCGGACACCCTCGCCCTGCACGGTCCGATCTTCCCGTCGATCCTCGTGGACCGGCCGGCCGGTGACGTCCAGATCACCGCCGCCAACGCCGGTCAGGGCAACCAGTACGTGCAGAGCCTCGCCGTGAACGGGTCGGCCAGCCGGCGCACCTGGCTGCGCTACGGCGACCTCGCGGGCGGCGCCACCCTGTCGTACACGATGGGCGGCACGCCGTCGGTGTGGGGCACCGACCCGGCCGACGCGCCGCCGTCGTTCACCGACGGGGCCAGCCCGCCGGCCGCCGCACCGGACCTGGGCGCCAACCTGGCCGCCGGCCGGCCGGCCACCGGATCCGCCGCGTGCAACGCCGCCGAGGGGCCGGAGAAGGCGTTCGACGGACGCCTCGGCAGCGCCAGCAAGTGGTGCTCGCTCGCCTCCGGCACCAAGTTCCTCCAGGTCGACCTCGGCGCGAACCGGACCGTCGGTTCCTTCGTCGTCAAGCACGCCGGGCTCGGCGGCGAGAACACCGGCTGGAACACCGGCGCCTTCACCATCGACACCAGCACCGACGGCAGCACCTGGACGACCCGTGCCGCCGTCTCCGGCAACCGCGCGAGCCGCACCTACCACCCCGTCCCCGCCACGACGGCCCGGTACGTCCGGCTCACCGTCACCACACCCACCAACAACGGCAACACCGCCGCCCGCATCGGCGAGTTCGAGGTGTACGGGACCGCCGGCGCGACGAACCTGGCGTTGAACCGGCCCGCCACCGCCGACTCGCAGTGCGCGAGCACGGAGGGGCCCGAGAAGGCCGTCAACGGCAGCACCTCCGGCGGCAACTCCGACAAGTGGTGCGCGACCGGCGGCACGAAGTCGCTCCGCATCGACCTGGGCGCCGCCCACCACCTCCAGTCGGTCACCGTCCACCACGCCGCCGCGGGCGGGGAGGATCCCGCCTGGAACACGCGGGACTTCGACCTGCAGGTCTCCCCCGACGGGTCGGCGTGGACGACGGTCGCCCAGGTGCGCGGCAACACGGCGGGCGTGACCAACCATCCGGTGTCCGTCGACGGCAGGTACGTGGTCGTCAAGGTGCTCACCCCCACCCAGACCACCGACGTGGCCGCCCGCCTCTACGAGGTCGAGGTCTTCGGCACCTGACCGTGGGCAGGCTCGGACGGCGGCCGGTGCTCGCGGGGCACCGGCCGCCGCCGGAGCGGAAAAGGGCGTGCGGTTCGGGCGGTGACCGCTCTACCGTGCCCGGCGTGACCCTGGACATCGTGAGCCTGGCCGAGCGCCCCGACCTGGCGCCGCGGCTCGACACCGACTTCGACGGCGCCTGGCCGCAGTTCATGCTCTGGGACCCGATGGGCTCGGTCTACTACAGCGTGGCCCACGACCTCTATCCCGAGTTCGTCTTCGCCGCCGTCGACCCGGCCGAGCCGGGCCGGGCCGTCGCCCGGGCGTACGCCGTGCCGCTGCGCTGGACGGAGGACGAGCTGCCCGACGGCGGCTGGGACCGGATGATCCAGCGGGCCGCGGTCAACCGGCTCACCGGCGCCACCCCGAACCTGGTCTCCGCCCTGGAGATCTGCGTGCGGCCGGACCGGCGCGGCGGCGGGGTGTCCGGGCTCATGCTCGCGGCGATGCGCGAGGCGGTCGCCCGGCAGGGCTTCGACACCCTGGTCGCGCCCGTGCGCCCGAACGGCAAGGCCGCCGTTCCGGACCTGCCGATGGCCGAGTACGCGGCCCGGGTCCGCCCCGACGGCCTGCCGGTCGACCCGTGGCTGCGGGTGCACGTGCGGGCCGGCGGGGTGATCGAGCGGGTCGCGCCCCGGTCGATGGCGGTCACCGGCACCCTGACCGACTGGCGGCGGTGGACCGGGCTGCCGTTCGACGCCAGCGGGCCGGTGCACGTGCCGGGCGCGCTGGCGCCCGTGCTGGTCGACGTCGCCCATGACCACGCCGCCTACGTCGAGCCGAACGTCTGGGTGCGGCACCGGCTGTAGCGGTCAGGCCGGCCAGGCGTGACCGATCCCGTCGAGCAGGAGCACGACCCCCTCGGTGGCCGCCTCCCGGTCCCGGGAGATCTCCCGGTATTCCGGCGAGGTGGACCAGCGCTCGAAGTCCTCCCGGTTGTCGAAGGACATGAGCACGACCTTCTCGTGCGGCCAGGTCCCCTCGACCACCCGCGGGGACGCGTCGGCGGCGAGCAGCCGGCCGCCGTGCCGGGCCAGCACGGGCAGGAAGGCGGCGACGTACCGGTCGTAGCGCTTCCGGTCGTGGACGGTGATCTGCGCGAGGGCGTAGACGGTCACCGGCCCAGGCTACGCACCGGTACGCGCCGCCGGTGTCCCCCGGCCCGGCAGCGGAGGGTCGCCTACCGGCCGACCGTGCGGACGGTGAAGTTCCGGAACGAGCCGACCGCGCCCTGGCCGAAGGCGCGCTCCGCGGGCGGGACGGAGACGCTGTAGGGCGCGTACCGCGGGTCGCAGGTGCCCGGGCCGGTGGCCTCCGGCGGGGTGCAGCCGTACTGGAACGGGAAGGCGTCCAGCAGGCTGAACAGGCCGTGCGCCATCGAGAACGACCGGATCTTCCCGGCCAGCGGTTCGCCGGGGCCCAGGGACGGGTACGTGCCGGTCCAGGCGACACCCTGCCGGTCCAGCGGCACGCCCACCTGCCCGACCCGGGCGACCACGATGCCGTCCAGCAGGTACGTCACGCTGGCGTGCCCGCCCGCCTCGCGATAGCGGATCGCGACCCGGTGCGGCACTCCCGGCGTGATCGGCACCTCCCGGACGATCTGCGTGTACGCTCGGTCGAGCCCGACCTCGGCGGCGCCCGGGCAGTCCGGGTTGCCGGTGTTGCCGGTGACCGTGCTGGGCAGCCGCTCGATCAGCGGAAACGCGCGGGTGCCGGAGACGAACCAGTCGAACAGCTGCCCGGTGCAGAAGTCGATCATGTTGAGCACGACGGCCGCCTGCTGTCCCTCCAGGACCGGGGCGGCGTAGGGGCGGGCGTCCGGTCCGGCGACGGCCGCGGAGCCGGGCGGGCCGTACCGGCCGTGGACCACGTGCCCGCCGGTCGCGCCGGGGGTGCGCGCCGTGACGTCCACGGAGAACTCGACCGACCCCTGCCGGGGCACCGGGAAGGTGCGGTTGCTGACCGCCATGTACTTGAGGTGGTCGTAGACGCTGTAGTCCACACCGGTCTTGAACGGCACGTCGGTCACGGTGAGCACCCCGTCGTCGACGGTGCGGGTCGCGTTGTCCAGCGGGCCGTAGATGTTCGACCATTTCCGCTCGTACTCGGCCAGGTCCGCCGAGTCGTAGTGCACCACCTCGGGCCGCGAGCCCGGCGCCGCCGCGGCGGCCGGCGCCGCCACTCCCGGACACCCGACCACGACCACGACCGTCGCCGCGCCCGTCACCCGGCGGAACCTGTCCCGTCTGCGCACGTCGTCCTCCCTGCGGGGGGCTCGGGAGCCGCGCCGGCGGTGGCGGCTCCACCTCGAACCATCGTCGGAGGTGGATGCGGTCGGGACATCCACCGCACGGCGCGGCCGGCCGGCCTGGACGTCGGGACGCCCTGCCGGGCCGGCCCCGGCCGGGCGACGGCAGGATCCACCACCGTGGACCGTCGGGTCGCGGACCGGGGCGGCAGGGGAACTGTCAACTGCCCGAACCGCCCTGGCCATGTCGCGCCTGACCTGCGGATACTGAACTCAGAGGCCAGCGGCCGCGCTGCGCCGGTTGGGGGGCAGCCACCATGATCGACGAGCAGACCCAACCCGAGACCACACCGCAGACCCCGCCGCCGGCACCGCCCGTCGAGAGCGGCGGGAGCGGCGGGAGCGGCGGGAGCGGCGGGAGCGGCGGGAGCGGCGGGAGCGGCGGGAGCGGCGGGAGCGGCGGGAGCGGCGGGAGCG
>NZ_FMCS01000001.1:433511-1238661 GCF_900091435.1 Micromonospora chaiyaphumensis
GCGGGAGCGGCGGGAGCGGCGGGAGCGGCGGGAGCGGCGGGAGCGGCGGGAGCGGCGGGAGCGGCGGGAGCGGCGGGAGCGGCGGGAGCGGCGGGTCCACCGTGCCCACCGCGGTGTGGCAGGTGCGGGTACGCACCAAGCTCGACGACCTGCACCAGCAGCTGATCGGCCTGGCGGCGCGCGACGCCGCGACCGGTGCCCGGGTCGCCGCGCTGCGCGCCCAGCTGTCCGGCGTGGAGGCCGTGCTCGGCCGTAGCGGTGTGGTCGAGTGGCTGCGCGGCGGCAGGCTGGAGTACGCCTGGCAGACCATCCACTCGGTGGAGCGGGCCATGGTGGAGCTGCGGACGCCGGAGGAACTGCTCGGCCTGCTGCCGGCCTACCAGGGCGCGGCCGCCCAGTTCCTGAAGGCCGACGACAAGGTGCTGACCGACTTCGACGCGACGGCCGACGCCAACGCGCCGGCGCGGTTCCAGGCCAAGGTGCAGGCGCTGCTGCTGCGCTACCACTCGGCGTCGGACGAGTTCCACGAGTCGGTGCGCCGGCTGCGCAACCGCATGCTGGGGCTGTCGATCTTCGCGCTGGTCGCCGAGGCGCTCATGGTGCTGGTGCAGTGGCGCAGCCGGGACGTGCAGCTGCTCAAGGCGCCGACCGACGCGGGCGGCGTGCCGGCCTGGCGGCTGCTCTCCTTCGTGCTCATCGCCGGGGCGCTCGGGGCGTTCATCAGCGCCCTGCCCTCGATGATCACTTCGCGCTCCGGCGGCCTGCCCTACAAACTGCCCTTCCAGCAGGGCCTGCTGAAGCTGGCGATCGGCCCGCTCGTCGCGGTCGTCGGGATCATGCTGGTGATCGGCGGCCTGGTGGAGACCACGGTGAACAGCACGGCCGCCCTGCTGGGCGTCGCCATCGTCTTCGGCGCCGGCCAGCAGGCGGTCACCGCGTTCGCCGACCGCCGCGCGTCGGAGCTGCTCACCCCGGTCACGAAGGACTGACCGGCGACGGCCGCAGGTCACCGGACGGTGGGTAGCCTGAAGCGCATGATCTTCATTACCGCGAAGTTCCGGGTCCGGCCCGAGGACGCCGACCGCTGGCCGCAGATCGCCGCCGAGTTCACCGAGGCCACCCGGGCCGAGCCCGGCTGCCTCTGGTTCGACTGGTCCCGCAGCCTGGCCGACCCGACCGAGTACGTGCTTGTCGAGGCGTTCCGCGACGACGAGGCCGGCGCGGCGCACGTGCAGTCCGCGCACTTCCGCGAGGCGCAGCGCACCCTGCCGCCGCACCTGGCCGAAACGCCCCGGATCGTGAACACGACCGTGCCGCAGCAGGACTGGTCGCGGCTCGGCGAGATGGCCGTCCCCGAGGGCGACTGACGCCCCGTCAGCACACCTGCTCGCCGGCCGCCTCGGCCCGGCCCACGGCCGCCGGCAGCAGGTGCCGCACCGCCGGCGTGCCGTCGGACAGTTCCCGCGCCCGGGCCTCCGCCTGCCGGTCGGCCTCGGTGAGCCGGCCACCGTGCTGGCGCAGGTGCTCGTCCCAGGAGGGCACCAGGTAGACCTCGCTGAACTGGTCCGGCGTCTCGCCGGCGCGGAAGAGACCCCACCGCATCGCGCCGGTACGCTGCCGCGACCCGCGCACGTGGTCCATCGCGGCGAGGAACTCCGCCTCCCGCTCGGGCCGGACCGTGTAGGTGACCGTCACCAGCACCGGTCCCACCCGGGGGTCGGGCTGGAGCGCGAGGGCCAGGGGCGGCCGGTAGGCGGCCGGGTCCCGGGTCAGCCCGCGCAGGTCGGGCAGCGGCCAGATCTGCGAGGTCACCGCGCCGACCAGCATGAGGACGGCCGCCACTCCGAAGGCGGCGACCAGGCCGGTGAGGTCCGCCACCACACCCCAGAGCAGCGCCCCGACGGCCTGTCCCCCGCCCTGGACCACCTGGTAGACGGCCAGGCCGCGGGCGCGTACCCAGCCGGGGAGGAAGAGCTGGATCTCGGCGTTGACGTTGGAGAGCACCGTCACCCAGGCCACCCCGGCCGGCAGCAGGGCGACCAGCACCACGGGGACGCTCCGGACCGTGCCCACCAGGATCAGCGTCACCCCGTACACCGCGCCGGCCAGCAGCAGGAACTGGTTGGGCTTCATGGCGTTCCGGGTCCACGACAGCAGCAGCCCACCCAGGATGGCGCCCACGCCCAGGGCGGCCAGCAGCAGGCCGTACCCGCCGGAGCCCAGGCCCAGCCGGCGGTTCGCCACCAGCGGCAGCAGGGCCCACAGGGCGCTGGCCGGGATGATGAACACCAGCGCCCGGCGCAGCAGCCGGCGCACGGTGGGCGAGTGCCGCACGTAGCGGCCGCCGGCACGCAGGGCGGCGGTGAACCGCTCGGGCACCTCGACGGCCCGGGCGCCGCCGGGACGCCACCGGAACAGCGCCAGCGCGAAGATCAGGTAGGCCACCGCGTTGAGTCCGAAGACCGGGGCCGCGCCCACCCGCGCGATCAGCACACCGGCGGCGGCCGGCCCGACGGCACGGGCCGCGTTGACGCTGATCGCCCCGAGCGCGGAGGCCGCCCGGAGCTGCTCGCGGGGCACCAGCTCGGGGATGATCGAGGCCCAGGCCGGCAGGGTCAGCGCCTGCCCGACGCCGAAGGCGAAGGTGAGGGTGAGCAGCAGTGCCGGCGGCATGTGCCCCGCCGCCGTGAGCAGCGTCAACGCCACGGCCACCGCCACCAGGAACAGCTGCACGGAGATCAGCAGGTGCCGGCGGTCGAACGTGTCCGCGAGCGCGCCCGACGGCAGCGCGAGCAGCAGCATCGGCAGCAGGCTGGCGGTCTGCACCAGGGCGACCAGCGTGGAGGCGTTGGACTGGTGCACCAGCAGCCACTGGGCGCCGACCGTCTGCATCCAGGTGCCGATGTTCGCCGCGAGCAGGGCGAGCCAGAGGTTGCGGTAGACCGCCGTGCGCAGGGGCGACCAGGCCGAGAACGACTGCTCGGCGGTGGCGTCCGTGGTGGCGGTCACCGTCCCATGCCTCTCCCCCGTGTCGGCGCCCGGCGCGGGTCCGCGCTCCGGTGCCGCCGCCGGGTTCCCACCGGCGCCCGTTCCACACTCCGGCCGGCCACCCGGGTGTGCGGCCGGGATTAGCGGGAAAGGCACGCCGGCCTGTCGGTATCCGGCCGCCTGCTCGGCCCGGCCACCGACACCTTCTCGGACACGGAGTGAGGACGGATGACACGAGAGACGACCATGGGGGTCCGCTCGGTGACCGACAATCTCGGGATCCAGCGGGCGACCCGGGACCAGGGGCCGGAGGGGCTCGCCCGCTTCCTGGGCTGGTTCAGCCTCGGCCTCGGCGTGACCGCGCTCGCGGCGGGGTCCCGGGTGGCCCGGGCGGCCGGCGTTGACGACTCGCGTACCGCCCGGACGGTGCTGCGGGCCGCCGGCATCCGGGAGATCGGCCACGCCGCGGTGCTGCTGGTGCCACGCCGGGCCGGGCTGGGGCCGTGGACCCGGGTGGCGGGCGACGTGCTGGACCTGGTTGCCACCGGCCGCGCGTACCGCAACCGGAGCGGCGAGCGGCGCCGGCGGGCCGGTCTCACCCTCGCCGCCCTCGGTGGGATCACCGCCGTCGACCTCTACGCCTCGGTGCGCGCGACACGCAACCGGCGGGGCAGCCCGGAGGGCTTCGCGCACGGCTCCGTGACGGTCAACCGCACGCGCGAGGAGGTCTACCGCTTCTGGCACGACCTCGAGAACCTGCCGCGGTTCATGTACCACCTCCAGTCGGTGATCACCACCGGCCCCCGGCGCTCCCGCTGGTCGGCGAAGGCGCCGGCCGGCCGGACCGTCGAGTGGGAGGCGGAGATCGTGGACGAGCGCCCCAACGAGCTGATCCGCTGGCGCTCCGTCGACGGCTCCCGGGTGCCCAACTCGGGCACCGTCCGGTTCGCCCCGGCGGCCGGCGGCAACGGCACCGAGGTGCGGGTGGAACTGGAGTACGCGGTGCCCGGCCGCCGGGTGGGCTCGCTGGTCGCGAAGGCGTTCGGCGAGAACCCGCAGCAGCAGATCTGCGACGACCTGCGGCGGTTCAAGCAGGTCATCGAGACCGGCGAGCTGACCCGGTCGGACGGCA
Organism: Micromonospora chaiyaphumensis; assembly: GCF_900091435.1. Taxonomy (GTDB): domain Bacteria; phylum Actinomycetota; class Actinomycetes; order Mycobacteriales; family Micromonosporaceae; genus Micromonospora; species Micromonospora chaiyaphumensis. The sequence goes on from NZ_FMCS01000001.1 coordinate 437,632, forward strand.
CACCCGACGGCACGAGCATCCAGACCCAGGCGAAGCAGCGTCCGGCCCGCCCGCTGGCGACCTACCGGATCGCGTGAGGGAGGCACCATGAAGGCCAACTGCTGGGTGGCGCCGAACCGGGTGGCCGTCGAGGAGGTACCGGACCCGAAGATCCTCAACCCGCGAGACGCGGTCGTCAAGGTCACCTCGTCGGCGATCTGCGGATCCGACCTGCACCTGCTCGACGGGTTCATCCCGGCCATGAAGCGCGGCGACGTGCTGGGCCACGAGTTCATGGGCGAGATCGTCGAGCTCGGCCCGGGAGCACGGGACGGCCTGCGCGTCGGCGACCGGGTGGTCGTCGGCTTCCCCATCGCCTGCGGGGACTGCGCCTCGTGCCAACGCGGCCTCTACTCCGTCTGCGAGAACTCCAACCCGAACGCGGCGATCGCGGAGACCGCCATGGGCCACACCCCCGCCGGCATCTTCGGCTACTCGCATCTCATGGGCGGGTATGCGGGCGGGCAGGCCGAGTACGTCCGGGTGCCGTACGCCGACGTCGGCGCGCTGAAGATCGAGGACGGCCTGCCGGACGAGCAGGTGCTGTTCCTGTCCGACGTGCTGCCCACCGGTTACATGGCCGCCGAGATGGGCGACGTGAAGCCCGGCGACGTGGTGGCGATCTGGGGCGCGGGCCCGGTCGGCCAGTTCGCGGCGGTGAGCGCCTTCCTGCTCGGCGCCGAGCAGGTGGTGGTCATCGACCGGTTCCCGTACCGGCTGCGGATCGCTCGGGACCGGGCCGGCGCGGAGACGATCAACTACGAGGAGACCGACGTCCTGGACACGCTGCGCGAGATGACCGCCGGCCGCGGGCCGGACGTCTGCATCGACGCCGTCGGCATGGAGGGGCACCACCCCTCGGCCGCGCTGCACGCGTACGACCGGGCGAAGCAGGCCGTGAAGGCGGAGACCGACCGGCCGCACGCGCTGCGCGAGGCGATCCTGGCGTGCCGCAACGGCGGCACCGTCTCGGCGATCGGGGCGTACGGCGGGTTCATCGACAAGTTCCCGATGGGCTCGTTCATGAACCGGTCGCTGACCCTGCGCTCCGGGCAGGCCCACGTGCAGCGCTACATGCGCCCGCTGCTGGAGCGCATCCGCAAGGGTGAGATCGACCCGAGCTTCATCATCACCCACACCATGCGGCTCGACGACACGCCGCACGGCTACGACATCTTCAAGAACAAGCAGGACGACTGCTTGAAGGTGGTGCTCAAGCCCTGAAAATTTCCGACGACAGGCCCCGCTCCCATTGAAGCTTGTTTGCGTGAGCGGCTACCCTCCGGGGAAGTGATCCACTATCCACCTTGGAGGGGTCGGACCATGCGCAAGCTCATGTCGGCGGTCGGTGCGGGGGCGTTGCTGACGGCAGGACTGTTCGTCGGCGCCGCACCGGCGCAGGCGGCGACCTGCACCCTGGTGCAGTCCGAGATCTACAACGGGGCCAACCTGATCGCCTGGGCCCGGGGCCTGGAGGGCTGCTCGGGCGACGTCTACTGGGAGATCCAGTCGGGCGACAGCGGCGGCTGGCAGGTCACCGAGAGCGGCACCACGCACTACGACAACCAGGTCGGCAACTACTACGGCGATGTCGACCTGCCGTGCTACCTGCGGGTGTACGCGAAGTTCGGCACGCAGGAGAAGCTCACCCAGCCGGTGCGCAACAACAACTGCGCCGGCTGACCCGGCGGGCCGGGCGGGGGTGTCGCGCGCACCCCCGCCCGGCACGTGTCACGGAACGGTGAGGCCGTACGCGGCGAGGATCTCGGTGATCGGCTGGTAGTAGCTGGTGCCGCCGGTGGTGCAGTTGCCGCTGCCGCCGGAGAGGATCCCGATGACCGTGCCGGTCGACTTCACGTAGAGCGGGCCGCCGCTGTCCCCCGGTTCCGCGCAGATGTTGGTGCGGATCAGCCCGGTGACCGAACCCTCGGCATAGTTGACCGTCTGGTTCAGGCCGGTGACCGAGCCGCACCGCACGCCGGTGGTGGCGCCGCTGCGGCAGACCGCCTGACCGACGTACGCGTTGCCGGCGCCGTTGATGGCGACCTGGCCCGGGTAGGTGTACACGGCGCTGGGGTGGGCCACCGTGCCGGTGTAGCGGACCACGCCGTAGTCGTTGCCGGGGAAGCTGCTGCCGGTCCGGCTGCCGAGCACCGTGGTGCGGGCGCTGTCGGCGTACCAGGTGCCGGCCAGGTTGGTGCAGTGTCCCGCCGTGACGAAGTAGTACGTGCCACCGCTGCGCACGTTCGCGCCGAGCGAGCAGCGACCGCCCCCGCCGTAGATGGCCTGGCCGCCCGCGATCAGGGTGCGCAGCCGGCCGGGTTCGTGGCGGAGCACCGCGCCGGCCCGGGCCGCGGTGCGCCGCAGCGCGGCCAGCTCGGCGCCGGTGACGGTGTCGTCGACGGTGAGCGTCATCCGGCCGCTGGCCGGGTCGGTTCCCCACGCGGTCCCGGCGGTACGCACCGCGGCGAGGCCGGCGGGCGCGGGCTCGGCGGCGGCCCGGGCGGCCGACGGCGTGCCGGCGAGCAGGGTGGCCAGGGCGAGGACGGCGAGTGATCGGCGCATCCGGGATCCCTCCTATATCGTTATGGATCGATGCGTGTCCAGCATCCGCGCCCGTCGCCCCCGGTTCAACCCGGTCCGAAAGTTTCGCCGCCTCCCCGCGAGCCGAGTCGGCACGCCACCGAGTGCGCACGGGAGCAGCAGATGGCAATCGACGTAGTTAAGTTTTCGGAACCGTTCCGGTAGTCTCGCTCCAGAGATTCGCTTCGATCAACTCACGGTGGCGGGGAGCACCCCTCCCCACCCCGCGCGGCCTCCGGGCGGCCGCGCACGAGCCGACCACCGTGGCGGGCAGCGATCGGGGCGACCGTCCACACCGAAACGGCTAGGAGAGGCTTTCAGATGGACAAGGTGCTCGCCCGCGGCAGCGGGAGCGCGGTGGCCCGGTCGCGCCCGCGTACCGCGGTGCTGTCGATGTTGGCCGGCGTGGCGATGGTGGCCACGACGGTGGCGGTGGCGACCGGCGCCAGCGCCGGGACGACGCTCGGGGCGTCGGCGGCCGAGAAGGGCCGCTACTTCGGCACGGCGGTGGCCGCGAACAAGCTGTCGGACGCCACGTACGTCGGCATCCTGAACCGCGAGTTCAACATGGTCACGCCCGAGAACGAGATGAAGTGGGACGCCACCGAGCCGTCCCAGGGCCAGTTCAACTACGCCAACGCCGACCGCATCGTCAGCCACGCCCAGGCCAACGGCATGCGGGTCCGCGGCCACGCGCTGGCCTGGCACTCACAGCAGCCGGGCTGGGCGCAGAACCTGTCCGGCACCGCCCTGCGGCAGGCCATGGTCAACCACATCACCCAGGTCGCCACCCACTACAAGGGCAAGATCTACGCCTGGGACGTGGTGAACGAGGCGTTCGCCGACAGCGGCGGCGGCCGGCGGGACTCCAACCTCCAGCGCACCGGCAACGACTGGATCGAGGTCGCCTTCCGCACCGCCCGCGCCGCCGACCCAGCGGCCAAGCTCTGCTACAACGACTACAACACCGACAACTGGACCTGGGAAAAGACGCAGGCCGTGTACAACATGGTCAAGGACTTCAAGGCACGTGGCGTGCCGATCGACTGCGTCGGCCTGCAGTCGCACTTCAACAGCGGCTCGCCGTACCCGGGCAACTACCGCACGACCCTGCAGAACTTCGCCGCCCTCGGCGTCGACGTGCAGATCACCGAGCTGGACATCGAGGGCTCCGGCACCACCCAGGCCACCACCTACGGCAACGTCGTCAAGGACTGCCTGGCCGTGTCCCGCTGCACCGGCATCACCGTGTGGGGCATCCGGGACACCGACTCGTGGCGGGCCAGCGGCACCCCGCTGCTCTTCGACGGCAACGGCAACAAGAAGCCGGCGTACACGGCGGTGCTCGACACGCTGAACGCGGGCGGCACCACCCCACCGCCCACCACCCCGACGAGCACGCCGCCCACCAGCAACCCGCCGACCACGCCGCCGCCGTCGGGCAACGGCTGCACCGCGTCGTTCACCACCAACCAGTGGCAGGGCGGCTTCGTCACCACCGTCCGGGTCACCGCCGGCGCCGCCCCGCTCAACGGGTGGGCCGTCGCGCTGACGCTGCCGGCCGGCGCGAGCCTGGTCAACACCTGGAACGCCCAGCCGAGCGGCACCAGCGGCGGGCTGACCTTCCGCAACGTCGCCTACAACGGCCAGGTCGGCGCGGGCGGCAGCACCGAGTTCGGTTTCCAGGGCGTGGGCACCGCCCCCTCCGGCACCCCCACCTGCACCGCGGGCTGACCGACACAGGGCCCGGCGCGGGTGCGGCCGCGCCGGGCCACCGCCGCCCGGTGGCCGGTGTTCAGTCCTCCGGCTCCGGGCCGAGCAGCCGGATCTCCTCGATGTCGATGGCCGCCTGGAGCTGCCGCAGCACCGCGTCGTCGATCTGGTTGCTGTTGCGCAGCCGGGTGACCTCCTGCCGCTTGCGGTCCAGCACGCCGAGGCGCAACCGCCGGGCCATCTCGCGCTCCTCGTCGGCCCGGTCGCTGGGCGGCGAGCGGACGTCGGCCAGGTGGTCCTGGTAGTCGGCGCGGAGCCGGTCGACGGTGTCCGTGTCGGCGCCCAGTTCGGCGGCGACCTGGGGCAGCGCGTCCAGGGCGGCCTCGGTGGCCCGGATCCGGGCCCAGCGCACCTCGTGCTCCCGTTCCCGGTCCCCGGTCAGGCGGGCCCAGCTCACGACGGCCGGCAGGGTGGTGCCCTGCACCACCATGATCAGCACGATCACCACCACGGTGACGAAGATGATCAGGTCGCGTTCGTGCACCGGGGATCCGTCGTGCGCGGTGACCGGCACGGCCAGCGCGGCGGCGAGCGAGACCGCGCCCCGGAACCCGGCCCAGCCGGCGGCGGTGCGGACCCGGGCGTCGAAGCGGCGGGCCCGGCGGGACTCCCGGCGGTCCAGGCCCTGCAAGCCGGCCACCGACAGGTGCACCCAGATCATGCGGGTGGCCGTCACCACCAGGACGATCAGCACCGCGATGCCGAACGACTCCAGCGGCGAGTGGCTGGTGATGCTGCGCAGCGACCGGGGCACCTGCATGCCCAGCAGCACGAAGAGGCTGCCGTTGATCATGAAGGTGGAGACGTCCCAGAACGCGTACGCGGTGATCCGGGAGCGGGCCCGGATCACCCGGGGCCCCGCGTAGGAGAGCAGCAGGCCGGCCACCACGACCCCGAGCACCCCGCTGGCGTGCACCGCCTCGGCGAGCAGGAAGGCGACGAACGGGGTGAGGATGCTCAGCCCGCCCTCGCGCAGCGGGTCGTCGACATGCTTGCGGATCAGGACGACCACGCCGCCGACGAGCAGGCCCGAGAGGATCCCCCCGAGCGCCTTGCCGACGAACTGGCCACCCAGCTCGAGCGCGTTGGGCACCGCCCCACCGGCGATCACCCCGACGGTCACCGCGAAGAGGACCAGCGCCGTGCCGTCGTTGACCAGGCTCTCCGCGCGCAGCGTGGTGAGGATGCCGCGGGGCATCCGCTTGGCCAGGCCGGCCACCGCGGCGGCGTCGGTGGGCGCGAGCACCGCGCCGAGCACCCAGGCGGCGGCCGGCTCGACGCCGAGCGCCTGGGCCGCGTACGCCACGGCGACCATCGTGAGGATCACCAGCGCGACGGCGAGCAGGGAGATCACCACGACGTTGGCCCGGATCTCGCGGAGGCTGATGACCAGGCTCTCCCGGTAGAGGATCGCCGGGAGGAAGAGCAGCAGCACCACCTCGGGTTCGAGGATCACGTTGTCGAACGGCGGCAGCAGACCGAGCCCCGCGCCCATGGCGATGAGCAGCACGGGCGGGGCAACGCTGTACCGGCCGCCGATGGTGGTGCCGACGAGCACGGTGGCGCCGAGCACCGAGATCAGCACGAGTGCGCCCACGCCGTACCCCCGTCACCGTTCGCCGGATCCCACGGTGCCGCACGGCCGGGCCGCGGCGGGGTGGAACGGCCGATCGCTACTCGAAGCGGGACGGGTCGCCGGCGCCGCGGCGCAGGATCTCGGGTTCCGGCCCGGACAGGTCGACCACGGTGGTCGGCTCCAGGCCGCAGTCCCCCGCGTCGACCACGGCGTCGACCAGGTGGTCGAGCCGTTCCTTGATCTCCCACCCCTGGGTCAGCGGCTCCTCCTCCCCCGGCAGGAGCAGGGTGCTGGACAGCAGGGGCTCGTCGAGTTCGGCCAGCAGCGCCTGGGTCACCGTGTGCTTCGGTACGCGGACCCCGACGGCCCGCCGCCGCGGGTCCTGCAGGCGCCGGGGCACCTCGGGGGTGGCCGGCAGGATGAACGTGTAGCTGCCCGGGATGGCGGCCTTCACCTGCCGGAAGACCGCGTTGCTGAGCTTGACGAACTGGCCGAGCTGGGCGAAGTCGCGGCACACCAGGGTGAACGGGTGCCGCTCGTCGAGCCGGCGGATCTCCCGGATCCGCTCGACCCCGGCGCGGTTGCCGAGCTGGCAGCCGAGGGCGTAGCAGGAGTCCGTGGGGTAGGCGATCAGGCCGTCGGCGCGCAACAGGTCCACGACCTGTCGGAGCACCCTGGGCTGGGGATTGTCGGGGTGCAGGTCGTAGTACCTCGCCACGCCGGTCAGCCTATGCCGCCGGCCGGGCGGGGGGAACGGGGAAAGATCGGCGTGACCAGGTTTGGCGTACGGGCGTTCTGGAAACAGAGGGGCGGCTCGAAGAGGGGGGACCTGACCATGTCCGAAACCAGCACAGACCGCGCCGACCGGCCGGCCGAGGTGACCGATCCGCTGTTGTGGGGGCTGTCCGCGGCGGTTGCCGACGCCCACCAGCCCGACGAGGACCGGATCTGCGTCAGCCCGAGTTGCGCCGGCGCGGCCTGGCCGTGCGCCGCCTGGAACAACGCCCAGGAGGGGCTGCGCGCCGCCCGGGGCGGCCGCCCGGTCCCGCAGGCCGACGCGGCGGGACCGGAGCCGGCCCACGCCGCGACCGCGGAGCCGGGCCGGGACGACCCGTTGACCGGGTGGTCCACGGACCTCGTGCCGGCGGACCGCACGGAGCGGCTCGCCGTCACCGCCGCCTGACGGGTGTCCCGGGCGGCCGGTCACCCGGCGGCGGGCCAGGGAAAACGGCCACCGGGTGCCCGGCCGGGTCGTACCGTCGAAAGGAGGCGGTGGGCGCACCCTGCGGTGCGCCGTTGCCGACCTGCCCCGAGCGGTACGCCGGCTCGCGTCCACCGCGTCGCGTGCCTGCCGCACCCGGAGGTGAGCCCGTGGCGCCCGTCCCGGCGGTCCGCACGCTCGGCGTGGAGGAGGAATACCTGCTCCTGGATCCGGTCACCGGGCAGAGCCTGCCCGTGGCCGACCGGGTGCTCGCCGCGCTCTCCGGTCCGAGCCGGGGGCAGAGCCGGCAGGAGTTCCGGCACAGCATGGTCGAGATGGTGACGCCGATCTGCACCGACCTGGCCGAGCTGCGGGAACACCTGGTGGTGCTCCGCCGGGCCGCGGCCGAGGCGGCCGAGGCGGCGGGGGCACGGCTGGTGGCGGTCGCGGCGACGCCCGTGTGCGAGCCGCACCGCTCCGTGCCGGACAAGGACCGCTACCGTGCCATGTCGCACCGCTTCGGGCCGGTGGCGCACGACCCGGCGGTCTGCGGCTGTCACGTCCACGTCGGGGTGCCGGACCGGGAACTCGCCGTGCAGGTCTGCAACCACCTGCGGCCCTGGCTGCCGGTGGTGCAGGCGCTCACCGCCAACTCCCCCCTGCACGACGGGCGGGACACCGGCCACGCGAGCTGGCGCGCCATGCAGTTCGACCGGTGGCCGAGCGTCGGGCCGACCCCGCACTTCGAGTCCGCCGCCGACTACGACCGGACGGTCCGCGACCTCGTCGACGCCGGCATCATGCTGGACCCCCAGATGGTCTACTGGTACGCCCGCCCGTCCGTCGCGTACCCGACGGTCGAGATCCGGGTGGGCGACGTCTGCCCGACGGTGGACGACACGGTGCTGGTCGCCGGCCTGCTGCGGGGGCTGGTCGCCACGGCGGCCGACGACGTGCGAGCCGGCCGGTCCGCGCCGCGGATCCGGGACTGCCTGGTGGCGGCGGCGCACTGGCGCGCCGCGCACGACGGGGTGGACGGTGACCTGGTCGACCTGCGGGCGGGCGGGTCCCGACCCGCCTGGGAGCTGATCGACCAGCTGATCGCCACCGTGACGCCCGCGCTGGCCCGCTACGGCGACCTGGATGTGGTGACCCACCAGCTCGACCGGCTGCGCCGCGACGGCAACGGGGCGACCCGGCAGCGGCGGATCCTGGCCGACACCGACGGGGACGTGCGGGCGGTCCTTGACGAACTGGCCGCCCGGACCCTCGACGCCTGAGCGCCCGGGCGATCAGACGGGCGGGATGCCGGACCGCCCGATCCGGGCCAGGTCGGGTTCGCCGCGAACCGTCCGGCTGGGCGGCGTCCCGCCCGGCCCGGTCGGCTCGGCCGGTTCGGTCCGCTCCTCGATCTCGGCGCTGCCGATCTCCCGCATCATGTCCGCGACGACGGCGAGCGCGGCAGCCTTGTCGGGATACTGCCGGCCGGTGGCGATGACCTGGCCGTCGTCGTCCAGCAGCGTGAACCCGTGGGTGCCGGTGTCGGAGGCGGTGATGAGGAACTTCATCCCGGGCGCTTACCCGGAGGGCGGGCGGCGACACCCCGGACCACCGGTGCTACCCGGATGGGGTCAGTCCCAGCGGGTGGCCGTCGCGGCGAACAGCTCCGGATCGCCGGCCACCGGGATCACGCAGAGCAGGTGACCGCCCGGTGCCCGCAGCACGTGGCAGTCGAGCCAGCGGGAGACCGGGGTGGCGCCGAGGGCGACCAGCCGGTCCACCTCGGCGGCCACGTCGTCGGTCTCGATGTCCAGGTGGTGGCGCGGCGCGTCGTCCACCGACTGCACGGCGGTGACCAGCCCGGGCACCACGTCGACCAGGTTGGTGAACTGGGGCTCGGAGGGGTCGGTGCGGGTCGGCGCGCCGAGCGCCGCGGACCAGAACGCGGTCGCCGGCGCCGCGGCGTCGCGGGGCGCGTCGAGGATCAGGGCATAGAGCCGGGATCGGTGCATCCGCCGAGCCTAGCCACGACGGGCGTCGATGGCAGGATCAGGCCGAGGGGCGGACCGCGCGCAGCCAGGCCTGGGCGATCAGGGCGTGGCCGAACGGGGTGGGGTGCACCCCGTCGCGGGTCCACACCCGGCCGTCCACGCCGGCGGCCTGGAACAGCTCGTCGACGGCCACCAGGGTCGCGCCGAACTCGGCCGCGAGCTCGCGGACCACCGCGACCTTCGGGTCGAGGTCCTCCCGCCAGGTGTGCTGCGCGTCGTCCAGCGGGACGACGAAGGGCTCGACGAGGACCAGCCGGGCGCCCAGCGGCCGGGTGGCCTCGAGCACGTGCCGGTAGTCGCGGGCGAAGTCGGCGGCGCTGGTCGGGTCGTCGCGGGTGTAGCGCCGCCAGGTGTCGTTGATGCCGATCAGCACCGACACCACCTGCGGGGCGAGGGCCAGGCAGTCGGACTCCCAGCGGGCCCGCAGGTCGCGTACGCGGTCGCCGCTGATCCCGCGGTTGAGGAAGGTCGCCCCGTGGCGCGGGTGGCGGGCCGTGAACCAGGCGGAGGCCATCATGGCGTACCCGGTGCCGAGGTCGTCGACGCAGGACCGGTCCCGGCCGGCGTCGGTGATGCTGTCGCCGATGAAGAGCACCCGGCCGCCGCGCGGCACCTCCACCGTCATCCGCCCGTCCCCTTCCCCGCGTCCCGGCTTCTTCATGATCATGCCGTAGGCCGGTCGTGGCCAGAGCGCCGGCCGACCCGCCGGGAAAAGTCCGCCGTCCGGCTGTTGCGTTTCGCGGCCCGGGAACGATCACACATCCGTGGCAGCGCGGCGACCGGTGTGTGAAAACCTCACCAAGTTGGCCTGCAACGTTGCAATCGGCGCACAACCGGTGGTTGACTGCTGCACCATGCCAGAGCCGAAGATCATGGACAGGCCGGTTTTTTCGTGAGAAGCACGGACATCACCCGGCGGACCACCTGGCGGCAGCGGGCGGCCCGCTGGCTGGATCCCACCGTCGCCCGCTGGGACGTCGCGCCGCCGGAGACGCCCGAACCGCCGCCGCGGGAGGAACCCGGGCCCGGCCCGTGGCCCGCCATCTGCGACCAGTTCGCCCTGCGGATCCTGGCCGCGGCGTACCAGATGGGCAGTCACCTGGAGGCCGTCGAGGCCGACGAGCAGGACCCGGAACGCCTGGAGCGGCTCTACCGCATCGACCACGCGAACACCCGGATCCGGCGGCACGCCGAGAACCTGCAGGTGCTGCTGGGCCGCCGGGTCGAGGACGCCGACCCGCAGACGGTCCCCCTGGTCGACGTCGTCCGGGCCGCCGCCTCCGCGGTCGAGCACTACCCGCGCATCCGGGTCGGTCACGTCGTCGAACTGGCCGTGGTCGAGTTCGCGGCCGACGACGTCATCCGCGTGCTCACCGAACTCCTCGACAACGCCACCCGGTTCTCCCCGCCCACCGCGGCCGTGACCGTGTCGGCGTTCGTCACCGAGGACGGTGGCGTCCTGCTGCGGGTCGAGGACGCCGGAGTCGGCCTGCACCCCGACCACCTCACCCAGCTCAACGCGCTGCTCAGCGGCCGGCCGGCCACCCCCGTCGCCCTCGACCCCGCGGCCCACCTCGGCCTCGCCGTGGTGGCGCACCTGGCCGTCGCCCACCAGCTGCGGGTCGCCCTCACCACCCGGCCCGCCGGCGGGACCACCGCGACCGTCGCCGTACCCGGCGGGCTGCTGTGCGAGATCCCCGCACCGGCCGCGCCCGCGCCCGCGCCGCCGGCGGCTTGGCCACCCGCCCGGCCCGGGACCGACCCCTGGAGTACGCCGATGGCCGCACCCCACGACGGCGCCCACGGGCCGACCGTCCGGCTGACCACCATCGACGGGCCGGCCGGCGACCCGCCGCCCACCACCGGGCTGCCCCGACGGGTGCCCGAGAGCGTCCGCGACCAGGCCCCGGCGCCCCGACCCCCGGTCGGGACCGCCCCGGGCTCCCCGCCAGAGGCGTGGCCGGACGAGACGGCGGCCTTCGCGGCCGGTGTCAGCGACGCGCGCACCCCCACCGACGAAGAAGGACGGCAGTGATGACCCACGCGTACCCGGGAAGCGGCACGAGCAACGGGCTGCCCGACTGCGCCTGGCTGATCCGGCAGTTCGTCGAGGACGTGCCCGGGGTCAACCACGCGATGCTGGTGTCGCTGGACGGCCTTCAGCTGGCCGCCTCGCGCGGCGTCGGCCGCGACCTGGGCGACCAGCTCGCCGCGCTGACCGCCGGCCTGCTCAGCATGGCCGACCGCAGCGCCGCCCTGCTGGAGCTGGGCTCCGCCGAGTACCTGACCGTCCGGCTGCCCCGCGGGCACCTGCTGTTCATGCGGGTGGGCGAGTCCGCGGGCCTCGCGGTGGCCGCCGCGCCCGGCTGCGACCTGCGGGTCGTGTCGTACCGGATGACGCAGTTCGTGGGAGCCGTGTGGCACGCCCTCACGCCGGCCGTGCGGCACGAGCTGCACCGCATGACGGCCGCCCAGGCCCGCTGACCGGCCGGAGGACAACGATCATGCCGCTGAGGTACTGGAAGGTCCGGCCGTACGTGCTGACCGCCGGCCGCACCCGCACCCGCACACCGCTGCTGGTGCACACCCTGGTGTCGGTGCCCTACTACGACGCCGTGTTCGCCGCCGGGCTGCTGCCCGAGGCCCGCTCCCTGTACGAGAACGCCCGCCGGGCGGCGCGCTCGGTGGCCGAACTCTCCGCGGTGTGCGGGATCTCGCTGGGGGTCACCCGGGTGGTCGTGGACGACCTGGCCGCCACCGACCGGCTGCTGGTCCACAGCGACCACGACAACGTCGACTTCCGCCTCCTGGAGAGACTGCGCGATGGCCTCCGCAAGCTTGCCTGACAGCCCGCTGCTGACCTCGGCGAAGATCGTCATCGCGGGCGGTTTCGGGGTCGGCAAGACCACCTGCGTCGGGGCGATCTCGGAGATCCCGCCGGTCAACACCGAGGCGTGGATGACGGCGGCCAGCGAGACCGTCGACCGGCTCGACCCCGGCATCGACAAGACGACCACCACCGTGGCCATGGACTTCGGCCGGCTCACCATCGGCCCCGACCTGGTGCTCTACCTGTTCGGCACGCCGGGCCAGCCCCGGTTCTGGCCGATGTGGGACGACCTGTGCCGGGGCGCCGTCGGCGCGCTGGTGCTCGCCGACACCCGCGACCTGGCGGCCTCGTTCCCGGCGGTCAACTACTTCGAGCAGGACAGCGACGTGCCGTTCGTGGTCTGCGTGAACCTCTTCGACGGGGTGCTGCAGCACCCGCTCGACGACGTCCGCGCCGCGCTCGCACTGCCGGCCCACGTACCCCTGACCGCCTGCGACGCCCGCGACCCGTCGTCGGTGGCGCGGGCGCTGCTCACGGTCGTCGAACACGCCATGTCCCGCACCCCCCGGCCCACCGCGGGCGCGCTCGCGGCGCGGTAGCTCAACCCTGGAGGAACCATGCGCAGAATCCTGATCGTCGGGGCCGGACAGTCCGGCCTCCAGCTCGCCCTGAGCCTGCAGGCCGAGGGATACGACGTCACGGTGATGTCGGCCCGCACGCCCGACGAGATCCGCCGGGGCTGGGTGATGAGCACCCAGGCCATGTTCGGTCCCGCGCTCGCCACCGAACGCCGGTACGGCCTGGACCGGTGGCAGGACCGGGCGCCCCGGATCGAGGGGCTGCACGTCTCGCTCTCCGCGCCCCCTGGCGAGCGGGCGCTGCGCATCCCGTGCCCGCTCGACGAGCCGGCGCAGAGCACCGACCAGCGGATCAAGATGGCTGACTGGCTCGAACTGTTCGAGGAGCGCGGCGGCACGGTGCTCTACCAGACGGTGACCACCAGCGACCTGGACGGCCTGGCCCGGCTCGGCCGCTACGACCTGACCGTGGTGGCCGCCGGCAAGGGCGACCTGGTCGGCGTCTTCGACCGCGACCCGGCCCGCTCGGTGTACGACGCGCCGCAGCGCGGCCTGGCCGTGGCGTACGTCCACGGGATGACCCCGGACCCGCTGCTGCCCGTGCCGCACGTCAGCTTCAACGCGGTGCCCGGGCTGGGCGAGCTGTTCGTCATCCCCGCCCTGACCCACTCCGGTCCCTGCGAGATCCTGTTCTGGGAGGCCGTGCCCGGTGGGCCCCTGGACCTGTGGACCGAGCGGCGCGACCCGGCCGAGCACCTGAAGCTCACCCTCGACCTGGCCCGCCGCTACACGCCGTGGATCTACGAGCGGTGCACCGAGGTGGAGCTGACCGACGGGCGGGCCACCCTGTCGGGGCGGTACACCCCGACGGTCCGCCACGCCGTGGCGGAACTGCCCTCGGGCGGGCTGGTGCTCGGCATGGCCGACGTGGTGGTGGCCAACGACCCGATCACCGGCCAGGGCAGCAACACGGCCGCCAAGTGCGCGTACACCTACCTGGGCGCGATCCTGGAGCACGGCGACCGGCCCTTCGACCGGGACTGGATGACGCGGACCTTCGAGCGCTTCTGGGCCGGGACCGGGGAGGCCGTCACCGGCTGGACCAACGCCATGCTGCAACCGTTGCCGCCGCACGTGCAGCAGGTGCTCGGTGCGGCCGCCGGCAACCCGGTGGTGGCCCGCCGGTTCGCCAACGGCTTCGGCGACCCGAACGACTTCCGGGACTGGTTCCTCACCCCGGAGGCGGCCGAGCGCTACCTGGCCTCGGTCGCCGGCTGACCGCATCCCGGCCGGGAGCCGCCCCCGGGCGGTTCCCGGCCCGGTCCCGGCCGGTCAGGCGGTCACGTGGGCGCTGTCGCCGGCCGTGGCGGCGAACGAGGTGCCGCTGACCATCCGCGCGCCGTCCGACGCGAGGAACACCACGAGCGGCGCCACGTCCTCCGGCTGCACCCACGGCACGCCCAGCGGGGTCTTCGCCCGCAGCGCCTCCACCGCGCTCCGCTCGTCGGCGGCCGGGTCACCGGACGGCGTCTTCCCGCCCTCGACGATGGCCTGCGCGTAGCGGTCCTGGTGGCGGGTCAGGGCGGTGTCGACCAGGCCGGGAATCACCGCGTTCACCGTGATCCCGTGCGCCCCCAGTTCCAGCGCCGCCGACTTGACCAGCCCGATGAGCCCCCACTTCGACGCCGAGTAGGCCGCACCGTTCGTCGTGCCGTGGTGCCCCTGCGTGGAGGAGGTCACCACGATCCGCCCGCCGCCCCGGCGGACCAGCAGCGGCGCGAAGACCCGCAGCACGTTGGCGGTGCCCGTGAGGTTGACGTCGATCTGGTCGTGCCAGTCCGGGTCGGACATCTCCAGCAGGGGCTTGAACGCCTGGATGCCGGCGTTGGCGAACAGCACGTCGACGCCGCCGTGCTCGCGCTCGACCGCTCCGGCCACCGCGCGTACCGCCCCGATGTCCCGCTGGTCGGCGACGTGCGCGGACCAGCGCGCGCCGGCCGCGGCGACCCGCCGGCCGGTCTCCGCCAGGTCGTCCGGGGTGGCCGGCGGGAAGTCGAGGATCGGGCTCACCGGACCGGCCACGTCCATCCCGGCCACATCCGCGCCGGCCTCGGCGAGCGCCACGGCGGCGGCCCGGCCGATCCCGCGCGCCGCGCCGGTGACCACGGCGACCCGCCCGGACAGCGGTAGCGCCGCTGCGGCCATCCGACCCACCCCCGTTCCGCCGGCACCCTCTCCTCTCCTCGCACCGTAGACCGGTCCCGCCCCGCCCCGCCCACGGATCGACACCGTGACCGCCAGCCGCCCCGGGGCACAGGCGAGACTGACGCCAACTCGGCGAGGTGGTGGTCCCCGCCGGCCCGGACGCCGCAATCTCCCGAGCGCCGGCGTCGATCTCGCCCGCCCACCCGCCGCGACATCGGCGAGGTGGCGGTTTCCGTGGGCCCGGACACCGCCACCTCCCGCGAGCTGGTGTTGATCTCGGGCGCGTGCCGCGCGACGGTGGCGTGGTCAGAGCGTGCGGGTCAGGTCGGTGAGGATGTCGGCGACCGGCGCGTCCCGGGCGCCGCGCCAGCCGGTGCCGGCCCACAGGTGCAGCCGGTCGGCGTCGCCGGACTGGGCGGCGGCGACGCGCAGCGGCCGGGTCAGGTGGTGCAGCGCCGGGTAGCCGAGCGGGGCGGCCGCCTCGTGCCGGTCGATGAAGTCGTTGCGCAGCCCCCGCGCCGGGCGGCCGGTGAAGGCGCGGGTGACCACGGTCCGGTCCCGGCGCGGGTCGGCCAGCGCGTCGCGGTGGGTGCGGCCGGTGCCGGCCTCGTCGGCCCGCAGCAGCAGCGTGCCGACCAGCACGCCGGTGGCGCCGGCGGCCAGCGCCGCCCGGACGTCCTGGGAACCACCGATCCCGCCGGCTCCGAGTACGGGCAGTCCGGGGCCGCCGGCCACGGACGCGACCAGCTCGGGCAGCGGGCGGAGCGGCGGTGGGGCGGCCGGGGTGAAGGTGCCCAGGTGGCCGCCGGCGGCGCCGCTCTGCGCGACCAGCCCGTCGACCCCGAGGTCGGCCGCGGCCGCCGCCTCGGCCGGGTTCGTCACGGTGACCAGGACCCGGCTACCGGCCCGCCGCAGGTCGCGGACCACCGGCTCCGGCGGCAGGCCGAACGTGAAGCTGACGACCGGTACCGGGTCGGCGCGCAGCAGATCGAGCTTCGCCGCCCAGTGGTCGTCGTCCTCAGTGCGCGCGGCGGCGGCCAGGTCGAGCCCGTAGGCCGTGCCCTCGGGTGCGATCCGGCTCGCGTAGCGGCGGAAGTCCGCCTCCGTCACCGGCACCGGCGTGGGCACGAAGACGTTCACCCCGAACGGTCGCCCGGCGGCGCGCAGCTCGGCGATCTCCCCCGCGATCACCTCCGGCGTCTTGTAGCCGGCGGCGAGGAACGCGAAGGCTCCGGCCGCGCCCACCGCCGTCGCCAGCCCCGCGGTGGTCGGCCCACCGGCCATCGGCGCCGCGACCACCGGCACGTCCACTCCGAGTAGTTCCCGCAACCCGTCCACGGCACCAGTCTGCCGGTCCACCGCCCGGTCCGTCAGGACGGCAGGCGTTCGCGCAGCCAGGCCGGATCCGGGTTGACCACGGCCTCGCCGGGCAGCACCACGGTCGGGACCGTCTCGTCGCCGCCGGTGACCGCCCGGACCGCCGCCGCCCCGGCAGGATCGCGCCAGATGTTCACCCAGTACGCCCGCCCGGCGCGGCGGCCCAGCCGCAGGCGCAGGCGCAGGCAGTAGCGGCAGCCGGGCCGCCAGTAGACCACCGGCCGCCCGTCGCGCGCGCTGCGCTCCCGCGCCTCGGCGGCGGTCAGCGACGGCGGGAACACCAGCGGCGAGAAGAGGGCCGCCAGAACCGCGAAGGCCAGGAACTCGACGGCACCCACCACCGGGTGGTACGCCCGGACCGCGACGACCACCCCGACCGCCAGCATCAGGCCGGCCAACCACCAGTTTCGCAGCACGTCGCGGGATGCTACCCGCCCGGGTCAGGCGGTCGCCTCGGCCAGCAGTTCGAGCAGGTGACGGTACGGCTGCCCGGTGGCCCGGGCCATGCCGATCTCGCAGGTGCGGTTCACCGAGGCGTACCCGTCGAAGGAGCGGCCGGCGACGGCGGCGGCCTCGGCGCGGGTGGCCGAGGCGGTCAGCTCGGGATGCAGCAGCCCCCGGTCGCCGGCGAACCCGCAGCACTGCCAGCCCTCGGGCACCACCACCTCGTCGGCGACGGCGCGGGCCACGGCGAGCAGCGCGTCGTCCAGCCCGAGCCGGGTCGACGAGCAGGTCGGGTGCAGCGCGAGGGAGCCGAGCCGGCGGCGCACGGTGAGCCGGGGCAGCAGCTCGGTGGCCGCGTACGCGACGGCGTCGACCACCCGCAGGTCGCCGGCGCCGGCGACCAGCTTCGCGAAGCCCTCGGTGCAGGAGGCGGCGTCGCTGACCACGGGCAGGGCGCCCTCGCGGCTGGCCGCCCGCAGCGCCGACGGCACCCGGTCCCGCACCGCCTCGTAGCCGGCCGTGAGGCCCTTCGAGGACCAGGGCGTGCCGCAGCACATGCTTCCGATCCCCTCGGGCACGAGCAGGCGGACGCCGGCCCGGTCGGCGAGGGTGAGCAGGGCGGCGGCCACGCCGGAGCCGCCCTGCGCCGGGGCGAAGAGCGTGCCGAGGCAGGACGGGACGAAGACGGCGTCGGGCTCGCCGACGGGGCGGGGCCGGCGCGGCCGGCCGCCCCGGGGCAGATCGCGTTGCCACTGCGGGACCCGCTCGGCGCCGAGGACGGCACGGGCGGCCCGGGTGGCCGCCTCGGGCAGCGCGGGCGGCAGCGCGCCGGCCAGGTCCAGCCCGCGGGACATGCCCCGGGTGGTGGCGCCCCAGCGGCGCGCGGCGCCCCGCCAGCCGGCCTGCGCGACCCCGCCGTTGCGGTCGGCCCGCAGCCGCTTCACCAGGTCGCCGGTGTTGATGAGGACCGGGCAGGCGGTGGCGCACATGCCGTCCACCGCGCAGGTGTCCACCGCGTCGTAGTCGTAGGCGCGCTCCAGTTCCTCGGCGAGGGCCGGGTCGCCGCCGGCGCGGGCGGCGGTGATCTCCCGGCGCAGCACGATCCGCTGCCGGGGGGTGGTGGTCAGGTCGCGACTCGGGCAGACCGGCTCGCAGTAGCCGCACTCGACGCAGCGGTCGACCTCCTCCTCCACGGTCGGCACGGTCTTCAGGTGCCGCATGTGGATCTCGGGGTCGTCGCTGAGCAGCACGCCCGGGTTGAGCACCCCGTCCGGGTCGCAGAGCGTCTTGACCTCGCGCATCACCGCGTACAGCTCGTCGCCGAACTGGCGGCGCACGTAGGGGGCCATGACCCGGCCGGTGCCGTGCTCGGCCTTCAGCGTGCCGCCGTGGCCGAGCACCAGGTCGACCATCTCCTCGGTGAAGTCGGCGTAGCGGGCCGGGGCGGTGCCGTCGGCGAACCGCTCGTTGAGCATGAAGTGCAGGTTGCCGTCCTTGGCGTGGCCGAAGATGACACTCTCCTCGTACCGGTGCCGGTCGAAGAGGCCGGCGAGGGCGGCGCAGGTGCCGGCGAGGGCGTCGACCGGGACGGCGACGTCCTCCAGCAGGGCGGTGGTGCCCGATGGGCGGGCGCCGGCCACGGCCGCGTACAGGCCCTTGCGGATGTGCCAGAGCGCGGCGCGGGCGGCGGCCTCGCCGCTGAGCCGGGCCGGGGTGGTCAACGGCAGGTCGGCCAGCACCGGCCGGGCGGTGGCGACGCGCTCGGCCAGCGCCTCCGGGTCGGACTCCTGCCACTCGACCAGCAGCGCCGCGTGGTCGCGCACGGCCAGGCCGCGCAGCGCGGCGTCCGCCCGCGGGTCCCGCTGGGCGACCCGCAGGGCGGCCGCGTCGAGCAGCTCGACCGCCGCCGGCCCGGCGGCCACCAGCGCCGGCATGGCGGCCATCGCCGCGCCCAGGGTGTCGAAGACCAGCAGGCCGGTCGCGGCGTGCCGGTGCACGGGTACGGTGCGGAAGGTCGCCGCCGCGACGAACGCGAGGGTGCCCTCGCTGCCCACCACGAGCCGGGTCAGCAGGTCGGCGGGCTCGTCGTGGTCGAGGAACGCGTTCACCCCGTACCCCATGGTGTTCTTCATGGCGTACTGGGCGCGGATCCGGCGCACCGAGTCGGGGTTGCCGCGCACCCGGTCGCGCAGCCGCAGCAGGCCGGCGTGCAGGTCCGGCTCGGCGGCGCGCAGCCGGGTGTCGGCATCCGGGGCGCCGGTGTCGAGCACGGTGCCGCTGGGCAGCACCAGCAGCAGCGACTCCAGGGTGCGGTAGGTGTTGAACTCGGTGCCGCAGGTCATCCCGCTGGAGTTGTTGGCGACCACCCCGCCGACCGTGCAGGCGGACTCACTGGCCGGGTCCGGGCCGAGCTTGCGGCCGTAGGGGGCGAGCCGGGCGTTGACCTGCCGCAGCACCACCCCGGGCTGCACCCGAACCCGCCGGCCGTCGTCGAGGACGTCGAGCTCGCGGAAGTGCCGCCGGGTGTCCACGAGCAGCCGGTCGGTCACCGCCTGGCCGCTGAGGCTCGTGCCGCCGGAGCGGAAGGTCAGCGGGGTGTCGGTGCGGCGGCTGTGCCGCAGCAGGGCGGCTACCTGGTCGGCGTCGGCCGGGGTGATCACCGCGCTCGGATGCAGCAGGTAGTGCGACGCGTCGTGGGCCAGCCGGAGCCGGTCCGCGGCCCGGGTGGCCACCCCGCCGGGTACCGCCGCCTCCAGTCCGGCCCGCGCGTCGCCGTTCAGCTCCACCATGATCGCCGCACCTCCCCGAGCCCACCCTAGTCAGGACCGGGCGACGCGCCACCGACCCCTTGTCCTGGCATCGATCTGGGTAGATACTCGCCGCTACAGCGTTCGTCGAGGTCACACCCCGAGCCGACCCCGGCGACACGGCATGGACGCCGACGCAACCGGCGGCCTTCACCGTCCGAGGAGAAGACCGTGAGAATCCGCCGAAGCCGACTCACCCCCCTGCTCGCCGCGACCGTCGGCCTGGTGGCCGCCGGCGCCTTCGCCGTGCCCGGTGCCGCCTCGGCCGCCGCGCCGAGCTTCACCACCGACCAGCTGTCCCGGGTCGACTCCGCCGTCGCGGCCTCCGGCGTCGACGGCATCGCCTGGCGCGTGGACGCGGCGTCGGGCCGCGTGGTGGTGACCGCCGACGAGAGCGTCTCGGCCGCCGAGCTCGCCACGCTCAAGAAGAGCGCCGGAGCCCAGGCCGGCGCGATCCGGGTGGACCGGGCCAAGGGGGTCTTCCGTCCGCTGCTCTCCGCCGGTGACGCCATCTACGGCGGCGGCTACCGCTGCTCGCTCGGCTTCAACGTGGTCAAGTCCGGCGTGTACTACTTCCTCACCGCCGGGCACTGCGGCGACGTGGCCAACACCTGGTACACCAACTCCGGCCAGACCACCCTCATCGGCCCGACCACGAACTCCAGCTTCCCCGGCAACGACTACGCGCTGGTCCGCTACGACAACGCCGCGCTCAGCCACCCGGGCGGCTACACCGCGGCGAACGCGTTCGTCGGCGAGGCGGTCAAGCGCACCGGGTCGACCACCGGCACCCACAGCGGCACCGTGACCGCGTTGAACGTGACGGTCCGCTACCAGGGCAGCGGCACCGTTCGCGGCATGATCCAGACCACGGTCTGCGCCGAGCCGGGCGACTCCGGCGGCCCGCTCTACGACGGCACGAAGGCGCTCGGCATCACCTCCGGCGGCAGCGGTAACTGCCGGACCGGCGGCACCACCTTCTTCCAGCCCGTCACCGAGGCGGCGAGCGCGTACGGCGTGACCGTCTACTGAGAACGACGCGGCCGGCAGTCGCCGGCCGCAGCGGCGACACCAGAGGACCCGCACCGGCTCGGTCGGTGCGGGTCCTCGCTCGTTCCCGCGGCACCGGCGGCACACGCCCGCACTGGCGGCGCGGCATTCACGATTTCAAACTCCGCCGTTGTCACGATTTCGGGGTGCGAAAATCACGCGCCGGTCATGACTCATCACACTTTGCCCACCCCTCCGCCGTCCGCAGGATTGACCTCACCCGATCAGCCGGTGGAGGCAGACGACATGGACGAACGGTACGACTCGTACTGCGCGGTCGATCCGCTGTTCTACGACTCGCTCGCCAGCTCGGACGTCGAAGCCCCCGGCTACGCGGCGGACCGCCCGCCGGCGCCCGGCTGGGAGCGCGAGGTCAAGGACGACTGGCTGGTCCACGGTCCGGTCGCCGGCTCACTCCCCTCCCAGGGCTGGAAGATCCACGTGTCGGCCCGGCTGGACAACGCCGAGCGGGTGCTGGCCCGGGTGATGGACTACTGCGAGCCCCGCGGCATCCCGTTCAAGCACCTGCGCGGTCCGCGGATGCTGCTCATGCGCAACAGCAAGTACGCCCGCCGGGCCGCCAGTGGCAAGTTCGTCACCGTCTACCCCCGCGACGACGCGGAGCTGGAGCTGACCGCCAAGGAACTGGCCGCGTTGCTCGACGGCGAGACCGGGCCGTACATCCTGAGCGACCTGCGGTACGGCGACGGCCCGGTGTACCTGCGCTACGGCGGTTTCGCCGCCCGGTACTGCATCTCGCCGGAGGGCCAGGTGGTGCCGGCCGTCGAGGACGCCACCGGCACCCTGGTGCCCGACCGGCGCGACCCGGTCTTCCACGTCCCCGACTGGGTCACCCTGCCCGACTTCCTCGCCCCGCACCTGGCCGCCCGGAACGCCGCGACCACCGCCGACCTGCCCTACCGGATCGAGAAGGTCATCCACTTCTCCAACGGCGGCGGCCTCTACGAGGCGCGGGACACCCGCACCGGGGACCGGGTGGTGCTGAAGGAGGCCCGCCCGCACGCCGGGCTGGACGCCACCGGTGCGGACGCGGTGACCCGGCTGCGCCGGGAGGCCGAGACGCTGCGCCGGCTCGCCGGGGTGCCGCACCTGGTACGGGTGCACGACGAGTTCAGCTTCGGCGGGCACGAGTTCCTGGCGCTGACGTTCGTCGAGGGCCGCCCCCTGAACAGGCTGGTGGTGGAGCGCTACCCGCTGGTCCACCTCGACGCCGACCGGGAGGCGTACACCCGGTGGGCCCTGGATCTGCACCGGCAGGTCGCCGAGGCGGTGGACGCCATCCACGCCCACGGCGTGGTCTACGGCGACCTGCACATGTTCAACATCATGGTGGGCGACGACGGGAACGTCACGCTCGTCGACTTCGAGGTCGCGACCCCCGCCGCGGCGGCCGCCCGGCCGGCACTGCGCAACCAGGCCTTCGCCGCGCCCCGCGACCGGACCGGCTTCGACGTGGACCGGTACGCCCTGGCCTGCCTGCGGCTGGCCCTCTTCCTGCCGCTGACCGCGATGCTCCGGCTGGCGCCCGAGAAGGCGGCCCACCTGGCCGAGGTGGTGGCGGAGCACTTCCCCGTCCCCCGCCATCTGCTCGACGAGTCGGTCGCCGTGATCCTCGGCGGGGCCGCGACCGGCCACACGCCCGGCCACCCGGTCGGGCCGCGGACCGACCCGGAGGACTGGCCGGCACTGCGGGACCGACTCGCCGCCGCGATCGGCGCGAGCGCCACCCCGCACCGCGTCGACCGGCTCTTCCCCGGCGACATCCGGCAGTTCGCCGGCCCCGACGGCGGGCTGAACCTGGCCCACGGCGCGGCCGGGGTGCTCTGGGCGCTGCACACCAGCGGCGCCGGCACCGACCCCGCGCACGAGCGATGGCTGATCGACCGGGTGCGGGAACCCGCGTCGGGCAGCCGGCTCGGCTTCTACGACGGGCTGCACGGCGTCGCGTACGTGCTGGACCTGCTCGGGCACCGCGGCGAGGCGCTGCGGCTGCTGGACCGCTGCCTCGACGAGCCGTGGACCGACCTGGGCGACGACCTCATGAGCGGCCTGTCCGGCATCGCGCTCAACCTGGCCCACTTCGCCGGACGCACCGGCGACCGGCGGTACGCCGACGCCGCCCGGCGAGCGGTCGACGTGGTCGTCGGCCGGCTCGGCGACGTGGAATCGGTCGCCGAGGTCAGCGGTGGCCGCCACCCGTACGCGGGACTGCTCCGGGGTGGCGCCGGCACCGCGCTGATGCTGCTGCGGATGTACGAGCTGCACCACGACGAGAGCCTCCTCGACCGCGCCGAGACCGCGCTGCGGCAGGACCTGCGCCGGTGCGTCCGGCGTGAGGCCGGCCACCTGGAGGTCAACGAGGGCTGGCGGACCATGCCCTACCTCGCCGAGGGCAGCGTGGGCATCGGCCTGGTGCTCCACCAGTACCTGCGCCACCGCGGCGACGAGGATTTCCGCGCCGCGGCCGAGGACATCCGCCGCTGCGCCGACTTCCCGTTCTACGCCCAGTCCGGGCTGTTCGCCGGCCGCGCCGGGATCGTGACCTACCTGGCCGGACGAGGTGAGCGGGAACCGGCCCGCCGGCAGGCCCGGCTGCTGAGCTGGCACGCCCTGCCCTACCGGGACGGGACGGCCTTCCCCGGCGAGCAGCTGCTGCGGCTGTCCATGGACCTGGCCACGGGCACCGCGGGCGTGCTGAGCGCCCTCGCGGCGACCCGGCCGGCGAGCCCCGGCCGGCTGCCGTTCCTCACGCCACTGCCCGGCGCGGCATCCGCCCGGCCCACCCCACCGGCCGGCGACTGACCGGCCCCACCAGCTCCCCGGGGGTCACCCCGGGGCGTCCGACCCGACGCGCACCGAAGGAGGTGACACGACATGGCCCTGCTCGACCTCCAGGGAATGGAGCTGCCGGCCGCCGAGCGTACCGGCGGGGGCAGCCAGGCGAGCCTGCTGCTCTGCGGCGACAGCTCGCTGAGCCTCACCACCTGCAAGTGACCCGGCCGTCCACCCACGACGGCCACGACCGACACACCCGTCACGACAGAAGGAGAAGGATCATGGCTCTGCTCGACCTCCAGGCGATGGAACTGCCGACGACCGAGAACCACGGCGGGGGCAGCCAGGCGAGCCTGCTGCTCTGCGGCGACAGCTCGCTGAGCGTCACCACCTGCAACTGACGGACAGTCCGCCTGGCCCCGGGCCGGCTCACGCCGGTCCGGGGCCGCGCCCGTGGAGGTGCCATGACCCCGGCCGACCGGCTCCTGTGGCGCGCCGTCGGGTCCGCCGGCTGGTGGACCCCGGTGCTGCTCGTGGCCACCGTGGCCGGGGCGGCGGCCGAGCTGGCCCTGCCCGCGGCGCTGGGCCGCGCGGTCGACGCCGCCGTCGGCGCCACCGGCGGGGAGTCCGCCGGCCGCTGGCTGGCCGCGGTGGGCGGGCTGGTCGTCCTGCTGGTCGGCGCGGGCGTGGTGCGGGACTACGGCACCGGCGCGGCGAGCGCCCGTTCCGTCGCCGGCCTGCGCCACACGCTGATCCGCCACATCCTCGCGCTCGATCCCCGCACGGCGGCCCGCCACCCGGTGGGTGACCTGGTCGGTCGCCTCGTGGGCCAGGTGGCCGACGCCGGGCAGGCCGCACCGACCCTCGTGCTGGCCGGCACTGTCCTGCTGCCACCGGTGGGCAGCCTGGTGGCCCTCACCATGATCGATCCGTGGCTCGGCGCGACCTTCGTCGTCGGGCTGGTGCTGCTGGGCGTGCTGTTGCGCGGGTTCGTCGCCGGCGCGTCCGCCGCGGTCGCCGGCTACCAGCGGGCCCAGGGGCACCTCGCCGGGCTGATGGTGGAGGCGCTGGCCGGCGCGCGGACCATCGCCGCCGCCGGTACCGCCGGGCGGGAGGTCGACCGCGTCCTGGCCCCGGTCCCCGAGCTGCGGCGGCACGGCACGCGGACGTGGACCGTGCTGGCCGGGGCGGCGACCCGGGGCGCCGTGCTGAGCCCGATGCTGCAACTGGCCGTGGTCACCGTGGGCGGGCTCTCCCTGGCCGCCGGGCGGCTGACTCCGGGAGACCTGCTGGCCGCCCTCCAGTACGCCGCGCTCGGCGCCGGCCTCGGCACCGTGGTCAGCGCCCTCAACAAGGCCGTCCGGGTACGCGCCGGCTGCCGTCGCGCGGCCGAGGTGCTCACCGAACCGGCCCGCCGGTACGGCGACCGGACCCTGCCGCCCGGCCCCGGCTGCCTGGAACTGCGCGGGGTCATCGTGCGGGCCGACGACGGCCGGCCGCTGCTCGACGGGGTGGACCTGCGGGTGCCGGGGGGCGCCCTGCTCGCCGTCGTCGGCCCGTCCGGCGCCGGCAAGTCGCTGCTCGCCGCCGTCGCCGGCCGGCTGCGCGACCCGGACGCCGGGGAGGTGCGGCTGGACGGGACGCCCCTGCCGGACCTGTCGGCGGCGGCGCTGCACGCGGCGGTCGGCTACGGGTTCGAACGGCCCGTGCTGGTCGGCGAGACGGTGGGCGCCGCCGTCGGGTGCGGCGGCGACCCGGTGCCGGTGGCCCGGGCCGCCGCCATCCACGACTTCGTCGAGCGGCTGCCCAACCGGTACGGCACGCCGCTGGCCCAGGTCGCCATGTCGGGCGGGGAACGCCAGCGGCTCGGCCTGGCCCGCGCGCTGCGGGCCGAGCGGCTGCTCGTCCTCGACGACGCCACGTCCAGCCTGGACACGGTGACCGAGTACCGGGTGAACCGGGCGCTGACCGACCGGGCGGACCGGCGTACCCGGGTGGTGGTGAGCCACCGGATCGGCACGGCCGCCCGGGCCGACCTGGTGGCCTGGGTGGCGGCCGGACGGATCCGCGCGGTCGGCACGCACGCCGTGCTCTGGGACGACCCCGCCTACCGGGCGGTGTTCCGCTCGTGACCACGGTCGATGCGGTGACCCGGGCCGCGCTGCGGGCACGGCGGGCCGCGCTCGTGCGGCTGGCCGCGTGGTCGGCGGCCGAGGCGCTGCCGGCGGCGCTCACCGGGCTGTTGACCGCCCGGGCCGTGGACGCCGGCTTCCTGGCCGGGCGCCCGGCGGTCGGGCTGCTCTGGTTGGGGCTGCTGGCCGCCGCCGTGCTGGTCGGCGCCGTGGGCACCAACCGGGCGTACGCGTGCCTCGGCGGCGTGGTCGAGCCGTTCCGCGACGACCTGCTGCGCCGGGTGGTGGCCGGCGCGCTGGCGGGCGCGACGGGCGGCCGGGTCGACGACGCGGCGGTGGGCCGCCTGACCCACCAGGTGGAGATCGTCCGGGACACCTGGGCCGGCCTCCTGACGGTGGTCCGCGGCTTCCTGTTCGCCGCGTGCGCCGCGACCGTCGGGCTGTTCTCCCTCGCGGCCCCGGTCGCCCTGCTGGTCACCGTGCCGGTGCTGGCCGGTCTCGGCCTGTTCGCGGCCGCCGTGCCCGCGATGATCGCCCGCCAGCGGGAGTACGTGCTCGCCGACGAACGCCTCACCCGGGTCGCGGTCACCGCGATCACCGGCCACCGCGACGTGTCGGTGAGCGGCGCGCGGGAGCAGGTCACGCACTGGGTGGGCCGGCACGTCGACGTACAGGCGCGGGTGGAGCGGCGGCTCGCCGCCATGGCGGTCACCCGTGGCCTGAGCCTGGCCGTCGGTGGCTGGCTGCCGGTGCCGGTGGTCGTGCTCGCCACCCCGTGGCTGGTCCGGCAGGGCCTCGGGCCGGGCGCGGTGCTGGGCGCCCTGGTCTACGTCGTTCGGGGCGTGCAACCCGCCCTGCACACCCTCGTCCAGGGCGTGGCCGCCGGGGGGCTGCGGTTCACCGTGACCCTGGACCGGCTCCTGCGGACGGCCGTCCCGGCGCCCGGCGAGGCCGTGCCGGCCGGCAGGGCGCGGCCCGCGCCGCCGGGCCCGCCGGCGCTGTCCCTGCGGGGTGTGACGTTTCGGTACGGGCCGCACGCCGACCCGGTGCTCGACGGCTTCGACCTCGACGTGCCCGACGGCGACCACCTCGTGGTGGTGGGCGCCAGCGGGATCGGCAAGTCCACCCTGGCCGCGGTGATCGCCGGGGTGCTGCGTCCGCAGGCCGGCACGGTCGAGGTGGGCGGGACACCGGTGGCCGGCGCGACGGCCGCCGAGCTGGCGCGGCGGCGGGTGCTGATCCCGCAGGAGGCCTACGTCTTCACCGGCAGCGTCCGGGACAACCTCCGCTACCTGCGGCCCGACCTGGCGGACCCGGAGATCGTCCGGGCGGCGGCCCGGCTGGGCCTGTCCGAGCTGGTGGACAGGCTCGGCGGGCTGGACGCGACGCTGCGCCCGGCCGGCCTGTCCGCCGGGGAGCGCCAGCAGGTGGCCCTGCTGCGCGCCTGGCTCTCCCCCGCGCCCCTGGTGATCCTCGACGAGGCCACCTGCCACCTCGACCCGGCCACCGAGGCGCGGCTGGAGACCGTCCTCGCCGAGCGGCCCGGCACGCTCGTGGTGATCGCACACCGGGTCAGTTCGGCGCTGCGCGCCCGCCGGGTGCTGCTGCTCGACGGCGGGCACGCGCTGCTCGACAGCCATTCGGGTCTGCTGGCCCGGTCGGCCGCGTACCGGGAGCTGGTCGGTTACTGGGAGGCCGGGGCGGAGCCGGTCAGATCCAGCCCGACTCCCGGGCGATCCGCACCGCTTCCAACCGGGTCCGCGCGCCGGTCTTCGCCATGATCCGGGAGAGGTGGTTGCGTACCGTCCCGGCCGACACCGCCAGCTTCTCGGCGATGTCCCGGACCGGATGCCCCTCGGCCGCCACGTCGAGCACCTCCCGCTCGCGGGGCGTCAGCGGGCTGTCGGCCACCTCCAGCGCCGCGACCACCAGCTCCGGATCGAGCACCACCTGACCGCGGGCGAGCAGCCGCACGCCCTCGGCGATCCGCTGCGGGGGCACCTCCCGGCTGAGGAAGCCGACCCGTCGCCCGTGCTCGGCGAGCACCGGGCGGACCCGGGCGGCGCGGCGCCGTTCCACCAGGACCAGCAGCCGCCCGCCGCCGTCGGGGTCGCCCCCGGCGGCGATCCGGGCGAGCTGGTGCAGGGGTACGAGGTCGGCGTCGACGACGGCGACGTCCGGACGGTCGTCCCGCAGCGCCTCACGCAGGGCGTGCGACGTGGCCGCCTCGCCGACGACGGCGATGTCGTCCTCGGCGTCCAGCAGATGGGCGAGGGCCCCCCGAACCAGTCGACCCTTGAGCGCGAGCAGCGTGCGGACCATGGCGACTCCCGGACATGACCCCCCGATCCTGACCTGACGTGTGCGCCCGATGACGCACCGTCAGGGAACTTAATCGAAGGTGACCGTTACGCAACACCCCTGTGATCCGCGTGTCGTCAGATCCAGCACGCGTCCCTGGCCCGCTCGGCCGCCTCCCAGCGGTTCCGCGCGCCGGTCTTGCGCAACAGGCTGGACACGTGGTTGCGCACGGTGCCCGGCGCGAGGTGGAGCCGCTTCGCGATCTCCGCGGTCCGCAGCCCCTCAGCCGCCGCCGCGGCGACCTCGCGCTCCCGTTCGCTGAGCGGGTTCACCGCGGCGTCAAGGGCGGCGAGCGCCGTCAACGGGTCGATCATGCGCTGCCCGCGGGCCACCGCCCGCAGCAGGTCCACCAGTTCCTCCGGCGGCACGTCCGTGGCGACCACCCCGCGGACCCGGGCGCCGAGGGCCCGCCGCAGCGCCCGGGCGGTGCGGCGGGCGGTCAGCACGACGACGGCACACCCGTCGGCGGCCGGTCCGGTGACCACGGCGGGGTCGTCCACCGCGTCGAGGTCCACCAGCAGCAGGTCGGGACGGCAGGCGGCGAGCAGCGCCGGCACGCTCCCGGCCGGCTCCGTGTCGCCGACCACCGCGAAGTCCGGCGTGGCGGCGAGGACCGCGACCACGGCCGTCCGCAGCAGCCCCGGCTCCGCGACCACCGCCACCCGCACCGGCGCGGAGACCGTCCCGTCCCGTACGTCGCCCACCCGGAACACTTTGCCCGAAAGGCCGGCGGATAGTCGAGTTCGCTCAGGGATGTCCCGCAGCCGGCGGCCCTAGCCTGCCCCGACAGCGCGGGCAAGCGGGCGTCGGGTCTCCGTCAGTGAAACGACCTGAGTGGACGTTCAGCCTGGACGGTCAGGCGGGCCCACCCGTCGTCGGCCCGATGGTTGTCATCCGGCAAGGTCGAACCTTCGCGCTGTTGCGAGGGTGTTCGCGCGGTTACGCAGTGACTTCAATCAAGGCCGGAACAACCACCGGCCGTGGGTGAAGGGACACCGCATGACCGCTCCGACCGGCCTGCCCCTCGTACTCTGCGGCCCGATCGTGCGCCGCGCCGACCCGACCGGCGTCACCGTCTTCGTCGCCCTGCGCGCCGAGTGCGCGGTGACGCTGACCGTCTTCGCGCTCGGCGCCGCCCCCGGCTACGCCCGCGGCGCCACCGTGGGCACCGGGACCCGGGCCACCGTCAAGCTCGCCGACCGGCTGCACGTGGCCGCGGTGACCGTCACCGGGGTGACCCTCGCCCCGGGCACCCTCTACGGCTACGACCTGGCGTTCGCGGGCGGGATGAGCGCGGGCAGCCTGTTCGAGCCCGACGTGGTGGCCGCCACCGCCGCCGCCGCCCGCACCGCGCTCACCTACCAGGGCCACCCGCAGGCGCCGGCCGCGGTGCCGGCGGTGCCCACCTTCGTCACCCCGCCGAGCGACCCCAACCAGCTGCGGATCTTCCACGGCTCGTGCCGCAAGCCGCACGGCGAGGGCCAGGACGCGTTCCCCGTCCTCGACCCGATCATCGCGGCCGCGGGCGGCGACCCGGCGCGCCGCCCGCACCAGCTCGTCCTCGGCGGCGACCAGATCTACGCCGACGACGTGGCGGATCCGCTGCTCGGCATCATCCACGGCCACGACGCGCTGCCGGCCGTCGGCAGCGAGCCGGCGGTCCCGGCGTACGAGGGGGTCGCGGCGCGGCTGGGGCTCGCCCCGGAGGCGATGCCGGTCGGCACCAGCTCGCCGCCGACCGACCTGACGTACCTGCCGGGAAAGCGGGCCACCGCCATGGCCCGGGACGCGAAGTTCACCTCCGGCGCCGCCGACAGCCACCTCATGTCGCTGCGCGAATACCTGTGCATGTACCTGCTGGCCTGGTCGGACGTGCTCTGGCCGGCGAGCTGGCCGACCTTCGAGCACGTGCTGCCCGCGGACACCCGCATCCTCAAGGACCCGCAGGACCGCCGGCCCGGCGAGACGGTCTACGACCTGATGCGCGCCGGCCGGCCGTACTCGCCGAGCGCCCAGCAGAAGGAGATCATCGAGCGCTGGGAACGGTGGCAGCGGCAGGCCCTCGCGCTCACCGGCTTCCGGGCCGGCCTGGCCGCGGTGCGCCGGCAGCTCGCCAACGTGACGACGTACATGGTCGCCGACGACCACGAGGTCACCGACGACTGGAACATGACCCGGTCGTGGGTGGACGCCGCCGTGGTCACCTCGCCGCTGGGCCGGCGGATCGTGCGCAACGCCATGGCCGCCTTCGTGGTCTTCCAGGCCTGGGGCAACACCCCGGAACGGTTCGCCGAGAGCGGCGCCGCCGGGGAGGCCGGCCGGGCCGCGCTCACCGCGCTGCGCGGCTGGTCGGCCGCGCCGAACGACGCCGACGACCTGGCCCTGCGTACCCGGTTGGGGTTGCCCACCGGGGTCACCCCGGAGGGCAGGCTGGTCCGCCCGGCCGGCGCGCTGACCTACCACTACACGGTCACCTGGCCGCGGTACCAGCTCATCGCGCTGGACACCCGGACCTGGCGGCAGTATCCGGGCGGTCCCGGCCACCCCGGCGGCCTGCTGCTGGACGACGACCCGCTCGACGCGATGCTCACCGGCGGCGGGGTGCTCGGCGACGACGGGGTCACCGTGGTCGCGCAGCCGGTGGCGCTGTTCGGCGTGCCGATCCTGGAACAGTTCGCCCAGCCGCTGGCCAAGGCCATCGCGGGCCGCTGGACGGCCGACGCCGAGGACGCCTGGGTGGCCAGCGACGCCGCCGTGCACAAGGTGCTGGCCCGGCTCTTCGCCGCCGCGCCGCCCGGCCCCGACGGGGTACGCCGCCGGCGGATCGTCATGCTCGGCGGGGACATCCACTTCGGCTCGGCCGAGCGGATCCGCTACTCGGCGACGCTCCCCTACACCTGCGGGCCAGACCGCGCGAAGCCGTACGAGGGGGTCAACCGCACCGAGGGCGTGCTCGCCGGCTTCGTGGCCAGCGCGTTCCGCAACGAGGACATGGCGACGCGGGCCCTGCACGACGTCGGCTACGTGCCGCTGCTCGACGGGACCGGCCGGATCGACCTCGTCGGCTGGGCCAACGAGCGGCCCGACAAGGAGGGCCAGCGGATGCAGGCCGGCGTGCAGGTGACCGTCGGGGCCGACGCCACCACCGGCTGGTGGGTGTCCGGCCGGCCCTCGGTCAGCGACTACGACGCCCTGAAGATCCTCGGCCGGCAGCCCGAGTGGAACGTGTACGTGCAGTTCCTCCGGCACGACGAGGCCGACCCGGAGGTCCACCGGGACGGCACCCCGGCGGCCGTGGTGGACCCGGCCGGGCTGCCACGCGACCAGGCGCTCGCCCAGTACCTGGCGGCGGCCCGCAACCTGGACCACTACAAGGGCTCCTGGGGCAACGGGAAGGAGATCGTCGGCCGCAACAACCTCGGCGAGATCACCTTCGACTGGCCGGCCGGCGAGTGCAAGACGGCCACCCAGCGGCTCTGGTGGCACCTGCCCGGGGAGAACCGGGCCGCGGCGCTCACCACGTACACCGTGGACCTGTCCTTCGGCTGCTCCCTGACCACGCCGGCGCCGTACGGCGGGTTCGTGCTGCGCGCCGGCGACCAGGACGCCACCGGCACGGCGCTCGCCCGCTACGACGGGGTCGAGCGCCCGGCGGCGCTGGTCACCGAGCGCTGGGTGAGCCGGCTCCAGCAGGACCTCGCCACTCTGGGCTTCCGCACCCCCGGCGCGACCGACGGCAGCTACGGCCTCATCACCTACTGGGCGGTGCGGGAGTTCCAGGCGTACGCCCGGGGGGAGCGCGCGGCCGTCGAGCCGGCGGGAGCGACCGCGCCCCGGTGGTCGGACCGGCTGCAACCGGTCGACGTGCCGGAGTCCGAGCGCTACCTCGGGCCGATCAGCGGGGTGGCCGACCTGGCCACCCAGGTCGCCATCAAGCACTGGCTGGACAAGCGCTGGCGCTGCCCCGTGGTGGTGGAGTCCTGGCAGGTCGCCGGGGACACCCTCCAGCGGCTGACCCAGCCGAACGTCTGGCTCTTCGACGAGGTCACGGCCACCGACCAGCGGCTCTACTCGCGGGTGGTGACCGGCCGGCCAGCCGGGGCGGGCAACCCGCCGCCCGGGCACCCGGAGCTGATCCGGCTCGGCGCGTACCGGGGGCACGCCACCGACGCCGAGTGGAGCGGGCCGGTGCTCGACCCGGAGTCGGAGCTGCTGCCGGAGGCGCTGCTGCCCCGCCCGCAGGACCACGGCACCGGGCCCACGTTGACCGCGCTGGCCGCCGCGATCGCGGCCGGCGGCGACCCCGGCGCCCGCGCCGCCCGGCAGCTCTCCACCTTCAAGGTGCTCCGCGCGGTCGCCGAGAACCGGGTGCCCGACGCGGCCGGCGGCTGGTTCGACGCCGTGTCGGCCGACGACCCGGCGGTGCTCCGGTTCGGCCCGTTCGGCTGGCGCGCCGACGGGCCGCGGACCGCGCCCACCACGCTGCCCCCGGCACTGGACATCGGTGCCGAGCCCGGCGAGATGTGGGCGTACCTGGCCTGGCTGCGGGCCACCGACCGGGACGCGTACGACGCGCTCGGCGGGCTCGGCGGGATCAACGCGGTGCCCGGCTGGGGCAAGGACGGCGGCGGGCTGCTCCACCCGGAGCTGCGGGTGCTGCGGGCCCGCCCGGCGGAGACCGACTCGACCGGCGCGGCCCGCGAATCGGTGGGCACCACGCTGGAGCTGCTCGGGCTGCGCTCCTGGCACTGGATGCACCGGTACGCGCTGGCCCTGCGCGGCCACGACGGGGTGCGCCGGGGCATGTGGACGGTCGCCCGGCAGCGGCTGCACGACCTGCTCGTCACCGACTGGGACTCGCCGGACCCGGCGGCCACCCCGACGGTGCCCGGGGTGACCGGCGCCGACGGGCAGCCCCGCCGGGCCCGGATCGGCGACCTGTTCACCTCCGAGCGGTCGGTCGCGCTGCTCGCGTGCTGGCAGCAGTACCGGGCGCACCAGCTCGTCGCGGTCGGCCCGCCCGCCTCGGTGGGTGAGAAGCCGGAGTTCCGCTCCCGGCCCCGGGCGGCCAGCGAGCTGCACACCGTGCTGACCCGGGCGAGGGCGCTGCAGAACTTCGACGGCCCGCCCACCGGGTGGACCGACGCCCACGAGACCGCGCTCGTCAGCGCGATCCGGCAGGTGGTGGGTGCCGACGCGCCGGTGGCCACCGCGCTGGCCCGGCTTGTCGACTGGCCCGTCTGGCCGACCGGGCACCGCTACACGCTGCCCCTGTCGGCGCTGCCGGCGGGCGAGCGGGCCCTTTCGGCCGCCCGCGGCTCGCTGCGGCTGGACCTGAGCGACCTGCCGCGGGTGACGGCATGACCGGCGGTACGCGAGGACGGGAGCTGCGATGACCGAGCCGAAGAACGTGCTCGCCCTGCTCTGGGACGAGATCAAGCTGTTCGCCGAGCCGGTGCTGGCCGCGTACGACCCGTGGCGGCGGGCGCGGCTGATGCGCGCGCTGGGCTGGGACCTGGAGGCGGTCAGCGGCTTCGACGCCGCGCGCTTCGAGGAGTGGGCGGCCACCGTCGGGGACGCCCTGGAGGCGCTCGCGGC
This sequence comes from Micromonospora chaiyaphumensis, assembly GCF_900091435.1. GTDB lineage: Bacteria > Actinomycetota > Actinomycetes > Mycobacteriales > Micromonosporaceae > Micromonospora > Micromonospora chaiyaphumensis. The sequence goes on from NZ_FMCS01000001.1 coordinate 471,033, forward strand.
GGTGCGCGACGACGCGAAGCTCGACAGCATCGCCGGCCTCACCAAGCTGGGCGAGGCCGTCGGCGGGGTGGTCGGCAAGATCGGCGACCTGCCCACCGTGAAGAACGGCCTGCCGGACGTGCCCGGCCTCGCCGAGGAACTGGCCGACGATCTGGTCGACCTGCTGGTGCTGACCTACCTGCTGCGCCGGGCGCCCTGGGTGGTGCCGCTGCTCGACCTGCTCGGCCTGGTCGACCCGGCCGCCGCCAACCCGCCCAGCGCACCGATGCCGCCGGGTGACTCGCCGGTCCGGCTGCCGAAGCGCCGCGACGAGCTGCACCTGGACCGGGTGGTCGACCTGGTCCGCGACCCCGGCGCGTACTTCCGGGACCGGTACGCGCCGCAGGGTCTGGACACCCCCGAGGGAGTGGCCGAGTTCTCCGCCCGGCTGCTGCCGCGGCTGGCCCGGGCGCTGCGGGCCCTCGGCCTCGACGCCGATCAGGGCGTCCGGCCCGACCTCGGACCCGACCAGGGCGAGGTGGGCCGGCGGCTGGCGGACAGCCTGCTGCGGCTGCGGTTCAGCGGCCTGCGCACCCCCGACGGCACGCCGCCGCCCGGTGCCGGGCTGGCGCCCTGGACCCCCACCTTCGGTCTCGGCGCCACCCTCGGGCTGGCCAGTTGGGACGGCCGGTTCACGGTGATCCTCGCCCCGACCGGCGAGGCGCGCCTGGACGGCGCCATCGGCAAGTGGACGGTCGCCACCGAGCTGAGCGGCGCCGGGCCGGCGCTGGCGATCAACAGCGCGGGCGTGACCTTCAGCGGCGACGCCGCGGTGGTGAAGTGGGCCGCCGAGGTCGCCCGGATCGCCCCGGCCGGGCAGCCCGGCTGGATCCTCGGCGCGCCCGGCGGCACCCACCTCGCCGTCGAGCAGCTCGTCATCGACGGCCGGGCCACCCTGGGCGCGGGCCGCGACGACGTCGAGCTGAGCATCCGCGCCGGACGGGCCGAACTGGTCGTCCGGGCCGGCGACGGCGACGGCCTGCTGGCCAAGCTGCTTCCCGCCGACGGGCTGCGGGTCGGCCTCGACCTCGGCCTCGCCTGGTCGATGCGCGGCGGGCTGCACCTGTCCGGCGCGGCCGCGCTCGCCGCCGAGTACCCGGTGCACCTGTCCTGGCACGGGCTGGGCATCGAGGGGCTGCGGATCGCGCTGGAGGCGTCCACCGCCACCCGGGCGCTGAGCCTGACCCTGACCACCACGGTCCGGGCCGCGCTGGGCCCGCTGCACGTCGTCGTGCAGAACATCGGTGTCGCGGCCGACCTGACCTTCCCGCCCGCGCTGCCCGCCGAATCCGGTGACCGGGCCACCGGCGGCAACCTGGGTGCGGCGAACCTGCGCCCCCGGTTCAAGGGCCCGGACGGCGTCGGGCTGCGGATGGACAACGGCATCGTCTCCGGCGGCGGCTACCTCTTCGTCGACGAGGCCCGCGGCATGTACGCCGGGGTGCTCCAGCTCGGCATGACCTCCACCACGCCGCTGGCCCCCATGAAGGGCTTCCGGCTCCAGGCCACCGCCATCCTGAACACCCGCAACCCGGACGGCAGCCGGCTCACCGAGGCCGACGGCGGGCACACCTTCTCGCTGCTGCTGGCCGGCACGTACGAGTGGTTCCCCGGGCTGATGCTGTTCTGGGGCATCTCCATCACCGGCCTCGGCCTGGTCGTCGGCTGGAACCGGCGGACCAACCCGGAGGAGGTGCGCAACGCCGCCCGCGCCGGCACCCTGGACGCGCTGCTCTTCCCGGCGGACCCGGTCGGCAACGCGCCCGCGGTCATCGCCACGCTGAGCCGGATCTTCCCGGTCGACACCACGGGCACCGTGCTCGGCGCGATGGTCCGGCTCAACTTCCTCGGCGGTCAGGTCGTCGCCGACCTCGCGGTGCTGGTCGAGTTCCCCGACCCGGTGCGCATCCTGCTGCTCGGCAAACTGGTCATCGACTTCAAGGACGCGGGGAAGTTCCGGCTCGACTCGGCCGGCATCGTCGACTTCGCCAAGCGGGAGATCAGCGTCGACGCCGCGCTGATCGACTCGAAGCTGTTCGGCCGGCCGGTCTCCGGGGAGATGGCACTGCGCGCCCGGTGGGGCGAGGGCAGCACCTTCGCGGTCTCGATAGGCGGCTTCCACCCGCGTTACGACCCGCCGCCCGGCTTCCCGCCGGTCAAGCGGTTCACCATCGCCCTGCAGAAGTCCGGCAAGGGATTGAATCTCAGCGCCTACCTCGCGGTGACCAGCAACACGGCCCAGTTCGGGGCCGAGCTGAAGCTGCACTTCGAGGGCGGCGGCTTCGTCATCGACGGGCGTGCCTGGCTCGACGTGATGTTCCAGTTCAAGCCGTTCTGGTTCACCGCCGAGATCGGCGCCACGGTGTCGCTGAAGTTCAAGGACAAGGAACTGCTGGCGGTCAACCTGCTGGTCGGGATCAGCGGTCCCGGCCCGTGGAAGGCGTGGGGCGAGGCGCGGATCAAGTTCCTGTTCTGGGAGGTGTCGGCGAAGTTCACCTGGACCGACGGGGACACCGCCGCGGCCGACGAGCCCACCTACGTCGACGCCGGCGAGGCGCTGCGCGCGGCGCTGTCCGCCCCCGAGGCGTGGGAGGTCCGCCCCGCCATCACCGCCGGGGAGCCGGTCACCCTGCGCGACCTGGCCGGTTGGAGCGGCCCCGTGCTGCTGCAACCGGGCGCCCTGCTCTCGGTGCGGGAGAACGTGCTGCCGCTGGACACCGAGCTGTCCCGGATGGGCACTTCCCGGATCAGCGGCCCGAACCGGTTCACCCTGACCGGGGTGAGCGTCGGCGCCGGCGACGACAAGCTGGCCGGCGCGCTGGGCGAGCCGGTCGAGGACGACTTCGCCCCCGGCCAGTTCCGGGACCTGTCGCCCGAGGAGCAGCTCACCACCCCCGGGTTCGTCCGCCTGGCCGCCGGCCGCACGGTGGCGCTGCCCGACGGCACGGCGCTGCCCGACACCGCGCTCACCGCGTTCGCCCCGCTGAGCGACGACTCGGCGTACGACCGGATCGTCATCGACGACCCGGACGCCGCCGGCCGGCCGCTGCCCGCGGCACGCGGCCTCGCCGCCACCCGCGGCGGCGACCTGCTGGCCCGGTTCGCGGCCACCGCGCCGGCCGCCTTCGCCGGCAGCCGCCGCGCCGGGCCCGCCCGGTTCACCGGCCCGGCCCTCGGCCTCGCCGACGCCGGCCCCGGCGACGCCGGATTCACGCCGCCCGCGCCGCGCCGCGCCGCCGACCGCGGGCCGGTCCCGGCACCGCGCGCCGCGGCCGGGGCCACCGAACCGTCCCGCCGTGCCGGCACGCTGCGCCGGCCCCGGGTCCGGGTGCCGCGCCCCCGGCTCGTCCCCGCCGAACTGGAGGTCCGCTGACATGGGTGGCCTGCGTTTCCTGCCCTGGGTACGCGACGGCGTCGCCCGCGTGGTCGCCGACACGGACCCGCTCGCCGGGGCCCTCCCCCGGGCCCGCGCCGCGGTCGACCTGACCGTCACCGCGCTGGGCACCGAGACCGCGACCGGGGCGACCCGGGAGATCACCGGCACCTCGACAGCGCTGCTGCACGGCCCCGGCGACGTCGTCGGCGTCGACCCCGACGAGGTGATCCGCAGCTTCCCGGCACCGGGCGCGGAGAACGTCGAGGTGTCGATGTTCGCGGCCGTCGAGTTCGACCGCCCCGACCTGCCCTGGCTCTACACCCCGGCTCGGCCGGACGCCAACGGCGGGCTGCGCCCCTGGCTGGTGCTGGTCGTCGTGCCCGTGGACGGGGGCGGCGAGCTGCGCACCGAGGCCGGTCAGGCGCTGCCCCGGCTGGCCACCACCGTCCGCCAGCTGCCGGCGCTGGCCGAGTCGTGGGCCTGGGCGCACGCCCAGGTGCTGGTCATCACCGAGGACGAGGACGTCGCCGCGGTGATCGCCACCGCGCCGGAGCGGACCCTGTCCCGGCTGGTCTGCCCCCGCCGGCTCGCCGCGGGCGCCGAGTACCTGGCCGCCGTGGTCCCGGCGTTCGAGGCGGGCGTGCGGGCCGGACTCGGCGAGCCCGTGGCGGACAGCGGTCCCCTCGCCCCGGCCTGGGGACCCGGGTCGGCGCACCCCGGCCCGGACGACGCCGTGCTGCTGCCCGTCTACCACCACTGGACGTTCCGCACCGGGCCCGACGGCGACTTCGAGTCCCTCGCGCGCCGGCTGCGGGCCCGGCCGCTGCCGGCGGACGTCGGCCGGCAGCCGGTGGACATCGCCGCGCCCGGCGGCGGCCTGCCGGCGCAGGCGCAGGAGGGCGTCGAGGGCCGCTCGGTGCTCGGCTTCGAGGGCGCGCTGGCCTCGCCCGCGATGACCCCGACCGCCTGGGCCGACGACGTCCGCACCGCCTGGCAGGGCGCCCTGACCGGGCTGCTGCGGCACTCCGCCGACCGGCTCACCCCGCCGCTCTACGGCGACCTGCACAGCCAGGAGACCCAGCTTCCCGCGCCCGGCGCGGAACCGCGCTGGCTGGCCGGCCTGAACCTGGACCCGCGGCACCGCGCCGCCGCCGCGCTCGGCACCCAGGTCGTGCAGCGGCACCAGGAGGACCTGGCGGCGGCGGCCTGGCAGCGGGCCGCCGAGATCCGCGAGGCCAACGAGCAGTTGCGCCGCGGCCAGGCCGCCCGCGACACCGCCGAGGCCCTGTACGCCCGCCGGGTCGACCCGGACGCGCCCGGCGCCACGGTCGGCGACGACCGGCTGGTCGCCCTCACCCGGCCGGTGCACGACCTGGTCGAGGTGCCGCAGCCGGGGCTGGCGGCCGACGCCGCCGAGCCGCTGGACCGGCGCCTCGCCGGCAACCCGGGCGCGGCGGCGGCCACCTCCGCGTCGGTGCGCCGGCTGCTGCGCCCGCGCGGTCCGCTCGCCCGGCGGGTCGACACCGACGGGGCGGCGGCGCTGACCCGGCTGGCCGGCGGCGCCAGCGCGGTCCCGGCCGCCCGGGTGCCGGCGGGCGGCGCCGTGCTCGACACGCTGGTCAGCGACGGGCGCGGGGTGGGCGACCTGACCCGGGCGGTGATCGAGGCGGCCGCCGCGAACCCGTGGTGGCACACCGGCGGCACCGGCGTGCGCGCCCTCGCCGCCCCGGCCACCGCGCTGGCCGCCGACGACCCGGTCACCCGGGTGGTCACCAACGGCGGTGACCTGCTCACCGGGGACCGGTTCTTCGTCGGCGCGGCCGACGGCCGGCTGTTCGAGCGGCGCCGGCTCGGCCCGGACCGCTGGGTGTGGCGGGACCACGGCGCCCCGCCCGGCACCGCGGTCGCCACCTCCGGCGCCGTCCTGGCCCCCGGCCGGGTGTACGTGCGGACCCACGACAGCCGGCTGTTCGAGCGGAGCTGGGACGGGGACCGGTGGGTGTGGGCGGACTGCGGCGCACCGGCCGGCGGCGTGCACAGCCGCCCGGCGGCCGGCGGCGGACTGATCTACGTGCTCGGCGGCGACACCGCCCTGTGGCGGTTCGACCCGACCGCCCGCTCCTGGACCTCGCTGGGCACCCCGGTCGGCGGCAACGAACGGCTCTGGGGCACACCCCGGCCGTCCTTCGTCGGCGTGCTGGTCGCCACCAGCAGCAACCGGCTGTTCGCCCACAACGGGCAGTGGCGGGGGTTCACCGGCCCGGCCACCTGGGGCTCCCCGGCCGCCGAGCACCTCTACCCCAACCGGCAGTACGGGATCGAGTACGTCACGCCGGACGGCCGGCTGGTGTCGCTGTTCTCCGACGGGTCGACGTACCTGCACGACCCGGCACCCGACGGCCGCCGGGTGGTGTCGCTGGCGCAGGAGGCGGCGCCGTTCGGCAACGAGGAGGAGCTGGCGATCGTGACGCTCGCCGCCAGCACCGCCAACTCCGCCGATGTCCGCCTGATGACCCGCTACCTCTGGTACCACGACATCCAGGAGCGCTACCTCTGGGCGTGGCGCACCGAGACCACGCAGGTGCCGCCCGGCGGGTTCGGCGCGCACCGGCCCGGGCCGCTGGTCGGCGACTCGCGCAACGGCGAGCTGTTCGCGATCACGGCGGACGGCCGGCTCACCTCGTGGCGCTGGGGCTACCCGGCGCCGACCGCCTGGGTCGACCACGGCACCCCGGCCGACCCGCGCGGCAGCGGACCCGCCGACGCGCCCGCCCCGGCGCACGTGCGGTTCGCCCCGAAGGTGGGGCTGCTGTCCTCGCTGGTCTTCACCCACACCGTCACCCAGGGCGCCGGCAGCCGGCCGCGTACCCAGGTCGCGCACAGCCTCGCCGAGGACGGCGCGGTCCGCGAGCCGGCGCTGACCGCCGCGGTGGACGGGCCGGCCGTCCCGGCGGTCGCCCGGGCCACCGCCACCACCCTGGGCGCGGTGCTGCCGACCGCCCGGCCCACCCTGGTCACCGCGGCCCTGCTGCCCGGCACGACGGCCGGCACCGCCCGGATCGCCTACTGGATCGGCCGCGAGGCGGACGCGAACGGGGCGGCGGCCGGCGGCTGGACCGGCCCGTTCGAGCTGCCCGACCCGGTCAGCGCCGAGACCGCCGGGCTCGACGTGGCCCTGGCCGACCTGGACGGCGACGGCCGGCCCGAGCTGATCGTCGCCTACGCGGTGAACCGCGCCGGCCGCACCGACAACACGGTGTTCTACCGGATCGGCTGGCGGCTGGACGAGACCGGCGCGGTCGCCGACGGCTGGACCGACTCGCTGCCCACCCCGATGCAGCTCGGCAACGTCAACGCGGTCGGCGTCGACGTGGTCGACCTGACCGGCGACCAGACCCCCGACCTGCTGGTCTTCGCCACCGGTGCGGTGGGCGGCGCGCCGGTGGCCCGCTACCTCACCGGGAAGGGCGTCAACCGGCGGGGCCGCGTCGTCGGCGGGTGGACCGCCGCGCGGCCGGTGCCGGACGAGGCGGCCTTCGCGACCGCGGACGGGGCCGGCGTGGCGGTCGCCGACATCACGGGCACCCGCCGTCCCGACCTCGTGGTGGCCCGGCGCAAGGGCGCCACCCTCACCTGGCGGGCCGCCTTCGACCTCGACCCGGACGGTGTCCCGGTGAGCTGGACCGCCGCCCTCACGGCGACCGGCGCCGCCGACGCGGGCGCCCGGGGCTGCGCGGTCACCATCGCGGACCTGCGCGCCGACCTGGTCGCCGACCGGGCGAAGATGGGCGACGACTTCATGGCCGCGGCCGCCAACCACCAGGGCCGGCTCGCCCCGGCCCAGGCGCTGGCCCGCGACCACCACCCGGCCCCGGTGGCGCTGGACGGCGCCGCCGCGGCGGTCCGCGAGACGGTCCGCCCGGAGACCGCCGTGGCCGGCGAGGTGCTGGCCGGGCTCACCCTCGGCGACGGTGACCTGGTCGACGCGCTGCCGGACAGCGGCGACCCGCTGCGCCGGCTGCTCGCCGGGGTCACCTTCGACGTGCCCGCCTACGAGCTGCTGCGCGGGCTGTCCCAGGAGCACGTGGTGCCGAACCTGCCGGCCGTCGCGCCGGAGACGATGACCGCGCTGGCCGCCAACCCGCGCTTCATCGAGGCGTTCCTGGTCGGGCTCAACCACGAGATGAGCCGGGAGATGTTGTGGCGGGAGTTCCCCGCCGACCCGAGGCAGACCTGGTTCCGGCAGTTCTGGGACGTCCGGGGCGCGGTGTCCGCGGGCGCGCCGCTGACCGACATCCCGCCGCTGACCGACGAGGCCTGGCGCAACGGGCCGCTCGGCAGTCACCTCACCGCTGTCGGCGCGCCCGGCGAGCAGTCGCTGGTGCTGGTCATCCGCGGGGAACTGCTACGCCGCTACCCCTCCACCGTGGTCACCATGCGGGCGGCCACCTGGACCGGCCCCGAGGAGCGCACCCCGACCGGGCCGGACGTGCTGCCCATCTTCAACGCCTGGCTCTCCCCCGACCTGCTCCTGTTCGGCTTCCCGTACACCGCCGAGGTGGCCCGTGGGGCGAACCGCAAGGCCGACGGCGCGGCCGGGCACTTCTTCGTGCTCCGCGAGCAGCCCGCCGCGCCCCGCTTCGGGGTGGACCTCACCGGCGACCCGCCGCCGCCGGACGCGGTGGTGTTCGCCGCCCGGCAGGGCCGCAACGCCGCCGACACCGCCCGCGCGGTGCTGCAACGCCCCGTCCTCCTGGCCCGCCACGCCAGTGACCTGCTACCGACGCCGGAGAGCCAGTCATGAGCACCTCGACGTACGCCGCCGACCGGCCGCCGCTGTCCGGCGCGCTGACCGGAACCCCGTGGACGCTGACCGCCGCCGCCCCGGCCGTCCTGCTGCCGGTGCGCCTGGAGACCCGGTTCGCCGGCGCCACCCTGAAGATCCGGGTCTACCCGGACCAGATCCACGTGGACGACCACGAGCCCGGGCTGACCGCCGAGGAGATCACGGCCGGCCGGGCGTACTGGGGGGACGGGCTGCCGGACGGGCCGACCGGGACCCCGGACGAGGCGGCCTGGACCGACCTCGTCCGCCGCTTCGGCGCGCCCCGGGCCGGCTGGATCGCCCGGGTCCTCGAACCCGTCGGCGGGGTCTTCCCCGACCCGCTGACCCGCACCGGCCCCTGGTGCGAGCCGGCCCGGGCCCGGCTGCTGCCCACCCAGTGGTACGCGGTCGGCCGCACCGCCGGCGGCACGCTTTTCAGCGGCACGTCCGACCCGGTGACCCGAGACCTGGCGGTCGGCCCCAGCCCGGTGCCCGCCGCCGCGGCCGGCACCATCGATCCCTCGGACGAGGCGCTGCCGATCGACGGCGGGATGCGCTGGACGGTCGACTTCGCCGCCGCCAAGGCCGCCGGCATGGCGTTCACCGTGACCGTGCCGCTGGACGCCAAGGGCGTGCCGGAGCGGATCGAGCGGCTCGTGGTGTTCGGCCTCGACGCCGCCACCGGCCCGGCCGGCTCGGCCCGCGCGCTGGCCCGGCTGCTGGAGGCGCACGCCGCCACCGACGGGCTGGCCTTCCTCGCGCCCGACAGCCCGACCAACAACACCGGCACGGACGCGCCGGCCGCCGCGCCGACCGCCGGGGCCGTGTCCACCGCGGACAGCGCCGCCGGGGCCGCCGCGCCCGAGGCGGCCGCCGCGCTGGCCGCCGCCGCGCTCGGCGTCCCGCTGACCGCCGCGCCGGACGACGCCCTCGCCGCGGCCCGCCGGGCCCCGGCCCGCGCCGGCGCGCCCACCGGACTGGCCCGCGGCGGCGGCGCCACCGCCGTCGAGCGGCCCGCCGGGCGGCTGGTCCGCCGGCTGCTCTGGCCCGCCAGCTTCGGGAGCCTGCTGCGCCACCTGCTGCCGGTGGCCACCCCGGCCGAGCGGGCCGCGGTCCGCGCGCACTTCGTGGAGCACGTCCACGCCGAGGGCCCGCTGCCGACGCTGCGGATCGGCCGGCAGCCGTACGGGCTGCTGCCGGTGGCCAGCCTGCGGGACTGGCAGCCGGCCGGTCCGGGCGAGGCGAAGGCCGTCGCGCTGCTCACCAACCTGTGGCGCAAGGTCTGGCTCGCCTCCCCGGTGCCGCGCATCGTGCCCGGCCTGGCCGACCCGGAGGCCACCCTGCTGGAGATCCTCGGCACCGACGCCCGGGTGCTGGAGGTGCGGGCCCGCAGCATGCTCGGCAACGAGTACGTGAGCTGGCTGTGGCGCTTCGCCCGGCTGGGCCTCGGCCCGGACTGGCGGGAGCAGGTGGTCGAACCGGCCCGCGACCTGCTCGCCGCGCTCGGGCTGGGCGGACCCACGGACCCGCGGCTGTCCCTGGCCGTCTTCGCGAAGCAGGCGTACGCGCTGGGCACCCCGCTGCTGGACGGGCCGGGCGCGCCCCGGGCCGGGCGGGTGCGGGCGTACCTGGACGCGCTGGCCGCGGTCGGGCTGCGCGGCGACCAGGTGCCCGCCGCACCCGGTGACGGGCCGGTGCCGCTGTTCCACCGGCTGCTGCGGGCCGCCCTGATCGCCGAGCACTCGGCCGCCGCGGACGCCTTCGCCGCCGAGGCGAACCTGCCCGGCGCGGCGGAGCTGCCCGAGCCGGAACTGGTCGACATCCGCCCGCGCGAGCGCACCCCCGTGCTGCGCCGGCGGCTCGCCCTGCCGGTGCCCGGCACCGACCAGACCGTCGGCGCCTACCTGGCCGGCACCTCGGCGGACCCGCGGCAGGTGCGGGCGACCGCCGACCTGCGGGACTTCCGCACCGCGCTGACAGGGCTGCGCGACGCCCTCGACGACGGCCTGCCCGCCGCCGGCCTGCACCGGCACGTGGCCGGCACGCTCGGGCTGGCCAGCCACCGCCTGGACGCCTGGATCACCTCGCTGGCCACCCGCCGGCTCGCCCAGGTGGCCGCCGGCCCGGCACCCGGCGTGCACGTCGGCGGCTACGGCTGGGTGGTCGACCTGACGCCGGCCGGCAAGCCGGCCATGGTGGCCCGGCCGGCGGACATCCCGGAGTCGGTGGCCCCGCCGACCCTGCCGCTCGCCCCCGCCGGGGCCGGCCACGTGCACGCGCCCTCCCCCGCGCAGGCGGTGACCGCCGCGGTGCTGCGCAGCGCGTCGCGCAGCCACGGCGGTGACAAGGCCCTCGCGGTGGAACTCTCCTCCCGCCGGGTCCGCCTCGCCGAACAGCTCCTCGACGGCGTCCGCGCTGGGCAGAGCCTCGGGGCGCTGCTCGGCTACCGCTTCGAGCGCGGCCTGCACGACCACCCCGCCGGCCCGTGGGACCAGCTGCTGCCGGTGCTGCGCCGGCTCGCCCCGGTCCGCGCGCACCGGGTGGACCCCGCCGACGACGGCCGCACCCGGGTCGCGGTCACCGTCGAGTCGACGGCCACCGTGGACGGCCTGGAGCTGCACCGGCTGCACACCGCCGGCGGGCTCGACGGCTGGCTGGCTGCCCGGCCGGCCGGCGAACGCGCCGCCGTCCGGGACGTGCTCGCCGACCTGGCCGACGCGGTCGACGCGGTCTCCGACACCCTGCTCGCCGAGAGCGTGCACCAGCTCGCCCTGGGCGACGCGAACCGGGCCGCCGCGGCCGTGGACGCCGCCTCCGGCGCCGCCACCAACCCACCCGAGCTGCACGTCACCCGCACCCCCGCGACCGGGACGGCACTGACCCACCGGGTGCTGCTGCTGGTCAACGTGGACACCCGCTTCGACCGGCTCCGCCAGGACTGGCCGGCCGCCCGCGGCCACCACCCGCGGCTCGCCGGCGCCGCCCTGGACGCCCTCGCCAGCATGCTGCTGCCGCCCTCCTTCCGGGTGTTCTGGCGCTACCGGTGGCACGCTCCGGACGGGGTCACCGCCACCGTCTGGCGGCCGGCCAGCCTGGACCGGATGCAGATTCCCGCGGTGGACCTGCTGGCCGCGCCGCCGCACCCCGGCCGGCCCGACGACGCCGAGCTGGACCGGCGGATCGCGCTGGACGCCTGGGGCCCGCTGCGCCCGGCCGACGTCGGCGACGACTGGACCCTCGAACTGGACTACGACCGGGATCCCGGCTGGCCGCTGGAGCGGGTCAGCCTCGCCGAGTTCCTGCACGCGGTCACCGTGCTGCGCGACCTGTTCGGCCGGTCCCGTCCGGCGGCCGCCGCGGACCTCGGCGACGACCCGTCGGTCCCGCCCCAGATGGACGCCACCACCAAGGCGCAGGCCGACGAGACCTGGCAGGCGGCCCGGCAGGCGGTCGCCGGGCTGGCCGCGCTGCCGGCGCCCGACGCGGCCGGCTGGGACGAGGCGGCAGCGCGGACCCTGCTCACCGTGGCCGCGGGCCTCGGCGTCGTCGGCGCGGTGCCCCCGCCCGCCCGGCCGGGCGCGGCGGGCGCCGTCGCGGACACCGCGGCCGCCGCCCGGTTCGAGCTGGACCGCCGGCTCGCCGCGCACTGCCGGGTCGTCGCCGACCTGCACGACCGCGTCCCCTGCCCGCCCGGCGGCTGCACCTGCGACCCGGCCACCGACTTCGACCGGCCCGACGTCCCGCCGACCCGCCGCCTTGAGGCCCAGATCGCCCGGCTGCGCGCCCTGCTCGGCCCGGACCTGCCGGTGCTGCCCAAGGCGCTCGCGCCGGAGCCGGCCCGGCTCGCCACCGCCCTGGCCGCCAGCGACGCGCTCCAGGGCGGGTCACCCCATCCGGTACGCCGCTGGCTGTCCCGCTACGGCCGGGTCCGCCCCGCCGTCGGCCGGCTGCAGGAGGTGCTCACCAGCGCCGACGCGCTGGACGCCGGGGGCGTCGTGAAGGTGCCCGCCACGGTCACGGTGGCGCAACTGCCGTACACCTCGGGTGACCGCTGGGTCGGCGAGGCGGCGCCGAGGGCCGGCGCCGAGCCGCTGTCGCTCGTGGTGGTCGCCCCCGGCGGGATCGACCCGGCCCGCCCCGTGCAGGGCGTCGTGGTCGACGAGTGGACCGAGGTGGTGCCGGCCGAGAAGGTGCAGACCGGGCTCACGTTCGAGTACGACGCGCCCGGCGCGGCCGCCCCGCAGGCCGTGCTGCTCGGCCTGGCCCCGCAGAACGCGACGACCTGGCAGCCGGCGGGCCTCGTCCAGGTGCTGGACGAGGCGCTGGACCTGGCGCTGGCCCGGGCCGTCGACCTCGACTCGCTCGGCGCGGCCGGGCAGTTCCTGCCCGCGCTCTACCTCCCCACCAACGTGGCCGAGACGACGACCACCACCGACTTCGTGCCGGACGCGACGCTGACCCCGCAGGGCGGACAGGAGGCCAACCGATGACCACCGTCGAGGAGCCGCGCACGGTCACCGAGGCTCCCTCGGTGACCACCTGGACCCGGCTGGAGCCGCGGACCCGCCGGGCCGACCTGGCGCCGGCCGTGGACGCCCGGATCGCCGACCCGCTCTGGCTGCTCGCCCGGCAGTGGCAGCTCGGCGAGTTCACCGGGGAGGACGCCGGTTCCCCGGTCACGGCCCGGGTGCACGCCGAGGTCGCCCGGTTCACCCGCTACCGGCCCGGCCCGTACGCCGGTGCTGTGGGGCTGCCCGCCGGGGTGCCGTGGGAGGCGCTGGTGGAGCGGGAGCCCGCGGCGACCGCCGGGGACCTGCGCCACGCCGTGGAGAGCGGCCAGCAACTGCTGCGGCTGCTGGCCGCCGCCGGAGCCGGCGAGCTGGCCGGCCGGGTGTGCGCGGCGTACCCGGTGCCGGCGACACCGCCCGACGGCGCCTCGGCGGCCGACCCGGAGACCGTCGGCTACCTGCGCATCGCCGCCGGCCGGGTGCCGCACGGCGACCTCGCGCTGCGGGCCTGCGCCGAGGGGCGGTTCGCCCGCGAGGTCGCGGTGCCGGCGGCGCTCGCCACCGCCGTGGACCGCGCCGTCGCCGACTGGTACGCCTGGCTGGGCGTCCCCGCGCGGCCCGCCGGTCCCCGCCCCGGCTACCTGCTGCAGCTGCCCGCCGTGCTGGCGCCCGGCGCTACCCGGCCGGCCGCGCCGCCGTGGCCGCCGGCCGACTTCACGCCGCTGTACAGCACCCCCGGGCTGGAGGGGCCGGCGTGGCTGCGGGAGCGGCTGGAGCACGAGGCGGCCGTCGCCGCGCACGACGGGCGGGCCGAACTGGTCCTCACCGCCCACGAGTACGACGGGAACCGGCTGGACTGGTACCACTTCGACCACGAGCCGGGCACCACGCTGGAGGCCCGTCCGGCCGTCCAGGACGTCGTGAAGGTGCTGCTGCCGACCCCGGTCGCGTACGCCGGCATGCCGTCCACCCGGTTCTGGGAGCTGGAGGACGCCCGGGTCAACCTGGCCGGCATCGGCGCCGGCGCGGGCGACCTGGCCCGCATGTTCGTGCTGGAGTACGGCCTGGTCTACGCCAACGACCACTTCCTGCTCCCGCTCGAGCTGCCGGTCGGCTCGGCCACCCGGGTGCGCTCGCTGCTGGTCACCGACACCTTCGGCACCCAGACGCTGGTGCCGGCCGCCCCCGAGGGCGTGGCCCTGTTCCGCCCGGCCGGGGCGACCGGTGGCGGGGCGGCCGACGTGCTCGTCCTGCCGGCCACCGCGGCCGCCACCCTGGACTCGGCGCCCGTGGAGGAGGTCCGGCTCGGCCGGGACGAGACGGCCAACCTGGCCTGGGCCATCGAGCGGACGGTCACCGGCGCCACCGGCCGGCCGATCGACCGGACCGCCCAGGTGGGCCGGGCCGCCGTGCCGCCGCGCCCGCCGGCCGACCCCGACGCGGACGTGCCCGCGCTGTCGTACGCCTTCGCCACCACGGTGCCGGAGAACTGGGTGCCGCTGCTGCCCGGCCCCACGCAGGACCGCCCCGACGTGGTCCGGCTGCGCCGGGTTCCCCTGCAACAGCCGAACCGGGACGGCGCGCCGGTCGCGGTGACCGGCCACAGCCGGCTGCTCGACTGGCGCGAGCGGGACGGCCACCTCGTCGAGCTGGCCTTCCCCGAGGAGGAGGTGCCCCGCGCCGGCAGCCGGCTGCTGCGCCGCTGGCAGCTGGCCCGGTGGGCCGACGGGTCGGTGCACCTCTGGCTCGGCCGTACCCGGCACGGCGGCGCGGGCGAGGTCTCCAGCGGCCTGCGCTACGACACCGTCCAACCGCGCTGACCATCCCGCCCGCGACCGACACAGACAGCGGAGAACTGCTCATGACGATCATCTGGAAGAAGGACCTGCCGCTGCCGATGGCGCGGCCCCGGTACTACGACTACGAATACCTGCGCGCCGACGACCTCACCCAGGCGCTGGACTACCTGCTGGCCCGGCAGAACCTGGCCGCCCGGCTGCTGCGCCCGACGGGCGTGGTCAGCGGCCTCGACCTCACCGCCACCGGCAGCGACGTGACGGTCGTACAGGGCGTGGCGATCGACGGCGACGGCAACGTGATCGTGCTGCCGGACAACCGGCGCACCACGCTGCCCGGCGACGGCACGTTCTTCGTCTGGATCGAGTACCACGAGTTCCTGACCGACCGGCGCGACGAGGGCGGCGTGGCCGCGGAGACCCGGTGGACCGAGGAGGGGCTGGTCAAGGTCAGCGCGACCGCACCCACCGACACGGCGCACGCGGTGCTGCTCGGCAAGGTGACCCGCACCGGCGGGACGGTCACCGTGCAGGGCACCGGCCGGCAGGTCGCCGGGTTGCGGGTGCCGGTGGGCGCGATCGTGCCGGCCGTGGGCGCCGGGTCGCAGGCCGGCATCACGTTCCCCACCGACCCGGGCGGCGGCGCCGGCGACGAGGCGTACGTCCGTTACTGGCCGTACAGCGGGGAGAACACGATCCTGCGGATCGCCAACAACAACGACCCGGACGACCTGATCGCGTTCACCCAGTACGGCGCGGACCGGCTGCGCATCGGTGGCGGAATGCTGCACCTGGGCAGCCTGGAGGGCGCCAACGTCAGCCCCGGGCAGGTGGTCAGCGCGCTCGGCTTCTGGGGGCCGGGCGTGCAGCACGCCCAGTTCTCGTTCCGCGCCGGCAAGGGCTTCGAGCTGGTCGACCGCAGCGCCGACGGCCCGAACCTGGCCTACACCGAAAACAGCAAGCCGTACGCCGACCTGGCGGTCAGGGAACTGAAGGCGGCCACCCTGCGCGGGCGCGGCGGTCTGTCGGTGGTCGCCGAGGGCGCCCTCGGCCTGCGGGCCACCGGCGGGGTCAGCGTCGTCAAGGACGGCAGCGGCAACGGCGACCTGAGCGTCGGGGGCGTGCTGACGGTCGCCGGGAACCTGAACATGCCGAACTGGACCTGGATCAACGGCGGCACCCGACTGCACATCGGCGGCCCGGAACGGCTGTACCTGCTCAACGCCGCCGGCGTGCACATCGGCTTCGGCGGCGTCGGTGGCGCCGACAGCGGCTGCCTGTTCGTCGAGAACCGCAGCTCCTTCGGCGGCGACATGCGGGTCACCGGCAAGATGGTCGTCGGCCCGGCCACGCCGCCGCTGGCGTCGTGGAGCGGCGGCGGCATCAGCACCTTCGACCTGTTCGCCTCCGGCGCCATCTACCTCGGCAACAGCGAGGCCAGCGGCTACACGATCAGCCTCAACGCCGGCACCGGCGTCATCAAGGGCAAGTCGAAGCAGTTCGCCATCGACCACCCGCTGGACGCGCCGGACGCCACGCAGCGCCGGCAGCTCATCCACGCCGCGTTGGAGGGGCCGGAGAACGGCGTCTACTACCGGGGTGAGGGCCGCCTGGAGAACGGCACGGCCACGGTGGAGCTGCCCGCGTACTTCGAGGCGCTGACCCGGGCGGAGGGGCGGACCGTGCAGCTCACCCCGGTCTTCGAGGACGACGAGCCGGTCTCGGCGCTGGCCGCCGGCCGGGTCCGGGACGGGGCGTTCCGGGTCCGCACGGTCGACGGCTCCCCCGCCTCGCACGCCTTCTGCTGGCAGGTCACCGCGATCCGCGCCGACCTGGAGCCGCTCGCCGTGGAGGTGCCGGCATGATGCCGACCGGCTGGTGCCCGGGCACCCGCACCGTGACCGCGATGGTCGGCACCTACCCGGGGACGAGTTGCGTGCGGATCTTCTTCGGGCCGGGCGACGGGCTGCCCGCGGCGGCGTGGACCGACATGCGGCAGCGGTTGGCCCAGGCGCCCGCCGACGCCGACGTGATCGTGTCGCACAAGGATCCGGAGGTGGACGCCGCCGCGTTCGTCGCCGCCTGGCAGGCCACCGGCCGCACCGGCCGGCTGATCCTGGTGCCGCACCACGAGCCGGAGCAGCAGACCGGCGGCGACCCGGCCCCGGCCGCGTTCCGCGCCTCGTGGACCCGGACCCGCAAGCAGGTGGGCGACCATCCGGCCCGGCACGACGGCCGGTTGCGGCTCGCGGTCTGCTGGACCCTGCAGTGGGTACGCCGGGTCGACGCCGCCGGACGCCGGGTCAACGACTGGCGCACCTGGTGGCCCGAACACGAGGCCGGCGCCGTGGACCTGGTGCTCGCCGACTGGTACCCGTACGACCCGACGGCCCGCAACCCGTTCCGCCCGGCCACCTACGAGGAGCCCGCCTCCGCCCTGGCGATCATGCTGGAGCTGTCCCGGGCGACCGGGAAGCCGTGGGGCATCGCCGAGATCGACCACCCGCGGATCACCACGGCGGGCGGCTACCCGGCCGACCTGGACGCCGACGGCAGCCGCTGCGCCGCGTGGTACCGGCGGATGCACGCCTGGGCGAAGGCGAACGGCTGCCAGGTCTGGTCGCACTACCACCGGGACGAGGGCGACCTCACCGAGCGGAAGACCGAGCAGCAGGCGCTGCGGGAGCTGATCGCCGCCGAGGCGGCCGCGCCCCGCCGGCTCGCCCCGGCCCTGGAGACGCTGCGCGCCGAGCTGACCCGGCGCTGGCCGGGCGCCACCCGCACCGTTGTCGACTCGGCCCACCACGCCGACCACCGGCCGAACGCCCGGGACGCGGTCGACGCGCTCGACGTCGACGTCACCGGCGTGGACACCGCGGCGCTGCTGGCCGCGTTCCAGAGCCACCCGTCGGCGGCGCACTGGATCCACGCGGGCACCACGGCCCGCGCCGACGACGGCTGGACCCGGCGACCGTACGCCGGGGCCGACCCCGGCAAGGACCGCCTGCACCTCGGTATCCGGTCCACCGAGGCGGCCGAGCGGGACCAGCGCCCGTGGGGTCTGGTCGCGGAGACCGGGTCCGACGCCACCCGGTTCCTGGCGCTGATCAAGGACCCGGCGGTGGCGCTCCAACTGCGCGCGCTGCCCTGGCAGTACGTCGGCGGCGGCATCCCGAAGGGCATGTCCACGCTCGGCGTGCTCAACGAGATCGTGCAGGCCGTACGGGTCATCGGCGAGACCGTGGCCCGGCAGGCCGCCGACCCGGCCCCGGTCCGGGCGGCGGTGGCCCGGCTGCCCGAGCCGCGCCCGGCGGGCGACGCCCCCACCGGGCTCCCGCGTGACCCGGGCGAGGTCGACGCGCTCGCCGACGCGGTGGCGGCGCGGGTGCTCGCCGCGTTGCCGGCGCACGCCTCCGGGGTCCCCGGCGAGGAGCTGACCGCCGCGCTCCGGGCCGCGCTGGCGGACCTGGCGGCTCGTCCGACCGGGTGAGCGGGCGGCCCGGGCGGCGGAGCGGCCGGCTACGCCCGTCCTCGGGCCGGCCGCCCGATCGGCGGGCGGCTCGCACGATCGGCGGGGCGCGGCAGCCGCCCGGATCGGTGTGGCGCTGATAGCCGACTCAGGTGTTGCCCCAGGTGACGTGGGGTTTCGACAGTGGACGCAGACCCCGCCGGCGAGTTCGCGCCGCCGCGCGACGCCGGCCCGAGCAGGAAGCGGAGGCACCGCGATGGACACCTCGACCATCGACCCCGACTACCAGGTGACCGTCTTCGAGGAGGACGACGACCCGGAGGCCCTGATCGGCGACGAGATCGAGTTCGACCTCGCCGCGGACGAGGAGCAGTGACGTGAGCGCCCACCTGGCACCCGTGCTGCGGGTGCTGCGCGACGAGATCAACACCCGGTGGCCGCACCGGGACCACAGCTCGGACGGCTGGATCGGCGACGCCGCGCACCAGGCGCGCCGCTCGGACCACAACCCGGACGGCGACGACGCCTCGGTCAACGCCCTCGACGTGGACGTCGACGGCATCGACCCGCTGCTGGTGGTGCGGCACGCCATCACCCACCCGTCCTGCCAGTACGTGATCTGGAACCGGACGATCTGGAGCCGGACCCGCGGGTTCACCCCCGCCCGCTACACGGGCAGCAACCCGCACCAGAAGCACCTGCACGTCAGCGTCAGCCACCAGCGGTCCCTGGAGGACAGCCACCGGGCCTGGGGCATCGCCACCGCGGCGGCGACCCGCCTGGGTGACCGGGCGCTCAAGAACGGGTGCCGGGGCAGCGACGTCCGGGAGTTGCAGACCCTGGCCAACCGCCTGAACGCCCGGCTCACCGTCGACGGCGCCTTCGGCCCGCGCACGGCGGCCTGGGTCCGCGTGTTCCAGCAGGCCCGGAAGCTGACCGTGGACGGGATCGTCGGCCCGGCCACCCTGGCCGCCCTGCGGCAGGCCACCGCCCGGCCGCAGCCGCAGCCGGGACGGGCGCCCGGGTGCCGCACGCTGAAGCGGGGCAGCACCGGCGAGGACGTGGCGTTCGTCAAGCGGTTCATCGGCACCCGCCGGTGCGGCCCGGCCGAGGTCGACTTCGACGCCTCCACCGAGGCCGGGGTCCGCTGGTACCAGCGGATGCGCGGGCTCGACGACGACGGCGTCGTCGGCCGGCTCACCTGGGGGCAGATGGGCGTGCGGATCACCTACTGACCGGGCGGGACCCGGTCAGCCCTGCCGCAGGGCCGGCATCGGCACCGGCACGGCGAGCGCGGTGGCCCCCGCGCCCGCGCCTCTCTCGCAGGTGTTCGGCGGCACGGTGCCGATGCCCCGGGTGGCGGGGCGTTCCGCGGCCCAGAACATGAAGCCCAGCATGCCGGCCGTGCTGCCCGCGCCGTGCGGCGCGACGCTCTGCACGTACGGGGCGGCGGCCTTCTGCACCGAGGTGGCGTAGTCGACGCACTCGGGCAGCGGCTTGCCGCCGTAGGCGAGGTAGACCGCGCCGGTGAACTTGGCCGGGGCGAGCGGGGGCACGGGCGGGCTGTACTGCGCCTTGCCGTCGACGTGCTCCTGCCAGTTCGCCTGGGCGGTGCCGGCGGCGACGGGCCGGGCGGTGACCATGGCGTTGGCGTAGTCGAGCACCGGGGCGTCGGTGCGCAGCCAGTCGGCGGTGGCCTTGCGGTTGAGGTCGATCAGCCAGCGGTCGCCGGCGGCCACGTCGATGGTGAGGCGGGCCGGCGGGCGGGCGCCGGTGGCGTCGTAGGGGTGGACGGCCCGGTAGGCGTCGATGAAGGACTGGAGGCCGGCCAGGTTCGGGTCGGTGTTCTGCTCGTAGTCGATCTCGATGCCGACGCCGAGCCGGGTGGCCGCCGCGGCGGCCCGTTGCCCGAGCAGGGTGGGGTTCTCCGCGAGCGCCGTGTCCCAGTCGTCGGTGTAGGTGATGCCGCCGATGGAGAGCATCACCCGGACGCCCCGGGTCGTGAAGTACTGCACGATCTCGCTGGTCATGCCGCGCGGCACCCCGTCGAGGGTGGTGGCGTCGGTGGTCTGGTGCAGCAGGTCGAGCGGGTTGACGAAGCTCAGCACCACGAGGTTGACCGAGGGCCGGCCGTCGCCGCGGTCGACCAGCCAGTGGTTCTGGCTGTCGAACTGGGCCACCGTGCGGGCCGTGCCCCAGGTGCAGAAGTCGTCGCCGCAGTGCCAGGCGCCGTAGACCTGGACGGGGGTGGCGGCCAGCGGCGCGGGCGGGGGCGCCGCGACGGCCGGGCCCGTGGTGCCGAGGACGAGCAGGAACGCGGCCAGGAGTACCGAGCGTCGCATGGGGACCTCCCCGACTGTTCAGTACGCCTTGTTTACAGTAGGGCGACGACCTGCGTCAATGCGTTGCGGCGATCCGGTCCAGCACCCGTTGTTGGAAGGCGCGGGCCTCCGGGCCGGCCGGCGGAAGGCCGCCCCGCCGCGCCGCGATCGACCGGCGGATCAGCTCGCCGTCCGGGTCGTCGGCCTCGATCCGCCGTCCGGCGTCCACCTTGCCCAGCCAGACGCCGTCGCGGCAGCGGACCAGCGCGCGGCAGGCGCCGAGCACCGCGTCCTCGGCGCCGGGGGCGGGAGCGTCGCCGGGCGGGGTGGGCAGCGTCAGCCACCACCGCAGCGCCTCGACCAGCAGCCGCCGCAGCTCCGCCGGCCCCGGGTCGGCGAAGACCTCGGCGGCGGGCGGGCCGAGCAGGGCCAGCCCCGACTGGCGCAGGATGCTGCGGTCCAGCGCGTACCAGAACCGCCCGTCGGCGGCGGGCCGGTCGGCCGGGTCGTAGGTGGCCCGGAACGGCATGGTGGCGCCCGTGTTCAGCTCGACCTCGAAGCCCGGCTCGGGGGTGCCGGAGGCGGCCACGTCCCGCCGGTAGACCACGAGTTCGAGACCCCGCGCCGGGCAGGGCAGCGCCTCGTGCCGCAGCCGGTCCACCAGCGCCCGCTTCGCCGGCCCGTCGACCGGCCGGGCGACCACGAGGGCCACGTCCACGTCGCTGCGCCCCGGCTGGTAGACGCCCAGCCCCACCGAGCCGGCCGCGTACGCGCCGACCAGGTCGTCACCGAGCACGGCCCGGGCCCGCCCGACCAGCTCGTCGAGGTAGCGGCGCACGTCGTCGTCCATGCCGGCATCCTGCCGGTCGGTGCCGCGGCGCCGCGTGCCGGGGTCAGTCCGGCGGGTCGGGGCAGCAGACGGTCAGGGCGCGCGGGACCACCTTCACCTTGAGCTTCTTCGCCGTGCCCCGCGCGCCGCCGTCCAGCTCGTACGTCTTCGGCTCGGCGAAGCGGACCATGACCTTCCGCCCCCGGGTGATCCGGACGAACGGCGACTCGTCGGAGCGGCCGGCGGCCATCCGGCCGAGCGTGCGGGCCCAGTCCACGGCCCCGCTGGCGGTGGAGACGCCGATCTCCAGCGCGCCGTCGTCGGGGCGGGCGTCGTCGAAGGCGGGGATGCCGCCGGTGATGGTGCCGACGTTGCCGAAGAGCACGCAGCTCGCCTCGCCGTCGAACCAGTCCGCGCCGTCGACCCGGATCCGGGTCCGTACGCACTCGCCGCGGACGTGCCGCAGCCCGGTCCAGACGTACGCGATCCGGCCGAGCCTGCCCTTGAGCTTGCGGTCGGCGTCGCGGATCAGGTCGCCGTCGAACCCCGCGCCGGCCATCACCGCGAAGTGCTCCCCGTTGAGCCGGCCCAGGTCCAGCTCGCGCCGCCGGCCGCGCAGGGCGGTCCGGAGCGCCTCGGGCAGGTCGGCGGGGATGCCGAGGTTGGTGGCGAAGAGGTTGGCGGTGCCGGCGGGCAGGATGCCCATGGGCACGTCCGATCCGGCCAGGGCGTCGGCGCAGCGCTGCACCATGCCGTCACCGCCCCAGACCAGGACCAGCTCGGCGCCCTTGCCGAGCGCCTTGCGGACCTTCTTCGGCGCCTTGCGGCTCTTCGGCACCTCGTACCAGAGGAGCCGCTCGACCCCGGCGGCGACCAGGCCGGCGCGCAGCTCGTCGAGACCGCCGCCGAAGGTCTTCTTCCGGTGGGCGACGACCGCGACCACGCCGGTCGGCGGCACGCCGGTGTCGGTGGTGGGGCGGTCGGCCGTGCTCGTGCTCATGGCTCCCGTTGGTACCCCCCGGCCGGCTCTCCCACGCCTGCCGGCCCGGCGACGCGCCCGATTCGGATCAGCGGCGTACTGTGATCGACCGACCTCGTTCGGTAGAGTACGGGCGATCGTCGGCGCTGCCCGGTGATCGGAGGGGTGCCCGGGATGACTCGACGCGGCGGACGGCTGACGCGGGTCACGCTGCGTCTCGGCCTGCTGCTCGGCGGGGTCGCGGCGGTCTGGGCCGTCCACGAGGCCGCCTCCGGCAGCGCCGCGCACGCGGCCGAGCGCCCGCCGGCCGCCCCGCTCACCGCCGTCGTCGACCTGCTCACCGCCTCGCTGAGCCCCGTCGTCGACGCGGTGACGCCACCGTCCGCCGCGCCGCCGCCCACGGCCGGCGCCCGACCCGTTCCAGGCCGCGCCGACGCACCGGCGGGCCAGCCGGTCGCCACCCGGCCGGCGGGCCGCACCGCCGCTCCCGCCACCCGGCCCGGATCGGTCCGCGACGGCGGACGGCGACCGGCCGACCGGCGGCCCGCGCCGGACGCCCGCCCCGACGGCCGGCGATCCGCGCCGGATGCCGGCCACGACGGTCGGCGGTCCGGTGCGGCGGGCCGCGACGACACGCGGCGATCGGCCGATCCACGGCGCGCCGCGACCGCGCCGGAGCGGCGAGCTGGCGGCGGCGGGCTCGACAAGGCCCTGACTCCGGTCCGCGCGCGGCTGCTCGACCCGGTGGCCGGGGCACTCCGGCCGGTCACCGACCCGCTGCGCGACGCCGTGCTCGCGCCCGTCGCCGGCGGGCTGCGGCCGGTCACCGACCCGGTGCGGGACCGTGTGCTCGCCCCGGTGGCCGGCGTGCTCGCCCCGGTCACCCGGCCGCTCGGCCCGGCTCTGTCCCCCGTGTGGCGAGCCGTGGAGCCGGTGCGCCGGCCGCTGGATCCGGTCCTTGCGCCGCTGACGCCGGTGAGCGACCTGCTGCACCCGCCCACGGGTCCGGTGACCACGCCACCGCCCGCCACCGACCCACCGGGCAAGCCCGGCGAGCCACCCGGCACCTCGCCACCAGCTGCCGGCCCCGCCGATCGTCCGGCCCCGACCGGGCCGGCCGACGCTCCCGAGGTTCCGGCCCCCGCCGCCGAGCACGCCGCCGCGCCGGACGCGGGCCCGGCCACCAGCGCTCCTTGGGGCGCCTCCCGCGCCGCCCGGCCGGGTCAGGCCGACTCGGGCGAGTCCTCCCGCCCGCGCCCGTCCCGCTCGGACCTGGACCGGATCCCGGTCCGGCCGGCCCCGTCGGGCAACGGGGTGGCCGGGTCGCCGGGCACCGGCCACACCGAGGCGGCCGTCGCCGGCGCCACCACCCCCTGGAACCCGCCCACGCTGGCCGGCCACCGCACCGGCCCGGCCGACGACCCGGCGCCGTCGTCGCGCTGGCCCCGCCCGGGCACCCGGCCCGCCTGACCGGCCCGCGGTAGCAACCCGCCGGCGCGCACGGCGCCCCGGCCTCCATCCCGCGACAGCTGCACGGCCGCTCTCGGCCAGCGCCGAGCCCAGGACCGCTCCCGGCGCCCTTTCACCTACGCGATCGCCCTGGTCACCAGGAGTTTTCATGAGCACAGCCACACCCGTCGTCCGGGCCCGATGGTGCGACATCGGCCGGATCGCCGATCTCGTCGCCGAAGCCCTCTCCCCCACCGCCCTCGCGGCGTGGCTCGTCCCCGACACGCAGCGCCGCACCGCCGTGCTGGCGGCCGTGGCCCGGATCTGGACCGAACACGCGATGCTCTTCGGCGACGCGTTCCTGCTGCACGACGGCACGGCGGCGACCGTCTGGTTCCACCGCTACCGGCCCATCCCGCCGCCGACCCGGTACGCCGACCGCCTGGCCGCGGCCGCCGGCCCCGACGAGGAGCGCTTCCTGCGGCTCGACGAGGCGCTCGCGGCCCGGCGGCCGGCGGAGGCGCACAACCACCTCGCGCTGCTCGCCGCGCCCGGCCCGGCGGCCGCCCGCCGCGCCGCCACGGTGCTCGCCGGGGCGCAGCGGTGGATGGACACGCTGAGCCTGCCGACGTACGCGGAGGCGTTCACCGAGACCGACCGGGACCTGTTCCGCCGGCACGGGTACGCCGACCGGGAGGCCTTCGCGGCACCGGGCGACACCACCACCCACCCGATGTGGCGGCTCTCGCCGTTCTGGGCGGGCCGGTCCGGCGGCAACGGGCGCTGGCCGGTGCGCCGGCTCAGCAGCCCGACCCGCAACGGCCGGGCCACCGGGTGGGCCCTGCGCTGACCAGGATCCGGGCCGGGGCGGGAGACCGCCCCGGCCCGGGTCGGCTCACCGCAGCGGCGGGTTGGCGTACCGCACCAGTTCGAGGGCCTGCTCGTCGAACCACGCGCCGGCGGCCGGATCGGCGATGCCGCCACGCGCCGGGTCCCGACCGGTGCCGGTGCCCCGGTCGCACTGCCCGTCGGACTGGCCGGGCGTCTTCACCCAGAGGAACGCGTCCGCGAGCGGGTCACCGGTGGCCGTGGTGGGACGCAGGCCCAGCCCCCGGTCCGGCGGGTTGCACCAGGTCTGCGGGTCCGGCCAGGTCGTCCCGGCCGGCGGGGTCCACGGCCCCTGCCCGTTGCGGCTGGTGTCCACCACGAAGTGGGCCAGCCGGTCGGCCGGCACGTCGCCGACGTTCTCGGCGTACCAGGCGTCGGTGCGGCCCCAGGTGCTGAAGTCCGCCGGGTCGGCCGGGTAGTACTGGCTGGCGCACCACTCGAAGTGGCCGCGCGCCCACTCGGGACCCTCGGTGCCGTAGTGGACGCACTTGGCGATCCAGTTGCCGTACTTGAGCTGACGTTCGGTGGTCTCGTAGTTGGAGACGTTGAGGAAGAAGCCGTCGGCCCGGCCCACGCCGGCCTTGACCAGCCGGTCGGCCGCGTCGCCGACGCCGAGCCAGGCGCTGTGCGTGCCGTCGAGGTAGACGCTCGTGCGGGGCAGGGCGGCGAGCTTGTCGACGGCGTAGGTGAGCATGGCGAACCGGTCGGCGGCGGCCGTCGCCGGGTCCGCCTCGGCCGGGCGGCACCAGTCCTGGGTGCCGTTGATCGTGGTGTACCAGGGGATGATGCCGAGGCCGTCGGGCTCCAGCATGACGGCCACCTCGTGGCCGCCGATGCCCCGGGCGAAGGCGTCGATCCACTGCTCGTACTCGGCCACGGAGGTGGCGCCGCCGGCCGAGTACTGCGCGCAGTCGCGGAACGGGATGTTGTAGGCCACGAGCACGGGCACGGTCTTCTTGCCGGCCGCCCGGCGAACCTCGGCGTTGACCGTCCGGGTCACGGCGGCGGCGGAGCCGCCGGTCACCCAGACCGCCTGCGGCGTCCGGATCATGGTGCGCAGGCCGGCGGCCTGCCGGTGCTGGCCGGCGGCGGTCAGTTCGGCGATCTGGGCCACCGCCCCGTGGTCGGGCCGGGGCGTGTAGAACCGCACGCCGTCGCGGAGTTCGGCGCCGGCCGGCGCGGGCGCGAGGGGCACCGCCGCGGCGAGGGTGGCGGCGACGGCGGCGACACCGGTCAGGGCGCGCCGCCGGAAGGGAGTCAGGGCCACGTCATTGCTCCTGAAGGGGACGGGGGAACGGGCGATGGGAGCGTTCCCGCAGCTCGTCCGAGCGTGCCCGGCGCAGCCGCGACTGTCAATGTCCCGCGCCGGCCCGGGCGACCGGCGCCGGACCGGATGACGCCGGAGGCCGGTGCCGTCGCCGCAGCTCCGCTAGCCTGCGAGCCGGGCAGGGAACGATTCGGGCGAGGAGTCGGAGGGTATCGGGTGCGGATGTATCAGACCGGTGACCACGACGACGCTTCCGCGACCCCCACCCCGGGGCGCAGGCGTCGACGGCACCGCCTGCTGGTCTTCCTGGCGGTGTTCGCGCTGCTGGCGGGCTCGGGCCTGGTGGCGGGCGGCTACTACTTCGACAGCGTGCCGACCCCCACCGACCTCAAGCTGCCGGAGTCGACCACCGTCTACTACGCCGACGGGCGCACGCCCATGGCGAAGCTGGGCGCGGAGAACCGCACCATCGTCCCGTACGACCAGATGAACGACTCCGCCAAGCAGGCCATCGTGGCGGCCGAGGACCGCACCTTCTGGACCAACAAGGGCGTGGACTTCAAGGGCGTGCTCCGGGCGGCCTGGGCGAACGTCACCGGCGGGCAGCGGCAGGGCGCCTCCACCCTCACCCAGCAGTACGCGCGGGTCGCCGCCGACCTGCGCGGGGTGACCTACTCCCGGAAGCTGCGCGAGGCGGTCGTCGCCTGGAAGCTGGACGACACCTACAGCAAGGAGGAGATCCTCGGCTTCTACCTGAACACCGTCCCGTTCGGGCGGGGCGCCTACGGGATCGAGGCCGCCGCGCAGACCTTCTTCGGCAAGACGGTGCGCCGGGACGCCCCGCCGCAGCAGCAGCTCACCCAGGCCGAGGCCATGGTGCTCTGCGCCATGGTGAAGCAGCCGGAGGCGGACCCGGCCGACCCCGAGGGCTCCCCCGGCTACGACCCCCGGCGCAACGCCCTCGCCAAGCAGAACTCGATCGACCGCTGGAACTACATCCGCGACGGCATGGTGAAGCTCGGTTACCTCACGTCGGAGCAGGCGGCGAACCTGGCGTACCCGGACTCGGTGCGGCCCATCGACCCGAACGCGGGCCGCTCGGGCCTGGACCGGCCGACCGGCCTGGTGGTCAACCACGTGCTCAGCGAGCTGCGGGAGACCGAGCCGTTCCGCGGCAAGCCGGACGAGGTGATCCGCGACGGCGGCTACAAGATCGTCACCACCATCGACAAGCGGGTGCAGGACGCCGCGGAGGCCGCCGCCGACATCCGCCGGGACAGCGCGCCGGAGGCCGTCCGCGGCCAGCCGAAGAACTGGCAGGCCGCGCTCGTCGCGGTGGAGCCCGGCACCGGCCGGGTGCTCGGCTACTACGGCGGCAACAGCGGCTCCGGCGCCGACTACGCCGGCTGGTACCGCGACGAGAACGGCCAGGCCCGCGGGTTCGGCCAGCACCCCCCGGGCTCGTCGTTCAAGGTGTACGACCTGGCCGCCGCCGTCGAGAACGACATCTCGGTGAAGCAGCGGTTCGACTCGCCCGACACCAAGGAGTTCCCCGAGTCGGGGCGCACCAAGGGCAGCGCGGCCGGCCCGATCCGCAACGCCGAGCACGCGCCCTGCCAGCCGAACTGCGCGCTCTGGGAGGCGACCGTCGCCTCGCTGAACGTCACCTACTTCGAGCTGACCGAGAAGCTCGGCACCGCCAAGGTCATCGACATGGCGAAGCGGGCCGGGGTCGAGTCGATGTGGGAAACCGTCAAGGGCAACCCGCAGCCCCAGCGGGTGGACCTGCGGAGCGAGCCCGCCGACGAGGTGGCCCGGCGGTTCTCCACCGAGGTCGGCATCGGCCAGTACGGCATCAGCGTCCAGGACCACGCCAACGGGATGGCGACGTTCGCGGCCGGCGGCAAGCGGGCGGACGCACACTTCGTCCGGTCGGTGACCAAGGGCGACGACAAGGTGTGGGGCGAGCAGCTCAGGACGACCGACCTGGGCCTCGACCAGGAGGCGATCAACCAGCTCGACTGGACGCTGCGCCGGGTCAAGGCGGCCAAGCTGGACAACGACTGGGACTCGGCCGGCAAGACCGGCACCTGGCAGGCCGGGCAGAGCACCACCCAGAACGTGCACACGTGGATGGTCGGCTGGACCGGGGCCCTCGCCTCCGCCGTCTGGCTGGGCACCACCGACGGCAAGCCGCTCAAGACGAAGGACGGCAGCTACGAGGTCTACGGCTCCACCGGGCCCGGGCCGATCTGGCGGCAGTTCATGGCGGACGCGACCGCGGCCATGAAGCTGGACCCGGACAAGTACCAGTTCGCCGAGCCCGCGTTCCCGGACGACGCCCCGGAGACCACCACCCCGTCGCCGCCGCCGGCGACCTCCTCGCCCACGCCGTCCGCCCGGCCGACGCCGACCGAGACCCCGTCCAGTCCGAGCCCCACCCCGAGCAAGCGGCCGACCTCGCTGCCGACCGTCTCTCCCTCGCTCAGCCCGCTGCCGAGCCTGTCGCCGTCGAAGACCAAGCGACCCCGTTGAGCGTCGGGCCGTCGGGGGGCGGTGCGATGATCGACGGCGTGGTGGACCCGACGACGGCGGCGATCGCAACGGCCTGGGCGGCACTGGGCGGCGACCCCGCCGACGTCGCGGCCGTGCGGCCGGCCGGCCCCGACGGCGTGCTGCCGGCCCGGCTGCCGGTGACCGACCTGGCCGTGGCCTGCGTGGCCGCCGCCGGGCTGGCCGCCCTGGAGCTGGCCCGGGCCCGCGGGGCCGCGGCGGACGGCCCGCTGACCGTCGACCGCCGCGCCGTGGCCGTCTCCTTCACCAGCGAGCGGCACCTGCGGGTGGACGGGCAGGCGTTCAGCGGCTTCGCCCCGCTGTCCCGATACTGGCCGGCCGCTGACGGCTGGGTGCGTACCCACGCCAACTACCCGCACCACCGGCGGCGTTTGCTGGCCGCGCTCGACCTCGACCCGGCGCGCCCCGACGACGAGGCGCTGGTGGCGGCCGTGGGCGAGCGGATCGGCGCCCGCCCGGCGGTCGAGCTCGAACAGCGGGTCACGGCGGCCCACGGCCTCGCCGTCGCGGCCCGCAGCCCCGAGGAGTGGGACGCCCACCCACAGGCCGGGGCCGTCGCGGCGGAACCGCTGGTCCGGCTGCGCGCCGACGCCCCGGCGGCGGCCCGCCCGGCGCCGCCCGCGCCACGCGGGCTCCCGGCCGCCGGGGTACGCGTGCTCGACCTGACCCGGGTGATCGCCGGTCCGGTGGCCACCCGGTTCCTCGCCCTGCTCGGCGCCGACGTGCTGCGCGTCGACTCCCCCGGCCTGCCGGAGCTGGAGCCGCAGCACCTGGACACCGACGCCGGCAAGCGCTCCACCCTGCTCGACCTGGGCCGCGACGCCCACCGGGCCCGGTTCGCGGCCCTGGTCGCCGACGCCGACGTGGTGGTCACCGGCTACCGGCCGGGGGCGCTGGACCGGTGGGGACTCGACCCGGAGGCGCTGCGCCGGCACCGCCCCGACCTGGTGGTGGCGCGGCTGTCGGCGTGGGGCGGCACGGGCCCGTGGGCCGGGCGGCGCGGTTTCGACAGCCTCGTGCAGGCCGCCACCGGCATCGCCGAGATCGAGCGGCAGCCGGACGGCGTACCCGGCGTGCTGCCCGCCCAGGCGCTCGACCACGGCGCCGGCTACCTGCTCGCCGCGGCGGTGCTCCGGGCGCTGGCCCGGCGGGCGCGCGACGGAGGCGCCTGGACGGCGGAGCTGTCGCTGGCGCGTACGGCCCGGTGGCTGCGGCACGAGTTGCCGGCCGGTGCGGCCCCGGCGGGCACCCCGCCCGATCCGGCCCCCTGGTGCGCCGAGCGAGACGCCCCCGCGGGCCGCCTCCGGTACGCGCTGCCGCCCCTCACGCTGCCCGGCGGCCGACGCACGTGGGCGACCCCGCCGACGCGCTGGGGCGGCGACCCGCCGGCCTGGCCGGCCCGCTGAGCACGGAGGAGGAACCGATGGCGCAGGAACCGCCGGAGCTGGTGGTGCCCGACGCGGACGCCTGGCGGGACTGGCTCGCCGCCCACCACGACGAGCCGGCGGGCGTGTGGCTGGTGCTGGCCAGGCGGGGCACGACCACACCCACCAGCCTGACCTACGACCAGGCCTTGGACGAGGCGCTGTGCCACGGCTGGATCGACGGCCAGAAGCGGCGCCGGGACGAGGTCACCTTCCAGCAGCGCTTCACCCCGCGCCGGGCGCGCAGCCCCTGGTCCGCGCGGAACGTCGGCATCGTGGCCCGGCTCGTCGAGGAGGGCCGGATGCGGCCGCCCGGGCTCGCGGAGGTGGAGCGCGCCCGGGCCGACGGCCGGTGGGACGCCGCGTACGCCGGGCAGGCCACCGCAGAGGTGCCGGCGGAGCTGACCGCCGCGCTGGCCGGGAACGCCCGCGCCCAGGCCATGTTCGACGTGCTCACGGCCCAGAACCGGTGGTCGATCATCTACCGGCTCGCCAGTCTCAAGCGGGCGGAGACCCGGGCACGGCGGATCACCGAGTTCGTGGACATGCTGGCCCGGGGCGAGACCCCGTACCCGCAGAAGCGCCGGCCCCCCGCGGCGGACTGATCCGCCGGTCAGCCGGCGAGCACGAGCCGGCGCAGCTCGGCGTCGAGGGTGGCCGCGTCCACGCCGCCCGGCCAGCCGCGTAGCAGCGCGCCGCCCTTGGCGACGACCACCACGGCCGGGGGCTCGCGGACCGCGTACGACCGCCAGATGGTGCCGTCGGCGTCGAGCACGACCGGGTACTCGACCCGGTGCTCCCGCAGGTAGCCCTGGACGTCCTCGGGCCGGTCCCCGGTGGCCACCCCGACGAGGACGACCTCGTCCCGGTGGCGGCGGGCCAATTCGCTCAGGGCCGCCTGGCGGTCGGCGCAGAGCGTGCACCAGGAGGTGAAGAAGACGAGCACGACCGGTCGGTCGGCCCACAGGTCGGCGAGGGCGACCGGGCTGCCGTCGGTGAGCGCGCCGGTGACGGCCGGCGCGCCGGGCGCCCCGGCCGGCGCCGGGCGCAGCGCGAGGCCCGCCGGTGCGGGGCCGGGCAGCGCGGCGGCCCCGCCGGCGACCGGCGCCGGCCGGGCGGGCGGCTCGTCCCCGCCCGAGCAGCCGGTCACGGTGAGCGCCGCCGCCAGGGCGACGGCGGCCAGGCGGCCGGCGTACCCCCGGGTCATGACGGCACCACGGCGACCAGCGCCGGGCCCTCGCTGTCGTTCGGGGTGAGGTCGACCGGCGGGTGGCCGTCGACGACCAGCCGGTAGGCGTCCCGCGCGGCCAGGTCGACCGGCACGGCGAACTCGCAGTACGTGGGCACCCGCGGCACCTCCAGGTCCTCGGCGAAGGTCGCCACCGACCGGCCCGGGGCGAGCGCGCCCTCGGCGAGCGTCCGGCCGGCGGTGTCGACCACCCGGAACGGCGACCGGTTGTGGAAGTGGGTGTAGGGGCCGGTGCCGGCGCACTCGACGCCCACCGGCCGGATGTTGATGTCCCGGACGAGCACCCGCACGGTCATCGCCGTCCGGGCCTCCTCGGCGTCACCGCACGCGGTGAGCGCGCCGGTGAGCAGCGACGGCAGCACCAACGCTGCCAGCAGGCGACGCATCTGTCCTCCTGGTCGTCGGGGCGGGTCCGGGGCGGCGCGGCCACGCGGGCCGCACCGCCCCGGTTCGCGGTCAGCCGAGTTGCGCGCGGGGCCGTTCGACCCGGCACTGGCTGGTCACGGTCCGGCTCGGGTCGCTCTCCGAGGTGGCGGTGAGCGTCACCAGGGTGGTCGCGGTCGCGCCGGAGCCGGCGCCGACCGAGACGGCGACCGGGGTGCTGGCCCCGAACTCGGCCGTGGCCAGCTCGTTCGGCAGTTCCACCCGCCAGCCCTGGCCGCCGACGGTGGCCGAGAGCCGGTAGACGTCGGAGCGCAGGTACGCCCCGGCGTCCTCCGGGTGCGGCTGCCCGCCGGCCACGTACGTCCCGGTGTTGGTCAGGTCGAACGTGCAGGTGGCGCCCTTGCCGGTGGGCTTGCCCCGGGTTTCCAGGTGACCCTTGGACAGCGCCACCCCGTGCGTGCTCGGCCCGGCGCCGTCCAGCGACCGGACGGCCACCGTGTACGACAGCACCCCGTCGCCGTCCCGGCGCAGGTTGAGCACGTAGAAGTGCAGCCGGTTGGCCTCGTCCACGTACTCGTACTCGCTGCCGGAGTTGGCCCCGGCGTGGAACAGCGCGTCGGACAGCTGGCGGTAGTCGCCCATGGTGATCTTCTGCGGGGTGCCGTTCGGCTGGTAGAAGTCGACCATGTCGATGTCTTGGGGGTTGGCGTCGACCACCCACACGAACGGTGCGCTGTCGGTGTTCTTCGTCTTGCTGATGAGCACGCCGTCGTCCGGGGTGAACGAGTCCGCGCCCAGCCGGTCGACGACCTCGACCGTGTAGTTGTTGTAGCGGCCGCCGTCGCAGAGCGGGTCGGTCGTGACGCTGCACGCCGGCGAGCGGTCGGTGTTCATGGCGATGTTGAGGCCGGTCAGCCCGCCGGGTCCGGCGTCCACGGCCCGGGCGGTCACGTCGGCGACCACCATCCCCGAGGTGGCCAGCCCCTCCCGGGACAGCCGCAGCACGTGTTCCTCACCGAGCAGGCCGATCTTCAGCTTGTCCCGCAGCATGTGCAGCGAGCCCATCGAGCCGCCGTTGGTCGGTGGGATCTGCCAGCGGGTGTGCGGCCCGCCCGGCCCGTTGAACGACCCGCGCGACATCATGCTCCAGATGCCGGTGTACGCGCGGCGCAACGGCGTGCCGTACGGGTTGTTGTAGTTGTCCCCGATGCTCAGCAGGTGGCTCAGCTCGTGGGCGTACACGCCCTGGCCGGAGCTCTCCGCCTGGGTGGAGGAGCCACCCCCGGCGTTCGGCCAGATGGTCGATGCCGCCTTCCACGAGGTCCACTCGACGTACCGGGTCTTCGCGTAGTTGGGCAGGGCGGGGTCCGGCGGGCCCCACGCGTCCGGCACGTCCTCCTTGGTCTGGAACATCATCTGGCCGAACTCCTGCCAGGTCGACGACTCGTCCTGGCCGGCGGAGAGGATGAAGACCAGCTCGAAGCTGTCGGCCACGGCGTCGCCGACCGCCGCGCGCCAGGCGCCCAGCCCGTCGGTGCGGATGTTCTTCGCGCACGCCTCCCCGGCCGGGCAGGCGCCGGGGTTGAAGCCGTTGTCGATGCCGTACTGGTAGGACTTCGCCGGCATCCGGTAGGGGCCGAAGCCGCTCAGGTCCACCCCGTACCGGCCGTTGGAGTCCTGCATCCAGTACTCGTGCAGGGTGTGTCCCCGGTTGAGGTCGCCCGGCTTGTTCAGGAAGTCGGTGTAGAACCCCGCGACCTGGTCGCGGGGCACGTTCGCGGCGGTCGCCTGCGGGTTGCCGAAGACCGTCGAGCCGGCCGGCTGGGTGATGACGAACGGCTGGTCCACGTAGTCCAGCGTGACCAGTGCGATGTTGAAGTTGCGGACCGAGCCGCGCACGGTCGGGTCGGCCCAGTTCCGGCCCGGCACCTGCCGGTAGTCGTCCCAGGTCATCGTGTCGGGGTTCTGCCAGCGCTGGGGGTCGAGCGGCTGGAACGGGGCGGGCCCGGCCGGCGGGTCGCCCGGTGCGGCGGAGGCCGGCCCGGCAGAGCCGGTCGCGACCAGGACGGTCGTGACGGCGGCCGCCAGCACCGAGCGCCACACCGCACGCCTCGTGGGCAGAAGGCGCATCGAGTCACCTCTCAGGTCGGGGGCGGGTGGGGGCGGGGCGATCAGGAGGCGCTCGCCGTCCGTATTGATCACCCCCGATTCCGACCCTAGGAGCCGGCCGGCGCGGCGGTCACCGTGCAGATGTCGGCAGGTGGACCGGCGACTTCCGACACGTGCAGGACGCTCACGCCGCGGGCACCGGCCCGGTCTCGGCCCGCTCGGCCCGCCGCAGGTCACGGCACAGCCGCTCCTCCAGATCGGGCGGCAGCGGGCCCCGGGGCGGGCGGCACGGGCCGCCGTACCGGCCGGCCAGGCCCATGGCCAGCTTCACCGCCTGCACCCCCTCGGTGCGGGCGCCCCAGCCGAGCAGGGGGTGCAGCCGGGCGTAGAGCGGCAGCGCGGCGGCCAGGTCGCGGGCCGCGCAGAGCCGGTGCAGGCGCAGGCAGAGCCGGGGCAGGGCGTTGGGGCAGCGCGCGAGCCACCCGGCCGCGCCGCACACGGTCAGCTCCAGCAGCACGTCGTCGGCGCCGGCCAGCACGTCGAGGTGCGGGCAGAGGTCGCGCACCCGGTGCAGCCGGCGGACGTCGTCCTCCCGTACCGCCACCACGCCGTCGGTCTCGGCGATCCGGGCCAGCAGGTCCGGCGTGAGGTCCACCGTGGCCTCGGCCGGGTCGCGGCACACCACCACGGGCAGCCCGACGGCGGCCACCTCGCGGTAGTGGGCGACCACCTCGGCGGGGCCGCCCGGGTAGCCGACCGGCGGCGGGGCGAGCACCGCCCGCGCCCCGGCCGACAGCGCCTGCTCGGCCCACTGGCAGGCCTGCCGGCTGCCGTACCCCCCGACGGCCGGCAGCACCGCGCAGCCCGGCGGCGCCGCCTCCACGGCGGCGCGGACCACGTCGGCGCGCTCCCCCTCGGACAGGGCGGGGTACTCCCCCAGCGGCCCGCACGGCGCCACGCCCCGGCAGCCGGCGTCACCGAGCCATCGCACGTGCTCCTGGATCCGGTCGTAGTCGACGGAGAGGTCGTTCCGGAACAGCGTGGGGAGGGCGACGACGACACCCTGCCACGGCGTGGTTGCGGCCACGACGGTGTTCCCTTCTCAGTGGAACCGGCCCCGCACACGTTAGGTGGCGTCCCGGCCCGCGGTCTTCCGACAGATGCCGGAACCGCGCACTGTTACCTTGTACGGCTCTCGCGGGTATTGCGCGCCCGGCCAACATCATCGGAGGGTAGGCCCAGGGGTCCTTACCAGCGAACGTCCGGCCCGCCCCGCGCGGTGAACCCGCCGGGACCCGGGCCGGTCCGGGGGAAGCGCATGCGCATGGAGCTGCAACGCATCGTCGACCGGGTCGCGGCGCGGGTGAAGCGTCCGGCACTCATCGAGGACCGGCGCCAGCGTGTCGTGGTCTACAGCGAACACACCGGGGTGATCGACGGGGTACGCCGCAGCGCGATCCTGCGCCGGCACAACACCCCGGAGATCATCGCCTGGGCCCGGGAGATCGGCGTCATGGAGGCCCGGCAGCCGGTGCGTACCCCGGCCTGCCCCGACCTGGACCTGCTGCCCCGGGTCTGCGTGCCCATCCGGCACCAGGACCTGCTGCTGGGTTTCGTGTGGTTCATCGACGCGGCGGAGGGGATGTCCGACGAGGACATCTCCGTGGTGACCGAGGCGATGCCGGACCTGTCGCTGGCCCTCTACCGGGAGAACCTGCTCGGCGAGCTGACCTCGCAGCGGGAGGCGGAGGCGACCCGTACGCTGCTGGTCGAGTCCCCGGAGGCCCGGCGGGAGGCCGTGCGGTCGTTGCTCACCGACGGCGTGGTGGCCCGCGACGGTGAGGTCAGGGCGGTGGTCGCCCAGCTCGCGACGGCCCGGGACGACGTGCTCGACGACGCGGCCCGGATCGCCCTGGAGCACGCGCTGGTGGCCACCCGCCAGTGGGTCGGATCGCGCGAGACCCTGCACCTGGTCCGGCACGACCACGGGGTGCTGCTGCTCTGTGGCGGCCGGGCCACCGGCCTGGTGGCGGCCGAGGACGCCGCCGCGCACCTCGACCAGGCGTTGCGGGCCGCGACCCGGGGGCTGGTGTCGGTGAGCCGGACCGTGCTCGGCGTCGGGGACGGCCGGCCCCGGCTGTACGACAGCGTCCTGTCCTACCAGGAGGCGTTCCAGGCCGCCCGGGTGGGCGTGCAACTGCCCGCCCTGGGCCCGGTCGTGCCCTGGGCCGACCTGGGCATCTACCGGCTGCTGTCCGGGGTGGACACCCGGCACCTGGACGTCGCGCGGGTGCACCCGGGGCTGGGCCGGCTGCTCGGCGACGAGGCGCACCAGGTGCTGCTGGAGACCCTGGAGGTCTACCTGGACCTGGCCGGCAACGCTCATGCCACCGCCGAACGGCTGCGACTGCACCGGACCACCCTGTACTACCGGCTCCAGCGGGTGGAGCTGCTCGCCGGCACCGACCTCAAGGACGGCAACGAGCGGCTCTGCCTGCACCTGGCGCTGAAGCTGGGCCGGCTCACCGGTGGATACCAGCCGGACCGGTGACCGGGGCGGGGCGACGTCGTCGGCGCCCCGCCCCGGACCCTCCTACAGGCCGGCGGCCACCGCCGCGCTCCGGCCGCCGACCACCGGCAGGGTGATCCGGCTGCGGTCGAAGTGGACGGTGATGTGGGCCCGGTTCTGCTTGGCCCGGCTGCTGTAGCCGGAGTACGAGCCGAGCAGCACCACGCCGATCTGGTGGCCGGCGGCGAAGACGTAGTCCTCGGGGAGCAGGTTCACGTCGACCGCCGTCTTCTGGCCGGGCACCGGCGGCGTGGACACCGACGGCGAGTCGAGGTTGAGGCCGTCGATGATGCCCTTGGTGACCAGCTCCTGCGGGTTGGTCGCGACGGTCTTCTCCGTCTTCCGGTAGCAGGCGTTCTCGGCGAAGCCGCCCCAGGTCGCCGTCGCGCCCCAGCAGTCCTCCTCGGTCAGCGTCCGGATGCCGTCGCCGCTGGTGCTGAACCGCGGGCGGGTGCCGTAGTCGACGAGGAGCCCGGCGAAGCTGGTGTCCTCGCCGTCGACGGTCGCGTTGATCTTCACGACCGGCGTGCCCGAGATGTGCAGCGGCGCCGTCAGCGGCGCGGACAGGAACACCAGGCGGTTCTCGGTGTTCGCCGCCGGGTCAGACGGGTGCCGGATGGCGTTGGCGGCGCTCATGGTGGGGGTGTCCTGGAAGGTCGCCGACCCGTTTCCGGGGCCGGAGCGGACGCCGAGCCCACCGGCGTTCCCGGTCGTCGGCGCCCGGAGGAACACCTGGGTCGGCCGGGCGTCCGGCAGCGGCCAGGTGCGAGCGGTCTCCCAGACGTCCGGCGCCCGCTCGATGTCGACGGCCGGCTCGCGCATGATCCCGGTGTCGAGGCCCTGGAGCCACTGGTCGAACCAGCGGTGCAGGGTGTCCACCCAGGCGCCCCGCCGGAAGTCGAACGGGTCGACGTGGCCGGTGCCGGTCAGCCAGAGCTTGCGCGGCACGCCCTGCTCGCCCAGCGCGGTCCACCACTTGCTGAAGTGGTCCGCCCGGACGTTGTCGTCGTTGATGCCGTGCACCACGAAGACGCTGGCCCGGACCCGGTCGGCGTGCGGCACGTAGTCCCGCTCGGCCCAGAAGTCGTTGTAGTCGCCGGTGACGTCGTCGCCGCCCTGCCCGAGGGCGGTCCGCACCGCCGCGCAGTGCGCCCGGCGGGCCGGATTGGTGACCGTGTTGGCGAGGCTGCCCGAGTAGTTGTTGGCCCGGGTGACGAGGCCGTTGCTCCGGGAGTAGTCGTACCAGCTGGAGATCGCCGAGATCGGCACGATGGTGGTCAGCCCCGCCACCCCGTCGGCCGCCGCGGCGTTGGCCAGCGTGCCGTCGTACGACTTGCCGATCATGCCGGTGCGGCCGTTGTGCCAGTCCGCCACGACGGGCCGGCCGGCGGCGTCGACGCCCGGCCGGCGCCCGTTGAGCCAGTCGATGGCGGTCGGCGCGCTGATGTTGTCCGCCCGGCCACCGGTGACCGGGCAGCCGGTCGAGTTGTTGGTGCCGATCATGTCGAGCAGCACCACCGCGTAGCCGCGCGGGACGAAGTAGTTGTCGTAGAACAGCGGCCAGGTGTCGTTCAGCCCGTCGCCGTCGACGTCGGCCTTGCACTCGCTCTCGTTGCCCCGGCAGACCGTCGAGTAGTACGGACTGGCGTCCATCACCACCGGCACCTTGAGCCCGTTCTCGCTGGCCCGGGGCCGGATGATGTCCATGGCCACGACGTCGCGGGCGCCGTCGTCGTCGGTGTCCACGTCCGAGGTCACGAAGATCCGTTCCCGGACCGCGTCGGCGTAGCCGAACACCGGTTGGGTGACGCCGTCCTCGACCACCAGCCGGGCCCGCTCGTCCGCGCCCGGCTGGGCCAGGGCGCCGGTCGCCGGCAGCCCCGTGACGGCGACCACCAGGGCCACCACCGAGGCCCGCCAGGCATGTCTTCCGCTTCGCATGCGCGTGCTCCTCCTCCCCACGCCGGCTGGCGGCGTACACAGGGGACACGCCGCCGCGACGGTCGCCCCGAACCTACGGATCGACGGACGCGGCGGTCATCGGACAGCTGTGGGAGATGGCCGGCCCCGGCTCCTACGCCTGTCGCAGGTCGCCCGGCAACCGCGCAGAGTCGTTGACAGAACACGGTGGGTGGGCACACGATTTGGCCAATCCCTGGCCAGTCGCCCGTTACCGACCCGCTTCGAGGTGATCTCGCGGCACCGGGCCGCCCGCCGCCGCACCGGCACGGCCCGTCGATCCGTCCACCCTCATCCGTTGGTCGCACCGGACCCACGGGGCACCCCGACCTCGATTCCGCCGACCGTCGAAGCCCGCAGTTCCCACCCATGAACGAAAAGGGGCAACGATGCGCATACCCACACCCGGTGCCCGTCGCTGGCCGGCACCCGTCGTCGCGATCGCGGCCGTCTCCGCCCTGCTCCTGGTCAGCCCGGCCGCCGCGGTCACCCCGCCGGCCGAACCGGCCGGCGGCAGCACCGAACTGAACCGCCTGCCCGACGAGGCGGCGAGCGTGGTGGAGGTCCTGCTCGCCGACTCCACCGAGCTGGACCGGCTCGTCGCCACCGGCGTCGACCTCGACCACGACGTCTCCCGCACCGAGGACGGCATCGTCGCGCACGCGGTGGTCACGCCCAGCGAGGCGGCGGCCCTGCGCGCCCGGGGCTACCGGCTCGGCGAGGTCGTCCTCCGGCCCGCGGACTCGGCCGACCGGGTCGAGGAGCGCGCCGCGACGATCGCCGCGCACGCCGCGGAGAACCGCGCCTTCACCGCGGCCCTGGCCACCTCCGACGCCGCGGACGTGCGGATCATCCGCGCCGACTACTACACCTCCGGCACCAACCAGATCCTCTCCGTCGAGGCGAAGTGGGCCCAGGGCCAGACGTCGACCAGCACGCTCACCGTGCAGCGGGACAGCGGCCCCGGCACCGAGATCGGCTCGGGCGGCAGCCAGACCATCTCCCGCTTCGTGGACGCCGGCGTCTACCTCTACCACCGGGGCGCGGCGACGGTGACCGCCCGGCCGGACCGGATCCGGATCACCAGCCCCACGGGCGACGTCGCGGAGGCGCGGGTCACGGAGTGGCTGCCGACCCCGGCCGACGACCCGGAGGGCCCGGGCTACCAGAAGGACTTCGTCACGAGCTACCTGACGCCCACCGACCTGTACGCCCGGATCCACCAGCTCGCCGCCGAGTTCCCCGACCTGGCCGAGGTCGTCGAACTGCCGTACAAGACGAACGGCTACCGCCGCAAGGCGCAGGCGGTGCTCGGCACCGCGAACGCCGGCCGGGTCGCGGTCGACACGCTGGCCTGGGGCCACGAGGGCGGCAACGGCATCTCCGTCGAGCTGGCCGACCCGGGCGCCGCGAGCCGGCCGCTCACGGTGACGGTGACCGGCCGGGACATCCGGGTCGGCCTGGCGACCGACGCCGCCGGCACGGTGACCAGCACCGCCGCGCAGGTCGTCGCCGCGCTCAACGCCGGCGCCGGCTCGCTCGTCCGGGCGTACACCTATCGCGGCAACGCGGGCGCGGGCGTGGTGGCGCCGGCCGCGCGGACCGTGCTCACCGACGGCCTGCGGGCACCCGCGACCGTCTCCCGCGAACCGCACCCGGTGTACGCGATCCGGATCGGCAAGCACCGCGACGGCTCCCGGCCGGGCGTCCTCGCGTACGCCCAGGAGCACGCCCGTGAGTGGGTGCCGCCGCTGGTCGCCGTGGAGAGCGCCGAGCGACTGCTGCGCAACTACGGCCACGACGGCCGGACCAAGCAACTGGTCAACAACCTGGACATCTGGATCGCCCCGTCGGTCAACCCGGACGGCGGCCACTACTCGTTCTACGACTTCGCCTCGCAGCGGCGGAACATGACCAACCACTGCCCGCTGACCGGCGCGGCCGACGCCCTGGCGCGCAACTCGTGGGGCGTCGACAACAACCGCAACTACACCGAGTACAGCCTGTTCGACGGCTACTCGGGCGCGTCGAGCAGCTGCACCGGCGACACCTACGCCGGGCCGAGCGAGCTGTCCGAGCCGGAGAACAGGAACCTGGACTGGCTGGCCCAGCACGAGAACATCAGGTTCTCGATGAACCTGCACTCCTCGGGCAACTACTTCATGTGGTCGCCGGGGGCGTACGCCGTCCCGGGCCGGGTCTCCGCGCCCCGTCCCACCCTCGACCAGGAGTCGTTCTTCTGGGGCGCCTCGTCGCGGATCCTCACTGCCATCAAGCGGCACCGCAACATGGCCGTGACGCCGGCCCGCACCGGCCCGATCTCCGACGTGCTCTACTCGGCGGCCGGCAACTCCGGCGACATGCTCTGGTACAAGTACGGCATCTACGCCTGGAACTTCGAGGTCGGCACGTCGTTCCAGCCGGACTGGGACGAGGCGCACCAGGAGACGATGGAGTTCGCCAACGGCCTGGTCGAGCTGATGCGGGTGGCCCGGGACCTCGACACCGACCACCAGCGGCCGACGAGCGGCCTGTCGACCACCCCGGGCGACACGCCGGGCATGGTGGACGTGACGTTCACGGTGAGCGAGCCCGCCGCGGTCTTCTACACCCTCGACGGCGCGGCGCCCACCTACGCGTCCACCCGGTACGGCTCCGCGGGCATCCGGGAGGGCGGGGAGACGCTGACCCTGCCCGTCGGGACCCGGATCCACTGGTTCTCGGTGGACGCCGCCGGCAACGTGGAGAACAACTACCGTCCCGACGGCAACGGGCGGAACTTCCGCAAGGCCACGGTCGGGGGCTGAGCACGCGGACGCCGGGCACGGGGTGGACCCCGTGCCCGGCGTCGCGGGCGCGGCGGACCGAGACGAGGATCAATGTGCGCCATGAGCACACTGCGGCAATCGCCACGGATCGGGCGCGGGCCCGTTCACCGTCGCGAACATTCGCCCTGATCAGGGGCTATTGAAGATCATGGCTTCCTGAATGCGCGGTGACGACGCGACGACCGGGGGGAGTCGGTTGCCCGGGTCACCCATTGATCCCGGCCCGGGCCCGTGTGATTGTGCCCCCAGCGAGTCGCCGACCCCCGGCGGCTCACGACGGTCGATCTGTCGAACCGGGGCCACGCCGGCAGCCTCGGAGATCGGCCGCCACCCGCCTCGCCACATCGCGCCGCCCGTCCCCACCGGGCTCCGTGCGGCGCGCCTAGGAACAGGAGCGAACCCCCTTGAAGCTCTCACCTCGCCTCGTCGCGCTCTCCGGCGCGGCGGCGGCCGGTCTGATCGCCGCCGGCACCGCTGCGGCCGTGCAGGCCGCGCCACCCGGCCCCGCCGCCCCCGACGCCGCCCAGGCCCGCGCGATCGCCGCCGACTCGGCCCGTGCGCTGGTCGCCAACCGGCCCGCCTACCTGCACGCGAGCGCGGACGACGCCTTCGTGCAGAAGGCCGTCATCTCCTCCGAGGGCACCCAGTACGTGCCCTACGAGCGCACCTACAAGGGCCTGCCCGTGGTCGGCGGCGACTTCGTGCTGGCCACCGACACGGCCGGCAACCTGAAGTACGCCTCCGTCGCCCAGCAGCAGGCCATCGGCAGCCTCGCCACCACGCCCAAGCTGACCTCGGCCGCCGCCGCGAAGACCGCGCGCGCCCAGCTCACGAAGGTCACCGCCGTCGAGGGCACCAACCTGGTCGTCTACACCCTCGGCGCCAAGCCGGCGCTGGCCTGGGAGACCACGGTGCGCGGCACGGGCGCCGAGGGCCCGAGCCGGCTCACGGTCGACGTCGACGCCGTCAGCGGCGCGGTGCTGCGCACGCAGGAGCACGTCGTGCACGGCACCGGCACCGGCGCGTGGAACGGGCCCAGCCCGCTGACCTTGAACACCACGCAGTCCGGCACCACGTACTCCATGAAGGACCCGACCGTCACCAACCTGAGCTGCCAGGACGCCGCGACCAACACGACGTTCAGCGGCTCCGACGACGTGTGGGGCAACGGCACCGCCACCAACCGGGAGACCGGCTGCGTCGACGCGCTGTTCGCCGCGCAGACCGAGCACAAGATGCTCGCCCAGTGGCTGGGCCGCAACGGGGCCGACGGCAACGGCGGCTACTGGCCGATCCGGGTGGGTCTGAACGACCAGAACGCCTACTACGACGGCACCCAGGTCCAGATCGGCAAGAACACCTCGGGCCAGTGGATCGGCTCGCTCGACGTGGTGGCCCACGAGATCGGCCACGGCATCGACGACCACACGCCGGGTGGCATCTCCGGCGGCGGCACCCAGGAGTTCGTCGCCGACACCTTCGGCGCGGCCACCGAGTGGTTCGCCGACGAGCCGTCCACCTACGACGCTCCCGACTTCCTGGTCGGCGAGAAGGTCAACCTGGTGGGCAGCGGCCCGATCCGCAACATGTACAACCCGTCGGCGCTCGGCGACCCGAACTGCTACTCCAGCAGCATCCCCGGCACCGAGGTGCACGCCGCGGCGGGCCCGGGCAACCACTGGTTCTACCTGCTGGCCAACGGCAGCAGCCCGACCAACGGGCAGCCGGCCAGCTCCACCTGCAACGGCAGCAGCGTCACCGGCCTGGGCATCCAGAAGGCCATGAAGATCATGTACAACGCCATGCTGCTGAAGACCTCGTCCTCGTCGTACCTGAAGTACCGGGTCTGGACGCTGCAGGCGGCGAAGAACCTCTACCCGACCAGCTGCACCGAGTTCGACGCGGTCAAGGCCGCCTGGAACGCGATCAGCGTGCCGGCGCAGACCGGTGAGGCGACCTGCACGGGCGGCACCCCGACGCCGACCCCGACCACCACGACCACCCCGCCGTCGGGCAGCTGCACCGGCCAGAAGCTGGCCAACCCCGGCTTCGAGTCGGGCAACGTGAGCTGGACCGCCTCCTCCGGCGTCATCACCAACTCCAGCAGCCAGGCGGCGCACGGCGGCTCCTACAAGGCGTGGCTCGACGGCTACGGCTCGACCCACACCGACACCCTCACGCAGTCGGTGACGATCCCCGCCGGCTGCCGGGCGACGCTGAGCTTCTGGCTGCACATCGACAGCGCGGAGTCGACCACGACCACCGCCTACGACAAGCTGACCGTGAAGGCGGGCAGCACGACCCTGGCCACCTACTCCAACCTCAACAAGGCCACCGGCTACGTGCAGCGGTCCTTCGACATCTCGTCGCTGGCCGGCACGACCGCCACCATCTCGTTCAGCGGCGTGGAGGACAGCTCCCTGCAGACCTCCTTCGTCGTCGACGACACCGCGGTCACGCTGAGCTGACC
Organism: Micromonospora chaiyaphumensis; assembly: GCF_900091435.1. Taxonomy (GTDB): domain Bacteria; phylum Actinomycetota; class Actinomycetes; order Mycobacteriales; family Micromonosporaceae; genus Micromonospora; species Micromonospora chaiyaphumensis. The sequence goes on from NZ_FMCS01000001.1 coordinate 514,345, forward strand.
CCACCGGAGCGGCCGGCCGTCGTCCTCCCGACGGCCGGCCGCTTCGTCGTTTCCGCCGGGGGGCGGTGCGGGCCCGGTCAGGCCGGGCGGGGCGCGCCGGACCCGGCGCCGTCGCGGCGGATGCGGGCCGCGACGCCCTCCATGGCCCGGCTGAAGCGCTCCATGTCCCGCGCGGACTGCTCGGGCAGGGCACCGAGCCGCGCGGCGAGGGCGTCCACGTCGGCCCGGGCCGAGGCGCTCACCCGGGCGTCCAGCTCGGTGAGGGCGGCGTTCACGGCCGCCACGACGTGCCCGCACAGGGTGTCCAGGGGCTCCCCGGCCAGCTCCGGGGCGACGGTGACGGACTCCAGCCGGCCACCCTGGACGGCGACGGCCCGGACCCGGCCGCCGGCCGCGCCGCCCTCGGCCCGGAGCAGCTCGTCCGGCGCGCCGTCGGCGTGCTCGGCGGCCCGGGACCGCATCGCGGACAGCGCCTGCTGCGTCCTGGTCAGCAGCTCGTCGAGGCTCGCGGCCGCGGAGAACGAATCGTTGGTCATATCCGCGCTTTCTTCACGTCTTTCCGAGCACCGTGACGATAGCAACCGGCGCCAACGCCGAACGCCCGGCCAGGAACCCCGGCCGGGCGTTTCGTGGTGCGGAGCACCGGTGTGGCGTCAGCGGAGGCGCAGGCGCTGGCCCGGGAAGATGAGGCCCGGATTGCCGCCGACCACGCTCCTGTTGCGCTCGTACAGGGCGTGCCAACCGCCGGCGACGTGCCTCGCGGCGGCGATCTCGGAGAGGGTGTCCCCGGGCCGGACCAGGTAGCTGCCGGCGCCGCCGGTGCTCGGCGCGGCGCGCCGGTCGCCGCGGGTGTTCGGCCGGTAGCCGCGCGACGACCCCTCCGAGGTGGCCTTCCTGGTGGACTTTCTCGGGCTCTTCGTGGACTTCTTCGCGCCCGAGTCCTTGCTGGCGTACTTCTTGGTGGAGCCGCCCTTCTTGCCGCAGACCGGCCAGGCGCCGAAGCCCTGCCCGTCGAGGACCTTCTCGGCGATGGCGATCTGCTCGCTGCGGCTGGCCAGGTCGGCCCGGCTGGCGTACTTCTGGCCGCCGTAGCCGTTCCAGGTGCTCCGGGAGAACTGGAGCCCGCCGTAGTAGCCGTTGCCGGTGTTGATGTGCCAGTTGCCGCCGGACTCGCACTGGGCGACGGCGTCCCAGTTGACGCCGGCGGCGCTGGCCGGCGCGGCCGGGCCGAGAAGGGCGGCGGCGCCGGTGGCCGCGCCGACGACGAGCGCTCCGACGGCGGTGCGACGCGGCGCGGTCCGTCGGTGACGGGCGACGTGATCAGTTGCCATGTGGGTTTCCTCCACGCCGACGAGGTGAGCTGTCGGGTTCGGGCCGAGGAGCCCGGCCGCCGGAGGCGGCTTCACCCCGAGGTGTCGTGCACCGAGGAACGTGTGGGTCCCCCGCTCCCGCCGAGGTCCAGGTACCACCGGGCCGGCGGCGGGATTAGGCGTTGCCGGGCCGTGGTGTCCGCGATCGCGAACGGAATAGACGTTAGGAACGTTTTGCGACGAACGCCCACTTCTTGTGAAGTTCTTCACCCGGCCGAGCGAAGGCCACACCGTTCGAGTTGCGCACTGTCCGAAGAGGGCTTATCGGACAGTCTGCCGGTGGCGCCCACCCACCGAAGAGGACGTCGGCCACGCCGCCCTCGGCGCCGGGCAGCCAGGAAGCCAGCAGCGCAGTCCACATGCCCGCAGGCATCGACTGTGAGCAATCCTTGCCGGTTCCGGAACCGCCGGGCGGGCCGGCGCCGGCGGGGGCTACGGTGGCAGGGTTCCCGCAAGATCGGCAAGAGGTGGCGAGGATGAGCGACCACGGACACGAGCTGGCCTTCGGCGGCTTCCTCACCCCCAGCGCCGGGCGGCCCGATCAGGTGGTGGCGCGGGCCAAGCTCTGCGAGCAGGTCGGCCTGGACCTGGTGACCTTCCAGGACCACCCGTACCAGCCCGGGTTCCTGGACACCTGGACGCTCATGTCCTTCGTGGCCGCCGCCACCAGCCGCATCACGCTCGCCGGCAACGTGCTCAACCTGCCACTGCGCCAGCCCGTGGTGCTGGCCCGCAGCGTCGCCAGCCTGGACCTGCTCACCGGCGGCCGGGTCGAGCTGGGGCTGGGCGCCGGCGCCTTCTGGGAGGCCATCGAGGCGGTCGGCGGCCGGCGGCTCTCCCCCGGCGCGGCCGTGGACGCCCTCGACGAGGGGATCCGGGTGATCCGCGAGGTCTGGGACACCGACCGGCGCGGGATGGTCCGGGTCGAGGGCGAGCACTACCGGGTGGTCGGGGCGAAGCGCGGGCCGGCCCCGGCGCACCCGGTGCGGGTCTGGGTCGGCGCGTACAAGCCGCGGATGCTGCGGCTGGTCGGCCGCGCGGCGGACGGCTGGCTGCCCTCGCTGGCGTACCTGCCCAAGGGGCCGGCGGAGCTGCCGGCGCTGAACGCGGTGATCGACGAGGCCGCCGCCGAGGGCGGACGGGATCCCGGCGCGGTGCGCCGGCTGCTCAACGTCACGGGCAGCTTCTCGCGGTCGTCGGGCGGCTTCCTGGACGGCCCGCCGGAGCAGTGGGTGGAGGAGCTGGCCGGGCTGGCGCTGGACCACGGCATCGCCACGTTCATCCTCGGCAGCGACGAGCCGCGGGCCGTGCAGCTCTTCGCGCAGGAGGTGGCGCCCGCGGTGCGCGAGCTGGTCGCCGCCGAGCGCACCACGCCGGGTAGCCGCGCCCGCGCCGTCGAGGAGCAGCTGGCCGCCGTCGAGGCCGGCGGGTCGACCGCCCTCGCGGTCACCCCGACGCCCGATCCGGGGGTACGGCTGAGCCCGCGCCGGCCCTGGGACGAGTCCACCCGGCCCGTGGCGCCGCCGGCACCGGCCGGGCACGTCTACACGCCCCGCGGGCAGGCCGCCGGGCAGCACCTGGTGGATGTGCACGATCACCTGCGCCAGGAGCTCGCCCAGGTGCGTGACCTGCTGGAACAGGTCAAGCGCGGCGCCGTCGCGCCGGGCGCCGCCCGGGCCGTGCTGAACGAGATGACCATGCGGCAGAACAACTGGACGCTGGGGGCCTACTGCGCGGCGTACTGCACGGTCGTGACCCAGCACCACGGCCTCGAGGACAACTCGATCTTCCCGCACCTGCGGCAGGCGGACGCCGGGCTGGCGGCGGTGCTGGACCGCCTCGAGGAGGAGCACGTGGTGATCCACGGGGTGGTGGAGAGCGTGGACCGCGCGCTGGTGGACCTCATCCGCGAGCCGGGCGACTTCACCGCGCTTCAGGCGGCCGTGGACCTGCTCACCGACACCCTGCTGTCGCACCTGTCGTACGAGGAGCGGGAAATCGTCGAGCCGCTCGCCCGGCACGGCTTCTACGCCGGCCAGCTCTGAGCGCGGATATTCCCGGCTGGGGAGTGACGTAGCTGGCTTTGGGTTTCCTACGTCAGCCGGTGTAGCGTCGGTCCCATGACGGACTTCCTCGCGCGGCGCGACTCCTGGTCCACCGCCAACTGCTCGATCGCCGGTGCGCTCGACGTGGTCGGCAACCGCACCACGCTGCTCCTGCTGCGCGAGGCGTCGTTCGGCACCCGCCGCTTCGACGACTTCGCCCGCCGCGTCGGCGTCAGCGAGCCGGTGGCCGCCGCCCGGCTGAAGCAGCTCGTCGCCGACGGGCTGCTCGATCGGCGGCCCTACCGGGAGCCGGGCCAGCGCACCCGCGACGAGTACGTCCTGACCGCCAAGGGCCGGGACCTGCTGCCCGTGCTCGCCGCCCTGCGCGAGTGGGGCGACACGTACGCCGTCGAGGAGCCGTCGGTCCGGCTGGCCCACCACGACTGCGGCGCGGCGGTGCACGTGGCGCTGCGCTGCGCGGCCGGCCACGACGTGCCCGCCGGCCAGGTGGACCTGCTGCCCGGGCCGGGCCTGCTGCCGTCCTGACGACCCACCCCTTCCCCACCCTCTGGAGCACACCATGAAGATCGCTGGAAGCACCGCGCTCGTGACCGGGGCCAACCGGGGCTTCGGCCGGCACCTCGCCGCCGAACTGCTGGCCCGGGGCGCCACCGTCTACGCCGGCGCCCGCAACCCGGACACCGTCGACCTGCCGGGCGCCGTGCCGGTGCGGCTCGACATCACCGACCCGGCCTCGGTGGCCGCCGCCGCGGAGCTGGCCGGCGACGTCACCCTGCTGGTCAACAACGCCGGTGTGAGCACCGGCGCGGACCTGCTCGACGGCGACCTGGCGGAGATCCGGCGGGAACTGGAGACCCACTACCTCGGCACGCTGTCCGTGGTGCGGGCCTTCGCGCCGAGGATCGCGGCCAACGGCGGCGGTACCGTGCTGAACATCCTCTCCGCCCTGTCCTGGATCACGTTCCCCCAGGTGGGCGCCTACGGCGCGGCCAAGGCGGCCGAGTGGTCGATGACCAACGCGCTCCGCGCGCAGCTGGCCGACCGGGGCGTCCGCGTCGCCGGCCTGCACGTCGGCTACATGGACACCGACATGGCGGCGCACGTCACGGCGCCCAAGTCGGACCCGGCCGAGATCGCCCGGATCGCCGTCGACGGGATTGAGGCCGACCGGTACGAGATCGTCGCGGACGAGACCTCCCGCCAGGTCCTCGCCGGCCTCTCCGGCGGCGTCGCCGCCCTCTACCCGGCCCTGCCCTGATCCGGCGCCGCCCCGCGGCACAATGACCGGATGCGAGAGGGGTACGCCCACGACGCCGTCCTGGCCATGGCGCCGGACGCCGACGACGGCGCGCCCGGCGCGGCGGTCACCGTGGCGCTCTGCGGGCACTGGGAGCACCAGCCGTCCTGCCCGGTGGCGGCCCATCACACGGCAGTGGAGCGGGCCGGCGACGAGCTGCGCCTGCGCATCCTCTTCGCCACCGAGCCGCACCTCGAACCGCGGGTGCGGCGGGACATCGACCGGGCGCTGGGCCACGGTGAACTCACCGGCCCGGACGGCGCGACGACCCGGTGGCGGCTGCTCCGCAGCGGGATGCGCGAGCCGTCGCCGGATGAGGTGGCACACCTGGACCGGCTGATCCGCGGCTGACCGGCCGCCGGGACGTGGCAGGACAGCCACGGACCGGCGGCCGGTCCCGTCCGGGCCGCCGGCCGTCGCCACTCTGGGCCACGGCCGGCGGGCACCGGCTAGAGGTTCCGGGCGAGCCGGTCGGCGAGGATCCGGGTGAACCGGGCCGGGTCGGCCAGGTCCCCGCCCTCGGCGAGCAGCGCCATGCCGTACAGCAGCTCGGCGGTCTCGGTCAGCGCGGTGCCGTCGCCACCCTGCTCGTGGGCCTTGCGCAGCCCGGTGACGAGCGGGTGGGTCGGGTTCAGCTCCAGGATCCGCTTGACCCGGGGCACCTCCTGGCCCATGGCCCGGTACATCTTCTCCAGCGTGGGCGTCATGTCGTGGGCGTCGCCCACCACGCAGGCCGGAGAGGTGGTGAGCCGGGTGGAGAGCCGGACCTCCTTGACGCTGTCGGCGAGGGCGCCGCTCATCCAGGTGAGCAGGTCGGCGTACTCCTGCCGCTCGGCCGCGGCCTTCTCCCGCTCCTCGTCGGTCTCCAGGTCCACCTGGCCCTTGGCGACCGAGCGCAGCGTCTTCCCGTCGTACGCGCCGACCCGCTCGACCCACACCTCGTCGACCGGGTCGGTGAGGATCAGCACCTCGTAGCCCTTGGCCCGGAACGCCTCCAGGTGCGGGGAGTTCTCGATGGTGGCCCGGTTCTCTCCGGTGGCGTAGTAGATCTCGGTCTGGCCGTCGCGCATGCGCTCCACGTAGTCGCGCAGCGTGGTCAGCTCGGCGGGGTCGTGGGTGCTGGCCGCCCGGACCAGGTCCAGCAGGGCCTCGGTGTTGTCCGGGTCCTCCAGCAGGCCCTCCTTGACGACCGCGCCGAACTCGCTCCAGAAGGTGCGGTACGACTCGGCGGAGAGGTCCTTGAGCGTGGCCAGGACCTTCTTGACCAGGCGGCGGCGCACGGCACGGATCTGCCGGTCCTGCTGGAGGATCTCCCGGGAGATGTTCAGCGACAGGTCGTGCGCGTCCACCACGCCCTTGACGAAGCGCAGGTAGTTGGGCATCAGCGCGTCGCAGTCGTCCATGATGAACACGCGCTTGACGTAGAGCTGCACGCCCCGGCGGCCCTGCGGCGAGAAGAGGTCGAGCGGGGCGTGCGACGGCAGGAAGAGCAGCGCCTCGTACTCGAAGGTGCCCTCGCCGCGCATGTGGATGGTCTCCAGCGGGTCGGCCCAGTCGTGCGCGACGTGCCGGTAGAACTCCTTGTACTCCGCCTCGTCGACCTCGTCCCGGGCGCGCGCCCAGAGCGCCTTCATCGAGTTGAGCGTCTGCTCCTCGCGGGTGGTGGCGCCGTCCTCGCCCGGCTTCTCCACGGTCATCCGGATCGGCCAGGCGATGAAGTCCGAGTAGCGCTTCACGATCTCGCGGATGGTCCACTCGGCCGTGTAGTCGTGCAGGTTGTCCTCGGCGTCGGCGGGCTTGAGGTGCAGGGTGACGGAGGTCCCCTGCGGCGCGTCGTCGACGGTCTCGACCGAGTAGGTGCCCTCGCCGGTGGACTCCCACCGGGTGCCGCCGGCCTGCCCGGCGCGGCGGGTCAGCAGGGTGACCCGGTCGGCGACCATGAACGTGGCGTAGAAGCCGACACCGAACTGCCCGATGAGCTCCTGCGAGGCGGCGGCGTCCTTCGACTCGCGCAGGCTGCGCAGCAGCTCGGCGGTGCCGGACTTGGCGATCGTGCCGATGAGGCCGACCACCTCGTCGCGGGACATGCCGATCCCGTTGTCCCGCACCGTCAGCGTGCGGGCCTCCTTGTCGACCTCGATCTCGATGTGCAGGTCGGTGGTGTCGACCTGGAGGTCCTTGTCGACCAGCGACTCCAGGCGCACCTTGTCCAGCGCGTCCGAGGCGTTCGAGATCAGTTCGCGCAGGAAGACGTCCTTGTTCGAGTAGATCGAGTGCACCATCAGCTGGAGCAGCTGACGGGCCTCGGCCTGGAACTCCAACGTCTCAACCCGATCGCTCACACCGACTCCCTTCCACTTCGCGGGCTTCCGGCGGAAAGGATACGAGGCGTACGCGGGCGGCCACCGCAGGGTGGCGGGATTCCATCTGGTCCAACCAGTTGACGGGTTGATGTGTGCGGGGCCACACTGCTGCCCATGGCCTTCGCCCCCGTCCCCCGCGCCTCGGTCTCCGACCACGTCTTCGGCCAGCTCCGCGACGCGATCGTCAGCGGCCGCTACCAGCCGGAGGACACACTGCCCGGCGAGCGGGAGCTGGCCTCGACGTTCGCGGTGAACCGGCACGCCGTCCGCGAGGCGCTGCGCCGGCTTCAGCAACTGGGACTGGTCCGGGTCAGCCAGGGCGGCGCCACCCGGGTGCTCGACTGGCGGGTGCACGCCGGGTTGGACCTGGCGCTGTCGCTGGCCCGCTCGGCCGACGTACTCCCGGTCGAGACCCTGGTCCGCGACATGCTGGAGATGCGGGCCTGCGTCGGGATCGACGCGGCCCGGCTCTGCGCCGAGCGCGGCGACCCGGAGGTCACCGCCGCGCTGGTCCGCGCCGCCGAGGAGTACGGCTCGCTCGCCCCCGACCTGGACGCGATGAACGAGGCCAACATCGCGATCTGGTGGCTGATCGTGCGGGGCAGCGGCAACACCGCCTACCTGCTGGCGTTCAACAGCCTGGTGGCCGGCACCTTCGCCGTGGGGGACGTCCCCCCGGACGCCCGGGCCGCCGAGCTGCTCGACGTCGCGGGCCACCGCCGGCTCGCCGCCGCCGTCGCGGCCGGCCAGGGCGCGGCAGCCGCCCGGCACGCCCGGGCCCTGCTGACCGCCCCGGTCACCACCCCCACCCCCACCCCCACCATCGGAAGGGAGAGCCGAGCATGATCCCCGCCGTGCTCTACGCCGTCCCGGCGTTCCTCCTCCTGATCATCATCGAGGCGGTCTCCTACCGCTTCCTCCCCGACGACGACGAGCGCGGCTACGAGCTGCGGGACACCACCACCAGCCTCTCGATGGGCCTCGGCAGCCAGATCATCGGCTTCCCCTGGAAGCTGCTCACGGTCGGCATCTACGCCGCACTGTGGATGGTCGCGCCGGTGCACCTCTCCCCCGGCGACTGGTGGACCTGGGTGATCGTGTTCTTCGCCGACGACCTCGCCTACTACTGGTTCCACCGGCTGCACCACGAGGTCCGCGTGCTGTGGGCCAGCCACGTGGTGCACCACTCCAGCGTCTACTACAACCTCTCCACCGCGCTGCGGCAGAGCTGGACGCCCATGACGTCGTTGCCGTTCTGGCTGCCCCTGGCGCTGCTCGGCATCCCGCCATGGATGATCTTCCTGCAGCAGTCGATCAGCCTGCTCTACCAGTTCTTCCTGCACACCGAGCGGGTGGGCGTGCTGCCGAGGCCCATCGAGTTCATCTTCAACACGCCGTCGCACCACCGGGTGCACCACGGCTCGAACGCCGAATACCTGGACCGCAACTACGGCGGCATCCTCATCGTCTGGGACCGGCTCTTCCGTTCCTTCGAGCCCGAGCGCGCCCCGGCCCGGTACGGGCTGACCAAGAACATCCAGACCTACAACCCGCTGCGGGTGGCCACCCACGAGTTCGCCGCGATCTGGTCCGACGTCCGGCACGCCACCTCGTGGCGGTCCCGGCTCGGCTACGTCTTCGGCCGGCCCGGCTGGCAGCCGGCCCGGTGAGGCGCCCCTGGCTGGCCCTGTTCGGGGTCGCCGCCCTCGTCGAGCTGGTGGGGGTGGCGCTCGACTCGACGGCGACGCAGTGGCTGGCCAAGCCGCTGCTGGCGCCGCTGCTGCTGGCGTACCTGTGGGACCGGCGCCGCCGGATCGACCCGGTGGCGGTGGGCCTGGTCGCCGCGACCGCCGGGGACGTGGCCCTGCTCGTGCCGGGAGATGTCGCGTTCCTGGCCGGCATGGGGTGCTTCCTGGTCACCCAGGTCGCCTTCCTCGCCGCCTTCCTGCGCCACCGCCGCCCGCCCGTGGCGGCGGTGGCCGGCTACCTGGCGGCCTGGGCCGGCGCGAACGCGCTGCTGTGGAGCGCGCTGGGCCCGCTGCGGCTGCCGGTGCTCGGCTACAGCCTGGCACTGTCCCTCATGGCCGCCGCCGCGACCGGGGTGTCCCGGCGCACCGCGGCCGGCGGGGCCCTCTTCCTCGTCTCCGACCTGCTGATCGGCGTGGGCGCGGCGGGCAGCGACTTCGCCGGGCGGGACCTCCTGGTCATGACCACCTACGCGGCGGCCCTCCTGCTGATCACCACCGGTTGGGCCGCCGCCACCGCGGTCCGGCCCGCCCGGACCCCGGATACCCTATTGATCCGATAGGTTTACTGGGTTACGCTGGCGCGGCCCCTTCCCCGCCGCACCTCGGGAGCCCGCATGCCGTCCGCGCGTCCGTACCCCCGGCCCACCCGCCGGACCCTGCTGATCGGCGCCGGGGCCGGCGCGGCCGCCCTGGCCGGGCCCGGCCTGACCGGCGTCGCCGCCGCCCGCGGGTCCCAGGTGGACACCGTGCTCGAGTGGTACGACGTCACCGCGGCGACGATCGGCGTGATCACCGGGCCGCTCCAGGTCAACAGCAGCCGCACCTGGGCGATCGGCTGGATCGCGGCATGGCGGGCGGTGGCCCGGGCGGGCGGCGCCGCCCCTGCGGACGCCGCGCTCGCCGGGGCGGTCCACGAGGCACTCACCACGCTGGTGCCGGCGCGCACGGCCGACCTGGACGCCGCCCTCGCGGCCACGCTCGACCGGTTGGGTCCGGCCGCGGCCGTCCGGGCCGCCGTGGCGAGCGGCCGGGACGCCGCCCGCGACGTGCTCGCCGAACGGGCCGGCGACGGGCTCGACCTCGCCTCGGTCAACCGGCCGTTCACCCCGCCGGCGTCGGCGCCCGGCGTCTGGCAGCCGACGCCGCCCGGCTTCGCCGCCGCCGTGCAGGCCGGTCAGGGCGACGGTCGGCCCTTCCTGATCGACGCCGTGCGGGCGTACCTGCCCGGGCCGCCGCCGGCGCTGGACAGCGCGCGCTACGCCCGAGACCTGGCCGAGAGCCGGGCGGTCGGTGCGGTGGAGAGCAGCCGCCGCACGGACCGGCAGACCGACGTGGCCCGGTTCTGGGCGCAGACCTCCCTGAACGGCTACACCGGAGCGCTGCGCGCCGCCGTCACCTCCGGCGCACGGGTTCGCCGGGTCGCGCTCGTCGCTCTCTTCCACGCGGCCACCATCGACGCCCAGATCGTCACGTACGCCGCCAAGTACCGCGACCTGCGCTGGCGCCCGGTCACCGCGATCCGGACCGGGGTCATCGCGCCGGACCCGGCGTGGACCCCGCTCATCACCACCCCCGCCCATCCGGAATATCCCAGTGGGCACACCACCTACGCCGGGGCCGCCGAGGTCGTCCTGCGGGCGCTCGCCGGCCGGCCGGCCCGGCCGGTGGCGCTCACCAGCCCCACCGCGACCGACGTCACCCTGACCTATGCGGACTGGCGCGAACTGACCCGGGACAACATCGACGCCCGGGTGTGGTCGGGCATCCACTTCCGGCACACCGACGAGGTGGGCGCGGCGGTCGGCCGCCGCGTGGCGGCGTCCGGGCTCGCCCGCTGGGACGGCAGACCCCTGTAGCCCGCCTAGTCGGTCATGTCCCGGGCGAGGGCTCGCGTCACGACCGTGAGGTCCTCGCCGCCGAGGCCCTGCTCGACCGCGTGACGCCACTCGCCGGCCAGGGCCTCGGCGGCGGGGAACCGGCCCGTCGGCACCTCGCGCAACGCGAGGTCCACGTCCTTCAGTGCGAGGGCCAGCGAGTACTGCGCCGTGTAGTCGTCCCCGGCGATCCGCTCCAGCTTCTCGGCCGCCCAGGGCGACACCAGCGGGCTGCCCCGCAGCGCCTCGCGCACGGTGCCGCGGTCGAGGCCGAGCGCGTCGCCGAAGGCGACCGCCGCGGCGAGCCCCTCGTTGACGAACGCGAGCAGCAGGTTGTTGACGAGCTTCAGCCGGGACCCGGCGCCGACCGGGCCCACCCAGACGGTCCGCTGCCCGACCGCGTCGAAGACCGGCGCCACCCGGTCCCGCACCTGCTCCGGTCCGGAGGCGAGGACGACGAGGCGGCCCTGTTCGGCCGGGCCGCGGCTGCCGGCCACCGGCGCGTCCACCAGGGTCACCCCGGGGCGCTCGGCGCCGACCAGCTCGGCGAGGCGCGCGGTCTCGGTCACCCCGATGGTGCTCATCTGCGCCCAGACCGCCCCCTCGGGCAACGCGGCCAGCATGCCCTGGTCGACGGCTATCGCGCGGACCGCGGCCGCGTCGGTCACCATGGTCACCGCCACGTCGGCCCCGCGTACCGCCTCGGCCGCGTCGGCGGCGACCTCGGCGCCCCGGTCGCCGAGCGCGCGGGCCGGCTCCGGGTGCCGGTTCCACACCACCGTCGTCAGGCCGGCCCGGACGAGGTTCGCCGCCATCGGCGCGCCCATGCCGCCGAGCCCGAGCACCGCCACCCGCGTCATCCGCCGCTCCCCGCCTCGCCTACCGGGCAGCCTAGGCGTACGGGAGCCGGGCGGCACCCGATCGCGGACACTTCCGACCGGCACGGCCGACGACCGGATAGAGTCCCGGTGAGCAGCCGGCACGGCCGGAGCAGACGGCCCGTCGCCCCCGGGATGACCTGTTGGGGAGCGGTGTGGGCATGCGTCGACGGCCCGTCGGGGAGCTGCGGGACCGGCTGCGTCAACGGGATCCGGGCTATCGCCTCGTCCGCCGGGCGGCCCGGCTGACCGTCGTCGCCTCGCTTGTCTTCTACGGCTGCCGCTACGGCCTGGGCAACGTCACCCTCGCCACCTACGGGCTGTTCGGCACGGTCGCCACGGGCAGTTTCGCCCAGTTGCCCGGTCCGGCCGCGGTGCGGGCGCGCACCCTGCTGGCGGCCGTACCGGTGGCCTGGGCGCTCGTGGCGGCCGGCACGGTGCTGGCGGTCAGCACGGCGGCCGCGTCCGCCGGGATGCTCGTCATCGGGTTCGCGGTGGCGTTCGCGGGCGTCGGCGGGCCCCGCCTGGTCGGGCTGGCCAACGCGCTCCAGCTGTTCTACATCCTGGCCTGCTTCCCGCCGTACCAGCCCGGCACCCTTCCGGCCCGGCTGGCGGGCGTGACCCTGGGGGTGGCCCTTGTCGCGCTCGCCGAGGTGACGCTCTGGCCGGACCCGGCGCCGGTCTCCTTCCCGCGGCGCCTCGCCGCGGCGGCGGGCGGCCTCGCGGACCTCGTCGACGCGCTGGCGGACGTGCAGGTCGCGAGGCCGGGGGCGGCGGAGGAGACGGCCCGCCGGCACGAGCGGGCGGCACAGCTGCTCGACCAGGTGCGGATGGCGCGGCTGCCGGTGACGGCACGCCCCATCTCGGCCGGTCGCCGCGACCGGGCCTGGCGGGACGCGGCGGGGGCCGCGCAGGAGGTGCTCGCGGTCGCCGAGTCGCTCCCCTCCCGCCCCGACGCCCCGGGCAGCGGCGACGCCGACCTGGCGGGGGCGCTCCGGCGGTGCGCGGCCTCGCTCCGGCACTCCGCCGACATCGCGGTGCGGCGGCCGGGCACACCGGCCGGGGACGGGCCGGAGCTGGTCAGCCCGCTGCCGCGGTCGTGGCGGGCCGCGGATCCCGCCCGGCTGCGGGTGAAGGCGGCGGTACGGGCGCTCGCCGAGGAGGTCGGGACGCACGCGACGGCCGTCGGCATCGCCACCGGTCCGCGCGGTCGCCGCGCCGCGCGACCACCCGAGGCCGGCGCGGACCGGTTCTGGTACGCCGGGCGCAGCGCGTGGTCGCTGTACCGGCAGCAGTTCCGGGCGCACCTGACCCCGCGGTCGGTGTATCTGGAGGGAGCGGTCCGCCTCGCCGTGGCCCTGGCCGCCGCTCGGGTGATCGCCGGGGTGGTCGACCTGCAGCACGGGTTCTGGGTGCTCCTGGCGACGCTCAGCCTGATGCGGGCCTCCGCGTCGGACACCCGGACCACGCTGCGGCCGGCGTTGGTCGGCACCCTGGCCGGGGGCGCCGCCGGCGGCCTGCTGCTGCTCGTCTCGCCGGAGCGGCAGGCGTACGCCGCCCTGCTGCCGCTGGCCCTGGTGCTCGCCTTCGGCGTCGGGCCGCTGCTGGGCCTGGGCTGGGCCCAGGCGCTGCTCACCCTGCTGCTCATCGTGGTGTTCGCCCAGCTCAACCCGGCGTCCTGGCAACTGGCCGGCGCCCGGGTGGTCGACGTGGCCGTCGGGGCCGTGGTGGGCGCCCTCGCCGGCCTGCTGCTCTGGCCGCGGGGCAGCGGGAGCGAGTTGCGCCGCAACGCCGCCGCCTACCTGGCGGCGAGCGGGCGGGCCGCCGAGCGGATCGTCGAGGCGCTCGCGGGCCGGGCCGACGCCCGCCCCGCGGTCGCGGCGGCCCGCCGCGCGGAGGCCCTCGCCACGTCCTCCTTCGTCCAGTACCACACGGAGCGCGACGACCCGCGGCTGTCGCACGTCGAGTGGGACCGGGTCCTGGCGGCGGCCCACCGCGCCGGCTACGGCGGGCAGGCGCTGCTCGCCGACCGCCGGCCCGGGGCGCTGGCCCCCTGGCCCGGCCCGGCGGCCGCGCTGGTGGCGCGGGCCGCCCGGCTGTCGGACGGCTACGCCGACGTCGCCCGCCAGGTGACGCGGGGCGGGGCCGACCGGGCGCCCCCGCCGGCGGAACCGGACGGTGACATCGCCCGGCAGGTGCAGGCCATGGTGCGCGACGGCGAGGACCGGCCGGAGGTGCTGTCCCTCGTGGAGGTCGACGGCTGGCTCGCCGACCTGGACCGTCACCTGAGACGCGTCACCGGATCCGGCCGCCCTCGGTGACCAGCCACTCGCCGGTCTCCCAGTCCGACGGGCCATCCGTCACCCGGTAGCACAGGTCGAACCGGATCCCCAGCTCCGGCCACCACGGGTGGTGGACGGGGACCACGCGGAAGATGTCCTCGAGCCCCGGGAAGGTGATCCCCTCGGGGAACAGCTCCTCCAGTTCGGTCCGCGTCAGGTCGGTCCAGAGCGCGAACTGCCACTCGGTGCGGCTGCGCCACGGGTCGTGGACCAGCTCGAACCGCGGTTCCCGGCCGACCACGAAGGTCCGGATGTCGTCGCGCAGCTCCGCCGGGGTGCACGGGAGGACGAACGGCCACTCCTCGCCGGTCGGGTAGCGGTACAGGGCCGAGGTCGCGGCGAGCGCCCGGACGAGGCCGCGCCACGCCTCGGCCGAGGTCGTGCCGGCGGGCAGGTTCACGCCGGTGTGGTCGACCCGCCGTACGTGCCCGGCGAGGCGGCGGGCCAGCTCGGCCACGTCGACCGTGGGCACGGGCCCGGTGAGCGGCTCGGCGCCCTGCACGGCGAGGGACGGTCCGGGGGCGAACGTGACCACCGGCGCGGGCACGTCGGCCAGCTCGACGGTGGTCACCGGTCGGGCCCCCTCCGGCCGCGGCGGGGTGAGGACCAGGCGTGCCACCGGCCCGTCGACGGCGCCCGCCGGGCGGACCGGGTCGGCGTACGGCACGTCGGCGAGCAGCGTGCGGAACTGGTCGAGGAAGGTCTGGGCGGCGGGTGTCCGGGGCAGGCGGAAGGCGATCTCGCCGAGTCGGTCCATGCGCCCGACGCTAGGGGGCGCCGGGCCGGCCCGACACCCGCGGCGAGCCGGAATTTCGCACCGTGGCCGCGGGGTATCCTGCTCGGCGTCGACCGGTGCGGAGGTGAGGGGCGTGGGCAGGGAGACCGGCCGGAAGCTCGTCGCCTCCAACAAGAAGGCGCGGCACGACTACACGATCCTGAAGACGTACGAGGCCGGGATCGTGCTGGCCGGCACCGAGGTGAAGTCGCTGCGGGAGGGGCGGGTGTCGCTGGTCGACGCGTTCGCCCAGGAGCGCGACGGCGAGATCATGCTGTACGGGCTGCACATCGCCGAGTACGGCTTCGGCACCTGGACCAACCACCAGCCCCGGCGCACCCGCAAGCTGCTGCTGAACCGGGTCGAGATCGCCCGGATCCTGGAGAAGCTGCGCGACGGCGGGGTGACGCTGGTGCCGCTGTCGATGTACTTCTCCAACGGCTGGGCCAAGGTCGAGCTGGGCCTGGCCCGGGGCCGCAAGTCGTACGACAAGCGGCAGGCCCTCGCCGAGCGCGACGCCAACCGGGAGATCGCCCGCGAGCTGGGCCGCCGCCTCAAGGGCCGCCGCCCGGCCTGACCCACCCCTCATCCCTCCGTCGGCTGCCGGTCGCGCCGAATAACAAGACTTCTTGTACATCGTTCGTTGTAGGTCTAGCCTGAGGGCATGGCGGACGAGCCGAGCAGCCTGCACCTCACCGACCCCAGGGCCATGCGGGCGCTGGCCCACCAGACCCGGATCCGGCTCCTCGGCGAGCTGCGCATCCGCGGCCCGCAGACCGTGGGCATGCTGAGCGACGTCACCGGCGAGGCGGTCGGCTCGGTCAGCTACCACCTGGGCAAGCTGGCCGAGCACGGCTTCGTGCGCGAGGCGCCCGAGCTGGCGCGCAACCGCCGGGAGCGGTGGTGGCGGGCCGCGCACGCGCGCACCAACTGGGAGCCGGTGGAGCTGCTCGACGACCCGGAGCGGCGGCTCGCCTCCGACCTGCTGCGCCGGGCCTTCCTCCAGCGCTACGTGGCGCGGTTCGAGGCCTACCTCGACGCCGAGGCGTCCCTGGACCCGGCGTGGGTCCGCGGCACCACGAGCAGCGACAGCTTCCTGCACCTGACCCCCGACGAGTTGGTGGAGCTGCGCCGCGAGCTGTCCGAGCTGGGCGCCCGCTGGCAGGAGCGCAGCAACCCCGACCGGCCGGACGCGCGCACCGTGACGCTGATCTGGCAGGCCTACCGGGGGCCGCAGTGAGCCGCCGGTGGGGTCCCTTGGCGGGGCTGCTGACCGCGCACACGGTCTCGCTCACCGGCAACATGCTCACCCTGATCGCGTTGCCGCTCTACGTGCTGGCCGAGACGGGCTCCCCCGCCGCCACCGGCCTGGCCGGCGCGTTCGCCACCGCACCCGTCGTGCTCGGTGGGGCGTTCGGCGGCGTCCTCGTCGACCGGATCGGCTACCGCCGGGCGAGCGTGCTGGCCGACCTGGTCTCCGGCGTGACGGTCGCCGCCGTGCCGCTGCTGCACGCCACCGTGGGCCTGCCGTTCCCCCTCCTGCTCGGGCTGGTCTTCGTGAGCGGCCTGCTCGACACCCCGGGCCAGACCGCGCGGACGGCGCTGCTGCCCGAGGCGGCGACCGCGGCCGGGGTGCCGATCGAGCGGGCCATCGGCTGGTTCGAGGCCACCGAGCGCGGCGCACGCCTGATCGGCGCGCCGGTGGCCGGCCTGCTGGTCAGCGCGCTCGGCGCGCTGCCGGTGCTGGCCGTCGACGCGGCCACCTTCGCCGTCTCGGCCCTGGCGGTGGCGGTGCTGGTGCCGGCGAGCCTGCGGCCGTCCGCCGACGCCGGCGAACCCTCGGCCGGCTACTGGCGCGACCTCGCCGCCGGGCTGCGCTTCCTGGCCCGCGAGCCGCTGCTGCGCGCCGTGGTGCTGCTGGTGCTGGTCACCAACCTCTTCGACGCCACCAAGAGCAACGTGCTGATGCCGGTGGTCGCCGCGCGGGACCTCGGCGGGGCAACGGCCTTCGGCGTCCTGGTCGGCGCCATGGGCGGCGGCGCGCTGGTCGGCTCGCTGCTGTTCAGCGCTGTCGGGCACCGGCTGCCCCGCCGCGCCACCTTCGTCACCACCTTCGCCGTCGCCGGGGCACCGCCGTTCTGGGCTCTCGCGGCCGCCCCGCCGCTGCCGGTGATCGCCGCGGTCTGCGTGGTGTCCGGCCTCGCCGCCGGCGCGATCAATCCGCTGATCGGCGCGGTCAAGCTGGAACGCGTCCCGGCGGCCATGCGGGCCCGGGTCTACGGGGTGATCGGGGCGGGCGCCTGGGCGGCCATGCCGGTGGGCGCCTTCGGCGCCGGGCTGGCCGCCGACCGGTTCGGCACCACGGCGACCCTGGTCACCGTCGGCACCTGCTATCTGCTGGTGGTGCTCACCCCGCTGCTCGGCGGCCCGTGGCGAGACCTGCGCCGGCCGGCGCCCGCGGAGCGGCCGCAACCGGACCGCTGCCCCGCGCCCGCCGCCGTCACGGCGGAGTGACCCGGCCGCGTCGCCAACCGGCGCCCCGGTCGCACCGTCACCCCGCCGCGGCACCGCCGCCCGGCTGGCAGCCGGGACCACGCGTGGCGGCCCCACCCGCCCGGGGGCAACGCCGGTCTCCCCGCTGACCGCTCAGGCGGGGAGACCGGCGTGGCGGCTCAGGCCGCGACGCGGGCCAGCAGCGTGAACGCGCGGACCGGGTCGCCGGTGAGCTGGGCGTGGTCGGCGTCCGCGATCAGCGCCGCCCAGTTGTCCGGCGCGCTCCCCCGCACCACGGCCGCCTGGGCGGCGTCCCGGGCCACCCCGAGGATCGCCTCCACCAGCGCGGTGTCCCGGTGGTCGGCGCCGAGCTGCCGGCCGAGCCGGTCCAGCACCCGGGGCGCGTCGCGCAGCGAACCGTCGGCGTTCCAGCCGGCCGGTGCGAGCGCCGCCCGCACCTGCGGCCGGTCGGCGGCCACCGCGGCGAGCCCGTCGCGACCCGAACCCGTGCGCAGGCCCCAGCCGAACGGGAACAGCGGCCGGTAGTCGGCGTCGCCGACGTTGACCGGCACCTGCGCCTCGTCGCGCGGCCAGCTCACCGGCAGCCGGCCGGTGAACGGACGGCGACCGAAGAGGACGTCGGCCACCCCGGCGCCCTCGCTGCCCGGCAGCCAGGACGCCACCAGGGCGTCGATCTCGCCGAGCTGGTCGGTCAGCACCTGCGGGCGGCCGGAGACCACCAGCACCACGCAGGTCGGCAGCGCTGAGCAGACCTTGTCGACCACCGCCCGGTCGGCGGGCTGGAGCCGCAGCGACTTCTCCTCCTGCTGCGGCACGCTGCACCAGCCGCACTCCGGGCCGCCGACGTCGCCGTAGCCCTCGGCGTACGGGGTCTCGCCGACCACCACGACACCGACCTGGGCGCCGTCGGTGGGGGCCGAGGCGTCGGCGCTGTAGGTGATCCGGGCGCCGGGGGCGACCTGCCGGATGCCGTCCAGGACGGACGTGCCCGGGACGGCGTCCGCCCCGGAGACGCCCTGCCAGGTGACCGTCCAGCCGCCGGCCTGGTTGCCGAGGTCGTCGGCGTTGCGCCCGGCCACGTAGAGCGCGGCGTCCCGGCGCAGCGGCAGGGCGTGCCCGCTGTTCTTGAGCAGCACCTGCGACTTCGCCACCGCCTCCCGGCCCACGGCCCGGTGCGCCGCGCTGCCGACCTGGTCGACGTCGTCGGCCGAGGCGTACGGGTGCTCGAAGAGGCCCAGCTCGAACTTCTTCGTGAGGATCCGCCGGACGGCGTCGTCGATCCGGGCGGTGGGGACGCGGCCGGCGGTGACCTCGGCGAGGAGCAGCTGCTCGAACTGCTCGGCGTTGTACGGCTCCATGAACATGTCGGTGCCGGCGTTGACCCCGACCCGGACCTTGTACGCGGTCAGCCCCGCGTTGGCCGGCTCGGCGGGGTCGGGGATCTGGTGGATGCCTTCCCAGTCGGAGATCAGGAACCCGTCGAAGCCCAGCCGGCCCTTGAGCACGTCGGTGATCAGCTCGCGGTGGGCGTGCATCTTGGTCGGGTTGCCGAGCCCGTCCTCGGTCCAGTCCACGCTGGAGAAGGAGGGCATCACGCTGCCCACCTTGTGGGCCCGCACGGCCGGCAGGTAGGGAGCCAGGTCGACGCGGGCGAAGTGCGCTCGGTCGGTGACCGTGACCCCCTGGTCGATCGGGTACTTCTGCTCCCACCAGGGCTTGCCCTCGTTCGCGGCGGCCACGGCCTCGTCGTAGTCGGTGTCGCCGTCGCCCGCGTAGTGCTTGGCGGTGGCGAGCACCCGGTCGGTGTCGTCGAGCCGGCCGGGCCGGCCCTGGAGGCCGTCGATGACCGTCTCCATCGACACGACGAGCGCCGGGTCCTCGCCGAAGCTCTCGTAGCTGCGGCCCCACCGCTCGTCGCGGGAGACGCAGAGGCAGGGTGCGAAGTTCCACGGGATGCCGGTGGCGCGCACCTCGGCGGCGGTGGCGTGGCCGACCCGCTCGACCAGCTTCGGGTCGCGGGTGGCGCCGAGCCCGACGTTGTGCGGGAAGACCGTGGCGCCGACGACGTTGCCGTGGCCGTGCACCGCGTCGATGCCGTAGATCAGCGGGATCTGGAGGCGCGTGCTCAGCGCCTGCGCCTGGAGCCCGTTGACCATCTCGACCCAGGCGGCCGGGGTGTTGCTGGCCGGGGTCGAGCCGCCGCCGGACAGCACCGAGCCG
This sequence comes from Micromonospora chaiyaphumensis, assembly GCF_900091435.1. Lineage (GTDB taxonomy): Bacteria > Actinomycetota > Actinomycetes > Mycobacteriales > Micromonosporaceae > Micromonospora > Micromonospora chaiyaphumensis. The sequence goes on from NZ_FMCS01000001.1 coordinate 533,792, forward strand.
AGCTGCCAGCGGGCGACGGCCGTGGGGTCGTCGGCGACGGCCGCCCGCTCGGCCTGCGTCATCTGGCCGATCTTCTCGGCGAGCGTCATCCGGCCCAGCAGGTCGGCGACGCGCCGCCGCACCGGCAGCCGCCGGTCGAGGTACGGCAGCCCGTGCGCGGCGACCACCACGGTGGGCCGGGTCGCGACGGTGGCGCCGTCGGCGGCGAGGGTCAGCGGCACGGTCTCGGCGGTCTCCGCCGCGCCGTCCGCCCGCAGGGCGACCGTGACGGACCGGGTGGCGCCGGACGGGCTGCCCGCCGGGAAGGTGAGCGTGCCGGAGGCGGCGGTGTAGTCGGTGCCGGGGGTGGCCGTGCCGGAGCCGGTGGCCCACCGCACGGTGACCGGCCCGGCGAGGGGCCGTCCGTCCGAGGTGGACACCGAGAGGTCCACGGGCACCCGGCTTCCCTCGGCCGCCGCGTACAGCGACCGGCCGGCCGCGACGGTGACCGTGCCGGCGTCGGCGGCCGCCGCGGCCGGGGCCGGCAGCAGGGCCACCACCAGGGCGCCGACCGCGCCGAGCGTGGCGTGTCTGGGCAGTCTCATGTCGCGCCTCCCCACGGGACCGGTCGCCCGGTGCCCCGTCGGCCCGGGTCCGCCCGCGTCCCGGTTCCGGATCCTCCCGAACTGCATCGCATTACGTCAATGTTTCTGGCCGGTTCCGGAACCGCCCGTCGTGCTTGGGGAGCGCTCTCTTGACAGCTCGGGACTTCGTTCATAACTTCATCGAAGTCTATCTTTATGGTTTGTTAACAGCAGGGAGGCATCCGTGCGCAGCATCCGCACCATCGCCGCCGTGGCCCTCGCGGCCGTGGGCCTCACGGCCGCGCTCACCACCGTCACCGCAGCCCCCGCCGCGGCCGCGCCCGGCGCGGTGACCTGGTCCGACGACTTCAACGGCGCGGCCGGGACACCGCCGGACGCCAGCCGCTGGCGGTACGACATCGGCGGCAGCGGCTGGGGCAACAACGAGTTGCAGTACTACACCAACAGCACCCGCAACGCCGCCCTCGACGGCAACGGCAACCTGGTCATCACCGCCCGCCGGGAGAACCCGTCCGGCTTCTCCTGCTGGTACGGGAGCTGCCAGTACACCTCGGCCCGGCTGCTCACCAACGGCACCTTCAGCCAGGCATACGGCCGGTTCGAGGCGCGCATCAAGATCCCGCGCGGGCAGGGGATCTGGCCCGCGTTCTGGATGCTCGGCAACGACATCGCCACCAACCCGTGGCCCAACAGCGGCGAGATCGACATCATGGAGAACATCGGCCGCGAACCGTCCACCGTGCACGGCAGCCTGCACGGGCCGGGCTACTCCGGCGGCAACCCGCTGACCGGCCAGACCTCGCTCCCCGGCGGCCAGGCGCTCGCCGACGCGTTTCACACCTACACGGTCGACTGGGCGCCCGACTCGATCACCTGGTACCTGGACGGCGTCCAGTACTCCCGCAAGACCCCGGCCGACGCCGGCGGCAACCGGTGGGTCTTCGACCACCCGTTCTTCATGATCATGAACGTGGCGGTCGGCGGCAACTGGCCCGGCTCGCCAGACGGCAGCACCACCTTCCCGCAGACCATGACGATCGACTACGTCCGGGTCCAGGCCTGGGACAACGGCGGGGGCGGGGGCGGCGGCACCGGCGGGCAGATCGTCGGGTACGGCAACAAGTGCGTGGACGTGTCCGGCGCGAACACCGCCAACGGCACCGCGGTCCAGCTCTGGACCTGCAACGGCACCGCCGCCCAGCGGTGGACCTGGAACGCCGACGGCTCGGTCCGCGCCCTCGGCAAGTGCCTCGACGTCAGCAGCGGGTCGACCGCCAACGGGGCGAAGGTGCAGCTCTGGGACTGCAACGGCACCGGCGCCCAGCGCTGGGTGTTCAGCGGCAGCGGCGACATCGTGAACCCGCAGGCCAACAAGTGCCTGGACGCGACCGGCGCCAGCTCGGCAGACGGCACCCGCCTGCAGATCTGGGACTGCACTGGCGCCCCAAACCAGAAGTGGCGCCGCTGACCCCCGTCCCCTCCCGGGGTTGATCATGAAGTTAGCGCCTTGGAATGCGCTTGCCAACGGCGCTAACTTCATGATCGGCGGGGAGAGTGGGGGTGGGTACGGGTATGGGTGCGGGTGGGATCGAGGGTGTGGGGACCGGGCGGTTGGTTCTGGTGCCGTTGGGCGTTGAGCACGCCTCCGAGATGGCGGTGGTGTTGGGGGACCCCGCGCTGCACGCCTTCATCGGTGGGGCTCCCGCCGGTGCGGCGGATCTGCGGGCCCGGTACGAGCGGCTCGTCGCCGGCTCGCCGGATCCGGACGTGTCCTGGTGGAACTGGGTGATCCGGCTCCGCGACGAGGGGTGTCTCGTGGGCACCGTCCAGGCGACCGTCAGCGGCCCGGCCCACGATCGCGTCGCGGAGATCGCCTGGGTGGTGGGGACCCCGTGGCAGGGGCGGGGCATCGCGACCGAGGCGGCCCGCGGGCTGGTGGCCTGGCTCGGGCGGCAGGACGTGCGCACCGTGATCGCGCACATCCACCCGGAGCACCGGGCCTCCGCCGCCGTCGCCACCGCCGCCGGCCTGACCCCCACCGACGTATGGCACGAGGGCGAGATCCGGTGGACGCGGCCCCTCGGCGGCTGACGCGTACGGTGACGCCATGACGGAAGTCCTGCGGTACGCCGCCTTCACCACCGACCCGGCGGCGGGCAACCCCGCCGGCGTGGTCCTCGACGCGGGTCGGCTCAGCGATCCGGAGATGCAGGCCATCGCCGCCGACGTCGGATACTCCGAGACGGCGTTCCTCACCGCCACCGGCCCCGGCGAGTTCGACGTGCGCTACTTCAGCCCGCAGGCCGAGGTGCCCTTCTGCGGTCACGCGACCATCGCCTCCGCGGTGGCCGTCGCCGAGCGCACCGGCACCGGCGACCTGGTCTTCCGGACCCGGGCCGGAGCGGTCCCGGTCGCCACCGCCCGGGACGCCGACGGGCGGCCCACCGCGACGCTGACCAGCGTGGCACCCTCCGACGCGCCGGTGGCGCCGGACGACCTCGCCGAGGCGCTCGCCACGCTGGGCTGGGCCGCGGCCGAGCTGGATCCGTCGTTGCCACCCCGCGTCGCGTACGCCGGGGCGCACCACCTGATCCTGGCCGCGGCGACGCGGGAGCGGCTGGCCGCCCTCGACTACGACTTCGACCGGCTGCGCGACCTGATGCGGCGGCGGGACTGGACCACGGTGGCGCTGGTCTGGCGCGCCTCGGGCACGCGCTTCGACGTCCGGAACCCGTTCCCGGTGGGCGGCGTCGTCGAGGATCCGGCGACCGGCGCGGCCGCCGCCGCGTTCGGCGGCTACCTGCGTACCCACGGTCTGGTCGAGCCGCCGACCACGCTGCACCTGCAGCAGGGCGCGGACCTGGGCCGCCCGGGCCTGCTGGTGGTCGACGTGCCGGCCGGCGGCGGGATCCGGGTGACCGGCAACGCCGTGGTCATGCCGGGCTGACACGCCGGGGCCCGGCTCCCCACGGGAGAGCCGGGCCCCGGACGCCTCGCTCAGTCGGTGCAGGACGGTGTGTCGAAGTGACCCGGCGTGCTCGGGAACGCCGCCCCCGCCCCCTGGTCCCTGTTGTCCCGCGGGTACACGTAGGACAACTCCAGGAAGGCGGACGTGCCCGCCGTGGTCACGTCGCCGGCGCCGCGCCCGGCCCCGGAGGCCCAGGCCAGCCGGGTCAGGAAGTCCTGCATGGCCGGGCTGTGCTGGCGGATGTCGTTGAACCCGCCGTACGCCGAGTTGCAGTGGGTGAACAGGTTGTAGGCGCCGTTCCAGTCGAACAGCCGGTCACCGTTGTTCGGCCCGTTCTGCGTCACGTCGCCCTGGAGCACGTCCCGGTCCCAGCCGCCGTAGATCCAGTCGGTGCCGTGGTGGTGCTGGTTGTCGGCGAGGACGTCGTTGTCCAGGTTGGTCGCCTCGAACCAGCGGCACGGGTCGACCGTGCCGGCGGCCAGGTCGACCGGCCAGGCGCCCGCCGCGCAGTTGCCCGGGTAGGAGCCGCGCGGCCGGAAGTCCAGCAGGTCGGACCCGAGCACCGCGGTGACCGCCGGGCCACTGGTGGCGCCCGCGCCGCCGAACAGGTGGTCGACGTACTGGTCCTGGTCGCCCCGGGCGGCGGCGCTGAACACGCCGTTCACGAGACACTGCGGGTTGGCCGCGTCGAGCACCGGGTCGCAGCCCTTGCCGCCCCAGAGCACGTCCGAGCCCTCGCCGCCGAACACCTCGTCGCCACCGCTGTCGCCGTTGGCCACGTCGTCGCCGAAGCCGCCGTGGATGTTGTCCGCCCCGGCCCCGCCCCGGATCAGGTCGGCCGCCCCGGCGGTGAGCCCGGCGTACGGCATGGGCGCCGAGGTGGCGCCGCCGATCCAGGCGTCCCCGTCGGTGTCGTGCAGCAGGTCCACCCGGCGGTCGTAGCCGCCGGCCCGGAACCCCGTGAACGTCTCCTGCGGGACCGAGGACAGCGTCGCCGTGAAGCCCAGCGCCGCCACGTCGTCGGCGTTGAGGAACTGGTTCACCACGCCGCCCCGGTCACCGAGGATGGCGTCCCGGCCGTCCTCACCGTAGAGGCTGTCCGCGCCCAGCTCGCCGAACAGGTCGTCGTCGCCGGCGCCGCCCCGGATCAGGTCGTCGCCGTCCTGACCCCAGGCGCCGTCGTTGCCGCCGTCGCCGTAGAGCTGGTCGTTGCCGTAGGCGCCGGCCGGCTCGCAGGTGGCCTGGGCCGTCGTGCAGAACCGGGTGGACGGGCCGGGCAGCGCCGGGTCGTGGGTCCGGGCCACCGTGGCGTCGGCCGGCACCGCGCCGGTCGGGTACCGCTCGGTGTAGACCCGCTCGGCCGGCTTCCCGTTCACCGTGGTCACCGTGCGCAGCAGCGAGCCGTTGTCGCCGAGGAGCACGTCGTCGGCGCCGTTGCCCTCGACCACGTCGGTGGTGTCCCGGAACCCGGCGGCGGCGCTGCCGCCGATGAGGTCGTCCTGCCCGGCGGGCGCGCCGGCGCCGACCAGGTCGGCCGGTGCCGCCGGGTCGCCCGGCCAGCCCGGGTCGGGCAGCGGGGTCACCGTGGTCCGGCCCGCCGCGCCGAGGGCGGTGTCGCCGCGCAGCGCGTCCGCGCCGCCGTTGCCCTCCAGGTAGTCGCCGTCGCCGTCGCCGGTCAGCGCGTCGTCGCCGTCCTGGCCCCAGAGTGCGTCGACGCCGTCGCCGCCGCTGATCCGGTCCGCGCCGAACCGGTTGGGGCTGACCGCCGCCCGGTCCAGCAGCACCACGATCCGCGGGCCGAACGGGTTGCCGTCCGCCCCGAGCCGGACCGTCACGGCCGTGGGCTGCTCACCGGGGAGCGGGCGGAGCACCGCGCCGTTGTCCCCGATGACCGCGTCGGAGCCCGGTCCGCCGAACAGGGCGTCCGCGGTGTCCGGCTGGCCCGTCGTGGTCGCCCCGCTCCCGTCGTACGCGGTGCTGGAGCCGCCGACCACGTCGTCGTCGCCGGCGTCGCCCTCGACCCAGTCGGAGCCCGGGCCACCCTCGGCGAAGTCCGCGCCCGCGTCGGCGTGCACCCGGTCCGGGCCGCCCTGGCCGAAGATGACGTCGTCGGCGTCGCCACCGGAGATCAGGTCACCGCCGCTGGTGCCGGCCGCCGGGCTGAACCCGGGGTCGAGCAGGGTCACCTTGCGCGACGGCACCGTGCGGGCCTGGGTCACCCGGGTCGCGTCGGCCGTGGCCGGCGTGAACCGGGCGTTGTCCCCGGCGATCAGGTCGGCGTCGCCGTCGCCGAAGAGCTGGTCCCCGGTGTCCGGGCGGCCGGTGCCGGCGACGGGCTCCTGGCTGGAGCCGCCGACGATCTCGTCCTTCCCGAGGCCGCCGCGGACCAGGTCGGCGCCGTTGTTGCCCTCCAACCGGTCGTCCCCGCCGTCGCCGTCGACCCGGTCGTCGCCGAGCCCGCCGTACGCGACGTCACCCTCCGGGCCACCGGAGACCACGTCCCCGGCGCCGGCCGTCGGCACGTCCCCGGCCAGGTCCAGCGGGTACGGCCCGACGTCACCGATCCGCGGGGTGCCGTTGTCCCCGACGATCCGGTCGACGCCGTCCTCGCCGTAGACGAAGTCCCGGCCGTCTGCCACGCCGGCCACCCGGCCGCCGCCGTAGAGCACGTCGTCGTCCGGGCCGCCGAGAACCTGGTCGCCACCCTCGTTGCCCTCGGCGGTGTCCACGCCGGTGCCGCCGTAGAGGCCGTCGTCACCGGTGTTGCCGAAGAGCAGGTCGACGCCGTCGTCGCCGTGCAACTGGTCGACGCCCGGGCCGCCCCAGGCCCGGTCGGCGCCGCCGCCCAGATGCAGGGTGTCGTCGCCGAGCTGGCCGCAGGCCCGGTCGTCGCCGCCGCCGAGGTCGGCGCGGTCGTCGCCGCTGCCGGCCGTGACCACCTCGACCCCGGCCCCGCCGAGGATGAGGTCGGCCGCGCCCTGGTCGGTCGCGGCCGGCTGGTCGCCGGCGAGGGTGCCGTCGGCGCAGGTCTCGGCGGCCAGCCGCTTGTCACCGAAGACGGTGGCCCCGCCGTCGCCGCCGACCACGTGGTCGCTGCCCAGGCCGCCGACGAGCAGCTTGGTCTGCGACTGGGTGCCGGCCGGCAGCGGCTGGTGGACGACCTGGCGGGCCGGGCCGTAGCCGTCGGTGCCGTCGGGGTCGCCGACGCCGGACGGCTCCGCGATCACGTAGTCCTCGTCCGGGCCACCGAACAGCTCGTCGGTGCCGTAGCCGCCGACCAGCACGTCGTCGCCGCCGTAGCCGTACAGGTGGCCGGTCTGGCCGTTGGCCGAGTGGGACACGACCAGGTCGGCGCCGGCGCTGCCGTGCACGGTGTCCTGGCCGGAGCCGGTGTCGACCTTGTTGACCAGCCCGGCGTCGCCGCTGCCGGCGGCGTCCGGGTCGGCCGGGACGGTGCTGCCGGCGGTGTGGATGGTGTCGTCACCCCTGCCGCCGTTGAGGATGTCCGCACCGGGGCCGCCGACCAGGAGGTTCGTCCCGTTCGGCCGGTCGTCGAGGACCACGCCGACGACGTCGTCGCCGCCGTTGCCGTAGACCGTGCTGGCGCCGTGCCCGACGGTGACGTGGTCGTCCGCGCCGGTGGTGTCCTCGGTCGGTGCCGTGAGCTTCGTCCAGTCGACCAGGCCGGTCAGGCTCTTGTCCCCCACCGAGGTGTGCACGGTGGTCGTGCCGGGCCGGTCCACGGCGCCGAGGTCGCTGTCGCCGGCCACCACGTCGTTGCCGTCGCCGGTCGTGACGGTGTCCCGGCCGGCGCCGCCGGCGACCCGGCTGACCTGGCCGGCCGCCTCGGCGGTGACGATCACGTCGTCGCCGCCGCGGCCGTCCACCCAGGCCGGGCCGGTGCCGGTGCGGATCTGGTCCCGGCCGTCGGAGCCGATGACCACGGCTGCCTTGTCGAACGCGGAGGTCTTCGTGCCGTCGCCGCCGGTGTCACCGTCGCCGAGCAGCAGCACCGACAGGGAGATCTTGTCCGCGTCGGCGACCTGGTAGCCCCGCCCGTCGACGACCACCCGGGTCAGGTTCGGGTCGAGGAACTCCTGCTTGCGCCCGAGCGCCTCCACCGCGAAGCCGTCGAAGTCGGCGTCGCCGTCGGCGTAGTGCACGGCGTACACCTTGATCACGTCACCGGCGTAGGTGCCGGCGCCGTTGTCCCAGGCCTTGTCCCCGCGCTGCTCCTTCTTGCCGAACTTGCCGGCGAAGATCACCAGGGTGTCCCCCGCCGTGCCGCCCAGCTCGGGTGGCTCCGGTGTGCAGTCGGGTTGTGCGCGGAAGTCCAGCAGGGTCGCGTCGACCAGGGTGAAGTCGAACGTCTTGGAGAACAGGAACAGGTCGATGGTGATGTAGACCTTCAGGAACACCGAGAGCTGCCCGCTCGTGGTGAAGAGGCAGACCGGGTTCACCAGCAGCGCCTGGAGGAACTCGCTGGTGCGGAACTTGCCGTCGTTGTTCGGGTCGTTCCAGCTGAACCCGACGGTGAGCCGGATGCCGCCCTCGATGCCCGCCTTGACGATGAGCACGCTGACCTCGGCACCCGCGGCGATCTCGCCGCGCAGGGTCACCACCGGGACGGCCTTGCCGGTGCTGTCGGCCGTCTTGAAGTAGAGGCCGTCGAGGAGGCTGACCGCGTCGAGGTCGGTGCCGTCGGTGGCGGCCTCCACGGCGTGCCGGATGCCCGCGGTGTCCAGGCCGGCGATGAACCGGGCGGTCACCGAGGCGCTGCCGGAGAGGGTGACCAGCACCGGCGGCGGCGCGTAGACCGGGCCGAACGACTGCCGCCAGCTGAACCCGAGCGACAGCGGCCCGGAGTCGAAGCTGACCAGCTCGACGTCCTGCCCCATGAGCAGCCCGAACAGCGAGCCCGGGTTGTCGAAGATCGGGAAGCTGAAGCCGGTCTTCTGGGCGTTGGACTTGCCGTCGGAGCCCGCGGCGAACAGCTTCTCGCCGTCGTCGCCCGCGGCGCCGTCCACGGCGGACTTCACCTCGGCGGCCGTCTTCGCCTTGGTGAACGGGTCGTCCCGCTTGATCAGGCTCTCCGCGGACGCCGGCGACGCCTCGGTGGTGAGCGCCTTCGCCGGGTCGACCAGGAACTGGCCGAGCGGGATCGAGCAGCTGTCGCCCTCGTCGCAGTCCGGTATCCGGTTCACGAAGGTGATCACTGCGCGGACGGTGTCGACGAAGTCGAGCTTCGGCCCGCCGGTGAGGGTGCTGAACGTCTTGGCCAGCCAGACCAGCGTGATGTCCGGTCCGCCGGTGGCCTTCGACAGGTCCGACAGCACCGGGATCGGCGCGTACAGGGTGTCGATGACCGGCTGGAGCGGGCCGGTGACCGCCTTGAGCTTGTCCACGACCGGCTTGAGGATCTTGCTGAAGAAGGCGCCGGCGTCCAGCGCGATGTCGGTGAACGTCACCTGGAGCGGGGTGGTGACCCCGCCGCCGGTGGCGCTCAGCCCGCCCTGCTTGTGCTCCAGGCCCCACTTCAGGCCGAAGCGGGCGCTGATGCCGGGCAGCGCGGAGCCCACCTCGTCACCGGTGTTGACCGCCGCGGCCAGCTTCCAGTCGATGTTGACCTGGGCGGTGAGGTCGGTGGCGAGCAGGGAGCCCAGGTCGGCGAACTCGGCGAGGGTGAGCTTGGCGTCGGCGTCGGCCGCACAGTCCGCGGCGACCGCCGGGTCGAAGCAGCTCTTCTCCCCCGGCGAGCCCTTCAGGTCGACCCCGAAGTACGCCCGCACCAGCGGCGCGGTGCCCTGCTTGGTGGCGTTCACCTGGATGAAGGCGAGCTGGGCGGCCAGGTCGCCGGTCATGTCGAAGGCGGCGCCGATCTGCACCTCGGGAGCGGTGTCACCGTCGTGGGTGGGGACGTAGAAGCCCTCGTCCCGGTCGAGGACCAGGTCCAGGTGCAGCTTCCAGCCGAGCTTGGCCTGGATGCCGTCGGGTGCGCCCTTCTTCGCCTTCAGCGACAGGCCGGGGATGCCCAGGTCGAGCGGCACGTTCACGCCGAGGCACTTGTCGCTGTCGCTCGCGTCCTTGCAGCCGTCCGCGGCCGAGGGCGCGCCGCGCGCGGCGGTCAGCTTGATCCGGATGGACTGGAAGTCCTCCGGCTGGCAGGGGGTGGCCACCCCGCTGCGGCAGCCGACCACCGCGCTCACGCCCGGGTCGAGGTCGGCCAGCACGTCGTTGAGGGCGGTCTGCATGCCGGCGCTGTCCAGGGTGGCGTTCGCCAGCACCGGGCCGATCGCCGCCTTGACGTCCGCGCGCAGTTGGGCGACGAACTTCTGGCCCTGTTGCAGGTCGTCGCCGACGAGCGGCAGCTTGCCGTCGAAGCTGGCCAGCCGCAGCGCCTCCTCCACCTTGGCCAGGTAGCCGTCGATGCCGACGTTGAAGTCGGTCAGCTGCAGCGACAGGTTGGCGAAGCAGGAGGTCAGGTCCGGGGTCTGCGCGTGCGGCGCCAGGTCCAGCCCCATGGTGAAGGTGAGCAGGTTGGTGGCGTCGGCGGGTTCGCAGTTGTTGACGAACAGCGGCGCGCGGGCGCAGATCGGCGTCGTGTCACCGCCGACCCCGCCGCCGCAGTCCACGCCCGCCGTGGTGAACGTCGGCGTCAGGCCGAGCAGGTCGGTGACCGGCCCGTCGGCGGCGAGCCCGCCCAGGCCCACGCTGAGGTTCGCCTTGACGGTGGCGAAGTCGGGGTCCTTGCCGAGATCGAGGGCGAGCGGACCGACCCGGGCGGCCAGCGCCGCGTCGTCCACCCCGCCCTTGACGGTGACCTTGGCCGAGGAGTTCTTGTCCAGCAGCGGCGCCGCGTTGAGCTTCAGCGGCAGCAGCAGGCCCAGTTTGGCCTGGGCGTCGACGTCGAGGGCGAAGGTGCCGGAGCTGTCCAGGCTGACCAGCTCACGCGCGCCGTCCCAGGCGAAGGCGAGCGGCCCGGCGGTGCGCACGTTGCGCTTCCAGTCCAGCCCCACCCGCAGGTACGGGCCGCCGGCACGCTCGTCCAGCGTGAACTGGATGCCGCTGTCCGCGCCGATCGCCTTGTTGAGCTGGTCGAGAGCGTCCTGGAGGGTGTCCGGCGGCGCGGCGAGCAGCTTGTCCAGCGCGTCGGCCAGCTCGGGGCGCAGCGCGTACGCCGTGCCGTTCTCCGGCTTCGGCGTGCCGGCCGCGTCGACGCGCAGGGTCTGGCCGTCGACCCGGTCCAGCACCCGGTACGCCTTGCTGCCGATCACCAGGGTCCGCCCGGCCAGCCGCGGGTCGAAGGCCGCGTCGCCGCTGCGGTTGGCGTCCTTGAGCAGGAAGTTCGCCCCGTCGGCGGTGAACGTGACGCCCTTGCCGACGCCGCTCTCGTCCGCGCCGAGCAGTTCCCGGGCCGAGCGGCCGAGCAGCGGGATCTCGGTGTTCAGCGGCCCGCTGCCGCCGGGCTGGGTGAGCGCGGCGTTCACCAGCCGCAGCGCCTCGACGACCACCGCGAAGAGGGCCTTCGGGTCGTCCGGGTTGAAGTCGACGGCGAAGATCCCGTCGAGGCTGCTGGTGTCGACCACCGGCTGCTCGCCGGCCTTCCAGCTGACGTCCACGCCGACGCCCTCGCCGAGCGCGCCGGTGGCGCCCGGCACGCTGACCGTGACCCGGCCGGTGGTCCTCACCGAGGAGGAGACGGCGAGCAGGTTGCCCGGCTCGGACTGCAACCGGCGGAACAGCTCGCCGAGGCTGACGTCCTGCGCCTGCTTGAAGCTCACCTGGAGCATCCGCTGCCCGCTCGCGGCCGGGCCGACGGTGAGGTCACCGCCGAGCTTGACCTTGAGGAAGCCGGCGGTGGCGAAGAAGTCGACCCCGGTGGCGATCGGGAAGTCGGCCGCGAACAGCGGCGTGGCCGGGTCGGTGCGCAGCAGCACCCGGTCCGCGTTGGCCTCCGGGCTGCCGAGGTCGTCGCGCAGGTCGAGCACGAGGGTGACCGCCGCGCTGTAGCGGGGCTTCACCGTGGCGAAGCTGGCCTGGGCGTTCGCGGCCCGCAGGCCGACCTTCTTGTCGCCGCCGGCCGGCTTGGTGAGCGTGCCGGCGAGTTCGACGGCGCCGATGTTCGGGCTGGAGCCGCTGATCACCCAGACGCTGTCCGGGTCGGGCTGGCCGCCGATCCAGTTCTCCGCGAGGGTGACCGTGGTGGCGGTGTTCGCGGCGACGGTGCCGGCCGAGGTGCCCGCCACGACCCGCTGGCCGACCAGCTCGTCGGGGGTGAACCGGTTCCCGTCGACGCTGAAGCCCTTGGCCGTGAAGGTGGCGCCGCGGCCGGAGACCGAGGCGGCACCCGGGTCCAGCGGCACGGCCACGGTGGACTCCCGCTCCAGCTTCACCCGGAAGACGAGCTTCTCGCCGGCGAAGGAGAGGTTGTCGACGGGCAGCCCCTCGGCGGCGAGCAGCTTGACCAGCTCCTGGATGGAGCTGAACTTCGGCTGGCCCGCCTTGGCGGGATCGTCGGTGGCGGGGTCGAACCCCGGGTCGTCCGGCCTGGGGTGCACGTACTTCTTCAGGAAGCCGGTGAGCTTCTCGTTGACCTTCACGGCGTCGGCGAAGGTACCCCGCAGGAAGGGCAGGCTCAGGTTGCCGGCCGGACCGCTCTGCTGCACCCCACTGAGCAGGGAGGCGAGCTGGGCCAGCCCGGAGGCCAGGTCCAGCGGGCTCATGTTCCGGAACTTGGCGATGGTCTCGTCGAGGCCGGTGGTGGTGACCGTGGGGCTGCCCACGCTGATGTCGTTCCAGTCGACCTTCACGGTCGCGGCGACGGCGGGCAGGTCGAACGGGGCGCCGGCGGTGGCCGCGCCGAGGTTCACCTGGCCGTGCACGGAGCCGGGGCCCGCCTCGGTCTCGGTGTCGGAGATCCGGCCGCCACCGGAGTTGTCCAGGGCGACCTGGACCAGCCCGCCGAGGGAGCCCGCCGCGCCCAGCTCACCGGTCCCGGCGCCGGCGCCGGTGTCGAAGGCGAGCCGGCCGTCGCCGTTCGGGTCGGTGACGGTGGCCTTGACGTGGGTACGGGCCGTGAGGGTGCTGCCGGCGGTGAGCGTGACGCCGAGGATGCCGACCGAGGCGGTGGCCTGGTCCAGGTCGGCGCGGAGCGTCGCCGCGGCGTCGATGTCGAGGCGTGGGGTGTCCCCGTCGCGGACCAGGTAGGTCTCCCCCGCGGCGGTGTGCCGGGCCCGCAGGTGCAGGGTCGCCCAGCCGGTGACGTCGACCGCCTTGGCGACCGTCACCCCGCCGACCGCCAGGTCCTTCGCGGTGACCTGCCGCTTCGTGGTGACCACCACGTCGAGCAGGTGGTCCCCGCCGCTGGTGGTGACCGTGCTGGTCAGGCGGGTGCCGCCGCCGAGGTCCACGTCGTCCTTGGTCAGGCCGCCGGCCAGGGCGTCGGACGCCTTGCGGGCGAGCTTGTCGGTGTCCACGAGCGAACCCGGGCTCACGCCGAGCAGCGGCAGCGGCTGGCCGAGCAGGCCGACCCGGGACAGCCCGCCCTCCGCCCAGGTGGCGGTGCGGGACATCAGGGTCTTGAGCGCGCTCTCCCACGCCTCGTCCGCGTGCGCGGGCGCCGCCGTCCACACCAGGGCGAGCGCGGCGGTCACCACCGCCGCGGTCAGGCCGGCGAGCAGCCGCCGTAGAGCCACCATGAGCCACCTCTTCCTCGATGGCCGTCACCGACGGCGCTGGTCCCGCGCCAGCACATCGATCGCGGAAGGGACCCACAACTTCTGTGTCGAGATCGTGACAGAGCGTCAGACTGATCGGCTCACACCGTTTCGCCGACCGTCGTGATCGGACTGAGCAGTCAGCCAGAACCCGTCGGCGCGTGTAACGAAACGGCCGGCGCCGGCGCTGGTCATGGTCACCGCGCGCGGGCGCCGGCCGTCGGCCGGGGGTCAGAACGGGGCGTCGACGGACAGCCGCCGCACCTGGGTCAGGTACGGGTCCAGCTCGCCCACCTCGAACCGGCAGGTGCCGATGACGTGCCAGAACTGGCCGCCCGGGTCGCCGTCCAGCTTGTACCGGCCGTCCGGGCTGACCGCCGCCCAGCCGTCGGGCAGGCCGATCAGGGTGGCCCGCAGCTGGGCGTGCTCGGGATCGGCGACGTCCCACAGCCGTACGGTGCCGTCGTCACCCGCGCTGGCCAGCAGGCTGCTGTCGGGGCTGAACGCCACCGACCAGACCCGCCGCGTGTGTGCGGCCAGGGTGCCGTGCAGCCGCCCGGTGCCCGGGTCCCAGAGCCGGATGACCAGATCGTCGCCGGCCGTGGCGAGCAGGTTGCCGTTGGGGCTGAACGCGCAGGACCAGAGCCGGCCGGTGTGCTCGGTGAGCACGGTGCGCCGCTCGCCGGTGACCGCGTCCCAGACCACGGCGACGCCGTCGTTGCTGGCGCTGGCGAGCAGCGTGCCGTCGGTGTTGAAGGACACCGCGTACACCCGGTCGGTGTGGTGTTCGAGGGTGAGCCGGCAGGTCGCGGTGGCCGCGTCCCAGAGCCGGACGAGCTGGTCGTCGCAGCCCGTGGCGATGGTCTCGCCGTCCGGGCTGAACGTCATGGCGCGCACCCGGCCCCGGTGCGGGGTGAGGGTGGCGAAGTGCCGGCCGGTACGCCGATACCACAACCGCACGGTGTCGTCGTCGTTGGCGGTGGCGAGGGCGTCGCCGTCGGGACTGAACGCGGTCGCCCAGACGTGGTCGGTGTCCACGTTGAGCTCCCGCTCGTCGGCGCCGGTGTCGGTGTTCCACAGGTGCACGCCGCCGTCGCCGCTCGGCGCGGCGACCAGCGACTCGCCCGGGCAGAAGACCGCCGAGAGCAGCCGGTCGGCCGGGCTGGCGAGCTGCCGGACCAGGCGGCCCGTGCGCGGCTCCCAGAGCCGCACCACACCGTCGTTGCCGCAGGCCGCCAAGACCTCGCCGTCGTCCCGGAAGGACAGCGCGGTGACCCGCCGGCCGTGCCCCCGCAGGGTGTGCTGGAGCTGCCCGGAGCGCACGTCCCACAGCCGGGTGGTGCCGTCGTTGCTGCTGGTGGCCACCTGGACCTGGTCGGGCCGCCAGACCACCGGCCAGACGGAGCCGCGGTGCCGGGTCAGCTCGTGCCGCAGCTGGCCGTCGGCGCTCTCCCAGATCTGGATCGCGCCGTCGCTGGCCGCGGTGGCGAGCAGGCTGCCGTCGCCGTTGAACCGGACGCTGTAGATCGCGCCGCGCTGCCGGCCGAGCACCCGGACCGGGCGGCCGGTCTCCAGCTCCCAGAGCCGCAGCGCGCCGTGGGTGTCGCCGGTCGCCATCAGCGTGCCGTCGGGGTGGATGTCGAGGGCGTACACGTCGGCCTCGTGGCCGCGCGGCTGGCGCAGCAGCTCGCCGTCGGTGGCCCGCCGGATCCAGACCCGGCCGTGCTGGCCCACCGCGGCCAGCAGCCGGCCGTCGGGGCTGTGCACCACCCGGTAGACCACCTCCGGCTCGCGCACCTCGAACGCGAGCCGGCCGGAGGGGATGTCCCAGCCCCGCACCACGCCGGCACTGTCGACCACGACGACCCGCCGGCCGTCGGGGCTGAACGAGGTGCCCCAGATCGGCGCCGCGTGGCCGGGCCACTCGTGGCGCAGCCGCGCCGTCCGGGTGTCGTAGAGCCGGACCACGCCGGCCGCGTCGCCGACCACCAGCCGGCCCCGCTCGCCGTCGGTGAGCAGCGGCCACACCCAGCCGTCGAAGACGTCCTCGATGACGTGCCGCACGTCGCCGTGGTCGGCGTCCCACAGGCGTACGGTCAGGTCGGCCGCCCCGGTCACCAGCTGGTGCGAGGCGGCGTCGAAGCGCACCGCGTAGACCCGGCCCCGGTGGCCCTGGAGGGTACGCACCGGCAGCCCGGCCGCCGTGTCGCAGATGAGCACACCACCGTCGTCGCTGCCCACCGCGAGCACCGACCCGTCCGGGCTGTACGCCACCGGCACCGGCAGCCGCCCCACCTCGAAGCCGTACGCGACGCCCACGGCGGGCGGGGCGAGGCCCGGCGCGACCGGACGGCCCGGTGCGACCACGGCGCCGCGCAGCTCCGGCGCGCGCAGCAGCGCCGCGTCGGCGCTCACGTCGATCAGCGCGGTGCGGTGCCAGCTGCTGCCGGCGATCCGCGCGCCGCGCAGGTCGGCGCGGAACAGCCGGGCGCCGGCCAGCTCCGCGTCGCGCAGGTCCGCCCCGGCGAGGCGGGCCTGGTCGAGGCGGGCGCCGCGCAGCCGGGCGTGCTCCAGCCGCGCCTCGGTGAGGTTGGTGGCGACCAGGCGGGTGTCGGTGAGGTCGGCGCCGGTCAGGTCCGCCCCGGCGAGTTCCCGGTGGGACAGGTCCTCGCCGCGCAGCACCGCGCCGCGCAGGTCGGCCCGGTCGGGCAGCCGCAGCCGGGCGCTGAGCCGCAGCGCGTTGGCGCGGACCGTCTCACCGGCCGCCTCGTCACCCAGCACCCGGGCGGTCCAGGCGGTGCAGCGCGCCGGATCGGCGAGGTCGCCGAGGAACTCGACGGTCAGCGCGGACAGCGGGCGCACCGCCAGCGCGGCCGGCTCCTCGCCCCGGTTGAGCTGCGCGGCGACCCCCTCGGCGACCAGCCACTCCATCACCGAGGTGTGGATGAACCCGAACAGCCCGTCGTCGGTGCGGACCAGCAGGCTGCCGGCACCCACCGCGTGGATCGCCTGCGGCCCGGACAACCGGGAGTCGGCCAGGCCGGCGAGCTGGCCGGCGGCCTCGGCCAGCTCGGCCAGCCGCAGGTAGGACTCGCCGCTCTCCCAGAGCTGGAAGGCCAGCCGGCTCACCGCGTGCCACAGCTCGGGCCGCCGCAGGCTCACCGGCGCGCCCGGGATGCCCTGGGTGCGCCGCTCCTCGAAGTCCAGCCAGGACTCCAGGATCTCCCGGTAGAGCGCGGCCGCGCTGAACGTGCCGCCGGCGCCCGCCACGGCGGCCAGCCGCCCCTCGTCGAGGTTGGCGATGAAGCCGAGCATCCGCGGGTTGCGGGAGAGGCCGAGCAGGTCCTTCACCCCGGCCAGCAGGTCGAGCCGCTCGCGGGCGGCCCGCTCGTCGCCCCCGTAGCGGTGCCGCAGGAAGGTCTCGATCTGCCCGGGGGTGAAGTCCTCGATGGCCAGCACCCGGCGGTGCGGCAGCAGGCCCACCCGCTCGCCCAGGGCGGTCAGCACCTGAGAGTTGGTCTTGAAGTGCTGGGTTCGGCTGCTCACCACGATCTTCGCGTGGCCCTCGGCCGCCTGGAGCAGCGTCTCCAGGTGGTCGGCGGCCCGGTCGTAGGTCACCCGGGCGACCAGCTCGTCGAAGCCGTCGAACAGCAGCACGATCCGGCCCTGGCGGAGCATGTAGCGGAACGCCTTGAGGTCGATCACCTGCTCGCCGTGGTTGGCCAGGTGCGCGGCCACGAGGCCGTCGACCGAGTGCGCCTTGTCCAGCGCGCGCAGCTCGACCAGGATCGGGATCAGGTCGGGGGCGGCGGTGGGCAGCCGGCGGGCCACCTCGCGCAGCGCGAACGTCTTGCCCCGGCCGAAGTCGCCGAGCACCAGCACGAACCGGCCGTCCGGCGCGGAGATCAGCTCCAGCAGCTCGTCCACCACGTCCTCGCGGACCCGCTGGTCGGCGCCGACGAGGTGCCGGTAGCGCTGCGGCACGTACTGGCCGGGCGGATAGAGCCGGTCGGCCTGCAGCCGGGCGGTCTGCGCGGCGACGTAGTCGCGCAGGTCGAGCAGGCCCTGGAACTCGGTGAGGTGCAGCAGCCGCACGCCGCGTCGCTGTGCCGCCTCGGCCAGCCCGCGCGGCACCCGGTCGCCGTCGTAGACGAGCTCGGAGGGGATGTCCGGGTCGGTGGCGTGCACCCGCCGGGCGAAGGCGTCGACGTCGGTGGGGGTCGGGGTGCCCACGTGCGCCCCCACCCGCTGCTGCCGGACCACCCCGTCGGCCCGGTAGGTGACGTAGAGGTGCGGCGGGTCGGCCTCGACGCGGCGGACCACCACCCGGTCGTGGCGGGCCTCGCACACCTCGGCGAGCCGGTCGAGCAGGCGCTCCAGCGGCGGGGCCGGCGCCACGGCCGGCGTGGTGGCCGGCGGGTCGGCGGCGGCGCCCTGGGTGGGCCCCTCGACCACGGTGGGCTGCCGGGGATCGGGCACCTGGGCGGGGCCGGCCGCGCCGAACGTCGCCCCGGCGCCCGGCCAGCTCAGCCGGGTCGGCTCGCCCACCTCGTGCCGGTCGTCGCGGCCCAGCACCCAGCGGGTCATCCCGTCGGCGCCGAGCTGGAGCACCTGGGCCCGGCCGTCCCGGGAGGCGGTGGCCAGCGGCACCACCGGGTCGACCCGGGGACCGGGCGCGGCGTCGGCGAGCAGCAGGTTGAGCATCGGGCCGACCAGCCGGTTGAACGCGCCGCGGTCGCGCAGCGACACCCGGTCGGGCACGGCCACCTCGTCGGCGTACGGGGTGCGCGGGCCGGGGGCGTGCGCCATGGCACCGAGCCGCAGCCAGCCGGACTGCTGGTAGTGGCGCAGCCGCTGGGCGAACCAGGTGGACTGCGCCTCGCCGAGGAAGCCGTACCGGTCCTCCTCGCGGTGGGTGATCGCGACGGTCGAGTTGAGCCCGGCCACCACCACCCGCAGGTCCGGCACCGGGAAGAGCGTCCACGGCTGCTCGCTGTCGAAGATCCGGTCCTCGAGGCCCTGGTAGAGCTCGTCGAACAGGCGCGCGTAGTGCCGCCACTTCGGCCAGTACGGCGGCTGCGGGTCGACGTCGTCGGCCTCGCAGGTGGCGAAGTAGGCCCGGCTGGCGGCCATGGTGACGTCGCGCGGGCCGGGCACCACGACCAGCCGGTGCGGCTCCAGGCCGAGCAGCACCCGCAGCCCGGTGAGGAAACTCAGCGCGTCGGAGAACTCCCGGGGACTGCCCGATTCGGTCAGGTTGCCGGCCACCACCAGCAGGTCCGGCCGGGGCACCCCGTCGTTCATGAGCAGGGTGAGGTCGCCCATCAGATGTTCCTGCAGCTCCCCGGGGGTGACCGGGGCGCCCGGCTCGATCACCCCGCGACCGAAGCGGGGCCCGGCGACATGGAGCACGCTCAGGGCACCGCGCGCCGTGGGCGCGGCCGCTGCGGGCGGGAACGGCGGCGGGTTGATCGGGGTACGCCGGGCGCGGCGCGGCGCCGGCGCGCCGGTGGCGGGCGCGGCGAGCACCCCGGCCGGGTCGGCGGGATGGTGCGGGAAGGCCGGCTGCCGCATCGGTTTGGCGCGGCCGTCGAGCGTCTGCCGGATCCGGTCGAGCACCCGCCCCCGCGCCTGCGCCGGGTCGCTCACGCCGACCAGGTCGACGTAGGTGATGGTGGCGAGCAGGCCGTCGATGGGGCAGTCCTCGACCCGCACGGTGACCAGCTTGTTGCCGGTGCCGTCCGGGTCGGCGCGCAGCGCGGCCTGCCATTCCAGCTTGCCGTAGGTCGAGTGCAGGTAGCGTTCGGACAGCACCGCCACCACCACCTCGGCCTCGCGGACCCCGCGGTCCATGAAGTCGATGAAGTTGGTGCCGGCCACGAAGTCCCACGCCTGGAGCAGGGTGCGGTAGCCGGCCGCCTCGAACTCCCACGCCAGCCAGGTCGCCCAGCGCTCGTCGGCCGGCGAGTAGCTGATGAAGAAGTCGATGGGGCGGTCGGACCGGGTCGGGTGCGCGCCTACAGCCACCCGATCATTATGGCCACTGACGGTCAATCCGTGGACACCCTCGGCAGCCGCCGACCGGGCCGCGTCGGGCCGGTCCGGCCGGGCGGGGGTGTGCGAGGATCATGCGTCGTGGAGACCGTGGGCGAGCCGCCGTCCGCCGCGCCGGACCGATCCCGATGGGGACGGCTGCACGTCCTGGACTGGATCGCGCTGGGGCTGGCCGTGGTGGGCGTCCTCTGCGTCCTCACCGGACTGCTCCCCCGCGCCGACGCCGAGGAGACCGTACGCCGGATCGTGCCCATCCTGATCTTTCTGGGCACGGTGGTGGTGCTGGCCGAGCTGACCGCGGTGGCCGGGGTGTTCGACGCGCTCGCCGCCCGGGTGGCCATCACGGCCCGGGGCAGCTACCGGGCGCTGTTCTGGCTCTGCGTGGGGTTCGCCTCGATCACCACCATCGCGCTCAACCTGGACACGACGGCCGTCCTGCTCACCCCGGTGATGATCGCCCTGGCCCGCAAGCTGGGCGTGCCGCCGACCCCGCTGGCCATGACCACGGTCTGGCTGGCCAACACGGCGAGCCTGCTGCTGCCGGTGTCCAACCTGACCAACATCCTGGCCAGCGACCGGATCGGCCTGGAGCCGGTGCCGTGGGCGGCCCGGATGTGGTGGCCGCAACTGGTGGCCATCGTGATCACCATGGTGCTGCTGTGGTGGTGGTACTGGCGGCCGGCTCGTGCCGGCGCCGACCCGTTCGTCCCGCCGCCGCCGCACGTGCCGCCGGACCGGGTGCTCTACCGCACCGCACTCGCGGCGTGCCTGCTCTTCGTCGCCGGGATCCTGGTCGGCGTCGAGATCGGACTCGCCTCCGGGGTGGCCGCCGCGATCCTGGTCGCCGGGTTCGCGGTGCGGGCCCGGGGCAGCCTGCGGCTCGCGCTGGTGCCGTGGCGGCTGCTGGTCTTCGTGACCGGGCTGTTCCTCGTGGTGCAGACCATCGGCCGGCACGGCCTCGACACCGTGCTCGGCGCGCTCATCGGCGGCGACACGGGCGCCGAGGGCGCGCTGCGGGCCGGCGGCGCTGGCGCGCTCTTCGCCAACGTGGTCAACAACCTGCCCGCCTACCTGGCCGGCGAGGCGGTCATCGCCACCGATCACCACACCCAGTTGCTGGCCCTGCTCGTCGGCACCAACGTCGGCCCGCTGGCCACGCCATGGGCCTCGCTGGCGACGCTCATCTGGTACGAGCGCTGCCGGGCCGCCGGGGTGGCCGTGCCGCTGGGCCGGTTCGTGGCCACCAGCGCCGCGCTCGCCGTGCTCGCCACCGCGGCCACCGTTGCCGCCCTGCTGATCGGCCCGGGGTCCTGAGCCCGGTCGGGAGGGCCCAGCCCCACGGCCGGGCTCAGGCGTGACGCCCGCCTCCTCGCCGACGACGCGGTCCGGGCAGACGCTCAGGCGCCCGCCGCACTCAGCAGCCGGTCGCCGAGGTCGGTCCGGGAGTAGAGCACGTGCCGGCCCGCCCGGCGCGAGGCGAGCAGCCCGGCGGCCCGCAGGGCCTGGAGGTGCACGCTGAGCGTCGGGGCGGACAGGGCCATCTGGGTGGCGGCCTGGCTGGTCGACATCGGCAGGTCCAGCTGGGCGAGCAGGGCGGCCCGGGTCTGGCCGAGGACGCCGACGAGCGCCGAGCCGGCCTGCTCGGAATGCTCCGCCCAGAGCCGGCCGAGGCCGCGCGGGGAGTAGGAGACGGTGGGTGGCTCGGGGTGCGCGGTGCGCACGAGCACGTCCGGCCAGGCGAAGGCGCACGGCACGAGAAGCAGCCCGCGCCCACCGCAGTCGGCGTGGCCGTCGTAGTACTTGACGATGCGGAGCGTCTGGTCGGCGAACGTGACCGACGGGTGCAGGCTGCTCATCATCCGGTCGACGCCGCCGTCGGCCAGGACGTCGAGCCGGTAGGCGATGTCGTCGTGGAGCAGGGCGTCGATGCGCGGCCAGTCGGGCGCGATCGCGACCCGGTGGTACGCGTCGAGGGCCTCCGTGACCGGGCCGAGGCCCGCGTCCGGCCGGTCCACCAGCGTCTGGAGCAGGTCCCGTCGCGCCTGCCGGCCGGGCCCCCGCTGGGCGACCCGGTGGGTCGCCAGGTGCGCCAGTTCCTGGGCCACGGTCTCCGGGTCGGCGTCGGCGACCTGCGCCAGCGCGTCCGCGAAGGTCGCCGAGCGGCGGCCCGGTGGCGGCAGCAGGAAGTCGGGGAGGTAGCCCTCCGGACGCACGAGCGCCCGCAGCAGGTCGAGGTCGCGCTCGCGCAGCCGGCCCGCCCGCCCGGCGAACCGGTCGATCCAGGGCCGGTGCAGGTGTGGGCCCTGCCGGCCGGCGGACAGCGCGCGCAGGCTGGCGACGGTCTCCGTGAGGGGCGCCGCGGCGAAACGCACGCGGGTCAGGTCCGCCGCCGTGACGTGCAGGTGGATCACGAGCCCCGCTCCTCCGATTAGGACTCAGCCTAATCGTGGCCGGGCCGGAGAGGCCAGCCGAGACTGAGGACATCCACCGGGAACAGGCAGAGGAGGCACCCGCCATGACGACCGACATGCTGCCCGCGGCATACGAACGGCTGCACGCGTACGGGCCGGAGTTCGGCGGCGACGAGGAGGGCAACCACGGGCTGACCAACCACGGCCCTATGGCCGTGGAGGTGATGGTCCGGCGCGGGCTCGACGTCGACGTCGAGGGCTGGCTCGACCGCTACGTACACCGCCTGGCCGAGCTGCCCGGCACGAGCGCGGCCATCCGGCCCGGTGAGTGGCGCGCGGCGCTGGGCGAGGCCCGACGGCTGCCCGACTGGACCGCGTACTTCCGGCACGAGCTGACCGAACGCCCGTGGCGGAGCGTGCTCGCCGAGTGGTGGCCGCGGCTGCTGCCGGGCATCGTGGCCGGCTCGACCCACGGGGTGATCCGGGTCGGCCACGCGGTGCGCGCCCTGCGCGGCGCCTCCGTCCCCGCCCCGCAGACCCTCGACGAGCTGGCCCACGGGCTGGCGTTCTGGGCGGCGCGCTACCGCGAGCTCGCCGGGGTGGTCGTGCCGGACGGCACCCTCGCACCGCGCGAGGCCCTGACGGCGGTCACCCGGCTCACCGATCAGAGCGGCTTCATCGCCCACCGGCTCGACCGGCTCGAACGCAGCCCGGGCTGGACGGCAAGCCTGCGGGCGCTGGCACCCGCCGCGTCCGACGACGGGGTCCCGGCGCGGCTGGAGTCGCTCGTCGACAGCGCCGCCCGGGCGTACCTCGGGCTCGGCCACGGCTCGCCGGTCCTCCTGGTCCACGCGGCGACCGCGCCCAACGCCGTGCGGCACGTGCTCCCGGACCTGCCCAGGGAGCAGTGGCTACCGAGCCTCGCGGCGGCCTGGGCGGCCGTGGCGGCGGTCGTCGCCACGTACGCCCCGGCGCGGCCGGCCCCGGCCGCAGAGATCGTCCGGCGCCGGCCCGCACCGACTCGCGAGGACGCGCTCCAGCGGGCCGCCGAGCACGGCGACGAGCACGTCCTGAAGTTCGCCGACACGGCCGTCGAGTCCCACGACCGCACCGGTGACCCGGACCTGCTCGCCGCGACCGTGTACGTCGGTGAGCTGATCGGTCGCCCCTGACGGCGGCCGGGCACCGCGGTCGAGCCGGGCGGGAAATGGCTCCGCAGGTCGGAGACGCGGCCGGAAATCGGTACGGCCGCACGGCGACGTCGGGCTACCGTGCGCGCATGAGCGGCGCCCCCACCCTGCACTTCCACACCGATCCCGACGAGTTCCTGGCCGCGGCCGGCGACCACCTCGCGGCGAATCCCGTGGTCGGCACGGTCGTGGCCACCGTCGCGCACCGGCAGCTGGCCCGGCAGGCCGACGGCGTCGCGCCGCCCGAGGACGACTGGTGGCTCGTGGTGCGGGACGCCTCCGGCGCGGTCGTCGGCGCCGGGATGCGCACCGCGCCCTTCGCACCGCGCCCGCCGTTCCTGCTGCCGATGCCCGACGAGGCGGCCGAGGCGCTGGCCCGGGTGTGCCACGAGCGCGGGGAGGAGGTTCGCGCCGTCAACGGCGCGCTGCCCGCGGCGCGACGGTGCGCCGCCGAGGTGACCCGGCTCGGCGGCGGACGGGTCGACGTCGCCCAGCACACCCGGCTGCACGAGCTCGGCGACCTCGTGGAGCCGGCGCGGGTGCCCGGCTCGCTGGTGGTCGCGACCGAGGACGACGTGGACCTGGCCGCCGAGTGGTTCGCGGCGTTCATGGCCGACGCCGACGAGCAGGCGGGCCGCCCGCGCGGGGTCAGCGCGCACGAGATCCCCGACCGCGACGAGCTGCTGCGCCGGATCCGTGGCGGACGGCTGTGGTTCTGGACCGACGAGAACGGCCGGCGGGTGCATCTCACCGCGGCCAACCCGCCGTCGTTCGGCGTGGCGCGCATCGGTCCGGTCTACACCCCGCCGGAGCAGCGCGGGCGAGGCTGGGCCAGCAACGCGGTCGCGGAGGTCTCCCGGCTGCTGCGGGCCGAGGGCGCCCGGGTCTGCCTCTTCACCGACCAGGCCAACCCGACCTCGAACCGGATCTACGCCAACCTCGGCTACCGGCCCGTGGTCGACATGGCCAACCTGGTCATCGTCCCCTGACACCCACCCGCGCCGCCGGTGTCGGGGTCAGTGGGCGAGGTCGAGCCCGGCCAGCCGCTCCGGGTCGGCGATCACGTCGATGGCGGCGATCCGCCCGTCGGTCACGGTGAACGCCATCACCGACAGCGGCCGGCCGGCCGCGCTGACCAGCACCCCGGCCGCGCCGTTGACGAGCACCGGCCGGGCGAACGGAGAGAACCGGCCGAACGTGGTGGCCTGCGCGGCCACCACCCGCGCCCCGGTGAGCACCGTGGAGTGCCGCGCCCGTGCGGTCCCGCCGTCGGAGCGGAGCACCACGTCGGGGTGCAGCACGGCCACCAGCCGGTCGAAGTCGCCCTCCCGGGCGGCGGCCAGGAACGCGCTGACCACCTCCCGCTGGCGGGCCAGGTCCGGGTCGGGCGCGGGCGCCTGGCCGCGAACCCGGCGACGGGCGCGGCTGGCGAGCTGCCGGGCGGCGGCCGGTGACCGGTCGACCAGCGCGCCGATCTCCTCGAACGGCACGCCGAACATGTCGTGCAGCACGAAGGCGAGCCGCTCGGTCGGGGTGAGCGTGTCCAGGACCACGAGCAGCGCCAGCCCGACCGAGTCGGCCAGCACGGCGGCGTACGCCGGATCGGCGTCCCCCTCCGCGACGTCCACGACCGGGTCGGGCAGGCGTACCTCGAGGGGGTCCTCGCGGCGGGTGGCGCGGGCCCGCAGGGTGTTCAGGCACACCCGGGCGACGACCGTGGTCAGCCAGGCGGCCAGGTTGTCCACCTCAGCGGTGTCGGTGCGGGCCAGCCGCAACCAGGTCTCCTGCACGGCGTCCTCGGCCTCGCTCAGCGAGCCGAGCATCCGGTAGGCCACCGCCCGCAGCCGCGGCCGCTCCCGCTCGAACCGTTCGGTCAGCCCGGCGTCCTCGCCCATGTCCCAGTCCTTCCGCGCGGGGGTTCCGGTTGACCGACCCGCACCGGCCCGCCGGTGTGACCGGAGGTGACGCCGGTCACTTCGGTCACACGTCCGGCCCGCCGCGGGTCGAGCCGGTGCAGCCCGACCGTAGCGAAGATCTTTTCAAGGAGGACGACATGAACGCACCCATCCTGGTCACCGGCGGCACCGGCACCCTCGGCCGGCTGGTCGTACCGCTGTTGCGCGAGGCCGGCCACCCGGTACGCGTGCTCAGCCGCCGCGGCGGCCGGCCCGGCGACGGCGTCACGCACGTCACCGCCGACCTGCTCACCGGCGCGGGCGTCGACCCGGCGGTGCACGGCGTCGGCACCGTGCTGCACCTGGCCGGCGGCCCCAAGGGCGACGACGTGGCCACCCGCCACCTGGTCGACGCCGCCCGGCGCGCGGACGTGGGCCACCTCGTGTACATCTCGGTGGTCGGGGCGGACCGGGTGCCGCTGGCCTGGCTGCGGTCCAAGCTGGACGCCGAGCGGGCCGTCGCCGGCGCCGGCGTGCCGTGGACGACGCTGCGCGCCGCCCAGTTCCACGACCTGACGCTGACCGTGGTGGCCAGGATGGCGATGCTCCCCGTGGTCCCGGTTCCCGGGGGCCTGCGGTTGCAGCCGGTCGACGCCCGCGAGGTGGCGGCCCGGATGGCCGAGCTGACGCTGGGCGCGCCGGCCGGCCTGGTGCCCGAGCTGGCCGGACCCCGCGTCTACGGCCTGGGCGAACTGGTCGCCGGCTACCTGGCGGCCGCCGGTCGGCGCGGGCGGCCGCGGCTGCCCGTCCGGCTGCCGGGCAGAGCCGGCCGGGCCTACCGGAACGGGGACAACCTCGCCCGCCCCGGGGCCACCCTCGGCGTACGCACCTGGGAGGCGTTCCTGGCGGAACGGCTGCGGCAGCCGGCGGCCGGCGCGCAGGTCTGACCGGTCCGCCGACCGCGCCGATCGGGACCGGGATCCCGATCGGCGCGTCGCCCGACCGGCGGTGTCAGCCCAGGTGCCGGGCGAAGAACCGCAGCGTGCTGTCCAGTTCGAACGCCGGGATCTCCCCGTGCCTGCCCGGGTTGGCGTGCAGGGTCTTCTCGGTCGAGGCGAAGGCGTCGAACAGCGCGAGGCCCTGCGCCCGTGGCACCCGCTCGTCGTCCCACTGCAGCAGGAACTCCACGGGGACGGTGATCCGCGCGGCGGCCTCCGCCGAGGCCAGCGCCCCGCCCAGGCCGAGCACCGCCGCACGGACCCGGGGTTCGGCGGCCACGAACGGAACGCCGAGCCCGCACCCCAACGACACACCCCAGTAGCCCACCGGACCGGCGCCCACGTGGTCGAGGGCCTGGACCGCGTCCAGGACCGCTCGCCACTCGGGGACGGTCCGGCGAGCCGCGAGCGCCTGGAACCCGGCGATCAGCGGCGCCAGGTCCTTCCCGGCCTCGGCGCGAGCCTGGTTCGCGGTCGCGATCCGGTCGTACTCCTCGACCTCCGGCCGGTCGCCGTGCGCCGGCACGTCCACCGCCACCACGGCGAAGCCGCAGTCGGTTACGAAGCGGCGTGCCCGGGCCAGGATGCCGGGGGCCTTCTTGTGCTGGCCGCCGCCGTGGCCCATGAGGATGAGGGGACGCGTGCCGGTGGCGCCGTCCGGCGTCCACAGCACGCCGGGAATCTCACCGAGGGTGAAGAGCTGTTCGGAGACGCCGTCGGACGACGCCTGAGAGGTGAAGCGCATAGCGTTTCGGGCCTTTCGGGATGCCTTCTTCGGGCACTCCCTAGGCCATGCGAGGGAGGGAGCCCCGACCTGTCACAGCGTTGATCGGTCTCACCTCCTCAGTTCGCAGCACCGCACAGCGACGCCGAAGCTATCACGAAGGACTCTCGAGTGGCCTGGCGCCTATGACCCACCGGCCGGGCAGTTGTTGCTCGTCAGCGTGACGCTGTATTCGCTGTCGTCCTGCGTGATGCCCGACGCTGAACCGTCGAACCAGGTCTCGACCTTCTCCCAGCCCCGGTGCTGCTCGTAGTGCAGGTGCGGCGCGCCGGAATTGCCGGTGCTCCCCACCCGCCCGAGCTGCTCGCCGCGGGCCACCCGCTGCCCGGCGCGGACCAGCGGCGGTTCGAGCAGGTGCAGGTACTGCGTCTCCCACCTGCCGCCGTGGTCGATCTTCACCCAGTAGCCCCCGCCGCGCCCGCGCGGACCCTTCGGGTTGTCCGGGGTACGCCCACCCAGCGACCCGTTGATCCCGGCCACGGTGACCGTCCCGGCCTGCGAGGCGAGCACCGGCCTCCCCCACGCCTCGCCTTCGGCGGGGAACAGGTCGACGTCGTAGGCGTCGTGGCCCGGGTAGGTGCCCAGCCGCCACGTCTCGCCGCAGGACACGGGAAGCTGGAACAGCGGGCGCGGTCCCGGCGGCGGCAGCAGCGGCACGACGACCACGGCGACGGCCACCAGGGCCGCGGCCGCGCCGACCGCGAGACCGATGCGGAGCGCGCGGCGCCGGTCGCGGCGTCCGGGCGGCTGGGCGGTCGTCATCGACCCGAGCATGTCAGACACCGCCCAGGTCACGGAGGCTCGTTGCGCAGGTGCCGGTGCGGGCGCGCCTCACCAGCCGACGGTGGTGAGGCTGATGGGGGTGAGCTGGCGGACCTGGGGCTCGATCCACTGTGCCGCGGTGACCAGCTTGACCAGCCGGTCGATGGTCTCCGGTGGCCCGGCCACGAAGCTGCGCCGGTCGGCCGGGCAGCCGTAGCGGTCGTCGAAGCAGCCGCCGTCGAGGGCCCGGACCGCCATGCCGGCCTCGGCGGCGAGGAGCATCCCGGCCGGCAAATCGACCGCCTCGGGGCGGTAGCCGACGATGCCGTCGATGTCGCCGCGGGCCAGCATCACCCAGGACAGCAGCGGCGCCCACAGTTGCAGCACCCGTCGCGCGGTGGTGTCGAGCACCACCTTCAGCGCCCGGGCGGTGCTGTCGTCCCGGGCCACCTCGTGCCCCTGGGTCCAGGCCAGCACCGGCGCGGTCGGCACCGGCCGGCGGGGCGCGTGCAGCGGGCGGCCCGACGGCCCGGACCCGTGCACGAAGGCGCCCTGCCCACGGACGGCCGACCAGGTGCGACCGGCGACCGGGTCGTGCACCACGCCGAGCACCGGTGAGCCCCGGTCGCAGAGGGCGATCCCCACCACGTACGCGGGCAGCCCGATCGCCACGTTGTTGGTGCCGTCGAGCGGGTCGACCAGCCAGGCCCAGGCGTTGTCGGCGGCGTACTCGCCGCCCTCCTCGGCGATCACCCCGTGCTCCGGCCAGCGGGACCGGATCCGGTCGACGATGAGCCGTTCGGCGGCGAGGTCCAGGTCGGTGACCAGGTCGCCGGAGTCGTTCTTGGCCCGGGCGTGCAGCTCGCCCCGGGTGCCCCGGCGCAGCAGCCGCCCGGCCGCCTGGGCCGCCTCCACCGCGAACCGGTGCGCGTCGCGCAGGTCGGGCCCGCCTCTGTTCGGCTCCACGTCCATGGCTCCTCCAGCCAGTCAGCCCCGTGCCACCAGTTGCGCGATCTCCCGCGCCATCCGTGCGGTCTCCGCCGCGTCACAGCGGTCCCGGCGTATCCGGTGGCTGCGCCCGTCCACCGCGCCGAGGCTCAGGTCGCACACGCCGGGGGTGGTGCGGCCGAGTGCCACGGTCACCGCCGGCTCGCCGGCGTCGACCTCCGAGGTGTGGAAGCCGCCGGCGCGCAGCGCGTACGAGTCGCCGGCGGAGTGGGTCTCCACGGTGGCGGTCACCGCGGTGACCAGCCGGTCGGTGGCCGCCATCTCGTCGACGTCGCCCCGGCTGTGCACCTCGTAGATCCGCCAGGAGGGGTCGGCGGGGGCGTCGGTCACCTCGATCAGCTCGTTGCGTACCGTGCCGTGCAGCACGTGGCTGAGCAGGTCCCAGCTGTGCGAGTGCATGGTCGAGGTGGTCGGGCGCACCGGCGGCGGGTCGGCCGGCCAGGCGTGCACGCAGATGCCGTCGGGGCCGGTGCGCTCCACGGGCAGGCAGGTGAAGCCGAGCGGGTGCCGGACAGCGAGCAGCGGCCGCCGCCCCTCGGCGACGTCGTGGAGGACGTCGAGCACCCAGCCGCGCAGCAGCTCCGGCCGGGCGCCCCGGTCGATCTCCCGTTCGAGGTCGGTGTAGGTCATCATTCGTACGGGTTCCTCGCCTGGATGGCCCGGCTCACGATGTCGGCGACCTCGCGGTCGCCGAAGGACCGGGGCAGCGGCAGCCCGAGCGCGGCGAACAGCTTGCGCACCTGCTCGACGGAGGGCTCGTCGTCCAGCTTGACCGTCGCGGCCGCCTCGATGGGCACCCGCCGGCTCTGCTTGCGGCTGTAGTCCAGCTCGATGTTGAACCGGTTGTAGTAGAGCTCCCTGCGGTCGATCCGCAGGGCCGGTGTCTGCGGGTTCTCCTGCGTGATGATGACGCAGGACGAGGAGAGGTCGTAGCGGAAGGTGGTCATCTGCGCGGAGAGCCGGACCTCGACGGTGAGCAGCCCGGAGCGTTGCAGGTGCCAGCAGGCGGCCAGCACGGTCGCGTACGACTCCTTGCGGGTGCGGTCGACGGTCCACCGCTCCCCGGGCGCGTCGGGGTCGAGGCTGCGGCGGAACCGCGCGTAGCGCTCGCAGACGTCCTCGTCGGTCGGGTCGATGATCTCGATGGCGAAGCTCAGGGTGGCGTTGCGCCGGCGGGCGTGCTCCAGGCACTGCGGCAGGGTGACCGCCCGGGTGAAGGTGCCCGTTCCGCCCTTGAACGCCCACGAGTCGGTGTGCTGGCGGGCCTCGGCGAGGGCCCGGCCGACCTCGCTGCCGTGCAGCACCCGCACCATGGAGACGCTGTCGATCGCGTCGCGGGCCCGGTTGAGCGCCCCGTCCGGACCGGTGATCTCGTGCATCTGCGGGACCAGTTCGGTGAGCCGGTCACGGGTTGCCCGCATGACCTCGCGCACCTCGTGCTGGGCGGTCTCGCGGCGCAGCCGGTCGCGCAGCACGGCCTGGGCGAGCACCGCGAGGACCAGCAGGATGGCACTGTTGACCACGTCCTGGCTGACCGTGTTGGTCAGGCCGAGGACGGCCACGGTGACGGCCAGCACCAGGCCGATGAACGCGTCGAGATTGTTGACGACCCAGGTGAACAGGCGCGCCATGACATCCCCCGGTCGACGACGGAACCCCCATGATAGCCCGTTGTCAATCTCGCCATCACGCGCTGTTCGGGTGGACCGTACCCCTCGGTGACGGCGCCTCCGCCGTCCGGCGGGCGGCGCAGATCAGCGACCCGCCGAGCCCCGGCGCGAGGCGGGCCAGCAGGCGGGAGGTGACCCAGCGTCCACCCGGGAGCCGCCATCCGACCTCGTTGGACCGGATCGCCAGCGGCGCGAACCCGGCGCGGCACAGCACCCGCCGCAGCAGCGAGGCGGTGAACGGCCGGATGTGCAGCCAGAGGTAGGGGTGCAGGGGGTCCACCTGCCGCGGCGCCCGGCCGGCGAGGAACGCCAGCCGGTCCTGCGCGGGCGCCAGGTTCGGGGTGGTCAGCACGAGCAGGCCGCCCGGGGCGAGCACGCGGTGGCACTCGTGCAGCAGCGCGAGCGGGTCGTAGACGTGCTCGATCAGCTCGCCGGTGAGCAGGCCGGCGAAGCTGCCGGCGCGGAACGGCAGCCCGCGGGTGGCGTCCAGGCAGACCGGCAGGGCCGCGCCGTCGGCGGCCCGGCGGGCCGCGCCCAGCGCGGTCTCGGCCATGTCGGCCACCACGAGCGGGCCGGGCAGCGCCGCCGGGTCCAGCATGCTGCGCGGGCCGCACCCCAGTTCCAGGACGGGACGTCCGGCCGGCACGCCGTCGACCATGAGCCGGGCCGCGACCGCGCGGCGGATCCGGTGGTACGGGTCGTCGACGTACCCGTTGACCTGCGCGCCGTCGTGGTAGCTGCGCCGGTTGGCGCGGCGGCCGTGCGCCTGCGCGCTGCGCGACGAGGTCCCGGTCGGCGGCTCGGCCATCGCACCCTCCACTGCGGTCGTCGCCCTCGTCGGCGGCGTCCGCCTCCAGCCTCGCACCACGCCGGGCCGGCGGCGCGGAAATCCATCCCGGGTACGCCGACGCGGCGGCCGGGAGTCCGGCCGCCGCGTCGTGGGTGTCGGGTCAGATGGCGCGGGCCCAGTCCAGCCGGCTGCTGTCGTCGTACTCGTCGCCGGGGATCCACCACGGCTCGCCGAAGCCGCTGGTCGAGACGATGATGTTGCCGCCGTCCGGTGCCTCGTTGGTCGGCGGGATCGACAGCGCGGCGCAGTAGCGCCCGTCGGGCGAGAACACCGGGGACTGGTAGTAGCGGGGCTCGTCGGTGAGCCGCTTGAGGCCGGTGCCGTCGATGCGGACGGAGCCGAGCGCCGCCCCACCGAGCACCTCGGTGTCCCGCGTCCAGCGGTTCGTGCAGAACACCACCCGCTCGGAGTTCGGCATGAACACCGGCCCGTGGAACAGCTCGCCGGCCGCCTCCGGGGTGTAGATCGGCCGCACCTTTCCGGTGGCCAGTTCCAGCGTGCGCAGTTGCGGCCCCTCGGAGCGGCTGGTCCACCGCATGACGATCATGGAGCCGTCCCGGGACCAGTTGGGGTAGGACATGACGTGGCCCTGGACGAGGACCCGCTTGGCGCCGGTGGCCACGTCGACGGCGATCAGCGCGTCGTTCGCGGTCCCGGTGACCAGGGCGATCTCCCGGCCGTCCGGAGACCAGGTCGGGGCTCCGTAGTGGTTGGTGCGGGGCGGGTCGGCGAGCAGCTCCCGGATCTCGCCGGTGACCCGGTCGAACAGCGACACGTAGGGCAGGAGCCGGCCGTCGCCCGACCAGGCGTTGTTGACCCAGGCCACGTAGCGGCCGTCGGGCGACGTGGTGGCCTGGTCGCCGTCGGTGAGCAGCTGCTGCGGCGTGGTGCGCCCGGGGTTGACCTGGAGCACGCCCCAGCCGACGCTGACCAGCCAGGGCCCGTTGACCACCTCGGTGGTCTCCGCAGCGGCGGCGGGCGCCGCGGCAACGAGGCCGGTCGCCGCGGCGGCGCCGGCCAGCGCGGCGGTACGCAGCAGGGCCCGGCGATTCATCTCAGTCAAGGCAACCCCCGTGATAGACGTCGCCCCACCCTCCTGAAAGGAAGATCCGCCGGGCATCGGACGAGCGGGCGGACCACCGTCGGCCACTCGGTCAGCCCGTACGGTGACCGGCCCGGCGGCCGGTACCCTCGCCCCGGTGACCTCCGACGCGCTGCGCCGCGCACTCACCGACCCCGGCGACCCGCCGCTGCCGCCCCTGCCCGGGGTGGCCGTCGAGCTGCTCGACGCCCTGCAGGCGCCGCCCCGGCTCGCCGCGCACCTGCGGCTCGTGCACGACGTCGCCCGGCAGCTCACCGCCGCGTTCGCCGAACGCTTCCCGCTGGTGCCGTTCGACCGGCAGGCGGTGCTGTTCGGGGCGGCGATCCACGACCTCGGCAAGGTGGAGCACCCCGAGGAGCTGTCCGGGCCCGGCTCGGCGCACGAGGAGGCGGGCTACCAGCTGCTGCTGCGCTTCGGCGTGCCCGAGGAGCGGGCCCGCTTCGCCGTCACCCACGCCGCCTGGCACGCACCGGGGGTGCAGCTGGAGGACCTGCTCGTCAGCCTCGCCGACAAGGTGTGGAAGGGCAAGCGCGTCACCGACCTGGAGGAGCTGGTGGTCGACCGGCTCGCCGACATCACCGGGCAGCCGCCCTGGCAGGCCTTCCTCGACCTCGACGACGTGCTCGCCGCGCTGGCCGCCGACGCGGACCGCCGGCTCGCCTTCCAGGCCGAGCACCCGGTGCACGGCTGACCCGCCCGGCTGTTACGCGGCGGTTACCCGGCTGCGATGGCGCTGTGGCAGGGCGGGCCGACCGTGTGGGCAGGGACACCGGACGGGGTCCCGGCACACGCCAGGGAGGCCACCATGAGACTGAGGAGAACACTGCTGGCGCTGGTCGTCGTGCTCGGCGGGCTGGTCGCCGGCACGAGCGGCGCGACCGCGGCGGCGCCGTACTGCGGGATCACCTGGGGCAGCACGGCCAGGACGGCCGGCGCCCTCAGCACCGACCCGCTCGGCGAGGTCCGCACCGGACGGCACGACTGCTACGACCGGGTGGTCTTCGAGTTCGCCGGACCGGCCAACGGCTACTCCGTCGCCTACGGCGAGACGTACACCGAGGGGCAGGGCCTCGCGCTGAGCCCGTACACCGCCGGGGGCGCGCTGCTGTCGGTGTCGCTGCGGGCGCCCGCGTACGACGACGAGCACGTCGCCACGCTGCCCTACCGCGCCGGTGAGCACGCCGCGACCGTGCTGGGCTACCGCACGCTGCGGGACGTCGTCTTCGGCGGCAGCTACGAGGGCTACACCACCTTCGCGGTGGGCGTCCGCGCCCGGCTGCCGTTCCGGGTCTTCGTGCTCAGCGGCCCCGGCACGCACAGCCGCATCGTGATCGACGTGGCCCACCGGTGGCAGGCGTGACCTTTCCCCAGGTGAGAGGGGCCGACCGGCCCCTCACCACCGCCCGTTGCGCCCACGCCTCACCGCGTCGCCCCGGACTACCCTGAGTGGTCATGGAGGGCCGCGTGCTGGTCGTCGAGGATGACGCCTCCATCCGGGAGGTGACGGCCCTCGGCCTGCGCCGGGCCGGGTTCCGGGTGGCCACCGCCGTCGACGGCCCGGCCGCCCTCGCCGCGTGGCGGGCCGGACCTGTCGACCTCATCGTGCTCGACGTGATGCTCCCCGAACTGGACGGATTCGAGGTGTGCCGGGAGATCCGGCGCACCAGTCAGGTGCCGATCCTCATGCTCACCGCCCGCACCGACACCATCGACGTGGTGGTCGGCCTGGAGTGCGGGGCCGACGACTACCTCCGCAAGCCGTTCGACCTGCCGGAGCTGGTCGCCCGGGTCCGCGCCGTGCTCCGCCGGACCGTCGCACCGGCCCCCGAGACCACCGTGACCGCCGGGCCGCTGGAGATCGACCCGGCCCGCTTCGTGGCCCGCCGGGACGGCCGCGAGCTGACCCTCACGGCCACCGAGTTCCGGCTGCTGCTGGAGCTGGCCCGGCGGCCCGGCCAGGTGTTCACCCGCGAGCTGCTGCTCGACCGGGTCTGGGGACACAGCTACCTGGGCGACTCCCGGCTGGTCGACGTGGCCGTGCAGCGCCTGCGCGCCAAGGTCGAGGACGATCCCGGGGCGCCCACCCTGATCCGGACGGTCCGCGGGGCCGGCTACAAGCTCACGCCGGGGTGAGCGCGCCATGGTGGCCGGCAGGGTCGTGCCCGGGCGGTTGCGGCGCCGGCTCGTCGTCGCGTTCGTCCTCGTGGCCGGCATGTCCGCCGGGGCGCTGGCCGCCGGCTCCTACCTCATGCTGCGGCAGGCCCGGTTCGACGGCTCGCTGCAACGCGCCGACGCCGACGCCCGCTACCAGCTCGTGGTCGCCGCGCAGTTCCTGCCGCTGACCGACACCCGCCGGGCCGACCTGCTGGCCAGCTTCGAGGAGTCCGGCCGGCACGTGGTGCTGGTCGCCGGGGAGACCCAGGCCTCCAACCCCCGGTACGCACCCACCCCCGACCCCGACCTGCGGGCCGCCGTCGCCGCCGGGCAGCTCGGCTTCCAGCGCACCTCCGGCCGGCCCCACCTGCTCGTCGTCGGCGGCCGGATCCCCGGATCCACCGCCGAGCTGTACGTGGTGACCGTCGAGGACGACCTCGTGGACGCGCTCGACCAGCTCCGCACCGCCTCGATCGTCGGCTGGGCGGTGGTCGTGCTGCTCGCCGCCGGCGTGGGCAACGCGCTCGCCCGCCGCACCCTGGAACCCGTCGGCCGGGCCAGCCGGGCCGCCCGGGCCGTCGCCGAGGGGCTGCTGCACACCCGGCTGCCGGTGCGCGGCAGGGACGAGTTCAGCGCCTGGGCCACCTCCTTCAACGAGATGGCCGAGGCGCTGGAGACCCAGATCGAGGCGCTGTCGCAGGCGCAGGCGCGGGAGCGCCGGTTCACCGCCGACGTGGCGCACGAGCTGCGTACCCCGGTCACCGCCCTGGTGGCGGCGGCCTCGCTGCTCGCCGACCAGCTCGACGCCCTCCCGGCCGACGCGCGCCGCGCCGCCGAGCTGCTCGTGGCCGACGTGGTCCGGCTGCGCCGGCTGGTCGAGGAACTGATGGAGATCTCCCGCCTGGACGCCGGCCGGGAGGTGCTCGCCACCCGCCCCGTGGACGTCGGCGCGCTGCTGCGCCGGATCGTCGCGGGCCACCCCGACGCCCGGGCCCGCGTGGACGGCGACGCGCCGCCCGTGGTGACCGACCCGCGCCGGCTCGAACGGATCCTGACCAATCTGGTGGCCAACGGGACCGAACACGGCGGCGGCGACCTGCGCGCCGACATCCGGCACACCGGCGCCGCGCTGGTGGTCGAGGTCGCCGACCGCGGGCCGGGCATACCGGCCGAGCACCTGGCCCACATCTTCGACCGGTTCTACAAGGCGGACCCGGCCCGCACCGGGCCCGGCAGCGGGCTCGGCCTGGCCATCGCCCGGGAGAACGCCCGGCTGCTCGGTGGCCGGCTCGACGTGACCAGCGAGGTCGGCCACGGCACCCGCTTCCGCCTCACCCTCCCGCTCGACACCGGGGACACCCCATGCGACGCCTGATCCCGCCGCTCGCCGCGCTGCTGCTGCTCACCGCCGGCTGCGCCCCGCCCCGCACCGGCACCCTCGGGCCCGCCCCGGCCGGCCCGTCGCCGACCACCGGCGCCGCACCGACCGGCACGCCCGTGCCGACCCCGCCCGCGACCCGCGCGCCCACCACACCCGCCACGACGGGCACGCCGACCGCCGCAGCGCCCACCGGACCGGACGGGACGCTGACCGTGCAGCTGTGGTTCGCCCGCGCCGGGAAACTCGTGCCCACCCGGCGTACGCTGCCGGCCACCGTGGCCACGTCCCGGCTGGCGCTCACCGAGCTGGCCGCCGGCCCGTCGCCCGCCGAGAGCGCCGCCGGCCTGACCACCCTGGTCCCGCCCGGTACGCAGGTGACCCGCATCGCCGGCGGGGTGGCGACCCTGGTCCCACCGGCCGGTTTCGACGCCGGCGGGGCGACGACCGCCCGGCTGCGCCGCGCCCAGGTGGTCTGGACGCTCACCCAGTTCTCCACCGTCCGGCGGGTCGCCTTCGCGCCGACCGACACGGCGACCGGGCGCGACGACTACGCCGACCTGCTGCCCCCCGTCGTGGTGACCGCCCCGGCGATCGGCGACCGGGTCGCCAGCCCGGTCACCGTCAGCGGTACCGCCGACGTGTACGAGGCGACGGTGAGCGTCCGGGTGCTCGACGCGGCGGGCCGGGAGATCGGCACCGCCTTCACCACGGCCTCCTGCGGCTCCGGCTGCCGCGGCGCCTACCGGCTGGACGTCCGCTACCGGGGCGCGGCGGCCGGCCGGGGCACCGTCGAGGTGTACGAGGTGTCGGCGCGCGACGGCTCCCGGATCAACGCGGTCCGCGTCCCGGTCGAGCTGACCGCCGCCCGGTGACGCGAACCCACAGCGGACGGCGGTGTCGAGACCGAACGGGGATTCGAACCCCGGTGCGCGGAGTTGCAGTCCGCTCCCTGGCCGCTCGGGCATTCGGTCGGGCTGGTGCGTGCCCCCGGCTGGATTCGAACCAGCGACCTTCGGATCCGGAATCCGACGCGCTCTCCGCTGCGCCACGGGGGCATGAGTTGTCACGGCGAACCGATTGACTTTCGATAGGTTCCAAGCGATAGTCGATGCATGCTCACAGCTCAGCGAGCGGTTCTCCCGCTCAGACTCCTCCTCGTGCTGCTGTTCGGGATCCTGGTCCTGTTCCAGACCATGTCGCTGCCCGGGCAGTTCGCGTACATGGCCCGGGAGAACCCGGACCTCGCGTACCTGCGCTGGCCGGCGACCGCGGTGACGGTGTTCTGGGTGCTCTGCGTGCAGGTGGTGATCGTGTGCACCTGGAAGCTGCTCACCCTGGTCAAGAAGGACCAGATCTTCAGCGAGGCGTCGCTGGCCTGGGTCGACGCGATCGTGTGGGCCATCGCCGCCGCCTGGGTGGTGCTGGTGGGCGTCTTCCTCTACGTCGGCTTCAACGCCGACGACCCCGGTCTGCCGCTGCTGCTGTTCCTGCTGGTCACCGGAGTTACCGCGCTGGGGCTGCTCATGGTGGTCATGCGGGCGCTGCTGCGGCAGGCCACCACGCTCCGGACCGACATGGAAGCGGTGATCTGATGCCCATCGTCGTCCGGATCGACGTCGAGCTGGCCAAACGCAAGATGAGCGTGGGCGAGTTCGCCGAGCGGGTCGGGCTCACCCCGGCCAACGTCGCGGTGCTGAAGAACGGCCGGGCCAAGGCCGTCCGCTTCAGCACCCTCGAAGCCATGTGCCGGGTGCTGAACTGCCAGCCCGGCGACCTGCTGGAATGGGTCGAGGAACAGGGAGAAGACCGATGAAGTATCTGCTCGGGCTCGTCGCCGTCCTCGCCGTCGCGCTCGGCGTCGCCGGCATCGTCTACGGGGAGGCCGACGACTCGCCCGGCCTCCAGCTCCTGGCCGGCCTGCTCGTCATCGGCGCGGTCGCGATCGGCGTACGGATCGCCCGACGCAGCCGGTAGGTGTCGCTGCGAGCTGAGGATTCGAACCTCAATTCCCCGATCCAGAATCGGATGTGCTGCCTGGTTGCACCAGCTCGCATGGGATCCGCATGCCGCGGACCGTGCCCCGACCAGGATTCGAACCTGGGCTCTCCGGTTTCGTAGACCGGCGCGCTCTCCGCTGCGCCACCGGGGCGGGCGACCGGCGCCCCTCCCCCCTCGGGGGGCGCCGGTCGGTTCAACCCTTCACGCAGACGACCTGCTTGAGGTGGGCGACCACCTCGACCAGGTCCTCCTGCTGGGCCATCACCTTCGTGATGTCCTTGTACGCGCCGGGGATCTCGTCGACCACCCCGGCGTCCTTGCGGCACTCGACGCCCGCCGTCTGCGCGGCCAGGTCGGCGGTGCTGTACGTCCGCTTCGCCTGCCCCCGCGACATCCGCCGCCCGGCCCCGTGCGACGCCGAGCAGTACGCGTCGAGGTTGCCCTTGCCACGCACGATGTACGACCCGGTGCCCATCGATCCCGGGATGATGCCCAGGTCGCCGCGACCGGCCCGGATCGCGCCCTTGCGGGTCACCAGCACCTCGACCCCGTCGTAGCTCTCCTCCGCCACGTAGTTGTGGTGGCAGGAGATCGGCTCGTCGTAGCCGACCTGCGGGAACTCGTCCCGCACCACCCCGCAGAGCACGGCGAGCATGACGGCCCGGTTGCGGCGCGCGTACTCCTGCGCCCACCACAGGTCACGGCGGTAGGCGTCCATCTCCGGGGTGCCGGCGAGGAACACCGCGAGGTCCCGGTCGGGCAGCTCCACGTTGTGCGGCAGCCCACGGGCCACCGCCATGTGCCGCTCGGCCAGTTCCTTGCCGATGTTGCGGGAGCCCGAGTGCAGCATCAGCCAGACCCGGCCGTCGTCCGGGCCGCCCTGCTCCAGGCAGACCTCGATGAAGTGGTTCCCGCCGCCGAGGGTGCCCAGCTGCCGCTGGGCCCGGGTCTCCAGCTGCGCCACCTTCCGGTCCAGGGTGCCGAAGCGCCGCCAGAACTCGTCCCAGCCGCCCTGCTCCAGCCCACGGATCCGGCGCGGGTCGACCGCGTCGGCGCGCATGGCGAACCCGACCGGGATGGCCGCCTCGATGGCGCTCCGCAGCGGGCCGAGGTCGTCGGGCAGGTCGGCCGCGGTGAGCGAGGTGCGGACCGCGGACATGCCGCAGCCGATGTCCACGCCGACCGCGGCCGGCGACACGGCCTGCCGCATGGCGATCACCGAGCCGACCGTGGCGCCCTTGCCGAAGTGCACGTCCGGCATGACGGCGACGCCGTGCACCCAGGGCAGCGTGCCGATGTTGCGCAGCTGCCGGGCCGCCTGCGCCTCGATCGTGTAGGGGTCGGTCCAGACCCGGACCGGCGCCCGGGTACCGGCCAGCGGGGTGAAACCCATCGTTGTCTCCTCGTTCAGGGGTGATGTTCGAGCGGCTGGCCGGATTCGAACCGGCGATCTTCACCATGGCAGGGTGACGCGCTGCCTGACTGCGCTACAACCGCGAGGCGGTCCCGGGGCGGGACCGGCGTAGGCCGTACGGGACTCGAACCCGTGACCTCCCGGGTGAGAACCGGGTGAGCTGCCAATTGCTCCAACGGCCCGCGGGACGGCGGATGCCGTCCGCGTGTGTCCGGGACCGCGGAATCGAACCGCGTGTCTC
This sequence comes from Micromonospora chaiyaphumensis, assembly GCF_900091435.1. GTDB lineage: Bacteria > Actinomycetota > Actinomycetes > Mycobacteriales > Micromonosporaceae > Micromonospora > Micromonospora chaiyaphumensis. Next base: position 572,972 of record NZ_FMCS01000001.1, read on the forward strand.
TCGCGCCCAAGGCGAGCGGGTCAGCCAGCTCCCTCGTCCCGGTTGCCCGGCCGGCGCGCGGGCGCCGGCCGGGAGTCGTGCTCGTGCCGTCCGCTGTGGAGTTGAGAAGGTGCGACGCCACCGGCCGGACGGCCGGGACGCGGTCGTGCAGGGGCGGCAGGATTCGAACCTGCAACCGTCGGGTTTGGAATCCGGTGCTCTTCCGTTGAGCTACGCCCCTCGGACCCGGTGACGAGAAAGCCGCCCGGTCCCTGGTCTCGGGGCGGGCGGCTGCGCGTGTGTGTGTCGCGCCGGCGCTAGTCGCGCCACCACCCCGATTGCCACTGCTGCCGCCGGCAGCGACCCGGGCCCGGTTCGGGCAGCAGGGCACCGCCGCGCGGCGCGGGCCGCTCGGCCTGGGTGCGGTTCTGCTGCGACACGGTGTGCTCCCTGGGTGGTGGAACCGGTTGACGTTGGCCCGTTCACGGTACGGGCGGGGTCGGAAGCGTCGCAAGCGAATATTCGTGAGGACCTTTCGGCGGGCACCGAACGGTCCCGGCCCTAGCGTCGGACCAGGCAGAAGACGGAAGGGGTACGGGATGGACTGGCGGCGCCGGGTGGCGGAGCGGTTCCGGGAGGTCAACGGGGAGCACCCGATGACGGCGGCGGACGACGCGTACGTCAGCGGGCAGTTCGTGGCGCTCGACGCGCTGTGCGCGGCGTCCGGGCGCGACCCGGACGCCGTACGCCGGTTGATGCTGGACCGGCGGCTGCCGTTGCCGGGCTACCTGCGCTCGGACGGCGCGGAGATGGTCCCGGCGGACCTGTTCGCGCTGGCGGAGCGGGCCGGCGGGGTGGACGCGCTGCCCGGGTGGTTCGTCGCGCAGTGGGCCGACCCGGCGCGCGGCGCCGAGGAGTGGGACACCTACCTGAGCGGCCAGTACGTCTGCCTGCGCTCGGTGACACCGGAGTCGATCCGGCGCAAGGACGAGCTGACCGCGGCCATCGGGGCGGCGCCGGCCGAGCCGGACGCCGGGTCGGCGGCCTGGCTCGACCGGCTGCACGCCCTGGTCGACGAACTGGACGCGCTGGAACCGGCGTTCACCGGCTACGACCGGCTCCGGTTCGGCGGGCCGACCTCCCGCGACACCTGCGTGGACGGGATGCGCGCCCGGTATCCGCGGCGGGTCAGCGCGCCGGCCGGCCGGTGACCCGGCGGGCCACGGCCAGCAGGTACTCCCGGCGGTGCAGCGGGTCGTGGTCCCAGCGGGGCCGGCTCGGGGCCGGTCCGCGTACCGGGCGGTAGTGGTCGAACTCGGCCTCCAGGGTGCCCTCGCCCCGGGTCAGCCCCGGCAGCCGCTGGTCCAGCGCGTGCACCCGCCCGGCGGGGACCTCCCCCTCGATGAGGTAGCCGGTGCCGCGCAGGGTGCTGCTGCGGGGAGTCGCGCCCAGCCCGGCGAGCGCGGGCAGCACCGTGCCGACCAGGTCCGCGGGGAGGTCGAGCCGGAACCGGTGCACCGGCTCGTGCACCCGGGTCCCGGCGCGGGTGAGGGCGGTCATCAGCACCAGCGGGGTGAGGTTCCGGAAGTCGCCGGCCGTGCTGGACATGCTCTTGTCGAACACGCCGTGGGCGTGGCTCTGCCGGGCCCAGTAGCCGCCGTGGGTGAGGGTGACCACGCAGTCGATCACGGCCCAGCCGTGCAGGCCCTGCCGCAGGGTCTCCCGGACCGTCTCCTCGATCGCCTTGAGGAAGGCCAGCGGCATCGAGCCGAGTTCGATGCCGAGCCGGAACTCGACGCCGCCGCCGACCGGCCCGGGCTCGACGCGCAGGCCGACGGTGCCGAGGAACGGGTTGGGGTCCCGGCCGATCCACTCGACGGCCGCCCCGACGCCGACGACCCGTTCCACGCAGACGGTGGTGGTCTCCCGGAAGGTGACCGGGACGCCGTGGTCGCCGGCGAGGGTGGCCTCGATGACCTCCTTCTGCACCTCGCCGTAGAGGGACACGGCGAGCTCCTGGCGGCGGTCGTCCTGGCGCAGGTTGATCAGCGGGTCCTGCTCGGCGAGCTGGGTGAGGGCGGCGTGCAGGGCCGGGCGGTCGGCCGGGCGTACCGGTTCGACGACGGTCTCCAGCGTGGGCGGCGCGAAGTGGCGCCGGGCGGCCGGGCGCTCGGGCGGGACGCCGAGCACGTCGCCGACGCGGACACCGGCCAGGCCGTGCAGCCGGACGATCCGGCCGGCGCCGGCCGCGTCGGCGGGCGTCGCGTCGCCGCCGTCGAAGACACCGAGGGCGGTGACCCGGGCCTCCTGGCCGTCGCCGTGCCGGATCCGGTCGCGGACCCGCACGGTGCCGGCGAAGATCCGGGCGTACGCCACCTTCTCCCCGGACGGGCCGCGCTCGACCTTGAAGACGGCCCCGGAGAGCGGGGCGTCGTCGTCCCCGGCCGAGGCGGGAAGCAGCCCGGTGACCGCGTCGATCAGGTCGGCCACGCCGGCCCCCGTGATGGCGGAACCCGCGAGCACCGGGTGCACCCGGGCGCGGGCAGCCTGCGCGGCGAGCACCGTCCGCAGCCGCATCGGGGTGACCGCCCGCTCGTCGGCCACGTACGCCGCCAGCAGCGCGTCGTCGTGCGCGGAGAGCAGGTCGACAAGACGGGCGTGGTGGCCGGGGTCGCCGGGCGGATGCGGGATCCACGTCGCGCCCGGGGTGCCGGCGGCGTCGACCCGGCCGAGGGCGACCACGTCGGGGGTGAGCCGGTCGGCGAGCTGGCGCAGCACCGCGTCCGGGTCGGCGCCGGCCCGGTCCACCTTGTTCACGAAGAACAGGGTGGGGATGCCGAGGCGGCGCAGGGTGCGGGCCAGCACCCGGGTCTGGGCCTGGACGCCCTCGACGGCGGACACCACGAGCACCGCGCCGTCGAGCACGCCGAGCACGCGTTCCACCTCGGCGATGAAGTCGGGGTGGCCGGGCGTGTCGATGAGGTTGACGGTGGTCCCGGCGACGGCGAAGGAGACCACGGCGGAGCGGATGGTGATGCCCCGCTGCCGCTCCAGCGCCAGGGTGTCGGTGCGGGTGTTGCCGGCGTCGACGCTGCCGGGCTCGTCGATGACCCCGGCGCTGTGCAGCAGCCGTTCGGTCAGGCTCGTCTTACCGGCGTCGACATGGGCGAGGATGCCGAGATTGAGGGTTTTCACGAAGCGTCATGTCCTTGAGGTCGGCGGTGGTTCGCTTCTGCGGGGACATGCACGCGGCTCGCATCTCGAGCTCCTCCTTCCCATGTGCGTCGTGGCCGATTCCAGCAGCCGGCGCGGGGCGCCGGCAAACGAATAACTGTGGGTGCGCTACGAGGCGTGCGCCACCGGGTGGCGCTTCATCTCCTCCATGAACGGGTAGCGCGCGGTCAGCTCGGCGAGCGTGCACCCGGCCCGCCAGGCCCCGGCCACCTGGGCGACCTGGAGCAGGTCGGTGGCGTCGCCCCGGGCCTGGACCTCGCCGTCGACCCGCAGGTCGATCATGAAGTAACGGGCCTGGGCGCCCAGGCTCACGCACACGATGCCCCGGTCGGAGGTCGCCTCGGCGCAGGTGAACCGGCTGCGCCCCTGCTCGGGGGCGGTCACCCGGCCGATGTCGAGCTGGTGCCGGGCCGCCGTCTGCACGAGAGCGGGAGCCAGGCCGCCCGGCTCGACCAGGTCCGGGTAGAGGCGCACACCCAGTGCCGTCGAAACGTCGCTCATGACTGACTCCCACTTCCTTGTGACAGAGACCAGCTGCACGCAGGTTACGGGTGTGTTTCCGGCGCGCCTGGTCATCCTGTCCCCCCTGGACGCCCCACGGCAATAGGAACGGTCGATTCGACCACCATCGGGCCCGCGTCCGGGGCCCGGTACGCTCCCGCTGCATGGCCAGGATCCGGTGTGACTTCTTCTCCACGGCGCTCGGAATGGGCACGTCGATGACCGTGCTGCTGCCCGACAGCGCGGCCGGGATCGGCATGGCCGGCGCGGCCAGGGCCGGCGATCCGCCGGTGCTCTACCTGCTGCACGGCCTGACCGACGACGACACCGTGTGGACCCGGCGCACCTCGATCGAGCGGTACGTCGCCCCACTGGGGCTGGCCGTGGTGATGCCGCAGGTGCAGCGGAGCTTCTACTGCGACGAGGCGCACGGCAACCGGTACTGGACCTTCCTGAGCGAGGAACTGCCCCAGGTGTGCCGGTCGTTCTTCCGGCTCTCCGACCGGCGCGAGGACACCTTCGTGGCCGGCCTGTCCATGGGCGGCTACGGGGCCGTGAAGTGGGCGTTGCGCCACCCGGACCGGTTCGCGGCGGCGGCCAGCCTGTCCGGCGCCCTGAACGTGGCCCACCGGCGCCACCACCCGACGAGCCCCATGGACCCCGCCGTCTGGCACACGGTGTGGGGCGACCGGGACGTGGCCGGCCCGGACGACGACACGGTGGCGCTGCTGGAGCGTTCCGGCGACGACCTGCCGGCGTTCTACGTCGCCTGCGGCACCGAGGACTTCCTCTACGAGGACAACACCCGCTTCGTGGCGACGGCGCGCGGCCGGGGCGTACCGGTCACCGTGGACTTCTCCCCCGGCGACCACGACTGGGGGTACTGGGACGCGCGGATCCAGGACGTGCTGGCCTGGCTGCCGCTGCGCCGCGACGGCTGACGAGAGGTCCCTCTCCGCAGGCCGGGCGGCCTGCTCCGGGTTGCTTGGCAGTGCTCAGCGAGACGCCTAGTCTCAGCGGATCGATCCGCCTCCGAAGGGATCATGATGCACCCCCACATCCGACGTACCGCGCTGGTCGCCTCGGCGGTCACCGCGACGCTCGTGGCCGGCGGCACCACCGTCCAGGCCGCCGGCGACCCCTACGGCCACACCGCGACCGCCACCGTCTTCGCGCCGAACCCGGTCCAGCAGCTCGGCGACCAGTCGCTGACCGACCAGAAGGACGCGGACTACCCGGCGCTTGCCGGGGCGTACCGGCCGGTGCTGCTGACCGACCTGGACGGCTCCGGCACCCTCACCGGGAAGTACGTGGTGGTCAAGAGCAAGACCGGCACCCCGGCCCGTGCCGTCGACGGCGCGTACCCGGCCCGGCACCGCGACGCCGACCAGTTCGAGCAGGTGATGGGCTACCACTGGGTGAACACCGCCCAGGCGTACCTCCAGTCGCTCGGTTTCGGCAGCACGCTGCGGCCGGTCAACCAGCGGCAGATCGAGCTGCGCATCGACCAGTACGGCGGCGACAACTCGTTCTTCCGCGAGGACAAGGCCAACATCACCCTCGGCAAGGGCGGCGTCGACGACGGCGAGGACGCCGAGGTGATCGTCCACGAGTACGGCCACTCGGTGCAGGACGGCCAGGTGCCCGGCTTCGGCACCACCCTGGAGTCCGGCGCGATCGGCGAGGCGTTCGGCGACTACCTGGCGGTCGCCGTGACCAGCTGGGCCACCGGCGTGCCGACGAGGACCCCGGAGGCCTGCGTGGCCGACTGGGACTCGGTCTCCTACACCCGCACCGCCCCGCACTGCCTGCGCCGCCTCGACGGCGCCAAGGTCTACCCCGCCGACCTGGTGGGCGAGGTGCACGCCGACGGCGAGATCTGGTCCCGCGCGCTGTGGGACATCCGCACCGCGCTCGGTGACCGCCGGGCCACGACGCTGATCGTGGAGGCGCAGTTCGCCTTCACCACGGACGTCACGTTCCGGGACGCGGCGCTGGCCACGGTGGCCGCCGCGCAACGTCTCTACGGCGCCCAGGCCGCGACCGCGACCCGGGCCGCCTTCGTCGCGCGCGGCATCCTCTGACCGCCGCGGTGGGCGCCGCTCCCCGCCGGGGCGGCGCTCACCGCAGCGCCGAGCGGGCCACCGGGAAGTCGAAGTACGTGTCCGGGTACGGCTCGTCGACGTACCGGTAGTGCCACCACTCGCGCGGGTAGTTCTCGAAGCCCTGCGCGGTCATCAGCCGCTTCAGCAACTGCCGGTTGTCCCGTGCCGCCCCGGTGATCCGCGCGTCCGCGGTGTGCGCGCGGGGGTCGAAGCAGTCGAAGCCGGTGCCCATGTCGACGGAGTTGTCCGGGAAGCGCCGGCCGGCCGGGGCGGTGCAGGCGGTCAGCGGCTGGCCCGGCACGTACGCCGGCTGGTCGGGGGTGGGCACCGGGACCAGGGTCAGGTCCAGGGTGCTGCCCCGGCTGTGCGCGGTCGGCGCGCCGATGTAGCCGTCGGCGAAGAGCCGGCTCTTCGGCTCGTCCGGATAGAACTCGCCCTTCATCTGCTGCTCGCCGGGCAGCTTGGCCCACGCGACGAACTCGTCCACCGCCCGCTGTGGGCGGTAGCAGTCGTACACCTTGAGGCTGCGGCCCTGCGCCAGGGCGGCGGCCTGCACCCGGTGCAGCGCCTCCGCCGCCCGGCGGGTGAGCAGGCACAGCGGCTCGGCATAGCCGGTGATCGGCCGGCCGACGAAGTTGTGCGCGGTGGCGTACCGGAGGTCGGTGCGGATGCTCGGGGCGACGGAGGCCAGGTCGACGACGTCGGCCGGGGCGCGGGGGCCGCTCGGGGTGGCCGACGGCGCGGGCGGCGGGGTGGCCGACGGGGCGGGGCGCGGGGCGGGCCGCTGGCAGCCGGCGGCGAGCGCCGTGGCCAGCACGGCCAGGGCCGCGGCCACCCGTGTCCCGGTCCCCACCCTGCCGTGTCTACCAGCCTCGCCCGGGCCCGGGGCGGCATCGGCGGTTCAGGCGTCGAGCGCCTTGCGGAGGAAGTCGAGCGCCGCCACGTCGTCGTCGATGCCGCCCGCCTCGTGGCCGTTGTACCGCCACACCGCGAGTTCCTTCGGCCCGCGGTAGTCGTGGTAGGCGGCGTAGACGGTGGACGGCGGGACGATCTCGTCCATCAGCGCCACGGAGAAGCGGGCCGGCACGGTGGCCCGGCGGGCGAAGGCGACCCCGTCGACGTAGGCGAGGGTGCGCAGCACCTGCTCCTCGCGGTCCCGGTGCACCGCCAGGTAGTCCCGGATCTCCCGGTAGGGCGTAGCGTCGGTGACGGTCACGGCGCGGGGGATGTCGCAGAGAAACGGCACGTACGCCACCGCCGCCCGCAGCTCCGGCACGAGGGCGGCGGCGGCCAGCGCGGCCCCGCCGCCCTGGCTGTGCCCGAGCACCGCCACCCGGGCCGGGTCGACGGCCGGCAGGAGGCGTGCCGCGTCGACGGCCCGGACCGCGTCGGTGAGGAAGCGGCGGTAGTAGTACCGGCGCGGGTCCTCGACGCCCCGGGTGGTCATCCCGGGGGCCTGCGGGCCGGCCCCGGCGATGTCCGGGGTGTCGCCCCGGCTCCAGCCGGACCCCTGGCCGCGGGTGTCCATCTGCAGGTGGGCGAACCCGGCGGCGGCCCAGAGCAGGTTCTCCAGCGGGTGCCCGCGCCCGCCGCCGTAGCCGACGTACTGCACGACCGCCGGGAGCGGCCCCGGCACGTCGCGGGGCACCCGCAGCCATGCCTTGATCGGCTGGCCGGCGAAGCCGGGGAAGGTCACGTCGAAGACGTCCAGCCCGGCCAGCGGGGTGGCCACCGCGGTCACCTCGATCGGGTCACCGCAGGACCGGGCCTCGGTGAGGGTGTCGGCCCAGAACGCGTCGAAGTCCGGCGGCTCGCGCAGGTCGCTGCGGTGGGCGCGCAGCTCCGCCTCGGGCAGGTCGGTGTGCACGCCTCACTCCCCCGCGGTCACGGCGTGTCTGCTCATCGTCGGACCTTTCGGGATGGGGTGGCACGTGCCGACAATCTTCCGGAACAGGCCCGCAACTTCTCGGAACGGTAGGGCCGGCCCGTGCTGTCGTCAACCCCCGCCCGTGCGGCAGGATGGCCGGGGGGACGGGCCCGCCGTCCAGGGTTCGCGGCCGGCACTTCCGGCCGGTGAAGGAGACACGGGTGAACACGGACGACGAGCCCAGGGTGACCATCACCGCGATCGCGCGGGAGGCCGGCGTCTCCGTGCCCACCGTCTCCCGGGTGCTCAACGGGCGTTCCGACGTCGCACCGGGCACCCGCGAACGGGTCGAGGAACTGCTGCGCAGCCACGGCTACCGGCGCCGGGGCAGCCGCACGGTACGCCGGGCGGAGCTGGTCGACCTGGTCTTCAACGACCTGGACAGCCCGTGGGCCGTGGAGATCATCCGGGGCGTGGAGGACGTCGGTCACGCCGCCGGGGTGGGCACCGTGGTCTCGGCGATCCACAGTGAGTCGACCTCGACCCGGAAGTGGTTGCAGAACCTGCGGTCCCGCGCCTCGGACGGGGTCATCGTGGTGACCTCGCACCTGGCCCCGCCCGTGCACGCCCAGCTGCGCCGGCTCAACGTGCCGGTGGTGGTGGTCGACCCCGCCACCGGCGTGCCGGGCACGGACGTGCCGGCGATCGGAGCGACCAACTGGGCCGGCGGCCTGGCCGCCACCGAGCACCTGCTGGAGTTGGGTCATCGCCGGATCGGCTTCGTGGCCGGCCCGACCCACCTGCTGTGCAGCCGGGCCCGGCTGGACGGCTACCGGGCGGCGCTCGAGGCGGCCGGCGTTCCGCTGGACGACCGGCTCGTGCAACCCGGCGACTTCTACCACGCCTCCGGTTTCACCGCCGGCAGCACGCTGCTCGACCTCGACGACCCGCCGACCGCGATCTTCGCGGCCAGTGACCAGATGGCCTTCGGGGTCTACGAGGCGGTCCGTCGGCGCGGGCTGCGGGTCGCCGACGACGTGAGCGTCGTCGGCTTCGACGACCTGCCGGAGGCCCGCTGGGCCTCCCCGCCGCTGACCACGGTGCGCCAGCCGCTGGTGGAGATGGGCCGGCTCGCCGCCCGCACGGTGCTGCGCCTGGCCCAGGGCGAGGAGACCGAGTCGCCCCGCGTCGAGCTGGCCACCGAACTGGTGGTGCGGGACAGCAGCGCGCGCCCCGCCGGCCGGTAGGCCGGCGACCGCTCAGTCGTCGTCCGGGCCCTCCGCGCCGCCCAGGTGCGCACCGGGCGGCGTCGCGGCGAGGGCGGCGGCGTGCCGGCGGCGCCGGGCCAGCAACACCCATCCCCCGGCCAGCAGCACCACCCCGACCGCGGCGGACGGGCCGGCGCCCGGCCAGGCGCCGGTGGCCGTGGTGCCGGCGCCACCCAGCCCCGCGCCCCCGGCGAGGGCGGACGCGGCCGCGGTCGGCGACGCGTTGGCCCGGTCCAGCTCGCCGGGACCGACCAGCCGGCCGACCGCCGCCTCCCGGGGCAGGCCGAAGCCCCAGTCGAGCAGGGCGGCCCCCTGCTGCCAGCCGCGCCGGGGGGGGATCTCCGCGCCCAGCAGCGTCGCCACGAGCCGCCGGCCGCCGCGCTCGGCCGCGCCCACGTACGTGTGCCGGGCCAGGTCGGTGAAGCCGGTCTTGCCGCCGATGGCGCCCGGGTAGTGGTCGAGCAGCATGTTGTCGTTCTGGATCTGGAAGGCCTTCTCCCGCAGCGCCGGCTGGGCCGGGACCTGCGCGGTCCGGGTGGCGGTGTAACGGCGGAACGCCGCGTCGGCGAAGCAGGCCCGGGCGATCAACGCCAGGTCGTACGCGCTGGTGAACTGCCCCGGACCGTCCAGGCCGGACGGGGTGACGGCGTGCGTCTGCAGCGCGCCGAGCCGCCGGGCCTCCTCGTTCATCGCGCGGATGCCGCCGGCCTTCCCGTCCGGGCCGCCGCCCAGCCGGGCCAGCGCGTTGGCCGCCTCGTTGCCGGACTTCAGCAGCAGCCCCAGCCAGATCGTCTCGATGCGGTACCGGCCGCCCGGGGCCAGGCCCACCGCCGAGCTTCCCGGCTCGATGTCCAGGTCCTCGTCGGTCACCGTCACCTCGCGGTCCGGGTTCAGCCGCGGCAGCATGGTGGCGGCCAGCAGCAGCTTCTGCACGCTGGCCGGCACGCCGTACTCGTGGGGGCCGCAGCCGCCGAGCACCGCGCCGGTGTCGAGGTCGGCGACCACCCAGGAGGTCGCGGTCACCGCCGGCGGCGCGGGCGCGGCCGGCGGCAGGACCAGGCCGGCGGTGGCCAGGGCGGCGCCGCCGACGGCCCGCGCGGCGGGACTGGCCGCGGGCGGCGGTTGCGGGGGCCGGGTCGCCGGCGCGGGCACGTTCGGGCAGGGCGGCGCCCCGGCCGGCAGCCGGCGGGCGGACGGCCCGCCCGTCCGGGCGGCCGCCGCGGCGGGCACGGGCAGGATCGATGCCGGCACGAGCAGGGCGGCGGCCAGCGCCACCGGCGCTCCCCAGGTCCTCATGAACCGGCACGGTAGCCACGCCGACCCGATCGGGTCGCCTGCTCCGCCATTCGCGTCCGACGGACCGTCGTCCACGATAGGCTGCCGCCTCTCCCCGCTCAGATCGCGCCGCGGCGCAGGAGCAGGCGTAGCGCCACGTAGCCGGGCAGCACCGGCAGCCAGAAGGTGGCCAGGCGGTAGACGAGCACCCCGGCCACCGCGGTCTCGGTCCGGACGCCGTAGAGCAGCAGGCCGGAGACGAGGGCGGCCTCCGTGGCGCCGAGCCCGCCGGGGGTCGGCGCGGCGGTGGCCAGCCCCTCCCCGAGAACGCACACCAGCACCACCGGCGCGAGCAGCGCCGGCGCGGCGGGCAGCCCGACGGCGAGCAGGGCCAGCCAGAGCGCGGCGGCGTAGGCGAGGGTCAGCGCCACGCTCACGGTCAGCAGCGACACGACCCGGCCGCTCCGGGCCAGCGCGCGCAGGGCGTCCGCGACCTGGTGCCGGGCCGCCCGGAGCCGGGACCGCCACCGGGGTACGGCGAGCGCCACGGCGACCGCCAGCAGCACGGCGAGCACGGTGAGCAGCACGGCCAGCCCGCGACCGGCCACGGCGTCCACGAGGTGCCGGCGCGTCCCCCGGGCGAACGGCAGCAGGACGGGCAGCAGCAGGGCCACGCCGAGCACCCCGGCGACCCGGCTCACGGCGACCGCGGTGGCTGCCGCCGGCACGGTCAGTCCCTGCCGGTGCAGGTAGCGCAGGCTCAGTGCGGCGCCGCCGAGCGCACCGGGCGCGAGCCGGTTGACGAAGGCGGCGGCCACCTGGACGGCGACCGTGCGGCCGAGCGGCACCGGGGTGGCGACCGCGAGCCGCAGCGCGAGGGCACTCAGCGGATAGGTGGCGGCCGCGGCGAGCAGCGCCCCGGTCACCGCGACCGGGTCGGCGTGGCGCACGGCGTGCAGCGCGGCGCGTGCCTGGCCGAGCTGCGGCAGCAGGACGTACACCCCCAGGCCGAGCAGGACCACGAGGAGCACGTTCCGCGGGGTGATCCGCAGGGCTCGGGCCAGGCGGCCGGCGGGCGGGTGACTCCGGCGCATCGCCGGGGTCAGCGGTGGTTCTCCGGGCGGGCGCACACCGCCGCGGGCGCGCGGGGCGGGGTTCCGTCGGCTGGCCGGCTGTCCCGCATCACCCGACGATAGGGCGACCGGCGGCCGGGCGGGCGGCATCGCGGCCGGTCCGCCCGACCGGTACGTGGACCGGTCGCGGGTCAGGCGCGGCGGCGACCGGCCCGGCGGGACCGGCCACGGCGGGCGACCAGCGCCGCCACCAGACCGCCGACGGTGAGGGCGAGCAGGCCGGCAGTGGGCACGATGACCTGCCAGTCGCCGTCGGCCATCCGGCGCAGCGCGGTCCCGGCCGGCCCCCGCCAGGCCGGCGGCGGGGTCGGGTGGGCCGCGGCCGGGGAGCCGCTGGGCACGGCCGGCTCGGCGGCCGGCTCGCCGGGTTGGACCAGCCGGCCGACCGAGGCGTCCCGGGGCAGCGCGAAGCCCCAGTCGAGCAGCTGGGCGCCCTGCTGCCAGCCGCGTACGGGGCGGGCCTCGGCGCCGAGCAGGGTGACCACGAGCCGCCGGCCGCCGCGCTGGGCCGCGCCCACGTAGCTGTGCCGGGCCAGCTCCGTGAAGCCGGTCTTGCCGCCGAGCGCACCCGGGTACCGGTAGATCAGCTGGTTCTCGTTCTGGATCTGGAAGCCGCCCTTCTTGAGCGCGGGCTGGGCGGGGATCTGGGTCCGCTCGGTGCGCGCGTAGCGGCGGAACCGCGCGTCGGCGAAGCAGGCGCGGGCGATCAGCGCCAGGTCGTACGCGCTGGTGAACTGCCCGGGCCCGTCGAGCCCGGACGGCGTGACGGCGTGGGTCTGGCGGGCGCCCAGCCGGCGCGCCTCGGCGTTCATCTGGGCGACACCGGCGCGGGCACTGCCGGCGCCGAGCCGGGCCAGCATGTTCGCCGCGTCGTTGCCGGACTGGAGCAGCAGCCCCAGCCAGAGCGTCTCCACCGGATAGCGCCCGCCGACGAGCAGGCCGACGGCCGAGCTGCCCCGCTCGATGTCCAGGTCGGCCCGGGTCGCGACGGCCACCTGCTTCGGGTCGATCCGGTTCAGCATGGTGGCGGCCAGCAGCAGCTTCTGGGTGCTCGCCGGCGTGCCGTACTCGTGAGGGCCGCAGGCGCCGAGCACGGCCCCGGTGTCGAGGTCGGCGACCAGCCAGGTGGTGGCCGTGACGGCCGGGGGGGCCGGGCTGCCGGGTGGCGTCACGAGGCCCGGCGTGGCCAGCCCGTCCCCGCCGACGGCCTGGTCCTCGGGGACGGACGGGGGCGGGGTGGGCCGCGGCGGCCGGGTCACCTTCGGCGCCGGCAGCCGCGGGCAGGGCACCGCCGCCGGGGCGGCGGTCACCGGCCGAGCGGCGTGTGCCGGGGTCGGTGCCCCGGCGACGAGCAGGGCGACGACGGTGGTGGCAGCCAGGACCCGTGCGCTCATGAGGAGGCACCCTACCGAGCGGCTCAACGGACGCGGCGCAGCCACCGGCGCTGCCACGGGGTCTCCACCGCCCTCGCGTGGTAACCCGCACGGACCCAGGCCACCGCGGCCCCGGGAGCGAGCCCGTCCAGGACGGCCAGCGCGGCGAGGGCGGTGCCGGTCCGGCCGACGCCACCGTGACAGGCCACCTCGACCCGCTCCCCCGCGTACGCGCGGCGCCACGCCTCCCGCAGCGCGTCGAGCGCGTCGGCCCGGTCGAGCGGCAGCCAGAAGTCGGGCCAGCGGATCCGGCGGGCCGGCCAGGCCGGATCGGGGCCGGGCGCCAGCAGCAGGGCGAAGTCGGCGGGCGTGGCCGGTGCGGCGATCCGCCGCCCGCGTACGGTGGCGCCGCCGGGCAGCACCAGCAGGCCGGTCCGGTCCGTCCATGGCGGCGTCGGTTCCATCCGGACATTGTGTCGGAGGAGCCGCAGGCGCGACGGTGCCCGCCGGATGTGGTCCGGCGGGCACCGTCGCGAGCGGTCCGGGCGCTGCCCGGGATGCCGCAGGATCAGCGGGAGCCGATCCCGAAGCGACCGCGCCGACGCCAGGCCAGGGAGAGCAGCACGAGCACCGCACCGGCGCCCGCCAGGCCGCCGCCGAGCTTCACCGGCGTGCTGAGGCTGTCACCGGTCACCGGCAGGTTGCCGCCACCCGGCCGCCCCGGGCGGTCCGGCCGCGCCGGCAGGACGATGCCCGTGGCGCTGTCCACGCGGTCGGCCTGCGTGGCGGTGAAGGTGTGCCGCCCGGTCCGGGTGGGCCGGTAGGTGATGGTGAACTCGCCGTCCTCGTCCGCCGTCACGCTGAACGCGGTCGGCGCCGGCTGCGGCTGCTGGTAGGCGACCGCGGCCATCGCGACGGTGCTGCCGTCGCTGCGGACCGAACCCTGTGCGGGTGCGGCGTTGGGGTTGCCGCTGATCGCCACGCTGATCGCGACGGCGCCGGCCAGGAAGCCCTCGCCCCGGATGGTGAAGGTCCCGCCGAGACGGATGGTCGGCGGCGAGACGGTGAGCGTCGGGTTCGCCGGTGGGTACACCGGTGGCTGCGGCTGTGCCGCGCCGGCCGCGGTCGGCACGGCCGCCACGGCCAGGCCGACCGTGAGCGCCATGAAGATGCGGGATAGCCGCATGATGGATTCCCTCCTACTGATCACAGCTTGGTGCGGAAACAACTTGGGTGGTCCATGGGGTGACGGTGGGTGTGAGCACCAGCTCGGCCGTGCCGGCGCTCGTCTTGCCGGTGAGCAGGGTGACGTCGAGGGTCCGGGTACGCCCCGGCTTGACCTCCACGGTCGCCACGGTCACCTGGCGACTACCGGCGGTCCCGCTGCCCATCGCGGTGTCCCGCCCGTCCAGCCGGCCGCCGAGCACCGCCCCTCCGGTCGGCGTGTACACCGACACCAGGGTGCGGGCGGTGTACGGATCGCCGGAGAGCGCGAGGCCGGTGACCGACTTCGCCAGGCCCGACTGCGGGGCGGTGGAGTGGACCGTCACCCGTAGCCGCAGTTCCCGGCGCCCGTCCGGCTGGCAGTCGCCGACCGTCACGGTTGCCGAGAACCTCAGGTAGTAGCCGAGCTTCGCGCCGCTGCCGTCGTTGAGGAACACGCCGACGGTCGGCACGGTGTCCTTCTCGCGGAGCTTCCCGGCCAACCGGCTGTCGCCGAGGACGCGCTGCTCCGCGGGATGGGCACTCCAGAACAATATCCGACGTTCTGCAATAGAACGGTTGAAAACGGTCAAAAGGGCCCGTGGATTCACCGCCTTGGTGAAGAGCGCGTCGAACACCGCGGACGCGGCCCTCGCGAAGTAGACGTCCTGCTCCGCGTTGTCGAGCGTCCGGTAGGTGTCGCTGAGCAGGGTCCGGACCACGGTGCTGCCGGCCAGGCTGGGCCGGTCCGGCACGGTGACCGGCCCGATCACGGCGAGCAGGTAGGACAGCACCAGCGGATCCACCGCGAGCACACCGTCCACCGTGGCGCCGGTGCGCCGGCGGACCATCTCCCGGTAGAGCGCCGCCGCCGTCGGGAAGTCGGGGCTGAGGTTGACGTCGGCCGGGAACGTCCCGGGCAGGTTCCGCCACAGGCGCCGCAGCTCCGGGCTCACCGGCAGCGGCGGCGTGAACGACCCCAGGCTGCTGGCGCTGTTCTGCCCGGACATCCGGATCCGGCCGCCCTCGGCCCGCAGCACCGCGTGTGCGCCGAACATGCCACCGGTGGCACGCAGCTCGGCCGGGTTCTGCGAGACGAGCAGGTAGCTGCGGGGCCCGTCGGCGCCGAGCAGCGCCGGCAGCAGCCGGGCGCCCTGGTCCGCGGCGGAGGTGAGTTCGCCCAGCCGGTCCAGTTCGGTCCGCAACCCGGAGACCGCGTCCCGGACCTGCCCCACGAGGTCGTCGGCGTCGACCGCGCGCAGTCGCTCCCCGGTCCGCCGCACCGCCTGGTCCGCCGCGGAGACCTCGGCCGAGACGGCACGCAGCCGGCCCAGGTCGAGCTTCCCCTCCTTCGGCACCAGCGAGGCCAGGTCGACCCGGAGCAGGGTGGGGAAGGCGAGCCGGGCGAGGTCGTCGACGGCCACCGCGATCTGGCGCACCGCGGCCAGGTCGTCGCCCGCGTACGGGGTCTGCTGGCCGAGCCACCAGCCCGGGTCGCCGGTGGCGCTCCGGGCCGCGGCGGCCTGTTCCTGGAGAGCGGCCAGCGTCCGCTGGGCCCGGGCCACGTCGCCGCCGACCACCTGGGTGCTGAGCTCCTGGGCCAGCCCGGCCGCGTTGAGCAGGTGCGCCCGGGCCTGCCAGCCACGGAACCCGACCCAACCGCCGGCGGCCAGCAGCACCGAGACGACGACCAGCCCGACGAGCAGGACCCGGCGTACGCGGGCCCGGCTGCGGCGCCGGGAGCGCCGCCGCCGGTGGGGCGGCCCACCGCTTTCCGTCACACCACTCTCCCGTGCTCGAAACCGGACACTAATAACGATTGATCGCTTTCTAGCACGAATTTCCACCGTTTCGCGGCAGTATCATGCACTTTGCTACCGCGTGGCGTTTTCGCGAGGACCGCTCCGGTCAGCGGCGGGCACTGCCGGCGCGCGCCGAGACCTCGTGCAGCAGGCCCTCGATCCGGTCGACACCGGCCCGCAGCGACATCTCGCGCAGGTACGCGTCCCGGCCACGGCGACCCATGTCGACCCGGGCCGGCGGTGGGATGGCGGAGGCGAGCCAGAACCGGTCGGCCAGCGCGGCCCAGTCCTCGGGCGGGCAGGACAGCCCGGCGCGCGCCCGTTCCACCAGCGCGACCGTGTCGCCGCCGGCGGACGCCACCACCGGCGCGGCGCAGGAGAGCGCCGCCTGGAGCTTGCCCGGCACCATGCCCCGCAGCTCCGGCAGGTCACGCAGCATGACGAGCTGGTAGTCGGCCGCCGCGTACAGCTCCGGCATGTCCAACGGGGACCGCCGGTCGACGAACCGCACGTTGTCCGCCCGGAGCTCGGCGGCGAGCCCCCGCACCCGCCGCTCCTCGGCTCCCGAGCCGACCAGGACCAGGTCGAGCCGGTCGTCCAGCGCCGCCGCCGCGCGCACCGCCGTCTCCAGCCCCTGGCGTACGCCGATCGTGCCCGCGTGCATCACCACGCAGCGGCCGTCCCGGCGGATCAGCGTCCGGACCGCCCGGCTGGGCTCGGTCGGGCGGAAGATCCGCTCGTCGGTCCAGTTCAGCACCACCCGCACCCGGTCCGGGTCGGCGCCCCCGGCCACGACCAGGTCCCGCATGGACGGTGCGGTGACCGCGACGGCGCCCGCCTCCTGGTAGATCCGGCGCAGGGTGGCGTCCAGCCGGCCGGACCACCGGCGCGTCTCGCCGGCCCGGGACGGCTCCTCCTCCGGCCAGACGTCCTGCACGTGCAGCACGCTCGGCACCCGGCCGAGCAGCCGCAGCAGGCCGGCCGCGGCGAAGGTGACCGCCGGGAGCTGGAAGACGTAGAGGGCGTCGACGTCACCGAGGTAGCGCCGGCCGCTCAGCGCCACGCTGCCGGCGAAGGACAGCCAGCTCGCCATCCGCGCCCGCGCGGAGCCGTCGCCGGCCGCGTACCGGGGCACCCGGCGGACGGTCAGCCGCTCGCTGCGGGTCTGGTGCCGCCAGCGCTGCCGCCAGCCCGGGTAGACGTGCCCGCCGGGATAGTCGGGGAAGCCGGTGAGGACGCGCACCTCGTGGCCGCGGGCCGCCAGCTCCTCGGCCAGGCTGCCCGGGATGAACGCGGGCTCGGGCGGGAAGTGGTACGACAGGATGCCGATCTTCATGGCCGCGCTCCGGGCGGGGCTTCCCGACGCGCGGGTCCCGGCACCCCGTAGGATGCCGACATCCCCTCTGCGTCCGGCCGCGACCGCCGGAACACCGCCGTCGCGGCACCCCCTCCCGCGACCGTGCCGACGAGAGGGGTGCAGATGGTCGACGGGGTGCTCTTCGTCTGCCACGCCAACATGTGCCGGTCCCCGATGGCGGAGTTCATCGCCCGCCGGCTGCTGCGCGACCTGCCGGTCGCGGTGACCAGCGCGGGCACCGACGCTCTCGACGGGGCCGCCATGCACCCGTACGCGGTCGAGGTCGCCGCCGGGACCGGCGCGGACCCACGGGCGTTCCGCACCCGCCGGCTCCGACCGGAGCACCTGACCCGGTCCGCCCTGGTGCTGACCGCGACCCGGCGGCAGCGCTCGGTCTGCACGGCGATGACCCCGGCCGCGCTGCCCCGGACCTTCACGCTCCGCCAGTTCGCCCGGCTGGCCTCCGCCGCCACGGCCGAGGCGGCGGAGGCGACCGGGCCGACCGGCACGGGCGCGGGGTCCCCGTTGCGGGCCGCCGTCGCGGCGGCCGCCCGCGCCCGGGGGCGGCTGCAACCCGCCACCGGAGACGCGGACGACCTGCGCGACCCGATCGGCGGCTCGCCCGCCGACTTCCGGCGCTGCGCCGAGGAGATCGAGCGTTCGATCCGACCGGTGCTCGCGCTCATCGGGACAGCCGGGTGAGTTCCTGGGTGTGGTCGCCCACGGGCGCCTTCTCCCCACGCCGGGCAACCCCGGCCCGGTCGGTGGGCACCGACGGCCCGGCGGCCGGCACGACCACCTTGTACGCCTCGTACTGGTAGGCGTCCGCCTTGGCCACCTTGGCCATGTTGAGCACGCAACCGAGCAGGCGCACCGAGACCGAGTGCAGGGCGTGGGCCGCGGCGGCCACCTGGCTGCGCGAGGTCCGGCCCTGCTGGGTGACCAGCAGCGCGCCGTCGGCCTGCACGGCGACCACCACACCGTCGGTGACCGCGAGCAGCGGCGCGGTGTCGATGACCACGATGTCGGCCGACTCGCGCAGCGCCACCAGCAGGTCCGCCATGGCCTTCGAGCCGAGCAGCTCGCTGGGGTTGGGCGGGGTGGCGCCGCTGGGCAGCACCAGCAGCGACTTGTCGCCCCACCGCTGCACCACGTCGCCGACCTGGACGTCGCCGACCAGCACGTCGGTGAGCCCCACTCCGCCGTCCAGGCCGAGGTAGTCGGCGACCTTGGGA
This sequence comes from Micromonospora chaiyaphumensis, assembly GCF_900091435.1. Lineage (GTDB taxonomy): Bacteria > Actinomycetota > Actinomycetes > Mycobacteriales > Micromonosporaceae > Micromonospora > Micromonospora chaiyaphumensis. The sequence continues at coordinate 591,304 of NZ_FMCS01000001.1, forward strand.
CGGCGCAGGTCGGCGTCGATGAGCAGCACCCGCCAGCCCGCCTCGGCCAGGGCGATGGCCGTGTTGCAGGCCATCGTGGTCTTCCCCTCGCCCTGGAGCGCGCTGGTGACCGCGATGACCCGGGCGGGCTCGTGCACGTCGACGAAGCGCAGGTTGGTGCGGAGCTTGCGGACCGCCTCGGCGCGCGGCGAGTTGGCCGCCTCGCCGACGATCAGCGGGGCCGCCTTCGCCCCGGACTCGAACGGGATCTCGCCCAGCAGCGGGCTGCCGGTGACCCGCTGGAGCGCGGCCGCGTCGCGCATCCGGACGTCGGCCAGGCCGCGCAGCACGGCCAGCCCCGCACCGAGCAGCAGCCCCAGCAGGCCGCCGATGACCAGGTTCCGCACCGGCTGCGGCGAGACCGGGCTGGAGGTCACCCGGGGACCGCTGACCACCTCGAGCTTGATGGGCGGCGCCTTGCCGTCCGGCGGCGTCTCCACCTTCTGCACCAGCTCGATGAACTTGGCCGAGAGCGTCTCGGTGGTCTTCAGCGCCCGCGTCTGGTCGGTGTCGGTGACGGTCGCCTTCAGCAGCACCGTGCCGGCCTCGGTCGAGGTGGTGATCCGGTGCTGGACCTGGTCGGCGGTGAGCCCGAGCGGGGCCTCGGCGACGACGCTCTGCGCCAGCCGGTCGCTGGTGAGCAGGTCACCGTAGGACTTCACCCGCTGCTGGAGGAAGAGGCTGCCCTGGTAGGCGTCGGTGACGCCCTGGCTCGGCGTGGTGACGAAGAAGGTCACCGAGGCCTCGTAACGGGGCGCCGTCCGGATCGTCACGAGAGCGGCGGCGCCGACGGCGATCATCACCGTGACCAGCACGATCCACCAGTGGCGCCGGACCAGGCGCAGGTAGCCGAGAACGTCCATCACGCTCCCCCTCGCGACACGCCGGTCTGCCGATGAAACTGCACGAAAGCCCCCTAAAAACCCCAGTACGCGTGCCAGGATCAAACGCCTATACATCACGCTAAGTGACTCGACGAATCTAAACGATCAGAACCGCACAGAAGGTCTAAATCCTTCCATTTCAGAACACATATCCGGGCGGCCCACCCTGTTAACGCCGGACCCGGCCGTCTGGTGCGGGCGGGCGGGCGGCCGGATAGGGTCGGAACCGGTGTGCCGGGAAGTCTGGTCGGCGAGGACTCCGCCGACCCTGCTCCCGGAACGGACACCGCATGACCGACCGCCGCCCGCCGTCCCCCCGCCTGCTCTCCCGCCGGTCCTGGCCCGAGGCCCGGTTCCTGGCCGACGTGCTGCGCGCCGAGACCGTCGGCGGCGGGCTGCTCCTGCTCGGCGCGCTGATCGCCCTGCTCTGGGCCAACTCACCCTGGCGGGCCGCGTACGCCGACCTGGGCGACGTGGTGCCGTGGCCGGGCGGCGCCGCCGTGCACCTCGACCTGAGCCTGGCCGCCTGGGCCTCCGACGGCCTGCTGGCGATCTTCTTCTTCGTGGCCGGCCTGGAGCTCAAGCGGGAGTTCGTGGCCGGCGACCTGCGCGACCCGCGCCGGGCGGCGCTGCCGGTGGTGGCGGCGCTGGGCGGCATGGTCGTGCCGGCGCTGGTCTACGTCACGGTGACGCTTTCCGCCGGCGGGGAGGGGCTGCGCGGCTGGGCGATCCCCACCGCCACCGACATCGCCTTCGCGCTCGCCGTGCTGGCCGTGGTCAGCTCACACCTGCCGCAGGGGCTGCGCGCCTTCCTGCTCACGCTCGCGGTGGTCGACGACCTCTTCGCGATCGTCATCATCGCGGTCTTCTACACCGGCGACCTGCACCCGCTTCCGCTGCTGGGCGCGGTGCTGCCGATCGCCGCCTTCGCCCTGCTGGTGCGCCGCCGGCACACCTGGTGGTGGGCGCTGCTCCCGCTCGCGGCGACCGCCTGGGCGCTCGTGCACGCGTCCGGCGTGCACGCCACGGTGGCCGGGGTGCTGCTCGGCTTCACGGTGCCGGTACGCCCGGCCGCAGGCGGAGGGCCCGGGCTCGCCGAGCGGCTGGAACACCGGTGGCGGCCGGTCTCGGCGGGCCTCGCGGTGCCGGTCTTCGCGTTCTTCGCCGCCGGGGTGTCCCTGGTCGACGTCGACCCGGGTGCGGTCCTCCGCGACCCCGTGGTGCTCGGGGTGGCCGCCGGGCTCGTGCTCGGCAAGGCGGTCGGGGTGTTCGGCTCGACGTTCCTGCTGGCCCGGTTCACCCGGGCCGAGCTCGACGAGGAGATCACCTGGGCGGACCTGGCGGGGCTGGCCCTGCTGGCCGGCATCGGCTTCACCGTGTCGCTGCTCATCGGCGAGCTGGCGTTCGGGCCGGGCAGCCCCGAGGACGAGCGGGTGAAGGCGGCCGTGCTGCTGGGCTCGCTGGTCTCCGCCGGGCTGGCCTCGACGGTGCTGATCCGGCGCAACCGGGTCTACCGGCGGATCAGCGAACGGGAGAGCCGGGACGCCGACGGTGACGGCATCCCGGACGTCTACCAGGAGCGGCGGGCCTAGCCGGCGCGGCTCCCGCGCCGGCCGCCCGCTGGCGGCCGGCGCGTGGCGGTTCAGCGGCGGCGGTCGGCCGGGCGTTCCTCGTGCTCCTCGGTCTCCTCCAGCGCGTCGGCGTACGGCTCGGTGAGGTCGTCGCCCGGAACCGCGATCTCCTCGATCCGGTCCTGCTCGTCGGGGCGCCCGCCGGCCGGCGGCTCGGGCGCGGTGGCGTCCCCGGCGAAGCCGTACTCGTTGGGCTCGTCGTGCCTGCTCATGCGCGGACCTCCCGGTCGTCCGGTTTCCTCTCCTGGCTCACGCTAGGCGGTGGTCGGCACCCGCCGTGGCGTCGCCCGGATGTGCATACCCCGCGGACGCCGTCCTCGATCATCCCCGGCCGGTTCCGCCGCCGGCACGTGCGCCGGAACCGGCCGGCGGGCTCAGCTCAGCTCGGCGATCGCCTCGAAGACGAGCCACAGACCCGAGATGGCGAAGAGCACGGCGGCGCCGTACCGGATGGCCTTCTCCGGCAGGTGCCGGCCGAGCAGGCGGCCCACCAGGATCGCCAGGGCGTCGGCGGCGACCATGCCGAGGGTGGAGCCGAGCCAGGTGCCGAACCAGCCGTACTTGGTGGCCAGGGTGATGGTGGCGAGCATGGTCTTGTCGCCGAGTTCGGCCAGGAAGAACGCCACACCGACCGCCACGATCGCGTTGCGGCTGCTCTTCTCGGCCTTGCGCTTCTCCTCCTCGGTCAGCTTGTCGCCGCGCAGCGTCCAGGCGCCGAAGCCGAGGAACGCCAGGCCGGCGATGAGCGAGATCCAGCCGGTGGGCAGCGCCGCGTGGAGGCCGTAACCGATGGCGACCGAGGCCAGGTGCACGATCGCGGTGGCGACGGTGATGCCGATGAGCACCGGCAGCGGCCGGAAGCGGGTGGCGAACGTCAGGGCCATGAGCTGGGACTTGTCGCCCAGCTCGGCGACGAAGATGACGCCGAAGCTGACCACCAGCGCGACGAGGAAACCGTCCATGTGAACCTTCCCGATCAGGCCGGGAGGAGGTACGGGGGCGCCCTCGACCCGGCTGCGACAGCCTGAGTCGAAGGTCTCGCCCGCCCCGGGTGACCGGGGCCGCGTGGCCGGATGCGGAACGCACCAGTATGTCGACCACGACATTGGGGGCTACTCCCCTTCGCGCCGCCCAGCGTAGCCGATCATCACCGGACGGGCCGCCGCGGGTGAACAGGGTCACCGGCGCGTCAGTCGGCCCGGGCCAGGCTGACCCCGAACAGCCCGTCCGGGTCGGTCCAGAACGCCTGCCGGGCGAACCCGGCCGCGGCCAGTTCCCGGCCGATCCCTTCCGGCCGGAACTTGGCCGAGACCTCGGTGCGCAGGTCCTCCCCGGCGGCGAACCGGACGTCCAGATTGAGCACGCGCACCCGGACCGGGCGCTCGGCCCGCAGCCGCATCTCGATCCACTCGTGCTCCGGGTCCCAGACCGCCACGTGCCGGAACGCCGCCGGGTCGAAGTCCGCCCCCAGCTCGCGGTTGATGACCCGGAGCACGTTGCGGTTGAACTCGGCGGTCACGCCGGCCGCGTCGTCGTAGGCGGGGACGAGCACCGCGGGGTCCTTCACCAGGTCGGTGCCGACCAGCAACCAGTCGCCGGCCTCCAGCGCCGCGCGCATCGCGGTGAGGAACTCGGCCCGCTCCACCGGCAGCAGGTTGCCGATGGTCCCGCCGAGGAACAGCACCAGCCGCCGGCCGCCGGTGGGCAGCCGGTCCAGGTGGCGGGTGAAGTCGCCGACGATGCCACGCACCCGCAGCCCCGGGTACGCGGCGGCGATCTCCGCGGTGGACCCGCGCAGCGCGCTCACCGAGACGTCCAGCGGCACGAAGCTGCCCAGATCGCCGTGGCGGGTGAACGCGTCCAGCAGCAGGCGGGTCTTCTCCGACGAGCCGGAGCCCAGCTCGATGAGGGTCTTGGCGCCGGTCAGCGCGGCGATCTCGTCGGCGTGTGCGGCCAGCACCGCCCGCTCGGCCCGGGTCGGGTAGTACTCCGGCAGCCGGGTGATCTCCTCGAACAGCTCGCTGCCCCGGGCGTCGTAGAACCACTTCGGTGGCAGCCACTTCGGCGTCGCGGCCAGGCCGACCCGGACGTCCTCCCGCAGGCCGCGGTCGAGGTCCTGCTCCTCCAGGTGGATCTCCAGTGGCTCCGCGCTCATCAGCAGTCCTTCCTGTTCCTACCGGTGTGGGAAAAGGGGTGTCAGGCGACCGTCAACTCCCGGGTGTCCAGCCCGCCGGCGGTGGCCACCACCAGCCGGCCGTCCGGCACCGGCCGCCAGCCGGGGTCGTCGTCGAAGGGCTCCGAGGCCAGGAGCACCGAATCCGGGGTACGGCGCACCGACAGCGCGTGCCCCGCCACGCTGGCCGCCACCGTGGCGCCGTCGGTGAGCAGCAGGTTCAGCCGCGACCCCGGGGCGGCGGCGGATACCGCCGCGACGGTCTCGGCGAGCGCGTCACCGGGCTCGGCGCCGGCCCGCAGCCGGTGCCGGACCAGCGCCCAGAGCAGCGCCGAGTCGGTCGGCACCTCGAGGGTGACCAGGTCACGGACCGGCAGCCCGGCGGCGAGCGGCACCAGGCTGTCCGGCCAGCCGCGGACCACCCCGTTGTGGCTGAACAGCCAGCGCCCCTCGGCGAACGGCGCGGCGGCCGTCTCGTGCAGTGGCATGCCGACCGTGGCGGAGCGGACGGCGGCCAGCACCGCGCCCGCGACCGTCACACCGGCCAGGTCCGGCAGGGTGGTGTCGCTCCACATCGGCTGCGCCCGCCGGTAGCGGACCGGGTCGCCGTCGCCCGGGTACCAGCCGACCCCGAAGCCGTCGGCGTTGATCGTGCCGCCGCCCCGCATGTCGCGGGGCGCCCAGGACTGCCGCAGCAGCCCGTACGGCGGGTCGAAGAGCAGGCTGCGCAGGCTGACCGGCGGACCGAGGTACGCCAGGTGGCGGCACATCAGTCGGCACCACCCGTCACGCCGCCTCCCCCGGGCGGGCGTCGCGGGCGCAGCGGAAGCCGCTGAAGATCTGCCGCCGGATCGGGTAGTCCCAGTTGCGGAAGGTGCCCCGGCAGGCCGACCGGTCGGTGCCGAAGGAGCCGCCGCGCAGCACCCGGTAGTCGTCGCCGAAGAAGACCTCCGAGTATTCCCGGTACGGGAACGCCACGAAGCCCGGGTGACCCCGGAAGGTGGACGAGGTCCACTCCCAGACGTCACCGATGAGCTGGTGCACGCCGAGCGGGGAGGCGCCCTCCGGGTACGCGCCCACCGGCGCCGGCCACAGGTGCCGCTGCCCGAGGTTGGCGTGCGTGCCCACCGGGTCCGCGTCGCCCCACGGGTAGCGGCGGGACCGGCCGGTCGCCGGGTCCCAGCGGGCGGCCTTCTCCCACTCCGCCTCGGTGGGCAGCCGCTTGCCGGCCCAGGCCGCGTAGGCCTCCGCCTCGTGGAAGCAGACGTGCACCACCGGCTCGTCGTCGCGCACCGGCGACCAGCGGCCGAACCGGCGGTACGCCCACCCGTCCCCGTCGCGCCGCCAGTGCATGGGGGCGCTCAGCCCGGCCTCGACCCGGTGCCGCCAGCCGGCCCCGCTCCACCAGCGCGGCTCGTCGTAGCCGCCGTCGGCGATGAAGGCGCGGTACTGCCCGTTGGTGACCGGCGCCGCGTCGATGGCGTACGCGGGCAGGTCGACCGTGTGCGCGGGGCGCTCGTTGTCCAGCGCCCACGGGTCGGTCGAGGTGCCCATGGTGAACGGACCGGCCGGCACCAGCACCTCGCCGCCGACCCGGGCGCGCGGCTCGGGCGGTGGCGGCGCGTCGAGCACCGGGCCACCGGAGCGCAACTGGTGGGTGGCGAGCATGGTCTCGTCGTGCTGCTGCTCGTGCTGGACGATCATGCCGAACGCGAAGCCGTCCTCGACCAGCTTCCGGTCGGTGAACCGGATCCCGTCCAGCAGGTCGTACACCTTGTCCCGGACGGTGCGCACGTACGCCCGCGCCTCGGCCGGCGGCAGCAGCGGGAGGGCCGGCCGGTCCCTGCGGGGCTGCTTGAACGCGTCGTACAGGTCGTCGATGTCGCGGCGCACCGGCTCGCGCCCGCCGACGTCGCGGACCAGCCAGAGCTCCTCCTGGTTGCCGACGTGCGCCAGGTCCCAGACCAGCGGGGACATCAGCGTCGAGTGCTGGCGCACCAGGTCGTCGTCGTCCACCGCGTCGGTGAGCAGCGCGGTGCGGGCGCGGGTGCGCTCCAGTTCGGCCGCGATCCGGCTGCGCAACTGCTCGCCCTCCGTGGCCGGCCGCTCGGTCGTGGTCACCGGTGTCCCCTCTCCGCGGCGGCGCGGCGCCGCCGGATCGCTCGGTCCGTCTCGTCGTGGATGCCGGCCGGCAGGTCCAGCCGGGGCAGGGCCGCCAGGGCCAGGTCGAACAGGGCCGCCGCGGCGGTGGCCAGCGGCCGCTCGGCCAGCCCGCGCCGGGCCGCGGTGGACCACCGGTCGGCGACCGGGGTGGCCACGGCCAGCGCGTCCCGGGTGGTGGCCGGGTCGGCGAAGAGCGCGGCCAGCACCGCCAGCGGCACCGTCCACTCCCGGCCCGGCTGGGCGTCCAGGTAGCGCAGCTCCAGGTAGCCGCGCGGGCGGACCGGCGGGAACAGCGTGCTGAGGTGGTATTCCAGGTCGTCGGTGGTCGGCGGGTGCGGCAGCGCCCCGGCCAGCCAGTCGGCGAAGGTGACGCCCTCGGGCGGCGTCCAGTCCGGACCGTCGCCGCGGACGCAGAGCAGGGGCGCGGCGAGCGCGTACCCGGTCCAGGCCGCGACCGGGTCCCGGTCGGCCCGCGCCGGGGACCAGACCGGGCGGACGCGCGCCGGGTCGATGGCCAGCCAGGCGGCCATCCGGGTGGAGGCCCAGCCGGTGGGCCGGCCGGCGTGCCGGTCGGCGGTGGCGAAGGCGGCCAGCAGCGGCGGCCCCACGGCGTGCGCGGCTGCCCACCGCTCGGCCAGCCGGTCCGGCTGGCCCGCGTCCAGGCAGATCTGGAGCCCGGCGGTGCTGTACATCATGGCTCGGCCGGCCGGCCCGCGCCGGTCGAAGACGTCGCGCATGGCCCGGTAGCGCGGGGTCTCCACGACGGGGCGCGGCGGGCGCCAGGGGTCCATGCCGGTGCGGCCCAGGACGAGGCCGGCGGCGTCCAGGAGGGCCTGCAGCTCGGCGACATCGGCCTCGGTGGCCAGGATGAGCGCGGCGACCGACGGTCGCGGCGCCGAGGAGATCTCCACCTGCCCGCCCGGCTCCACGGTCACGGTGCCACCGCGCCGGAGCCCGGCGGCCGGGCTGGTGGGGTCGAGGGTGACGGGGCTGTGCCGTCCCAGCGCCCGGCGCAGTCGCTCGCGGTCGACCGGGCGGGTCGGGTCCGCGGCGTCGTGCACCGTCCATTCCAGCTCGACGCCGGTCAGGGTCGGTGGTCCGGTCTTGAAGCAGATCCGGGCGATGTGCCCGCGGGCCGCGGCCTCGTCTCCGAGGACGGTGGCCCGGTCCAGGTCCGGCGACATCACCACGAGACGGCTCCTCTCCCCGGGGTGGGCGACCACACTGTCGGCCGGTGCCCGGCCGTGGCGGCCGGGCGTCGGCGGGTCCCACCATCTTCTGTCTAGCAGACGGGATCCGCGCGCCCGAGGAGATGAATTTTTGTCCGGAATCCGGTTGCGGCGCGGGCGCCGCCCGCTCAGCGACCGGTGGCGGCGCCCGGCTTTGCGGAGCGCGGAGGCGACCCGGCGGGCACGGCCGTCGTCCCCTTCCGCGCCGCGGACGACGGCGTCGCCTTCGGCTCCGATTTCGCCTTGGGCGACGACTTCGGCTTGGGCGACGACGTCGGCTTCGGCTCCGACTTCGGCTCCGGGGACTTCTCCGGCACCAGCGCCAGGCAGTACCCCTCCACCCGCTCGGGGCCACCGGCGGCGGCCACCAGGTCGGCGAAGCCCGGACTCTCCAGCGCCTTGGCCCGCTGCGCGTCGGACTTGGCGAGGTAGGCGCCGCACTGCCCGGCAAGCTTCCCGGCGCTCGCGGGCTTGCCGGAGCCCCCGGAGGCGCCGGGCGTCGGCGCGGTGGACGGCACGCCGCCGGGCGTCGCGCCGCTCGGGGTCACGCCGGACGTGCCCGGGTCGCCGGCGCCCGTGCTGGGGCCACCGGTGCCGTGGCCCGGCGCGGTGGGGGCCGGCGGCGGCGCGGGTTCCGGGCCCGGATCGAGGCTCACGGCGGCGAACGCGACCCCGGCGGTGGCGGCGGCGGCGACCCCGGCCAGCACCGCGCCGACCCGGAAGCGGTGGCGCGGCCGCGGCGCGACGGCCGGGGCGGGGTCCACCCGCGCGGCCCGGAACGCGGCGAGCGCCCGCTCCTCGCCGACCAGTTCCGCCGCGGTGCCGGGGGCGGCCGCCGCGGCGAGCAGGTGCGCCAGCGGATCGGCCGCCGCCTGCGGTGGAGACCCGGCGCGGGCCGCGTCGAGGAGGCGCTCCGACTCCGCCCGGTCGGCGGGCCCGTCGGACCGGCGAGAACTCATTCCGTTTCCCTCCACGTCAACCGTCCGCCGGCTCGGCCTTGGGCGCCTGCCGTCCCCGCTGGGCACGGGGGCGGGGCGGCGTCGCTCCCCCGGCCCGGTCCGCCGGTTGCTCGGCGTCGGCGCGCTCCAGCAGCGCGGCCAGGCGCCGCAGGCCCCGGTGTGCGGCGGTGCGCACGGCGCCCGCCCGCCGGCCAAGCACCCGCCCGGCGGTCTCCGCGTCGAGCCCGATCACGGCGCGCAGCAGCACCGCCTCCGCCTCGCGGGGCGGCAGGCTGGCGATCAGCGCGAGCGCGCTCTCGGTGCCGATGGTCTCGCCGGCCCGCTCCGCGGTGTCCGCGTCGCCGGCCAGTTCGCTGAGCGCCTGCACGGGCACCGGCAGGGCGGGCCGCCGCCGCTGCCGGCGCAGATGGTCCATGGCCCGGTTGCGGGCGATGGTGACCGTCCAGGCGCGGAACTCGCCGCCGGTGAAGGTGGGCAGGTCGCGGGAGATCTGGAGCCACGTCTCCGAGGCCACGTCCTCGGCGTCGGCGCCGACCAGGGCGGTGAGGTAGCGCAGCAGGCCGGGCTGGAGGCTGCGGTAGAGGAAGCGGAAGGCATCCTCGTCGCCCGCCTGCGCGGCGGTGACCGCCTCGCTCAGCTCACCGGTCATGGATCCGCCGTTCCCGCCGTGCCGTTGCCCCGGACCGGCGCCTGCCGGTGCCGGTGTGCCCGACGCCCGCCCGGTCGAACGACCGGACCTCCACCCGCACCATCAGTCCCCCGCTGACCTGATCGGCGCCAGCACCGTGAGGCGCGGGCGCGCGTATGGACACCGCCGTGAGGACGGCCGTCGGCGGACATACCGTACCGGCGTCACGGGGCGAACGGGAGCCGGGCCGACGCTACGAGCGGACGCGGGGTTCGACAAGGTGCCGCCCACCGTGAAAAGAGTGAGAATTGTCTACGGCCGGGAACGGCGCGTCGGCGTAACAGATGCAACCTCTATTACGCTGCGGGCCGGTTAACCGGGACGAAACACCAGGCCAGACCCGGACACATGAACCTCCGGGCACATTTTCCTGCCCGATCGTACGCGATTCGTCACGGTCAGCCGATCGGCGCGGGGGCCGTTGACCGTTCGGCCCAGGCCCGTCGGGCCGCCCGCCGGTCGTGACGGGAGAGATCGCGGGAAATACTCCGCGGCCGCTCTGGGTACGGTATTGACGTGTTGACTTCCGACGTCGTACTCAGCGGTCGGTACCGCCTGGATGACCGTGTCGCCACCGGCGGCATGGGCGACGTCTGGCGTGCCACGGACCTAGTGCTCGGCCGGCCGGTCGCGGTGAAGGTCCTGCTGCCCGCGCTGGTCTCCGACCCCGACTTCATCGCCCGCTTCCGCGCCGAGGCGCGGATCATGGCGTCCCTGCGCCACCCGGGCGTGGTCCAGGTCTTCGACTGCGGCGAGGACGAGCTGCCCGACGGCAGCCGGGCCGACTACCTGGTGATGGAGTTCGTGGCGGGCGAGCCGCTCTCCCGCCGGATCGAGGCGGCCGGGCAGCTCGACGTCGGCGAGACGATGTCGATCGTGGCGCAGGTGGCCCAGGCCCTGCAGGCGGCGCACACCCGGGGCATCGTCCACCGGGACGTGAAGCCCAGCAACCTGCTCGTGCAGGACGACGGCACCGTGGTGCTGGTCGACTTCGGGGTGGCCCGGTCGACCAACGTGACCAGCATCACCAGCACGAACGCGGTGCCCGGCACCGCCCTCTACATGGCCCCCGAGCAGGCCGCCGGCCGGCCCGTCTCCGGCGCGACCGACATCTACGCGCTCGGGGCCGTGGCCTACTGCTGCCTCACCGGCAGCCCGCCGTTCACCGGTGACAACCCGCTGCAGGTGGCCGTCCGGCACCTCGACGACGAGCCGCCGGAGCTGCCGGTGGAGATCCCGCAGCCGGTCCGGGACCTGGTCGCCCGCGCCCTCGCCAAGGACCCGGCGGACCGCTTCCCCACCGCCGCCGCGATGGCCGAGGCGGCCCGGGCGGCCGCGTCCGAGTCGCCGACGGCGATGGTGCCGGTGACGCTGCGCACCGCGACCGGCTCGAGCCGCACCCGGGACGACCTGACCGCCGCCGCGCCGGGGGCTCTCGTGGCTCCGGCCCGCCGGCCGGGTCGCCGCGGCACGCTGGTCGGCGCGCTGGCCGCGGTGCTGGTGGCGCTGACCGCGCTGGGCGCCGCCCTGGGCGCGGCGAAGAACGCCGACGCGCCGGCCACCCACATCGACACGACGGCACCGGCCGTTGCCCCGAGCAACTCCGTCGCGAACGCCGCGGTCACCGAGGCCCCGCCGACGGACGCGGGCGGCCACAGCTACCGCCCGGTGGGCCCCACCGGCCGGCCGTCGGCCTCGACCTCGGCGACGCCGAGCGCCTCCACGAGCGGCACGGCCGAGCCGACCCCGTCGAGCGTCCCGTCGACCCAGCCGACCGCGCCGAGCACGGCCCCGACCACCAGCTCGCCGCCGGTGGAGACCACCGCGCCGACCGAGACCACCACGACCACTACCGCCCCCGCCGATGGCGGTGGAGGCGACGGCGGCGAGGTCCAGCCGGCGTCGGGCCGCTGACCTGCCCCACCCGGACGAGCCGGCCCCGCGGCTGTCGCGGGACCGGCTCGACGCGTCTCGGGCGTCCGGCGCTCACTCCGCGCCGAGGGCCGCCACCACCGGCCGGGACAGCGCCCGCCGGGCCGGCAGGACCGACGCGGCCAGCGCGGCGACCACCGCCACCGCGACGATCAGGCCGAGCCGCCCCCACGGCAGCACCAGCGTGAAGTCCCCGCCGATCCGGGCCAGCACGGCCATCCCGCCGGCGGCCACGCCGGTGCCCAGCGCGATGCCGAGCAGCGTGCCGACCAGCGCGGTGAGCACCGCCTCGACGGCGAGCACGGCACGCATCCCGCCCCGGGTGAGGCCGACGGCGCGCAGGACCGCGTTCTCCCGGGTCCGCTCCACCACCGACAGGGTGAGTGTGTTGGCCACCCCGACCAGCGCGATGACCACGGCCAGGCCGAGCAGCGCGGTGACGAAGCCGAGCACCAGGTCCACGGTGCCGGTGAGCATCTTCTTGTAGGCCGCCTGGTCCAGCAGGTTGACCGTCGGATAGCGGGTGAGCACCGACTCCACGGCGACCCGGGCGGCGTCGGTGGAGACCCCCTCGGCGGGGTCCACCTCCGCCAGGTAGCCGCGCTCGGTCGGAAACAGGCGGCTGAAGTCGGCGTCGGCGACGTCCAGCACGTGTCCGGTGGGCACCGGGCTGCCGGCCAGGGCGGGGCTGTCGTCGGCCACCACGGCGGCCACCCGGAACGACCGGCCGGCGAGCGGGACGCTGCTGCCCACCGACCACCCGCGGGCGGCGGCCAGCTCGCGGTGCACCAGCACCGTGCCCGGCCCCAGGGCGGCGGGGTCACCGGCGTCCACCGCGGACAGCGTCCGCCGGATCAGCGCCGGGTGCGCGGCGCGCACCTCGATGCCGTCCACCACCCGGCTGCGCTGCTCGTGCACCACGCCCAGTTCCGGCCGGGCGGCCAGCTCACCGGCCAGCGGCGCCGGCAGGTCCCCACCGATGCCGGTGACCAGGAAGTCCACCCCGATCTGCGCGTCCACGGCGCGCTCGATGCCGGCCTTGGCGCTGCCCGCGCCGACCACGAACGCGGAGACCAGGCCGATGCCGATGACCATGGCGGTGGCGGTGGCCGCCACCCGGCGGGGGTTGCGCACGGCGTTCGCCACGGCGAGCCCGGCCGGGACGCCGAGCAGCCGGCGCATCGGCAGGCCGAGCACCCGGACCAGGGCCGGCACCAGCACCGGGCCGAACAGCACGATGCCCAGGAAGGCCAGCACCCCGCCCGCCGCGACCAGCGGCACCTGGCCGACGATCCCGGCGCCGACGAGGGCGGCGGCCCCGGCGGCGAGGACCAGCGCGCCGGCCGCGAGCCGGACCCGCCCGGCCCGCCGGGCCGGCTGCACGGCGGCGTCGGTCAGCGCGGCGATCGGCGCGACCCGGGTGCCCTGCCAGGACGGCACGGCGGCGGCCACCAGGGTCAGCAGCGTGCCGAGACCGAGGGACAGCAGCACCGTCCGGGCCGTGACGGTGACCCCGCCGCCGACCGGCGCGTCCAGGATCGACAGCAGCGCGCCGAGGCCCGCGGCCAGCCCCACCCCGGCCAGCACCCCGGCCGCCGAGGCGAGCAGCCCGGTCAGCGCCGCCTCGCCGAGGGTGGCCCGGTAGACCTGGCCCCGGGTGGCGCCGACCAGGCGCAGCAGCGCGGTCCGGCGGGACCGCTGGGCCAGCACGATGGCGAAGGTGTTGGCGATCACGAAGCCCGCGACCACCACCGCCACCGCGGCGAAGGTGCCCAGGAACAGCTCGAACTGCCGCCGGTCGCGGACCGCGTCCGCCACGGCCTCGTCGAGGATCGCGGCGCGGTCCTTGACCGTCACCGTCGGCCCGGCCGCCGCGCGGACCCGGTCGGCGAGCGCCGCCCGGTCCACGCCGGGCCGCACCGCCATCATGATCCGGCCGTAGCCGCGCTCCCCGCTCACCGCGAGGGCGTCGGGACCGGCCAGGCCGATGAAGGGGCCGCCGACGTCGCGTGAGCTGCCGGCCACGTCGACGGTACCGACCAGGGTGTACGGGCGGGCCGGCCCGCCGTTCCCACCGATGCGCACCGGCGCGCCGAGGGTGAAGTGCTGGTCGGCGACGGTCTCCTCGTCGAGGACCAGCTCGCCGGTCCGCTGCGGCAGCCGCCCGGCGACCACGTCGTACGACTGGAGGGCCGGGTCGGTGGGGATCGCGGCGAGGACGGCGTAACCGAGCACGGGCCGCCCGTCGGCCCCCACCACCCCGGCGGTGCCGGTCAGCTCCCCCTCGGCGGCGGCCACCCCGTCGACCGCGCGCACCCGGTCGACCAGGGACGGGGGCAGCGGGTCCTTGCCGGCGTACGCGGCGAGGTCGGTGTGCCGGTCGAAGGCGCCGGCCCGCTCGTACGCCCCGGCGCGCATCCCGTCGGTGAACATGAGGGTGCCGGCCACGAAGGCGACGCCCAGGACGATGGCCAGCGAGGAGAGCAGCAGGCGCAGCCCGTCGGCGCGGACCTGGCGCAGCATCCCGGTCACCGCCCCACCAGCGGCGCGCCGGCCTCGAGGCGGGTGAGCGCGTCGAGGACCTGGCCGGCGGTCGGGGCGTGCAGCTCGTCGACGAGCCGCCCGTCGGCGAGGAAGACCACCCGGTCGGCGTGGGCGGCGGCCTTCGGGTCGTGGGTCACCATGACCACGGTCTGGCCGAGCGTGTCGACCGCCTCGCGGAGCAGCCGCAGCACCTCCGCGCCGGAGCGCGAGTCCAGGTTGCCGGTGGGCTCGTCGGCGAAGATCACCCAGGGCCGGGTGACCAGGGCCCGGGCCACGGCGACCCGCTGCTGCTGGCCGCCGGAGAGCTCGGCGGGCCGGTGCCGCAGGCGGTCGGTGAGGCCGACCGCGGCCACCACCCGGCCCAGCCACCCGGGGTCGGGCCGCCGGCCGGCGATGGCCAGCGGCAGCACGATGTTCTCCTCGGCGGTGAGGGTGGGCAGCAGGTTGAACTTCTGGAAGACGAAGCCGATCCGGTCGCGGCGCAGCCGGGTCAGCCGGCGGTCGTCGAGGCGGGCCAGGTCGGCGTCGCCGATGCGCACGCTGCCGGCCGACGGCCGGTCCAGGCCGGCCAGGCAGTGCAGCAGGGTGGACTTCCCGGACCCGGACGGGCCCATCACGGCGGTGAACCGGGCGGCGGCCAGGTCGAGGTCGACGCCGTCGAGGGCGACGACCCGGTTCAGCCCCGAGCCGTACTCCCTGCGCAGCTCGCGGGCGGTGACGGCGACGCCGGCGGTGGTGGTTGCGGACAACGTGGTGCTCCTGTCGGACTGGTCCTGAAGACCCTTCCGACGCTATGGGCGGCACCCCGTGAATGATCTCCACCTGCGCGCTCGACCTCGGTACGCCGGTGGTCGCCCCCGACCGGGTGGACCCGTACGACCCAGGTCGTACGCCGGGTCAGCCGCCCGGGGTCACCAGGCCGCTCTCGTAGGCCAGCACCACGGCCTGCACCCGGTCGCGGAGCTGGAGCTTGGCCAGAATGCGGCCCACGTGGGTCTTCACGGTCGCCTCGGCGACGTGCACCCGGGCGGCGATCTCGGCGTTGGAGAGCCCCTGCGCGACGAGCAGCAGCACCTCCCGCTCCCGCTCGGTGAGCTGGGCCAGCCGCGGGTCCTCGGTGGGCGCCGGCCCGAGCTGCCCGGCGAACCGGTCGAGCAGCCGCCGGGTGATCGACGGGGCCACCACCGAGTCGCCCTCGGCGACCACCCGGATCGCGGCGAGCAGGTCCTCCGGCGGGACGTTCTTGAGCAGGAAGCCGCTGGCCCCGGCGCGCAGCGCGGCGAACGCGTCGGCCTCGGTGTCGAAGGTGGTGAGCACCAGCACCCGGGGGCGGTTCCCGGCCGGCCGGGCGCAGATCCGCCGCGTCGCCTCCACGCCGTCCATGGTCGGCATCCGCACGTCCATCACCACCACGTCGGCCTCGACGCGGTCCAGCACCCGCAGGGCGTCCGCGCCGTCGATCGCCTCGCCCACCACCGCGAGGTCGGGCTGGGAGTCGAGCACCATCCGGAACCCGGCGCGCACCAGCGCCTGGTCGTCGACGATCACCACCCGGACGGTCATGCCGCCGCCTTCCCTTCCTCGGTGCCCGACGCCGACGGTAGCGGCAGCCGCGCCTCGACCCGCCAGCCCCCGCCCAGCGTGGGGCCGGCGGCGATACTGCCGTCGTACACCCCGACCCGCTCGCGCATGCCGACCAGACCGTGCCCGCCGGACGGCGCCGGCCGGACCACCGGGCGGCCGCGCCCGTCGTCGACCGCCCGGACCACGACGGCGCCGGCGGACCAGTCGAGGCGCAGCTCGACCGTCGCGCCCACCCCCGCGTGTTTGAGCGCGTTGGTGAGGCTCTCCTGCACGACGCGATAGACGGTCAGCTCCAGGCCGGGCGGCAGGGCGACCGGCGTGCCGGTGGTGGCGTCGGTGATCCGCAGGCCGGCGGCGCGGAAGCGGTCCAGCAGGTCGGGCAGCTCGACCAGGGCCGGCCGCCGGTGCGCGGGCTCGGCGGACAGGCCGCCGTCGCGCTCGGCCGCCGCGGCCGGCGCGTCCGCCGGCTCCGGCCGGCTCGGCTCCCGGAGTACGCCAACGAGGCGCCGCATCTCCTCCAGCGCCTGCCGGCCGGTGTCCGCCACCACCTTGGCCGCCTCCCGCGCGGTGTCCGGGTCGCGATCGATGGTGAACCGCACCCCGTCGGCCTGCACGATCATGACGGCCATGCTGTGCGCCACGACGTCGTGCAGCTCGCGGGCGATCCGGGTGCGCTCCTCGGCGACCGCCGCCCGGGCCTCGGCCTCCCGCTCGCGTTCCAGGGTGGTGGCGCGTTCCTCCAGGCTGACCACGTAGAGCCGGCGGGTCCGCACGTTCAGCCCGACCAGCCAGACCGCGCCGGTGACCAGGCCGTAGTAGAGCGCGCCGGCCCACCAGGGCGCCTGCGCGGGCATCTGGGCGGCGGCGAGCAGCACGCCGATCGCGGCGACGATCCCGGCCAGGACGCCGTCGCGCAGCCGGTCGGCGTACTTGACCACGCTGTAGAGCGCGATGAGTACGCCGATGTCGTAGCTCAGCGGGCCCCAGCCGACGACCACCTGGAGCAGCGCGAGCACGGCCACCCCGGCGGCCACCGCCGACGGGTGGGTCCGCCGGAACAGAAGGACCAGCGCCATCACCACTCCGACGGACGTGGACGCGACGCCGCCGTTCTCGGCGAAGATCCCGAGGACGGCGAAGAACGCCACCAGCCCGGATACGGCGGCGTCGAAGGCGACGCTGCGCAGCGGGCGGCCGAAGAGGATGCGGTTCACGGTCACCCAGGGTACGGGCTCGCGCGCACGGCAATGCTTACCGCGTCACTCCCTGTCAGTGACGAAGACACGCGCCCCGGCGAGCCGACAACGACACCACGATCACGCAACAGCGCCACCGCCCGGGCGGCCGTCGAGAACGACACAGAGTAGAGGTCGGCGAGCTGCGTGTAGGAAGGCAGCTTCGCTCCGGCCTGGTACTCCCCGGAGTCGATCTTCGAGGTGATGTCCGCAGCGATGTCGCTACAGCTGAGCGGAATCGGGGACACGCGGATCCGTTCGGGCGGGCACCTGACCGCGCTGGCCGTCGCGCTTCGCGACTCGCTGGGCCACGTCACCGCCGTCGACTACGGCGAGACCACGCTCAGCGAGGAGGACCGTCAGTTCGTGCGTACCCGGATCTGGTGCGACGCCCGGCTGTCCGACCAGATCCGCTGCCCCCTCCCGGCCGACCACGACGGCCCATGCGGCGGGTAGCGCCGACGAGTCGTTGGCGATGTCGGGAAGGCCCGCTGGAGCAGACATCCTGGCGGGCGCCTACAAACTTGATGTCGTAGGTGAATCGCCACCGCACCGCCGCACGGGCCTGGCCGAGTGAGTCGTTTACGTCATCAAGTTCGTAGCGGCTCGCGGACGATGGCCGGCCTCGGCAGAGCCGCCGGCGTCAGGCGCCGATCAGGTCGCGGAGGCGGGCGATCTCGGCGGACTGTTCGACGGCGACGGCGTTGGCGAACTCCTGGAGGGTCTGATCCGCGCCGACCTTGAGCAGGTCGGTGGACATGATCACCGCGCCCTCGTGGTGCGCCGTCATCATCCGCACGAAGAGGCGGTCGAAGTCCGCACCCCGGGCGGCGGCGAGCTGCCGCACGGCCTCGGCCGACTGCATGCCGCGCATGGTGCCGTGGTCGTGCCCGGCGACCTCGGCGGGCAGGTCTCGCGCGCCGAGCCAGCCGCGCAGCACCCCGATCTCGGGCCCCTGGGCGGCTCGGATGCGGTCGGCGACGGCACGCACCCGGGGGTCGGCGGCCCGGTCCGGGGCGAGGCTCGCCATCTCCACGGCCTGCTGGTGGTGCGGGATCATCATGCGGACATACCAGACGTCGAGGCCGTTGTAGCGGGGCGGCGCGCCGTCCCGGACCTCCTGGGCGGCGCGGGTGGCCGCCGGCTCCCCCGGCCGGCCGGGCACGACGACCGGCGGCGCGTCGACCGGCGGCGTGGCAGTGGCGGACGGACCCGCCGGAGCGGCCGCCGGTCGGCTGCCACCCCACCCGGCAAGCACCACGCCGACCATGACCGCGAGCGCCACCAGCGCTGTGACGGCGAGCCAGACACGTCCCTGCCGGCCGGTCATAGGGCACTCCCTCCGGTCGAGGTGACAGCGATCCTATCCATAGACAAACCCGCTTACATGTGACCGGGGTCACATTGATGGATGTCATCGGCCGGTAAGGTGTGGAAAATCATCATCCCCTTTCGGAGGGTGCCGCCGATGATCAGCATCCGCACGTCCCGAATCCGGATCGTCAGCCTCGCCGCCGTCGGCCTGCTCGTCGCCGGCGTCGCCACCGCCCCCGCCAGCAGCGCCCAGGAGATCCCCCGGGCGCAGGCCGCGCCGGCCACCGTGGACAGCGCCGTCCCGGGAGTCGACGAGATCTCCAGCAGCCCCAACCTGCGCCAGGTCGCCAACCTGCCGAAGCAGGCGCCGTTCGACACCTCCGCGGCGTTCGGCACCGACATCGCGTTCCAGGGCCGGTACGCCTTCGTCGGCAACTACGACGGCTTCGTCATCTACGACGTCTCCCGGCCGAGCGCGCCGACCATCGTGTCCCAGGTGCTCTGCCCCGGTTCCCAGAACGACGTCTCCGTCCACGGTGACCTTCTGTTCCTGTCCACCGACTCGCCGCGCAGCGACGACTCCTGCGCCAGCACCCCGGTGGACCGGACGCAGACCCGGTGGGAGGGCATCAAGGTCTTCGACATCGGCGACAAGGCCAACCCGCGCTACCTGAAGTCCGTGCAGACAGCCTGCGGCTCGCACACCCACACCCTGGTGCCCGCCAAGGACCGCCGGTCGGTCTACCTCTACGTCTCCTCGTACGGGCCGTCGGACACCTACGTGGGCTGCCCGCAGCCGCACGACTCGATCTCGATCGTGAAGGTGCCGCTGCGGTCGCCGACCGACGCCGCCGTGGTGGCCACCCCGAACCTGTTCCCGGACGGCGGCTACCCGGGCATCCCGGGTGAGAAGTCGGCCACCAGCGGCTGCCACGACATCACCGCGTACCCGGCGAAGGACGTCGCGGCCGGCGCGTGCATGGGTGACGGCATCCTGCTCGACATCGCCGACCGCGAGGCGCCCCGGGTGATCGAGCGGGTCCGCGACACCGAGAACTTCGCCTTCTGGCACTCGGCGACCTTCAACAACTCCGGCACCAAGGTCGTCTTCACCGACGAGCTGGGTGGCGGCGGCGCCGCGACCTGCAACGAGGCCACCGGGCCGAACCGCGGCGCGGACGCCATCTACGACATCACCGGTCGTGGCGACGACCGGCGGCTGGCGTTCCGCAGCTACTACAAGATCCCCCGGGCCAACGCCGACACCGAGAACTGCGTGGCGCACAACGGCTCACTGGTGCCCGTGCCCGGCCGCGACATCATGGTCCAGGCCTGGTACCAGGGCGGCATCTCGGTGTGGGACTTCACCAACTCCCGGCAGCCCAGGGAGATCGCCTACTGGGAGCGGGGCCCGCTGAACGCCGAGCAGCTGCGCACCGGTGGCTCCTGGTCGGCCTACTGGTACAACGGCCACATCTACTCCAGTGACATCCAGAAGGGCCTGGACGTGCTGGAGCTGCGCGACCCGCGTACCTGGGTGGCGCAGCTGATCCGCGTGCCCGAGCTGAACGTGCAGACCCAGACCGGTTACGTGAGCTGGTGACGCCCTGGCCGGGTCCGGCTCCCGTCGGGGGCCGGACCCGGCTCAGCTCATCGGCAGCCGGTAGCCGCGCTCGCCACCGCCCGCGGTGACCAGCCGCACCTCGCCGGTGCGCAGCCCGTACGTGACCGACCAGCGGGTGTGCGGCTGCCGGACGGCGTCGAGCAGGCGCAGCGCGGCCGGGGCGTCCACCGCGCCGCCGGCCCGGTCCAGCGCCTCGGCCAGCACCCCGTAGCGGTGGTCGGTGCGCAGGTCGCGGTCCGCGACCCCGACGGCCGGCACGTTGGTCAGGGCCTGCCAGGCGCCCCGGCCCCTCTCGGCCCGCATCCGGCCGTCCACGAACTCGATCACGACGGACGCCCCGGTGGCGTCGGTGATCAGGTAGTGCAGCGGCGGGCCGCCGTCGAAGTCCAGGTTGTAGCGCCCGAACACGGCGATGGCCTCGTCCACGGTGGCGGCGGAGTCCAGCACGAGGCGCAGGACGCGCACCGAGCCGACGGTGGGCCGGCCCGGCACCGGCTCCGCGGTCGCGCCGTCGTCGGCGGCCAGCCCGACGGCCAGGCCCCGCTCGTTCATCCCGTCGAAGGGCAGCAGCGGCGCGTTCAGCAGCCGGCGGTCGCCGGCCGGGTCGGCCGTGACCCCCAGGTAGGAGATGTCCACGAGGGAGATCGAGGCGTAGCCGTCCGGCGGGTCGGTGCGCAGCACCAGCGCGGGGTTCGCGTCCCAGTCGAAGTTGCGGGCGAACAGCGGCCGGCTCCGGTCACCGCCGGCGGCGAACAGGGAGCAGCCGAACGGGGTCGCCTGCGGGGTGCCCGCGATGCCGACGGCCGGGTCGTAGTCACCGTCGTAGGTCATCTCGTAGAGCGGCAGGTCGTCGACCCGGCGCAGGCTGGCCAGGGTGCGCTCGACCTGGCCGGCGTCCTGCCGGGAGGCGGACGGTGTGCCGGCCGCGGCCGGCGCCGCGGGCCGGCGGCTCTCGGCACACGCGGTGGTCACGAGGAGCAGGGCGAGCCCGGTGGCGAGCAGGGTCCTCCGCATGCCCGCGACGCTAGAAGAGGCGGCGGCGGTTGTCCATCGGGGACTCAGCGGCCGGGGATCCGGGCCAGCTGCGCCTCGATCGCCTCCGCCGTGAGGGCGGGCCGGCCGCCGGGGTGACCCACGGTCGCACCGGCCGCCGCGACCGCGTACCGGGCCAGCCGGGGGTACGGGTCCTCGCGGAGCAGGCCGGCCGTGACGGCGGCGACGAAGGCGTCCCCGGCCCCGGTGCTGTCCACCGTGGGCGTCTCGCTCAGCGGCACGAACAGCTCCCCGTCCGGCCAGACGAAGGCGTTCCCCTCCCCCGCCACCTCGACAGCGACCAGCGCCGGCCCCCGGGCGGCCAGCTCCCGGCCGGCGGCCAGTCCCGCCTCGGCGTCCTTCGGTGGGTCGCCGCCCAGCAGCAGGCCGGCCTCCCGCGCGTCGGCCCGCAGCACGTCGGCGCGGGACAGCAGTTCCGCCGCGCCGTCCGGGTCGTCCGGGGCACCGTCGAGCACCACGAGCCGGCCGCCGTCGCGGGCGTGCCGGGCGGCCGCGAGCGCCGCCGGCAGCGGCTGCTGGAGCTGGACCACCACCGCCCGGGCGGCCCGCAGCATCCCGGCCGCGCCGGTCACGTCCGCCTCGGTGAGCAGGGTCGCCTCGGGGATGTCCTCCAGGTAGCGCCAGTGCGCCCGGTCGTCGACCACGTCCACGATGAGCGCGCTCGGCGTGTCCGGCCGGCGCAGCACCGGGGCCACGTCGATGCCGTCGCTGCGGGCCCGGCCCAGCAGCCGGTCGCCGACCTCGTCCTCACCCACCACGCCGAGCAGCCCGACCCGGACGCCGAGCTGGGCCAGCCCGACGGCCTGGTTGGCGCCCTTGCCGCCGAGCAGCTCCCGCCGGCAGCGCACCGCGACCGTCCCGGACGGGCCGGGCACCTCGTCCACCCGCAGCACGAGGTCCCGGGCCACCTGCCCCACCACGATCGCGTCCAGTCCGGTCATGCCGGGCTGATACCCCAGCCGCCGCCGGTCACGCCCGGCTCAGCCGCGGACCACCGCGAACATGTAACAGCCGTACACCACGTTGCGGCTGTGCAGGCGGTCCACCGTGGGGTCGGCCAGCAGTTCGGCGATCACCGCCTCCGGGTCGCCGCCGTCGTGCCGCCGGCCGCCGACGATCCGGCCCCGCCGGTCGTACGCGCGCAGCACCTGGGGCCGCCCCCGCCAGTCGGCCGGGTACGCCGTCAGGTCCGCCGGGCCGGGGCAGTCGACCGCGTGCGCGAAGATCGGCCCCACCTCCCGGTACGGGCCGGGCGGCAGCGGCGGGGCGTACCCGAAGAGCAGCAGCGCCTCGCCCGGGGTGGCGTCGCGGAGGCAGCAGCGCAGCGGCTCGCCGCCCTCGGCGCAGCACTGTTCGGGCGGCTGGCCGGAGGCGTCCCGGCCGGTGCGCCGCAGGTCGGCCAGCACCTCGCCGGCCACGGGTCGGATCACGTACCTGGTGCGCGTCGTCGTCATGCCGTCCAGCCTGGCTCGCGGCGCGGCCGGTGGCTGGCGGCGATCGGACCTCGCGTGCCGGCCGGGCCGCCCGCCGGGGGCGGCCCGGCCGGACGGCTCAGCGGCGGGAGACCGGGATCTGCAGCTCGGTGACGCCCTTCTCCGGCGCGTCCGGGCAGTAGTCCAGGTAGACCTCGCGGGCGTAGCCCTCGGCCCGCCAGCCGTTCTCCTCGATCCAGCGGGCGAGCACCCGCATGCTGACCTCCGCGTCGTCCATCGGGCCGTGGTGCACCAGCGTGGCGGCGGCGGGCAGCGCCGGCAGGTCGACCACGGCCACGTCGCCGGCGGCCGCCGGGTCGGCGGCGACGCTCACCCCGGCGTGCACGACCACCGCCTCGCTGTCGCCCGCCGGCTCGTACCAGGCGATGGTCGGTCCGGTGGGCCGGATCCGCGCGACCTCCAGGCGGCGGAACAGCTCCGGGTAGAGCGGCTGGATGGCCGGGCCGATGTCCGGCGGCTCGTAGCTGGCGGCGACCGCGGTCAGCTCCGCGATCCGCAGCGCGGGAATCTCCTTCAGTACGACGTCCTCGGTGGTCATGCGTCCCTCCGCATCGAGCATCCGGAGCCTCGCCTCGACCGCGGCCAGCCGGGCGGTGTCGGCGGCGACCTGCGCCGCGAGCTGGGCACGGCGCAGCCGCAGCATGCCGCGCAGCTCGGCGACGTCCAGCCGGTCGTCGAGGATCGCCCGGACCTGGTCCAGCGTGAGGCCCAGGTCCTTCAGGGCGACCACCCGGTTGAGCCGGCCGAGCTGGTCCGCCCGGTAGTGCCGGTAGCCGGTGCGCGGGTCGACGACGGCCGGACGGAGCAGCCCGATGCCGTCGTAGTGGCGCAGCATCCGGACCGACACCCGACCGAGTGCGGCGAACTCTCCGATGGTGAACATGGCCCCCTCACGCTCGTCCCTGACACGGTGTCAGAGTCAAGCGCCGGGGTCACGGACGGGACGCGACGCGACGCACGACGCGCGGGCCGACCAGCCGCCGGACCACCGGCACGGCGTTCCACCTCGCCGCGCCCACCAGGTCCCGGGCGTGCTCCAGCACCGTGTAGTCGGGACGGGCCAACCCGTCGGCGATGGCCCGGTCCAGGTCGTTGCCGCACCGGGTGAGCACGCTGTCGAAGTCCCGCCGGACGGGTTCGAGCAGCGGGTAGCCGAAGGAGCGGTGCAGCCGGGCGAAGAGCGGCTTGTAGAGCCGGGCCCGCTCGTGCAGCCCGGAGGAGTACGACATCGGGTTCTTCGGCCGCCGCCGGATGTAGTCCGGCAGCACGTCGGCGAAGGCCCGCCGGACGATCCACTTCTCCTGCCCGTCCCGCAGCTTGAGGTCCAGCGGCAGCCGCATGGCCAGCTCGACCACGCTGAGGTCGAGGAAGGGCACCCGGGCCTCCACCCCGTAACCCATGCTGGCCCGGTCCACCCGCTGCAGCTCGGTGCGGCACAGGTTGCGGATCCGGTGGAGGAACAGGCGGCGCGACCGCTCCGGCCCGACCTGGTGGTACATCGGATAGCCGCCGAACAGTTCGTCCGAACCGTCGCCGGTGAGCACCACCTTGACGCCCAGCCGCTGCAGCCGCCGGAAGATCGGCACCGAGACCACGGCGTTGATGATGTCGCCGTACTCGGTCAGCTCGGAGATCCGGATCGCCTCGCGCACGTCGGCCAGCCGGATGTCGCGCGGGCGCAGCTCGATCACCTCGTGCGGCACACCGAGGTCGGCGGCGAGCCGCCGGGCGTACGCCACGTCGGGGCTGTCCGGCACGCCGACCGTGACCGCCACGCAGTCCGGGTGCAGCTGGGCGGCGTGCAGCAGGGCCAGCGAGCTGTCCAGGCCGCCCGAGAGCACCACGCCGACGGTGAGGTCGGTGTCCAGCCGTACCCGCATGCTGTCGGTGAGCGCGACCCGGACGAGCAGGGCGGCCTCGTCCGGGTCGTCGATCACCGGCAGCCCGGCGCCGAGGGTGAGCAGGTCGACGTACGGGCGCAGCCGGACCAGCCCGTCGTGCTCGGCCCAGCCGTGGTGCCCCGGCGGCACCTCGCTGATCGGCGCGCCGTGCCCGACCAGCGCCTTCACCTCGGAGGCGACGTGCAGGCAGCCGGGGCCGCGGGACCAGTAGAGCGGCTTCACCCCGAGCGGGTCCCGGGCCAGGTACGCCCGGCCGGTGGCCCGTTCCACCACGGCGAAGGCGTACTCGCCGCGCAGCCGGCGCACCGCCTCCTCGCCCCACTGCCGGAAGGCGGCGAGCACCACCTCGGTGTCGCCGCTGGTCCGGAATCCGTGCCCGAGCCGCGTCAGCTCCGCGCGCAGCTCGTGGTGGTTGAAGACCTCGCCGTTGTAGCAGAGGACGTACCGCTCGTCGGGCGAGACCCAGGGCTGCACCGCCCGCTCGCGGTCCACGACCCGCAACCGCCGTACGCCGGCGAGCAGGCCGTGCTCCTGCCGGGTCTCGGTGACCTCACCGCGCGGGGCGAGGACGGCCAGCATCCGCCGGAAGACGGCCGGATCGGCCTCGGGGCCGATGCACAGCGCGATGCCGCACATCGGCTCAGATCCCCATCTCGGCCTCGTAGGCCCGCCGGTACCGGATCCGGGCACCGGGCGCGAGGCAGAGGTGCCAGGCCTGGCCCTCGTCGACCACGTTGACCTCGCCGGCCTCCTGCCGGGCCAGGAGCAGCTCGGCGAGGAGGTCCCGGGCGCCGAACCGGCCGTACCACTCCAGCTCCACGTCGGCCGCCCAGCCGAGGCAGTGCCCGCTGGGCACCATGGCGGCGTAGCCGAGCCGGCGCAGCCGGTACTGGTGCTCGGCGCTGCGCGCGAGGCTGGTCACCCAGAGCGGCGGGGTGCCCGGCCGGGCGGCCGCCGCGAACTCCCGGCCCAGGTCGTTGAGCAGCGCGATCACCTCGCGCCGCGCCCGGCGGAACCGCAGCCCGGCGGTACGCGGGGTGGCGTCCGGGCGCAGCCGCCGCTGGACCGCCCGCAGCCCGCGACCGGCGACGGTGCCGGGCTGCTCCTGGTAGCGGAAGGCGAGCAGGCCGCGCCGGCGCAGCCACTCCAGGTCGACCAGGTCGGTGCTGGTGTCGACCTGCCCGTCGGTGAGGAAGGTGCCACTGTCCCGCCACCACAGCACGTCGATCCGGGAGAGCAGGTAGATCCGGACCAGCGCGGTGAGGTCGTGCGCCGAGCTGCGGGTGTTGGGCTGGTAGCGGGCCATCTCCAGCAGCAGGGTCTCGCGGGCGCCGACGAATCCCTGCGGGGTGGCGTCGAGGACGGCGGCGATGGCCGGCTCGCGCAGCCGCTGGTCGAGCAGCACCTGGCGGGCGGTGGTCGACGGGGCGTCCGCGAGGGCGCCCACCTCGACCAGCAGTTCCGCCACGGCGCCCCGGTACGCGGCCAGGTCCGGCTCACCCGGCGTGGTGCGGCGGCCGGCGGGCGGGGGCAGCCGGCGGGCGGGGGCGGCGGACGCGACGGCGGGCCCGGGCTGATGTCCGGGGCTTCGGCTGGGCACTCGCATGGTCGGCCCCTCTCCGGGCAGGACACGGCGTAGTCGAACCTGAACCCACCGTAATCACCAGGATCGGCAGCTCCCCGAACAATCCTCCTATCTCCCCCCTAAGGTGCCTCATCCCGCCGCGAGGCCCTGCACCCAGGCGTAATCCGGTGCGGGAGGCAGGCCGGCGTCCCGGCCGGCACGGACCGCGTCGGCCAGGTGCAGCGCCGCGCCCAGGGCGGCGCGGAACAGCAGCGAGCCGGTGCTGACCCGGGCCACCCCGAGCCGGCCGAGCGCGGCCGGATCCGGGCCGCCCGGCCGGTGCAGCACGTTGAGCGGCAGCCCCACCTGGGCCACCAGCAGCTCGAGGGTGTCGTCCGGGGCAGCCGGGGCGAACAGCCCGTCCGCGCCCGCCGCCCGGTACGCCGCCGCCCGCTCCAGCGCCGCCGGCAGCGGGTCGGACGTCCCCAGCCACCAGGCGTCGGTGCGGGCGTTGACGAAGACGTCCGGCACCGCGGCGCGGATCGCCGCGATCTTGGCGGCCACCTCGTCCACCGGCGCGAGGGTGCCGTCCGGCCGGCCGTCCTCCAGGTTCACCCCCACCACGCCGAGCGCGGCCAGCTCGCCGACGTACCCGGCCACCGCCGCCGGGTCGGCGCCGAAGCCGTCCTCGATGTCGACGGTGAGCAGCACCGGCAGGTCCCGCAGGCGACGGGCCAGGTCGAGGGTCTCGTCGCGGGTCGCCCCCGTCCCGTCGGGCCGGCCGGCGGCCGCGGCCACCCCGAGGCTCGTGGTGCCGACGGCCGGATGTCCCCGGGCGGCGAGCGCCGCGGCCGAGGCGTGGTCCCAGGCGTTGGGCAGCAGCAGCGGCCGGCCGGACCGGTGCAGGGCATGGAAGGCGGCGGTGCGGTCGGTCATCGGAACATCACCTCGAGGCTGGTCGGAACACGCAGGGTGGGGTGCGGGGCGTAGCCCACGGGCTCGGCGCCCGGGGCGGCGGGCCGGCACCGGTCGCGCAGCACCTCGACCACGCCGGCGGCGAGGGCGATGGCGTGCCGTTCGCCCGGGCAGCCCCGGGGACCGGCGCCGAAGGTCAACGCCCCGCCGGGCCGGCCGGGGCGGAACACATCCGGGTCCGGATGGACGGCCGGGTCCCGGTTGGCCGCGTCGAAGCGGAGGAGCAGCACGCTCTCCGGGCCGATCTCCTGGCCGCCCAGGCGCCGCGCAGCGGTCGCGACCCGGCGGGTGGCGCGCACCGGCGGGTCCAGGCGCAGCACCTCGGCCAGCAGGTCGGTGGTGTCGAGCGTGGCGGGCGCGGCCAGCCCGTGCCGGACGGCGTTGCCGATCAGCCCGGCCGTGGCGTCGGCGGCCTGCACGAGCAGACCGATCCGGTTCGCGGCGGCCTCGCCCGGGGCCGGCGGTGACAGGGCCAGCAGCGCGGCCACCGCCTGGTCGGCGCGCGCCACGGCCGCCGGCTCAGCGCCCGGGTGGTAGGCCGCGGCCACCGCGGTCACCGCCGGCACGGCCGCCGCCGGGTCGGCCAGGCCGAGCCGCGCCGCCAGCACCTCCAGGGGTACGCGCCGCGCGAGCAGTGCCATCACATCGGCCCGCTGCGCGCCGCCGTCACCCGACGCCGCGGCGGCCCGGGTGGTGGTGGCCGGCACGGCGGTGGCCGGCACGGCGGTGGCCGGCACGGCGGTGGCCGGCACGGCGGTGGCCGGCACGGCGGTGGCCGGCACGGCGGTGGCCGGCACGGTCACCGCGTCGAGCAGCGCGGTGGTGGATCGGGCGGCCGCCGCGCGCAGCTCGTCCGGGTCGAGGCCGGCCAACGCGGCGACCCCGATCGCCCGGCGGGCGGGATGCCGGTCCGGCGCGCTGAACCGGCTCACGGTGCCGCGCAGCCAGGCCAGGGTGCCGTACGGTCCGCCGGGCGCGGTGGGCACCACGCACCGGGGGTCGGTCAGCACGGCGAGCACGTCGGCATGCCGGGTGACCACCCAGCCACCGTCGACTGGCAGCGGTGGCCCGCAGGCCGGCGTATGAGGGGCGGGTGGGATCGTCGGGCAGGTCATCGTCCGACCGTAGGGCCGGTTCGCTTCGGCCCCGACCGAACGATCGCGCCGCCGCCGGCTCCCACGACGCGCATTTCCCACGGGACGGCACCGCGCACCGCCGGCGGCTAGCCTGACGGCGTGCGTACGGTCGAACTGCTCTGCTCGCCGGAGCTGGAGGAGGCGGTACGGGCGGCCTGGGACCGGCTCGCCGCCGCCGGCCTGCCCAGCCTGGCCCGCCACCAGCACCCGACCAACCGGCCGCACCTGACCCTCGCGTCGGTCGACGAGTTCCCGCCCGGCGCCGAGCAGCGCCTCGCCGACCTCTGCGACGCGGCGCTGCCGCTGCCGGCCCGGCTGGACCGGGTGACGGTCCTCGACGGCAGCGCGCCGCTGGTCTGGCTGGTCCGCCCCACGCCGCAGCTCGTCGCCCTGCACGGCGCGGTCTGGGACGTGCTCGCCGGGGCGCCCGGGCCGCAGCCGTGGCACCTGCCCGGGCGCTGGGTGCCGCACCTCAGCCTGGCGCTGCGGTTCCGCGACGCCGACCGCCGCCGCGCCCGGGCCGTCGCCGGGCCGGACCGGCCGGGCGGGGAGTTCGTGGCCGCGCGCAGCTACGACAGCGACACCCGGACGGTCTGCGAGCTGACCCCGGCCTGCCCGCACCCCGGCGCCTGACGGGGACGATCCCGGCCGACCGGGGCCGCCCGGCTCGGTGGACGGCCCCGGTCGCCGGGGTCAGCGGTAGAACCGCAGGTAGTCGAACTCCGCGGTCACCGCCGGGGTGGCGCCGCCGTGCGCGACCAGACCGATCCGGGGCGTCGTGCCGGCCGGAAAGGTCCAGACCGCGCCCCACGTCCAGTGCGTGCCGTCCCGGCTGGAGGCGGCCCGGAACTCGTGCTCGCCGGTGACCCGGTCGACGTGGTGCGCCAGCCGCAGCCACGTCGTGGTGGCCGGGGTGCCGACGATGCTGCCGCCGTAGACGGGCTGGCCGGCGAAGGGCAGCTCGTAGCCGTACTCGACCTGGCGGGTGTTCCAGATGGCCACCTGGGCGAGCCGGGCGAACCGGTCATCGTCCACGTACGCCACGAGGCCCGCCTGCTGGTAGTTGCGGACGACGTCCTCGCCGAGGTCGAGGGTCACCTTCGTCTCCGCGACGTAGTCGCCCGCGGGCGCGTCCCGCAGGAGGACCCCGGCCGTGTTGCCGCTGCCCACCAGGTCGGTCGACTCGACCGGCCAGCGCAGCGCCCCGCCGGTCACGGTGGCGGCCGGGTTGGGCCGGATCCACTGCCAGGCGGGGTCGAGCCCGCCGGTGAACTCGTCGGAGTACCGGGCGAGCAGCGGGCCGACGCGGGGCGGGGCGACGACGTGCCGGACCGGGCGGTACAGCGCGGCCGCGCTGACGTTGTCGAACTCCGCCGGGCCGCCGTCGGCGCGCACGGCGAGCGGACCGCCCGCCGGCCGCGTGAGCTCCAGCGCCACCACGGCGAGCTGGTCGCCGAGGCGGGCCGGGCTCAGCTCGGCGACGAGCCGGCGGTCGCTTACCTCCACGGCCAGGTTGTGCCGGTCGCTGAGGTCGAGTCCGGCGGGCAGCGGCACGCCGGCCGTCGCGCCGCCGCTGTCCCGCGCGGTCAGCCGGCCGCCGCCGACCGTGACCTCCACCCGGCCGAGCCGCAGCCCGGCCGCCTCCGCGCCGGTCAGCCGCAGGTCGGCTTCGGCCCGCAGGTCGCCGCCGAGGCCGGTCCGGGCGGTCAGCGTGCCGCTGCCGGCCAGCACGCCGCCGGTCACCCGCCAGTGGCCCGTGCCGCCCCGCCAGCCGTCCAGGTCGGCGGTGTCGAAGCGGGCGTCGACCCGGCCGGTGGTGACCGGCGCGGGCCGGGCGCCCTCGGAGGGGCCGGCGCCGGCGTTGACGGTCGGCCAGCCGTCCACCCAGTCGAGGCGGTCCAGCAGCATCGGCCGCTCGTTGATCCCGAACGGCTCGTCCAGGTACGGGTCGGCCCGGTCGATCGCGTGGTAGGCGATCCAGTCCTGCCCGGACAGGTCGGTGAGCACGGCGTTGTGCCCGGTGCCGATCCACCGGTTGCCGTTCTGGGTGAGCACCGGCGTGCCGCCGGCCCGGGAGACGTCCAGCCGCTGGCCGTCCCGGTCCACGAACGGCCCGCGCGGGTCGCGCGCCCGGCCGACCTGCACCGAGTAGCCGGTGGCCGGGCCGGCACAGCAGTTCGCCGTGGAGGCGAACAGCCAGTACCAGCCGTCGTGGCGCAGCACGTAGCCGCCCTCGAACTTGTTGTCGATGGCGACCAGGCTCGGCGTGCCGACCGCGCGCAGCCCGTCGGGCGTGAGCTCGGTGACCGAGATGCCGCCGTAGTAGCTGCCGAAGTAGAGGTAGGACCGGCCGTCGACGTCGGTGAACTGGCTCGGGTCGATGGTCCACAGGTAGCCGCCGCCCCCGCCGGGCCGGGGGGCGACCACGGGGGTGTCGGCGAAGGTCCACGGTCCGGCCGGGGTGGGCGCGGTGGCCGCCCCGATCGCGGTGTCGAAGGTGTCGCCGGAGACGGTGGTGTCGGTGACGGTCACGTACATCACCCAGCGGTCGCCGATCCGGCGCACGTCGGGCGCCCAGAACGCGGCCCCGGCCGCGGCGAAGGCCGGTCGCTGGTCGGGCGCGAAGGCGTCGCCCACGTAGGTCCAGTCGGCCAGGTCGGCCGAGCGGGCGATCGGCACCCGGTGCGCCTGGCGTTCGCCCTCGCGCAGCGGGTCGGAGGTGCCGAAGGCGTACCAGAGGCCGTCGTCACCGCGGACGACGGCGGGGTCGGCGAAGGTGTCGGCGAAGCCGGCCGAGACCGGGTTCCGGTAGCGGTCGGCTGCCGCGGCCGCCGGTGCGGCAGCCGCGGCCGTGGTCGTCGTCAGGAGCAGAGCGAGTGCGGCGGCGAGCACGCCGCGGCGGTGGAGGTGTCCCATCAGGCCTGCCTTGGAGGTAGACGGAGGTCACTGCGGTGCCCCCGTTTCTACAACGTTGGAGACAACGATGTAAAGCGCGACGCGCACACGTCGGTGGGTACCGAACGATTCACGTGCCAGCATTGCCCGCATGACCAGCCGCACCGACGGACACGCCCTGGCCGGGCTCGCCGCGCTGCTCGCCGACCCGACCCGGGCCGGCTTCTGCCTCGCCCTGCTCGACGGGCGGGCCTGGACCGCGGGCGAACTGGCCCGGTCCGCCGGGGTCGCGCCGTCCACGGCGAGCGACCACCTCACCCGCCTGGTCCGCGGCGGGCTGCTGGCCGAGGAACGGCAGGGCCGGCACCGGTACGTCCGCCTCGCCGACCCGTCGGTGGCCCAGCTCGTCGAGGACCTGGCCGGCCGGGCGCCCGCCCCGGCGACCCCGCCCCGCACGTTGCGCGCCGCGTCCGCCCAGGCGTCCCTCGCGTACGCCCGGACCTGCTACGACCACGTCGCCGGCCGGCTGGGCGTGCTGCTGCATGACGCCCTGCTGGCCCGGGGCGTGCTCGACCGCGCCGGCGGCCTGGCGGTGACCCCGGCCGGGATCGCCTGGCTGACCGACCTCGGCGTGCCCGTCGAGCCGCTGCGCGCCGCCCGGCGGCCCCTGGTCCGGGACTGCCTGGACTGGACCGAGCGCCGCCCCCACCTGGCCGGCGCGCTGGGCGCCGCGCTCTGCCGGCGCTTCCTCGATCTCGGCTGGACGGCGCGCGGCACCGGCCGGGCCCTCCGCCTCACCCCGGCCGGCCGCCCCGCCCTGGCCGCCGCCCTCGCGCTCGACCCGGCCGACCTCGCGCCACCCGCCCGGGACACCGGCCCCGCCCGCGCCTGACCCGTCGCCGGCCGGGTCAGAGCCAGCCGGCCTCGCGGGCCCGCCGCACCGCCTCGGCCCGATCGGCGGCGCCGAGCTTCTGCACGCACGCGGCCAGGTGGTTCCGGACGGTCCCGGCCGCCAGGTGGGTCCGCCGGGCGATCACCGCGACCGGGGTGCCCAGCTCGGCCAGCCGCAGCGTCTCCAGCTCCCGCGGCGTGAGGGGGCACTCGGGCAGGGTCAGCGCCTCGGCGGCGAGGGCCGGGTCGACGTACCGGGCGCCGGCGTGCACCCGGCGGATCACGTCGGCCAGCGCGCCCCCGGGGGCGCCCTTGGCGAGGAACCCCCGCGCGCCCGCGGTCAGCGCCGGCCGGAGGTGGGCGGGCCGGCCGTGCCCCGTGAGGATCACCGTGGCGCAGCCGGGCAGCACACGGGCCAGTTCGGCGGCGACCTGGATCCCGCCGGGCACCGGCATCTCCAGGTCCAGCACGGCGACGTCGGGGCGGTGGGCCAGCGCCGCGTCGAGGGCGGCGCGGCCGTCGGCGGCGTGCGCCACCACCTCGATGTCCGGCTCCAGGTCGAGCAGGGCCGCGAGGGCGAGGCGGATCAGCTCCTCGTCGTCGGCCAGCAGCACCCGGATCACGCGGTCACCGGCAGGGTCGCCACGAGGTGGAACACCCCGTCCTCGGCGTACGCGCGGACGCTGCCGCCGGCCGGGGCGAGCCGGTCGGCCAGCCCGCGCAGGCCACCGCTGAGCCCGTCCGGGCCGGCACTGCCGGCGCCGTCGTTGCGTACGGTCATCGTCACCAGGCCGTCCTCGCGGGTGAGCTCGATCCGGCACCAGTCGGCCCGGCTGTGCCGCAGTACGTTCGTCCCGGCCTCGCGCAGCACGGCGGCCAGGTCGGCGGCGACAGGGGCGGGCAGCTCGCCGGCCGGCGGCACCACCGTGCAGCGCACCCCGCTGGAGCGCAGCACCTCCCCCACGGCGGCCAGCTGCTCGGCCAGGTCGACGGCGCGGTAGCCGTGCACGGCCTCGCGTACCCGGGTCAGGGCGGACCCGGCGAGCCGCCGGACCTCCGCCGCCTCCCGGCCCGCCCGCGCGGCGTCGACCGGTGCGAGCCGCTCGGCCAGCTCCGCCTTGAGCGCGATCACGGTGAGGTCGTGGCCGAGCAGGTCGTGCACGTCGCGGGCGAAGCGCAGCCGTTCCTCGGCGGCGGCGAGCCGGGCCCGGGCGGCCTGCCCCTGCCGGGCCTCGACGACCAGGTCCCAGAACCAGACCTGGAGCCAGGTCACCCCGGCGATGCCGGCGCCCACGCCGCCGGTGACGAGCAGGGCGGTGGGCAGCGGCCCGCCGGTCGCCCCCGTCACGGCGGCCGAGGCGCCGAGCACCACCGCCGCCGCGAGCAGCGCGGGAAGCGGCCGGAACAGCAGCGGCGACATGCCGACCAGGGACGCACCCAGCCACGCCCAGGTGGGCCAGGCCCCGGCGGCGACCGGGCCGACCAGCGGCAGGCTGAGCAGGGCGGCCACCGCCAGCGCGGCGTGCCGGCGGCGCCGGGCCGGCCCGGCGAGCCAGGGGGTGACCGCCGCGTGCAGCACCGCGGCCTGGGCGGCGGTGAAGCCGGCGAGCCCGAGCACGCCGAGCGCCAGGCGCCGCGGGTCCGGCTCCCGGGCCAGCCCGACGCCGGGCAGCAGCAGGGTGGTCCAGACGTTCGTCGCCAGCGACAGCAGGGTGAGCTGCCGGGCCCGGCGCAGCCGGCGGTCCGCCGCGTCGACCGTCATGTCCGCCGATCCTAGGGCCGCGGGCCGCACGGTTCACCCCTGCGGAATGTCACGCCGTACCCGTGCGCGACGCACGGGTTTCCCGTGACGGACGCGCCTGGTCCCGAAGGCGGGGCACCGGCAGGCTCGGGCCATGACCGAGACGACGGTGGGCGTACCGCTGCGGGCGGACGCACGACGGCTGGCCGGCCACCTGGCCGGGATGGTCGTGGCGATGGTGGTCGGCATGCTGCTGCTCGGCCCGCTGTGGCGGGTCGGCACGGCGCTGCTGGGCGGCGCGGACGTGCTGGCCCGGGCGGATGTCGGCGCGCTGGTGATGGCGACGGACATGGGGCTGGGCATGGCCGCCTGGATGTGGCACCGGGGCCACGGATGGACCGCCACCGCCGAGATGGTGGCCGTCATGTACGTCCCGTTCCTGCTGCTGCTCCCGGCCTGGTGGGGCGGGCTCGTGGGGGACGACGCGCTGATGCTCGGCGGCCACCTGCTGATGCTGCCGGCGATGGCGCTGGTGGCGGTGCGGCACCGGCACGCGCACCCGGCGCCGGCCCGCCGCCACCCGGTCGCCGCGGCGGTGGCGCGCCGGTGGCCGACGGGGTTGGCCCTGCTCATGACCGTGGACCTCTGGGTCGCGCCGACCGTGTTCGCCCCGTGGACGCTGCTGGTGCTGCCGGCCGGCTACCTGCTCATCGGCACCTGGCGGCGGCAGTGGGGCGACCGCCGGAACCTGGCGTGGCAACTCGCGGGGCTGGCCGGTTGGGGCGGCCTGGCGGCCGGCGCACTGCTCGGGCCGGACGGCCTCGCCGGCGTGCTGGTCGGCCTCGGCTGGCTGGGGCACGCCGCGTGGGACGTCGCGCACCACCGCACCGGCCGGGTGGTCCCCCGGGGCTACGCGGAGTGGTGCGGGGTGCTGGACGTGGCCGTGGGCACGACCACCCTGCTGGCCGTCCTGGCCGGGTGAAGGGACCCGGCCGGATTCACCCCGGCGTGGCGGGGGCGACGGTTTGCGACGGTCGCCGCGACGGCCCGGTGGCGGTGATGAAAGGCTTGTCCCATGAGTTCCGCACCAACCCCGACCGATCCCGCCCACTCCGCCGACGACGACGCCGCCGCCTTCGCGGACCTCGGACTGCGCACCGAGCTGCTGAAGGCGCTGTCCGTCCTCGGCTACGAGGAGCCGACCCCGATCCAGCGGGAGGCCATCCCACCGCTGCTCGCCGGCCGGGATCTGCTGGGGCAGGCGGCGACCGGCACCGGCAAGACCGCGGCGTTCGCCCTGCCGCTGCTCCAGCGGATGCCCGACGACCGTTCCGGCGGGGATCCGGTGTCGCTGGTGCTGGTGCCGACGCGGGAGCTGGCGGTGCAGGTCTCCGAGGCGTTCCACCGCTACGGCAAGGACCTGGGCGCGCGGGTGCTGCCGATCTACGGCGGCCAGCCGATCGGCCGGCAGCTGCGCGCCCTCGACGGCGGCGTCGACGTGGTGGTGGCGACGCCGGGCCGGGCGCTCGACCACATCGCCCGGGGCACCCTGCGGCTGGGCGCGCTCGCCACCGTGGTGCTGGACGAGGCGGACGAGATGCTCGACATGGGCTTCGCCGAGGACATCGAGGCGATCCTGGAGCACGCTCCGGCCGGCCGGCAGACCGTGCTCTTCTCGGCCACCATGCCGGCCCGGATCGACGGGCTGGCCCGCAAGCACCTGACCGACCCGGAGCGCATCCAGATCGAGCGCGAGCGGCCGGTCGCGGGTGAGGCGCCGCGGGTGCGGCAGAGCGCGTACATCGTGGCGCGGGCGCACAAGCCGGCGGCCCTGGGCCGGGTGCTGGACGTGGAGTCGCCCACCGCGGCGATCGTGTTCTGCCGCAGCCGGGAGGAGGTGGACCGGCTCACCGAGACGATGAACGGCCGCGGCTACCGGGCCGAGGCGCTGCACGGCGGGATGAGCCAGGAGCAGCGCGACCGGGTGATGGGCCGGCTGCGGGCGGGCACCGCCGACCTGCTGGTGGCCACCGACGTGGCGGCCCGCGGGCTGGACGTGGAGCAGCTCACCCACGTGGTCAACTACGACGTCCCGTCGGCCCCCGAGTCGTACGTGCACCGGATCGGCCGGGTGGGCCGGGCCGGCCGGGAGGGCGTGGCCATCACCCTGGCCGAGCCGCGGGAGCACCGGATGCTCAAGACCATCGAGCGGGTCACCGGCCAGCGGATCACGGTCGACAAGATCCCCACGGTGGCGGACCTGCGTACCCGGCGGCTGGAGCTGACCCAGGCGGCGCTGCGGGAGTCGCTGCTGGAGGACGACCTGGACCCGTTCCGGGCGATCGTCGAGTCGCTGACCGACGAGTTCGACCTCGTGGAGGTCGCGCTGGCCGCGGTGCGGCTGGCCCACGAGGCCACGCTGCCCGGCACGGCCGACGAGGAGGAGGAGATCCCGCAGGTCGCGGTCCGCCCCGCCCGGGAGCCCCGACCGGGGTACGACGGCCGGGACCGGCGCGGCGGCGGGCGTCCCCGCTCCGGCGGCACCACGCAGGTGTTCATCGGCCTGGGCCGGCGCGCCGGGGTGCGCCCGCAGGACCTGGTCGGGGCGATCACCGGGGAGACCGGGGTCAGCGGCCGGGACATCGGCTCGATCGAGATCGCCGACCGGTTCTCCCTGGTCGAGGTGCCGTACGGGGTCGCCGACGAGGTGATCCAGGGGCTGCGCGGCAGCACCATCAAGGGCCGCAAGGCCACGGTGCGCCGCGACCGGGACGGTGACGGCGGCGGCGAGCGCCGCTTCGACGGTGACCGCCGGGAGCGGCGCGGCCGCGACGGCGACGGTGGCGAGCGGCGGGAGCGCCGGGACCGCTGGTGAGCACGGCCGAGGCCCCCGGTCCGGGTGGACCGGGGGCCTCGGCGTGTCGGGTGGTCAGGCCGCGGCGAGCG
Source organism: Micromonospora chaiyaphumensis (assembly GCF_900091435.1). Classification (GTDB taxonomy): domain Bacteria; phylum Actinomycetota; class Actinomycetes; order Mycobacteriales; family Micromonosporaceae; genus Micromonospora; species Micromonospora chaiyaphumensis. The sequence continues at coordinate 627,898 of NZ_FMCS01000001.1, forward strand.
GCTGGCCGCCCAGGGTCTCCGCGTCGACGTCGGCCGGGCGCAGCGCCAGGGCGAGCACGTCGGCGACGTCGGCGAGGGTGTGGACGGTCAGCGCCTCGCGGACCTCGGCGGGCAGGTCGTCCAGGTCCGGCTCGTTGCGCTTCGGGATGATCACCTCGGTCAGGCCGGCCCGGTGGGCGGCGAGCAGCTTCTGCTTAACCCCGCCGATGGGCAGCACCCGGCCGGAGAGGGTCACCTCGCCGGTCATCCCGAACTCCGGACGGACGGGCCGGCCGGTCACCAGCGACGCCAGCGCGGTCACCATGGTGATGCCGGCGCTCGGGCCGTCCTTGGGCACCGCACCCGCCGGGAAGTGCACGTGGATCCGCCGCCCGGCGAGGGCGTTCGGGTCGATGCCGAGGCGTCGCCCGTTGGAGCGCAGGTAGGACAGCGCGATGTGCGCCGACTCCTTCATCACGTCGCCGAGCTGACCGGTCAGGGTCAGCCCCGGCTCGCCCTCCATGCTGGTGGCCTCGATGAAGAGCACGTCGCCGCCGGCGCCGGTGACCGCCAGGCCGGTGGCCACGCCGGGCACCGCCGTCCGCTCCGCCGACTCCGGGGTGAACTTGGGCCGGCCCAGGTAGCGGGCGAGGTTGTCGGTGTCGACGCGGACCGGCGTCGGGTCAGACGCCAGCGCCACGGTGACCTTGCGCAGGATCTTCGCGAGGGCCCGTTCGAGCTGCCGGACGCCGGCCTCCCGCGTGTACTCACCTGCGATCAGCGCCAGCGCGCCGTCGGCGACCGTGACCTCCTCGGCGGTCAGCCCGGCCCGCTCCCGCTGCCGGGGCAGCAGGTGGTCCCGGGCGATGGCCACCTTCTCGTCCTCGGTGTAGCCGTCCAGGGTGACCAGCTCCATCCGGTCCAGCAGCGGGCCGGGGATGCTCTCCACCACGTTGGCGGTCGCCAGGAACAGCACGTCGGACAGGTCGAGGTCGACCTCCAGGTAGTGGTCCCGGAAGGTGTGGTTCTGCGCCGGGTCGAGCACCTCCAGCAGGGCCGCGGCCGGGTCGCCGGAGTAGCCGACGGCCAGCTTGTCGACCTCGTCGAGGAGCACCACCGGGTTCATGGAACCGGCCTCGCGCAGCGCACGGACGATCCGGCCGGGCAGCGCGCCGACGTAGGTGCGCCGGTGGCCCCGGATCTCCGCCTCGTCGCGGACGCCGCCGAGCGACACCCGGACGAAGTTGCGGCCGAGCGCCCGCGCGACGGACTCGCCGAGGCTGGTCTTGCCGACGCCGGGCGGGCCGCCCAGGGCGAGCACCGCGCCGGAGCCGCGGCCACCGACCACGCCGAGGTTGCGCTCGGCGCGGCGGTTGCGCACCGCCAGGTACTCCAGGATGCGGTCCTTCACGTCGGCCAGGCCGGCGTGGTCGGCGTCCAGCACCGCGCGCGCCGCGGCCAGGTCGGTGTTGTCCTCGGTACGCGTGCTCCACGGCATCTCGAGGACGGTGTCGAGCCAGGTCCGGATCCAGCCCGCCTCGGGCGAGGCGTCGCTGGCCCGCTCCAGCTTGCCGACCTCGCGCAGGGCCGCCTCCCGGACCTTCTCGGGCAGGTCGGCCGACTCCACGCGGGAGCGGTAGTCGGCGGAGCCGTCCGGCTCGTCCTCGCCGAGTTCCTTGCGGATCGCGGCGAGCTGCTGGCGGAGCAGGAACTCGCGCTGCGACTTCTCCAGCCCCTCACGGACGTCGTTGTTGATCCGCTCGGTGACCTCCTGCTCGGCCAGGTGGTCCCTCACCCAGCCGACCAGCAGCTCCAGCCGGGCCGTGACGTCCGGGGCGGCGAGCAGCTCGGTCTTCTGCGCCAGGGTCAGCCAGGGCGCGTAGCCGGCCGCGTCGGCCAGCTCGGAGAGATCGGTCATCCGCTCCATGGCGTCGATGACCTGCCAAGCCCCGCGCTCCTGGAGGACCGAGGTCATCAGCGCGCGGTACTCGCGGGCGAGTTCCCGGGCCCGGCCGGCCGGGGCGGGTTCGTCGAGGGCGGTCGCCTCGACCCAGAGGGCGGCGCCCGGTCCGGGCACGCCGGAGCCGATCCGGGCCCGGGCGAGGCCACGGACCACGGCGGCCGGCTCGCCACTGGGCAGCCGTCCCACCTTCTCGATGGTGGCGATCACGCCCACCGAGCCGTACTCGCCGTCGAGGCGGGGCACGGCGAGCAGCGTCTTGTCGCCGGTGGCGCGGGCCGCGTCGACGGCGGCCTGGGTGGTCGGGTCGAGGGTCACCGGGATGACCATGCCCGGCAGCAGGACGGCGTCGGTCAAGGGAAGTACCGGAAGAGTTGCCATCGAACACCTGCTATCGCGTTGGGTTGAGCGTGTCTGACTCAAGTAACAAACCGTCTCCCTTGTTCCGGCTTGTGACCCACGCCACTCCCTGGTGCCGCCGAAGTCGCCGCCGCGGGCCAACGCCCATTTGCCGTCCCGGGAAAAGCCCGACCCGCCGAATGGCGAAGGACGGGTATTGTTGCGAAATTGCCGCGAGATACGTCAAACTCATAGCCACACCCCGCCCGACACAGGGAGTAATGGCGATGGCAAGGAAAGTAATCACTGTTCTGACCGACGACCTCGACGGCGGAAAGGCCGATCGGACCGTCGAGTTCAGCCTGGACGGCGTGGCGTACACGATCGACGTCTCCGACGAGAACGCGGGTGTCCTGCGCAAGGCGCTGGACCCGTACATCAGCGCTGGCCGGCGGATCGGGCGCGGTCCGGTGGAGGCCGGTCGGGCGCCGCGTGGCGCGGCCCGCCCGGGCACCTCGGGAATGGATCGCGAGCAGAACCGCGCCATCCGGGAATGGGCCACCAAGAACGGCTACGAGATTTCCGAGCGGGGTCGCATCCCGGTGTCGGTGGTCGAGGCCTACAAGAACCGCTGAGCCCTCCCGGTTCACCGTCGGGCATCCCGGGGTCACGCTGAGAAATCGGTGTGGCCCCGATCGGCTTTTCCCGGCGTTAACAAATTTCAGCCGGGCGGGGATTCCCGGCAGCGAACTTCAGCCCGCGTCGGCCCTCCCGGCGGCCGACGATCCCGGACCGGGGAGGTCGACGGTGCGCGTCAGCATGGCGACCAGCGCCGGCACGGCCGGCCGGCCGAACGAGGACTTCGCCGGCGCCGTCCCCGGCGCCGCGGTCCTGCTCGACGGCGCCGGCATCCCGGGCACGGAGTCGCTCTGCTCCCACGGTGTCGCCTGGTACACGCACCGCCTCGGCGGCGCGCTGCTCGGCCGGCTGTCGCGCGACGACGGCCGGGACCTGGCGGCGATCCTCGCCGCCGCCATCGCCGAGATCGCCACGGAGCACGGCGGCACCTGCGACATCGCGGACCCCGGCAGCCCGCAGGCGACCGTGGCGATCGTCCGCGCCCGCCGGGGCCGCCTCGATCACCTCCTGCTCGCGGACTCCTTCCTGGTCCTCGACCAGACCGGCGGCGGCCCGCGGGTCGTCACCGACGGGCGGGAGGTGGCCGCCCGGCGCGCCTGTTCCGCGCCCCTGGCCGGCGTTCCCGAGGGCACACCCGGGTACGACCGCGTCCGGGCCGCCTGCGCCCGGGCGCTGCGCGCCCGCCGGAACCGGCCGGGCGGGTACTGGATCGCCAAGGACGACCCGCACGCGGCGGAGGAGGCGGTGACCGGCAGCCGGCCCCTGCCCGGCCTGGCCGGGGTCGCGCTGCTCAGCAACGGCGCGAGCCGCCTCGTCAGCCCCTACGGCGTGACCGACTGGCCCGGCGTGCTGGACCTGCTCGCCGCCGGCGGGCCGGACGAGGTCGTCCGCCGCGTGCGGCGCGCCGAGGCCGCCATCGGCACGGGCCCCACCGCCCCGGTCCCCGACGACGCCACGGTCGTGCACTGCACCGACCTGGCCCGCTGGAAGGTCGGCGACGCGTCGGGGCCGGCAGCCAAACGCTGAGGTCGGCGACCCGGTAGGCGCGCGGAACGGCCGGAGCCGCCCGGGCGTGCCCCCGGGCGGCTCCGGCCGTCGGTGCTCAGTTGACCCGGATCCGCACCGCGTCGAAGGCGGGGGTCTGGTTGGCCCGCTCCATCATGGGGATGCGGTGCGAGCCGTCACCGGCCCAGACCGCGCACTGCGCGAGGCCCGACTGGGGCAGACCGGGAACCTGGATGGTCACCTGGTCGGCCTGGTTGCCACCGCCGCCGTCCTCGGTCGCCACGAAGAACGCCGGAACGTCCTGCGGATTCGACGGTGCCGCCTGGGTGGTCTGCAGCATCCGGCAGGCGGTGTGGAAGTGTCCGCGGACCAGGCCCTGGTCGTTGAGCAGCGAGCTCTCCAGGTAGTAGCCACCCTGGCCGGCGGCGAGGAAGCGGTCGCGCACCAGGTTCCGGGTGCTGACCCGGAGGGTGAACGGCTGGTTGCGCTGGACCCGGTTCGGGAACTGCGTGATGAGCAGCGAGGGGTTGTTGGCGGCCGCGCCGACCTCACCGAACGCCGTGCTCACGCAACGGTTGCCGTTCTGGAAACCGTCGTGCGCCTGGAGTTGGCTGTTGGAGCAGTCCTTGGCGAGCACCTCGAGACCGTTGTTGCCGCCGTTGTTGCCACCATTGTTGCCGCCGGTCTGGCCACCGTTGTTCCCGCCGGTCTGGCCGCCGTTATTCCCGCCGGTCTGGCCGCCGTTGTTGTTCCCGCCGGTCTGGCCGCCGTTGTTGTTCCCGCCGGTCTGCCCGCCGTTCTGACCCCCGTTCTGGCCGCCGTTCTGGCCGCCGTTCTGGCCGCCGTTCTGGGCGTTGTCGGCGAGGGCGCACTGGGCCAGCTGATCCAGGCCCTCGGGGCGGTCGGCGACGCGGCCGATGGCCGTCGCGATCCGGTTCAACGTCGCGGTCCGCTTGTCGGCGAGCGGCCGCAGGATCGCGTTGTTCACGAAGTCGCCGTTGCGGGCGCCGTCGGCCGCCAGCCGCCGGTTGGCCTCGGCGATCTGGCTGTCCAGCAGGGCGAGATTGCGGTCCACCTCGGCGCGCGCCTGCTGGGGCACCTCCGGCAGCTTGCTCCGCACGTCCGGGCAGGCCACGGTCGGTTTCGCGGCGCCCGCGCCGCCGCCCTTGGTCTGCTGGCACTCGGCGGACGACATCTGCCCGTCACCCCAGTGGTTGCGCACCCAGCGACCGTTCTGCCAGGTCCGGGTGGTGCTGCCGCGACCGTCCGGCGCGGTCGCCCCCGGGCTCGCCGCCACACAGGACGCCGAGGCGGTACGGACGGTGGTCCGCCGGTCCTGGGCGGACGAGATCTGGGTGACGGCGACGATTCCGCCGAAGACCGCGAGCGTGCCGACCACGGCCAGCAGACGCTTGCTCCGCGCGTTACCGGATGACCGGCGCGCCCGTGTGGACCTGCGCATCGAATTGCTCTCCTTCTCGATCCGGTAGCTGACTGGTGACCCCGGCGGACCGATGGATTTCGGGGTGAGGATCACTGCGACGTTCCGGTCGCACGTCGATGACCGACGATGCCCTTTCCGCACCGTCCCCGCGCCGTCCGGCGCGGCGGGGAAGATCTGCGTCCATTCCCGCTTAGGTACGGAGCGAGGGCGGCGAAGGTTCAACCGGGGATCGGGAGAATTCGAGGAGACTTTCGGTGCGGCCGGACGGCGGCCGCGCGACGCCGGGTCAGTCGGCGCAGAGGTGGTCGAAGGCGAAGCCGCCGTCGAACTCGGCACGCCGGGCGGCCAGCCGGCGGATCTGCCCGCGCACCTCGTCACGGTCCACCACGGACGGTGCGGTGGCGTCCAGATCGCGCAGCCGCTCGCCGATCGCCACGGCGGCCAGGTCCTCGGCGAGCCGGCCCGGGTCCACCCCACAGGAGAAGCGCTGGGCGACCAGGTGCACCCGCTCGACCAGGCACCGCCCGGGCCGCACCTCGACCCAGCTCCAGCCCTCGGCCGGGCCGTCCGTCCACCGCACGTGCAGCCCGCGGACGATCGGGTCGGCGAGCCGGCGCTCCACGTAGGCCTCGACGGCGGCGGCCCGGGTCAGCGCACCGAGGTCGTTGACCGGCCCGCTCCGGCCGTCGGGGAGGCGGCCGACGATGTCCCGGAACCCGACGGCCTCGGCGCTGTCCGGGTCGGTGCCGGCGGCGTAGGCGCGCGCGTCGATGACGTACTCGACGAGGCGGCGGGAGTGCTCGGCGCCGCGCAGCGTCGACGACTCGACCCGCAGCAGCGGCAGCCCGACGGCGGCGCAGACGGCGCTGGTCATCCGCTCGGCCCGGCGGGCCGGCGACCCGGCCGGCGCGGGCGGGGCGAACTGCACGGCGAACAGCGGCAGGCCGGTGTCGGCGGCGCAGACCACCTGGTCGAGGCCCTCGCGCCCGGCGGTGCTCCACTGGTGCCCGGTGACACCGGGCGGCCGGCCCTGCACCAGCTCGCCGAGCCGCCGGGCCGGATAGCCGACCTGGCCGGCGCGGTTGAGCTGCGGCGCGACCCCGGGCGGGATCGGACGCAGCCAGGAGGTGGCCACGCTGCCGGTGCTCGTCATCTCGCCCGTTCCATCCGTCGGTCCGTCGACGCCCGAGTCTAGGGCGTCGATCATGGCGGGCGCCTCGGCGGTGCGGCGGAATCCGGTTGCCCGGACCGGCCGGGCCCGGTGGAATCGGCCCCGTGGCGATCTTCCTGACCACCGGACGGCTGGTGCTGCGCGAGTTCACCCCGGAGGACGTCCCGCTCCTGACCGAGCTGGACGGCGATCCGGCGGTGATGCGCTACCTGACCGGGGGCCGGCCCACCCCGGCCGACGAGGTCCGCGACCGGGTGCTGCCCACCATGCTGGCCGCGTACCGCCGGCCGCCCGGGCTGGGGTGGTGGGCGGCGGAGCGGCGGGCCGACGGCGCCTTCCTCGGCTGGTTCGAGTTCCGGCCGCTGCGCGACGGCGACCCGCGCGAGGTGGAGCTGGGCTACCGGCTGCGCCGGGACGCCTGGGGAGCCGGGTACGCCACCGAGGGCGCGCGGGCGCTGGTCGACCACGGCTTCACGGCGCTCGGCGTGGAGCGGGTGGTGGCGACCACCATGGCGGTCAACGCCGGGTCGCGGCGGGTGATGGCGAAGGCCGGGCTGGCGTACCGGCGGACGTTCCACCAGGACTGGCCGGAGGCGATCCCCGGCTCGGAGCACGGCGAGGTGGAATACGCGCTGCCCCGCGCGGAGTGGGCCGCGCGCCGGCCGGCCACGGATCCCGGCCCGTCGTCGGGTGCGCACCGGGGTCCGGGCCTCTAGGCTCGGCCGGGTGCACAGCGGACGGAGCCCGGAGCGGCTGACCAAACGCAGTCTCGTCGCCGTCTCCCACGCCATCGAACGGGCCGCGCTGGCCGAGGCCGAGGACGGGCCGCTGGTCGTGTTCGCCCTCTTCCAGCGGCTGCCGTACTTCGCCCGGGAACGCGCGGTCTACCGGCGGATCGCCGCCCGGGCCGCGGTCACCGTGGTCGGGATGGTCGGCGGGCCGCCGCCGGACCTGCCCGCCGGGGCGTACCCCGTGGTGCTGAAGGAGACCGAGGACCTGGCCCGGGAGTGGAGCGTGGTGGCGCTGACGCCGCGTTTCGGGGCGAGTCTGGTGGCGTACGACCGGGCGGAGGTGGCGCCCGCGGAGACCCTGGAGGCCGGCCGCCTGTTCGACGGGCGCTGGGGCTTCCGCCGGGACGAGGCGCTGCACGACGTGCTCCGGCTGTGCGGGCGGCTCGCCGAGCGGCTGCCCGGCCCGGCGCGGGCCGGGCTCGAGCAGGCGGTGGCCCGGGTCCGGGACATCCCGGCCGCACCGGGCGAGCCTCGCGCCGAGGCGGCGCTGCGGCTGCTGGCCCGGCGGGGCGAGCGGGCGCACCCGGTCGAGCCGGCGGACGCCCTGCTCGACGAGCCGGGCCTGCGCCGGTGGACCGGCGTCGACGGGGTGACCGCCTCGGGCACCCTGCCGGTGGCGCTCGTGGGCCTGCGGGTGGACGAGCCGGCCGGCGCGCCGGAACGCTTCGGCCGGCGTGGCGCGGCCCGGGAGGGTCAGGCTCTTCTCACCGCCGTCACCAGCGTGCTGACCCCGGTCGACCGGGCGGTCCGCCTCGCCGACAACGAGTTCCAGCTGATCCTGCCCGGGCGGGACGAGGCGGCGGCGCTCGCCGTGGTGGGCCGGCTGCGCGAGGCGGTGGGCGGGTTGGCCCACTCGTACCCGTTCGTCGCGTACGCGGTGCACGCGGCGGTCACCGTGACCGCCCGGCGGCCGCTGCCCGTCGCCGAGCTGCGGCACGCGGTGGAGTGGGCGGTGCGGGAGGGCGTACCCGTGGCGTCCCTGCCCTCGGAGCGCGTGGCCGTCCCCGCCGGGGCGGGCTGACCGCCGCGACCGGAGGACTGCGCGGCCCGGAAACGGGTACGCCCCGCCGGTCCGGTCGGTCGCGACGGAGCGGGGGTGGGGCATGACGCACGGGCAGTTCGGCTTCCTGGCCGGCTTCCTGGTGGTCGCGGTCTGGGCGCTGGGCGGCGCCGGGGCGGCCGCCGCCGCCACCCTGGCCGGCCTGGTCGGGTGGCTGCTGGTCCGGGTACGCGAGGGGGACGTGAGCGTGCCGGGGCTCGCCGACCGGGCCGGCGCGGGCCGGCGACGCTGAGGCGTACCCGCGATGACCGGCACCCTGCCCCGGCGCGCCACCGCCCCGGTCACCTGGCCGGAGGAGCGGACGGCCGGGCTCGCCGAGGAGGCGGCGCGGCGTACCCCGGCCGTCAGTGACCCGGTGGCCGTGGCCCGCGTCGACGGCGCCGCCGTCCGGGTCGACCTGGACCTGGTGGTCACGCACGGCACCCCGCTGGCGGGCGTGGCCGAGACGGTCCGCCGCCGGGTCGCCGCCCGGATCGAGGCGCACACCGGGCTGACCGTCGAGGCGGTCACCGTCACGGTGGTCGGCCTGCGCCTGCCCGGCGAGCCGCCGAGCCCGGGGGCCGGGCGGGACGGTTCCGGCGCGGACGCGCGGGAGGCGACGTGAACGGCGCCGGTGAGCGGAGCGTGCCGTGCGCACGGTGAACCGCGTCGCCACCCTGCTGCTCGCCGTGGCGTTGCTGGCCGGCGGGGTGCTGGTGGCCGCCGCGGGCCTGCTCGCCGCGCTGGACCGCCCCGGGCCCCTGCCGGCCGGCTGGTCGGCCACGCTGACCTCGGTCCGCTGGCGGGACGCCCCGGTACGCGGGATCGCCGCCGCCGCCACCCTGCTCGGCCTGCTGGTGCTCGGCGCCGAACTGCGCCGCTGGCGGCCGGTCCGGCTGCGGCTCGCCGACGACGACGGCTGGCACCTGCACCGCCGCTCGGTGGAGCGGCGGCTGGCCCGGGCGGTCCGGTCGGTGCCGAGCGTGCGCCGAGCCCGGGTCCGCGTCCGCCGGCGCGGCGACGCGTGGCGGCCCCGGGTGACCGCCACCGGCGACCCGGCGGCCCGGGCCGACGTGGAGTTCGCGCTGCGCCGGGAGCTGGACCGGTTGACCGCCCCCCGCCGCGGCCCCATCGAGGTACGGCTCGTCCCCGCCCGGCGGGCGCCGTGAGCAACGCCGCCCACCGGCTGCTGTGGACGGTGCTCGCCCTGGTGCTCGTGGCGGCCGGCGGCACGGCCTCGGCGGTCGGGGCGGGCCGGCTGCCCGGCGGCGCTCTGCCGCTGCTCGGGGCCGGACCGCTGAGCTGGTGGCGGGCCGGCGCGCCGTGGAGCGCCCTCGCGGTGGCGGTCGGCGGGCTGCTGCTCGTCCTGCTCGGGCAACGGCTGCTCGCCGCCGGGCTGCGGGTGCCGCACCGGCTCGGCGGCACGCTCGCGTGGCGCGGCGACGGAGCCGGGCGGACCCGGGTGGCGAGCGGGGTGCTGGCCGGCGCGCTGGAGCGCGACCTGCTGCGGGCGCCCGGGATCCACCGGGCCCGGGTGGTGCTGACCGGCCCGGTCACCGGGCCGGACGTGTGGGTGGAGGTGCGCCTGGCCCCGACCGCCGGAGTCGGCGCGGCCCGGGCGCACGTCGACGCGGCGGTACGCCGGTTCGCCGCCACGGTCGGGTGCCGCCCCGCCCACCTCGACGTGACAGCGCTGGTGGACGGGCCGGCCGTCCCTGACCCCGCCACCGACGACCCTCCATGGGCGACGATGGGCCGGGACGAGGGAGGGAGCCGCCGTGCGCGTGGTGTCGCTGGTGCCGTCGTTGACCGAGGCGGTCGCGCTGACCCGCCCCGAGGTGCTCGTGGGCGCCACGGACTGGTGCACCCACCCGGCCGGGCTGGACGTCGCCCGGGTGGGCGGGAGCAAGTACCCCGACCTGGACCGGGTGCGCGCGCTGCGGCCCGACCTCGTGCTGCTCAACGAGGAGGAGAACCGCCTCGCCGACGCGGACGCCCTGCGGGCGGCCGGCGTGCCGGTGCGGGTGACCTTTCCCCGTACCGTGCCGGAGGCGCTGACCCAGCTCGGCGAGCTGGTCGCCGCGCTGGGCGTGGCCGGCGAGCCGGACTGGCTGCGGGCCGCCCGCCGGGCCTGGGCCGCGCCGCCCGCACCGGCGACGCCGCGCGCGGCCGTGGTGCCGGTCTGGCGGCGCCCCTGGGTGGTGCTCGGCCGGGACACCTTCGCCGGTGACGTGCTCCGCCGGCTCGGCGTCACCAACCGGTACGCCGACCACCCCGAGCGCTACCCCCGGCCCGCCCTCGACGAGCTGCGCGCCCGGGCGCCGGAGCTGGTGGTGCTGCCCGACGAGCCCTACCGGTTCACCGCCGACGACGGGCCGGAGGCCTTCCCCGGTGTGCCGGCCGCGCTGGTCTCCGGCCGGCACCTCACCTGGTACGGGCCCTCGCTCGCCGAGGCACCCGCCCTGCTCGCCACCCAGCTCGCCACGGCCACCTGAGCCGCGCCGGGCCGACCGGACCGGGTCGGGAGAGGACCAAGGTCCCGGTCCGGAGGGCACCGGTCGGCCCTGACCCGCACCGCCGGACGGAGGTGGAATGAAGATGCCACCGGGAAGCGCGGTGCGAGGCACAGGAAGGGACGTGGAGACCATGACCGCGACGATCGAGCGGATCACCGCCGACACCATCGCTCCGGCGGCCGAGACCACCCGGGACGCCGAGACCACCCGCCAGAAGGCCACCCGGTACGTCTTCGCCGGACTCCGGATCGCCCTGGGCTGGACGTTCCTCTGGGCCTTCCTCGACAAGATGTTCGGCCTCGGCCACGAGACCGCGGCGAAGGCCGCCTGGATCAACGGCGGCAGCCCGACCAAGGGGTTCCTGACCTTCGGCGCGGCCGGCCCGTTCCAGGGGTTCTACCGGGAGATCGCCGGCGCGGCGTGGGCGGACTGGCTGTTCATGCTCGGCCTGCTCGGCATCGGCGTGGCCCTGCTGCTCGGCATCGGCACCCGGGTCGCCGCGGTCGCCGGCGGGCTCCTGCTGCTGATGATGTGGACGGCCGTGCTGCCCCCCGAGAACAACCCGTTCATGGACGACCACCTCGTCTACGCGGGCCTGGTGGCCGGCCTGGCCCTGGTCAACGCCGGTGACACCCTCGGCCTCGGCCGGGCGTGGGCGAGGCTCCCCCTCGTCGCGCGGCTGCCCTGGCTGAAGTGAGGTCACCGCGGGCGGTAGCCACCGGGCGGGCGTCACCGAGAGGCGGCGCCCGCCACTCCCGTGCCACCCACCGGTCCCCGCCGCCACGCCGCGGCGGGGACCGACGCGTATCGGCCGGCCGCGATCCGGCAGGATCGACGGGGACCGCACTTGTCAGCACCGAGGAGACCCGCTCATGGAGAAGCCCGAGGTTGGCCCGATCGAGGGCGCGCCGCCCGCCGATCTCGTCATCGAGGACATCACGGTCGGCGACGGCCCGGAGGCCCGCCCCGGCCAGCTGGCCAGCGTGCACTACGTGGGCGTGGCCCACTCGACCGGCCGCGAGTTCGACGCGTCGTACAACCGGGGTGACACGTTCGAGTTCCCGCTCGGCGGCGGCCAGGTCATCGCCGGCTGGGACCAGGGCGTGGTCGGCATGAAGGTCGGCGGCCGGCGCCGGCTGACCATCCCGCCGCACCTGGGCTACGGCGCCCGCGGCGCCGGTGGCGTGATCAAGCCGAACGAGACCCTGGTCTTCGTGGTGGACCTGGTCGGCGTGCGCTGACCCGCAGACCGTGCGCGGGGCGGTCGGCCGCACGCCGGCGGCCCCGCGGCGTCCGGCCGGTCAGGCCGCCGCGCAGAGCTCCCGCGCCGAATCGCCGGCCGGGTCGTGGGCCGACTCGCGCACCGGCAGCACCCGGTGCAGGCCGGTGGCGCGCAGCACCCGGGCGACCACGGGATCGGGATCGACCAGCACCAGCTCGCCACCGCGGGCCCGGACCCGCAGGTGCGCGGCGACCAACGCGCGCACCCCGGCGGCGGAGAGCAGCCGCACGCCGGACAGGTCGAGCCGCAGCACCGGCCGCGCCGGCGCCGCCCAGAGCGCGGCCCGCAAGGCCCCCACGGTGGCGATGTCGATCTCGCCGACCGCCCGCACGTCGACCACGTGGTCGCTGACGCTCGTCGCCACGTGGAACCGGTCCCCGCCCTCTCGCATGCACCGAACCTATCTCCCACCACCGACAGTTCCGGCCGTCCACGATGGGGTTCCGGGTAGGTCCCGGGTGGGACCCTGAGCGGGCTCCGGGTCATCCCGCAGATGCCGGGGCCGCAACCGCGGCGGGACACGCCGCCGGGGGCTCCCGGCCGGGGCATCGGCGGGGAAGAATGGCCGGATGGCCGTCCCCCGCCCGCGCGCGCCCCTGCTGATCCGGCCGGTCCGTGAGCCGGCCACCGTGCCCCCGCCGCTGGACGGGCCGTGGGCCCCCGCCGACGTCCGGCTCGACCGGGCCGACCTGCTGCCGCTGCCCGACGGGGCGCACGGCCCCGAGGACGTGCTCGTCGACCCGGACGGCCGGGTGGTCAGCGGCGACGAGGACGGCCGGCTCTGGTGGTGGCCGGCGGACGCCCCGGCCGGCACCCGCCCCACGCTGCTCGCCGAGACCGGCGGCCGGCCGCTCGGCATCGAGCTGGACCCGGTCGACGGGGGGCTGGTGGTCTGCGACGCGTACCGGGGGTTGCTGCGGGTCACCCCGGACGGCGCGGTGCACGAGCTGACCGGCACGGGGCCGCCGGTGCACCTGGCCGACAACGCGGCGGTGGCCCGGGACGGCACGATCTACTTCACCGACTCGTCGGACCGGTTCCCGCTCTCGCACTGGAAGCGGGACCTGCTGGAGCACCGGCCCAACGGGCGGGTGCTGGCGTACGACCGGCGGACCGGGCGCACCGAGGTCGTGGCGGGCGGCCTCTACTTTCCCAACGGGGTGGCGCTCACCCCGGACGAGTCCGCGCTCATGCTGGTCGAGACGGCCACCCACCGGCTGCTCCGGGTGGATCTGCCCGACGGCCGGGCCACCGTGCTGGCCGACCTGCCCGCCTACCCGGACAACGTCTCGGCCGTGGGCGACGGGACCTACTGGATCGCCCTGCCCAGCCCCCGGCTGCCGATCATGGAGAGGCTGCTGCCGCATCCGCGCGTGCGCCAGCTCGTGGCCCTGCTGCCCGGTGCCGTGCAGCCGCAGCCACGCCGCTACGGGCTGGTCGCGCTGGTGGACGGCGCCGGGCGGGTGCTGCGCACGCTGCACGGCCCGAGCGGGGCGTACCCGATGGTCACCGGCGTGCGGCAGCACGGGCGGCGCCTCTGGCTCGGCAGCCTGACCGCGACGGGCGTGGCCCGGGTCGACCTGGACTGAACGGCGCGGGGCCGGCCCGCGGTGTCTGCGAGCCGGCCCGGCCGTTCCTCCCCGTGGTTCAGCCGCCGCTGTTGCTCTTGGACGGGGCGGGAGCGGGCGACGATCCGCCGGCCACCGCGCCCGGGTGCGGCGTGGCGCTGTGCGTGGGCTTCAGCCCCGCCGGTACGGGCAGCGCGCTGCCCTTGGCGAACTCGTCCCAGCCGACGTTCCAGGCCGTGAAGCCGTTGCCCTGATCGAGCTTGACCTCGGTGCCCTTGACGGTCACCAGGTCGCCGACCTGGGTGATGCCCATCAGCCAGTCCGCGGCGGCGGCGGAGACGTTGGTGCAGCCGTGTGAGGTGTTGGTGAAGCCCTGCTCCCCCTCCGACCACGGGGCGGAGTGGATGAACTCGCCACCCCAGGTGAGCCGCTGGGCGTCATCGACGTCGACCACGTACGGATCGGCCGAACCCCGGGTGTCGAAGGTGGTGTGGTCGAACTTCTCCATGATCACCATCTTGCCGCTGGAGGTGGGCGTGCTCGACTTGCCGAGGCTCACCGGCACCTTGCGGAGCAGCTTGCCCTCCCGGAAGACGGACATCTGCTTGGTGGCGTTGTCGATCTCGAGCGAGACCTGCCGGCCGACCTTGGCGGTCGCGCTGTGGTCGGCGTCGCCGATGGCGTCCTTGCCGACCGGCAGCCCCTGCAGGGCGCTCCGCACGCTGATCTTGGTGCCGGGCTTCCAGAAGTCGGGCGCCCGGTATTCGACCTGCTTGCCGTCCGACATCCAGGACCAGGTACCGGGCTGCGGCGGGTCGGTCTTCACGAACAACCGGCGCTGCACGTCCGCTCTGGCCTCTTTCGGAATGGGCGGATCAAATGCGACCACCACCGGCATCGCCGTCCCGTACGTCTGATTACTGGTGAAATACAGTTCGCTCGTGACGGTCGGTTTGGTGGATTTCGCCATCGTGGTGAACGTCGTCTTCTGCGTGGTGGTCCGACCGGAATCGCCGGTCGCGGTCACCTCGGCGGTGTACGTCCGCGAGTTCTCCAACGGCCGGTCCGGCACCCAGCCCGACCCGTCCTCGCGCGGCTGCGCCGGCACCGGTCGACCCTTGTCGTCGGTGAGCTTCACCGCGGTGACCTTGCCGCCGCTGACCGTGGTCCCCACCTCGGCGCTGACCGGCACGTTCTTCGTCCGGTCCGCCGGGGTCAGGTTCACCGTCGGCGCGGCGGCCGCCTTGCCGTGGCCGGGCTTCACGGCCTCCCGCTGGCCGGCGGTGCACCCGCCGACCACCAACGGTGTGGCTGCGACGGCCACCGCCAGCAGCGTCATTCGCCGCCTCACGTCCATATTCCGCACCCCATTTCCACTCCCCCCATGGCTCACATTCTGTACGGCCCTCCGGAGGCCGTGGCATATTCGGCGGAATTGCTTTTACCGGTCCCGCCTCGATTTCGGGCCGGGAGTACAGAAATGGGAATTGGCGACGCCGACGGGCGGGACCGTCACGGCCGCGACGGATTGCGCCCGGCGGGCCGGGACGACCGGTTCAGCCCCAGTCGTCGTCCCCGTGATTGCGCTCCCAGCGACCACCGACCGGCGGGGTCTCCAGCCGTACGGGTGCCTCGGCGTTCCCGGCGAGGTCGTTGTCCTCGACCCGGCAGCCGACGCAGCTGCCGGCCGCGGTCACCCAGAGCCCGTGCGTCTGGGTGGTCGGCTCGTGGCTGTCCCAGACCCGGTTGCCCCGGATGGTGGCCGAGTCGAGCGCCGCGTTCACGGTGATGCCGGCCCGGGTCGCCGGCGGCCCGGGTATCTCGTAGCGGCTGCCGGGATCCGGGGTGTTCCCGCTCCAGGCCGTGAAGGCGCCCGGCCGGACCGGGGCCAGGTGCAGCTCGTTCTCGTCGTTCGCGGCGACCACCGCGACCCGCTCGCCCACCCGGATGGTCTTGCCCCGGTGCGCGTCGCCCGGCCAGCTCGCCCGGCGGTCCACCACGGACCGCTCGCTGTACCGGACCGTGTCGCCGCCGCTCCGGTCGCCGGGGCCGCACTGGCGGCCGTTCGCCCGGATCCGGTTGTCGACGACGAACGCGTCCCGGACGGGCCGGTCGAAGCGGATGGCGTCCAGGCTGTTGCCGTAGAAGTCGTTGCTGTCGATGACGATCTCCCGGGCGCACTCCTGCCCCGCGTCGCCCAGGCTGCGCTGGTGGTAGCCGTACCGGCCGTTGCCGCTGATCCGGTTCCCCCGCACCGTGTACGGCCCCGGGGTGTTGCCGATGCTGATGCCGTCGCGCAGGTTGGCGTCGATCACGCAGTCGCTGAGGAGGCCACCCCGGCCCGCGGTGCCGGTGGTGCCCTTGGCCGACACCTGGAAGCCCGCGTCGAGGTTGCCGACCAGCGTGCACGCCGACACGACGAGGCCGTTGGCGCCCCAGTCGGCGATGCCGAAGCGGTTGCCCTCGGCGTGGCAGCCGACCACCCGGATGCCGCGCGGGCGCAGCCCGCCCTCGAACTGCAGCTCGAAGAAGATCCCGCTGGTGGCGTTGCCGACCGCCGAGCAGTTCACCACGTTGACCCGCTCGACGCTGCCCCAGCCGCCGATCCCGATCCCGATCCCCGCGCCGCCCATCTCGGTGCCGTTGTCCATCCGCCCGCACCCCACCACCAGCACCCCGTCGATGAGGCAGTCCTGGAGGAAGTCGCAGCCCAGGCCGGTCGCCGCCGTGTGGTGGATGTAGAGGTTGCGGAACATGCCCCGGACCACGTACTGGAGGCCGAGCCCCTTGGCGAGCGGGTTGTACTCGGCCATCGCCACCCCGGACCCGTCGATCTCGAAGTCGGCGAAGGTGCAGTACGCCAGGTGCCGCTCCCGGTTCGCGCCGTGCAGCCCGGCGGTGTGGAACGCCAGCGGGGTGGGGTCGGCCCGGTTGCCCGGGTTGCTGAGCACGAACCGCGTGGCGCCGGGGCCCGCGCCGACCAGCGAGACGCCGGTCCGCCAGACGGTGCCCGCGTCCCGGATCGAGTACACCCCGGGCGGGCAGTAGATCACCCGGGCCCGCCCGTCGGCGGCGTACGCGTCGCCCAGCCGGTCCACCAGCGCGGCGAGGGCGGGCTGGTCGTTGGTCGTCCCGTCCCCGGTCAGCCCGTGCTCCCGGGCGTCGCACATCAGCGGCGCGCCGGCGACCGGATGCGGGCGCACCCCACCGGCCGAGGGCATGTGCGGGACCGTCATCCGTGCCTCCCCGTCGGCGACCGGGCTGGTCTTCCCGGTCCGACGGCGGAGAAACCGCGGCCCCGGCCACGACGGTGGCCGGGGCCGGGGCTCAGACGTTCGCCACCAGCAGGGCGGGCTGCTCGACGCAGTCCGCCACGTGCCGCAGGAAGCCGCCGGCGACCCCGCCGTCACAGACCCGGTGGTCGAACGTGAGGCTGAGCTGGGTCACCTTGCGCACGGCGAGCTGACCGTCGACCACCCACGGCTTGTCCACGATCCGGCCGACGCCGAGCAGGGCCGCCTCCGGGTGGTTGATGATCGGGGTGGACCCGTCCACCCCGAACACCCCGTAGTTGTTCAGCGTGAAGGTGCCGCCGGTCAGTCGCGCCGGGGGCAGGGCGCCGGCCCGGGCGGCCGCCGTGGTCTCGGCCAGGGCGGCCGCCAGCTCGCGGGTGGTCAGCCGCTGGGCGTCGCGCAGCACCGGGACCATCAGGCCCCGGTCGGTCTGCGCCGCGATGCCCAGGTGCACCCCGGCCGACTGGACGATCCGCTGCCCCTCGGTGTCGACGTGGGCGTTGAGCTGCGGATATCGCCGCAGGCCGCTGAGGCAGATCCGGGCCAGCAGGGCCAGGATGCTGACCGGCGCCTCCGGGGTGGCGGCGTTGATCGCGGCCCGGGTCGCCAGCAGCCCGGTGGCGTCCACGTCCACCCAGATGGTCACCTCGGGGATCTCCCGCCGGCTGCGGGAGAGCTTGTCGGCGATGACCTTGCGGATGCCGGTCAGCGGGATGACCACGTCGCCGTCCGCGGCGGGGGCCAGCCCCACGTGCGCGGCCGGCGCGTCCGGCACCGCGACGGGCCGGGCGGCCAGCGCGGCCTCCACGTCGGCCCGGCGGATGACTCCGCCCGGTCCGGTGCCGCGCAGCGTCGCCAACTCGACGCCGCTCTCCTTCGCCAGCCGGCGCACGATCGGCGAGATGACCAGCGGAGCCGCGCCGGCGGTGGCGCCGGACACGGCCGGAGCCGCCCCGGGGCGTGCCGGCGCGCGGTCCGCTCCGGCGGCGGCCGACACGGCCGTCGGCTCCGGCTCCGGGGCCAGGGCCAGCCGGGGGCGGCGGCGCCGGCGGCCGGAGCCGCCGTGGCCCGTGCCGTAGCCGATCAGGACGTTGCCCGAGCCGGCCCGCTCCTCCTCGCGGTAGGTGGCGTGCGGGTCGTCGCCGCCGTCGCCGTCGAGCGGGGCGATCGTGATGAGCGGCTGGCCCACCGGGCGGACCTCACCCGCCGCGCCGTGCAGGGCCACGACCCGGCCGGCGTACGGGCAGGGGACGTCGACCACGGCCTTGGCGGTCTCCACCTCGACGACGGTCTGGTCCACGGTGACCACGTCGCCGACGGCGACCCGCCACTCGACGATCTCCGCCTCGCTGAGCCCCTCGCCCAGGTCGGGCAGGAGGAAGTCGCGGGTCCCGGTCGCGGTGCGTTCGCTCATGCCGCCACCCACCGCTCGTCGGGCTGGTCGTCCCACTGGAGCCGGGCCACGGCGTCCAGCACCCGGTCGACCGAGGGCAGGTGGGTGTGCTCCAGCATGGGCGCCGGGTAGGGGATGTCCAGCCCGGACACCCGCAGCACCGGGGCGTGCAGGGCGTGGAAGCAGCGCTCCTGCACGCGGGCGGCGATCTCCGCGCCGACGCCGGCGAAGCCCTGCGCCTCCTGGATCACCACGCAGCGGCCGGTCTTCCGCACCGAGGCGGTGACGGTGGCGTCGTCGAACGGCACGATGGTGCGCACGTCGACCACCTCCAGGTCCCAGCCCTCCTCGCGGGCGGCCTCGGCGGCCTCCAGCGCGACCGGCACCGCCGGGCCGTACGCGACAAGGGTGGCGTCGGTGCCGGCGCGGCGCACCACGGCCTTGCCGAACGGCGCGGTCCGGGCGGGCAGCTCCGCCTCGCCACTTCCGAAGTAGAGCTTCTTCGGCTCCATGAACACGACCGGGTCCGGGTCGTCGATGGCCTCACGCAACAGCGAGTACGCGTCCTCGACGGTGGCCGGCGTGACCACCTTCAGGCCCGGGGTGTGCGCGTAGTACGCCTCGGACGAGTCGCAGTGGTGCTCCACGCCGCCGATGCCGCCCGCGTACGGCACGCGGATGACGATCGGCACGCTGAGCGCGCCCCGGGTGCGGTTGCGCAGCTTCGCCACGTGCGAGGCGATCTGCTCGAACGCCGGGTACGCGAACGCGTCGAACTGCATCTCGACCACCGGGCGCAGCCCGGACATGGCCAGGCCGACGGCGAAGCCGACGATGCCGGCCTCGGCGAGCGGGGTGTCGAAGCAGCGCTTGTCGCCGAACCGGGCCTGGAGCCCGTCGGTGATCCGGAAGACGCCGCCGAGCTGCCCGACGTCCTCACCGAAGACGACCACCCGCTCGTCGTCGAGCATCGCGTCGGCGAGCGCGGCGTTGAGCGCCTTCGCCATGGTCATGGTGGCCATCAGGCGTCCCCTTCCTCGTCGCGGGCGGCAGCCAGCTCGGCCCGGACCTGCTCGCGCTGCTCGACCAGTTGCGGGGTCGGCTGGGCGTAGACGTGGTCGAAGAGGCTGAGGGGGTCCACCTCGGGCTGGGCGTTCATCCGGTCGCGCAGCGCGGCGGCGTACGCCTCGGCCTCCTCGGCGATCGCGGCAACGGCGGCGTCGTCCAGTTCGCCCCGATCGCGCAGGTACGCCTCCAGCCGGGCGATCGGGTCGCGGTCCCGCCACGCCTCGACCTCCTCGGCGTCCCGGTAGCGGGTCTGGTCGTCGGCGTTGGTGTGCGGCTCCATCCGGTAGGTGTGCGCCTCGACGAGGTACGGCCCCTTGCCGGCGCGGGCGTGCGCGACCGCGCGCTGGAGCACCGCGAGCACGGCCACCGGGTCGTTGCCGTCGACCTGCTCGCTGGGCACGCCGTAGCCGACGCCCTTGTAGGCCAGGCTCGGCGCGGCGGTCTGCCGGGACAGCGGCACGCTGATCGCGTACTTGTTGTTCTGCACGAAGTAGACGACCGGGGCCTTGAACACGGCGGCGAAGTTGACGCCCTCGTGGAAGTCACCCTCGCTGGTGGCGCCGTCGCCGATGAAGGCCAGCGCCACGGTGTCCCGCCCCTGGTAGGACTCGCCGTAGGCGAGCCCGGCGGCGTGCACGCACTGGGTGGCGAGCGGGGTGCACTGCGGCGCGGTGTGCACGGCGGCCGGGTCGTAGCCGCAGTGCCAGTCGCCGCGGAGCAGGGTGAGCACCTCGACCGGGTCGATGCCGCGGGCGGTCAGGGCCATCGACTCCCGGTAGGTGGGGAAGACCCAGTCGGTGTCGCGCAGCGCCAGCACCCCGCCGACCTGGCAGGCCTCCTGGCCCCGCGAGGACGGGTAGACGGCGAGCCGGCCCTGCTTGGTCAGCGCGGTGGCCTGCACGTCGAAGCGGCGGCCGACGACCATCCGGCGGTACATCTCGCGCAGCGCCTCGACCGGCGGCTCCGGGTAGTCGTCCCGGGCCGGCAGCGGGGTGCCGTCCGGGTTCAGCAGTCGGACCGGCTCACGCTCGGGCAGCAGGCCGGCCGACGGGTCGGGGGCGGCCGGGGTGGCCGGCCGGCGGGTGCGCGGGGATGCCCTGCGGACCGCCTGGGGTGTGGTCGTCACGGCGGGGACCTCCTGGACGTGTGGTGGCCCTATGCTTCCGCTGTCGGATGATTGACTCAACATCCGGGATGAACGCGGGACGAATGGCACGAGAGGGCGGGCTTCATGAGCCAGGAGACCGGAACCGCACCGGGCACGGCGGGCGGAACGGGACGTTCGGCCGGGCCGCTCGACGAGGTGGACCGGCGGATCCTGCGCGAACTGACCGGGGACGCCCGGCTCTCCATCCGTACGCTGGCCGAACGGGTGCACGTCTCGCGCACCAACGCGTACGCGCGGGTGGAGCGGCTGCTGCGCGACGGGGTGATCACCGGGTTCCGGGCCCAGGTGGCGCCGGAGCCGGCCGGGCTGGGCACGTCGGCGTACATCGCGCTCACCATCGAGCAGAACACCTGGCGCGAGGTCTCCGCCGAGCTGGCCACGGTGCGCTACATCGAGCACGCGGCGCTGCTCAGCGGCGAGCACGACGTGCTGGCCCTGGTGCGGGCGCCGGACAACGCCACCCTGCGGGACGTGGTGCTGGACCGGGTGCAGAGCATCGCCGGCGTGCTGTCGACCCGGACCTGGCTGGTCTTCGAGGAGTTCGACGGGACGCTGAGCCCCTGGCAGTGACGGCCCTACCGCTCCGGCGGGGCCTCCAGGCCCTCCCGGTCGGCCAGCTCCAGCAGCGGCTCCAGGGAGAACCGGCGCTCGTCCAGGCCGGCGTGCGGGTCGCCCCGCTCGGCGAACCGGGCCGGCATGCTCACCACGTCGAAGTCCTCCGGTCGCGCGTCGTCCAGCTCCGCCCAGGACAGCGGCGCGGAGACCAGCGCCCGCGGGGTGGGCCGGATCGAGTACGCCGAGGTTACCGTGTGGTCGCGGGCCATCTGGTTGTAGTCGACGAAGACCGGCCGGTCCCGCTGCTCCCGCCACCAGGTGGTGGTGACCAGGTCGGGCAGCCGGCGCTCCATCTCCTTGCCCAGCGCCAGCACCGCACGCCGGCACTCGCCGAAGCTCCACCGCGGCTCGATCGACAGGTAGACGTGGATGCCCCGGCCGCCGGTGGTCTTCGGGTAGCCGACCAGGCCCAGCTCGTCGAGGAACGCGCGCACCTCGTGGGCGACCGGCACCACCTGCGCGAAGTCCACCCCGGGCATCGGGTCGAGGTCGATGCGGAGCTGGTCGGGGCGCTCCACGTCAGCCGCCGACACCGGCCAGGGGTGGAACCGCAGCGTGCCCAGGTTGGCCGCCCAGATCACCACGGCCAGCTCGCTCGGGGCCACCTCGTCGGCGGTGCGGCCGCTGGGGAACGTGATGTGCGCGGTGCGCACCCAGTCGGGCGCGCCCGCCGGCAACCGCTTCTGGTAGAACGCGTCGCCCTTGTTGGTCTGCCGGGTGGCGATCGTGGCACCCTCGAACACGCCGCGCGGCCAGCGCTCCAGCATGGTCGGTCGGTCGCGCAGCGCGCGCAGGATGCCGTCGCCGACGGCCAGGAAGTAGTGGACCACGTCCAGCTTGGTCAGCCCGCGTTCCGGAAAGTAGGGCTTGTCCGGGCTGGAGACGCGGACGACCCGCTCTCCCACCCGGATCTCCTCGGCCGCCGTGGTCGCCACGCCTCACACCGTACGACGCGGACGGTCCCGGCGCGGGGATCTCGTCACGTGATCAGCAGGACCCCGACGATGATCAGCGGCACCGAGACGAACAGGAAGATGCCCACGCCGGTGAGCACCCGGCCCCCGCCGCCGTCCTCCCGCTCCGGAGCCAGGCCGAAGGCGGACCGGGCCGGCAGCATGCCGATGCGGCTCAGCGTGAGGTCACCGGTCATCCCGATCACCGCGCCGACCAGCATGAACGCCACGCCCAGGCGGTGGACGAAGTCGCCGCCGCTGACCCCCACCCAGATGCCCACCGCGATCCCGATCGTCACCACCGCGATCAGGAAGAGCACCAGGGCTTCTCGCAGACCCCTGATGACCGTCGCCATGCGTCGCCTCCCCGGGACCGGGCCCGTCCCGGTACGCCGGACATTGTGCCCGGTCGATACCACCCGCGCCGCCCCGCCGGGGCACGTGTCGGACTCCGGACAGGCTCGTGGCCGGGCGGGCGCACCCACCCGGCCACCGGCGCGTGCGGTCAGCCGTTTTCCTTCTGGAGCCGGTCGGCGAGCATCTTCTTGCCCTGATCGCCGGCCTTGCGGTTGTTCTCCTGGATCTTGCGGAACCAGGTGGCGAGCTCGGTGTCGCCCCGGTCCTCGGCGTCGGCGATGTACGTCTCCATCTGCCAGACGTGCTGGAGTGACATCTGCACGGCGTGGATCAGGTCGTAATTCTTGTCCTTGACCGGGCTCATCGGCTCCTTGACCATCGTCGCCACGGCACACCTCCCCTGGGTCGGCCTCGTCGCCCTCCCTAGCCGACCGCGCTTACCCACCCGGCCGTCGTTCACGCCCCGCGGGTGCGCCGGCCGGCACGGTTACCCACCGGACCGCCCGGGTACCGGAGGCCGCATGGCGGAACTGGCAGCCCTCTGGATCGTCCGGCACGGCGAGAGCACGGCGAACGTCGCGGCCACGGCGGCCGAGACGTCCGGCGCCGAGCTGATCGAGCTGACCCACCGGGACGCGGACGTGCCGCTGTCGCCCACCGGCGAGGAGCAGGCCCGGGCGACCGGCCGCTGGCTGGCCGGGCTGCCCGAGGCGCGGCGGCCGGACGTGGCGGTGGTGTCGCCGTACCTGCGGGCGGTGCGCACGGCCGAGCTGGCCCTGGCGGACACCGGGGTGCCGGCCAGCCGGGACGAACGGCTGCGCGACCGCGAGCTGGGCATCCTCGACGGGTTGACCGGTCACGGCGTCGCGCGGCGGTACCCCGGCGAGGCGGCGCGCCGGGCCCGGCTCGGCAAGTTCTACTACCGCCCGCCCGGCGGTGAGTCCTGGACCGACGTGGCGCTGCGGCTGCGCGCCCTCCTCGGTGACCTGCGCCGGGACCACGCCGGCGGCCGGGTGCTGCTGTTCGGCCACGACGCGCTCGTGTTCCTGCTGCGCTACCTCGTGGAGGGGCTCACCGAGGCCGAGCTCATGGCGCTGACCCGGGAGCACGTCATCGCCAACTGCTCGGTCACCGGCTGGTCGGCCGACGCCACCGGCCGGCTGATCCCGGAGGTGTTCAACGACGTCGCCCACCTGCACCGGCAGGGAGCGCGACCCACCAGGGAGGACGAGGTCCATGCCGAGCCGGTCTGACGTCATCACCCCCGCGCTGCTGCGGGACTGGGCGCTGCCGGTGCCGACCGGCGGCAAGGAGGCCCGCGGCACCGTGCTGGTGGTCGGCGGCTCCCGGTTCACCCCCGGCGCGGTGCTGCTCGCCGGGGTGGCCGCGCTGCGGGCCGGCGCCGGCGTGCTCCAACTGGCCGCCGCCGAGTCCACCGCCGCCGCGCTGAGCATCCAGGTGCCCGAGGCGCTGGTGGTCGGCCTGCCCGAGACCGCCGACGGCGCGGTCCGGGGCGACCCGGGCGACCTGCTCGGCGGCCTGGTCGGCGAGGCGGACGTGGTGGCGGTCGGCCCCGGCCTCAAGGACATCGACAGCACCCGGGCGCTGCTGCACGCCGTGCTCGACGCGGCCGGCCCGGAGACCGCGCTGGTGCTCGACGCGTACGCCCTCGGCGCGCTCAGCCACGAGCCGGACCTGCTGGTCGGCTCGGGCCGCAAGGTGGTGCTCACGCCGAACCTCACCGAGGCGCGGCACCTGCTCGGCCGGGAACCCGGCGACGACCTGGACGCCGAGGCGATCCACCTGGCCCGCCGGTACGACGCGGTGGTGTCCCTCTACGGCCACATCGCCACCCCGGACGGGCGGGCCTGGCGCGAGGAGAGCGGCGACGCCGGCCTGGGCACCTCGGGCAGTGGCGACGTCCGGGCCGGCCTGCTCGCGGGGCTGCTCTCCCGGGGCGCCGAGCCGGCGCAGGCCGCCTGCTGGGCCGCGTTCGCCCACGCGGTGAGCGGGCAACGCCTGGTCCCCCGCTACGGCCGGATCGGCTTCCTGGCCCGTGAGCTGCTCGACGAGATTCCCTACACGGTGGCCACCGTCTGACGGTCGTTGTTCATCCGTTCGGGTGTGTGTAACACCACACCCCACTCCTACGCTGGTTGACCGAAGGCAAGCAACCTGCTCGTCTTCCGCCGGCCCGCTTCCCGCCAGGGAGCGGGTCCGATTAGATCGGCCCCCTGGGAGTCTGTGTGAAGAACCTCCGTCGCAAGACACTGGCCGCCGCGTCCGCCGCGACGCTCGGCGTCGGCCTCGCCCTCACCGGCGGGCTGGCACCGGCGGCGGCCGCCGGACCGGACACCTCGTACCTGGTCCTCGCCCCGCAGGGCGCCAACACCAGCAAGGCCGCCGCCCGCGTGGCGGCCGCCAAGGGCACCGTCGTGGCCTCCTACGACCAGATCGGCGTGCTCGTCGTCCGCTCGACCAACCCGGACTTCGCCACCCAGGTGGCGGGGGCGGGCGTCGAGTCGGTCGCGTCCACCGCCGGCCTGGGCACCGCCCTCGACGAGGGCGAGACCGTGGAGGTCTCCGCGGCCGACGTCGCCGCCGCCACCGGCGACCCGACCAAGGAACCGCTCTACGGCCAGCAGTGGGACATGAACATGATCCACGTGCCGCAGGCCCACGCGGTGAACAACGGCAGCGCGAACGTCGTCGTCGGCGTGCTGGACAGCGGCATCTCCAGCAGCCACCCGGACCTGGCGACCCAGATCGCCAAGGACAAGAGCACGTCCTGCATCGGCGGTGTCACCGACACCACCGAGGCGGCGTGGAACCCGACCACCAGCGACCACGGCACCCACGTGGCCGGTACCATCGCCGCCGCCGTCAACGGCGTCGGGGTGACCGGCATCGCGCCGGGCGCCAAGGTCGCCGCCGTCAAGGTGGTCAACGACGCCGGCTACATCTTCCCGGAGGCTGCGGTCTGCGGGTTCATCTGGGCCGCCGACCACGGGATGCAGCTGACCAACAACAGCTACTACATCGACCCGTGGGAGCTGAACTGCAAGAACGACCCGCGCCAGCGTCCGGTGTGGCAGGCCGTGCAGCGGGCGATCCGCTACTCGCAGTCCAAGGGCGTGCTCAACGTGGCGTCCGCGGGCAACTCCAACTACGACCTGGCCCACAAGATCACCGACACCGGCAGCCCGAACAACGGGACGCCGGAGAACCGTGAGAACCTCACCAACGCCTGCCTCGACCTGCCGGCCGAGGCGCCGGGCGTGGTGACCGTCGCTGCGGTGGGCCCGACCGGGGCGAAGAGCTACTACTCGTCCTACGGCCAGGGTGTCATCGACGTGACGGCGCCGGGTGGCGACACCCGGTACCGGACCCAGGGTGCGCGCTCGACCACCACCGACGCCATCCTGTCGACCACCTTCAACACCGCCACCCGCACCAACGGGTGGGGATACAAGCAGGGCACCTCGATGTCCGGCCCGCACGCCACCGGCGTCGCGGCCCTGGCGCTGTCGGCGCACCCGGGGATGACCCCGGGCCAGCTGGCGTCGTTCCTGGAGCGCACGTCGGTGGCCCAGGCCTGCCCGGCGGGCGTCTACAACCCGGTGCCGCTGATCTCGGCGACCGACCCGCACCTGTACGACGCCACCTGCTCCGGCGGGGCCCGCAACGGGTTCTACGGCGCCGGCATGGTCGACGCGTACAACGTGGTGAAGTAAGGACGGCACCAGCACGCGGGGCCCGGCGACATTGTCGCCGGGCCCCACTTGTTTGTGCTGGTCGGGAGCCGGGTAGGGGGTCCGCCATCAGCCGACCCTAGGAGGTAACCGGTGTCCACCGACGCGATCGTCCTGCTCAAGGAGGACCACAAGGAGATGCGCCGCCTGTTCAAGGCCTTCCAGGACGCCGAGGAGGGCCCGGCGAGCGAGCGGCGGAAGCTCGTGACGCAGATCCTCGAGGCGCTCACGGTGCACACCTACCTCGAGAACGAGGTGATGTACCCCGAGGTCCGCAAGCTCGTGCCGGACGTCGAGGACGACATCCTGGAGTCGTACGAGGAGCACCACGTCGCCGACGTGCTCTGCTTCGAGCTGTTCACCATGGACGCCGACGACGAGCGCTACAACGCCAAGACGACGGTGCTGATCGAGAACGTGCTGCACCACGTCGAGGAGGAGGAGCAGGAGTGGTTCCCCAAGGTCCGCGAGGCCCTCGGCCGTAACCAGCTCCAGGAGATCGGCCAGCGGATGATCGACCTGCGCCCGAAGGCGCCGAAGACCCCGACCGCACCGAAGGCGCTGAAGAAGTCGCTGGACGCCGTCGTCGCCTGACCCGGCACCACGTGGCGGCGGGACCCGGCCGGGGCCGGGTCCCGCCGCCGTTCCCGCCCGCTCAGCTGCCCGAGCCGGGCTCGGCCATCTTCCGGTGCTGCTCCGCCTTGAGCCGGTCCGGGACGATCTTGCCGGCCGTGGTCTGGAGCTTGTTCACGAACGAGCCGGCCGACACCTTGTGCTCCCCGTTCATGAGGGCCTCGAAGGCGTCCTCGGCCACCGCGCGCGGATCGTCCTTCTTCCCCTGGCCCACCCGGGTGTCCTCCATGTGGGCCCGCTCGAAGAACTCGGTGTCGGTCGGTCCGGGCATCAGCGAGGTGACCGTGACCCCGCTGTCCTTCAGCTCGTTGCGCAGCCCCTCGGCGAACGACTGCACGAACGACTTCGAGGCGTTGTAGACCGCCTGGAACGGCCCCGGCATGGTCGCGGCGATCGACGAGGTGAGCAGCACCCGCCCCCGGCCCCGCTCGACCATGCCCGGCAGCAGCCGCTTGGCCAGGTGCACCGTCGAGCGCACGTTCAGGTCGACGATGTTCAGCTCGTCGTCCAGGTCGGTCCCGCCCACGAAGTCCCCACCCGCGCCCCGCCCGGCGTTCAGCGCCAGGGCCTCGACCGGGCGGCCCAGCTCCGTCACGGCCCGCGCCAGCTGCTCCACCCCGTCGGGCGTGGCCAGGTCCACCCGCACGGGGTACGCCTCCGGGCCGCTGTCGCGCCGCAGGTTCCGCGCCGCCGTCGCGATTTCCGGATCCTCGGCGGCCACCACCACGTCGTACCCGTGCTCGGTGAACTGCGCGGCCAACTCGTACCCGATGCCGCTGGACGCGCCGGTCACCACGGCGAGCGGACGGTCGGTGGTCGGTGTGCTCATCCTCGTGTCTCCTCTCCCGGACGCGGACCGCGCGGCCCGGCCCCTCCCCCAGGGTTTGCCCAGCCCCGGGCCGCCCAACCGCGCCGGAGGTGCACCCGCCCCGCCCCGGGGCCACCCGGTAGGATCGGCGCGGGCCGTGACTGGCGCGTGGGGATGGAGAACCATCGGGAAGCGGTCCCGTCATGAGGACGCACGCCGAGCGCCTGGGCCTTCCGCACGTCACCAGGAGGTCGCATGTCGCTGAACGCCGAATCCACCGCCTTCCGCAGCGCGCTGGAGGTGATCCGCGCCGTCGAGCCGCGGGTGGCGGACGCCATCGGCGCCGAACTCGCCGACCAGCGCGAGTCGCTCAAGCTCATCGCCAGCGAGAACTACGCCTCCCCGGCCACCCTGCTGGCCATGGGCAACTGGTTCAGCGACAAGTACGCGGAAGGCACCATCGGCCGCCGCTTCTACGCCGGCTGCCAGAACGTCGACACCGTCGAGGCGCTCGCCGCCGAGCACGCCAAGGAGCTGTTCGGCGCCGCACACGCCTACGTGCAGCCGCACTCCGGCATCGACGCCAACCTGGTCGCCTTCTGGGCGATCCTGGCCGACCGGGTCGAGTCCCCGGCGCTCAAGAAGGCCCAGGTGCGCCAGGTCAACGAACTCACCGAGGCGGACTGGTTCGCGCTGCGCCGCGAGCTGGGCAACCAGCGGATGCTCGGCATGTCGCTGGACGCCGGCGGCCACCTCACGCACGGCTTCCGGCCGAACATCTCCGGCAAGATGTTCGACCAGCGCAGCTACGGCACCGACCCGGCCACCGGCCTGATCGACTACGACAAGGTCGCCGAGGCGGCCCGCGAGTTCAAGCCGCTGATCCTGGTCGCCGGCTACTCGGCGTACCCCCGGAAGGTCAACTTCCGGATCATGCGGGAGATCGCCGACTCCGTCGGCGCGACCTTCATGGTCGACATGGCGCACTTCGCGGGCCTCGTCGCCGGCAAGGTCTTCACCGGCGACTTCGACCCGGTGCCGCACGCGCACATCGTCACCACCACCACCCACAAGTCGCTGCGCGGGCCGCGCGGCGGCATGGTGCTCTGCGGTCCGGAGCTGGCCGACCAGGTCGACCGGGGCTGCCCCATGGTGCTCGGCGGCCCGCTGCCGCACGTGATGGCCGCCAAGGCCGTCGCCCTCGCCGAGGCCCGCCGCCCCGACTTCGCCGACTACGCCCAGCGCATCGTCGACAACGCCCAGGCGCTCGCCGAGGGGCTGCTGCGCCGGGGCGCGAAGCTGGTCACCGGCGGCACCGACAACCACCTGGTGCTCATCGACGTCTCGGGCTACGGCCTCACCGGCCGGCAGGCCGAGCAGGCGCTGCTCGACTCCGGCATCGTGACCAACCGCAACGCCGTCCCGCAGGACCCGAACGGCGCCTGGTACACCTCCGGCATCCGGATCGGCACCCCGGCGCTGACCACCCGCGGCCTCCGCGGCACCGAGATGGACACCACGGCCGAGCTGATCCACACCGTGCTCAGCCAGACCACCCCGGGCGCGAACGCGGACGGCACCCCGTCCAAGGCCAAGTACGTGCTCGACCCGGCCCTGGCCGAAACGATCAGCAAGCAGGCCAGCGACCTGCTGACCGGCTTCCCGCTCTACCCGGCGGTGGACCTGGGCTGACGGCCCGCCCGCTCGCCCCGACGCCCCGCCCGGCCGAGCCGAGCGGGGCGTCCCCGTCCCCACCCTGCCCCGCCCCACCCTGCCCCGCCTCCCCTCGCCCCGCCCCGCCCCGCCCCGCCCCGCCCCGCCCCGGTGATCATGAAGTTAGCGCCTTGGAACGCGCTTTCCACTGCCGCTAACCTCATGATCAA
Organism: Micromonospora chaiyaphumensis; assembly: GCF_900091435.1. Taxonomy (GTDB): domain Bacteria; phylum Actinomycetota; class Actinomycetes; order Mycobacteriales; family Micromonosporaceae; genus Micromonospora; species Micromonospora chaiyaphumensis. The sequence goes on from NZ_FMCS01000001.1 coordinate 657,554, forward strand.
CCCGCCAATGGGCCCACGTAGCCGCCACCTCGCCGAGCTGGGGTGAATCAACCTGCCCGACAGCCGGCAGCGCCCCTCCCCCGGGTTGATCAAGAAGTTTGCGTCTGGGGCAAGCGCGTTCCCTGACGCAAAGCTCTTGATCAACGCCGCGGGGGCGGGCGACGCGGGGCGGGCGCGGCCGGCGGCGCCGGGTCAGGGGGTCGGACGGGTGCGGTGGCGGAGGGCGTTCAGGCGGTGGAGGACGTCGGTGCCGCCGCGGCCGAAGTGGTCGTGCAGGGCGCGGTATTCGGCGTACAGCTCGTCGTAGGCGTCGGCGCGGGCCGGGTCCGGGTGCCAGGTCTCGCGGCGCGCCGCGCCCATCGCCGCCGAGGCGCTCTCCACGTCCGGGTACGCCCCGGCGGCCACCGCCGCGTGGATCGCCGCGCCCAGCGCCGCCGGGTGCGCGGCGTCCACCACGTGCAGCGGGCGGCGCAGCACGTCGGCGTAGATGCGCAGCAGCAGCCGGTTGGCGGTGAGCCCGCCGGCGGCGGTGAGCTCGTCGACGGGTACGCCGGCGGCCTCGAACGCCTCGACCACGGTCCGGGCGCCGAACGCGGTCGCCTCCAGCAGGGCCCGCCAGATCTCCTCGGGCCGGGTGGCCAGGGTGAGACCGACGAGCACGCCGCTCAGCTCGTGGTCCATGAGCACCGACCGGTTGCCGCTGTGCCAGTCGAGCGCGAGCAGCCCGTGGCCGCCGACGGGCTGGTCGGCGGCGAGCGAGTCCAGCAGCTCGTGCACGGACATCCCGCGCCGGGCGGCCTTCTCGGTGTACGAGGCGGGCAGGGCGCGGTCGACGTACCAGGCGAAGATGTCACCGACCCCGCTCTGGCCGGCCTCGTAGCCCCACCGGCCGGCGGTGACGCCGCCCTCGACGACGCCGCAGACGCCCGGCACCTCGTGGCAGGTGTCCGCGTTCATGATCAGGCAGGTGGAGGTGCCGAGGACGGCGAGCATCCGACCGGGCGTGACCGAGCGGGCCGCTGCCGCGGTGACGTGGGCGTCGATCGCCCCGGCGGCCACCGCGATGCCGGCGGGCAGGCCCGTCCAGCCGGCCGCCTCGGCGTTCAGCGCGCCGGCCCGGGCCGCCGGGGGCAGCAGCGGGCCGTCCACCTTGGGCAGCAGGTCGGGCAGTTCGGGGTGCAGCGCGGCGAGGAAGCCGGGCGCCGGTGAGCGCCCGTCCTGGCGCAGCCCCTTGAAGCCGGCGGCCGAGGCGTTGCGTGTCTCCCGCCCGCAGAGCCGCCGGACCAGCCAGTCGGCGGTCTCGACCCAGCGCTCGGCGTGGCGGAAGACCTCCGGGTCCTCCTCCAGCACCTCCAGGGCCTTGGCGAGCTGCCACTCGGCCGAGACCCGGCCGCCGTAGCGGGCCAGCCAGGGCTCGCCGCGGGCGGCGGCGAGGCTGTTGATCCGCTCGGCCTGCCGCTGCGCCGAGTGGTGCTTCCAGAGCTTCGGCCAGGCGTGCGGCCGGGCCCGGAACTCCGGCAGCTCGGCGAGCGGGGTGCCGTCGGCGCGGGTGGGCAGCACCGTGCAGGAGGTGGCGTCGAGCCCGATGCCGACCACCCGGGCCGGGTCGATCCCGGCGGCGCGGACGGCGGCGGGCACGGCGGAGCGCAGCACCTCGACGTGGTCGGCCGGGTCCTGGAGCGCCCAGCCGGGCGGCAGCGCCGGCCCGCCGGGCAACCGCTCGGTGATCACGCCGTGCCGGTACGCGTGCACGGCGCTGCCCCGCTCGGCGCCGTCGGCCACGTCGACCACCACGGCGCGGCCGGAGAGCGTGCCGAAGTCCACCCCGACGACGTACCGGCCCACCCGCTGCTCCTCCCCCTGAACTGGGAGGATCACGCTAACCGGTCAGCGCAGCGGGCGCTTGAGGTGGTAGCGGTGCACCTCGGTGCTGCCCTGCACGTTGTTGACGTCCTCGGCGGCGGAGACCAGCTCCCAGCCCTCCCGGCCGACGCGGTTGAGGTGCGCGATCGCGGTGTCGCCGTAGGCGGTCACGTCGTTGCGGGACCCGTCCGGGCCGTACCAGACGAACGTGACGTGGAAATTGCGGCCCTGCCCCTGATAGCGGCGGACCAGCAACGCGTATTCCCAGGCAACCATCCGTCCATTATCAACGGTGGCCGTTCCGCACGGGAACACGGGTGGTGGCGGAACGACGACAGTGCGGTGTCAGGCCGGGGCGCCCACCGCGGCGAGTTCGTCGGTGATCAGGGCGGCGAGCCGGTCCAGGCCCAGGTCGATCTGCTCCGGGGTGACCGCGCTCACCGACAGCCGCAGCGCGTTGACCGGGGTGCCGGCGTCGTAGAAGTGCGCCATCGGGGTCCAGAGCACCCCGTACTCCCGGGCGGAGCGGTGCAGCAGCGCGTCGTCCACGCCGAACGGCACGGTGACCACCACGAAGAAGCCGCCGGCCGGGACGTTCCAGCGCACCGGCCCGCCGGCCGGGAACCGCCGGGCCAGCCCGTCGGCCAGGTGCCGCTGGTTGCGGGCGTACGCGGCCCGCTCCCGGGCGTTGGCCGCCACCAGCGAGCAGTCGTGGGCCAGCAGCGCGCCGCCGATCACCGCCTGGCTGATGGGCGAGGTGTTCACGGTGACCATGCTCTTGATCTTGGCGAGCTGGTCGGCGAGCGGGCCGACCGTGCCGTCGGAGCCGGCCACCCGCTGGTCGGCGACCACGTAGCCGACCCGGGCGCCGGGCAGCACGGTCTTGGCGAACGAGCCCAGGTAGACCACCCGGCGGCGGGTGTCCAGCGCCTTGAGGGTGGGCAGCCGCTCGACACCGGCGGCCGGGAAGAGCCCGTACGGGTTGTCCTCGACGAGCAGCAGGTCCTCCTCGGCGGCCAGGTCGAGCAGCCGCCGCCGCTGCGCCAGGTCCATGCTGACGCCGGACGGGTTGGCGAAGTCGGGCATCACGTAGCAGGCGCGCGGGCGCAGCCCCTCGGCCCGGGCGCGCCGCACCTGGGCGCGCAGGTCGGCCAGGTCGACGCCCTCCGGGCCGCCGGTGACCGGGCGCACCGGCAGGTCCACGAGGCGGGCCGCGCCGGTCAGCCCCACGTACGTGGGCGCGACCGCGAGCAGCACGTCGTGCGGCCCGGCCCGCAGCGCCCGCAGCACCAGGAACATGGCCTCCTGGCAGCCGACGGTCACCACGATCGCCTCCTGGTCGACGGTGAGCCGCTCGTCGGCGGCGAGGTGACGCGCGATCAGGTGGTGCACGATGCCCTTGGTCCGGCCGTACTGCAGCAGCGTCCGGTCGACCTGCTCGCGGCTCAGGCCCAGATCCTCGGCGAGGTGCCGGCGGAAGGTGTCCAGGTGCCGGTGCAGCACGGCCGAGTCGAAGAACTCCTCGTACGGCCGGCCGGCGGCCAGCGACACCGCGTCCGGGTAGTGCTGCGCCACCTCGTTGAGGAAGTTCATCGAGTTCAACGCGGGGTCGTCCACGCTCGGGTGCAGGGCCGCGACGGCCAGGTCCACCGGCTCCACGTCAGCCTCCGATCAGGGTGCGCAGCTCGCGGGCGGCGGCCGGGTCGGCGCAGCCGCTGAGGATCAACGCGTCGCGCAGCTCGGCGGCGAGCAGCGCCAGGGCCGCTTCCGCGCCGGCCCGCCCGCCGGCCGCCAGGGCCCAGAGCAGCGGCCGGCCGACCAGCACGCCGGCCGCGCCGAGGGCGAGGGCACGCAGCACGTCCGTGCCGCCACGCACGCCGCTGTCCAGCAGCACCGCGCAGCGCTCCCCCACCGCGGCGACCACCTCGGGCAGCACGGCGGCGCTGCCCGGCGCGCCGTCGAGCTGCCGGCCGCCGTGGTTGGAGACCACCACGGCGTCCACGCCGAGCTCCGCCGCGCGGACTGCGTCGCGCGGGTCCAGGATGCCCTTCACGAGCAGCGGCACCGGGGTACGCTCCCGCAGCCAGGCGAGGTCGGCCCAGCTCAGCGCCGGGGCGAAGACCGCGCCGGTGTGCACGGCCACCGCCGACACCCCGGGGGTGCCCTGGTGGGCCAGGTCGTCCCGGCCGCCGGGCAGGTTCGCGGCGGCGACGTGCGGCGGCAGCGCGAAGCCGTTGCGCACGTCGCGCAGCCGCCGGCCGAGCACGGGCACGTCGACGGTCACCATGAGCCCGGCGCAGCCGGCCGCCAGGGCCCGGCCCACCAGGTCGGCCACCATGCCGCGGTCGCGCAGCCAGTAGAGCTGGAACCAGACCGTGCCACCGACCGCGGCGATGTCCTCGACGGGCGTGCTGGCCAGGGTGCTGGCGACGTAGGGCACGCCGGCCGCGCGGGCCGCCGCCGCGAGCCCCACCTCGCCGTCGGGGTGCAGCAGTTTCTGGTACGCCATGGGCGCGACCGCCACCGGCAGGGCGAACCGGCCGCCGGGCAGGGCCGCCTCGGTGGACGGGGTGTCCACCCCGGCCAGCATCCGGGGCAGCACCGCCACCCGGTCCAGGGCCGCCCGGTTCGCGGCGAGGGTGGTCTCGGTGCCGCTGCCGCCCGCGACGAAGTCCCACACCTCGGCGGGGAGCGCGGCCCGCGCCAGCCCGGCGAAGTCGGCCAGGCTGGCCGGCGGCACGAACCCGCGCTCGCCGGTTGCCCGCCCCGGCACCGCCAGCCCCACCCCGGCCCCGGCCCGTGGAGGGCCGGCCGGCGTGACATCCGCCGGGTCCAGCGGGTAAGGGCTCGCCGGATCCGGGTTGGTCGTCCTGAGGTCAGCCATGGTCCGGTCCGACCGCCGCCGTGCCGGTGCTCGCGCCGGCCGGGGTAAGGCCGAACCGGGCCCGCAGGAAGGCGGCCACCTGCTCCTGCGCGCGCCGGCCGGCGTCGAACACGCCGGGCATGGCGAAGAAGCCGTGGACCATGCCGTCGTACCGGGTCGCCTCGGTGGGCACGCCGGCCTCGGCCAGCCGCTCGGCGTACCGCTCGCCCTCGTCGCGCAGCGGGTCGTGCTCGGCCGTGATGACCAGCGCCGGGGGCAGGCCCGCGAGGTCCTCGGCGAGCAGCGGCGAGGCGAGCGGGTGGGCCGCGTCGCCGGGGTCGGCCAGGTAGTGCCGCCGGTACCACTCGACCGAGTGCCGGTTGAACAGCAGCGGGTCCTCCTCGCCGGCCGGCACGCGACGGGGCCGCTGGTCGGTGTTCGGGTAGACCAGCACCTGGGCGGCGAGCCGGGGGCCGCCGTCGGCGCGGGCCAGCAGGGTGACCGCGGCCGTCAGGTTGCCGCCCGCGCTGTCCCCGCCCACCGCCAGCCGGTCGGGGTCGACGCGGAACTCCCCGGCGTGCCCGGCCAGCCGGCGCACCGCCGCGTAGCAGTCGTCCACGGCGGCCGGGAAGCGGTGCTCGGGGGCCAGCCGGTAGCCGACCGTGATCGTCTGGCAGCCGGCGAGGTTGACCAGCCGGCGGCAGATGCCGTCGGCCGTGTCCACGCTGCCCAGCGTCCAGCCTCCGCCGAAGAAGTAGACGAGCGTGGGCAGCGGGCCGTCGCCGGCCGGCCGGTGGATCCGCACCGGCAGCGGCCCGCCCGGGCCGGGCAGCTGCGTGTCGCGTACCTCGTGCACGGGCTCGACCGCGCCGGCGCCGGCGCGGATCGCGGCGAGGTCGGCGGCGCGGGCCTGCGCCAGGGTCTGCGTGTAGAGGGGCGTGGTGCCGGCGGCCGCCCGCGCGGCCCGCCACGCGACCACCTGCGGGTCGAGCGTCATCGGGCCTCCCCCGTCGTGACGAAGAGCTTGTCGATGCCGCGCAGGAAGAGGCTGCCGCTGTAGGAGTACGGCTGCGTGACGCTCAGCTCGGGGAAGCGGGCGAAGAGCCGGGGCAGGGCGAGCCGGCCCTCCAGCCTGGACACGGCCGAGCCGAGGCAGAAGTGCAGCCCGACCCCGAAGGCGAGCGACGGCGGGCCCGCGCGGTGCGGGTCGAAGCGGTCCGGGTCGGGGAAGCGGGCCGGGTCGCGGTTGGCCGCGGCGATCAGCAGCAGCACGTTCTCGTCCCGCGCGACCGGCACGCCACCCACCTCGGCGTCGTGCGGCGCGGCGCGGGCCAGGAAGTGCACGGGGCTCTCCATCCGCAGGACCTCGTCCACGCAGCCGTGGGCCAGCGCATCGTCGCCGGGCAACGCGGCCACCACGTCGGGGTGGGCCAGCAGCAGCGGCAGGCCGTTGCTGAACATGTAGACGGTCGTGACGAAGCTGGCGTTGAACAGCACGATGAGGTTGCTGATCAACTCCTCCTCGGTGAGGTCGACGCCGCCCGCGTCCAGCACCTCGACCAGCCCGCTGATCAAGTCCGCACCCGGCTGCTTCCGCCGGTGGGCCAGCAGCTCGCGGTAGTAACCGCGCAGCTCGTCGGCGGCCTGGTTGGCCCGGGCCAGCCGCTCCGGCGTCTTACCGGCCACGTCCATGTACTCGTCGATCCAGTCGACCCGCTGCCGGTACCAGGCCAGGTCCGCCTCGGGCAGGCCGATGAACTCGGCCATCACCAGCGCCGGGACCGGGTACGCGAAGTCGGCCACGAAGTCCACCTCGGCGCCGTCCGCGCCGGCCTCGGCCATCCGGTCCAGGCGCTCCTCGACGATCCGCACGATCACCGGTTCCAGCGCGCCCAGCCGGCGCGGGGTGAACGTCTTGGCGAAGACCGCGCGCATCCGGGTGTGGTCCGGCGGGTTGATGAACATCATCGAGGTGAGGAAGGTACGGAGGATCTCCTGGTCCTGCCAGCCGGGCGGGGCGCCCTTGTACCAGCCCGGGTCCCGCAGCACCTGGTCGACCAGGTCGTAGCCGCCGGCCACGGCGGTGATGGTGCTGTGCTCGGCCCGCTTCGGGACCGCGTTGACCGGCCCGTGCTCGTGCAGGGCCGCGTACCACGGGTACGGGTCCTGCCGCCCCTGCTCGCTGTACAGGCCGGTCAGGATCTCGTCGACGTCCACAGTTCCTCCCCAGGAAAAGACGGCGGGGGCGGCGTCGTGCCGACGCCACCCCCGACCGGTGTCACAGACCGAGCAGTCGCAAGGGCACGGCGTCGGCCATCGCCTGCGCGCCGGCGTCGTTCGGGTGGATGTGGTCCCCGGCGTCGTACGCCGGCAGCAGCCGGCTCGGGTGCGCCGGGTCGCGCAGCACGGCGTCGAAGTCGATCACCCCGTCGAACTCCGCCTGGCCGGGGCCGCGCAGCCAGGTGTTGACCGCCTGCCGGGTGGCGTCCTTCTCCTCGGTCCACACGCCCGGCCCGCCGTTGCCCTCGTAGGGGGTGATGGTGCCGACCAGGCTGGTCAGGCCGCGTTCCTGGACCTGCCGGTTGAGCTGGCGCAGCGACGCGATGACGGCCTCCGCGCTGTCGCCGTTCATCCAGATGTCGTTGATGCCCAGGTGCGTGACGACGGTCCGCACCCCGGTCTGCGGGAAGACGTCCTCGTTGAGCCGGGCCAGCGCGTTCGGGCCCAGCTCGTAGTAGCCGGGGAAGCCGCCCGCGCCGGGCTCGGTGCCCTCGTGGTTGAGCCGGTTGCCGGACAGGCTCAGGTTGAGCACGCCCGGGGTGCGCACCTCGGGGCGGGCGTCGATGAGCCGCTCGGCCAGCAGGTCCGGCCAGCGCCGGTCGGCGTTGACCGTACTGCCGTTGCCGTCGCCGATGGAGTCGCCGAGCACCACCACCGACCCGGGGCTGAGCCGGCGCTCCACGTCGATGCCGGAGAGGAACATCCAGCAGCAGTTCGGCCGGGTGGTGAAGCCGGCACCGCCGGCCGCCGTGGTGAGGTCGGTGGCGCCGATGAAGTTGGTGACCCGGGACTGCCCGTGGAAGGTGACCGGGCCGGTGAGCACCGGGAAGTACAGGGTGACGACCAGGTCCTCCTGCTCGGCCACCCGGTAGGGCAACGGGTCGCTGAGCAGTTCGGCGCCCTTGTTGATGGTGGCCGAGGAGGCGCCCTGGAAGGTCAGCTCGCGGACGCTGGCCGGGTCGATGTCGGACAGGTCGTCGGGGGTGGCGGTGTTGGGCCGGGCGACGGTGGCGTGGCCGACCTTGACGGCCTGCTCGCCGTAGAGGTTGGTGAGCCGGACCCGGAGCCGGTCGCCGCCGACCGTGGTCTGCACCGGCATCCGGATGCTCTGGTTGTTCAGGCCGGTGTTGGTCAGGCCGACGGTGTTCCCTCGGGTCACCGCGGCGGCCCAGGTCCCGGCCCACTCGGCGCGCCCGTGCGAGGCGCTGTCGGTGTCCGCAGGGCCGGCGCTCGCGGTGACCGCGGGGGTGCCGGCGATCAGCAGCGTTGCGGCGGAAGCTATGACGTGCCATCTCTTCGGGGTCGGCATTGATCCTCCATCGTTGGCAGCCCCGGGGCGCGGCGCGATCGGCGCCGCCGCCGGGCGATGGACCGGAAACTAACCGTCGACGGTGACGAGCGTCAATCAACCTGATCGACATGATCGAATGTCTTCGGGGTGCCACCGAACGCCGTTCGGGCTCTGTCCTCTCCGGACCCCGGATGCCTAGGCTCGGCACTGGCGGCGGTGCGGTCGCCGGCCCTGGCACCTGCCGTCGCGTCCCGGCTCCGACCTGCCTACACGATGGGGGCTGCCCGATGACCGACCGGCCGAACTACGTGCACGAGGCGCTGGACCTGCTGGCCGGGTTCGGCGACCGGGAGGCGCTCGTCGGCGGGGGCCGCCGGCTCACCTACCCCCAGGTCGCCGCCGAGGTGCGCGGCCTGGCGGGCGCGCTGCTGCGGCACGGCGTACGCCCCGGGGACGCGGTGCTCGTGATGCTCGGCAACACCGTGGACGGGCCGCTGCTCCAGCTCGCGCTGCACCTGCTCGGCTGCCGGAGCATGTGGGTCGCCCCGGTCACCTCCCGGCGGGAGGTCGACGAGTTCGTCGCCCTGGCCCGCCCGGACGCCTTCGTGCACGACCCGCGCGACCCGCTCGGCGCGCGGATCGCGGCGGAGCTGAGCGGCGTACCGGTGCTCTGCCTCGGGCCGGGCGGCGCGGGGCCGGACCTCACGGCCCCCGGCGGCGAGCCGGCCGGCCTGCCCGCGGCGCCACCCGCGCCGGAGTCGTTCCTGCAGACCAGCGGCACCACCGGCACCCCGAAGCTGGTGCATCACCGGGAGAGCTTCTACCGGCAGATCCTCGCCCTGGCCGCCGACTTCCGGGCGGCCGGCTTCCCGCTGCTGCGGCACCTGTCGCACTCGCCCATGTGGCTGGCCAGTGGCCAGATCACCACGCTGTTCAACCTGTTCACCGGCGGGGTGCTGTTCCTACGGGAGCAGTGGGACCCGGCGGCGTTCATCCGCACCGTGGACGCGGAGCAGCTGACCTCCACCTTCGTGACCCCGCCGATGCTCTACGAGGTGCTCGACCACCCGGCCCTGGACGGCGCCGACTTCTCCGCCATGTTCATGTTCAACGTGGGCGCCGGGCCCGCCGCGCCCGCCCGGCTGCGCCAGGCGATCGCCCGCTTCGGCCCGTGCCTGCGCATCGTGTACGGGCTCAGCGAGGCCGTGGTCATCTGCGCCCTGCCCGGGCTCACCGAGGACCCCGAGCACCCGGAGCGGCTGCGCTCGTGCGGCCGCCCGTACGGGGACGTGGCCGTGGAGATCCGCGACGCCGACGGCCGGGTGCTGCCGGCCGGCACGGACGGCGAGGTGTGGGTACGCACCAACCTGAGCTTCGCGGGCTACCACGGCCGGCCCGAGCTGACCGCCGAGACGCTTGTCGACGGCTGGGTCCGCACCCGCGACATCGGCCACCTCGACGGCGACGGCTACCTCTACCTGGTCGACCGGCTCCAGGACCGGATCCTCACCCGGCAGCGCAGCTGGCCGATCTACTCCCGCCCGATCGAGGACGTGCTCGCCGCCCACCCCGAGGTCCGCGCCGCCGCGGTGATCGGCGTGCCCGACCCGGTCGCCGGGGAACTGCCCCACGCGTACGTGGTGCCGGCGCCGGGCGCCACGGTGACCGGGGACGAGCTGATCGCGCTGGTCACCCGGGAGCTGAGCGAGACCTGGGCGCCCGGCGCCGTGGAGTTCCTCGACGCGCTGCCACTGAACCGCTCCGCCAAGGTCGACAAGCGTGCCCTGCGCGCCCGGTACGCCGCCGCCCATCCGGCCGACGCCGAGTCGCTGGGCACGGTCATCGGCAGTCCGGCGTGACCCCGCGCCGGGAGCTCTACACGCTGGTCGGCGCCGACCTGCTGTCCAACCTGGGCACCCGGATCTCAGTGGTGGCGATCCCCTGGCTGGTGCTGGAGACCACCGGCAGCCCGACCCGGATGGGCCTGGTCGCGGCGGCGGAGACCCTGCCGTACATGCTCTCCAGCGCGCTGGCCACCCCGTGGGCGGACCGGTTCGGGGTACGCCGTACCTCGGTCGCCGTGGACGCGGCCAGCGCGGCCGCCATGGCGGTCGTGGCGCTGGCGCCCTGGCTCGGGTTCGGCACGCTGCTGGTGCTGGTCGCGGTGGCCGGCGGGCTGCGCGGCATCGGCGACCGGGTCAAGCACGTGCTGTTCAAGCCGGCCGCCGAGCGGGCCGGGGTGCCGCTCATCCGGCTCACCTCCGCCTACGACGGGCTGGCCCGGGGCATGACGCTCTTCGGCGCGGTGCTCGGCGGCCTGCTCATCGACTGGGTGGGGGTGACCCGGGCGATCTGGATCGACGCCGCCACCTTCGCGGCGTGCGCGCTGCTGATCGGGCTGCTGGTCCGCCCGCCCGCACCGGCCCAGCCGGCGCCCCGGGAGAGCTACCTGCGGGCGCTGCGCGGCGGCTTCGCCTACCTGCGCACCGACCGGACCCTGCTCACCATGCTGATCGTGGTCTCCGCGTCGAACATGTTCGCCAACGCGAGCGTCGCCGTCTGGATCCCGCTCTGGGTGGACCGGGTGCTCGGCGACCCCGCCGGGTTCGGCCTGCTGCTGGGGGTGTTCTCGGCCGGCGCGCTGCTGGGCAACCTGCTCTTCACCGTGGCCGGGACCCGGCTGCCCCGGCTGGCGACGTTCGCGCTGGGGCTGGCGCTCAGCGGCGCGCCCCGGCTGCTGGCCCTGGCGCTCAGCGACGACCTCGTCGTGGTGCTCGTCGTGACGTTCGTGTCCGGCATCGCCATCGCGGCGGTGAACCCGCTGCTCGGCGCGGCCCTCTACGAGCGGGTGCCGGGGCCGTTGCAGACCCGGGTGCTCGGCATCTCCGGCTCGGTGGCCTTCCTCGGCCTGCCCGTCGGGGCGCTGCTCGGCGGCTGGTCGGTGGCGGTGCTCGGCCTGACCCCGGCGCTGCTCGTGATGGCGGTGGCCTGCCTCGTGCTGACGGTCGCGCCCCTGCTGGTGGCCCGCCCGCCGGCCGACCGGCCGGCCGCGGAACCGGTGGTTCCCACCCCGGCCGGAGGCGCGGTCAGCGGTAGCTGAGCTGCACGACGCCGTTGCCGAACCGGCGCTTCGTGAGCAGGTCGAGGTCGAGGCGGGTACCGGCCGGGAAGAGCGGGCGGCCCGCGCCGAGCACGACCGGGACGACGTAGAGCCGCCACTCGTCGACCAGGCCGTGCCGGGCGAACGCGGCGGCCAGCTCGGCGCCGCCGAGGGCCATGTCGCCGCCCGCGTCCCGCCGGCCGGCCGCGGCGCGGCGGCCTCCCGGCGTACGGGCGTCGGTGTCGGTGGGTCGGCGTAGGGTCGGCTCATGGCGACCTGGGACGACGTCCGCCGGATCGCGCTCGCCCTGCCGGAGACCACCGAGCGCGGTTCGCACGACGACCTGCCCGCGTGGCGGGTGCGCGACAAGCTCTTCGTCTGGGAGCGGCCGCTGCGCCGCGCCGACCTCGACGCGCTCGGCGACGCCGCGCCGGACGGCCCGATCCTCGGCGCCCGGGTGCCCGACCTGGGCGCCAAGGAGGCACTGCTCGCCGACGACCCCGAGGTCTACTTCACCACCCCGCACTTCGAGGGCTACCCCGCGGTGCTGGTCCGGCTCGACCGGATCGGGGTCGAGGAGCTGACCGAGCTGGTCACCGAGGCGTGGCACGCGCGGGCCCCGAAGCGGCTCGCCGCCGCCCACCGGGCGGCGGCCGAGTGACCGGGCCGGTGGCCGGGATCGTCTTCGACATGGACGGCACGCTGATCGAGTCGCACGAGGTGGTGCCCGCGGCCTACCGCGCGGCCGTGCGGGCCGGCGGCGGGCCGGAGCGCACCGACGCCGAGGTCATCGCGGGCTACTCGCTCGGCTCGCCGGCCGACCTGCTGACCCACCTGCTGGGGCGGCCGGCCACCGGGGCCGATCTCGATGCCTACCACGCCGAGCTGGCCGCGCTCGCCGAGCGGGTCACCGTCTACCCCGGCGTGGCGGAGGTGCTCGCCGAGGTCGCCGCCCGGGTGCCGGTGGGCCTGTTCACCGGGGCGAGCCACCGGGCGGCCGAGATCCTGCTCGACCGGGTCGGCCTGCTCGGCCGTTTCCGGGTGGTCCTCGGCGGCGACCAGGTCACCCGCCCCAAGCCCGCGCCGGACGGCGTCGAGCTGGCCTGCCGGCGGCTGGGCGTGACGCCGGGCCGCGCCGCGTACGTGGGTGACTCGCCCCTGGACCTGCGGGCCGCCCGGGACAGCGGCGCGGTGGCGGTGGCCGCGGCCTGGGGCCACCAGTACGACCCGACGGAGGCCGCCGACGTCAGCGCGGCCCGGCCGGGTGACCTGCTGGCGCTGCTCGACTGACCGGAGGCCGGGCACCCGTCGGGGTCACGCCTCGGGGGCCCGCCCGGGAGTTCACCCGATGTCCCCGCTCGGACCGTCGCCGAGCATGGCGGGATGGGTTTTCGGCATGCGCCGGTCCGGCGACCGGTCCTCATCCGCTCCGCGGCCGGCTCGGAACGCGTCGAGCTGTTCCTCCTCAGCGCCATGCTCTGCATCGGGCTGACCCGCGCCGTCCTGGCGGCGGCGGACTATCCCCGGGTCGGCTCGGGCGGCCTGCATGTGGCGCACGTGCTCTGGGGCGGGCTGGGCATGCTGGCCGGTCAACTGCTGTCGCTGCTCTTCCTCGGTCCCCGGATCGCGCGGCTCGCCGCCGTGGTCGGCGGGGTCGGGTTCGGGCTGTTCATCGACGAGGTCGGCAAGTTCGTCACGGCGGACAACAACTACTTCTACGAGCCGGTCGCCGCGATCATCCACGGCACGGTCGTCCTCGTCTGGCTGGTGGTCCGCCTCGGCGTGCACCGCCGCCCGCTCACCGACGAGGAGCGCCGGGTCAACCGCCTGCACGACCGGATCACCACCTCGCCGGACGACCCGGAGGCGGCGCCGGTGCGGAGGTTCGCCGGGCTGCCGCTGGCCCGGCTCGCGACCGGCGCGGCCCTGCCGTCCGCGCCGGCCGTCCTCACGGCGACCGCCGTGTTCGTGGTGTTCGGGCTGGGCCGGCCGCTCGTGCTGCTGACCCGGGAGCCGACCCTCGCGCACCAGGTGCACGCCGCGGCGGCCGCCGCAGCGGTGCTGCTCACCGCCCTCGGGCTGGCCCGCTGGCGGGCCGGGCGACGGCGGGCCTCGCTGCGACTCGCGGCCGCCGCACTGGTCCTGCACCTGCTGGTGGTGCAGGTCTTCTGGCTGCTCGACCACGAGTTCGCGGGCTTCCCGCTGGTGCTCGTGAACCTGCTGCTGCTCGTGCGGGTCCGCATGCTGCCCGGTGGCGGGTCAGCGCCCGACCGAGCCGGGACGGGCCGGCCCCGGCCGGTGCCCGAGGGCCAGGCGCACGGCCTCGTCGGGTGTGGCCGCGTGGACCGGGCCGTAGACCGGCTCGCCGCGGGCGTCCACGACGCGCCAGCCGCCGAGCACCACCACCGGGATCCCGCCGCGCCGCATCGCCAGCGCCACCTCGCTGAGCGTCCCCCAGGAGCCGCCCACGGCGATCACCGCGTCCGCGCTCCACACCAGGACGGCGTTTCGGGCCTGGCCCATGTTGGTCACCACCGAGGCGGACAGCTCGGCGGGGGCGGGGACAGTGCCGTCGTCGGGGCGTACCCCGATGACCAGGCCGGACCGGTCGCGGACGCCGGCGGCGACCGCGGCCATCACCCCGCCGCCTCCGCCGCAGAGCACGGTGACCCCGCGCTCGGCCAGCAGCTCACCCACCCGCCGGGCCTGCGCCATCTCCTCCGGCGTCGCCTCCGCCGGCCCGCACACCGCCACCTGCACCCCGCCATTGTCCCGGCACCGCGGCCGCCGGCCGCATGATCGACGGATCCGGTACGGCTGGGCTAGCGTGCGGGCATGGGATCGACGGTGACCGAAGCGACGGATCCGTGGTGCCTGCGCCCCGGTGAGGCCGGCGAGCTGCTGCGGGGGCACCCGTGGCGGCGGTTCGTGGTGCTGGGCGACAGCGTGGCCGAGGGCATGTGCGAGCCGGTCGACGGCTACCCCGACCTCCAGTGGGCCGACCGGATCGGCGCCGAGCTGCGCGCCGTGCGGCCCGAGCTGGCGTACCGGAACCTGGGCCGGCGCGGGCTGCGGGCGCACGAGGTGCGGGCGACCCAGTTGGCGCCGGCGCTGGAGTTCGCGCCGGACCTGGCGCTGGTGGTGTGCGGCGGCAACGACGCGTTCCGCCCCGCGTACGACCCGGAGGCCGTGGACGCCGAGCTGGCCGCGATGGTCACCGCGCTCCAGGGCGCCGGGGCGGACGTCATCACGGTCGGCATGTTCGACGTGTCGCACAGCCCGGCGGTGCCCGACCCGCTGCGAGCCGGCCTCGGCGAGCGGATGCGTCAGCTTTCCTCCCACACCGGGCGGCTGGCGCGGCGGCTCGGCACGCTGCACGTCCACCTCACCGACCACCCGCTCGTCGCGGATCCGTCCCTGTACAGCAGCGACGGCCGCCACGGCAGCGCCCGTAGCGACGCCGTGGCGACGGCGGAGACCCTCCGGGTGCTCAACACCCACCTGCGCCCCACCCCCGGCGCGCCCGGCTCGCGTTGATCAAGAGGTTTGCGTCCGGAACCGGGCTCCGGATGACGCAAACTTCTTGATCAACGCGGCGAGGGGGGCGGGTCGGTTGTCAGGAGGCCGGTCAGGAGGCTGCGCAGGGTGCGTTCGAAGAGGTCCTCGGCGGGCGGGGCGGACGGGGGTTCGGCGAACGCGGCGGCCAGGTGCGGGTACGCCGCCAGGTCGACGTGGTCGAACGTGACCGTGCCGGCGGCCGCCGCGCTGCGGGCGAACAGTGACACCACGCCGGTGACCATGGCGATCGCCTCGAACTTGGCGGCCACCCCGGCCGGGACCGGCCGCAGCAGGCCCAGGCAGGCGTCGAAGTGCGCGACGGTGTTCGGCCCGGGGACCGTGGGCCGGGTGATCGCGTCGGGCAGCCACGGGTGGCGCCGATAGAGCGCCAACTGGCGGCGGGCCAGCACCAGGAACCGGTCCTGCCAGCTCCCGTCGTCCGCCGGATACGGCCGCAGCTCGCCCACGCACCGGTCGACCATGAGATCGAGCAGGTCGTCCCGCGAGGACAGATGCCGGTAGAGCGAGCCGCCGGCCATCCCGAGCGCACCGGCGACCGCGCGCATCGACACGGCGCCCAGCCCGTCGGCGTCGGCCAGCGCGACGGCCGCCGCGACGATCTCGTCCCGGCTGTGCGTCGGCGCGGGACCGCGGGCGCCACGCTGCGGCCGGGTCCAGATCGACCGTCCGGCGGAGTCGCCGTCGGCCGGATTCCTCGGTGCGCCGCTCACCACACCACTGTAAACTGCAAACAGCGTTCGCGGTTTAGCGGGGTCGAAGGGAGCGGTCATGCAGCGGATCACGGCACCGGACGGCGCGGGAATCGTCCTGCACTCGAGGGGCAGCGGCCCGGATCTCGTGGTGGTGCACGGGGGCGGGGTCACCGCCCACGAATACCGACGGCTCGCCGCCAGGCTCGCCGACCGGTTCACCGTGCACCTCTACAACCGGCGGGGCCGGGCGGACGCCGCGCCGCGCCGCGAGCCGTACACGGTGGAGCAGGAGATCGACGACCTCGGCGCGGTGCTCGCGCACACCGGCGCCCGCCGGGCCATCGGGCACAGCTACGGCGCGTTCGTCGTGCTGCGGGCCGCGCTCCGGCTGCCGCTGGACCGCATCGCGCTCTACGACACCCCGCTCCGCCTGGCCGGGCACGGCCTGCCGACGGCGTTCCTCGGCCCGGCCGAGGAGGCGGTCCGGGCCGGGAACACCGCGCGGGCACTCGCCATCGTGGGCGCCGCCGTCAACCCGCAGTCCCCGGCGTCGAAGCTGCCGCTCGGCGTGCGGACCGCGATCTGCCGGGCGTTCCTGCGCACCGAGGTCGGGCGGACCATGGGCGGCCTGGTGGGGATGACGCTGGTCGAGTCGCGGCAGGTCCAGGCGCACGAGGGACCCGCCGACGAGTACGCCGCGATCACCGCCGAGACGCTGCTCATCAGCGGCGCCAGGGCCGCGCCCTACTTCACCGAGATCAACGACCGCCTGGCCGCGGTCATCCCCCGGGCCCGGACCCTGCGCGTCCCCGGCAGCCCCCACAACGGCATCGCGGTGGCACCCCCGGCGCTGATCAACCCCCTCGCCAGCTTCTTCACCGCCCCGACCACCCGGCAGGCTTCCTGATCACCGCGGGCAGGGGTCAGTCGGTCAGGAGGATGCCGGTCATGAGGACACCTCGCGCCAGGTTGAGGACCTCCTCGCAGCCGGGGTAGCCCACCCGGGCCAGGGCGCCGGAACCGGTCCTGCCGAAGAGGTACGGGGCGAGGCTGTAGGGAACCTCGGCGGTCACCGTCTCGCCGGTCTCGATCTGCACGAAGTCCATGGCCACCCGGTCCGCCTCGTGGTAGCGCTGGAGGATGTTGCCGCCCGCGTCGATGGCGGCGCGGACGCCGTCCTCCCACGCGACCGGGCTCATGGCCCGGCCGATCAGCACCCCGTGCCCGGCCGAGCCGCCGGCCGGCTTGGCGACCAGGTCCGCCTGCTCGGCCAGGGCGCGGTCGAGCTGGTCGGCGGTGAGCGCCACGGTGTGCGGGACGTACCGGCGGATCAGCGCCCGGTCGGCCTCGGGCAGCAGGTCGAGGTCGGCCCAGAGCCAGGCGTAGTTCAGCTTGTTGCTGAGCAGCCAGGCCGCGCTGCTGACGAACATCGGCAGGGTGCCGGCCGCGAGGGCGCCGGCCACCGCGTCCAGGCCGGAGCTGGGGGTGACCCGGTTGGGGACGAACAGCCGGAACAGGGCGTCCACCGGGGCGCCGCCGACCACGAGCCGGCGCTGCTGGTCCAGGGTGGCGCCGCGGACGGGCGCGATGACCAGGTCGATGCCGAAGCGCTTCGCCTGGTCGGCCAGCGGCGAGAGAATCCGGATGAAGGTGTCCGGGTCGTCCAGGCCGGGGTATTCGGCGTCGAAGTCCATGAGCAGCGCCACCCGGGCGCCGTCGGGCAGGCCGAGGGTGTCGCGGATGGCCACGAACCGCTGGTCGAGCAGGGACGGCGCGGGGCGCACCGGCAGCCCGTCGAGCAGGCCGTGCTCGCGGTAGAGCTCGGCGTACCGGTAGATGACCGTGTCGGCGTCGAAGCCGCCGCCGAGGCTGCTGTCGATGTTGTACTCCACGATGCACGGCACGCCGCCGGAGAACAGCACGTCCGGCCGGTACGCGGCGAGCAGCCCCTCGTGCAGCGGCTCGTCCTCGTCGAGCAGCCGGGTCTCCCCCACCGGCACGTCGAGCAGCCGGCGCAGCTCCCCGGCGGTGCGGGCCCGCCGCCCGCAGGCCTCCAGGATGAGCTGGGCGATCCGGTCGCAGACCTCGTTCAGCTCGCGGAACGCGTCGGCCGTGAGCACCGGCGGGCGGGCCAGCCGCCACTGCTTGTTGTACGTGGCCCGGCCGTGGAAGATCTTCTCCCAGGCGCCGGCGCCGGCCGCCACCATCGCCGTACGGGTCGGCTCGGGCAGGTCGGTCCACGCCTGCCCGGCGGGCGGCCACGGGTAGTTCGGGTCCATCGTTCATCCGTCCTTACAGGTCAGTTGGATGGCGGCGGTGAGCTGGTCGCGGCCGGGTTGCACGGCCCGGTCCAGGGCGGGCGCGAAGGGCAGCACGGCGCCGTCCGGGCGGGTGACCCGGCGAGGCGGCGCGGCGAGCGGGACCCGCTCGACGACGGTGGCGATGATCTCGCCGGCGATCCCGCAGGACCGGTTGGAGTCGTCCACCACCACGAGGCGCCCGGTGCGGGACACCGAGTCGAGCAGCCCGTCCCAGTCGAACGGGTACAGCGTGCGCGGGTCGAACACCTCCACCGAGACCTGGCCGGCCAGTTCCTCGGCGACGGCCAGGGCGTCGTGCACCAGGTGCCCGACGGCGACCACCGTGACGTCGGCGCCCGGGCGGCGCACGACGCCCCGGCCCAGCGGCACCGGGGCGAGGTCGGTGACGTCGGCCCGCGCGTCGAGCGCGCCGGCGGGGGCGAACACGACCACGGGGTCGTCGCAGCGGATCGCCGAGACCAGCAGCCCGTACGCGTCGGCCGGGGTGGCCGGCACCACGGTGGTCACCCCGACGTGGGCGAACAGGCCGTACGGGTGGTCGGAGTGCTGCCCGGCCCAGCCGGTGCGGGAGCCGGAGCCGGGCACCAGGTAGGTGACCGGCACCGCGCACTGGCCGCCGGTCATCAGCGGGAACTTGTGGGCGTGGTTGACGATCTGCTCGAAGACCAGGAACAGCAGCGAGGGGATCTGGAACTCGATCACCGGCCGCGCCCCGGCCAGCGCGGCGCCGGTGGCGAAGCTGGTGAACGCCTGCTCCGACAGGGGCGTGTCGAGGACCCGATCCGGGCCGAACTTCTTGAGCAGGCCGGTGGTGACGTTGGCGGCCGCGACCCGGATGTCCTCGCCGAGCAGGAAGACCGACTCGTCGCGGGTCATCTCGTCGGCCAGCGCCCGGGTGAGCGCCCTGCGGTAGGAGAGCCGGGGCATCAGCCACCTCCGGTCCGGGCGGTGAGCCCGCTGGCGTACAGGTGGTCGAGGGCCGTGGCGGGGTCGGGCGCGGGGCCGGCCAGCGCGAAATCGACCGCGGCGGTGAGGGTGGCCTCGACCTCCGCGTCGACCGCCGCGCGGACCTCGGCGGGCAGCCGGTCGCCCTGGATGAGCACCGGATCCCGGAGGCGCGCGGCCGCCACCTCTTCGGGCGGGCGGTAGTCGAGGCGTACCCGGTGTTCGAAGGTGTGGTGGGCGTCGAACCGGTAGGTGCGGGCCTCGACCAGTTCGGGACCCCCGCCGGCACGCATCCGCGCGACGGCGGCGGCGGTGACGGCGCGTACCTGCTCGGGGTCCTGGCCGTCGACGGCGGTCGCCGGCATGCCGAAGGCGGCGGCGCGGCCGGCGATGGTGCCGGCCACCGCGCCCTCGACCGGCATGGTGGTGGCGTAGCCGTTGTTCTCGCAGACGAACAGCACCGGCACCCGCCAGAGCGCGGCCAGGTTGAACGCCTCGAGGAGCATCCCCTCGTTGACCGCGCCGTCGCCGAAGAAGGTCGCCCCGACCACGTCGTCGCCGCGCCGCCGGCGCGCCCACACCGCTCCGGTGAGGATCGCGCCGGCGGCCCCGACGATGGCGTTGGCGCCGAGCACCCCGACGCCGAAGTCGGCGGCGTGCATCGACCCGCCCCGGCCGCGGTTGAGCCCGGTGACCCGGCCGCACAGCTCGGCGAGCATCCGGGCCGGGTCGGCGCCCTTGGCCAGCACGTGCCCGTGCCCGCGGTGGGTGCCGGTCACCAGGTCCCCGGCGGCGAGCGCCGCGCAGACGCCGGCGGCGACGCCCTCCTGGCCGAGGTACGGGTGGATGCCGCCGACGATCTCACCGGCGTCGACCAGCTCGATGGCCCGCTCCTCGAAGCGGCGGATGAGCCGGACCGTCCGGTAGAGCCGCACCGGGTCGGGACCGGTCACGCCGGGCGGCCCTCCTTGATCGCGGCCAGGATGTCGTCCCAGAGCCGCGCCCGGGCGGCGAGCGCGGCGTTGACCGTGTCGGCACACTCCTGCCATCTGGTGTCGTCGTCGCCACAGAGGTCGGCGAGCATCTGCATGGCCATCGGGGTGTGCTGCTCGCCGTCAACCTCGATGTGCCGCTCCAGGTAGTCGACGAACGTGTTGAGCCGGTTGCTGCGCTCGTTGACCGCCACGACCTGGGTGAACATCTCCGGGATGAGGTCCTCCCGGCCGAACGCGAAGGCGGCCG
Source organism: Micromonospora chaiyaphumensis (assembly GCF_900091435.1). Taxonomy (GTDB): domain Bacteria; phylum Actinomycetota; class Actinomycetes; order Mycobacteriales; family Micromonosporaceae; genus Micromonospora; species Micromonospora chaiyaphumensis. Next base: position 677,730 of record NZ_FMCS01000001.1, read on the forward strand.
CCTGGCAGTGCACCGGGGTGCTCTCGATGATCCGCCAGGTGGTGACGGCGAACGCGGCCGAGGGCGCGGGCACGCCCGCCTCGGCCAGCGCCGCGGTGACCGGGCGGCCGGCGCGCAGCAGGTCGACCAGCCGGTCCACGGCTCCGGTGTCCGCGCCGGCCTCCCGCATGCCCCGCACGTACAGCTCGAAGTGGCTGATGTAGCCGTCACCCAGCTCGTCGCTCTCCTCGACCATGACGATGTCGTTGATGAGGCGGCGGCTGCCGGTCGGGCCGGTGGGGATCCACGGGACGGTCACGCAGGTGAGCTGGCGCTGCAACGACTTCAGCAGCGACATGAAGTCCCACACCGCGAAGACGTGGTGCTCCATGAACGTGACCAGCGCTTCGTGGGTGTCCAGGTTGGCGTAGAGGGGGTGCTTGACCACCACGTCGCGGCGGTCGGTCACCGCCCGCTCCAGCCGCTCGATGCCCGGGTGCGTCCTTCCCCAGTCGTACCGTGACATGTCAGCCTCCCTGCGGGGCGCGGTCGCGCCAGATGACCGGGCAGAACTCGGGGTCCGCGTAGTCCGGCCGACCCTCGGGGGTGCGGCGGACCAGCACGTCGTGGTTGTAGGCGGCGAGCGTGCCGTCGGACAGCGGATACTCCCGCCAGGCGTTGGCGCCGTCCTGCAGGTGCAGCGAGATCGCCTGGCGGGGGCGGCCGCTGACGTTCGGGCCGCTGCCGTGGTAGACGCGGCAGTGGTGGAAGCTCATGTGCCCCTTCGGGATCACCATGGGCACCTTGCGGATCTCCGCCTGGTTGTGCGCGGCGTTCTCGGCGAGCATCGCCTCCAGCTGGTCGCGGTCCCGGTCGGCGAAGTGCCGGACCACGGTGTCGTCGGCGCCGATCTCCCGCCACCGGTGCGAGCCGTCGACGATGGTGATGGTGCCCATCTCCTCGCCGCAGTCGTGGAACGGGATGAACGCGGTGAGCATGTTCTCCGAGGAGGAGGACGCCCAGTAGTGCTTGTCGAAGTGCCAGGGCACGATGTTGGACGGCTCGCCGGAGATCGGCGGCTTGTGGATGAGGGTGGACTGGAAGATCCGGATCTCGTCGGCCCGCGCGAGCCGGGCGGCGACCGCCCCGATCAGCGGCTTGCGGAGGATCCGGCCGAGGGCGTCGTGCTCGTGGTGCACGTAGTCGTTGTGCCGCTGCACGTCGCCCTTGGCGGGCTCCCAGTAGGCCAGCTTCGGCGGGCGGACGGGCAGCCGCCGGTCCCGCTCGCCGGCGTAGTAGCGGTCGGTCGCCGCCACGAGGGTGTCCACCTCGTCGTCGGTGAGCAGCTTCCTGCTCAGGTACCAGCCGTGCTCGGCGTAGTGCCGCACGTCCTCCTCGGACGGCAGCAGCGCCTCCTCCTCGGCGGTCAGCCCCGGATGTGTCGTGGTCATGCCCGAACCCCTCCTGCCGTCCCGGCCGCGACGGCGGGGGTCGCCCCCGCCGCGGCGAGTTCGCGTTCCTTGGCCTCGTAGAGCGCCTTGATGTTGCCGCTGCCGAAGGTGCGCGCCCCGCGCCGCTCGATGAGTTCGAGGAAGAGGGTGCGGCGCACGTGCATCGACTCGGTGAAGATCTGCAGCAGCTGGCCGTCGTGGTCCGAGTCGACCAGGATGCTCAGGTCGCGCAGCCGGTCCAGCGGCGCGTCCACCTTGCCGACCCGCCGTTCCAGGTCGTCGTAGTAGGCGTCCGGGGTGCCGGCGAAGCGCACCCCCCGGCCGGCGAGGGCGCCGACCGCCGTGACGATGTCGTCGGTGCGCAGCCCGAGGTGCTGCACCCCGGCGCCGGCGTGCCAGCGCAGGAAGTCCTCGATCTGCCCGGGCCGCCGGCTGGTGTCCGGCTCCAGGAGCACGAGGGTCACCCGCCCCGACGGGCTCTGCACCACCTTCGAGTTCATGGCCTGCCCGGCCACCTCGATGTGCTCCTCGAAGATCTGCGCGAAGCCGAAGACCTTCTCGTAGTGCCCGATCGTCTCGTCGAGCTGGCCCGGCGGCACGCAGACCGCCAGGTGGTCGATCTCGGCGAGCAGCGCGCCGTCCCCGCCGCCGGGCAGCGCCTCGACGGCGCCGGGCAGGAACGCCGCCCGGTCGCCGCGCCGCTCGACCAGCCGGTGCACCACGTCGCCGAAGCCGCCCACCTCGGCGGTCACCACCTCGGCCTCCGCCCCGGTGAAGGTGCGCGGCGCGGTCACCCCGGTCGCACCCCGGGCCACCAGCTCCGCGTACGCCCCGGCGGCGTCGTCGACCTCCAGGGCCACCACGGCGATGCCGTCGCCGTGCCGGTGCACGTACGTCGAGGCCGGGTGCTCGGCGGTCAGCCCGCTGGTGAGCACCATCCGGACGGCGCCCTGTTCGAGAAGCAGCGAGCGCTGCCCCGCCAGGCCGGTCTCCGGACCGCCCTGCCCCCGCAGCCGGAAGCCGACGGCGGTCTCGAAGTAGAAGGCGGCCTGGCGGGCGTCCCCCACGTAGAGCTCGATGTGGTCTATTCCGTTGATGTCCATCGGTAGCCTTTCCCCCTGTTCCCCCCCGTGACTGCGACCCGGGCGTCCGCCCGGGGTGTTCCGATCAGTTCGTCTCGGCGGCCCGCCGGGCCGGTGCCGACCACTCCGGCCCGGCGCGTCTGTCGCCGCGCCGCGACCCGGAGCGGTCGGCCGACACCCGGCGCAGCAGCAGGCTGACGTTCTGGCCGCCGAACCCGAACGAGTTGGTCAGCGCGTGGTCCGCCCGAGTGACCCGGGGTGCGGCGCGGACGTGGTCCGCCTCGCAGTCCGGGTCCGGGTCGTCGAGGTGGTAGGTGGGCGGGAGCAGCCCCCGCCCGAGGGCGAGGGCGGTGGCCGCCGCCTCCAGCACGCCGGAGGCGCCGAGCAGGTGCCCGGTGAGCGCCTTGGTGGAGCTGACCGGCACCCCGCCGGCACCGAACACCGCGGCGAGCGCGGTGGTCTCGGCGATGTCGCCGAGCTTGGTGCCGGTGCCGTGCGCGTTGACGTAGCCGACGTCGGCCGGCGTCACGCCCCCGCCGGCCAGCGCCCGGCGCATGCAGGCCGCCGCCCCGGCGCCGTCCGGCCGGGGCGCGGTCGGGTGGTGGGCGTCGGTGTTCACCCCGTAGCCGGCGACCTCGGCGTAGCCGGCGACCCCCCGGGCGGCGGCGTGCTCGGCGCGTTCCAGCACCAGCAGCGCCGCCCCCTCGGCGAGCACGAACCCGTTGCGCCGCTTGTCGAACGGGCGGCTGGCCTCGGTGGGCTCGTCCCAGCCCCGGGCCAGCGCCCGGGCGTTGCCGAACGTGTCGGCGAAGGTCGGGAAGAGCGGCGCCTCGCTCGCCCCGCAGACCACCACGTCGGCCTCGCCGGCCCGGATGAGGCGTACCCCGTCGGCCACCGCCTGGGCGCCCGAGGCGCAGGCGGTGCCCACCGCGGAGCTGTAGCCCCGGATGCCGTGGGCGATGGCGATCCGGGCCGACGGCATGTTCGGCAGGATCCCGGTGAGCAGGTACGGGCTGACCGCCGCCCGGCCCCGCGCGGCGCGGGCCAGGACCTGGCTCTCCAGCGTGGACATCCCGCCGACCCCGCCGACGATCACGCCGATCCGCTCCGGGTCGACGTCCCGCCCCACCTCGATGCCGGCGTCGGCGAGCGCCTCGGCGGCGGTGAGCAGGGCGAGCAGCACGACCCGGTCGAGCACCTTGGTCTCCGGGCCGGAGGCGACGCTGCGCGGGTCGATCTCCGGCAGGATCCCGGCCACCTCGAGGCTGTCCCGGGCCGGGTGCCCCTCGGGCGGCCGGCGCAGCCCGGACCGCCCGGTGGTGAGCGCCGTGAAGGTCTCCTCGACGCCCCGGCCGGCCGGGGTGAACAACCCCATGCCGGTGACGACGGCGCTCATGACGGGGTCTCGGCGAGGTAGCGCTCGCGCAGCGCCACCTTGCGGACCTTGCCGGTCACGGTGACCGGGATGTCGTCGGCGCGCACCGGCACGACCCGGCGCAGGGTGGCGGCCAGGTCCGGCCCGATCGCGGCGCGGATCCGCGCGCTGCGGTCCTCGGCCGGGTCCACCCCGGCGGCCAGTTCCAGCAGCACGTCGGTCACCACCGCGCCGCCCTCGGAGACGATCACCACGGTGCAGTCGGTGACGTCGGCGCAGGCGGCGAGGATCCGCTCCTCGGACAGCGCCGTGAAGAACCGCGTCCCGTCGCCCGCCTCGACCGAGTCCACCGCCCGGTCCAGGTGGTAGTAGCGGCCGTCGGCGTCGGCGTGGACCAGGTCGCCGGTGAGGTACCAGCCGCGCAGCCGGGACCGGTAGGTGGTGACCGAGTCGTTCCAGTAGCCGCGGAACAGCGACGGCGAGTCGATGCCCAGCCAGCCGACCTGCCCGGGCGGCAGCTCGTTGCCCGCCTCGTCGAGCACGGCCACCTTGGTGAACCGGTACGGGCGGCCGACGCAGCGGCCGTACCGGTCGGTGTCGACGGTGTGGGTGATGTGGAACATCGAGTGCCCCATCTCGCTGGAGCCGAGCCCGTCGATGAACACCGAGCCGGGCACCCGGGTCACCCCGTCGCGGGTCATCACGTCCCGCGAGCCCACCTTCACGAGCCGGCGCACGTGCGGCTCGTGCGAGCAGTCGCCGGTGTTGAACCACAGCCGCACCGAGTCCAGGTCGTACGCGGACAGGTCGAAGCGGGCCAGCTCGGCCCAGGTGACGGAGAACCCGAACACGCCGTCCGGCCGCCAGCGCTGGATGGCGTCGAGCACCCGCTCACCGCCCTGCTCGGAGAGGAGGTACATCTCCGCGCGGTTGCCCAGCGCCTGGTTGACCATGAGCACGGTCGCGGTGTGCGGGGCGGGCAGCGCGTTGAGGATCCGGCTCGTGCCCTGCGCCTGCGGCATGGCGAGCAGGTGCCGGGTGGCGGCGAAGAGGCTGGCGTGCGAGTGCAGCACCGCCTTCGGCACCCCGGTGGTGCCCGAGGTGTGGGTGATGACGATCGGGTCGTCGTCGTGGTGCCGGTAGTGCGGCGGGGCCGCGGCCGGGTCGCCGCCACCCGCCTCGGCGGACTCGCCGAGCAGGGGCGCCCCCAGGGCGTGCCCCTGCAGGGCCGCGGCGTGCGCGGCGTCGGCGAGCACCCCGGTGGCACGCAGCCGGCGGATGTACTCGGCGGCGATCTCCGGCCGCAGCCGGCCGTTCATCAGCGCGGGGATCGCGCCGAGCCGGGCCAGCGCCAGGAACGACAGCACCATGTCGGCGGCGGCGCCGGCCCAGACGGCGACCGCGTCCCGTGGCCCGACCCCGCGCTCGTGCAGCCAGGCGGCCCGGGCGGCGACCAGCTCGTCGAGCCGGCCCAGGGTCAGCGGAGTGTCGGCCGGGTGGCCGTCGACCGCGGTGTCGAAGGTGAGTCCCGGACCGTCCGGGTCGGCACCGTGGGCCAGCACCCGGGCGAGCACGTTCCCCGCGCCCAGCTCGGTGTCGGCCGCGAGGGCGCCGCGCAGTCCCTTCGTCCTCATTGACGTGTTCCCTCCCCCAGCAGCACCGCGGTCGCCTCGCCCGGCGTACCGTCCGGTGCCTGTTCGATCAGGACCAGCAACGCCTGCGCGGCGTCGCCGTCGTACAGCAGCAGGTCCGCCTCCGCCATGCCCTCGGCCCGCGGGTCCCCCGTCGGGCTCAGGCACACCACCGGCCCGTCCAGTCCCCAGCGCGCCGCGACGTGCCCGGCCACGCTGTTCGGCACCGACTGGAAGAAGAACAGCGGACCGACCCGGCCGCCGGCCGCCACCGTGGCCCGGACGTGCCCGGCGCTGGCCCGGTCGCCGCTCGCGCTGACCAGCACCACCGCCGTCCGGTTGCCGGCGGGCAGCGGCCCGTCCCCGTAGCGCGCCCGCAGGCAGCGGTCGGCGACCGCGACCACCAGCGGCGCGAACCCCGAGTGCACGAAGCCCGGCACCGCCGGCGGCGGCCCGTCCCCCGCCTCCGGCCAGCGCGCCTCGGCCAGCACCGCGGCGGTCACGGCGCACCGACCAGGAGGGCCGTGTTGGCGCCGCCGAACGCGGCGTTGAGGGTCAGCGCGTGGGCGGTGGTCGCCGGGCGCGGCGCGTCGGTGACGACGTCCAGCGGGCAGCTCTCGTCGGGGCCGAGCCAGCCGGCGTTGACCGGCAGCTTGCCGTGCCCCAGCGCGAGCGCGGTGACCACCAGTTCCAGCAGGCCGGACGCCTCCAGCGCGTGCCCGTGCACCGCCTTCGTGGAGCTGACCGGGATCCGCCCGGCCGCCGCGCCGAACACCCGGCCCAGCGCCGCCGCCTCCGAGGCGTCGCTGTATCCGGTGCCGGTGGCGTTGGCGTTGACGTAGCCCACCGCACCCGCCGGCAGCCCGGCCCGGCGCAGCGCCGCCTCGACCGCCCGGGCCAGGCCGTGCCCCTGCGGGTGCGGCTGGCACGGGTGGTACGCGTCGCCGGCCCGCCCCCAGCCGGCCACCGTGGCCACCGTCGGGGCGCCGCGTGCGGTGGCGGCGTGCGCCGACTCCAGCACCACCGCCACCACGCCGTCACCGAGCAGCAGCCCCTGCCGGCCGGCGCTGAACGGGCGGACCGCCCCGTCGGCGGCGAACGCCCGGCCGGCGTCGAAGAGGGCGTACTGGTCCGGCTCGACCAGGTAGCCGGCCGCGACCACGACCCGCTCCAGGTCGCCCCGGCCGATCAGGGTCGCGGCGTCGGCGACCGCGGTGCTCGCCGACACGCAGGCGGTGGTGTAGACGCGGGTGCGTCCCCCCAGGCCGCAGCGGCGGGCCAGGTGACCGGCCAGCGCCGGCACCTCCGGCCCGGCGTCCCCGCCGCCCGCCGGCAGCGAGTGCGGGCCGCCGTGGGTGGCCAGGAACAGCGCCGCACCGGCCCGGTGCGCGCCGTCCAGGCCGGCGGCCCGGCACGCGCGGTCGACCGCGTCGGTCAGCTCGTCGGCGAGGGTGCCGACCTCCGGCAGCGTGGCCGCCACGGTGACCCGGCGGCCGGTGGTGTCGAAGCGGCGCACCGGCGTGAACGCCGGGGTGCCGGCGAGCACCCCGGCGAGCAGCGCGTCGGCGCCCCTACCCAGGGCGCTGAGCGCGTGGACGCCGGTGATCCTCAGGTGCTCCCGCTCAGCCATCTGCGGGAACGGTCAGCGAGGTCCGGAACACCGCGAGGGCGTCGTCGACGGTGCGGATGCCGGCGAGCTGGTCGTCGGTCAGCTCCAGCCGGCGGTCGTAACGTTGCTCGACGAGGTGCACGAGCCAGGCCAGCTCCATCGAGCCGATCCGGTCGGGCACCTGGTCGACGGGTTTCGCGGTCAGTTCGGCGAGCATGCTCACCAGGTCAGCTCGCCCCAGGTCGGGCTGACCGGTCATCAGGCGTCGTCGCTGTTCGCGGTCACCCGGTCGGCGACCATCGTGGTGAACTCGCCGACCGTCATGAGGGCCAGCTTCTCCGACTCGTCGTCGGCGAACTTCAGGCCGTACCGGTCCTCGACCCGGACCGCGAGGTCGGCCAGGGCCAGCGACTCGAGGTCGACGCCGGAGGGGCCGAGGGTGGTGCCGTCGTCGACGTCCTCGACGTCGTAGTTCATGTCGGCGAGCTGCTCGATGACGAAGGCGCGGACCTCGTCTCGCATGGCGTTAACCTCTTTCCGTGAACCAGCTAGCGGTGCCCGGTCGGGACACCGTGTACGTGTGGACCGGCCGTGCCGCCGGCGACCAGCGGGAGCTGGCGCGGCGGCTGCTCAGGCGCGCGGGTGGCGCGTTGCTCGGCCGGCCCGAGGCGGAGATCGGGGTGGGACGGGCGCCCGGCGGGCGCCCGGAGGTGTACGCGGCCGACGGGCGGACGCTGCCGGTCAGCGTCAGCCACGCCGGCGGGGTGGTCGTGGTGGCCGCCCGGGTGGGCGGACCGGTCGGGGTGGACGTCGAGCGGCGCCGGCCGCTGCCCGCCACGCCCCTGGCCCGGCGCTGGTACGACCCGGACGAGGCGGCGTGGCTGGCCGCCCGGGCGGAGGCCGGCCGCGAGCTGGACTTCCTGCGCCTGTGGACGGCCAAGGAGGCGGTCGGCAAGGCGCTCGGCACCGGGCTGCGCGACGGCGGGCTGCGCCGCCGGATGCCGCTGCCCGGCGGCGGGGAGCTGCTGCGCCCGGTGCCCGGCTGTCCCGGCGTGCGGGTCGGCCATCCGGGCGGCGGGGCGGGAATGGTGCTCGCCGTCGCGGTCGCCGGGGCGGCCGGGCCGGTCGAGGTCGCCCTCGAACAGCGGGCCGGTCACGACGCGGCGTCCCGCAGCACCGTGGTGGAGCGGACCAGCTTGCCGGTGGTGGTGCGGGGCAACTGAGCGAGCAGGTGCAGGGTCCGGGGCCGCTTGTAGCCGGCCAGGCGCTCGGCGAGCTGCTTGTCCAGGGTGTCCTCGGTGAGCGAGCCGTCGGTCTGCACGTAGGCGGTGATGCCGTCGTCCCAGACCACCACGGCTGCGGTCACCCCGGGCAGCTCGGCCACGGTGGCCTCCACCTCGGTGAGGTCGACCTTCATGCCGCCGACCGACACCTGCGAGTCGAGCCGGCCCTTGACGGTGACCAGCCCGGTGCCCGGGTCGACCGCGCCGGCGTCGCGGGTGTGCAGCCAGCCGTCGGCCCAGCGGGTCGGGTCGGCGAGCCCGACGTACGGGTTGGCCGGGCAGCTGACCCACAGCTCGCCGCCGGACTCGCGGACGCGGATGCCGGGGGCGGGGGCGATGGCGGGGCGGTGCGCGCCGTACAGGTCGGTGCCGATGACGCCGACCTCGGTCATCCCGTACATGTTGCCCAGCGGGACGCCGTAGCGGTCGGTGAAGGCGCGGGCGACGGCCGCCGGGACCAGCTCGCCGCCGGTGGTCATCCGCCTGAGCTGCGGAAGCGGGCCGGGCGGCACGGTGGAGGCCAGCAGGCCGATGTGGAACGGCACGCCGAGCACGGTGGCCGGGCTGTCCTGGGCGGCCACGGCGGCGAGGATCGCGTCGCCGCTCAGCCGCTCCGGCGGGCACAGCTCGACGCCGGCGTGCAGCCCGTAGAGCAGGCCGCCGACCAGGCCGAGCACGTGCACCATCGAGGGCAGCAGGACGATCCGCTCGCCGGGCAGCGCCACTCCGTCGATCCTCGTGTAGCGGTGCACCTCGCCGACCAGGTCCGCCGCGGTGCGGCCGATCACCTTGGACGGCCCGGTGGAGCCGGAGCTGAGCTGGATCACCGCGTGCGGGCTGCCGGCGGGGCGGTCCGAGTAGGCGCTGACGCCCTCCGTGACGTCCACGAAGATCCGCAGGGCGCCGCCGCCGGTCCGCACCGGGGCGACCACCACCTGCGGGTCGAGCCGGCGCAGCGCCCTGTCGACCTCGTGGTCGGTGAGCCGGTGGTCGAGCAGGATCGCCTGGGCGCCGGTGCGCCAGGTGGCCAGCAGGTTCACCACGTACGCCAGCGACGGGGGCAGCCGCAGCGCGGCGGCGCCGCCGGGGCGCAGGCCGGCCTCGGCCAGCCGGGTCTGCGCCGCGCCGACGAGGCGGCGCAGGGTGGCCTTGTCGACCGGCTCGGGCAGGCGGAGACAAATGTCGGTCGGACGCCCGGTGAACAGAATGTCGTCCACCCAACTCGCGTCTGTCGACACAGGATCTTCCGCCATAGGATGTGCTGTCACGACCGCCCACCGCCCAGCCTCGAAGTGGGCGAAATCCGCCCATCAGGTGCGTTCTCCGGGGTGCTGACGGAACAGTACGACAGCCGCTGGATCCATTGCTACATGCAAATGGCTAGATCGATAAGGGCGGCTGGGCGGATTGCTCAGGATCGATCGGACAGGCAGGATCGGTGCCACGCCGGCTCGGTACCCCGCCGGCCGCCCCCTGCTGCGCGGCGCGGCGGAGTCCCCGCGGGATCAGCTCCCGTTGGCCGGCGGCGGGGCGGCACCGCGCAGGACCAGGGCACTGTTGAAGCCGTCGAAGCCGCGCGCCCCGACCAGGGCGATACGGCTCCGCGGCGGGCGCGGCCGGCGCAGGAAGGTCAGCTCGCAGCCGGGTGCCGGCTCCTCCGGCCCGGCCGAGGCGGGCAGCAGGCCGTGGTGGAAGGCGAGCAGCGCGGTGGCCGCGTCCAGCGCCGAACCGCCCTGGTGGGCCCGGCCGGTGAGCGGCTTCTGGGTGGTCACCGGCGGGGTCGTCGCACCGAAGACCGTGCGCAGGGCGTCCGCCTCGGCCCGGTCGTACGCCGGCACGCCGAGCGCGTCCGGCCAGATGACGTCCACGTCGTGCGGGCGGACCGCGGCCCGGTCCAGGGCCAGGCGCAGCGCCCGGGCGTAGTGGGTCGGGTCCGGGCCGGCCTCGGCGTCGGTCGGTGCCGCGTCGTGGGTGGCGGCCCAGCCGGTGATCTCCCCGTAGATCCGGGCACCCCGGGCCAAGGCGTGGCCCAACTCCTCCACCACGAAGACGGCGCCGCCCTCGGCCGGCACGTAGCCGGTGGCGCCCGCGTCGAACGGCCGGTACGCCCGCTCCGGGTCCGCCACGTCGCTGAGCAGCCCCGAGCGGAGCTGGCAGGCCAGCGCGTACGGGCTGAGCGGGCACTCGGTCGCCCCGGCCACCACGAGCGGGGTGCCGCGGCGGATGGTCCGCACCGCGTGGGCGAGGCTGTCCAGCCCGCCGGCCGACTCGGAGACGGTCACCCCGCAGGGACCCTTGAGCTGGTGCCGGATGGACAGCTGTCCCACGCTGGCCGCGTAGAACCAGGCGATCGACTGGTACGCCCCGACGGTCCGGGTCGGCCCGCCCCAGAGCCGTTGCAGCTCCCGCTGCCCGAACAGGTTCCCGCCGGAGGAGCTGGCCAGGGTGACCGCCCACTGGTAGGGGTCGGGAGCCTCCTCGGGCAGGCCGGCGTCGTCCAGCGCCAGCCGGGTGGCGGCGAAGCCGAGGTGCGTCCACCGGTCGGTCTGCACCCGCTGCCGGGTGTCGGCGAACCCGGCCGGGTCGAAGTCCGGCACCTCCCCGGCCACCCGTGTCGGATAGCCGGCCGGGTCGAACAGGGTGATCGGCCCGGTGCGCCGGGTGCCGGCGAGCACGGCGTTCCAATGCGCACCGGCGCCGACGCCGGTCGGTGCGACCACCCCGATCCCGGTCACCACGGCCCGGGCGGTCACGGGTGCACCGCCAGACGGCGGAAGATCATCGCGGACTGGAAGCCACCGAAGCCGCTGCCCACCGACAGCGCCACGTCCACCGGCAGCTCCCGGGCCTCGTTGGGCACGTAGTCCAGGTCGCACTCCGGGTCCCGGGTGGCCCAGTTGGCGGTGGGCGGGACCACGCCGTACTCGATGGCCAGCGCGCACGCGGCCATCTCGATGGAGCCGATGGCCCCGAGCGAGTGCCCGACCATCGATTTGATCGAGCTGACCGGCACCCGGTACGCCGTCGCGCCCAGCGCCCGCTTGAACGCGGCGGTCTCGTGCCGGTCGTTCTGCCGGGTGCCCGAGCCGTGCGCGCTCACGTACGACACGGCCGACGGGGCGAGCCGGGCCTGGCGCAGCGCGTCGCTGATGGCCACGGCCATCTCCGCCCCGTCCGGGCGCAGACCGGTCATGTGGAAGCCGTTGCTGCGGCTGGCGTAGCCGGCCACCTCGCAGTAGACGTGCGCGCCCCGGCGGCGGGCGTGCTCGGCCTCCTCCAGCACCAGCACGGCCGCGCCCTCGGCCAGCACGAAGCCGTGCCGGTCGGCGTCGAACGGCCGGGAGGCGTGCTCCGGGTCGTCGTTGTCCGGGCTGGTCGCGCCGATGGCGTCGAAGGAGGCGACGGTGACCGGGGAGATCGGCGAGTCGGCGGCGCCGGCCAGCACGATGTCCGCCTCGCCGTCGGCGACGAGCTGGTGGGCGTACCCGATGGCGTCGATGCCGGAGGTGCAGCCGGTGGAGACCACCTGCGCGGGGCCGTGCAGCCCGTGCCGGGCCGCCACGTCGGCGGCCAGGCTGCTCGGGATCAGCGCCTGATACAGGTACGGCCCGCCGAGGGTGTGGTCGACCAGCCAGTGCCGGCCGGAGTCGCTGACCCGGACGTACTCCTTCTCCAGCGCCATGGTGCCGCCGACCGCGGTGCCGAGCACCACGCCGGTCCGTTCCCGCTCGGCGTCGGAGAGGGTCAGGCCGCTGTCGGCGAGCGCCTCGGCGGAGCAGGCGAGGGCGAACTGCACGTACCGGTCGGCGCGCTGCCGCTCGGCGAGGGTGATGCCGGCGGCGTCCGGGTCGAAGTCGCACTCGGCGGCGATCTGCGAGCGGAACGGCGACGGGTCGAAGAAGCTGATCCGCCGCGTGGCGGTGCGCCCCTCGGTGATGGTCTTCCAGAACCGGTCCCGGGTGGCGCCGCCGGGTGCGACGACGCCGACGCCGGTGACCACGGTGCGCCGGCCGGTCACGACGGTTTCCGGGGTGGTGGGGCGCCCTCGGTGTCGACGTGGCCGAGCTCCGGGCGGGGCGCGAGCGGCCCGAGGTGGAAGACCACCTCGGCCGGCTCGTCGCCGGTGTTGCGCAGCCGGTGCCGCACGTCCTTGGGCACGAACAGCGCCTCACCGGCCGCGAGCGGCACCGGCCGGTCGTCCAGGTCGACCGTGATGGCGCCGCGGGCGACGTAGAGGAACTCCTCGCTGTAGGGGTGGTAGTGCTCGGCGATCCGCTCCCCCGGCGCGAGGGTGGCCACCCCCAGGAAGCCGGAGGTGCTGCCGACGGTCTTCGGGCCGAGCAGCACCCGCAGCTCGCCGCCGCGCCGCCGGTCGGCGGTGACGTCGTGGACGGAGACCCGGGCGGTGGTGGTGTCGGTCATCGTGCGCCTCCCGCGTACGCCCGCTCGATCTTGTCCTTGATGACGGCGAGCTGGACCTTGCTGTTGTTGTTGATCCGCTCGGTCATGCCGGCGTTGTCGACCGGCGCCGTGGGCTTCATGGCGAAGTCCTGCACCCACGTCATCCGGGTGCCGCCGGGGATCTCGTCGTAGCGCCAGTAGATGCGCATGTACTCGAACGGGCCGGTCTCCACCCGCCGGGCGCGCACCTCGCGGGTCGCCGGGTCGGCGGTGCGTTCGCTGACCCAGCTCCACGACGTGCCGTTCTCGTCCGGGTGCATGGTGAGCCGGAACCGGACCGTGTCGCCGTCGGAGTGCAGGATCTCGGCCACCGCGTACTCGGTGAACAGCTCGGTCCACCGGGCCACGTCGTTGGTGATCTCCCACACCAGCGGCAGCGGGGCGGCGATGTCGACGGCGTTCTCGGTGTGCCCGGGCGGGTCCGCCTTCCGGGCCACCAGGTCGGCGACGCCGGCGATGCTCAGCTGTCCGGCCTGCTCGGGGATCTTCACCCGCCACCGGTCGGCCACGACCGCGGAGAGTTCGAGCAGCGCCAGCGAGTCCATGCCCAGCTCCTCCAGGCTGGCGGCCGGGGTGCGGGCGGCCGCGTCGGCGTCCAGGCCGCAGTGGGTCACCAGGATGTCGGTGATCTCGTTGGTGAGCGGGCGGTCGGGGGCGACGGTCATGGGTTCCTCCAGGCGTTCGGGCCGGCGGCGGGCACGGCGGTGACGGGGGTACGGCCGGCCGGGTCGGCGTCGGCGCGGATGTCGGGCACGGCCGGTCCGGCGCGGTCCGGGGCCGCCCCGGCGCCGTTGGGCGGCGGGACGGCGACCGGTACGGCGTCGGCGGCGGGCGGGTTGAGCAGGCGATCGACCAGGGCGGTGGTGTGCCGCCCGGCGCGGAAGGCCGCGTCGTGCAGGACCCGCCGGGCGAACGGGATCGTGGTGCGCACCCCCGGCCCGGCCACCTCGAACTCGCCGAGTGCCCGGTCGAGCCGCGCCAACGCACCGTCACGGTCCGGCGCCCAGACCGCCACCTTCGCCAGCAGCGAGTCGTAGTGCGGGCTGACCAGGTAGCCGACGTGGCCGTGGGTGTCGACCCGGGTGAACGGGCCGCCGGGCGGCCGGAAGCGGTCCAGCCGCCCGGGGGCGGGGGCGAAACCGCGGTCCGGGTCCTCCACGTTGACCCGGCACTCGACCGCCACCCCGCGCAGCCGGACGTCCTCCTGCCGCCAGCGCAGCGGCGTGCCGGCGGCCACGTGCAGCTGCTCGTGGACCAGGTCGACGCCGGTCACCAGCTCGGTCACGGGGTGCTCCACCTGGATCCGGCAGTTGATCTCCAGGAAGTGGCAGCGCTCCGCCTCGTCCACCAGGAACTCGACGGTGCCCGCGCCGGTGAAGCCGACCGAGAGGGCGCCGCGCAGCGCGATCTCCGCGAGGGTGTCCAGGGTGGCCGGCCGCAGCGCCGGGGCGGGAGCCTCCTCGATGAGTTTCTGGTGGCGGCGCTGCACCGAGCAGTCCCGGGTGCCCAGGTGGATGCCGTTGCCGTGGCCGTCGCAGAGCACCTGCACCTCGACGTGCCGGGCGTCGGCCAGGTACCGCTCGACGTAGACCCGGTCGTCGCCGAAGGCGACCTGGGCGGCGGCGCGGGTGCGGGCGTACGCCCGGGGCAGCTCGGCGGCCGAGCGGACCACCGTCATCCCCCGCCCGCCCCCGCCGGCGGCCGCCTTGACGATCACCGGGTAGCCGACCTCGGCGGCCACGTCGAGCGCGTCGGCGGCGGTCGGCAGGGTCCGCACGCTGCCCGGCGGCAGCGGCAGGCCGGCCCGGCTCATCAGGGCCCGCGCCGTGGACTTGTCGGCGAGGGCGGCCATCACCTGCGGCGGCGGGCCGACGAAGGTGAGCCCGTTCTGCGCGCAGATCTCGGCGAAGTCGGCGTCCTCGGAGAGGAAGCCGTAGCCGGGGTGCACGGCCTGCGCGCCGGTCTGCCGTGCCGCCTCGACGATGGCGGCCGCGTTCAGGTAGCTCTGCCGGCTGGACGCCGGTCCGATGCGGACGGTCTCGTCGGCCAGCCGCACCGGCAACGAGTCGGCGTCGGCGCTGGAGTGCACCACCACCGTCCGCACGCCCAGCTCCCGGCACGCCCGCAGCACGCGCAGCGCGATCTCGCCCCGGTTGGCGATCAGCACCTTCTCGAACATCACGCGTCCTGTCCGGTGAGCGGTTCCAGGGCGAGGAGCGGCTGGTCGTACTCGACGGGCTTACCGTCCTCCACGAGCACCTCGGCCACCCGTCCGGCCTGGCCGGCGGTCACCTCGTTCATGAGCTTCATGGCCTCGACGATGCCGACCACCTGGCCGGGCCGGACCACGTCGCCGACCGCCACGAACGGCGCGGCGCCGGGCTCGGGCGACCGGTAGAAGGTGCCCACCACGGGCGCCCGCACCGCCGGCCGGTCCGTCACCGGCGCCGCCGCCGCGACCTGCGGCCCGGTGACCGGGTCCGCCTCGGCACGCGGCGCGGGTGCCGGGTGCGCCGGATGGGCCGGGTGGTGCCACTCCACCTCCAGCACGGTCTCGCCGCTGCGCAGCCGGACCCGGCGCACCGGGCCGGCCAGCTCGGCGACCAGCTTCCGGGCGTGCCGGCTCAGCCCGTCCAGCACCTCCTCGGGCCCGTCCTCCGCGCTCACGGCATGACCTCCGTTCGGGAGCGGTCAGCGGCCTCCACCGCCGGGCTCACCGCGGCCGAGCGGGCCGCGCCGAAGCGGCGGAACCGCTGCCTGCGGCGGCGGACGAGGGTGGCCGGCGGCACGGCGAGCAGCGGGGCGAGGTTCGCGGCGACGGCCCGGCCCAGCAGCTCGGCCGCGCCGGCGGGGTCGCCGTGGGCGGCGGGCGCCGGCTCGGGCACCACCTCGTCGACCACCCCGAGCCGGCACAGGTCGGCGGCGGTGAGCCGCAGAGCCCGGGCGGCCTGCGGGGCGGCCGAGCTGTCCGGCCAGAGGATCGCGGCGCAGCCCTCCGGGCTGATCACCGAGTAGACGGCGTGCTCCAGCATGAGCACCCGGTCGGCCACCGCGAGGGCGAGCGCGCCGCCGCTGCCGCCCTCACCCGTGACCACCGCGACGACCGGCGTGGGCAGCACGCTCAGCGCGAGGATGTTCTCGGCGATCGCGGCGGCCTGGCCCTGCTGCTCGGCGTCCACGCCCGGGTCGGCCCCCGGCGTGTCCACGAGGGTCACCACCGGCAGTCTGAGCCGGGCCGCGAGGCGCATGAGCCGCAGCGCCTTGCGGTGCCCGGCCGGGCTGGCCATGCCGAAGTTGCGCGCCACGAGCTCCGCCGTGGTGTGTCCCTTCTGGTGGCCGATCACCATGACCGGCCGGCCGTCCAGCCGGGCCAGCCCGCCGACGACGGCCGGGCAGTCCGCGCCGAGCCGGTCGCCGTGCAGTTCCACGAAACCGTCGAAGGCGGTCTCCAGGTAGTCCAGCGTGGTGGGCCGGCCGGGGTGCCGGGCCGTGCGCACCGTCTCCCAGGCGTCCCGCGCCGGACCGGTCACGGCCGGGGCTGCGCCGGCCGCGGGGGCCGGTCGCGGCGCCGGCTCCTGCCGGGGTACGGGCACCCGGCGGCCGGCCTCGGCGGCGGCGAGCAGCGCCGTCAACCGGCCGCGCAGCGCGTGCCGGGGCACCACGAGGTCGATCTGACCGTGCCGGAGCAGGAACTCGGCGGTCTGGAAGCCCTCCGGCAGCGTGGCGCCGGTGACCTGGCGGATCACCCGCGGGCCGGCGAAGCCCAGCCGGGCGCCGCTCTCGGCGAGCACCACATCGGTGTTGGTGGCGAAGGAGGCGGCCACCCCGCCGTACGTCGGGTCGGTGACCACGCTGACGGTGAGCAGCCCCGCCTCGCGCAGCCCGGCGACGGCCTGGCTGACCGTGGCCATCTGCATGAGCGACAGCGCGCCCTCCTGCATCCGCGCCCCGCCGGAGGCGGTGACCAGCACCAGCGGCGTGGCGTCGGCCAGCGCGCGCTCGGCGGTGCGGGTGATCAGCTCGCCGACCGCGCAGCCGAGGCTGCCGCCGAGGAAGCGGAAGTCCATCACCGCCAGGGCGACGGGGTGGCCGCCGATGCGGGCGGTCCCGCAGAGCACCGCCTCGTCCAGGCCGGAGCCGGCGCGTGCCGCGCCGAGCCGGTGCGGGTAGGGCAGCGCGTCCACGAACCCGATCGGGTCGACGCGCACGGCGCGGTCCGGCAGCGGGGTGAACGAGTCCGGGTCGACCAGTTGCGCCACCCGGTCCGGTGCGTCGAGCCGGGCGTGCGAACCGCACTCGGGGCAGACGTCGAGGTTGCGGCGCAGCCGCTTGCGGTAGAGCAGCGAGGCGCAGCCGTCGCAGCGGGACCAGAGCTGCTCGTCCTGGGGGGCGGTGGTGGTCACGGCCGCCGCCCGGGAGCGTCGTACCGGTAGAAGCAGTGGGCCATGGCGTCACGCGGCGAGCGCCAGGTCGGCAGGTACGGCGAGATGTACGGGCGCAGCCGCTCGCTGACCCGGACGAACTCGGGATGGCCGCGCGCCTCCTCCACCGCCCCCTCGGCCGGCGCCTCCGTCTCCAGGAGATGGACGTAGAGGTCGTGCAGCCGGTAGAGGGAGCGGTGCCGGACGCCGACCAGGCCCGGCAGCTCGGTCGCGTCGGACGCGGCGAAGATCTCGGCGACCCGATCCTCGGCGGTCGGCACCACCTTGGCGACGATGAGCGAACGGTCCATCCGCGGCCTCCCCTGGGCGTCCCGGTGTGTGGCGACCGGATTCGCCGCACGACTGGCGACACGGTGCCGCCGGCACCGTCAACGCGGCGTCAACCGGACACCATCGGCAGGGGAAGTCGGTGACGCTGCGTTGACGCAAACTGTGCGGTAGCTATGGGAAGATCAACTCCCCGTCATAGATGGCGACACTTTTTCGCAGTTCACAGGCCGTTCGTCCGACCATTACGGACGGTCAGCAAAGCGACGCTCCGTTGACTCAGAGTAACAAGTGTTGATATCCTCCGTACCGGTCAGCCCGGCCACAGCGGGCTTTCTCCGCCACGGCGGAGCCGTTCCGACACCGGCGTCGCGGGCAGCCGAGCCGGGCAATGAGGACGGTCGGGACGAGGGTTCCGGTGCTGGGGGTGCGCCCGTGTCCGGTGGATCGAAGATGCCGACGGCGGAGGATCCCGCCCCAGGGGTGTCGCTGCGCCTGCTCGGCGGGTTCCAGCTGCTGCACGACGACGTCCCCGTGGTGGTTCCCCGGGGCCTGCAACGGGTCATCGCCCTCATCGGGCTGCGCCCGGCCGCCACCCGCAGCCACCTCGCCGGGCTGCTCTGGCCGGAGACCCCGGAGGACCGCGCGCTCTCCTCGCTGCGGACCGCCCTGTGGCGGCTCCGGCAGGACCCCTGCTGCCCGCTGCGCACCGACGGCGACACCGTCCGCCTCGACCCCGCCGTCCACCTCGACGTCGACGAACTGGTGGCGACCGCCGCGCGGGTACGCGACGGCGAGGTCCCCCGCGGCGCCGCCGGCGCCGGCCGGCACGACCTCCTCCCCGGCTGGTACGACGACTGGGTGCTGCTCGAACGGGAACGGCTGCGGCAGCTGCGGCTGCACATGCTGGAGGAACTCGCCGGCAACCATCTCACCGCCGGACGGCACGGCGAGGCCCTGGAGGCGGCGCTGGAGGCGATGGCCGCGGAGCCGCTACGGGAGACCCCGCACCGCCTGGTGGTCCGCATCCACCTCGCCGAGGGCAACGCGTTCGAAGCGGTGCACGCCTTCTACGTCTACCGGGACCTGCTGCTGCGCGAGCTGCGCCTGGAGCCCTCCCCTGCGATGTCCGCGCTGCTCGACGAGACCCTCGCCCCGATCCGGCGGGCCACGCGGAGGGAGGCGCCGCAGCGGCGCGCCGACCGCACCAACGCCCCCGGCCGGTCCACCGGCTCCGGGGCGCGCGGCCCGGCCGCGCCCACCACGCCGCACTCCCGTTGACCGCGGCGTCACCACCGCCATCAATGGCACCGTCGGGATCGTGACGGCCAGGTGACAGCCGACCCGCGAGGGTGTGCCCCACGGTGGCCGACACCCTGGGCCGGGGTCGGCGCATCACCAGCGGCGAGAGGGGTCCCGATGAGTCGACTGTTGGTCGTCAGCCGGATCGTGCCGGGGGCGCAGGGCCGGGTGGCCCAGATCTTCGCCGAGTCCGACGCCACCGAACTGCCACGGCTCACCGGGATCCGGCACCGGTCGCTGTACTACCTGCACGACCTGTGCGTGCACCTCATGGAGACCGTGGACGTCGACCCGGACCTGGCCGCCGAGGTCCGCAGCAACCCGCTCTACCAGCAGGTCAACGAACGGCTGTCGGCGCACACGTCGCCGTACCTGCCGACCTGGCGCTCCCCCCGCGACGCCGTGGCCGGCTGCTTCTACAGCTGGGACGCGGTCGACCTGCCGGCGCCCCGCCGGCCCTGCTGAGCGTTCCCCGCGAAGAGCGGGGCGCCCCGGACCCTCGAACGGCACCAGGGTCCGGGGCGTCCCTTCGCCGCCCGCCGCGGCACACGCTCGGTCATCCCGCGGCCACCGGCCGGCACCGTCCGTCCCAGGACGGCGTCCGGCCGCCGACCTCCCTGTCGCCCCGCGCGTACGTGTGCGAAGCTGCCCCGAGTTTTCTCGCGATTGTCGTGCACGTACATAGGAGGAGGTTGGCCATGCCGTCGAGCTTCGGGGAGTGGCTGGTCGTGATCCTGGCCCTGCTGGTGGGCCTGGGCATCGGGTGGGTGGTGAGCGGCCGTCGCAGCGCCGCCGGCGCCGGCACGCCCACGGTGGAGGGTGCCGCCGCCCCGGCGCCCGAGGTGACCGCCACGGTCGACCGGGAGCGGCCGGAGGCCGTGGTCGACGAGGTGCCGCCGCCCGCCGCGGTGACCGAGCAGCCGGCCCCGGTGGAGCAGGAGCCCGCCCCGGCCGCCGCCACGCTGGCCGCCGATGCCACGCCGCTGCCGTCCACCGAGCCGGTGACGGTCGCCGAGCCGGTCGCGTCCGACGAGGAGCCGGCCCGCACGGTGGCGGCCGAGGAGGCGCAGCCGGTCACCGATCCGGTGACCGCCGACGAGGAGGCCGAGCCGGCCCGCACCGCGCCGGAGCCGGTGGCCGCGGCCGAGGAGCCGGCCGCCGCGACCGAGCCGGTACCGGTGGCCGTGCCGGCCGAGCCGGTTGCCGAGCCGGCGGTCGAGGAGCCGGTGGCCGAGGCGGAGCCGGTCGCGCCGGTGGCGGTGCCCGCGCCGCGCGCCGCCGTCGAGGACGCCGCTCCGGCCCAGGTGGACGCCGCCGACGACTTCCGGCGGATCCAGGGCATCGGACCGAAGCTGGCCGCCGCCCTCCAGGCCGCCGGAATCCGCACCTACCAGCAGCTCAGCGAGCTGGACGAGGCAGCGCTGCGGGAGACCGTCAAGGCCGCCGGCCTGCGCGCCGCCCCGGGTCTCGCGACCTGGTCGCAGCAGGCCAAGGTGCTGGCCGGCGCCCGCGCCGAGGCCGAGCGGGTGCTACCGGTCGGCACCGGCGAGGACGCCTGACCCGACGCACCGGGCCGGTGGTGACCGACGGTCACCACCGGCCCGCGCCGTGTCCGGCGACCGTCGAGCCGGCCGGTTCCGGCCGATCCGGTCGGGCACGGCCGCCGACCGCGCCTCGGACGAGCGCGAATGCCGGAAACCCGGCACGGGTCCCGGCGGGCGTCGCTACGGTCGGTGCAGGGCCGGACGGCCCGCCGCGCCGATCCCGCCACCGCAGGAGCAGCTCGTGCCCACCGCCACGCCGGAGCAGCCCGCCGAGCGGCGGCCCCCGGTGCGCGATCCCGAGGCACCGCGCCGGGTCACCCTGCTGGAGCTCTTCTTCGACCTGGTGTACGTGGTCGCGCTCTCGCTCATCTCGCGCGGCCTGATCACCGAGGTCGACTGGCAACGGGCCCTCCAGTCGCTGATCATGCTGATGGCCATGTGGTGGACCTGGGCGATCACCACCCTGGTCACCGACCTGTACGACCCGCAACGCTCCGAGATCAAGCTGCTGATCATCGCGGTCATGTTCGGCGCCCTGCTGATGACCACCGCCATCCCGGAGGCCTTCGGCGCCCGCGGGCTGGTCTTCGCCGGGACGTACGTGGCGATCCATCTCGGACGCGGACTGTTCCTCATGCCGACGGTCCGGCGCCACCGGCAGACCCAGCGCCGGGCGGCCCGCATCTTCGTCTGGTTCGCCACCTCCGCGATCCCCTGGCTCGTCGGCGCCACGGTGAGCGGCCACGCCCGCGAGATCCTCTGGGCGGTGGCCCTGGGCATCGACTACCTCGGGTTCCGGCTCGCGTACCCGGTGCCCGGTCTCGGCGTGGTGCCGGACGCCCAGCGCAACGTGACCGCCGAGCACCTCTCCGAGCGGTACCAGCAGTTCTTCATCATCGCGCTGGGCGACGCCATCCTGGTCACCGGCACCGTCTTCAGCCTGCACCACTCCGAGACGGAGAACATCGGGGCCTTCGCCATCGCGTTCGCCACCACGCTGCTGCTCTGGCGGATCTACGTGCACAAGTCCGGGGAACTGCTGCCGCACGCCATCGCCAGGTCGAAACAGCCGAGCAAGTTCCTGAACTCCGCCCCCTACACCCACCTGCTCATGGTGGCCGGGGTGGTGACCAGCGCGTCCGGCTTCGACCTGGTGCTGCTCGAACCGACCGGGCGGACGCCGCCGGCCTGGCTGGCGGTCATCCTCGGCGGGCCGGCACTGTTCCTCGCCGGTCGCGCCGCCTTCGAGTACGAGGTGTTCAGCCGGGTGTCCCGCTCCCGTCCGGGCGGCGTCCTGGCGCTGCTCACCATCTCCCCCGGTCTGCTGTTCCTCGCCCCGGTCTACGCGGCGCTCGGAGCGATGCTGGTGCTGGCCGGGGTGGCCGTCGCCGACCACCTGCGCAGCCGCGGACGGCCGCCGGAGGACCCTTCGCCGCCGCACTGAGCCCGGTTCCGGATGGTCGGAATCGGCCGCGCCGCACCGGCGGCTCCGTTTGACCGTTCACCCGCTCTGGGTACATGGCCTTCACCTCGAATCCACCACAACCCCAGTGGAGGCAACCCATGCGCGGCACCTCGATACTCGGCGTCATCGTCGTCATCTGGCTCATCATCGGCGCGATCGCCGCCGGACAGCGTGGCTACTACGGCAACGACGACACCAACTGCGCCGAGGCCGGCACCATCCTGGTCACCATCGTGGCCGGCCCGCTGAACTACATCGGCGCGAACCCCAAGGTGGACTGCGAGCTCCCCCAGCCGTCCAAGTAGGCCCGACCCCTCACCACCCCCGGCCCGCGCCCCGCTCCCCCGCGGCGCGGGCCTCTCCGTGCCCGGCGTAGACGGTGTCACCGCCTCTAGCGCGTCCTAGGAGGCTGGGCTCCTCGCGCCGAGGGCGTTTGCCCGGCCGACCGGTGGGAAGGGCAGCGGTCCAGCCGCGCAGGGGACGGGAGACCAGGGCGATGCAGATCGGCTACAAGCTGGCCTCGGAGGCCTTCGGCCCGCAGGAACTCATCCGGCAGGCGGTCCGCGCGGAGCAGGCCGGCTTCGACTTCGTCGAGATGAGCGACCACTACCACCCCTGGCTGGAGGTGCAGGGCCACTCCTGCTTCACCTGGAGCGCGCTCGGCGCCATCGCCGCGAAGACCAGCACGCTCGGCCTGGCCACCGGGGTCACCTGCCCCTCGGTCCGCTACCACCCGGCGATCATCGCCCAGGCCGCGGCCACCCTGGCGCTGATCTCCGACGGCCGGTTCACCCTCGGTGTGGGCGCCGGCGAGCGGCTCAACGAGCACGTGGTCGGGCAGGGCTTCCCGAGCGTCCGCGGCCGGCACGAGCGGCTGCGCGAGGCCCTGGAGATCATCCGGCTGCTCTGGCAGGGCGGCTACCAGTCGTACGAGGGCCGGCACCTCCAGCTGGAGGACGCCCGGGTCTGGGACCTGCCGGACACACCGCCGGTGATCGCCGTGGCGGCCAGCGGACGGTCCTCCGCCGCGACGGCCGCCGAACTGGGCGACGGTCTGTTCGCCACCGAGCCGAAGTCGTCGATCGTGGCGCACTACCGGGAGGCCGGCGGGCAGGGGCCGCGCTACGCGGAGGTGCCGATGGCCTGGGCGTCCGACGAGGAGCAGGCGGTCCGGGCGGCGAAGGAGACCAGCCGGTGGGCGGTCACCGGGTGGAAGGTGATGAGCGAGCTGCCCAACCCGGTGAACTTCGACGCGGCGACGGTCTGGGTGGAGGAGCAGCACATCCGGCAGCAGTTCTCGGTCGGGCCGGACCCGGAGCCGCACCTGGCGAAGGCGAAGGCCTACGTCGAGGCCGGCTTCGACCACATCGTGCTGCAGAACGCCGGCCCGGACCCGGACGGCTTCCTCGATTTCTGCCAGGGCGGATTCGTCGACCGGGTACGCGCACTCGGCTGATCGGGGCGCCGGTAGCCGGGCGCAGCCCGGTGCGGGTGGCGGTGGGCGTACCCCTGAGGTCGTCGGACCGGGACGGACGCCGGCGGCCCGCGGCGGTGCTCAGCCACCGACGTGGATGCCGGGCCGGCGGGCGGGGTCCGGCTCGGACTTGCGGATGATCTCCCGGACCACCGGCGGGGTGTCGCCGCGGCCGAGGATCAGGTAGCGCAGCAGGTGCGCGATGGGGTTGCCCTCGGACCACTCGAAGTGGCAGTGCGGGCGGACCCCGGTGGCGTCACGCAGCGCCAGCAGGATGGCCGCGATGGCGTTGGGCGCGGCGGGGCTGTTGGCCCGCAGGATCCGGTACCCGCCGACCTCGACCCCGTGCACCCGCAGCACCTCGCTGAACCGCGAGGGGTCGCTGATGTCGATCTCCAGGAAGAGCACGTCGGCGGCGCCGGGCACCGGGTTCATGCCGCGCTGCGCGCGTTCCTTGAGCCGGTACTCCTTCAGCGAGCCGCTCTGCCGCTTGTTCGCGATGAGGTGCAGCCGGCCGTCGTGGGCGATCGAGTCGGCGACGAACCGCCGCGCCGCGTCGTCGAACTCGATCCGCTCGGCGCGCAGTTCCGTGGTGCGGGACACCCGGGAGATCAGCGAGACGGCGACGATGCCGGCGATGAACAGGCCGGAGATGGTGATGCCGTCCGGCTTCTCGATGACGTTCTCGACGAGCGCGTAGAGCAGCACCAGGGTGAGCACCGTGAAGCCGATGCCGGCGAACGGGTGCCGGGACCGGTACGCCGAGATGGTCACCGCGATCGCGCCGGAGACCATCATGGCCAGGATGCCGGTGGCGTACGCGCCGGCCTGGGCGTTGACGTCGGCCCGGAAGGCGACCGTGATGGCGATGCTGATGGCGGTGTAGACCAGCACCACCGGCCGGACCGCCCGGCCCCACTCGGGCGCCATGCCGTAGGAGGGCAGGTAGCGGGGCACGATGTTGATGAGGCCGGCCATCGCGGAGGCCCCGGCGAACCAGAGGATGAGGATGCTGCTGATGTCGTAGATCGTGCCGAACGCCTCGCCGAGGTGCTCGTGGGCCAGGAAGGCCAGCGCGCGGCCGCTGGCCGCTCCACCGGGGGCGAAGTCGCGCTCCGGGATCAGCACGGTGGTGACGAAGGTGGTGGCGATGAGGTAGACCGACATGATCAGCGCGGCGGTGGTGAGCAGCTTGCGCGTGTTGCGGATCCGCGCCGCCAGCCGGTGCTCGGCGTCCTCGCCGCCGCCCTTGACCAGCGGCATCATGCTCACCCCGGTCTCGAAGCCGGAGAGGCCCAGCACCAGCAGCGGGAACGCGAGCACGCTGGTGGCCAGCACGTCGCCCGCGCCGCCCGTCCGGGCCAGCCGGTCGGTCCAGCCGCTGAGCGTCCCCGGGTCGGCGGCGATCTCGGCCAGGCCGACCACCACGATCACCGCGTTCAGCGCGAGGAAGACCGCGACGAGGGGGATGGCGACCTGCACCGCCTCGCTGAACCCCAGGAGGAACACCCCGCCGAGGATGAGCAGCAGCACCACGGTCACCAGCACGGCGGCCGTGGCGCCGTGCGGGAACGACTCGGGCAGGATCGGGTTCTCCAGCAGGTGCACGGTGGCGTCCGCGGCGGAGAGCGTGATCGTGATGATCCACGAGGTGGCCACGAAGCCGAGCAGCACCAGCACGAAGACCTTGCCGCGCCAGAACGGCAGCAGCCGTTCCAGCATGGCCACCGAGCCCTGCCCGTGCGGGCTCTCCCGGGCCACCCGCCGGTACATGGGCAGCATCCCGAACAGGGTCAGCGCGACGATCAGCAGGGTCGCGAGCGGGCTCAGCGCGCCGGCCGCCACCGCCGCGATGCCGGGCAGGTAGGACAGGGTGGAGAAGTAGTCCACGCCGGTCAGGCACATGACCTGCCACCAGGGGTGCGCCGGCGCCTGGTGCTCCCGGGTCTCCGGGCCGACCGGCTGCACCCGGTGCTGGAACAGCCAGCGGGTGAGCCGGCTGGTCGGCTGGCCCGGCCGGACGGGGCTCTCCACGCGCTCCGGAAGCGTCGCGGGTCCCCGCCGGACACGGTCGCCGAGTTCGGGGTCGCGGGCGGCGCGCAGCGCCCGGTCCGCCGGGGTCGACTGCCCGTGGTGGCGGCGCCCCCGCGCCCGCCGGGGCTGCGCCCCGTCCCGTGCCTCCGCCATGTGCACCCCTTCAGGCCCTGAACCGACGGTAGGCGGTGGGCGGGGTGCGGCCCGGCGGAACCGGGCAAGTCAGGGCGGGGCCACCAGGGCGTCGCGCAGCGCCTCCGGGTCGGTCACCGTCACCGTGACGGCCGGGTGGCGCGGCCACGGGCCGGGGACGAGCGCCGGCACGGGCATGGCGAGGCGGATGCAGACCCCGGCGGCCACGCCGGTGCCGAAGGTGACCCCGCCGTCGGCCAGGGACAGGTGCGGGCCGACCGCCCGCCACCAGCGGTACGGGCCGCCCAGCTCGACCCCGCTGACGTTGTCCCGCGCGGTGCGCAGCCGCCAGGGGCCGAACCGCACGGTCAGCTCGTCCCGGCCCAGCTCGACCCGGGCGGTCTCCGGCCGCACCCCGAGCAGGGCCAGCGGCAGCCGGAACGCCGGGTCGAACCGGAAGGCGAAGCGGCGGACCGGTTCGATGGGCGGCATGGCCGCCGGGTACCCGGTCGGGCCGGCCCGACACCCGGTCGCGCCGTCAGCCCGGACCGGCCCAGCCGGTCCCCCGCCGGCCGCGACCGGACGGCGCCTCCCGACGCCGCCCGGTCCCGTGGTGCC
This sequence comes from Micromonospora chaiyaphumensis, assembly GCF_900091435.1. Taxonomy (GTDB): domain Bacteria; phylum Actinomycetota; class Actinomycetes; order Mycobacteriales; family Micromonosporaceae; genus Micromonospora; species Micromonospora chaiyaphumensis. The sequence continues at coordinate 703,879 of NZ_FMCS01000001.1, forward strand.
CTCGGGTCATCCGCGCAGCCCCAGCCGGCCGGCCAGCCAGGCGAGCCGGTCGTCCCGGGTGCGGGCGGCGCCCAGGTCGTGTTCCTCGTCGGGGTAGAGCGACACCTTCGCCTGCGGCGCCGCGGCCGCGAAGGCGGCGCGGGTCCCGGCGCCGACGAAGCGGTCCGCGCCGGCGAACTGGAGGTACGCCCCGGCGCCGAGCCGCCCCACCAGGTCCACCGGGTCCAGGCCGGTGAAGACCGCCCGGTAGGCCTCCTTCTCCCCCGCCGGCAGCTGGAGCCAGTAGAGGTCGAACCAGTTGGCCCAGGAGGCGTCCGGGGCGAGCAGCACGGCGGTGCGCAGCCCCGGCTCGCGGGCGGTCAGGTCGACGGCGTACATGGCGCCGTAGTCGTGGCCGACCACCGCGGTGCGGGTCCGGTCCACACCCGGCTCGGCGAGCAGCCGCCGGTACGCCGCGTGCACCGCGTCGAGCTGGGCGGTGACGGCGGCGCGGTCCCGGGCGTCGCCGACCGGGTCGCCCGCCCACGGGAAGGTGAGCTGCGGCAGCACGGACACCACGCCCCGGCCGGCCAGGGCGGTCGCCTCGGCCAGGAACTCACTGCGGTCCTGGCTGGCCCGGCCGGGCTCGAACCAGTGCAGGTCCAGCACCCCGGCCAGCCCGCCGCCGGCGCGCTGCGGCCGGACCAGCCAGGCCCGCACGGCCGGCTGCCCGGCGACCGGAATCTCGATGTCGCGCACCACCGTGGGCGCCGCGTGGCCCGCGGCCGCCGGGGCCGGCTCGGCGGGTGCCTCCGCCTGGGCGCCGCCGGCACCGGCGAGCGCGCCGACGACCAGCAGCGCGGCCACGGACACGAGGACGGGAAGACGTCTCATGCGCCACCTCCATAAGTTTCTAAATGCGTTTTATAACTGACGACGCTAGGATGGCGGGCGGCGATCGGTCAAGTGCGGAGGGACGGCGGGCGTGTCGGCAACCGGACGAGGGAAGAGGCGCGGATGAGCGCGGTGCCACCCCTGGAGCCGGCGCTGCGCCTGGCCGTCGCGCTGCTGCACAGCTACTGGGTGCTCCAGGACCCGGTCGACCAGCTCTCGGTGGCCCGGCTGCGGGCCGCCGCCCGGGAACTCGGCCTCGCCGAGGTCGCCGAGCCGCTCGGCGAGGCCGACCTGCCCCGGCTGCGCGAGCTGCGCGACCGGCTCCACGGGGTGTTCGCCGCGCCCGACCCGGCCGCCCGGGTGGCCACGCTCAACGAGGTGCTGGCCGAGGTGAGCGCCGGCACGGCGGTCGAGCCCGGGCCCGACGGCACCCTGCGGCTCACCCCGCTGCCCCGGCCCGGCCCGGTCGGGCCGTTCGCCGCCCTGGTCACCGGTGCGCTCGCCCGGGCCGCCGCCACCGGCGGGGCGGAACGGTTCGGCGTCTGCGCGGCCGAGGGGTGCGACGCGCCCTATCTGGACCGGACCCGGGCCGGCCGGCAGCGCTACTGCTGCGAGCTGTGCAACAACCGCGCCGCCGCGGCGGCGTACCGGGGGCGGTCCCGGCGCGGCGGACCTGGCAACGCCGCGTGACGGGCGGCGTCCCCGCGTCCCGCGCCGACGGGACGCGGGGACCCCCCGTCCCGGCTACTGGAGGAACGCCCCGAGGGGCGACAGCAGCAGCCGGCCGAGCAGTGCGGCGTTGTCGTCCAGCCGCATCCGCTCACACTCGCGGGCGTCCGGGTCGTGCCGGCAGCGCCAGATCTTCTGCGCGTTGCGCCAGGCCACGTTCCGGGTGTACTCGACCAGTTCGCCCTGGTACCAGTCGTCGATGTCGCCGTTCACCATGTCGATCATCAACTGCCAGTGGTCCAGGTAGCCGCGGCGCAGCTCCGGGATCCGCTCGGCGAAGATCTTGTTGATCTCCAGGTAGTCGCGGTGCTGGTCGCTGCCGTCCACCGGTTCGGAGTCCAGGCTGTCGAAGGTGGTCACCAGCGCGAACGGCAGGTCGTAGTTGATGTGGGCGTTCACCCCGGCGGCGGCCGACGGCAGCGGGCGGGCGTCCGGGCCGCGCATCCGCTGGAACAGGCACGACCAGGCCTTCGGGGTGCTCGGGTGGGAGTCGGTCCAGAACCGGAGCGCGTCGAAGTAGCGGGCGGCGAACTCCACGTCGAGGCGGGCCAGGAAGGCCGGGTCGGTGAAGCGGTCGTCGTACAGCCCGTCGAGGACCGTGGAGGTGATGACCAGGTAGAGCTTGTTGAAATCCGCCAGCGGGCAGCTCTCCTCCAGCGGGGGCAGCCGGACCAGCAGGTCCTGGAGCTTCGTGAGGTGGTCGACGACCGCCGGCACGTCGGCGGGGTGGTCGGCGAGCAGCCCCACGATGTCCTGGTGCACGGGACCCCAGACCGGTTCGGTCATCTCTCCTCCACAGTGGTCGGCGCCCCCCACGACGCCACCCGGTGACGCTGGACAGCCTTCCAGCGGCGTACGCCGGCCGGATCAGTAGAACGACGTATTGCCGACGTACGGCTAGTCGGCGTTGTTGCGCAGGAAGATGGCGCTGGCCTGCACCCGGGTGCGGACCTGGAGCTTGTCAAAGATGTGCGACACGTGCACGCCGATGGTCCGCTCGCTGATGAACAGCCGCTGGCCGATCTCCCGGTTGGTCAGCCCCTCGGCGACCGCCGCGAGCACCTCCCGCTCCCGGGCCGTGAGCACGACCAGCTCGTCCACCGTGGGCGCGGCCGGCGCCGCGGCCCGGGGCCGGGGCGCCGGACGGGCGGCGGCCGGGACCTCGTCCAGGGCCACCCGGGCCCGCCCGGCCAGGGTACGGATCTCCTCGCTCAGCGGCAGCGCGCCGAGCGCCTGGGCCGTCCCGTGGGCCTGCCGCAGCAGCTTCCCGGCGGTGGCCAGCCGGCTGCGCCGGCCCAGGAGCGCCTCGGCCTGCCGCAGCCGCGAGTACGCCGCCGGGTAGGGGTGGTTGCGGCGGTCCCACTCGACGGCCGCGCGGGCCCACAGCTCGGGGTCGCCCCGGCCGTCGTCCAGCCGGCTCAGCTCGGCGGCACAGAGCGCCAGGAACCCGTCGGCGACGTAGCGCACCGGTGCGCCGGCCTTCCCACTCTTGGCGGCCACCCGGTCGACCACCTCGCGCAGCCGGCGGACCGCGTTCTGGTCCACCTCGACGGTGCGGCTCGCGGACGCCTCCGCCTCCGCGCGCAGCCCGTGCCAGGCCAGGGTGGCCAGCACGATGACGTCGTCGGAGCGGCTCTCGGTCAGGCCCCGCTGGACCGCCTGCCGGGCCAGGTCGTGCCGGCCCTGCCACATGGCCAGCCCGGCGCGCAGGATGAGCATCGGCAGCACGTGCCGGGCCCCGCCGCCGGCCAGCACGGTGGCGACCGCCTCCAGGTCGCGGTCGGAGGCCTCGACGTCGCCGTAGCCGACGGAGAGCCGGCACCGGGCCAGCAGCAGCTCGACCGCGTCGGCGCCCGACGGGCGGTGCCGCAGCGCGGCGGCCACCACCTTCTCGGCCTCGGCCCACTGCCCCACCCGGAACAGCCCGTTCGTGGCGATGGCCAGCAGCCGGGTCTCCCAGGTGCGGCCGAGCCCCAGCTCGGCGACCCGCTCGGCGCCCCGGCGGGCCACCACCACGCCCTCCTCGAGGATGTTCAGCGGCCCGGTGAGCAGCTCGGCCAGATGCAGGTACGCGCAGGCCACGTCCTCCGGCCGGCCCGACCGCTCGGCGATGTCCAGCGCCTCGCGCATGACGGCCAGCCCGGCGTCCGGATCCTCCAGGTAGGCCTCGCTGAAGCCGAGCGCGGAGCTGGCCAGCACCACCTCCGAGGCGGTGCCCTCGACGTCGGCGGCCAGCCGCAGCGCCTCCCGGGCCTGGTCGCCGGCCTCGGCGTAGCGGCCCAGGTGCAGCAGCAGCTCGGCCAGGCGGGCGGCGGCCGTGGCGCGTTCCCGGGGCGTGCAGTCCTCGGCCGCGAGCACCCGCCGGTACTCCGCCTCGGCGGGTGCGGACCGGCCCGCGGCGGCCAGGTAGCGCGCCCGCCGGATGTGCAGGGCACAGGTGGGCGGGCCGGCCGGGTCGGCGGCCAGCTCCTCCAGCAGGGCCAGCGCGCGGGCGTGCTCGCCGCAGTGGTGCGCCGACTCGGCGGCGTGCGTCAGCAGCTCGGCCCGGTCGGCCTCGACCGGCTCGGGCCGGCCGCCGTCGGGCAGCACGGCCGGCGGGGTGGTGGCCAGGGTCAGCGCGGCCGACCAGTGGCGGTGCGCCTCGGCGTAGCCGTGCAGCCGCTCGGCCTCGCGGGCGGCGGCCATCGCGGCCGGCAGCGCCCGGGCCGGCTCGCCGGCCAGCCGCCAGTGGTGCGCCAGCCGGGCCTGATGCAGCTCGGCGGTCGCCGAGGTCAGCGCCTCGGCGTAGCGGCGGTGCAGCGCGGCCCGCTCGGCGGGGAGCAGCTCGTGGGCGAGCACCTCGGCCACCAGGCGGTGCCGCAGCCGGTAGCCGTCGTCGGCGCCGACCAGCAGCCGGTGCGCCACCGCCTCCCGGACCGCCTCGATGAGCTGGTCCTCGGGCAGCCGGACCACCTGGGCCAGCAGCCAGTGCTCGACCGGCTCGACACCGGCGGCGACCGCGTGCACCACGGCGTGCGCGGGCTGCGGCAGCGCGTCGACCCGGGCCAGGAAGACCTCGCGCAGCGTGTCGGACAGGCCATCGTGGCCGTCGCGCAGGTCGCGGGCCAGCTCCTCCACCACGAACGGGTTGCCGCCGCTGCGCTGCCACAGCTGGTCGGCGGCCTCGGGAGGCAGCGGCGTGCCGACGATCGCGGCGGCCAGCTCGTCGGTGCCGGCCCGGTCCAGCGGCGCCAGGTCGACCACCCGGACCGAGCGCAGCCGGCGCAGCTCGGTGAGCACCCGGCGCAGCGGGTGCGCGCCCTGCAACGACTCGGCCCGGATCGCGGCGAGCACCGAGAGCTGGAGGTCGCCGAGACCGGCGAGCAGGTAGAGCAGGAGCTGGCGGGTGCTGCGGTCGACCCACTGGAGGTCGTCGAGGACGAGCACCAGCGGCCGCCCGCCGGCGACCAGGTGCAGGCCACGCGACACCCGCTCCAGCAGCGCGCCCGCGCCGTCCGGGCCCGGGGTCTCCTCGTCGAAGACCTGGAGCAGGCCACGGACCGCGGAGGAGGTGCGGGCCTCGGTCAGGTCGGCGTCGAGGCGGCGCAGCGCCTGGCGCAGCGGGTGCAGCGGCGAGGCGTCGCCGATGTCGAGGCAGGTGCCGGTGAGGACCAGCGCGCCCGCGTCCCGCAGGCGCTCGACGGCCTCGGCCAGCAGCCGGGTCTTGCCCACCCCGCTCTCGCCGCTGAGGAACACCGCGGCGGTCTGCCCGGGGGCGACGTCGTCGAGCAGCGCCGACCGCAGCGCCGCCATCGTGTCGGCACGGCCGACGAGCGGCGCGGTGTCCACATCGCTGGCCATGCCCCGCAGCCTAGTCACAGGGTCCCGCACCGTTCTACGGGCTCAACGCCCTTGTGGTACTCCTCGCGTCGACATTACGACTAATGGTTGCGGGTGGTCGACATACGTCGTCCTACCGATCCCCCGAGGACCCGGTGGTGAAAGTCTCCGGTGGTCGTCAGGCACCGGACCGGGGAAAGGGTGGGTGCGATGCTGATCACCACGCCCGTGGAGAGTCGGGAAGCCGCCACAGTGGTGCGCTGGCCGGTGCCGGAGGAGCGGCGCACCGTCACCGTCCTCTTCGCCGACATCGTCGGGTCGACCGGCCTGGTCGAGCGGCTCGACCCCGAGGACGTCCGGGCGCTGCAGCGAGCGTACTTCGGCACGGTGGCCGCGGTGCTGCGCCGGTGGCACGGGGTGGTGGAGAAGTACGTCGGCGACGCCGTGATGGCGCTGTTCGGGGCGCACGGCTCCGACGGGTTCGACGCCTACCGGGCGGTGCGCGCCGGGCTGGAGATCCAGGGCGCGCTGGATCGGCGGCTGCCGGCCGCCACCCGGCTGCGGGTGCGGGTCGGCGTGGCCACCGGCGAGGTGCTGGTCGACCTGGCCGCCATCCGCGACGGCGGGCACGGCGCGGCCAGCGGCGCGGTGATCACCACGGCAGCCCGCCTGCAGGAGTACGCCCCGCCCGGCGGAGTGGTGGTCTGCGCGGCCACCCGGCGGGCGGTCGCCGGCCTGGTCGCGCAACGCCCGCTGGCCGCCATGACGGTGGCCGGCCGGGCGGCGCCGCTGGACGTCTGGCGGGTGACCGGGCCGGCCCCGCACCGGCCGTCCCGGCACCACGGCCCGCTGGTGGGCCGCCGCCGCGAGCTGGCCACGGCCGGCGACGAGATCGCCCGGGCGGTGCGGGAGCGCCGTCCACGTTGGATTTCGCTGGTCGGCCCGGCCGGCAGCGGGCGCAGCCGGCTGCTGCACGAACTGGTCCGAGCGGTGTCGACGGTGGACGGCGCCCGGGTGCGCTGGTGCGTCACGCACTGCCCGCCGTTTCCGGACGGGGACCTCGCGCCGCTGGCGGACCTGGTCCGCGGTTTGGCCGGGCTCGGCGACACCCGGTCGCCGGAGACCGTACGCCGGCGGCTCGGCGCCGCCCTGGACGGGCTGCTGCCGGCGGCCCGGCGCGGTGCGGCCTCGCACGCGCTGGCCGAGTTCCTGGCCGCCCCGCGCGACACCGGGGCGGCCCTGCGGGGCGCCGAGGTGTGCCGGGAGGTCCTGCTGGACCTGGCCGCCGGGCAGCCGGTGGTGGTGGCGGTGGACGACCTGGACCGGGCCGCACCCGCGCTCAACCGGTTCCTGCACCGGCTCTTCGCCACGGCCAGCGAGCGGGGGCTGCCACTCGCCGTGGTGGCCACCCACGGCCCGCGCTGGGCCGACCTGCTGCCCGGGGCGGCCGGCCGGCGGCGCCGGGTGCCACTGCCCGCGCTGGGCACCGTCGACACGGGACGGTTGCTGCGGCATCTGCTCGACCGGGCCGGCCGGTCCGCGGCGCCGGCCGCGGCGCTGCTCCCGCTGGTCGGCGGCAACCCGGCCGCCGCGGCGGCGTACGTGGCCACGCTCGGCGCCGACGGCCAGCCGGCCGGGGTGCCCGAGCCGGTCCGCCGCCTGGTCGACGCCCGGCTGGACCGGCTGGACGGCGAGCAGCGGGCAGTGCTCATGGCCGCCGCGGCCCGGGAGGGGGACGTCCCGGCCGACACGGTGGCGCGGATGCTCGGCTGGGCGGCCGGGCGCACCGAGCCGGTGCTGGGTGCGCTGGCCGACGCCGGCCTGCTACGCCGCACCGCCACCGGCGGGTACGCGGTCGCCGAGCCGGCGGTGGCCCGGGTGGCCGCGCACCGGCTGCCCCGCGCGGTGCGGGCGGAGTTCGTCCGCCGGCTGCGGGACACCGGGACGGCCGGGGCGGTCCGCCCGGCCGTCGCGGGACCGGGCGGCGGGGTCACCACCGGCCGGGCGACCTGCCCGGCCGGGACGGGGCGCCGGTCGGGTGGAGGGGCCCGACCGGCGCCGGTCCCGGTGACGGCCGGCCCGGCGCCGGGTGTTCCGGCGGCGGGCGGTCCGCTGCCGGCCGCGGCGCGGGCGGCCGGGGCGTTGCCGGGTGCGGCCCGAGCGGCCGGGGCGTTGCCGGGTGCGGCTCGGACGGGCCTCGCGGCGGCGGATGTGCCGTCGGCCGGCGGTGCGGAGGGTGTACCGGCGGGGGGCGGCGCGGCGGCGGGGGGCGTCGCGCCGGGTGGCCGCGCGGCGGTCGTCGTCGGCGCGGACGGGGGCGCTGCCGGGGCGGGCCGTCCGGCGGGGGTGCCGGGGGGCGCCTCCGCCGGGGGCAGTGCCACGGCGGGCCGTCCGACGGGGGTGCCGGGGGGCGCCTCCGCCGGGGGCTCTGGCGCGCCGGGTCTTCCGGCGGTCCGGTCCGGCGGCAACCGGGCCGGGCGGCCGGTGCGGGCGCGGCTCGGGGTGTTCCCGGGGCTCCACGACGCGTTACCGGGCGGCCCGCCGCCGGAGCCGGCGGGCCGGGTGGGACCGGTGGGCGGGCGACCGCCGACCGTCGGGCCGCCGCGTCCGCGTCGGGTCGCCGGGGAGCCGCCGGCCGCGGCGTCCGGCCGGGCCGGGCGGACCGTGGCCGCCGGCGTGCCGGTGCTCGCCGCCTGAACGCGACGTCCGGGCCGGAGCGGGCACGGGGCCACTCCGACCCGGACGTCGCCGGGGCCACCCGAGCCGACGTCGCCGGATCACCGGGCCGCGCGGGCGCGGGACCTCCCCGATCCGCCCGTCGCCCGAACCACCCATGCCGCTGGCGAGCATGCCACCCCGACCCGGTCGCCCGGTGCCGCCACGGCGGGCTGGCGCCGGGCGGTCAGCGGTCGGCGAGGAAGGCCAGGACGCGGTCCCAGGTGAGGGCGGCGGCCGGCGCGTCGTGGTCGGGCGTGCCCGGATCGGTGAAGAGGTGCCCCGCGCCCGGGTAGCGGTGCACGGTCACCTCGGCGCCGGCCGCGGTCATGGCCCGCTGCCAGTCCTCAACCTCGTCCCGCGTCTCGTACTCGTCGGGGTCGGCGAGGTGCAGCCGCACGGGCAGGCCGGGGCGCACCGAACCGGGATCACCGCCGGTGCCGTGCAACAGGAGCAGCGCGGCCGCCCGCGGTCGCTCGGCGAGCAGCGCTCCGGCGACGCCGGCGCCCATGGAGAAGCCGGCCAGCACGGTCTCGGCGGGCAGTCCGGCCGCCGCCCGCCGGGCCCGGTCGAGGACGGCGTCCTGGCCGATCTTGTCGAACAGCGCGAAGCCGGCGTCGACGGTGTCGGCGGCCGGCACCTCGTACAGGTCGGGCGTGGCCACCCGGTGCCCGGCGGCGCGGAGCCGGTCGGCGGCGTCCAGCACGGCGGGGCGCAGCCCGTAGACGGAGTGCAGGAGCAGGATGTGTGCCATCGGCTCATCCTGGCCCGCTTCCCCGGCGGCGGCCCGGCCGGCGCGCCGGTCAGTCCCGGGCGATGGTGCGGCTGCGGCCCCGGAACTCGGCGACCACCTCGCCGTCCCGCCACACGGTGACGTCGTAGATGCCGCTGCGGCCGTAGCGGACCCGCTCGCCGGCCCGGGCCTCCAGCAGGTCGCCCTCGCGGACCGGGCGGAGGAAGCTGATCTCGCCGCCGGCGGCCACGGTGGCCGGGCCGTGGCTGTTGCAGGCCAGCGCGAACGCCGTGTCGGCGAGCAGGAAGACGAAGCCGCCGTGGCCGATGGCGTGGCCGTTCAGCATGGCCGCGGTGACCCGCATCCGGGCCACCGCCGCGCCGTCGCCGGCCGAGACCAGCTCGATGCCGAGCCCCTTGGACGCCACGTCGGCGTCGAACATGTCGTGGGCCGCGGTGCGGCCGTCCTCACCCGCCATCTCAGCGCCCCCGCCGCTGGTCGACGATCCGGCGCATCTTGCCCATCGAGCGCTCGACGCCGTCCGGCTCGATGACCTGGACCGCCACGCTCACGCCGATGGTGTTCTTGACCTGCTCGACCAGGGCCGCACCGGCCCGCTCGGCCTCGTCGGCGGCCACTCCGGCTCGCCGCTCCACCTTGACGGTGAGGGTGTCCATCCGGCCCTGCCGGTCCAGCACGCACTGGAAGTGGGGTGACAGCGCGGGCGTACGCAGGATCAGCTCCTCGATCTGGGTCGGGAAGACGTTGACCCCGCGCACGATCATCATGTCGTCGGTCCGTCCGGTGATCTTCTCGATCCGGCGCATGCTCCGGGCGGTGCCGGGCAGCAGCCGGGTGAGGTCGCGGGTGCGGTAGCGGACCACCGGCATGGCCTCCTTGCTGAGCGAGGTGAGCACCAGCTCGCCCCGCTCGCCGTCGGGCAGCACCGCGCCGGTCACCGGGTCGATGATCTCCGGGTAGAAGTGGTCCTCCCAGAGGTGCAGGCCGTCCTTGGTCTCCACACACTCGACCGCCACCCCCGGGCCCATCACCTCGGACAGGCCGTAGATGTCGACGGCGTGCATGTCGAGGCGCTGTTCCATCTCGCGGCGCATGTCCTCGGTCCACGGTTCGGCGCCGAAGATGCCGACCTTCAGGGAGGTGGACCTCGGGTCGACGCCCTGGCGCTCCATCTCGTCGACGATGGCCAGCATGTAGCTGGGGGTGACCATGATGACGTCCGGTGCGAAGTCGCGGATCAGCATGACCTGCCGCTCGGTCATCCCGCCGGACACCGGGATGACCGTGCAGCCCAGCTCCTCGGCGCCGTAGTGCGCGCCGAGGCCGCCGGTGAACAGCCCGTAGCCGTAGGCCACGTGGACCCGGTCGCCGCGGCGCCCGCCGGCGGCCCGGATCGAGCGGGCCATGAGCTTCGCCCAGGTGTCGAGGTCGGCGCGGGTGTAGCCGACCACGGTGGGCCGGCCGGTGGTCCCGGAGGAGGCGTGCAGCCGGGCGACGCGCTCGCGGGGCACCGCGAACATGCCGAACGGGTAGTTGTCCCGCAGCTCGGCCTTGCCGGTGAACGGGAAGCGGGCCAGGTCGGCCAGCTCGCGCAGGTCGTCGGGGTGCACCCCGGCCGCCTCGAAGGCCTGCCGGTAGTGCGGCACGTTGTCGTACGCGTGCCGCAGCGACCAGCGCAGCCGGTCGAGTTGCAGCGCCCGCAGCTCGTCGACGCCGGCCCGCTCGACGGGTTCCAGCTCGTCCGGACGAGGGGTGCGGTCCTGCACGGTGGCCTCCTGCGCGACGGGTGCCCCGACGCCGCGTCGCGCCGGGCGGGTGCGATCACCGTACGCCCGTACGGCCCGTCCTGCCAGGTCAGGTCCTCGTTACGGCCGTCGGGGTGGTCCGGGCCCCGGGCCCCGCACGCCGGGCCGCCGAATCGACGCAACCGCGCCGGGGCGGTCGGTGGCTCAGCGGGCGGCGGGGAGCCGGTGCAGCGCGTCGACCAGCGGGGCCAGCTCGGGGGTGCGCTCGCCCTCGGCGAGGGCGTCGGCAAGCACCCGGTCGTGGGTGGGGCGGGCCCGGCCGAGCAGCTTCGAGCCCGCCGGGGTCAGCTCGGTGTAGATGCCGCGCCGGTCGTCGGCGCAGAGCACGCGGGTGAGCAGGCCGCGCTCCTCCAGCCGGGTGACCAGGCGGGTGGTGGCGCTGCCGGAGAGCGCCGCGGCGCGGGCGAGCTGGCGCATCCGCATGTGCCAGCCGTCCTGGCGGGAGAGCGCGTCGAGCACCGTGTACTCGACGACGGAGAGGTCGTGCTCGGCCTGGAGGGCGCGTTCCAGGGCGGTCTCGATCAGGCCGTGCAGCGCGGCGAGCGTGCGCCAGCCCTGCGCGCGGATCTCGACCGCGTCGTCGGCGATGCCCATGGCGCCCCCTCCGCTGTGACCTGGACGTCCCTCCAGGCTACCACCCTTGCGCCGGTATAAGGCGCGTGCAACTATCTTGTTGTCGGCGCGGGTAGTTGCACGCGCCCCCTTATTTTCCACGCATCGATTGGGTACGGCATGGCACCGCGCACCTCCGCCCTCCCCGGCGGCCTCATCGCCCTCGCGATCGGGGCGTTCGGCATCGGGCTGACCGAGTTCGTGATCATGGGGCTGCTCCCCCAGGTGGCCGCCGACTTCGCGGTCAGCGAGTCGGTGGCCGGCTGGCTGATCTCCGGGTACGCCCTCAGCGTCGCCGTCGGCGGGGTGGCGCTCACCGCCGCCGTCACCCGGCTGCGCCGCAAGCCGGTGCTGCTCGGGCTCATGGTGCTCTTCATCGCCGGCAACCTGCTCTCGGCGCTGGCCGGCGACTACGGCACCATGCTGGCCGGCCGGATCGTCGCGGCGCTCTGCCACGGCGCGTTCTTCGGCATCGGCGCGGTGGTGGCGACCGGCCTGGTCCCGCCGGCCCGCCGGGCGGGCGCCGTCGCGCTCATGTTCACCGGCCTGACCGCCGCCAACGTCCTCGGCGTGCCGTTCGGCACCCTCCTCGGCCAGCACCTCGGCTGGCGCGCCACGTTCTGGGCGATCACCGCCATCGGGCTGGTCGCGCTGGTCGGCCTCGCCGTGCTGGTGCCCGGCCGCGGTCCGGCGAGCGAGGCCGCGCCCACCGGCGGCCTGCGCGGCGAACTGCGGGCGTTCACCCACGCCCAGGTCTGGTTCTCGCTGGTGGTCACCGTGCTCGGCTTCGGCGGCATGTTCGGCGCGTTCACCTACATCGCGTACACGCTCACCGAGGTGAGCGGCTTCGCCACCGGCACCGTCCCGTGGCTGCTGGTGCTCTTCGGCGTCGGGCTGTTCGCCGGCAACCTGGCCGGTGGCCGGGCCGCCGACGTGTCGCTGTCCCGGACCCTGGTCACCGTCCTGGCCGTGCTCACCCTGGTGCTGGTCGGCTTCGCCCTGACCGCCGGGAGCGCGGCGCTGACCGTGGTCGCGCTGGTGCTGATGGGCGCGTTCGGCTTCGCCACCGTGCCGCCGCTCCAGATGCGGATCATGAAGTACGCCCGCCGGGCCCCGACGCTCGCCTCCGGCGCGAACATCGCCGCGTTCAACGTCGGCAACGCGCTCGGCGCCTGGCTCGGCGGGCTGACCATCGACGCCGGCCTCGGCTTCACCGCCCCGATCTGGGCCGGCGCCGGGCTCACCCTGCTCGGCCTCGCGGTGCTGCTGGTGGCCGAGCGGCGCGCCCGTCGGGTCGGCGCCGCGGCCACCCGCGAGCTGGCCGACGTCGCGGCCTGACCGCAGGCGGCCGGCGTTATGCTCGGCCCGGCGGTGGGGCCCGCCGTCCCGGCAACGGCCGGGAGAACCGCGACACCCTCGCCAACGGTCCCTGCCAGTGATGCCCGTCCTGGTGGGAGGCACCGTGACCGGACCGTCCGAGTTCCGCGTCGACCCCGACGTCGACCTTCGCGTCCCCGCCGACCGGCGGGAACTGCCCGCCCACCCGGCGGCGGTGCTCGGCGTCATCGCCGCCGGCGGGGTGCTCGGCGCGCTGGCCCGGGCCGGTCTCCAGGCCGCGTTCCCGCACCCGCCCACCGGCTTCCCGTGGGCGACCTTCGGCATCAACGTCGCCGGCTGCCTGCTGATCGGCGCGCTGATGGCGGTGCTCACCGCCCGGCCGGCCGGGCCGCTGGTCCGGCCGTTCCTCGGCGTGGGCGTGCTCGGCGGCTTCACGACCTTCTCCACCTACGCCGTGGACGCCCAGCGGGCGATCGCCGCCGGGGCGCCGGGCACGGCGCTGGCGTACCTGGCGGCGACCCTGGCCGGAGCGCTGCTGGCGGTGTGGGCCGGCGACGCCGTGGCCGCCCGGCTGCTGGCCCGCGCCCGGGGCGGGGCGGACCGGTGACCGTCCTGCTGATCGCGCTCGGGGCGGCGGTGGGCGCGCCCCTGCGCTACCTGACCGATCGGGCCGTGCAGGCCCGCCACGCCTCCCCGTTCCCGTGGGGCACGCTGACCGTCAACGTGGCCGGCTCGCTGGTGCTCGGCGCGGTGGCCGCCCTGCCCACCTCCCCCGCGGTGACCGCCCTGGTCGGCACCGGCTTCTGCGGCGCGCTGACCACCTGGTCCACGCTCGGCTACGAGACCGTGCGGCTGCACCGCGAGGGCCGGCGCGGGCACGCGCTGGCCAACGCGCTGGTCAGCATCGCCGCCGGCCTCGGCGCCGCCACCGGCGGATACGCCCTGGCCCACGCCGTCACCGGCTGACCCGCCGAGCCGACCCCCACGCTCACCCCTCGCCGGCCACCGCACACGTCCAGCACGGCCGGCGACAGCTCCGGGTGCGGGTCGCCCGCGCTTCACCCCCGCGCCGGCACAGCGCCCGCCGCCGGGTCGACGACCGCATGCGCCGGAGCGGCCACGGCCGGCGCCGAGGCCGGATCGGCGGCGAGCGCCACCACCGGCCCGACCACGAAGACCGCCGGTGGCCGGACCTCGTCGCGCGCGGCGAGCGCACCGACCTCGTCCAGCCGGCACCGGGCCGTCCACTGCTCGGGGTGGCCGGCGTCCCGGACCACCAGCACCGGCGTCTCCGCGGCCCGCCCGTGGGCGAGCAGTTCGGCGGCGATCCGCCCCACCGTGTCCACCGCCATGAGCAGCACGAGCGTGCCCCGGGCCCGGGCCAGCGCGGCCCAGTCCACCAGGGAGCCGGGGTGCCCCGGCGGCAGGTGCCCGGAGACCACGGTGACCTCGTGGGCCACCCCGCGGTGGGTCACCGGGACCCCGGCCAGGGCGGGCGCGGCCACCGCGCTGCTCACCCCGGGCACCAGCACCGTCTCCACCCCGGCCGCCGCGCAGGCCAGAACCTCCTCGTGACCACGGCCGAAGACGTACGGGTCGCCGCCCTTGAGCCGGACCACCCGCCGCCCGGCGCGGGCGTGCGCGATGAGCGTGTCGTTGATGGCGTCCTGGCTCATCGACGGGCCGCGCGGCACCTTGGCGGCGTCCACCACCAGCACGCCGGGGCGCAGCCGGCGCAGCAGCCCCGTCGGGGCGAGCCGGTCGGCCACCACCACGTCCGCGGCGTCGAGCAGCGCTCGCCCGCGTACCGTGATGAGGTCGTCCGGGCCGGGCCCGCCACCCACCACGGCCACCTGGCCGGGGTGCAGCGCCGGCTCGTCGTGGTGGTGGTGGCCGTGCCCGTCGGCCGGGTCGTCGGGGTGGTGGTGCGGGGTCTGCGGCCGGCCCACCTTGTCGGCGAACCCGGGCAGCGCCACCCGGTACGCGCAGGTGTCGCAGTTCATCCGGATGTCCCCGCGCAGCGCCTCGGCGTGCCGTTCCAGGACCAGGTCGGCCAGGTCGTCGCAGTCGCCGATCACCTCGGCCACCCGCACGTCCAGGCCGCGATGGTCGGCGGCGAACTCCCGGCTCTGCGCCACGATCCGGTCCGGCAGCACCCCGGCGAAGAGGAAGTACGGTGCGACCACGATCCGCCGGGCCCCGAGCCGGCGCAGCCGCTCCAGCACGGCCGGCACGGACGGCTCGGCGAGCGAGATGAAGCCCGGTTCCACGCCCGCGTAGCCGCGTCCCTCCCAGAGCAGCCGGGCCACCTTGGTCACCTCGGCGTTGGCGTCCGGGTCGGTGGAGCCGCGCCCGATCAGGGCCACCCACGTGCCGGTCCGGTCGGCGCCGTCGAGCGCCGCGTCGATTCGCCGCGCCAGCACCTCCTGGAGCAGCGGGTGCGGCCCGAGCGGCCGGCCGTACGCGTACCGCAGGCCGGGGTGGCGCTGCCGCTCCCGGGCGAGGGCGGCGGGGATGTCCCCCTTGCCGTGGCCGGCGGCGGCCAGCACCAGCGGCAGCGCCACCACGCTCCGGTGGCCCCGGCCGACCAGTGCGCCGACGGCGTCGGTCAGCGGCGGGCGGGACAGCTCGATGAAGCCGCCCTCGACGTCGGCGACGGCGTCCCGGCGGCGGATCCGCTCGACGAGCGCGCCGAACTGGGCGACGCCGGCCGCGCTGCGGGTGCCGTGCCCGACGATCAGCAGGGGCGTTCGGTCCGTCACGAGTCCTCCAGGTAGAGCAGGGCGTTGAGGGCGGCGGCGGCCACCGCGGAGCCGCCCTTCTCGCCCACGTTGGACACGGCGGGCAGGCCACTGGCCCGCAGCGCCGCCTTGGACTCGGCCGCGCCCACGAAGCCGACCGGCAGGCCGACCACCAGCGCCGGGGCCGCGTCGAGCGCGATCAGCTCGACCAGCGCCGTGGGCGCGCACCCGACCACCCAGACGGCGCCCGGGCCGACCCGGTCGGCAGCGATCCGCACCGCCGCCGCCGAGCGGGTGATACCGGCGACGCGGCCCAGCTCGGCGGCGGCCGGCTCGGCGACCGGGCAGACGATCTCCCGCCCGGCCCGGGTGATGCCGGCGGCGACCATCCACACGTCGGTGACGATCGGCGCGCCGGATGCCAGGGCGGCCCGGCCGGCGGCCAGGCCGTCCTCGTCGCAGACCAGGCCGGTGACGTAGTCCAGGTCGGCGCTGGCGTGCACCACCCGCTCGGTGACCGCCCGGGTCAGGGGCTGCAGGTGGGACAGGTCGACCCGCTCGCGCAGGATCCGGTAGGACTCCGCCTCGATGGGGTGCACGGTCCGGCTCATGACCCGGCCTGCCCGTAGCGGCGGTCGTGGCCGCGAAGCCGCCACAGCAGCACGGCGCCACCCCAGGCGAGCGCGAAGAGGACCACCACGGCGTAGCCGAGCTGTTCGAAGTGGTCGGCGATCGAGGCGTACCCGGCCAGGGCGGTGGCGCCCAGGTGGTCGGCGAGCAGCCCGGCCAGGTAGACGCTGGCGACCAGGCCACCGACCAGTACCGTCATGGTGGTGGTGGCCAGGTTGTACCAGAGCCGGCGGGCCGGCTGCCGGTACGCCCACGAGTAGGCGCGGCTCATGAGCAGGCTGTCGGCGGTGTCCATGGCGGACATCCCGGCGGCGAAGAGCAGCGGCAGGGTGAGCAGGGCCAGCACCGGCAGCCCGCCGGCGGCGGCGGTACTCGCCGAGAGCGCCAGCAGCGTCACCTCGCTGGCCGTCTCCAGGCCCAGCCCGAAGAGGAAGCCGACCGGGGCCATGTGCCAGGAGGATCGGACCAGGGTGCGGGCCCGGGCCCCGAGGATCCGGTGCATCAACCCCCGGTTGAGCAGCAGGAGGTCCAGCTCGGTCTCGTCCAGCGCGCCGGCGCGCAGGCGCCGCCAGAGCCGGGCCAGCCCGGCCAGCACCACCGCGTTGAGGGCCGCCACGAGCAGCAGGAAGCCGGTGGCGGTCACGATGGCGACGGTGGCGCCGACCTCGCGGACGCCGGCCATCCGGTCGCCGGTCAGCCGGGTGGAGGCGAGGCCGACCACCAGGGCCAGCAGCAGCACCACGGCGCTGTGCCCGAGGGCGAAGAAGAAGCCGACGCCGACCGGCCGCCGGCCGCGCAGCAGCATGAGCCGGGTGGTGTCGTCGATGGCCGCGATGTGGTCGGCGTCGAAGGCGTGCCGCACCCCGAGCACGTAGGCGAGGGTGCCGGCACCGGCCAGCCCACCGGCCGCGACGGGCTGGTTGTTCCAGTAGAGGTAGAGGGTCACGCCGGCGACGTGCAGCGCGGCGACCGCGCAGAGGATGCCGCCGAGGCGGGCCCGTTCGGCGCGGCTCCAGCGGCCGACGGGCGGGGCGGCGGCGGTCGGGGTCGAGGTCATTGCTCTCCTCGGGGTTCGGGGGCGACGCGGATGGCGTCCACGGGGCAGATCTCCAGGCATTCGAGGCAGCCGGTGCAGCGGTCGGTGACCCGCAGGCCGGCGGGGGTGGGGCGGATGGCGTGCACCGGGCAGGTGAGCAGGCAGGCGCCGCAGCCCTGGCAGGCGCCGATGGTCACGACCGCCACCGGTACCCCCGGGGGGTGACCATCCGGCCGGCGACCACCCGCGTCTGCGAGCTGCCGACCACCACCACGCTGTACATGTCGACGAGGGCCGGGTCGAGGGTGGCCAGGGTGGCCAGGTGCACCCGTTCGCCGGGGCGGCTGGCGTTGCGCACCACGCCGACCGGGGTGTCCGGCGGGCGGTGCGCCGCGAAGGCGTCCAGCGCCGCGCCGAGCTGCCAGTCGCGGGTGCGGCTGCGCGGGTTGTAGAGCAGCGCCACGAGGTCGCCCTCGGCCGCGGCGGCGACCCGCCCCGCGATCACCTCCCACGGGGTGTGCAGGTCGGACAGGCTCAGGTAGACGTGGTCGTGGCCGAGCGGCGCGCCGAGCAGCGCCGACGCCGCGAGGCCGGCGGTCACCCCGGGCACGCCGACCACGTCGATCCGGTCGTCGGCGTGTTCCAGGGCGGGGCTGGCCATCGCGTACACCCCGGCGTCGCCGGAACCGACCAGGGCGACGGCGTGGCCGGCGGTGGCCTCGGCGACGGCGGCCCGGGCCCGCTCCTCCTCCGCGCCGAGCCCGCTGGCCAGCACGCGGGTGCCGGGCCGGAGCAGGTCGCGGACCTGGTCGACGTACTGGTCCAGGCCGACCACCACGGCGGCCCGGCGCAGCTCGGCCACCGCGCGCGGGGTGCGCAGGTCGGCGGCGCCGGGGCCCAGGCCGACCAGCGCGAGCCGGCCGCGCGGGGCGTGCCGGGCCACCGCGACGGTGGCCATCGCCGAGGCGGTCTTCGGCACCAGCAGGGTGCCGCCGCCGCGCAGCGCCGCGGCCTCCGCGACGCTCGCCGTGCCCACCACGGCGCGGACCACCTCGCTGGGATGCGGCACGTCGACCGCCGCCAGCTCCGCCGCGGGCCAGGTCTCCAGGGGTACGCCGTACGCGTCGGCGGTCGACCGGATGCCCGCCTCGTCGGCCTTGAGGTCCACGCTGGCCAGGCAGCGCAGGCTGGCCGGGCTGAGGCCGGCGTCGGCGAGCGCCCGGCGCAGGAGGCCGGCAACCTCGGCGGCCGGCACGCCCCGGCTGGAGCCGATGCCGGCGACGAGGGACGGCGGCCGGAGCACCACGGTCCGCCCGTCGAGCGGAACGACCCGGTCGGTGACCAGGATCCGCCACGCCTCCCCGCCATCCGCGTGCGGGTCGGCCGGCGGGGATGCGACCTCGACGCGGACGTGGTCCGGCAGGGCGGGCAGCGGCCAGGTGGCGTCGGCGACCAGCCGGACCGGCTCGCCGTCCAGCATCGCCCGGGACACCGCGGCCACCGCGCCCTCCACCGGCCAGCCGAGGGTGTCCAGCCCGGGCAGGCCGACCGCGTCGGTGGCGGTGGTGACCACCGGCCGGGCGTCGAGCAGCGCGCCCACCTCGCCGGCGAGGGCGTTGGCGCCGCCGGCGTGCCCGCCGAGCAGGGCCACCGCGTGCCGGGCCGCCTCGTCGACCACCACCACGGCCGGGTCGGTGTGCTTGTCGCCGAGCAGCGGGGCCAGGATGCGGACGACCGCGCCGGTGGCCAGGAAGGCGACCACGGCGTCGCACTCCCGCCAGGCGGTCCGCAGCGCGTCGGCGACGCCCTCCCCCGCCACGAGGCGGGCGTGCGGCCAGGCCGCGGCGAGGGTGCGCGCGTGCCGCCGCCCGGCGGCGGTGGCCGCGACGAGCCCGACAACAGGCCCCTCGTTGACGCCGCCGGTCGAGCACGGGTCGCCGGTCAGCCGGTCCGAGGGTGTACGCACGGGTTCCTCCTGGTGGGCGGTCACGGCAGCTCCGCGGTGAGCAGGACGACCGGGTTCGTGGCGGCCAGGCGCAGCGAGCCGCCGGGCAGGTCGGCGAGGCGGGCGGCGGCGAGCTGGCAGCCGTCGACCGCGTAACCGGCGGCGCGCAGCAGGTGCACGGCCGGGGCGACCCGGTCGAGGGCGGCCAGGGTGGCCACCACCCGGGGTGGGCGGCGGTCGGCCACCGCGGCGAGCACGTCCACGCCGCCCCCGCCGACGAAGACCGCGTCCGGGTCGGGCAGCCCGGCCAGGGCCGCCGGGGCCGTCCCGGTCACCACCCGCACGTCGACGCCGTGCCGGGCGGCGTTGGCCCGGATCGGCGCGTCCGGGTCGCGTTCCACGGCGAGCACCGCCGCGCCGAGCAGCGCACACTCGATGCCGACCGAGCCGCTGCCCGCGCCGACGTCCCAGACGAACCGGCCCAGCCGGGGTCGCAGCCGGGCCACGGCCAGGGCCCGGACCTCGGCCTTGGTGATCATCGAATCCCGGTGCGCGTACGCGGACTCGGGCAGCGCCCACCCTCCGGCCGGCGCGGCGGCGGGCTGGTCGTCGGCGCGCGGTGCGCCCGGGGCGGTCTCCGGAGCGAGGCTGAGCACGACGTGCGGGTCCGCCCAGCTTGTCGCGGCGGCCCCGGCCGGGGTGGTCCAGGTGACCCGTTCGTCCGGGGTGCCGAGGTGCTCGGCGACGACCAGGCGGCGGTCCCAGCCGGCCAGGCCGGCGCCCAGCTCGGCCGCGCCCGCGCCGGGGGCGGTGAGCACCGCGACGGCGGGCAGCGCCCGGCAGGCGTTGAGCGCGGGGCGTGGATCCCGGCCGTGCGCGGTGACCACGGCCGCGCCGTCCCAGGGCAGCCCGGCGCGGGCGAACGCGGCGGCGACGCTGGAGACGGCGGGCAGCACCCGCACCGGCAGGCCGGCCGCACGGAGCCGGCGGACGATGCCGAAGAACCCGGGGTCACCGCTGGCCAGGACCACCGCGGGCGTCCCGGCGGCGACAGCGGCGGCGAGCCGGTCCAGGGCGGGCGCGAGCGGGCCGAGCACGACGGTGGCGCAGCCGGCCGGCACCGGAACGGCGGCCAGGTGCCGGGCCGCGCCGACGACCAGCCCGGCGCCGGCCAGCGCCTCGGCGAGCGCGGGGTGCGCGGGCCGGCCGGCGGCGTCGATCCCCGCCACGAGCACGGTCACGCGGCCCACCGCCCGGAGGAGGCGACCACCCGGTCCCCGGCGAAGTCCACCATGGCCACGTCCACGCTCACGGCGTGCCCGGCGAAGCGGAGCAGCACCTGGCGGACCCGCCGGCAGAGCAGGTCCCCGGCGGGGCCGAGCAGTCCGGCGGCCGCCCACAGCTCGTACGCGTGCCGGCCCGTGTTGGCAGCGGTGACGGCGGTGACCAGGTCCGGGTCGCCGCCGGCCTCGGCGGTGACCGCGCCGAGCAGCGACAGGTCCACCTTGGAGCGGGTGTAGTGGGTCATCAGGATGCCGGCGGCGAGCTTCGCCAGCTTGCCGGCCATGCCGACGAAGACCACCCCGGTCATCCCGTCGCCGACGGCGGCGGTGACCGCCGCGCCGGTGAAGTCGCCGACCTCGACGAAGCACACCTCGGGCAGTTCCGGCAGGAGGGCCCGGGCCGCCCGCTCGGTACGCCCGCCGGTGCAGAGCACCACGGTCCGCTCCCCCTGTGCGGCCATCACGTGCACGGCCTGCACCACGCTGGCCCGCCAGGAGGCGGTGGAGAACGGCCGGACGATCCCGGTGGTGCCGAGGATGGAGATGCCGCCGAGGATGCCGAGCCGCCGGTTGGTGGTCTTGCGGGCCATGATCTCGCCGCGCGGCACGCTGATCACCACGCGGACGCCGGTCTCGCCGAGGTCGACCACCTCGGCGACGGCCTGGCCGATCATGCGGCGCGGGGTCTCGTTGATGGCCGGGCCGCCGACCGCCAGGCCGAGCCCGGGCCGGGTGACCGTGCCGACGCCCGGCCCGCCGTCGAGGCGCAGCCCCGGCTCGTCCCGCCAGGTGACCGTGGCGGTCAGCTCCGCACCGTGCGTGACGTCCGGGTCGTCACCGGCGTCCTTGACCACCACGGCCTCGGCCCGCCGGGCCGGTTCCAGGTCGCAGCGGGCCACCGCGAAGCTGACCCGGCGGCCGGCCGGCAGGCCGATCTCGACCTGGCGCTGCGGCTCCCCGGTGACCAGCGCGGTCAGCGCGGCCTTCGTCGCCGCGGTGGCGCACGCGCCGGTGGTCCAGCCGGTGCGCAGCGCGGTGGGCCGGACCTTCGCCGTACGCGGCAGGTCCGGCTCGCGCAGCGGCGGCTCGGCGTGCGTCACCGGTCGTCCCCGGCGGGGTCGCCGGACCGGGTGCGGCGCAGCGCCGCGCGGGCGCCCGGCTCGGCCCGCCGGTAGGTGTGGAAGTGCCCGGGGTGGTAGAGGTGCGAGCGGGTGCCGCCGGCGGCGAGCGCCGGCCCCACCAGGAACAGGGTGTGCTTCCACAGCCTGTGCGCCTTGACGGTGGCCTCCAGCTCGCCCAGCGGGCAGCGGACCACCAGCTCGTCGGGCCAGGTCGCCTGGTACGCGACCACCACCGGCGTCTCCGGCGGGTAGCCACCGGCCAGCAGCTCCGCCTGCGCCTGGCCGGAGCGGGCGGCGGAGAGGAACAGCGCCATGGTGGTGCCGTGGCGGGCGAACTCGCGGACCCGCTCGCCCGGCGGCATCGGCGTCTTGCCGCCCTCCAGGCGGGTGAGGATCACCGACTGGGCGACCTCGGGGATGGTCAGCTCCCGGCCGACCAGCGCGGCGACCGCGGTGAACGAGGACACCCCGGGCACCACCTCCACGGCCAGGCCGAGGTCGCGGCACAGGTCGAGCTGCTCCTGCACGGCGCCCCAGAGGGCCGGGTCGCCGGAGTGGATACGCGCCACGGTCAGCCCGCCGGCGGCGGCCCGTTCGTAGAGCGGCCGGACGCCCTCGATGGGCAGCTGGGAGGAGTCGACGATCTCGGCGTCGGGGCGGGCGTGGGCGAGCACGTCGGCGTGCACGAGGCTGGCCGCCCAGATCACCACGTCGGCCTCGGCGATGACCCGGGCGGCGCGCAGGGTGAGCAGGTCGGCCGCGCCCGGGCCGGCCCCGACGAACCAGACCTTGCCGGTGGTGGTCACAGTTTTCCTCCCCGCCGGTCCCGGCGGGCCGGGACCAGCAGCGTCGACAGGTACGGCAGGTCGGCGGCGGCGCCGTCCACCGGCCCGATCCGCTCGCCGGGCAGGCCGAGTGACCGGCCCAGCACCGCGTCGGCCAGCCGGCCCTGCCGGCGCAGCTCGCCGACCAGATCCGGGTGGCGGCGCCAGCCCTTGTAGACGACGACGGTGCCCGGGCCGGCGAGAGCGTCAGCGACCGGTGTGAGGCCGGCGGTGGCGGGCAGCAGGGTGAGCGGTTCGCGGCCCTCGCACAGCGGCACGCCGGCCCGGGCGGCCAGGTCCTGCATGGCCGTGATGCCGGGCACGGTCCGCACCGCGATCCCGGGCCGCCGGGCCCGCACGCCGTCGGCCAGGTAGCCGAAGGTGGAGTAGACGTTGGGGTCGCCGATGGTGGCGAAGGCGACCGACCGGGCCCCGGCGTCGACGGCGGCCACCACGGCCGCCGCCGCGGCGTCCCAGGCCCGTTCCCGGCGGGCGGTCACCCCGCCCCGGTCGTCGAGGGCGAACGGCAGCCGGCGCAGCCGGTCCGCGGGCACGTGCGCCCGCACCGTCGTCTCGGCGCGGCCGGGGGGCGCGTCCGGGTCCGCGGCGTGCCGGTCCAGCACGGGTACGAACACCAGATCGGCCTCGCCCAGCAGCCGCGCCGCCTTGAGCGTCAGCAGTTCCGGGTCGCCGGGGCCGACCCCGATCCCGGTCAGCACGGCGTTCACCGGCTCGCCGCCTCGACCAGCCGGCGGGCCGCGCCCGGGTGCCCGGCCCAGTGGGTGTGCAGGTAGGACGCGTGCACCCGGCCGGTCACGAAGCCGTGCGGGGTGCCGTCCCAGTGCCAGGCGGGACGGTCGCCGTGCCCGGGGTCGGTGCGGGTGCGGTGGAACTCGTGTCCGCGTACCGGGTCGCCGGCGCGGTGCGCCGGGGAGTCGGCGGCGGCCACCGCGTCGCGGTAGCCGAGGGTGAGCCGGCCGGTCATCCGGGCGGTGTGGTCGAGCCGCCCGCACATCGGCACCCCGTCGAGGGAGCGGCCGAGATAGAGCAGCCCGGCGCACTCGGCGACCACCGGCCCGTCGAAGCCGGCCAGCTCGGCGCGGAGCGCGGTGTTGCCGGCCAGGGCGTCGGCGTGCAGCTCGGGGAAGCCGCCGCCGATCACCACGGCCCGGGTGCCGGCCGGCAGCGCCTCGTCGCGCAGCGGGTCGAGGGTCATCACCTCCGCGCCGGCCGCGGTGAGCAGCTCGGCGGTCTCCGCGTACGAGAAGGTGAAGGCCGCCCCACCGGCGACCGCGACGACCGGGCGGGCGGTGCCGGCGGGACCGCCCACGGCGGTGGCCGGATCCCAGGCGGGCGCGGTCAGCGGCGGCGCGGTGCGGGCCAGCGCCAGCACGGCGTCGAGGTCCACGGTGGACTCGACCAGGTCGGCGAGCGCGGCCACCACGGCGAGCGACTCGGGCGCGCGTTCGGCGACCGGCACCAGGCCCAGGTGGCGCGACGGCGCGGACACCTCGGCGGCCCGGGTCACCGCGCCCAGCACCGGCACGCCCAGCTCGGCGAGCGCGTCGCGCAGCAGTGTCTCGTGCCGGGGCGAGCCGACCCGGTTGAGCACCACCCCGCCGACGCGCACCGCCGGGTCGAACGCGCGCATGCCGAGCACCAGCGCGGCGGCCGAGCGGCCCTGCGCCGTGGTGTCGAGGACCAGCAGCACGGGCGCCTCGATGAGCCGGGCGACGTGCGCCGTGGAGGCGTACCCACCGTGGCCGACGGCGCCGTCGTGCAACCCCATCACGCCCTCGACCACGGCCACGTCGGCCGGGGTGGGCACGCTCGCGCCGTGACGCAGCAGCGGGGCGATCCGGTCCGGGCCGACCAGCCAGGGGTCGAGGTTGCGGCCGGGGCGACCGGCGGCGAGCGCGTGGTAGCCGGGGTCGATGTAGTCGGGGCCCACCTTGTGCGGGCTGACCGTCAGGCCGCGGCGGCGCAGCGCGGCGAGCAGCCCGGTGGCCACGGTCGTCTTGCCGTGCCCGCTGGCCGGGGCGGCGACGACCAGCCGGGGCAGCGCCCAGGGCGTCACCATTCGATGCCCTTCTGACCCTTCTGGCCGGCGTCCATCGGGTGCTTGACCTTGGTCAGCTCGGCGACCAGGTCGGCCGCCTCGACCAGCCGCGGGTCGGCGTCCCGGCCGGTGATCACCACGTGCTGGAAGCCGGGCCGGTCGCGCAGCGTGGCGACCACCTCGTCGACGTCGATCCAGCCCCACTTCATCGGGTACGTGAACTCGTCGAGCACGTAGAGCCCGTAGCGCTCGGCGGCCAGGTCGCGCCGGATCTGCCGCCAGCCCTCGCGGGCGTCCTCGGCGTGGTCGGCCTCCCCGCCGCGCTGGATCCAGGACCAGCCCTCACCCATCTTGTGCCAGGTGACCGGGGCGCCCTGCCCGGTGCGCTCGTGCACCTCGCCGAGGGCCCGGAAGGCGTTCTCCTCCCCCACCCGCCACTTGGCGCTCTTGACGAACTGGAAGACACCGATCGGCAGCCCGGCGGTCCAGGCGCGCAGCGCCAGCCCGAACGCGGCGGTCGACTTCCCCTTCATCTGTCCGGTGTGCACGATGAGCAGCGGCCGGTGGCGCCGCTGCCGGGTGGTCAGCCCGTCGGCGGGCACGTGGCTCGGCTTTCCCTGCGGCATCAGGCGACGCTCCTCGTGGTGAGGCCGACGAGCGGGTCAGTGGCCACGTCGGCGAGGTGGTGGTGCGGGGCGTGCAGTTGGGCGGCGAGACGGCGGGCCAGGTGCAGGCGTACCGGGCCGGACTCGCAGTCGACGACGACGCAGGGCGCGCCGGTGGCGGCGAGCACACCCGCCGCCCGGGCGGCCCGGTCCAGCGGGCGGGGGCCGGCGGTGGCCCGGCCGTCGGTGACCACGAGCACGAGGGGGCGGCGCTTCGGGTCGCGCAGCCGCTCCACCCGGAGCAGGTCGGCGGCCGCGAGCAGCCCCTCCGCGAGCGGGGTACGCCCGCCGGTGGGCAACTCGGCGAGCCGGGTCGAGGCGGCGAGCACCGAGGAGGTGGCCGGGAGGAGGGTCTGCGCGCCCGTGCCCCGGAAGGCGACCACGGCCACCTTGTCCCGCCGCTGGTACGCGTCGGTCAGCAGGGCCAGCACCGCGCCCTTCACGGTGGACATCCGCTCCCGGGCGCCCATCGACCCGCTGGCGTCCACCACGAACACGACGAGGTTGCCCTCGCGCCCCTCCCGGACCGCCTCCCGCACGTCGGACGGGCGCAGCCGCAGCGGCCCGCCGCCCCGGCCCCGAGCGGCCTGGTGCGGGGCGGCGGCCCGGACGGTGGCCGGCAGGTGCAGCGCCCCGGCGCGGCCGGCGGGCACCCGGGCGCCGGTGGTGCGGCCGCGCCCCGTGCGGGCCCGGGAGCGCCGGCCGGGTACGCCCTCGCCGACGCCGGGAGCGGTGAACAGCCGGGCCCGCAGCCCCCGGTCGGGAGCGACGACGGAACCGGGCTTCCCCTCGGCGCCGCCCGGATCCCCCGGCCGGCCGACACGAGGCCGCCCGTCGCCGGACCGCCCGTCGCCGGGCCGGTCCTGGTCGGACAGGTCCTCGCTCGTCCCGTCGCCGGTCCGGCCGTTGGCCGGCCAGCGCCCGTCCCGGCCGGTCCCGCCCGCGTCGTCCGGCGACCCGGAGTGCCTGGCGTCGTCGGACGTCCCGGACCGGTCCCGCCCGGCGCCGTCGGACGTCCCGGACCGGTCCCGGCCGCCGGCGTCGCCCATCGCGCGAGCCGACCGGCCGGGACCGTCGGGGTCCACCCCACCGTCACCCGAGCCCTCGGGACCGTTGCCCGCCCGGGGTCCGCTGGAGCCCCCACCGGGTCCACCATCGGGCCCAGGGCCGCCGCCGGGACCACCGTCCGGGCCGGGACCACCTT
Source organism: Micromonospora chaiyaphumensis (assembly GCF_900091435.1). GTDB lineage: Bacteria > Actinomycetota > Actinomycetes > Mycobacteriales > Micromonosporaceae > Micromonospora > Micromonospora chaiyaphumensis. Next base: position 730,032 of record NZ_FMCS01000001.1, read on the forward strand.
CGGGCCCACCGTCCGGATCGTCGTCGGGATGCTGCTCGCGGGCGCGGCGCAGTGCCTCGTCCAGGCGCTGCTCGTCCAGCCCCGGGGTGTCGAACGGGTCCCGGCGGCGCCGGTGCGGCAGGGCCAGCCGGGCGGCGACCCGGACGTCGTCGGCCGTGACCCGGTCCCGGCCCTCCCAGGCGGCGTGCGCCACGGCGGTCCGGGCGGTGACGATGTCGGCCCGCATGCCGTCCACATCGAACGCGGCGCAGACCTCGGCGATCTGCCGCAGCGCCGCGTCGGGCAGCGCCACCCGGGACAGCCGGCGCCGGGCGGCGGCCACCCGGCGGGCCACCTCGGCGTCGGCCTCCGCCCAGCCGGCCGCGAAGCCGGCCGGGTCGGCGTCGGCGGCGAGGCGGCGGCGGACCACCTCGGCGCGTACGGCGGGGTCGCGGCTGGCGGCCACCTCGACGGTGAGCCCGAACCGGTCGAGCAGCTGCGGGCGCAGCTCCCCCTCCTCCGGGTTCATGGTGCCGACCAGCAGGAACCGGGCGGCGTGGCTGACCGAGACACCCTCCCGCTCGACGTGGCAGCGGCCCATGGCGGCGGCGTCCAGGAGCAGGTCGACCAGGTGGTCGTGGAGCAGGTTGACCTCGTCGACGTAGAGCACGCCGCGGTGGGCGGCGGCGAGCAGGCCGGGCTCGTAGGCGCGTACCCCCTCGGCGAGGGCCTTCTCCAGGTCGAGCGAGCCGACCACCCGGTCCTCGGCGGCGCCCACCGGCAGCTCGACCAGGCGGGCCGGGCGGCGCTCGGCCGCCGACCCGGCCGGGTGCGGGCCGTCCGGGCAGCCCGGGTCGGGGGCGGCGGGATCGCACGCGAAGCGGCAGGTGGCGACCCGGTCGACGGGCGGCAGCAGCCCGGCGAGGGCGCGGACGGCCGTGGACTTGGCGGTGCCCTTCTCGCCCCGGACCAGCACCCCGCCGACGGCCGGGCTGACCGCGTTGAGCAGCAGGGCCAGGCGCATCTCGTCCATCCCGAGCACCGCGCTGAACGGGTACGACGTCATTGCCGGTCCTCCAGGTCGCCCTCGCTGGCCAGGTACGTCTCGTGCAGCCGGTCGAGGGTGACCGGCTCGGGCGCGGCCCACAGTCCGCGGTCGGCGGCCTCCAGCAGCCGTTCGGCGATGCCGCGCAGCGCCCACGGGTTGGACCGCTCCAGGAACTCCCGGGTCTCCGGGTCGAAGAGGTACGCCTCGGCGAGCCGCTCGTACATCCAGTCGTCGACGACCCCGGCGGTGGCGTCGTAGCCGAACAGGTAGTCCACGGTGGCGGCCAGCTCGAAGGCGCCCTTGTAGCCGTGCCGGCGCATGGCGGCGATCCAGCGCGGGTTGACCACCCGGGCGCGGAACACCCGGCGGGTCTCCTCGCCCAGCGTGCGGGTACGCACGTCGTGCGGCATGGCCGAGTCGCCCACGTAGGCGGCCGGGGCGCCGCCGGTGAGGTGGCGGACCATGGCCACCATCCCGCCGTGGTACTGGAAGTAGTCGTCGGAGTCGACGATGTCGTGCTCGCGGGTGTCCTGGTTCTTCACGGCGACGGCGATCCGGGCGAAGGAGCGTTCCATGTCGGCCCGCGCCTCCCGCCCGTCCAGCCCCGGCCCGTAGGCGTAGCCGCCCCAGACCGCGTAGACCTCGGCCAGGTCGGCGTCGGTGCGCCAGTTCCGGGCGTCGATGAGCGGCAGCAGCCCGGCCCCGTACGCCCCGGGCTTGGAGCCGAAGATGCGGGCGGTGGCGCGGCGCGGGTCCCCGTGCTCGGCGACGTCCGCGTCGACGTGCGCCTTCACGTAGTTCTCGGCGGCCGGCTCGTTCAGCGCGGCGACCTGCCGGACGGCGTCGTCGACGAGGGCGACGACGTGCGGGAAGGCGTCCCGGAAGAAGCCGGAGATGCGCACCGTGACGTCGACCCGGGGGCGGCCCAGTTCGGCGAGGGGCACCACCTCGACGCCGGTGACGCGGCGGGACCGGTCGTCCCACACCGGACGGACGCCGAGCAGGGCCAGCACCTCCGCGATGTCGTCGCCCTGGGTGCGCATGGCGCTGGTGCCCCAGACGGTGAGCCCCACCGAACGCGGGTACGCCCCGGTGTCGGCGAGGTGCCGGGCCAGCAGCGAGTCGGCGAGGGCCACCCCCACGTCCCAGGCGTTGCGGCTGGGGATGGCCTTCGGGTCGACGGAGTAGAAGTTGCGCCCGGTGGGGAGCACGTTGACCAGCCCGCGGGTGGGCGAGCCGGACGGGCCGGGCGGGACGAACCGGCCGTCGAGCGCGCCGAGCACCCGGTCGATCTCGTCGGTGGTCCGGTCCAGCCGGGGCACCACCTCGCGCGCGGCGAAGCCGAGCACCTCGGCGGCGTCGGGCACCGGCCCGCCGGCCACCTCCTCGACCACCGCGCCGGCCTTGCTCGCGTCCCAGCCGAGGGTCTCCATGCCGAGCACGAGCCGGCGGGCCAGGGCCTCGATGAGGTCGACGGCGTCGGCGGCGGTGGCGGCCGGCCCGTCGACCGCGTCGGTCAGTGCCGCCGGCACGGCGATCCGTGCGCCGGGGGTGGCGAGCAGCGCCGCCTCGTCGAGGCCGGCGTGGGCGGCGAGGGCCTGGCGCAGCCCGGGCAGGGCGCGGGCCCCGCCCCAGACCTGCGGGGCGCGGAGCACGGCGAGGACCAGGTTGACCCGGGCCTCCCCGGTGGGCGTCTCGGCGAGGACGTGCAGGCCGTCGCGGATCTGCACGTCCTTGACCTCGCAGAGGTAGCCGTCGAGGTGCAGCACGAAGTCGTCGAAGTCGTCCGCGCCGGGCATCTCGGCCTGGTGCAGGTCGTGGTGCAGTTCGGCGGCGCGCACGAGCTCCCAGATCTGCCGCTGCACGGTGGGCGCCTTGGCCGGGTCGAGGGCCTGCACGGTGGCGTACTCGTCGAGGAGCTGTTCGAGCTTCGCCAGGTCGCCGTAGGTCTCGGCGCGGGCCATCGGCGGCACCAGGTGGTCGACCACCACGGCGTGCGCCCGGCGCTTGGCCTGGGTGCCCTCGCCGGGGTCGTTGACGATGAACGGGTAGACCAGCGGCAGGTCCCCGAGGACCGCGTCCGGGGCGCAGTCGGCGGCGAGGCCGAGGCCCTTGCCGGGCAGCCACTCCAGGGTGCCGTGCTTGCCGAGGTGGACCACGGCGTCCGCGCCGAAGCCGCCGTCGGCGACCGGCGCGGCCAGCCAGCGGTACGCGGCGAGGTAGTGGTGGCTGGGCGGCAGGTCCGGGTCGTGGTAGATGGCCACGGGGTTCTCGCCGAAACCGCGGGGCGGCTGGATGAGCAGCGCCACGTTGCCGAAGCGCAGCCCGGCGAGGACGACGTCACCGTTGTCGGTGTAGAGCCGGCCGGGCGGCTCGCCCCAGTGCTCCCGCATCCGCTCGCGCAGGGCGGCGGGCACCGCCTCGAACCAGCGCCGGTAGGTCTCCCCCGGCACCCGCGCCTCGGCGGCGGCGAGCTGTTCGGGGGTGAGCCACTCGACGTCGTGCCCGCCCGCGGCGATCAGGGCGTGGATCAGCGCGTCCCCGTCGTCCGGCACCGGGCCGTCGCCCAGGTGGTAGCCGGCCTCGGCCAGGGCGGCGAGCAGCCGGACCGCGGAGGCCGGGGTGTCCAGGCCGACGGCGTTGCCGACCCGGGAGTGCTTCGTGGGGTACGAGCTGAGCACGACGGCCAGGCGCTTGTCGGCGTTGGGCACGTGCCGCAGCCGGGCCTGCCGGACGGCGATCCCCGCGACGCGGGCGGCCCGCTCCGGGTCGGGTTCGTAGACCGAGAGGCCGTCGGCGTCGATGCGCTTGAACGAGAACGGCACCGTGACGATCCGGCCGTCGAACTCGGGGATGGCCACCTGCATGGCGGCGTCCAGCGGGGACAGTCCGGCGTCGCTGGCCGCCCACCGCTCGCGGTCGCTGGTCAGGCAGAGCGCCTGCACGATCGGCACGTCCAGGGCGGCGAGCGCGCCGACGTCCCAGGCGTCCTCGTCGCCGCCGCCGGAGGCGTCCGCGGCAACCGTCCCGCCGGCCGCGAGCACCGTCACCACCAGGGCGTCGCACCGCGCGAACAGCTCGAGCGGGCCCGCGCCCGGTGCGAGGCCGCGCAGCGAGCCGCAGTACACCGGCAGCGGCTGGCCGCCGGCCGCCGTCACCGCGTCGGCGAGGGTCGCGACGAAGGCGGTGTTCCCGGCGAGGGCGTGCGCCCGGTAGAAGACGATGCCGACCACGGGCCGGCCGTCGGGCGCCGGATCGGGGCCGAGGATCCCGTGCGGCGGGGTGGGCGCGGGCGGGGCGAAGCCCTCGCCGGTGAGCAGCACCGTGTCGGAGAGGAACCGGGCCAGCTCGGCGAGGTTCTCCGGGCCGCCCTCGACCAGGTAGGCGAGCGCCTGGGCGGCCACCCCGGCGGCCACCGTGGACGCCGCCATCAGCTCCGCGTCGGGCACGGCCTCGCCGCCGAGCACGACCGTGGGCACGCCGGAGCCGAGCACCGCGGCGAGGCCGTCCGGCCACGCCTGCCGGCCGCCGAGCAGGCGTACGACGGCCAGGTCGACGCCGTCGAGCAGCGCGGGCACGGCGTCGGCGGCGACCCGGGCGGGGTTGGCCAGCCGGTAGTCGGCGCCGCTGGCGCGGGCGGCGAGCAGGTCGGTGTCGGCGGTGGAGAGCAGCAGGATGCGCACGGACGGCTCCGGAGCGTGACGCCCGGCGGCGCGGCGGGGCCGGCGGCGGGCGGGGGTGGGGGCGGGTTCGGCGGGTACGCGGGTCCGGCGGACAGCTCACCGACGGCAGGTCGGCAGCGGCGCCCGGCCGGGTGCGGGACCCGGCGGGACGGTCAGCGGCGGACGGCGCGGGCCCGCCCGGCGCGCGGCACGGCGGCCTGCGGGGCGGCGGGATGAGCGGTCAGCGGCGCGTCGGTGCGCGCCGGCCGGGAACGACGATCGTCGTCGATGGCGGAAAGGCCGTGCATCGGGTCCTCCTCGGGTGTCCACGCCCTGGGGCTCTCCGACGGCCGAAGTATCCTGGCTCCCGGATCGACGCTCACCCCCGGCCTTCCAGCCGTGCACGCACGGCCGTGACTCGCGAGGGGGGATCGCTCCCCGGTGACAGTGGCGGGACCGCGCCGGAATCGCACCGGCTTCCTTCACTGCCGTCAGGCCGCGAATGCTGCCACAGCCGCCCGGCGCGGGTCAACGCCGGGGTCTCCCACCCTCGTCCGGCCTGCGGCATCCGTGGTGGTCGATAGGATCAGCTTGCTCGCCGCCTCGAACGCAATGGCGCGAGCCGATGGGAACGGTCGCATTCCGGCGGCCCGGGCGGGCATTCCCGCCCCACGCCGGTCCGCGCCCCGACGACCGCGTCGCCGCAGCCGGGGCGGCCCGGGGCGGCGTCGGCCGATAGCATCGCGCTCGACAGTGGATCACGTGCCACGGAGCGGGGAGGAATTGCCGGTGACGCTGCGACACCTGGCCGGCCGGGTCTGGTTGTTTCCCGGCGATCCCGACCCGTTCGCGGTCCGCCCGACCGTGGCGGTGGTCGCCGACGACGGCGGAAGTGTGATCGTCGACGCGGGCCAGAGCCCCGCCCACGCCCGGGAGGTCCGGGCCGCGGTGGCGGCGGCCGGACTGCCGCAGCCGCGCTGGCTCGTCTACACCCACCACCACTGGGACCACGTCTGGGGCGCCTGCGCCTGGCCCGGGGTGGAGATCGTCGGGCACGAGTCGGCGGTGCCCCTGCTGCGGGCCGAGGCGTCCCGGCCGTGGAGCCACCGCTACCTGCGCGAGCAGGTCCGCGAGAACCCGCGCCTCGGGCACAGCTTCCGGGCCCGGGCCCTGGCCGTCGACTCCTGGGACGGCTTCGCGGTGCTGCCGCCGACGCGCACCTTCGCCGAGGAGCTGACCCTGCCCACCGGCGTGGTGGTCCGGCACGTGGGCGGGCGGCACGCGCCGGACTCCACGGTGGTACGGGTGCCGGACTCCGGGGTGCTGCTGCTCGGCGACTGCTGGTACCCGCCGCCGGCGCACCTGCGCACGCCCGAGGACGGGCCCGACCTGGCCCTCGCGGCGAGCCTGCTCGACGACGACCTCGCCTGGTTCGTCTCGGCCCACGACGAGCCGCTGCCGCTGGCCGAGGCGCGCGCCGCGCTGGCCGGCGGCTGAGCCGGCGTCAGCGGGCGCGCCGCTCCGGGTGGGCCCGGTTCCAGGCCCGCATCCGCTCCGGGTACCCGGTGCGGGCCGCCTCGTAGAGCGGCACCGAGTGCTTCTGGGCGATCTTCGCGGCGGCCCGGGGCGAGCCGGTGCGGCGGCGGATCCACTCCCCGTCGTGGGCGATGGCCACCACGGTGGTGTCGGTGGCGGTGGTCTCCGGCTCCAGGTAGAACTCCACCCCGCGCCGGCTGGTCACGAACGCCTCCAGCGCGGCCAGGTCGTCCCGGTTGGCCTCCCGGTCGAGCTTGGTCGGGGTCGTCGGGTCGGCGGCCCGTCGGCTGAACCAGCCCATGCCCGCCTCCTCTCCTCGGCGTCCCCTCCAGTGCAGCACGCGTACCTGGCAACCGGCTGGATGCCGGGTGGACGTCGGCTGAGGCGGTCAGCGGGCCGGCGGGCGCAGGATCGGGACCAGGGCGACGGTGGGCAGCAGGAGCAGGGGGACCAGGCCGAGGGCGTGGAGGATGCCCAGGTGGTCGCCGAGGAAGCCGAGCAACGGGGGGCCGGCGAGGAACGCCGTGTAGCCGATCATGGCGACCACGCTGACCCGGGTCGGCGCCCGGTCCTCGTCGTCGGCGGCGGCGCTCATCCCGACCGGGAAGCCGAGCGACGCCCCGACGCCCCACAGCGCCACGCCGACCACGGCGACCGGCCCGGAGCCGGCCAGCACGGCGCAGGTGGCCCCGGTGACGGCCAGCGCGATGGTGCCGAACAGCACCGGCACGCGGCCCCACCGGTCGATCGCCACGGTGCCGGCGGTCCGGCCGAGGGTCATGCCGACCACGAACACCCCGAAGACGGCGGCACCGGCCGCCTCGCTCACCCCGTACCCGTCGACGAACGCCACCGCCAGCCAGTCGTTCGCGCTGCCCTCGGTGAACGCCATCACCAGCACGAACAGGCCGATGAGCAGGGTGCGCGGCTCCCGCCAGGTGGCCAGCAGCGCGCGCCGGTGGTCGGCGGGCTCGGCCGAGCCCGCCGGCTCGGCCGGTGCGGCCAGGAAGGCGCGGACGCCGAGCAGCGTGCCGGACAGGACCGCCACCGCGATCACGGGCAGGTGCCAGCCGACCGGTACGCCCAGCCGGGCCGCGCCGGCGCCCAGGCCGGCTCCGGCGACCGAACCGAGACTCCAGGCGGCGTGGAACCGGGGCATGATCGTCCGGCCGAGCCGCTTCTCCACCGCCGCGGCCTCGACGTTCATGGCCACGTCGCAGGCACCGGAGCCGTACCCCACGGCGAAGAGCCCCAGCACGACGCCGATCAGCGAGCCGGCCAGGCTGGCCGACAGGCCGGCGCCCGTGAGGCCGAGCGCGACCAGGACGGTCGAGGCCGCCACGGTGCGGGCCGGGCCGAGCCGCAGGGTGACCAGCCCGGCGGTGGACATGGCCACCAGCGCGCCGGCCGACATGGCCAGCAGCAGCAGGCCGAGGCGCCCGGCGCTGAGCCCGAGCGACTCGCGGATCGCGGGCACCCGGGCGAACCAGGTGGCCACCGCCAGCCCGTTGAGGGCGAACACGGCCGCCACGCCGTTGCGGGCGGCCAGGACCGCCCGCGGGGTCTCGGCGCGGGCCCCGGCCGGCGCGTCGATGGTGCTGCTCACCGTGGTGTCGTCCTCTCCCCGAAGTCCGGTCCGACGACCATCGCACACCTGAGAGCGCTACCACCACAAACGCTCCCACCCCTTACCCCGGGGCACCTCGGCCGGGCATGATGCCGACAGAACGGCCAGCACGGAGAGGACCAGACATGGAGACGCCGACCGCCCGCCCGGCGACCCTCGACGACGTGGCCCGGGCGGCCGGGGTCTCCCGGGCCACCGCGTCCCGGGTGCTCGGCGGCTACGGGTTCGCCTCGGTGGACGCCCGGGAGCGGGTGCACGCCGCCGCCGACCGCCTCGGCTACGTGCCGAACGTCACGGCCCGCGCCCTGGTCCGCGGCGCCGGGGTACGCCTCGTCGTGGCGGTCTCCGGCACCGACGCCACCGTCCTGGACGACCCGTACGTGGACCGGCTGGTGAGCGCGGCGGCCCGGGTGTGCGCCCCGCACGGGGTCGGCGTCGCCCTGGAATGGCTGCCGCTGGACGCCCCGGCGGGACTGCGCCGGCTCGGCGACGACCGCAGCGTCTGCGGGGTGCTGCTGGTCAACACCACCGCGCCGGTGCTCGACGCGGTCCCCCGGGGGCTGCGCGGGCGGGTCGTCTCGATCGGCACCGGCTCGCCGGCCGTACCCTCCTTCGATGTGGACAACGCCGCGGGCGCCGACGCGGTCCTGCGCCACCTGCACGCCGGCGGCCGCCGCCGGATCGCCATGGTCACCGGCCCGCGCTGGCTGAGCTGCGCCGAGCGGTCGGTGACCGCCTACGAGGGGCTCATGCGGGCGGCCGGGCTGCCGGTGCGGCTGGTCACCGGCGACTTCACGGCCGCGCGGGGCGGCCGGGCGGCGCTGGAGGCGCTGGACCGCTGGCCGGACACCGACGCGATCTACGCGGCCAGCGACGCCACCGCGCTGGGCGTGATCGCCGCGCTGCGGGGGCGCGGGCTGCGGGTGCCGCACGACGTGGCGGTGGCCGGGTTCGACGACATCCCGTACGCGGCCGTGAGCAGCCCGGCGCTCACCACGGCCACCCACCCGGTGGCCGGGATCGCCACCGCGGCGGCGACCGCGGTGCTCGACGGCCGCCCGGTGCCGCCGGTGACCGCCTTCCCCTCGACCCTGGTGGCGCGCGAGAGCGCCTGAGCCGCGCCGAGCACCGGCGGCCGCGTGGTTGAGCGGCCGGCAGCCGGGTATCCGCCGCCCGACCCGACCGACGACAGGGGGGCGAGGTGACCGAACCCGCGCCGCCGCACCGGCAGCCCGAGGAGGGCTACCGGCACGGCCGGTTGACCGCCCGTCCCACCACCGTGACCGCGCCCGGTCCGACCGGACCGGCCGAGGTCCCCGACCCGGCGGGCGGGCCGCCCGCGCTACGGCACGTGCCGATCGGCGGCACCGGGCCGTACCGCGTGGTGGTGCTGCTGCACGGCGCGGGCGGCTCGGCCCGGCAGGGTCTCGACCTCCTGCTGCCGCTGGCCGACGCGCACCGGCTGCTGCTGCTCGCCCCGCAGGCGCTCGCCAGCACCTGGGACCTGATCGCCGAGGGGTACGGCCCGGACGTGGCCCGGATCGACGCGCTGCTGGCCGGGACGCTCCGCGCGTACCCGGTGGCCGGGGTGACCGTCGGCGGTTTCTCCGACGGCGCCTCGTACGCCCTCTCCCTGGGCCTGACCAACGGCGACCTGGTCGACGCGGTGCTGGCCTTCTCCCCCGGCTTCGCGGCGCCGCTGGTCACCCACGGCCGGCCCCGGTTGTTCGTCTCGCACGGCACCGACGACCGGGTGCTGCCCGTCGACGTGTGCAGCCGGCGGCTGGTGCCCCGCCTGCACTCCCTCGGCTACCCGGCCGAGTACGCCGAGTTCACCGGCGGGCACGAGGTGCCGGCGGAGATCCGGCAGCGGGCGGTGGACTGGCTGGTGGGGTGAGCCGGGTCAGTGTTCCGGCCCGGTGACCGCAGCGTCGACCCGGGTGAGCACGGTGGCGTCGTCGTCGCCGCGTACGCCGCGCAGCAGGTCGATGGCGGTGGCCCGGACCTGCCCGATGATCATGGCGAGCGGCAGGGTCTCGCCGGGGGTGAAGAGCCGGCCCGCGACCCGGACCGCCTCCAGGGCGGCGACGTCGACCCGCTCGGCGTGGGCGTCGGCGACGGCGTCCTGCCCGGTCAGGTCCGCGGCGAGCGCGTCGCCGGTCGAGCGCACCGCCTCGGCGAGGGTCCGCACGGCGCCGCCCAGCTCGGCCGGGACCGGCGCCGGGCCCCGGGTCAGGGTGACGGCGGCGCGCGCCAGCACCCGGACGTTGCGGACCGCGTAGTCGATCTGCCGGATCGAGCCCTCCACCGAGCGCAGCCGGCCCAGGTGCCGCCGGCGGCGCACGTTGAGCCGCAGCGCCTCGCCCGCCGCCAGCACGGCGCCGCGCAGCCGCTCCACGCCGGCGTCGGCGTGCCGGGCCCGCTCCAGCGCGGCCAGCGCCGCCGCGTCGTCGCGCCGGTCGAGCGCGTCGGCGATCTCGCCGAGCACCCCGGCCAGCTCCTCGAAGGTGTGCCGGAACTCGTCGACCAGCGGGGCGAGCGGCCGGCGGGCGTCGACGAGCTGGCTGGCGACCACGGCCACCGCGCCGCCGATCAGCGCGTCGACGAACCGGAACGGCACCATTGACTCGGTCGGCGGGGAGACCACCACCAGGTAGAGCGCCGACACGGCCGCCTGCACCACGGTGACCGAGCTGGCGCCGATCGCCACGGCCAGGGCGACGGTGAGCAGGATGACGGTGAGCACCGTCCAGGTGGTGCGGGGGCCGAGCGCCTGCACCACGAGGTCGGCGACGAGCACGCCGGCCGCGACGCCGAGCACCACCTCGACGGCCCGGCGTATCCGCTGGCCGCGGGCCTGGCCGAGCACGATCAGCGCGGCGGCCGGGGCGAAGAACGGCTGCGGGTGGCCGACCAGCCGGGTGGCGAGGACCCACGCGACGGTGGCCGCCAGGGTCGCCTCGACCACGGGCAGCCAGCCGCGCCGCAGCCGCCCGGCCGCCTCCCGGACGGCTGCTCCGGGTCGCGGCCTAGAGTCGGACACGCCGAGCCGGAGTAGCCGCATCCCGCTCCACACCGCCATCGCCCGCCTCCCTGTCGCGCCCGCCCACCATCCTCGACCCGGTCGCGCCGGTCGGCAGCGGCGGGCGCCACCGCACACCGGTGGCGGCGGTCACGGCCGGCCCGTCAGGCCCCGGTGAAGGCCCGCAGCAGCGTACGCACGCCGGCCCGGAGGTCCTCCCGGCTGGCCGGCGTGCCGGGCGGCGGCGCACTGAGCGCCCCGGCGCCGACCAGGCGGTCGAAGAGCAGCCCGTCGACGAACGCGACGAACTGGTCGCCCTGCCGGCGCGGGTCGGGCGCGCCGGCGCGGGCCAGCAGGTCCCGGGCCTGGACGCGCAGCACGGTGCCGTGGTCCAGGATCCGGCGCAGCTCGGGCCGGTGCACCGCCTCCAGCAGGCAGGCGTAGCGGGCCAGGGTGCGGGTGCGTCCGGTGGTCAACCACCGGTCGAGCACCTCGGCCACCCCGGCGGCGAGCTGGTCGAGCCCCTCCGGCCCGAGCGGCGGGGCCGGGCGCGGCGGCTCGGTGGGCAGGTCGTTCGCGGCCAGGTCGGCCCGGTCGAGGTCGGCCAGGCGCTGGACCACGGCCTCGATCAGCGCCTGCCGGGTCCGCAGGTACGCCGAGGTGGTGCCGGGCGGCATCCCGGCCCGCGCGTCGACGGCGCGGTGGGTCAGGGCCCGCATGCCGCCCTCGGCCAGCAGCTCCACCGCCGCGTCGGCCAGCCGGGCCACCCGGGCCACCCGTCCACTCACCTCGGTCCCTCCGCACGCCTCTTCTACGGATGTAGTATGACCTTCTACAGAAGTAGAAGGGGCGATCGGCATGGGCGAGCCGCACGCGATCGTGGTCGGCGCCGGCATCGGCGGGCTCGCCGCGGCACTGGCCCTGCACCGCCGCGGGTGGGGGGTCACCGTGCTGGAGCGCGCCGCCGAGCCGCGCGAGCTGGGCACCGGCCTGACCCTCATGGCGAACGCGTTGCGCGGGCTGGACGCGCTCGGCGTGGGCGAGGCGATCCGCCGGCACGGCGTGCCGGACTCGCCCGGCGGGCTGCGCACCAGCAACGGCCGGTGGCTGTCCCGGATCGAGGGGGCCGCGCTGGAGCGGGCGCTCGGCACCGCGGCGCTCGGGATCCACCGCACCGCGCTGCACCGGCTGCTCCGCGCCGCCCTGCCGGCCTCGGCACTGGTCACCGAGGCCGACGTGGTCGACGTCGACGCCGACGCGCCCGCGGTGACCTACCGGCGGGACGGCTCGCCGGCCACGCTGCGGGCGGACCTGGTGGTCGGCGCCGACGGGCTGCACAGCGCGCTGCGCCGCCGGCTCTGGCCGGAGCTGCCGTGCCCGGCGTACTCCGGCTCGACGGCCTGGCGGGCGGCGATCCGCTGGACCGGCCCCGTGGCGACCGCCGTCACCTGGGGGCCGGGCCGGGAGTTCGGCACCGTCCCGCTCGGCGACGGCCGGCTCTACTGGTACGCGGCCGAGACCGCCCCGCCGGGCGGGCGCGAGCCGGACGAGCTGGCGGCCGTCCGGGACCGCTTCGGCGGCTGGCACGAGCCGATCCCCGCGCTGCTGGCGGCCACGCCGCCCGAGGCGGTGCTCCGGACCGACCTGTTCCACCTGGCCACCCCGCTGCCGTCGTACGTGCGGGGGCGGGTGGCCCTGCTCGGCGACGCGGCGCACGCGATGACACCGCACCTCGGGCAGGGCGCGGGGCAGGCCATCGAGGACGCCGTGGTGCTCGGTGCCGCGTGCGCCGGCGGGCGGGCCGACCTCGCCGGCGCCCTGGCCGCGTATGACCGGCAGCGGCGGCCCCGCAGCCAGGCCGTCGCCCGGGCCTCCGCCCGCACCGCCCGGTACGGCCAGCAGCTGCGCCACCCGGCGGCGGTGGCCCTGCGTGACGGCGCGGTCCGCCTGACCCCGTCCCGGGTGGCGCTGCGGGCCGCCGCCCGGTACGCCGACTGGCAACCGCCGGGCTGAGCGAAAAATTGCGCGGGCACAATCCTCCATAATATCGATCGCGCGCGATTCCGGGGTCGGCCGAATGGGAGAGCGGGCCGGTAAGATCGGCGACAGGCCTGTGACTGATCGCTGACTGCTGGACGTGACGGCGATCACACACACTGTGCCCATGAATACGAGACTCAGCCGCAGCCGGGCATTGCGCCTCGCGGTGTGTCTCGCCCTGGTGGCGGCACTGAGCGGTTGCATGCAACTCAACCTGGGGCTGACCGTGGACGCCGACGACACGGTCACCGGCCAACTCCTGCTCACCGCCGAGAAGTCCGTGCTCAAGCGGCGGAACCCCGACGTGGCGGCGGCCTTCGCCGAGCTGCGGCAGAACATCCCCAGCCTGCCCGCCGGCGCCGAGGCGCCGTACCAGGACCCGAACCACTACGGCATTCAGATCGCGTACCGGAAAACGCCCCTGTCGCAATTCACCAGCGAGAGTGTGAATCTTTCCCGCGACGGCGATCTCTACCGCTTCTCGCTGCCCCTCGATCCGAAGAAATACGGCGGAAAGGTCGCCGAACAGGATCCGCGGAACCAGCAGGCTTTCATGACCTTGATGTCATTCGAGATCTCGGTGACCTTTCCCGGCCGGGTGCTCGACACCAACGGCACCATCAACGGCCGATCGGTGACCTGGAAGGTCGTCGCCAACCAGCCCAAGCCGGCCGAACTGCGGGCCGTGGCCGAGGCGCCGGCTCGGCCGTCCGCCTCCGTCACCTCGGCCGCCGCCGCGGCCGCCGGCGGCGGGTTCCCCTGGTTGCTGGTCGTCGGCGGGGTGGTCGTGCTGCTGCTGGTCGCCGTGGTCGTCGTCCTCCTGCTCCGCCGGCCGCGCGGCCCGGCCGCCGCCGCAACGGCCGCACCCACCCCCGCGCCCACTCCCCCGGCCGACCGGCCGGCCTGAGCGGGCGCGGCGCCGCCACCCGGGTGGCACCCGGAACCGCATCAGCCGGGGCCGCCGCACCACCCCACCCCGACCGCACCACCGCACAACCGAAGAGGGGGATCGCCGTGAACGATCTCTTCACCTGGGCCGCCCTCGGCAGCCTCACCGGCGCCAGCGCCGCCACCCTGCTCGCCACCAACGTCATCGGCGGCCTCATCGGCCCGAGCGGCGACAAGGCGCGCAAGTGGATCGCCCTGGGGTTCGCGCTCGTCCTGTCGTACCTGACGGCCGCCTTCGCCGACGACGCGGGACCGGAAAAGTGGATCATCGCGTTCTTCAACGGGCTGGTCATCTTCTCCGCCGCCCTCGGCATCAACCAGCTCCCCCCGGGCAACCGGCAGGCGACGAACGCGTCGCCCACCCAGCTCGCCCAGGGCCGCGAGCCCCGCTACATCCGCTCCTGGGTCTGAGAGAGGTGACCCCATGGTCCTCGGCATCATCAGCGCCGCCGTCCACATCGTCCTCGGCGCCGGGCTCGGCGCGGCGGCCGGCGGCACCATCGGCCTGCTCGTCGGCGCGGTCGTCGGGCTGCTCATCGGCGCACCGTTCGGCTGGGCGGTCGCGTCCGCCGGCACCTACGCCGCCGACGTGAAGGGCATCTTCCTCTTCGTGGTCGACCACACCTGGAGCCTGCTCAACACCGTTGCCGGCGCGCTCTACCTGACCCTGCACCTCGTCGTCGGGCACCAGCTCGACCGGGTGGTCTCGCAGGGCAGCGGGCGGGTCAACCTGGTCGAGGGCGTCTCGCCCCGCTACGCCACGACCATCGGCACCGTCTGCGCCGGCTCCAGCCCCGGCATCCAGCGGCACGAGGACGTGCACGTCTTCCAGGCGCGGCTGCTCGGCCCGCTCTACCTGCCGCTGGTCGCCCTCAACTACGCGCTGTTCACCATCGCCCCGGTGTGGTTGCTCTGGCACGACCACAGCAACGCGCCGATCAACCGGTTCACCCGCTACTTCGAGATCGGCGTCTACCCGCACGTCTGGAACGAGGCCATCGCGTACCGGATCCAGGGGACCCCGCCGCGATGACCGGCGCGATCGAGGCGGCCGTCGCGGACCTCGCGGCCTGGCTGACCGGGGCGGCGGGTGACCCCGTCCCGGTCGGCCCGCCCCGCGACGACTCCGACGGCGGCCTCACGGTCTGGCCGCTGGAGCTGCGGCCGGCCCGGCAGACCGCGGGCAGCGGCGGAACACGCGAGCCGTACCGGTTCGTGGTCCGGCTGCTGGTCAGCGGCGGCGGGCCGGCGGCGCTGCCGGCGCTGGACCGGGTGCTCGCCGCCGCCACGGCGGCCGGCCAGCCCGAGGTGGTCCTGGCCGCCGGGGACCCGGCGCTCTGGCGGGCCCTCGGCGTGCCGCCCCGGCCCGCGCTGCTGCTCGACGTGCCCGCGCGCATCGACCGGCCGGCGCCGGCCGCGCCGCCGGTGCGGCAGCCGCTGCGGCTGCGGCAGCTCGACATGCGCACCCTCGACGGCCGGGTGGTCGGGCCGGAACGGCAGCCGCTCGCCGCCATGCGGGTCGAGCTGGTCGGCACCGCCCAGGCCACCGAGACCGACCCCGCCGGCCGGTTCCGGCTGGTCGGCGTCCCGCACGACCCCGACGCCCCGGACCGGCCGGTGCGCATCCGGCTGGTCGGCCGGGGCCGCACCCACACCGCCGAGCTGGACCCCGCCGGCGGCGACCACGTCGTCGTCTGCGCCCTTGACTGACTCCTCGAGGAGGACCGATGCCCACCTACTTCTCCCCCGGCATCTACGTCGAGGAGGTGCCCAGCGGCGCCCGCCCGATCGGCGCGGTCGGCACGAGCACGGCGGCCTTCGTCGGGCTCACGCCGAACCGCACCGCCCACGTCGACCAGGCCATCGCCGTGAACAGCTGGTCGGAGTTCCTCCGGCTCTACGCCGACGGCGAGAACCTGGAGAGCACCCCCCTGGCACGCGCGGTCTTCGGCTTCCTCGACAACGGCGGCACCCGCTGCTGGGTGGTCAACGTCGGCGAGGGCGGCCAGCTCACCGGCACCGGCGGGAAGCGCAGCGGCCTGCAACTGCTGGAGGCCGTCGACGAGATCTCCATCCTGGCCGCGCCCGGCTACCACGACCCGGTCTCGCACGAGGCGCTCATCAGCACGGCCGAGCGGCTGCGCACCATGGTCGCCATCTGCGACCCGCCGCCCGAGGTCGCCGACATCTCCCGGCTCACCCGGGTCGCGACGCCCGGCAAGTCGTCCGGCAAACCCGCCGAGGGTACGCCGAAGCCGGACGACGACTCCCCCGGCGGCGACCGGCCCCGGCAGTCGGACTTCGCCACCTACTACTTCCCCTGGATCCGGGTGCGCGACCCGCTCAGCGGCGAACTCGTGCTCACCCCGCCGAGCGGGCACGTGGCCGGGATCTGGGCCCGCACCGACGCGCTGCGCGGGGTGCACAAGGCGCCCGCCAACGAGCCGGTGCGCGGGGCGGTCGACCTGGCGTACCGGGTGACCCGGCCCGAGCACGACGTGCTCAACCCCAAGGGTGTCAACGTGATCCGCTTCTTCGCCGGCGAGGGCATCCGCCTCTGGGGCGCCCGTACGCTCGCCGCCGAGGCCAGCGAGTGGCGCTACCTGAACGTGCGGCGGCTCTCCATCGCCATCGAGCAGGCCATCGCGGGCGGCACCCGGTGGATGGTGTTCGAGCCCAACGACTACACGCTGTGGCGCTCGATCCGGCGGGACATCGGCGCGTTCCTCACCCGGGTGTGGCGGGACGGCGCGCTGCTCGGCCGCACGCCCGAGGAGGCGTTCTTCGTCAAGTGCGACGAGGAGACCAACCCGGCCGACGTGCGCGACGCCGGGATGGTGGTCGCGCACATCGGCATCGCGGTGGTCAAGCCCGCGGAGTTCGTGGTGTTCAAGCTGAGCCAGTGGGCCGGCGGCACCGAGACCGAGACGATCGGAGGCTGACATGCCCACCACGGCCACCCCGCAGCCGGGCGCGCCCGTCGACCCCTACCGGGCGTACCACTTCAAGCTGCTCATCAACGGCATCACGAACGGGCACTTCACCGAGGTCAGCGGCTTCGAGGTGGCGATACCGTCGCTGGCGTACCGGGAGGCCGGCAACGAGCGGATCCGGGCCGTCCCCGGCCAGGTCGAGTACGCCCCGGTCACCCTCCACTTCGGCCTGACCTCGTCGCGCGAGCTGTGGGACTGGGTGAACGCGGCGGCCAAGGGCACGGTGAGCCGGCGCAACGTCTCGGTGGTGCTGCTCGACCCGGCCGGCACCGCCGAGGTGCTGCGCTGGAACATGATCAACGCGTGGCCGACGCGGTGGCGGGGCGCGCACCTGAACACCCTGGCCCAGGAGATCGCCATCGAGGCGCTGACCCTGGCGTACGAGGGGCTGGAACTGGAGTCCGGCAGTGCCGCCGCCCCGACGACCGCGTGACCGGCTGGCCCGCCTGCTCCGGGCCACCGCCGACCGCCTCACCACCCCGCCGCCCGCCGCACCCTCCGGCGGCCGTCCCCCCGAGCCCGCACCGCGCCGCCCCGGCGAACCCCCCGAGCACTGGCTCCGCCTGGTGACGGCCCACGCCCCCGGCCTCCTCCACGACCTCCCCACCCCCAACCCCACCCCCGCCTCCTGTGTTGATCAAGAAGTTTGGGTCGGATCCGGCGCCTTCGCCGACGCAAACCTCTTGATCGACGAGGAGGGGGTGGGGGGACGCGGTGGGGGTGCGGGGTGGTTGCCGTTGCGGCCGGCGGCTCCGGGGGCGTTCGGGTCGGGGTCGGCTGGGTTCGCTCGGTCGAGGGCCGGCACGGGTGCCGGGGGTCGCTCCGGGTCGCGCCGGGGCTTCCGGTTGTGGAGCGGTTCCGGGCGGACCGGGATCGCCGGCTTCAGCGGGTCTGGGTGGAGCGCGGCGGGCGCGTCGGGCGGCTCGGGGTGGAGCGGGGCGGGCGTGCCGGACGGGTCCGGGTGGGACGCGGCGGGCGGGCCGGGCGGGGTGGGCGGTTTCGGCACGTCCGGTGCCGGCTCGGCCTGGCATCGGTCCGGGCCGGGTGACGGGGTCACCGGGATCGGACCGTTCGCGAGCGGCGCGCCGTCGACAGGTGAGGGATTCCGGGGGACATCCTTCTCGGGGGACGGCGTCGGAGGAGGCGCTCCCGCCGCGGGCGGCGACGCTGCCCAGCATGGATCCGCTCGGCACGACGAGGCAGGCCGACGTTCCACCCCCGACGTCGGGTGGGGGCCGGGCGGCTTCCGCTTCGCAGCCCGGCAGCCCGTGCGGCCTGGCTCGGTGTCCGCCGACGACGGCCGTGGCGGGTCGTGGGGCGATGCCCTCACCCCGGACCGGTCGTCAGGCCGGACCGCCAGGTGGCGGGGGCTGCCCGGTGATCCCGGAACGAGCGGCGCCACCGGCTCCCGCGCGGGATCGTCACACCGCCCGACCGGCTCCGGCGCAGGGTCGTCGCGCGGCCCCACCGACGCTCGCGCGGGATCGTCGCGGGGCCCGACCGACGCTCGCGCGGGATCGTCGAGCGGTGCGATCGACGCGCTCCCGGGGTCGCCGCCGGGCTGGTCCGGCAGGCCATCGGCAGCGGCGGCGGGCGAGACCGGCGGGTGGTCCGGCAGCGGCCCGCGGCGGTGGGGCGTCGTTCCGGGCAGCGCAGCCGATGCGGGAGGGGCCCGTCAACCGTCCTGGGCCGGCGCGCCCGCCTCCGCCGTCCCGCTCGCCGACATGCCCACCGGCCACCCCGGGAACGGACGATCCGGCGACGCACCGGAGGTCGGCACCGGCGGGACGGCCGTGGCCCGTGCCGGCGACCTTCGGGTGCAGCCGTCGTCACCGGCGCGACGACACGCGTACCCGGATCCGATCGCACCCGGGCGTGCACACGGCAGGGCGGGGCGGCCGGACCGGACCGGCGCGGCGGCCGGGCCGTGGCCGGCGCTGCCGGCACCGGCGGGGGAAAACGCCGGCGGCACGGCCCGCGACGGGAGGGCCGGCGCGCCGCCGCGGGATCCCTGGCCGGCGCTGCCCGACGACCAGGAGCTGTGGGCTCCGGTGGCCGGCACCCCCGCCGCCGACCGGCTGGCGCGGCTCGACCGGGAACAGGCGGGTGACTGATGGAGCGCGTCGCCTTCCTCGTGGACGAGTCCGGCACCCGGGTGGACTGCCTGCTCAACCCGGAGACCGTGCAGGTGACCCGGCTGGCCGGCGTACGCCCCAGGGGCGCACCGGACGGCCAGCTCACCGGCGCCGGCCTCGCCGACGACCCCCTCGTCTTCACCGGCGGCGGGCGGACGGAGCTGGTGCTGGACCTGCTCTTCGACACCGACTTCGTGGAGTCACCGGCACGCCCCGAGGACGTCCGCGCGCTCACCCGTCCGCTGTGGATGCTGGCGGAGAACTCCGCCACCGAGCACGGCTGGCTGCGGCCCCCGCTGGTCCGGCTGGTCTGGGGCAAGACCTGGAACGTGCCCGGCGTCATCGTGGCGATCGCGGAGCGTTTCGACGCGTTCACCCTCACCGGCACCCCGCGCCGCTCCTGGCTGCGGCTCAAGCTGGTCCGGGTGGCCGAGACGGCCGATGCGGCCCGCGCGGGCTTCGAGGAGGAGCTGGCCGCGGCGAGCACCCCGGCCGTGCCGCCCGGGTCGGCCGTGGTCGCCGCCGCGGACGGCGCGGCCGAGCCCGGCTGGTCCGGCGTCCGCTTCGACCTGCTCGCCCACGACGCGCTCGGCTCGCCGCTGCGCTGGCGGCTGCTGGCCGAGCACAACCGGATCAGCGACCCGCTGACCGTGCCGGCCGGCACCGCCCTGGCCGTGCCGGCCGCCGCCACCATCGCCGCCCCGCCGCCCGCCGACGGCCCGATCGCGGCGGGAGGTGCGCCGTGATCCGGGCCGCCGCCGTCACCATCGACGGCACCCCGCTCGCCGACCCCCGCCGGCTGCGCGCCGTGCGGGTCGCCGCCCGCCTGGACCAGCCGACCCAGTGCGAGCTCACCCTGGCCACCGCGCCGGGCGCCGCCGCCCTCGACCCCCCGGTACGCCCCGGCGCCGCCCTCGACCTGCGCCTGGACGGCCGGCCCGACGCCCTGTTCACCGGCGAGGTGACCGCCGTCGAGGTGGAGTACGCCGGCGACGGGGTGGCGCTGCTGCGGGTGCGGGCGTACGACCCGTTGCACCGGCTGCGCAAGCGGCAGGAACTGCGGGTGTTCGAGTCGGTGACCGCCGCCGGGCTGGCCGGGGAGCTCTGCGCCGACCTGGGCCTCACGGTCGACGCCGACACCGACGGACCGCGCCTGGACCGGCTGCTCCAGCACCGGCACACCGACCTGGACCTGCTCCGCGAGGTCGCCGGCCGGGCCGGCCTGCACCTGACCGTCGAGGGTGACCGGCTTCGCCTGCTGACCCTCGACGGACACGGCGACCCGGTCCCGCTCACCCTCGGCGGCAACGTGCACGCGCTGCGGATCGCGGAGAACCTGGACCGGGCGGGCGGTGGGTACGCCGCGCTGGGCTGGCACCCGCAGCGCGCCGAGCCGCTGCGGCAGGAGGCCGGTGAGGCCCGCTCCGGGCGGCGGATCCCGCTGCGGCCGGACCCGGGCGGGGTGGGCGCGGACGGGGTGCGCATCGCCGTCGACCAGCCCGGCCGCAGCGACGACGAACTGGCCGCCCTGGCCCAGGCCGGGCTGGACGCCCGGGTCGCCGCGCTGGTCACGGCCGAGGGTACGGCCGACGGCGATCCGGCGCTGCGACCGGGCCGGCGGATCGCCCTGGCCGGCGTCCCCGAGCCGGTCGCCGGCGTGTACGTGCTCACGGAGGTGGTGCACACCCTCGACGCGAACGGCCACCTGACCCGCTTCTCCACCGTCCCGCCCGGGCCGCCGCCGGCCGCCGCGCCCGTCGCGGCCACGGTCACCCTCGGCACGGTCACCGACGTGGACGACCCGGACGGGCTGGGCCGGGCCCGGGTGACCCTGCCCGCCTACGGGGACCTGGACGCCGGCTGGCTCGCCGTGGTCTGCCCGGGCGCCGGGCGGGGCAAGGGCATCGTGGCGCTGCCCGACCCGGAGGACACCGTGCTGGTGGCGCTGCCCGGCGGCGAGCCCGCCTCGGGCGTGGTCCTCGGCTCGCTGTTCGGCGCCGTCGAGCCGTACGACGCGGGGATCGTGTCGGGGCGGTCCCGGCGGTGGTCGATGCGGACCGGCACCGGGCAGTCGATCGTGATCGACGACGACGGGCGCACCCTGCGCCTGGCCACCGACGGCGGCAGCTTCGTCGAGCTGCGCCCCGAGCTGACCACCGTGCACGCGGCCGGCGACCTGGTGCTCTCCGCGCCGGGCCGGGCCATGGTGGTGCGCGCCCGCACCGTCGACTTCCTGCAGGCGGAGGCGGCCGAGGACGCCGAGACCGCCGCCGCCCAGGCCCGTACGCTCGCCCGCGCCCACGGAGGTGGCTGATGCGCTGGATCCACCGCGACTCGCTGATCACCTGCGACCACGACGGGCGGGTGGCCAACCGCCCGTCCCAGGAGTGGGTGACGGTGCGGAGCGTGCCGGTGCTGGTCGAGGCCGACCCGGAGGGGCGGGACATCACGGCCTGTCCCAACTACGGGCCGACCATCAAGCCCTGCGCGAAGACGCTGAAGGTGACCGTCGGCTACAGCGCCTGGCTGCGGGTGGACGGCCACCGCGTGGTGCTGTCGAACCTGGACGGGCTGACCGACGGCACGCCGCCCGGGCTGGTCCACCACACCGTCCGCGACCCGCGGCAGACGTTCCTGGGGGCGGACGCATGAGGGCCTTCCGGTTCGTCGGCGCCGGCTTCGACGCGGGTCGCACCGGCGGTCTCGCGCTGACCGCCGCCGGCGGCCTGGCCATGACCGAGGGCGACGAGACGGTACGCCAGGCGCTGTTCCTGCTGCTGTCCACGACGCCGGGCGAGCGGCTGATGCGCCCCGGCTACGGGTCGCGGCTGCACCGGCTGGTCTTCGCGCCCAACGACGACACCACGGCCGGCCTGGCCATCCACTACGTCCGGCAGGCCATCCGGCGCTGGGAGCCCCGGGTCGAGGTGCTCGACGTGGACGCCGGGCCGGACCCGGACGACCCGTGGCGCCTGGTGATCCGTCTCGACTACCGGGTGCGGGCCAGCCTCTCCCCCGGCCAGCTGGTCTTCTCCGTCGACCTGCTGCCGGTCGACGACGACCCCGGCGAGGAGGCTCCCGCATGACGCTGCCCGTGCCACACCTGGACGACCGCGCCTTCCTCGACCTGGTCACCGAGGCGCGGGAACGGATCCGCGCGTCCTGCCCGGACTGGACGGACCTGTCCGCGCACGACCCGGGCATGGCGCTGCTGGAGGCGTTCGCCTACCTCACCGAGGTGATGATCTACCGGCTGAACCAGTTGCCGGAGAAGGCGTACGTGGCGTTCCTGAACCTGCTCGGGGTGACCCGGCACCCGCCGGCCGCCGCCTGGGCGGACGTCCGCTTCACCCGGACCGGGCCGGACCGGGGCGCCGTCCGCGTCCCGGTGGGCACGCGGGTGGCCGCCGCCCGCGGCGCCGACCCCCGGCCCGTCGTCTTCGTGACCACCGAGCCGGCCCTGCTGCCCGCCGGCGAGACCGAGGTGACGGTACGCGTCCATCACTGCGAACCGGTCGAGGCGGAGCTGCTGGGCACCGGCACCGGGCAGGCCGGGCAGGTGTTCCGGGCGGCCCGGGCGCCGCTGGCCCGGACCACCGAGGCGCTGGACCTGCTGCTCGGGGTCGAGGTGCCCACCGGTTCGGTGGAGCTGGGCGCGGCCGCGCGGGAGCACGAGGGCCGCACGTACGAGATCTGGCGGCCGGTGGACAGCTTCGCCGGCGTCGGCCCGCAGGCCAAGGTCTACCTGGTCGACCGGGCCTCCGGGGTGGTCACCTTCGCCCCGGCGCTGGACCTGCGGCCGGCGGACGGGGCCGGGCCGGGTGTCGAGGGGGCGCCCGGCCCGGTCACGGTGGCGGCGGTGCCGCCGGCCGGCCGGCAGGTCCGGCTCTGGTACCGGTGCGGCGGCGGGCCGGCCGGGAACGTGGCCGCCGGGACGCTCACCAGCCTGCGCGACCCGCTGCCCGGGCTGAAGGTGGACAACCCGGCGCCCGCGGCCGGTGGCCGGGACCTGGAGTCGCTGGCGTCGGCCCTGGCCCGCGGCCCGTACGAGTTCTTCGCCCAGCAGCGCGCGGTGACCGCCCGGGACTACGAGATCCTCGCTGCCGGCTCCGGTGCGGTGGCCCGGGCCCGGGCGTTCACCCGGGCGGCGGTCTACAGCTTCGCCCGCCCCGGGGAGGTCGAGGTGGTGCTGGTCCCGTACGTGCCGGAGCAGGCCCGCCCGGGCGGCCGGCTGCCGGTGGCGGTGCTGCGCGAGCACGAGGTCGAGGAGGCCCGCCGCCGGGTGGAGGCAGACCTGGAACGGCGCCGCGCGCTCGGCACGGCGGTACGGGCCGGCTGGGCGCGCTACAAGGCGGTCTCCGTCCGGGCCCGGGTGGTGGTCCGCCGCGAGGAGGACGTGGACGCGGTCCGCCGGCGCATCCACGACCGGCTGCACCAGACGCTCAGCCCGCTGCCCACCCCGCTCAATCCGGCCGGCTGGGCGTTCGGCGAGCCGTTGCGGGCCTCCAACGTGTACCGGATGCTGGAGCAGGCCGAACCGGGAGTGCGCTACGTCGAGTCGGTCCGCTTCGTGGTCGACGAGGCGCCCGACGCACAGGTGCGGACCGTGGCCGTCGACCAGTACCAGCCCGGCACCTGGTACGCGGGGCGCGGCCCGGTGCTGTTCCGCTCCACCGACGCCGGTGCGGGCTGGGAGCCGGCCGGCCGGTTCGACGATGAGACCGTGGTCCGGGTGGTGCCCGCACCCGCCCCGGTCCGCCCCGGCGTGGTGCCCCGGGCCGGTTCGGTGGCCGTGGTGACCGCGCGCGACGCGGGCGGCTCCCGGGTCCGGCTGAGCACCGACCTCGGCGAGACCTGGACGCTGCTGACCGACCTGGACTCCGGCGTGCGCGACCTGGCCTGGATCGACCGGGACGGCACCGGGGCGCTGCTGCTGGCCACCGACGCCGGCCTCTACGAGGTGTCGCTGCTGCCGGGCGCGGTGCCGTTGCAGATCCTGGTCGACCCGGCCGACGCCGACCGCGGCTTCTACGCGGTCCGGTCGTTCGTCTCCGAGCGCGGCGCGCCCGGCGTGGCGGTGGCGGCGCAGGCCGGTTTCGGGGTCTACCTGTCCACCGCCTCCGGCCGCCCCGGCACCTTCACCCACGTGGGCCTGGCCAACGTGGACAACCGGGTCCTCGCCGTCCAGTACGACGGCCCGGCGACCCTGCTGTGGAGCGGCGCCGGTGAGCCCGACCCGAAGAAGCCCGGGCAGGGCTGCCACCGCACCCGGCTGTTCGAGTCCGACGTGAAGTGGCAGTCCATGGCCGGCGGCTGGATCGGCGGCACCTGCCGGGACCTGGCGTTCAGCGGCACCCTGGCGCTGGCGGCCACGCAGAGCGGTGGGGTGGTCCGGCTGGACACCCTGGCGCCGCAGCCGCAGTGGCAGCCGGTGTCGGTCAACTGCGGGCTGCCGCTGCGCGACCGGACGCGGTTCGTCCCGGTCGACGCCATCGCCGCCACCGGGCCGTCCGGTGCGGGTGGCGCGGCCCGGCTGGTCCTGGCCGGCGGCGAGCGCGGCGTGTACCGCAGCGGCGATGCCCAGGACTGGACGGCCAGCGCCAACCAGGCCACCGCCGACGTGGTCACCGTCCCCGGCACCTGGCTGCTCTGCTCCGGCGAGCACGACATCGAGGTGGTGCGGCAGGATGCGCCGAGCGGCGATTGAGCGGCTGCTGCCGGCCGCCTACCAGCGGGCCGCCGGCCCGGGCAGCGTCCTGGGCGGGCTGCTGGACGTCATGGAGGCGCTGCACGCCCCGGACGAGGCCGTGCTCGCGGACGTGGACGCGCTGTTCGCGCCGTACCGGACGCCGGACGGGTTCGTGGCCTACCTGACCCGGTGGGTCGCCATGGACCACGTGGTCGCCGCGCCCCGGGCGGACGCGCCGCTGCCGCTGCCGGTCGGGCGGCTGCGGGACCTGGTCGCGCACGGCGCGCTGCTGGCCCGGTGGCGGGGCACGCCCTACGGGATGCGCACCGCGCTGGAACTGGCCACCGGGGTGACCGGATTCGTGCTGGAGGAGCCGGCCGACCGGCCGTTCCACGTGGTGGTCCGGGTGCCGCCGGCCGCCGCCGACCGGCTCGCCCTGGTGACCCGCATCGTCGAGGCGGAGAAGCCCGCCGCGGTCACGGTCGAGGTCACCACCGACCCGTCCCCCGCTTCCCAGGACCAGCCGTCAGAGGAGTCGTCATGACCACCGAATGGGCCGTCGTCGCGGCCGCCGAACAGTTCACGCTGGACGCCCGCAACGGCGGCGAGCTGACCTTCACCGTCTCCAACCCGGGCGAGGCGCCGGACACCGTGGTCTTCGACGTCGCGCCCGGCGAGGGCAGCCAGCGCGGCTGGTTCACCGTGGCCGAGCCGCAGCGGGTGGTGCCGGGGCAGGGCTCCGTGTCGTTCCTGGTCCGGCTCGCCGTGCCGCCCGGCACCCCGCCCCGGCGCTACGACATGACGGGGTTCGCGTACTCGGCGAACACCGCCCCCGAGGAGAGTTCCCGGTCCAGCGGCCGGGTGACGTACGACGTGCGGGCGGTCGTACCCCCGAAGCGGACGCCGTGGCCGTGGCTCGCGGCCGCGGCGGCGCTGGTGCTGGTGGTGGCCGGGGTGGTGGTCTGGCTGGTGACCCGCGGCGGGGATCCGCCGCCCCCGCCGCAGGCCCGGGTGGTCACCGTGGAGGCGGAGGGGCTGGTCCCCGGCGCGACGGTGCAGTCGACCACCGCGGCGGCCGCGCAGGTGGTGTCCCAGCCGAACTGCTGCGAGGTGGTCTGGTCCGGCGACGCCCAGCTCTTCTTCCAGGGCCGGGCCGTCGGCGACCGGGTGACGGTCTCGGTGGACCTGCCCACCGACGGCACCTGGCGCCTGTCCACCGTGCGCACCACCTCGTTCGACTATGCGAACACCATCTGGCTCGTGGACGGCCGGCAGGTCGGCGACACCTTCTTCGGCTTCACCCCCACCGTGGTGCGCACCGACTTCGTGGACGTGGGCACCGTGGAGCTGGCCCGGGGCCCGCACAAGCTGACCCTGGTGGCGGTGAGCCGGACGCAGGGCACCGACCGGTACTTCGCCGGGGTCGACCAGATCCGGTTCACCCAGCTCCTTGCGCCATGAGCGGGCGGCAGAAGGTGCTGCTGGCGGCCCTCGCCGGGCTGCTCGTGGTGCTCTACGTGGTGGCGGTCGGCGGCGGCCGGCACGACCGGGGCGACCCGGCCGCCGGGCCCGGCTGGCTGGCCCGGTTCGGCGGGGACGCCGCCACGGTGGACCCGGCCACGGTGACCGTGGCGTGCCTGCCGCCCGCCGCCGAACCGAGCCCCTCTCCCGACGGTGTGGTGGTCGGCTTCGGCATCGCCTGCCGGCTGCGGGTGGCCGACCCGGGCGGCCTGCGCAGCCTGGTGCTGCGCAGCGGGGCGCCGTTCGTGGTGAGCGCCGCGGCGCCGGGTGACGCCGACGTCACGGTCACCGACGAGGTGGCACCCGGCGACGACGGCACGGCGGTCGCGAAGGTGGCGGTGGACGGGGAGACCGAGGTCGCCCTGCGGTGCCCGGGAGGTGGCGGATGCGTGGTCACCGTAGCCCGGTCCTGACCGGACGCAGGCCGGGCCGGCCGGCGCCGGCCGGTGGGGAGGCGTGCCATGGGTGAGCTGCGGAAACCTCTCCTGCTGCTGGCGCTGCTCGCCATCGCGCTGGTCGTCGGGCTGGAGGTGGGTGCGGCGGCGCTCACCGGCGGCGGGGACGCCGGCGGCGCGCTGCGGGACAGCGCCGGGCAGCTCGGCGTCGAACTGGGCGACGTGGGCTCGGTGACCGAGCCGTCCGGCCGGGGCACCGGGTACCTGGCGCTCGTCGACGTCGTGGCGCTCTGGACCACCGGGCTGTTCAGCCTGAGCCTCGTGGTGCCGGACCGGATCCAGGGCCGGGTGCAGGGGGTCGCCACCCTCGTCTTCTCGATCCTGCTGCTGCTCGCGTCGCTGGTCCTGCTCATCATCGCGTTCGTCGAGCTGACCGTCATGGTGTCGCTGTTCCTGGCCGCGCCGTTCGGCACGCTGGCGTACCTGGCGGTGTGGGGGTTCTTCCCGGTCGGGGACGCCGCCGTGCTGCTCGGCCTCGTGCTGCTGCTCAAGCTGGTCTGGGCGGCGCTGCTGCTGCTCGCCCAGCCGCGCTTCCTGCAGAACAAGGGTCTCGTGCTGCTGGCGCTGACCACCCTGCTGTGCACGGTGGTGCTGGAGTTCCTGCACCAGCTCGTGCCGGGGATCCTGGTCAGCATCACCGACGACCTGGGCGCGGTGGTGTTCGCCGTGGTGGCGCTCGTCTGGGCGCTGGTCCTGCTGATCGGCTCCATCCCCGCCATCGTCAAGGCCGTCCGCACCACGGCGACCACCTCCCGCCCCACCGCGCGTGCCCGGTGAGCGCCGCCTCGGCCGATCAGGGAACGGCTTTCCCGGCGGTGCTGCGGTAGCCTCTCGGCCACCGGGCTGTGCGAGGGGGGTGCCGATGGCGACACTGGCCGACGTCGCCCGCCGGGCGGGCGTCTCCCCCGCGACCGCGTCGCGGGTCATCAACGGCAGCAGCAAGCCGGTCGCCGACGAGCTGCGCGAGCGGGTGCTGAGGGCCGTCGCCGAGCTGCGGTACGTGCCGAACGCGCACGCCCAGCTGCTGGCCCGGCCGCAGCGCAGCGTGGTCGGTGTGCTGGTGCACGACGTGTCCGACCCGTACTTCGCCGAGGTGACCCGGGGGCTGCAACGGGTCGCCACCGAGCGGGGGCGGCTGGTCATCATCTGCAACAGCTACCGGGACCCCGAGCGCGAGGTCGAGTACGTCGACCTGCTCCGCGCCCAGCAGGTCGCCGCCATCGTGCTGGCCGGCTCCGGCTACCACGACCCCACGGTCAACGCCCTGCTCGACGAGCGGCTCGCCGCGTACGCGGCCACCGGCGGCCGGGTCGCGGTGATCGGCCGGCACCGGCACCGGGGCGACGCCGTGCTGCCGGCCAACGAGGAGGGCGCCCGCCTGCTCGGCGCGGAGCTGCGCCGCCTCGGCCACCGGAGCATCGGCGTGCTCGCCGGCCCGCGCCCCCTCACCACCACGAGCGACCGGCTCGCCGGGCTCGCCGCCGGCTTGGACGAGCCGCTGCCCGAGGCGCGGATCCGGTACGCGGACTTCACCCGCGACGGCGGGTCCCGCGCCGCCGCGGAGCTGCTGGACGCCGTGCCGGGGCTGACCGCGATCGTCGCGTTGAACGACTCGATGGGCGTCGGCGCGCTGAACCTGCTGCGCGCCCGCGGCGTGCGGGTGCCCGCGGACGTCTCCGTGGTCGGCTTCGACGACATGCCGATCGCCGCCGACGTGACACCGGCGCTGACCACGGTGCGTCTGCCGCTGGCCGAGCTGGGCGCCCGCGCCATGACCCTGGCCCTGGACGCGCCCGGCGGCCGGGACCGGGTGGAGACCCTCCCCGCCGACCTCGTCCACCGCGACAGCCTCGGCCCCGCCCCGGCCTGACCGATTCAGCCCGGACCCGACCGGCTCAGCCCGGATCCGCGGCGAGGGCGGCCAGGCGGGGGATCTGCCGCGGGTCGGACAGCGCCGACCCGACCGCCACCATCCGCGCCCCGGCGGCCAGGAAGTCGCCCGCGTTGCCGGCGTCGATCCCGCCGGTGGCCACGAACCGCGCCTCGGGCAGCGGCCCGGCGACGGCCCGGAACCAGGCGGGCCCGAGGCTGACCGCGGGGAACGCCTTCAGCCAGACCAGGCCGTGGTCGAGGGCCCGCTGCGCCTCGGTGGGGGTGGCCACGCCGGGCAGGTGCGGGATGCCGTAGCTGACCGCCGCGTCGGCGATCGCCAGATCCAGCCCGGGGGCCACGGTGAACGCGGCGCCCGCGCCGGCGGCCAGCCGGACCTGGGCGGGGGTGCGGACCGTGCCGGCGCCCACCAGGCGGTCGCGGCGCCGGCCCGCCGCGACGGCGGCGCGCAGCGCGAGGACCGCGTCGGGCGTGCGGATCGGCACCTCCACGATGTCGATGTCGAGGTCCCAGGCGCGCTCGGCGAGCCGGACGGTCTCGTCGGGCGGCAGGTCGCGCAGGATCACCATCACCCGCGCGGGCCCGAAGACCGGCTCGAAGTCGTGCCCGCTCATGGCCCGCTCCCTCCACGATGGATGCCGCCGCCCGCATTCTGCACCGTTGCGGCGCCGTCGCGGGGCCGCGCCGGCGGACCGGCGTCCGCGGGCACCAGGGTGGCCCACCGCGCGTCGGGCAGGGCCAGCGCGCGGGCCGTCCAGGCCGGGTCGGGCGGCGGCGCGGTGTCGCCGGTGGCGGCCAGCGCCGGGACCGCGGTGAGGTGCCCGAGGCGCAGGCAGGCCGCCGGGGCGAGGCCGCGCAGCAGCCCGGCCAGGAACCCGGCGGCGAAGGCGTCGCCAGCCCCGACCGGATCCCGCACCGGCACCGGCAGCGCCGGCACGAACACCCCCGCTCCGGTACGCGGCAGCGCCGTCGCACCGACCCCGCCGTCCTTGACCACCACGAGGTCCGGGCCGGGCAGCAGCGCGCGGACGTCGGCGGGCGCCGTGACGCCCCAGAGGGCGGCCGCCTCGTCGAGCCCGACCAGCACCACGTCGGCCCGGCCGGCCAGGTCGCGCAGCACCGGGGCGGCCCGGCGCGCCGGCCAGAGCGGTGGCCGGTGGTTGACGTCGAAGCTGATCCGGGCGGCGGGCAGCGGGCGGGCGGTGAGCGCGTGCGTCACCAGGTCCCGGCAGCTCCGGGAGAGCGCCGGGGTGATCCCGGTGAGGTGCAGCAGCCGCACCCCGGCCAGCCGCGGGTCGTCGAGGGCACGGGCGTTCAGCCGGGACGCGGCCGAGCCGGCCCGGTGGTAGTGCACCCGGGCGCCGTCCGGGCCGGGATCCTTGAAATAGACGCCGGTGGGCGCGGCCGGGTCGACGGTCACCAGGCTGGTGTCGACCCCGGCGGCGGTGACCGCGCGGAGCACCCGGCGGCCGGACGGGTCGTCGCCGACCCGACTGACCCAGGCGGCCCGGTGCCCGAGCCGGGCCAGCGCCATGGCCACGTTGGACTCGGCGCCGCCGACCCCGACGGCGAGCCGGTCGGCGTGCTCCAGCGGGGTCGCGGCGGCCGGGGCGAGCACCACCATGGTCTCGCCCACGCAGGCCACCTCCGGCCCGGTCACGCGGGCCCCTCGGACAGCCGGTCGGCCACCGCGGCGCGGTCGAGCCGGCCGTCGGCCACCAGCACCCGGTGCCGGTTGCGCCGGGGCCGCCCGGCCGCGACCACGGCCGGCCGGTCGAAGGCGTAGGCGACGCAGACGCCCGGGTACCTGGCGGTCCGTACGAACCAGCGGTCGCCGGGCCCCAGGCCGGTGAAGACCAGGGTGTACGCGCCGCCGCCCGGACCGGTCCCGGTGAGCGCCAGCCATGGCGCGGCCGAGCCGTTGACCGCCTCCTCCCCCGCGGCGTCCCCGGTGAACACCGCGGGCTCCCCGTCGGCGACGGCTCGCCAGAAGAACCCGCCGTAGCCGGCGCCGCCGGGGCGCCCGTTGGTCGCCGGGCTGCCCAGGTGCACGTCCCGCCCGGTGGCGGCCGTGAGGGTCGCGTCGACGTCGAGCCACCAGGCGCCGGGGCCGGCCGGGGTGGCGGAGAGCAGGCGCCGCTCGCGCAGCAGCGGGCGGCCGGCCCGGTCCCGCCACTCCAGGTCGTGGTCGAGCCGTCCGGCTTCCCGGGCCCGCCAGCCGGTGTGGGCGATGACGCCGTGGTCGTCCCGCCAGGTGTAGCCGGTGTCCCGGACGTAGGTGCGCCCGCCCCAGAGGTTGGTGCCGTCGACGTCCTGCACGGCGAGGGAGGCGCCGAGGTGCCAGACGTGGTCGGCGGGCGTCGCGTCGGTGACCGGGACGCCGGCCAGGGTGCGCACGGGGTGCAGGTACGGCCGCGGGCCGTGCCGCGCGTCCAGGTCCAGCCGCACGACGTAGCGGGCCACCTCGACACCGGCCACGACCAGGCGCGGTTCCTCGTCCTCGGCGACCGGGTCGACGGTGTGCTCGGTGGCGCCGGGGACGGGCGCAGCACCGGCGCGCGGATCGGCGGTCACGGCGCCTCCGGGCGGGTGAGCCGGTCGCGGGTGGCGATCGCGTGCAGGGCGGCCAGGGCGTAGCCGGCGAGGATCGGCACGGCGACCGGGGTGACCAGCACGGCGAGCAGCCCGGCCACGCAGCACATCCCGCTGGCGGCGGCCCAGGTGCCGGGCCGCTGCGCGCAGGTGCCGGCCGCCGCCCGGGCCGCCGCCCGCCAGCCCCGGCCGCCGGTGCGCCCGACGGCGACGGCGACCAGGCCGGCGTACCCGAGCAGGGCGGCGGACACCGCGGCGGTGAGGGCCGTGGCGGGCCCGCCGCCGGGGACCCGGCCGCCGGCCAGGGCGAGCAGGTCGGCGCCGAGCGCGCCGGCCACGGCGAGCGCGACGGCGCTGGCCGCCAGCCCGGCGGGGAGCGCCCGACCGAACCGGGCCAGCGTGGTCCGGGTCGCGGGCCAGCTGCCGGTGACGCCCCGGTCGTGCAGCGCGGCGCTGGCCGTGGCGACCGCCGGGGCCAGCGTGAGCAGCGGCAGCGCGGCCAGGGCCACGGCGAAGCCGAGCAGCGCCAGGTCGCTCGCCTCGCGCGCGGTGTCCCGCCAGTCCCGGCGGGGCGGCTCGGCTCTCATCCCTTCAGCCCGCTGGTGTTGATGCCCTCGACAAGCATCCGCTGGAAGGCGAGGAAGAACAGGAACACCGGCAGCAGCGACAGCACCGACATGGCGAACATCGGGCCGACCGCGCTCTGGCTGGTGGAGTCGATGAACAGGGTCAGCGCCACCGGCACCGTGTAGTCGTCCAGGTTGGACAGGAAGACCAGTTGCCGGAAGAAGTCGTTCCAGGTCCAGATGAACGAGAAGATCGCGGTGGTGACCAGCGCGGGACGGCTCAGCGGCAGGATGACGTGCCGGAAGACACCGTACGGCGAGGCGCCGTCGATCTTGGCCGCCTCGTCCAGCTCGCGCGGGATGCCCCGCATGAACTGCACCATGAGGAAGACGAAGAACGCCTCGGTGGCCAGGAAGTGCGGGATGAGCAGCGGCAGGTACGGCCAGTCGCCGCCGACCAGGCCGAGGCTGCGGAACAGGATGTACTGCGGCACGATGAGCACGTGCCCGGGCAGCAGCAGGGTGCCGATCATGACGGTGAACCAGACCTTGCGCAGCCGGAACCGCAGCCGCCCCAGGGCGTACGCGGCGAGCAGGCAGGACAGCGCGTTGCCGAGCACGGTGAGCAGGCTGACCATGGCGCTGTTGAGGAAGAACCGGCCGAAGCCGACGTCGAAGTTGGTCCAGCCGTCGGTGTAGTTGCCGGGCGTGAACCGCTCCGGCAGCAGGCCGACGTTGTTGACGATCTCCGCCTGGCTCTTCACCGAGGTGCCGACCATCCACACCAGCGGGTAGAGCACGACGGCGACGATCACGAGCAGCACGAGCAGGCGCACGGCCTGCCGGCGGGCCGGGGCGACTGCCGTCACCGGTCCTCCTCCCCGTCGGAATAGTGCACCCAGAACCGGCCGGTGCTGAAGAAGACGGCCGTGATGACGGCGATGGCGACCAGGAACACCCAGGCCATCGCGGAGGCATAACCCATCTCCAGGTCGGTGAAGCCGGAGATGTAGAGCTTGAGCGTGTACATGAGGGTGGAGTCGACCGGGCCGCCGGTGCCGTTGCTGAGCACGAAGGCGGCCGTGAAGCCCTGGAAGCCGTGGATGGTCTCCAGCACCAGGTTGAAGAAGATCACCGGAGAGAGCATCGGCAGGGTGACCGCCCGGAACCGCCGCCAGGTGCCGGCGCCGTCGACGGCCGCCGCCTCGTACAGCTCGGTGGGGATCTGCTTGAGCCCGGCCAGGAAGATCACCATGGGGGCGCCGAACTGCCAGACGGCCAGCACCATGAGCGTCTCCAGGGCCCAGTCGGGGTCGCTGACCCAGGGCAGCCCCTCGACGCCGAACACGGCGAGGAACGAGTTGAACGCGCCGTCCCGGTTGAACATGTTCACCCAGACGATGGCCAGGGCCACGCTGCCGCCGAGCAGCGACGGCAGGTAGAACAGGCCGCGAAACAGCCCGACGCCGCGCCAGGTGCGGTTGAGCAGCAGCGCCACGCCGAGCGCGGCGGCCAGCTTGAGCGGCACGGCCACCAGCGCGAAGGTCAGCGTCACCCGCACGGCGTGCCAGTACGACGGGTCGGCCGTGAACATCCGCTCGTAGTTGGCCAGCCCCACCCACCGCACCTCGGTCAGCGGGGTGAGGATGTCGTAGTCGGTGAAGCTCAGCCAGAGCGAGAGCAGCATGGGGATCGCCGTGACGCCCATCAGTCCGATGAGCCAGGGCGAGAGGAAGACGTACCCCGCCAGACCTTCGCCGAGCCGGGCCCGGCCGGCCCCGCGCCGCGTGCGGCGGGGGCCGGCCGGGCCGGTGCGTGCGGTCCGGCCGGGCGCCGTGGTGAGGGCCACGGACCGGCTCCTTTCCGTCGGCGTGGTCAGCCGATCGCGGACTTGCAGGCGGCCAGGAACTGCTGGGCCGCCTGGGCGGGGGTGGCCCGGCCGTACTGGGCGTTCTCGGCGGCCTTGGTCAGCTCGGACCGCACCTTGCTGTGCCCCTTGATCGGCACCTGCGGCGACTCGCCGAACTTCTGCGCGAGCTCGGACTCCACCTCGATGGACTGCTTCATGGCGGGGTCGGTGGCCGTCTCGCTCACCTTGGCGCGCAGGTCGAGGTTGGACGGCAGGCCGCGGTCGGTGCCGAGCAGGGCGACCGCCTCCGGGTCGTTGGTCAGGAAGTTGATCACGTCGACGGCGACGTCCCGGTGCTTGCTGCCCTTGAACACCGACCAGTACATCGAGGCCCGCGCCCACTGGGCGCTCGGGTCACCCGGGTAGGCCACGACGCCCAGCTCGTCCTTGGTGTTCTTCTTCAGGTCCGGCATCTGGTTGGCCCAGACCCAGGAGGTCGCCGCCTTGCCGGTGACCACGAGCTGTTTGGTGATGTCGGTGGCGTTGCCCTCGTGGATCACGTCCGCGGTGGGGGTGGCGCCGCGGTCCCGGGCACCCTTCCACAGCTCGAACCACCTGGTCACGTCGTCGGCCGTGAAGCCGAGTTCGGTGCCCTTGTAGAGGTCCTTGCCCTGCTGGCGCAGCCAGACCCAGAACGCCTTGTAGTCGGCGCTCGGGTCCTGGGTGCCGGGCACCTTCGCCTTCTTCGCCACCTGCTCGGCCCAGGCGATGTGCTGCTCCCAGCTCATCCCCGTGGTCGGCTCGGGCAGGCCGTGCTTCTGCAGCAGGGTCTTGTTGTAGACGAGGCCCTGGGTGTTCTCCCCGGCGGCCACGCCGGCGAGCTTGCCGTCGACCACGCCGTACTGCCAGAGGCTCTTGGGGAACTTCGACACGTCGAGCTTGCCGGAGTCCTTGAAGCTGGTCAGATCCAGGGTGGTGCTGCGGCCGGCGTACTCGGCGAGGTAGTTGTCGTCGATCTGGAACAGGTCGGGCGGGTTGCCGCCGGCGGTGAGGGTGGCCAGCTTGTCGAAGTAGCCCTGGTTGGCCTGCCAGGTCTTCTCGAAGGTGACGTCGGGGTGCTTCTTCGTGTAGAGGGCCAGGGCGTCCTCGGTGAGCTTGGCCCGGGCGTCGCCGCCCCACCAGAACACGGAGAGCTTGACCGGACCGTCGTCGGCGGCCTCGTCACCGCCGCAGGCCGCCGCGCCCAGGGCGAGCGGCGCGGCCAGCGCGACGGCGGCCAGGCCGCGCAGGAATCGGCGTCTGGTCCGGGGGGTACGGTGATTCCGCCCGGCGGGCATGCCGGCGGTGGGGGACGTTGCGGGGTGCATCTGCGCTCACTCCTCGGCTGTGGGAGGCGACGACGTCACCGGCGGCCGTCCACGGGTCGCCCGGGTCCGCACGGCGATGCGGGCCCGGGCCACCACGTCAGGCCCCGGTGTCCCGGCCGGGCGGTGGGACGGGCCCGGTCGAGTCGCGGACGACCAGTTCGGTCTGGAGCATTACCTGTGCGGTGGTGCGACGGTCGCCGGCCGTTGCGCCCCGGCCCCGGGCGCCGCGCGGCGCGTCGGAGTCGAGTTGCAGCAGCATGTCGACGGCCGTCCGGCCGGCGGCCGCGGTCGGCGTGGCCACCGTCGTCAACTTGGGCCGGGTCAGCCGGCTCAGCGCGATGTCGTCGACGCCGACGACGCTGATGTCGGCCGGGACCCGGAGCCCGAGCGCGTCGAGCCCTTCGATCAGGCCGATCGCCATGAGGTCGTTGTAGGCGAGCACGGCGGTGACGCCGCTACGGCGGACCTGGTCGGCCACGGCGCCGCCGCCGGTCTCGGTGGGGTGGTTGGGACCCAGGACGGTCAGCTCGGCGCCCCCGGTCCGGGCGGCGGTCCCGGCCGCCCGGCGGATCTCCCGGTTGGTCCACGAGCCGCGCGGGCCGCCGAGCAGCGCGATCCGCCGGTGACCCAGGCCGAGCAGGTGCTCGATCGCCAGCCGGGCCCCCTGGCCGACGTCCATCATCACGCAGGGCAGGCCGGCGACCTGACGGTTTATCACCACCACCGGGACCTCCCGGCTGACCTGCTCGATGAGGCTGTTGCTCATCCGGGGGCTGCACAGCAGCACCCCGTCGACCTGCTTGGCCAGGGCGTGGACCAGTTCCTCCTCGGCGGCCTGGTCCTCGTTGGTGTCGGCCACGAACACGTGGTAGTCGCGGTGCCGCGCCTGCCCCTCGGCCGCCTTGATGAGGGGCGGGAAGAACGGGTTGGCGATGTCGGCGACGATCAGGCCGATGTTGTGCGTACGCCCGGTGATGAGCGCGCGGGCGGCCCGGTTCGGCCGGTAGCCGAGGTCCTCCGCGCAGGCCAGCACCCGGACCCGGGTCTCCGGGTTGACCAGGTGCGGGGCCGAGAACGTGCGGGACACGGTGGAGATGTGCACGCCCGAGGCCCGCGCGACGTCCCGGATGGTGGCTGGCACGGCGGGCTCCCTCGTCCAATGTGGTGGCGGTCACGTGGGTGCCGCCAATTAATGCAAACGGTTGCTCCCGTGTCAACGGGAGTTCGTTACGGATCGATTGCGGCACCGCTCCCACCACACCCACTTTTCACCATCAAAGCGGATCTAAGTGACGGCTTTGCCATCGATCGTTGACGCGGTCTTCGCCGGCGTGGTTTCTTCGCTGCAAACCTTTGCAGCTCTCCGGGGAGGCCGACGCCATGTCACCACCCGCCCGGGACCGGGTCCGGCACGCCCTGGTCGGCGCCGGGGCCCGCGCCGAGATGTTCGTCCGCGCACTCGCCCTCGACCACTCCGACACCGCCGAACTGGTCGCCCTCGCCGACGTCAACCAGGCGCGGATGGACGCGCACAACCGCTGGCTCGCCGGGCTGGGCCACCCGCCGGTGCCCACGTACCGGGCCGCGGACTTCGCGGCCATGCTGGCCAGGGAGCGGGTCGACGTGGTGCTGGTGACCAGCGTGGACGTCACCCACGACGAGTACGTCACGGCTGCCCTGCGCGCCGGCTGCGACGTGGTCACCGAGAAGCCGATGACCGTCGACGCGCCCCGCTGCCGCCGGATCCTGGACGCGGTGGCCGAGACCGGGCGCCGCGTCACCGTCGCCTTCAACTACCGCTACAACCCGCTGCACGAGCAGGTCCGCCGGCTGCTCGCCGACGGCGCGGTAGGCGAAGTCGGCTCGGTGCACTTCGAGTGGCTGCTCGACGTCCGCCACGGCGCCGACTACTTCCGCCGCTGGCACCGGGACAAGGCCACCTCCGGCGGGCTGCTCGTGCACAAGGCCGGCCACCACTTCGACCTGGTCAACTGGTGGCTGGACGCCCGCCCGGCCGAGGTGCACGCGGCCGGCCGGCTGTTCTTCTACGGCGAGTCCGGCCGCCGGCACGGCTACGCCCGCGACTACGACCGCGCGCACGGCGCCCCGGCCGCCGCCGACGACCCGTTCGCGCTGCGGCTGGCCGAGCACCCCCGGCTGCGCGAGCTGTACCTGGAGGCGGAGGCCGAGGACGGCTACCACCGCGACCGCAACGTCTTCGCCCCCGGCGTCACCATCGAGGACGACCTCGCCGTGCTGGCCCGCTACTCCACCGGGGCCACCATGACCTACCACCTGACCGCGTACGCCCCCTGGGAGGGCTACCGGGTGATGGTCAACGGCAGCCGGGGCCGCCTCGAACTGGAGGTCACCGAGAGCGACCACGTCTCCCCCGCCGTCGCCGGCGCGCTCAAGGGCGCCGCCCTGCACGGCGACGAGGCGGCGGCCGAACGCGGCGCGGCCCGGCTCACCCTGCGGCCGTTCTGGGCGCCACCGGTCGACGTCCCCGTCGAGGGCTGGACCCCCCAGGGCCACGGCGGGGCGGACGCCCGGATGACCCGGGTGCTGCTCGGCGGCGAGCCCGACCCGCTCGGCCGGGCGGCCACCGCGTACGACGGGGCGCTCGCCCTGCTCACCGGGCTGGCCGCCAACCGCTCGCTGGAGACCGGCGCCCCCGTCCGCGTCGCCGACCTGCTCACCCTCCCCTGACCGAGGAGATCCGCCCCCGTGCCGACCACGTCCCGCAGCGACCTGCTGCTGCCCGCCGAACCCGGCCTGCGCGCCCTGGCCCGCGACCTGTACGCCCTGGCGGCCGACCAACCGATCATCTCCCCGCACGGGCACGTCGACCCGGCCCTGCTGGCCGAGGACCACCCGTTCCCCGACCCGGCCCGGCTGCTCGTCGTGCCCGACCACTACCTCACCCGGATGCTGCTCAGCCAGGGGGTGCCCCCGGGCGACCTCGGCGTGCCCAGCGTCGACGGCAGCCCGGTCGAGACCGACGGGCGGACGATCTGGCGTCGCTTCGCCGCCCACTGGCACCTGTTCCGCGGTACCCCGTCCCGGCTGTGGCTGGAGCAGACCTTCCGCGACGTCTTCGAGGTGACCACCGCGCTCTCCCCGGCCACCGCCGACGCGGTCTACGACGAACTGGCCGCGCGCCTCGCCGAGCCGGAGTTCCGGCCCCGGGCCCTGTTCGAGCGCTTCGGCATCGAGGTGCTCGCCACCACCGAGTCCCCGCTGGACGACCTCGGCCGGCACGCCAAGCTCGCCGCCGACGGCTGGGGCGGGCCGGGTGGGCGGGTGGTCACCACGTTCCGACCGGACGACGTGGTGGACATGGAGTTCGACAACTGGCCGGCCAACGTGGACCGGCTCGCCGAGGTCTCCGGCGAGGACACCGGCACGTACGCCGGCTACCTGGCCGCGCTGCGGCGGCGCCGGGCGGCGTTCATCGCGGCGGGCGCCACCTCGTCGGACCACGGGCACCCGACCGCCCGTACCCTCGCTCTCGACCCGGCGGAGGCGGCGGCGCTCTTCGACCGGGGCCGGCGCGGGCGGGCCGACGCCGCCGACGCCGAGGCGTTCCGGGCGCACATGCTGCTCGAGTTCGCCCGGATGTCGCTCGACGACGGCCTGGTCATGCAGCTGCACCCGGGCGCCGTGCGCAACCACAACCGCTGGCTGTACGCCCGGCACGGCCGGGATGTCGGCGGCGACGTGCCGCAGGCCACCGACTACGTGCACGGCCTCGCCCCGCTGCTCGACGCGCACGGCAACGACCCACGGCTGCGGGTGGTGCTCTACACGCTGGACGAGGACACCTTCACCCGGGAACTCGCCCCCCTCGCGGGCGGCTACGCGGCCCTGCACCTCGGGGCGCCCTGGTGGTTCCTCGACTCGCCCGAGGTGCTGCGCCGGTTCCGGGAGGCGGTCACCGAGACCGCCGGCTTCTACAACACCGCCGGGTTCGTCGACGACACCCGCGCGTTCTGCTCCATCCCGGTACGCCACGACGTGGCCCGCCGGGTCGACGCCGGCTTCCTGGCCCGCCTCGTCGCCGAGCACCGGCTGCCCGCCGACGAGGCCGCCGAGACCATCGTGGACCTCGCGTACCGGCTGCCGAAGCGGGTCTTCAAGTTCGGGGAGGCTGCATGACCACCATCACCGACGTGCACGTGCACGACGTCCGGTTCCCCACGGCCGCCAGCGGCGACGGCTCGGACGCCATCAACCGGGGCGACTACTCGGCCACCTACGTGGAGCTGACCACGGACGGCGGCCCCACCGGGGCCGGGTTCACCTTCACCAACGGCCGGGGCAACGAGATCACCTGCGCGGCCGTGCGGGCCCTGGCCCACCACGTGCGCGGCCGGACCGTCGCGGAGATCGCCGCCGAGCCGGTGGCGTTCTGGCGCTCGCTCACCGCCGACGTCCAGCTGCGCTGGCTCGGCCCCGAGAAGGGCGTCATCCACATGGCGACCGGCGCGCTGGTCAACGCCGTCTGGGACCTGCGCGCCAAGCTCGCCGGCAAGCCGCTGTGGCGGTTCCTGGCCGAGCTGCCCACCGA
This sequence comes from Micromonospora chaiyaphumensis, assembly GCF_900091435.1. Classification (GTDB taxonomy): domain Bacteria; phylum Actinomycetota; class Actinomycetes; order Mycobacteriales; family Micromonosporaceae; genus Micromonospora; species Micromonospora chaiyaphumensis. The sequence continues at coordinate 769,521 of NZ_FMCS01000001.1, forward strand.
CGACCTGGTGGCCACCGTCGACTTCCACCACATCACCGACGCGCTCACCCCCGACGAGGCGGCCGCCATCCTCGACAAGGGGCGCGACGGCCTCGCCGACCGCCTGGCCGGGCTGGACCGGGACGGCTTCCCCTCGTACACCACGTCGGTCGGCTGGCTCGGCTACCCGGACGACAAGGTGCGGGCGCTCACCCGCGCCGCGTACGCCGACGGCTGGCGGGCCGTGAAGATGAAGGTGGGCGGCCCGCTGGACGACGATCTGCGCCGGGCCCGGATCATCCGCGCCGAGATCGGTCCGGACGCCCTGCTCATGATGGACGCCAACCAGGTCTGGGACGTCGACCAGGCGATCACCGCGATGACCGCGCTGGCCGAGGTCGACCCGTACTGGATCGAGGAGCCGACGCACGCCGACGACGTGCTGGGCCACGCCCGGATCGCCCGCGCGGTCACCGAGCTGACCGGCGGCCGGTGCCGGGTCGCCACCGGCGAGGTGGCCGCCAACCGGGTGATCTTCAAGCAGCTCCTCCAGGCCGAGGCGATCGGTGTCATGCAGGTCGACGCCTGCCGGGTCGGCGGGGTCGACGAGGTCCTCGCCGAGCTGCTCATGGCGGCGAAGTTCGGCGTGCCGGTCTGCCCGCACGCGGGTGGCGTCGGCCTCTGCGAGTACGTCCAGCACCTGGCGATCTTCGACCACCTCCGCGTCGGCACCGGCCTCGACGGCCGGCTGGTCGAGTACGTGGACCACCTGCACGAGCACTTCGTCGACCCGGTCCGCACCCGCGGCGGGCGCTACCTGCTGCCGACCGCCCCCGGCTACAGCAGCACCATGCGACCGGAGTCGATCGCCGAGTTCCGCTTCCCGGACGGCCCGGCATGGCGCTGACCACCGACCACCTCGGTCTCGCGACCCTGCGCCGGCTGCCCGTCGAGTGCCGGCCGCTGCTGCGCCCCGGCACCGTCCCGGTGGGCATCGTCCACCTCGGGCTCGGCGCGTTCCACCGCGCCCACCAGGCCGTGCACACCGAGGCGGCGGTCGCCGTGGCCGGCGGGGACTGGGGCATCGTCGGGGTCGCCCCGCGCAGCACCGCCGTGGTCGACGCGCTCGCCGCGCAGGACGCCCTGTTCAGCGTCACCACCCTGGCCCCTGAGGGCACGGCCACCCGGGTGGTCGGCGCCCTGGCCGGGGTACGCCACGCGCCCGGCGACCCGGCCGCCGTGGTACGCCTGCTCGCCGACCCGGCGATCCGGGTGGTGACGCTGACCGTGACGGAGAAGGCGTACCAGCTCGACCCGGTCACCGGCACGCTGTGCGCCGACGCGGACCTGGTGGCCGACCTCACCACCGACCGGCCCCCGCGGACCGTGCCGGGGCTGCTGGTCCGCGGGCTGCTCGCCAGGGCCGCCGCCGACGCCGGCCCGGTCGCGCTGGTCAGCTGCGACAACCTCCCCGCCAACGGCCGCCGGTTGCGCGGCCTCGTCACCCAGGCGCTCACGCTGGCCCGGGTGCCCGACGGGCCGGCCGGCTGGATCGAGCGGCAGGTCAGCTTCCCCGGCACCATGGTCGACCGGATCGTGCCGGCCTCCACCCCGGACACCCTGGACACCGCCCGGCGGGCGCTCGGCGTGACCGACCTGGCGGCGGTGGCCGCCGAGCCGTACTCCCAGTGGGTGCTCGAGGACGACTTCCCGGCCGGCCGGCCGGCCTGGGAGCGGGCCGGGGCGGTGCTCACCACCGACGCCGGCCCGTGGGAGCGGCTGAAGCTGCGCACCCTCAACGGGGTGCACTCGGCGACGGCGTACCTGGGGGCCCTGGCCGGCGCGGAGACCGTCGCCGAGGCCCTGGCCCTGCCAGGGCTGGACGACGTGCTGCGCCGGCTCGTCGCCGAGGACGTGGCGGCCAGCTTCGCCCCGCCGCCCGGCGTCTCCGTGCCGGCCTACGGCGAGGAGGTGCTGACCCGGTTCGCCAACCCGGCGATCCGGCACCGCACCCTTCAGATCGCCATGGACGGCTCGCAGAAGCTGCCCCAGCGGGTGCTGCACACCATCGCCGACCTCCGCGCCGCCGGCCGCCCGGCCCACTGGGCCGCCCTCGTGGTCGCGGCCTGGTTGCGCTTCGTTCTCGGGTACGCCGACGACGGCCGCCCCCTGCCGCTCGACGACCCGCTCGCCGACCGGATCCGCGCGGCCCTCGCCGCCGCCCCGGGCACCCCGGCCGGGGCGGTCGACGCGGTCTTCGCGCTGCGCGAGGTCTTCCCCGCCGACCTGGCCGCCGACGACGAGGTCCGGGCCGGCGTGACCGGCTGGCTCGACGCCCTCGACCGGCACGGCGTCCGGGCCACCCTGGCCGGTGCGGCATGACGCCGCCCCGGGTGGCGCTGATCGGGGCGAACGGGCACGGCCGCTGGCACCGGCGGGGCATCGCACCGCTGCACGACGCCGGCCGGGTGCGCCTCGTCGGGCTGGTCGACGTCCGCCCTCTGGAGGACGAACCGGCCGCCCCCGTACCGCCCGGGGCGCGGGTCTTCACCGACCACCGGGCCATGCTCGCCGCCGTACGCCCCGACGTGGTGGTGGTCTGCACGCCTCCGCACACCCACCTGCCGATCGCCCTCGACGCGCTGGCCGCCGGAGCGGACCTGCTGCTGGAGAAACCGCCGGTGCTCGACCTGATCGAACACCGGCGGCTCGCCGAAGCGGCGGAGGACGCCGGCCGGGCCGTGCAGGTCGGCTTCCAGGCGCTCGGCTCGGCGGCCCTGGCCGAGCTGACCGCCGCGCTCGCGGCCGGACGGCTCGGCACGGTCACCGCCGTCGCCACCGTGGCGGCCTGGCGCCGGCCCGACGCCTACTACGCCCGCGCCCCGTGGGCCGGCCGCCGCACCCTGGACGGCCGGCCCGCGCTCGACGGGGCCCTGGCCAACCCCCTCGCCCACGCGGTCATGCAGTGCCTGGCCGTCGCCGAGGCGGTGACCGGCGCGCCGGTCCGGCCGGCCCGGATCGAGGTGGAGCGCTACCGGGTGCGGCCCATCGAGGTGGACGACACCGCCGTGCTCCGGGTGACGCCCCGGACCGGGCCACCGGTGCTGGCCGCCGTGACCCTGGCCGGCGAGGCGTACATCGCCGGCGAGGTGCACGTCACGGGCGACCGGGGCCGGGCCGTGCTGGAGTATCCGACCGACCGGCTCCGGCTGCCCGGTGACCCGGCCCTGCGCGAGGTGCCCGGCCGGCACGGGCTGCTGGAGAACCTGCTCGACCACCGGGCCGCCGGCACCCCGCTGATCGCGCCGCTCGCGCGGACCGCGCCGTTCACGGCGATCATCGCGGCGCTGCGGGACGCACCGGAGCCGATTCTGCTCGCCGGCGACCTGGTGCGCGCCGAGGGCGACGGGCCGCGGCGCGAGCGGGTGATCCGGGGCGTCGACGCGGTGCTACGCGGGGCCGCGGAATCAGGGGCGCTGCCGTCGGAGTCGGGGGTGCCGTGGGCGGTCCCGCCGTACCGGATCGAGCTGCCCGACGGGGAGGCGCCGCAACGGTAGTGCAAACCCGGCCCGGACGATCCGGACAGATGCCCGCCTATCCCGCCGCAACCGGTCGGGGCAATGCCGTACGGCCCGCACCATTGCAACAAACCTGCACACAATACGCATTGACCCATATAAAACAATGACTCTACCGTCGCAGATATCGGCCACCAGAAGCGGACAGGACGGTAGGAGTCATGCGGAGAACAGCAGTCGGCGCGGCGCTCCTCACCGCCGCGCTCGCGGTCACCGGCGCCCCCGCGCCGGCCGCACCCGCCGGCCCGGCCCTGTCCCGACCGGCCCGCGACCTCGGCCGGCAGGCGCTCCCCGCGAACGACGGCTGGGCCGCCGAGGGCGCCGGCACCACCGGCGGCGCGGCCGCGGCCCCGGACCGGATCCGGGTGGTCCGCACCCGGGCCGAGCTGGTCGAGGCGCTCGGCGGGGACAACGCCGCCAACGCCGCCGACGCCACCCCCAAGATCGTGTACGTGGCCGGCACCGTCGACGGCTTCGAGGGCCCCGACGGCACCCCGCTCGACTGCGCCGACCTGGCCGACCCGGACTACACGCTGGACGGCTACCTGGCCGCGTACGACCCGGCGGTCTGGGGGCGGGTCGACCCGAGCGGGCCCCTGGAGGCGGCCCGGGTGCGCTCGGCGGCCAACCAGACCCGGCAGACCCAGATCAACGTCGGCGCGAACACCACGATCGTCGGGCTGCGCGGCGCCCGGCTCACCGGGCTGACCCTGATGATCGACCGGGTCGACAACGTCATCGTCCGCAACCTCACCCTCGCCGACGCCCGGGACTGCTTCCCCGCCTGGTCCCCCACCGACGGCGACGCCGGCAACTGGAACTCCCAGTACGACCAGATCTCGGTACGCCGCAGCGAGCACGTCTGGGTCGACCACAACACGTTCACCGACGGCGACAACCCGGACGGTGGCCAGCCGACCTACTTCGGCCGGCCCTACCAGGTGCACGACGGGTCGCTGGACGTCACGCACACGGCCAGCCTGGTCACCGCCTCCTGGAACCGGTTCGCCGGGCGGGACAAGCTGATGCTGATCGGCTCGTCGAACACCGTCGGCCCGGACGTCGACCGGCTCAAGGTGAGCGTGCACCACAACCTCTTCGACGGCGACCTCCAGCGGCTGCCCCGGGTCCGGTTCGGCCAGGTCGACGTGCACGAGAATCACTACCGGCTCGGCGGCCCCCGCTTCGAGTACGCCCTCGGCGTCGGCGTGCGGTCCGCCATCGTGGCGGAGAACAACTTCTTCACCCTGGCGGGCGACGTCGACCCGGCCGACCTCATCCACGACTGGGGCGGCACCGCGCTGACCGAGCGGGGCAGCTGGCTGCGCCAGGGCGGCGGCCCGGCCCATCCGGTGGACCTGCTCGGGGCGTACAACGCGGCGCACGACCCGGACCTCGGCGGCGACGCCGGCTGGAGGCCCACCCTGCGCGCCGCACCCGTGCTGCCCACGCCGCTCGTGCCGCTCGTCGTGGGCGCGTACGCGGGCGCCGGCCGGCTGCCCCTCTGAGCCGGGGCCGCGCCCGTCCCCCACGCGGCGCCCGGCGATCCCCCCCCCCCCCCCCCCCCCCCCCCCCCCCCCCCCCCCCCCACCCTGGAGGAAGCACCGTGCGACTCCGACACCGCAGAGGGGCGTCGGCACCGGCAAGATCAGCGGCTGATCCACTCCCGCACCGGCCGGCGCCTCGTCCTCGGGGCGTCGGCCCGGCTGGAGGTCAGCGGGGCCCGGCAGGGTCCGCCCGTTCGCGGCGGGCGGCCCGCCGGGCCCGGACCACCCGCACGACCACCAGCAGCACCACCAGGGCGAGCAGCGCCTCGCCGCCCCAGCCGAGCCGCCGCTCCAGCAGCCGGAACGACGCCCCCGCCAGGTAGCCGAGGAGCGTCACGGCCACCGCCCAGAGCACGCCGCCGGCCAGGTTCGCCACGGTGAACGCGCGGTGCGGGATGCCGCTCAGCCCGGCCAGCCCGGGCACGAGGGCGCGCAGCGCCGCCGCCCAACCGGCCGAGCACCACGGCGACCGCGCCCCGGCGGCGGACCAGCTCCAGCGCCCGCGACAGCTCCCCGGAGCGGACGAAGCGGCGGGGCACGCGGCCCAGCAGGCGGCGGCCGTACCGGCGGCCCACGAGGTAGCCGACCTGGTCGCCGACGGCCGCGCCGGCGACCGCGGCGAGGACCACGGCCCAGAGCGGCAGCCGTCCCTCGTGCGCGAGGACCCCGCCGACCAGGACGGCGATCTCGCCCGGCACGAGCAGCCCGAGGAACGTCGACGCCTCCAGGGCCGGCAGCAGGAACACCAGGGCCAGCACCAGCGCGGGCGGCAGCGCCAGCAGCAGGTCCAGCACCCGGTCCACCCGCCGATTGTCACCCGCGGCCCGGTGCCGCCACGCCCGCCCGGCCGGATCGGACATCCGGTCGGAACGAACCGCCGGGTCGAGGAATACCCGGCCCCCGGACCGGGGACAATGACCGACAGGACGGGACGGTGACGGCGATCGCCCAGGCCCGGGAGGTGCGCGGGACGGGGGACCGGACGTGGAGGGTGGGACAGCCGCCGGGCTGGTGCCGGGCGACGACCCGGCCGGGACCGCCCCGGCGTTCACGGTCGACGTGCCCGCCGACCCCGCCCGGCTGGCGCCCACCCGGGAGCGGCTGCGCCGCTGGCTGCGCGCCCACGGGGTGAGCGAGTGGGACGTCGAGACCGTGCTGATCGCCGCCGGCGAGGCGTGCGCCAACGCCATCGAGCACGGCTACCGCTTCGCGCCGGAGGGGATCACCACGCTGCGGGCCGAGCTGCGCGCCGACCACCTGGTGGTCGAGGTGCGCGACCGCGGCGGCTGGCGGTCCGACGCCGGCGGGGACCGCACCGACCGGGGCCGGGGGCAGATGATCATGACGCGGGTGATGGACGAGGTGACCGTCGCCGGCACCCCGGAGGGCACGACCGTTCGCCTCGTCAAGCGACTGACCGGGAGCTGACCCGGCCCGGCCGTTTCTGGCGAAGATCAGCTATAAGGGACGCATGGAGTTCCCGGCGTACCTGGCGACCATGCCGATGCACGCGATCACCGAGATCCACGGGGAGCCGGGCCTGCTGGCCCGCTTCCGGCTGGAGGTCGAGGCGTTCGACGAGCCGGCCCGGGAACGGCTCACGGCCGCCCTCGACCTCGCCGCCGAGCTGCACCGGGAGGACCGGCGGGTGCGCGAGCCGTACCTGAACCACCTGCTGCGGGTGGCGATCCGGATGATGCACCACTACCAGGTGCGGGACGTGGACGTGATCGTCGCGGGCCTGCTGCACGACGCCGTGGAGGACCACCCGGCGGAGCTGGCCGGCCCGAGCGCCGTGCGACGACTCCAGCTCGGCGCGCCTGGCGCCGCGCAGGGACCTGGAGCCGTCGACCCCACGCCGGCGGCGCTGGCCGAGTTGGCCGCGCGGTTCGGCCCGCGGGTCGCCCGGCTCGTCGGCGCGGTCACCAACCCGGCGTACGACCCGGGGCGCGACCGGCACGTCCAGTACCGGGAGCACGTGGCGGCGAGCCTGGACCGGGAGCCCTGGGCCCGGGTGATCAAGGTGTCGGACTTCACCGACAACGGCGTGGGCGTGATCCACACGGTCGGGCCGAAGGTGGCCCGCTCGGCGGCGAAGTACCGGCCGCTGGTGCCGGTCTTCCGCGACCTCATCGCCCGGCCGGACACGCCCCTGTCCCTGCCGGTGAAGCGGCACATCTTCGCGCAGCTCGACCTGGCCGAGGAACGGTTCAGCGCCATCCTCGACCAGCCGAACTGACCGGCTCTGATCAGCCCGCGTCCGGGGGCGGGGCGCCGACCCGGCCGCCCAGGGCGGCGGTGATCCTGGTCCGCAGGGCGGCCAGCCGGTCGGGGTGGTCGCGCAGCACCACGCGCAGCGAGTGGTGGCCGCCCGCGGCGACCGCGCCGAGCACGTCGAGGAGGGTGCCGAGCTGGGCCGGCGGCTCGTCGGCGAGCAGATCGGCCGCGTCCCTCACGACGAGGGTCAGCGGGCCGGCGTCGAGCCGGTCGGCCAGCACGTCGGCGAGCGCGTCCCAGTTGCGCCCGAACCAGCCGGGCAGGGGTACGGCCGCGGCCAGCGCCTCGTGCAGACCCGCCCGGGTCCGGACGTGCCCTCCAGCCAGGACCACGCCGGCCGCCTCGGCCTCCGCTCCGGCGTCGAACGCGAGCCAGGCCGGCGGCTGCGGGGACGCTGCGCCCATCGGTTGTTCCCTTCCGGTCGGCGCGGGCCGGGCCTGCCGGCCCGACCCGCCCCCCACGTCGTTCAGAGCCGGTAGAAGTTGACGTAGTGGTCGGGCGAGAACCAGGTGGCCCCGGTGCTCTTGTTGACCACGATCCGGTACGCGTCCCGGGCGGCGCCGCAGGCGCGCGGGTAGACGTCGTACTCGTAGTAGGTGGCGTTGGTGGGGAGCTGCCCCTCGTAGTTGTAGAACCGGCCGCCGGCGAAGTTGCACTGGCCGCCGCTCCAGGAGTACCAGCCGCGGCTGGTCGGGAAGCTGCGGGCGGACCAGCCGGAGCGCGCGGTGCGGGCGTCCGCGCACCGGGTCATCGTGCAGGAGCTGTAGACGGCGGCCTGTGCCGGCTCGGCGAGCCGGGTGGAGGCCGCCGGCGGGCCGACGAGCGCGGCCGCGACCATGGCGGTGAGCAGGGCGCACGCGCCGAGCGCGCGGCGTACGCGGGCGCCGGTGGAGCGGAGCGGGGTCGCGAGCGTGGTCAAGGGATCCTCCCTGAACTGGGCGACGGCATCGATCGCTATCGTTTTTCCGATCGCGCCCAGTCTGGCGGTGATCCTTCCCGGCGTACAGCCCCGCGCGGCGACCGCGCCCCGAATGCCGGGTGAACACCGGATGAGTGGTGCGGGTGGGCGGTGGCGCCGCCCACCCGCACCCACCGCACCTACTGGGCGAACGCCTGGAACTCGGCGATCCGCACGTTCTGCGCCTGTGGGCTCGCGGTGGCGCAGTCGGTACCGGCACGCGGGTCGGCGTCCTGCTCACCGGCGTAGTCCGGCGCACCGGTGCACTGGTTGGTCAGCACCTCGACACGCAGGTGGGTCGCCTTGGTGCGCGGGATGTCGAACGACCGCATGATCAGCTCCGGTGCCCGGGGCCGCGGGGCCACCGACGGGAAGGCGTCCGCGGGGCTCGTATAGACCACCCGGAAGTCCGCGGCGTCGGCACAGCTCACCGCCTGCTTCGCCTCGCACGCGAGCACCCGGAACTGCCGCACCGCGGAGAACCGGCTCTGCGTGCCGGCGTCCGGGTCACCGGCGACCGGCGGTCGCAGCATCGCGCTGACCTGCACCCGGCGGACCTGCTGGGTGCCACCGGCCAGGTCGACGGTGACCTGCCGCCCGGCCACCGGCGCGCCGAGCGAGGCCCAGTTGGTGGCCTCGTCGTCGTCGGCGATCTTCGCGAGGTTGATCCCGTCGCCGCCGACCGCCGCGCCGGCGCTGGTCGAGGCCAGGTTGCGGCGCAGCTTCACCGGCAGGTCCCGGACCTGCCCGGCCTTGACGGTGACCGGGCCGATCCGGCGGTGCCCGTAACCCGGCGCCCGGACGACGAACTCGTACGTGCCGGGAACCAGGCTCACCCGGTCGGTCAGCGGGGTGGCCGCGTCGGTGTCCGCGACCGGCACGGCCCGGGCCTGGTAGCGGCCCACGAACAGCTGCGCCCCCGGCACGACCGCGTCGTCGCCCTCCGGCGCGAACCGCAGGGTGCCCTCCTTCGCGTACGGCGAGGTGAAGCCGGGCGTCGGATCGGTGTCGGCGTTGCCCACGCTGGCCGCCGTCTCGCCGAGCCCCCGGGCGGCGAAGGCGTTCCAGAGCAGGTCCTGGTTGGCTCCGCCGAAGCGGATCCGGTCGGCCGCGAGCATCGCGTCCCGGGCGTCGACCATGCTCACCTGGCTGACCGCCATCAGCAGGAACGAGTCGAAGACGAGCTGGATCCACCGCCGGTTGCCCGGGCACGCGGTCACCGGCGTCGCCCCGACGGCGCAGGACTTCTGCAGGGCCGCGTTCCCGGCACCGTAGCGGCGCATCATGGCCGCCCGGATGTCGGCGTTGGTCGCGCTCCAGACCTCGCCGGACGCGTGCACCTGGAGGCCCACGAAGTCGTAGTCGATGGCGCTGTAGTTCAGCGGGCTGTCGCTCATGTTGTAGTTGCGGATGCCCGCCCGGGAGTCGCCGGTCGTGTACTCACCGATGGTGAAGCCGCGCCGGCCGGGCGCCGCGTACCCGTGCTCGTAGAGGTATTCCATGGCGAGCTGGTCCGACCAGCTCTCGCTCATGCCCTGCGGGGAGCTGACCCCGGCGTTCGGTCCGGCGATCATGCGGCCGCTGACGGCGTGGCCGTACTCGTGGGCGATGACCGACATGTCGAAGTCGCCGTCGACGCAGGGCGCGTAGAACGAGCCGGCGCTCGGCTGCCACAGGTACATGTTGGTGGTCGGGGCGATGCCGTCCGGCGGGGTGATCTGGTTGGCGTTGTTGCGGGCCGCGAAGGTCGGCGGGCCACCGCTGACGCCGCCGGCCTGCGCGTTGCCCTGCTCCGGGTCGTTGCCGAGCCCGCCACGGCCGAGGTTGTCCCGCTGCATGTTCCAGGTCGCCTCGGTGAAGCCCAGGCGGTAGGACCAGTCGTGCATCCGGTTGTGCATGGCGAACAGGTTCGCCCGTGCCGCGTCGATGTCGTTGGCCTGCGGCGAGGTGAACGTGTCCGGGCTGCACTTCTGCTCGTACCACTGGTTGGTCCACGGATACGCGTAGTTCCGGTCGGGGCGCGGGGTGGCCGTCTCGGTGCCCACGCTGAACGGGTCGTTGCTGAACCAGTTCTGCACGGCGATCGCGTTGTTGCCGTTCGTCGTGGTGGTGGACGTCCCGGTGGCCGGGTCCACGTCCCACGCGGGGTGCCCGGGCACGCCGACCACCTCGGCGCAGCCGGCCGCCGGCGCGGCGCACCAGCGCACTCGGGTGTCGTCGGAGGACTTGTCCACCGACGGGGAGTTCGGGAAGACCTCCCACGACGGGTTGTCCACGTCGTGGTCGACCAGGTCCTCGCGGACCAGCACGCTGCCGTCGCGGGCGTCCACGTAGGTGGCGAAGGCCGCCGGGTCCGCGCCGGTGACGTCCGCGCCGAGGACCACCTCGTACGCCGCCCGCGGCCCCCGGTCCGCGGTCGGCACGGCGACCAGCGCGGTACGCAGGACGGTCGGACCGGTCAGCCCGGCGTCGGCCGCGGCGGCCTGCCGGGCCTGGTCGGCGCTGATCGTGGCCGGGGCGGGCGTTCCGCCGTCCCGGGCCAGGGACGAGCTGACGTGCCAGACCGTCCCGTTGCGCACGCCGACGGCCAGCATGCCGTCGACCGCCGCGGGCAGGTCGCCGAAGCGCTGCCGGAACAGCACGGTGGCGCCGTCACCCATCGGCGCGACGGTCAACTGCTCCAGCGCAGCGGCGCCCTCCTCGGTCAGCCCCAGCACGTCCCGGTTCGCGGCCACGTAGGCCCGCGCCGCGGCGGCCGGGTCGGCGGGCAGGCCGGCGGCGAGCGGCCGATCGGCCGGCGTCAGCGTGGCGGGCGTACCGAAGTCGGTCCAGCGGACGCGCGCGCCGAGCGCCGCGGCCCGGTCCCGCTGGCGGTCCGTCGGCGCGGTCCGGCCCGTCCGGTTGTCCCTGGTCTTGGTGTCGTGGCTGTCGCCCGGCAGGTGGCCGGGCTGCGCCTGGGTCGGGGTCTCGGTTCGGGGCGCCGCCTGGCCGCCGGCTTCCGCGGTCAGGACCAGCCCGGCCGCGAGTAGCAGCGCGGTGGCCCCCGTCGTCGCACGCGATGGTGTGCGCACGGTCCCTCCTGTCGTCGAACGGCGATGTCCGTCCCGCCATCCGACCAGTTCACGAGGACAGTCGACACCGGCCGAACATCCACATATTCCGTTTCGTGAATGGCGGCTGGGGACCGTGCCGTCGGCGTGTCCTGTCACCCGTCCGTCAGCGATCATGATCGTCCACGAGCGGCGTGCCGGCCCCCAGGCCAAGGCGCCCGCCTCGGCCCCGCGCGGCTGCCGCGCGCCGCCGCGCCGGCTTGTTAGCGTGGGACGGCGGAGGCCGCTCGACACCTCCGCACACCCCTCCAACGGCCGCACCGACCCCGCACCGGCGCGGCCGGGCGACGCACGGCTGCTCGACGGAGAGGGGTGCGATGACCGGGACGCCTGACGACAACGGCGGCTCCCGCCCCGGCGAGACGAACGGCACCGAGCCAGCGACAGCGGCCGGCCCAGCGGCAGACACCGATCCAGCGGCAGCCACCGGCCCGACGGCAGCCCCCGGCCCAGCGACAGGCGCCGGCCCGACGGCACCGAGCGGCCAGGCCTCGGACCGGTGGGAGCAGTGGCGCGCCCGTGCCCGGGAACTCTGGGCGGTCACGTGGCGCGGGGCGAAGCAGTTGTGGGCGGCGGCCCGGCCCATTCTGGACCAGTTGCGGTGGGTTGAGGCGGAGGCCTCGCCCGTGACGCTCGTCGACCGCCGGGCGGCGCCCACCCTGCTCGTCCCGGCGCAGGGGCAGGTCTACCACTTCGTCGTCCGGGTCACCTTCACCTGGACCACGAACAACGCGCGGCCGGAACTCTTCGGCTGGTACGTCGACCAGTTCCAGCCGCAGGCCATGCAGCGGTTCCGGCGGATCGCGGTCCGGTGTGCCGCGGAGTTCCCGCCGGATCGTCCCCGGGCCTTCGCGCTCACGCTGGACGACGCGATGACCGGCGACGACGCCCTCCCCTGGGGTTACGAGCGCGGCGAGGTCACGTTCACCTGCGAGCCGGACGTGTCGGTCGACCTGGACGAGCCGGTCCGGGATCTGCTCCGGCCGTACTGGGACAAGCGCATCGCTCTGGAGTGGAAGCGGGACCTCGAACGCCGGCGCGCGGAGTACGCCGAGGAGCGCCGGCGCGGGCCGGCGGAACCGGACGGCAGCGGGCCGGCGGAACCGGACGGCAGCGGGACTCCGGAACCGGACAACGGCGCTACGCCACCGGAACCGGACGACGGCGCGACGCCGGCCGGCATGCCGGAGTCGCTGCGGGAGGAGCCCGCGCCGCGCCAGCGGGAGGCCCCTTCGGCGGCGGAAGCGGCGCCGCGACGGCCCGCACAGCAACGTCGAGGCCCGCGGCCGGACTCCCCGGTCGAGCAGTTCAACCTGCTCGACCCCATGCTGCAACCACCCGGGCCCAGGTCCGGCGAGTTGCCGCCGCCGGACGACCCGACGGGAGGCGATCCGGAGAAGGGTGGGACCCCCGAGGCCTGAGCTCCAAGGGGGCATCCGCCCCGCCGGGTCAGCAGTTGTTGGTGCTGGTCTGGTTGCGCTTGAGGTAGTCGGACCACGTGACGCCCTGCACGACGGAGACGACGACGCTGCCGTCGTGGATCTGCTCGTAGTGCAGGTGCGGGCTGAGGTCGTACTCCGCCGAGGAGGCGCCGACCTTGCCGATGACGGTGCCCTGGTTCACGGTGGCGCCCTTGTCGATCGGGCGCTCGCTGAGGTGGGCGTACCGGGTGCGCCAGCCGTCACCGTGCCCGATGACGATGGTGTGGCCATAGCCGGTGGTGGTCGAGTAGGACGACTCCAGCACGGTCCCGCCGGCGCTGGCGACCACGCGACGGCCGAGGTCGTCGGGGCTGCCGTTGGCGTCGTAGTGGTTCCAGTCGATGGAGTGGGCCGGGCTGTGGCCGTTCCAGTTGCTGCCCTGCCACGTCTGGCCGCACAGGAACGGCATCCGGAAGCCCGGCCGCGCGGCCTGCGCGGGCTGCACCCCGGTCAGCGCCCCGACGACGACGGCAGCCGTGAGCAGCGCGAGGACACGCCACCGGGCGGCGGTGAACGACACGGACATCGGCTCCCTCCCCTTCCATGCGAGCGACAGGGATCGATGCCAGTCCACGGGCGGCAGGTCACCGTCGTCCGCGTACGGCAGAATCGGCGGGCGATGGAGACGGCGACGATCCTCACCGCGCTCGCCGACCTGGCCCCGGCCGGCGCCGAGCGGACCTTCGACGTGTCCGGCGCCGGACGCCCGCTGATCTGGCTGCCCGAACCCGACCGCGGGCCACGCGGCACCCGGCTGGACCGGCTCGCGGCCCTGGACGCGCTGCACCGCGACGAGCGGATCCTGCGCCGGGGCCTGGCCTTCGTCGTGGGCGGGGCCGACCTCGACGGGGCCCGCCGGCGGGTCCGCGTGCCGCTGCTGGCCCAGCCGGTACGCCTGGACCGCACCCGCCGGGGCTACCGGATCGTGCCGGCGGGGGACCTGGAGCTGACCTCCCTGATCGAGGACCGGGACCTCGCCGCCCGGCTGGAGGCGGCCCCGGGCCTCGCCGGGCCGGGCTGGCTCGGCGCGCCTGGCACCACGGCGTGGATCACCGCCGCCGCCGAGGCCGCCGCTCTGAAGGTGGAGGCGGTGCTGACCACGCCACCCCGGAGCATCGACGACGGCACGCTCACCGGGGTCGCCGCCGCCGCGCTGTTCACCACCCGCGACGTGCTCGCCGGCCGGCTGCGCGACACCCTGCTCGGCTGGGCCGCGCGCCCCGGGCTGGCGGACACGGCGCTGAGCCGGCTCTACGGCGACAGGACCGGGAACGTCCAGGGCGACGACACCGGCGACAGGACCGGGAACGTCCCGGCTGACGACACCGAGGTGCTGTCGCCACTGCCCTTGAACGACGCCCAGCGGGACGTGGTCCGGCGGACCAGGACCGAGCCGGTCGTGATCGTGTCGGGCGCACCCGGCAACGGCAAGAGCCACGCCCTGGTCGCCGCCGCGCTGGACATCGTGGACCGGGGCGGCTCCGTGCTGGTGGCCACCCAGTCGGTGCACGCCGCGGACGTGCTGGGCGACCTGCTGCGTCGCCACCCCGGGCCGACGCCGGTGCTGTTCGGTGACGCGGAGCGCCGCGAGTCGATCGCCGCCGACCTGGCCGGCGGCGCCGCGGCGGGAGTGGACGACGCAACGCTACGGGCCGACGAGGCCGCCGTGGCGTCCGCCCGGGACCGGGCGACGGCCGTGTCCACCGGCATCGCCGCCGCCCTCGACGAGGAACGGCGGGCCGCGGCGCTGCCCGGCTGGCAGCCCCTGCTGCCGGCCCTGAGCCGGGACGCCTCGGGCGTGTTCGACCCGGACACCGACCTGGCCGCGGTCCGGTCCGCGCTGGCCGACGCCACCCGGGCCGGCGACGGCTGGTGGCGGCGCTGGCGGCGGGCCCGCGCCGGGCAGCGGCTGCGGCGGCTCGCGGGCGGCGGCGACGTACCGGTGGAGCGGGTGCGGGCCGCCATGGAGGCGGCGGGCGCGGTACGGGCGGCGGCCCGGCTGGCCGCCACCGGCGGCACCGACCTGGCGGCCGCGTGGCGCAGCCTGGCGGAGGCGGACGCCGCGCTGGCCGAGGCCGTCGGCACGGCGATGCGCCACCGGGCGGCCAGTGCCCGGCGGTGGACCGGTGCGGCGCGGCGCGCCACCAGCGGCCTCGGCGCAGCGCTGCGGGCCGGCCGGAACCGCCGCCGCGAGCTGCTCGCCGGGCTGGACGCCGAGGCGCTGGTGCGGGCGCTGCCGCTGTGGGTGGGTACGGTCACCGACGTCGAGGACCTGCTGCCGCCGGTGGCCGGGATGTTCGACCTGGTGGTGCTCGACGAGGCGGCCCACATCGACCAGCTGCGGGCCGCGCCGGTGCTGGCCCGGGCGCGGCGCGCGCTGGTGGCCGGCGACCCCCGGCAGCTCCGGTTCGTGTCGTTCGTGGCCGACGTGGACGTGGCCGCCACCCTGCACCGGCACGGTCTGGACCGGTTCGGCGACCGGCTCGACGTGCGCCGGTCGAGCGCCTTCGACGTGGCGGCCGGCGCCGCCCCGGTCACCTGGCTCGGCGAGCACCACCGGTCGGTCCCGCACCTGATCCAGTTCTCCGCGCGCCGGTTCTACGGTGACCGGCTGGAACTGGTCACCCGCCATCCGCGCAACGAGCGCGCCGATGTCATCGACGTGCTCACCGTTGCCGGGTCGACAGTGGTCGAGGGTGTCAACGAGGCCGAGGTCGCCGCCGCCCTCGACCTCGTGCGGCGGCTCGCCGGCCACCCGCCGGCGGGCGGGATCGCGGTGGTCAGCCCGTTCCGGGCGCAGGCGGACGCGCTGGAGGCCGCACTGCTGGCCGCGTTCGACGTCGACGAGATCGAGCGCCTCGGCCTGCGGTCGGGCACCGTGCACGCGTTCCAGGGCAGCGAGGCGGACGTGGTGATCGCCTCCCTGGGGCTGGTGGACGGCGACCCGCCGTCGCGGCACCGGTTCGTGGCCGAGCCGAACCTGTTCAACGTGCTGGTCACGCGGGCCCGCGCGCGGCTGGCCGTGGTCACCTCCCTGCGGTCGCCCGAGGGCCTGGTGGGCGACTACCTGGCCTACGCGGGCCGGCCGCCGGTCGCACCGGACGCGGAGGCGGTGACGGGCTGGGCCGCCGACCTGGCGGAGGAGCTGCGCCGGCTCGACCTGCCGGTGCGGCCCGGCTATCCGGTGGGCCGGTGGCGGGTCGACCTCTGCGTGGGAGCCGGCGCGGACGCGGTCGGGGTGGTCTGCGCCGTGCACCCGGACGGTGTCGCGGCGCACCTGGAACGGCAGCGCACGCTGACTCGGGCGGGCTGGCGGGTGCACGACGTGTTCGCGAGCCGCTGGGCGGGCGACCCGATCCGGGCCGCCCTCGATCTGGCGTCCCGCATCAAGCCCACCGGCTGACCAGAAGGGCCGACCGCTCAGGCGGCGAGGGCCGCGTACCGGCCGGCGTGGTTGAGGAGGCTCTCGTGGGTGCCGGACTCGACGATCCGGCCGTGGTCGAGCACGGCGATCTGGTCGGCGTCGCGGACGGTGGAGAGCCGGTGGGCGATGGTCACCACGGTGCGTCCCCGGGCCAGCTCGTCGAAGGCCCGCTGCACGGCGCGCTCGGTCTCGGTGTCCAGCGCGCTGGTCGCCTCGTCCAGCACCAGGATCCGCGGGTCCCGCAGCAGCGTGCGGGCGATGGCCAGGCGCTGCTTCTCGCCGCCGGAGAACCGGTGGCCGCGGGAGCCGACCACCGTGTCGTACCCGTCGGGAAGGGCGGCGATCAGGTCGTGGATCTGGGCGGCGCGGGCGGCGGCCTCGAGGTCGGCGTCGGTGGCGTCCGGCTTCGCGTACCGGAGGTTCTCCCGCACGGTGGCGTGCAGCAGGTAGGTCTCCTGGCTGACCACGCCCACGACGGCGGCCAGGTCGGCCAGGCGCAGGTCGCGGAGGTCGACGCCGTCGACGGTGATCCGGCCGGCGTCGGGGTCGTGCAGGCGGCTGATCAGCGCGGCGAGGGTGCTCTTGCCCGAGCCGGTCTCGCCCACGAGGGCGAGGCTGGTGCCGGCCGGTACGTCCAGGTTCACCCCGGCCACGGCGGCCGTGTCGCTGCCCGGGTAGCTGAAGGTGACGTCGGAGAAGCGCAGGTGGCCGCGCACCCGGGCCGGGTCGAGGGCCACGGGCTGCGCCGGGTCGGCCACCTCGACGGGCAGGTCCAGGTATTCGAAGATCCGGGCGAACAGCGCCATCGAGGCGGTGAGCGAGACGCCGACGTTGAGCAGGCCCATGAGGGGCCGGAACAGGTTGCCCTGCAGCGCCGTGAAGGCGACCAGGGTGCCGATGGTGAGCGTGCCGGCGGTGCCGGGCAGGCCGGCGCCCAGGTAGATGACGGCCGGGATGGCCGCGAAGATCACCGTCATGGAGGCCATCCGCCAGCGGCCGGCCAGCTCCGAGCGGAGTTCCAGGTCGACGAGGCGGGCCGAGGAGGCGGTGAACCGGTCGACCAGCGTCGCGGCGGCGCCGAGGGTCTTGGCCAGCTGCACGCCGCTGATCGACAGCCCCTCCTCGATGGTGACGTTGAGGTCGGCCAGCTCGCGCTGGCGGCGGGCGGTGATCTCCCGGCGCAGCCGGGCCACGCGCCGGGTCAGCCAGATGGCGGGCGGCAGCACGACCACCGAGACGAGGGTGAGCCGCCAGCTCAGCGCGACCATGGCGATCACGGTGGCGACCACGGTGGTGAGGTTGGCGGCGATCGAGGTGGCGGTGGAGGTGACCACCGCCTGCATGCCGCCGATGTCGTTGGTGATCCGCGACTGCACCTCGCCGGTGCGGGTGCGGACGAAGAAGCCGATCGACTGGCGCTGGAGGTGGGTGAAGACGTCGGTGCGCAGCCGGTGCATGACCTCCTGCCCCACCCGGGTGGAGATCCACGTCTGCGCCACGCCGAGCACGGCGGTGACGGCGGCCACCCCGACCATGCCCGCGACCAGCCAGGCCAGCAGGGTCAGGTCGCGCTCCGGGAGGGCCCGGTCGATCACGGTACGCAGGAGGAACGGCGACGCCATCGCGATCACGGACGACGCCACGATGATCGCCACCACGGCGGCGAGGGGGCCGCGGTGGGCGGTGAAGAGGCCGCCGATCCGGCGCAGCGACACCTGGCGGGCCTGCGTCTTCTCGGCGGGGGTCACGGAGGTTCGGCCGCCACCGCGGCCGTCACGGAATCCGTCCAAGGGGTGCTCTCTCTCGTCGGGGGACATTGCTGAGGTTACCTCATCATGAGGTAGCAACAGTATGTACTGTTACCGTATTCCGGTGACCGGCAGCGATGACGAGGAGAGCCTGGCCGAGACGTTCTGGGCGGTGGCCCGGCGGCTGCGCCACCAGTCCAAGCGCACCCTCGAACCATGGGAGATCAACCCGGGGCACGCCCGGGCGCTCGCCGTGCTCATGCGGCACGGCGCGCTGCGGCTCAGCGCGCTCGCCGAGCACCTGCGCATCGCGCCCCGCTCCGCCACCGAGGTGGTCGACGGCCTGGCCGAGCGCGGGCTGGTCGAGCGCCGGCCCGACCCGGTCGACCGGCGGGCCACCCTGGTCGCGCTCACCGGGGAGGGCGAACGGGTCGGCGAGGCCATCCGGGGTGCCCGGGCCGCCGAGGCGGAACGGTTCTTCGGCGCCCTCGACCCGGCCGACCGGGACGAGCTGACCCGGATCCTGCGCCGGCTGCGCGAGGACTGAGCAGGCCCGGATCCCGCGACGACCGAGCAGACCGGGCGCGGCGGGTCGCCGTCGACCGGCGACCCGGCGGCGGTGCGGAGGGTCGGGTCAGCGCAGGCCGGCGGCGATGGCGTCGACCAGCAGCGCGCCGATGGTGCGGGCCAGGGTGGCCCGGGCCGCCGCCACGTCGAGGCCCATGGCGTCGCGCATCATGGCCCAGGCCGCCCACGTGCAGGCCACGGTCAGCGCGTCCAGCAACTGCTCGCGCCCCTCCCCCGCGTGCGCCAGCTCGGGGTCGAAGACCTGCTCGATCTCGAGGCGGACCCGGGCGATGGCCGCCTCGCGGTTGCGCCGCAGCTGCGGCGAGAACGGCTCCCGCAGCGCCGAGGCGCGCGCCGACGGCGCCAGCACCTCCAGCATCTCGGCCCGCTGGTCGCAGAACTCGGCGATCCGGCGGGTGAGCGGCAGCTCGGGCGGGATCGGCTGCCAGAGCGCGTCCAGCCGCTCGCCGACCCGCAGCCCGGTCGCGGCGAACAGGGTCTCCATGTCCTTGAAGTTGGTCCACAGGGTGCGCAGGGACACCCCGGCCCGCTCGGCGATCCGCTCCCCGGTGGGCCGCAGGTCGCCCTCGTCGATGAGCGCCAGGTGCGCCTCGACGATGGCGGCCCGGGTCCGCTCGGCCCGCGCCGACCGGCCGTCCACGCGCGCCGGCACGTCGGCGTCCACCTCGATCATGCGACCGCCCCCTGTGCGTAGCTGCTGGCCGGCGCGACCCGCCCGCCCCAGTGGCGTCACGCCGGAATGCTGAACTCTACGTGCGCGGCGCCGGGCGGCCGTCACCGCGGTGACGGCCGCCCGGCACGCGGTCAGGTCGTCGGGATGGCGTCGGCCGGCGGGGTGGCGGGCGCCTCGGTGAACTCGGTGACCGCGGCGTCGCCGTCGTCCGTGGTGTACGTGGGGCCGAAGTACGCCTGCGCGCCGTTCTGGACCTTGTTCAGGCGCACCCCGCTGTAGCCGGCGTGCACGTCGGCGCTGTACCGGAACGGGGTGAGACCCGGCCCGCGGAAGCCGCCCTTCTGCACGGCCTCGACCAGCTTCTCCCGGGTCGGGTCCTTGCCGGCGGCGAGCAGCGCCTGCACGAACGTGTACGCCATCGAGTAGCCGTAGATCGCGTTGCCGTCGATAGGGTTGGCCGCGTTGTACTTCTGGTGGATCTTGGTGAACTCCTGGATCCACGGGTTGGCCGTGTCACCCACCATGGGCAGGTAGTTGTCGGCGACCATGCCCTCCAGGATCACCTTCTTGTCGCCGAGCTGGTTGGACAGCGTGGTGTAGTCGGCGCCCACGTTGGACACCACCCACTGCGCCCGGAACCCCTGCCCGGCGGCCTGGCCCATGGCCAGCGCCGTGAAGCCCGGGATGCTCGCCGAGATCACGACCTGGCAGCCGGCCGCCTTGAGCGCCCCGATGGCCGGGCCGACCTGCTGGTTGGTGGTGGTGTACGTCTGCTTCGCCGCCACCGCCCCGAGGACCTTCTCGACCCCGGCCAGGGAGTCCCGCCCGAAGTCGTCGTTCTGCCCGAAGTGGCAGACCTTGGCGCCGGGGAACTGCTGCTTCACCCAGGTGGCGAGGATCTTGCCCTCGACGGTGTAGTCGGGCTGCCAGCCGAAGGTGGTCGGGTACTTGTCGGGCTGGTTCCAGTTGCGGCTGCCGGAGGAGACGAACAGGTCCGGCACCTTCTGGGTCTTCACGAACTCCAGCACGTTGGTGTGGGTGGGGGTGCCCAGCCCGCCGAGGAGCGCGAAGACCTTGTCGTCGAGCACCAGCTTGCGGACCACGTTCTCGGTGTTGGCCGGGTTGTAGCCGTCGTCCATCACCTTGTAGACGATCTTCCGGCCGTTCACCCCGCCCTTGCTGTTGACGTGCTCGAAGTACGCCTTCGTGGCGGCGGAGATCTTCGAGTAGCCGGGCGCGGCGGGGCCGGTGAGCGGCTGGTGGGTGCCGATGACGATCTCGGTGTCGGTGACGCCCGGGACGTTCTCGGCGGCCTGCTTCGCGTCGTCGGCGCAGGCCGGCACGGCGGCCAGCAGGGCGAGGCCGGTGGCGGCCGCGAGTATGCGGCGGGTGGTGGGGCGCATGGTTCTCCATTCCGGTGCGGCGGTGCGAACGGGTGGGTGGAACCGGGGTGGTCAGTGCTCCGGCGCGCGGCGGCGGGTACGGAGCCGGGCAACGAGGGTGCGGGCGGCGCCGTGCAGCCCGCCCGGAGCGGCGAGCATGACGACGATGAGGATGAGGCCGAACACGGCCAGCGCGAGGTTGCCCTCCAGCCGCTGGGCCAGGCCGGACGGCAGGCTGAACGTCTCGGTGAGCAGGCTCGGCAGGTCCTGGAGCGCGACCAGCAGCACCGCGCCCCAGACCGCACCGGCGAGGCTGCCGAGCCCGCCGATCACGATGGCCATGAGCAGGAACAGGGACAGCTCCAGGGGGAATTTGCCGGGCGCCACGGTGGCGGTGAGCACCGCGTACACGCCGCCGCCGAGGCCGGCGCAGCCGGCGCTGACCACGAAGGCGAGCACCTGGGTGCGGGCGACGTGGATGCCCGCGAGCCGGGCGGCCACCTCGTCGTCCCGTACGGCGCGCAGCGACCGGCCGAACCGGCTGCGCACCAGGTTGGCCAGGAGCAGCACGGTCAGCAGCGCGGCGAGCAGCGCGATCCAGGCCAGCCACCGTTCCGGCTGGAAGTAGGCGCCGAGGACCGCCGGCGGGGTCTCGGCGGGGAAGCGCAGCCCCTGCTCGCCGTTGAACACGCCGGTGAAGATGGTGCTGATGGCCGGCACCAGCGTCGCCACGGCGAGGGTCACGCCGGCCAGGTACGGCCCGCGCAGCCGGGCCGCCGCCAGCCCGATGACCAGCCCGGCCAGCGCGGTCGCCGCCAGGGCGGCCAGCAGGGACAGCGGCAGGATCCACCGGCCCTGGACCCCGCGCTCGTCGAACGCCCGCTGCACCAGCGCCACGGTGTAGGCGCCGGTGGCCATGAGCGCCCCGTGCCCCAGGGAGAGCTGGCCGTTGAGCCCGACCAGCACGGTGTAGCCGGCGGTGACGCAGAGGAATGCGCACACCCGGGCCACCTGGAGGTTCTGGTAGGGCGCGAGCTGGTTGGTGAGCAGCACGACCAGCGTGCCGGCGAGCACCGCCCCGGCGAGGTGGCGCAGCAGGGTCGAGCCGCGTGGGCCGGCGGCGGCGGGCGCGCCGGGCAGCAGCCGGCGCAGCGGGGACGGGCCGGCGGGCCGGTCCACCCCGGACCGGGCGGAGGGGCGGGTGGCGGTCACACGTGCCTCGCTCTCGCGCTGGAGAAGAGCCCGCCGGGGCGGACCAGGAGGACGGCCAGCAGCAGGACCAGGACGGCCAGCGGAGTGGTGTCCGGGCCCAGGTAGCCGGTGACGTACGAGAGGATCAGGCCGACCAGCAGGCCGCCGACCACCGCACCGGCCGGGCTGTCCAGGCCGCCGACCACGGCGGCGGTGAACGCGACGACGAACACCAGGTCCATGGCGTGCGGGTGCAGCCCCAGCCCGGTGGGCACGACCAGCATCCCGGCGAGCGCGCCGACCGCGGCGGCGAGCGCCCAGCCGAGCGTGAGCATCCGGCTCACGTCGACGCCGAGCAGCCGGGACACCTCGGGGGCGAACGCGGCGGCCCGCATCCGCAGGCCGATCGGCGTGCGGGTGAACAGCAGCGCCAGCAGCACCACGACCACCAGCACGGCGCCGAGCACCCACAGGTCGTACGGGGACAGCGCGGCGACCCCGCCGAGGGTGAGCGCGTCGGTGTCGAACGGCGCGGCGGCCGGCCGGTAGCCGTTGCCGAAGACCATGCCGAGCACCGCCTGGATGAGCAGCACCAGGCCGAGCGCGACGATCACCTCGTTGAGCGGGTTGGCGTGCCCGACGAAGCGCATGAGCACCCGTTCGACGAGTGCGCCCAGCAGCAGGCCGGCGAGCACGGCGGCGCCCAGGCCCACCCAGTAGGAGCCGGTCGCGGAAGCCACCGCGTAGCCGACGTAGGCGGTGGCCACGGCCATCGCGCCCTGGGCGAAGTTGACCACCCGGGCGGCCCGCCAGATGAGCACCAGGGCCAGGGCGAACGCGGCGTAGACCGCGCCGGTGGAGAGCCCGCCGAAGGTGAGGAACAAGAACCGGTCCAATCGCGGATCCTTCCTGCTCGCCGGGCCGTCAGAACCCGAGGTACGCGTGCCGGAGCTGGTCGTCGTCGCGCAGCCGGGCCGCCGGCGCGGCCGTCACGACCCGGCCCAGCGACATCACCACGCCCTGGTCGGCGACGGAGAGGGCGCTGCGCACGTTCTGCTCGACCAGCAGGACGGTCAGCCCCCGGTCGTCGCAGAGCCGGCGCAGCAGCGCCATGATCTGCGCGGTCACCTTGGGGGCCAGGCCGAGCGACGGCTCGTCGAGCAGCAGCAGCCGGGGACGGGCGATCAGCGCCCGGCCGAGCGCCAGCATCTGCCGTTCCCCGCCGGAGAGCTGGTGCCCGGCGTGCCGCCGCCGGCGGGCCAGGGCCGGGAACAGCTCGTAGACCTCGTCCTGCGCCCGGCGGGCGTCGGCCCGGTCGCTGCGCCAGAGCCCGCCGAGGCGCAGGTTCTCCTCCACGGTCAGCTCGGCGACGACGCCCCGGCCCTCGGGGACGTGCGCCAGGCCGCGCCGGACCAGCCGTTCGACGCGGACACCGCGCAGGTCGGCGCCGTCGAAGCGGACCCGGCCGCCGGCGGGCCGCAGCAGACCCGACAGGGTACGCAGCAGCGTGGTCTTGCCGGCTCCGTTGGCGCCGAGCACGGCGGCGATGGTCCCGGCCGGCACGGCGAACGTCACGTCCCGCAGCACCGGCACCGGTCCGTAGCCGGCGCTGACGGCCTCGACCTCCAGCACCCCGGTCACGAGCCCGCCCCCGCCGCCTCGGCCGGCACGTCGGCGCCGAGGTAGGCCTCGGTGACCAGGGGGTCGTCGCGGACCTCGTCCGGGGTGCCGGCGGCGATGACCCGACCGAAGTCGAGCACCACGAGCTCCTGGCAGACGGCCATGACCAGGTCCATGTGGTGCTCGACGAGCATCACCGAGCAGGCGCCGCCGGCCCGCTCGGGCAGCGTGCGGACCAGCTCGGCCAACTCGGCGACGTCGTCGGCGCCCAGCCCGCCGGCCGGCTCGTCGAGCAGCAGCAGCCGGGGCCGGGCGATCAGGGCGCGGGCCAGGGCGACCCGCTTGCGCACCGCGTACGGCAACGTGGTCGGGGCGGCGTCGGCGTGCGCCGCGACGCCCAGTTCGGCGAGCAGGTCGCGGGCCTCCCCGCGCAGCCGCCGTTCGTCGCGGTCGCTGCGCGGCAGGCCGAACAGGGCGGTGGCGAAGCCGGCCCGGGCCGCGTGGCTGGCGCCCGCCACGACGTTCTCCAGCACGGTGAGCCCGGGAAAGAGGCCGACGCCCTGGAGCGTACGGGCGATGCCGAGCCGGGTGAGGCGGTGCGGGCGGGGCCGGAACGGCCGGCCGTCGAGGGTGAGCGAGCCGCTGGTCGGCGGGACGAAGCCGCAGACCACGTTGAACAGGGTGGTCTTACCGGCGCCGTTGGGGCCGATCACGCCGACGATCCGGCCGGGCGGGACCCGCAGCGAGACGTCGTCGAGGGCGACCAGCCCGCCGAACCGGACGCCGACACCGTGCAGCGCCAGGTCGATGCCGTCCGCGGGGGTGGGGGGTGGGCTCATCTTCACCTCGGGAGAGAACGCGGCGTCGGGGGTGCGCGGTGCGGCTCGGGCGAAGCGGGAAACTTATTACACCGGGAGTGTACTTTTCGGCGAGGGTTCGTCAATGCCTCCCGGCGGCAGCGGGGATATCGACGCGATCACGATTCCGCCGGGTGCCGGAATCGCACCCACCGTGCGGTGTCGGCCGTGCTCAGCCCGCGGCCGGGGCGGGCGCCCGCAGAGTCCGGACCTGGCCGGTGCGCGGCCCGCCGGAGAGCGCTGCCGGGCTCCACTGTGTGGTGACGAGGTGGAGGGTGCGGCCGTCCGGGCCGCCGAGCGCGCAGGCGAAGCAGCCCCGGTCCAGGTCGATCCGGTCGAGCACGCGGCCGCCCTCGGCGACCCGCACGGCGCACCGGTTCGGCACGTCGCCGTACCAGACGGCACCCGCGGCGTCGAGGCAGATGCCGTCCGGCGCGGAGTCCAGCACCGCCGCCCAGACCCGCCGGCCGCCCAGCGTCCCGTCGGCGGCCACGTCGTACGCGGTGAGGCGGCCGGCGTACGACTCGGCCACGATGAGGGTGCGCCCGTCCGGAGTGAGCGCCATGCCGTTGGGGAAGGCGAGGTCGTCGGCGACCAGCCGCGCGGCGCCGTCCGGCGCGACCAGGGCCACCGCGCCCGGCCGGAAGTCCCCGGCGGGGAAGTCGAAGCCGATGGTGTTGACGTAGGCGTTGCCCCGGGAGTCGGTGACCACCTCGTTCCACGGGTGCGGGACGAGCGCGGCCAGGTCGGCGTGGGTGCGCAGCGACCCGTCGGGTTCCCGGCGCAGCAGCCGCCCGGCGCCGCCGGCCACCACCAGCAGGCGCCCGTCCGGCAGCCAGTCGAAGCAGATCGGCAGCCCGTCGACCCGGACGACCACCTCGGTGCGGCCCGCCGCGTCGACGGTGAGCACCTCGCCGGCACCCCAGTCGGCGAGCCAGAGCCGCCCGTCGTGCCAGCGCGGCGACTCGCCGAAGGCGAGCCCGTCGACCAGGATCTCCGGTGCGCTCACGGGTGACTCCTCAGCAGGTCGCGGGAGTGGCGGAGGAACTCCCGTTCGGCGGCGTTGTCGGTGCGCGCGATCGCCGCGTCGTACGCGGCCGCCGCCTCGGCGGTCCGGTCGAGGCGGCGCAGCAGGTCGGCACGGACCGCGTGCAGGACGTGGTAACCGGCCAGGTCGAGCCGGTCGACCTCGGCGAGCGCCGTGGCCGGGCCGGCCACCTCGGCGAGCGCGACGGCCCGGTGCAGCGCCACCACCGGCCCGGGCGCGTGCGCCAGGAGCTGGTCGTAGAGGGCGAGGATCTGGCGCCAGTCGGTCTCCGCGGCGGTGGCCGCGTCGCTGTGCACCGCGTTGATCGCCGCCTGGATCTGGTACGGGCCGGGCCGGTTCCGCCGCAGGCAGCGCCGCACGAGGGCCTGCCCCTCGGCGATCAGCGCCCGGTCCCACCGACCGCGGTCCTGCGCGCCGAGCGGCACCAGCGCGCCGTCCGGCCCGGTCCGGGCGCCCCGCCGCGCGTCGGTGAGCAGCATGAGCGCGAGCAGCCCGAGCACCTCCGGCTCGTCCGGCATGAGCGCAACCAGCAGCCGCCCCAGCCGGATCGCCTCGGTGCACAGCTCATCCCGGACCAGGCGCTCCCCCGCGCTGGCGGTGTGCCCCTCGGTGAAGATCAGGTAGACCACGGCCAGCACGCCGCTCAGCCGGTCCGGCAGGTCGGCGTCCCGGGGCACCCGGTACGGGATGCCGGCGTCACGGATCTTCGCCTTGGCCCGGACGAGGCGCTGCGCCATGGTCGGTTCCGGCACCAGGAACGCCCGGGCGATCTCGGCGGTGCTCAGCCCACCGAGCAGGCGCAGGGTCAGCGCGACCCGGGCCGCCGGGGCGAGCGCCGGATGGCAGCAGGTGAAGATCAGGCGGAGGCGGTCGTCGCGCACGGGCCCCTCCTCGGCGGGCGGCTCGGGGGCGTACAGGAGGGCGGCCTGGGTGTGCCGGTCGGCGCGGGACGCCTCGCGCCGCCGCCGGTCGATCGCCCGGTTCCGGGCGGTGGTGATGATCCAGCCGGCCGGGCTGGGCGGCGGGCCGTCCACGGCCCACCGGTCGACCGCGGTGGCGAACGCCTCCTGGACCGCTTCCTCGGCGAGGTCGATGTCGCCGAGGAGGCGCACCAGGACGGCGACCGCCCGGCCGTACTCCGCGCGGAAGGCCCGTTCGACGTCGGTGGGGCCGGTCATCCCTCGCCCTGGAAGGGGCGCACCTCCACCGGCAGGGTGGTGGCCAGCGCGTAGCGGCGGCCCCAGTCGAGCGCGGCGTCGAGGTCGGGTGCGGTGATGACGGTGAAGCCGCCCAGGTACTCCTTGCCCTCGACGTACGGGCCGTCGGTGACGAGCACCTCGTCGCCCTTCGGGCGCAGGACGGTGGCGGTCTCCGGCGCGTGGAGGCCGTTGCCGAAAACCCAGCAGCCGGCCTCCCTGAGCTCCCGGCCGATGGCGTCGACCTCGCGCATCACCCCGGCCAGGAACTCCGGGTCCGGCCGGTCGGCGCCGGCCGGCTGGTACATGCTGATCAGGTACTGCTTCACGGGCTGCCTCCTCGTCCGGCGGCCGGTCTCTCCCGGCCCCTCCACCCTCCACACGAACCGGGACCCCGCGGATCGACACGCCGGCCCGACGGATTTCCCGGACCGAGGTGTTGATCGACCGTCGCCGGCGCCCGACACTCGGGGCATGGCACGAACCGCGGCGGTTCCGCTCGCCCCCGGCGTCTGGCGCATCCCCACCGTCGGTCGCGCCATCGTCAACTCCTACGCCTTCGTCGACGACGACGGCTCGGTCACTCTGGTCGACTGCGGGATGCGACGCGCCCCGGCCCGCATCGTGCGCGGCCTGGCGGCCATCGGCAAGACTCCCGCCGACGTGACCCGGATCGTGCTGACCCACGCGCACGCGGACCATGCCGGCGGGGCCGCGGAGCTGGCCCGGCGCACCGGCGCACCGGTCGCCGCGCACCGGTCCGACGTGCCGTACGCCGAGTCCGGCCGGGTGCCGCCGCAGGGCGGCGGGAACACGGTCGGCCGTTTCCTCACCCGCCTGGCGGGCGGCCGGTTCCCGGCGGTCGCGGTGGCCCGGCCGCTGGCCGACGGCGACGTGCTCCCGGTCGGCGGCGGCCTGCGGGTGGTGCACACCCCGGGCCATTCCCCGGGGCACGTGTCGCTGCTGCACGAGCCGACGCGGGTGCTGGTCACCGGCGACGCGCTGTTCAACGTGGCGGGCGTGCGCTGGCCGGTGCGGTCGTTCTGCACCGACTTCCGGATGACCCAGCGCACCGCGCACGTGCTCGGCGAGCTGGACTACGACGTGGCCGCCTTCACCCACGGCCCCGAGCTCACCGACCGGGCCCGCGAGCAGGTTCGGGCCTTCCTCCGCCGCCTGGGCTGAGCCGGCGCCCCGGCACCGGGCCGCGTCCACAACCCTACGCCCGATACAGAGAAAATCTTCCATGTATCTATTGCAAGAATTCTTCGCCGTGTGACCTAATACTGACAGTTCCTTTCGTCAAACTCCCCCAACCCCCAGGGAGGAAAGATGAACCGTCCCCTACGATCGGCGCTGCGTACGGCCGCCACGGCCCTGCTCGCCACCGTCACCCTGGCCGCCTCGGCCGTCGTGGGCGCGACTCCCGCCAGCGCCGCGCCGGCCGGCCTGCCCGGCATGGACGTCTCCAGCCACCAGGGCAACGTGAACTGGTCCGCCGCCTGGAACAACGGCGCCCGGTTCGCGTACGTGAAGGCGACCGAGGGCACGTCCTACACCAACCCGTACTTCGCCCAGCAGTACAACGGCTCCTACAACGTCGGGATGATCCGCGGGTCGTACCACTTCGCCCTGCCCGGCAACTCGAGCGGCGCCACCCAGGCCAACTACTTCGTCGACCACGGCGGCGGCTGGTCCAAGGACGGCAAGACGCTGCCCGGCGCGCTCGACATCGAGTACAACCCGTACGGCGCCACCTGCTACGGGCTGAGCCAGGCCTCGATGCGCAGCTGGATCGCCTCGTTCGTGAACCAGTACTACGCGCGCACCGGCCGGTGGGCCACCATTTACACCACCACCGACTGGTGGACCACCTGCACGGGCAACACCTCGCAGTTCGCCGCGAACAACCCGCTGTGGATCGCGCGCTACTCCAGCAGCGTCGGCACCCTGCCGGCCGGCTGGGGGACGTACTCCTTCTGGCAGTGGTCGTCCTCGGGCGTCTTCCCGGGTGACCAGAACGTCTGGAACGGCACCCTGGACCGGCTCAAGGTGCTGGCCTGCAACGGACCCTGCTGACCCGCTCCGGTGGCGGCCGGCCGTCCGGCCCGGCGTTCCGCACGCCGCGAACCCGGTTCGGCCGTCCGCCACCGGCGGCGTCCGTCCCCCGACGAGGAGGCCCCGATGTCCGTCCCCGTTCCCCGGCGGGCCGTGCTGCGCGGCGCGGTCCTGCTCGGCGCCGCCGCCGGCGCCACCGCCCTCACCCAGTTCGGCGCCGGCCGGGACGCCCGCGCCGTCGCCACCCGGGTCGACCAGCCGACCATCGCGAACTGCGCGACCTGGGGCGCCCGCCCGCCCTCGTCGCCGGTGAGTGTGGTGCAGAGCCGGCCCAACAAGATCATCATTCACCACACGGCGTTCCCGAACACCACCGACTACAGCCTCGCGCAGGCCTACCGCAACTCGCGCGACATCCAGAACCTGCACATGGACACCAACGGCTGGCTCGACTCCGGGCAGCACTTCACCAACAGCCGGGGCGGCTTCCTCACCGAGGGCCGGCACGGCAGCCTCTACGGGCTGCTGCACGGGCAGACCATGGTGCAGGGCGCGCACTGCGTCGGGCAGAACAGCCAGGCCATCGGCATCGAGAACGACGGCATCTATCTCGACGTGCAGCCCCCGCAGGCGCTCTGGAACAGCCTGGTGTGGTTCTGCGCCTTCACCTGCCAGCAGTACGGGATCCCGCCGACCGAGATCTACGGGCACAAGGACTTCAACAACACCCAGTGCCCCGGCCTGCTGCACGACCGGCTCCCGGAGCTGCGCAGCACGGTGGCCGCCCGCCTCGGCGCCTGACCGGATCCCGGACAGCTTCCGTCCGTCTCGGGCGGAAGCTGTCCAGGATCCCGTCGTTTCAGTGCTCGCTTATATAAGGTGCGTCTGATATAAACGGGTCGTGCACGCCTTCGACGTCCTCGGGGACCCGGTGCGTCGCCGGATCCTGGAGCTGCTCGCCGAGGGTGAGCAGCCGGCCGGCACGCTCGGCGCGACCGTCCAGCGGGAGTTCGGCATCAGCCAGCCCGCCGTGTCCCAGCACCTCAAGGTGCTGCGGGAGCACGGCTTCGCGACCGTGCGCGCCCAGGGCGCCCGCCGCCTCTACGCGGTGGACCCGCGCCCGCTGCGCGAGATGGACGAGTGGCTGGCGGGCTTCCGCCGGTTCTGGACGCCGCCGCTGGCGGCGCTCGCCACCGAACTGGCGCGGGGCCGGCGGCAACGACGGCTGCGCGAGGGCGAACCCGACGAGAGGACTACCTCATGATTGACGTGACCGGGCAGATCAGCGCCGTGGAGCGCCGGCTGGGCAGCCGTACGCTCCCGGCCGGCGAGGCGCGGGTGCTGACCGTCAGCCAGACGTACGACGCGCCGGTGGAGGACGTCTGGGACGCCTGCACCAGCGCCGAGCGGATCCCCCGCTGGTTCCTGCCGATCTCCGGCGAGCTGAAGGTCGGCGGGCGCTACCAGCTGGAGGGCAACGCCGGGGGCACGGTCGAGCGCTGCGACCCGCCGCACAGCTTCGCCGCGACGTGGGAGTTCGGCGGCGAGGTGAGCTGGATCGAGGTGCGGCTCACCGAGGCCGGCGCCGGGCGTACCCGGTTCGAGCTGGAGCACGTGGCGCACGTCGACGACGAGCGGTGGGCCGAGTACGGGCCCGGCGCGGTCGGCGTCGGCTGGGACGGCGCGCTGCTCGGGCTGGCCTCCCACCTCGCGGCCGACGGCTCCGGGATCACCCCGGAGGAGGCCGTCGCCTGGATGGGCTCGGACGAGGGCCGCCGCTTCATGACCGAGGCCAGCGCCCGGTGGACCGAGGCGAGCATCGCCGCCGGCACTCCGGCCGACGAGGCCCGCGCCGCCGGTGACCGGACGACCGCCTTCTACACGGGCACGCCGGCCACCTGATCCCCACCGCTCGTGCCCGTGCCGACCGAGCCGGCACGGGCACGAGCGCGGGATCAGGCGGGGTGGAACTCGTGCACGACCTCGATGCGCCCGACGAGGTTCGCGTTGAGCAGCGGCACGTCCTCGGCGGGGATCCAGAGTTCGCGGATCTCCCGCCCGCCGACCTGGCGGACCGGGTAGCGCTCGGCGAAGTCGCGCCGCACCGCGAACCGGGTCACGTAGCCGACGCCCGAGGCCGGGACGTTCCAGTCCCGGGCGATGAGGACGGCGTACTCCTCGGTGAGCACCGGGTAGAAGATCGGCTGGTCGGGGAGGCGGGGTGGCCACGCGCGCCAGCCGGACGCCTCGACCAGGGCCAGCTCCTCCGGGCCGGTCGGCCGCCACAGCGTGCTGGTCTCCACCGTCTCCCCCTTCCGCGTCGGGTCCGGGCAGGTTATCGGTGGCGACGCCGCGCCGCGAGGGGTTTCCGGCCCGGAGGAAATGCGGCGGCGGAGTGTCGGTGCGCTCAGGCAGACTGGCCGCCGTGCCGATCCGAACCGTCGCCGAGCTGACCGCCGCCGTCCACTCCGGAGCGCGGGTGAAGTTCCTGCATTTCTGGGGGCACCGCCCGCAGCGCGACGGCAGCGTCGGCGCCGGCTGCCTGAGCCAGTGGTGGCCCGCGCCGTTCACGGTCGACGGCCGGACGTACCCGACGGCCGAGCACTGGATGATGTGGCACAAGGCCGCCCTGTTCGGCGACGACGAGATCGCCGAGCGGGTCCTCGACGCCGCGCACCCGCAGCGGGCCAAGGCGCTGGGCCGGCAGGTCCGCGGCTTCGACGAGGCCACCTGGGCGGCCCGCCGCTACGACATCGTGGTGGCCGGCAGCGTGGCCAAGTTCGGCCGGCACGAGGAGCTGGCCCGGTTCCTGCTGGGCACCGGCGAGCGGGTGCTGGTCGAGGCGAGCCCGCTGGACCGGGTCTGGGGCATCGGGCTGGCCGCGGACGACCCGCGCGCCGCCGACCCGGCCCGGTGGCGGGGCGACAACCTGCTCGGCTTCGCCCTCATGGACGCCCGCGCCGCGCTCCACGCGGACGCATCCGACGCGCTGGCCCAGGTCACGCGGGTGCACGGCTCCGTCGCGGAACGGCCACCCGGAGACACCCCGCACGGACGGGTGAACGGCGCGCCGGAGCGGCCGGGCGGGTAACGTGCAGCGGCGTGACCGCCGTCGCTCCGTACACGCACTGCTCGTTCTGCGGCGCGGCCTACCCGGCGGAGGCCGGGTGGCCGCGCGTCTGCCTGGCCTGCGGGGAAACGGTGTGGCGTAACCCGCTGCCCGTCGCGGTGGCCGTGCTGCCGGTCCGCACCCCGGACGGCCTCGGCGTGGTGGTGGTCCGCCGGGACATCGAGCCGGCCCGCGGCCGGCTCGCCCTCCCGGGTGGCTTCATCGAGTACGGCGAGGAGTGGTCCGAGGCGCTCGTCCGCGAGCTGCGCGAGGAGACCGGGCTGCTGGCCGAGGCAGACGAGGCGCGGCTGTTCGCGGTGCACGGGGCACCGGCCGGCGGCACCATGATGGTCTTCGGCGTGCTGCCGGAGCGGCCGGTCGGTGACCTGCCCCCGTCGGCGCCGACCGAGGAGGCCACCGAGTGGCTGGTCCTCACCGAGCCGGTCGAGCTGGCGTTCTCCACGCACACCCGGGTGCTGGCCGACTTCCTCGGCGGCCAGCACGCCGGCTGACCGAGGGCAGCACGCCGGCCGGTCGAGGCCGGCAAGCCGGCTGACCACGGGCCGCCCGGCGGCTGGTCCGGCGGACGCGGCTCAGCCGCGGGCCGCGGCGGGGACCGGTTGCGGCGTGAACGGCACGCTCGCCGGCACGACAGTGGCGGGCTCGCCGGCCGGGTGCCGCCACAGCCCGCGCCCGCGCAGGATCGGCAGCACCCCCTCACCGAACCAGTACGCCTCCTCCAGGTGCGGGTGGCCGGAGAGGATGAACTCGTCGATGCCGAGCGCGTGGTACTCGGCGATCCGGTCGGCGACCTCGGTGTGGCTGCCGACCAGCGCCGTGCCGGCGCCGCCCCGCACGAGGCCCACCCCGGCCCACAGGTTCGGCGCGACCTCCAGGCCGTCGCGGGAGCCGCCGTGCAGGTCCAGCATCCGCCGCTGCCCCTCGGACTCGCTGCGCCGCAGCCCCTCCTGGACGGCCCGGATGTCGGCCTCGGCGATGCCGTCGAGCAGGCGGCGCGCCTGCGCCCAGGCCTCGTCGGCGGTGTCCCGGGTGATGACGTGCAGCCGGATGCCGAACCGCAGCTCCCGGCCGGCCTCGGCGGCCAGACCCCGGATCCAGTCGAGCTTGCCGGCCACCTGTGCCGGCGGCTCCCCCCAGGTCAGGTAGACGTCGCTGTGCCGGACGGCCACCGGGCCGGCGGCGGCGGACGACCCGCCGAAGTAGACCGGCGGCAC
This sequence comes from Micromonospora chaiyaphumensis, assembly GCF_900091435.1. GTDB lineage: Bacteria > Actinomycetota > Actinomycetes > Mycobacteriales > Micromonosporaceae > Micromonospora > Micromonospora chaiyaphumensis. The sequence continues at coordinate 802,580 of NZ_FMCS01000001.1, forward strand.
CGGGTCGGGCAGCCGGCTCAGCCGGGCGCCCTCGACCCGCAGGTGCTCCCCCGCGTGGTCCACCGTCTCGCCGCGCCACAGCGAGCGGACCACGTGCAGGAACTCGTCGGTGCGCGCGTAGCGGGCGTCCTTGTCGAGGAAGTCGCCGTACGCCCGCTGCTCGGTGGACTCGCCGCCGGTGACCACGTTGAGCAGCAGCCGGCCGCCGGAGAGCCGCTGGAACGTCGACGCCATCTGGGCGGCGAGGGTGGGTGAGAGCAGCCCGGGGCGGAACGCGACGAGGAACTTCAGCCGCTCGGTCACCTCGGTCAGCATGGCGGTGCTCAGCCAGGCGTCCTCGCACCAGGCGCCGGTCGGGGTGAGCGCGCCGGCGAAGCCGAGCTGCTCGGCGCTGCGGGCGATCTGCCCGAGGTAGGCGACGCTGGCCGGCCGTGCGCCGCCGGCGGTGCCGACCGGCACGCCGTGCCCGCCGCCGACGATGTCCCGGCTGTCGCCGTACGTCGGGAGGAACCAGTGGAAGGTGAGCGGCATGGGAAACCTCCTGAGGGGTGGGACGGCCGGGTCCACACCCTACCCACAAATCCTATCGGGTTGGTAGGTTGCTCACGTCCGCCGATGGCCGGCGCATCCCCCTGCCCGAGGAGCTGCCATGCGTACCCCGTCGAGAACCGCCCGCCCCCGGCGACGCCGCGCCGTGACCGCGCTGCTCACGACCCTGGCACTGCTGGCCACCACGGCCCTCGCGGCCTGCGGCGGCGACGCGGCCGACGCCGACGGCGGCGGCAGCGGCAAGCTGCGGATCGGCTACCAGCGGTTCGGCGGCCTCAGCCTGGTGAAGGCCCGGGCCGCGGCGCCGAACGTGACCTGGTCGCTGTTCGAGAGCGGCCCGGCGCTGACCGAGGCGCTCAAGGCCGGCTCGATCGACATCGGGCAGGTCGGCGAGGCGCCGCCGGTGTTCGCCGCCGCCGGGAAGATCCCCTTCGCCGTCATCGGCACGTCGGCCCCGATCCCGCAGGGCGAGGCGGTGCTGGTCAAGGCCGACAGCCCCTACCGCAGCTTCGCCGACCTGCGGGGGAAGACGGTGGCGCTGAACAAGGGCTCGAACGTGCACTGGCTGCTGGTGAAGCTGCTGGAGGCGAACAAGATGACCCTCAAGGACGTCAACGTCAAGTACCTGAAGCCCGCCGAGGGCCGCCCCGCCTTCGACAACGGGCAGGTCGACGCGTGGATCATCTGGGACCCGTACTTCGCCCTGGCCGAGCAACCCGGCGTGCGGGTGCTCGCCGACGCCACCGGCCTGGCCAGCAACCGGGAGTACGTGCTGGCCGCGCCCGGGGCGGTGAAGAACCGGCCGGACGACGTACGCGCCTTCCTCACCACGTACCGGCAGGTGACCGACTGGGGCATCGGCCACCCGGACGAGCGCGCCGCCACCCTCGCGCCGGAGCTGAAGATCCCGCTCGACGTGACCACCCGCGCGCTGGCCCGCAGCGCCCGGCCGCTCGCCCCGGTCACCCCCGAGATCGGCGCCGAACTCCAGGCCATCGCGGACAGCTTCGTCGAACTGGAACTGGTGCCCGGGCCCGTGGACATCGCCGGCCGGGTGGACGGGCGGTTCAACGAGGTGCTCGGATGACCAGCCCGGCGCTCGCCGAGGCGCCGGCGCCGGTCGTACCGGTCGGGCCGGCGCCGCGCCGGCGGCGGGACGGCGCGGCCCGGCGGTGGCGGCGCCTGGTCAGCCCGGTCGTGCTGGTGGTCGGCTGGGAGGCCGCCGCCCGGGCCGGCCTGCTCTCCCCGGAGAAGCTGCCCGCCCCCAGCGCGGTCCTCGCCACCGGCTGGCGGCTGGCCCGGGACGGCACCCTCGCCGTGCACCTGGTCGACTCGCTCACCCGCGCGGCGCTCGGCCTGCTGATCGGCGGCGGCCTGGCCCTGGTGCTCGGTGCGGCCGCCGGGCTGCTGCGCCTCGGCGACGACCTGGTCGACCCGCCGGTGCAGATGGCCCGCATGCTGCCCCACCTGGGCCTCGTCCCTCTGCTGATCGTCTGGGTGGGCATCGGCGAGTCACTGAAGATCACCCTCGTGGCGCTCGGCGCGTTCTTCCCCATCTACTTCAACACGTACGCCGGCATCCGGGACATCGACGAGCGGCTCGTGGAGGCGGCGCGCACCTGCGGGCTCGGTCCGGCGGCCCGGCTGCGGCACGTGGTCCTTCCCGGCGCACTGCCCGCCCTCTTCCTCGGGCTGCGGCTGGCCATCGGCGCGGCCTGGCTCAGCCTGGTCGTCGGCGAGCAGGTCAACGCCCAGACCGGGGTCGGCTTCCTCATGATGGAGGCCCGCGAGTTCAGCCAGACCGACGTGGTGGTGCTCGGCCTGCTCATCTACGCCCTGCTGGGCCTGCTCTCCGACCTCGCCCTCCGGTACGCGGAAAGGAGGACGCTCACATGGCGACGCGGACTGCGGGCGACCTGACCCGGCCCGTGCTCACCGCCCACGGGGTGGCCCGCGCGTTCGGACCCACCGTGGTGCTGGCCGGCGTCGACCTGGCCATCGCCGCCGGGGAGACGGTGGCGCTGCTCGGCGGCAGCGGCTCCGGCAAGAGCACCCTGCTGCGCGTCCTCGCCGGCCTGGACGACGAGGCGACCGGCGAGCACGTCCTGCACGGCACCGCCGCGGTGGTGTTCCAGGAACACCGGCTGCTGCCCTGGAAGCGGGTGGCCGACAACGTCGCCCTCGGGCTCGCCGGCCCCGGCGTCGGCGTCCGGGTCGACCGCGCGCTGGCCGAGGTCGGCCTGGCCGACCGGGGCCGGGCCTGGCCGGCCGAACTCTCCGGTGGGCAGGCGCAGCGGGTCGCCGTGGCCCGGGCCCTGGTGCGCGAACCCGACCTGCTCCTGCTCGACGAGCCGTTCGGCGCGCTGGACGCGCTGACCCGGCTGCGCATGCAGGGCCTGCTGCGCCGGCTGCGCGCCGAGCACGGCTTCGCCGCGCTGCTGGTCACCCACGACGTGGAGGAGGCGCTGCTGCTCGCCGACCGCGTCCTGCTCCTCGACGACGGCGTCATCGCCGAGGAGGTCCCCGTCGACCTGGGCCCGGCGCCCCGCCCCGACGATCCCGCCCTCGGCGCGCTGCGACGGCGGCTGCTCGACCGCCTCGGCGTGCCCACCGCCTGACCCGACCTGCGAGGGATCGACGACAAGTCCCACTGATTGAATAGGAATGGCAGCGTCGCCCAGCCTCCGGAGGTCACCCGTGTCCCACGCCGAAGCCGACCACGACACCCGCCGGAGCCGGCAGTGGCTCGCCGGGGAGGCCCGCGGCGCGGGCGTCGACCGCGACCAGTTGCTGGAGCTGGGGGCGGCCATGGCCGCCCTGACCGCCGCCGCCGCCGAGCGCGAGCCGGTCGCCCTGGCGTCGGCGCCGGTCGGCGTCGACCCGGGTACGCCGATCGCCAAGCCGCTGCCGCCCGAGCTGCTGCGCCCGCTGGACACCAATGCCGAGATGCACTGGGCGGCGCTGGCCGGGCAGGGGTACGTGGTGCCGAACGACCGCTTCTTCGTCCGCAACCACACCGTGACGCCCCGGCTGGACGCCGACACCTGGCGGCTGCGCCTGTTCGGCACCGGGCTGCGGGACGCACCGACCCGGGACACCCCGGTCGAGTTCAGCCTCGACGAGCTGCGCGGGCTGCCCGCCGAGGAGAGCGACGCGCTGCTGGAGTGCGCCGGCAACGGCCGGCGGTTCTTCGCCGAGCAGCAGGGCGAGCCGGCGCCGGGGGTGGCCTGGGGGCTGGGCGGGGTCGGCGTGGCACGCTGGCGGGGCGTCCGGCTGGGCACCGTGCTGCGCCTCGCCGGGCTGCGGGACGACGCGGTCGACGTGATGCCCGAGGGGCTGGACCCGGACTACGTGACCGGCGGGATCAACCTGGGCCGCGTACGTCGCCCGCTGCCGATCGCCAAGGCCCTCGACGACGTGCTCCTGGCGTACGAGATGAACGGCGAGCCGCTCCCCGCCGACCACGGCTTCCCGGTCCGCGTGGTGGTCCCCGGCTGGATCGGCATCTCCTCGATCAAGTGGGTGGGCCCGGTCGAGGTCTCGGCCACTCCCCTGTTCTCCCCGTGGAACACCCGGTTCTACCGCATGTTCGGCCCCGGGCACCCGGGCGAGGGCACGGTGCTGGAGACGCAGCCGGTGAAGAGCGCGTTCGAGCTGGCCTGGGACGCCCGCGTGCCGGCCGGCGCCGAGGTGCTGCTGCACGGCCGGTCCTGGTCCGGCAACGGCCCGATCGAGCGGGTCGAGGTGGACACCGGCGACGGCTGGCGACCGGCCGACCTGGTGGCGGCCGACCGGGGCGGCGCCTGGCAGCGCTGGACGGCGCGCTGGCGACCCCCGGCCCCCGGCCGGTTCACCCTCCGCGCCCGCGCCACCGACACGACGGGGGCGGCCCAACCCGATCGCGCCACGGCCAACACTCTCGCCTACCTCTTCGACGCCGTGGTCCACCACCCGGTCACGGCGCACTGACGCCGCGTTGAACATGAGGTGATGACCACCGACACCCGCGTGCCGGAGGCGACAAGCTTCATGATCAACCGGCCGGGACCGTGAGGTAGGCGGGTGGGACCGTGTCCGTGAGCCAGACGCCGTTGGCGCTGCGGTAGAAGGGGTAGCCGTTGGCGGACATGGCGGCGGCGTCGACCGTGAGGATGACGACTGCGCCGCCGCGCCGGGTGCCGACCCGGTGGGCGGTCTCGACGTCCGGGGAGAGATGCACGTGGTGCCGGCGGCCCCGGTGCAGCCCCTCGGCGCGGATCGCGGGCAGGACGGCCTCGCTGGTGCCGTGGAAGAGCCGGTCCGGCGGGGTCGCCGGGGCCAGGCCGAGGTCGACCGGGACGGAGTGCCCCTGGCTGGCCCGGATCCGGTCGATCCCGTCGGGTCCACGTTCGACGGCGAAGCGCTGCTTGTCGTTGCCGGCGACCACGGCCTCCAGGTCGGCGCGGGAGATCCGCAGCGCGGTGAGCACGTCGGCGACCGGCACCCAGCCGGCCCGGTCGAGCGTCAGGTGGAACCGGTCGGGGCGATGGCGCAGCGCCAGCGACATCCGCTTGCTCACCCGGACCAGGTCACGATGATCCACCCGGACAGTCTGACCCACCGGACGGATGGCGGCGAGGGATATCAGCGGGTGGCGCCCGAGCCGCCGCTCACCCCGAGCCCCGCGGCGTCCACCACCTCGAAGTCGCTGCCGCGCAGGCCGCCGAGGGCGTGCAGCGCGTCGTTGTCCCAGCGCGGGTCGGGCGCGCCGGAGACGAACCAGGCCGAGCCGTGGTCGGCCACGATCAGCCCGTGGCGCTGCATGGCCTCGGCGACGATCCGGGCCTGCCGGGGCAGCCGGGACAGGTCCACCGAGCGCTTGAGCCGGAGCCGCTGGCCGAGCTGCGGCAGCGCCGGGTCGGTGGCCGACGAGGCGGAGTGGGTGGCCGGCCAGGTCCAGCCCGTGCGGGTACGCGGCACCGTGACCCGGAGCGCGTGGTCGATGCGGCCGGCGGCCACCTCGTCGTAGCGGACCAAGCCGGCCAGGATGGACAGTCCGGCCGCGTCCGCGGAGGTCCAGCCCGCCCGGCGCAGCTTGTTGGACCGCAGGTCGAAGACGGCTCCCGAGCCGGCCCGCCAGCCGGCGCCGGACCGGTGCGCGTCGAACAGCTCGTACGCCCGGCAGGCCGCGCGGTCCCAGACGATCACGTGCCGGTCGCCGGTGCCGTTCGGCCCGCCCTCGACCGCCGCGTCCGGCGGAACCGGGTAGGGCCCCGGGTCGCTCTCGTCGGCGTACCCGAAGGTGACCGGAACCCGCCGCTGCCCGGCGGGGACGACGGTGACCGGAATGCCGATGGGCGCGCCCTCCCACCGGCCGGAACCGAAGTCGGCGTGCACCGTGGCGCCGCCGCCGATCGCGCCGATCATCGCCGCGGAGCGGGGGTGCACGGGCAGCCGGGAGATGTCGGCGTGCCACACGTTGTCCGCCGGGAAGATCCCGCACGGCCGGGCGCTCGGGCTCGGCCGGCCGCCGAGCCCGGCCCGGGCGGCCGGAACGGGCGACGGGGCGGCCGGCGAGGTCGGCGTCGCGGTGCCCCCGCCGCTGGGCGCCGGCGCGGCGGCCGGCGGGGTGGCCGGGTCGGAGCAGCCGGCCACGAGCAGGACGAGCACGGCCGCGACGGCGGTGGCGCGGCGGGCGGACGGGCGGACCATTCCGCGCATCCTGCCCGAGGGCGCCGTCCGGCGGCAACCGGTCACCCGATCCGCGGCCAGCCGCCGGTCAGGCGCCCACCGCACCCCCGGCGCCGCGCGGTGGTCAGGCGGCGGCGCGGTCGGCCGTCGGGCGGCGGCGAAGGGCCGGGTCGGTGAGCACCCGCGGGGACCAGACGCCGTCCGGCTGGTAGAGGTTCGTGCCGGGCGGCACGATCTCGTCGATCCGGTCGAGCACCGCGTCGTCGAGCGTCAGCGCCGCGCCCTTGAGCAGCCCCTCCAGCTGCGTCATGGTGCGCGGCCCGAGGATCGCCGAGGTGACCGCCGGGTGCGCCACGGTGAACGCGACGGCCAGCTCGGACAGCGAGCAGCCGGCCTCCTCGGCGAGCGCGGCCAGTTCCTCGACGGCGGCGTACTTGGCGGCGTTGCCGGGCAGCGCCGGGTCGAACCGTTCCGGGTTGCGCGCCGGACGGCCGGCGGTGAGGTCGACGGCCGCGCCCTGCCGGTACTTCCCGGAGAGGAAGCCGGAGGCCAGCGGGCTCCACACCAGCACACCCATGCCGTACCGCTGGCAGACCGGCAGGACCGCGCGCTCGATCCCGCGGGCCAGGATCGAGTACGGCGGCTGCTCGGTGCGGAACCGGCCGAGCGCCCGCCGTTCCGCGACGTGCTGCGCCTCGACGATCTCCTCGGCCGGGAAGGTCGAGCAGCCGAACGCCCGGATCTTGCCGGCCCGGACCAGATCGGTGAGCGCCCCGAGGGTCTCCTCGACGTCGGTGGTGTGGTCGGGCCGGTGCACCTGGTAGAGGTCGATCCAGTCGGTGCCGAGGCGGCGCAGGCTGTCCTCGACGGCGCGGACGATCCAGCGCCGCGAGTTACCACCCCGGTTGGGCCCCTCCCCCATGGGGAAGTGCACCTTGGTGGCCAGGACCACGTCGTCCCGCCGGCCCCGCAGCGCCTTGCCGACGATCACCTCCGACTCGCCGGCCGAGTACATGTCGGCGGTGTCCACGAAGTTGACGCCCCGGTCGAGGGCGGCGTGGACGATCCGGGCGCAGTCGTCGTGGTCGGGGTTGCCGACCGCGCCGAACATCATGGTGCCGAGACAGTGGACGCTGACCTGGATGCCGGTGCCGCCGAGGACGCGGTAACGCATGCAAGCTCCCTGGGTGACGCCGCGCTGACCGGGCGGCGGCCGGTGCGGTCACCGTAGGAGTTCGAGCGCACTGGAGGTCAACACTCGGCCGCGGCCTCCCCGGCCTGCGCGAGGTAGCCGGCCGCCTGGAGCTGGAACAGCTCCCGGTAGAGCCCCTCCTGGGCCATCAGCTCGTCGTGGTCGCCCTCCTGCACGATCCGGCCGTGGTCAAGCACGAAGATCCGGTCGGCGTGCCGGACGTTGGCCAGCCGGTGGGTGATGAGCACCACGGCCCGGTCGGGGTGCCGCCGCAGGTGCTGGAACAGGGCGTGCTCGGCCCGCGCGTCGAGGGCCGCCGACGGCTCGTCGCAGATCAGCAGGCGGGCGTCACGGTAGAGACCGCGGGCGGCCACGAGCCGCTGCCACTGCCCGCCGGAGAGGTCCTGGCCGTCCTTGAACTGCCGGTCCAGCAGCGTGTCGTACCCGAACGGCAGCTCGGTGATCATGTCGTGCGCGGCGGCGTCGCGGGCGGCGTCCTCGATGCCCGGCCCGGGCCGGTCGGCGGGCCGGTCGTGCCGGCCGACCCGGATGTTCTGCCGGGCGGTGAACGGGAACTTCGACCAGTCCTGACTCATCACCGCCACCTGGGCGGCGGTCTGGCGCGGGTCGAGCTCGGCGGCGTCCACGCCGTCCCAGCGGATCACGCCGGCGCTCGGCCGGTAGAGGCCGGCCACGAGCTTGGCCAGCGTGGTCTTGCCGGAGCCGTTCTCACCCACCAGCGCGATCACCTCCCCACGGCGGACGGTCAGGCTGACCTCGTCCACGGCCGGCGTCTCCGTGTCGGGGTAGCGGAGGCTGACCCCGTCGAGCTCGATCCGGTCGAAGCCGTCCACCGGCCGCGTGCCACCGGTCGGCACCCGCTGCCGCGCCCGGTCGAGGAAGTCGCGGTAGTCCTGGTAGTAGAGCGCGTCCTCGTAGAGCGAGTTGGTGGCGAAGACGGCGGTCCGCAGGCCGGCCCGGGCCGACTGCAGCGCGAGCAGGGCGGTGGCCGCCGCGGCGAGGGCCACCACGCCGCCCAGCAACAGGAGGCCGAGGACCGCGTAGAGCCCGAAGGCGGCGACCCCGGTCGCCGACAGGCCGACCGCGCGGGTCGCCGTCTGCGACCGGGCCAGGCGCAGCTCGGCGCGGGTCTCCAGGCTGACCACGCGGTGGAACTCCGCCAGCAGGAACTCCCGCATCTGGTAGGCGCGGACCTCGCCGGCGGTGTGCCGGTCGGCCATCAGGTCGCCGAGCATGAACTTGCGTCGCCGGCGGGTGATCCGGGCCAGCCAGTCGGAGTGCTGGCGGCGGGCCATCCGCACGGCGGTCGCGGCCTCCGGCGCGGCGGCGACCAGCAGGCAGGGCAACAGCAGCGGATGGATCACGGTCACGGCCGCGGCGGTGGCCGCCACGCCGACCACGCCGGTGACCAGGTTGACCGTGTCGTTCACGATGGCCCCGGCCTCGGCCAGGCCCCGGTCGCGGGCCCGCACCATCTCCTCGGCGAACCCGGCGTCGTCGAAGGCGGCCAGTTCGACCGCCGAGGTGGTCTCGAAGAGCCGCAGCTCCACCGCGTAGTTGATCTGCGGGATGAGTCGCGCCTGCGCCCAGCCCGCGGCGACGGTCAGGGCGCCGCGGACGGTGACCGCCGCTGCCGCCAACGCCAGGGCGGGCAACGCCGCGCGGATCCGGTCGGGCGTGGGCCCGGCGGCGAAGAGCTGGTGCAGCACCCCCGTCGTGGCGAGCAGGCCCAACGTGGTGAGCACGCCGGCGGCGACGTTGAGCCCGATCGAGGCGAGCGTGTCCCGCCGGCTGGTCGCCCAGGCCAGGGCGACGGCCTCACGGACCAGGGCGGGCAGCCGGCGGGCCACCGCCCAGAAGCCCGTGTGGGCCAACTCCGTGGCCCGGTGCATCCAGTGCGGGTCTTCCAGCTCCGGCAGCGCCGGTCCGTCCGCCGGCTCGTCCTGCTCGGACGGCGGACGCGGGCCGATCACCGTGGTCATGGCACCTCCTCGGCGGGGCGGGCAGCACCGGAGCTTACTTTCCGCAGTCAGTCACTGTCTGCCCGTGACCGGCGTGTCGAACACCCGTCCCAAACGCGTGTCGCACCGGCGGATCCCCGCTCCCGAGGGGTGGGCGATGTCGGGTCGCGTCGCGCGTACCCGTTCCGGGTGGCAGGCTGGTGGGGTCGCCGGCAGCGGGGCGACGCCGGCCCGGCCGGCAGACCCGTCGTGAAGGAGAAGATCGACCCGATGGCTGTGGACGTGACCACCACGGACGAATGGCAGGCCCTGCGCAAGCACGCCGAGGCGATGCGCGGCACGCACCTGCGCGAGCTGTTCGCCGCGGACGGGCAGCGGGGCGAACGGCTCACCGGCGAGGTCGCCGACCTGTACGTCGACTACAGCAAGAACCTCGTCACGGACGAGACGTTGAGCCTGCTGACCGCGCTCGCCGACCGGGTGGGACTCACCGACCGGATCACCGCCATGTTCGCCGGGCAGCACATCAACTCCACCGAGGACCGGGCCGTGCTGCACACCGCCCTGCGGCTGCCCCGCGACGCGTCGCTCACCGTGGACGGCCAGGACGTCGTCGCCGACGTGCACACCGTGCTGGACCGGATGTCGGCCTTCGCCGAGCGGGTCCGCTCCGGCTCCTGGCGTGGCCACACCGGCGAGCGGATCAGCACCGTGGTCAACATCGGCATCGGCGGCTCGGACCTGGGGCCGGTGATGGCGTACGAGGCGCTGAAGGCGTACCGGGACGCGGGGATCAGTTGCCGGTTCGTGTCCAACATCGACCCGACCGACATCCACGACAAGACCGCCGACCTCGACCCGGCCAGCACGCTGTTCGTGGTGGTCTCCAAGACGTTCTCGACCCAGGAGACCCTGGCCAACGCCGACCAGGCCCGGCGCTGGCTGCTCGCCGGGCTGGACGCCGACGACAGCGCCGTGGCCCGGCATTTCGTCGCGGTCAGCACCAACGAGCAGCGGGTCCGCGACTTCGGCATCGACCCGGAGAACATGTTCGGCTTCTGGGACTGGGTGGGCGGGCGCTACTCGCTGCCCTCCGCGGTCGGCCTGTCGGTGATGCTGGCGGTCGGGCCGGAGCGGTTCCGGGAGCTGCTCGCCGGCTACCACACCGTGGACGAACACTTCCGGACCACGCCCGTGGCGCGCAACGTGCCGGCGCTGCTCGGCCTGCTCAACGTCTGGTACACGGACTTCCTCGGCGCGGAGACCCACGCCGTGCTGCCGTACGCGCAGTACCTGCACCGGTTCCCCGCCTACCTCCAGCAGCTCACCATGGAGAGCAACGGCAAGTCGGTGACGCGGGACGGCCGGCCGGTCACGTACCCGACCGGGGAGATCTTCTGGGGCGAGCCGGGCACCAACGGCCAGCACGCCTTCTACCAGCTCATCCACCAGGGCACCCGGCTGATCCCGGCCGACTTCATCGCGTTCAGCCAGCCCAACCACGACCTGGGCGACATGCACGACCTGTTCATGTCGAACTTCTTCGCGCAGACCGCCGCGCTGGCCTTCGGCCGCACGAGGGAGCAGGTCGAGGCCGAGGGCACCGCACCCGAGGTGGTGCCGCACCGGGTGATGCCGGGCAACCACCCGACCACGTCGATCATCGCGCCGAAGCTGACCCCGGCGACGCTGGGCCAGCTCATCGCCCTCTACGAGCACATCGTCTTCACCGAGGCCGCGGTCTGGGACATCAACGCCTTCGACCAGTGGGGTGTGGAGCTGGGCAAGGTGATGGCCAACCAGCTCGCGCCGAAGCTCACCGGGGCCGGCCCGGACCTCGGCGACGTGGACTCGTCGACCGCGGCGCTGATCCGCCGCTACCGGGGGCAGCGCGGCCGGGACTGAGCGACGCCCGCGACCCCCGGCCCGAGGTGGCCGGGGGTCGCGCGTCAGCCGCGCAGCAGGTCGGCGTGGGCGGCCCGGAGCCTGGCCAGCGCCGGGTCGCCGGCCGGGGCGCGGCGGTCCAGTTCGGCCCACGCCTCGGCGAGCGCGTCGGCGAGGGCGCGCAGCTCGGCGGCGTGCCGCCGGCTGCTCTGCCGGTGCAGCTCCTCCAGCCGCCGGGACCAGCCGGCGCTGATCGCGGCGATCCGGTCGGCGTCGGCGCGGGCCTGCGCCGCGGTGCGCGCCGCGGCGGCGGGCACGATCGCGGCGACCGGGCGCGGATCGCCGTCGCGGGTCACGACGGTGACCGTGTCGGTCAGCTCGGCGAGGGAGACGAGCTGGGTGAGCCGGGTGCGGACCTCGCGCAGCGGCAGGGCGCGCGGCTGGGGGGACCGGTCGGCCAGTGCGGGGACAGCCATGGACACATGTTGACGTCCGGGTACGACAGTTCCCGCGCGAGGCGTGCGTCGGTCAGGCAATCCACTCCGGCGCGAGCACCGACCAGACCTCCATGTCGGCGCGGCCGGTCGGGGTCGGCGCGGCCCCGCGCAGCACCCCGTCGCGGCTCATACCGAGCCGCCGGGCCACCGCGATGCTGCGGTCGTTGCCGGCCTTGGTGACCCACTCGACGCGGTGGATGCCCCGCTCCCGGACGGCCCAGTCGATGATCACCCGGGCCGCGCGGGTGACCAGTCCCTGCCCCTCAGCGCCCGGTTCCAGCCAGCAGCCGGCCTCGCAGACCCCGGTGGTGGTGCTGAGCGACACGAAGAGCACGCCGCCGACCAGGGTGCCGCGCTGCCAGATGCCCCAGATCCCGCCGTCGTCGCGGGCCCACCGGTCGGCGTAGTTCTGCAGGACCCGGCGGGCGGACCCGGCGTCGGTGGCCACGAAGGACGCGCCCACCCAGGGGGCGATGTGCTCCCGGCACCGGTCGAGGTTGGCGAGGAACTCGCCGGCGTGCCACGGCATCAGTGGCCGCAGCTCGGCGTCGTCGGTCAGGGGAAGCGCGAACATCCGAGCAACCTACCGGGCGGGGGCGCCGGGGAGCGCCCCCGCTCCACCGGTCAGGGGTGCATCTCGTACGTGCCGGAGAGGTCGACGACCCGCTGCCACACCCGGGCGGTGCGGTCGGCGTCGGTGACCGGGCGGCGCAGGTGGGCGAGCGCCCAGGCCGCCTGCGCCTCGGTGGTGGCCGCCTTGCCGTGCAGGTCGGTCGCGTACCCGGAGAAGTCCCGGACCAGCAGGTCGAAGATCTCGTCCAGCAGGTCGGCGTCGAGATTGGTCAGCTCGGCCTGCTCCAGGACGAGCTGGCCGTAGACGACCAGGGCGAAGAGCTGGCCGACGGTGAGCAGGAAGTCCAGGTCGCGCTGCTGGGCCTCGTCCGGGGCGTGCGCGGCGAGCAGGGCGACCAGCCCGTCGGCCTGCTCGCGGAACCGGGCCACGTTGGGCACGTGGGCGTGCGCGTCGTAGGCGGTGCGCCAGTCGTGGAAGCGGATCGCGCCGAGGCCGCGGGCCGGGCCCTGGGCGAAGAGGAACTCGTCGTCGGCCGGGTCCCGCCGGGTCGGCACGGGCGGGTGCGCGGCCGGCCGGAACAGGTAGTTCGGCATGAACTTGAGGATCAGCGCCAGGTTGACGTGCACCGTCCCCTCCAGCTTCGGCAGGCCGCGGATGTCCTTGGCGGCCTTGTCGAAGTAGGTGTCGGCCTCGAAGCCCTTGGCGGCGATCACATCCCAGAGCAGGTCGATGACCTTCTCGCCCTCGGTGGTGACCTTCATCTTGGTCATCGGGTTGAACAGCAGGTACCGCCGGTCGTCCGGGCCGGCCGAGCGGAAGTAGTCGACGGCCCGGTCGCTGAACAGCTTCATGGCCACGAGGCGGGCGTACGCGTCGGTCAGCTCGCGGCGCACGTGCGGGAAGTCGGTGACCCGCCGGCCGTAGAGGATCCGCTGGTGGGCGTGGGTGACCGCCTCGTACAGGGCGTGCTCGCAGATGCCGATGGACGCGGTGCACAGGTTGAACTTGCCGACGTTGACGGTGTTGAGCGCGGCGTCGAAGGCGGCCGGGCCGGTGTGCAGCACGTCCTCCGCGCGCACCGGGTAGTCCTCGAGGCGGAACTCGCTGACGTACATCTGCGCGTTGACCACGTTGCGGACCAGCCGGTACGCGGGGTGCCGGCTGTCGGCGGCGAAGAAGACGTACCCGTCGGGGCCCTCGACGTCGGTGCGGCGGCCGAAGACGGAGACCAGCCCGGCGACGTTGCCGTTGCCGATGTAGTACTTGCCCCCGGTGGCCCGGAAGCCGCCGTCGGCGTCGGGGGTGAGCAGCAGGTCGGTGGAGTAGATGTCGGCGCCGTGCGGCCGCTCCGAGAGGCCGAACGCCATGACGTGGCCCTCGTCGAGCAGCGCGGCGGCGCGGGCCCGGGCGGCGGCGTTGCCGCTCTGCCAGACCGGCCCGAGGCCGAGCACGGTGACCTGCCAGGTGTACCAGTAGCCGAGGCCGTAGAAGCCGAGGATCTCGCTGAGGGCGGCGTTGCGGGCGGTGTCCCAGCGCTTGTCCGGGTCGCCGCCGGCGTCGGCGGCCGGCGTGAGGAAGGTGGCGAAGAGCCCCTCCTTGGCGGCGAAGTCGAGGAAGTCGGCGTACCACTCGTGGTGGTTGTAGCTGTCCACCAGGGCCCGCTTGCCCCGGGACTCGAACCAGTCGATCGTGGCGCGCAGCAGCCGCCGGGAGGTCTCGTCGAGGTGGGCGGGGTCGTAGCGGTGCGGGTGGAACAGCAGCGGGTCGGTCACGGGGTCGCCTTCCTACCGGTGGTGGGGTCGAGGTCGCGCAGGGTGTCGAGGACGTCGTCGAGCCAGGCCACCACCATCCGCTCGTACGCGATGCCACCGCGCAGGACGACGTGCTGGAGGGCCGCGCGGGCGTCGCGGGACGCGGGGTCGGGGAAATCGCGGCGCTCGCCGGCCAGGTAGCCGGCGAGGGTGCTCTCGTGGTCGGCGCGGTAGCGCTCGACCTCGGCGACCAGGGCGGCGCGGCCGGCCGCGTCGTCGAACGCGGCACCGCGGATCTTGACGGCCAGCTCGTGCCGGACCGCCTCCGGCTGCACGGGCGCGCGCAACCAGGCGACCAGGGCGGAGCGCCCGGTGGGAGTGACCGACCAGACCTTCTTGTCCGGCAGCCCCTCCTGGCCGACCTCCTCGGCGGTGAGCCAGTCGTCGTGCTCCATGCGCTTGAGAACGCGGTAGATCTGCTGGTGGGTGGCGGTCCAGAAGCGGCCGATCGAGCGGTCGAAGCGCCGGGCCAGCTCGTAGCCGGAGGCGGGCTGCTCCAGGAGCGAGACGAGGATGGCGTGCTCCAGCGACATGCCGGCCATCTTGCTATGCAACGAGTTGCATAGCAAGCCCGACTTCGGTCAGCGGCGGCCCAACCGGGCGGCCAGCTCGGCACGCAGCCGCTCCACGCCCTCGCCGGTCAGCGCCGACACCGGCACCGCCTCTGGGCAGGCGCGGCAGAGCGCGTCCACCCACCCGGCCGGGGCCACGTCGATCTTGTTGAGCACCAGCAGCTCGGGCACGTCCCCGGCGCCGATCTCGTGCAGCACCCCGTGCACCGTGGTGATCTGCTCCAGGGCGTCCGGTGCGGCGGCGTCCACCACGTGCAGCACCAGGTCGCTGCCGCTCACCTCCTCCAGCGTGGAGCGGAACGCGTCGACCAGTTGGTGCGGCAGGTGCCGGACGAAACCGACCGTGTCGGTGACGGTGTAGGTGAGATCGCCGGTGGAGATCCGCCGTACCGTCGGGTCGAGGGTCGCGAAGAGCACGTCCTGGACCTCGGCATCGGCGCCGGTGAGGCGGTTGAGCAGGGCCGACTTGCCGGCGTTGGTGTAGCCGGTGACGGCGACCGAGGGCACCTGGTTGCGGGCCCGCCGGCCGCGGTTGCGCTCCCGCCGCCGGGCCAGCTCGCGGACGTTGCCCCGCAGCCGGGTGGCCCGCTGCCGCAGCCGGCGGCGCTGGGTCTCCAGCTTCATCTCACCGGGGCCGCGGACGCCCATGCCGGCGCCGCCGGCCATCCGGCCGCCACCCACCCGGGACAGCGCGCGGCCGTCGCCACGCAGCCGGGGCAGCTGGTACGCGATCTGCGCCAGCTCCACCTGCACCCGACCTTCGCTGGTGCGGGCATGCTCGGCGAAGATGTCCAGGATCAGCGCGGTCCGGTCGACCACCCGCACACCGGTGCGTTCCTCGAGGTTGCGCACCTGACCGGGGCTCAGCTCACCGTCGGCGATCACCACGTCGGCGTGCGCCCGCTCGGCCACCGCGGCCAACTCGTCCACCTTGCCGGAGCCCACGTACGTGGCCGGGTCGGGCCTGGTGCGGTTCTGCACCACCGCCTCAGCGACGGTCAGCCCGTCGGTGTCGGCCAGGCGGGTCAGCTCGGCCAGCGAGGTCTCGCTCCCCGGGCCGCTGCCGTCCCCGTCCTCGGGATGCACCGCGACCAGCACGGCCGTCGGCCGCCGCCCCGCCGTCGCGGCTCCCGCGCCCATCAACCACGATCCGGCCATCGCCCACCCCGCTCGTTCGGCTGGGTCTGATCTACCCGGGTCGCACCGGACCATGCGGTGCGGGGAGATGCTCGCGAAGCGCGGCGAACTGCCCCACGGTCGGGCGGCGGTCAGATGATGAGGTGGGTCCAGTAGGTGAGCCAGACGGCGAACAGCGCGCCCTGAAGCAGCGCCAGCCCGGCGGTGAGCCAGCCGTCGAGGCCGGGCCGGCGGGCCCAGCGGGCCAGCACGAACGCCACCGGGAACGCGGCCAGGAGGTAGCGCAGCAGGCTCTTGTAGACCGGCGGGCCCATCGACAGCGGCACCAGCACCACGATCACCGTGTAGGCCAGGTACGGCCAGTCGGCCCGCCGGCGCAGCCCGACGACCGCCACGAGCAGCATGGCCACGGCGATCCAGACCCGGAAGGCGTTGGCCGAGTTGTCGCCGACGAGCGCGGACCCGGCCACCCCGAGCGGGTTCTGCACCTTGATCCCCCAGCCCTTCTCCTGGGCGTGCTGGTAGGCGAACCAGTCACCGCCCTGCCAGCGACAGAACGCCATGAAGGTCAGCCAGCCGGCCGGGACCAGCAGCAGCGGCCAGCCCTGCCGGAGGTAGCGCCCGAGGCTGCGCGGGTCGAGGCGCCAGCCGTGCTGGCGCAGCAGCACCAGGGCCAGCGGGATCACCACCACGAAGCCGACCGAGCGGCTCATCGCCAGGAAGTAGCCGACGATCCCGACCAGCAGCCAGCGGCGCTGCTCGGCGTACCAGAACGCGGCCAGCGCGAGGCATATGAAGAGCGACTCGGTCAGGGCGGCCTGGAACAGGAACGCCGTGGGCAGGAGCAGCAGGTACCGCACGGCCCGCCGGCCGTCCGCGCCCGCCTCGCCCGGGTCGTCGGCGCCGAGCAGCCGGCCCCCCAACCGGTACGCGAGGTAGAGCTGGAACAGCAGCGCCACGTTGGCGACCACCAGCAGCGCCCAGGCGGTGTGCCCGCCGAGCAGCGGCGCGAGGGGCCGCGCCAGGAACGGGTAGAGCAGCGGGAAGCCGAAGTCGCGCCACGGCTGGTCCAGCGGCAGCCGGGCCAGGTGGTCGTAGAGGAACGAGTCCCAGGCGAACCAGAGCGAGACCCAGCGGTGCGACGAGACCTGGTCCTGCTGGGTCCGCATCATCGCCTCGTCGGCGGGCGGCGCGCCGGGCACCCCGTCCCAGGCGGTCAGCACCAGTACGCCGACCAGGCTGAGCACGACCTTCGAGCCGACGAAGACGGCGAGCACGAAGCCCCAGGGCGGGGGGATCCGGGCGGCCAGCCGCCGGCCCGCCGAGGCCAGCCGGGCGCGCGCGTCCGGCCGCAGGTCGGGGCCGGGTACGTCCGTCGTCCCGGCCCGCCGCTCGTCCGCCATCCCGCTCCCACCGGCCGCCCCGCGACCGACCCCCGGACCGGGAAACCGTCCCCGCATTCCCACCGCGTGCCGATTCACACCCGCCCGCCCCCGATCGGGTGACCGGGGGGTGGCGGATTGCCGCCGCAGGTGAGTCGGCGCGCAGGACGGGTAAGGGCGCTGCCGCATCGGCAGGCTGCAGCGGGGGGCGCGGACGGCATGGGTGACGGCAACGGGACCGTGGTCATCGGGGCGGGGCCCGCGGGGCTGACCGCCGCGTACGAACTGCTCGGGCACGGCGAGGAGGTCCGCGTCTACGAGGCCGACGACGTGGTCGGCGGGATCAGCCGCACCGTGGAGCGGGACGGCTGGCGGTTCGACATCGGCGGTCACCGGTTCTTCACGAAGGTCTCCCGCGTGGAGGACTTCTGGCACGAGATCCTGCCCGACGAGGACTTCCTGCTCCGGCCCCGGATGAGCCGCATCTACTACCGGGGCGCGCTCTACGACTACCCGCTCAACGCGGGCAACGCCCTGCGCAACCTCGGCCTGCTGGAGGCGCTACGCTGCGTCGGCTCGTACGGGCGGGCCCGGCTGCGCCCGCCGAAGGACCAGTCGCACTTCGAGGGGTGGGTGTCGGCCCGGTTCGGCTGGCGGCTCTACTCGAAGTTCTTCAAGACCTACACCGAGAAGGTCTGGGGCATGCCGGCCGACCAGTTGCAGGCCGACTGGGCCGCCCAGCGGATCAAGAACCTGTCGCTGTCCACCGCGGTGCTCAACGCGCTGCTGCCCAGGCGCAACCGCAAGGACGTGACCAGCCTGATCGAGGAGTTCCAGTACCCGAAGCACGGCCCCGGGATGATGTGGGAGCGCTGCACCGAGGAGGTGGAGAAGCGCGGCGGCACGGTGCGCACCAACACCTGGGTGACCGAGGTGCACCGGGACCCGGTGGGGCGGCGGGCCACCGCCGTCACGGTGATCGACGCCGGCGGCGAGCGCACCGAGCCGGCCGACCACGTGATCTCGTCGATGCCGATCTCCGCGCTGGTGCGGGCCATGCGCCCCGAGGCTCCCGCGCCGGTGCGGGCCGCCGCCGACGACCTGCGGTACCGGGACTTCCTGACCGTGGCGCTGGTGGTGCCCGAGGAGTTCTCCTTCCCGGACAACTGGATCTACGTGCACGACCCGGCCGCCAAGGTGGGCCGGATCCAGAACTTCGGCTCCTGGTCGCCGTACCTCGTCAAGGACGGGCGGACCTGCCTGGGGCTGGAGTACTTCGTGTTCGAGGACGACGAGATGTGGCGGACCCCGGACGCGGAGCTGGTCGCCTTCGCCACCGCCGAGCTGGAGCGGCTGGGCCTGGTCCGGCCCGGCTGTGTGGAGGCCGGCTACGTGGTCCGGATGCCGAAGGCGTACCCGGTCTACGACGAGCGCTACCAGCGCAACGTCGACACGATCCGGGACTGGCTGGCCCGGGAGGTGCCGAACGTGCACCCGGTGGGCCGCAACGGGATGCACCGCTACAACAACGCCGACCACTCGATGCTCACCGCGATGCTGGCCGCCGAGAACATCGCGCACGGCGCCGGCCACGACGTCTGGACGGTCAACGTCGAGCAGGACTACCACGAGCAGCGGACGCCGTCGCGGCACGGCACCGGCCGGGACGCCCCGGTCGTGCCCGCCCGCCGGTAAGGCCCCGGCGTGAGGGTGGTCATAACGGCTGGACGGCCCCGGCCGGCCTCCTGCTAGCCTTCTCGGCAGGTCATGAGCGCCAGCGCCAAGCCCCGGCTCGCTGGCCGGCAACCCTCCTCCGCGGTGGGGTGCCCCGGGTGAGGACCAGGCACCGGCAGCCGCCGGTGCAAGCGTGGCCTGGTACCCAGGTCATCACCGACCAGAGGGAACCATGTCTGCTCAGCTCCGCACCCCGCCCGCCGACGGCATCGCCTACCCGGCGCGTTTCGCGCTGGTCAAGCGGCGGCACGTCGACCTGATGCGGGTGTGCAGCGACGCCTGTCGCCGCGCCGACGCGCGCTGAGCGCCACTCCCCCCTTTTCCGCACCATCCCCTCCGGCTCGCCCGCCCCGGGCGCGCCGTCGGCGGCGTGCGCCCACGCCGCCCCGGACCCTGGAGACACCTGTGCGATTCCGTTCCGCCCTGACCCGCGCCGCCGCGCTCGGCGCCGCCGCCGTGCTCGCCGCCACCGCCCTCACCGCCTGCGGCGACGACGGCGGCGCCACCAGCGAGGCCGCCAACCCGTACGGCCTGCTCCAGGCCGGCGTGCTGCGGGCCGGCACGCTCACCGACGCCCCGCCGAACGTCTACCTGAAGGACGGCAAGTTCACCGGCTTCGACAACGACCTGCTCACCGCGGTCGCCGCCAAGGCCGGCCTGAAGGTGGAGTTCGTGGGCACCGACTTCTCCGCCCTGCTCGCCCAGGTCAACAACCACAAGTTCGACGTGGGCAGCTCCTCCATCACGATCACCGAGGCCCGGAAGAAGACCGTGGACTTCGGCAACGGCTACGACTTCGGCTACTTCGGCCTCGACGTGCCGGCCGGTTCCTCGATCAGCGGCTTCGACCAGCTCACCGGCAAGCGGGTGGTGGTCGTGCAGGGCACCGTGCAGGACGACTACGCCACCCGGGAGAACCTGAACCCGGTCCGGGTGCCGGACTACAACGGCGCGATCAACCAGCTCAAGGCCGGCACCGCCGACGCGTGGATCGCCCCGGCCGAGATCGGCGACACGTCGGCCGCGGACAGCGGCGGCAAGATCAAGGTGGCGGCGAAGCAGCTCAGCCCGGCTCCGACCGCGTACGCGGTGGCCAAGGGCAACGACAAGCTGCGCGAGGCGCTGAACAAGGCCCTCGACGAGGTGATCGCGGACGGCACGTGGAGCAGGCTCCAGGCGCAGTACTACCCGGGCCGGCCGATCCCGGCCGACTTCAAGCCGGGCAGCGGCACCGTCGCCGTGCCGTCGCCGTCGGCGGCTTCCTGACCCGGAACGACTGACAGCCGGAACGACTGACACGCCGGAACAACGGAGACGAGCGGGGCGGACGGAGACATGGATCCACTGAGCACCCTGTGGGAGACCTTCTTCGACTGGGACGCCATGCGCGAGGCGCTGCCCGAGATGGTGACCGTCGGGCTGCCCAACACGCTGATCCTGGCGGTCTCCGCCGCCCTGCTCGGCTCGGTGCTGGGCATGCTGCTGGCCGTCGCGGGCATCTCGCGTACCCGCTGGTTGCGGTGGCCGGCGCGGGTCTACACCGACGTGTTCCGCGGCCTGCCGGCGGCGGCGACCATCCTGCTCATCGGCGTCGGCCTGGCGCCGCTGGGCATGCAGGTGTGGGGCCCGAACCCCTACCCGCTGGGCGTGCTGGCGCTGTCGCTGATCGCCGCCGCCTACATCGGCGAGATCTTCCGGGCCGGCATCCAGAGCGTGGAGGCCGCCCAGCTGGAGGGGGCCCGCGCGCTCGGCTTCTCCTGGGGCGAGGCCATGCGCCTGGTGATCGTCCCGCAGGGCGTACGCCGGGTGCTGCCGGCCTGGGTCAACCAGCTCATCGCGCTGATCAAGGACTCCAGCCTGGTCTACTTCCTCGGCCTGGTGGCCAGCCAGCGGGAGCTGTTCCGGATCGGCCAGGACTACGCGGCCACCACCGGCAACGAGTCCGCGCTGCTGCTGGCCGGCCTGTTCTATCTGCTGCTGACCGTGCCGCTGACCCACGCGGTCAACTGGATCGACCGCCGGCTGCGGCAGGGCCGGGCGGTGGCCGCCCCCGACCTCGACGTCGAGCTCGACCCCGCCGGTGCGCCGGCGCCGACCGGAAAGGACCCGCGATGAGCACCGCCACCGCCACCGCCACCTCGGTCAGCCTGGCCGTCCGTGACGTGCACCTGGCGTTCGGGCAGCACCAGGTGCTGCGCGGCGCCGACCTCGAGGTGGCCCGGGGCGGCACGGCCTGCGTGATCGGCCCGTCCGGCTCCGGCAAGTCGACCCTGCTGCGCACGATCAACCGGCTCATCGAACCGGACCGGGGTGACGTGCTGCTGGACGGGCGCAGCGTGCTGGGCGACGACCCGGACGCGTTGCGCCAGCGCATCGGCATGGTGTTCCAGCAGTTCAACCTGTTTCCGCACATGACCGTGCTGCGCAACCTCACGCTCGCCCTGCGCAAGCTCAAGAAGCTTCCCGAGGACGAGGCCGTGCAGGTCGCCCGGACCCAGCTCGACCTGGTCGGCCTGGCCCACAAGGCCGACGTCCGGCCGGCGCAGCTCTCCGGCGGGCAGCAGCAGCGGGTGGCCATCGCCCGGGCCCTCGCGCTGCGGCCGCAGGTGATGCTCTTCGACGAGGCCACCTCGGCGCTCGACCCGGAGCTGGTCAAGGGTGTGCTCGGGGTGATGGCCGACCTCTCGGCCGCCGGCATGACCATGGTGGTGGTCACCCACGAGATGGGCTTCGCCCGCGAGGTGGCCGACACGGTGGCGTTCATGGACGCCGGTGTCGTGCTGGAGGCCGGCCCGCCGGCCGCCGTCTTCGAGGCCGCGGAGCACCCGCGGCTGCGCCGCTTCCTGTCCCAGGTGCTCTGACCGGGGCGCCGTCAGCCGGGGCAGCGGTCGGAGAGGGCGTAGCGGGTGAGCACCACGTCGCCGATCTGGCGGACCTCGACGACCCGGGCCCGGCGGCCCGGGTGCCACGGGAAGCGGCCGTCCTCGACGAACCGGGGCGCCCGGCGGTCGCCCACGAAGAACGGCGCGACCACCAGGTGCAGCTCGTCGGCGACACCGGCGGTGAGGAACTGGCAGTGCACGCTGCCACCGCCCTCCACCATGAGCCGGGCGACGCCCCGCCCGGCCAGGTCGGCCAGGACCGCCTCGGGGGTGACCGGGTCGCCCGCGTCGACCACGGTGGCCACCGCGCCGACCTGCTCCCGGGTCTTGTCCGCCACGCCGCTCGGGCAGTAGACCAGCTTCGCCCCGTCGCCCATGGTGAAGAACCGGGCGGTCGGGTCGAGGTCGCCGCTGGCCGTGACGGTGACCTTCACGGGGCACGGCGGCAGGCCGCGGGCCACCCGCTCGGCCCGCCGCCGCTCGCTGCGCACCAGCAGCCGCGGGTCGTCGCGGCGGACCGTGGCCGCACCCACCATGATCGCGTCACAGCCGGCCCGGACCGCGTCGATCCGGTCCAGGTCGGCGTCGTTGGACAGCAGCAGCCGCTCGGCGGTGGCGTCGTCGATGTAGCCGTCGATCGACATCGCGCAGCTGAGCAGCACGTACGGCCGGCCGGTCACGGCACGAACGGCAGGTCGAGGGCATGGTCGGCGCGGGTCACCTTGGCCGCCAGGTAGCCCGCGTTCGCCGGGGACAGGTGCACGCCGGTGAGCACCCGGTCGACCACCGTGACGCCCAGCCGCTCGAGCTGGGCCGCCTTGTCCGGGTTGTTGCTGAGCAGGGCCACCCGGCTCACGCCCAGCGCGGCGAGCATCTGCGCGGCCACCGTGTAGTCGCGCTCGTCGGGGCCCCGGCCGAGCGCCACGTTGGCCTCGTAGGTGTCCAGGCCGCCGTCCTGCAGCGCGTAGGCGTCGAGCTTGGCGTAGAGGCCGATGCCCCGGCCCTCCTGGCGCAGGTAGAGCAGGTAGCCGCCGGCGTCGGCGATCCGCTCGACCGCCTCGCGCAGCTGGGGGCCGCAGTCGCAGCGCTGGCTGCCGAACACGTCCCCGGTCAGGCACTCGCTGTGCGGACGGACCAGCGGTGGCGACGTGGCCGGGTCGCGCGGCTCACCGAGCCCGATGGCGAGGTGCTCACGGCCGTCGACCAGCCCGTGGAAGGAGTGCACGCGGGCGTTGGTCACGTAGCCGTCCGGGAACCGCAGAGGGACTGTGACCTGGGTCCGGACCGTCGCGGTGGGCAGAGCTTCGTCCATGCTTCTCCTTCGTCCGCGGCTGCCGGGCGGGCCGGCAACGCACACCTCGCACCCTCACCGTAGGCGGGATCACCGACAGTCGCCGGGCTCCGGAGCCGGACGGCGGCGGACCAGCAGCACGACGGCGCCCGGCAGGCTGGCCACCAGGACCAGCGCCCCGTAGACGGTGCCCGTGGCGACGCCCTGCGCGGCGGTGAGGCCGGCCGCGGCGAACGCCCAGGCGGCGACCCCCTCGCGCGGCCCGAAGCCGCCCACGTTGGTGGGCAGTCCCATGGCGAGCAGGGCCAGCAGGGTCAGCGGCACCAGCCGGGACAGCGGCGCGTCGGCGCCCGCGGTGCGCGCCGCCACCACGAAGGTGGCCAGGTGACCGGCGACCACCACGGCCGAGGCCGTCACCACGCCCAGCCAGGTGCGCCGGGCGAGCAGTCCGGCCCGGACGTCGGCGACCGCGGTCCGCGCCGCGCGGGCCCAGCGGGACGCGCCGGAGCGGGGCACGGTGCGGGCGGCCAGCGCCAGCGCCAGCGCGACGGCCGCCAGCCCGGCGGCCACCGCCGGCAGGTAGGGCCGGACCGGGGACGGCAGCGCCGCCAGCACGGCCACCGCGATGACCAGCTGGACCACCTGACCGGCCGTGCGCTCCCACACCACGGCGCGCACCCCCCGGGCCACGTCCCCGGCGTCCCGGCCGTGCCGCACCGCCCGGTGCACGTCGCCGAGCACCCCGCCGGGCAGCGTGGAGTTGAGGAAGACCGCCCGGTAGCAGTGCGCGACCGCGGCCCGCAGCGGCAGCCGTACGCCCAGCCCGGCCGCCACCAGCGACCAGCGCCAGGCGCAGCAGACGGTGGTGACGGCGCCGATGCCGAGCGCGGCGGCGAGCGCGGGCGCGTCGATCAGCCGCAGCCCGGTCAGGAACGGGCCGGTGCCCACCGACCAGACCAGTGCGGCGAGCACCGCGACGCCGGCGAGCGGGCGGGCCCAGGCCCAGAACGACCGGGCGGGCACGGGCGCGGCGGCCGGGACGGGCCCGGCGACGGCGGCGTGTGACAAGAGCGGTCCTCCCTCGGTCCACCTGTTGTCACGTGCCGCGGGCCGATCCGGTTCATCCGGCGAGCAGGTCGGCGTGGTGCAGCACCACCCGCAGCCGGCCGTCCGCCGCCTCGGCGAGCCTCCGCTCCCGGTACGTCCCGGCCACGCCGGCCAGCTCCGGCCGCTCCTCGACGGCCGCGTCGAGCCAGCCGACCAGCCACTCCGCGATCAGCGCGGCCTGTTCGGGGCCGAGGCGCCACGGGCTGGGCCGGACCCGCACCGGGACGCCCCGGCGGCGGAAGGCCGCCACGGTGGCGTCCACGGCGTCCGGGCCGAGCAGGGCGCGCCCGGCGGCCGTCCGCCGCTGGTGGGCGTTGAACGCGGCCTCGAACTCGGCGTCGAGCGGGTCGGCGGGGGTGAACCGGGCCCGGCCCAGCACGGTGATCGCGAACAGGGTGGGGTGGCCGGCGCAGGCCGCCACGATCCGCTCGATCTCCTCGGCGGTGAGCATGTCCAGCAGCGCCGAGGCGGTGACCAGGTGGGCGTCGGCCAGGTCCGCGGCGCCCAGCCGGGTGATGTCGGAGCCCCGGGTCAGCACGGTGACCGGGCTGCCGTCGGCGGCGACGACCGCCCCGGTTGCGGCCAGCGCCAGCAGGTCGGCATCGCGCTCGTGCAGCACCCAGCGCTGCGGGCCGGGCAGCCGTGGGGCGAGCCAGCGGACCATCGAGCCGGTGCCGCTGCCCAGGTCGTGCACGACCACCGGCCGGTCGGCGGGCAGCCGGCGGCGGGCCGCGTCGAGCAGTTCGGCCGAGCGGGCGGCCGCGTCGGCGGGTTCGCGCAGCCGCAGCCAGTCCGCGAAGTCGGGGGGAAGCAGCGAGGTGGTCATGCGGCCGTGGCCTCCTTGAGGGCTGCGGCCAGCCGGTCGGCGGTGACCGGCCAGCCCGTGAGGGTGTCCCGCCGCTGCCGGGCGGCGCGGCGCAGCCGGTCCCGCAGGTCCGGGTCGGTGAGCCAGCGGCGCAGCGCGCCGGCCAGCGCGGCCGGGTCCGCCGGGGGCACCAGCAGGCCGGGCCGGTCGCCGCCAGGGGCGCGCCCGAGCGTCGCGGGCAGGCCGCCGGTGTCGCTGGCCAGCACGGGCACGCCCCGGGCGAGCGCCTCGGTGACCACCATCCCGTAGGTCTCCCGGCGGGACGGCAGCACCAGCAGGTCCGCGGCGGCGTACACGCCGGCCAGGTCGTCGCCGGTCAGCGGGCCGGCCAGCCGCACCCGGCCGGCGAGGCCGCTGTCGGCGAGCCGGCGGCGCAGCACCGCCACGAAGTCCGGGTCGCGGGTGAGCGGGCCGACCCAGTCACAGGTCCAGGGCAGGCCGGCGAGCCGGGTGAGGGCGGCGGCGAGCACGTCCTGGCCCTTGAGCGGGGTGAGCGCCGCGACGCAGAGCAGCCGGTCGCCGGCCGGCGAGCCCGGCGCGACCGGCGCCGGGTCCGCCCCGGGCGCGGCGACCCGAACCCGGTCGGCGGGCAGCCGGTAGCGGTCGAGCAGCCGGCGGCGGGTCCAGTCGCTGGTGGTGACCACGGCCGTCGCCGCCTGGAGGGCGCGAGCCTCGACCTCGTCCTCCAGCGGCAGGTGCACGAGCACCACGAGGCGCAGCCGCCGGGCCTCCGGGGTCAGCACCTCCGGCACGGTCGACGCGACCAGCCCGTCGAGCAGCACGGCCGCGCCGTCGGGCAGCCCGGCCAGCACCCCGGCCAGCGCCGCCCGGTCGGCCGCCGCCGGGTGCGGCCAGCCGCCGGGCACCGGGTGCTCCCGCACCGACCAGCCCAGGGCGGCCAGCTCCCGGCACACCCGGCGGTCGTACCCGTTGCCGCCGCTCGGGCTCGCCGGGTCGTCGATGTCGCCCGGCAGCACCACGTGCACGACCGTCATCCGGTCACAGCGACCGCTCGTAGCTGGCCCACGCGACGTGCGACTCGTGCAGGGTGACGGTGATCCCGGCCAGGCCGCGTGCCCCCTCGCCGAGCCGCCCGTCGTGCACCGCCTCGGCCAGCCGGTCGGCCACCGTCCGGGCCAGCACCTCGGTGGTGGTGTTCACCCCGGCGAAGTCCGGCTCGTCGTCCAGGTTGCGGTAGGTGAGCGCGCCGAGCACGGCCTTGAGCTGCTCGGTGGCCAGGCCGATGTCGACCACGATCCCGTCGGCGT
Source organism: Micromonospora chaiyaphumensis (assembly GCF_900091435.1). Classification (GTDB taxonomy): domain Bacteria; phylum Actinomycetota; class Actinomycetes; order Mycobacteriales; family Micromonosporaceae; genus Micromonospora; species Micromonospora chaiyaphumensis. The sequence continues at coordinate 828,977 of NZ_FMCS01000001.1, forward strand.
CCAGCTCCGGGCGGCGGAAGGTGGCGTCGACCACGAAGGTGGCGCCGTGCAGCCGCTGGGCCGGGCCGAACACCTCGCCGCGGAAGCTGTGGGCGACCATCATGTGGTCCCGGACGGTGACGCTGAACAAGAGATCACTCCTCGTCGTAGGTGATGAGGTGGCAGAGCGCGGGTAGCCGGCCCGTGGCGAGCCGGTCCAGCACGTCGGGCAGGTCGGCGAAGCGGGACCGGCCGGTGAGCAGGGCGTCGAACGCCGGGTCGGCGAGCAGGTCCAGGGCCACCGCCAGCCGGTCGGCGTAGCTGCGGTCGGCGCGCCGCGGCGACACGGTGCCGACCTGGCTGCTGCGGATGCCGAGCCGCTTCGAGTGGAAGGCACCGCCCAGGGCGAGGGTGACCGGGCGGTCGCCGTACCAGCTCAGCTCCAGCACCGTGCGGTCGGGCCGGAGCAGCTCCAGGGCGCGTTGCAGCCCCTCGGCGGTGGCGCTGGCGTGCACCACCAGGTCCCGGTCGCCGGCCGCGTCGGCGGGCAGCGCGAAGTCGACGCCGAGCGCCGCGGCCACCGACGCGCGGGCCGGGTCGGCGTCGACCAGCTCGACGCGCACCCCCGGGAAGCGGGCCAGCAGGGCGGCCACGCTGCAGCCGACCATGCCGCCGCCGACCACGGTGATCCGGTCGCCGACCAGCGGCGCGGCGTCCCACAGCGCGTTCACCGCGGTCTCCACGGTGCCGGCCAGCACCGCGCGGGACGCGGGCACCTCATCGGGTACGACCACCACGGCATCGGCCGGCACCACGTACGCGGTCTGGTGGGGGTGCAGGCAGAAGACGGTACGGCCGCGCAGCTCCGCCGGGCCCGCCTCGACAATGCCGACGCTCAGGTAGCCGTACTTCACCGGGGCCGGGAAGTCGCCCTCCTGGAACGGGGCGCGCATGGTGGCGTGCTGGTCGGCGGGGACCCGGCCGGTGAAGACCAGGGTCTCGGTGCCCCGGCTGACGCCGGAGTAGCGGGCACGGACCAGCACCTCGCCGGGGCCGGGCGAGTCGAGCGCGACCGTGCGGATTTCACCCTCGCCGGGGGCGCGGAGCCAGAAGGCGCGGGCCTCACCGGTCACGAATTCTCCTCTTTTCCGCATCCGGACCGAACCGGACGGCCGATTTTCCCGTGATGACTGGCAGGGTTGTCGATCATAGACACGGAGGCAGGGTGTCCACGGTTCGAAATGGCCCGTTGGTCGGGTTGATCGTGCAGTTCCTCCTGCTGGCCGGGCTCGCCGGCACGGTGGGCCTCGGCGTGGCGGGCTGGCTGGCCGGCCTCGCGTACGCCGGGGTGCTCTGCGGGCTCCTCCGGCGTGGCCTGCGGGCGGCCGGCGCGGACCGGCTCGGCCCGGCCGACCGGGTGACGCTGGCCCGGGCGCTGCTGGTCGGCGGGGTGCTCGCCCTGGTCGTCGACGGCGGCCCGGCGCCGGTGGCCGTGCTGGTCCCGCTGACCGCCGTGGCGCTGGCGCTCGACGCGGTGGACGGACAGGTGGCCCGGCGCACCGGCACGGTGAGCGCGCTGGGGGCGCGCTTCGACATGGAGGTCGACTCGTTCCTGCTCCTAGTGCTCAGCGTCCACCTGGCTCCCTCGGTCGGCGTCTGGGTGCTGGTCATCGGCGGGATGCGGTACGCCTTCGTTGCGGCGAGCTGGCCGCTGCCCTGGATGGGCGGGACGCTGCCGCCCCGGTTCTGGCGCAAGGTGGTCGCGGCGGCGCAGGGTGTGGTGCTCGCGGTCGCGGCGAGCGGGCTGCTGCCACCGGTGGCGACCGCGTCGCTGGTCGCCGGCGCGCTGGCCCTGCTGGTCGAGTCGTTCGGCCGTGACGTGGCCTGGCTGTGGCGGCACCGCCCGGCTGCCCCGGCGACCCGGCCCGTCCCGGCCGTCGAAGTGGTCCCGGCGGCCGCCGCCCCGCCCGCCGCGACCGCGCTCCCCGCGCTCGGCCTCCGGCCCGCCGCGACCGCCCCGCCCGCTCCTCCGGTGCCGGTGGCCGTCCGGATCGTCGCCCACCAGCCGGCCTGACCCCCTCCCCCTCGCCGAAGGACCCCTCGTGGCACTGCGTATCCGACTCCGCCGGCCGGCCGGTCCGGCCACCCCCGCCCCGGACACCGGGGCGTCCCCGCCGCCGGGCGACGCGTCCGGCGGGGGCACCGCCGCTCCGGCGCGGGCCGCCTCGCGTACCCGCCGGGTGGCCGGAGCGGTCCTCACCGGGCTGGCCGCGCTGCTGGTGGTGGCGGCGCTGGTAGCGCCGGACCGGCTGGCCGGGGCCGGGCCGGGAGCGGTGCTGCGGATTCCGGTGGAGGCCCTGGTCGCGGTGGCGCTGCTGCTCGTCCTGCCGGACCGGGCCCGCCGGCCGGCCGCCGTGGCGCTCGGTCTCGTGCTGGGCCTGCTGACCGTGGTCAAGCTGCTGGACGCCGGCTTCTTCGTGGCCCGGGACCGGCCGTTCGACGTGCTGCTCGACTGGGGGCTGTTCGACGACGGCTACGGCTACCTGACCGACTCGGTCGGCCGGGCGGGTGCCGTCGCCGCGGCGGTCGGGGCGGTGCTGCTGGTGGCGGGCCTGCCGGTGGTCGTGGCGCTCGCGGCGCGGCGGCTGGCCCGGCTCGTGGCGCGGCACCGCACCGGCGCGGCGCGGGTGGTCGCCGCGCTGGCCGTGCTCTGGCTGGGCTGCGCCCTGTTCGGGGTACGCCTCGCCGCCGGCGTGCCGGTCGCCGACCGGACGGCGACGACCCTCGTCGCGTCGCACGTCGGCCAGGTGCGGGCCGGCCTGCGCGACCGCGCGGCGTTCGCCGGGGAGATGACGGCCGACGCCTGGCGGGACGTGCCCGGCGACCGGCTGCTGACCGGGCTGCGCGGCAAGGACGTGCTGGTCACGTTCGTGGAGAGCTACGGCCGCGACGCCGTGGAGGACCCCGCGCTCGCGCCGGGCGTGACCGCGGTGCTCGACGACGGCTACCGCCGGCTGCGGACGGCCGGCTACGACGCCCGCAGCGGCTTCCTCACCTCGCCCACGTTCGGTGGCGGCAGTTGGCTGGCCCACGCCACCCTGCTCTCCGGGCTGTGGATCGACAACGACCAGCGGCACCGGGACCTGCTGGCCGGAAACCGGCTCACCCTGAACGGCGCGTTCCACCGGGCCGGGTGGCAGACCGTCGGCGTGTTCCCCGCCGCCACGCAACCGTGGCCGGAGGGGAGGTTCTTCGGCTACGACCGCTACTACGACGCCGAGAAGCTGGCCTACCGGGGCCCGAAGTTCAGCTACGCGCCGATGCCCGACCAGTACACGCTGGCCACCTTCCAGCGGCTGGAGCGGGACCGCCCGCACGCCCCGCTGATGGCGGAGATCCCGCTCGTGTCCAGCCACTCCCCCTGGTCGGCCATCCCGAAGCCGGTGCCCTGGGCTGCGGTCGGCGACGGCACCATCTTCCACACGGCGTCCACGAGCACCGGTGGCAGCCGGGACGTGGTGCAGCGGGACGCCGCCCAGATCCGCGCCGACTACGCCCACTCCATCGAGTACAGCCTCGGCACCCTGGTGTCGTACGTGCTGACCCACGGCGGGGACGACCTGGTGCTGGTCGTGCTCGGCGACCACCAGCCGACGGCCTCGGTCACCGGCGCGGGCGCGAGCCGGGACGTGCCCGTCACGATCGTGGCGAAGGACCCGGCCGTGCTGGACCGGGTCGCCGACTGGGGCTGGCAGGACGGGCTGCGGCCCGGCCCGCAGGCGCCGGTGTGGCGGATGGACACCTTCCGGGACCGCTTCCTCACCGCGTTCTCCCCCGCGCACTGACCGCGCCACCGCGCCCGCTCGGGATCAGGCCGCCCGGCGCCGGTCCCGGGCGCTCCGGCCGGGAGTCTCCCGGAACTCGGCGCGCCGCGCGCCGCCCCGGGCCAGCCGCATGGCCCGGCGGGCGTTGACCATCGGCTCGCAGGGCGCGTTCCGCCCGGCGCACAGCAGGCTGGGGCAGCGTCCCGTCGCGTCGGGCTGGTGCGCGACGGCCACGTCGTACGCGGCGCGCCACAGCAGCGGGTCGGTGACGTCGTCCGGCAGGACGGCATCCTGACTGGATCGGAACCGTGTCGGCTCAAGCACCCCGTTCCCCCTCTTCGTGATCGCTCCCCCTGTTCAGTGACCGGGCGGGCCGGGATCAAACCTCCCACCGGCCCGCGTGGACCGACCAGCGGCGTGCGTCACGCCGGGTACGCGCGGGTCTCCGCGGCCTTGACCGCCGCCCAGACCGGCTGGCCGGGGCGCAGTCCCAGCTGGGCGGCCGCGGCGGGGGTGACGTCGGCGGCCACGTCGACCGGGCCGGCGAGCTGGACCCGGAGGTTGTCGCCGTGCCGCTGCACGCCGGTCACGGTGGCCGGCCAGACGTTGCGGGGGCTGCCGTCCGGGCGGCCCCGGTGCAGCGCGACGGCGGCCGGCGGGAACGCGACGAACGCGTCCCCGTGCACGGTGTCGGCCGTGGTGAGGGTGAGGCCGCCGACCGTGACGGCGTGCCCGTCGGCGTGCCCGCGGTGCAGGTTGAGCCCGACCAGGCGGGCCACGTAGTCGGTGCGGGGGCGGGCCGTGACGGTCGCCGCGTCACCCTCCTGGACCACCCGTCCGTGCTCGACGATGACCAGCCGGTCGGCGAGCACCAGGGCGTCCAGGGGGTCGTGGGTGACCAGCAGGGTGGCGCCGGGGTGCGCGCCGAGGTGCCGCTGGAGTTCGGCGCGCGTGTCGAGCCGGGTCCGGGCGTCGAGCGCGGCGAGCGGCTCGTCGAGCAGCAGGAGGGTGGGCTCGACGGCGAGGGCGCGGGCGAGGGCGACCCGCTGGGCCTGGCCGCCGGAGAGCTGGCGCGGCTTGTGGCGGGCCTGCCCGGCCAGGCCGACCCGGTCCAGCCAGCCGTCGGCCCGGGCCCGCGCGGTCCGCCGGTCGGCGCCGCGCCGGCGGGGCCCGAACGCCACGTTGTCGCGCGCACTGAGGTGCGGGAAGAGCAGGTAGTCCTGGAACACCACGCCGACGGGGCGCCGCTCGGGCGGGGTCCACACCCGCCGGCCGGGGCGGTCGAGGTCGACGCCGCCGAGGGTGAGGTGCCCGGCGCTGAGCGGGTGCAGCCCGGCGAGGGCCCGCAGGGCGGTGGTCTTGCCGGCCCCGTTGGGGCCGAGCAGGGCCACCGTCTCCCCGGCGGCGATGCGCAGCCGCACGTCGAGGTGGAAGGCGCCCCGGTCGGCGACCAGGTGCGCGTCGAGCAGCGGTGCCGTCACGCCGTGCCGACCCAGCGGTCGCGCAGCCCGGCCAGGATGGCCACGGAGACGGTGAGCAGGATGAGGCTCAGCACGATGGCGGCCTGCACGTCGGTCTCCAGTGCCAGGTAGACGGCGAGCGGCATGGTCTGCGTCCGCCCCGGATAGTTGCCGGCGAAGGTGATGGTGGCGCCGAACTCGCCGAGCGCGCGGGCCCAGCAGAGCACCGCGCCGGCCGCCACCCCGGGGGCGACCAGCGGCAGGGTGACCCGGGTGAAGGTGGTCCAGCGCCCGGCGCCGAGCGTGGCCGCCGCCTCCTCGTAGCGCGGGTCGGCGCCGCGCAGCGCGCCCTCGACGGCGATGACGAGGAACGGCATGGCCACGAACGCCTCGGCCAGCACCACCCCGGCGGTCGTGAACGGCAGGCTCACTCCGAAGGTGGTGTCCAGCCAGGACCCGAGCAGCCCGCGCCGGCCGAAGACCAGCAGCAGCGCCACGCCGCCGACCACCGGCGGCAGGACCAGCGGCACGGTGACCAGCGCGCGGACCAGCCGCCGGCCGGGGAACTCGACCCGGGCCAGCAGCCAGGCCAGGGGTACGCCGAGCGCGACGCAGAGCAGCGTGGCGGCCGTGGCGGTCTCCAGGGACAGCCGCAGCGCGGTGAGCACGCCGGGCTGGGCCAGCCGCCGGGGCAGCGTGGTCCACGGTGCCCGGACCAGCAGCCCGGCCAGCGGCAGGACGAGGAAGAGCAGGCCGAGCCCGGCGGGGAGCAGCAGGGCCAGCGGCACCCGCTGCCGGCGGCGCGCGGGTCGGGTCACCGGTTCGGCGGGGCCTGGAACCCGGCGGCGGTGAGCACGGCCAGGCCGGCGTCGGAGCGGACGTGGTCGACGAACGCGCGGGCCCCGGCCGGGTTGCCGGCGTGCTTCAGGACCACGATCGGGTAGTCGTTGACCGCCCGGGCGGACTCGGGGAACTCGACGGCGTCCAGCTCGGCGGCGGCGCGCACGTCGGTGCGGTAGACCAGCGCCGCGTCGACCTCGCCCAGCTTCACCTTCGCGAGTGCGCCCTTGACGTCCTGCTCCAGGGTCGCCGGGGTGAGCCGCACGCCGGCGGCGGCGAGGGCGGTCCTCGCCGCCGTACCGCACGGCACCTGCTCGGCGCAGAGCGCCACCTTCACGCCGGGCCGGGCCAGGTCGGCCAGGCCCGCGACCCGGTCCGGGTTGCCCTTGGGTACGGCGATGACGAGCTGGTTGCGGACCAGGACGGCCGGTGTCCCGGCGGCGTCGCCCGCGTCGGTGACGGTCGTCATGGTGGCCGGCGAGGCGGCCGCGAACACGTCGGCCGGCGCGCCCTGGGTGATCTGGGTGGCGAGCGCTGAGCTGCCGGCGAAGTTGAGGACGACCTTGGTGCCGGGGTGGGCGGCCTCGTAGTCCTTGCCGAGCTTCGTGAAGGTCTCGGTGAGGGAGGCGGCGGCGAACACGGTCACCCTGCCGCCCGTGCCGGCGCTCGGCTCGTCGTCGGCGCCGCCGCACCCGGTCAGGGCCAGGCTCAGCGCGGCCACCCCGGCCAGGGCGGCGCGGATCCACCGTGCGGTCATGGGTTGGTCCTCCCCTTCGGCGCGGGCGCGCGCTCCACCACGACGGTGGTCGACTTGATGACGGCGACGGCCACGGAGCCGACCTGGAGGTCGAGGTCGTCGACCGCCTCGCGGCTCATCAGGGACACGATCCGGAACGGCCCGGCCTGGATGTCGACCTGGGCCATCACGGTGTCCTTCACGACGGCCGTCACGATGCCGCGCAGCCGGTTGCGGGCCGAGGAGAGTTCGGGGTGCCCCGGGGCGCGGACGAACGCGGCCAGGTCGGCGCCGTCGAGCACCCGGTGGCCGTGCTCGTCGCGGGTGGCCGGCAGGCGCCCGGCGTCGATCCAGCGGCGGACCGTGTCCGCGCTGACCCCGAGCAGTTCGGCGGCCTCGCCGATCCGGAACACCGTCACGCGGCCACCCTAGCGGTTCGCAGGTGCGGGTGTGAAGCCGCGCGGCCCCTCGCATCCACCAGGAGCGAGGGGCCGCATCGGCCGTAACTGCGGTCCGTCAGCCGTCGGCCGGGGTGAGCCGGACCCGGCGGAGCAGCTGGGCGTTGAGCGCCACCACGATGGTGGAGGCGGACATGAGCACCGCGCCCACCGCCGGGCTGAGCGCGACACCCGCCCAGGCCAGCACGCCGGCGGCGAGCGGGATGGCCACCACGTTGTAGCCGGCCGCCCAGGCCAGGTTCTGCCGCATCTTCCGGTACGACGCCCGGGACAGCCGGATCACGCCGGTCACCCCGCGCGGGTCGGAGGAGGCCAGCACCACCCCGGCGGACTCGATGGCCACGTCGGTGCCGGCGCCGATGGCCACGCCCACGTCGGCGCGGGCCAGGGCCGGAGCGTCGTTCACCCCGTCGCCGACCATGGCGACGGTCAGCCCGCGGGACTGGAGTTCGGTGACCGCCTTGTCCTTGTCGGCCGGCAGCACCTCTGCGAAGACCTCGTCCACGCCGGGGCGGAAGCCCAGGTCGGCGGCGACCGCCTCGGCGACCGGCCGGGCGTCCCCGGTGATCATCACGATCTTCTTCACCCCCTGCTCGCGCAGTTCGGCGATGGCCGCCCGGGCCTCGGGACGGACCTCGTCCTCCAGGGCGAACGCACCGACCACCTCGGGGCGCCCGTTCTCGGACAGCCGGACCAGGTGCAGCACCGCGGCGCCCCGCCGCGACCAGCCCTGCGCCGTCCGGGCCAGCTCGCCGGGAACGTCGGCTCCCAGTTCGCGCAGCAGGGCCGGGCCGCCCACCGCCCAGTCGGCGCCGTCCACCGTGGCGCGTACGCCCCGGCCGGTCAGCGAGCGGAAGTCCCGGGCCACCGCCCGCAGCCCTCGGTCCTGCGCGGCGCCGACCAGGGCCCGGGCGAGCGGGTGCTCGCTGTCGGCCTCGACCGCGCCGGCAAGGCGCAACGCCGCGTCGTCGTCCAGCCCGCCGGTGGCGGCCACCCCGGTGAGGGTGTGCCGCCCCTTGGTGAGGGTGCCGGTCTTGTCGAACAGCACCGCGTCGACGGTGCGCATGCGTTCCAGGGCGAGCCGGTCCTTCACGAGGATGCCGGCGCGGGCGGAGAGCGCCGTGGAGAGCGCCACGACCAGCGGGATGGCCAGCCCGAGGGCGTGCGGGCAGGCGATCACCAGCACCGTCACGGTCCGCACCACGGCCTGGTCGGTGTTGCCGAGCAGCAGCCAGGCCGCGAAGGTGGCGAGGCCGGCGACGGCGGCGACGTAGAACAGCAGCGCGGCGAACCGGTCGGCGAGCACCTGGGCGCGCCCGCCGGAGGACTGCGCCTGGGCGACGAGGCGGCCGATCCCGGCGAGCGCGGTGTCCTCGCCGACGGCCTCGACGCGTACCCGCAGGGCCGAGTCGGTGGCCACGGTGCCGGCGACCACCCGGTCCCCGACGCCGCGCGGCACCGGCCGGGACTCCCCGGTGATCATCGACTCGTCCAGCTCGGCGGCCCCGTCGACGATGCGACCGTCGGCGGGCACCCGGCCGCCGGAGCGGACCAGTACCAGGTCGCCGACCCCGAGGTCGGCCACCGGCACGCGGTGCGCGGCGCCGGAGTCGTCGAGGCGTTCGGCGTCGTCGGGCAGCAGCGCGGCGAGCGCGGCGAGGGCGCCCTGGGCCTGCCCGATCGCCTTCATCTCCTGCCAGTGACCCAGCAGCATGATGGTGACCAGGGCCGCCAGCTCCCACCAGAAGTCCAGGTCGAACAGGCCGAGGCTGGTGGCCGCCGACGCCAGGTACGCGACCGTGATGGCCATCGAGATCAGCAGCATCATGCCCGGTGCCCGGTCGCGGACCTCCCGGACGCCGCCGACCAGGAACGGCCAGCCGCCGTAGAAGAAGACGATCGTGCCGAGGATCGGGCCGACCCAGCGGACACCCGGGAACTCCAGCGAGTAGCCGAGCCAGTCCATGACCATGTGGCTGGTCAGCACGATCGGCACGGTCAGCGCCAGGCTCAGCCAGAACTTGCGGCGGAACTGCTCGGGGTCGTGCCCCGCGTGCTTGTCGTGCCCCGCGTGCGCGTCGTGGCCCGCGCCGTGGTGCCCGTGTTCGTGTTGCATCGAACTCCACCTCCGCGCCCCACCATATACCCCTAGGGGGTATCCGCCAACCCGCCGGTCCCGTCGCGACCGGTGGCCGGACACGCGAGGGGCCCGCGGGTTAGCCTCGGGGCAGGGCCGGCCCCGGGAGCGAGATGAGCGAGCAGAACACCCAGACGGTGCAGCCGGCGGCGTTCTTCGGGCACGGCAACCCGATGAACGCGCTGGAGGTCAACCGCTACACCGCAGCCTGGCGGGAGTTCGGCCGCTCGGTGCCCCGGCCCCGGGCCATCCTGGTGGTCTCCGCGCACTGGTACATCGGCGCCACCGCGGTCACCGCGATGCCCCGGCCGCGCACGATCCACGACTTCTACGGCTTCCCGCAGCAGCTCTTCGACGTGCGCTATCCCGCGCCCGGGCTGCCGGAGCTGGCCGAGGAGATCAGCGACGTGGTGCACCCCACCTGGGTGGGCGCCGACGTGGACTCCTGGGGCATCGACCACGGCACCTGGTCGGTGCTGACCCACGCGTTCCCCGACGCCGACATCCCCGTGGTGCAGCTCAGCATCAACGCGTTCAAGCCCCTCGACTACCACCTCGACCTCGGCGCCCGGCTCGCCCCGCTGCGCGAGCGCGGCGTGCTCGTGGTGGCCAGCGGCAACGTGGTGCACAACCTGGGCGGCGTCGACCCGCGGCTGGCCGACGAGGGCTTCGACTGGGCGCGCCGCTTCGACGACGCCGCCCGCGAGACGGTCCGGGACGCGCCGACCGAGGTGGCCCGGCTGGACGGGCACCGGGACTTCGACCTCGCGGTGCCGACCCCGGACCACTTCATCCCGCTGCTCTACCTGGCCGGGCTGGCCGGCGCCGCCGGGGACCGCCCCGAGGTGCTGGTCGACGGGTACGCCTACGGGTCGCTGTCGATGACCGCGTACACCCTCGGGCTGCGCTGCCGGGGCGCTCAGCCACCGGGCGGCGCGCCGTCGCTGCCGGCCGGCGTGCCCGCGGACTCCGCCAACATCTGAGCCCGCTCACACACCTCAACGCTCCGGTCGGGACCCCACGCCGGAGCCGCCGATCGGCACCTTGCCCTGCCACGGCCAGCGGCCGTCCAGCTCCACCTGCAGCGAGACGCTGAGGAACGTCCGGACCAGCACGATCAGCGCCAGCACCCCGACGCTGGTGAAGGTGGGCGACACCGCCACGGTCCGGATGATGTCCCCGGCGACCAGGAGTTCCAGGCCGAGCAGGATGGCCCGTCCTACCCCCTGCCGGTACGACCGGTAGTGGTCGACGACCTGCCGGGTGCGCCACCAGCGCAGTCCGAAGACGACCGTGGCGATGGCGACGCCGACCGCGATGACCACCACGCCGGCCAGGTCCAGGAGCGTGCCGACGTGCTGGATGATCTCCCTGGTCGGCACCCGACACCCCCGTACCGCCGGCGGCCCCCGCGCGTGCCGTCCGCAGCATCACCCTGTCGCATCGCCGCCGCCGGCGGGCGGCTTTTCACCCGAGCCCGCCCGGGCGGTGGGCTCGCCGGCATTCGCCTACCACCGCCCGCCGCCGCGCCTAGGGTGGGAATCGGACCGGACCGTCCCGCCGCCCCGGCGGGCGGTCACCGACGGCACCTGGCGAGGAGCGGACGTGACGCAGCCGGAAGAGGACCAGGAGAAGAGCAAGAAGACCGACGACGTCCTGTACTCCGCGGACGGGGACCCGCACCACAACCTGGCCCAGGCGCCGCAGCCCGACGAGCACCTGACGCCCCGCTACGAGCACGACGGCGAGACGGAGCCCGTCGGCGAGGAGTGAGCCCTCCGCTCAGGGCTCCGGCGACAGGTCGGTCCGGGCCGCCACGGCGTCGACGGCGGCGCCCGGCGGGGCGCCGGCCGGCATCTGGCGGTCGTGCAGGCGGCTGAGCAGCGCCAGCGAGGTGATCGCGCCGACCAGCGCCAGGAACATGTCCCACTGGGTGTCCCAGACGTCTCCCTGGGTGGCGAGGAAGTCGTCGGCCGCCGCCCCGCCGGCCAGCGCCGCCCACCACTCGATCATCTCGAAGAGGGCGCTGAACGCCAGGCAGGCGCAGACCACCAGCGGGGCGAGCCAGCGGCTGCCGCGCAGCGGCGACCGGCGGACCAGGATCTCGCGGACCAGGATCGCCGGCACGAAGCCCTGGATGAAGTGGCCGAGCCGGTCGTAGGGATTGCGGGACAGGTGGAACGCCTCCCGCGCCCAGTCGCCGACCGGCGTGCGCGCGTAGCTGTAGTGGCCGCCGACCACGAGGATCAGCGCGTGCACGGCGAGCAGGCAGCAGAGCAGCGTGGTCAGTGGGAACCGGCGCCAGGTGACCAGCACCAGCGGGATGCCGACGAGCACCCAGACCGTCTCCAGCAGCCAGGTCAGCCGGTCGTACGGCCGGATGCCGGAGGCCACCAGGGCGGCGAGGACCAGGACCAGCAGCGCCGGTGGGACGAGTCTGCGTGCTCGGGACACCGGCGACCGCCTGTTCACGTCTCACCCGGTGCGGCCCGGCGCCGTCCGGAGAGGCCGACGATAGCGGGCGGCGGGGGCGCCCTCCGACGCCCCCGCCGCCCGGGTCAGTCCTCGGCCTGCCAGCGGTAGAACACGGTGGCCACCGAGTCCTGCGGCCCGTGCCATTCCTCCGGCCGGTACGGGCTCACGTACGGCGCCAGGTCCTGCATCACCTTCGCGAAGACCGGCTTCGCGTCGTGGTTGCTCCGGGTCGCCTCGGCGGCCGACGCCTCCTGTTCGAGCAGGTGGACGTAGACGTCGTCGATCGAGTAGAGCCAGCGCCCGGTGACGCCCAGCTCGGTCGGCAGCGGGCCGGCGTCGGACTCGGCGAAGACCCGGGCCACGTCCGGTTCGGCGCCGGGCTTGATCCGCCCGACGATCACGGTCAGCGTGGTCTCCGCGGGCGGCTCCCCCTCCGGGGCCCAGTGGTAGAACTCCTTGGCCACCGAGTCGGACGGGTTCTTCCAGTACCTCGGGTACGGCGTCACGTACGGGCCGATGGCCTCGGCGATCTTCTGGAACGCGGGCAGGCCCCGGGTCTGGCCCGAGATCCTCGGGTCCTGCTCGCGCTCGATGACGTGGATGTAGAGGTCGTGGTGAGACAGCAGGATGCGCCCGATGACCCCGAGGTCCTGAGGCCGGGTGGCCTTGTCGTAGTGGCCGAAGACGTCACCGACGATCTTGTCGCTGCCGGGGACCATGTGGCAGACGATCACGTTCCGGAAGACCATGACTGCTCCTTGACTGGGTTCGGGTGGGCGGGCGGAAAGGCTCAGGCGGCGAAGGTGACCGGCAGCTCCAGCAGGCCGCGGAACGGCGACGCGGCCGGCAGCCGGCGGACCTCGTCGGTGGGCACGCCGAGCCGCAGCCCGGGCAGCCGGCGCAGCAGCGCGGCGAGTGCGATCTGCGCCTCCATCCGGGCCAGCGAGACGCCGAGGCAGTAGTGCAGGCCGTGCCCGAAGCCCAGGTGCGGACCGCGGACCCGGCGCAGGTCCAGCCGGTCGGGGTCGGTGAAGTGCGCGGGGTCGTGGTTCGCCGCGTTGATGGCCACACCGACGATCGAGCCGCGCGGGATGCACACCCCCTCGTACTCGATGTCCTCGGTGGCGATCCGCGGGCTGGCCACCGGCAGCGGGCCGTCGAACCGCAGCAGCTCCTCGATAGCGGCCGGCAGCAGTTGGGGCGTGGCGCGCAGCAGCTCCAGCTGTTCGGGATGGGTGAGCAGGGCGAGCACCGCGTTGCCGAGGAAGTCCGCGGTGGTCTGGTGCCCGGCGAACACCAGCAGGAAGGTGGTGGTGACCAGCTCCGCCTCGGAGAGCGTCCCGTCGCGGTCGACCGCGTCGATGAGCGCGCCGATGATGTCGTCGGCCGGGTCGCCGCGCTTGGCCCGCACCAGGTCGGCGAAGTAGTGGTGCAGGCGCAGCTGGGCCTCCTGCACGGCCGCCCGCTCCTCCTGCGGAGGCCGGCGGGTCGAACCGGAGGTGCGGATCACCTGGGTCCAGTCGAGCACCCGGTCGTGGTCCTCCGGCGGCACCCCGAGCAGCTCGCAGATGACCGTCATGGGCAGCGGGATGGCGAAGTCGTGCATCAGCTCGGCCTCGCCGTGCGGGAGCATCTTGTCGATGAGGTGGTCGACGACCTGCGCCACCCGCGGCCGCAGCGCCTCGATCCGCCGCGGCGCGAACGCCTGGGACACCACCCGGCGCAGCCGGGTGTGTTCGGGCGGGTCGGAGTTGAGCATGTTGCGGTTCAAGCCCTCCGAGTTCGGGCCGAAGATCCGCAGGTAGTGCTGGCCGGGGCCGTAGAGGTCCTTGGACAGGCGCGGGTCGGTCAGCGCCGCCCGGGCGTCGTCGAAGCGGGTGATGAGCCAGGAGTCGAAGCGCGGGGAGCTGACCGGGCACACCGGCCGGTCGTTCCGCAGCCGGGCGAAGGTCGGGTAGGGGTCGGCGGCGAACCCGTCGGTGTAGAGCTCGTTCGCCGGCACGGCGTCCTCGGTCATCGGTCCTCCTCCGGTGCGCTGCCCACGCTGTGCAGTACCTGGTAGGTGTGCCGCTGCGCGGACTCGCGCAGCTCGCGGATGATGGCCAGCAGCCGGTCCCGGTGCTCGCTGCGGCCGAAGGCGTCCAGCCGCTCGCGGTCCGCCCAGTCGCTGATGATCAGATAGCTGCGCGGGTCGTCGGCGTCGCGGACCAGGTCCTGGTGCAGGCAGCCGTCCAGCGTGCGGATCTCCTCGGCCGCGGTGCGCCACTCGGCCTCGAAGCGCTCCTCGCAGCCCTCCCGGGTCCGCATCGCGAGCACGGTGCGTACCCGGGTCACCGGGCACCGCCGAACACCAGGTGCAGGTGCTTGCGCAGCGCGTCGGCGTCGACCGGCTGGCTGCGGAAGCCGACGTGCCCGTCCGGGCGGACCAGGTACAACCCGGTGCCGGTCAGCCCGTACGTGGCGCGGAACCGGCCGTCGGCGTCGCACAGCACCGGCGGGTCGAGCAGCCGCGGCTCGGCGGCGTCCGGGCTGAGCAGCAGGTACGCGTCGACCTCCCCGGCCGTCTGCCGCCGCACGTCGGCGCAGAGATCGGCCATCGCGCGCAGCGCCGCCTCGTCGGCCGACGCGTCGGCGTAGAGCAGCAGGGTGTGCCCGGTGCCGCGGGTCAGGTCGCGCAGGCGCAGGGGGTGACCGACGCCGCGCCGCAGCAGCCCGTGCACGTCGGGGGCGCGGTCGCCGGGGCGGGGGGCCTCGCCCAGCGCGTCCGGATCGGACACGGTTTCGCCGACCAGGGGGCTGTCCGCGTAGCTGAGCAGCATGGACATCTCCTGGAGGAACTGCCGCTTCAGGTCCTCGCGGTCCAGCTCGTCGGTGAACGCCATCCGCACGGCGCGGCCGACGATCTCCTCGCCCTCCGGACGCCGCTCGGTCTCGTAGCTGTCCAGCAGTCCGGGCGCGGCGATCCCGCGGACCGCCAGGGCCAGCTTCCAGGCCAGGTTCCAGGCGTCCTGGATCCCGGTGTTCATGCCCTGCCCGCCCGCCGGCGGGTGCAGGTGGGCCGCGTCGCCGACCACGAACACGCGGCCGTCGCGGTAGCGGTCCACGATGCCGTGGCTGATCCGGAACACCGACGACCAGCGCAGGTTCGCGGCGCGGGTGCCGGGCGGGGCGAGGTGGTCGAGGGCGGCCTGGACGTCGGCCAGGGTCGGCGCGCCCAGCTCCGCGCTGAACCCGGGCGGGGCGTCCTGCCCGCCGGTCTGCGCGAAGAAGCGGGGCGGGGCCAGCGTGGCGATCCGGTAGCGGCGCTCGCCGCGCAGCGGGACGCAGACCAGCATGCCGTCCATCCGGCCGTCGGTCTCGTGCAGGAACCGCAGCAGGTGGCCGTCGGGCATGTCCCAGTCCACGTCGACGTCGCCGAGCATGAACAACTGGGGGAACCGGCCCAGCCCGCCGGTGAAGGTGAGCCCGAGCAGCTCCCGGACGCGGCTGTGCGCTCCGTCGCAGCCGACCAGGTACTTCGCGCGGACCGTCTCGGTGCCGCCGTCGGCGGTGGTGACGGTGGCCGTCACGCCGTCGTCGTCCTGGGCGAAGTCGACCAGCTCGGCGCCGCGCTGGGGGCGTACCCCGAGGGTGGCCAGTCGGGCGGTGAGGATGCGCTCGGTCTCGTACTGGGGCAGGCCGAGGTGCGCGTACGGCAGGCCGGGCAGCTCCCAGCTCATCCGGTGGGTCTCCACCCCGTTGACGAAGACCATGTTGCCGGTGAGCCAGATGCCGGCGTCCATGGCCTCCCGGACGACGCCCTGCTCCTCCCAGATCTCCATGGTGCGGCAGTGCACGCCGATCGCCTTGTCGGCCTGGCCGGCCGGGGTGGCCAGCTTGTCGATCACCCGGCAGTCGACGCCCCGCCGGGCCAGTTCGACGGCGGCGGTCAGCCCGGCGGGCCCCGCCCCGACGACGAGTACGTCCGTTGTCCTGTGCACGTCGGCCTCCCTGCCCGTGGTGGGTTGTCTCCCGCCGTCCACGTCGGGCACGACGTGGAACAGGCGGCGCCGGATGTCGAGGAGGAACGGCGCGATCGGCCCGGCCTGCGCGGAGGCGTGGGCGGGATCGGCGATCCAGCGGAGGAACTCCTCCGCGCTGTTCCACTCGGCGAAGATGTGGTGCACGTCCGACCCGGGTTCGCGCAGCAACTGCTCGCGCCGGTACCCGGGTATCCCGGACATCCGCGCCCGGACCTCCGGGTAGCCGCGGTGGAACTCGGCGAGCCGGGGCGCCGGCACGGTCAGCTCCACGTCCACGTAGACGGTCGCGTCACCCGTCCCGTGCTCCCGCAGCACCGGGTAGTCGATCGCGCCCGCCGCCTCGGTCAGTGGCCGGACCAGCTCGGCCAACCGCGCGGCCACCGGCCCGTCCCGGTACGCGTGGAGCGCCGCCTCGTCGGCCCACTCCGTGACGACGACGAACCCGCGCGGGTCCAGGGCGTCGAGCAGCAGCTCGTGCCGGAGGTTGCCGGCCGACCCACCGACCTGCCCCGCGACCGTCCGCCACGCGGACCGCACGGCGGGCTCGCAGCCCGGACGCGCGCGCAGCCGGAGCATCGTCCTGATCATGAGGTCCCCTTCGACGGCCTGCGGGAGACGGTGGAGCGGTCGCGGCCGGTGGGCCGAGCCGCCACGTCGTCGCGCTGCGACCCTGCCGGAGGTCGCGTCAACCGGCCGTCACCGGCCGCCCCCGCGACGTCCCCGCCCGGTGACGCCGCCGGGACGGGGACGCCGCTAGGACGGCACGCGACCCGGACCGTCGTCGGTGGATCGCGTGGTCGCGCTGCGGCGCTGGTGCCGAACGGCCGGGGTGGCCGCCCGGGGGGGGTCAGGCGCCGGGTGTCCGGACCGTACGGAGGAGGTGACCGGCCAGGTGGAGTGTGCCGCCGCCGGTCTCCGCGACCACGTCGATCGCCCTGACCTCCGTGTCGGTCCACGCCGGACCCGCGAAGCCCGCCCGTAGCTCCTGCTCGGTCATGCCCCAGCCGTGGCCCGCCGCCGGTGACACGGCCAGCACGAAGACGGCCGCGCCCGGCGCGGCGAGGCCCGGCAGCGACGCGAGGTACCGGTCCACGGCGCCGCCGTTCCGGTGGATGCTGTGCAGCAGGCCGGAGTCGAACACCGAGTCGAACGGCGCGGACGGCAGCGACAGGTTCGTGGCGTCCTGGACCTCGAAGTGCACGGGCAGGCCCTCGCGGGCGGCCTTGGCGCGGGCCAGACCGATCGCCACCCGGGAGATGTCGACCGCCGTCACCTGGTGGCCGCGCCGGGCGAGGGCGATCGCGAGATCGCCGGTGCCGCAGCCGATGTCGAGCACCTTCGGGCCCCGGACCCCGTGGTCGAGCACGTCGGCGAGGGCCGGCTGCGGACCGCCGATGTCCCAGGGCGGCCCGCCCGAGTCGGCGGTGTCGCGGTAGACCTCGTCGTAGTCGTGTGCACCGTGGACGGGCTCGTCGCGGTGCGCCTCGACGTCTCGTGCGCTCACGTGACCCCCTGGACGACCGGCTCGGCGGCGGGAACCCGGGCTCGACCAGCACCCTACCCCGCGACGGGCCGGCGCGCGCCGGCCCGCGATCAGGCGAAGAGGCGGGCCAGTTCGGTGCGGGAGCGGACGCCGAGCCGGTGGAAGATGTTGCGCAGGTGGTGGTCGATCGTCCGGGTGGAGAGCGACAGCCGGGTGGCGATCTCCCGGTTGGTGGCCCCCTCGGCGACCAGCTGGGCGATGTGCAGCTGCTGGCCGGTCAGCAGCTGCGCCGCCGGCCGTTGCGGTGACCCGACGGACTCCCCCGCCGCGCGCAGCTCCGCTCCGGCGCGCTCGGCCCAGACCGTCGCGCCGAGCAGGGTGAACGTCTCCCGCGCCCGGTGCAGGTACGCCCGGGCGTCCCGCGGCCGGCGGGCCCGGCGCAGCTCACGGCCGAACAGCAGCTCGGTCCGGGCCCGCTCGAACCGGTCCGTGTCGGTGGGATGCAGCCGCAGCGCCGTGCGGAACTCGCGCTCGGCCTCGGCGCTGCCGCGCGGGGCGAGCAGCGCGTGGCAGCGGGCGGACAGCGCGCGGCGCGACGGGCTCGCCGTGCTGCTGGCCCAGCGGTCGAAGACGGCGAGCGCGGCCGTGGGCCGCCGGCCGTCCTGGGCGGCCGCCTCCACGAGGTGCGGCGTGGCCATCACCTGCACGAGGACCTGGCCGCGGCCGGTGCCGGTGCGGGCCAGCGAGGCCAGCCGGGCGGCCGCGTCGGCGTGCCGGCCGTCGACCAGGTCGAGCACGCCGAGCGCCCACTGCGCGTACGCGTAGGGGCGGCTGCCCGGGGTCGCGCCGTCACCGATCTCGGCGATCCGGGCGAGGCTGGTGGCCCGGTCGGCCCGCACGGCGGCCAGCACGGCGAGGATGCCGAGGTGCACCCGGGCGCAGGTGCGCTGGCCGGTGGCGCGGGCGATCCCCAGCCCCTCGTGGGCCGTCTCCGCCGCCGTGGCGTGCCGGCCCAGCCAGTACTCGGCGACCGCCCGCAGTTCCAGCGCGCGGGGCAGCGCGGACCGCTCGCCGCGGGCCCGGGCCAGCTCGACGGCGCGGTCGGCGAGCCGGTGCGCCGCGCCGTCGACGGCCACGAGCAGTCCGGCCACGGCGGCGCAGATGAGCGCGGCCGGGGTGAGCGCCGGCCCGGTCAGCCGGCCGCCCAGGACGACGACCCGCCGCAGCGCCGGCCCGCCCTGCTCGTGGTCGCCGCGCAGGGTCGCCCCGACACCGGCCGCGAACGTGGTCAGCAGTTCGGCGTCGGGCGGGTCCCCGGGCCGGCGCAGCGCCCGCGCCCGCCGCGCCACCTCCGCGTACCGGTAGTGGTCACCGGTGAGACAGATGGCCTCGCCGGCCCGGGCCAGGCCGAGCAGGGCCGCCCCCCGGTCGGCCGGTGCGACGGCCTCGGCGGCGGCGAGCAGGGTGGCGACCGCGGTGGACGGCGCGTCGCAGCGCAGCTGCATCTCGCCGCGCAGCAGGTCGGCCGCGCCGGCCGCGGCCGGGTCTCCGGGCAGCGCGGCGAGCAGGCGCCGGGCCTGGTCGGGGTCGCCGGCCGTCCAGGCGCAGCGGGCGGCGGCGACCGTCCGCGCGGCGGCGCGGGCGGGGTCGTCGCTGAGTGCGGCGGCGCGGCGCAGCGCGGCGACGGCCTCGGTCCGGTCGTCCGCGCCGGCCGCGGCCGCCTCCAGCTCCGCCGCCAGGGCCCGGTCGGGACCGTCGGTGGCGGCGGCCCGGTGCAGGGCCGCGCGCAGCGGCCGGCCGTCCAGCGCCCGGGCCAGCAGCAGGTGGGCCGCCCGCCGGTCGGCCAGCGGCGCGACGACCTCGATCATCGTCCGGGCCAGCGGGTGCGGGAAGGTCACGCCCGCCGGGCCGGCGTGCAGCAGGCCGGCGGCCCCGGCCGGTGCGAGCGCCTCGACGCCGAGGCCGGCGGCGCGCGCGGCACGGTCCAGGGTGGCCGGGTCCCCGTCCGGGTCGAGCGCGGCCAGCAGCAGCACCCGCCGGGTGTCCGGCGGCAGCCGGTCGAGGCGGGCGCGGTAGGCGGCGCCCAGCGTGCCGCCGGCCGGCGGGGCGGCGGGCAGCGGCTCGGCACCGTGCCACTGGCCGGGGGTGAGCGCCTCGGCGAGGTCGACGAGCGCCCGCGGGTTGCCGCCGCTGACCGCCGCCAGCCCGGCGGCCACCACGGGCGGCGGTGGGCCGGGCCGGCGGTCGGCGAGCAGGGCACGGCACTGCCCCTGGTCCAGTGGGCGGAGCCGGCGGGCGGGCAGGTCGCCGGCCGCCGCCGCGCCGGCCGTGGTGAGCAGGAGGGCGACCGGCAGCCGGGTCAGCCGGCGGGCCACGACGGCGAGCGTCGCGGCGGTCTGCGGGTCGCCGGCGTCGACGTCGTCCATCGTGCACAGCAGCGGCCGGTCGCGGGCCACGACGGCGAGCAGGCCGAGCACGGCGGTGGCCAGCGTCAGCCGCTGGGCGTCCGGGCAGCCGCCGCCGGTCAGTACGCGCCGCAGCACCCGTCGTTGCCGGTCGGGCAGCGCGCCGGCCCGGTCGAGCACCGGGTCGAGGAGGCGTTGCAGGCCCGCGTACGGCAGCGTCGCCTCGTCGGCGAGCCCGGCGCCGGCGAGGACCGCCCGCTCACCGGCGTGCCGCCGGGCGTACGCCAGGAGAGCGCTGCGGCCGGAGCCGGGCTCGCCGTGGAACAGCAGCGCGCCACCGGCCGTCCCGGCGAGCAGGTCGCGGATCGCCCGGCACTCGTCGTCCCGGCCCCGCAAGGTTATTTGCACTGTGAATGCAGTAACCATGCATCCAGTTTCACCTATCGGTAACCCGTCGGAAAAGACTTTGCCCCCGGGATCCCCGCACGACCGGGGCGGCCGCCGTGGCGGCCGCCCCGGGGAGGGTGAGGCTCAGGAGCTGGGGCAGGTGTTGCGGTACTCCTCGATGGCCAGCCCGCTCGGGCCCGGGCAGAGGAACTGCTCGTAGCGGGTGTCGTTGTCCACGAAGCGCTTCAGCCAGGCCACCATCTGCTTGGCCGTCGGCGTGTTCACCGACTGCGGGAAGAAGTGGCTCGCCCCGTTCAACTCCAGGTACGCCTTCTCCGACGACGCCGGGATGCTGTTGTAGAAGGGCACCGAGTGGCTGGCGACCGGGGCGACGCTGTCGCTCTCCCCACCGACGATGAGCGTCGGCACGGTCACGCCCGACCACGTCTTGTCCAGGTTCCACGGTGCGAGCGGCACGGCGGCCTGGAGCGACGGCCGGGCGGCCGCGGCCTCCAGGGTGCCGCCACCGCCCATCGAGTGCCCGGCCACGGCGAGCCGGCCGGCGTCGATCCGGCCCCGGACGGAGCTGCGCTGAACCAGGTAGTCCAGCGCGGCCAGGAGCTGGCGACCCCGGCTGTCCGGCTGGTCGAGGAGGGTGTTGGTCTCGATGCCGATGACCACGAAGCCGTGCGAGGCGATGCGCGGCCCCAGCCAGCTGAGGCTGGACCAGGTGGCCGTGTAGCCGGGCGAGATGGCGATGGCGCCGAAGGTGCCCTCGCTCGTGCTGGTCGGGTAGTAGACGACCCCGCCGCCGAAGCCGGTGACGCTCAGGCCGGAGACGCTGTAGGAGGTGGTGGCGAAGGGGCCCCGGCTGGCCTCCAGGACGGCGTCGGTCGGCGCGGGGCCGCGCTCGTAGGGGTTGGCGGCGGCCTGCGCGCCGGTGGGGACGGCCAGGGCGCCGCCGACGGCCAGGACGGCCGCCGCGGCGAGTCGGGCCAGTGCCCGGAGACGGGTACGGGGACGGGTGGTGGTGGCTGATCGCACGTCGGTCGCTCCTTGTCGGGTAGGGAGATCCATCGACATACGTCAGTATTGAAGTGGCCGCCCCGCCACCGCATCGGCGAAATCACCGGTCGTCTCACCGGTCGGTGACCTGCCCGTGACGTGGACAGTGGACGATGGACGGATGCAGCTCACCCGACGGAACCTGCTCGGCGTGACCGCGGCGGCCGGCGTGACCGGCCTGGCCACCGGCTGCGAGCCGGAGCGGCAGGAGGCGGCGGGGCCGGCGGCGAGCGACGCTCCGTCCCTGGACCCGGCGAGCTGGGACAGCGTACGGGCGCAGTTCGCGCTCGACCGCAGCCGGGCGCACCTGGCCACCTTCGCCTTCTCGCCGCACCCCGCCCCGGTCCGCGCCGCCATCGCCGCCCACCGGGACGGGCTCGACCGCGACGCCGTGGGCTACCTGGGCGCCAACGAGGAACGCCTCGACGGGGCGGTGCTCGGGGCGGCGGCCCGCCACCTCGACACCCGCCCCGACCAGATCGCGCTGACCGACTCGACCACCATGGGCCTCGGGCTGGTCTACACGGCGGTGCGGCTGCGGCCGGGCGACGAGGTGCTCACCACCGAGCACGACTTCTACGCCACCCACGAGTCGTTGCGGCTGCGGGCCGAGCGGGACGGGGTGACCGTACGCCGGGTGCGCCTCTACCGGGACCCGGCGGTGACCACTGTCGACGAGATGGTCGGCAGCCTCACGGCGGCGGTCTCCCCCCGCACCCGGGTCGTGGCCCTGACCTGGGTGCACTCCAGCACCGGCGTGAAGCTGCCGATCCGGCAGCTCGCCGAGGCGGTCCGCGCGCGCAGCCCCGAGGCGCTGGTCTGCGTCGACGGGGTCCACGGTTTCGGCGCCGAGGCGGCCACCCCCGAGCAGCTCGGCTGCGACGTGCTGGTCTCGGGCTGCCACAAGTGGCTGCTCGGGCCGCGGGGCACCGGGCTGGTCTGGGGCAGCACCCGGGCGTGGAGCCGGCTGACGCCGGTCATCCCCACCTTCGACCGGCGCAGCATCGGCCGCTGGCTGTACGCCGGCACGGGCGGGCAGCCGACACCGCCGGGGCCGGCGCACACGCCCGGCGGCTACCACAGCTTCGAGCACCGGTGGGCGCTCGCCGACGCGTTCGAGTTCCACCACCGGATCGGGCCGGCGCGGGTCGCCGAGCGGGTCCGGGAGCTGGCCGGCCGGCTCAAGGAGGGCCTGGCCGGCATCCGGGGGATCCGGCTGGTCACCCCGCGCGCGGCCGACCTCTCCGCCGGGGTGGTCTGCTGCCACGTGCCCGACATCCCGGTGGGCGAGGCGGTGGGCCGGACCTACGCCGCCGGCGTGATCGCCAGCAGCACCCCGTACAACCCGTCCTACCTGCGGTTCGGCGCCACGATGGCGAACAGCGAGGCGGACGTCGACGCCGCCGTGAAGGCGGTACGCGGCCTGGTGTGAGCCCGCGCTCCGCGACCCGCAGGTGTGCCCCGGTGTATTCGGGGAATGGCACGCCGACTGGCCGGCGGCGCGAGGAGAGCTCAGGTGGGGAACGGGAGGCAGGATCCGGGGGCGCCGCGGGCCGCAGCGGCCGACCTGCCGCGCCCGGGCGCGGAGGACGACCAGCACCACAGCGGCCCGACGATGGCCGACCCGGACGTCGTCCTCCAGATCCCCCACCTCCGGGTGGACGACATCTGCGCCGAGGTCGACGACCTGGATGCCCACGTGTCCCTGCGCGCCCGGCTGGGCGGCCTGCTCCAGCTCGACGTCGGCGCGCAGGCCCGGCTGGGCACGGTCCGGATCGACATCCGCGGCGTCACGACCGAGGCGATGCTGGAGGTCCGGCTCGACGAGCTGAACGGCATCCTCGACCGCGCGTTCAGCACCGTCGACCGCAACCCGCAGATCGTCGAGGCGGCGGTCCGGACCGCCGGTACCACGGCCGGCCGGGTGGGCCGGACCACGCCGCCGGCGCCGGGTCCGCCACCCCGGGAGCCGGCCGACACCGCGGGCGGGGCGACCGGCTCGGCCGGGCGTACCGCCTGGCGGCGGATGAAGAAGATCGCCAAGGACGGCCGGCCATTGCGGCGGGCCGCGGCCCGGCTGCTTCCCGGCACGGGACCGGAGCCGCGACGCGACGGATGACCGGCCGGGCTACCCGTCCAGGTCGGTGCGCGGCAGCAGGTCAGGTGACCAGCGGACGTCGTAGCGCGGCGCGGCGACGGACTGGGCGAAGGCGGTCGACACGGCGCGTGAGCTGACGATCCGCCAGTCCACCTCCTTGTCCACCTCGAACCAGATGAGGCCGATGACGTCCCGGTGCTTCGGCAGCGACCGGAACGTCTCCCGGATCCACTCGGCCTTGCGCCCCCCGGCGTCCGAGGCACCGGTCTCGGTGACGACCAGCGGCCGCCGGCTGAAGGTGCGGATCTCCGCGATGGTGGGACCGAAGATGGCGTCGAAGTTCCAGTACCGCGACCAGGCGCCGGTGCCGTAGTAGCCGGTGGCGCCCACCCAGTCGACGTAGTCGTCGCCGGGATAGAGCTGGGCGAGGTTCGCGGTCGTCTTGCTCCACCGGGCGTTCGGGCTCCACACCCAGATGACGTTGGTGGCCCCCGCCCGCTCGAAGACGTCGTGCACGTGGCGCCAGGCCTCGACGTACTCGCCGGGCCGGTTGCCGTTGACCGTCTCGCACCACGGGTACCAGCTGCCGTTCATCTCGTGGGCGAACCGGATGGCGACCGGGTAGCCGAGCGACTTCACGCCCTCGGCCCACGAGCGCAGGTAGCTGTCGAACCCGCCGCCCGCGATCCGCGACAGCCGGTAGGTCGGCTGGGTGGACCGGAGCCGGTCGATCTGGCGGTCGGTCAGCTTCTTCTGTTTCCGGGCAGCCGTGTCCACGTGGTAGTCCCAGGGTTCCCAGCCCACCATGGGCAGCATGCCGCGGTCCCGGATCCGGTCGAAGAGCGTCCGGTCGAACGTGCCGGACTCCCACCCCACGCCGAAGAGCAGCACCTGCGGCTCGTGCCGGGCGGCCGTGGCGAAGCGGTCCACCGCCGTGAAGTCGTACGGGCCCTTGTCGGTCATCACGCCGACGAAGGCCTTGCCGGCCGGCGGGAAGAGGTCCGCGGCCAGTTGGAGTGGGGGGCCGTCGACGCCGACCGACAGCACCGTGCCCGGTTCGGCTTCCGTCGGCGGGCCGGACGCGGCCCCGGTCCCGCTCCCGGTCGTGGTGACGGGCGCGGGGGCGAAGGCGTAGGCGAGCAGCAGCGCGGCGATCACCGCCATGAGGACGCGCGGCCTGGTCACCCGTACCACGTCACCACCTTCTCGGCACCCGCTCCGACTCCGGGTGAGTTTATGCCGGTCCACTCCTTATGTCCGGTGATTAGTCCTCCAGCTTCGTGCGCAGGACCATGTCGGGCGACCACCTGAACCGGTAGCGGGGGTCGGCGACCGCCGTGGCGAAGGCCTGCGCCACGGCCGGCGAACTGACGATGCGCCAGTCCAGTTCCTTGTCCACCTCGAACCAGATGAGGCCGATGACGTCCGGGTGGCGCGGCAGGGCCCGGAAGGCCTCCGTGATCCATTCGGCCTTGCGCCCGG
Organism: Micromonospora chaiyaphumensis; assembly: GCF_900091435.1. Lineage (GTDB taxonomy): Bacteria > Actinomycetota > Actinomycetes > Mycobacteriales > Micromonosporaceae > Micromonospora > Micromonospora chaiyaphumensis. The sequence goes on from NZ_FMCS01000001.1 coordinate 853,828, forward strand.
TGGCGTCGGTGGCGCCGGTCTCGGTGATGACCAACGGTTTCGGGCTGAACGCGCGGATCTCGGTGATGGTGGGGCCGAAGATCGAATCGAAGGACCGGTAGTCCGTGTAGGCGCCGATGCCGTAGTAACCCGTGACGCCCACCCAGTCGACGTAGTGGTCGCCCGGGTACAACCCGGACAGCTTCGGCAGCGACTCGTCCCATCGGGCGTTCGGGCTCCACACCCATGTCACGTTGGTGACACCTGCCGCGCGGAAGAGGTCATGCACGTGCCGCCACGCCTCGACGTACTCGCCGGGCCGGTTGCCGTTGCTCGCCTCGGACCACGGGTACCAGTCGCCGTTCATCTCGTGGGCCAGGCGGATGGCCACGGGGTAGCCCAGGGACCTGATCCCCTCGGCCCAGGACCGCAGGTAGGGGTCGAAGTCCCCGGCCGTGATGCGGGACAGCCGGTAGGCGGGTTGGTCGGACCTGATCTCGTCGATCTGCCGGACCGGCAGGTTCTTCTCCCGGGCCGCCTTGTCCACCCGGTAGTCCCACGGTTCCCAGCCCAGCATCGGCAGCATGCCCCGGTTGCTGATCCGGTCGAACAGCGTCCGGTCGAACGCGTCCACGTTCCACGACGCGCTGAACAACATCACCTGCGGCTGCTGTTTCGCGGCCGCCGTGAACGAGTCCAGCACCGCGAAGTCGTGGGGGCCCTTGTCGGTCATGACCCCGATGAACGCCTTGCCGGCCGGTGGGAAGAGTTCCGGCGCCGGTCCGGGCCGGGCGGCCGGCTCGGCCGTCGCGGGCGGATCGGGGCGGCGGTCCTCCCGGCCGCCGACCACGGCGGTCGGCGCCACGGCGACCGCGTAGGTCAGCAGCAGGGCTCCGGTCAGCACCAGCAGGGCGCGCCCGGCGGTCAACCTCTTCACCGCTAGTCCTCCGTGCGTGGGATCATGGCCGGCGACCAGGTGACCTGGTAGCGAGGGGCGGCGACGGCGTCGGCGAAGGCCGTGCCCACGGCCGGGGAGCTGACGATGCGCCAGTCGAGTTCCTTGTTCACCTCGAACCAGATCAGCCCGATGATGAACGGATACCTGGGCAGGGTCTGGAAGGCCTCCTTGATCCATTCCGCCTTGCGCCCGATGTGGTCGGACGCCCCGGTCTCGGTGACGACCATCGGCTTCGTGCTGAAGGTTCGGATCTCGGTGATGGTCTTCTTGAAGACCCCGTCGAAGGAGAGGTACGGCGCGAAGTCGTACTTGCCGTAGTAGCCCGTGACGCCCACCCAGTCCACGTAGTCGTCGCCCGGATAGTAGGTGGCGATCGGGGGCGTCAGATCCGTGTATCGGACGTTCGCGCTCCACACCCAGGTGACGTTCGTGGCCCCGGCCGCCCGGAACACGTCGTGCACGTGGCGCCAGGCCTTCACGAAGTCACCCGGCTGGTTGCCGTTGACCAGCTCGCACCACGGGTACCAGTAGCCGTTCATCTCGTGGGCGAAGCGGATGGCCACCGGGTAGCCGAGTGACCTGACCCCTTCGGCCCAGGACCGCACGTAGGTGTCGAACTCTCCCCCCGCTATCCGGGACAACCGGTAGCCGGGTTGGTCCGAGCGGACCGCGTCGATCTGCTGGGCGGTCAGCTTCTGCTGCCGGGCCCGCTCGTCCAGCCGGTAGTCCCAGGGTTCCCAGCCCAGCATCGGCATCATGCCGCGGTCGCGGATCCGGTCGAAGAGCGTCCGGTCGAACGTGGCGGACGCCCACCCCTCGCTGAAGAGCATGACCTGCGGCTGGTGCCGGGCGGCCGCCGCGAACCGGTCCACCGGGGCGAAGTCGTGGGGACCCTTGTCGGTCATGACCCCGATGAACGTCTTCCCCGCCGGCGGGAAGGGACCTCGCGGCCGGGGGGCCTTCGCTTCCGCCGTCACCGCTCCGCCCCGGCCCCCGGCGCCGACGGTGGGCGCCACGGCGAAGGCGTAGGTCAGCAGCAGCGCGCCCGTCAGCACCAGCACGATCCGCGGGAAGGTGAACCTGATCATCGCAGCGCCTCCTCGGCCGCGACCCGGGACCGCGGCGGATGGACCTCGGCCTTCCCGCGAGCGGGGGCGGGGGCGGGGGCGGGCACGGCCACCTCGTCCTCCTGCCGGCCGGTGGCCCGCAGGTTCGACGCGAGCGCGATCAGTGGCGGACCGAGACCGGTCAGGATGGTCAGAACGGGCCACACCCGTAGCAGGGGCGAGCTGTTGTCCAGCACGAAGCTCGCGCCGAGCAGCGCGGCGGAGACGGCCGCCCAGCAGAAGTGCAGCCGGAACGTGCGGAACGACTCGACGGTGCGCAGCTTCCCCTTGGCCGTCACCACGAACCCGAGCTTGCGGCGCAGCAGGGCGGTGAACCCGGCGGCCACGTAGACGGGACCTGCGAACAGCGCCAGCGCCATGCCGACCATGCCGATCTCTTCCCGTTCGTGCGGGGCGATGTTGAAGCGACGCAGCCAGAGCCACAGCACGAACCAGGTGCCGAAGGTCGAGCCCCAGAGCACCGACCACACGGTCACGTCGAGCTGCGCCGAACCGACCCCGGTGAGCAGGTACAGGGCGGTGGCGAGGTTGCCCAGCAGGAGGCTGACCGCGACGCTCGGGTAGTAGAACTGGAGCAGGCGGTACTGCCAGCGGCGCCGGGACGGCAGCTCGCGCGGCGCGCGCAGTTCGCGCCGGACGAGGATCTCGCAGATCCCGGCCGCCCAGCGCTTCTGCTGGTTGAAGTAGTCCGCCCACGAGGTCGGGCCCTCGCCGATGGCCACCACGTCGGGCGTGTAGACGCCCTTCCACTTGTTGCCCGTCTCCGGATTGGTCGCGGCGTGGACGCGGATGCTGGTCAGGTGGTCCTCGATGATGGAGTCCTGGTAGCCGCCGATGGTCCGCCAGGCCGCCGGCCGGTAGAGGTGGCCGGTGCCGGTGAGCAGCGGCGCGTCCAGCCCGTTGCCGCCGCGGGCGATGAGGCCGTTGTAGAGGTACTGCTGCACCGAGGCGCCGTGCGCCACGAAGTTCTGGTGCATGTTGCCGTACACCTGGGGGGTCACCACGAACGCGACGTCCGGGTCGCGGAAGTAGCCGAGGGTCCGTTCGAGGAAGTTGGGCAGCGGCACGTGGTCCGGGTCGACGTTGGCCACCACGTCGTACCGGTCCTCGTTCTCGGCCCGCCAGGCGTTGTGGTTGCCGGACTTGGTCCGGGCCCGGAACTCCCCGCCGGGCTGGTTGTACTCCGGCCGGCCCCTGCGGCTGAAGTGGTGGACGCCGAGCCGTGCGGCCATCTCCTTGACCGCCGGGTCGTCGCCCTCGTCGAGGATCCAGACGTCGACCTGTCCGCAGTAGACGATCTGCCGCAGGCGCCGCAGCGTGCGCTCCGCCACGTCGAGCGGCTCCTTGCTGGGCACGATCGTCGTGAGCAGGGCCACCCGGAGGCCGACCGGCGGGTCGACCGGCACCGGATCCCGGGCGTGGAACGCGAACACCCACACCACCACGTTCTGCGCCAGGCGGATCAGCTCGACGCCGACGACCACGCAGAAGCCCAGCCGGGCCGCGATCGTCTCCCAGCCGCCGGCGCCGAACAGGCCGGAGCCGGGCACGTGCTGGGGCAGCAGCAGCCAGCCGACGAACAGCAGCCCGGCCGCGCTGTTGACCAGTACGAGCAGGGTCAGCACCAGCCGCGCCGCGGGCGAGGCGGCGTGCCGGAACTCCACCGCCGCGTCCGGGCGCGACGGCGCGGCCAGCGGCCCGGCGGTGGCGCCGCACCTGGCGTACGCCAGGCGGGCCCGGATGTTCAACTGCCGGCGGTCCGGTCCCTTCCGGGCGGGCGGCCCGGCCGGGGCGAGCACCGGCGGACGGTTGCCCGAGGCGCCCGGCGTGCCGGCCCGGGACGGGCGTGTGTCGGCGGCGATGGCCACGTTTTCCCCCATGGTGTACTCGCCACGAACCCTGAGCGGGCAGTGGAATTGGAAAGGTCGTGATCGGTCAGCGGGCGGCGCGGTCGTCCACCAGGAGGGCCAGCGTGAACCCGGCCGGGTGCCAGACCTGCGCCACCTGGTATCCGCTGCGGAGCAGCCGCTCCGTCGGGCCGCCGACGGGCGGCACGGGATCCGTGCGTTCGCCGGGGCGGATCACCCACAGCCGCCGGACGCCCCACAGGCAACCGGCGCAGCCCTGCGGGGGCGCCGCGGCGAACAGGTCCGTCGGCCGCCGGTCGGCGGGAAGGTAGCGGGCCACCAGGGTCCGCGCGTCCGCGTCGCCGTAGACCACGCCGTCGTCGGGCAGCCGCCGCGCGCCGACGATCTCGGCGACCTCGCGGGTGGCCTGCCCGTGCCCGTCGGGCGCGCGGACGGCCGCCTGGGCCGGCGCGGCGATCAGGGCCAGCGCCGCCAGCGCCAGCACCCACCAGCGGGCGCGCACCCGGGACAGGGCGGCCGCGGCCAGCGTCGCCCACGCCGGCAGCGTGAACAGCAGGCCCGACGGTGACCAGACCGGCGTCGCCTGCGCGAGGGCCAGCAGGCCGAGCGGCGGCAGCACCGCCCACGCCGTGCAGACCGCCGCGGCGCGCCGCAGCGGAAGGCTGAACAGCGCCAGCCCGAGCAGCACGGCACCCAGCGCGGCGACGCCGAACAACTCCCGGGGCGTCGCGGCGAGGGCCGCCAGGTCGGGCCGGGCCGCCGGCGCGACCTGCCCGCCGGCGCGTACCCCGGACCAGAGCAGCGCGGCCGCGGGGAGCGCGCCGAGGAAGGCGGCGGCCAGCCACCGACCGGCCACCCCACGCCGGAAGGCGAGCACGACCCAGCCGTGCCCGACGAGCAGCAGGAGTGCCACCGCGTGACACAGGCCCAGCAGGGCCACCGCGGCGGCGTAGGGGGCGAGGCGGCGCAGGCTCGGTCGGTCCAGGGCGGGCAGCAGGAACCAGGTGGCGAGCACCGCGGCGAACAGCGCCGGGGCGTACGGCTGGGCCTCCTGGGCGTGCCGGGTGACGCTCGGCAGCAGCGCGAAGATCACGCCGGCCAGGAGACCCGTGCGCGGCGCGAACATGCGGGCGGCCAGCCCGCCGACGAGTGCGGCGGCCGCCGCCACGGCGAGCAGGGACGGCACGCGCAGCGCGAGGTCGGAGGTGCCGAACGCCGCCGCCCAGGCGCGCATCAGCAGGTGGTAGGGCACGAGCGCGACGTCGCCGTCGGGCAGCCCGTCCGGCCAGGGCGAGGTGGCGGCCCGCCAGGTCGCCAGTTCCGCCAGGCGCAGGCCGGGAGTGCCGGCTCCCACGGCGCCGAGCGCGCCGGCCAGCAGCGCCGGCAGCAGCCATGCGGCGAGCCGCCATCGGGGGGCGTCGGCCGGCGGACGGTGCCCGCCGGCCCGGGAACCGACCGCACGGTCCTCGCCCCACGGGTCCTCGACCCGGATCTCTCCCGAGCCGAGCCGGGGAAGGACCATGGTGTCCGCGTCCATCATCGTGACTCACGCATCCCTGTGGGTGCCGGCGACCTGGTTCCAGCCGCCCCGGGGCGACGCCGGATCGGCGTGCTCGCGACGGTGCGAACCGCCTGCGCGGCCGGCACCGGGAGTCCCGGGTCGAGGACTGGGTGACACCGTGGAGCTTAATGATTCATTCCGGCATAACGCTCATATAAGACGAACCGGACGAGCCGTTACCCCGGACGGGGGAGGCCACCGAAGCGGCGTCCTCCGCGCCCCGACACTCGACGGTTGGAGCTGCTCCGAACCGCCGCCGGACGGCGGTTTTCATGCGAGCATCGGTCCGGCCGGGCCACGGCGACCACCCCGCCGCTCCGAGGGGCCACGTGCCAGCACGCGGGGGGCCGACGGGTGAGGCACTGGTCCGGCGGGGCGTGCACCGGCCGGCCGTGACCCAGGTCCCGGACCCGGAGCTGCGCAACGAGCAGGACATGATCGTCCGGGTGCGCAAGAGCGCTGCTACGGCCACCCGCACGCCCCCGGCGGCTTCGCCGGCGGCCACGCCCAGTACGTGCTTCGACGGAGCCGGCCGTGGCGCCGTCACGGCCGACCCTGTCGGCCAGGTCACTTCAGTGCACGAAACTTTGCACAGCCTGCAAGATCGCCTGTAGGGTCGCGCGGTGACCCCGGACAGCCCTCCCGCCGACGGCGGCCTCCGCGACCGCAAGAAGCGGCGGACCCGCACGGCGCTGGCCACCGCGGCGCTGCGCCTGGTCGCCGAGCACGGGCTCGACCAGGTGACCGTCGAGGAGATCAGCGCGGCGGCCGACGTCTCCTCCCGCACCTTCTTCAACTACTTCCCGAGCAAGGACGACGCGCTCATCGGGGACCAGGCCGCGCTCAACGCCCGGTTCGTGGCGCGGCTCGCCGAGGTGCCTCCGGAGGTGCCCGCCCTCGCGGCCGTCCGCGCGGCGCTCGGCGAGGTGATCGAGGAGTTGCAGGAGGACCGCGAGCTGTGGCTGCTCCGGATGGACGTGGTCACGCGCAATCCCGTCCTGCTGCCGCGGCTGGTCAGCGCGGGCGCCGAGGCGGAGCGGGCGCTGACCGACGTCGTCGCCGCCCGGGTGGGCGTACCCGCGGACCACGGGTTCCCGGCCCTGCTCACCACCGTCACCGGCGCCGCGTTCCGCCTCGCCGCGCTCCGCTGGGCCGCCACCGCCGGCGCCCGGTCTCTCGCCGACCTGGTCGACGAGGCGTTCGACGCCCTCGCCGCCGGGCTGCCCGATCCCGGTCCGGCCCGACCGTCCCGCCCGTCCCGCACCCCGAGTTGAGGAACCGCATGTCCGTACCCACCGTGCCCGCCGACGCCGCCGAGGTCGCCCCGGCACGCATGTCCCGCCGCGAAGTCCTCCAGGCCCTCTCCGGCCTCATGGTGGGCATGTTCGTGTCGATCCTCGCGTCGACCGTGGTGGCCAACGCGCTGCCGCGCATCATCGCCGACCTGAACGGCAGCCAGACCGTCTACACGTGGATCGTGACCACCGAGCTGCTGGCCATGACGGCGACCGTGCCGCTCTGGGGCAAGCTGGCCGACCTCTACAGCAAGAAGCTGCTCATCCAGTCGTCCCTCGGCCTGTTCGTGATCGGCTCGCTGATCGCCGGCTTCACCCCGAACGTCGAGGTGCTGCTGGTGAGCCGGATCGTGCAGGGCGTCGGGGCGGGCGGCATGACGGCGCTGGCCACCATCGTGATGGCCGCCATGATCCCGCCGCGCGAACTCGGCCGGTACGCGGGCATCTTCGGCGCCGTATTCGGCGTCGGCACGATCGCCGGCCCACTCATCGGCGGGGTCCTGGTCGACACCTCGTGGCTGGGCTGGCGCTGGTGCTTCCTGATCGGCGTTCCGTTCACCCTCCTGTCGATCTTCCTGCTCCAGCGGACGCTGCACCTGCCGGTCGTCCGCCGCGAGGTGCGGATCGACTGGCTCGGCGCGGCCCTCATCACCACGGGCGTATCGCTGCTGCTGGTCTGGTCGTCGCTGGCCGGGCACAAGTTCGCCTGGGCCTCCGGCTGGACGGCGCTCATGGTCGCCGGCGGTGTCGCGGTGCTGGCCGTGGCGGTGTTCGTGGAGTCCCGGGCCGCCGAGCCGATCGTTCCGCTGGACATCTTCCGCAACCGGACCGTCTCGCTGGCCACCGTGGCCAGCGTCCTGGTCGGCGTGGCGATGTTCGGCGGCACCGTCTTCCTGTCCCAGTACTTCCAGATCTCGCTGGGCAAGTCGCCGACCGTGGCCGGCCTCATGAGCCTGCCGATGATCTTCGGGCTGCTGGTGTCCTCGACCGTCGCCGGCCAGCTCATCACCCGGTACGGCCGCTGGAAGATCTTCCTGGTCGCCGGTGGCGCCGTCATGACGGCCGGGATGGTGCTGCTCGGCACCATCGGAGCCGGCACCAGCGTCGTCGTCCTCTCGATCTACATGGCGGTGCTCGGCATCGGCGTCGGCATGCTCATGCAGAACCTGGTGCTGGCCGCCCAGAACGACGTGCCCGCCCAGGAACTCGGCGCGGCCACCTCCGTGCTGACCTTCTTCCGCAGCATGGGCGGCGCCATCGGTGTCAGCGCCCTGGGCGCCGTCCTGGCCAACCGGGTCACCGACCTGATGACCGAGCGGCTCGGCCCGGCCGCGACCGGCGGGGGCGGCTCCGCCGCCGTGCCGGACCTGTCCACGCTGCCCGAGCCGCTGCTGCGCATCGTGCAGGACGTCTACGGCACCGCCACGGCCGAGCTGTTCCTGGTCGGCGCGCCGCTGGCCCTGCTCGCCATGGTGGTGGTGCTCTTCATCAAGGAGAAGCCCCTGCACACGCTGAGCGGTGACGAGCGGCGGGCGCAGGAGGAGGCGGCGCAGGCCGCGGCGGTCGGCCACTGACGCGGTCCTTGCGCGGGTTCGCGCAGCCGCGGTTCCGGGGCTGCGCGGACCCGCGCCGGATGGAAGGATGACCCGGTGTCATCCCTCGCGTTACCGCACGTGACCTTCCTCGGCGGGCATCCGCGTGGCACCGGCGAGACGACGGGGCTGACGGCCGTCCTCGACCGCTCCGGCATCGACCTGCGCCGGCCGTTCCGGCGGTTCCTGCGCCTGCCCTGGCCCACCCTGCGCGGGCTGGACATCCGCACCCCGAGCCTCCTCTCCATGGCGCTCGCCGGTTCCGGCCTGCGCTCCGGCGGCGCGCACCTCGACCTGCACCTGGACGAGGGGGTCTGCCGGCTGCACGTTCCGGGCACGCCGGCGCCGGAGCTGCGGGAACGGCTCGCCGCGTGGGCGGCCGACGAGGCGGGTCCGCCCGCGCCGCTGCCCGCCACGCCCCCGCCGCCGCCCCGTCAGGCGCGCGGTCCGGCCGACGTGGTCCGGATGTCCCTCGACATCTGGCGGGCCGCCGGCGTCGGGCGGGAGGGGGTGCCCGACCGCAACACCCTGGCCTACCGGCTCAGCCTGGCCGAGGACCACCGCCACTGTGGCCGGTTCGCCGAGGCCGTCGCCCTGCTCGAACCCCTTGCCGCCGGGGCGGCCGCGGCGTTCGGTCCGCTCGACGACGGCACCCTCGCCGTCCGCAACGAGCTCGGCCAGGCCTACCTGGCCGCCGGTCAGGTCGACGACGGGCTGGACGTGCTGCGGGAGGTGCTGACCGCCGCCGAGCACGGTCAGGGCGCCGACGGCGACCTGACCCTCGTCATCCGCAACAACCTGGCGGTCGGCTACCAGCAGGCCGGCCAGTACGCGCAGGCCGTCGAGCTGCACGAGCAGAACATCCGGCACAGCGAGCGCCGGCACGGGCGGCAGAGCCGGCAGACGGTCGGCCGGCGCAACAACCTGGCCGCCACGCTGGCGCTGGCCGGCTACCGGCGGCGGGCCATCGCCCTCTACTGGGAGGTGCTCGACGCGCTGCCGGCCCACGACGACAGCCTGGCGGTCACCGCCCGCCAGAACCTGGCCATCCTGCACAACCCGACCTGGCGGCCGTGACCGGTCAGGGCCGGGGCGACGAGGGCTCCGCCCGGCGGGCGCGCGGCACCACGTCGTCCTTGCGGACGATGGCCGTGATCTGCTCGCCGATCTCGCGGGTGAGCCGATCCGGACAGGGCAGTCCGAGCTGGAGGGCCAGTTCCCGGCCGTAGAGGTCGACGGCGGCCTCGGCCAGGTCGGCGTAGACCGCGACGGCCAGGCGGGCGCGGTAGCGCGCGGTGGGCAACGCCACGAGGCCGACCACGAGGGCCGGCCACCACAACGCCCCGAGGGCGGCGTACAGCAGGCCCCAACCGACCAGCCGGGCCGCCGCCCCGCACCGCTCCTGCGCGGCCGCCAGCTCGCCCCGCGCCTCGTCGGGCAGCAGCAACCACAGCCGCGGCCACCCGCTCGCCAGGTCGAGCCCGTAGCCGCGGTGCACCCGGACGTCGGTCGCGTGCAGCCGGTCGCCCACCCAGGTGGGCCGCGCCGGCTCCACGAGGCAGACGGCCGCCCGGCGGGCGATGGCCCGGCGCGTCCGGTCGCGCAGCGCGGGGTCGCCGGGGTCCGCGAGCAGCGCGCGTTCGGCGGCCCGCACGGCGGCGTCGGCCCGCTCCCACCGGCGGCGCCGCCCGGCGGCGAGCCGGCCCAGCACCGGCCCGGACCCGGCCAGGCTCCACGTCCAGGAGACGAGCACGCCCACCGACTGCGCGACGAGCCCGGCCGCCGCCGCGCCGAGCAGGAACGCGGCCGCGCCGATCAGCAGGCCCGCTCCCGATCCGCCGGCCGGCCCGACGGCCAGCCCCTCCCACCAGGCCGCCAGGGCCCGCTGGTCGACGGCGTGCCGCTGGCCGAGGACCCGGGCCAGGACCACCGCGGCGGCGAACAGGGCGCCCGGCAGCAGCAGTGCCGCCGTCCAGCGGGTCACCAGTTGCTTGCCCAGCTCGGCGAGGAAGGCGTTCACAACACGATCCGGCGCTGCCCGAACGGCGTACCGGTCAGCCCGCACACCGGCCGGTCACCGTCGCCTTCGGGCACCGCCCGGGGGCACGGCAGCGGGCTCGGGCAGCCCCAGGCGACGACCGTGGGATGCCCGCCCCCGCCGAGCCAGGGCTCGAAGCCGCGTACGCCGGTGGTCAGCCCGTCGACGCCGTGCCGGGCGAAGGCGTCGTCGAGCCGGTCGAGGTCCTCCTCCAGGTGGTGGTCCAGCCGGCCCTGGGCCACGGCCTCGGCGATCCGGTCGAGCACGTCGGCGACGCCGTAGCGCTCGGCATGCCGGCGCACCTGCTCACCGTCGGCCTGACGGCACAGCCGGCCGACGCGTTCCGCGACGAGTTCCAAGGCGGCTCCCCGGGCACCGGTTGGCTTCCACTGCCACCCTATCGACCGGGGCGCCCGGCGACCGTCCCCAAGGGTGGGTCACGCGCCGCTTCCGCCGAACGGCCGGGGCGGGCAGGATGGGCGGTGGAGATCGCAGGCCGACACGGGGGTCGAGTGGCGATGTCGAGACGGACCACCACCGCCGCGGTCCGGCGCGTCACGGCGGTGACCGAGGAGTACGAGCGCACCGGTGACCCGTCCGTCCTCACGGGACCGGAGCTGTGGGCGGACGCGCACCTGCTCGCCGCGGCGGCCGGCGACCGGAGCGCCGGCCGGGCGGCGGCGCGCGCACTGGCCCGGCTGCACTGGTACCGCTACCTCGACCGGCCCGGGCTGGACGGCCTGCGGGAACGTGCGGCAGCCGTCACGCTGTTCCGGCAGGGGTGCCGCGACGACCCGGACGCGGTGCCGGAGCTGATCCGCGACGAGCAGCCGGAGGCCGGCCGACCCGATGCGCCACGGCTGTCCGAGGTCCTGCTCAGCCAGCAGCAGGCCGACCGGATCGCGGCGCTCCGGGAGCGGCACCGGGCGGGTTCCGGGAAGGCCCTGCGGATGCTCGTCACGCTCTACCGGGAGTGGTTGCCCTACCTGGGCCGCGAGCGCGACGAGGCGGCGGACCGGCTCCGCGCCGCGCTACTGACCGACCTCGCCGAGGCGCTGACGGCCCTCGCCGAGGACGGCGGCGACGGCCGGACCTACGACGAGGCCCTGGACGCCGTGTCGCAGGCCGTGGCCGCCACCTCGGCGCGGGACCCCCACCGGCTGCAGCGGCTGGTCCGCCGCGGCCGCCTGTTCGAGCTCTACTTCGACCGGGGCGCCGGGCCGCGGGCCCTGGTGCTGGCCGTCGGCGACTACCGCCGGGCCGCGCAGCTCGCCTGGGGACGACACCCCATCGACCCGCGGGTGGCGACGTGGCTCGGCGCGGCGCTGTGCCGGCTGCACGACGTCCCGGAGCAGGGGTCGGTGGCGCTCCTGCTCGAGGCGACGGCCGCCTGGCGCGACGCGGTCCTCACCATGCCACCCGACCACCCGGCGGCGGCACCGGCCCTCGAGCGGCTGAACACCGTCGTCAACCTGCTGGTCCAGGAGCTCGGCGCGGATCCGGCCGGCACGATCGTGACCGCGTCCGACCAGCCGGCCGTGCTCGACCGGCTGCTGCGGCGGGCCGAGGAACTGGCCGGACGGGTCGCGGTGGACGCCACACCGCCGGCCCTGGCGGAGCGGTACGAGTCGGCCGCCGTGCTGGCCGCCGCGGTGCCGGGCTTCCATCCGGGGCGGGCGCGGGCCCTGCTCCTGCTCGGCGAGGCGGAGCTGGCCCGCTGGGAGCACGGCGGCGAACTGGAGGGCGCGGCGCGGGCGGCGTCCTGGGCGCAACTGGCCCTGGACGTCGCCGAGCCGGGGCACCCGCTGCGGCGGGAGGCGCTCAACCTGCTGGCGGGCGCCGCCACCCAGGCGGGGGTGCACGGGCAGGTCGAGCACCTGGTCGAGGTCGCCGTCTCCGCGGCGCGCGCGGCGCTAAACCTCGCCGACGAGCAGCCGGACGCACGCCCGCAGCAGCTCGTGGTCCTGGCCAGCACCCTGGCCGACGCCGGTTGGCTGGCCGACGACCCGGAACTGCTGGACGAGGCGCTGCGCCACCAGCGGGAGGCGCTGGAGCAGACGCCCGCGCGGCACCAGGCGTACCCGCTGCGGCTCATGAAGCTCGCCGGGATGCTGTCCCGCCGGGTCGTGCTGGCGCCCGACGACACGCTGCTCGCCGAGGCGGTGGAGACCAGTCGCCGTGCCGTCGAGGCGCTGCCCGCCGGCGACTCCCGCCGGGTCGGTTTCCTGCACAACCAGGCGAGCAGCCTGGCTCTCCTGTCGGTGCGCCGGGCCGACGAGGCCGGCCTGCTGGCGGCCGAGGACACCTTCCGTGCCGCGCTCGCCCTGCTGCCGCCGGGGCACCCGGACCACCCCCGGATCGGCAGCTCGATCGCGGACACCCGCTACCAGCGGTATCTGCTGGGCGGTGACCTCGATGTGCTGGCCGACGCCGTGCGGCTGGCCCGCGAGGCGGTGGCGCAGACCCCGACCGGGCACCACTGGTGGCCGCTGCGGGCCCGGCTGCTCGCCCGGGCCGCGGCCACGCTGGCCCGGGCGGGCGGCCCGGACGCCGAAGCGGCGCGGAGCGAGGCCATCGCGACGTACGCCGCCATCGCCGCGTCGCCCGGGGTGGAGCCGGCGAACGCGATCGACGCGGAACGCCAGCAGGCCGAGCTGGCCCGGGAGGCCGGCGATCCCGCGGCCCGGCTGGCCGCCCTGGAGCGGGCCGTGCGGCAGCTCCCGGCCTCGGTCGACCGGTCGTCGTCCGGGCACCGCCGGCTCGGCGCGGTCGGCGCGCTGGGCGGGGTGGCGACCGAGGCGGCCGCCGCGGCGATCGCGGCGGGCGACGCCGACGGGGCGGTCGAACTCCTGGAACGCGGCCGGGGCCTGCTGTTCCACGAGGCGCTGGGTATCCGCGGTGGCCGGGTGGAGCTGCGCGCCGTCGACGCCCGGCTCGCCGCGGAACTCGACCGGATCGACCGGAAGCTGGCCGAGGCGGACGCCTACACGCAGGTCCGGAAGTTCACCGTCCAGGTGGAACGCCGGACGGACTCCGGTGAGGTCCTGGCCAGCTCCACCCGGGACTGGGATCCCCGACCGGTCTGGCTCGCCCAGACCCGGCAGCTCGCCGCCGAACGGGACCGCGTTGTCGAGCGGATCCGGCGGCTACCGGGGTTCACCGACTTCCTCCGGCCGCCGTCGATGCCGCTGCTGCGCCGCCGCCTGGCCGGGATGCCGGTCGCCGTCGTCACCGCGCACGGCGACCGGGGCGACGCGCTGCTCGTCCCGGCGGACCCCGAGCGGCCCGTGCGGCCGGTGCGGCTGCCCGACCTGCGCGCGGCCACGGTGCAGCGGCACGTCGTGCGCTGGTACGCGGCGGTGGCCGACGCGACCGACCCGACGGTGCCGTTCGACCGGCGCGCCGCCGCCCAGGAGGACCTGCACGGCATCCTGGCCTGGCTGTGGGACGCCGTCGCCGGGCCGGTGCTCGACGTGCTGGCCCCGGCGGACGAGCCGCCGCCGCGGATCTGGTGGTGCCCGGTCGGCGCGCTGGCCCGCCTCCCGCTGCACGCGGCCGGTCACCACCGCGAGCCGGGCGGCCGGGACACCGTCCTCGACCGCGCCGTGTCGTCCTGGACGCCGACGCTCACGGCCCTGGCCCACGCGGGGGCCGACCGGCCGCCGCGGCCGACGGCCGCCACGGCCGCCGTCGTGGGCGTGCCGACCGCGCGGGACCTGCCGGCGCTGTCCCAGGTACGCGCCGAGGTCGAGCAGGTCGCCCGGTTCATGCCGGGCTCCACCGTGCTGGCGGGGACCGAGGTGGCGCCGGACGCGGTCGAGGACGCGCTCCGGGAGCACCCGATCGCGCACTTCGCCTGCCACGCCGAGGCCGACACGCGCATCGCCTCGATGCTGACCGGCGGGCTGCGCATCGGCGGCGGGCGCTCGCTCAGCCCGCACATGGTGGGCGCCTACCACCTGGAGCGGGCCGAACTGGCGTTCCTGTCCGCGTGCGGCTCCGCCGCGACGCACCCGCGGTTGACCGACGAACCGCTGCACCTGGCCGCGGCGTTCCAGCTCGCGGGCTTCCGGGGGGTGATCGGCACGACCTGGCGGACCCCGGACAGCGCGCGGGTCGCCGCGGCGTTCTACGCCGCGCTGACCGACGGCGGGACCCGCCCGCCGGACACCGCGGCGGCGGCCCGGGTGCTCACCGAGACGGTACGGGCCGTCCGCGACGAGTTCCCGGCGACGCCGACGCGGTGGGCCGGTCACCTCCACGTCGGACTGAACCGGCCGCTGTGAGCCCCCGACACGGGTGAGCGGCCCGCCGTGCGGCTATTCCGCCATCCGCGCGGACACGGCGATGACGAGCACGAGTGGCACGAGCAACAGCACCGGCGACCATGCGGTCAGGTGGATGGCCGTCAGGGCGCCGACGCCGGCGCCGCTCATCAGGGCCAGCAGGACGTGCGCCTTGGGCCGCAGGGTGTGCCACGGGCTCCGCGCGGCGACACCGGCGATCAGACTCGTCAGGGTGCCGGTCAGGTAGGTCGAGGAGAGGCCGGGTACGCCGAACCGTTGGATGGCGCTGCTCTGCACGCCCAGCGCCGCTGCCGACAGCATCAGGAGCCCGAGACCGACGTGCGGTGAACGACTGGGCGGGTTGACCTCCCAGACGACGAGAAAGACGAGGAACACCAGGAGTTCCAGGACGAGCGCCCGCGTGACCCGGCGCGGCCAGACCGGGTCGTCCGGTTGCGCCGAGCCGACGAGGCGGGCGCCGGCGAGGACGCCGGCGATGAAACTGACGATGGCGCAGCCCGAGGTCACGGCGAGTTCGGCATGGCCGCTGCCCGCCGAGAGCCCGAGCAGGACCATGTTGCCCGTCATGACGCTCGAGAACGCTCCGCCGAGGGCGAGGAAGCCGACGGCGTCGGCGCTCCCGGTCAGGAAGGTGAGGACGACGACGAGGGCGTGCCTGCGTCGGAGGAGGTCCTGGTCGCCCTTCGCCGCGACGCGAAAACGTACGACGTTCGGAAGTGTTCTCAGCACTGTCGGCTATCCTTCGCAAATTGTTCTTCGTATACGCTTCGTCGGAGCTGGTTCACGGGAAGGCGATCAGATTGGCTGAAGACCTGCGGGGCAAACTCGGCGCTCAACACCTGCCGCTACGCGACCAGGTCCTCGCCGCACTACGGACCGCCATCATCGACGGCGACTACCTTCCTGGGGAGCGGCTGACCGAGGACCGGCTGGCCGAGGACTTCGGCGTCTCCCGTAACCCCGTCCGGGAGGCGCTGCGCGTCGCGGAGGCGGAGGGTTTCGTGGTGATCCTGCCCCGCCGCGGTGCGGTGGTCGCCTCGCCGAGCAGCGAGGCCCTCGCGGACATGTTCGCCGTCCGCCAGCGCCTGGAGTCGCTGGCCGCCCGGCTGGCGGCCGAGCGGGCGACGGCGGCCGACGTGGCCGCCCTGCGGGCACTGCTCGACCAGGGCCACGCGGCGACGGAGCAGCAGGACCTGCGCCGGGTCGCCGAGCTGAACAGTGTCCTCCACCTGCGGATCCTCGAGATCAGCGGAAACCCCTGGCTGTCGTCGATCGCCAAGGCGCTGTACCTCCACGTGCAGTGGGTCTTCCGGCTGGGCGCGGCGGAACGGGCACCACACTCGTGGGCCGAACACATCCAGCTGGTCGACGCCATCGAGTCGGGTGACGGCGAGCGGGCCGAGCGAGCCGCACTGGCCCACCTCGACGCCGCCTCCGCCGCCGCGTACGAGAACGCCGAGGGCGGGTACCGCCCCCGCTGACATTCACCGGCCGCAGGCGTAGCCCTGCATGCCACGCGGGTTGGCTCCGGCCGCGAGCAGGCCCGTTGCCGGGTCGCGGGTCACCGCGCAGAGACGGCCGAGGGTCCACGAGCCGGACAGCCGCACCTCGTGGCCGTACGCCCGCAGTGCCGCCAGCACATCCTCGTCGAGCCGGTCCTCCACCACGAGGACGCCGGGTTCGATGTCGCGCGGGTAGAACGACGCCGGCAGGCTGACCGTGTGCCACGCCGGCGCGTCGATGGCCTCCTGCAGCGACCGGCCGCCGACGAGGTGGCGCAACAGGAACAGCAGCTGCCACTGGTCCTGCTGGTCGCCACCGGGAGTGCCGAACGCCAGGACGGGCTCCCCGTCGCGGTGCACCATCGTCGGGCTCAACGTGGTACGCGGCCGCCGTCCCGGGGCCAGCGACGAGGCGAGGCCCTCCTCCAGCCAGAACATCTGGAGCCGGCTGCCGAGGGGGAAACCGAGCTCCGGAACGGTGGGCGAGCTCTGCAGCCAGCCACCGCTCGGCGTCGCGGAGATCATGTTGCCCCAGCGGTCGACCACGTCGACGTGACAGGTGTCGCCACGCGTCACCCCGTCCGACTTGACCGTCGGCTCGCCCGTCGTGGGATCCGCGAGGTCGGCACGGCGCCCGGCACTGCGTCGCACGTAGGCGGGGAGACGGGGTTCCGCACCGTCGGGGCGGCCGGGTCGCAGCTCCGCCGACGCCCGTCCACCGATGAGACCCGCCCGCTCCCGCGCGTACTCCCGGGAAAGGAGCGCCTTCGCGGGCACGTCGCCGTCGCCGTACCAGGCCTCCCGGTCGGCGAAGGCGAGTTTGAGCGCCTCGGCCTGGGCGTGGATGCCGGCGGCGGTCGACGGGTCGTACACCCCGGGGTCGTCGAGCGCGTCGAGGACCGACAGGGTCTCCAGCAGCACCGGGCCCTGGCCCCAGAAACCGGTCTTCGCCACCGAGTAGCCGTGCCAGTCGAGGGTGACCGGCTCCTCCCAGGTCGCCGTGTAGGCGGCCATGTCCGCGCCGGTGACCAGGCCGGCATGGGGTCGTCCGCTGGAGTCCTGGAACGGCTGCCGGCTGAACCGGTCGATCGCCTCGGCGACGAAACCCTCGCTCCAGGCGCGGCGCGCGGCCTCGATCTGCGCCTCACGGTCGGAGCCGGCGGCCCGACCGGCGTCGACGAGTTTCTGCAGGGTCCGCGCGTACGCCGGGTTGGTGAACAGGTCGCCCGCCGCCGGCGGCCTGCCGTCGCGCAACCAGAGCTGCGCGGAGGTGTGCCAGTGTTCCTCGAACAGCGACCGCACCGCGGCCACCGTGTCACCGACCCTGCCGACCAGCGGGTGGCCGGCTCCGGCGTATCCGATCGCCGGCGCCAGCACCTCCTCGAGAGGGAGCGTGCCGTGGTCCCGCAGCAGGAGGAGCCAGGCGTCCACGGCGCCGGGCACGGCCGCCGCGAGCGGGCCGGATCCGGGGATGAGTTCCATCCCGAGGGACCGGAAGTGCGCGATGGTCGCGCCCGCGGGTGCCGGCCCCTGCCCGCAGAGCACCTTCGGGCTCCGGTCCTGTGCGGTCGCCACGATGGCGGGCACCTCACCGCCCGGCCCGTTGAGGTGTGGTTCGACGACGTGCAGGACGAACCCGGCGGTGGTCGCGGCGTCGAAGGCGTTCCCACCGCGTTCGAGGATGCCCATGGCCGCCTGGCTCGCGAGCCAGTGCGTCGAGGAGACCATCCCGAAGGTCCCCTGCAGGGTCGGCCTGGTGGTGAACGTCATGACAACACCTCACTTGTGCCGGCGGCCCGGACGTCGGGCCGTGTTCCGTCGGGCTGGACCAGGTGGCATGCGGCCATGCCGCCGCCGACCGCCACCTGCGCCGGCACCTCCGCCGCGCACCGGTCGAACGCGAGCGGGCACCGGGTGCGGAAGCGGCAGCCGGACGGCGGGTCCAGCGCGGACGGCAGGTCGTCGCCGAGCAGGACCGGTTGACGCTGCCGTTGGCGGATCGGGTCGGCCACCGGCGCGGCCGCCAGCAGCGCCTGCGTGTAGGGGTGGGCCGGGCGCGTGAAGATCTGCTCGCGCGACCCCTTCTCCACGAGCTGGCCGAGGTACATGACGGCGATGTCGTCCGCCAGGTACTCGACCGCGGACAGGTCGTGGGTGATGAAGAGGCAGGCGAACCCGATGTCCCGCTGCAGGTCGGCGAGGAGGTTGAGCACCGACGCCTGCACGGACACGTCGAGCGCGCTCGTGGGTTCGTCCGCGATGAGCAGCTTGGGCCCGGAGATCAGCGCCCGGGCGATGCTCACCCGCTGGCGTTGCCCTCCGGAGAGCTCGTGCGGATAGCGACGCGCCACCTCGGCTCGCAGGCCCACCTTGCCGAGTTCCGTGGCGATGCGGGCCTCCCGGTCGCGCCGGGACATCCGCCGACCGGACAGCCGCAACGGCTCGGCCACGATCTCGCCCACCAGCATGCGCGGGTCCAGCGAGCCGGCGGGGTCCTGGAAGACGATCGAGACGTCGCTGCGGTGCCGGCGCAGCTGTCGGCGGGACAGGTGGGTGACATCCGTCCCCGCGATCCTGACCGCGCCGGCCGTGGGCTTCTCGAGCCGCACCACGCAGCGGCCCACGGTCGACTTCCCCGAGCCGCTCTCCCCCACCAGCGCCGTGACGCGGCCCCTGGGGATCGTGAGGGACACCCCGTCCACGGCTCGGACCGGGCCGAAGTGCATCACGAGGTCCTCGAGTTCGAGGGCGTTCGGTTGCGGCGTCATGGGGTCGCCTCCGGGGACTCCGTCCGAGGTGCCGGGCAGGGATGCCAACAGGCCGCGAGGTGATGTGTCACCGCCGCCCCGACCGCCGCCAGCGGCGGGGCGGATTCCCGGCACGTCGCGTCGGCGGCCGGGCAGCGGTCGGCGAAGGTGCAGGCGTCGGGTTGGGTCGACAGGACCGGCACGAGGCCGGGGATCTCCTGCAGCCGCTGGGTGCCGGCGTGCACGCCGGGGGTGGGTGACGCCGACAGGAGTCCGGCCGTGTACCGGTGGTGGGGATGCGCGAACAGGTCGGTGACCGGTGCCCGCTCCACCACCCGCCCGGCGTACATGACGACGACGCGGTCCGCGATGTCGGCGATCACGCCGAGATCGTGGGTGATGATGAGGATCGCCGTGCCGAGCCGGTCCCGCAGGTCCCGGAGCACCTGGAGGATGCCCGCCTGGACCGTGACGTCCAGGGCGGTGGTGGGTTCGTCGGCCACGAGCACCTTCGGGCCGCAGGCCACCGCCATCGCGATCATCACGCGCTGGCGCATGCCCCCGGAGAGCTGGTGCGGGTAGTTGTCGACCCGCTTCCCGGCGGACGGGATCCCGACCAGCGACAGCAGCTCCACGGCGCGGGCCCGGGCGGCCCGGCGGGACATCCGCTCGTGCACCCGCAGGACCTCGCCGATCTGTCGCCCGACGGTGAGCACCGGGTTCAACGACGTCATCGGTTCCTGGAAGATGTAGGCGATCTCCTTGCCGCGCACCCGGCGGAGCACCGGCTCGCGGGTGCCGACCAGCTCGGTTCCCTCCAGCCGCACCGAGCCGGAGATCCGGGCGCTGTCGGGCAGCAGGCCCGCGATGCTCATCGCCGTGACGCTCTTGCCGCAACCGGACTCGCCCACCATCCCGACGATCTCACCGGGGGCCAGCTCGAGACTCACCCGGTCGACCGCCGAGACGGTTCCGCCCTCGGTGGTGAACGAGACGGAGAGGTCGCGTACCGCCAGGACGGGTGTGCCGACCGCGGAGGATGCGGTGTCCGCCCGTTCGACAGTGGTCATCGCCGGTCTCCCTTCGGGTCGAGGGCGTCCCGGAGGGCGTCGCCGAAGACGTTGAACGCCAACGCCAGGCCCATGATCACGAGACCGGGCAGGACCGCCGCCCACGGCGCGCGGGCGGCGAACTGCTGCGCGGTGGCGAGCATGGTGCCGAGGCTGGGGGCCGGGGGCTGAATGCCGAGGCCCAGGAACGAGAGCACCGCCTCGCCCAGGATCGCGGCCGGGATCGCCACCGTGGCCTGCACCAGGATCACCGACGTCGCGTTGGGCAGGACGTGCCGCGAGAGCACCCACAGGTCGCTCGCGCCGTCCACCACCGCGGCGGCGACGAAGTCCAGCGACTTGAGCCGCAGGGTGTCCGAGCGCACCACGCGGATCACGCCCGGGATCTGCGCGATGCCGATGGCCACGGCGGCGTTGGCGAGGCTGGCGCCCCGGATGGCGGCCAGCCCCACGGCCATGATCAGAAACGGGAACGCGAGCAGCAGGTCGGTGAAGCGTGAGATCACGGCGTCCCAGGCCCGGAAGTAGCCGGCCGCCAGTCCGAGCGGCACGCCGACGACCAGGGAGGTGGCCACCGCGAGGAGTGCCACCTGCAGGGAGGCCCGTGCCCCCAGCATGATGCGGGACAGGACGTCGCGGCCCAGGTCGTCGGTCCCCAGCACGTGGCCGGGGGTGCCCGGGGGCCCGAAGGTGTGGGCGAAGTCGGGCTGGTCCACCGAGTAGGGGGCGATCCAGGGCGACAGCAGAGCGGCGACCGCCACGAGCGCGAGCACGACGAAGCTCACGACGGCGAGCGGGTTCCGCCTCAGTCGTCTGAGGACCCGGCTGCGCCGGCTGATGCCCGGGGTGCCGGCCACGTCCGCCGGCGGCACGGTGAGGACGGTCATGCCGGGTCCCCCGTCACTCGGATGCGTGGGTCGATGACCGAGTAGAGCAGGTCCACCAGCAGATTGATCACGATGTACGCCGTCGCGGTGAGCAGGACGACCGCCTGGATGACCGGGTAGTCGCGCTGGAACACCGCGTCGATGGTCATCTTGCCGAAGCCCGGAAGTCCGAAGATCTGCTCGGTGACGACCGCTCCCGAGATCAGCCCACCGAGCTGGAGGCCCACGATCGTCACCACCACGATGAGGCTGTTGCGCAGCGCGTGCCGGGTGATGACGGCGCGGGGCCGCAGGCCCTTCGCCTTCGCCGTACGGACGTGGTCGGAGGAGAGCGAGTCCAGCATGGCGGAACGGGTCTGCCGCATGATGATGGCGGCGAGGCCCGTGCCGAGGATCACCGCCGGCAGGACGATGTGGTGCAGGTTGTCCACCGGGTCCTCCAGCAGCGGCACGAATCCGGAGGCCGGGAAGAGTCCCGTCGCCACGGAGAGGTAGAGGATCGCGAGCAGTCCGAGCCAGAAGTGCGGCACCGACAGGCCCACCAGGGCCAGTCCGTTGGCCAGCCACTCCGCCGGGTGCCCGCGGCGCACTGCCGCGAGCACCCCGGCGCCGACGCCCAGCGCCGCGGCGATGAGGATCGCCAGGAGGGCGAGCTCGACCGTCACGGGCAGGGCGGTGGTGAGCATGGACGAGACCGGCACCCCGGTGCGGATGGACTCGCCGAAGTCGCCCTGCGCCACGCGTTCCACGTACTGCGCGAACTGCAGCGGCAGCGGTTGGTCCAGGCCGTAGTGGTGCCGGATGGCCTCCAGCGCCTCCGGGGACCGGTCCTCCCCGGCCAGGGCGAGCGCCGGGTCCCCGGGGAGCGCCCGCACCCCGAGGAACACCACGACCGTCGACAACAGCAGCGTCAGCGCTGAGTGCCAGGCGCGCGTGAGCAGATACCGGGCCATGAGCGGCTACTTGGTGAAGCCGGCGAACGCCGCGCGGAGCACGCCGTCCGGGAAGACCTGCAGGCCCTGGATCTTCGTGGAGACGGCGGTCAGGTTCCGCTGCCGGTAGAGGTAGATCAGCGCGTCGTCCTGCTGGAGGATCGTCACCGCCTGCCCGTACAGCTTCTTGCGCTCCTCGACGTCGTTCGACTGGCGGGCCTGGGTCAGTACGGCGTCGAGCTGCGGGTTGCTGTAACCGGCGACGTTCTGGCTTCCGCCGCTGCCGACGAAGTTCGTGATGTTGGCGTCCGGGTCGATCCGCCCGCTCCAGCCCAGCTGCAGGAGTTCGAAGTTGCCGCGGTCCTGCTCGTCGAGGAGCGAGGAGTACTCCACCGGGTTGATCTTGAGGTCGAATCCGCCGTCCTTGACCATGGCCTGCAGCGCCTGCGCGAGGCGCAGCGTGTCGGGCGTGTTCGACGCGAGCATCGTCACCGGGTACGGAGTCTGCACGCCCGCTTCGGCCAGCAGCTGCTTGGCCTTGGCCGGATCGTGCGCCGGGCACGCCTGCGCTTCCGGGGACGAGAACGGGCTCGCGGGCGAGACCGGCGAGCAGGCGACGGCGTGGATCCCGTTGAAGACGGCCTGGACCAGTGCCTTCCGGTCGATCGCGTACTCGAAGGCCTGCCGGATCTTGGCGTTCTGGGCGATGGGGCGGTTGATGGGCTTCGGCGTGGCGCCGACGCCGTCGACGTTGCCGATGTTGAACGTGAGCCCCTGGTATCCCAGAGACTGGGACTGCAGGACGGCGACCGAGGCGTCCGAGCGCAGCGCGGCGACGTCCTGGGTGGAGATGCTGTCGGCGACCTGGGCGTCGCCGGAGCGCAGGTTGGCGGCACGGATGCTCGCGTCGCTGAGGATGTGCCACGAGATGGCGTCGAGGTGGACCTTGTCGGCGTCGTAGAAGTTCGGGTCCTTGACGACGTCGATGGAGTTCTGCGGCACCCGCTTGGCGAACTTGAAGGGCCCGACGCAGACCGGCGCCGAGGCGAAGTTGTCGCCCAGGCTCTGCAGCGCCTTCGGGCTCATGATCATGCCGGCCCGGTCGGCCAGCGCCCCGACCAGCGGCGCGAACGGCTGCTTCAGGTGGACGACGACGGTCTGCGCGTCGGGCGTGTCGACGCTCTCGACCGGGCCGAGCTCACTCTTGCGTCCGGACCGCGCGTTGGTGAGGTGCCGTTGCAGAGTGGTCTTGACCGCGGCGGAGTCGAACGGCGTTCCGTCGGCGAAGCGCGCGCCCTGGCGCAGCGGGATGGTGACCGTCCTACCGTCGCTGTTGGTGGTGGGGAGGGCGGTTGCCAGCTGCGGCACGACCTGCGCCTTCTCGTCCACGTCGTAGAGCTTCTGGCAGATCGCCTGGAAGACGTAGCGCGAGTAGAGGCTGCGCGACAGGGTCGGGTCCAGCGCGTCGGGCTCCGCGGAGAGGGCGATGACCAGCTTGCCGCCGTTCTTCACCGCGGCGGGGTCCGCCGGCGTACCGAAGGAGTCCTGACCTGCCGCCTGGTTCTCGTCGGTCTTGCTGTCGTCCCCGCTGTCCGACACCGGTGAACAGGCTGCGACGGTGCAGGCGACAGCGACCGCCGCCACCGCTGCCCGGAGCAGGCGGCGCCTTCGGGGGCTCGTTCCGCTGAAGGAGAGGTACGTCATTGGTAGCTCCTCGGGTCGGCGACTCGGGGAGCGTATGTTGTATACGAAGGCTGGCGCAATACCTCCTTCGATGCCGTCGACCCGAGCAGGTTCTCGGGGACAAAGTGGACGTCAGGGAACGGTCAGCCTCACGCGGGGTCGGGCGCGGGCACCTCGCGGAGCAGGCCGCCGTCCAGGCGGAGCCACCGCTGGACGCCGATCTCGGCGAGGAACCGCTCGTCGTGGCTCACCACCACGAACGCTCCGCGGTACGCGCTCAGGGCGTTCTCCAACTGCCCCGCGCTGACCAGGTCGAGGTTGTTCGTCGGCTCGTCCAGCAGCAGCAGGTGCGGGGCCGGCTGCGCGTACAGGACACAGGCGAGGGTGGCCCGCAGCCGCTCGCCGCCGGACAGCACGCCGACCGGCAGGTGCGCCCGCGCACCGCGGAAGAGGAACCGGGCCAGCAGGTTCATCCGCTCGGCCTGCGGCCGGTCCGGCGCGTAGGCGGCGAAGTTCTCCGCCACGGTGCGCTCCGGGTCGAGCAGGTCCAGCCGCTGCGACAGGTACGCGACCCGGCCCTCGCCCCGGCGCACCTCGCCGCCGTCGGCGTCGAGGTCCCCCTGCAGCAGCCGCAGCAGCGTGGACTTGCCGGCGCCGTTGGGGCCGGTCAGGGCGATCCGCTCGGGGCCCCGGATGGTCAGGTCCACCCCGGCCGTGGCGAAGACGGCCCGGCCGTCGTGGTGGACCTGCATCCGCTCCCCCGCCACGACCGTCCGTCCGGCGGGGACCGTGGTCTCCGGCAGGTCGAGGGTCAGGGTCTGGTCCTCGCGCAGCGCCCGGCTGGCCTCGTCGAGCCGGGACTGGGCCTCGCTCACCCGGTTGGCGTGCAGCTGCCGGGACCGGCCGGCCGACTCCTGGGCGCTGCGCTTGAGCCCGCCCGCGACGATCCGGGCCAGGCCGGCACTGTCGAGGTTGCGCGCCGCGTTGCCGGCCCGCCGTTCGGCCCGCTCCCGGGCCTGCTGCATCTCCCGCTTCTCCCGCTTCACCTCCTGCTCGGCGCCGCGCACGGTGCGCTCGGCCGCCTCCCGGGCCGCCCGGGAGGCCTCCTCGTAGGCGGTGAAGTTGCCGCCGAACAGGCGCAGCTCCCCGCGGTCCAGTTCGGCGATGCGGTCCATCCGGTCCAGCAGGGCCCGGTCGTGGCTGACCAGCAGCAGGCAGCCGGACCACTCCTGGAGCACCGTGTAGAGGCGCTGCCGCGCGTCGAGGTCGAGGTTGTTCGTCGGCTCGTCGAGCAGCAGCACGTCGGGGCGGCGGAGCAGTTGCGCGGCCAGGCCGAGGGAGACCACCTGACCGCCGCTGAGGGTGGCCAGCCGCCGGTCGAGCGCGACGTCGCCCAGACCGAGCCGGTCGAGTTCGGCGCGGCTGCGCTCCTCCACGTCCCAGTCGTCGCCCACGGTGGTGAAGTGCTCCTCGGCGGCGTCGCCGGCCTCGATGGCGTGCAGCGCCCGCAGCACCGCGTCGACGCCCAGCACCTGGGCCACGGTCAGGTCGCCGGCCAGCGGCAGGTTCTGCGGCAGGTACCCGAGCACGCCGTCCACCGTCACGGCGCCGCCGGTCGGGGTGAGGTCACCGGCGATGAGCCGCAGCAGGGTGGTCTTGCCCGCGCCGTTCGGCGCGACCAGGCCGGTGCGGCCGGGCGGCACGGTGAAGGACAGGTCCTGGAAGACCGGGGTGTCGTCCGGCCAGGAGAAGGAGAGGTTGGTGCACACGACACAGGTGTCGGACATCGAAGAGACCCTCGGGGTGTGAGCCGGGCAGGGCACGGCCGCCCGGATGACGAGACGGGGATGCGACGAGGTGGGCCGGGATCACCCGGAGATGTCGTCGTCGCCCGTCATGTCTGTCTCCTTCGAGTCGGCACGCGGTCTCTCGGCGCGCGCACCCACCAGCCTAGCAACTCCGCCGGGCGCACTTGACCGCGAATCACGACCGGCTTAGCTTCATCGATCAGAAAGGTCTCTTAACTAATCCGGCTCCGTGGGAGTGCCGATGCGACCGTTCCGCCACCGCCGCCTCACCGCCCTCGTCGCACTGTCGACCCTGCTGGTCACCGCCGCCCCACCGAGCGCCGCGAGCGCGGCGGACAACTCGGCCCGCCGGGACGGGTACCACCGGGTCGGCTACTTCACCCAGTGGGGCATCTACGGCCGGGCCTTCCCGGTCAAGAAGCTCGACACCTCCGGGGCGGCCAGCCGCCTCACCCACGTCAACTACGCCTTCGGCAACGTCAGCCAGGACGGACGCTGCTACGTGGACGGCGGGCCCGGCGAGGGCGACGCCTGGGCCGACTACCAGCGGCCCGTCCCGGCCGAGGAGAGCGTCGACGGAGTCGCCGACGCCTGGGGGGAGCCGCTCAACGGCAACTTCGGCCAGTTGGCCAAGCTCAAGGCCGAGCACCCCGACCTCAAGGTGCTCATCTCGCTGGGCGGCTGGAGCTGGTCGACGTACTTCTCCGACGCCGCCCGCACCGACGCGTCCCGCCGGGCGTTCGTGGCCTCCTGCATCGACCTCTACCTCAAGGGCAACCTGCCGGTCCTGGACGGCGGCAGCGGCGGCCCCGGCTCCGCCGCCGGCGTCTTCGACGGCATCGACCTGGACTGGGAGTGGCCGAACTGGCCCGGCGAACCGGGCAACGTGATCCGCACCGAGGACCGGGAGAACTTCACCAAGCTGCTCGCCGAGTTCCGCCGGCAGCTCGACGCCTACGGCCGGCAGGCCCACCGGCACTACGCGCTGACCGCGTTCCTGCCGGCCAACCCGGCCGCCATGGACGCCGGGTACGAGGGCCGGAAGATCTTCCGGTACCTCGACTTCGCCACCGTGCAGGGCTACGACTTCCACGGTTCCTGGGATGCGGTGACCAACCAGCAGTCGGCGCTGCGCGTGCCGGCGGGGGCGCCGGACGACCCGGACTTCTCCGCCGAGGTGGCCATCGACGGCTGGCTGGCCCGCGGCGCGCCGCGCGGGAAGCTGGTCCTGGGCATCCCGTACTACGGCCGCGGCTGGACCGGCGTGACCGGGGGCGGCGACGGGCTGTTCCAGCCCGCGGCCGGTCCCGCGCCGGCCACCTTCGAGGCCGGCTCCGAGGACTACAAGCAGCTCAAGACCCTGCCCGGCAAGGGCTTCACCGTCCACCGCGACCTGCGCGCCGGACACGCCTGGCTGTTCGACGGCACGACCCTCTGGACGTACGACGATCCGCTGGTCGTGCTCCAGAAGACGCTCTACATCCGGCGGGCCGGCCTGGCCGGGGCGATGGTCTGGTCGCTCGACGGCGACGACGACAACGCCACCCTGACCAGGACGATCAGCCTGGGTCTCACGACGCCGTAGCGCAGCTCGCCGCCTCCGCCGCCAGGCCGCCCCTCCCGGCCGGCGGCGGAGGCGGCGCGCCCCGAGGGCCGTCCCGCCGGCGGAACCGGCGGTCCCGCCGCCTCGTCCAAGAACCGACGTGCGGAACGATCGGGCCGGCGGAGGGGGCGGGACGATGCGGCGCAGCAGACACCTGGTGGCGGCCGTGGCGGTGGGCGCCCTGCTGACCGGCTGCGCCGGGACGGCCGGCCCGGAGGTGGCCGCTCCCACCGGCCCGCCGGCCACGAGCGCGGGCACCCTCAGCGAACGGCCAGGGTGGACGGCGGGTCTCCGGGGCGGAGGGCGCCCTGCTCGCCACGGCCGGACCCTGCACGCTGATCGGCTGCGCGAACATCCCGGTGGCGGGGTGGCTGTCCGCGGCGTCCCGGGCGGGGCTGGACGGCGACGTGCTGGTGCTCGTGAACGCCCGGGGAACGGAGACGGGGCGGCTCCGGCGCGACGGCTGACGGACCGCCGGCTCGTCAGCGCCGGGCCAGCTCCGACTCCAGCCGCTGGAGGAGGGTCTTGCGGGCCTTGCCGTCGCGCTCACGGCGCAGCGCGGTCCGCAGCTGGCGCGCGTCGAGGCCGCGGACCAGCTTGATCGCCTCGGTGACCGGCAGGTCCGACAACGGCCCGGCCGCAC
This sequence comes from Micromonospora chaiyaphumensis, assembly GCF_900091435.1. GTDB lineage: Bacteria > Actinomycetota > Actinomycetes > Mycobacteriales > Micromonosporaceae > Micromonospora > Micromonospora chaiyaphumensis. Next base: position 881,428 of record NZ_FMCS01000001.1, read on the forward strand.
TGGCCGCCCGGCGGGCCTGCTTCGCCGGCCCCGTGTTGGACACGAACTGCCGCCCGGACCGGGACGCCTGCCGCTTCTTCGTGTCGGTGTCGCGCTTCTGCTCGTCCGAAAGCTGCTGCCACGCCCGTTTCGGCAGGTAGCGAGCCGTCTCGCCGTTCCGGCGCGCCCGCGTGGAGCCGGACCGGGTCTGCCACTCCTCGGCGCCCCACCGCTGCAGCGACCGCTGCCGCTGGTCCCGGGGGCCCTCGAAGCCGCCACCGCGCTTCTTGTACTCGTTCGTGAGCAGTTGCGACTTGCGCGCCGACCACTGCCCCGGCCGGCCGCCCTTGTCGGACGCCTGGATCTCCTCCTTGAGCTGCTCCCGGAGTTCGGGCTTCGTGTACCTGGCCATGCGGGAGACATTCCCGGGACGGCGGGGCACATGCGTCCGGCCGGGCCGGTCGAGCGGCTGCCGGGTCAGCGGTCCCGGCCGGCGCCCGGCGTCCGGGACCGGCGGACGGCGTAGGCGCGGCGCATCTTGACGTAGTTGCCGCAGCCGGCCATGGAGCACCAGCGGCGCGCCTGGTTGCGGGAGGCGTCGTAGTAGGCCCACCGGCAGGTGTCCCGGTCGCACACCTTGAGCCGGGTCCACACCTGGTCCTGCGCGCACCGGCGGATCGCGTCGACCAGGGCGGCCAGCGCCACGTCGAGCGGACGGGTCCCGGCGGCGACGAGGCGCGGTCCGCCGTCCGCGAGGGTCAGCCGCACGGGCACCGCGGCCAGGGCGTCGTCGAGGCGCCGTAGCGCGTCGGGGTCGGCGGGGTGGCCGGCGTGGCCGAGCAGCACCGCCCGCAGGCCCTCGCGGACCGTGCGGGCCGCCGCGAGGTCCGCCGGGCCCAGCCGCGCACCGGCGGGCAGCACCCCGCGCTCGGTGAACCAGTCGCGCAGCGCGTCCGGCGTGGCCAGCGACTCCTCGTCGACCTGCGGCTCGAAGGTGTTGACGAAGTCGCGCACCAGGCCCACGGCGGCCGGTACCGGTCGCTCGTCACTCACCGGCGTCCTCCTCCCGTCCACACCAGCGTAAGGCCTTGACCGGTGTAGCCGTCTCTGGGATCGTCCGGTGTGTACACCAGCGAAAGCGGATGGCCGGTGTGAAAGGGCGGTCCCGGCCGGCGTGCGCCGCGGCGAGAGGACGGATCGTGACCACCACGCTCAGGGACGTGGCGCGGCACGCCGGCGTGTCGGTGAAGACGGTCTCGAACGTCGTCAACGACCATCCGCACGTCAGCGACGAGATGCGCCGCCGCGTCCGGGAGGCCCTCGGGGCGCTCGGCTACCGGCCCAACCTCGCGGCCCGGACCCTGCGCACCGGCCGCACCGGCCTGCTCGCGCTGGTCGTTCCCGACGTCGAGGCGCCCGGCCTGCACGGGTTGGTGCGGGAGGTCGTCCGCGCGGCGACGAGCCAGGGCTTCCGGGTCGTCGTCGAGCATCTCGGCGCCGGCACCGGGCGTCCCGCGCCATCGCGGTCCGGCGCCCCGCCGGGCGTCGACGCCGTCCTGCTCGGCGCGGACCCGGTGCCGCCGGGGCTGGTCGACGCGCACCTCCGCACCGGCACCCCGCTCGTCCTGCTCGGCGAGAGTGGGGATCCACGCTGCGACCAGGTCTGCGTCGACGGCACCCGTGCCGCGGCGGACGCCGTCGAGCACCTGGTGCGCACGGGACGACGGCGGATCGCCGCCATCGGCGCCCGGCCGGGCCTGGCCTCCGCGCCGGCGCAGCCCCGCATCCTCGGCTACCGGCGGGCGCTCCGGCGGGCCGGACTCGATCCACCCACCGGCTACGTGCGGCCCATCGCCGAGGACCGGCACGAGGACGGCTACCGGGCCGCCCGCTGGCTCTTCGCGCGCGAGGACCGCCCGGACGGCGTCGTCTGCCACTCCGACCGGCTCGCCGTCGGTGCACTGCGGGCCGCCGCCGACGCCGGGCTGCGGGTGCCCGGGGATGTGGCGGTGATCGGGTTCGGCGACAGCGCCGAGGGCGGCTACTCGCGACCCACGCTCACCTCCGTCTCCGCCGACCCCGCGCTCCTCGCCCGGGAGGCGGTCACCCTGGTCACGGCACGGCTGGATCGCCCGGACGCACCGCCCACCCGGATCACCGCGCCGCACGCGATCCTGCCGCGGGAGAGCACCCGCCCGGCCGGCTGACGGCCCGGCCGGTCCACAGTGGTTTCGGCGTGCTCCCCGGACGTGACGGTGTGTTCTACAATCGACGCCGCCCTGCGAGGTGCCGCCCATCAGCGGTCCTCCCGGGCTCCGGGCCTACTCGGGGGAGGCGCATGGTGAGCGGGGCTCTGGACGGCGGCGTGCTGGATCCGGACGGCGCCATGGACCGGATGCGGGCCTGGAAGGGCCGCATCGACAAGCTCGCCGCGGACACGAAGGTGATGAGTGACCGCCTCCAGGAGCTGCGGGTCACGGTCGAGGAGGACCACGGGCTGGCCGAGGTGACGGTCGACTCCGCCGGCGCCCTGCTGGACCTGCGCCTGAGCCGCCAGATCCAGCGGGTCTCCCCCGAGGTGGTGGCGCAGGCGGTCATGAACGCGATCCGGCGGGCGAAGGAGCAGCTGGCCGAGCGGTCGCAGGAGATCATCGCGGAGACCGTCGGCACCGAGTCCGCGGCGGCGCGGGCCATCGCCGAGCGGGTGGGCCGGCAGTTGCGCCCCGACCCGGAGCCCGGCTGGGGCGGACCCGGCTCCTCCGGCTGGCAGCGATGAGCGGCCCGGCCGGCTGGGCGGCCGACACCGAGCAGATCCGGGCACACGCCGCGTACGTCGAGGGGCTGCGCGCCCGGTTCGAGGCGGTGCGCGGCGCGAGTGCGCACATCGCGCGGGACGACCAGGCGTACGGGCTGCTGTGCGGATGGATCTCGGCGATCCTGGAGGACCGGCACACCCGCCAGGACGAGCTGGTCGCGTACGTCGACGAGAACCTCAAGCTGGTGGCCGACGGCCTGCGGCGCACCGCCGACGGCTATGACGGTGTCGACGGCGAGGCGGCGAGTTCGCTGGACGCGATCAGCCGGCGGTTGCGGGCATGACCGACGAGTCGCTGGTCGCGGAGGTCCGGTCCACCCGGGAGGTGTGGACGGGCTCGTCGCTGGCCGACGGCGTCGAGGGCCTGGTCGACGCGATCCGCAGCGAGGGCTGGGTCGACGACCTGCTCGCCGGGGCGGCCTTCGGGCTGGATGTCGCCGCCACGGTGCTGGACCCGTTCAGCGCGTTGCTGGCCAACGGCATCGGCTGGGCGATGGAATACTTCGAGCCGCTGCGGGAGATGCTCGACTGGCTCACCGGCATGCCCGACGTGGTCGCCTCGCACGCGGCGACCTGGGACAACATGGCCGGCCACCTCCAGCGGATGGCGGCCGACCTCCAGGCCCACCTGGCCGGCGACCTGCCCGACTGGCGGGGGCACGCCGCCGAGGCGTACCAGTCGCTCATGAAGAACAACGTGGACGCCATCGCCGGTCTGGGCGGCGCGTCCGCCGCGATGGCGGCCGCCACGCAGGCCGCCGGGAACCTCGTCTCGTTCACCCGCGACATCGTGCGGGACCTCATCGCGGACCTCGTCGCGCGGGTCATCGTCTGGGCGGTCGAGGCGATCTTCGTGGTGACCATCCCGGTGATCGCCGCCCAGATCACCGCCGCCGTGCTGAAGTGGGCGGGCCGCATCCTGAGCTACACCACGGCGCTCGTCACCAGCCTCACCAACCTGTCCAAGCTCGTCAACGGCTGACCGGGGGGATCGTGGCGAAGCCCAAGGGACCGCACGGCAGCACCGGCGACGGCGGGAACGTCGGCGACGGCGGGCATGCCGGTGACGGCGGGGAGGTCGGCGACGGCGGTGTGCCCCGGCAGCGGGGCGGCGGGCAGCACAGCCGGCCGACCACCGTCGCCGAGACCCACCGGGCCGTCACCGAGGCGGCGGAGAGCGGCCGGCCCGGCGGGCCGAGGTCCACCGACGGCAAGCCCACCGAGGGCGACGCCGACGCGCAGCGCCCCCAGAACGACCCGGAGCTGGACAAGCACGACCCGAAGAGCCTGGAGGAGATCGCCAAGGCGCGCAAGCAGATCGCCGATCAGCTCCAGGAGATGGTCGACGACTCGTGGGATCACGTCGACCAGAACCGGGACTCGATCCTCCAGCAGGAGGGCTACCAGCGGCAGCGGGAGAAGCTCATCGAGAAGGGCTATCCCGAGGACGTGGCCGACCTCATCGTGGAGCGTACGGCGATGGGCACCGAGGCACATCGTGGGCTGGCCAACGCGATCGACAGCGAGTCGACCTCCATGCTGGACCCGGAGACGGGCTTCCGGCTGCGCACCGAGGTCGGCTACGACGCCCAGGGCGTGGAGACGCCGAAGGTGAAGGACCAGGACTTCCGGCCGGACGTCATCCTGGAGCGGCAGTACAAGGACGCGGCGACCGACGAGCTGGACTGGGAGGTCGCGCACGCCTACGACCTGAAGACCGGCCTGAAGACCGGCATCGAGCCGAGCTGGGCCAACAAGGTGCAGCGGGTGCTGGGCCTGCCCGAGCCCCCGGAGGAGCTACGGCCGACGCAGCGCCCGCTGAGCGTAGAATGACCCGGCCCGGCCACCGATCCGTGAAAGGTGCGTATGTCCTCTGGTGACACGGCCCGGCGGTGGCGGCAGATCCTCACCGACCTGCGCCCCGACCTGCCCGGCGAGTGGTCGCTGCGGGGCGATGGCCTGGACACGGTGCTGGCCCGCGAGCCGCTGGGCTGGGCGCTGGCGTGGATCGGATGGTCCGGGTCGCCCACCCGGCCGGTGGGCTGGGTCGCCGCCGGGGTGCAGCCGCTCGTGGCGCCCTTCACCAGCTGGATCATGACGTACGGCGTCCGCATGGACGAGGTCCGGTCCGGCCCGCCGACGGTCGACCTGTCCGCCGACGAGGCGCTGGACCGGGCGCGGCGGTTCGTGCGGGACGCCGGCCTGGAGAAGATCGACGGCTGGCCGGCCGAGCGGCTCGCCGACGTGGCCGAGCGGGACTACGCCCAGGATCCGCGGCGGCGCCGCACGCACTGGCACCAACTGCCCGGTTGGCGGGTGGTCAACGGCACGGCGTCCCCCGTCGAGCCGGCGACCGCGCTCGCCGAGCTGTGCCGCGACCGGGCCGCCGAGACCTCCGGCACGGGCGCCCGGCAACTGAGCGAGCAGGCCGCGTTCTACGAGGGGCTCGTGCGGGCCTGGCAGGACGGTGAGCGGGACGCCGCCCTCCGCTTCCTGACCGGGCAACGGGATCAGGCGCTGGCCGCCCGGAAGCTCGACCGGGCGCTCACCCCGTAGGCCGGTCGAGCCGGGCCACGACCGGCGCCAGCGCCTCGGGCAGCCGCACCTGCACGGCCCCGCCGGCCTCCCCCGGCACGACCCGGACCGGGTGGAACTCGCCCTCGTGCCACCAGAAGACCTGCTCGGAACAGGGGTCGGTGGCGGCCTTGACCATCGACGCGGCCAGCCGGTGCAGGGCCACCGCGGCGTCCTGCACCCGGTGGTCCACCCGGTGCAGCAGCACCGCGCTGTACTGCGGAGCCGCCACCAGCGCGCCGTGCTCGGCGCCCTCGGGCAGGAACCGCCCGACCGACATGAGGGCCGTCGTCACGAACGGGTTCCCGTCGGCGGCGAGCAGGCGCACCGAACCACCGCCGGGGAGCTCGTGGTCGCGCACGTCGAGAGTGGTCAGTTCGTGCTCCACGGTCTGCCGCACGGCGATGCGCACCAGCTCCGCGGGCTCGCGACCGAGGCGGGCGGCCTGGGCGAGGGTCAGCAGGTCCAACCGGTCGGGCCGGTTCACCACCACCGTCGCGGTGAACTGCCCGCCGTACGGCACGGCCAGGTAGTCGTCGGCGTCCGTGGCCGCGGTCGCCGGGGTGAGGCGGAGCCGGAGCTGCGCGAGATCGGCCGGCCCGAGGTCGGCGGAGACGCTGTCCGGCAGCTCCCTGCGGATCGCCACGACCCAGTCGGCCACCAGCTCGGGCCACGCCTGCCGGGGCTGGTCCCGGCAGGCGCGCAGGAGCGGCACGAGGGACACCCGGGCCCGGCCACCGGGGACGGCGACGACGATCTCGTCGCGGTCCGCCGCGACGCGGGCTCCCGGCAGGCGGGCCGGCAGCGCGTCCTCGACCAGAGCGCGGACGTTGCCCATGAGGTCTACGTTCTGCGACGACGCCACGCTGCATTCATACCATCGGCCCGCGAACGGCGGTGAACCCCGGAGCCGGCGGGGTGTGGCCCGCCGGCTCCCGGGTAACCGGCGGGCCGAGGGAGGGACGTCGTGACGGATGAGGCACCCGACTACTTCCAGCCCGAGCACGGCCTGGTCGTCACCCACCTGCTGATCGTGCGGGACGTGGACCGCTCGCGGGACTTCTACCGTGACGTGCTGGGCGCCACGGTGGTGCGCGACCGGCGGCCCGCCGTGCTCCGCCTGCACAACAGCTACCTCGTGCTCAACGACGAGGGCGGCCCGACCGACGACAAGCCGACCGTGACGGCGCGAGCGCCGGCCGACCCGGACACGCTGAGCGGGGCGCTCAACATCCGGGTCACCGACGTGCGGGCCGTCTACGAGCTGTGGCGTTCCCGCGGCGGCGAGTTCCTGACCGAGCCGAAGGACCACGGCGTGGAGATCCGGTGCTACCTGCGCGACCCCGACGGGTACCTGATCGAGCTGGGCCAGGGCACCGGCATCCTGGCCGAGATGGGCCGGCCCGTGCCGCGCTGAACCCCCGGCCCGGCAGCCCCGGCCGAGGGTTGCGCACTCGACGGGTCAGACCCGGGTGAGCCGCACGGCGTCGGCGATGACGAGGCCGCCCGCCGTGCTCCACCGGCTCACCGCCACCCGGTTGGCGTCCCCCGCCGGCAGGGCGAAGGTGCCGAGGGTACGCCACTGGCCGCCGGTCGCCCGCTGGTCGACGTACACGGTCCGGTTGCCGGTCGTGGTGGCCACGATGTACGGCGTGGCGCCGTTGTAGCCGGCGTTGGCCGGCCACCAGGCGTCCACGCGGTAGTTTCCGGCGGCCGGGACGTCGAACCGGTACCAGGCCGGGTCGCTGGCCGCCACCGGGTCCGCGTAGCGGTAGTCGGCGCCGTAGCGCTGCCCGGAGTAGGACGAGACACCCCAGCTGGTGCTGGCGGTGAAGCGCCCGGCGGTGGCGTTGTCCACGATCGAGGACCAGCCCGCCGTGCCGATCCGCGCGGCGACGTCGGCGCGCATCACGTTCAGGTCGATGAAGGACGGGTCGATCTTGCCGGTGGTGCTGGTCTCCCGGTGCCCGCGGGCGTAGCTGGCGTCCCGGCCCAGCCGGGTGAGGACGGCCGCCGTGGCGGCCACCGAGGCGTCGTACTGGGCCGCCGTCATCTCCTGGTTGACCCCGTTGTAGTCGATCTCCCAGCCGATCAGCATGGTGTTGCCGTCACCGGCCGGGATCGGTCCGCTGCCGCCGCTGGTGCCGGCGTGGTTGCACCGTCCGGCCGAGATCACGTGGAACACACCGTGGTAGTCGACGAGCGCCTGGCAGAGCGGGCCGGCCAGGTCGGGCCGGCCGTTGATGCAGATGTTGAGCGCCGGGTGCGGGTTCGTGGCGCTGGAGGTGGACGCCGTGTGGTGCCACAGCACCCCGATGGGGTCGAACGAACCGGGCCGCATCCGGTTGAGCCAGTCGCCCTCGACGACGACCTGCACCCCGGCCCCCCGCAGCACGTCCACGAGCCACGGGATGGTCGCCATCAGGACTCCCCGAGCAGGTCGGCCAGGCACTCGGCCTTCGGCGCGGCGGGCGCGGCGCTCGGGGCGGCGCTCGCGGCGGCGGGTCGGGTGGTGACGGCCAGCGCGGCGGTCACCAGGGCGGGGATGCCGAGCAGTCCTCGGCGCCGCAGGGAGACGGTTCGTGGCGTGGGCATGGCACTCCTTCAGCGACCGGTCGAGGAACGTTGGCGCGGACGCTATACCGTCACGAGCGTCTATGTCGATACCCTTCACTGCCTATCGTTCGGCTGAAGAAAATTGGCAAGCCGGGGCCGCGCTCCCCCGCCAGGCCGTTTGGCCGGCGGCCATCCCGGAAAGAGTGGCGGCATGAGCTGGGCCCGTAGAGCCGTACCCGCCGCCGTCGCCGCCGTCGCGGCCCTCGCCGCGCGCGACCTGCTGCAACGCGACCACGCGCTGCTGCGCAACTTCCCCGTGCTCGGCCGCGCCCGCTACCTGCTGGAGTCGATCGGGCCTGAGCTGCGCCAGTACATCGTGGCCGGCAACAACGAGGAGCGGCCGTTCACCCGCGACCAGCGGCGCTGGGTGTACGCGTCGGCCAAGCAGGAGAACAACTACTTCGGGTTCGGCACGGACAACGACATCGAGTACACCCCCGGCTACCCGATCATCAAGCACCGCACCTTCGGCCGGGCCGTGCCACCGTCCTCCCCCGGCGCCGCCCACGACGTGACCCTCCCCTGCGCGAAGGTGCTCGGCGGCGCCCGGGGCCGGGCCCGCGCCTTCCGCCCGGAGTCGGTGGTCAACATCTCCGGCATGAGCTTCGGCTCGCTGTCGGGCAACGCCGTCGAGGCGCTCAACCGGGGCGCCGCCCTGGCCGGCTGCCTGCAGAACACCGGTGAGGGCGGGCTGTCGCCGTACCACCGCAACGGGGGTGACCTGGTCTTCCAGATCGGCACCGCCTACTTCGGCTGCCGCGACGAGCGCGGCCGGTTCGACCTCGCCCGGCTCAAGGACCTGGTGGCCGGCGCGCCGGTCCGGGCGCTGGAGGTCAAGCTCAGCCAGGGCGCGAAGCCGAGCCTCGGCGGGCTGCTGCCGGCCCCGAAGGTGTCCGCCGAGATCGCCGCCACCCGTGGCATCCCCGCGGGGCGGGACTGCGTCAGCCCGTCGCGGCACGCCGAGTTCTCCGACTGCGACAGCCTGCTGGACTGGGTGGAGCTGCTCGCCGCCGAGACCGGCCTGCCGGTCGGCATCAAGTCCGCCGTCGGCGACCTGGGCTTCTGGGAGGAGCTGACCACGCTCATGCGCGACACCGGCCGCGGCGTGGACTTCGTGACCGTCGACGGCGGCGAGGGCGGCACGGGTGCCGCGCCGCTGATCTTCACCGACTCGGTGTCGCTGCCCTTCCAGCAGGGCTTCTCGCGGGTCTACCGGATCTTCGCCGAACGGGACCTGCACGAGCAGGTGGTCTTCGTCGGCGGCGGCAAGCTCGGGTTGCCGGACAACGCCGTGGTGGCCTTCGCGCTCGGCGTCGACATGGTCAACGTCGGCCGGGAGGCCATGCTGGCGATCGGCTGCATCCAGGCGCAGAAGTGCCACACCGACACCTGCCCCACCGGCGTCGCGACCCAGAACCCGTGGCTGGCCCGGGGCCTCGACCCGGCCCGCAAGTCGGTGCGGGCCGCGAACTACGTCCGGACGCTGCGGCGCGACCTCGTGAAGGTCGCCGAGGCCTGCGGCGTCGAGCATCCCGGGCTCATCGACACCGGCGCGGTGGAGGTCCTCGACGGACGCACCGCCTCCACGCCGCTGGACCAGGTGTACGGGTACCGCCCCGGCTGGGGGCTGCCGTCCGCCACCGACCGGGCCGAGATCATCCGGCTGATGACCGCCGAGGCGCCGCAGGGCGGCAGTGCCCCGCCCTCCCCGACCGCCGTGGGCTGATCAGGAACGGTCAGCTCGGCGGTTCCTCGCCGGTCTGCTCGCTCGCCATGAACGCCGCGTACCAGTCGGGCCAGTTCGGGTCCGTCGCGCCGGTGCGCTTCTCGTGCTCCCCGTGCGCCTCGGCGGCGCGGCGGAGCGCGCCGGCCAGGTCGGCGGCGGAGGTGTACGAGGTGGTGCCGCTCGTGATCCGCCCGGGCAGCCGGGTGGTGATCTCCTGGAGCAGCCACTCGTTCCCGTCCGGATCCTTGAACGAGGCGCGCGAGAGGTAGCTGCGGCGCTCCGGATCCGGGCCGCTGACCGGGCCGGCCGGGCCGGGATGGAAGATCTCGGTCACCTCGACACCGGCGTCGATCACCGCGCGCCGGGCCGCCTCGATGTCCGCGACGATCAGGTACGCCTTGGCCGACCCGGGGGCGGCGACGGTCAGGGTGGGACCGAACTGGATCGAGCACCCGGAGCCCGGCGGCGTGAGCTGGACGATGCCGGGCGGCGTCTGGTCGAGCCGCCACCCGAGGCGCCGTCCGTAGAACTCCTTGGCGCGGTCGACGTCCGCCACCGGGAGGACGATCACCTCGAGCTTCAGGTCCATGTTTCCGCTCGCGGCGTCCGTCGCGCTCATCGCGGCCTCCCTGGCCAACCGGGACTCTCGCCCGCCACGTTACTGGCCGGCGGCCTTGATCCGGCGCGGAACGGGTAGACGGCAGCGCCCGGGCACGGCCGCGTCGGCGCCCGGCGCCGGTCACTGCCACGGGAGATCGATGTCGGACACGCCGGGAAGCTCGGACGAACGGCCGGTCGAGGTCGTGGAGCTGCGGGTGCACGGCGTCTCGGGCGCCGGCCCCGAGCACGTGCTGGACCGGCCGAACGTGTACCAGGTGGCCGGTGACTCCAGCGGCGGCTTCTACCGGCCGCGGACCGGCTACCCGGACACGACCGGGTCGGGCGGGGTGCTGCTGGAGGCGTACCGGTGGCGGGATCTCCCCTCCGGCCGGGCGGTCCGCACGCTCTCCCTGGTGTTCCTGCTGCCGTTCATGCTCGGCAACCTGGCGATCTGGATGCACCCGTCCGGCGCCGGTCTGGCCGCCGCGACCGTGAAGGCGCTCTGCCGGCTGCTCGCGCTGACGCTCACGGCGGTGTACGTGATCGCGGTGGCCGGGGTGACGCTGGACCTGATCGCCTGGAAGTGCATGGGCTCGCCGCGGTGCCTGACCGGCCGGAACTGGCTCTCCTGGCTCGGCGAACGGCCGCCGGGTCTGCGGCTGGCGGTGCTCGCCCTGGTCCCGGTCGCGGCGGTGGCGCTGGTCTGGCGGCTGAGCAGCCGGCCGGGCTGGACCTACGCGTCGTTCCGCGGTCCCGCCACGACATCCGGCCAGCACCAGCTCACGGCGGTCAGCCAGTGGGACACGGCGCCGCTGGTCTCCCGGCTGCGGGCGATCCACGTCGCCGCGGCCTTCGCCACGCTGGACGCCGCCCTGCTCGCCGCGCGCTCCGCCGGGGGTCGAGCCTCCGTCGCGACCACCGCGCTGCTGGTGCTGACCGCGGCGGTGCTGGCCGCGTGCGTGGTGCTGGTCTGCGTCCACCCGCTGCTGGACCGCGCCACGCCGGCCCCGCGCGTGGATCGGAACCTGCGCCGCCTGCGGACCGCGGCGTGCCTGCTCACCGCCGCCGTCGTGGTCGTCGTGGTGGCCGAGCCCGGCCCCTGGGCCGCCGGGACGGGGCTGCCCTGGTACGGGGAGATCGTCACCCTCCTCTTCGCCACGCAGACGGTCCTCCTGGTCGTCCTCGGGGCGGCCGTGCTGTGGGCGCGCCCCCGGGTGCCGGGCGGTCCGCGCCTGCGGGCGCTCGGCACCCCGGTCATCATGGCCGTCGCCGCCGGGGCCGGGGTGGCGTACTCCGCCGAGCTGGTCTACCGGGTGGCGGACCTGCTGGACCGCGGCGCGCCCACCTCCGCGCGGTTGGCCACCAGCCCGCCGCTGGCGTACAAGTGGGCGATCTTCGCTTTCTTCGTGGGGGTGACGGTCGCCGCGGTGGCCGGTGTCGTCACGGCGCTGGCGTCCGGGCCCGCCCGCCGGCGTGCCGCCGCGGACATCGTGACCCGCGACCACCCCGACGCGCCGGTCGAGGCCGCCGGGCGGCTGCGTGAGGTCGAGAAGGTCATCGCGCGGGCCCGGTTCACCGAGCGGATGACCCCGCTGGTCCTCACCTACGCCGCTCTCGCCGGGCTCGGGCTGGCCACGAGCACCCTGGGGCTGGCGCGGTGGTATCCCGGTGACGTGATCGACCGCTGGGCGCCGATCCCGGCCGACCTGGTGAACTTCGGGATCGGCCTGGGCAGCTACGTGATCGCCGCGGCGATCGTGGGCCTGGTCCTGGGTGGCCTGTTCGCCTACCGCACCCCCGAGTTCCGCCGCTACGTCGGGGTGCTGTGGGACCTGGGCACCTTCTGGCCCCGGGCGGCGCACCCGTTCGCGCCACCCTGTTACGCCGAGCGGGCGGTGCCCGAACTCAGCCGCCGGATCAGCTACCTCACCGGGCAGGGGCAGACCGTGCTGCTCGCCGGGCACAGTCACGGCTCGATCCTGCTCGCCGCGACGGTGCTGCAACTGCCACCGGAGGTCTGCGCGCGGGTGGCGCTGCTGACGTCCGGTTCCCCGCTGTCCCGGCTGTACGCCCGCTGGTTCCCCGCCTACGTCAACGCCGACGTGCTGCACGAGATCGGCGAGCGGGTCGGCTGGCGGTGGATCAACCTGTGGCGCGACACCGACGCGATCGGGGGCTGGGTCTTCTCCCCGAACCGGCCGGGCGGGCCACCCCCGGCCGATGGCCCCGCGGGGTCGGTGGACTGGCGGCTGCGGGACCCCAGGGGCCTGGTCGCGCCGCCCAGTGACACCGTCCCGCCGCCGATCGTCCGGCACCTGCCGGGCGCGACGGATCCGCGGCACAACGAGGCCGTCCGCGAGCTGGCCGACCGGCTGCGCGACCTCGGCCCCGGCCCGCCGACCGGTTGACCACGCGGGCCACGACACGTCCGCCGGCGGGCCGGCTCACGGCTGCGCCGGGCCGGGTGCCGGCGCGGTCGTGGCACCGGCCGCCAGCAGTCGCTCCGCCAGCGCGCGACAGCGCCCCCGCAGCTCCGGCGGGTCGAGCACCTCGAAGTCGTGGCCCAGCAGCAGCACGTGCACGAGCACGAAGTCGAGGCTGCCGGCGCCACTCACGACCTCGCAGCGCTCGCCGTCGCGCGACCGGACCACGGCCGCCGACGCCGGGATCTGCACGCGCACCGTGTCGGCGGGCGCGTGCACGAGGAAGCGTGCCCGGTGCGGGTAGACCCGGCTCGCCACCCCCTCCTGCACGTGGGTCGCCGCGTCCGGCGCCGGGCGCGGGCGGAAGCGCCAGGTCCGGGCGGACACGTCGGTCATCCGGTCGACGCGGAAGCTGCGCCAGTCGTCGCGGTCGAGGTCGTAGGCGAGGAGGTACCAGCGGCGGTCGGAGGCGACCAGGCGGTAGGGCTCGACCCGCCGCCGTCGTGCCCCGCTCCCGGACGGGTAGTCGAAGCCGGCCTCGACCTCGTCCCGGCAGGCTCGGGCCAGGGTCATGAGCGCCTCGGGGTCGACCGGCGGGCGGCCGCCGCCGAAGGACTCCACCGAGCCGGCGAGCGCGCGCACGTCGTGCCGCAGGCGGGTGGGCAGGACCCGGTCGAGCTTGGCCAGCGCCCGGAGCGCGGCGTCGGCCGCCCCGGCGACCGCGCCACCGGCGCCGGCGAGCAGCGAGACCGCGGTGGCGATCGCCTCCTCGTCGTCGAGCAGCAGCGGCGGCAGGGCCCGCCCCGGGCCGAGCCGGTAGCCGCCCCCGACACCCTGGCCGGCGTGCACCGGGTAGCCGAGGGTACGCAGCCGCTCGACGTCACGCCGGATGGTGCGCGGCGTGACGCCGAGCCGGTCGGCCAGCTCGGGGCCGGTCCAGACCTGGCGCTGCTGGAGCAGCCCGAGCAGGGTGAGAACCCGCTCGGTCGTGCCCCGCTCCGCGCCGGTCGGCATGCCCATGTCCCGCATCCTCCCCGCAATAGCGGACCGATCCTGTCCGCCAGGGGTGCCAGAGTAGGCGAGAGACGCACCGACGAAACGGAGCAACGCGATGAGCCGCCACTTCCAGGTCACCTTCGACGCCCACGACCCGCGGGCGCTGTCGTCCTTCTGGCGCGACGTGCTCGGCTACGTCCACCCCGGCCCGCCCGGAGTCGATCTGCCCGCGGGCGCCGACCCCCTGGCCGCCTGGGACGACTTCCTGGCCCGGATCGGCGTGCCGGAGGAGCAGCGCAACACGCGGTCGGCCGTCGAGGACCCGGACGGGCACGGCGCGCGGCTGTTCTTCCAGCAGGTGCCGGAGGACAAGGCCGCCAAGAACCGGGTGCACCTCGACGTCCGGGTGGCGCCCGGACTGCAGGGCGAGGAGCGGATGGCGGCGCTGGAGGCCGAGTGCGACCGGCTCGTCGCGCTCGGCGCGAAGCGGGTGCGCCGGTACGAGCCGGAACCCCCGCTGAGCGCCGGCTGGATCACGATGACCGACCCGGAGGGCAACGAGTTCTGCCTGGATTGACGCCCGCGCCCCTCGGCACGGTCGCCTAGGTGGCGAGGTTGCCGTAGGTGGGCCGTCCCGCCGCCTCGTACGTCAGTTGCAGGGTGCCGTTGGGATGGCCCACCGACTCGGTGAGCCGGAACGCGGCCGGCATGGTGCCGTCCCCGAACAGGCGCTTGCCGCTGCCGAGCGTCAGCGGGTGGAGCCACAGGTGCAGCCGGTCCACGAGACGCAGGCGCAGCAACGACTGCACCAGGTCCAGGCTGCCGATCACGTGGAGCGCGTCGTGCCGGTCCGTCAGACCGGCGATCTCCTCGGCGAGGTCCCCGCCGAGCAGCATCGAGTTCTCCCAGCCGAGCGGCTCGGTCAGCGTGCGGCTCGCGACGTACTTGGGCACCGCGTTGAGCAGGCCGGTGAAGGGGATCTCCGCGGGCGCCGTCGGCCAGTAGCGCGCGAAGATCTCGTAGGTCCGGCGGCCCAGCAGCAGCGCGTCCATGCTCCTGGCCTGCGCGAACATGGCCTCGCCGGTCCCGTGGTCCACCAACGGCGCCTGCCACCCACCGTGGGTGAAGCCGCCGGCGCGGTCCTCGTCGGGCTCCCCCGGCGCCTGTGCCACCCCGTCCAGCGTCACGAACTCCGTCACGACCAGCTTGCCCATGGGACGCCGCTACGCGCCGGACTGCGGGGTGGCCATCGTCGTGCCCGAGCGCAGGGTCGCCAGGGCACCGCTCCACGCGGCCAACTGGTCGAGCATCGTGTTCACGGCGCCCACCTGGTGATCGCCCGGCTTGAAGACGCTGAAGTTCTCGAAGTCGGTGAAGAGGGAGAGCGCCACCTGGGCCCGTACGTCCGCCATCTGCAGCTCGGCGACCACCAGGCGCAGGTGCTCCACGGCCCGGGTGCCGCCGACGCTGCCGTAGCTGACGAACCCGGCCGCCTTGTTGTTCCACTCGGCGTAGAGGAAGTCGATCGCGTTCTTCAGCGCGCCGGAGGTGGAGTGGTTGTACTCCGGCGTGACGAAGACGTAGCCGTCGAACGAGGCGATCTTCTCGGCCCACCGCAGGGTGTGGGGCTGGGTGTACTGGCCGAGCGACGGCGGCGCCATCTCGTCGAGGTGCGGGAGGTTGAAGTCCTTGATGTCGACGAGTTCGTAGTGGGCGTCGTCGCGCCGCGAGGCGATCTCGTGAACCCAGCGGGCCACGGTCTCCCCGTTCCGCCCGGGACGCGTGCTGCCGATGATGATGCCGATTCTGGTCATTGCCCCGTTCCTTCCGTCCGTCGGCCCGGCGACAGCGGGCGCGGCCGGCGTGTACCCGGTTGGCATGGTTTCGAACGGCGTCACCGACGGCAGGAGTCACGCCTGGGCGGTCACGGGGAGGTCGTGATCCGCGTCAGTGACAGTCGCTGATCTGCACGTCCCGCGGGGACGGTGCGCCCTCGCCGGTCTCCACCAGCGACTTCAGGCTCATCAGGTACGAGCCCCATTTGGTGCTGCAGTGGTGCATGAACTCGACCGGCTCCCGCCAGCCCCGGTGCGCGAACAGCACGATCGTGTAGTCGCCGTCCTGGCGGAGGTGCCAGTCGACCGTGGTCCCGATCCACTCCTCGGGGCCGTCGACCACCCGCCAGGCCACGCGCTCGGCGGGCCGCAGCTCGACGACCTCCATGTCGAAGCCGCCGGGCGGGAACCGGAACTCGAGGACGCCGCCGACCTCGCCACTCCCCTTCGTGTCGTCGGTCCACCAACCGGCGAGTCCCTCGACCGTGGTCAGCGCGTCGTACACCTTGTCCGGCGTCGGGGTCACGACCCCGACCCGGTGCAGAATGTCCACCATCTCGACTCCCACTTCCTCCGGTCAGTCCGTCTGGGTGCGCTGGATCGACTCGGCGATCCGCTTGATCCGCCGCAGCCGGGCGTCCCACGCCGACCCGACCGACGACAGTTGGGCCACCGCCCGGGCGAGCTGCGCGTCGTCCACCCGGTAGCGCTTCTCGCGGCCGGCCGGCGTGGCCCGGACCAGGCCGACCCGGTCGAGCACGCCGAGGTGCTTGGCCACCGCCTGCCGGGTGACCGGCATCCGCTGGCTGAGCGTGGTCGCGGTGCCGTCACCGTCGACGAGCAGGAGGTCGAGCATCCGGCGCCGGGTCGGGTCCCCGATGGCGGACCAGAGGTCGTCGTCGACCTGCTCCACCAGCCCGGTGCTCACGCGCGCACCGGCAGCGTCGGGGCGTACGCCACCAGCCGCGGCAGGAAGAAGTCCCAGCCGCTGACGTGCTCCCGGTACTGCTGCTCCAGCACGGCCAGCTCCCAGCCCATCTCCCGGAAGCCGGTCTCGGTCATCCGGAGCAGGGTGCCGCTGCCCGACGGGGTCAGGTCGAAGGTGACCAGCAGCGAGTTGCCCACCGCCGCCGCCTCGCCGGCCGGGTGCGTCCACCGGAACGAGAACATCCGCGGCGGCCGGGCGTCGACGACGGTGAACGGCACGACGGTCCCGCCGGCGTCGCGGTCGCCGAAGACGATCTCGCCCACCGACCCGGGCGTCGGGTCGTAGCGGGCGTCGTCCGGCCACCACTCCCGGAGGTGGTCGGGGCTGCTCACCACGTCGAAGACGATCTCGGGCGATGCCTCGACGAAGATCTCGCGCTCGATGGTCCCGAATTCCATGACAACCTCCTGCAACGATTGGTTGCGCATGACGCTACCCCGGCGACCGCCTTGGCGCAACCATCGGTTGCACTAGGGGTGTCCCCGTCGCGCGGACACCCTAGGATGCGAGCGTGATTCACGTCACTGCGGGTCGGAAGCCGCTGCCGCTGCTCGCCGCCGCGATCGTCCTGGTCCTGCTCGGCGCGGGCGTGGCGTGGGGCGTGGACGGCGCGCTCGGGATACGCCACGCCCCCGCGGCCGTGCCGCACGAGGACGCCGCCGCCGCGCCGCGGCGGGCCGCCGCACCGCCGCCGCCGCTGGCGTCCGTGGTGGTGCCCGACGAGCCGCGCACCCGCAAGGCCGGGGCCGCGGTCGCCGACGCGCTCGCCGCGCGCGGCCTGCGCCGCCCGGTCGTCACCGCGGCCGGGCCGGCCGCCGCCACGACCCCGGCGAGCCGGGCCGCACCGGACCTCGCCGCGGTGACCACCCTGCGGGCGGCCGTGCGCGCCACGCCGGGCGCCGCGCCGGAGTCCTACCGGCTCGGCGTCCGCGGGACCGAACTGGCCGTCGACGGGAGCGACCTCGCGGGCGTCGCCGCCGGGCTGTACCGGCTCGCCGACCGGATCCGCTCCGGCGCCGAGGCACTGCCCGCCGCCGAGGCGGGACGGCTGATCACGCCCCGGCTCGGCCTGCGGCTCACCGACGCGGGCTCGGTGGGCCGCGAGCCGGACCCGGCCGCCTTCGCCGCGGGCGACGACTACAACCTGAACACCGACGTGGTGGGGCCGGCCCTGCTGCCCCGGGCGCCATGGGTCGACGCCGGCGCGGCGGCCCGCATCGGGGCGCAGTTCCGGCAGTTCGTCGACCACTCGGTGGCCCAGGGCTACAACGCCGTCGTCGTGCCCGGCTTCCTCGAGTACGTCACCTTCGCGAGGGTCGGCGACGGGCACGCGGTCTACCCGCCCGGGGACACCCACGTCGACCGCGCGCGGGCCATGGTCGCGGCGTTCGGGCCGGTCTTCGGGTACGCCGAGGAGATGGGCGTGAAGGTCTTCCTGCTCACCGACATGCTGGCGGTGTCGCCGCCGCTGGAGGCGTACCTCACGCGGACCGTCGGCGGGCTCGACGTGGCCGATCCCCGGCTCTGGACCGTCTACCAGGCCGGGCTGGCCGAGCTGTTCGAGAGCTTGCCCTTCGTCGACGGGCTCATGGTCCGCGTCGGGGAGGGCGGCGCGGTGTACGCCGCCGACGGCTGGGACTACTCGTCGAAGCTCGCGGTCACCACGGCGGCGTCCGTGCGCGCGATGCTGCGGGCGCTGCTGGACACCGCGGGGCGGGCCGGCCGGGAGGTCGTCTTCCGGACCTGGACGGTCGGCGTGGGCGCCGTCGGCGACCTGCACACCAACCCGGAGTCCTACGCGCGGGTGCTCGGCGGGTTCGACGACCCGCACCTCATCGTGTCCACCAAGTACACCCTCGGGGACTTCTACAGCCACCTGCCGCTGAACACCACGCTGCTGGCCGGTGCGCACCGCCGCATCGTCGAGTTCCAGGCCCGGCGCGAGTTCGAGGCGTTCGGCTCGCTGCCCAACGACCTCGGCCCGCTGCACCGCGAGGCGCTGCGCGCGTTCCTCGCCGCCAACCCGAGGGTCGAGGGCGTGTGGAACTGGACCCAGGACGGCGGCCCGCTCCGCGCCGGGCCGATGTCGCTCTACCTGCGCACCGGCTTCTGGCAGCTGTACGACCTCAACACGTACGCCGTCGCGCGGCTGGCCTGGGACCCGGACACCGATCCGGCGCAGGTCACGGCGGACTGGGCGTACCGCACGTTCTCCGCCGACCCGGACACCGTCGCCGCGATCGGGCAGGCCATGGCGCTGTCCCGGGCGGCGGTCACCCGGGGCCTCTACATCGGGCCGTACGCCGACCGGTCGGTGCGGGCGCTCGGGCTGGAACCGCCGCCGATGATGTGGATCTTCGAGTGGGACATCCCGACCGGCGACTCCGCCGCGCTGGACAGCATCTACGCGGTGACCGGCGGCCGGGTCGACGCGGCGATCGAGGAGGGCGGGCAGGCCGTCGCGCTGGCCCGGCGCATGCGTGACCTGGTGGCCGCCACCGACCGGACGACGTGGCGGGACGCCGCGCTGCGCGAGCGGTTCACCGCCACGCTCGACTACCAGGTGAACCTGTTCGAGACGCTGGCCGCCTACCGGACCATGGTGCTGCGGCACGCGCAGTGGCTGGACACCGGATCCCCGGCCGCCTACGACGGCTGGCGGGCGGCGGCGACGGCGTACCGGGACGCGCGGGACGCCCACCGGCAGCGCTACGGCGGCGACCTGGACCTGCCCGCGTACCGCTTCACGGCGGCCGACCTCGGTGCGGAGCGTGCGGACCGGGATCCGGCCATGGCCTGGGCGGCCCGCGTGCTGCTCGCCCTGATCCTGGTGGTGGTGCTGCTCGGCCTGCGCGGGCGGGGGTTCGGTGGCGCCGCCGCGCGCGGGCTGCTGCTGGGCGCGCTCCGGCCGTGGCGGATGGCCGCGCTGCCGGCGCCCGCGTCCCGGGCGGACCGGCTGCTCGTCTGGCTGGTCCCGGCCGTGGTCCTGGTGGCGAGCCGGCTCGTGTTCACCTGGTTCGCCGCCCCCGCCCACCTGCTGGTCACCCTCGGCGGGTGGGCGCTGTTCGCCCTCGTCGTCCGCCTCGCCGTCGGCCGGCGGGACCCGTTCCACCTGTGGGCCGTGGTCGGCGGCGTCGCACTGCTGCGCAGCGTGCTGCTCCTGGCGGCGCTCGCCGGGCGCGGTCCCGGGCGCTACTGGTTCGCGTTCTGGACCGCGCCGACCTTGCGCGGGGCCTACCTCACGGTGGCCTTCGCCGCGTTCGGCTGGCTGTTCGTGGCCACCGCCGTGGTCCTCCGCGACCGCTACGGCATGCGACGGCGCCGCGCCGTCGGGCTGACCCTGACCGCCGCGGGCGTTCCGCTCGGCGTGCTGGCCGGCCTCGTCGCGGTGATCGGCCTGGAGCGCGCCCTGACCGTGTGGAACGACCAGCTGGCGCTGCTGCCCTGGGGGCTGTCCCGCATCCTCGGCATCACGGTCTACCTGGGCATTCCCACCGGCCTTCCGGGGTACGCCGCCGGTGCCGGAGTCGCCCTGACCGCCGCCGGTCTGCTGCTGTCGATCGGGAGGCGGACCGCCGGACCCGCTCCGGCGGGTGAGGGCCGACCGGTCCCGGTGTCCGAGGTTGGACCCGGCCGGGCGGGGTAGACCGCCCGAGCGGCGGGGCCCTCCTCGGCCGGGTACGCCCCGGTCTGGAACCCCAGGCTACGACTCGGGGGGCCCATGTCGGAGGCAGCAGCGCGGGACGGGCCGGTGCCGTCCCAGGACGTGGTGGAACTGCGGGTGCACGGGGCCTCCCGGGCGAGCGCCGGCGAGGTCCTGGACCTGCCACGGACCGAGCAGGTCGCGGGCGACCGCAGCGGCGGCTTCTACCGGCCCCGCCGCCCGGCCTCGGGCACCGGCCGGACCGGGCGGGTGACGCTGGAGGCGTACCGCTGGGCCGACCTGCCCGCCGGGACCATGGCCCGGACCGTGTCGCTGGTGTTCCTGCTGCCGTTCATGCTGGTCAACGTGGCGATCTGGATGCGCCCGGCGAACCGGGGCTCCGAGGCGACCGTCCGGTCCCTGTGCCGGTTGCTGGCGCTCACGCTCACCGCGCTGTACGTGCTCGCCGCCGCCAGCGTCGCGCTCGACCTGATCGCGTGGAAGTGCCTGACCTCGCCGCGCTGCCTGGCCGGGCGGGGCTGGTTGTCCTGGCTGGGCGGGCGGCCGGTCGGGCTGCGGCTGGCGGTGCTGGCGCTGGTGCCGGCCGCCGCCCTCGGCCTGCTCTGGCGCGCCAGCACGCGCCCGGGGCGGGTGTTCGAGGCGTTCCGCGCCCCCGGGCCGACAGCCTCCGGCTGCCCGCTCGGCGCCGTCGGCCGGTGGGACGCGGAACCGCTGGTGGGCCGCTTGCGCTCGATCCACGTCGCGGCGGCGTTCGCGACGCTGGACGTCACGCTGCTCGCCGCCCGGGCCGCACCCGGCGCCTCGCCCGGCACCATCGCGCTGGCGGTCGTCACCGGGGCGGTCCTGGTCGCCTGCGCGGTCCTGCTCTGCACTCCCCCGCTGATCGACCGGTCCGCCGCGGACCGGCGACTCGACCGGGTCGCCCGCACGCTGCGGACGACCGCCGTGGTCCTGACCGTCGTGGTCACGGGCCACGTCCTGACCGGCCCGGCGTCGTGGCGCGAGGCCGGCG
The DNA here is from genome assembly GCF_900091435.1 of Micromonospora chaiyaphumensis. Classification (GTDB taxonomy): domain Bacteria; phylum Actinomycetota; class Actinomycetes; order Mycobacteriales; family Micromonosporaceae; genus Micromonospora; species Micromonospora chaiyaphumensis. Next base: position 902,656 of record NZ_FMCS01000001.1, read on the forward strand.
GCCTGCCCGGCTACGACGCGATCCTCACCGGGCTGTTCGTCATCCAGACGACCCTGCTGGCCGCCCTGGGGGCGGTGCTGCTGTTCCCGCGCCGGAACCGGCGGACGGGCGCCGCGCCCCTGCTCGGGCTGGGGGCGCTGGCGATCGCGGCCGCCGCCATCAGCCTGGCGGTGGCCTACTCCGCCGAGCTGGTCTACCGGGTCGCGGACTTCCTGGACCGCGACGCGCCGACCGCGGTGGGCGTGGCCGACTGGCCGCCGCGGGCGTACACCTGGGCGATCTTCGGCTTCCTCCGCGCGGCGCTGATCACCCTGGTCCTCGCGGGCCTGGTGATCCTGATCTCCCGGCCACGCCGGTTGGCCGCCGCCGCGGCGGTCGTGGCACGCGACCACCCGGATCCGCCGCCGGGAGCCGGGCCCCGGCTACGGCAGGTGCAGAAGGCGATAGCCCGGGCCCGGTTCACCGAGCACCTGATACCGCTGGCCGTCATCTACGCCGGCCTCGCCGGGATCGGCACGGCCACCACCACCATCGGCCTGCTGGAGCTGTGGCCGGGTGACGTCTTCGAGCGGTTCGCGGGGGTGCCGGCCGACCTGGTCACCTTCGTCATCTCGTTCGGCAGCTGGGTGATCGCGGCGATCATCGTCGGCCTGCTGCTCGGCGCGGTCTTCGCCTACCGGACCACCGGGTTCCGGCGCCACGTCGGCATCCTGTGGGACCTCGGCACGTTCTGGCCCCGTGCCGCCCACCCGTTCGCGCCGCCCTGCTACGCCGAACGCGCCGTGCCGGAGCTGGCCCGGCGGATCGGCTACCTGGTCGAAAGCGGCAACGCGGTCCTGCTCACCGGGCACAGCCACGGCTCGGTCCTGGCCGCCGCGACGGTGCTCCAGTTGCCGCCCGAGGTCAGCGGCCGGGTCGCGCTGCTCACCTACGGGTCGCCGCTGCGCCGCCTCTACGCCCGGCTCTTCCCCGCCTACGTCGACGACGAGGCGCTGCACGAGATCGGCGCCCGGGTCGGCTGGCGGTGGCTCAACCTGTGGCGCGACACGGATCCCGTCGGCGGCTGGATCTTCGCCGACCACCCGCCCGCCGCGCCGGACGCGACCGGGTATCCGGCAGCGACGGTGGACCGCCGGCTGCGGGACCCGGTCGCCGTGGTGGCGCCACCGGGCGACAGCGTCCCGCCGCCGATCCAGGGGCACCGGCCCGCCGAGTCCGACCAGCCGTTCATCGCGGCGGTGCATGAGCTGGTCGAGCGCCTCGGCGAGCCGCCGGACCAGGGCGCCGTCGACTGACCCGCCCGGGTCAGTGGGCGGCCTTCAGCCATTCCCGGTAGTGCGTCGGTGCCAGGTGTGCGTCCGGGCCACCGGTGAGCACGTCGCCGTCGACGACCGCGAACATGCCGGCCTTGTCGTCGACGACGACGTTCCGGTCGTCGCCCTGCGCGGCCAGGGTGATCCGCCCGAGGTCGTCGAGGGTGAAGACGTCCGGGCCGGCGACGTTGCGGATGCCGTTCAGCGGGGCGCCGGTGGCCACGTCGACGACCGCGGCGACGACGTCCGCGGCGGCCATCGGCTGGACGGGGGTGGCGGGCAGGCGGACGGTCGAGTCGTCGGAGGTCCAGGACATGATCGCGTTGACGAACTCGAAGAACTGCGTGGCCCGCACGATGGAGTACGCCGTCGGGCCCTGCCGGAGCAGCTCCTCCTGCAGGGTCTTGGCCCGGTAGTAGTCGAGCTGCGGCACCTGGTCCACACCGACGATCGAGAGGACCACCTGGTGCCGGACGCCGGCCCGCGCCCCGGCGGCCAGCAGGTTGGTCATGGTGGTGCGGAAGAAGTCGAGCGAGGCCTCGTCGAAGGTCGGCGAGTTCGCGACGTTGACGACGACCTCGGCGCCCTCCAGCGCCCGGTCCAGCCCCTCGCCCGTGAGCAGGTCGACGCCGGTCGACGGCGCCGCGGGGACGGCCTCGTGCCCGGCGGCGGTCAGCTTCTGGACCACCTGGGAGCCGATCAGTCCGGTGCCACCGATGACCGTGAGCTTCATGGTTCTCACCCTTCCACGACGCGCCGCACGGCACGCCGGCTTCGTCGAGGCCTCGCTCGAACTCGGATAACTCTTGTCCGGGACTCTAGTCGGATAGTCTTTGTCCGAGTCAACGAGGGGGTGCCATGAAGCTGTCCGGCGGGGTCGAGTGGGCGTTGCACTGCTGCGTGGTGCTGACCACGGCGACGGAGCCCGTGCCGGCGGCCCGGCTCGCGGAGCTGCACGACGTCTCCGGCAGCTACCTGGCCAAACAGCTGCAGGCGCTCTCCCGCGCCGGCCTCGTGACCTCCGTGCAGGGCAAGGCCGGTGGGTACGTGCTGACCCGGTCGCCCGAACTGATCACCGTCCTCGACGTCGTCACCGCCGTCGACGGCGCGCAGCCCGCCTTCGTGTGCACCGAGATCCGCCAGCGCGGCCCCCTGGCCACGCCGCGGGAGACCTGCACCCGACCGTGCCCCGTGGCCCGCGCGATGGCCAGCGCCGACGCCGCCTGGCGCGCCGCCCTCGGGGCCGTCACCATCGCCGACCTCGCCCACGACGTTGACGAAGACTACGGCCCCACCGCGCTCGCCGGCATCCGCGGCTGGCTCAGCGGGCCGGACGGGGACGACACCGCGGACCAGCACCGCGTTCCTTGACGCGCGGCTCAGTAAGCCGTAGCTTACCGTTCGTGGCTACTTACCAAACGGGCGATGGTTGGGACGCCCTGGGTGATCCCACCCGGCGCACCATCGTCGCGTGCCTGGCCGAGCGACCCCGTGCCGTCGGCGAACTCGCCGACGAACTGCCGATCAGCCGGCCCGCGGTGTCCCAGCACCTCAAGGTCCTCAAGGAGGCCGGGCTGGTCACCGACCACGCGGCCGGCACCCGCCGGGTCTACCGGCTCAACCCGGCCGGCGTGGCCGCCCTGCGCGACCAGCTGGACACCTTCTGGAACCGCGCGCTGGCCGGCTACCAGGACCTCGTCGAACAACCCACCGAGGAGACCCCATGACCGAGGCAACATCCGCAGTGGTCCGCCGGCAGATCGTCGTCGAGGCGCCGCTGGAACGCGCGTTCACCGTGTTCACCGAGCGGTTCGGCGACATCAAGCCGCCGGAGCACAACCTGCTCGGCGCGCCGATCGTCGAAACCGTGTTCGAGCCCAAGGTCGGCGGCCACATCTACGACCGGGCCGTCGACGGCAGCGAGTGCCGCTGGGCGCGCGTGCTCGCCTACGAACCGCCGGACCGGGTGGTGTTCAGCTGGGACATCAGCCCGCAGTGGCAGGTCGAGACCGACCCGGACAACACCAGCGAGGTCGAGGTGCGTTTCGTCGCCGAGACTCCGCAGCGCACCCGGGTGGAGTTGGAGCACCGGCACCTCGACCGGCACGGGCCGGGCTGGCAGTCCGTCCGCGACGGCGTCGGCCACGACGAGGGATGGCCGCTCTACCTCGACCGCTACGCCGCCCTTTTCACCCCGGGCAGCTGACCTGCCCCACCGGGCATGTCTCGACCGGTGGCGGGTATCGCCACGGCCCGGCCGCCACGCCGGCCGGGCCGTGGCGAACCGTGGGCCGACCGGACAGGAGACGCGCATGTCGCACGAACCAGGCGTCGCGGAGCCGCCCACCGTCCGGCGCACCGAACTCCAGCGGCACCCGGCCTCCGTGCCCGGCCGGCTGATCGTCCAGACGTTGTTCGAGATTCCGGTGGGACTCGCGTCGGGCCGGCACCGGCACCCCGGTGAGGAGGTGGGCTTCCTCATCCACGGTGTGATCGCCATGGAGTTCGACGACCGGCCCACCCTGACGATTCACGCCGGGGAGCCGTTCCTGATCCCGCCGGGAGTCGTCCACAACGCCCGGAACATCACCGCCGACGTCACCACCATGATGCTCTCGACGTATCTGGTCGACGAGACCCAGCCGCTGGTGACGCCCTGCGACTGACGGACCGTCGGCCGTCAGGGGAGGAGCGCGGTCAGGTCGGCCACCACGGCGGAGGGCGGCGGCATCGCGGCCATCTCGTCGCGTACCTCGCGCGCCGCCCTCGCCAGCGCCGCGTCGGTGACGAGCCGGGCCAGGACGTCCGGCGTGATCGCCCGGGCGGCCACCCCGAGTCCGGCGCCGCGCCGCGCGACCACCTCGGCGTTGTGCCGCCGGTCGCCCGGGCCGGGCACGACGAGCTGTGGCACGCCGGCCGCCAGCGCACCCAGCACGCTGCCCGCCCCGCCGTGGTGCACGCACGCCGTCGCGTGCGGGAGCACCCGGTCCAGCGGCACGCGGCCGACCGTCCGGACGTTCGCCGGCAGCCGCGGCAGCCGGCCGGGCGGACGGACCAGCACGATGTCGGCGTCCACCGTGGGCGCGGCCGCGACGATCGCGGCCGTCGGGTCGCCGCCACCCGGACCGGCGACGGTGCTGCGGCTCACGACGACCCGGGGGCGCTCCCCGGCCCGCAGGAGCCAGTCCGGCACCTCTCCCCCGCCCGAGTGCGGCACCGCCCGCATGGGCAGCCCGGGTCTCGGCCCGGTCAGGCTCGGCGGCGACACCGTGATCGTGGCCGCCGGAGCGCCGATCCGGTGCCGCCGCATCGGCCCGCTCGCCGCCACGGCCGCGACGAGATCGGCGGCGGGGAACAGGTTGTTCTCCTGCAGGACGCCGGGAATCCCGACCCGTTCCGCGGCGACGGCCCCGGCCACGGCCAGCGGCTCGTAGACGATCAGGTCGGGGCGCTCCCGCCGGGCCAGCGCCACCACGGCGTCCACGAACGTGGCGTTGGCGGCGCCGAACAGCTCACCGACGACGGCGGCGCCCGCACGCCCGGCCAGCTCCCGGCGGGCCAGCAACGGATGTCGCAACAGCACCCGGCCCGCGATGCGACCGAACGCGAACCCCGGCGCGACGTCGTGCGCCGGCAGGCCACCGAGGTCGACCGCGAGCGCGTCGCCGCCAGTCGCGACCAGCACGTCGTGGCCGGCGTCCCGCCAGGCGAGGCCGAGCGGGACCAGCGGCAGCAGATGCCCCTGCAACGGCGCGGCGACGATCAGGACCCGCATGGCCCCATTCAAGCGGACGACGCGCGACGCCGTCGAGCGTGGACGTGGGCGGGGCGGAGCGGGCAGACTGCTGGCATGACGCGAGGCACCGCCCTGGTCCGGCGACCCGGCGACCGGCTGGCCGAAGGGCTGGTGACCCACATCGAGCGCACCGACGTGGACGTCGCGCGAGCCCGGCGCCAGCACGAGGCCTACCGGGCCGCGCTCGCCGGCGCCGGCTGGCAGGTGCGCGAGGTCGACCCCGCCGACCAGTGCCCCGACGCCGTGTTCATCGAGGACACCGTGGTGGTCTGCGCCGGCCTGGCGGTCCTGACCCGGCCCGGTGCGCCGGAACGCCGCCCGGAGGTCCCCGGCGCCGAGAAGGCGGTCCGGGAGGCCGGCCTGGAGGTCGTACGGATCGAGGCGCCCGGCACGCTGGACGGTGGCGACGTGCTGCAGATCGGCACCACGGTCTACGTGGGCCGAGGGGGCCGCACGAACGACGCGGGCATCGCCCAGCTGGGCGCCCACCTGGCGACCCGCGGCCGCACGGTGGTCCCCGTCCCGCTGCGGAACGTGCTGCACCTCAAGTCGGCCGTGACCGCGCTGCCCGACGGCACCCTCCTGGCGCTGCCCGACCTGCTCGACGCGACCGCGCTGCGGCAGCCGATCCACGCGGTCGACGAGGAGGCCGGCTGCCATGTCGTACCACTCGGGGACGACCTCGTGCTGATGGCCGCGTCGGCGCCGCGCACCGCGGCGCTCGTGGCGGCCCTCGGCTTCACACCGGTCGTCGTCGACATCGACGAGTACGAGAAGCTCGAGGGCTGCGTCACCTGCCTCAGCGTGCTGATCCCCCACGCCTGACCCAGGCTTTGTGACCCAGGTCACAACGAGTGAACTTTCCTCTGCCGGCCACGTCCGTAGCCCCTGGATACCCCTCGCGTTCATCCAGGGAGAATCATGCGTTCAGTTCGCACGTTATCGGCGCTGGCACTGCTGGTGCTGGGCGTCTCGGCGGCGGCTCCGGGCAGTTCACCGGCGTCCGCGCAGCCCCGAGCCGCGACGCCGACGACCACACCCCCGGTCGCGTCCCAAGCCCGGACAGTCACCCTGCTCACCGGCGACACCGTCCAGGTCGGCACCGTGAACGGCCAGACGGCCGTGAACGTCGTGCCGGGCAAGGGACGGGAACGGATCCCGTTCATCACCCACAGCGCCGGCGACGACGTGCGGGTCATCCCCGCCGACGCCGTCGGCCTGCTCAACCGGGGCAAGCTCGACCAGCGGCTCTTCGACGTCTCGATGCTGGTCGACTTCGGCTACGACGACACCCGGGCCACGTTGCCGCTCATCGTCCAGCACAGCGGCGCCGCCCCCGCCGGCCTCGCGGGGGCCCGGACCACCCGGCAGCTCGGCGGGGCCAGCGCCGTCGCGGAGAGCCGCGCGGACGCCGTCTCCTTCTGGAACAGCCTCACGTCCACGAGCGGCACCGAGCGGCGCCTGCGGGCCGGGTTCGACAAGGTCTGGCTCGACGGGCTGCGCCACCCCACCCTCGACGTCAGCGTCCCGCTCACCGGCGCGCCGGAGGCCTGGAAGGCCGGCTGGACCGGGACGGGGGTGAAGGTCGGCCTGATCGACACCGGCGTCGACCAGACCCACCCCGACCTGGCCGGCCACGTCGCCGCCGCGGAGAACTTCACCGCCGACCCGGACGCCCTCGACCGGGTCGGGCACGGCACCCACGTCGCCTCCACCATCCTCGGCAGCGGGGCCGCGTCGCAGGGCCGCTTCACGGGCATGGCACCCGGCGCGACCCTCTACAGCGCCAAGGTCTGCGTGGCGGAGGGCTGCCCGGAGTCGGCGATCCTGGCCGGCATGACCTGGGCGGCGCAGCAGGGCGTCAAGGTCGCCAACATGAGCCTCGGCGGCCCGGACAGCCCGGAGACCGACCCCATCGAGGCGGCCCTGGCCGACCTCACCCACCGCTACGGCGTGCTCTTCGTCGTCGCCGCCGGCAACAGCGGTGAGGGCGGCGAGTCCACGGTGAACTCGCCCGGCGGCGTGAGCGAGGCGCTGACCGTGGGCGCCGTGACCAAGACGGGCGAGCTGGCCGATTTCTCGAGCCGGGGCCCGCGCGCGGGCGACGCCGGCATCAAGCCGGACGTCACCGCTCCCGGCGTCGGCATCGTCGCCGCCCGCAGCTCGACCTCCGACCTGTGGCCGAATGCCGAGAACCCGCAGTACACCAGCCTCAACGGCACCTCGATGGCGACTCCGCACGTGGCCGGCGCGGCGGCGATCCTGACCCAGCAGCACCCGGACTGGACGCCGGAGCGGATCAAGGCCACGCTGATGGCGGCCGCGAAGCCGAACGCCACAATCGGTGTCTACGAGCAGGGCGCCGGTTTCCTCGACGTCGCCCGGGCGACCCGGCAGACCGTCACGGCGAGCCCGGTCAGCGTCGCCTTCGGGCGGACCACCACGGCACAGCAGCAGACGATCACGTACGCGAACAGCGGCCCCTCCGCCCTCACCCTGGCGGTCTCCCTCGACGCGAAGGACGCCGACGGCGCCCCGGCGCCGGCGGGCCTGTTCAGCCTCAGCGCCGACTCGGTGACGGTCCCGGCGGGCGGCACGGCCAGCGTGACGGTCACCGTGCAGTCCGGCGCCGGCCTGCCCGACCGCTACGTCGGCGGTGAGGTGACCGCCACGGGCGGCGGCGCGCAGGTGCAGACCCCGGTGGCGCTCGACGTCGCCCGGCACCGGCTGAGCCTCAAGCTCCTCGGGCCGGACGGCGGTGCGCCCACCCCGGACCAGGGCTGGGTGACGCTCCTGACCGACCTGGACCGGCAGACCACCACGGTCTTCGACAACCCCGCGACCACCACCTACCAGGTCCGCGCCGGCCGCTACCTGGTGCAGACCTACCTGTTGACCGGCGACCCGTTCCTCCCGCAGGTCACGTCGCTGATGCGCCCGAGCCTCGACCTGGCCACCGACCAGGCGCTGACCATGGACGCCCGCCTGGCGAAGCCCGTCGTGGTGTCGGTGCCGAACACCGAGGCCACCGCGGTCCACCAGGAGTTCGGCTGGACGATCCGGACCGAGCAGCCGCAGATCTGGGGCAGCAACGACCCGTTCGGCGTGCTGATGGGCCTCCCCTTCGACCACCTGCGGACCGCGCAGATCGGGGCCGGCAGGACGCCCGGCTTCGTGTCCTACGTCAACGGGATGTGGGGCCAGGTCGCCGAGGACGGCACCCTGCACAACAGCCCGTACGCCTACCGGGTCTACCTCTACGAGCCGCAGAAGATGATGACCGGGCTGACCCGCAGGCTGCGCGCCGGCGACTTCGCCACGGTCCGGTCCCGGATCAGCGCGGACGTGGCCGGCGTGCCGGTGGCGCGGACCGCGGTCGCGCACGCGCCCGGCAACTCGCCGGTCTACCGGGACGAGCGCAACATCCCGCCGAGCTTCACCTACGACGTGCCGAGCACCGTCACGGAGTACTACAACCAGGACAAGCAGGCGGTGTGGCAGTCGACCTCGTCCCAGCTGCGCTACACGTACTACGAGTCGCCGTGGACCAGCTTCCGCCCCGGGCGCACGTACGACGTGAGGTGGGCCAACGGGGTGGCCGGGCCGGTCTTCCCGGAGCCGAACTTCGGCCAGCAGTTCGCCACCCGCTACTGGGGCGACACGCTGGGCGGCCCGGGGCCGCTGCACGGTGACGGCACGGGGCACATGGGCTTCCGCCATGTTCGCGGTGGCAGCGTGCAGGTGGACCTCTACCGCAACGGGGTCAAGATCGGCGACGCGAACCAGACCCCGTGGGTGTGGGACGTGCCCGCCGAGAAGGGTGACTACCGGCTGGCCGCGACCTTCCGCAGCGACCCGGAGTTCACCCTGTCCACCGTGGTCGACGCCGAGTGGACCTTCCGGTCCGCGCACGTGCCCGACGGCGAACTGGTGAAGCTGCCGATGACGGCGATCCGGTACAGCCCGGAGCTCGACATCGACAACCGGGCGCCGGCCGGCCGGCTGTTCGCCATCCCGGTCTCGCTCGACCGGCAGGTCGGGGCGGCGCCGGGCCGGACCCGGAGCCTGACCGTCGAGGCGTCCTTCGACGACGGCCGGACGTGGCAGCGGCTGACCGTGCAGCGGCACGGCGAGAAGGCGGTCGCCTGGGTGCGCAACCCGGCCGGCTCCGGCTTCGTCTCGCTGCGGGCCGCCGCCGCGGACACCAGCGGCAACACGGTCAAGCAGACCGTGATCCGCGCCTACCGGTACTGAGGATCGGCCCGGACGCGGCGCCCACCGGCGCCGCGTTCGGGGCCACCGGCGCCAGCGCAGCCCTCGCGGCGCCGGCCAGGCCCAGGTGGTGCCTGCTCAGGCCGCCGTGAGACCGGTGCGCAGGGCGCGCAGGGCATGGTGGGTCCGGGACTTCACCGTACCGATCGGCACGCCCAGCCGGCCCGCGACCTCCTCCGGGGAGCGCCCGATGAGGAAGACCTCGGAGAGCAGGCTGCGCTGCGCCGGGCTGAGCCGGCGGAGCGCGCGCCGGACGGAGTGCGACGCCAGCGCGGTGCCGGTCGTGTCGTCGCGGGCGGGGATCCAGGTCATGTCGACGAGGTGGACCTCGGCCGGGCGGCCGCGCCGCCGCCGGACCCCGTCGATGACGAGCCGCCGGGCGACGGTGAGGAGCCACCGGCGGGCGGCGTCGGGCTCGTCCGGCACCGCGTCCAGGTGCCGCCAGGCCCGCAGCATCGTCTCCTGGAGCAGATCCTCGGCGGTCTGCCGCTCGTCGCGGGTCAGCAGGAGCAGAAGACGCAGCACGGCACGGGCGTGGTCCGCGTGCAGGGCGGTCATGCGCTCGGCCCGGCCGGCCGGTGATCCGTCGGGTGCCCGCAGCACGATCGCCCCCATCCGCAGCAACAACGGTGAATGAGGCAGGAGCCTAGGGACGGCGGGTGTCAACGGACTGACGCGCGAGTGCGAATCGAGTGCCGTCGCCGACCGCGATCGGTCACCGACGCGGCGTGGCCGCCGCGAGCAGTCCGGCCAGCCGCCGGCCGGTCGGGGTGTGCGCGTACGGGATCAGTGCCGTCCCCTCCCGCCACGCGCGTACCGCGGCCTCCTGGTCGCCCTCGGCGGCGAGGGCGTCGCCGAGCAGCGCCAGCACCTCCGCGGCCGGCGCGGCGGCCGCGGCGTCCTGGTAGGCGGCGGCCGCCTCGCGCCAGCAGTCGATCGCCCTGCCGACCTCCCGGCGGGCGGCGTACGCCTTCCCGAGCGCCTCCCACGCCTCGGCGACGCCCAGCCGGTACCGCGCCCGGCGCGACAGCGCCATCGCCTGCTCGGCGCAGCGCACGGCCTCGTCGTCCCGGCCCAGCTCGGCGTTGCTCGCCGCCATGATCACCAGGGCGTCCGCGAGCAGCTTGTCGTCCCCGGCGGTCCAGGGGCCCAGCGTCGCGGAGACCGTCCGGACGACCTCCTCGTGCCGCCCCTGGGCGCTCAGGATCATCGCCCGGTTGATCGTGGCCCGGGTCAGCTCGCCGGACAGGCCGAGCCGGGCGAGCAGCGCGAGTGCCCGGTCCAGATGCGCGAGTGCGATCTCGTGCTCGTGCCGGAAGTAGGCCGCGCCGGCCAGGCTGCGGTGCATCCGGGCCTGCCCGATCAGGTCGCCGCCCGCGCGGGCGGCCTCCAGGGCCACCTCGCCGGTCGTCGTCCAGTCGGCCCACCGGCCGCTGCGGTCGAAGAAGTGCTGCATGCCCAGGGCGAGCTGCCAGGCGTCGGTGTGCCGGCCCTGCCGTGCGGCCCGGCCGACCAGCGCGATGAGGACCTGCCGCTCGGCGGTGAACCAGCGCATGGCGTCGTCGTGGCCGGCGAAGCGCAGCGGCGTCTCGCCCGGCCCCGGGTCGATCAGCGGGTGGCCTTCGGAGGTCAGCAGTCGGCGGTGCGCCTGGTAGCCGGTGGCCCGGTAGAACCGCAGGCAGCGCAGCTCCGCGGCGGCGCGCTCGGCCGGGCCGTCGTGCTCCTCGCCGAGTTCGGTGGCGTAGGACAGCAGCAGGTCGTGGGTGCGGTAGCGGCCGGGCGGGTCCTCGCTGACCAGGTGCGCGCGGCTCAGCTCGCCGAGCAGCGCCCGCGCGGTCCGCAGCGGGACGCCGGCCAGGCCCGCCGCGCCGGCGACCGAGAGGTCGGGGCCGGGATGGACCGGCAGCAGCCGGAAGAGCCCTGCGGCCGGGGCCGAGAGCGCCCGGTAGGACCAGGAGAAGACGGCGCGCACACCGCTCTGCGGGTCGTCGCCGTCGAAGCCGTCCAGGCTCCCGGGTGTCGCGGCCAGCTCCGCGGCGATCTGCGCCGGTGGCGTCCTCGGCAGGCTCGCCGCGCGGGCGGCCACCACGGCCAGCGCGAGGGGCAGCCGCCCACAGGCGGCGATGATGGCGTCGATCGCGGCCGGGTCCGCCGCGACACGGCCGGCGCCGAGCGGGCGCGACAGCGCCGCGCGGGCCTCCTCGACGCTCGGCAGGCCCACCGGCAACGGATGGGCTCCGGCCGTGGTCAGCAGGCCGCTGAGTCGGCTGCGGCTCGTGACGATCACCAGACAGCCGGGGCTGCCCGGCAGCAGGTGCCGGATCTGCTCGGCGTCCCGGCAGTTGTCGAGCACGATCAGCATGCGCCGGCCGGCCAGGCTGCTGCGGTACAGGCCCGCCTGGGCGTGCAGCTCGGCGGGAATGCCCTGCTGCGGCACCCCGAGCGAACCGAGGAAGCCGCGCAGCGCCTCGGCCGGGCTCATGGCCGGCTCCCGCCCGTCATATCCGCGCAGGTCGACGTAGAGCTGCCCGTCCGGGTAGTCGGCCGCGAACCCGTGGGCGAGGTGGATGGCGAGGGCGGTCTTGCCGACCCCGGGCATGCCGTCGATCGCGAGCACCGCCGGCCCGTCCGGCCGCGCGACCGCCGCGCGGGCGTCCGCGACGAGGTCGCCCCGCCCGGCGAAGAAGGGCAGGTCCGGCGGTAGCTGCGCGGGTCGCGGCAGGGGCGCCGGCGATCCGGTACGCGGCGGCCGGGTGCGCTGATGCAGCAGCCGGTCGTACGCCTCCCGCAGCTCCTCGCCGGGGTCGACGCCCAGCTCCTCGGCGAGCCGGCGGCGCACCACCCGGTACATCTCGACGGCTTCCGCCTGGCGGCCGTCGGCGGCCAGCGCCAGCAGCAGGCGGCTCTGCAGTAATTCGTCGAGCGGGTGCTGCTCGGCCGCCTGCCGCAGCGGCCCCAGCACCGCGCCCATCCGCCCGCATTGCTCGGCGGCGTCGGCGGCCTCGCGCACGGCCTGGGCGCGTTCGTCCTCCACGGCGAGGAACGCGGGATGCCGGAGGGAGGCCGGTTCCAGACCGGCGGCGCACCGGCCACGCCACAGCCGCAGCCCGTCGAGGGCGTGCCGCAGCGCCGCCTCCGGGTCGCCGTCCTGCAGGCTCGCGGCCGCCCGCCGGCTCAGCGACCGGAACCTCAGCAGGTCGAGGGACTCCTCGTCGGCGCGTAGCCGGTAGCCCGACAGCTCCCGGAAGAGGTGCCGGCCCACCGACCGGGTGGGCAGGCCGGGTTCGAGCAGCCGCCGGAGCATCCCGACGTGCCGGTGCACGACGTTCGCGGCGCTGACCGGGGCCTCCTCGTCCCAGAGCAGGTCGACCAGCTCGGCGAGGGAGACCGGCTGCCCGGCCCGGGCCAGCAGCAGGGCGAGCACCAGGCGCTGCTGGCGGGCGCCCAGGCGGAGCTCGGCACCGGCGCGGACGACCCGGATCGGGCCGAGCACCGAGAAACCGATCGCCTCGCCCGCCTCCCCCTGCACAGCGGCAACGGTAACCGGCCGACCTGCCGGCGCAGCTCGCGGCCGGGCTCCCCGCCTTCAGCGAGGATGGCCGCCCCTCCGCTACCGGTCGGTGCCGATGTCGACCAGGCCGCACTCGTAGCCGAGGATGACCGCCTGCACCCGGTCCCGCAGACCCAGCTTCGCCAGGATCCGGCCGAGGTGTGTCTTCACCGTGCTCTCGGAGACGAAGAGCGCCGCCGCGATCTCCGCGTTCGACAGCCCTCGCGCCACCAGGGTCAGCACCTCGCGCTCGCGCTCGGTCAGCGCCGCCAGCCGTGCGTCCGCGTCCGGCCGGGGTGGGGTCCTGCCGAGGTAGTGGGCGAAGAGGCGGCGGGTGACGCTCGGGGCGGCCACCGCCTCGCCGGCGGCCACCACCCGGACGGCGGAGATCAGATCGGCGGCGAGCGCGTCCTTGAGCAGGAAGCCGCTGGCTCCGGCCCGAAGCCCGGCCAGCACGTATTCGTCCAGGTCGAAGGTGGTCAGGATGATGACCCGCGCCGCGTGCGGGCCGAGGCGGATGCGGCGGGTCGCCTCGATGCCGTCCAGTCCCGGCATCCGCACGTCCATCAGGACCACGTCCGGCCGGCTACGGGTTACCACGTCCAGGGCCTGTGACCCGTCGGCGGCCTCCCCGACCACCTCGATGTCGCCGGTCTCCTCCAGCACGAGCCGGAACCCGGTACGCACCAGCGTCTGATCGTCGACCAGCACCACCCGTACCGTCATGGCTGCGCCGGCGTGATGTCGCGCGCCGGCAGCGGCAGCGCCGCACACAGCCGGAACCCGCCGCCCTCGGTCCGGCCGGTCTCCAGTTCACCCGCCAGCATGGCGACGCGCTCGGCGATGCCGCGCAACCCGTTGCCGCGCCCGTCCGCCCCGTCCGCCGGGCCCGTGCCGTCGTCGGCCACCTCCACGCGGAGCCGTCCGGGCTCGAAGGCCAGCCGCAGCACGGCGCCGGCGCCCGGGCCCGCGTGCTTCAGCGTGTTCGTCAGGGCCTCCTGCGCGATCCGGTACGCGGACAGGTCGACCGATGCGGGCACCGCCGCCGGCACCCCGTCGACGTGCAGTTCGATCCGCATTCCGGTGGACCGCAACTGGTCGATCAGCGCGGGCAGCGCACCGAGACCCGGCAACGGGGTGAGGCGCGCGTCCTCGTCGGGGGGCGTGCCCCCGACGGCGAGCAGCCGGCGCATCTCGGCCAGCGAGGCGCGCCCGGTGGTGATCACGTGCTGCAACGCGGTGGCGGCGCGGTCCGGATGCCGGTCCAGCGCGGCCGACGCGCCCTGCGCCTGCACCACCATCACCGAGATCCCGTGCGCCACCACGTCGTGCAACTCGCGGGTGATCCGGGCGCGCTCGGCCGCGACCGCCAGGGCGGCCCGTTGCCGCTCCTCCCGGGCCAGATCGGCGGTACGCTGCTCGACGGCGGCCAGGTGCGCGCGCCGGCTGCGCATCGCGTCGCCGACCGCGAACCCCGCGACCAGCAGCAGCCACAGTTCCGTGACCGCCTGGCCCACGGTGACCAGCCGGTCGACCGAGAACACCGGAGGCGGTGCCGGCGCCACCGTGGCCACCTTCTCGACCGACCCCCGCTCGACCTGCTCCCGCACCCTCCCCTTGCCGGCGAACTCCTGCTGTTCGACATAGACCCGCCCGCCTGCCATGGCCGCGTACACGAGGAGCATGGCCAGCGCCAGCACCGCGAGCGAGACCCGCCGGTTCCGGGCCACCGTGGCCACCGTGTACAGCACCAGCGGAAGGGCCAGGTCGAGCAGCTGGAGCTTGGCGTCGGTGAACAGGTGGCCGAGCGTTCCGGCGCCGGTGAGGACCAGTGCCAGCGGGGGATGGTGTTGCCGGACGAGCAGCCCGAGAACGATCAGTGCGGCGAACACCCACCAGGAGCGGTCCGCCGGGAGGGCCATCTTCTCCGCGTACCCCTTCGCGGCGACCGGGTTCGTCCTGGCCAGGAATCCCATCACCAGCCCGGGCCCCACGGTGAGCACGACCAGCACCAGCGCGAGGGCGGCGTCGGTCAGGAGGTGGCGCGGCACGAACCGGGGCACCCTTCCCATGGTAGGGAGCGAGGGCGCCGGCGGCGTCCGACTCAGGTGCTACGTCCGCGGTACCGGCGGCCGTCGGAGGACCGACTCCGGTCCGACGACTTCGCCCGCTCCGGCGGCCACCGTGAAGCCATGACCAGAACAACGTCCACAGTGTTCCTCGCCGCGCTGCTCGCGGTCGGGGCCGGCGCCGCGGGATGCGATCCCGGCGGCGCCGCCTCCGGGGCGAGCCCGTCGGCCTCCGCCTCGGTGAGCCGGCAGCAACTCCTCGCCCTCGGCCAGGAGTGGGTCCAGTGCATCCGCGCACACGGCCTGACCCGGATGCCGGACGCGCAGCTCTCCCAGGGGGGATACCTCGAGTTCCCGCCCAGCGGCGGGTACGACTGGAAGAGAGACCTCAGCAGACATCCACAGGCCATCGATGCATGTAAGTCGATCGAGGACCGTTACCCCCCGAACGCCTTCCGCCCTAAGGAGAAGTTCTCGGCCGACGACCTGCGCAAGCTCGCCGACTACGCCAAGTGCATGCGCGAGCACGGCCTCCCCGAGTTCCCGGATCCGAACGCCGCCGGCGAATTCGACTTCAGTGGAACGCCGCTGGAGAACGGAATCCCGGCACAGAAGAAGAACACCGCGGAGCAGGCCTGCCGGAACATCTGGGACGGGGACATCCGCATCAAGAACGGCGGCGGCGGAGGCAAGAAGTGAGCCGCCGGCGCCGGACCGGCGCCGTGCTCGCGGTCGCGGTGGCCACGCCGCTCGCCGCCGGCGTGGCCTACGCCGCCCGTCCCGAGCCGAACACCCACGACACACCCACCGCGTCGGTGACCGTCGGAACCACCAAGGTCACCAAGGGCACGCTCACCGAGCGCGTCGAGGTCGGTGGCGTCCTCGGGTACGCCGGCTCCTACGCCGTGGACCATCGGGGTGCGCCGGGCGTGCTGACCGCGGCGCCGGACCCGGGCGACACGATCGGCCGCGGCGGCATCCTCTACCGGGTGGCCGACACGCCGGTCCGCCTCCTGCTGGGGCGGGTCCCCGCCTACCGCGACCTCCGGTACGGGATGAGCGACGGCCCCGACGTGCGCCAACTCGAGACCAACCTGGTCGCCATGGGCTTCGACCCGCACCACCGGATCACCGTGGACCGACACTTCAGCGCCGCCACGGCCACGGCGATCCGGCGCTGGGAGGCGTCCTGGGGGCGGCCGTCGTACCGCCGCACCGGACGGCTCACCCAGGGCGAGGTCGTCTTCCTGCCCGACCCGCTGCGCGTCACCCAGCCGCAGGTCCGGGTCGGCGGGACCGTCGGGCCCGGGACGACGGTGCTCACCGGAACGTCGACGACGCGGGCGGTGACCGCCCAACTGGACACCGCGCAGCGCAGCACCGTCCACGTCGGCGACCAGGTCGAGGTCAGCCTGCCGGACGCCGACCCGATCCACGGTCGGGTCACCACCGTCGGCGGGGTCGCGACGGCACCCTCCGGCGACCAGGACAACGGCCCGCAGCAGCCGGAGAATCCGGACCAGGCGACGGTCCCGCTCACCATCGCGGTCCGCGTGCCCGGCGGCTCCGGACTGGACCAGGCACCGGTGAGCGTCACCATCACGACCGGTACCCGCCGCGATGTCCTGCTGGTCCCGATCGCCGCGCTGCTGGCGCGGCCGGGTGGCGGTTACCAGGTCCGCCTGGCCGGCGAGGGCGTCGTACCGGTGGACCCGGGCAGCTTCGACGAGAGCACCGGCCAGGTGGAGATCGTGCACGGCCTCACCGACGGCCAGACCGTGGAGGTGCCGGCGACATGACCGCCGTCCTGGAATTGATCGACGCCCGCAAGGTCTATCCCGGCACCCCGCCGGTCGAGTCGTTGCGCGACGTCACCCTCGCCGTGCACAGCGGCGAGCTGGTCGCCGTGGCAGGCCCGTCCGGTTCCGGCAAGACCACCCTGCTCAACCTCGCCGCCGGCCTGGACCGCCCGTCCGGTGGCTCGGTCCGCATCGCCGGCCACCCGGTCGAGAAGCTGCGCGACCGGCAGCTCTCCGGCGTGCGGGCACACCTGCTCGGCGTCGTCTTCCAGCAGTTCTTCCTGCTGGAGCGGCTCAGCGCGGCCGACAACGTGGCTGCCGGGCTGCTCTACCGCGGGGTGCCGGCCGCGGAGCGCCGCCGGGCCGCGCACGCCGCGTGCGAGCGGGTCGGCCTGGCCCACCGTGCCCACTCCCCCGCCGCTCACCTGTCCGGCGGCGAACGGCAGCGGGTGGCGATCGCCCGCGCGCTGGTGGGCCGGCCCGCCGTGGTGCTCGCCGACGAGCCGACCGGCAACCTCGACTCCGTCACCGGCGCCGGGATCGTCGACCTGCTGCGCGAGCTCAACGACGACGGCGTCACCATCGTGGTGATCACCCATGACGAGCGGGTCGCCGCGGCGATGCGGCGCCGCATCCAGTTGCGGGACGGCCTGGTGGTGCACGACAGCGGGGGTGTGTCGTGAGGTCCCGCCTGCGTGTCGCCGACCTGCTGCCGGTGAGCACCGTGGGCCTGCGGTCACGGCCGGGCCGTGCGGCGCTGTCCATCCTCGGGGTGGCGATCGGGATCGCGGCCATGGTGGCCGTGCTCGGCGTGACCCGGTCCAGCCAGGCCGACGTGCTGGCCCGCATCGACCGGGTCGGCACCAACCTGCTCACGGTGGCCAACGGCAAGACCATCCGCGGGGGCGAGGCCGAGCTGCCGGTGACCGCGGGAGCGGCGGTGGCGCGTACCGACGGGGTGCTCAGCTCGGCCGCGACCGCGACGCTCGAGGAACGGATCTACCGCAACGACCGGATTCCGTCCGGCCGGACCGGCGGGCTGTCCGTGCGGGTCACCGACCCGACGCTGCTCGCCACGCTGGACGCGACCCTGGTGGACGGCCGCTTCCTCGACGCGGCGCTGGCCCGTTATCCGGCGGTGGTGCTCGGCCACTACGCCGCCACGGTGCTGGGCATCAGCGGCGTCTCCGACCATCCGAAGGTCTATCTCGGCGACCGCTGGTACACCGTGGTGGGCATCATGGCGCCGGTCGAACTCGCGCCCGAACTGGATGCGTCGGCGCTGATCGGCGCGCCGGTGGCGGCCGCGCAGTTCGGGTACGCGGGCAACCCGACCCGGATCTTCGTGCGGGCGCAGACCGAGCGCACCGACGAGGTGGCCGGCCTGCTGGGGCGGGCAAGCAACCCCGCCCACCCCGAGGAGGTCGCCGTGAGCCGGCCCTCGGAGGCCCTCACCGCCCGGCTCGCGGTCACCGACGGCACCACCGTCCTGCTGCTCGGCCTGGGCGCGGTGGCCCTGCTGGTGGGCGGCATCGGCATCGCCAACGTGCTGGTGATCTCGGTCCTGGAGCGGCGCGGCGAGATCGGCCTGCGCCGGGCGCTGGGGGCCACCCGGCGGCACGTCGCGGCGCAGTTCCTGGTCGAGTCGCTGCTGCTGGGCGCGGGCGGCGGCGCGGCGGGGATCCTGCTGGGCGCCACGGTCACGTACGCGATGGCGACCCTGCGCGGCTGGCCGCCGCTCGTGCCGGCCGCCGCGGTCGGCGCCGGGCTCGGCGCCGCCGTCCTCATCGGAGGACTGGCGGGTGTCTACCCGGCTCTGCGCGCCGCCCGGCTCTCCCCGGCGACGGCACTGCGCACCGCGTGAACGCACCGCGAGACGACGAACGGGGGACGAGCCCCGGCCGACCGCTGGCGGTCGACCGGGGCTCGTCGGTGGGCGTCGGATCAGGCGAGGTCGAAGCGGTCGAGCTCCATGACCTTGGTCCAGGCGGCGACGAAGTCCGCCACGAACTTCTCACGCGCGTCCGCGCTGGCGTAGACCTCCGCGAGGGCCCGCAGCTGGGAGTTGGACCCGAAGATGAGGTCGACCGCCGTGGCGGTCCACTTCACCTCATCGGTGGCCACGTCCCGGATCTCGTACACGTGCTCCTCGGACTCCGACGCCTTCCACCGGGTGCCCGGGGAGAGCAGGTTGGCGAAGAAGTCGTTGGTGAGCACGCCGGGCCGGTCGGTGAGCACGCCGTGCCGCGTGCCGCCGACGTTGGCCCCG
Organism: Micromonospora chaiyaphumensis; assembly: GCF_900091435.1. Lineage (GTDB taxonomy): Bacteria > Actinomycetota > Actinomycetes > Mycobacteriales > Micromonosporaceae > Micromonospora > Micromonospora chaiyaphumensis. Next base: position 921,724 of record NZ_FMCS01000001.1, read on the forward strand.
AGGGAGCGCAGGCCGCCGATGAGGACGGTCATCTCCGGCGCCGTCAGGTCGAGCATGTAGGCACGGTCGACGAGCAGCACCTCCGGCTGGGTCTTCTCACCCGGACGCAGGTAGTTGCGGAACCCGTCGGCGCGCGGCTCCAGGACCCGGAAGGACTCGACGTCGGTCTGCTCCTGGCTGGCGTCGGTGCGCCCCGGGTGGAACGGCACCGTCACCTCGACGCCCGCGTCGCGCGCCGCCCTCTCGACGGCGGCCGACCCGGCCAGCACGATCAGGTCCGCGAGCGAGATCTTCGCGCCGCCGCCGGCGTTGAACTCCCGCTGGATGCCCTCGAGGGTCGACAGGACCGTCGCGAGCTGCTCGGGCTGGTTGACCTCCCAGCTGCGCTGCGGCTCGAGGCGGATCCGGGCGCCGTTGGCGCCGCCGCGCTTGTCGGTGGACCGGAAGCTCGCGGCGGAGGCCCAGGCGGTGGAGACCAGCTGGGCGGTGGTGAGGCCGGACTCCAGGATCTTCGCCTTCAGGGCCGCGATGTCGGTCTCGCCCACGAGCTCGTGGTCGACGGCCGGCACCGGGTCCTGCCAGAGCTGGGTCTCCGGGACCCACGGGCCGAGGAAGCGGCTGACCGGACCCATGTCGCGGTGCAGCAGCTTGTACCAGGCCTTGGCGAACGCCAGCGCGAACTCGTCCGGGTTCTCCAGGAACCGGCGGGAGATCTTCTCGTACGCCGGGTCGACGCGCAGCGACAGGTCGGTCGTGAGCATCGTCGGCTTGTACTTCTTCGACGGGTCGAACGGGTCCGGGATGATCTCCGGGGCGTCCTTGGCGACCCACTGCTTCGCGCCGCCGGGGCTCGTGGTGAGCTCCCACTCGAAGCCGAAGAGGATCTCGAAGAAGCGGTTGCTCCACTGCGTCGGCCGGTCGGTCCACGTCACCTCGAGACCGCTGGTGATCGTGTCCGCGCCCTTGCCGCTGCCGTGGGTGCTCAGCCAGCCCAGGCCCTGCGCCTCCAGCGGCGCGCCCTCGGGCTCGGGGCCCACGTGGTCGTCGGCGACGCCGGCGCCGTGGGTCTTGCCGAAGGTGTGGCCGCCGGCGATGAGGGCGACCGTCTCCTCGTCGTTCATCGCCATCCGGGCGAAGGTCTCGCGGATGAAGTGCGCCGCGGCGGCCGGGTCCGCGTTGCCGCGGGGGCCCTCCGGGTTGACGTAGATGAGACCCATCTCGGTCGCGCCGACGCCCGCCACCATCTCCTTCTCGGAGGCGTAGCGCTCGTCGCCGAGCCAGGTGTCCTCCGGGCCCCAGAAGATCTCCTCGGGCTCCCAGACGTCCTCGCGGCCGAAGCCGAATCCGAAGGTCTTGAAGCCCATCGACTCCAGGGCCACGTTGCCGGCGAGCACGAGCAGGTCGGCCCACGAGATCTTCTGGCCGTACTTCTGCTTGACCGGCCACAGCAGCCGGCGGGCCTTGTCGAGGTTGGCGTTGTCCGGCCAGCTGTTGAGCGGGGCGAACCGCTGACCACCGTCGCCGGCGCCGCCGCGACCGTCCTGGATCCGGTAGGTGCCCGCCGCGTGCCAGCTCATCCGGATCATCAGGCCGCCGTAGTGGCCGAAGTCGGCCGGCCACCAGTCCTGCGACGTGGTGAGGACCTGGATGATGTCCTGCTTGAGGGCCTCGACGTCGAGCTTGGCGAACTCCGCGGCGTAGCTGAAGTCAGCGCCCAGCGGGTTGCCCTTCGGCGACTGGGCGTGCAGCACCGACAGGTCGAGCTGGTTGGGCCACCAGTCCCGGTTGGTGCGCGGACGACCCCCGGTCTTCGGGGTCGGCGAGTCGATGGCCGGGTTCTCGCTCTCGCTGCCGTGCGCGGTCACGGAGTCGTGCGCGACCGGGCAGCCGGCCGCCTCCTTCTTGTCCACGCCCTGCGCGCTGGAGGGAGTCTGGCCCTGGGTGTCGCTCATCTACTTCCTTCCGGGACTGACGGATCACTGGGAGGTGCGTGCGGTCGCGCAGCCGGGGCAGGTGCCCCAGTAGACGACCTCCGCCTCGTCGACCACGAACCCCTGGTCGTCGGAGGCGGTGAGACAGGGAGCGTCGCCCACTGCGCAGTCGACGTCGGCGATCGTGCCGCAGGAGCGGCACACGACGTGGTGGTGGTTGTCCCCCACCCGCGACTCGTACCGGGCGGTCGCACCCGCGGGCTGGATGCGCCGCACCAGACCGGCGTCGGTGAGCGCACGCAGCACGTCATACACCGTCTGGTGGGACACTGTGGGATGATTCGCCCGTACCAGGGCGATCACCGTGTCGGTGTCCACGTGCGGGTGGTCGCGCAGCGCGGCGAGCACCGCCAACCGGGGTCGCGTCACGCGCAACGAGACCGCACGGAGCTGGGTCTCGAAGTCGGACGTCATGCGACGAACATAGCCCAGTCTTTTGGAATGAATCAAGTTTTCCGGCGATTCACCCGCGGGACTGAACTCCCTCTCCCAGCGAGAGGTGCGCGGACAGCGCGCGCAGGAAGTCGGGCGCGTCGAAGATCGCCCCGGCCGAGGCGACCCCGGTCGCCCGCGTCCGGCCGTCGAGGATGCGGTCGACCGCCTCGACCGCCAGCGGTGCGCTGACGGCGTAGATGTCCCGGCCGCTGGCGACGACGCGCCGGCGCGTGTCGCCGGAGCGCACGACGACGTCGACGGTGAACGTCTGCGCGGACCGGCCGAGGTCGTCGACCGCGGCCGGCGCGGGCGTGTCCGGCCCGGCCAGGTCCCGGGCCGCGCCCGTGGTCATGTACGTGCGCACCTCGGGGATGGCCAGGTGGCTGGGCACGGTCACGACGTCGGCCATCGTGAACCCGCCGAGGACGCTCCGGCGTCCCAGCGGAGCGGGAAAGTCCCACTCCAGGGTCGGCAGGTCGCCCTCGTCGAGGTGGTACTCCAGCCGGCCACCGGTGTAGCGGACCCGCCGGCCGTCGCGCCGGTCGCGGGAGACCGTGCCCGAGGCGAGGGTCCCGGCCGTGGGGTGCCAGCTGCTCAGCCCGTACGCGACGTGCGCCTCGTCGGCCGCCGTCCAGTCACCCATGGCCGTCGTGACCAGCAGGTCACCGAGCCCGCCGAAGAACGCCATCGCCGGGACCACCGGAACGCCCGCGGCCCGCGCCCGGTCGGCGAAGTGTGTGAACGTGTCGACGTTGGCCTCGATCTCCGCGGCCACGTCCACGTACGGGATCCCGGCGCGCAGGGCGGCCTCGATCACGGGGGCCGCGGTCGAGGCGAACGGGCCGGCACAGTTGACGACCGCGTCCGCCCCCGTCAACGCCCGGTCGAGCGCGGCCCGATCGTCGGCCGACGCCACCCGGTGCTCCAGGCCCGGATGCGACGAGGCCAGCGCCGAAAGCCGCCCCGCGTCGCGACCGACGAGGAGCGGGACGAACCCGCGGTCGCGCAACTCGCGTACCACGAACCGCCCGGTGTGCCCGTACGCGCCGAACACCGCCACGGTCTGACCCGAACTCATCTGCTGCTCCTCTGCCGTAAAGATCGACTGAGAAGATCCTCCGGCAGCGGCCGGAGCCGGGCCAGTGTCGGGAACGACATGCCCCGTACAGTTTCGGACATGGCCACGATCGCCCTCGCCGCCACCGACGGGATGCTGCACTTCGAGCTCGCCATGGCGTGCGAGGTCTTCGCCCACGACCCCTCCGGCCTGGCCGACCCGTGGTACGACCTCGTGGTCTGCGGAGCGGGCCCGGTCGGGATCGGCCGGTTCCGGATGGAACCCGACGCAGGGCTGGAACGGCTCGCAAGCGCCGACACCGTGATCGTCCCGGCCGTGGCGGACATCGACGCGGACCTGCCCACCGACCTGCTCGACGCCGTGCGCGCGGCCCACGAGGCGGGCGCCCGGCTGGTCTCGTTCTGCACGGGCGCCTTCGTGCTGGCCGCCGCCGGCGTGCTCGACGGGCTGTGCGCCACCACCCACTGGGCCCACACCGAGGTGCTGGCCGCCCGCTACCCCCGGGTGAGGGTCGACCCGGACGTGCTCTACGTGGACAACGGCACCGTGCTCGCCTCCGCCGGAAAGGCCGCCGCGGTCGACCTGTGCCTGCACCTGATCCGCCGCGACCACGGCTCGACGGTCGCCAACGCCGTCGCCCGCCGCCTGGTCGTACCCCCGCACCGCGCCGGCGGACAGGCCCAGTTCGTCACCACCCCGGTGCCGGCCCGCGACGACCACCCCCTCGGCGACCTGCTGCCCTGGGCGATGGAACGACTGGACCGGCCGCTGACCGTGGAGGACCTGGCCCGCCAGGCGAACATGAGCTCGCGCAACCTGGCCCGGCACTTCGCGGCGGCGACCGGCACCACCCCGCTGCAGTGGCTGTCGACGCAGCGGATCCGCCGGGCCCAGGAACTGCTGGAGAACAGCGACCGGAGCATCGACGCCGTCGCGCGCGCGGCGGGCATGGGCACCGCCACGACGCTGCGCCGGCACTTCCACCGCACCGTCGGCGTGCCGCCGGAGACCTACCGCCGCACCTTCCGCAGCACCACTCCCCCGGCGTCGTCCTGAAGCCCTCTTGCGCATAACTCTATCTAGGTAGATATTGGCGTCATGGCACGTGCACGACGTCCCTCACCGCAGACCGCGGCCGTGCTCACCGCCCTCGCCGAGGCGGGCGCGGACTGGAGCCACGGCTACGACCTGTGCCGCGCCCTCGGCCTGAAGGCCGGCACCGTCTACCCGATCCTCATCCGCCTCACCGAGCGCGGGCAGGTGGAGACCTCCTGGGAGGTCGACCCGCCGCGCGGGCGGCCGGCCCGGCACCTGTACCGGCTCACCACCGCGGGCGCCGAACTCGCGCGCAGCGTCGCCGCGTCGGCGCGTGCCGCCGCGCCCGCCCCGCGCGCAGCCCGGCTCGCACCCACCACCACCTGACCGCGACCGCTCGAACCCGGCCCGCCCGAGCCGTTCGGAGGCTTCCGATGCTCGACCTCCTCTTCTTCCTGGTGGTGTTCGCACCGGCACCCCTGCTCGCGATCGTGGTGCTCGCCGTCCGCCTGCGCACCTCCCGGGGCGGTGTCCGCACGCTCGCCGCCCGCGCCCGCGCCGCATGGCGGGCCGGCCTCGGACGCCCCGTGTGGCCCGCGCTGATCGCGGTCGCCGCCGGCACCGCCGTGCTCACCGCCGGCCTGGAGCGCGGGTACCTCGCCACGGTCCCGCACGGTGTCCACTGGGACTTCGACCCGGTGCTGCTGACCATCGTGCTCGGGCTGCTCGCGGCGGTCGGGTGCGCCGCGCTCGCCGGCCTGGGCGCGGCCGCCGTCTCCCGGGCCCGCGGGTTCGGGGCCGGGACCGTCGCCGGGCTGCTGGCCCTCGTGGCCGTGGCCGCCGGCACCGCGGCCGCGCACCTGCCGCTGCGCGCCGGCTACCTGGCGGAGCCGGAGCGGTTCCCCGTCGTCCCGAACCTCGCCGACGGCGACCTGCTCGCGCCGTTCGAGTTCTTCCTCGCCGCGCTGATCTGGGCCCTCCCCTGGCCGGTCCTCGGCGCCGCGCTCGGCGCCCGCACCGGGGCCGCGGGTGGCCGGCAGGGCGTACGCGACGTCTGGCAGCTGGTGCTCGACCTGGCCACCGCCGACCTGACCGGGAACCGGTCGGCATGGGGTGCCGCCCTGCGAGCCGAGCTCGCCGCCATCGACCCGCCGCCCGAGCGCCGCGCGTTCGCCCTCGGCGGGGCGTGGGCCGTGCTGCGGTCCGGACGGCCGCCCGGCGCGTGGGTGCGCGCCGCCGGGGTGGCGGTCGTCGTGGCGGGTGGCTCGTTCGCCGCCTCGCGCTGGTCACTCGCGCACGACCGGGGTGGTGTGCTCGGCTTCTGGACGGCCGTCCCGAGCGTTCTGCTGTTCGCGGTCGCGCTGGCCGCGGCCCGGCGTACCCGGTCCTTCGGCGCCGGGCTGCGCGCCGGCGGCCTGGCCGGGCTCGCCGCCCTGCTGGCGGTGCTCGCCGTCGGCATTCCCGAGGCCGCGGTCTGGGCCCACCAGCACGCCGGTTACCTGAGCACGGGTGACGCCGTGCCGCCGACCTGGCAGGCGGCGGTCCTCGACGTGCTGCGTCCGGAGTTCGTCGTCGGCATGATCGTCTTCTGGATCACGGGCGGGGCCGGCGGCGCGGCCCTCGGCGCGGCCGCCGGACGCCTGCGCGGCGGCGCCGACGACGGTCCCGTCACCACTGCCAGCGGCTGACGCCCCACGGAGGAGTTCGCTGCGTCCCGGGCCCGGGACGCGCTGCGCGCCCCGAGGAATGACGTCGGCCGGCGTGGGCAATCGGCCCGGGTACCGGCGGACGAGACCAGCGAGGTGCGCGATGACGGGCAGCAGCGGGCGGGGCGACGAGCAGCAGCCGGAGGCGGCGAACCCGTGGGTCACCCGGGACGGCTTCGACGCGGACCCGCCCTGGGGAGCGGGCGAGCACGATCCGATGGACGAGGGCAGCGAGGAGACCGCCGTACCCGAGGGACGCCGCGGTGAGCGCCGCGCCGGCGCGCCCGCCGGGCCGTCGGGCCGCGCGGGCCGGCACGGGTTGGGATCGGTCGAGCCGACCCGTACCCCGATGGCGGGGCCCGGCGCGCCCCCGGACCCGGCGCCGTCGGGCCGGTCGTTCCCGGACGACGCGGACATCGACTTCCAGTCGGAGGACGCGCTGCGCACGCGCGGCCGGCGCTCCTGAGCGAGCCCCCGCCCTAGACCGCGCGGGGAACGGCGCGCTCGGCGGCCGGGTGCCGGCCCGTCAGGTGCACGCCGGTCAGGACCACCCGGCTGCGGGGAAGCGCCGGGATGCGGTGCAGCGAGATCGTCAGGTCCTGCTCCGGGACCGTGTAGTCCAGGCGCGCCAGCCAGCCGGCGAAGGCCGCCAGCAGGGCCACCGTGACGTCCTCGCCGGGACAGCGGTGCCCGGTGCTCGCGTCGGCCCCGCCCTGCGGGATCAGCTCGTAGGGGTCGGGAGCACGCCCGACGAACCGCCCGGGGTCGAACCGGTACGGGTCGGGCCACAGCCCCGCGTCGTGGTTCTGGCCGTAGATGTCGAGCAGGACGAGTGATCCGGCGCGAACGTGCTGGCCCTGCCAGGTCAGGTCGATGGCCGCCCGGCCACCCACGAACGGCACGAACGGGTAGAAACGGCGTACCTCGTGGGCGAACGCGACTGCGTAGCCGGCGCCGCCGGCGCGCAGCCGGTCGCGCTGCTCGGGCCAGAGGTGCAGCGCGTGTGCCGCGAACGCCACGAACCAGGACACCGCGACGGTGGGGCGGATGATGTTGAGCAGTTCCACGGCGGCGAGCCGGGCGTCCATCAGGTGCCCGTCGCGGCGGCGGTAGGCGGCCACCACGTCCAGCGCCGAACCCGGCGTGGCGGTCACCGTCCCCGCCCGGACCTGCTCGATCAGGCCCGCGAGCCACCGCTCCCGCCGCCCGCGGGCGCGCCGTGCCCGCCAGTGCCGCGGGCCGGGGGTGGCGAACCCGTCGACCAGGGCGACCAGGTCACGGGCCAGGGGCCCCACGTCGGCCGCGGCCAACGGGATCCCGGCCCAGGCACAGACCCCCCTGGTGATCACCCGGCTCGCCTCGTCGAACAGCACGATCCGCCGCCCGTCGCCGGCCGCCGCGACCGCCTCGCGCCAGGCCGCCCCCACCTGGTCGACCAGGGCGGCGACCCGGCGCGCGCCGGTGAGCACGGACCGGAACATGGCCTTGCGGTGCCGGTGGTCGGCGCCGTCGAGCGTGTGGACGGCACGGTTACCGAACAGCGTCCCCCGCACCGGTTCCGGGATGGCTGCGTGCCGTCGCACGTGCCGCTCGTCGTAGAAGAACCGCACCGCGTCGGGCCCGCGCAGCGCGACCGCCGGCTGGCCCATCACCCGGGTACGCACCGCCCGGCCGCCGCCGTGGCGCCACAGCGCGGGCAGCCAGGCGTAGCCGCCCAGCGCCAACCCGAGGGTGTCGTCCAGGTACGGTCCACGCCGCGTCGCCATGACGGTGCAGTGCCCCCTTCACGGAGAGTGAAACGCCGGCCCCGGCCCGGTCAGCGGGCGGCCCGCCTGCGGAACGAGCGCCGGGCCCACAGGTAGGACAGCAGCGAGATCACCGCGCACCAGGACAGCGCCAGGATCGCGCTGCTGCCGATGCCCGTGCCGAGCAGCAGCCCGCGCATCGTCTCGATCACCGGCGTGAACGGCTGGTAGTCGGCGAACCAGCGCAGGCCGACCGGCATGGTGTCGGTGGGCACGAAGGCGCTGCCCAGGAACGGCAGGAGGGTCAGGAACATGGGCAGGTTGCTGGCGGTCTCGACGCTGTCGCTGACGAGGCCGAGCGCGACCGACAGCCAGATGAGCGCGAACGCGATCGCGGCGAGCACGCCGGCGGTGGCGAGCCACTCGATCGGGGTGGCGGTGGGGCGGAAGCCGATGGCCAGGGCGATGCCGAGCACCACGGCGATGCAGAGCAGGGTCTGCACGAGACTGCCGAGGACGTGCCCGGTCAGCACGGCGGCCCGGGAGATGGCCATGGTGCGGAAGCGGTCGACGATGCCCTCGGTCATGTCCATCGCCACGGAGATGGCGGTTCCCTGGGCGGCGCCGGTCACGCTGAACAGCAGGATGCCCGGCAGCAGGTAGTTGAGGTAGGCGCCGCGGTCCCCGCCTCCCCCGGGGAGGCCGGCGCCGAGCGTCTCGCCGAAGACGTAGACGAACAGCAGCAGGAGGACGACGGGCATGCCGATCAGCATCGCGGTCAGCGACGGGTACCGCTGGATGTGGCGGATCTGCCGGCGGAGCATGGTCGCCGAGTCGGTCACGGCGTAGGCGAGGCTGGTCATCGGTGTCCCCCGGTCGTGGCGTGGTCTGCGGCAGTGGATGCGGGCGTGCCGGTGAAGGCGAAGAAGACGTCGTCCAGGTCGGGCGTGTGGATCGAGAGGTGGTCGACCTCGACGTGGGCGTCGTCGAGCCGGTCGAGCAGGGTCCGCAGTGAGCGGACGTCGCCGTCGCTGGGGACCTGCAGAATGAGGGCGTCGTCGTCGGGCTGGCCGGTGGCGACGAGGCGGGCGGCCGCGTGCAGCGCGGTGAGGTCGGGGAACCGCAGCCGGATGTGCCCGCCGGGGATGCTCCGCTTCAGCTCGTCGGGGGTGCCCTCGACGACGATGCGGCCGTGGTCGAGCACGGCGATGCGGTCGGCGAGCTGATCGGCCTCGTCGAGGTACTGGGTGGTCAGGAACACGGTGACGCCCTCGGCGACGAGACCGCGGATGATCTGCCACATGGCGTGCCGGCTGCGGGGATCGAGGCCGGTGGTGGGCTCGTCGAGGAAGATCAGCCGTGGCTCGCCGACCAGGGTCATGGCAAGATCGAGACGGCGGCGCATCCCGCCCGAGTAGACCGAGACGGGCTTGCGGGCCAGCTCACCGAGGTCGAAGCGGTCGGTCAGCCCGGCGATGCGGCGCCGGCCCTCGGCGCGACCCAGGTGGTGCAGGTCGGCCATCAGCCGGAGGTTCTCCTCGCCGGTGAGGAGGTTGTCCACCGCCGAGAACTGACCGGTCACGCCGATCGCCGCCCGCACCCCGTCGGGCTCGGCGGCCAGGTCGTGGCCGGCGACGCGGATCGATCCGGCGTCGGCGGGCAGGAGGGTGGACAGGATCCGCACCATGGTGGTCTTGCCCGCGCCGTTCGGCCCGAGCAGCGAGAAGACGGTGCCCTCGGTCACCATGAGATCGATGCCGTCGAGGACGACCGTGTCCCCGAAGGTCTTGCGCAGGCCGGACACCGAGATGGCCGGCCGGGTCGCGGTGGTTACCGCCATTGCTTCCTCCACTGGTCGAGAGCGCTGCGGAACATGAGGGCGCGAACCATCGCCGGTCCGGCCGTCCGGGCCGGACCGGGGAACGAGGGCGTGCGTCAGGAGCGGTGGATCACGATGTCGCCGAACGCCGTGCGGGCGCGTACCTCGGCCTTCTCGTCGGTGTCGGCCGGGCCGGTGGCGGCGTCCAGCTCGTTGCGGACCTTGCCGAAGCTGGTGTGCAGGTCGAGCAGGGCGGCGGTGCCGCGCCGGATGCCGACCTCGATCCGCCCGGCCGCCGTGCGCAACGTCGCCGAGCCGCGGACCAGCTCACCCACGCGGATGTCGCCGTTGGCGGTGTTCGCCGTGACCGAGGCCGCGGCGTGCTCGGCGACCACGCTGCCGTTCGCCGAGCGGACCCGCAGGTCGCCGCCGGTCTCGCCGATCCACGTGTCACCGTTGCTGTTCTTGAGGACGGCGTGCCCGCCGACGGCGCGGACGCTGAGCTTGCCGGAGCCGGTGGTGACCTCGGCGTCGCCCGCCACGGTCTCGGCGATGGCCGCACCGAAGCCGGTGTGGAGGCTGAGCTTGTCGGCGTCCTCGACCTGGAGGTCGCCGGCCCCGGTCTTGAGCCGGCAGTCGGCCAGCGGGCCGGAGCAGCTGACGGCCCCGACGCCCAGCTTGGCGTCCACCCCGGAGGCCGCCGGCAGGTCGATGGTCACCTCGACGGAGCCGGTACGGCCGAAGACGCCGAAGCCGGGTTGCCGGGGCCCGCGGACCACGAGGCGGCCGGAGGCGTACTCCACCCGGGTCTGCGCGGCGGCGCGGACGTCGCGCTCGTCGGATTCGTCGGCGGGCCGCACCTGCACGACGGTGTCGGTGCGCGGGCCGGCGGTCATCCGTACCTCGCCGGCGACGAGGTCGACCGACGCCGAGATCGGTGCGGGGGTGTCGAAGGATGGCATGGTGCTCCCCTTTCGGGTGGTCGGTGGGGCCGGCGCGGTCAGCGCGCCCAGCCGGTGAAGCGCTGACCGCCGGTGGCGGGACCGGCAAGGCGCGGGGTGTCGGCCCGGTGGTGCCGGCTGTCGGCGTCAACGGCGGCGGCCGCGGCCCGGATGAGCCAGGTGTTGATCGAGACGCCGGCGCGGCCGGCCGCCTGCTCGACGCGCGTCTTGAGGTGCTCGGGCAGCCGCAGGCTGATCCGCACGGTCGCCTCGTCCTCACCGTCGGCGGGTGGCGGCGGCAGCGGAGCCGGCGGAGGCGCCGGCGCCGCCTCGTCGGCCCACTCCTCGGTCGGCGGTGGCGTCACGACGAAGCTGGGCTCCCGGTTCCGCAGGCGCAGGTCGACCGAACCGGGCGCGAGGTCGCGAGTGATCTCGGTGGCCGCCTCGGACAGCGCGTCCAGCAGGGCGAGCCGGATCGCGGACTCCAGCGGTGCGGTGAGTCGCTCGGCGACCTCCCGGGCGTCGTCCCCGCCCGCGGCGGCGGCGACCGCGAGCTGGTGCCGGATGGCGTCGACGTAGGGGCGAAGTTCCATGACGCCAGTATGGCATCACCGTGATGCCATCTGCAACCACAGTGATGCCATTGACCCGGTGGCCGACTTCGCCGAGCTGGAGCGGCGGGCACGCCGGGCCAGCAGCCGGATCGCCTGGGCGTACGTCGCTGGAGGCGCCGAATCGATCGGGGCGGGCGGCCTCGTGGTCACCCTGGGCACCACCGTGCTCGGCTGGCGGCCGCAGGACCTCAATCTCGGGTCCCTGCCGTTCACCCGCGGCGTCGGCATCGCCCAGTACACCTCGGATCCGCGCTTCGGCGCGATCGTCGCCGACCGGGTGGCCCGGCCGGCCACGAAGCTCGACCTCGGTGTGGACGCGATCGTGGTGTTCCAACCACGGCGGCCGGCAGGTCGACAACGCGATCGCCTCCCTCGACGCCCTGGTCGCGATCCGCGACGCCATCGGCCCGGAGCCGACGCTGCTGCTCGGCAGCGGCATCCGCACCGGGGCGGGACGTCTTCGTGGCGCTCGCCCCGGGGGCCGACGCCGCGCTGCTGGGCCGGCCGCACCTGTACGGGCTGGCGCTCGCGGGACAGCGCGGCGTGGAGGACGTCATCCGCAACGTGGTGGCCGAACTCGACCTCACCATGGCGCTCTCCGGCGCCCGGGACATCGCCGCCGTGACCCGCGACCTGGTCTCCGCCGCCGGCTGACCGCCGCCGCTCAGAGGTCGAGGGCGCCCAGTTCGGCGCGGCCGGTGACGCCGAGCTTCGGGTAGGCCTTGTACAGGTGGTAGGCGACCGTCTTGGGGCTGAGGAAGAGCTGCGCGGCGATGTCCCGGTTGGAGAGCCCGGTGCCGGCGAGCCGGGCGATCTGCAGCTCCTGCGGGGTGAGGTCGGCGGCGGCCGACGCGGCGGGCTGCGGTGCGCGCAGCCCGGTCGCCTCCAGCTCGCCGCGGGCCCGCGCCGCCCACGGCGCCGCTTCCAGCTGGTCGAACGTCTGGAGGGCGCGGTGCAGCAGGCTGCGCGCCTCGGTCCTGCGCCGGGCGCGGCGCAGCCACTCCCCGTACAGCAGCTCGGTGCGCGCCTGCTCGAACGGGCGGCCACCGGCCTTCAGGGCGAGCAGGTGATCCTGCTCGTCGCCGGTGAGCAGCGCCCGGCACCGGTGCGCAAGGGACGTCGCCCACGGCTGGTCCACCCGCTCCGCCCAGGCCCGGAAGCGGGCGTACGCCGCCTCGGCCCGCTCGGGCACGCCGGCCCGGACGGCCGCCTCGACCAGGTCGGGCACGCTCCGGTACGCGCACACCTGGTGGGCGTACGGGTTCTCCTGCAGCGCGGCGAGGCGGGTCACGGCGGACTCGGCCCGGCCCTGGCCCAGGTCGAGCAGGCCCAGCGCCCACAGCGTCCACGCCCGACCGCCGGCCTCGGCGCCCGCCGCGGCGCCGTCCAGCGCCGAGGCCACCAGGTCCTGGCAGCGCGTCTCGTCGCCGGCCACCGCGGCCAGCACCGCCTGGACGGCACGCAACTGGCTGACCCAGAGCGGCTGGCCGCCGTCGCGGGCCACGCGGACCGCCTCGTCCAGGCTGATAGTGGCGTCCCGGTGCCGGCCGTGGAAGAACTCCGCCTCGGCGAGGAAGAACAGCAGGGTGGGCAGCAGCCCGAGGATGCCGTCGGCCCGGCAGCGGGCGACCAGGGCGCTCGCCAGCTCGTACGTCTCGGTGTCCTGCCCCGCGACGAAGCCGAGGCCGCAGAGCTGCAGCCGGTCGCGGGGTTCGCCGCCCACCTCGGCGGCGGTCGCGGCCAGCGGCAGCGGGCGGCCCCGGACGGCGGCCACCTGGTACCGGGCCACCGGATGGTCGAGCGTGGCGAGCTGGTCGAGGCAGTCGCCCAGGTGCGGCTCACCGAGGTACCAGGCCGGGTGGAACGCCGCCACCAGCAGGGCGTCCCGCTGGTCCGGGTCGAGCGTCGCGCCCCGGGTCATGAGGTCGTACGCGGTCTGGTGGCCGCCCTGCCAGAACCAGGCGTGCCCCTCGACCCAGGCGACGCGGGCGTGGAAGGTCGGCTCGTCCACCAGGCCGGCCGCCCGCTCGGCGAGCCGGACCGCGTCGCCGAGGTGCCCCGACTGGAGGCCGCTCTCCGCCGCGAGCAGCAGCCGGCGTGCCGTCGCGGCCGCGTCCCCGCTCAGCTCGGCGGCGCGCTCGTACGCGGCGAGCGCCGCGCCGTAGCCGCTGCGGCCGCGCGCCTGCTCGGCGGTGCGTTCCAGCGCGGCGGCCACCGCCTCGTCCGGCCCGGCGGTGGCCGCGGCGAGGTGCCAGGCCCGCCGGTCGGCGGTCTCGGGCGTCGTGAGCACGTCCGCGAGCGCCCGGTGGACGGCGAGCCGCTCCGGGTACGGTGCGGCCGCGTGCACCGCGGCGCGGACCAGCGGGTGGCGGAACCGCAGCCGCCGTCCGGTGACCTCGACGAGCCGGGCCTCCTCCGCCGGGCGCAGGTCGGCCGGACCGCCGCCGAGGGGCGCGGCGGCGCGCAGCAGCACGTCCAGGTCGCCGGTGTCCTCGACGGCGGCGACGCGCAGCAGCGCCCGGGTGCCGGCGGGCAGCCGGTCGACCTGACCGTGGAACGCCGCCAGCAACCGGTCGGTCAGTGGCAGCGGGCCGCCGGCCTCGCCGGCGTCGAGGACTCCGGGCAGCTCGATCAGCGCGAGCGGGTTGCCCTGCGCCTCGGCCAGCACCCGCATCCGTACCTCGGGAGCCAGCCGCGGGTCGAGCAGCCGGACGGCGTCGGCCGGCGCGAGCGCGCCCACGGTCAGCTCCGGCAGGCCCGGGGCGGGGAAGCTCCCGTCCCGGGCCGCGAAGATCATCACCACGCCCTCGGCGTGCAGCCGGCGGGCGGCGAAGAGCAGCGCCTCGGCGGAGACCGTGTCCAGCCAGTGCGCGTCGTCGACGAGGCAGAGCAGGGGGCCGTCCTCGGCGAGGTCCGCCAGGAGCGACAGCACCGCGAGCCCCACCAGCAGCCGGTCGGCGGGAGCGCCGCCACCGAGCCCGAACGCGGCGGCGAGCACCTGCCGCTGCGGGCCGGGCAGCCGGTCGAGGCGGTCGAGCGCGGGCCGCACGAGCTGGCTCAGCCCGGCGAACGGCAGCTCGGCCTCGAACTCGGCCGCGCTGGCCCGCAGCACCCGCGGCGGCCCGCCGGCCGGCGACGTCAGCCCGGCGGCCCAGTCCAGCAGCGCGGTCTTGCCGATGCCCGGGCCGCCGCGCAGCACCAGCGCGGCGCTCTCCCCCGCCCGGGCCCGCGCCACCAGGGCCGTGATCCGGTCCTGCTCTGCGGCGCGGCCGTGCAACATTCCCGCACCCTACACAGGTACGCGATACCTAAGCGCTACCGATTCCGGTGCGCTCGATCATCCCTAGCGTCGTGGCCATGGAACTGATCGAGAAGTACCTCGCCGCCTGGAACACCACCGACCCCGCCGCCCGCCGGGCCCTCATCGACGAGGTCTGGACCGCCGACGGGACGTACACCGACCCGCTGGCGGCCGTCGCGGGCCGCGACCAGATCGACGCGCTGATCGCCGGCGTGCAGCAGCAGTTCGGCGGGCTGGAGTTCCGCCTCGCGGGCCCGGTCGACGCGCACCACGACCTGGCCCGGTTCACCTGGCACCTCGGCCCGCGCGGGGCCGAGCCGATCGTCGTCGGCTTCGACGTCGCGGTCGTCACCGACGGCCGGATCGCCACCGTGCACGGCTTCCTGGACCGGGTGCCGGCATGACCGTCCTGGCCGTGCGGCCGGCGGCGGTCACCACCCCGGCCGCCCCGTCCGTCAGCTTCCTGCCGGTGCTGCTGACCGCCACGTTCATGACGGCGATCGACGCGTTCATCGTCAACGTGGCACTGCCGGTGA
This sequence comes from Micromonospora chaiyaphumensis, assembly GCF_900091435.1. Classification (GTDB taxonomy): domain Bacteria; phylum Actinomycetota; class Actinomycetes; order Mycobacteriales; family Micromonosporaceae; genus Micromonospora; species Micromonospora chaiyaphumensis. The sequence continues at coordinate 936,925 of NZ_FMCS01000001.1, forward strand.
TGCAGCGCGACCTGCACGCCGGTCCGGCCGCGCTGGAGTGGGTGGTCGCCGGTTACGTCCTCGCGGTGGCCGCCGGCCTGGTCACCGGCGGCCGGCTGGGTGACCGGTACGGCCGCCGGCGGATCTTCGGGCTCGGCCTCGCGCTGTTCACCACCGCCTCGGTGCTCTGCGGGCTGGCGCCCACCGCGGGCGTCCTGGTCGGCGCCCGGGTGCTGCAGGGGCTCGCGGCGGCGCTGCTCATGCCGCAGGTGCTGGCCATCGTGCGGACGAGCGTCGCGCCGGCCGAGCAGCCGAAGGCGTTCGCCCGGTACGGCCTCACGATGGGCCTGGGCGCCGTCTTCGGCCAGTTGATCGGCGGCCTGCTCATCCGGGCCGACCTGTGGGGCCTGGACTGGCGGCTGTGCTTCCTCATCAACCTGCCGGTCGGGGTGGTCGCGCTGGCCCTGCTCCGCCGGGTGCCCGAGTCCCGCCAGCCGGCGACCCGGCTCGACCTGCCCGGCGCCGTGCTGGTCAGCGCGGCGCTGGTGGCCCTGGTGCTGCCGCTGGTGGAGGGGCGCGAGCAGGGCTGGCCGCTGTGGACGTGGCTGAGCCTGGCCGCCTCGGCGCCGCTGTTCGCGCTGTTCGTGGCGACCCAGCGGCGCAGCGCCCAGCCCATGGTGCACCTGGCGCTGTTCCGCGAGCGGGCCTTCTCGGTGGGGCTGGTGGCGACCCAGGTGTTCTGGATGGGGCAGGCGTCCTTCTTCCTCATCCTGGCCCTCTACCTGCAGGTGGAGCGGGGCCTGTCGGCGCTGGAGTCGGGGGTCGTGTTCACCGCGATCGGCGCCGGCTACCTGGCCACCTCGACGTACGCCCACCGGATCGCCGCCCGGCTCGGCCGGCAGGTGGTCACCGTCGGCGCACTGATCATGGTGGTGGGCCTGTACGGCATGTGGGCGGCGGCCGGGCACGGGACCGGCTGGCTGGTGCCGGGGCTCGCCGTGGACGGCATCGGCATGGGCATCGCGCTCGCGCCGCTCACCACCACCGTGCTGTCCCGGGTCAGCCCGCGGCACACCGGCGCCGCCGCCGGCGTGCTGTCGACGGTCAACCAGACCGGCAACGCGGTCGGCGTGGCCCTGATCGGCATCGTCTTCTACCAGGCCGCCGACCTGACCGGCGGGTTCCGGGCCGGACTCGTCGCGCTCATCGCGCTGGAACTGGCGCTGGCCGCGGTCATCCAACTGCTGCCGAGGCGATGACGCCGATCGCACCGGCCGCCGTCCATGTGGACGGCGGCCGGTGGCTGCGGTCAGCCGTCGCCGACGGCACCCGGTCGCCGTCCGGCCGGCAGCAGGAGAGCGCCGGCGCCCGCCCCGGCGAGCTGGCAGGCGGCGATGGCGGCGAGCAGCGGTGCGGGGCCGTGGGAGGTCGCCAGGCCGGCGACGGCGGCGCCGGCGGCGGCCGCGGTCACCTTGATTCCCGCGCCGAGGGTGAACACCTGGGTCCGGACCGCCGGCGGGGCCTCGCGGTCCCGGACGGCGAAGAGCGCGACGATGACGGGGCTGCCGATGAGGCCGGCCAGCGCGAACAACAGCAGGAGCGGCCATTTGCCGGGCAGCGCCGCGGTCAGCAGCAGCGGTGCCGCCATGGCGCCGGTGCAGATCAGCAGGACCCGCTCGGGGTGCCGGTGGAGCACCCGTAGCCGGAGGCAGAGCAGCGCCCCGGTCAGACCGCCGCCCGCGGTGGCGGACATGACGAGGCCGGTGAGGGCCGGCCGGTGCGTGTGGAGGGCCACCGACGCGGCCGCGACGGGCAGGGCGCCCAGCCCGAGCTGGCTGAGCCCGGAGGCGACGGTCACCGCGCCGAGCCCGCGCCGCCGCACCAGGACGGTCACCCCGCCGAGCGGCGCGGTCGTCCGGGACCGGCGGCGGTCCCGCGCCCGGGCGGGAAGGGGAAGGGTCAGGAAGGCGAGGGCGCCCGCCAGGACGCAGAGCCCGAGCACGACGAGCGACCAGGACGCGCCGACGGCGCCCGCGACGACGGCCGCCACCGCGGGTCCGGCGATCCCCGCGACGCCGTAGGTGGTGGAGTCCAGGACGAAGGCACGGGGCAGGGTGCCCGGTGCGAGCTCGGACAGCAGGCTGCTGAGGCCGCCCAGCAGCAGCGGAGCGACGCAACCCGCGACGATCAGCAGCGCCGCTGCCGCCGCCGTGAACCGGCCGATCAGCTGCGCGGCGCCGGCCAGGGCCAGGGCGTACGTCGCGAAGGCCAGTGCGTAGAGCGGCTTACGGTGCCGTACGCCGTCCGCGGCGGCGCCGGCCACCGGGGCCGCGACCACGTGCGGGATCATCAACGCCGCGATCAGCAGGCCACCGAGACCGGCCCGTCCGGTCCGTTCCAGGGCGACCAGCACGACCGCCACCCGCGCGCCCTCGTCCGCCAGCCGGGCGGTGACCGCGGCCACCAGGTAACGCGCGAGCACGCGGTGTTCCGACGCGGGCGCCGACGATGCCGGGGCCGTTCGGGCCGGGGCGGCTTTTGAAGGAGCGGTCACGATCTGGCTCCTTACCCTTCCCCGCCGCGCTCACGCGGCCCGGCCCTGCCCGCCGAGAAAGCCTCGCCGGGCACGACCGGGCCGCTGGACGGGATTTCCTAGCGTTCCGTCTCCTCGGGCTCGACCAGCAGTCGGGCGTAGTTGGCCATGGACCGCTGGTAGCGGGGCAGGTGCGGGGCCAGGGCGGCGACCGCGACGGCGACGGCCTCCCGTTCCCGGCCCACGCTGGTCAGCGCCAGCGCCAGCGCGGCGCTGACGGCGTCGTCCAGTTCGTCGGAGGGCTGCTGCCGCTCGGCCGTCAGCAGCTCGACCGACTCCTCGGCCCGGCCCACGTTGCGCACCGAGCTGGCCAGCTGGATCACCGAGCGCCGGCGGCGGATGCCGGAGATGCCGCCGGCCAGCGCGGCGCGGTACAGCGGCACGGCCCGGTCGGAGTGGCCGGTGGAGTCGAAGGCGCAGGCGCGTTCGAACGCGGCCACCGGATCGCCGTCGGGCAGTTCGGCGGCGAGCGCGTCGATGCGCTTGCGGAATTCCTCGGGCTCGTAGTCGTCGATGGTGGCCCACAGCTCGGCGCTGCGCCGTTCCCAGTCCGGCGTTGTCGTCATGCCGGCGATGGTGGCCGGAGCGGGTAGGGTGCCGCCAGTGATTCGGCGGGGGCCGAATCTCCAACCGAAGGCGGAAGATGGCGATCACCCTGCGGTTCGGCCCGGCCGATCTGATGCGCTGCCGGTTCGCGGTGTCGCCGGTGCTCGAGACGATCGAGGCCATCCGCCTGACCACGCCCGAGGACAGCCCCGGCTACCACCAGGGTTTCCTCCGGGCGATGAAGCACCGCCTCGACGCCCTGGACCTGCGCCCCGTCACGCTGCTGCAACCCCGGCGCGGTTACAGCCCGGATTTCCTCTCCCCGCCGCCCACCACGGCCCGCCCCCGGTTCGAGGAGGAACTGGCGCGCGTCGAAGCGACCCCGCTCGACCGGGTGGCCGAGGAGATCGCCCGCTCGCTGCGCGACACGCCGGGCGCGGCGCGCACGACCGTGGGGCGACGGCTGCTGGCCGACCCGGCCGACGCGCTGCGCCTGCTCACCGGGATCGTCCGGGACGTGTGGCGCGAGGTGATCCAGCCGGCGTGGCCGAACGTCCGCGCCCTGCTCGACGCCGACGTGGCCTTCCAGAGCCGCCGGCTCGCCGAGGGTGGTCTCGACCGGCTCTTCGCCGAACTGCACCCCCAGCTGCGCTGGCACGACGGCGTCCTCACCCGCGACCGCGGCGACCACGAGGACCGCCGGCTCGCCGGCGAGGGCCTGCTGCTGATCCCGAGCGCGTTCAAGTTCGACCAGGTCCTGGTGATCCTCGACGAGCCGTGGCAGCCCACCGTGATCTATCCGGCCCGCGGCCTGGGCACCCTGTGGCAGTCGACGCGGGCGCCGGAGCTGGCCGCCGCCGGCCGTCTCATCGGGCGCAGCCGCGCCATCCTGCTGGCGGGCCTGACCGAGCCGGTCAGCACCACCGTCCTCGCCCACCGGCACGCCCTGGCGGCCGGCACCGTCTCCCAGCACCTGACCGTGCTCCGCGACGCCGGGATGGTGGTGGGCGAGCGCCACGGTCACGAGATCCGGTACCGCCGCACCGCCCTGGGCAGCGCGCTGCTCACCGGCGCGCTGCCCACCTCCGCCAGCGCGGGAGACCCTCACTGGTGACGCCGTGGAAGATGATCATTACGATGATGCCGACAAGCCCGAGGATCGGGCTCACGACCAGCGCCACCAGCCCGGTCAGCCCGTAGAGCACGAGACCGGTGATCGGCCGGATCTCCTGCGCGCGGACGTGGTCCTGGTCGACGCCCTCCGCGCGCAGCTCCGGGTGCCGGCGCAGATAGCGGAAGCACACCAGCCAGGGCGCCGACATCAGCGCCGCGGCGAACGCGTACATGACGACGGCCACCCGCAGGTCGCCGGCGTCGCCGTCGACGAGCGCCGACGCCAGGACCGCGGTCGGGAACGGGATGATCACCACGCCGAAGAGGATCGCGATGTTGATCCAGTTGAGCGCGAGGCTGGTGCCGCGGACCAGCCGGAGCAGCGCGTGGTGGTTCAGCCAGAGGACGCCGACGTAGACGAACGACACCACGAACGCGAGGTAGGACGGGCCCTCCCGGCCGAGCGACGCCAGCAGCTCGCCCTCGTGGTATTCCGGCACCCGCAGATCGAGCACCAGCAGGGTGATGACGATGGCGAAGACACCGTCGCTGAACGCGGCCAGCCGGCCGGTGTCGGCCGGTCGGCGCGCCGGGCCTCCCGGCCGGGCGTTGTCGGGACCTGCGGGCACTGCCGCACGCTAACAGCGACGCCGCGGCGGGCGGGCACGAACGCCCGGAAAGGCCCGCCGTGTCCGGTCAGGAGACGGCAGCCTTCACCAGCTCGGTGACCTGCTTCTCCACCACCGGGCTCCACGTCCGGAGCGCGTACGACACCGGCCACAGGTCGCCGTCGTCGAGGTTGGCCGTGTCCTGGAAGCCCAGGGTCGAGTAGCGGTAGTTGAACTTGCCCGAGTCCTGGAAGAAGACGACGATCTTGCCGGCCGCGTTCGCGTAGGCGGGCATCCCGTACCAGGTCTTCGGCGCCAGCTCCGGGGCGGCCGCGGTCACCGTCGCGTGTACCCGCTCGGCCAGCGCCCGGTCGTCCGGCGCCATCTGCGCGATCCGGTCGAGGACCGCCTGCAGGTCGTCGGCCTTCTTGGCGCCCTTCTTGCCCTCGGCGCGCAGCTCGGCGGCGCGCTCCTTCATGGCGGCGCGCTCCTCGGCGCTGAAGCCGTCGGACACGGTGCTGGCGTTCTTCGCGGACATCCTCGTGCTCCCTCTTCTCCGTTCACGGCCCGGCGTGCTGCCGGCCGCCTGGAAGAAGGCTAGGCGCGATCGTCCGCTACGGGCTTCTTGATTCCTGATCGGATGTGCGGGACGTACGGCGGTGCCCGGCGAGGGCGACGCTGCCGGTCGCGGTGGTGAAGACGGTACGCAGCACGCGCTGCGGCTGTGCTACCGGCCCCGGTTCGCACCGGACCGGCTCATCCCCGCCGGCGAGGACCACGACCGGCCGGTCCCGGACGAGGGCTGAGCAGCGGCGCCGACCGCCTCGGCGGGGGTCGGGTCAGGCCGGCGCGGGCGCCGCCAGCAGCGCGCGCAGTTCGCGGACGGCCGCCCGCCCGGCGCGGTTCGCGCCAACCGTGCTCGCGGACGGCCCGTAGCCGACCAGGTGGATCCGGGGGTCGGCGACCACCCGGGTGCCGTCCATGACGATGCCGCCCCGGGGCCCGCGCAGTCGCAGCGGGGCCAGATGGTCCAGCGCCGGCCGGAAGCCGGTGCACCAGAAGATCACATCCACGTCCTGTGCCGTGCCGTCGCGCCACCGGACGCCGTCGGGAAGGATCCGGTCGAACATCGGCCGGCGTCGGAGGAGGCCGCGGTCCCGGGCCCCGATCAGCTGCGGCGTCCACGCCAGCTCGGTCGCGCTGGCGATGCTGCCCGGGGGCAGGCCGGCGCGGACGCGCGCGTCCACCTTGGCGACGACCTCGCGCCCGTAGTCCGACGTGAACGGCCCCTCCCGGAACACCGGCGGGCGGCGGGTCACCCACGTCGTCGTCGCGGCGACGTCGGCGATCTCGGTCAGGAGCTGGACGGCTGACGCGCCGCCCCCGACGACCACCACGCGCTTCCCGGCGAACTCCGCCGGTCCCCGGTAGTGGGCGGTGTGCAGCTGGCGCCCGCGGAACGTCTCCTGTCCGGGGTAGTACGGCACGAACGGCCTGGTCCACGTTCCCGTCGCGTTGATCAGTGCGCGGGTGGTCCAGGTGCCCTTGTCGGTTTCGACGAGGAGCCGCCCGTCGTCGGCGTCGCGGACCGCCGTGACGGCGACGGGCCGCCGCACGTCGAGGTCGAACTCCCGCTCGAAGGCGGCGAAGTAGGCCGGCACCGCCTCGGCGGCCGGCTCGTCCGGCGGTGGCGGCGTGAAGTGCATTCCGGGCAGGTCGAAGATGCCGTGCACGGTCGCCATGCGCAGCGTCGGCCAGCGGTGCCGCCAGGCCCCGCCGGGCGCCGCGTCGGCGTCCAGGACGGCGAAGTCGAGGCCGGCGGAGCGCAGGTGGTACGCGCTGGACAGGCCCGCCTGCCCGGCTCCGACAACCACCACATCCGTCTCCGGCACGTGCCACACAACGTCGCGCGCTCGGCGGGCCCTTCCCGCCGGCGACGGATCTCACAGCGGTAGCGTGCCGGTCATGAGTGCCGACACCTTCCGCTCGGTGGAGATCGAGCGCACCAGCGTGGGACGCTACGTCGTGCGGAACGCCCGCGGCGGGTCGATGTCGATGGGTACGGGCGACGACGGCGACTTCACGCCGGTGGAGCTGCTCCTGGCCGCCATCGGCGGGTGCACCGCGGTCGACGTGGACCTCATCACGAGCCGCCGCGCCGAGCCCGGCCAGTTCTCCGTCACGGTCACCGGCGACAAGATCCGGGACGAGACCGGTGGGAACCGGATGCGGAACCTCCGGGTCGAGTTCGCCGTCACGTTCCCGGCGGGGGCCGACGGCGACAGCGCGCGCGAGGCGCTGCCCCGGTCGCTGCGGCAGTCGCACGACCGGCTCTGCACCGTCTCGCGCACCGTCGAAACCGGCACTCCCGTCGAGATCGTCGACACGGGCTCCGGCGCGGACTGAGCCTCCGGCTACTTCGCTCCCGGCACCTGGTCCGTGACGTCGGCGTAGCCGACCTTCCCGGGTGCCGCGGCCGGCGTGTAGATCACCCGGACCACGCCCGTCGGGAACGCCTCCGTGGCCGCCACCCCGAAGTGGTACGGCGTGTCGCCGTCGTCGAACAGCCTGCGGCCCTTGCGGGCGGCCACCGGATGCACCAGCAAGCGCAGCTCGTCGACCAGCCCGGCGGCGAGCAGCTGCTGCACCACGGAGATCGAGCCCGGGATGAGAACGCCCTTGCTGCCGGGGTCGGCCCTGAGCGCGGCGACCGCCTCGACGAGATCGCCCTCGATCAGCTCCGAGTTGCGCCAGGAGAACTCCAGCGGCTGGCGCGACGCGACCACCTTGCGCGTGTCACCGAGTTGCTTGGCGAACGGGGCGTCGTCCCCGCCCGCGGCCTCGCGGTCGGGCCAGGCCCCGGCGAAGCTGTCGTAGGTCACCCGGCCGATGAGCAGCACGTCGGCGCTGTCGTAGTCCTCGGTGACGGCGCGGCCCATGTTCTCGTCGAAGTACGGGAAGTGCCAGTCGGGGTCGATCTCGGCCACACCGTCGGCCGAGATGAACAGCGTGGAGATCACCTTTGCCATCGCAGGTCCCTTCGAGTCGGGGGTGTCGACAGGTCGACCGTCGCAGCATCGCAAAATCGCCGGCCGGCCACCGCCCCGTACACGCCGGGAAGCTCCCATCGGCCGGGCCGGGGAGCCGATTCCGGGCCTGGGCCACGCCGGCCTCCCCTACCCTGGTTCCCGGCGCGTGGGCGCGCCGCGTACCGGAGCGGAGACAGGAGCCAGACATGCGGGTGGCCGTCGCCGGCGCGTCCGGCAACATCGGGTCGCTGACCGTGACCGCCCTGCGCCGGCACGGCCACGATCCGGTCCCGATGAGCCGGTCCCACGGTGTCGACCTGGTGGCCGGCAGCGGGCTGGACGAGGCGCTGGCCGGGGTCGACGTCGTCGTCGACGCGGTCAGCGCGCCGCCGGCCGACCGCGAGGCCACCGTGGCCTACTTCGCCGCCGCCACGACGAACCTGCTGCGCGCCGAGCGGGACGCGGGAGTCCGCCATCACGTCCTGCTCTCCATCGTGGAGGTGCACCGCATCGCCGGCACCGCGCACTACTCGGGGAAGCGGGAACAGGAGCGCCTCGTCTCGGCCGGGGACGTGCCGTGGACCATCGTCCCCGTCACCCAGTTCTTCGACTTCGCCGCGACCGTGGCCACCTGGACGGAGCGGAACGGCACGGCCTACCTCGCGCCGTTGCTCGTGCAGCCGATCGCGCCGGCCGACGTCGCCGAGGTGCTCGCCGAGGTGGCCGGCGGCCCGCCGCAGGGACGCCACCGGGACGTGGCCGGCCCGGACCGTCAGGATCTCGTCGACATGGCCCGCCGGACCCACCGGGCGCTCGGACGCGAGATGCGACTCGTCCCCACGTGGGAGGCGATCCTCGGCCCGGACATGGCGGGCAACGTGTTGCTGCCGGGACCGGACGCCCGGACGGCGCCGACGACCTTCGACGACTGGCTGGCTGGCCAGGAGGCGGAGCGGTCCCGGGCCCGGTAGCGACGGCGTTTGCCCCCGGAGGGCCCGGGAAGACGAGAGGCGACAGGGCGCGGGGCCGCCCGCGCCACCGCACCACGGGGAGGCCCACATGGGCGACCGGACTCAACTGCACGAACTTCGCCAACAGGCCCACAACGCGGGCATCGAAGGCAACTCCAAGATGAGCGAGAAGCAGCTCCGCGATGCGCTGCGGAAGGTCGGCCGGGGCGAGCGGCCCGAGATGGCCAAGCAGGAGGCCAGACGCTGACGTGCGCTCACGCGGTGGCCACCCCGTCGTCGGGGTGGCCACGGCGGTGGACGCGGCCCAGGAAGTCGCGCATCAGCGCCACCACCTCGTCGAGGTGGGTCTCCAGCAGCCAGTGGCCCCCGCCGAGCAGGTGCAGCTCCGCGTCGGGAAGGTCCCGGAGGTACGCGCGCGCCGCGCCCTCGGGCATGTAGCCGTCGTGCGGCCCCCAGACGATGAGCGTGGGCGGCCGGTGCCGGCGCAGGTACGCCTGCTGGCGTGGAAACCAGTCGACGGTGGTGCGTTGGTCGGCGAGCAGCCGGGCGAGGTTCCGCGGGCCGGGCGGCCGGCCCACCTGCGCCCAGGACAGGGTCCACAGGTCGGGGCTGACCCGGCCGGCGAGCTCCTCCGGCAGGTCACCCACGAACTCGTCGCGGAAGCCCCGTTCCGAGACGTTCGGCGCCACCGTCGCCAGCGCCTGCTCGTACGGCTCGGCCCACATCCGCTTGAGCGGGGCGTACCTCGGCCCGTGCTGGTCGGGATAGATGTCGCCGTTCTGGATGACCAGCGCGGCGACCCGGTCCGGTGCGCTCATCGCCAGGCGCAGCCCGAACTGCGAGCCGTAGTCCTGGAGATAGACGGCGTAGCGGCGCAGGCCGACGACTTCGGTGAACCGGCGCAGGAAGTCGGCGTACGCGTCGAAGGTGTAGGCGAACGCGCCCTCGTCCGCCCGGGTGTAGCCGAATCCGGGCAGGTCGGGGGCGAGCAGCCGCCAACGGTCGCCCAGTGCGGGCATCAGGTGGCGGAACTGGAACGACGACGACGGGTACCCGTGCGGCAGGAGGACGACCGGAGCGTCGGCGCCGCCGGCCTCCCGGTAGAACGTCCGGATCCCGTCCACGTCGACGCTGCGGTGCGCGACCGGGACGGCTGCCATGGCGCGGGCTACCCACCCGATCGCTGGGCAAACGGCGGCGGGTGGGGTGCCGGCCCACCCGGCGGCACCCCACCCGCGTCTCCGGGTCAGCCGGTCGCGCAGCTCGCGGTGGGCGTGGTGGAGTTGCCGTTCTTGTAGAGCGTGATGCCGAAGTTGTTGCCGTTGCCGTTGGGCCGTGCCGTGAGCGTGCCGCTGGTGCCGCTGATCGAGGCGTTCCAGCTGTTCTGCAGCGTCTGACCGCCGTTCGTGCGGATGGTGACGACCCAGTTGCTGCTGCCGCTGACCGAGAAGTTCACGTTGAACCGGTCGCTCCACTCGTCGGCGCGGCTGACGCTGACCGTGCAGCCGCCGCCACCACCGGGCGGTGGCGTGGTGGGGTTGGCGGTGCCGCCCACCGTGATGTTGGAGCTGCCGCTGCTCTGGTAGCCCTCCGTGGCCAGGATCTGGTAGTCGTGGCTGCCCAGGTTCATCCCGTAGCGGGCCCACGCGTCGAAGTGGTTGCCGGCGGTGATGGTGCCGCCCACCCGCTTCGACTGCCGGACGCTCCAGTACTGGTAGAAGGTCCGGGTGCCCTCGATGGAGGGCGCGTTGACCCGCTGCGTCCGGTAGATGTCGTAGGTGCCGCCGTCGCTGGTGACCGTGCCCATGAATCCCTGGCCGCCCGGCGGCCGGTAGGTGCCCCAGCTGTCGACGATGTAGTACTCGACGAGGGGATTCCGCGTCCAGCCGTAGAGGGTCAGGTAGGCGTTGCCGGACGGATTGAAGCTGCCCGAGTAGGTGACGGTCCGGCGGGCGCCGGGGTTCCAGCCCTTGCCGGCGACGAAGTTGTTGATGCTGCTCCACTGGGTGCTGTACTGGCCGCCGTTACCCATGGTCATGGAGACGTTGCCACTGTCCTTCCAGAAGGAATAGAAGTAGCCGTTGTGCGTCCCGGTGGAGTTCGAGGTCACGGTCTGGGCCTGCGCCGGGCTGGACAGGAGGGCGGTGGCGCCGGCGGTCACCAGGGCGGCGGCGCAGGCGCCGCCCAGGAGCATCCGGAGGCGTCCGCGGCTGCGGGTCCGCGGTTGGACGGGGGTGTCGGTCATGGACGTGCTTCCTCTCTGGACGGTGGCGGAGGAGCGCATGCGGGGCGGTTCGCATCGACGGTCATGGAAGAGTGTCGATGGCGACAGCATCGGTGGCGCGTCGCCGCGTTGTCAACGACTTCCGGAAATGTTGTGGAAGCCGATCCCCCTCCAGGAGGAACCTTGAATCTGCATCGGCGCTGTTCAGCAGTCCGCTTTACCGAGTAGGAGCCGTCGGCGACGGGCCCGGTTCCGACCATCGAGGATCGGGTGCCGGGACGGGAATCCGGAAGTTTCGGAACGTGTCGGGTCAGCCGGAGGAGCACCGTCGGCGGGCAGACCGGGTCCCGCAGGCGGGTGCCGGTCCGCCGGGCGGCCACGGGGACGCCCGGCGGACCGGCCTCACCTGATCTCGGACGTCGTCCACCGTGGCGAGTCGTTGGTGACCGGCACGGTGACACCGACCAGGGTGGTCGACGCCTCGGTGTCTCGCCGCGCGCTCGTGCCGACCCACAGTTCGACGTCGCCGGGCTCCACGACGCGGGTGAGCGTGCGGTCGGAGAAGGCCAGGCGAGTGGTGGGGACCGTCAGCTCGACGGTGACCGACTGGCCCGGCTCCAGGTGGACCCGCCGGTATCCGAGCAGCTGTGCCACCGGCCGGGTCACCGGGGCCACCAGGTCGCGGCCGTAGAGCTGGACCACGTCGTCGCCGGCGACCCCGCCGGTGTTCGTGACGCGGACCGTCACGTGCAGCGCCCCGTCGGTCGGCACCGTGGCGGGCACGGTCAGGCCGGCGTGTTCGAACGTCGTGTAGGAGAGGCCGTGGCCGAACTCCGCCGCGGGCGTCGCCGGCAGGTTGGTCACCTCGCCGCCCTCCCCCAGCGTGGGGTGCAGGTACGAGTACGGCTGCGCTCCCGCCGAGCGGGGCAGGCTGACCGGCAGCCTGGCCGACGGGTTCACCCGCCCGGAGAGCACGCCCGCGATCGCTCCGGCCCCCTCCTCGCCGGGGAAGAACGCCTGCACCACCGCGGCGCAGCCCGACAGCGCCCAGCCGACCGCGTACGGCCTGCCGGTGAGCAGCACGAGGACGACCGGCGTGCCCGTGGCCAGCACGGCCTCCACGAGCTCGCGCTGGACGCCGGGCAGCTCCAGGTCCTCCCGGTCGCAGCCCTCGCCGACCGTGCCGCGCCCGAAGAGGCCGGCGTGGTCACCGACGACCAGCACGGCGACGTCCGCGGCGGATGCCGTGGCGACGGCCTCCGCAAAGCCGGACCGGTCGTCGGTGTCGACGTCGCAGCCGCTCGCCCAGGTGACGAGATCGGATCCGAACTCGACCCGCACCGCGTCGAGGACGGTCGGCACCTCGATGCCGGTGTCCACGCCGGGGTGCTGGACGAGCACGTGGTTGAGGAAGGAGTAGCACCCGAAGAGGGCGGCCTGCCGGTCCGCGTTCGGCCCGATGACCGCCACGCGGCGGCCCGCGGGCAGGGGCAGGACCTCCCGGTTGGCGACGAGGACGACCGACTCCTCGGCGAGGCGGCGGGCGATCGACCGGTGCTCCGGCGAGTCGAGGTCGACCCCCTGCGGCGGCTCGTCCGTGAACGTGGCGTCGAGCAGCCCGAGGTCCAGCTTCTCGCGCAGGACCCGCAGCACCGCCCGGTCGATGAGCGCCTCGTCGACCTTGCCGGCCCGCACACTCTCCCGCAGGGTCAGATAGGCGTCGCCCGTCGGGAGCTCGACGTCGACACCCGCGGCAAGCGCCTGCACGGCCGCCTCCGCGTTGTCGGCCGCGACGTGGTGCAGCAGGTTCAGGAAGGCGACTCCGAAGTAGTCGGACACCACCGTGCCGTCGAAGCCCCACCGGTCCCGCAGCACGCCGGTCAGCATCGCCGGATCGGCGGCGACCGGCACGCCGTCGATCTCGGTGTAGGAGTGCATGACGCTGCGGGCGTTCCCGTCGAGGATCGCCATCTCGAACGGGAGGAACAGCACGTCCGCGAGCTCCCGGGGGCCGGCGTGCACCGGACCGAAGTTGCGCCCGGCGCGCGACGCGGAATAGCCGGCGAAGTGCTTCAGCGCGGCGTGCACGCCCTCCGACTGAAGGCCGCGCACGTACGCCGTGCCGATGGTGCCGACGAGGTAGGGGTCCTCGGCGATGCACTCGTCGACCCGGCCCCAGCGCGGGTCCTGGATCACGTCGAGCACCGGGGCGAGACCCTGGTGGATGCCGAGCGCCCGCATCGAGGCCCCGATGGCCGCGGCCATCTCGCTGACCAGCTCGGGGTCGAACGCGGCGCCCCAGCCCAGCGGCGTGGGGAAGGTGGCCGCCTTCCACGCCGAGAGGCCGGTGAGGCACTCCTCGTGGACGAGCGCCGGGATACCCAGCCGGGTGCCCGTCACCAGGTCCCGCTGGAACTTCCACAGCCAGGCCGCCCGTTCGGCGGTGTCGACCGGGCGGGTGCCGTAGGCCCGGGTGAGGTGGCCGAGTCCGTGCCGGGCGAAGTCCTCGAGCTTGACGGCGTCGCCGAACTCGCCCTGCAGGGGTGCGACCGCCTCGCCGTCCTCCTTCTCCCAGAAGCCGACGAGCTGCGCGATCTTCTCCTCGATCGTCATCCGGCCGAGCAGCTCACGTACGCGCGCCTCGCCGGCGCGCCCGTCCGGCCGGTCGTGGTCGGGAGTCGCCTGGGCCGGTGCCGGCCCGGCCACGACCGCGTGGACCTCAGTCATGCTGTGCCTTTCGTTGGTTGTGCTTGTTACCGCTGTCGCTCAGCCCTTGACCGCGCCCTGCAGGCCACCGACGATCTGCTTCTCCGCGAGCGTGAAGAAGAACAGTGCGGGCAGCATCGCCAGCGACGTGAAGGCGAGGACACCCGCGGTGTCGGTGGAGAACTGGCTCGAGAAGTTCTGCACCCCGAGCGGCAGGGTGTGCAGGTCGACATCGCCGAGGACGAGCAGCGGCAGCAGGAACGAGTTCCAGCTCGCCACGAACGCCAGGACGCCGACGGTGACGAGCGCGGGCCGCGACAGCGGCAGCGCGATGCGCCAGAGGAAGCCGAGCCGGCCCGCGCCGTCGATGGCGGCCGCATCCTCCAGCTCGCGGGGAATGGCCGACAGGAAGGGTCGCAGGATCACGATCGTCAGCGGCAACTGGAAGGCGACCTGCGGGAGGATCACCGCGTAGTAGGAGTTGATCAGGTCCAGGTCGCGCAGCATCAGGTAGAGCGGCAGGATCGCCGCCCCGGCCGGGAAGAGCAGGCCGAGCGTGAAGAAGGTGTAGAGGCCCTCACGGCCCCGGAAGGTGTACCGGGCCAGCACGAAGGCGGCAGCCATGCCGAGCACCACGACGCCGAGCGTGGTGCCGAGGGCGATCACCCCGCTGTTGAAGGCCTGCTGCCAGAACTTGCTCTGCGTCAGCACCCGGGTGTAGTTGTCGAAGACCCACGGGTCGGGCAGGCCGCCCGGGTCGGCGACGATCTGGGGGGTGGTGCGGAAGCCACCGACGATCACGTAGAGGATCGGCGCGATCGACACGGCCGCGACCGCGAGCGCCAGCGCGTACGTCAGCGGGGTGCCCCACGACACCGGCCGGCGCCCGGCGGACGGGGAGTGGACGGGGTTCGTGGCCACGGTCAGTTCGCCCCCTTGGTGATGGCGCCCTCGATGTCCCGGCGGAGGAGGAAGCGCTGGAACAGCAGCGCCGCGACGAACGAGATGACGAAGAGGATCACGGCCACCGCGTTGCCGTAGCCCCACAACCGGGCGAAGAACCCGTTGTCCACCATGTACGTCGCCATGGTTCCCGAGGCCCCGAGCGACCGGACCGCCGGCACCGAGGTCACCCAGATCACGTCGAAGACCTGCAGCGAACCGATCATCGACAGGAACATCCAGATCCGGATCGTCGGGCCGAGCAGCGGGAGGGTGACGTGGCGCTGGGTCTGCCACCAGCTCGCGCCGTCGATCGCGGCGGCCTCGGTCAGCTCGTGCGGCACGTTCGACAGGCCGGCGAGCAGGAGGATGATCGCGAAACCGACGTACTTCCAGGTGAGGACGAAGAGCAGCGTCCAGATGACGACGTCGAGGTCGGCGAGCCACGCCTGCACCAGGCCGCCCAGTCCCAGGGACCGCAGCAGCGCGTCGACCGTGCCGCCCTCGGCCAGGATCAGCTTCCACATGATGCCGACGGTGACCTCGGCGAGCACGTAGGGCACGAACACCAGCAGGCGGAACACGGCGCGCCCGCGGAAGCGGCGGTTGAGCAGCAGCGCGATGCCCAGGGCGACCGGGCCCTGGATCAGCAGCGAACCGAACACGATGACGGCGTTGTTGCGCAACGCGTCGAGGAAGATCGGGTCCTGGAAGGCGAGGGTGTAGTTCTTGAAGCCGACGTACTCGGTGGGGGGTCCGACGCCACGCCACCGGAACAGGCTGTAGTAGACCGCGAAGCCCATCGGCACCAGCACGAACATCACGTAGACCACGAGCGCCGGCGTCGTGAGCCCGATGATCTCGTACCACTTGCGGCGAGTCTCGGCCCGTCGGGACGACGGGCGCCCGGCGGGCCGGCGACCCGCCGGCGGCGCGGAGACGCCGCCGGCGGGGAACCGGGTTTGGTCGGTGGAGGTCACTTGCTCGCGGCTGCCTTCATCCCCGCGACGACCTGCTCCGGCGTTCCCTTGCCCGAGAAGATGCCGACGATCCCGTCGTTCATGGCGGTGCCGACGGTGCTGCCGTAGGCCGTGTCCAGCCAGAGCTGGACGTAGCTCGCCTCCGACGTGGCCTGCAGGATGGACTTCAGCGCGGGGTCCGTGATGCCGGCCTCCGCGCCCTTGACGACAGGCAGGCCGGTGCCGGTCTCGGCGTAGCCCTTCTGCACCTCGGGGCTCGCGATGTACTTGAGGAACTCGACGCACTCGGCCGGGGCCTTCTTGGAGCAGGCGAACCCGTCGCCGCCACCGAGCGCCGCCTTCGGGTCACCGGCGGAGCCGGAGATCGCCGGCACGGGGAACCAGCCGAGGAACTTGGCGAGCTTCGCCTTGTCCGTGGCGACGTTGTCCAGCGTGCCCCGGTTCCAGTCGCCCATCAGCTCCATCGCGGCCTTGCCGTTGGCGAGCAGGCCATTGGCGCTGGTCGGGTCGTTCTGGCCCGGCGTGGCGATGAAGTTGTTCTGGAACGGCTTGGTGTCGATGAAGGTCTTCAGGTCCTGGCCGGCCTTCACGAAGCACGGGTCGTCGAAGACCTTGTCCTTGGACGCCTTCTTCAGAGTGTCGACCGAGCAGGCGCGCAGCGCGAAGTTGTACCACCAGTGCGCGGCGGGCCACTTGTCACCGGCGCCCACGGCGATCGGGGTGACGTTGATGGCCTTGAGCTTCGTGACCGCGGCGTTGAGCTCGTCGAACGTGGTCGGCGGAGCGCTGATGCCCGCCTGTGCGAACATGTCCTTGTTGTACCAGATGCCCTCGATGCCCATCCGGAACGGCAGGCCGTACTGCTTGCCGTCCACCTGCCAGATCTCGGCCGCGCTGCCGATGTTGGCAACCTCGGTCTTGACCTGGTCGGTGATGTCCTTGAGGTAGTCGGCCTCGACCTGCTCGACCATCTCGCCGCCACCCCACGACATGAAGACGTCCGGCGGGTCGTTGCTCAGCAGCGCGGCGGGGATGCGGGTGCGCTGCAGCTGGTTGGTCTCGATCGCCTCGATCTCGATCTTGACGGTCGGGTGGAGCGCGGAGAAGTCCTTGGCGACCTTCTCCCAGTAGGTCTTTCCGGGCCCGTCCTGGGGCGCGTTGTGCCACCAGGTCAGGGTCACCGGGTTCTTGTACAGCTCGCCCTCACTGGACGCCTCGTCCTCGCCGCCGCTGTTGCAACCAGCGACGACGAGAGCACTTGTCACAAGAAGTGCCAGGGCGGCACCTGCACGGCGCTTCGTCGCCATCGATGTTCTCCTCCATCAGGCAGTCGCGGTACTCGGCCTGCGGGGGAGTTTTACAGCCCCGTAACAGGGTGTCAATCGGTATCGATAACGTTTTCGAATCTTCCCTGACGGGGTTCCGCGCACCCGCTCTATCATCGTCGGCGTGGTGTTCCCGGAGCGCGTCAAGATGTCGGACGTGGCACGTACCGCCGGCGTCTCGGTGGCAACGGTATCGAAGGTGGTCAATGGTCGGTACGGCGTGGCCCAGGCGACCGTGGAGCGCGTCCAGCAGGTCATCCACGAGCTGGGCTACGAGGCCAGCCTCGGGGCGCAGAGCCTGCGCAGCCACCGCACGAACGTGCTCGGCATCCTGGTCGCCGAGTTCGAGCCGTTCTCGACCGAACTGCTCAAGGGAGCGTCCCGGGAGGTCGCCGGCAGCGGTTACCAGCTGCTGGCCTACTCCAGCGGCGACGGCGAGGGCGCCGCCATAGGCTGGGAACGGCGCTCGCTGGCCCGCCTGTCCGGGACCCTTATCGACGGCGCCGTGATCGTCACGCCGACCGTGATCGAGACCAAGGACGGCTTCCACGTCGTGGCCGTCGACCCCCACACCGGTCCCTCCGGCCTGCCGACGGTCGACTCGGACAACTTCGCCGGCGCCGTGCTCGCCACCAACTACCTGCTGTCGCTCGGCCACCGCCGCATCGGGCACATCAGCGGACGCCCCGACCTGGAGTCGGCGCGCCTGCGCGAGGCCGGCTTCCGCAGGGCCATGGCCGACGCCGACGTGCCGGTGGACGAGCGGATCGTGCGCGTCGGCGGCTTCCGGGTCGAGAGCGCCGCCAGTACGGCCGCGGAACTGCTCGCGCTCCCGGACCGGCCGACGGCGATCTTCGCGGGAAACGACCTCTCGGCGATCTCGACGATGGACGTCGCCCGGAGCATGGGCCTCACGGTGCCCGACGACCTGTCCGTGATCGGTTTCGACAACGTCCCGGAGTCGGCGCTGGTGAACCCCCCGCTGACCACGATCATGCAACCGCTGCAGCGCATGGGCGCCGAGGCGTTGCGCCTGCTCATCGACCTGATCGCCGGCGTCGAACGCGACACGCACATCCGGCTGCCCACCGAGCTGGTCGTCCGGGCCTCGTGCCGGCCCTACCGGTGACGCCGCCACCCCGTCGTGCGGGCCGGACGCTGCGGAGGGTCAGGTGGCCGGCGGGGCCGCGCTGTCGCGGACCACGAGCTCGGTGGCCAGCTCCACCCGCGGGCTCTCGATCCGCTCACCCTGTGCCAGGCGCAGGACCGTGCGAGCGGCCAGCAGGCCCATCTTGGCGAGGGGCTGCCGGACGGTGGTCAGCGGCGGGGCGCACCACTCGACCTCCGGCAGGTCGTCGAACCCGACGACGCTGATGTCGTCGGGCACCCGCAGGCCGCGCCGTCGCACGGCTTCGTAGACGCCGAGGGCCATCTGATCGCTCGCGGCGAAGATCGCGGTGGGCGGCTCCGGCAGGCGCAGCAGTTGGTTCCCTGCGGCGAACCCGGCCTCGTGATAGAAGTTGCCCGGGCGGATCAGCTCCTCGGCGACGCCGAGGCCGGCGCTCTCCAGCGCGGTCCGGTAGCCGTCGAGGCGCGCCCGGCTGCACATCAGCTGCGGCGGCCCCGCGATGAAGCCGATCCGCCGGTGGCCGAGACCGAGCAGGTACTCGGTCGCGCGCAGGCTGCCCGCCCAGTTGGTCGCGCCGACGGTGGGCGCCTCCTGCGGGGGCACCCCGGCGGGGTCGACGATGACGACGGGGATGTTGAGACGGCGCAGCTCGGCCTGCAGCGGCGGCTCCAGGGTGGAGGTCACGAAGATGACCCCCTGGGTGGAGCGGGTGCGCAGGTTGTCCAGCCACTGCCGGGCCGACGAGCTGCGCCGGTGGATCGCCGAGACCACGGTGCCGATGCCGGCCGCGTGCGCGACGTCCTCGACCCCACGGATGATCTCGACGGCCCACGGGCTGTCCAGGTCGTTGAACACCAGGTCGATCAGGCCGGAGCTGGGCCGCATGCTCGGCCTGCGGCGGCGGTAGCCGTGCCGGGTCAGCAACTCCTCGACCCGCTCCCGGGTCTGCGGGGCGACGTCGGAGCGGCCGTTGACAACCCGCGACACCGTCGGTACCGAGACGCCGGCCAGCCGCGCGATCGCCGCGATGGTGACTTTCCGGGAATCGTCCGTGGTCACCGGTCTCCCCCTCGTCATCACTCGACCCCCGAGGGCTTTCGACTGGATGGCCGGTACTTTCGAGCCCTTTCGATCGCTTGTGGGCACCGTAGGACCCGCCGCGTTCCGGGTCAAGGCTCCGCCACGGTTGACGGGTGGGAATCGACGACCGTATTGTTCCGGCCCAGTTACCGGAACCTTGCTCGGAAGTTTCGGCTGCGCACCTGCCGCGTACCTCATGCCCTCTCGGCCTGGAGGAAAAGCTCATGAAACTGCGACGATGGATAGCCGCCGGCGCGGTCGCCGTGGCCACCGCCGCCACCCTCAGCAGCGTCCCGGCCGCGGCCGGCCGCCCCTACGACCCCGCCGACCAGAGCCTGCGCAACCTCGCGCAGCGCCACGGCCTGGCCATCGGCACGGCCGTCGACATGGCCGCCCTCGACGACCCGGCGGACCCGCGGTACCGCCAGCTCGCGGCGTCGGAATTCTCCACCGTCACCGCGGAGAACGTGATGAAGTGGGAGAGCCTGGAGCCGACCCGCGGCACCTACAACTGGGAGCCCGCCGACCGGCTCCTCGCCTTCGCCAAACAGAACAACCAGCGGGTACGCGGGCACGTCCTGGTCTGGCACAACCAGCTGCCCGGCTGGTTGACCAGCGGTGTGGCCGACGGCTCCATCAGCGACACCGAGCTGCGCGACATCCTGCGTGAGCACATCACCGCCGTGGTCACCCACTTCAAGGGCCGGATCTGGCAGTGGGACGTGGTCAACGAGGCGGTCAGCGACCCCTGGGACACCCCGTCGACCCTGCACTACAAGGGGTTCTGGGCCGAGCACCTCGGCCCCGGCTACATCGCCGACGCCTTCCGGTGGGCCCGCGCGGCCGACCCGCATGCGCTGCTGTTCTACAACGACTACAACATCGAGGCCTTCGGCTCGCGCGACCCCGCGAACGACAAGACCCAGTTCGTGTACGACATGGCCAGGAGCCTGCTGGCCCAGCGCGTGCCGATCGACGGCATCGGCAGCCAGGGCCACCTCGGCACCCAGTACGGCAACTTCGACACCTTCCAGGTCGCCGAGGCGCTGCGGAAGTTCGCCGGGCTGGGGCTGGCCACGGCGTTCACCGAGGTCGACGTGCGCAGCCAGCTCACCGAGGGGGTCCGGGCCGGCGACTCGAACGAGATCAACCCGCGCCTGCAGGCCTCCGCGGCGAACTTCAGCGTGCTGCTGCGGGCCTGCCTGGCCGAGCGGCACTGCCTGTCGTTCACCGTCTGGGGATTCACCGACAAGCACTCCTGGGTGCCCGGCTGGTTCTCCGACCCGCCGGAGGGCCTGGCGACCATCTACGACGAGAACTACCAGCCCAAGCGGGCGTACCAGGAGATGAGGGCCGACCTCGTCTACAGTGGCCCGCCGTACGTCCTGCCGCGCGTGCCGCAGCGGCCGCGCCGCTAGGCGCAGCGGGTCCGGGCGGAGCCGGTCGGTCGACCGGCCCCGCCCGGCCGGGTGCTGGGGCCGTCGGGAGGATCGCCCTTCAGCGGTGCTGGCCGGCGCGGAGCATCTCGATCGTCTTCGTGACGCGCTGCGCCCGGGTGGCCTCCCGCTTGGCCTCGCCGACCCAGCGGACGAACTCCTTGCGGTGCGAGGGGGCCAGCGCCTCGAACGCCGTCCGCGCCGGGGCGTCGCCGGCGAGAGCGGCGGCCAGGTCCTCGGGCACCTCGACGGTACGGGGCTCCGCGTCGGCGGCGACGGCCACCTCGTACGTCGACCCGATGCTCACCCCGGCCTGCTCCCGCGCCGCGCGGGACAGCCCGATCAGGTTCTCGCCGCCCATCCGGGCCAGCCGCAGCGGCAGCGTCACCCCGTTGACGTGCACCCGCACCGGGAACGTCCGGCGACCCTCCCCCACGACGGACACCTGCTCGTCGGTCAGCACGAACGCGCCCGCCGGACCGCGCTGTTCCAACGTCAACGTCACGGTGAGAGTCTCGGCCATGACGTCATCGTAGTATTACCAATCGGTAGGTTCGGTGATCGGATGGATACCGACATGGCCCTGGCCGACACGGCAACCGCGAGCCGCACCGCCCGCGCCCGCTCCTGGTGGGGCTGGGGCTGGGCGGACGCACATCCCGACGACGCCGAGTGCGCGGCGCTGGGCGCACTCCTCCCCGGCACGCTCGCGCGCCCGCTGCCCGTCCCCCGGGTCGCCGACCTGCGGATCGCCCGGCCCGCCGTCGAGCCGCCGCGGAGTCTCGCGCACCTCGTCACCGACGACCCGGAGGCGCGCGCCGCGCACGCCATGGGCAAGGCGTACCGGGATGTGATCCGAGCCCTGCGCGGCCGTCCCGGGCGGATACCCGATCTGGTCGCCCGGCCGGCGGACGACCAAGACGTGGCCGACCTCCTGGAGTGGGCCGGCGGCCGTGGCGTGGCGGTCATCCCCTACGGCGGGGGCTCCTCGGTGACCGGGGGCGTGGAGTACCGCGGCGACGCACACCGGGCGGTGCTGTCGCTCGACCTGACCGCGATGGACCGGGTGTGCGAGGTCGACACCGAGAGCCGCGCCGCCCGCATCCAGGCCGGCGTCCTCGGCCCGGCACTGGAGGACCAGCTCCGGCCGCACGGCCTGACGCTGCGGCACTTCCCGCAGAGTTTCGAGTTCTCCACGCTCGGCGGCTGGCTCGCCACCCGGGCCGGCGGTCACTACGCGACCGTCCACACGCACATCGACGACTTCGTCCAGGCCCTGCGGTTGGTCACCCCGGCCGGCGCCGGCACGTCGTGGCAGGTGCCCGCGTCCGGCGCCGGACCGTCTCCGGACCGGCTGTTCCTCGGTTCCGAGGGCACCCTGGGCGTCATCACCGAGGCGTGGATGCGGCTGCAGGACCGCCCCCACCACCGGGCCTCCGCGTCGGTCCGGTTCGCCGACTTCGCCGCCGCACTGCGCGCGGTCCGTGCGATCGCCCAGTCCGGCCTCTCCCCCGCCAACTGCCGGCTGCTCGACCCCGGTGAGGCCGCCCTGTCCGGCGCCGCCGGGGACGGCTCGTCCGTGCTCGTGCTCGGCTTCGAGTCGGCCGCCGTACCGGTGGACGCCCCGCTCGCCCAGGCGCTGGACCTGGCCCGCGCGCACGGGGGCCGGCCCTCCGCCGGCTCGGAGCGCCGGGGCGACGAGGCGGTCGGCGCCTGGCGCTCGGCGTTCCTCCGGATGCCGTACCTGCGCGACGGCCTCGCCCGGATGGGAGCCGTCGTCGAGACCTTCGAGACGGCCGCCACCTGGACCCGGCTCCCCGCCCTGATCGACGCGGTCCGTGCCGAGGTCGGCGCCGCCGCTCGCGCGGCCACCGGACATCCCGCCACCGTCAACTGCCGCCTCACGCACGTCTATCCCGACGGAGCGGCGCCCTACTTCACGGTGCTGGCCGGAGGCCGGCCCGGCGACGAGGTCGCCGTCTGGGACCACCTCAAGGAGGTCGCGACCGACGTCCTCCACCGCCAGCACGCCACCATCACCCACCACCACGCCGTCGGCCGCGACCACCGCCCCGGCTACGACCGGCAGCGCCCCGAACCGTTCGCTCTGGCCCTGCGCGCCGCCAAGACCGCACTCGATCCCCAGGGGATCCTCAACCCCGGCGTGCTCGTGGACTGAGCCGCGCTTACTCGGCCCGGGCCACCGCGCGATAGGCGCGCGGCGAGAGACCGATGGTGCGCTTGAAGGCGACGCTGAAGGCGCTTTCCGAGCCGTACCCCACATCCCGGGCGATGGTGGCGACGGTGCCGTCACCGCGGCGGATGCGGTCGGCGGCCAGCTCGATGCGCCACGCGGTGAGGTACTCCAGCGGGCCCTGGCCGACCACCTGCTTGAACCGGGCCGCCAGCGTGGACCGGGCCACGGCCGCGGTACGCGCCAGTTCGGCGACCGTCCACGGATGAGCGGGCCGGGCGTGCATACGTCGCAGGACGGTCGCTACGGTGGGATCGGTCAGGCCCGCCAACCAGCCCGAGGACGTACGGCCGGCGTCCCCCGCAAGGTAGAGGCGCAGGATCCGCACCAGCATGACGACGGCGAGGTGCTCGGCGACGAGCCGGGCGCCCGCCGCGTTCCGCTGCAGTTCCGCGTCGATCTCCTCGACCGCCCGTCGCACGGTCGCGGCCTCGGGTGTCCCGGCCGCCACGTGGAGGACCGGCGGCAGGCCGTCCAGCAGCAGCGCCTGAGCGCGGTCGGTGAACGTGAACGCGCCCCCGATGAGGAACACCTCGTCGCCGTCCCCGGCGCGGGCCACGCCGTCGACGGCCGCGACGAACAGGGGGCCCGCCGGCTCGGTCGGCAGGCTCAGGTCGCTGGCCAGGGTGAACGCGACCGGCCGGGTCAGCAGGAAGCAGTCACCCTCCCGGAGCCGGAGGGGATCCGCCACCCCGTCCACCCGGAGCCAGCAGGTGCCCCGGCGTACGACGTTGAACTTCACCCCGGCGGGCGGGTCGAACCGGACCGCCCACCGCCCTCCGGCCGCCAGGCCGGCGGACAGGCGGCTCGTCGCCCCGATCAGGGAGAGGACGTCCTCCAACGGGTCCACGCGCACCCTCCTCGGACGCTCGCTAAACTAATGCAGACGTCAAACTATAGGCCGTCCAGGCCAGCGGTCGTAGCGTTGCCGTCATGACCGAGAGCACACGCCTGACCACACCCTTCACCGCGCGCACCACCGCCGACGAGATCATCGCCGGCCTCGACCTCACGGGGCGCCGCATGATCGTCACCGGGGGCGCCTCCGGCATCGGCCTGGAGACCGTGCGCGCCCTCGCCCGCGCCGGCGCGGAGGTCACCGTGGCGACCCGCGACCCCGCCCGCGCGGGCGATCTCGTGGCCGAGTTCGCCGGTCCCGGGCCGGGCTCGGTCCGGGCGGCCGCGCTCGACCTGGCCGACCTCGACTCCGTCGACGCCTTCGTGGCCGGGTGGACCGGACCGCTGCACGCCCTCATCGCGAACGCCGGGATCATGGCAGTGCCGCACCGCGAGCTGACCCCGGAAGGCTGGGAACTGCAGCTGGCCACCAACTACCTCGGCCACTTCGCGCTCGCCCGGGGCCTGCGCGACAGCCTCCGGTCCGCCGGCTCCGCCCGGGTCGTGGTGGTCAGCTCCGGGGCACAGCTGCGCGCCGGCATCGGCTTCGACGACCCGCACTTCGCCCGCCGCCCGTACGACCCGTGGACCGCGTACAGCCAGTCGAAGACCGCCGACGTCCTCCTGGCCGTCGGCATCGCCCGCCGCTGGGCCGCCGACGGGATCACCGCCAACGCACTGGCCCCGGGCGTCATCATCACCAACCTGCAGCGCCACCTGAGCGAGGACACGCTCCGCTCCTTCGGCGTGACGACCGACGAGACGGGCACCCTGGCGGTGCCGGACCACTACAAGACCCCGGCCCAGGGTGCCGCCACCACGGTGCTGCTGGCCGCGTCGCCGCTGGTCGACGGCAGCACCGGCCGCTACTTCGAGGACAACCAGGAGGCGGAGGTGGTCCCGGGTGGTCCGGAGCCGATGACCGGGGTGGCCGAGCACGCCGTGGACCCGGCCGCCGCCGACCGGCTCTGGTCGTACGCCGAGGAGACTCTCGCCGCCCGCCGGAGCTGATCGCACTGCGGGGCGGCCGTGGCGATAGCCTCCGACGGTGGCCAGCTGGTACGAGCAGGACCTGAGCCTTGCCCTGGAACTCGCGGAACAGGCCGACCGGATCACCACGGCGCACTTCCGCGCGGGCTCGGTCGTCACCGTCAAGCCCGACCGGAGCCTGGTGACGGAAGCCGATCTGGAGACGGAACGGGCGCTCGCCGCGGTGCTGGCCGAGCGCCGGCCGGAGGACGCCGTCGTGGCGGAGGAACTGCACGGCGACCAGATCGGACAGGGACGCTGCTGGGCCATCGATCCCATCGACCACACGAACAACTTCGCTCGTGGCCTGGCGCACTACGGCACCTTGATCGCGCTTCTCGAGGACGGCCAACCGGTGGTCGGTGTGGTCAGTGCCCCGACACTGAGGCGGAGGTGGTGGGCTTCCCACGGTGGCGGCGCGTTCGCCGATGGGAATCGGATCCAGGTGTCGGCGGTGGATGAGGTCGCCGAGGCGCACCTGAGCTTCGCCGAACTGGACGTGTGGAATCGCCGCGGCTTGCTGGGTCCCTTGGTCGGGCTGGTGTCGGACGTGCGGTGGACGTTCGGATCGGGCGGCTTCCTGGCCCAGATGGCAGTGGCGGAGGGGAAGTTGGACGTCGCTCTCGACCCCACCGGGCACGTCTGGGACCTGGCCGCGAGCCAGGTCATCGTGCAGGAGGCCGGCGGCCGTTTCAGCGACCTGGACGGTCGCGTCGACGCCACGCGCGGAACAGCCGTCGTGACCAACGGCCTCCTGCACAAGAAGGTGCTCGCCCGGCTCGCCGGGCCATGAGCGCCGCGAACATCCCGCCGCCGGCACACCCGCGCGATGTTCCGTCGCCGGGTCAGAACCCCCGGGCGAGCCGGTAGTACGCCTGATTCCAGCGGATCTCGTCGGCGAAGCGGCGCGGGTTCGTGTCGGCGTCGATGACGACCAGCTCGGTGCGGCTCATCGCGGCCAGGTCGTGCAGCTCCTCCACCCCCACCGCCTGCGAGAGCACGGTGTGGTGCGGGGCGCCGGCGGTGATCCACGCCTCGGCCGAGCCGGCCAGGTGCGGGCGGGGGCGCCAGACGGCCCGGGCGACCGGCAGCCGGCGCAGCGGGTGCGGCGGCGCCACCACGTCGACCTCGTTGGCGACGAGCCGGAACCGCTCGCCCATGTCGGCCAGGCCCAGCACGACGGCGGGACCGGGCGCGGCGTCGAACACCAGCCGGACGGGGTCCTCCCGCCCGCCGATGCTCAGCGGGTGGATCTCGACGGACGGGGTGCCCGCGGCGATGCTCGGGCACACTTCGAGCATGTGCGCGCCGAGGACCAGTTCCCGGCCCGGCGTGAGGTCGTAGGTGTAGTCCTCCATGAACGAGGTGCCGCCGTCGACCCCGACCGCCATGGCCTTGAGGGTGTGCACCAGGACCGAGGTCTTCCAGTCGCCCTCACCGCCGAAGCCGTAGCCGTCGGCCATGAGGCGCTGCACGGCGATGCCGGGCAGCTGGCGCAGCCCGCCCAGGTCCTCGAAGTTGGTGGTGAAGGCACGGAACCCACCGGCTTCGAGGAAGGCACGCAGGCCGAGCTCCAGCCGGGCGGCGTAGCGCAGGGACTGGTGGCGGTCGCCGCCGGGGCGCAGCTCGGGCACCATGCGGTAGCTGTCGTCGTACTCCTTGACCAGGTCGTCCACCCGCGCGTCGGTGACCTCGCCGACGACCTCGACGAGGTCGTTGACGCCGTAGGTGTTCACGGAGACCCCGAAGCGCAGCTCCGCCTCCACCTTGTCGCCCTCGGTCACCGCCACGTCGCGCATGTTGTCGCCGAAGCGGGCCAGCCGCAGCGACCGCATGGCCGACCAGCCGATCGCCGCCCGCGCCCAGGCGCCCACCCGGGACACCACGCGCGGGTCGCTGACGTGCCCGGCGACGGTCTTGCGGGCCACCCCGAGGCGGGTCTGGATGAACCCGAACTCCCGGTCGCCGTGCGCCGCCTGGTTGAGGTTCATGAAGTCCATGTCGATCTCGTCCCACGGCAGCAGGACGTTGGCCTGGGTGTGCAGGTGCAGCAGCGGCGTCTGCAGGGCGTCCAGGCCGGCGATCCACATCTTCGCCGGTGAGAAGGTGTGCATCCAGGCGATCACCCCGACGGCCCCGTGCGCGGCGGCGTCCCGGCAGACCCGCAGGATGTCGCCGCTGGTGGTCAGGACCGGTTTCCAGACGACCCGGGCGGGGATGTGCGGCGAGCTGTCGAGCGCGGCCGCGATCTGCCGCGACTGGTCGGCCACCTGGCGGAGGGTGTCGTCGCCGTACATGGCCTGACTGCCGGTCAGGAACCAGATCTCAGGCGCAGCGTGCGTTGCCATGGGATTGCCTTCCGCGAGATGGCCGGTCACTTGTAGCGGATTCCGATCAGGCGCTGGAGCAGGATGAACGCGAAGAGCAGGCCGCCGATCACGATCTTGGTCCACCACGAGTTGAGACTGCCGTCGAACGTGATCAGGGTCTGGATGACCCCGAGGACCAGCACCCCGAGCACGGTGCCGAAGACGTAGCCGGAGCCCCCGGTGAGGACGGTCCCGCCGATGACGACGGCGGCGATGACGTCGAGTTCCATGCCGACGCCGATCAGCGGGGCGCCGGACAGCGTGTAGAAGGACAGCAGGATGCCGCCGATCGCCGCGCAGAGGCCGCTGATGGTGTAGACGGCGATCCGGGTACGCCCCACCGGCAACCCCATGAGCAGCGCGGACTGCGAGTTGCCGCCGATGGCGTACACGTTGCGGCCCAGCCGGGTGTAGGCCAGCGTGTACGCGGCCACGGCGACCACCGCGAAGGCGATGAGCACGCTGATCGAGACGAAGTTGCCGCTGGGGTTGCCGATCCGTTGCTGGGACATCCGGGTCCAGAACCCGTCGGTGATCGGGATGGACGAGCCGCTGATGAAGGTGCACATGCCGCGGGCGAAGAACATCCCCGCAAGGGTGACGATGAACGGCTGGATGTCGAAGAAGTGGATCACGCAACCCATGAGGAAGCCGAGCGTCGGCCCGATGAGCAACGCGATGATCAGCACCAACGCCGCCGGCAGCCCCTCGCGCAGCAGGAACGCCGACACCATCGCGGTCATGGCGACGACCGAGCCGACGGAGAGGTCGATCCCACCGGTGAGGATCACGAACGTCATCCCGACGGCGACCACGAGCAGGAACCCGTTGTCGATGAAGACGTTGAAGACGACCTGGATGTTCGAGAACGCGCGGTACTGGGAGACGCCGACGCCGTACAGGACCAGCAGCAGGACGAGGGTGGCCAGGACCGGGACGTGTCGCCGGGGCAGGCGCGACCGGGTACGCGCGGCCAGCAGGGAGAGCGTGGTCATGCCGGCACCTGCTCCTTCGGCTGCTCGCTGACGGGGGTGGGCCCGGCCGCCGGGGCTCGGCGCCGGGTGAAGCGGGCGCGGAATCCGGGCGCCTGGATGAGGCAGACCGCGATGACCACGACGGCCTTGAACAGCAGGGAGGTCTGGGGCGAGATGTTCATGGCGTACACCGTGGTGGTGAGGGTCTGGATGAGCAGCGCGCCGAGGATCGTGCCGCCGAGGGAGAACCGGCCCCCGGCGAGCGAGGTGCCGCCGATGACCACGGCGAGGATCGCGTCCAGTTCGACCCAGAGGCCCGCGGCGTTGCCGTCGGCACTGGACACGTTGGCGGTCATCATGAATCCGGCGACCGCGGCGCAGGCCGCGCTGATCACGTAGACGAGGAACGTGATCCGCCCGGACCGGATGCCGGCCAGGCGGCTGGCCTGGGCGTTGCCGCCGACGGACTCGATGATCAGGCCGAGGGCGGTCCGCCGGGTCACCGCGGCGACCAGCAGGGCCGCCGCGAGCGCGAGGAAGATGGCCAGCGGCAGGGTCAGCAGGTGGCCGACGCCGATCGCCTTGTACGGGCCGGAGTTGATGGTCAGGATCTGCCCCTCGGTGATGAGCTGGGCGAGGCCCCGGCCGGCGACCATGAGGATGAGGGTGGCGATGATCGGCTGGATGCCGATGACCGCGACGAGCACGCCGTTCCAGGCGCCGAGCACCAGGGCCACGCCCAGCCCGAGGGCCAGCGCGGTGAGCACCCCGCCGACGCTGTTCTGGTCGGGCTGCCGGCTGATGTAGAGGCAGGCGATGGCGCCGCTGATCGCGCAGAGCGAGCCGACCGAGAGGTCGATGCCCCCGGTGGCGATCACCAGCGTCATGCCGAGCGCCACCAGGATCAGCGGCGCGCTGAGCCGGAGGATGTCGACGAGGCTGCCGTAGAGGTGCCCGTCGCGCATCTGCACCGACAGGAAGCCGGGCCGGTAGACGGTGTTGGCGGCCAGCATCCCGACGAGGACGACGACCGGCCAGAACAGCCGGTGGGTCGTCAGCGCCCGGTAGGCCTTCGGGTCGCTCATGACGGCACCTCCTCGTGCCCCGCGCCGGCGGCGATGGTCTGCATGATGCGGTCGGCGTCGACGCTCTGGTCGTTGGTGAGCTGCGCGACCATCTCCCGGTCGCGCATCACGGCGATCCGGTGGCTGAGGCGGAGCACCTCCTCCAGCTCGGCGGAGACGAACAGCACCGCCATGCCGCCGTCGGAGAGCTGGGCGACCAGCCGCTGGATCTCGGTCTTGGCCCCGATGTCGATGCCCCGCGTGGGCTCGTCGAGGATCAGCAGGCGCGGCTCGGTGATGAGCCAGCGCGCCAGCAGGACCTTCTGCTGGTTACCGCCGGAGAGGTTGCCCACCGGGATGTCCGGGTCCGCCGGCCGGATGCTCAAGGCCCGCACGTACCGGTCGACCAGCTCGTCCTGCCGGCGGCGGGGAACGGGCCGGAGCCAGCCCCGGGCCGCCTGCAGGGCGAGGATGATGTTCTCCCGGACGGACAGCTCGCCGACGATGCCCTCGGCCCGCCGGTTTTCCGAGCAGAAGCCGATGCCGTGGCCGATGGCGGCCACCGGGTTACGCAGCGACGTGGGTGTGCCGTGCACCCGGACGCTGCCGTGGTCGGCGCGGTCGGCGCCGAACAGCAGCCGGGCGACCTCGGTACGGCCCGAGCCGAGCAGACCGGCGAGGCCGACCACCTCTCCCTCGTGGATGGTGAGGTCGAAGCGTGCCACCGCCGAGCGGCGGCCCAGCTCGCGGACGTCCAGCAGCGGTGCGCCCTCCACCGGCGCGGCCGCGTCGTGCCGGGACTGCTCGTCCAGTCGCTCCAGCGCCCGCAGCTCCTTGCCGATCATCTTCTCCACCAGGCCGAGCTGCGGAAGCTCGCTCGTCGGGTACTCGCCGACGAGCCGGCCGTTGCGCAGCACGGTGATCCGGTCGGCGATCTCGTAGACCTGGTCGAGGAAGTGGGTGACGAACAGGATGGCGAGGCCGTCGTCGCGCAGCTGCCGCATGACCCGGAACAGCTGTGCGACCTCGCCCGCGTCGAGGCTGGAGGTGGGCTCGTCGAGGACCAGCACCCGGGCCTCGACGTCGATGGCACGGGCGATCGCCACCATCTGCTGCACGGCCAGCGAATAGGTGCCGAGCTGGGCGTTGACGTCGATGTCGAGGTCGAGCCGGGCGAGGAGGGCGCGGGCTCGCCGGCGCATCTCCGCCCACCGCACCGCGCCGAGCCGGCGCGGTTCCCGGCCGATGAAGATGTTCTCCGCCACCGAGAGGTTGGTGCAGAGGTTGACCTCCTGGTAGACGGTGCTCACCCCGGCGGCCGTGGCCTGCATCGGGCCGCTGAAGGACACCTCCGCACCGCCGAGCGTGACGGCGCCGTGGTCGGTGCGGTAGACGCCCGTCAGCACCTTGATGAGGGTCGACTTGCCGGCGCCGTTCTCGCCCATGAGGGCGTGCACCTCGCCCGGGAGGAGGCGGAAGTCCACGCCGTCGAGCGCCCGTACCCCCGGGAAGGACTTGCTGATCCCGGTCATTGTCAGCACTGGCTGGCTACCTGTCATGCCGCCGGGCCTTTCCTGGTCGTCGAGGCGGTGCGCGGTGTGGGCGCGGCGGCCGGGCCTCGGGCCCGGCCGCCGCTCCGGATGCGGGGTCCGCGTCCCGCCGTCCGGTCAGTACTTGCGGTTCGGCAGTGCTTCCTTCGCCTGCTCCTGGGTGAAGGTGGTCTCCTGGGTCTCGATCCGGGCCGGCACCGACTCGCCGGCGTGCACCTTCTTGACCAGGTCCATGAGCTGGGGACCGAGCAGCGGGCTGCACTCGGCGATGAAGTTGAACTTGCCGTCGGCGAGGGCCTGCATGCCGTCCTTGACCGCGTCCACGGTGATGATGGTGATGTCCTTGCCGGGAACCTTGCCGGCCGCGGTGATCGCCTCCAGCGCGCCCAGGCCCATGTCGTCGTTGTGGGCGAACAGCACGTCGATCTTCGGGTTGGCCTTCAGGAACTGCTCCATCACCTGCTTGCCGCCGGCGCGGGTGAAGTCACCGGACTGGGAGGCGACGATCTTGAGGTTCGGGTTGGCGGCGATCGCCTCGGCGAAGCCCTTCTTCCGGTCGTTGGCCGGCGCCGAACCGGTCGTGCCCTGCAGCTCGACGATGTTGACCGGGCCGGTGGCCGACTGCTCCTTCTGCACCAGCCACTCCCCGGCGAGCCGGCCCTCCTTCACGAAGTCCGAGCCCAGGAAGGTCTTGTAGAGGGACTTGTCGGCCGAGTCGACGGACCGGTCGGTGAGGATCACCGGGATCTTCGCGTCCTTGGCCTCCTTGAGGACGGTGTCCCACCCGGACTCCACCACCGGCGAGAAGGCGATGACATCGACCTTCTGCTGGATGAAGTTGCGGATGGCCTTGATCTGGTTCTCCTGCTTCTGCTGCGCGTCGTCGAACTTCAGGTCGATCCCGGCCTCCGTGGCGGCCTCCTTGATCGACGTGGTGTTCGCCGTACGCCATCCGCTCTCGGCGCCGACCTGGGAGAACCCAAGCGTGATCGTGCCGTCGTCGCCGCCGCTGCCGCCCGTGTCGCTGTTGCCGCAGGCCGCCACGCCGGTGGCGAGCAGCGCGGCGGCGAGCACCGCGATGACCTTGCGGGACGGCGGGTATGTCCTCATTCTCTTCACCGCAAATCTCCTCGGGGTAAGCGTTCTCGAATGCCGCGCACCCCCGTGGTGCACGACCTGCGCTGGTGGTGGTGCTGCGGGTTGGTGCGACGCGGACGGTCCGGGGAGCGGCCGCGCGATCGGGGCGGCCGTCAGGGGCTCGCCGGTGCGGGGGGTCGCTGTCCGTAGACGTTCTGGTAGCGGTCGTACAGGGCGTCGACGTCGGCCGGCGCGATCGGCAGCGGCGCGCCGAGTGCCCGGGCCAGGTGCGCCGTGCGGGCGATGTCCTCGCACATGACCGCGGCCTTCACCGCGGCGCGCGCGTCGCGGCCGATGGTGAACACGCCGTGGTTGCGCATGAGCACGGCCGGCGAACGGTGCCCGGCGAGGGTCGCCACGATCCCCTTGCCGATGTCGTCGCCGCCGATCAGGGCGAACGGGCCGACCGGTATCTCACCGCCGAACTCGTCGGCCTGGGCGGTGAGGTGGCACGGGATCGGCTCGCCGCGGGCCGCCCAGGCGGTCGCGTACGCGCTGTGGGTGTGCACCACTCCGCCCACCTCGGGCAGGGCGCGGTAGACGTAGGCGTGGGCGGCGGTGTCGCTCGACGGCGCGAAGTCACCCTCGACGACGACGCCGTCGAGATCGCACACGACCATGTTCTCCGGGGCGAGGTCGTCGTAGTCGACCCCGCTCGGCTTGATCACCATCAGGTTCTGGCCGGGGACCCGGGCCGAGACGTTGCCGGCCGTCCAGGCGACCAGCCCGTAGCGGGTGAGTTCGGCGTGCAGCCGGGCGACGTTCTCCCGCAGCCGCCGGATCTCGGCGCTCATGCGACCACCTCCAGGGGCGTGTCGACCGGTGCCGCCGATCGCTCGACGGCGGCGTTGCGGATCGCGCGCAGGCGGGACATGACGTCGTCGCCGCCGCGTCCGAAGTGGTCGTGCAGGGACCGGTACTCGGCGTAGAGCGCGTCGTAGGCCCGCGCCCGCCCGGGGTCCGGCCGGTAGGCGTCGCGGTCCACCCGGCCCATCGCCGCGGAGGCCGCGTGGACGTCCGGGTACGCGCCGGCCGCGACCGCCGCGTGGATCGCCGAGCCCAGGGCCGGCCCCTGCGCCGAACCGATGAGGCTCAACGGCCGGTTGGTGACGTCGCTGTAGATCTGCATGAGCAGCGGGTTGGCGGTCAGGCCGCCGGCCACCACCAGCTCTCTGATCGGCACCCCCGCCGCGGCGAACGCCTCGATGATCATGCGGGTGCCGTAGGCGGTCGACTCCAGGAGCGCGCGGTAGACGTCCGCCGGCCGGGTGGCCAGCGTCAGCCCCAGGATGAGACCGCTCAGGTCGTGGTTGACCAGCAGGGACCGGTTGCCGTTCCACCAGTCCAGCGCGATCAGCCCGTGGGCGCCGACCGGCTGCGCCGCGGCCAGCTCGCAGAGCCGCTCGTGCGAGTCGACGCCCGCCGGTGCGGCGTGGTCGACGAACCAGCCGAAGATGTCGCCGACGCCGCTCTGGCCGGCCTCGTAGCCCCAGGCCCCGGGGCTGAGTCCACCCTCGACGACGCCGCACATGCCGGGCACCTCGGCCAGCTCGGTGCCGTTGACCACGTGACAGGTGGAGGTGCCCATGATGGCGACCAGATGGCCGGGCGCCAGCGCCCGGGCGGCGGCGGCGGTGACGTGAGCGTCCACGTTGCCGGCGGCCACCGCGATGCCCTCGGGCAGCCCGGTCCACCCGGCCGCCTGCGCGGTGAGGGCGCCGGCGCGGGCGCCCAGGGGAAGCAGCGGCCCGTCCAGCTTGGCGACGAAGCCGGCGAACCCCGGGTCGAGCGCCGCCAGGAAGTCCCGGGACGGGTACCGCCCGTCCTGGCGGATGCCCTTGTAGCCGGCGGTGCAGATGTTGCGCGTCTCCACCCCGCAGAGCTGCCAGACGATCCAGTCGGCCGCCTCGACGAACCGCGCGGCGTGCCGGTAGATCTCCGGGTCCTCGTCGAGGAGCTGCAGGCCCTTGGCGAACTGCCACTCGGCGGAGATCTTCCCGCCGTACCGGTGGAGCCAGGGTTCACGGCGCTCGTGCGCGAGGGCGTTGATCCGGTCGGCGTGCGGCTGCGCGGCGTGGTGCTTCCACAGCTTCACCCAGGCGTGCGGCCGGCTCCGCAGCTCGGGCACCTCGCAGAGCGGGGTGCCGTCGGCCAGCGTGGGGAGGACGGTGCAGGCCGTGAAGTCGGTGGCGACCCCGATGACGCGGGCCGGGTCGATCCCGGCGGCGGCCACGGCGGCCGGCACGGCGTGCCGCAGCACGTCCCGGTAGTCCTCCGGGTCCTGCAACGCCCAGTCCGGCGGGAGCGGCGTCCCGCCCGGGAGCGCCGCGTCGATGACGCCGTGCCGGTACTCGTGGACCGCGGTGCCGAGCTCCGCGCCGTCACCGACGCGGACCACCAGCGCCCGGCCCGACAGCGTGCCGAAGTCGATCCCGACGACGTACCGGTCCCCCGGTCCGTGCACATCCGCCATCTCCACCTCCCCGTGCCGTGGCTCACATTGTTAGCGCTCACATCGGCGTCGGTCAAGACGCGATCGCAACAGTCCCGTAACGGCGCGGTCATCGACCCCGCGGGCCGTGCCGAGCGGGTCGATCAAGCGGGGCGAACGCGTGTTAACGTTCACCAATATCGATGCATCGTCTCGGTCCTTCTGAGACGGTCGCTGGTGAAGGGGCGCCGCGGAACGCTGTTAGCGCTAACCCGCGAGCTCCCCACTGCGGCAGGCCGCGACACGTCGACGCCGCAGCCGGCCGAGCCGCTCAGGCCGGTCCGCGGCCGCGCCGCGCCGTCCACCGCCGCGACGACGTCCTCGCCGCGGGCGCTGCCGCGCACCATCGGGCCGCCAACCTGTGAACGGTCACAACCCGTGGTTGCCCGGTTCAGGCGCCGACCGGGCCGGCGGTCACCGAGGCGGCGCGGCGACGCTCTGCCGGGTGATCAGGGTCGGTGCGATGGTCTGCCGGAGCTCGCCGACCGCGCCGGATTCGAACTGCGCGAGCAGCAGGTCCAGGCTCGCCCGGGCCACCGCGGCGAAGTCCGGCCGGACGGTGGTCAGCGGCGGGATGAAGTACGCCGCCTCCGGCACGTCGTCGAAGCCCACCACACTGATCTCGTCCGGCACCTTGCGGCCGTACTCGTGCAGGGCCCGCAGCACGCCCAGCGCCAGGTGGTCGTTGGCCGTGAAGACCGCCGTCACCTCGGGCATCCGCGCCAGCATCTGCCCGCACCGGTAGCCCGAGGCCGCCGACCAGTCGGCCGGCACCAGCGGCGGCACCTCGGCGCCCGCGGCCTGCAACGCCTCCCGCCAGCCCTCGATCCGCCCGGCGCTGTCGAACCAGTCGGCGGGCCCCGACACGTGCCACACCGTGCGGTGGCCGGCCTCCAGCAGGTGCCGGGTGGCCTCCCGCGCACCCGCCACCTGGTCGACCGTCACCAGCGGCACCGGGCGGCCGGGGTCGCCGTCGACCGTCACCAGGGGGACGTCCTTCGGCAGGTGCTCCAGCGCCTCACCGGCCGACTCGACGGGCGCGATGACGACGATGCCCGCCACCCGGTGCGCCAGGTGCCGCTCGACCGCCTCGGAGATGGACACCTGGTCCAGGTCCCGGACACTGCCCACGCTGACCGCGAAGCCCTCCTCGGCGGCGGTCTGCTCCAGCGCCGCCAGCAACGACGCCGGGCCGTAGAGGGTGGTGTTCTGCGCGACCACGCCGATGACCTGCGAGCGGCCGGTCACCAGGGCGCGAGCGGCCCGGTTCGGCCGGTAGCCCAACTCGGCGATCGCCGCCTGCACCCGCAGCCGGGTCTGCTCGCGGACGTTGGGGTGCCCGTTCAGCACCCGCGACACGGTCTGGTGGGAGACCCCGGCAAGGCGGGCCACATCCGTCATCGCGGGACCCCGCACGGCACCCACCCTCCCCCGCCAAGCCCCCGACCGCGCCCGGCGGTCGACGCCGGAGCCGCGGGATGCGCCATCCGCCGCCCTGCGCTCACCCCGGCTGAGCATCCGGGGCGGCCCCGCGCAAGGCCAGCGCCAGTGTACGCCCGGACCGCGTTCCCACCCGCCGAGGCACGGCCCGCCCCGGTGGCCGACGCGGCGGGGGCGCGAGCGGGCGGGCTCGCCTCGCGCCGAGCCCGCCCGCTCCCGTTCCACGCATCCCGCCCCGCGGGCCCTCAGAAGGCCGCCCCGGGCCGGACCTGCGTCACTCCCCTAGCGCTGCAACGTCAGCACACCCGGGCGGTACGGCAGGAGGCCGTAGTCCCCGCCGGAGTTGGTGGCCCGGCCCTGGTACAGCAACTGCAGATTGCACGGGTCGACGGTCATGGTCTGATCGGGGTTGCTGCGCACGAGATCACCGTGGCTGATGTCGTTGGTCCAGGTGGCGCCGCTGTTGGCCTTGCCCGCGAAGGGATTGCCCTCGGTCGCCGCCTGCGGCGTCCACGAACCGCCCAGGCTGGTGGCCGTGAACGAGCGGAAGTAGCGCCCCTGCGAGCCGATCGCCTCGACGAGCATGAGGTACTGGTTCTGGCCCTGGACCTTGTAGACCTGGACCCCTTCGAAGAGGTTGTTGGTCGAGTCACTCATGATCGTGGTGTAGTTCGAGCCGAAGTTGCCCGGGAAGTTCCCGATCGGCATGCTGGCCCGGTAGATCTTGCCGTTGTCCCCGGCGAAGAACAGATACATGTTCTGGCTGTCACCGATGAGCGTCTGGTCGATCGGTCCCGTGCCGGAGCCGGAGATGCTTCCGGTGAAGAGGGTCTGCTGCGACGACCACCCGTTCACGTTGGTGGGGTCGCTGGACGTCCGGTAGGAGAACGCGGTCCCGCCCCACTGGTAGGCGAGCACCCAGATGTTCTTCGGGGCGAAGTAGAACAGCGTCGGCGCGACGGCGGAGAAGGGCATCGCGTTCTGGCCGGCCGAGGCCATGTCGGACCAGTTCGTGAACGGGCTGAAATTCATCGAGCCCCACGACGTTCCGGTGTCGTGCGTCGTGGCGTAGACGAGGTGCCGGCCGTTGTGCACGACGTTGGTGAAGTCCTTCAGCGAGACCCAACCCGACCTCGGGTTCGCCAGCACGCCCGTCGACGACCAGCGGTACGTCGACGGCAGAGTGCACGAGCCGCCCGGCGGCGGCGTGGTGGGGTTGCTCCCGCCGTCGACGCGGACGAGCTGCCACTGCTGGTTGCCGCCGTTCCAGTCGTCGTACTGCACGATGCTCCCGCCGTCGGCGGTCGAGGCGCCCTGCACCTCCACCACCTTGTTGCTGTTCCGGTTGATCAACCGGACGTAACCGCTGTCCGAGTCGGCCAGCCGGAACTGCTGGTTGGCCTGGTTGCCGTCGGACCACTGCACGATGTTGGCGCCGTTGGCGGTCGACCAGTTGTAGACGTCCAGCACCTTGCCGGACAGCCGCGACCGCAACCGGTAGTAGCCGCCGCCCGAGTCCACGAACTGCCACTGCTGCTGGTTGCCGTTGTTCCGGGTCCACTGCACGATGCGAGCACCGTCATTCGTGGCCAGGTTGTACACGTCCAGGGCCTTGCCGCTGTTGCGGTTGACCAACACGTACCACGCGCTCGTGTCGACCGTCGCCGCGGCGGCCGGTGTGGACAGCGCCACCGCGGCGGCACCGCCGACCACCACCGCTGCCACGCCGGCGGCGACCAGCCGCGGCAACCATCCACGCCGCCGCGACGGCGGCGCGATCGGGTGAGCCCTACCAAAGGCAGACATGATCCTCCTCCTGTGACCAAGAGCTGAACGGTCCGCCGACGATGGGCGTACCGCGACGAAGGGCGGGGGCGTACACGCCGGGCTGTCAGCGCTGACAGCTCGCCTGCGAGTGCCGGCCCGCCTGAACCAGGGTCGGACGGCGCGGGCCTGCCCGGTAAGCCACTGGCGTCGCCGCCCTTAGCCATCGACTGTGAGCGATAACATTCCGGTAGTCAAGTCGCCGTGTTTCGGAAACAGGTCGGTAATGTTGGCGCTAACATCCCGAGGCTCCTCGCGCGATCAGCACCACGGCACCGGGAGCCGTCGACAGAGCAGCCGCCGGTGCCCGGCACCCTCGTCGCACTGCGCGCGCTAGCTTTGCGCGGTGCGTGGGTATCGGATCGGCATCCTCGGGCGGACCGAGCTCAGCGTCGACGGGGTGGCCGTGCCGCTCGCCCCGCTGGAACGGGCCTTCGTCGCGAGCCTGGCGGCCCATCGTGGACGCATCGTCTCCGTCGAGCGTCTGATCGACGGCCTGTGGCCGGAGCACCCGCCCACCGGGGCGCGCAACCGGGTCCAGGCGATCGTCGCCTCGATCCGGCGCGCCACGACGCCGGAGCTGATCCTCACCAGCGCACCCGGCTACCAGCTGAACGCCGCGGTGGTCGTCGACGCCGCGGAGTTCGCCGCCGACCTGCAGGCCGCCACCACCGCCACCGACGCCCGACGCGCCGTGGAGCTGCTCGACCGGGCGCTGGCGCGGTGGCGCGACGACGCCTTCGTCGACGTCGGCGCGGCCCTGGTCGGCGTGGAGCGCGACCGGCTTCGTGAGCTGCGCGAGCACGCGGTCGAGGTGCGCGTCGACGCGCTGCTGTCGCTCGGCCTGCATCACGAACTCGTGCCGGAGCTGACCACGCTGGTGCGTGACCGGCCCCTGCGGGAGCGGTTGCGCGGCCAGCTCATGACGGCGCTGCACCGCAGCGGCCGGCAGGCGGAGGCGCTCGCCGTGTACCGGGCCGGGGCCCGGGTGCTCGCCGAGGAGCACGGCATCGACCCGGGGCCGGAGCTGCGGCAGCTGCACCGGGAGATCCTGGGCGCCGAGCAGGAGGCCTCCCGGCGAGCCTGGGTGCGGCCCAACCAGCTGCCCGGCGTCACCGGCGACTTCGTCGGGCGGGACAAGGAGCTCGGGCTGCTCCTGTCGCTGCTGGGACGCAACCCGCCGGCCACCGGGGCGGCCCAGGTCGTCGTGGTGACCGGCCTCGCGGGAACGGGCAAGACCACGCTGGCGCTGCGCGCGGCGCACGAGAGCCGCCACCGCTTTCCCGCCGGATGCCTGTACGCGGACCTGCGCGGCAACACGGCGGACCCGGCGCGGCCCGGCGCGGTGCTCGGCGCCTTCCTGCGCGCCCTCGGCGTGGCCGGTGCGGCCATCCCGGTCGCGGCCGAGGAACGCGCGGCGCTGTACCGGTCCGTGCTCGCCGACGAGCCCATGCTGGTGATGCTGGACAGTGCGGCGGATGCCGCGCAGGTGCGCCCCCTGCTGCCACCCGGCGGCAGCAGCGCGCTCATCACCAGCACGGCCGCGCTGCCCGGGCTCCCGGGCACCGCGGTCGTCCCGCTCGACGTGCTGCCGGTCGACGACGGCCTGGAGTTGCTGGCCGGGCTCGCCGGCGCCGAACGGATCAACCGGGAGGCCGCGGCGGCCGCCGACGTCGTGGAGCTGTGCGGTCGCCTGCCGCTGGCGTTGCGCATCGCCGGCGTGCGGTTGGCCGAGCGGGAGGCCATGACCGTGGCACGGCTGCGCGAGCGGCTGTGCGACGAGCGACGCCGCCTCGACGAACTGTCGCTCGACGGCCTCGACGTGCGCACGAGCTTCACCGTCGGGTTCGAGCGGCTGCCCCCGCCCGCCGCTCGGCTGCTCGCGGTGCTCAGCCGTACGACGCTGCGCAGCTTCGGAATGTGGGACGAGACCACCGAGCCGCTGCTGGAACAGCTGTGCCGGGCCCATCTGCTGACCGCCGAGCCGGGCGGGCGGGTACGGATGCACGACCTCGTCCGGCTGCACGCCCGCGAGCGCACCGACGTCACCACCCGGCAGGTGCTCGCCTGGTACGCACGGCTGCACGCGCACGCCGAACGTGCCGCGGCGGCACTGCCCTGCAAGGCCCTGCCCGGGGCGGACACGGACCCGGCGGTCGACGCCTGGGACGCCGTCGACTGGTTCGAGGCGGAACGGGAGAACCTGGTCGCGGCGGTGCGGGACCTGCTGGAGCTGGACGCGGCCGACCTGGCCGGACGCCTCGCCTGCACGATGGGCAACTTCGCGATGATGCGCAGCCAGCACCTGCCCGAGTACGTCGACTGCCTGCGCGGCGTGCTCGACCGCCACGCCGACCTGCCGGCGCCGACCCGGGCGGCGCTCCGGCTCCACCTGGGCACGGCCTACCGGATGCTGGACCGGCACGCCGAGGCCGTGCCGCTGCTGCGCGCCGCGCACCGGGACAGCGACGGGCCGCTGGTGGCGTACCGGCTCGTCGCGCTGCAGGGCTACTCGCTGTGCTGCCGTCAGCTCGGCCGCGTGCGGGAGGCGGACGCCGCGCTGCTGCTGATGGTGCGGCTGTGCGCGGCGCACTGGCCGGTCGGCCCGGTGGGCGGGCACGTGCTGCTGGCCCTCGGCATGCAGTACGGGCAGTACCAGCTCACCTCCCCGTTCGCCCACGCCGCCTGCGCCGCGGCCCTGCGGGTCTTCACCGACCACGGCGACCGGTGGGGCGAGGCGCTCGCGCTGGAGAGCATCGGGCTGCTGCACCGGCACGCCGAGCGGTGGCCAGAGGCCCTGGATCACCTGCGGCGGGCGGTGGCCGCGGCGGGCCGGCTGGGTGACCGGATGAGCGTGACCACCGCCGAACAGGCGCTGGCCGCGACGCACCTCGCCGCGGGCGACGGCGACTCGGCCCGACGGCTGCTGACCCGTACGGCGCCGGCGTTCCGCGAGATGCGCCACGCGTGGGGCGAGGCGATCTCCCGCCGGCTGCTCGGGAAGCTGCTGCTCGAAGAGGGGGACGCCGGTCAGGCGGTGATCGAGCTGGAGGGCTCGGTGGCGATGTTGCGCGGCATCGGGCAGCCGTTCCCGCTGGCGAACTCGCTGAGTCTGCTGGCCCGGGCGCACGACGCGGCGGGGCGCCCCGACCGGGCCGTCCCGCTCGGCGAGGAGGCGCTGCGGATCTTCGAGCACTTCGATGCCGCGTACGCCGATGACCTGCGCGGATGGCTGGCGTGCCGGCGGCCCGCAGCGGGTGCGCAGTAGAAGCG
This sequence comes from Micromonospora chaiyaphumensis, assembly GCF_900091435.1. Classification (GTDB taxonomy): domain Bacteria; phylum Actinomycetota; class Actinomycetes; order Mycobacteriales; family Micromonosporaceae; genus Micromonospora; species Micromonospora chaiyaphumensis. Next base: position 977,888 of record NZ_FMCS01000001.1, read on the forward strand.
CAGGGCGGGCGCAGCGGCGACCGGCACAGTGACGGGCAACCACCCCTCACAAGGAGGTCTGCCCATGACCAGGATCATCAACCGAGTCGGCGACGCCATGCTCGCCAGGGTGCTCGGCCGCGAGGAGGCCGGGGCCTGCGTGCCGGAGAACGGCCAGGCGTGTGCGTGCGTCGCGTCCGACGGCTACTGCTCGGGCGGCGTCTACTTCCGCCGTTACCGGCAGGGCTACTACAACTGCACCGGCGCCTGCGTGACCTCGACGTCGCGCTCGCTCTGCTACGTCAAGAAGGCCGGCGTCTGCTGACCTGATCGTCCCCCGGGGGCCGCGCCCGCCGGCGCGGCCCCCGTCCCACCCCAGACTCGCCGAGGAGTTCCCATGCCGGGTTTCGCCTACGCCGCTCTCGCCGTCGTCGGCGCGATCGCCGTGCTCAACCTCGTCCTGACCCTGGCTCTGGCCCGGCGGCTGCGCGAGGCGCAGGCCGGCCACGCCCACGACGGCGAGCCCGTCCCCGAGGTGCTGCCCGCTGCGGGCCTGGCGGTCGGCGGCTTCGCGCACGCCGATCTGACCGCCGGCCGGCGCACGGTGGTCATGCTGACCCCGACCTGCCCGCCGTGCCAGACCCTCCTGGACGACCTCACCGCCGACGCGGACCGCTACCGCGCCGACACCCTCGTCCTCATGATCGGCACGCCGGAGGAGACCGCGGCGATGGCGCCACGCCTGACCGGCTTCGAGACGGCGACGATCTCCGAACGGCTCGCCGAGCGGGACTTCCAGGTGAAGGGCTTCCCCGCCGTGCTGTCGGTCGTCGACGGCGTCGTCGTCGACGCCGGTCACCAGCTGCCGGTCCTGGCCTGATCGTGGCCACGCTGCGTGCCGCCCTGCGGCTGGGTTGCGCCGACCCGAAGGCGCTCACCGCCATGGTCGCCCTCGTCCTCGTCGGCGCGGCGCCGCCGCTGGGCGTCGCGTGGTTCACGAAGCTCCTGTTCGACGAGGTCGGCCGGGGCCGCTCGGCCAGCCCGTCGACGGCGACCTGGTACGCCGTGGCGATCGCCGCCCTGGGAGCCCTGGCGGCGATCGCCAACCGCCTGTCCGGCTACTTCACCACGGCGCTGCAGCACGCCATCACGATCGCCGCCGAGGTACGGCTGTACCGGAAACTGAACAGCTTCCTCGGCCTCGGCCCCTTCGAGCAGCCGGCGCTGCGCGACCGGCTGGCCCTGGCTCAGCAGGCCGCCGACCAGACGCCGTACGTGGTCGTCATGTTCGCGGTCAACGTGGCCCAGAACGTCCTCACGGTGGGGGGCTTCGCCGCGATCCTGACGTCCCTCTGGCCGCCGGCCGGCCTGCTCCTGCTCGCCGTGGCCGTGCCCGAGTTCCTCATCCAGCTGCGGCTGTCCCGGCGGGCGGCGCGGGCCGTCGAGGACAGCGCCGGCCTGTTCCGGGCCCGGTTCCTGTTCCAGACCGTGCTGACCGACCTGCGCGCCGCCCGGGAGGTGCGCCTCTACCACCTCGGCCGGTTCTTCCACGACCGGCTCACGGGCGCGGTGCGGGCCGCCGCCCGGATCGAGCTGGCCGCCGCGCGGCACGCCACGGCGGTGCAGACCTGCTGGGCGCTGGCCGGTGTCGCCGCGACACTCGCCGCGACGGTGGTCGCCGTGAACGCCGCGGTCCGCGGCCGCCTCAGCCTCGGCGACCTCACCCTCCTGCTGGCCGCGCTCGCCGCGGCACACAGCGGCCTGGCCGGCATCGCCGGTCAGCTCGGCGAGGCCGGCACGGCCATGCGGCTGTTCCGGCACTACGTCGCCGTTCTCGACACTCCCGCCGACCTGGCCGACGGGACCCGGCCGGCGCCGCCGCTGCGCAGCGCCATCCGGTTCGAGGACGTCTGGTTCCGCTACGACGAGGACGGGCCCTGGATCCTCCGGGGCGTCGACCTCACCATCGAGGCCGGTGAGGCCGTCGGGCTCGTCGGGCTCAACGGGGCCGGCAAGAGCACCCTCGTGAAGCTGCTCTGCCGGTTCTACGACCCCGACCGCGGCCGGATCACGTGGGACGGCGTGGACCTGCGCGAGCTGCGGGTCGAGACGCTGCGCCGGCGGATGGGCGCGGTGTTCCAGGACTTCATGTGCTACGACCTGACCGCGGCGGAGAACGTCGGCATCGGCCGGCTGCCGCACACGCCGGAGCAGGTCGAGGAGGCCGCCACGCGCGCCGAGATCCACGACCGCCTCCGCGCCCTCCCCCACGGGTACGACACGCTGCTCAGCCGCACCTTCGCCGACCAGGACGGCGAGCCCGGTGTGACGCTCTCCGGCGGGCAGTGGCAGCGGGTCGCGCTCGCCCGGTCCCTGATGCGCGCCGACGCCGACCTGCTCGTCCTGGACGAGCCCAGCTCCGGTCTCGACGCCGACGCCGAGACCCGGGTGCACGACTCGCTGGCGCGGATCCGCCACGGCCGTACCGGGCTCCTGATCTCCCACCGGCTCAGCACCCTGCGCGACGCGCGTCGCATCGTCGTGCTGGACGGCGGGCGCGTCATCGAGTCGGGCGCGCACGACGAGCTGATGACGGCCGACGGCGAGTACGCGCGGCTGTTCCGCCTCCAGGCCGGCGGCTACCAGCTGGCGGCGTCATGACCGGCTGGCTGCGCCGCCGCTGGCGCCTGGTGGTCGTCCGCGGGCACAGCATGGCGCCGACGCTGCGGGACGGCGACCGGCTCATCGTCCGCGTCGGGCGGACACCGGCCGCCGGTGACCTCGTCGTCTTCCGGGCCCGGGACGTCGTCCCCGACGCGGAGCTGACGTGGATGGTCAAACGCGTGCACCGGATCGAGCCCGACGGCGCCGTGACGGTACGCGGTGACAACGCTCGCAGCCAGGACTCGCGGCACTTCGGAGCGGTGCCCCGCGCGGCGGTCCTCGGCGTGGCCAGATGGAGGCGATGACGTCGTGTACGTCGAGATCGGATGCCGGGTGCTGCTCGGCACGGTGCTGCTGGCGGCGGCGGCCGGCAAGGTGTCCGGCCGCGCCGCCTACCGCGAGTTCACGCGCTCGGTGCGCGACCTGGGCTACCGGCCGGCCGGCCCGCTCGCGGCGGCCGTGGTCGCCGCCGAGTTCGCCGCCGTCGTCCTGCTGGCGGTGTTCCCGCCGGCCGGTTTCCTCTGCGCGGCCGCCCTCCTGCTCGCCTTCACCGTGGCCGTCGCCACGAACCTGCGGCGCGGCGGCGGCACCTGCCGCTGTTTCGGCCGCACCGCCGCGCCGCTGGGCCGGCACCACGTGTGGCGCAACCTCGCCCTCATCGGCTGCGCCGTCGCCGGCGCGCTCGCTCCGGCCGGACCGGTCCGCCCGGGCGGAGCGATCCTGGCCGCCGCCGTCGCGCTGCTCGCCGGCGTGCTGGTCGTCATGCTGGACGACCTGCGCTACCTGTTCGGCGGGTCCGCCCGGGCGTGAGCCCGGGCGGGCGATCCGCGCGGTGACGGCGGGTCACGAGTACATGAGATGCAGGGTCATCCCGGCGTCGGCGTGCGCCAGGTTGTGGCAGTGGTTCGCCCACACCCCCGGGTTGTCGGCCCGGAACGCGACCTTCCAGACGTCGCCGGGGCGCACGTCGAACGAGTCCAGCCACAACGGACTCCCCGTGGCCGGCTGCCCGTTGCGGGACAGCACCAGCACGTGATGCCCGTGCAGGTGCCACGGATGCACGTACTGCGCGCGGTTCACGATCGTGAACGCCACGACGTCGCCGGTGCGGACGACCTGCGGCGGGATGTCCGGGTCGGCCGCGCCGTTGACGGTGTGGGCGTAGCGGGGCAGCAGGCCGCGCAGGTCGAGGCCGCGGTCGAGGACGAGGGTGAACTCCTTGTCGAACCGGGACCACGGGGCCGGTGCGCCGGTGCCGTAGGTGAGCGGATCCAGCACCGGCCACCGGTCGGTCGCCGCCGGCACCGGCCCGGTCGACCAGACCGCCCGCCCGTCGACGAGCAGCGCCACCGGCGTGGCGGGTGCCGTGAACACCAGGTCGTAGCGCCCCCCGGCCGGGATCAGCACGGCGGTGTCCGCGATCGGTGTCGGGCCCCGCAGGTCGCCTCCGTCGATCGCGGCGACCCGGAACGGCGTCCCGGCCAGCGCGTACCGGTGGGTGGTGCTGTCGGTGTTGACCAGCCGCAGCCGCACGGGCGCACCGGCCGCGACCGGTTCCGTGCGCGGCGCGGGCAGCGGCAGGCCGGACAGGGTGTGCACGGGCACCGTGACGTCGACGCCGGCCACCGGCGCCGGATGCACCACGAGCATCCCGTAGAGGCCCTTCCGCACGCCGACGTCGGACACGGCATGGGTGTGGTACCAGTACGTCCCGGCCTGGTCGGCCCGGAACCGGTAGACGAACTCCTGTCCGGGCAGCACCGCCTCCTGCGTCACGCCGGGCACCCCGTCCTGGCCGTTCGGCACGTCGTACCCGTGCCAGTGCAGCGTGACGCCGCGTTCGATGTCCCGGTTGCGCAGCGTCACCTCCAGCACGTCGCCGACCGTGGCGGTCAGCTCCGGGCCGGGAACCTGCCCGTTGAACGCCCACGCCGCGACGTCACGGCCGCCCAGACGCACCGTGGCGGCAGCCGCCGTCAGGGTGAACCGCCGGGTCGGTTCGCCCACCGTCCGCACCTCCCCCGCTCCATGATCATGGGGTACGCCGGGAGCGGCGCCCGGTGCGGCGGCCAGCCCGGTTCCGGTCACCAGCGCCGCGGCCGCCGTCGCGAGGGCGGCCCGGGACACCGCCCCGGACGGGCGCGCGGCGAGGACCCGCCAGGAGACCGCGGTCGCCGCGAGGACACCGGCGAGGGTGAGGAGGCCCGTGCCCGCCGACGCCGGATAGCCGTGCAGGACCGTCACGAGCAGGGCGCCACCGGAGGCGTACCCCGCGAAGAGGAGCGGGACCGCGACGGCGCGGATGTCGCGCCCGGCGCGCAGCAGCCGCGACCCGGCGACGACCACCCCCGCGAGCGAGAGCGGTGCGGCGATGAGGACCTTCTCCGCCGCGAACCACCAGCCGGCGCGGGTCAGCGCGGTGATCGTGATCCCGCGGGCGAGGGTGGTGAGCAGCGCGACGGCGGCCAGCCCGAGGACGAGCGGGCGGCGCCGGGCGGCCGAGGCCGCCCCGGCACCCAGCCATCCGGCGGCCGTGAGGACCGCGAGCACGAGGTCGGCCGCGAGCACCGAGCCCGTCGTCACGCCGGCTCCGCTTCCCGGACGGTCACGGGGGCGGCGGCGGCCGGCGCCGGCCGGGCCAGCTCGCGGGCCGCCCGCACCACGCCGAGCACGACGTGCACCGCCACGATCCCGTTGACCGCGTGCAGCCCGGCGATGATGAGACCGAACGGGGTGCTGGCGCCCGCGGCGTCGGTGGCCGCGTTCGCGAGCATGGCGAGGAGCGCCTGTCCGACGACGAGGGCGAGCGGCAGGGCCGCCATCCCGACGAGCCGGCCCGGCGCCTTCGCGAGCACGGCGAGCAGGATGGTGAGCAGGGTGAGTGCGGGGATGACGGCGCTGCCGGTGACGCGGTGCAGGGCGAACGCGCCGTCGCCCGCGGGTTTCGTGAAGGCGCCCACGGCGGCGAAGACGAACTGCAGGGCGAACGCGACGAGCGACAGGGTGCTGACGATGACGAGGGCCTTGCGCATGGCGATCTCCTAGAGACGGGACGGGGTCAGGGCCTGGGCGACGTGGTCGGTGGCCGCGATGGCGCCGTAGGCGACCAGCCGCACCAGGTCGGCGTCGGCCGGGTGGGAGAGCCGCCAGAGGGCGACGTCGCCCGGGCGGATCGCGCTGGGTGCGAACGCCGCCAGCAGCGCGATCCGCGTCCCGACCCGGTCCGCGCCGGGCAGGTCCCGGATCAGTTCGGCGGCCCAGTCCGCGGGCCGCTCCGGGTGCCGTCCGTCCTCCCAGCGCACGGTGGCCGTGACGGTGTTGCGGGCCAGGTCGCCCAGCAGGTCGCCGCCGCGCAGCGCGGCGTCCCGCAACGCCACGTAGGCGACGCCGACCGGGCTGTCCCCCGCCCAGGCGGGCGGCGCGACCGTGCCGGTGCCGAGCAGCGGCAGGCTGCGGCCCGGCTCCTTCCGCTCCCGGGCCGCCCGGGCGTAGAGGCGGCCCCCGACCGACCGCACCACGGGCGCGCGCTGCAGGCCACCGGGCAGCAGGTCCGGGTCGAGAAGCGCCGAGACGACGCGGTTGATGAAGTGGAAGGCGAGCAGGGTGCCGGTGACCTCGGGCCCGTACGGGCTGTCCCAGTCGGCGGCCACGGGGCTGCGGCTGGCCTCGGCCCAGGCGGTGAGCTCGGCATGGCCCGGGTCCGCCGGCGTGCCGCCCCGGGCGACGACCTCGGCCAGCTCGTGCTCGCCGAGGGCGTGCAGCAGCATCACGTGGGCGTCGACGCAGAACCGGCAGCGGTTGGCCCCGGACACCGCCGACGCGACCAGCTCGCGGTCCACCCGGGACGCGTCCCCGGCGAGCAGCGCCTCGCGCATCAGCGCCCAGGTCGCGGCCAGCACCTCCGGCACGGCCGAGAGCGCCTGCAAGGTGGGCACCGGCCCGAGGAAATCGGCCCGCGCCTGCCGGTAGACCTCCGCGGTGCGCCCGGTCGCCGACCGGGCGGGAACGGGAGTGAAGAAGCGGTATGTCATGGGCTCGATGCTCGTCGCGGCGGTCCGGGAAAGCGTCGTGCCACCGCAGGCACCTGCCCAGCGCCCATACCGCGTCCGCAGTACGTCCCGGCTACCGCGGACGGGGGATGCTGCCGCACCGGCGGCCGTTCTACAGTCCGATCATGCGCCGCGACATGCCGTACGCCCTCGGCGGCCTCGCCCTCGGCGGCCTCCTCCTCGCCAACGCCGCGATCGCGCCGGACGCCGCACCGGTACGACCGGTCGACGTCGCCCTGGTCCTCGCCACGGCGGCGGCCCTGGCGGTGTGCCGGCGGTACCCGGTGGTGGCGTTGGCCGTGGTGACCGCCACCATGCTGGCCCTCCACGTCCGCGTGCACGCCGGGGTGTCCGCCGCGTTCCCCGTCCTCGCCACCGTCTACGTCGCCGCGTGGCGGGGGCACCGGGCGGTCTCCGCCCTGGCGAGTGTCGTCTTCCTCGGCGGCTTCCTGGCCCGCGACATCTCGGTCGCGCCCGCCGGCCGGCCCGGCCAGCAGATCGTCGAGCGGTCCGCCCTGCTGCTGGGCTGGTTCTTCGCGGCCAACGTGGCCGGGCTCGTGGCGCGGCAGCGCCGCGCGTACCTGGAACAGGTCGAGCAGCGGGCGATCGAGGCCGAACGCACCCGCGAGGAGATGGCGTTGCGCCGCGCCGGGGAGGAGCGCCTGCGCATCGCCCGGGACCTGCACGACTCGCTGACGCACAGCATTTCTGTCATCAAGGTGCAGGCCGGGATCGCCGTGCACCTGGCCCGCAAGCAGGGCGAGGAACCGTCGGACGTGCTGCTGGCGATCCAGGAGGCGAGCGGCGCCGCCATGCGGGAGCTGCGGGCCACCCTGGCCGTCCTGCGCGCACCCTCCGACTCCGACGGCGTCGGCCTGGCCCGGCTGGGCGAGCTCGCCGAGCGGACCCGGGCGGCCGGCGTGCCCGTGGACGTGACCGTCACCGGTCAACCCCGGGACCTGCCCGAGGAGGTCGACCAGGCCGGCTACCGCGTCGTCCAGGAGGCCCTGACCAACGTGGCCCGGCACGCCGGTCCCGCCACGGCGCAGATCCACGTCGCGTACGACCCGGCGCAGCTGACCGTGTCGGTGACCGACGACGGTCAGGCGTCGTCGGTCCGGCCGGTGACGCCGGGCGTGGGCCTGCGCGGCATGCGGGAACGGGTCACCGGGCTGGGCGGCGCGCTGCACGCCGCCGCCCGCGACGGCGGCGGGTTCGCGGTACGGGCCACGTTCCCGCTGGACGGCGCGGCATGACCGCGCGCTTGCGCGACGTCCCGGCAGCTCAGGGCGGCACGGCATGACCCGGGTGGTCATCGCCGACGACCAGGCGCTCATGCGGGCCGGGTTCCGCGCCCTGCTCGACGCCGAGGACGACCTCGAGGTCGTCGGCGAGGCCACCGACGGCGCCTCCGCCGTCGAGCTGGCGCGACGCCTGCGGCCGGACGTCGTGCTGATGGACGTGCAGATGCCGGGGCTCGACGGCATCGAAGCCACCCGTCGGGTCGCCGCCGACCCCGACCTCGCCACGGTCCGCGTCCTCATCCTCACCAACTACGGGCTCGACTCCTACGTCTTCGCCGCGCTCCGCGCGGGCGCCAGCGGGTTCCTCCTCAAGGACGCCGATCCCGCCGACCTGCTGCGGGCCGTCGCCGTCGTGGCGCGCGGCGACGCGCTCCTCGCCCCGGTGGTCACGCGCACGCTCATCAGCGAGTTCGTCGCCGGGCCGCCGCCGGCCGACCCGGCGGCCGGGCGCGACGTGCTGACCGCACGCGAGCAGGAGATGGTCGAGCTCGTCGCGCGGGGGCTGAGCAACGACGAGATCGCCGAACGCCTGGTCATCAGCCCGCTGACCGCGAAGACCCACGTCAACCGGGCGATGATGAAGCTGCACTGCCGCGACCGCGCCCAACTGGTCGTGTGGGCGTACGAGTCGGGGCTGGTCACACCGCGTCGCCGCTGACCGAGCCCTTCCCGGGCCATGCGTCCAGATCCGTAAGGAATCGGCAATGGATCGCCATCCCACCCGTGGCTACGCTGGCCTCCGGGTACGGGGAGGTGCGCCGTGGCGCAGCGGGTGCTGGTGGTCGACGACGACCGCACGGTCGCCGACGTGGTCTGCCGCTACCTGGAGCACGCGGGCTACGAGGTCGCGCACGTCGGCGACGGGGCCGAGGCACTGGCGGCCGTGGCCCGGCGACCACCCCACCTCGTGGTGCTCGACCTCATGCTCCCGGTGCTCGACGGGCTGGAGGTCTGCCGGCGGCTGCGGCAGCGGCCCGACGGCGTACCCATCGTCATGCTCACCGCCCGCGGTGACGAGGCCGACCGGGTCCTCGGCCTGCAACTGGGCGCGGACGACTACCTGAGCAAGCCGTTCTCCCCCCGCGAACTGGTGCTCCGGGTCCGCTCGGTGCTGCGCCGGGCGGGCGGCGACCCGGCCGGCGCGCCACCGCCGGAACTGCTCGCCGACGACGGCCTGGAAGTGGCGACCGGGCCCCGGGTGGCCCGCCTGCACGGCCGGGAGCTGACCCTGACGCTGCGGGAGTTCGACCTGCTGGTGCACCTCATGCGGCACCCGGCGCGGGCGTTCCGCCGGGCCGAGCTGCTGGAGCGGGTCTGGGGGTGGAGCTTCGGCGACCAGTCGACGGTGACGGTCCACGTGCGGCGGCTGCGGGAGAAGATCGAGGCCGACCCGGCCGATCCCCGCCGCATCGTCACCGTCTGGGGCGTCGGCTACCGGTACGAGCCCGCCCGTGCGTGACCTGGCGCTGATCTTCGGGGCGGCCCTGGTCGCGGCGCTCGCCGTCGGGGTGGCCGGCGCCGTGGCGCTGCGGCAGCTGCGCGGCCGGTCGATCACCGTGCACATCTCCGTGCTGCTCGCCATGACGGTCGGCGCCGTGGCGGCCGGGGTGGCGGTGGTCGCCGAGGCGATGTTCCTCTCCCCGCACGACCTCGAGGTGGTGCTGACCACGCTCGCCGCCGCGGCGGTGGTGAGCCTCGCGGTCGGGTGGCTGTTCGGCCGCCGGCTGGCCGCCGCGGCGGTCTGGGCCGACCAGGCGCGGGAGCGGGAGCGCCGGATCGAGAAGGGCCGCCGGGACCTCGTCGCCTGGGTCTCCCACGACCTGCGCACCCCCCTCGCCGGGCTGCGGGCGATGGCCGAGGCGCTGGAGGACGGGGTGGTGGGCGACCCGGCGACGGTGGCCGAGTACCACCACCGGATCCGGGTGGAGACCGACCGGATGACCCGGCTGGTCGACGACCTGTTCGAGCTGTCCCGGATCAACGCCGGCGCGCTGCGGCTGTCGCTGTCCGCGGTGCCGCTCGGCGACGTGGTGTCCGACGCGCTGGCCGGCACCGCGCCGCTGGCCGCCGCGCGCCGGATCCGGCTCCTCGCCCCGGAGTCGGGCTGGCCCACGGTGACCGCCAGCGAGCCGGAGCTGGCCCGGGTGGTGGGGAACCTGCTGCTCAACGCGATCCGCTACACCCCGGAGGACGGCACCGTCCGGGTGGACGCCGGCCGGGACGCCGACACCGCCTGGCTGGCCGTGGCGGACACCTGCGGCGGGATTCCCGAGCGCGACCTGCCCCGGGTGTTCGACGTCGCGTTCCGCGGGGAGCGGGCCCGCACTCCCCGGCGGGACAACGGCGACGGGGAGGGCTCCGGCGGGCTGGGGTTGGCGATCGTGCGCGGCCTGGTCGAGGCGCACGGCGGCCGGGTCGAGGTGTGCAACGTCGCCGACGGCTGCCGGTTCGTCGTGCGGCTGCCGTCGGCGGCGTGACCGGGAGGCCCGGGCCCCGCGCGGTGACGCGGACCCGTGCGGCGCAGGCCGCTACGGCCGGATCAGCTCGGCGAACCAGCGGTCGTCGGCGGGAAACACCTCGCGGACGGCGAGGCCGGCGGCGGAGGCCGTCCGGTGCACCGCCCGGGTGTCCAGCCGCGCCCAGCCGAAACTCGGCCCCCGGTGGCGTCCCGACACCACGCGGGCCCGGCCCTGCCAGGCGCCGCTGCCGGGCGGGTCCAGCTCCACCAGGACGCTGCCGTCCGCGCGGAGCAGCTCCCGGCACCGGCGCAGCAGCCGGCGCGGATCACCGCCGATGCCGATGTTGCCGTCCAGCAGCACGACGTGCTGCCACCGGCCCTCGGCGGGCAGCGGACGGAAGAGGTCGGCCTGGACCGCGACGGCGCCCCGGGCGCGGGTCAGCGCCACCGCCCGGGCCGAGACGTCGACTCCCACCGTGACCAGCCCGGCCCGGGCCAGCGCCACGGTGAGCCGGCCCGGTCCGCAGCCCAGGTCCAGCGTCGGGCCGGCACAGCGGGACACGACCGTGGCGGTCGCCGGCTCGGCCGGCCCGTGCCACCGGTCCACCGGCAACCGGCGGCGGGTCCCATCGGCGTGCACCAGCCAGTGCACGGTGGCGTCGCCGTGCCGGAGCGCGCCGGCGAACGCGTCGGTGCTCACCGCCGGCCGCCGACCGGCCGGGCCCGCCGCACGGCGGCGACCTCCCCGGCGAAGCGGCCGGTCGGGACCAGGTCGCTCACCGCGAGCGCGTCGGCCCACTCGTCCACGTCGCGCAGCACCGGCAGCGTCCCGATCCGCAGGCCGCGCCCGGCCAGCGCCACCCGGGTACGCCGACCGGTGTCGGCGGTGGACATCGGCAGCCCGCGCAGCGCCGTGGCGTGCCGGGGATCGCGCAGGCCCAGCGCCCACCAGCCGCCGTCCGCGGCCGGGCCGAGCACCGCGTCGGTCCCGGTCGCGCCGAGCCGGCGGACGGCGGCGGCCAGAAGCGCCGCCGTGAGCTGCGGGGTGTCCATGCCGATCTGGAACACCGGCCGCCCCGGGTACGCGTCGGCCACGTCGGCGTGCGCGTGCGCGAGCCGGTCGGCGAGATCGTCGCCGCGCTGCGGCAGCACCGGCCAGCCGGCGACCGCGGCGGCGAGGTCCGCGCCGTCCTCGGCGTCGGCGAGCCGGCCGGCCAGCGCCAGCACCGGGACGACCCCCGGGGTGGCGGTGACGGCGTCGAGGGTGTCGCGCAGCGCGGCCGCGGCGACGCGGGCCGCCTGCGCGGGCTCGGCGGGCGGGCAGAGCCGGGTCTTGACCGCACCGGGCACGGGGGCCTTGGCCACCACCAGCAGGACGGTCACCGTGGACCCTCCACGCTGCGCAGCACCGCCAGGAAGTCCCGGGTGGCGCGGACCGTGCCGCGGACCGAGCCGGAGACCTTGGAGCGGGTCCCGGCGGCGCGCGGGGCGTAGCGGACGTCGCGCTCGTGGATGCGCCAGCCGGCCGCGGCGGCCCGGATCATCAGTTCGAGGGGGTAGCCGAAGGCCCGGTCGGTGACCCCGAGGGCGAGCAGGGCGTCCCGCCGGGCCACCCGGATGGGGCTGAGGTCCCGCAGCGGCACCCCGCGCTGCCGGAGCAGCGCGGCGACCAGCGCCGTGCCGGCCCGGGCGTGCCACGGCCAGACACCGGCCGACACCGGACGGCGCCGGCCCACCGCCAGGTCCGCCGCGCCGGCCGCCACCGGGGCGACCAGGGCGGGCAGCTCACCCGGGTCGAACGAGCCGTCGGCGTCGAGCACGCAGACCAGCTCGGTCTCGGCGTGTTCCAGGCCGGCGTGCACGGCCGCCCCGTAGCCCCGGCGGGGCTCGCGCACCACCCGCGCGCCGTGCCGTGCGGCGACCTCCGGCGAGCCGTCCCGGGACCCGTTGTCCACCACGATCGCCCGGTAGCCGGGCGGCAGCGCGGTCAGCACGCCGGGCAGGGCGGCGGCCTCGTCGAGGCACGGCAGCACCACGTCGATCTGTGTCGGCATGCCGCCGACGCTAGGCCGGTCCCGGCCGCGCCAGGCCCCGATCGTGCTTACGGAACCCTTACCGAGCAGGCATTTCTTACCATCCGGTGACGCTCCGCCGGATCCACCCACGCGGGGCACCGGCGGGCCGTACCGTCCGGTCGTCATGAGACCCGCAGCCACCCTGCCCCGCGTTCCCGGCCCGCGGCGGACCACTCCCGGCCACCGGGGCGACCTGGTCGCGCTGGGCGTCGAGGCGGTGCTGCTGGCCGCCGCGGTCGCCGCCGGGCTGGTGCTCAACCGGCGCGGTGCGGGGCTGCACGCGGACGCCGCGCCGCTCTACGCCACCTGGCGGCCGCACGCCGGGTGGGGCACGCCGCTGGCGGTGCTGGTCGCGGTGCTGGTCCTCGGGCCGGGCCTGCGCTGGGCGCGGACGGCCCGCTGGGGTCCGCTGCTGGCCTCCGGCTGGCTGGCCGCCGTGGCCTGGACGCTGTCGCTGGCCCTGGTCGACGGCTGGTCGGCCGGGCTGGCCCGCCGGCTCACCGTGCAGGCGGAGTACCTGCACGAGGTGCCCGGCGTCCGCGACATTCCCGGGATGCTGAGCGGCTTCACCGACCGGATCCTCGACTTCCAGCCGGACTCCTGGTCCACCCACACGGCCGGGCACCCGCCGGGCGCCCTGCTGGTCTTCGTCTGGCTGGACCGGATCGGCCTGGGCGGCGGCGCCGCCGCGGCGCTCTGCTGCGTGCTGGTCGGCGCGACCGCCGCGGTCTCGGTGCCGGTCACCCTGCGCGCGCTGGGCGCCGCCGAGGCGGCCCGGGCGGTGCTGCCGTTCCTCGTGCTGCTGCCCGGCGCGGTCTGGCTGGGCGCCTCCGGCGACGCGGTCTTCACCGGCGTGGTCGCCGCCGGGCTGGCCCTGCTGGCGGTACGCGGGCCGCTCGCCGCGCTGGCCGGCGGGCTGCTGCTCGGCTTCGCGCTGCACCTGTCGTACGGGTTCGTGCTGGTCGGGGTCCTGGCGCTGGCCGTGCTGGCGTTGCGCCGCGACCGCCGGCGAGCTGCGCTGCTCGCCGCGACGGCCGGCGTCGCCGGCGTCACGGCGCTCTTCGTCCTGGCCGGCTTCCGCTGGTGGGAGGGGTACGACCGGGTGGTCGAGCGGTACTACCAGGGCTGGGCGGCCGAGCGCCCGTACGGGTACTGGGTCTGGGCGAACCTGGCGGCGCTGCTGCTCTCCGCCGGGCCGGTGCTCGGTCCGGCGCTGCGCCGCACGGCGCTCGCGGCTCGGGCCGCCTGGCGGTCACCCGGCGCCGCGCCGGACGGCCCCCGCGATGACCAGGTGCCCGGCCGGCCGGACGACGGGCTCGGCGTCACCGTCCGGCTCGCCCGGCCGTGGTCCGCGCTCGGGCCGACCGTGCTGCTGCCGGCCGCCGCGGCGCTGGCCGTGGCCGCCGCCGACCTGTCCGGGATGAGCAAGGCCGAGGTGGAACGGATCTGGCTGCCGTTCGCGGTCTGGCTCCTGGCCGCCGTGGCACACCTGCCCGCGCCGACCCGCCGCTGGTGGCTGGCCGCCCAGGCCGTCACCGCGCTGGCCGTCAACCACCTGCTCTTCACGGTCTCCTGACCACGCGCGCCTCGGCCGCCCGGGCGATCATGAGGTTGGCGGATCGCCGCCCAACCTCATGATCGACGGCAGCGGACGGGCGGGTCAGGCGGGCAGGGCGGCGGGTTCGCGGAGGGGGTCGCTGGCGAAGGCGGTCACGCCGTCGGCGAAGGCCACCCGGGCGGTGTAGCCGAGCAGGTCGCGGGCCCGGGTGGGATCGGCCACCACGTGCCGGACATCCGCCGCCCGGGCGCCGCCGACCACCTCCGGCGCGGGCCCGTCCATCGCGCGGGCCAGCGCGGCGGCCAGGTCGCCGACGGTGTGCGGCTCGCCGGAGCAGACGTTCACCGGGACCAGACCGTCCGGGATGGGCGCGGTGAGCGCCAGCAGGTTGGCCCGGGCGACGTCGGTGACGTGCACGAAGTCGCGGCGCTGGCCGCCGTCCTCGTACACCAGCGGCGGCCGGCCGCCGGCCAGCGCCGAACGGAACAGCGAGGCGACCCCGGCGTACGGGGTGTCGCGGGGCATCCGGGGGCCGTAGACGTTGTGGTAGCGCAGCGCCCACACCCCGCCCCCGGTCTGCCGTGCCCAGGCCGCCGCGTAGTGCTCCTGGGCGAGCTTGCTGGCCGCGTACGTGCTGCGCGGCTCCAGCGGGGCGTCCTCGGGGACCAGGGCCGGGTCGAGGGTGCCGCCGCAGGCGGGGCAGGTGGGGTCGTACCGGCCGGCGGCCAGGTCGGCGGCCCGGCGCGGGGCGGGGCGGACCACGCCGTGCCGGGCGCACGTGTAGCGGCCCTCGCCGTAGACCACCATCGAGCTGGCCAGCACCAGCCGCGACACCCCGGCCCGGTGCATGGCGGCCAGCAGCACCGCCGTGCCGTGGTCGTTGTGGCCGGCGTACGCGGGGGCGTCGGAGGGGTCCAGCCCGTGCCCCACCATGGCGGCCTGGTGGCAGACCGCGTCCACCCCCGACAGCAGCCGGTCCAGCAACGCGGCGTCGCGGACGTCGCCCACCACCGGGTCGTGCCGGCGCGCCCACTCGGGCAGCGTGCCGCCGTGCGCCTGGGGCAGCAGCGCGTCGAGGCAGACCGGCTCGTGGCCCTCGGCGGCCAGCAGGTCGGCGATCTGCGATCCGATGAAACCGGCGGCGCCGGTGACCAGTACCCGCATTCGGCCAGGCTAGGGCACCGGGCGGCCCCGGTCGGGCGGTTCGCGGCGGACGTCAGCGGTCCGTAAGGGACGGCGGCGGTAAGGGTTCGGTAATGCCGCGAAACGGACCGGTGGGCGGTCCCGGCGTCTAGCGTCCTGCTGAGGGGACCACCGGGAACGGGGTGGCCCCGGACCGCTGATCAGGAGGAGACGTGCCCGCCAGCCCACCCCCACCGGACGACGCGCCGTCGGCCGCACCGGCGGCCCTGTGGGCCGGGCTGGCCCGGCACCGGCCGCCCGGGGTCGACGCCGTCGACCGGGCCTGGCGCAGCCCGGTCCGCGGACCGTGGCTGACCTCGGTGTTCGGCGCCGTTCTGCTGGCCACCCTGCCCCTGGTGATCGTGACCGGGCTGCTCGACTGGATCGCCTACGGTCCCCGACTCGGCCAGGCGTTGCCCCGGGACGTGGGCTGGCTGCACCCGCCGGTGTTCGACTGGCCGACCCGGCCCGCCTGGCTGTTCCGGGTGACCCAGGGGCTGCACGTGACGCTCGGGATCATGCTGGTGCCGGTGGTGCTGGGCAAGCTCTGGTCGGTGGTGCCCAAGCTCTTCGACTGGCCGCCGGCCCGCTCGGCCGCGCAACTGCTGGAGCGGCTGTCGCTGCTGCTGCTGGTCGGCGGCATCCTCTTCCAGACGGCCACCGGGCTGCTCAACATCCAGTACGCCTACCTGTTCGGCTTCGACTTCTACACCGCGCACTGGTACGGCGCCTGGATCTTCACGGCGGCACTGGTCGTCCACGTGGTGATCAAGTTGCCCCGGATGGTCACCGCGCTGCGCGGGCCGGGCTTCGCGCGTACCCCGCTGGAGCGGACCCGGCCGGAGCCGGCGGATCCCGACGGCCTGGTGGCCCGGCGGCCCGGGCCGGCAACGATGAGCCGGCGCGGGGTGCTCGCCCTGGTCGGCGGCGGCGCACTGCTGCTGGCGGCGCTCACCGTCGGGCAGAGCGTCGACGCGCTGCGCCGCACCGCGCTGCTGCTGCCGCGCGGCCGGCGGATCGGCGACGGGCCGACCGGCTTCCCGGTCAACCGCAGCGCCGCGGCGGCCGGGGTCACGCCCGAGCAGACCGGGCCGGGCTGGCGGCTCACCCTGCGCGCGGGCGATCGCACGGTCGCCCTGGACCGGGCCCGGCTGCTCGCCCTGGCGCAGCACACGGCCGTCCTGCCGGTCGCCTGCGTGGAGGGGTGGTCCACCACGCAGACCTGGACCGGGGTCCGGCTGCGCGACCTGGCCGACCTTGTCGGGCCGGTCGATCCGACCACCGCCCGGGTCCGGTCGCTGGAGCGCGCCGGGCTGTTCCGCGAGGCCGTCCTGCACGGCGGCCAGGTGACCGACCCGGACGCGCTGCTCGCCCTGCGGGTCAACGGCGTCGACCTGAGCCTGGACCACGGCTATCCGGCACGGATCATCGTGCCGGCGCTGCCCGGCGTGCACTGCACGAAGTGGGTGGCGGAGATCGCGTTCGATGGCTAGGTTCCGGCGTGCCTACGGCGCGGCGCCCTGGCACCTGCTGCTCCTGGCCGGCTGCTTCGCGGTCACCGGCTGGATCGCACTGCGGCTGGCCGGCGGGGCGTCGGCCGGCCGGATGCTGCTCTGGTTCCTCGGCGCGGTGATCGCGCACGATCTGGTCCTCTTCCCCGTGTACGCGTCGCTCGACCGGGTGCTGCGCGGTGCCCTCGGCCGGGGTGGCGTCCCGTCGCCGCTGAACCACGTCCGGGTCCCGGCGCTCGGCGCCGGCCTGCTGTTCCTGGTCTACCTTCCCGGGATCCTCGGGCTCGGTGACGGCACCTACCTGGCGGCGACCGGCCTGGAGCCCCGGGTGCTGCTGGGCCGGTGGCTGGCCGTCAGCGGCGTGCTCTTCGGCGTGAGCGCGCTGCTCTACGCCGCCCGCCGGCTGGCCCACCGCCGGCGACCCTCGCGGCCCGCCGGTTGATCGGTTTACTGTGTGGGGCCATCGCCCCTCGAGACCGTGAGAGCCGCATGAGCATCCGCGTGTACCGCAACGCCGCCATCCACACGGGAGACCGTCGCAACCCGGTGGCCGAGGCCATGGCCGTGGACGGCGACCGCCTGCTGGCCGTCGGCGGGGAGGCGGAGGTGCGCGAGGCCGCGGGCCGGGGAGCGGACCTGATCGACCTGGAGGGCGCCGCCGTGCTCCCCGGGCTCTACGACGCCCACATCCACACCGCGCAGTACGCGCAGAGCCGGGGCGCCGTCGACCTGCGCGGGGCGCGCAGCCTGGACGAGGCCCTCGCCATGGTGGCCGCCCACGCGGTGCGGCTGCGGCCGGGCGCCTGGCTGTTCGGCGGCCGGTGGAACAGCAACACCTGGGATCCGCCGGCGCAGCCGGACCGGTACGCCCTGGACTCGGTCTGTCCCGACCTGCCGGTCGCGCTGCCGAGCGTGGACGGCCACACGGTGTGGGCCAACTCCGCGGCCCTGCGGCTGGCCGGGATCGACGCGAGCACTCCCGATCCGGTGGGCGGCGAGATCGTGCGGGACGCGAGCGGCGGGCCGACCGGCATCCTGCGCGAGACGGCCTCGGACCGGCTGCGCGACCTCATGGTCTCCCCCGACCTGCGCGACCTGCTGCGCACCGGGCAGGAGGCATTGCTCGGGCTGGGCCTGACCAGCGTGCACGACATCGACGGGGAGGACTGCCGGGCCGCCTACCTCGCGCTGCGCGACGCGGGTGAGCTGAAGTTGCGCGTCCACAAGGCCATCCCGATGGCGCACCTGGAGGCGGCCGTCGCCGAGGGCCGACGCACCGGGCAGGGCGACGACTGGATCCGCACCGGGCCTGTGAAGATCTTCAGCGACGGGGCGCTCGGCTCGCACACCTGCCACATGAGCCGGCCCTTCGCCGGCGAGCACGGCAACGTGGGCATCGCGGTCACCCCGTACGAGGATCTGGTCGAGATGTTCACCCGCGCGGCGGGTGCCGGCATCGCGGTGGCCACGCACGCCATCGGCGACCGGGCCAACCACCTGGTCATCGACGCCTACGAGGCGGCCGGCCGCACACCGGGGCTGCGGCACCGCATCGAGCACGCCCAGCACCTGCGCCCCGCCGACCTGGCCCGGATGGCGACCCTGGGCATCGTCGCCTCGATGCAGCCGGTGCACTGCACCAGCGACATCGACCTGGTCGACTCCCTGCTGGCCGGCCACGACCTGGCCTCCTACGCCTGGCGCGGCATGCTCGACGCCGGCGTCACGCTGGCGTTCGGCTCCGACGCCCCCGTCGAAGACCCCAACCCCTTCGCCGCGCTGTACGCCGCGGTGACGCGAGCGCGCCCCGACGGCACGCCGGCCGGCGGCTGGCAGCCCGGCCAGCGGCTGAGCATGGCCGAGGCGATCAGCGCCCACACCCTGGGCGCCGCCGCCGCGGCCGGCGAGCAGGACCACAAGGGCACCCTCGCGCCCGGCAAGCTCGCCGACTTCATCGCGGTCGACACCGACCCCTACCGGGAGTCGCCGGAGGCGGTCCTGCGCACCGCGGTCCTCACGACCGTCGTCGGCGGCGAGATCCGCTGGCAGCAGTCGTGACGCAGCCGGGCCGGCGCGCCCGCGACCTCGGTGTCGTCGTCGGGCCGCTGCCGATCGGACGGCACAACGCGATCACCGACGTCGCCGGCGTGCTCGTGGGGCACACCACCGTCGACGACGGCGCCGACCTGCACACCGGCGTCACCGCGGTGGTGCCGGCGCAACTCGGCCCGCAGCGGTGGACCCTGCCGGCAGCCGTCTACACCGGCAACGGCTACGGGAAACTGGTCGGCTCGACCCAGGTCGACGAGCTCGGCGTCCTGGAGTCACCGATCGTCCTGACCGCCACGCTGTCGGTGTTCCGGGCGGCGGACGCGGTGCTGACCCACCTCATGCGGCGCCGGCCGGACGGCCTGTCGTTCAACCCGCTCGTGGGCGAGACCAACGACGGTCACCTCTCGGACATCCGCCGGCGTCCGATCAGCGAGCGGCACGTGCTCGACGCCATCGACCGGGCCTCCGCACAGCCGCCCGCGGAGGGCTGCGTCGGGGCCGGCACCGGCACCACGGCGCTGGGCTACAAGGCGGGCATCGGCACGTCGTCCCGGGTGGTACGGACGGCGGATGCCCCGGTGACCGTGGGCGCCCTGGTGCAGGCCAACTTCGGCGGCGTACTGACCGTGCTGGGTGTCCCGCTGCCGGTCGACGAGCTGGTCCCGCAGGCCGACCGCACCGAGCCGCCCGGCAACTCCTGCATGATCCTGGTGGCCACCGACGCCGCCCTGGACGCCCGGCAGCTCGGGCGGCTCGCCCGCCGGGCCGTCTTCGCCATGGGGCGGGTCGGTGCCGCTTACACCAACGGCAGCGGCGACTACGCGATCGCGTTCAGCACCGCGGAGCCGGGCCGGCCGGCCATCCCCGACGCGCAGCTCGACCCGGTCTTCGCCGCCGTCCTGGACTCGGTCGAGGAGGCGCTGCTCAACTCACTCTTCGCCGCCACGACCACGCGCGGGGTGGGCGGCCGCACCAGTCACGCCGTGCCGCACGAGGCCGCCGTGCGGCGGTTGGCCGCCGCCGGCCGGCTGGGCAGGCCCTCCCCTGACTGACCGCTCAGCCCGGCAGGGGCTCACGCTACGCTCCGGCGTGTGACGATCGAGCAGGGGCCCAGCCCCGCATCGTTCCACCGGGGAGCGCGGAGAATCGGGTGGTCGGCGCTCGCGCTGTTCCTCGTCGCGCTCGCAGCCTTCGAGAGCCTCAAGTACGGCCTCTGGACCACGGTCGCCGCTCTGGTGCTCTTCGCGCTGCCCGACGTGACACGCCTCGCCGGCCTTCCCAGGTCAGGGCTGCTCCACCAGGCCGTCCACCGCGTGTGGATCCCGCTCGCGGTGCTGCTCGCCTACACCTTCGGGTCGATCGTGTGGCCTCCACTCTTCACCGCTGCCCTCGGCTGGCTCGCCCGCATCGCCGTCAACCGGATGTCGTCTCGCGATCCCGCCGGGATGCCGTCGCGGGCACCATGAACGCCGTGCTCGCGGCTGCCCGGGTCTGCGGACCGCGGCGGGACAGCAGGCATCCGAGCAGCGCGGCGGCGAGGGCGGCCAGCCCGGCCGCCACGAAGCCACCCGCCGGCACGGAGGCGTCGATCGCGATCCCGACGACCGGTGATCCGAACGCGAAACCCGCGCTCTGCGCCGAGGACTGCAGGCCCGTGACCTCACCCCGCACGCCGGGCGGCGCCAGCCGGCTCACCGCGTCGGCCACCGCGGAGAGGGTCGGCGCCGTGAGGAGCCCGACGCCGACGACGGCCGCGCACAACCAGGGCCAGTCGTGGGCGAGCCCGGCGGGGATGGTCACGAGCCCGAGGAGGCCGAGCAGCAGCCACGTGGGCAGCGGCCGGGGCAGCGCGCCGTAGATCAGCCCGCCGGCGACGGAGGCGCCGCCGAACACGGCCACGACCACGGCGGCCCAGGACACCTGGCCTGCTTCCTGGAGCGTGGCGACGATGGCGAGGTCGACGCCGCTGAGCAGCGCCGTGGCGCCGAACGCCATGAGGAGTACGGCGAGAAGCCGGGCGTCCAGCCACTCCCGGCGCGGGGGCCGGCCCGCCGCGCCGGCGGCCGCCTCGCCCTCGGCCCGCAGCGGCGGGTTGAGCAGCGCGATCCCTGCTCCGCCGGCCGCGATCGCGGCGCCGACCAGCCACGCCACCACGCCGGGAGACGTCTCCGCCGCGGCCAGGATCACCAGGGCCGGACCCACGAGGTACGACAACTCGCCCTGCACCGACTCCAGCGCGAAGGCGGCCCGGCGGTGCCGTTCCGTCGTCATGGCGGCGATCGCCTGCCGGGTCACCGCCTGGGCCGGCACCATCGACAGACCCGCCACGAAGGCGGCGCCCAGCAGAATCCCGTACGGCAGGCTCGGCACGCTCAGCCAGAACACCACCTGCAGCACGACGGTTGCCAGGAGCACGGTACGCGGGCCCCGCCAGTCGATCATCCGGCCGAGCAGCGGCCCGCCGAGCGCCACCCCGGCGGTCAGCGCCGCCGCCACGCCGCCCGCCGCCGCGTAACTCAGGTCCAGGCCCAGCACGACATACAACGTCAGCGCCATCACGTCGGCCGTGATCGCGGCGCGGGCGAGCAGCGAGACGCCCAGCAACGACGCCATCCCCGGCACCGCGAGCACTTCCCGGTACTTCGTCACCACACGACGCTAGATCCGTCTCCAGGCCATAGGAAGTGCTTAACTCGTTGGAGCCGGCATAATGCTTCCTTATGGCCAGGGATCTCGAGACCGCGTTGCTGCGCTCGTTCGTCACCGCCGTACGGGCGGGCAGCATCAGCCGCGCCGCCGCCACGCTCGGACAGACCCAGCCCGCGCTCAGCCAGCAGTTGCGCAAGCTCGAGAGCGTCGTCGGCCGTCCGCTGCTGCACCGGTCGCCGTCCGGCGTCTCGACGACCCGGGCGGGTGAGGAACTCCTGCCGTACGCGGAACGCATTCTGTCGCTCTCCGCGCAGGCGCTCTCCGAGACCGGGCGCGCGCTCACCGGCCGCTGCGGCGTCGGATTGCTCGAGGACCTCGCGGCGTCCCAGCTTCCGCAGGCCCTCGCCGACCTCGCCCGGCTGCACCCCGGCGCGACGCTGGAGGTGCTCAGCCTGTCCAGCGCCGCGACGCGCGAGGCCTATGACGAGGGCCGCGTCCACCTCGTGCTCGACGAGGTGCCGGGCCTCCCCGGGCCGCCGCGCTGGACGGTACGCCGCCCCCTGGTCTGGGCGATCGGCCGGGATGTGGACGTGGCCGCCGACCCGCTGCCGGTGGTGCTGTTCACGGGGACGTGCTCCTGGCGTGCGTCGGTGCTGGAGACGCTGGACCGTGCCGGTCGGCGCTCGCGGGTGGCGTTCGAGAGCAACAGCCTGGTCGCTGTGCTCGCCGCGGTGCGGGCCGGGCTCGGCGTCGCGGCACTCATGCCCGCGAACCTCGAACCGGCCATGGCCCGCCACGACGCGGACGTCCTGCCCACCCTGCCGGACGTCGAACTCGGTCTCGCCCGGCATCCGCGGACCGACGGTGATCCGCTGATCGATGCCGTGGCGACCGCGCTACGACGCACGATCTGAGTTCCGCGGCCGGCCGGCGCGGCGGAGGACGACCGGAAGTCCATCGACGTGGGAGGATCTGCCGAATGAAGCGGAGATCCCTGATTCTCGGCGCGGCGGCCGGCGTCGCGGCTCCCGTCATCGCCACCGGCGCGACGCCCGCGGCGGCGTCGACCACCAACGCCACCACCGACCCGCCGCGGCCGCGCAACTACGCGCCGAGCAACAAGGCCAGCAACCTCAGGACCCTGCCGGCGACCACCCGGCAGGTCATCGTCGTGACCGCGGCCAGCTACCGCACCAGTTACGCCACCCTGGAGACGTTCGCGAAGGTCGACGGCCGTTGGAATCCGGTCTCCGCTGCGCTGTCCGCGCGCATCGGCTCCCAGTTCTTCAGCGACCAGCACGTCGAGGGCGTGCCGACCACGCCGACGGGCGTCTACTCCATCGGCCCGACGATGTACGGCATCGCGGCGAACCCGGGCGTCCGCTACCCCTACCACCGGCTCGTCACGAACGACTGGTGGAACGAGAACCCGACGTCGTCCGCCTACAACACCTTCCAGCACACCACCACCAACCCTGGTGGCCTCAGCGAGGCACTGTGGCAGGAGAAGCCCGCCTACACGCACTTCGCCGTGATCACCTACAACATGCCGCCGAACGTGGCGAAGCCGGTGCCGAACGCGGGCAGCGGCATCTTCCTGCACGAGTTCAGCAGGACTCCGTCCGGTCCCACCGCCGGCTGTGTCAGCCTGTCGCACGCCGACCTGGTCAGCGTGCTGCGGTGGCTCGACCCCGCGGCCCAGCCGCGCATCGTGATGTGCCCGCTGGAAAGCCTCGGCCGCTACTGACCGACCTGAGGGAGCTTCCGGATGAGCGCGAGCGTGTCCGCACGCGGGCCTGTCGCGACGTACGCGCACCGCGGGTCGTCCGGCATGGCGCCGGAGAACACCGCGGCCGCCTTCGAGCGCGCGATCGCCGAGGGCGCCGACTGCATCGAGACCGACGTGCAGCTCAGCGCCGACGGGGAGCTGGTGATCATCCACGATGTCACGCTCCCCCGCACCACCGACGCCAGGCTGGCGTTCGCCGACCGCGCACCCTGGAACGTGCACGACTTCACCCTCGCCGAGCTCCGGAAACTCGACGCCGGGGGGTGGTACGACGACGACTTCACCGGCCAGCACATCCTGACCTTCGACGAGCTGCTCGACCTGCTCGGCGACCGGGTCGGCCTGAACCTCGAGCTGAAGTCGCCCGCGGCGAATCCCGGGCTGGCGCACACCGTCGCCGCCCGCCTGCGCCGGCGTCGCGACCGGCCGCGCCCGCTCATCGTCGGGTCGTTCGACGAGCAGGCCCTGCGCGACTTCCACGCGCAGCTGCCCGACGTCCCGGTCGCGCTGATCGCCTACGACGTGCCGGCGAGCGGGAAGCTGACCGACCTGGCCGAGTGGGTCTTCTCGGTCAACCCGGACATCCGCCGGCTGCGCGCCGAGGACGTGGCCCGCGTCATCGAGGCGGGTATGGCCGTCGTGCCGTGGACGGCCGACTCCCCGGAGTTGTGGCGGTGGGCCATCGACGCCGGCGCCGAGGGCATGATCACCAACTATCCGTACGCCCTGACCACCATGCTGCACGGCCGCGACCCGTTGCCCGGTGCGGTCGGGGTGGTCGTCCAGGACGTCGTGCCTCACTCCCCCGGCGACGAGCCGCAGTGGGCCGGCGAGCATGTCGTCCTGCGCAACGTCTCCGGGCAGCCGGTGGACGTCAGCGGCTGGTACCTGCGGAGCCAGTCATCGGAGCGGATCGCCGTGGGCGACGGCTACGTCATCCCGGCGGGCGGGCTGCTGCGGGTGTGGACCGGTCCGGGCACCGACGGTCCGACCAGTTACCACAACGGTCGTACCACCGCCGTCTGGAACGGCACGAAGGGCGACTCGGCCGGGCTGCATCGCGCCGACGGCGCGATCGCCGACCTGTACGCCTACGTCGTCTGACCCGGCCGAGCCGCGCATCGAGGGGCCGGCTCGTCGGAGCCGGCCCCTCGACTTCGGGCGGTGGCGCTGTCGGTCAGCCGACCGACTTGTTGTAGCTGTCGATCGCGGGCTGCACACTCGCCGCGGCGTCCTTCATGGCCTGGTCGGCCGGCTTGCTACCGACGATTGCGGCCTCCAGCCCGTCCTCGGACGCCTTGCGGGCCTGCGGCATCACACCGAGCAGGCAGCCGGCCGACGCGACCGACGGCGGCAGCGCGTGCAGCTGGTCCACGGCGGTCTTGAACTGCGGGTACTGCGCCACCCAGTCCTTGTCGATCTGCTCGTCGAGCGCCTTGGCGTTGACCGGCACGTACCCGGTGCCGGTGTGCCACCTGGCCTGCTGGGCCGGGCTCACGGCGAACTTCACGAACTCCCAGGCGGCACGCTTCTCCTTGTCGCTGTGCCCGACGCCGTTGATCCACAGGGAGGCGCCACCGATGATCGGTCCGCCGGTGGCCGCCCCGCTCGCCTTCGGGTAGGGCGCGGTGAGCACCGTGAACTTGCCCTTGGCCGCGTCGACGTAGCCGCGCATGGCGCCGGTGGACTCGAGGTGCATCGCCACGGTGCCCGCCTTGAACGCGGCCTGGGCGTCGTCGGTCTTGCGGCCGGTGTTGGTCGCGTAGCCGCCCTTCACGAGGTCCACCCACCACTGCGCGACCCGGACGCCGGTCTCCTGGTCGAACTGCACCTTCGTCGCCAGGCCCTTACGCCCGTTGCCGTTGTCGCAGTACTCCTTGCCGTCGGTCGCGATCAACTGCTCCAGCAGCCAGCCGTAGATGGCGGCTCCGAAGCCGTACTGGACGGTCTTGCCGCCGGCGTCCTTGACGGTCAGCTTCTTGGCCATCTCCCCGATCTCGTCGAGGTTCGCCGGCGGCTTCGTCGGGTCGAGGCCGGCCCGGACGAAGGCCTCCTTGTTCAGGTACAGCAGCGGGGTGGACGTGTTGAACGGCATCGACTGCAGCTTGCCGTCGATCGAGTAGTAGTTGGCGATGTTCGGCTCGATGTCACCGGCGTTGAACTTGTCCTTGTCGATGAACTTGAACATCGGCACGGTCTGCTTGGAGTCGACCATGAAGCGGGAGCCGATGTCGTAGATCTGCACCAGCGCGGGCGTGTTCTTCTGCTGCACCGAGGCCTTGTACTTGGCGATGGTCTCGTCGTAGTTGCCCTGGTAGATGGCCTTTACCTCGACCTTGCCCCCGCTCTGGGCGTTGAAGTCGGCGACCAGCTTGTCGATCGCGGCGGCGTTGGCGCCCTTCATCCCGTGCCAGAACTCGATGGTGGTCTTGTCGGTGGCCTTCTCGAGCACCTCCGCGCCCGGGGCCTCGAGCGCGTCCTTGCCCGAGTCGGTGCCGGACCCGGAGCCACCGCACGCCGTCAGTGCGGCGGCGGCGGCCAGGGCGACGAACGCCGTCATGGCCCGGCGGAGCTTGGGTTGTCTCACGGGTTCTCCTTCTCCTGGGTTACCGCAGCGCGCCGGCGGTGAGGCCGCGGACGATGTAGCGCTGACCGAAGAGCACGACGGCCAACGTCGGGAGCAGGGACAGCGCGACGCCCGCGAGGACGAGCCCCGGCTGCGCCACCTCGGCGTCGTTGAGCTGCGAGATGCCGATCTGCAGCGTCTGGTATTCGGAGTCGCGGATCAGGATCAGCGGCCAGAAGTACTGGTTCCACGCCGAGAGGAAGACGTAGACCCCGACCGCCGCGATCGAGGGCTTGGACAGGGGCACGATGACCCGCCACAGCAGGCGCCAGTGACCGCACCCGTCGATCACGGCGGCGTCCCGCAACTCGGTCGGGAACTGCAGGAAGGCCTGACGCAGCAGGAACGTGCCGAAGGCCGAGGCGAGGAAGGGCAGCACGAGGCCGAGGTAGGTCAACCCGCCCCGCGCCAAGCCCCATCCGGAGACGGCCAGGTAGTTGGGAATGATGATCGCTTCCCACGGCACCATGAGGGTGGCGAGGAACAGGCCGAATGTCACGGCCTTCGCCGGCAGGCGAAGGAACGCGAAGGCGTACGCGGCCAGGATGCTGGTGACGATCTGGGCCAGCGTGATGACCCCGGCCTGGACGGCGGAGTTGACGTAGAAGCGACCGAGCGGCACCGAGCGGAAGACGTCGCTGATGTTCTGCCAGTAGAGCTCGTGCGGCACCAGCGCGGGTGGGTAGGTCGCCAGGTCACCGGGGCCCATCACGGCACCGACGAAGCCGTAGTAGATGGGGAACAAAACCGGGATCGCGGCCAGGCCGAGCACGACGTAGACGGCGACCCGCCCGAGGCTGAACTTCTTCATCGGTAGTGGACCCGCCGTTCGAGGACGCCGAACTGGACAGCCGTGCAGCCGAGCATGACGACCAGCAGCACGACGGCCTGTGCGCTGGCCGACCCGAAGTCGGAGGACCCGAAGGCGAACGCCTTCTCGTAGATCGAGTAGACAAGTGTCGTCGTGGCCTGGTCCGGGCCGCCCTTGGTCAGGATGTGGATCTGCCCGAAGCTCTGCAACGCGTGGATCGTGGACACCACGACGAGGAAGAACAGCTGCGGGGAGAGCAACGGCACGGTGATCCGGGACGCCAGCCGCCAGCCGGACGCACCGTCGAGCCGCGCCGCCTCGACCACCTCGGGGGATATCGCCGCCACGCCGGCCGAGAGCACGAGGACGTTGTAGCCGAAGTTCATCCACACCGTCGCGGCGCAGACGGCGGGCAGCGCGATCGACGGGTCGGTGAGCCAGTTGACCCGGTCGATCCCGAGGGAACCGAGCACGCCGTTCGCCACGCCGATCGCCGGGTTGTAGATGACCGCGAAGACCACCGACGCGGTCGCCACCGAGAACGCGAACGGCAGCGCGAAGGCGGTGCGCAACACCCGTACGCCCCGGATGCGCGCCTCCAGCAGCAGCACCACGAAGAGCGCGCCCAGCACCGCCGGCACCACGGAGAACAGCGTGAACAGGCCCGTCGTGGCCAGCACCTTGCCGAACCCGGCCGACAGCATCTCCCGGTAGTGCTCCGCACCGACGAACACCGACGGGGCGCCGAAGAGGTCGTTGCCGTGGACGGACAGGTACAACGTCCGCCCCAGCGGCCAGAACACGAACAGCGCGAAGACCACGACCGACGGCAGCAGCAGCAGCCACCCGAGACCGGACTCGGTGAAGCGTGCCGGCGTCCCCCGCCGGACGGTGGGGGGCGTGGACGTCACGGGCGCGGCGCGGTCATCCGGTGGAGCGTTGACGGTGCGAGGGGGAGGCACGGCAGCACAGTACCAACGAGATCGACTGAAAGAAATCCTTCCATGCCCAACCCGGAGCTGGCAGTTCTTGCCGGCTCAGCCGCAGTTGCCCCAGCTGGACCGGCCGGCGCCCTGCCAGCTGGTGCCGTACAGGACCTCGCCGCGGTACATCACGCACTTGTCGGCGGCGGAGCGCTGGATCGCGGCGTAGTACTTGAAGTTCCCGGAGTCCTCGACCCAGGAGCCGCCCTCGACCCGGATGCCCGCGGAGACTCCGGTCGTCGAGCCGACGGCGACCCGCTTGAGGGTGGCGACGCAGTTGTATCCGCTCGCGCCGTTGTACATGAGGTAGACGTCGCCCACCTTGGTGCCGTCCGGCGCGTACATCGACCGGTGGCCGTCGTCGGCGTAGGCCCACGAGCCACCGAAGTCGTTGTTGCACGCCTGTGCCGCGGTGAACGGATTCGTCGCCGCCTGCGCGGGCGACGCGAGAGTCACCGCGGCAACGGTCGCGGCGAGAGTCGCAATGGCCAGTCGTCGCGCTGATCCGCGCACGCGTCCCTCCAGGTGCTCCGGCGCGGAGACCGCGCATGAGCCCCCATGATCCCACAGTGGACGGACCACAAGATCACCGGCCGGCGCCTTGCCGTTGGCACTGCGGCAAAGGCCCTCCTGGGCATCTCACGGCATGCGGGCGGGCAGGCGTAGCTCTTCGAGGTCCAGTTCGCGTTCGAGGACGCGCAGCCCCTCGTCCGGCAGTTGGCCGGCGTCCCGCCACCGCAGCAGCTCCTCGCGCTGGGCATCGATCGCGGTCCGGCGGATGCGCAACGCCGCCTCGTACTGCGGCGAGACCGGCACCCCGGACAGGTCGGCCGACTGGAGCAGGTCGAGTCGGCCGCGGTAGCGGGTCAGCCGGCTGTGCAGTTGCGCGCGCATCGACTCGACGGCGTCGGCGTACTCCGGTTCCTCGGCGGCGACCTCCGCGAGCCGGGCCAGGGCGGCCTCGACGGATGCCGACCGTGCTTCGTTGCGGACACGGACCTGATCGGCCTCGTCGGCACGCAGGCCCAACGCACGCACCAGCGGCGCGAACGTGAGCCCCTGACCGACAAGCGTCACGAGCACGACGACGAAGGCGCAGAACAGCAGGAGATCCCGGTCCGGGAACGGCGCTCCGCTCTCGGTCACCACCGGCAGGGTGAAGATCGCGGCGAGGCTGATGACGCCGCGGGTGCCGGACCAGCTGAGCGCGACAACCTCGCGACCGGTCAGCCGCCGGGCGTTGCGTGCCTCCCACACGGCGCGGCGGGCGGAGCCGGGCGTGTCGTCGTCGTACTCGGAGGCACCGCCCAGGCGGGTGTGCATCCAGCGAGGCAGCAGCTGGTTCACGACCAGCCACAACGGGCGCAGAAGCAGCACCACACCGACCGAGACGGCCACCGCGATGACGATCGTGGAGGTCTCGTACTGCCGCAGCCCCTGCACGACCTTGGGCAGCTGCTGGCCGATCAGCAGGAAGACGAACCCCTCGAGAAGGAAGTCGACCAGCCGCCACACCGCGCTGGTCTGGAGCCGGCTGGCGCCGGAGGCGAGCCGGGGCGTGTGATGCCCGACGATCAGCCCGGCGACCACCACCGCGAGGACGCCGGAGACGTGCAACTCCTCGCCGAGCAGAAAGGCCACGAACGGGGTGGCGAGCGAGACCGCGTTGGACAGCAGCGGATCCCTGGTCAACGGCCGCGCCAGGCGCACGGCCCACGCGACCACGGTGCCCACCACGATCCCGCCGGCCGCCGCGAGAACGAACTGCCCGGCGGCCGCGGCGAAGGAGAAGGTGCCGCTGACGGCCGCGGTCACCGCCACGCTGAGGATCGTCAACGCGGTGGCGTCGTTGAGCAGCCCCTCACCCTGGATGATGGTGACCAGCTTCGGTGGCAGATTCACCCGCCGGCCCACCGCGAGCGCCGCCACCGGGTCGGGAGGCGCGACGGCCGCGCCGACCGCGACACCCGCGGCCAGGGTCGCCCCGGCGACGAACAGGTGGAACCCCACCCCGATGGCCAACGCGGTCACGAGCACCAGGACCACGGACAGGCTGACCACGATCCGCATGTTCTTGCGGATCGCCAGCAGTGACGAGTCAAGCGCCGCGCTGTAGAGCAGCGGTGGCAGAACGATGGTCAGCACGATGTGCGGGTCCAGCGTGATGTTCGGTCCCGGGAGGAGCGCGTAGAGGATGCCGATCAGCGTCAGGAGCGCTGCCGAGGGCAGGCCGGTGCGCGAGGCCAGCCACCGCGCGAAGACGATGACCGCGACGGCCGCCAGGACGAACAACAACAGGCTTTCGGGACTCACCTGGTCATTCTCCCCTGACGGCCCCGGACACCCGTTCGGGACTCGTCGCGGTCAGCAGGTCAGACGGTGCGGCGGGAGCGGGCCAGGGCGAGCCAGCCCAGGACCGCGGCGATCAGGCCGATCGCCAGGGCCGCGAAGCCACCGACGATCCCGTAGCCGGTGCCGGGACCACCCTCGGCGGCGGCAACCACCAGCCCGCCGGTGACCATGCCGGCCAGCCCGGCCACCAGGGCCACCAGGGCGCCTCGTCGACCGGCGCCGTTGCCGACCCGGCCCGCGGAACGGGCCAGAGCCAGCACACCGACGACCACGCCGGCCAGCGCCACCAGTGCGGCCGCGGTGCCCACGAGTCGCCCGGTGGTCAGGGTGTAGGGATCGACGGCGGCCGAGGCGCGCGCAGCCGCCGGTGTGGCCGGGCCGCCCTCCCCGAGCAGGGCGGCAGCGGCGGCGAACAGGTGACGGGTGGACATGAGGCGCTCCTTCTGCTCCGACGACCGGGACGGCTCTGATCCTGTTCGCCGGCCCCACCACCTGTCGTCCTGCCGACGTGGACACTTCACGCTGCCGCCAGCGGCGCATCCGGCTGCCACGGATGTCGCAGAACGCGGCACGCTACCGCGGCGGCGGTAGCCGGCCGATCGTCCGCGCGCAGGAGTCGCCCGGGGCGCACGGCCAGCTAGGGTGCGCGCATGGGCAGGGAACGGATCCGGATCGGCGACTGGGCGATCGCCGGCGGCGTGGCGGCGATCCTGCTGGTCACCGGGCTGTCCGGGCAGCGCTCGGCCGGCGACCTCGACCTCCTCGGGTACGCGCTGCTGGCGGCCGGAGGCCTGGCGCTGGCCGCGCGCCGCCGCGCTCCGGTTCCCGTTCTGGCCGTCACCGGGCTGTGCGCGGTGGGTCACCAGGCGGCCGGCTTCGACGTGCCGGCCGTCGCGTACCTGATCGCGGTGTACGGCGCCGTGCGGGCGGGACACCGTACGGTCACGGTGGTGGCCAGCGTGGCCATGCTGGCCACGCTCCCCCTCGCGGCGATGGCCTCGGGCCTGCACGACACGGGCGAGGCGTTCGCGCAGGCCCGCGGCGCCCTCGAGCTGGCCTGGGTGATCGCCGCCGGAGCGGCGGGTGAGGCGCTGCGACAGGCCGAGCGCCGGGCGGACGAGGCCGAGCGCACGCGCGAGGAGACCGCGCGCCGCCGCGCCGACGAGGAGCGGCTGCACATCGCGCGGGAGCTGCACGATTCGCTCACGCACCAGATCTCCGTCATCAAGGTGCAGGCCGAGGTGGCCGTCCACCTGGCCCAGAAGCGGGGTGAACAGGTGCCGGAGGCCCTGCTGGCGATCCGGGAGGCCGGTCGTGAGGCGGCCCGGGAACTGCGCGCGACCCTGGAGGCGCTGCGCGACGACGACAAGAACCCCCCGCGTGGGCTCGCCCAGGTTCCGGATCTGGTGCAACGGGCCCGGACGACCGGCCTGGACGCGACGCTGACGATCGAGGGACGCCGGAACGACCTGCCGGCCGCGGTGGACCGGACCGCGTACCGGATCGTCCAGGAGTCGCTGACCAACGTCGCGCGTCACGCCGCGGCCGCCACCGCCTGGGTCCGGATCGACTACCGGCCCGACGCCCTGCTCATCCGGGTCGACGACGACGGCGGAGCCACGTCGGACACCGCGCCGGTGCCCGGCGTCGGGTTGCTCGGGATGCACGAACGGGTCACCGCCCTCGGCGGTCACCTGACGGCGGCGCCGCGCCGCGAGGGCGGCTTCACCGTCCAGGCCGAACTTCCCGTGGACCAGCTCTCGTGATCCGTGTCCTGCTGGCCGACGACCAGCCGCTCATTCGCAGCGGATTCCGCGCGCTCCTCGACATCGAGGACGACATCGAGGTGGTGGCCGAGGCCGCCGACGGCAGCGAGGCCGTGGCGCTGGCCCGGGAGCACCTGCCGGACATCGCGCTCGTCGACATCCAGATGCCGGTCGTCGACGGCATCGAGGCGACCCGGCGCATCGCCGCGGATCCGACCCTGGCCGGGGTGCACGTCGTCATCCTGACCAACTACGGCCTGGACGAGTACGTCTTCCACGCGCTGCGCGCCGGCGCGGCCGGATTCCTCGTCAAGGACATCCAGCCGGAGGACTTCCTGCACTCCGTACGCGTCGCCGCCCGCGGCGACGCCCTGCTGGCGCCGTCGATCACCCGCAGGCTGATCCACCGCTACGTCACCCAGCCACTCCGCACCGGCGCCGAAGCGGTGCTGGACGAGTTGACCAATCGCGAACGCGAGGCCGTCGCCCTGCTCGCGGAGGGCCTGTCCAACGACCAGATCGCCGACCGCATGGTGATCAGCCCGATGACCGCGAAGACCCACATCAACCGAGCCATGACCAAGCTCCACGCCCGCGACCGCGCCCAGCTCGTGGTCCTCGCCTACGAATCCGGCCTGGTGGCCCCGCGCAGCTCCTGACCGGACCGCACGGGTTCACCGCTGCCGGAGCAGTCCACGCCCGGCCATGTGGGCGCGCAACGTCTCGGCGTCCTCGGCGGACATCAGGCGGCGCGGGATCACGGTCGCCGGCATCCGGCCGACGTACACGATCCAGAACTCCGGGGTGTCCCGCACCTCGGCGACCCCGTCCCAGGCGATGCCGCCGGACTCCGAGCCGCTGCGCATCATGATGTTGTCGTCGGTGATGTCGTAGGCGCCCTCGACCGCGTAGCGGCTGGAGCGGCGCCGGGCGCGCCACCGCACCCAGGGCGCGTACAGCATCGACAGCAGGCCGCCCGCGACCAGCGCCAGGCACAGCGGCGAGATCCGGTCGCCCCACGCGAACGCCCGCGAGACGGCGAAGCCGATCACCCCGACCGCCGCCAGCACCGCGCCGATGTAGCCGTACCTGCGTAGCCGAACGCTGCTGAGCGCAGCGGCGACGCGGCCCGGGTAGGCGGGGTCGGCTGGGACGTCGAAACGGATGTGCACGCCAGAACGATAGTGCCCCCGGCGTCCGTCACCGCCACCGAAGCCCGTGTTGCGAGCTGCCGCTTTGATGGGGGTGTCAGCGTCAGCGACCCACGGCCGGGCCAGGCCGGACGCACCGGAGGTGCCGTGACCCCAGAACCGACCTACCAGCCGAGACACGGGTACAACCCCTTCCCTCCGGAGCAGCGAGGGCGTCGGATCCGGTGGCGGACCGTGACCCTTGGCCTGTTCGCGCTGATCGGGCTCGGAACCTGGTGGCTGGAGGCACGGACGGGCTGGGACATGGAGGTCGCCCTGGGCGTCGTGGCCATCCCGTACTGGACGGTGGTCACGGTGATCTGGCGGCGCCACGGACCGGAGATGCCCGGCCTCTAGACGCCGGAAGGCCTGACCCGGGCGCTGCGCCGCGTCGGCGGCGAGTTCCCTTTGTGAGCGACGGGCGGCCAGACCGGGGCAGCGCGGGAAGGCGCCGAATGGACCGGCGCGACGGTCGCCGCCCTGCTGCTGGCGGTGGGCCTCTCCCGGGACTCCCTTCGGCGCCATGCCCGCGGCCATAGGCTGGATGCTTCGGGTCGGAGTTCGATGCCGGCCCCGCCCGGGGAGACCGCGATGACCGAGAGCGCCCGCCGACCGGCTCCGGCCGGGGCCCCCGGCGATGACGGGTGGCTGGCCGAGGTGGCCCGGGAGGCCAGCGCCGATGCCGGCGGCGTACCGGTGGAGTTGCTCGGCGACTACCTCCGGCTGTTGACGGAAGCGGCGGTGACCGGCCGCCGGCCGCGCCGAGGCGAACTCGACGCGGTGGGGGCGCTCGGCCGACGCGCCGCCGAGCAGGGCGTGTCCGCGGGGCGCGCGGTCCGCCTCTACCTGGCCGCGGCACGGCGGCTCTGGCGGCACCTGCCCCACCTGGACCGTTCCACCGACAGCGAGACGGTGCGCGCGGCGGCGGACGCCGTGCTCCACGTGGTCGACACCGCCGTGGCCACTCTCGCCGAGGGCTATGCGGCCGCCCGGCGGGAACTGGTCCGTCGCGAGGAGACGCTGCGCCGGGAACTCGTCGACGACCTGCTGCGTGGTGACTCCGACCTCGGTGGGTTGGTGGAGCGGGCCGAGCCGTTCGGGCTGGATCTGGCCCGGGTGCACCAGGTTGCGCTCGCCGCACCGGGTCATCGGCTGCCGGACACCGAGGCGGCGATCAGCGCGCTGGAGCGGGTCATCTTCGACCGGTTGGGTGACCGGGACGTGCTGGTGGCCACCAAGGAGGGACTGCTCGTGGTGATCGCCCCGGCGGACCCGGCGCCGCCCGACCGTGGCGAGGGCGGGCCGGTGACAGCTCTGGGGCGGATGATGCACGGTGAGTTGGACCGCCTGGTGCGGGGGCGGCCGTGGCAGGTGGCGGTGGGCCGCCCGCACCCGGGTGTGTACGGGATCGCCCGCTCCTACGAGGAGGCCCGCGAGGCCCTGACCACGGCGCGGCGCCTGCACGCCGGCACGCCGGTGATCGACGCACACGACCTGCTCATCTACCGCGTCCTGCTGCGGGACCAGGCGGCCATGGTGGACCTCGTGCAGGCGGTGCTGACACCGCTGAGCCAGGCCCGGGGCGGCGCCGAGCCGCTGCTGGACACGTTGCACGAGTACTTCGCGTGCGGCGAGGTCGCCACGGAGGCAGCCCGCCGCCTGCACGTCTCGGTGCGGACGGTCACCTACCGGCTGGACCGGATCCGGGCGCTGAGCGGCTACGACCCCGCCGATCCCCGGGACAGGTTCACCCTGCACGCCGCCGTGCTCGGCGCGCGGGCGCTGGACTGGCCGCGCCGGCCGTTGCCGGCGTAGCGGGTCACGCCTGGACGGCGACCAGTTCCGGGAAGCCGAGCAGGGCGGCCAGGGCGTTGGCCTCGTCACGGGTCAGGGTGAGGCTGACCACGCCGTCGGGATCATCGGGGTCGTCGTGGACGACGTCTCGGCGGTCGCCCGCCTGATACTCCACGATGCCGATCCGGCGGCCCTGCCGGGTCGTGAAGATGTGCCGTACTCCGATGCCGGGCAGCGTCGTGCGTTCGATGTTCACAGGGGAGGCTCCTTGCGGGACGGCTGCCCAGGGCCGGCCGGGAGCGGGTCGG
Source organism: Micromonospora chaiyaphumensis (assembly GCF_900091435.1). Classification (GTDB taxonomy): domain Bacteria; phylum Actinomycetota; class Actinomycetes; order Mycobacteriales; family Micromonosporaceae; genus Micromonospora; species Micromonospora chaiyaphumensis. The sequence continues at coordinate 1,012,988 of NZ_FMCS01000001.1, forward strand.
CGCTACGGCAACGCGGTGGACGGTCGAGCGGCTCTCCCGACGGCCGGCGGCGCCCGATCGGCCGACCAGGCGGGAACGCAGCCCGCGATGGCGCGGTTCAGCCGGACCACGATGCACATGCCGAGCGCGCAGCCGGCACGAACCGCCGCGACGACAACCGCCAGCACGGCCAGCATCGACAGCGCGAGGGGCCGCTCGACGCCGACGGGGCGCTGATGGCTGCGCATGCGGCCAACCATAGCCGCCGGACACCGGCCCGAGGCCCGACACCGGAACATCGCGGGAGGGCAGGATCGCCACTGCCACCAGCGGTGACGGCGGCCGGACGGCACGCGACGGTGTTCTCCGACGACCGGCAACCAAACGGGCTCTTGTTGGCCGGCCGCGCGCAATGCCAACCCGCTGCTTCCGGGCGACGCTGGAGGTCCGACGCGTACCCGAACGGAGGAGGCGGTGATGATGACCCGCACGGTGGCTGCCCCGCCCGCGCTCGCCGGTTGTCCGCCGCTGTCCCGGCTCGGACCGGCCCGGAGTCCAGGTCCGGCCGGCGGCGGCCCCGCCTCCGGTACCGGGCCGGTCGCCGCACCACCGGCGCACCGCCGACGCCCCTGAGCCCCGGCGAGCCGGCGCCGTCGAGCGCACCGGCCTGACGGCCGGCCACCAGCCCATCGCACCCCGCCCCGTCCATCGGACGGCGGTGTCTCGCAACCTGGAAGAGGTCGGTATGTCCGGCGACGTCACATCCGCTCACCCCTCGGCGCGTACCGGGATCCTGGTCGGCCGGTCCCACACCACCCGCCCGGTGGTGGCCGTCGGTCCCGAGCCGCTGGCCGTGGACCTCGGCAGCGCCCAGCTTCGAATCTGGCTGGGATCCGGCGGGGTGTTGAGCGTCCCGGTCGGCCAGGACCTGCGGGCACCGGTCGTGCGCCGCGGCCGGGTCGTCGACGGCCCGGGCTGTGCGACCGAACTGCGGCGGCTCCTGCGCGACCACCGCACCCCGGTGCCGGTGGGGGCGCTCGTCGTGGCCTGCCGTCCGGTGCACGCCACCCCGGCCGACCAGGAGGCGACCCGTCGCGTGCTCAACGCGGTACTCGCGCCGTCCCGGCTGCTCTTCGTCGACAGCGTGCGCGCGGGCGCCATCGGTGCCGGCGCCGCCGCCGGCACCCTGCTGCTCGCCGACATCGGCGCCCAGCTCACCGAGGTGGCGCTGCTGGAGCAGGGTCGGGTGGTCGCCGCCCGGCGCGCCGAGGTCGGCACCCGCGACCTGAACCACGCGATCACTGCCGCCATGCTGGCCGACACCACGACCCGGCTGGTCCGCGAGCTGCGACAGGAGCCGGCGGTGCGGCCGCTGGTCCGCACCGCCCTGGCCCGGGGCCTGGTGGTGGTCGGGGACGGAGCGACCCGACCCGACCTGACCGCCCGGCTGGTCGCCGCGCTGGGAGCGACCGTGCACCGCGCCGCGTCACCGCGCACCGCCGCGGTGACCGGCGCCGGTATGGCCGCCGTCGCGGCGACCCGGCATCCCGCGGGCGACTGAAACCCGCCCTCGTCCAGAAAGGATCACCGACCATGACGCACACCCTCGACGACCGCACCGAGAGGCTGCGCGAGCTGCTGGAACGTCAGTTCGGCGAGCACACCGACCAGCTCACGGAACTCACCCTCCAGTCCCGGCAGCGTGACCACGGCGGCCACGACCCGGACACCCTGCGGCGGCTTGTCGAGGCGGCCCAGCGAGGCGTCGCCGACACCGCCCAGGCGCTGAGACGGATGTCCGAGGGCACCTACGGCGTCTGCGACGGCTGCGGCCAGGACATCCCGACGGCCCGGCTGGAAGCGCTGCCCTCGGCCCGCCACTGCGTACCGTGCCGGAGCTGACCGGACGCCTCGGGCCGGTCGGCCGGCGACAGTGAGCAGAGCCTTCGCCCGCACCGCGGCCGGCATCGGTCGCGGTGCGGGGGTAGCGTCGGCGACATCGGCATCCGCCACCTGTTCCCCGTCCTTCAGCCAAGGGGGTTCGCGCCATGACCGGAAGCCACGGGCACGCCAGCGTCCGCTACCTGGTCGACGACGTCGCGGCGGCCGTCGACTTCTACACCACCCACCTCGACTTCCAGGTGGGCGCCGACGCCGCGCCCGCGTTCGCCGAGGTGATCCGCGGCCCCCTGCGACTGCTGCTGTCCGGGCCCGCCAGCTCAGGTGCCCGAGCCACCCCCGAGGACGCCGCCGCCCCCGGCCGCAACCGCATCCACCTCATCGTCGACGATCTGGCCGCCGAGATCGAACGGCACCGGGCAGCCGGCCTGCCGTTCCGCAGCGAGCTCGTCGCCGGCCCGGGCGGGCAGCAGATCCTGCTCGCCGACCCCGCGGGCAACCTGATCGAACTGTTCCAACCGGCCGGTCAGGCGGTCGCTGCGACCGCCGCACCGTGACCGCCGGGCCGCCGGCGAATCCTGCGGACCGCGAGCGAAGATCTCTCGGTCAGTCGGCGGAAGCAGCGGCGGCGATCGTCACGAGCTCCGCTCCGAGGTCGGTCGGGGTGCGGCCCAGCCAGAGGGCGTGCAGCGGGCGGGTCAGGAGGAGGCCCTCGACCCGAAGCTCGACCAGTTCTCCCGCCGCGACGGCGGGCGCGGCTGCGCGCGCGCTGATCACACCGATGCCCCCGCCGGCGCGGGCCGTGGAGAGGATCGTGGTGGTCGAGCCGAGGCTGATGGCATGCGGCAACGACGGCGCGAAGCCGAGGGCGTGCTCGATCGCCGTCAGGAACGTGTCGCGGGTGCCGGAGCCCGGTTCTCTCAGCAACAGTGGCTGATCGGCGAGGTCGGTGGGCCGTAGTGCGCGCCAGGCGTGCGCGGCGAGGGGATAGCCGGCGGCGACGACCAGGGCCAGCCGGTCGTCGCCCACGATGCGGGCGGTCAGGTCGGCGGGTATGTCGGGTGACTCGACGAACCCGAGGTCCGCTGCACCCGACCGGACGGCCTCGACGACGCCGTGGCTGTTCGCCACGCCGGCCGAGATGGCCAGCTCGGGATGCGTCCGGCGCAGGCTCAGCAGCCAGGCCGGCAGCAGGTACTCGGCCACGGTGAGGCTCGCCGAGACGCGCAGCCGGGCCTGCCGGTCGGCGCGCAGCGCCAGAACTCCGTCGGCGAGGGTCTGCGCGGAGTCGATGACGATGCGCGACCAGGCGACGACCGCCTCGCCGGCGGGCGTGAGAAGGCTCCCGCGCCGCGAACGCACCAGCAGGGGTACGCCGAGCCGTCGCTCCAGCTTCGCCAGTCGCGCGCTGGCGCTGGGCTGGGTGATCCCGTGCGCCTGCGCCGCGCGCCCGACGCTTCCCGTCTCGGCGACGGACAGCAGCAGGTCGAGCGCCGGCAGATCGCTTATCCAGGACGGCAGTGGCATCCCGCGCAGTCTGTCACAGGCGCTACGGCGGGCCGGCTCGTTCCGCACCTCGTCATCGGGCCAGCAGGTACTGCAGGCCCAGGCTGGTCGAACTGACCGCGGCCCAGAGGATCAGGCCGAGCAGCAGCGGCCGGGCACCGGCGCGGCGGAGCGCGGCCACGTCCGTGGAGAGGCCGACGCCGGCGAGGGCGACCGCGATGAACAGCAGTGCCACGTGGTGCAGTGCGGCCTGGGCGGCGACGGGGATCAGTCCAGCGGTGTTCAGCGCCGCCACGGCCAGGAATGCGACAAGGAACCAGGGCACGAGGGAGGCGGCGAGCCGGGCCTTCGACGTCTCCGGCAGGTCTGCGCGGCGGCGGTTCAGGGTGGTGAGGACGAGGACGACCGGGATGATCATCAGGGCGCGAACGAGCTTGACGACCACGGCGTACCGGACGGCGTCCTGGCCGTACACGCCCGCGGCGGCCACCACCGAACTGGTGTCGTTGACGGCGGTGCCCGCGAAGAGCCCGAACGCGTGCGCGCTCAATTCCAACACGTGCCCGAGCGGCGGAAAGACCAGCACGGCGGCCACATTGAAGAGGAAGATCGTCGAGATCGCGTACGCCACGTCGTTGCTCCTCGCCCGGATCGCCGGTGTCGCGGCGGCGATGGCGGAGGCGCCGCAGATGCCGGTGCCGACGCCGATCAGCGTGCGCAGATCGCGGGGCACGCCGAGCCGCCGGCCCACCAGCCAGGCCAGCAGCAGACACACCCCGAGGCTGCCCAGCATCACCGGCAACGACTCCGCGCCCACCGACAGCACCTGCCTGAGCGACAGCTGAGCGCCGAGAAACACGACCGACAGCTGCAGCACCAGGCCCTTGGCCAGGTGCAGCCCCGGCGCCATGGCCGGGGACCGGCGCCGCGCCAGCGGGCTCAGCACCACCCCGCCGACAACGGCGAACACGGGTGCACCGACCACGGGGACCAGCGTGCCGGCAACCGTCGCGGCCAGTCCCAGCAGCACCGCCGCGCCCAGCCCGGTGGCCGTGCCCGGTGCGCGGCGACGGCAGGGTACGTCAGCAGGAACGATCACCGTTCCAGGCTTCGCGCGCGCGGCGCGCTCCGGTAGGGATCATTCCCGGACGACCGTTATAGCCGATGCCTATGACGCCGGAGCCCGCGGCGCTCGTCGCGGCGGTGGGTGGCTCTTCGAAGGTGAGCCGGTCGCTGCGGCGCGGCATCAGCAGCAGTGCGCCAGCCCGAGGACCGCGAGCACGGCAGCGCTCGTCCAGGGCGACCAGGCCGGCGCTGAGCATGATCGCGGCGAGCACCGGGCCGCGATCGGAACGAAAGCTGACGCTCGTCACGGTCGGGTCGACATCCGCCGGCCCCGCACCGCTGCCGGATCGCGCGGGGAGGTCGCGCGTACGACCTCCCCGCGCGTGCTCAGCGGGTGAGCGCGCCGGACTCGGTGGGCAGGCCCGCGCTCACCCAGTCCTCGATGCCCTCGGCGTACTTGCGGACGTCCGTGTAGCCGAGCGCCGTGAGGCGGTCGGCCACCCGGCCGCTGTTCGGGCAGGCCGGGTTGGAGCAGTAGGTGACGACGGGCGCGTTCCGGTCCGGCAACAGCTCGCCGGCCCGGTCGGCCACGTCGGCCTCGACCAGCGGGATGGCGCCGGGCAGGTGCTGCCGGGCGTAGTACTCGCCGCCGAGAGCGTCGACGACCGTGACGGTCCCGGCGTCGATGGCGGTACGCAGCTCCTCGCGGGTGATGCGGGCAGTCATGACAACCTCCAGAGAAGTGGACTACAGTCCGGTTATGCCTCGCCACGTTAGCGGACCGCAGTCCGGTTACGCCACTCCCCCGGTGGAACTCGTCGAGTTGCGTACGACACCCCCGCGCGAACGGGCGGACGCCGCCCGCAACCGCGCCGCCGTGCTGGACGCCGCCGCGACCCTCTTCCGCGAGCACGGGGTCGAGGGCGTCTCCATGGAGACGGTCGCCGCCGCCGCGGGAGTGGGCAAGGGCACCCTGTTCCGGCGCTTCGGGGACAAGGCGGGGCTGGCCACCGCCCTGCTCGACACCCAGGAACGCGCACTGCAGGAGGCGATCCTGTTCGGCCCCGCGCCTCTCGGTCCCGGTCCGGCCGAGGCATCGCCGTCGGCACGGGAGCGACTGCACGCCTTCCTCGAGGCGTACCTGGACTATCTACTCGGCCACCTCGATCTGGTCCGGATCTCGGAGACCGCCGCGCCCGGCGCCCGGTACCGCATCGGGGCGTACCGGTTCTGGCACCGGCACGTGACCCTGCTCCTCGCCGGCCGCCCGGATCCGGTCGCGGACGCGCACGCCCTGCTCGCCACGCTCGCCGCCGAGCACGTACGGGCGGTCCTCGACGACATCGGGGCGGACCGGCTCCGCGCGGCGACACTCCGGCTGGCTGCCGCCCTGACCACCTGAGGCCCGCGCCGGGTCAGCCCTTGCCGGCGGCCCGGCCGTCGCCCTGCACCGTGCTCTTGACCAGGTCGTGGCCCAGATCGAAGCGGATGCCGTCCGGGTTGGTGAGCCCCGCGTCGGCGTACCACGACCGGTCGGCTTCGGGGTGTGGTCCCACGAGCCCCACGCGTCCGGTACCGAACGTGGTGACGACGGCGGCGGCCGCGCCGGTGTCGTAGGTGGCGAGAACGGTTCCCGGCGCCCCGGCTCGCAGTTGGAAGGTCGGCCCGTCCTGGAAGTACATGTGCCGGGCCTGGCCGCGCCAGCGGACCGGGACGACCGTGTCGTCGGTGCTGTCGACGCTCGCCCCGTCGGTGCTGATGTACTGGTCCACCTTCCCGTCGAACAGCCCGAACCCGGGCTCGTCGGCGGCCAGGTACGCACCCAGGCAGAAGCCGAGGTAGTGCCCGCCGTCGTCGACGAATTCGCGGATCAGGTCCTTGTAGCCCCGCAGCTTGCGCCAGGCCGGCCTGACCTCGCCGCCGCCGGGCTGCGCGTACAGCGCCGCCTCCGCCAACGCGTCCGACGAGACCTGCCGCCGCTCATCCGGGCCGCAGTACTCGGTGCGGAACCCCGCCGACGAGCTGCGGAGCAGGTCCGCCACCGCCTCCGCGCAGCCGGAGCAGGCGGCCGGACCCCGGTAGACGAGCGCCAGCGGCCCGTCCCCGGAGACCGCCGACACCCCGGCCCACCCCAGGGCGGCCAGGGCGCCGGCGGCACCGGCGCCGATCAGAAGACGCCGTCGACCGATCCTCGGCGGCACGCCGAGCGGCAGACCCGACCTGATCCGTCCCACGTGGCTCTCCTCCCCTCGGCCGCTGCGTCAGCCCGCCGCCGGCCGGTCGACCGGGTATCCGCCGGCGCCCGGTGCCTCCGGTGCGTACATCGACAGGCCCGCCCGGCCGCGCCTCCGTTGACTCGTCCGCCTGGCCAGCCGGCGAGCGGCGCGGGAAAGGCTCGTCACGAGCCCTTCCAGCGGACCACGGCCCGCGGTGGCCCACCACGCGGTGCCGATCAGCACGATGGCCAGGCCCTGCGCGAGGTATCCGGGCACGGGGGCGAAGGAGTCGAGGTCGGAGTTGATGAACATGATGTGTGCGGTGTAGAAGGTCAGGGTCATGGCGCCGGCTGCCGCGAGGGGCACCAGCAGCACGGATATCACCCGCCACGGGCCGGGCCGTACGACGCGACTCGCGAGCAGCATGACGGCGAGCAGCGCGATCGCGCTCCCGGTCGTGCCCAGCAGGTCGAGCGGCGTGCTGGTGTGCGGTGCGTCGACCGCGAGCCACCACCAGGTCGAGGTCGGCGTGCTGCCGTCCGCGCCGAAGGTGAGAAGCTCCGTTGTCTCCACCGCGTTCAACCCACTCTTCGGCTGGGTGGACCAGATCTGCCGCAGGCCCTCGTACCGGTCGAGCAGGAGCGACGACGCCACCGCGGCCCCGGCCGCGAACGCGACCCCGGTGCCGAGCAGCCCGACCACCACTCGCAGCCTGGTCAGGGTCAACCGCCCGATCACCAGGCCGGCACACAGGTACGCCAGCCACGCCACCGCCGGATACTCCCCCGTGAGCGACAGCTCGGTGAGCAGCGCGCCGGGGTCGTGGACGAGTTGCGCGAACGCGGCGTTGTCGTAGGTCGGTTCCGCCAGCTGCGGCAGCAGGATCTGCCGGAGAACGGGGGCGCCGGCGGCGACGACCAGCCCGGTGAACGCCACCAGCCAGGTCGGCAGGAACACCAACGGGATCGCCAGCACGAACATCACCGCGTAGTAGGGCAGGATCACCACCGCCAGCGACGGGTCGGCATAGCCCAGCGCCAAGCCGATCGCGCCGATGGCCAGGGCCCGGACGGCGAGCGCCGCCACCGTCCCCGAGCGGTCGGTCAGCCGGACGCGCCGTCGATCGGTCAGGAGCGCGATTCCGACCCCGGCCAGCACCGCGAACAGCGCGGCCGCCCGTCCCGCGAAGGTCGTGTACCACCAGGTCGGCCGTCCCGCGGCGTCGGCCTCGGGCAACGAGTGCACGGCGATCATGCCGAACAGCGCCACGCCCCGGGCGGCGTCCAGACCGAGCAGCCGGAATCGCCCGACCGGCGGGTCGGTCGTGGGGAGCGGACCGTCCGCGTCCCGGGCGACGGGGGCCGGTCGGTTCGCCTCGGCGGCGCGCTCGAGGTCCTGCCAACTGAGTTCCGCGGTCTGGGTCATGGCTTCATCACCGCGTCAACCAGGTCGCAGCCGAGATCCACGCCGAGCCGTTCCGTGGTACGCAGCCCGGCGTCGAGATACCAGTCGTCGGTGGCTTCGGGGTGCGGGCCGACGACACCGACCCGGCCGGCGCCGAAGGGAGCGACCAGTGCCGCGATCATGCCGTTCGGGTAGGAGGCGAGGATGTCGGCGTCCGCATCCGGGCGCAGCCAGAAGTACGGGCCGTCCTGGAAGAAGAGGGCCCGCCGCCGGCCCCGCCAGGAGACCTGGACGACGGTGTTCTTCTCCGTGTCGACGGTGGCCGCGCTGGAGCCGACGTACTGGTCGGTGTCACCGGGCAGCAGGGCGAAGCCGGGGGTGGACCCGGCGAGGTAGCCGCCGAGGCAGATCCCCAGGTACCTCCCGCCGTTGTGGACGAACTGGCGGATCTCGTCCCGGTGGCGCTTGAGGTGGCGGTAGCCGTGCTTGAGGGTGCCACCGCCCGGCTGGGCGTACAACGCCGCCCTGGCCAGTGTCTGCTGGCTGAGTGGCAGGTCCTCGTCCGGGCCGACGTAGCGGACGTCGAAGCCCCACCGGCTGGACTTCAGCAGCGCCGCCACCGCCTCCGGGCAGCCGGGCAGCGTCGCCGGCCCTCGATAGACCAGCGCCACGGGTGGTGGCGCGCCGTGCGGTAGGGGCGAGCGGACCGTCAGGCCCCGGCCGGTCAGTGCCCGCCCGCCGGCGGCGAACAGCCGCCCGAGAGCCCCCGAGGTACTCACGACGCCGCCGGCAACGGATTGTCCAGTGTCAGCGCTGTGCAGCGCACGCCGCCGCCACCCTTGGCCAGCTCGGTCGTGTCCAGCTCGACGACCCGCAGGCCACGCTCCCGCACCGCGGCCGCCAGCCGTGGCGCTCCCCTGGTCATGGTCACGGTGACGCCGTCGCTGATCAGATTGAGCGCGAACCGGGTCGCCTCCTCGACGCTGACCTCGATCAGGTCCATGCCGAGTCCGCCCAGCCGCCGGCGGCTCGGCTCGTCGAGGGCCTGCGGACAGTAGGCGAGCGTCCGCCCCGGCTCGACCACGGCGACCGCCAGGTCGAGGTCGTACCACCGGTGGCTCACCGTCTGCAGCGGCACCACCTCGTAGCCCAACGCCCGCCCCAGCACCGCGTGCATCCGCCGGTCCGTCCGCTGGCCGTAGCCGGCCAGCAGCAGGTCCCCACAGGCCAGCGCGTCGCCCTGGCCGCTGAACGGGTACGGCGCCTCCAGTACGTCGAAGTCGTTGTTGATCAGCCACTCCTGGAAGTACGGCAGCTCGGCCTTGCGCTCGGGCGGCGGCGCCCCCAGCACGGCCCGATCGCCCCGCACCAGTGCCGCGTTCGCGGTGAACACCATGTCCGGGCACTCCGGGGCCGAGGCCACGTACTCGATGCGGCGACCCGCCGCCCGGTGCGCCGCGACGATTGCCTCGTGCTCGCTCACCGCCGCCGCGTGATCGGGCTGCACCTCGGTGTGCATGTACGGGTTGATCTCGTAGTCGACCCGGAAGTGAGCGGCGTCGGAAACCAGTAGTGCCTTGTTCATCGAGCGGTTGTCCCTCTTGTGAAGTGGTGGATGGACGGAATCTGTCTGCTGCGGTGCGGTGGCAGCCGCAGCGGTACGGCGCGGCATCAGGCCGCCTGCCGTTCGAGCGGGTCGCGGGTGAGCACCCCTTGCGCGGGGATCCCCCGCCAGCGGGTCCCGCGCGTGAGATGTTCGCCCTTCATCAGGAGCGAGAGTGATTCCAGGCTGACGTCCTCGCCGACGACGGCGTCATAGAGGACGATGGCGCGGGTGCCGATGGTCGCGCCGGCGCCGACGGTGACGACGGACATCTTCATGACCCGGTCCTCGAACAGGTGCGTCTGAAGCGACACGTCGGTTCCCACCGTGGCGTCGTCACCGATCTCGACCAGGTCGAACTCCGTCAGGTAGGTCGTCCCGATCCAGGTGCGCCGGCCGACGCGGACGCCGAACCAGCGCAGCACCGGCGGCAGGAACGGCGTGCCGACCAGGAGTCCGACGCCGACGGGGACCGCGGCGGCCTCGTAGAGGCCCGTGACGAACTCCGAGCGCCGGACGAAGTCGCTCCAGAGGGGCTCCACCCGGGGCCGGTACGTGCCGACGACGTTGCGCTTGGTCGCCGCGCAGAACAGGATCACCGCCACGCTCGACGCCATCGCGACGAACGGCGACACCAGCGCCGGCACGAGCAGGTCCCGGCCGTTGGCGAGCCAGGACAGCGCCAGGAGGTAGAGGTAGAAGCTGGCGCCGAGCACCGACGCGGGCAGGGTGGCGCGGAAGAACTCGACGAACAGCCGGCGGGCCACCATCGCCCGGGTCGGACGGAAGGTCAGCTCCTCCGAGAAGGAGCCGCTGCTCTGGCGCACCGGAAGGTGCATGGCCGGTGAGCCCAACCAGGAGGTGCCCTCGGGGACACCGTTGTCGGGCGGCAGCGTGCTGACCCCGAGCAGGGAACCGTCGCCCAGCACCGTGCCGGCCGGCACGAACGCGGCGTTGCCGACGAAGGCCCGGCTGCCGACCGTGGTGGGCAGGAATGCCACGCGACCGTTGGCGAACGTCGCGGCGCCGAGGCTCGCCATGTCCGCGACGAAGCTCTCCGAACCCAGCGTGAGCAGGTCCGGATCCAGGTGGGCGGCGGTGGAGACCTCCGCGCCCCGGCCCACCTTGGCGCCGAGCAGCCGCAACCAGGGCCCGGTGTAGAGGGTCGCGTAGAGCGAGTTCGTGAACATCAGGCTGAACTCGAGCAGCTTGTCCGCGATCCACTTGCGCACGCCGAGCATCGAGTGCACCCGGTGGTGGACGCCGACCGGCACCCGCGGCAGCACGAGGCGCTTGCCGACGGCGACCACCGCGCAGACGGTGAGCACGTAGACGATGCCAGCCGGGATGGTCGCGACCAGGCCGGCGAGCAGGCCTCGGGTCAGCAGCACCCACCAGACCAGCGCCACGCTGGGCAGGACCATCGCGATCGCGCCGAGTTCCAGGCTGATCAGCCCGGCCAGGGCGGCCGCGATGTGGTGCGGGCGCCAGCCGTTGCGCAGCCGCCGGTAGCTGAACATGGCCTCGACGGTGGGAGCGAGCCGGGCGGTCGGAGCCGGCGGCGAACCGGCCCAGCGCTGCCGGGGTGGCACCGCCTCGCCGTGGACGAGGACGGACTGCTCGCCGACGCCGGCGTACGCCCCGACCGACGCGCCCGGCTCGAGGACCGCGTTCGCGCCGACGAAGGCGCCCGAGCCGATGGTGATCGGACCGACGACGACCCAGCCGTCCTCCGCCCGCCACGGACGCAGCGAGACGCCGTACCCCACGGAGGCGTCGCGCCCGATGGAGATCATGCTGGGCAGGCTGATCGCGCTGGTCGCGATGATGCTCCGGCGGCCGACGCGGGCACCGAGGAGCCGCAGGTAGGTGGCGATCAGCGGAGAACCGCTGAGCACGGGCAGCGGTCCGATCGCGAGCAGCGCGTTCAGCGCCCAGAGCCGGACGTAGGTCGGCCCCCACAGGCGGTACCGGCCGGGTCGGATACCCGCGGCCAGCGGCCGGGCCAGCAGCACCGGCAGCACCCAGCGCACGCCGAGGTAGCTGAGCAGGATCGCGACCATGAGTTCCATGAGGACGCGGGCGGACACGAAACCGTCGTTCCGGGTGTAGACGAAGGAGACGGGCAGCGTGACGGCCAGCAGCAGCAGGTAGATCACCGCTCCCTGGCCCGCCCCGGCCAGCGCGATCCGGCGGCTGCTGTGCCGCAGCGGGGTGGGACGGGGCGGGGCGGTCGGCCCGCCGATCCGGTCGGCGGCGCCGAGGTGCGTGGCCATTCCCCGTACGGTCGGGTGGGCGTAGAGGTCCCGGACCGCCGGGTGCACGCCGACCTCGCGGGCGCGCAGCAGTGACACGACGCGTGCGGCGAGCAGTGAGTGTCCGCCGAGGTCGGTGAAGAAGTCCGCCTCGACCGACAGCGTCTCGGGCTCGATGCCGAACGCCTCCGCCCAGGCCGCCCGTACCTGCTCCTCCAGCTCGCCCTCGGCGGCCACGAGCGGGCCGGTCGCCCGGGTGAGCCGGCGGCTCGGCGCGGGCAGCCGTTTCCGGTCGACCTTGCCGCTGGGCATGGTCGGCAGCGCGGCGACGACGTCCAGGAAGGAGGGCACCATGTAGGCCGGCAGCCGGGTCTGCAGAATCTCGCACAGCCGGCTGATCAGTTCCTCCGAGCCCTGGTCGTCGCTGTCGTGCAGCACGAGGTAGGCGGCCAGCTCGCGGGGGGCGTCCGGACCGTCGGTGACGGGAACGAGCGCCGCCACGGCCTCGGCCACACCCGCGTCCTCCAGCAGCACACTCTCGATCTCACCGAGATCCACCCGGTGACCGCGGATCTTGACCTCGGAATCCGCCCGGCCGAGATACTCGATCTCCCCGTCCTCGTTGACCCGGCCCAGATCCCCGGTGCGGTAGAGCCGGCTGCCCGGCGGCGCCAACGGGTGCTCGATGAAGCGGTCCGCGGTCAGGTCCGGTCGCCCGACGTACCCTCGCGCCACCCCCGGACCGCCGATGCAGATCTCACCGACCTCGCCGTCGGGGACCGGCTGGCGCTGCTCGTCCAGCAACACCGCGGAGTAGGTCGGCAACGGCCGCCCGATGGTGACCGGCCGCCCGGGCAACAGCTCCCCGTAGATGGCGGTGACGGTGGCCTCGGTCGGCCCGTAGGTGTTCAGAATCCGCCGACCCGGCCGGCTCCACCGCTCGACCAGCTGACCCGGGCACGCCTCACCACCGACCAGCAGGTTCCGGATCCGCGGCAGGTCGCGGGGAATCGTGGCCAGCAGGGTGGGCACGCAGTAGAAGACCGTGATGCCCGTCTCGTCCAGGAAGTCGGCCAGCTCCGCCCCGAGCCGCCGGGAGTCCGTCGGGCCGGCCACCAACGTCGCACCGACCGACCAGGTTGGCCAGATCTCCTCGATCGCGAAGTCGAACGCGATCGTCATTCCCTGGTAGACGCGATCATCCGGACGCACGTCGTACGCGCCCGGCACCACGTCCAGGAAGTTGCAGATGCTCGACTGCGCGACCTCGACACCCTTGGGCCGGCCGCTGGATCCCGACGTGTAGATCACGTAGGCGCTCGGGTCCCGGACACCGTCGCCGTCGAGATCCGGCCGGTCGGGGGGCGCCGCGGCGAGTTCGGCTACGCACTCGTCGACGACGACAGCCCGCCGGTCACCCACCCGGTCGGCCAGTGCCGAGGAGGTCAACACCAGGTCGACCGCGGAATCCTCGGCGATGTACGCCACCCGGTCGGCCGGCGACTCGGGGTCGATCGGCACGAAGGCCGCTCCCGCCTTCCCCACGCCCAGCAACGCCACGTACGTCTCGACCGAGCGCTCCAGCAGGATGGCCACCCGGGCGCCACCCGCGACGCCGAGGGCGCGCAGGTGCTGGGCCAGCCGGTTGGCCCGCTCGTCCAGCTCCCGGTAGGTCAGCCGCTCGCTGCCGCACTCCAGTGCGACGGCCGACGGATTCCGGTCACACGCGGATTCGAACACGTGATGCAGGCGCCGCGTCCTGGTCACGCCGCCCTCGTCGCCCGGCCCCGCCGGATCGACGACCGGTGGGCCGACGACGACGCTTGTTGTCGCATCCACCTGCCGGGGCGACGCGGACGCACCGATGTGCTCGACCTGCTTCACGGAAACGCGAACCTCCTGCGCGGACCATGCGGAACCCACCTGTTGGCAGGCAGCGACCACCGGGCGGTAGCTGGCCGGTCAACCAGGACGTGGCACCGAGAAGCCGCCGGAAAACGCCCATGCGGGAACGCGCGCAGACGGGATATCTGCAGCATTACCCGCAATGCCCAATGAAGCTAGCAAAGCTCCCTATTGGTCACGTACCGGACTCCGAATCTCCGACTTTCGGTTGATTCGTGAGCCAGCCTGTCGGCGCCGTTCATGTCTGGCGGCGCCGGAGGTGCTGGAACCGGCAGTCACGTGTCCGGAGCCGGATCCCGCGCCGCCGCACGGGTTTGGCCGGCGCCTACCGCACGGAGCGGGCGGAGATCCTCTACATGCGACATCGACGGACTTCGGTCGATCTCGGCGGGCGGAGGTGAGGGCCGGCCGAGTGGGCGGAGGTGCGCGCCAATAGCGGACACTCATCGCAAGACGAGGACAAAACGGTCATGAAGGCACGAAAATCCGCGCCGTAAGCAATTTCGCTGATGCACAGGACAGCGGGCAGCGTCAATGTGTGCGGCTGCATATTCCCTGGTGAGACAGGCGCGGACCACGACCGGCTCCCGCGGTCCGGCCACCTGCTGCCGTGGCCGGACCGCGGTGCCGGAGGCTACGCCGCTCCGTTGAGCAAGGCCGCCAGGGCCTCGGCGAACCCGGTGTCGGCCGGCGACCCGCTCACGCCGATGCGCCAGGTCCCGCCCGGCAGGTCACCCATCGGCAGCGCCCGCCCACCCGGCTGCCACAGGGGCTGCCAGGCGATCGAGCCGCTCGGCCGGTTGAACCACCGGTTGTCCTCGCTCCAGGCCGACCCGTCCCGGTACGCGACCGCCAGCGTGGTCGTGTCGTCCGTCGCGAGCGTCCACCGGGTGAAGCCCGCCGCGTCCCCGTCGCGATCGGCGCCGGCCGGGTCCGCGAGCCGGGGCAGGGAGGAGTCGAGGTTCCAGGCGGCCTCCCAGACCGGCGCGCTGGTCGAGCCGGTCACGTGCCAGGCGAGGTCGACGTCCACCGTGGTCGGCGCGAACCGGAAGCGCCAGTCGACGGTCACCGGCTCGTCGCCGAGCGGGATGCCGGCCAGGAGCACGTCCGCGCCGTCGGGCGACACCGTCACGTTCCGGGCGGCGCCCGCCGTGTCCGTGGGCCCGAAGGTGCCGACCGCGAGGTAGGGCGCCGTGGATCGGAACGACGAGTCCGTCACGGGCCGGTACGCGCCCTGTCCGGTCGGGTCGGCCTCGTAGGAGACCAGCCGGGACTCGGGCGCCGTCTGCACGACGGCCCGGTAGTGGGGCGTGCTGACGACCCTCCCCTTCGTCACCACCGGCGTGCGCCAGTTCAGCGGCGCGAGCCAGAGCCCGCCCTGACCCCAGCCGGCGCCCGTGACGTACCACTGGCCGGTGCCGGAGTCGTCCTTGACCACCTCGGCGGCGTGCGCCTCGATCCGGCCGGCGAGCTGGTCGACGGTGAAGTGGAACGGGTCCTCGCTCCGGTACACACGGGTGTCCTGGTAGCCGCTCTCACAGCAGACGAAGAGATACCACGAGCCGCCGCGGTGCACCACGAACGGTGACTCGGTCGGCCCGCCGAAGGTGCCGGTGGCCGGGTGCTCGAAGGCCGTCCGCCGGTCGCTCCAGTGCACGAGGTCCGGGCTGGTGCGGTAGGCGACGATGTGGTGGCCACCGGCCGGGGTGCTGTTGGCGGTGTAGTACATGACCCACCGGTTGCCGACCCGGGTCACCATCGGGTCCCGACCGTCGAAGCCGTCGGTGAAGAGCGGGTTGCCCGGGTGCCGCGTCCAGGTCGTCAGGTCCGTGGACGTGGCGAGGTGCATCCGGTACGCCTCGTGGTCGGCGGTGCCCCCCGCGTAGAACATGTAGTAGGTGCCGCCGTGGAACAGCACGTACGGCGCCCAGATGTGCGTCTCCCCCGCGCCCGGGTCGGCCGCCAGGGCGAACGGCTGCTTCGTCCAGGGGCCCCGGGGTGACGGCGCCGTGGCGTGCCCGAAGAACTTCTCGTCCAGCGGGTCGGCCGGCTCGGCGTGGGTGATCGCGAAGACGTGCCACAGGCCCGTCGCGCGGTCACGCACCATGGTGTGGTCGTTGTAGTACCAGCGCTCGTCCTCGCCGACGCTGGGGTCGTACACGTTCACGAACTCGCCGGCGGTGACCTGGACGGACCGGTTCTCGTACGGCTGGTTCGTCAACCCGGCGGTGTCGGCGGCCCGGGCCGGCGCCGGGGCCACGATCAGTCCCAGGGCGAGGGCGAGCAGCGCGGACAGCCGACCGACGCGGGACGGTGGGCGGGGCATGCGTACCTCCAGAGCTCTACGGGTGGCGAGGTGGTGAGCCGGACGGGCGCGCGACCGGCGCCGGTCCGCCGCCCGTCTCCGGCGGCGGACCAGCGCCTGGGCCCTACTGCTTGCCGCCGAGCGTGGTGTAGACCTCCGCGGCGTTCTCCTTGGTGATCTGCTGGGTGCCGAGGGTGGTCGTCTTCGGGACGTCCTTGGCGCAGTCGACGAGGATCTTCTTGGCCAGGTCGATCGCCTCACGCCCGCCGGTCGGGTACTGGAACGTCGCCTGGAGGCGGCCCTGCTCGACGGCCTTGATGCCGCCCGAGGGGACCGGCAGCGCGTCGATCCCGGTGAACTTGATCGCCGTCTCCTTGCCGGCCGCCTTCGCCGCCAGGTAGGCGCCCTCCGCCATCGGGTCGTTGTGCGAGTAGACCGCGTCGATGTCCGGGTTGGCCTTGAGCATCGCGTCCATGACGCTCTGCCCCTTCTCCCGCAGCCACTCGGCGGTCTGGCTCGCCACGATCTCGATCTTCGGGTTGCTCGCGATGCCCTCCCGGAAGCCCTGGGCACGCTCGGCGGCCGGGGTCGAGCCGGGCAGGCCGGAGATCTCCACGACCTTGCCACCCTGCGGCAGCAGCGTCTTCGCGTAGTACTCCCCCGCCGCCTTTCCGATCGCGACGTTGTCGCCACCGATGAAGGCCGTGTAGGCGTCACCCTCGACCTTGCGGTCCAGCACGATGACCGGGATCCCCTGGTCGTACGCCTTCTTGACCACCGCGGTCAGCGGCTTCGCCTCGTTCGGCGAGATGATCAGCAGGTTGATGCCCTGGGAGAGGAAGTTCTCCACGTCGGCCACCTGCTTGCTGTTGTCCTGGGCCGCGTCCGAGACGACCACCTTGAAGCCGGGCACGGACTTCGCGGCGTTGGTCACGTCGTCGTTCATGACCTGCCGGTACGGCTCGGCGTTGTTGGCCTGGGACATGCCGATCAGGAAGTCCTTGCCGCTGCCGCACTTCGCCGAGGCGTCGGAGCTGCTGCCGGGATCGTCCTCGACGCTGCAGGCCGAGGTGGCGACGAGCGCGGCCAGCGCCAGGATCGTGGCGGCTCTTCGGGCGTAACGCATGGTTTCCTCCATGGGGTGGTGGGGTCAGGCGATGCGAGGACGGAGCTTCTGCAGTGCGGCGGCAGCCACGATGACCAGGCCCTTGACGACCAGCTGCACGTTCGCGTCGATGTTGTTGAGCGCGAGGATGTTGTTGAGGATCCCGAGCAGCAGGGCACCGGCGATGGTGCCGCCCATCGATCCACTGCCACCGGCGAGGCTCGTCCCGCCGATGACCACGGCCGCGATGGCGTCCAGCTCGTAGCCGGCGCCGTCGTTCGGGCTGCCCTGGTTGAGCTGCCCGGCGTGGATGATCCCGGCCAGCGCGGCGAGCAGGCCGGCGATCGCGAACACGGTGACGCGGACGCGGCGGACCGGCACCCCGGACAGCCGGGCGGCCTTCTCGTTGCCGCCGATGGCGTACACGTGCCGGGCGAAGGCCGTGCTGCGCAGCACCAGCAGCGCGCCGACGCCGATGGCGAGGAACAGCAGCGCCGGCACCGGGAGGATCCCGTTGATCGATCCGCTCAGCACCGAGAACGACTCCGGTGCCTCCTGCGGCCCGTCGCCGTAGGCGATGGGGATGCCCAGACCGCCGGACCACATCCGGGCGATGCCGCGGGCCGCCTGGAGGCCGGCGAGGGTGACGATGAACGACTGGATGCCGAGCCGGGCGACGATCGCACCCTGGGTGGCGCCGAAGGCGGCGCCGATGAACAGCACGATCAGGACCGTCGGCAGCACGCCCATGCCGCTGTCGACCATCAGGGTGGCCGACCCGACCGCGGCGAGCCCGAGCACCGCCCCGACGGAGAGGTCGATCCCGCCGATGAGGATCACGAACGTCATTCCGACCGCGATGATGCCGATCTCCGAGACCGCCCGGACGATGTTGGCCAGGTTCCCGGAACTGAGGAAGACGTTCTCGCCGTTGCGGACGGGTGACACGGCGATCGCGATGACGAAGACAGCGACAAGGCCGAACAGGCTCTGGAACCGGAAGAAGCTGTCGACGATCGCGTGCCGGTCCCGCGGCAGCCGGATCGGCCGGCGACGGGGCGGTGTCTCGGGCGGCGCTTCGGCGACGACGGTGGGGCTGGGCGGGTTCATCGGGCCTCCTTGGCATCGTCCCCGTTGGCCGCGGCGAGGATTGCTTGTTGGGTGGCGGACGCGCGGGGAAGCGCGGCCACGGTGCGACCGCGGTGCAGGACGACCACCCGGTCACAGAGGCTGAGCAGCTCCGGCAGTTCGGACGAGGCGAGCAGGATCGCTATGCCGTTGTCGGCGAGCTGGTGCAGCAGCCGGTAGATCTCGGCCTTGGCCCCGATGTCGACGCCTCTGGTCGGCTCGTCGAGCAGCAGCAGCCGCGGTCGCGTCAGCAGTTGCTTGGCGAACACGACCTTCTGCTGGTTGCCGCCGGAGAGCGTGGCCGTGGCGACCGCGGGCGAGGCCGCCTTCACCGCCAGGGCCCGGAGCTCTCCGGCCACCGTCCGCCTCACCGCCTGCCGGCGTACCAGGCCGAGGGTCGTCATGGACGACAACGCGGAGAGCACGACGTTGTCGGTCACCGAGTGTTCGAGCATCAGCCCGGCGCCACGCCGGTCCTCGGGGACGAACGCCACCCCGCGCGCCAGGGCCGTCCGTGGGCCGTGCGGGCGGTACGGGCGGCCGTCGATCGTCACCTGGCCGGCGCGGCGGCCGGAGCCCCCGGCACCGAAGAGGGTCTCGAGCAGTTCGGTACGGCCCGCGCCCATCAGCCCGGCGAGACCGACGATCTCGCCGGCGCGCACCGAGAGGTCGACACCGGCCGGCTCGGTGCGCCCCGGTGTCGGCCGGCGGGGCGTCACGGCGAGCCCACGGACGTCGAGCAGCACGTCCCCGGGCTCGTTGCGCCCCTCTCCGAAGAGCGCGTCGACCGACCGGCCGACCATCAGCTGGATGATGTCGTCGCGGGAGGCGGTCTTCGGGTCGACGCTGCCCGCGACGCCGCCGTTGCGCAGCACGGTGACCCGGTCGGCGACGACCTCGATCTCCGCCATCCGGTGCGAGATGTAGACGATGCCGACGCCCGCCCGGCGCAGCTCCGCGATCGTCGCGAAGAGGCGTTCGACCTCGGCGTCCGCCAGTGCGGCGGTCGGCTCATCCATGATCAGCACCCGCGCGTCCAGCGACAGCGCCCGGCCGATCTCGACCAGTTGCTGCTCGCCGACGCGCAGCGACCCGACGAGCCGCCGTGGGTCGAGGTCGGCGCCGAGCGTACGCAGGTGGTCCGTGGCCTGCCGGCGCATCCGGCGGATGTCGACGGTGCCCACCCGGGTGCGCGGCTCGCGCCCGAGGAACATGTTCTCCGCGATGGAGAGCCCGGCCACCAGGTCGAGCTCCTGGTGGATCGTGGCGATGCCGGCGCGTTGCGCGCCGGCCGGGCCGCCGAAGCTCACGGGTCGCCCCGAGACCTCGATGGCGCCGTCGTACTCGGTGATCACGCCGGAGAGAATGTTGATCAGCGTTGACTTGCCGGCGCCGTTCTCGCCGAGCAGCGCGTGCACCTCACCCGCTCGGACGGTGAGGTCGATGTCGCGGCAGGCGTGCACACCGCCGAACCGCTTGCCGATGCCGGTCATCCGGACCAGCGGGCTGTCTGTCATGCGGCACCTCGTGGTCGTCGCGGGTCTGCTGCGGGTCGGGCCGGAGCCGCCGGGCCCGGGTCGACCCGGCGGCTCCGGTCGGTCACGAGACCAGCCGTGCCTCGACGTAGTCGAGCCCGGCGAGGTAACCGACCGACGCGGCGGCCTTGCCGGTCACGGTGAGCGTGAGCGTGTGCCGGCCGGCCGTCAGCTCCCGCCGGCCGTAGTCGAGCGGGTCGCTCACGACCACCTCCGGCGAGTGGTACGCGTCGAAGGCCGGCCCGATCCGGGCACCGTCGATCGCCACCGTGTTGGTGCCGTAGTCCCGCGCCAGCGTCTGCACGAGGCGCAGGTCGTAGGTCCCGGTGGTGGGCACGGTGAAGTTGACGGTGACGCTCTGGTTCGGCCCGTTGGCGTGGAACCAGAGCTGCGCGCTCTGCGACCAGTGAATGCCGCAGCAGTCGCCCTGGGGATCCACCGGCGCGTCGGCGCTGACCGCCGGCAGGAGCGATTCGCCCTCGATCCGCAGCGTGTCGCCGGTGCTGGCCGAGGCCGTCGCCGAGTACGGCCCCGCGTTGCCGGCCGCGTCCACCGCGCGCACCCGGTAGTACCAGGTCTCGCGCAGCCCCAGACCCGTGTGCTCGAAGCTCGGGCGGATCGTGGTGCCGACCCGGTTGCCCGGCCCCGGCGTGAAGCCGGCCTGGCGGGAGGCGAACACCTCGTACCGGGGGGCGTAGACGTCGTCCCGGGCCGGCTGCCAGGCCACCGTCACGGCGTTGGTCGTGCCGCTGGTGGCGGTGAGCCCGCTGACCGCCCCTGGCCGCTGGTGGTCGGTGAACGGGGTGACCAGGCTGAGCGCCGCGTACCGGGCCGCGGACCAGGCCGGTGTGCCGGCGGTCGGCGTCAGGGTGACGGTCACCGCGTCCCTGCCCCGGGTGAGCGCGGCCGGGAGCCGGTACTCGTCCTCCAGCCACCGGTGCGACGCGTTGGCCAGCGGCTGCGACCAGGTTCCGGCGTCACGCCCGTCGACCTGGACCGCCACCGACTGGTACCCGGCCGACTGGTCGCCGACCCGGCGCAGGACCGCGCCCGCGTTGTCCTCGTCGAGGGCCACCCGGAACCGGATGGGGTCGGTGGAGGCACGGACGTCGTCGGTCGCCGGTCGGGGCGCGCCGTCGTCGCCCTCGAAGGTCGCCGTGAGCACCGTCCGGTCACCGCCGGAGGCGTACCGGTGGGCCGCCTCGCTGGCGGCGTCGCCCACGTCGACCGTGTCCGTCCAGCGCTGCCCCAGGGTGTCCTGGCCGTACCAGTACGCGGTGGAGCCGTACCGGGCCGGGTCCTGGTCGCCCGGGCCGTGCTCGATGCCGAACCGCAGTCCGGTCGAGAACGCCACCGACTCCGCGAGCGTGAGCCGGTACGCCCCCGTGCAGTCGTACTGGCAGCCGTAGTCGGCGACCTCGTGGGCCGGGTTGCCGTTCGTGGGCGCGGAGAACGTGCCGTGGTTGAAGTACCAGCCGCTCTCGTAGAAGTCCTCCGTGCCGGTGCCGTGGATGCTCGGGCTCTGCGCGCCGTCCACGTAGACGCGCTCGTCGCCCTCCAGGTAGTTGCGCTGGTTGCCGGCGGGGATGTGCCCCTCCATGGTGTGGGTGACCCCCACGAACTTCCCCCGTCCCGCGACGTCGAGGAAGAGGTGGTCCGCGCCCGGTGTGGTGTCGGCGCTGGTCGCGGTCGCCCGGAAGTAGCCGGTGTCGCCGGTCGGCCGCAGTGCCGCCGCCCACTGGGCGGAGCGGGCCGTGGTCACCGTGGCCACCGAGGGTTTGATCGCCACGTCGGAACCGTTGCGCAGCTCGATCGACCAGCGCGACCGGTAGGGCATCGGCCACCAGGCCGACAGGGTCGCCGTCGCCGGGTCGACGCCGAACATCAGGGACCGGACGGGGTGCAGCCCGAGGCCGGTGCCGAAGAACTCGCCGAGCGGGGCGTCCACCGTGGTCCTGCCGTCGAACGAGATACGCAGCCGGGTGTCGCGCAGCACCGCGTCGGACGCGGCGACGGCCGCCCTGCGCTCGTCGTCGGCCGGGTAGGACAGGGTGTTGCTGCCCTGCCAGGTCTGCGCGGTGATCCGGTAGCCGTGCGCCGCCTCGACGTCGGTGTGCGCCGGGCCCAGGTCGACCGTGTCGGTGCGCTTCGCGGCGCCGGAGACGAGGCTGTCGACCCAGTACGTGAACTCGTTGACGTCGAGGCCGGACGAGACGAACTCGTTGCGGATGGTCAGCTTCGTCCTGCCGGCCGTGGCGCTCGCCGGCAGCTCGACGGCCTGGTCCCGCCAGGTGCCGAACGGCACCGGGTCGTTGGCCGGCCACTCGGCGACCGGTGCGCCGTCGACCAGGATCCGCGCCCGCTGGTGCCCGATGTGCGGGTCGAGCCGGCGGGTGAGCCGTACGCCGGTGTTGGCCGGGTCGACGGCGACGGTGAACTCGCTGCCGCCGCCGGGGCCGAAGGCGCGGCCGTCGTCGGCGATCGGCTCGGGCGCGCCGACGAGCTGCGGGATCGTCAGCTGGAGTGCGGTGACCGCGCCGGGGCCCACGCCGCCGGCGAGGGTCGTCCGACCGCCCGCGGGGACGGCGAAGGTGCGCTCGGCCGTCGCGGCGCCCGGCTGGGCGGGCTTGGGGTCGCGGGTGCCGGCGGCCGTGAGCTGCGCGATGACGTCCTCGGCCCGGTCGGCGGGGTCGAACGTGCCGACGCCCTCCGGGGTGGTGAACTTCCGGTAGGAGACGTGGTAGAAGATCGGGTTCTTCTCGGTGGTGACCCGCATCGAGCTGCGGTAGGTCATCGGTGCCTTGATGTAGACGCCGCCGGAGCTCTGCGCCGCGTTGGCGACCACCGGGTAGACGAAGGGAGCGCCGAGCTTCCCGTCCACGACGTCCTGGAGCTTGGCGTCGAGCACGGTCTTCCCGTCGAGGACGACCTTGATGGTGCCCGTGGCGGAGACGTTGCCCTCGTCGCGGGTGAACCAGATGGAGTCGATCTCGCCGGCGCCGGTGGCCTCGGCGATGACGCAGCCCTCGGCGCTGGTGCGCAGGCACGAGTACCGGCCGGAGAAGCCGTCGTCGTTGCCGCCGCTGCGGTCGAAGCTGGAGAACTGGTAGGCCCGGGATCCGTCGGTGAGCTCCGGGAGCCGGTCGAGCCGGCGGTAGACGTCCCAGCCGACGGGGCCGTTCGGGGTCGATCCGGTGGAGGCCGAGGCCGGTCCGGTGAGACCGACGACGGCCGAGCCGGCGATGAGCGTGGCCACAGCGGCGGCACCGAGCAGCCGTCGGGGCAAGGTACGTCGTACGCGGGTGGTGGGTGTCATGAATCGCCTTTCCACATCGGTGGGTGGGGCGGATCGTGAGGTACGGCGACAAGGAATCGATTTCTCGCTGCAACTGCGATCAGGTTAGGCAGCCGTCGCACGGCGGTCAATCCTTGAATGTTGACGACGAGGTCGGCGGCCGTTCGACGTTGACAGCCCCACCCGCCACTCCTATGGTCCTCGAACAGAACCGAGCAAACGATTTCCCGTTCACGAGGCAGCCGGCCCGGAGGTCCGTGACTGTTCCGTCACTTTCCGCCCGTAAGATGCCAGTCCCCGCACCCCGCGAGGGTGCGGAAAGCGGGCCGCACGTTGTCAGGCCTGTCATCGTAGGAATCCACCGGATGGAGGCGAATGGCGACGATCTACGACGTGGCACGGCAGGCTCAGGTCTCGCCCGCGACGGTTTCGCGGGTGCTCAACGGCCGCACCACCGTCGATCCAGTCATGGCCGCGCGCGTGCATCAGGCGATGCAGGACCTCGACTACCGTCCCAACGCGGTCGCCCGCAACCTGCGCCTGAGCCAGACCAGCCTCTGGGCGGTCATCATCTCCGACATCGGCAACCCGTTCTTCACCTCGATGGTGCGTGGGGTCGAGGACGTCGCGCAGAGCGCCGGCTACTCCGTGGTCCTGTGCAACACCGACGAGGACCCGGAGAAGGAGTCCCGGTACATCGCGGCGGTCCTCGCCGAACGGATGGCCGGCGTCATCATCTCCACGTCGGGCCGCTCGACGGTGATCAACCAGCTCCTCGAGGCCCGCATCCCGGTCGTGGCGATCGACCGTCAGCTGCGCGGCGTCACCATCGACACGGTGCTCGTCGACAACGTGCACGGGGCGGGGCTGGCGACCACGCACCTGCTCGACAACGGCTACCAGCGGGTCGCCTGCATCACCGGTCCCCGCCGGATCTCCACGGCCGCCCAGCGGCTCCGGGGCTACCAGCGCGCGCTGCGGGAGCGCGGGCGCGAGGTGACCGACGCCCTCGTGCGGTACGCGGACTTCCGCGAGGAGGGCGGTTACCGGGCCATGGCCTCGCTGCTCGACAGCGACAACCCGCCCGACAGCGTCTTCGCCACGAACAACCTGATGACCGTGGGCGCCGTCGAATGCCTCGTCGACCGCGGCATCCGGGTGCCGGACGAGGTCGGGGTCGTCGGATTCGACGACATCCCGTGGGCGCACCTGGTCCGGCCGTCGCTGAGCACCGTCTCCCAGCCGACGTACGACCTCGGACGCGCCGCCGCCGGGCTGCTCACCGAACGGATCGCCAACCCGTCGCGGCTGCCGTCGACCGTCACGCTCAGCACCGGGCTCCAGGTGCGCGACAGCTCCACCCGACCGGGCTGACCGGTCGCCGGCACGAGGGCCGCACTCCGGCCCGGGGCCCGGCCGGCCCCCACGGCCGGCCGGGTCCCAGGCGGGTGCTCAGAGGTTGACGTCGCCGCAGAGGTGCACCTGGACGCCGAGTTCGGCGAACAGCGCGGCCTTCACCCGCAGTGCCCGGTCGGCGGTCTCCGCGTCGGGCGCGTAGGCGACGTTCACGTGGTTGGCCTTGTGGCGGGCCATCAGCTGGTCGCGGCCGACCCCGTGCAGCACGGCGTGCATGATCGGCCACTGCGGGTTCGTGGCCTCCAGCCGGCGCCGGGTCTCCTCCTCGGGAAGCTCGACGACGGTGGCGCGACCGAGGTCGACGTGCAGGCCGCCGTCCATGATGAACACCCGGGACCACACGATCTCGCCCGGCTTGGAGACCCCGCTCAGCGTGCCGCCGCCGAGCGGGAAGAACATCGGCGGCTGCCGCATGCTGTACGACTTGTCGTACCCCCCGTTGTGGGACGCGGGCACCGAGCCGGAGATCTCGAACACCCAGACGAAGTCGTCGCCGTAGGTCTCCCCCCACCGGATGTCGTGCAGGGTGGTGGCCGGGTCGAGGCCCATGGCGGTCCAGATGCGGTTGGTGACCAACGAGTCGACGGCCACCCCCTCGTCGACCTCGTTGAAGTGCGGCAACGGCGCGCCCGCGTAGAGTTCGCGGCTGCCGTCGCGGCTGCGTACCGGTGGCCGCTGGACGTTGTTGAGCAGCCCCTCGGCCAGATCGCTGGCCGGGACGGTGTCCTTCAGCCCCTGCTGGTACTGGATGCCGACCGCGTCGAGGCCGAAGTCGTCCGCGATGCGCAGGGCGGCGATGTACATCTTGAACTGGCTGGTCAGCTGGGCGTCGGTGAGCTCGGTCGCCTCGTCGGTGCCGGTGTGGAAGGTCATGCCCGCCTCGTCCAGCCAGCGCCGGACCGCATGGGCCTCCTCGTCGGGGACCCGGGCCATCTCGGCGACCAGCGCGCTCTGCGACAGCCGCTCCTTGTAGATGCCCAGCGGGTTGATCAGCTCGTCGTCGAAGATCGCGTTGTACATGCCCATGCAGCCCTCGTCGAAGACGCCGATGACGGCCTTCTCCCGGGCCAGTTGCACGGCCAGGGCACGGCCGAGCTCGACCTCCGCGTCGTCGGGCAGGGCGGGCAGATCGCGGACGTGACCGGTGTCGTGGCGCAGCTCGCCGGTCTCCAACCAGGTGCGCAGCCCGTTGACCGCCCAGTCGTCGGTGAAGTCCCGGCTCCACAGCGCGGAGTGCCGTACGCCCGCCTTGGTGAGGCTCGCGGTGAGGTTGAGCAGGCCGACCAGGCCCGGGAACTCGCCGCTCCAGTTGGCGACGATCAGGATCGGCCCCCGGTGGCTGCGCAGCCCGGCCAGCACGTGGTGGCTGTACTGCCAGACCGCCTCGACCACGATGAGCGGCGCGTCGACCGGCAGGCGCTTGAAGACCTCGATGCCGGCCCGCTGGCTGTCGATGAAACCGTGGCCCTTGTCCGGGTCGACGGCGTGGCCACGCTCGACCTTCCAGCCGAGCGCGTTGACCGCGGCCGCGAGGTCGGCCTCCAGCTGCTGCTGCGTGGGCCAGCACGTGACGTTCGCGCGGGGCCGGAGATCGCCACTGGCCACCGTGTAGACGGTGCCGGGCGCCGCGGCGGGCGGCTCGGCCAGCACGGGCAGCGGGTAACGGGTCATGGGGCGACTCCTTCGGTGCGTGGGGTGTCGCTGGCCGCCGGCGGGCCGGCGGCCAAAAGACGGTCCTGACGTGCAGCGAGCGCGTGCGCGACCCGCTTGGAACTCGTGTACAGCTCCCGGTACAGCCCGTAGAGCTCGTCGTAGTCGGCGGCCAGCTCGGCCCGGGGTTGCCGGATCTCCTTGACGGGGTTCCACGCCTCGATCGAGACGGGCCACCCGGTCCGCGCGGCGAGGAACGCCGCTCCGTAGCTCGCGCCGATGGTCTGCGACGGGATGACCTGGGCACGCCCGGTGACGTCCGAGACGATCTGGGTCCACAGCCCGCCCTGGGTGCCGCCGCCGACCGCCACGACCCGCCGGATGTCGCCACCGCTCGCCTCGATCGTCTCGATGTTGTGCCGGACGCCGAGAGCGGTCGCCTCGAGAGCGGCGCGGTACAGGTCACCGCGGGTGTGCGAGACGGTGAGGCCGGCGACGACGCCACGGGCCCGGGGATCCAGGATGGGCGTGCGCTCGCCCGCGAAGTACGGGAGCATGAGCAGCCCGTTCGCGCCCGGGCCGGATGCCTCGGCCAGCCGGAGCAGCTCGGGGTAGTCCGGTGCGCCGAACAGCTCGCGCAGCCAGGCCGTGATCGCGCCCGAGGTGGCCAGGCCGCCGGCGAGGTTCCGCGTTCCGGGCAGGGCGCCGACGGTGCCCCACAGCGAGGGATTCGTCAGGGGGGCCGTGACCGTGTGGACGAGGAACATCGTCGTGCCGTACATCAGCATCAGGTCGCCGACGCCCTGGGCGCCCACGCTGATCGCCTCCGACCAGGCGTCGATGGTGCCCGTGACGACCGGGACGCCCGCCGGCAGGCCGGCCTCCGCCGCCGCGCGCGACGTCACCGTCCCGGCCACCTCCTCGGGCCAGCGCAGCGGCGGCAGGACCAGATCGGGTGCGATCTCCGTGGCCCACGGCGCGTACCAGTCCTGGACCCCGGTGTCGTAGAGCGGTGTGCACTGGCTCGCGGAGTGCTGGTCGAGCACGTACCGGTCGGTGAGCTTCCACGCGAGCCACGAACTGGGCATGAAGAGCCGCCGGGCCCGGGCGAAGAGCTCCGGCTCGTTGTCGGCCACCCAGGCCACCTTGGCGCCCGCCGCCTGGCTGGACAGTGCCGAGCCGCACCGGCGGAGGATCTCCTCCGCACCGAACCGCTCGGTGAGGCGCTCGATCTGGCGGGTCGAGCGGGTGTCGACGCCGTAGAGGACGGCGGGGCGCAGCGGGGCGTTCGCGGCGTCCGTGAGCAGCACACACGGGCCCATGCCGCTCACCCCGACGGCGACGACGTCGGCGTCGCCGGGTGCGAGGAGTTCACGGCTCAGCGCGACGAACTCCTGCCACCAGACGTCGGCGTCCATCTCCACCCAGCCCGGTCGCGGGCGGCTCACCTCGTGCGCGCGGGTCGCCGAGCGGAGGACCCGGCCGTCGGCGTCGACGAGGACGGCCTTGCTGCTCGATGTGCCGATGTCGACGCCCAGGACGGCCGCAACCTTCATGGGCGTCACTGTTCCAGCAATCGATTTCCGAATCAAGAGCGATCAGTCGACGCCTTTCGCTGCCAGGTCCGGGCGTGCGTACGGGCATGCCGCCGTATCGCCTGATGAGGGCGGGTGCCGGCGCGGCCGGAGAGAGTCGGCAGGGCCGGGAAATCGTTAACTCGCTTCGCCTTCGGACGGGGTGGACCTGCCGATCCCTCGCGATGCCGGGCCGCCGAACGTCGCCCACCACCGACCGTCCTGCACCACGAGCGGGTGCCTCAAGGTGCCGCCGGCCGGGCGTTCAGTGGGGAAACGCCCGGGGGATGCGGGCGTTGAGGAGTTCGTCGCGGAAGGCTTGGATGCGGGTGATCACCTGTCGCCGGCCGACGGTGTTCTCGATGCGGTCGAGGTAGAGGCATCGGGCGGCGAGTTTGTCGAGGTCGACGGTGAAGTAGATCGCCATCAGCGGGTTGACGAACAGGTCACCGCCGCCGGTGCGCCGGGTGAACCGGACGTCTCCGAACGCGCCGCTGGTGGCGGCGGCGATCTGACCTTGGACGATGCTCGGCCGGTCCGGAGTGGCGGCCTGGGCGTCGGCGACAGCATCGCGGTACAGCGCCGCTTCCCGGCTGGAGCTGGGGATGGACAGGGCGCCGAGGTAGCCACCCTCGCGGTCGAGTGCGGCGAGGTTCTCCAGCACCTGGACGTGGTTGACGCCGTCGTAGGCATCGATGCCGAAGCCGAGACTGGTCACCAGTTTGACCGGTACGTCCAACGCGGCCACGGCGGCCAGGCTGGTGATGTCCTCCACCGGGGTGCCGAGATCGCTCTCGTCGCCGCGCAGCAGGACGTCGGTGCCGCCGTCGACCAGCACCACCGCATCGATGTCGAGGTGTTCGACCAGGTGCCGGTACGCCGCCCGTAACGGCTGGACACCGAGCGGCGGAAAGGCGTACACGGTCGACGGCAGTTCCTGAGCCGCCAGCCACCGGGCGAGCGTCCGTTCGGGGAAGTACCAGTCCGGGCTGCCGGTGTCCGGCTGCACCGCCGCGACATGCTCCGCCAGCCACGCGTCCCGGTCGATCAGCTCGAGCTCGGAGAAGGACAGGCTGGCCAGGTGCACCCGTGCGCCGCCGCGCGACAGCGCGAACGCCAAGGGCAGGCCGGCGTAGACATCGAACCCCCCGCCCGCTCCGGCGATGAGGATGCTCCGCGCCGGAGCCAGCGCGGCGAACAGCGGCGGAAGGGCCAACGAGTACGCACCGGGGTCGGCCGCCGGCGCGGCAGGGTTCAGCACCCCTCAATGATCAACCACGCGGTCGTGCCGCGCGGACCGGCGAAGCCGGGAGCGTCACCGACGAATCGTGTTTTCGAAAAAAAATCTGGGCGTGCCTGTCGATTGGGGTCGGTCCTGTTCGTCGCTCTGGTGAGAGCCCGGCACCGAGCCGGTCCACCACACCCTCTGGAGGGCACGATGACCACGACCGTGAACACGACCCGCGCCACCACTTCGACCATCGGTGCGCTGGTCCGGACCGGTGTCGTCGCCGCGGTCGCCGCGAGCGCCGCCACCATGGCCGTCGCCGCCGCAGGTCACGCGGCAGGGATCAGCCTCGAGGTGGGCGGCGCCCCGATCCCGGTCACGGGGTTCGGCGTGCTGACCGCTGTCTTCTCGCTGACCGGCGTGGTCATCGCCGCGCTGCTGTCCCGCTTCGCCCGGCGTCCGCGGCGCACGTTCGTCCGCACGACGGTGGTGCTGACCGTCCTGTCGCTGGTGCCGGACGTGATCGTCGACGCCGGGACGGCCACCAAGGCGCTGCTGATGCTCACCCACCTGGTCGCGGCCGTGATCGTGATCCCCGCTGTCGCGCGCCGCCTGGCCGCCTGACCCGTCGCCACCGCTCCGAACTCACACGCACCGGGAGAGCGTCCTGACCGCCACCCACACCTTCGACGTCTTCTCTACCGGCCCACCCTGCACGCCTGAGTCCGTCCGTCTGCGAGGCTGGCGATGACTGCACCTTCGAACGGGGAGCCGGCCATGACGACAGACGAACAGGACCTCACTCATCTGCAGCGGTGCGTAGCGCTCGCCGCAGAGGCTCTGGCGGCCGGCGACGACCCGTTCGGGTCGGTCCTGGTCGGCCCGGACGGAGACGTGCTGGCGGAGGCCCGCAACCGGGAGACCTCCTCGGCGGACCCGACGGCGCATCCCGAGCTCGCCCTGGCGCAGTGGGCGGCCGGACATCTGCCACCGGCCGAGCGGGCCGCCACCACCGTCTACACCTCGGGCGAGCACTGCCCGATGTGCGCGGCCGCCCACGCCTGGGTGGGACTTGGCCGCATCGTCTACGCCGCATCGAGCTCGCAGCTCGCCACCTGGCGAGCGGGGTGGGGCCTGCCGGCCGGGCCCGTGGCCGCGCTACCCGTCACCACCGTCGCGCCGGCTCTCACGGTCGTCGGCCCGGTCGCTCCCCTGGACGAGGAGATGCGGCTCCTGCACGAACGCGCCGCGAATCGGCGAGTCGCGCAGTAGCCGCACGCGGGCACCTCTCCGGGCCGACGGCGCCGCCTCGCCACGGTCGAATCCCCGCGGATCGGCAGAACCGCGCGTCAGGAGTCGCGACGGGCGTCGGGAGCGGTGACGATGTTCAGAGCGCCGAGGGCTGCGCCCAACTGGAACCGGTTGTCCACCTCCAGCCGGTCCATGAGCGAGCGCATCATGTTGGACACCGACCGTTTGCTGATGCCGAGCTCCTGGGCCGCGGTGGCGTCGGTGTGCCCCTGTGCCAGCAGGTCGATCAGGGCTGCCTCGCGCGGTGAGAGCGGGAGCTGTGACACCGGAGCCTCCTGGGTCTGTGCGGTGATGACGGGACGGAACCGGGCCCGGCTCAGTTCGGCGGCGGCCGGAGGCAGGTGGCGCAGTTGCCCGGGCCGTCTCCGCCGTCCGTCACCAGGATCGGGTCCTTGTAGCTGAGTGGCCGGCTCACCAACTGCCCGCCGCTGCGCGTGACGAGCAGGCAGCGGTAGAGCGAGCCGGGCATCATGAAGCCGGGGCTGATGCCCAGGCAGTAGGCGCTGTACTCGCCGTCGTCGGCCGGCACCGGGACCGGCTCGGCGAAGGGCTCGGCCGTGCCGGTCGGCCCGTACCGGTAGAGGGCGCCGCCGCTGAGCTGCCCGCTCGGGTAGTAGAGGATCGCGTACGCCGCCCCGGCGGGCGTGGTGGCGCAGGGGTCGACCCACCCGTGCAGGGTCCCGGCCGCGTCGATGGACTCGACCTTGCCGGTTGCGCACGGTGAGGTCGGGATCTGGTCCGTGCCGCCCCACGTCCCGCTCGTGGCGGTGGCCTGCTGGGGCAGGCTGAGGGCGAGCGCGGCGGCGAGCACAGCGGTCGTCCCGATTCGCAGATGGTGACGCAGGGCCATTCGACATCCTCTCCGAGGGCACGCGGGTGGGGAGAACTGGCCGACCGCGCAGGGCGCGCTCGGTGAGGGTGACCGGCGGGCGGCTAGCCGGCCGGGGGTCGGTCGTGACGCGGCGGTGGGCCGAAGACTCCGGCGGATCCGAGCAGCAGGCCGAGTTGGAACCGGTTGTGCACCTTGAGCCGGTCCATGAGAGCGCGCAGGGCGCCGGAGACGGAACGTTCGCTGATCCGCAGCTCCCGCGCGGCCCGGGCTTCGGTGTGGCCACGGGCCAGCAGGTTGACGAGGGCCGCCTCGCGATCGGTGAGGAACAGGCCGGTCGCGGCGCTGGGCGCGGACGACTGCCAGTGCCGTTCGAAGGTCGCAACCAGCGACTCCACCACCGGGGCGTGGTGTATCTCCAGGTAACCGCGTTCATAGTTGCCCGGGTCGACGGGGAACAGCGCCACCGCCCGGTCCACGACGATCAGCTTGAGCGGCACGCCGGGACTTTCCCGGTAGCTGGCCCCGGAGCCGCCGGCGTCCACGCCCCCGTACGGAACCAGCAGGTCGACGTCACGCGGTTGGACCCCGATCATCCGTACGGCGACACCGCGATCCCGCAGCATCCGGTCCATCGAACCGGCGGCCGTCTTGGCGGACTCGTCGAACGTGGATTCCGGATTCATGGCCAGGTGCTCCCGGCGGGCCATGCCCACGAGGGCGGCCAGACGGCGCCGCGCGGCGTCTCGGGTGGTCAGGTGGTTGACGCCGCCACCCAGCTCGACAAGGGCGTTGCTCAGCTCCATCGCGTGGGCCGACGGCCGGCGGCTCGCGTCGGCACCGGGCCGGCGGCGGTGGGCGACCGCCGCCATGGCCCGGGCCAGCGGCACAGCCCGCCACGTCCCGCTCGATCCACGCGGACCGGCCGGCTCGCAGACCAGGCCGCCGTCGCGGAGTTCGGCCAGGCAGCCGAGGACCACCGTCACCGGCATGCCGAGGTCCCGCGCGAGCCGCCCGCCGGTCTGCGGGCCGTAGGCGGTCAACGACCGGAAGACGAGGTCGGCCGACGGCGTGAAGCCGTACCGGGTCAGTGACGGCGCCACGTGGTTCGGACTGGCCGGGTGCGCCTGGGGTGCGGTGGCGGCGAGCGGGGGTGCCATACGGGGCAACCAATCACCTACGACGATCCCATAACGGCTTCGTGACCGAACCGTGACGTGATCTTGCGCCTTTGTGCAGTCCCGGCCGCCCGCCCCACGCAGGCCGACCCGACGGCGATGGGCTTGCGTCGCCCGTACGCACTTCCGCAGATCCGGCGCCGGCTCTTCTGACGATCGACCACGGCCTGGTTCTGTTCGGCGGCACCCCCGACGAATCGAGGAGGAGAAATGCGCAGAGGTGTTTCGCGCTGGGCGGCGGCCGCCCTGTCCGGAGTGATCGGCAGCGTGGCGCTCACGGCTCCGGCGCTGGCCAGCGGGAACAGCACGTTGGCCTGCCCGCCCGAGTACTTCTACGACATCACGTCCAGCAGCAGCTACCACATGCCCGCCTCGGGCGCCTACTTCAAGGACGGCCCCGGCGGCACCATGACCGTCAGCGTCACCAAGGCGACCACGATCACGGCGACCGCGTCCGTCAGCGCCGGCGCCACGGTGTCCGGCATCGTCGCGGAGGCCAAGGTCGAGGTCAGCGCGTCGATCGCGCAGAGCAACTCAATCACGGTGGGCCACACGTACACCCGCAACATCACCGCCGGCAAGTACGGCAACGCGCAGTACGGCTCCTGGGGTTACAACGTCGGCTGGCGGTACTACTACACCGCCTCGTCGTGCTCCACCACGCTCAAGTCCTCGGGCACGGCCAAGGTGCCGACCAACGCCGAGGGCTGGCGTTACTGGGAGACGAACTAATTCGGCCGCATGGCCCGCGTTCACGCCGGGCGCGGGCCATGCCGTACTCCTCCAGGACCCTGCCATGCGAATTGCTGCCGCCCTTGCCGGCCTTGCCCTTTCCGCCACCCTCCCGGCGCTCACCGCGTGCACCGGAACCACCGCCCCACCACCCGACCGCACGCCACACCCCGTTGTCGCCGCACCGGCGGCCTCCCCGCCCAGCGCCACGGCCGAGGAACTGCCCGGGACACGGACGCTGCTGTACCAGCCGCCTGCCCAGGGGGCCCGCGTCGTGGGCAGGGCGGGTGTGCGGGCCGACGCTCCGGTCTGGATCAACGTGACGTGTTCCGCGCCGACGGACACCGCCATCCAGGTCGCGTTCCAGCCGCTGGACCAGTTCGACATCCCGTGCGGATCGGAGACCTCCGCCACCCGCAATCAGGTCAATCTCCGAAGTCCACGCACGCTCACCCTGGCCGTCACCGCACCACCGTCGGTGACCTGGAGCGTCCGCGTTCAGCAGTGAGGAACACGGCCACCGGTCACGATCGCGGGAGGGATCATGCGGTTCGAAGTCCTGGGGCCACCCCGGGTCGTCGACGCGACCGGATCAGTGGTTCCGCCCGGCAGACGTCAACACGAGCTGGTGCTGGCCTGCCTCCTTGCTGCCGGCGGCCGGACGGTCGCCGACAGCACGTTGATGACAGCCCTGTGGGGTCACGACCCGAGCGACACCCGGCACGGGGCACTGCGGGTCCTCGTCCACCACCTGCGGCGCAGGCTCGGCACCGAGACGATCCTCCGAGCGACCGGTGGCTACCGGGTCGTGCTGGACGGCCACCGGCTCGACACCGACGAGTTCAGCGCGCTGGTCGACGCCGCGGCGCGCGACGAGGCGCGAGGCCGGCTCCCCGAGGCGCGCGAGCACTACCGTGCGGCGCTGCGACTGTGGCGAGGCGCGGAGGCCTACCAGGGCACCGCCGACATCGATCTCGTGAGGGCGGCGGCCGACCACCTGGCCGAGCAGCGGATGACCGCCTACGAGAGCTGCGTCGACATCGAACTCAGCCTCGGGCTGCACCGCGAGCTGTGCGCGGAGCTGTCGGCCGTGGCAGGGCAGAACCCGCTGCGCGAACGTCTCCAGGCGCAACTGATGCTGGCGCTCGTACGCAGCGACCGCCGGGCGGAGGCGCTGGCCGTCTACGAGCGGACCAGGCGCATCCTCGTCGACGAGCTCGGTGCGGACCCGGGGACGCGCCTGCAGCAGCTGTACGCCGCGATCCTGCGCGAGGCCGCGCCGGCGGTCGTACCTTCTGCCGCCTCTGTCGTGGTCCCGCCGGCGCAGCTGCCCGCCCCGCCGAGCACCTTCGTCGGGCGCCAGGACGAGCTCGCAGCTCTCGACGCCGTGATCGGGACACCCCGGTCCGGAAGGCGGATCAGCGGTTCGATGGTGGTCACGGGTTCCGGCGGCATGGGGAAGACGGCTCTGGTCACGCGCTGGGCCCACCGGCACCGGGAGAGCTTCCCCGGCGGGCAGCTCTACCTCGATCTCGACAACGACGTTCCGGCGACGGTGGCGGTCGCGAGGGCCCTCGTCGATCTCGGCGTCGCTCCCGACGACGTGCCACCGCAGGCAGAGGCGCGCGCGGCGCGGCTGCGCTCACTGCTGTCCGGCCGCACGGTGCTGATGGTTCTCGACAACGTGAGCAGCGCCGAGCAGGCCAGGCCGTTCCTGCCCGGCAGCGGTGACAGCGCACTGGTGATCATCAGCCGGAACCGGCTTGACGGACTCGTCGCCCGCGACGGCGCACACCCGCTGGTGCTCACACCGCTGCCGGTCGAGCCGGCCACCCGCCTGCTCCAGGCGATCGCCGGGACGTCCGGGCCCGTGACCGGCGACATCCGTACCCTGGTGGCGCTGTGCCACGGCCTGCCGTTGGCGATCCGGATCGTGGGAGCCCACCTGCGGCTGGGCGCCCGGCCGGGCGCCCTCGTCGTCGCGCTGCAGGACGAGCGCACCCGACTCGCCCGGCTCACCACCAGCGACGGCGATGTGAACGTACGCGCCACCATCGCCCTGTCCTATCGGCGGCTGGCCGCAGCGGAACGTCAGCTGCTGCGCCGTCTCGGACTGTCGGATGCCCACGCCATCCCGCCCGGAGCCGTGGCCGCACTGGCCGGCATCTCCTCCGGCGCCGTCCTGACCGATCTGATCGGCCGGCTCGCCACGGCCAATCTCGTCGCCGTCGAAGCGGACAACCGGATCAGCATCCACCAGCTGACCCGCATCTTCGCTCGGGAGCAGGGGCACTTCGAAGACCCGTCGGCCGATCGTGCATCCGCTGAGCGGCAACTGCTGCGCTGGTACGGGCAGGCCCTGGGCGATGCACAGCGTCGCATC
The DNA here is from genome assembly GCF_900091435.1 of Micromonospora chaiyaphumensis. Classification (GTDB taxonomy): domain Bacteria; phylum Actinomycetota; class Actinomycetes; order Mycobacteriales; family Micromonosporaceae; genus Micromonospora; species Micromonospora chaiyaphumensis. The sequence goes on from NZ_FMCS01000001.1 coordinate 1,048,489, forward strand.
CGGCCGGCGGCGGGCGGAGCGGGCGATCGCACGATCCCCGACCCGCGGCACGTCTTCCTGCCCGATCTGCCCGACACCGCCGCAGCCGTCAGGTGGGTCGACAAGGAGGCGGACACGATCGCCGGGTTGATCGCCCGGTTCGGCCGGACGCATCCCGATCTCGTCTGGCCCCTCGCCGCCGACATGCGCGGCTGGCTGCAACGCCGGGCATCCCGGGACACCTGGATCGCCGTCACCGAGCAGGGCGTCCGGTCCGCCGCCCTGGCCGGCAGCACCACGGGCGAGGCGACGCTGTACGGCAGTCTCGGCGTGGCACACAGCTTCCTGCTGCACCGCGCCGAGGCCCGCGCCGCGTACGAGCGTGCCGGTGCGCTCTTCGGACGCAGCGGTGACGATGCCGGCAGGGCCGACGTCGAAGCGAGCCTGGGCGCGATGCTGGCCGACAGTGGCGCGCTCGACGACGCGCTCCCGCCGCTGCTGCGGGCACGGCAGCTCGGAGCTCTGCTGGACGACCCCGACCTGATCTTCAAGGCGGAACTGAATCTGGGCTACCTGCATCGGCGGGCCGACCGTCAGCAGGATGCCTTCGACGCCTACACGGCGGCCCTGACGGCTGCCGAGCGGTCCACCGATCGGGACTGGTTGGCAGCGAGCGTCCACACCAATCTGGGTCGGCTGCATCTCCTTCGCGGCGATGTCGACAGGGCCGGACGCCACTACGACACCGCTGTCCGGCTCGCCCGGAGCACCGGCGATCGGCTGCGGGAGGCCTGGGCGCTGCACGGATGCTCGGATGTCGCCGCAGAGCGCCGGGACATCCCCGCCGCGGTCGCCGCCCTGGGCGAGGCCGTCACCATTCTCGAACCCCTGGGCGATCGCCGTCTCGACGAGATGCGTGGCCGGCTGTCCGAGCTGCTGTCGTTCGATCCGGCCGACAGCCGTCACCCGCCGCCGGCCGAGGACGCCGTGACGCCCTGAGAGGTTCGTGGCAGCGGCGTCGTCGCGGCGCGGCGCGGCGCCCGCCCGACGGGCCGCATGCGACCTGCCGGTCGCATGCGGCCCGTCATTCAGACCAGCGACACCGTCTCCGACGGCGCGGATCACCCGAGGGCCGGATCAGCACCTGTAGAAGATCAGTTTCTTCCCGACGAAGAAACTTCCGGTGTTCTCGACGGCCACCGTTGACCCGGTCGCGCTGATGCTGCCGACCGTGTTGCTCGCCCACAGTGCCCGGCCGCTGGAGTTGACGACGACGAAGTTCCCGTCCTGCTGATAGACGGCGTGGTGACCCGAGGGATTCGTGCCCGCCGCCCAGCAGACCTTTCCGGTCGTCCGCTTCAACACCAGGTTGCCGTCGGGCTGCATGATGAGCTGCACGCTGTAGCCGGTACCGACCGTCGGGTCGACCGTCCTGGTGAGATAGTCGCCCTTGTTGATGTAGTGCCCTCGGAAGATCGCGTAGCCGAGGTTGGCGGCCTGAGCCGGTAGCGCCGAGACCAGGACGATCCCGACGGCGACCACCGCACCAAGCAGCGGTCGGGCCACCCTTCGAAGCCTCGTTCGTTCCCTTGACAAGGTTCCTCCCCTTTTCTGTCGTCATGACGTGAGCTGTTGTTCTTGTGCGGCAGGCGAAACGAGACTCGCCTGCCGGCGGGGCGTCGATTCGCCTTCGGTCCGCACCGGAGCGACCCCGTCTTCGATCGGCACTCCGGCCCACCCTGTTGCCGTGTGCCGACAAGCGCCCGGGGCGGACGTTGCATCAGGTGTCGGGGTTGTCCAGGAAGCCCGAGCCGACGCAGGTGTCGCGGCGATGCGGGGGCTCGATCTGCGGGAGGAGACGCTGACCTCAGAGCAGCCAGGAGGTGTAGACCTGAGGTGTGCTGCCGCAGCTTGCCGACGAGTCGATGCGGATTCCGTTGGGAGTGCCGCCGGTGTCGGCCTGGAACACCCAGTCGTCTCCCTGGCCGGCGGGCACGCAGCGCACCGAGCCGTTGGTGTAGCGAATGAAAGCGACGTCGTCATGGCGCATGTTGCGAACCTCGGTGATGTCCCGGCGGCTGAACGACTGGAAGCCGGACGTCACCACCTGATACCGCTCCGCCCACGCGCTGTGGTTGCTGGTGTACAGGCAGACGTAGGGGTAGGAGCACGGATAGAAGGCCGCGGCCTGGGCCGGCGTGGCGGCCACGACTGCGGTCAGGCCGAGCCCCATGGCCAGAATGGGGCGCATCCACTTCTTCGATCGCTCGCGCACGACCTTCATGACGTCTTTCCTCCCCGACAGCAGTGATCATCGCCGTTTCCTGAGTGGGCAGCTGCCCACCGTGGATCCGTCGGGCGCCTTGCCGGTTCGGATTCGGCACGCACCCGAGGACGGGGCCGATCATGCATCGTCGATGTTGGAATTCTGTTGGACGAGGGCGTGCGTTCGGTCTCCGCCTGCGACAGGAACAGCAGACAGGGGTACGCGGTGTCGTGCAGGCCCAGGTCGAACAACGGCCAGTCCGGTGGGTCCCGCCCCGACCACGAGGACCTCGACCGCATTCACCGGCAGCATGCTCATGCCTCGACGGTGGGCCCGTACTCGGACGTCGGATGCCGGCTTCGCGCCGACCGGTGAATCCACGGGTCCGGGGGCAGTGGGAACCGCGAGGCTGCGACACCCGTCATAGCACTGACGGCAACGTGGTACGGCACCGGAGGCACTCGATGCGGCGTGTGTGGGTCATCGCGATGCTGGCCGGGACGCTTGCCGGCCCGGTGGCGAGCACCGCGGGCTGCGCCGGTAACCCGCCGGCGGCTCCCGAGCCGGCCAGGGAGGAACCAGCCGCCGACTGGCCGGCCGGCCTGCGGGAGGCCGAGATCTATGGACAGGTGCTGAGCCGGTTCCTCACCACACCCGCGGACAACTCCTTCCCGGAGCGGGCCTTCACGACGGTCTACGTGCTCGATCAGGCACATCCCGGCGCCGGCGACCCCGTCGGAGAGCACGAACGAGGCACTCCCCTGGCACCGAACACCCAGCACCGGATCGTGACCGCCCTGGCGGACGTGGCACCGGTCGCGTTCATCACCGACCCGGAAGCCGTCATCGAGAGGAGGGACGGCTGCCCGCAGGTCCGGGACGGCGGCATCCTGATCACTCTTGGCACGGTCGACGGCGACGACAACCAGGCGCGGGTGCCGATCAACGGTTTTGTCGCCTGCCTCGGGGCGACCTGGCTGACCTACGTCGTGCGGAACGAGGCCGGTTTCGGGTGGCGCGTGACCGGCACGACCGGCACGAGGGCCATCGCGTGACTCACGTACGCCCCGTGCCACCCCGCAGGGCCACGATCGGCCGACCCGGCTGGGTCGTTCCCGTGCGAGGTTCGACTCAACAGTCGAACACCGACCAGCAGATGTCGTTGCGCAACCGCTGGTCGTCAAGTACGAGCTCGCGGATCGCCTCCGGCAGCTGGTCGCGCTGCCACTGGCACTCGAGTCGCCCCGCGGCCTCGCTCAGCCCTTCCGGCGCCGCCGCACGTACGGCTTTGATCGCGTAGGCGGCCGCGCCGAGCTCATGCGCGGCCACGTGGGCGACGGCCCCGGCCTGGCCGGCGGCGTACGCGGCATGCCGTGCCGCTCCACGCAGCTCTCTGGCTGCTCCCATCGCGTGGCCGCCCGCCGCGCGCGCCTGCATCATCGTCACCTCGCCACGGACCCAGGCCCGGGCCTGCTCGATCGCGTGGCGCGGTCGCGGGTCCGCGGGCTGGGCCGATTCGAAGAGGGCGAGGACGTGCTCCGCACACGAGGCGGCCCACAGCGCGAGGAGACGGTGATCGGCATCGGTGAGAGTCCCCCCCGCGGCGGATCGTCACGAAGCGAGGGTCCCGGACCTTCGGCAGGATCATGACGTGCGCTCCATCCCGCGCGGGTCGGCGTGGCCCAGGGCGGCGTGCCCCGGCGAGCTGTCCTGCGCCAGACGCAGGGAATGGTCCAGTGCGCTCATGAGCCGGGCGACACGACTGCTGCCGCCGGGCGCCGGCGGGTAGCGGCGGAGCACGTCGATGAGCAGCGGTGTCGCGCGCTGCCGCGACCGTTCCAGCAGGGCATCCCCGACCGTGGGGTCGCCGCCCGCCGCCAGCTCCCCGATGCGCGCAGCGCTCGCGCAGGCTCGCAGAATGTGCCCGACCTGGCTGGCCTTGGCGATGGGGTGCAGGTATGCGGCTGAGGCGGCGTCACCGGCACATCGCGCGGCCAGTCGCGCGACCTCGGAGGGTGCGGACCGGGCGGCTCGATGAGCATCGAGGGAAGTGACGCGCTGCACGGTGGTCCTCCTGGCGCCGTTGATGAACGCCCAGGCCGCGTCGATCGCCGCGCGGGGGCGCGGATCGTCGGGAACGGCCTGCTCGAAGACGGGCAGGACCTCCTCGGCGTGCCACACGACGTAACGCGCCACGACGCGCAGCTCAGCCATCGTCAGGTCGAAGTCTCCGGACACGGTGTGCGTGCTCTGTGCCATGTCCATGAATCGTATCCTTGAACCCCCGGTGGAGACTCGGCGACGAATCCTCCGCTTACCCCCGTCGGAAACCTTCAACCGGAGGTCACCGCGGCACGCCGGCGGGCGCGAAGGGCCGGCAGCGTGCAACTGCCAAGGCGTAATCGCGGCCCGTCGGCTGGTTCAGTCGACGATGATCACGTGGAGGTTGCGGGGTCCGTGGACGCCCTCGACCCGGTTGAGTTCGATGTCGCTCGTGGCGGACGGCCCGCTGATCCAGGTCAGCGGCCGGTGCGGGGTGACCCGGGCGAGGGCGTCCGGCACGGCGGCGACGACCTGGTCGGCCCGGACCACGCACAGGTGCACGTCGGGCAGCAGCGTGATGATCCGGCGGCCCTGGTCCGGGGCGCCGTCCAGCAGGATGGTGCCGGTCTCGGCCACGGCCACCGCCGCCGCGGTCACCACACCGTCCGCGGCGGCGATCCGCTCCGGCGGGAGGTCGTCGTCCGGTACGGCGACGACGGTGCCTGGGAGCCAGTGCCCGGGCAGGCCGGGTGGCACCACGACCTGCCGGCCGCCGAGCACCGCGTCGACGATCCGGGCGACGCCCGCGCCGGCACAGCGGTGCACGGTGGCCCGGTAGTCGGTGAGGCGGTCGACGAGCAGGTCCAGGTCGGCGGCGGCGGTGCCGGCGGGCCGGTAGTCCCGGGGCACCTCGGCCGGCGCCGGCCGGGGCTCACCGAGGGCGGCACGCAACCGGCCGAGGATGACCTCGCGGGCGGTCACCGCTGCGCCCACCACTCGCGGAAGGTCTGCGGCGGCGGCTCCGGCAGGTCGCGGCTGGCCGTCCAGCCGGACAGCGGCGGCGGCAGGCCGCGCCCGCGCGGGCCGGCGAGCCGGCTCAGCCGTGCGGCGCGCTGCGCGGCCGCGTACAGCGCGGGGTGGTCCATGGTGTACGCAGCGGCGGCCATCGCCGTCGCCTCGGCACGCGGGTGCGGGGCCTGGCCGCGCAGGTGGACCAGGATCGACGGGATGTCGATCATGACGGGGCAGGCGTCGTAGCAGGCGCCGCAGAGCGACGAGGCGTACGGCAGGGAGGCGTTGTCGGCCACCCCGGTCAGTTGCGGGGAGAGCACTGCGCCGATCGGCCCCGGATAGACCGACCCGTAGGCGTGCCCGCCGGCGCGTTCGTACACCGGGCAGACGTTGAGGCAGGCCGAGCAGCGGATGCAGTGCAACGCCTGCCGGCCCACCTCGTCGGCGAGCACCGCGCTGCGCCCGTTGTCGAGCAGCACCAGGTGGAACGCCTGCGGCCCGTCGCCCGGCGTGACCCCGGTCCACATCGAGGTGTAGGGGTTCATCCGCTCCCCCGTCGACGCCCGCGGCAGCAGTTGCAGGAACACCTCCAGGTCCCGCCAGGTGGGGACGACCTTCTCGATGCCCATCACGGTGATCAGGGTCTCCGGCAGGGTGAGACACATCCGTCCGTTGCCCTCGGACTCCACCACGGCGAGGGTGCCGGTCTCGGCGACGGCGAAGTTGGCGCCGGACACGGCCACCCGGGTGCTCAGGAACGTCTCCCGCAGGTGCCGGCGCGCGGCGGCGGCCAGGACGGCCGGCTCGTCCGTGAGCGTCGGGTCGACGCCCGGCATCGCCCGCAGGAAGATCTCCCGGATCTCGGCCCGGTTGCGGTGGATCGCCGGCACCAGGATGTGGCTCGGCCGGTCGTCGCCGAGCTGCACGATCAGCTCGGCCAGGTCGGTCTCGACCGGCTCGATCCCGGCGGCCTCGAGGGCCTCGTTGAGGCCGATCTCCTGGGTGGCCATCGACTTGACCTTCATGACCCGGTCGGCGCCGGCCGCCCCGACCAGGTCGGTGACGATCCGGTTGGCCTCGACGGCGTCGGCCGCCCAGTGCACCGTGCCGCCGGCCGCGGTGACCGCCGCCTCCAGCTGCTCCAGCAGTTCGGGCAGGCGGGCCATGGTGTCGGTCTTGATCGCCCGGGCCGCGGCCCGCAGCTCCTGCCAGTCCGGCACCTCACCGATCACCGCGCCCGACTTGCCGCGGATCGTGGTGGTCGCGTGCCGCAGGTTCCGCCGCAACTGCGCGTCGACGAGGGCGCGGCGGGCCGCGGCCGGGAACGGCTCCTCGCCGCGCAGGTGCCCGACGCCTCGTGGCGCGGTGGCGGGCATACCCAGGAACGTGCGCGTCACGGCCGCACCCCCAACCGCTGCCGCTCCCCCACCGTCTCCGAGCGCTCCGTGCTGGCCAGGATCTCCGCCAGATGCACCGTCCGCACCCCCGTTCGCAGCCGCGACAGCCCGCCGCCGATGTGCATGAGGCAGGAGGCATCCCCGGCCGTGCAGACGTCCGCCCGCGTGGCCAGCACGTTGCGCATCTTGTCGGCGAGCATCGCCGTCGAGGTGTCCGCGTTCTTCACGGCGAACGTGCCGCCGAAGCCGCAGCACTGCTCCGCCTGCGGCAGCTCCACCAGCTCCAGCCCGCGCACCGCGCGCAGCAGTCGCAACGGCCGCTCCCCCACCCGCAGCATCCGCAGCGAGTGACAGGTCGGGTGGTAGGTCACCCGGTGCGGGTAGTACGCGCCGACGTCGGTCACCCCGAGCACGTCGACGAGGAACTCCGACAGCTCGTACGTGCGCCGGCCGGCATCCTCCGCCTGGGCGGCCAACCGCTCGTCACCCGCCCGCCGCGCCACCGCCGCGTGCTGGTGCCGGACCGAACCGACGCACGAGCCTGACGGCGCCACCACCACGTCATACGGGGCGAACACCCGCACGTGCCGGCGGACCAACCGCAGCGCCTCGTCCGGATAACCGGTGTTCACGTGCATCTGCCCGCAGCACGTCTGATCCTCGGGGAAGACGACCTCGTGGCCCAGGCGCTCCAGCAGCCCCACCGTCGCCTTCGCCGCTTCCGGGAAGAGCGTGTCGGCGAGGCAGGTGACGAACAGGGCAATCCGCATGTTCACCCACCCATCCGGGTCTCGGCGGCCCGCCAGGTCGCCTCGCCGCCGCGCGGTTCGTACCGCACGATGCGCTGGGTCCGGCGCAGCACGGCCCGCACGGCCACGAGGTCGCCGTCGATCGCGCCGGCGGCACGGGCCTGCACCAGGATGTTACCGAGCGCGGTGGCCTCGACCGGTCCGCCGAGTACCGGGATTCCGCAGGCATCGGCGGTGAGCCGGCACAGCAGGATTCGACACAACCTCAGCATTCCTGGGCAGGTAGGTCTTCGCCAGATCGCGAAGGCCTGTCCCGTCGAGCACGCGGTTCAAGGTCATGGGCTCGACGCGGTAGGCAGCCGGTCGTAGCCGGGAGCAGGCAAAGCCTCGATCAGGAGTTCCGCGACAGGCTCCTCCCCCGCGTCGATCCCGAGCTTGTCGTAGAGCTCCGCGCCGTACAGGCTCGCCGGTACACCCGCCGCCAAGAGCCCCGCCTCGGCGGGGTGGCGGCCCGATCAGCGAACTCAGACGCCCCACGACGTGATCCAGGTGCGCGTGGGTCAGCAGGACCACCGGATCGCGCTCGAACATGCCCGGAATCGCGTCCCGCCTGCTCGACGGTTTCCTCGTTGAGGCCGGACTCCCCTCGAACCCGATACAACCGGACCATCCACGGTCTGCCCTCCCCCGGCAGAGGGAGCCTGATCCCTTCTCGGTGGGAGGACGGGCGGTCCATCGCCACGTCTCATGGATCCATGGCCACCAGTCAGCGTCTCGTCAGTCTTGTGGTGGTCGGTCGAGTAGTCGACCGACCGTGTCCGGCGGTCACGCGATGACGGCGGGGCAACGGTCCGGACCCGTGCGCTCAGCTGCCGACCCTCGGGTCCGGGCGTGGGCGGTTGCCTGCGTCGTGTTCGTCATCGCTGAGGTGACTCTGCGGGCGTACTGGCTCGCGGGTGGCCGGTGGGGGTACACCGCCTGCGACCGCACCGACCTGGTCGACCCCGCTGGTGGTTGCGGCGCGAACCAGGTCGAGACGCTGCCGTTCTGGGCAGGGTGGGGAGCGGCGGGCTTCGGTGTCGCCCTCGCGATGTTGATCATGTCCGCGGTCAGGTCCCCCGGCCGCTACGCGGTCGCCGGCAGTTGGACGGCGGCCGCGCTGCTCCTGGTCGTCGCGTTTCCGCTGCATCTGCTCTTCGAGATCCCGGCGGCGTTGACGGGGCGCCCCTCGGACTGGCGGGACCTCGGCGCGCGGATCGCACTGGTCATCGGCGGCCTCCTGTTCGCCGGGCTGGCGAACGCCTGCGGTCCCCAGCGCGGAGCGCGGACGGCCGGATACCAGCCGGTGCCGCGGTGGAGCCGCCGCTGGGCGTACGTGGCGGTCGCTCTGCCGGTGGTGGGTTGGGCGGTGCCGCACGGGCTGTGGGTGCTTGGCGTTCCGTTCGGGATTCCGCAGCGGCAGTTGGACGACATCCATCGGAGCCTCTCGACGTGGACGGGCGTGGCGATCACCCTCGTCCCGCCGCTCGCCGGCCTGCTCGTTCTCGGGTTGGTACAACGCTGGGGGCAGCAGTTCCCGCACTGGCTGCCGGGACTACGCGGTCGACCGGTTCCCCGGCTCCTGGCGGTGGTCCCCGCGGGGGTGGTGGCGCTCGCGCTGGTCACCTACGGCGTCCTGAGCGTCGCGGTGCTCGTGCGGCAGGTTCGCACCGGCGACACGCACTGGTCGGACGTGCGTGAGGGGTGGGCGGTGACCGCCACCCTGCTGGTGTTCCTCTGCTGGGGAGTGGCACTGGCCGTCACCACCACCGGCTACGCCATCGCGACCCGGACCCGCCAGGAGCGGGCCACCAACACCGGCCTCTCGGTCTGAGCACATCCGCACTGCGGGGGTCAGGGCGGGGCGGGATCGCGTCCCCCCGGCCCTCATCGCGGGCGCACCGAGCCAGGCGTCGAGCCGGCCTGCATCGACGAGACCACCACGGCGCGCGGCTTCGCCCGCGAGCTGGAGTGGAACAACGCCTACCACCGGCTCGCGCAGGGTCTCTGACCGGGCGGTCTCGGTTCCTGCTACTTCAGGAAATCCAGGAGCTGCCGGGTGGTCTGCTCGGGGGCCTCTTCCGGAATGAAGTGCCCGACCGGTACGGGCCCGCCCCGCACGTCGTCCGACCACTCCCGCCATATTCCGAGCGGGTCGTCGTAGAGCTTCGCGACCTGACCCCGTTGACTCCAGAGGAACAGCACCGGGCACTCGATCCGCCGAACTCCCCGGTCCGCCTCGTCCTGCTCGTAGTCCAGCGTGGCGGCCGCGCGGAACTCCTCGCAGATCGCATGGACCGTGGCGGGGTCGCGGAACTGCTTGAGGTAGGCGGCACGGACCTCGGCCGGGAACGCGTCCTTCACCTCGGGCCACGTGTCGAGCATGAAATCGACGAGCACGGCGGGGGCCGCGTCGATGAACCGCTCCGGCACCGGCGCCGGCGCCGCCAGGAAGGACCAGACCCAGTAGGAGAGGCTGAACGCCTTGTCGGCACGGTTGTAGACGTCGCCGACGGGAACGACGTCCATGACGGTCAACCGGGTGACGACAGCTGGTTCATCGAGCGCGAGGCGGTAGGCGCACCGGGCCCCGCGATCGTGGCCGACGAGGTGGAACCGTTCATGCCCCAGACTCCGCATGACCTCGATCTGGTCGCGGGCGATGGCTCGCATGCTGTACGGCTCGTGGTCGGCGCTGCTCGGCGGCTTGCCGCTGTCGCCCCAGCCCCGCAGATCGGTCACGACCACCGTGTATCTCTCGGCAAGCTGCGGCGCCACGCGATGCCACATGAGGTGCGTCTCGGGAATGCCGTGCAGGAGCAGAACGGGAGGTCCGCTTCCACCGCGGCGTCCATGGATCGTCGCACCGGAGGTGGGAATGTCGAATTCCTCGAATCCATCGAACACAGCCCGAACCCCCGCTCCTCGGCTGTCACAGAAGAACCAGTGCGGTGAGCCATCCCCCGCGCGGCTGCCCTCGGCCGACGCTAGCAGCGAAACGGATGGAACCGGGCCAGATCTCCACCTTGTGATCGGGAACCACCCGCACCCCACCCCGGAGGATCGGAGCATCAGCCGGGCCGCGCGTCGAAACACAGGGGCCCCTGGCCGGCAGCGACGCCGGCCAGGGGCCCTTGATGGAATTGGCCTACGTCAGTCGGACTCCGGCGACGGGAGGTAGGCGCCCGGCACGTCCTCCGGCGCGAAGATCCTGGCCTCGCCGGGATACGGCTTCGTCCATCCGTGCGCCTGGTACCAGGTGAAGTGGTTCATCTGCGCGGGGTTGGCGTAGTCGGGCTTGGCATCAGGCCCGGTCAGCCGCTGGTGCGACCTCCACTCGTCCCACTGCGCCGCCAGTTCCTGCTTGTCCGCCGGCACCCGCGCCGAGGGCACGGCCGCGGCGAGGGGGTCCTGCGGCGCGGGGGTGTCCGCGCCGCAGGCAGGCGGGGTGGCCAGGCCGGCGGTCAGCGAGGTCCGGTTGGGCAGCGCGGTGAACGGCGTGAAGTCCGGCTTCTTGGCGAACGCCTGACGCATCGGGCTGGCCGCGCTGTCCTTCTGGTTCATCGGATGGATCCCGAGGATCTGCTCGATGGTCCGGATCATCGTGATCTGCGTGTAGTAGTGGCTGTCGACGACGCCGCGCTGCGCCCAGGGGCTGATGATCTGGATCGGGGCGCGGTGGCCGTCGACGTGGTCGAGGCCGGCCTGGGAGTCGTCCTCGACCACGAAGATCGCCGAGTCCTTCCAGTACGGGCTGTGCGAGATCGTGTCGACGATCCTGCCGACGGCGAGGTCGTTGTCCGCGACCTGAGCGGGCGCATTCGGCGGGCCACCGGTGTGGTCGCTGGAGAGCCAGAACATGTTCAGGTTCGCCGGCCCGTTCTTCTCGAAGTCACGCTTCCAGATCTCGTACCGGTAGACGTCCGGAACGCTGAGGTCGTACTTCGGGAAGCCGGGCACCGACACGCTGTTGAGCGACGGGATCGGTGAGGACGAGACCATGCGGTAGGCGGTGTCCTGCCCGGTCGCGGCCATGTTCTTGGTGTCGCAGTACAGGTTCTGCCAGCTGGCGCCGGCCGGCTTGGTCAGGAACTGGTGGAATTCGCCGAAGTCGCGCACGGTCTTGCCCGCCGCCTGCGCGCCGGTCCAGATGAAGCCGGTGCGCTGGTGTCCGAGAGCGTCGTCCTCGGTGTCGTAGCTGCGGATGTACTCACCGGCGGTGGACTCGGTGTACTCCGGGTTGTCGGCCTGCATCAGCCAGTTGTGCCCCTCGGCCGAGTTCGTGCCGATGTCGTAGGTGTTGTCGTACAGCCCGAACTGTCGCGCCAGCGCGTGCTGGTTCGGCGTCACGTTCTCGCCGAACTGCGCCAGCGACGGGTCGCCGTTGCCCCGCGGGTCGTCACCGAAGACCTGGTCGTAGGTCCGGTTCTCCTTGACGATCAGGAAGACGTGCTTGATCGTCGAGGGGTCGCCGAGGCGCTGCGGCACCGGCACGGGCTTCGCCTTGCTGCCCCTGGCCAGTTTGACCGAGCCGCCGGTCCAGCCGTTCTGGCTGAAGACTTTGCCGGTCTCGGACCTGATGGCCTTGTCGCTCGGCACCGTGAACCGCTGCAGGCTCGAGGTCGTGTCGTGCGTACCGTGGCCGGCGGGGTTGTTCGGGCGGCGGGCGTCGATGCCACGGGTGTTGGCGACCAGCACATCGTTGCCGACCGTGGTGATCTCCGCGGGGAAGTAGTCGGTCGGGAGCAGGCCGACGTAGCTGACCGGCTCCAGCGGGGCCGTGTACCGGTAGACGGCGACGGCGTTGGCGCGGCCGAGCGTCACCAGCAGGTGGCCGTCGTCGGTGAGCGTCACCGCGTTGGGCTGGTACCCCACCGTCGCCTCCGGCCACGGCTGGGTGGCGATGGTCTGGACGACCTTGTCGCGCGCGGTGTCGATGACGGACACGTCGTCGCTGTTGGTGTTGGTGACGAACAGCGCGCCGTTCTTGGCGTACAGGGCGGTCGGGTGCAGGCCGACGTCGATGCTGCCGACGGCAGCGGCCGGGTTCGCCAGGTCGATGACGCTGACCGTGCCGGTGGTGGTGGCCCCGGTCGCCGGGTCGGCCGGCACCTGGGTGTTGTAGGAGTTGATCGTGGTCTCGCCGGCCTTCGCCGGGCGCCCGCCCTCGTTACTGACGTAGAGCTTGCTGCCGACCTTGATCATGTCTCGCGGGGCGTTGCCCACGGGCCAGCTCTGCTGGATGGCTCCGGTCGCCGCGTTGATGGCGACCACCCGGTTCTGGCCGTTGACGGCGGAGTACACGGTGGCGCCGTCGGGTGCGAAGACCGCCTCGGCCACCAGCGCGCGCTTGGGTCCGTCCTGGGGGATCGGGATGAACGTGGAGTTGGCGAGGGTGCCGTCCGGATTGACGGTGAACCTGCGGTAGCCGTCGGCCTGGCCCAGCCACAGCTGGCTGCCGTCGGGCGAATACGTGGGGCCTTCCTGGCCCACGTCGTTGCCGCTGATGCGCAGGTTGGCCGCGGCGTTGTTGCCGACGAGCTGCTGCACCGTCCAGGTCTTCAGGTTCACGATGGCCAGGGCCATCCCGCCGTCGGTGACCGAGGCGGCCAGGTGGGTGCCGTCCGGGCTGACCGACGACGACATGATCTTGCCGGTGTTGATGACGAGGCGGTCGCCGATCGGGTTGAGGTACTGGTCGTCGGACACGACCAGGCCCTTGTCGGTCACCTGGCCGACCTGGTCGGTGCCGAACTGGTGCGTCTGGGCGAAACTGATGCCGGTGCCGGCGGCGACGACGACAGCGGTGGTGCCTGCCGTGACGAGGGGTAGCCGGCGGCCGATGCGTCGACGGAGAAGGCCGGACACGTCCTTCTCGACACGCCGACGGCGGCGTGTGACCTGCATGGAGTCATCCCTTCGTGGAGTGGAGCAGCTCGACGTTGCCGTCGAACTGCCAGAGCGGGTTCGGTGCGTCCCCGGTCGGGGTCCGCACCAGGAAGTAGCCGTTCACTTCCTTCGGTCCGTCGCCGTCGGCCACGAACCGCCCGTCCGGTGTGACGTCGAGCTGGTAGATGGCCGATCCCGCGGCCTCGACGTCGGGGAGATGCCAGGAGACGACGCAGCGCCAGTCGTTGCCCGGTCCCTCCGCGGCGAGCTTGCCGCCGCCCTTGTTGCACGTCGCCGTGGCCTTCAGCTGCGCCTCGGTGACGTCGGGGCGGTGGAGCTGCGCGGTCTGCATCCGGTAGAGGTGGGCGAACGCCGTGGCGACGGAGCGCTGCACCTTGTCCTGCTGGATCCCGGAGCCCGTGGCCGGGGTCGCCTCGGCGACGACCCCGACCGTCGCGGCGAGGATCCCGACCAGCGGCAGGACTCCGGCGGTGACCGCACGGCCCCCCGAGCCGTCATCGGCCAGGTTGGTGAAGTCGCGCCGCAGGAACAGCAGGTACGCCAACGCCGTCGCGGTCGCGGCCCACACCAGGCTGACCACGACACCGATCAGGAGTGGGCCGAGCTGAGCCGGGCTGGTGAACAGACCGTTCCAGGCGATGAAGGCGTAGCCGGGGAGCGCCACGCGCACGGCGACCGGCAGCGGCAGCATCTGGGCGAGCTGCATCGACAGCGCCACGAGCGCGGGCAGCAGCAGTCCCATCGGGGACCGTCCCAGGGCGACGGACCCGAGCAGCCCGACAGCGGCGAGGGCCAGGGTCGGTGCGAGTACGCACACCCAGGCGAGCAGGACCTTCCCGGCGGCGTCGCCCGGCGTGAGCAGGTGACCGTCGAGGCCGACCAACGGCTGGTTGCCGACCGCCAGGAGCCCGCCGGCCGCACTGGAGCAGGCCAACCCGACAACGAGCAGCAGGATGACGGTGAGGCTGGCGAGTGCCTTCGCGACGAAGATCCGGCGGGGTGACCGGACCGCCACGAGCAGGTGGCGCCAGGTGCCGAGCCGGTCCTCGGAGGCGAACATGTCGCCGGCGACCACCGAGGTCAGCAGCGGGAGCGCCCAGGTGCCCGCGAAGCCGAGCGTCACCAGGGGTCCGGCCCAGCCGGTGGCGTGCATCCAGCGACCGAAGAGGGTGTCGACGGGCAGCGAACCCTGCTGGCTGACCGCGGCGACGAACAGCGCCGGGGCGATCCAGCAGGCGAGGACCAGCAGCCGGATCCGCCATTGCGAGACCAGCTTGACCAGCTCGAAGCGGAAGCCACGCGCGACCGGGACGCGGGGGGTGCCGACAGCGCGGTCGGCGGCGAGGATTGCGGTCATGGACGGGCCTCCTGCTCGGTGAGGGCGAGGAACGCGGCCTCCAGCGGCGACACCACGGGTGCGATCTCCCGCACTGCGATGCCCGCGTGCACGAGCCGCACCACCAGGTCGTCGAGGGCGGGCACCAGCGCCCGCACGACGAGCACCTCGGCGTCCCGTGTCCCGGCGACGTCGATGTGGATCCCGGCCGTGTCGGCAGCCAGCCGGCGGGCGGCCTGGGGGTCGGAGGTTCGCAGCCGGTAGTCCAGTTCACGGTTCTCGGCGGCCAGCTTGGCCAGCGGGCCGGTGAACACGACCCGCCCGGTGGCGAGGATGGTGACCTCGGAGCACAGTGCCTCGAGGTCGTCCATGCGATGACTCGAGAGCACGACGCTGGTGCCGTCCGTCGCGAGTCGGGTGAGTACCCCGTGTACGTGTCTCTTGCCGGCCGGGTCGAGGCCGTTCGCCGGTTCGTCGAGCACGAGCAGCCGGGGTCTGGTGAGCAGGGCGGCGGCGAGCCCGAGCCGTTGACGCATGCCGAGGGAGAAGCCGCTCGCCCGGTCGCCGGCGACATCGGTGAGCCCGACCTGCTCCAGCGCGTCGTCGATCGCCGTCGTCGCCACGTCGCTGCCGTGGAGAGCGGCGAGCGCGGCGAGGTTCTGCCGGGCGGTGAGCGAGGGGTAGAGGCCCGGACCGTCCACGAAGCCGGCGACACCGTCGGGAGCGGCGAGCGCCCGAGCGACCGGCGTACCCAGGATCTCGAGGTTGCCGCCGTCGGCCACGGCGAGGCCCAGCAGGAGGCCGAGCAGTGTGGTCTTGCCGGCGCCGTTCGGCCCGACCAGACCGTGGATCTGGCCCGCCGCCACGTCCAGGTCGACGCCGTCGAGCGCGACGACGTCGCCGAAACACTTGGTGATGCCGCGAGCCCGGATTGCGAGTGGTGCGTCCATGAGCCCCTTCTTTCGTCGCCTTAGGCAACCTAGGGACGGCATGCATCGCAGGCAGGGACAGCTGTCTGAACGTTCGTGGAACGGGAGACGACCGGGTAGAGGGGGCGGACGCGGAACCCAGGGGAACCGGTCCTTTTAGGAATTCGACGGGACAGCTTGCGCTCCAGCGGCCCGCGCAGCGCGGCCGCACAGATGTCGGCGCCCGGCAGGTGCGGAGCCAGGTGGGAGTGCTCGAGCCGGCGGGCGTCCTCGGCCGGCCGCAGCGACACTCGGCCGGCGAACACGCCGCCCACGTCATTCAGGGGCGGCGCTCACCCGGCGGCCGGCAGCTCCGCGATCCGTGCGCCGAGATCAAGCTCCAGCTGGCCCCGGGTCTGGAAGCCCCGGCCGAACAGCTCCTTCGACCGGTCCTGCACCTCAGGGGCGGCGACCAGTTCCTGGAACCGGCGGCCGTCAGCGCGTACGGCGTCGACTGGCGCCAGTGTCAGCTCGTTGAGCGCCCGCTTCGTGGATCGAATCGCCGCCGAGGGAAAGGACGCGATCCGCCGGGCCAAGGTGGCCACGAAATCGTCGAGCTCGGCGTCTGGCAGGGCCCGGTTGATCCACCCGTACCGCTCCGCGAGGTCGGCGTCCGCGTCCTGCGCGCCGAGGATCATCTCCATGGCCCGTCCTCGGCCGAGCAGGCGCGCCAGGTGTTGAACGCCGCCGGCCCCGGGTGCCACGCCGAAACCGCACTCGGGTTGTCCGAGCAGCGCGTTCTCCCGCGCCGCGAAGCACATGTCGCAGGCGAGCACGAACTCGCTTCCCGCGCCCCGGGCCCGTCCGCGCAGCTTCGCAATCGTGACGACCGGCACCTCGCTCAACTTGCGCAGCACCATGCCGAGAAAGGCGTCCTCCGGGCCCCCGCCTGCCTTGGCCGCCTCGGCCGAGTACTCGGCGACCTTGGTCAGGTCGACGTGCGAGATGAAGAAGTCGGCGTCGGCGCTGTCGAAGACGACCACCCGCACCTCGGTGGTCCTGCTCAGTCGGCCGAGCAGGGTAACCAGGTCCCGCACCACCTCCGGGCCGATCATGTTGATCGGGGGCGCGTTCAGCGTGGCCGTCAGGACGCCGTCTGTCAGCTCCGTACGCAGCGTCTCGAACGAGGCGTTCACCCGCCTGCTCCTCTCAGTCACGACCGGAGCCGCGGGCGGGTCGGCGTCCGAGGGTCGCTGTCGATCGTACGGATTGGCTCCGCCGGCCGTGTCGCTTCGCCCGGATCCACGCACGCACCGCAACCCTGTTCAGGCACCCGTGGAGCTCCTGCTCAGCCGGGCGTCGTCGAGAAGGTGCCGATACCTCTCAGGGCGGCGTCGAGCAGGCCGTCGAGGTTCACGGCCGTGCCGATCAACGAGAGGTGGCTGAACGCCTGCGGGAAGTTGCCGGTCTGCTCACCGGTGGGTGCGATCTCCTCCGAGTAGAGGCCGAGTGGATTGCTGTAGGTGAGCATTTTCTCCAGGGTCAGCGTGGCGTCGTCGAGCCGCCCGGCCTCGGCGAGGGCCCGGACGTACCAGAAGCTGCACATGGTGAAGGTGCTCTCCTGGCCGGGAAGGCCGTCGGGCGAGGCGGCCGGGTCGTACCGGTAGACCAGGCTGTCGGACACGAGCTCCGCTTCCATCGCCCGCAGCGTGGACTGCCACAACGGATCCATTGACGAGACGAGTCCGACGCCGGGCATGGCGAGCAGCGACGCGTCCAGGACGTCGGTCGCGTAGTGCTGCACGAAGGCACCGCGGCCGGGGCGGTAGCCACGGGTCATGATCTGGTGGTAGATCTGGTCTCGGGTACGCCTCCACCGGGCGATGTCCGCCGGTCGGCCGCGCCGGTGCGCGAGGCGAACCGCCCGGTCGAGGGCGACCCAGGACATCAGCCGCCCGTAGGTGAAGTCCTGGCGGCCCCCGCGGGTTTCCCAGATCCCGTCTTCGGGCTGGTCCCAGTGCTCGCAGACCCAGTCCACCAGTCGCACGGTGTCCAGCCACAACTGGTGGGAGGCCTGCAGACCATGGCAGTCGGCCTCGTGGAGGCCGTTGAGCACCTCGCCGTAGATGTCGAGCTGCAACTGGTTCGCGGCGCCGTTGCCCACCCGTACGGGCGCTGATCCGCGGTAACCCTCGAGGTGGTGGAGCACCTCCTCGGAAAGATCGGGTGAGCCGTCGACGCGGTACATGATCTGCAGCGGCACCGCGCGGTCTCTGGCCTCCCGGACCCGCTCGTCGACCCAGTGCATGTACCGCCACGCTTCGTCGGTGAAGCCCAGCGTGAGCAGGGTGTGTACGGAGATCGACGCGTCGCGGATCCAGGTGTAGCGGTAGTCCCAGTTGCGCTGGCCGCCGATCTGCTCGGGCAGCCCGGCGGTGGGGGCGGCGATGAGCGCGCCGGTCGGCGCGTACGTCATGAGCTTGAGCGTCATGGCCGACCGCTCGACCATCTCCCGCCAACGGCCGCGGTAGCGGGATCGGCTCAGCCAACGTCGCCAGAAGTCGCGGGTCTGCTCCAACAGCTCCTGAACCTCGCCCGGGGTGTAGGAGCGCGGCCGGTGCGGCGAGAGTCCTGTTTCCATGACCACAGCTCCCGCCTCGCCCTCGCGCAGCGTGGCGGTGGCCCATACGCCGCCCTCGTCGCTGCGCTGCAGATCGTGCTCGCCGGGCCCGGTCTCGGAGTATCGAACCAGGCTCACGGAGAGGGAGAGCGCGGGGCTGCGGAACACCTGTCCCTCGGGGTACACGTCCAACTCGTGCGGATCCCGCCCGTAGTTGAAGCGCGGTTCGCAGGCGACTCGGAACCGCATCGTGCCTCGAACCACCCGCAGCATCCGTACAAGGAGGTGGCGGTCAGTGGCCTGAACCCCCGCGACCGGCATGAAGTCCACGAGCTCACCGACGCCGTCCGCGCTGAGAAATCTCGTGATCAGGATCGGCGTGCCGGGCAGGTACAACTGCTTGCTCACGTATTCGACGCCTTCCGGCGACACGCTGCAGTGCCCACCCTTGCGTCGGTCGAGCAGCCCGCCGAACAGGCTCGGCGAGTCGAACCGAGGGGCACAGAACCAGTCCAGCGTCCCGTCCATCGCCACCAGCGCCGCCGTCTGTAGATCACCGATCAGGCCGTGGGCCTCCACAGCAGGGTACGAATCCACGCACGGCTCCCCAGATCACCTCAGCATCACCAGACAACCCTGTAACGGTCGGACCACTCATAACGGCGCGCACCTCTCGAATTCGCGTCGCCCGCGACGGTGGGCATGCCGCGAGCCGCTGATTGGCTCTCGGTCCGGCGCGGCACGCCAGGGAGAGTGGGGACCTGATGCCGTACTCAGGGGAGTTGTGATGCAGGTAGCCGTGGTCACCTTCGACGGGTTCAACGAGCTCGACAGCTTCATCGCTTCCGCGCTGATCAATCGGTGCCGTGAGAACGGCTTGGAAGCCTTCATCACCACGCCGACGCCTGTGGTCACGTCGATGAACGGCGTCGAGGTGACCGGGCAACGCCCGATCGAGTTCGTGACCGAGGCCGATGTCGTGCTGATCGGTAGCGGGGTGAAGGCGCGCGAGGTCGTCGCCGACGACCGGCTGATCTCCAGCCTGGCACTCGATCCTGCGCGGCAGCTGATCGGCGCGCAGTGCTCCGGCGCGCTGGTGCTCGCCCGGCTCGGGTTGCTCGACGGCATGCCGGCGTGCACGGACCGGAAGAGCCGGCCGTTCGTCGAAGCCTGCGATGTCACCGTGCTGGACGCGCCGTTCCACGCCGAGGGGAACATCGCCACGGCGGGCGGATGCCTGGCGTCCCAGTATCTCGCCACCTGGGTGATCACCCGAATGCTCGGGTACGACGCTGCGCGCGACGTCATCGACTACGTGGCTCCGGTCGGCGAAAATCAGGAGACTGTCGAGCGCGCCATGCGCGCCGTCCACGCGGGCGAGGTTGCCCTGCGCTAGAGCCCCGCGATCCCTGGCCGCCCTTCGTGGCGAGCCGCGCGCTGCCCGGCCTGGGTCGGCGTCCACCACACACTGTCCGAGCAGCGCGTGCCGCCGGGAACGTCGGCCGCGATACGGCTGCTGGTGCTCTACGGCGGGTTGATCCCCTACCTCATCGGCCGTTTCCGTCGGCCACCAGCCGGGCGGCGGTGTCGGGTAGTGCCACCTCGTGCCCCTTCGCGCACTTCACCACGACGCCGAGCCGGCTCCCGCAGCCGGCGTGCACGAGTTCGACGCCGCCCTTCCGGCCAAGTCGCTCCCCCCACTGCATCAGGGCGACCAGCACGGGAAAGAGCTCTCGGCCCAGTTCGGTGAGGACGTACTCGTCCCTGGTCCGCTTGCCCGGCTCCCGGTACGGCCGTCGCTGCAGCAGACCGTCGGCGACCAGCTGCTTGAGCCGCTTGGCGGCCACCGCCTCGGTCAGGCCGGTACGCCGGGCCAGTTCGTCGAAGCGCCGGCCGCCGTAGTAGATCTCGCGCATGAGGATCATCGCCGAACGGGTGCCGATCAGCTCCAGGGCGTGCTCGATGCGGCACCAGCCCTCGGCCTGCCACGCGTCGCGATCGGCGAACCGGCCGGTCAGGGCGATGACGGCGTCGGTGTCGGGCCCGGCCGGCCCGGCGGGCTGTGTCATGGCTACCACACCCCCTCTGGCTAGACGTTTGCATAGCCAGGGGTGCTACCGTTCTGGCTATGGTTTCCAGTAGCCAGCCTAACACCGCGGCGGGGCCCGGCCCGGCGCCCACGACCGGGGCACGCCGGCGATGGCTCGCCCTCGTCGTCGTCTGCCTGGGCGTGATGATGACCTTCGTCAACGTGTCGTCGACGATCTCGGCGCTGCCTCCGATCCAGGACGACCTGCACATGTCCGCCAGCACGCTGGTCTGGGTGAGCAGCGCCTTCAGCCTCGCCGTGGTGAGCCTGGTCCTCTCCGCCGGCACGCTGAGCGACCTGCTCGGGCGGCGGCGGGTCTTCTGCTACGGCGTCGCTCTCTTCACGCTCGGCAGCGCGCTCGCCTTCGCCGCCCCGAACGCGGGTCTGCTCATCGCGGCCCAGGCCGTGATGGGCTTCGGCGCGGCGGCCGTGTTGCCGTCAAGCCTGTCGATCGTGAGTCACGCCTTCACCGACCACCACGAGCGGGCCGGCGCCATCAGCGTCTGGGCCAGCTGCGCCGGCCTCGGGCTGGCGATCGGGCCGCTGGTGGCGGGCGCGCTCCTGGGCCTGACCTCCTGGCACACGGTCTACCTCACCAACCTCGTCCTTGGGGCGCTCGCCCTCGTGCTCGCCCCGCTGTTCGTGGCGGAGAGCAGGCACCCGACCCGACGGCTCGATACCGCCGGCGTGCTGCTGGGCACCATCGCGATCGCCTCGGCGACCTACGCCATCATCCAGGGCGGCGCCAGCGGCTACGGCCGCCCCACGATCATCGTGGCCTACGTGGTCTTCGCCGTCTCGCTGGTGGCCTTCGTCCGGCTCGAGCTCCGCCACCACGACCCCATGCTGGACCTGCGGCTGTTCAAGAGCGCCTCGTTCGCGACCGTGATGGCCGTCAGCGCCGCCACCATGTTCGGCTTCGTCGGCATCTCGCTGCTCACCGTCCTCTACCTGGAACGGATCGCCCAGGCCAGCGCCCTGGAGACCGGGGTGAAGATGCTCGCCATGTTCGTCCCCTACGTCGTGGTCACCGCACTCGCCGGACGGGTGGCCCGCCGGGTCGGCATCGCTCCCGTGCTCGCCGCGGGTCTCGTTCTCATGGGTGCCGGGGCCCTCGCGCTGGTGCTGGTCGGCCCGGCCAGCGGGTACGGGGCGATGTGGCCGGGACTGGTCGCCGCCGGCGTCGGCTCGGCGCTGCTGGTGGCGCCGTCGACCGCCGCCGCCGTCAACAGCGTGCCACCGCTGCAGGCCGGCATGGCCGCCGGCTCGGTCAACATGTTCCGCCAGCTGGGCAGCGTGCTCGGTCCGAGCATCCTCGGCACCCTGGCGACGACCCGCTTCCCGGTGTACCTGCACGAGCAGCTCGTGACGGCCGGAGTGCCGTCCGACCGGGCCGACGCGGTCGTCGCGGGAGCCGCACACGGTGGCAGCACGGGTCAGCTCCCGGCCCCGCTGGCACACACGCTCTCCCTGGCCGCGCCGCGAGCCTTCACCGACGCCCTTCACCTGGGCTGGCTCGTCGGCGGCGTCGTCCTGCTCGCCATGGTGATCCCGACCGTGCTGTTCGTCCGGCGCCCCGCGACGACTCCGTGATCCACCGAATGCCCGCGGGCCGGGCGCCCGTCGCCCGTCGCTCAGTCATCGAGCACCTGCTTCCGCCGGGCGCGGGAGTGACCACAGTGCCCTCTTCGTCGGCCACCACGACGTCGCCGGCACTCACGTCCACACCGCCACGCGTTCGTCAGCATCCGTCGAGGGTCTGGCGGCGCATCGGGGAGCGCAGGATCGGCACCCACACCAGCGCGAGCGCGGCGCACGCAACCCAGGTGGCGGCGCGCGGACCGGCGTGGTCACCGACGAATGCCGCCGTCGCCGCGCCGAGCGTGAGCGCGCCGCTGAACATCACGCGCAGGGTGCCGTTGACGCGGCCCAGAAGGCGTGACGGCGTGACGTGCTGGCGGATCGACGTCAGGACCACGCTGTCGAAACCCACCTTGAAGATCACCAGGGCCCACGCGGGCGCAGCGAGCAGCCCGGGAACGGGCCGGCCGACGAGCGGCAGCACGAGCGACACGGGGGCGATGGCCAGCCCGATCGCGAGCACCGCACGGCCGGCACCGAGGCCCCTCGACAACCGCCTCCCACAGAGCGCCCCGAGCAGGCCACCGACCCCGCCCGCGCCGAGGAAGAGGCCGAGCTGGCCCTCCGACCAGTGCAGTTCCTCCACCAGGAGAAGCGGCAGCATGGCCACCGTGCCCGCGGTCGCGACGTTCACGAGCGCACCGGCGACGGCGATCGCACGCAGGATGTGGTTGCGCCGGACGAACGACAGGCCTTCCCGCATCTCGGCCACGAGCGAGCGCCGTACCGCGCCGACCGGGCGTGGCTCGGGCCGCTCGATGCGGCGGATCCACAGCGCCGACCACAGGTAGCCGAGTGCCGTCGCGGCCAGCACCGCCGCCGCTGTCGACAGGCCGATCAGCCAGCCGGCCAGGGCGGGGCCACCGATCAACGCCATCTGGTCCACGATGCCGAGCCGCCCGTTGGCCACCACCAGCCGCCTCCCGCTACCGGGTCCGACAAGGTCCGGCAGGTGGCTCTGCATCGCGACGTCGAAGAAGACGGTCGCGACGCCGTTGAGGAAGACCACCACCCAGAGCTGGGTCATGGTCAGGGCATCCGCCGCGGCGGCGAGCGGCACCGAGCCGAGCAGCACGAACCGGGCCAGATCCATCGCGATCATGACGGGACGACGGGCGACCCGGTCCAACCACGCGCCGGCCGGCAGCCCGAGCAGCAGGAACGGGGCGGTGCCCGCAGCGGCAAGCGAGCCTGCCGCACCCGGACCGGCACCGAGCGACGTGATCGCGACCAGCGGAACGGCCACCTTGGCGATGTTGAAGCCCCACTTCGCCGCCACGGCGGCGACGAGGTAGCGGGCGAAGTCGCGGGGCAGGGACGGGGTGTCGTGCCCATCGCGGGTTACGTGCTGGATCGACATGGCCGAACCTTCGGCGGTGGCCGCTCACCCGCGCCAACGATTCACACTAGGGTGAATCCTCATGAGGACGGTCTGATGCTGCGGATGTCGTTGTCCCTGGCCGATCTCGCGAGTGTCCGGTTCGCGATCTCGCCCGCCTGGGAGGTCGTCGCGAGTCTGCGCGTGCTCCGCGACCCCGGTGCCCACGCCGTACACCTGCCCTGGGTGACCCGGCACCGGGCCGCGGTCCTGGCCGCACCCGAACTGCGCCGCCTGCGCGACCTGGTGATCGCACCGGAGCGGCGCCTGCCGGGCTTCCTCGCACCCGCGCCGCTCTCACCCGTCGCCGAGCCCGAGGCGGAGTTCGCCGCGGTGTGCGAGACGCCAGCGGCGGTCGTCCGCGAGGACCTCGCCACGGTGTACGGCGACCGGCTGCCGGACTCGCTGTCGGACCTGCGCCGCGCCCCGCGCCGTAACCTTCCGCTGGTCGTGGAGCAGATGCGGACCTACTGGGGCATGGCGCTGGCGCCGTACTGGGGGCGGATGCGCGGAATCCTGGAGGGCGACGTCATGTTCCGGGCGCGGCGGCTGGCCGACGACGGCCCGCACCGGATGTTTCCGGAACTCGATCCCGCGATCTCCTGGTCCGACGACGTCCTGTCGGTGGACCGGCCCAACCTGGACCGGGACTACGCACTCGGCGGTCGTGGCCTCGTGCTCGTGCCGTCGCTGTTCGCGTGGCCGAACGTGTTCGTCAAGGCGTCCGAGCCCTGGGCTCCGGTGCTGCGATATCCCACGCGTGGTGCAGGCTCGATGTGGCAGAGCGATCCACCCGCGGCCGATCTCGCCCCGGTGATCGGCACGGCTCGCGCCACCCTGCTGGTCGAGCTGGCCGTCCCGTCGACGACGACGTCGCTGGCCCGCCGCACCGGGCTGACCCCGAGCGGCGTCTCGGCCCACCTCTCGCGGCTCGTGACCGCCGGCCTGGTCACCCGCCAACGGGCTGGGCGGCTGGTCTTCTACGTGCGCACTCCGCGAGGCGACACCCTCCTCGGGGAGT
Organism: Micromonospora chaiyaphumensis; assembly: GCF_900091435.1. GTDB lineage: Bacteria > Actinomycetota > Actinomycetes > Mycobacteriales > Micromonosporaceae > Micromonospora > Micromonospora chaiyaphumensis. The sequence continues at coordinate 1,072,876 of NZ_FMCS01000001.1, forward strand.
GATCCGTCGAGCACGATTGACGTGACCCGGCGGAGGCGGCGCTAGATCTAAAACCGCCAGGCTCGGCGGCGACTGGCGATCCTGCGTCATGCCGAAGAGGGAGCGGTCGGCACCGTCGGCTCTCACCGCGGTGTCGGCGGCTATGAGTGCCACCCGGAAGGGGTGTTCTTGGCAGGAAATACTCCGCGTCCTCCCGGTGTGCATAGGGTCAGGCGGTAACCCGTCCTCTGTACGTCATGACGTGGGCGAGGAGCGCAGCGGGATGACGGTCGAGACCACGGCGGTCGCCGCCTGATGCGCGCGGCGTTGATCATACTGGCCACGCTGGTGGTGGCCGTGCTGCTGGACATCGGCACACGCAGGCTCGTCCGTCGCGCCGACCACGGTCGCTACCAGTGGGTCCTGGGACCACTGCGGAATGCCTGCCGCCGTCCGACGGCCGCCGTGCTGCTCCTCACCGGGCTGTACCTCGCACTGCCGCCGCGGCCGGCCGGATGGCTCAGCGACGTCCGACACGTCACCGGGCTGGTGCTCATCGGCAGCGTCGCCTGGCTGGTGATCAAGGCGTTACACGTCGCCGAGGGCGTCACCTTCAGCCGGCTGCCGCCAGAGGTGGTCGCGGACCGCCGGATCCGGCGGGCCCGAACCCAGATCCGCCCCGTCCGACGCTTCACCGCGGTAGTGGTCACGATCGTGGCCATCGGCCTGATCATGACCACCTTCCCGCCCATCCGCGCGTTCGGGATCTCCGTCCTGGGCTCGGCCGGCGTCGTCGGCGCGCTCATCGGCCTGTCCGCCCGGACCGCGCTGGGCAACGCGTTCGCCGGTATTCAGGTCGCCTTCTCGGACGGTCTGCACGTCGGCGACGTGGTGGTCATCGAGGGCGAGTGGGGCCGGGTCGAAGAGGTCAAGCTGACCAACGTGGTCGTCCGGCTGTGGGACGACCGGATGCTCATCCTGCCGACGATGTACTTCACCGAGCGCCCGTTCCAGAACTGGTCCCGGCACGAGGCGCGGGTGGTCGGCAAGGTCCAGATCCACGTGGACCACACCGCCCACCTCGAGGACCTGCGCACGGAGGCGCAACGGCTGGTCGAGTCCTCACCGCTGTGGGACCGGAGCCGGTGGGTACTGCAGATGGTCGACGCCACCGCATCGAGCGTCGTGATCGAGGTGCAGGCCACAGCCGCCGACGGGGCCAGCGCCTGGGACCTCCGCTGTGACCTCCGTGAGGGCCTGATCCGCTACATCCGCGACAACCACCCGCAGTGGCTCCCCCGCACCCGCAGCGAGTACAAACCCTGACCTCCCGCAAACCCACAAGAACCGCCTTGACGGGCGAAAGGTGCGTAGCGTTCAGGTAGCCCGGTGCCGAGGACCCACCCCACCGACAGGAACCTATGAGTGGGGCGGTACGTGGCGGCCGCCAGGGTGCTGCCGGCCCGGGAACTCGACCGGCAGCGTGCCGATCTCCGCGCGCTCCACGAGATGTCCGACAGCGAGCGAGCGTGGGTCGTGGTGGGGCTGATCGAGGCGTCGCGGGATCTGCGGCGGTGGTACGGCGAAGCGTTCCAGGGTTATGCCGCGAAGGCGGCGCCGGTTGCGGTAAGTGTGGAGGAGGAGGTGTCCGATGACGCTGCCGTACGCGACCTTGCCGGGCGACCTCGACCACCTGATCGCCGACGAGCACGTGGTGGCGAACCGCCTCTTCGAGCACCTCGAGGCCGGGCGCGGTGACCGGCGCATGCTGGTCGACCAGGTGAGTTACGGCCGGGCCCTGCACGCCCACGCCGAGGAGGAGGTGTTGTATCCGGCGCTGGCCGAGATCGGCGCCGCCGCGGACGCCGAGGAGGGGTGGGACGAGCACCAGGCCCTCAAGAGGCTGCTGGTCCTGCTGGACCATGCGGATCCCGGCAGCCATAAATTCGAGCGGGCGCTGAACAAGCTGATCGGCGGTATCCGGCACCACATCGAGAAGGAGGAACGGGAGTTCCTGCCGGCGCTGCGTCGGGCGGTGGGCGCGGAGGAGATGGGGCGGCTCGGCGAGCGGTACCTCGCCGCCAAGCGGTCGGCCCCGGCCCGCTCGCATCCCAGCGTCCCGCCCACCGGACGCCGTCGCCGGCTCATGCACGTGGCCGCCGGGTTCATGGACGCCGCCGGGTTCATGGACAAGGTACGCGACCGGATATCCGGCCGCAGCAACGTCCTGTCGACCGACGCTTCCTGGCTGCTCGACACCCAGGCACAGCGGATCCTCGACACCTGGTCCCGACTGGTACTGGCCCCGTACGAGCTCCTCACTCTCGAGCAGGCCCGCCAGCAGCCGAGCCTCGCCGACGCGGCGATGGAGATCCTGCAGCAGGACGGGCGGCCGACGGACCCCGAGGAGGTCGGATCGGCAGCGGACGTCACCGTGCCCGGCCCGGGTGGTGATCTGGTCGTACGCGTCTACAAGCCGCTCGGCCAGACCCCCGATCCGGTGCCCGTCGTGATGTGGGTGCACGGTGGCGGTTGGATCCTGTTCACGAACGACGACTATGACGCGTCCTGCCGCGCCCTGGTCAACCGGACGGGCGCGATCGTGGTGTCGCCGGAGTATCGCAAGGCTCCCGAGCACGTGTTCCCGGCCGCCCACGAGGACGTGCTGGCCACCTACCGGTGGCTCCGGACCAACGCCACCGGGTTCGGCGGCGACCCGTCACGCATCGCCGTCGGTGGCGAGGGCGTCGGGGCGAACATGGCGGCCGCGACCTGCGGTCAGCTCAAGCAGGCAGGTGAGCCACTGCCCGTGGCGCAGGTGCTCGTCTGCCCGCTGACCACCACCGCCCAGTACGGCGCGTCCATGCGGGACGCCGCAGACGCCCGGCCGCTGAATCGTCCACTGCTGTCCTGGATGATGATGCACGCCTTCCGTGGCGTGACCGACAGCTTGAAAGACCCCAGGGTCGATCTGCTCCCGCTCTCCGCGCAGGGCCTCGCCGGTCTGCCGCCGACGCTGATCGTCACCACCGACCGCGACGTGCTGCAGAGCCAAGGCGACGAGTGGTGCGCCCGCTTGGAGGCCGCCGGTGTGCGGGCCACGTCGGTCCGTTACGGGGGAGTGATGCACGACTTCTTCGGCCTTGCCGCGGTGCTGGACAAGGCCGCGCACGCCCAAGAGGAGGTCGCTCTGCACCTGCGCCAGGCGTTCGGGGAGGCCCCGGCCGCACACCCGTTGGATGGTGCGCCAATGCGAGGCGCCAAGGTCATCGGGTGACGCTGGCTGCCTTGTCGCGGATTAGGCCCTGTCTGGCCCGACGACCGCATCCGATGGCAGGTCCCCGACTGCCATCCGCTGGCGGGAGAATGGCGGGCCATGCCGTTCTGGCACCCTACAACGGCGGACCCATCTCCAGCGCTTGCCGCCGATCTTGATCGGGTCGGTCAGTAGTCGCCGGCGGACGGGGCCGCAGCAGTGGTGGGGTGGTCGCCACGTTCGCGGGCGGCGAAGTCGTCGAGGATGGTCTCGGTAGCCGTCGCGCCGAACCGGGTCGCTCCGGCTTCCTGCAGGGTGAGTAGGGTGTCGAGGCTGCGGACACCGCCCGCGGCCTTGACCTGGATGTGCGGGGAGACCGCGGCGCGCATCAGCTGGATGTCGGTCAGGGTGGCCCCGCCGGGAGCAAAGCCGGTGCTGGTCTTGACGAAGTGCGCCCCGGCCTGTTCGGCGATGCGGCAGCCGGTGACCTTCTGCTCGTCGGTCAGGTACGCGTTCTCCAGGATCACCTTGACCACCCGGCCCTGCGCGGCGGCGACCACGGCGGCGATGTCGTCGTACACGTACGCGGTGTCGCCGCTGCGCAGGCGGCCGATGTGCAGCACCACGTCGACCTCGTCGGCACCCGCGTCGACCAGTTCCCGAGTCTCGGCGGCCTTGATCGTGGTGCGGGTGTCGCCGTGCGGGAAACCGGCCACGGTACCGACGAGGACACCGGTGCCGGACAGTGCGGCCCTGGCGAGTCCGACGTCGGAGGGCCGTACGCAGACCGAGGCGACCCGGCGGCTTGCCGCGATCTCGCAACCACGCCGGATGTCATCGGTGGTGAGTTCGGGGCGCAACAGCGAATGGTCGATCATCTTGGCGATGTTCATCGGGGTTCTCCGGTCCGGGGTGGCTGCACGTCGAAGGTGACGTGCAGGTCGTAGCGGTCGCCGACGTAGCGACTGACGGTGTACTCCAGCGGCGCCGAATGCTGGTCGACGATGAGCCGGGTCTCGACCAGCAGCGGCTCGTCCGCCGGCACGTGCAGCAACTCGCCGTCGGAGCCGGCCCGCTGGGCGGTCAGCGTCGAGGAACCGAGCGTGGGGTGCAGCCCTCTCTCGCGCAGGGCGCGGTGCAGCGAGCCGGTTTCCAAGTCGAGATCGAGCAGGGTGCTCAGGTGTGGCGGGAAGCAGGCGTACTCGATGGCCAGGGGCACGTCATCGGCGAGCCGCACCCGCACGATCGAGGTCACCCGCGGCGCTGCCGCGGTCAGCTGCAAAGCCGCCGCTTCCGCTGGGGAAGCTGCCCGGACCTCGGCTTCCACCAACCGCGATGCCGGGACGCGCCCCCAGTTGCGCACCTGATCCTGAAAGCTCATCAAGGTCCCGGCGGCCCGCGGTTCGGGCCGCTGCCGCACGAACGTACCCCGGCCTTGGATCCGCTCGATGAGCCCGTCGGATTCGAGAGCGTTGAGTGCCGCCCGGACAGTCATCCGAGCGACCCCGAACTCCTCGGCGAGCACCGACTCCGCCGGGACCACGTCACCGGGCTGCGCCTGGGCGAGACGCGTCCGCAGTTCCCGTTCGATCCGCACGTACAGCGGCACCTTCGCCACAGCTCCTCCAGGTCGTCTAGACAACCTAGAAGTTGGCACGATGCAGGGTTGCCGTCAAGCCGCTGTGCGGTACAGCACCGGCGACCCGTCGTGGCGCGGAGCAGCCCTCAGGCGGGCCGACTACCCACCGGAGTCTCCTGGCCCACCGTGATGCCCGTCCGACCGTGCACGGCCGGCGGCTGCTGGTCGCACGTGTCATCGGGGAAGGCCGCCAGGTCGCGCACGTGGTCAAGGAGCTGGGCTGTTCACGCGCTACCGGTTACAAGTGGCTGGCCCGCTGGTGGGGGGCGACAGCCCCGTCGTGCTCGCCGTCGAAGACGCGCACTGGCTGGACGAGCCGAGCTGGGAAGTACTTGCGTTCGTCGGCCGCCGGCTGAGCGCGGACGGGATCGTGCTGCTGGCGGCCGTGCGCGACAACGCCGACTCCGGGACCAAGATCGCCGCCTCGGGACTCCCCGCGCTGACGTCCTCGCCGGCAGCGGGGGACCGGGGAATCGGCAGAGGCCGCCGCCAGGCCTGCGACCTGGTCGGGGGCCAGGCCGGCCGGGCCGTTCTTACCGGCGGTCGGCTGATGGGCGATGATGTCGGGGCGGGCACGGCGACTCCCGATTGTGGAGCGTCAGAGACTTCACGATCTACGGGCGCCGCGCCCGTCATGTCAGAGCGCTGCGAACGACGCGTGCGCTGCCGGGGCAGGTGCACTAGGGGGAACAGATGTCGGAACCGGATTTCCCCCCGATACAAGCAGCTGGTCGGGGGCGTGACACGCCGGCAACGACCTGCTGGTGATCCTGGGCGAAGAGGTCACCACCCGCACCGGGCACTGGCTCGCGCTCGGCGTACCCGCAGGACAGGTGGTCGGCTGGGACTACGGCGTGTTCGACGGATGCTCGACCGGCATCTGGATGAGGTCCACCGAGCCGGTGGGCTGTGTGTGGCGGCACATCCGCACGCGCCCGACGCCTCCGGCACGTTCATGTACCCGCACCAGGGGCTCGACGCGGTGGAGGTGTGGAACGGAGCGTGGAGCTCGGATGTGCCCTGGCAAGCCGACAATGAGGCAGCCCTGGCCGAATGGGGGCGCGCCCTGGCCGCGGACATCCACCAGGGGCGGTGGCGGCCAGCAGTTGGCAATAGCGATACCCACCTTGAGGGCCAGATCGGCATCCCGCACACCGTCGTACTCGCCGAGGAACTCAGCGCCAACGCGATCCTCGCCGGCATCCGGGCCGGCCGTAGCTGGATCGCCGAATCGGCCGCCGTCGAGCTGTCCTTGACGATCTCAACCGCCAGTCACAACGCCGGGATCGGCGAGCGGTTGACGACCCGCGGTGAACCGGCCGTGGCGCGAGCGGAGGTACGCGGCGTGCCCTCCGGCACCGTCAGCTTCCACACCGTGCAAGGCAAGATGCACAGCGCACCGTTGCCCGGCACAGGTTCCGGCGCCGTGCAGTGGCACACCAACGCCGAAGAGTCGGCGTTCATCCGTATCGAGGTGCGCCACCCCGAAGGGCACATGGCAGCGCTCAGCAACCCGATCATCCTGACCTGAACGCACAACGCCAACGTCACCGCTCCGAGGGACCAAGATCGCCCGCTACGTCGCTGCAAGGCAGGAGGTGACCCAGACCTTGACGCGAACGCGCCAACAGCCCACGTCGATGAGCCGAGCGGAAACGCAAACGGTGCGCGCTTCAGTGGATCTAAGCGCGCACCGCGGGGTAATGGTTTGTGTCCGAGGGGGGACTTGAACCCCCACGCCCTATACGGGCACTAGCACCTCAAGCTAGCGCGTCTGCCATTCCGCCACCCGGACCTGCTCGTCCAGCCTACCCTGTCGGCCGAGGTGATCTTCTCACCGGTTCGGCCGCCCCGGTGGGCCGCACGGGGCATTACTGTACACGGCCCAGATGGATCATGCACATCGCCGCCACGTCACCGCTTTTCCGCAGGTCAGCGCACCGGCCCGGTGACCGGCACCGCCGCCCCGTACCGGATCCCGGGGGGTGGGTAGCGAGGAACCGGCGATTCCGGGCAGCATTGCTCACGTGTCCCACCCCTCCCCCCTGACCGCCGCTCAACACCAGGCCCTCGCGTTGCGTTCCGCGGGTGACCTGACGAACGCCCGCCGCCTGCTCGCCGACACGATCGCGGCGGCCCGACCGGCGTACGGGGAGGACCACCCCGACGTACTGGCCACCGGCCACCTGCTCGCCCGCCTGCACCGCGAGGCCGACGACCCGGCCGCCGCCCGCCGGGTACTCGAAGAGGCCTACGCGGCCGGCGAGCGCCGCCGCGGCGACGCCGACCCGCTGATGCTCGCGCTCAGCTTCGACCTCGCCGGGGTGGCCGAGGAACTCGGCAACCGGCACGAGGCCCGCCGCAACTACACCCGCGTGGCCACCGCCGGGCCCGCCGTGCTCGGTCCGGACCACCCCGCGGTACGCGCAGCCCGCCACTACCTCGGCGGCTCCGCCGCCGCTCCCGTCCCGCCCGGCCCGCCTCCCGGCGGCTCCGCCGCCGCTGCCGGCCCCGAACCCGGTCCGGGGGCGCTGTCCGGGCCGACCATGGCACTGCCGGCGATGCAGCAGCCGTACCCACCGCAGCCCGCCCCGCCCCACCCCGGCACATTCGCGGCGCCCGTTCCCGCGCCACCCGTGCCCGGCGCCGAATGGGCACCGGCATCAGGGCCGGCCCGACCGGGCCCCGGGACGCCGCCCGCCGCCGGTCCGGCGACGCACCTGCCGCCACCGCCACCGGTCCCTCCCCTGCCGGCCAGCGCCGCCCCCGCCTCGGCCCCACTGCCCCCGCCCCCGGTTGTCCCCCCGCCGACGTCCGCGCCCCCGACCCCGGGCTCCGGCCCGGGTGCGGCTTCCGGCAGCGGGTCGAGCGGCTGGGCGGCCGCCCCGGAGGCGACGACGCGGTTCCCCGCACCGCCCGTCCCCGGCCCGGCCCCGGCCGTCCCGGCACCACCGCCGGTCGCCGCCGTGCCGCCGGCACCCGGGGTGACGCCGGTCGCGCCCCGGCCTCCGATCGTCCCGGCACCGCCCGGGATCCCCGCCCCGCCGGCGCCCGGGCCGGTTCCGCCTGTCGCGCACCTGGCGCACGCGCCCAGCTCGGCGCCGCCCTCCCCGGCGGTGCCGATACCGCCCCCGCAGGCCGCGCCCCCACCCCTCGTGCCGCCCGCACCGCGCCCTGCGCCGCCGGTCGGGTCGATGCCCCCCGCGTCCCACGTGGCGCCGCCGGTCGCACCGGCACCGCTGCCGCCACCGCCAAGGCCGATGCCGCCCGGTGCGCCGACTCCGCCCGCGTCCAGTCCCGCACCCCCGCTTCCGTCGACGCAGTTGCCGCCCGCACCCACGCTGAGCTCGGCACCTCCCGTCGCGCCGACGCCCACGTCCAGCTCGGGACCACGCGTGGCGCCGGCGTCGGTACCGCCCCCCGTCACGACCGCACCGCCAGCCGCCGGCGCGCCGGTCCCGTTGCCACCGGCACCGGTCATCCCGCTCCCGGCCCGGCCGGTGTCGACGCCGCCAGGGCCCGGCACGGTACCGGCGACGCCGGTCTCCGGCGGACCTGGACCGTCGCTTCCGCAAGCTGCAGCAGTCCCGTCGGCTCCCAGGATCCCGGCCCCGCCCGCCACCCCCGCGTCCGGCGTGGTTCCGCCACCGCCGGCCATTCCCGTCCCGGCCCCTTCCGTCCCGGCCCCGCCGGCATCCGTGGCGCCGGTGTCGGCGCCCGACTCGGCACCGCCGGCGGCCGCACCCGCGGCGGCCGTGCCGGCACACCGGCCGCCGGTCCAACCAGCCGCCGAAGCGGGTGAGCCGGGCGGCGGCGACCGGATCGACACCCCCGCGGCACGGGCACCGGGCTGGGACAAGCCGACCATCCAGGTGCAGCAGATCGGCCCGCTGCTCCGGGAGGAGGCCGAGCGGCTCGCCGCCTCGGCGCCCCCGGGTGCGACCGCCCCGGTGAGCAGCCCACCCGTCAGCGCACCACCGGCGGGCCACTCGCCCGTCAGCGCGCCCCCGGTGAGCGGCCCGCCCGCTGGACCGCCCGTCGCCGGAACCGCGTTCGCCGGGCCATCCGCGAACGAGCAGCCGGCGAGTCCGCCGGTGAGCGGGCCGCCGTCGGGCGGCGCCCCGCAGGACGGTCGGTCCTCGGTGGAGCGAGCCGCCGCCGACGCGCGGCCGGTGCAGGACCCGTCGGCCGGTGTGACGCCGGTGAGCGGTGTTCTCCTGCCGCCTCCGCCGACCAGCACGTTGGCGGCGGGGGTGCCCGGCAGCGACGCGCGCGATGACGGCAGGCACCCGCCGGCAGCACCGGTGAGCGGGCCGCCGACGAGCGGCGGGCCCGTCTCTCCGCAGCCCGTCAGCGGCCCGCCCTTCCCACCGCCAGTCAGCGGGGCACCTCTTCAGCCGCCGTTCAGTGGTCCGCCGTCGCCCCCGCAGGGCAACGCCGTACCGCTCCCGCCCCCGCCCGTCAGTGGCTCGCCGGCCAGCGCCGGACCGGGCGTGGGAACGCCCTTCGCCACCCCACCCGCCGGCAATCCGCCATTCAGCGCGCCACCCGCCAGCGCGCCACCGTTCAGCGCGCCACCCGCCAGCGCGCCACCGTTCAGCGCGCCACCCGCCAGCGCGCCACCGTTCAGCGCGCCACCCGCCAGCGCTTCCCCACCGCACGGTTATCCGGTGAGCGGCCCGCCCGGCAATCCGGTCAGCGGCGCGCCCGGCCATCCGGTGAGCGGGCCGCCCGCTGCCGCGCCGGTCAGCGCCTCGCCCGTGCCGCCTTGGGGGTTGACCGCGCCGCCGTGGAGCAGCGCCGCCCCGCCGCAGGCCCTCGACCGGCCCGGTGACCCCCGTCCCGAGCCGGTCATCGACGCGCCCGGCACCGTGGACGACCTCGGCCCGGACGCCGCGCCGGAGAGCGGGGACGACGTGCCCCGCCCCCTGCCGGTCTACGACGGGTTGCTGGACTTCCCGGAGTCGCAGCAGCCGGCTCCGGAGCCGTACCCGGGTCAGGGGTCCTGGCCGGCGGTGCCGCCGGCGTTCCACCAGCCGGCCGCGTACCCGGTGGCGGAGGAGCCGGAGCCGCGCGGCCGCAACCGGACGGTGGTGGCCGTGGTGGCCGGTGCCGTGGTGGTCGCGGTGGCGGCGGTCGTCGGCGTGGGCGCGGTGCTGCTCAACCGCGATCCGGCGCCGCCGCCCGCGCCGGTGCCGACCGCGGCGAAGCCGAAGGCGAGCGGTCCGCCCCCGGGTGAGCTGCGGTTGCAGGACGACACCACGACGATCACGGTCACCTGGACCGACCCGACCGGCGGCGGGGTGCCGTTCGTGGTGGCCGGCGGGCGGGCCGGGCAGAAGTTGGGCGTGATGGCCACGGTGGACGCCGGGCAGACCCGCTACACGGTGAACGGGCTGAGTCCGAAGCTGGACTACTGCTTCACGGTGCTGGCCGTCTACTCGACGGACACCTACGCCACCTCGGGTCAGGTCTGCACCGACCGGGAGGGCGGCACGACGCCCAACTGAGCGGCCGCACGACACGCTCGGTGTCCACAGGGGGACGGTGCGGGTTCCACCGGTCCCGGACGGCCCCTATGATGGCTCCCGGCTCTGGGGAGGGTCGACCGCGCGCTGCCCTCCCCCACCGACGCGGGGAGGCATCCGCCAGTGACCACCATCGAGAGCGTCACGAGCACCGGGCCGGAGACGGCCCGCCCCCGGTCCCGGATGCGGGGCGGCCTGGTGACCATCGGCACCGTGGCCGCGCTGCTGGCGGCCATGGGGTTGACCGTGCTCGGGCTGGGCGCCGCCGACAACGCGGTGGCCAACTACGACGCCTCCTCCTGGTTGTGGAGCACCAGCCGCAGCGAGCTGGCCCGGGTCAACGGGGTCACCGCCCGGGTGGACACGCGGATGGAGGTGCCCGGGGGTCGCCGGCACCAGATGCAGGTCGCCCAGACCGACCGGCTGCTGATCCTGCGCGACCTGAACACCGGCCAGGTCAGCTCGCTGGACCTGGCCACCCTCCAGATCACGGCGACCACGCCGACCGCACCGGGGCTCGGGGTGAGCGTCGCGCTGCACGAGGACGCGGCGTTCGTGGTCGACGCGGTGCAGGGCATCGTCCGGCAGCTCGACCCGCGGTCGCTGACCCCGGTGGGCGAGCCGGTGCGCTACCCGCCGGGCATCACGGGCGGGGCGTTCGACGGTGCCGGCAAGCTGTGGATCGCGGTGCCGAGCGAGGGCACCGTCTCGGCGGTCACCGCCGCGGAGCTGCCCGCCACGCCGGGCGACGCGCCGCCCGGCGGGCTCAGCCCGAAGCGGGTGGAGACGTACGAGGTGGCCGAGCCGGCCCACGAGCTGGTGGTGTCCACGCTGGACGACGGCGTCGCGGTGCTCGACCGCACCTCCGCCTCGCTCGTCAGCGTGCGGGCGGGCCGGACGGAGCGGGCCAACCTGACGATGACCGCCCCGGGCAGCCTGCCGACGCGCACCACCGGCCCGCAGGTGCCGGTCACGGTGAGCGGCGAGCGGAAGGTGCACGTGGTCCGCGACTCCGCCGAGGTGCACCGGTTCACGGTGCCGGGTGCGGGCGGGGAGCTCAGCCCGGCGGTGGCCTGGGCGGGCCGCTTCTACTGCGCCGACGAGACCACCGGCACGGTCTACTCCTTCGACGCGAACGGGCAGCTCGTCGACACCATCAAGGGCTCCGGGCGGCCCGGGCCGATGGAGCTGGAGGTCCGCGAGAACCACCTCTTCATCAACCCGCCGAACTCGTCGACCGCGCAGGTCGTGGACGACCGGAACCAGGTCCGCGAGGTCAACAAGTACGCCAACGACGTGCTCGGTGGCGACCCGCCGCCGGCTCCCCCACCGCCGCCCCCGCCGAAGAAGCCGAAGGTGGGCAAGCCGGGCGCGCCGCGCGCGGTGACCGCCGCCGCGGGGAACGCGTCGGCGCGGGTGAGCTGGCAGGCGGCCGCGTCCAACGGCGCCGAGATCACCCGGTACGTGGTGGAGGGCGCCGGCCAGCGCCACGAGGTGGGTGCGAACCAGCGCGCCCTGGAGATCACCGGGCTGACCAACGGGGAGACGTACACGTTCGCGGTGTACGCCGTGAACGCCAAGGGTGACGGGCCGGCCCGCCGGAGCAACCCGGTCACGCCGACCGCCGCCGTGCCGGACCCACCGGCCAGCGTGACCGCGGAGGCCCGACCGGACGGCACGGTGCTGGTGAAGTGGCCGGCCGCCAACGGCCAGGGCAACACCGTCACGAAGTACGCGGTGACCGCCAGCTCCGCCGGCGCGACCGCCCCGGCCGGCGACTCGGCCAAGACCGAGCTGGTCATCCCCGCCGGCCAGCTGGAGTACGGGACGCAGTACGCCTTCACCGTGATCGCGGTGAGTGACAAGGGCGCCGGATCGAAGGCGTCGCCGGTGAGCAACACGGTGGTGCCGTTCACCGCCCCGGCCGCGCCGACCGAGCTGCAGGCGTCCACGGTGGCCGACCAGCCCGGCACCATCGCGGTGCAGTGGGCGCCGGCGGTGGACAACGGCCGGCCGGTGACGAAGTACGTGGTGGAGGCCGCCGGGAAGACCACCGAGGTGACCGATGTGCGGACCACGATCGGCGGGCTCGGTGACGGGCAGAACGTCACGGTCAAGGTGAAGGCGGTCAACGAGGCCGGTCCGGGCGCCGAGGCCAGCACCACGGCCCGCACGGTGGCCGCGCCCCGGGTCACGATGACCGGCTCGTCGGCCGACGCCACCTCGGTGACGGTGACGTTCACCGTGGACGCGGGTGGTGGCCGGGCGACCTGCTCGGCGACCGTCCCGGGGGAGACGCCCGCGACCGGGAGCTGCTCCAGCCTGCGGGTGACGGGCCTGACGCCGGGCACGGCCTACACGGTGACGGTGACGGCGACCAACGCGGCCGGCAAGGGCACCGCGACCCGGGCGCAGAGCACCGACGCGCTCTACGGGATCGCCACCTGCCGCAACGGCTCGTCCGGCGCCGAGGCGTCCTACTGCACGCGGGACGTTCCCGGGGATCGCAACGGCAACGAGATCTTCGCGGTGACGCGACAGGACAACGCCCAGCAGGCGGGCTGGGAGCCCAACGGTGCCCGGCTCAAGGCGTACTGCAAGAAGCAGGGCGAAGAGGTCTACGCGTACATCTACAACAACGACAAGCGCAGCACCTGGTGGATCCGCGTGGACCACAGCCGGGGCCGCGACTACATCCCGTGGGCCTGGCTGAACCTGGAGGGTGGCGACAACATCAACCTCCTGCCCACCTGCTGACCGCGCCGCGCACCGAGGAGCACCCCGCACGTGAACACCCACGAACCGCTCACCCAGCCGGAGGTGCAGGGCTTCGCCGCCCTGGCCGCCCGGCTGGCCGAGAACGTCAACGCGGTCGTGCTGGGCAAGCCGCAGGTGGTCCGGCTGGCGCTGACCGCCCTCTTCGCCCAGGGGCACGTGCTGCTGGAGGACGTGCCCGGGGTGGGCAAGACGACCCTGGCCCGGGCGGTCGCGGCGACCGTCAAGGGGCAGTGGCGGCGGATCCAGTTCACCCCGGACCTGCTTCCCTCCGACGTGTCCGGGGTGACCATCTTCAACCAGGCCACCCGGGGCTTCGAGTTCCACCCGGGGCCGGTCTTCGCGAACATCGTGATCGCCGACGAGATCAACCGGGCCTCGCCGAAGACCCAGTCGGCGCTGCTGGAGGTCATGGAGGAGCGCACGGTCACCGTGGACGGCGTACGCCACCCGGTGCCGCAGCCGTTCCTCGTGGTGGCCACCCAGAACCCGGTGGAGATGGACGGCACCTACCGGCTGCCCGAGGCCCAGCTCGACCGGTTCCTGGTGAAGCTTTCCGTCGGCTACCCCGACGAGGCCGTCGAGATCGAGGTGCTGCGGGGCGCCACGCTCCGCTCCCCCGACTCGCTCACCGCGGTCACCGACACGGCCACGGTCGGGGAGATGGTGAAGATGGCCCGGCGGGTGCACATCGCCGAGCCGCTCTACGCGTATGCGGTGCGGCTGGCCGCGGCGACCCGCACCCACCCGCAGGTGCGGGTCGGGGTCAGTCCCCGGGGCGTGATCGCGCTGACCCGGGCGGCGTGCGCGTACGCGCTGATCGACGGTCGGGGCTGGATCATGCCGGAGGACCTGAAGACGCTGGTCGAGCCGGTCTTCGCGCACCGGCTGCTGCTCACCCCGGACGCGCAGGTGCGCGGGGTGACCCCGGCCGACGTGCTGCGCCAAGCGGTCGCCTCGGTGCCGGTGCCGCTGCCGTCGGGGCAGCCCGCCCCGGTCCACGGCTGAGCGGTGGGGATCACCGCCCGGGGTGTCGGGCTGCTCGTGGCCGCCGTCGTGCTGCTCGGCGTGGGCTTCCGGTACGCGTACCCGGAGCTGGCCGTGCTCGGCGCGGCGGCCGGCGTCGCGGTCGGGTACGCCCTGGTCACGGCGGCCTGGCGGCCCCGGCTGACGGTGCAGCGGGTGGCCGACCCGGACCGGGTGGCCCGGGGTGAGCCGGCGGCCATGGTGCTGACCGTGCGCAACACCGGCCGGCTGCGGGCGGCGAACCTGGTGGCGGAGGACCGGTGCGGCGGCCGGCTGGTGCCGGTGCCGTTGCTGCGGCTGCGTCCCGGGCGGGACACCGAGTTGCGTTACCCGGTGCCGACCCGGCGGCGCGGGGTGGTGCCGGTGGGGCCGCTGCGGGTGACCCGGCGCGACCCGCTGGGGCTGGTGGCGCTGGCCCGCGCGTACGGGGATCCGGTGCCGGTGTGGGTGCACCCGCGCATCCACCCGCTGTCGGCGGTGCCGACGGGCGCCGGCCGGAGCCTGGACGGGCGCACCGACAGCGTGCCGCACGGCTCGATCACCTTCGACTCGCTGCGGGAGTACGTGGTCGGGGACGAGCTGCGCCGGGTGCACTGGCGGACCAGCGCCCGGGTGGGCGAGCTGATGGTGCGGGAGAACGTGGACACCAGCCTGCCCCGGCTCGTGGTGGTGCTGGACAACCGGGCGGCCGCCCACCCGGACCGGTCCGGCGGGGTGGCCGAGTCGTTCGAGTCGGGGTGCGAGGCGGCGGCGTCGGTGGTGGCCGCCGCGACCCGGGAGGACCTACCGGTGAGCCTGCTGCTGGTCGCTCCGCCCGTCGACGAGCC
The DNA here is from genome assembly GCF_900091435.1 of Micromonospora chaiyaphumensis. Taxonomy (GTDB): domain Bacteria; phylum Actinomycetota; class Actinomycetes; order Mycobacteriales; family Micromonosporaceae; genus Micromonospora; species Micromonospora chaiyaphumensis. The sequence continues at coordinate 1,087,906 of NZ_FMCS01000001.1, forward strand.
GGCCGAGGCGCACGGGCCGCTGGACCGGCTGGCCGCGGCGGAGCTGGCCGACGGTGGGGAGGACGTGCTGCGTACCGCGCTGGGCCGGCTGCGGCAGGAGCGGCTCGGCGACACGCTGGTCTTCCTCACCGGGCCGGGCGCCCGCGGCGACCTGGGGCACGTGGGCGCGGTGCGCCGCGCGTACCCGTCGGTGGTGGTCGGGATGTTCGGGGCGGCGGAGCCGACGGCGGCCGGCGCGGCGGGCCTCGTGGTGGTGGACGCGGCCGACGGCGCCGAGTTCGCCGCCGAGTGGGACGGGATCCGCCGGTGGTGACCGTGACCCCGCCGCGCCCGGCGGTCGAGGCGCCGGCCGGGCCGGCCGGTGGCGGTCCGGGTGCCGTGGCGCGGGTGCTGCGGGCCGTGCCGGTGCCGCTGGCGCTGATCGTCATGATCGCCCTGGGCGGGGTGGTGCTCGGCCGGGTCTACGCGGACCCGCTGCTGACCCGCTTGACGGCCGGCGCGGCGGTCGGCTCGGTGCTGGTCAGCGTGGCCGCCCGGCGGCTGCCGTCCTGGCTGGTGGCGCCGCTGTCGGTGGCCGCCCTGGCCGGCTGGGCACTGCTGTCGCTGCGGCTGGCGGCCGCCCACGCGGCGGTGCCCGGCGGCCTCGGCGAGGTGGCGGCGGACGCCGCCCGCAACGCGATCCCCCGGCTGCTCACCGCGATGATCCCGGTGGAGCCGGCCCCGGACACCGTGCTGGTCCCGGTGGTGGCCGCCTGGCTGGCCGGGCTGGCCGCCGCCGAGGTGGCGCTGCGAGCCGGCCGGGTGCTGCTCGGCTACCTTCCGCCGGTGCTGCTCTACGCCGGCGCGCTCTACGTGGTCGGGCCGAACGCGGGTCCGGCGGTCGGGCCCACGGTGCTGTTCGCGGCGGTCGCCGCCGTGGGGCTGGCGGTACCCGGCGGGCGTCCCGGCCCGGCTGGCGCCGACCCGGTGGCGGGCCTGGCCCCGGCGGTGCGCGCGGCGGTGCGGCTGCGGCTGCTCGCGGCCGGCACGGCCGGTGTGGCGGTGGTGGTGGCCCTCGCGGCGCTGCTCGCCCCGGTGGTGGCCGGCCAGGTCGACGACCGCCCGGTCGACCCGCGCCGCTACGTCGAGCCGCCGCAGGTGGAGTCGCTGGACGAGAACCCGCTGATCCGGATCTCCGGGTGGGCGCTGAACCCGGACCAGAAGCTGCTCGACGTGCGCACCGAGGGAGGCGCGGCGGACGGCGCGCCCCCGCGGATCCGGCTGGCGGTGCTCAGCGACTACGACGGGGTGACCTGGCGGGTCGGTGCCACGTACCGCAACGCGGGGCGGATCCTGCCGGCCGCCGAGCCGGTGCCGGGCACCACCACCGACCCGGTGCGCCAGGAGATCACCGTGGCCGACCTGACCGGGCGGCTGCTGCCCGCGGTGCCGACCCCGCGCGAGGTGACCGGCGCGCGGGTGGCGTACGACCCGGAGACCGGGACGCTGATCCGGCCGGAGGGGCTGGCGCCGGGGCTGCGGTACACGGTCGCCTCGGCCCAGGAGCGGCCGGACCTGAACCTGGTCAGCACGGCGAACGTGCCGGCCGGCGACGCGGTGGCCCGGGTGCTCCGCGTGGCCGACGGCGCGCCGGAGCAGGTGCGCCGGCTGGCCACCCAGCTCGCCGAGGAGAACGGCGCCCCGTACGCCCGGGCGGCCGCGATCGCGGACTTCCTGGCCGAGCACTACCGGGTGACCGCGGACGCGCCGAGCGGGCACGCGTACCCGAACCTGGCGTTCTTCCTGTTCGGGCCGCGCAACGGCGGTGGGCAGCGCGGCACGTCCGAGCAGTTCGCGGCGGCGTTCGCGGTGCTGGGCCGGCTGGCCGGCCTGCCCACCCGGGTGGTGGTCGGCTTCGAGCCGAAGGCCGACGGGCCGGTCCGGGCGGCGGACGCCTTCGCGTGGCCGGAGGTGCTGTTCGAGGGCGTCGGCTGGGTGCCGTTCGACCCGATGCCACGCCCGGACGAGGAGCCGCGCCCCGTGGAGGAGGACTTCCGGCCGAAGCCGGAGGACCCGCCCCCGTCCGAGGTGCCCGCGCCGACCGTCGAACCCACGGCCACGCCGCCGGCGGCCGCCGGCCCCGACCGCCGCGGCGGCCAGGCCGGATTGGGTACGCCGGTGCTGGTCGGCGGCGGCGTGGGCGGCCTGGTGCTGCTGGTCGCGGTGCTGCTGCTGGTGCTGGCCGTGCTGCGCCGCAACCTGAGCCGCGGCCGGTTGATCCACGGTGACCCGGGCCGCCGGATCGCGGGCGCCTGGCGGGAGCTGACCGACGCGTTGCGGCTGGCCGGCCACCCGGTCGGCGCGGACCTGGCGGCCGCGGAGGTCGCCGACCGGGCCCGCCGCACCCTCGCCGAGGCGCAGGCCGGGCAGGCGCCGGTGGCTGTCGAGGTGGCCGAACTGGCCGGCCTGCTCAACCAGGTGGCGTTCGCCCCCGGCACGGCCACGCCGGCCCAGGGCGACCGGGCGGCGGTCGTGGCCACCGCCTACGTCACCGCTCTGCGGGCCACCCGCTCGCGCTGGCATCGTCTCCTGTGGACCGTCCACCCCGGCCCCCTGCGCTGGCGCCGCTGACCGCGCCCGCCGCACCTACTGGTCGGCCGCGCGCAGCTTGCGGACGAGTTTGCGCAGCCCGGCCTGCCAGCCGTCGGGGTCCTCGGCGCGGCGGCGGGCGTAGGCGGCCACCTCCGGGTGCGGCAGGATGAGGAACCGCTCCTCGGCCAGCCCCGCGATGGTGGCGTCGGCGACCTGTTCGGGGGTGAGCACCGCGCCGGAGGCGGCGATCACCCGGGCGCCCAGGTGCCCCTCGGCCAGTCCCCCGGCGAGCATCGGGGTGTCCACGCCCTGCGGGCAGAGCGCGCTGACCCGGACGCCGGCGTCCCGGTAGGTGATGGCGAGCCACTCGGCGAGGCCCACCGCGGCGTGCTTCGTCGCGGTGTACGGGGCGTCGCCCACCGCGGTCAGCACCCCTGCGGCCGAGCAGGTGAAGAGCAGGTAGCCCTGGCCGCGGCGGAGCATCGCCGGCAGCGCCGCCCGGGCACTGTGCACGTGCCCCAGCACGTTGACCCGCCAGGCGCGGTCCCAGTCGGCGTCGGGCGCCTCCACTCCCCCGCCGGTGGCCACCCCGGCGTTGGCGCAGAACAGGTCGATCCGGCCATAGCGGCGCTCGGTCTCGTCGACCAGCGCCCGCACCTGCGCCTCGTCGGTGACGTCGAGCCCGACGCCGTGCGCCACCGGGCCGATGCCCTCGGCCACCGCGCGCGCCGCCCCGGCATCCAGGTCGGCCAGGACGACGGCGGCCGCGCCCTCGGCGGCGAACCGGCGGCCGAGCGCCGCCCCGATGCCGCCGGCCCCGCCGGTGATCACGGCCACGCGGTCGGTCAGGTTCATCTCAGCCCGCCTCCCCTCCGGTCACGCCGAGCCGCGGGATCAGCCCCGCCCAGGCGGTCGCGCCGCCGGCGGTCAGCTCCGGGGTGGGCAGCAGCGCCAGCACCGGCACGTCCACGCCGTTGTCCACGTAAAGGCGGGCCCGGGCGGCGCACTCCTCGGGCGTGCCGTGCAGGATCAGCGCGTCGACCACCTCGTCGGGCACCGCCGCCGAGGCGCCCCGCCGGTCGCCGGCCGCCCACGCCTCCCACATGGGACCGAGGCTGTCCTGCCGCCCGAGCCAGCGGTGGAAGGCCGCGTACGCCGGCACGGTGAGGTAGCCGGTGATCAGCCGGCGGCCCAGCGCCCGGGCGTAGGTGGCGTCCTCGGTGGGGCACACGAAGATCCGGGCGGCGACCTCGAAGCCGGGGCGGCGTTCGCCCAGCTCGGCCAGGGCGGTCGGCACGTCGTCGGCGGCCAGCCAGTTGAGGATCACGCCGTCGGCCTCGGCGGCGGCGAGCCGCAGCATGCCGGGGCGCAGCGCGGCCAGCAGCACCGGCGGCGGCACGGCCGGCGGGCGTTCCAGGGTGAACCGCCGGACGGTGAAGGTGTCGTAGACCTCGTCGACGGTCTCGCCGCGCAGCGCCGCGCGCAGGAAGCGCAGCACGTCACGGGTGCGTTTGAACGGCTCGTCGAAGCGCACCGCGTTCCAGTCCCGGACGAGCACCGGCGAGGAGGCGCCGATGCCCAGCGCGAAGCGGCCCGGCGCGGCCTCGGCGAGGGCGGCGGCGCTCATGGCGAGCAGCCCCGGCCCCCGGGTGAAGACCGGGGCGATCGCGGTGCCGAGGCGCAGCCGCGGTTGCCAGGCGGCGGCGAGCGCCAGCGGGGTGAACGCGTCGGTCCCGGCGACCTCCGACGACCAGACGTCGGTGAAGCCGGCCCGGTCGAGCGCCGCGTAGACCGCGGCGTGGTCGGCGAGCGTGACGCCGGCCAGCGGCACGGTCATGCCCCATCGATTCGTCACCGGTCGATCGTGCCCGGTCGCCGTCGCCCGGGGCAAGATCCTGACCGGCGGCTCCCGCTCGCGGCGCGACGCGCGGAGCCACAGGGGTGACGCGTGCGCGAGGCGGGCGTTGCCGCCCGCAAAGGGTGCTACGACTGCCAGATGGGGTGGACCGGGCTCGGGAGGCGGCGGTGAGGATTCCGGAGCCGGCCGCCCTGCTCCCCTCGCGGAGCGGCCCGAACCGGGCGACGTTCCTGGAGCTCTTCTTCGACCTGGTGTTCGTCTTCGCGCTGACCCGGATCTCCGCCCGCGCCTTCGAGGACCTGGCGCTGGAGGGGGGCAAGACCGGCTGGACGGCGGTGACCGGGGGCGGAAAGACGCTGCTGCTGCTCCTCGCGCTCTGGGCGGTCTGGCAGGGCACCGCCTGGACCACGAGCCGCTACGACCCGTACCACATCTGGCTCCAGGTCATCGTGGTCATCGCGCTGGTGGGCAGCATGGTGATGGGGGTGGCCATCCCCCGCGCCTTCAGCTCCACGGGGCTGGCGTTCGCCCTCGCGTACGTGGTGGTGCAGGTCAGCCGGCCGGGGATCCTGCTGTTGACCCTGGGCCGGATCCAGCACCGCCAGCTGAAGCTGCGCATGCTGATCACCTTCAGCGTGACCGGGGTCCTCTGGGTGACCGGCGCCCTGCTGCCGACCGACCCACGGGTGACGCTCTGGACGCTGGCGCTCCTGCTGGAATACCTGGCGTCCCGGTTCGGCTGGCCCGTCCCGGGGCTGGGCCGCTCGACCGTCTCCCGCTGGGACATCCACGGCGAGCACCTGGCCGAGCGCTACCAGCAGTTCTTCCTCGTCGCTCTCGGCGAGAGCATCCTCATCGCCGGGCTGGCGTACAGCCGGGCCCCGGACAGCGGCACTCGCACCGTCGCCTTCGCCGCCGCGCTGCTCACCTCGGTGCTGCTCTGGCGGATCTACGTGCAGCGGGCCGGGCAGATCCTGGGCGAGGCCGTGACCCGGGCCGCACACCCGGCCACCATCGGCCGCTCCGCCGCCGACACCCACCTCCTCATGGTGATCGGCGTGGTGTCCAGCGCGATCGGCTACGAGCTGGTCAACGAGCACCCCACCGGCCACAACCAGGTCGGGTGGCTCGCCATGATCCTCGGCGGCCCGGCGTTCTTCCTGCTGGGGCGGGCGCGCTTCGAGTACGAGGTGTTCGGCCGGGTGTCCCCGTCGCGCTGGGTGGCCGTCCTCGTCCTGGTGGTGCTCATGCCGGTGCTCAAGCCCGTGTGGTCGCTGACCGCGGCCTTCGCCACGCCGTTGGTCGCGGCGTTCGCCGCCCCGCTGGTGCTGCTCGGGGTGGCGATCGCCGACGCCCGCCGCGCCTGGGGCCGCCCGCCCGAGGAGGCCGCCCCGCCGTTCTGACCACGGTCCGGTCGGGGACCGCCGACACCCGCGCCCGGCGCTACGATCCGCGGGTGACCTTCTCGATCGTCGCCCGCTCCGCCGACGGCCTCGTGCACGGCATCGCCGTGGCCAGCAAGTTCCTCGCCGCCGGGGCGCTGGTGCCGGCCGCCGAGGCGGAGGTCGGCGCGCTCGCCAGCCAGGCCCACGCCAACCTGGCGTACCGCGCGCAGGGGCTCACCATGCTGCGCACCGGCGTGCCCGCGGCGGACGTGGTGGCCGGCCTGATCGCCGCCGACCCGGGGCGCGACGACCGGCAGCTGGGCGTGGTCGGGGCCACCGGCGACGGCGCCACCTGGACGGGGCCGCGCTGCCACCCGTGGGCGGGCGGCCAGTCCGGGGACGGCTGGGCGGCACAGGGCAACATCCTGGCCGGCCCCGAGGTCATCGACGCGCTGCGGGACACCTGGCTCGGCCGGGCCGACCTGCCGTTCCCGCAGCGGCTGCTGGCCGCCCTCGTCGCCGGCGACCGGGCCGGCGGCGACCGGCGGGGCCGGCAGAGCGCCGCCCTGTTCGTCGTGCAGCGGCACGGCGGCTACGCCGGCACCGGCGACGAGCTGGTCGACCTGCGGGTCGACGACCACCGCGACCCGGTCGGCGAGCTGGGGCGCCTGCTCGACATCCACACCCTGCTCTTCGGCAAGCCCGACCCGGCCACCCTGCTCGATCTCACCGGCCCGGTCGCCGACGAGGTCGCGGCGCTGCTGGCCGCCGCCGGCCACCCGGTCGGCGCCGCCGGGCTGGAGGAGGCGCTCGACGCCTGGGCCGGCGTCGAGAACCTGGAGGAGCGCATCGTCCCCGGCCGCATCGACCCGGTCGTCCTGGACCACCTGCGGCGCACCACCGCGCCGGCCACCGGCGGCTGACCGGCGGCGGTCAGCCGCCGAAGGAGAGCCAGCGGAAACCGGTCCGGTCCAGCACCGCCCGCTCCGCATCGGTCAGCGGCACCCGCCCGGTGGCCTTGCGCACCAGGGTGAGCGCGTCCCAGCCGAGGTCGACGGGGACGGGCCCGTCAGTGAGCAGGTCGGCCACCACGGCCGCCGCCGCCGGGGTCAGCCAGGGCCGCCGGTCCAGCGCGTCGGCCAGGTCCAGGCCGTGCACCGCGACCTCCACCACCCGGGTACGCAGGAACTCCGTCAGCGCCATCGCGTCGCCGTGCCGGGTGCGCACCACCCGCCCCGGCGGCGCGGCGGCCACCGCCGCGTCGGCGGCCCGCCAGGCCCGCGCGAAGCCCTCCGCCACCTCGGGTACGCCGGGCAGCTCCCGCGCATCCCGCCGGGCCCCGTCGATCCGGTCCCGGTCGACCTCGGGCGCGAACTTGGCCGCGCCGAAGTAGCCGGCCGCGTCCACCTCGGCGCGCTCGGGGGCCGGCGCGGCGAGCATGCCGACCAGCCGGCCGGCGCCGGTGCGTACGTGTGCCAGCAGGTCCCGGACCGCCCAGGGCGGGCAGGGCGTGGGCCGGTCCAGGTCCGCCGCGTCGAGGTCGCGCAGCACCCCTTCCAGCCGTGCGCACTCGTCGCGGAACGCCGCCCGTACCGTGTCCATCCGTCCGTCCTCCCCCGTCCGGTCCGTACCCGTCCGGCCAGCCTGCCACTGCCGTTTCGTCGCCCGGCCGCCGGGTACGCGCCGGTGGACGAGGAGAGGGGGCGCCCAATGGCCGGCATCATGCTGCGCAGCACCGCGTTCACCGACCACGACCTGCTGCCCGGGCGGTTCGCCAAGGACGGCGACAACGTGTCACCGCCGTTGCAGTGGTCGGACGTGCCGGACTCCACCGAGGAGCTGGTCCTGCTCGTCGAGGACCCGGACGCGGGCAAGGAGCCGTTCCTGCACTGGCTGGTCACGGGGATCTCCCCGCAGACCGGCGAGGTGCCCGAGGGCGGAGTGCCGCCGGGCGGCCGGGAGTGGCCGAACAGCTTCGGCGAGACCGGCTGGAGCGGGCCGCTGCCGCCACGGGGTGAGGAGGCACACCGCTACTTCTTCCGCCTCTACGCGCTGAACCGGCCGCTGGACCTGTCCGGCGCGCCGCAGGCCACCGAGGTGCACCGCGCGCTCAAGGGCCGGGAGATCGCCAGCGGCACCACGATCGGCACCTACTACCGCTGACCCGCTCCGGGGACCGGCCGGTGATCCCGGCCGGTCAGCCCTTCCAGCGGGGCACGAGGCGGTGCACCGTCGCGAGCACCAGCGCGGACACCACGGCGATCGTGCCCGCGATGCCGGCCGCGCTGCCCGCGTACCCGATGAAGAGCGGGCGGCGGGTGAGCTCCTCGACGGGGACGGTGGACCGGTCGACCAGCCAGGACAGGGCGAGCGCGGAGACGACCAGGGCGACGACGCCGCCGAGGCCGAGCACGGCGGCGGCGACCCGGTGCGCGTCGGCCCGGGAGACCACGGCCTGTTCCCGCTGGAAGAACAGCAGCACCAGCCCGGCGACGGCGGCCCAGGCGCCGACCACGAGGTAGGCGGCGACGGCGTCGCTGGGCCGGTGCCAGCCGGCGGAGAGGGTGGCCACCCCGGCGGCGGCCGCGTAGCCGGCGCCCAGGAACGCGCCGGCCGCGCGCAGCTTCGGCGGCAGCACCAGGATCAGCGCGACGGCGACGGACGCGGCCACGGCGGTGTGCCCGCTGGGCAGGCTGTTGCCGGCCGCGGCCCGTTCCGGGTCGATGCCGAAGTCGGGGCGGTCCAGGTAGCGCTTGAGCAGTTGGGTGCTGACGTTGGCGCCGGCGATGAGCAGGGTGGCGGTGACCGCGAGCGCCTTCCGGCCGCGGATCAGCGCGATGAAGCCGATCATGGCGGTGGCCGCCAGCAGCGACACCACCGACATGGCGTTGAGGATGCGGTTGACCGGGCCGTCGATGCGGTCCTGGCCGATGCGGTTGCCGGTCAGCGCCACGGTGTCCAGCCACTGGCCGAGCTGGGTGTGCACGGCGAAGCGCCACACCACCAGAAACGCGGCCGTCTGGGCCAGGGCCAGCACGACCAACCAGACCGCCGTCCAACCCCTTGCCGTCTCGCGCACCCGCACAACTTAGCGGTCGTCCGGCGCCGGCGCTCGTCGGAGCACCACGGCTTCCGCGTAGGTTGGGGACGCGACGGGAGGGGGTGGCGCGTGACCAGCACGCCGGAGCGGGAACGGCCGTCCGGGGAGCGGCCCGAGTCGCTGGCCGACCTGCTCGGTGGCCGGCGCGGGGCCGTGGACGCGACGGTGCCGCCGGTGGCGTTCGCGGTCGGCTGGCTGGCCGCCGGGCTGTGGGGCGGGGTGGTCGCCGCGGTGCTGGCCGGGGCGGCGGTGGCGGGCTGGCGGTGGCGGCGCGGGGACCGGCCGCGCTCGGTGCTGATCGGGCTGCTCGCCGTCTGCGTGGCCGCGCTCGTCGCGCTGCGGACCGGGCGGGCCACCGACTTCTTCCTGCTGCAACTGGTCTCCAACGCGGCGAGCGCGCTGGCCTGGATCGTCAGCATCGTGGTGCGCTGGCCGCTGCTCGGCGTCGTGGTGGGCGCGGCCCTCGGCCAGCGCGGCCGGTGGCGGCGCGACCCGGCGCTGCTGCGGGCGTACGGGCGGGGCAGTTGGGTGTGGGCGGCCACCTACGTGCTGCGGGTGGCGGTGTTCGTGCCGCTGTGGCTCGGCGGGCAGGTGGTCGGGCTGGTGGTGGCCCGGGTGGCGCTGACCTGGCCGCTGGTCGCGGCGGCGCTGGCGGTGAGCTGGGTGGTGATCCGGCGCTCGCTCCCGGCGGATCATCCGGGGCTGCGGCATCCGGTGGCGCCGTCCGATGCGGACGCGGCCCCGGCACAGTAAAAGAGAGGCCGCCACGGGGGGAGCGGCCTCTCCGGAGAAGTACGTTACTCCGTCCGCGGCGACGGTGTGATCCCGTGGAGCGCCGATTTTCCCGGGCTTTTTCGCGGCAAGTTCGTCTCCGGGCGGATGGGTGGGCCGGTCCGTCCGCTGCGTCGGCCGGACGGCCGGCCCACCCGGCCTGACCGTGGGCGTCAGGCCGCCCGCCGACCGGGCCGCTCCGTTCCCCCTTCGGCCCGGGTCGGCCTCCTGCGCGGGCGGGCCGGGCCCGCCCGCGCAGGAGTGGTCACCTCACCCCGCCGGGAAGTAGGTGCCGTAGTCGGCGTACGCCATGGCGACGTCCGCCTGGGCCCAGAACCGGTGGTAGTTGAAGACCGGCTCCGCGCCGCCGTTGAGGTACGCCTGCACCTTCGGCCAGTCCGGGTCGTTCTTGTAGAACGAGCGGATGTCCAGGAAGCTCTTGCCGGCGGCGATGGCGTCGCCGTTGGGCATCTTCCCGGTCCAGCCGGAGGGGATGTAGAGGCCCTGACCGTCGGCGGCGTTGTAGACGTCGTCGAAGCGCTTGTAGTCGCCGCGCTTCTCCGGCATCGAGACGCCCTTGGTGTCGGCGGCGGCCGACAGCGCGTCGAGCAGCCCCTTGGCGGTGGTCTTCGCCGCCGCGTTGCCGGACTTCGCCGCGTACGCGATGAGGGTCCGGGCGTAGGCGGCGGCGACGCCGACGTCCTGGCCCTTCACGGTGACCTCGACGTGCAGGTTGGTGTTCGGCTGCGGGCTCGTCGGGTTCCAGTTGGCGGGCTGGCCGGTCCACTTCATGTCCGAGGGGATCGACCAGTTGGCACCCAGCGTGGTGTTGGCGATGGCCCACGGCACCCACTTGTCGAGCAGCGCCTTGGCCTTGGCGTTGCCGGTCTGCAGGTACAGCTCGGCGATCCGCTGCATCGACCAGGCCTGCATGCCGAACCACTGGTTGGACGGCGGGTCGTTGTAGACCGGGTCGATGTCGTAGAACATGCCGTAGAAGGTGGCGGTGCCGGCGGGCGGCTGGGCGTAGCTGCCGTCCCAGCTGTTGGTGGCGCCGCCGGCGATGCCGCCCTCGGCGGACTGGAGCCAGGTGTAGAACTCCAGCTGCCGGTCGAGGCTCTTCTGCCAGTCGGAGACCGCGGTCGGCGACTTGGGCTTGAGCTCGTCGACGGTGGTCATGGCCCAGGCCGCGAACGGGTTCTGGTAGCCGAAGTGGTTGTGGCTGGAGCCGATCCGCCACGACCAGTTCTGCGACGTGTCGTAGGCGCCGCCCCAGGCGTAGTACCAGGAGAGCAGGTAGTGCGCCGAGTCGCGGCCGCTGCCGGCCGGGCAGGTGGACGCGCCGACGCAGTTGCCGATCTTCTTGAAGTACTTGTCGAACATGGCGTAGCGCAGGTAGTCGCCCATCTTGGCGGCCTTCGCCACGGTGGCCGCGACGTCGGCCTCCCGGCCCTGCGCCTTGGCCCAGGTCAGCGCCCAGTACGCGGCCTGCACGGCGCGGGCGTCGGCGTCCGGCGCGTTGGTGTACTTCCACTGCTTGGCCGGTGCGCTGGACTCCTTGACGAACAGGTCGAGGTAGCCGTACTGGCCGCCGTGCTTGAAGGTGTCGCAGGAGGGCTGCGGCACGGTCTCCCAGACCGACTCCTGGGTGCCCCGCTGGAAGGTGTTGATGTAGGCCGGGCGGGTGGTGCCGTCGCCGCAGCGGCCGTAGCCGTAGGTGTTGTCGACGTCCAGCAGCCAGTGCATGCCGTAGATGTCGCCGGTGCCGTAGGTGGACTGGAGTTCGTTGCGCAGCGGGTCCTGGCCGACCGGCACGTTCGGCTCCAGCGCCGACGGGTACTGGCTGGGCAGGTTGTGCTCGGCGGCGTACTGGGGGGTGCCCGGGGCGCCGGCCGTCGGCTGGTCGGCGTGCGACGGGATGATGTACTTCTCCATCACGGTCCAGGCGTTGTTGAACGGGGCCCAGTTCTGGGTGACCCGGCCGTACTGGGCCTCCAGCCAGAGCCAGAAGCTGAACGCCTCCGAGGTGGTCTCGTGGCCGTGGTCGGGCGCCTCGACGATGAGCGTCTCCACGGAGTGGTACGGCACGCCCTCGGGGCTGAAGTAGCCCGAGTTCTTGATCTTTCCGTACTGGTCGAGGAACTTCTTGAGGTACGCGTTGTCCCCGCCCGGGGTGTCGTTGTCGACCTCGGTGGCGGTGACCGCGACGGGTGCGAAGCCGGTGGCCGAGGCGGTGATCGTGGCCGTGCCGCCCGCGGTGTCGGCGTCCTCCGCCGCCGCGACGGTGGCGGTGACCCCGGTGTTCCAGTTGCTCGGGGTCAGGGTCAGCGTCGTGGGCGACACGGTCACGTCGCTGTCGCCGGTGACGGCGAGGCTCACCGGGACGTTGGCGGTCGGCGCGGCGCTGAGGGTGAACTTCACCGGGGCGGTGCCGCCCTCGGTGACGCTCACCGCCGACGGCGTGGCCACCAGCACCGGGCCGGAGGCCGGGTTGACCGTGAAGGACTTCTCGGCGACGGCGGTGGCGTTCGCGTTGTCGTACGCCTTGGCCTGGACGGTGTAGCTGCCGGCGGGCAGGTCCTCCAGGGTGTAGCCGTACGGGGCGGTGGTGTCGGTGTTGACCAGCAGGCCGTTGCGGTAGAACTCGACCTTGGCGATGGTGCCGTCCGGGTCGGCGGCGGTGGCGGTCAGCGGCACGTCGGCCGGCGCCTCGAACGGGCCGCTCGGCAGGCCGAGCGAGACGGTCGGCGGCTGGTTGGTGGGCGCGCCGTTGCAGGCGACCCCGTTGAGGGTGAAGGCCGTCGGCTTCGGGTTGCTGCCGGTGTGGGCGCCGTTGAAGCCGATGGTGGTGGACGCGCCGGTGGGCAGGCTGCCGTTCCACGACTCGTTGGTCGCGGTCACCTCGCTGCCGGACTGGCTCCACCGGGCCGACCAGCCCTGGACGAGCCGCTGGCCGCTGTTGGGGAAGGCGAACTTGAGCGACCAGTTGCTGAGGGCGTCGCCCAGGTTCTTGATGGTGACGTTGGCCGTGAAGCCGTTGTTCCAGTCACTGGTCACATAGGTCACGTCGCAGGCCGGGGCGGCCTGCGCGGCGCCCGCCGGCAGGGCCACCCCGCCGATGGCGAGGGCGGTGGCGGCGACCATCGCCGTCCGGCGACGTCTGGCCATGAGTCTCATGTGCGCGGTGTCTCCTCGGACCGGGCCGGGACGCGGGGCCCCGGCGGGGCGCCTCCACGCGACGGCGTGCGTACGCGGGGGGACGGAGGCGCCCGGAAAGGTGGTCGACCCGGCCGTGCCGGGGATCGGGGCGCCGCACCGGTGTCACCGGGTGCCCTCGGCGGCCCTCACTCGCGCGAGCTGGCTCCGCGTGGTGGTGGAGAGTGTGCCATGGAAGCGCTCCCACCACAACGGTCAGGGCAGACACCCACGTCGATGTTTCGATCTCGTTTTGGGGCTTTCACAAAGCCGTGACGGGCGTTACAGTCGCAAGCATCGCCGATGGGAGCGCTTCCATCGACGGAGATCCACGTAAGAGATCGCCGGGGCCTCGCGCTCCCGGCGCGTCAGCCCCGGGGCTGACGGCGGGCCAGCCCGGACGCCGCCGTCAGCCATCACCCACCGACATGGAGGGAGGTGGAACCAGAGCCACTCGCGTGGCCCGGCTCCCGCGCGACACGCACGACCGGACGCCAATTCCCACTCGTGCGTGTGTGCATCACAGGTGGGGACGGGGGTTGCCCTCCCCCGTCCCCACACTAAACCCCCGTTGTCGACGGGAAAAGAGGCCGACGGGACAGGCGCGACGCGCCGCCCGGACGGCCTCCTTCGCTATCCGCCCCACCCTTTCGCCGCTCGCCCCGTTCCCGAGCGACAACCCGCCCACCCCACACCTCCGGCCGCCCGCCGGCCGGGCCGCGACCCTGCCGCGACCCGCCCTCGGGACGCGGCCGGCCGCGCCTGGCCTATGCTGGGAGCGCTCCCGGCCCCCAGGGCGGCCAGTCACTCCGAGGAGAACGCCCATGTCGCTACTCACCAGACGGCGCCTGCTCCGCCGTGCCGCCCTCTCCGCGACCGCCGCCGGCGCCGACCGGGCCGGGCTGGCCGGCGCCGCCGCGGCCGGTACCGCCGCGTCCGCCACCACCGTCGCCGGCTGCGACGGCACGCCCGATCCCGACGGCGACGCGGACCCCGACGGCGCGCTGCGCTTCCCGCCCGGCTTCGGCTGGGGCGCGGCCACCTCGGCGTACCAGATCGAGGGCGCGGCCAAGGAGGACGGGCGGGGCGAGTCCGTCTGGGACACCTTCAGCCACACGCCGGGGCGCACCCGCAACGGCGACACCGGCGACGTCGCGGCCGACCACTACCACCGGTACGCCCAGGACCTCGACCTGATGCGCGACCTCGGCCTGCGCAGCTACCGGTTCTCCATCTCCTGGCCCCGGATCCAGGCCGACGGGTCCGGGCGGCCCAACCAGCGCGGCCTGGACTTCTACCGGCGGCTGGTGGACGGGCTGCACGAGCGCGGCATCGCGCCCATGGCCACCCTGTTCCACTGGGACCTGCCCCAGGCCCTCCAGGACACCGGCGGCTGGGAGAACCGCGACACCGCCGAGCGCTTCGGCGACTACGCCGACGCGGTGTTCCGCGCCCTCGGCGACCGGGTCCCCGTCTGGCTGACCGTCAACGAGCCCAAGACCGTGGTGCAGAACGGCTACCTCGGGGGGCACCACGCCCCCGGCCGGCAGGACCCGGCGGCGGCGTACCTGGTCGCCCACCACCTCCAGCTGGCCCACGGCCTCGCCGTCCGCGCGCTGCGCGCCGCCGGCGTCGAGGGGCGGATCGGCCCGGCGCTGAACCTGCACCCCTGCTACCCCGCTGACGAGACCGCCGAGGCGGCCGCCGCGACCCGGCTGTACGACGGCTACGAGAACCGGCTCTACCTCGACTCGATCTTCAAGGGCGCGTACCCCGAGGACGTGCTGGCCGACCTGGGCGCGGAGAGCCGGATGGTCCGCGGCGTGCGCGACGGCGACCTGAAGATCATTTCCAGCCCGGTCGACCTGCTGGCGGTGCAGTACTACACGCCGATCTACGTGACCGGGCAGGGCGGCACGGTCCGCCGCTGGCCCACGTCCGAGGCGGAGTGGCAGCAGATCTATCCGGAGGGGATGTACGACATCCTGACCCGGGTCACCCGCGACTACGGCCGGGTGCCGATCACGATCACGGAGAACGGCCTGCCCTGCCCGGACACCCTCGCCACGGACGGCACGGTCGACGACACGGCCCGGATCACCTTCCTCCGCGACCACTTCGCGGCCGCCCACCGGGCGATCCGGGACGGGGTGCCGCTGGAGAGCTACCACGTCTGGTCACTGCTGGACAACTTCGAGTGGGCCGAGGGGTACGAGCAGCGCTGGGGCCTGGTCTACGTCGACTACCCGACCCAGCGGCGGGTGCTCAAGAGCAGCGCCCACTGGTACCGCGACGTGATCCGCCGCAACGGCCTCTGAGGCGGGCCGGCCCGGCCGGCGCGACGCCGGCCGGGCCGGGCCGCAGCCCGGATCAGCGGGGCAGCGCCTGCTGGAGTTCCGCCCGCAGCGCCGGGGTGAGCATCTCGCCGGCCTGCTTGGCCAGCCGCGCCATCTCGTAGCCGACCACGCCGATGTCGGCGTCCGCACCGGCCAGCGTGGCCAGGATCGAGCCGTCCCGGATCTGCATGACCAGGAAGTAGCCCCGGCCCATCTCGACCACGGTCTGCTTGACGACGTCGCCGTCGAACATCTGGGCCGCGCCGGCGGTGATGCTCATGAGGCCCGAGGTCACCGCCGCGAGCTTGTCCGCGTGGTCGCGGGGCAGGTGCGCGGAGATCGCCACGAGCAGCCCGTCGGTGGAGACCACCACCGCGTGCGCCACCCCCGGCACCCGCTCCGCGAACGCATTCACCAGCCAGCTCAGGTCCCGTGCCTCCTGGCTCAACGTCGTCACTGTCGTCGTCCCCCTTCATCGCGCGGCAGGTACATCTCGGTGGTCTCCTCGGCCTCCGCCCGCCGTACCCCGCTGTAGTAGCGGGACAGCATGCCGCCGACCGCCTCCGGGTCCGGCTCGTGACGCGGCGGCCGGTCCGCGGCCGCGGGCTGATTGACCGCGGTGAGCTGGGCCATCGGTACGCGGACCGGCAGGCCTCGCTCGTTGGTGCCTCCGGTGACCGGCGTCGCGGCCGGCGGCGGTGTCACACCGAGCACCGCGCCCGACGGCCCCTGGCGGCTGAACCAGCCGCCGCCGGCCGGCGACCCGGCCGCCGGGGCGAGCACGTCCTCGGCGCGGCCCGGCACCGGGCGTGGCCTCGGCACGGTCGACCCGGGCGTACGGCGCGCCGCCTCGGTAGCGGGCGGCGCCCCGCCGAGCGGAAGCCCCGTCAACGGCGACACCGGCAGCTCCGCCGGTGGCGCCGGCGGGCGGCGCCCGGCCACCGGCAGCTCGGCGGTCGCCGTGGCGAGCGGGCCGGCGCCGGGCGCCAGGCGGGACGCGGCGGCCACCTGGCTGGTCAGCATCCGGGGCGCGGCCGGCTGGTCCAGCCCGGGCGCGGGCGCCGGGGCCAGCAGCTCGGCCGGGATCCCGATCCGGGCCACCACGCCGTCCTGGCCGCCCCGCAGCCGCACCCGCACGCCGTGCCGGGCGCCCAGGTGGCTCACCACGAACAGGCCCATCCGCTCGGAGGCGGCCACGTCGGCCGCCGGCGGCTCGGCCAGCACCTCGTTCGCCTCGGCCAGCGCGGCCGGGCTCATCCCGAGCCCCTGGTCGACGATCTCCACGAACGCGCCCGGGCCGTCCGCTCCGGCGACGACCCGCACCACGGTGTCCGGCCGGGAGAAGGCCGTGGCGTTCTCCAGCAGCTCGGCGAAGAGGTGCACCAGGTCGCCCACCGCGTGCCCGACGACGTGCAGGTCGGACCGGGAGTCGTGGCGGACCCGCTGGTACTGCTCGATCTCGGCGCTGGCCGCGAGCAGCACCGCGCCGAGGCCGACCGGCCGGTTCCACCGGCGGCTGGACTCGGTGCCCGCGAGCACCAGCAGGCTCTCGTCGTTGCGGCGCATCCGGGCCGCGAGGTGGTCGAGCTTGAACAGGTTCTCCAGCTGGTCCGGGTCGCTCTCCTCGCGTTCCAGCTCGTCGAGGAGTTCGAGCTGCCGCTCGACCAGCACCTGGCTGCGTCGCGCCAGGTTGACGAACATGGCGTTGACGTTGCGCCGCATCATCGCCTGCTCGACCGCGACGTCGACGGCACTGCGGTGCACCGCCACGAACGCCTCGGCCAGCTCGCCGATCTCGTCCTGCGAGTCGACCACCGCGGGCGGCACGTCGATGGTGCCCACCGGGCGGTCGACCGCGCGCAGCCGGTCCAGGGTGTGCGGCAGCTCCACCTGCGCGATGCGCAGCGCCTGGCCGCGCAGCTGCCGCATCGACCGGGCCACCGACCGGCCGACCAGCAGCGAGATGAGCACGGCCACCAGGAGCACGCCGACGATGCCGCCGACCACCAGCAGGGTGTCCCGCAGCTGCCGGGCGCTGGCGTCGTCGGCCTGGCGTACGGCGTCGTCGAGGACGGCGGACTCCAGCTGGCGGAACAGCTCCTGCCGCTGCTCGCTGGCCGCCCACCACTGCGTCGCCGGCAGCACCGCCGGCTCGGCGGTCCCGCTGGGCAGGGTCTGCTCCTCCAGCCGGGCGGCCGAGACGAACGCCGGGTCCACCGAGGTCTCGTCGTAGCGGCGGACCTGGTCGGCCGTCGCGGCGACCCGGAACGCGCCCAGCGCGGTGAGCTGCTGGGCACGCAGGTCGGTCAGGTTGACCTGGTCGTCCACCTCGTAGCGGCCGGCCCGGGCGGCGGCGTAGAGCTCGGCCCGGATCCGGGAGGACAGCTCCTTGACCCGGGAGAGCTGCACGTACCGCAGCACCGCGTCGGTCAGCGCCCGCTGGTCGTCGCCGGGCGACGGCTCGGCCAGCAGGTTGAGCAGGGCGGCGATGGCCCGGTGATAGTTGCTCAGCACGGTGTCGCTGGACAGCACCGCCGGTGGCACGGCGGCGCGGATGTAGACGACCTGGTCGTACGCCTCCAGCACCTCCGAGTAGGCCACCCGCCAGGCGGCGTCGGCGTCGGCGAGGGGCTCGGCCGCGGCGCGCAGGTCGGTCATCGCCCGGTCGGAGGCGTCCTGGAGCGGCTTGAGCGCGGCGACCGCCGCGTCCCGGTCGGCGCTGCCGCCGGCCTTGCGCAGCGCCGCCAGCTCGCCGGCGGAGCGGTCCCGCTCCTGCTGGAGCCGGTCCACCGCGGTGCTGATCTGCCGGCCGATGCCGACCTGCTGCGCGAAGTCGCTCAGCGCGGTGGTCTGCCCGACGAGCCCCCGGGTCTGCACCCCGGCGAGCACGAGGAACGCCACCGAGGGCAACACGAGCACGGTGGCGAGCTTCGTGCCCATCCGCCAGTCCCGCAACCGGAAGCGCGAGCGCCGCCGCCGGTGCGGCGTCACCCGGTCGTCGGACGGGCTCCGGCGCGGCTGCGGCACGGCATCGCGAGCCGGGTCGGGACCTGCGCCCACACTCTCCTCCTCGGTCCGTTACTTCTCAGTGCGCTTCAGCGAGCACACGATCAGCAGTCTCGCCTTGCGGCGGGACGGTTCCGGTCTGACCCGCATGCGCGGGGCCGGGTTGACGCTTCACAGCCACCAGCCCTGCGGGCAAGGTCTTACGGTCGGCTCCACGTCCTGCCACCGGGCCACTCCCGGCAGGGTCGTACTCGGTCGCGAGCGCGGCCAGGTTACGTGCGGCGTTGAGGTCCCGATCGAGGACCATGCCGCACTCCTGACATCGGTATTCACGCTCGGACAGGGCCAGCTTGGTTTTCACCGCGCCACAGTCCGAGCAGGTCTTCGAGGACGGATACCAGCGGTCGGCGACGACAAGCTGCCCACCGTTCCACTCGGTCTTGTAGGCCAACTGCCGGCGGAGTTCACCGAGGCTGGCGTCAGCGATGTGCCGTGCCAGCCGACGGTTACGCAGCATCCCAGTGACGTTGAGGTCTTCCACCACGACCGTGCCGTGCTCGCGAGCGAGGCGGGTGGTCAGCTTGTGCAGGCCGTCGCGGCGCAGGTTCGCGATACGAGCGTGAGCGCGGCCGAGGCGGGCAGAGGCGCGCCGCCACCGGTTCGACGGCTGCTGCCCGGTCCTACGGTCGGGGCCCGTCCTGCGGGACAGTGCCCGACCCAGCCGGCGCAGCCGTTGCTGCGCGTCGACCAGATGGCGGGGGTTGGGCACCATCTCGCCAGTGGACAGCACGGCAAGGTGCTTGACGCCAACATCGACACCGACCACCGAGGCGGGCCGGGCCGGCGCACGGTCAGCCCGCTCGACCTGGACGGTGAAGGAGACATGCCATCGTTCGCCGTCACGCCGGACGGATGCGGACATGATGCGGGCGGTGCCGTTGTCGATGCGGCGGGCCAACTTCCGGGCGGACTCGTGTAGCTTCAACGGTCCCAGGCGGGGCAACACCACATGCTTACGGTCCGGCTCCACCCGGATCGCGCCTGTCGTGAACCGCACGGACGGCGTCGTGCGACGGCGGGACTTGAACCGGGGGAACCTGACCGTGCGGCCGGCCCGCTGGCCGCCGCGGGAGTCCGACCAGTTTTTCAAGGCGCGGGCGAGCGCGTCGAGGCCGGTGTTGAACGCTTCCTTCGAGCACTCCCGCCACCACGGCGCGACGTCTTCCTTGGCGGCATTCCACGCCTTGCGCAGCGCGGGCAGCGACCAGCCGAGCCCCGGGGTCAGCAGTTCGTCGGACACACCGTAGGTGCGCTCGGCGGCACGCTGCGCCATGACGGCTTTCACCCGCGCCAGTGCCCAGTTATGGGCAACCCGAGCAGCCCCGGCATGCGCCAGCACCGCCCGCTCCTGCGACGGGGTGAGGTCAAGGGCGTACCGGTACGCCTGCAACGTCCTCACGCCGGCCCGTGCTTCGTGACGGCGGCGATCGCTCGACCGGCACGGTCGGCCGCAACGCGCCGACCGAACAGTCGGGCGCACAGCGACGGCTGGACACCCGTCACGTCGCGGCCCAATTCGTCGTCAACCCCTCAAAAACACCAAGATGGCCCGGCAGCGCTCACTGCTGACCGCCCCCTCGGCCATAACGCCATGGGGAGCGGAAGTCCATCCAACCAGGCCGGCGGGCGGTGTCAAACGGACCGGCCAGCCGCACGAGCAGGAAGGTCAGCGCGGGGGGCGGGCGGCTACGGTGTTCGGCGCGTCCCGGTCGTCCGTCCGGCCGATGCCGCCCACGTGCGCCGCCTCGGCGATGCGGCCGAGCGCCACCAGCGCGGCCCCGGTGGCCCCGATCTCCGGGTTGCGCTGGTGGCGCACCGGACGCGGGGCCAGCGCCTCGACGAAGGCGGCCCGCCACCAGGCCGAGGCGGCCATCGCGCCGCCGCCGAGCACCACCTCGGCCGGCTCGCCCACCCCGGCCTCCAGCAGCGCGAGATCCTGGGCGACCAGCCCGCACATCTCGGTCATGAGCACGGCGAGGATGTCGACGGCCGTGGTGCCGAAGCTCAGGCCGCGCAGCTCCCCGGAGCCGGCCGGGGTGACCCCGGGCGGCCGGTCCCCGCCCAGCCGGGGGTTGGCCCGCAGGGTGCGGCTCGCACCGGCCCGGGCCAGCGCCGCCTCCAGCTCGGCGCCGGGGGGCAGCCGCAGCTCCCGGGCCGCCCAGGCGAACAGGTTCCCGCCGCTGGAGTACGCGGCCCCGGTCACCACGTGCTCGTGGTCCACCCGGTAGCGCCAGAGCTGTTCGGGCAGCGGCGGCAGCTCCGCACCGGCCGGCACGGCCTGGAGCAGGCGTACCGCGGCCGAGGTGCCGACGGTGATCGCGGCGCGGGACGGGTCGACGCAGCCGGAGCCCACGTTGGACGCCGCGCCGTCGCCGACCGGGGCGGCCCAGCGGGCGTCGGTGAGCTGCGGCCAGCGCTGGGCGTACTCGACACGGAGCCGGCCGCGCCACCGCTGCGGGGCCAGCGCCGGCAGGTCCTCGGGGCGGACTCCGGCCAGCTCGCACGCCTCGGCGTCCCACTCCAGCCGGCGCAGGTCGAGCAGCCCGGTGCCGGAGGCCATCGACACGGACATCGGCGCCTCGTCGAGCAGCACGCCGAGGGCGTACTCGACCAGCCCGCCGAAGCGGGTGACCGGGGTGCCGCAGTGCTCCCGCAGCCAGGGCAGCCGCATCGTCCAGTAGCAGCGGTGCCACCAGGCGCCGGTGCGCGCGTGGAAGGCGTCCGGATCGGCCGGCCCGCCGGCCCCGGGAAGGGCCTCCGGCCGGGTGTCCATCCAGGTGAGCACCGGGCCGAGGGGCGCGCCGTCGGCGCTCAGCGGCAGCACCGAGTGCCACTGGGCCGAGGTGGCGACCAGCTCGACGTCGCGCAGGTGCCCGCCGGCGGCCAGCTCGTCCAGGCACTCCATGAGGCAGGCCAGGTAGCGGGGGCCGTCCAGGGTGCCGCTGCCGTCGTCCCCGGTCACCAGGTGCACCTTCCGCCGGGCCAGCGCGCCGGGGCGCGGAACGGCGTCCGCGTCCAGCACGAGCCCGCGCACCGAGGAGGTGCCCAGGTCCAGAGCGAGAATGTCCATCGCGGGTCAACCTACCCGCCGCGAGCGGCGGCGAAGCCAAGATCCGCGGGGCCGGCGCGGCGATCGGGTTCCGCGGCACGGCCCGCTCGCGTACAGTGATCGCCATGCCCGCGCACCTGACCTGCTGGTGGCCCGCCGACCCGGCGGCCCATCCCCGCGCGTAGCTTCCCCACGCGGCCGCCCGACGAGGCGGCCGCCGGTCTCTCCCGGCACTCCGGGTCGCCCCACCGGCGGCCTCCGGCCCACCGAGGAGACCCCATGACCCGCCCGCACGACCCGCTCGCCGCCGTCGCGGCCGGCCGCGACCCCGGCCCCTTCGCGCTCGTCCGCCGCGAGGGCGCCGACCACGTCGACCTGTTCACCGGTCCGGTACGCACGGCCGACCGGCTCGCCGACCTCCCGCTGCCCGACGGCGGCGCCGGGCCCCGCACGCTCGCCCTGGTCCCCTACCGGCAGATCGCCGAGCGCGGCTTCGCCTGCGTGGACGACGGCCTGCCGCTGGAGTGCCTGATCGTCTCCGAGCACCGGCGGCTCCCGCTCGACGAGGTGCTGGCGGCCCTGCCCGACGCGCCGGTGGTGACCCGGGACGCCGCCTTCGACATCTCCGACGCCGAGTACGCGGAGACCGTGGGCCGGGTGCTGAGCGACGAGATCGGCCGGGGCGAGGGCGCCAACTTCGTCATCCACCGCACCCTGCGGGCAAGCGTCGAGGGCGTGCCGCTGGTGTCCGCCCTGGCGGCGCTGCGCCGGCTGCTGTTGCGCGAGCGGGGCGCGTACTGGACGTTCGTGGTGCACACCGGCAGCCGGACCCTGGTCGGGGCGAGCCCGGAACGGCACGTCAGCGTCGACGACGGCCTGGTCATGATGAACCCGATCAGCGGCACCTTCCGGCACACCGGCGCCGCGGCGGACCGGGCGGCGCTGCTGCGCTTCCTCCACGACCCGAAGGAGGTCGAGGAGCTGTACATGGTGCTCGACGAGGAGCTGAAGATGATGGCCACCGTCGCCGAGCACGGCGGCCAGGTGGTCGGGCCGTACCTGAAGGAGATGGCGCACCTCGCGCACACCGAGTACCTGCTGGCCGGGCGGGGCTCGCTGGACGTCCGGGAGGTGCTGCGGGAGACCATGTTCGCGCCCACGGTCACCGGCAGCCCGATGGAGAACGCCTGCCGGGTGATCGCCCGGCACGAGCGGACCGGCCGGCGCTACTACGCCGGGGTGCTCGCCCTGCTCGGCCGCGACGAGCAGGGCCGGCAGACCCTCGACGCGCCGATCCTGATCCGCACCGCCGAACTCTCCCCCGACGGCGACCTGCGGGTGCCGGTCGGTGCGACGCTGGTCCGGCACTCGACGGCCGAGGGCGAGGTGGCCGAGACGCACGCCAAGGCGGCCGGTGTGCTGGCCGCGCTCGGCCTCGGCCCCGACGCCCCGGCCGGTGGCGGCGAGCCCGCGCTGCGGTACGCCGACGACCCCGAGGTACGCGCCGCGCTGGCCGCCCGGAACACGCCGCTGGCCCGGTTCTGGCTGGACCAGCGCGTCCCGGGGGCGACCGTTCTGCCGGGGCTGGCCGGCCGCCGCGCGCTGATCGTGGACGGTGAGGACACCTTCACCGGGATGCTCGCCCACCAGCTCGGCGCGCTCGGGCTGGCGGTGACCCGCCGGGACTGGCACGACGCCGGCCCGGTCGACGGGCACGACCTCGTGGTGGTCGGTCCCGGCCCGGGCGACCCGAACGACCTCGCCGAGCCGAAGATGGCGAGCATGCGAGGGCTGCTGGCGGAGCTGCTCGCGGCGGGGCGGCCCACCCTGGCGGTCTGCCTCGGCCACCAGCTCCTCGCCGGCCTGCTGGGGCTGCCGCTGCACCGGCGGGACGCGGCCTACCAGGGGCTGCCGCGGGACGTGCCGGTGTTCGGGGCGACCCGCCGCGTGGGCTTCTACTCCAGCTTCACGGCCCGCTCCGGCGCGGACCGGATCGCCACCGCGTACGGCACGGTGGAGCTGTCCCGGGACCCGGCGGACGGGGCGGTGCACGCCCTGCGCGGGGCGGGCTTCGCCGGCGTGCAGTTCCATCCGGAGTCGGTGCTCAGCCGGGACGGCATGGCGGTCCTGGCGGATCTGCTCGGGCACCTCCTGGCCCATCCGGCGCTGACCGCGCATGGACCGGCCGATCGCGGGTAGGGCGAGGGGCGACCGGTGGTGCGGACGAGCCGAGAGCCCTCGTCCGGCCACCGGTCACTCGGGGTCTGGCTCAGCCCGCCAGGCCCTTCTTCAGCGCCATGCCCATCTGCACGGCCCGCTTCGCGGTCAGCGCGGTGGCACCGAGGGCCACATGGTCCGGGGGGTTCTCGCCGTTGTTGCTGGTGTGCGAGGCCCCGTACGGGTTGCCGGCGACGAACTGGCTGGGGTCGGTGTAGCCGGGGGTCACCACGATGCCGCCCCAGTGGTAGAAGACCGTGTACAGCGACAGCAGGGTGGCCTCCTGGCCGCCGTGCGCCGTGGCGGTCGAGGTGAAGCCGGTGTACACCTTGTTCGCCAGCGCGCCCTGGGCCCACAGCGGGCCGGTGGTGTCGATGAACTGCTTGAGCTGGGCGGCGACCATGCCGTAGCGGGTCGGCGCGCCCATGATGACGACGTCGGCCCAGGAGAGGTCGTCCGGCTGCGCCTCCTCCACGTCCTGCGTCTCCAGGCGGTGCGCCTGCCAGCCCGAGTTCGAGCGGATCGCCTCGTCCGGCGCCAGCTCACGAACCTTGCGCAGGCGTACCTCGGCTCCGGCCTCCCCGGCGGCCTCGACCGCCGCCTGCGCCATCTGGTAGGTGATTCCGGTCGCGCTGTAATAGATCACCGCGGCCTTGACCTGGCCATCCATCAGACGATTCCTCCTCGTTTCGGGTCAGCTCCGGCGACTACCCGGCACTTGCGACGGCAAACGCCGGGCAGGAGATGCCGTCGTCGACCCGCTTGTCCCGCGCCGCAGGTTGATCCGAGTCGATAACTTGCCCCGGCTCAAGATTTGCGCAAGTTCCGATGGAAACCGCTTCCCCGGATCGGGGTGCCCGGGGATCCTGATCCCACCGGTGCCGGCGTACCGCCGCCGCCCCGCACCGGGAACCTGAACGGGGGATCGCGCTCCGCCGGCGGCGTGGCTGGCGTAGCGCGATCAGGGGTGCTTCCCCGGTTCAGTCGTTGAGCTTGTCCCGCAGGTCGGTCACCCGCTTCTCCAGCCGGTCCACCGCCGCCTCGTTGTTGATGAACGTGCTGATGCCGGCGGCGAGTGCCAGCCCGATCAGCACCGCCAGGGCGCTGAGCACCAGACCGCCGATGGCCACCCCGCGCCCGGTGACGCCGGGGCGCCGGCTCATCCGCAGCCCGAAGATGCCCAGGATGACCCCGATGATCCCCAGCAGCAGCCCCACCGAGGCCAGGATCGCGGTCAGCACGCTGAGCAGGGCCGCCACGCCGAAGACCAGCGAGAAGGTCGCCGCGGCGCTGGTCTTCGCCCCGCCCGCCGGTCCCGCGGGCCGGGCGGCGCCGCGGCGCATAGGTTCACTGGACGCTGTCATCACCCACACCTCACATTCCTCGCACTGGTTGCCGGCGGCGCATCCCCGCTGCCGCCACGCTTATGCCTCGTGACGTTGCCTTCCACTCACCGCTGCTACTGCTTCTCCTGTTCGTCCCGATTCGGGGGAATGCCGCGCGCGCCGCCGGGGACTCGGGGGGTGACCCACGAGAGGAGAGACGAACCATGCGACTCACGGAGCAGCAGGTCCGCTCGCTGTACGGGCAGGACGTCCAGGACCGCTCGGGCGCGAAGATCGGCAGCGTGGGCCAGGTCTGGGCCGACCCCGCCGGCGAGGCGACCTGGGTCAGCGTGAAGACCGGGACCATGGGTCATCACGAGTCGATGGCGCCGCTCCAGGCGGCCCGCATGCAGCCGGACGGCCGCCTCCAGGTGCCGTACGACAAGGCGACCGTGCGCAGCGCTCCCAGTGTGGAGACCGGCACCGACCAGCCCCTCGGCACCGACCAGCTCACCCAGCTCTACCGGCACTACCAGCTCGGGGAGCAGGCCGGGCCGGCGCCGCAGCGGATGCCGGGCGCGCCGGAGGTGGTGCGGTCCGAGGAGCGGCTGCGGGTCGGCACCGAGAGCGAGCCGGCCGGCACGGCCCGGCTGAGCAAGCGCGTGGTCACCGAGAACGTGCAGACGAGCGTGCCGGTCGAGCACGACGAGGTGACGGTGATCCACGAGCCGATCAGCGAGGCCGACCGTAACGCCGCCCGGGCCGGCATCGGCGAGGAGCAGCGCGAGATGGAGCTGCGCGCCGAGCACCCGGTCGTCGCAAAGGAGCAGGTCCCGGTCGAGCGTGTCCGGCTGAACAAGGACGAGGTCGTCGAGGAGCAGCCGGTCAACGCGCAGGTCCGCCGGGAGCTGGTGGACGCCGACGTGCCGGAGCGGGCACGCCGCAATCGCTGACGCGACGGCATCCCGGACGGGTGGGCCACGGCCCACCCGTCCGGTCGTCCGTCCGCCGGGAAACGTCGCACCCGCGACCTACGCTGACCGTCCACGTTCAGGGGAGGTCGGCTCGTGACCGTACGCCTCACCGGCGCCGAGGCGCTGGCGCTGCGGATGACCAGCCTGCTGCTGCGCCCGCACCCGACCGCGCGACCGGAGAGCGTGGCCGGGGTGGTCGACTGGTTCGGCGCCATGCAGGCCCAGGACGCGGCGAGCGGCCTGTGGTCCCTCGGCGTACGCCTGCCGGGCCGGACCCAGGACGACGTGCGCGCGGCGCTGGAGCGGCGCGAGGCGTTGCGCACCTGGCCGATGCGGGGCACGGTGCACCTGGTGCCGCCCCGGGACGCGCGGTGGATGCTGGCGGTGACCGGCGTCCGGGTGCTGGCCGGGGCGGCCACCCGGCGGACGCAGCTCGGGCTGACGGAGGCCGACGCGGACCGCGCCGCCGACGTGCTGGGCGAGGCCCTCGCGGGCGGGGGCCGGCTCACCCGGGCCGAGTGCCTGGCCACGCTGCGGGCCGCCGGGCTGGACACCGACGGCCAGCGCGGCTACCACCTGCTGTGGTACGCGAGCCAGCGCGGCGTCACCTGCATCGCCCCGCACGTCGGCACCGAGCAGACGTTCGCGCTGCTCGACGAGTGGGCGCCCGATCCGCACCGCCCGGAACGGGACGAGGCGCTGGGCCTGCTGGCGCACCGCTACGTCCGCGGCCACGGCCCGGTGACCCGGCACGAGCTGGCCCGGTGGACCGGCCTCACGGTCACCGACGCCACCCGGGGCATCGCGGCGGCCGGCGACGCGCTCGCCCCGGTCGAGGTCGACGGTGCGCCGGCCGTCGTCGACGCCGCCCTGCTCGACGCGCCCCGGGCGCCGGTCGACGACGTGCACACGCTGCCCGGCTTCGACGAGTACCTGCTGGGCTACAAGGACCGCGCGCTGATGCTCGACCCGGCGCATGCGAACGCCGTCGTGCCCGGCAACAACGGGATCTTCCAGGCCACGGTGGTGCGCGGCGGCCGCACGGTCGGCATCTGGAAGCGGACCGTGGGCAAGCGGGCGGTCACCGTGACCGTGCAGCAGTTGACACCGTTCGACGCCCCGCTGCGGGCGCGCGTCGAGGCGGCCCTCGCCCGCTACGCCGACTTCCTCGGGCTGCCCCTGCGGCTCACCTGGTGACAGCGCGACCGGGCCGGTGGGCAGCGCCCACCGGCCCGGACCAGGGTGCCGCTCAGTCGGCCAGCGCGCCCGACGCCCGCCCCTCGTGCAGCGTGAGGTTCCGTCCGGTGGACGGGTCGAAGAGGTGGATCTTCTCCAGGTTGAACCAGACCCGCCGCGGCTCGCCCTCGCGGACCGGCGACTCGGCCGACAGCCGGGTCACCAGGCTCGACCCGGTCCCGGTGAAGTCCGCGGCGCCCGCGTCGGCGGCCAGTTCCTCCAGCTCGGCGGCGCTGGCCCGCTCCCCCTCGACGGTGAAGTAGACGTACTTGTCCGAGCCCATCGACTCGACGATGTCGACGGGCGCGTCGAACTCCAGGCCCCGGCGGCGGGTCTCGTCGTCGATGAGCGCGGCGTCCTCGAAGTGCTCCGGACGGATGCCGAGGATCAGCTCGCGCGGGGCGTCGGCGCCGTCGAGCTGCCGGCGTACCCGGTCGCCGATCGGCACGTCGCCCAGCGCCGTGCGGAGATGACCGTCCTCGACGGCGGCGTGCAGGAAGTTCATCGACGGCGAGCCGATGAACCCGGCCACGAAGAGGTTGCGGGGGTGGTCGTAGAGCTCCTGCGGCGGGCCGACCTGCTGCACCGCGCCACCCCGCATGATCACCACCCGGTCGCCGAGGGTCATGGCCTCGGTCTGGTCGTGGGTCACGTAGACGGTGGTGGTGCCGAGTTGCTTCTGCAGCCGGGACACCACGGTGCGCATCTGCACCCGCAGCTTCGCGTCCAGGTTGGACAGCGGCTCGTCCATGAGGAACGCCTTGGGCTGGCGGACGATCGCCCGCCCCATGGCCACCCGCTGCCGCTGCCCGCCGGAGAGGTTGGCCGGCTTGCGGTCCAGCAGCGGGGTCAGCTCCAGGACCTTCGCGGCCTCCTCCACCTTCTGGTGGATGGTCTCCTTGTCGAGTTTCGCCAGCCGCAGCGGGAAGGCCATGTTCTCCCGGACGGTCATGTTCGGGTAGAGGGCGTAGGACTGGAAGACCATGGCGATGTCCCGGTCCCGGGGGGCCTTGTCGTTGACCCGCTCCCCCGCGATGCGCAGCTCACCGGAGCTGATGTCCTCCAGCCCGGCGATCATGTTCAGGGTGGTGGACTTCCCGCAGCCGGAGGGGCCGACCAGGATCACGAACTCGCCGTCGGCGATCTCCAGGTCGACGTCCCGCACCGCGGTGGTCCCGTCCGGGAACCGCTTGCTCACCTTGTCCAGCACGATGTCGGCCATGACAACACCACCTAACCCTTGACTGCGCCGGAGGTCAGACCGGAGACGATGCGGCGCTGGAAGAAGAGCACGAACAGGATGATCGGAACGGTGATCACCACGGCGGCGGCGCAGATCGCCCCGGTGGGGTCCTCGAACTGCGACGCGCCGGTGAAGAACGACAGCGCGGCCGGCACCGTGCGGGAACGCTCGGTGGAGGTCAGCGAGATCGCGAACAGGAAGTCGTTCCAGCAGAAGATGAAGACCAGGATGGCCGTGGTGAACAGCCCCGGCGCGGCCAGCGGGGCGATCACCCGGCGGAACGCCTGGCCCTGGGTGGCGCCGTCCATCTTCGCCGCCTTCTCCAGGTCCCACGGGATCTGCTTGAAGAACGCCGAGAGCGTGTAGATCGCCAGCGGCAGGGCGAAGGTGATGTACGGCAGGATCAGCCCCGGCCAGGTGTCGAAGAGGCCGAGCTGGCGCTCGATCTCGAACAGCGGCGACACCAGCGACACCTGCGGGAACATGGCGATCAGCAGGGACACCCCGACCAGCAGCTTCTTGCCGGGGAAGTCCAGCCGCGAGATGGCGTACGCGGCCATCGCGCCCAGCACCACGGCGATCAGGGTGGCGATCAGCGCGATGCCGATCGAGTTGACCAGGGCCCGGACGAACTGGTCGGTGTCGAAGATCGTCCGGTAGTTGTCCAGCGTCCACTCCCGGGGCCAGAACTTCCCGTCGGTGAGGGTGGCCGGGGTCTTGAACGACAGCGAGGCGATCCAGAGCACCGGGACCAGCGCGAAGACGACGACGATGACGTCCAGCAGGCCCCAGCGCACCTTCGCCCGCGTGGTGGTTTCGACTGCCATGTCAGCGCCTCTCCCCGTCGTCGCTGCCGGGCGCAGCGGTGCCGAACAGCTTCACGAACACGAACGCGATGATCGCCACGGTGAGGAAGATCAGCACGGACATCGTGGAGCCGATGCCGAGGTTCAACCCCCGGATCAGGTTGTTGTAGGCGAGCATCGACACCGACGAGGTCTCGTTGCCGCCGGCGGTGAGCACGAAGATGTTGTCGAACACCCGGAACGCGTCCAGGGTGCGGAACAGCAGGGCCACCAGGATGGCCGGCTTCATCACCGGCAGCATCACCTTGGTGAACCGCTGCCAGGCCGTCGCGCCGTCGGTGGAGGCGGCCTTCAGCAGGTCCTCGGGCACCAGCGCCAGCCCGGCCATGAGCAGCAGCGCCATGAACGGGGTGGTCTTCCAGATCTCGGCCAGCATGATGATCGCCAGCGAGCTGGCCCGCTCGGTCAGCGGGGCGCTGCCGTCGAACAGGTTGGCCAGGTAGCCGGTGCCGGGCGTCCAGGCGTACCGCCAGGAGAAGGCGGCGACGACCGTGACGATGCCGTACGGGATCAGCGCCGCGGTGCGGACGATGCCCCGGCCGACCAGCGTCCGATGCATGATCAACGCCAGGCCCATGCCGAGCACCAGCTCGATCACCACGGTGACCACGGTGATCAGGGCGGTCACCCCGAACGCGGTCCACCAGAACTGGTTGGTCAGCACGGTGGCGTAGTTCTCCAGCCCGACGAACTCGCGCTGGTCGGGAAAGCGCAGGTCGAAGCGCTGCAGCGACAGCCAGACCGAGTAGAGGATCGGGTAGGCGGTGACCAGCACCATGACCAGCGCGGCCGGCGCGCAGAGCAGCCAGCCGAGCCGCCGCTCGGCGCGCTTGTTCTCGCTCAGCGGCGCCTTCGACCGGCGGCGGGCCCGCTGGGCGGGCACGGCGGCGTGCCGGCCGGCGGCGCGCTCGGCGTCCGCCGCGACGTCGGCGCCGGCGGGCGTGGCGTTGACGCTCACGGCAGGACCCCCTTCGACTCGAGGGCGTCGGCGATGGCGTCGCGCAGCTCGTTCGCGGTCTGCTCGGGCCGGATCGCCGACGGCGGCGACAGGATCGCCGACATGACCGTGGAGATGCTCTGGTACGCCGGGGTCAGCGGCCGGACCGCCGGTTCCTTGAGCTCCTCCAGGATGGTCTCCTTCATCGGGTACGCCTTGTCCATCTCCGGGTCGGCGTAGACGGCCTCGATGGTGGGTGGCACGCCGTCGTTCACCGCGGAGAACTTCTGGTGCTCGGCGTTGCGGATGCACTTCGCCGCCTCGAAGGACTCCGCCGGGTGCTTCGAGTAGGTGCTGACCGCCATGTTGACCCCGCCGATGGTGACCTTGCTCGGGGTGTTCGGGTCGATGCCCGGCACCCGCGCCCACTTGACCTTCTTGGCCAGGTCCGGGTTGGCCTCCTGCATGGCCGGATACACGAACGGCCAGTTGACCTCGAAGGCGCCGGCGCCGGACTGGAACTCCAGCCGGACCGGGTCCTCGGTGGCGTTGCTGAACGACGGCGAGGTCACGCCCGAGGTGGCGAACTTCTGGAGCTGGTCGAGTGCCCGCACCGCGCCCTCGTCCATCTCGGCCTTCCTGCCGTCGTCGCTGAGGATCTTCCCGCCCGCGCTCTCGGCCAGGGTGTTGTAGAGGACGACCAGGCCCTCGTACTGGGCGCCCATGGTGAGCACCTGGTGGGGCTTGCCCTGCTGCTTGAGCTGCTGGGCGGCGGAGATCATCTCGTCCCAGCTCTTCGGCGCCTCCTGGACCAGGTCGCTGCGGTACCAGAGGAGCTGCACGTTGGTGTTCTTGGGCGCGGCGTAGAGCTTGTCCTCGTAGCGGGCGGTGTCCAGGGGGCCCGCGAGGGTGCCCTGCTCCACCTCGGCCTTGTCCTGGCCGGTCCACTCCCGGATCCACTTGGCGCTGGCGAACTCCTGGGTCCACGTGACGTCGAGGCCGAGCACGTCCATCCCCGGGTCCTGCGCCGCCAGCCGCCGCACCATCTGCACCCGCTGGTCGTCGGCCTGCCGCGGGAGCACCCGGTAGACGATCCGGTAGCGCCCCCGGGCCTGGGCGTTGCAGTCGTCGACCACCTTCTGCAGGTTCTGCTCCGGCGGGTAGTACAGGTTGATGGTGGGCGTGCCGCCCTCACCGCCCGATCCGCAGGCGGCCAGCGGGGCCACCAACGCGAGTGCGGCGGCTGCCGCCGCCGCACGCCGGGCCGGCCGCCGCCGTGCGGCCGCGCCGGGGTCCGTCGTCATCGCCCTCCCCCTTTCCTCGGCGAAGAACCGGGGAGTCACCCGTGCCCCGGCGCACGGCGAGACGGTCGGGGCACCGGTGCTCGGCCGGGCGTCCCGGGACGTTTCGTGCGCCAGACAGTGCCCTGGCTGCGACGCTGCGAAACCTCACGGTCACGGAGACGGGTACGACAGCCGCCGCTGTGGGACGGATCACCGGCCGCGGCGCGCCCGGGGCTGTCCGACCCACCCGGCATGATGGCCGGATGATCGCGCGCTTCAAGGACCTCTGCATGGACGCGGCCGACGCCCACCGGCTCGGCGGCTTCTGGGCCGGCATCCTCGACGGGGAGTTGGTCGACACGGGCGACGGCGACACCCGGATCGACCCCCGCGCCGCTGCGTCGAACGCCGAGTCGATCTGGGTCAACACGGTGCCCGAGCCGCGCACCGGCAAGACCCGCGTCCACCTCGACCTGCGGCTCGCCGAGCCGGAGCCGGCCGCGCTGCTGGCCGCCGGCGCGCGCCTGGTCCGCGAGCCGGACGCCGAGATCAGCTGGTGGGTCCTCGCCGACCCGGAGGGCAACCAGTTCTGCGCGTTCCCGCCGCGCGTGGGCGCCCGGCCCGGCGTGTTCGAGCTGGTGGTCGACAGCGCCGACCCGGCCGCGCAGGCCGCCTGGTGGGCGCGGGTGGTCGGCGGCCGGGCGGAGACCGCCGCCGAGGGCACCACCTCGCTGGCCGGCGCGGCGGGCTTCCCCTGGGACCACTGGGTCTTCGACCCGGTGCCGGAACGCAAGCGGGTGAAGAACCGGGTGCACTGGGACGTGGAGCTGAACGGTGCCGAGGTCACCCCGCTGATCGCGGCCGGGGCGACCCTGCTGCGCGAGCCCACCCCGGCGACGTCCTGGTGGGTGCTGGCCGACCCGGAGGGGAACGAGTTCTGCGCCTTCCCGGCCCGTCCCACTCCGTGAACGGCGAGGCTACCCAGCGTGCGCCCGGTGGACTAGCGTTTCGGTAGCTCCGCAGCCAGCGCGTCGCCGTCGATGTCGATACGCCTCCGGCCGACCCCCAGCCCGTCCGATCGGTTGGTTCTCGCGCGAACTTCCCTCTGCGCTCACACCGGTTGGGCAGGATCCCCACGAGGAGGTGCCGTCGTGCAGGACACCCGCGCTCTCGCCCTGACGTTCGAGGTGAGCGGCCTGCCCCCGGTCAAGACCGAGGCCCTGTCCATCTTCGCCGCCGGGCACCGGCAGGCGACGAGGGTCCGCGCCCTGCTCCAGGCCGCCTGCACGGCGGCCCAGCGCACGGGGTGGACCCCGCTCACCGGTCCCATCGAGGTGGACGTAACCCTGCGCTGCCCGCCCGGGCATCGCACCTCCGACGCCAGCACCCTGCTGGGCGGGGTCTGCGCCGTGCTCCAGGACAAGAAGCGGGTGGCGAACATCGGCCTGGCCCACCTCGGTGTGCTGGTCGACGTCGCCCTCTGGTCGGACGACCGGCAGATCCGCCGGCTGTCCTACGTCGAGGAGCCCGGGGAGGACTTCTCGTACCTGGTCCGGGTGGCGGCCGTACCGAGGATGGTTTGACCGACGACGGCGGTGGGGTACCGCGGTCGCCGACGAAGGGAGCGCCGATGCCGGAGCCACATGTCACGCTCGACCCGAGCGGGCTCGACCCTGTGCAGCAGAAGCTGCGCGGTCCGCTGGAGGAACAGCTGACCTCGGCTTTGCAGGCGGCGACCGAACGCGTCCGGGGCAGCTACGCGGGTGAGCCCGTGGAGGAGGTCTGCCGCCGGCTGCTCGACGAGACCCGCGCCGGGCTGCACCCGGACATCGCCGCCGGGTTCAACCCGGACATGGACGAGTTCTGCCGGGTCGCCGTGGCCATCGTGCGCGGCGAGGCCGGCTGACGCACACGCACCCGACCGCGCCGACCGGACGGCCGGCGCGGTCGATCCGTGCGGGTCAGCCGCGTCGCACGTCGACCGCGACGACGTGGGTGCCGTCCGGGCGGGTGGCCTCGCCCAGCCGCACCGGCAGCGTCCTGCCGGTCGGGGGCCGGAGCCCGAGCCCGAAGCTGAGGTGACCCTCGAAGTCGCCGGCCGCGGCCCAGCCGCGCAGCGTCGGATAGCCGATCCGCGACGGCGGCAGGTCGGCCGTGCCGCCGCCGCGGGCGTCGTGGGCCTGCGCCGGGTCGAACCGCACCGACAGGTACGCCGTGCCGGGCAGTTCGACGGGGGCGTCGCGACCCTCCGTCCGCACCTGGGGCACGTAGCCGACCTGGTAGGACGGCGTCGGGCCGCGGAAGGCGAAGGTGATCCGGCTGAACCCCTCGGCCGGGTGGTCCCCGACCCGCACCTCGACCAGGACGGGCAGTGGGTCCCCCGGCACGGGGGTGACCGGCACCCGGACCTGGTGGGTCACCCGGGCGGCCGTGGCGGGCACCGCCCAGTCGTAGGTCACCCGCCAGGAGCCTTCGGCAGGCGCCCCGGTGGTGGGTGCGGTGGAGGCGGCGGCCGATGTGGTCGCGGCGACGGTCGCGCCGGCCGACGGCGCCGTCGCGGTCGGGGCGGCCGCGCCGGTCTGGTCGGTCGTCGTGCAGGCCGCCGCGAGCAGCACCACCAGGCCGGCGAGCAGTGGTACGCGCTGAGGTCCCATGGCCCAGTGTCGCGCCGGACGGCCCCGTCCACCAGAGCCATCCGTCCTTGGGACGGTCGTCCCAGGCGCCAGGCTCAGCGCGCCGTCGTGGGCTGGTCCGCTGCGGTCATTGGATCGGCCCCCGGTTCCACCCGCCACGTCGGCAGCGGGTGCAGCGCCGGCATCGTCGGTAGTTCGGCGGCGTAGTCCCGGACCAGCTGGGGCAGCCGGTACCCGCCGGAGGCGTCCAGGCAGACCAGGTGGGCGTCGAGCAGCCTCTCCAGCGACTGCCACAACCGCTCGGCCGGTACGCCCAGCCGCGCGGCGGTGTCCTCCGGCGGCAGTACCAACTCCGGTTCGCCCGCCAGAAGCGCGAGCACCTGCCCGACCAGCTCGTCGTCGGCACGGACGGCCGCGAAGCCGAGGTCGATGCGCTGCCGCATCGACAGGTCGTCGTCGGCCAGCAGGTCCAGCCTGCGGCGGGGATCGCCCAGTTCCGCCACCAGAGCGGCCAGGGTGGCCGACGGCCGCGCGGCCAGCCGGGACCCGACGATACGCAGGGCCAGCGGCGATCCGCCGCAGAGCCGGAGCAGTTCGCCGGCGGCGACGGGTGCAGCCGCCAGCCGCTCGGCGCACCCGAGCGCAACCAGCAGGGCCCGCCCGTCCTCGACCGGCATGGGATCGAGATCCACCCGGTGTACGCCGTCCAGGCTGCGCAGGTGGCGCTGGGTCACCACGACGAGCGCCGAGCCGGGCCCGGCCGGGACGAGCGCGCGCACCTGGGCGGCGTTGGTGACGCCGTCCGCCACGATCAGGATCCGGCGCTCCGCCAGGAGCGACCGCACCCGGCCCGCCCGCTCGCAGGCCCGTTCGGAAATCGCCGCACCGTCGACGCCGAGCGCCCGGAGCACTCGGGCCAGCACCTCGTCCCCGGTGAAGGACGGCTGGTAGTGCAGATCGACGTAGACCTGACCGTCGGGGAAGTGGGCGGCGACGGCGTGCGCCGCCCGTACCGCGAGCGCGGTCTTACCGCTGCCGGCCGCACCGCTGACCACCACGGCGGCCGAGACCCTACCGGACAGGGCCGCCAGCACCTCAGCGTGCTCCCGGGTACGCCCGACGAAGGCTCCCAGCGCCGCAGGCAGCTCCCGGGGCACGGGCCGGCCGTCACGCTGCTTCACGTCCTCCCGGACGGCCACCCTGGCGGGCGGCGCCTCCTGCGACAGCTCGGGCGAACGGTCGAGGACCGCGCGGTGCAGGCGCTGCAGCTCCTCGCCCGGCTCGATGCCCAGTTGGTCCCGCAGAGCCGCTCGCGCATTCCGGTAGGCGACGAGCGCCGCGGGCACATCGCCTCGGCGGTAGAGCGCCACGATCAGCTGCCCCCAGCTCCGTTCCCGCAACGGGTGGGCGGAGAGCATGCGGCGGAGCTGAGGCAGCACGTCGCCGTGCGCGCCGACCGCGAGCTGGGCGTCGACGAGGTCCTCGAAGACCTGGAGCCGCTGCTCCTCCAGGGTCGCCCATTGGTTGTCCAGCAGGGTGCCGCGAGACAGGCCGTCACCAGCCGTCCCGCGCCAGTGGGCCATCGCCCCGGTCAGCGCATCGATGGCGCCAGCCGGGTCGCGCGCGCTCAACCTGGACCGGCCCTCCTCGGCGAGCCGCTGGAAGTCGGTCACGTCGAGCTCGCCCGACCCAAGTCGCAGCTCGTACGCCTGCGGCCGCGCGAGCAGCCGATCCCCCACCGCCTGACGGAGGGCGGCGGCGTGCGAGCGGAGGTTGGCCACCGCGGACGAGGGCGGGTCGGACCACACCATGCCGGCCAGGCCGGGCAGGGACACCGGCCGGTTGGCCTCCAGAGCCAGACCAGCCAGGACGGTACGGCGCTTCGCCGCCCCAGGTGTGAGCTGCTGGCCGTTCACCCACAGCTCCATCGTGCCCAGTAAACGGATTCGAATCTCCATGCGCTCCTCCCCCGTCGGCCATGAGCGCTGCTCACGCTAGGCGACTGGCCGCGCACGCAACAAGAAGGATTGTTGTATGCGATGAGTGACGAAAGTCAATTGTAAATGCGGCGTGTCTCTGTAACGAAAAAAGGGCCGCGAACGCTGGAGGGCGATCTGGAAACCAGCCGGGCCAAGTACCCGTCGCCGTGAAATCATCTTCGGCGCGAACCCAGAGAGGATCGGCGCAATGTGATCAGTCTACGGCCCGGCAGCGGACGGGCAACCGGCCGACCGGACAGGCCACCGGGATCTCTCTTACCGACGGGCGAGTGGAACCGTGACCGATCAGGAACATCGCGAAGCTCAAGATGGCCTTGGCAGGACGTGGCAGACCAGCGTCGATCCCGCCCCTTGCGAAGGCCACTGCCGCCGAGCCCACATGGCGGGCTCGGCGGCAGCAGGCGTTCAGTCCGTGATCACCAACTCGAAGCGTTCATCGTCATCTCGTCGTCGATCCCGCTCCTCAGCTCTTCGCAGGATCGCCACGATCCTCTCGAAGTCGCCCTTCCCCATCGCTTTCCTGCTGACACCTGCATGGGTCCAGACCAGCCGCACCGGACGCTCGACATCGAAGCTCACGCGGTCCCAAAGAGCGTCCAGATTCTTGCCGTAATAGGGCCCGAAGTCAAGCAGTCGAGCTATCTCGACATGGAACTCGGCTTCCGATCTGACTCGCCGGCCATCCAACTCAATCTGCATGTCACTTCCAGTTGGGGAGCTGATAGAACGACCCGTAATGATCAGCCGTGACAAATGCCAGGCCGTCGTTGGAATATACCAAACGGTTACCGGGTTGCTTTGCCCGGCTCATCGTGTTCTTGAGGCCCACATCTGCCTCATAGTAGACGCGCCCGGGTGCCGACGGCAGCAGCCTGGTCGAATTCTCATAAATGTCGCCGCCAATCTGGGCGCCGGGGACGTAATTGTTCAGGGCCTTCCCCGGCTTGTATCCGGCAGCCTCCGCCGCAGTCTTGGTGACGTAGTTGCCCGGAAGTTTGCCGGTCGTCTTCAGTGACTCGATCAACGGGTTGGCCGCCTCCGCCACCCCGAGCTGCGCTACGTAGCGGGCATGGGCAGCGGCGTTCGTGGCCCCGCTGGCGACTTCCTCCGTCTTGCCGGCCTTACCAGCCCCGCCACCAAGGAACAGGGTTGCCAGGTCGAAAACAGCTCGTCCAGCCGCGTGCGCGTCCCTACCGTTCTTGATGTCCTCCTCGTAGGGCTGCTTGATCCCGTTCCAGAGCTGCCGCGGGTTTTTGATCGCGTCGCCACGCGCTTCCGCTCGTGCCTTCGTCTCGGCGCGCGTCTGCTCGGACACGAACGGGCTGCTGCCGATGAACATGTCGTAACCGAGCTGACCCAGGCCGCTCGCCGCGTCCTTTGCGCCGTCGACGAATCCGCTGCCGAATCCCGTCAGGTTGTCGACGAACTCGTCCCAGGAGTGGCCGTCGATTTCGATGGCGCTGATCGGGTTGCCGCCACCGAAGGCGTACCGGTTACCGGTGAAGGGGTTGAGGCCGAGGTTCATGTCGGCCAGGGCGCCGTTGTAGCTGTCCCGGGAGAGGAACCGGTTCAGGCCGGGGCTGTAGTCACGGAACCCCATGTCGTAGGACTGGGAGCTCTGATCCCACCGCTTGGCGTTGAACCGGTACGCGTTGTACGGCTCCTTCGTCGGATCCTGCGCGTCCGGCTTGTCGATGCCCGTGAACTGGGCGTCGTCGTTCTTGCCGTACGCCGTGTAACCGTAGGTGGCCTTCGTGTCACCGGTGTCGTCGGTCAGCTGCTCGACATCGGTGTGCGGGTCGTACCCGTAGTAGGCGTTCTCCTGGGTCCCGTCGTCCTTGTGCGTGATCTGGGACAGGCGCTGACCCCACGGCGAGTACTGGTACGACTTGGTGAGCTTGCCGGCGACCTCCTCGTCCAGGACCTCGCCCGACAGGCCGAGGTAGTTGAACCTGGTGGTCTTCTCCTTCGCGCCACCGGCATCGGTCGTCTTGGTGGCGGTCCGGTCCAGCGGGTCGTACGTGTACTTCGTCGTGGACGTGCTCGTGCCGTTGTTCTTGCGGTTCTCGATGACGTGGTCGAACCCGTCGTAGACGTTGCGCTCGAGAACCGTGCCCGCTGCGGTCACCGTGTCGAGGCGCCCGAACGGGTCGTAGTTGTACGACGAGGTCGCGCCGCCCGCACTGGCGGTGAGGAGCCGGTTCCGGTCGTAGTTGTACGTCGTCGTGGTGCCTTTGAGGGTCTGCTCGATGACGTTGCTGTTGGCGTCGTGGACGTAGGTTTCCGTGCCGGCGCCGTCCCCGGTCTTGGTCAGGGTGGCCAGGCGGTCCCGCGGGTCGTAGGTGTAGTCGCTGGTGGTGTTGAGGTACGCCGAGTGGTTGTCGGCGTTCATCTTCCTGGCGACGTCGCGGGTGCGGTTGCCGTTCAGGTCGTAGGTGTAGGTGTGCTCCGACACCACCGTCGCGTTCGGCTTCTTCTCCACCTGGGTGTTCAGCAGCCCGTCGAGGTAGTACGTGTAGTTGACGGTGTTGCCGTTGCCCTTGGTCTCCCGAAGCTTCTCGCCGCGGTCGGTATAGGTGAAGGTGGTGGTCTTCCTGCCCGGGTCCGTGGCGGACTTGCCGTTCACCACTTCCGACACGAGGTCGCGCGGGTCGTAGGTGTAGCCGGCGTACTGCTTGTCGTGGGTGGTGGTCAGCGGTGCGCTGTTCTCGTTGTACGTGAAGGAGGTGGTGTTGGTGACCGTCCCGCTCTTGCTCTCGGTGACGGTCTGCACCTGGTTCAGGTCGGTGTAGACGACCGAGTAGTCGTCCACCCGGGCGCCGGGTGAGGCGTCCGTGATCGTCTTCAGGTTGCCGTTCGGGTCGTAGCGGTAGCGGTAGTCGTGCTTCTCGTTGTCGGCCTCGCCCGTGTTGTCGCGCACGAGCTTCACGGCGTCCGCGACAACCGTGCCGGTCGCCTGGTCGGACAGCGACACCTTGTGGCTGTTGCCCTCGGTGAAGCTGTACGAGCCGAGGCTCACCCAGGTCCCGGCGTTGGTGCTCTGGTTGACCGTCTTCGGGGTGTTGCCGCCGCCATGGCTGATCGTGTACTTGGCGTCGGTCGCCGCGCCGGTCACCTGCGGGTAGCGGGCGAAGACCTCGTACGTGCCCGACTGCGGCACGTTCAACCGCCAGGTGAACGTGTTCGTGCCGGTCCCAGCGGGCCGGGTGGCGTAGTCGGTGCCGTACCTGCCGGTCGCCGAGTTCGCTACGGCCCACGTCCCGGTCGCCGACGCGTTGTTGAACTCGGAGTTGTCGACCAGGACGACCTGCTTGCCGACCGGCACGCCGTCGTCGGAGCGGGACTTGAGCTTGCCGTCCGGGAAGTACGACCAGCTCATCGTCCGGTTCGACGACCCGCCGGCCGAGGTGACCGTCCGGGCCGTCTGGGCCCCGAGATCGTCGTAGTCGTACGAGGTGACGATGTCCCACGGGTCGGACGAGGACTTCGTCCAGCCGTTGTCGTAGTAGGTGTACGTGGTGTCGTTGCGGACCGTCTGCCCGGCCGACGGGGGCGCCGACAGGGTCGTCAGCCGGCCCACTGCGTCGTACTGGTAGGTGGTGACATCCGCCGTGGTGTAGCGGCTGTCGTCCTTGTCGTACGCGCTCCGGGTCTCCTTGACCCGGTTGAGCTTGTCGTAGGAGGTGACCGTGGCGAAGTCGTCCGGGTCGTCCGTGGTGGCGACCCCGCGAGGGCTCGTCACCTTGGTCTGATTGCCGACCTCGTCGTACTCGTACCTGGTGACGCGGTAGGTGATGGTGCCGTTGACGTTCTTGTGCGGCACCTTGACCTCGGTCGGGTTGCCCCCCGGATCGAGGGTGACCTCGGTGGTGTTGCCCAACTGGTCCGTGGTCGCGGTGACCAGACCGTCACGGTCGTACGTGCTGCTGGTGGACTTGCCGAGCGCGTCGGTGGACTTGGTGACCCGGTGGGCGAGGTCGTACTCCAGCTTCGTGGTGTAGTCGGCGGTGTCGGCCGTGGCGTTCTTGCGCGGGTCGCCGACGGTGACGACGTTGCCCACGTTGTCGTACTCGTAGGTGATCTTCTGGTTCTTGGCGTTGGTCACCGAGGTGAGCTGGTAGACCTCGTCGTAGCCGTTGGTGGTGACGTAGTCACCGGCTTCCGAGGTCAGGTTGCCCTTGGGCTCGGTGGTGGTGAGCAGATTGCCCACCTTGTCGTAGGTGAACGACGTCTTCCGCTCCGGGTCGCCGGCGACGTCCACCGGGGCCTTGGTCCAGGTGAGCTGGTCGGCTTCATCGTAGGAGGCCGTTGTGACGGCGCCGTTCGGCGCGGTCGACACGGTGACATTGTCGTTCGCGTCATACGTCGGCGCAGGTGTGGTGATCCAGTCATCGCCGCCCTGGTTCCTGGCGACCTTGTTCTCCAGCGGACGGCCGAACGTGTCGTACGTCTGCGTGGTGTCGTGGGTGAGCGCGTCGGTCACCTTGAGGACCTGGCCGCGCACGTCGTAGACGAACTTCGTCTGCTTCTGGTTCGCGTCGGAGATGGTCTGCGGGTAGCCGTTCGGGTCGAAGCGGTCGTAGCTGGTGCCGTTGCCGTTGGCATCGGTAGCCGTCAGCATCTGGCCCCAGGCGTCGTACGTGTACGTCGTCTTGTAGTCGTCCGGGTCGCTCGTGGTGTTGCCGATCGGGTCGACCACCCAGGACAGGTCACCGTCGGCCTCGTAGCCGAAGGTCCACTTGCGGCCCTTCGGGCTGGTCTTGCTGACCAGGTCCGCGACGTATCCGTTCAGTTGGTACTGGTAGGTCAGCGTCGTACCCGGCCAACCGTTCTTGACCGCCTCGGCGTCCTTGATCTCGGTCGGGTAACCGGTCTTGGTGTCGTAGTCCCACGTCGACACCGCGCCGTTGTCCTCGGTCAGCGTGGTGACGTTGTGGTCGTTGTCCCAGCCCAGCTTCGTGACCTGGTTCTTGGCGTTGGTGGTCTCGTACGGGCGGCCGTAGCCGTCCTGCTGGTACCGGGTGGTGTGGTTCTCGGCGTCGGTGACCGTGGTGTTGATTGCGGTACCTTGCGGTCCGTCCGGGTCGACGTAGCCGAACTGGGTCAGTTTGCCGAGCCGGTCGGTGTAGGACTTGGTGGTCCAGTGGAACTTCGGGTCGTCACCGGCCTGCGGATAGTTGTACGCCAGCGTGGTGGCGTAGGAGGACTGGGCAGCGTTCGCGCGCGGGTCCGTGATCTTGACGAGCTTGACGTTCTTGTTGCCCTGGGTCATGTCGTAGGCGAACTTGAAGGTCTTGGGCGCGCCCATGGTGCCGCTGGAGCCGTAGCCGTCAACCAGCTCACCGAGCAGGCCCTTGTCGGTGTACGTGAAGGTCATCTTCCGGCCGGAGACGTCGGTGACCTGCCGGACGTGGTCGATGATCTTCGGGTTGGTCAGGTTCGTCGCGTTCGACACCCGGGTCCAGGTGGTGTCGTTGATGTAGTCGTAGGTCTGGCCCTTGGCGTAGTAGTCGATCGTCAGGGTCTTCCGGCCGGCCGGGTCGGTGATGTAGCGGAGGAACTTGGTCGGCTTGTTGTTCGACTTCCGTTCCTCATAGGTGAACACCATCTCGTTGCCGTTGTTGTCCACCGTGCTGGTGAGGAAGCCCTCGCAGTCGTAGTAGAACTGCGTGCGGTCCGGCTTGGTCAGCCGCCACGCCTTCGGCTCCTGGGTGTTCGGCTTGCAGTCCGAGGTGGTGACCTTCTCCAGATAGAGGTGCACACCCTTCGGGCTCTTCCACGTCGAGGTGGCCGCGTCCCAGGTGAACCAGTGACTGGTGCCGTCACCGTCGGTCAGGGTGACCTTGGTCGGGTTCGGGTTCGGGTGGAGGTCCAGCGGGCTGCCCAGCCGCATCATGGACGACGCCTGCAGCGACCACCCGTAGCCGGCGACCGTGTCGCTGGTGTCAAGGGAGTTGTAGGCCAGCCGGACGAAGGTGGACAGGCCGCGTCCCGGGTTGCTGAACGCGTCGTACGACCAGACGCTGTTGCCGGCGTACAGGTTGTTCATGAGCGTGCCGCCGGCGCCGGTGTTCTTCCCCGCGTAGGAGTAGAACTTCTCCAGGCCGAGCTGGTCGGAGGTGGGTTCGACGACGGCGACGTTCTGGTCCAGCGAGGCGATCGGGCTCACCTCGGACAGCCATTTGCTGCTGGTCTTGTTGTACAGCTCCCACCGGAGCACGTAGTCGGTGCGCTTGTTGCCCTCGGTGGTGGACGCCGGCGCGGTCAGCGCCGCCGACACGGTGACCGCCTCTCCTGGCAGAACGTCCTTGGGCAGTGCGGTGACCGCCTGCGCCGTTTCGTCGGTCCGGGTGCCGTCGGCCCGCGCCCACCGGTACGACAGCTGCCAGTCGCCGGCCCGCCAGGTGCCGGTGGTGGGGTTGGTCACCGTGACGGGGACCGTGTTGGTGCTGCCCGGGGCGAGCCCCTGCGGCAGGTCCGGGGCGTAGTAGGTGCTCGCCGGCGTCGGTTCGATGTAGGTGACCACCAGCTTCGGTCGCAGCTGCGGCTCGGCGGCCTCGCTGGACAGGAAGATGGTCCGTTCGGCCGGGCTGGTCTCGTTGGCCAGCTTCACCAGGAAGCCGTTCTTGGCCTTGGTGCCGTTGACCCAGCTCTGCACGGCGTCCTTGACACGCCACAGCCGCCACGCCGGATCGTCCGTGTTGCCGGTGACGGTGTCCGTGACGGCGGGATCGTAGGCACCGCCCGCGGTCCAGGACGTGGCGGCGTCGGGCTTCGACCAGGAGGCTGTCGCCTCGTCGAAGGGCGTGTTGAGGGTGTGCACCTCGTAGGTGGCGCCGGCCGGGGTCGGAGTCGTCACCGACCACATGTCGAACTCCGCATCCAGCACCTGGGCGTTGGCGGGAATGGTGGACACGTCGGGGAACGACACCGCCGCCCGGCTCTTGCCGTACGTGCCCGAGTTGTTGCCCACCATCAGCCACGGGTTGCCGGCAAGCACGTCGTGCCCGGAGTTCGGCTCGCTGGAGGACAGCGTGGTGTCCCGGGCGTCGCCCTGAATGAGCTGCACCACCCGGCCGGCGCGGGGCAACCGGACGATCTGCGTGGGCGCACCGATCAGCGACCCGTCCGCGGCCTTCACGGCGATCTGGTAGTAGTAGACCTGCCCGAAGGGGTCGGTCGAGTCGACCGGCGTGGGGGTGGCCGTGGTGTCGGTGTACGAGGTGACGTTCTTCGCCACCGGGGCGACGAGGGTGGCCGCCGATGGGGTGAAGTTCTGGTAGATCGACCGGTGCACCTGGTATTCGACGATGTCGTCACCGGTGTAGCCGGACCACTTGAGCTGGGCGCCGGTGGAGTAGATCTTGGTGGGTGGTTCCAGGGTCACCCCGGGCTTGCCGTAGTTGACGACCAGCTTGGGGGTGTTCTCGTT
Source organism: Micromonospora chaiyaphumensis (assembly GCF_900091435.1). Classification (GTDB taxonomy): domain Bacteria; phylum Actinomycetota; class Actinomycetes; order Mycobacteriales; family Micromonosporaceae; genus Micromonospora; species Micromonospora chaiyaphumensis. The sequence continues at coordinate 1,131,383 of NZ_FMCS01000001.1, forward strand.
CTCGCCGTTGTAGGCGTACTCGGCGGCCTCGTACCGGGGGCCGCCGCGGCCGAGGTTCGTCTCGTCAGCCGCCTTCAACATGAACCCGTTGTTGGCGGTGCCGTTGACCCAGGACTGCACCAGGTTCGTCACCGGGTAGCTGTGCCAGACACTGGACTCGTTGGCCTTCTTCACCGCCCCGGCCTTGGTCAGCCGTACCGCGTCAGCGATCACCGCCACCTGGGTCGACACCCCGGCGTCGCCGAGCACCACCCGGCCGGTGGTGCCGGCGGTGAACGGGAAGGTGCCCAGGGTGGCCCAGTCCGCCGTGCCAGGGGCCTGCTGGTTGACGTCCTTCGGCGCACTGCCGCCCGCGTACTGGACCGTGTACCGCGCGGCCGTCGACCGGTCGGTACCCGTCACGTAGTGCGCGTCGACGGTGTAGTTGCCGTCCTCGGGCACGGTGGGCACCCAGGTGAACGTCTCCCCCGCCACGTTGTTCTTGTTGGACTTGTAGGTGCCGTTGATGCCGTACTTGGTGTAGGCCGTGTTCCCGGAGGCCGGCCAGTCCCCGTTGATCGCCGTCTTGGCCGTGTCGGTGTCGTCCACGGTGACGCTGGTGGCCGCCCCGATGCCCATGCTCGCGCTGATCGAGTTCCAGGTGACGTTGTTCTCCTGCCACGGTGCGGTCACCTGCCGCGCCTCGATCGGCACGTCATAGGCGTCCGACGTGTGTGTCTGGTCGAAATACATCTGCAACGACGCCGCGTCGATGGTGGTGTTCGACGGGATGCCGGTCAGGTCGAACTTGACCAGGCTGCGGGCCTTGGACGAGGTGGTGGTGCCCACCGACAGCCGCCAGTTGCCGTCGAAGTTCGTCCCCGGCGAGTCGGAGGTGATCATCGCGTCCATCGACTGGGACGGCGTTGGCTGGATCTTGATGGTCGGATCCACCGTGACCGGGAAGACCCGCTTCGGGTCTGCCAGCCAGCCCTTGTCCGCCGTCACGTCGATGGCCCAGCGGCCACCGTCAGCGCGCAGGGCCTGGGTCACCTTCTGGCTGTAGGCGAACCCGTACGGGGAGCCCGCGTCGGCCTTCGAGTCGAACATGAACGGTGCCGGCATCACCAGCAGCACCCGGTTGTCGACCGGGGACCGGAACTCGATCGAGCCGTCGTCGCGCTGGGCCACCCTGAGCGCGCCAGCCTCAAGGGTGAACGTCAGAGCCGATGCCGCGGACGGGGCGCGCAGCACCAGCCGCTCCTTGAGCGCGGTGGCGGTCACGTCGTACGCGAGGTCGACGCCGTCGGCGATGCCGGGGTAGGTGACGGTGTCGCCCTTCAGCACCGGCTTCACCGTGCGCGGCGCGCCGGCCAGGCCGAGGGTGACCTGCTGGCCGTCGAGCTCGAAGCGCGCCAGCTTCGCGGTGGAGGCACCGAACCGGCTGCGGAACGTGTTGGTGGTGTTGGCCGCGGCGAAACCGTCCGCCGTCGAGGGCGAGACGGTGGTGTCGATCGGCTGCCAGTTGCCCTTGGCATCCCGGTAGTGGCGCGGCGCGGCGGAGATCTCCGCCTGAAGCCGGCCGTCGGACATCGCGAAGACGCGGGTGGTGGCGGTCCGCCGACCGGTCAGCTCCTTCACCCGCTTGGCAGGCTTTTTGCGTACGCCGGCGGGGGGCTTCTGCGCCACGTAAAGGCCCGCGCTGACGGCCTCGGCCGGGGCCTTGGCGCGGCCGCCGTTGACCAGCTGCCGCGCGCCCCGGCCGAGCCGGTCCAGGAAGCTCTCCTCGTTGCCGGCCGAGGCGGTCGACGACCGCTCCGGCGCGGATCGGCGGAGCACCTCCATTCCGCCGAGCGTGGCCACCAGGGCCAGCACCAGGGCCACCACCAGTGGCCCTCGCAATCTCTGTCTCACCCGTCGTCCTCCCCGTCCTTTTGCAACATGTGGGTAGGAAACTAGGGACGAGCCATACACGCGCAGCTATGTTTCCGATACGTCACGCTGGGTCGGAGCGCTCGCTGGGGCGTACGAACGCAAACGACGCCGGTGGCGAGGCCGCCACCGGCGTCGTTCGAGCGGAGGGTCAGGCCGCGGTCTGGTGGATCCAGTCGGCGAGCCGGTCGGCCCGCTCGGTGGTCTCCTCCTGGGAGTGCGGGCACGCCGGCCCGTCGGACTCCACCGAGACCAGCGCCTCGGTGCCGTCGGCGTTCTGCACGAAGTAGGGTGCGCCGGAGTCCCACAGGCAGGCACTCGTGTTCGCCGCCGGCGCATAACCCACGACCAGCACCGTGGAGCCGGCGACCCGGTTGATCTTGAACTGGCCGGTCTGCAGGTGGGTGGCCGGGGTGGCGTCGACGGAACTGGTGGCGCCCCAGCCGGTCATCCGCAGGATCGTGCCGGTCCTGGGTGCGGTGGTGCTCACCGGAAGCGGCGCGATGTCGGTGACCGGGGTGGCCAGCTTGACCAGCGCCACGTCCTGCCGGGACGCCTGCCGGACCTCCACCACGTCGACGACGTGCCCGGTGGCGGCGGACAGGTCGGCGCGGCCCAGGGTGGCGGTCGTCGCGTACGGCGCCGCACCGCTGACCCGGGCACCCGAGGTGTTGTGGAAGCAGTGGCCGGCGGTGATCACCCATTGTGGGGCGACGAGTGCCCCGGAGCAGGCGCTGTCGTACGTGGTGCCGTCGGCGCGCGGGATGTCGGTCATGGTGAGCTTGGTGGCGAACCGGTACTGCCCCTCGGCGACATCGGTCCCGTTGGCGACGGCGCGAGCGGCGCCGGGGACGGTCAGCACGGCGGACAGGCCGAGAAGCGCGGTGGCGCCGCCGGCCCGGAGGACGCGCGCAAGGACGGACGATCCATTCATACGGGGAACGGTAGGAAGGGCCGATACGGTGCCGGCTATCGTCGGGCTACTTCGGTGTCTGATCAGCCGCCACTGCGGGACGGACCCGACCCTGTCAGCCGGTGCGGGCGAGCGACTTCAGCACGACCAGCGCGACGAGCAGCACGGCGACGGCCACGGTGACCCCCACCTGCACGGCCGTCCGACGCCGGGCCGGGGCGTACGCGAAGCCGAGGCCGACCAGGCCGCCGACCAGCAGGCCGCCCAGGTGCCCCTCCCAGGAGGTCCAGCCGGCGGAGAGCACCATCCAGATCACGAACGGGATGAGCACCCGTTGCGGGTCGATCGGGTGGTGGTGCAGGCGGCGGGTGAGCACCACGTAGCAGCCGGCCAGGCCGTAGACCGCGCCGGATGCGCCGACCGCCGCCTGGTGCGGGGAGACCAGGAAGCCGAGGACCCCGCCGCCCAACGCGGAGAGCAGGTAGACGGCGAGGTAACGCGAGTGCCCCAGCCGCTCCTCGAGCACCCGGCCGAGCTCCCACAGCCACCACAGGTTGAACGCGATGTGCAGGACCCCGAGGGCGCCCTGGGTGGGCAGCAGGTGCAGGAAGGACGAGGTGAGCAGGCGGTACCACTCGCCGTGCGCGATCCCGACCGCCTCGTAGCCGGGGCGGGCGAGGCCGTCGTCGACGTAGCGCTGGCCGGCGTCGTCGACCAGCCCGGTGCCCAGGCTGTCGAACTGGTCCAGGACGGCCGGGTGGACCAGCTCGACGAGGTACGCCAGCAGGATGAGCGCGACCAGCGCGTACGTCACGAGCGGGCGGGCGACCAGCCGGCCGCCGAAGACGGTGCGGGCCTGGCGGACGGTCCGGTTGTCCGACCGGACGCACTCGGGGCAGCGGTGGCCGACCGGCGCCTCGCGCATGCAGTCGGGACAGATGTGGCGGTCGCAGCGGGTGCAGCGCAGCAGCGTCTCCCGCTTGGGGTGGCGGTAGCAGGTGCCGGCGGCGTTCCCGGCGGGCGGCTGGTCGGTGCTGATCGTGTCCATGGGCAGGCGGTCCTGGCGGCTCGTGGGGGGTCAGTAGCGGTCGAGGCACTCGGCGGGGCTGAGCACGACGTGCGGCGCCGCCTCGGGGTCCAGCCAGGTGAGCACCGCGACCAGGTGCTCGTGGGACAGGCTCACGCAGCCGGCCGTCGGGTTGCCCTCGGCGCGGCTGAACTGGTGCAGGAAGATGCCGCTGCCGGCGTGCGGCACCGGGGCCGGGACGGTCGGCGGCATGTTGTAGGTGATCACCGCGAAGTGGGTGTACGCCGGGTCCTCCCGCCACAGCGCCTCGCTCTGGCCGCCCAACTGCTCGGCGGAGCGCTGGAAGCTGTTGTAGTGCGGCGAGTCGGGCTCGGCGTTCCACCAGTCGTCGACGGCCACCCGGTGGTAGGGGTGGCGGACACCCGGGTCGGCGGCGATGCCGTAGATGGTGGGGCCGATCGCGTAGACGCCCGTCGGGGTGGTCGGCACGCCCTCGACGTGCCGGTCGCTGAACCCGTCGGCGCCGATCCGGGCGGGCAGCGGAGGCAGGGCCGGCCGCCAGCCGTCGCCGGCACGGTCGTACGTCTCCAGGGTGGCGTGGGTGGTCCGCCAGCCCTCGCCGGTCACGATGACGACCTGCCGCGCGTGCGGTGGCAGGGAGGTCAGCCGGGTGGCCCTCGTCGGCTTCACGCGGAGGATCCTCGCACGTCGCCGATGGCCCGCACCGCCCCGCCTGGCTGATCTTCGAGAGGTGGCCGGACGGGTCAGGACCGGGTCCGCAACTCCCCGGTCCTGACCCCAGCCGTCCGGCGTGGTAGCGGTCTTCGCCGTTGCGAGCACGGCGGGCGTGGCACGCCGCCAACGCCGGGCTCAATACGGCGAGCCGGCCCGCCTGCACTCAGCTCCACGGTGCCCAACTACCGGACTTCGGCGCGCCCCCGACTCACCCCGAAGAGTCGTGGGCGCGGGCTCAGGTTAGGCAGGTTCCCGCAGGTCGGACAAGGTTCGACGGGCCCGGGAGAATGTGATTGATACCAACGTTGAAATACGGCATGTCGGCGTAACAGGGTCAGCCCGGCGAACGCTGTTTGTGTTCGAGGCGACGGCTGCGCCCGGCGTCCGGCGGGGGTCCGGCCAGGGCCCCGGCGGCGGCCGCCCCGGCGATCAACGCGACTGCCGCGAGGTGCAGCAGGCGCACCCCGGCCGGGGCCGGGACGGTGGCCGCCGGCAGTCCCGGCAGCAGCGCCGCACCGAGTCCGGTGACCGCCAGGGCCACCCCCCAGAACACGCCCGGCCGGGCCGCGGGCGCCGGCGGACGGACACCGTCAAAGATCTCACGCCGGCGCGCGCCGCGCACCGCCAGGGCGGCGACCAGCAACCCGCCGCCGACGGTGCCCGTCACGTCCGCCGCCTGCCACCAGTAGAGCCCGGTGAGGGCGTGGAAGTCGGCGATGCCGAGCAGGCGCGGCCACCGGTCGCTGTGGGTGATCCGGTCCCAGGCGACGTGGCTGAAGGCGCCGATCAGCGCGGAGCAGACGGTGACCTGCCAGGGGTGCCGCACGCCGGCCAGCGCGGCGTGATCGGGCCAGCCGAACAGCCGCTGGCCGGGCAGGTGCACGGCGATGCCCGCGATCACCCGGCGGACGATCCAGGCATAGCCGAGGGCGACCGGCAGGCACCACCAGAGCAGCCCGCCGGGGCTGTGCGTCCGCAGCCCGAGGGCGAGCCCGGTGCCGGTGAACAGGTAGCCCACGTCCGGCGCGACCGCGCCGGTGGCCAGCGCCACGCCGTCGAACCAGTGCGGTCGCCAGAGCTTCAGCGGCAGCACCGGCGCCAGGTGCGACGGAAAGGTCAACGGCACGCCTGGGACGTTACCGCCGGATCAGAAGTGCCGGACCAGGTCGGGGAAGGCGGCCAGCCGGATCACTCCCCGGTCGGACGGGTCCAGCTCGTCGTGCTCCAGCACCCAGGTGTTCTCGTTCGGGATGAAGACCGCGTTCAGCCCGGCGGCCCGGGCCGGCAGGATGTCCGAGCGCGGGGAGTTGCCGACCATCCAGGCGGTGGCCGGGTCGAAGGCGTGCTCCCGGGCCAGCCAGCGGTAGGTGTCGACGTCCTTCTCCGGCACGATGTGCGCGGCGCGGAAGTGGTGCAGCAGCCCGCAGGCGTCGAGCTTGCGCTGCTGCTCCTCGCGCTCCCCCTTGGTGAGCAGCAGCAGCTCGTGCCGGGTGGCCAGGTCGTCCAGGGTCTCCGCCACGCCGGGCATCAGCTCGACCTGGTGGCCGACCAGCGCCGCGGCCAGGTCGTCGATCTCGGCGCGCTCCCGCTCGGTCGCCGGGCGGGCGCGCAGCTTCTCCAGGCACTCCCCCAGGCTGCGCAGGAACACCTTGCTGCCGTAGCCGTGCGCGACCGCATTGGCCCGCTCGATGTCGTCGAGCACCGCCCGGATCTCCGTCCGGTCCAGTGTCGGATGGTCCAGCCAGGTGAGGAAGTCGTCGATGACCCGCTCGAAGACGACGTTGTTCTCCCAGAGCGTGTCGTCGGCGTCGAAGACCAGCACCGCGGCCTCCCTGCGCTGTGGCATCGCGTGCTCCTCCCGTGTGCCGGACCGGGCCACGGTACTGCCTGCGGGTCGCCCCGGCAGCCGGGTTTCCGGCACCGGATCGGCCGACAAGATCATCCCGTACCGGACGGTTGGACCGTCCGAACTGGCCGAACGCCGTGTGACCAGCGGCGGGAACCCGACTGCGCCGACCCCGGTCGGAGCGGCATGCTTCGGCGATGACGACCTCACGCGATCACCCCCGCGCGACGCCGGCCCGGCGCCGGCGTCGCCGGAGGGCGGCCACCGCCGTCGTGGCCGCGCTCGCCGCCGCAGGCGGCGCGCTCCCCCCGTCCCCGGCCCTGGCGGTCAACGCCACACACTCCACCGTGGTGGGTACCAATCCGGTGGACTGGACGCCGCACGCGCTCGACGGGACCGTGTACCGGATCCTCCAGATCGGCAACCGGGTGTATATGGCCGGCTCGTTCACCAAGGTCCGCAACGCCGCGCAGACCGCCCAGCTGGCGATGCCGCGGCTGGTGGCCTTCGACGCCACCACCGGCCGGATCGACACCACGTTCCGGCCCGTGGTCAACGGCACGGTGAAGGCGCTCGCCGCCGCGCCGGACGGCCGCTCGCTCTACCTCGGTGGCGCGTTCACGACGGTCAACGGCGTGGCCGCACCGCGGGTGGCCCGGATCGACGCGGCCACCGGCGCCCGGGTTGCCGGGTTCGCCCCCGCCGCGCTCAACAACCAGGTCAACGACATGCGCCTGGTCGGCGACCGGCTGATCCTCGGGGGCGCGTTCCAGACCGTCGGCGGGGTGACACGGCGTGCCCTGGCCGCCTTGAACGCGACCACCGGCGCCGCCGACGCGTCGGTCAACCTGCGCGTCGAGGGACCCCGGAAGACCAGCTCCGGGGCCACCGCACCGGTCAAGATCGAGGCGCTGGACGTCTCCGCGGACGGCCGGCGGATCGTCTTCGTCGGCAACTTCAGCTCGGTCGCCGGCGTGGCGCGCCACCAGCTCGCGGTGGCGAACCTGACCGCGACCGGCGCCACCCTCTCGGGCTGGTCGACCGACCGCTACCAGCCGCAGTGCGCCAAGACCATGCCGACCTACCTGCGGGGGGTCGACATCTCCGCGGACGGCACCTGGTTCGTGGCGGTCACCACCGGCGCCGCGTTCCCGGGCACGCTCTGCGACACGGCGTCCCGCTTCGAGTTCGGCGCCGAGACCGGCGGCAAGCAGCCCACCTGGGCGAACTACACCGGCGGCGACACGCTGCTCTCGGTGGCGATCACCGGCGCGGCGGTCTACGTCGGCGGTCACCAGCGCTGGCTGGACAACCCGCTCGGGCGCGACTCGGCCGGCCCGGGCGCGGTGTCCCGGCCCGGCATCGGGGCGATCAACCCGACCACCGGCAAGGCGCTGGCCTGGAACCCGACCAAGGACCGGGGCGTCGGCACCCAGGAGCTGTACGCCACCGACCGGGGGCTCTGGGTCGGCAGCGACACCGTCACGGTGGCCGGCGAGTACCACGCCCGGGTGGCGTTCCTCCCGCTGCCCTGAACGGGTGGGGCGCGGCGGTCACCGTCGCGCCCCACCCTCAGCGGCGCAGCGTGAGGATCAGGTCGGCGACCAGGGCCGTCCACCCGGTCTGGTGCCACGCGCCGAGGCCGGCGCCGTTGTCGCCGTGGAAGTACTCCGGGAAGCAGATGAGGTCCCGCCAGTCGGGGTGGGTCTGGAAGAGCTGGGCCGCGCCGTAGATCGGCCGCCGGCCCCAGCCGTCCCGGGTGAACAGCGAGATCAGCCGGGCCGACAGGTCGTCGGCGATCTCGTCGAGGGTGCGCTTCACCCCGGACCGGGTCGGGTATTCCACCTGGAGGTCGTCGCCGAAGAAGGCGGCGTAGTCCCGCAGCGCGCTGATCAGCAGGAAGTTGGTCGGCATCCAGATCGGGCCGCGCCAGTTGGAGTTGCCGCCGAACAGTCCGCTGGTCGACTCGGCCGGCTCGTAGCCGACGCTGAACTCCTGGCCGCCCAACGTGACCGTGAACGGCTTGTCCAGGTGGGCGCGGGAGAGTGTGCGCAGCCCGTAGTCGGACAGGAACTCGTCGGTGTCGAGCATCCGGGCCAGCAGGCGCACCACCTGGTCCGGGCCGACCATCGAGAGCAGCCGCTGCTGCCGGCCGTCCGGGCCGAGCCGGCGGGCGCCGATCACCTCGGCGTACTCGGGGCGGTGGGTGAGGAACCAGCGCAGCCGGGCGCCCAGCTCGGGCAGCCGGTGCACGGTACGCGCGGTGAGCCGGGTGACCGCCGCGAGCGGCAGCAGCCCGACCACCGAGCGGACCTTCAGCGGAACCTTCGTGCCGTCGGCCTGCCGCAGCACGTCGTAGAAGAACGCGTCCTCGTCGTCCCAGAGCCCCTGGTCGTACGCGGCCGCGGCGATGTACGCGAAGTGCTCGAAGAACTTCGTCGCCGTGTCCACGTACGCCCGGTCGTGCTCGGCCAGCACGACGGCCATGTCGAGCAGGTTGAGCGCGTACATGGCCATCCAGCCGGTGCCGTCGGACTGCTCCAGCACCCCGGCCACCGGCAGCGCCGCGGAACGGTCGAACGGGCCGACGTTGTCCAGCCCGAGGAAGCCGCCCTCGAAGACGTTGTTGCCTCCGGTGTCCTTCCGGTTGACCCACCAGGTGAAGTTGAGCAGCAGCTTGTGCATCACCCGGGCGAGGAACTCGTGGTCCCGGGAGCCGTCGATCTCGAACACCTTCAGCGCCGCCCAGGCGTGCACCGGCGGGTTCACGTCGCCGAACGCCCACTCGTACGCCGGGATCTGCCCGTTCGGGTGCAGGTACCACTCGCGGAGCAGGAGCAGCAGCTGCTGCTTGGCGAACGCGGGGTCGACCCGGGCGATGGTGACGCAGTGGAACGCCAGGTCCCAGGCGGCGTACCAGGGATATTCCCAGGGGTCCGGCATGGAGATCACGTCGAAGCTGTTCATGTGCCACCAGGCGCTGTTGCGGCCGTGCCGGCGGCCCGCCGGCGGCGGCGTGGAGCCCGGGTCGCCCTCCAGCCAGCGCTGCACGTCGAAGTGGTAGAACTGCTTGCCCCACATCAGTCCCGCGATGGCCTGCCGGGCCACCAGCGCCTCGTCGGCGCTCGCGGCGGCCGGGATGACGCTGTCGAAGAACCGGTTCGCCTCGGCGCGCCGCGCCCAGAGCACCGTGTCGAACCCGTCTCCCAGGTCTGCCGGGGGCGGCGGGGTGCTCACCGGCGGCGGCGCGGTGCGGGTCAGCCGCAGGCGGATCTGCCGCTGCCCGCCGGCCGGGACGTCCAGCACGTAGTGCAGCGCGCCCTTGGTCCCCTCCCGGTCCGGGTTCACGGTGGCCGCGCCGGCCACCACGTGGTCGTTGATCCCGTCCTTCGGGTACGCCGACCGCCCGGGCAGCCCCCACAGCCGCTCGGCGTTGGTGTCGTTGTCACAGAGCAGCGGCGTGGGCGCGCCGTCGCCCTCCAGCAGGAGCTGGCCGAGCACCCAGTGCTCGCCGACCAGCCGGGACCCCGCGCCGGTCAGCTTCGGCACCCGGTCGCCGCCGGGCAGCCCCCACGCCCAGGTGTTGCGGAACCAGAGGGTGGGCAGCACGTGCAGGGTCTCGTCGGTGTCGCCCCGGTTGGCCACCGTGATCAGCACGCACAGGTCGGTCGGGGACGCCTTCGCGTAGTCGACGGTGACGGCCCAGTACCGGTCGTCGTCGAAGATCCCCGTGTCGACCAGCTCGTATTCCGTGTCGTCCCGGCCGCGCAGCGCGTTCACGGCGACCAGCTCGTCGTAGGGGAAGGCGGCCTGCGGGTAGTGGTAGCGCCAGCGCATCCAGGAGTGGGTCGGCGTGGAGTCCTCGTACCACCAGTAGTCCTTCACGTCCTCCCCGTGGTTGCCGCCGTCGCCGCCGAGGCCGAACATCCGCTCCTTGAGGATCGGGTCCCGCCCGTTCCACAGGGCGAGGGCGAAGCAGAACGTCTGCCGGTCGTCGCAGACGCCCGCCATGCCGTCCTCGTTCCACCGGTAGGCTCGGGACCGCGCGTGATCGTGGGGGAAGTAGTCCCAGGCCGTGCCGTGTTCGCTGTAGTCCTCCCGTACCGTCCCCCACGCCCGCTCGGACAGATAGGGACCCCATGCGCGCCAGTCCTGCTCCCCGGCGTCGGCCTGGGCGAGCCGGTGCCGCTCGGGGTCGGGGGTCGCGGAAATCGGGCGGTCGGTGATCACCTGCACATCTTCGACGCCCCCGGGGTACTTCACCACAGGGGCCATTGTCGTCGTGGCGGGTGACACCCCGCCGGTGGTGGAGGAAAGTTGATCGACATTCGCTTCGGGCCGCAGGTCTGCGGGGAGCTGTCCGCCTCGTCGACCCGCGAGTGGCTGGTCACCGACGGGCGCGGCGGCTACGCCATGGGTACGGTCGCCGGGCTGCGCACCCGGCGCTACCACGGGCTGCTTGTGGTGGCCGGGGAGACGGCGGCCGCCCGGAAGGTGGGCCTGGTCAGCCTCGACCCGGCGGTGACCCTGCCGTCCGGGCGGCAGGTCCGGCTCGGCGCGCACGAGTGGTCCTCGGGTGTGGTGGACCCGCGCGGCTACGAGCTGCTGGAGCGCTTCGACCTCACCGACGGGGTGCCGCGCTGGCGCTGGCGGGTCGGCGACGTGGTGATCGAGCGGGAGATCGCCATGGCGTACGGCCGGTCCTGCGTGGCGGTCGTGCACCGGCTGATCTCCGGCGGCCCGGTCCGGCTGGACCTGGCCGCGGCCTGCACCTGGCGGGACGCGCACGGCGAGCGGCGGGCGGACGGCCCGACCCCGCGCCTGGAGGAGGTGGCCGGCGGGGCGGTGGTCGAGGGCGCGTTCCGGCTGGCGGGGCCGGGCTGGACGCCCGAGGGGCAGTGGTGGCTCGGGGTGCGCCACCGGGAGGAGGCGGCGCGCGGGCTGCACCCCGACGAGGACCTCTGGTACGCGGGCCGGTTCTCCGCCGCCCTCGACGAGCCGGGCGCCGAGGTGTCCGTGCTGGCCTGGGCCGACGACCTGGGCGAGGAGCCACCGCCGGCCACCGCGCTGGTCGAGGCGGCCCGGCGGCGCCACCGGGCGGTGGTGGCCGCGGCGAAGCCGGACGACGACGTCGACGCGACCCTCGCCCTGGCCGCCGACTCCTTCGTGGTGCACACCGCCACCGGCCCGGACGTCGTGGCCGGCTACCCCTGGTTCGGGGCGTGGTCGCGGGACACCATGACCTCCTACGAGGGGCTGTTCCTCCGCACCGGCCGGGGCGACGAGGGCCGGGAGCTGCTGCGGGCGTACGCGGCCACGCTCTCGGAGGGGATGCTGGCCAACACCGCCGACACCGGGCGGGTGGAGCACAACACCGTCGACGCGACGCTGTGGTTCCTGCACGCGGTGAACCGCCACGTGACCGTCACCGGGGACACCGACCTCGGCGCGGAGCTGCTGCCCGCGCTGGAGGGCGTGGTGGCCGCGCACGTGGCGGGCACGCGCTACGGCATCGGCGTCGACCCGGCCGACGGGCTGCTCACCCAGGGCGGGCCGCCGGACGTCGCGCTCACCTGGATGGACGCCCGCGTCTACGGGGTGCCGGTCACCCCGCGCACCGGCAAGCCGGTCGAGGTCAACGCGCTGTGGGTGAACGGGCTGGCCGGGCTCGCCGAGCTGACCGAGCTGGCCGGCCGGGACGCCACCGAGCTCTGGGGCCGGCACCAGCGGGCCGCCGCCGCGTTCCGGGAGCGCTTCCCCACCCCGGCCGGCTGGCTGCACGACGTGGTCGACGCGCCGGCGCCCGCGTACCCGCTCGGCGGGGCGCCGCACCACGACGACGACCTGCTCCGGCCCAACCAGCTGCTCGCCTGGTCGCTGCCGTACGCGCCCCTCGAACCGGACGAGGCCACCCTGCGCCTGGTCGCCGAGGGCCTGTTCACCCCGCTGGGGCCGCGCAGCCTCGCCCCGGACTCCCCCGGCTTCGTCGGCCGGCACCGCGGCGGCCCGGCCGAGCGGGACTCCGGCTACCACCAGGGCACCGTCTGGCCCTGGCTGATCGGGCCGTTCGTCGACGCGTACCGCCGGGCCGGCCTGCCCACCGACGACCTGCTGGTGGGTCTCGAAGGGCACCTGACCGAGTACGGCCTCGGCTCGGTGAGCGAGACGGCCGACGGGCTCGCCCCGCACGCCGCCACCGGCTGCCCGTTCCAGGCGTGGTCGGTCGCCGAACTGCTGCGCGTCCGGCGGCTGCGGGGTTAACGCGTTACAGACCGGCAACCGGCGCGTCGCCGCTGGTTATCGACCGGTGGGCAGGATGGGCTGCGACCCCACGACGGGCCCCACGCGGGTGCCGTCGGGCGGTGCGGGAACCACAACTCCAAGGGGGCCGCATGCCAGCTGACGCCGAAGTGATCGACATCCAGCCCGCCCGGCGCCAGCGGGTGCTGATCCTCTCGTGGGAGTACCCACCCGTGCTCGTCGGTGGCCTCGGCCGCCACGTGCACGCGCTCTCCGTCGCCCTGGCCGCCGCCGGCCACGAGGTCACCGTCGTCACCCGGCACGCCGAGGGCGCGCCCCTGGAGGAGTACGCCGACGGCGTGCGCATCGTCCGCGCCGCCGAGGACCCGGTCCGGTTCCCACTGGCCACCGACTCGCTGCTGGCCTGGACCATGGCCTTCAACCACACCCTCACCCGGGCCGCCCTGCGCGCCGCCGAGGCCGGCGCGTACGACGTCATCCACGCCCACGACTGGCTGGTCGCGCACACCGCGGTCACCCTGGCCGAGCACCTGGACCTCCCCCTGGTCACCACCATCCACGCCACCGAGGCGGGCCGGCACCAGGGCTGGCTCCCGGAGGAGATGAACCGCACCATCCACGGCGTCGAGCACTGGCTGAGCAACGCCTCGGCCCTGGTGATCGCCTGCTCCGGCTACATGCGCGACCAGGTGGCGCGGCTGTTCGACGTGCCGGCCGGGCGGATCGACGTGGTCCCCAACGGGGTGGACGACCGGGCCTGGCACGCCCGCCCCCGCGCGGTCTCCGCCGCCCGGGCCCGGTTCGCCGGCGACGGCCCGCTGGTCGGCTACGCCGGCCGGCTGGTGTACGAGAAGGGCGTGCAGCACCTGGTGCACGCCGTGCCGTACCTGCGGGACCGGCACCCCGGCCTGCGGGTGGTGATCGCCGGCGACGGCCCGTACCGCGACGAACTGGTCGACCAGGCGCACCGGCTGCGCCTCGCCGACACCGTCCGGTTCACCGGCTTCCTGGACGCCACCCAGCTCCCGGCCGTCCTGGGCGCCACGGACGCCACGGTGGTCCCCAGCCTCTACGAGCCGTTCGGCATGATCGCCCTGGAGGCGGCCGCGGCCGGCGCGCCCCTCGCGGTGGCGGACACCGGTGGCCTCGCCGAGATCGTCGAGCCCGGGGTCACCGGGGTGACCTTCCCGCACGGCGACCCGGACGCGCTGGCCGGCGCGGTCGACCGGCTCCTCGGCGACGAGGTCTTCGCCCGCCGGCTGGCCCGCCGGGCCCGCGCCGTGGTCGCCGAGCGCTACGCCTGGTCCGCCATCGCCGCCCGCACCGCCGGCAGCTACGCCACGGCCCGTCGCGAGCACTGCGCGTTCCAGGCCCGCCGGGCGACCGCGCTGCTGGCCGGTGGCCGGTCCGCCATCGCCATTCCGGACGGAAATCTGCTGGCCGGTGCCGCGAGCTGAGGCGCGCCGCCCTGACGGGCGATAGGTGTTGTCCGATCCGTTGGCTATTGTGGACATCCACCAGCGGTGAGGAGTGCGGTGCAGCAGGTAGTGATCGCCGGCCGGTACCGCCTGCTCGACCTGGTCGGCCGCGGCGGGATGGGTCGGGTCTGGCGGGCCCGGGACGAGATGCTCCACCGCGAGGTGGCGGTCAAGCAGGTGGTGCCGCCGGGCTGGCTCGCCCCGCACGAACGCGACGAGGTGCGCGGCCGCACCCTCCGCGAGGCCCGTGCGACCGCCCGGCTCACCCACCCCAACGTGGTCCGGGTCTACGACGTGGTCCGGGTCGACGGCGACCCGTGGCTGGTGATGGAGTACGTCCCGTCCCGCTCGTTGCAGGAGATCATCGAGACCGACGGGCCGGTCGACCCGCGCCGGGCCGCCACGATCGGGCTGGCGGTGCTGGCCGCGCTGCGCGCCGCGCACGAGGCGGGCGTGCTGCACCGGGACGTGAAGCCCGCCAACGTGCTGCTGGCCCGGGACGGCCGGGTGCTGCTCACCGACTTCGGGCTGGCCGCCTTCGACGGCGGCGACGGGATGACCACCCGTCCCGGCCTGGTCCTCGGCTCCCCGCAGTACGTGGCACCGGAGCGGGCCGCCGAGGGCGTGTCCAGCGTCGAGGCCGACCTCTGGTCGCTGGGCGCCACCCTGCACGCGGCCGTGGAGGGCCGCTCCCCGTACGCGCGCAGCACCGCCATGGCGACGCTGGCCGCGCTGGCCAGCCAGCCACCCGACCCGGCGCCGCACGCCGGCCCGCTGGCACCGGTGCTGGTCGGGCTGCTGCGCCGCGACCCGCGGCACCGGCTCGGCCACGACGACGCGGCCCGGCTGCTCGCCGCCGCCACCGCCCCGACCGTCGACGTGCCGGGCTGGCCGGCGGCCGGCGCCGTACCGCCCGCCACCGCGCCGGGTCGGGACGGCGACCACGCGGCGGGCAGCGGGTCGGGCTGGGACAGCGGCGGCGCGACGGCCGTCCCGCCGCCGGAGCGCGCCTATCCCGACGTCATGCCGCCGGCCGCCGCCGCCCGCGAGTGGAGCCGCGCCGCGCGCCGGAGCGAGTGGGCGCCGCCGGACGACGAGGTCACCCGGCCGCTGGCCGCGAGCCACGCCGGGCCCGGCGTCGGCCCCGGGCGGCCCGCGGAGGACGCGCCCGACCAGCCCGCGCCGACCAGCGGGGCGACCGGCACCTCCCCCACCTCCGGCGGCTCGGCCGGCACCGCCACGAACAGCAGCGGGGCGGCCGGTGCCGCTGTGAGCGGGGACCGCGCACCGGCCCCGTCCGCGGCCGGCGGCGGTGCGTGGCCGAGCCGGCGGCGCCGGGCGGCCCTGCGCCGCTGGGCGCTCGCGGCGGGCGCCGCCGTGCTGGCCGTGGCGGCGGGGATCGGCACCGCGCTGGCGGTCACCGACGACCACGACGGCCGGCCGGCCGGCGACCCGCACGGCGCCGCGCAGGGCGAGCCCTGGGGACACCCGCCCGGCCCGCCCGGCGGCCCGCCGCCCGGTGTCCCGCCGCCCCCGTTCCCGTGCGTCCGGCCCGACGCGACGGGCAACCCGGTACGGGCCGGCTCGCCGCCCGCCGACGCGGGCCTCACCCTCCCGGCCGGCTGGATCTGGTACGCCGACTCCGCCGGCTTCCGGGTCGCCGTGCCGGCGGGCTGGCTGGAGCTGCGGTCCGGCAGCACCACCTGCTTCCAGGACCCCGCCACCCGCCGGATGCTCGGCGTCGAGCCCTACCCGGGCGGTGATCCGCTGGGCCAGTTGCGGGCGGCCGAGCGGGAGCTGACCACCGACGGCCGGCTGCCCGGCTACCAGAAGGTGCGGCTGACGGCCGCCGGCGGCGGCGCGGAGTGGGAGTGCCGCTGGACCGCCCCGTACGGGGAGCGGATGCACGCGCTGCGGGTGCTGCCCGGCGACGCCGGCGGGTGGACGCTCGGGTGGACCACCTCCGACGCCGACTGGTCCGCCGCGGCCGGGCAGCTCGCGCTGATCCGGGACAGCTTCCGGCCGGCCCGGTCCACCCACGCGGCCGGCTGACAACCCCGGCGTCCCATCACCGACAGATGCTCCGGCCCCGCCGGCCCGGAACGACATACTTCCTGGTGATCCGGCGGCGCCCGCCGGGCGGCCCGTGGACCCCCTCCCCAGTGGACCGTCCGGGTGATGCCCCGCGACCCGATGGCTAACTACAGTGGCGTAGTTTTGTCGATCAAGATCTCTGGGGAGGGCGAGCCGAGATGATGGGACCGTCCCACGCGCTGTCCGGCGCGGCGGTGTGGCTGACCGGCTCCTGGGCGCTGGACCAGTTCGCCGACTACCACCAGACACCGCTCGCGCTGGCGGTCGGCACCGCGGTCTGCGCGGGCGGGGCGCTCTTCCCCGACCTCGACCTCTCCGGCAAGGTGACGCGCAACCAGGGCGGCGCCACCGTGGCGCGGACCTTCGGCGTGTTCAGCCTCTTCATCGCCGAGGTGATGGAGAAGATCTCGCTGGGCGTCTACTACGCGACCAAGCTGAGCCGGGACCCACGCCGCAACAACGGGCACCGGACGCTCACCCACACCATCCCGTTCACCCTGCTGGTCGGCTGGGGCACCACGGCGCTCTGCGCCGCGTACGGCAAGTGGGCGGTGGTCAGCATCCTCTTCTTCATGATCGGTCTGGCGCTGCGCGGGCTCTTCGACGAGTGGGCCGAGCGGGCCGGGTGGGTGGTCGTCACCCTGTTGTCGGCGGCCGCCGCCTGGTTCACCTTCGCCAACCTGCCCGGCGACCGGGGCTATCCCCTCATCGGCACGGCGGTCGGGGTGGGCTGCTTCGTGCACATCCTCGGCGACATGATCACCAAGGCGGGGGTGCCGATCCTCTGGCCCATCCCGATCAAGCGGCGGATGTGGACGATGATCGGGCTGCCCAACGGCATCGCCCTGCGCACGGGGAGCAAGGCCGAGACGATCGTGCTGCGCGCGGCGCTGACCGTGCTCGCCGTGCTCGCCGCGGTGGGGCTGGTCGCACCGTCGGTCCTGCAACGGTTCAACATCGAAGTCTGAGCCGCCGTGGTGACAAGGCCAGACGGTAGGCTGTGGACGTGAAACTGGTGGTGCAGGTGCGCCTGTTTCCCGACGGCGCCCAGGAGGCGGCGTTGCGTGACACCCTGACCGTGTGCAACAACGCTGCGAACCTCGCCTCCGCCGAGGCGTATCGGGCACGGGTGTTCGCCAAGCAGGCGTTGCAGCGGCTTACCTACACGCGGCTGAAGGCCATGGGGCTGTCGGCCCAGCCTGCGATTCACGTCGCTCGCAAGGTCGCCGGCGCGTACGCCACCCTGAAGGCCAACATCCGTGCTGGCAACCTCGGCAAGGCAGGGTCAAAGCGCCGCCGCAAGGCTGAGGCGAAGCCGATCGTGTTTCGCCGGAACGCTGCCCAGCCCTTCGACGACCGCTGCCTCTCCTGGCAGATGCAGTCTCGCACGGTCTCCATCTGGACGACGGCGGGCCGCCGGCCGGGCGTTCGATTCGCATGTTCTGACGCCCAGCACGCGATGCTGTCCGCTCACCGCAGAGGCGAGTCCGACCTGGTATGCCGAGACGGCAAGTGGTACCTATATGCCACCTGCGATATACCTGACGTCGAGCTGACGGAACCGAAGGGATTCCTCGGCGTCGACCTGGGAATCGCAAACATCGCCACCACCAGCGATGGCACCCAGCATTGCGGCAAGGGTTTGAATCGCGTGCGCCACCGCAATCAGCGGCTGCGGGCCAAACTGCAGCGCATCGGCACCAAATCCGCCAAGCGGCTGTTGAAGGCCCGCCGCCGCAAGGAGGCCAGGTTCGCCGCCGACACCAACCATCGCATTGCCAAGCAGATCGTGACCGAGGCCCAACGCACCAGCCGTGGTGTCGCACTGGAGAACCTTAGTGGCATCCATGGCCGGGTACGGCTTCGACGGCCCCAGCGGGTCACGCTGCATTCGTGGGCGTTCCAGCAGTTCGGCCAGTTCATCGCCTACAAGGCGGCGCGGGCCGGGGTGGCGAGCGTCTACGTCGACCCGGCGTACACTTCGCAGGGCTGCTCCGCCTGCGGCCATGTCGCTAGGGCCAACCGGCCCAACCAATCCTCTTTCCGATGCAAGTCGTGCGGCTTCGCTGAGCACGCCGACGTGAATGCAGCCCGCAACATCGCCGCACGCGGTGCCGTGGGCTGGGCAGCCGTCAGCCTGCCGAACGCGGCGTGAACGATGCAGCCAGCATCGGGCAACGATCCGCAAGCTCAGCCCATCGGGGCCAAGCAGCTGATCATCGAGGTGTGACTGACCCAACGGAGCTCCCCCGGCCGCCGGTCGAGGACGCGGCGGTGCCGGAGTTCTGGGGGCGGCTCGGGCTGCCCGGGCTCGCCGACGTGCACACGCACTTCCTGCCGCCGCGCATGCTGCGCAAGGTGTGGGCGTACTTCGACGCGGCCGGGCCGCTGGTCGGCACCGAGTGGCCGATCCGGTACCGGTGGGACGACGAGGCGCGGGTGGCCCACCTGCGGTCGCTCGGCGTGCGGATGTTCAGCGCGCTGGCGTACCCGCACCGGCCCGGCATGGCGGAGTCGCTGAACGCCTGGACGCTGGACTTCGCGGCGCGTACCCCGGGTTGCCTGCCCTCGGCGACCTTCTTCCCGGAGCCGGCGGCGGCGCGCTACGTGGCGGACGCCCTCGCGGCCGGTGCCCGGGTGTTCAAGGTGCACGTCCAGGTGGGCGGCTTCGCGCCGACCGACCCGGCGCTGGACGCCGTGTGGGGGATGCTGGCCGAGGCGGGCGTGCCGGTGGTGGTGCACGCGGGGCACGCGCCGGTCGGCACGGTGCACACCGGACCGGCGTCGTTCGCCGCGCTGCTCGCCCGGCACCCCGGGCTGGCCGCGATCGTGGCGCACCTGGGCGCGCCCGACTACGCGGCCTTCCTGGAGCTGGCCGAGCGGTACCGGCACGTGCGGCTGGACACCACGATGGCGTTCACCTCGTTCTTCGACCGGTTCGTGCCGTTCCCGGCGGCGGAACTGCCGCGACTGCGCGAGCTGGGGCTGGCCGGCAAGGTGCTGCTCGGCAGCGACTTCCCGAACATCCCCTACCCCTATGCCGAGCAGCTTTCCGCACTGGCCCGGCTCGACCTGGGCGACGACTGGCTGCGGGCGGTCTGCTGGGATGCCGCCGCCGCGCTGTTCGACCTGGGCTGAAGGGGGTCAGTCGGCGGACGCGGCCGCCCAGTTGGTGAGGAGTTCCAGGACCGGGCGGCGGCCGGCGAACATGGCGGCCTCGTCCCGCCGGTCGTAGGTCTGGCCGGTGGCGCCGCCGGCCCGATTGAGCATCACGGGCGAAAGCCAGAAGTACTTGGCCGCGCCGCTGAGCCGCACCGCGTGGGCGACGAGCGCCGGTTCGACGGCTCCGCGCAGCCCGTCGACGTAGCCGTCCAGCACCGCGTCGGCCACCTCGGTCAGCAGCGCCACGTCGACCAGGCCGTCGAGGAAGGTGTCCAGCACCAGGTTGGCTGCGTCCTCGCCGATGGGACCCGGGCCGACGAAGGACCAGTCGAGCAGGACCGGGCCGGCGTCGGCGAACACCAGGTTCGTCGGCCAGACGTCGTGGTGGCAGAGGGTACGGGGTAGCCGGTCGGTGGCCGCCAGCACGGCCTGCCGCTGCTCCCAGAGCCGGCGCAGGTCGTCCCGCAGCGACCCCGGCCAGGCCGCGACGGCGGCCGGATGGTCCCACGGCACCGGCTCGGTCACCGGTCGACTCAGCGTGTAGTCCCGCAACCAGTCCCGGGCCAGCCAGTCGTACGGGGACACGTCCCCGGCCCGGCGGCTGGCCGGCGAGACGCCGGGGTCGGCGAGCCAGGCGGCTTGGGCGGCGCCGAGCCGGCGGGCCAGGTCGGCAAGATCGCGGACGGTGCCGGTGGTGCCCGGGCGGCCGGCCGCCTCGGTCAGCCAGAGGGCAACCGTCCCGTCCGGACGATCCTCGATCACCAGCGGGTCCGGAGCGACGAGACCCGCCTCCGCGTAGCAGGTCGTGGCCAACCCGCTCCGGTACGCCTCGACCTCACGCCGCCAGTAGTTCCAGTGGCCGGGGTCGTCACTCGCCGCCCAGTGGGCCGGGCCGGCGCCGGCCCCAGGCGGCGCGATCAGCTTGAGCACGGCCGGCCGACCGGCCCGGCGGGTCCGCCAGAGACCGCCGGTGACACCGTTGAGCGGGTTGTGCGTCAGTGCCTGTGCCGGCACCTCGGCGGGAACGAGGTCGGCCGGAGGGCGGGTCACCGGGCGAGCCTAACGCGGCGCGGCGCGGCGGGGCGCCGGGTCCACGGGACAGCCGCGGTGCCCGGTCGGCGCGGGTCGGTCAGACGGCCACTCGGTCCCGCCCTGTTCTGTCGGGAGCGGGGCCCGCCGCTCGGATCCGACCGGGCAGCGGACGCAGCCAGGGTCCGGCCAGGAGGGCGACGGCGACCTGGGCGGCGCCCGCGGCGACCAGCGTCGGACCGGCGCCGGCCAGCCCGATCACCGCGCCACCGCCGAGCAGCCCGATCGAGACGGCGCCGTCGTGCACCAGGCTCTCGACGGCGAAGGCGGCCCGCCGTTCGGCGCCCTCGGTGCGGGTGGTGATCAGGCGGTTGACCGCGCCGATGCCGAGCGGCATGGCGAGGCCGCCCGCCGCGGCCAGGACCGCGGTGAGCGGCAGGGACGCGGTGACCGCGGGCAGCGTCGCGAAGGTCGCGCCCAGCAGGATCCAGCCGGCCGCCATGGTGGCCAGCGGCGGCAGCCGGGGTACGAGCACCGGGGCGGCCAGCGCTCCGGCGAGCGAGCCGGCGCCGTAGCCGGTCATGCCGGCCGAGATGAGCAGCCCGGGCCGGCCGGTCTCGGCGCCCAGGATGGCGAGCCCGAGGGTGAAGGCGAACCAGGCGAGGCCGCCGACACCGGCCATGGTGACCGCGCGGCGTACCTCGGGGTGCCGGGCCAGCACGTGCCGGAGCGCGGGAGCGGCGGCGGCCTCCTGGCCGGCGGCCGGCGCGGCGGTGCCACGGACGGCCAGCAGCAGGACGGCGCCGAGAGCGACGCCGGCCGCCTCCGCCCAGAGCAGCCGGAGCGGCCCGCCGACGGTGACCGCCCAGCCGGCCAGCGGCGGGGCGAGGATCATGGTGCCGCGGTGCGCGAAGTCCTGCCAGGCCAGCATCCGGGCGGCGGCGTCACCACCGGCGCAGATGTCGGCGAGCAGGGCGCGCTGGCCCGGCCCGCTCAGCGTGGTGGCCGCACCGGTGACCAGCCCGGCGGCGGCCAGGTGGAGCGGGCCGACGGTGCCGACGGCGGCACCGACCGGGACGACGAGCAGGCCGAGCACCTGGACCGCGAGGACCGCGGCGAGGGCCGGGCCGCTGGTCAGCCGCTGGCGCAGCCCCCGCGCCCACCAGGCGGAGGTGAGCATGGGCAGCCCGACCGCCCCGCCGACCAGCCCGGTGGTCCAGGCCGAGCCGGTCTCGGCGAGTGCGACCAGGGGCAGCGCGACGGCGGTGGTGCGCTGGCCGAGCCAGGTGACGAAGGTGGTGGTGAGCATGGCGGCGATGTCCCGGCGGGTGGTCACGGGTTCGATGATGTGACCCCGCCGGGCCCGCCGGTAGCTGGTGGAATGTCCGGACGGCTCATAATCTGGGCCTATGAGCTCCCTACCCGCAGTCGAGGACCTGCGGCTCGTGGCGGCGCTGGCGCGGCACGGCTCCCTCGGCGCGGCGGGCCGCGAGATGCGGATCAGCCAGCCGGCGGCGAGCAACCGGCTGGCGGCGCTGGAGCGGCGGATCGGTGAGCGGCTATTCGACCGGGACACCACGGGCGCGCGGCCGACCCCGGCCGGGCGGGCGCTGGTGGCCGAGGCGGTCCACGTCCTGGGCCACCTGGAGGCGATCTTCGACCGGACCCGCGCGGCGGCACGCGGCGAGGTGCTGAGCGTGGGCACCTTCCCGAGCCTGGCCGCGTGGCTGTTCCCCGCGCTGGCCGACCTGCTCCGGGACGCGACGGTGCACCAGGTCACCGACCACGGTGACCGCCTCGTCGAGTGGGTCGGCGAGGGGTCGCTCGACGCCGCGTTCGTGACGGTCGCCAACCAGATGCGGCTGCCCGCCACGGCCACCGCCACACCCGTGGCCGGCGACCGGCTGGCCCTGCTCACTCCGCCCGCGGTACGGGTCGGGTCCGGGCGCCGGCCGTTCGCCGGCCTCGACGTGGTGGCGCACAGCTACGACCCGTCCACCGACGCCCTGCACCGGCGGCTCTCCGCGCTGGGCGCCCGGCCGAAGCCCGCGGCCACGGGCGAGACGGCCGTGCGGATGGGCCGGCTGCTCGGCTGCCCGGTCGTGCTGCCGCGCGGGCTCGCGCTCGCGTACGCGGCCCCGGACGAGGAGGTGGCGCCGGCGCCGGTGCCGGGCCGCTTCACGCTCTTCCTGGTGACCCGTCGACCGGTGCCGGCCGCGCTGGCGGGGGTGGTGGGCGGGCTGACCGGCCGGCTCGGGCTGGAGCCGGCGGGCGGGGAGTCCTGAACCGCTACTTAGGCGGCAGGGTTCCGGCGTAGCCGACGCCCCGGCCGACCCACCGGGCCAGATCGGCATCGCCCGCGCAGGCCGAGGGCTCCACCGTGATCCAGCCCCGCATGGGCCGCCCCCGCATCACCGTCGCCTGCGCGCCGGGCTCCGCCTCCAGCCGCTCGGACTCCGCCGGGTCGACCCGGACCATGAGCCCGCCGGCGCCGCGGACGACCACCGCCATGTTGCCCTTGACCATCATGGCCAGGCCGCCGAACATGCGCTTCTCGGCGAACCCTGGCTCGCTCCCGACCAGCTCCCGGACCCGGTCCGCGAGGTCCTCGTCATACGCCATGCCCGCATCCTGGCACCCGGGGCCGACAGGACGGGGTCACGGCCTGGGCAGGTCGGCGCACAGCTTGCTCGGGAACGCGGGCTCCGCGCTGTGGACACGACCGCAGCCGGCCTCCGTCGAACCGGCGATCGTGGCCCAGCCGCGCTCGCCGGCCCAGCGCAGGAAGTAGCGGCGTACGGTGACCGACGCGGCGCAGCCCGGTCTCGCCTCGGCGCCGCACGGCACCGGATCGAACGGCACCGTCATGACCAGCCACCGGCCGTCGCAGCCCTCGGGTGAGCCGACGGAGTGCCGGGACACGTCCATGCCCCGCACCGCGACGCTGATCCAGGCGGGGTCGCAGTGGTCCGTCGGCATGGGGTCGCAGCCGAACGTCGCGTCGCAGCGGCGGTACTCGTCACCCTCGGGCTTCCACGGCTCCTGGTTGAGCACGACGACGCGGCCGGCGATCGGCCCCGGCACGGTCAACGTCACCGCGCCCGGTGTGTGGGTGGGGCAGGCCCCGACCACCGCCGACAGGCGCGAGTCCTGCACCACGTTGGCGTAGATGCGGTTGTTCTCCTCGACGAGGTAGGTGACCCGGGGATTCCGGGAGCATCGGTCGGCGTCCGCGAGCAGCGCCACGGTCAGCAGGAGCGAGCGCGGGTCGTCGCTGGGGCGTACCGCCGTGACGTCGGCCTGGTAGGTGGCCCAGCGGTTCTCGGCGGCGGTGCCGGCCGGCGTTGGCGCGTCGCCCGACGTCGGGGTGGCGCCCGGCCGGGCACAGCTCACGAGCGCGGCCAGGCACAGCAGGGCGGTGGCGAGTCGGCGCATGGCACCGAGTCTGGCCGCGCCGGCCAACCGCGACATCCGTACGGATACTCAGTCCACCTCAGACGCCGACCCGCTGCTCCGGGATGCTCAGGCCGTAGAGGGCCATCAGTTCCGGGCTGTCGATCCGGCTGCCGTCGGCCACCGAGTCGCAGGCGATGTCGACGATCTGGTCCTTGTGGGCCAGCAGGTACGGCCGGGCGCCGACGTCGGCGCTGGCCAGGGTCGCGATGCCGGACCAGTGCCGGCGACCGAACAGCATGGGGTAGCCGCGCAGCCCGTCGTAGGTGGCGCAGACCAGCACGTCCGGGTACGGCAGGGCGGCGACCCGGCGGACCGCCGCGGCGGTGAGCCCGGGCATGTCCACCGGCACCACGACCACGGCCTCGATGGTCTCGTCGGTCAGCGCGGCCAGCCCGGCCCGGATCGAGGAGCCGACCCCGGTCCCCCAGGCCCGGTTGACCACCACGGTGGCGGCGGTCAGGTCGGTGGTCTGGCGCACCTGGTCCGCCGCCGCGCCCAGCACGACGACGACCTCGACGCAGCCCGCCTCGGCCATCGTGTCGATCATCCGGCGGACCAGGGGCTTCTCCCCCTGGTGCAGCAGCGCCTCGGGCCCGCCGATCCGGCGGCCCCCACCAGCGGCGATGATCATTCCTGCGATCCGGTTCAGCGGTGCCCCCTCGACCTGGGGGACGGACCGGAGGCAACCGCGCCCGGTCCGTCCCGTCGTACGCACACCGGGCCCAACGAGTGCGCCCGCGAGCGGGTAGCGGGGCAAAACGGAAAATTGCGTGACTATGCCGCGTCGGCGTAGCAGTCCACCACGGACAGGTCCAGCGGGAAGCGGACCGGTGTGTCGCCGAAGAGCAGCCGGGTGGCGCGCTCCCCCGCCCCGGTGACCGCCGCGGCGACCGCCTCGGCCGCCTCGGCCGGGCAGTGCACCAGCACCTCGTCGTGCTGGAAGAAGACCAGCTCGGCGCGGGTGCCGGCCAGCTCGGTGCGGAGGGTGGCCAGCAGCGTGGAGGCCCACTCGGCGGCGGTGGCCTGGATGACGAAGTTGCGGGTGAACCGCCCCCGCGAGCGGGCCGCCCGGGCGCGCGGGCTCTGCGGGTCGGCCCCGGCCTCCGCCACCGCCTCGTCGCCGTCGCCGAAGCCGGCCGACCCCGGCGGGCAGGTGCGCCCCAGCCACGACCGGACCAGGCCGCCCGCCTCGCCCGTGCGGGCCGCCGCCTCGACGTGGCCGAACGCCGTCGGGTAGTTCTTCTTGAGCACCGCCAGGGCGGGCACCGCGGCGCCGCCGGTCTGCCCGTACATGGCGCCGAGCAGGGCCACCTTGGCCCGGGGCCGGTCACCGGCGAAGGCGTCCCGGGCCAGCGCGGCGTAGAGGTCACCGGCACCGCCGGCCGCGGCGAGCCGCTCGTCGCCGGAGACCGCGGCGAGCACCCGTGGCTCGAGCTGGCCCGCGTCGGCCACCACGAACGTCCAGCCCGGGTCGGCCACCACGGCACGCCGGATCACCTTCGGGATCTGCAACGCCCCACCGCCCCGGGTGGCCCACCGGCCGGAGACCACGCCGCCGGGCACGTACTCCGGGTGGAAGCGGCCGCCGGAGACCCAGGCGTCGCGCCAGGCCCAGCCGTGGGCCGTCCAGATCCGGTAGAGCTCCTTGTATTCGAGGACGAGCGGCACGGCCGGGTGCTCCACCCCGCGCAGCACCCAGGCCCGGGTGTTCGGCAGCTCCACGCCGGCCCGGGCGAACGCCTTGAGCAGCTCGGCCGGGGAGTCGGCGTGCAGCTGGCGGACGCCGAACGCCTCGGCGATGCGCGCGGCCAGCTCGGCCAGCCGGCGGGGCGGCCCGCCGACCGGGGACGCCTCACCGAGCAGGTCGGCCAGGATGGCGTCGTGCACGTCGGTGCGCCAGGGCAGCCCGGCCACCCCCATCTCGGCGGCGATCAGCGCGCCGGCCGACTCGGCGGCCACCAGCAGCCGGAACCGGCCGGGGTGTGCCGTCCGCGCGATGCGGGCGAGCTGGTCCGCGTACACCCGGGTCAGCGCCGTGATGCCCGGACCGGGCGGGCCGGACGGCGCGTCGAAGAGCGCGCCCTGGCCGTGGCCGGGCGGCTCCGGCGGGCGGGGCGGCGGGTCCGGCGGGACCGGCGCCCCGGTGAGCCGGGCCCACGCCGCGGCGAGCGAGCGCGGCTCGCCCCAGCGGCCGGCGTGGCCGAGCAGCAGCGCCTCGGTCAGCTCGACGTCGTGGCACCGGTCGAGCCGGACACCGGCGCGCAGCAGCGCCGGGTAGAGGGTGGCGCCGGTGGCCCACACCCAGCGGGGGCGGTCGGCGGCCTCCCGCGCGGCCACCGCGGCCGCCAGGTCGGCCACCGGCTCGACCGGGCCGGCCGGGCGCCCGGCGTCGTCGAGCGGTTGCAGCACTCCGCCGCCCCGCTCGTCCGACTCCACCGCCACCAGCACGGATGCGATTCTGCCCGGCCCCTCCGACAGATGCCGGAGCGGCCGGGCAGCGGGTCGCGCGGGTTACTTGCCGACGCCGGCCGTGAGGCCGGACTGCACCTGGCGCTGGAACACGACGTACACGATCAGGACCGGCAGCATCGCCATGGTGACCCCGGCGAAGAGGCCGGACCAGTCGGACTTGTAGCCCTGGTTGACCGACAGCTCGATGAGCCCCTGGGCGATCACCTGGTGCTTCGGCTCACCGGCCACCGACTGCATGAGCAGGGTCGGCAGGTACCACTGGTTCCACTGGCCGAGCACGTTGAAGATGCCGATGCTGATCAGGCCGGGCTTGGCCATCGGCAGCATCACGCTGAAGAACGTCCGGGTGTGCGAGGCGCCGTCGACCATCGCCGCCTCGGCGATCGAGTTCGGCAGGGTCCGGAAGAACGAGTGCATGAAGAAGACCGTGAACGACAGCGACCACGCCACGTAGACCAGGATCAGCGTGAGGTGCTTGTTCGGGCCGAGCAGCGGGAAGACCACGTTCATGTTGTAGACGCCCTTGAACAGCGGCACCGCGGCGAGATAGACCGGCAGGGTCAGCCCGGACAGGAACATCCAGTAGATCAGCCGGTTGCCCGGGAACTCGTAACGGGCCAGCGCGTACGCCGCCATCGAGCCCAGCAGCATCGTCAGGGTCACGCTGAAGACGAGCACCAGCAGCGTGTTCAGGAAGAAGCTGTCGATCCCGGCCGTCCAGGCCCGGGCGAAGTTGTCCCACTGCAGCGACTCGGGGATCAGCGACAGCGGCTCGCGGATGACCTCCGAGTCGGTCTTGAGCGCGGACATCACCACCCAGAGCAGCGGATAGATCACCATGATCGCCCAGACCGCGAGGAACAGGTGGGAGAAGCCGTTGAAGATCCGACCGCCGATGCCGTTGCCGGCGGCTTCCGCCCGTCGACCGGTCGGCCGGCCCGGCGGGGCCACGTCGGGTCGCTTCTGGCCGGAGGTGTGGGTCACCGTACTCATCGTCCAGGCCTCCTCAGAACTCGATCCGCTCACGACGGGTGATCCTCAGCTGGACGGCGGCCAGCAGGATGGTGAAGATGGCCAGCGCCACGGCGATCGCGCAGGCGTAGCCGAACTGGCCCTTCTGGAACGCGTTGAACTGGATCACCGAGGCGAAGATCTCGCTGGCGTGGTTCGGGCCGCCC
This sequence comes from Micromonospora chaiyaphumensis, assembly GCF_900091435.1. Lineage (GTDB taxonomy): Bacteria > Actinomycetota > Actinomycetes > Mycobacteriales > Micromonosporaceae > Micromonospora > Micromonospora chaiyaphumensis. The sequence continues at coordinate 1,158,945 of NZ_FMCS01000001.1, forward strand.
TGGCTCGGTGTCATGACGAAGACCAGGGCGTACATGTCCAGGGCGATGAAGCCCAGGTAGACCCAGGCGACCGAGATGGTGTCCCGGAGCAGCGGCAGGGTGACCCGGAAGAACGTGTGGAACCGGCCCGCCCCGTCGAGGATCGCCGCCTCGTAGATGTCCTTCGGGATCGACTGCATGGCCGCGGAGAACAGCACCATGTAGAAGCCGGCGCCGCTCCACACCGCGATGAGCAGCAGCCACCAGAGCACCGCGGGGATGCCGAGGAACGGCTCCGGGTCGGCGGTGAAGGCGATCGGGTTGTCCGCGTCGACCAGCCCGATCTTGATGAGCAGGCCGTTGATCAGGCCCTGCTGGTCGGTGCGGTAGATCTGCTGCCACATGACGGCGATGACCACCAGCGACAGCACCTGCGGGAAGAAGAAGATGACCTTGTAGAGGGCGGAGCCGAACACCCCGCGGATGCCGGCCCTGTCCTCGCGTCCGCCCACGTTGAGCAGGAACGCGAGGAACAGGGCCAGCGCGATGGTGAACAGCGGCACGGTGACCAGGAAGAAGACGTTGTGCCAGAACGCCTTCCTGATCAGCTCGTCGGAGAGCAGCCGGACGTAGTTGTCCAGCCCGACGAAGTTCTGGGAATCCGAATACCCACCCCAGTCGGTCAGCGAGTATCCCGCCGCCTGCGCGAACGGCCACACCACGTAGAACAGGTACAGCGCGACGGGCAGGGCCAGGAAGCCCGTGACGAAACGCGCGACTCCGTGCCGCATTGGACTCACTCTCTCCGTCGGATCAGGCGGTGCGGGTCTGCTTCTTGATCGACGAGTCCTTGGCGACCTTGTCGGCGGCCGCCTGCATCTTGTCGACGAACTGCTGCGCGGTGAGCCGGCCGGCCATCAGCTCCTCGGACAGGTTCTGGCTCTCCTTGTCCAGGTCGGCGTAGAAGTCCTGGAACTTGACGGAGATGAGCTCACTGCCGCCGTTCTTCATCAGGGTGTTGGCGCTGGAGAGCGCGGTGTCCTGCACGTTGTCGCCGGAGCCCTTGGTGGAGGCCAGCGACTTGGTCAGCTCGGCGAACTTGGCCGAACCCGCCTTCGACAGGATCGCCCGCAGGAACTCCTTGGCGGCCTCCTTGTTGGGGGCCTTGCTCGGCACGACGAAGCCCTCACCGGACGCGGCGAACACGTCCTTCGGCGCCTTGTCGTCGGCGTTGTGCCAGTAGTCGGACAGGGTCAGCTCGAAGCCCGGCGGGATGGTCGCCGCCATCTCGTTCTTCAGCCAGGTGCCGACCTGGATGAACGCCGCCTTGCCGTCGAGCCAGGCCTGCTGCGACTGGGTGTGGTCGAGCTTGCCCGGGAGGAGCAGCTTGTCCTTGACCAGCTTCTCCCACGGCTCCAGCGCCTTGACCACGCCGTCGGCCTTCCAGGCGTTCTCCTTCAGGTTGTCGATGTCGACGATGACCTGCTTGCCGCAGGCCTTCCAGATGCTCGCCATGAGCCCCCAGCGCGGGTAGTAGCCGTGCGCGGCGTCGTGGACGTACGGCGCCATGCCCTTGGCCTTGATCTTCGGGGCCAGCGCGAAGAACTCGTCCCAGGTGGTCGGCGCCTGCCAGCCCTCCTTCTTGAACAGCGCCGCGTTGTACCAGTTGCCCCACACCGTGTACGCCACGTTCACGACGTAGAACTTGCCGTTCTGGGTGCCGTCGCCGACCGTGCCCGGCAGCAGTGAGTCCGCCACCGTGCCCTCGCTGTCCCAGGCGGGCGCGGTGAGCAGGTCGTCGAGCGGCTCGATGGCGCCCTCGTTGATCAGGGTGCTGCGGTCCATCATGTCGGCGCCCGAGTTCATGACCAGGTCACTCGGCTGCGTCGCCATCTTCGGCTGCTCTTCGGTCTTGATCTTCTGGGTCGACGACATGTTGACCGTGACGTTCGGGTGCTTGGCGCTGAAGATGACCTTGTCTTCCTTGGCCCACTGGTCGCCCAGGCCGCCGTTGAAGATGACCACCTTGACGGCGCTGCCGTCCTTCACACCGAACGGGTTGTCCTTGCTCTTGGCCCCGCCGCCGGTGTCGGACTTCTCCGGCTCACTGCCGGCGCAGGCGCTGAGCAGGCCCATCGCCGGGGTGGCGAGGAGGCCGGCCGCGGCGGCCCGCTGGAGAAGGGTCCGGCGGCTGAGGTCGCCGATGTTCTCGGGGGTAACCGACATCTCTGTCTCTCCTTGTGGTGTCGGGTCAGGCGGTCCGCCGGAGGCGCCCGGCGTACCGCGACTCGAGGGCGAGGTTGTGCTCGTCCCCACCGGGGACGTTGGCGGAGAGGTAGATAGGGGGTACCTCCCCGGCCTGGTGGAACCGTCGTACGACCTCGGCGGTCAGCAGCTGCGCCAGCAGCGCCGCAGTGACCGACGAGACCGCACAGACCGCGCCGCCGCCCTCGAGCGGCAGCAGTGCGTCACCGTACGGCGCGCCGTTGTCCAGCACGACGTCGGCGAGGTCGGCGAGCCGCTGGCCGGACGGGTGCCGCGGGGCGACCCGTGCGGTGTGCTCGACCGAGGTGACCGCGATCAACGGGTGACCGTGCTCCCGGACCAGCGCCGCCAGCTCGACCACGGAGCCGTTGATGCCGGACTGGGAGGCGACCACGAACACGTCCTCCGGCTGCGGCGCCGCCAGAGCGTAGAGCTGGTGCGCCACGGCCGGGTCGCGTTCCAGCTTGGGGTCGGCGAGCACGTCGCGGGGCGCGTCGCCGTGCAGCACGAGGTCGTGCAGGGAGAGTCGGTTGGTCGGGACCAGGCCGCCGGCCCGGGCCACCAGCTCGGCGGCGAACGCCTCGGAGTGGCCGGCGCCGAACGCCTGGAGCACCCCGCCGGCACGCAGGCCGCCGGCGATCACGTCGGCCGCCCGGTCGACCGCCTCCGCCTGGGTGTCGACCAGCCGGTCGAGCACCGGGCGGACGGCGTCCGCGTACCGCTGGGCACTGATCATGAGGTGGCCCCCTTCTCGGCCTTGTGCCCGTCGACGGCCTGGGCGGTACGCCGGAAGGCCGCGTGGGCGCGGTCGTGGGTGCGCTGCGCCACCGCGATGTAGAGCAGGTCGAGCACGACGAGCTGGGGATGCCGGGCGGAGAGCGCGTCGGGCCGGAAGGTGGTGGCCTGGCTGGCGGTGACCAGCACGATGTCGGCCAGCTCGGCCAGCGGCGACCGGGGGAAGCCGGTCAGCGCGACCGTCGTGGCTCCCCGGCTGCCCGCCTCCGCGAGCATCTCGATGGTCTCCCGGGTCTGCCCGGTGTGCGAGATGCCGAGCGCGACGTCGCCGACGCCGAGCAGCGCGGCACTGGCCAGCCCCTCGTGCACGTCGCTCCAGGCCCAGGCGGCCACCCCGATGCGGTGCAGGCTGAACTGCATCTCCTCACCGACCAGCGCACTGCCGCTGGCGCCGAAGATGTTCACCCGGCTGGCCCCGGCGATGGCCACCGCGGCCCGCTCCACCTCGGTGAGGTCGAGCAGCGCGGCCGTGTCGTGCATGGCCCGCGTGTCGGCGGCCATGATCTGGTCGAGCACCCGGGACAGCGGGTCGCTGGGCTGGATCTCCCGGCCGATGTCGACCGTCCAGCCCGCCGAGCGCGCCCGGCCGGTCTCCGCGGCGATGCCGAGCCGCAGGTCCGCGTAACCCTCGAAGCCCATGGCCCGGCAGAACCGGGTGATGGTGGCCGGCGAGGTGCCGCTACGCTCGGCCAACTCGACGATCGTGGCCCGGGCCGCCGCCTCCGGGTCGCTGAGCACGTGCTCGGCGACCCGGCGCAACGCCCCCGTCAGCTCCCCCGCCCCGGCCCTGACCCTGGCCAGCACGCCGTCGGAGGAGACGATCACCGCACCCCGCCGGTCGACCGCGTCGGCGTCGACCACCGCGGTCCCCGCGGGGGTGTCCACCTCGTGATCAACCATGGGACGCCTTTCGGAAAAGAGTGTTAACTGTTAGTGGTAAAAGTTCTTACTGAAGGCCCCTCCGTGTCAAGGCCGTGGGCGAAGTTTTCAAACTGTTACCTGGCGCACAGCCCGGATCTTGCGTCGGAAAGCGCGGCCCACCAGCATGGAGGGATGTCGGACACCGTCGTGGTCGGTCTCGACGTCGGGGGTACGTCCACCCGCGCCGCCGCCCTCAGCCTCGACGGGGTACGCCTCGGCACCGGCCGCGCCGGCGGGGGCAACCCGACCAGCCACGGGGCCGAGCGGGCGGCGGCCGAACTCCTCGCCGCGCTGCGCGGCGCGCTCACCGACATCGATCCGACCCGGGTCCGCGCCGGCGTCATCGGGCTGGCCGGGGCCGGGCGCCTCCTCGCCGACCCGCAGGGCCGCGCCGCCTTCGACCGGGCCTGGGCCGACGCCGGCCTGCGCTGCCCCTACGCCGTCCACGGCGACGCCCTCGTCGCGTACGCCTCCGGCACGGCGGCCACCGACGGCACCGTGCTCATCGCCGGCACCGGGGCGATCGCTGCCCAGGTGCACGACCTGCGCCTCGACCGCACCGCCGACGGGCACGGCTGGCTGCTCGGCGACGCCGGCTCCGGGTTCTGGCTCGGCCGGGAGGCGGTCCGCCGCCTGCTCACCGACCTGGACCGGGCCGGGACGCCCGGTGACCTGGCGCGCCGGGTGCTCGCCGACCTGACCGGCGCCACCGCGGTCGCCGACCGCCCCCGCGCGACCGCGGAGGCCGTGGTGCAGGCGGTGACCCGCCGGCCGCCGGTCGAGCTGGCCCGGCTCGCCCCGCTGGTCGTCAACGCGGCGCGGGACGGCGAGCCGACCGGCCTGGCGCTGGTCGCGGAGGCGGCCGCGCTGCTGGCCGAGAGCGTCTCCCGCATCCGGCCGCCCGGTGCCACGGACCCGGTGGTGCTCGGGGGCGGCCTGCTCACCGGGGACACCCCGCTGGCCGCGGCGGTCCGCGCCGAACTGGCCCGCCGGTGGCCGGACGCACCGCTGCACAGCGCCGGCGACGGGGCCGCCGCAGCCGCCTGGCTGGCCGCCCGCGACCTGCCCGAGGTCGCCGACCCGGTCGCCCTGCACGCCCTGCTGGTGCCGGCGGCGGGCTGAACCGGGCGACGCACCCCGGTCGCCCCGGCGGCCGGGTCTCCAGGCAGCCGGGCCGGCCACCGCGACCCGGGCGTCCCCGTCCCCTCAGCCAGGCCGCTAGCCCAGGTCGGCGAGGGCCTGCGTCAGTCGTGGCCAGACGTGGCTGCGCCAGCCGCCGTCGAGCAGGGTGAAGGTGCGCCGCTGCACCGGGTCGTCCGGGTCGAACCCGGCGTGCTCCAGGAACAGCCGGGTGCCCCGCCCCTCCGGCACCAGGGTCCACGTGACGACGGTGTCCAGCCGGCCACCCCGCCAGGCCCAGCGCAGCCGGCGCGGCTCGTCCAGCTCCAGCACCTCGCAGTGCACCACGCCGTCGAAGCCCTGACCCGGCCGCGGGGTGGTGCGGAAGGTGAACGAGTGCCCCGGAACCGGCCGGAAGTCGTTGGGCATCAACCAACGGGCCAGCAGATCAGAATCGGTCAGCGCCCGCCAGACCTTGGCCGGCGGGTGGGCCAGGAACTGGTCGACCTCGATCGTCGCCGGCTCACTCATCGGGCAGCCCGTCCAGCACCTCGCGCAGGCCGGCGAGGCGCGCCCGCCAGAAGCGCTCGTACGGGCCGAGCCAATCGGCCACCTCGCGCAGCGGCTCGGGGCACAGCGCGTAGAAGCGCTGCCGGCCGATCGGCTGCTCGGTCACCAGCCCGGCGTCCTTGAGCACCCGCAGGTGCTCCGACAGGCTGGGCCGGCGCATGTCGAAGTGGTCGGCCAGCTGCTGCACCGGCTGCTCGCCGCGTTCGAGGAGCAGCCGGAGCAGTTCCCGGCGGGTGGGATTGGCCAGCGCCGCGAAGACGTCCGACACGTCAGACCCGGGTGGACTGCAGGACGATGCCGTTGCCGTCGGGGTCGTGGAAGGTGATGTAGCGGCCCCACGGCGCGGTCTGGATGCCGCCGTCGGGGAGGCCCACGCCCCGCTCCCGCAGCCGGGCGGCGTCGGCGTCGAGGTCGTCCGTCTCCAGCACCAGGCCCTTCAGCGAGCCGGGCGACATGGTCGGGAACCAGGTGACAAGGGTCAGCGCGGTGGCCGCGCCCTTCGGTGCCACCTGGATCCAGCGGCTGCCGTCAGGCCCCATCGGATTGTCGAAGATCAGGTCGAAGTCGAGGACGTCGAGGTAGAAGTCGCGGGCCCGGTCCTGGTCGCTGACGGGCACGGAGACGAGTTGTACGTGGGTCACGGTCATGGCCACCACAATAGGTAGGAGATTTCCTACGGGTCAAGCCGGAAGGGGGCCGGCCGACACCGCCGACCGGCCCACTACCAGGACAAACCGTCAGGCGCCCGGGTACGGCTGCCCCTGCGGCTGGCCGTAGTGCCCCTGCGGGGCCGGCTGCCCGGGGTGCGCCGGGTAGCCGGGCTGCGGAGCCGGCTGACCCTGCGGCGCCTGGCCGTAGGGCTGGTTCTGCGGGGCCTGGCCGTAGGGCTGGTGCTGCGGGGCCTGGCCGTAGGGCTGACCCTGCGGGGCCGGCCAGCCCTGGCCCGGCTGGCCGGGCGCGGACGGGGCGAACTGGCCCGGCTGGGGCGCGCCGGCGAACTGGTGCGCGGCGGCCTGCTCGCGGGCCTCCTTGCGGGCCTTCACGGCGCGCACGATCAGCAGGATCGGCAGGATGAAGACGTAGAAGAAGATCCGGTACGAGCCGCCGTCGAAGAGGAACATCAGGTAGAAGCCGTAGGCGAAGAACGCCAGGCCGACGACCACGTTGAGGATCCGGGCACCGGTGCCCTGCTCCTTGATGGCGATGCCGATGGCGACCATCGCGATGCCGCCGAGCAGCAGCAGGAGGTCGTAGATGAGGAAGAACATGTGATTCCTGTCGATCGGTGAGGATGCCGGCCCACGATAAGGGAGCGCTCAGCCGTCCCGCTGCCCCGTTGCCTGTGGCAACGACCTCACTTGAGCTGCCCGGCGGTGAGGCCGGTCTGGATCTGCCGCTGGAACGCGACGTACACCGCCAACACCGGCAGGGTGGCGATGGTCAGTCCCGCGAACAGGCCGCTGAAGTCACCCTGGTAGCCCTGGCTGACGGCCAGGGCGGTGAGGCCCTGCGCCAGCACCCACTTGGAGTCGTCGCCCTGCATCAACACCTGCGGCAGGATGAACTGGTTCCAGTGGCTGAGGAAGTTGAAGATCGCCACGCTGATCAGTCCCGGTCGCGCCATCGGCAGCATGACCCGGAAGAAGAGCCCGAAGTGCCCGCAGCCGTCGATGAGCGCCGCCTCGGCGATCGATGTCGGGAGCGTCCGGAAGAAGGCGGTCAGGAAGAAGACCGTGAAGGGCAGCGAGTAGGCGGCGTAGACCAGGATCAGCCCGGTCCAGGTGCCGAACAGGCCGGCGTTGCGCACCACGAAGAAGAGCGGCACGAGGGCGAGGAACACCGGGAACATCATCCCGCCGACGAACAGGTAGTAGGCGACCTGCCGGCCCCGGAACTCGTACCGGGCGAAGACGTACGCCGCCGTGGCCCCGAGCAGCATGGTGAGGGTGAGCGAGCCGGCCACCACGATGCCGCTGTTCAGGAAGTACCGGCCGATGTGCGCCTCGGTCCAGGCCCGGGACCAGTTCTCGAAGCGCAGCGCTCCGGGCAGCCCCCAGGGGTCGGAGAGGATCTCGCCGTCGCTCTTGAACGAACTGAGGAACATCCACAGCAGCGGCAGCGCGGTCAGCGCCGCCCAGAGCAGCAGGAAACCGTGCGAGAACAGGTTGGCGACGCCCAGTTCGCGGCGCAGCCGCCGGTCCTGGCCGCGGGCGGCCCCGGACTTCTCGGCCTCCGCCGTCGTGTGTCGATCCAGCGTGGTCACGAGTACTCGATCCGATCGCGACGGGCGGTACGCAGCGCCAGCACCGCGACCGACAGGGTCAGGAACAGCATCACCACGCCGATCGCGGAGGCGTACCCGAACTTGCTCTCGCTGCCGAACGCGGTCTCGTACATCCGCAGGCCGATCACGTCGGACGAGAAGTTGGGGCCGCCGTTGGTCATCTGCTGGACCAGGATGAAGCCGTCCAGCGCGGCGATGGCCAGATAGATCCAGGCGACCTGCACGGTGTCCCAGAGCAGCGGAACGGTGATCCGCCGCAGCGTCGTCCACCGGGACGCACCGTCGAGCATCACCGCCTCGTAGATGTCGCGCGGGACGGCGGACATGGCGGCGCCGAAGAGCACCACGTAGAACCCCACGTTGCTCCAGACCATCACCGCCAGCACGCACCAGAATGCCGTACGCGGATCACCGAGCCACGTCGGCGCCGGCAGGCCCAGGGCCCGCAACGCGCCGTTGAGCAGGCCGTTGTTGGGGTGGTAGACCTCCTTCCAGAGGAGGGCGATGATCACCACCGAGAGCACCTGCGGGAAGAAGTAGACCATCCGGTAGACGGATGTGCCCCGGACGCCGGTGACCCCGGCCCGCCCCTTGCGGCCACCCATGTTGAGCATGGTGGCGAAGAACAGTCCGAGCACGATGGTGAGTACCGGCACCACGGCGAGCATGATCGCGTTGTTCTTGATCGCGTTCCACACCTGGCCGTCGTGCAGCAGCGTCCGGAAGTTGGCCATCCCCACCGAGTCGGCGTGCGCGGAGTAGCCGAGCCAGTTGGTGGTGGAGATCTGGAACGCCTGCAGGTACGGCGACAGCACGAAGACGCCGTAGAGCAGCAGCGGTGGCACCAGGAAGACGATGATCAGCGGGTACTTGCCGTGTCTCACGAGATGGACCTACTCCCCAGCGGCAGAACGGTGGGGGCGGACGGGTCCACCCCCACCGGTCGGATGTTACGCAGCCCGCTTGTACTTCTTGATCGAGCTGTCCTGGGCGATCGTGTCCGCCCCCTTCTGGCACTGGTCGAGGAACTCGGCCGGGGTGCTCCGGCCGCTGAAGAACTCGCCGCACGCGGCGTCGACCAGTTCGCGCTCGAGCTTGCGGTAGTAGTTGTTGTAGACCCAGTTGAAGCCGTTGCTGCCGGACGCCTCCAGGGCCTTGACCACGGTGGTCAGGCCGAACGGCAGCTCGATCCCGTCGGTCGCGCCGGCCACGACGGTCAGGCTGGAGACCTTCTTCGTGAAGTCCTGCGCGCCCTTCTTGGAGAGCATCGTCCGGAAGTACTCCAGGCCGCCGGCGACGTTCTTCGCCTTCGCCGGCACCATGAACGGCTCGCCCGCGGTGCCCCGGATCGCCTCGAACGGCAGCTTGTCCCCGCTGCCCAGGCTCGGCGTCGGCGCGATGGCCATGTTGAAGCCGGCCGGCGTCACCTTCGCCTGCTCGCTCTCCAGCCAGGAACCGCAGGAGATGAAGGCGGCCTTGCCCTGGCACCAGGCGGTCTGCGACTGGATGTGGTCCAGGCCCGGCGAACCGTCCAGGATGTACTTGTCCTTGACGATCTGGTACCAGGCGTCGGCCGCCGCCTTCATGGCGTCGGACTTCCAGGCGTTCGGCTCGAGGTTGTCGATCGCGACCGCCACCGACGGCCCGCCGAACTTGATCGCGGTGGCGATCAGCGGCCAGCTCATGTAGCGGGGGTGCTTGCCCGCGTACGTCCAGGGGGCGACCCCGGCGGCCTTGATCTGCTTGCAGAGCGCGATGTGCTCGTCCCAGGTCTTCGCGTACTGCCAGTTGCGCTCGGTGAAGGTCTTGGTGGAGTACCAGATGCCGTAGGCGGTGTACGTGTAGTTGAGGACCAGGAACTTCCCGTCGTACGAACCGACCTCGACCGCGCCGGGGAGCAGGGTGTCCTTCACCGACTTGCCGGGGATGTCCAGGCTGGGCGCGGCCAGCAGGTCGCCCAGGTCGGCGATGGCGTTCTGGCTGACCAGACCGTTGAAGTCGATCTGGCCGGCGCCGGAGTTGTTGACCACGTCCGGCGGGGTGCCGTCGACGAAGCGCGGCTGGAGGGTCTTGTTGATCTCCTGGGTGGCCGAGTGCTTGATCTCCGCCTTCGGGTACTTCTCCTTGTACATGGCCTCGTGGGCCTTGGCGTACTGCTCGCCGAAGCCGCCGTTGAAGATCACCACCTCGAGCGGGGCGTCCTCCTTGACACCGAGCGGGTTCTGCTCGCTCTTGGTGCCCTTGTAGGCGCCGGAGTCGCCCTTGTCGTCGTCGCCACCGGAGGTGGCGCAGCCGGCGAGCAGGCCGGCGGCGGGGGTGGCCAGCAGACCGGCGGCCGCGGTCCGCCGGAGGATCTCACGCCTGTTCATCGCATCTCCTCGGTTCGGGTAAACATCGAGGCTCGGGGAGGCCAGCTGTCGCTTGTCTTCAATTAACTTGATGTTGCTGAAGAATTTCTACGGCAGCGCGGCCCGGACCACAAGACCTCAGGACCGAACCGTTATCCGTACCGGTCGGTCGCGGCTGGCATAGCCTGGGCCCATGCGCCGCCTGCGGCAGCTCGCCGAGCGCACGCCGGCCACTCGGGAGCGCTACGCCGACCTGCTCCGGGCGCTCGCCATCACCATGGTCGTGCTCGGCCACTGGGGCGTGACCGTCATCGGGTACGACCGGGCCGGCCGCCCCGCCGGCCACTCCGCCCTCGGTGACCTGCCGTGGGCCTGGCCGCTGACCTGGGTGGCCCAGGTGATCCCGGTGTTCTTCCTGGTCGGTGGCTATGCCAACGCCGCCTCGCTGACCGCGCGCCGGCGCCGCGGGGGAACCGCCACCGGGTGGCTGGTCGACCGCAGCGCCCGGCTGGCCCGGCCCACCACGGCGCTGCTGCTGGTGCTGGCGGCCGGCGCCGGGGTGGCCACGCTGCGCGGCGCCGACCCGGTGGAGGTCCGCACCGTGGTCTGGTTCGCCACCATCCCGCTGTGGTTCCTGGTGGCCTACCTGATCGTGGTGCCGCTGACCCCGCCCATGTACGCGCTGCACCGCCGCTTCGGCCTCGCCGTGCCCCTGGTGCTGGTCGGCCTCGTGGCGCTCGGGGACCTGGGCCGGATCTGGGGCCCGGTGGGGCTCGCCACGGGCAACTACGTGTTCGGCTGGCTGGCCGTCCACCAGCTCGGCTTCGCCTGGTACGACAGCCGCACCCGGGGCCGCGCCCCGGGCGAGCCGGCCGCGCCGCGGGGCCTGCGCCGGCGCCGGCTGCCGCTGTCCCGTGCCGCCGGGACGGCCCTGCTCACCGGCGGGCTGGTCGCGGTGGTGCTGCTGACGGTCGTCGGGCCGTATCCGGTGGCGATGCTCAACGTGCCGGGCGAGCGCCTGGACAACGCGGCGCCGCCGAGCCTCGCACTGCTGGCCGTGGCCACCGCCCAGCTCGGGCTGATCCTGCTGCTGCGGGAGCCGGCCGGGCGCTGGCTGCGCCGGTCCGGCCCCTGGCAGGCGACGATCGCGGTCAATGCGGTGGTGCTGACCGTCTTCCTCTGGCACCTCACCGCCGCGGTGCTGCTGGTCGGGCTGCTCGACGCGCTCGGCGCCCTGCCCACCCCGCCGGTCGGCTCGGCCGCCTGGTGGGGCTGGCGGGTCCCCTGGCTGCTCGCCCTCGCCGTGGTGCTGGCCGCGCTGGTCGCCGTGTTCGGTCCGATCGAGGCCCGCACGCGCCGCCCGCCCGCGGCCGGCCCGGCCGGCGACGGCGCCCGCCGGCTACGCACCGCGCTGGCCGTCCTCGGGTACGCGGGGCTCGTCGCCGGACTGCTGCTGAACAGCCTCACCCGCAAGACCGCGCCCGAGCCGCTGGGGGTGCCCGCCCCGGCACTGGTGGCGTACCTGGCCGGGGCGGGGGTGCTGCGGCTGCTCAGGTCTGGGTGGGGAAGCCGAGGTTGACCCCGCCGTGGCGCGGGTCGAGCCAGCGGCTGGTGACCACCTTGCCCCGGGTGAAGAAGGCGACCCCGTCGGCGCCGTGCGCGTGCAGGTCGCCGAAGAGGGAGGCCTTCCAGCCGCCGAACGAGTAGTAGGCCATCGGCACCGGGATCGGCACGTTGACGCCGATCATGCCGACCTCCACCTCGTGCTGGTAGCGCCGGGCGGCGCCACCGTCGTTGGTGAAGATCGCCGTGCCGTTGCCGTACGGGTTGGCGTTGACCAGCTCGACGGCCTCGTCGTACGAGCCGACCCGGACCACGCTGAGCACCGGGCCGAAGATCTCGTCCGTGTAGATCGACATCTCCGGCGTGACGTGGTCGAAGAGGGTCGGGCCGAGCCAGAACCCGTCGGCGTCCCCGTCCGGAGTCACCTCGCGCCCGTCCACCACCGGCACCGCGCCGGCCGCGATCCCGGACTCCACGTAGGAGCGGACCCGCTCGGCGTGCGCGGCGGTGACCAGCGGGCCCATGTCGCAACCCCGCCGGCCGTCGCCGGTGCGCAGCCGGCCCATCCGCTCGGCGATCCGGGCGACCAGGGCGTCGGCCACCGGCTCGACCGCGACCAGCGCGGAGATCGCCATGCACCGCTCCCCCGCCGAGCCGAAGCCGGCGTTGACCGCGGCGTCGGCGGCCAGGTCCAGGTCGGCGTCGGGGAGCACCACCATGTGGTTCTTCGCCCCGCCGAGCGCCTGCACCCGCTTGCCGGCCAGCGAGCCGCGCTGGTGCACGTACCGGGCCACCGGGGTGGAGCCGACGAACGACACCGCCTTGACGCCCGGGTGGTCGAGCAGCGCGTCGACCGCCTCCTTGTCGCCGTTGACCACGTTGAGCACGCCGTCCGGCAGCCCGGCCTCGGTGAACCACTCGGCCAGCAGCAGCGCGGCGCTCGGGTCCTTCTCGCTGGGCTTGAGCACCACGGCGTTGCCGCAGGCGATCGCCACCGGGACGAACCAGAGCGGGACCATCACCGGGAAGTTGAACGGGGAGATCACCGCCACCACACCGAGCGGCTGCCGCAGGCTGTACGAGTCGACCTCGGTGGAGACGTTCTCGCTGAAGCCGCCGCGCAGGGCCGAGGGGATGCCGCAGGCGTACTCGATCACCTCGAGGCCGCGCTGCACCTCGCCGGCGGCGTCCGCGAGCACCTTGCCGTGCTCGGCCGTGATCACCTCGGCGAGCCGGTCGCGGCGGGCGTTGACCAGCTCGCGGAAGGCGAACATGACGGCGGTCCGCTTGGCCAGCGAGGCGTCCCGCCAGGACCGGGCGGCCCGCTCGGCGGCCTCGACCGCGCCCGCCACGTCGGCGGCGGAGGCCAGCGCCACCTGCCCGGTACGCCGCCCGGTCGCCGGGTCGAAGACGTCCCCGCGCCGGTCGGAGTCCCCGCTGATCCGCTTCCCGTCGACGAAGTGCCCGATGGTGCTCATGCGATCACCTCAGCGGCGGCGACGGACGAGCGGATGGCCTCGACCAGGATGGCCAGGCCCTCGCGGGCCTCGTCCTCGGTGAGGGTCAGCGGCGGTCCCATCCGCACCACGTTGCCGTGCAGGCCGCCCTTGCCGACCAGGAGGCCACCCTCCCGGCAGGCCTCGAAGACCCGGGTGGTGAGCGTGGGATCGGGCTCGGTGGTGCCCGGCCGGACGAACTCGACGCCCAGCATGAGGCCCTTCCCGCGGACCTCGGCGACGGAGTCGAGGTCGGCGGTGGCGGCCCGCAGGCCGTCGCCGAGGATCGCGCCGACCCGCGCGGCGTTGGCCTGGAGGTCGTGGTTCAGCAGGTAGTCGACGACCGCGTTGCCGGCCGCCGTGGAGACCGGGTTGCCGCCGTAGGTGGAGAAGCTGATCGCCGGCACCGACTCCAGCACCTCGGCCCGGCCGACGACGCCGGCCAGGGCGAAGCCGTTGCCGATGCCCTTGGCGAAGGTGAGCAGGTCCGGAGTGACACCGTGCGCCTCGTAGCCCCAGAAGTGCTCGCCGGTGCGGCCCCAGCCGGTCTGCACCTCGTCGGAGATGAGCAGGATGCCGTGCTCGTCGAGCACCTTCTTCCAGGCGGCGAAGAGCCCGTCCGGGCCGTGCACGAAGCCGCCGACGCCCTGGATCGGCTCGGCGATCAGGCAGGCCACGTCGCCGGCGGTCTGGGTGGCGAGCACCTCGCGCAGGTCCTCCACGGCGGCGTCGATCCGGTCGCTCTCGTCCAGCCGGGCCAGCAGGCCGCGCAGCCGCTCGCCGGAGTGCAGCCAGGCCACCTGGAGCGGGTTGAGGGCGCTGGCCGACCAGCCCCGGTTGCCGGTGACGCCCATGGCCGCGTACGACCGGCCGTGGTAGCTGTTGCGCACGGCGAGGACCTGGTGCGAGCGGCGGTGGTTGGTGGCGACCAGCAGGGCCGCCTCGTTGGCCTCGGTGCCGGAGTTGGTGAAGAACACCCGCGCGTCGGGGATGCCGGAGACCCGGGCGATCTTCTCGGCCAGCTCGACCTGCTGACGGATCAGGTAGAGCGTCGAGCTGTGCACGATGCCGGTGCGCACCTGCCGTTCGACCGCCTCCCGGATCTCCGGGATGTCGTAGCCGATCATGTTGGTCAGCACGCCGCCGAAGAAGTCCAGGTAGGTGCGTCCGGCCGCGTCGGTGACCCGGCGGCCGGAGCCGGAGACCAGTTCCAGCGGTTCGGCGTAGTAGAGCGGCATCCAGGACGGGAGCACGGCCCGGTGCCGGGCCAGCAGGTCGTCGGAGGTCATCGGCGCACCCTTCAGCGGCGGTTGGTCCCCCGCACGCTCTCATCACGCGGAGGCAGGGACAACTGTCACTGTGTAGCGCAGCGGGGCCGCCCGCCTGACACCACGTCAACCACCCTGTTGCGGTTTCCGGAGCGAAATCCGGCTGGCGCTCACCCTTCCGCTGGTCAGACGGCTCGGCGGCCACTCGATCCGTAGCAGCGCACCGGCGCGGGGCAGGTGCAGGGCGGCGGCGACCAGCGCGAAGGCGGCCCAGCCGGCGGCCAGGGCGAGGCCCGGCGAGGTGTCCTGGAGGTAGTGGCAGCCGGCGAGGAAGCCGACCAGGGCCAGGCTGTTGCGGGCGAAGTGCCGGCTGAACTCGACGAGCTGGCGGCGGGCCTCGACGGCGACCAGCACCCCGGAGTACGGGAAGGTGACCACCATGCCGCGCAGCAGCTCGCCGAGCAGCCCGGTGAGCAGCGCGCCCACGAAGATCACCACCAGCTTGACCGGGGCGGCGAGGCCGTCCCGCCGGGCATCCACGGGCTCCTGCTCCGGCGCACCGGCGGCCCGGCGGCGCAGCAGCAGCATGGTCAGCGCCCAGAGCGCCACGGTGCCGGCCAGCGCCGCCTCGAACGGCAGCGGCACCGCCAGCACGCCGGCGCTGAACGCCACGTAGGCCGCGACGCCGGCCAGGTCGGCCAGCAGGATCGGCCAGCGCAACCGGCGGTGGGTGACCGCCACCGTGACGAAGAAGAGGTTGAGGCCGACCACCCCGAGCACCTGCGCTCCCTCCACCCGGTGGCCGGTGGTGACCAGGGCCAGGGTCATGGGCAGCGGCAGGCTGTAGACGAAGGCGCGCAACCGCACCGAGCGGAGCACGCTGACCGCCCAGACCACGGCGGTCACCAGCAGCACGGCGGTCCACGTCATGGCGGTCAGCCCGGGAAGGTGGCGATGTCGGCGCAGAGCCGGAAGACGCGGGTCAGCCGCTCCACGTCGGCCGGGTGGACGGAGAACTCGTGCTCGCTGATCTCGCCGTGCGCGGTCATCCGCCCCTCCCAGCAGCTCGATCCGTCCCAGACCACGAGGTTGACGTGAAGGTGCGGACTGACGCCGCCGAGCGGCAGCAGCCCGACCCGCACGCCGGCGCGCCGTTGCGTCTCGATCAGCTCGGACAGTTCGGGGGTGAGGGTGGCGTACGTGAAGATCCGGGTGATCCGTACGCCCCGGGCGAGGGCCGCCAGGTTCGCCTCCCAGTAGCGGCGGCCGACGTCGCCGCGCCACCAGCTCAGCTCACCGCTGACCCGGGGCATCACGTTGGTGAGCCCGACCAGCTCCCGAGCGCAGTCCCGGGTGGCGCCGATCAGGTCCTCGGCGTCGTCGCCGGGCCGGATGATCCGGCCCGCGGCGAGCTGCTCGGCCTCCCGGCGGAACTCCTCGAAGCGGCGCTGCGCCTCGGCCGCCACCCGGGTCCCGGCGTGCCGCTCGGCCGCCTCGCGCAGCGCGCCGGCGAGCTGCGGGGTGGCGCCGACCAGCCAGGGCGGCCCGTCGAGGAGCGTGCGCAGCTGGAACCGGCGCTCGGCCCGGGCCAGCGAGTCGAGCACCAGCGAGATGGTGATGCCCATGAGCCCGGCCAGCAGCGACTCGACGCCGGTGGCCGCGTTGGTGAGGTCGAGCGCCACGGACAGCAGGATGGAGAGCGTGATGCCGACCAGGGCCACCGGGTCGGCGTGCGTGACCAGCCGCACCAGGTGCTCGCCCGAGCCGGTCCGGCCCCGCGCCCGCCGCCGCATCGCCGCACCCGCCATCGGCCACCCCCGGTCACTCGGTGTGCTCAGGGTAGCCACGATCCACAACGGCCGGTCGGCGCCCGTTCGCCGCCGGTAGCATCCGCCGGGTGCGGACGACGGAGGTGGCGCTGCCGGCCGGCGCGGCGGGGACGACCCGGGTGGCACTCACGGCGGGGATCGACGCCTGGGCGGGCTCGCCCCCGATGCGGGCCCTCGTGGGGCACTTCGGCGGCGCCTGGCCGGCCGGTGACCTGGGCGCGGTGCTGGCCGGGCTGGACGAGTTCTCCGCCCGGCACTGGGACTTCCGCGCCGGGCGGGAACGCCCCGACGCCCGCGAGCCGGCGTTCGACCCCGCCACGGTCGGGCTGGTGCACGACGCGGCGGCGGCGCTCGGCCTGGTCCGGTCGCTCCCGCCCACCCTGCCCCGGTACGCGCACCTGCTCGTCCTCGGCGGCCTGGCGCACGCCTGCCTGCGGCGCACCGCGTACGCCGCGCACCTGGCCCGGACGGTCGCCGGGGTGACCGGCGAGGTGGCGGTGCTGGGCAGCTTCCGGGCCCTCTCCCCGGTCGAGTCGCGGCTGCTCGCCGACGCCGGCGTGCACGGCTGCGCCACGGAGGTCGACGCCCTCGACGCCGGGGTGCGCCTGGCCTTCGGGGTGGACGCGCCCAGCGAGGAGACCGGCGAGACCGCGGACCACCCGCACCGGGCCTGGTCCTCCCGCACCTACCGGCCGGCCGGGCTGCCCCCGGTGCGGGTGCTCGCCGCGCCCTCCGGCGAGCCGCACCGCCGCCGGGCGCACACCGCCGACACCCAGCGGTTCTGGGCCGAGCACGTCCGGCTGCGCGAGGGCGATCCGGTGCTCATGGTGACCGCGCCGATCTACGTGCCGTTCCAGCACTGCGACGCGCTGCGCACCCTCGCCGTGCCGTTCGGCTGCGGAATCGACACCGTCGGGGTGGACCCGGCCCTGGCCGCGCCGGTCCCGGTGCCCGAGCCCACCCTCACCCCGGGGCGCTACCTCCAGGAGATCCGCTCGGCGGTGCGGTCGATGCGCGCGCTGCACGCGGCGCTGGCGGCCGGCTGACCGGGGCGGAGCCGGTGCCCGGCGAACCGCCGCGCACCGGCCCGTGGACGGGTGGTCAGTTGACGTAGACGGCCGGGCTGCCGGTCCGGCTGGTGTCCCGCACCGGCGAGTACGTCGCCGAGAAGTACGCGGTGCCGAAGCAGAGGCTGGGCCCGGAGAACTTGGTCAGCACCTGGTTGGTGAACGTGATCGAGTTGGTGGCGTTGGCCGCCGTGCCGGTGAGGCTGTTCGTGCCGGTCCGGTAGACGCAGGTGATCGGGCCGAGCAGGCTGTTCAGCACGACCGTGCTCTGGATCGGCGCGGCCGCCGTGCCGGAGATGGTGACGACGCCGGCGCTGGTGACCGACGTGGCGTACGGGAGGTTGTTGACGGTCACGCTCTGCACCCCGGTCGTGCCGAACACGTTGGTGGTGCAGCTGGTGAAGGTCTGCGCGGTGAGGCTCTCGGTGGCGGTGCCCGGAGCGGTCGGGTTGCTCAGCACCGTGGCACTGAAGCTGGACGCGGCGCACTTCACGCCCGTGGTGCCGGTGGCCGAGGAGTAGAAGGTGGCGTTGGTGCCGGTCTTCAGGCTGGCCTGGACGACGTCGTTGACGGCGACGGCGGTGCCGCCGGGGGTCGGGTAGGTGAGCACGGCGCTGGCGAGCGACGAGGTGGGAGCGGCGACAGCGGGGGCGGCGCCGACGACACCGGTCAGCAGCGCCAGGGCGGCGAGGCCCGCGCCGATTCGTCCGTACCTGGGCATGGTTCTTCCTTCCGGCGGTGGGACGGGGACGATCGGACCGCACAAGCGGTCCCCGCCCGGCGGGGACGGCCGGGCGGCGGGCGCGACCGTCCGTGTCGGACGGACGCGGTGGGGTGCCCGGCGGCGGCCCGTCGAGGGCCGGCCGGGGCGGTGGCGGAGCTGCCGCCGACGTCAGCGGGCGGGCCGGCGTGGCGCACCGCGGCGGAGCCGCGTCACCTGCGCCTTTCCGGTCTTGGGAGGGCACGCGCGCTCGGTGATAATGACAGCCATCGAACCCTCCTTCGACGAGCCAGGGGTGACCATCTGGCGAGATCACCATCGGTGACGGGGCGCCAACTCAGCGTGCAGATAGTTGTAAACCCCGGAGGGTCGTAAAGTCAATGCATCCAGGGAGGTCGATAAGTTGACCACGCAGCGCCGCCCGCAGCCGGCGCCGGTCCCACTGCCCGGCGCGCGCCCCGGCCGCGACCCGGGCCGCGCCATCAAGCGCGGCCCGCGCCGGGTCTCCGCCGAGGTGGTGGCTGCCACCCAGCGCGACCGCCTCTTCGACGGGCTGGTCCAGGAGGTCGCGACGAGGGGCTACGACAACGCCCGCGTCAGCGACATCTGCCACGCCGCCGGGGTGACCCGGCCGGCCTTCTACGCCCTCTTCACCGGCAAGGAGGACGCGTTCCTCGCCGCCTACCGGCACGGCATCGCCGTGGTGTCGCAGCTCATGGAGAGCGCCTACCGCGAGGCGGGACCGGCCTGGCCGGACGCCGCCCGCGCCGCCCTGCGCACCCTGCTGGAGGTGCTCGCCAGCGTGCCGGCGTTCGCCCGGATGGCGCTGGTCGAGGTGGACGCGGCCGGCCCGGACGCCCGCCGGGAACGGGATGCCCTGCTGGGCAGCTTCCGCCGGTTCTTCGCCGACGCGGGCCCCGGCCCCGTCGAGGCCGGTGTGGACCGGGACACGCTGGTGTCCACCGTTGTCGGCGGCCTCCACGCGACGATCCGCGCCCGGGTCGCGCGGGGCCGCGCGGAGGAGCTGCCCCAGCTGCTGCCGGTGCTCACCTACGCGGCCACCGCCCCGTTCCTCGGCACCGAGGGCGCGGTCCGGGCCACCCGGCCGATCCGACCGGACGACGGCCCGAGTGCCGCCGCTCCCTGCGCACCGACGGTCCACTCCTGACCTGCGTCGCGGTCGAAAACCGCAGCGGTTTTTCACTTTGGCCGCAATTCGCAGATGCCGCCCAACTGGCTGCTACAGGCTGTTGACCCGCCCTTTACCCAGCGGTAACTTCGGCTCTGCGCATTCAGCGCGAGAAATTTCTGCTAACCAATTCAGATCTCACTTCGCATCGTCGTCGATGAATTGATCTCGAAAAGGAGCCGCCATGTCGGAGCAGATCTCACCGCACGAGCCCGAGCCGCCGCGCAGCGGCGTGCGCTGGCGCCGGTTCGCCCTCACCATGGGTACCGTCGTAGCGGGCGCGGCCGGCATGGTCGTGCTGACCGCGCAGGGCGTGCTCGGCGCGCAGTTCGCCATCTCGGGCATGCCGTTCACGGTCACCGCCGACAAGCTCACCGGCACCGGGTTCGAGCAGTTCGCCACGCTCGACCAGATGATCCCCGACAGCCCCAACCAGGGCGACACCGGCGGGCAGGTCGTGGTGATCGTGTCGGCTATCGACAGGGCCGAGCTGACCAACCTGTGCCAGAGCATCAGCCTGGGCGGGATCAACCTGCGGATCACCGCGGGCGGCGCCGGAAAGCCGGTCACCGCCCGGACCCTCGTGGTCGACGGCGACGAGGTCGCCGGCAACGCCTCGTTCCGGAACATCAACGTCGGGCAGGACGCCAGCACCGTCGACCAGGTGCCCGGCGTGCGCGGCAACCCGGGCGTCTTCGCGCAGCAGGCCGACACCGTGACCATCACCAACCTGCGGCAGAACAACTACGCCACCACGGCCGCCGTCTTCACCCTGCCCAACCTTCACATGGCGTTCAGCTCCGACGGGTGCTGACATGACCGCCGGACGACACGAGACGGCGGAGGCGGCGGAGGCGCCGCCGCCCGCCCGCCGCTGGCGCCAGTGGCGGCGGCGCCGCCCGTTCACCGCCGGGGTGCTGGTCGCGCTCGGCGGCGCGGAGATGCTCCTGACGCTGCGCGCCCCGCTCGGCGTGCTGCTGCACGTCGGGCCGCAGGGGCTGGCCGCGTACCTGGTGCCGGTCGTCCTGGTGCTGTGCGGCGTGCTGCTGATCGCCACGCCGCAGCAACGGGTCTTCTACGCGCTGCTCACCCTGGTGCTCGGCCTGGTCTCCTGGCTGACCTCGAACCTGGGCGGTTTCCTCGTCGGGATGCTGCTGGCCCTGGTCGGCGGGGCGCTCGCCTTCGCCTGGACCCCGGCCAAGCCGCCCCGGGCCGCACGAGCGGCACCCGTGCCGCAGGCCGACGAGACGCCCGCGCCGGCGCCAGGTCCACCCGCGCAGACCGGCCCGGCGCAGGCGGAGGCCCGGGTGGGCATGCCGGAGGCGGCGCCGGGCGACCGGCCCTGAGTCAGCGGAAGCGGGCCCGGGCGATCGCCCGGGACACCTCCGCCGGCTCGTCCACCTCCAGGACGAGCCGGTCGTACCGCTGCCCCTCCAGCTCCACGAGCAGCACCTGGTCGGCGCGGTGCACGCACCAGAACGACCGCCCGGTCGACCGGGAGACGTAGCTGCCCGCCATGATCAGCCCGGGCCAGTAGGTGCCCGGCAACCGGAAGCCGGAGCCCCGGGCGTACGCCTCGGCGCGGGAGACCAGGCGGACCGAGGTGACCGCGCCGGTGGGCACCTCGACTCCCGCCGCGAGGGCCCAGAACCGGTCGGCCCCGCTGAGCCGCACCACCAGCCGCTCCGGATCCACCTGCACCGTCACCGCCATGATCACGACGTTAGCCCGGCGGGCCAGCACCGGCCAGTTGCCGGCCGGGCCCGTGTCAGCGGGCGGTGTCGGCGACCGCCTGGGCGAACACCTCGGAGCGGTGCTCGAAGTTGCGGAACCGGCCGTAGCTGGGCGCGGCCGGGGAGAGCAGCACCACCCCGCCCGCCGGGGTCAGCTTGCGGGCCAGCCCCACCGCGGCGACCAGGTCCTCGGCGCTCTCGGTCCGCACCGTGGGCAGCCCGGCCAGGGCCTCGACGATGCGGGGGCCGCTGTCCGGGATGCCGATCACCGTGATGTCCCGCTCGGCCAGGTGCTCCCGCAGCGGGGTGTAGTCCAGCCCCCGGTCGGTCCCGCCGACGATGACGGTCAGCGGCCGCCCCTCGTACGCGTCGATCGCGTGCATGGCCGCGTACGGGCTGGTGGCGAGGGTGTCGTCGACGAAGGTGAGCCCGGACGGGTCGGGGATCTCGGTGAGCCGGTGGGCGAGGCCCTGGAACTCCGCGACCGCGATGGCGAGGCTGTCCTTGCGGGCCAC
Source organism: Micromonospora chaiyaphumensis (assembly GCF_900091435.1). Classification (GTDB taxonomy): domain Bacteria; phylum Actinomycetota; class Actinomycetes; order Mycobacteriales; family Micromonosporaceae; genus Micromonospora; species Micromonospora chaiyaphumensis. The sequence goes on from NZ_FMCS01000001.1 coordinate 1,180,607, forward strand.
CACGTCGATGCCCAGCGCGTCGAGCACGGCGAGGGCGACGCAGAGGTTGCCCTCGTTGTGCCGGCCGACCAGGGGCAGCACGGCGCGCGGGAAGAGCGGGGTGTCCCGCAGGTGGAACCAGGGGGCGCCGTCCGGGCCGCTCGCCACGTGGGTGGTGTCCGGCGAGCCGGCCCGGACCGCCGACCGGTCCCCCAGTTCGAGCGCCAGGCGCGGGTCGGCGCCGTTGACCACCACGGTGTGCGGGCCGTGCGCCAGCAGGTTGAGCTTGTCCCGGTAGTACTCCCGCTCCCCGCCGTGCGCGTCGAGGTGCTCGGGGAACAGCGCGGTCACCACGGCCACCCGGGGCGAGTCGGTCAGGTCCGCGCACTGGTAGCTGGAGAGCTCCAGCACGTACAGCTCGGCCTCGGGCAGGTCGAGCAGCGGCACGCCGATGTTGCCGCCGAAGACGTTCGGCCGGGCCATGGCGGTGAGCAGGTGGCTGATGAGGCTGGACGTGGTGCTCTTGCCCTTGCTGCCGGTCACCCCGATGGTCCGGTCCGCGTGGTCGGCCATCCAGAGCGCGCTGCCCTGGGTCACCGGGACGGCCCGGCGGCGCAGCTCCACCATCCACGGGTGGGTGTTCGGCACGCCCGGCGAACGGACCACGACGTCGGCGGCGGCCAGCCGGGCGAAGCCGTCCTCCCCGGTGACCAGCGGCGCGGCCGCGGCGAGCGGGCCCTCCCAGGGCAGGGTGAGGAAGTTCGCGCTGTCGTCGACGGCCACCAGGTCGGCCGGGCCGTGCGCGGCGATCGCGATCACCGCGGCCCGGCCCTCCCGGCCGGCGCCCCAGACGGCGACATGACGTCCGCGCAGATCAGACAGGCGCACAGGCTCTCCTCGTTGACATCCTCCCCCTCATGAAGGATGAGGGCGATTGCAGCCTATACAGGCTAAGGTTCACGGGCGTTCGAACGCCTGGGCGCCCGCTGTTGCCCCTCCTGGCACCGGCCGTTCGTCAGGGCCGGAAATTCCCGCCCCATCCTGCCGCGACGCGGACTGTTGTGTCGTAGGTGGCAGGCATGCTGTGGGGCTGTGGGTAGGTTTACCGCGTTCCGGTTCACAGCTGACCCGTCACCGTCGCAGGTGATGGTGTTGGTCCGTCATACGGGGGCGGCTCGGTTCGCGTTCAACCAGTGCCTGGCTCTGGTGAAGGACGCCCTGGATGCGAGGCACCGGGGCGGGTCGGTGGTAGTGCCGTGGTCGGGTTTCGACCTGATCAACGCGTTCAACTCGTGGAAGGTCTCGGCGCAGGCGGGCCGCCGCTTTGTAGTCGACTCGGCGGGTTCGGCCGAGATCGCGGCGACGGGATTGTCGTGGCGCGCACAGGTGTGTCAGCAGGTGTGTGAGGAAGCCGCTGTCGACCTGGGCCGCGCCCTGACCGCCTGGGCCGACTCGCGATCGGGGAAGCGGCCGGGTCGTCGAGTGGGGTTCCCGACATTCAAACGCAAGAGCCGCACCCAGCCGTCGTTCCGGATCCGCTGCAAGACCAAGGCGGGTCGGGCGAGCATCCGGGTGGGGGATCCGATGGCGGGTCCTCGGAGTATCTGTCTGCCGCGGATCGGAGTCCTGAGGGTACGGGAGGACACCCGCCGACTACGGCGGATGATTCGCATGGGCCGAGCCCACATCCGGTATGCCACCGTCTCCTGCCGCGCCGGCCGATGGACCGTCACCGTGACGGTGGAGGCGGCGGACCTGCATCCCGCCCGCCAGCACCCGCCACGCCCTGACGCAGACGACGGTGGTTGGGTAGGCATCGACCGCGGCCTCGCTGCCCTCGTGGTGGCCGCCGACACCACCGGCCGACAGCGGCTGCGCGTCACTGATCCACCGCGCCCGCTGCGGGCCGCCCTGCCTCGGCTACGGCGGCTATCCCGCCAGGTCACCCGCAAACAGCGAGGCTCCCGCAATCGGGCCGAGGCTGTCACCCGGCTAGCTCGTGCCCACCATCGTGTCGCGCATGTGCGTCGCCACTTTCTGCACAAGGTCGCCAACCAGCTGGTCAAGACCCACGACCGGCTGGCTCTGGAAGACCTGTACACCGCCGGTCTGCTACGCAACCGGCGTCTGGCCGCCGCCATCTCCGATGCGGGTTGGGCTGACCTCGCCCGCATCATCGGCTACAAACAACGTTGGCGGGGCGGGCAGGCCATCCGGGCACCCCGCTGGTACCCGTCCACCAGAATGTGCAGTGCCTGCCGCATCATCGGCCCCGCCCTACCCCTGTCTGTGCGCGTCTTCCGCTGCGACGAGTGCGGGCATACGGCGGACCGCGACGTCAACGCAGCGGTCAACCTCGCCGTCTGGGCCGAGCAACACCATGCCCAGACCCGGGACCCCGAAGCACGAGGCCCGGTCACCAACGCCTCCCGAGGGACCGGCTCTGTCCAGCGCCCACGCGCCGGTGCAACCAGCCCTGACGACGGAGGAACCCACCGCCACGGACACCCGTGACGGCAGGGACGCCCGAGAAGGGCGGTGTCTCATGACCCAACGGACTTTTGAGACACGCTGTAGTATGGCGTGTGCCTAACGAGCAGCTGCGGCGGATGGACGCCTTCACCTTCCCGTCCTACTCGATCGACTTCGCCACCGGCGAGGTGTTGTTCGACTACGCCCTGACCGGCCCCGACGGCGAGCAGCGGTTCACCGAGGTGGTCACCCTGCCACTGCCGGCCGAGCCGGTGTCCGACGAGACCGCGGCCACCCTCGCCCGGGTCCTCGAACTGCTGCACGTGGTCGCCGGCGTCAGCTACTACAAGACCGCCGCACCGCCCCGGCTCGTGCTGCCGGCGCCGCTGGGCGCGGCCGCCGCCGACCTCGTCACCGCCGTCTACACCAAGGGCCTCGCCGAGTACGCCTATCGCAACCAGTTGCCGCACGTGCTGGAGCTGCGGCCGGAGGTGCCGGCCGGCGAGGTCTCCCCGCCCCGGGTCTACGACGACTCGGACCGCCGGCCGCTGTCGGCCGTGGGTGGCGGCAAGGACTCGATCGTCACGCTGGAGGCGCTGCGCCGGGCCGGCTTCGACCCGGTGCCCTTCTCGGTCAACCCGAACCACGTCATCGTCTCGGTCAACGAGGCGTCCGACCTGGTGCCGCTGGCCGCCCGCCGGCGCATCGACCCGGTGCTGTTCGACCTCAACGCGGCCGGCGCGCGGAACGGCCACATCCCGGTCACCGCGATCAACTCGCTGATCGCGGTCGCCACGGCCGTGCTGCACGGCCTCGGGCCGGTGGTGATGTCCAACGAGCGCTCGGCGTCCGACCCCAACCTGGTCTGGCAGGGCCACGAGATCAACCACCAGTGGTCCAAGGGCGTCGAGGCGGAGGGGCTGCTGCGTGCCGCGCTGGCCGAGCACGCCGGGCTCACCGAGCCGTACTTCTCGCTGCTGCGGTCGCTGTCCGAGCTGCACATCGCCCGGCTCTTCGCCGAGACCGACCGGTACGACGCCGTGGTGACGAGCTGCAACGCCGCGTTCAAGCTGCGCGACGCGAGCGAGCGCTGGTGCCGCGACTGCCCGAAGTGCCGGTTCGTCTTCCTGGCCATGGCCCCGTTCATGTCCCGGGAGCGGATCACCGCGATCTTCGGCGGTGACCTGCTGGCCGACGCGTCCCAGATCCCCGGCTACCGGGAGCTGCTCGGCGTCGACGGGCACAAGCCGTTCGAGTGCGTCGGCGAGGTGGAGGAGTCGGTGGTCGCGCTGAGCCTGCTCGCCGAGCAGGAGCAGTGGCGCGACGCCCCGGTGGTCCGCGCCCTGGTCGACGCGGTCCCGGCGACGGCCTGGTCGACCGCCGCCACCTCCGACGTCTTCACCCCCGGCGGCCCGACCTACGTCCCGGCCCCCTACGCCAAGGCCCTCACGGCCCTGACCTGACCACCTGAGCCGTCAGGGGGTGCGGACGGCGTCCAGCGCCAGCAGGGCCACATGGAGCGAAAGGCATTGGTCCACCGAGTCGAGGTCGACGTCGAGGATGCGGCCGATGCGGGCCAGCCGCTCGTAGAAGGCCGGCCGGGACAGGTGGGCGGCGGCGGCCGCCGCGGACTTGTTGCGGCCCTGCTCCAGGTACGCCCGGAGGGTGCCGAGCAGTTGCTCTCTCGGGTGCTGCGCGTCGTACGCCAGCAGCCCGCCGAGTTCCCGCTCGACGAAGGTCTGCAGGCGCGGCTCGTCCCGGAGCAGGTGCAGCAGGCCGGCCAGCCCGACGTGCGGCAGCCGGAAGTAGGGCAGGTCGCGCCGGTCCCGGCGGGCCGCCTCGGCGATCTGCCGCGCCTCCACGAGCGAGCGGCGCGCCTCCCGCAGGCTCCCCACCCCGGAACCGGCCGCCACGATCACGGCCGGGCCGGCCGGGCGCGGGCGGGACGCCGGATCGGCGGCGCGTACGGCACCGACCGCCACCGTCCGGGCGGCCGGGTCGGCGGGGCGGGCGGACCGGGGCGCCGGCGGGCGGGCCGGGTCGGCGTCGAGGCGTACCCGGCGCAGCGCGGCGGCGAACGCGGCGAGTGCCTTCTCCTCGGCCGCCGGGTCGGGCAGGGCCAGCAGCGCGCCGACCGCCTGGTCGTCCACGGCGCTGGTCAGCGCGGTGAGCTTGGCCTCGCGCAGCGCCTGGCCGACGGCCTCGGCGAGGTCGCGCAGCCGGGCCGGACCGGCCTCCGGGCCGGCGTCGGGGCCCGGGCCGCCGCTCTCGGCCGGGTCGTCGGCGCGGTGCCGGACCACCACGCCGACCAGGTGGCGGCGGTCCAGGGTGACGCCGAGCGCCTTGGCCCGCAGCGCCACCTCGTCCACCGGGCGGGAGTGGTCGATCAGGGCGGTGAGCAGGGTGCGGTGGATCTGCCGTTCCAGGCCCTCGGCGTCGCGCCGGATCAACCGGCCCAGGGCGAGGGTGGAGGCGGCCCGCTCGATGAGGATGGTGAGCCGGGTGGGCGGGGTGGCGCCGGTCCCGGGGCTCCGATGCGGTGACGGCCCGCCGTCGGCCGGGTTGCCGTCGGTGCGGTCGGCCGCCGCGGCGGTCTCCACCGGATCCGGGTGCGCCTCGCCCTGCGTCGGGGCGGGGCCGCGGGTGGTCAGCTCGGCGACGGCCGGCCAGCGCAGCAGCAGCCGTCCCCAGTCCTGGCCCCGGGCGCCCACGGTGGTCACGAGCCAGCCGCTGTCCGGGTCGTACGCGGTGCGCCCGGCCGGCCGGATCCGCCGGGAGTGCTGCTCCCAGCCGTCCAGCAGCAGTTCGGCGCTCTCCCCCGCCGGGTCGTACGCGAGCACCTGCCGGGACAGGTTCTCCAGCACCACCGGGCAGCCGGCCAGCTCGGCGGCCTGCCGGACCACCTCGGCCGGCTCGGCGCCCTCCACGGACAGCTCGGTGAACCGCTGGTGGATCTCCTCGGTGGCGCGCAGCTCGGTGAGCTGGGCGTCGACGATCAGCGCGTGCACCGCCTCGGTGATCCGCACGAAGGGGGTGGCCCGGCGCAGCTCGACCAGGGGCAGCCCGCGCCGCTCGGCGGCGGCCGCCATCACGCGGGGCACCCCGCTGACGTAGCGGCGGCCCAGCTCCACCACGAGCCCGGAGACCCCGACGTCGGCCAGGTCGCCGATGAACGCCCGCAGGCCCGCGTCGTCGGCGGGCAGCCCGATCCCGGTGGTGAGCACCAGTTCCCCGCCGCCGAGCAGGGTGGCGATGTCGGGCACCTCGGCCACGTGCACCCAGCGGACCGGCCGGTCCAGGCCCGCGTCCCCGGCGACCAGGCGCGGCGCGCCGTGGCGCACCGGTACCAGGGCGAGCACCTCACGGACGGTAGGGAACACGGGCGACACGCTACCCTGCGTCACCGCCGATTCCGAGCGTGCCGGGCGGTCCCCCGCTCCTCGATCACCTTTAGTAGCGTGCCGGTGATCGTGATCAATCGGAAGGGGAGGCATGGACGGGACGACGGTCAGCCGGCGGGCGTTCGCGAAGCTGGTCACCGCCGCGGGGGCGGGGGCGCTGGGCGCGGGCGCGGTGTCGGCGGCACCGGCGCAGGCCGCGCCGGAGACGTGGACGGCCACCGGCACCGCGGTGAGCGCGCTGAGCGCGTTCGACGACACGATGAAGAGCTTCATGCAGGCCCGGCACATCGACGCCGGCCAGCTCGCGGTCACCTACCAGGGCCGGCTGGTGCTGGCCCGGGGCTACGGCAACAACTCGCCGATGCTCATCCAGCCCACCTCGCCGTTCCGGGTGGCCAGCCTCTCCAAGTCGCTGACCGCGGCGGCGGTGGTCCGGCTCGCCCAGGACGGCAAGCTCAGCCTCGGGGACCCGATCACCAAGTTCCTGGACCTGACCCCGCCGGCCGGGCAGACCGCCGACCCGCGGCTGGCCAAGGTCACGCTGTGGCGGCTGCTCCAGCACACCGGCGGCTGGGACCGGGACCTCACGGCGTTCGACCCGGTGTTCAAGGACCGGATCATCGCCAACGCGCTGGGCGTGCCGATGGAGCTGACCCACGCCGACGTCATCCGGTTCATGTCCGGCCAGCCGCTCATGCACGAGCCCGGCTCGACGGTGTCCTACAGCAACTACGGCTACCTGCTCGCCGGCCGGATCATCGAGAAGGTCAGCGGCCTGCCCTACGAGACGTACGTGAAGCAGAAGCTGCTCGCGCCGCTCGGCATCACGCGGATGGGGCTGGGCTGGACGGTCAGCCGGCATCCCGGCGAGGTCGGCTACCGCTCGCAGTACACCGGCCCGACCGTGCTGGACAACTCCGGCACCGTGGTCGACGCCCCGTACGGCACGTTCAGCATGCGCATCCACGACGCCAACGGCGGCTGGCTCGCCTCGGCGGTCGACCTGGTCCGCTGGGCGACCGCGTTCGACACCGGCAGCCCCGTGCTGAACAGCACCTCGACCGGCCGGGTCTTCGCGGTGCCCAGCCCGACCGGGGTCAACGCCGACGGCTGGTACTACGGCCTCGGCTGGGCGGTCCGCCCGGTCACCGGCGGCACCGGCCGCAACACGTGGCACACCGGCAGCTTCGCCGGGACGTACAGCATCCTGGTGCGCACCTACCACGGGATGAGCTGGGCGGCGGTGTTCAACCAGCGCGACGACGAGTCCGGGCTCAGCTACGCCCCGATCGACTCGGCGCTCTGGACCGCCTCGCGGGCGGTGACCAGCTGGCCGACGCACAACCTCTGGTCGAAGTACTTCGCCTGACCGCGGCGCCGGGGGCGGCAGGGGCCGCCCCCGGCGTCACAGCGGGCCGTCGCGTCGCTCAGTCGACGCCCAGCTCCATGGCGGCGCGATCGAGTGCCTCGTCGTCGACGGAGGAGACGCCCCGGGAGGCGATGGCCTCCGCGCCGCCCTGTGGCATCGCACCGATCAGCCCGGTCGAGGCGGCCTGCGCGGCGCCGACCACCCGCTGGGGAGTCGCGCCGCCGACCATGCCGAGCGAGGCGTACTGCTCCAGCTTCGCCCGCGAGTCGGCGATGTCCAGGTTGCGCATGGTGAGCTGGCCGATCCGGTCCGACGGGCCGAACGCCGAGTCCTCGGTACGCTCCATCGACAGCTTGTCGGGGTGGTAGCTGAACGCCGGGCCGGTGGTGTCCAGGATCGAGTAGTCCTCGCCCCGGCGCAGCCGCAACGTCACCTCGCCGGTGACCGCCGTGCCGACCCAGCGCTGCAACGACTCGCGCAGCATCAGCGCCTGCGGGTCCAGCCAGCGCCCCTCGTACATCAGCCGGCCGAGGCGGCGGCCCTCGTTGTGGTAGTTGGCCAGGGTGTCCTCGTTGTGGATGGCGTTGACCAGCCGTTCGTACGCGGCGTGCAGCAGCGCCATACCGGGCGCCTCATAGATGCCCCGGCTCTTGGCCTCGATGATCCGGTTCTCGATCTGATCCGACATGCCCAGGCCGTGCCGGCCGCCGATGGCGTTGGCCTCCAGCACCAGGTCGACGGGGCTGCCGAACTCCTTGCCGTTGATCGTCACCGGACGGCCCTGCTCGAAGCCGATCGTGACGTCCTCGGTCGGGATCTCCACCGACGGATCCCAGAACCGGACTCCCATGATCGGGTTGACCGTCTCGATACCCGTGTCGAGGTGCTCGAGGGTCTTCGCCTCGTGCGTGGCGCCCCAGATGTTGGCGTCGGTGGAGTATGCCTTCTCGGTGCTGTCCCGGTAGGGCAGGCCACGTTCGAGCAACCACTCCGACATCTCCTTACGCCCACCCAGCTCGGTGACGAAGTCGGTGTCGAGCCACGGCTTGTAGATGCGCAGCTGCGGGTTGGCCAGCAGGCCGTAACGGTAGAACCGCTCGATGTCGTTGCCCTTGAAGGTCGAGCCGTCGCCCCAGATCTGGACGTCGTCGGAGATCATCGCCCGCACCAGCAGGGTCCCGGTCACGGCCCGGCCCAGCGGGGTGGTGTTGAAGTACGCCCGCCCGCCCGAGCGGATGTGGAAGGCCCCGCAGGTCAGCGCCGCCAGGCCCTCCTCGACCAGGGCGGCGCGGCAGTCGACCAGTCGGGCGACCTCGGCGCCGTAGCTGAGCGCGCGACCGGGCACCGAGGCGATGTCGGGCTCGTCGTACTGGCCGATGTCAGCGGTGTAGGCGCACGGAACGGCGCCCTTGTCCCGCATCCACGCGACCGCGACCGAGGTGTCGAGGCCGCCGGAGAACGCGATGCCGACACGTTCGCCGACGGGCAGGGAGGTGAGAACCTTGGACACGAGGAAGATTATTCACCGAGACGCATGGTCATGCAAGCATGACGCTCGCCACCCGGGGCGTCGACCACCCGCAGCGGCTACCCGTTGCCGGGCGGTGCATCGTCGCGACCCAGTTCCCAGAACGCCACGGCGGCTGCGGCGGCCACGTTCAACGAGTCCACTCCGCGCCGCATCGGGATGACCACCCGGATGTCGCTGGCCGACTGGGCCGCGGCGGTGAGGCCGGGACCCTCGGCGCCCAGGAGCAGCGCCGCCCGCTCCCGCTGCGCCCGGGCGAGCCGCTGGATCGGTACGGCGTCCGGAGCGGGCGTCATGGCGAGCACCGTGAAACCCGCCTCGCGCACCTGGTCCAGGCCCGCGGGCCAGCGCTCGAACTTGGCGTACGGCACGGCGAAGACCTCCCCCATGCTGACCCGTACGCTCCGCCGGTACAGCGGGTCGGCGCACGTCGGGGAGAGCAGCACGGCGTCGATGCCGAGGGCGGCGGCGCCCCGGAAGATCGCGCCGAGGTTGGTGTGGTTGTTGACGTCCTCCAGGATCGCCACCCGCCGGGCGGTGGCCAGCACCTCGGCGGCCGACGGCAGCGGCTTGCGGCGGAACGAGGCGAGCACGCCCCGGTGCACGTGGAAGCCGGTGGCCCGCTGGAGCACGTCCGGGGTGGCCGCGTAGACCGGGGTGTCACCCGTGTCGAGGTCGGCGAGCTGGTCCACCCGCTTGGCGTCGACCAGGTACGACCGGGCCGGGTAGCCGGCCCGCAGCGCCCGCCGCAGCACCAGTTCCCCCTCGGCGATGAACAGCCCGTGCGGGGGCTCCCAGCGGGTCCGCAGCTCCACGTCGGTCAGCGCGCGGTAGTCGGCGATCCGGTCGTCGTCGGGGTCGGTGATCTCGTGGACGGGCACCGCACGATTCTGCCTGGTCGGCCCGGCCGGTCCGGCGCGGCCCGGGTTTCCGCCGCTCCGGGCGGGGAACGGAGCCCCGGAAAGCGGACAGCGACGAAGGGATCACCACGATGAGCGCGGACCCCACCGGCGACGGCCGGCTGCCCCGGGACGCCACGGTCGCCGACTACATCGTGGCCCGGCTGGCCGAGTGGGGTGTGCACCGCTACTACGGCTACCCCGGCGACGGCATCAACGGCATGACGTCCGCGCTCCAACGCACCGAAGGCCGCGCCCGGTTCGTCCAGGTCCGGCACGAGGAGACGGCCGGCTTCGCGGCCAGCGCCCACGTCAAGTACGGCGGCGGCCCGCTCGGCTGCGTCGTCGTGACCAGCGGCCCGGGCGCCATCCACGTGCTCAACGGCCTGTACGACGCGAAGCTCGACCACCAGCCGGTGGTGGCCCTGCTCGGGCACACGGCGCTGCCCGCCGAGGGCGGCGGCTACTACCAGGAGGTCGACCTGCTCGCCCTCTACAAGGACGTGGCGTCGGCCTTCCTCGCCCAGCTCGACGACCCGTCGCAGGCGCGGCACCTGGTCGACCGGGCCTGCCGCACCGCCCTGGCCCGGCGTACGGTCACCGCCCTGGTCCTCCCCTCCGACGTGCAGGACGAGCCGGCGGTGCCGGAGCCGCCGTACGCGCACGGCTACTACCACACCAGCGCAGTCCCGAGCAGCATGCCGACCGTGCCGCCGGAGGAGGAGGTGCGCCGGGCGGCCGAGGTGCTGCGTGGCGGCGAGAAGGTCGCCATGCTGGTCGGGCAGGGCGCGCTCGGCGCGGAGGACGAGGTCCGCCGCGTCGCCGACCGGCTCGGGGCCGGGGTGGCCACCGCCCTGCTCGGCTTCACCGCCGTCGACCACCGGGAGCCCTGGGTGACCGGCGCGATCGGCCTGCTGGGCAGCCGCCCGAGCTGGCAGCTCATGCAGGAGTGCGACCGGCTGCTGATCGTGGGCAGCAACATGCCGTACTCGGAGTTCTACCCGCCGCAGGGCAGGGCCCGGGCCGTGCAGATCGACCTGGACGGCAGCCGGATGGGGCTGCGCTACCCGACCGAGGTGAACCTGACCGGTGACGCCGCACCGACCCTGCGGGCGCTGCTGCGCGAGCTGGGCACCGGGCCGGTGCCGACCGCCTGGCGAGCCACCCTGGCCGACGCCACGAGCAAGTGGCGGCGGTCCCAGCGGGAGGTGGCCGAGCAGCCGGCCAACCCGGTGAACCCCCAGCTCCTCTTCGCCACGCTCGACGACGCCCTGCCGGACGACGCCATGCTGGCGGTGGACTGCGGCACGGCCACCGCCTGGTACGCCCGCCACGTCCGGGTCCGCCCCGGCATGCTGGCCAGCCTCTCCGGCACGCTGCTCTCGATGGGCGGGGCCATGCCGTACGCCCTCGCCGCGAAGTTCGCCCACCCGGACCGCCCGCTGATCGCGCTGATCGGAGACGGCGCCATGCAGATGAACGGGGTCAACGAGCTGATCACCGTGTCGAAGTACTGGCGGGAGTGGGCCGACCCGCGGTTCGTGGTGCTGGTGCTCAACAACCGCGACCTGTCCTTCGTGAGCTGGGAGCAGCGCTCCGGCGAGGGGACCCCGATGTTCCCGGCGAGCCAGGACCTGCCGGACGTGGCGTACCACCGGTGGGCGGAGGTGCTGGGCCTCGGCGGCGTGCTGGTCGACTCGCCCGACCAGGTGCCGGACCTGTGGCGGCGGGCGCTGAGCGCCGACCGGCCGGTGGTGGTGAACGCGGTCGTCGACCCGGCGGAGCTCATGCTGCCGCCGCACTTCACCGCCGAGCAGGCCCGCAAGACGGCCGCCGCGGTGCTGCGCGGGGACAGTGACCGCACGGAGATCCTCCGGCGAGGGCTGCCCTCGGTCCTCGCCACGTACCGGCCCCGCCGCCGCGGCCGGTGAGGCGTCACGCCCGCTCGTAGCTCAGCAGCACCGACCGGCCGTCGAAGCCCCGGGTCCCGGTCAGCCGCAGGCCGAGGCGGTCCTTGCCGGGAAAGACCGGCGTGCCGCCGCCCAGCACCACGGGGTGCACCACCACCTGGTACTCGTCGATCAGCCCCAGCTCGGTCAGCGCCGCCGCCGCGCCGGAGCCGCCCGTGAGCAGCAGGTCCCTGCCCGGCTGCGCCTTCAGCTCGGCGACCTCGGCGGCCAGGTCGCGGCCGATCACCCGGGCGCCGTACTCGGCGCTCTCCAGCGTGCGGGAGATGACGATCTTCGGGGTGCGGGCCCAGATGGGGGCGAACTCCAGGTCGTGCTGGTCCTGGGACATCTGCTCCGCGCGCGGCCAGTACCAGGACATCAACCCCCACACCTTGCGGCCGTAGAGGAAGGCGTCGGCCCGGTCGGTCAGCTCGATGGAGTACGCGGACAGCTCCGGCCCCATTTCCGCCCAGTCGAACTCCCCGTTCGGCCCCTCGATGAAGCCGTCGACCGACTGGTGCACCCAGTAGACGAGCTTGCGCATGGTGTCCTCCGCTTCCGGCGGCGCCCCCGGCGGGCGCGCTCACCGGTGGGTCGGAGCCGGCCGACCGGATCCGACAGCCGGCGCGGACTTTTCTCAGGGAGATTTGCCCGGGGCGGCTACCGTCCGAACTCGTGGCCCGCTCCGTGATGATCGCCCTCGTCGGTGTCGACGGCTCCGGCAAGAGCACCCAGGCGCGGGCGCTCGCCCGCCGGTTGACGGACCGGGGCGTCCCGGCGGCCTACTTCGAGAACGCCGGTGGCCGGCCGCTGTGGAACGGGCTGGCCCGGGCACTCGGCCGGCCGGACGGGGTGGCGCTGTTCGGCCGTACCCTCTATCCGGCGCTGGAGGCGACGGTGCGCGCGCTGGCGATGGCCCGCACCGTGCTGGTGGCGCGGCTGACCGGGCGCACCGCGGTGCTGGACCGGTGGACCTGGTGCCAGGACGTGATCATGACCGCCCGCGGCGACCGGGGGCGGCGCGCGGTCCGGGCCGCGTACGCGATCTTCCCGCGTCCCACCGTGGTCTGCTTCCTGGCCACCGCGCCCGAGGTCGCGCAGCAGCGGGTGGCCGCCCGGGGCATCGACACCGAGGAACTGGCCCACCTGCGCGCGCTGGACGCCGCCTACCGCGCGCTGCCCGAGTTTCCGTCGTTCGTGGTGCTCGACGGCGACGCGACCCCCGACGAGGTGGCCGCCGCCCTCGACCGGGCGGTGTCACCCCTGGTAACGGGGTGACACCGCGGATCGAGGTCAGCCGCGGTCGCGGCCCTGGAGCCAGCGGAGCAGGTCCGAGGGGAGGTTGTCCCGCTCCTGCTGGCGCCGGTCGGGTTGCGGGGTGGGAGTGGGGCGCGGCTGCGGGCGCTGCGGGTTGCCGGCCAGTTCGCGGCTGGGCGCCGTGAAGTCCTTCACCGGCTTGCCGTCCACCGCCGTCCTGATCACCTTGGCGACCGCGTCGATCACCCTGGCCTGCACGGCCGAGCCGACCAGGTCGGTCGCGTCGTCGGGGTTCGCGGCGATGCCGGCCACGGCCACCTGCGGGGTGAACCCCACGAAGGTCTCGGTGGCGTTCTGCTCGGAGCTACCGGTCTTGCCGGCCACCGGCCGGTCGACGATCCGGTTGACGGCGGTGGCGGTGCCACCGTTGCACTGCCCGTACGCCGACTGCTGGCCGACCGGGCAGCGGGCCGCGTCGGTGGCCGCCCGGGCCACGTCGGCGTCGAGCACCCTCTTGCAGGAGGGCTGGCCGACATCGACCTTCTCGCCGTTGGCCGCGGTCACCGAGACCACCGGCAGCGGCGTGCAGTACGTTCCCTCGGCGGCCACGGTGGCGTACGCGTTGGCCAGGTCGAGCGGGGTGGTGGCGGCGACGCCCAGGGTGAACGCACCCCAGTTCTCCGCGTCGTCCTTGGCGAAGGCGGCATCGGAGTCGGCCCGGAAGGTGATGCCGAGCCGCTGCGCCATCTCCACCACCTTGTCCTCGCCGACCTGCTCGGCCAGCCAGACGAAGTAGGTGTTCACGGAGCGGCCGAAGCCGTCCCACATCATGCGGTAGCCGTCCATCCACTCCGGGTTGGCGTTGGCCGGGCACCACTTGCCGTCGCAGTTGCCCTCGGCGTCGGAGCCGTAGCGGGTGGGCAGCTTCGCCGGGGCGTCGAAGCCGGTGGCGAGCGGCTTGCCGGCCTCCAGCGCGGCGAGCATGGTGAACAGCTTGAAGGTCGAGCCCGCCTGGTACCCGTCGACGCTGGCGCCGCCGGAGATCAGCGGGTTGACGGTGTTCGGGTGGTTGGCCTGCCCGGCCGGGTTGTCGGCGAGGCTGTAGTGCCGGTTCACCGCCATGGCGAGCACCCGGCCGGTGCCCGGCTCGACGGCGGCGATCGGCAGGGCCCGCTTGTTGCCGTAGCCGTAGACGGCGGTGGCCTGCTTCTGGGCGGTCTGCTGGATCTTCGGGTCGAGCGTGGTGACCACGCGGTAGCCGCCGCGGCGCAGCGCCTGCTCGCGCTCCTTGACCGTGTTGCCGAAGGCCGGCTGGGCGAGCCACCACTGGCGCAGGTAGTCGCAGAAGAAGCCCCAGTCGTCGTGGCCCTGGGCGACCGCGGTGCAGCCGTTGGGCTGGGCGGTCGGGTGCAGGGTGAGCGGCTGCGCCTTGGCCGCGGCGGCCTGCTGCGCGGTGATCGCGCCGGTCTCGGCCATCGAGTCCAGCACGTACCCCCGGCGGGCGAGCGCCTGCTCCTTGTCGCCGTCGATCGGGCTGTACTCGTCGGGCGACTGGACCAGGCCGGCGAGCAGCGCCGCCTCGCCCAGGGTCAGGTCGGCCGGCGCCTTCCCGAAGTACCGCTGGCTGGCCGCGCCGACGCCGTACGCCCCGGAGCCGAAGTACGCGATGTTGAGGTAGCGGTTGAGGATCTCGTCCTTGCTGAGCGACTCCTCCAGCGCGTTCGCGTACCGGATCTCCTGGAGCTTGCGCCCGACGGTCTGCTCGGTGGCGGCCTGCCGCTCCTCGGCGGTGCGGGTCGGGTCGTTCTTGAGCACGTTGCGGACGTATTGCATGGTCAGCGTCGAGCCGCCCTGCTCGGTGCCGCCGCCCCTCACGTTGGCGACCAGGGCGCGGGCGATGCCGCGCAGGTCGGCGCCGCCGTGCGAGTAGAAGCGGCGGTCCTCGGCCGCGATGATCGCCTGCCGCATCACCGGGGCGATCTCGGCGAGGGGGACGTCGGTGCGGTTGACGTCGTAGAACGTGGTGATCAGGGTCTTGCCGTCGTTCGCGTAGAGGTAGGAGCGCTGCGGCTGCGCGGGGGTGCGCAGCGCGTCGGGCAGCTCCGCGTACGCGCTCAGGCCGGCCTTGGCCGCGAGCCCGCCGAGCAGGCCGCTGGGGAGTGCGGCGAGCGCGAGGACGAGCCCGGCGAGGACGCCGGCGAGGAGCACGGTGAAGAGCCGCGACAGCGGCGACCGGGGAGACGGCATGCACCCCAGGATTACCGCGAATACGGCGATTCGGCCACCTCACCAGGCAACTGTCAGTTACCTCACGGCGACCTCCCAGCCCGCCGGACATCCGTCGATCATGAGGTTGACGGCGATCTGGATCTCCTTGAGTGCCGCCAACTTCATGATCACCGGGCGGGACGACCGCCTAGGGGTCAGGTGGGGCGGGGGCCTCCGGTTGGCGGTGGGGTTGCCGTCACGCTGGCGGCCAGCGCGTCCTGGGCGATCACCGCCGGGACGAGGCGGCCGGAGCGGTAGCCGATGCCGATGCCGGCGACCAGCACGAAGATCGCACCGAAGGTCTGCAGGGAGCCGATGAGCGCGCCGCCCAGCCCGAGCAGCGGTGCGGCGATCATCAGCATGATCCCGTCCCCGTAGGAGAACATCCCGGACCGGGCGACCGACCAGCCGGTGAGGAACCAGCCCAGGCTGTAGAAGGTGGCGCCGACCAGGACGATGCTGCGCGCCGTGGTGCCGAAGACCGGCGCCTGCTCGGCGAGCCCGGCGAACGGCAGCATCAGCACCATGCCGCCGATGCTGGCCAGCAGCCCGACCAGGGCGATCCGCCGGCACCGCGTGGCGGCGAGCAGGCCGGCGAGGGCCAGCAGGGCGAGCAGCCCGAGCCAGACCGCGGCCACCCAGCCGACGAGGTAGACCGGCTGGCCGTCGGCCGGGTAGGGGTCGTTGCCCACACCGCCGTCGCTGGCCATCGCCACCAGACCGTAGAGGACCGCGTAGGCGGGCAGCAGCCAGACCGCCGCGCGGGCGAACCGGCGGACCGACCAGGCCCAGCTCGCATCCGTGGCCGGGGCGGCCGGCCCGGGCTCGGAGACGAACGGCAGCACCCCGAACCCGCCCCCGGTACGCCGGGTGCCGAGCGGCCCGGCCGGGTCGTGCGCGCCCGGGACCGGGGTCCTGGAGAACAGCCGGTTCGCCGGATCCTTCATGCGTCACCTCGCTCCACCAGCGGGCGGCGGGGGAACGCGCAACGGCGCCCCGGCCCTGGTCACCACCCGTCCTCAGACCGATGGTGGCAGGCGCCGGGGCGCCGTATGAGTGGTTCTCGGATTTGCCGACGGGGGCTGGTCAGCCCCGTTCGCGCTGGTCCGACGGGTCGTTCAGCAGGCTCTGCGGAGAGACCGGCTCGGGCGCCGGCAGCCCCTGCGGGGCGTTGCCACCGGTGGCCTGCGCCTCGGCGACGCGTACCTCGTTGTGGATCTCCTGGGCCGCCGTGGCGGCGGCCTGCGCGGCCTCGGCGGCCTCCCGCTCGACCTCGCCGGCGCTCTGGGTGGCCTCCGGCGACGGCACGTCGCCGACCATGTTGGCCAGCCCGCCCAGCGCGCCGCCCATGCCCTCCAGGGCCTTGGTCAGCTCGGTCGGGACGATCCAGACCTTGTTGGCGGTGCCGTTGGCGATCTGCGGCAGGGCCTGGAGGTACTGGTAGGCGAGCACCTTCTGGCTCGGGTTGGCCTGGTGGATCGCGTCGAAGACCGTGCGGATCGCCTTGGCCTGGCCCTCCGCCTGGAGGATCCGGGCCTGCCGGTCACCGTCGGCGCGCAGCACGGCGGCCTGCTTCTCGCCCTCGGCCGTGAGGATCTGCGACTGCTTGTGCCCCTCGGCGTTGAGGATGGCGGCCCGGCGGTCCCGCTCGGCGCGCATCTGCTTCTCCATCGAGTCGCGGATGCTCGGCGGCGGCTCGATCGCCTTGATCTCGACGCGCGTCACCTTGATGCCCCACCGGCCCGTGGTCTCGTCCAGCACGCCGGAGAGGTGCCGGTTGATCTCCTCACGGCTGGTCAGCGCCCGCTCCAGGTCCAGCGAGCCGATCACGTTGCGCAGGGTGGTGACGGTGAGCTGCTCGATGGCCTGGAGGAAGTTGGAGATCTCGTAGGTGGCCCGGACCGAGTCGACCACCTTGAAGTAGAGCACCGTGTCGATCGAGACGACGAGGTTGTCCGAGGTGATCACCGGCTGCGGCGGGAAGCTGACCACCTGCTCCCGCATGTCCACCTTGGTCCGCACCGCGTCGATGTACGGCACCAGCAGGTTGAGGCCCGGGTTCAACGTCCGCTTGTACTTGCCCAGCCGCTCCACCACGTCCTGGCGCTGCTGCGGCACGATCCGCACCGCCTTCACCAGCGTCACCACGACGATCACGGCGACGGCGATCAACAGGATCGCTGCAAACTCCATATTTTCACCTTTCCCCATCGGGCAGCCCGCCCGGGGTGGAGATCTCGTCCTGCCAGACCAGGGCGGTCGCGCCCCGGACCTTTATCACCTGCACCCGCTCGCCCGCCGCGTACCTGCGCGTCGCGTCGTACGCCCGGGCCGTCCACAGTTCACCGTCGATCTTGACGAGCCCTCGCTCGGCGTCGACCGGCTCCAGCACCACCGCCGTGGACCCCTCGATCGCCTCGACGCCGAACGGCTGGTCGCCGCTCTCCAGCGCCGGCATGGCGTGCCGCTTGATCACCGGCCGGACCAGGGCCACCGACAGCGCGGAGACCACCGCGAAGACCAGCGCCTGGAGCGCGACCGGAGCGCCGAGCGCGGCGGCACCGGCCGCCGCGAACGCGCCGGCGGCGAACATGATCAGGAAGAGCGTCGTCGTGAAGATCTCGGCGACCGCCAGCAGCACACCCAGCACGATCCAGAACACGGCGTCCACCCTTAGATCGTGACACGCCGACGCACCCCACAACGACCCGCATGATCACCTAAGCTCGGCACCGCGCCGACGACCGCCGAGGAGGACGCCATGGCCCTGCTGCCCGAGACCGCCCGACAGGTGGACCTGCTGGTCGCCCGGGCCCAGGCCGAGGGGCGCGGCCCCTCCCTCGCCCTCGGCGTCGTCCGGGACGGCGCCCTGGCGCACGTCGCCCTGGCCGGCGAGCAGCCCCGCCCCGACGCGGACCTCCAGTACCGGATCGGCTCGATCAGCAAGACCATGACCGCCGTGCTGGTGATGCAGCAGCGCGACGCCGGCCGGCTGGCCCTGGACGACCCGCTGGACAAGCACCTGCCCGGCACCCCGGTCGGCGCGCTGACCCTGCGCCAGCTGCTCGGGCACGCCAGCGGCCTCCAGCGGGAGCCGGACGGCCAGTGGTGGGAGCGGGCCGCGGGCGCCGACCTGGAGAGCCTGCTCGCCGGGCTCACCCCGGCGAAGATCGCTTACCCGCCGCACCGCGTCTACCACTACTCCAACCTGGCGTACGGGCTGCTCGGCGGGGTGCTGGAGCGGATCACCGGCACGCCCTGGGCCGACCTGCTCCGCGAGCGGCTGCTCGAACCGCTGGCCATGCGCCGCACCACCTACCACCCCACCGAGCCGTACGCCCGCGGCTACGTGGTGCACCCCTGGCACGAGACGCTGCGGGAGGAGCCGCGTACCGACACCGGGGCGATGGCGCCGGCCGGCCAGCTCTGGTCGACGGTCGAGGACCTGGCCCGCTGGGCGGCCTTCCTGGCCGACCCGGCTCCCGACGTGCTCGCCCCGGAGACGCTCACCGAGATGTGCGCGCCCGTGGTGATCAGCGACCTGGACGCCTGGACCGGCGGCCACGGCCTGGGCGTCGAGCTCTACCGGGTCGGCGACCGCGTGTACGTGGGCCACGGCGGCTCGATGCCCGGGTACGTGGCGGGCCTGGCCGTGCACCGCCCGACCCGCACCGCCGTTGTCGACTTCGCCAACTCGTACGGGCTGCGCGCCGGCCACCACGTCGTCGGCCTGGCCCGCGACATCCTCACCCTGGTGCTGGACGCCGAGCCGGCCGCGCCCGCCCCGTGGCGCCCGGCCGAGGCGCCGCCCGCCGACCTGGCCGGACTGACCGGCCGCTGGTGGTGGATGGCCAACGAGTACGAGTTCCGCATCGACCCCGCCGGCGACCTGGTGGGCGGCCCGGTCGGTCGCCCCCTGCTGCGCTTCACCCCCGAGGCCCCCGACCGCTGGCGCGGCCACTCGGGCTCCCAGGACGGCGAACTCCTCACCGTCATCCGCGACGAGGAGGGCCACCCGGTGGCCCTCGACATCGCCACCTTCGTCTTCACCAGATCCCCGGACCAGGAACCCTGACCGCCCGGAGCCGGGCACGGTCGCCCCGGCCCTGAACCGCAACCACTAAGCAGGCAGGGTCACGAAGTCGATCAACCGCTCCATCGCGTTGATCAACGGCGTCTCCACATCAGCGAAACTGTCCACCCGGGACAGAATGTGCCGCCACATCTCCGCCGGCTCGCCCACCCCGAGCGCCGCGCAGACGCCCTCCTTCCAGGGCCGCCCCGGCGGCACCACGGGCCAGGCCGCGATGCCCAGCGCCCGCGGCTTCACGGCCTGCCACACGTCGACGTACGGGTGACCGGTGACCAGCACGTGCGGCGAGGTGACCTGCGCGACGATCCGGCTCTCCTTCGAGCCGGGCACCAGGTGGTCGACCAGCACGCCGAGCCGCCGACCCGGGCCGGGCTCGAAGGCGCGCACCTCGGCGGCGAGGTCGTCGATGCCGTCGAGGGGTTCCACCACCACGCCCTCGATCCGCAGGTCGTCGCCCCAGATCCGCTCGACCAGCGCCGCGTCGTGCACGCCCTCCACCCAGATCCGGCTGGCCTTGGCGACCTGGGCCCGGACGTTGTCGACGGCGATCGAGCCGGATGCAGTGCGCCGGCGGGCGGCGGGCACCGGGGCGCGGGCCGGGCGGCGCAGGGTCACCGGTTGGCCGTCGAGCAGGAACGCGGCGGGCAGCAGCGGGAAGTTGCGCCGCCGGCCGTGCCGGTCCTCGAGGACCACGGCGCCGGAGTCGAAGCCGACCACCGCGCCGCAGAACCCGGAGTCGGCGTCCTCGACCACCAGGTCGGTTTCGGCGTCGACCTCCGGGATCACCTTCCGCCGCCGCCAGTCGCCCGCCAGCACGTCGCCGTCGTATCGCCCCGCCATGTGATCACGCTAGCCACCGGCCCGGCGCGTCGCCCGGCGACGCGCCGACCAGGTGCCCCACCGGCGGCACAGAAAGGGGCGAAGGGGGTAGTTCGGGGCAGGTCACGCCGCCGGAGCGGCAGCCGAGACAGCGACGGCGGCGAGCACGTACCCTTTCGGCATGTCCTCCCCCGCAACGGGCGCGGCCACGCTGGCTCCGCGCCGGTCGAGCCGCTTCGTCGCCTGGGTACGCGCCTGGCGCGCCGGCCTGGTGCCGTTCGACGAGGTCGCCGACGAGATCGCCGGCGACGAGGAGCACCTGGTCGCCGACGCCCCCGGCACCTGGACCGACGTGTCCCTCCGGGATGCGCTGCCCAGCCTGGCCAAGCTCTCCCCGGACGAGATCCGCCTGGTGCTGCCCGCACCGGGTGACCCGCGCGGGCTGCCCGGTCCGGGCGACTTCGCGGGGGCGGCGCTGCTGGCCGGCGAGGCCGTGGTGGCCAGCGGGCTCGGGTTCGTGCCGGAGGTGCGCACGCACACCTCCGGCTCGGGGATGACCTGGGAGACGGTGCTCTGGCGGGTCTACCCGCTGCCGGCCGACGCGCCGAAGGCGTCGCTGACCGCCCCCGGCGCGGCCGAGGCGGAGGCCGAACTCGCCGCCGCGCTGGCCGAGACGACCGCCGCGCTGACCCGGCTCGACGTGGCCCAGTGGCGGCCCGAGCTGGCCGGCGCCCTCGCCGCGCTGCGCCGCCCGGACGGCGGGACGGACCTGCCGCCCGGCTTCGACCCGCGGTCCCGCCGGCTGTTCGCCCGCGCGGCCGTGCTGGACCGGGTGCTCGCCCTGGCCGGGGAGAGCGCCCCGGGCGGCGCGGTGAACACCTTCGAGGCGCAGCAGCGGGACGCGGCGCTGCGGCCGTTGACCACCGCCTGCCGGCAGGCCCTGGTCGCCGCCTGCAACGCCCCGCTGCGTCCCTAGCGCCCGCTCAGACCTCGTCGATCAGGTCGGCCACGGAGTTGACGATCCGGGACGGCCGGTAGGGGTAGCGCTCGGCCTCGGCCCGGCTGCTGATCCCCGTGAGCACCAGGATCGTCTCCAGGCCGGCCTCCAGGCCGCACAGGATGTCGGTGTCCATCCGGTCGCCGATCATGGCGGTGGACTCGGAGTGCGCGTCGATGGTGTTCAACGCCGAGCGCATCATCATGGGGTTCGGCTTGCCGACGAAGTACGGCTCCACCCCGGTCGCCTTGGAGATCATCGCGGCGACCGAACCGGCGGCCGGCAGCGCGCCCTCCACCGACGGGCCGGTGGCGTCCGGGTTGGTGCAGATGAACCGGGCCCCGTCGTTGATCAGCCGGATGGCCTTGGTGATCGCCTCGAAGCTGTAGGTGCGGGTCTCCCCCAGCACCACGTAGTCGGGGGCGAAGTCGCTGAGCACGTAGCCCACCGCGTGCAGCGCCGTGGTGAGCCCCGCCTCGCCGATCACGTACGCGGTGCCGCCCGGCCGCTGGTCGGCCAGGAACTGGGCGGTGGCCAGCGCGGACGACCAGATCGACTCCTCCGGCACGTCCAGCCCCATCCGGGCCAGCCGGGCCTGGAGGTCGCGCGGCGTGTAGATCGAGTTGTTCGTCAGCACCAGGAACGGCTTGCCGGAGGCGCGCAGCCTCTTGACGAACTCGGGTGCGCCGGGCACCGGCTGGCCCTCGTGCACCAGCACGCCGTCCATGTCGGTGAGCCAGCTCTGCACCGGCTTGCGGTCATGCATGTGTCGTCCCCTGGGGTTGTCGAAGGTGGTCCGGCTCAGGGCCGGCGGGCCGGGGGCACGCAGCACAGCGCCGGGCAGGTGTCCCAGGTGGGCAGGTCGCCGAGGCGGCGGAACCACCGCTCGCCGTCCGGGGCGTGCCGTTCCAGCACCAGCTCGCGGACCATCGCCACGAACCGCGGGTCGGTGCCCGGCGTGCCGGCGCGGACGAAGTCCAGGCCGAGCTGCTTGGCCGTGTCGAGGGCCTCGGTGTCCAGGTCCCAGACCACCTCCAGGTGGTCGGAGACGAACCCGATGGGGCTGACCACCACGCCGGTCACGCCCTGGCCGGGCAGCGTGGCCAGGTGGTCGTTGATGTCGGGCTCCAGCCACGGCACCTGCGGCGGCCCGGAGCGGCTCTGCCAGACCAGGTCGTAGGGCAGGTCCGGCGCGGCGGCGGCGTGCACGAGCCGGGCGGTCTCGGCGAGCTGGGCGGTGTAGCGGCCACCGTGCGGGCCGGCGGTGGCGGCCGCCGACACCGGGACCGAGTGCGCGGTGAACACCAGCCGGGTGCTGTCCCGCCGGGCCGGGTCGAGCTGCGCCAGCGCGGCCCGGACGGCGTCGGCGTGCGGCTCGACGAAGCCCGGGTGGTCCCAGAACTGGCGCAGCTTCTCGATCAGCGGGGCGTCCGGGCCGACCGCGGCCCGGGCCGCGGCGATGTCCTCCTGGTACTGCCGGCAGGACGAGTAGCCGCCGTAGGCGCTGGTCACGAACGCCAGGGCCCGCTGGACGCCGTCGTCGCGCATCTGCGCCACCGTGTCGGCGAGCATCGGGTCCCAGTTGCGGTTGCCCCAGTAGAGCGGCAGGTCGAGACCGTGCGCGGCGAAGTCCGACCGGATGGCCGCCAGCAGGTCACGGCACTGCTGGTTGATCGGGGACACCCCGCCGAAGTGCAGGTAGTGCTCGGCGACCTCGGCGAGCCGCTCCGGCGGCACGCCCCGACCCCGGGTCACGTTCTGCAGGAAGGGCAGCACGTCCTCGGGCCGCTCCGGGCCGCCGAAGGAGACCAGCACCAACGCGTCGTACGCCATGCTGGCATTCTCCCCCGACGGCCGGGACGGTCCGGCGGGCACCCCGGGACGTGCGGTCCGGGTCTCAGGCGCCGATGGCGTGGTAGCCGCCGTCGACGTGGACGATCTCGCCGGTGGTCGCCGGGAACCAGTCGGACAGCAGCGCCAGGCAGGCCCGGGCGGCCGGCTCCTGGTCGGTCAGGTTCCAGCCCAGCGGGGCGCGCTCGGCCCAGGCGTCCTCGAACTGCTCGAAGCCGGGGATGGACTTGGCGGCGATGGTGCGCAGCGGCCCGGCGGCGACCAGGTTGCTGCGGATGCCCCGCTTGCCCAGGTGCAGGGCCAGGTAGCGGGAGGCGGACTCCAGCCCGGCCTTGGCCACGCCCATCCAGTCGTAGACCGGCCACGCCTTGGTGGCGTCGAAGGTGAGGCCCACCACGGCGCCGCCCTCGGACATCAGCGGCAGCGCCGCCATGGCCAGGGACTTGTAGGAGTAGGTGGAGACCTGGAGCGCGGTCGCCACGTCCTCCCAGGGCGCGTCGAGGAAGCCGCCGCCGAGGCAGCTCTGCGGGGCGAAGCCGATCGAGTGCACCACGCCGTCGAGGCCGTCGACGTGCTCGCGCACCTTGTCGGCCAGGCCGGCCAGGTGCTCGGCGTTGGTGACGTCCAGCTCGATCACCGGCGCCGGCTCGGGCAGCCGCCTGGCGATCCGCTCGACCAGGGAGAGCCGGCCGTAGCCGGTGAGCACGACCTGGGCGCCGTTCTCCTGGGCGAGCTTCGCCACCGAGAAGGCGATCGAGGCGTCGGTGATGACGCCGGTGACCAGCAGCCGCTTACCGGCCAGGAGTCCGGACATTGCGCAGTTCCCTCCGTACTTTCTCAGTGACCCATGCCAAGGCCGCCGTCGACCGGGATGACGGCGCCGGAGACGTACGCGGCCGCGTCCGACGCGAGCCAGGTGACCGCGGCGGCGACCTCGTCGGGGCTGGCCATCCGGCCCGCCGGGATCGACTTGCGGATCTCCGCCTTGCGCTCGTCGGACAGCCCGGCGGTCATGTCGGTGTCGATGAAGCCGGGCGCCACGACGTTCGCCGTGATGTTGCGGCTGCCCAGCTCGCGGGTGATCGACCGGGCCACGCCGACCAGGCCGGCCTTGCTGGCCGCGTAGTTGACCTGGCCCGCGCCGCCGGCGAGGCCGACGACCGAGGAGATGAAGACCATCCGGCCCCACTTCGCCCGGAGCATCTTCGTCGACGCCCGCTTGGCGCAGCGGAAGGCGCCGGTGAGGTTGGTGTCGAGCACCCGGGTGAACTGCTCCTCGGACATCCGCAGGAGCAGCGTGTCGTCGGTGATGCCGGCGTTGGCCACCAGCACCTCGACCGGGCCGAACTCGGCCTCGACGGCGGCGAACGCGGCGTCCACCGACTCGGCGTCGGTCACGTCACACTTCACGCCGAACAGCCCCGCCGGGGCCTCGCCGCTGCGGTGGGTCACCGCCACCCGGTCGCCCTGCTTGGCGAAGGCCTGCGCGATGGCCAGGCCGATTCCCCGGTTTCCGCCGGTCACCAGCACGGTACGGGCCACGGTTCCCCCTCTGCTCAGCTGATCTCCCAATCGGTGGCGAGCCTAGGGGTTACCGAGGGGTAAGCGCTAACCCGTGCCAGGTCGGGGGCCGGTTCGGCGGCCCGGTCGGACGGGTCCGGTGGACCGGTCGGCCGAGTGCGTGCCGCGGGTGCGCCGGGTGTACGATGATCGACGTCTGCGGGCAGTGGATCGCCCGCCGCCGAGCCCCGCCGACCGCAGGAGGTGATCGCTGTGCGAGATAGCGATCCTCCCAGTCGTGGCCGGGCCGACCGTCAGCCCCGCTGAGCCACGACTCAGTCGGCAGCGCTGACCCCGCTTCCCCGCCCTCCGCACCGCCCCGCTCTCCTCGGCCGCCGGCCGGGGCGCCCGTGGCGCGCGGCCGGCGGAGCACCCCGGTCACGACTTCGTGTGCGTACGCCCTGATCCACCCCCGCGGTCCGCCCCGCCCCGGACCGCCGTCGCCACGGAGCAGTCCCATGAGCCGTTACGTCGCCCCGCTGGGCTTCACCCTCGCCGCCGTCTGGGTGGCCGTCCTCTTCGTCCTGGCCGGCGGCGGTCACTGACCACCACCGGCCGGGCCCCGGCCGTCCCGCCTCAGATCAGGCGGGACGACCAGAGCAGGCTCGACGCCCCCGCGCAGAGCGCGAGGAGCAGCGCGATCCCCGCGTACCACTGGGTGATCTCCCGCGGCTCGGTCCGGAACCCGATCGAGCTGCCCATGTCCTGGTAGACCTGCTTCAGCTCGCTGACCGAGGCGGCCTCGTAGAAGTAGCCCTGGGTCGTCTCGGCGAGCTGCGACAGCGCCATCCGGTCCACCGGCACCCGCTGGAGCTGGCCGCCGATGTCCACCTGACCCGAGTCGGTACCGAAGGCGATGGTGGAGACCGGCACGTTGGCCGCCTGCGCCGCCGCGGCGGCCTCCTCCACCGAGCGGCCCGAGGTGCGGTAGCCGTCGGAGAGCAGCACGATCCGGGCCGGCGGGATGCCGGCCGCGCCGTCCGCCGGCACCGAGCGGATCGCCTCCAGGCAGGTGAAGACCGCCTCACCGGTCGCGGTCGCCTCGGCCAGCACCAGCCCGTCGATCGCGGTGGTCACCGCGCCCCGGTCCTTGGTGGGCGGCACCAGCACGTTGGCCGACTTGGCGAAGGAGACCAGCCCGAGGTTGTAGCTCTCCGGCAGCTCGCCGACGAACTGCTTGGCCGCCTCCTGCGCCGCCTCCAGCCGGTTGGGCGCCACGTCGTCGGCCTGCATCGACAGCGACACGTCGATGGCGAGCATCACGGTCGCCCGTTCGAGGGGCTCCTTGGTGTCGATCGCCGGCCGGGCCAGCCCGGTGGCGAGCACCAGCAGGCAGAGCAGGAAGGCGGTGGCCGCCACGTGCCGCCGCCAGCCCAGCCCTTTCGGGGCCAGGGTGCGCAGCAGGTCCACGTTGGTGAACCGCATCGCGTACTGCCGGCGGTGCAGCTGCCGCCAGACGTAGGCGGCGGCGAGGGCGAGCACCGGCAGCACGGCCAGCAGCCACCACGGTTGCAGAAAACGGATCATCGCGTCGTCCCTCGGGTGCGGGCGTGCCGTTGCGCGGCCACGAAACGCACCATGTCCAGCAGCCAGTCTCGGTCGGTACGCAGTCGCAGGTGGGCAGCGCCGGCGGTGCGCAGCTCGGCGGCGATCGCCGCGCGCTGGGCGGCCGCCGACTCGGCGTACCTCCGGCGCAGTTTCGGGTCGGCGGTCTGCACCTCGTGCAGCTCCCCCGTCTCCGGGTCGACCACCGGCAGCACCCCCACGTCGGGCAGTTCCAGCTCGCGCGGGTCGACCACCTCGACGGCCAGCACGTCGTGCCGGACCCGGAGCTTACGGATCGGCCGGCCCCACTGCTGCGGCGGCGCGAGGAAGTCGGAGATCACCACGGCCACGCCCCGCCGGCGCGGCGGGCGGTTGAGCGTGTCGACGAGGACACCCAGGTCGCTGCGGCCGGGCCGGATCTCCGTGCCCGCGATGGCCCGCAGCAGGCCCTGCGCCTCCTTGCGGCCGGCCCGGGCGGGCAGCCGGTGCAGGGTCCCCGGCCCGGCGGGCGCCGCGCCGCCCCGCCACCGGCCCGCCGGCACCGGCGCGCCGGTGCCGACCACCGCGCCGATCCGGTTGCCGCCCCGGACGGTCAGGTGGGCCAGGGCGGCCGCCGCGGCGACCACCACGTCCCGCTTGAGCCACTGACCGGTGCCGAAGTCCAGGCTCGCCGAGAGGTCGACCGCCAGCCAGGTCTCCAGTTCCCGGTCGGCCACCGTACGCCGGACGTGCGGCATCGTGGTGCGGGCGGTGACCGGCCAGTCCATCCGGCGTACGTCGTCGCCGGGGCGGTACTCGCGGGACTCCCCCGCCTCGCTGCCCGGGCCGGGCAGCAGCCCGGCGTAGTCGCCCTGGAGCAGCCCGTCGAGCTTGCGGGTGACCATGAGCTGCAGCCGGGCGAGGACGGCGCCGGAACGCTCGCCGCTGGCCGGCAGCCGGGCTGGTGGGGTCACGGCCGCTGCCCGGGCCAGCCACCGTGCGGGACGGCCGGTGGCGGCGGCGTTGCCTGCTGGCGCGGCGCGACCGCCGGCAGCGGGATGGTCGACATCACCCGGTGCACGATGTGGTCGGCCGGCACGTCGTCGGCGAGCGCGTCGTAGCTGAGCACCAGCCGGTGCCGCAGGATGTCCGGCGCGATGTCCTGCACGTCCTGCGGCAGGGCGTAGTCGCGGCCGCGCAGCAGGGCCAGCGCCCGGGTGGCCCGGACCAGGCCGAGCGAGGCTCGTGGGCTCGCGCCGTACTGAATGAGCTGCGCGACGTCCGGCATCCCGTGCTCGGCGGGGGCCCGGGTGGCGAGGACCAGCCGGACCGCGTAGTCGACCAGCGCGTTGTGCACGAAGACCTGGTCGGCCTTGTGCTGGAGCGCGATCAGGTCCGGGGTGTCGAACACCCGGGCCGGCTCGGGCGGGGCGACGCCCATCCGGTAGACGATCTCCCGCTCCTCGGCGTCGGTCGGGTAGCCCACCACGATCTTCATGAGGAACCGGTCCCGCTGCGCCTCGGGCAGCGGGTAGACGCCCTCCTGCTCGATGGGGTTCTGGGTGGCCATCACCAGGAACGGGTCGGGCACCCGGTGGGTCTCGCCGCCGATGGACACCTGGCGCTCGCTCATCACCTCGAGCAGCGCCGACTGCACCTTCGCCGGTGCCCGGTTGATCTCGTCGGCGAGCAGGAAGTTGACGAAGACCGGCCCCAGCTCGACGTCGAACTTCTCGCTGGACTGCCGGTAGATCCGGGTGCCCATGATGTCGGCCGGCACCAGGTCGGGGGTGAACTGCACCCGGGCGAACGACCCGCCGACCACCCGGGCCAGGGTCTCCACGGCGAGGGTCTTGGCGACGCCGGGCACACCCTCCAGCAGGCAGTGGCCCCGGGCGAGCAGCGCCACGAACATCCGCTCGACCATCCGGTCCTGGCCGACGATCACCCGCTTGATCTCGAACAGCGCCCGCTCCAGCAGGGTGGCGTCCTGCGCCGGGGTGGTGGTCGCCGGGGGCGGCGCGTCCGGCGCGGCCTCGGTCGGCATCGGGGCGTCGGGCGTGGTCGGCTGGGCCACCGGTCCTCCACAGCATGGTCGTCGTAGCGGCGTGGTGCGTATCAAGACTGTCATGCCTTGCTGAGAGCCGAGGGCGGGAGAGGGACGATTTTCGCCGCGCCGTCCCCGGGCGCGGAAAACCCTGAACACGGGTGGACAACAAGGGGTCCGGCGTGTGTACGATTCACCCCGTCGCCGGGCGGCTCCCCCCGTGGCCGCCCGGCGCTAAAGCTCCCGGCGTGCGGCCCTAGACTCGCCCCGGTGACCACTCCCACTTCCCCCGACGACGCGCTGATCTGCTCGGCGCGGGGGTGTCGCGCGCCCGCCGTGTGGGAGCTGCGCTGGAACAATCCCCGCCTGCACCCGCCCGAGCGGCGCAAGACGTGGCTGGCCTGTCCCGCGCACCGCGGGTCGCTGGGCGACTTCCTCGACGCGCGCGGCTTCCTGCGCGAGGTCGCACCGGTGCCCGGATCGCCTACGCTCGAATCGTGAGCGAGCGCAGCGGATCACCCGGTGAACGGTGACGACCTCGCCGGCCGGCCGCCGGCACCGACCGGCCCCCTGGAGCCCTGGCCGGACACCGTCCGGTGGCAGCCGATCTCCCGCGACCTGATCTGGGTGGAGCTGATCCGGCTCGGCATCGGTCTCGCCGTGGCACTCGTGGTGCTCGGCGTGGCCTGGGCGGTCGCCGGCCACTGGCTGCTCGGCGCGGCCCTGGGCGTGGCGCT
This sequence comes from Micromonospora chaiyaphumensis, assembly GCF_900091435.1. Taxonomy (GTDB): domain Bacteria; phylum Actinomycetota; class Actinomycetes; order Mycobacteriales; family Micromonosporaceae; genus Micromonospora; species Micromonospora chaiyaphumensis. The sequence continues at coordinate 1,209,357 of NZ_FMCS01000001.1, forward strand.
GCTGCTGGCCGCCTGGCGGGCGGTCACCATCGTCCGCGCGGTGCGCGCCTGGGGCTACGCCGAGCGCGCCGACGACCTGCTGGTCCGGCACGGGCTGCTGGTGCGGCGGCTGTCCATCGTGCCGTACTCGCGGATGCAGTTCGTCGACGTGAGCGCCGGGCCGCTGGAACGCGCCTTCGACCTGGCCACCGTGCAGCTGCACACCGCCGCGGCGGCGAGCGACGCCCGCGTGCCGGGCCTGCGGCCGGCCGAGGCGTCCCGGCTGCGGGACCGGCTCACCGCGCTCGGCGAGGACCGGGCGGAGGGGCTGTGAGCGAGGGCCCGGCCGAGCCGGAGCCCGGCGGCCCGCCGCCGCACCCGCCCGCCGCCGCACCGCCCCCGGCCGGCGCCGAGCCGCCCCGCAACGGCCACCCGTGGCCACCCCGACCGGGGTACGACCACCCACCCGGCCCCGCCCCGGCGGCACCGTGGCCGGGGTACGGGCACCCCGCGCCACCGCCCGGCCAGGGCCCACCCGCGCCACCGCCCGGCTACGGCCACCCGGCACCGCCGCCCGGTTTCGGCCCGCCCGGGCCGCCCTGGCCGGGTCATCCCCGGCCTGCCGGACCAGGCCCGTGGGGGCCGCCCGCGCCGGTCGGTCCGGGAACGCCGCCGCCGGCCGGGGAGGAGCCGCGGCAGCGGCTGCATCCGCTGAGCCCGGCGCTGCACGGCGCGAAGTCGCTGGTCGTGGTGATCGCCGGGCTCTCCTGGTCGACGCTGTCCCGGGTCGGCTTCGGCTGGTTCGCCGTGCTGGTCGCGATCTTCGTCCTGGGCGCCACCGTGCTGTCGGTGGTCAGCTGGTGGAACACCGGCTACCACGTGGTGGGGCGCGAGCTGCGGGTGCACGAGGGGCTGCTCTGGCGGCGTACCCGGGCGATCCCGCTGGAACGCCTGCAGGCCGTGGAGGTGGTCCGGCCGCTGCTCGCGCAGCTCACCGGGCTGGCCGAGCTGCGGCTGGAGGTGGTCGGCGGGGGCAAGACCGAGGCGCCGCTGGCGTACCTGAGCGTGGCCGAGGCGACCGCGCTGCGGCAGCGGCTGCTCGCCGTGGCCGGCCGCGCTCCCGAGGCCGCCCCGCCCGTCCCCGCCGCCCCCGGCATGCCGGCCCCGCCCGCCCCGGCGGGCCGCCTGCTGCACGCCGTCCGCAACCGGGACCTGCTGGTCAGCCAGCTGCTCACCCCGCAGGCGTTCCTGCTCCCGTTCGGCCTGGCCTTCGTGGCGGCGCAGTTCGTCTCCGAGGGGTCCTGGTCGTTCATCGCGGTGGCCAGCACGCTGACCGCCATGGCCGGCGTGGTGCTGCAACCGGTCCGCCGGGTGCTCGACGACTGGAGCTTCCGCCTCGACCGCGACGGCGACACGCTGCGGGTCCGCAACGGGCTGCTGGAGACCCGGGTGCAGACCGTGCCGCTGCACCGGGTGCAGACCATCGGCGTGACCTGGCCGCTGCTGTGGCGGATGAAGGGCTGGCTGCGGCTGCGGCTGGAGGTGGCCGGCTACTCGGCCGCCGAGCCGGACGACCGGAACCGCCCGGACCGGCTGCTGCCGGTCGGCGACGCGCACACCGGTGAGCTGGTCGTCACGGAGGTGCTCCCCGGCGTACGGCTGGCGGCGCTGCCCGCCACGCTGCCGCCCCGGCGCGCCCGCTGGCTGCGCCCGCTGAGCCGGGCCAAAGTCGGCGCCGGCCTCGACGAGCAGGTCTTCGTGGCCCGCTCCGGCCTGCTGACCCGCCGGCTGACGCTGGTCCCGTACGCGCGGATCCAGAGTGTGCGGGTGACCCAGGGCCCGGCGCAGCGGCGGCTGCGGCTGGCCACCGTGCACGCGGACACCGCCGGCGGCTCGGGCGCGGCGGCCCTGGACCGGGACCTGGCCGAGGCGTGGGAGCTGGCGGCGGAGCTGACCGCACGGGCCCACGCCGCCCGCCGCCGGCCGGGCTGAGGGGTCAGCGCTCGGCCGGCACCGTGGCCGGGTCGGTGGCAGGTGCCGGGTCGGCCGCAGGCGTGGCCGGAGCGGCGGGGGCGGGGTCGGCCGCCCGGGGCGGCACGTCGGCGGGCGCCGCCTCCCCGGCCGGGGCGAGCGCGGCGCGGCGCGCCCGGTGGGCCGCCCACCAGCGCTCGGCCAGCCCCACGACGAGGAAGGTCAGCCCCACGTACGCCCAGCCGACCAGCACGTCGATCAGATAGTGCTCGCCGCTGTAGATCAGCGTGAAGGTCATGGCCAGCGGGTACGCCAGCAGCAGCGGCCACCAGCGCTTCCGCGTCGCGCGCAGGAAGAACAGGACCACGAACAGGGCGAACGCGGTGTGCAGCGACGGCATGGCGGCCACCGGGTTGGAGGCGATCTGCCCGGCGTTGAGCAGGTTACCCGCGCCGTGCATGCCGATCTCCTTCCACCCGCGGGTGGAGATCCGGGCGACGTCGCCGATCAGCCCGTTCTGGGCGGCCCACCACGGCGGGGCGGCCGGGTAGAGGAAGTAGGTGGCCAGCCCGGCCGCGCAGAGGAAACCCCACCGCCGCATGTACGCGCCCCAGCGCGACCGGTCGCGCAGCCAGAGCACCGCGGCGGCGGCAAGCGTCGCCACGAAGTGCGAGAAGTAGATCCAGCTCACCAGCACGTCCCACCAGTGCACCTGGTCGGGCCGGTAGAGGTGCTGCTGGAGCCAGATGGTGGGCACCTCGCCGCCGGTGGCCCAGCCGGTCAGGAAGCGGTCGGCGACGACCAGCTCCATGGCGTGCGGCGTCGCGCCGTTGTCGGCGAACCCCCGGGACAGGTTGTACGCGGCCAGCAGCAGCACGACGGGGATCCAGTCCCGGGCGAAGCGCAGGTGGCTGCGCCACGGGCGGGACGAGTGCCAGGCGATGGTGCCCGCCCAGATCCAGAGGAACGCGTACGCCGGGTCGGTCGGCAGGCCGATGGCGAACCAGGCGGCCACGAAGGCGATCCCCCAGATGGTCATCGCCACCACGCGACGGCGCCCGCCGTCGGGGGACGCGGTCGGTCCGGCGGGGGCGGGGGGCGGGGGATCAGTCAGCACGGCCATCGCCGACAAGGTTAACGGCGCGCGACGGGACCGCCGACGCCGACCGCCGCGGCCGGGGCCGATCGCCCCCGCCGGAGGCCGCCGGTCGGGCGGTCCGGACGCCGCCCGGGCCCGGGGCCGCTGCACTAGGCTCGGCGCATGCAGGAGCAGCCGGAGCCGCCCTTCGCCCCGGGCCTGACCGCCCGGGTCGAGCTGACCGTCACCGACACGGACACCGCGCAGGCGGTGGGCTCGGGCGACGTGCCGGTGCTCGGCACGCCCCGGGTGCTCGCGCTGGCCGAGGCGGCAACGGTGGCCGCCACCGCGACCCGGCTGCCGTCCGGGTCGACGACCGTCGGCACCCGCGTCGAGCTGGAGCACCGCGCGGCCACCCCGGTCGGCCGGACCGTGGCCGCCCGGGCCGAGCTGGTCAAGGTCGACGGCCGGCGGCTGACCTTCGAGGTGGTCGTGACCGACGGCAACGAGGTCGTGGCCACCGGGCGGGTCGAGCGGGCGCTGGTCGACCGGCAGCGCTTCGTCGAGCGCGCCGTGCGGGCGTCATGACCGCCCGGTTCGTCGAAGTCGCCGACCGCGTGCACGTGCTGCGCGACCCGCTGCTGCACGTCAACGTGACGCTGGTGGTGGGCGACGGCGCGGCGCTGCTGGTGGACACCCTCTCCACCGCCGCCCAGGCCCGGGAGCTGGCCGGGGCGGCCCGGGCGGTCACCCCGCACCCGTGGACGATCGTCAACACCCACCACCACTTCGACCACTGCTTCGGCAACGCCACGCTGGCCGCCGACCCGCCCCGCCCGGTCTACGCGCACGCCCAGGCCGCGGCGGTGCTCCGGGACCACCCCGACGAGCTGCGCCGGGCCGCGTCGGACGAGATGCGCGCGGAGCAGCCGGAGCTGGCCGCCGAGCTGGCCCGGACCGAGCTGCTGGCCCCGACCCACCCGGTCCAGGGCGAGGCGGTGCTGGACATCGGCGGCCGGCGGGTGGTGCTGCACCACCCCGGGCACGGGCACACCGACGCCGACCTGGTGGTGCACGTGCCGGACGCGGACGTGCTGGTCGCCGGCGACCTGGTGGAGCAGAGCGGGCCGCCGGCCTTCGAGGAGTCGTACCCGGTGCAGTGGCCGGACGCGGTGGCCGCGCTGCTCCGCCTGACCACGCCGGCCACGGTGGTCGTGCCCGGGCACGGCGACCCGGTCGACGTGGCGTTCGTCCGGGCCCAGCACGCCGAGCTCGCCCGGCAGGCCTGGCTGATCCGGGCCGGTCACACCGGCAGCGCCCCGCCCGAGCGGGTGGCCGCCGAGTCGCCGTTCGGCGCCCGCCCGGGTCTCATCGCGGCCCGCCGCGGCTACGCCGAGCTCGACGGCGCCGCCTGACCGCCCGCGCGGTCAGGGGCCGGGCGCACAGGGCGGTCAGGGGCCGGCGCCCCCGGTCAGGGGCGGGCGCGCAGGGCGTCGAGCAGGGCGTCGAGGTGCGGGGCGGCGGCGAGGATCGCGTCGCGGGCCGGCGGGTCGAGGGTGGCCAGGGCCTCGGTGAGCAGGGCGCTGCGGTGGGCCGCGTGGTCGGCCATCCGGGTGCGGGCGGCGTCGGTGAGGGTGAGCCGCACCACCCGGCGGTCGTTCGGGTCGCGCTCGCGGGCCAGCAGCCCGGCGCCCGTGAGGTCGTGGACCAGGGTGCTGACCGTGTTGGGCGCGGTGCCGAGCCGCCGCGCCACCTCCTTGCCGCTGATCCCCGGCTCGGCGCGGACCAGGTGCAGCAGTTCCACCTGCGCCTCGGGCAGGGAATCCCGGTGGACCCGGGCGACGACCTTGCGGCGCAGCAGCCGGTGCAGCTCCCCCACGACGGCGCCGAACCGCGCGACGGCCTCTTCACTCGCCACGGAGTCACCTGCTTCACAGCGCAATAGTTCTGAGTCCAGAGCTAAGGTTACCCGGCGATCACCGATCTCAGGGGGACCTCGTGAGCCAGACCGTGCGGACCGCCGCGCGCCCGACCGCCCACCCGCCCGCCGCCGGCGGTGGTGGTGCGACGCTGCTGGTGCTGCTCGGCACGCTCACCGCGATCGGCCCGCTCTCGCTGGACATGTACCTCCCCGCGTTCCCGGCCATGACCCGCGATCTGGGTGCCGACCAGGCCGGCATCCAGCTCTCGCTGACCACCTGCCTCATCGGCCTCGCCGTCGGCCAGTTCGTCACCGGCCCGCTCAGCGACCGGTGGGGGCGGCGCCGCCCGGTGCTGGTCGGCGTGGTCGCGTACACCCTGCTCGCGCTCGCCTGCGCGGCGGCGCCGAGCGCGCCGATGCTGGCCGCCGCGCGGTTCGCCCAGGGCCTGGCCGGCGGCATGGGGGTGGTGGTCGCCCGGGCCGTGGTCCGCGACCTCTACTCCGGCCGGGCGGCCGCCAAGTACTTCTCCCGCCTCACCCTGGTCTTCGGCGTCGCGCCGGTGGCCGCGCCCAGCGTGGGCAGCCTCGTGCTGCGGTTCGGCGACTGGCGGGCGGTCTTCCTCACCCTGGCCGCCATCGGGCTGCTGCTGTCCGTCGCGGTCGCCCTGCGCCTGCCGGAGACACTGCCGGCGGAGCGCCGCAGCACCGGCGGCCTTGCCGCCACCGCCCGGACCATGCGGTCGCTGGTCGCCGACCGGGTCTACCTCGGGTACGCGCTGACCCAGGGCTTCGCCTTCGCCGGGCTGTTCGCGTACATCTCCGGGTCGTCGTTCGTGTTCCAGGACGTCTTCGGCGTCTCCGCGGCGGCGTTCAGCCTGCTCTTCGGGCTCAACGCGCTCGCTCTCGTGGCCACCGGGCAGGCCAACGCGCGGCTGCTCGACCGGTTCAGCCCGCGCCGGCTGCTGGCCACCGCGCTCGTGGTCGGCGTGGTGGCCGCGGCCGGCGTGCTCACCGGCGCGCTGGCCGGCAGCCTCGCCGTGGTCGCGGTGACGCTGTTCGCCTTCGTCGGCTCGCTGGGCATGGTGACGCCGAACAGCACCGCGCTGGCGCTGGACGCGCACGCCCGGCACGCCGGCACCGCCGCCGCGCTGATGGGCGCCGTCCAGTCGGTGATCGGCGCGCTGGCCGCGCCCCTGGTGGGTCTCGGCGGCGAGGGCAGCGCCGTGCCCATGGCGGTCGTGCTCGCGGGCGCCGCCGCCCTGTCCCTCACCGCCGTGCTCACCCTGGCCCGCCCGCGCTGACCCGGGCGGCCGGTCAGCGGAACCGCTCGGCCACCGCCTCCCGGGTCGGCATCGCGGTGGCCCCGCCGGGCGACTCGCAGACCAGGCCGGCCACCCGCAGGGCGAAGGCCACCCGGTCGCGCCAGCCGGCCGGGTCCACCGGCTCACCGGCGTGCAGCAGATCGGCGATCAGGGCGCCCATCACCGAGTCGCCCGCGCCGGTGGCGTCCACGGCGTCGACCTTCGGCGCGGGGACGCGTACCACGTCGTCGGCGGCGGCGACCAGCGCGCCGTCCGCGCCGAGGGTGACCACGACGGTCCCCGCGCCCAGTTCCCGCAGGTAGGCGGCGACGCCCTCGACCGGCTCCCGCGGGTAGAGGTGGCGCGCGTCGGCCGCGCTCAGCTTGACGAGGTGGGCGCTCGCGGCGAACTCGGCGACCAGCGCGCGCAGGCCGTCCAGCGCGCCGGGGCCGGTGAGCAGGCTCGGGCGCACGTTCGGGTCGAACACGCGCAGCGCGCCGGCCATCGCCCAGGCCCGGCGGGCGGCGGCCAGCACCGGCGGGTCGAGCAGCACGATCGAACCGCAGTAGAGCACCTGCGCGCCCTCGACCAGGGCCACGTCCAGGTCGTCGGCCGTGAGCAGCGCGTACGACCGGGGCTCGCCGTAGAAGCGGAAGTCCGGTTCCGCGCCCGCGAAGGTGGCGACCGCCAGCGCGGTCGGCGCCGGCACGGTGACCGCCCCGTCCAGCCCCACGCCCGCGGTGCCCAGGAAGCCGCGGATGCGCGTGGCCAGCGCGTCGTCGCCGAGCGACCCGACGAACTGGACGTCGCCGCCGAGCCGGGCCACCGCCACGGCCACGTTCAGCGGCCCGCCGCCGATCGCCTGCCGGTAGACGGGTTCCCCGTCGTGCTCGGCGTCGAGCAGGTCGACCAGTGCCTCGCCGAGCACCACCGCGTACCCCATCAGGGCTCCTTCCGTCCGTCGTACCCCCGATCCTGGCGCATGGCGGGGGCCCGGCGCGACGAGACGCCCGCATCGACGGGCGGCTATTGCGCGGGATGCCCGGACGTGATGGGATTGCGCGTGCCGGGAGGGCGCGGGGGCTGCCGCGCCACCGGCCGCCGGGTCGAGCCGACGCGAGGGCACTCACCGGTCCGTGGCACGGACCGCAGGCGGTGCGCGTCCCCCGACGGCCCCGGCCGCACTCCGACCGCCGGGCGTGGCACCGCGATCGTCGCATCCGCTCGTCGCAGCGGGGCGGGCCGGTGCGGTCGCGCCCCGCGAGTCAGGAGATCCCGTGCACCGATCCCGTACGGCCGCGCTGCTCACCGCGGCCGCCACCCTGGCCCTGGGCGCGTTCGCCCTGGTCACCGGCCCCGACCCGGCCGCCGCGCACGGCGCGGCGATGACACCGGGCGCCCGGACCTACCTGTGCTGGAAGGACGGTCTCACCGCGACCGGGGAGATCCGGCCGAACAACCCCGCCTGCTCGGCGGCGGTCGCCCAGAGCGGCGCCAACTCGCTCTACAACTGGTTCAGCGTGCTGCGCTCCGACGCGGGCGGCCGGACCGTCGGGTTCATCCCCGACGGCAAGCTGTGCAGCGGCGGCAACCCGAACTTCGGCGGCTACGACCTGGCCCGCACCGACTGGCCGGTCACCCACCTGACCGCCGGGCGGTCGATGGAGTTCCGCTACAGCAACTGGGCCCACCACCCGGGCACCTTCTACTTCTACGTGACCAAGGACAGCTGGAGCCCGACCCGGCCGCTGGCCTGGAGCGACCTGGAGGAGCAGCCGTTCCTCCAGGTGACCAACCCGCCGCAGCGGGGGTCGGTGGGCACCAACGACGGGCACTACTACTTCACCGGTTCGCTGCCGGCCAACAAGAGCGGCCGGCACATCATCTACTCCCGCTGGGTCCGCTCGGACAGCCAGGAGAACTTCTTCGGCTGCTCGGACGTCACCTTCGACGGCGGCAACGGTGAGGTGACCGGGATCGGCTCGGGCGGCACGCCCTCGCCGAACCCCACCACGCCGACGCCGGGCCCGACCAGCCCGACCCCCACCCCGACCTCACCGACGCCGACCCCGACCATGCCGTCGGGCGCCTGCATGGCGGTCTACAAGGTGGTCAGCGCCTGGCAGGGCGGTTTCCAGGGCGAGGTCATGATCATGAACCACAGCACCCGGACGTACGCCGGCTGGACCGCGAACTGGACCTGGCCGAGCGGCCAGAGCATCACCCAGCTGTGGAACGGCACGGTGAGCAGCAGCGGGGCGGCGGTGACGGTCACCAACGCCGCCTACAACGGGAGCGTTCCACCGGAGGGCACCACCACGTTCGGCTTCACGGCGAACTTCTCCGGCACCAACACCCTGCCCACGGTCACCTGCACCGGCCGGTGACGCCGCACTGAGAAGGGCCCCCGGGGCGTACCCGGGGGCCCTTTCCGCGCCTTCCGCGTCAGCGGACCATGCTGCCGACCACCGGCTTGGTGAGCAGGGCGGACTGGTTGCGCTGGATGCCCGGGTCGAGGGTCTTCGCCACGAAGATGGCGTGCCAGATGCAGAAGATCAGCACGGTCCACACCTTGCGGGAGTGGTCCGCCTCCTCCCGCTTGTGCTCCTCCAGCAGCCGCATCGCGTACGACAGGTCGATGAGGTCGCCCGCGCCGGAGGTGGCCAGCACGTGCCGGGCCCACTCGTACATCTCGCCGCGCAGCCAGACCCGGGTCGGGGTCGGGAAGCCCAGCTTCTTGCGGTTGACGATGGCCGGCGGCACCACACCCTGCAACGCCTGGCGCATCGCGTACTTGGTGGCCTCGGAGCGCGGCGGCAGCTTCAGGTCGACCGGGATGCCCGCCGCCACGTTGAACACCTCGCGGTCGAGGAAGGGCACCCGGACCTCCAGCGAGTGCGCCATCGAGATCCGGTCGGCCTTGACCAGGATGTCGCCGCGCAGCCAGGTGTAGAGGTCGACGTACTGCATCTTGGTGACGTCGTCCAGCTCGGTGGCCTCGGCGTAGATGGGGGCCGTGACGTCGGTGTAGCGCACCGAGGGGTCGTAGCGGCGCAGCAGGTGCTGCTTCTCCTCCTCGGTGAACATCCGGGCGTTGCCGTAGTAGCGCTCCTCGATGGGGGTGGTGCCGCGCTCCAGGAAGCTCTTGCCCTTCACGCCCTGCGGGATGGCCTTGGAGACCGCCCGAAGGCCCTTCTGCACCCCGCCCGGCAGGCTGTTGACCGCGTTGAGGGACAGCGGCTCCCGGTAGATCGTGTAGCCGCCGAAGAACTCGTCGGCGCCCTCGCCGGAGAGCACCACCGTGACGTGCTCGGCGGCCTTCTTCGCCACGAAGTAGAGCGGCACCAGCGCGGGGTCGGCCACCGGGTCGTCCAGGTGCCAGACGATCTTCGGCAGCGCCTCGATCATGTCCTGCGGCCCGATCTTGGTCGGGATCGTGGTCACGTCGAGGTGCCGGGCCGAGTCCTGGGCCACGTCGATCTCGGAGTAGCCCGGCACGTCGTAGCCGACGGTGAAGGTCAGGATGTTCGGGTTGAACTCGCGGGCCAGGGCCACCACGGCGGTCGAGTCGATGCCGCTGGAGAGGAACGAGCCCACCGGCACGTCCGAGCGCATGTGCATCCGGACGCTCTCCCGCAGCGTCTCCCGGATCTCGTGGTAGAGCTTCTGCTCGTCGGAGACCGGGGCGGGCCGGAACACCGGCCGGTACCAGCGACGCACCTCGATCCGGCCGCCCGGCGTCCAGGTCAGGTACTCCCCCGACCCGATCCGGCTGATCCCCCGGTGCAGCGTGCCCGGCTCCGGCACGTACTGGAGGGTCAGGTAGTGGCTCAGGTTGGCGGCGTCGATCCCCGCGTCGCCCTGGTAGGCCGAGTGCGCGAAGGGCAGCAGCGCCTTCTTCTCGGAGGCGAGGTAGAGCCCGTCCTGGGTCTCCAGGTAGTGCAGCGGCTTGATGCCGAAGTAGTCCCGCGCGCCGAAGGCCCGCCGCTCCTGCCGGTCCCAGATCACGAAGGCGAACATGCCGCGCAGCTTGGTGAGCACCTGCTCACCCCAGTAGTGGTAGCCGGCGACGATCACCTCGCCGTCGCCGTTGGTGGCGAACTGGGCGCCGTAGTCGCGGATCAGCTCGTCGCGCAGCTCGATGTAGTTGTAGATCTCGCCGTTGAAGGTGAGCAGGTAGCGGCCGCCCGCGTAGGGCAGCGGCTCGTGGCTGAGCGCCACGTCGATGATCGCCAGCCGCTTGTGCGCGAACACCCCGTCCGCGTACCGGCCGGAGGCATCGCCGACCACCTCGACCCCGGTCTCGTCGGGGCCGCGGTGGTGCAGGCACTCCAGTGCTCCGGCGATGTGGTCGCGGTGAGCGGCGGCGTCACCGCGCGCGCTGAAGAAGGCCAGGAGTCCGCACATGGTCATCATCTTCCCACGCGCCGGAAGCCGCCGTCGCGGCACCGCAGGCACTCCCCGCTCTCCCGCGCGCGGTACCGTCTCCGTCAGCGACGAGGCGCAAGGAGGCGGATCATGGCCGAGGAGCGGGCACAGCAGCAGGGCAAGCCGGCGGACGGCACCGAATCGCACGACCCGGACTTCCCGGAGGCGTTCCTGGCCTTCATGCGGCAGGGCTGGCGGGACACGGAGCTGCCGGTCGGTCCCCGGCCGGAGGTGCCCAACCACGCCAAGCGGCGGGCCGCGCTGGCCGAGGCCTTCCCGGGAGAGACGCTGGTCATCCCGACCGGCACCGAGAAGGTACGCGCCAACGACACCGACCACCGGTTCCGGCCGGGCAGCGACTTCGCGTACCTGACCGGCGACCTGGAACCGGACAGCGTGCTCGTGCTCCGGCCGGGCGGCGAGGCCACCCTGTTCATGCGGCCCCGGTCGTCACGGGCGACCGACGAGTTCTTCCGCAGCCGGCACGGCGAGCTGTGGGTGGGCCGGCGGCCGACGCTGAAGGAGAAGTCGACCGAGCTGGGCCTGCCCACCGCCGACCTGACCGAGCTGGACGCGGCGCTGGCCGAGCTGGCGCCGGGGCGCACGCGGGTGCTGCGCGGCTTCGACGCCCGGGTGGACGCCGCGATCCGGCCCTACGACGGCGCCCGCGCCGAGGGGCAGCCGGGCCGCGACCGCGAGCTGGCCATCGCGATCTCCGAGCTGAAGCTGGTCAAGGACGAGTGGGAGATCGCCCAGCTCCAGGAGGCGTGCGACGCCACCGTCCGCGGCTTCGAGGACGTGGCCCGGGCGCTCCCGGCCGACCGCGGGGTCTCCGAGCGGCTGCTGGAGGGCGTCTTCGCGCTGCGCGCCCGGCACGACGGCAACGACGTCGGCTACGGCTCGATCGTCGGCGCCGGCGAGCACGCCACGATCCTGCACTGGGTGCACAACCACGGCGCCACCCGCCCGGGCGAGCTGCTGCTCATGGACATGGGCGTGGAGAACCGCAACCTCTACACCGCCGACGTCACCCGGGTACTCCCGGTCGACGGCCGGTTCACCCCGCTCCAGCGCCAGGTCTACGACGCCGTCTACGCCGCCCAGCAGGCCGGCATCGACGTCATCAAGCCGGGCGTGGCGTTCCGCGAGGTCCACCTGACCGCCATGCGGGTGCTCGCCGAGGCGCTGAAGGACCTCGGCCTGCTGCCGGTGAGCGTCGACGAGGCGATGGACCCGGCGTCGACGGTCTACCGCCGCTGGACGCTGCACGGCACCAGCCACATGCTCGGCCTCGACGTGCACGACTGCGCCAACGCCCGCAAGGAGACCTACCGGGACGGGCCGCTCGGCGAGGGCTACGTGCTCACCGTCGAGCCCGGGCTCTACTTCCAGCCGGAGGACGAACTGGTCCCCGAGGAGCTGCGCGGCATCGGCGTGCGCATCGAGGACGACATCCTGGTCACCGCCGACGGCCCGGTGAACCTGTCGGCCGGCCTGCCGCGCCGCTCCGACGAGGTGGAGACCTGGCTGGCCGAGCAGCGTGAGGCCGGTCCCCGCCTGCCCGGCTGACCGACAGGCACGACCACCGGCGGGCCCGCCGCCGGCGTCTGCGAGGTTCCTCGCGGTAACGACGCCGGTGCCGGGCCCGTCGTCGTTTGCGGCGCTCGCGCCCGCTTGGTGGCCTGCGGCCCCGGCTGGGCCGTCGGGCCGAACGTGAGTCAAATGCGCGATTTCTTTAGATCCGTCCGCGTCGCGAGGATCCTTCTCATACGGTGGCGATCAGAGGCTGCAAACCGATTTGTAGCTGGTCGCTCGACCTGGGGCGGTGCGACCCCTTTAGGTAGACCGAAAGGGCGGAAGGCTCTGATGTCCAACGACGTAACGAAAAGCGACGGCGGGGGCCCGATGACCCCGTCGGGAGGCAGGCGGCGGGCCCTCCTGGTCGCCACCGGCGTGGCCGGGCTGACCGGCGTCGTCGGGCTGGCGGCCCTCGGTGGCCTCGCGGCCCGGGACAACGACAAGTCCGGCGCGCCGGAACGGGTGGCCGAGAACCGCGTGGCCGCGCCGCAGAAGGCCTCCGACGGCGACAAGGGCGCCCGTGAGGACGAGAAGAACAAGGACAAGGACAAGGACGCCCGGGACCGTGGTGAGTGGGACGCGGACGGCGCGGACCACGGGAAGGTCCGGGAGGTGCCGTGTGACGACGACGAGCTGGTCGAGGCGCTCGATCTGGCGAACCGGGATCACGGCGGCACGCTGAAGCTGGCCGAGAACTGCACCTACGAGCTGGACCGCAAGGACCGCAAGTTCGGCGCGGCCCTGCCCGAGATCAAGCAGGACATCACGATCAAGGGCAACGGCTCGACGATCAAGCGGGACTCCGAGGACACCTTCCGGATCTTCCGGGTCGTCGACGGCGGTGAGCTGACCCTGAAGGACCTCACGGTCAAGGGCGGCAACGCCACCGCCTTCAAGTACGGCGGCGGAGGCGGACCGAGCAACGGCGGACCGAGCAGCGGCGGACCGAGCAACGGCGGGCCGAGCAGCGGCGGGCCGGGCAACGGCGCCCCGGGTGGCCCGGGCAACGGCGCGCCGATGGCGCCCGCCGCCCAGACCGCGCCGGCCGCTCCGGCCGCCCCGGCGGCCGTCATGGGCGCCCAGACCGCCACCGCGGTGCAGGCCGCGCCGGTCGCCCAGGGCGCTCCGGTGGCTCAGGGTGCGCCGGTCGCCCAGGACTCCGGTCCGCAGGGTTCGGGGTCGTGGGACGACGGCAAGGACAAGGACAAGGACAAGGACAAGCGGGGCGAGGGTGACGGTGGCGCCGTGCTGGTCGAGCGGGGCGGCAGCGCCAACCTGATCAAGGTGAAGCTGACCGACAACAACGCCGAGGAGAACGGCGGCGCCATCGCCAACTTCGGCCGGGTCCGCCTCGAGGACAGCAAGGTCACCAACAACCACGCCCGCGAGGACGGCGGCGGCATCTTCAACGAGGGCGTGCTCAAGGTCAAGGACTCCCACGTCGACGACAACACCGCCGGCGGCAACGGCGGCGGCATCGCCAACGGTAAGGGCGACAACACCAAGCACGACCAGTACGGCCCGAACAGCATCGAGAACCCCTACGACAAGAACAAGGACGAGCACGACGAGGGCACCGTCGAAATCGTCGGCTCCGACCACGGCAAGGACGCCGTCAAGAGCACCCTGTCGGACAACCGCGCCGGCAAGAACGGCGGCGGCCTGTTCAGCTCCGGCGGCTTCGTCACCATCAGCTTCACCGCCATCACCGGCAACACCGCCTGCGAGAACGGCGGCGGCATCTACGCCGAGAACACCGTTCTCAAGCTCGACCACGTCCTCGTCGCCAAGAACCACGCCGACGGCAACGGCGGCGGCATCGTCAACACCGGCGGCAAGCACTGGGGCTACGCCAACGACAAGGAAGACGCCACCGCCACCATCTCCGACAGCACCATCGTCGAGAACACCGCCAACCGCTTCGGCGGCGGCATCTTCAACGGCGAATGGCTCGTCAAGGTCGAAGACGGCTTCACCGAGCGCAACGACAGGGACAAGGACGACAACGCCACCCTCACCCTGCGCGACACCGAAATCAAGAAGAACACCGCCCTCAACGGCGGCGGCATCTTCAACAACAAGGGCAAGGTCACCCTGACCAAGACCCACGTCACCAAGAACACCGCCACCGACACCGCCAAGCTCCACCGCGTCGCCGGCGGCGTCCTCAACAACGAGGGCAAGGTCAAGCTCGACGACAAGTCCACCATCACCAACAACGACCCCACCAACTGCGCCAACACCGTCGAAGACTGCTTCAACTGAGCAGCGGTCGACGTACGGCTCGACGCAAAGGTCCGGCCCCCTGCCACTTCGTGGCAGGGGGCCGGACCGCGTTCGGAGTCAGCTCTGGACGAAGACCGCCACGCTGCGCGCCGGAACGGTGAACGTGCCGCCGGCCCGGTCGAAGGACGCCGTCCGGAGCACCGGGTCGGCGGAGTTCCGCAGCACCGGGTGCAGCGCCACGTTCGCCCCGCGCAGGCCGGTGACGGTCTGCGTCGCCGTCTCCGGGGTGGCGTTGAAGACCACGGTGACCGACTTCCACGTCCCGCCCAGCCCGCGGGCGTCGAGGGTCATGGTGATCACGCCCGGGGTCTCCCGGTCGCCGGAGAGCGGGAAGGTGACCCGCTTCTGCACCTGGTCGGCGGTGGTCAGCCCGAACACCGGCGAGGACCGCCGGATGGTCAGCAGTTCCGCGTACCGGGCGTCGGCCAGGTCGACGGCGGCGCAGTCCGGCACCAGCTTCGGGTCGGCCAGCAGCGGCTTCGCGTACGGCCACTTGTCCTTGTTGTCCTGCTCGGGTGGCAGGCCGGCGCCGAAGCCGTTGCCCTGGGCGCAGTCCCACCGGATCTGGTTGAACCAGTCACCGGAGTTGAACGAGTTGCGGTCCAGCGACTTGGAGCGCAGCCGCTCCGAGCCGGCCGTCACGAACCCGGTCCCCTGCCCCATCACCACCGTGCTCAGGGCGAGCACCTGCATCCGGGCCCGGTCCTGCGCCGAGGTCCCCTGCGGCAGCTTGTACGCCAGCGCGTCGTACAGGATCTCGTTGTCGTGCGCGTCGACGTAGGTGACCGCCTCGCCGGGCGCCGCGGTGTAACCGGCCGGCGAGCCTTTGTAGTCGACCTGCGCGCCGGTGACCGGCCGGCCGGACGAGTCGGTGAACCGGTAGCCGCGCAGGTTGCCGGTCAGCCCGACCTTGATGAGGTCCTGCTGGTGCAGCAGCCGCGCCTTCTGCTCGGCGGCCGAACCGTTGACGTCGTCCCCGTTGGGGTCGGTGAGGAGCCCGGACGCGAAGCCCTGGATTCTCGGGTTGCCGTCGAACGGGCCGCCGCCGCGCACCGCGTCGCGGAGCCGGTCGTTGAAGGTGCCGATCCCGGTGCCGGCCATGTTGGCCTGGGTGGCCTGCACGAACCGGGCGTCGTTGGCGACCTCGCCGAAGTTCCAGCCCTCGCCGTAGAGCAGGATCCTCTTCCCGTCCACGCCGTCGCGGGCCGGGGTCAGCTTGTCCAGGGCGGCGCGGACGGCCAGGATGTTCGCCTTCGGGTGGTGACCCATGAGGTCGAACCGGAAGCCGTCCACCTTGTACGCCTTCGCCCAGGTGACCAGGGAGTCCACCACGAGCTTGCCCATCATGGCGTGCTCCGGGGCGGTGTTGGCGCAGCAGGTCGAGTTGGCGACGGTGCCGTCCTCCAGCAGCCGCTGGTAGTAGCCGGGCACGACCTGGTCGAGCACCGACTTCGGGTCGGTGCCGGCGGCCGAGGTGTGGTTGTAGACGACGTCCATCACCACGCGCAGGCCGGCCTGGTTGACCCCGGCGACCATCTGCCGGAACTCGGTGGTCCGCTTCGCCCCGGCCGGGTCGACGGCGTAGCCGCCCTCCGGCACGGTGTAGTGCAGCGGGTCGTACCCCCAGTTGTAGCCGTCCTTGTCGGCCACCGCCGCGATGCACTTCTGCTGCTCGTCGGAGTCCGGTGGCAGCGCCGCCAGGTCGCAGGCCGGCTGGGCCTGGTCGGCCCGCTTCTCGGGGATGGTGGCGAAGTCGAACGCCGGCAGCAGGTGCAGGTAGTTGACCCCGGCGTCGCCGAGCGCCTTCAGGTGCTTCATCCCGGCCGTGCCCGGATCGGTGAAGGCGAGGTAGGTGCCCCGCCGCTCGGCCGGCACGGTGCTGTCGGCGATGGAGAAGTCGCGCACCGACAGCTCCTGGATCTGCGCCTTGGCCGAGGGCACGGCCGCCGGCTTGCGCAGGTTCGCCCAACCGGCCGGGGCCAGCGCCGGGTCGGCCAGGTCGACGATCTGGCTGTGCGTCGAGTCCGGCGCGAGGGCCACCGAGTACGGGTCGGTCACGGCGGCGGTGACGACCTTCTGCGCCGCCGGCTGCCAGGCCTCGACCTGGTACCGGTAGTACTTCCCGGTCCAGCCCTTCGTGCCGCGCACCGACCAGACGCCGGTGGTGTCGTCGCGGCTCATCGACACGGTCGCCGGCTCGGCCGTCGGCGCGTCGAAGAGCTGGAGCGACACCTTCCGCGCGGTCGGCGCCCACACGGCCAGGGTCGGCACCCGGCCGGCGAACGTGGGGCCGAGCTTCGCGCCGGTCGCGGCCCGGTAGACGTCGTCGAGCACGCCGGGGATCTGCACCCCGGTGGCGCCGAGCAGGTGACCCTCGGCGTCCCGTTCGGTCACCACGAGCTGGCCGCGCAGCGCCGCGGGGACCTTGGCCAGGTCGGCGCGGTCCAGCGTGAAGGCGCGATAGGCCCAGAGCTGGGGGTACGCCTGCCGCTGCGCCTCGGTCAGCCCGTTGCGCGCCGCCCGCAGCGGCAGTGTGGTGTACGTCCCGGTCAGCTCACCGTCGGCGACGGCGAGCCCGCCGGTCGGGGCGGCCACCAGGGCGTACCGCTTGCCGTCGGTCGGCCCGGTCTGCCAGGCCACGGTGGACCGGTCGATCCACTGCGCCTTCTGCTTGGTGATGTCGAGGTCCTTCGCCACGCCGGACGAGGTGGGCGGCAGCAGCCGGCCCTTGACCCCGGCGAGCAGCCAGATCTCGTGCCCGGCGGCCGCGAAGTCGAGCCGCTGGTCGTCGGGCTGGTCCTTCTCGTCGCCCTTGTGCACGATGTAGTTCAGCCCGGTGGCGCCGGCCGCGAGCGGCACCCGGAAGACGGCGCCGTACGCGTCGATCTTCTCCGGCTTCAGCGGGTTGCCCCAGTCGGTCGGGTTGGCGGCGCCGTCCCACAGGTGCAGGCCCCAGCCGTCGTAGTTCCCGTCGGCCTTGCGCCAGTGGATGATCGCGGTGTTCTGGTCGACCGGCGGGTCGGGCTCGCCGGTGGCGGCCTGCCGGGTCGGGTAGAGGGTCGGGTCGCCCTGCTTGACCCACACCTCGCCGGTCTGCGTCACGTCGATGGTGCGGTCGTTCGCGACGTCCTTGTTACCGTCCTTGTCGACCACGTGGAACCCGACCGACTTCGCGCCGGGCTTCAGCTTGACCCAGGCGAACCGGCCGTAGGAGTCCTCACCCGCGAACGGCTGCCCCTTGGGCCACTCCGTCTGGTAGGCGGGGTCGATGTCGCCCCAGGTGTAGAGGCCCCAGTCGGCGTACCCCCCGGCGGGGCGCTGGTAGTGCACGACCGCCCAGTCCCGTGACCCGCTCTGCGCCGGGGTGCCGACCACGCCGGTGGTGCGGGCGGCGGCCACCCGGCCCCTGCCGTCGCGGACCACCGCCTTGTACTCGACCTTCGTCCCGCCGGCCAGACCGGTCAGGTCGTGGTGGACGGTGTACGGCGCCCGGTGCGCGCTGCCCAGCAGCGTCCACTTGCCGCCGGGGACCCGGGCTGCGAAGGTGACGGTGGCCAGGGGGTCGCCGGTGACCTGGGCGGTGACGGCGGACTTGGTGGCCACCGGTGCGTCGCCCGGCTCGGTGAGGGTGATCTTCGGGGCCGCGCCGGCCTGCGGGATCGCCCGGTCGGCCCTGAGCACGACGGCCGACATGGCCGGCACGGTCACGCCGAGCTTGCCGTCGGCGCCGGCGGTCGCGGTGGCGGCACCGCCGTAGACGCCCGTGAAGGTGGCGCCGGCCGACCAGGTGTCCACGCTGACAGTCTGCGCCGTGCCGGCGTTGTTCACCGCGACGACGTACTCGGTGCGGTCCTTCGGCAGGACGCGGGAGAAGGCGAAGACGCCCGGCCCGTCCGCCGCGTACCGGGTGACCTGGATGCCGTCCCGCAGCGCGGGGTGGTCCTGCCGCAGCTTGCCCAGCTCCGCGATGGTCCGGTAGAGCGGGTGGGTGGTGTCGTACTGGTCGCTGGCGTGGGTGCGGGTGGTGCCGATGAGGTCGTCGTCGAGGTAGTCGGCCGTCCGGCTGGCGAACATGTCCTGCCGGGCGTCCTTGTCCCCGCCCGGGCCGGTGAAGCCCTGCTCGTCGCCGGAGTAGACGACCGGCTGGCCGCGGGTGAGGAACATCAGCTGGTGGGCGAGCTGGTCGCGCCGGAGCCGGCTGGCGTCGTCACCTCCGGCGGAGGCGATGAACGAGCCGATCCGGCCCATGTCGTGGTTGCCGAGGAAGGTGGTCAGCCGGTTGGCGTCGGTGTCCCGCGCGGCGTAGAGGTCGTCCTTGGCGTACACGTCCGCCAGCGCCTTGGCCGAGCCGTCGGCTGCGGTGTAGCCCCGCGCGGCCTCCTGGAAGGAGAAGTCGATGGTGGCCGGCAGGCCGCCCTGCCGCACGTAGGTCGACTCGATCTCCTGGTCGGCGCTGTAGACCTCGCCGAACATGAAGAATTCCGGCTTGCCGGCCTTGGCGGCGGCGGCGTCGATACCGCGAACGAACTGGGGCCAGAAGTCGAGGTTGGCGTGCTTGACCGTGTCGAGGCGGAAGCCGTCGACGCCGGCCCTGCCGATCCACTGCGCGTAGATGTCGGTCATGCCACGGACGACCTCGGGACGCTCGGTCCACAGGTCGTCGAGGCGGGAGAAGTCGCCGTACTCGCTGTTCTCACCGGCGAAGGTGGAGTCGCCCCGGTTGTGGTACATGGTCGGGTCGTTCAGCCAGGAGGGCACCTTGACCGTGGCGTCGGCCGCGCTGGCGAAGGTCGGGGTGTACGGGAACGACTCCTTGTTCACCTGCGGGAACGCCCGGGTGCCGTCGGCGTAGTTGCGGTCCTCGAAGGCCCGCCCCTGCGCGTCGGTGTAGGGGGTCGTCTTCTTGTCGACGTAGCCGTACTTGTCCTCGGCGTAGCGGATGACGTCCGCGGTGTGGTTGACGATGATGTCCAGGTAGACCTTGATGCCCCGCTGGTGGGCGAGGCCGACCAGCTTCGTCAGCTCCGCGTTGGTGCCGAAGTGCGGGTCGACCTGGGTGAAGTCGGTGATCCAGTAGCCGTGGTAACCGGCGGAGACGTCCGCGCCGGTGCCCTGCACGGGCCGGTTCTTGAAGATCGGGGCGAGCCAGATGGCCGTGGTGCCGAGGCCCTGGATGTAGTCCATCTTGTCGATGACCCCCTTGAGGTCACCGCCGTGGTAGAAGCCCTTGTCCGCGGGGTCGAGGCCGGTGCTGAGCCGGTCGCCGGCCAGCCCGCCGGTGTCGTTGCGCTTGTCGCCGTTGGCGAAGCGGTCCGGCAGGACGAAGTAGAACTGCTCGGCCTTCGCGCCGTTGTCGCCGGCCTTGAGCAGCGCCTCGGCGGACGGTTCCCGGCTCCACTGCGGGGCGCCCGCGGCGGCCAGCACGTCCGGGGCGGCCGGCCGGTCACTGCCGTCGGTACCCAACTGGTGGAGGGCCACCGGCACGCCGACGAGGGTGAGCACGAGGGAGGAGGCCAGGGCGGCGAGGACCTTGCGGGATATCGGCGGGGGTTTCATCGACGGCCTTTCTCTGGTCGCTGATTCGCCCGCACGCTAGCCCTCGCCGAAACATTCTGCAATACCTTGCAAACCAAGTCGCAACAAAGCAGCCGTCTTGCGAAACCCGGCAGAACGCGAGGGGTTACCTGGGTCGAGGATCAGAGGCCGGAGCAGGCGGCGCCGTCGACCGTGCAGCTCGACGGCCGGGTCGTGCCCGTCTGCTCGAAGTGGAACTGCAACGCCACCGACGCGCCGGGCGCCAGGTCGACTCCACTGCGGTAGGTGAGGACGCCGTCGGTGAAGCCGCCCCGGCCCTGCTCGGCGCCGCTCACCCAGACGGCCACGAGGCGGCCCCGGGGGAAGGCCAGCCGCACCGTCCAGCCCCGCGCCGCGCCAGTGGCGTTGACCAGCCGCACCTCGCCGACGAAGCCGCCGTCGAAGCTGCTCACCACGCCGTAGCGGCCGGTGACCGGGGGCGGCGCGGCGGGTGGCGGAGCCGCCGGCCGGCTACCGGAACCGCTCGCGCTGGCCGACGGGCGTGGTGCCGGCCGGGCGGGGAGCACGGTGGACCGGGGGGACAAACCGGGAACCACCGGCCCGCTGGCCGGCGCGGGCGGCCGCGTGGTCGCGCCCGGCGCGGTGGGCGTGGCGACCGGCACCTGGGGCAGCGAGATCGTCGGGGCCGGGGGCGGGGCCTCGGCGAACGTCCGGCGCCCGCGTACCGAGCCCAGCGCCACGACGAGCAGCACCACCATGACGATCACGCCGATCGAGACGACGATCCAGGGCGAGGAGGTGATGGCGGCGCCGGGTGACGGGCGTGCGCGTCGCGTGCCGGGCATGGCCCTCCCCTGTCGGTCCCGTCAGGCGAGCGTAACGCCTCAGCCGATGACGCAGTCCGCGCCGTTGACCGTGCACCGGCCCGGTCGGTCGCCGGTGCCGGTACGGCCGAACTGCAGTCGCACCGTGGCGCTCTGCCCGGCGGGCAGGGGCCCGGTGCCGCGCAGCACGAACACCCCGCTGCCCTGGGTGCTCACCGACAACCCGGAGGTGGACGAGGCCTGGATGCTCTTCACGTTGCCGGTGAAGAACAGCTCGACCGCCCAGCTCTGGCCGCTCCCGGAGCCGTTGACCACGGTCAGTCGCGCCTCGAAGCCGTCCCGGTCGCTCGCCGTGGCCTCGTAGCGGGCGGTGACCGCACCCGCCGCGGCCGCTCGGATCGAGGCGCTGGGCCGCGGCGTGGCCGACCGGGACGCGCCGGCCGTGGGCGAGGCGGTCGCGCTCGGCGAAGGCGTCACCGACACGGTGGGCGCCGCGGTCGCCCCGTCGGTCGGGGACGCCGAGGTGGTCGGCTCCACCCCGAGCGTCGGCAGGTACATGGGCGGCGCGGGCGCCGGCACGGCCGCGCGCTCCTGGCCGCGCAGAGAGAACAGGACGACCATCAGCAGGCTGACGATCAGGCCGACGCCGATCACCAGCACGATCCACGGCACCGAGGTGAGCACCCGCGGCGCCGCCGGTGCGCCGGACGGCCGGACCGGCCCGCCGCTCATCAGATGCCCCTCCCGTGGTCGCCGATCGCCAGCGTAGCCAGGGTGCGCCGGGGCGCGCAGCGCGCGCGGAAGCGTTCCGACCGTCCGGGCACCCGCGACGCGCGGAACGGGTGATCATGACTGGCGGATCGGGCTCCACCGGACAGCTCGCCGCCACGGCCCGCACGCGACACGTCGCAGCGCGTCGTCGGCTACGCTGTCCGGGCTCGGCGACGGGAACTCCGAACGGCGCAGATTCGGGCATGGTCGCGCACATCCGCCCGCACTGTCCATCATGGAGCACTGCTCGGCGGGCACCCCGCCCCGACAACCCCGCCTTCCCCCCTCGGAGCGACTCCATGCAGATTGCCAGCGCGCCAACCGGGCTCATCCGCAAGTCCCTCGGCACCGGCGCCCTGTTGGTGTTCAGCGCGACCGCCTCCTCCCCGATGGCCGTGCTCGCCGGCGCGATCGTCGCCACGTACGCCTCGACCGGCGTCACCGGCACGCCGCTCGGCTTCCTCGTGATCGCCGCCGCCCTGCTCTTCTTCTCCGTCGGCTACCTGGCCATGGCCCGCTACGTCTCCAGCGCGGGCGTCTTCTACGCGGCCGTGGCCGCCGGCTTCGGCCGGTTCTGGGGCGTGGTCGCCGCGCCCGTCGTGCTGCTCGGCTACAACGCCATCCAGATCTGCCTCTACGGGCTGCTCGGCGCCGTGGTCGCCGACAGCCTCGGCGGCGCCTGGTGGGCCTGGGCCCTGCTCGCCTGGGCCGGGGTCGCCCTGATCGGCGTGCTCAAGGCACGGATCAGCGTGGGCCTGCTCGGCGCGGTGCTGGCCGTCGAGGTCGTGGTGATCCTGCTCTTCGTGCTCACCTCGTTCACCCACCCGGCCGGCGGGTCGGTGAGCTTCGCACCCCTCGACCCCGGCAACCTGCTGGTCCCCGGCATCGGTGGGGTGGTCGCCTTCTGCGCGGCCTCGTTCGTGGGCTACGAGTCGGCGGCCGTCTACTCCGAGGAGTCCCGGTCGCCGCGGGCGGTGTCCCGGGCGGCCTACTCGGCACTGTTCCTGCTGGCCGTGCTCTACGCGCTCGCCGCCTGGGCCATGGCCGTGGCGGTGGGGCCGGACCAGGTCGTCGACCGGTCCCGTGATCCGGGCGGCGGGCTGCCGTTCTCGATCCTGGAGGCGCACGTCAGCCCGGTGCTCGGCGGCGTCGCCACCATCCTCGTGGTGACCAGCGTGTTCGCCGCGATGGTGAGCTTCCACCACTCGATCGCCCGGTACGCCTTCAGCCTCGGCCGTGAGCGGGTGCTGCCGGCGGTGTTCGAGCGGGTCGGCCGGGGCGGCGCGCCGGTCGCCGGGTCGGTGCTCCAGTCGGCGATCGCCCTGCCGGCCGTCCTGGTCTTCGCGCTGACCGGCGCCGACCCGGTCGCCATCCTGTTCAGTTGGCTCTCCGGCGTCGCGGCCATCGCGCTGCTGTTCATGATGGCGGTCACCTCGGTAGCCACCATCGCCTTCTTCCGCCGGGGCGGTGGCGGCCGCGAGAGCGCGTGGCAGCGCACGGTCGCGCCGTCCATCGGGGCGGTGCTGGTCGGCGCGGCCCTGCTCACCACGCTGGTGAACCTCTCCGCCGTCCTGGGGACGCCCGCCGACTCCACCACGAAGTGGCTGGTCCCCGGCGCGGTGGCGGCCGCCGCGGCGGTGGGGCTGGTCTGGGCGGCGGTCATCCGGACCACCCGCCCCGAGGTGCTGGAGAACGTCGGGCAGGGCCAACCGCGCCCGCTCGCGGTGATCGAGCAGGACCTGGTCGGGCGTTCCCTGTAGGACACCCGGACGCGCGACGGCCCGCCCCGCGGGGCGGGCCGCGCGCAAGGTCAGCGGCGGCGCCGGCCGACCATCGACCCGAGAACCGCGGCCTTGCGCTCCTGACCGGCCAGCACCAGCCGGTTGAGGTGCTGCAACCACCGCCACGCCGGGTGCAGCTGCTGCTCCGGGGTGAGCGGAAGCCAACTGCGCACCTCGACACCCCCGCCGCTGAAGTGCGGGCAGGTGGAGTTGACCACAACCTGCTCGTGGGCCCGCGCCGGACGCTCGACCACCAGCAGGTTGTCGTCGGACATGACCACCAGGTTCCGGCCGGGAATGCCCATCCCGCCGACGCCGGGCGGTTCGGCGCCGACCTCGTCAGCGCCGCCGAGCAGGCTGGACACCGAGACACCGACGTAGCGCGCGCCGGCGGGCATCGGCTCGCCGGCCTGGGTCATCTGGGCCACCGGGTCGAAGACCCCGCCGCCGGCCAGGTAGCCCTCGGCGATCTCGCACAACTCGGCGAGCAGCGCCGGCAGGTCCTGCACCTCGCTGCCGTCGCGGAACAGCCGCGAGGCCGCCTTGATCTCGTAGTAGGGCCGGCGCGGGTCGGCGAACCCGGGATCCAGGCTGGCGTAGAGGAAGACCAGCGCGTGCGGCCCGACCGGCCTGGTCCGCCGCAGGTCCCAGTAGTGCGAGGCGTGCAGGGCGTTCGCGTACTGCACCCGGTGCACCACCGCCTGCCGTATCTGGTGCTGGACCGCCGGGTTCGAGAAGCCGTCGCCGCTCGCCTCTCGCGCGTAGCCCGGCGACCAGGCCGCCGGAGCGGGTCCGGCGTACCCCGGACTGTCCGTCGGGCGGTGGCCGGCGCCGGGCGGGCCGTAGCCGCCGATCGTCGCTTTCGACGGCTGGCCGGCTCCGGGGGTGAAGCGGCCGGCGTCCGGGGCGCTGTAGCCGTGCGGCGGCGGGGCCGGCGGACCGTAGGCCGGCATGCCCTGGCCGGGCGGCGCCGAGGTCGCCGCGCCACCGAAGAGCCGGCGGCTGCCCCAGCGGGCGGGCGGCCCGACCGGCGGTGCCGGCGGGTACGCCGGGCGGTCGGTCACGCCGCCGTTCCAGCTGTCCTCGTGGGAGGGACGCGGCAGCGGTGACCGGTGATCCTGCGACACTGGCAGCTCCTGGCTAGCGGGAATTCACCCGGCCGATGATTTCACTGAGTGCACGGGTTATCAACTGTCCGCAAGCATTTCCGCCCGCCGCTCACTGATCGGTCGCTCAGTCAGCGAATCCCTCCACAGTGGTGTACGTGGTCGATTATGGACAATTGATGGCCGGATTGGTAACGCTTGCCTGCTCTCCGTGACTCATGGTCCACTCTGTGCGCTGTCCACCGGGACGACGAGGGAGCGCCGTGTTGTCAGCCGACCCAGGCCGTGACGGTTCCGTCACGCGTCCCGAGGAGCTCCTCGCCGAACTCGCCGCGGTCCGCTCGGCCGCGGCCGCCGGCCGGCAGACGCACGTCGGCTTCCCGGTCGCCACCGACATCGACTACAGCCCGCTGGCGCCCCTGTTCGGCTCGCTGCTGAACAACATCGGCGACCCGTGGACCGACCCGGCCGGCGCCAACCACACCAAGCGGTACGAGCGGGAAGTGCTGGACTGGTTCGCCGACCTGTTCCAGGCGCCGGCCGACGACCGCTGGGGCTATGTCACCTCCGGCGGCACCGAGGGCAACCTCTACGGCCTCTACCTGGCCCGGGCCCGCCTGCCCCGGGCGCTGGTCTACCACTCCGCCGAGGCGCACTACTCGGTGCCCAAGTGCGTCGACATCCTCGGCCTGGACTCGGTGGTGGTCCGCACCGACGAGCGCGGCGAGATGGACTACGACGACCTGGCCCGGATGGTCGACCGGCACCGGGACCGGCCGGCCGTCGTGGTGGCCACCTGCGGCACCACGATGACCGAGGCCGCCGACGACGCGCCGCGGATCCGGCAGCTGCTCGCCCGCACGCCCGTCCGCCACCACCTGCACGTCGACGGGGCGCTGGCCGGGGTCCCCCTCGCGCTGGCCGACGGGCGGGCCACGCTGCGGCTGGACGCCAGCGTCGACAGCATCTCCATCTCCGGCTACAAGTTCCTCGGCACGCCGGTGCCGTGCGGGGTGGTGCTGACCCGCCGCACCCTCCAGCAGCAGCTCGCCCGCACCGCCAACTACACCGGCACGGTGGACACCACGATGAGCGGCTCGCGCAGCGGCCACCCGGCGCTGCTGCTCTGGTACGCGATCCGCAGCCTGGGCCACGACGGCCTGCGGGAGCGCGCCGAGCGGGCCCGCGAGCTGGCCGCGTACGCGGTGCAGCGGCTCAACGAGGTGGGCTGGCCGGCCTGGCGGCACGAGCACGCCTTCACCGTGGTCTTCCCGACCCCGCCCCCGGCCGTGACGGCGAAGTGGGTGCTGGCCAGCAGCGCCGGTCGCAGCCACCTCATCTGCATGCCCGGCGTCACGAGGGAGGCCGTCGACGACTTCGTGGCCGACGTGGCGGCCGGTGGCGCGCGCCTCGACGCGCTGCCCCGCCGCCGTCGGGAGCTGGTCCGCTGAACCGGGCGGCAAGGCTCGTCGCCGGCGCGCCTGGCGGCACCCTCAGGCAGTGCGGATGACGGTGCAGATGGCCGGGCCGTCGTCGGTGGCCCGCAGCAGGTAGCGGTAGCGCTCGCCGGGCACCGCCCGGCCCTGGCTGTCCAGGAACTCCCACCGCACCGCCACCTCGGTCAGCAGCGCGGAGACCTGCTGCACGTCCTCGATGAGCGCGTGGGCCGCGACCAGTTCCCGCTCCTGGTAGTCGGGGGCCGCGCCGACGAAGCTGAGCGCCACGGCAGCCGGCGAGGTGAACGAGAAGCTGTACGTGTCGGCGACCACCAGCCCCGGCAGCGCGTAGCAGCCGGCGATGGCGGGCACGTCGGCGGTGGTCAGCGCCACGCCGTACCGGTCGAAGAAGTCGGCGAGTGTGTCGAGGTCCGTGGAAGCCGTCACGCCGCTCTCCATTGCCGCACGGCGGGCGCGGCAAACCTGGTCAGCGGGGCGGGATGCGCACCTCGATCTCCGCGCCGAGCTGGGCGCCACCCGTGAGGTCGAGGTCGTCGCCGCTCCAGAACCGCCCCGGGTCGTACCAGTTGGGCCGCCGGCCGGCGGGCAGCAGCCCCATCGCCTCGTAGGTCACGGCCACCACCTCCGCGCAGTACGCGGTCTCCAGCGCCCGGTCCCGGACCGGCACCCCGCCGGCGTCGGCCATGGAGGGTCGGCCGCGGCGCAGGTTCGGCACCCGGCCGCGGGCCCAGCGCCAGGCGAGCTGGGCCGTGGACGGGAACGGCGTGCCGTCGAGGCGGGCCACGGTGCGCAGCACCCCCTCCTCCATGGTGGTGCCGGCCGGCGGGTCGAGCTGGCGCAGCCAGGCCCGCTGGCCGTACCGGTTCGCCCACACGCAGACCGCGTCCCGCAGGTCGTGCAGCTGCACGCCGCGCTGGTGGGTGCCCGTCCACATGTCCCGCAGCGAGCGGCCCAGCTCGGCGTGCCACATCAGCGGCGGCATGTCGTCCAGCACCACGGCCATGCCCACGTGGTTGACTGGGCTGTTGGTAGTGAGCTGGATGGCGCGGTCCGGCACGCTGCGCCCGCGGAACACCCACAGGTCACCGGTGCGGGTCAGCTCGACCGCCTCGTCCAGGCTGATGCTCATGGAGGATCACCCTATGCCGAAGCGGCAACGGATGCGGTGGTGGAAGTTGCTCGGCCTGGCCGGCCTCGCGGGAGTCGCGGCGACCGGCGTCGTCGTGGCGCGGGCGGAGCGGCGGCGCCGGGCGTACACCCCGGAGGAGATCCGGGACCGGCTGCGCGAGCGGCACGCGAAGGCCAGCCACCGGTCCTTCTGACCCACCCGGGCTCACCGGCCGCTGCGGCGCACCGCCTCGTCCAGGGCCTCCGGGGTCCGGGCGACCAGCGCGCTGCCGTCGTCCAGCAGCAGGATCGGGCGCTGGATCAGCTCGGGGTGCGCGACCAGCGCGGCGATCCAGCGCGGCTCCGTGGCATCGTCGCGGGGCCAGTCCGCCATCCCCAGCGCGGCGGCGGCCGGCTCGCCGGTGCGGCAGATCTCCCAGGCTCGGGCGTCCAGCCGGCGCAGCACCTCGGTCACCTCGTCCGCGCTCGGCGGCTCGGTGAGGTACGCCCGCAGCCGGTACGGCACCCGCGCCTCGTCCAGTGACGCGCGGGCGGCGGCGCACTTCGAGCAGGACGGGTTGTTCCAGATCTCCATGCCCGACATGGTGGCACGCCCACTGTGGAGACCCCGACGGGGCAACGGAAGCGGGCCACCTCACTTACGATGAGCCACATGGAAAACAGTTTCTGGGAGACACAGTTTGTTCTCGACCCGAAGCCCGCCCCCGTCGAGCGACACGGCGACGTGGACCTCTACCTGCCGGCCGGCGACGGCCCGCGACCCGCGGTCGTCCTGGTGCACGGCGGCCCGCTGCCACCCGGTGCGCCCGACCCCCGCGAATGGCTGCTCTACCAGGGCTACGGCGCGCTCCTCGCCGAGGAGGGCGTGCTCGCCGCGATGCCCCGACTCCCCCTGCACACCCCCGGCGACCTGCCGGCGGCCGCCGCGCACCTCGCCGGCACCGCGGGCCTGCTCCGCGCCGACCCCCGCGTCGACCCGGACCGGCTGGCGCTCTGGTTCTTCTCCGGCAGCGGTCTGCTGCTGGCCGACTGGTTGCGCGACCCGCCTCCGTGGCTACGCGGGCTCGCCGCGACGTACCCGCTACTCGCGCCCCTGCCCGGCTGGCCGGTCGACCGGCGGTTCCACCCACTCGACGCACTCGACCAGGCCGGGGATCCGCCGCCACTCGTGCTGACCCTGGCCGGCCGCGAACGCCCCGAGATCGCCGCCATCAGCGAGGCGTTCACGGCCGCAGCAGCCCGTCGCGGGAGGCCGGTGCGCATCGTGGCCGTACCGGACGGCCGGCACGGCTTCGATGCGCTGGACCACACCGAGGAGTCCCGCGCCGCCGTCCGCACCGCCCGCGACGCCCTCCTCACCCTCCTCACCGCCCCCTGACGCCCGGCCGCACCACGCAGGTCTCCGCGCACTTTCATGGCGTTCCACCCACCGGATCTTGGACAGTTTCCGTTCGCTGCGAACACCAACTGTCCAAGATCTCGGTGAGTCGACTCGGGTGGTTGTCCGCTTCGCCGGGCGGGGCGTGGATCAGCGCGCCTGCGCGGTGTGGGGTGGATGTCCGGTTCTCGGTGGGTGGTTGCGGTCCGGGTGCCCGGTTTCGGGCGGTGTCGTCGGGTGGTCGGGGCCACCGTCGGGGCGGAATCGCGGCGCGGGTGGGGGCGTTGTACATGGCAGACCGCGCAGCATCCCGCCCCACCCCCGGGTGAGGCAGCCGCGGTGGGAATGACCGGCCCCCGCCGGTCGTTTACATCTCCCCGGGACATCGGTTCAGGCGTGGGAATCACTGCCCGCCGCCGACGGTTACATCCCCGGGCCGCCCCAGCAGGTCACCCCCCGATCGCCGGGCACCCCACCTGACTTTCCCCGTTTCAGCGGCACCTTCGCACCCCCCCTGTTGCGTGTGCCGCCAACCCCCGAACGGAAGGCGTTGATTTCATCATGCGTACCAACACCATGCTGCGGAACACCGTTCTGACCGCCGCCGGCTTCGCCGCCACCGCTGGTGGGATCGCCGCCCCGGCCATCGCCGCCCACGCGGCCCCGGCCGAGAAGACCCAGGTCGTCGCCGACCGTAAGGGCCACGGCGAGCGGGAACTCGACGTCCGCTACGAGGCCCAGCCCAACTTCTACTACTGCGGTCCCGCCGCCACCCGCAACGCC
>NZ_FMCS01000011.1 GCF_900091435.1 Micromonospora chaiyaphumensis
ACCCGCATCCCCGTCACCGGCGCCAACCCGAAGGCCAAGCGCGTCGAGTTCCGCGTGCCGGACCCGTCCAGCAACCCCTACCTCGCGTTCTCCGCCATGCTCATGGCCGGTCTGGACGGCATCAAGAACAAGACCGAACCGCCCGCCCCGATCGACAAGGACCTCTACGACCTGCCGCCGGAGGAGTGGGGCGACGTCAAGCAGGTCCCCGGCAGCCTGCCCGCCGTCCTCGACGCGCTTGAGGCCGACCACGACTACCTGCTCGACGGCGGCGTGTTCACGCCGGACCTGATCTCCACCTGGGTGGGCTGGAAGCGCGCCAACGAGGTCGACCCGGTGCGCCTGCGCCCGACCCCGCACGAGTTCGCCATGTACTTCGACTGCTGAGCTGACAACCCTTTGGGTTCACCCGACGGGCCGTCGATCGCCGCCGCATGCGAGCGATCGACGGCCCGTCGTGCTCGGTCTGCCGGGCGGCCGCCGTCCTGGCCGTGCGTGGCAGGCCTCAGCCGGCAGTTTTGGCGATGATGCCGGCCATCTCGTCCTGACTGAAGGCCCGCATGGTCGTGGTACGGACGTTGCCCGCCCCGCCGAGCTGCAGGAGCGCCGCAGCGGCGGTCTCCTCGTCGGGCGCCTCGACGACGGCCACGAGGTCGTACGGACCGACGGTCCAGTGAAGGCTCACGAGCTTCGCCCCGACCTTCTGGGTCGCCGCGGCGAAGGCATCGGCGCGCTTCGGGGTGTCCCGGTAGGCACGGATCCCCTGATCGGTCCAGTTCAGCAGCGCGATATACGTCGACATGGCCCTTCACCTCCACGAAGAGACCTCATCGTAAGGTTAATTCCGGGCATAACGGCCGGAATCTGGGTCAAGTGCGCACCGCCAGGGGCTATCGGCTCGGACCGGCGCCGCGACAGCGGGGCCGGTCCGGCCGGTTCGCGTACCCGTCAGCGGGCGAGCAGCGCGTCCAGCTTGGTGAAGGAGCTGCCCCAGCCCTGCTCGGCGCCGGACCGCATCTCCGGCGCGAACGGGCCCTGGCGCAGCACCAGCCGGGTCCGGTCGCCGGGCTCGGCGTGGAACTCCAGCCGCAGCGTGAACCGGGTGCCGTCGGGCACGCCCGGCACGCCGTGTGCCTCCTCGTAGCCCACCAGCAGCTCGTGCTCCACCACCTCGGCGAAGGTGCCGTCGGCCGGCGAGGTCATCGCGGGGTCCTCGTCGTTGACCATGACGAAGCGCTGGTGGCCGCCGACCCGGACGTCCATGTCGACGGTGTCCCGCGGCACGGACCAACCGACCGGGGCGAACCACTCGGCGAACTGGTCCGGGTCGGTGAACGCGCGCCAGACCAGCTCCCGCGGGGCGTCGAAGACCCGGGTCATGACGAGTTCCTGGGTCGCCTGCGTGTCGGTCATGCTGCTGTCCTCTCTCATCGGTCTTTCCGTTCGGTCTGCGCCTGGATCCGCCTGAGGTGGGCGTCGAGCCGGTCGAAGTTGGCGTCCCAGAACTGCCGGTAGCGCTCCATCCAGGCCGTCGCCTCGCGCAGCGGCTCCGGGTTGAGGCTGCTGGACCGCCACTGCGCGCTCCGGCTCCGGGTGATCAGCCCGGCGTGCTCCAGCACCTTCAGGTGCCGGGAGATCGCCGGAAGGCTGATCGCGAACGGCTCGGCGAGCTCCGAGACGGTGGCGTCCCCCTCCGCGAGCCGGGCGAGGATCCCCCGGCGGGTCGGGTCGGCCAGCGCCGCGAAGATGACGCTGAGTCGATCCTCGGCCATTGCTTAACCACCTCGTTAATTAACGGATGCGTTAAACATAGAGGCCGGGCGGGGCGGCGTCAACCACTTCGGGGGAAGTTCAGCGGGCGCGGCGGGCGCGGATGGCCGCCACCACGACGGCCAGCACCAGCGCGGTCATGAGGATCGCCCCCGGCGCCTTGGTGAAGCGGGCCAGGTTGGTGCCGTCCGGCAGGGCGAGGAACGCGGCCACCGCGCAGGGCGCCACGAACCACACGGTGCGCGCCACGGCGACCGTCGCCACCACGAGCAGCGCCAGGGGCCAGGTCGCGTACCAGGGGTGGAAGACCGGGGCGAGCAGCACGGTGGCGGCCAGCGCCAGACCCGCCCCGGCCAGGGTCACCCGGGGCCGGGCGGCAGCCAGCCGGGCCGCCCGCTGCCGGACGTCGCCCAGCCGGCGCAACGCCGTCCACGACCGCCACCAGAGCAGGACCAGCAGCACGGCGAGCACGGCGAGCGCGACCGCCCGGACCACGGGCACCGCTTGCGGGTCCCGGCCGGCCAGGGCGCCCGCGTAGTCGACCACCAGACCGACCGCGGTCGGCGGGGACGTCCACTGCTCGGAGTCGCCGCTGCGGGCCAGGCCGCGTACCCACCCCAGGCCCAGTCCGGTGGCCAGGCTCGTGAGCACCAGCGTGGCCAGCACTCCCCCGGCCAGCCAACCGCCGTCGCGCAGCAGCGCCCGCCACGTGTAGCGGCCGAGCACGGCGGCCAGCGCCGCGAACGGGAGCACGACCACGGCGACCGCCTTCACCGCCACCGCCAGTCCGAGCAGCACCCCGGCCGCGAGCAGCGCCCGCGGCCGGCCGGGCCGGCGGACCAGCACCAGCAGGCCGAGCAGCAGCAGCCCGAGCCCCACGGCATCGTTGTGCGCGCCGGCCACCAGGTGCACCCCGACCAGCGGGCAGGCCAGCGCCAGCCAGGCGGCCCGGCGGGTCGGCACCCCGGCGGCCCGGGCCAGCCCGGGCAGGCAGAGCGCGGCCAGCAGCACCCCGGCCAGGGCCACCACCCGCAGCAGCACGATCGCGCCGACCAGGCCGCCCCCGAGCAGCACGGCCAGGCCGGCGAGCAGCACGAAGAACGGCCCGTACGGTGCCGGGGTGTCCCGCCAGATCGGCGACACGCTCTCCGCCCACGGGCAACCCGCGGACACCACACCGACCCGGTACGGGTCGACGCCGTGCGTCCAGGACCAGCCCTGGCAGGCGTACGAGTAGACGTCCCGGCTGCCCAGCGGCGGCGCGGCCAGCAGGGGGAGCAGCCAGAGCCCGGCGGTCAGGTACGCCCACCGGGCCGACGGCGCGCCCCAGCGCAACGACCACCAGGCACCGACCAGCAGCACCGTGCCGGCCAGCCAGCAGCCGAGCACCGCCGGGCCGTGCGGGGCGCGCCAGGCGGCGCCGAGGCTGGTCACGGCGGGGGTGTCGGGCAGCGCGCCGCCGAGCCAGCCGGCGACGGTCAGCAGCACCGCACCGGCGAGTCCGGCGTACCGGGCGAGCGCGGGCGCCACCGGCCGGACCGGTCCGTCGGGCAGCGCGCCGGGCTCGCTCACCGGCACCTCTCTCAGTCGGCTCCTCGGTCGGCGGGGACCGGCCGGCGGGCCGCCCGAGCCGAACGTACCAACCGGACCACCACCACGATCACCAACAGCGTCATGAGGGGCGCGCCCGGCATCTTGCTCCACCGGGGCAGGCCGGTGCCGTCGGCCAGGACGAGGAACGCGGACACCAGCGCCACCAGCGCGAACCAGCCGGTCCGGCGGGCGGTGGCGGCGAGCACGGTGAGGGGCCACATCCAGTACCAGGGGTGGAACAGCGGCGAGAGCGCGACCGTGGCGGTCAGCGCGAGGCCGGCGTGCCAGAAGGGTTCCCCGCGGCGCAGCGCCCGGAACCAGAGCCAGACCAGCACCGCCACCAGCACCACCACGGCGATGCCCCGGGTGACCGGCAGCGCGTCGATGTGCGCGCCGAAGATCGCCGCGACGTACCCGGCGGTCTGCCCGACCGCGGTGGGCGGTGAGGTCCAGGCCACGACGAGGCCGCCCTGTTCGAGGCCGCTGATGAAGCCGAAGTTGAGGCCCGCGGCGAGGGTCACGGCGACCACCGTGGCCACCGCCGCGCCGACCACCCACGCGCCGTCGCGGACCAGCGACCGGATCCGGTACGGCCCGACGATCGCGGCCAGCGCGGCGAACGGCACCACGACCAGCGCCGTGACCTTGACGGCGGCGGCCAGGCCGAGCAGCAGCCCACCGGCGAGCAGCGGCAGCGGCCGGCCGGGCCGGGCCGCCACCACGGCCAGCCCGGCGATAAGCAGCCCCACCATGAGCGCGTCGTTGTGCGCGCCGGAGACCAGGTGCACGGGCACCAGCGGGCAGGCCAGCGCGAGCCAGAGCGCCCGCTGCGGCGGCACCCCGCAGCGACGCGCCAGCACCGGCAGCGCCCAGGCGGTCAGCGCCACCCCGGCCACCGCGAGCAGCCGGAACAGCGCCACACTGCCGGCCAGCGACCCGGCCGCCGACACCACCGCCCCGGAGAGCACCACGAACAGCGGCCCGTACGGTGCCGGAGTGTCCCGCCAGATGTAGGAGATGGTGTCCAGCCAGGGGCAGGGCAGCGCCGACACGCCCTGCTCGTAGGGGTTGATCCCGGCCGAGTAGCTGGCACCCTGGCAGGCGTAGGCGTACGCGTCCCGGCTGCCCAGCGGCGGCGTGAACAGCATCGGCAGCAGCCAGAGCGCCACCGTGACGAGCACCCAGCGGGTCGACGGCGCCCGGTCGCGCAGCGACCACCAGGCCCCGGCCAGCAGGGCGGTGCCGACCAGCCAGAGACCGATGACCAGGGGCCCGTTCGGGCCCTGCCAGATGCTGACCGGGGTGGGGCGCAGTTCTCCGTGCGGCAGCGCGCCGCCGAGGTAGGCGGCCACGGCGAGCAGCACCGAGCCCGCCAGGCCGATCCAGCGCGAGAGGTGGTGAGGCACGCCGGACATGCTGCCAGTACGGTGGGTCGCGATCAGGAGGTGGGCATGCGGGGCGGTCGGGTGGTGGCGGTGACCGCCGCGTCCGCGCTGGTCCTCGCCGTGCTGTATCTCACCCTTCCGGCCACCGGCTCGGACCTGTCCGCCCAGGTGGCCCGGGCCGGCTTCTTCGCCGCGCACGGGCCCGCCCTGGTCGACCTGCGCTGGTACGGCGGGGTCCACCCGTGGGGCTACAGCCTGGTCTCGCCGCCGCTCATGACCCTGCTCGGGGTCCGCCCCACCGGCGCGCTCACCCTGCTCGCCTCGGCGACCGCGTTCGCCGCCCTGCTGGTCCGGACCCGGGTGCCCCGGCCGCAGCTGGGCAGCCTCGTCGGGGTGCTCACCATCGCCGGCAACCTGGTCTCCGGCCGAGTCACGTACGCCCTCGGGGTCGCCTTCGGCCTCGCCGCACTGCTGGCGCTGACCCTGCCCACCGGCGGTGCCGGACGCGCCCGGTGGTGGCGTCCCGTGCTGGCCGGCCTGGCCGCCCTGCTCGCCTCGGCGGCCAGCCCGGTCGCCGGGCTCTTCGTCGGCCTGGCCGGGGCCGCGCTGCTGCTCACCCGCCGGTACGCCGACGGCCTGCTGCTCGCCGTGCCCGCCGCCGCGCCCCTGGCCGTGAGCGGGCTGCTCTTCGGCGAGGGCGGCTGGATGAACATCAGCCGCACCGACACCGTGCACGCCGTGGTGACCAGCCTGCTGGTGGCCGCGCTGGTGGCCTACCGGCCGGTGCGGGTGGGCGCGCTGCTGTCGGCGGTCGGGGTGCTGGCCGCCGCGCTGCTGCACACCCCGGTCGGCCTGAACGCCACCCGCCTCGTGGTGATGTTCGCGCTGCCCGTGCTGGCCGCCACGGCGACACTCCCCCGCCGCCTGACCGGCCGCCTGCCGAGCCGGTCGGCGGTGCGGCGGCCGGCCGCGGCGGTGGCGCTGGCCGCGCTGCTGGCGGCGGTCTGCGTGTGGCAGCCGCCCGTGGTCACCGCCGACCTGGCCAGCGCGGACGATCCGACGGCCGATGCGGCGTACTTCGCGCCACTGCGGGCCGAACTCGACCGCCGCGGGCTCACCGGGCGGGTGGAGGTGCCGCCCACCCGCAACTACTGGGAGGCCGCCCACCTCGGCGAGGTGCCCCTGGCGCGGGGCTGGCTGCGGCAGGCCGACATCGCCCGCAACCCGCTCTTCTTCACCACCGTTCCCGGCGCGCCCGGCACCGGCGTCCGGCTGACCACCGACACCTACCGCGCCTGGCTGACGGAGAACGCGGTGCAGTACGTCGCCGTGCCCGACGTCGAGCTGTCCTGGGTGGGCCGACCAGAGGCGGACTTGGTGCTGGCCGGCCTGCCATACCTCACCGAGGTCTGGTCGGCCCCGCACTGGCGGCTCTACGCGGTGGCCGACCCGACCCCGCTGGTCGGCGCCCCGGGCGAGCTGGTTCGCCAGGACGCTGCCACCGTGACCTTCCGCACCGCCGGCCCCGGCGCGGTGCCACTGCGGGTACGCCACGACCGCTGGCTGACCGTCTCCGGCGGGGCCACCCTCGCCCCCGACGGCGACTGGACGATCGTGACGGTGCCGCGCGCGGGCACCTACACCGTCAGCAGCTGACCCGGCCCGACCGCGTCCGCCGCCATGATCACGCTGATGGATGCCGCGACGATGCCGCATGCGGGACACTTATCGGCTGATCTGGGCGGGCCACATGTCCGCTACGACCCTGATGACAAACGACCGTGACCATGCCGCGCGGCGGCACATCCGACCCGGGGATCGACCGGGCGTGGAGGCCGCGAGCCGCTACAAACTTGATGACGTGGATGAGTCACCGGCGCCCGTCGCCGCACACGGCTCGGGTGATCCACCTACGTCATCAAGTTCCTAGTCGGCGGCGAGGTAGCGGACGACCCGGCCGGACTCCTGGCGAGCGGCTTTCGAGCTGATGTCGCCGCCGACTCACCGATCCCTACCCCCCGTTAGGCCGGGAGGCCGCCCGGGCGGCACCGCGGCTGAGTCGTTCCCGGCAGTTCGAGCTGAGGTCGCCGCCGGCTCAGCCCGACGCCACCTCTCCGACCGGCAGGCCGCCCCGGGGTGGCGGCCGCCGTTGAGTCGTTTTCGGCATCAGCTCGACAGGTGCGTGTGCGAGGTCAGCCGGCCAAGACGCGAGCGGTGCGGGAGGAGCGGCGACGACCCGAGCCGTGCAGGCCGATGGCCGACGGTCAGGACGGGGCGTCGAGGACCCGTTCCATGGCGGCCCGGGCGCGGCGGCCGGTACGCAGGTACTCGTCGAGGAACTCGCCCGGGTCGTCGCCGCCGAGCAGCCGCACCACGCCGGCCAGTTCCAACCCGTGCCGCGGCAGCTGGTCACCGGCCCGGCCGCGGACCAGCATCAGCGCGTTGCGGACCTGGGCGGCGAGCGTCCAGCCGGCCGCCATCTCGGCCGCGTCCTCGGGGTCGACCAGCCCGGCGTCCCGGGCCGCGGCGAGCGCGGCGAGGGTGCTCGTGCCGCGCAGCGCGGGCAGCCGGCCGGCGTGCCGGAGCTGGAGCAGCTGCACCGCCCACTCCACGTCGGCGAGCCCGCCCCGCCCCAGCTTGGTGTGGGTGGCCGGGTCGGCGCCGCGCGGCAGCCGCTCGGTCTCCACCCGGGCCTTGATCCGGCGGATCTCCACCACCTGCTCGCGGGTCAGGCCGTCGGCCGGGTGGCGCACCGGCTCGATCATCGCCTCGAACTCGGCGCCCAGGTCGGCGTCGCCGCAGACGAACCGGGCCCGCAGCAGTGCCTGCGCCTCCCACACCTTCGACCAGCGGGCGTAGTACTGCGCGTACGCGGCGAGGCTGCGCACCAGCGGGCCCTGCCGGCCCTCGGGGCGCAGGTCGGCGTCGACCCCGAGCGGCGGGTCGGGGGCCGGCGCGGAGAGCAGCCGGCGAAGTTCCTCGGCGACGGCGTGGGCGGCGGCCGCCGCGGCCCGCTCGTCCCCGTCCGGCGGCGGGTCGTAGACGAAGAGCACGTCGGCGTCGGAGAGGTAGTTCGACTCGCGCCCGCCGAGGCGGCCCATGCCGATCACGGCGAAGCGCAGGCCGGGCGGGCCCGGCTGGGCGGCCCGGGCGGTGCGCAGCGCGGCGGCCAGGGTGGCGTCGGCGACGTCGGAGAGGGCGGCACCGACAGCGCTGACGTCCGCGAGGGTGGGCACCCGCCCGCCGCCGTCCGGCGACCGCGGGGTGAGCGGGGCGAGCGCACCGGCCCGGCTGAGCACGTCGGCGCAGGCGAGCCGCACCAGCTCGCGGCGGCGCAGCGCGCGGACGGCGCGGGTGGCCTCGACCGGGTCGTCGTGCCGGGCCGCGGCGGCCGTGAAGCCCTCGCCGAGCACCTCCCGCGGGCGCGGGGTCAGCTCGGTGTCCTCGGCCAGCAGCCGCAGCGCCTCCGGCTCGCGGGCCAGCAGGTCGGCCGCGTACCGGGAGGAGGAGAGGACCCGCGCCAGCCGGCGGGCCACCGGGCCGGAGTCGCGCAGCAGCCGCAGGTACCAGGGGGTGCTGCCGAGCTTGTCGGAGACCTGCCGGTAGTTGAGCAGCCCCCGGTCCGGCTCGGGCGCGTCGGCGAACTCGCTGAGCAGCACCGGCAGCAGGGTGCGCTGGATGGCGGCCGTGCGGCTCACCCCGCCGGTGAGCGCCTGGAGGTGCCGCAGCGCCCCGGCCGGGTCGGCGAAGCCGAGGATCTCCAGCCGGTGCCGGGCCGCCTCCGGGGTGAGCCGCAGCCCCTCGGCCGGCACCCGGGCCACCGACTCCAGCAGGGGGCGGTAGAGCAGCTTGGCGTGCAGCCGGCGTACCTCGGTGGCGTGGGTGACCCACTCGGCGCGGAACTCCTCGACGGCGCTGCGCCCCGGGGTGGCCGCGTGGCCGAGCGCGGCGGCCAGCCAGCGCAGCGCGGCCGGCTCGGTCGGCACGGTGTGGGTGCGGCGCAGGCCTTGGAGCTGGAGGCGGTGCTCGACGCCGCGCAGGAAGCGGTAACCGCGCAGCAGCGCCTCGCCGTCGGCGCGGCCCACGTAGCCGCCGGCGACCAGGGCGCGCAGCGCGGGGATGGTGCCCGGCGCGCGCAGCGACTCGTCGCCGCGGCCGTGCACGAGCTGGAGCAGCTGGACGGCGAACTCGATGTCGCGCAGCCCGCCCGGGCCGCGCTTGATCTCGCGTTCCAGCTCCTTCGGCGGGACGTGGTCGATGATCTTCCGGCGCATCGCGCGGACGTCCTCGACCGCCTCCGGCCGCTCGGCGGCGGTCCAGACCAGCGGGGCGAGCGCGTCGATCCACTCGCGGGCGAGCGCCAGGTCGCCGGCTGCCGGCCGGGCCTTGAGCAGCGCCTGGAACTCCCAGGTGCGGGCCCAGCGGCGGTAGTAGGCCAGGTGGCTGGCGAGGGTGCGGACCAGCGGCCCCCGGTTGCCCTCGGGGCGCAGCGCCGCGTCGACCGGCCAGGCGACCAGCCCGCAGACGTGGATGAGCCGGGTGGCCACCTGGGTGGCGGCCGCCAGGTCGTCGTCGGTGGCGGCGACGAAGATGACGTCCACGTCGGAGACGTAGTTGAGCTCGTCGCCCCCGCACTTGCCCATGGCCACCACGGCCAGCCGGGGCCGGGGAGTGCCTTCGGGCAACTCGCCGACGGCGATGTCGTAGGCGGCGGCCAGGGTGGCGTCGGCGAGCCCGGAGAGTGCCGCCATGGTCTGCTCCAGGCCGCGCCCGCCGGTCAGGTCGGCCGCCGCGATCCGCAGGAGCGCGAGCCGGTACGCCTGCCGCAGCACCGGGATCGGGCCGGTGGCGGCGGTCAGCCGGGCGGCCGCGGCCAGGTCGAGCCGGCCGTCGGCGCTGGGCGCGAGCCCGTCCGGCTCGGTGGCCAGCACGGCCCACTGGTCGGGGTTGGCCACCAGGTGGTCGCCGAGCGCCGAGGAGGCACCCAGGACCGCGACCAGGCGGCGGCGCAGCCCCGGGTCGGCGGCGAGCGCGTCCAGCAGCGCCGGCTTCTCCCCGGTACGCCGTTCCGCCTCCACGATGCGGTGCAGCTGGCGCAGCGCCAGGTCGGGGTCGGCGGCCCGGGACAGCGCGGCGAGCAGCTCGGCGGCCGCCTCGTCGGCGGGTTCCTGCTCCTCGACGCGCCACAGCCCGAGCCCGTCCGGGCCGAGCAGGTCGGCGGCGCGGGGCCCGCCGTCGCCCTCGGCGAAGCCGTAGCGGGCGAGGCGCCCCCGGGCCGGTCGGGTCATCTCAGTGCCCGAGCAGCGGCAGGGTGGGGCGGGTGGCGACGTCGTCCAGCTCGCCCAGCGCGAGGGCGGCGAACCGGATGGCGAACGGCTGCCAGACCTCCTCGACGTCGGCCATCGCCCGGTCGCAGGCGGCCACCACCAGCTCCGGGTCGTAGCCCAGCTCGGCCAACAGGTCGGAGTCGCGGGCCCAGTCGGCGATCATCGCGGTGTCGCACTCGATGTGGAACTGGAGCCCCCAGGCCCGGTCGCCCAGGCGGAACGCCTGGTGCGGGTAGCGGGTCGAGGCGGCCAGCAGGGTGGCCCCGCGCGGCAGCTCGGTGATCTCGTCGGTGTGCCACTGGAGCACGTCCGGCATCAGCGGCACGTAGCGGAAGAGCGGGTCGGTCTCGGCGGCGTCCCGCTTGCCCACCACCGAGGGCCCCACCTCGGGCCCGGACGGGCTGCGCTCGACCTGCCCGGCGTGGGCGGTGGCCAGCAACTGGCCGCCGAGGCAGACCCCGAGGGTGGGGATCCGCTGCCGGACCGCCTTGCGCAGCAGCCCCTCGAGGGCCGGGAACCAGGGTGCGCCGGGGCTGCCGTCGGCCTGCGGGTAGGCCTGCTGCTCGCCGCCGAGCACGACGAGCGCCACGTATCCGTCGAGGTCGGCGGGAAGTTCGTCGCCGGCGTGCGGGCGCAGGACGTACAGGTCCAGGCCCCCCTCGGTGAGCCACTCCCCCAGGCGGCGGAGGTCGTCGGTCGGGTCGTTCTCGATCACCAGCGCGGTCGCCACGACGTCGAGGCTATCCGGTACGCCCGGCGACGGCCGGTCCGGCTCGGCCGCACTAGGCTCCCGTCGTGCCCACCGACGACTGCCTGCGCCCACCGGTCCTGCGCCCCGGGGACCGGGTGATGCTGGTCTCGCCCTCCGGCCCGACCCGCCCGGAGCGCGTGGCCCGGGGCATCGAGCTGCTCACCGGCTGGGGGCTGCGCCCGGTGCCCGCGCCGAACGCGTACGCCCGCCAGGGCTACCTGGCCGGCGCCGACGAGCTGCGGGCCGCCGACCTGAACACCGCGTTCGCCGACCCGGAGATCCGCGGGGTGATCTGCACCCGGGGCGGCTACGGCGCGCAGCGGGTGGTGGACCTCATCGACATGGCGGCCGTCCGCCGGGACCCGAAGGTGGTGGCCGGCTTCTCCGACATCACCGCCCTCCAGTTCGCGCTCTGGCAGGGCGCCCGGCTGGCGGGCGTGCACGGCCCCGGCGCCGCGTGGCGGGACGAGCGCACCCCGCCCCGCTCGGCGGAGTCGCTGCACGCCGCGCTGATGACCACCGAGCCGGTGACCGTCGAGGCGGTGAAGGAGGAGGAGACGTACCCGGTGCGGGTGCCCGGCCGGGCGGAGGGGCGGCTGCTCGGCGGCAACCTGTGCCTCATCACCGCGTCCATCGGCACCCCGGACATGCCGGACCTGACCGGGGCGGTGCTGCTCATCGAAGAGGTGCAGGAGCCGCCGTACAAGGTCGACCGGATGCTCACCCACCTGCGCCGCTGCGGTGCCCTGGACGGGATCGCCGGGGTGGCCGTGGGCCAGTTCACCGAGTGCGCCGACGGCTGGGACACCACGATCACCGACGTGCTCACCGAGCGTCTCGGCGACCTGGGCGTGCCCGTCCTCGGCGGCCTCCCGATCGGCCACGGCCCCGACCAGCTGACGGTCCCGGTCGGCACCCCCGCGGTCCTCGACGCCACCGCCGGCACCCTGACGGTCTCCGCCGCCGTCCGCTGACCCCTGTTACGGGGTGAGGCGGGCGACCGCGCCGGTTTCCAGGGCCGCCCACACCGTCCCGTCGGAGGTGACCGTCAGGCCGTGCGGTTCCGAGGACGGAGTGGGCAGGTCGTGGCCCGTGATGCGGCCCGCACTGTCGATGTGGCCGATGCGGTTGGCCGCCCACTCGGTGAACCAGCAGCCGCCGGCCGGGTCCGCGACGACGGCGTGCGGGCGGGCCGCGCGGTCCGGCAGCGGAAACTCGTCGATCCGGCCGTCGGGCGTGATCCGGCCGAGCTGGCCGGCGGCGATCTCGACGAACCAGAGCGCGCCGTCGCCGCCGAGGGTGATGCCGACCGGGCCGGCCGCCTCCGTCGGCAGGGGATGCAGGGCCACCGCGCCGTCCGGGGCGACCCGGGCGATCGCGTTGCCCTGGTTGAGGGTGAGCCAGAGGGCGCCGTCCGGCCCGGCGGCCAGCATCGACGGGAAGCCCTTGGCGACCGGCAGTCCGAAGGTGGTGACCGCCCCGTCGACGGTGACCCGGCCGACGGTGTCGTCGCCCATGCCGGCGTACCAGAGGGCGTCGTCCGGGCCGACGGCGAGGCCGCACGGCCCGGTCCCCGGCGGGAGCGCCACGGAGCTGGTCTCCCCGTCGACGGTGACCCGGCCCAGCCGGTCGTCACCCGAGCGGGTGTACCAGAGCGCGCCGTCCGGGCCGGCGGTGATGATCAGCGGCCGGCTCTCCGGCGGGTCCGCGTGGTAGGTGCGCACCTCGCCGTCCGGCGTGACCCGGGCGACGCCACCCGTCCCGGCCAGCGTCAGCCAGAGCGCGCCGTCCGGGCCGGCGGTGATCCCGTACGGCCCGGAGCGTGGATCCGGCAGCGCGATCTCGTGGATGGAGGGGTTCGTCATGCGGCCTCGCCTTTCCCGTCGGTGACCGGCCCACCCTCGCGGCCGCCCCGGCCCGTCGCAACTGGTTTGTCCCGGTTCACGGCCGCGATTGCCAGCGCGCTGACAGGTTCGCCACGGGTTGCGCCCAGCTCGGCCGGTCACTGTCGGTGACGTCATCGCACCACCACCGAACAGGAGAATCGCATGATCCGCAGGATGTCGAGGAAGCACCTGCTGGCCGGCCTGGCCGCCGCCGGCGTGCTCGGCGTCGGGATCGCCGCCCCGACGGTGGCG
Source organism: Micromonospora chaiyaphumensis (assembly GCF_900091435.1). GTDB lineage: Bacteria > Actinomycetota > Actinomycetes > Mycobacteriales > Micromonosporaceae > Micromonospora > Micromonospora chaiyaphumensis. The sequence continues at coordinate 12,965 of NZ_FMCS01000011.1, forward strand.
CTCGCCGACGACAAGAGCCCCAGCCCGGCACCGAGCGCCAGCACGAGCACCGACCAGGGCACCGACCGGCAGCAGCAGCGGGCCGACCGGCAGGCCGAGTTCGCCGAGTCGCTCGCCAAGGAACTGGGCGTCTCGACCGACAAGGTCACCGCGGCGCTGGAGAAGCTGCGCGAGCAGCGCCAGGCCGACCGGCCCGAGCGGCCGTCGACCGAGGACCGGCAGGCCGCGCTGAAGGAGCGGCTGGACCAGGCCGTCAAGGACGGCAAGCTCACCCAGGAGCAGGCCGACGCGGTGCTGAAGGCCGCCGAGGCCGGCGTCTTCCCGGGCCCGGGCGGTCACGGTCACCGCGGCGGCGGCGAGCGGTCCGGCAACTGACCCGGGTGGCCCCGCCGACCCCGCACCGGCCGCACCTCCCTCCCGGCCGGCACCGGCGGGGCCGCCCACCGCACGCGGCGCTTCGGGTGCGTGTGTCGTCGTCACGGCGACGGCACACGCACCCGGACGCTCATCCGGCCGCGGGCGGCGTGAAGACGCCGACGCGGTTGCCCGACGGGTCGAGCAGGTGGGCCCAGACCAGGCCGCTCGGCGCGGTGCGCACCGGCACCAGCACCTTGCCCCCGGCCGCCTCGGCCCGCCGGCACGACTCCGCCACGTCGGCGACCTCGGCGTAGAAGATCGCGTAGTTCGGCGAGGTGCCGTCGGTGGCCCGGATCGCGCCCGCGATCCCGCGCTCTCCGCCGGCCGCCGTCTGCCGGTACGACGCCCCCGGGCCGCCCTGCTCGTCGAAGGTCCAGCCGAACAGGTCGGCGTAGAAGCGCTCGACCTCCGCCGGGCCGTCGGAGCCGATCTCGAACCAGGTCACGGGCGTGCTCGACATGCTGCCTCCTGAGGTTCGCGCCGGCCGGTCGGCCGGCGTCGTCAGGAATCAGCCTCGGCGACCGGCGCGACACCGTCCTGTCGGTGTTTCCCGGGAAGCCGGAAATCAGACCAGGCTCAGTGGACGCACCCGCCCGGCGGGAATGTCCAGGTCGTCGGGGCGCAGCTCCCGGGTCACCGGCTCGGCCAGCGGGCGCACCGACACGATCCGGTCGGTGCGGAAGCAGCGCACCCCGTCGCGCAGCCGGCACCAGGCCACCAGGTACCAGTGCGTCCGGTTGCCCAGGTAGGCCAGCGGCTCCACGTCCCGCGCCGACGCGGCGCCGTCGCGGTCCGCGTATCGCAGGCGGAGCACGCGGCGCGCGGCGACCGCGTCGGCGACGGCGGCCGGGACGGGCGTGGCCGGCCCGCCGCCCATCAGGTGCACCCGGCCCGCGAGGCGGTGCGCCTCGGCGGCGTCGGCCGGTGGCATCACGGCGACCAGCTTGCGGAGCGCCGCGGCGGCGGCCGGGGCGAACGGCGCGCCGTCCAGCCGGTGCAGCGCCACGGCCATGGCCACCGCCTCGTTGGGGGTCAGGTTGACCGGGGGCAGGGTGCGGGCGCGGTCGACCACGTAGCCACCGGTGCGGCCCGGCTCGGCCCAGATCGGCACCCCGGCGCCCTGCAAGGCCGTGATGTCCCGCTCGATGGTGCGGGTGCTGACCTCGAAGCGCCCGGCCAGCCACCGGGCGCTGCGCGGCCGCGGCGACACCGCCCGCAACTCCTCCACCAGCGCGTAGAGACGGTCGGTGCGGTTCACGACCGGAGGCTATGCCCCGGGTACGACAGCTCCGGCCGGTGCGCTAGAGCGACAGGTAGCGCTGCCGCTCGTAGGGAGTGACCTCGCGGCGGTACTGCTCCCACTCGGCGCGCTTGTTGCGCAGGAAGAAGTCGAAGACGTGCTCGCCGAGCACCTCGGCGACCAGCTCCGAGCCGGCCATCACGTCGATCGCCTCGGCCAGGTTCTCCGGCAGCGCCTCGTAGCCCATGGCGCGGCGCTCGGCGCTGCTCAGCGACCAGACGTCGTCCTCGGCGCCCGGCGGCAGCTCGTAGCCCTCCTCGATGCCCTTGAGGCCGGCGCCCAGCATGACCGCGAAGGCCAGGTAGGGGTTGGTCGCCGAGTCCAGCGAGCGGACCTCGACCCGGGCCGAGTTCGGCTTGCCGTAGGCGGGGACCCGGACCAGCGCGGACCGGTTCAGGTGACCCCAGCAGACGTACGCCGGGCTCTCGGTGATCCGGTCCGGCAGCGCCTGCGGGAAGAGACGCTTGTAGGAGTTGACCCACTGGTTGGTGACGGCGGTGTACTCCCGGGCGTGGGTGAGCAGCCCGGCGATGAACGACTTGGCCACCTTGGAGAGCTTCATGGGGTCGCCGGCGTCGTGGAACGCGTTGCGCTCCCCCTCGAACAGCGACAGGTGGGTGTGCATGCCGTTGCCCGGCTGGTCGGTGAAGGGCTTCGGCATGAAGCTGGCCTGCACGCCGGTGGAGAGCGCGACCTCCTTCACCACGTGCCGGAAGGTCATGATGTTGTCGGCGGTGGTGAGCGCGTCGGCGTAGCGCAGGTCGATCTCCTGCTGGCCGGGGGCCACCTCGTGGTGGCTGAACTCCACCGAGATGCCGATCCGCTCCAGCGCCAGCACGGCCTGCCGGCGGAAGTCGCGGGCCACCGCGTGGGTGGTGTGCTCGAAGTAGCCGCCGGTGTCGACCGGGATCGGCACCGAGCCGTCCTGCGGCCCGTTCTCCAGCAGGAAGAACTCGATCTCGGGGTGGGTGTAGAAGGTGAAGCCCTTCTCGGCCGCCCGGGAGAGCGCCCGGCGCAGCACGTGCCGCGGGTCGGCCCAGGACGGGGTGCCGTCGGGGAGCAGGATGTCGCAGAACATCCGGGCGCTCTCACCGCTGACCCCGCCCTCGAAGGGGAAGACCTGGAAGGTGGTCGGGTCGGGCATGGCGACCATGTCCGACTCGAAGACCCGGGCGAAGCCCTCGATGGCCGAGCCGTCGAAGCCGATGCCCTCCTCGAAGGCCGCCTCCAGCTCCGCGGGAGCCACCGACACGCTCTTGAGCGTGCCGAGCACGTCGGTGAACCACAGCCGGACGAACCGGATGTCCCGCTCTTCCAGCGTACGGAGGACGAACTCCTGCTGACGGTCCACTTCCACCCCTCGTGACACGTACGTCCGGGCCGCTCGCGCCGGCCGGGCCTGACCGCCCAGTGTCCACCGGGCGCGTTACGCCGACGTTACGCCTATGGCGTCTCCCGCGTCCGGTCGGATTCGGGCCCTTCCGCTGGGGCAAGATGAGGGCATGCCCACCCTGCGTCTCGCCCTGTGCCAGGTCGACCCGACGGTCGGTGACATCACCGGCAACGCCGGCATGGTCCGCGCCTGGGCCCGCAGGGCCGCCGACGCCGGCGCCCAGCTCGCCCTCTTCCCGGAGCTGATGCTGACCGGCTACCCGGTCGAGGATCTGGTGTTCCGCCGGTCGTTCGTCGCCGCCTCGCGGGAGGCGCTGCACCGGCTCGCCGCCGACCTGGCCGCCGACGGTCTCGGTGACCTGCCGGTCCTGGTCGGCTACCTCGACGCGGACGGCCCGCCGCAGGTCAGCGCCGACGCCGAGCCGGGCAAGGGGGCACGCAACGCGGCCGCGCTGCTGCACGGCGGGGCGGTGGTCGCCACCTACTTCAAGCACCACCTGCCCAACTACGGGGTGTTCGACGAGGACCGCTACTTCGTCTCCGGCGACGCGCTGACCGTGGTCCGGATCGGCGGCGTGGACGTCGCGCTGACCATCTGCGAGGACCTCTGGCAGGCCGGCGGCCCGTTCGCGGTGGCCCGGCAGGCGGGCGTCGGGCTGGTGCTCAACATCAACGGCTCGCCCTACGAGCTCAACAAGGACGACATCCGGCTGCCGCTGGTCCGCCGCCGCGCGGCCGAGGCGGGCGCCACGATCGCGTACGTGAACATGGTCGGCGGCCAGGACGAGCTGGTCTACGACGGTGACTCGATGATCGTCGACGCGAACGGCACGCTGCTGGCCCGGGCGCCGCAGTTCGTCGAGCACCTGCTGGTGCACGACGTGGAGCTGCCGCCGGCCAAGGAGCCGGTCGGCGGCAACGAGGTCGCCGACGACATGCGGATCGTCCGGGCCAAGGTCAGCGACATCCTCCCGCCGTCCCCCGGCGACGGGGTCGCGGTCGGCGGGATCATCGAGCCGGTCGCCGACGAGGCGGAGGTCTGGCAGGCGCTGGTGCTGGGCCTGCGCGACTACGTCGACAAGAACCGGTTCCCCTCGGTGGTGCTCGGCCTCTCCGGCGGCATCGACTCGGCGGTGTCGGCGGCGCTGGCCGTCGACGCGCTCGGCCCGGACCGGGTGGTCGGGGTGTCGCTGCCCAGCCAGCACTCCTCCGAGCACTCCCGGGTCGACGCCGAGGAGCTGGCGAAGCGCACCGGCCTCCACTTCCGGATCGAGCCGATCCAGCCCATGGTGGACACCTTCCTGGCCAACATGTCGCTCTCCGGCGTGACCGTGGAGAACCTCCAGGCCCGGGTCCGCGGCGTGATCCTCATGGCGCTGTCGAACCAGGAGGGCCACCTGGTCCTCACCACCGGCAACAAGAGCGAGCTGGCGGTCGGCTACTCCACCCTGTACGGCGACTCGGTGGGCGGCTACAACCCGGTGAAGGACGTCTGGAAGACGCTGATCTGGCGGCTGGCCAAGTGGCGCAACGCCGACGCCGAGCGGCGTGGCGAGACGCCCCCGATCCCGGAGAGCTCGATCGGCAAGCCGCCGTCGGCCGAGCTGAGCCCCGGCCAGCTCGACAGCGACAGCCTCCCGGAATACGACGTGCTCGACCCGATCCTGATCGGCTACGTCGACGGCGACCTGGGGCGGGAGGGCCTGGTGGCGTCCGGCCACGACCCGGCGATCGTCGACCGGGTGCTGCGGATGGTGGATACCGCCGAGTACAAGCGCCGGCAGTCCGCCCCGGGCACCAAGATCTCCATGAAGGCGTTCGGCCGGGACCGGCGGCTGCCGATCACCAACCGCTGGCGCGAGGACGGCTGACGCACGCCCCGCCGGGAGTGAAATCCTCCACTCCGCCCTGCCCCCGGCCGGTGCCCCGGTGCGACGATCGCGGCGGAACCCGGGGACCGCGAACGCGGCCTCGAGGAAGGAGAGAGTCATGGTGGAGTCCACCCCCACCGAGGTGACCGCCCTCTACGGCGGGCCGGCCACCCGGCGGGTCCGCACCCGCGACCTGATCGCCGCCAAGGAGCGCGGCGAGCGCTGGGCGATGCTCACCTCGTACGACCAGTACACCGCCTCGATCTTCGACCAGGCGGGGATTCCGGTGCTGCTGGTCGGCGACTCGGCGGCGAACAACGTCTTCGGCTACGAGACGACCCTGCCGGTGACCGCCGAGGAACTGCTCCCCCTGGTCCGCGCGGTGGTGCGGGCGACCCGGCAGGCGCTGATCGTCGGTGACCTGCCCTTCGGCTCCTACGAGGAGGGGCCGACGCAGGCGCTGCGGACCGCCGTGCGGTTCATGAAGGAGGGCGGCTGCCATGCGGTGAAGCTGGAGGGCGGCCGGCGCTGCGCCGCCCAGATCGAGGCGATCGTCGGGGCGGGCATCCCGGTGATGGCCCACATCGGCTTCACCCCGCAGAGCGAGCACACCCTGGGCGGCTACCGGGTGCAGGGCCGGGGCGACACCGCCGAGGAGGTGATCGCCGACGCCCGCGCGGTGGCCGAGGCGGGCGCGTTCGCGGTGGTGCTGGAGATGGTGCCGGGCGAGGTGGCCAAGCGGATCACCGCCGAGCTGCGCATTCCCACGGTGGGCATCGGCGCCGGCCCGGACACCGACGGGCAGGTGCTGGTGTGGCAGGACATGGCCGGCCTGCGCACCGGCAAGGCCCCGCGCTTCGTCAAGCGCTACGCCGACCTGGCCGGCGCGCTGACCGACGCCACCCGCCGCTACGCCGAGGAGGTGCGCGGCGGCCAGTTCCCCGCCGCCGAGCACACCTTCTGACCGCACGCCGGGCGGCGCGGCTCGCAAGCCGCGCCGCCCGGCCGGCTCAGACCACGCAGAACTCGTTGCCCTCCGGGTCGGCGAGCTGCGCCGAGTAGTAGCCGTTGTCGGGGTCGTCCATCGAGCCGAGGACCCGCGCGCCCAGGGCGGTCAGCCGGGCCACCTCGGCGTCGACGCGGGACCGCCGCTCGACCACCGGCACCCCGCGCCCGCCGCCGACCTTCAGGTCGATGTGCAGCCGGTTCTTGACCGTCTTGGTCTCGGGGACGGGCTGGAACCAGATCCGCGGGCCGGCGCCGGTCGGGTCCTCCAGCCGGTCGGCGCAGTCGCCCTCGCCGAGCTCCTCACCCGGGATGCCGACCGAGAGGTACCAGTCCCGCCAGGTCGGGTGCCCGTCCGGCGGCGGCTGCGGCCGGTAGCGCAGCGCCTCGGCCCAGAACGCGACGAGCCGCGACGGCTCCCGACAGTCGATCACCAGTTGCCACTCCATGCGGCGATGGTGCCGCACGGGTACGACGTCAGAGGTCGGTGACGCGGATGCCGGCGTGCGCCTTGTAGCGCTTGTTGATCGCGATGAGGTTCGCCGTGAACGCCTCGATCTGGTGGGCGTTGCGCAGCCGGCCGGCGTAGATGCCCCGCATCCCGGGGATCCGGGCGGCGAGCGCGGCGACCACGCCGACGAGTTCCCGGTCCTCGGTGCAGATGAGCACGTCCAGATCGATCCGGTCGACCTCCGGGTCGGCCAGCAGGGGCGCGCTGACGTGGTTGAAGGCGGCGCAGACCCGGGAGTCGGGCAGCAGCCCGGCGGCCTGCTGCACGGCGCTGCCCTCGGGGACGGTCAGCGCGTACGGACCCTGCTTGTCGAAGCCGAGCGGGTTGACGCAGTCGACGACGATCTTGCCGGCGAGCGGGCCGGCCAGCGCTCCGACGACGGCGGCGTGCCCGTCCCACGGCACCGCGATGATCACCACGTCGCTGCGCCGGGCGACCTCGTCGTTGTCCGCTCCGGAGACGGCGGCGCCGGCCGGCACGCCGGGCAGTGCGGCGATCTCGGCGGCGGCCTGTGCGGCCCGGTCGGCGGCGCGGGAGCCGATCAGCACGGTCTGCCCGGCCCGCGCGAACCGGTAGGCGAGGCCCCGCCCCTGGTCGCCGGTGCCACCGATGATGCCGACGGTCAGCCCGGAGACGTCGGGCAGCGTGGTCGCGTCGTAAGCCATACGGGTCATCCTCGCAAAGGTCACCGCCCGGCAGCGCGGCCGGGCGCTGTGACAATCCCCGCGCTCGGCGCGCCTCACGCCTTCTCGAAGGCGACCTTGCGCTGCGCCGGGTCGGCGGCGGTCAGGCGCACCCGGACGCGCTCACCGAGCGGCAGGTCGCCCGTGCAGCGGGCGCGCACCGGCGGCTCGTCCAGGGCGACGGTGCCCCCGGGCGGGCGCCCCGGCCGGCCGTTGCCCGCGGGCCGCGGCTCGTCCACGTCGAGCACCGCCGCCTCGAAGGTCTCCCCCACCCGGTGCGCCAGCAGCACCGCCTCGGCCAGTTCCACCGCGCCCCGGGTGGCCGCCGAGGCGGTCCGGTCGGTGGTGGCCATCACCTCGGGCAGCTTCGGCAGCGCGGCGCGGACGTGCTCGGGCACCTCCCGGCCCTCGTGCAGGGCCAGGCAGGCCTCGGTGGCGTACCGGTCGGCGAGCCGGCGCAGCGGCGCCGTCACGTGGGCGTACGCGGCGGCCACCCCGCCGTGTTCCGGCTGCTCGGGCAGCTCGCCGTCGAACGCCGTGTACGCGGCGCCGCGCATCAGCTCGGCGGCCTGGTCGACGAAGGCCGCCGCCCGGGGCTGCGAGGCGTCCAGCCCGGCGAGCACCGCGCCGACCGTGGCGCCGGCCGGCCAGTGCACGCCGAGCGGCCCGGCGGCCAGCCGCAGCCGCTCGACCGCCTCCGGCCGGGGCGGCGGCATGGTGCGCAGCAGGCCGATCCGGCCGGCGAGCATGATGTCGGCGGCGGCCATCCCGGTCAGCAGGGAGATCTGGGCGTTGTGCTCCTCCATCGGGCCGGGGCCGCGCAGCACCAGCCGCCAGCCGTCGCCGTCCGGCTCGACGTCCTGCTCCGGCAGCGGCAGGTTGATCGCCCCCCGGTGCAGCCCGCGCGCGGTGAGCAGGGCCCCGATCTCGGGCAGCAGGGCGATCGGCTCCGGCAGCCGCCCGGCGTCGGCGTCGCGCTGCACCCCGGAGTAGTCGAGCTTGGCCCGGCTGCGCACCCGGGCCCGCTCCAGCGTGACGGCGACCATGGCGCCGTCGGCGTCGAGGTCGATGGTCCACAGCACCGCCGCCCGGTCGGCGTCGGGCAGCAGGCTGGCCGCCCCCTCGCTGAGCGTGTGCGGGTGCAGCGGCACGTTGCCGTCGGGCAGGTAGACGGTCTGCCCCCGGCGCCAGGTCTCCACCTCGAGCGCCCCGCCGGGGCGGACGTGGGTGAACACGTCGGCGATCGCGTACCGGATGCGGAAACCGCCACCGGGACGGCGGGCGAGGTGCATGGCCTGGTCGAGGTCGCGCGAGGTCGCCGGGTCGACAGTGACGAACGGGACGTCGGTCCGGTCGGCGACGGCCGGCAGCGGCGCGGCGGCGGCCGCGTCGGCCTCGCGCTGCGCCGCGGCCGGGAATTCCTCGGGAAGTCCCAGCTCGCGGCGCAGCGCGCCGAAGTCGATGCGGGGCGCCAGTACGCGTCGGATCACCACGGGGTCAATCCTGACAGCGCCCCGCGTGATCCGCTGACCGGCGCGCGCCGGTCAGCGGCGGGCGCCCGCCCTCAGGCGGAGGCCCGGCGGGCCGGCGCCTTGCGTGCGGTGGTCTTCTTCGCGGCCGTGGTCTTCTTGGCCGGGGCCTTCTTCGCCGCCGTGGTCTTCTTCGCGGTGGCCTTCTTGGCGGGGGCCTTCTTCGCCGCCGTCTTGCGCGCCGTGGGGCGCGTCGAGGCGGTGGTCTTCTTGGCGGGCGCCTTCTTGGCGGGCGCCTTCTTGGCGGCGGTGGTCTTCTTCGCGGCCGTGGTCTTCTTGGCCGGGGCCTTCTTGGCCACCGTGGTCCGCGTCGCCGCGGTCGTCGTCTTCCGCGCCGCGGTGGTCTTCTTCGCCGCCGTCGTCTTCTTCGCGGTGGCCTTCTTGGCCGGCGCCTTCTTGGCCGGCGCCTTCTTGGCCGGCGCCTTCTTCGCGGTCGTCTTCGTGGCGGGCGCCTTCTTCGCCGCGGCCTTCTTGGCCGGCGCCTTCTTGGCGGTGGTCTTGGTGGCGGGCGCCTTCTTGGCGGGCGCCTTCCGTGCCGCCGACACAACCTTCCGGGCGGTCGCCTTCTTCGCGGCGGCCTTCTTCGCCGGCACCCGGCCGGCGCCGGCACCCGAGGCGTTCGGGGACGCCTTGGTGACCGTCGTCCTGCCCGCGGTGGTCCTCTTCGCGGTCGTCCGTTTCGCGGCCGGGCGGGTGGCCTGCTGTGCTTCGGCCATCTCGGTTCCCTTTCCTGGGGACGTGCTCTCGCCCTCGCGGAGCACGGATCACCTCGACGCGGGCCGTCCCGCGCCGTCTACCTGTCCTCCCCGGCCCAACGGGCGTCCTCGGCGTCCCACGCTTCGTTGCGCTCCCGCACCTGCTGCAGGGCGTTCTCCGCGTCGGCGGCTGAGGCGTACGGTCCGAGAACGTGCTTCGCGGGGCACACGTCGGCATCGGTCTCGACCCGGTGGTGTCGGGTGCACCAGTAGTAGTGCCCGCCACCACGTCCGTCGTCGCTCATGCGATCACTGTGCACCGCGAACCGCCCGGCCGCCACCGGAACGCCGTAAATAGTCGCCGATGTTCTCCACAGTAGACCTGGTCAGGACGGTTTCGGGCCGGAACGGCGAAAGACGGGGCAGCCGGCCGGCGGGTCGAGGGCGCACAATCCCGGGGTGCGGTTCGGGGGAGGACGGTCGGCACGCCGACGGCGGGGGCTGGTGGCCGGCACGGCGCTGGCGGGCCTCGTGGCGGTCGGCCTGGCGGTGGCGTTGCCGCTGCTGCGCGACCGGTCCCAGCACCGGCTGGAACGCCGGGCCGACCGCGAGGTGACGGCCACCGCGCAACGCACGCGGGCCGTCCTGCTGGCCGAGCAGTCGGCGCGGGAGGCCGACCTGCGGCGCGCCGCCGACACGGTGGACGGCGTCGAGGTCCTCACGGCCGCCGTGGGCGCCGCCGAGGTCCGGCTGGTCTTCCGGGTACGCGTGGCGAAGACCGCCGCGTCGGTGTTCGGCTGGCAGCGGGCCGACGCCACCGCCTGTTTCGCCCAGGTGGTGCGGCGGGGAGCCACGCCCGCCCCGCTGGAACGGCTGCCCTGCCCCCGCTGACCGGCGGCTCCCCCGAACGGCCGGTACCACCGGCGGGCGGGACCCGACAGGATCACGGCTCATGATCACCACGATGGCCGGCACGGGGGCGTGTCCGGAGTGCGGCGCGGCGACCGTGTCGATCCGCGAGGCGCTGCCCTGGTGCGCCGGTTGCGAATGGAACCTCGACGGATACGACCGGGCCCGCCACGAACCCGAGCTGGGCTGGTCCTGGATCGACCGGCGGACCTACCGGCTGGCGGCCCGGCTGACCCGCCAGCAGTACGCGGCCCTCGTCGGCCGGCCGCTGGAGTCGGCCGGATGGGGCCGGGCCGAGACGCTGACCGTCGGCGTCTCGGTGCTCCTCCTGGCCGGGGTGCTGGCCCTCGCGGTGACCGGAGTGTGGCTGCTGTTCGCGTACCCGTTCCCGAACTTCGCGGTCGTCCTCGGGCTGGCGCTGATCGGGCTGGCGGTGGCGCTGCGCCCCCGCTTCGGTCGCGTCCCGCCGGAGGTGGACGTGCTCACCCGCGCCGAGGCGCCCGAACTGCACGCGCTCGTCGAGGAGGTGGCCGGCCGGATCGGCGCGCCGGTGCCGCACGTGCTGGGGGTCGACAGCGACCTCAACGCGTACGCGACAGCGGTGGGCCTGCGCCGGCGGCGACTGCTCTGCCTCGGGCTGCCGCTGTGGGGCGCCCTCGACGGGCCGGCGCGGGTGGCGTTGCTCGGTCACGAGCTGGGCCACTTCGTCAACGGCGACGTGCGGCGGGGGCCGCTGACCCAGCCGGCGCTGACGATGCTCGGCACCGCCGCGGACCTGTTCCGGCCGGCGCCCGGCACGCACGGCGCCGGCATCATCGTGCTGATCGGCGAGTGGCTGGGCCGGATGGTGTCCTGGACGCTGTCCCGGCTGCTCTTCGTCGGCCACCTGGCGCTGGCCGCCACCGCGCTGCGCGGCAGCCAGCGGGCCGAGTACCTGGCCGACGAGATGGCCGCCCGGGCGGCCGGCACGGCGGGGGCGACCCGCCTGCTCGACGTGCTGCTCAGCACCGAGTCGGTGGCGCTGGTCGTGCGCCAGGCCGCGCGGGGCGGGCACGGGCCGGCGGCCTGGCGGGCCGGGACGGCCCGGTCGCTCGCCGCCGGGGCCGACCGCCTGCCGCTGGTACGCCAGCTCTCCGTGCGGGAGGAGATGTCGCTGTTCGCCACCCATCCCCCGGCCGGCCTGCGCCACCGGATGCTCACGGCGCGGTCGTGGCAGGACCCCGCCGTGGTGCTCACCGAGGCCCGGGCCGAGCGGATCGATGCGGAGCTGGCCCGGTACTACGAGCGGGCCGGCCGGATCGTGAGCTGGAACGGCTGACGCCGTACGGGCCCGGCCGTCACGTGGCGGGCCGGCCGGGCGGCGTCGATCCCGGCCCTTCGTCACGCGGCGGCCGGCGGCGTCAGGCGGGTGCCGGCACGGGTTCCGGCGCGGGTTCGGTGGCCGGTGCCGGCCGGGCCGCCGCGACGGCGTACGCCACCGCGTACGGGGTGCAGGCCAGGTAGAAGACGGGCTCGACGAGCACCCGGTCGGTGATGAGGAACCGTTCCCAGGCGGTGGGCCGGGGCAGGCCCAGCGACGAGTCGGTCCAGCAGGTGAGCAGCCACAGCGGGGCGGACACGCGGTCCACGGTGTCCGGGGGCAGCCCGTCGGCGACCGGCCCCACGGGGGGCGCCGGGATGGCGGAGACCACCGCCAGGACGACCGCGGCGTCGGCCGCGACCAGCGCGCCGAGCACTCCGACGGCCCAGGCCAGCCGGGTCCGCCCCCGGCTCGCCAGGGTCCCCGCGCCCCAGAGGGCCGGCACCAGCAGGGCGAGCCAGAGCAGCAGCCCGGGAACGGTGCCCGGCAGGCCCTGCTCGCCCCGGCCCGCGAACGCGGCCAGCACCACGGTCAGGGTCAGCGCGATCGGCAGCACGACGCCGAGCGCGGTGGGAAGCGGCCCGGTCCGTACGGTCCGTCGCGCGGCCCGGGTGACGAGGAGGGCGAGCAGGGCGCCGGCCCCGGCGGTGAGGCCGGACCAGAGTGGCAGTTGCACGGCGGTCGCCCAGGTGAGGCGGACGTCGAGCACGGCGTATGCCAGGTTCATCACCACGGCGGCGAGCACCACGACGGCGACGCACGCCGGCGGGGCGAGCAGCAGCACCCGGGCGGTGTGCCGCAGCCGCCGGTGCAGCACGGTCCGGTCGACCACCGGCCCGCCGGCCCGGCCGGCGGCGAGACTGGCGGCGAAGCGCAGCATCCGCCGCCGCTCCCCGCCCTCGGCCAGCACGTGCAGCTCGGCCTCCCACTCCCGGATCAGCTCGGCGCGCAACTCCACGGGCCAGCGCCGCGCCGCCGTGCGCAGCAGGAGACCGGCCAGCCGCCGCGTCACCACGCCGGGGCTCCCGTCGGCTCGGCGCCACCCCGGGACGTCCCGCCCTCCGGGGCGAGGGCGCGCAGCTCGGCCAGCGCCAGCCGGGCGTCCCGCACCCCCTCGCCGGTGAGCCGGTAGTAGCGGCGCGCGGGCCGCCCCGCGGCCACCGGATCGACCTCCTCCCAGTCGGCGGCGAGCCAACCGGCCGCCCGGAGCCGGTGCAGGACGGGATAGAGGGTGCCGCTGGGCAGGCCGGTGAGCTTCATGAGGTCGAGCCCGTAGCGCGGGGCCTCGGGGTCGGCGAGGAGTGCGGCGAGCACCTTCGCCACGGGGATCGTCAACCGCATGGGAAGGACTGTATCGGAACACTACATAGGGGTGTGCCCCACGACCTGCTGGAGGAAGGCGGCCAGGTTGGCGGTGGTCCGGTCGACCTTCTCGGCCAGCGTGATGGACTCGTCGAGGCGCCGGCCCGCGCTCTTCCGGCCCCGCAGGTAGAGCGAGCAGGCGAGGTCGGCGCAGAGGTAGCTGCCGACCGAGTTGCCCGCCCGCCCGTCCGGCCCGGCCTTGCGGGCGGTCATCAGCGTGACGCCGTCACCGGTGTGCGTGGTCAGGCAGAGCGAGCACATGCTGCGCCGGGCCCGCCCGGCCTGCGACGCCACCCGCAGGGCCACCCCGAGCAGCCCGGTGCCGGACTCGGCGACCAGGTAGGCCCGCTCCGCGCCGGCGGGGTCACGCCAGCCGAGGAAGTCGAGGTCCGCCCACGGCCGCTCGGCCAGATCCCGGGGCAGGGCCAGGCGCTTCGCCTCGCCCTTGGTGCAATTGACGAAGGAGGCCCGGATGGCGGGCTCGGTGAGGGGTGTCATAGGCGCTAGTCTAGACCCCCTAGGTAAAAACCTAGAGCATTGAGATGTGGGGTGGGGCACATGGCCCGTACGGGGTTGACGGTCGAACGGCTGACCCTGGCGGCCGCGGAGATGGCCGACGAGGTCGGCTTCGAGAACGTCACCGTCTCGGCGCTCGCCCGCCGGTTCGGGGTGAAGGACGCAAGCCTGTACTTTCACCTCAAGAGCGCCCACGACCTGCGCGTCCAGGTGGCGATGCTGGCCCTGCGGGAGATGGCCGACGGGGCCGCCGACGCGCTCGCGGGCCGGGCGGGCAAGGACGCGCTGGTGGCCTTTGCCAACGCGTACCGCGACTACGCCCTCCGGCACCCCGGCCGGTACGCCGCGGCGCAGCTGCAACTCGACCGGGAGACGGCCGAGGCGAGCGCGGCCCGCCGGCACGCCGAGATGACCCGGGCGATCCTGCGCGGCTACCAGCTCGCCGAGCCCGACCAGACCGACGCCGTACGCCTGCTGCACGGCACCTTCCACGGCTACGTGTCGCTGGAACGCGCGGGCGGCTTCCGCCACACTCCGCGGACGACGGACGCCAGCTGGTCCCGCACCCTGGACGCCCTCGACGCCCTGCTGCGGAACTGGCCGCCGCAGTGAGGAGGGTCAGCGGGGCAGCCGGCGGACGGCCAGCAGGGCGATGTCGTCGGTCGGGTGCTCGGTGTCCAGGGTGGACATGACGGTCGCGGCCACCGTGTCGACGGGCGCCAGCGGGACGGCCGCGGTCAGCCGGGCCACACCCGCGTCGAACAGCTCCCCCCGTCGCTCGACGAGCCCGTCGGTGTAGGCGACCAGGACCGCGCCGGGCGGGAAGTCGACCGTCGTGGTGTGCCGCGCCGGGCTGCGACGGCCGGTGCCGAGTGGCGGGTCGATGTGCGCGTCGAGCAGGGCGTTCGGGTGGCCGGGCAGCGCCAGCACCGGGCGCGGATGGCCGGCCACGGAGACGAGCACGGTCTCCCGGTCCGGTGAGATCATGGCGTACAAGGCGGTGGTCAGGCTGCCGGCCTCGAAGTGCACCACCTTCCGGTCGAGCAGGGTCAGCGCCTCCGCCGGGTCGTCGGAGACCAGCGCGTAGGCGCGCAGCGCGCTGCGGACCCGGCCCATCACCACGGCGGACTGGAGCCCGTGCCCGGAGACGTCGCCGACGACCACGCCCAACCAGCCGGACGGCAGGCTGAAGACGTCGTACCAGTCGCCGCCGACGCCGGAGGCGTGACCCGGCACGTACCGGCCGGCCAGTTCCAGGTCGGGTAGGTCGGGCAGTTCGGCGGGGATCAGGCTCCGTTGCAGGGCCAGCGCGGCGGCCTGGTCCAGGGTGCTAGCGCGGGCGCTGCTCGCCAGGCTGACCCGGTCGGCGACCAGTTCGAGGAGGCGGACGTCGTCGAGGGTGAACTGCCGGGGCGACAGGGTGCCCACGTGCAGCACGCCGACGAGCGCACCCCGGGCCATGATCGGCACGCCCAGGAGGGACCGCACCCCGGTCTCGATCAGCACCGGGTTGACCACGTTGTCGGGGGTGACGGTCTGGAGGATCACCGGCTGCCGGGTGAGCGCGACCTGGCCGGCGAACCCACGGCCGACGGAGACCCGGAAGCCCTGCCGGACCTCCTCCTCCAGCCCCCGGGCAGCGGTGGCCACCAACTGCTGGGCGCGCACGTCGAGCAGGAGGATCGCGGCCGTGTCGACCCCCAGCAGGTCACGCACCCGATCGAGCAGCTCGTCGAAGAGGTCGGCGACATCGAGTCGGGACAGCGTCGCGTCGGTCACCGCCTCAACCCGGCGCAACCACTGATCGTCCCGCAGGACCTCCGCCCGAACCACCCCACGATCCTAGTTGCGCACCGGCAATTTCTGCTCGTTGCGACCCGTGAGACGGCCGTCCCAGCGGCTGGTCGAACCGGATATCCCGCGCGAAAGACGACGGACGGGTGGACCGGTACGCCGGATTCTAGCGGGAGAGCACCCTCCCCGACCCGGTCTGGCACGCTGGGGGCAGCCGGTCACGGCGACATTACCCGGACATCGAGGCGGGGCGGCGGTCGTCAACCGGCGCGGGGCGCGTACATGATGACGGCGACTCCGACGAGGCAGATCGCCGCGCCGGCCATGTCGTAGCGGTCGGGGCGGAACTTGTCGACGACCATGCCCCAGGCCAGGGAGCCCGCGACGAAGACGCCGCCGTAGGCGGCGAGGATGCGGCCGAAGTTCGGGTCGGGCTGGAAGGTGGCGACGAAGCCGTAGAACCCGAGTGCGACGGCCCCGGCCGCGACCCAGAGCAGTCCTCGATGCTCCCGCCAGCCCTGCCAGACCAGCCACGCCCCGCCGATCTCGGCGAGCGCGGCGAGCAGGAAGAGCAGGATCGAGCGGGCAACCGTCATGCGTCGGACCGTAGCGTGACCACCTGGCTTTCCGCGGTCTTGATGACCCGCAGCAGGGTGACCGTGTCGGACGGGTAGAGCCGGTGCCCGCCCGGCGACCGCCGCGGGGAGGCGAGCAGCCCCCGGCGCTCGTAGTAGCGGAGCGTCTGCACGTTGACCCCGGCGGCGTCGGCCAGCTCGCCGCTGCGCAGCCCCGATCCGGTCATCTCCGGCCCCGCGCGGACGTCGCCCGCTCGGCGAGGGCGTCGAGCACGCCGACGTGTGCCGCCGGCACCCGGACGTCCAGCGTCAGCAGGCCGGGGCCGGGTCGCGCGAGGTCGAACGTGAAGAACGAGCAGCAGGACGATTCGCGGGCGGTCAGCTCCCGTGCGGTCTCCTCGACCTGCTCCGCACCGTCGAGCCGCAACCGCAGGTGCTCCGGCGACAGTCGGTCGGCCCCGCGGACCGCCGCGCGGAAGAACCGGTCGAACTCGGCGAGCCGCAGCGGCCGCTCCGCCGTCGGCAGGGTGCACGCGTCCGGCACCCAGGAAGCGCTCGCCGTGATGTGGTCGTCGCTCATACGTCGACGGTAAGCCCGTACCCGGGTACCGGATGCAAGCCCGCAGGCGCCGCCGGTGCGCCGCCTCACGAAGGCGTCATTTCGTGGGCGCCGGGTCGGGGGGTCGTGCCGTGAAGAAGCGGGTGATGTCCTCCGCTGCGGTGGGAGACAGCATCATCGCCTGGACTCGTGCGGACATTTCGGCGATCGGGTGGGTCCTCGTGAACATCGCCTCCTCGTATGCCCGGATCGCCGAGTCCGGGTCGGCGGGGTTGGCGGCGAGTTCGCCGGCGAGTTCGGCGGCGTCGAGCATGGCCTGATTGGCGCCTTCGCCGACCGGTGGCATGAGGTGCGCGGCGTCGCCGATGAGGGTGATCCCCGGTTGGTGGGCCCAGCGCGTACCGGTGGGCATCGCTTCGATCCGGCGCGGCGTCGGCGCGCTGTCGCCGGCCTCGATGAGTGCGGTGAGGCTCGGGTCCCAGCCGTCGAACATCTCCAGGAGAGCGCGCCTACTGCGGTAGGTGTCGATGTCGCGATCCGCTGCGCGGACGGAGATCCCGACTCGGATGGTGCCGTCGCCGAGGCGTTGGGCCGCCAGGATCTGGTTCACGCCGATGCACCACAGGTTCCCGGGGCCGACCAGCTCGGCGACAGCCGGGTGGCGCCGGTCGGCGTCGCTGATGCTCAGCTCCACCAGGGTGGCCACGTAGGACAGTCCCGCCTCGGTCAGCAGCGACCGGACGACCGAGCGCGCGCCGTCCGCGCCGATGAGGAGGTCGCAGTCGGCGCTGCGGCCACCATCGAACGTCAGCCCGAAGCCTCCGCCGGGTCGGGGCGTCGCCGCGACGAGCCGGTGCTGCCACGCCACCGCGCCGCCCGGGAGCGAGCCGAGCAGGAGATCACGCAGTGCGCTGCGGTCGATCTCGGGGCGGCCGGAGAATGAGCCGGGTTGGGGCCTGTGGTGCACGAGGGTGCGCCCGGCCGGGTCGAGGATGCGATGTTCCTCGCCCTCGGGCCGCGCCTCGGACCGGAACCGGCCGGCGAGACCCGCCTCGGCCAGGGCCCGTTGCCCGGACTCCGGGTGCAGGTCCAGCGATCCGCCCTGCGAACGCGCGGACCGGCTCGCCTCACGTTCGTACACCACGGCGTCGATGCCGTGCCGGTAAAGGATTCGGGCCAGCGTGAGGCCGCCGAGGCCGCCACCGGCGATCGCGATTCGCATCATCACTTCCCTTACCGTACGCTGTATCTCATGGATACGCCGTACGGTAGCGCACCGCTGCCCGTGTGGGAACGGCCGGAACCCCAGCCGCGGGCGGCGCCGGTGCCGTTGAGCCGCGCGAAGATCGCCGCTGCGGCGATCCGCCTTGCCGACGCGGAGAGCCTCGACGGACTGTCGGTACGCAAGATCGCCAAAGAGCTCGGTGTCGGTCCGATGCGGCTCTACGACTACGTGACCAACAGGTCCGAACTGCTCGATCTGATGGTCGACGCCGTCTATGCCGAGATCGCCGAGGCCGGCGAGCAATCCGAGTGGCGCGCCACGCTACTGGCCATCGTGCACCGGACCCGTGACGCCGCCCTCGCGCACGAGTGGTTCGCCGACCTGCTCGGCGCGAGGCCGCACCTCGGACCCCATGCGCTCGCCGTGGGCGAGACGACCGCGGCGGCGCTCACCCAGGCCCCCGGGATACGCACCATCGACGACCTCCAGCGGGCCCTGGGCGCCCTCAACGCCTTCATCATCGGTGCGCTCCGCAGGGAGGTCACCGAGCGGCGTACCGCCCGTTCCACGGGCACCGACGAGGCCGCCTGGCAGGCCAGCCTCGGCCCCTACCTCACCCGCATGCTCGACACGGGCCGCTATCCCACGGTCGCCCGGCTCGTCATCGACGGCGCCCACCTCGACGCCGAGGAAACCTTCCACCACAACCTGACCACCGTCCTCGACGGCATCACCGGCCATCCCGATGGGCGACGGACGAGTCGACCTGTACGCCGGATTCTGTGACCGGCACCGCCCCGGAGGGCGGGCCGGCGGCGGCCATCCATCTCGGCCTACCGTCGCCGGCAGGCTCCAGCGGCCTACCCGCAGACATCGGGCGGGCCGCCCTCAAGCGTCTGCGCGGGCCGTCATCTTGCGGTGACGACCCTTTCTTGGCCTTGCTCCGGGTGGGGTTTACCGAGCCATCCCGGTCACCCGGGATGCTGGTGGGCTCTTACCCCACCGTTTCACCCTTACCGTCCCGTTTCGGGCCGGCGGTTTGTTTTCTGTGGCACTGTCCCGCGGGTCACCCCGGGTTGCCGTTAGCAACCACCCTGCCCTGTGGAGTCCGGACGTTCCTCGGCGACGGGCCGCAGCCCGCCGACGCGACCGCCCGGTCGACTCGTCCGTCGCGCCCTCATCCTAACGACGAGACCCCCGCGCCCATTTCCACCCCGCCATCGGCGTTGACCAAGGGGTTTGCGTCGGGACGGGGCCGGATCCCGGCGCAAACCTCTTGATCAACGCGGGAGCAGCCGCCGAGGGCGGTGGAGGCCGTTCTGCGCGGGGGTGACCGGCGGGCTAGCCTGCGGGATCATGGAGCTCTCCGACGTCGCGCTGCTGATCGCCGCCGGTCTCGCCGCGGGCACGGTGAACGCGGTGGCCGGGGGCGGCTCCCTCATCACCTTCCCGGCCCTGATCGCGATCGGCCTGCCCCCGGTGCCCGCCAACGTCAGCAACTCGGTGTCGGTCTTCCCGGGTTACGTGGCCAGCGTGGCGGGCAGCCGGGCGGACCTGCCCCGCGGGCGGGCGCTCTGGCCGCTGCTGCCCACCGCCGTGGCCGGCACGGTCGTCGGCTGCGTACTCCTGCTGGCCACCCCGGCGCGCGCGTTCGAACTGGTGGTGCCGTTCCTGGTGCTGGGCGCGACCGCCGTGCTGGCCTTCCAGGATCCGCTGCGCCGGCTGGTCGGCCATCCGGCCGACCTCAGCCCGCGCCGCCGTACCGTCACGGTCCAGGCCATGGTCGCGCTCGGCACGGTGTACGGCGGTTACTTCGGCGCGGCGCTCGGGGTGATGCTGGTGGCCGGCCTGGCTCTCGTGCTGGACACCACGCTGGCCCGGGTGTCGGCCATCAAGAACCTGCTCTCGGCCATGGTGGGGCTGACCACGCTGGTGGTGTTCGCGCTCTTCGGTCCGGTCAACTGGGCCGCGGTGGCGGTGGTCGCACCGGCCACGCTGGTCGGCGGGTACGCGGGCGCCCGGCTGGTCCGCCGGCTCCCGCCGGTGGTGCTGAGGACCCTCATCGTGGTCTTCGGCACGGTGATCGGCCTCTACCTGCTCTACCGCGCCCTCGGCTGACCGAGCGGGAGGGGCCCATCAGGAACGGGCCCCTCCGCACCTCAGTACGCCTCGCCGACCGGCTCCTCCGCGGCGTGCTCGTTGCGCCGGGCGGCGGAGTTCCACCGGGACCAGAGCACCCGCTCGCCGTAGCCGGCGGCCATCACGTGCGCGAAGGCGAGGTAGACCAGCACGCCGACGGCGAGGACCCCGAAGCCCACCCAGAAGGGGAGGGCGAGCGAGTGCTCGGCGAGCTTGCCGGAGATGATCGGGGCCGGCGCGGCGGCGCCCCAGCGGACCAGGTTGAACGCGCCGGTGGCGACCCGCCGGTCGCTGGAGCCGAGGCCCAGGGCCAGGTCGGTGAGGTTGGCGTTGGCCAGGCCCATGAAGAGGCCGGCGAGGACCAGGACCACCAGCGACATGGCGGTGCCGGTGGAGGTGGCGAAGAGGACCATGCAGACCAGCAGGCCGGCGATGGCGACGCCGACGGTCTGCACCGCGCCGATCCGGTGCGCCAGCCGGTGGCCGACCAGCAGGATGCCGGCGGCCAGGCCGAGGCCCCAGCCGGTGAAGGCCAGGCCCAGCGGGATGACGTCGAGGTGCAGGTAGAGCGGCGTGTAGCCGAGCACCACGAAGAAGACGAAGTTGTAGGCGGCGGTGACCACGCAGAGGGTGATGAACGCCGGCTTGCGGTAGGTCGAGAAGATGGCGCCGAGGCGTACCGGGGGCTGCTTGTGGGCCGGCTCGCGGAGCTTGCGCGAGGCGACGGCCAGGGCCAGGACCATGAAGACGCCGCAGACGAAGAAGGGCAGCCGCCAGGTCACCTCGCCGAGCAGGCCGCCGATCAGCGGGCCGACCGCGAAGCCGAGACCGAGCGCGGTCTCGAAGAGGCCGACCACCCACTCCCGGTCGTTGGCGAGGTTGACCAGCACCACCATGGCGGTGGCGAAGAACATCGCGTTGCCCAGGCCCCAGACACCGCGCAGCACCGAGAGCTGCACGATGTCGTTGCTGAACGACGCGAGGATGGCGGCCAGGCCGACCACCGAGACGCCGGTGATCAGCACCGGCTTGAAGCCGAACTTCCCGCTGGCCAGGGTCGCCGGGATCATGCCGACCGCCATCACCGCGATGTACGCGGTGAAGAGCAGCTCGACCTGCCAGGCGGTGACCCCGATGGCCTCGCCGATGGCGGGCAGGATCGGGTCCACCACGGCGATGCCGGCGATGGCGAGGAAGGCCACCAGCGTGGTGGCGTAGATGGCACTGCGGTTGGGTTCGGATCGCCGATCCACTCCGCGCCTCCAGACAGATAGCTGTATTGTACAGGTAAATCAGTTGTATCATACAGCTATGAGGGACGACGCCAACACGGATGAAGTCACACTCGGCCGGATCGAGACCGAGGTCGCGCTGCTCATGCGGCTCGGCGAGGCGACCCGCCGGGCCAGCGGCACAGCCGAGCACCGGGTGCTGGACCGGGCGGCGTACGTGATCCTGCGGCACCTGGCCGGCGCCGGCCCGCAGAACGTCTCCGCGCTGGCCGCGAAGCTGAACCTGGACGGCTCCACCGTCACCCGGCAGGTCTCGGCCATGCAGCGGGACGGGCTGATCGCGCGCACGCCGGATCCGGCCGACGGGCGCGGCACGGTCATCTCCCCCACCCCGGCCGGCCTCCAGCGGATGGCCGCGGTGCGGGCGGCCCGCACCCGCCTCTACGGCGACATCCTGGCCGCGTGGTCGCCCGACGACCGGGAGAGCCTCGCCGACCTGCTGCACCGGCTCAACGAGGCCCTCGAGTCGCGTACGCGGCGCCGCTGACCGCACGGCGAGGCCCCGGCCGCCGGCGTGGCGACCGGGGCCTCGGTGTCAGGTCAGGCGACCGGTTCGGGGGCGGCGTCCGCGTCCCGCTCCGCGCCGGGGGTGACCCGCGGGTCGCCCTCGTCGGCGAAGTAGTCGTCCGGAGTGGTGCCGTCCACCCCGTCGGCCACCTTCGCGGCCCGCAGCACCAGGGTGAGCAGCGCGGCCACCGCCAGGTTGACCAGCACCGCCACGATGCCCACGTAGATCGTCTTCGGGGTGTCGAAGCCGAACTTCTCCAGCGGGAAGGCGGACCCGGCGAAGTGCTTCTTGCCGGTGGCGGGGTTGGCGATCTGGTAGAGCATCCACATGCCGAGGCCCATGCCGGCCACCCAGCCGGCGATCAGCGCGCCCCGGTGGAACCAGCGGGTGTAGAGGCCCAGCGCCACCGCCGGCAGCGTCTGGAGGATGATCACGCCGCCGATGAGCTGGAGGTCGATGGAGAACTGCGGGTCGAGGAAGACGATGCAGGCGACCGCGCCGACCTTCACCACCAGCGAGGTGATCTTCGAGACGTTCGCCTCCTGCGCCGGGCTGGCGTCCCGCTTCAGGTACTCCTTGTAGATGTTGCGGGTGAACAGGTTCGCCGCCGCGATCGACATGATCGCCGCCGGCACCAGCGCGCCGATGCCGATGGCCGCGTACGCCACGCCCGCGAACCAGTCCGGGAACTGGCTGTCGAAGAGCAGCGGCACCACCGTGTTGCCGTCGACGCTGCCGGCCTTGGCACCGGGCAGCGGCTTCACGCCCGCCGCGATGGCCATGTAGCCGAGCAGCGCGATGAGCCCGAGCAGCAGGCTGTACGCCGGCAGCGCGGACATGTTCCGCTTGATCACGTCCCGGTTCTTGCTGGCCAGCACGCCGGTGATGCTGTGCGGGTAGAGGAACAGCGCCAGCGCCGAGCCGAACGCCAGGGTGACGTACTGGAGCTGGTTGTTGGCGTTGAGCAGGATGCCGTCCCCGGGCGCCGGTGACGCTTTGAACTTCGCGTCGGCCGCGTCGAAGATGTCGCCCCAGCCCCCCAGCTTGTAGGGCAGGTAGACGACCGCCACCAGGATCACGATGTAGATCAGCGAGTCCTTGACGAAGGCGATCAGCGCCGGCGCGCGCAGCCCGGACTGGTAGGTGTAGGCCGCCAGGATCGCGAAGGCGATGATGATCGGCAGGTGCCGGGCCAGCGCGCTGTCCCCGGTCACGCCCATCGTCTTGAGCACCGCCTCGATGCCCACCAGCTGCAGGGCGATGTACGGCATGGTCGCCACGATGCCGGTGATCGCGATGAGCAGCGCGAGGATCGGCGAGTCGAACCGGTTGCGGACGAAGTCCGCCGGGGTGACGAAGCCGTGCCGGTGCGAGACCGACCAGAGCCGGCACAGCACGAGGAACACCAGCGGGTAGATGACGATCGTGTACGGCACGGCGAAGAAGCCCGCCGCCCCGGCCCCGAAGATCAGCGCCGGCACCGCCACGAACGTGTAGGCGGTGTAGAGGTCACCGCCGACCAGGAACCAGGTGATCCAGCCGCCGAAGCTGCGCCCGCCCAGCCCCCACTCGTCCAGGTGGGCCATGTCGCGCGGCGCCCGCCACCGGGCCGCCACGAAACCCATGGCGCTGACCAGCAGGAAGAGGAGGCTGAAGATGATGATCTCGGTGAGGTGGTCGCGCCACATCAGCGGTCACCTCCCCGCTTCTTCGTCATCTGGTAGACCAGCGTGGTGGTGGCCACGCCGAGGATGATCCAGGCCAGTTGCAGCCAGTAGAAACGCGGGAACCCGAACAGCCGGGGCGAGTCGGCGTTGAAGAAGGCCGGGATCAGCGGCACCACGATCGGTATGAAGAGCAACCAGTTCCAGGGGCTGTGGTCCTTCGCCCTGGATCGCGCCGTTGTCGGCGCCTCCGGTTCTGGTGCTGCCATGTGACACACCTCCGGGAAGTCGTAACTTGCCATGTGACGGCCGGAGGCTACGACCCTGTGAACGCGGTCACGTTCTCCCGGAGGACGGCGATGCGCCGAGCGGCGTCCCGCGTGCGCCGAACGGCGGGCGGCTCCAGGTCGGGGCGCATCGTCAGACGCGCCGAGCCGGAGTCGCCGTAGGTGTCAGAGGTCCGCGAGGTGGGCGGTGTCGTTGACCGAGCGGACCGCGACGCCGCCGTCCGGGTAGAGGTCGAGCACCGAGATGCCGGCGGTGTCCAGGTAGAGCCGGTGCAGGAAGGCGTCGCCGGCCGCGAGGGCGTCGCGCAGCACCAGCTTGATCGGCGAGACGTGGGAGACCACCACGACGGTCTCCCCGGGGTACGCCGTGCGCAGCCGGTCGACCGCCCGGCCGGTCCGCTCGGCGACGGCCACGAACGACTCGCCCTCCGGCGGGGCGATGCTCGTGGAGGCGAGCCAGGCGTCCAGTTCCCCGGCCCAGCCGTCGCGCACCTCGGCGAAGGTGCGCCCCTCCCAGACCCCGAAGTCGCACTCGATCAGGTCGTCGTCGGGGCGTACCGGCGGGTTGCCGACCTGTGCGGCGACCGCCTCGGCGGTGGCCACGCAGCGCGCGAGCGGGGAGCTGACCACGGCCGCGACCGACGGCGCGAGGGCGGCCACCCGGGCGGCCGTGGCGCGGGCCTGGGCCCGCCCCCGGTCGGTCAGCGGCACGTCGCCGCGCCCCGAGTAGCGCTTCTGCACGGTGCGCTCGGTCTCGCCGTGCCGGACCAGGATCAGCCGGGTGCCCTCCTCCGTGGGGCGCGGCTCCCAGGAGGCCGGGGTGGTGGCCGGGTCGGTGCCGGTGGCGCGGGCGGTCGCGGCCCGGGCGGCCACCTCGCGCACGGCGGGCTCGGGGGCGGCGACCGCGCGCGGCGCCTCCGCCACCGGCCCGGCCGGCGCCAGGCCGGCCGCCGCGTCCATGGCCGCGTTGGCCAGCGCGTCGGCGTGCTTGTTGCGCTCCCGGGGGACCCAGCCGAACCGTACGCTGTCGAACCGCCCGACCAGCGCGGCGGCCTGCGCGGCGAGCGGCCGCAGCCCGGGGTTCTTGATCTGCCAGCGGCCGCACATCTGCTCGACCACCAGCTTGGAGTCCATCCGGGCCTCCACCTCGGCCGCGCCCAGCTCGGCGGCGGCCTCCAGCCCGGCGATCAGGCCCCGGTACTCGGCCACGTTGTTGGTGGCCGTCCCGATGGCCTCGGCGCGCTCGGCCAGGACCTCGCCGGTCGCCGGGTCCCGGACCACCGCGCCGTAGCCGGCCGGCCCCGGGTTGCCCCGGGACCCGCCGTCGGCCTCGACCACGACCGCGCGCACCGCCACGACGGCTACAGCCCCGACTCGTTGGTCCGGACCATGATCCGCCGGCACTCCTCGCAGCGCACCACGTCGTCCGGGTCGGCCTTCCGGATCCGGGCCAGGTCGGCGCCGGAGAGTTCGAGGCGGCAGCCACCGCAGCGGGCGCCGGTGAGCAGGGCGGCGCCGAGGCCGGTGTCCGTGCGGATCTTGTCGTAGAGGGCGACCAGGTCGGCGGGCAGGTCGCCGGCCAGCGGCTGGCGGGCGCCGCGCTTGAACTCCTCCTCCTTGGCGATCTCGGCGAGGCTGTCGTCGCGGCGCTGCTCGGCCGCGGCGCGCCGGTCCCGGGCCTCGGCGATCCGCCGCTCGACGCCGTCCAGCACGCCCTGCGCGGTCTCCCGCTGCTCCATGAGCTCCAGCTCGGCGTCCTCCAGGTCGCTCTGCCGGCGGTTGAGCGAGGCCAGCTCGTGCTGGAGCGCCTCCAGCTCGCGGGCCGGGCCGGTGCCCGCGGCCAGCCGGTTCTCGTCCTTGGTCTTGCGGGCCCGCACCTGGTCGACGTCCTTCTCCAGCCGGGCGATGTCCCGGTCGAGGTCGTCCACGGCCACCTGGGCGCGGACCCGCTCGTCCTCCAGCGCGGAGAGCTCGCGCGCCAGGGCCGCCAGCTCGGCCAGCTCGGGCAGCGTCCGGCGGCGGTGGGCGAGCTGGGCGAGCGCGGTGTCGATCGCCTGGAGGTCGAGCAGCCGGCGCTGCACCTTCGGGTCAGCCTTCACGGTCGGGGCTCCTTGTCGTCCGGTCGGGGCGCGGCGGCGTGCACGGTCCACGGGTCGGTGTCCAGGTCGGACACCACGGTCTCGACGCCCAGCTCGTCCCGCAGGTGGGCGGCCAGGTCGTCCAGCCAGGGTCGCTCGGTCGCCCAGTGTGCGGCGTCCAGCAGGGCCGGGCCGCCGGCGGCGAGGTGCTCGCCGGCGGGGTGGTGGCGCAGGTCGGCGGTGAGGAACGCGTCCACCCCGGCGGCGGTCGCCTCGGCGAGGAAGCTGTCCCCCGAGCCGCCGCTGACGGCGAGGGTACGAACCATACGCCCGGGATCCCCGGCGGCGCGAACTCCCCAGGCGGTGACGGGGAGCACGGCGGCGGCCCGCCGGGTCAGCTCGGCCAGGGTCAGCGGCGTGGGCAGCTCGCCGATCCGGCCGATGCCCCGGCCGGGCCCGGCGGCGGGCGAGCCGGGGCGGGGCGGATGCAGCGGGCGCAACCCGGTCAGCCCGAACCGGGCGGCCAGAGCGTCGGACACCCCGGGATCGGCCACGTCGGCGTTGGTGTGTGCCACGTACAGCGCCACGTCGGCCTTGATCAGCCGGTGCACGATCCGCCCCTTGTACGTGGTGGCGGCCACCGAGGAGACCCCGCGCAGGAGCAGCGGGTGGTGCGCGACGATCATGTCGGCCCCGGCCGCGAGCGCCTCGGCCACGGTCTCCGGGACCACGTCGACCACGCAGGCGACCCGCCGGACCGGGGCGCCGGGCTCGCCGAGCACCAGGCCGACCCGGTCCCACTCCTCGGCCCAGGCGGGCGGGTAGCGGCGGTCCAGCGCGGCCACCACGTCGGCGACCGTGGGCGGCGATCCGGTTGTGCTCACGGCCGGCCAGCTTACCGGCGTCGGACGACCGACATGCCCGATGGCGGGCAGGAGGGGCCCCCTGTCCGACGGGACGCGTGGACCGGCGGCCCCTGCCCGCACCTCAGGCGACGGGGGCGACCGCGCTGCGCGTCGCGCCGCGCAGCGCGGCCAGGCCGGCCGCCCAGGGGAAGGCGTCCAGGTGCCGCTCCCCGGTGCCCGGCGGGTGCAGCGGCACCACGTGGTCGCCGAAGACCACCCGGACGCCCCACTCGCGGAGCCGGGCCAGGCTGGCCCGGAACGCCGGGTGCGCGGCCATCGCCACGTTGGTGTACGGCACGGCCGCGATCGGCACCCCCATCCCCTGGCCCTCGATCAGCAGGCCGAGGGCGAGGGTGTCCGCGATGCCGGCGGCCCACTTGTTGACGGTGTTGACCGTCGCGGGGCAGACCAGCATGGCGTCGGCCGCGGGCAGCACGTCCGGATCGCCCGGGTTCTTGTAGTGGGTGCGGACCGGGTGGCCGCTCTGGCGGGCCAGCGCCGTCCGGTCGACGAACTTCGCGCCGTCCGGCGTGGTCACCACGCAGACCTGCCAGCCGTCCTGCTGGGCCAGGTCGACCAGCCGGCCGACGTTACGGGCCAGCGGCGAACCGCAGGCGATGACGTAGAGCACCGGACGGTGCCCGTTGCTGGTGTGCGGGCCGGTCATAAGACCCGACCCACGCTCATACTCCGACTCCCATATGCTCAGCCAACTCCGCGATCGGCGAAGGCGGCGCACCCCGTGTGCGACGGAGTACGTCCGACATCACCTCGTGGGCGATGGGCCGGCAACGGATCTCGGAGGGCGCGAGCCGGTCGCCGCGGAGCAGCATGTCCCCGGCGTTGGCGACGTCACCGATCTGGGCGAAGCCGCGGGCGATGTCGAGCAGGTGGTGCGCGCGCCGCTCGGGCAGCAGCGCGTTGAACGCGGGCTCGGCCAGGCGGTGGTGCGTCTCCACGGCCCGGCCGCCGTCGCCCAGCTCGACGGCCGCGGCGGCCCGGTGCAGCTCCAGGTTGGTCGGGCCGAACGAGGTCCAGTAGTGGTTGTGGTCGCCGCCGAGCAGGGTGGCCGCCTCGCCGGCCCCGGTCAGCAGGTCGTCCACGGTCGCCGAGTCGCCGATGCGGGCGGCGGCCATCGCGCCCTGGAGCAGCAGCATGCCGTAGACGGAGAGTCGTTCCGGCCGGACGTCGTTCTCGCCGCCGGGGGCCAGCCGGTTGGCGATCCGCACGTTGAGTTCGAGCGCGGGGCGGGGGCGGCCCATCGCGACGAGGGCGTTGCAGACCCGGGTGGTGGCGATGCCGGCGAGCAGGGGGTCGTCGGCCCGCTGGGCGACCGCCATCGAGCGGTCGGCGGCCAGCCAGGCCAGATCGCACTCGCCGAGCTTGCGCAGCACCGAGGAGGCGATCTGGTAGACCTGCCCGAGCAGGTGGGCGGCCTCCCGGGCCTGGTCGCCGCCGTAGCCGGCGTCGGCGGCCTGGGCGTCGCGCAGCAGCTTGGGCAGGGCGCGGGTGAGCATGCCGTAGCGGCCGTACTGGTAGGTGAGCCAGGCGTGGTTGACCGCCTTGCGCATGTCGTTCAGCGGCGGGGGGTAGGGCGCCGCGTCGAAGTACGCGCTCATCGAGTCGTAGCGCTCCAGCGCGGCCCGAATCTCCTCGACCTCGACCTGGTCGATGCAGTTGAGGGCGTCGGTGCGCCGCTCCGGGTCCTTGCCGAGAAGCAGCTGCACATCGACCTGGAGGATGTCGGCGATCTCGTAGACGACGGAGAACTTGTCGAGCCGCCGGACGCCGCGCTCCACCTTGTCCACCCAGCTCTTGGACTTGCCGAGCCGGTCGGCGAAGACCTGTTGGGACATCTTGCGCCGGCTCCGCCAGTAGGCCACCCGCCGGCCTATGGGTAGCTCGTCCATCTGACTATCCCTCCCCCTGCTCGCATCCGGCTGATCCCCCCGGTCGACCAATCGCGACGGTCCTTCGGTTTTCAGGTTTTCGCTGGTCGCACAGTCTGTACGTCGGCCGTACGGCCAGTTCTCGTAGTTTTCGTGCAAGTTGCACGGGCCGTTCGTCAGCTCAACGAGCGTGGGTTACGGCAGTGACGGCGTTCGACGTGTGGTGTGTGGACGGTTCCGGCGGGCGAGAGGGGATGGGGCACATGTGGGGGAATGTCGGACCGCGCGTGGCCCACCTGTCGCCGCTGGAACGGGTCCGGCTGCGCCGGGTCGCCGTCCGGTACGCCGCGCACGGCTGGGCCGTGACCCCCGGCGCCTGCCTGGCCAACAGCCGCTTCGTCTGCGGCCGGGCGGGCTGTCCCACGGTCGGCTGCCATCCCGCCCTGGAGAACTGGGAGCACGCGGCCAGCGCCGACCCGGCCCGGGTGGCCACCTGGTGGCGCAGCCGTCCGCACGGGGTGCTGCTGCCCACCGGGCACGCGTTCGACGTGCTGGAGGTGGCGGCCCACCTGGGCCGGCGGGTGCTCGACACGGTCGCCACCCATCCGGCCGGCTTCGGCGTACGCGGGCCGGTGCTGGTCACCCCCACCGGCCGCTGGATGTTCCTGGTCCGGCCCGGCGATCCGCTGCGCCCCGAACTTGAGCACTGTTTCCACGTGGTCCGGCACGGTCCCGGCTCGTGGATCCCCGCCCCGCCGACCCGGCTCCCCGAGGGGACCGTCCGCTGGGCCGTCGCCCCCGAGCAGGCCCGCTGGCGGCTGCCCGACTCGTACCTGGTGCAGAACGCGCTGATCGCGGCGTTACGGGCGGCCGGGATCACGCTCACCTCCGACCTGCTCCCCGGTCAGCTCCCCCTCCCCCGGCGCGGCTGCTGACCGGCGGCCAGCGACCTCCGCGGCGTCGCACTCGTTGTGCCTGATGGAGAGGCGCAGGAAGCGCCGGGAGCGGGGGTGGAGGATGTCCGAGGACGACGCGGCCCGCCACAGTGGCGGCACCGAGCCACCGCCGCACCGGCGCCGCCCGTACCGCTGGGCCTTCACCCGCCCGTGGGGCACCCGGCCGCGGGGCTCGCGTCCCCGCGGCTCCCGCCCCGCCACGACCCACCGCCCGCTCCGCTGACGCCCGCCGGGCGCGGTCAGGGAACCAGCGGGAGGGCACGCGAGTGCAGGAGGCGGGCGTCGTCCGTCACCACCGCGTGCCGCCACGGGCCGGGCAGCCGGTCCAGCCAGCCGATGCCGGCCTCGCCCATGGCCACGGCGGCGGTGGCGTAGGCGTCGGCGACGCCGAGGTCGGGGCCGACCACGGTGACCGAGCGCAGGCCGGTGGCCGGTGCGCCCCGGCGGGGATCCACGACGTGGTGGCCGCGCTCGTAGACGCCGGAGGTGGCGACCGCCAGGTCGGTGCCGGTCAGCACGAGACAGGTGGCGGCCGGGTCCCAGGGGTGCCGGACACCGATCCGCCACGGGTCACCGGTGGCGGCGTGGCCGCGTACCCGGACGTCGCCGCCGGCGTTCACGCAGTGGTTCGGGGCGCCCGCCGCGACCAGCCGGTCCGACGCCACCTGCGCCGCCCAGCCCTTCACGTAGCCCGACGGGTCCAGCCGGCCCGTGGCGTACGCGTCGAAGTAGCCGTCGGTGCCGGTCCACAGGTCGGCGCAGCGCTCGAGCACCGCCCGCAGGTCGGCCGACGCTCCGGCCAGCGGCAGCTCGCCCCGGTCCAGGCGGCACACCTCGCTGTCCGCCCGGTAGGTGCTGAACCGGGCGTCCACCTCGCGCAGCCAGGCGAAGGTGTCCCCGGCCAGCTCGTGCAGGGTGGCGGCGGGCAGGTCGTCGGCCAGGTCCAGGCTGATCGCCGTACCCATGATCTGCTCGACCCGGCGCAGGCCCGGCCGGCGGGCGGCGGCCACCAGGGTCATGCCTTGTCGAGCGCGGCCTGGAGCGACTGCTTGTAGGCCGTGCTCGTGTAGGTGGCCCCCGAAACCGTGTCCAGGTTGGCGCTCTGCTTGGCGACCACCTCGCCCGAGCTGCCGCTGTAGCGGGCCTGCACGTCGTCGGCGCGCAGGCCCTCCTGCCCGCCGACCGGCATGTCCAGGCCGGTGGCGTCGACGATCCGGCTGCCGCTCAGGGTGATCTGCACGCGCAGGGAGCCGTAGCGGTAGGCGACGGTGGGGCCGGTCACCGTGCGGGTGCTGACCTTCGGCGCGCTGGTGGTGGCCCGGGGCGCTGCGGTGGTGGCCCGGGTGGTGGTGCCGCCGCGGGCGCCGGGGGTGCGGCCGGCGCCCGCCCGGGCGCTCGGCTTCGCCGACGCGCTCGGCCGGGCCGAGGGGGTGACGCCGCTCGGGGCCGGCGCGGGGGCCGCCGAGCCGCCGGCGGCGACGGGGGCCTGCGCCACCGGGCGGTCCGGGGCGGCCTGGCCGGTGCCCGGGGTGCCCTTGAGGACCACCAGCGCGGTGGTGCCGGCGGCCAGGCCGGTGATCGCGAGGAGCGCGCGACGCATGGGCGGGGCCTTTCTACAGCTCGAAGGTGGCGAGGTGGATCTGCCGGCGCGGCACCCCGGCCCGGCGCAGCGCCCGGACGGACTCCTCGACCAGGCCGCCCGGGCCGCACAGGTAGACGTCGCGCCGGGTCAGGTCGGGCACCAGCCGGCGCAGCCCCTCGGGACTCATCACCTGGCGGGGGCCGGGGTCGTCGCGGGAGCCGACCACGTACCAGACCGAGGTGTGCCGGGCCTGGGCGAGCCAGTCCAGCTCGTTGTGCAGCAGCACGTCGGCGGGGGTGCGGGCGCGGTAGATCAGCGCCGCCCCGGGCGGCAACTCCTCCAGCATGGCCCGCAGCGGGGCGATGCCGCTGCCCCCGGCGATCAGCAGGGCACGTTCCCGGCTCCGGTGCGCCGCCGTGAACGTGCCGGACGGGCCCTCCGCCCAGACCCGGGTGCCCGGGGTGAGGTCCCGCAGGTCGGCGGTGTGCCGGCCGACGACCTTCACGGTGAGCCGCAGCCAGCGGCCGTTGCCCGCCGCGGAGAGCGAGAACGGGTGCGACTGCCACCAGCCGACCGGGTTGAGGAAGCGCCAGCGGAAGTACTGGCCGCCGAGCAGGTCGATCTGGTTGAGCCGGTGCCCGGTCAGGTAGATCGAGACGGTGTCCGGGTTCTCCGCGACCACGTCGGCGACGCGCAGCCGGTGCCGCAGGTTGAAGCGCAGCGGGGCGATCAGCCGCCCCCACACCAGCGCGGCCACCACCAGCAGGTACGCGGCGATCCAGCCGGTGCGTACCGGGCCCGGCTCGTAGAGTTCGGCGCCGTTGCTGAACTGGTGCCCGTAGCCGAGCAGCAGGACGAGGTAGCTGGTCAGGTGCAGGTGGTACCAGAGTTCGTAGGGCAGCCGCCGCCGGACGGCCCGGATCGCGGTGCAGCCGACCGCCACGAGGATGCCCGTCGCCACGAAGGCGGACACCATGTCCTCGTACTGGGTCAGCAGGGCGCCGACCTCACCGACGACGGAGTTCCGCTCCAGCCCGGCGTAGCCGACCACCAGCAGCGCCAGGTGGGCGAGGACGGCCACCAGCAGGGTGGCCCCGACGTCCCGGTGCACCC
The DNA here is from genome assembly GCF_900091435.1 of Micromonospora chaiyaphumensis. Classification (GTDB taxonomy): domain Bacteria; phylum Actinomycetota; class Actinomycetes; order Mycobacteriales; family Micromonosporaceae; genus Micromonospora; species Micromonospora chaiyaphumensis. The sequence continues at coordinate 45,081 of NZ_FMCS01000011.1, forward strand.
GGGACAGCCGCTCGCCGCCCAGCCAGCGTTCCAGCACGCCGAGCCGGCTCATCATGAGCACCTGGACCAGCAGCAGGTAGCCGGCGACCAGCCCGGTGATCCGGCCCGCCGCCGTGAGCACGTGGGCGGTGTCGGCCAGCGAGCCGGGCGGGGTGGCGAGCCACCAGGGCAGGACCGCGGCGACCAGGCCGACCCAGAAGGCGGCGGCCAGCGCCCGCCGCCCACCGGGCCCGCGACGCGGCCGGCCGGGGGGTACGGGGGCAGGCGGACGGCCGCCGTACGGGGCGGATGCCCCGGTGCGGCGGCCGGCGGCCCAGGTGTCCTGGTATGTCACGCGTACAGCTTCACGGGAGTGTATTTCTGCCGGGGGAAGACCTTGTCCACCTGCGCGGTCGTCAGTCCGAACCGTCCCTGCGCGACCGACCCGTAGACGTTGAACATGTTGTTGTACTCGGGTACGTCTCCGCTGTCGAGATCGTTCAACCCGTTCCAGGTGCCGAGGAGCGAGCCGGCGAGCTTGCGCCCGGACAGGATGGTGACCACCCCGCCGTGCCCGTGGTCGGTGCCGCCCTGGTTCGAGGCGACCCGCCTGCCGAACTCGCTGGACACCATGACCGTCACGTCGGCGGCCCGGTCGCCGAGGTCGGTGAAGAACGCCGCCATGGCGTTCGCCAGCTCGTTGAGCCGGCGCCAGAGCTGGCCGCCCTCGCGGGTGCCCTGGTTCTCGTGGGTGTCGTAGCCGCCCATGCCGACCGTCGCCACCCGGACGTTCGCCCCGCCCTTGATGAGCTGGGCGAGCTGCTGGAAGGCGTACCCGACGCCCTCGTACTTCACCCCGGCGGCGGCCGCGTACGGCTTCGCGGCCAGCTTCTGCGCGGTGGCCAGCGCGCCCATGCCCTCGATCACCGCCTCCTCCACCGGGTGGTTGATCCCGGTGAAGAGGCCGCGGATCGCCTTCTCGGTGGCGGCGCGGAACCGGTCGTCGCCGTTGAGCCGCAGCTCCCCCACGCTGTTGAGGGAGATCGCGCCGTTCACGCCGACCAGCGAGCGGGGCAGCGTGCTGCCGATGCCGACGCTGCGGAACGCGGTGCCCTTGCCGAGGGTGTCGACCAGGCTGTCCAGCCAGCCCCGGCCGCCGGTCTCGCCGGGCAGGCCGCCCAGGTTGCAGGCGTCGGCGGCCTGGAAGTGGCTGCGGGACAGCCGCGGGTCGGAGACGGCCGGCACGAAGCCGAGCTGGCCGGCCTTGAGCCACCTGTCCAGCGGGGCGAACGCGCTGGTCAGCTTGAAACCCCGGCCGAGGGCCAGCGAGTCGTTGCCGAGCAGCAGGTCGGGGCGGGTCCGGCTGAGCACCGGGTCGTCGGCCGGGGCGACCAGGCTCAGCCCGTCCAGCCCGCCGTAGAGGAAGACGTGGATCAGCGTGCCGGTCTTCGTCGCCGCGAACGACGCCGAGGTGGTCACGAACTGGGCGGTGGCCAGGGCGGTCGCGGTGGCCGCGGCGCCGGCCACGAAGGTGCGCCGGGTGACGCCCCGGCCGTCCTGCTGGGCCTCCTCCAGCTCCTCCAGCCGGCGGTACCGGTCCGCCTCGGCGGCGCTCTCCGCCGCGACGATGTCGGCCTCCGCGCGCAGCAGCGCCTCGGCCGGGTTGTCGGCCAGCCGCCGCAGGTCGGGGCATTCGGGGTGCAGGGGGTACGGGTTCACGGTCATCTCCATCGAATGCCTCACCGGAGGTGGTGCTGGGGGGACGCGAGGATCGTCCGCGCGACCGCGGCGATGGCCCCGTTGAAGGTGGCGTCGACCTTGGTGCCGGCCGACACCCCGGCGACGCCGAGCACGAGGGCCTTCTCCTTGGCGCTCAGCTTCTGGTGCACCAGCCGCTGGGCCAGCGCGTCCACGTACGCCCCGGCGGTCGCCGGCGGCTTCGCCACCAGCCTCTCCGGCCGGACGTAGGTGAACTGCTTGCGGTAGGCGCCCACCAGGTCGCCGGCCTCGTTCCAGCCGTCGACCATCGTGCCGGCCGACGTCCAGGCCACGTAGACGTCGGCGTAGCCGTCCGGGGTGGGCTTGCCCATCGGATACTGGCCCAGCTCGCGCAGCTTGTCCTGGATCTGCCGCAGCCCCTGGGCGAACGGGGTTCGCCGCTTGTCGCCCTCGAAGCCGGCGGACGCCTCCGGCCCCACGCCCAGCGAGCGGTAGGTGGCGACCAGGTACTCCAGGGGGCGGCGGACCTTCTGGCCGACCGAGGCCCAGAACTCCGAGGAGCTGAACAGCGTGGCCAGCACCGGCCGGATCTGGCCCTTGTTGGTCGTGTACGACTTGGCCAGCCGGTCCACGAGCGACTTCGGCGGGGTGTCCGAGACGAACCGGGTGGCGAGGCTGCTCGCCACGTACCGCGCGGTCGACGGGTGCAGCGCGATGTAGGTGATGTACTGGTCGATCACCTTGTCGGCGGCCTTCGGGTCGGCCGAGTTGTTGGCGTGGCTGAACCCGAGGATCTTCACCTTGCCGAGGTAGTGCCGCTCCGGGAAGAACCGGTACTTCCCGTCGGCGACGCCCCGCCCGGTCTGCAGCATGGCGGCCTGGCGGACGTCCTTCTCGGTGTAGCCACCGTCGACGCCGACCGAGTAGAGCTCCAGGTTCTCCCGCGCCAGGTTCTCGTTGACCGCGTCCTTGCGAGAGTCGGTCTGGTTGAGGTAGATGAGCAGCGCCGGATGCTTGTTGGCGGCCACCAGCATCTCCGGGTAGCTGCCCAGCGCGTGCTTGCGGATGACGTCCTGGTCGAACGAGTTCCGGTAGATCTCGCCGCCGTCGAAGTCGGCCGCCACGTGCAGGAAGTCGTTCCAGAAGTCGACCATCACCTCGAAGAGCTGGCGGTCCGACCAGATCTGCCGGGCGATGGTCGCGTCCACGGTCTCCCGCTCCGGCTGGGCGCCCCGCTCGTTGAGCTGGTCCCGCTGGTCCCGCAGCTGGGTGGGGCTCAGCTTGAGGGTGGGCAGCTCGGCCAGCTTCAGCTCGGCCTTCGTCGGGGCGATCTTCTCCGGCTGGAGCTGCTGGCGCAGCCAGTCGTCGATGCCGAGCCGCTTGATGTCGGCGAGCACCTTCGGCGTCGGGCCGAAGGTGGTCCGGCTGGCGAGGTGGCGGATCGGGTCCTTCGCGAGAACCGTCTTGACGGTCACCTGGGTGGCCGCCGCGGCGGCCGCCGGGCTGGCGAAGAGCCGGCCGCCCGCCGGGGCGTTGCGCTTGAGCGCCGCGCCGGCCCGGGAGCCCATGTAGCTCTCGTTCTGCTCGGTGTAGGTCCGCACCGTGCTGGGCTGCTGTCCGCTCGGGCGGGCGGCGGTGCCGTCGGTGACCACCGTGCCGGTCGCGTCGCCGGCCACCGGATCGTCGGAGAACAGGCCCCGGATCTGCGGGGACAGGCCCAGGGCGGCGCCACCGGCGACCACCGCGGCGCCGCCGAGCGCCACGAGCGCCCGCCGCCGGCCACGGCTCGGCTCGTCGCGGTCGTCGTCGTCCAGGTTGGGCAGTCCGGGGCCGGGCGGCGGGGCGTACCCGCCGGACGGCTGGGGGTAGCCGCCGGCGAAGCCGTCGGGCCCGACCCACTGCGGGCCGGACGCCGGGGGCGCCGAGGTGGCGTAGCCGCCGGCGTACGGCATGGCGTTGTCGCGGTACCCGTCCGGATGGGGGTGCTGGAATCCGTCCCAGCCGCGGTCGTCCCGGGGTCGACGCGGTGGCACGTTCAGGTCGGCCATGTAGCTGTCCCGTTTTCTTCGAGCGCCGGCACGCCTGCCGCCCAGGGGGTGGGCGGAGGGGCGGCGACGGTTGCCGGAGGAGTTGCTACGGGAAAGTAGCCACGCGCTCCCGGGTGCTCAAGGCACGCCGTCGGCACCCGTGAGGGCACTTAAGACGGTGCTCAGGCCGGCTGCCCGGCGGCCGGTGCGAGCGGCCCGGGCCGGCGGCCCCCGGAGCAGGGCCGACCCGGGCGGTCCCCGCCCGGGCGTAACGTTTTGGCCGGTCCCGGCGCTGTTCGCGGCGTTCAACCCCTCAGGGAAACTTAAGGCACGGATAAGCCCGTGCTGAGGTCACCGACCGGAGCGTCCGGGCCCGTCCCGCTCGCGGAAACCAGCAGCGGCGGGGCGCGTGACCCGCCCCCGATCCGGGTATGCCGCCGAACCGCTGAAGCCGTGAGGGGAAGGCACCGCCATGCTCAGCAAAGAGGATCAGCGCAGGTTCGAACAGATCACCCGCCAGCTGCGGGAAAGCGACCCGCAGTTCTTCGCCCGGCTCGACCACCGGGCCCGGGGCCGCCGAGGCCGGTACCTGATGCTGCTGACGATCGTGCTGTGGGCCTCGCTGCCGGCGATGACCGTACTGGCCGGGCGGATGGCCGGCGCGATCTGCGCCGTGGTGCTGATCGCCAACGCCGGCCTCATGTGGCGCTTCCGCCGCCGCTGGCTATGACCGGGGCGCCGCTCAGCGCGGGTCGTCCGACCCCGCCGCTTCGCGACCGAACTCCCGGTACGCCCGGCGGAGCCGTTCGACGAGGCCCGGGCCGCCGATCGCGGCCCCGGGCGGGCCGAGCTGGCGCAGCAGCAGCTCCGGTCCGGTGGCCAGGGTGGGTGGCCGGTCCGGCAACGCCACCGGGTGCACCCAGAACCGGTCGACCTCGTCGTCCGGCGGGACCGCCGGCAGGCCCACCAGCACCCGTCCCGCACCGGCCACGGGCCGCCCCGCCGGCCCGGACCCCGCGTCCGCCGGCGCGACCGGCCCGTCCGGGACCGCCGCCGGCTCGGCCGGCGCACCGCCGGGTGCGGCGGCGCCGCGCAGCGTACGCAGCCGGTCGAGCAGCTCGCCCCGGGCCCGCCCACGCCAGTGCAGGAGCTGGAACGGGTCGGCGTCGAACGCCTCCGCGAGCAGGTAGAAGGTGGCCGCGAGGTGCTTGCACGGCACCGCGAAGTCGGGGCAGCCGCAGTGCTGGTCCAGCTCGCCGACGGCCGCCGGGAACAGCGGCGCCTCCGCCGCGGCGAACAGCTCCTCCAGCTCCGCCGGGAGGTCACCGGCGAGCAGGCGGGCGCTGAAGAACGCCTGCCCGGCCAGGTCCGCCTCGATCCGCTCCCACACCTCGTCCGGGTACGCGGCCAGCCCGATCCGCACCGGGTAGGGATCCGGCCGCGAGCCCTGCACGCTGGCCGTGACCAGCCCGGGGGCCACGTCGAGCCGGAGCACCTGCCCCCGGCGCGCGTACGCCCGCCCGCGGGTGAGCCGGGTGCCGAGCGCGAAGGACTCCAGCACCTCCAGAAAACGACGGGACCACCAGGAGCGCCCGATCGCGCCCCGGGTGCTGCGCGCCCTCAGCCCGCCCTCCACCCGCCGGGGCGGCCCGAACTCGGCGAAGCGCGATCCGCCGTCCGGTGTGGTCACTCGACCACCGCCCCGGACTCCAGCGCGAACAGCTCGCGCAGCGTGTCGGTGGAGAGTTCGGTGACCCACTGCTCGCCGCTGCCCACCACCCGCTGGGCCAGGCTCCGCTTGTCGGCGATCATCGCGGCCACCTTCTCCTCGACCGTGCCGGCGCAGACGAACTTGCGGACCTGCACCCGGCGGCGCTGGCCGATGCGGAACGCCCGGTCGGTGGCCTGGTCCTCGACGGCCGGGTTCCACCAGCGGTCCACGTGCACCACGTGGTTGGCCGCCGTCAGGGTGAGCCCGGTGCCGCCGGCCTTGAGCGAGAGCACGAACAGCGGCGGGCCCGCCGGGGACTGGAAGCGGGTCACCATGGCGTCCCGTTCGGCCTTGCCCACCCCGCCGTGCAGGAGCAGCACCTCCCGGCCGGTACGCGCCGAGAGGTGGCCGCGCAGCATCCCGCCGAACTCGGCGTACTGGGTGAAGAGCAGGGCCTTCTCCCCCGCCGCCAGCACCTCGTCGACGATCTCCTCCAGGCGTTCCAGCTTGCCGGAGCGGCCCGGCAGGGCGGAGCCGTCGTGCAGCAGCTGGGCGGGGTGGTTGCAGACCTGCTTGAGCCGGGTCATGGTGGCCAGCACCAGCCCGCGGCGCTCGATCCCGTCGCTGGACTCGATCTTCGCCATCATGTCGTCGACCACCGCCCGGTAGAGCGCCGCCTGCTCGGCGGTGAGGTTGCAGAGCACCTCCATCTCCAGCTTCTCCGGCAGGTCGGTGATGATCGTGGGGTCGGTCTTGAGCCGGCGCAGCACGAACGGCCCGGTGATCCGGCGCAGCCGCTCGGCCACCTCGGCGTCGCCGTGCCGCTCGATCGGCTCGGCGAACTTCTTCCGGAACGTGGCGGCCGGGCCGAGCAGGCCCGGGTTGGCGAACTGCATGATGGACCACAGGTCGGCGAGCCGGTTCTCCACCGGCGTACCGGTGACCGCGATCCGGTGCCGCGCGGGCAGCGACCGCACCGCCTCGGCCTGCCGGGTGGAGGCGTTCTTGATCGCCTGCGCCTCGTCCACGACCACCCGGTGCCAGTCGATACCGGCCAGCTCGTACGCGTCCCGCGCGGCCACCGAGTAGGTGGTCAGCACCAGGTCCGCGCCGTGCACGGCGGCGGCGAACGCCTCGCCCCGGGCCCGTTCGGCGCCGTGGTGCACGTGGATCCGCAGGTCGGGGGCGAACTTCGCGGCCTCCCGCTGCCAGTTGCCGACCAGCGACATCGGACAGACGAGCAGCGTCGCCCCGGCGGCCGGCGGGTCACCGGCGAGCAGCGCGAGCAGCTGCACGGTCTTGCCCAGCCCCATGTCGTCGGCGAGGATGCCGCCCAGCCCGAGGGACTGGAGGAAGGCCAGCCAGGCCAGCCCGCGCCGCTGGTACGGCCGCAGCGTCCCGGTGAACCCGGGCGGCGGGTCGGCCGGGGTGAGCCGCCGCTCCGCCTCACCGGCCAGCAACTCGCCCAGCGCGCCGTCGGCGACCACCTCCAGCACCGGCAGCTCGCCGGGGCGGCCGGACCCGTCCAACCCCATCCGCAGCAGGTCGGCCACGGTCAGCTCGCCGGAGGAGCGGAGCAGCCGCAGCCCGGCCTCGAGCCGCTGCGGGTCCAGCTCGACCCAGCGCCCGCGCAGGCGTACCAGCGGCGACTTCAGGTCGGCCAGCGAGGCCAGCTCCTCGGCGGTCAGCGGCTGGTCGCCGAGCGCCACCTCCCAGCGGTAGTCGACCAGGGCGTCCAGCCCGAGCCCGCCGGCGGCGACGGCCACCGTGCCGGGCGCGGTCCGGCCGCGCGCCCGCAGCCGGGCGCCGAGGCGGGACGAGGAGCGCCGCCACCAGGAGGGCAGCAGCACCCCGAAGCCGGCCGCGTGCAGCACCGGCGCGCCCTCCCGGAGGAACCGGTGCGCCCCGTCGGCGTCCAGCTCCATCCCCTCCGGCGCGGCGGTGCGCAGCGCGGCGTCCAGCTCCGGCCAGAGCCGGCTGGCCCGGCCCAGCTCGGCCAGCAGGGTCTCCTGCGGGTCGACGCCGCGCGCGGCGAGCGCGGGCGCGGGCCGCTGCCAGATGTGCGCGGCGTCGATCACCAGCCCCGGCTCGTCGGTCGGGTGCAGGCCGAACTCGACCCGCCAGGCGCCGCCCTCGACCAGCTCGGCCACCGGGTCGACGGCCGGCTCGACCAGGCGGAACGCCGCCCGCACCGGGCCGCCCGCGGCGTCGCGCTGCCAGGCGTCCAGCTCGGCCCGGAGGGTGGCCAGGGCGGCCGGCTCGGCGGCGAAGACGGGCTCCGGGCCGGTGAGCGCGGCCAGCCAGGCCGGCACCGGCCCGTTCGGGCGCATGCCCCGGGGCAGCCGGGTGTCGGCGAGCACGGCCCGGGCGGCGGCGTCGACCAGCGCGTCCAGCGCCTCGGCCACCAGCTCCCCGGGTGCGGTCCCGCTCACGGTCATGCCTCCCGGCTCCGCCCCTTCCTCGTGCCACTCGCGGGCGGCACGGGCGGCCGGAGGCAGGGCGAGGGCCAGCGAGCGGGCCCAGGCCGCGTCCGTGCCGGTGAGCAGCGGACGCCAGAGAGCGGACGCCGTCACCAGGTCCGAGTCGTCGACCACGCGCAGGCGCCGTGATTCCCCATCGGCGCGGACGGCGTCGACACCGGGGGCAGGATCGGACACGCCGGGCAGGACCCGGCCCCGGGTGACCAGGTCGGCGGCGAAGTCGGCCAGCTCGGCCAGGTGGCGCAGGCTCGCCCCGGCCACCGCCTCCCCCGGCTCCAGCGCCCGGAGCAGGGCGAATGCGGCGTCCGGCGCGTACACCAGGGCGGGAGCCCGCCACCCGGCGCGGGTGACCCGGCCGCGGACCGGCTCCCCGACGGTGGTCCGGACCAGCTCGGGTGAGTCCAGCGGCGCGCCGGCCCGGGTGGGCAGGTCGAGCAGGACGGAGGCCGGCGCGCCCGGCGGACCGCCGAGCGCGGCCGCCAGGGCGGCGTGGCCGGCGGCGAAGGGGTGTGGCCGCTCGCGCGGGGCGCGGCCGGGCCGGCGGGACGCGTGGGCCGGCAGCCGGCTGTCCTCGGCCCAGACGGCGAGCCCGCGCCCGGACAGCCACAGCCCGTGGATGACCAGCACGCACTCCCCCTCGACGACGCCCGGGGCCAGGATAGGCGGCCGGCGCGGACTACTGTCGGCGCCATGGTCGATCTGCTCGTGATCGGCGGGTTGGGCGTGGACATCCGCGCCCGGGTGCCCGCCCTGCCGCTGCCGGCCGCCGACTCGCTGGCGGTGCCCCCGATCGAGTTGCGGATCGGCAACACCGGTGCCGGGGTGGCGCTGGCCGCGCACGCGCTCGGCCTGCGGGTGGCGCTGGTCGACGTGCTGGGCGCCGACCCGGCCGGTGACGTGGTCCGGGCGGCGCTGGCCCGCACCTCGGTACGCGCCGTGCTGGCCGACGCGCCGGCCGGCACCCGCCGCTCGGTGAACCTGGTCGACCCGGGCGGCCGGCGGATGTCGCTCTACGACCCGCGCCCGTGGTCGGGCCCGGCGCCGTTCGCGGAGGCCGAGCTGGCCGGGCTGGTGCGCGGGGCCGCGCACGTGCACGTGTCGATCATGGACTGGGCCCGGGACGCGCTGCCGGCCCTGCGGGCGGCCCTCGGCGCCGGGGTGACGCTCTCCACCGACCTGCACGACTGGGACGGCGAGAACGACTACCACCGGCCCTTCGCCGAGGCGGCCGACCTGGTCTTCGTCAGCGACGTCCGGCTGGGTGACCGGGCCGGGAAGGTGGCGGCCGGGCTGGCGCCGAGGACGGTGCTGGTCACCGGCGGGGCGGCGGGCGCCACCCTGCACGGCCCGGACACCCCGCCGGTCCACGTGCCCGCGACCACGCCGCCGGCAGCCGTGGTCGACACCAACGGCGCGGGCGACGCGTTCGCCGCCGGCCTGATCGCCGCCCGGCTGCGCGGCGCCACCGCGCTGGACGCGGCCCGGCACGCCGCCCGGGTGGCCGCGGCGGCCTGCACCCACGACGGCATGGAGTATCCGGCCGGGCTGCTGCCCCGGGACTGAGCCGGGTCAGATCGCCCCGGTCTCGCCGTCGGTCAGCTCGCGCAGGATGTCGGCGTGCCCGGCGTGCCGGGCGGTCTCCTCGATGAGGTGCACGAGCACCCAGCGCAGCGACACCTCGCCGAGCTGCGGGTGCGGCACCACGTGGTCGAGGTCGAACCGGGCGGCCACGGCGCGGGACCGGTCGCAGGCGGCCCGGTAGCCGGCGGCCAGCCCCTCGACGGTCTCGCCCGGGTCGAGGGTGAAGCTGGCCTCGGCGTCGGCCTCGCTGGTGAGATAGACGTCGCCCGGCTCGGGGGCGAACAGGCAGGGCAGCCAGTTCCGCTCCACCAGGGCGAGGTGCTTGAGCAGCCCGGCGAGGGTGGTGCGGGTGGGCACGAGGCGCCGGGTCGCCTCGGCGTCGGAGAGGCCGCGGACCTTGCGCAGCACCGTGGCCCGGTGGAAGTCGAGGAACGATTCGAGGATGGCCCGTTCGTCGCCCGTGCGGGCGAGGATCGGACCGATGGTGGGGTCGATCGCCGGTTCCGCCATCCCCGGACCCTAGTCGCCGGGACCGCCGGCCCGCTGCCCCCGCATCCCGCTGCGCGGCGGCGATCCCCGGGGCAGGATGGGGCGCATGGCATCCACGGTGCAGATCCCTCTGGTGGGCGGCACGGCCGACGGCGAGACCGTCACCGTCGAGCTGGACAGCAACAACCGCCCTCCGCTGACCCACCACCACCTCGGGCCCGAGGGACTCGCGCACGCCCAGATCTACGAGCTGCAGACGGACGACCAGCGCGAGGGCACCTGGGTCTACACCTGGCGGGGTCCGGCGGCCTGACCGCCGGTCAGGCGGTGGCCCGGGTCAGCGTCCGCGTCCGCAGGCTCTCCAGCACACCGCGGGTGACCTGGGAGGTGCCGTGGGCCTGCTCGCACACGGCGGCCACCCGCCGGGCGGTCTCGTCGGCCCGCGCGTCGCGCTCGTCCCACAACCGGTCCACCTCGGCCAGCAGCGGGCCCTCCACCTCGCGCTCCACGCCGCGCAGCGCCGGCACCCCGAGCCGCTGAGCCAGGTCGAAGACCTTTCCCGCGTACGGCAGGGGCAGGAACGGGGTGCCCATCATGGCCGCGAAGATCAGGAAGTGCAGCCGCATGCCGACCGCGAGGTCGAAGTGCTTCATGAGGCCGAGCACCTGCCGGGGCGAGTAGTCGTTGTGCAGGATCCGGCCCCGCTCGGCGGCGACCATGTGCGACATCACGCCGTGCGAGTGCCGGATGTCGTCGCGCTCCATGGGCACGAAGAGCACGTACGCGTCGATCCGGTGCACCAGGAAGTCGCTGATCTGGGCGAGCAGCCGGTGGTAGCCGTCGACGTCGAGGCGTTCGGCGGCCCGGCCCGGCTCGCGGACGCTCAGCCCGACCAGCTGCTTGCCGGCCGGCACGCCCTCCTCGCGCAGCCAGCTCTCCGGGAAGTCCTCCGGCGTGAGCAGGAACGCCGGGTCGGCGGTGACGGTGATCGGGTTCAGCAGCCCGGCCTCCTCCAGCACCATCCGGGACTCCTGGTCCCGCACGGTCACCTCGGTGGCCTTGCCCAGGGTCTCCCGCACCATCCCGGTGTCCACCCCCTCGCTGAGCGGGCCGACCCCGACCGCGTACGTGAGCAGCGGCAGGCCGCGTTCCTGGGCGACCCGGACCACCCGCAGGTAGCGCCGGGCCTCCTTGTCGTAGAGGATCCCGCCGCCGCCGAGGACGAGCAGGTCGAGCTGGGCCAGGACCGCCGCCGAGTCGACCCGGCTGACGCCCTCCCAGGGCACGGCCTCCACGTCCGGGTGCTCCAGCGCGGTGTGCGCGGGGTTCCGGGAGAAGACGATGATCCGGGCGTTCGGCTCCTGCTCACGCAGGTCGGCCAGGAGGCCCGTGAGGATCGCCTCGTCACCGAGGTTGCGACCGCCGTACGAGCCGAGCACACCGATGGTCAGTCCGGCGCCATCCGTCATCGTCGCTCCTCCCCAGGTGCGTCCCGGTCGGCGTTCCCCGTGGCCGGGGGTACATGCCTGGGGCGGCTCCTGCCGAAACCGGACAGCCGGTGCGGAAGTTCTCCGCTAGCGTGTGCGCCCGCGGTGGGTTCGTGGTGGGGAACAGGAGTGCGAGATGGGGAGGCTGTCAGGCCCCGGGCTGCGCCAGGAGCGCCTCTGGTTGCTGCTGGTGGGGGTCCGCAGTCGGTGGCAGCTGCGGCTCGCGCTGGCCCGGCACCGGTGGACCTGGTACGCGGCCGTGGTCAGCTTCCTCCTCGGCCTGCTGGGCCTGGTGTCGACCCCGCTCGGATCGGTGCCGGCGTTGCTGGCCGGGCTGGCCGGTGTGCTGCTGTCCGTGATCCTGCTGGCACCGGAATGGGTGGCCCTCCGCCGGGGCGGCGTGGCACTCGTGCGGAGCCGGACGACGGCCACACCGCCGGTGGTCGCCCCCGCCGGCCTGGTCCGGCTTCCCACCGACCCGAGCGAGCTGGCGTGGTGCCGGCCCGATGTGGACGAGGCCCTGCGCGACGCGGACGCGGGCTATCTCTGGTCGGCCGACCGCCACGCGCTGCCGAAGCGGGTGGCCGCCCACACCGGAGCGATCCTGGCGGCCCGGGTCCGCCGCGGGACGACGTTCAACGGGCGACTGGTCCGCCAGGACGACGAGTTGACGCCGGAGCTGCTGCGGCGCGGCGAGGTCCGGTTGAGCGGCACCGACTACTACTCCCTGATGTGCTCCAACTACCTCTCCGGGTGGCGGGTGGTGGACCGCCGGACCGGGGCGGTCCACGTGGACGGCAACCGACTGCCCTACGCGGAGGACGGGCGGCTGTTGACGCTCTCCGAGAGCAGGCTGGCGAACGTCATCGGGGTTTCCACGCTCGCGCTGACCACCGACCGGAAGCTCGTGCTGGGCTGGCAACAGCCCGCAGCCACGGTGAGCGGCGGGGGGCTCGCCGCGCCGGCGGGTTCGGGCTCGGTGGACCTGACCGATGTGCACGACCGGCCTTCGGGGGAGACCTTCGTCGAGTTCCTGGCCGCCGCCATGCGCCGGGAGCTGATGGAGGAGAGCCATCTCGCCCCGCACCAGCTCGGGCGGACCTGGGTGCTGGGTTACTTCCGGTGGCTCAACCGGGGGGCCAAGCCGGAGTACGTGGGCCTGACGATGCTCGACGTCTCCTCGGACGATCTCCACGGCACCGACGTGCGGCTGGTGGAGACGCCGTACGTCCAGCGCCTGACCGTCGACTGCGCGTTCGACCTCGAACGGCTCCGCCGTGACCCGGACTCGCTGGACTGCCTTCCCGAGGACGTGGCGGCCGCCGCTTCCATGCCGCTCTACATGGGTCTGCGGGCCCTCGGCGCGGCGCTCCGCGGGGGCCTGGCCCTCGGGGAGGCGGGATCAGGTCAGGCGACCGGCTCGGCGACCAGACGGGAGACCAGGGCGGACACCACCTGATCGACGTCGAACCCGGCGTCGATCGAGGTGGCGAGCAGGTCGAGCAGGAGACCGTCGACCGCGTAGTGCAGCAGGGCGATCTCGAAGGCGCCGCCGGGCAGCCCGGCGGCGACGTGGAAGGCGACGTCGTCGGCGTACCCCCGGCGCAGCACGTCGCCGAGCGCGGCCCGCAGCTCGGGGCGGCGCGAGGCCTCCAGGCGCAGCTCGAACAGGGCCCGGGTGAGATCGGGTTCGCGGGTGGTGCGCTCGACGATGTAGCGCAGGTAGTCGGTGACCAGCGCGAGCGAGGGCTCGCGCCGGCCGAGGTCGGCCAGCACCGCGGGGTCGGGCGCCATCCGGTCGAAGATCCGTTCACCGAGCGCGGCGAGCAGCGCGGCCCGGGACGGGAAGTAGTTGGAGGCGGTGCCGGTGGGCACGCCCGCCTCGGCGTCGACCGCGCGGTGGGTCAGGCCGCGCGCGCCGGCGGCGGCGAGCACCCGCAGCCCGGCGTCGGCGAGCAGCGTGCGGCGTTCCGGGTTCCTGGCCATGAAGACACCCTAGCAATAACCACGACAGGTGTTGTACATTCTCCCTCGACCACGACAGCCGTCGTGGTTGATCCCGGACATCGGAGTCGGTTTGCGCAAGCTCGTGTACTACGTCGCCAGCACCCTCGACGGCTTCATCGCCGCCCCCGACGGGTCCTACGACTTCCTCCCGCTGGAGCCGGAGGTGGCGGCCTACCTGGCCGCTGAGTGGCCCCAGACCTTCCCCACGTTCACCCACGCCCAGTTCGGCATCGCCTCGCCGCCGGCCGGCCGCTTCGACGCCCTGCTCATGGGCCGGGCCACCTACGACCCGGCGCTGAAGATCGGCGTGACCAGCCCCTACGCGCACCTCAAGCAGTACGTCTTCAGCCGCTCGCTGCCCCCGTCGGACGACCCGCAGGTCGAGATCGTCGCCGGCGACCCGGTGGCCTTCGTCCGCGAGCTGAAGGCCCAGCCGGGCGGCGACATCTGGCTCTGCGGCGGCGGGCAGCTCGCCGGCCAGCTCCTCGACGAGGTCGACGAGCTGGTGGTCAAGCTCAACCCGGTCGTGGTCGGCCGCGGCATCCCGCTGGTCGACCGGGGCTTCGAGCCGGCCCGGTTCACGCTGGCCGGGACCCGGCCGTTCGACACCGGCGTGGTGGTGCTCCGCTACACCGCCGGGGCGCGGTAATCGGGTTGCCCGCGGCCGGACGGGTCGCGCACGGTGGATCGGTGACCAGCCTGACGAAGAGCCGGATCCGCTGGGCCGACCTGCCCGCGCCCGTCCGCGCCGCGGTCGAGGACATCCTCGGCGACCGGGTGGTGGCCGCCGAGTCACAGCACGGCGGCTTCTCCCCCGGCACCGCCGACCGGGTGCGCACCGCCGGTGGCGGGCGGGCCTTCGTCAAGGCGGTCAGCCCCGCGCAGAACGACCGCAGCCCCACGCTGCACCGGGCGGAGGCGCGGATCGCCGCCGCGCTGCCACCGGCCGCGCCGGCGCCCCGGCTGCTCGGCAGCCACGACGACGGCGACTGGATCGCGCTGGTCTTCAGCGACGTCGAGGGCCGTCACCCGGTCACGCCGTGGGACGCCGGGGAGCTGGCCGTCGTGCTGTCCACCCTGGAGGCGATGGCCGGGGTGCTCACCCCGGCACCCGCCGCGGTGGTCGCCACCGCGACCGAGCAACTGGGGTACGACTTCGGCGGCTGGCGGCGGCTCGCCGACGACCCACCGGCCGACCTGGACCCGTGGGCCGCGGCCCGGCTGCCCGAGCTGTGCGCGGCCGCCGACCGGGGGCTTGCCGCGCTGGCCGGCGACACCCTCTGCCACGTCGACATCCGGGCCGACAACCTCCTGATCGGCCCGGACGGCGACGTCACCGTGGTCGACTGGCCCTTGGCCTGCCGCGGGCCGGCCTGGCTGGACAGCCTGCTGACCCTGATCAACGTGCAGGTGCACGGCGGTCACGACCCGGAGGCGCTGCTGGCCGCCCGGTCGCTCACCGCCGGGGTGGACGCCGCCGACGTGACCGGGGTGCTGGCCGGGTTCACCGGCTTCTTCCTGGACGGCGCCCGCCAGCCGCCCCCGCCCGGCATCCCGACGGTCCGGGCGTTCCAGCGGTTGCAGGGCGACGCGCTGCTGCCCTGGCTCGCCCGCCGGATGGACTGAGAACGGCCGGATCAGCCCCGCTTCGCGAAGGCGACGAAGGCGCGCCAGGTCTGCGGGGTGAAGATGAGGGCCGGACCGGCGGGGTCCTTGCTGTCCCGGACGCCGACCACATCAGGCAGGTTGTCGGCCACCTCGATGCACTCCCCCTGGCCGCTACGGCTTGACTTCCGCCACTGCGCGCCGATCAGCTCCACGATGTCACCGCTTCCTTCATCAGCTCGATCGACTGGCGGCGGGACAGCGCCTCGTTGCGGACGCTCTCCCACCTCGACAGCAGAATAGCTAGATCCTCATCTCTGTCGACGACGACGCCGCCGAGCTGAGTCTCCAGGTGACCGACCCAGCCGCCGTTCGCGTCTCTACCCAGGACGAACGGCCCGATCAGTCCCACATGCACACTCACCTCCACGGGGATGACCTGCACGCTGATGTGCGGCTTAGCGGCGCAGGCGATCAGGTGCGCCGTCTGCTCGGCCATGATGCCCTTGAAACTTTCGTCGGCACGACGCAGGACGGCTTCCTCGATCACCGCGATGAACTGCGGCGGATTCGGCTGCGAGAGGATGGACTGCCGATCCAGCCTGACGTTGAGGCGCTGCTCGACCTCGTCGTCCGTCAGGGTGTCCGCCGAGCGAATGACTGCGCGGGCGTAGTTCTGCGTCTGCAGCAGCCCTGGGATCAGAGTCGGCTGGTAACAGCGGAGCTGCTGTGCCTGCCGCTCCGCTTCCAGCCAGGGCCGTAGCCAACTCGGCTGGCCGTCGCGATCGGCGAGCTTGAGCAGCGACGTCAGCAGGCCGCCGGTGGCCAGCACCTCGTCCGCACGTTGAAGGAAGAACCGGTCAAGCGGCCGTTGGCCCAGTTCGACCGCGGACACCTGGGAACCCGAGAAGTGAACCAGCTTCCCGAACTCCTCCTGGCTCAACTCGGCCTTCACTCGCAGGCGCCGTAGCTGGGCACGGATCAGGTCGACCGTCGGCTCGCTCTCCACGCTTCCTCCCCAATTTCTCGGCGACCTTCCCTGCGTCGCCGCGTTTCGGTGTCGGCCGACCCGACGTCTTCACGATCAGCCTCGGCGGCTTCCGAGCGTAGTGCTGTCCTCAACAGACTGTCACCGGTGGGCCGCATCCCGTCCGGCCCGCCGCGGGGCCGCCCCCGATTCCCCCGATGCCGTGGGCGGCCCCGACCTCAGCCTCCGTGACAAGGAAGGTCGTGATGAGCGGCGCCATGCTTCCCGTACCCCGGCTCGGGCCGCACCCCGACCGGCCGCGCGCCTACCCGCCGGACCGGCCGCCGCACCTGCCGATCCGGCCGCTGTGGCTGTGCCGGGCGTGCGGGGCACCCTGGCCCTGCGCCCAGGCCCGGCTGCTGCTCAAGGTCGAGTACGCCGATCACCCGGTCGATCTGGCCGTCTACCTGTCCGGGCTCTACCACGAGGCGACCCACGACCTGTTCCGGCTGAACCCGCACGACGGGCCCACGCCGCGCGAGCTGTTCGAGCGGTTCGTGGGGTGGGGGCCGTACCGGCGAAGCGTGGTCGAATGACGGCCTCAACCATCCGCCGGGTGACACGCGTTCCTAGGGGGCGAGGGGGTGGGCATGTCGGAGACGTTCCACGAGTTCGTGGTGCAGCGGTCGCCCGCGCTGTCGCGGACCGCGTACCTGCTGACCGGCGACCACCAGCACGCCGAGGACCTGTTGCAGAGCGCGCTGGCCCGGACGTACCGGCACTGGCGGCGGATCCACGACGGGGACCCGGAGGCGTACGTGCGCCGGGTCATGTACCACCAGCAGGTCTCGTGGTGGCGCCGGCGGCGGGTGGCGGAACGGCTGGACGCGACGCCGGTCGAGCGGGGCGGCGGCGACCACACCGAGGACACCGCGCTGCGGCTCAGCGTGGTGGCGGCGCTGGGCCGGCTCACCGCCCGGCAGCGGGCCGTGGTGGTGCTCCGCTACTACGAGGACCTGACCGAGGCGCAGGTGGCCGAGGTGCTCGGCTGCTCGGTGGGCACGGTGAAGCGGCACGGGCACGACGCCGTGCGCCGTCTCCGCGACCTCGTCCCCGACCTGTGGGAGCCGACGCCGGAGAGGAGCGGGCGATGAGCGTACGGCTGCGGGAGGCGCTGCGGGAGGCGGCGGCCGAGGTGCCCGCGTACCCGGTGCACGACCGTGCGGTGCGGACCGCGCGCCGCACCCGGCGGCGGATGGCGGCGGCGGTCGCTGCGGTGCTGGTGCTGGTGGCGCTCGTGCCGGTGGCGGCGCGCGGCGGCGACCGGCCCTCGATCGCTCCGGCCGGTGTGGACGGCCCCGCGCTGCCGGACCGGATCGGGCTGCCGCCGTTCGGCTCGCTGCACGCGACCGACCGGCCCCGGCTCGGCCCGGCGGCGCTGATCTTCAGCGGGCAGGCGCGAGGGCTCACGGGCCTGATCGACGAGGACGGCACCGTCGGCATCGTCGGGGCGGACGCCGACCGCTACCGGACCTGGACGGTCGGCTTCGAGGCGCCGGCCGGGGAGCAGGTGCTGCTCAGCCCCGACGGGCGGCGGATCGCCGTTCCGGCCGGTTCCCCCGGGCACCCGGGCATCGATCTCGTCGACCTGGTGGACGGCACGGTGCGGCATCTGGCGAGCCCGCGGCCGGGCAGCAGCCTGACCCGGCCGGCCGGTTGGGCGCCGGACGGGTCCGCCCTGGTCGTGCGGGACACCACGGCGGCCAACCCGGAGGGCAGCGCCTACGTCGACACGCTCAGCCTGGTCCGGCTGGACACCGGCCGGGCGGTGCGGCTGCTCGAGACCGACCAGCTGCCGATCTTCGGCGCCCCGGTCGCGTTCACCGCCGACGGGTCCCGCCTGGCCTTCCAGGTCGGCGACAAGGTGCTCGTGACCGGCACCGACGGGCGGCAGGTCACCTCGTTCCCGCTGCCGCCGGAGAGCGGGCTGGCCGGCAAGGGAGCCTGGCTGCCGGACGGGTCGTTGGCCCTGGTGAGCCGCGACCCGGACACCACCCGGTGGCGGCTGCGCCGGGTCGACCCGGCCAGCGGCCGGGACCTCGGCGTGCTGGCGCTGCCCGCGGTCGACGGTGTCACCACCATCCGACTGCTGGGCTGGTGGCCGGACGGATCCGCGCTGGTGGTCGGCTACCGGCCCGATCCGGACTCGCCGGAGCGCTTCGACGGGCCCGTCGACATGGACCAGCGGACCGTGTATCCCAACGTGCAGACGGTCCGCGTGCTGGGCCTGACCCCCGGGGCCGCCACGCCGACAACGCTGCTCACCGCCCCGGACCAGGTGCTCGCCATCGACGTGGCGGACGCCGTGGTGCGCGCCGGGCGCGTCCGCGCGGCGGATCCGCCGTCCGGACCGGGCGGCCGGTTCTGGTGGGCCGCCGGGGCGGCGGCGCTGGTGCTCGGCGGCCTGGTGGCCGCGCGGCTGCTCCGGCGGCGCCGGGTCACTCGGGGGCGCGCACCTCGTGGGTGAGGAAGGGCAGCACGGCCGCCGGCAGGGCGGGTGAGCCGACGATGTCGTGGTGGGTCAGCCCGGGCAGCACGGCCAGCCGGGACGCGGGCCGGCCCGTGCCGTCCCCGCCGGCGTCGCGGTGGCCGCCGCCGAGCAGCCCGAAGAACTCGGCCGCGTGGCGCACGGGGATCGAGTCGGCGTCGGCGAACACCAGCAGCACGGGCATGGGCAGGGCGGCCACCTCGGCGGACCAGTCGTACTCGCGGCGCAGCAGCTCGCCGGTCTTCGCCCAGAGGGTCGGCCAGTCCTGCGGGCGGGGCGCGACCCGTTCGTAGCGTTCGTGCGCCGGGGTGCCGCGCATCCGCTCGGCGATCCGCTCGTCCTGGGCGGCCATCGCGGTGAGCACCTCCGGAAACCAGCCCCGGCGCCGGCACGGCGTGGAGACCAGCACGAGGCGGCGGACCAGGGCCGGGTGCTGGATCGCGGCGCGCAGGGCCACCCCGCCGCCGAGCGAGTAGCCCAGCACGTCGGCGGCCGGCAGGTCGAGGTGCCGCAGCAGCGCGGCGATGTCGTCGGCCATCGACTCGTAACGCAGCGGCCGGTCCACGTCGGCCGTGCGGCCGTGGCCTTGGAGGTCGACCGCGACGACCTGCCGGCGCGCGGCCAGCTCGGGCAAGATCGGCGCGAACATCTCCGTCGACCCGTACCCGCCGTGCAGCAGGACGAGCGGGCGCCCGCCGCCGTGGATCTCGTACCAGAGCCGCACCCCGTCGACGTCCGCGTAGCTCACGCCCGTTCAACGACGGACGGCCCGGCGGCGGGTCGCCCCGCCGCCGGGCCGTTGCGCTCGGCGTTACCCGGCGACGTACCGGTGCAGCAGCCCCTCGTCGCTGTCGACGGTGCCGTCCCGGCGCAGGCCGGCCTTCTCCAGCACCCGCACCGACGCGATGTTGGCGGGGTCGACGGTGGCGAACACCCGGGTCACCCCGGGCAGGGTGCGGGTGTCGGCCACCAGGGCACGCACCGCCTCGGTGACGTAGCCCCGGCAGCGCCGGGACTCGACGATGCCGTAGCCGAACTCGACCGCCCCGTCGGTGGGCGGCAGGAACATCCCGATGCCGCCCACGGTGAGGCCGGTCTCCCGTTCGATGATGAGCCGGTGGCCGTGCGGCCGGTCCGGGTTGCCGGCGATGATGCCGGCGATCACTCGCTCGCCGTCGGCGGGGAAGTCCGCCGCCCAGTGCGGGCGACGCTCACCGGCGACGACGGCGGCGGCCTCCTCGGCCGGCCAGGGGCGCAGCACGAGTCGTTCGGTGGTCAGTTCAGAGATGAACAACGCGATTCTCCAAGGTCATGGAGTGACCCGGGTCGCGGTGAGCGTTCAGTCAGGAGTCGCGACCCGGAAAAGGGCATGGCAGGGGGAGCTCATGGCAATCCATGGCCTCATCCCCCTGCGCCCACGACGGTCGCGTGTCCGCGCCCGGGCACTCTAACCCATGATCCGGATACGCCGCGCCCCCGTTGCCTCGGGCCAACGGGCAACGGGGGCGCGGCGGAGAACCGGTCAGCTGACGCCGGTGACGGCCTTGACCAGGTTGATGGCGAAGTAGACCACGAAAGCGGCGGCCACCGCCCACATGAGCGGGTGGATCTGCCGGGCCTTGCCCTGCGCCACCCGGATCGCCACCCAGCTCACGAAGCCGGCGCCGATGCCGTTGGTGATCGAGTAGGTGAAGGGCATGAGCGTCATGGTCAGGAACGCCGGGACGGCGACGCCCACGTCCGTGAAGTCGATGTCCTTGACCTGGCGGATCATCAGCGCGCCGACGACCACCAGCGCCGGGCCGGCGGCCTCGCTCGGCACCAGCGACACCAGCGGGGTGAGCAGCAGCGCGCCCAGGAAGAGCACGCCGGTGACCACGCTGGTCAGGCCGGTCCGCCCGCCGTCCGCGATGCCCGAGGAGGACTCGACGTACGTGGTGGCCGACGAGGCGCTGCCCGCGCCACCGGCGACCGCGGCGACGCCGTCGACGAAGAGCACCTTGCCGAGGCGCGGCATGTCGGTGCCGTCCTCGGTGGCCAGGTTGGCCTGCTTGGCGAGGCCGACCGTGGTGCCCATGACGTCGAAGAAGTCGGCCAGCACCAGGGTGAAGACCAGCAGCAGCGCGGTCATGAGGCCGACGTGGGCGAACGCGCCGAACGACACGTTGCCGAGCAGGTGCAGGTCGGGCGTCTGGACCAGCGGGTCCGGCAGGGTCGGCACGTTGAGCCGCCACCCGTCCGGGTTGGGCTTGCCGTCGACGAGAGCCGCGCCGGGCTTGGCCAACGCGTTGACGATCACCGCGACGACCGTGGTGGCCACGATGCCGATGAGGACGCCGGCCTTCACCTTGCGGGCGACCAGGATGCCGGTGACCAGCAGGCCGACCACGAAGACGACGGTGGGCCAGCCGTGCAGGGTGCCGTTGCTGCCCGAGCCGAGCTGCAGCGGCACACCGGTGCCGGCCCGGACCAGGCCGCCGTCGACGAAGCCGATCAGCGCGATGAACAGGCCGATGCCGGCCGCGATGGCCGCCTTCAGCTCCGCCGGGATGGCCCGGAAGACGGCCTTCCGGAACCCGGTCAGCACCAGCACGGTGATGATCAGACCCTCGATGACGACCAGGCCCATGGCCTCGGCCCAGCTCATCTGGGACGCGACGGCGTACGCCACGAAGGCGTTCAGCCCGAGACCGGTGGCCACCGCGAACGGCACCCGGCCGACGATGCCCATCATGATCGTCATGACCGCGGCGACCAGGGCGGTGACCCCGGCGACCGCCGGGATGCCCAGCGTCTTGCCGTCGGCGTCCGGCGCGGTGCCGATGATCAGGGGGTTCAGCACGACGATGTAGGCCATCGTCGCGAAGGTGGTGAGCCCGGCGAGCACCTCGCGCCGGACCGTCGAGCCCCGTCGGGTGATCTCGAAGAAGCGGTCGAGGCGGCTCTGCGCGGCGGGTTCCGCCGGCTCCACCGGGGCAGCAGGATCCTGCGTAGACACGCTCATGGCGTGGCCTTACTCCGTTCCGGGTTGGCCCAGCCGGTCATGCCGGCCGGGCGGGTGGGGGTGCAGCCGTCCCGTTTCGGTTGGCCCGGAGAACGTCGGGACGGCTGGGCTCCACGGATCCCGTGAAGCACTACGAAGCCGCACCCCGGGGTCCGGGGAAGCGACTTCGCGAGCCCACCTTAACCGCCGGGTAACGGCAGATGACCTGCCCCTGAGCGGGGATCCGGCGCGAGGGTGGCCAAGGTCACGCGAGCCAGGGCGCACCGGCGAGATCTTGGTAGGGAACGGCCCCAATAGGGGCCACTCTGTACCAAGATCTTCAAAAAGCGATCTTCAGGAGGCCGTGCGGGGGCGGGCGCGGAGGTGGGCGCGTTCGCCCTGGGCGCCGAAGAGGCTGAGGAACTCGACCGCCTCGTCGTCGGCCCGGCCGAACCAGTGCGGCACCCGGGTGTCGAACTCGGCCGCCTCGCCGGGCGCGAGCACCAGGTCGTGCTCGCCGAGGACGAGCCGCAGCCGGCCGTTGAGCACGTAGACCCACTCGTACCCCTCGTGGGTCTGCGGGGTGGGCTCGGCGGGCCGCCCGCCGGCGGGGATGACCAGCTTGTACGCCTGGATGCCGCCGGCCCGGCGGGTGAGCGGCAGCATGGTCATGCCGTGCCGGGTGACCGGCCGCAGGTGGATGCGCGGGTCGCCGGTGGGCGGGGCGCCGACCAGCTCGTCGAGGGTCACGCCGTGCGCCCGGGCCAGGGGCAGCAGCAGTTCCAGGGTGGGGCGGCGGCTGCCGGACTCCAGCCGCGACAGCGTGCTCACCGAGATGCCGGTGGTGGCCGACAGGTCGGCCAGGGTGGTTGCTCGTTCGCGGCGCAGCGCGCGCAGCCGGGGGCCGACCGTGTCCAGCGCCCGGTCCAGGTCGTCGTCCATTCCACCAGTTTGCCAGAACAGCAACAAGGTTTGCGGGTGCGGCTACCACCGCCGCATCGTTGCCGGCAGGAGGTGGTCAGGATGACCGAGAGGTACGAGGTGGTCGTGATCGGCGGCGGCGCCGCCGGGTTGAGCGGTGCGCTGATGCTGGCCCGGGCGCGCCGGTCGGTCCTGGTGATCGACGGGGGCAGCCCGCGCAACGCGCCGGCCGACGGGGTGCACGGGCTGCTGGCCCGTGACGGCATGCCCCCGGCGGAGCTGCTGGCGCGCGGCCGGGACGAGGTACGCCGCTACGGCGGGCACCTGGCGGACGGTGAGGTCGACACGGTGACCCGCGACGGGGAGGACTTCACGGTGGTGCTGGCCGGCGGCCGGCGGGTGCGGGCCGGCCGGCTGCTGGTGGCCACCGGCCTGGTCGACGAGCTGCCCGAGGTGCCCGGACTGCGCGAGCGGTGGGGCCGGGACGTGGTGCACTGCCCGTACTGCCACGGGTGGGAGGTGCGCGACCGGCCGATCGGGGTGCTGGCCACCGGGCCGCTGTCGGTGCACCAGGCGCTGCTGTTCCGCCAGTGGAGTGACGACGTCGTGTTCCTCCGCCACACCGCGCCGCCGCTCGGCGACGAGCAGGCCGAACAGCTGGCCGCGCGGGGCGTTCCGGTGGTCGAGGGCGAGGTCGCATCGGTCGAGGTCGTGGCGGACCGGCTGGCCGGGGTACGCCTGCGCGACGGCCGGCTGGTCGCGCGTGAGGTGCTGGTGGCCGGACCCCGGATGGTGGCGCGGGCCGGGTTCCTGGCGGCGCTCGGGTTGCGGGCGGTGGCGCACCCGTCCGGGGCCGGCGAGCACGTGCCCGCCGACCCGATGGGGCGTACCGACGTGCCCGGGGTGTGGGTCGCGGGCAACGTCACCGACCCGGCCGCCCAGGTCGGCGCGGCAGCGGCGGCGGGCGCCCTGGCGGCCGCCGCGATCAACGGCGACCTGGTCGCCGAGGAGACCCGCCGGGCGGTCGAGGCGCGGCGGCGGGACGTGTTCTCGGCGGAGACCGAGGCGCGGGTGAGCGAACTGGTGGCGGGCGACCGCCGCCACGGACTGTGAACGGGGAGGCGGCGATGGCGGAGTTCGATCGGGCGTACTGGGAGGAGCGGTACCACCACCAGCACGCGGCGCACCAGCGGACGCCCACTCCCCACCTGGTGGCGGAGGTAGGCGACCTGGCGCCCGGCACGGCGCTGGACGCGGGTTGCGGCGAGGGTGCCGACGCGATCTGGCTGGCGGCGCGCGGCTGGCGGGTCACCGCGGTCGACATCGCGGACGGGGCCCTGCGTCGCGCTCGCGAGCACGCGGCGGCACAGGGCGACGAGGTCGCCGGCCGGATCGAGTGGGTCCGGGCCGACCTGGCCGGCTGGCGTCCCGCCGAGGGGCACTTCGACCTCGTGACCAGCTCCTACGTGCACGGGGCGGGCGAGGACCTGGTCGCCCGGCTGGCCGCCGCGGTCGCGCCCGGCGGCACGCTGCTCGTGGTGGGCCACGACCCGACCGATCCGCACACCGCGGCGGCCGGCGCTCCGGCGACGGCGCACGTCACCGCCGAGGGGATGGCTGCGGGCCTCGACCCGGCGCGGTGGGAGGCCGTGGTGGCGGAGACCCGGTCCCGGTCGGTCACCGCCCCGGACGGCCGGCGGAGCACCCTGCACGACGCGGTTCTGCGCGCCCGCCGGCGCGGCTGAGCACGCGGAGGGGTGGCATTCACGAATCCGACTTACATGGACAATATTGCCCTTTAGGTTACTGCGGGGAGGGTGCAGTCGAGACGGGGGGCGACGTGAGCGAGTATCCGCCGATCGAGGATCACGGACTCATCGGTGATCTTCAGACCGCCGCCCTGGTGACCTGCGACGGCACGATCGACTGGTTCTGCGCACCCCGCTTCGACTCCCCCAGCATCTTCGCCAGCGTGCTCGACCGGGAGCGCGGCGGCTTCTTCCGGATCGCGCCGCACGAGACCACCTACGTGACGAAACAGCTCTACCTGCCCGGCACCCCCATCCTGATCACGCGCTTCATCAGCGCCGACGGGGTCGCCGAGATCCAGGACTTCATGCCGGTCACCGGCGAGAAGGCCACCGACGTGCACCGCCTGGTGCGCATGGTCACCATGGTCCGGGGCAGCATGCGGTTCCGGCTGGAGTGCCGGCCCCGGTTCGACTACGCGCGCGAGCGACCGCAGCTGGAGCGGCACCGGAACGGGTACGTCTTCCGCGGCTCGTCCGCGTCGCTCACCTTCAACCCGGTCCAGCCGGTCCGCCGCCTCATCGCCAAGGAGGACATGCACCTGGAGGACGGCGACCTGATCGGGTTCGGCACCCTCAACCAGGGCGACACCGGCGGGGTCGTGCTGGAGACGAACTCCGAGATGGAACCCCGGGCCGTCCCGCTCGAAGAGGTGCAGGGGATGTTCGAGTGGACGCGCGACTACTGGCGGCGGTGGGTCGAGCGCTCCCGGTACACCGGCCGCTGGCGGGAGATGGTCGAGCGGTCCGCCATCACGCTGAAGCTGATGACGTACGCGCCCACCGGCGCGATGATCGCCGCGCCGACGGCCGCCCTGCCCGAACTCGTCGGCGGCACGCGCAACTGGGACTACCGCTACACCTGGGTCCGGGACACGTCCTTCTCCGTGCACGCGCTGCTCGGCCTCGGCTTCACCGAGGAGGTCGGCCGGTACATGGACTGGCTCGACGAGCGGATCCGGGAGGCCGGCGACCACCAGGCCCCGCTGAAGATCATGTACCGGGTCGACGGGTCGTCCGACCTGCACGAGGAGGTGCTCGACCACCTGGAGGGATACCGGGGCTCCCGGCCGGTCCGGATCGGCAACGGCGCCGCCGACCAGCTCCAGCTCGACATCCACGGCGAGGCCCTCTACGCCATGCACGTCGCCGACGAACAGGGCATCCGGGTCTCCCACCAGGTGTGGAAGAGCACGGTACGGCTCATCGACTGGCTGTGCCACAACTGGGACCAGCCGGACGCCGGCATCTGGGAGAGCCGGCACCATCCCCGGGACTACACCTTCGGCCGGGTGATGTCCTGGGTCGCCCTGGACCGGGCCATCCGGCTCGCCGCCCGCACCGGCCGCCCCGGGGACGTCGCCTGCTGGACCAGCCAGCGGAACCTCATCTACGACCAGGTCATGGCGCGCGGTTACCACCGGGGCCGCGGGTCCTTCGTCCAGGCGTACGGCGAGAACGTCCTGGACGCCGCGCTGCTCTCCATGCCGGCGGTCGGCTTCGTGACGCCGTCGGATCCGATGTGGTGCCGCACCCTCGACGCCATCGAGCGGGAGCTGGTCTCCGACAGCCTGGTCCACCGGTACGACCCGGTCCACTCCCCCGACGGGCTCCCCGGCCACGAGGGCACCTTCAACATGTGCACCTTCTGGTACGCCGAGGCGCTGGCGCGCTCCGGCCGGCTCGACGACGCCCGGCTCACCTTCGAGAAAATGTTCACCTTCAGCAATCACCTCGGCCTCTACGCCGAGGAGATCGCCTCGACCGGTGAGCAGATCGGCAACTACCCGCAGGCCTTCAGCCACCTCGCCCTGATCAACACGGCCCTGGCGCTGAACGACATGCTCGAGACCGAGGCCGAGGCCCGGCGCAGGCGGTGACATCTCGGGACGGGGTTAGCCGACGGCAGGCCGGGTAGCCACTCGCGCTGCGTGTGCAGCTCGTTGACCGGCCTTCCTTGCCGACGACCCAGCCGAGAGGAACGACGGTGTCGCACGAATACCGGAAGAACCCGGAGGCAGTTTCCCGGTTGTCGCCCGAGCAGTACCACGTGACCCAGGAGGGCGGGACCGAGCGGCCCTTCGCCAACCCCTACTGGGACACCAAGGAACCGGGCATCTACGTCGATGTCGTATCCGGCGAGCCACTGTTCGCGTCGGTCGACAAATACGACAGCGGCACCGGCTGGCCCTCCTTCACCAAGCCCATCGAGCCGCGCAACGTGGTCGAGGTCCGGGACGTCGCCCTCGGCATGGTGCGCACCGAGGTCAGGTCCGCACACGGCGACAGCCACCTCGGGCACGTCTTCGACGACGGCCCCGTCGCCACCGGCGGGCTGCGCTACTGCATGAACTCCGCGGCGCTCCGGTTCATCCGGCGCGACGACCTGGAACGGGAAGGGTACGGCGAGTACCGCGCACTGTTCGAGCACCCGGACGGGGGGCGAAGCGATGAGTGACAAGACGGAGAAGGCCGTCCTCGCCGGCGGCTGCTTCTGGGGAATGCAGGACCTCATCCGGAAACGGCCCGGCGTGGTGTCCACCCGGGTCGGCTACACCGGCGGCGACGTGCCGAACGCGACGTACTACAACCACGAGGGCCACGCCGAGGCCATCGAGATCGCCTACGACCCGGACAAGCTCTCGTACCGGGACCTTCTCGAGTTCTTCTTCCAGGTCCACGACCCGACGACCCTCAACCGCCAGGGCGGTGACGTCGGCACCAGTTACCGGTCCGCCATCTTCTACTGCGACGACGAGCAGCGGAAGGTCGCCGAGGACACGATCGCGGACGTCGACGCCTCCGGCCTGTGGCCGGGCAAGGTCGTCACCGAGGTCACCCCGGCCGGCCCCTTCTGGGAGGCGGAGCCGGAGCACCAGGACTACCTGGAGAAGCATCCCGGCGGCTACACCTGCCACTTCCCCCGGCCCGACTGGAAGCTGCCCCGCCGGGGCGAGAACCAGAGCTGACCGCGCGCTGCGAGAAGTCCGAGGAGAAGGAGACCCACGTGGCTGTCAAGACGCAGACCCTGGCCCGCGCCACCGACATCCGGCCGTTCACGGTGGAGATTCCCGAAGCGGATCTCCAGGACATGCGGCGGCGCATCGCCGCCACCCGATGGCCCGAGAGGCAGACCGTCGACGACCAGTCCCAGGGCGTGCCGCTGGAGACCAGCCAGGCGCTCGCCCGCTACTGGGAGAAGGAGTACGACTGGCGCAAGGTCGAGGCGCGGTTGAACTCCCTGCCCAACTTCATCACCGAGATCGACGGCCTGGACATCCACTTCATCCACGTCCGGTCCAAGCACGAGAACGCGCTGCCGATCATCGTCACGCACGGCTGGCCCGGCTCCGTCATCGAGCAGCTGAAGATCATCGAGCCGCTGACCGACCCGACGGCACACGGCGGGTCCGCGTCGGACGCCTTCCACGTGGTGATCCCGTCGATGCCGGGTTACGGCTTCTCCGGCAAGCCGACCGAGCCCGGCTGGGGGCCGGAACACATCGCGAGGGCCTGGACCGAGCTGATGAAGCGCCTCGGCTACGACCGGTTCGTCGCGCAGGGCGGCGACTGGGGCGCCCTCATCACCAACCTGATGGGCGTGCAGGCACCGCCGGAACTGGCCGCCATCCACACCAACATGCCGAGCACGGTTCCGTTCGAGATCGACGCGCTGGTCCAGTCCGACATCACCGGAATCAACGGCGCGCTCTCGAAGCTGCCGGCCAACCTCTCCGACGAGGAACGGCGGGCCACCGAGCAGCAGGACTTCTTCTGGAAGCACTCCGCCTACGCACTGATCATGGCCACCCGCCCCGAGACCCTGATCGGGCTCGCGGACTCGCCCGTCGCGCTGGCGACCTTCATGTGCGACCACGACGCGGCCAGCCTGGAGCTGATCTGCCGGGCGTTCGGCGGGAACCCGGGCGGCATCAGCCGCGACGACATCCTCGACAACATCACGCTCACCTGGTTGACGAACACGGGCGTCTCCTCCGCCCGCCTCTACTGGGAGAACAAGTACTCCTTCCTCGGCGCCAAGGACGTCAGGGTGCCGGCCGCCGTCAGCGTCTTCCCGGACGAGCTCTACCAGGCGCCGCGGAGCTGGGCCGAGCAGGCGTATCCGAACCTCATCCACTACAACCAGCTCGACCGGGGTGGGCACTTCGCCGCCTGGGAGCAGCCGCAGCTCCTGTGCGACGAGCTGCGCACCGCCTTCCGGTCGGTTCGCTAGATGGCCGTCTCCGAGCGGCTGCGCCTGCCCGCGCTCGACGGGGCGACCGGGTGGCTCAACTCCGAGCCACTCGGTCCCGCCGAGCTGCGGGGGCGCCCCGTCCTCGTGAACTTCTGGACGCTGACCTGCATCAACTGGCTGCGCCAGGAGCCGTACGTGCGGGCGTGGTCGCAGGCCTACCGGGACGACGGGCTCGTGGTCCTCGGCGTGCACACGCCGGAGTTCTCGTTCGAGCACGACATCGACGGGGTGCGCCAGGCGGTCGCGGCCCGCGGGATCGACTACCCGGTGGCGGTCGACAACGACTACGGGGTCTGGAGCGCCTTCGACAACCACTACTGGCCGGCGCTCTACTTCGTCGACGCGGACGGCGTCATCCGCGACCACCATTTCGGCGAGGGCCGCTACGAGAAGTCGGAACGGACGATCCAGCGGCTGCTCGGCGTCGACCGGGACCTCGTCCCCGTCGAGGGACGCGGCGTGGAGGCCGACGCCGACTGGGACCACCTGCGCACGCCCGAGACGTATCTCGGTTACGCGCGCTCGGAGCAGTTCGCGTCACCGGACGACGCCACGTACGACGCGAGCAGCGCCTACGAACTCCCCGCGAGCCTGCCCGCCGACCACTGGGCGCTCGGCGGCGAGTGGACGATCGCCTCCGAGCGGATCGTGCTCGACCGGCCCGGGGGCACCCTCGCCTTCCGGTTCCAGGCCCGCGACGCGCATCTCGTGCTGTCGCCCGGGGCGCACGGCCCGATCCCCTTCCGCCTGCTCCTCGACGGCGCGGCGCCGGGATCCGCGCACGGCGACGACGTCGACGAGAACGGCAACGGCCTGCTCCGGGAGGGCCGGCTCTACCAGCTCGTCCGCCAGCGGGACGCCGTCCGGGAGCGGACCCTGGAGCTCACGTTCCTCGAACCCGGCGCCGAGGCGTACGTGTTCACCTTCGGCTAGCGGCGCGGCTGAATTGACCTCGCGCGTCGCCACGCCCGTTGGCAGAATCGCCGGGTGCCCGAGCCGGTCGACGTGAGCCCACCGTTCCGCTGGGATCTGGTGACACCGGACCAGCTCGGCTCGATGCTGGCCGGCGGTCCCGAACCGGAGCTGTGGTTCATCGACGACCTGACGGAGTGCGCGGGCAAGGTGCTGGCCCGCAGCGGCAACGGCGACCTGCTGTTCGTGGGCCGGTCGCTGGACTCGATGTTCGACCTCCTCAGCGGCGCCCTGGCCGGCATCGCCACCGAGCAGCGCCTGGCGCGCCTCCCCTTCTCGTTCCACCGGCGGCCGGTGGTGGACGGACGCGGGAAGTGGCGCGTGCCCGCGCTGTCGGCCGAGCAGCGAACGGCCGCCCGCCGGGTGCTGACCGACCTCGACGTGACGCCACACGCCCTGGCCCGCCGGCGCCGGCCGGTGACCTTCGTCGACGTGGTTCACGAGGGCTCGACCTTCGCGGAGCTCTTCGAGTTGCTGGACGACTGGATCGCCGAGTCCCGCGAGCCGTGGGAGGTCGTACGCCGGAAGCTGCGGTTCCTGGGCGTCACCCGGCGCCGGAAGACGAGCCCCCACACCTGGCGCTGGCAGCAGCACGCCGAATGGACCCGGCGGCTCCCGGCCGCCTCGGTGCAGAACGTCTCCCTGCACGCCCTCGTGTGGTCCTACTTCGGCGACCACCAGACGAAACTCACCCGATCGTTCCGACCGGACCGGTGGCTCCGTCCGGACGACGGACCGGGCCGCGACGAGCGGGCCCGGCAGGCGCTCGCCGAGGCGGTCGCCCTGGTGGCGTACGGCCGGGGCGCCTCCGGCCGGCGCGCGCTCGCGTCCGGGATCGACCGCGAGCCGGCCCTGGCCCAACCCTGGCTCCGCTCCCTCGTCCGCCGGCTCAACGGGGTCTGACGGCAGGGCGTCGTAGGCTGCATGTCGCAGGTGACGGGCGGGAGGCTGAGATGGCCGAGACCACGGTGGCCGGGGTGCTGGCCGAGCTGGCCGCACTCGAGGACCCGAAGGCACGCGCCGTGAACGAGCGGCACGGTGACGATCACGGGGTCAACCTCGGCACGCTGCGCGCGCTCGCGAAGCGGCTGAAGACGCAGCAGGAACTCGCGACCCAGCTCTGGGCGACGGGCGACAGCGCGGCCAGACTGCTGGCACTCCTGATCTGCCGCCCGAAGGCGTTCGCACGCGACGACCTGGACGTCATGCTGCGCGAGGCCCGCACACCCAAGGTGCACGACTGGCTCGTGAACTACGTGGTGAAGAAGAACCCGCACGCCGAGGAGCTGCGGGTGGCCTGGTCCGCCGACCCGGATCCCGTGGTCGCGAGCGCCGGCTGGGCGCTGACCACGGAACGCGTGGCGAAGAATCCCGAGGGCCTCGACCTCGCCGGGCTCCTCGACGTCATCGAGGCGGAGATGAGGGACGCCCCGGACCGCCTGCAGTGGGTTATGAACCACTGCCTGGCGCAGATCGGGATCGAGGACGCCGCGCTGCGCGGCCGTGCCATCGACATCGGCGAGCGCCTGCAGGTGCTCAAGGACTACCCGACTCCCCCGGGCTGCACATCCCCGTTCGCGCCCATCTGGATCACCGAGATGGTGCGCCGGCAGCAGTCCTGAGCAGCCGGCGCACCGTCAGCGGCCGAGCCGGTCCGTCACGCCGGTTCGACGGGTAGCCACAGCTCGCAGGTCGCGGTGCTGAAGTCGTCCGCGCGGTCGAGGACGGCCACGATCGAGGGTCCGGGACGCAGCCGCCACGGGTTCGAGGGGAACCACTCGGTCGCGGTCGCGGCCCAGGTCTCCTGCAGCACCTGCGGGTGCGGTCCGGAGGTGCGGAAGACGGCCCACCGGCCGGCCGGCACCTCGATGGCGTCGAGGTCGTCCGGGGCCGGCGTGTCCGGGGAGAGAGCCACCCCGTGCAGGTACGTCAGCTCACTGCCCTCGGTGCCGTCCGGATCGAGGTCGTCGCAGACCTGCAGCAGGCCCCCGGGCTCGGCGTCGCCGAGGCCCTTCAGCCGGACATGCTCCTCCATGGGCAGCGCGGTGATGTGCCGCTGGATGTGCGGGTTGATGCCGTGGTGGATCAGCGGGACCCGGGCGGCGTGCCCGACGAGCCGGAACGCGGGGCGGTCGACGATGCGGGTGTGCATGGGGTTGCTCCCTTCAACGGTCAGGCGGAACCTGAGCTGCGGTTGTGTGCGAAGGGGGCCTCCGTCGCGGCGGACGTCACCGGGGCCGGCGCCGTGGACCGCCCGGAACGCGCGTCCGAACGCCTCGGTCGAGCCGTACCCGTGCCGGACGGCGATGCTCAGCAGATCGTCCCGGCCGCGGACGACGTCGGCGGCGGCGAGGGTCATGCGGCGCCGGCGCACGTACTCCGACAGCGGCATGCCGGCCAGCGACGAGAACATCCGCCGCAGGTGGTACTCGGTCGTGCCGAGCGTCCGGGCCAGCCCGTTGACGTCGAGTTCCTCGGTGAGGTGCTCCTCGACGAGGTCGACGAGCCGGTTGAGTGCCGAGATCACGTGGCCTCCTTTCGACGTCAAGCCTGGCCCGGCGGGCCGGGCCCGCGCCCGACCGCTGTGGCCCGATCCGATCAAGTTTGAAAGATCACTTCGACTCGCCCGGGCAGCAGGAGCAGCGGCCCGAGTCCTCCGGGTCATCCGGTTGCACGGTGCCGTTCAGCAGCCCGACCGGTTCCGGCATGCCCCCCGGCTGATGGCGGTACACCCCGCACGGCCCGCTGACGTCCCACAGGTGGGTCAACGGCCCCACCGCCTCCGGCACCGCCGCGCACATCACCGCGCAGTGCTCGTCGCTGACGTACGCGGCGAAGACCGGATGGCCGGTCGACGCGGCCACCGCCCGGGACGGCCCGAGCAGATCCGGCGGATCGTTCCACCCCTGGGTCTCCAGCGACTGCCACCCGTCGCCCAACTCGCGCAACCACCGATGGCGGTAACCGAACCCGCCGATGCCGTCCTGGTCGACCAGCAACCCCCGGGGCCGCGCCACCACCACCGTGCCCCAGTAACCCACCGGCGCAGGCTAGGCCGACCATCGCTCGCCTGCCTCCCCGTTGATCAGCTTTTTCGGCTGACGGCTGTGCGGCTGCGTCTGACACCCTGCAAGGATGCGCAACCTCGGGTCGTCCATCGAGTTCCGCGAACAGCCATGGCCCGCCATCGCGGCACGCCTACACGGGGTCCTCGACGACAGCGCCACCTACGAACCAGTGCTGGACATCGTCGACAGCGTCATCGCGTTCGAGGCCGAGGCCCTGCTGGCCGGCACGACCTCAATGTTCGATCTCGTCGTCACGCCGAAACCCATCACCCCACCACCCGTCGACGTCGTGGTGGTCCGATCGCTCTACGGCCGGATCACCATCGAGCACATCTCTCACACCGGGCGGAACGACCGGATTGAGCGACCAGCGCAGGAAGGCGTCGCCCTGTTCTGGCGGTTCATGATCGAAAAGTTCGTCCACCCCACGCCGACCGGCGCACCACCCGACCAGGAGATTCCGTGACCCACTCCGGTCCGGGCGCGTCTCTGCCCCCGGCCAGCAGGGCATTCGCTTCTACGGCCGGTAGCCTCCCGGTGTGCGATACCTCAGCCGGTCCTTTCTCCTTGGCACGCTCCAGCGCAGGAAGGAGGTCGAGCAGTTCCTTGGACCCATCACGCTGAAGGGCGTCGAAGGCATCCGCTGGGTCTCGATCTGGCCATGGCAAGACGGCTACAACGTGTCAGTCCATGACGTGCAGGACGTGAACGACGAGAACTGCCGGGACCTGTCGGTGTTTCCGTCGCTTGATCCAGAAGGCGAGGACGACCCCGGGCCCGGCCGCGTCATCGGGCACGTGCAGGACCCGGCCGAAGCGCTGGAACTGGCCGAGCGTACGACCGGGGCGTCGCCGCACCGTTGGGTCAACCACGGCGTTGCTGGAGAGGACTACGCGGACTTCATCCGGGTCAGGAACTCCTGACTCAGACGTGCCAGCCTTGCCTCGCGTTGCGGGGGCGGCACGCCCGTCACGGGCAGCCGCCGGACGCGACGAACAGTCCCCGCCATGGCTCAGGAAAGGGCGACGTCCCTAGCTACGGCGATCGTGAAGACCTTCCAGCTGCAAGCAATCGCCAGCCGAACGTCGCGTCGCGGCTCTGAGCTGACGTCCATCACCAAGGGAGACCCGTTGACCGAAGACGAAAGCCTTCGCCGCTACGGCCTACGACCGTCCTCCGCCGACCTGCCCCACATCCGCGCGATGCTCGACGCCCAAGCAGACCTTGAGCAGCATGAACAGGACACCGAGCTCATGAAGCTGTGCTGCCTGCAGCTGTTCAACGCCGGTCAACTGAGCGACGTGCTCGTCATCTGGCAGGCCAAGGAATCGAGCTGGGACGCCCACTGCTCGATCGACGTCCAACTGCTCTGCGGAGCAGGACTGGACGCCACCAAGGCGCACCTGGAGGCCGACGGCTCCGAGGACGCGGCAGAAGCACTCCGCTACCTGCTCGACTGCGAGGCCGCCGGTGACTTCGACAACTTCTCAGTAGCCGAGGAAGCCCGATGGAGAGCCAACTACCACCTGAACTGATCAAGAGACCCAGACCGAACGTCAAGCGCGACATGGCGACCTTCGCGAGACCGGGACGGGACGGGACGGGACGGGTAGGACATGACCCAAGGCACCCGCGACGAGTTGCTCGGCCGCCTGGCTCAGGCAGTCGGGTCCGTCGCAGTCGCACATCCGACGCGGGTAGCCATCGACGGTCCGCCGGCCGCAGGCAAGACGACGCTCGCCGACGAACTGGGCGCCGCCTTGCGCGAACAGGGCCGCGACGTCATCCGCGCGACGATCGACGATTTCCTCTTTCCTCGGGCACAGCGCTATCCGCGCGGCGAGTTCTCGGCCGAAGGCTGCTACTTCGACACCCACGACTACGAGGCGCTGAACCGGGTTCTGCTCGATCCGCTCGGCCCAGGCGGAGATCGACGCTTCCAACACGCGGTCTACGACCGCACTGCGGATACTGCGCTTTCCCCGCCGGTCACGACTGCCCGCGCCGACGCCGTGCTGGTCTTCGACGGCGTCTTCCTCATGCGCCCGGAACTGATCGATCGGTGGGACCTGCGCATCTTCGTGTCGACCGCGCTCGACGCCACCGTGAATCGTGCCGTGATCCGAGAGCGTCGGGTGTCATCTCGGTCCGAAGTCGAACGGCGCTGGCGGGAGCGTTACATCCCCTCTCAACAGCTCTACTTTGCTCTGGTCCGCCCGACCGAGCACGCCGACATCGTCGTGCACAACGACGAGCCCCAGCAGCCTGTCTGGGATACCCGAACACGATGACCGCGCTCGGTTCGGCAGGAGCGTAGGTCCCGCCAGCGCAGTCCACAGACAAGTGCCGGCGGTCAGGCCATCGCGATTAGGACAGCGGGACCGATCATGTGATCGGCTCCCCTGCTGGTCACGGGTGGTGGGCACGGCAGGTCTCGGACCTGCGACCCCTCGCTTGTAACTTCTGGGCGCTCCGTCCGGCCGGGTCCATCCTCGTCCGTGACCTCGGACGACCAACCGGGGTCGGCGGCCAACGGTCGCCCCTGTCCGGGTCAGTTGCTGTCAGCGTTGCTGTCGACAGGAACAGGGCTACTCGGGTGCGGCCTGGTGCCCGCCCGTTCCGCCGCCCCAGCGCCGTCGAGGCTCGTGTCCAACACGGAGTTGAAAGGCGGAACCTGCGCCTGCCGCAGGGCAAGTACGGTGTCGCCGTGCGGAATTCGAGGAAATTTCGATGGGCCTCGCAGACAGTCGCCGCTTGCGCGGTCGCGATCGCCTGGGTGATCCTCGGTTACGGTCTGCGCTCCCAGCCAGATCCAGAGGCGTGGAGCGAGTTTTTTGAGGCCGGCGGCAGGTTCGCTGCGTTCATCGGCATCTACCTGCCGTTCTACCTCCTGGCGCCCGTCCTGGCCGTCGTGGTCGTCCTTGCCCTGGTCTCGACCCGCGACTGGTTGTCGGGGCTCCTGACCACCGCTGCGATCGGCGTCGCGCTCTTCGAGGGCTGGGTGGCCATGATCGGCGGTCCTCTGTTCCAGGCTCAGCCCCACCTCATGGCGTCCCTCATCTGGTGCGTCGTCGCTGACGGCGTGGCTATCGTGGCGCTGGTCGGCGTATGGCTGACCCACACGGGCGAACCGACTCGGGCAGTGAACGGTGTCGCCGTGGGGAATTCGAGGAACCTTCGACGAGCCTCGCAGACAGTCGCCGCATGCGCGGTCGCGATCGCCTGGGTGATCCTCGGTTACGGTCTGCGCTCCCAGCCAGACCCAGAGGGGTGGGGCGAGTTGGAGGCCGGCGGCAGGGGCGCGGCGGGCCTCTTCATCTACCTGCCGTTCTACCTCCTGGCGCCCGTCCTGGCCGTCGTGGTCGTCCTTGCCCTGGTCTCGACCCGCGACTGGTTGTCGGGGCTCCTGACCACCACTACGGTCGGCGTCGGGCTCTTCGGGTGCTGGGTGGCCCTGATCGGCGGCCCCTTGGTCCAGGCCCAGCCCGACCTCCCGGCGTCCCTCATCTGGTGCGTCGTCGCTGACGGCGTGGCTTTCGTGGCGCTGGTCGGCGTATGGCTCACCCGCACGGACAAACCGACTCGGGCAGTGAACGGTTGATCCAATGGCGAGATCCGCTACCGGCGGAGTCCCGCCCGACCAGGTGGTGGTGGGCGCGGCAGGTTTCGAACCTGCGACCCCTCGCTTGTAAGGCGAGTGCTCTCCCACTGAGCTACGCGCCCGGAACGCCCGAACGGCGGGCCGGAGCGGCAAGCTTACCTGCCGGGCTCCGGCCCGGTCGAACGACGTGCTGGGGTGGGATCAGGCGGCGACGGCCTCGGCCAGGGCCTTGCGCCAGCCCTGCTGGTCCCGCGCCTCGCCGGGCATGTTCATCTCGGCGAACCGGACCACGCCGGCCTTGTCGATGACGAAGGTGCCCCGGTTGGCGATGCCCGCGACGTCGTTGAAGACGCCGTACGCCTGGGCGACCGCGCCGTGCGGCCAGAAGTCGGCCAGCAGCGGGAACTGGTAGCCCTCCCGGTCGGCCCAGATCTTGTGGGCGTAGACCGAGTCGACGCTGACCGTCAGCACCTGGACGTCGTCGTTGACGTACTCGTTGAGGTTGTCCCGCACCTCGCACAGCTCGCCCTGGCAGATGCCGGTGAAGGCGAGCGGGTAGAAGACCAGCAGCACGGTGCGCCGGCCGCGGAAGTCGGCGAGCCGGACCTCCTGGTTGTTCTGGTCCTTGAGCACGAAGTCCGGCGCCTCGGCGCCAACCTCGATGGGCATGGGAGCTCCTCGGATCGGGTCTGGAGATGATCAGCCTGCCACACCCGGCGACACCGGCCGCCGGGCGCGGAGCCCCGCCCTACTTCTTGCTCTTCGACCCGCGCCGGAGCACGAGGCGGGCGCCGCTCCAGTCGCGGCCCGCGTTGATGGTCGAGGTCTGCTGGAGGCCGGCGGTCTGCGCGCTCTCCGCGACCTCGCTCGGCTCGACGTGGCCGTCCCGGCCGGCCTTGGGCGTCAGGAGCCAGACCACGCCGTTGTCGGCCAGCGGTCCGAGGGCGTCGACGAGGAGCTCGAAGAGGTCGCCGTCGCCGTCGCGGTACCAGACGAGAACCGAGTCGACCACCTCGTCGGTGTCCTCGTCGACCAGCTCCCCACAGCGGTCGGTCAGGGCGTCCCGGAGATCCTGGTCGACGTCTTCGTCGTACCCCATCTCCATGACGACCATCCCCGGTTCGATCCCGAACCGGTCCGCCAGGCTGCGTACCCCGTCGGCGGCCTGACCAGCGGTCGCGCTCACTGTCGCGTGCCTCCTCATCTCATCCCTGCTCGTGGCGTCGTCCGACGCCGTCGGGCCCAGTCCACACAGTTGTGGCTCGCCGCGCAAGTGGCGCACCGGGTGGAACGGAATTTACCGTGCCAGCAGCGTGCGGGCACCCTCGGTAATGGCTTCCTCGGAGACCAGAACCTGACGGGCCGCCGGACCTAATGGTACAAACGAGTCAAGTCCGGCCACGCGGCGCGCCGTGCCCACGTATCCGCCGTCGACCAGCGCGGCGATCACACCCTCGCCCACCCCGCCCGAACGGCGGGTCTCGTCGACGACCAGCACCCGGCCGGTGGCCGAGGCCTCCCGGATGATGTCCGCCACCGGCAACGGGGCCAGCCACCGCAGGTCCACCACCCGGCTGCCGACCCCCTCGTCGGCCAGGGTCGCCGCCGCCCGCAGCGACATCCGGACGCCGTTACCGAAGGTGATGATGGTGAGGTCCTCGGCCGAGCCGACCCCGTACACCCGGGCGCGGCCGACCGGCACGTGGCGGGCCGCCCAGGCGCCCGGCTCGGCGTACTCCGCGAGCCACTCGCCATCGCCCTCCGTGTAGAGGTCGCGGGTGTGGTAGAGCGCGATCGGCTCCAGGAAGACGCTGACCGCGCCGTCCACCGCGGCGGCCGCCAGGCAGGTACGCAGCATCGGTGCGGCGTCGTCCGGGCGGGCCGGCACCGCGATGACCAGCCCCGGCACGTCCCGGAGCACGGCCACCGAGTTGTCGTTGTGGAAGTGCCCGCCGAACCCCTCCTGGTACGCCAGCCCGGCCACCCGCACCACCATGGGGTTGCGGAACGCCCCCCGGGAGAAGAACCGCATGGTCGCCGCCTCACCGCGGAGCTGGTCCTCGGCGTTGTGCAGGTACGCCAGGTACTGGATCTCCGGCACCGGCAGCATCCCGGCCACCCCCGCGCCCAGCGCCAGCCCGAGGATCGAGGTCTCGTCGAGCAGGGTGTCGAACACCCGGGCCGCCCCGAACCTGTCCCGCAGCCCCTTGGTCACCCCGTACACCCCGCCCTTGGCGGCCACGTCCTCGCCGAAGACGGCCATCCCGGCGTGGTCGAGCATCCCGTCGGCCAGGGCGGCGTTGATGCTCTGCGCCAGGGTGAGCGGGCCGGCCGACTCCGGCAGCTTGCCGCCGAACGCCTCCGCGCGGGCGCCGGCGCCCGGGCCGGCCGCGCGGGTCCCCGCGTCGGCGACCGTCCGGGAGATGCGGACCGGCCGGCGCGGGGCCAGTTCGGCCACCACCTCGACCGGAGAGGCCAGCTTCGGCTCGTCCAGCACCTCCTCGGCGAGCCGCCGGATCTGCCAGCCGCGCTCGTCGTACCGGGCCAGCAGTTCCTCGCCGGTGGCGTAGCCGGCCTCGACCAGCCGCCGGGCGGTGGCCAGCAGCGGGTCCCGCACCACGTCCGCGGCGATCTCGCCGGGGCTCCGGTACGCGGTCTCCGCGTCCGCCCCGGCGTGCCCCATGAGCCGCACGGTGCTCAGGTGCAGGACGGCGGGCCGCCGGTGCCGGCGCACCCAGGCCGCCGCCTCCGTCGCCACCCGGAACGCCTCCGCCACGTCGGTGCCGTCGGCGGCGAAGTAGCGGATCCCGGGCCGGGCCCGCAGCGTCGCCGCCACCCAGCCCCGCGGCGAGCGCACGCTGATGCCGAGCCCGTTGTCCTCGCAGACGAAGAGGACCGGGATGCGCAGCCCGGTGTGGTCGTACCAGCCGGCGGTGTTGAACGCCGCCGTCGCGGTGGCGTGGTTGACCGAGGCGTCGCCGAACGAGCAGACCACGATGGCGTCCGGCGGCCAGGTCGCGACCTCGGAGTCGCCGTCGGCCCGCCGGCCGCCGCGGCGCAGCCGCTCCAGGGCCAGGCCCAGGCCGACCGCCCGGGGCAGGTGCGAGGCGATGGTGGAGGTGGTCGGGACGACCGCCAGGTCGGCCCGGCCGAAGACCTTGTGCCGGCCCCCGGCGATCGGCTCCGCGGCCGAGGCCACCATGCCGCGCAGCACGTCGCGGGCCGCGGCCGCGTAGGCGTCGTCGGGGTCGGGCAGGGGCAGCCCGGGTACGCCGGCCGTCGCGGCCCCGGCGGTGTCCACGGCCACCCCGGCCCCGGTCGGCAGGCTCGCGGCCTCGGCCCCGGCCCCGTCACCGGCCGGCGTGGACCCGCCCGGTGTGGCCGGGCCGACCGACGTCGCGGGGCCGTCCGTCGCGGACTCGTCCGCCGTCCCCGGGGCACCCGGCGTCACCTGGGCGTCCGTCGCCGAGGAGTCGTCCGGCGCCGCGGATCCGGCCGGCGGCAGCGAGGCGTCGGCGCGCCGGCCGCCGGTCTCCGCAGACCCGTCCGGCCGTGCGGCGTCCGCGTCCACGGCCCGGTCGACGGGGGTACGCGGGTCCGGGATCCGGGCCGTCGAGACGTCCTCGGTCGCGTCCGGCCCGTCGGCGTCCGGCACCGCCGGGCCGGCCGGGAAGGCGCCCGCCGCCTGGGCGGCCCGGAGGCAGTAGAAGGCCCCGGAACGGTAGTGGAGCAGGGCGGGATCGGTCGGCCGCAGCGCGGCGGCCACGGCGGCGTTGCCCTCGTGGCCGGCGGAGCCGATCGTGTAGTACCCCTCGCCGAAGCTGCGCAGCCAGCGCCCGGCGAGGTCGAGCAGCCGGCTGGTGAGCTGGGCGTCGAACAGGGCCAGTGCCTGCGCCCCGGTCAGCGGCGCACCACCGGGCAGCGGTTCACCCAGGTCACGCCGCGAGGCGGGGGCGCCGAGCGCGGTCAGGGCCGCCCGGAACCGGTCGTCGAGATCTTGCGGGGTGGTCACGTCGGACAGCATTACCGACCGGAGGGCACCTCGCCCAGTCGGACACGTTCCGCGCGGTCGCCGTCAGGCCTCGCCACACTCCTGCGGGCAACCGCCGTCGGAGACCTTCCAGACCAGCTCACGCAGGGTGGCCAACTCTCCCGAGGTGAGCCCGCCGAGGAGCCGGGAGTCGGACATCACCAGTCGGACCCGGTCCCGGACCCGCCGGCCCTCCCCGGTCACCACGAGCGTCTTCTGCCGCCGGTCGGCCGGGTCGACCCGCCGCTCCACCAGCCCCGCCTGCTCCAGCTTGTCGACCAGCGCGGTGACGTTGGAGCGGTCGCACGCCAGCCGCTCGGCGAGGTCCCGGGCGGGCAGCGGCCGGTCGGGGTCCAGCTCGTGCAGGGCGCGGGCGGCGGCCGGGGTGAGGCCCAGCCCCGCGATCTCCTCGTCCTGGTAGTGCCGCATGGCCGCGGCGATGTGCATGATCCGGCGCACGGCGTCCCCGGCCAGGCCGGAGCGGTCGCCGGCCTCGGGGGCGGGGGGTAGCGCCATGTCTCACATCGTACGTGCGAAACCGATCATCTCCGGTGCCGGCCGCGTGGCCACCCGGGCGGCGACGGCGCCCGTCAGCAGCAGCGCGGCGGTCAGGAGCGCCGGGGGCAGGGTGAGCGCCGAACCGTGCCGGCCGGCCGCGGCCAGGGCGAGATGCAGGCCGCCGACCAGGGTCACCCCGAGCACGGCCGCGAGCAGCGTGCCGGTGGAGACGGCCGCCGACAGCGCCGCGGCCGCGCCCGCCGGCACCACGCGGGTGAGCCGGGTGACCAGCGGGCTGAACGCCGCCGCGTGCGCCGCGCCGCCGGCCACCAGCAGCGCGCTTCCCACCGGCCACGGCCAGCCCGCGGCGGCGAGCCCGGCCACCGCCACCACGACCGCCGCGAGCACCGCCGGGCCGGCGACCGGCAGCACCGCCCGGGCCCGCTCCGGCAGCCGCGCCACCGCCAGGCCGCACAGGGCGAAACCCGACGCGTACGGGAGGAAGGCCAGTCCCGCCGCCAGCGCGGTGAGGCCCAGCCCGTCCTGGAGCCGCAGGGTGAGCACGAGCAGGAAGCCCGCGTAGCAGCCCATCACCACGCAGCAGGCGAGCAGCCCGGCCGGCACCCCGGGGTGGCGCAGCACCGTCACGTCCAGCAGCGGGGCGGCGTCCCGATGGGCGCGCCGGACCTCGTACCCGAGGAAGAGCCGCAGCCCGGCGGCGCCGGCGGCGACCGCGGCGGCCCGGACCCACCCGGGCCAGCCGAGGTCCCCGCCGAGCACCAGCGGCACCACCAGGGTGAGCATGGCGGCGGCGAGGAGCAGCACGCCCGGCAGGTCCAGCGGCTCGCGGCGGGGCGGGTCGGCCGGCAGGCCGGCGAACACCCGCCGCCCGACGACCTGGAGGCCCACGCCGACCGGCACGTTCACGAGGAACGCGGCCCGCCAGGTGAGGCCGCCCAGGTCGAGGGTCACGAGCAGCCCGCCGAGGACCTGGCCGGCGGCCACGCCGAGGGCCAGCACCATCGAGTACGCCCCGACGGCCCGCGCCCGGGACGCGGCCGGGACCGCCGCCTGGATCAGCGACAGCACCTGCGGCACCATCAGCGCGCCGGCCGCGCCCTGGGCCACCCGGGCCAGCACCAGCGTGGCCGGCCCCGGGGCGAGGCCGCAGGCCAGCGAGGCGAGGGTGAACCCGGCCAGGCCGAGCAGGAAGGCCCGGGGGTAGCCGTGCCGGGCGCCGAGCCGCGCCCCGACCACCACCAGTACGGCGAAGGTGAGGGTGTAGCCGGCCAGCACGAGCTGCTGCACGGCCGGCGGTCCGGCCAGGTCGGCGCGGATCGCGGGCGCGGCCACAGCCGCGATCGAGGTGTCCATGGAGGCCATCGCCTGCCCGGTGAGCAGGACGGCGAGCAGGGCGGCGGTCCGGCGGGTCGACTCGGTCACGGCCGCCACCCTGCCCGCCCCGGTGGCCGGCGGTCTTGTCGATCCTTGCGGGGCGTTCGTGTCGGCCGGTCGGCCTACGCTGACCGGCATGCGTACCGCGACACCGCTGCTGGCGCACCCCGACTTCCGGATCAGCGTGGTGCGGTGCCGCGACGACCACACCGGCTGGTCCGCGCCCGAGCCGGCCACCGCGCACGGCCTCGTGCTGACCCGGCGGGGCGGCTTCCGCCGGGCCGGGCGGGCCGGCGCCGAGTTCGTCGAGCCGACCGTGGCCTACCTGACCGTGCCGGGTGAGGAGGAGCGCTTCGCCCACCCGGCGGGCGGGGACGACTGCACCTCGCTGCACCTGTCCGAGCGGCTGTGGCGGGAGCTGTTCGCCGACCGGCCGGTGCCGGCCGTGGTGCACGTCGACGCCCTGGTGGACCTGGCCCACCGGCTGCTGCTGCGCGCCACGGCCGACCCCGACCACGCCGCGGCCGAGCGGCTGGTCCGGCTGGTCGGGGCGGCCACCGGACCGGCGGCCGGCGGGAGCGGGCGGGACCGGCGGCTGGTCGAGCGGGCCCGTGCCGCCCTGCACGACGGCGCGCCCGAGGCGGCCGGGCTGCTGCCGCTGGCCCGCGCGCTCGATGTCTCGCCCTACCGGCTCAGCCGCGAGTTCCAGGCCCGGGTCGGGGTGCCGCTGACCCGCTACCGCAACCGGCTGCGGGTCGGCCGCCTGCTCGACCGGCTGGAGGAGGGCGTCGACAGCCTCGCCGCGCTCGCCGTCGAGCTGGGCTTCGCCGACCAGGCCCACCTGACCCGCACGGTCCGCGCCCAGCTGGGCCACACCCCCGGCGGGCTGCGGCGGCTGCTGGGCTGAGCGCCGGGATCCCGCCGGGTCCGCTGTTCGGCAGGAAGCGGCCACCCCCGTGCCGCGCCCGCCTCAGCCGGGCAGGA
Source organism: Micromonospora chaiyaphumensis (assembly GCF_900091435.1). Lineage (GTDB taxonomy): Bacteria > Actinomycetota > Actinomycetes > Mycobacteriales > Micromonosporaceae > Micromonospora > Micromonospora chaiyaphumensis. Next base: position 88,196 of record NZ_FMCS01000011.1, read on the forward strand.
AGGAGAAGCGGACCTGCCGGTCGGGGTTGTCGCCGTTGGTGTCGACGAGGCAGATCGACTGCCAGGTGCCGAGCTGGAGCCGCCCGCCGAGCACCGGCAGGGTGGCGTACGGGGGGACGAAGGCGGGCAGCACGTGGTCCCGGCCGTGCCCCGGCGAGCCGTGCCGGTGCCGCCACCGGTCGTCGGTGGGGAGCAGGTCGTCGAGCGCGCGCAGCAGGTCGTCGTCGGAGCCGGCGCCGCTCTCGATGATCGCCAGGCCGGCGGTGGCGTGCGGCACGAAGACGTGCAGCAGGCCGTCCCCCTGGCCGGCGACGAACCGCTCGGCCTCGCTCGTGATGTCCCGGACGGCCGGCCGGGACCCGGTCTGGACGCTGATCACCTCACTGCGCATAGGGCGAATTCTGCCGGAGTGTGACGCCGGCCGCCGCCGGTGTGGCCCGGCGGCCCCGCACAGCCGCCGATCGCACAAAGTTACCGGCGAGTACCTGTGTTCAGCGTCGCGTCTGAGGGAGGGAGACGTGACGACGAGCGCCACCAGGGGGCAGGATGGCGCTAGAGACCTATCCCACACAGAACCGAGGGAACGCCTGTGGCTACGGAACGCAAGCGCCCGGTGATCACCGCTGGTCTGCCGAGCCAGCTTCCGGACATCGACCCTGAAGAGACCAGCGAATGGGTCGAGTCGCTTGACGGTGTCATCGACGAGCGCGGAACCAAGCGCGCCCGCTACGTCATGCTGCGCCTGCTCGAGCGGGCCCGCGAGCGCCAGGTCGGGGTGCCGTCGCTGACGACCACCGACTACATCAACACCATCCCGCCGGAGCGCGAGCCCTGGTTCCCGGGTGACGAGCACATCGAGCGCCGGCTCCGGGCCTACATCCGGTGGAACGCCGCCATGCTGGTGCACCGGGCGCAGCGGCCGGAGATCGGCGTGGGTGGCCACATCTCCACCTTCGCCAGCTCCGCGTCCCTCTACGAGGTGGGCTTCAACCACTTCTTCCGGGGCAAGGACCACCCGGGTGGCGGCGACCACATCTTCTACCAGGGCCACGCCTCCCCCGGCATGTACGCGCGGGCGTTCCTCGAGGGCCGGCTCAACGCCGACCAGCTCGACGGCTTCCGGCAGGAGCTGTCGCACCCGAACGGCGGCCTGCCGTCGTACCCGCACCCGCGGCTCATGCCGGACTTCTGGGAGTTCCCCACCGTCTCCATGGGCCTCGGGCCCATGAACGCGATCTACCAGGCCCGGTTCAACCGCTACCTGCACCACCGCGGCATCAAGGACACCTCCCAGCAGCACGTCTGGGCGTTCCTCGGCGACGGTGAGATGGACGAGGTCGAGTCGCTCGGCGCGATCGGCGTGGCCGCCCGCGAGGAGCTGGACAACCTCACCTTCGTGATCAACTGCAACCTGCAGCGGCTGGACGGCCCGGTGCGGGGCAACGGCAAGGTCATGCAGGAGCTGGAGGCGTTCTTCCGGGGCGCCGGTTGGAACGTCATCAAGGTGGTCTGGGGCCGCGAGTGGGACCCGCTGCTCGCCGCGGACACCGACGGCGCCCTGGTCAACCTCATGAACACGACGCCCGACGGTGACTACCAGACCTACAAGGCGGAGTCCGGCGCGTACGTCCGGGAGCACTTCTTCGGCCGCGACCCGCGGACCCGCAAGATGGTCGAGCACCTGAGCGACGACGAGATCTGGAACCTCAAGCGGGGTGGCCACGACTACCGGAAGCTCTACGCGGCCTACAAGGCGGCCATGGAGCACACCGGCCAGCCGACGGTGATCCTGGCCAAGACCATCAAGGGCTGGACGCTGGGCTCGCACTTCGAGGCCCGCAACGCCACCCACCAGATGAAGAAGCTGACGCTGGAGGACCTCAAGCTCTTCCGCGACCGGCTCTACCTGGACATCCCGGACAAGCAGCTGGAGGACAACCCGTACCTCCCGCCGTACTTCCACCCGGGTGAGAAGTCCGACGAGGTGGAGTACCTGCACGAGCGGCGCAAGCAGCTCGGCGGCTACCTGCCGACCCGCCGGACCACCGGCAAGACGCTGCAGATCCCGGGCGCCGAGCGCTTCTCCGACGTCAAGCGCGGCTCGGGCAAGCAGAAGGTGGCCACCACCATGGCCTTCGTCCGCCTGCTCAAGGACCTGATGAAGGACAAGGAGTTCGGCAAGCGCTGGGTGCCGATCATCCCGGACGAGGCCCGCACCTTCGGCATGGACTCGCTCTTCCCGACGGCGAAGATCTACTCGCCGCACGGCCAGCGGTACACCTCGGTGGACCGGGAGCTGTTCCTGTCGTACAAGGAGGCCACCACCGGCCAGATCCTGCACGAGGGGATCAACGAGGCCGGCTCGGTCGCCTCGTTCACCGCGGCCGGCACGTCGTACGCCACGCACGACGAGCCGATGATCCCGCTCTACATCTTCTACTCGATGTTCGGGTTCCAGCGGACCGGCGACGGGCTCTGGGCCGCGGCCGACCAGATGGCGCGGGGCTTCCTGCTGGGCGCGACCGCCGGCCGGACCACACTCAACGGTGAGGGCCTGCAGCACGAGGACGGCCACTCGCTGCTGCTCGCCGCCACCAACCCGGCGGTGGCCGCCTACGACCCGGCGTTCGCCTTCGAGATCTCGCACATCATGGAGAACGGCCTGCACCGGATGTACGGCGAGGCGCAGGAGAACATCTTCTACTACCTCACCGTCTACAACGAGCCGATCTTCCAGCCGGCCGAGCCGGAGGGTGTGGACGTCGAGGGCATCGTCAAGGGCATCTACCGCTACTCGCCGGCCCCGCAGGTCGACGGGGACGGGCCGAAGGCCAACATCCTGGCCTCCGGCACGGGCATGCAGTGGGCGCTCAAGGCGCAGAAGCTGCTCGCCGAGGACTGGGGCGTGGCCGCCGACGTCTGGTCGGTGACCTCCTGGACCGAGCTGCGCCGGGACGCGGTGGAGTGCGAGGAGCACAACCTGCTCAACCCGGGCGGCGAGCAGCGGGTGCCGTACATCCAGCGGAAGCTGGCCGACGCCGACGGGCCGAAGGTCGCGGTGAGCGACTGGATGCGCGCGGTGCCGGACCTGATCGCCCGCTGGGTACCCGGCGACTACACCTCGCTCGGCACCGACGGCTTCGGCATGTCGGACACCCGGCACGCGCTGCGCCGCCACTTCCACGTGGACGCCGAGTCGGTAGCCGTCGCGACGCTGCGCCAGCTCGCCCTGCGCGGCGCGGTGCCGGCCCACGTGCCGGCCGAGGCGGCCAAGAAGTACGCGCTGGACGACGTCAACGCGGCACCGGTCGGGGAGACCGGCGGCGACAGCTGATCCGTCAGACACGAGAAGGGGCCCGGCGCTCAGCGCCGGGCCCCTTCGCCGTCTTCTGCGGCGCGACTCAGGCCGGCGCGCGGGCCGGGGTCAGGGCGGCGACGAAGGGCTCGACGGCGGCGCGCCACCCGGCCGGGTTGTCGTAGTGCAGGACGTGCCCGGCGTCGGGGACCAGCGCGAAGCGGCCGTCGGGCAGCAGCGCGGCCATCTCCCGCTGCCGGTCCACCGGCTGGTCGCTCTGCTCACCGGCGACCACCAGCGCCGGGCACCGCACGGCGGCGAGCTCGGGCCGGTGGTCGCGGCCCGCCCAGTGCGTCAGGGAGGCGAGCAGGTGCTCGGGGCGGGCCAGCGGGCGCCACCCGTCCGGGGCACCGGCCATCACCTCCACGAAGGACTCCCCCTCGGTCCGCCGCTCGGCCCCGAAGAAGTCCCGCACGTCCGCCACGGTCGGGAAGGGCACCGGCCACCCGGCCAGCCAGTGTCGCCACCGGTCGACCAGGTCGGGCGGGGTCACCGGGTTGATGTCGGCGATCACCACGCCCCGGACCAGATCCGGCCGGGCGCCGGCGAGCTGCCAGGCGGTGAGCCCGCCCATCGAGTGACCGACCACCAGCACCGGCGCCAGGCCGAGCGCGTCGATCACGGCGACCGCGTCACCGACGTACGCCGGGCGGTCGTACGGGCCGTCGGGTTTGTCGCTGTGGCCGTGGCCGCGCGCGTCGTAGCCGACGACCCGGCCGTAGCGGGTGAGCCAGCGGGCGGTCGCCGTCCAGTTCGCCGCGCGTCCGGTGAGACCGTGCAGCAGCAGGATCCCCGGCCCGTCGCCCCCGAAGTCGACCACGTTGAGCCCGGTCCCGGCCCGTCCCTCGACACGCATGTGCCCTCCTGTACCTCGAATCGAGGTACACCGTATCGAGGCATGGCGGCGCCGGGCAAGGCAGAATGTGACGGGTGCTGGAGTTGTCGATCCTGGGATTCCTCGGCGAGGGACCGCTGCACGGCTACGAGCTGAAGGCCCGGATCGCGCGGCTCGCCGGCTACGCCCGGCCGGTCAGCGACGGCAGCCTCTACCCGGCGATCAACCGGCTGGAGCGGGCCGGGCTGGTCAGCCGGCAACGGGAGCCGGGCGCCGCCGCGGCGCCCCGGCACACCCTCTCGCTCACCGACGCCGGGCGGGCGGAGCTGCTGCGGCGGCTGCGCGAGCCGGCCGAGCTGGATGTGACGGACCAGAACCGGTTCTTCACGCTGCTGGCCTTCCTCGGCCAGCTCGGCGACCGGGCGGCGCAGGCCACCGTGCTCGAACGCCGGTTGTCCTTCCTCGACCAGCCGGCCAGCTTCTTCGCCAGCGGCGACCGGCCGCAGCGGGCCGCCGAGCAGACCGACCCCTTCCGGCGCGGGATGCTGGTGATGGCCCGGGAGATCAGCCGGGCCGAGCGGACCTGGCTCCGGGCCACGATCGCGGAGCTGCGGGCGGGCTGAGCGCCGGGGAGGTGACAATGGTCCGGCGTCCCTGGCGGGGACGCCGGACCATCACCATCGCGGGCGACGCCGGGACGGGCTCGGTCAGCCGACGGCGGCCAGGTCGGTGAGCCGGGCCAGCGAGTCCTCCAGATCGGCGCCGACCCGGCGCAGGCCGAGCCGGAGCAGGGCGGCCTTGACGGGGCCGGCGGGCCACCGCACGACGATGAGCCGCACGACCGTCCCGCCCTCCTCCTCGTCCGGGGTCAGCTGCACATAGATCTCGGTGCGCGCCTCGGCCCGCGCGCCGGCCCCCTTGGCCCGTTCACGCCAGCCGATCAGGGTCGGCTCCTGGTAGGCGATAACCTCGGCCTCGTGCGCCGCGCCGCGCCCGGCCTGCACCAGTTGTCGCCGGCCGAACCCCTCCCCGGAGAGGACCTCGGCCGCGCGGACGCCCGCCAGCCAGGCCGGCAACTGCTCGGCCCGCTGCACGACGTCCCAGACGGTTTCCACCGGCGCCATCACGTGCGCACTGCGCTCCACGAGGATCATGTCTATCTTTCCCCCACTTAAAACACATCCGCGATATTCGGCACTCTATGTGTAAATCGGACTTAAGCGGACGGCTTCGGAAAAGACACGCCGAAAACCCTTGCCTACCTGCGGTTTCGGGCCTATGGCGCGACGGCCACTCGGGCCCTAGAGTCGCGAGCACGCTTCGCGTTTCTGGGAGGGCGAATGACGAGCGCGCCGATGCCCGAGTTCCCCGCCGGCTTCCGGTGGGGGGTGTCCACGTCCGCGTACCAGATCGAGGGGGCGGTCACGGCCGACGGCCGCGGGCCGTCCATCTGGGACACCTTCGCCCACGCGCCCGGCCGGATCGTCGACGGCAGCACCGGCGACGAGGCGTGCGACCACTACCACCGGTACGCCGAGGACGTCGGGCTGCTGGCCGGGCTCGGGGTGTCGGCGTACCGGTTCTCCGTCGCGTGGCCGCGGGTGCAGCCCACCGGCGCGGGCCCGGCGAACGCGGCCGGGCTGGACTTCTACGACCGGCTGGTGGACGCCCTGCTCGCCGTCGGCGTTGACCCGGTGGCCACCCTCTTCCACTGGGACCTGCCGCAGGCCCTGGAGGACGCCGGCGGCTGGCTGAACCGGGACACGGCCCACCGTTTCGCCGAGTACGCCGACCTGGTCGCCGCCCGGCTCGGCGACCGGGTGAAGCTCTGGATCACCCTCAACGAGCCGTTCGTCCACATGAGCCTCGGGCACGGCATGGGCGTGCACGCCCCCGGCCGGATGCTGCTCTTCGACGCCTTCCCGGTGGCCCACCACCAGCTCCTCGGGCATGGCCTGGCGGTCGCCGCGCTGCGTGCCCGCAGCAGCAGCCCGGTGGCGATCGCCAACAACTACTCCCCGGTGCGGCTGGCCGGGGACACCGACGCCGACCGGGCCGCCGGGGCGGCGTACGACGCGCTGCAGAACCGCCTCTTCACCGATCCGCTTGTCGGCCGCGGCTACCCCGAGGAGCCCGGCTTCGACCCGGGCGTGGTCCGCGCCGGTGACCTCGACGTGATCGCCGCCCCGATCGACGTGCTCGGGGTGAACTACTACAACCCGACCGGCATCCGCGCACCCGCCGACGAGGACTCGCCGCTGCCGTTCGAGATCGTGCCGCTGACCGGTTACCCGCGCACCGCCTTCGACTGGCCGGTGGTCCCGGACGGGCTGCGCGAGCTGCTCGTCCAGCTCCACCACCGGTACGGGGACGCGCTGCCGCCGATCCAGATCACCGAGAGCGGCTGCGCGTACGACGACGTGCCGGACGCCGACGGGCGGGTGGCCGACCCGGACCGGATCGCGTACCTGGACGGGCACCTGCGGGCGGTGCGCGAGGCGATGGCCGCCGGCGTGCCGGTGACCGGGTACTTCGTCTGGTCCCTGCTGGACAACTGGGAGTGGGCCGAGGGCTTCACGAAGCGGTTCGGCCTGGTGCACGTCGACTACGCCACCCAGCGGCGCACCCCGAAGTCGTCGTACGCCTGGTTCCGGGACCTGGTCCGGCGATGACCACCGTCAACCCGACGCCGGCCTCGCTGCCGGCGGCGCTCGCCGAGCCGACAGTGCCGGTGCGGCGGAGCTGGATCGCGCTGATCTTCGCGGCCAACCTGGGCGTCTGGATGGCCTTCTTCACCCCGATCCAGGTGCTGCTGCCGCAGCAGGTGGAACGGATCGCGCCGGCCGACAAGGAGGCGATGCTGGCGGTCGTCACCGGCCTGGGCGCGCTCGCCGCGGTGCTGGCGAACCCCCTCGCGGGTGCGCTGTCCGACCGGACCTCGCTGCGCCTGGCCGACCGGCACCTCGGCCGCCGGCATGTCTGGACCGCCACGGGCGCGGTGGTCGGCGCGTTCGCCCTGGTGGTGCTGGCCCGCCAGGACAGCATCGCCGGGGTGGCGGTCGCCTGGGTCGCGGCCCAGGTCTGCTTCAACGCCATGCTGGCCAGCCTCACCGCCGCCATCCCCGACCGGGTGCCGGTGGCGCAGCGCGGCGGCGTCTCCGGCTGGGTGGGCATCCCGCAGGCACTCGGCCTGGTGGTCGGCGCGGTGCTGGTCACCGCCGTGGTCGCCGGCAACGCCGCCGGCTACGCCGCGATCGCGCTCGCGGTGCTGCTGCTGTCCCTGCCGTTCGCGCTGCTCACCCAGGACGACCCGCTGCCCCGGGAGCACCGGTCGCCGCTGCGGGCCCGGGCGCTGGTCGCCTCGATGTGGATCAGCCCGCGCCGGCACCCCGACTTCGCCTGGGCCTGGTTCACCCGGTTCCTGGTGCAGACCGGCAACGCGCTGGGCACGCTCTACCTGCTCTACTTCCTCACCGACGGGGTGCGGGTGGCCGACCCCGAGGCCGCCCTGCTCGTGCTGATCCTGCTCTACACGCTGGGCATGATGCTCACCGCCGTGGTGGCCGGGCGGCTCTCCGACCGTTCGGGCCGGCGCAAGGTCTTCGTGATCGTCTCCGGGCTGATCATGGCGGTGGCGGCGGTGCTGCTCGCGGTGGCGCCGACCTGGCCCATGGCGATCGTCGCCGCGCTGCTGCTCGGCGCGGGCTACGGCGTCTACCTGGCCGTGGACGCCGCGCTCATCACCCAGGTGCTGCCGGCCGCCACCGACCGGGCCAAGGACCTCGGCGTGATCAACATCGCCAACTCCGCGCCGCAGGTGCTCGGCCCCGCGCTCTCCGCCCCGATCGTGGTCCACCTGGGCGGATATCCGACCCTGTACGCGGTGACGGCGGTGGTCACCCTGGTCGGCAGCGTCCTGGTGCTGAAGATCAAGGCGGTGCCCTGAACCGGCCCCCTGCCCGAATGCGGTCGTGGCCCGCCGTAGGCTGGGGGACGTGACGGTACGTGTACGCTTCGCCCCCTCCCCGACCGGAATGTTCCACGTCGGCGGTGCCCGCTCGGCCCTGCAGAACTGGATCTACGCCAAGCAGCAGGGCGGGGTGTTCGTGCTCCGCATCGAGGACACCGACGCGGCCCGCAACAAGCCCGAGTGGACCGAGGGCATCCTCTCGGCGCTCGACTGGATCGGCATCGCGCGGGGCACCTACGAGGGCCCGTACTTCCAGTCCTCGTACGCGGATGAGCACCGGGCCGCCGCGCAGCGGCTCTACGAGGGCGGCCGGGCGTACTACTGCGACTGCACCCGGGAGGACGTGCAGGCGCGCACCGGCTCGCAGTACCAGGGCTACGACGGTTACCACCGCGACAAGGGCCTCGGCCCCGGCGAGGGCCGGGCGCTGCGGTTCCGCACCCCGGACGAGGGCGAGACCGTCGTGGTCGACCTGATCCGCGGCGAACCGACTTTCGAGAACAAGCTGATCGAGGACTTCGTCATCGCCCGCGGCGACGGCTCGCCGGTCTTCCTGCTGGCCAACGTCGTCGACGACATGACGATGGGGATCACCCACGTGATCCGGGCCGAGGAGCACCTGCCCAACACGCCGAAGCAGCAGCTGCTCTGGGACGCGCTCGGGGTCAAGCCGCCGATCTGGGCGCACGTGCCCGTGGTGGTCAACGAGAAGCGGCAGAAGCTGTCCAAGCGGCGCGACAAGGTCGCCCTGGAGGCGTACCGGGACGAGGGCTACCTCGCCGAGGCGATGCGCAACTACCTCATGCTGCTCGGCTGGGCACCCTCCGGCGACCGGGAGATCGTGCCCTGGTCGGTCATCGAGGAGGAGTTCCGGCTGGACGAGGTCAACCCCTCCCCCGCGTTCTTCGACGAGAAGAAGCTGCGCGCGTTCAACGGCGACTACATCCGGGCGCTGCCGGTGGAGGACTTCGTGGCCGCGTGCCAGCCGTGGCTCACCGGCACCGGCACCATCGCCCCGCCGCCGTGGCAGCCGGCCGAGTTCGACCCGGCCGCGTTCGCGGCGGTGGCGCCGCTGGCGCAGACCCGGATCGCGGTGCTCAGCGAGATCGTGCCGAACGTCGACTTCCTCTTCCTGGCCGACCCGCTCATCGACGAGGGGGCCTGGGCGAAGGCCATGAAGGAGGGCGCGGCCGAACTGCTGGACGCGGCGATCGCCGCGTTCGAGACGCTGGAGAGCTGGGACGCCGAGTCGCTGAAGGCCACGCTGGAGGCGGTCGGCGCGGAGCGCGGCCTCAAGCTGGGCAAGGCGCAGGCCCCGGTCCGCGTCGCGGTGACCGGCCGGACCGTCGGGCTGCCGCTGTTCGAGTCGCTGGAGGTGCTCGGCCGCGACCGCACCCTGACCCGGCTGCGGGCCGCCCGGGTGCGCCTGTTCTGACCCCGGATCGACAGGGGCCCGCCGGTCGTCCGGCGGGCCCCTGTCGCGTGCCCGGGGTCAGCCGCGGGCGGACCGGCGGCGCAGGAGCAGGCCGCCGCCCAGCGCGACCAGCACCACGGCGACCACGACCGCCCACAGCCAGCCCGTACCCCCGTCGGAGTCGACCTCGTCGGCGGCGGGCGTGGGACTCACCGCGGAGGTCGTCGGCGACGCCGCCGGGGTGCTCGGAGTGGCGGAGGTCGGGGTGGCGGTCGCCGACGGCGGTGCGGCGGCCGTGCCGGTGGTGAGGGTGAAGCGGATCTCCCCGCTGACCGGGTGGCCGTCCGCCGACCCGACCCGGTAGGCCACGATGTAGAGGCCGGCCGCGCCCGGGCGGAACGGCACGCTCACCCGGTTGCCGGCGAAGGTCGGCGCGCCACCGGCGGCGGGCACGTTGTCCGGCCCGGTGATGGTGATCTTCGTCGACCCGGGCGCCGGCGAGGCGAGGAACCGGAGCTCGACCCGCTTCGGCGCGGTGGCCACCCGCGCCCCGTTCTTCGGATCGCTGCCGGTCAGCGAGTTGTGCGCGGCCGCCGGCGCGGCCGGCAGCAGCACCGACACCCCCGCCGCCACCCCGAGCACCACCAACGAGCCCCGCACCGCACGAGCGACCCTGCCCCCCATGAACTCCTCCATCCGGGTACGATCCGGCCGCTGATCATCGGCCGCTCTGTTGGTCGGTCACAGATCGCACATAGTTCCAAATACTCTTCCAGCGAGTGCAACCCAGCGCCGTTCTGCGGAGTCTTTGAGAATGGACGCCGGTCCGCGCCCGGCGCCCACCCCTCGGCCGGCCCAGCGCGGAGCCACCCATCGAACGGGGCGAGGAGGCGGCGATGGTCCGGAAGGTGAGGCGGCTGCTGGCAGCCGTGGCCGGGGTGGTGGTGGCGACCGCGTGCTCGCTGGCCCTCATCGGCACGACCCCGGCGCAGGCGGCGCCGAAGCCCAAGCTCGCACCGGCCGGAGTGGACATCACCGGCCACCTGCTCGACCAGCCGCTGCAGCTGCGCGCCGACACCCGGCCCGCCGAGGTCAACATGGTGGTCGACCAGGTCAAGTGGCTGGGTGCCACCGGCCAGCAGCGCGGGCCCGCGGCCAAGGACCTCGGTCCCAAGTACACGGTCGTGCTGCTCACCGCCGGCACGCCCATGAAGACCTACGACCTCTACCCGCTCGCCAAGGGCGGCCCCCGGGTCTACCGCCCGGCCAAGCAGCCCGACCTGAGCAAGACCCGGGCCGGCTGGTTCTTCGGCCGGCTCAACATGTCCGAGACGCTGCGCGCCGCGGGGGTGCCGCTGGAGCGGCAGTTCGACACGCTCAGCGGCGGCATCGGCGGCGGCGAGCGGGTCATCCCGGAAGAGGCGCTCGACCCGGTGGAGGACATCGACGCCGCGCTCGGCGAACTCCAGCGGCTGCTGCTGCTCAACGTCGGGGTGATGGTGGTCATCACCGCCGGGCTCGCCGGCATCGCGCTGCTGGTGCGCCGCCGCACCCGCTGAGCCGGGGGTCACACCTCCAGCACGACCTTGCCCCGGACGTGTCCCGCCGCCACCAGGCGCTGCGCCTCGGCCGCCTCGGCCAGCGGGAACGTCCGGGCCACGTGCACGGCGAGCCGGCCGGCGTCGACCAGCCCGGCCAGCACGCTCAGGTCGGCCGTGGACGGCTTCACGAAGACGTAGCTGCCGCCGAGCCGGGTGACGTGCTCCGGGTCGGCCGTGGAGATCAGCCGTGCCGGCCGGGCGACGAGCTCGGCGGAGACGTCCAGGGCGTCGCCGCCGAACAGGTCCAGCGCCACGTCCACCCCGTCGGGCGCGACCGCGCGGACCCGGTCCAGCAGGCCGTCGCCGTAGCTGACCGGCTCCGCACCCAGGGACCGGACGAAGTCGTGGTTGGCCTCGCTCGCCGTGCCGATGACCCGGCCGGCGCCGAGCGCCCGGGCCAGCTGCACCGCCAGGTGCCCCACCCCGCCGGACGCGCCGTGCACCAGCACGGTGTCACCCGCGCCCGTGCGGGCCAGCTGCAACGCCTGGTAGGCGGTGAGCCCGGCCAGCGGCAGCCCGCCCGCCTCGGCCCAGGACGCCTGCACCGGCTTGTCGGCCAGGCACCGCTCCGGGGCCGGCACCAGCTCCGCGTACGTGCCGTGCTGGACGTCGTCGCGCCGGACGTAGCCGATCACCTCGTCACCGACGGCGAACCCGGTCACCGCCGGCCCGACCGCCTCGACCACCCCGGCCGCGTCCCAGCCGGGCACCAGCGGGAAGTGGCTCGGCAGCATGGTGTCGAGGCGCCCCTCGCGGATCTTGCCGTCGACCGGGTTGACCCCGGCGGTCCGTACCCGCACCAGGACCGTGTCCGGCCCCACCGGCGGGGTGGGCAGCTCGCGGAGGGTGAGCTGCTCGACCGGCCCGTACGCGTCGATCGCGATCGCCTTCACCCCGCCCACGCTAGCCGCCGGACGGCGGGCGCGGGGTCAGCACCAGCGGCGCGGGGGCCGCTCCCGGCGCACCGTGCGGCTGCGCGGCCGGACCGCGCCGTGCCGGTGGGCGCCCGCCCAGCCGGGCAGGTCGCTGCGGCAGCCCTGCGGCGGCTCCGCCTCTTCCCCGGCCGGCGGCACCGGCTCGGCGGCCCGCTGGCGGGGCACGGGCGGCTCGTCGTCCGCGCGCTCGGGCGCCCAGCCGGCGGCCGGCTCCGAATGGCTCAGGCCCGCCCGGCGCGGGTGCTTGGCGGGCGCCGGCTGGTCGTGGTGGCCCGGACGGCAGGGCTCACCCTGGGCGCAGCCGTGCTCGGCCTCCCCGTGCGCCATCCCGGCCTCCTCACGTTCGCCTTCGCCCGTCGGGCGGTCGTCACCCCGACGTGCCCTGACACCGTACTGGCCGGGGCCGACGGGGTTTTCGGCGCGTACCCGTGGAGATCGTCCGGAGACCGGAACCGGTCAGCCCCGGCGGGCGGCGTCGAGGTCGGCGCGGGTGAGCAGGGCGTGCAGCGCGAGGCCGTGCCCGGCGAGCGCCTCCGTGCCGCCCTCGCCCCGGTCGATCACGCAGAGCGCGTGCTCGACGGTGGCCCCCAGCTCGCGGAGCTGGCCCGTGGAGATCGCCACCTGACCGCCCGAGGTCACCACGTCCTCGACGATCAGCACCCGCCGCCCGGCCACGTCCGCGCCCTCGGCCAACCGGGCGGTCCCGTACGCCTTGGCGGTCTTGCGGACGAACGCGCAGGGCAGCCCGACGTGGCGGGCCAGCGCCGTGACCACCGGGATGCCGCCCAGCTCCAGGCCGGCCAGCACCTCGGTGCCGGGCGGGACCAGCCCGGCCAGGCCGGCGGCGACCCGGTCCAGCAGCACCGGATCGGCCTCGAACCGGTACTTGTCGAAGTACTCGTCGGCCACCCGGCCGGAGCGGAGCACGAAGCGTCCGGTGAGTCGGCAGGTGGCGTCGATGTCGCGGGCGAGGTCGGCGAGGGCGCGCGGGGTGTCGGTCACGGGAGATCATTGTCACCGACCGCCGCCGTCGCCCGGCCCGCGGGCGGGCCTCGGGGTGGAGCCGCTGGTCAGGGCGTGTCAGGCTGGTGCCGTGAGCGCGAGGAGTGAGCCGGGGTTGCGAGCCCCGCAGTCGCGAGCCAAGGGCACGCCGTGAGCGAACCGGGCGGGACCGAGCTGTCGGCGACGCTGCGCCGGATCGAGCGGGCGGCGGGCGCCCTGTCGACCGCCAGCGTGGCGCGGATGGACGAGACGCTGCCCTGGTTCCGGGAGCTGCCGGCCGACCAGCGCTCCTGGGTCATGCTGGTCGCCCAGGCCGGCGTCCGGTCGCTGGTGCAGTGGCTGCACCAGGGCGGTGGCGCGACCGACAGCACGCAGGAGGTGTCGGACGAGGTCTTCGCCGCCGCGCCGCAGGCCCTGGCCCGCTCGATCACCCTCCAGCAGACCGTGGCGCTCATCAAGGTCACCATCGAGGTGGTCGAGGAGCAGGTGTCGCACCTGGCCGTGAAGGGCGAGGAGCAGCTCCTGCGGGAGGCCGTGCTGCGCTTCTCCCGGGAGATCGCCTTCGCCGCCGCCCGGGTCTACGCCCGCGCCGCCGAGACCCGGGGCTCCTGGGACGCGCGGTTGCAGGCGTTGCTCGTGGACGCGCTGCTGCGCGGCGACTCGCCCGACGTGCTGGCCAGCCGGGCGGCGGCGCTGGGCTGGTCGGACGCGCCGCCGGTCGCGGTGGCGGTGGGCCGCTCCCCGGGTGGTGAGGTGGCCGCCGTGCTGCACACCGTCTACCGGCAGGCCCGCCGGATCGGGGTCGAGGTGATCGGCGGCGTGCACGGTGACCGGCTGGTCATCGTGCTGGGCGGGGCGGCCGACCCGGTGGCGGCCACCGAGAAGCTGCTCACCGCCTTCGGTGCGGGCCCCGTGGTGGTCGGACCGGCCGTGCCCAGCCTGGACGAGGCGACCGACTCGGCGCGCGCCGCGCTGGCCGGCTTCCGGGCCGCGCCGGCCTGGCCGACCGCGCCCCGCCCGGTCTCCGCCGCCGACCTGCTGCCCGAGCGGGCCCTCGCCGGCGACGCCGAGGCCCGCCGCCGGCTGCGCCACGACGTGTACGCCCCCCTGGCCCGCGCCGGCGGCGAGCTCCTGGAGACGCTGGACGCCTTCTTCGCCGCCGGCGGCACGCTGGAGAGCGCGGCCCGAGCGCTCTTCGTCCACCCGAACACGGTGCGGTACCGGCTCAAGCGCGTCGCCGAGGTGGCCGGCTTCTCGCCGCTCACGCCGCGCGACGCGTTCACCCTGCAGGTGGCCCTGACGGTCGGCCGGCTCGACCCGGTGGTCCCGGGTGTCGCACCGGTCCCGAGTCAGACATTGGGCTCAGCAGCCGGCAAATCACCACAGACAGGTGATGATCGGCGCCGATCTTTGTAGGTATCCTCCAAACCTTCTAGTGCGGTTTCGTGCCGTGCGTTACAGCGCGACCCGCGAGTATCCGTCACAGTCGTAGACGTGCTCGCCGTACTCTCACCCGGACAGGGTTCGCAGAAGCCCGGTTTCCTGACGCCCTGGCTCGACCTGCCCGACGCGACGGCGCGCCTGCGCTCGTGGTCGGAGCTGGCCGGGGTCGACCTGCTCCACCTGGGCACCGAGGCGGACGCGGACGAGATCAAGGACACCGCCCGCACCCAGCCCCTGCTCGTCGCCGCCGCGCTGCTCGCCGCCGAGCACCTGCCGATGCAGGATATCGGGCTGGTCGCCGGCCACAGCGTCGGCGAGCTGGGCGCCGCGGCCCTGGCCGGGGTCCTGACCGCCGAGGCGGCCGTCACCCTCGCCGGCGCCCGTGGCCGGGAGATGGCCGCCGCGTGCGCGTTGGAGCCGACCGGGATGGCCGCCGTGCTCGGCGGTGACCCGGACGAGGTGCTCGCCGCCCTGGAGTCGCACGGGCTGCACCCGGCCAACCGCAACGGCGCCGGCCAGATCGTCGCCGCCGGCGCGGTGGCCGGGCTGGAGAAGCTCGCCGCCGAGCCGCCGGCCCGGACCCGGGTCATCATGCTCAAGGTGGCCGGCGCCTTCCACACGCCGTACATGGCCCCGGCCGAGGCCGCGCTGGCCGGGGCGGCCGCCGGCATCACCCCCGCCGATCCGGCCCGGACCCTGCTCTCCAACCTCGACGGCACCCCTGTCGAGGACGGCCCGGAGCTGGTGCGGCGGCTGGTCCGCCAGGTCACCGCCCCGGTCCGGTGGGACCTCTGCATGCGCACGATGGCCGACCTCGGCGTCACCGGCGTCATCGAGCTGCCGCCGGCCGGCACCCTGGCGGGTCTGGTCAAGCGGGAGCTCAAGGGCCCGGGCGCGCCCGAGATCGTCACCCTGAACACCCCCGACGACCTGCCCGCCGCGCGGGACCTGATCGCCCGGCACAGCGCGTGAGCACGAAGAACGAGCCGATCCTGCGGGTCCCGCAGTCGCGAACGGAAGGTAATCACTGATGCCCGGCAGCCGGATCGTCGCGATGGGGCACTACCAGCCCTCCCGCGTGGTCACCAACGACGACCTCGCCCAGATGGTCGACACCAACGACGAGTGGATCCGGGACCGGGTCGGCATCGTCACCCGGCGGATCGCCGGCGACGAGACGGTGGCCGACATGGCCACCGCCGCCGCCGGCAAGGCGCTGGCCAACTCGGGCCTCACCGCCGCCGACATCGACCTCGTCGTGGTGGCCACCTGCACCTCGGTGGACCGCAGCCCGAACGTGGCCTGCCGGGTCGCGGCCAAGCTGGGCATCAGCGCGCCGGGCGCGTACGACATCAACACCGCCTGCTCCGGCTTCGCGTACGCGCTGGGCACGGTCGACCACGCCATCCGGGCCGGCGCCGCGCGCAACGCCATCGTCATCGGCGCCGAGAAGCTCTCCGACTTCACCGACTGGACCGACCGCTCGACCTGCATCATCTTCGGCGACGGCGCCGGTGCGGCCGTGGTCACCGCGACCGCCGAGGGCGAGCCGGCCGGGGTGGGCCCCGTGGTGTGGGGCTCGGTGCCGGAGAAGAGCGACGCGGTCCGGATCGAGGGCTGGCGGCCGTACATCGCGCAGGAGGGGCAGGCGGTCTTCCGCTGGGCCACCACGGCGCTGGCCCCGCTCGCGCTCGAGGCGTGCGAGAAGGCCGGGGTGGCCCCGTCGGAGCTGGCCGCGTTCGTGCCGCACCAGGCCAACGCCCGGATCATCGACGGGATCGCCAAGCGGCTCGACATCCCGAACGCGATCATCGCCAAGGACATCGTCGAGTCCGGCAACACGTCGGCGGCGAGCGTGCCGCTGGCCCTGTCGAAGATGGTCGAGCGGCGCGAGGTGCCCTCCGGCGCCCCGGTGCTGCTGTTCGGCTTCGGCGGCGGCCTGACCTACGCCGGTCAGGTCGTCCGCTGCCCCTGAAGACCCCCTCGGGCGTGAGCGCCGAGGTGCGACGACCGGCGTCGCCGGCCGTCGAGTGAACCCCCGATGAGAGGAACCAACCGCAATGACCCGTGACGAGATCACCGCCGGCCTCGCCGAGATCCTCGAAGAGGTTGCCGGGGTGAACCCGGACGACGTGGCCGAGGGGAAGTCCTTCACCGACGACCTCGACGTCGACTCGCTCTCCATGGTGGAGGTCGTGGTGGCGGCCGAGGAGAAGTTCGGCGTCAAGATCCCGGACAACGAGGTGCAGAACCTCAAGACCGTCGGTGACGCCGTCAGCTACATCGAGGCGCAGTCCTGATCATGACTCGCCCCGACGTCGTCGTCACCGGGCTCGGCGCGACGACCCCGCTCGGCGGGGACGTCGCGTCGACCTGGGACGCCATGCTCGCCGGCCGCTCCGGGGTGAGTGCGCTCACCCAGGAGTGGGCCGAGCAACTGCCCGTGCGGATCGCCGCGCAGCTCGCCGTCGACCCGTCGACGGTGCTGGACCGGGTCAAGCTGCGTCGGCTGGACCGGTCCGAGGCGATCGCCATCGTGGCGGCGCAGCAGGCCTGGGCGGACGCCGGCCTCGCCGATTCCGGGCTCGACCCGGAGCGGCTGGCGGTCAGCGTCGGCTCCGGCATCGGCGGCGCCACCACCCTGCTCGCCCAGGACGACATCCTGGAGGCGTCCGGCCCGCGGCGGGTCTCCCCGCACACGGTGCCGATGCTGATGCCGAACGGCCCGGCCGCCTGGGTCGGTCTGGAACTCGGCGCCAAGGCCGGGGTGCACTCGGTGGCCAGCGCCTGCGCGACCGGCGCGGAGGCGATCGCGCTGGGGCTGGACATCATCCGCTCCGGCCGGGCCGACGTGGTGGTGGCCGGTGGCACCGAGGCGGTCATCCACCCGCTGCCGATCGCCGGCTTCGCCTCGATGCGGGCCATGTCGACCCGCAACGACGAGCCGGAGAAGGCGTCCCGCCCGTGGGACAAGGGCCGCGACGGCTTCGTCCTCGGTGAGGGCGCGGGCGTGGTGGTCCTGGAGCGCGCCGACCACGCCGCCGCCCGCGGCGCCCGGGTCTACGCGCGCCTCGCCGGTGCCGGCATCACCTCGGACGCGTACGACATCGTGCAGCCGCACGCCGAGGGCGAAGGCGCCATCCGGGCCATCGCCAAGGCGGTCGCGGACGCGGACATCGCGAAGACGGACATCCGGCACGTCAACGCGCACGCCACCTCGACCCCGGTCGGCGACATGCTGGAGATCGGCGCGCTGCGCACGGCGGTGGGCGACCACCCGCTGCTGACGGCCACCAAGTCGATGACCGGGCACCTGCTCGGCGCGGCCGGCGCGCTGGAGTCGATCGCCACCATCCTGGCCATCCGGGACGGCGTCGTGCCGCCGACGATCAACCTGGACGACCCGGACGACGGGCTCACCCTGGAGGTGGCCGCGCACAAGGCGCGTCACCTGGAGATCCCCGCGGCGCTGAACAACGCGTTCGGCTTCGGCGGGCACAACGTGGCCCTGGTCTTCACCCGGGCCTGAGCACCACGTACCCCGAATCCGGGCCCGCGTCCCCAGCAGGACGCGGGCCCGGACCGCGTCTCAGCCCCGGTTGCGGGGATGCTGCCGGGCGGTCCGTTCGTTGCCCCGCCGGTAGTTGCCGGTCCACCGGGCCATCACCAGTTGCGGGTCGTCGCCGACCTCGGCGAGGAACTGCGCGGCGCGCCCGCCGCGCAGCGTGCCGGCGACCCGGCCGTGGTGGGTGATCACCACGGTGCCGTCCGCCCGCTCGTCGTAGCGGAAACCCTGCGCGCGCTCGCCCATGGGCGCCCACCCTGCCAGCGCCCGCGCCGGGCCGCACCCGGATTTCCCGGCGCGCCCGGCTCGAGGCCGCCGGGGTCGTTAGGGTGAGGGCCGCCGAGCCGTCGAGGAGCACCCACCCGTGGAAGCGACCGAGATCCGCAAGCTCGCCGCGCTGGAGGACACCCACTGGTGGTACCGGGAGCGGCGCGCCCTGCTGGGCCGGGCGCTGCGCCGGCTGGCCGCGGCCGGCACCCGCCCGGGACGGGCGCTGGACATCGGCGCGGCCGGCGGCGGGAACACCCGGATGCTGCGGGCGCACGGCTGGCGGCCCCTCGCCCTCGAATACAGCGCCGAGGGCGCCGGGGTGGCCCGCGAGCGGGGCCTTCACGTGGTCCGGGCCGACGCGCGGCACCTGCCGGTTCCCTCGGCCGGCCTGGACCTGGTGGTCGCGTTCGACATCCTGGAGCACTTCGACGAGGACCACCTCGCGGCCGCCGAGATCCGGCGGGCGCTGCGCCCCGGCGGGACGGCCCTCATCGCGGTGCCGGCCGACATGCGGCTCTGGTCGGCACACGACGTGGCGGTCGGGCACGTCCGCCGCTACGACCGCGCCGGACTGCGGGCGGTGGTGGAGAAGGCCGGCCTGGTGGTCGACGAGCTCTGGAGCTGGAACGTGCTGCTCCGCCCCGTCGCGGCCTGGCGGCGGCGCCGCTCGACCGGCTCGGATCTGGACGCGCCGCACCCGCTGGTCAACCTGGGGCTGCGCACGGTCGTCACGGCCGAGCGCCACCTGCCGGTCCGGGCGCTGCCCGGGGTATCGCTGATGCTGCGCGCCCACCGCCCCTCCAGCGGCTGAGCCGCAACGGACGGCCAACCACTCTGCGTGACCGAGCTTCCCCAGCCTCAGGATCACGCTGTGCGAGCGTCGTCGGTTGCCGATCTTCGTCCCATTTGTCCTGCCAAGATTCCCGACCAGGCACTCTTCTACGTCGCCGGCTGCGGCGACGAGCAGCCCCGGGCCACCGGGAGCGCCCTCAGCGCAGCCGGTAGACGGCCGTCCGCGAGTTCTCGAAGCGCAGGTCGGCCAGCGTCCGCAGGGCCGGTGCCTCGGCACCGACCTGCCGGTCCACCACCAGCCAGCGCACCCCGTACCGATCGCGCAGGGCGGCCAGGCCGGTGGCCGTGGGGGCCGTGAAGGCCTCGTCGTTGGCGCGCTGCCGGTCGGCGTCCCAGAACGGCGCGTAGGGGCCGTCCGGCCGGCCGACCATCCGCGGCGCGAACGCCCACCCCTCGACCAGCACGGACCGCTCGGCGTAGCCGCTGAGCCAGAACGAGCGGGCGTCGCACCACCCGTCCACCACCTCCCGGCAGTGCGCGTTGGTGGCGAGCACGTCGCCGGGGGCGCTGTGCGCATGGACCCAGCGGGCCGCCTCGACGCGGGAGGCGGGCATGGCCACCACCGGGTACGCGCCGCCGTTGCGGTAGACCCGGGTCGCAGCGGCGTCCAGCACCAGCCCCGGCGCCCCGGCGGCCAGCACGGCGGTGAGCAGCACGAGCCCGCCCCGGCCGGCCAGCCCCGGCCACCGCCCCACCAGCGCCGGCCAGCAGAGGAACACCAGCACCGCCGGCACGGCCAGCACGGCGGCCCAGCGCAGCAGCGGCAGCACCGGGGCGTACGCGGGGACGGCCGGCGAGCTGGTCGCCGAGTCGAGCTGCACCGCGGTGAGCAGCACGGCGAACCCCGCGGTGCCGGCGCCCAGCAGCCACCGGCCCCGGCTGGTGAGGGCGGCCCGCTCGGCCACCTCCACCCAGCCCCAGGCGGACAGCAGCACCCCGAACGCAAAGCCGGTGCGGGTGAAGTACTGGTTGCTGCTGCCGGGATGGCCGACCAGCAGGTAGATCGCCGGGCCGGCGAGCGCGCCGCCGAGCAGAAAGACCTGCACCGGCTCCAGCCGCCCGCGGTGCAGCCGGAGCAGGGCCGCCGCACCGGCCACCCGGAGCTGGAGGTTGAGCAGGAACGCCAGGCCGACCAGCACCCACCACAGCGCGGTCACCCCGGCCGGCCGGCCGGTCGGCACGTAGGGGCGCAGCCCGGAAAGGGGGTCCAGGACCACGCCGTGGCTCTCGAAGGCGAACAGCACCGCGGTGGCGAACCCCTGCGCGGCCAGTGCCAGGCCGGCCGCGACCAGCACCCTCCGGGGCAGCCGGCGGCGGGACACCAGGGTCACCGCGGCGGTGACGGCGAGCGCGGCCAGCACCACCGGCAGCGAACTGGCCTTCGCGCCGGTCGACGCGGCCAGGAGGACGGCCGCCAGCACCCAGGCGCCGCGGCCCAGCGCGGGCACGGAGACCCCGCGGGCCCGGCCGACGAGCTCACCGAGCGCGGCGACCAGCGGCAGCAGCAGCACCCAGCTGTACGTCATCGACGGGCTGCCCCAGACGATGAAGGTGGCCTGGCTGCCGAACAGTTGACGCCAGCCGCTCTCGAAGCCGAACTCGCCCACGGTGAACAGCAGCGCGGCGGCCACCACCCCGGCGTACGGGCGGCCGCTGATCCGCCAGCCGACCACGGCCACCAGCACGGCGGCGAGCGCGCAGAGCGCGGGCACGGCGAGCCGGAACAGCACCGTGGGCAGGTCCACCCCGCTGACCAGGCTGGTGGCGGCCAGGTGGGCGAAGCCGAACCAGTGGTAGTGCAGCGGCTCCCCGGCGACCTGCGGCACCTCGGGCGGCACCTGGTGGGTGGCCGCACCGGCGATCGAGAGCTGGAAGGCCAGGTCGATGTACTGGGCCTGCCCCTCGTCGGTGGGCAGCACCGGGTTGACGGCGAGGAACGAGCCGTACAGGTAGAGGGTGAAGCCGGCCACGACCCCGGCCAGCGACCAGGCCCACCCCGCCGGCGCCACGGTCGGGTACCGGACCCGCCAGTGCCGGCGCAGCCCGGGCACGGCGGCGAACGGCGCCACCACGGCGAGCGGCCAGAGCCGCAGCCAGCCGGGCAGCCCCGCCGCCGTGAACCCGGCCCATGCCACGAGCTCCAGCACCAGGCCGACGGCCGCGCCCATGGCCAGGTCCTCGACCAGCGTGTGCGGGCGGCGGCGCAGCGCGCGGAACACCAGCGTGCCGGGAAGCAGCACGGCCAGCGCGGCGTACGCCGTCCAGCGGGCGATCGCGCCGGCCGGGGTGCCGGCGGCGAGCAGCACGGCGGCCACGGCGGCGTACCCGGCGACGGCCGGGGCGAAGCGCAGGGCGGCCGGACGGCGGCGCGGGTCGACGGCCGCCGGGGCGGCGCCGGTGGCGACGGCGGTCACCGCAGGCTGTCGGCCAGCTCGGCGGGATCCGGGCGGGCGGCGGCGCTGTCTGCGGCCACCAGGTACGCGGGCCGGCCCTGCACGGCCGTGTAGATCCGGGCCACGTACTCGCCGAGCAGGCCGAGGCAGAGCAGCTGCACCGCGCCGAGGAAGAGGATCGCCACGTAGAGCGAGGGCCAGCCGCTGACCGTGCCGCCGGCGAACCACGCCAGCACGGCCACCACCACGAGCACCCCGCAGACGGCCACCCCGACCAGGCCCAGCCAGGTGGCCACCCGCAGCGGGGCGGCGGAGAAGCTGGTGACGCTCTCGGCGGCCAGCCCGGCCATCCGGGACAGCGGGTACTTCGTCCGGCCGGCGGCGCGTTCCTGCCGCTCGTAGGTCACCTCGGCGCTGGGGAAGCCGAGCCAGGGCACCACCAGCCGGAGCACCGGGCTGCGTTCGGGCAGCTCCCGCAGCGCCTCCACGGCGGCCCGGCTGAGCAGCCGGAAGTCGCCGGCCTGGGCGGGGACCTGCTCACCGACCACCCGCCGGACCAGGCGGTAGTAGCCCGCCGCGCTCCACCGCTTGAACCGGGTGTCCCGGCTGCGGTCGGCGCGGACGGCGTAGACCACGTCGAGGTGGTCGGCGCGGGCGCGGCGGAGCAGCTCGACGATCACCTCGGGCGGGTCCTGGAGGTCGGCGTCGATACTGACCACGTACGCGCCCCGTGCGCGGAGCAGGCCGGCGTGCAGGGCGGCCTGGTGCCCGCTGTTGCGGCGCAGCCGGAGCACCCGCAGCTCGGGCCAGCCGACCCGCAGCGCGGCCAACGCCGCCGGGGTGGCGTCGGTGCTGCCGTCGTCGACGGCCACCACCTCGTACGCCTCACCGAGCCCGTCCAGCACGCCGCGCAGCCGGACGGCGAGCAGCGGGAGGACGGCCTCCTCGTTGAACATCGGCACCACCACGGACAGGGCCGGCTGCGGCGCGGTCACGGCACTCGACCCCCCGGACTCCCTGGCGGCGGACGGGGCCGACGCTACCAGTCGGGCAGGTCGGGGCCGGGTCGGTCGCCCGGCATCGCCCCGGTCAGGTGCCGCAGGTGGTGGCGGGCAGGCCGGACACCTTCACCGGGGAGCGGCCGGTCGGGCGGGCCTTGCCGGCGAGCACCGCGGCCAGCGCGGTCATCGACGCCCGGGTGGACGAGTAGGTGGCCAGCAGGGTCGGCGACTTCGCCCCGGCCAGCACGTACGGGGTGTCCATGGCCACCGTCACGGTCGCGTCGGCGCGCAGGTCCTTGCTGCCGTCGCCGTACCCGACGAGGTGCACCACGGTGCCGCCGCTCGGCACCACCTTCACCCCGGCGGCGGTGAGCGCGTCGGCCAGCGCCGCACGGGTGCGGTCCCGGCCCGCGGAGGCGGTGACGGTGACCGGGCCGGCCACCGCGCTGCCGCACCGGCCACGGAGGATGGTCACCGCGGCGGCGGCCAGGTCGGCGGCGGCCTTGCGGTGCGCGGTGCTGTCCAGCGTCGACAGGGCCGGCGCCGGCCGGTCGGCGAGCTTGAACTTCATGGTCAGCACCCGGGTGACCGCCTCGACCAGCCGGGTCCGGGGCAGCGAGCCGTCCTTGAGCGCGGCGCGCAGCCCGTCGTACGCCTGGCCCACGTTCGGGGTCATGAGGATGAGGTCGTTGCCGGCGTTCAACGCGCGGACCGCGGCCTCCCCCGGCGACCACCGCTTCGCCGGCGCCATGTTCATCCCGTCGGTGATCACCACGCCCTGGAAGCCGAGCTGGCCGCGGAGCACGTCGGTGAGGAGCTTGCGGGAGAAGGTGGCCGGGGTGCCCGGGTCGACCGCCTTGACGTCCAGGTGGGCGGACATCACGGCCATGGCGCCGGCGTCGATCCCGGCGTGGAACGGCGGGAACGCGGTGCGGTCCAGCACGGCGCGGGACTGCCCCACCACCGGCAGGTCGGTGTGCGAGTCGGCGGCGGTGAGGCCGTGCCCGGGGAAGTGCTTGACGGCGGCACCGACCCCCTCGGCCTGGAGGCCGCGGACCGCGCCGGCCACCTGGGCCGAGGCGGTCGCCGGGTCGGCGCCGAAGGAGCGGGAGCCGATCACCGTGCTGCGGGTGGCCAGCACGTCGGCGACCGGCGCGAAGTCCAGGTTGACGCCCATGGCGGCCAGCTCGGCGCCGGCGGCCCGCCAGGCGGCCTCGGTGAGCGCCGGGTTGCCGGCGGCACCAGCGGCGAGCGGGCTGGGCAGCAGGGTCACCCCGTCGGTGATCCGGGTGACCACCCCGTACTCCTGGTCGGTGCCGACCAGGAAGGGGGCGGGGCCGGCGGGCAGCCGGCCGGCGGCCGCGCGCAGGCCGTCGGTCAGGGCGCGGACCTGCTTCGGGTTGTCGACGTTGGTGGTGGCCTGGTTGCCCGAGGTGGGGTCGTCGGCGCTGAAGCCGACCAGGATGAGGCCGCCGAGGCGGTACTTCGCCACCATCTCCGCGGGGGTGTCGACCCCGGCCAGGGCCCGGTTGCCGGCCGCCGAGCCGGGCGAGACCTTCGTGGCCGAGCTGCCGTACGCGTAGGGCATCAGCACCTGGCCGACGAGATCCTCGTCGGAGAGCGTCGCCACCAGGGCGGCCGCCCGGGCGGCCGGGTCGGCGCCGGTCGGGGTGGGGGCGGCCGACGACGGGGCCGGCGCCGGGCTCGACGGGGCGGGTCGGGGCCGTTCGGGCTCACCCGAGCACCCGGAGACGAGCAGCGCGGTCAGTGCGGCGAGCGCGACGCAGGTGCGACGCGGGGAAATCGACACGCGCCCCACCGTATCGGGGCAACTTGACCTTCCGTCAGCCCACCCGGGTGAGCAGCGTCACCGGCGCGCCGTCCCCGGCGTAGCGGTAGGGCTCCAGTTCGGCGTCCCAGGCGGTGCCAAGGGCCTTATCGAGGGCGTGCGCGAGCGCCTCCGGGGCCCGGGCGGAGGCCATGATGCTGCGCAGCCGGTCCTCGCCGAGCTGAATGTCACCGGCCGCGCCCACGGTGGCCCGGAACAGGCCGCGCCCCGGGACGTACATGAACCGCTCGCCGTCGACCCCGGGGCTGGGCTCCTCGGTCACCTCGAAACGGATCATGGGCCACTGCCGGAGGGCAGCAGCCAGTTCGGCGCCCGTCCCCGGGCTGCCGGTCCACCCGCACTCGGCGCGCCGCGCCGACGGATCGACGGGCTGGGCCGTCCAGTGCAGGTTGACCGGCGCGGCGAGGACGCGCGCGATCGCCCACTCGACGTGCGAGCACACGGCGAGCGGGGTCGAGTGGACGTATACGACGCCACGCGTTGGCACGGTGACCTCCCGGTGAGCCGAGGTGCGTCTTCCCCTACGACCTCGTCCACGCGAGTGGCCTCTGGAACACATGATGACCTGTGTGACGGATGGTGCGCCACCGAATCGGAAAATTCGCCGGTGCCGAGGGCCGGGAAATACCCGAGCGGCTGACCTGGTTGTGCTCCCTGACGGCGCGACGACCAGCCAGGCGTCGGGGTCGTGTACAGTTCTCTGGGCGGTTCTGTGCCGCCGCACGTCTTCGCGGGCTGACGCTCACCCCGGGCGTCAAACCGCACATCAGCCCCCGGACGGTTTCCGTCCTCCCGTACGTCTGCAAGGAGTACCTCCGTGGCGAGCAACACCTCTAAGACCGCGCGCGCGTCAGTCCGGGCCGGCCAGGCTGGCCAGGGTGGCGCCCTCAGCGTGCTGGGCGAGTTCAAGTACCTGATTCCGCTCAACGGCGGCAAGCACGCCTACGTGCGCAACCTGACCAACGGCAAGACCGCGCACCTGCGCACCGACTCCGAGGCCTTCGTCGAGGAGATCCGCGTGCTGGCCGCCGCCGGCCACGCCGCCAAGGTCCGCGCCGAGATCAACACTCTCGCCGCCACCCACCCGGACCACGGCTGGGACAAGACCGAGAAGCGTCTCGTCGAGGCCGGCGTCTTCGAGGGCTGAGCGCCCTCACCCGCGACACCACGAACCGCCCGCCGGGGTCACCCCGGCGGGCGGTTCTGTCTTCTCACTCCTCGGGGAGCAGCGCCACCTCGCCGGTGGCCAGGTCGTAGAGGGCGCCGACGACGGCCACCTGCCCGGCCGCCACCGGGCCGGCCAGCAGGTCGTCGGCGCGCAGGGCGGCCACCGTGCGCCGCACGTGCCGCCGGACGGCCAGGGGGTGGGCGGCCGGGTCGTCCACGCCGACCTCGTGGACCGCCGGCGCGATCCGGTCCACCACGTAACCCAGCGCGCCGCCGGGTCGCCGCCCGGTACGCAGCGCGTCGACCGCCGAGCCCACCGCGCCGCAGCGCTCGTGCCCGAGCACCATCACGAGCCGCACGCCGAGCTGCCCCACCACGTACTCGATCGAGCCGCAGACCGCCCGGTCGAGCACGTGCGCGCCGGTGCGGATCACGCAGATCGAGCCGAACGTCTGGTCGAAGATCGCCTCCAGCGGCACCCGCGAGTCGATGCACCCCAGCACCACGGCGTACGGCTGCTGGTCGCCGGAGGCCACCGCGGCGGCGGCGGTGACGTCGTGGCCGTGCACCGGCTGCCCGCTGACGAAGCGCCGGTTGCCGGCGAGCAGCTCGGCCAGGGCGGCCCGGGGCGTCCGGGCGGCGGGGGTGGGCGGCATGCCCTCCAGCCTGGTCACCGATCCGACGCCGCGAGGCGGGGTTGGGAATCTTCTCACCACCCCGGTTGCCGTGCTGTCATGACGGGTACGCCGGTGTTACCGCCGGGTCACTCCGGTGTGACGAACACCGGCCGGCCCGGGGAGGTGGCACATGCCGGAGCACCTGGAGGTGCGGCTTCCCGACGGCGTACGCCTGCACGTGACCGCGACCGGGCCGGTCGACGCCGAGGTCACCGCCGTCCTGCTGCACGGCTGGACGCTGGACGGGCGCAGCTGGCACCACCAGCTCGCGGCCCTGCACGACCGCTTCGGCGACCGGGTCCGGGTGCTCACCTACGACGCCCGGGGGCACGGCCGGTCGAGCTGCATGGCGCTGCGCACCGCCACCCTGGCCCAGCTCGGCGACGACCTGGCCGCCGTGGTCGACCAGCTCGTCCCGTCCGGTCCGATCGTCCTCGTCGGGCACTCGATGGGCGGAATGACCGTGATGGAGTACGCCCACCGCCACCCCGACCGGTTCGCCGGCCGGGTCGCCGGCCTGGTCTTCGTCTCGACCACCGCCGAGGGGCACACGCACACCGTCTATGGGCTCTCCCCGCGGATCGCGCGGCTGATCCGGCTCGCCGAGACCACCGGCGCCGGGGTGCTGGCCCGCTGCGGCGCCTGGCGCCCGCCGCACGCGCTGCTGCGGGCGCTCCGCCCGAGCATCCGCTGGATGCTCTTCGGCGACCGCTGCGACCCCGCCGACATCCGGCTGGTCACCTCGGCGGTGGCGCGCGCCTCGCTGCGCTCGATCGGCGGGTTCCGCGCCTCGATCGGGGCCCAGCACCGGCTGGACACCCTCGCGGCGCTCGGCCGGCTGCCGGCCGCCGCCCTGGTCGGCGACCGGGACAGGCTCACCCCGCCGCCGTGCGCCGAGTCGATCGCCGCGGCGCTGCCCACCACCGAGCTGACCGTCTGCCCGGGCGCCGGCCACATGCTGATGATGGAACGCCCCGACGAGGTGAGCACCGCCGTGGCCGGGGTGCTGCACCAGGTGCTCGCCGGGACGGACGCGGACGCGTCCGGGCCGCGGGTGGGAACGCCCGGATAACGGGCAACCGGCACGGGCGGGCGACGGGCAGCGGCATGGCCCCGACAGGGGCCGGGTGGGCGGCCCGTACCCTCATTCAGCCCGCCGTCTGACCACAGGAGCCCCCGCGTTGAGCGACCAGACCACCCTGGAACGGGAGATCGCCGTCGAACAACGGCATCTCGACCGGGTGTACGCCCGCCTGGCCGAACTGCGCCGGTCGGCCGCCGATGCCGAACGGGAGGGCTACCGGCTGGCCCGGGTCGGCAACTTCGGCGCGCTGGTCGAGCGGGACGCCATGGTCTTCCACGCCGCGCAGCGCCGGCACGTGCTGGACGCCGAGCACGAGGGGCTGGTCTTCGGCCGGCTGGACCTGCGGACCGGGCAGGTGCTGCACGTGGGGCGGCTCGGGGTGCGCGGCGAGAACGCCGAGACCCTGGTGGTGGACTGGCGGGCGCCGGCCGCGGCGGCGTTCTACCAGGCGACCCCGGCCGAGCCGCAGGGCGTGGTGCGGCGGCGCACGATCCAGTCGTCGGCGGAGAAGGTCACCCGGATCGAGGACGACCTGCTGGACCCGGAGTCCGCGCCGCCCGAGATGGCGGTGGTCGGCGACGGGGCGCTGCTGGCCACCCTGTCCCGGGCCACCGGCCACGGCATGCGGGACATCGTCGCCACCATCCAGCGGGAGCAGGACGAGGCGATCCGCTCCCCCGGCAACGGGGTCACGATCGTCTCCGGCGGCCCGGGCACCGGCAAGACGGCGGTGGCCCTGCACCGGGCCGCGTACCTGCTCTATTCCGACCGCGCCCGGTACGCCGGGGGCGGCATCCTGGTGGTCGGCCCGTCGAGCGTGTTCGTCCAGTACATCGCCTCGGTGCTCCCCTCGCTCGGCGAGGAGACGGCCACCCTGCACTCGCTCGGCTCGCTCTTTCCGGGCGTGTCGGCCACCCGGACCGACCCGCCCGAGGTGGCGGCCGTGAAGGGGTCGCTGCGGATGCGCCGGGTGCTGGAGCGGGCGGTCCGCGACGCGGTGCCCGACTCGCCCACCGAGCTGCGCCTGCTCTACCGGGGTGAGCTGCTGCGGCTGGAGCGGGCCGAGCTGGACGCGATCCGGGACCGGACGCTGTCCCGGGGAGCCCGCCGCAACGAGGTGCGCCGTGCCGCCTTCGACGCGGTCCTCGCCGCGCTCTGGGCGCAGGCCCGGACGCTGCGGATCGGGCGGCTGCCGGAGCAGCCCGCGTTCGAGGACGAGATCATCGAGCGGCCGGAGTTCCGGGAGTTCCTCAAGGCGTGGTGGCCGCGGCTGCACCCGCGCCACGTGCTGGGCTGGCTGGCCCGCCCGGAACGGCTGCGCCGGTACGCCGGAGGCATCCTCTCCGGAGCCGAGATCCGGCTGCTGACCGGCGCCTGGCGGAGCCTGGACGGCGAGGGGCTGACCATCGCCGACGTGGCGCTGCTGGACGAACTGGACGCGCTGCTGGGCCAGCCGGTGCGGCGGGCGAAGCCGAAGCGGGACCCGTTCCAGCTGGCCGGCGGTGTCCGCGAGCTGAGCACGGCCGCCGACCGGCAGCGGGCCGCCCGGGCCGCCGCCCGGGAGCGCCCGGAGGACTACCGCGACTACGCCCACGTGGTGGTCGACGAGTCGCAGGACGTCTCGCCGATGCAGTGGCGGATGATCGGCCGGCGTGGCCGGCTGGCCTCCTGGACCGTGGTGGGCGACCCGGCGCAGACCGCCTGGACCGGCGACCCGCAGGAGCTGGCGCGGGCCCGGGACCAGGCGCTGGGCCGGCGCCGACGCTACCGGTACGAGCTGACCACCAACTACCGCAACTCGGCGGAGATCTTCGCGGTGGCGGCCGCGGAGATCCACCGCGTGCACCCGGATCTCGCGCTGCCCACCGCGGTCCGGTCCACCGGGGTGGCACCGGTCGAGCGCACCGTGCCCGTCACCGACCTGCCCGCCGCCACGGCGGCGGCGGCCCGCGCGCTGCTGGCGGAGGTCGAGGGCACGGTGGGCGTGATCACGCCGGTGCCGCGCCGGGACGAGGTGGCCGGGTGGCTGGGCGACCTGGGCGCCCGGCTCCAGGTGGTGACCAGCCTCCAGGCCAAGGGCATGGAGTACGACGGGGTCGTGCTGGTCGCACCGAGCGAGATCCGGGCCGATCCGGGGTCGGGCGTGCGCACCCTCTACGTGGCGCTGTCCCGGGCCACCCAGCGGCTCACCACGCTCGACCCGGTCGGCTGACGGCGGCTCCCCGTCCCGGGCTTTCACTTGCACACATAGCGATGTGAGCATAGATTGAGCCGGCCGGGGTGGTGGACGGGAGGGTGTGGGCGTGGGCGCAGGTCATGACCACAGCGGCGCCGTGACCAACGCGGCGCAGCGGCACCGGGGCCGGCTCTGGGGCGCGTTCGCACTGCTCACCGCCCTCATGGTGGTCGAGGCGGTGGCCGCGTTCGCGACCGGCTCGCTGGCCCTGCTCTCCGACGCCGGGCACATGTTCACCGACGTCCTCGGCATCGGCATGGCGCTCGCCGCGATCACCGCCACCCGGCACGCCGACACCGACCCCCAGCGCACCTTCGGGCTCTACCGGCTCGAGGTGCTGGCCGCACTGGCCAACGCGGTGCTGCTCGGCGCCGTGGCGATCTACGTCCTGGTCGAGGCGGTACGCCGGTTCGGCGAGCCGCCGGAGGTCCTCGCCGGTCCGATGCTCGCCGTGGCGGTGCTCGGCCTGCTCGCCAACATCGCCGCGTTCGCGCTGCTGCGCGCCGGCGCCGAGGAGAGCATCAACCTGCGCGGGGCGTACCTGGAAGTACTGGGCGACCTGCTCGGCTCGCTCGGCGTCATCGGGGCCGCCGTGGTCATCGCGCTCACCGACTGGTGGTGGGCCGACCCGCTGGTCGCCGTGGCCATCGGGCTGTTCATCCTGCCGCGCACCTGGCGGCTCGGCCGCGCCGCGGTCCGGATCCTCGTGCAGGCCGCCCCCGAGCACCTCCAGGTGACCGCGGTGCACGACCGGCTGGCCGCGGTGCCCGGCGTCGCCGAGGTGCACGACCTGCACGTCTGGACGCTCACCTCGGGCATGGAGGTGGCCTCGGCCCACCTGACCATGGCCCCGGGCGCCGAGGTCGGCGAGGTGCTGACCGCCGCCCGGACCGCCCTGCACGAGGACTTCTCGATCGATCACGCCACGTTGCAGATCGAACCCGGAGCGTCTCCGGGAGCCTGCGGCGCGGTCGAGTGGTAATTAGGGCAATCTTAAATCCAAGTGGCTATTGTGCCCTTATGCCGGTTTTGACCGGAGCACCGGCTCCCACCTGCGGAGCCGGCCCGGCACAGCGCCGGTAGGCTCGACCGCGGCCTCCGCCGGGCGGCGCTCACCGGCGCCCGCGGTGGCCAGCGCCTAATCGCCCGCACGGGCGAGCCGGGGAACCACGTTCGTGGGGTGCATCCGCGTCAGCGGTAGGGATCTTCCGTCCCGAACCCGTCAGCTAACCCGGTCGGCGGTTGACGGAAGGACACGTGAATGCCCCCAGTGGCACCTGTACGACGGACGGCCGCCCGGTTGGCGGCCCTGCTCGTCGCGACGCTCGCCCTCGGCGTCGTGACCGCGCCGGCCGCCCCCGCCTCGGCGGCTTCCCGGACCGGCCTGCTCGCCGCCGCCCCCGGCGACGACGAGGGCGGCACCCCGGCGCTGCGCGCCCAGCTCGACGCGGCCAGCAAGGGCTGGCTGGAGGCCCGCGCCGCGTTGAACCGCTCGGTGACCCGGCAGCAGCAGCTCACCGCCCAGCTCAAGACGATCAACGCCGAGTTGACCGTCCGCGACGCGAAGGTCGGCGAGATCGCCGGGGTGGCCTACCGGGCCGGACGGCTGGGCACCGCCGCGGCGCTGCTCGGCAGCAGCAGCCCGGAGGGCTTCATGGACCGCGCGGCGGCGCTGGAACAGGTGGCCGCGCACGAGGACCGGGTGCTGCGCGACCTCATCGAGACCCGGGACGACGCCACCCGCACGCAGACGGCGCTCACCGGCGAGATCCAGGAGCAGCGCAAGCAGGTCGCGGCGATGGCCAAGCGCAAGCAGCAGGCCGAACGCGCCCTGGAGGTGGCGAACAACCGGGCGTCCAGCAGCGGCGGCGGCAGCGTGCAGGGCACCTCGTCGGCGAACGCCAAGCCGGCGCCCCGCAACGCCGACGGCTCCTGGCCGCCCGAGTCGTGCAGCGTCAACGACCCGACGCCGGCCGACGGCTGCATCACCCCGCGGACCCTGCACGCGCTCCAGCAGGCCAAGGCGGCCGGCTTCACCCGCTACGTCTCCTGTCACCGGCCCAGCGGCTCGGGCGAGCACCCGAAGGGACGGGCCTGCGACTTCGCGGCGCAGAAGGACGGCTTCGGCGGCGTGGCCAGCGGTGGCGACAAGACGTACGGCAACAACCTGGCGGCCTACTTCATCCGCAACGCCGACGCGCTCGCCGTGCTCTACGTGATCTGGTTCAAGCAGATCTGGCTGCCCAGCAGCGGCTGGAAGGCGTACAGCGGGGGCAACGGCGACCCGTCCAGCGACCACACCAACCACGTGCACCTGTCGGTGTACTGATCGCGCCGGCGGCACCCGGCCTACGCCCCACGACGTACGCCGGGTGTCGCCGCGCGGCCCACGACGCGGCGCACCCGGCGGCCGACCATCGAGGGCATGACTCGTCTCTCCCCGGCCGGGCGCAAGGCCCTGCTCACCCTGCACCTGGTCACCTCGCTGGGGTGGCTCGGCGTCGATCTGGTGCTGCTGGCCCTCGGCGTAGCCGGGTTGCGCGGGGCCGACCCCGAGGTGGTCTATCCGGCGGCCGCGCTGCTGGTCACCTGGCTGTTCGCCCCGCTGAGCGTGCTCGTCTGGCTGGTCGGGCTGGCCAGCGCGCTGCTCACCCCGTGGGGGCTGCTGCGCTGGCGCTGGGTGCTGGTGAAGTTCGCCGTCACCACCGTGGTGGTCACGCTGGTGCTGCTCCTGCTCACCCCCACGGTCCGGCACCTCGGTGAGCTGGCCGGGGCGGCCGACACCCACCTGCGCGTCGACCTGGTGGTCGCGCCGACCGTCTCCAGCACGCTGCTGCTCGTCGTCACGGTGCTGTCCACCTACAAGCCGTGGGGCCGGCTCCGGCCGGCGCGCCCGGCGGCCCGGCGACCGGTGGCCGCGGGGCGGCGCGGCTGAGTCAGGCCGCCCGGCCCTCCAGGGTGGCGCCGAGCCGGCTGGCCAGGCCGAGGTGGGCCGCCCGGGCCTGCCGGAAGGCGTAGCCGAACAGCGGCGCCGGCGCCGAGAGGGTGATCTCCACGTCGATGCGCACCACCCCGTCGGGCTCGTCGCGCAGCCGGGTGTGGTTACGCACCGTGGTGGCCGGCTGCTGCCGGGCCACGGTCACGACCTCGTCCTCGTTGGCGATCAGCACGTCCGCCTGGTAGGTGACCGGGAAGTGCAGCGGGCCGAGCTCCAGCCGGTCGGTGATCGCGTAGCTCGCCAGCGCGCCCGGGCGGGGCGGCAGTTGGCGGACCCGGACGATCAGCGGATGCAGCTCGCCCTGCCGGCTCAGGTCGCCGAGCAGGGCCACCGCGTGCGCCCGCGTGCACCGGGCCTGCACGGTGTAGCTGAAGCTGTCGCTGCTGAGCAAGCGGCACCCCTTCGCCGTCGTGGGTCGGCACGATCGTCCCGTACCGGAGCCAGGCTCGCAACGGGTCGAAAGTCCCAGGCCGCACGGCAGGTCGGCGAGCGGTGAGGGGTGGGCGCGTCAGGCGCCGGGGAGCACCTCGGGGGCGGCGTCGGCGAACCAGGGCTCGGGCGCGCCGAACAGGCCCAGCAGGCCGGTCACCCAGAGCTGGCGGTGCACGAACCGGCTCGGCTCGGTGACGACCAGCTTGACGCCGCTGACCTCGCAGGTCTGGAAGCCGGCGACCATGGCGCTGATGCCGACGGAGTCGATGAAGGTGACGAGCCGCATGTTCAGCTCGATCCGGGAGGGGCGGCCCTTCGCGAGCACCTCGGCGATCGCTTCCCGCACCTCGTACGCGGTGTCGACGTCGATCTCCCCTCGCGGGGCGATCTGGACCACACCACCCGGCAGCACCGACTTCACGATCGACAGGCTCACGCGAGCACCTCCACTCGCCCGTACGGGCGCCTCATCAGTACGCGGGCCGCGACCGAGAGTATTCCTCCGACGGCCTCGGTCGCCACCCCTCGGGATGAGCAATTCGCGCACTGGGCACACCTGGGCATCCCAATCCGGACCTTCGGGCTCCTATTTTTCCCCGCGGCGCGGGTCCCCACCGGTCGACCGGCCGGGGCGGCCCGGCCGATCCGCCGACCCAGGGTAGCGGGCCGGCGCACCCCCGGGTGGCACCCGGCCCCCGGCGCGTTCGGGTGGTTCGTCCGGCCCTGCGCCGGCTGCGCGGACACGATGGTTTGCGTCAGGTCCGGGTGGGGCACTGCCCAGGTGAGCGAACCGTCACGCGCCGGATGACACCGGAGTCCGGACCGGCCGCCGGACTTCGGCACCCCGAGGAGGTAACACGATGTTCGGATCCACCCTGCTGGACCGCCGCAGCAAGCCCGAGCGGGTCACCGACCAGGCATGGCAGCACCTGCTCTCCGCCGTCGGCTCGGCCGGCGACAGCGTCCGGGACGCCGCCCGGTCGGCCCGCCGCAACTCCTCCGGTCTCGCCGACGACGCCACCGACCTGGTCGGCTCCGCCGCCGAGGAGGCCCGCCGCCGGGCCAGCCTCGCCTTCGACGCGCTCGCCGGCCGCCGGCCGGCGCTGCCCTGGACGCTGCTGATCGCCGCGGCGCTGGCCGGGGCCGCGATCGGCTGGGCCGCGGGCACCGCCGCCCGGGCCGCCGGCAGCCGCGAGCGGGACGTCGACGAGATCGAGTTCGTCGACGTCGACCGCCCCAACTCCCCCGCGGGCCTGGACGGCTGAGCCCCACCCGCCGGACGGCGGCGCTCCCGGCCCCGGGAGCGCCGCCGTCCGGCGTCAGAACGCCGTGACGCTGGCCGGGGCCCGCTCCGCCCGGCTGAGCGCGCGCAGCACGGCGGGCTGCCCGTGCCGGCGTACGGCCAGCCGGGTGAGCAGGGCGAACACCGGGTCCAGCACCTCGGCCGGCAGCTCCGGGGTGGGCACGCCGACGCTGACCGCAAGGTCGTCGGAGTGCACGGCCAGCTCCATCAGCCGCGTGGTGAGGTAGTCGTCCAGGGCCAGCGACCACGGCCCCCGGGCCAGGTGCACCACCCGCCCCGCCGGCTCGGCCGGCAGCGCGGCGGCCAACCGGTCCACCGTGGGGTCGACCGCGGCGCGCAGCGCGTCGGGGCCGTCGGCGGCGACCCTCTCGCCGGAGCTGCGGATGCCCACGTTCACCTCGTCGTCCACCGCGGCGCCGATCCAGGTGCCCCGGGCGTAGTGGTCGAGCAGGCCGATCGGCTCGCCCGGCGGGACCGGCTCGGCGAGCACCGCGGGTACGGCGAGGACCTGGAAGGCCAGGTGGCCGGCGAGCCCACCGACCCGGAACTCGGCGAGCGCGCTCGGGGCGTCCCACCGCGCGGCCACGGCGGGGTCGGCGAGCAGCGCCGCGGCCGAGCGGGCGGCGGTCAGGTAGGCGGTCCGGATCGGGTGCATCGGCGTACCCCTCTCGTCGCGTTCTCGGGAGGCCGAGCGTACTGACCAAGATCGAGGACGGCGGTGGCCACCCGGATCGGGTGAGGGCGGGTCACCCGGTGCGGGCGCAGGATCGGGGTTGCGGGACTCCGTGCCGGTGGCGGAGCCCGGTGAACAGCGCGATCCGACCCGGAGGGAGCCACCATGGCCACCGCGACGACCACCCGCACCGACCAGGAGATCCAGACCGCCGTCCTCGACGAGCTGACCTGGGAGCCCCGGGTACGCCCCAACGAGATCGGGGTGACCGTCACCGAGGGGGTGGTGACGCTGGCCGGCTCGGTGGACAGCTACGCCAAGAAGTGGGCCGCCGAGCGGGCCGCGCACCGGGTGCCCCGGGTGCGGGCGGTCGCCAACGACCTGGCCGTCCGGATCGCGACCTCGGCCGAGAAGAGTGACCCGGAGATCGCCACCGCGGCCAGCCGCGCCCTGGAGTGGGACGCGTTCGTGCCCATCGAGGCGCTCAACGTGACCGTCGCCGACGGCTGGGTCACCCTGCACGGCGAGGTCGAGTGGGAGTACCAGCGCCGGGCCGCCGAACGCTCGATCGCCCGGCTCACCGGCGTACGCGGGGTGAGCAACGGCATCACGGTGCGGCCGAGCGCACGGCCGGACGGGCGCGACCTGGCCGAGCGCATCGTGGACGCGCTGGCCCGCAACGCCGCCACCGAGGCGGAGGGGATCAGCGTCCGCGTGCACGGCGACACGGTGCTGCTGGAGGGGTTGGTCCACTCGGCCGGCGAGCGCGCGGAGATCGAGCGGGTGGTGTGGAGCGCGCCCGGCATCCGGGAGGTGCAGAACCACGTGACCGTGGGCCGCTGAGGCGGACCACCCGGGCCGGGTGATCCCGGCTCACCCCGGCGCCGGCGAGGCTGGGAACCATGACTGATCCGAACGCCACGCCGGATCGGCGGGTGATGGCCCGATGACCACGCCACTGCAGGTCACCACCGCCCGGCTGCGGCTCCCCGTGACCGGGACGGACCACGCCCGCGGGCCGGCCGACGCGCCGGTCACCCTCGTCGAGTACGGGGACTTCCAGTGCCGGTTCTGCGGGGCCGCGTACACCAACCTGGCCGAGGTGCTGCGCCAGCGCGCCGACACGGTCCGGCTGGTCTACCGGCACTTCCCCATCGCCAACGTGCACCCGTACGCCGAGAGCGCCGCGGAGACCGCCGAGGCGGCCGGCCGGCGGGGCCGGTTCTGGGAGATGCACGACTGGCTCTACGAGCACCAGGACCAGCTTGACCCGGTGCACCTGTCACTCGGGGTGGAGCAGCTCGGGCTGCCGCCCGACGAGGTCGGCGCGGAGGTCGGGCGGCAGGCCCACGCCGACCGGGTCCGGCAGGACTTCGTCGGCGGCATCCGCAGCGGCGTCGACGCGACCCCGACGCTCTTCGTCAACGACATCCGGCACGACGGCGGTTACGACGTGGCCGAGCTGCTGGCCGCCGTGGACGGCGCCGCTGACGCCTGACACCGTCAGATGAGCCGCAGCTCGCGCGCCCGCCGGACGGCCTCCCGCCGGCGGGTCGCGTCGAGCTTCCGGTAGATGTTGCGCACGTGCGTCTTCACCGTGTTGACCGACAGTGACAGCTCACCGGCGATCTCCACGTTGGACAGGATGCTCTGCAGGTAGCGCAGGATGGTCAGCTCCCGCTCGGTGAGCGGCTCGTCCAGGGTCCGCTCGGTGCCGGCCGGCCGCTCCGGCGACTCGTCGGCCCGCCGTTCGTCCGCCCCGCGGACCAGGTCGCTCACCGTCGCCCAGTGCGCGGTGCCGGCGTCGAGGTGCCCGGCGAGCAGGTCGCGGACGGCCGGCTCGGCGCGGGTGAAGACCCGCCGGTAGCCCTCCGGCTCGGCCAGGTCGAGCACCTGCTCCAGGATCCGCCCGGCCCGGCGGTCGTCGCCGGCCGCGCCGGTGAGCACCGCGTCGAGCAGCCCGGCGGCGAGCCGCACGGGCAGCGGCCAGGCATCGGCGGCCGGGCCGGTCCAGTCGGGCAGCCCCCGGCCGGCGGCGCGGGCGTCGCCGGCCGCCAGCCGCACCCGCGCCAGGGCCACGTCGAGGGCGGCCTGCCCACCGTCACGTGCCCCGTCCGGCTCCCGGGCGGCCGGCCCGGCGTCGGTCGCCGGCCGGGTCACCGGCCCCGCGCCGACGACCGTCGCAGCCTCGGTCGTGCCGGCTCCCGCCTCGGTGAGCAGGGCACGCGCGCCGTCCAGGTCTCCGACGGCGGCGCGCAGCTGGGCCTCGTCGGCGACCAGCCAGGCGCGCAGCTCGGGGCCGGGCGCGGTCTCCCGGGCCGCCGTGAGGGCACGCAGGGCCGCGGCCGGTTCGCCGCCGGCCGCCAGCAGGCCGGCCCGGCAGAGCGCGGCCAGCGCCTCCCCGCCCGGCTCCGTGGTCGCCGGACCGGCCAGGGTGAGGTTGGCGGCGGCCTCCGCCGGCTCGTCGCGGTCCCAGGCCACCAGGGCCAGCGCGAGGTACGCGTACCCGCAGTCCAGCCGCGAGGACCAGCCCTCGCAGGGCGGCAGGGCCAGCGCCTCCCGGGCGGTGCGTTCGGCCGACCGCAGCGCGCCGTGCGCCGCGTCCAGCAGCGCCGACCGGCTGGCGCAGACCAGCTCGGTACGCGGTCGGCCCGCCCTCCGGGCCGCCGCCAGCGCGCCGGCAAAGTGCCCGGCTGCCTCGGGCAGCTTCCCCTCGGCCAGCGCCACCAGCCCCAGCGCGGTGCCGGCGACCGCCCGCACGTCGGCCTCCTCCGCCACCCCGGCCCGCGGGTCGTCCCCGGGACCGGCCGGGGTGGCGGTCGCCAGCAACCGCCCGGCGGTCCGGCGTACCTCGTCGTGGTCCCCGGCGAGCCGGGCCAGGGTCAGCTCCAGCGCGGTGGCCAGCCGCCGGAACCGGTCCCGACGGGGGGCCGGCAGGTCGCGGGCGTGCTCGACAGCCGTCCGCAACCGTTCCCCGGCCGCCTCGACGTCCCCGGCGTACGCCCGCTCGGCCGCACCGGCCAGCGCCAGCTCGGGATCGCGGCGCACCGCCTCGACCGGCGGCTCGGGCGGGGCCGGGGCGGCGGGCCGGTCCCGCCCGTACGGCGCCAGGTCGGGCCAGCGGGCGATCAGCAGCTCGGTGGCCGCGTCCCACTCGCCCGCGGACAGGGCGTGCCGCAGCGCCTCGGCCGGCCGGTCGTGACCCGCGTACCAGCCGGCGGCGCGCCGGTGCAGGTCCCGCAGCTCGTCGGCGGGGAGCCGGTCCAGCTCGTCGCGCAGCAGGTCGGCCAGGAGCGGGTGGCACCGGTACCAGGGTGGGCTACCGCCGTCCTGCTGCACGAAGCCGCCCTTCCGGGCCAGGTCGGCCAGCACCTGGCCGGCGTCGGGCCGACCGGTCACCGCGTCGGCCAGGTCGGCGCAGACGGCGGCGGCCACCGCGCTGCGGCGCAGCACGTCCCGGGCGGCCGGGTCCAGCGGCGCGAGCACCTCGTCGCGCAGGTAGCCGGCGACGTCCGGCCGGTCGCCGGCGAACCCGTCGACCGCACGGGCCGGGTCGGCCTGGGCGCGCAGAGCCAGCGCGGCGAAGCGCAGGCCGGCCGGCCAACCCCCGGTCCGGTCGGCCAGCCGGGGCACCGCCGCGGCCGGCAGCGGTACGCCGTGCGCGACCAGCAGGTCGGCCACCTCGTCGGGGGTGAACGCCAGCTCGCCGGGACCCACCTCGGTCAGCTCGCCGGCCAGCCGCCACCGGTGCAGGGCCAGCGGCGGATCGGTCCGCGCGGCCGCCACCAGCCGCAGCCGCCCCTCGGAGTGCCGGAGCAGGAACTCCAGCCCGGTCAGCGCGGCCGGGTCGGTCACCCGGTGCAGGTCGTCCAGGACCAGCAGCACCGGGCGCTCCCGGGCGGCCAGCGCCGCGGCGAGCAGCTCCAGCTGGTCCGGCCGGGGCGGGCCGTCCGGCACCGGCGGCCGGGGTCCCTCGTCCGGCACTCCCTCGGCGGCCGCCCGCAGCGCCGCCGCCAGGTAGGCCCAGAGCCGCTCGCCGGTGTCGCCCTCCTCGACGGTCACCCAGGCCGGCGGGGGCTCGGCCGGTACGGCCCGGGCCCAACCGGCGAGCAGCGTGGTCTTGCCCCAGCCGGCCGGCGCGAGGACCAGGGTGACCGGCCCGGCGGCGCCCTCGTCGAGCCGGTCCAGCAACCGGGGCCGGACCAGCACCGGCTCGGGCAGCGCGGCCGGCGCCAGCCGGGACGCCAGCAGCGGCGCGCCGACCACACCGAGGCCGCCCGCCGAACCGCCCCCGCCGGGCACCCCGCCGGCCCCCACCGCACCGGCGCCACCCGGGACGAGCGGCGGCGGGTCGGCGACGTCCGTCGCCCCGGTGAATTCGGTCGGTGTCGCGGCGACCTTGACGCGGTCAGCCTCCTCCGGCATGCGGCCCCTCCCCCGGTCGGTGCGGGCTGCGGTTACCCCGCCCGGGCCGGTTCACCCCTTCGGGGCGAAGCCCGCTCACCCGACCCGGCCGCACCGTGGAGGCACGCGGGCGGCCGGCCGCACGGCGCCGGCCGCCCGGGACCCGGGACGACGGGAGGGGCCGGTGGGACGGCTGCGACGGCTGACCGGCGGCGGACTCGCCGTCGCGGTGGCGGGCGCCCTCGTACACCGGCACCGGCGCCGGCCGGCCACGGCCGCGACCGACCCCCGGCGCTGGCAGGTCGTGACGGTGGCCGGCCGGCCCGAGGAGGTGCTTCCGCGCGGGCGCCGGCCGGAACCACTGCGCCGGCTCGGCGGCGGGGTCGAGCTGTCCGCCCGCCCCGCACCCGGTGGGCGGGGCACCGAGCTGGCGGCCCGCCTGCCGGCCGGCGGGGCGGCGCTGCCGGGGCTGGCCGCCCACCTGGTCGGCGACGATCCCGGCCGGTTCCTGCGGCAGGTGCTGCGGGAGACGAAACAGCTCGTCGAGACCGGCGAGGTGCTGCGGGCGGACCGCTCCCGGCTGGACCGGCCCGGCTGAGTCGGCCCTCCTCGCCGCGTGATCCGGCCGGCCCCGGGTGGCACACTCGGCGGATGCGCGACGACCGCCCGTACGATCTCGTCCTCTTCGGCGCCACCGGGTTCACCGGCGGCCTGACCGCCGAGTACCTGGCCCGGCACGCCCCCGACGGGCTGCGCTGGGCGCTGGCCGGTCGCAACCCCGGCAAGCTGGCCGGGGTGCGCGAGCGGCTGGCCGCCATCGAGCCGGGCCTGGCCGAGCTGCCGCTGCTCACCGCCGACGTGACCGACCCGGCGTCGCTGCGGGCCGTGGCGGAGAGCGCCCGGGTGGTCGCCAGCACCGTCGGCCCGTACGTCCACCACGGCGAGCCGCTGGTCGCGGCCTGTGCCGCCGCCGGCACCGACTACCTCGACATCACCGGCGAGCCGGAGTTCGTCGACCTCATGTACGTGCGGCACCACGCCGAGGCGGTGCGCACCGGGGCGCGGCTGGTGCACGCCTGCGGCTTCGACTCGATCCCGCACGACCTGGGCGCCTGGTACACCGTCAAGCACCTGCCCACCGACGGGCCGGTCACCGTGGACGGTTACGTCCGGGCCGGCGGGCGGTTCTCCGCCGGGACGTACCACTCGGCGCTGACCGCGTTCTCCCGCACAGGGGAGATGAGCCGGGCGGCGAAGGCGCGGAAGGCGGTCGAGCCGCGGCCGGAGGGCCGCCGGGTCCGGGCGGTGCCCGGCCGGGTCGGCCGGGTCCGGGAGTTCGGGCAGTGGGCGGTGCCGCTGCCCACCATCGACCCGCAGGTGGTCCGCCGGTCGGCGGCGGCCCGCCCGGAGTACGGCCCGGACTTCCGCTACCGCCACTTCGCGGCGGTGAAGCGGCTGCCCACCGTGCTGGCCGCCGGGGTGGGCCTGGCCGGGGTGGTCGGCCTCGTGAAGCTGCCGCCGACGCGGCGCTGGCTGCTCGGCCGGCTCTCCTCCGGGCAGGGGCCGAGCGCCGAGCAGCGGGCGAAGTCGTGGTTCCGGGTCCGGTTCGTCGGCACCGCCGGTGGCCGGACGGTCCGCG
The DNA here is from genome assembly GCF_900091435.1 of Micromonospora chaiyaphumensis. Lineage (GTDB taxonomy): Bacteria > Actinomycetota > Actinomycetes > Mycobacteriales > Micromonosporaceae > Micromonospora > Micromonospora chaiyaphumensis. The sequence goes on from NZ_FMCS01000011.1 coordinate 129,294, forward strand.
CCGAGGTGGCCGGCGGCGACCCCGGTTACGACGAGACCGCCAAGATGCTCGCCGAGTCGGCGCTCTGCCTGGCCCTCGACGACCTGCCTCCGACCGCCGGGCAGGTGACCCCGGTGACCGCCATGGGCGACGCCCTGCTCGACCGGCTGGTCCGGGCCGGGATCACGTTCCGGGTGCTGGGCGCTTGACCCTCGACCGGGTCGAGGGCCCAGGATCCGGCGTCGTGGAGAGCGAACTGCGCAGCATCGGCGAGCTGGCCCGGGCCAGCGGGCTGACGGTGAGCGCGCTGCGGTTCTACGACCGGTCCGGCGTGCTGGTGCCGGCGCTGGTGGACCCGGCCACCGGCTACCGCTGGTACACCGACGACCAGGTGGCCCCGGCCCGCCTCGTCGCCGGGCTGCGCCGGGTCGGCATGCCGCTGGCCGGGATCGCCGAGGCGCTGCGGCACCGGCACCGGCCGGCCGTGGTGCACCGGCTGCTGGACGCGCACCTGCGCCGCCTGGAGGACGGCCTCGCCGACGCCCGCCGCGAGCTCTCCCGGATCCGTACCCTGATCGATCCGGAGGAGACCCCCGTGAGCACCACCCGACTCGTGCTGTCCCGCACCGACCTGGCCGCCGCCGTGGACTCCGTCCGGTTCGCCGTCGGCAGCGATCCGGAGCTTCCGGTGCTCTCCGCCGTGCTGCTGGAGGTCGAGCCGGACGGCGTCCGGCTGGTCGCCACCGACCGGCACCGGCTGGCCGTGGCCCGGGTCGCCGGGAAGGTCGACGGCCCGCCCGTCCGCGCGCTGCTGCCGGTGGACGCGGTCGACGAGCTGCGCGTCCTGCTCGACACCGGCGCCGGGATCACCCCGGAGGCGCACCTCACGGTGGGCCCGGACCGGGTGGCGGTCGCGGTCGCCGGCCGGCCGGTGACCGCCGCGGCGCTCCCGTACGACTTCCCGGACTACCGGCGGCTGCTGCACGGGCAGGTCGGCGGGGTGCCCACCCACCGGATCCCGGTGGACGTGCCGGCGCTGCGGCGGGCGCTCACCGCCGAGGCCGCTCCGGTGCTGCTCCGCGAGTACGCGGGGGTCGACCGCGAGGTGGTCGTGCTCGGCGTGGACGACCGGGGCGGGCTGTGCGTGCTCGGGCCGGACGCGCCGGACGGCCTGCGGGTGGGGGTGAACCGGGAGTACCTGCTCGACGCCCTGGACGCCGGCGGCCGGGGCCAGCTCGTGCTGGAGCTGGACGGGCCGATCGCCCCGCTGGCCGTGCGCCGCCCCGACGACGAGGACGTCTTCTCCATCCTCATGCCGGTGCGCCTCTGACCGGACCGACCGTGGCGGGCGCAGGACGGCCCGCCCCGCGAGCCCACGCCCGCTGTCACCCTGCGTCATCCCGGTGCCCACCCCCACCCCACCCTCACCGCGCCTTTGCTCTGCAGCCATCCGCGCAGCAGGCACGGACCGCAACCGATGCGCCCATGGCTGCAGAGCAAAGGCGGTCGTGGGTGGGGGCGGGGTTGGCGGGGTGTTCGAGCGAACAGGCAGCTCAGCGGCCTGTGGCCGGGCGGGACAGCGGCGTCGACCGGCACCGGAGGCCGGCGTCCGTCACCGACCGTCACATCTGATCGCCGGCGGCGATGCCGTCACCCACGGTGACTGTCGAGGGCGAGCCGGCGTCGACGCCCGATCGGACGGCGGCCTGCGCGGGCCGGGGCGGGCGGAACGGGCCGCGACGGTAGCATCTGTGGGTCCCACCTGACTGCCTGGACGGAGGCGTACGGAGCAGCATGCTCGACATGGAGTTGATCCGGAAGGATCGCGAGGCGGTGGCGACCGCGCTGGCGAAGCGTCTGGATCCCGCCGAGGTCAACCGGGCGCTGGACGAGATCCAGCGGCTCGACCAGGAACGCCGCGCCCTCATCACGGAGATCGACGCCGAGCGGCAGCGCCGCAAGGCCGAGGCGCGCGCGTACGCGGAGGCGAAGCGGTCCGGCGCCACGCCGGAGCCGGTCGCGCCGGAGGCCGAGCGCAAGCAGCTCGCTGAGCTGGAGTCCCAGCTGGACGAGGTGCAGTCCCGGCTGCGCACCACCATGAGCGAGCTGCCCAACCTGCCCGCCGACGACGTGGTCGCCGGTGGCAAGGAGGCCAACCGGGTCGTGCGCACCTTCGGCGAGCCGCCGGCCGTCGAGAAGGTCCGGGACCACGTGGAGCTGAGCCGGGCGCTCGGCCTGGTCGACCACGAGCGCGGGGTGAAGCTCGGCGGCTCCGGCTTCTGGATGTACACGGGCCTCGGCGCCCGGCTGGAGTGGGCGCTGGTCAACTGGCTCATCGAGCAGAACATCCAGGCCGGCTACGAGTTCCTGCTCCCGCCGCACCTGCTGCTGGACAGCGCCGGCTTCGCGGCCGGCCAGTTCCCGAAGTTCTACGACGACGTCTACCACCTGGACAAGCAGTCCGCCCCGCGCGGCCAGTTCCTGCTGCCCACCGCGGAGACGGCGATCCTCGGCGCGTTCCAGGACGAGATCCTGGAGACCGCGAAGCTGCCGCTGAAGGCGTTCGCCTACACCCCGTGCTACCGGCGCGAGGCGGCCGGCTCGCACTCGGACGAGCGTGGCACCGTGCGCGGCCACCAGTTCAACAAGGTGGAGATCTTCCAGTTCACCCTGCCGGAGCAGGCGGGCGCCGCGCTGGAGGCCATGGTCGGCCACGTCGAGGGCCTGGTCGAGAAGCTGGGCCTGCACTTCCAGACCAGCCTGCTCGCCGCGGGCGACTCCAGCGCCGCCATGAAGAAGACCCTCGACGTCGAGGTCTGGATGCCGAGCACCGGCAAGTACAAGGAGGTGTCGTCGGTCTCCTGGGGCGGCGACTACCAGGCCCGCCGGGCGGCCATCCGCTACCGCGAGCCGGGCGGCAAGCAGACCCGGTTCGTGCACACCCTCAACGGGTCGGCGCTGGCCACCAGCCGCCTCTTCCCGGCCATCCTGGAGCAGTTCCAGCAGCCCGACGGCTCGGTCGTCGTGCCCGAGGTGCTCCGCGACAAGCTCGGCACCGACCGGCTCACCCCGGTCCGCTGACCGCCTGACGCGCGGCGGGGGTCGGCTCGTCCGGCCCCCGCCGTCGCCGTCGGCGCACGCCGGCCGCCAGCAGCAGCACCAGGACGGCCGCCAGCAGCGCCGGACCGGCCGTGTCGACCGCGTGGACGAGCGCCTGCTGCACGCGGGCGGCGGCGCGCACGACCGGGTCGCCGAAGGCGTCGTGACGGCCCCGGGCGAGGCGCACCTCGTACCAGCCGTACCAGGCGACGTAGCCGCCCGCGACCAGCAGCACCAGGCCGCTGAGGCGGGGCACCCACGCGCCGGCGCCGCGCAGCCGGGCCACCAGCCGGCCGCGCACCAACGCCACGCCGAGCGCGGCCACCCCGACCACCAGACCCATTCCGAGCGCGTACGCGCCGAAGAGCGCCAGCCCGCGTAGCGTCGAGCCGGCCCGCAGGCTGGTCACCACGATCGCCAGGAACGGCGCGATGGAGCAGGTCAGCGAGGTGAGCGCGTACGCCGCCCCGAACAGGACCATGCCCGGCCAGGTGCCGGTGAGCCGGGGCGCCCGGGCGAACGGGCGCGGGGCGGGCAGCCGCCGGCCGGCGAGCAGCCAGCAGCCGGCCAGCGCCAGCAGCACGCCGAGGGTCACGGTGAGCCAGGGCAGCCGGGGGCGCAGCCAGTCGGCCAGCGGCGCGACGGCCAGCCCGAAGGCGCCGAAGACCAGCGCGTACCCGAGCGTCAGCCCGGCCGTGGCGGTGAGCGCGCGGCCGACCGCGCCGCGGCCCTCGGCGGGGCCGGCGACCAGCAGCGACAGGTACGCGGGCAGCATGGCGAAGCCGCACGGGTTGACCGCGGCGAGCATGCCCGCGGTCAGCGCGAGCAGCAGCCCGCCGGTCATCCCCGGGCCAGCGCGTCGACCTGCCGGGTCAGCGACTCCCCGTCCAGGAAGCCCTGGTGGACCACCCGGCCGTCGCGGTCGACGACCACGAAGGTGCTCTGCTCGACCACCTCGAACCGCCGCCACAGCACGCCGGAGCGGTCGTCGAGCTGCGGGGTGCCGGCCAGCTCGAACTCGCTGACGAACTCCTTCATGGCCTTCTGCTCGCCCAGCCCGGCCACGCCGACGATCGGCACGGTGTCCCGGTATTTCGGGGCGATCTCGGCGACCGTCCACGCCTGGCTGGCGCAGGTGGCGCACCAGGGCGCCCAGAACCAGAGCACCACCGGCTTCCCGGCCAGGGCGGCGGCGCTGAACGCCGTACCGTCCAGGGTCTTCGCCGTGAACGACAGCGTCTCCGGCACCCGGGCCGGGACCACCGGGGCGGCCGGCGACGCGGAGGCGGACGGGGCGGGGGCCACCGCGCCGACCGGGGTGGCCCGCTCCGGCCCGACCGCGCAGGACACCGCGCCGGGCAGCGTGGCGGCCAGCACGGCGGCGGCGAGCAGGCGGCGGGCGGTACGTGGGCGCATCCGCGTCTCCTCCGGGTTGGGCTACTCGGCCTTGACCAGCCGGAGCGCGAGTTCGGGACAGACCTTGACCGCCTTGAGCGCGCCCTCCCGCAGCCAGGTCGGCACCGGGGTGGCGGGGAAGGCGGGGTAACCGTTGCCATCGAGCCGGATGAAGTCCGGGACCACGTGGGCGCAGAGGCCGTGCCCGTCGCAGCGGGACCAGTCGAGGGTGAGCTTGCGCGGGTTGGCGTCGGGCGCGCCCGGCAGGCCCATGACGCCCTTGACCCGCTTGCCGCAGCCCTCGCCGGTGGCGTGCAGCCGCAGATCCTCGGCGAACACCTCCATGGCGGACAGCGCGAACCGGGCGGTGCCGTCGGGGTGGCTGCACGCGCCGCGCCCCTTCACGTCGCCGGCCGCCGCGCGAACCACCTCGATGGGGGCGCTGCCGGAGACCGCCAGGTCGACGGCGCGGGCCAGGTCGGGCAGGCCCATCTTGCACGGGCCGCACTGCCCGGCGGACTCGCCGGCCAGGTAGCGGACCACCTGGGCGGCCTCGCCGAGCGGGCAGGTGTCCCGGGCCAGCGGGACGATGATGCCGGCGCCGAGCGTCCCGCCCACCGCGACCAGCCCCTTGCGGGAGACCTCGGCCCGGTCGGCCGCCTCCGGAGTTATCCACTTGCCGTGGTAGCCGCCCATCAGGATGCCCGGCCCCTCGGGCACCTCGCAGAGCTCCAGGATCTCCCGCAGCGGGGTGCCGGCCGCGCACTCGACCACGGCGGGCCGCTTGGCCGCACCGGTGACGGTGAGCAGCACGGTGCCCGGCTCGTCATCGGTGCCGAGCGCCGCGTACTCGTACGGGCCGATCCGGGCGGCGACCGCGAGCTGGGCGTACGTCTCGGCGTTGGAGAGCAGGGTGGGCAGCCCGCCCACCCCCGAGTCGCTGGAGCGCTTCTTCGTGCCGGGCGGGATGTGCGGCAGCCCGTTGATCCCGTTGACCAGGGCGCCGCCCTCGCCGGAGATGAACCGGTGCGGCACGGTGACGATGGTGGTCGGCACCGGCATCCGGCGCTCCTGCAACGCCTCGGTGAGCGACGGCCGGCCGACTTCGTCGTCGGCCACCCCGATCACGATCTCCTCGGCGTCCAGCGCGTACGCGGCCAGCGCGGCACCGTCCAGGATGAGGTGCGGGGCCCGGGTGAGCAGCACCTTGTCCTTCCAGCTCGCCGGCTCCCCCTCGCTGGCGTTGACCACCACCACGGCGGCGAGGTCCTGCCGTTCGCAGGACTCCAGCACGGCGCGCAGCTTGCGGGCGAACGGGAAGCCGGCCCCGCCCTTGCCCTTGAGGTCGATCGCCTCGGCGAGCCGAAGCAGGGCGGCCGGCTCCATCGGCCCGATCGGGCCGTGCACCTCCTCGTGTGCCAGCAGGTCGAGCCGGCCGAACTCGGCGAAGCCGGCGGTGAGCCGGGGCTCGCCGACGCAGGCCACCGGCGGCACGGTCGTCCGCATCACTTGGCCTCACCCCGCAGCCCGGCCCAGTACGCGCCGTCCACGGCGTCGGCGTTGGCCCGCTTGCGCCGGCTCGACCGGCTCTCGCCGGAGGCCCGCATGGCCCGCCGGGAGGCAAGGTCGACAAGGGTCGGGGTGTCGTCGATGAAGGCGTCGTCGGGGGCGTAGCGGGCCGGCGGGCGCCAGTAGTCCGGCTCCTCCGGCAGGTCCTCCTCGGCGCTGTGCCGGCCGCTGCCGCTGCGCGGCGCCGAGGAGATCGGGCTGCCCGAGATCGGACCGGCCGAGATCGGCTCGCCGGAGACCGGCCGGCTCTCCCAGCGGCTGGGGCTGTCCCACGGCTCCTCCGGCTCGTCGCTCCGGCGGGGCGGGGCCGAGTAGCGGGCGACCTCCGCCGGAGTGGAGTAGCGGGTGCCGGTGTCCGGCGGGGCCGAGTGCCGGCCCTCGCTCTCCGGCGGGGCCGAGTAGCCGGCGTCGGCGTCCACGCGGGAGCGGCGCGTGGGCCGCTCCTCCTCGTCCCGGTAACGGCGGCCGGTCCGCTCGTCGTCGCGGCGCCGGGCGGCCGGCGCGGGCTCCGCGCCCCGCCGCCGGGCCGGGGAGACCGGCGCCTCGGCGCGCCGCCGGCTGGCCGTCGCGCGGACCGGCTCGCGCAGCGTTCCGGGCTCCGGCACCACGGGTACGGCGAAGCGCTCGGGATCGCGCCGCCGGGCGGTGCCGGCCGGTGCCGTCCAGGTGGCGGTGGCCTCGGCCCAGCGACCCTCGCGGCCCCGGCTGTCCTCCTTGCCGGCGGCCCGGCGCCGGGTCAGGCCGGCGAGCAGGCCGGTGCGCTCCTCCCCCTTGCCGGCCATCGCCTGGTTCAGCGCGGCGGCCTGGTGCTGCTCCCGGCTGCGCTTGCCGAGGTGGACGGAGAGGCGGACCAGCAGCGCCACCACGACGAGCAGCACGCAGGCCAGGTAGCTCAGCACCACCCAGGTCTTCGCGGCGCGGCCCGCGTTCAGCCCGTGGACCAGCGCGAACGGCCAGGAGACGTACGCCATGGAGTGCAGCGCCCGCCACATCCACCGCGGACCGACGCCGGCGAACCGGACCCGGACGATGCCGGTCCAGAGCACGCCGACCATCAGCAGCGCGGCCACGGTGCCCAGCCCGACGTAGAGGCCCCGGCCGGCGACGAACGGCACCAGCGCGTCGGTGGGCCCGGCCCGGCCGATGGCGACCTTGGTGAGCACGTGGCAGACCAGCCCGGCCACGCCGAGGATGCCGGTGGCCCGGTGCGCCGACTGGAGCAGCACCCGGTGCCGGATGAGCAGCACCAGCCGGTCGGTGGCGAGCAGGCCCAGCATGACGGTGAGGCTGAGCGAGACCAGGGCGACCACCCCGGCGAAGAACTCGGTGAAGAAGAATCCGTACGTGTACATGACGGTGCCGGCGCCGGCCAGTTCGAGGCCGGCCCACGCGACGGCGAGCGCGGACGCGGTGAGCGCCACCATCGCGGATCTCGACATCGTCCGGGCACCACGGCTGCTGGTGGTGGTCCGGACGGTCGTCGCCTTCTCGTTCTGCTGTGCCCGGGCCATCTGCTCCTCGATCGTCTCGCGGCGGCGCACCCACCGGCCGACCCTGCTCCCCCCTCCAGTACGGACGGACGGCACGGGCGGATCACCTCCGGTGGCGAATTTCTCGGCCGATCCGTCGAACCGTCCGGACCCGGGGCGCGTGTAGCGCCTGTCGAAACGACGTATGTCCATGCGTTGACATTTCTTGCAACACGCTTGTAACCTTGCCGAAAATTTCAGGCCTACTTGCAAGAACTCGGCACCTACGCCTCCCCCGCACCGCACACCCCCTCAGGAGTCCCGATGCATCGACGCCGATGCCGTGCGGCGGCCCTCGCCCTGGGCCTGGCCGCCGGCCTGCTCGTCCCGACCACCGTGGCGGCACCCCCGGTCGCCGCGGCCACCCCCGGCAGCAAGAAGGTCATCGTCCAACTCTTCGAGTGGAACTGGGCCTCGGTGGCCAGCGAGTGCACCGGCACGCTCGGCCCGAAGGGCTACGGCTACGTCCAGGTGTCCCCGCCGCAGGAGCACGTCCGGGGCAACCAGTGGTGGGTGGCCTACCAGCCGGTGAGCTACCGGATCGAGTCCCGCAAGGGCACCCGCGTCCAGTTCCAGTCGATGGTGAACACCTGCCACAACGCCGGCGTGAAGGTGATCGTCGACGCCGTGGTCAACCACATGTCCGGCCAGGACAACGGCGGCACCGGGTGGGCCGGCAGCACCTTCGGCCACTACGACTACCCGGGCACCTACTCCAGCCAGGACTTCCACTACTGCGGCCGCAACGGCAACAACGACATCGCCAACTACGGCGACCGGTACGAGGTGCAGAACTGCGAACTGGTCAACCTCGCCGACCTGAAGACCGAGTCGGACTATGTGCGCGGCCGGCTCGCCGCGTACCTCAACGACCTGCTCTCGCTGGGCGTCGACGGCTTCCGGCTGGACGCCAGCAAGCACATGCCGGCCGCCGACATCGCCAACATCCGGAGCCGCCTGTCCCGCTCGGCGTACCTGGTGCAGGAGGTCATCTACGGCGCCGGCGAGCCGATCCAGCCGACCGAGTACACCGGCAACGGCGACGTCCACGAGTTCCGCTACGGCAAGGACCTGGCCCGGATGTTCAACAGCGAGCGGCTGGCGTACCTGCGGAACTTCGGCGAGTCCTGGGGTTACCTGCCCGGCGGCTCGGCGGTGGTCTTCACCGACAACCACGACACCCAGCGCGACGGTGGCGTCCTGACCTACCGCGACCGCGGCGAGTACGCCCTCGCGAACGCCTTCATGCTCGCCTGGCCGTACGGCACGCCGGCGGTGATGTCGAGCTACACCTTCAGCAACAAGGACCAGGGCCCACCCTCGGACGCCAGCAACCGGACGTCGAACACCACCTGCTACTCCGGCTGGGAGTGCGAGCACCGCTGGCCGGTGATCGCCAACATGGTCGGCTTCGCCAACGCCACCCAGGGCGCCGGCGTCGCCAACTGGTACGACAACGGGTGGCAGCACATCGCGTTCAGCCGGGCCGGCAAGGGCTACCTCACCATCAACGACGAGGACTTCGCGATCAGCGGCCGCTCCTACTACACGGGCCTGCCGGCCGGCCGCTACTGCGACGTCATCCACGGCACCGTCAGCAACGGCTCGTGCAGCGGCCCGGTGATCACCGTGGACGCCAACGGATGGTTCCCCGCCACCGTCAACGCGCACGACGCGATCGCCATCCACATCGGCGCGAAGCTGCCCTGACCAGGGACGACACCGGCCCCCGGCGCCACCGTTTCGCGGCCCGGGGGCCGTTCGCCCGATTACAGTATCGATCGTGCTGTTTGACCGATTGTTCTCGCGGTGGACGTTCGGCTGGCTGCTCGCCGCGGTCGGCGTACCGGTGCTGCTGGCGGCTGCGCTGCTGGTCGGGCGGACCCTCACCGCCGGCCCGGCCCCGGCGCCGGTCGCCGCCGCACCCACGGCGGCGCTTCCGCCCGCCCCGGAGGAGCCGGTCCCGTCCCCCGAGGAGTCCGTGCCGCCCGCCGCACCCGCCCCGGACGACCTGCCGGTGGTCACCTACGACCCGGCGCCCGGTGGCTTCCCCGCCGACCCCGGCACGGCCGACACCCGGCCACTGGCCGAGGGGCTCACGCCCATCCGGGAGGTGGCCGCGTACGACGCGCCCGGGGGCCGGCCGCTGGCCTTCCTCGCCCCCACCATCAGCGGCGTCGAGCTGACCGTGCCGATCGTCGAGCGGCGGATGGGCTGGACCGCCGTCCTGCTGCCCTCGGCCAACCGGCGCATCGCCTGGCTGCCGGCCGGCGGCTGGAACACCGTCGCCCTGCGCGACCAGGTCGTGGTGGAGCGCCGCCCGCACCGGCTCACCTGGTACCGGGACGGCCGCGCGGTGCGCTCCTGGGAGGTCAGCCTCGGCGCGCCCGGCCAGTCGACGCCGCTCGGCCGCACCTTCGTGCTGGGCCGCACCCCGCCCCCGCAGGACGTCTACGGCGGCGTGGACATCTTCGCCCTCGGCGCGATCCCCGACGACCCGGACGCGGTGCCGACCGGGCTGCGCGGCGCCCACATCGGACTGCACAGCTGGTACACCGACGACACGCTCGGGAAGAACGTCACCAACGGCTGCATCCGGCTCACCCGCAGCGGGCAGCGGCAGCTCCTCGCCGAGCTGCGGCCCGGCACGGCGGTCGTGGTCGTGGACCAGCTCCCGGCCCCGCCGGCCACCGCCTGAGCCGGCTCAGTCGCCGAGCAGCCAGCCGTTCTCCTCGGCCACCCGCACGGCGTCGGCCCGGTTGCGGGCGCCGGTCTTGCCGATCGCCGCCGACAGGTGGTTGCGCACCGTCCCCTCGGACAGGTGCAGTGTGGCAGCCAGCTCCGCCACCGTGCCGCCGCCCCGGGCCGTACGCAGCACCTCGGTCTCCCGGTCGGTGAGCGGGCTCGGCCCGGTGGCCAGCGTCTCCGCGGCGAGCGTCGGGTCGACCACCCGCAGCCCGGCGTGCACCCGGCGGACCGCGTCGGCGAGCTGCCGGGCCGGGGTGTCCTTGACCACGAAGCCGTTCGCGCCCGCCTCCATGGCCCGCCGCAGGTAACCGGGCCGGCCGAAGGTGGTCACCACCAGCACCCGGCAGCCGGGCAGCGCGGCCCGCAGCGCCGCGGCCGCCGCAACCCCGTCGAGGCCGGGCATCTCCACGTCGAGCAGGGCCACGTCCGGCCGGCTACGCAGCGCCTCCGGCACCACCTCGTCGCCCCGGCCCACCTCGGCCACCACGGTCAGGTCCGGCTCCAGCGAGAGCAGCGCGGCGAGCGCGCCCCGGACCAGCGCCTGGTCGTCCGCGAGCAGCAGCCGGATCGGCTCGGTCATCCGGCCGTCCCCCGTTCCGTGTCGGGCACGGCCACCCGCAGCAGGAAGCCGCGCCCGCCGCGCGGGCGGCCGACGGTGACCGTGGCGTCCAGCCGCTGGGCCCGCTCGCGGAGCCCGACCAGGCCGTGGCCGGCCTCGTCCGGCTCGCCGGCCGGCCCCCGGCCGTCGTCGCGGATCTCCACGGCCGTCGGGTCGATCCGGATCTCGCAGCGCCGGGCGCCGCTGTGCCGGACCACGTTGGTCACTCCCTCGCGGACCGTCCAGCCGAACAGCTCGTCCCGCTCCGCCGGCAGCGACGGCACCGTCTCCGGCAGGTCCGCCGCGACGCCCGCGGCGGCCAGCGCCGAGCGGGCGCCGGCCAGCTCCGTCGCCAGGTTCACGCCGCGGTACGCCCCGACGGTGCCCCGCACGTCGGCCAGCGCCTGCCGGGCCAGCCGCTCGATGTCGGCGACCTCGGTGGCCGCCCGGGCCGGGTCCAGCTCCAGCAACCGCCCGGCCAGCTCCGCCTTGACCGCCACCACGGTCAGCGAGTGCCCGAGGATGTCGTGCAGGTCCCGCGCGGTGCGGGCCCGCTCCTCGGCCACCGCCAGCCGGCCGATCTCCTGCTGCGCCGCCTGGAGGTCGGCGTTGCGCTGCGCCAGCCGGCTCACCCCGAACATGGCGAACGAGGCGAGCACGACGGCGAAGACCACGGTCCCCTCGGCCTCCCAGCCGGGTACCAGCGCCGCCGTGACCGGCGGGGTCAGCGCGGCCAGCACGACCACCAGCAGGGACTCCCAGATCGGCAGCAGGAACACCGCCGCGGCCGCCACGAAGACCAGCGTGGTCAGCCAGTCCCCCTCGGTGCCCGGGATGCCGGCGAGGCCGAGCCCGAGCAGCGCCGCCAGGACCGTCCACGCTCGACCACGCGGAATGTTCCGGTGCGCCTGCCGCCGGCCGCGCGCCCACTCGAACACCCAGACGTAGAGCACGCCGAAGGCGACAAGGGTGACCGCGCCCAGCACCCGGCGCCACACCTCGGGCTGGTGCAGGGCGGTGAGCAGCGGGATGTTGAGGAAGAACAGCCAGACCGCGGCCAGGAGCCAGCCGGTGATCCGCCAACGGCGGCTCACCGGCTGGCTCGGCTGGTGCGGCAGGCCCACGGTGAACACGCTAGCCTCCGCCGCCGCGCGTCAGACGCGGGTGGTGTCGCGGCGGAACAGCCGGGCCGCGCCGAGGCCGAAGAAGGCGGTCCAGGCGGCCACGTTGCCGACCGCTGCCCAGTCCACCCCGCCCCCGGCCAGCGGCGCCCGGGCGAGCTGGCCGACGCCGTACACCGGGGTGAACTTGGCGATCTGCTGCATCGCGTGGGGCAGGATGTCGAGCGGGACGAACAGCCCGCCGAGCATGGCCAGGATGGCCAGCGCCGGGCCCATGAACTGCATGACGTTCTCGGCCGGGGCCAGGTAGCCGACGAAGAGGCCCAGGGCGGCGAAGACGAGCGAGCCGATCCAGGCGGTCAGGCCGGACTCCACCCAGACGTGTGCCGGCATCCGCACCCCGGAGGCGGCGCCCACGGTGAACTCGACCAGCACGCCGAGCAGGCCGAGCACCATGGCGGTGGCCACCTTCGTGGCCACGTACGCGGCCGGGCGCAGCGGGGTGAGGCGCAACTGCCGGCTCCAGCCCAGCGCCCGCTCGGTGGCGACCGCCGCGCCGGCGCTGGTGGTGGCCACCATGGCGGCGTAGACGGCCAGGCTGATCATGATCCAGCCGGTGACCGGCAGCCCGTTGTCCAGGTTCTGACCGCGCTGGGGCAGACCGAACAGCAGGAAGAACACCGCAGGCATGACCAGGATGAACATCAGCGTGCGGCGGTTGCGCAGCACCCGGCGGATCTCGATGCCGAGCACGGGGGCGGAGAAGCCGCCCAGGGCGGGCGGCCGGCGGTTCCCGGCCTCCCGGGTCGAGGTGGTGGCGGACGAGGCGGTGACGGTCATCTCAGGCTCCGGAGTCGTTCGCGGTCGGCGTCAGGCGGCGGCGGTGGTCAGGGCGAGGAAGGCGTCCTCGAGGTTGCGCGAGGTGATCTCCAGATCCCGCGCGTCGGTCCGGGTCAGCAGGTGCCGGGCGACGACGTCCGAGTCCTCGGTGTGCACGAGCACCGCGTCGCCGCGCACCTCGACCGACTGCACGCCGGGCAGCGCCGCGAGCACGGCCTGGTCGGCGCCCGGGAGGGTGGCCCGCACCACCCGGCCGGCGGCCAGGTTCTTGATCTCGGCGGTGGTGCCGTCGGCGACCACCCGGCCCTGGCGGACCAGCACGATCCGGTCCGCGTACGCGTCGGCCTCGTCCAGGTAGTGGGTGGCGAACAGGACGGTCCGGCCGGAGCGGGCGTCGGCCCGGATGGCCTGCCAGAAGTCCCGCCGCCCCTCGACGTCCATCCCGGTGGTCGGCTCGTCGAGCACCATCAGGTCGGGGTCGGGCAGCAACGCCAGGGCGAAGCGCAGCCGCTGCTGCTGGCCGCCGGAGCACTTGCCCACCGGGCGGTCGGCGATGTCGGCGATGCCGGCCCGTTCCAGCACCTCGGTCACCGGGCGGGAGTGGCCGTAGAAGTGCGCGGTCATCCGTACCGTCTCGGCGACGGTGAGGTCCTTGAGCAGGCCGCCGGTCTGCATCACGGCGGCGATCCGGCCGAGCCGGACGGCGTCGCCGGGCGTGCCGCCGAAGACCCGGACGGTGCCGGCGTCCGGGCGGGCCAGGCCGAGCAGCATGTCCACGGTGGTGGTCTTGCCGGCGCCGTTGGGGCCGAGGAAGGCCACCACCTCGCCCGGCTCGATCCGCAGGCTGAGCCCGTCGACGGCGGTCACCGTGCCGAAGGTCTTGGTGAGTCCGGCCAGCTCGACGGCCGGTGCAGTGTCGGTCATGACAACGATGCTCCGGGGACCGGCGGTCCGGTCCCCGGAGCGGTCGTCATCTTCCGACCGTGACATTTGTCAGGAGGCCGGCGGTCAGTGCCCGCCGGCCCCCTCCCGCGCCCGGCGCGGCAGCAGGAACGCGCCCGCCACGGTGACCAGCAGCAGGCCCAGCTCGGCGAGCAGGGTGACCCGCACGGCGTGCGACACCGAGTCGGTCAGCCCGTCGAAGAAGACCGTGCCGAGCAGCGCCACGCCGAGCGCGCCGCCGAGCTGCTGCACGGCCGTCAGCGTGCCGGACGCCGATCCGGTCTCCGCCTCCTCCACTCCGGAGAGCACGATGTCGAAGAACGGTGCCATCACGAGGCCCATGCCGAAGCCGACCGCCAGCAGCGCGGGCGTCATCCGCCACGGGGTGACGTCGGCGCCGGCCACGGTGAGGGTGAGCAGCATCCCGGCGACGCCGGCCAGCACCACCCAGAGTCCGAGGTGGATGAGCCGCCGGCCGAGCCGCTGGGCCAGGCCGGCGCCGGCGAGCACGAAGGCGGCGACCATGCCGAGCGCCTGGGGCACGCCGGCCAGCCCGGCGCGCAGCGGCGACCAGCCGAGCCCGAGCTGGAGGTAGAGGCTGAACACCAGTGAGAAGCCGGCCAGCGCGGTGAAGAAGGCCAGGCCGGCGACCAGCCCGCCGGTGAAGGCGCGGCGGCGGAACAGGGCGGGGACCACCAGCGGGTCCCGGCCGGCCCGCTGCCGGCGCTGCTCGTAGCGGGCGAAGACGGCCAGCACCACGACCGCGCCGGCCAGCATCGCGAAGCTCCACGCCGGCCAGCCCAGCTCGCGGCCCTGCACCAGCGGGTGGACCAGCAGGAACACCGCGACCGAGAGCAGCACGACGCCGGGCAGATCGAGCCGGGTGGCGTGGTTGCGGCGGGAGGCCGGCAGGAAGCGGACCGCGCCGAGGGCGGCGAGCAGGCCGAGCGGGACGTTGATCAGGAAGATGGCGCGCCAGCCGGTGCCGCCGAGGTCGGCGTCGACGAGCCAGCCGGCCAGGATGGGGCCGCCGACGGCGGAGATCCCCATGACCGGGCCGAACGCGCCGAAGGCGGCGGCGAGCTGCTCGGGCGGGAACATCTCCTTGATGAGGCCGAGCCCCTGCGGGAGGAGCAGCGCGCCGAGCAGGCCCTGGGCCACCCGGGCGGCGATCAGCGTGCCGGGACCGGCGGCGAGCGCGCAGGCGGCCGAGGCGGCGGTGAAGCCGAGCACCCCGACCAGGAACATCCGGCGCCGGCCGTAGAGGTCGCCGAGGCGGCCGCCGGTGACCAGGCCGACGGCCATGGCGAGGGTGTAGCCGGCGCCGATCCACTGGATGACGGTGGGCGAGCCGCCGAGGTCGGCCCGGATCGCCGGGCCGGCGAGGTTGGTGACGAGCACGTCGAGCAGGTCCATCACCTCGGCGGCGAGGATCACCGCGAGGGCGATCCAGCGCCAGCGGTGGCCCGCGGCGGGTGGCGCCGCGGGGTGCGGCGCGGTGAGTTCGGTGGTCATGGGTCCCCCGATCGGAAGCGAACACTGTTCGTTAACGAACACCGTTCTATCAACGAACGGCGTTCGCGGCAAGTACGATGTTCGAGTCCGCCCCCCCGATCCGGAGGTCGTCCGTGAGCGAAACCCCCGCGCCCCCGTGGCGTACCCGGCCCCGAAGCCGCTCGCCCCGCCGGCCCCTGAGCCAGCAGGCCGTGGTCGACGCCGCCCTCGCCCTCATCAACCGGGAGGGCCTCGGCGCGCTGAGCATGCGGCGGGTGGCCCAGGAGCTGAACACGGGCGCGGCCTCCCTCTACGCCCACGTCTCCGGCAAGGAGGAGCTGCTCGAACTGCTCGTCGACCGGGCCAGCGCCGAGATCGTCGTGCCGGACCCGGAGCCCGCGCGGTGGACCGAGCAGATCCGCGAGGTGGCCCTGCAGGCGTACCGGGTCTACGCCACCCACACCAACCTGGCGCTCGCCTCCCTCGCCACCATCCCGACCGGCGCCAACGCGCTGCGGGTGACCGAGGGCATGCTCGCCATCCTCCTGGCCGGCGGGGTACCGCCCCGACCGGCGGCCTGGTTCCTCGACCGGCTCTTCCTCTACATCGCCGGCGACGCCTACGAGGGCGCCCTCTACGCGGAGAAGGTCCGCGCCTCCGGGCAGGACCGGGAGACCTGGTGGGCCGGGCTGTACCAGCAGTTGCGCACCTACTACGGGAACCTGCCGCCCCGGACGTACCCGAACATCACGGCGCACCTGGACGACCTCATGGAGGGCGGCGGCGACGAGCGCTTCCTGTTCGGCGTCGACCTGCTGATCCGGGGCGTCGCCACCCACGTTCCCGCCGGGAGTGAGGGCGGCCGGGCCGGGTAACCAGCGCCGACGTCAGTCTCGCGGCACCGGGAGGTCAGGGCATGAGCACACCGACGGCACGGGTCGACACGGTCGTGCTGATCCACGGGCTCTGGATGACTTCACGCAGCTGGGAGCACTGGGTCGACCGCTACACGGCCCGCGGCTTCCGGGTGCTCGCCCCCGCCTGGCCCGGCATGGACCAGGACGTCGAGCGGCTCCGGGAGGACCCGACGCCCATCGCCGCGCAGCGGATCACCGGCATCGTCGACCACTACGCGGGGATCATCCGGGGCCTGCCCCGGCCGCCGATCATCATGGGGCACTCGTTCGGCGGCCTCATCGCCCAACTGCTCATGGACCGCGGCCTCGGGGCCGCCGTCGTCGGCCTGCACCCGGTGGCCGTCAAGGGCGTGCTGAAGCTGCCGCTCAGCACCCTGCGTTCCGGGTTCCCCATCCTGCGCAACCCGGCGAACCGGCACCGCGCGGTGCCGTTCACCCGCGAGGACTTCCGCTACACCTTCGGCAACACGATCAGCCCGGAGGCCTCCGACGCCGCCTGGGAGCGGTACGCGGTGCCCGCCGCCGGTCACGTCTTCTTCGAGGGGGCGTTCGCCAACCTGGACCCGAACTCGGCGATCGCCACGGACACCACGCGGGCCGACCGGGCGCCGCTGCTCGTGACGACCGGCGGCGAGGACCACGTGGTGCCGCCCTCGCTGGCGTCCGCCGCGGCCAACCTCTACCGGGGCTCGACGGCCATCACCAGCTACCGGGAGTTCCCCGGGCGGTCGCACTTCGTGGGCGGCGAGCCGGGCTGGGAGGAGGAGGCCGACTTCGCGCTGGAGTGGGCCGTGGAGGCGGCCAACGAGTACTCGCCGACCGTGGTCAGCACCGCCCCCCGCCGCCCGTGACCCGGCCCCACGCCGCCCTGGTGTGGCTCCGCCGTCGACGGGTATGACGGGGCCATGAGGGCGAGCTTCCGGCTTGGCCGGATCGCGGGCGTACCCGTCGGGGTCAACTGGAGCGTCCTGGTCATCTTCCTGCTCATCGCGTGGGCGCTGTCCGCCAGCCAGTTCCCCCGCGCGTACCCGGGCCACTCGGCCGTGGCGTACGTGGCCGCCGGGCTGGCCGCCGCCGTGGTCTTCTTCCTCGGCCTGCTCGCCCACGAGGTGGCCCACGCGGTGGTCGCCAAGCGCAACGGCATCGAGGTCGAGGGGATCACGCTCTGGCTCTTCGGCGGCGTGTCCGAGCTGAAGGGCGAGGCCCGCGACCCGGGCGCGGAGCTGCGCATCGCCGGGGTGGGGCCGCTGGTGAGCCTGATCATCGGGCTCTTCTTCGGCGCGATCGCGGTGCTGCTGGCCCTGGCCGGCGTGCACGGCCTGCTGCTCGGCTCGCTGTCGTGGCTGGCCGGCATCAACGTGCTGCTGGCGATCTTCAACGTCCTGCCGGCCGCCCCGCTGGACGGCGGCCGGCTGCTGCGGGCCGCGGTGTGGAAGGCCACCGGCGACCGGACGAAGGCGTCCGTGGTGGCGGCCCGGGCCGGCTGGATCCTCGGCGCGCTGCTGATCGGGCTGGGGCTCTGGCAGTTCCTGGCCGGCAGCGGGGCGGGCGGGCTGTGGCTGGCGCTCATCGGCTGGTTCCTGATCGGTGCGGCCGGCCAGGAGGAGCGCCAGGCCCGGATGGGCAGCGCGCTGCGCGGCATCCGGGTCGCCGAGGTGATGACCCCGCAGCCGCAGACCGCCTCCGGGGAGATGACCGTCGCCGACTTCGTCGACCACTACCTGTTCGCGTACCGGCACTCGGCGCTGCCGCTCACCGATCAGGGGCGGCCGGTCGGGCTGGTCACCCTCGACCGGGTGCGCGGCATCCCGCCCGAGCGGCGTGCGGCGACCACCCTGGCCGAGGTCTCCTGCCAGGCCGACGAGCTGGTGCTCGCCGACCCGGACGAGCAGCTCACCGACCTGCTCCCCCGGCTCAGCGAGTGCGCCGACGGCCGGGCGCTCGTGGTGACCGACCAGCAGCTGGTCGGGATCGTCTCGCCCAGCGACATCAGCCGTGCCGTGCAACGCGGCCACCTGCGCGAGCAGATGACCGGCAGCCGCTCCTGACCGACCCGTCGGTCAGTCCCTCGGGAAGTAGCGGTCCAGCAGCGCGGTGCGGAACTTGCCGGCCGGGTCGAACTCGCGCAGCAGGGCGCGGAAGTCGTCGTGGCGCGGGTAGGCGGCGGCCGGGTCGCGGTCGAAGAGCTTGCCCCAGTGCGGGCGCGGGGCGAACGGGGCGAGCCGCTCCTCCACCTCGGCGAGCACGGGCGCCACCGCCGCCGGGTCCCCGACCCAGGTGAAGTGGACGGCCAGGGTGTCCCGCTCGTAGTTAGGACTGAGCCACAGCCCGTCCGCGGCCACCGTGCGCAGCTCGCAGACCTGGAGCACGGCGGCGATCCGCCCGGCCACCGGATCGAGCGCGGCCAGCGCCGCGGCGGCGTCGGAGCGGGCCAGGTGCCACTCGGACTGGAGTTCGTCGCCGCTGCTCGGGGTGAAGCCGAGCCGGAAGTGCGGCAGCCGCTCGTGCCACGGCCCCGGCGCGCCGAGCTGGACCGTGCAGTTGTGCGCCGGCATCCCGGGCACCGGGTGGTGCGGCGTGTCGGCCGCGCGGGTGTCCAGCCAGTCCGCCGGGGGTGGCGGCTGGTCGGCGTGCTGCTTGAGCCACACCTGGTCGAACCGGGGCGACCGCCAGCCGGTGAAGGCGCTCACGCTGTAGGCCGCGTCGAGGGCGGTGTCCAGTGCCGCGCGGGGCAGGCCGAGCCGGACGTACTGCCGCACCTCGAAGGCGGGCACCACGTCGAGGGTGAGCCGGGTGACCACGCCCAGCGCGCCGAGGTGGACGACCAGCCCGGCGAACCGGGGGTCGGCGCGGTCCACCGTGAGCAGGTCGCCGTCGGCGGTGACCAGTTCCAGCGCGTTCACCGCGGTGGCCAGGTTGCCGTGGGCCGGTCCGGAGCCGTGGGTGGCGGTGGCGACCGCCCCGGCCACCGAGATGTGCGGGAGGGAGGCGAGGTTCGCCAGGGCGTACCCCTCGGCGTACAGGGCGGTGGCCAGGTCGCCGTAGCGCAGCCCGCCGGCGACGGTGACGGTGCCCCGGTCGCGGTCGAGCGCGACGGTCGGCGGGAGCCCGGCCACCGACACCTGCGCACCGGTGGTGTCGCCGAGCCGGTTGAACGAGTGCCCGGTGCCCACCGCCCGGACCCGTTCGGCGCCGGCCACCAGCCGGCGCAGCTCGTCGAGGGTCGCGGGCTCGTGCCGGGCACGGGCCGACCAGGTGACGTTGCCCGCCCAGTTGGTGCCGGTCATGCGGTGGCCTCCCGGTCCGTGTTGGCGTCCTCGTCCGGGCCGGCCGACGGGGTGCGGGCGTCGGTGAACCGGTCGCCCGCGAAGCGGGCCAGCGCCGCTGTCACCTCGTCGGGGCTCTCCCGCACCTGGCCGAGGTCGAGCAGTTCGACGGCGGGACGGCCGTCGCGCGGATGCCGCGCGGTGAGGCGCGGGCCGGGCGGCAGCCCCGGCCCGGGCACGCCGACCAGGCGGCCCGCGTCGTCGAGGGCGAGCGCCGCGAACTGCTCCCAGCGGTACGTCCCGCGCAGGCCCGGCCGGCGCACCTCCAGCCCCTCCGGGCCCAGCACGCAGCGGAACGGCCGGAGCGCGCCGACCAGCACCGTCGCGCCGACCACCACGATGCCCAGGGCGACCAGCATCCGCAGCACCGGCCCGTCACCGGCGACGGCGAGCACCATCACCCCGCCCGCCACGCAGACGAGGGCCAGTGGCAGCACTCCCCGGTTGCGATGCAGCTCCATGTCCGTTCCCCCCGGTTCCCGTCGCCGGTGTCCGGGTGCATCATCCGCCAACCGCGCAAGGCGTGGTTGCCCCGCCACCGGGTAGGGAACCCTGTGACCATGAGCAGCTACCGCGACCCGAGCCTCCGGGGAGACGTGTATCCGTCGGAGGAGGAGATCGACCCGACCGGCGTGGGTCCCGAACCGGCCGGTGCGGCGTACGGCACGGCCCCGGCGCCGCCGCCGGCCCCGGAGCCCGAGCCGGACCCGATCCCCCATCCGGGGCCGCCACCCCGCTGAGCGGACCGGCTCAGACCTGCCGCAGCACCTCGGCGGCGACCAGCTCCAGGTGGTCCAGGTCGGCTAGATCGAGCACCTGGAGGTAGACCCGCTCGCTGCCGATCTCCGCGTACCGGCCGAGCTTGTCGACGACCTCGGCGGGCGTGCCGGCGGCGCCGTTCTCACGCAGCTCCGCGGGCTCCCGGCCGATGGCGGCGGCACGGCGGGCCACCTCGGCGTCGTCCCGGCCGCAGCAGAGCACCAGGGCGTTGGACCAGGTCATGCCGGACGGGTCCCGCCCGACCTCGGCGCAGGCGTCCCGGACCCGCCGGAACTGCGCGGCCGAGTCCTCGACCGAGGCGAACGGCAGGTTGAACTCGTCGGCATAGCGGGCGGCGAGGCGGGGCGTCCGCTTCGGGCCCATGCCGCCCAGCAGGATCGGCGGGCGCGGCTGCTGGACCGGCTTGGGCAGCGCCGGGGAGTCGCTGACCGGGTAGTACTTGCCGGGGAAGTCGAAGGTTGCGCCGGCCGGCGTCTCCCAGAGCCCGGTGATGACCGCGAGCTGCTCCTCCAGCCGGTCGAACCGCTCGCCCAGCGGCGGGAAGGGGATGCCGTACGCGGTGTGCTCCTCGGCGAACCAGCCGGTGCCGATGCCCAGCTCGACCCGGCCGCCGCTCATCTGGTCGACCTGGGCGACGGTGATGGCCAGCGGGCCGGGGAGCCGGAAGGTGGCCGCGGTCATCAGGGTGCCGAGCCGGATCCGCGTGGTGTCCCGGGCCAGGCCGGCGAGGGTCGTCCAGGCGTCGGTCGGACCGGGGTCGCCGCTCACCGAGCCCATCTTCAGGTAGTGGTCGGAGCGGAAGAAGGCGCCGAAGCCGGTCTCCTCCGCGCGGCGCGCCACGGCGAGCAACTGGTCGTAGCTGGCACCCTGCTGGGGTTCGGTGAAGATCCGCAGTTCCATGCCCCGAGCATAGGAACCGGCGGGGGCCGCCGCGTCCGCCCCTAGTATTCCTTGACAGGCATATGAGCGTAGCGGCATATTGGGGAGGTGTCCGGGGATGCCTTCGCCGTGCTGGCCGAGCCCACCCGACGCCGCATCCTCGACCGGCTGCGCCGGGCGGAGAGCAGCGTCGGCGACCTCGTGGATGCGCTCGGCATGAGTCAACCGGCCGTCTCCAAGCACCTGAAGGTGCTGCGGGAGGCCGGCCTGGTCAGCTGCCGCACCGCCGCCCAGCAACGGATCTACCGGCTCGACACCGGCCCGCTGCGTGCCGTGGACGACTGGCTCGACCCGTACCGGCGGATGTGGACCGATCACCTCGACGCCCTGGAACGCCATCTCGACCGTGAGGAGTGACCATGGACCGCGACAGCTTCCGCCCCGGCCCGCTCGCCGACGTCGCCTGGTCGCCGGCCGGCGACCGGTGGGACCTGGTCTTCGTCCGCGACCTGCGCCATCCGCCGGAGAAGGTGTGGGCGGCACTCACCGAGCCCGACCGCCTCGCCGAGTGGGCGCCGTTCCTCGCCGACCGCGACCTGGGCACGCCCGGCGCGGTCACGCTGAGCACCGTCGACGGCGACCGGCGCTGGCCGGACGCGGCCACCGTGCGCCGGGCCGAGCCACCCACCCTGCTCGAATACACCTGGGGCGACGGGCTGCTGCGCTGGGAGCTGGCCGGCACCGGGAGCGGCACCCGGCTGACCCTGCGGCACCGCTTCGACGACCGCGCGCTGGGCGCCAGCATGGCCGCCGGCTGGCACCTCTGCCTCGACGTCGCGGGTCACCTGCTCGACGGCGACCCGGTGGGCCCGATCCGGGGCGCCGAGGCCAAGGAGTTCGGCTGGGACGAGCTGCGCGCCGCGTACGACGAGCGCCTGACGGATTGACTCAGCGGGCGGCGGCCGGCGCGTCCGGCAGCGTGATCGCGCCGGCTGCCCGGCGGATCGGCTCGGTGACCCGGCGGATCATCCGCTCCCGGCCGGGCAGGCGCGGCATGAGCCGCAGCATCGACGTCTGGAACCGGATCCGGGCCGCCGACGACTGCACCATCCCCGCCAGGTTGCGCTCGGCCAGCCGCTGGTTCGCCTCGACGAACGGGCGCATCCGTCGCTCGTACGCGGCGAACCCGGCCACCGGGTCCCCACCGGCCTCGGCCAGCGCGGTGGCCAGCACGTACGCCCCGACCAGCCCGAGGCTGGTGCCCTGCCCCGAGGCCGGGGAGGGGCCGTAACCCGCGTCGCCGACGAGGCCGATCCGGCCGGTCGACCAGCGGTCCATCCGCACCTGGCTCATGGGCGCGAAATAGAAGTCCGGCGCGTCGGCGGCCGCGGCGAGCAGCTCGGGCACCCGCCACCCGGCTCCCTCGAACGCCCGGGCCAGCGCGGCCCGCTGGGCGGGCAGGTCCCGGTGGTCGGGCTCCTCGACGGGCGAGGGGAAGAGGAACAGGGCCCGCGCGTCGGGCGCCCCGGCGGTGCGGTAGACCCCGACGCTCCGGCCCGGCGCCGGGTGCATGAGCTCGACCCGCTCCTCGCCGAACTCGGCCGGGACGGCGCAGATGGCGATGTGGTGCCCGAGCGGGCGCAGGTGCGCGGCGGCGGGGCCGAACGCGAGCCGGCGTACCGTCGAGTGCAGCCCGTCCGCGCCGACCACCAGGTCGAAGCGGCGGCGCCCGCCCCCGGCGAACGTCACGTCCACCCCGTCGGCGGCCGGCTCCAGCGCGGCGATCGAGTCGCCGAAGAGGTATTCCACGTCGCGGGTCGCGTCGACGAGCAGCCGGGCGAGGTCCCCGCGCAGCACCTCGACGTCGTCGCCCTCCCGGCCGCCGAAGAGCGCGGCGTCCATGGTGGCCAGTTGCGTGCCGGACGCGTCCACGAAGCGGGCCAGCCGCATCCCGGTGTCGCGCCGGCGCACCTGGTCGAGCAGGCCCATCCGGTCCAGCACGGTCAGCGCCGCGCCCCGGACGTCCACCTTGTAGCCCCCGTCGCGCAGCGCCGGGGCGCGCTCGACGACGGTGGGCCGGAAGCCCTGGCGGCGCAACCACCAGGCGAGCGTGGGGCCGGCGACACCGGCGCCGGAGATCAGCACATCAGTCATGCCGATGACGGTACAAGCGTGTTAGACGTTTGTGCAAGACGCTTGTTCAAGGATCCGCTAGGCTGCCGGCATGGGAAATCGGGAGGACCTGCTCGCCGGGGCCCGGCGCTGCCTCATGGAGAAGGGCTACGCGGCCACCACGGCCCGGGACGTGGCCGGCGCGGCCGGCACCAGCCTGGCCGCCATCGGCTACCACTTCCGCACCACGAAGGCGCTGCTCAACGAGGCGCTCGTGGAGGCCCTGGCCGAGTGGGGCGACGAGCTGCAACGCGCCCTCGCCGAGGACGCCGGCCCGGACGCCACGCCCGAGCAGCGCTTCGAGGCGGCGTGGGAGCGGATCATCGAGTCGTTCGCCCGGCTACGGCCGCTCTGGGCCGTGCAGTTCGAGCTGATCGCGCAGCTCGACCGGACACCCGAGCTGCGGGAGGCGTTCGCCGGGGCCACCCGCGAGGCCCGGCTCGGGCTGGCCCAGGTCTTCCACCGGCTCGACCCGGCCCTCGACGAGCCGGACGCGCTCGCGCTCGGCGCCTTCCACCAGGCGCTCATCGGCGGCGTCGCGGCCCAGTGGCTGGTCGACCCGCCGGCGGCGCCCTCGGCGCCGGAGCTGACCCGCGCGCTGCGGGTCCTCGCCGCCGAGTTCCGTCAGGGCTGACCGAGGCCCGCCTCCCGGGCCCGGACGATGGCCTGTGCGCGGTCGGCCACCTGGAGCTTGGTCAGCACGTTCGACAGGTGGTTGCGGACGGTCTTCGGGCTCAGCGTCAGCCGCCGGGCGATGACCACGTTGCTCAGCCCCTGGGCAACGAGGTCGAGCACCTCGCGCTCCCGCTCGGTCAGCTCGGGGAAGGGGGCCGACCCGGCGCCGCGTGCCCCGGACAGGTAGCTCACCGCCCGGCTGGCGATGACCGGGCCCAGCAGCACCTCGCCGTTGGCCACCGCCCGGACCGCCCGCTCCACCTCGGCCGGGGCGGCGCCCTTGAGCAGGTAGCCCCGGGCCCCGGCGCGCAGGGCCGCGAAGACCCAGTCGTCGTCGTCCAGCATGGTCACCACCAGCACACCGACCGCCGGGTGCCGGGCCACGATCTCCCGGGTCGCCGCGACCCCGGACCGGCCGCCCAGGTGGAGGTCCATGATGATCACGTCGGGCCGGTGCTGGTCGGCGACCCGCAGCGCGGCGTCCGCGTCAGCGGCCTCGCCGACCACCTCCAGCCCGGCCGTCGAGGCCAGCAGCGCGCTCATGCCGAGCCGGAACACCGGGTGGTCGTCCACCACCGCGACCCGGATCGTCTCCCCGGTCACGGGACCACCGCGAACGGCTGCCCGGCCTCGTCCGCGGCGGCGTCCCCGGACAGCCGCCCGACCGGCACCCGCACGGTGACCGTCGTGCCGCCGTCCGGCCCCGGCGCGACCACGCAGACCCCGCCGATCCCCTCGGCCCGCTCCCGCATCGAGCGCATCCCGATCCCGGCCGGCGTGCCCGGCACGATGCCGCTGCCGCCGTCCTCGACCCGGAGGGTCAGTCCCTCGTCGTCGCGGTGCACGCTCACCCGGCAGTCCGTCGCGCCCGCGTGCCGGTGTGCGTTGCGGACCGCCTCGGACACGATGCCGTAGATCGCGGTGGCCACCGGCTCCGGCAGCGGCAACGGCTCGGCCGCCACCTGCACGGCCAGCCCGGAGCCCGCGTACCGCTGGGCCAGCTCGTGCAGCGCCGGGACGAGGCCGCGCTCGCCCAGCACCGGCGGCAGCAGCCCGCGGGCCAGGTCCCGGACGTGCTCCACCCGCTGGTCGGTCTCGTCGCGCAACCGGTCCAGCAACCGGCCGGCCGCCTCGGGATCCACGGTGAGCAGGTTACGGGCCGCCTGCAGGCCCAGCGCCACCCCGGCCAGCGCCGGGCCCAGCCCGTCATGCAGGTCCCGGCGCAGCTTGCGCCGCTCCTCCTCACGCGCCTCCGCCAGCCGGGCCCGGGAGGCGGCCAGCGCCCGGCCGGTGGCGGCCAGGCTCGCGGCCGAGGCGACCACCGGCACCAGGTCGAGCAGGGCGGCCCGGGTCCGCCCGTCCAGCCGCTCCCCCGCCCGGGCCCAGGCGACCAGCCGGCCGATCTCGGTGCCGCCCCGGCGCAGCGGCAGCACGAGCGGCGCGCCGACCGGACCGCCCGAGGAACCGTGCGCCGCGTACGGCTCCGGGCCGTCCACCTCGATGGCGCAGGCGCCCAGCCGGAGCAGGTCGGTCACACTGCTCGCCACCCCGTCGAGCACGTCCGCCGGGTCGGCCGAGGCGCTGAGCCGGCGGCCGACGCCCCGGACCACGCCGAGCGGCTCCACCGCCTCGCCGTGGATGAGCCGGTCCACGCCGCGCTGCACCCGGGACCGGGCCGGTTGCGTGCCGGCCGCCACCAGCGCGGTGACCAGCACCCCCGGCACGGCCGGCGACGACGGCAGCAGCCCGTCGAGCGTGCTCACCCCGATCACGTACGCGGCGACCAACAGGAAGGTGAGCAGGAACCAGACCAGGGTGCGGCGGACCGCGATCTCGATCCCCCACAGCCGCTGCCGGAGCACCACGGCCAGCACGGCGGCCGGGAAGAACGCCTGCGAGGCGAGCATCGCGGTCGGGGCCAGCCAGTCCGGGACCTGGCGGGCCCACTCGGCGGGGAAGCCGAGCGGCGCGAAGCTCACGGCGAGCAGCAGCGTGCCGACCGCCAGCCAGCCCAGCCCGACCCGCTCCCCCGCCGGCCCGGTACGCCACCGCCGCAGCACCCCGGCGGCGGCCACCAGCCCGAGCAGCGGCACCACCCGGAACAGCCACGGCTCCCCGGCCACCACGAACTCCGCCCAGCCGGGCGCGGTGACCGGGAACGGCGCGC
The DNA here is from genome assembly GCF_900091435.1 of Micromonospora chaiyaphumensis. GTDB lineage: Bacteria > Actinomycetota > Actinomycetes > Mycobacteriales > Micromonosporaceae > Micromonospora > Micromonospora chaiyaphumensis. The sequence continues at coordinate 155,524 of NZ_FMCS01000011.1, forward strand.
CGGAGGGGTGCCCCGGCCGCCCCGGCCAGGTCAGGTGGAACACCGCGATCCCGGCGGTGGCCAGGGCGCCGGCCGCCACGGCGGCCCGGGCCGGCACGGGCGGCCGCACCTCCCGCACCAGCCAGGGCACCACCGTGATGAGCGACAGCATCCCGGGCACCCACGCCCAGTCCCGGGCCGAGGTGAGCAGCACCGGCGCGGGCAGGTCGGGCCGGACCGCCAGCAGGTCCACGTACTGCGCGCTCAGCGCCGACAGCCCGCCGCCCAGCCCGGTCGCGGCGAGCAGCCAGGCGACCGGGTGGCCGCGCCGCAGCAGCACCAGCCAGGCGACCGTGCCGTAGACCGCGCAGTCGGTGAAGTCGACCAGGAAGTAGAGCTGGGACAGGCCCCACGGCCGGCGGGCGGCCACCCAGCACCCGGCCGTACCCACGAGCAGCAGCGCGCAGCCGACGGCGACCAGCCGGGCGGCGACCGGGCGGCGGCGGTCGCCGCCGGCGCGGGACGGCACGGGCGTCGGCTCGGCGGGCATGGCCCTGATCCTGGCAGGCACCGGGTCAGTTGCCGAGACCCCGCCGCTCCAGCGCGAATGTCAAGCCGGCGACAGTCGCCCAGAGCGCCGCCGGGGCCAGCGCCAGGTACTGCAGCGGCACCGCCTGCGTGACCACCACCAGCAGCGTCATCACCAGGCTGAACACCGCCAGCCACCGGCTCACCGACCGGCGGCGCAGCCCGGCCACGGCCACCGCGCCGGCGCTCAGCCCGGCACCGGCCCACACCCACGGGAGGGTGCTGTAGAGGGCGGCGAGCGCGGCGACGGTGTCGGCGTCGGTCTCGGCCAGGTGCCGCAGGTCCCAGTACAGCTCGGTGGACACCCCGCCGCCGACGAGCAGCAGCGCCGCGGTGAGCAGCAGGCCCGCCGCGGCCACGTCGGGCAGCAGGCCGCCGGCCGGCTCCCGGGCGGCCAGGCGCCGCCGCAGCCCGGCCGCGAAGACCGCCAGGCAACCGGCGGCCAGCACGGCCAGGACCTGGAAGACCCAGAGGTACGCCTCACGGCCGTCCATGGCGGCCACGTAGCGGGCGTTGTCCGCGAGGAGCGCGGGGTCCACGTCGGTCAGCGCCGGGCTGAACTGGAAGAGGGCGATGCCGGTGAGGCCGGCGACGGCTCCGGCGACCGCCCAGCCACGGCGGGGGCGGTCGGTGGCGGCCGGCACCGCGGTGCCGTCGAGCAGGGCGCTGGTCATGGTTCCTCCTTCGGGTACGCGAACGCGGCGGAGCGCCGCTCGGTGCAGCGTCACCGTCCCGGCGTCCCGGGCGCATGGGTCGGGGTGTCCCGACCGCCCGGGCGGTTCCACCGGCGCACCCGGGCCACGCCGGTGTCCCGACCGGTCGGTGCCGGTGTCCCTGGCGGCCGGGACGCCGGGCCGCCCACCGTGGATCCGCCACACCGATGCCGAGGGAGGCCACCGATGGCGCACGACCTGCTGACCGCCGTACGCGAGCTGACGCCCGAGCTGACCGCGCGGGCCGCCGAGATCGAGCGGGCCCGGGAGCTGCCCGCCGACCTGCTCGACCGGCTCCGCGCCGCGGGCTGCTTCCGGATGTTCGTGCCGCGCAGCCACGGCGGGTACGAGTTGGACCTGCGCACCGGCATGGCGGTGCTGGAGACCCTGGCCCGGGCCGACGGCTCGACCGGCTGGACGGTGATGATCGGCGCGGAGACCCCGCACCTGCTGGCCCTGCTGTCCCGGGAGCGGTTCGACAAGCTCTACGCCGCCGGCCCGGACGTCGTGGTGGCCGGCGGCTTCGCCCCGCAGGGCCGGGCCGAGCTGGCCGACGGCGGCTTCCAGGTCAGCGGGCGCTGGGCGTTCGCCAGCGGCTCCCGGCACGCCGACTGGATCTTCGGCAACTGCCTCCTCACCGCCGACGGCCAGCCGCTGCCCGGCGCCGACGGCGGCCCGCCGGAGACCCGCTCGATGCTGTTCCCGGCCGAGCGGGTGACCGTCGTGGACACCTGGCACGTGCTGGGCCTGCGCGGCACCGGCAGCCACGACGTGGTGGTCGACTCGGCCTTCTGCCCGGCGGAGGCGAGCTTCGACCTGTTCACCGGCAGGCCGTGCCTGCCCGGCCCCGGGTTCGTGGCGCCGCTGGCGCAGTTCGTCCTGCACCTCGGCGCGGTGGCGGTCGGCATCGCGCAGGGCGCGCTGGACGACATGACCGACCTGCTCACCGGCGACCGGCAGCGGCTCTACGCGCGGCAGCCCCTCGCGGACTCCCCCTCCTTCCGGATCCACCTGGGCCGGGCCGACCTGAACGTGCGCGCCGCCCGGACCCTCCTCGCCGACCTCGCCGACGAGCTCTGGGCGGCCTGCGCCCGGGACCCGGAGCGCATTCCGGCCCTGCAACCGACCATCTCCGCGGCGCTGCCCTGGGTCACCGAGCAGGCGATCGACGCGGTGGCCACCTGCTACCGGGCGGCCGGCGGCGGCGCGGCCCGCGACTCGTCCCCGCTCCAGCGCCGCTTCCGGGACATCCACACGTTCGCCCAGCACGCGGCGGCCGCGGAGGGCTGGCTGGGCAACAACGGCGCGCACCTGCTGGGCCGGCCGGTGACGCTGGCGTACTGACTTCTGTCACGGGACCGGTGCCGGAGCCTCCGACCGGCTCTTGTCAGGTGAGGTCCGGGTCGGCGCGAGGGGCGCCGGCCCGTTCGGCGGGCCGGTCGTCGTGGGGGGTTCGGCGGCCGGCCCTGCCGCTTCCGGTCACGGCGCCGCCCGGCGGCGCAGCCAGCGGGTGCCGCCGCTGACCAGCGTCGCGCCGATGGCGGTGCCGACGGCGACCATCGCCGCCCCCACCGCCCAGAGCCCGGTGTCGTCCGTGGACGCCGCCCGCGCCGCCCAGGTCGCCGTGAAGGCGACCGTCAGCACCGGCGCCACCAGCCACGGGCTCGCGAACCAGCCACCCACGGCGGCGATCACGATGAGGGTGAGCACGGCGGCGGCCACCTGCCAGGCGGCGTACGGGCCGCTGGTCGCGCCGGTCTCCGGATCGACCGTGTAGCCCGACTCCCAGCCGAGCCAGGCCCACCAGGCACCGACCGTCGCCGCCGCCAGGAGGAGACCGGTGAGCAGGGTACGCGCCGTCTTCGTCACGGCCCGATCCTGCCGGGTCGCGTCGCCGAGCGGATGAGCATCCGTACTCGGGTGGTGGTCGCTACGAAGGTACGACCCGCACCCCGGGCCAGGGTCTGCGCCAGATCGCTTCCCACTGGGTCCACTGCCCCGGTGCGGGTGGTGTGCGTTCGGTGCGGTCGGCTCTGATCGGTAGCAGCGCCTGCCAACCGTCGAACAGTTGCTGGAGTTCGTCCTCGCTGAAGAAGTGGATGTCCAGCCCGTTCTTCGCTCCCGCGGTGTAGCGGACGCTGAACCCCTGGTCGGCACCGCGCTCGATGACCTCGTGAGCCGGCCACACGTCGGTGCCGGTGGCGTTGACCCGGACGCACAGCAGGCCCCCGGGTTCGACGCGCCGCTGCGCGGCACGGATGTGCCGGTGCGCCTGGTCGCGGTTGCCGTGCTGGAACACCTGGATCCCGATCACGAGCGGCCAGGTCCGGCCGACCGGTAGCGACTCCAGGTCGCCGTGCCGCAGCCGATCCGCCCGGTCGGGCCGGCGTCGGGCGAGCTGACGGACCGCCTCGGCGGAGACGTCCAGGCCGACGACGTCCAGGCCACCGTCGACCAGTGGCAGCAAATTACGGCCGTTGCCGCAGCCGACGTACAGGCCCGAGCTGATGCCCTCCCTGGCGGCGGCTGCGAGGATGTCGTCGACGAACGCCACGGGCGGCTCGCCGGCGTAGCGGCCCCGCCGGTACTCCTCATTCCAGGCCTCAGAGGCCGTCGGCAGCGCACCCATCGCGCCAGGGTGGCAGACGACTGGAATCGGCGCGACCCCTCACTCCAGTGCCCACATGATCTGTGGCGGCCGGACCCGGGCGCAGAGCGGTCCGCCGTCGGCGTCGGTCAACCCGAGCCGGCCGACCAGCACGCCGGCACCATCGTGTCCGGCGCGGAGCAGCCCGGTCGGTATGTCGCCGAACATCAGCTTGGCCCGCCGGAACATCTCGAAACGGCCATCCGTCACCGCACCCCAGCTCAGATAGAGGAACCGCGCGCCGGGTCGCCCGTGCACCCACGGCCCGCCGACGTCGAGCAGCCCGTCCACCTCGCGGGTGGTGACCTCGACCTGCCAGGAGGCTTCCCGCGCGTCGGCCGGGATCCGGTCGACCACCTCGGCCTTGCGCTGGATCCCGACGTGCACGTTGCGGAGCCGGAGCAGGTCCGCCTCAGCGCCCGCGCGCCGCCCCGGCAGGTCGCTGCCCTCGATCCGGATCAGCATCCCTCAACTCTAGGGCTGCCCGCCGACGCATCCGCCCTCCGTGTGGTGGCCGTCCTCTAGCCAGCCCGATCCTCGCGCGGGACGGACACGAAGCCGTTCTGATCAGCACGGCCAGGGCAGCGTCCGTAGCAGCGGGGGGGGGTCGGCTGTACCGTCCCTGCGTGGAGCGCGCGGAACTGATGTCTCTGCTCGCCTGGGACGACGGGGTGACCGAGGCGTGCCGGACCGCCCTTGAGCAGGGCGCGTCCTTCCACATCTGGGACGGATCGGTCCCGCGGTGCCGCTCAGTCGTCGCCACGGCGGCTGACCAACAAGGTGCGTGATGCGCCGGGCGGGGGGCGGGTCGCGGTGTCCGATATTCAGTCCCGGGATCGCTCCGGGGACCTACCCGTGCCCACCCCCCGTAGCCGCGCTGCCCCGCATGGGAAGCCCTGACCGGCCAACTGCGGCGCACCGTAACAGCCGGCTGCGACACCGCGCCCCCGTCCCTCACCGACGGGCAGCAACGGTTCTATTCTAACGCTAGAATGTTCCAGTGGAGTTGACCGCCAACGAGCTGACCGTGCTGGGCCTGGTCATCGAGCGCCCGCAGCACGGCTACGACCTGGAGCAGGTGATCGAGCAGCGCGGCATTCGCCAGTGGACCGACATCGGGTTCTCCTCGATCTACTACCTGCTCGCCAAGCTGGAGACGCGCGGCCTGCTCCACGTTCCGCACGCTCCCGCCGCCGCGAAGTCCCGCCGCGTCTTCCACGCCACCGCCAGAGGCCGCGAGATTGCGGCGCGCACCGCGCTGACCCTCATCGCCGAGGCACGGCCGGTTCCGCACCCACTGCTGGTCGGCCTCGCCAACCTGCCACTGCTCTCGCAGCGGGAGTACGCGCAGGCGCTGCGTAGCCGGTTGGCGCAGGTCGAAGCCCGCATCGCCGCGGTCGAGGCAGCGCAGCAGGCACCGACTCCCCTCCCGCTCGCGGCGCGTGAGGTGTTCTCGTACTCGCTGAGCCTGCTGGACGCGGAGCGGCAGTGGCTCACCACCCGAGCCGAGGTACTCGATGACGAACAAGATTGACTTCAAGAAGACTCTCGACACCTACCGGGCGCCGCGGGGCCGATTCCGGATCGTCGACGTGCCCGACCTGCGATACCTCATGATCGACGGCCATGGCGACCCCAACACGTCGCCCGCCTTCACCACGGCCGTCGAAGCGCTCTATCCGGTGGCGTACAAGCTGAAGTTCGCCAGCAAGGCGGACCTCGGGCGCGATTACGTCGTTCCGCCCCTGGAGGGCCTGTGGTGGGCCGAGGACATGGATTCCTTCACGGCGGCGCGGGACAAGTCGCGGTGGAACTGGACGCTGCTGCTCATGGTCCCGGACTGGATCGACGAGGCCATGTTCTCCACCGCCGTCGAGCAGGCCGGGGCGAAGAACCGGTCAGCGCGTCTCGATGACGTCCGCCTGGAGACGCTGTCCGAGGGGCGGTGCGTGCAGACACTGCACGTCGGCGCCTTCGACGATGAGGCTGACGTACTCGCGCAGATGCACCACGAATTCATCCCCGGCCAGGGGCTTCGGATGGCCGGCCTCCACCACGAGATCTATCTCAGCGACTTCCGTCGAGTCGCCCCCGACAAGCAGCGCACCATCCTCCGGCAGCCCGTTACTACCGCGGCCGGTGGGCTCGCTCGATCAGCGTCTGCGCATCGTGAGGGCGGCCCGCGAGGCGGGCTGCCTCGGTGATCTCGTCGGCGGACATGAGCGGTGCGATCTGGACCGCCTCGACCGCGCCCCGGTTGTCGCCCCAGTCGAGCATGCGCAGGAACCACCGGACCGCCTGCACTCGGTCCACGGGCCCGCCCACACCGTCCCGCCACGCTTGCGCCAACGCGTACATCGCCACCACCGAGCCGCTCTCGGCGCCGCGGACATTCCACTCCCGGGCTCGCTCCTGCTCGCCGTCGGCGGCGAGGCACTCCGCGAGTGCAGCAGCACCGGCACCCAACCCGAGTTCGGCCGACCGCTGGAACATCAGCCTCGCGCGGCCCTGGTCGGGTGCGACCAGTTCGCCTCGCCGGAACAGCACGCCCAGATTGAAGGCGGCGTAGCTGTCCCCGGCCTCAGCCGCCGCAGTGAGCAGCGAGATGGCACGAGGCACGTCCCGCTCGCCGTCCACGCCGTTGAGAAGCATGACGGCGAGACCTCTGCTCCCCGCGGGGTGACCTTGACCGGCGGCGGACTCGAAGTATCGGCGAGCCTCGGCCGGCCGGGAAAGGTGCTCCAGGAAAAGGCCGCCCGCCAGCGCCTGCGCGTCGGCGTCACCGCCGTCGGCCAGCGCCAGGAGTTCGGGCAGACGCCGTTGCACCTCGGCCCGCGCAGCGAGATCGCCCCGCGTCATGCGCCCGAACAACTCCTCGAAGTCACCGGGGCGAAGACCTTCCTTACCCATACCTGTTCGCTCCCCGCTCCAGACTCCGATGAGCAACCTCGGCGTCACGCTCACACCCGCCGCGTGGGCCACAGCGTAGGGCAGTCGGCTGGTCGGTGGTGTCCGGAGAGTTGATCGCGTGGCCGGCCCAGTCGTGATGCCCGGGACACCGGGCCGGCCTGCGCCTCGCGTTCCCGTGACCGTCGCGTACCCGGTTGCTGGCCCGTTGTCGACCGCTGCCTGCTCTTTCGTGCTTGCGTGCGGGGCCCCGTTCGGGAGAGTCCGCGAGAGGACGCCCTCTCGCTCTGGCGTCGTCTGACCTGGGGGCTGGACGCATGTGCGTGGTGGATGTCGCGGCCAAGGAACTCGCTGTTGCCCGGTTCCTCAAGGAGCATCCGCCACCACGCCAGGTTGACAGCGACCATCCCGCGCTGCGGGGCTGCGCCGAGGTCGCCTGGTCCGACATCCCTCGCTGTCTCGCGGCAATTCCGTCTCTGTTCCGTGGCCTTCTCGACGAGGCTGCCGCCCCCGAGGCCGCGCCCGTGCTCACCAACGTCCTGATGGACGGCGTTTTCCACCTGAGCCCGGCGATGCCGGCGGCGTTGCCGTTCCTGCTGCGCCTCGTGGCCGACCCGGATGTCTCCGTACGGTCCAGCCTGCTCGACGTTGTGGTGATCGCCGCCGAACTGTCCCAGCCGGTCGACGCGGACAACGACCGCGCGGTCCTGCTACTCGGTCACGACAGCGACCATCCGGAACGTGAACAGTGCCGAGCCGTCTTCTCGGAACATGCCTCGCTGCTGCGCGTTCAGAGCTTGCCTTCAGCAGATGGCTGAGTCCGCCGACCCGCAGTAGCCTGCCCGGCGGGCTGACTGAGACCTGTCCTCGACAGCGAGCGGCAGGGTCCGTACGAAGGAGGGTGCGTTGTCCGCTGTCGCGTCACTGACCCTGATCCCCAGAAGCAGCATCCCCGAGCTGGCCCGTTCGGCCCGCACCTCGTCATCGTCACTCCACTCGTTCCTGGCCGAGCACGGACGCGAGTCCCCGGAGGAGTACGACTGGTCCGGGTACTGCATGCTGCACGTCCTGAGCTATCTGGAGGAGCACGGCGTAGACCTGGAGCAGTCGGAGTTCGATGCCGTGTCCGCGGCCGTCAACAAGGTCCACGACCTCACCGTGTTCATCACGCCGGCCCACAAGCGGTTCCTGGGTCAGCTCGACCCCGCACGCCACCGCCCGGAGGAGTTGGCCGCCCACTTCGAGGAGATGGGGCTGGACTTCGAGGAGAGCGGCATGGCCGGCTTGGACGGGCTGACGCTGTTGCGGGACAGCATCTCCGACCTCCGCGACGACCAGGTTCTGCTGCTGCACGTGGGCTGAAGCCAGATGCGCCGTCGTGGCAAGGTCGGCACATGAGCATCGATGACGAGATTGCTCGCTTCGAGTGGTCTCGTATTCCGACGTATCTGGGCCACGCCGAGATGGTGCCCGGTGCCGTGCGGAGCCTGGTCGCGGCTGCGAACGAGGAGGAAGCTGCCCGGCTCGGCGGGTGGATGGAGCGCATCCTCCTGTCCGTGGCCGGCCCGTGCGAGGGTTGCGCGCCGGTCGCCACCGTCCTGGTCGCGGCGCTGCCCGAGATGACGCCGGCCGGGCACAGCGTGGCCCTCGATCTCCTGTCGGTCATCGGCGCCGCCGAGGTCACCGGACCGTCGCACGAGCAGATCGGTGCCGTGGACGTCGACGAGATCCGCCGGGCGGTGACGGCCGGCTTCCCTCATTACGTCGCGGTACTCCAGGCGGAGTCCTCCGCAGAAGGTGAGCTCCACTCCTGCATCGACCTCGTGGGGATCGCGGCGCTTTACGATCCCCGCCTGGCGGCAGCTGGGACCGCTGCGCTCACAGCGATCCGGACGAGCGGTCGAGGCGAAGATCTGGCTGCTCTGATCGAGAACGCGCTCGCCGATCTAGAAAATCCTCCATGGGAGGCCTGAGCAGGGAGTTTGCGTGGTGGGGCGGGCGGGACTCGAACCCGCGACCGAGGGATTATGAGATCAAGGTGCAGGCTCAGACGACCTGGGCACGTGCGGGTCTAGCAGCGGAAACACCTCTCGACATCTCACACCACTCCCCCGCCGTCCGCCGACCTCTTGCGGACCAGATGCGGACCGCTCACCTACCAGCGCCCAACGCTGATCATGCCGCACCTGCTAGGGCATCAAGGCGATGATCCAGCGAACCATTCGGACAACTCCCGCAACGATGCCGACCAGAAACGGCAGCAGAGCCAACGCAGCGAACAGGCGGGCGAAGAGCCGGCGCCTCGGTGTCGCACCGCGTCCCATCCGACCAACCATCGCCATCTGCGACTCGAACAGGTATGGGCTCGGCTGGTCGCTGGTCATGTAGCCGAGCGCGTCGTCGCCTCGCCGGGGTTTCTGCCGGTCTGCCATGACCACATAGTGCAATGCCGCGTCACCCTCGGCGTCGAGTAGTGGGCGACGGGGATCGAACCGGCACCGTCAGTTTGGAAGGACGAAGATCATCGCTAACAAGCACCTGGTGGGCCAGGTCAAGGCAGGAAGTGCGTGACCGCTCGTGCCTCCTGGTGACGGTCCGGTGAACCGACTACTGGCACGTGGTTGGCACGGCGACCTACGAACCCAAGACGCCTGTCGGCCGGCGTTGGCTACTGCCGCTAACCTGCTCGTCCTGTCGGCTTGCATCCGGGCCAGTCGACTGGCTGTACGGATGGCTGTACACCCAGGTACTGAAAGGCCTGGATGATGAGCCTCTCACTCTTCTATGCGAGGTCGGGGGACGCAATGACTTCTGTGATCGGCCAAGACCTGGCGGCGGATAGGGTCCACGCGTGGCCCCGCGCCCTGGTAGGGGCAGCGGTGGTGAGCTCGACCGTCCTTGCGACCTCCTTGACGGTGGTGCAGACCAACGGCCCGGTTTGGTGGGTGCTGTGGTGGCTTCCGGTCCTGATTGCGGCATACCCCTTCATTTTCGTGGATCGTAGGCAATTTTTCTGGGCTTGCCTGGAAAGTGCAGTGCTGATACTCGTCCTGGCGGTCCTGGGCTTCTGGTTCCTTCTGTTCCTGCACCTTCCCGCCGCCCTCGTTCTTCTCGCCGCGATGGCTGCAGATCCGCGGCAGGCACCCGAGCGGGCTCGTGTTGCGGTAGTCATCGGCGGGCTGCTAGCGGCGACGGCAACAACGCTTCACCTCCTCTATTGGTAACTCCTTGGCATAGCCAGCTCGCCGTACCAACCCACCCCGCCCGGATCCCCACCTCTGTCGCGGCCGTCGTCTCCCCACTCCTCGTAACGGCGTCGCGGATCTCCTCGTCGGGCAGTCGTAGACCGTCCAGCCTCCCCGGACGGGGACAAGGTGGAGCGCCTCACTAGCCGAACGACCTTGGCCCCGTCCGGGGAGGCTGGTAGCCCTTGTGGTGCCCGGCGAGGTGATCCGCCCCGACTGGATCTCTGAGGAGGGTCGGGGTTCGGGGCAGAGCCCCGAGGTCTTCAAAGCTCCTGTCGTCCGCCAGCGTGGCCGGCCGGCCCGGCCGATGCCGGCCGGAGGTCGCCAGCAGGCCGGGGCCGGGCCGGCGCGGCCCGCCTTGCGGGCCGCCTTGATCTGATAGAGCGCAATTCGGCAGTGTGGATGGCCAAGCCCTTGTGATCCGACGACAGATGCGCGACACATGTCCGCCAGATGATGTGCGGCAGGTTACAGCGGCCTAGGGGCGGGAAGTTGGCCGCCGACGAGACGTCCTGTGATGCCGAGATGAGGATGACGCGGCGCCGGTGTCAGCGGCCCCGCAGCTTGTCCCACACTGTCCGTTTGGGTTGTCGTTGCGCCGAGGGCAGCACGTCTTCGGCAAGCATCCGCCGGGCCGCGTCGCGCGTGGCGGCAGACAGGTCCGGAGTCACGCACGCAAGCTGCGCCAGCGACGACGCGATGAGCACGGGCCGGGTCTGTTGCGCCGTAAACGCTTTCTCGAAGCGCTCGGCCACCAGCGCGGCGACACCGGCCCGTTGCGCCGGGTCCGTCCACGCCGAGGCCACCAGCGCGTAGACGGCCGCCTCGGTAGTCCAGTCCTCGACGCCGAAGACGATGTCGGCCAGCAGCCCCGTTTCACCCCGGTGCAGCAGGCCAAGGCAGCACCACGCCTGCACGGTCCGCTCCCACACGGACATCCGTGTGCGGCCCGGCGACTGCGGCGGGTGGACGAGCAAAGACAACAATTCTTTGACGGGTACCTCGCGCAGCCGCGCCGCCGCATGCAAGGTGACCGCAGGCGGGCCCCAGGACCGTTGCGCGGCAAGCTCCGTCACCACCCCTGCGGCGTCCGGGTCGGGCGGGGGCAGAGCCGCGGTCTCCCGGGTACCGTCGTAATGCCACAGCACGGCGCCGCCTGGACGCAAGGGTTGGCGCGGATCGGGTTCGCCTGGGCGGCCCATGGCGATGACAATGCCCGGGCAGCGTCGCCGTACCAGGGCGATCGCGCTCGGCGGCTCCATCGCGGAGATCCCGATCTCCGTCGCCATCTGCTGTGGATTGAGTCCGGCGACGGCGTTGATGCTCGACGCCTTGCCGGCGGGCACAAAGCCTAGCCACGCAATGTCGCGGGCCTCCTCGAAATAACCGGCGTTGACGCGCTCCATCAGCTGGCCTAGGTCACGTGCGCCATGATCGGCAGGCATGCGGGTCAGCCTAGACCGCCACCGCTGGCGACGCCGCTCCGAGGCGGTGCGGCACGCCTGGGAACTCGCCAAGCCCACCGATCCCGACGTTGCTCCGCTCGGGCATCGCGTCCTGCGGGCCATCTCCGAACGCATCCAATGGCGCGTCCAGCTCGACGCGGCCAGACGCAACCAGGCACCGCCCGATGTTTCGGCAACCACGACGGATCAGGAGGGAGCAGCATGAAGACTCGGACCATTGAACCGCTGTGGACGGCTGAGGACGTGTCGACCTTCCTGGGCATCCCGGTGAGCACCCTCTACCAGTGGCGGTACCGCAGGATCGGGCCGAAGGCGTCCCGCGTAGGCCGGCACCTGCGCTATGACCCGGCCGACGTGCGGGCGTGGCTGGAAGAGGCGGCAGACCGGTGAGCGTGGTCAAGCGCCCGAACGGGAAGTGGCGTGCCCGGTACCGGGATGCTGCCGGCAAGGAGCACGCTCGGCACTTCGACCGCAAGGTCGACGCTGACCGGTGGCACGCCTCCATGAAGACGGCACTTGCCCGTGGTGAGTGGGTTGATCCGGCTCTCTCGCGGGTCACGGTTGGCGACTGGGCTGCGCGGTGGTTCGCCAACCAGGTGCAGCTCAAGCCGTCGACTCGCCAGCGGTACGCCAGCCTCCTGCGGATGCAGGTGCTCCCGGTGTGGGAACGCGTCCCGCTCTCGGCAGTCACGCACGCGGACGTGGGCGAGTGGGTACGCCGCATGACGCAGGCCGGTCTTGCGCCGTCCACCGTTCGGCAGGCGCATCGGGTGTTATCGCTGCTGTTGGCTCTGGCCGTTCGGGATGGTCGGCTGACTCGCAACGTCGCGGCCGGTGTGCGTCTCCCCCGCGTGGGGCGCGCGGACAAGGTGTTCCTGACGCACGCCCAGGTGGGCGAGCTGGCGGCGGCGGCAGAGCCACACGGGCTGATCGTCCGCGTGCTGGCCTACACGGGGCTGCGGTGGGGCGAGCTGGCGGCGCTTCGGGTGCGCCGGGTGGACCTGGTGAAGCGCCGGCTGCTGGTGGCGGAGTCGGTGACCGAGGTCAACGGTCGGGCCGTGTTCGGTACGCCGAAGACGCACCAACGGCGGTCGCTGCCGCTCCCCCGGTTCCTGGTCGAACCGATCGCCGCGCAGATCGCCGGCCGTTCCGGTGACGAGCTGGTGTTCACCTCCCCGGCCGGCGAGGTGTTGCGCAACAACAACTTCCGTCGCGCGTCTTCGATCGGGCTGCGGAGTCGATCGGGCTCGCTGGCCTGACGCCGCACGAGCTGCGGCACACGGCCGCCAGTCTCGCCGTTGCGGAGGGCGCCAACGTCAAAGCCGTGCAGCGGATGCTCGGGCACGCCTCGGCGGCCATGACGCTGGACGTGTACGCGGACCTCTTCGAGGACGACCTGGACCAGGTGGCGGACCGCCTCGACCGGGCGGCGGGTCGTGCTGCTGCGGACTCAGTGCGGACTGAGGGCGTCGGTCCGGACCTCGACGCGGTACGTCCGGGTCGTCGCCAGCATGGTTGAACAGGGAAAACGGATGGTGGGGCGGGCGGGACTCGAACCCGCGACCGAGGGATTATGAGTCCCCTGCTCTAACCCGCTGAGCTACCGCCCCGCTACCGCGCCGGATCGTAACCCGCTCAACGGATCACCGGCCATCACCCGACGGGCCAGCATCAAGATCCGACCGGCACGATGGGCAACGCGAGGATAACAGCGCGCAGCGGACCCACCGGCCGCGCGGGCAGAGGCCGGATGGGCGCGGCGCTCAGCCCTCACCGCGCAACTCCGCGAGCACCGCACCGGCCGCCCGCCACCCGCTCGCGAGGGCACCCTGGATGGACGGGCTGTCCCGGTGGTCGCCGGCGACGAAGAGACCGTCGCCGAGGGCGACCGGCTTGCGCAGGTGGCCCTGTGGCGGCGGCGCGGCGGGGAGCGCGTCCGGCACCGACACGGTCGCGAGGTGCGTCCAGTCGGCGGTCGGGCGCCCGTAGAGGCGGTCCAGCTCGCGGCGGACCAACGGCTCGGGCGGGGCCTGCGGGCCGACCACCGAGGTGGCCACGAGGTGCTTTCCGGCCGGCGCGTAGGTGGGCGCCGCGTTGCTGAGCACCACCGTGTTGGCGACCAGTTCCCGTCGATCCCCGTCGAGCAGCAGGATCGGCTCGACCAGCGGCGGGGTGTCGGTGCTGTGATAGTAGGTCGTGTAGCTGTGCATGCGTACCCGCTGGAGCCGGGGCAGCAGCGTGGCCGCCGCCGGCGGGTCGGCGGCGACCACGACGGCGCGGCAGGCGATGTCGCCGGCCGGGGTGCGGACCCGGCCGGGCGCGATCTCGGTGACCGGGGTGTCCAGGGCGATCAGCTCGGCGGGCAGCGGGGCGGCGACGGCCGCGGGCAGCGCGGCCATGCCGCGGGCTGGCAGCCCGATCCGGCCGCGGGCGAACGCGCGCAGCAGGACGGCCAGCACGTGGCTGGAGGTGGCCAGCTCGCGGTCGAGGAGCACGCCGGAGAGGAACGGCCGGAGCAGTTCCTCGATGAACGCCGGGGAGAGCCCGGCCCGGCGCAGTGCCTCCTCGCTGGTGGTCTCGGGCTCGTTGAGCAGCCGGCCCACCGGCAGGGTGGCGTAGCTGCCGGCGAGCGCGGCGAAGCGCAGCCGGTCGACCAGCGAGCCGACGCCGGCGGCCAGCGTGCCGGGCGCGCCGGCGGGGTCGCGCAGCGGGTTGACCAGGCGTTCCAGCCGGCCGCCGCGGCGGACCAGCACGCCGGGGGTGAACCAGCCGAGGTCGAGGGCGCGGAGGTCGACCAGGCCGCCGAGCCTCGGGTACGCCGTGTTGAGCACCTGGAAGCCCCGGTCCAGCAGGTAGCCGTCGACCGCGTCGGTGGCGACCCGGCCACCGAGCCGGTCGGCGGCCTCGAGCAGCCGCCAGGGCACCCCGGCCCGGTGCAGCCGGCGGGCGACGGCGAGGCCGGCCAGGCCGCCGCCGACGACGACCACGTCGGTGTCAGCGGGCATGCTCCACCTCCGCCCCGGCCCGGTCGCCGTTGCGGTTGGTCCGCGACAGCCGGCCGGGCCACCAGACTGCCGGCCCGATGTCGTACGCGAGCGCGGGCACCAGCAGCGAGCGGACCACGATGGTGTCGAGCAGCACCCCGACGGCGACGGCCACGCCCAGCTCGACGAGCACCACGAGCGGCAGCACGGCGAGCGCGGAGAACGTGGCGGCGAGCACGATGCCGGCGGAGGTGATCACGCCGCCGGTGACGGCCAGGCCGGTGAGGACCCCCGCCCGGGTGCCGCGCCGCACCGATTCCTCGCGGACCCGGCTCATCAGGAAGATGTTGTAGTCGATGCCGAGGGCGACGAGAAAGACGAAGGCGAACAGCGGGAACGACTGGTCGACGCCGGGGAAGTCGAGGACGTGCCGGAAGATCAGGGCGCAGAGGCCGAGCGTGGCCAGGAACGACAGCACGACGGTGGCGATCAGCAGCAGCGGCGCGAGCAGGGCCCGCAGCAGCAGGGCCAGGATGACGGCGATGACCAGCAGCACCACGGGGATGATGACGTTGCGGTCCCGGGTGGAGGCGTCGGCGGTGTCCACGTTGATGGCCGTGAACCCCCCGACCACCGCGTCCGCGCCGGGCACCCGGTGCACCGCGACTCGCAGCTCGCGGATGGTGCGTTCGGCCGCGTTGCTGTCCGGCGGGTCGGCGAGGGTGGCCTGCAACTGCACCCGCCCGTCGACCACCTCGGGTGGCCCCGCCGGTCCCGCCTGGCTGAACGGCCGGACCGACGACACCCCCGGCACGCCCTGCGCCACCCGGGCGACCTGCTCGGCGGTGGCCTGGCTGGTGAAGATGGTGGCCGGGCTGCCGGTGCCGGCCGGGTAGTGGCGGGCGATCACGTCCTGCCCGGCCACCGAGTCGGTGCTCTTCGTGAACAGGTCGGACTGGCCGAGGGTGGTGGCGCCGAGCTGGGTCACGCCGAGGGCGAGCGCGGCCAGGACCACGGCGGTGACGATCCAGACGGTACGCGCGCGGCGCGCCACGAAACCCGCGATCCGCCCCCAGAGGCCGTGTTCGGTGCGCGGGTCGGCCTGGTCGAGCCGGGGTCGCCGCGGCCAGAAGGCCCACCGCCCACCGAGGAGCAGCAGGGCGGGGAGGAAGGTCAGCATCACGAGCAGGGTGGCGGCGATGCCGACGGCGCTCACCGGGCCGAGCGCCCGGTTGGAGTTGAGGCTGGACAGCAGCAGGCAGAGCAGGCTCACGATGACGGTGGCGCCGGAGGCGACGATCGCTGGGGCGGCGCCCCGCCAGGCGGCCTTCATGGCGTCCCAGGGTCGCTCGTGCCGGTGCAGTTCCTCCCGGTAGCGGGCGATGAGCAGCAGCGCGTAGTCGGTGCCGGCGCCGAAGACGAGGACGGTGAGGATGCCCTGGGCCTGCCCGTTGAGCTTGATGACGTCGTTCTTCGCGAGGACGTAGACGAAGAGCGAGGCCAGCGAGTACGACATCCCGGCGGCGAGCAGCGGGAAGACCCAGAGCACCGGGCTGCGGTAGACGATCAGCAGGATGACCAGCACCACGACAAGGGTGACCAGCAGCAGCGGCCCGTCGATGGCGGTGAACACCTCGATCAGGTCGGCGAGCAGGCCGGCCGGGCCGGCCACGTCCACGGTCAGGCCGTCCCGGTCGCCGCCCGTGATCTCCCGCAGCCGGTCGACCACCGCGCCGATCTGTTCGCCCTCGGCGGCGTCGATCGGGACGACCACCTGGACGGCCTGCCGGTCCGCGCTGACGATCGGCGGCGGCAGCGGGCCGACCACGCCCGGCACCTGGGCGAAGCGCGCCGCCTCGGCCCGGATCCGCTCCTGGTCGGCGGGGGTGATGCCGGAGGTGCGTTCGTAGAGGACGAGCGCCGGGGTGGTCTCCCGCTCCACGAAGCCGGCGGCGAGGTCCTGCGCCCGGGTGGCCTCGGCGTCGGCGGGCAGGAAGGCGGCGTTGTCGTTGGTGGCGACGTCGCCGAGCTTTCCGGAGTATGGCCCGGCGAGGCCGCCGACGACCAGCCAGCCCAGCACCACGACGACCGCGATCAGCGTCGCGGTCCAGCGGCTCCGCCCTCCAGCCATCCGCCTCCACCCTCGAATCGACGCAGAAATCGACGCAGCGCGAGTCTAGGCCGACATCGCCCATCCTGCCGGGCGAACCAGCACCACCGGGCGGAAACCTCGCGCACCCGAGGCGTTGATCATGAAGTTGGCGCCACCGGAAAGCGCATTCCATGCCGCTAACTTCATGATCACGCGGGCGGGCCGGGGCGCGGGGCGGGCCGGGGTGCGGCGCGGGCGGGCCGGGGCGCGGCGCGGGCCGGGGCGCGGGCGGGGTGCATGCGGAAACGCCCGCCGGCTGGGCCGGCGGGCGTTTGGGTGAAACTCTGTGCTCCCCCGTTTGGACTCGAACCAAAAACCTGCCGGTTAACAGCCGGCTGCTCTGCCAATTGAGCTACGGGGGACCGTAGTCCGCGCGGTTGCGGATCTCTCCGCGCCGTGCGACGGGGACAAGAGTACAGGACATCGGGGGGTGGTGCGCCAGGGGGTTACGGCGACTTCCCCCGCCCGGTGACCGCATCAGAATATCGGACAAATCGCCATCTCGGCACAGGGAGGTATGAGCGGAGAGCAGGATGGGTAGTTAGCCGCCGACAGAGAATGCAGGCGCGAGAAGGTCGCTCCCCGCCGGGACCACCCGGTCGGGATCGGCGGCGCGTCAGGTACGGAAGGAGCCGCCATGCGCGGAAAGATCATGTTTCTTGGCGGGCTGGCTGCGGGATTCGTCCTGGGCGCCCGTGCCGGCCGGGAGAAGTACGAGGAGCTGGTGGTCCGGGGCCGCAAGGTGCTCGACCACCCGACCGTCCAGGAGGCGGCGGGCGTCGCGCAGGCTCAGGCGACCCGGCTCTACTCCGAGGGCAAGGACAAGCTGGGGCAGACCAAGCTCGGCGAGAAGCTGGGCACCGGTAACGGCAACGGCAGCAAGCAGGGGCTGACCGACGCCGACAAGCCGTTCGCCGGCACGCCGGCCGCCGTCGGGGCCAAGTCCGGCTCGACGAGCACGAGCACGAGTTCGACCGGTTCGTCCACCAAGTCGTCCGGCACGAGCACCAACCTCTGACGCCACCCGAGAGCGGGCCGGTCGCCGTCGGCGACCGGCCCGCTCTCGTCTGTCCGAACGAGACCCCACTCCCACTTTCGCTCATCCTGAACAAAAGTCACGGGGATTAATCGAAAACTTTTGGCGTCAACCTCTTCTCTTTGGTCTCAGGCGCAAATATCGTCTCGCGTAGAACCTGGCCAGGCTCTCGTCACCTTCCAGCGACCTCCTCAGCCTCGTCCCGACGCTGAGGCGGACCCGCCCGACAAGAGCGAGGTTCGATGCGCAGAAGACCGTTCGGCCGCAGGGCCGCCATCCATCTCAGCGTGCTCACTCTCGTCGCCGCGACGCTCGTCGCGACGGCGGAGCGGGCCCCGACTCCGGCGCAGGCCGCGCCGGTGCTCACCGCTCCCGCACCCGGCAGCAACGGCATCCAGTACAAGGTGCTCGTCTTCACCCGGTCGGCCGGCGGCAGCAACGCCGCCACCGCGGCCGGCGTGCAGGCCGTCCAGCGACTCGGCCAGGAGCGCCGCTTCACCGTCGAGGTCACCAGCGACCCGCGCAAGTTCGACCAGCCCCACCTGAAGCAGTTCCGTGCCGTGGTGTTCCTCAACACCGTCGGCGACGTCCTCAACGACGCCCAGCAGGCCGCCTTCGAGGCGTACTACCGCGACGGCGGCGGCTTCGTGGGCGTCCACTCCGCCATCGAGGCCGAGCCGGACTGGTCGTTCCTCACCAACGTGCTCGGCACCCGGGCCACCGGCGCGCCGACGGCCGCGAGCCGCGCCACCGTCACCGTCGCCGACCGGGTCCACCCGGCGTCGGAGACGTTGCCGCAGCGCTGGTCCACCACCGACCGGTGGTACAACTTCGCGGCCAACGTCCGGGGCGTCTCGCACGTCCTGGCCACGGTGGACGAGAAGACGTACGCGGGCGGCAGCATGGGCTTCGACCACCCGGTCACCTGGTGCAAGGACTACCAGGGCGGCCGCTCGTTCTACACCGGACTCGGCGCCACCCCGGCGAGCTACGACAGCGCCGACCTGCGGGCCCACCTCGGTGGGGCGATCCAGTGGGCGGCCGGCGTCACCGACGGCGACTGCGGTGCGACCGTGCTCGCCAACTACCAGATGACGGTGGTCGGTGCGCAGCCCAACGTCAACGAGCCGATCGGCTTCGACGTCCTCCCCGACGGCCGGGTCATCCAGACCGACCGGCGCGGCGGCGTCCGGCTGCACGACCCGGAGACCAACGAGACCACCGTGCTGGCCCAGATCCCGGTCTACACCAACAGCGAGGACGGGATGTACGGCCCGGCGGTGGACCACGACTTCGCCACCAACAAGTGGGTCTACCTCTACTACGCGCCGCCGCTGGACACCCCGGTGGGCAGCGCGCCGACCACCAGCACCGACCCGGCCGCCTGGGACCAGTGGAAGGGCTACTTCCAGCTGTCCCGGTTCAAGTTCGTCGACGGGGAGACCCCGTCGCTGGACGTCAGCACCGAGCAGAAGATCCTCCAGGTGCCCGTGGACCGGGGCGCCTGCTGCCACGTGGCCGGTGACATCACGTTCGACTCGAAGAACAACCTCTGGCTGGTCACCGGGGACGACACCCCGGCCGGCGGCGGCGGGTCGGGTGGCTTCTCGCCGCACAACGACTCGGTGAGCGCCACCGGCGTCTACCAGGCGCCGTTCGTCGACGCCCGGCGCAGCGCGGCCAACACCAACGACCTGCGCGGCAAGATCCTGCGGATCACGGTCGGCGCGGACGGGTCGTACACGGTCCCGCAGGGGAACCTGTTCCCGGCCGGCACCGAGAAGACCCGGCCGGAGATCTATGCCATGGGCTTCCGGAACCCGTTCCGGATCACCCTGGACAAGAACGACGTCGCCTACATCACCGACTACTCCCCGGACTCCTCGACGCCGCAGGTGGGCCGGGGGCCGGCGGGCACCGGCCGGATGATGGTGGTCGACAAGCCGGCGAACTACGGCTGGCCGATGTGCGTGCAGCCGAACCTGCCGTACATCGAGATGAACTGGACCACCAACCCGATCTCCCCGGTGGCCCCGTTCGACTGCGCGGCGCCGAAGAACACCTCGCGGCACAACACCGGTCTGACCGACCTGCCGCGGGTCGAGAAGTCCGAGCTGTGGTACTCGTTCCAGGCCCCGACGCCCTGCCCGGAGTCCTACCTGTCGACTCCGACGCAGACCTGCCCGGTGCTCTTCCCGGAGCTGGGCACGGGCGGCGTCGGCCCGCACGGAGCGGCGAAGTACGACTTCGACCCGGAGCTGAGGTCGGAGACGAAGTTCCCCGAGTACTACGACGGCGCGATCTTCTTCGGTGAGTTCACCCGGGACACCCTCAAGGAGATCCGGCTGGACGACCAGGGCGACATCCTGAAGATCAACAACGTCTTGAACTGCGGGCAGGCGCCCACCACGCCGGCGAAGCCGTTCCTCTGCGACAACCCCATGGACATGCGCTGGGGCGCGGACGGCAACTTCTACCTGCTGACGTACGGGGACGGGTTCTTCAACATCAACCCGGACGCGGCGATGCTCAGGTTCAGCTACGTCAAGGGCCTCCGGGCGCCGACCGCCGTGCTGAACGCGACCCCGACCAACGGCCGGGCGCCGCTGACCGTCGCCTTCTCCAGCGACGGCTCGAAGGACCCGGACCCGGCGGACTCCATCTCGTTCGCCTGGGACTTCGACGGCAACGGCACGACCGACTCGATCGACCCGAACCCGTCGTTCACCTACACCGCCAACGGCGTCTACACCGCCCGGCTCACGGTGACCGACTCCAGCGGCAAGACCGCGTCGGCCAACACCACCATCACCGTCGGCAACACGGCGCCGACCGTCACGGTCACGACCCCGCTGGAGGGCGGCTTCTTCAGCTGGGGCGACGACATCCCGTGGACGGTCACCGTCACGGACCCGGAGGACGGGCCGGTCGACTGCGCCAGGGTCGAGGTGACCTTCGTGCTCGGCCACGACAGCCACGGGCACGGCGAGGCCAACCAGTTCGGCTGCTCCGGGGTGCTGCCCACGGACGCCGACGACGCCTCGCACGGCGGCTACATCTACGGCGTGGTCAGCGCGTCGTACACCGATCAGGGTGCCAACGGCCAGCCGGCGCTGACCACGGTGGACCAGCAGATCATCCAGGCCAAGCGTCAGGAGGTCGAGTTCGCCACCGAGGAGTCCGGCACCACGGTCGGCACCACGAGCGACACCGGGGGCGGGCAGCAGCGCGGCAGCCTCGACCCCGGCGACTGGATCGCGGTCAACAACACGGTGAACCTGCGGAACATGCAGTCGGTGACGCTGCGCACCTCCGGGGGCAGCGCCGCCACGGCCGGGCAGCCGCGGTTCGGCGTCCAGTTCCGGCTGGACTCCCCCACCGGCCCGCTGGTGGCCACCGCCACGGTCAACGCGACCTCCGGCAACAACGCCTTCACCAGCACCACCGTGCCGGTCACCGACCCGGGCGGGACGCACAAGCTCTACCTGGTCCTGACCACGGTCCCCGGCGGTCCGGCCGGCGGCTTCGGCAACCTCAACTGGGTCGAGTTCACCGGCCCGGGCATCGGCGTCACGCCGTGACGCACCGGGTGGGGCCGCCACCGGCGGCCCCACCCAACGCTCCTCCTTCCACACCATCCAGCACCGTCAGAAAGGCAGTCAGGACATGAACGACACATCGCACGGGATGAGCCGGCGCCGGGTGCTCGGCACCATCGCCGGGGCGGCGGGCGCCGTCGCCGTCGGCGCCGGCCTCGGCCCGTCGGCCGCCTTCGCCGGCAACGGGGTGCTCGTCCCGACCGGCAAGCGGGGCATCATCCTCTACAGCGTCCGCGACCGGATCAGCGCGGCCCCGGACGCCACCGGCGTGCCGTACGGGTTCGAGCGGGTGCTCGCCCGGCTCGCCGAGATCGGCTACAAGGAGGTCGAGTTCGCCGGGTACACCCAGAACACCGGGATCCTCGGCCGGCAGATCACCCCCGAGGAGATCCGCAAGATCCTCGACGACAACGGGCTGCGCGCGAACGGCTCGCACGCCTCCGTCCCGAGCACGGTCAACCCGACCACCGTCGCCCAGTTCGAGCAGACCCTCGACACCGCCGAGATCCTCGGCATGACGCACATCGGCACCGGCAGCGACCCGACCGGCAGCAACTTCAAGGCCGACTGGGACGCCGCCATCGACCGGTGGAACACCTTCGGTGAGATGGCCGCCGCGCGGGGCCTGAAGCTCTACACGCACAACCACGACGCCGCGTACGACTTCCTGCGCGACAGCGGCCCGCTGGACGCGCAGGGCCGGCCGACCCGGTCCTCGGGCGTGCGCAAGCTGGAGTACTTCATCGCGGGCACCAACCCGGAGTGGGTCTGGTTCGAGATGGACATCTACTGGGCGCACGTGGCCCAGCACCGGTTCCGCAGCTACACCGACCCGGACGGGGTGACGCAGACCAGCATCTTCGACCCGCTGGCCGTGGTCGCCGCGCAGACCATCCGGTTCCCGCTGTTCCACGCCAAGGACGGCACCTACGACCCGGCCAGTGCGGCCGGCTACGCGATGGTGCCGCTCGGCCAGGGCGACATCGACTACGGCACCTTCTTCGCCAACATGGGCGCGAAGGGTTACCACAACCCGATGTGGGAGCAGGACAACGCACCGGGCGGCGCCACCGACCCGGGCCGGTCGCTGCGCTACGCGGAGATCAGTTACCAGCACATGTCGGGTCTGCGGGGCTGACGGACCCGACACCGGATCGCAGGGGGCCGCACCGGGAAACCGGGGCGGCCCCCTCGCGTCACGTGGTGGTGACACCGGTGTGGCACATTCGGGGGGAGGTGATCGTGATGACGATGGTCGGACCGGAGACCGCGGACCAGGCGCGCCTGCTGCGCCTGCTGCGCGACGACGGCCCGCGCTCGCGGGTCGAGCTGGCCGACGCGCTGGGCCTGCCCCGGGCCCGGTTCACCGCCGAGGCGGACCGGCTGGCCGCGCAGGGCCTGGTGGAGAGCGCCGGGCCGGCCGCGTCCCGGGGTGGCCGGCGCTCCTCCCTGCTGCGGGTCGGCCGGCAGGTGCGCTTCGGCGCGGTGCGGGTCGGCGACGGGCGGCTGGCGGTCGCGCTCACCGACGGCGAGCTGACCCTGCTCGCCCGGCACGACGAGCCGGTCGACGTGCGGCTCGGCCCGGAGCTGGTGGTCGGCCGGGCGGTCGAGCTGCTCGGCAAGCTGCGGGCCGAGGCCGGGCTGGCCCGGCTGGCCGGCGTCGGGGTGGCGCTGCCCGCGCCCGTCGCGGTCCGCGAGGGCGCCCCGGTCTCGCCGCCCGCCCTGCCCGGCTGGCACCAGTTCCCGGTACGCGACACGATCGCCGCCGAGCTGGGCTGCCCGGTGCAGGTCGACAACGACGCCAACGTGATGGCCCTGGGCGAGCGGCACGCCGGCACCGGCCGGCCGTTCGACGACTTCCTCTACGTGAAGCTGGGCGACGCCGTGGGCTGCGGGCTGGTGCTCGGCGGGGCGCTGTACCGGGGCGCGACCAGCGGCGCCGGGGACATCGGGCACCTCCAGCTCACCGAGGACGGTCCGCTCTGCGGCTGCGGCAACACCGGCTGCGTCGAGGCGTACTGCGGGGACGCCGCCCTGGTGCGGGAGGCGGTGACGGCCGCGCGGGCCGGGCGCTCGACGGCGCTCGCCGACCGGCTGGCCACGGACGGCGCGCTCACCGTGAACGACGTGGCCGCCGCGGCGACCGCCGGGGACCCGGCCGCGCAGACGCTGGTCCGCGACGCCGCCCGCCGGCTCGGGCAGGTGCTGGTCGGCCTGGTCAGTTTCGTCAACCCGGCCATCGTGATCATCGGTGGCGCGGCGCCCGGCATCGGGCCGGTCCTGCTCGCCGAGATCCGGGGCGTGGTCTACCGGCGCTCCACCCCGCTGGCCACCGGCAGCATGCCGATCGTGCTCTCCGACCTCGACGACCGGGCCGGCCTGGTGGGCGCGGCCCGGCTGGTGAGCGACCAGGTCTTCGCCGCCCGCTGAGGGCCGCGCATGTCGGCGCGGCCCGGCGGTGCGCGACCGGGTCCGCCGCCCGCTGAGGGCCGCCCCGGGGCCGGTCGTGCCGGCCCCGGGGTCCGCGAGGGTCAGTCCCGGCTGCTGCTGAACGCCGCGTCGAAGGCGGCGGACGGGGCGTCGAAGGCGAGCCGGCGGACGAACTGGAGCGCCTCGGGGGCGCCGACCAGGCGGTCCATGCCGGCGTCCTCCCACTCGATCGAGATCGGGCCGGTGTAGCCGATCGCGTTCAACGCGCGGAAGCAGTCCTCCCACGGCACGTCACCGTGGCCGGTGGAGACGAAGTCCCAGCCCCGCCGCAGGTCCGCCCACGGCAGGTGGGAGGAGAGCCGGCCGCGCCGGCCGTCGCCGGTGCGCACCTTCGCGTCCTTGCAGTCGACGTGGTAGATCCGGTCGGCGAAGTCGAAGATGAAGTTGACCGGGTCCAACTCCTGCCAGACGAAGTGCGACGGGTCCCAGTTCAGCCCGAACGCCGGCCGGTTGCCGATCGCCTCCAGGGCCCGCTTGGTGGTCCAGTAGTCGTAGGCGATCTCGCTGGGGTGCACCTCGTGGGCGAAGCGCACGCCCACCTCGTCGAAGACGTCCAGGATCGGGTTCCACCGGTCGGCGAAGTCCTGGTAACCGCGCTCGATCATGGCCGGCGGGACCGGCGGGAACATCGCCAGGGTGTGCCAGATCGACGAGCCGGTGAAGCCGACCACGGTCTTCACCCCGAGCTTCGCGGCCGCCCGGGCGGTGTCCTTCATCTCCTCGGCGGCGCGGCGGCGTACGCCCTCCGGCTCGCCGTCGCCCCAGATCCGGGCGGGGAGGATGTCCTGGTGCCGCTCGTCGATCGGGTGGTCGCAGACCGCCTGCCCGACGAGGTGGTTGGAGATGGCGAAGACCTGGAGGTTGTGCTTCGCGAGGGTGGCCCGCTTGCGGTCCACGTACGACTCGTCGGCGAGCGCCTTGTCGACCTCGAAGTGGTCGCCCCAGCAGGCGATCTCCAGGCCGTCGTAGCCCCACTCGGCGGCGAGCCGGCAGACCTCGTCGAACGGAAGATCGGCCCACTGGCCGGTGAAGAGCGTGATGGGTCGCGCCATTTGTCCTTCTCCCCTGTCGTGATCGGGGGATTCCGTAGCGGACCGGGGCGAGGGCGACCGGGTGCGGGCGACCCCGCGGGCACCGGTGGACGCGGTCGCGTCTGGGCCCGACGGGTTGCGCCTCCCGCCGGGTCACCGGCCACCTCGCGGTCGCCGCCCTCACTCTAGGTCGGCCGAGGCCGACGCGGAAGGCCCGCGACCGTCAGGCCGGCGCGGGGAGGCCCGGAACCGTCAGGCCGGCTCCGCCTCGTCCTCCGGCGCCGGCAGCTCGGCGCGGGCCACCCAGCCGCCCTCGGGGCGCGGCCCGGTGTGGAAGGCGCCGCCGGCTGACTCGGCCCGCGCCCGCAGGCCGGCGACCGGGATGGCGGGCCCGTCGCCGCGTACCTCGACGGTGAGGCCGTCCGGGTCGTAGCGCAGCCGGACCGCGACGGCCGCGTCCGGCGCGTGCCGGTGGGCGTCGGCCAGCGCCTCCTGGATGATCCGGTAGGCCGCCACGTCGACCGCGGCGGGCAGCGGGCGGGGCTGGCCGCCCACCCTCCAGCGCACCGGACGGCCGGCGAACTCGTCGATGAGCGCGTCCAGCCGGGTGAGGCTGGGCGCGGGCCCGGTGGCCGGCGACCGGTCGCGGCGCAGCACGGCGCGCAGCACGTCACCGACGCTCGGGCGCGCCCGGGCGACCCGACGCCACCGCTCCAGGCGTCCCACACGGTCACCGTACGGCAGCACCCCGGCGGCGGACCGGGCGGATCCCGCAGGTCGCCCGGTCCGCCGCCGGCCCGTCGGTCAGGGCAGGATCCACCGCTGGTTCGCCGCGCCGGTGCAGGTCCAGAGGTGTACGGGGGTGCCGTCGGCGGAGTTGTTGCCGGACACGTCCAGGCACTTGCCGGACTGCGGGTTGCGCAGGGTGCCGTCGGCCTGCGCCGACCAGTTCTGCGCGCCGGTGCCGTTGCACGTCCAGAGCTGGATCTTCGTGCCGTCGGCCGAACCACCGCCGGAGACGTCCAGGCACTTGCCCAGCGCCCGCACCGTCGCGTTCGGTGTCACCGTCCAGGTCTGCGCGGTGCTGCCGTTGCAGGTGTAGAGCTGGATCTGGGTGCCGTCGGCGGTCGCGGCGTTGCGCACGTCGAGGCACTTGCCGGCCAGGCCCCGGACCGGGCCGGTCCCGCTGCCGCCGCCCCGGACCAGGGTGAAGTCGTCGACGTCGAACAGCCCGGAGCCGGTGCCCGCGAAGGTCAGCCAGACCGTCTGGCTGCCGGTCGGCACGCCGGCCAGCGTCGTGCCGACGTCGGCGAAGGTCGTCCAGCCGCCGGTGTTCGGCACCGCCACCTGGCCGAGCAGCGGGCCGGTCGGGGAGCCGGTGCGGAGCTGGAGGGTGCCGCCCGGGCCGCCGGAGACGACCCGGGCCCGCAGCGCGGTCACCCCGGTCAGGTCGAGCCCCTGGTACGCGGCCCAGTCGCCCGGGTCGACGTACCCCAGGGTCTGCCCGCCGTTGGCGCCGGCCTTGGTGAACGCGCTGACGCCGCTGGCCGAGCTGAACGCCTCGGCCTGCACGGTGGTGTTACCGGTCGGCGGCGGGGTGCCGCCCAGTTCCTTGATGCGGATGTTGCGGAACGAGACGTCGTCGCCGGTGCCGTGGTTCTGGATGCCGATGTGGCCGGCGAGCGACCGGGCCGGGTCGGTGTTGGTGAAGTCGTTGATCTTCACGCCGTTCAGGAGGACCTGGAGCCGCTCCCCCTCGACCAGCAGCTCGTAGGTGTTCCACTCCCCCGCCGGGTTGAGCGCCGCGTCCCGGGCCGGGAGGTCGGCGGACTTGAAGGTGTAGACCGAACCGGTGGTGCGGTCGGGGCTGTCGGTCGGGTCGATCTGGATCTCGTAGCCGTTGTTCACCGCCGACCAGGGGTCGCTCGACGGCGGGAAGCCGATGAACACCCCGGAGTTGTCGTCGCCGGCCAGCCGCCAGTCCAGCTTGAGCGAGTAGTTGGTGAACTGCTTGGCGCTGTACCAGTAGAGGCCCATCCCGCCGACCGAGGTGAGGGTGGCGTCGGCGTTGGTGAAGCTGCCCGGCCCGGCCTGGGACCAGCCGGTGGTGGCGCCGTTGTAGAGCGCCGTGTAGCCGGTCTCCGGGCGGCAGTCGGCCTTGCTGCGGCCGGCCGCGTACCGGATGCCGCCGAGCAGGTGGGCGCGGAACGCGGCCTCGCCGTAGGACGCCTGGGTGTGCCCGCCGCCGGTGTAGAAGGAGCGGCCGCCCGCGTACGCCTTGCACCAGGCGTGCGGGTGGTCGCCACCCATCGACCCGCCGGAGTACGACGACTCGTCGAGGGTGGCCAGCACATGCGCCGTGGATCGGGCGTTGGTGCGGTAGTTGTACCACTCGTCGGTGCGGTTCCAGGTCTGCGGCAGGTGGGCGGTGGCGGCGTGCGCCCGGTCCTCCACCTTCACGTTGGCCGCCTGGATCGCCGGGTGGGAGGCGAACCAGGCGCCGACGAGGTTGCCGTAGAACGGCCAGTCGTACTCGGTGTCGGCGGCGGCGTGCACGCCCACGTAGCCCCCGCCCGCCCCGATGTACGCCTCGAAGGCGGTCTGCTGGGTGGGGTCGAGCACGTCGCCGGTGGTGTTGAGGAAGACCACCGCCTCGTAGCGGGCGAGGTTGGCGGTGGTGAACTGGGCCGCGTCCTCGGTGGCCGTGACCGTGAAGTTGTTGGCCGCACCGAGGTCGCGGACGGCCTGGATGCCGGCCGGGATGGCGTCGTGCCGGAAGCCGGCGGTCTTCGAGAAGACGAGCACGTCGTAGGGGGCGTCGGCGGCGGCCGCCGGGCTGGCCGGGGTGGTGCAGGCGAGGGTGGCGAGGACGGCGGTGGCCGCGCCGAGGGCGATACGGAGGAGTCTCATGTCGCTCTCCCGGGTCTTCACGGCAGGATCCACTTCTGGTTCGCCGCGCCGGTGCAGGTCCAGAGGTGTACGGGGGTGCTGTCGGCGGAGTTGTTGCCGGACACGTCCAGGCACTTGCCGGACTGCGGGTTGCGCAGGGTGCCGTCGGCCTGCGCCGACCAGTTCTGCGCCCCCGTGCCGTTGCACGTCCAGAGCTGGATCTTCGTGCCGTCGGCGGTCGCGCCGCCGGAGACGTCCAGGCACTTGCCGAGCGCCCTGACCGTCGAGTTCGGTGTCACGGTCCAACTCTGCGCCGCGGTGCCGTTGCAGGTGTAGAGCTGGATCTGGGTGCCGTCGGCCGTCGCGGCGTTGCGCACGTCGAGGCACTTGCCGGCCAGCCCGCGGACCGGGCCGGTGCGCGCCGCGGACGTGGCGAGGGTGAACGAGTCCACGTCGTAGAGCGCGCCCGCGCCGCCCGCGAAGGTGAGGTAGAGGGTGGTGGTGCCGGCGGGCGGGTTGGCGACCGTGCCGGTCACCGTGGTGAACGTGTCCCACGCCCCGGTCACCGGCACGGTGGCCGAGCCGAGGACGGTGCCGGTCGCCGAGCCGGCCCGCACCTGGAGGGTGCCGCCCACCCCGGCCGAGGAGACCCGGGCGCTGAAGCCGGTGACGTTGCCGAGCTGGTAGGGCTCGAACGCGATCCAGTCGCCGTTGTGGATGTCGCCGACGGTCCTGCCGCCCTCGGCGGTCGCCTTGTCGAAGGTGTTGATCCCGGCGGAGGTCTTGAAGTGCTCGGCCTGCCGGTGCCGGGGCTGGAGGGTGTGCTGGGTGTGGGTGGTGAGGCCGCCGGCGTCGGTGTACTCGGCGTCGAAGATCGCGAAGATGTTCGCCGCGTCGTCGTGCTCGCCGTCGACCGGGATGCTGATCGACCCGGTGCAGCCGGTGGCCGAGGTGATCTGGTGACCGTGCTGGTCGTGGCCGAGCACGTAGGTCATCTTGACCCTCGTGCAGTCGATCGTGCCGTCCTCCGGGTCGGTGACGGTGATCCGGAACGGCACGGTGTCACCGAAGGAGAAGAGCTGCCCGTTGCCGGGGCTGTTCACGGTGACCGTCGGCGCGGTGTTGCCCACGGTGATGACCACGCTGGCGGTGCCCGTGGCGCCCTGCGGGTCCCGCACGGTGAGCGTCGCGGTGTAGCGGCCATTGGCCGTGTAGGTGTGCGACGGGTTGGCGGCCGTCGAGGTGCCGCCGTCGCCGAACGCCCAGGCGTACGTGAGCGCACCGCCCTCCGGGTCGGACGAGCCGGCCGAGGAGAAGGCGACGGCCAGCGGGGCCGTGCCGGAGGTCCGGTCCGCGGCGGCCCGGGCCACCGGGGCGCGGTTGCCCCCGCCCAGGTAGTCGAAGCGGTAGAGCGCCGAGTTGGCGTCGCCGTTGAAGTAGCCGGTGCCGTAGTCGAGCACGTAGTAGGCGCCGTCCGGCCCGAAGGCGGAGTCCATCACCTGCTTGCCGGTCCATCCGAAGGCGTCGATGGTGCCCGGCGAGCCGTCGGGGTTGAGGTGGATGGGCTTGATCCAGCCGCGGCCGAACTCGGTGGCGAAGAACTGCCCGTCGAAGGACTGCGGGAACTTCGTGGTGGACGGGTTGGCGGCGTCGTAGCGGTAGACGGGGCCGGCCATCGGCGACTCGGAGCCGCCGCCGAACTCGGGCGGACTGCCGGCGTCGCCCGCGTACCGGATCCAGGCCGGCTTCGCGGCCGGCAGGGTGCTCTGGCCGGTGTTGCGGAACGAGTTGTTCGTGGGGCCGCCCGCGCAGTTGTACTTCGCGCCCGCGGTGCCGGTGGCGAAGTCCCACTCGGCGTAGGTCTCGGCCGCCGTGTTGGTGCCGGTGCAGTACGGCCAGCCGTAGTTGCCCGGCCCGGTGACCCGGTCGAACTCGACCTGCCCGGAGGGGCCGCGCGCCGAGCTGGTGCCGGCGTCCGGGCCGTAGTCGCCGACGTAGACGATGCCGGTGGCCTTGTCGACGCTCATCCGGAACGGGTTGCGGAAGCCCATGGCGTAGATCTCGGGGCGCGTCCGGGCCGTGCCGGGCGCGAACAGGTTGCCGGCCGGGATGGCGTACGACCCGTCGGCGTTCACCTTGATCCGGAGGATCTTGCCGCGCAGGTCGTTGGTGTTGCCGGCGCTGCGCTGCGCGTCGTACGCGGGGTTGCGGTCGGTGCGCTCGTCCAGCGGCGCGTAGCCGCCGGAGTCGAACGGGTTGGTGTCGTCTCCGGTGGAGAGGTAGAGGTTGCCGGCGGCGTCGAAGTCGATGTCGCCGCCGACGTGGCAGCACATGCCCCGGTCGGCGGGCACGTCCAGCACGTCGACCCTGCTGGCCTGGTTGAGGGTGAAGTCGGCGTTGAGGTTGAACCGGGAGAGCCGGTTGACGCCCCGCCAGGCGGAGAAGTCGCTGCCGGTGGCGGGGGCGTCGCCGGCCGGGGTGGACAGCGGGGGCGCGTAGTAGAGGTAGATCTGCCGGTTGCTCGCGAAGCCGGGGTCGACCCCGACGCCCTGGAGGCCCTCCTCGTCGTGGCTGTAGACGGGCAGGGTGCCGATCACGGTGGTGACGCCGGCGGCGTCGGTGCGCCGGAGCGTGCCGTTGCGTGCGGTGTGCAGGACCGAGCGGTCGGGCAGCACCGCGAGGGACATGGGCTCGCCGGTCTCGGCGACGCCCCGGGCGAGTTCGACCTGCTGGAAGTCGGTCGCCGGGATGGGGTGGGCGGACGCGGGGACGGGGGTGGCGGTCAGGCCGACCGCGCCGGCGGCCGCCGCGAGCAGCAGCGCCGATCCGGCGGGGAGCCATCGTCGGGTGGGGGTGTGGTGGGGGCTGGACATGCCTCTGCTGTCCCTTCCTGACGCGCGCAGCCTGGATCGGGCGCGCGTCGCGCCGGATGCCGTGCGGGGATGCTGCGCCGGGCCCGCCGGATGAGGCTCGGTGGGCCGTGACCACCGGTGGTTGCGGCCGGCCGGCGGTCACCTCGACGAGGGTGCCGGGTACGGGCGGGTCACCTCGACGAAACAGCTCTGTGCTTGCGCACGACATTAAGACCTTTCGATAAGCCTGTCCATAGCTTCCGTTGGTTCCGGAACGACTTTCGTCGATGAGCGACAAAAGTTACCGTCAACGGCGCCGGTCCACGGCCCGCGTGGCGAGATCGGCCAGCGCCGCCCGGGCCGGCTCCGCCAGCGGCAGCCCGTCCAGCGCGGCCAGCGCCGCGTCGGCCCGGGACCGGATCATCCGCTCCACCGCCGCCCGCGCCCCGGAGGCCGCCACGATCCCGCGCACCTCGGCGGCACCCGCCGGGTCCAGCGCCGGGTCGCCGACCAGCGCCCGCAACCGCGCCGCGACGGCCGGCCCGGCGGCCTTCCGGGCCAGCGCCAGCAGCACGGTCGGCTTGCCCTCCCGCAGGTCGTCCAGGTTGGACTTGCCGGTCACCGCCGGGTCGCCGAAGACGCCGAGCAGGTCGTCGCGGAGCTGGAAGGCGTCACCGAGCGGGTCGCCGAACCCGGCCAGCGCGGCCACCACGTCCGGATCCGCGCCGGCCAGCGCGGCGCCGACCTGCACCGGGCGGGTCACCGTGTAGCGGGCCGTCTTGAGCCGGACCACGGCGAGGGCGCTCTCCACCGAGCCGTCGCCGGCCGCGGCCGCCACGTCGAGGTACTCCCCCGCGATGACCTCGGCGCGCATCCGCGCGAGCAGGGCGTGGCCGCGGCGCAGCCGCTCGGGGTCGAGCCCGCACCCGTGGAACATCTGCGCGGACCAGGTGGCGCAGAGGTCGCCGCAGAGCAGGGCCGCCTGCCGCCCGTACGCCTCCGGGTCGCCCCGCCAGCCGGCCCGGGCGTGCCGGTCGGCGAAGACCCGGTGCACCGTGGGCCGGCCGCGCCGGCGGTCGCTGCGGTCCAGGATGTCGTCGTGGATCAGCGCGAAGGCGTGGAACAGCTCGAGCGCCGCGGCGGCCGTCACGATCGGGGTGCCGTCGGGGCCGCCGAAGCCCCGCCAGCCCCAGTAGCAGAACAGGGGCCGCAGCCGCTTGCCGCCGGCCAGGACGAACTGGTGGAGCACGGCGTGCACGGGGCCCGTCCCGTCGTCCGGCCCACCCGGCCCGCGCTCGCTGAGGAACGCGGCGAGCGCCGCGTCGAAGCGGTCCCGCAGCAGGGCCGGGTCGGTCGGTACGACGGTCACGGTCACGGGGCCTCCCGGGCCAGTCCGGCCAGGTGGAGCAGCAGCGCCTTCACGTCGGTCGCGGCCACCCGGTCCCGGGCCGCGGCCGGGTCGGAGCAGAGCAGCACCGGCCCGTCGGCCGGGTCGGCGGGGAGCCGGCCGTGGGAGCCGCGGACCGCGCGGGCCCCGGCGTCCAGCCCCACCACGCTCATGAGGTAGCGCATCCCGAGCTTCTTGCGGGCCAACGCGACCGCGGCCCGGCGCTTCGCGGCACCCGGCGCGGCCGGGTCGAAGAAGAGTTCCGCCGGGTCGTAGCCGGGCTTGCGGTGGATCTCGACGAGCCGGGCGAAGTCGGGCGCGCGGGCGTCGTCCAGCCAGTAGTAGTAGGTGAACCAGGCGTCCGGCTCGGCCACCAGCACCAGCTCGCCGGAGCGCGGATGGTCCAGCCCGTGCCCGGCCTGGCCGGCGGCGTCCAGCACCTCGGCCACCCCGGGCAGGGCCGCGCAGAGCTTCGCCACCGCGGGCACGTCGGCCGGGTCCCGCACGTAGACGTGCGCCACCTGATGGTCGGCGACCGCGAAGGCCCGCGAGGTCCACGGGTCCAGGTACTCCATGCCGGCCTGGGTGTAGACCCGCAGCAGCCCCTCGCCGCGCAGCATCCGGTTGACGTCCACGGGCCGGGAGACGTCGGTGATGCCGTACTCGGAGAGCACCACCACCGTGGCGTCCCGCTCCCGGGCGGCGTCGAGCAGCGGCGCGAGTACCGCGTCCAGTTCGGCCGCCGCGGCGGCGGCCTGCGGCGAGGACGGGCCGAAGCGTTGCAGGTCGTAGTCGAGGTGCGGTACGTAGACCAGGGTGAGGTCCGGCGCGTGGTCGGCCAGGATCTTCTCGGCGGCCCGGCAGATCCAGGCCGACGACGGCAGCCCGGCGCCCGGCCCCCAGTAGGTGAACAGCGGGAAGGTGCCGAGCGCCTCGGTCAGGGTGTCGTGCAGCTCGGGCGGGTCGGTCCAGCAGTCCGGCTCCTTGCGCCCGTCGGCGTGGTAGACCGGGCGCGGGGTGACCGTCCAGTCCACGTCGGCGCCCATGGCGTACCACCAGCACACGTTGGCGACCCGGTAGCCGGCCTCCACCCGGCGCGCGGCCTGCCACAGCTTCTCCCCGCCCACCAGGGCGTTGTGCTGCCGCCAGAGCAGCACCTCGCCGAGGTCGCGGAAGTACCAGCCGTTGCCGACGATTCCGTGCCCGGACGGGGGCTCGCCGGTGAGGAAGGTGGACTGTACCGAGCAGGTCACCGCCGGCAGCACCGTGCCCAGCTCGGCGGCGAAGCCGGCCTCGGCGACCGCGCGCAGCCGGGGCATGTGCGCCAGCAGCCGCGGAGTCAGCCCCACCACGTCGAGCACCACCAGCCGCCGGCTCACCGGGTTACCCCGGCGGCCGTGGCCAGGCCCAGGCCGACCAGCTCGTCGCGGGCGAAGGCCAGTTCGGCGGCGATGCCGGTGGCCAGCTCCGCGTCGGTGCGCGGCCGCCGCGCCGCCGGCAGCACCCCCCAGGTGTACGTCTCGACATCGAGGTGGTCGCAGCCCGCGACCGGACCGGCGTAGAGCGCGGCGAGGGCGGCCCGCAGCGCCGGCACGGTGGACCGCAGCGGCGGTTCGGGCGGGGCGTGCAGCGGCACGTGGTAGTGCACCCGCCACGCCCCGGGCAGCCGCGCGTCGAGGGCGGCGTCCAGGTCGTCGGCCGCGTACGCCGGGTCGGCCGGGTCGGCGGCGCCGGCGCAGCCCGCGGCACGGGTCTGGTGCAGGAAGCGCGGCTCGACCCAGCGGCGCAGCGCCTCGGCCGAGCCGGCCGGGTCGGGTGCCTCGACGGCGGCGGAAACCTGCACCTTGACCACCGGCAGCCCGGCGTCGCGCAGCCGCGCGAGGGCCTCGACCGGCTCCTCCCAGGCGCAGGCGAGGTGCGCGAGGTCCAGGCAGATCCCGAGCCGGTCGATATCCATGGCTGACAATACCTCGCGTGCCTGTCCCGTGGACTCCACCAGACAGCCCGGTTCCGGCTCGAAGCCCACCCGGATGCTCCGGCCGGTCTCCCGCTCCACGGCGGCCAGGCCGGCGGCGAGGGCATCGAGGCGGTGGCGGGCGGCGTCGGACCGCCCGGTGTCCCACGGGGTGCGCCAGGCCAGCGGCAGGGTGGAGATCGAGCCGCG
Organism: Micromonospora chaiyaphumensis; assembly: GCF_900091435.1. Taxonomy (GTDB): domain Bacteria; phylum Actinomycetota; class Actinomycetes; order Mycobacteriales; family Micromonosporaceae; genus Micromonospora; species Micromonospora chaiyaphumensis. The sequence goes on from NZ_FMCS01000011.1 coordinate 189,653, forward strand.
GGCCGCGTCGTCGGGGAGCAGGTCGGCCAGCACCCGGGCCAGGTCCAGGGTGTACGCGAGCCGGTCCGGCGTGGTCCAGTCCGGGTGGTAGACGGCGCCCTTGACCACCGGCGCCTGGAAGGCCGCGTACGGGAAGCCGTTGAGGGTGACCACCTCCAGCCCGCGTACGGTCAGCTCGTGCCGGAGCCGGCTGCGGGCCGCCGGGTCGGCGGCGAGCGCGGCGGCCACCGGGGCGGCCAGCCACAGCCCCAGCCCCAGCCGGTCGGTGTCGAGCGCCCGGCGGACGGCGACGGCGTAGGTGTCGAGCTGGGCGAGGATCCCGGGCAGGTCCTCGGCGGGGTGGACGTTGGTGCAGTAGCCGAGGTGGACGGTCGTCCCGTCGGCGTGCCGCAGCCGCATCACTCGCCTCCGCGCAGGATCGAGTTGCCGGCGAAGGTGGCGGCGGCCCCCTCCAGATCGGTGAGGTCCAGCCGGCCGGACTGGCCGTAGAACTCCACGGGGTTGCGCCACAGCACGCGGTCCACGTCGTCCTCGGTGAAGCCGGCGAGCAGCATGGCCTCCCCGGTGGCCCGGGTGAGCAGCGGGTCGGAGCGCCCCCAGTCGGCGGCCGAGTTGACCAGCATCCGCTCGGTCCCGTACGTCCGCAGCAGCTCGACCATCCGCGGCGGCGACATCTTCGTCTCGGGATAGATCGAGAAGCCGAGCCAGCAGCGGGTGTCCCGGACCAGCTTCACGGTGACCTCGTTGAGGTGGTCGACCAGCACCCGCCCGTGGTCGATGCCGGACTCGGCGACGACGGCGAGGGTGCGCTCGACGCCGCGCGCCTTGTCCCGGTGCGGGGTGTGCACCAGGGCGGGCAGGTCGTGCGCCACGGCCAGGGCGAGCTGGCCGGCGAAGGCGGCGTCCTCGGCCGGGGTCATCGAGTCGTAGCCGATCTCCCCGACCGCCACCACGCCGTCCTTGTCCAGGTAGCGCGGAAGCAGGTCGAGCACCGGGCGGCAGCGCGGGTCGTTGGCCTCCTTCGGGTTGAGCGCCACGGTGGCGTGGTGCCGGACGCCGAACTGGCCGGCCCGGAACGGCTCCCAGCCGATCAGCGAGTCGAAGTAGTCGACGAACGTGTCCACGCTGGTGCGCGGCTGGCCCAGCCAGAACGCCGGCTCCACCACGGCGCGGACCCCGGCCGCGGCCATCCGCTCGTAGTCGTCGGTGGTCCGGGACGTCATGTGGATGTGCGGGTCGAAGATGCGCATCACGCCTCCCTGGCGGTGGTGGGGTGCGAGCCGTCGCCGAGCCGGTCGAGCAGGGCGGTGGCGTCGGCGGGCATGGCACGGCCGGCGGCGTGCCGCTCTGCGGCGAGCGCGGCCAGCATCGCGGCCAGCTCGCCGTCCGCCCGCCCGTCCAGGTCGTCGACGACGGCCAGCGGCACGCCGGTGAAGACGCACTTGAGGACTGCGTGCCGCCAGGCCGGCTGCTCCAGGTGCCGGGCGTACGGGCCGAGGGCGGCGGCCACCAGCCGGGTGTCGTTCGTGCGGATCGCGTCGTGCAGCAGCGGCACGCACTCCGCCCCGATCGGCAGCAGCGGAAGGGCGCGCAGCACGGCACGTTTCTCGGCGGCGTCGCCGTGCCGGTAGAGCGCCTCGGCCGTCGCGGCGTGGTCGGCGGGGAGCCCGGTGAGCAGCAACGTTCGGGCGGCCTCGTCGACGGTCCAGCCGGGCGGGTCGGGCAGTGGCCCCCGCCCGCACCGCCGGGCGGCGAGGGCGAACAGCCGCGGGATCGCCGCGGGATCGGTCGCGACACGGCGCAGGGCCGCGTCCAGCCACTGCGGATCGGGTACGCCCCGCAACGCGGCGCGCAGTTGGTCGGGTGTCATGCCGTCTCCCCTTTCGAGCCGGGTGGCAGGTGCTCAACCACCGCCTTCGCGGGCGGCGGCGCGGAGGAAGTCGAGCGAGCGGGCGGCGACGGCCGGGGCGGCGTGGGAGTGCCTTGGCAGTTCCACGGCCACCAGGCCGCGGTAGCCGGCGGCAGCGAGGGCGCCCAGCACCGGCGGGAAGTCGATCTCACCCGCGCCGAACTCCAGGTGCTCGTGCACGCCCCGTCGCATGTCGTCGATCTGCACGTTGACCAGGTGCTCGGCGACCGCTGTCACGCAGTCGGGCACCGGCCGCGGCTCCAGGCAGCGACAGTGCCCGATGTCGAGGGTGATGCCGAAGCCGGGCGGCGCGCCCAGTGCCTCCCGCAGCCGGAACCAGCCGGCGATGTCCTCGACCAGCATGCCCGGCTCGGGTTCGAAGCCGAGCGGCACGCCGGCCGCCTCGGCCTCGACGCAGACGACGGCGCAGCCGGCCACCAGGCGCTGCCAGGCGAGCGCCGCCGGGACCTCGGGCGGAGGGACGCCGGCCCAGAACGAGACCGCCTCGGCGCCCAGGTCCGCGCCGATCCGGGCGGCCCGGCGGAGGAAGTCGATCCGCAGGGCCGGGTCGTCGTGCAGCAGCGTCGGCGCGTGCTTGTGCCAGGGGTCGAGCAGGTAGCGGGCCCCGGTCTCGATCACCACGGCCAGGCCGAGCGCGTCCAGCCGGCGGCGCACGGCGGCCACCCGACGGGCCAGTCCCGGCATGAACGGGTCCAGGTGGTCGTGGTCCAGCGTCAGCGCCACGCCCTGGTACCCGAGGTCGGCCAGGACGGCGAGCGCGTCGCCGAGCCGGTGGTTGGAAAACCCGTTGGTGCCGTACCCGAATCGCAGCCCGGCCGGGTCGAGCGCCGTCCGCCGGGGGGTGGTCATGTCGGTGAGATCAGTCGGGCCAGGCGGCGGCCGAGCGGGGCGGCCGCGGCGACGGCGAGGCCGAGCAGCCGGGCGCCGGCCCGGGCGGTCAGCGCGCCCTGCAACGCGGGCAGGCCGGTGATGCCGGCGCCGACGGCGGCACGCACCCGGGCCGGCGACGGGTCGGCGAGCACCCGGGCCTGCGCGGCGCCGTACCGGCCGGCGTAGCCGGCGGCCAGCACCACCGGCACCGGGTCGGGGCGGCCCAGCGCGGTGGCCGCGACCAGCGCGGTCCCGGCCAGGGTGGCCCGGGGCAGTCGCCGGTCGGCGCCGGAGACCTCGCGGCGGGACAGCGCGGTGACGGTCCAGGTGTGCGCGGCCACGGTCAGCGCGGCCGGCAGCGCCCGGACCAGCCGACGAGCGCCCGGCGGCGCCTCCCGCCCGCCACGGCCACGGGCCGGCCCGACGCTCGCGCCGAGCAGCACGTCCAGCCCCCGGCAGGCGGCCATGACTGCCGGGCCGGCGGCGGTGTTCTTGGCCCGCAGGTCGTACCCCCAGATGGTGGCGGCGAGGGGGACCGCGACGGCGGTGGCGCGCCGGCCCCCGGCGGCGCCGGCAACGGCGAGCCCGGCGGCGGTCAGGCCGACCGCGACGCCGAGCGCGGTGGCGGGGCGGACGCGGCCGGAGGGGATCGGCCGCTCGGGGCGTTCGACGGCGTCGAGCCGCCGGTCCGCCCAGTCGTTGGCGGCCATTCCGGCCCAGTAGAGCAGTACCGAGGCTCCGGCCAGCGCGGGCGTACGCCGGCCCAGCGCGCCGGCCGCCGCCGCGCCGGACAGGACGTCCCCCGGCACGGAGAGCGCGGCCGGCGCCCGGACCAGCTCGGCGAGGTCGGCGAAACGGGTCATCATGCCGCCCCGGCGTGCAGGCCGGCGACGAACTCCCGCAGCAGGGTCCACTGCTCGGCCAGCGCGTGGGTCGGCGCGTCGATCCCGTCCTTGAAGAAGAAGGCCAGCTCGGCCAGCGGCCCGGTGCGACCGGCGGCGTGCGCGGCGGCGGTGAGCCGGGCCAGGTCGAGCACCAGCGGCGCGGCGAGCGCCGAGTCGCAGCCGTGCCAGGTGAATTCCAGCCGCATGCCGGTGCCCAGGAAACCGACGAAGGTGACCAGGTCCCAGGCGGTCTTGAAGTCGCCCAGCTCGGCCACGTGGTCGATCCGGGTGTCGCCCTGCGGGACATAGCCGAGGGTCTCCCCGAGCACCCGCTGCTTGCTGGCGACCTTGGCCGCGTTGGCGGCGGGTTCGGCGAGCGTGGCGCCGTCGCCGCCGCCAAGCAGGTTCACACCGGACCAGGAACGTACGGCCAGGTGGCGCAGCGCGAACATCGGTGCGAGCACCGACTTGACCAGGGTCTCGCCGGTCTTGCCGTCGTGCCCGGCGTACGGCAGGCCGCGCTCCTGTGCGAGCGCCGCCAGGGCGGGCAGCCGGGCGCCGGTGGACGGGGTGAAGTCCACGTACGGGCAGCCGGCCGTGAACGCCGCGTACGCGTACCGCGAGCTGGGCGGCAGCACCTCGGCGGGGCCGGCCAGCGCGGCCCGCAGCGCGGCGAGGTCGTGGTGGGCCGGGTGCGGCTCGGGCGCCGGTTCGGTGGCGGAGACGTTGACCAGCACCACCCGGTCGAGCGCGTGCCGGCGGCGGAACTCGGACAGGTCGTGGGCCACGGCGGCGACCCGGTCGGCCGGGCTGCCGCCGGTGGGTGCGGGACGCAGCGCCGCCTCCACCTCGGCCAGCTCACCGGCCAGGGCGTCGACCAGCCGGCCGGGCAGCACCCCGGCGGCGGCGAGCGCCTCGGCGCGTTTGGGCAGCGGGGTGTCCACCACGTCGTGTCCGCCGAACACCAGGTCGGCGAAGGACGGCAGGGCGGGCCCGCGCAGTTCGGGCAGCTCGGTGACACAGCCGGTCGGGCCGGTGAGCCCGGCCCGCAGGGCGAGCGCCCCGACGATGCTGGTGGTCGCGACCGAGCCGCGCGCTCCCACCAGCCAGACACCCGTACGCATGATTCCTGCCTCCCCGTCGTCGGGCCGGTCCGCCGGTGCGGCCGGGGAATCCCGGTCCGGCCGCACCGGACGGCCTGCTGGTTCGTGCCGGCCGAGGTTCCGGCGGCACGCTCCCCGGGGCCGGCCTCGTTTCCGCCGCGGGGCGCAACCGCGGCGGGCCCTCGCCGGCCGGCGCCGGAAAGCCCTTCGGGCGGCGCGGGGCGCCGCGTGGACAGCCGTGTCGGGGGCGCGCGGGCGCGCCGCGGGGCGGATCGGTCAGGCGGCCACTTCGGCCAGGGCGGGTTCCACCTCCGTCCACGCGGCCCGCTCGGCGGAGCGGGTCACCGCGTCGAGCACGAGCTGGACCTGCAGCGCGTCGGCGAACGACGGCGTCGGGTCCACCCCGGTGGCGACCGCCTCGACGAAGTCGCGCATCTGGTGGGTGAAGGAGTGCTCGTAGCCGATGATGTGGCCGGGCGGCCACCACGCCGACAGGTACGGGTGTTCCGGCTCCGTCACCAGGATCCGGCTGAAGCCCTGCTCGGCGGCGGGCCGGGTGGCGTCGAGGAACTCCAGTTCGTTGAGGCGTTCCAGGTCGAACACCACGCTGCCCAGCGAGCCGTTGATCTCGACACGCAGGGCGTTCTTGCGGCCCGTGGCGAAACGGGTCGCCTCGTAGGTGGCGAGCGCGCCGCCGTCGAGCCGGGCCACGAAGACCGCGGCGTCGTCGACGGTGACCCGGCCGGTCGCCCGGCCGTTGCCGTCGGCCTGCGCGGCCAGGCCGCTCGACCCGGCCGGCAGCGGCCGCTCCTTGACGAACGTCTCGGTGACCGCGCTGACCCCCGTGATGAGCTGCCCGGTCACGTACTGGGTCAGGTCGATGATGTGCGCGCCGATGTCGCCGAGCGCGCCGGAGCCCGCCCTGTCCTTCTGCAACCGCCAGACCAGCGGGAACTGCGGGTCCACGATCCAGTCCTGGAGGTAGACCGCCCGGACGTGCCGGATCTCGCCGAGCCGCCCGTCGGCGACGAGCCGCCGCATCAGGGCGACCGCGGGCACCCGCCGGTAGTTGAAGCCGCACATGGCGCGTACCCCGGCGGTCTGCGCCCGGGCGGCGGCGGCCGTCATCTGCCGGGCCTCCTCGACCGTGTTGGCCAGCGGCTTCTCGCACAGCACGTGCTTGCCCGCGGCCAGCGCGGCGAGGGCGATCTCGCAGTGGCTGTCCCCCGGTGTGCAGATGTCGACCACGTCGATCTCGTCGGATTCGACGAGCCGCCGCCAGTCCGTGGTGTGCCCGTCCCAGCCGAGCCGTCCGGCGGCCTCGGCCACCTTCGGCTCGTCGCGACCGCAGACGAGCGCCATCCGCACCTGCGCCGGCAGGTCGTACACGCGGTTCACGGTGCGCCACGCCTGGGAGTGCGCGGCGCCCATGAACGCGTAGCCGACCATGCCGACCCGCAGGACGTTGTCGTGAGTGGACAAGGTGGGTCTCCCCCCGTGTGTCAGAACCCGAGCTTCAGGTAGTCGCTCGCGTTCTCCTTGGTGATCGTCTCGGAGGCGAGCACGATCTCCTTCGGTACCTGGAGTTCGACCAGGTCGGACATGCCCTTGCCCTGGCCGATGAGGCGGGCCAGGGAGATGGCCGAGGAAGCCATCGACGGGCTGTAGGTGACGGTGGCCTTCAGCACCGTGTTGTCGGCCGCGATGTCCTCCATGGCCTTCTTCGAGCCGGCGCCGCCGACCATGAAGAACTCCTTGCGGTTGGCCTGGTTGACCGCGGCCAGGACGCCGATGCCCTGGTCGTCGTCGTGGTTCCAGATCGCGTCGATCTTGGGCAGCGCCTGGAAGAGGCCGGTGGCGGCCTGCTGGCCCGAGTCCGCGGTGAACTCGGCCGGGCGGCGGTTGGCCACCTTGAGGCCGAGGGAGGCCAGCGTGTCGGCGAAGCCCTTGGAGCGTTCCTGGGTCAGCTCCAGCGAGTCGATGCCGGGAATCTCGCCGATGACCGGGTTGCTGACACCCTTCGCCTTCAACTGCTCGGCGATGTAGGTGGCGGCGGCCACTCCCATGCCGTAGTTGTCGCCCTTGATCTGGAGCCGGTACGCCCGCGCGTCGGGGAAGGCCCGGTCCAGGTTGACCACCGGGATGCCGGCCTTCATGGCCTCCAGGCCGAACGCGTTGAGCTCCTTGCCGTCGTGCGGCAGCAGCACGATCACGTCGGGCTTCTGGGAGATCAGGGTGGACAGGGCCGCCCGCTGGGCCGCCGCGTCGCTGCCGGCCTCGACGCTCTTCAGCTCCACGTCCGAGTACGCGCCGGCCTGCGCCTTGGCGTTGTTGGTGATGGCGGCGATCCAGCCGTGGTCGGCAGCCGGGGCGGAGAAGCCGATGGTCACCTTCTTGCCCGGCTCCTGGTTGGCGCCGGTCGCCGCGGCCTTGGTCTGCGCCTCGGTCGGGGTCTGCTCGTTGCTGGTGCAGCCGGCGAGCAGCACGCCGGCGGAGAGCGCGGCCCCGCCGAAGAGCAGCCGGCGGCGCGACAGGTCACTTGTCATGACGGCCTCCTGAAATGAGGTGGTGGGGTGTTTTCGGGTGCGGCGGGCCGGACCACCGTCGGTGAGGACGGCGGCCTGGCGGGCGCGGTGGGATCAGGTGGTGGTGGCGCGGTTGCGGGCGAGGAACTGGGTGAGGCTGCGGAACTGCACCTGCTGGACCAGGACGGCGGCGACGATGATGCCGCCCTTGACCATGTTCTGGGCCTCGGTGGAGAGGCCGTTGATGGCGAAGAGGTTGGTGATCGTGGAGAAGATGATCACCCCGAGCAGGGAGCCGATGATGGTGCCCCGCCCGCCGCTGAGCAGCGTGCCGCCGATGATCGCGGCGGCGATCGCGTCCAGCTCGTAGAGGTTGGCCATCGCCGCCTGGGCGGAGGTGGCCTGCGCGGTCAGCATGATGGCGGCGATGCCGCAGCAGAGGCCGGAGAGCGCGTAGAGCAGCACGGTGTGCCGGCGCACGTTGATGCCGGCGAGCCGGGCCGCCTCGGGGTTGCCGCCGACGGCCACCGTGCGGCGGCCGAAGGTGGTGCGGTTGAGCAGCACCCAACCGGCCAGCACCACCGCGGCGAGGATGTAGACCAGCAGCGGGATGCCGAGCACGTTCGTGCTGGCGATGCCGTTGATGAAGGTGTCGTTGGAGACCTGGGTCTGCTTGTCGGAGATCTCCGCGGCGAGACCGCGGGCGGCGACCATCATGGCCAGCGTGGCGATGAACGGCACCAGCCGCCCGTACGAGACGAGCAGGCCGTTGACCAGGCCGACCGCGACCCCGACGGTGAGCGCGCTGAAGATCATGCCGCCGGCGCCGTAGCTCTGGGTGGCGAGCGTGGTGCACCAGACCCCGGCGAGCGCGACGATCGCGCCGACCGAGAGGTCGATGCCCCCGCCGATGATCACGAAGGTCATGCCGACGGTGACCACGCCGACCACCGAGGCGAGCTTCAGGATGGTGAGCGTGTTGCCCCACACCCAGCTCGCGTCGCCGTAGAGGTCGGGACGGGTCAGGATGCCGATGACCACCAGCACCACCAGCGTGGCCAGCAGGCCGAGGTTGCGCTTGGCGCCCTCGCCGCCGTCGCCGCGCCACCAGGAGAGCCCCGCCGACCTGTCGGCCTTTGCGGTCTCGGCCGGGTCGACCGGCGGCGACTGGGCCGGCAGGCTCGCCGCCCGCTCCGGCGCCGCCGTGGGTGTCGTGTCGCTCATGCTGGCGCGCCTTCCATGAGGGACCCCGCCATGACGAGGTCGAGCACGGTGTTCTCGTCGAGTTCGCCGGCCGGGGCCTCGCGGACCACCCGGCCCTCCCGCATCACCAGCACCCGGTCGGCCAGGCCGAGCACCTCGGGCACCTCGCTGGAGACCAGCAGCACCCCGACGCCCCGCGCGGCGAGTTCCCGGATCACCTGGTAGAGCTCGGCCCGGGCGCCCACGTCCACACCCCGGGTCGGTTCGTCGAGCAGCAGCAGCCGGGTGTCGCCGAGCAGCCACCGGCCGACCACCACCTTCTGCTGGTTGCCGCCGGACAGGGTGCGCACCGCCCGGCGGACGTCCCGGGGGCGCAGGTCCAGCGAGGTGGCGATCCGGTCCGCCGCGGCCCGTTCCCGCGCGGCGTCGGTGAAGCCGAGGCGGGCGTACCGGCCGAAGGTGGCCAGCGTGACGTTGCGGTAGATCGGTTCGCCGAGCAGCAGCGCCTGGCTCTTGCGCTCCTCGGGCGCCATCCCCATGCCGGCCCGCACGGCCGCGCCGACGCTGCCCGGGCGCAGGGTCCGCCCGCCCATCCGGACCGTGCCGGCCTGCGCCCGGCGGGCCCCGTAGATCGTCTCCAGCAGCTCCGAGCGGCCGGAGCCGACCAGCCCGGCGATGCCGACGATCTCGCCGGCCCGCACGTCGAGCGAGACGTCGGCGAACTCGCCGTGCCGGGTCAGCCCCTCGACCCGCAGCAGCTCGTCGCTCGCGGGGTCGTCGGCCGGGCGGTCCGGGAAGACGTACTCGATGGTCCGGCCCGTCATCCGGGAGACCAGGTCGCGGGTCGGGGTCTCCCGGGCGGGCAGGTTCGCCGCGGTGGTCCGGCCGTCCTTGAGTACGGTGACCCGGTCGCCGATCTCGCGGATCTCCTCCAGCCGGTGGGAGATGTAGATGACCGCGATGCCCTGCGCGGTGAGCTCCCGGATGATCCGGAACAGGTTGCCCACCTCGTCGTGGGCGAGCACCGCGCTCGGTTCGTCCATGATGATCAGTCGGGCCTCGTGCGAGAGCGCCCGGGCCATGCTGACGATCTGCTTGCCGGCGGCCGGCAGGTGGCGGACCAGCCGCCCGGGCGGGATCTCCGGGTGGCCGAGCCGGGCCAGGATCTGCCGCGTCCGCCGGGCCATGTGCCCGCGCCGGACGAAGCCGAGCCGGCGCGGCTCGTGGCCGAGGAAGGCGTTCTCCGCCACCGACAGGTCCTCGACCAGGTCGAGTTCCTGGTAGATGGTGGCGATCCCGGCCCGCATGGCGGCCTGCGGGTTGACGAACGCCGCCGGCTCGCCGCGCAACACCACCTCGCCGGAGTCCGGCCGGTGCACCCCGGCGAGGACCTTGATGAGGGTCGACTTGCCGGCGCCGTTCTGCCCGAGCAGGCAGTGCACCTCGCCGGCCCGCACCTCGAGCTGGACCCCGTCCAGCGCGCGTACGCCCGGGAAGGTCTTGACCACGTCGGTGAGGCGCAGCACGACCTCGCCTGCGACGGTGTCGGCGGGCGCCTCGACGAGCGGTTCGTTCGTCACCTCGGCCTCCTCGCTGTCGTTCATGACGCCTCCCGGCTCGCTCGTCGCGCTCATGCGGCTTCGCCGAAGGCGAGGTCGCTGGCGAGCACGGCGGCGCCGGCGACGCCGGCGCGGGGACCCAGCTCGGAGAGGACGACCGGCAGGTTGCCGGTGGCCAGTGGCAGCGAGCGGCGGTAGACCACGCTGCGGATCTCGGCGAGCAGGATGTGGCCGAGCTGCGCGAGCCCGCCACCGATCACGATCATCGACGGGTTGGTGAAGCTGACCAGGCCGGCCAGCACGCTGCCGACCCGCCGGCCCCCGTCGCGGATGAGCTGGATGCAGGTGACGTCCCCCTCGACCGCCCCCTGCGCCACGTCCAGCGCGGTCACCGCGCCACGGGCCGCGAGCCGCTCGACGAGGGCGGGCGACACCTCGGCGCGGGCCGCCGCGGTGGCCGCCCGGGCCAGCGCAGCCCCGCTGAACACCGCCTCCAGGCAACCGAGGTTGCCGCAGGAGCACATCGGACCGTTCGGGTCGACCTGGATGTGGCCGATGTCGCCGGCGCACCCGTCGGTGCCCCGGTAGACCTCGCCGTTGAGGTAGATGCCGCACCCGATGCCGGTGCCGATCTTGATGAACAGGAAGTCGTCCACCGAGTGCGCGACGCCGCCGTGCCGCTCGCCGATCGCCATGATGTTGACGTCGTTGTCGACCACGGCCGGGCAGCCGTGCTCGCGGGTGAGCAGCTCACGCACGGGGAAGCGGTCCCAGCCCGGCATGATGGGCGGCGAGACCGGCACCCCGTCGCGGAAGCTGACCGGGCCGGGCACGCCGATGCCGATGGCGTCGAGCCGCTCGTAGGCGCCGTCCACCCTGGCCTTGTGCAGCAGCTCGTTGACCCGCTGGAGGGTCACCTTCGGGCCGGAGCGGATGTCGGCGGGCTCGGTGTAGGCGGCCACCGGCTCCAGCCGGCCGTTGACCACCTCGACGTCGATCGAGCTGGCGCCCAGGTCGACCGCGGCGAAGCGCAGGTGCGGGCTCAGCTCGACAAGGGTGGAACGGCGGCCGCCCCGGGAGGCGGCCAGCCCGGCCTCGGCCACGTAGCCGAGGTTGACCAGGCGCTCCAGCTCGGCGAGCAGGCGCGGGCGGGGCATCTGGAGGCGGTCGCCGAGCTCGGCCCGGGACACGGCGCCCTCGTCCCGGAGCGTGCGCAGGAGCTGGACGTGCAGCGGGTCGATCGTCCGCACCGGGACTCACCTCCGCATCGGAGTCGTGCACATCGGCGCGATGACGATGTGTCGTGCCCGACACAGTAGGAGTCTTCCAGGTCACATGTCCATAGCTTCGGCACATCTGGCGGAAACTTTTGTCCATCTGAGCAAAAGCACAGAGTGGATCATGAAAAGCGGGCCGCCCCCGCCGTGTCCGGCACGGTGGGGGCGGCCCGAATCGTCGCTGGTCAGCGGCGGCCGGCGGCGTTGCGCTTCTTCTTGAGCTTGCGGTCGTCGCGCAGCTCGACGTACGGCTCCTCGTCGGCCGGGTGCCCGGCCTCGATGGCGCGGCTGCGCTCCAGCTCGGCGTCGAACTCCGCGCCCAGCAGGATGGCGATATTGCTGAGCCAGAGCCAGACCAGGAAGATGATCACGCCGGCCACGGCGCCGTAGGTCTTGTTGTACGAGGCGAAGTTGCTGACGTACAGGGCGAACAGGCCGGAGACCACCAGCCAGATGACCACGGCCAGGATCCCGCCGGGGCTGACCCAGCGGAAGCCGCCGTGCCGGGCGTTGGGCGAGGCCCAGTAGAGGATCGCGAACATCAGGCTGACCAGCAACAGCAGCACCGGCCACTTGACGATGTTCCACACCGTGACGGCGGTCGAGCCGAGCCCGATGGCGTTGCCCGCCTGCTCGGCCAGGCCGCCGGTGAAGACCACGATCACCGCGCTGACCAGCAGCATGACGCCGATGATCGCGGTCACGCCGAGCCGGATCGGCAGGGTCTTCCAGATCGGCCGGCCCTCCGGCACGTCGTAGATGCTGTTCGAGGCGCGCATGAAGGCGGCGATGTAACCGGACGCGGACCAGAACGCCGCCAGCAGACCGATGATCGCCGCGATGCTGGCGAGCCCGCCGGAGGCGCCCGCCTGGTTGATCGCCGTTTCGATGATCGTCCGGATGTTCTCCTCCGGCACCACCTGGTCGACGGTGTCCCGCACCCCCGACTTGGCCTTCTCACCGAGCAGGCCGAGGATGGAGATCAGCACCAGCATGCCCGGGAAGATGGACAGCACGCCGTAGTAGGTGAGGGCGGCGGCCCAGTCGATCAGGCTGTCGTCCTGGAACTCCCGGACCGTGCGCTTGAGCGTCGCCACCCAGCCGGTGCGGGGCAGGTCGGTGGGGCTGTCCGGCCCCTCGTCCGGGCCCACCGGCCCGGTGCGGTCGCGCCCGTGCCGGGCGGAAGACTCGTCGGCGGCCATCGCCCCTCCCTCGTCGTCGGTGTCGTCCCACGACATGCCCCGAGGGGAGGGCCGGTTAACCACCTACTTGTACAGCAACCTGCTCATCCGCCCGGAGGCGAGCGCGAGCATGCCGACGGTCAGCGCCACCAGGTAGGTCACGTCGAGCAGCCAGGACCAGCCGGACCCGCCCACGCAGACGCCCCGGATCAGGTGCACCGACCGGTAGAGCGGGGTCACCTCGACCAGCCAGCGCAGCACCGCCGGGTAGGCCTCGGCCGGGACGAACGTGCCGGAGAAGAGGAACAGGGTGAACTGGGCCGACCCCATGAGGTCGAAATCCTGCCAGCTGCGCATCAGCGTGGAGACGGTCATGCCGAGCGCGCCGAACGCGAAGCCGACCAGCACGGCGGCCGGGAACGCGACCAGCGCCCGGCCCGCGGTGGTCAGGTCCATCGCCACCATGATGACCAGGAACGCGGCCGAGTAGAGGCTGCCCCGGACCATGGCCCAGCCCAGCTCGCCGAGGGCGATCTCGAACGGCTGCACCGGGGTCGCGATGACCCCGTCGTACAGCTTCATGTATTTCATCTTGCCGAAGAAGTTGAAGGTGGTCTCGGAGAGCGCCCCGCTCATGGCCGACGAGGCCAGCATGGCCGGGGCCACGAACGCCGCGTAGGAGACCACCTGGCCGCCCGGCAGGGTCAGGTCGCCGACCAGCGCGCCCACGCCGACGCCGATCGAGAAGAGGTAGAGCACCGGCTCCAGGAAGCCGGAGATCAGCACCAGCCAGTAGGCGCTGCGCAGGGCCGTGAAGTTGCGCTCGGCGACCGAGGCCGAGCGGCGGACGCCCGCGGTGTCGACCAGCCGGGGCAGGACGAGAGTGACCACGACAACCTTCCCCTAGACGACGAGCTGACGCTGGAACACGCGCCGGGCCAGCCACCAGCCGGCGGCGGCCCAGACCGCGAGGTAGAGCAGGTGGCCGGTGACCGACCACTGCGGAGCGACGCCGAGCGTGGCGGCGCGGCACAGGTCCACCGCGTGCCAGAGCGGGGTCGCGTAGGCGAAGGGGCGCAGCCCGCCCGGCAGGGACTCGACCGGGAAGAACACCCCGGCGAAGAGGGTCATCGGGATGATCGCGAAGCGGAACAGCAGCGCCAGGTAGCTGTCGCCCGGCACCGCGGCGGCGAACGCGAAGGTCGGCGCGGCGGCCGCCAGGCCCAGCAGCAGGCTCACCAGCGGGACGGTCAGCGCCCAGGGCGAGCGCAGCGCCCCGAACAGCGCCGTCACCAGCAGGAACGCCAGCGTGCTGGTGACCACCCGGAACAGCACGAAGGCGAGGTGCCCGGCCAGGATGTCGCCGACCCGCAGCGGCGCCGCGACCTGCGCGTGGTAGGTGCGGATCCAGCGGAAGTTGCTGAGCACCGGCCAGGTCGACTCGGCGACGGCGACCTGGAAGGCGGTGGAGGCAATCAGCCCGGGCACCAGCCAGTCGAGGTAGGACACCCCACCCACGCCCTGGTCGACGTAGGCGCCGACCCCGACGCCGAAGCCCAGCACGGTGAGCACCGGCAGCAGGAAGGACGAGAAGACGCCGGCCCGCCAGGTGCGCCGGTAGCCGACCAGGTGGTGGGAGAGCACCGCCAAGGCCGGCACCCGGGGCAGCGCCCGGCCGGACCGTTCCGCCACGGTCACGTGGACCACCCCCGTTCTCCGCCCACGTCAGCCTTCCTACCCCTCGGGTACGACAGGCCGCCGGTCACCCTACGACGGGCGGCGGACGGTGTCGCCGCGGTTTCCGCGAGGACCGGGCCGCTAGGGCCGGCCGGCGACCCGCGTGACGAACGCGCGCCACGCGTCCGGGCCGAAGGTCAGCACGGGACCGGCCGGGTCCTTGGAGTCGCGCACGGCGACCACGCCGGGCAGGTTCCCGGCCACCTCCACGCAGGCGCCGCCACTGCCGTTGCTGCGGGTGCTCTTGCGCCACCGGGCGCCGGTCAGGTCCATGTCTCCGCCACTTCCGAGATCAACTCCAGGGACTGCTGGTGCGACAGCGCCTCACCCCGGATCGCTTCCCACACCTCGACCATCTGCTGCACGAACTCGGCGCGGTCCACCACCTGGCCGTGACGCTGGCCCTCCAGGTAGACGATGTCCTCCCGGCCGGTCGAGGTGGCGATCACGAAGGGGCCGTCGAGCCCAGCGTAGGCCCCGGCGGAGAGCGGCACGACCTGGATTCGGACCCGCGTCAACGCGTGGCCGAGCTTGACCAGGTGCGCCAACTGCTCGCGCATCACCTCCGGACCGCCCACCCGGCGGCGCAGCACGTACTCGTCGACGACCGCGGTGAACAGTGGTGGCCGGTCGCGGGTGAGGACGCTCTGCCGGTCGAGGCGCGCCGTCACCTGCTGGTCGATCTCGTTGGGCGCGAACAGCCCGGCCCCGGCCAGCACGGCGCGCGCGTAGCCCTCCGTCTGCAACAGGCCCGGCACGTAGAGCGGCTCGAACCAGCGCAGCGCGGTGGCCTCCTGCTCGATGCCGGCCCAGTCGCGGAACCACGGCACCACCGTCTCCCGGCTGATCCGCCGCTGGATCCGCTCGAACCGCCCGTCCGTGCCGAACACCGTGTCGCAGCGGCGGGCGAAGTCGAGGCCGGGCCGGCGCTCGCAGGTCTCCACCTTGGCCACGAGCGCCCCCGAGTAGCTCAGGGCCTCGGCCAGCGCGCTCTGGGACAGGCCGCTGGTG
Organism: Micromonospora chaiyaphumensis; assembly: GCF_900091435.1. GTDB lineage: Bacteria > Actinomycetota > Actinomycetes > Mycobacteriales > Micromonosporaceae > Micromonospora > Micromonospora chaiyaphumensis. The sequence goes on from NZ_FMCS01000011.1 coordinate 204,933, forward strand.
GCCCGGGCGAGCCGCAACTCCTCGGCGAAGTGGTCCAGCATGGACGAACGGTCCACGGACAGCCTCCGTACATCCTCGTACCGCTCCCGGCCGGCCGCCGTACGCCCTCGTCGTCGGCGCGCGGGATCTCCCACCGTAGTCGGCAGGTCACCAGACTGTCACGCAGCGGGACCGCTCACGGGCACCGGACGGCGGGCGGAACCAGGCCGGGGGTGCCCGCGCACGACGAGGTGCACGGGCACCCCCATCCCACGACGGAGGCGAGGAGGCGCAGATGCCCCGCTACCGCCCGCACGTCGCGGCCCGACCGGCCTGGCGCTGCCGCGCCTGCGGGGCGCCGTGGCCGTGCTCACCGGGGCGGCTGGCGCTGCTCGCGGAGTACCGCGAGGACCGGCTCGCCCTGCTCGTCTACCTCGGCACGCTCCTGTGCGAGGCGACGGCGGACCTCGCCGACGCGCACGGGCGGAACGCGCCGCAGCGGCTGGCCGACCGCTTCGTCACCTGGGCACGGGCGCGGTGACAACCCTTCGACGACCGTCGGCCGCTGGACGAGACCCCGGCCCACCAGTGTGTTGATCAAGAAGTTTGCGTCGGGATTCTCCTCGGAGGGCGACGCAAACCTCTTGATCGACGGGGACGCCGTCTGCGGCCTACAGGATTCGGGGGTCAGCGGGCCGGGGTGGGGTGGACGGGGAGCAGGTTGCGTTCGGCGAAGACCTTCTTGGCGACGAGGGTCGCGTTGACCGCCCGCGGCACCCCGCAGTAGACCACCGCCTGAAGCAGCGCCTCGACGATCTCGGAGGGCGTCAGGCCGGCGTTGAGCGCGCCGTTCACGTGCACCTCGAGCTGGGACCCGGCGTCACCGAGGGCGGTGAGGACGCCGAGGCACATCAGCTCGCGGTCGCGGCGCGCCAGTTCGGGCCGGACGTAGAGGTCGCCGTAGGACCAGGCGACCGACCGGTAGCTGAGCTCGGGCGAGACGTCGGCGAGGGCGTCCAGGAGCTTCTGCCCGGCGCCGCTGTCGGCCTCCCGCAGCGCCTCCATACCGCGCTCGTACTGTTCGTCTCCGGTCATGGTCCTGCCCTACCTCTGCCCAGTCGTCCGGTCGGCTGGCCGCGGTTACCCGCGGTCGGGCCGGACAAACGGCACAGCTTCCGGCGGCCGGGGGTCAGGCGACGCGGCGCTCGGCTTCCGCTCCGACGGCCTGGTGGTCGAGGCCGCGTGTGCGGAACAGGGCGAGCACCGCGTAGGCCAGGAGGAGGGTGCCGGCGCCGGTGCCGACGACCAGCCCGGCGGACACCCCCGAGACGAGGTCGACGATCAGACCGGCGAGGGCGACCAGCGTGACGGCCACGCCGAGTGGCACCAGCAGCCGGTCGCGCAGCACCGGGGCCAGCGGCAGGAAGTGGATGCCGACCACGGCGCAGACCAGCACCGGGATGTAGCCGCTGAGCCCGACGGCGGCCAGGATCAGGGCGCCGGCCAGGCCGACGACGACCTCGGCCACGACGACGAGCCCGTAGCGACGGTCGGCGGACCGGTCGCGCTGGGCCGCCTCCCGGCGCCCGGCCCGGGCCACGAGCACCGCGCCGACGACGGCGGCGAGCAGTGCGACGACGCTGCCCACGACGAGCAGCGACCGCAGCGGCGGATCGGCCTTGGGGACGCTGAACCAGACGGCGGCGAACACGCCGAGGTAGAGCGCCGTTAGCCCGGCCTGACGCCGCGGCAGACCCACCATGTCGGACACCTCCGTCAACACCCGGCCGCCCGAGGTGGCGGACCCGGATTCGCCACCCTAGTCGATCAAGGTGCGGCCGGTGAGGTGGAGGAAGACGTCCTCCAGGCTGCTGCGCCGGACCAGGACGCTGGCCGGGACGAGGCCGCGCGCGGTCACCTCGGCGAGCGCGGCGTCGCCGTCGGGCACGTAGAGCAGGATGCGGTCCGGCAGCACCTCGACCCGCTCCCCCAGCCCGCCGAGCTTGCCGGCGAACGGCTCCTGCGACTCGGCGGCGAAGCGCAGCTCGACCACCTCGCGGGTGGAGTGCTGCTCGATCAGCGCCCGGGGCGAGCCCTCGGCGACGATCCGGCCGCCGTCCATCACCACGAGCCGGTCGCAGAGCTGCTCGGCCTCGTCCATGTAGTGGGTCGTGAGCACGAGCGTGACGCCCTGCTGCTTGAGCCGGAACAGCCGCTCCCAGACGAGGTGCCGGGCCTGCGGGTCGAGCCCGGTGGTGGGCTCGTCGAGCAGCACGATCTCGGGGTTGTTGACCAGCGCGCGGGCGATGGTCAGGCGCCGCTTCATGCCGCCGGAGAGCGGCTCGACCTTGCTCTCGGCCCGCTCGGTGAGCTGCACGAAGTCGAGCAGCTCGGCGGCCCGCTCGCGGGCCACCCGGCGCGGGATGCCGAAGTAGCGCGCGTAGGTGGTCAGATTCTCCCGGACGGTCAGCTCGGGATCGAGGCTGTCGAGCTGCGGGCAGACGCCCAGCCGGGCCCGGATCGCCGGGCCGTCGTGGACCGGGTCCATGCCGAGGATGCGCAGCTCCCCGCCGGAGGGCGGCGAGATGCAGCCGATCATGCGCATGGTGGAGGACTTGCCGGCGCCGTTGGGGCCGAGGAAGCCGAAGGCCTCGCCGGGGCGCACCTCCACGTCGATGCCGTCGACGGCGGTGAAGTCGCCGAACCGCTTCACCAGCCCCCGCGCCTGGATGAGTGGTTGCGTGCTGGTCACCGGCCGACCCTAGCCGCCGGGTCCGACAGGCTCGACCGGTTAACGGGGAGACGCGAGCCGGCCGGCCGGGGTGGGACGCCATTCGCGACTTTCCCGCGACAATTGTGAAGGCCGCTCGGAATCGGCGCGCGGTGAGTGATTCACGCGTTCATTCCGGTCACTCAAAGCAATCATGCCCGGCAATGTTCCCATGATGTAGACGATTCGCGTATCGTCCCCCCTCGTGCCGCCCGTTCGCCCCTCCGACGCCACTCCCCCGCCGCCCCGTTCCCCCGCGGCCGGGTCCCCGGCGTCCGAAAGGGACACCGCTGCGCTGCCGCTCCCGCCGGACAAGGGCGCGGCCACCGACCCGGTGTGGGCCGACGACGGTCCGGTGGAGACGCACCACGACACCCGGGAACTGGCGGCCCGGTTCGAGGACGAGAAACCGGGACGCGTGTTGTCCGGCCCGGTCGCGCTGCTGTTCACCGGCGCCACTCTGGCCGTCGCCCTGCTCGCCCTCTGGCAGGTGTTCTTTCCACTTCCGCAGGGCAGCAAGTACTACCTCATCATTTTCCTCGCCGGCGTGCTGCCGATGGTGTTCCTGGCGTACCCCTCGGGGGTGCGGCTGCGCCGCCGGCCGGCCGGTGACGAGCCGGCGGAACGGCGCGGCCCCCGCCCGGCCGACTGGCTGCTCGCCGCCGTCGCGCTGCTGGCCTGCCTCTATCCCGTGCTGCCGGTGACGCTCGGTGCGGGCGGTGGCGGCTACGACGCGTTCCTCGACCGGCAGGGCCTGCTGGTGCCGCTGGACGTGGCGCTGGGCACCGTGCTGCTGCTCCTGCTGCTGGAGGCGTGCCGGCGCACCACCGGCTGGATCCTCCCGGCCGTGTGCCTGCTGTTCCTCGCCTACGGCTACTACGGCGGGCTGCTGCCGCAGGCCTGGCCGGTGGCCCACGCCGGCCTCGACTTCGCGCAACTGGTCGACGCGTTCTACAACTCCGACAGCGGCTTCTACGGCACGCCGCTGGACGTGGCCGCCTCGTACATCGTGCTGTTCACCATCTACGGCGCGGTGCTGGACCTCTCCGGGGCCGGCCGGTTCTTCGTCGAACTCTCCGCCGCCGCGTTCCGCCGCTCCCGCACCGCCGCCGGGCGGACGGCCGTCGCCTCCGGCTTCCTGCTCGGCACGGTCTCCGGTTCCGGTGCCGCCACCACGGTCAGCATCGGGGCGGTGACCTGGCCGATCCTGCGCCGCGCCGGCTACCCGGCCGAGCGGGCCGGCGGCATGCTGGCCGCCGCCGGTGTCGGCGCGATCCTCTCCCCGCCCACGCTGGGCGCCGCGGCCTTCATCATCGCGGAATACCTGGGCGTGTCCTACCTCCAGGTGCTCGGCTGGGCCACCGTACCGACGATCCTCTACTACCTGGGCATCCTGCTCTCCGTCGAGATCGACGCCCGGCGTTCCGGGGTCCGCCCGGTGGTCATCGACACCGGGTCGGCCGGTCGGCTGCTGCTCCGCTTCGGCTACCACTTCCTCTCGCTCCTCGTGATCATCGTGGTGCTCGCCATGGGCGCCTCGGCCACCCGGGCCGTGGTGATCGCCACCGTGCTGGCCGCCGCGCTGTCCTTCCTGGACCGCCGGCACCGGCTCACCCCCGCCCGCCTCGTCGCGGCCCTCAGCGGCGGCGTACGCGGGGTGCTCGCGGTGAGCGCCGTCTGCGCGGCGGCCGGCATCATCACGGCCACCACCACGAAGACCGGCCTCGGCCCGCAGGCCGCCGCGCTGCTGGTCAGCGGGGCGCAGGCGGTCAGCTCCGAGCCGGCCGTGGTGCTGGCCCTCACCGCGCTGCTCGCCGCGGTCGCGCTCACCCTGCTCGGGCTGGCCGTGCCGGTCACCGCGTCCTTCGTGATCGGCTGGGTGATCATCGGCCCGGCGCTGCTGCACCTCGGCGTCGCCGCCCCCGCCGCGGCCATGTTCGTCTTCTACTTCGCGGTGCTGTCCGAGGTCTCCCCGCCGACCGCGCTCGCCGCCGTGGCCGCCGCCGCGGTCACCGGCGGCCGGCTGGTGCCGACCATGTGGCAGACCCTGCGGTACGCGCTGCCCGCGTACCTCATCCCGATCGCCTTCGTGATCACGCCGACCGGCCTCGGCCTGCTCGGCATCGGCGGGGCCGGCCGGATCGCGGTGGCCGCGGTGGTCTCCGCGCTCGGCGTCACCGTGCTGGCGGTGGCGGCGGGTGGCTGGCTGCCCGGCGTCGGCCCGGCCGGCACGCCGGAGCGGCTCCTCGGCGCGGTCGCCGGGCTGGTGCTGCTCTGGCTGGAACCCCTGCCCATGGCGATCGGCGCGGTGCTCGCCGCACTGGCCGTCGCGGGCGTGCTCGTCCGACGTGGCTCCGCCGGTCGCGCCGGCGGCCCGTCGGTCCCTGAATTGGTGGACCACCGGGAGGAGAGAGAGTGAGACGGATCGACGTGCGGATCGCCGCGGGCGTCGGGGCGCTGGCCCTGGTCGCGGCCGGCGCCGCCGGATGCGGGGGCCGTCAGGACGGCGCGGCGACGGACGACGCCGCCCGCGAGATCACCTGCAAGGTCACCAAGGACACCCGGGTCGGCATCGCCACCGGCAACGCCACCGGCGTCTACTACGTGGTCGGCAACGCCCTCGCCGGCCAGCTCGCCGCGGCCACCGGGGGCAAGCTCACCGGCACCGCCGCCGAGACCGGCGCCTCGGTGCAGAACGTCGAGCAGCTCGTGGCGGGCCAGTACGACGTGGCGTTCTCCCTCTTCGACACCGCCGTCAACGCGGTGCAGGGCAAGGACAGCTTCTCGTCCCCGCAGCCGGTCAAGGCGCTGGCCCGGATCTACGACAACTACACGCAGGTGGTCGTCCGGGCCGACTCCGGGATCACCTCGGTGGCCGGCATGAAGGGCAGGAAGATCTCCACGGGCTCGCCCAAGTCCGGCACCGAGGTCATCGCCAACCGGCTGCTCACCGCCGCCGGGCTCGACCCCGCCAAGGACGTCCAGGCGCAGCGGCTCGACCTGACCAAGACCGTCGACGGGATGAAGGACGGCAGCATCGACGGCTTCTTCTGGTCCGGCGGCGTGCCCACCGGCGGGGTGACCGACCTGTTCACCACGGCCGGCGACAAGGTGAAGTTCCTCGACATCAGCCCGCTGCTGCCGAAGATGGCCGAGCTGAACCCGGCGTACCAGGCCGGGACCATCGGCAGGGACGTCTACCGGACGCCCGCCGACGTGCCCACCATCGTGGTGCCGAACGTGCTGCTGGTCCGCGACAACCTGGACGCCGACGTGGCCTGCGTGATCACGAAGACGGTCTTCGAGAAGAAGGACACCCTGGCCCAGGCCAACCCGGCCGCCAAGGGCATCGACCTCACCAACGCCCGCAAGACCGACCCGGTGGGGCTGCACCGCGGGGCGGACCGGGCACTCACGGAGCTCGGCGCGAGCTGATCCGACGAGCCGGGCCCGGACCGACCCGTCCGGGCCCGGCACCCCGACAACGACCCGGGAGACCCCCGTGCCGCTGCCCCACCCCGCCCGCGTACGCCGGCACCACCGGCCCGCGGACCGCACCGGGCATCTCCGGTCGGTCCGGGTCCAACTGCTCGCGCCGATCCTGGTGGCCACGGCCGGCCTCGTCGTCCTCGGCGCCGCCCAGACCGGCACCGCGCTGGACGCCTCCGCCGACGCCGACCGGGCCCGCGTGCTCGCCGGCACCGCCACCGCCACCGTGCGGCTCGTGCACGAGCTGGAACGCGAGCTGGGCGAGACGGCGGCGCTGCGCCAGCGCGGTGGCACCGCCGGCCGGCCGCTGGTCGACGCGCAGCGGCGCCGGGTCGACGCCGCGGTCACCCGGTACCGCTCGGCCAGCACCGACGCCCGGCGGGCCGCCCCGGACCTGACCCCGGTGCTCAACGACGCGGACGGGCGGCTCGGCCAGCTCGCGCCGACCCGGGACCTGGCGCTCGGCGGGGACCGGGGCGACCCGGCGTACGCGACGCTCGTCGAGTCGCTGCTCGCCGTGGCCGACGCGCTGCCCGCCCAGCTCCGCGACGCCGACCTGGCCAACGAGGCCCGCGAGGTCGCCGCGGTGGCCGCCCAGGAGCACCTCTCGGCACTGGAACGCGACCTGCTGCGGGGGGTGTTCGTGCGGGGCGCGTTGGTCCGGGGTGAACTGGCCCGACTCGGCCGGCTCCGGGGCGCCCGGGAGCAGCGCCAGGCCGAGTTCCTCCGGATCGCCACCGGCCCGGCCAACTCCGCCTGGTACCGGCTGGTCGGTGGCGCCGACGTGGAGACGGCCCGCCGGATGCGCGACGGCGTGCTGGACAGCGACGGCGCGCCGGAGTCGCTGAAGACCGACGGCGACGCCTGGTACGTGGCGCAGAGCGGCGCCATCCGCCGCTACAACCTGCTCGGCCGGGAACTCTCCGACGGGCTGGACCGCGACGCCGCCGCGCTGGCCCGGACCGCCCGGCAGCGGGCCCTGCTCACGGCCGGGGCGACCAGCACGGTGGCGCTCGCCTCGCTGGTCACCGCCGTGCTGCTGGCGGTCCGGACCAGCCGGCGGCTGCGCCGGCTGCGGGTCGCCGCGCTCACCATGGCGAACCGGGAACTGCCGGAGCGGATCACCGCGATCGCCGCGGGCGAGGGTACGCCGGGCCCGGGCACGGCCACCCGGCTGACCGACGGGATCCGCCGGGGCCGCGACGAGGTGGCCCAGGTGGCCGAGGCGTTTGACACGGTCAACACGGCCGCGCTGCGGCTCGCCGGCGAGCAGGCCGAGCTGCGGCTGGACGTGACCCGGATGGCCGAGGCCCTGGCCCGGCGGATCCGCACGCTCATCACCCGCCAGCTGCGCCTGCTCGACGAGTTCGAACGCGAGGAGACCGACCCCGACGCGCTGGCCCGGCTCTTCGCCCTCGACCACCTCGCCGCCCGGCTGCGCCGCAACGGGGAGAACCTGCTGGTCCTCGCCGGCGGCGAGCCCGGCCGGGGGCACGAGGGCGCGCTGCTCCTGGACGACGTGGTCCGGGCGGCCGCCTCGGAGATCGAGGACTACCCGCGGGTCGAGATCGACGTGCCGACCGCCGCCGTGCACGGCGCGGCGGCCGGCAACCTGGTGCACCTGCTGGCCGAACTGCTGGAGAACGCCACCGTCTACTCCCCACCCGACGCCCGGGTGCTGGTCGACGGGCGGCGCACCGTGGACGGGCTCACCCTGCGGGTGCACGACCAGGGCATCGGCATCAGCGAGACCCGGCTGGCCACCATCAACGAGCGGCTCGCCGCGCCGGCCACGCTGTCCAGCGCCGCGGCCGGCAGCATGGGCCTGCACGTGGTGGCCCACCTGGCCGCCCGGCACGGCATCCGGGTGCAGCTGCACCAGACCGCCAGCGGCACGGTGGCCCAGGTGGAGGTGCCCGAGTCGGTGCTCACCCGGGTCGAGTCGGTGACCCGGCGGCCGGTCGCCGAGCGCCGCCCGGCCGGCCGCGCGGCGTGGTTCCGGCCCCGCGCCACCGGGACCCGGGACCTGGTCACCACCGCTCCCGAGCCGGCCGCCCTGGGGTTCCGGTCGCCGGCCGTCGCCGGGCCGGTGGCCGGCGGCGCCGTCCGGGGCGTCGCGGCGGTACGCCCGCCGGGCGCCGCCCTGCTGGCGCCCAGCGCCGCCCGGATCCGGCCCGCCGGCTCCCCACCGACCACCGGCACGGGCCTGCCCCGCCGGACCCGGGGCGGGCAGCTTCCCGCGCCGCCGCCCGCCACCGCCCCGCCGCCCCGGCCCGCGGACGACCTGCTCGACCCCGAGGTGGTACGCGCCCGCCTGTCCGCCCTCGCCGAGGGGGTGGCCAGCGCGATGCGCCGTGCCCCGAACACCACACCCACCGGGAGAAACCCATGACCACACCCGTGACCGCCGGGCTCGACTGGCTGCTGGCGAACTTCGCCGAGCAGGTGCCGGACGTGTCGCACGCCCTCGCGGTGTCCGAGGACGGCCTGCGGCTGGCCGCCTCCCCCGACCTCGCCCCCGACCAGGTGGACCAGCTCGCCGCGGTGATCAGCGGCTTGGCCAGCCTGACCGTGGGCGCGGCCCGGCTGATGTCTGCGGGCCGGGTACGCCAGCAGATCGTCGACATGGACGGCGGGGTGCTGCTGGTGATGGCCGTCGGCGAGCGGGCGCTGCTCGGGGTGCTCGCGGCGCCCGGCTGCGACCTGGGCCAGATCGGCTACGAGACGGCGACACTTGTCCAGCGGGTGGCGGAGGCGCTGGAACCGGCGGCCCGCCGGTGACCCGCCGCCCGCTGCGGCTGGTGGCCGCGCTCCTGCTCGCCGCGCTGGTGGCGGGCTGCGGCGGGGCCGACGCCGGGCCGCGGGCCTGGCACGACGGCCGGATCTTCCTGGCCACCGGCAACACCACCGGCGTCTACTACCAGCTCGGCGGCGGCTACGCCGACCTCATCAGCCGGCACCTGCCCGGGTACGAGGCACGGGCCGAGCCGACCGGCGCCTCGGTGGAGAACATCACCCGGCTGGCCGGCGGTGACATGGAGATCGCCTTCAGCCTCGCCGACACGGCCGCGGACGCGGTCAACGGCCGGGGCGCGTTCGACGGCCGGCCGCAGCCGGTACGCGCGCTGGCCCGGGTCTACAGCAACTACACCCACGTGATCGTCCGCGCCGACGGGAAGATCGGCAGCTTCGGCGACCTGCGCGGCAAGCGGATCTCCACGGGCTCGCCGAAGTCCGGCACCGACATCATCGCCGGGCGCCTGCTCACGGCCGGTGGGATCGACCCGGGCCGGGACATCCAGCGGCTCAACCTGTCACTGCCGGAGACCGTGCAGCGGATGCGGGCCGGCAGCCTGGACGCCATGTTCTTCTCCGGAGGCCTGCCCACCCCGGGCATCAAGGACCTGCTCTCCGGCGCGCCCGGGGTGTTCCGGCTGCTCCCGATCAGCGAGCTGATCGAGCCGCTGGCCGCCCGTTACGGCTCGGTCTACACGACGGCCACCCTGCCCAAGGAGATCTACGGCACCCCGGCGGCCACCCCGACCATCACGGTGGCGAACGTGATCCTGGTGGCGGCCGACATGCCGGACCAGCTCGCGTACGACCTGACCCGGGTGCTCTTCACCTGGCAGGACGAGTTGATCAGGGTGCACCCGGAGGCGGCGAACTTCACCCGGGACAGCGCCGCCGCCACCGACCCGATCCCACTGCACCCCGGCGCCGCCCGCTGGTATCGCCGCGGCTGACGGCGGCGCCTCCCGCCCGGGGTTGCGTCCTCCCGGCATGCTGATCGCGTGATCATGGCGCGCCACTCGTCGGCCCTGGCGACCCTCGGCTGCGTGTTGCTGGTGGTGGCCGGCGGCGCGCTGCTGTGGCTGCCCTTCCACACCCAGTACGCGCTCGACCACTGGGGAGCCGAACTGCGAAAGAGCGGAGTGCCCGCGCGGGCGCTCGTCTACGACCAGGTGACGAAGCGCGGCGGCAACCGGACCAGCTCGTCGACCACCATGTATTTCCGGTACGAACTGGCCGGCCGGACGTACGAGCAGGAGGTCGGCTGCGTCGAGGTGTGCCGGTCCAGCGGCGAGGAGGTGCCGATCTGGGTGAACCCGGCCGACCCGGACGACTTCGTCACCGACTTCGACCAGCTCAGCGGGCACCGGGGCCGCATACAAGGCGGGCTGGGCGTCGCCGGATTCGGGATCCTGGTCGTGGCGGTTCCGCTGCTGCTGTCCCGCATCCCGTTCCAGCGCTGGTTCCCTCCCCGCAAGCCGCGGCCCCGTCCTCGTTCCGGTGGTGCGACCGGCGAGGGCGGTGCCGGGCTCAGGATCCGCTCCAAGCACAAGCGGGGCGGGCGACGCTGAGCGGCACCGGCGGCTCCCGGTTACGCGCTCAGAGGTTCGCGGGGGCGGTGGCGGCCCGGGCGGCGGCGACGAGCCGGTCGGTCTCGGCGGCCACCGCCTCGTCGTCGGCGGGCGTGCCCGGGTCGTAGCGCACCGTCCAGGTCAGCCCGTCGACGCCGGGCACCCGGCGGGCCGCGATCCGGCCGGCGCCGCCGGGCACCGGCTGGTGCGCGGTGTACGCGACCGAGCGGGTGACCCGGGCCCGCACCTGGTGCGGCAGGTCGCCCGGGTCGAGCAGCAGATAGGTCTCGGCCGGGCAGTCGGCGACCACGACGTAGCCGTCCCGCTCGGCGACCCGATCGGCGGGGGTGACCGTGAGCTCCCGGCCGGACCAGACCGCCTTGAGGATGTCGTGCCAGCCGATCCGCTCGCCCCGGCCGGGCAGCCAGAGCCCGAGGTTGCTGGCGACCACGACGCCGTCGCCCTCGCCGTTGCCGACGGCGGCCCAGGCGAGCACCCGCTCGTCGGCCCGCAGCGGGGGCCGATCGGCGGGCGGCAGCTTCGGCTTGCGGTTGAACAGTCCCATCTAGAGCCCTCCGGCGGCCTGCTCGCGCAGCGCCCGCGCGTGCTGCTCCAGCGAGAGCAACTCCCCGAACAGGGCGAAGTATTCGTCCTTGTTGCTCACCGGGTTGATCCGCTGGATCTTCGACTTGAGGTCCTTGATCCGCCCGGTCACCGAGCCCCACTGGAGGCGGGCCATGGTGATCGAGACGTAGCGCGGGTCCGGCTCGCCGTCGATGCGCAGCGGCTCGACCGCCAGCTCGCCGACGAGCGCCTGCCCGGCCAGGTCGTCGCAGGCGTCGCGGACCTGCTCGATCCAGACCGCACCACCGGCGGCGGTCGCCACCCCGCCGGCCGTGGCGATGGCCGCGCGGACGGCGACGTGCACCGGGTGCCGGTAGGCGGAGGCCTCGACCGCGTCGAACATCGGGCCGGCCAGCACCGGCTCCTGGAGGGCGAGCTTCAGCGCCTCCCGCTCGACCATCGACTGCGGACTGTCCACGGTGGGCGCGGCCGGGGCGGGCCGGGCCGGGGCGGTCGCCGTGCCGGCGGGCTGCCCGTTGGCGGCGGCCAGCACGGCGCGCTGCACCGGCTCGATCTCCATGCCGAGGTCGCCGGCCAGCTTGCGGACGTACTCGGGGCGCTTCTCCCGGTCCTTGATCTTGGCGACCAGCGGGGCGGCCCGGCGCATCGCCTCCACCCGGCCGTCGACGGTGTCGAGGTCGAACCGGTTGATCATGTGGCGGAGCGCGAAGTCGACCAGCGGCTCGCGGCGGGCGACCAGGTCGCGGACGGCCAGGTCGCCCTTGGCCAGGCGCAGCTCGCACGGGTCCATGTTGTCGGGGCTGACCGCGATGAAGGTGCGCCCGACGAAGCGCTGGTCGTCCTCGAAGGCGCGCAGGGCGGCCTTCTGGCCGGCGGCGTCGCCGTCGAAGGTGAAGATGATCTCGCCGGCCCGTTCATCGCTGTCGAAGAGCACCCGGCGCAGCACGGAGATGTGGTCGGCGCCGAACGCGGTGCCGCAGGTCGCCACCGCCGTCGGGACGTCGGCCAGGTGGCAGGCCATCACGTCGGTGTAGCCCTCGACCACCACCACCTTGCCCTGCTTGGCGATCTCGCGCTTGGCCTGGTCGATGCCGTAGAGGACGTGCGACTTCTTGTAGATCGGGGTCTCGGGGGTGTTCAGGTATTTCGGGCCGTCGTCGTCGTCGAAGAGCTTGCGGGCCCCGAAGCCGATCACGTCGCCGGTGATCTCGCGGATCGGCCACATCAGGCGGCGGCGGAACCGGTCGATGAGGCTGCCCGAGCGGGACGGGCGGGACAGCCCCGCGGTGACCAGCTCGTCGTGGGTGAAGCCCTGCTGGCGCAGGTGCTTGGTGAGCAGGTCCCAGGCGTCGGGGGCGAAACCGCAGCCGTAGCGCTCGGCGGCGGCCCGGTCGAAGCCACGCTGGGCGAGGAACTCCCGGGCCCGCCGGGCGCCGGCCGTGGTGAGCTGGGCGCGGTAGAACTCGACGGCCGCCGCGTGCGCGGCCACCAGGCGCTGGCGCTGCCCCTGCTGGGGGCGGGGACGCGGAGCCGAGCGGTCGTCCTCGACGTAGCGCAGCTGGATGCCGGCGCGGGCGGCGAGCCGCTCGACGGACTCGACGAAGCTCAGGTGCTCGGCGTCCATCAGGAACTTGATCGCGTCGCCGCCGGCCCCGCAGCCGAAGCAGTACCAGACGTTGCGGGCGGGCGAGACGTTGAACGAGGGGCTCTTCTCGTCGTGGAACGGGCAGAGACCCTTGAGGTTGCCGCCGCCGGCCGACTTGAGCGTCACCGTGTCGGAGATGACCTCCGCGATCGAGGTGCGCTCGCGGACCAGCGCGATGTCCTCGTCCCGGATCCGCCCCGCCATCTCCGCCACCTCCTCGGCGTACATCCTGCCCTGCCGGACCGACGATCCGGCGGTCGGGGGGACGGGCGTGTGGCGGACGCCGCCCGCCCCCGGTCACGCCGTGCGGCCGGCTCCGGTGGCGGCGTCGCCGATCCGCGGGAACGGCTCGATGGAGAAGACCACCTCGACGGGCACCTGGAAGTAGGCGGCGATCCGCAGCGCCAGGTGCAGGCTGGGCCGGAACTCGCCCCGCTCCAGGTAACCGACCGTCTGGTAGTGCACGCCCAGCGCGTCGGCGAGCTGCCGCCGCGAGATCCCCCGTTCGGCACGCAGCACGGCGATCCGGTTGTGCACGACCTCGCTCATCGGCGCCCTCTCATCCGACCCGCTGCATGGCCCGCTCGCGGCGGGCCGCCACCCGCGAGCCGGACTCGCGCCGGGCCATCCGCCGCAGCACCACGGGGGCCAGCACCAGCCCGAGCACCGCCCACGCCCCGAGCACCCCGAAGGTCTCCAGGTGGCGCCAGGAGCCGCCGAGCTCGACCGCGGCCATGTCGTCGGGCAGCAGCGCCGAGCGCATGCCCAACCCTAGCCAGTAGATCGGGAAGACCTGCGCGACGCCCTGGAGCCACCCCGGGTAGCCGTTGATCGGGTAGAAGATGCCGGACAGGGCGATCAGGCCCATGTTCGGCAGCATGATCAGCCCGAAGTTGCGGGGGTTCTCGATCAGCGCGCCGAGGACCGCGCCGATCGGCAGGGTCGCGACCAGGCCGAGCACCGCCACCCAGAGCAGGGTGAACCAGGCCGACGCGCTGGTCAGCCGGAGCCCGTCGAGGTAGAACAGCGCCGGGACGAGCTGGAGGAGCATGCTCAGCAGCGCCACCGTCGACATCAGGGTGATCTTTCCGACCAGGTAGCCGAGCATCCCGTTCGGGGTGGCCTTGGCGCGCAGCAGGGTGCCCTCCTCACGCTCCATGACCAGCTGCGAGGCGAGCACCAGCATGCCGCCGAACGCCAGACCCATGCCGAGCGCGCTGGGCAGCGTGCGGGCACCGAGCGAGAAGGAGGTGCCGGGCACGGTCGAACCGCGCATGAAGAACATCGTGACCAGCAGCGCCACCGTCGGGAACGCGTAGTTCCACAGGTCCTGCCCGTTGCTGAAGGTGTTGCGCAGCTCGATCATGCCGCGCCGGAGACCGGCCCGGACGGCCGCTATCGTCGGGTTCATCGGTCGCTCCCCTGCTGCCACACCCGGTCGGCCCGGCCGCTCCGGACGCCGGATTCCTCCTCGTAGACCAGAGCCATGTACGCGTCCTCCAGGCTGGCCCGGCGTACCTCCAGCTCCTGCACCCGGTCGCCGTGCTCGCGGAGCAGGTCGCGCAGGAAGCCGGTGGCGTCGGGCGTGGCGTGCACGAACCGCTCGCCGTCGCGGGTCCAGCGGATCTCGGCGTCACCGGCGACCCGGCGGGACAGCTCGTCCGGCGAGCCGTCGGCGATGATCCGGCCGCCGGCGAGGATGACGATGCGGTCGGCCAACTTCTCGGCCTCGTCCAGGTCGTGCGTGGTGAGCAGGATGGTGGTCTCGTCCAGGTCGGCGAGGCGGTGCACCAGCTCGTGGAACTCCCGGCGGGCGGCCGGGTCGAAGCCGACCGTCGGCTCGTCCAGGAACAGCAGCTCCGGGCGGCCCACGATGCCGACCGCCACGTCGAGCCTGCGGCGCTGGCCGCCGGAGAGCCGGGCCACCCGCTTGTCCGCCTGCGCCGTGAGACCGACGGCGGCCAGCAGGTCGTCGACCGGCCAGGGCCGGGAGATCCGGTCGGTGGCGTACGGCGCGTAGAAGTCGCCGAGGTGGGCCAGGAGGTCCCGGACCCGCCACTTGCCGTGGTCGCGCCAGGACTGGAGCACCACGCCCAACCGGGCGCGCCAGCGCTCGTCGCCCCGGCCGGGGTCGACGCCGAGCACCCGGACCGACCCGGCCGACCGCAGCCGGAAGCCCTCCAGGATCTCGATGGTGGTGGTCTTGCCGGCGCCGTTGGGGCCGAGCAGGGCGAGCACCTCACCGCGCCGGGCGGTGAGGTCGACTCCGTGCAGCACGTCGACGGTGCCGTACCGCATGCGCAGGTCGCGGACGTCGAGGACCAGATCCTCGTCGGGCGGGTGGGGAGCCGTCGCGACTCCCGGCAGTTCGACCGCAGTCATGCCGCAGAATGTAGCACCTCTACTACAACCCGAGGTATACCCGCTCCCTGTCGGGGAGCGGACCGGGTCAGCGTCCGGGCCGGTGGAACCAGCGGGTCACCGGCGGCGGGTTCTCCTCCTCGTACGACCGGGCGGCGCGCACCGCGGCGGCCAGGCCGGACCGGCGCGGGCCGGGCCGCGGCCGCACCGCCGGGTCGGCGGCCATCTCCCGCACGAGGGCGACCGCCAGGCCCAGCATGACCACCACGAACGGCAGCGCCACCAGGATGGTGGCCTGCTGCAACGCGGCCAGGCCGCCGGCCAGCAGCAGCGCCGCGGCGACCGCCCCGATGAGGATGCCCCAGAGCACCACCACCCCCCGATGCGGGCGCAGCGCGCCCCGGGAACTCAGCGAACCGAGCACCAGGGCGGCCGAGTCGGCGCCGGTGACGAAGAAGAGCGCCACCAGCACCGCCGCCAGCGCCGTGGTGACCGTCGCCAGGGGCAGCGCGTGCAGCAGCCCGAAGAGGGCGTTCTCGGCGCTCGCCCCGACGTCGGCCACCAGGTCCCGGGTGCCGGTGCGCTGCACCCGCAGCGCGGTGCCGCCCATGATCGCGAACCAGACGACGCTGGCCCCGCTGGGCACCAGCAGCACCCCGGTGACGAACTCGCGGACGGTGCGCCCCTTGGAGATCCGGGCGATGAAGATGCCGACGAACGGCGCCCAGGAGATCCACCAGGCCCAGTAGAAGATGGTCCACGAGCCCAGCCAGGCCGGGTCGGTGAAGGCCCCGGTCCGGGTGGACATGACCACCAGGTGACTGAGGTAGTCGCCGACCGAGGCGGGCAGCACCTCCAGCGTGTAGATGGTCGGGCCGGCCACGAAGACGAAGACCATCAGTGCCACGGCCAGCACCACGTTGCTGGTCGAGAGCCACTTGATCCCCTTGTGCAGCCCGGTGAACGCGGACACCACGAACGCGGCGGTGAGCGCGGCGATCACCACCAGCTCGACCGCGATGCTGTCCGGCACACCGGTGGCGCTGTCCAGGCCCGCCGACACCTGGAGCGCGCCGAGCCCGAGGCTGGTCGCCGAGCCGAACACGGTGGCGAAGACCGCCAGCAGGTCGATGGCCTGCCCGGCCGGCCCGTACGCCCGGGCGCCGAGCAACGGCGCGAACGCCGCCGAGATCCGGCTGCCGCGCCCCTTGCGGAAGGTCGAGTACGCCAGGGCCAGCGCCGCGACGGCGTAGATGCCCCACGGGTGCAGGGTCCAGTGGAACAGGGTGTACTGCATGGCCGCCGCGGCGGCCGCCCCGGTCTGCGGCTGAACCCCGGCGGCGGGGGGCGGCGCGGCGTAGTGCTGGATCGGCTCGGCGACGGCGTAGAAGACCAGGCCGATGCCCATGCCGGTGCTGAACATCATGGACACCCAGGCCAGCGTGCTGAACTCCGGCTCGTCGTCGTCGGCGCCGAGGCGGATCCGGCCGAACCGGGACGCCGCGAGCACCACGGACAGCACCAGGAAGGCGTCGGCGGCCACCACGAAGAACCAGCCGAAGGTGCTGATCACCCAGGCGAGCCCGGACTTGCCGAACGCCGCCAGGGACCCGCCGCCCAGGACCCCCCAGGCCACCACCGCGAGCACGCCGGTCACGCCCAGACCGAGCACCACCCGGTCGGCATGCTGCGCCGGCCGGTCCTGCCGCACCTGCTCCGCCATGGACCCATCCTCAGCGGGTGGGTCGCGCCGCCGGGGCCGAACGACGCAGGATCACCGCGGTCCGGGCGGTCAGGCGGCGATGACCGCCGACTCCTCGGCCTCGACCTGGGCGTTCCAGGCCGCCTTGGTGGAGCGCCAGCCCTCGTCGTCCATGCCGCGCCGCCAGTAGCCGGAGATGGACAGGTCGCCCCGGGGCACCCCGCGCTCGACCCGCAGCAGCCGGCGCAGCTCCTTGACCGCGGTGGCCTCGCCGTGCACGAAGGCGTGCACCCGGCCGGGCGGGAAGTCCAGCGCGCGGAGCGCCTCGACCAGCGGCTCACCCACGGGGCGGCCGGCGCGGTGCAGCCAGCGCAGCTCGACCGCGCCCTTGCTGGCCAGCGGCAGCTCGTCGGCCGGGCCGCTCACCTCGACGTAGACCTTGGCGGGCGCGCCGGCGGGCAGCCGCTCCAGCGCGGCGGCGATCGCCGGCAGCGCGCTCTCGTCGCCGGCCAGCAGGTGCCAGTCGGCCGCCGGGTCCGGGGCGTACGCGCCGCCGGGGCCCGCGAACAGCACCCGGTCGCCGGGCCGCAGCGCCGCCGCCCACGGCCCGGCCAGTCCCTCGTCGCCGTGGTGCACCACGTCCACGGTCAGCTCGCCGGCCGCCGCGTCCCAGGCCCGCACCGTGTACGCCCGCAGCCGCGGCCACTGCTCCGCCGGGAACTCGCGCTTGATGGTGGCCAGGTCGGTCGGGTGCGGGTAGCGCACCCCGGCCGGCGGGAAGACGAACTTCACGTAGTGGTCGGTGTAGGCGCCCACCGGCAGGCCGGCCAGCTCCGCACCGCCGAGCACGAGGCGGATCAGGTGCGGGGTGGGCCGCTCGGTCCGGACGACCGTGGCGGCGGTGAGGGTCCTGGGGCGCTGCTCCGTCATGGTTCTTAGGCTAGCCTAAGTTCCTGAGCGCCCGCACCGGGCTGTCCAACCCCCGACGCCGACGGCCGGAGGCGGGTCAGCGGAGGGTCACCAGGCGGCCGTGCCAGGCCAGGGCGGCCGGGTCGGTGAGCGAGGCCACCTGGTCGACCACCACACGCAGCCGGGCCGCGTCGTCCGGCGCGTCCCGCCACAGCGGCGCGAAGACCGGGTCGAGCGCCTCCGGGGCCCGGTCGAGCAGGGCGGCCACCAGGTCCGCGAGGATCTCCTGCTGCTGGGCGTAGCGGGGGCCCGCGCCGGGGCGGCGCATGACGTAGCGCAGGGCGATGCCCTTGAGCAGCGCGCACTGGGCCCGGATGCGGCGGGGCACCACGAGGTCGGCGGCGTAGCGGCGGTGCGGGCCGGGGCCGTGGCGCTCCTGGGTGGCGGCCACCACCGTCGAGACGAAGCGGCCGGTGAGCACGCTCGTCGTGGTCTTCAGCGCGGCCAGGGCCCGGTGGCTGCCGTCGTAGGCGGCGAGCGGGGCGAGCACCGGCTCGGCGAGCAGTTCGGCCAGCACCTCGCCCAGGTCCTCAGGCGCCTCCCCGGAGTACGCGGCCGCCACGTCGGCGCAGAGCGCCCGCCGCTCGTCGGCGTCCTCCAGCAGCGGGCGCAGGCTCACGTAGCCGCCGTGGATGCCGTCCTCGACGTCGTGCACCGAGTACGCCACGTCGTCTGCCCAGTCCATCACCTGCGCCTCCAGGCAGCGCCGGTCGCCGGGCGGGGCGCCCTCGCGCAGCCAGGCGAAGACCGGGCGGTCGTCGGCGTACACCCCGAACTTGCGCCGGCCGGGGCGGCGCTCCCACGGGTACTTGGCGACCGCGTCGAGCGAGGCGCGGGTCAGGTTCAGCCCGGCGGAGCGGCCGTCCGGGGCGAGCACCTTGGCCTCCAGCCGGGTGAGCACCCGCAGCGTCTGCGCGTTGCCCTCGAAGCCGCCGCACCCGGCGGCGAGCGCGTCCAGGGCGTCCTCGCCGTTGTGCCCGAAGGGCGGGTGGCCGAGGTCGTGCGCCAGCCCGGCGGTGTCCACCACGTCCGGGTCGCAGCCCAGCCGGGCGCCCATCTCCCGGGCGATCTGCGCCACCTCAAGCGAGTGGGTCAGCCGGGTACGCAGGAAGTCGTCGGTGCCGGCGGTGTGCACCTGCGTCTTCGCGGCGAGCCGGCGGAACGCCGCCGAGTGCAGCACCCGGGCCCGGTCGCGCTCGTACGGCGACCGCCCGTACCCGGTGTCCTTGGGCGCCTCGGTGACCAGGCGCGCCGCGTCGAGCCCGGGTCCGGCGCTCAACCGGTCATCCCCGCTGCCGCAGGACGCAGAACTCGTTGCCCTCCGGGTCGGACAGGACGGTCCAGTCCACCTCGCCCTGGCCGATGTCGACGTGCCGGGCGCCCATGTCGACGAGGCGCTCGACCTCGGCCTCCAGGTCGGCCGGGCGCAGGTCGATGTGCAGCCGGTTCTTGCCCTCCTTGGGGCCGCTGACCGGGACGAACACGATGCCGGGCAGCGTGTCGGGCGTGCGGCGGATCTCCACCTCGTCCGGCTTGTCGCTGATCACCTGGTAGCCGAGCGCCTCCGCCCACCAGTGGGCGAGCCGGGACGGGTCCTGGGCGTCGACCGTCAGGTTCTCCCAGACGCTGGTCATGCGGCCACCTTCCTGATCCACACGTACGCGGGAGCCCAGGTTACGCCCGGCGGGCCGGAATGGCGCGCCTGGACGCATCCGGGGCCACCGATCTGAGCGTCGGCGGCCCCGCATGCGTCACGCGATCAGCGGGAGTCGGAACCGGTGGTGGTGATCGCCGCCCGGCCGGCCTCCAGCCGCGCCACCGGCACCCGGAACGGCGAGCAGGAGACGTAGTCGAGCCCGACCTCGTCGAAGAAGTGCACCGAGTCCGGGTCGCCGCCGTGCTCGCCGCAGACGCCGAGCTTCAGCCCCGGGCGGGCCGCCCGGCCCTCCTCGGCGGCGATCCGGACCAGCCGGCCGACGCCCTCCCGGTCGATCGACTCGAACGGCGAGATGCCGAAGATGCCCAGCTCCAGGTAGCGCCAGAAGAAGGCGCCCTCGACGTCGTCGCGGGAGAAGCCCCAGCCCATCTGCGTGAGGTCGTTGGTGCCGAAGGAGAAGAACTGCGCCGCCTCGGCGATCTGGCCGGCGGTCAGCGCCGCCCGGGGCACCTCGATCATGGTGCCGATCAGCACCTCGACGCCGCTGTCCCCGACCACCTCCGCGATGATCTTCTCGGCCTCGGCGCGTACCGTCTCCAGCTCCTGCACCGCGCCGACCAGCGGGACCATAATCTCCGGGCAGGCCCGCCCGCCGTCGCGGGTGACCTGCACGGCGGCCTCGGCGATCGCGCGGACCTGCATGGCGAACAGGCCCGGGATGACCAGGCCGAGCCGGACGCCCCGCAGGCCCAGCATCGGGTTCTCCTCGTGCATCCGCCGGACGGCGGCGAGCAGCGCCTCCTCCTTGGCCACGTCCTCCCCGCGCTCCTGAGCGACCGCCACGTTGACCGCGAGCTGCTCCAGCGGGGGCAGGAACTCGTGCAGCGGCGGGTCGATGAGCCGCACGGTGACCGGCAGGCCGTCCATCTCGCGGAAGATCTCGACGAAGTCCTCCCGCTGCAGCGGCAGCAGGGCGGCGAGCGCCGTCTCCCGCTCCTGGTCGGTGCCCGCGAGGATCAGCCGCTCGACCAGCTCGCGGCGGTCGCCGAGGAACATGTGCTCGGTGCGGCACAGGCCGATGCCCTCGGCGCCGAACCGCCGCGCCCGGGCCGCGTCGGCGCCCGTGTCGGCGTTCGTCCGGACCCGCAGCCGCCGCGTCGCGTCGGCGTGCGTCATGATCCGGTGTACGGCCTTGACCAGCGCGTCGTCGGTCTGCTCCGGGTCCAGCTCGCCCTCGAAGTACTGCACCACCTCGGACGGCATGACCGGCACCTCGCCGAGGTAGACCTTGCCGGTGGTGCCGTCGATGGAGACGACGTCGCCCTCGTTGACGGTCTGCCCGGCAACGGTGAACTTCTTCGCGGGCACGTTGACGTCCAGCTCGTCGGCGCCGGAGACGCAGGTCTTGCCCATGCCCCGGGCCACCACCGCGGCGTGGCTGGTCTTGCCGCCGCGCGAGGTGAGGATGCCCTTGGCGGCGATCATGCCGTTGAGGTCGTCCGGGTTGGTCTCCCGGCGGACCAGGATCACCGACTCGCCCTCGGCGGCCAGCTCGACGGCGCGGGCCGAGGTGAAGACGACCTTGCCGGAGGCGGCGCCGGGCGAGGCGCCGATGCCCTTGGCCACCGGCTGGAACTCGTGGTCGAGCTGGAAGCGGGGGAACATGAGCTGGGCGAGCTGCGCGCCGTTGACCCGGTGCAGCGCCTCGTCCAGGTCGATGAGGCCCTCGTCGACGAGCTGCCCGGCGATGACGAACGCGGCGGCCGCGGTGCGCTTGCCGACCCGCGTCTGGAGCATCCAGAGCTTGCCGCGCTCGATGGTGAACTCGATGTCGCAGAGGTCCTTGTAGTGCTCCTCGAGCCGGGCCATGTAGTCGAGCAGCTCGCCGTAGGACTTCTTGTCGATCCGCTCCAGCTCCTGCAACGGCACGGTGTTGCGGATGCCGGCCACCACGTCCTCGCCCTGGGCGTTGGCGAGGTAGTCGCCGTAGATGCCCTGCGCGCCACTGGCGGGGTCCCGGGTGAACGCCACGCCGGTGCCGGAGTCGGCGCCGAGGTTGCCGAAGACCATGGCCACCACGTTGACCGCGGTGCCCAGGTCGGCCGGGATCCGCTCCTGCCGGCGGTAGACCACCGCGCGCTCGGCGTTCCACGACTCGAAGACCGCGCGGATGGCGAGGTCGAGCTGCTCGCGCGGCTCCTGCGGGAACTCCCGCCCGGTGTGCTTCGCGAAGATCTTCTTGTACGCGTCGACCAGCCCGCGCAGGTCGTCGGCGTCCAGGTCGAGGTCGTTCTGCGTGCCCTTGGCGCGCTTGGCGTCGTCGAGCGCGTGCTCGAACTCCTCGCCCGGCACCTCGCAGACGGTCTTGCCGAACATCTGGATGAGGCGGCGGTAGGAGTCCCAGGCGAAGCGGTCTGCGCCGCCGGAGGCGGCCGATTCAGCCCTGCCGCCGGCCTGCGCGCTGAGCCCGACCACGCTGCGGTCGTTGAGGCCGACGTTCAGGACGGTCTCCATCATGCCCGGCATCGAGAACTTGGCGCCCGAGCGGACCGAGACCAGCAGCGGGTCCTGCGGGTCGCCGAGCTTGCGGCCCATCTCCCGTTCCAGGGACTCCAGGTGCGCCTCGATCTGGGCGGCCAGCCCGTCCGGCTCCCGGCCGGTCGCCAGGTACGCCTTGCAGGCCTCGGTGGTGATGGTGAAGCCGGGCGGGACGGGCAGGCCGAGATTGGTCATCTCGGCCAGGTTGGCCCCCTTGCCGCCGAGCAGGTCCTTGAGGTCCTTGTTGCCCTCGGCGAAGTCGTAGACGTACTTGTGCTCGACCGTCTCTTGCGCTGCCACCAGAGCCTCCCACGCGCGCCATTGACACTTAACGAAGGTTCAGTTCGGACATACCCCGGGAGCGACCACCGGTAATCCCGGCTCGTCAGCGATCGGTGGGCGAAGGTTAAGCGAACTTCGAGTGGCCTGGGACCGTTCGGTGACTTTCGGCACAACGGTCACCACTATCCGCGTCCGTACCGGTTTTTGGGAACGCTTCCACGCGCACTATCACGCAATTCCGATTCCCCTCGTACGCTTGACGGCACTGGTTCTGCTGAACCTGACCTTTGCCATATCCCGCGCAAATACACCCCGGAGCCGTCGCCGTGCCGACCATCCCCGCCACTCCCGCCGAGAGCGGCCCCGAGCCGCTCGACCGCCTCCCCGGCCGCCAGCCGGCCGCCGCCGAGCTGGCCCGCACCGCCGCCCGCTCCGCCGGCGACCTGCTCACCCCGCCCGCGCCGATCCGCCTCGGCGACGTGGTGCCCGCCCCGGAGCGGGTGCACCCCGACCCGGCGGCGGACTACACGCTGACCGCCGACGCCGCGATCCGGGTCAGCCCGGCCGGCCGGGAGGTCGCCGAGCAGCTCGCCGGGTGGCTGCGCCCCGCCACCGGGTACCCGGTGCCGGTGACCGACGCGCCCGATGCCGACGGCCTGCTCGTGCTGACCCTGTCCGAGGCGCCCCTGGGCGGGGCTGCGCTCGATGCGGCTCGCCCGGCGGGCCCGGTCGACGCGGCCCGTCCGGTCGACGGGGCGGCCGGCGAGGGTGGCGTCGGTGTGGACGGGCTGGGTGACGAGGGCTACCGGCTCGACGTGACCGGGGCCGGGGTGCGGGTCACGGCCGCCACCGCGGCCGGGCTGCTCCACGGCGCGCAGACGCTGCGGCAGCTCCTCCCCGCCGCCATCGACGGCGCCGCGCCGGTCACCGAGCGCTGGGCGGTGCCCGGCGGCACCGTTGTCGACCGGCCACGCTTCCCCTACCGGGGCGCCATGCTCGACGTGGCCCGGCACTTCTTCCCCGTCGAGGACGTGCTGCGGGTGGTCGACCACCTGGCCCGGTACAAGCTCAACCACCTGCACCTGCACCTCACCGACGACCAGGGCTGGCGGATCGCCGTCGACTCCTGGCCCCGGCTCAGCGAGGTCGGTGGGCTCACCGAGGTGGGCGGCGGCCCCGGCGGCTTCTACACGCAGGCCGACTACCGGCGCATCGTCGCGTACGCCGCCCGCCGCCACGTCACCGTCGTGCCGGAGATCGACCTGCCGGGGCACACCAACGCGGCCCTCGTCGCCTACCCGGACCTGGCGCCCGGCAAGGTCCCGCCGCCGCCGTACACCGGCACCGAGGTCGGCTTCAGCTACGTCGACCCCGCCGACGAGCGGACGTACGCCTTCGTCGCCGACGTGGTCGGCGAGGTGGCCGCCCTGACCCCCGGCCCGTGGCTGCACCTCGGCGGCGACGAGGCGTTCAAGGTGCCGGCCGACACCTACCGCGCCTTCGTCGAGCGGGCCCAGACGCTTGTCGCGGCGACCGGGAAGACGGTGGTCGGCTGGCACCAGCTCGCGCCGGCCGGGCACGTCGACGGGCGGGTCCTCCAGTGGTGGGGCACCAACGGCGACGACCC
Organism: Micromonospora chaiyaphumensis; assembly: GCF_900091435.1. Classification (GTDB taxonomy): domain Bacteria; phylum Actinomycetota; class Actinomycetes; order Mycobacteriales; family Micromonosporaceae; genus Micromonospora; species Micromonospora chaiyaphumensis. The sequence continues at coordinate 228,901 of NZ_FMCS01000011.1, forward strand.
CGAGACCGCCGACGCGGTACGCCGCGGCGCCCGCGTGATCCTCTCCCCCGGCAACCGGGTCTACCTGGACATGAAGTACGCCACGGACACCCCGATCGGGCACGACTGGGCGGGCCTCATCGACGTGCAACGGGCGTACGACTGGGATCCGGGGACGCACCTCACCGGCGTGCCCGCCGAGGCGGTGCTGGGTGTGGAGGCGCCGCTCTGGACCGAGTCGGTCACCACCCTCGCCGAGGTCGAGTTCATGCTCTTCCCGCGGCTGCCCGCCGTCGCCGAGCTGGGCTGGTCGCCCCGGTCGACGCACGACTGGGCCGGCTTCCGCGAGCGGCTCGCCGCCCACGGCCCGCGCTGGACCGCCGCCGGCATCACCTTCCACCCCTCCCCCGACGTCCCCTGGCCCACGCCGGCCCCGACGATCCCCACCCAACCCACCGGCGACACCACCGACGCCCCCACCCACTGAACGGGCGTCGCCGCCACGGGCGCTTCAGTGGAACGCCATGGGTGTCTCAGGCGCCCCAAGACACCCATGGCGTTCCACCCACCGCTTTGTGTCCGAGCGCGATCCGACGAAAATGCCCCGGTGTGGCCCGTGGACGACCCGTCGGGCCACTCTGCGGGGCCTCGGCCCGCCCGCGTCGATCTGCGCGCTGCCTCAGCCCGGCCCTCGCGTTGATCAAGAAGTTTGCGTCGAGATGCGGCCCGAACGCGACGCAAACCTCTTGATCAACACCTGGTGGTCGTCGGCGGCCGGGGTGCGGGGTTCGTCGCGGCCACTGCAGGTGGAGATCTTGGAGAGTTGTCGTTCGTGGTGAACGGTAACTGTCCAAGATTCGCAGCGCGGTCGTGCGCGCTCTGGGGTGCGTGTCCGGTTTGCGTCAGCACGTTCGGGCGTGGTGTCCGGTTTTGGCTGGTTGTGGCGGGTGGTCGGCGGCACCGTCGGGGCGGAATCATGGCGGGGGCGGGGTCGTTGTACATGGCAGACCGCGCAGCACCCCGCCCCCAGGCGAGGCAGCCGCCGGTGGGAATGACCGGCCCCCGCCGGTCGTTACACCACCCGGGCCGCGCACCACCGGCCCCGCCGCACCGGGTCAGCCGGCAGGGAATCACCCCGCAGCCCCGGTCGTTACATCCCCGGACCGCGCACCACCGGTCCGCGCCGGTAGAGCCAGGGAATCAGCCCCGGCCGCCGGTCGTTACATCCCCTGGGACATCGGATCAGGTGGGTGGGAATCGCTTCCCCGCCGCCGATGGTTACATCGCCCGGGCCGCCCGAGCAGGTCACCCCCGATCGCCGGGCACCCCTCAAACTTTCCCCCTCTTGCGGCACCCGCGCACCCCCCCGCGCGCGTGTGCTGTGCACCCCCGACAGAAAGGCGTGACTCATCATGCGTACCAACACCATGCTGCGGAACACCGTTCTGACCGCCGCCGGCTTCGCCGCCACC
>NZ_FMCS01000013.1 GCF_900091435.1 Micromonospora chaiyaphumensis
TGGCAGGACATGCCGCTGACCGAGGCCGCCCAGACCGTGCAGGTCTCGGCCTACCCGGACGCCTACGCCCAGTGGGAGCAGCAGGCCGCCGACATCGTCGCCCACCACTGGAACAGCTGAGCCAACGCGCTGGCCGGCACCCCGAACATGGGGGTGCCGGCCAGCGGCGTCTCCGGATCTTGGCGAGTTGCCGTCCGTCACCAGCGAACGGCAACTTGCCAAGATCGCGACACGTCGGAAGCCCCATCCGGGTGAACGCGGCGGCGTACCCGCGGTGGGGGCGTCGCGGGCGGGGGTTGGATGCGGGCATGGACGAGGTGGACGCCGCGGCGTTGCGGCGGGCGTACGAAGAGGTGCTCGCGGAGGTGGACACGGGCGGGTTCGGGCCGCCCCCGGACGGGGAGTTGAGCGCCGAGCAGATCGTGGCGCACCTCGCCGCCAACGACGAGCTGATGAGCGAGGCGACCGAGGCGGTGCTGGTCGGCTCGCCGTTCGCCTACTACGACCTGGAGACCATCCACCGGCCGCAGCTCGACGCGCTGGTCTCCGAGTGCGGCGGCCTCGACGGGCTCGCTGCGCTGCTCCGGGCCACCAGCCAGAAGCTCTGCGCCCTCGCCGACCGGCTCGGCCCGGCCGCCGAAACCCCTGTCGACACCGTGCTGCGGGAGGGCTTCGACCTCGACGTGGACGATTCCCTGCCCTGGGGCCGGGCGCTCGACCTGCACACCCGCGTCCATCTCCCCATGCACCTGGCTCAGCTCCGCGCCCTCCGCCGCCAGCCCCACCTCGCCTGACCCGCCGAGCGGCCAACGAGGCAGCCCGCCGCCGCGCCTCGCCGCCACCGCGCCGTCCATCGCGCCGCGCCGTCCATCGCGCCGGGCCGCCACCGCACTGGGCCGCCACCCCGCTGGGCCGCCACCCCGCTGGGCCGCCACCGCGCTGGGCCGGCACCGCGCTGGGCCGGCACCGCGCTGGGCCCGGCACCGCGCTGGGCCCGGGCACCGCGCTGGGCCGGCACTCCGCCGCTGTCGCGCGGCGCCACCCCGCGGCCATCGTCGGCGCCGGTCCACCATCCGACCAGCCGCCGGGCGAGGCGCCGGGTCAGGCGGTGGGGCGGAAGGCGCGGCGATAGGCGCTCGGGGCCACCCCGACCCGGGAGTGGAAGTGCTGCCGCAGGGCCGCGGTGGTGCCGAAGCCCGCATGCCGGGCGATCTGGTCGACCGTGAGGTCCGTGGTCTCCAGCAGCACCCGGGCGTGCTCGGTGCGCTGCTGGAGCAGCCACTGCGCCGGGCTGAGCCCGGTCTCCGAGCGGAAGTGCCGGGTGAAGGTGCGCACGCTCATCCGCGCGTGCGCGGCCAGTTCGCGCAGCGCGACCGGTTCGTGCAGCCGCTGCCGCGCCCACTCCCGGGTGGCCGCCGTGCCGGTCTCCGCGGTCTGCGGCACGGGGCGCTCGATGTACTGGGCCTGGCCCCCGTCGCGCCACGGCGGCACGACGCAGCGCCGGGCCGACCGGTTGGCCACCGCGCTGCCGTGGTCGGTGCGGATGACGTGCAGGCAGAGGTCGATGCCGGCGGCCACCCCGGCCGAGGTGAGCACCCCGTGGTCGTCGATGAAGAGCACGTCCGGGTCGAGGTCCACCCGCGGGTGGAACCGGCGGAACCGGTCCGCGTACGCCCAGTGGGTGGTGGCCCGGCGGCCGTCGAGCAGGCCGGCGGCGGCCAGCACGAACGCGCCCGTGCAGATCGACATGATCCGGGCACCCCGGTCGTGGGCGGCGCGCAGCGCGGCCGCCACCGGAGCGTCCAGCGTCCCGTCGGTCAGTGGCGGGCCGTCGTGGATGCCGGGGACGATCACCGTGTCGGCGGAGTCCAGCAGCTCCAGGCCGTGATCGGGAACCACCTGGAAGCCGGCCGTGCTGCGGACGGGCCGGCCGCCCGGGGTGCAGGCCTCGACGCGGTAGAGCGGCGTCAGGTCCCCGGTGCGGGCGGTGCCGAAGACCTGGGACGGGGTGCCCAGGTCGAGGCCGACCACGTCGTCGAGGGCGAGCACCGCGATCCGGTGGGGCGCGACAGTCATGGCCCGATTATTGCGCATGATGGCTTTCCGGCCACTCGTCGCGCCGGCCCGGCCCGCCGAGACTCGGAACGTGACCCGATACCGTCTGCATCCGGCCTGGCTCGTGGCCGGCGTCTCGTTCGTCGCCCTGGTCGGCGCCGCCGGCTTCCGCGCCACCCCCGGGGTGCTGCTGCACCCGCTGCACGCCGAGTTCGGCTGGCCGCTGGCCACCATCTCCGCGGCGGTCTCGGTCAACCTCATGCTCTACGGGCTCACCGCCCCGTTCGCCGCCGCGCTGATGGACCGGTTCGGCATCCGCCGGGTGGTCGCCGGCGCGCTGCTGCTGGTGGCCCTGGGCAGCGCGCTGACCGTGGGCATGACGGCGAGCTGGCAGCTGATCCTCTGCTGGGGCGTACTGGTGGGGCTGGGCACCGGCTCGATGGCGCTGGCCTTCGTGGCGACGGTCACCGGACGCTGGTTCGTCAAGCGCCGGGGCCTGGTCACCGGCGTGCTCACCGCCGGCGGTGCCGCGGGCCAGCTGGTGTTCCTCCCGCTGGTCGCCGTGCTGGTGCGCGACCACGGCTGGCGGGTGGCGGCGCTGGTCGTGGCCGGCGCCGCGCTGGCGGTCGTACCCCTGGTGGTGTGGCTGCTCCGCGAGCACCCGGCGGATCTCGGCCTGCCCGCCTACGGCGCGACCGAGGTGGCGCCACCGACGCCGCCGGCCGGCGGGGCGGCGGCCCGGGCGATCGGCGCGCTCGCCGCCGCGGCGCGGACCCGGCCGTTCTGGCTGCTGGCCGGCGGCTTCGCGATCTGCGGCGCCACCACCAACGGCCTGGTCGGCACCCACTTCGTGCCCGCTGCCCACGACCACGGCCTGCCGGAGACCACCGCGGCCGGCCTGCTCGCCCTGGTCGGGCTCTTCGACATCGTCGGCACGGTCGCCTCCGGCTGGCTCACCGACCGGGTGGACAGCCGGCTGCTGCTCGGCGCCTACTACGCGCTGCGCGGCGCCTCGCTGCTGGTGCTGCCCAGCCTCTTCGCCGACTCCGCGCGGCCGAGCATGCTGGTCTTCATCGTCTTCTACGGCCTGGACTGGGTGGCCACCGTGCCGCCCACCGTGGCGCTGTGCCGGGAGTGGTTCGGCGCGTCCGGCGCGGTGGTCTTCGGCTGGGTGTTCGCCGCCCACCAGCTCGGCGCGGCGCTCGCCGCGACCGGGGCCGGGCTGGTCCGCGACCGGCTCGGCGACTACGCCCCGGCCTGGTACGTGGCCGGCGCCCTCTCGATCGGCGCGGCCGGGCTCTCCCTGCTGCTGCGCCGCCGGGGCGATGAGCCCGCGTTCGCCCTTCCCGTGGCGGTCGGCCGCCGGGCCTGGAGCTACCGGGGCTGACGGGTCAGCCGACCGCCCACTGCTGCTCGGGGGCGCCGTTGCAGGGGGCCTGTTCGAGCTTGCTCCCGGCCTCGGTGCCCGCGTCGTCGACCTGGCCGCACTTGCCGCTGTGCACGGCGACCAGCAGCACCGGGCCGGACCCGGTCGGGTGGAGCTTCCACTGCTGGTTGGCCTGGCCGTTGCAGGACCACTGCACCAGGTCCGTGCCGTCGTCGGTGCCCTGCCCGAACACGTCGAGGCACTTGCCGCTGCTCGCGTTGACGAGCACGTAGGTGTCGGCGGCCACCGGGGTGACCACCCACTGCTGCTCCGGCCCGCCGGTGCAGTCGGCCAGCGCCGCCTTCGCGCCCTCGGGGTCGTCGCCGGTCACCCCGAGGCAGAGGTTCGAGGGGATCCCGCGGATGACCCTCGGGGTGGCCGCGGGGGCCGCCGGTGTGGTCGGCGCGGCGCTCGGCGAGGGCGCCGCCGTCGTGGGGGCGGGCGCCGTCGTGGGCGCGGCCGCGCTCGACTCGCTCTCCGCCGGGGTCGGCACGGCCGCTGCCGGCACCACCGGCTCGTCACCACCGCCGCCGAGCACGCCGGTGGCGAAGAACACCCCCAGGAGTACGCCGACCACGGCGACGCCCAGCGCGATCCGCATCAGCGGGTCCTGCGGCAGCCCGCGGCGGGCCGGCCGGCGGCCGCCGTAGACGGTGCCGGACGGATCGGAGCGTGGGTCGGCCATGGGGGCATCCTGACCCACCGGGGCCGTCGAGGGCCAGTCGCCCCGGCGGCCGGGTGACTCAGTCGACGACCCGCACGTCCTTCCAGAACGCCACCCGGTCGCGCACCATCTCCGCCTCCGGCTTCGGGTCCGGGTAGTACCAGACGGCGTCCGGGCTGGTGGCCCCCGCGTGTTCGAGCGTGTAGTAGGAGGCGGTGCCCTTCCACGGGCAGACCGTGTGGGTGTCGGAGTCGCGGATCAGGTCGTCGCGCAGGGCCGAACGCGGGAAGTAGTGGTTGCCCTCGACCAGCACGGTGTCGTCACTCTCCGCGACGACCAGGTCGTTCCAGACGGCTTTCGGCATGCCCCCACGCTATGCCGGCGTCGGGGCGGCGGCCACCGCTCAGCGCGCCGGTTCCGGATCGGTGACGTCGGCGACCGTCGCGTCGAGCGCGGCGAGGGCGGCGTCGGCGTCGACCGCGACGGCCACCCCGTGCTCGCCCGCGCCGAGGGTGATCTCCCGGCCGCGCAGCCGCTCGTCGGCGACCACGGGCCAGGCCGTGCTGGCGCCGAACGGGGTGATGGTGCCCCGCTCGTAGCCGGTGGCCGCCCGCGCGGCGGCCGCGTCCGGCATGGACATCCGGCTCACCCCGAGCAGCTGGCGCAGCTTCGGCCAGGAGACGACCCGGTCGCCGGGGGTCAGCACGAACAGGTGGTCGTTATCGCCGCGCCGGACCACGATCGTCTTGACCACGTCGGGGACCGCGACGCCGCGCGCCTCCGCCGCCTCGGCCAGGCTGCGCACCGGGCCGTGCCGGATCACCCGGTAGGGCAGGCCGGCGGCGTCCAGGGCGGTGAGCGCGGGGGAGGACATGCCCGCCACGGTAACCCGTGGATCTCCGGGCGGCCTCCAAAAGGCCACCGTGGACATCCCACGAATTGTCGTACCCAGGCGTAAGGTGATCTCATGCACGCTGTCCGTGATCATGAGCGGGCGGTGGACGCGCTGCGACGGTCGTACGCCGCGGTGCCCGCCGGAGAACCCGTACGGCTGGCCAAGCAGACGTCCAACCTCTTCCGACCCCGATCCGCGCCGCGCACCCCCGGCCTGGATGTGAGCGGGCTGACCGGGGTGCTGTCGGTCGATCCGGATGCCCGGACCGCCGACGTGCAGGGCATGTGCACCTACGAGGACCTGGTCGACGCGACCCTGCCGCACAATCTCATGCCGCTGGTCGTGCCGCAGCTGCGCACGATCACCCTCGGCGGGGCGGTGACGGGGCTGGGCATCGAGTCCACCTCGTTCCGCAACGGCCTGCCGCACGAGTCGGTGACCGAGCTGGACATCCTCACCGGGGCCGGCGAGCTGGTCACGGCCCGGCCGGTGGGCGAGCACGCCGACCTGTTCCGGGCCTTCCCCAACTCGATGGGCAGCCTCGGCTACTCCACCCGCCTGCGCATCGAGCTGCAACCGGTCCGCCGCTACGTGGCGCTGCGCAACATCCGGTTCAGCCGGTTGGAGGAGCTGACCGACGCGATCGCCGAGGTGGTCGCGAAGGGCTCCTGGGAGGGTGAGCCGGTCGACGGGATGGACGGGGTGATGTTCAGCCCCGGCGAGGCCTACCTGCTGCTCGCCACGTTCACCGACGAGGCCGACGGCCCGCCGAGCGACTACACCGGGCAGGACATCTACTACCGCTCGCTGCGCCGGCGCACCCGCGACGTCCTCACCACCTACGACTACCTGTGGCGCTGGGACACCGACTGGTTCTGGTGCTCGGCGGCGTTCGGGGTGCAGCACCCGGTGATCCGCCGGCTCTGGCCGCAGCGCTACCGGCGCAGCGACTTCTACCACCGGCTGGTGCGGCTGGAGCACCGGCACCAGGTGGCCGCCCGGATCGACCGCTGGCGGGGCCGGCCGCCCCGGGAGCGGGTCGTGCAGGACGTGGAGATCCCGCTCGCCGGCACCCCGGACTTCCTGCGCTGGTTCGCCCGGACGGTGCAGATGACGCCGGTGTGGCTCTGCCCGCTGCGGCTGCGGGAGCCGGCCGGCCCGGGATCCGCCCGGGCCTGGCCGCTGTATCCCCTCCAACCGGGCGAAACCTATGTGAACATCGGTTTCTGGGGGAGCGTGCCGATCGCCGAGGGCGCCGCCGACGGCGACGTCAACCGGGAGATCGAACGCGCGGTGTCGGAGACGGGCGGGCACAAGTCGCTCTACTCCGACGCGTACTACGACCGGGCGGCGTTCGACCGGCTCTACGGCGGGGAGACCTGGCGCGCCGTGAAGGAACGCTACGACCCGGACCACCGGCTGACCGGACTGTACGAGAAGGCGGTAGCGCGAGCATGAGTCTGACCGACCGAACTCCCGGGGCGGCGAGTGCCCCGGCCGGCCCGCCGGCGGGGGGCCGGCGTGGCGGACCGACCGTGGCGGATGTGGTCCGCGCGGTCACCACGGGCGACCTGCCCGTGCGCATCACCGGATACGACGGCAGCGCGGTGGGCCCGGCCGACGCCGGGATGACCCTGGCGATCCGCACCGAGCGCGGGCTGTCCTACCTGCTCACCGCCCCGGGCGACCTGGGCATGGCCCGGGCCTACGTGAGCGGCGACCTCGGGCTGGAGGGCGTCCACCCGGGCGACCCGTACGAGGCGTTGCGGGTACTCAAGGACGAGATGCCCCTGCGGATGCCGCCGGTGGGCGAGGCGCTCGCCCTAGTCAAGGGCCTCGGCTGGGAGCGGCTGCTGCCTCCGCCGCCTCCGCCGCAGGAGGCCGCCCCGCGCTGGAAGCGGGTGGTCAACGGGCTGCGCCACTCCCGGACCCGGGACAGCAACGCCATCTCCCACCACTACGACGTCTCGAACGCCTTCTACGAGAAGGTGCTCGGCCCGTCGATGACGTACACCTGCGCGGTCTTCCACAGCCCCACCGACACGCTGGAGGAGGCGCAGCGGGCCAAGTACGACCTGGTCGCCGGCAAGCTGGCGCTGAAGCCCGGGATGCGGTTGCTCGACGTCGGCTGCGGCTGGGGCGGCATGGTCCGGCACGCGGCGCGCGAGTACGGCGTGAAGGCGCTCGGCGTCACCCTGTCGCGGGCGCAGGCCGAGTGGGCGCAGGCCGCCATCGAGCGGGAGGGGCTGGGTGAGCTGGCCGAGGTGCGCCACCTCGACTACCGGGACGCCCCGCGCGAGCAGTTCGACGCGATCTCCTCGATCGGGCTGACCGAGCACATCGGGGTGCGCAACTACCCGGCCTACTTCGGGGCGCTGCGCAGCCGGCTCAAGCCGGGCGGCCGGCTGCTCAACCACTGCATCACCCGGGCGGACAACCGGGCCCCGCACCGCTCCGGCGCGTTCATCGACCGGTACGTCTTCCCCGACGGCGAGCTCGCCGGCCCGGGCCGCCTGATCAGCGAGATCCACGACGCCGGGCTGGAGGTGCACCACGAGGAGAACCTGCGCCAGCACTACGCGCTGACGCTGGCCGGCTGGTGCCGCAACCTCGTCGAGCACTGGGACTTCTGCGTCGGCGAGGTGGGCGCGGGCACCGCCCGGGTCTGGGGGCTCTACATGGCCGGCTCCCGGATGGCCTTCGAGCGCAACGGCATCCAGCTGCACCAGGTGCTCGCCACGCACAACGGCCCGGAGGGCGTGAACGGCTACCCGCTGCGTCCCGACTGGACGCCCTGACGGTTCCCGTCCCACGAAAGGCCGCGCGATCCGCGCGGCCTTTCGTCGAACCTATTGACAAAGAAGTTTTGTACGTACAAACTGATTTTGCCATGAGAGACGTCCTGTACCTGGAAGAGCGCGAGCAGGCCGAAGCCCTGCTCAAGCCGCAGCGCATCGAGGTGCTGCGGCAACTCGCCGAGCCCCGCACCTGCACCGAGATCGCGGCCCGGCTGGAGCAGACGCCGCAGCGCGTCTACTACCACGTCAAGCAACTGGTTGCTGCCGGGCTGGCCGAGCAGGTCGCCGAGCGGCGGGTGCGCGGCATCAGCGAGGGCATCTACCAGGCCGTCGCGCGGTCCTACTGGCTCTCGCCGCGGCTGGTCGGCCGGATCGGCGGGGCACGCCGGGCGCAGGACGAGCTGAGCCTGGGCTACCTGCTCGATCTCATGGAGGAGGTCCAGGCGGACATCGCCGCGCTGGACCGCACCGCCCCCGAGTTGCCGTCGATCGGTGTCTCCGGCGAGATCCGGGTGCCCGCCGAGCGGCGGCAGGAGTTCCTGCACGACCTGCAGTCGACGCTGCAGGACCTTTTCACGCGCTACGGCGGCGCCGAAGGGGACGCCTTCAAGCTCGCCGTGGCCTGCTACCCGAAGGGCGACAACCATGAGTGACCTGCTGACCGTCCGGGCCCGCCTCGCCGCCCCGGTCGAGACCGTGCGCCGCGCGCTGACCGACCCGGCCGAGCTGCGCGTCTGGCTCGCCGAGCACGCCGAGGTCGAGCTGCCCCGGCGCTACGAGTTCTGGGGCCGCCACACGCCGGAGGGCGCCGAGCCGCACCAGCGCCTGCTGCACGCCGACGAGCGGACGCTGCGCTTCGCCTGGACGCTCGACGGGGTGGAGACCACCACCGAGTTCGAGCTGACGCCGGAGGACAAGGACACCCTGCTGACCCTGCGGCAGAGCCACTTCAGCTTCGAGGAGGCGATGAGCGGCAGCAGCATCCGCGGGGTCCTGCAGACCTTCTGGGCGCTCTCGATCGCCAACCTCAACGCCCACCTGGAGGGACGTCCGCTGCTGCCGCGCACCGACTTCACCTCCGCCGACCTGCGCGGCGAGGTGCTCATCGACGCGCCGATGGACAAGGTGTGGACCTCGCTCACCGACTCCGAGCAGGCCAGCGCCTGGTTCGGCTTCCCCATCGGCATCGAGCCCTGGGTCGGCGGCCGCTACGCCATGGGCGGCTTCGACGCCGGCTACGCGGCCAAGGTGGTCGACCTGACGCCGGGCAAGGCGCTCTCCGTCGACTGGGGACCGACCGGCGTCAGCACCTGGGAGCTGGCCGAGTCCGGCGGCCGGACGAAGCTGACCTTCGTGCAGTCCGGCTTCGACGCGAGCAACCCCCCGTACGCGGCCTGGACCGGGAGCGTGGCCGGCCTCGCCGAGCTGCGCCGCTTCCACGAGATGGCCGACTGGCAGCCGATCTGGCTGGCCGAGGAGATGCCCAGCAACGCCTGAGCCCCCCGGGTGCCCTGGTCCCGCCCGCTCCCGGCGGAACCAGGGCACACCGGAACTCCACAGGTAGGGCACAAGGCAGCCCCAGATCCCCGCGCCACGGTGGAGTCATCACCGAAGCGAGGAGGATCCATGCGCAGCACCGACCCGACCGCCCCCACCGTCACCGTGCTCGGCGACCCCGGCCGGATCGCCGGGCTCGCCCGCCGGCTGTCCACCGCCTGGCGGGTGCGTCACACCGCGAGCCTCGACCACGTACAGCCCGGCGAGCTGGTGCTGCTGGTCCACCCCGTGGTGGCGGCGGTCGCGCGGACCCGCCGGGCGTTGCCGGCCGGGTGCGCCCTGGCCGTCCTCGTTCCCGGCGACGCCGACACCGCCACCATCGCCGACGTGCTGCTCGCCGGCGCTGACGTCTGCGTCCGCGACGGCTCCACCGCCATCCTGGCCGGTCATCTCGTCGCCTGTCACCGGCGGCTGAGCCGGGCGCCGTCACCCGGGGTCGACCGCGACCCGGTCCCGGCCGGCGCCCGCCCGACGGCGGTGGCCCGATGACCGACACGATGGCCCGCCCCGCCGCTGCCGTCCCCGCGCCGGCCCCGGCCGAACCGCCGGAGCCCGGTTCCGGCGCCGGCTGGCCGCCCGTCGCGCCGCCGCCGGCGCCGGCCGATCCGGAGACGGTTCCGCCGCCCCGCACCCGGCGAACGGCCCGCCGGGTCGTCGCGGCCGGCGCCGCGCTGGCGCTCATGCTCGGCGGAGGCGCCTCCGGCGCGCTGGTCACCGACCGGCTGCTCGACGACGGGACGGTCGCCACGGCGGTCCGGGTCGTCCCCGCCTCGACCAGCACGATCGACAGCCTCTCGGCGGTGGTCGCCGGGGTGTCGCCGAGCATCGTCACGGTCACCGCCACCGGCACCGGCGGCACCAGCCTCGGCTCGGGCGTCGTCCTCGACGCCGACGGGCTGATCCTGACCAACGCGCACGTGATCTCCTCCGGCGGCAGCCTCGCCGTCGAGCTGGCCGACGGGCGTACCGCCCCGGCCACCCTCGTCGGCAGCGACACCGGCGCGGACATCGCGCTGCTGCGCGTCGACGGGCTCACCGGGCTCACCCCGGCGACGCTCGGCTCCGACGCCACCCTTCGCGTGGGCGACCCGGTGGTGGCCTTCGGCAGCCCGCTCGGGCTGGAGGGGACCGTGACCTCCGGCATCGTCTCCGCCCTGGACCGCTCGGTGGACGACATGAGCGGCCTCATCCAGACCGACGCCGCGATCAACCACGGCAACTCCGGCGGCGCGCTGGTCGACACCGCCGGCCGGGTGGTCGGCATCAACGTCGCCATCGCCACCACCGGCCAGGACGAGGGCAGCATCGGGCTCGGCTTCGCCATCCCGGTCGACACCGTCCGCGCCGTCGTCGAACGCCTCACCCAGCAGTAGGGAAGGGCCGCCTCCTGACGTCTCAGGAGGACAGTTCGGCGGCCCGGCGCAGCAGCGCCCGCCGTTCCGGATCGGAGCGGACCGCCTCGGCGGCGGCCCGGAACAGCGCGGCGGCGCGCACCGGGTCGCCGCGGCGGGCGGTCAACTCGGCCTCGGCGGCCACCGCCGGCGGGTAGCCGTCGAGCGCGCCGCCGGCCCGGGCCTCGGCGAGCAGGGCCAGCCCGGCGGCAGGCCCGTACGCGAACCCGTGTGCCACCGCCCGGTTGAGCCGGACCACCGGGGTCGGCTGGTGCGCGAGCAGCGCGTCGTAGCAGCCGGCGATGGCCGGCCAGTCGGTCTCGGCGGCGGTCGGTGCGGTGGCGTGCACGGCGGCGATGCGGGCCTGGAGGGCGTACGGGCCGTCGCCGGCCCGGTCCAGCAGCGCGACGCCCTCCGCGATGGCGGCCCGGTCCCACCGGGCGCGGTCCTGCTGGTCGAGGGTGCGCAGGTCGCCGGACGGGTCACGGCGGGCCGCCCGGCGGGAGTGGTGCAGCAGGAACAGGGCGAGCAGCCCGGCCGCCTCCGGCTGGTCCGGCAGGAGCGTGTGCAACAGCCGGGCCAGCCGGATCGCCTCGGCGGCGAACGCGGGCTCGCCGTCGGCGTCGTACCCCCGGGTGAAGAGCAGGTAGAGCACGCCCAGCACGCCCGGCAGGCGCTCGACCAGCGCGGGCCCGGTCGGCACCCGGTACGGGACACCGGCCGCGGCGATCCGGGCCTTGGCCCGGGTGAGCCGGCGGGTCATGGTCGACTCGGTGACCAGGAAGGCGCGGGCGATGTCGGCGGTCGGCACCCCGGCTACCGTGCGCAGGGTCAACGCCACCCGGGCCTCCAGCGCCAGCGCCGGGTGGCAGCAGGTGAAGATGAGCCGGAGCCGGTCGTCCACCACGTCTCCCTCCGGTCGTGCGGGCGCGGGATCGGTCAGCAGCGCCAGGTCGCGCAGCTTGCGGCGTTCCACGCTCGCCCGGCGCAGCACGTCCACGGCCCGGTTGCGGGCGGCGGTCATGAGCCACCCGCCCGGGTTGTCCGGCACGCCCTGCCGGGGCCAGCGCTCCAGCGCCGCCGCGAGGGCCTCCTGGGCGCAGTCCTCGGCGAGGGTCCAGTCGCCGGTGACGCGGATCAGGGCGGCCACGATCCGCGGGTACGCCTCAGCACCCGCGTCGGCGACCGCCCCGGCCGCGTCGGTCACGCGGATCAGTCCTCCACCAGCGGGCGCAGTTCGATGCGCCCGGCGTAGGCCATCGGGTGGGCGCGGGCCACCTCGACGGCCTCGTCCAGGTCGGCGCACTCCAGCAGGTCGAAGCCCACGATGACCTCCTTGGTCTCGGCGAACGGGCCGTCGCTGAGCAGCAGTTCGCCGTCGCGGACCCGGACCGTGGTGGCGGCCGAAGGGGGTGCGAACCGGCTGCCGGTCAGCCGCTGGCCGTTGGCGTCCCGCTCGGCCACCCACTTCTCGATGTCGGGCGCCGCGTCCGGGTTGCGGTCGGGCTGGGTGTCGGTGCAGACGAGCATCATGTACTTCATCGCTTCACTCCTGTCTGTCGTGCTTCCAACCACCCTGACGAACGGGCACCGCGCATCCGGACAGCCGTGGCAAAAATATCGGTGGTGATTTCCGGGGCCCGGCGGGGTAATGCCGGGCGATGTTCTTCATCTTCGGGCTCCGGACCAAGGTCGACCGGTCCGGCGTGGTCACCCAGGTCTGCCGCAACTGCGGCAACCGGGCCGCCCAGGTCATCACCCGGCGCGCCACGAAGTTCACCCTCTTCTTCATCCCGCTGATCCCCGTGCGCACCCGCTACGCGCAGCAGTGCACCTTCTGCGGCGCGGAGTACGAGGTCTCCCGGGCCGAGGCCGAGCGCCTCCCGGTCGGCTGACCGTGGCCCGTTTCCTCTGCTGGCTGATCGGCCGCCAGCCGGTCACCCCGCCGGCCGCGCCGGTGCACACCGTCTCCCGGCCGCCGTGCACGCCCGGTCGCCGGCACCACCGCCGCACCCGGCCCACGGCGGGCGCCCAGTCGCCCCGCTCACCCTGGAACCGGTCCGCCGGCCGCTAGCGGTGGGGCGCGGCGGCGGCCGTGGCGGCGGGCAGCGCCTATCCTGGCGGATCATGACGGACACCGCGCAGCGCCTGGCCGAGATCCGGGGTGGCGTGCCGCCCCGGCGGCACAACGCCCGCACCATCGCCGCGCTGACCGGCAACCCCGGCTGCACCCGCCGTGCCGTGCTGGACAGCGCCGGGGTCGACAAGCCGAAGCTGGCCGAGCGGGTCGGCTTCCCGGCCCGGTTCGGCCAGTCCCGCTTCGCCATCACCCGGGGCAACGCGTTCGAGGCCCAGGTGAAGGCCGACGGCGGCGCGGAGCTGCTGCGCCTGGTCGCGGAGCGGCTGGGCGTGCCGGTGCCGGACGGCGCCACCTGGACCGACCTGGGCGGTGACGAGGACCGGCCGGAACGGTCCCGCGCCGCGCTCACCGCGCCCGGGGACGGGCCGGCGCTGTTCGACCACCCGCTGCTCGGCCTGGACGTCGCCGGCCGCCGGGTGCACCTGGAGCCGGACCTGGTGGCCGCCCGGCTCGCCGGCCGCTTCCACGTCGTGGAGGTCAAGTCCTTCCCGGTCATCGACGGCCAGGCCGACCCGGCCAAGGTCGCGGCCGCGGCGATCCAGTCCGCCGTCTACGTGCTGGCGCTGCGCGACCTGCTCGCCGCCGACGGCCAGGACCCGGACCTCGTCTCGCACGAGGTGGTCCTGGTCTGCCCGCGCGACTTCGCCAACCGGCCGGTGGCCAGCCTCCTCGACGTGCGCAAGCAGTTGCTGGTGCTGCGCCGCCAGCTCGACCGGATGGCGCGGATCGACGACCTGCTCGCCGCCGTGCCGGCCGGGTTCACCGCCCAACTGACCGCCGACCCGGCCACGCTGGCCGGCGCGCTCACCGGCGTCCCGGCCAACTACGCGCCGGACTGCCTGGCCGCCTGCGAGCTGGCGTACTTCTGCCGGCACGAGGCGCGCGGCCACACCGGCGCGCTGGGCCGGCCGGTCCGCGAGGCGCTGGGCGGCGTCGCCGAGGTGGCCGAGGTGCTGGCGCTCGCCGAAGGCGTTCGCGCCCCCGAACCGGAGCAGGCGGAGGCCGCCGCGCTGCTGCGCGCCGCCGCGCGCCTGCGCGCCGACGCCCTCACGGGCCACCCCGCATGAGTACGCCCCGACGCCCCGCCCGGAGGATCCGGTGAGCACGCTGCGTGCCCTCGCTCAGGCGCAGGCGGTCGCCGCCGGGGTGGCCCAGCCGGTGGCCACGGTCCGGCACCTGCACCTGTCCGACCGCCCGCTGGTGCTGGTGCCGCTCGCCCTGGCCGGCGAGGCGAACGCCCCGCTCGCGGCCCTGGTCGGCGCCGCGCCCGACGAGGCGCG
The DNA here is from genome assembly GCF_900091435.1 of Micromonospora chaiyaphumensis. Lineage (GTDB taxonomy): Bacteria > Actinomycetota > Actinomycetes > Mycobacteriales > Micromonosporaceae > Micromonospora > Micromonospora chaiyaphumensis. The sequence goes on from NZ_FMCS01000013.1 coordinate 14,207, forward strand.
GCTGCTGGTCGTGCCGCAGCCCCGCAACCGGGACCAGCGCTTCGCGTTCGCGGCCGAACTGGCCGGGATCGTGCTGCCCTACCTCGACGAGTTCCGGGACCGGACCGAGGCGGTGCCGGTCGACCGGGGCAGGGACGTCCGGCACCGCTACGTCGACGCCCCGCAGGTGCTGGTGCCGAACCCGGCCGGGATCACCTTCCTGCGGCTGTTCGGCCGCTCCACCCGGTTCCGCCGGCCCGACGGCGAGCACCCGGTGCATCCGTCCGTGCCGCTGCTCGGCCGCTGGCTGACCTTCTTCGCCGAACGTGCCGAGCACCCCGGCTCGGCGGCGCTCGTGGCGCTGACCGAGGCGCTGACCCTGCACTGGGCGACCGGGCAGAGCGCCGTGGAGGACCTGCACCTGCCCGCGCTGCTGGGCTGGCTCGACCCGCCGCCCGGGCTGACCGGCGCCGAGGCGGCCGCCCGCGCCGAGGACCCGGCCCGCTGCCCGCCGGCCGGCCCGGCCACCGACCCGGACTTCGACAACCACCGGCTCGCGCCCGCCATCGAGGCGTACACCCGGGCGGAGGACGACCCGGCTGCCCGCGCGGCCGCGTACGCGGAGCTGGAACGGCTGCTGCGCGACCAGCTGACGCCCACCTGGGAGCTGATGTGGCGCGGCGTCGGGTTGCTCCGCGCGCTGCCGCCCGGCGCGCGGGTCGCCGGCCGCTGGGACGGCGACAAGGACGCCTTCACGGCGCACGCCGAGCACGTCGACGCGGGCGGCGGCCCGCAGCCCCGCCGGGACGGCGCGGTGGCCGCGGCCGCGCGCCTGCACCGGCTGGAGCGGGCGCTCGCCTCCTACGCGGTCCAGCGCGCCTACGACGACCCGCTGGTCATGGCCGAGCACCGGCTGACCGGGGAGGCGTTCGTGGGCGACGTGACCCTGGCCGACCCGAAGCGGGTGGACGACACCGGCAGACGGCCGGTGCTGCGCCCGCGGATCCAGGTGGTCACCACCGAGCCGGTGCTCGTGCCGGTCGGCGCGACGCTTCACTCGCCGGCCCGGCCGGGCCAGAAGGCGAAGGTCGTCTTCGTGACCCCGGCCGCGGACGGCAAGACCGAGGTGGTGCTGGAGCTGTCCGGCGGGATGGGCCGCGGGCTGACCGCCGCCCCCGGCAGCGTGCCGGAGGTGGGGGAGCGGCTCTGCCTCACCACCCTGTCGGACGGCTTCCTGCCGGCCGGCGCCTTCCCCGCCCCGGAGGAGACCCCGTGGACCCACGGCGGCCCCCCGGCCGGGGCGCCCGCGCCCGACGCCTCCGCCGAGGAGTGGTCCTGACGCGTCAGCCGAGGGCGGCCAGGGCGTCGCGCGCCTCGGCGGCCGCCGGCCCCTGACGGTCCGCCGCCAGCAGGGCCTCCAGCGCCCTCCGGTACGCGACGTCGCGCGCCGCCCCGGCCGGCGTCTCGACGTCGGGGACGACCCCGCAGCCCTCCCAGTTGGTGCCGCTGACCGCGTTGACCGGCCGGGCCACCGGCACGGTCAGCTCCAGGTGCGGGTGCAGCCGGTGCCCGATCCGCGGGTGCGCCCCGCCCCGGGTCCGCTCGCCGACGACGGTGCCCCGGCCGAGCTGCTGAAGGTCGTACGCCAGCTCCTCGCCGCCGGAGAACGTCTCCGGGCCGGTCAGCACGTGCACCGGCTTGTCCGGGGCGTAGCGGGGCACGGGCAGCCAGGCGGCGCTCCAGTACTGGTGGGTGGTGCCGGCCCGCTCGTGCATGGTGTGCAGGTGGGCCGGCTCGGCGAAGAACCAGCCGCAGACCAGGGCCACCATGTCCGGGCTGCCGCCCCGGTTGCCGCGCAGGTCGAGCAGGAGCGCGTCGGTGCCGGCGAGCAGCCGCAGCGCCGCGACCACGAGGTCACCGGCGAGCTGCGGCGGGAAGAGGTAGGGCGCGATCTCCAGCAGCCCCACGTTGCCGGGCAGCCGCTCCACCCGGGCCACACCGCCCATGGTGCGCGCGGCGAGCTGGACGAACTGCTCCTCGGCCGGGTCGCCGGCGATGTCGGCCAGGGGCGTCTCGTGGTGCTTGAGCCGCAGGTGCAGGTCGCCGTTGGCCTCCTGCAGGTCGGCGGTGACCAGCGCGCCGAGCGCCGCCGCGTCGGTCGCGGCGGCGTAGGCCCCCGCGCGGAGCCGGTCACCGAGGTGGGCGGCGATCCGGCCGGCGACCTCGGGAAAGACGTACTGCTCGGCGACCAGCTTCGCGGCCCGCTCGACGATTTCGGTGATCTCATCCTGCTGCATGTCCCGAGTAGAGCAGCCCGGTTGACAAAGCGTCAAGAGAATTGGACGCTTTGACGGTGAAGCACGAGACCGAGCTGGAGGTCCGCACCCCGGCCCACTTCAAGGCGCTGGCCCACCCGTTCCGGCACCGGCTGCTCTTCGCGCTCGGGTCCGGGCCGGCCACCATCAGCCAGCTCGCCGCCGCACTCGGTGCGGCCAAGGGCACCGTCGCCCACCACCTCAAGGTGCTCACCGAGGCCGGCATGGTCCGCACCGCGCACACCCGCCAGGTCCGCGGCGGCACCGAGCAGTACCACGAGCGCGCCTTCCGCCGCCTGACCGGCGAGACGGTCGACGCCGGTGCCACCAGCGCCCTGTTCGGCGCGGTCGCCGAGGAACTGGCCGGCGACCCCGACCCGCTGCTGCACCTGCGCCACCTGCGGCTCACCCCCGCCCAGGCGCAGCGGCTCCGGGCCACCCTCGACACGCTGGTCGGCGACGCCGAGGAGGCCGACGCGGACCAGCCCCGGTACGGCGTCCTGGTCTCCCTCTACCGCCACGGCGGCCCCACGCAGCCCGGCCCGTCGGGGCGCTGACCCACGCCGAACGGCCCTGGCGGCGGCACCGGGGCCTGACTAGGCTTGCGCCGTCCGCAACCCGGTCCTCACCGTCGAGGGTGCACGCCAGAGAGAGAGCCGGAGCGAATCCGTTGTACCGCAGCACGACGTGAGCCTCGCCGCCGTGGCGCCGGCCCGTCGCACGCTCTCCGGCCGTGTCGGGCTCGTCGCGGCCGCCCTCGTCGTACTCGGGGAAGCGGTGTGGCTGGTGGCCCGCCTGCCCGGCGGAGCCCTCGTCAGCGACCTCGGCGCCGTGGCGCTGTCGAGCTGGGCGGCGGTGGCCTGCACGCGCGCGGCCCGGCGGCACCCCGCCCCGCTGCGCCGGTTCTGGGTCCTGCTCGCGGCCACCATGGTCCTCGCGGCGCTCGGCCGGACGGTGTGGACGATCGAGCGGCTGGGCGGGCGCGAACTGCCGCACACCGCGCTGGTCGGCGGGCTGTTCACCGCCGGCATCGTCACCGGCACCGCCGCGCTGCTCTGCTCCACGGCCGCCCCCCGCAGCCTCGTCGGGCAGGCCCGCACCCTGCTCGACGGGGTGATCGTCGCGCTGGCCCTCATCCCGATCGCCTGGGTGGTGGTGTTCCGCGACCTCGCCGCCGCCGACCTGGCCGATCCGCTGCGCACCTTCGGGCTGCTCTACCCGATGCTCGACCTGATGCAGCTCACCATCCTGGTGGCGGTCGCCGGGCCGGGCCGTCCGATGTGGCGGGCGCTGACCGTCATCGGGATCGGCCTGGCCACCCGCGCCGCCGCCGACGCCGTCTACGTCTCGCTCGTGGCCCACGGCAGCTACGCCCCCGGCCACCCGATCGACGTCTGCTGGCCGCTGAGCTACCTGCTCGTGGGCCTCGCCACCCGCTACCCGCCGCCGCCCTCCTGCGAGGGGGAGGAGGAGACCGGCGAGTCGCCGCTGCCACCGTGGTGGCGGGTCGCGCTGCCCTACCTGCCGGTGGGCGGCGCGATCGTCGCCGTGGTCCTCGCCCGCCGGCCCACCGGGCAGACCCCGCACCTCATCTTCCTCGGCATGATGACGCTGCTCGGCGTCCTCGCGCTGCGCCAGGGGCTGGCCGCCAACGAGAACCTGCGGCTGGTCGCCCGGCTGCGCCGGCTCGCGTACTCCGACCAGCTCACCGGCCTGCCCAACCGGCTGACCTTCACCCGGCGGCTGCGCCGGGCGCTGCGCGACGGCGGGCCCGTCGCCGTGCTGCTGCTCGACCTGGACGGGTTCAAACAGGTCAACGACCGCTTCGGGCACGCCGCCGGCGACCGGCTGCTGAGCACCATCGCCGAGCGGATGCGGGACGCCATCGGCCCCGACGGCATGATCGCCCGCCTCGGCGGCGACGAGTTCGCCGTGCTGGTCGCCGGGGACCGGCCGGTGCCGCCCGAGCGGCTCGCCGTCCGGCTGCTCGCCGCCCTCGAACCGCTGCCCGGCGAGGAGGACCTGGGCGTGCACCCCTCGGCCAGCATCGGCATCGCCGAGTACGGCCCGCAGCACACCTCCCACACCGACCTGCTCCGCGACGCCGACATCGCCATGTACGCGGCCAAGGCCGCCGGCAAGTCCGCGTACCGGACCTGCACGCCGCAGCTGCGGGAGTCGGCCGTGACCCGGGCCGAGCTGATCGCCGACCTGCGCCGCGCGGTCGACGAACGGCAACTGCTCATGGAGTTCCAGCCCATCGTCGACCTGTCCACCGGCGCGGTCCGCAGCGCCGAGGCGCTGGTGCGCTGGCGGCACCCCCGGCTCGGCGTGCTCACCCCGGCGCGGTTCCTCCCGCTGGCCGAGGAGACCGGGCTGATCCTGGCCGTCGACCGGTGGGTCATCCACGAGGCGTGCCGTGCGGCGGCCACCTGGCGCGACCACGCCCCCGAGGTCACCGTGGCGGTCAACATCGCCGCCGCCCACCTGCGCCGGCCCGACCTCATCGCCACCGTCACCGAGGCGCTGGGCGCGGCCGGCCTGCCGCCCCGCGCGCTCACCCTGGAACTCACCGAGTCGGCGCTCATCGAGGGCAGCGAGGCCGTGCTCGACCGGCTGACCCAGCTCCGCGACCTCGGGGTCGGCATCGCCATCGACGACTTCGGCACCGGCTACTCCTCGCTGAGCTACCTGCACCGCATCCCGGCCACCGAGCTGAAGATCGACCGGTCCTTCGTGGCCCGCCTCGACGCCGACGACGCGCGGGCGTACGCCACCGTGGAGATGGTCAACCGGCTGGCCGGCGCCTTCGACCTGGCCGTGGTGGCCGAGGGCGTGGAGACCGGTGACCAGCACGCCGCGGTGGCTGCGATCGGCTGCCTGCACGGCCAGGGCTGGCGCTACGGCCGCCCGGTCGCCCTGCCCGACCTGCTCCACGCGCTCGCCCCGGTCGACGCGGCCCGCTGACCGGCCCGGCCCGCGGCGGGTCGAAGGTCCCGGGCAGGCGGGGGGTTCGGCCCTGCCGGCGGTGCCGCACCCGCCGCCACGATGGTGTCGCAACCAACGAGAGACACCATCCACACGGGAGCCAGAGATGAAGCGACGGACGCTCGACCTGTTGTTCAGCATCGGTGGGCTGGGCCTCGCGGTCCTGCTGCTCGTCGTGGGCGTCGTCCTGACGACGAACGCCAACTTCGCCAACCGCTACGTGCACGACCAGCTTGCCGCCCAGCACATCAGCTTCACCCCGGTCGACAAGCTCAGCAACGAGGAGAAGAAGGCGGACTGCCTGCGCGAGTACGCCGGCCAGCCGCTCACCACCGGCAAGCAGGCCGAGTGCTACGCCAACGAGTACATTGGCCTGCACCTGACGTCGATCGGCGGCGGCAAGACGTACGCCGACCTGGGCGCCCCGCAGACCGCGCTGCGCGAGCAGGTGGCGCAGGCCGAGCAGGCCAAGGCCGCCAACCTGGCCGACCTGCAGAAGCAGCTCGCCGACGTCACCGCCCAGCGGGAGACCGTGTTCAAGGGCGAGACGCTGCGCGGCCTGCTGCTCACGTCGTACGGGTTCAGTGAGTTCGGCCGCAAGGCCGAGCAGGGCGCCCTGGCCATGTACCTCGGCGCGGCGCTGCTCCTGCTGCTCTCGGTCGCCGGCCTGGTGCACGCCTTCCGGACCCCGGCCACCGCGACGTTCGCCGCCCCGGAGAGGGAGCGGGTCACCACCTGACCCGGCCCCCGATCGCCCCCGGCCTCCCGCACCCCCCGGCGGAGGCCGGGGGCGATCGCCGTTTCCCGCCGGCCGGGCCGCGCGGGCCGCAGAATCGGGCTTGACCCTCACGCAACGGGAGGCGGGAGCCTTGGTCGCGGAAGGGAGGAACCATGGCGTACACGGTGGGTCAGGTGGCGCGGGCGGCCCGGGTGACGGTCCGGACGCTGCACCACTACGACGAGATCGGGCTGCTCTCGCCGAGCGGCCGCACCGCGGCGGGCTACCGCCGCTATGACGACGCGGACCTGGAGCGGTTGCAGCTGATCCGTGCCTACCGGGAGCTGGGGTTCCCGTTGGAGGAGATCGCCGAGATCCTCGACGACCCGGGCGGCGACCCGTTGCCGCACTTGCGCCGGCAGCACGAGCTGCTGACCGGGCGGATCGGGAAGCTGCGGGACATGGTCGCGGCGATCGAACTCGCGATGGAGGCGAGAAAGTTGGACATTCAGCTCACCCCGGAGGAGCGGTTCGAGGTGTTCGGGGACTTCGACCCGGACGAGCACGCCGAGGAGGCCGAGCGGCGCTGGGGCGGCACCGAGGCGTACCGGCAGTCGACCGAGCGGGCCGCCCGCTACTCGAAGGAGGACTGGCTCCGGAACAAGGCCGAGAACGAGGAGTGGGGGCGGCGGATCACCGAGCTGATGGCGTCGGGCGCGCCGGCCGACTCGCCGGAGGCGATGGCGCTGGCCGAGGAGCACCGGCAGCTCATCAGCCGGTGGTTCTACGACTGCTCCTACGAGGTCCACACCGGCCTGGCCGACATGTACCTGGCCGACCCGCGGTTCACCGCGTACTACGAGAAGATCCGGCCGGGGCTGGCCGCGTACCTGAACGAGGCGATCCACGCCAACGCGATCAGCCGAGCCTGACCGGCCCCGGGTGCCAGGATGGGCCGGACGGCACACCCTCCGGGAGGTCACGTGATCATCGTCGCCGGCACCCTCTACGTCGACCCGGCCCAGCGGGACGCCTACCTGTCCTCCTGCACGGAGGTCGTCCGGGCGGCCCGCTCGGCGCCGGGTTGCGTGGACTTCGCGGTCAGCGCCGACCTGGTCGAGCCGGGCCGGATCAACGTCTACGAGCGGTGGGAGTCCGACGAGCAACTGCTCGACTTCCGCGGCTCCGGCCCGGACGGGCAGCAGGCGGCGATGATCCTCGGCGCCGAGGTGCACCGGTTCCGCATCTCCGGCGTCGAGGCGCCGTGACCGGTGGCGCCCGTTTCGACCAACATCCACACCAGCACGCCGAGGTGGGGCTGTTCTGGCCGCACGAATACCGCCTCATCGCCGAGCTTGTGTCGATCTCGATGCGTTCTGGGTGGGCGACGCTCACGCGTTCGCCGCTGCGGGCGTGAGTCACCCACATCATCAAGTTCCTAGGCGCTCACCGGGACATCCCCGGCCGGTTGGCGGCCGTCCGCACGGAGGGCGCGGCCCGTCGAGTCGTTCCCGACGCCAGCTCGACAGGCGGTGGGGAGCGGGTGCCCGACCAGCCTGGCCGGGCGCTCGCCCGCGACGAGTACCCGCTACAACACCAGGTCGAGCAGGAGGACGCCCGCGAAGCCGACCACCGAGATGATCGTCTCCATCACCGACCAGCTCTTGATGGTCTGCCCGACGGTCAACCCGAAGTACTCCTTCACGAGCCAGAAGCCGGCGTCGTTGACGTGCGAGAAGAACAGCGACCCGCAGCCGATGGCCAGCGCCAGCAGCGCCACCTCGGGACCCTGGAGGGTCGCCGCGAGCGGCGAGACGATGCCGGCCGCCGTGATGGTGGCGACGGTGGCCGAGCCGGTGGCCACCCGGATGCCGACGGCGACCAGCCAGCCCAGCAGCAGCGGCGACAGGTTCGCGCCCTCGGCGGCGTCCGCGACCAGGTTGCCGACGCCCGCGTCGACCAGCACCTGCTTGAAGCCGCCGCCGGCGGCGACGATCAGCAGGATGCCGGCGATCGCCGGCAGTGAGCCGCCCAGGAAGCCGGAGACCTGGCTGCGGCTGAACCCCGTCCGGTAGCCCAGGAAGATCATCGCGAAGATGACGCCGGCGAGCAGGGCGACGATCGGGGTGCCGATGATGTCGAGCGCCTTCCGGCCGCCGGTGTCCTCGGCCAGGGTCAGCTCGCCGATCGCGCGCAGCAGCATGAGCACGACCGGCAGCAGCACGGTGACCACGGCGGCCCAGAGCGCCGGCTCGCGGCGGGCACGCGGCCCGGCCGGCTCGTCGATCGGCGCGCCCGGGCGGCCGGCGCCCGGGTTGACCAGGTCGTCCTCGGTGACCAGGTCACCGTCGGCGTCGAGCCGGCCCTCGCCGGGGCGGGTCGGCCGTCGGTCCCCGCCGACGGCGAGTGGCCGCCGGGTCGGCAGCAGCGCCTCGGGGGCGGTGGCCGGCACGTAGCGGGCGATGAAGTTGCCGAAGACCGGGCCCGCGATGATCACCGTGGGGATCGCGACCAGCAGGCCCAGGGCCAGGGTCTGGCCGAGGTTGGCGCCGAGCGCGTCGATGGCGACCAGCGGGCCGGGGTGCGGCGGGACCAGACCGTGCAGCACGGACAGGCCGGCCAGCGCCGGGATGCCGATCTTCATGAGCGGGACGTCGACCCGGCGGGAGACCAGCAGCACGATCGGCACCAGCAGCACCACGCCGACCTCGAAGAAGAGCGGGAGGCCGATGAGCGCGGCCACGCCGGCCATGGCCCACGGCAGCGCGCCGCCGGAGACCCGGCCGACCACCCGTTCCACGATGCTGTCCGCGCCGCCGGACTCGGCGAGCAGGCCGCCGATCATCGCGCCGAGCGCGATCAGCAGGCCGACGCCGCCGACGGTGGATCCGACCCCGCCGCTGAACGAGGTGACGATCTTGTCGGCGCTGACCCCGGCGACCACGCCGAGCACGGCCGCGCCGAGGATCAGCGCCAGGAAGGGGTGCACCTTGCCCCAGGCGATGAGCACCACCACCACGGCGATGCCCAGCAGGGCGGCGATGACGAGCTGGGTGTCACCGGCGTTCGTGAGAGGTTCCGCCGGTGCGGCGAGCAGTGTGACCACGGCAATCACGACCTTCGGTAGTCGTCCGTGCCTCCGGGACGGGCGATCACTGGGGAGGAGCGGTGGGTGGTGGCTCCGGCGGCAGGCTCGGTGCCAGCCGCCGCAGCGACGCGAACGTCGGCACGAGCGCGTCGTACAGCTCGGAGAAGAGCGGCAGCAGGGCCGCGTACGTGGCGGCGGAGGCGGGGTTCGGGCGGACCGTCTCCTCGATCCGGACCAGGTCGGCGGCGACCTCGATCGACTCGATGAGGCCGAGCGCCTGCATGCCGAGCAGGGCAGCGCCGAAGCTCGATCCCTCGTGCCCGGCAGGGAAGCGCACCGGCATGCCGAGCGCGTCGGCGAGGATCTGCCGCCACAGCGGGCTGCGGGCGAAGCCGCCGCTGGCGCGGATCTCGCGCACCTCGTTGCCGGCCGCCCGGACCGAGGCGAGGACCAGGGCGAGCTGCTGGCAGACGCCCTCCAGCGCGGCCCGGACCAGGTGCGCCCGGCCGTGCCCGTGGGTCAGCCCCACGTACGCGCCGCGGGGCAGCGCGCTCCAGTGCGGGGCCCGCTCGCTGAGCAGGTACGGCAACATGATCAGCCCGCCGGAGCCGACGGGCGCCTGGGCGGCCAGGTCGAGCAGCTCCTCCTCGGCGTGCTCGCCCAGCTCGGGCGCGAGTGCCTCGTTGGCCCACTGGAGGACGATCCCGCCGTTGTTGATCGCCCCGCCGACCACCCAGCGGTGCTCGGTGAGCGCATAGCAGAAGACGCCGCCGAGCGGGTCGACGCCGGGGCGTTCCACCATCACGCGCATCGCCCCGCTGGTGCCGATCGAGCAGGCCACCTCGCCGGGGTGCACCGCGCCGAGGCCGAGGTTCGCCAGCGGCCCGTCGCCGGCGCCCACCACGATGGGGGTGTCCGCGGGCAGGCCGGTGGCCCGGGCCGCCGCGGCGGTCAGGCCGGGCAGCACGTGGGTGGTGGGGACGAGCTGCGGGAGCTGCTCCTCGGTGATCCCGGCGATGCGCAGCGCCTCGGCGTCCCAGACCAGCCGGTGGATGTCCATGAGGCCGGTGGCGGAGGCGACCGAGTGGTCGGTGACCAGCGCTTCGGCCAGCCGCAGCAGCACGTAGTCCTTGATGCTCACCCAGTGCGCGACCCGCTCGTGCAGCTTCGGTTGCTGCTCGGCGAACCAGACCAGCTTGGGCAGCGGCGCCATGGGGTGCACCGGGGTGCCGGTGCGGCGGTGGATGGCCAGCCCGGAGGGCACGGCGCGCAGCCGTTCGGCCTGCGCGCTGGCCCGGGAGTCGGCCCAGGTGACCGAGGGGGTGAGCGGGGTGCCGGCGGCGTCCAGCCCGATGAGGCTGTGCATCGCGGTGCTGAACGACAGGCCGGCGATGGGCCGGCGCAGCTCCTCGACCACCGCACGGATCGACCCGACCACCGCGTCGAAGATCCGGGCCGGGTCCTGCTCGGCGTACCCGGGGTGCGGCTCCTCGAGGGGATAACCGACCGAGTGGGTGGCGAGCTGCCGGCCACCGGTGTCGTACGCGACCGCCTTCGTGCTGGTGGTGCCGATGTCCACCCCCACCATGACGGCCGGGTCGCCCACCGGTGCACCTCCTCGCGTCCCGGGGTCGCGGCGCGTCCCGCCCTGCGGCTCACGTTACCGAGGGGCCGATCCCGCCGCATGGCGAAGCAGGGAAGGCCGTCATCGTCGGCGGTCGATCGTGGGAGCGCTCCGGTAGCGGTGGGCGTCGCGCTTCGCATCGATATCTTCGGCGGGGAGAGACAAGGCAAGACAAGGGAGCACGTGATGGCCGTCGTCGTCCTACCTGAGGTGCGCCAGGAGTTGCGCGTGTCGCAGAGCCTGCTGCTCGAGGTGCGGTCCGGCGACGGCCGGCTCCCCGCCGCGATGGTCGCCGTGCGGGACGTGCTGCTGCGGCTGGAGGCGCCGGGGGCCGACGGCGGCGCAGAGCGGGTTGCCTTCCTCCCCCCACCGGTGCCCCTGCCGGGCCGGCACCTCCTCGCGGTGGACTTCGGTTCGCTGCCGGACGATCAGGTGCTGGCCGTACCCGACCTGCTCCTCGCCGAACTGCGACGCGCCGGGGTGGGTGACGCCGAGGTCGGCGTGGCCCACCCCGGCGACCTGGACAACCGTCCAGGGCTCACCCCGGCCGTCCGGGCCTACCTGCGAGGGCCGGTGGCGGCACCGTTCGGTGACGTGCCGGCCGGGCCGCCGGTGGCGTTGCTCGACCTCGCCGCCGGCTGGGTCGCCAGGCACAGCGTCGGCCGGCTCAGCCTGGTCGTGTTCGGGGTGGAGACCGCCCTGCCGGCCGAGACGGCGCCGGGGGTGGCCCGCAGCGCGCTCGCCACCGCCGGCCAGACCACCACCGTGAGCCTGGTCGCCGACGGCGCTCCGGTCGCCGCGGCGACCGTCGGGACAGCCATGCGTGACGCGGCGCCGGCGGCAGCCCTCACGCTGGCGCCGGCCACCCCGGAGAGCATGCGCGAGCTGCGGGAGCTGCTGAGGGCGCACGCCGACACGGTCATCTGGGCCGGGGTGGCGGCCGAGCCCGACGCCCGCCGCCTGCTCGACCACGGCTGGGCCGCACGTGCGGAGCCCGGCCAGGCGCAGCCACCCGACGTGGCGATGCTCGCCGACCTGCTGGTGCCGGAGCCGATGTGGTACCAGGTTCTCTCGGCCGGCCACCTGGAGCGCCTCGGCGGCCCGCCGCCCGGGGCGCTGCCGCTGCCCGGGGGTCGGGTCGAGTTGACCGTCGGTGGGCCGGAGCAGTGGCTGCCCGGGCATCCGGACGCCACCGCGGTCCGCCGCCGGGCGCGCGACCTGCTGGCCGCCTGCCTGGTCGACCAGGGCCAGGCGGCCGGCATGATGGCGGCCCGGCTGCGCCGCTGAGCGGAGAGACCGACGTCCCGGCCTCCGCCGATGGTATGGGTCAATCACCCGATCGGTTGGATTCGCAACTTGCGCGTGTCTTGGCACCCCCGCGTCGCAGTTGACATGAATGACACCCCGATTGGTGGGCTCGCGCGGCGGAGGAGTCGGCGTGGCGATGACTGATTCGACGGGTTCCACATGGCGCTACCGGTGGGCGCACCGGCACAACGACCGGCGGCAGCGGGCGTTCCGCGCGGCCGATGAGGCGTGGCGACGCCGCGACGAGGAGCTGCGGCGGCTGCGTACCCTCGCCGGGTCCTTCCACGGCTCGACCGAGGCCGGCGCGGGCCTGCCCATCGAGCTGGCCCCCGGCGAGGTGGTCTTCTGGACGCTGCCGGCCGCGCAACTGGTCGAGGTGCGGCACACCGCGGTGCTGCCGGCCCCCGAGCTGACCGTCGACCCGGAACCGCCGGTGCTGCGCCCGCGCCGCCCCGAAGGGGTCAAGGTCGTCGACGCCGGGCTCGCCGTGCTCACCAACCGGCGTCTGGTCCTGCTCGGCGGGCGCGGCCGGCGCGACTGGACGTACGGGCGGATGACCGGCCTGTCCCACGACCCGGCGGCGCCGGTCACGCTGATCCAGGTTCTCGACCGGCGGCGTACCTCCGGCCTGCTGCTGCCCACCGGCGCGGTGGCCGACTTCCGGTTCAAGCTCACCCTGGCCTTCGCCGACGCGATCGAGCAGCGCGCCGCGGTCGTCGCCCAGCTCGACGAGCTGATCGCGGAGCACGAGGCGGAGCAGCCGGAACGGCCGGCCGTGCTCACCCCGGCCCAGGCCCGGCTCTCCGGGCTGCTGCCCGGCGGCCGGCGGACCGTCGCGGTCGCCCTGGCCCTCGCCCTGATCGTGCCGGCCATGCTCTTCGAGTCCGACCCGCCGGTGCGCCCCGGCTCGGACCGGGCCGCCGCGGCCACCCCGGAGGCCACCGCCACCCCGGAGGCCGCCGCCACGCCCGCGCCACCGCCGATCGCCCCCGCCGTCCAGGTCAAACCCCGCCCCGGACCGCAGCACACCAAGCCCGCGCCGGCCGCGCCCCCGGCCCGCGGCACCACGCCGCGGCCGGCCGCCGAACGCCGCTGCGGCGCCCCGGCCAACCCCTACGGGTACGACTTCTGCGGCGGCTCCCGCATCCGCAAACCGGCCCCGGGGATCTGCGACTGGTTCGAGTGCGTGCCCGGCTTCTGGTCCGGCCGCGGCTGGCTCGTGCAGTGCCGCGACGGCACGGTGAGCCTGACCGGCGGGCGGCGCGACGCGTGCGCCGGCAACGAGGGCTTCCGCCGGACCTTCTGGACCTGACCGTCGAGCCGGGACCCTAGCCGAGGCGCGGCGGCCGGGCGGTCGCCCGCAGCGGGAGCAGACCGGTGAGGACCAGGGCCGCGCCGACCGGCAGCAGGTCCAGGTTCACGGCGATCGCCACGAACCCGACCAGTGTCAGCACCGGCGCCCACACCGGCAGCAGCCGCGCCGCGGCGGCCCGGTACAGCAGCACCAGCAGGCCCACCTCGAACAGCGCCGGCCCGCCCAGCAACACCAGGTCCGGCGTGTCCACCGCGTCGGCGAAGCGCGGGAACAGGTCACCCAGGATCACCCACACGAATGCGGCCGCGCCGACCAGGCCGGCCAGCGCCGCCACGTCGTCCACCGCCCGCAGGCGGGTCGAGCGGGTACGCAGCACGCCGTGCAGGCCGACGACCAGCGCGGCGAACCCGAGGATGCCGAACAGGAACATGGTGTGCCCGGTGTTCCACGCCCAGGCGCCCTTGTCGCTGTGACCGTCCAGCCGGTCGATGAGGCGGAGCAGGCCGTAGCCGAGGAGCAGCAGCGACGCGGCCACGGCCACCGGCCGCAACCAGGGGTACGCGGGACGCGTCCGGATATCGGTGAGGGTCATGGCCTCAGCCTCGTCGCCGCGCCGGCCGGGGACATCCGGGCTCACCCCCCACCGGCCCCCCGGATTAACCGTTCGCGCCCCTCAGGGACGCGCGGCTAGCGTCCGGCACGTGTCCCGCACCGTGACCCTGGTCCTCGTCGACGCCGACGGCCGGCCCCTCGGCGCCCTGCCCCCGTACGACGTGCCCGAACCGTGGTGGCAGGAGGTCGGCTCGATCGTCGACGAGGCCCGCAGCCGGTACGGCGTCGACGTGGCCGTGCTGCGGCTGCTCACCGGCGACCGCCCCGAACCGCCCGGCGGCCACGTCGCCTACCTGGGCCAGGTCACCGGGCCGCCCGCCGTACCGCTGACCCCGGCGACGGTGGACCTCACGCCGCACCCGCTGCGCGCCCCGTACGCCGAGCCCGGCGGCCCGGCCCGCAGCGTCGCGTGGGCCACCGGCGAGCTGCGCCGGGTCGGCCGGGCGGTGACCGCCGTGGCGCAGCAGCGCACCTGGAACCTGTCGGCGATCTGGCGGCTCGACGGTCCGGGCGGCAGCGCCTGGCTCAAGCAGGTGCCCCCGTTCTTCCGCCACGAGGCCGCCGTGCTGCGCTGGCTCGGCGCCGCCGCGCCCACGACCGCCCCCACCCTGCTCGCCGCCGACGACACCGGCCGGACCCTGCTCGACCACGTGCCCGGCGAGGACCGCTACGGCGCCGACGAGGCCGAGCGGGCCGCCGTCGCCGCCGACCACCACACCGTCCAGCTGCGCGCCGTCGAAGCGGCCGACACACTGGTCGCGGCCGGCGTACCCGATCTGCGCGGCCCGGCCCTGGCCGGCTGGATCCGCGACCGGCTGGCCCCGCACGACCCGACCGTGGTCGCCGACCTGCTCGCCGGCCTCGACGACCGGCTCGACCGGGTCCGCGACTGCGGCCTGCCCGACACCCTCGTCCACGGCGACCTGCACCCCGGCAACGTGCGGGGCGACGGCACCCGGCGGACCGTCATCGACTGGGGCGACGCGTTCGTCGGCCACCCCGCCTTCGACATCCTGCGGCTCACCGAGACGCTCGCCCCGCCGGTCGCGGGCCGGCTGCGCGAGGCCTGGGCGGCGCGCTGGCGGGCCGACGTGCCGGGCAGCGACCCGCAGCGCGCCGTCGAACTGCTCCGCCCGGTCGCCGAGCTGCGACTGGCCGCCGTGTACGCGATGTTCCTGGCCGGCATCGAGCCGAGCGAGCACCCCTACCACCACGGCGACGTGCCGGCCTGCCTCGCCCGAGCCGCCGCGGCGACCTGACACACGGGGGTCGGCCGCTGGCGCGGGTGTCGCACCATGGCTTCGTGATCATGCGGAAGCGACGCCACAAGAAGAAGCACCGGGACTGGTGCAACTGCGACGTCCCCGACTGTGACGGCCCCGGCTGCTGCGACCTCGGCCTCTTCTCGCTGCTGCTGACCCTCGGCTCGGTCGCCGCCGGCGTGGTGCGCCGCCCGGCCGTGGACCGCGCCGGCCGTGCCGCCATCCTCGGGTACCGCCGCTGGCTGTCGCACCGCTGGCCCGCCCAGTGCCGCTACACGCCCACGTGCAGCGCCTACGGGCTGGCGGCGGTCGAGCGGTACGGCCTCGCGGCGGGCGGCCGGCTGGCCGCCGACCGGGTCCGCCGCTGCCGGCCCGACGTCCCGCGCGGCACCCACGACCCGCTGCCCTGACGGCTCAACCCAGTGGCGCCGGCCCGCCGAACACGACCGGGATGCCGGGGGAGTAGAGCACGCTCACCGGCGGCCCGGCCGGCGGCGCCAACCCGGCCGCGGCAACGAGGCCGTCGTCGAGGTGCAGCAGTTCGGCGCGGTGCAACGGCCACCGCGGATGCCAGTTCGGCAGGTGCAGGGTGCGCCCGTACGCCCGGGTGTGCAGGCCCCAGCGGGCGGTGAGGAAGTGCTCCAGCGGTGTCGGGTCGGCGATCGGCTCACCGATCCGCACCTCCATCCGGCTGGCCGCGCGGACCGGCCCGGGCCAGCGGCGCCGGCAGCGGTAGGTCAGGCGATCCCCGTCCCGGTCCAGCCGCATCGCCGACCACTTGTACGGCAGCCGCAGGCTCAGCTGCGCGACCAGCACCGGCACCAGCCGGGACGCGTCCAGCGAGCGGAACACCACGGCTCGCCGCCCGGTGCCGTCGACCGAGTAGAGCCGGACGTTGGTCTCCCAGAACGTGCCGAAGTACGGCACGCCCGGCCCCCTTCCGAAACCCAGCCCCACCATCCGGAAGCCGATCAGCCCGACGTAGCTGAGCCCGTCAAGGGTGTCGGGCCGGGTGCCGGCCGGCAGCAGCGGCGCGACCCGCTCCGGCTCGACCGCCCAGTGCAGGAAGGTGAGATCCTGCCAGCGCTGCCGCAGCCAGGCACGCGGGAACGCCCGCACGGGCGCGCAGTCGACCGGCTCGACGTCCACCTCCCCATCGTGCCCCTCGGCGTTCACTCGGGCCGGTGGCACACCGCCTCGACGTTGTTGCCGTCCGGGTCGCGGACGAACGCCCCGAAGTAGGTCGGGTGGTATTCCGGCCACACCCGCGGCGCGTGCAGCACCTCGGCGCCGGCCGCCACCGCGGCGTCGTGGAACGCCTGCACGGCGGCCCGGTCGGGGGCGGTGAAGGCGATGTGCGACTCCAGCGGCCCGCCGGCGTCGGCGGGCGCGGGAACCAGCCAGAAGTCGGGACTGTCGACGCCGTAGCCGATCGGGCCGGGCTCCATGATCCGGCGGCCGCCCAGCGGGGCGAGCACCGCGTCGTAGAAGGCGGCGCTGGCCGGCAGGTCGCGCACCATGACGGAGAAGTGGTCGAGCACGTCGCCTCCCTGCGATCGTCGATGACCGCGCCAGGCTACGAGCCGCCTACGACACTTCCCCGCCCGTGCAGTGCCGGACCACACAGAGGCTGGCGGAACGTCGGTCTGACCTGCTGTGATGTGGCCGTGGGGGAGTCCGAGGCGCGGCGCACCGTCGAAGCCGTGTGGCGCATGGAGGCCGCCCGGGTCGTCGCCGGCATCGCGGGCCTCGTCCGCGACGTCGGCCTGGCCGAGGAACTCGCCCAGGACGCGCTGGTCGCCGCGCTGGAGCAGTGGCCGCGCGACGGCATCCCGGCCAACCCGGGGGCGTGGCTGACCACCGTCGGCAAGCGCCGCGCCGTCGACACGCTGCGCCGCCGGCAGACCCAGCAGCGTACGCTCGCCGAGCTCGGCCGCGACCTCGACGAACAGGTCACCCCCGACTTCGACGCCGCCCTCGACGAGCACATCGAGGACGACCTGCTGCGGCTCATCTTCGTGGCCTGCCACCCGATCCTGTCGCCGATCGCCCGCGCCGCGCTCACCCTGCGACTCGTCGGCGGCCTCACCACCGGCGAGATCGCCCGCGCCTTCCTCACCACCGAACCCACCGTCGGCCAGCGCATCACCCGCGCCAAGCAGACCCTCGCCACCGCCCGGATCCCCTTCGAGGTGCCCGGCCCGGCCGAGCGCGCCGAACGCCTCGACTCGGTCCTCGAAGTCGTCTACCTCATCTTCAACGAGGGCTACTCCGCCACCGCCGGCGACGACTGGATGCGCCCCACCCTCTGCCAGGAGGCCCTGCGGCTGGCCCGGCTGCTCCAGGGCCTCATGCCCGGCGAACCCGAGGTGCACGGCCTCGCCGCGCTGCTGGAGATCCAGGCGTCCCGCACCCCCGCCCGCACCGGACCCGACGGCGCACCGATCCTCCTCAACGACCAGGACCGCGGCCGCTGGGACCAGTGGCTCATCCGGCGCGGCCTCGCCGCCCTCGACCGGGCCCGCACCGACCACCCCGGCCCGTACACCCTCCAGGCCGAGATCGCGGCCTGCCACGCGCGGGCGCGTACCCCCGAGGAGACGGACTGGGCGCGGATCGCCGCCCTCTACGCGGAACTCGCCCGGCTCGTGCCCTCGCCCGTGGTGGAGCTGAACCGGGCCGTCGCCGTCGCCCAGGCCGACGGGCCCGCCGCCGGGCTGACACTGGCCCGGGAGCTGGAGTCCGAGCCGGCGCTGGCCGGCTACCACCTGCTGCCCAGCGTGATCGGTGACCTGCTGTTCAAGCTCGGCCGGCTGCCCGAGGCCAGGGCCGAGTTCGAGCGGGCGGCCTCCCTGACTGGCAACGCGCGGGAGCGGGCGCTGCTGCTCGACCGGGCCGCCGCCTGCGGCTCGTAAAAAATCTTGAGAAGTCATGTCGGATCCGGGTCGGCCCGATCGACGCGTCAGCGAGAACCGATGACGAGGAGATCGAGATGACCAGCACGACGCTCACCCGGGCCGGCACGACCCGGGGTGTCCGGACCGCCACCCTGCTCGCCGCGGGCGCCGCCGCCGGGCCGCTGTTCCTCGGCCTGGGCCTCGCCCAGGCGTTCACCCGCGACGGCTTCGACCTGAGCCGGCAGCCGCTCAGCCTGCTCTCCCTCGGCGAGCACGGCTGGCTCCAGATCGCCAACTTCGTCGTCTCCGGGCTGCTGGCCCTCGCCGGTGCCGTCGGTTTTCGGCGGGCGCTGCGCGGCGAGCGGGCGGGGACGTGGGGGCCGGCGCTGGTCGCGGTGCTCGGCGTCGGGCTGATCGTCGCCGGGGTGCTCCGCGCCGATCCGAGCATGGGCTGGCCGGCGGGTGCGCCGGAGGGCAACCCCGAGACGATGAGCTGGCACTCCTACGGGCACGGGGTGGGGGCGATGCTCTCCTTCGGCGCGCTCACCGTCGCCTGCCTGGTCTTCGCGCGCCGCTTCGGACGGGCCGGGGCGCTGTCATCGGTCCTCGTCGCCCTGGCGACCGTCGTCGTCATGGCCTGGCCCGACCAGGGCAGCGTCAGCGTGCGGTTGGTGCTCGGCTCGGCCCTGGTCTTCGGCTGGCTCACCGCCGTTTCCCTGCACACGATCACGACCATCGAGAGGAAGCACTGAGATGCGATTCATGATGATGCACAAGCTGGACGAGGCCGTTCCGGGCAACTTCGAGCCCACCCCCGAGTTCATGAAGACGATGGGCGCCTACATGGAGGAGGTCGCCAAGGCCGGCATCCTGGTTGCCGCCGAAGGGCTGTGCAAGAGCAGCGAGGAGTCGGCGCGGATCACCGCCACCAAGGGCAAGAAGACCGTCACCGACGGGCCGTTCACCGAGACCAAGGAGCTGATCGCCGGGTTCGGCTTGGTCGAGGTGCGGTCGAAGGAGGAGGCGGTCGAGTGGGCGAAGCGGTTCGTCGACGTCTTCACCGAGCACGGCATCGACGTCGAGGTGGATGTGCGGCGGGTGAGTGAGGGACCTCACGAGGGCTGACGGCGACATCCGGGCGCCCGGCGGTCACACCGCCGGGCGCCCGGCCGTCTCCCGGGCATGACTGCACTGGTACGTGGTACGGCCGCCCTGCTCGGCGCGGCGTCACTGGTCGTCGGGGTGTGGGCGCTGGCCTGGGCCGACTCGTTCAGCTCGGCGGTGAACTTCCCGCCGCACGAGCACTTCGTGCACGACGTCGGGGCGTTCCAGTTGGGCATCGGCGCGACCCTGCTGCTGGCGCTCATCTGGGGGGACGCCCTGGCGGTCGCGCTGGCCGGTTACGTGGTCGGCGCGGCGGCGCACACCGTCTCGCACGTGGTCGACGCCGACCTGGGCGGCAGCGCGGGCCAGACCTGGTTGGTCCTGCTGTCGGCGCTGCTGGCCCTGGCCGCGCTGGTGGCCCGGCTGCGGCAGCTCGGCTGGGTGGTCGGGTACGTCGACCCGGCGCCGGCGCCCGGGTGGGCGCCGCTGGTGCGGCAGAAGACCGTGGTGCTGACGACGTTCAAGCGGGACGGGACCGCCGTGCCGACCGCCGTGAGCGTCGCGGTGGCGGGGGAGCGCGCGTACGTGCGCAGCTTCGAGAAGGCGTGGAAGACCCGGCGGATCCGCAACAACCCGCGGGTGACCCTGGCGCCGTCGACGGCGCTCGGCAAGCCGACCGGGGCGGCGGTGGAGGCGGTGGCGCGCCGGTTGAGCGGGGCGGAGTACCGGGCGGCGAGCCGGGCGCTGGTCCGGAAGCACCCGCTGCTGCACGGGGTGCTCGTGCCGCTGACGCACCGGCTCGGCCGGGCGCGGACCGGCCGTACCGTGCACTTCGAGCTCACTGCACGCTGAAGGTATATACGCGAGGTATACCCTCAGGGTATGGTGACGTCATGAGCGTTCCCATGACCCTCCTCGGCCTGCTCGACCGCGAGCCCAGCCACGGCTACGACCTCAAGCGCGACTACGACGCCTTCTTCAGCCGGGGCAAGCCCCTGCCGTTCGGTCAGGTCTACGCGACGCTGAGCCGGCTCGCCCGCGACGGAAAGATCGTGATCGGCGAGGTCGAGCCGGGCGTCGGCCCCGAGCGCAAGCGCTACGTCATCACCGAACGGGGCGCCACCGAGGTCGAGTCGTGGCTGACCGAGCCGGTCCCGGCCGAGCCCAACCTCCAGACGGTCCTGTTCACCAAGGTGGTGCTGGCGCTCATGCTCGGCCGCCCCGCCGAGGACTACCTCGACCGGCAGCGCGCCGCCCACCTGGGCCGGATGAAGGAGCTCACCGAGATCAAGCGCTCCGGCACGCTGGTCGACGCCATGCTGGCCGACCACGGCCTGTTCCACCTGGAGGCCGACCTGCACTGGATCGACACCACCGCCGCCCGGCTGGACGCGCTCGCGAAGGAGGTGCGGGGATGACGGCCGTCGAGGCGCGCGACGTGAAGCTGTCCTTCGGCGAGACCCCGGCGCTGCGCGGCGCCAGCGTCGCGGTGGAGCCGGGCGAGATCGTCGCCGTCATGGGCCCCAGCGGCTCCGGGAAATCCACCCTGCTGCACTGCCTGGCCGGGATCCTCGTGCCCGACGTCGGCGAGATCCACTTCGACGGCCGGCGGATCGACACCCTCAGCGAGACCCGGCGCAGCGTCCTGCGCCGGGACCGGTTCGGCTTCGTGTTCCAGTCCGGGCAGCTGGTGCCGGAGCTGACCGCCGAGGAGAACGTCGCGCTGCCGCTGCTGCTCAACGGCGTGAAGCGGGCCGCCGCGCTCAAGGAGGCGCGGCCCTGGTTCGAGCGGCTCGACCTGACCGGGCTGGAGCGGCGCCGCTCCGGCGAGCTGTCCGGCGGGCAGGCGCAGCGGGTCGCCCTCGCGCGCGGCCTCGTGGCGCGGCCCGGCGCGCTGTTCGCCGACGAGCCGACCGGCGCGCTCGACTCGCTGACCGGCGAGCAGGTCATGGACCTGCTGGTGTCCTCGGCCCGCGAGGAGGGCACCACCGTCGTCCTCGTCACCCACGACGCCCGCGTCGCCGCGTACGCCGACCGGCAGGTCATCGTGCGCGACGGCAAGGTGAACGCGCTGGTGGCGGCATGATCCGCTTCGCGGTCCGGCTGTCCCTGGCCGGCGGGCGGGAGGCCGCCGCCCGGCTCATAGTCATCGCCGCCGCCGTGGCGCTCGGCGTCGGCATGCTCCTGGCCACGCTCGCCGGCATGAACGCCGTCGACGCGCAGAACCAGCGGTACGCCTGGCTCAACACCGCCGTCGCCCCGTCCTCCACCGACCCGGCGGCCGAGCCGATGTGGTGGCTCATCCGGGAGGACTACCACGACGGCGACTCGATCGGCCGGGTCGAGGTCGCCGCGACCGGCCCCGGCGCGCCCGTCCCGCCGGGCATCCCGCGCCTGCCCGGCCCCGGCGAGTACTACGTCTCACCCGCCCTCGGCGAGCTGCTGCAGGCCACCCCGGCGGCGCAACTCGGCGACCGGTTCCCCGGCCACCAGGTCGGCACCATCGCACCGGCGGCGCTGCCGTCGCCCGACTCGCTGCTGATCGTCATCGGCCGCACCCCGGCCGACCTGGAACAGCTGGGCGCGCGCAAGGTCACCCAGATCATGACCACCTCGCCGGACGGCTGCCCCCGAGGCTGCTACGTCGGCATCAACCGCGACGGCATGGCCCTCGTGCTCTCCATCGTCGCGGCCGCGCTGCTGTTCCCCGTGCTCATCTTCATCGGCACCGCCACCCGGCTGGCCGCGACCCGCCGGGAGCAGCGCTTCGCCGCGATGCGCCTGGTCGGCGCCACGCCACGGCAGATCTCCGTCATCTCCGCCGTGGAGTCCGTGCTCGCCGCCGCCGTGGGCGCGGCCGTGGGGTTCGGCCTGTTCCTCGCGGCCCGCCCGGCCCTGGCTGCGATCCCGTTCACCGGCGAACGCTTCTTCACCGCCGACCTCTCCCTCACCCTCACCGACGTCCTGGCGGTCGCCCTCGGCATCCCGCTCGGCGCCGTCGTGGCCTCCTGGCTGGCGCTGCGCCGGGTGCAGATCTCCCCGCTGGGTGTCGCGCGCCGGGTCACCCCGAAACCGCCGCGCGCCTGGCGACTCATCCCGCTGGTCGCCGGGCTCGTCGAGCTGGCGTACTTCGTCGGCCGGCGACCGCCCACGACCAACGGGCAGCTCACCGCGTACCTCTCGGGGTTCCTGCTGATCCTGACCGGGCTGGTGCTGGCCGGGCCGTGGCTGACCATGGTCGGCGCGCGCCTGCTGGCCGGGCGGGCGAGCCGGCCGGCGGCGCTCATCGCCGGGCGGCGCCTCGCCGACAACCCCCGGGCCGGCTTCCGGTCCGTCAGCGGGCTGATCGTGGCGCTCTTCGTGACCAGCGTCGCTACCGGCATCATCACCACCTACGTGGCCAACCGGGGCGAGCCGCGCACCGACTCGGTGGCCGCCACGTCCCTGACCACGTGGTTCCCGCCCGAGGACGGCCCCGCACCGACCGCGGACCAGATCCCGGCCGGGCTCGCGACGATCCCCGGGGTACGCAGCGTGACCCTGGTCCACGCCAACCCCGTCACGGAGCCACCCCCGATCGAGGTGCACGGGCCGGCGGACGCCCCCGTCCAGCGGTGGTGGTGGCCGAGCGTCATCACGTGCGCCGAGCTGGACCGCCTGGCGGTGTTCGGCTCCTGCCCCGCCGGCGCGCGGGTCGCGGCCGTCGCTGACGACCTCATCGGCGAGCGCGCGTGGGACCTGACCAACGACAAATACGTCTGGCCCGCTGCTGACATGGATCCGGCCCAGGTCGCCGGGCGGCCGATCCGTTCGGTGGTCGTCAACACGACCAGCCGCGCGGCGTTCGAGCAGGCCCGGACCATGCTGATCAACGCGTTCCCGACGAATGGGTTCCCGTCCAGCGTCGCCGAGTGGGAGTCGGACTCCGCCCGGCTCCTGGTGCAGTTCCAGCAACTCGCGAATGTGATCATGCTGGCCAGCCTGCCGATCGCCGGGTGCAGCCTGGCGGTGAGCGTGGCCGGTGGGCTGAGCGACCGGAAGCGGCCGTTCAGCATGCTGCGCCTGACCGGGGTGCAACTGCGGACGCTGCGGCGGGTCGTGGCGCTGGAGACCGTCGTGCCGCTGCTGGCCGTCGCGGCGGTGGCCATCGGGATGGGGTTCCTGGCCGCGCACCTGTTCCTGCGCGCGCAGCTCGGCTACACGCTGCTGGCGCCGCACGGGTCGTTCTACCTCATGGTGGCCGGTGGGCTGGCGGTGTCGCTGGGGATCGTCGCCTCGACGCTGCCGCTGCTGCGCCGGATCACCGGCCCGGAGACCGCGCGCAACGACTAGGCCGGCTACCCGAGCGGGACCTGGACCGCCACGTCGTGCTTGGGGTAGTAGCTCTCCACCGTGTCGGCGCCGTACTTGGCCTTGAACAGCTCCACCACGTGATTGACCCGGTCGGCCTCGGTGATCGGGGTGGCACTCGAACTCAACGCCGTCCCGTTCGCCGACACCTCGATCATCGGGGTCTGCCGGACGTTCTTGTACCACTGGCTGTCGGAGCCGGTCACCGGGACGAGGAACACGCTGTCCTCGTCCAGCACGAACCACACCGGGTGGGTGATCTGCCGGCCGGTCCTGCGGCCGGTCACGGTGATCTCGACCTCGCGGACCCCGTCGAGGGCGTCCCAGACCGCGTTCGCCACGATTTCCCCCTTGCCCCTTTTCCGCCAGGCTAGGCCTTTGCGCGCCGGGCCGTCGTGGTTTCCGCGAGCCCGTCACCGCCCCGGTTCGCGGTCCACTGAGGAGACTTCGCCGCTGTTAAGGTTGGCGGGCGGAGCATGGGGGACCGGTCCGACCTCGCTCGGGGGATGGCACAGATGGATCAGCAGGCCAGGGAACAGTTGAAGCTTCTGCGCAGGCTCGAAAAAGTCATCTCGGAAACCGAGTTCTCGTGGTCGCTGTGCCTGGTCGGTGAGGACCAGTCCCGGAAGCTCAACGAACTGGCCGCCGAGCTGCAGCGCCCGTTCTCGGCCACCGGTGACGAGAAGCGGATCGTGTCCGGCTATTCCTACTGGGGCATCGAGCCGGCGGTCAACTGGCAGCGGGCCTGCACGGACCCCAACTACCCGGTCATGCGCGACGGGATCGAGACGTTCAGCCGGCGCTGGCGGAGCCTGCACTCCCGGCACAGCGACCGGCCCTACCACTACATCAGCCTCGGCCCCGGCACGGGCGAGAAGGACGCCGTGGTGCTGGCCGATCTCCAGCGGGCGAACCCGGAAATGTACTACGTGCCCGTCGACATGAGCGCGGAAATGCTGCGCCTGGGCCTGAGGCCGATAAAGTCCCTGCCGTTCTTCCGGCAGTTCCGCAATCAACTGCTGCCGGTGCAGCTCGACTTCTCCGTCGAGGAGAACGTGGCCGAGCTCAACGAACTGCGCGGCCGGCTGATCGGCGACGAGCCGGTGCTGTTCTCGCTGCTCGGCAACACGATGGCCAACTTCGACGAGGACGTCGAGCTGGTCGAGCGCCTGAGCAAGCAACTCCTCCGGCCGCAGGACCGGCTGCTGGTGGAGGTCGCCACCGCGTCCCACCTCGACGATCGGATGGCCCAGCAGGCCGCCCGGGAATACGAGACCAGCTGGGTGTTCCGCGAGTTCGTCATCAGCGCCCTGCGCCAGAACACCGACCTCTCGGTGAACATGAACTACGTCCGCTTCGAGGGGGTGGTCGAGGAGGGGCGGTCACTGGTCATCAAGGTGATCTACTGCAACCAGTCGGCCGAGGACCTCAAGATCGTG
Organism: Micromonospora chaiyaphumensis; assembly: GCF_900091435.1. Classification (GTDB taxonomy): domain Bacteria; phylum Actinomycetota; class Actinomycetes; order Mycobacteriales; family Micromonosporaceae; genus Micromonospora; species Micromonospora chaiyaphumensis. The sequence continues at coordinate 39,206 of NZ_FMCS01000013.1, forward strand.
CTCCCGAACCGCAGCGAGGTCCACTTCCCGAGTGGCGACACCATCCGCCTGCTCATCACCCGGAAATACCAGCTCAAGGCCCTGGCGGGCGCGCTGGCCAAGGCGGGCCTCTTCGTCGAGAGCGAGGCGTTCACGCAGTTCCAGGCGTACGAGCGGGCCCGCCGGTTCGGCATGGACCTCATGCTGCTGTCGAGCAGCGAGGCCGGCAACGGCCACGACACGGCCGCCCGGGACGTCTTCCGCCGCCCCGGCACATGAGTCCGCGCCCGGCGCCCGTGCCGTCGTGGCTGACCGCGCCGCGCACCTGGATCATGCTGGTCACCGCCGGCAGTCTCACGGTGGCCTTCGTCGTCAGCGCCGTCTGGTGGAGCCGGTCGGCCGGCACGTCGCGCTTCGAACCGGCGGTGCAGATCCTGGGCCTGCTCGGCGGCATCACCGGCATCGTCGCCGAACGGTGGGCGGCGGGCCGGGAGCGGCGTGCGGAGGCTCTCCAGGCCATCGGCGAGGAGTTGCGGGACAACCGGAAGATCCTCGCGTCCCCGCCCTTCTCCGCGGGAGCGGCGCAGCCGGCCCGCCGGCAGGTCTATCCCCGGATGAACCTGTCGGCCGTGAACGCCGCCCTCTCCTCGGCCGTGCTGTCCCCACGCCGCGACGAGGCGCTCGCCGGCATGCTGCACGACTGGCGCAACGATGCGGAGATCTTCAACCACCAGCTCTCCCTGGCCGAGATCCTGGCCTTCACCAACGGATCCGACGAGGTGCTCCGGGATCTCCATCAGGGGCTGCACAGCGCGGACGGTCCACTGGAACGGATGCAGGAACACCTCACCGCCCTGCTGGCCACACCACCACTGACCGCGGCTCTCGCTCGTTAGGCGCTCGTGCGGCGGTGCGGCGTCCGAAAAGGATTGCACCGCGACGGTACGATCTACGGCGAGTAGTGAAGGCTGCCGTCATCGTGACGGGCGGGCCCATGTGCGCTCTGGGCTCCGGACAACAGTTGAGCCGAACACATCGGGGGAAACCATGTTCGAGCGGCTGGGCAGATTCGTCGTCGGCAAGGCGTGGTGGGTCATCGCCGGCTGGGTGGTGGCGGCCGCCGCCATCATCCTCACCACGCCGTCGCTGAGCGACATCACCTCCGCCGACCAGGAGAGCTTCCTGCCCCGCTCCTACGAGTCGGTGCAGGCCACCGAGCTCGGGCAGAAGGCGTTCCCGCAGCAGGCCACCGCCACGGCCACGATCGTGGTCAAGCGCGCCGACGGGCAGAAACTCACCCCCGCCGACGAGGCGAAGGTGGGCCAGGTCGCCCAGGCGCTCAAGGCCCGCAACATCCCGCGGACGTCCGGCTACCTGACCGGCCCGCCGGCCGTCGCGCCCGACAAGTCGGTGCAGGTGGTCAACGTCGGCCTCGACGCCACCACCCCCGACGACCCGGCGCTGCTCGACGCCGTACGCGACCTGCGCGCCGCCCTCGGACCCGAGCTGGCCGGCAGCGGCCTGACCGCCGGCGTGGCCGGCGACGTGGCCAGCTTCGTCGACAACGAGGACACCTTCAACAAGGCCTTCGCCGTGGTCGGCGTCGCGACGATCATCCTGATCATCGGACTGATCCTGATCATCTTCCGCAGCCCCATCGCCGCACTGCTGCCCGTCGTGGTCGTCAGCGCCGTCCTGACCATCACCACCGGGCTCGTCGCCGCCGCCGGCAAGGCGTTCGACCTCAACGTCAGCCAGGACCTACAGACGATCCTGCTGATCGTGCTGTTCGGCATCGGCACCGACTACATCCTGTTCCTGCTCTTCCGCTACCGCGAACGGCTGCGCGCCGGCGACGACAAGCGCACCGCGATGATCGTCTCCGTCCAGCGCGTCGGCGAGGTCATCACCTCCGCCGCCGGAGCCGTCATCGTCGCGTTCCTCGTGCTGCTGCTGGCCTCCCTGGGCTTCTTCGGCTCGCTCGGCCCGGCGCTCGCCATCGCCGTCGCCGTCATGCTGATCACCTCGCTCACCCTCATCCCGGCGGTCGTCTCGCTGCTCGGACGGTACGTCTTCTGGCCCTCCAAGGCCTGGCAGCGCGCCCCCAAGGCCACCCTGTCGCGCCGCCTCGGCACCACCGTCGGCCGCCGCCCCGCGATCGTCGCGGCAGCATCCGGCATCGTGCTGGTCGCGCTCGCCGCGGGCGTGCTTAGCTACAAGGCCGACTACGACTTCAGCGCCGGCTTCCCACAGGACACCGAGTCGGCGAAGGCAGCTGCGGACCTGCAGCGTGGGTTTGCGGCCGGTGCGCTCGCCCCCACCGAGGTCTACCTGACCACCGGCAACGGGACGCCGCTGAGCGAGCAGCAGGTCACCGACTTCGCGGCTGCCGTGGCGAAGGCGCCCGGCGTGGGCCAGGCGCAGCCGCCGGAGCGCAGCAGCGACCCGAGCGTGGCCCGGGTCAACCTGCTGCTCAACGAGAACCCGGTCTCGAATGAGGCGATCACTCTCGTCCGCGATGACCTGCGGGACGCCGTGCACGAGGCGGCCCCGCCGGGTACGCGGGCGCTTGTCGGTGGGACCACGGCGATCTTCGCGGACATCAACTCGGCGAACAACCGGGACCTGTCGGTGATCCTGCCGGTGGCTGCTGGGTTGATCGCGCTGATCCTTGCGCTGCTGCTGCGCAGTCTTGTCGCGCCTATCTATCTGGTGATCGCGGTGCTGCTGAACTTCGCGGCGACGCTGGGGGCGACGGTCTACGTGTTCCAGGGGTTGCAGGACAAACCCGGCGTGACGTTCCAGCTGCCGATCATCCTGTACCTGTTCGTGGTGGCGATCGGGACGGACTACAACATCCTGATGATCGCCCGGCTGCGGGAGGAGGCTCGGGAGGGGAACGAACCGCATGAGGCTGCCGCGATCGGGGTGGAGCATGCGGGGCCGACCGTTGCTGCGGCGGGCCTCATCCTGGCCGGGACGTTTGGGGTGTTGATGTTGGCGCCGATTTCGTTCCTGCAGCAGATGGGGTTTGCGGTGGCGATCGGGATTGTGTTGTCGGCGTTCGTCATGTCGATGTTCTTCGTGCCGGCGTTGACGGCGTTGATCGGGCACAAGGCCTGGTGGCCGGGGCATGGGGACGAGCGGCCGGCCAGGGGACGGCACGCATCGCCCGAGCCCGCGACCGTGACGGAGGCGTAGGGGCGCAGGACCGGCGTTACGGGGCTCCCACCGGGCCGACGCCGGTACACCGCGGTGAGGCGCAACCCGGACTAGCGTGCGGGCCTCTCAAGGAGGTGGAGACAGTGAGCACGCACCGACGCCGGGCACTGTCTTGGATCATGGTCGCGGCCCTACTCGGCGGTTGTGGGTCCACCGGGAACAGCCCCGCCGTCGACCTGCTCGACGGGCTGCGCGAGCAGGCAGGCGGCGCCCTGACCCGGTACGACCAGGCGGTTCGCGCCGCGGGAGGTGCGCCCTTCGTTCCGGTGGGGGAGTTGACCCGCCAACTGGGCGACTGGGAGCCGGCGCGCAACGAGGTTTGGCTGGTCGACACCTTCCCGAACTCAAGCTCTCGATGAACACCCACTCCTACGGCGGGTACTTCATGTGGCCGCCGGGGGCGTACAAGGCCGAGGGGCGCGAGGTGCTGCCGCGGGTGGACCAGGGCACCGAGGCGTACTTCTGGACCTCCTCCGACTACATCCTCTCGCGGGCGCAGGAGTACCGGGGCACGGCGATCTGGCCGGGCCGCACCGGGCCGGTGACCGACGTCCTGTACTCGGCGGCCGGCAACAGCGCCGACGAGCACTGGTACAACCGGGGCATCATCGGCTGGGACTTCGAGGTCGGCGCCGACATCTACGATCCGGCAACCGGGCGGTTCACCGCCGTCGGGTTCCAGCCGCCCTTTGCCGAGGGGCATGAGGAGGCCATGGAGTTCGCCAACGGGAACATCGGGATCCTCGAGGTGGCCCGGGCTATGCCACCGACAAGAGTCAGCCTCGGACATCGCTGGAGGTCGTCAAGCGGGAGCCTGGGGCTACGGCCTTCGCGTTCAGCACGAGTGAGCCGGCGAACGTGTACTACACGCTTGATGGCAGTCGGCCGACGTACAGCTCGGCGAAGCTGGCGCTGGCGGGGATGCGCGAGGGGGTTCAGAGCATCACGGTGAACAGCGACACAACGGTGAACTGGTTCTCGATCGATATCGCCGGGAACGTGGAGGGCAACTACAAGCCGGACGGTGAGGGCAAGAACTACAACAAGCAGCGGGTGAGTGTTCAGTAGCCTCGCCGCTTGAAGCCTAGTGGCCGCCGGCCGGTGGGTCGGCGGCCATCGTACTGTGGCGACGTCTCCTGCATCTGGTTGAGCGAGCCGAACGATGGCGGCGTGCCGCACGGGATCGATGCCAGTCTGTCCGGCCCGGCAGGGCCCGTCGACTACGCGCGCTGACACGACTAGCGGAGCTCGGGAAAGGACGGCGGAGGACATCCACCGACAGCTGCGGTCGGCGTTGGAGATCGAGCCTGCCTCCGCCGGACCGCAGAAGCAGGGCCGCAGGCTACTCCCGACACCCCTGCCACGTGTGGTCGCCGAGATCCTCGCCCGCGCGAATGTTGCGGCCACGGGTGGCCCGATGCCTGCCACACTGCCGCTGTCGGTCCTTAGGCTGCGGCCAGGGCTAAAATTGCGCAAACCACGCCGAATCTGAAGATCTGCGGTTCCGTCAGGCAGCTTTCCGGAATTGCTCATACCGAACTTCTAGCCTGTCTCGGTCTGGGCGCGCCGCACGGTCCCGAGGCAGCGAGATCAGTCGCCCATGCATCTCCTGAATACCATGACGCAACATGGGGCCATCGACTTCGGCGAGGATGTCTTTGCGTACTTCGACCACATGGTCAGGGCGAATGCCGAGGATGCCCTGGTCGAACGTTGCATGGTGGATCTTGCAAAGAGACAATCCATTCGGGACGATCGGTTCTCCGCGGGGTTGACCATCCGGAATAATGTGAGCAGCCTCAAGGAGGGATGAATGCCGGAGCTGGCACACGGAGCAGCTTGCACCGTACGCTTGCAATACGCGGGCGCGGAAAAGTGGTTGATGGAGCCGCAGTTTTGTTAACCTTTCGACGTAACGCCGCCGATCTGGCTCGAGGAAGGTGCCAGGTTCTATAAGCTTCTGGTCTTCGTCGAGCGCAACTGCAAACTGGAGTTCTTTACGCTCGTCGGCAACCAGCCATACCGGGTACCTTGGCAAATACACGCCGGGGGCAACCCCAACAAACCAGATCAGCGGAAGGTCGTGCTCGTACGCGCGGCGCAGTGCAATGTTTTCCGGATGATTAGGATTGTCGCCACGGTATTTATATCGCAGTAGCCCGTCTTGGCCCTCGCGGTCTTCATACGGCGGTGACTGACCAGGTGGCGTGAACGTCGTACGAAATGACAGGGCGGCGTCCAGTATGGCCGGCTTGCGGATGCCGCGTTGCCGGTCAAGTAGAGGGACTCGAATTCCTTCAAACGTGAATTTCGACAACTCGGCTTGTGTTGCCAACTCCCCGTGACTGTGTGCACGCTCCATAAGCCACTCACAGGCGGCTGCTCGCAACTTAGCGTCGAAGATTGCATCTACCATGATCCGTATAGTGTCAGCGGCGGCGGTCGCGGTCTGTCCATCGAACGGTCATGAAGTTTCCAGCCGGGGCTCGGGTTAGCTGGAAGGTGCCAGGCGATCACCTTCGGCAAGGGCTGCCGGATTTTAGACCCCGTTGGGACAAGCTCTCCAGACTCCTCCGTGGCCTTGAGGGCAGCGAGGCGGGGTGTGGAGCATCGTCCGTTTAGGTATCAAATCTACGAAATTCCTTGTCGTGTAGTCGACAGAAGATCGGCGGACTGAGGCTCTACCGCTACATTCCACAGTCTCGCGATCGAAGATCAACCTCGGTTGTCACAGATTGGGTTCCGGCGCTCGTATCGAAGGGGGGCCGACGGCTTGCCGTCGACTTGAAGGGTGGGGTCAACTGTCTACGGGGCGGCTGCCCTTCTTGTTTCGGCTGCCTGCGTCGTGCTCCTTGCAACGGTATTTTGGGTTGCTCTGCGCCGTTTGGGACGCCCTCCCCGCCGGGGTCAACCGTCGCGTATGTGCTTCCGTGACCATGCGCTCGACCTTCAGAAGTCACTCGATGAAGCAGTGAACGGGAACCGATTCCACACTGGTCGCAATGGTTCACAGCGATTTCAATTGGATGGCGTGATGAGAGTCTCGCCACTCGAGTACCAGACTGCGACGATCGACATCGTGGAGGCACTCAAACAAGGCAGAGTCGTGTCCATTGACTTCTCGGCGATGCAGGCTTACGAAGCCGCGCGCCTCGCTGACTTCTGCAATGGGCTGGCGGTGATTTCCGGATCATGGATATTCCGTATGGCCGAGAATGTCATTGTGATTACGCGCGAGTCGTAATTCGGAGGGCGATTTGTCGACGGCTGGCCAGCACGAACAGGTGCTTATCTATAACCACAAAATTCGTCAGACTGAGGCGGCGCTTAATACTGCCCGAAGGCGGCGCAAACTTTTCTATTGGTTTACTGCTTTCGGTCCGGTTCTGATCGCGGTAATTTATGCCCTGACTTGGATCCCATGGTGGACCTGGGAGCTCAAGCGCATTGTCCTAATACCAACCTTCCTCGTTGCGCTATCCTTCGGCGGCGCGGCCTATAAGCTTTGGAGGGATCCGGGAGGTCCCCTAGAGGTTGACGGCCAGCGCAGCTGGCGCCCGCAAGAGGATGATCTTGAGCTTCGCCTCGCGCGGCTTCGTGACGAGCGGAAGTTTTTGGTAGCAAGTGCGGAGGGGAGCCTTAAGGTCCGCCGTGTAGCCTACAAAGAGGACGCGTTTTCCGATATTGACCAACTGAGGGATGAGAGCAAGCGCTACAGGAGAGTGAACAACACTTTTCAAGGATTCCTAATCATCGGATCCCTGGCTGCCACCGGCATCGCCGGCATATCGGACAAAATGACATGGGATCGCTGGACCATCCTCTGCATCACTTTTCTTGTTGGTGTAGCGAGCGGATTTATGGGCTACTTCAAATATAAGGAGCGAAGCTTCTACCTCCAGCAGACGGCCGACGCAATTGAAGCAGAGTGGGAAGCGGTAGAAGTGGGGGTTGGGAGGTACAAGCGGATTCCGAGCGAGGAAGAACAGCTTGCTGAGTTCGTTGAAGAGGTTCACCGCCTCAAGACGGAGCAAAAGAAACGGCAGCAGAATCTTGAACAGCCGCCTGAGTCTCGCAACCAGGCTGAATGACTTATGTCTTGTCGTCCGGGGTCCTCACACCCGGGGCGTGCGACCGGACCTTCGCCGCCCGGCATCGCGAGGAGATGCAGCGAGCTGACCGATCCGGAGCCGCCGCAGCAAAGCAGGCTCGCGCCCGGCTTCGACGACGTCATCGCCCGGCTGGCCGAGGCGGAGCTACGGGGGCCGCGTACGACGCTGCGTGCCCGGCCCGCGGCCGCGCCGTGCACCGCGGCGATGACCGCCGCTGCATGCCTTCACCCCGGCTGTCCGGCGCGCGGTCTACGAGGCACTGCACGAGCGCGGTCCTGCGCCATGTCGGGCCCGCTCACCTCACAGTGGGGCTGCTCAGCGTGCCCGACGCTGCGGCCGTCCGGGTCCTGACCTTGGTGGCGGGCAGCCCGGCCGGGCCGGGCACCACGCTGTACGAGGAGGTGCGCCGCGCGGCCCGCCGGCTGCCGGTCACCCCGCGCAGCACTGCGGCCGATGAGCTGGCCTTCCTCCGGATGGTGCAGCCCCACCGAGCTCCCGGAGCCGCAGAGCCGTTGCGGCTGGCCCTCATCCGGCTCGTCACCGGGGTAGCCCTGCGCCGGCCGTACCGCCGGCACGGCGCCCGGTACGGCCATCCGATGCTCCTGCTCGTCGAGCAGCGGGCGAGACAGCTGGCGGTACGGGCCGGCCATGACGTGGTGACCGGCGCGCACGTCCTGGTAGCGGTGCTGGCCATGCACGACGAGCTGGTGCGCGACGGGCGCCCGGTCCGGCCGGACGTCCACCGGTGGAATCAGGCCGGCGAGATCCTCGCCCAGCATGGCGCCACAGCCTCGGCCGCCGTACGCGCTCTGGCCGGCCTGCCGCCAGCCGATGACGAGCGGCGGCTCGACGGCCTGCCCGACAAGGGCTGGCACCAGCCCAAGGCGCTGTTCGCCGCGCCCGCCCATGGCCGCACTGAGCTTGGCGCGCTGCGCGGCGCCAGCCTCGCCGCCTTCCGGCGCGGCGACCCGTACGCCGGCACCACCCACCTGCTCGTCGAGCTGCTGGCCGACCCCGCCGGCCCGGCAACCCGGCTGCTGCGTCTCCTCGACGTCGACCCGTCGACTGTCCGTGCCGACGCCCAGGGCTGCCTGACCGGGGATTGACACTCCGGATCATGTGGGATCGCGGGGGAGCGCTGACGCCGGTACCGTCCGGGGATGCTCGACGCCGAAGATCTCCTGGCCGGCTTCACGCCTCCCCAGCCGTACACGACGGAAGCCGCCGCCGACGCTCCCACCTCGCCCGGCGTGCACGTGGTCCTCGACCGCGGCACGGTGGTCTACGTCGGCTGGACCGGGAACCTGCGTAACCGCCTTCGGCAGCACCTGACCGGCAACCGGGAGTCGTCGGTGCTGCACGAGCAGGTCGGACAGCTCCTTGACACCCCAACCGAAGCGGCGGCCAGGCAGGACGTCGCCGACTGGCTGGGTCGGTGCGAGGTCCGCTGGCAGGAGACCGACAACCCAGAGGCCACGAAGCGAGCCCTCGTGCTGGCCCTCAACCCTCGCTTCAACCGCCAGGTGCCGAACCCCCGCCGATGAAGCAGGCCAGCAGGCTTACCGCTGAGAACCAGTGCCAGCCCCTGGCCCCAGCAACGAGCGCCGGCCCGAGCGAGACTTGCAAAGGCGCCGAGGATATCCCCGGCCCTTCGCAGCGATGGCAATAGCCGCGCCCTAGCCGACGGCGTCACCCTGACCCGGATCGAGCGGGGCGGCGAGCCGACGCGCGCCGACCAGGTCAACACCACCCGGGTCCATGGGTGGTCAACGTGCTCACCATCGACCCGAGCAAGGCCCGCAGAGTGGATGTTCCGGCAGGAAGGGCGACGGGGGAGCTCCGGTCAGTTCCTTCGTACGCAGAACTCGTTGCCGTCCGGATCGGCCAGCACGACGGTGCCGTCGTCACCGACCTCGAGCCGCGTGGCCCCGAGAGACAGCAGCCGGTCGACCTCCGCCTGCTGGTCGCCACCGGCCGGGGCGAGGTCGAAACGCTGCCGGTTCCGCCCCTGCTTCGGGGCCACGGGCGGGCCGCCCCACGCGACCTTCGTGCCGGCGTGCGGTGACTGGATCGCAGTCTCCTCGTCCTGGTCCCACACCAGCGGCCAGCCCAGCGCCTCGCTCCAGAAGAGGCCGACGTCCCGGGTGCCGTCGCAGCTGAGCTCCCCGAGGAAGCCGCACCCGGCGAGGTAGTTGTTGCCCGGCTCGATCACGTCGAACTCGTAGCCCTCGGGGTCGGCCAGGACGACATGCCCCTCCTCGGGGCGCTGCCCGACGTCGAGGTGACTTCCGCCGAGCCTCAGCGCCGTCGCCACCGTCTGCTGCTGGTCGTCAAGGCTGGCGCTGGTCAGGTGGAGGTGCATGCGGTTCGGCCGCACCATCTCTGCGGTGCTGCGGGCGAACCGGAGACTGAGCTGGGCTTCGTGTCCCGGCAGGAGCAGACCACCGGCGTCCTCGACAACCTCCCGGCCGAGCATGCCGGCCCAGAACTGCGCCACACGGTCCGGGTCGTGGGCATCGAACGTCACCGAGAGAAGTCGCGAGCTCATCGCCCCACGCTAGGCGCGGGCCGGCAGGGCGACAAAGCCATTTTGACCGGCACCAAACCTCGGCCGGCGCGCCCGTGCCGGGCCTGTCACCGGCTCCCGCCTCCCACGCGATGTAAAAGTTTCTAGACACCGTGTCAAAGACGCCTTACTCTAGGCGTGTCAAGGATTCTTTACATGAGGAGTCGATCATGACGCATGAGGAGAAACGCGCCTGGATCATGCTGGTGGTCAGCGTCGTCGGGTACGCGGTCTACGCGGCGGTCGTCCTGAGCCGCGTCGACGGTGCGCCCCTCTCCGCGACCCCATACGCCGGCATTCTCCTGTGGACGGTCGGCGGCGCCATCGTCGCGAACATCGTGGCCGAAACCGCGATGGGCGTGGTGAACCCGCGGGCGTCCCGCGTCAAGGACGATCGCGACCGGCAGATCGGGCGGCTCGGCGACCATGTTGGCCAGGCGTTCGTGGTCATCGGCGCGGTGTCGGCGATGCTCATGGCGTTGGCCGAGTGGGACTGGTTCTGGATCGCCAACGTCATCTACCTGTGCTTCGTCCTGTCGGCGGCGGTCGGCTCCCTGACGAAGGTGATCGTCTACCGCACGGGTGTCCCGCAGTGGTGAAGCCGACCCACGTCACGAACAACATCCGCGCACTGCGCTTCGCACATGACGAGATGACCCAGGCCGAACTCGCCGAGCGGATCGGCGTGACCCGGCAGACCGTCATCGCCATCGAGCAGGGCCGCTACTCGCCCTCGCTGGAGATGGCGTTCCGGATCGCCCGCGTGTTCGGCGTACGACTCGACGACGTGTTCCAGTATCCCGAGGAGGCGGCACCATGAAGGCCATCGTCCAGGACACCTACGGCCCGGCGGACGTGCTCCAGCTCCGCGACATCGATCGGCCGGCCATCGGCGACGACGATGTCCTCGTCCAGGTCCGCGCGGCCGGGGTCGACCCCGGAGTCTGGATCTTCATGGCCGGCCGCCCCTACCTGGCGCGGCTGGCGAGCGGGTTGCGCCGGCCCCGGGTGCCGGTGCGCGGCCGGGACCTGGCCGGGGTGGTGGCCGCGGTCGGCGCCCGGGTGACCCGGTTCCGGCCGGGCGACGAGGTGTACGGCACCTGCCTGCGCGGCTCGTACGCCGAGTTCGCGAGCGCACCGCAGCGGCGACTGGCCCGCAAGCCGGCCAACGTGTCGTTCACGCAGGCCGCCGCGGTGCCGGTCTCCGGGATGACGGCGCTGCGCGCCGTACGCGACAGCGGCGAGGTGCGCCCGGGGCACCGGGTGCTGGTGATCGGCGCATCGGGCGGTGTCGGGTCCCTGGCCGTGCAGATCGCCAAGGCGTACGGGGCGACGGTGACCGCAGTCTGCGCCCCGGCCAAGGCCGATTTCGTCCGCTCCCTCGGCGCCGAGGACGTCCTCGACTACACGAGCGCGGAGGTCGACCGCGACGGTCCGGTGTACGACGTGGTCATCGACACCGGCGGTGACCGGCCGTTGTCACTGCTGCGCCGTGCGCTCACCCCGCACGGGACGCTGGCGCTGGTCGGCGGCGCGTACGCCAAGGGCCCGATGCTCAGCGGTTACGACCGGCAGATGTTCCGCGCGCCGCTGCTGTCCCTGTTCGTCAGCCAACGGCTCCGCAGCGTGAGCGCCGTGGAGCGGGCCGAGGACCTGGGCGAGCTACGAGGTCTCGTCGAGTCCGGCGCGCTCACCTGGCGGTCGACCGCACCTACCCCCTTGCCGAGGCATCGGACGCGATCCGGCACCTCCGGGACGGGCACCCGGCAGGAAAGATCGTCCTCACCATCTGAACTGCTGGTCATCGCGGCGCACCAGCCTCGCCGCCGTCCAGCGCGGCGACCCGTACGCCGGCACCACCCACCTGCTCGTCGAGCTGCTGGCCGACCCCGCCGGCCCGGCAGTCCGGCTGCTGCGGTGTCGGCGGGGCTCGTGCTCGCTGCCCTGGCGCTGGCCGCCTGGGGGTCGCCGCCTCCGGCGCCCGGCACCGGGCCCACCGCCATCGCGGACTTCCCAGACGTCGACAAGCCGGCCCCGGAGCAGCAGTCGACTCCACCCAACCGACCACCAGGCACGGAACGCGCCGGTGGGCCGAGACGGCCCTGCATCGTCAGCGATGATCGACAGGTGACTTGAGCAACTTTCACTACTAGCGTCGGTCGGATCTGGACAGTCACTACTCGGGGAGGACGTCCAATGCTCCGCCCACACCACCACCAGAGCGCCCGATGAGGGCGCGTTTGTTCACGGCAGCAGCCGCCACCATCGGGCTGGTCGCCGCCGGCCTCACCATCAACGGCGGCACCGCCTCCGCCCACGGCAACGGCTACTCCGCCCTGATCCAGCGCGCCTCCTACGGCGTACCGCACATCACCGCACAGAACTTCGCCAGCCTCGGCTACGGCGTCGGCTACGCCCAGGCCGAGGACAACATCTGCCTGATCGCCGAGCAGATGGTCACCGTCCGCGCCGAGCGGTCCCGCCGGTTCGGTGCGACCACCAGCAACGTCACCAGCGACCTGTTCCAGCAGAAGGCCATCGACGCCCGCGCAGCCGACCACTGGCTCACCGGCCCGCGCGACGGCATCCACGCACCCTCCAACGAGGTACGCGACCAGATCCGCGGCTTCGTCGCCGGCTACAACGCCTACCTCCGCGACGCCAAGAACAAGATCACCGACCCGGCCTGCAAAGGGAAGGACTGGGTACGCCCGATCACCGAGCTGGACATGTGGCGGGCGAACTGGACGCGCATGATCCGGGCCAGCTCCGGCGCGCTCGCCGACGGCATCGTCGCCGCCGCGCCGCCCGGCGCCGGCGGAACCGCGAGCGCCCCGCAGGCCGAAGCCGTCGTCGCCGCCCGCGACGGCGCGCCGGCCGGGGTGGGCAGCAACGCGTACGGCCTGGGCCGCGACGCCACCGCCAGCGGCGCCGGCATCCTGCTCGCGAACCCGCACTTCCCGTGGGACGGCGGCGAGCGCTTCTACCGGATGCACCTCAAGGTGCCCGGCCGATACGACGTGGAGGGCGCGGCCCTGGTCGGCGACCCGATCGTCGAGATCGGCCACAACGGCCGGATCGCCTGGTCGCACACCGTCTCCACCGCCCGCCGCTTCGTCTGGCACCGGCTCACGCTGGTGCCCGGCGACCCGACCAGCTACCTCTACGACGGCCAGCCCCGGAAGATGACCTCCCGCACCGTCACCGTCCAGACGCCGGGCGGCCCGGTCACCCGTACCTTCTACGACACCCACTTCGGCCCGGTCGTCGTGGTGCCGGGCACCTTCGACTGGACGGCGCAGGCCGCGTACGCGATCACCGACGTCAACGCCGCCAACAACCGCGCACTCGACGGCTGGCTCGCCATGGGCCGGGCGAAGTCGGTGGGTGAGCTGCGGGCGGTGCTGGACCGGCGGCAGTTCCTGCCCTGGGTCAACGTCATCGCCGCCGACCGCGACGGCAATGCCCTCTACGCCGACCACTCCGTCGTGCCCCGGGTCACCGGATCCCTCGCGGCCGCCTGCATCCCGGCCCCCTTCCAAGCCCTGTACACGAGCAGTGGCCAGGCCGTCCTCGACGGCTCCCGCTCCGCCTGCGAGCTGGGCCGCGACCCGGACGCCGCGGTGCCCGGCATCCTCGGCCCGGGCAACCTGCCCGCGCTGGTCCGCGCCGACTACGTGACCAACTCCAACGACAGCTACTGGCTGGCCAACCCGGCCCACCCGATGGAGGGGTATCCGCGCATCATCGGCGACGAGCGGACGCCGCGTAGCCTGCGGACCCGGCTCGGCGTGCACCAGGTGCAGCAGCGGATCGCCGGGACCGACGGGCTCCCCGGCAAGGGCTTCACCACCGGCAAGCTGTGGGACGTGACGTTCGGCGACCGGGCGTACGGCGGTGAACTGGTCCGCGACGACCTGGTCCGGATCTGCGAGGCGCAGCCGACGGCCACCGCCTCCGACGGCACCACCGTCGACCTGACCGCGGCCTGCGCCGCCCTGCGCGGCTGGGACCTGAAGGTCAACCTCGACAGCCGGGGTGCGCACCTGTTCACCGAGTTCGCCCTGGCCGGCGGCCTGCGCTTCGCCGACCCGTTCGACCCGGCCGCCCCGCTCACCACGCCGAGCCGGCTCGCCGTCGACGACCCGAGGGTACGCACCGCCCTCGCCAACGCGGTCCGCAAGCTGAACGGCATCCCGCTCGACGCGCGCCTCGGCGACATCCAGACCGAGCCGCGCGGCGCCGCGCGCATCCCGATCCACGGCGGCCGCGCGGAAGCCGGCGTCTTCAACATGATCATCGGGGTGCTGCAGCCCGGCGTCGGCTACGCGAAGGTGCAGCACGGCTCGTCGTTCGTGATGGCCGTCGAGCTGGGCCGCAACGGGCCGTCGGGCCGGCAGATCCTGACCTACTCACAGTCGGCCAACCCGAACTCGCCCTGGTACGCCGACCAGACCCGGCTGTACTCGGACAAGGGCTGGGACACCATCAAGTACACCGAGAAGCAGCTGCGCACCGACCCGAACCTGGTCACGTACCGGGTGGGGGAGCGGCGTCACTGACCGCCCCGGCGGAGACTCCGAGCCCCGGCGGCCGGCCAACCGGCCGGCCGCCGGGCCGATTCTGAACCCGCTGTGCAGGGCGAGGATCGAAGCCCTGGACAAGAGGTTGTCGCTCAGCGGCTGGCCTTCGCCATCAGTTCCGCCGTGCTCGTGCGCGACGGCAGCCGCACCGGCGTAGGGTCGGCAGCGTGGTAGGGGCGGAGCGTCGATACCGCTACGTCGGCCCGGCGGACGTGCAGGCGTCCGTCGCCGGCGCGCCCGAGGGCTGGCCCGTCCGATCGCCGGGCGATCTCGACACCTACCTGGCGGCCGCGGATCCGCGCGACCGTGACGAGCCGTTCACCTACGTCGTCGACACCGCCGGTACGTTACGGCTCGCGCCGAGACGCAGCGAGCACGTCGCCTGCGCCGGCGGCGGGGAGGTCCTCGGTGCCGGGGAGATCGGCTTCGCCGGTGAGCGGGGCGGCTGGGTAGTCACCGAGGTCAGCAACCACTCCACCGGGTACTGCCCCGATCCCACCTCGTGGACGGCGGTGGCGGGCGCCCTCGACCGCGCGGACATCGACCGCCCGGACGGCTTCACCGTGGCCGTCGTCTTCCGGCGCTGCCTCGACTGCGGCGAGCGCAACCTGATCCGGGACGACGACTACGTCTGCGCGCTCTGCGGTGCCGAGCTGCCGGAGGATGTGGAACCCCGGCTGGCGGCACAGCCGTCGACCGACCAGCGTCCCCGGTGACGACCGAACTGGCTGATCGTCACCTCCGCCAGGCCTGCGCCATGCGCTCGGTCAGCAAAGTCCGCCCGTCTTGCCGGCGACCGCCGCGTGCGGGACGTGCCCATCCGGCGTAAGAACCCCTGAGGGTCCCTAAGAAACACTAGGGAGTCGGAACGCGTCGATCTTGCCGACGGGTTCCTGTCAGGTTGGGTTTTCGCAGCTCAGACAGCTGACAGGGCAGACCGGCAAGGCGCGTTTGGGGCCTCGAATCGCCGACGCTCCCAACCGAGGCCCCAATGCCGCACCCAGCCGAGCCCTCACACGCGCCGACACCCTGCGCTGATGCCCAACCCTCAGCGGCCGGTCCAGGTGGGCACCTGGACCAGGTGCCCTCGCGGTCGCACAGGCAGGCCGAGCGCACGGCCTACCCAGGCCCGGCCGGCGGTCGCGGCCACCACCACCTCGGCCTTACGGTGCCTCCCGCAACGGCCAAACCTCGACGACTCCCTGCGCGACCGCGCACGGCGTCCTCGACGCGATCTGGGTGGCTTCCTCCAGCGTCTCCGCCTCGATGATCGCGAATCCGGCCACCGGCAGATCGGAGGACAGGAACGAGCCGCTCTGCACGGTCATGCCGGCGCCGTTGAGGTTCCGTACCTGTACGGGGGAGTCAGCAATGCCCATCACGGTGCCGGCCTCGCGCAGGCGCATGTCATGGGCGTGCGCCTCGTCGAGTACCGCAGCGTCGGTGCTGTCGTAGCCCTTCTGGTCCCCGTATCCGATCGTCACGAATCTCGCCACCACAGGCTCCCTTCTGGTTGCCACGGAAATCGTCCCTCTTTCAGTGCCCATCGTGGCCACGGCGAACCAGAACCGCCGCCTCGCCCGCCACCACCACACCTGAAATCCCTTACCTACCAGGCCCTTAGATCCACAGACCTGTGATGGGGCGGCGGGCGAACGATCGTGGCGCGTACGGTGTGGGCCGACTCGAAGGAGACTCGGATGGCCGTCCGACCGCGGCGCAAGCCCAACAAGGTGCGCTTCTTCGCCATGTTCGCCGGGCTGATCGTCGTCGGCCTCGGCCTGGTCTACGGGCTTCACTTTGTGGCGAACCCGTGGGCCCTGGCGCTGCCGGGCAGGCCGGCGCTGACCGGCTACTGGCAGGGCGTGGTGCCGTACGGCCCCGGCGACGACCGGCGGATCGTGCTGCACCTGACCGACGACGAGCCCAGCGCGACCGACCGATGCGGCGACTGCCCCGATCTTCAGGGCGGCATCAAGGTCTGCCAAGCGGAGCGGGCCGAGACCTACGAGATCTGGGGGGACACGCTCAACTACCGCGGCACCCGCTTCTCGCTGCACACCCGCTCGCACGACGAGGGGCCGGGCCTGCGCCTGAACGAACTCGACGGCGACTGGGACGGCGACCTGCTCCGGATCCGGACGTCGTTCACCACGCTCGCCGCTGATGGCACGGTCGCCGCCGGATCCGGTTCACCGACGGCTTCGTTCGACATGACCCGGGCCGACGAGGCCGATTTCGACGACCCTTCGTGCCGGTGAGGGCGAGTCCACAGCGCCTCTTGCTCCTGTGAGCTGGTCCGTCCGCAAACCGGACGCAACGCATGGCGGGGCGGGCGGCGGCTGCCAACCGTCCGCGCGCGACCGGGGCGCTCCCCGGCCCCCGAGGGTTTGCTGGCTCCGTCGGCGGGAAGCTTGCGGATTTGCGGCAACAGGGAGGGATTCCCATGACACCGACCAGCCCGCCCGGCGGCACGTTCCGGATGGGGGATCTGACGGTCACCCGAATGGGGTACGGCGCGATGCAGTTGGCCGGCCCACACGTCTTCGGTCCACCGGCCGACCGCGACGCCGCCGTCGCCGTGCTGCGCGAGGTCGTCGAGCTGAACATCAACCACATCGACACGTCCGACTACTACGGCCCGTACGTCACCAATGAGATCATCCGGGAGGCCCTGCACCCGTACCCCGACGACCTGCACATCGTCACCAAGGTCGGGGCGCTGCGCGACGCCGAGGGCAACTGGCCGCCGGCCCTAGCTCCGGAACAGCTCCGCCAGGCCGTACACGACAACCTGCGCCGCCTCGGCCTCGACGTGATCGACGTGGTCAACCTGCGCGTCGGCGGGTTCGACCGGCCCACGCCCGGCTCGATCGAGGAGCCGTTCACGGTCCTCGCTGAGCTGCAACAGCAGGGGCTGATCCGGCACCTCGGGCTCAGCACCGTCAATGCCGAGCAGGTCGCCGAGGCGCAGTCCATCGCGCCGGTGGTGTGCGTGCAGAACTTCTACAACATCGCCAACCGCGACGACGACCCGCTCGTCGACTCCCTCGCGGCGCAGGGCATCGCCTACGTGCCCTACTTCCCGCTCGGCGGCTTCACTCAGCTGCAGTCCGAGGAACTGAACGCCGTCGCGGCCCGCCTGGAGGCCACCCCACTGGCGGTGGCGCTGGCGTGGCTGCTGCACCGGTCCCCGAACATCCTGCTCATCCCCGGCACCGCCTCCGTCGCGCACCTGCGCGAGAACGTCGCCGCCGCCGCGCTGGCCCTCCCCGACGACGCCCTGACCGAACTGAACGTCATCGACTGACGGGCCACGTCAGGTGCGCCACCGCCTCAGCGACGGCACCGGCTCAGCGGGCTGCTCTCGCGATCAGCGGGATGCCTTCGCGGTAGGTCGGCACCGCCGGAGCCCAGCCCAGCTCGCGCTTGGCCTTGGCGTTGGAGACGCGCATCGAGGTGGTCATCATGGCGTGCGCGTACGGGATGGGCCGCAGCATCCAGCTCGGCACCCGCCACGGCCGGCGCGCCCCGAACGCGGCAGCGAGGGTGTCCAGGTAGTCGCCCCACCGCACCGGCTCGTCGTCGACGATGTTGTACGCCTGCCCGGCCCGCCCCTTCTCCAGCGCGGCCACGGTCGCCGCGGCGGCGTCCTCCAGGTAGATGAAGTTGGCGTAGCCGCCCCCGGAGGGCACCGGCAGCCGGCGCTTGCGCACCAGGTTGACGATCATGTCGGTCATGCGGTCCTGCCCGTAGAAGAACCCGTAGCGCAGCGCGACGCCCTCCATCTCGTCGGCGGCGAACACCTGCTCCTCGGTGGCGCGGATCGCCGCCACCGCTTCGCCGAGCTTGCCGCCCACCGGCTCGGCGAACGGGTCGTCCTCGCTGATCACGCGCGGGCCGTGATCCCGGTAGCCGTAGCCGAGCACGATCGACTGGGTGAGAAAGCGGTGGGCGCCGACCGCCCGGGCCGCCGCGAGCAGGTTGGCCGTTCCAGTGGTACGCAGGGCGTTCGTACCCTGGAGCGCCTCACCCATCTTCGTGGTGCCCAGCGCCGTCAACTCGTGGACGACCGCATCGGCCCGCACGTCCCGTACGGCGGCGAGCAGGTTCTCCCGATCCATCACGTCGGCCACCACGGCCTCGGCCCCGGCGTTACGCAGCCGCTCGGCGTTGCTCTGGCTGCGGCTGATCCCCACCACCTGATGGCCGGCGGCGATGAGCTGGCGGGTGAGCGGCCGACCGACGGCGCCGGAGGCGCCCGCGAGTAGAACTCTCATGGCTGGGCTTCCCTTCTGGAGGTGTCACCCGGGTAGACGAGCGACCGGCCACGCATGTGATGACCCGTCGGTGTGTCGTCCGCCTCGTCGCCCTGACGATCGAGGCCGGTGCCCGGCCAGATCGATGGGCGCAGTCGGGCGCACCCTCAGCCGGCCGTCCAGGTTTGCACCTCGACCAGGTTGCCCTCCGGGTCGCGCAGGTAGGCCGAACGCACGCCCCACCCGGGGCGGTCCGTGGCCTCGGCCACCACCAGCTCGGTCTGAAGGGCGGCGATGGTGGCGTCCACATCGGGTACGGGGATCACCACGAGCACTCCACCGTCACCGCGGCCCACCGGCAGCACCGCCTCCGCCGCGCGGCGGCCGAGGATCGCGAGGACCGTCTCGCCGTCCTGGTCGAAGCTGGCGTACTCGAAGTCCCGGACAACCGTTTCCGGCTCACCGAGCAGGTCGGTGTAAAAGCGCAGGGTGGCCGGAAAATTGTCGGCGACGACCCGGGCGTGCACACTCAGGCAGCCGACCCTAGTCCTGCGGTGCCGACGCAACTCGACGCCGTCGACTGGGGCCGACTTCAGCAGGGTGGATGAGCCGAGTGGCTCGATGGTGGCGGGACAGCCAGGTGCCGAGCCGCGGCGAATATGGGCAGCCAGGCGACGTCCGCACCTGCACCCCCTCGGCCATCGACCAGGGCCGCTGACCGGCGTGCTCAGGCGACTCAGGGTCCCACCGGAACCGGTCGAGGTCGATCCGACGGCGCTGTGGCCGTAGTGCGCCACCAGCGGCATGACGCCAGCGCGGCCAGCCCGGCGCCGGCGGTGTTGAGCAGTATGTCGTCCACGGAGGACACGCGGTCGAGCCGCAGGACGTACTGCGCGGCCTCGACCAGGAACGAGCAGCCGGCCGCGAGTGCGAGGATCCGCGGAACCGACGCCAGCGCCGCGAACCGCAGCGGGGCAAAGAACCCCAGCGCCGCGAACACCAGCAGGTTGCCGACGATCTGGACGGTCACCGTCAGCGGCCCGCCGGCGAGGATCGTGTGCAGGTCCCGCAGCGGTACCAGACTCACCCGACCACGGACGTCGCCGGCCCGGTCGCCCGGCAACATGATCATCCATACCCACGGCACCGTCCCGTAGACGATGCCGACCTCGGCCAGCGACATCCGCCACGCCGTCCTGGTGCCGGTGACCCTCCGGCGGCGCGCCAGAGCCCACACCGCCAGCGCGGCCAACGGCAGTGCGGCCACCGTGATGAGCACGACGCCGTTGAACGTACCGAGCAAGCCGTGCCAGCCCCGGATCATGCCACCTCCGCTTCCGTCGAAGGCCGAGGCGCGGACGGCAGTTCAGCCGTCACGACACATGGATGAGCCGCGTGGCGCGAACGGGCCCCTGACCATCGTCATCAACCTACCGGCAGGGGCCGAGCTACAGCTTCAGCGCTTCGCTGATCATGTGGCGGCGAATCTGCCCGACGGCCAAATCGGAAAACACGTCACCTTTCGGTGGGCGGGTAGCTGGTCGCCTGAACCGAGCTTGCCGGGAGGGTTGAACCGAGGCGCGACGTGATACCGCCACCTGCCGGGTCGGGGGCGGCCACCGCCCGGGCGCCGCCAATAGCGTCGGGGCATCCCCACACAGCGAGGAGGACGCCGTGAGCCAGCCGCCCAGCCCCGCGCTGCCCGGCGAGCCGAAGCCCGTCACCATGCACCCGGACAGGTGGCGCGAGGCGCTTCCACCGGACGCCTGGCCCGACGGGTTCCCCGAGGCCGGCGAGGTGTGGCGGCGCGACGTCTTCGCCGTCGCCGAAGCCTGGCGTGCTGGCGAGGCGACTCCACGGCAGTTGCTGAGCGCGGTGCTGATGTGGGGCTACGGCCCGATCGGCTACGGCCCGTGGCGCACGCTGCGGTCACTGGAGGGCGATCCCGACGGCAAGCGGCTGGCACACGCCCTCGACGGCCTGCGCGCGCCCGCGCCGGACGAGGACGCCCTGCGGGCCGCCTACCAGCGCCTGCGTGATCCGAAGGGGTCCCGGCTGCCTCGGCTTGGTCCCGGGCTGTTCACCAAGCTGCTCTACTTCGCCGGTTACCGGCGCGGCGCGGGAGGTCGGCAGCCGCTCATCCTCGACCGCGTCGTTCGGAGCCGGCTACCCGTCGAGGCCGGCGTGCGACGCGAGTCCGGCTGGCTGTCGGAGGAGTGGCTCGCCTACCTGGGCTGGGCGGCCGATCAGGCGCACCGCCGGGGTGTCGAGCCCGACGAGGTGGAGATGGCGCTGTTCCACGACCGCTGGGGCTTCACGCCCGGCTGACTCATGGGAAAGCGCCGCCGCCCGGCTTGCGACGGCCGGACGCCGGGTGGGGAGGGCCGCTGCTGACAGACCCGGCTCGTAAGGTGGCGGGGCGTGGCAGGTGGCTAGGGGAGGGGAATCCGTGCTCACGGAGCTGACAGCTCCGCCGGCCGTCGAGGCCGAGCGGGTCATCACCGCTGTGCTGGCCGACCTGCGCTCCGGTGACCACCGGGGCGTGGTGGTCGACTCGCCGCCCGGCGCCGGCAAGTCCACCCTCGTGGTCCGCGCCGCCGTCGAGCTGGCCACCGCCGGCGAGCCGCTGATGATCGTGGCGCAGACCAACGAGCAGGTCGACGACCTCATCGACCGGCTCGCCCGCAAGGCTCCCGAGCTGCCCATCGGCCGGCTCTCCGCCACCGACTACCAGCCCACCGATCGGGTGAAGGGCCACGACACGGTCCGGGTCGCCGCGAAGGTCGCCGACCTCGGTGGTGCGGCCGTCATCATCGGTACGGCCGCGAAGTGGGCCACTGTCGCCGAGGGGGTCTGGCCGTGGGCGATCGTCGACGAGGCGTACCAGATGCGGTCGGACGCCCTGCTGCGCGTGGCCGGGCGCTTCGAGCGGGCGCTGTTCGTGGGCGACCCGGGGCAGCTCGACCCGTTCTCCACCGTCGAGACCGCGCGGTGGACCGGGTTGACCTGGGATCCGATGCAGTCGGCGGTGGCGACCCTGCTGCGGCACAACCCGGAGCTACCGGTGCACCGGCTGCCGGTGTCGTGGCGGCTGCCGGCCACGGCCGCGCCGGTGGTGGCCGCCGCGTTCTACCCGTTCACCGGGTTCCGCTCCGGCACCGGGCCGGCCGATCGGGCGCTGACCCTCACGGAGCTCGGGCCGGGTGACCGCTACGACGCGACGGTCGAGGTGGCGGCCGCCGCTGGTTGGGCGCTGCACGAGCTGCCCGCCCGGCACACGCTGCGTACCGATTCCGAGGCCGCGGCCGCCTGTGCCGCCCTCGCCCTGCGGTTCCTCGACCGGAAACCGGTCGGGTTCGACGAGCAGGCGCCCGGCGGCACGGCGGTGACCGCGGACCGGATCGCCGTGGGTGCCGCGCACCGCGACCAGGTGGCGGCCATCCGGTCACATCTGGGCGCGGCTGGCGCCGGCATCACGGTCGACACGGCCAACCGGCTCCAGGGGCGGGAGTACGACGTGACGATCGTCCTGCACCCGCTCTCCGGCCGGCGGGACGCGACCGCCTTCCACCTGGAGTCGGGGCGGCTCTGCGTGCTGGCGTCCCGGCACCGGCACGCGTGCGTGGTGGTGGCGCGGGCGGGAATCGCCGACCTGCTGGACGCGCACCCGTCGACCGAACGGGTGCACCTGGACGTGCCGATGAAGTTCCCGGACGGCTGGGAGGCCAACCACACGATGCTCGCCCACCTCGCCATGCACGGGACCTCCTGACCGGGGATCGGCGGCTGGGAGGCGGTCAACCACGCGATGCTCGCCCACCTCGCCATGCGCGGGACCTCCTGACCCAGGGATCGGCGACTCGTGGCCGGATGCACCGCGACGACCGTCGAATCGCGGTCATCGATAGCTGATCGGAGTGCAGACACGAACGGGTGGCCGAGTTGACGCTCGCGGAGCGTGTCCGTAGCCTCTACTCATAGGGGAGATGGTGGCTGGCGATGATGAGCTGAGACGTAGTCATCGTTCAATCTGTCTCAATACCCGGCCCCAGCCTCCGTGCTGGGGCTTTCACTTTTCCGGGATCCCCGGGATCCCCCTAAAGAAGCGCGGTCAGAGCGTGCCCGGCTCGTGTCCCTGCACGTAGTGCCAGGCGCCGATCCCTCGCGGGTCGAACAGTGCCGCCGTCCGGCGCGGGTTCGCGAAGACGTCGGCATAGTCGAGATCGAGCCAGTAGGCGGCGCTCATCCCGTCGTCCAGGGCGGCGCGGAACTCCTCCGGCAGCGGCCGCCCGTTCGCCCGGATGACGGCTGAGATCACCCCCGTTCGGCCCGCCCCCAGGGCCGGCACGCCGGCGACCGGGCCGTTGCGCCCGTCCGAGCACCACAGCGTCCCCCGGATGCGCAGCGCGGGTCCCTCGCCGACGTTCTCCACCGGGACGAGGAACCGGTCCTTCGCGACGGCGAGGAACGCGTACGCGGGGGCGGGGGCGGAGGTCAGGGCGAAGCGCTCCTCGGCGGGCGGGTGCTGGGCGAGCATGCCACCGGAGTCCGGGAACGCCACCGACTGGTGGACCGGCAGCAGGAGCGGGTACCGGCTCAGCACCAGGGACCGGCGGGTTTCGGTGAGTTGCCGGTCGGTCCGGGACAGCGCCTGCCGGGAGAGGTAGATCGCGGCAAGCACGCCGATGGTGGAGGCGACGGCGGCGAACGAGCCGGCGACCGCGGCCGCCCGCTGGGCCTTCCACGTGAAGGCCACCACGACGGCGGTTCCGGCGGCGCAGACCGCCAGCGTGCCGACGAGCGCCAGGCCGTACCGGCCGGCGAGAGCCAGCCCGTACCCGCCGGCGCCGCGCAGCCAGGTCCACGTCCGGCGCGCCACACGAGCCGTAGGCGAAGGACGCGGCACGAGGGCTCCTAGGCGAACGACGAGCCGGCGTCGCCCCATCGCGTCTGGGGGATGGTGACCTTCTCGCTCCGCCAGGTGATGGCCCGGGACTGGGCCAGGACGCGCAGGACGCGGTGCCGGTCGCGCTGGTCGTACCCGAAGACCGGCTCGGCCCGCGTGCGGTCCTTCACCGCCATGAACTCGAGGATCTCGCTCTCCGGGATCGGGCTGGGGGCCCGGCCGGCGAAGGCGCGGTAGAGCTCGTGATAGGCGTCCTCGATGGGGCGGGCGAACGGCGAGTTCGTGGCCAGCGCGTGGCGGGCGCCGGAGACCGCGACCGCGTCCACGACGCCGGCCGCGCTCGCGTACTTCAGGACCCGGTTGACCAGGCCGGCGCTGAACTTCTCCGGCCCCTGCCCGACGCCGCTGGCGCCGAGCAGGCCGGGAAGGCGGCGGAACGGGATGGTCCGGCTCTGGGTGCGGAAGCACTCCATGGTCAGGCCGGCGTGCACCCGCCACAGCGGTTCCAGGTAGCCGAGCGCGAGGTCGTTCGCGGTCACCGCGTACGTGTCGTCGGCGCCCTTGCGGACGAGCTGCACGCCGGTCAGCGCGTCGAGCGCGCGCAGCAGCCCGGAGCCGTTGTCCGCCTGGAGGGGACCGGTGCGCAGCTCCGTGACCGTGAGGCCCTTGGGTCGTGCGGCCAGCCGCCGGACCACGTAGTCGATGGCCAGGACGTCGGCGAACCGGCCGGAGCCGACGTCGACGTAGGTGCGGGTGGCGTTGCGGGGCAGGAACTGGTCCTTGGCCCGTACCGCCGCGTCGGTGCGGACGACCTTGCGGCCGAGCGACTCGATGAGCGCCCAGTACTGGCTCTCGTCCTCGTTCTCCAGGATGCCCCAGCGGGCCAGGGTCGCGGTGCGGTCGGCCTGTTCCCTGCCGCCCAGGATGATGCCCTGCCGTTGGAGTTCGAGCAGGCCGAGCAGCGCCCGGGAGGTCACCGGCGGCGGCTTCTTCAGGGTGTAGATGTCGTCGATGCAGATCGAGTCCAGCCCGGGCAGGTTGAGGATGCCGCGGAACTGGGAGGAGAGCCGGTCCTTGTCGCCGTAGACGACCGTCACCCGGCAGCCGTCGCGCAGCAGGCGCCGGATCAGCGGGATGAAGTCCTGGTCGCCGGTGACCAGGATGAACTGGCCGCAGCCCTGGTGGAGGTAGTCCATGGCCAGCACGGTCAGGTGGATGTCGGCCTGTTCCTTGGTGCTGCCCACCACCTCGTCGTCGATGAGGTGGTCCCTCATCGCCGTCGAGATGCTGCCGTCGAACTTCGCCGCCGCCATGTGCTTGTACTGCAGGTGGCCGCCGCACCGGGTCGTCGCGTCGCTCCAGAGGGCGTCGACGATGCCGCGCTCCACCACGTGGCCGCGGCCGATGATGGCGCCGGCCAGGTTGTCCCAGTCGACGAGCAGGACACCTTTGTTCCCGACGGCCATCTGCGGCTCCTCCGTGAGCTCATCGAGGCGCGATTGATTTCCGAATTCTGCCCCCGTGTCCCCAGGCTGCTTCTTCATCCGTTCGGCCACGATGTTCATCACTTGTGCGAGGTCGTCAGGGGGCGTTCGGTTCGCTGTGCGTGACCTTCAGATGACCGATCGTCCATAGAAGACCGCAAGTCCGGCGGAGCGCGACAGGTCGCAAGCGAGCGGACAATGTGGATTCCTGCGGCGTCACCACAGCCGTCCAACGGCCCGTGTTGCGGAGGCGGACTTGGCGCGCTTCTACCCGAAGAACCTGCGGGCGAATGCCACCCGCGGGGAGCGGATCGTCTTCGACAAGCTCCGGTCGCTCAACGACTCGTGGTTCGTGCTGCACAGCCTCGCGTACTTCGACCCCGGCCGGCCGCGGTGGCGGATGGGCGAGGCGGACTTCGTCCTGCTCCACCCCGGGCGCGGCCTGCTGATCATGGAGGTCAAGGACGGTTCCTACCGGGTCGCGGGCCGGCAGTGGTTCGCCCAGCGCCGCAGCGGGGACGTGCCGCTGAACGTCGACCCGTTCGACCAGGCCGTCCGGAACAAGTACGCCCTCGCCGGGTGGCTGCGCAGTGCCGCCGGCATCCGGCACGTGCCGGCCGGGCACTGCGTCGTGTTCGCCGACGGCCGGCCCTCGGGCAACCTCGGTCCGCACGCGCCGGACACCATCGTCCTGACGGCCGCGGCCCTGGAGCACGCGCCGGTGGTCGTGGAACGCGTCATGGCCCACTGGGACCAGCACGGCTGGGCCAGCCAGGCGGACTTCGAGAAGGCCCTGGCGGAGCTCGCGCCGACCGCGGTGGTCGCCCGCACCCTCCGCTACGACGTCGATCTGGCCTCCGACGACCTCACCCGGCTGACCCAGCGCCAGATCCGCCTGACGAACCGCCAGCTCGAGGTGCTGGAGGGCACCTCCAGGAAGCGCGCCTCACTGGTCCTCGGCGCGGCCGGGACCGGCAAGACGGTGCTCGCCCAGGAGCGGGCGCGCGAGTTGGCCGCGCGCGGGCTGCGGGTCGCGGTGATCGGGCAGCAGCGCAACCTCCGCCTGGAGATCCGCCGCAGGCTACGGGTGGAGGGCGTCAGCTCCGGCGACCCGGAGGACGTGCTGTGCGACCTGTACGGGGCGGATCGCCTGCGCGAGTACGAGGGCGAGCAGCTGTGGGTCACCGTGCTGGCCCTGGCCGAGGCCTACGGCAAGCCGCTGGACTGCCTCATCGTCGACGAGGCGCAGAGCCACGACGAGGACCTCCTGGAGGCCCTGCGGGAACTCGTCCGCCCCGACGGCTCGGTGGTGCTGTTCGCCGACCCGTACCAGCGGGACTCGTCGGGAACCTGGCGCCCCCGCCCCGACGGCTCGTTCAACGAGTTCTGGCTGACCGAGAACTGCCGCAACGTCCTGCCGATCGCGAAGCTCGTCGCGCGGATCTCGGGAGCCCACACGCCCGTCACCGGCCCGGCCGGGCGGTCGCCGCGCCTCAGCGGCGGCGCCGCGGACCTCGCCTCGGCGTGTGCGGACGCCGCCCTGGAGATCCTGAAGGACCTGCCGGCCTCCCAACTGGTGCTGCTGACGTCGACGCCCGCGAACCAGGCCGCGATCCGCCGGACCCTCGCCGACCGGGGCGTGCGGACGACCAGCGGGTTCCGTGGCGACGAACTGGCGGTCTGCACGGTGCGGCAGTTCCACGGCTGCGAGGCGCCGGCCGTGGTCTACGCGGACGACGGCGAGGAGGACTGGACCACCAGCTACATCGCCGTCAGCCGCGCCTGCGCCTACCTGCACGTGGTGGGCCGGCGGGACCGGTGGGAGCCCTTTCGATTCCTGATGGAGGACGCGTCATGAGCCTGTACGACGAGGCGGTCACTTTCCTGGAGTCGGAGGGCTGGTCGGTTCCCGGGGAACTGCGGGGCGAGGTCGTCCGGGCCAGGCGCGCGGCGTACGCGGACAACAGCGAGCACATGACGGTGTGGTGCCCCGCCGCACCGGACGCCGAGGAACTGCATCGCCGCGAGGCGACCCTCCTGCAACGCTTCGCCGAGGAGGCACGCACCCCGGGCGCGAAGTTCCTGCTGGTGGAGTCCACCCAGGGCCTGTCGACGGACTTCCGGCGGCTCGCAAAGCACGAGTACAACGTGGACATCCGCGTCCCGATCCAGTTCTTCGACGCCCGCTTCAAGTGGGACGACACGTCGGTGTCGGCCCTGGCGGGAACGGCCGCCCAGCAACTGCGCCGCGACGGCGAGCTGGCGGCGCGCCGGCGTACCCCGCAGCCCTTCGAGGCGGTGGGCACCGGGGTGGTGGGCAGCGACCTGCTCACCGACCTGGCCCGCCGGTTCGACAGCCCGGGCGCCTGGGACCGCCCGATCGTGCTGGTCACGGCGCCGGCGGGCTTCGGCAAGAGCGTCCTGTTCGAGTCGCTGTTCGAGACGCTGTACACGAACTTCCAGAAGGCGAAGAAGCAACTGCGGCGGGCCTACCGGCCGCTGCCGCTGCTGCCGGACTACGCGGCGCTGGCGAGCGCTCCCGCGCTGGGCCCCATGGTCGACGCGCTCCTGCAGACCGAGGTCGCGCGGCCGGTCAAGCAGCCGACGTTCCAGTGGATGCTCACGCGGGGCTTCGCGAGCTGGCTGCTCGACGGGCTGGACGAGGTCATCGCCCAGGACCCCGGCTTCTTCGAGTACATCCACGAGATCGTCGCCCGGCCGGACAACCCGACGACCCCGCGCATCCTGCTCTGCGTCCGGGACTCGCTGCTGAGTTCCAACCAGGCGCTGCGGGACTTCCTGGCGGTGGCCCACGAGTACGTCGAGGAGTTCCGCCTGCTGCCCTGGCGACCCGAGTCGATCAGGACCTTCGCGCGCATCCGCCTGCAGGACAAGGACCAGGAACTCCTCTCGATCCTCGACGCGAAGCCGCAGCTCATGAAGCTCTGCGGCACCCCCTACTACGCGGAGCTGCTGGCCGAGCGCGTCGCCGAGGGCAAGACCGACGGGATACCGGACGACTACTCGGAGATGGACCTGGTCTACGACGCCGTCGACGCGATCATGGACCGCGAGTACAAGAAGGAGCAGTTGCAGGAGAACGTCGTCTCCCGGCACGACCTGCTCGACGTCATCAGCCACGTGGCCGTCGCCGAGCTGGAGAACGACAACCGCGGCGTACCGACCGACGAGATCGGCCAGCTGGCCGAGTTCGTGCTGCCCTCGGACCTGTCCGATCCCGAGCGCGAACGGTGCACCGACGCCATCTGCCGCCTGCCGGTCTTCCGCGCCGCCTCGGAGCGGCAGCGGGTGCGCTTCGCCCAGGACGTGATCTTCGAGCACCAGATCGGGATCCGCGCCGCCCAGTACTTCGCCGTCAACCCGGTGCGCTTCGCGCAACTGCTGGACTGCCGGCCCTTCCCGCCGGACTCCTTCGCCCTGCGGGTGCTCTGCGCCCGGATCCGGGAACTCGCCGCCGGCGAGGAACTGCTCACCCGGCTGGCCAGCGCGACCGCGACACCGACGGCCTTCCGCAACATCCTCCAGGTGCTCCTCGGGCTGCCCGACTGCGCCCGGCTGCTGATCCACGCGCCGCTGGAACGCCAGGACCTGTCCGGGCTCACCTTCTCCGGCCTGCCGCTGGCCGGGGTCAGCTTCCGCGGGGCGAACCTGGAGTCGACCCGCTTCAACAGCTGCGTCATGACCGGTTGCGACCTGTCCGACGCCACGCTGCACGGCACCCGCTTCGACGCCTGCCTGCCCACCCTGGCCGAGGCCGACTTCGGGCACCTCACCGGCTTCGTGTCCGTGGAGATCGACTCCCGCACCGCCATCGAGGACGTCGCCGACTTCGTGAAGCTGCTGGGCACGGACGGGCGTCGGGAGCATCCCTTCGTCGGCCCGTGCCCCACCGCTCTGCAACTGCGGTTCCTGTTCCTGAAGTTCGTCCGGCCGGACGGTCACTACCGTCGCGACTCGCTCGACGAGAAGGGCCTGCTGTCGGGGCGGCGCATCGTCGATCCGGCCTCCGTGCTCAACGGTGCGGTCCGGGCCGGCTTCCTCACCGCCATCCCGAAGCGCCGCCGCTACGAGCGCACCCACAGCCAGCTCTACGCCGACATGGTGGGGTTCGCCCAGAACCTGCGGGTGACCCCGGCCATCCGGTCGCTCCTGGAGGACACCTGCCGGGTGGAGGGCTGCTCGCACGTCGTCCAGGAGAACCTGACCTCGGCGACCTTCGACTGAGCGGCCGGCCGGCGGCCCCCGAACCGCACCGGCTACTTGCCGTGCGGGTCGGCGTCGTTGAGAGTCGCCACGACCTGGTCGTAGTCGCCGCGCGCCTCCCCGTACCGGAGGAACTTCACCCGCTCGACCTGGATCTCCTTCGCGTCCGGCTGCGCCTCGATCAGCCCGACGACCTCCGTGACGAACTCGTCGAGCGGCATGGCGAACTCGCTGGTCTCCTGCCCGGGCATCAGGGCGGTACGCACCGACGGCGGTTCCAGCTCCACGACCTTCACCGACGTGCCGGCGAGCTGGAGCCGGAGCGACTCGCTGAGCATGTGGATCGCGGCCTTCGACGCGTTGTAGCTCGGGGTGACCTTGAGCGGCGTGAACGCCAGGCCCGAGGAGACCGTCATGATCGTGGCGTCCGGCTGCGCCTGGAGGTGCTCGACGAACGCCGCGATGAGGCGGATCGGGCCGAGCAGGTTGGTCGTCACGGTGGCCTCCGCCGTCGCGAGGAACGACTCGGGCCGGCGCCAGTCCTCGACGCGCATGATCCCGGCCATGGTCACCAGGACGTTGAGGTCGGGGTGCCGCGCCAGCACGTCCTTCGCGGCCGCGGTGATGCTCGCGGGATCCGCGGTGTCGATCTCCACGGTGTCGATGCCGGGGTGCTCGGCGGCGATCGTGTCGAGCAGGTCGGTACGCCGGCCGCCCACGATGACCGTGTTGCCCTTCGCCCGCAGGGCGAGGGCGAGGGCGAGGCCGATCCCGCTCGTGGCGCCGGGGATGAAGACGGTGTTTCCGGAGATGTTCATGCACCGAGCCTGGCCCGCCCGCCGCGGCGGATGAAGAGACCGGTTGTCGGGGGATCGGCAATCCCTGGTTGGCCCGGGCGGCGGGCGGATACTGGGATCATGGACCGCGCAGCCCTGGCCGACTTCCTCCGCCACCGCCGCGAGGCGCTGCAGCCCGCGGACGTCGGACTGGCCACCGGCGCCCGGCGCCGCGCGCCCGGGCTGCGGCGCGAGGAGGTGGCCGCCCTGGCCACCATGTCGACCGACTACTACACCCGGCTGGAGCAGCAGCGCGGGCCGCAGCCGAGCCCGCAGCTGCTGGCGTCGCTCGCGCGGGCGCTGCGGCTGACCCGCGACGAGCGCGACTACCTGTTCCGGGTGGCGGGGCACAACGCCCCGGCGTCGGTGTCCACGGCCACGCACGTCGCCCCGGCGCTGCTGCGGGTCATGGACCGGCTGGCGGACACCCCGGCGCTGATCCTGTCCAACCTCGGCGAGGTCCTCGTGCAGAACCGGATGGCCGAGGCCCTGTTCGGGGACCGGTCGGGCCACACGGGGCTGGCCCGCAGCGAGATCTACCGGTGGTTCACCGACCCCACTGAGCGGTCCCGGTACCCGGAGGAGGACCGGGACCGGCAGAGCCGCGCCCAGGTCGCCAACCTGCGCGCCGCGTACGGGTCGATGGGCCCGCAGTCGCGGGCCGGCGAGCTGGTGCGGGCGCTGCAGAAGATCAGCCCCGAGTTCGCCGAGCTGTGGGAGCGGCACGAGGTCGCCCAGCGCTTCGCCGACCACAAGACGCTGATCCACCCCGAGCTCGGCCCGATCGAGCTGGACTGCCAGGTGCTGTTCACCGAGGACCAGTCCCAGGCCCTGCTCGTGCTCACCGCGCCGCCACGCAGCGAGGGGTACGAGAAGCTGCGGCTGCTCGCCGTGCTGGGCACCGAACGCTTCCCCGCCGACACGACACCCCGCTGAGCCCGCCGACACAAGCCGCCCACGTGAATCCGGCACAGGAGCGGTCATTCACGCCGCCGGGGATTCCCGGCTTTCCTGTCGACCTCCCGTCACGCACGGTGTTCATCTGATCCGTCTCGGTCGATAGCGTCGATGCACTGCCGTCGACGAAAGGCCGACGATGAACGACAACCCGTACCCGTTCTCGCGCCGGCGGCTGCTCGCCGGCGCGGCGGCGGCCTCGGCGGTCACCGTGACCGGCGTGGCCGCCGCCCCGACCGCCGCCGCCGCGGCGACCCCCGTCCGCGCCACCACGCCGCTGGTCACCCGGGACCGGATCGCCACCGCGGCGCTGCGCGCACCCGACAACACCGCCGCGCCGGTCACCCTCCAGGCCGACTTCCACGCCCGGCTGGCCGCCTGGCTGGCCTTCTGGTCGGCGAACTCACCCCGCGCCTGGAGCGCCCCGGTCCAGGTGGTCGGGCGGGTCGCCCCGGGCGGCGACGCCCTCACCCTGCACGCGATCCGCTACCGGCGCGACGACGAGCTGCACGCCGGCTTCGCCGCGGCGCGGCGGGACGCGGGCCACCTGGCGACCGTGGCCAGCCTGCACCACCACTTCCCGAGCGTGCGCGTCCGGCCGAACGGCACGGTCCGGGTCGGCGACGGGCCCGCCGGGTTCACCGGCGCGCCGGGGCAGGTCGCCTTCGCGGTCGCCGCCTGCCGGGAGCTGTGGGGCGACCGCGCCGCCACCGCCGCCGGCTGGGCGGAGCACGCCGGCCGGGTGCTCGCCCGGGCCGGGCAGCCGAGCGACGCCGCCTCGCACGCCGGATGGGCGGCCTTCACCCGGATCAGCCTGCGCCGCGGGCTGGGCACCGAATCGTACGAGTGACCGGAGGTACCACATGTCCCGCAACGAGTTCCGGTTCGTGGTCGACGGCGTCGACCTGACCCCCGAGCAGCAGACCCTCATCGCCGGCGAGATCCAGAAGGCCGGCCTGGCCGCCCTCGGCACCGCCAACGCCAAGCTGACCAACCCGCTCACCCTCGGCCACGGCAACCTCAAGCTGCGCCCCGAGTGGTACGGGCTCTGGGTGCTCGACGGCCCGTTCGCCCAGGACCTCGGCCAGAAGATCAACGACATCGGCTTCTGGATGCAGCGGTGACCGACGTCGCCGGACGTACCGGCCCGCCGGAGCGGATGTGTCCGAGCACGCCGGCGGCGAACGCCACCGTGTTCCTCGGCATGATCACTCCGGCGGGACGGGTCGCCTACGTCACGCCGGCCGTGCCGGCCGAGGTGGCTCTCGCCGCGGCCGGCGACTCCGGCGCCCCGGTCGAGTCCCGCTTCCGGCTGGCCGGCCCGTGCGTCACCTCGTCCTGCGGCTTCTGGACCGGTGAGCACTGCGGCCTGGGCGCGCGGATGGCCGCCTCCTACGCGGAGACCGCCGAGCCGGCCGAGGAGCAGTTGCCGAAGTGCGCGATCCGGCGTACCTGCCGGTGGTTCGCCGAGCAGGGCCCGGCGGCCTGCCCGGCCTGCTCGCACGTGGTCACCGACGCGCGCTGAGGCTCAGTCGCCCGGCGGCGTGTAGTCGGTCGGCGTCCGGGTCGCCTCGTCGACCTCGGCCGGGGTCAGCAGCGGGGTGACCCGGGTCCGCAACCCGCGGGCCGCGCCGATGCGGATCGCCAGCGCGGCGGCGGTGCGGTGGTCGGGCAGGTCGCAGAGCACGTAGGTGTCGTCGTCGGCGAAGGCGAAGTGCATCGACAGCAACTGCCCGCCGGCGTCCTCGACCAGTTTCCGGACCACCTCGGCGCGTTTGGTGCCGCCGTCACGCGTCAGCCCGCCGATGCCGTCCGGGGTGTAGACGGAGCGCAGCAGGAAGGCGGGCATTGTCAGCCGCCGCCCTGCCGCTGCACCCGCTGGGCGCCCTGCACCTTGGCCCGGCCCTGGTCCCGTTCCGAGCCTGCGGCGCCGGTGGCGGTGTGCAACTGGTGCCGCTTCCCGGTGCGTTCCATCTCGCCGCCCTGGCGGCCCGGCGCGCCGCTGCCCGGGTTTCGCCCCGCCCGCGCCGACTGGCCGCCCGGATCGTGCTTGTTCTGCTTGTGGCTACCCATGGGCCGCGGTTACCCGCTGCCTCCACCGCTAGTCCTGACCCTTGACCCGGGCTGCGCACACTGGGGGACAGGCAACTCACCTCCGGGGAGGCCGACATGCGCTGGCTCATCGTTCCCATCGTCGTACTCGTGGCCCTCGCGGCCCTGGCACTGTGGCGCCGCAGCCGCCGGACGGCGGCCGACGGGGACCGCCAGGTCCACGACCTCGCGGCGTCGGCCGAGGCCCGCCGCCGGCTGGACGACCACCGGAATCCCACGGACGGCAGCAACCTCCGCAGCAGCGGAGGCGGAGTCCTCTGACCCCGGCCGCCGCGAGCGCCGCCGACAACCCCGGGCGGCGCCGCGGCAAGGGCCTCGAACCTCTCGGGTACGCGGGGAAGCGTGCCGCCACCCGTCGGGTCGCCGGTGGACAGCGAGTTGACGTGCTGCTGCGCCGACGCGCGGGTTCTCCCCGTTGTCGGACCGGTCGACTACCGTCGGGAAGTCATGGAGCCGCGGTTCGGCGAGGCCATCATCGGGCGGGAGCACCCCGCGGCCCTGCTGCGCGCCGAAGTCGACCGGGTGACCACCAGCCACGGCGGTCTCGTCCTGGTCACCGGCGAGCCTGGCATCGGCAAGACCACGCTGGTGAGCGCCGCCGCCGACGAGGCCCGGCGGCGCGGGGCGCTCGTGCTGGGCGCCGCCTGCTGGGACTCCGACAGCGCCCCCGGCTACTGGCCGTGGGTGCAGGTGCTGCGCCGCCTGGGCCGCTGGCCCGACGACTGGGCCCGGGCACAGGAGGCCGCCGGGCCGGGGCTCGCGGCGCTGCTCGGCGAGGGCACCGGCGCCGACCCGGCCGGTGACGAGCCGGGCGACGACGGCGGCCGGGCCGAGTTCGCCCTGCACGACGCCGTGACCACCGCGCTCGTGGCCGTCGCCCAGCACCGCCCGGTCGTGGTCGTCCTCGACGACCTGCACTGGGCCGACCCGGCCTCGATGCGGCTGCTCCAGTTCGCCACCCAGCACACCTGGTTCGAACGGCTGCTGCTGGTCGGCACCTACCGCGACGCCGAGGTCGAGTCCGGCGAGCACCGGCTCCGGCCACTGCTGGCGCCGCTGACCGTCAAGGCCACCACCATCACCCTCACCGGCCTGACCCGCGACGAGGTGGCGGCGCTCATCCGCCGTACCGCCGGCCGGGAACCGGGGAGTGACCTCGCCGACGAGGTCCACCGGCGCACCGGCGGCAACCCGTTCTTCGTCGAGCAGACCGCCCGGCTCTGGCACACCGACGGGCTGACCACCACCATCGCCCCCGGCGTCCGGGAGGCGGTGCGCCGCCGGCTCGACCAGCTGCCCGCCCCGGTGGTCGAGGCGCTCACCGTCGCCGCCGTGCTCGGGCGGGACTTCCACCGGCAGGTTCTCGCGGCGTGCGTGCCCGGCCCGGTCGCGCAGGTGGACCGGCTGCTCGACCGCGCGGCCACCGCCCGGCTCGTGCTGGCCCGGGGCGGCGGCCGGTTCGCCTTCGCCCACGACCTGGTCCGGGAGACCCTCTACGACGGGTTGGCCGACGCCGAGCGGCGGGCCCGGCACACCGCCGTGGTGCGCGCCGTCGAGCGGTCGGCGGCGCTCACCGAGCGGCTCATCCCGGCCGACCTGGCCCGGCACGCCTGGCTGGCCGGCGGCGACCTCGACGCGGCGCGCGCCGTCGAGCTGCTGGTCGCCGCCGCGCGGGACGCCGGCGGCCGGCTGGCCGTGGAGGAGTCCGTGCAGCACTTCCGCCGCGCGCTGGAGGTCGCCGAGGAGCCGGCCGGCCGGGTCAAGGTGATGCTCGAACTCGCCCAGCTGCTGCAGCACGTCGGCACGCAGGCCGAGGCCGAGCGCCTGCTCGTGGACGCCGCGGCGCTGGCCCGCACGCTCGACGAGCCGGCCGTGCTGGCCCGCGTGGCGCTCACCGCCCACCGGCAGGACGCGCCCGCGCGCCGCCGCACCGGATCCGGTGAGCTGGTGCGCGAGGCGTACGCGCGGTTGATCGGTGAACCCGAGCCGGGCCGGGAGACCAGCGCCCTGGTCACCGACCTGAT
Source organism: Micromonospora chaiyaphumensis (assembly GCF_900091435.1). GTDB lineage: Bacteria > Actinomycetota > Actinomycetes > Mycobacteriales > Micromonosporaceae > Micromonospora > Micromonospora chaiyaphumensis. The sequence goes on from NZ_FMCS01000013.1 coordinate 74,470, forward strand.
CACCGCCACCGAGACCCTCGCCCGGCGCGGCCGCGACGACGAGGCGCTCACCTTCAGCCTCTGGGCCCGGCACGACACCACCTGGGGGCTCGGCACCGCCGAGGACCGGGCGGTGATCACCGCCGAGATCCGGGAGGTGGCCCGCCGCACCGGCGACCGGGAGACCGAGCTGTGGGCCACCTCGCTGCGCTGGGTCGCGCTGCTGGAACTCGGCGATCCGCGCTACCACGACGAGCTCACCGCCTTCGTGACCGGCTGCCGGCAGGGTGAGGTGGCCCGGCGGCGGATGGCGGCGGCCATCGACAGCGGCATCATCGCCGGCTTCCGCGGCGACTTCGCCGCCGCCGACGCGCACTTCGCCGAGATGGACGGCTACGGCGAGTGGGAGCAGTCCGACCACATGTTCATGGGCCCGCACCTGCGCTGGTGCCTGCTGCTGCTCCGGGGCCGCCACGCCGAGGCCCAGGCCCTTCTCGACGCGCCGGAGGCGGCCGGCCACCCCCAGCTGGAGCTGCTCCGGGCGATCACCGCCGCCGAGCGCGGCGACGCCGGGACCGCCCTGCGGCTCACCGGCGGCATCGAGGCGGCCGGTGAGACCTATGCGCGGCCGGTGTCGCCGTTGTGGCTGCGGCTGCGGGCACAGGCGGCGGCCGCCAGCGCCGATCCCCGCCGCTGCGCGGAGGCGCGGGCCGCGCTGGAGCCGCACCGGGGCCGGTGGATGGCCGCGTTCTTCGGCTGCGACATCTGCGGCCCCGTCGACCTCTGGCTGGCCGCCGTCGACGCCGCCGAGCAGCGCTGGGACGACGCGGTCGCCGGCTACGAATCCGCTCGCGACGCCGCCGACCGGATGGGCGCCCGGCCGTGGTCACTGCTGAGCCGGGCCGGGCTGGTGGCCGCCCTGACGGCACGCGGCCGGCCCGGCGACGCGGCCACGGCCGCCCGGCTGCGCGCCGACACGGCGGCCGAGGCGCGGGCGCTCGGCATGACCCAGGTCCTGCACCGGCTCGGCGAGGAGGAGATGACGGCCACCGTCCCTGGTGGGCTCGCTGCGCCACCAGCGGGTGCGGGCCTCTCCGTCGCAGTGCCGGCACCAGCGGGAGGCGGTCACACCGTCGGGGCGCCGGCCGCCAGTTACGCCGTCGAGGTGTCGGCGACCGCTGGAACCGCCTACACCGCCGCCGGAGTCGGCCGGGCCCGCGCGCTGCCACCGGCGGGAGCGGCCCATGCGGCCGGTCCCGGCATCGGGGGCGGTGACCGGACGAGTGAGAGCCAGCCCGTCCAGCCGGAGTTCCGGCGGGACGGGGCCGTGTGGCGGCTCGCCTACCGCGGCACGGTGGTGCACCTGCCCGATGCCAAGGGCCTGCACGACCTGCGCCTGCTGCTGAGCCGGCCCGGCGTCCACGTGCCCGCGGTCGAGCTGCTCGACCCCGCCGCCGGGCCGGAGCTGGTCGCCGCCCGGCGGCTCGGTGGCGACCCGGTCCTCGACGACGAGGCCAAGGCCCGCTACCGGCGCCACCTGCAACGGCTCGACGACGAGATCGACCGGGCCGCGGCCCGCGGCGACGACCGGAAGGTGGCCGCCCTGGACGTCGAGCGCACCGCGTTGCTGGCCGAGTTGCGGGCCGCGGCCGGGCTGGCCGGGCGCACCCGACGGCTCGGCGACGAGGCCGAGCGGGCCCGCAAGGCGGTGACGGCCCGGATCCGTGACACGTTGCGCCGGCTGGACGATCGGCATCCGGCGCTCGCCGCGCATCTGCGGGCCGCCGTCTCCACCGGGAGCTTCTGCCGCTACCTGCCCGAGGAGCCCGTGCCCTGGCGCCTCTCCGAGCCCGGCGAGGCAGCTGGCCGCTGAGCCCACGGCCGGCGATCGACGATGATCATCTAGCGGACCGGCCGGCCGCCACGACCGGTCCGAGGGGCATATGCTGCCTCGATGTTCCGGAACCTCTTCAGCCGGGGTCAGCGGCCGGTCGAGCCGGCCGTCGACCTGGACCGAGCCCTCGACGACCTGGAGCTGCGCGCCGCGCGGGACAAGGCGTCCGCCGACTGGCGAGCCGCCCGCGACGTGATCGAGGCCGCCGGCTCCGACTGGGAGCGCCGCGCCCGCCGGGTCTCCGTCCTCAGCGACGCCGCCGCCGACGACACCTGGCTGGACGCCTGGCTGGTGTCCGCTCCCGACGACCCGACCGCCGCCGTCCTCCTCGCCGCTACGCTCGCGGAACGAGCGGGCCGGGCGCGAGGTTCAGCCCCGGCCAGCGAGACGACCCAGGAGCAGTTCCAGGGGTTCGCCGAGCTGTCGGCCCAGGCCGCGGCCGCCGGGCGCCGGGCCATCGCCCTCGCGCCCCACGATCCCGTGCCGTGGATCGACGTGCTGTGGGCGATGTTCTCCGACGGCCGCTCGCGGCAGGCGGAGTTCCACGAGGCGTTCACCGAGGCGCGGCGCCGTGACCCGTTCAACTTCGGGGTCCACCTGGCGGCGGTGAGCTTCCTCTGCGAGAAGTGGTACGGCTCACACGAGGAGATGTTCGGCCTTGCCCGGGCCGCTGCGGCCGCCGCACCGCCCGGCACGGCGGCCACCCTGCTTCCCCTCTTCGCGCACTTCGAGTACGCGATGCGCGAGTTCAACTGGGGCACCCCCACCCCGGAAGGGGTGCTGGCCTGCCGCCGGTACTTCCAGCGCCCCGAGGTGCGGCAGGAGTACGACGCCTGCGCGGCGAAGTGGCGAGCGGCCGGCGCGCCCCGGCACGGCGACGCGATGGTGTGCCGCAACTGGCTCGCCCTCGCCTACTCGCTGTCCGACCGCCGGGACGAGGCGAAGGCCATGTTCGACGAGATCGGCCCCTACGCCACGAGCCCGGTGTGGGCGTACTTCTTCGGCGGCGTCAAGCACGGCTTCGTGCACAACTGGCGGTGGGCGAACGGCGTCCGGTAGAGGCCGGACGACGACGGGGGCGTCGCAGCGGCGGCACCCCCGTCGCCCCGTCGGGTCAGCGGCGGTTGTAGCGGTACATGGTCAGGGTGCCGAAGACGACCACGAACCCGGCGCTCCACAGCAGCAGCCACATGGTGTTCGTGGCGTCCGCCGACCCGGCCATGGCGGCGCGTACGGCCGCGACCAGGTGGGTGATGGGGTTGGCCTTCACGAACGCCTGGAGCCAGCCCGGCATGGTGGCCGGGTCGACGAAGACGTTGCTCAGGAACGTCAGCGGGAACAGCACCATCATGCTGACCCCCATCACCGACTTCTCGCTGCGCAGCACCAGGCCGAAGAACGTCCACACCCACGAGAACGCGAACGAGAAGATCACGAGCAGGCCGATGCCGGCGAGCACGCCCACCGGTCCGCCGGCGGGACGGAACCCGAGCGCCAGCCCCACGCCGAGGATGACCACGGCGGCGAGCACGTAGCGCAGCACGTCGCCGAAGATCATGCCGACCAGCGCGGCCGGCCGCCACACCGGCAGGGTGCGGATCCGGTCGAAGACGCCCTTCTCGATGTCGTTGTTCAGGCCGACACCGGTGTACATGGTGATCATCACGACGCTGGTCACCATGATGCCGGGCAGGAAGAACTGCAGGTAGTCACGAGGGCTGTCGGCGAGGGCTCCGCCGAACAGGTACGTGAACATCAGCACCATGATGATCGGGAACGCGGTCACGTCGAACAGCTGCTCCGGCACGTGCTTGATCTTCAGCAGCGCCCGCCAGCCGAACGTCAGCGACGCGGACAGCGCCCCCGGCCTCGGTGGCCGCTCGCCCGGGGCGAGCACCGTCGCCAGCGCCTCGGCGGACGGCACGTAGACGGACGGCGGCCGCCCGGTCGTGGTCGCGGTGTCGCTCATCGGGCCGCCTCCAGTTCGTCGTCCCGCTCGTCGGCCCCGACGGCGGGGTGGTCGGTCAGGGCCAGGAACACCTCGTCCAGGCTGGGCTGGCCGAGGGAGAAGTCGTCCACCACGATGCCGGCCCGGGCCAGCTCACCCAGGGCGCGCGCGGCCTGCTCGCCGGCCTCCAGGTCGGTGCCGTCCTCGCCGACCCGGGCGGTGAGCGCCACCGGGTCGGCCTCCAACTGCACGGGAACGCCCAGCGCCGTCCGCAGCACCTGCTCGGCCCGGGTTCGCTCCCCGGCGTCACGCAGTCGCACGTGGACGGTGCCGGAGCCGACCGACGACTTCAACTCGCCCGGGGTGCCCTCCGCGATCACCCGGCCGTGGTCGACCACCGCGATCCGGCCGGCGAGCTGGTCGGCCTCGTCCAGGTACTGCGTGGTCAGCAGCACCGTCGTGCCGTGCGCGACCACCGCCCGGATGATCTCCCACACCTGGTTGCGGCTGCGCGGGTCCAGCCCCGTCGTCGGCTCGTCCAGGAACAGCAGGTCCGGGGTGTTGAGGATGCTCGCCGCGATGTCGATGCGCCGCCGCATGCCGCCCGAGTACTTCTTCACCTGCCGCCCGGCCGCCTCGGTCAGCCCGAACGCGGCGAGGAGCTGGTCGGCCCGCTGCCGGGCCGCCGGCCGGCCCAGGCCGAGCAACCGGCCCAGCAGGACCAGGTTCTCCGCCCCGGTCAGGTCCTCGTCGAGCGACGCGTACTGGCCGGTGAGGCTGACCCGGGCCCGCACGGCGTCCGCCTCGGCGACCACGTCGTGGCCGAAGACGCGGGCCTGCCCGCCGTCCGGGCGCAGCAGCGTGGCCAGCACCCGTACCGCGGTGGTCTTGCCGGCGCCGTTCGGCCCGAGCAGGCCGTAGACGGTGCCGGCGGGGACCTGGAGGTCCAGGCCGTCGAGCGCGCGGGTCGAGCCGAACGACCGGACCAGGCCGTCGGCCTCGACGGCCAGGCCGGTGTTCCGGTTACTCATGATCACTACCTCTCTTCATCGGTGTCCTCAGGAGACGTACGGGCGCGCCGCGCGACCCTCGCGCAGCGCCAGGCCCCACCAGCAGAGCTCGTCGAGGAGCACCCGGGCGTCCTGCCGCAGCTGCTCCTCGACCCGCCCCGTCGGCTCGCCGTCGAGCAGGTCGACGCCGACGGTGTCGCGCACGGTCGTCGCGTGCAGGGCGGTGAACACGGTGCGCAGCTGGTCGACCGCGTGCAGGCCGACCGACCGGCAGCCGTACGACACGAAGCCGACCGGCTTGGCCTGCCACTCGTCGTAGGCGTAGTCGATCGCCTGTTTCAACGACGCCGGGAAGCTGTGGTTGTACTCCGGGGTGACCACCACGAACGCCTCCGCGCGGTTCACCTCCCGGGCGAACGACCGCATCGCCGCCGTGGGCTCGGCCGGCAGGCTGGCCGGGAAGTCGTACCCCGCGAGGTCGAGCACGGTCACCGCCAGCCCGTCCCGGCGGCGTGCCTGCGCGACGAACCAGCGACCGATCCGGTCGCCGATCCGTCCCTCCCGGGTGCTGCCGATGATCACGGCGAGCCGCAACGGCGTCATGCTCCCCTCCCGCTGGTGTGGGCCTCACCCCGCAGGCGCCAGAAGACGACCGGCGGCCCGCCAGATCGGATCTGGCGGGCCGGTGTCGGGGGCGGCTGCTTCAATCGGCGCCGGAGGAGAGGGGACGGCATGACCGAGGTACGCCTCGCGCGGTGGAGCGCCGACGACCTGGCGCTGCTGCGGCAGCTCAACGCGCCGGAGGTGCGGGCGCACACCGGCGGCCCGGAGACCGACGAGCAGGTGCTCGCCCGGCACGAGCGCTACCTGCGCGGCCCCGGCCCGCGCAGCGGGCACATGTTCACCGTCGCGCTGCCCGACGGGACGAAGGTGGGCAGCGTCGGCTACTGGGCGCGGGAGTGGCGCGGCGAGCCGGTCTACGAGATGGGCTGGGCGGTGCTGCCGGCGTACCAGGGGCGAGGGCTGGCGAGCGCGGCGGTGCGCGCGCTGATCGCGGAGGCCACGGCGCACGGCGACCGGCGTTTCGCGCACGCCTACCCGTCGGTGGACCACCCGGCGTCGAACGCGGTGTGCCGCAAGGCCGGGTTCACGCTGCTCGGCGAGACGGAGTTCGAGTACCCGCCGGGGCACCTCATGCGGTCGAACGACTGGCGGATCGAGCTGACGAGAGAAGGGTGAATCGGGCACGACCGATATGCCTCTTCGCGCGGGGGGTGCGGCACCGCTGCCGGATGCCGGATCGCGGACAGTGCGCGACGGACCGATCGCCCTACGCTTCCGGCGGCACATGACGCACGGGGGGTGTCTCGTCAGCTGCCACGCGGGTCCCCGTGCACTCACCGGAGAGGGGATCCCTGTGTCCGTCGCACGTCGAAGTCTCGCCACGTTCACCGCCGCGGTTCTGGCCGCCGCGTTACCGGCCACCGCCGCCTCCGCCGCGCAGGAGCCGGACGCCGGGCTCCTGCGGCTCACCGTGACCCAGCCCGACGGCGCCGCCGCACGGGGCAGCGTCAACCTGGTGGCCACCGACGACAGCCACTCCGAGTTCCTGCAACTCGACGAGTCCGGGCAGCTCAGCGTGGAGGTGCCGGCCAACGACTACAAGATTCTGATCACCCCGGCGTACGTCGACCCCGACCTGCCCGACGACGGGCTGCGACAGTGGGTGCACGGGAAGACGAGTTACGCCCGGGCCGAGGCGTTCCGCGTGACCGCGGGGGACACGACGGACGTCACCGAGCGGCTGCTCCCGCCGAGCCCGCTCACCGTGCGGGCCCGGGACGCGATCACCGGCGCGCCGATCAGCCGGGTCTGCGCGTACGCCGACGGCCGCGGCGGCAACTGCGACGACACCGAGCTGACCATTCCCCGGCTCGTCCCCGGCCCCCAGACGATCCGGGTCTACACCGAGGACGGCAACCACCTGGCCGCCGACGCGACGGTGAACGTGACCGAGGGCGACACCGCCACCGCGGTCGTCGACCTGACACCCGCGGCCCACGTCGAGACGACGGTGGTCGACGCCGCCACCGGGGCGCCGGTCGCGGGAGCGTGCGCGACGGTCGCTCCGGCCGGCACCGGAGAACTGCCCAGCGTCGGCCCGCTGGCCTGCTCCGACGGCACCGGGCGCCTGCGGCTCGACAACGTCGGGGCCGGCTCCTGGAACCTCTTCGTCCGGCCGACCGGCGGCTCGCCGTACGGGGCGCAGTGGGTCGGCGCCACCGGTGGCACGGGCGACCCGGCCCGGGCCCGGAGGCTCAACCTCGCCGCCGGGCGGACCGTCACCGTCCCGCCGGTCCGCCTCGACCGGGCCGGGACCATCACCGGCACGGTGACCAGCGCCGCCACCGGTGCGCCGGTCACCTCGGGCGAGGTCTCGCTCGCCCACTCCTCGGGCCTGTCCTACCTCAGCTGGGGCACCTACCTGGACGGTCAGGGCACCTACCGGATCGACTGGCTCGGCCCCTACCGCTGGCCGCTGCTGTTCACCACACCCGACCACGCCCTCCAGTGGTCGGGCGGGGTCCCGGTCCGGGGCCAGGCGAAGCCGGTCACCGTCCGGGCGGGCCAGAGCACCACCTACAGCCCGGCGCTGAAGCGCGGCACCCTGGTGACCGGCGGGCTCACGAACCCCGCGGGACACCCGGTCAGCGCCGTGCTGACGTTCCACAACGCCGCCACCGGTGAGGTCGTCGGGTCGACGTGGGACTACGACGGCCGGTACGAGGCGCGGGTGCTCGGCCGGCAGACCGTCACCGTCGGCTGGCAGTGGGGCGGGTTCGCCGACTACGCGGGCTGGTACGACGGCGTCGCCGAGGCCTCCGACGCGAAGCCGGTCACCGTCCCGTCCACCGGCACGCTGACGGTCGACATCGGGCTGCGCCCGTTTCCGGCGAGCTGAGCAGGCGCACCCCTGGTCGGGCGTGCGGGGCACGCCCGACCAGGGCCGTCGTCAGCGGGCCGCGTCCAGCCGGACCCGCTGCTCCACGGTCAGCTCCAGCTCGACCGCCGCGAGGCTCTCCTCCAGCTGCGCCACGGAGGAGAAGCCGACCAGCGGGATCGCCGGCACGTCGCCGCCCAGCAACCAGGCCAGCACCACCTGGTTGACCGTCGCCCCGGTCTCGTCGGCGACCGCCCGCAGCGCCGCCAGCCGGGCCGGGGTGCTCGGCAGGGCGTACTCCTCGCCGAGGCGTTCCGGCTTCGCGTAGGCGCCCTTGAGCAGCGGCGAGTACGCCACCAGGGTGAGCTGCGGCTCGGCTCGCAGGTAGCTCGCCAGGTCGGGGCCGACCCAGCCGACGTCGCCGTCCGGGTCCAGGTCGCCCGGCAGGTCGAGCCGCCGGGGCAGGTAGCTGCGGTGGTACTGGAGCACCTCGTACCCGGGCAGGCCGGCCGACGCGGCGAGCGCCCGGGCCCGCTCGACCCGCCAGGCGCGGTGGTTGCTCGCGCCCAGCAGGCCGACGGTGCCCTCGGCGACCAGGTCCGCGAAGCCCTGGACCGTCTCCTCCAGCGGCACGGTGCGGTCCTCGATGTGCGCGTAGAGCAGGTCGAGCCGGTCCACGCCGAGCCGTTCCCGGCTGCGCTCGGCCGACTCGCGGATCACCTTGGCGGACAGGCCCTCGGCGTTGTCCACGTAGCTGGTGCCCGGGGCGAGCGGGCGGGCGCCGAGCTTCGTGGCGATGAACACCTCGCCCCCGATGCCGCGGCTGCGCCGCCAGCGGCCGAGCAGCTCCTCGCTCTCCCCGCCCTGGCCCCCGTTCTGCCAGAACGCGTAGTTGTCGGAGGTGTCGATGAAGGTGCCGCCGGCCTCGACGTACCGGTCGAGGATGGCGTACGAGGTGGCCTCGTCGGTGGCGGTGCCGAAGAGCATCGCGCCGAGGCTGAGCACGCTGACCTCGCGCCGGGTGGCCGGGTCGGTGCCGATGGTGCGGTATCGCATGGTGTCCTCCCCGTCGGTGCGGTGCCACCACCCTCCACCTTCGAGTGCGCGCGAAGTCAAACTCTCACCAGGGCAGCACCCCGTAGCCGCCGCCGGCGTCCATCTGGTAGCCCCAGAGCAGGCCGGTCGGCCCGTCCGCCGGCAGGGTGGCGAGGTGCACGCTCACCTCCGCCCCCTCCTCCGGGGTGCGGAACCCGCTGTGGTGGTTGAGGTCGGTGGCGCAGTAGCCGGGGTTCGCGGCGTTCACCTTGATCGGGGTGTCCCGCAGTTCCTTGGCGTACATGGCCGTGACCATGTTCAGCGCCGTCTTCGAGGACGGGTAGGGGATCGAGGTGAGCGCGAACAGGGCGCCCTCGGGGTCGGTCATCACCGCGATCGAGCCGACCTCGCTGGAGACGTTCACGATCCGGGCGGCCGGCGCGCGGCGCAGCAGCGGCAGCAGCGCGTTGGTCACCGCGACCACGCCGAACACGTTCGTCTCGTACACCTCCCGCAGCGAGTCGAGCGTGGTCTCGCTGGGCAGCCCGGCGCCGTCGGCCCGGATGATGCCGGCGTTGTTGACCAGCACGTCCAGGTGGCCGTACTCCCGCTCGACCAGCCCGGCCACGGCGGCGACCGACGCCGCGTCGGTGACGTCCAGCGGCACGGAGCGGGCCTCGGCCCCCTCGGCGCGCAGCTTGTCCGCGGCGTCCCGGCCGCGCGCGGCGTCCCGCGCGCCGACCAGCACGGTCATCCCGCGCGCGCCGAGCTGCCGGGCCGTGGCCAGGCCGATTCCCTTGTTGGCCCCGGTGACCAGGGCGATCGTCGTCGTCATGCGGTCGAGGCTGCCGCCCGGCACGGGCCGGCGGGAGAGGCCCGCCGAACCTGGTACCGGTGGTACCAGCCTGGACGGCCGGTGGTGCGGCAGGCTTGGGGACATGAGCACCTTGCGCCGCGCGGAACTGGCGAACTTCCTGCGCACCCGCCGCGCCCGGTTGCGCCCCGCCGAGGTCGGCCTCCCCGAGGGGGTACGCCGCCGCACGCCGGGCCTGCGCCGCCAGGAGGTCGCGCAGCTCGCCGGCATGGCCATCGACTACTACATCCGGCTGGAGCAGGGGCGCGGCCCGCACCCGTCCCGGCAGGTGCTCGCGGCGCTGGCCCGGGCGTTGCTGCTCAGCCGGGACGAGCGGGTGTACCTGTTCCAGGTCGCCGGGGACTGCCCACCGGACGCGACCGGGCCGGGCCGGGAGGTGTCGCCGGGGACGCGGCACCTGCTCGACGCGATGTCGGAGACACCCGCGTACCTGGTCGACGCCGCCTACGAGATCCTGGCCTGGAACCGGCTGGCCGCCTGGTTCGTCGGCGACCTGTCGGCGGTGCCGCCCGGCGGGCGCAGCATGGTGCGCTGGATGTTCGGCGCGACGGTGCCCGAGTCGCACTGGGCCGACCCGGAGGTGCTGCGGTTCGCTCGCACCACCGTGGCCGACCTGCGGGCCGCGTACGGCCGCTACCCGGCCGACCCGGCGCTGGCCGCGCTGGTCACCGAACTGCTCGGGCTGTCCCCGCGGTTCGCCGCCCTCTGGGCCGAGCACGAGGTGGGGGAGCGGCGCCCGACCGTCAAGCGGGTCGCCCACCCGGAGCTGGGCCCGCTGGAGTTCGAGTGCCGGGTGCTGCACGTGCCGGAGACCGACCAGCGGTTGATCGTCTACGTCCCGGCGCCGGGGTCGCCGACGCAGGCCGCGTTCCGCCGGCTCGCGGAGCGGATCAGCTCCTGAGCCCCCGAGCGGGGGCCGGTCAGCCCGGCACCCGGTCGGGATGGCGGTTCACTCGGGCAGGTAGTCGAAGGTGTCCGGGTTCGGGCCCTGCCGGCCGGCCTCGCCCTTGTCCAGGCCGTTGATCCGGTCCATGGCCGCGTCGTCCAGCGCGAAGTCGAAGATCTGGAAGTTCTCCTCGATCCGGCTCGGCGTGGTCGACTTCGGGAACACGATGTCGCCGCGCTGCACGTGCCAGCGCAGCACCACCTGGGCCGGGGTCCGCCCGACTTCCTCGGCGATGTCGACGACGGTCGGGTCGTCCAGCACCTTGCCCTGGGCGATCGGCGACCACGCCTCGGTGAGGATGTTGTGCGCCTTGCCGTAGGCGCGCACCTCCTCGTTGGCGAAGTACGGGTGCACCTCGATCTGGTTCACCGCCGGCGTGACCTCCGCCTCGGTGGCCAGCCGCTCCAGGTGGGCGACCTGGAAGTTGGAGACGCCGATCGACCTGACCCGGCCGTCGCGCTGGAGTTCCTCCAGCACCCGCCAGGTCGAGACGAAGTCGCCGTCGTAGCGGGTCGGCAGCGGCCAGTGGATGAGGAACAGGTCGAGGTAGTCGAACTTCAGTTCCGCGAGGGTCGACTCGAACGCCTTGCGGGCGTCGTCCGGGCGGTGGAAGGCGTTGCTCAGCTTGCTCGTGACGAAGACCTCGCCCCGGTCCAGGCCGGAGGTGCGCACGGCCTGGCCGACCTCGGCCTCGTTGCCGTACATCTCGGCCGTGTCGATGTGCCGGTAGCCGATCTCAAGCGCCCTGCTGACGGCCTGTGCGGTGTCCTTCGGCTCGATCTGGAAGACCCCGAAGCCGAGCTGCGGGATGGTGTTGCCGTCGTTGAGCGAGATGTCGGGAACGCTGTTCGGGGCCATGGGAGCCTCATCTCCGATCGTCCGAGTGCCCGGGAACGCTTCCACGCGCCGTGCCGGGCCTTGCCAACCGGGTTCTCTACCCGCTCGACCCGGCTCGTCACGGCCGCCACCGGGTGATCTGCGCCGCCACCATGCTCGCCCCCGTAGCAAGGTCTGGGACACACATCAATCGGAATCGATCCTGTGTGTCCCGGCCACGTATTCGCGGGCATCGATGGTTGATAGGAATCCTGCAACCTCGTCAGCACGGGAACGGAGCATCATGTCGTCCATCCGAACCGGTCTCCGTCGGCGCCTGCTCACCCTGCTCGCCGCCACCGCCGTCACCGTCGGCGCCGCCCTCGGCCTGAGCGCCCCAGCCTGGGCGATCAGCCACTCCAGCGCCACCTCGCAGCTCCGCGCCGCCGGCATCTCCTGGACATCCAGCGGCAACTGCAGCGACCGCTACGTCGCCACCTGCACCTCCTTCGAGGGCATCCGCCAGGCCACCATCGACGGGATCATCACCTTCAAGCGCGCCAGCGGCTGCGCCGTCACCATCACGGCCGGCACCGAGGTCGGCCACACCAGCGGCACCTACAGCCACTGGAACGGCTACAAGGTCGACATCGCCCCGAGCACATGCATCCAGAACTACATCTCGGCCGCCTACACCTACGTCGGCTACATCTCCGGCTTCGGCTACCAGTACCGCGCGCCCTCCGGCAACCTCTACACCAAGGAGGGCAACCACTGGGACATCCTCTACTACACCTGCGGCTGCTGATCCGGGCTCGTCCCGCCCTGGCCGGCCTCGAAGAGCACCGGCCAGGGCCGGGCGGCCGACGCGAGCGCCGCGGTCGCCGGCGGCGGCTCCGCGACGGCCAGCACCTCGGCCGCGAGCTGCCCGAACATCGGGGCCGCCGGATGCCCGGCCCGCGCCGGCCAGGCCGCCGAGGTTCGCTTCACAAGCGGCGCGCCGACGAGCGGCCGCCAGGCCACCCGCGGCTCGCGGCGGGCCACCGCCTCCGGTTCCAGGGCGACCGCGCCACCGGCCAGCAGCAGCCCGAACAGGAACTCCGGGTTGCGGGCGGGCCGGACCCGGGCCGGCACGAAGCCGTGCCGGCGACAGACCGCCAGCAGGTGCCCGTGCCAGCCGGGCGCGGTGGCCGGCGGCGCGGTGATCAGATCCAGGCCGGCCAGGTCGGCCAGCGTCACCTCACGGGCCCGCGCCGCTGGAGCGGCCCGGGGCAGCAGCACACCGACCGGGGTGTCCACGGCCGGGCCGAAGCGCAGCCCGGCCTCCTCCACCGGATGGTGCAGCAGGCCCACGTCGAGCCGCCCCTCGGCCAGCATCCGCCGCTGCTCCGCGCTGGTCAGCTCGTGCAGGTCCAGGTCGAGCCCGGGCGCCCGGGCCGCGAGCCCGTCGAGCAGCGCGCGCAGCGTCACGGCCGGGGTCTCCGGGGGTACGCCGGCGCGCAGCACGCCGAGCGCGCCCCGGCGCACCTGGTCGACCAGGTTGCGCAGCCGGCGCTCCCCGGCGAGCAGCTCGTCGGCCTCGCCCAGCAGGAGCTGGCCGGCCGTGGTGAGCCGGACCTGCCGCTGCGACCGGTCGAAGAGGGTGGCGCCCAGCTCGCGCTCCAGCCGCTGGATCGACTGGCTCAGCGGCGGCTGCGCCATGCCCAGCGCCTCGGCGGCCCGCCCGAAGTGCAGCTCGCGGGCGACCACCACGAAGTGCCGCAGGTGTCGCAGCAGGTCCACGACGGGCACCCTACGCCCGCCCCGACCGCCGCTGGTTAGCGTGTCGGGGTGAGCGGGGAGCGGATCGGGGAGATCTTCGAGCGGGCCGGGATCAGCGGCTGCGTGCACGTCGAGGACGTCGACACGCCGGGGCGGGCGGTGGCGCTGCGGGCCGACGAGCAGGTGGTGATCGCCTCCGTGTTCAAGATCCTGCTGGCGCTGGAGTTCGCCCGGCAGGTCGTCGCCGGTCAGCTCGACCCGGTCGAGCGGGTGCTGGTCGGCGCCGCCGACCGGCTCGGCGGCTGGGGCGTCGCCGGCTGCGCCGACGACGTCGAGGTGTCCCTGCGCGACCTGGCCTACTTCGCCATGTCGGTCAGCGACAACACGGCCGCCGACCTGCTGCTGCGCCGGGTAGGCCCGGACGTGCTGCCGATGCTCGCCGCCGAGCTGGACCTGCCGCGTACCCGGATCGTCGGCGGTCCCCGGCAGCTGGTCGAGACGATGCTCGCCGACGTGGGCGCCCGCACGGAGGCCGACTTCGCCCGGATCTTCCCCACCCTGCCGCCGGAGCGGGTCCGGGCCATGCGGGTCTTCGACCCGGCGCACACCACGTCCAGCACGGCCCGGGAGATGACCCGGCTGCTCCGCCTGATCTGGCGGGACGAGGCGGGACCGCCGGCCGCGTGCGCCATGGTCCGCGAGCTGATGGCCCGGCAGCTCTTCTGGACCCGGCTCGCCGCCGGCTTCCCGCCCGGCGTACGGGTCGCCGGGAAGACCGGCACCCTGCCCGGCCTGCACCTGGAGGCCGGGGTCGTCGAGTATCCCGACGGCGGCCGGTACGCGGTGGCGGTGTTCGCCCGCACCGAGCGGCTGAGCACCCGCCGGATCGACGTGGACCTGGCCATGGGCGAGGCCGCCCGGACCGCCGTCGAGGCGTTGCGCACGGGTTGATTTCCCGGCCGCCCCGGCCCGGCGGCAGGGCGGTGACCTGCGGTGATATCCGGGCGCGTATCGGTCGTGCCGCCGGACGATCTTGGACACGGGCGGGCCGCCGATGGTGGGGTGGGCCCACCGATCAACCGGTCCCGCACGGGGAGGACGCTCCATGTTCGACAAACGCTCCTACGACCGCCGCCGTTTCCTGCGTGATGCCGCCGTCGGCACCGCCGCCGTGTCGACGGGTGGCCTGGTCGCCGGCGTGCCGGCCGCGCCGGCCCGGGCCGCCGCCGACCCCGTCCCCGCCGGCACCCGCCGCGGCGGCGCCGTCAGCTTCCGCTGGTGGGGCACGTCCGGCTGGCGGATCGACATCGGCGACCGCACGGTGCTGGTCGACCCGTACCTGAGCCGCTTCGACACCGGCCTGTTCCGGGGCGCGTTCGACGAGAACACCCCGCTGACGGTGCGGCCCACCGTGATCGACCCGCTGGTGGACCGGGCCGAGAACATCCTGGTCACGCACACCCACTGGGACCACTTCAACGACGTCCCCTACATCGCGGAGCGGACCGGCGCCCGGGTCGTCGGCACCCTGACCGCGTACCACCTCGGGCTGGCCCAGGGGCTGCCGAGCGGGCAGCTCGCCCCGGTCAAGGGCGGCGAGGTGCTCGACTTCGGCGCGTACACGGTCGAGGTGATCAGCTCGCTGCACAGCCGCAACGGCGCCTGGTCGATGGCCTTCCCGGGGGTGCGGGTGAGCCGGCCGCCGAAGCCGGCGACGATCGCCGACCTGCCCGAGGGGGACACCCTGGCGTACCAGATCCGGGTCGACGGCGGGCCGTCGGTGTTCTTCATGGGGGCGAGCGACTTCGCCGAGCGCAACCTGGTCGGGCTGGCTCCCGACGTGGCGATGGTGGCCTCGGCCGCGACCACCGCCACGGCCGACTACGTGCCCCGGCTCATGGCCGCCCTCGATCACCCGAAGGTCGTGGTGCCGGTGCACTGGGACAACTTCGAGACCCCGCTGACGAACCCGCCGGCGGTGGCGCCGACCGACCGTAAGCGCCTCGACGACCTGATCGCCGCCGTGCGGAAGGCCTCGCCGCGCAGCCGCGTGCTGGTGCCGGAATACCACACGGCGTACCACTTCTGAGCTCGCGCGCGCGGAGGGGCCGGGTCACGGGGGCCGGTCCCTCCGCTCAGCCGGCGGTCAGGTCGCGCAGGGCCAGCACCGACTTCCAGTTCCGGGTGGTCGCCACCACGCCCAGCTTCTTCTCCAGGTGGGCGTTGGTGAACTTCGTCCGCCCGTAGCCGCCGTCGGGGAAGTGCAGGTGGACCTCGCGGCCGTCGACCGCGAACTCCAGGTTCTCGCCGGCCGGCGCGGCCAGCTCCCGGACCCGGGCCGGGCTCGGCGCGGCAGCCAGGAAGGCCACCAGCACGCGGGTCGGGTCGTCCTGCTTGCCGGCGTACGGGCTGGCCGCCACGACCGCCGCGAGCTCGTCACCGCTGCGCACCAGCACGGGCACGCGCAGGTCCAGCTCGTCGGCGAGCTTGCGCGCGATGCCCTCGGCCAGGAGGTCGTCCTTCGTGGGCGGACTGCTGAAGACGACGTTGCCGCTCTGCAGGTAGGTCTTGACGTCCTCGTGCCCCAGGTCGCCGACGAGGCGGCGCAGGTCGGCCATGGCGAGCCGCGTGGTGCCGACGTTGACGCCCCGCAGCAGGGCGGCGTAGCGGGTCATGGGGCCTCCTCGCGCCGGCGTCACTCGACCACCCAGCCTAGAACGGGCGCCGGCTCCGGACCCGAACGGTGGCCGGCTCCGGCCCGGTCGGTACGAGATGGACGGCCGGGCGGACGCCGGCCCCTCGGACGATCCGCCGGCCGGGGTTGCACGTGCGGTCAGGTGACTCGCGGTCGTGACACATTTGTGACCTGGCTCGCCTCCCCGGCCACCGTCGCAAGTGGTTGCCTAAAGCAAATTCCCCTGGTCAGCCGCCGCCGCGGCGGCACGGCCGGGGGCATCTGCACACCCGACGGCGGTGGCCGGAGCTGATCACCGCCTCACGGCAGGAGGCACCACGTGCGAATGCGACGACCGAGCCGGATCGCGGCCGCGGTGGCGGGCGTGACGGCGCTCGCCTTCACGGTCTCGGCCCCGGCCCAGGCCAACGACCACGAGAACCTTCCCGGTGAACCGACCATCACGCTGCCGATCAACGACAGCGCGGCGGGCGGCACCTACAACCAGGACTTCACCCGGGTCTACGCCAACACCACGCCGGACGGCACCCCGGTCTACATCTACGTCCCGAAGGGCACCCCGCTCGACGGCAGCGCGCCGGCCGGCGTGGCCAGCCTCGACCCGCAGTTCGACCACAACCCGGGCGACGCGTTCACCCCCTGCGCCACCGCCACGGCGGCGCAGTTCGCCCTCACCCAGGCGCAGATCGACTACGTCGGCGACAAGCTCGCCGACCAGATCGTCGCCGTGGACGAGGAGCACTTCGGGCCGATGGACGCGGCCGACCCGGACGAGCCGGCCAGCGACTCGCTGGTCATGGTGCTCTACAACATCCAGGACGACGCCTACTACGACTGCGCCCAGACGTCGTACACGGCCGGCTACTTCGCGCCGGACTTCATCGACAGCAACGGCATGAACGTCATCGTCGTGGACGCCCTCGACTGGGCGAACCGGGTCGGCCCGAACGACTCGCCGTGGCGCGACGCCAACCCGGCCAACGACCGCCCCGAGCTGTACGAGGGCACGGTCGCGCACGAGCTGCAGCACCTCCTGCACAACTACAGCGACCCGGGCGAGCTGTCCTGGGTCGACGAGGGCCTGGCCGACTTCGCCATCTTCCTCAACGGCCTGGACGCCGGGGGCTCGCACCTGACCAACCACCAGGTCCTGTACGAGGAGACGTCGCTGACCCGGTGGGGCGGCACCCTCGCCAACTACGGTGCCTCGTTCACCTACTTCCAGTACCTGTGGGAGCAGGCCGGAGGCAACGGCGACGGCACCTGGACGCCGGACAAGCAGTACGACGGCAAGGCCGGTGACCTGCTCATCAAGACGATCTTCGAGGAGCAGGCGGACGGCATGACCGGCGTGCAGAACGCCATCGACGACTTCAACGCGGCGACCGGCGCCCACCTGCGCAGCGCGGCCGACCTGTTCCGCGACTGGTCGGTGGCGGTCTACCTGGACGACGAGGGCTCGCCGATCTACGACATCAAGGCGTTCAACTTCGGCGACCCCGCCGACACCTCCTGGACCATGGACATCGCCGACGACGTCTTCTGGGCGGGCCGGGGCAGCTACCACGGCTCCACCCCGGAGGCCAAGTGGGCGCGGCTGAAGAACCGCCCCGACACCACCGCCGTGCCGTTCGGCATGTCGGTCGAGCGGTTCCGCAACCCCGGCCCGACGGTGTCGCTGGCCTTCGACGGCGACGACGAGACGGCGGTCCCGCCGCACACCGGCGCCACCCACTGGTACGCCGGGTACGAGAGCCAGAACGACAACATCCTCGACGTCACCACCTCCGGCGCGGTCACCTCGCTCGACTTCTGGAGCTGGTACTTCATCGAGGAGGGCTGGGACTACGGCTTCGTCGAGGCCCTGGTCAACGGCAGCTGGGTCACGGTGCCGGTGCGCACCGACGCCGGGCAGGTGGTCACCACCAACGACGACCCGCACGGCAACAACGAGGAGGGCAACGGCCTGACCGGCACCTCCGGCGGCGAGTACTTCGTCGACGACCCGGTCTACCAGCACCTCACCGCCGACCTGCCGGCCGGCACCACGGACGTGCGCTTCCGGTACTCCACCGACGCCGCGTACATGGACACCGGCTGGTTCGTGGACGACGTGAAGGTCAATGGCGCCGACGCGAGCCTCACCTCGGCGGCGGGCAACTGGTTCGCCACCAACGGCGTCCAGGACAACAACTGGACGGTCCAGGTGGTCAGCCACTGCGACCTCACCCCGGGCGTCACCTCGCCGGGTGAGACCACCGACGGCGCGGGCAACTGGGTCTACCGGTCCACCGGCGACCAGTTCACCGCCGGCGGCCTGCGGACGAAGTGCGCCAACGGCAACCAGGACGACTTCGCCGTCCTGATCTCCAACCTGCCGACCGGTGACCTCACCTACCTGGACGCGGACTACAGCTTCCGGGTGAACAACACGGGCAACGGCAAGTAGCTCGCCCACCCCGTTCGGGCCCGCGCCGCACCTCGGCGCGGGCCCGACGCCGTCCGGAGGGGCAGGCGGGCAGCGGTACCGCGGTCAGGAGTCCCGGTAGACCGGCAGGCCGAGGCTGCCGCGTACCTTGTCGGCCTGCGCACCGCCGTCGTGGGCGGCCGCGGCCCGGATCTCCCGCATCAGCGCCGCGGCGCTCCCGGCCCCGGCGGCGAGCTTCCAGTGCCGCAGGGCCACGTCGTTCTCCTTGAGCAGCGCGGCGAGGGGAGCCCGCGTCGCGGCCGGCCAGTCGGTGGCGCGGAGCTGCTCGGCGTGCGCGGCGCTGGTGGTGGCGACCGTGCCGGCCAACTTCCGGACCGTCTGCCACGGCCGGCGCGCCGCCAGCGCCTCCTCCAGTTCCTCCAGCGCGGTGTTGTACGGCGCCACGATGGCCAGGTAGCGGCCCTTCGCCTCCTTCACGGTCAGCGGGGCGGGCGCGGTCGGCGACGGGGCCTCCCAGGCCGGCAGGACAGTCGTCCCGGTGTCGCCGCCGCCGCAGCCGGCGAGCAGCAGCACCAGGACCAGGGCGGCGGGCCAGCGGCGCACGGGAGGTCTCCCATCCGGTGGGGCAGCAGCGGGTCCCCGAGTCTAGGGGTGCCCCCGGGCGACCGTGCCGGCCGCCGACTATTCGGCGACCGGGAGCACGACCTCGTTACGGCGTAGGAACCAGGGCCGCCACGGGGGGTCGAAGCGCGCGTACCGGACGGCTCCGGTCGGGCGCAGCCCGGCGGCGGTGACCGCGCGGCCGAGCGCCGTGGCCCGGCGCTCGAACGTCCGCGCGGTCCACCGCCCGGAGAACCGCATCGCGGCCGCGAGCTGCGCGGGGATCTCCCGGGTGGTGACCAGCGGGTCCGTCGGCTCGGGCAGCGTGGCCGGGGTGAAGCCTGCCGGCATGACGAACCGCACGAGCCAGCTTCCCGGCCGGTCGCCCTCCTCCTGCAGTACGGGGGCCGTCATGGCGATCCGCTCCGAGCCGGCGAGCTGCGGCGTCGCCGGCGCGGCCACCGGGACCGCCCGGCGCGACCGGTTCGCCCCGGAGAGATACCGGGCCAGCGGCCGGAACGCCGCGCTGCCGGCGGACTCGAACGACCCCTCGGCGCGGACCTCGGCGACCAGGTGCGCGGGGTAGCGGCGCAGCTCGAAACCCGGGTGACGGGCCACCACCCGGTACGGCTGCCGCTCGGTCATCGCGCGCCCTCCCCGCACTCGGTGGTCCCACCGCCGACGCTACCGCCGCGCGCCGTCCCGGTCCGGCGGACCGGGGACCAGCCGCCAGTACTGCCGCTTCCCCTCGTCCCGGACCACCACCCCGAGCCGGGCCAGCTCACCGCGCAGCTCGACCGCCTCGCCGCCCCGGTCGGCGTCGACGGCCCGCTGCCGCGCCCGCAGCAGCGCGTCCGCCCCGGCCGGCAGCCCCGGCAGGCCCTCGACCCACCGCCGGTACGCCGCCTCGTACGGGTCCCGGTCGACCCACGGCCAGCCCTGCCCGGTGAACGCGGCCCGCAGCCGTTCCGCGCCGAGGTCCGAGCGCTCCCGGGCCAGCTCACCGCCGGCGGCGTCCAGCAGCACCAGCGCCTTCCCGTCGCGGAAGACCCCGGCGACCTCCGCCCGGGCGACGTCGCGGCCGTGACCGTCCCGGTGCAGCCGGACCGAGGTGCGCCCCACCGTCACGGTCAGCCGTTCCCGGGTGCCCAGGAACGCGAGCACCAGACCGGCCAGGGCCACCACGGCCGCGCCCACCGGGAACGACCGCTCCGCCGGCCACCGGTCCAGCAGCGCGAACCAGCCCTGGAAGGGGAACCAGGGCAGGTCGGCCACCCAGCCGGACATGGCGGTCAGCCCCGCGCCCAGCCCCGCCCCGAGCAGCGGGAACCCCGCCCACATGACCACCAGCTCGCCGGCCCCGCCGCTGACCACGACGGCCTCGCCGGGCCCCCGCGCCGCCACGGTCAGGACACCTCCCGCCGCAGGGTACGGACCAGCCCGGCGACGAGCGGGACGAGCAGCCAGACGGCCAGCGACACCCCGAGCCGGCCCCACTGCCCGGCGGTCATGTCCGGGCCGAGCAGGGGTTCCATGGTGACCGAGGTGTCCAGCCACCGTGCCGGCTCGCGCAGCGCCCGGATCATCGCGGCGAGGACGCTCCACACGGTCGGCAGCAGCAGGTAGGTGACGATCGCCAGCGGGGTGTTCAGCAGCAGCAGGCCGAAGCCCGCCCCCATCAGCACGTTCACCACCTGGAACACCGCCGCGTACGGCAGCAGGTGCCAGTCGAAGGTCCAGGTGCCCGCGCCACCGGTGGCCCCGGCGGCCAGCGTGCCGGCGGCCGCGACGGCCAGGCTGACCAGCACCGAGGCCAGCGCCGCGAGCACCACCGCGGCGAGCTTCGCGGTGACCACCCGCTCCCGGCGGGGCACCAGCGCGAAGGTGGTCAGCGCGGTGCGCTGCGACCACTCCCCGGTGATGGAGAGGATGCCGAGCACCGGCAGCAGCAACCCCACCGGGAACAGCGACGGGGTGAAGAAGGCGGTGAACGTCTGCGCCGCGTCCTGCAGCACGAAGACCTGCACCGTCACGATGACGGCCGCGACCAGCCCGATGGTGATCAGCAGCCAGCGGCCGGCCCGCGTGTCGGCGAGCTTGCGCAGCTCCACCCCGGTCAGCCGGGCCAGCGAGGGGCCGGTCGCCGCCGGGCGGCTCAGCGTGGGGGCGGGGGCGGTGACGGCGGTCATCGGACGGCCTCCTTCGTGGACGCGCCGGCGGTGAGGGTGAGGAAGAGCTGTTCGAGGCCGCCGCTGCCGGCCGGGCGCAGCTCGGTGAGGACCAGCCCGGCGTCGGCCGCGGCCTGGCCGACCGCCTCCGGTTCGGCCCGGACCACGTAGCCGCCGTCGGTGCCGGCGCTCGCCGGCAGGCCGGCCCGGTCCAGCGTGAGCCGCAGGGTGTGCTGGTCCCGGGCGCGGACCAGGGTCCCGGCACCGGCCAGCAGCTCGTCCTTGCCGCCCTGGGCGACCACCCGGCCGCCGCCGATCACCACGAGCCGGTCGGCCACCGCCTCCACCTCGCGCAGCAGGTGCGAGGAGAGCAGCACCGTGCCGCCCCGGTCGGCGAAGCCGCGCAGCACGCCGCGCATCCAGAAGATGCCCTCCGGGTCGAGGCCGTTGGCCGGCTCGTCCAGGATCAGCACCCGCGGGTCACCCAGCAGCGCCAGCGCCAGGCCGAGCCGCTGCCGCATGCCCAGGGAGTACGCGCCGACCCGCCGCCGCGCCGCCGTCTCGTTCAGCCCGACCAGGTCGAGCTTCGCGGCGACCTGCCCGCGCGCCACGCCCATGGTCCGGGCGGCCAGCGTCAGCGCCTCCCGACCGGTCCGGCCCGCGTGCTGCGCGGAGGCGTCGAGCAGGACGCCGATCTCCCGCCCCGGGTTGGGCAGCTCCCGGTAGGGCCGCCCGGCGACCGTGGCCCCACCCGCGGTGGGCGCCGTCATCCCGCAGATCATCCGCATGGTGGTGGACTTGCCGGCGCCGTTCGGGCCGAGGAACCCGGTCACCGTGCCCGGTTCGCAGCGGAACGAGACATCCTCGACGGCGGTGTGCGGGCCGTACCGCTTGGTGAGGTGGTCGACTTCGATCATGCCGTCGAGCCTGCCGGGGCCACCCGGTCGCCCGCTGCGGCCGGCGGTCGGGAGCTGCCGATACCTCGGTCTACCGGCAGGCGTCGACTTTGGTAGCTGGTCGGGCCCGGAACGGGCTTCCTAGCATGGGTGGATGAGCAGCGCCGTCGTACCCGATCACCCCTGGCTGCTGCCGGGCTCCCTGGTGCCCGCCGCCCGGGTCCGGCGCACGCCCCGGGACTGGCTCGTCGACAGCCTGGCCTTCCTGTTCTCGGTGGCCTGGGTGCTGCTCGCCTACGGCGACTCGCTGCAGCCGAAGCCGGAGTTCGCGGTGAACCTCGGGCCGGCCTGGCTCAACCACCTGGACCTGGCCGTCGGGTTGCTGGCCAGCGCCGCGCTCTGGCTGCGCCGGCGCTGGCCGGTCGGGCTGGCCGTGGCCGCCGCGCCGCTGGCCCTCTTCTCCGTCACCTCCGGCATCGCCCTGTTGATCATCCTGTTCACGGTCGTGGTGCACCGGCGGCTGACGGTGGCCCTGGCGCTGGTCGGCTGGCACCTCGTGACGACCCCGCTCTACCTGGCCGTCCGCCCCGACCCGGTGCTGCCGTTCTGGGCCGCCGTGGCCTGGACCCTGCTCTTCATCGGCGGCACGGTGGCCTGGGCGCTGTTCGTCCGGGCCCGCCGCCAGCTCGTGCTGTCGCTGCGCGACCGGGCCGAGCGGGCCGAGGCCGAGCAGCAGCTCCGGCTGGACCAGGCCCGCCAGCTCGAACGCACCCGGATCGCCCGCGAGATGCACGACGTGCTCGCCCACCGGATCTCCCTGCTCAGCCTGCACGCCGGCGCCCTGGAGTTCCGTCCGGACGCGCCGCCGGCGGAGGTCGCCCGGGCGGCCGGGGTGATCCGGGCCAGCGCGCACGCCGCGCTGCAGGACCTGCGCGAGGTGATCGGCGTGCTCCGCGCCGAGCCGGCCGCCGGGGCCACCCCGGAACGCCCGCAACCCACCCTCGGCGACGTGCCCGCCCTGGTCGCCGAGTCCCGGGCCGCCGGCGTACGGGTCGGCGTGGTGGACGAGGTCGCCGACCCGGCGGCGGTGCCGGCGGCGGTCGGGCGCAGCGCGTACCGGATCGTGCAGGAGGGGCTCACCAACGCCCGCAAGCACGCGCCCGGCGCGCTGGTGACCGTCCGGCTGGCCGGCGGTCCCGGCGACGGCCTGGCCGTGGAGATCCGCAACCCGTGGCCGGTCGGCGAGGCCGGCTCGCCGATCCCGGGCACCGGGACCGGGCTGGTGGGGGTCGCGGAGCGCGTCACCCTGGCCGGCGGGCGGCTCGACCACGGGCGGGACGCCGACGGCGACTTCCGGCTCGTCGCCTGGCTGCCCTGGGCGCCCGCGTGACCGCCGGGCCGCCCGTCCGGGTGCTGATCGTCGACGACGACCCGCTGGTCCGGGCCGCGCTGTCGATGATCCTCGGCGGGGCGCCGGACGTCCGGGTGGTCGGCGAGGCCACCGACGGCGCGGAGGTGCCCGCCGCGGTCACCGCGTACGCCCCGGACGTGGTGCTCATGGACATCCGGATGCCGCGGGTCGACGGGCTGGCCGCCACCGAGGCGCTGCGGGCCGCGCCGGACCCGCCCGAGGTGCTGGTGCTGACCACCTTCGACGCCGACGAGCAGGTGCTGCGGGCGCTGCGGGCCGGGGCGAGCGGCTTCCTGCTCAAGGACACCCCGCCCGCCGAGATCGTGGCGGCGGTGCGCCGGGTCGCGGCCGGCGAGGCGACCCTGTCCCCGGCGGTGACCCGCAAGCTCATCGCGCACGTGACCGCGCCGGCGCCGGCCCGGGAACCGGACACGAGGCGGGCGCGGGCGCTGCGGCTGCTCGACGACCTGACCGGGCGGGAGCGGGAGGTCGCCGTCGCGCTGGGGCGGGGCCGGAGCAACGCGGAGATCTCCGCGGAGCTGTTCATGAGCGTGGCGACCGTGAAGGCGTACGTCTCGCGCCTGCTCACGAAGCTCGACCTGAACAACCGCGTGCAGGTGGCGCTGCTCGTCCAGGACGCCGGGTTGGTCTGACCGCCGGGCGGGATTGAACTGCTGCCGGTGCGGGGCCGTACCAGTGGTCGAGGATGTGGTGCGGCCGGTCCGCCGCACCGCTGCCGAGCTGCGGGAGGCCTGCCGTGCGAGTTGGTGAGCAGTCGACGGATCCCATCGATCAGATCCTGGGCGAGGTGCCGGTGCCGGCGCCGCTGACCCCCGAGGATGTCCGCCTCGCGGTCCGGGCGGTGGTGGTGCACGCCGCCGAGGAGTGGCCCGCCGGACCGAAGTGCCGCAACGACGGCGCCTCGTACCCCTGCCGCCTGCACCGGTGGGGGCGGCGCGTGCTGGAGGCCCACGGCCTCAACGAGCGTCAGATCGACGCCCTGGTGCGGCACGGGAACCCGTTCGTGCACGTGCCCTTCCCGTTCGTGCTGACCGGGCCGTCGGCCGGCCGGCCGGCGGCGGCCCCGTCCCCGCGCGGCCCGGCCGGCCGGGTCGCCGCACCTCCGGTGCGGCCCGCTCTCCGGCCCGGCGGTACCGGCCGGCCCGTGGCACCCCCCGCCACCCGGCCGCGCTGGCCCCGGGCGAGCTGACGACCGTTCAGCGCCCCCGGGGCTGCCGACGGCGGCCCGGCACAGGGAGCCCCCACCCCTGCTGCCGGGCCGCCCTCGATCATCGGTTCAGCTCACCCCGCAGTTCGGGGCGGACCAGGTGGTGGTGTTCGCCGACCGGTCCCGGTTGTTCTCCCGGCGGGAGTCGACGTGGACGTGGTCGCTGTGGCCCGGGTAACCGGGGCCGAAGATGCCGCTGAAGCCGTGGCTGCGGGCCGACTGAGCCACCTGGCACAGCGTCCTGCTGCGGGAGACCACGTCGGCCGCGGTGCCGTAGAGGTGCTGGCTGTCCGAGGCACCGCCGACCTGCTGGTTGCAGGCGATGCTGCGGAAGGCGCTGTTGACGTAGAGCGGCGTGTCGCCGAGGCTGCGCCGCAGCGCCTCCAGCTTCCACATGGTGCGCACGGCGTTCTCCCGGGTCGCGGTCGACGAGAGCGGGCCCCCGCTCCACCCGCCCTTGCCGCAGCCGTTGTCCAGTTCGGCATAGCTGAAGTGCTTCGGCGTGCAGTCGTTGTCCTGGAGTTCGTAGATCTTGGCGAAGGTCTGCGGGCCGGCGACGCCGTCGACGCTCAGCCCGTACGCGGACTGGAAGCGCCGGACCGCGGCCGCCGTCTCGGGCCCGTAGCTGCCGTCGACCCGGACGATGTCCCGGTAGGCGGCCCAGCCGGCCACACGGATCTGGAGTTGCCGGACGTCCTCCCCGGAGCGCCCCTGGTAGAGGTTCCGGTTCCAGGTGTAGCAGCCGTCGGCGTGAGCCGCCGGCGCGGCGACGACCGTGGCGATCGCGGCCCCGGGCAGGGCCAGCGCGAACGCGACGGCCGTCCGCTTGAGCATGTTGACGCGCACAGAATTCCTCCCGGTTAGAGAGTGATGTGGGGTTGGGACGGGACATCGACCGGGAAGTCCCGTACTCCCACCGTGACAGCACTCCGGGTGGTTCGTGGCGGATAACGGGAATTGCTCTCGCATTAGCGGACTGCTGGTATTAACGGTGAATTGGGGTGAATGTGAAACGCCCATTCCCGCCCGGAACCGCGCTCCGGTGACGGAATCCACCAGTCGGTGACACCGAGGGTGATGTCGCGTCGTCGCCCCGGCCCGGTAACGTCTGCCTGCGTAGGCGGGGGAGGTGGGCGTTGGCACGGGGTGGCGTCTTCTGCATCGAGGGCCAGTGGCACCGGGACCTCAACGAGCGCGGTTCCGTCCTGCCCACCCTCGAACTGCTCGAACGGCTGGGCCGGATCCGTTTCATCCACAAGGACGCCGCCACCCGCGACGAGCTCTTCTACTTCCTCGACCGCTGGCTGCTCAAGCAGTACGCCGACTACCGGGTCGGATTCTTCGCCATGCACGGCGAGCCGAGCCGGCTCTGCCTCACCGACTGGGACTCGGTCGAGCTGGCCGACGTCGCCGAGCGGATGGCCGGCCGCTGCGAGGGGCGCCGCCTCTACTTCGGCAGCTGCTCGGTGCTGCGCGCGTCCGACGCCGCGCTGCGTGACTTCCTCGACGTCACGGGCGCCGCGCTGGTCTGCGGCTTCACCCGCGAGGTGGACTGGGTCGAGTCCGCCGCCTTCGAGACCGTGCTCCTCGACGTGCTGGCCAACGGGCAGCGGCACAACGCCGCCGAGCTGCGGATGGGCTCGGCGCACTGGGCGCCGCTCGCCTCCTACCTCGGCTTCCGGGTGATCTACGCCAACGGCCGCGCCTGGCGAGCGAGCGCGCCACCGCGGGTGCCCGCGCAGGCCTCGCCGCGCCGGGCCGCCGGCCGTCCCCGCTGAGGCTGCCCGGCCCGCCTGGTAGAACCGAGGCATGGCACGCAGCATCGCGACCAACACCCGGGTCGACCGGGACGCCCTCGTCGAGTTCCTCCGCCCCCGGCACCGGGTCGTGCTCATGACGACCCGCGCCGACGGCCGGCCCCAGTCCTCCCCGGTCTCCTGCGGGGTCGACGGCGAGGGACGGCTGGTGATCTCCACCTACCCCGAGCGGGCCAAGGTCACCAACATCCGCCGCGACCCCCGGGTCTCCGCGTGCGTGCTCTCCGACGACTGGAACGGGCCGTGGGTCCAGGTCGACGGCACCGCCGAGGTGCTCGACCTGCCGGAGGCGCTCGAACCGCTGGTCGACTACTTCCGCAGCATCTCCGGTGAGCACCCGGACTGGGACGAGTACCGCGAGGCGATGGTCAAGCAGGGCAAGTCGCTGATCCGGGTGACCATCGACGGCTGGGGGCCGATCGCCACCGGCGGCTTCCCCGCCCGGCTGGCCGACTGACCTCAGTACGCGGCCGTGAAGCGGGCGTTGCCGAACCGCGGGTTCTCGATCTCGTCGACGATCGCCACGGCCAGGTCCTCGTAGGTGAGCACCGACCGGCCCTGCGCGTCGGTGACCGGATGGTCGGTGCCGGTCCGGTAGTGGCCGGTCCGCTCGCCCGGGTGGAACTCCAGCGGCGGCGGCGAGACGTACGTCCAGGTCACCCCGTCGGCCGAGGAGCGGTAGATCTCCAGGGCGTCGGCCTGGCCCTCGGCCGAGTCCCGGTACTCCTCCGGGAAGTCCGGCTCGTCCAGGTACCGGGTGCCCTTCGGGGTCAGCAACGTCGCCCCGCCACCCACGTGGATCACCCGCGGCGGGTCGGGCAGGTCGCGCAGCGTGTCGACAACGGTCCGGGCCGCGTCGCGCCACAGGTCCCGCTCCCCGCCGCCGATGGCCACCACGAACACGTCGGCCTCCTCGGCCAGCTCCCGCACGCTGCGGGCCGAGGTCGCGTCACCGGTCACCGTGCGGACCCCGGGCGGCAGGTAGCTGGTCGCCTCCGGGCGGCGTACCGCCGCCGTGACCCGGTGCCCCCGCTCGACCGCCTCGGCGGCGATCCGCGAGCCCGCGGTGCCACCGGCGCCGAACACGACGATGTCGCTCATGCTCCCCAGGCTAGGGAGCGGGCCGCCCGGCCGGTGCCGTTCCGACGAACCGGCCGGGCGTTGGGGCAGCGGGCAGCCCGACGGCGCCTGTCGACGGACCTGGCGCCGTTGAGGCAGCGGGCAGCCCGACGGCGCCTGTCGACGGACCTGGCGCCGTTGGGGCAGCGGGCAGCCCGACGGCGCCTGTCGACGGACCTGGCGGTGTCAGTCGACCAGCGCCGAGTAGACGAGCTGGCGCAGCTGGGGGCGGAGCGGGTGGGTGCTCGACGGCATGAGCTGGGTGAAGAGCAGCGCCGTGACCTCCTCCACCGGGTCCACCCAGAACGCGGTGCTGGCCAGGCCACCCCAGTAGTACTCGCCCACGCTGCTCGGCACCCGGGACGGCACCGGGTCGAGCACGACGGCGAAGCCCAGCCCGAAGCCGACCCCGTCGAGGATGGTCTCGGCGAAGCCCTCCGGGGAGAACAAGCCCAGGTCCCGGTTGCCGGGCAGGTGGTTGCGGGTCATGAAGCGCACGGTGCGAGGGCCGAGCAGGCGGACGCCGTCCAGCTCGCCGCCGCGCAGCAGGAACTGGGTGAACCGGTGGTAGTCGGCGGCCGTGGAGACCAGCCCGCCGCCACCGGAGAGGCAGTCCGGCGCGCTGAGCGCGTAGCGGCCGAGCGCGTCGGCGCGGACCGCCTGGCCGGTGGCGGGGTGCGGCACGTAGAGCGCGGCGAGGCGCTTCGCGTCCGGCTCGTCGACCCACCAGCGGGTGTCGGTCATGCCCAGCGGCCGGAAGATCCGCTCCGCGAAGAACGCGTCCAGCGATTGCCCGGAGACCACCTCGACGAGCCGGCCCAGCACGTCGGTGGAGACCCCGTAGTTCCAGCTCGTGCCCGGCTGGAAGAGCAGCGGCAGGCGGGCCATCCCGCGGGTCGCCTCGGCCAGGTCCGCCCCGGCCGGCACACCCAGGTCGAAGCCCGCCGCCCGGTAGAGCCCGTCGACCACGCTGACCTGGGCGAAGCCGTAGGTCAGGCCGGCGGTGTGGGTGAGCAGGTGCCAGACCCGGATCGGCTCGACGGCCGGCACCGTGAACGGCTTGAGCACCGAGCCCCGGTCGTAGACCCGCACGTCGGCGAACTCCGGCAGCCAGCGGCTGACCGGGTCGTTCAGTTCGAGCCGGCCCTCCTCCCACAGCATCATGGCGGCGACCGAGGTGATCGGCTTGGTCATCGAGTAGATGCGCCAGAGGGTGTCCGGCTCGACCGGCACGCCGGCCTCCCGGTCCCGCAGCCCGTACGTCGAGGAGTGGGCGATCTCGCCCCGGCGGGTCACCACGATCTGCCAGCCGGCGAGCCGGCCGTCGTCGACGTACCTGCCGAAGTGCTCGTCGATCCGCGCCAGCCGGGCGGGGTCGAAGCCGATACGGTCCGGGTCGGTGCTCACTGCGACGCTCACGAAGCCGAACCTACCGGCCGGTACGGCGAGCGGGAAGTGTCGGCCGGCGACACTAGTCTCGGCCGCATGCCCGAAGCCGTCGAGGACGCCACCTACCGCCACCAGGACTGGTACGCCGAGGAGCTGGTCGACCGGCATTTCGTCCGGTGCGAGTTCTTCCACGTCGACCTCACCGAGGCGGTCAGCCAGGGCGCCACCTTCACCGAGTGCGTCTTCGGCAACGTGGCCTTCAACGCCTCCCGGCACACCGACTCGGCCTTCACCCGCTGCACCTTCAAGCGGTGCAACCTCTTCGAGGCCGAGTTCACCGGTTGCAAGCTGGTCGGCAGCAGCTTCGACCAGTGCGACCTGCGCCCGCTGCGGGTCGACGGCGGCGACTGGTCCTTCGTCGCCCTGCCCGGCGCCGACCTGCGCGGCGTACGCATCACCGACGCGCGCCTGCGCGAGGTCGACCTGACCGGCGCCGACCTGACCGGCGCGGTGCTCACCGGCCTCGACCTCTCCGGCGCCCAGCTGCACGCCGCCAAGCTGATCCGGGCCGACCTGCGCGGCAGTGACCTGACCTCGCTCGATCCGACGGCGGTGGAGCGCGCCGGGGCGATCGTCGACGCCGAGCAGGCGGTCGTGCTCGCGCAGGCGCTGGGCTTCGAGGTCCGCTGACCCGCCCGGAAAGGCGCCGCGGGTTGTCAGGTTTTCCGGCCAGACTGGCCGCATGACATGGTGGTCCGACCTGGTGACGTCCGAACCCGACTTCGCGGCGCGGGTGCGCGCCCGCTTCGCCGTCCGCAAGCACGGCACGATGGCGACCCTGCGGCGGGACGGCTCGCCGCGGATCAGCGGCACGGAGTTCGACTTCGGCGACGACGGGCAACTCCGGCTGGGCAGCATGGCCGGCGCACTGAAAGCGCTCGACCTGCGCCGCGACCCGCGGGTGGCGCTGCACTGCCCGACCGAGGACGCCCCGGAGGACGACCCGACCGCCTGGCCCGGCGATGCGAAGATCTCCGGCCGGGCGCACGAGGAGCCGGCCGGCGAGGACGGCTCGCACCGGTTCCGCATCGAGCTGACCGAGGTGGTGCTGACCCGGGTCGGCGACCCGCCGGACCACCTGGTGATCGAGAGCTGGCACCCGGACCGTGGCCTGCGGCGGCGGTCACGGTGAGTTGAGTCGCCGTCGCTACCGATTGGTAACGAAGTGGAAACTGCCCCCCGCCGACATATGGCGCACCGACGCCCATGATGGAAACGTGAACCGGCGGCCGGAGCGCGGCGGTGAGCGGAGGTTCGGTGGGGCAGCAGGACCACGGTCGGGTCGGTGACCGGACGTCGTACCCGCACGGGCAGACCCGGTCGGCGCTCCGCCGGCTCGCGCGGGCCCGGCAACGGCGGCGCTGGCTGCTGGAGGTGCTGGTCGCATTCGCCTGCCTGGCCGCGCTGGTGGCCTACCTGGGCAGCGAGCGGCACGACACGCCCCGCGAGGAGAACGCCGTGCTGCCGGTCGCGCCGACCCGCCGCCCCGTGCTGCCGCCTCCGGGCGGCGCGCAGGCCGGTGCCGTCACGCCGGGGCTGAACCCCCGTCAGCATCCACCCTCGCCCAGCCCGTCGCCGTCCCGGCCGGCGGTGCCGCCGACGCTGACCGTGAGCCAGTCCGACGTGCCAACGCGCGTCGACCTCAGCGCGGTGGGCACCGTCGACTGGGTCCAGTGGGGACAGCTCGGCGCCCGGACGCCGGTGCGCAAGCGGCACGGCTCCGGCGACATCCGCGACGAGGGCGGCCGGGGCGAGCGGCAGAGCTACCAGAACAACCCCGAGGAGTACGCCTGGCGCGACGGCGCCCCGACCGGGTCGGTGAGCGGCACGATGTCCGCGGTGTACACCTGCGACCGTGGCAGCGGCTTCACCCTGGCCGTGGCCGCCAACGGGCAGCTCCGCACCGTGCACCTCTACGCCGGGCTGTGGATGGCCCGGGCCCGCCTCGACCTGCGGATCTCCGGCGGTGGGCCGGCCAGCACGCTTCGCCTGGAGGACCCGCACACCGTGCGGACCGCCGACTTCACCATCCGGTTCCGCGCCGCGCCGGGCGCGAAGCTGCTGATGAACTGGACGGTGGAGGAGTCGCTGGGGGACTGCGGCAACGTCAGCCTCCAGGCGGTGGCGCTGCGCTGACCGCCGATCGTCCGGCGCCCGGGGCCGGCCGGGAGTAGCGTGGGCCCGGCGGCCGACCGAGGATCCGGGAGGAACACCATGACCACGAGCGAGCAGGTGCTGGACAGCCCCGAGGGTTGGGTCGCCGCGCACATCCGGCGATACGTGGAGACCGGTGGCGCGGAGGGCCACGAGTGGCGCCCCGGTGTCTTCACGCTGCTGCTGACCACCCGCGGCCGGCGCTCCGGCAAGCTGCGGCGCACCGCGCTGATCTACGGCCGGGACGGCGACGCCTATCTCGTGGTGGCCTCGCAGGGCGGCGCCCCGCAGCATCCCGCCTGGTACCTCAACCTGCTCGCCGACCCGGAGGCGCAGGTGCAGGTCGGCCCGGACACCTTCCCGGTCCGGGCGCGCACCGCGACGGCGGAGGAGAAGCCGCGGATGTGGCGGACCATGACGGCGGCCTGGCCGGCGTACGACGAGTACCAGACGAAGACCGACCGGGAGATCCCGGTGGTGGTGCTGGAACGGGTCTGACGACCGGGACAGTTTGTCCGTCGCGGCCGTCGCGGGGGGTCGTAGGTTTCCGATGTTCCCGTCCGACCATCCGCTGTGGAGGCTCGACCGATGAGCAGCAGTGCCCGCGTCGTCCGTTCCGTCCCGCCGTCCGACGGCGACGTGCTGCGGGAGATCCCGCTGCCGCCGTACGTGACCGGCGAGGACGCCCAGTTCGCGGTGCGGGCGGTGGTGGTGCACGCGCCACGGCGGTGGTCCGGCGGGACGATCTGCCGCAACGACGCGAGCCCGCACCCGTGCCGGCTGCACCGCTGGGGCCGGCGGGTGCTGGCGCTGCGTGGCCTGCCGCCGGCCGAGATCGACGCGCTCATCGAGCAGGGCGACCCCGCCGCCGAGCCGCGTCCACCCCGGCCCGGCGCCTGAACCGGCCCGCGCCCCGCCCCCGGGCCACGGGGGCGGGGCCACCGCAGCTCAGCAGACCGCCGGCTTCACCCAGGAACACTCCAGGCCCTCGGGCACCCGCGGCGACTCCGGCGCCGCCGGCACCGACAGGCGCGCCGTGGCCGTCGCCTTCTCGCTGTACGAGGCCAGCGCGATCGCGATCTGGTCCTCCAGTCCCTTGACCGACGAGGTCAGGTAGTTGTTGAGCACGACGGAGAAGGCCAGCACGTGCCCGTCGGCGTCGGTGGCGTAGCCGGAGAGGCTGGACGCCCCGGTCAGGCTTCCGGTCTTGGCGTGCACGTTGTTGGCCGCGGCGGTGCCGCCCATCCGGCTGCGCAGCGTGCCACCGACGAACCGCTCCGGGTTGCCGGCCACCGGCAGGGCCGCGTACCAGGTGTCGAACCAGGGTTCGGCGCGGACCGCCGCGAGCAGCGCGGCGAACTGGGCGGGCGGGATCATGTTGCGCCGGGAGAGCCCGGAACCGTCGCGCTGGCGCAGCGTGCCGGTGTCCATGCCGGAGTCGCCGACGTACTCGCTGATCGCCGACAGCCCGGCGGCCCAGGTGCCGGAGCCGGACAGCACCCGGCCCAGCTCCTTGGTGAGCACCTCGGCGTGGCCGTTGTTGGAGAGCTTGAGGAACGGCACCATGAGCTCGGCCAGCGGCATCGAGTCGTGCCGGGCGACCGGCTTGGCGTCCTCGGGGGTGGCCTGGCCGAGCACGGTCCGGCCGAGGACCCGCACCCCGTGCCGGCGCAGGGCCGACCGGAAGACGTCGGCGGCGTACCCGGTCGGTTCCCAGACCGTCATCCAGTCGCTCTCCTCGGCCTGGCCGACCGCGATCTGGCCGGTGACCACGATGGTGTTGCCGCCGTGCTCGCGCTCGAAGGAGATCGTCGTCTCGCCGGTGGCGACCGTCTCGGCCCGGTTGTCGATCCGCAGCCAGCCGTTGGCCGGCGTCATGGTGACCTTCGGCCGCGCGCCGGCCTGTGCGCCCGGCGCCGCGTGCACGATGACCGTGCCGGCGTCGTAGTCGGTGTTCGGGGCGACGGTCAGCGCGGAGACCTGCGCCGCGTAGTAGTAGGACTCGTCGTCCCAGGTCCAGTCCGGGCCGAGCCGGGTGCGGTCGTAGCGGGTGTCGTCGGCGACCAGGTTGCCGGTCACCACCCGTACGCCCGCGGCGGCCACGTCGGCGGCCAGCCGGTCGTAGTCCTCGGCCAGCATGGTCGGGTCGCCTCCGCCGCGCAGGTAGAGGTTGCCGGAGAGCAGCCCGGCCCGGCGTACGCCGTCGCCGGTCACATCCGTGGTGAAGCGGTGCCCGGGCCCGAGCAGTTCCATGGCCGCCGTCGAGGTGAGCAGCTTGGTGTTCGAGGCGGGGATCAGTCGCCGGTCCCCGTTGCGGTCGTAGAGGGTCTGCCCCGTGGTGGTGTCGACGACGACCACGCCCGCCTGCGCCCCGGCCAGCCGGGAGTCGGCGAGGATCGCGTCGATGGTCGCGTGCAGCCGGGTCTGCGCGGGGGTGGGCGCTTCGGCCGTGGCCGTGGGTGCGCCGGCGGTGGCCGCGGTGGCGACCAGCGCCAGCACCGCGAGCGCCCGGGGGAAGAGACGACGATGCATGTGTCGATGCTGCCATGAAGCTTTCCTCCGGAGAAGACTCCACAGCGAAAGTTATTGACAGAACCCGGTGGATTACCCGCTCGGCGGCGGAACAAACATTCCCGTCGCCGCCCCCGCCGGTCCGGTGTCGACTGACCCGGCTCTATTTGACGGATGCCCGGGCAGGGGGCACCGTAGGCCGTGAGGGGCGTTCGACCTGCCCTGGTTTGCACGGCGAAGCCTGATTCGCCTTCCCGGGGTCCCGACCGGCCGCGTGGGCCGCATCGACCCGCCCGCGATTCCCGAACCAGCCAGAGGAGTTCCGCCATGCTGACCATGACCGACAACGCCGTCCTGGTGATCCGCGATCTCGCCAACCAGCAGGACGTCGCCGAGGCGGGTGGCCTGCGCATCGCCGCCGACACCGACGCCGGCTCGCTCTCGATCGAGCTGGTCGAGCAGCCGACCCAGGGCGACCAGGTGATCGACGACCAGGGTGCCCGCATCTTCCTCGACGCCGACGCCGCCGAGCTGCTCAACGACACCTCGGTGGACGCCACCGTCGACGACGAGGGCATCGTGCAGTTCGGGTTCACCGAGAAGGAGTGACTCACCCGGCGCGGCGGGTCTCACCACCGCGCTGCGGCCGGCCGGCGCGCCCCCGCTCGGGGACGTCCTGGTCGGCCCGCCACGGCCCGCCGCGCTGCTCCCGCTCCGGCCGGAGCAGCGTGGCCAGCACGTGTGCCAGGTGGTGCGACGTGCTCCAGGCGATCCAGTTCGCCGGCGAGCCGGCGCCCGCGCCGCGCCGTGCCCGGCGGACGATCTCGTGGTCGCCCCAGGAGAAGCTGGCGCCCGCGGCCGGCCAGTGCGGGGCCGCGACGAGCGTGCGGCACAGGTCGGCGAAGCGGTCGTCGCCGCGGCCGCCCCGGCGTGACCACCGGTAGACCCACCACCCCCCGCTCGTGGTGTAGCGCAGGGTCGGCAGCCGGTCGCCGGGCCCGTCCGTTCCGGGCACCGGGCAGCTCACGCCGTAGTCGCCGTAGCCGACGCCGAGGTCGGCCAGGCGCTGCCCGAGCTGCCAGTCGAAACGGTCCAGGCGCGCCGGCTCGTCCGTGGGAAGCCGGCTCAGCGTCGGCGGCATCCCGCCGGCCGCCACCGTCACCGAGCGCCAGGCGTGCCGCCGGGCCCACTCGGCCAGCCGCCGGACCCTGGGCTCGGCCAGCCGCACGTCGGCCGGGCAGCACACGTCTCCCGCGTCGATGAGCAGGTCGCACTGCTCCGGTACCAGCCGGGCGAGCCGCCAGATCCGTTCCACGGCCGCGGTGGTCGCATCCGGGCCGGCCCGGTCCTGCGCGGTCCGCAGGCGGACAACCGCCCGCCGCCCGTACTCCCGGGCGGCCGCGCCGTGCGCCACCAACCGCCGGTCGCCCTCCGCGAGCCCGATCACCGGCACCAGCGGTACGCCCCAGCGGACCAGTTCGCTCGCCGCCGACTCGGGCAGCACCGACACGTCGACGGCGGGGAGGAGACCGGCCGGCAGCCGGCCGATCAGGTCCACAGTGCACGGATCCACCGCGTGGACGTCGATGACCGGGGCGAGCAGCGGAGCGGTGGCCTCGTCGAGATGGGCCAGCGCCTCCAGCTCACCTCGGCGACCGGCCAGTACAGGGCGGTAGACCGGTTCCGCCGCCCGACCCCCGTGGGCGGGCACCATACTTCAATGTAGCGACCCGATCGCGTTCCGCCACAGGCTTTCCGGACCTCGTCAGCCGTCCATCCGTCCTGGTGACAGCCGGGCGCACGGTCGGGTCCGGGCGGCATCCCGCCCGGACCCGTGCACCGGCACTCAGTCGTCGTCGCCGGACCGGTCCCCGCCGTGGTCGTCGTACCGGTCGTCGCCGCCGTGGTCGTCGTACCGGTCGTGGGTGCGGCCCCCGTCGTCCGTGCGGCGGGCGCCGTCCTCCGCCCGCCACTCGACCTCGAGCACGGCGCCGTCGCCCCGGTCGACCTTGACCTCGTACGTGGCGCCGGCGCGGGCCACCTTGACGCTCCACACCGGACGCTCGTGCTCGGTCTCCGCCTCGATCTCCACGATCCGGCCGCCGCCGAGGCGGGCCAGCGCGACCCGGCCGGCCCGCTGCGCGTCCACGGTGCCACTCTCCGGCGCACCGCGGCTGGGCGTCGTGCCGGCGGTCGGGGAGTCGTCCGCTGCGGGGCTGTCGTCGACCGTCCCGGGGTTGTCGTCGGCGGTTCCGGGATCGTCGTCGGCCGGGCCGGTGACGTCGGTCGTGACCGCGACCGGCGCGCTGGCCGGTCCCGGCCCGTCCGCCGCCGTCGCGCCGATCGCCGCGCCGGCGACCGCGAGCGCCGCGGCCCCGCCGATCGCCGCCAGGACCAGGGAAGTTCGTCGCATCGTCTCCACCTCTCCTCGTTGTGGATCGAGGATCGGTCCGCGGCGGCTAGCGGCGCGCTACCCGAGGTCTAAGGCCCGGTTAAGGCCGAGCCGGAGCGTCACCACCGCACCGCCGCCGGGTCCACGGCCCAGCTCCAGCCGGCCGCCGCCGGCCCGGGCGGCCCGGTCGGCGATGTCCAGGCCCAGCCCGGTCGATCCGGCCCCGCTGGCCCCCCGCCGGACCGACCCGGCCGGCAGGCCCGGGCCGGCGTCCGCCACGGTCAGCGCCACCTGCCCGGCGTCCGGCGCGAGCCGGACCGTGAAGGGAGTGCCGTCCGGTGTGTGCGCGAAGACGTTGCCCAGCAGCGCGTCCACGGCGGCGGCCAGCTCGTCGCCGGTCACGCGCACCGGCAACGGTCCGGGCGCGAGGTCGAGCGTCACCCTCCGCCCGGTGTCCTCGGCGAGCACCGACCAGAACGCCACCCGGTCGGCGACCACCGCCGCGGCGTCGCAACCGCCGCCCTCGGCCGCCGTACTGCGCCAGCGCGCCTGCCGGATCACGCCGGTCACCGCCCGTTCCAGTCCGTCCACGGCGGTGGTCAGCCGCGCCGCGTCGTCCGGGTCGCGCAGCGACTCGGCCTCCAGCCGCAGCGCGGTCAGCGGCGTGCGCAGCCGGTGCGACAGGTCGGCCACCTGCTCGCGCTCCTCGCGCAGCAGCACCTGGATCCGCTCGGCCAGGTGGTTGAGCGCGCCCGCGACCTCCCGCAGCTCGGGCGGCCCGGCCGGCACGACCCGGGCGTCCAGCTCGGCGTTGGCGAGCCGGTGGGAGACCGCGCCGAGGTCCGCGATGGGCCGGACCAGGGTGCCGGCCAGCCGGTCGGCGACGGCCAGCCCGACCAGCACGAGGAGCAGGCCGAGCAGCGTCAGCACGAGCCAGGCCCGCGTCACCCCGGCGGTCAGCTCCGCCCGGGGGACGACGGTGCGGATCACCGCCGTTCCCTCCGGCCGGCCCTGCACCGCGATGACCACCTCCCGGCCGGCGGCGGACTCGACGGTCAGGCTCTGCCCGCGCGCGGCGAGGTCCACGGCCGGGGTACGCGCCACCCGCGCGCCCAGCACGCTGCCGTCCGGCAGGAACACGGTCACCTCGCGGCGCGAGCCGGCGGCGAGCTGGTCGACGGTCAGCCGGACCGTGTCCGGATCGGCCGTGCCGACCAGCGGCACCAGGCTCTGGGCGTCGGCGGCGGCCCGGACGGTCGCCCGGTCCGCGGCGACGGTGCGCACCAGCACGGCCAGCGGCACCAGGAACGCGACCATCACGAGCACCCCGACGGCGGCGACCAGCAACGCCAGCCGGCCCCTCACGGGTTGCTCCCCGGCACGTCCAGCCGCACCCCGACACCCCGGACGGTGTGCAGGTAACGCGGCTCCTGGGCGCTCTCGCCGAGCTTGCGGCGCAGCCAGGACAGGTGCACGTCGACGGTCTTGTCCGCCCCGCCGTACGGGATCCGCCAGACCTCGGTGAGCAGCTCGCGTTTGGTGACCACCTGTCCGGGCCGGCCGGCGAGGTGGTGCAGCAGGTCGAACTCGCGGGGAGTCAGCTCGACCGGTGCACCGTCCAGCGTGACCTGCCGGGACCGCGGGTCGATCCGCAGCCCACCGACCACGAGCACCGGATCCGTCGCGGGATCGGCGGCCGAGCGGCGCAGCACCGCCCGCGCCCGGGCGTCGAGCTGGGCCGCCGTGAACGGCTTCACCAGGTAGTCGTCGGCGCCGGCGTCGAGCATCCGGACGATCTCGCCCTCGTCGTCACGGGCGGTCGCCACGATGACCGGCACCGTGCTGACCGCGCGCAGCATCCTCAGCAGCTCGCCGCCGTCCAGATCGGGCAGCCCCAGGTCGAGGACGACGAGATCGGGCCGGTCGTCCAGCGCGTCGCGCAGCCCGTCCAGGGCGGTCGAGGCCGCGGCGACCGCGTGCCCGCGCTCCCGCAGGGCCCGGAGCAGCGGGGTACGGATGGTCAGGTCGTCCTCGATGAGCAGCAGCCGGGCCACGGTTGGCAGGCTAGTCCCTCCCACCGCCCGGACCCGCCCTCGTTAACCCGGCCTTAGCGTTCCCCGGAGCTCGGCACAACCCGGGATCGGGGAGACTCGGGGCATGGGCCGTCGTCCGCTGCTCGCCGCCGCCGGGTGGCTGGCCACCACCGCCGCCGCCACCCTCGTGGGGCTGGCCGCGATCCAACTGGTCGGCTCGGGCATCACCGGCACCCCCGGGGGCGTACGCGACCCGGGGGAGGTGGCCCGCGCACTCGCCTCGCCCACGCCGGCGGCCACCTCGCCGGGCGCGAGCCCCACGGCGGGCGCGACCCCGCCGGCCACCACGGCGAGCCTGCCGCCGGCAGCGAGCGGAGCCGAACGCACCTTCCGGACGGCCGGCGGGACGGCCATCGTCGAGTGCGGGCCGGACGGGGTGCGCCTGGTCTCCTGGTCCCCGGCGCCGGGCTACCGGGTGAAGGAGTACGACCGGGGGCCGGACGAGCACGTCGAGATCCGCTTCGTCGGGGCCGAGGGGGAGCACGAGCTGCGCGTGCGGTGCCGTGGCTCGGAGCCGGTCGCCACCCCGCACGACTGACGTCTTTCCCCAACGCGGTCTTCGTCGATACGCCGCGAGCGGCCACGCCGACCGCCCGTTCCACCGGGCCGTTCTCGCCCGACCCCACGACGCTCGCCTCCTGTGGCAGCATCGCGCGGTGCGTCCCCACCGCCTGTTCGTCGCGGCCGCGATCCTGCTGGCCCTCGCCCATCTGGTCGGGCGCTGGTACGCCCAGCCGCTGCTCCCGGCCGCGCAGGCCCTCGCCTGGTGCGCCCTGGCCGGAGCCGCCCTGACGGCGCCCGACCTGCCCCCGCGCGCCCGGTACGGGCTGGCCGTGGCCGGCCTCG
Source organism: Micromonospora chaiyaphumensis (assembly GCF_900091435.1). GTDB lineage: Bacteria > Actinomycetota > Actinomycetes > Mycobacteriales > Micromonosporaceae > Micromonospora > Micromonospora chaiyaphumensis. Next base: position 113,481 of record NZ_FMCS01000013.1, read on the forward strand.
CCGTCGCCGTGGCGGCCCGGCCCGGGCAGAACGACCGGAAGTTCCTCTGGGTCGGGGAGCCGCCGATCGAGCCGGCGTGGACGGGGGACCGGTTGCTGTGGGCCGTGGTCGGGGTCGGGCTCGCGCTGGCCGTGGCCGCCCTGCCGGGGCGGGCGCCGGACCGGCGCCGCACGGCGGCCGCCGTGGTGCTGGGCGGGCTGGCCGTGCTGCTCGCCGTGACCCGTGACTCCGTCACCCTCCTGCCCCCGTACGTGCTGCCGCCCGAGGCGGCCGTCGTGCTGCCGCCGTACCTCGTGCTGGGATTCCTCGCCGCGGCGCTGGTGCTCGCCGGCTGCCGGTGGGCGGATGGGGTGCGCAGACGAGCGCACGGCGCCGCCCGACCTGGGTCGTAACGTCGCCGCGCTCTGGCCGTCTCCCACCACCGCAGCCGTACGGCGGTACGAAAGCGGGGACCTGGCTCGACCGGCCCAGCGTGCACCGGTCTTGTGAGCAGCAGATGCCCGTCCAGAGGGGATCCAAACCCGGCGCGGGTGGGGAATTCCACCATTTGCGAGTCCCGGCGTGAGCGGCGCGGGGACCGGGTATGAGCGGGCCATGGAGCATTTCACGATCGCGACCGTCGCCGAGAAGAGTCCCGACTTCCGCCGCGTGCTCTGGACCGGGCAGCACACCCAGCTGGTGATCATGACGATCCCGCCGGGCGGGGAGATCGGCGAGGAGGTCCACGAGGGCATCGACCAGATCCTGACCTTCGTCAGCGGGACCGGTGAGGCGCGGGTGGCCGGCGAGAAGAAGGAGGTCGTGGCGGGCGACCTGGTGGTCGTGCCGGCCGGCACGAAGCACAACTTCGTCAACACGGGCCCCAACCCGCTCGTGCTGTACACCGTGTACGGCCCGCCGGAGCACGCCGACGGGGCGGTGCACCGCACCAAGGAGGAGGCCGACGCGGCCGAGGAGGCCGGCGAGGACGAGCCGCCCACCTCCTGACCTGCAACATTCCTGCACATCCCAAGCATTGACGCTGATCTCTGCACGGGCCTAGCCTGGGTGGCACGGGAAAGCCCTTTCCTGGGCTCCACTTCCCCGCCACCCCGCTACCGGAGACCGGGCCTCCGGCGGGGCGCACCGACCGTCGCGACCGTGGCCAGGCGTCCGCCCTCCGGCCGTGGCGGTCCACCACCACGTGCCTCAAGGAGGACAACCGTGCAGACCTCACGTGCCCGGCTCCGACGCCCGCTGCTGCTCGCGGCGGGCGCCGGAGCCACCGTGGCGGCCCTCGCCGCCGGGACGGTGACGTCGGCCTTCGCCGCCACCGTCTTCTCCGACACCTTCTCCGACGGCGACGCCGCCGGCTGGTCCAAGTCCGGCGGGACCTGGGCGGTCGCCGACGGGGCGTTCAGCCAGTCCAGCACCGCCAGCGAGCTGGCCCGCCAGTTCGCCGGCCAGACCTCCTGGACCGACTACCAGGTGCAGGCCCGGGTACGCCCGACCGGCTTCGGCTCCTCCAGCGCCCTGGTCGGGCTCGCCGCCCGGGCCAGCAGCAGCACCAAGATGTACCGGCTGGCCCTGCTCGGCTCCGGCCGGGCCGAACTCCAGGCGGTCAACGGCAGCCAGATCACGTCGCTCGGCTCGGCGACGGTCGGCGCGGCCACCGGCACCTGGTACACCCTGCGGATCGAGGCCAGCGGCAGCACCATCCGCGGCTACGTCAACGGCACCCAGATCGGTGGCGGCAGCAACAGCCTCGTGGGCGCCGGCCGGATCGGCCTGGTGACCGCGTACGCCGCCGGCAGCTTCGACGACGTCTCCGTCGACTCCTCGGTCAGCACCCCGACCACGCCGCCGACCAGCACCCCGCCCGGCTCGGCCACCCCGACCCCCACCGGCACCACGCCGCCGCCGGCCTCGTGGCCGACGCCCACCGCCAGCGTCAAGGTGGACGCCACCATCCCGGTCTCCGGCACCTTCGACGGCGGGATGCGGCGCTACTACGGCATCGGCGACGGCGGGCAGAGCGAGAGCCAGGACCCGATGTTCGAGCTGGCCGCCGGAGCCACCCTGCGCAACGTGATCATCGGTGCGCCGGCCGGCGACGGCGTGCACTGCGAGGGCGACTGCACGCTGCTCAACGTCTGGTGGGAGGACGTCGGCGAGGACGCGGCCACCTTCCGCGGCGGCACCACCTACACCGTCGACGGCGGCGGCGCCCGGTCGGCCAGCGACAAGGTGTTCCAGCACAACGGCCCGGGCACCGTCCACATCCGCAACTTCCGGGTGGAGAGCTCCGGCAAGCTCTACCGGGCCTGCGGCAACTGCTCCACCTCCTACCAGCGCCACGTGGTCATGGACAACGTCACGGCCACCGGAACGAAGGTGCTGGCCGGCATCAACACCAACTGGGGCGACACCGCCCGGTTCAGTCGGATCACCATCCTCAACGACCCCAACCGGTCCACCCGGATCTGCGTGAAGTACCAGGGCGTGCCGAAGGGCAGCGAACCGAAGGAGATCGGCGCGGGCGCCGACGGGGTGAACTGCCTCTACTCCGCATCGGACATCACCTACCGCTAGGGCGCTCCGGCGCGGGCCCCCGGCTCCGGGGGCCCGCGTCAGACCGTCGGCAGGCCCGAGACGTCCACCGTCTCCGGGTACTTGATGCCCGCGCCGGTGTTCAACACCACCACCCGCTCGCCGGGGCGGATCCAGCCGCCGGCCCGCAGCTGCCGGGCGGCGGTCAGACAGGCCGCCCCCTCGGGGCAGAGCAGCAGCCCCTCCCGGGCGGCGAAGTCGCGCAGGTCGGCGAGGATCTCCGCGTCGTCAACGGCGATCGCGGTGCCGCTGCTCTCGCGCAGCGCGGTCAGGATCAGCTCGTCGCCGAGCGGGGCGGGCACGGTGATGCCGAACGCCACGGTGTGCGCGTCCTCCCACGGGGTGGCCCGCGGCTCGCCGGCCGCGAACGCCCGAACGATCGGCGCGCAGCCGGTGGACTGCACGGCGACCAGGCGCGGCAGCCGGTCCTCCACCCAGCCCAGCTCGCGCAGCTCGTGCAGCGCCTTGTGGATGCCGATGAGCCCGACCCCGCCGCCGGTCGGATAGATGATCACGTCGGGCACCTGCCAGCCGAGCTGCTCGACGATCTCGTACCCCATGGTCTTCTTGCCCTCCAGGCGGTACGGCTCCCGCAGCGTGCCGGCGTCGAAGACCCGCCCGCCCGACTCGGCGATCAGCCCGGCCACCCACCGGCCGGCGTCGCTGATGAGGCCGTCCACCAGCCGCAGGTCGGCCCCCGCGGCGACGCACTCCCGCCGGCAGATGGTCGGCGCGGACAGCGGCATGGCGATGGTCGCGCCCATCCCGGCCCGGGCCGCGTACGTCGCCCAGGCCGCACCGGCGTTGCCGTTGGTCGGCATGGCGATCCGCTCGACACCCAGCTCCCGCGCCCGGCTCACCCCGACCGCCGCGCCCCGGGCCTTGAACGACCCGGTCGGGGTCAGCCCCTCGTCCTTCACGATCAGGTCCGGGATCCCGATCTCGTGCCCGTACGCCGGCGCGCGCAGCAGCGGCGTCCAGCCCTCGCCCAGCGTGGTCACGAAGCGGGGATCCGCCACCGGCAGCAGCTCCCGGTAGCGCCACAGGTCGGCGGGGCGGAGCCCGAACTGCTCGGGGGTGACCGCCGCGGCCACCGCGGCCAGGTCGTAGCGGGCCAGCAGCGGCGAGCCGCACCCGCACAGGTTCTGCAACTTGTCGGCCGGATGCCGCTCGCCGCAGCGCGGGCACTCGAGGTGCGTCAGGTGCACGGTGCTCCTCAGCTCGGGTCGAGGCTCAGCCAGTGCCGGCTGCGCCGACCCGGCTCGTAGGGGGAGTCCAGGCGCTTGGCCACCACCCCCGGGAGCCCCTGTTCGCGGGCGGTCCGCAGGGCGTCCGCGCCGACCCCCGGGAACCACGGCGGAGTCTGCCAGTGCGGGCCGGTCAGCGCCAGACCGTCGAGCAGCTCCCGGCGCTGCGCGTACGGCACGTCGAGGCTGGTCACCCCCTCCAGCCAGAGCAGGTCGACGGCGAGGAACTGGCCGTCCCGCTTCGTCGGCGGCTTGACCCGCCCGCCCGGGTCGATCCGCACCAGCACGCCGTCCAGCACCGTCTCGACCGGCGCCAGTTCCTCGGCCATCGCCCGCAGCCACGGGTACGCCCCGCTGATGTCCTCGTCCGAGGCGTCGAGCAGCCGCAGCCGGCCGCCGGAGACGTACGCCATGGCCCGCACCCCGTCCCAGCGCAGCTCGTACCCCCAGGCGGCCGCGTCCTTCGGCAGCCCCTTGCCGGAGGTGGTGTGCATCGGGCGGACCAGGTCGGGCATGGGCGTCCAGCCCTCCGGCGCCGGGTCGGTGCGGCGGACCATCCAGTCCCGGCCCCGGCCCCCGGTGGCGAAGAGCACGTACCGCCCCTTCGTTCGCCGGCCGTCCAGGACCACGATCACCTCGTCGTCGCGCCACTTCTCCAGGCGGTAGGTGCCGGTGTCGTGGACGGTCATCCGCCCGCCGCCGTACTCGCCGGCCGGGATCTCGCCGTGGAAGGTGAGGTACTCCATCGGGTGGTCCTCGGTGTGCACGGCCAGGTGGTTGCGACCCGGGTCGCGGGGCAGCCCGCGCGGGACCGCCCAGGAGGCCAGCACGCCGTCGTGCTCCAGGCGCAGGTCCCAGTGCAGGCTGCGGGCGTGGTGCTGCTGGATCACGAACCGGGGCTTGCGCCGCGCGGCCCGCTTCCGCTCCGGGGTCTCCTCCGGCACCGGCTCCGGGGTACGCGCCGCGTCCCGTTTCCGCCGGTACTCCTCCAGCCGGTCAGCCACTCCCGCATTCTCCGGCAGGTCCGGCCCGATCGCCCGGTTCCCGCCTCTTCCGTCCCGTTCGGCCGCCGCTCGGCGGGTCGCCGGCATGGCGGCGGCGATCACGGGTAGAAGCGTCGGTATGGACCTCGACCAGCCCACCGTCCCCCTGACCGGCGACGTCCGGATGCCACTGCTCGGCTTCGGCACCTGGCAGGCCACCGGCAACGCCGGGTACGACGCCGTGCTCGCCGCCCTCGACGCCGGCTACCGGCACATCGACACGGCCACGATGTACGGCAACGAGAAGGAGGTCGGCCGGGCGATCGCGGAGAGCGGGCTGCGCCGCGAGGACCTCTTCATCACCACGAAGCTGCCGCCGGACCGGGTGGGCCGGGAACGGGAGACCATCGAGGCGAGCCTGGCCGCCCTGGGCACCGAGTACGTCGACCTGTGGCTGATCCACTGGCCGCCGTCCTCGCCCGCCGACAGCATTCCCGTCTGGCGCGAGATGCTCGCCGCCCGGGACGAGAACCTGGCCCGGACCGTCGGGGTGAGCAACTACAGCATCAGCCAGATCGACGAGCTCATCCAGGCCACCGAGGAGACCCCGGCGGTCAACCAGATCCGCTGGAGCCCGTCCCTGTACGACCGGCAGGTGCACGCCGCCCACCGGGACCGCGGGGTGGTGCTGGAGGGCTACAGCCCCTTCAAGACCAGCGACCTCGCCGACCCGGTGCTGGTCCGGATCGCCCAGGCGCACGACGTCTCGCCGGCCCAGGTGGTGCTGCGCTGGCACATCGACCACGAGATCGTGGTCATCCCGAAGTCGGTCACCCCGGACCGGATCCGGGCCAACGCCGACGTGTTCGGCTTCTCGCTCACCGCCGAGGAGATGCGCGACATCGACGCGCTGGGCCACTGAGGCGGGGCGCGGCCCGTGCGGACCGCGCCCCGGGATCAGGTGGGCGTCAGGCCCGGGTGCAGGTGCTGCCGTTGAGGGTGAAGCTGCTGCGCGTGGAGAACCCGCCGCTCAGCGTCGCCTGGTAGCCGAAGCTGGTCGAGGCTCCCGGTGCCAGCGTGCCGTTGTAGCTGAGGTTCCGCGCGGTCACCGCGGACCCGCTCTGCGTCACGGTGGCGTTCCACGAGCCGGTGATGGTCTGCCCCGAGGGCAGGTTGTAGTTCAAGGTCCAGCCGTTGACGGTGCTGGAGCCGGTGTTGGTGATCGTCACGTCGGCGGTGAAGCCGTTGTTCCAGACGTTGGTGGCGTACCGCACCGAGCAGGCGGCGTTGCCGGGCGGCGGGGTGTTCGGCGGCGGGGTGGTGGTCGGCGGCGTGGTCGGCGTGCCGCCGCCCGTGTTGACGCTCTGCGAGAACGAGTTGACCGCCAGGCCGACACCGCCCTGCCACGGTTCGAAGCCGGCCTGGATGCTGGTCAGGTACCAGTCGCTGGTGATCGCGCCGCGGTTCTTCGTGTCGTTGATGAACGCCATGGCGTCGAAGCTCAGGCTGGGGATCGCCGACGGCGCCACGTACGAGATGACGTTGTTCGAGCCGTTGCTGCCCCGCCAGACCTCCCAGGTCCGGCCGGCGACGCTCGCGGTGCCGACCACGGAGCCGATCGGCTGGATGGGCCCCTGCCGGTTGAACCAGATCATGATCTCCATCTGGCTCACCCCGTCCTTCTTCGGCGTGGGGTCGAGCCAGATGTCGTAGGCGGCGTCGTAGACCGCGCCGCTGACGTAGGTGTAGCTGATGCTGCTGGGCGCGCTGCTGATGTTCTTCACCTGGATCGGCAGGTTGGTGCCGGGCGAGCAGTTCGTGTAGTGGCAGCCCACGAAGATCGACGGATAGGAGACCGGCGCGCCGCTGGTGTTCCCCACGCCGTCCTGCCGGGTGATGGCGAAGCCGGTCGAGGTCACGTTGATGCACTGCTGCGCGCTGGTGCCCCAGCGGTTGTTCTGCACGACGTACTTCCCGCCGATGGTGGTCGACCCGTACTGCTCGCAGATCTGGGTGTCGGCGGACGCGGTGCCGCCGAGCGTGACGGCGACGATCGAGCCGGCGGCCAGCAGGCCGGCCACCGCGAGGGCCCTCAGTGGACGCTTCATGATGCTCCGATTCGTGGGGGTGGGTGGGTCCGGGAGCGCTCCCACATCTAGACCAACACATTTACATGTCTGAAACTGTCGCGCAACCGCACCGACCACATCGATAGTTCCGGCCACGGTGCGTGAACGTCCGGTGGCTGTCTGCGGCGGCGGCCGGCGCCCGGGTCCCCCGGTCGGGGCGGGATTCCCGCCGGTGGGAGGGCTCCCGGTCGTCGACCGGGCGTCCATGCCAGGGCCGAAGGGCACTTCCACTGGTTGGTTGCGGCGAGTAATGTCTTGCCTCCAACGCGTTCCGAACCCCTCCGGAGGCGTACCCCACGATGGGTGGTTCCCCCCTGCGCATCCTCGTCGTCGGCGCAGGCATCGCCGGTCTCGCCGTGGCCCGAGCGCTGCGCCTCGCGGGATTCCGCCCCGACGTGACCGAGAGGCTGCCGCCGACCGAGCGCGCCGACATCGGCCTCTACCTCCCGGGCAACGCGGCCCGCGCGCTGCGCCGGCTCGACCTCGACGGCCCGGTACGCCCTCTCGGCGAGGTCATCCACCGGCAGCGCTTCCTGGACGCCACCGGCGCGCCGCTCTGCGAGGTCGACCTCGACGCGCTGTGGGCCGGGGTGGGGGAGTGCCGCGCCCTGCCCCGCGCCGAGCTGCACCGGGTGCTGCTCACCGGTGCCGGCGGCGCCGTCCGGCACGGGGCCGAGGTCAGCACCGTCGAGCCGCTGCCCGGCGGTGTCGCGGTCGGCTTCACCGACGGCACCAGCGGCGAGTACGACCTGGTCATCGGCGCCGACGGGCCCCGCTCGGCGGTGCGCACCCTGGCCGCGCTCGGCGGCCCGCCCCGCCCCGCCGGCCAGGTGGTCTACCGCAGCGTGGTGCGCGGCGGCCCCCGGGTGGCCGACTGGACCGCCCTGCTCGGCCAGCGCGCCGGCTTCCTGGTGGTGCCGCTCGGAGCCGGCCGGCTGCACTGCTACGCCGACGAGGCCGGCACCAGCCTGCCGGCCGACCCACTCGCCCGGCTGCACGAGCTCTTCGGCGACTACGGCGGCCCGGTGCCCGAGGTGCTCGCCGCCCTGGAGACGGTGGACGTCGAGCTCACCACGGAGGTCGAGCTCGGGCGCTGGTTCCACGGCCGGGTGCTGCTCGTCGGTGACGCGGCCCACGCCACCGCGCCGACGCTCTCCCAGGGCGCCGCCATGGCGCTGGAGGACGCCGTCGTGCTCGCCGAGTCGCTGAAGGCGGCGGGCAGCGTCGAGGCGGCGCTGCTCGCGTACGAGAGCCGCCGCCGCCCGCGTACCCGCTGGGTGCGGGACCGGACCCGGGACCGCAACCGCACCCGCGACGTGCCGCCGGCGCTGCGCGACCCGTTGCTGCGCGGACGCGGCGGGCGGATCTTCCAGGAGCACTACCGGCTCCTGACCGGCCCGCTCTGAGGGGCGGAAGATCGTAGCCGCCCACCCCACGCGGCGGGGCCCACTACCGGGGACTATCCTCCTTGCGGATGACGGCTGCGCAGATGAACAGCGCGCCAGCGGGACAACCCAGAACCGGAGGCCACTCGTGACCACCGTCGCACCCAAGCCGGTCGTGACCCGGCCCTGGCCGGTCCGCGAGCCGGTCAAGGGGTCGGCCCTCGCGCGGCTGCTGCGCACCACGGACGCGAAGCAGATCGGGATCATGTACATGGTCACCGCGTTCGCGTTCTTCATGATCGGTGGCCTGATGGCCCTGATCATGCGCGCCGAGCTGGCGCGACCGGGGCTGCAGTTCCTGTCGCCCGAGCAGTACAACCAGCTCTTCACCATGCACGGCACGATCATGCTGCTGTTCTTCGCGACGCCGATCGTGTTCGCCTTCGCGAACTACGTGGTGCCGCTGCAGATCGGCGCGCCCGACGTGTCGTTCCCCCGCCTGAACGCCTTCGCCTACTGGCTGTACCTGTTCGGCGGCACCATGGCCACCGCGGGCTTCATCGCCCCGGGCGGCGCGGCCGACTTCGGCTGGACGGCGTACACGCCGCTGAGCACCGCCGAGCACGCGCCGGGCGTCGGCGCGAACATGTGGGTGGTCGGCCTGGCCATCTCCGGTCTGGGCACCATCCTCGGCGCGGTCAACCTGATCACCACGATCCTGACCCTGCGCGCGCCCGGCATGACCATGTTCCGGATGCCGATCTTCACCTGGAACATGCTGGTCACCAGCCTGCTGGCCATCCTGGTCTTCCCGCTGTTGGCCGCCGCGCTCTTCGCGCTCGCCGCGGACCGCCTGATCGGCGCCCACGTGTACGACCCCGCCACCGGCGGCCCGATGCTCTGGCAGCACCTGTTCTGGTTCTTCGGGCACCCCGAGGTCTACATCATCGCGCTGCCGTTCTTCGGCATCATCACCGAGATCATCCCGGTCTTCTCCCGGAAGCCGATCTTCGGTTACAAGGGCCTGGTCGCCGCGACCATCGCCATCGCCGCCCTGTCGATGAGCGTCTGGGCGCACCACATGTTCGCCACCGGCCAGGTGCTGCTGCCGTTCTTCAGCTTCCTGAGCTACCTGATCGCCGTGCCGACCGGCATGAAGTTCTTCAACTGGATCGGCACCATGTGGCGGGGCCAGATCACCTTCGAGACGCCGATGCTCTTCGCGGTCGGCTTCCTGGTGACCTTCCTCTTCGGTGGCCTCACCGGTGTGCTGCTGGCCAGCCCGCCGCTGGACTTCCACCTGCACGACTCGTACTTCGTGGTGGCGCACTTCCACTACGTGCTCTTCGGCACCATCGTGTTCGCCGTGTTCGGCGGCATCTACTTCTGGTTCCCGAAGATGTTCGGCCGGATGCTCGACGAGCGGCTCGGCAAGATCCACTTCTGGCTGACGATGATCGGCTTCCACACCACCTTCCTGGTGCAGCACTGGCTCGGCGCCGAGGGCATGCCCCGCCGGTACGCCGACTACCTGCCCGGTGACGGCTTCACCTTCCTGAACACGCTGTCCACGATCGGCGCGTTCATCACCGGCATCTCGACCCTGCCGTTCATCTGGAACTGCTGGAAGTCGTACAAGACCGGTCCGGTGGTCGAGGTCGACGACCCGTGGGGTCACGGCAACTCGCTCGAGTGGGCCACCAGCTCGCCGCCGCCCCTGCGGAACTTCGACCGGATGCCGCGGATCCGCTCCGAGCGGCCGGCGTTCGACCTCAAGTTCCCGGAGCTGGCCGCCGGCCAGACCCTGGCCGGCCCGCCCGAGGGTGGCGCCAAGCCGCTCACCAGCGAGTCCGACGGTGGCGCCAGCTACCAGGAGGACACCGAGGGCCGGCTCGAGAAGAGCTGACCCAGCCCGAACCAACGACGGGCGCCGCACCCCACCCGGGGTGCGGCGCCCGCCGCATTTCCCGCAGGCCCCTAGGCCGCGCCCTCCCCAGGCCCCGCCCCGGTCGCGTTGATCAAGAAGTTTGCGTCAGGAACCGCCGCGTTCTTGACGCAAACCTCTTGGTCAACCCATGCGTGAGCTGTCGAGCACCAGGCCGGGGAGGTGGCGCTCTCCCAGCGCTGCCGAACACCCCCACCTCGCCGAGCTGGCGCACGCCCCCTCGCCCCGCGGCGTTGATCAAGAGGTTTGCGTCAAGGGTCGGCCCGGATCTGACGCAAACCTCTTGGTCAACCCTGTGGGGAGCGGGGTCAGGGGGCAGTGTGGGTCAGGGAGCTGTGGGGGTCAGCTCGGGTTCCGTGGTCGGTAGCGGGGCTCGGTCGCGGCGGTGGCGGAGCTCGATCGGGAGGACCGCCAGGGCGACCAGCACGCCGATCGCGCCGGTGACCGCGAACCCCCAGGCCGGCGCCGAGGCGTCGATCACCGCGCCGGCCAGCGGCGCCCCCAGCGCGATGCCGACCGTGACCGCCGAGCCGTGCAGGCCCATGGCCTCGCCGCGCACGCCGGCCGGGGCCAGCCGGCTCACCGCGTCCGAGGTCGAGGCGATGGAGGGCGCGCAGAGGGCGCCGGCCGGGATGAGCGCCAGGCAGAGCAGCCACCAGTGCGCGCCGCCCAGCCCGACCGGGATGGTGGTCACGCTCAGCGCCGCCACGAGGGCCAGCGGGGAGAGCGAGCGGGTGACCGCCCCGTACGCGAAGCCGCCCACCAGCGAGGCGACCGCCCACATGGCCAGGACGGCGCCGGTCCAGCCGACCTCGCCGCCCTCGCGCAGCACGGCGACCACGGCGACGTCGGTGCCGCCGAGCACCAGGGTGGCGGCCAGGCTGACCGCCAGCACGGCGAGCAGCCGGGGGGTGAGCCACTCCCGGCGGGGCACCTTGCGGGCCGGGCCGGCCGGCTCGTCGGCGGCGCGGGTGGGCGGGTCGAGCAGCCAGAAGCAGATGCCGGAGGCGACGATCCCGGCGCCGACCGCCCACATGGTGAGCCGGGGCGACACGGCGGCGGCCATGGCCACGGCCAGCGCGGGGCCGACCATGAACGACAGCTCCACCGACATCGAGTCGAGGGCGTACGCGGGGCGGCGCCGCTCGGCCGGCACCAGCGCGGCGACCGACTGGCGGACCACCGAGAAGACCGGCAGCGCGAACAGGCCGGCCAGGAACGCGGTGGGCAGCAGCACGGGGTACGACAGCGTCGGCGCGCTGGCCCAGAAGACGCCCTCGGCGAGCGTGGTGAGCAGCAGCACCGGGCGCAGCCCGCGCCGGTCGACCAGCCGGCCGAGCAGCGGGGAGCCGAGCGCGGCGCCGACGGTGGAGGCGGCGCCTACGAGCCCCGCCGCGCCGTAGCCGCGACCGAGGTCGAGCACGACGTGGAAGGTGAGCGTCACGCCGGTCGCGGTGAGCGGGATGCGCGCCAGCACCGAGATCAGCAGCAACGACCGGAGACCGGGCAGGGCGAGCGCCTCCCGGTAAGGCTTCAAGTTCACGACGGTCCGTACCTCCGGCCGACATCCTCGACCGGGGGTACGACAGCCGCAACCAATTACCTGCTCAAGCGGCCCTGATCACAGGTTCGCCGACCATGGTCACCCCGGCGCCGTCGAAGGCCCGCAGCGCCACGTCCAGCGTGTCGGGCGCCACGGCCGCGGTCAGGTCGAGCAGCACGGTGGTCCGGAAGCCCTCCCGGGCGGCGTCCAGCGCGGTGGCCCTGACGCAGTGGTCGGTGGCGATGCCGACCACGTCGACCCGGTCGACGTCGTGCCGGCGCAGCCAGTCGGCCAGGCACTCGCCGTCCTCGGCATGCCCCTCGAAACCGGAGTACGCGGCCGCGTGCTCGCCCTTGTGGAAGATCGCCTCGACCCGGCCGGTCGCCAGCTCGGGATGGAATTCGGAGCCGGCCGTGCCCACCACGCAGTGCCGGGGCCAGGAGTCGACGTAGTCCGGCGGGTCGCCGAAGTGCGCACCCGGGTCGACGTGGTAGTCCTTCGTCGCGACCACGTGGTCCCAGCGCTCCGGCTCCGCGTCGAGCAGCCGGGAGATGCCGGCGGCGACCCCCGCCCCGCCGGTCACGGCCAGCGAGCCGCCCTCGCAGAAGTCGTTCTGCACGTCCACGATGATCAAGGCGTTGGCCATCGGATCGGTCCTCTCAGCTCGCGGGTACGACGGTCACCGGAACGGCCGGGTCCCCGCCGGAGAGCTTGAGCCCCTCCCACGGGATGGAGATCAGGCACTGCCGCAGGTGCTCCCGGGACTCGTCGAGGGTGGGTCGCGCCACCGGCTCGCCCTCGACGACGTACGAGCGCTGGAGCAACCGGTCGTTGGGCTGCCGGTCCGGCACCCCCTGCGGCACGATGACCTCCTCGGTGGCGGTGCCGGTCGGCTTGTGCCGGCGCACGGCCACCTTGCGGCCGCCGATCGTGGCCTTGTGCTCGGAGCGCTTGACCACCGGGCGCCCCTCCACCTCGACCAGCTTGTAGACCAGGCCGGCGGTGGGGGCGCCCGAGCCGGTGACCACGGCGGTGCCCGCGCCGTACATGTCGACCGGCTCGGCCGCGAGCGAGGCGATGGCGTACTCGTCGAGGTCGCCGGAGACGATGATCTTCGTCTCGGTGGCGCCGAGCGAGTCGAGCAGCTCGCGGGACTGCTGGGCGATCACCGCGAGGTCGCCCGAGTCGATCCGGACGGCGCGCAGGTCCGGCCCGGCCACCGCGATGGCGTTGCGGATGCCCTGGCTGATGTCGTAGGTGTCGACCAGCAGCGTGGTGTCCTTGCCCAGCGTGGCGACCTGCGAGGCGAACGCGGTCCGCTCGTCGTCGTGCAGCAGCGTGAACGCGTGCGCCGCGGTGCCGGCGGTCGGGATGCCGTAGCGCTGGCCGGCGGCCAGGTTGGAGGTGAACCGGAACCCGGCCAGGTACGCGGCCCGGGCGGCGGCCACCGCGGCCTCCTCGTGCGCCCGGCGGGAGCCCATCTCGATCAGCGCCCGGCCGCGGGCGGCGGTGACCATCCGGGCGGCCGCGGCGGCCACCGCGCAGTCGTGGTTGAGCACCGACAGCACCAGCGTCTCCAGCACCACGCACTCGGCGAAGGTGCCGGAAACGGTGAGGATCGGGGAGCCGGGGAAGAACAGCTCGCCCTCGGCGTACCCGTCGACGTCGCCGGTGAAGCGGTAGTCGGCCAGCCACTGGGCGGCGCGGTCGTCCACCACGTCGGTGCGGCGCAGGAAGTCGATCTCCTCGGGATCGAAGCGGAAGTCGCGGATCAGGTCGATCAGCCGGCCGGTCCCGGCGACCACGCCATAGCGCCGGCCGGCCGGCAGCCGCCGGCTGAACACCTCGAAGACGCAGCGACGGTCGGCCGTGCCGTCCCGCAGGGCGGCGCTGACCATGGTCAGCTCGTAGTGGTCGGTCAGCAGCGCGGGGCGAAGGGTGCTCACCGCCTCAGCCTAGAGTTCAGGCCGGACTCCCGCCGTCGTGGCCCGGCATCGACCGCAGCGCGGCCCGCAGTTCCGCGCGGCCGGCCACACCGAGCTTGCTGTAGACCCGCTGGAGGTGGTTCTCCACCGTGCGGGTGGAGAGGAAGAGCCGCTCGGCGATGGCTCGGCTGGTCACGCCGTCGGCGGCGAGCCGGGCGACCTCCCACTCCCGTTCGCTCAGGGTGGGGCGGAGCAGCCGCAGCGCCGGCGTGACCACCTCGTCGCAGCGGCGGAGCAGCTCGGCCAGGCGCTCCCGGGCCGGGCCGGTCGCGCCGGCCCGGCCGCCGCGCATCCGGTGCAGCGCCATCGCGGTCGCCTCGGCCGCGTAGACGGTCAGCTCCCGGGCGGCGAAGCCGTCGGCCACGGCGAGCAGGTCGTCGGGGGAGCCGTCGACGGCGGCGCGGGCGTACCGGGCGACCAGCGGCGGCAGCACCCCGTCGACCTGCTCGGAGAGCTCGGTGAGGCGCTGCGCCACGGTGCGCCGGCCGCCGTCGGTGCAGGTCGGCCCGACCGACGCGGTGGCCTGGTCGTAGCGGACCAGGTCGAGCAGGACCAGCAGCTCGTGGCCGGCCAGGCCGTCCTCGCGCAGCCGGTCGGCGAGCGCCGAGAGGTGCTTGGTGGCCGCCGGCAGGTCACCGACCACCGCGTGCACCGCGCCGCGGGCCTGCTCCAGCCAGGGGTAGAGCACCGCCATCCCGGGCGCGTGCGTCCGGTCCGCCTCGGCCATCGCCTCCGCGGCGTGGGTGGCGTCGCCGCGCAGCGCTGCCGCCTGGGCGCGCTCGGCGTGCGCCAGGCCGGCGTAGACCCGGCTGGTGGCGAGCACGGCGCAGGCGCCCAGGCTGGTTTTCAGCGCCTCGTCGCCGCGCCCGCGCAGCCGCGCCGCGTACGCCTGGAGGATGGCCAGGTAGCCCGTGCCGAGCCGGAAGTCCCCGGCGCCGGCCAGGTCGGCGAACTCGTCGGCGACGATCGCGTCGATGCCGGCCAGGTCGCCGGAGAGCGCGAGCCGGGTGCCCCGGGCCAGCTCCATGGCGAGCTGGAGGTAGGGCATGTCGCCCCGCCAGTGCGCCGCCTCGGCCTGCACCCGGGCGATCGCGGTGGCGCTGCGCCGGTACTGGCCCTGCGCGGCCTGAAGGTGCGCGAGGGTGCACCGGGCCAGCTCGCGCGCGGCCATCGGGGCCGCCGGCCGGTCCAGCACCGCCTGGGCCAGCCGGACCGCGGTGTCGGTGTCCAGCCGGTGCAACCGCATGATCGCCTCGAAGGCGCGGACCCGGGCCCGGTCGGCCGGGTCGGTCAGCTCGGCGCCCCGGGCGGCGATCTCCTCCACCGTGGACTCGCGGCTGAGCCCCCAGTAGCTGACCATGCCCCGGGCGGTCAGCCACCGGCCGCGCCGCCGGTCGTCCTGGATCGCCCCGCCCACCTGGTCGAGCACCGCGATCGCCTCGTCGGGCCGGTCGGCGAACATGAGGATGGTGGCGAGCAGCTCCGCCGCGTCCGAGCCGCCCTCGCCGTCCAGCGCCGCCCGGGCCAGCCGGGTGGCGAGCGGCACGTCGTACCGGCCGAAGGCCTGGGCGGCCGCGTCGAGCAGCAGGGCCGGATCCTGCGCCGTGCCCGAGTCGAGCCGCCAGACGGCGACCCGCAGCAGGTCGTCGCGGCGCCGCTTGCCCACCCGTTCGAGCAGCCCGGCCAGGGTGGCCTGGAGTCGGCGGGTGCGGCTGACCGGGCACCGCCGGCGCATCACCTCGCCGTAGAGCGGATGGGCGAGGCGGACGTTCAGCCGCCGGTCGTCGTGCACCATCGAGATGAGGCCGCGCTCCTCGGCGGTCTCCACGTCGGCCGGGTCGACCGCCTGCTCCAGCAGGTGCAGGCCGAGCGGCTCGCCGAACGCGACGAGCTCGACCACCGCCCGCACGCCGGGCGTGAGCTGGCCGATGCGGGTGTCGATCAGCTCGGTGAGGCTGGGCGCCAGCTCCAGCCGGCCGGTCCACTTCCAGATCCCGTACGTCTTGCTCAGCTCGTCGCCGCCGGAGGCGGCCAGCACCAGCTCGCGCAGCAGCAGCGGGTTGCCGGCGGAGAGCCGGTGCAGCCGCTCGGACGAGCCGGCGTCGACCGGCCCGCCCAGGATCGCGGCGAGCAGCCCGGTGGTCTCACTCGGGCCGAGCGGCCCCAGCTCGACGAGGTCGACCAGGTCGTCGGTCCACAGGGCACGGATCGGCAGCGGGATCTGCTCGCCGTTGCGCAGCGTGCCGAGCACTGTGGCGTTCTCGGAGCGGGCGATGAGGTGCACGAGCGCCGCCGACGGTGGGTCGAGCAGGTGCGCGTCGTCGATCGCCAGCACGATCGGCCGGCCGGCGGCCTGCTCCTGGAGCACGTCGACCGCCCAGCGCAGGACGCCGGCGGGGGAGAGGCCCTGCGGCTGCTCGGCCGGCAGCACCTGGACCAGCCCACCGAACGGCAGCGCGACGGTCGTGGCGCTGGCCGCCACGGACCAGATCGCGTAGCGGTCGGTGGAGAGGGCGGCCACCCCCTCGCGCAGGAGCCGGCTCTTGCCCACCCCGGCGCTGCCGCTGAAGAGCAGCCCGCGTCCCTCCGCACCGCCGGCCGCCGACAACAGACGGTCGAGCTCAGCCGTGCGGCCGACGAACTCCCACCGACTCATCGGTGCAGCATATCGATGGTGTTCCCTCCGCGTGTACACCGTCACGCAGCGAAGTTGAGTAATCTGTTGATTACCCCTGAGTAGCGGAGGTGTTCGGTGTCGGATCTCCGACAGCCGTAGGCTTCCGGCATCCCCTTTGACCAGGGAACCTCCACGCGACCGACCGCAACCGGTCGCCCTACTGGGAGGCCTGATGAAGCCAGGTCCACTCCCCTCGGTCGACGTGCCCGATCCGGGCGCGTCGGCCGAGGCGCCCCGGTGCGCGTCGCTGCCGACCCGGCTCGGCGTGACCGAGCCGGGGCCGGACGAGCCGCTGGGCGTCGTGGTGACCGGGCCGGCCGGCGCCGGCCGCCGCGAGCTGCTCGCCGGCCTGCTCGACCTGGACCCCGGGATGCTCGCCGTGCCGGCCGGGAGCCACCTGCTCGTCCAGCACGCCAAGGTGCCCACCCGGGCCGCCTACGTGCCGGGCTACCGCCAGCCGCACTCCTACGGCGCCGACCCGCTCGCCGCCGGGCCGGCGCTGGCCCGCCCGCCCCGCCGCGTGGTGCTGAGCCTGCCGGATCCGCTGCTGCGCCACTTCGCCGTGCTCGACACGCCGGACAGCGGCACCCTCGGCGTGGCCGGCGGCCGGGTGCTGCTCGACGCGACCGGCCGGGCCGGGGCCCTGCTCTTCGTGATCTCCGCCGACCAGGCGTTCAGCGCGGCCGAGCTGCACCTGCTCGCCGAGGTGGCGCGCACCCGGGTCGAGGTGTTCTTCGCCGTCACCCCCGGCGTGGCTGGCTGGGCGGCGCCGGCGGACGGCACGACGACGGAGGACACGGGGGCGTCCGGGTCGTCGGCCGGCCGGTCCGGCCCGCCCGGCCCCGCCGCCCGCCGCTACGACGCGGTGGAGGTCTCCGTCGCGGCGCACCGGGCCGCGCTGCTGGCGGCGGTGCCCGCGCTCGCCCAGGCCCGCTGGTTCCCGGTCCGCCAGAGCGAGCACTCGGTGCTGCGCCGCGCGCTGGTCGGCTGGGCCGCCGACGAGGGGCTGCGGCGGGCCAGCTCCCGCCCGCCGGAGCCGCCCGGCGCGCACGGCCGGGTACCCGTGGTGGCCGGCTCCGACCCGGCCGACCTCACCGAGCGGATCGACCGCCAGGCCCGCTCCTGCGCCCAGCGGATCCGCCAGCACCTCGCCCTGGAGCTGGCCAACATCCACCTCCGGGTGGTGCAGGAGATCGTCTTCGGGGTGGGCTGCGCCGGCCTGCCGCAGCTGCTCGACCGCGAGATGGAGGCTTTGTCCCTGCTCGCCACCGCGCAGTGCGACGAGGCGGTCCGGGGCATCGTCGACGACGCGGCCGCCCGGGTCTTCGGCGCGCCGCTCGCCGAGGGGGTGCGCCGGCGGATCGCGCACGCCGTCCGCTGGGGCCTGGCCGACCATCCGGACGGCCGTGAGCTGGACCGCGTGCTTCTCGTCACCAGCACCGCCGGGGTGGCCGGGCTGGCCGGCGCCGGCGCTCTCGACGCCCTCGCCGGCTACCCGGGCGGGGAGCGCGACGAGACGCTCCCGCCCGTCGGGGTGGCACTCAACGGCGGGTGCTGGCAGCACTGGCGGGTGCCCGGCAACGCCGACCCGAACGTGGCCCGCTCGTGGGCGCAGCGGGCGCTGCGCGAGGTCGAGCTGGAGCTGTCGCGCCAGGTGTCCCGTCGCTTCGAAGTGATCCGCCTCTCGCTCGGCGCGGTCCTCACCGATGCTGTCGACCACGGCATCCTGCTCGCCTGAGGCCGGGGCCGCCGCGCCGCCGCCGGGCCCGCCGCACGCGGCCCGGCCGGGTGATCCCGACCGCCGCGCCGTTCCGGTTCATCGGTTCCCCGGATCCGGTGGCACGATGGGGGGCATGGCGGCTCCACAGGTTGCGCCGGTCGAGACGCCGGACACCGAAGAGGTGCCGGTCTCCGACCGGCCATGGGTGACCATCGTCTGGGACGATCCGGTCAACCTCATGACGTACGTGACCTGGGTGTTCCAGAAGCTCTTCGGATACAGCCGGGAGAAGGCCGAGCAGCTCATGCTGGACGTGCACCACAAGGGCAAGGCGGTCGTCTCCAGCGGCGCCCGGGAGCGGATGGAGCACGACGCGTCGCAGCTGCACGCGTACGGCCTCTGGGCGACGGTGGACCGGTCATGAGCATGTTCCGCCGCCAGGGCGACCGCTACGTGGCCATCTTCGCGGTGGACGAGGTCCGGGTGCTGCGCAAGGTCGCCTCCGAGGTGGTCGGCCTGCTCACCGACGGCTTCGACCACGACGACCCGGTGGTCGGCCGGCTCTTCCCCGAGGTCTACCCGGACGACGCGGCGGGCAGCGCCGAGTTCCGCCGCTACACCGAGGGCGACCTCAAGACCGCCAAGATCGACCAGGCGGGGGCGATCCTCGCCGCGCTGCCCGACGGCGACAGCGGCGGCGACGTGCGGCTCGACGCCGAGGCGGCCGAGGCGTGGCTGCGCGCGCTCAACGACGCGCGGCTGGCCATGGGGGTCCGGCTGGAGATCAAGGACGGCACCGACCTGGGCGAGGAGCTGGACGACGCGGTCGCCGAGGACCCCACCTCCTCCCGCGTGTTCCAACTATCGGTCTACGCGTACCTGGGTTATCTCCAGGAATCCCTGCTCAACGCCTTGATCGACTGAGCCGTGACGGCGGCCACCTCGCGGGCCGGGACGGCCAGGGGCTAGGCTTGGCGGCGTGCTGAGCATCGACCGGTCGATCATCGACGCGATCGTGGCCCACGCGCGTCGGGACCACCCGGACGAGGCGTGCGGCGTGGTCGCCGGTCCCGCCGGCAGCGACACTCCCACCCGGCTCATCCCCATGGACAACGCCGCCCGCTCCATGACCTTCTACGAGTTCGACTCGATGGAGCAGCTGCGGGTGTGGCGGGAGATGGACGACCGCGACGAGGAGCCGGTCGTCATCTACCACTCGCACACCGCGACGGAGGCCTACCCGTCCCGCACGGACGTCTCCTTCGCCGGGGAGCCGGGGGCGCACTACCTGCTCGTCTCGACCCGTGAGCCCGACACCGAGGAGATCCGCTCCTTCCGGATCGTCGACGGCGTGGTGACCGAGGAGCCGGTCGAGATCGTGGCTGCCGTGGACCCGCACGCCGTCCAGTCCTACATGTTCGGGCAGAGCCCGGCGACGGTCGACTACGAGTGTTCCGACCGCTGATCCTCCAGCGCCGGCACACCCTTTCTTCTTCCCGTCACCTGGCACGACCCGAACAAGGAGCACGAGACATCATGGCCATCGAGGTTCGCATCCCCACCATCCTGCGCAGCTACACCGGCGGCGCGAAGGTCGTCGAGGGCAGCGGCGACACCCTGGGCGACCTGCTCGCCGACCTGGACTCCCGGCACGGCGGCCTGCGGGCCCGGCTGGTGACCGACGCGGGCGCGCTGCACCGGTTCGTCAACGTCTACGTCAACGACGAGGACGTCCGCTTCCTCGGCGCGCTCGACGCCAAGCTCAACGACGGCGACAGCGTCACCATCCTGCCGGCCGTGGCCGGCGGCGCGTTCGGCTTCGCCGCGGCGGCCGCCATCGCCGGTCACCGCGCGGCCGTCGCCGCCCGCTGAGGGCGGCCGGCGGCATGGCACGGTACGACAGCCTGCTCGACGCGTGCGGGGGCACGCCCCTCGTGGGGCTGCCCCGGCTCTCGCCGACGGTCCCCGACGGGGCGCCGCCGGTGCGGCTCTGGGCGAAGCTGGAGGACCGGAACCCGACGGGCAGCATCAAGGACCGGGCGGCGCTGTTCATGGTCCGGGCCGCCGAGGAGGCCGGCCGGCTCCGCCCGGGTGACACCATCCTGGAGCCGACCAGCGGCAACACCGGCATCTCGCTGGCCATGGTGGCGAAGCTGCGCGGCTACCGGCTGGTCTGCGTGATGCCGGAGAACGTCTCCACCGAGCGGGTCCAGCTGCTGCGGATGTACGGCGCGGAGATCATCTTCTCGCCGGCGGCGGGCGGCTCGAACCAGGCCGTCGCCACCGCCAAGCAGATCGCCGCCGAGCACCCGGACTGGGTGATGCTCTTCCAGTACGGCAACGAGGCGAACGCCCGGGCGCACTACGAGACGACCGGGCCGGAGCTGCTGCACGACCTGCCGACCATCACCCACTTCGTGGCCGGCCTGGGCACCACCGGCACGCTGATGGGCACCGGGCGCTACCTGCGGGAGAAGGTCGACGGCATCCAGGTCGTCGCGGCCGAGCCCCGCTACGGTGAGCTGGTCTACGGGCTGCGCAACATCGACGAGGGCTACGTGCCCGAGCTGTACGACGCCACCGTGCTCTCCCGGCGGTTCTCGGTGGGCACCCGGGACGCGGTGCTGCGGACCCGGCAGCTCGTCGAGGTGGAGGGGATCTTCGCCGGCTTCTCCACCGGAGCGATCCTGCACGCCGCCCTCGCGGTGGCGCACGAGGCGGTCCGGGACGGCCGCCGCGCCGACGTGGCCTTCGTGGTCGCCGACGGCGGGTGGAAGTACCTGTCGACCGGGGCGTACGGCGGCACCCTCGCGGACGCCGAGGACGCTCTGGAGGGGCAGCTCTGGGCCTGACGGCGCCACGGTCGGTTCGGCCCGCGTACGGCGCGGACCGGACCGACCGTGCCCGCCCGGGACCGGACGCGTGCGGGTGTCACGTTGATGACAACTTCCGGCAGATGATTCTTGCCCGACCGGGCCGACGCGTAGGCTGCGCAGCGTGGCGAACGCGTCGGTAGAGATCATCGGCGGGGCGACCGCCGGCGTGTCGACTACCAAGCGTGAGATCGAGGCGACCGGATGCGACTGACCGTCCTCGGCTGCGCGGGCAGTTTTCCCGGGCCCGAGTCTCCCTGCTCCGCCTACCTCATGGAGGCCGACGGGTTCCGCCTCCTGATCGACTTCGGGGTGGGGTCGCTCTCCACGCTCCAGCGCTACGTCGGGCTGCACGCCCCCGACGCCATCCTCCTCACCCACCTGCACTGCGACCACATGTTCGACGCGGTGTCCTACGTGGTGGTGCGCCGGTACGCCCCGGACGGCCCCTACCCGCCCCTGCCGATGTACGCCCCGTCCGGCGCGCCGGACCGGATCGCCAGCGCGTACGGGCAGGAGGAGGGCTCGGTGGAGGACGTCTACCAGTTCTACGGCCTCCAGCCGGGCACCTTCCCGATCGGGCCGTTCACCGTGACCGTCGACCGGATGAACCACCCGGTCGAGACGTACGGGGTGCGGCTGGAGCACGGCGGGCGGGTCTTCTGCTACTCCGCGGACACCGCACCCTGCGACGCGCTGCTGCGCCTGGCCCAGGACGCCGACGTGTTCCTCTGCGAGGCCAGCTACATGGACGGGGTGGAGAACCCGCCGGACCTGCACCTGACCGGCCGGGAGGCCGGCGAGGCGGCGACCAAGGCGGGGGTGGGCCGGCTGCTGCTCACCCACCTCGTCCCCGCCTGGGGCAGCGAGTCGCACACCGTGGAGTCGGCGGCCGGCGCGTACGGCGGACCGCTCGAGGTGGTCCGCGCCGGCGCCTCCTACGAGGTCTGACCACCTGTCCCGAGCACGCCGGAGGGAGCGCCCCGGGCCGGGACGCCCCCTCGGGAGTGGCGGCGGTGCTACGACCCGGCGACGAACCGGAAGTAGGTGCGGTACTGGAATCCGTTGTCCAGGGTCAGCACGAATTCGCGGCAGGTGCCGGCCCAGGCCGGGTCGGTCTTCCACGGGTAGTTGTACTGGCCGTTGGCGTTCACCGAGAGGTGTGAGCCGCCGGGGTTCTGCGCCGCGACCGGGGTGGGTCGCGGGGTGATCGCGCCGTCGGGCCCGACGGTCCGGAGGGTGTCGCAGTCGACCAGCCGGGAGTACGGCGAGCCGCTGGCGAGGATGTCCAGGCCGCGGTTGCTGGCGAGCTTGAACTTCATCGGTACGGCGTCACCGGCGACGACGGTGTTGAGCGCCGGCTGGGCCGAGCGGCCGACGAAGTCCCCCCGGCAGGACGGGTGGGTGTCGAAGGCCTCGGTGTTGTCGTCGCGGGCCGTGGTGCCCTGCACCGCGCTGTAGCCGAGACCCCGGCGGGCGAACGAGCCCCAGATGATGCAGGCGTTCTCGCCGCCGGTCAGCGCCGCGTCGGCGGCGATGATGGCGTTGCGGCCCGTGACGAAGCCGGGGCCGCAGCCCTGCATCTTGAGCCCGTCGATGACGAGCTGGAGGGCCAGGTTGTTGCCGCCGGTGTTCCACGGCTCGTAGACGGCCGGGTTGAACCCGTGCCGGTCGATCAGGTTCCAGGTCATGTCCCACAGGACCGACGCCCACGCGTGCCCGATGCCGTGCGGCACCGCCAGGGACGTCCCGTTGAGCCAGCCGCCCGTCTTGATCCCGTCGTAGGTGAACGGCTGGATCTCCATGTTCCGGGAGTACGGCCGCGGCCGGATGCCGGCGCCGTGCCGGTCGTCCTGGAACAGCACGTACGGGCCCATGCCGCGCTGCCCGTCGGCCGTGTCGAACGTCGGGTCGAGCAGCGTCGTGACCGCCATGAAGTCACTCCAGCCCTCGCCCATCTGCTCGTTGCCCGTCAGGCAGTTGACCGTCGGGCCGCCGGTGAGCCGGTTGGAGATGCCGTGCGTGTACTCGTGGATGATGACCCCGGCGTCGAGGTCACCGTCGCGGATGCCCGGGTGGTTCGGGTGCTTGCGCACCGACCCGGTGGCCTCGCCCGCTTCGATGGCAGCCTTGATCGCGTTGCCGTCGGCCTGGGTCACGGCGACGGCCGGAATGGTGACCGGCGCGGATGTCATGAGCCCGGTCAGCACCGGGGCGCTGCCGGTGGCGTTGTGGGCGACCACCAGTGCCTTGGCGCCGAGCGACTGGGCGACCTGGGCCCGCTGCAGGTAGGTGCAGGCCGTGGTGCCGCCGTCGACCACGCTGATCCACCCGCCCGACGGCGGGGTGGCGGGGTAGGTCGCCGTGGTGCAGCCGGTGCCCGCGTACACGAGGCGGTGCCCGGCCAGGCCGGCCGTGGTCGGTGCCGGCGTGAACCGCGCCCAGGACGCGTCGAAGGAGCCGACGCCGTCCACGACGACCTGGTTCGGGCTGCCGAACTGGGTGCCCGGCCACAGGTACATCTGCATGCGCGGTGCGCCGACGCCGTCCACCGCCGGGGTGGAGAAGTTGGCGTTGTTGGTGCCGCGGCCGTCGGCCGCCTCCGCCCGGACGTAGTCGCCGCCCGCGCCGCCCCGACCGTAGTTGTTCGCCTGGAAGTTCCCCGACACCTCGTCGAAGCCGTACTGGTAGGTGACGTCGTGGATGATGTTGTTCCAGTAGAAGAGGTTGTCGGTCGCGGCGTCCCGGTAGTTCTGGGCGTGCTCGCCGAGGTCGAGCGGGTGGTCGAAGGTCAGGTTCGCGCCGCCGTCCGGGCTGCTGCCGAAGTCGGGCGCGTTGTTGTCGTCCTCGTCGTGGTAGGCGTGGACGTTGTTGCCCTGGGTGGTGGTGTGCTCGGCCCCCGCGGCGCCGTCGACGTCGTGCCAGCCGTACGGCGAGGCCGTCCCGTCGGCCGGGTTGGTCACCAGGGTCCGCGCTGCGTCGTTCGGGCTCTCGGCCGGGCCGGCGAAGACCCGGTAGCTGGAGCCGTCCGGCACGGGGTTGCGCGACCCGAAGGCCGCGCTGTTCAGCGTCGTCGAGCGTCCCGGCGCGCTGCGGTCCAGGTTGTCGGCGACCTCCTTGACGTCCTCGTGGATCGTCCAGTCGTCGGCCTTGAGCAGCTTGCCGCTCTGGGCGTCGACGGCCGCGTTCCACAGGTGGGTGTCGGTGGAGTCGTCGATGACGAGTTGCCAGGCCAGGCGGAGCCCGTCGGCGGTGGGCTGCCAGCCGAGCTTGGCGGGGATGGGCTGGTCGGAGATGCCGGCGCCGGAGACCACCGTGCGCTGGGCGGTGCCTGCGCTGCGGCTCATCACCCTCGGGTCAGCCGGATCGGGCAGATCCAGGGCGTCCGCGGCGGCGTGCACCGCCTCGACCGCGTCGAGCGTGGCGGCGCCGGAGGCGTTGTCGGCCAGCCCGGGGACCAGGGTGTCACCGACGAACACGACGCTGCCGTCGCGGGCGATGTTCACCGTGGCGGTGGCGCCGAAGACCTCGAGGTCCTTGTAGCGCTGGGCCAGGTTGACGTGGGTGACGCCGTTGTGGCGGCTGGTGTAGCTGGAGGCCACCGCGAGGTCGGCCAGGTCGGTGGCGCGTACCCCGTGATCGGCGGGGTGTGCGCGCAGGTAGGACGTGGCGATCTCGTTCGGTGTGCCCTGGTTGGGGCCGGTGAGGAAGGTCGGGTTCGCGGGGGCGGCCTTGTCCGGCTCCGCTGCGGCGGGCTGCGCGGTCAACGTCGTCATGGACGCGACCAGGGTGGTGGACAGCAGCAACGTGGCATTGCGGCGAACACGGGACGGGCGTGAGGGCAGGGGCACCGCTGCTCCTTTCGACGTCGGAGAAGACAGCGTCAAGCGCCGATCCGTCCGCACAGGCGGTCACTTTCTGTGCGCAAGCCGGTGCGGATCGAATTGCATCGACGCTACGGGGCGGCTCGCCGGCGGTTCATCCGACGAGTGGCGAAAGATCGGCCCTCCAGGTTCGACGCATGTCGTGACCTGCGGATCACGGGAAGGTAAAGCACAAAAACTTGCCTTCGCAAATATGTACATACGCCGCACTGGCCTCTTGACCTGCGGATCAGCGTCGGTACGGTCCTTACTCACACGACGCGCCGTGCCTGCCATGTGGACGTTGCGTCAGGTCCTTCGAACGGAAGGCATCGCATGACACACCACCTCAGTCCAAGGTCACGTAAGGGCCGACAAGCGCTCGGCCTCATCGCGGCCGGCGTGCTCCTGGCCGGCGCGGTGCCGGGTACGGCCTCGGCGGCCGAGCCCGATCCACGAATCGGACTCGGCGCCGGCTGGCTCGACGCGCAGTCGGCGATCAGCAATCTCGAGCAGGTCGCGCACCGCGACAAGCCTGCGGGCATGGTCGACCCGGCGAACCCGGGCAACGGCGGGTTCTACAACTCGGACTTCGCCTTCGGCGGCGGGTACGCGTTCACGGGCAACTACAACGGGTTCAACATCTTCGACGTCTCGGCGCCCAGCGACCCGCAGCTGGTCACCAGCGTCGTGTGCCCGGGTGGGCAGGGTGACATCTCGGTCCACGACAACCTGCTGTTCATGTCGGTGGAGGAGACCCGCGGGCGGGTCGACTGCGGCACGAACCCCAGCGTCGGCACCCGGTTCCAGGGCGTCCGGGTCTTCGACATCAGCGACGTACGCAACCCGGTGCAGGTCGCGGCGGTTCAGCTCTGCCGCGGCTCGCACACGCACACCGTGGTGACCGACCCCGACGACGCGAGCAACGTCTACGTCTACGTCTCGGGCACGACCTCGGTGCGCCCGGCGACGACGATGGCCGGTTGCAACAACAACCCCGCGAACGGGAAGGACCCCTCGCGTTGGCGGATCGACGTCATCAAGGTGCCGGTGGCGGCGCCTGAGCAGGCCGCCGTGGTGAACCAGCCGCGGCTGTTCACCGACCCGGAGACCGGCCGGATCGACGGCCTGCAGAACGGGCCGGTGACGCCCCGGCACCCGTCCGGGTCGAACTGGTCGCCCACGCCGAACACCAACGCCTGCCACGACATCACCGCGTACCCGGAGATCGGGCTGGCTGCCGGCGCCTGCCAGGGCAACGGCATCCTCATCGACATCTCGGACCCGGCGAACCCGCGCCGGATCGACGAGGTGTCCGACCCGAACTTCGCGTACTGGCACTCGGCGACGTTCAACAACGACGGCACCAAGGTGATCTTCACCGACGAGTGGGGCGGGGGCAGCGGTGCTCGCTGCCGGGACACCGACCAGCCGGAGTGGGGCGCCAACGCCATCTTCGACATCGTCGACCGGAAGATGACGTTCGCCAGCTACTACAAGCTGCCGGTCCCGCAGTCGCTGCAGGAGAACTGCGTGGCGCACAACGGTTCGCTGATCCCGGTGCCCGGCCGCGACATCATGATGCAGGCCTGGTACCAGGGCGGCATCTCGGTGTTCGACTTCACCGACTCGGCCCACCCGCGGGAGATCGCGTTCTTCGACCGCGGGGCGGTCAACCCGAACTCGCTCGTGCTCGGCGGGTTCTGGTCGGCGTACTGGTACAACGGCAGCCTCTTCGGCAACGAGATCGCCCGCGGCCTCGACGTGTTCAAGCTGACCCCCAGCGAGCACCTGTCGAAGGCGGAGATCACGGCGGCCGAGGAGGTCCAGCTCGGCCAGTTCAACGCCCAGGGCCAGCCGAAGATCACCTGGACGCCGAGCTTCGCCCTCGCCCGTGCGTACTACGACCAGACGGTGCGTGCCGACGCCATCGGTCACCCGCTGAAGTCCCAGGTCGACAAGTTCCTGGAGCGGGCCGAAGGGTATGCGGCCGAGGGCAAGCGGTCCGCCGCCGCCGCTCAGCTGCGGGCACTGTCCAACAAGCTCGGCGCGCCCGAGCACCAGACGTTGAAGAAGGCCGTCCTGGACCTGGCGGACACCCTCTGACCCGTCGCTCAGTGAAGGGCACCTCGGATCGAGGTGCCCTTCACCCTGTCCGGGGTCAGCCCATCTTGGCCAGCATCTCCTGCATCCGCTGGATCTCGATGCTCTGGTCCGCGTTCACCTCACGGGCGAACTGGTCGGTCGCCGGCTCGACGCCGCCACCCGAGGCGTAGAGCTCCTCCACCATGCTCAGCGCGCCCTGGTGATGGCGGATCATGAAGGTGAGGAAGAGCCGGTCGAAGTCGCCGTTGCGGGCCTGCTTGAGCTGGTCCAGCTGCGCGGCGGTGAGCATCCCCGGCATGAGCTCGTGCCCGGCATGGCCCGCGTTCGGGCCGGTGGTCGGCACGCTCCGCTCCGCGAGCCACCGCTGCATCCGGGTGATCTCGTCGCGCTGCGACACGTCGATCCGTTTCGCCAGCAGCGTCACGTCCGGGTTGGTGGTGCGGCCCGGCAGCAGCGCGGTCATCTCCAACGCCTGCGCGTGGTGCGGGATCATGCCCTGGATGAACAGGGTGTCGGCCGCCTTGAACCCGGGCGGCGAGACCTGGGCCAGGTCGTCCCCCGACAGGGATCTGCCCGGTTGCCCCGGCGCCCCCGGCTGCACGACGTGGCCGCTCGGCGGACGGTACGCCGGATCGTCACCGCCGGCCCAGACGGCGAAGCCCACCCCCGAACCGACGGCGACCGTGGCGACGACTGCTGAGACGATCACGCGGCGCGACAGGGGCATGTTCCTGACCTATCCGGGATTCGGCTGCGCGGAGATGAAGGTCATCCTGCCTCATTCCCGCAGGCTGAGGGAAGCCGTCCGAAGCCGCGAGCGATCGTTGGGGCACCGCGCAGCGCTTCGATCACCGCACCGCATAGGGTGCAGGCATGGCGCGACCTGACGGGCGGCGGCCCGACCAACTCCGACCGGTGACCCTGACCAGGGGCTGGAGCACCCACCCCGAGGGCTCGGTGCTCGTCGAGTTCGGCGCGACCCGGGTGCTCTGCACGGCCAGCGTGACCGAGGGCGTGCCCCGCTGGCGCAAGGGCTCCGGGCTCGGCTGGGTGACCGCCGAGTACGCCATGCTGCCCCGGGCCACCAACACCCGCTCGGACCGGGAGAGCGTCAAGGGCAAGGTCGGCGGCCGGACCCACGAGATCTCCCGCCTCATCGGCCGCAGCCTGCGTGCCTGCGTCGACCTTAAGGCGCTCGGCGAGAACTCGGTGGTGCTCGACTGCGACGTGCTCCAGGCCGACGGCGGCACGCGGACGGCCGCCATCACGGGCGCGTACGTGGCGCTGCACGACGCGGTGACCTGGCTCGCCGAGCGCAAGGCCCTGGCCGGCAAGGTGGAGAAGGTGATGCACCGGTCGGTGGCGGCGGTCAGCGTCGGCATCATCGCCGGCGAGCCGCGACTCGACCTGTGCTACGAGGAGGACGTGGCCGCCGAGGTCGACATGAACGTGGTCTGCACCGGGACGGGTGACTTCGTCGAGGTGCAGGGGACGGGCGAGGCCGGCATCTTCGCCCGGGAGCAGCTCGACGCCCTGCTCGACCTGGGCGTGGCGGGCTGCCTGGAACTGGCCGACGCGCAGCGGAAGGCGCTGAACTCATGAACACCGTGCTCCTGGCCACCCGCAACCGGAAGAAGCTCGTCGAGCTCCAGCGGATCCTCGACGGCGCGCTCGGCGCCCACCGGATCGCCCTGCTCGGCCTGGACGACGTCGAGGAATACCCGGAGCTGCCCGAGTCCGGCCTGACCTTCGGCGAGAACGCGCTGATCAAGGCCCGGGAGGGCTGCCGGCGGACCGGCCTGCCGACCATCGCCGACGACTCCGGCCTGGCCGTGGACGCGCTCAACGGCATGCCGGGCGTGTTCAGCGCCCGCTGGGCCGGTTCGCACGGCGACGACCGGGCCAACCTCCAGCTCGTGCTGGACCAGATCGCCGACCTGCCGGACGAGCACCGGGGCGCCGCCTTCGTCTGCACGGTGGCCCTGGTGCTGCCCAGCGGCAAGGAGCACCTGGTCGACGGCCGGCAGGCGGGCCGGCTGCTGCGCGCCCCGCGCGGCGACGGCGGCTTCGGCTACGACCCGATCTTCCTGGGCGACGGGCAGGAGCGGACCAACGCCGAGCTGACCCCGGAGGAGAAGGACGCGGTCAGCCACCGCGGCAAGGCGCTGCGCGAGCTGGCCAAGCTGGTCGCCAAGGTGCTCCCGCCCGCCGCCTGACGGCACGTGGTGGCGGTGCCCGGCCGGGCACCGCCACACCCCGGTCAGCTCAGCGGGCCGACCTCGCGCTCGATCGCGGCGCGCAGCTCGGGCCCGCGCACGACCTCCCGCGCCGCCTCCATGAGCGGGGCGAGGAACACGTCCGGCCCCGGCTCGCCGGCCACCTCGCCGAGCGCGGCCAGCGCGGCCCGGCCGGCCGGCGACGGGGCCAGCGGCGCGCGGAGCTGGAGCCCGCGTACGGCGGCCAGCAGCTCGACCGCGAGCACGCTGGTCAGGTTGTCCAGCACGGTGCGCAGCTTCTTCGTCGCCGCCCAGCCCATCGAGACGTGGTCCTCCTGCATGCCGCTGGTGGGCAGCGAGTCGACCGAGGCGGGGGCGGCGAGCCGGCGGTTCTCCGCGACGATCCCGGCCGCCGTGTACTGGGCGATCATCAGCCCCGAGTTGACCCCGGCGTCGGGGGAGAGGAACGCCGGCAGCTCCCGGGAGCGGGTGACGTCGAGCAGCCGGTCCACCCGGCGCTCGGCGATCGCGCCCACCTCGGACGCGGCGATGGCCAGATAGTCGGCGGCGAAGCCGAGCGGCGCGCCGTGGAAGTTGCCGGTCGACTCGACCCGCCCGTCCGGCAGGACCACCGGGTTGTCCACCACCGACAGCAGCTCCCGCCCGGCCACCACCTCGACGAAGTCGAGGGTGTCCCGAGCCGCCCCGGCCACCTGCGGCGCACAGCGCATCGAGTACGCGTCCTGCACGGCGTGCGCCAGGTCGTCGCGGTGCGAGTCCATGACCGCCGAGTTCTGCAGCAGCTTGTGGATGTTCGCGGCCGAGGCGGCCTGGCCCGGGTGCGGCCGGATGGCGTGCAGCTCGGGCAGGAACGGCCGCTCCGAACCGAGCATCGCCTCGATGGCCAGCGCGGCGGTCACGTCGGCCAGGGCGAACAGGTGCCGGGCGTCGTGGATGGCCAGCAGCAGCATGCCCAGCATGCCGTCGGTGCCGTTGATCAGCGCCAGCCCCTCCTTGGCGGCCAGCTCCAGCGGCTCCAGCCCGACCCGGCGCAGCGCGTCGCCGGCCGGGATCCGGTCGCCGGCCGGGCCGAGCACCCAGCCCTCGCCGAGCAGCACCAGCGCGCAGTGGGCGAGGGGCGCGAGGTCGCCGGACGCGCCGAGCGAGCCGTGCTCCGGCACCCACGGGGTCACCTCGTGGTTGAGCAGGTCCACGAGCGCCTCGGCGACCACCGGGCGGACCCCGGAGCGGCCGAGGGCGAGCGAGCGTACCCGCAGCAGCATCATGGCCCGCACCACCTCGCGGGGCATGGGCGCGCCCACCCCGGCGGCGTGCGAGCGGATCAGCGCGTGCTGGAGCTCGGCCCGCCGCTCGGGCGCCACGAACGTGTTGGCGAGCGCCCCGAACCCGGTGGAGACGCCGTACACGGGGCGGCCGGCGGCCTCGATGCCGTCCACGATGGACCGGCTGGTCGCCATCGCCTCCACCGTGGCGGGGTCGAGGACCACCTTGGCGGTGCCGCGGGCCACGGCGAGCACGTCGGCGGGGGAGATTCCGGTGGGCTGGATGACTACGGTCGACATTGCGGCACTCCGTTGTGCAGAACCTGGCGGATCAAGGGCACACCGGGCCGGTAGGCCAGGTGCAGGTGGGACGGGGCGTCGAGGATCATCAGGTCGGCCCGCGCGCCCCGCGCGAGCCGGCCCACGTCGGTGCGGCGCAGCGCCGCCGCCCCGCCGGCGGTCGCGGCCCAGACCGCCTCCGCCGGGGTCATCCGCATCTCGCGTACGGCGAGGGCGAGGCAGAAGGGCATCGACGAGGTGTACGACGACCCGGGGTTGCAGTCCGTCGCGAGGGCCACGGTGACACCGGCGTCGAGCAGCCGGCGAGCGTCCGGATACGGCGACCGGGTCGAGAACTCCGCGCCGGGCAGCAGGGTGGCGACGGTGGTGGTGTGCAGGCCTTCCGGGCACATGCAATCGACCCGGTGCGACGCGAGCGCGTCGATGTCGGCGTCGGTCAGGTGGGTGCAGTGGTCGACGCTGGCCGCGCCGAGCTCCACCCCGAGCTGCACGCCCGGCCCGGGGCCGAGCTGGTTGGCGTGCACCCGCACGCCCAGCCCGACGGCCTGCCCGCAGGCGAGGATCGCCCGGGCGTGGTCCACGTCGAAGGCGCCCCGCTCGCAGAACACGTCGATCCAGCGGGCGTGGGGCGCGGCGGCGGCCAGCATCGGCCCGCACACCAGGCCCACGTAGTCGTCGGGGCGGTCGGCGTACTCGGCGGGGACCACGTGCGCGCCGAGGAAGGTGGTGTCCTCGGTGAACTCGGCGGCGATCCGCAGCGAGCGGGCCTCGTCGGCGACGGTGAGCCCGTATCCGCTCTTGATCTCGATGGTGGTGGTGCCCTGCCGCATGGCCTCGCCGTGCAGCCGCCGGACGGTGG
The DNA here is from genome assembly GCF_900091435.1 of Micromonospora chaiyaphumensis. Taxonomy (GTDB): domain Bacteria; phylum Actinomycetota; class Actinomycetes; order Mycobacteriales; family Micromonosporaceae; genus Micromonospora; species Micromonospora chaiyaphumensis. The sequence continues at coordinate 145,184 of NZ_FMCS01000013.1, forward strand.
CCCGCAGGTCGTCGTCGGAGGCTGCGCGGGTCGCGCCCACGGTGGTGCGGATGCCGCCACCGGTGTAGGGCTCGCCGGCCATCCGGGCGGCGAACTCGGCGGCCCGGTCCCCGGCGAAGACGAGGTGGGCGTGGCTGTCCACGAAACCGGGCAGCACGGTTCCGCCCTCGGCGTCGATCCGCCGGTCGGCAGCCGGCGCGTACCGGGCCGGCCCGACCCAGGCCACCTGCCCGTCCTCGACCAGCAGGGCGGCGTCGCGGCGGATGCCCAGCGGCCCGCCCTCGCCGCCGACGTCGTTGGTGACCAGCTCCCCGATGTTGTCGACCAGCAGGCTGCCGGTGTTGCGCGGCGCCGGCCGCACCGGGTCGCCCGGGCGGACCGGTCGGTGCTGCCAGGTGTCCGGGCTCACGCGGTCACCTCCCGGATGGCGTGCTCCAGCTCCGCCGGGACGTCAACGGTCAGGTGCCGGCCGTCGGCCACCACCGTCCGCCCGTCGACCACCACGTGCGTCACGTCCGCGGCGGTGGCCGCGAAGAACGCGCCGACCGGCGGCACCCCGGCGGTCCGGGCGCTGTCCAGCCGTACCGTCACGAGGTCGGCCCGGTCGCCGACCGACAGCCGGCCGGCGTCGCCCCAGCCGAGCGCGGCGTGCCCGCCCACGGTCGCCGCGCCCACCAGCTCGGCGGCGCGGAAGTGCCCCCGCTTCCGGGTGCGCAGCCGCTCGTCCAGCTCCACGGCGCGGGCCTCCTCGAAGAGGTCCACCACGGCGTGGCTGTCGCTGCCCAGGCTGAGCGGGCTGCCCGCCTCGGCCATCCGCCGGGCCGGCCCGATCCCGTCGGCCAGGTCGCGCTCGGTGGTGGGGCAGAGGCACACGCCGGTCCGGCTCTCCCCGAGCAGCGCGACGTCGGCGCTGGTCGGGTGGGTGGCGTGCACCGCCGTGGTGTGCCGGCCGAGCACCCCGTGGTCGGCCAGCAGCCGGGTCGGGGTGCACCCGTGCACGGCCCGGCAGGCGTCGTTCTCGGCGGGCTGCTCGGAGAGGTGCACGTGCAGCGGCACGCCGTTGCGGTCGGCCCAGCCGGCCACGGTGGCGAGCTGCTCGGCGGGCACCGCGCGCACCGAGTGGATGGCCGCGCCGACCCGGACGTGCTCGTCCTCGGGGCGGAACGCGTCCACCCGCTCCGCCCAGCGCAGCGCGTCCCCGTCGCCGAACCGGCGCTGCGTCCCGGCCAGTTCCGCGCCGTCCACGCTCGCGGTCAGGTAGGCGGTGTCCAGCAGGGTGAGCCGGATCCCGGCGTGCGCGGCGGCCTCGACGAGCGCGGCCGACATGGCGTTCGGGTCGGCGTAATGCTTCCCCTCCGGGCCGTGGTGCAGGTAGTGGAACTCGCCGACGCAGGTGATCCCCGCGAGGGCCATCTCGGCGTACGCGGCCCGGGCCAGGGCCAGGTAGGAGTCGGGGTCGAGCCGGGCGGCCACGTCGTACATGACGTCCCGCCAGCTCCAGAAGTCGCCCCGCCCGCCGTGGGTGCGCCCGCGCAGCGCCCGGTGGAAGGCGTGCGAGTGGGCGTTGGCCAGGCCGGGCAGGGTGAGCCCGGGCAGGCGGGTCGCGTCGCCGAGCACCTCGACCCCGGCGGCGGGCGCGCCACCGCCGACCAGCGGGGTGACCGCGGTGATCCGGCCGTCCTCGGCCTCGATGAGCACGTCGGGGGTGGGCTCGGCGTGGTCGGGCAGCCAGGCGTACTCGGCCAGCCAGCGGGTCAGCGGCATGCCAGCTCCTCCAGCACCCGGGCCAGGGCGGTCACCCCGGCCGCGCAGTCGGCGTCGGTGGCGGACTCGGCGGGGGAGTGCGACACCCCGGTCGGGTTCCGCACGAAGAGCATGGCGGTCGGCAGGTGGGTGGCCAGCACCCCGGCGTCGTGCCCGGCCCCGGTGGGCAGCACCGGGGCGTCGAGCAGCGCGGCCAACCGGCCGGCCAGCCCGCCGTCGAAGGACACCAGCGGGGTGGCCGACTCCTGGGTGCAGGTCAGCTCGGTCCCGTCCCGCTTCGCCCGCTCCGCGGCCTTGGCCCGGACCGCCTCGACCAGGCCGTGCAGCGTCTCCGGCTCGGCCGCCCGGGCGTCCAGCCAGCCGGTCACCTTCGACGGGATGGCGTTGGTGGCGTTCGGCTCGACGGCCACCCGGCCCACGGTGGCGTGCGCGTCGCGCAGCCGGGCCTCCTTGTTCGCCGCGAGCACGGTGAACGCGTAGGTGAGCATCGGGTCGCGGCGGTCGGCCATCCGGGTCGTACCCGCGTGGTTGCCCTCGCCCGCGAAGTCGAAGCGCCAGCGGCCGTGCGGCCAGATGGCGCTGGCCACGGCGACCGGCGCACCGAGGTCGACCAGCGCGCGGCCCTGCTCGACGTGCAGCTCCACGAAGGCCGCGAAGCGGCCGAGCAGGCCGGGGTCCGCGCCCGCCGGCCGGTCGCCCAGCGCCTCGGCGAAGCTCACCCCCGCCGCGTCGCGCAGCCCGGCCGCGCGCTCCACCGCCATCTCGCCGGTGAGCAGCCGCGACCCCAGGCAGGGTACGCCGAACCGGCCGCCCTCCTCCTCGACGAACGCGGCCACCGCCACCGGCCGGACCGGGGTGACCCCGGCGGCCCGCAGCTCGTCCACGGCCAGGAACGCGCTCACGATGCCCAGCGGCCCGTCGTAGGCCCCGCCGTGCGGCACCGAGTCGAAGTGGCTGCCGGTGAGCACCGCGTCCCCGGCCACCGGGTCGCCCCACCAGGCGAACAGGTTGCCGTTGCCGTCCTCGGTGACCGGCATGCCGCGCTGGGCGGCCTGTTCCCGGAACCACGCGCGCAGCGTGAGTTCCGGCTCGGTGAGCGCGTAGCGCAGGTAACCGCCGCTGCCGGCGTCCCGCCCGACGGGCGCCAGCTCGTCCCACAGCTTGCGGAACCGGACGGCGAGATCACTCACGCTGCACTCCGGTTGTTCGCGACCGCGGGGCTCCGCTGCGCTGCACTCCTCGCGCTCACGCCGCGCCCTCCGTCATGGGGACGCGGACGCCCGTGCGGGCGGCGACCTCGCGGGCGTCGTCGTAGCCGGCGTCGACGTGCCGGATGACGCCCATGGCCGGGTCGTTGGTGAGCACCCGCTCGATCTTCTGCCCGGCCAGGGCGGTGCCGTCGGCCACGCAGACCTGCCCGGCGTGGATCGACCGGCCGATGCCCACGCCACCGCCGTGGTGGATCGACACCCAGGACGCCCCGCTGGCCGTGTTGACCAGCGCGTTGAGCAGCGGCCAGTCGGCGATCGCGTCGGAGCCGTCGGCCATCGCCTCGGTCTCCCGGTAGGGGCTGGCCACGCTGCCGCAGTCCAGGTGGTCCCGGCCGATCACCACGGGCGCGCTCAGCTCGCCGGAGGCGACCATCTCGTTGAACCGCACCCCGGCCTTGTCCCGCTCGCCGTAGCCGAGCCAGCAGATCCGGGCCGGCAGGCCCTGGAAGGCGACCCGCTCGCCGGCCATCCGGATCCACCGGGCCAGGGACTCGTTCTCCGGGAACAGGTCGAGGATGGCGCGGTCGGTGGCCGCGATGTCCTTCGGGTCGCCGGAGAGCGCCGCCCAGCGGAACGGGCCCTTGCCCTCGCAGAACAGCGGCCGGATGTACGCCGGCACGAAGCCGGGGAAGTCGAAGGCCCGCTCGTAGCCGCCGAGCTTCGCCTCGCCGCGGATCGAGTTGCCGTAGTCGAAGACCTCGGCGCCGGCATCGAGGAAGCCGACCATCGCCTCGACGTGCTTGGCCATCGAGGCCCGTGCCCGGTCGGTGAACTCGGCCGGCTTCGTCGCCGCGTAGTCCCGGGCGTCGGCCAGCTCCACCCCCTCCGGCAGGTACGACAGCGGGTCGTGCGCGCTGGTCTGGTCGGTGACGATGTCGATGGCGACGCCCCGGCGCAGCAGCTCCGGGAAGACCGTGGCGGCGTTGCCGACCACCCCGACGCTGAGCGCCCGGCGGTCCCGCTTGGCGGCGAGCGCCCGCTCGACGGCGTCGTCCAGCGAGTCGGCGATCTCGTCCAGGTAGCGGTCGTGCGCCCGCCGCTCCAGCCGGCTGCGGTCCACGTCGACGATGAGGCAGGCGCCGCCGTTCATGGTGACCGCCAGGGGCTGCGCCCCGCCCATCCCGCCGCAGCCGGCGGTCAGCGTCAGCGTCCCGGCCAGGCTGCCGCCGAACCGCTTCTCGGCAACCGCGGAGAACGTCTCGTAGGTGCCCTGGAGGATGCCCTGGGTGCCGATGTAGATCCAGGAGCCCGCGGTCATCTGCCCGTACATGGTCAGGCCGAGCGCTTCGAGGCGGCGGAACTCCGGCCAGGTGGCCCAGTCACCGACCAGGTTGGAGTTGGCCAGCAGCACCCGGGGCGCCCACTCGTGGGTGCGCATGACGCCGACCGGGCGGCCGGACTGCACCAGCATGGTCTCGTCCTCGCGCAGGTCGGTCAGCGTCCGGACCAGCGCGTGGTACGACGGCCAGTCCCGGGCCGCCTTGCCGGTGCCGCCGTAGACCACCAGGTCCTCGGGGCGCTCGGCCACCTCCGGGTCGAGGTTGTTCATCAGCATCCGCAGCGCGGCCTCCTGCGGCCACCCCTTCGCGGTGCGTGCGGTGCCGCGGGCGGCGCGGACGGGCTGGTGCATCTCGTACTCCTCTCAGCCGAGGAACAACTGGCGACGGGCGGCGGACGACTCGAAGGCCTCGAGCCGGGACTGGGTTTCGGCGGGGGTGGCGTCGCAGATCGCCTGGAGCACCACCATGGCCAGGGTCATGGGAGCGGTGTGCAGGTCGAAGACCAGATCGGTGCCGACGGCGGCGGGGAGCACCACCTCGGCGTGGTCGGTGGCCGGGCTCACCGGGGAGTCGGTGATGGCCACGACGGTCAGCCCGGCGTCGCGGGCCTCGCGCAGCGCGTCCAGGGTCTCCCGGGGATAGCGGGGCAGCACGAAGGCGAGCAGCGCGGTCGCCCCGGCCGCGGCGGCCTGTTCGAGCCGGTCGGCCAGGAGGCTGCCGCCGTCGTCGAGGACCCGCACGTCCGGGTGCACCTTCGCGGCGAAGTACGCGAAGTACGCCGCGAGGGGTGCGGCGGCGCGCAGCCCGAGCACCGGCAGCGGGCGGCTGGCCGCGAGCAGCTTGCCCACCTCGGCGATCCGGCCCGCGTCGGCGAGCTGCCCGGCGAGCCGGTCGAGGTTGCCCATCTCGGCGTGCACCGCGCGCTGGAGGGCGTTGCCCGCCTCGGCCGGGTCGGCCGCGCCGGTGGCGGTCAGCTCCCGCAGCCGGCGGCGCAGCGCGGGGTAGCCGTCGTGCCCGAGCGCCATGGCGAACCGGGTCACCGACGGCTGGCTGACCCCGGCCAGCTCGGCCACCTCCGCCGCGGACAGGTACGCCGCCGCGCCCGCCTGCTGGACCAGGCAGTGCGCGATGCGGCGCTGGGTCGGGGTGAGCCGGACGCCGTGGAAGAGGTCGAGCAGGCGGTCCGTCGGTGCCGCACCGCTTTCATTCACGGACTGACTCTATGCATGAAAACTTTCAGGGCGCAAGCTTCGCGCGGCTCGGACCCCTTCCCCGGACCCACCGGTGCGGGCCGCCCGGGCAGTGGTCACGCGGCGACCGGAGGACGAACGGGCGGGCATCGTCTCTGTACTATCCGCACGGCGGATAAGCAGAGGAGATATGGCATGCAGCCGGTTGGTCCGTACAGGTTCACCGAGGTGATGGGCGTTTGCCAGGTGGGCAAAGCCTGGTGGGCCGTCGACGGGCAGGATCGGCTGGTGACCGTCGCGGTGCTCGACCCCGCGGCCGCCCAGGATCCGGCCTGGCGTCAGGCGTTCTCCGGCATGGCGGAGACGCTGGCCGCCCCCGGCGGCAGCGGTCGGCCCTACCTGTCCGCCGACTTCACGGCCAAGGCGCCCTGGGTGGCGTACATCGCCGACGGCGGGCCGGGCGCCGAACACCTCTTCTTCGCGCTCGGCCAGGAGATCCGCAGCGAGCAGGCGGCCGAGGACAGCACGGTGGCGATGCTCCAGGTGCCGACCGAGCAGCAGTCGCAGCCCGCCCCGTGGGCGTTGCAGGGCGACCCGCGGCAGGCGCAGCCGGTCTCGCCCCCGCCGCAGCAGACCCCGCCTCCCGCGCAGCAGACGCCTCCTCCCGTGCAGCAGACGCCGCCGTTCGCGCCGCAGGTGCCGGCCCAGCCGCAGCAGCACGCCATGCCCGCGCCGCCTGTCTCCGCGCCGCCGCAGCAGGTTTCCGCACCGCCCCAGCAGGTGTCGGCCCCGCCTCAGCAGGTGTCCGCGCCCCCGGTGTCCGCGCCGCCCCAGCCGGCGTACCCGCACACCGCGCAGCCGGTCAGTGCCCCGCCCGGTGACCCGTTCAGCTCGCCGGTCCGGCGGATCCAGCCCTCGCCGCCGCGTCCGCCCCGGCAGACCGGGCTCTGGACCGCGCTCGCGGCGCTCCTGCTGGTCGCCGCGGTGGCCGGCGGGGTGGGCGCCTGGGGTCTCTCCGGCGACGGCTCCGACCGGCCGGCGACGACCCCCACGGCTGCGTCCAGCGCCTTCCCCAGTGCCGCTCCGGTGAACCCGGGCCTGAAGCCGTGGGCACAGGCGGCGCTGCGCAGCCCGGAGGAACGCGCACTGGCGACGGTCGGGCCGTCCATGGTGTTCGTCGAGGTCACCTTCACCGGGTACGTCCGCAACAAGCAGGACAACGCCCTGCTGCGCAAGACCCCGATCACCTTCGCCCGCCGGTGCAGCGGATTCGTGGTCAACTCGGACGGACACGTCCTGACCAACACCCAGTGCGTCCGCCCCACCCAGGACATCCTCCTCGGCAACGCCCTGGGCGCCCTGGCCAACGCGATGGTCGCCGAGCGCACCCTCCCGGCCAAGGACGTCGCCGCCTTCACCCGCACCCGGATGAAGACGGCCGCCTTCACCGGCACGGCGCCCGGCACGGAGCCCGACGCCAAGCTCTACGGCCAGCTGAACGTGGCAAAGGGCGACGTCACGGACAGCCCGGCGATCCCGGGGGCGGTCGTCCAGTCGCTCGCCCTCGACGCGGGGAACCTCGCCCTCGTCAAGCTCGACCAGGGCAACCTGCCCGCCGCGGAGCTCAACCCCTCCGCCACCATCGCGGCGGACACCTCGCTGCTCATCCTCGGCTACAACACCACCGACACCAGCTACCGGTCCGCCACCTACACGGTGGCGTCCAAGGCGGCGACGGTGACCGGGGTGGACGCCCAGTCGCCCGTGCAGGCCTTCCGCATCAACGACGACCTCGGGCTCTACTCCCGGGGCGGGATCGCCATCGACCCGAGCGGCCGGGTGGTGGGCGTGCTGGACAACGACATCCTCCGGCCGGACAAGGCGAACCGGCTGGTCGTGCCGGTGTCCACCATGGCCGGACTGCTCTCCACCGCCGGCGTGCAGAACACCCTCGGCGACGCCGACAAGGTCTACCGCAGCGGCCTCGACGCCTACTTCGCCGGCCAGAACTCCACCGCCGCCGATCGCTTCGGCGAGGCGGCCGAGGCGTCGCCGGCGAACCTGCTGGCCCAGGTCTACCGCCAGGCCGCCATCGACAGCGGCGGCGGCGAGAGCTCCGCCGGCACGCCCGGCTGGGCGGTTCCGGTGCTCGTCGCGGCGGCGGTGGCGCTCGTCGCCGGGCTCGTGCTCCTCGTCATGATCCTGCTGCGGCGGCGCACCACCACGGCCTGACGCCGCCGCGCGTGGCGCAGCCGGTCAGCGACGCCCGGGGCCGTCCGTGCCGAGCAGGAACGGGCTGGCCGGCGTGCGGAGCGCCACCAGCGCGAACGCCCAGGGCAGCAGCAGGGCGGCGGCCAGGTGCGGCCAGCCGCCGCCCGGTGGCGTGTGCAGCACCCAGAGCACCGCGGCGTGACTCAGCACCACCGCGATGCCGCAGGCGGAGAGCCGGTTGACGGTGCGGGCCGCGCCGGGCGTCGTCCGGCGGTCCAGCTCCTCGGCCAGGGTCACCAGCCCGGCACTGATCAGGACCGCGGTGACCACGCCCAGGACCGGGGTGCCGAAGTCACCGGCCTTGAGGTCCAGCGGGGCGCTCAGGCCGGTGACCACCAGGCCGGCGCCGACGGCGAGCAGGATAGCCGCGACCGGCGCGGACAGGTGCGGGCGCAGCTGACGCAGCAGCCGCCCCGCGAGCACGAAGACCAGGCAGGCCGGCACCAGGAAGGCCCCGAGCGGCCCGGCGGTGACCACCTCCGGCGCCAGGTACGCGACCGCGAGCCCGGTCAGGGCGAGGGCCCAGGCCGCCACCGGGAACCGCTCCACCGCGCGGTACGCGAGCGCGAGCAGGAAGAGGACCGAGACGAACCAGAAGGCCGAGAACGGCCGGACCGCCGCACTGCCGCCGTAGAGCGCGTTGCGGAACGCCCCCTCGGCGACCTCGCCCGTGGCCGCGTCGGCGGCCAGGAGCGCCGCGAACAGCAGGACGAACCAGACGACGTACGGCAGGCCGAGCGACCGCCACCGCTTGCGCAACTCGCCGGCCATGGGCCGGCCGGGCGTCCAGAAGTAGCCGGTGAGCACGAAGAACAGCGGCACGTGCCACGGGTAGACGGCGGCCCGGGTGACCGGATCGGTCCACACGTGACCGACGACCACCGCGGCGATGCCGACGATCCGGAGAAGGTCCACACCGGCGGAGCGGACGCCCACCGGTGCCGTGGTGCTCGTTGCGGCCATGGCGCGCATCATGGCAGACGCCGACGGCCGGGCACGTCCCCACCCGGTCCGGAGGACGGTCGTACCCCTGACGGGCCGCCCATCGCATAACCTTGCCCGCGACGCTGGCTGAACGGTCTGGAGGTCCGACGGGTGCTCTCAGCTCCCTCCGTGAGGCAGCGCCTGCGGTCCGTGCCGCGTACGGCGTGGATCGCCGCGGGAGCGACCGTGCTGCTGCTCGCGTCGATCGCCGTGGCCGCCTGGCCGTCGGACCGGTCCGGAGCGCCGGCGGGGGCGTGGTCCGCGCCGGGGGCGTCCCGGCCGCAGACGCCCGCCGTGCCGGTGGACGGCACGAGCTGCGCGGCGAACGTCGCCGGCATGGCGGGTTTCACCCCGGTCGCCGCCCTGGACCTGCCGGCGCGGGCGAACGGGCGCGCGCCGGCGTACACCTTCGACCGCACGGCGGCCGTGGCGGCCGGCTTCGACCGCGTCGGCTACTGCCTGGAACTGAACGGCCCCGCCGGACCGCAGTGGGTGTGGACCGCCATGGAGCCGTTCACCACCGACGCCCGGCGGCTCGCCCCGCCCGCCCGGGGAGGGCCGATCGTCCAGCAACGGGTCAACGACGTGGAGGTGGCCACCAACGTCGCGGGAGTGACCACCGGCACCGGCCTGCCCGGCTACCTGGAGATGTGGCCCAACAGCTACGGCCCGCGGGGCACCGGCCAGATCGCCGGGGCCGCGGCGGATCGCTACGACGCGGACGACGACGTCCAGCCCGCGCTGGCGTACGGCTCGTTCCAGGTGCACCTCGTGGCCGGGACCCGGCCGGCGACCACGCCGCCGCAGACCGTGCTGGCGGTCAACGGCTTCACGTCGCCGTCCGGCCCGCTCGCGCTGGGCATCGGCCCGGCGCCGACCGGCAACCCGGACTGGACCTTCGCCGGCAACGCCGCTGGCTTCACCCAGCGCCGGCTGACCGTCTACGCCCGCTCCTCGGTCCTCACCGTCACCCGGCACCCGGCCGACCGCCAACTGTTCCCGCGGGACGCCGGGAACGGCGCCGTGGTCGAGGTGGCCGGGAAGTTCACCGATCCCCGGGTTACCGCCGTGCAGCTCAAGGTGACCAGCGGCGCGGACGGCTGGGACTACGGCGCCCTGGCCACCCACGGCGGCACGTTCTCGCTCCGGCACCGGATCACCGCCGCCCTCCGGGAGTACCGCTTCGAACTCCGGGTGCTCGGCGACGGGGTGGCCCGCCGGGCCGGCCTCTGGGAGGGCGTCGTCGCCGGCGACGTCTACGTCATCCAGGGGCAGTCCAACGCGGTCGCGGGGATGCAACGTGGCTCGGCCGCGGCCGAGGAGTCGCCGTACCTGCGCAGCTACGGCTCACCGGTGGCCGACGGCGCCCGGTCCGGGGCGGCCCGCGGCTGGAACTACGCCGTCGGTGACCTGACCCAGCAGCCGGGCTCCGTCGGCCAGTGGGGCATCCGGATGGCGCACCGGATCTCGGACACCTACCAGGTGCCGGTGGCCGTCATCAACGGCGGCGAGAACGGCCGGCCGATCGGCTACTTCCAGCGGGTCGACACCCGGCCGAACGACCTGCGCACCAACTACGGCCGGCTCCGGCAGCGGCTGGCGGCCGCCGGTGTGCTCCGGAACGTCCGCGGCGTCCTCTGGTACCAGGGCGAGGCCGACAACGACAACGCCGCCGCCCACGTGGCCGGCTTCACCGCGCTGCTGCAGGACTGGCGGGCGGAACTCGGCGGCCCGGACACCCGCTACTACGTCTTCCAGGTGCGTACGTCCCCGTGCGGCAACGGCCGCTCGGGCCGGCTGCGCGAGGCGCAGCGCCGGATGGGTGACAGCCTCGGGGTGACCGTGCTGTCGACCAACGGGCTGTCCGGTCAGGACGGTTGCCACTTCGGCTGGGAACAGGGCTACCGCGAACTGGGCGACCACGCCTTCGCCGTCGTCTCCCGGGACCTGTACCGGGGACCGGGCGACGGGGTCGCGCCGCCGAACCCGCGCTCCGCCTCCTTCGCCGACGCCGGCCGGACCGCGGTGGTGGTCCGGCTCCGCGCCGACGATCCGCTGACCGTGCAGCCCGGGGTGGCCGCCGACTTCCGCATCGAGGGCAGCGCGGTGAGCGTCACCGACGTGGCGTACCGGCCGGACGGGCAGCTGGTGCTGACCCTGTCCGCGCCGGCCGTCGGGGCGACCGGGGTGAGCTACCTCGGCCACCCGGGCGCGGGGCCGTGGATCGTGAACGCCGCGGGCGTGGGCCTGCTGACCTTCCAGGGACTGCCGATCGCCGCGTCCGGCTGACCGCGTGGTCAGCCGGCGCTGCCGGCCGTCGTCCTCCGGCGGGCGGCGAGCGCACGCAGGCCGGCGAGGCCACCCGGCCGGTCCACGGCGTCCACCGGCCCCGGAGCGGCGAGCGCGTCGCGCGGGCTGCCCGCCGCGCGGATCAGCATGAGCAGCAGGAAGATCCAGGACAGCCCGTCCACCGACAGCGGGTTCCAGACCACCTCGGTGAGCGAGTAGACGAGGAAGAGGACGACGGGCGCCTTCGCGGTGAACGCCCGCCCGTCACGGACCCGGCCGTGCAGCAGCGCGGTCGCCCAGAGACCCCAGATCACCAGCGCGAGGAAACCACCGGCGAAGATGGCCAGCACGTAGCCCGAGTGGAAGAAGTGGGTCGGCGCCTCGCCGATGTCGCGCAGGTGGTACCACTTGGAGACGCCCACGCCGGTCACCTTCCGGTCCGCGATGTGGTCGCGGGCGTGGACCCAGATGTTGCCCCGGTTGCTGAGCGTCGAACGGTCGGCGCTGTACATCAGGTAGGTGGCCGCGGCCCCGAGAACCACCACCAGCCCGGCGGAGAGCACGAGGGGGATCCGCTCGAACCGGCGCCACCGCTCGACCAGGTAGCTGCCGGCCAGCCACGCGCCCCCGACGGCGAGCGCGAGGTAGCTGGTGCGCGAGCCGGTGGCCACGATGACCAGCAGGCAGAGGGCCGCCGTCGCGAACAGTTCCCGCCGCCGCATCGCGCAGAGCGCGGCGACCAGCGTGAACGTCGCGACCATGGCGACATAGTTCTCCGACTCGAAGAAGCTCTTGAACAGCGCCCCGGCCACCGAGCACTTCTCCAACTGCCCGCCCGTGCAGGTGCGCCAGGCGCTCGTCCCGGAGAAGAGCGTCGGGATCGTCAGCAGCGCGAGCACGGCGAGCCCGGTGTACGCCAGGGCGCGGGTGGTCACCGCCGTCCGCGCGGCGACCAGCAGACCGGCGAGCAGGAACAACCCGGCCGCCGCGTACGAGACCAGCCGGGAGCCGTACAGGCCGGCGCCGACGATCGCGTCCACGGCGAGGCACCACAGCAGCAGCGCGCCGACCGTCCACCAGGCCAGCCGCAGCCAGCCGTCGGACGGGCCGCGCAGGTCCCGCCCGCCGCTGCCGACCACCCAGGCGAGCAGGCCCAGCACCAGCAGCCCGATCAGCGCGGAGCTGTGCTCGCCGGCCAGCACCGGCGCGGCGTTGGCCAGCACCACGAAGCCGACCAGCGCGAGCGCGGTGCGGCTGTCGCCGAAGGCGGCGGCGATCTTCCGGCGCGTGGCCACCAACCAGGCGGCCGTCGCGACGCCGCCCACCGTGAGGAGCGAAGCGAAGAGGACGGTCAACTCAGGCCCTTTCCATGGTGCTGGTCGGTTCCCGTCGGGGCGTGCGGTCGCGTCGCACGGCGGCCACGACGCACCCCCACAGCAGCACGCCGAGGAGCGCGTCGCAGACGAGGCTGGAGGCCACCGCGCCCTGCCAGCCGTACGCCGGGATCAGCCAGACGTTGAGCCCGGCGTTGACCACGCCGACCGCGATCTGGCAGACGGTACGCCGGCCCTGCAGCCGGCTGCCGGAGAGGGTGTCCGCCGCGAGGTAGTGGATCGCCTTCAGCACGAGCAGCGCGGCCAGCCCCTGGAGCGCGGTCGTGGCCGCCGCGTAACCGTCGCCGAAGACGGTCGGCATCAAGCCGGAGCAGGCCGCCAGCAGCAGGGCCGCCGGCACGCTGAACGCCAGGTACCGGGGCAGCAGCCGGCGGGTCAGCCGCAGGGCCGAGCGCGGGCCGTCCCGTCCGGCCTCGAAGAAGCGCGGGTACGCGACCGCCGCCATGGCCCGCCCGGGGGTGTACGCGAAGTCGACCACCCGGTAGGCGGCGGCGTAGATGGCCGCCCCCTCCGGGCTGCCGAGCTTCGACAGCATCACCTTGTCGAGGTCGTTGTAGACGCTCTGGGCCGAGAGGCCGACCGCGAAGAGCAGCCCGGCCCGGACCTGCCCGAAGGCGCCGCCGGCCGGCGGCAGGCCCGCCCCGCGCAGCCCGTACGCCAGGACCAGCAGGCAGATCACCGTGGACAGCAGCGCCGAGGTGACCGCCCAGCCGTGCAGGGTCACCGGACCGGCCGCGAGGACACCGAGGGTCACCGCGGCGGCCAGCCGGCACACGTGCAGCACGGCGGGGATCACCGAGGCCACGAAGACCTTCCCGCGCGCCTGGACGGAGGCGGCCACGGCCTCGATGAGCCGCCAGGCGACGAGGTCGGCGACGGCCAGGGCGGCGACGTCGACCGGGTCGACCTGGGCGGACCAGACGGCGGCGCCCGCGGCGGTCACCAGAACCGACGCGCCGACGCCGAAGGTGACGGTCAGCACGAGGCCGCGGGCGAGATGCCGGGCCCAGGCCGCCGGCGCGTCGGCGTGGCTCTGGAAGATCAGGCTCGGTACGCCGGCGGACGCGAACGGCGACACCACCGCGATGAGCGCGGTGACACCGACGAAGAGCCCGTACTGGCCGATCGGCATCTCGCGGGCCAGCAGGACGAAGAGCGCGCCCTGGGCGAGGGTGCGCAGCAGGGTTCCGGTGAGGAACTTCGCGGCCTTGCCCAGGAAGCCGTCGCCCGGTCCGGCGGCGGGCCGCGACGGTTCCTCCCGGCCGGTCCGGTCGGTGCTGGTGTCGGCGACGGTCATCGGGTCGACGTCTCCACCCACCGGCGGCTGACCTCGGCGGGGTCCAGGATCGCCGACCGCGCCCGCCAGGCCTTCTCGAAGTCCGCGTGGCTCGGGCGGTGGTCGCCCGCCACCGCCAGGACCGCGTCGGCGAGTGCCCGCGGCGTCGACCGGGCGGCCAGCACGCCGGGTACGAGGGTCGGGACCAGCTCGTCCAGCGCGGGCACGGGCAGGGCGGCGACCGGGAGGCCCGCCTCGGCCGCCTCGATCAGGCTCAGCCCGAAGGTCTCGGCGCGGGACGGGTGCACCAGGACGTCGGCCTCCGCGAGCAGGGGCCGGACGTCCGCGACCCGGCCCAGGAAAGCCACCCGGTCCGCCACCCCGAGCTGCCGGGCCCGGCTCGCCAACAGGTCACGTTCCTCGCCGTCCCCGGCGAGGGTCAGCCGATACCGCTCGGGCAGCAGGGCGAGTGCGGCCAGCGCGTCCCCGTGGTTCTTCAGCGGCCGCAGCGCGCCGGTGGTCACGAGCCGGACGGCGCCGGACCCGACCGGGCGGGGCGGGACGAACCCGCCGACCGGCAGCGGGTTCGGGATGGTGGTCACCGGCTGGCCGGGTGCGAGGTCGCGGACCGTCCGGGCGACTCCCTCGGACACCGCGACCACGAGGCGCGGCCGCAGTGCCGCGGTGCGGGCGACCCGGGCCAGCGCCCGGACCCGCCGATCGGCGGCCAGCCGCGCGGGCAGCACGGAGTGCTCCCAGGCGACGAAGCCGCGGCCGGAGCCGGCCAGCGCCGCGCCGACCGGCACCGTGGCCCACAGCCCGCTGGACACGATCACGGTCTCGGCGGGCAGTGCCCGCAGCCGGCGTCGCAGGGGCGGAACGGCCTCCACGAGGCGGGTGATCCGGCTGCTCACCCCCAGCCGGTCGACGTCCAGGTCGTCGATGCCGGGTGGGACACCCCGGGACAGCACGGTCGCGGAGACCGGCACCCCGGCCGCCCGCAGGCTCCGCATGAGCAGAACGGCGGCGCGCTCCATGCCGTAGTAGGGCTCCAACTGGGGGAGCACGAAGTGCATACGCATCAGTGGGACCCGTCCGGCTGCCGCGGAACGGCGACCTCGGTGGCCGTGCGCGAGCGCCGCATCGCCACGCGCTCGAGGGTGGCACGCGGCACCATACCGAGCGCGGCCAGCGCGGCGTTCGGCACGGAGGGCGCCGAGTTCCGCCGGATCGCCCGCACCATCTCGCGTACCCCTTCCCAGTCGCGGGCCTGCAGGGCGTACCGGAGGGTCTGCGCGGCGATGAAGTCCGCGAACGTCTCCCGGGCCCAGACGCCCTCCCAGCGACGGGCCCACGCCCACGACGTACGCCAGTCGGCCCCGGCGGAGATCGACCCGGGGCTGCCCACGGTGTAGACGGCCGTGGCCTCCGGCACCTGGGTGATCCGCGCGCCGGGCAGGCGGGCGACCCGGACCAGCCAGTCCCAGTCCTGGTGCCGGGGCAGCGTCTCGTCCCACCGGCAGGCGGCGGCCAGCTCGCCCGTCGTGAGCAGGGTCGAGGTGGGCAGCGACTGCCGGCCGATCCCGAGCCGGCGCCGACGGAAGAGATAGTCCTCGGGCAGCGCCCCGTCGGCGATCAGTGTCGCCGGAGCGGCGGTCGGTAGCGGCTCACCGCCGGCCTTGCGTTGCACGATCCGGGACGACACCACCGGCCGCCGGCCCTCCGCGGCCAGCCGCTCCAGCACCGGCACCTGGGCCGCGAGCTTGCCGGGCAGCCAGGCGTCGTCGTCGTCGAGGAACGCGACGTGACTGCCCGGCGCGGCGTGCGCGACGCCGAGGTTGCGCGCGTACGAGCCCCGGCGCCCCCCGCCCGTGCAGACCACCTCGTCCACCTCGCCGCGCAGGTCGCGCACGGTGGCGGGCACGTCCGCGAGGTCGCAGACCACCACGACGCGCACGGAGACGGCACGTTGGGCGCGGGCGCTGCGCACCGCCTCGGCCACGCTGGGCCGGCCCGTCGTGGGAATGACGACCGAAACGTCCGGCAAGAAGATCTCCAGGTAATCAGGGACGGGACGTGCGCGGCAGGGTGAGGCGCCGGTCGGTCAGCGACCGCCGGCGCGGAACACCTCGGCGACCGTGCGCAGCAACACCTTGGCGTCCAGCCACAGCGACCAGTTCTCGATGTAGTAGTTGTCGAACCGCGCGCGGTCGGAGATGGGCGTGTCCCCCCGCAGGCCGCTGACCTGCGCCAGGCCGGTCAGGCCCACCGGCACCCGGTGCCGCATGGCGTACGTCGGGTATTCGGCGGAGAACTTCTCCACGAAATACGGACGTTCCGGCCGCGGGCCGACCACGCTCATGTCGCCGCGCAGGATGTTCCACAGCTGCGGCAGCTCGTCCAGCGACGTACGCCGCAGGAACCGGCCGATCGGGCCGACCCGGCGGTCGTGCGCGATGGACCAGTTCGTCTGCGACTCGTGCTCGTCCACCGGCCGCATGGAGCGGAACTTGATGATGTCGAACGGCACGCCGTGCCGGCCGATCCGCTCCTGCCGGAAGAAGATGCCCGGACCGCCGTCGATGAGCACCGCGATCGCGCACAGCAGCAGGACCGGGCTCAACAGGAGCAGCGCCACCAGGGCGAACACCACGTCGGAGGCGCGCTTCAGCGCCCACCGGGGGCCGGAGAGCGTGGTGTCACCGACCTTCACGATGGGAATCGCGCCGATGTGGTCGCCGCCGTGCGACCGGGAACCCCACAGCCGGGGCACCGCCCACAGGTCACAGGCCGCGTTCACCGGACGGCGGAGCACCTCCATGAGCACCGACTCCTCGCAGTCCGGGTCGGCGATGATGAGCACGTCGCACTCGACGATCCGCACCAGCTGCTCCAGCTCGTCGAGGCGACCGATCAGCGGGTGCGCGGCCGGCCCGGTGCGCGACGAGGCGTCGACGCAACCGACGAAGCGCAGGCCGTACTGGGGGTAGCGGCGGAGCAGGCGGGCGAGCTCCACGGCGGTGGGGCCGCCGCCGATGATGATGGTGTTGTGCTCCACCCACCGGCGCTTGCGGGCGATGGTGGCGAACTCCCGGGTCACCACCCGGCCGACGATCACCAGCCCCGCGGCGACTCCCACCCCGCGGGTGAAACCGAGGGCGTACTCGGCGGAGTCGTGACGTACGGCGGCGATCATCGCGACGACGGCGGCCGAGGCCAGCAGCCGCCCGCAGAGGCTGGGCAGCTCGTCCAGGATGCTCACGTGACGCCGTGCGTGATAGAGCCCGCCCGCGGCGAAGAAGGCGACCGTGAGGCCCGCCATCACCAGGGTGCCGCGCCAGTACTGATGCGTGACGAGCAGCGGAGTGAGCAGCGCGGCGACGTCGACGGGCGCCGTCATCATCCACGCCCGCAGACCCCTCGTGCGGCGGGACGCACGGGAGCCGGCGTAGGGCAGCACCGCCGTCACGTCCAGTCCGGGGCGCCCCGCCGCGCCGGGCTGCTCGGGCGGCCGTGTGGTGGGGATCAGCGGCACACCGGAGCGGCCCTCGTCGTCACCCGTCATCCCGGGTATCCCTTGTGGACACTCGGCGTGCTCCGCCGTCATGGCGGTCTGCTGGCCCGTCGCCGGTTGCCATGGCATTGTTGGTCCTTCCCCCGTGGCGCCCACGTCCCGCAGTGCCGACAGGACGGGGCGATCGCAGGATACGGTCGCGTCCCGTCCGCCGACAGGGCCACCCGGGCAGACCCGGGTCCTACTTTCCGGCGGCCGTGATTTCCGACACCGCGTCCCGGCGCACCGCGTCGTAGAACGTGCGGGCCCTGGCGGTGTCCGGGAACACCACGCTCTCCGTGCCGACCCGACCGGTGCCCTTGGTGGGGCTGGTGTAGAAGGCCAGGTTCGAGCCGCGGAGGCTGCGCAGGTCGGTCGCCATGTCCAAGAGGGACATGCCCTTGTCGACCGAGACCGACGAGGTGGAGGCCTTGACGAAGTCGTTCAGCTTGCCCGGGTTGGTGAGGATGCCGCCGGAGGCCGCCTTGTCGAGAATCGCCTTGATGACCTGCTGCTGGTGGCGGATCCGGGCGAAGTCGCCGTCCGGGAACTGCTTGCGCTGCCGGGAGTAGTCCAGGGCCGTCTCACCGTCCATGTGCTGCACGCCCTTGGCGAACTTCCGGAACGGCGGGTGGATGGAGGTGAACTCCCGGTCGGAGACGATGTCGATGCCGCCGAGCGCGTCGATGATCTCCTTGAACCCGGCGAAGTCCACGATGGCCACGTGGTCGATCCGCACCTTGGTGAACTGCTCCACGGTCTGCACCATCAGGGGCACCCCGCCCCAGGCGTACGCGGCGTTGATCTTCGCGTCGCGGTCACCGTGCTGCCCGTCCTTCGAGCGCGGCACGTGCACCCAGGTGTCCCGCGGGATGGAGATCAGCTGCGCGCTCTTCCGGCCCTTCGGCAGGTGGGCCACGATGATGGTGTCCGACCGCGAACCGCCGGTGGTCTCCGGGTCGCGCGAGTCGCTGCCCAGGATCATGATGTTCATGGCGTCAGCCGCCGCGACCGGCGGCCGGGCCTCCTGCGGCACACCCTCGAAGGCGTCGACCCGCTCGATGTCCGACTCCACCGACCGCAGATAGAGGGCCGCCGCTCCCACACCGCCGCCGCCGAGCAGGACCAGCACCAGCAGGGTGATCAGCACGATCCGCCGGCCACGCCGCCGGCGCGGAGCCGTGGCGGAACCCGGCTCGGCACCTCCCGGCTCCACTTCGGAGATGCTGGTTGACTCGTGCGGCCCGGCCACGGTCCGCTGGCGATCTGACATGGGCGCGATGCTACTGACTCACGCTCCGTCACGCCGACCCTCGTCCGACCGGTCAACCTCGGTCACCCGTTCGGCGCTTTCCTCCTCGACCGTTGCCGCGAACCTGGTACAACGTCGGGGGTGGATGCAACGAAGCTCCGCCGGGCCATCGCCCGGACCCGGCTCGCGCCGGTCGCCGCCTTCCCCAAGCGCCTGGCCCGGGTCGCCCGGCACGACGCCCGGGTGCTGCGCACCTCCGCCCGCTGGCTGCTCACCTCCCGGGAGCACCACAACTACACCTACGAGCTGACCAAGCTCAGCCGGCACCACCTCGCCTGGTTCGTCAGCGTCGTCTGCGACGTCCCCGTGAAGCAGGTGCGTGTCTGGTTCGCCGAGATCGAGGGCGACGACAAGCTCCGCGCCCACATCGAGAACGCCACGGCCGCCGCCTCCCGCCGCGGCCTCGCCGACCGGCAGGTCCGCTACGCCCGCCGCATCGGCTGGTACGCCATCGCCCGCGCCCGCAAGCCCGCCCACGTCGTGGAGACCGGGGTGGACAAGGGCCTCGGCAGCTGCGTCCTGGCCGCCGCCCTGCTCCGCAACGCCGCGGAGGGCCACCCCGGCCGGCTCACCTCGCTCGACATCAACCCCGAGGCCGGCTACCTGGCCCGGGCCACCCCGTGGTCCGACGTCGTCGACCTCGTCATCGGCGACTCGGTCGCCTCGATCGGCGCCCTGGAGCGCCCGGTCGACCTCTTCCTGCACGACAGCGACCACAGCCGCGTGCACGAGCGCAGCGAGTTCGAGGCGGTCGAACCGAAGCTCGCCCCCGGCGCCGTGCTGCTCACCGACAACGTCACGGCCACCAACGTCCTCGCCGAGCACGCCGAACGGACCGGCCGGCGGTTCCTCGCCTACCGGGAGACCCCGGCCCGGCACTGGTACCCGGGTGACGGCATCGGCGTCGCCTGGTGAGGGGCTTGTCGCGGCTCGTCGCGGGATCGATGATGGTCGCAACGGGCAGGTCGACGAAGGAGCCGAGATGCAGGTGATCCACCAGCCCCGGGTGGCCTGGGACATGGCCCGCGTGATCGGCGGGGCGGTCCTCGACGAGGAGCTGTTCGCCTGGCTCCGGCACGAACTCGGCACCCTGCTGGGCAAGCCCGCCGAGCAGGCGCTCACCGAGAGCCGGGACCGCGTCCACCGCACCGGCGACGCCCGGCTGCCGGTCGAGACCGGACTGTGGCGGGTCCGGATCGAGGACGCCCTGCGACAGCGGCCCGACCTCGGTGGCGAACTCGCCGCCCTCACCGCGGTGGCCGTCGGCCTGCTGACCGCCCGGCGGCCCTGAGCCCGTCTTAGCTTTCACTTAGCCCGCTTGTCCGGCGCCCCACCGGTCCGGCAGCATCGACCGGCGTGACCGACGGCAGCGCTCCCCGCCGCCCCCTGCCCACCCGGGACGAAGCCCCGCCCACCCGGGCCGGCCGCCGCCGCGCCCCGGCCGGCCCGCGCCGCTGGCTCGCCGCCGGTGGCCTCGCCGCGCTCGCCGCCGTGGTCGGCGTGACCCTCGCGGTACGCGGCGGCGCCGCCCCCGCCTGCGCCGCCCCACCGCCCCGCGCCCTGCCCGCCGGGGTGCACGCCGGGGTGCACGCCGGGATGCTCGCCGCCCCACCGCTCGGCGGCACCGTCCACAGCGGAAAGGCCACCTTCTACGACTCGAAGGGCGCCGGCGGCAACTGCTCCCGGCCCGCCGCACCCGCCAACCGGCTCTACGTCGCCCTCGGCCCCAGCGAGTACGCCGCCGGCGCGTCCTGCGGCGGCCACCTCGACGTCACCGGCCCCAAGGGCACGGTCCGGGTCCTCGTCATGGACCAGTGCCCGGAATGCGAACCCGGCCACCTCGACCTCTCCGCCGAGGCCTTCGCCCGGATCGCCGACCCGGTACAGGGCGTCGTCAAGGTCAGCTACCGCGCCGTGGTCGACCCGCCACTGCCCGGCCCGCTCACCTTCCGCATCAAGGAGGGCGCCTCGCAGTGGTGGTTCGCCGTCCTGATCGGCGACCACGGCAACCCGCTGCGCGCCGTCGAGGTGCGGCAGGGCGGGTCCTGGCGCGCCGCCACCCGCCAGGACTACAACTACTGGCTCATCCCCGCGGGCGCCGGCCCCGGGCCGTACACCATCCGGGTCACCGACGCGTACGGCCACCGCGCCACCGCCACCGGCATCCGGATGCTCCCCGGCCAGGTCCAGCGCAGCACGGTCCGGATGTACGGGGCGGGCGCCGGTTCCCCGGCCCGTTCGGCGAAGCCCAGCCGCTCGCCCACGGCCCGGCCCAGCCCCCGACCCAGCGTCTCCGCCACCCCGTCTCTGAGCACGTCACCCGGCAGTCCCGCGGTCCTGGACGCGGCTGCCGGCGCACCGGCCACCGCCGCCCCGGTTCCCGCCGCCTGCGGCTGACCGTTCCCCGCACCACCGCGCCGCGCCGCGCCTGGCCTGGCTCGGCCTGGCTCGGCTCGGCCCGGCTCGGCTCGGCTCGGCCCGGCTCGGCTCGGCTCGGCCCGGCTCGGCTCGGCCCGGCTCGGCTCGGCTCGGCTCGGCTCGGCTCGGCCTGCCTCGGCTCGGCTCGGCCTGCCTCGGCTCGGCTCGGCCTGCCTCGGCCCGGCCCGGCCCGCCTCGGCCCGGCCCTACGGGGGCTGTCTCTGTGGCCGCCTGTCGAGCTGATGTCGTGAACGAATCACGACGGCCGAGTCGTTGCCGACGTCAACTCGACAGCGGCTGCCAAACCCTCCCGAGGGCGCGCGCTTCGTGCTGGGGCACCCGCACCGGTTGGTCAGGGCTGGAGGTCGACCACCCCTGCGGGCCCGCATCCGGGGCGACGGTCAGGCCACGGGGGCGCCCAGGTCGAGCCACATGAAGACCTCGTCCCGGTCGTCGCCCGGGGCGAGACGCAGGGCGCCGGGCAGCCGCCCGACCTCCCGGTACCCGAGACGCTCGTAGAACCCGCACAGGCCCAGCCCGTCCCGCACGGTCACGTGCAGCGCCGCCAGGCCCAGCTCCCGGGCGATCCGCTCGGCCTCACGCATCAGCGCCGCGCCGTAGCCGCGCCCCTGCGTGCCGGGGTGCACCATGACCCGCTTCAGCACCCGCCAGTGCGCCTTCAGGTGGAACCGGTTGTCCCCGATGATCAGCACGCCGGCGAGGCGATCCCCCTCGTACGCGGCCAGCAGCCGGTCCGGCCCGTCGGCGATCGCCGCGAAGGTCGCCGCGGCCATGGGCCGCACGTCGGCCTCGGTCACCGGGGCGACGAAGCCGACCGCTCCGCCGGCGTTGGTCACGTCCACCCAGAGGGCGATGATCTGCTCGCGCAGCTCAGGGGTGAGGTCGGGGTCGAGGACGAAGCGCAGGGTCACGCCCGCCATCCTGCGCGAGACGACGCGACGCCGACCCGGGTTCGTGATCCTCACGACATCGGGTTAAGTGCGGGAGAGGGGAGTCGAACCCCCACGTCCTTTCGGACAATAGGACCTAAACCTATCGCGCCTGCCTGTTACGCCACTCCCGCAGACCCGCTGAGTCTAGTGCGTCGGGACTCGAGCGTGATGAGCCCAGCCTCCCGGAGGATCGCCTGGACGGTGCGATGGCTGATCGCCGGGCGGCTGCCCGAGGCATCGGTCAGCGCCTCGGCGATTTTCCGAGAGCCGGCCTCAGGGTGTGCGAGTGCAAACCGGATGACGGGGTCCCGGAACCGGTCCTGGACCGGCCGGTCACGGACCCGCGGTGGCGGTGTGACGGTTCCCGTTGCCTCAAGACGTCGCCGCAGCCTGCTCACGTGGTCTCTTGTGCAGCCGAGAAGGCGAGCGACCTCCACGGTGGTCATGCGGCCGGCACTGACCTCGCCGACCAGAGTTTCGACCTCCGGCAGGGACCCGCCGTCGGAAGCGAGGCGGGCCGAGGCGTGCGGCGGGGTGGACGCGCCGGCCTGCGTTCGCGCCCGCCCGGCGTAGGTCGAGGTCTGGCTGTGGCAGTTGGGACACAGCAATCGCAGGTTGGGTTGTCGGTTGTCGAGCCGGTCGCCGTTTACGTGGTCGACCTCGAGGATGAGGGGAGAGCCCTGCCACCTCGGGCCGAGACCACAGATGGCACATTGTTCCGGCACGCCGACGGCGGCCAGGGCGCGCCGGAGTCGGAACCCGGGTGTTCTCGCCGCGTCGGGCGGCAGCCGGACCAGAATCTCGGACGGTGGCTGCCGAGGACCCTGCATTCCGCGGCTGTGTCCCTGGCCCGTGAAGTGGGAGGTGTCGACGCCGAAGCGCCTCAGCTGCCGGCTGATGTGGGCGTGCGAGCCGCCGCTCATCGGCACACGCAGCAGCCGCAGCACTCCCGCGATGCTCCGTGCCTCCGCGGCCGCGGCAGCAAGGGTTTCGGGGGAGTACTTGTAGCGAGGCATGTGCCGACGGTAACGGCGGCCCCCGACAGGCTCAGTCGAGGCCGAGATCGCGGCGCAGCTTGGCGACGTGTCCGGTGGCCTTCACGTTGTAGAGCGCCCGCTCGATCTTCCCGTCCTCGTCGACGACGAAGGTCGAGCGGATCACGCCGGTGACGGTGCGGCCGTACATCTGCTTCTCGCCGAACGCCCCGTACGCGGTCAGGACCGCCTTGTCGGTGTCGGCGACCAGCGGGAAGGTGATGGCGTCGCGGTCGCGGAACTTGGCCAGCTTCTCCGGCTTGTCGGGGGAGATGCCGACGACCTCGTAGCCGGCGGCCTGGAGCGAGGCGAGCGAGTCGCGGAAGTCGCAGGCCTGCTTGGTGCAGCCGGGGGTCATGGCGGCCGGGTACGCGTACAGGATGACCTTGCGGCCGCGCAGGTCGGCCAGGGAGAGGGTCCCGCCGCTGTCGGTGGGGAGGGTGAACTCGGGGGCGGGGTCGCCGGGCTTCAGGCGGTCGGTCATGGCGCAGACGATACCGCCGTGGCCGGGTCCGGGGCGGGTGGCGACGCGCCGCGCGCGTGATGATCACCATGGCTTGTTGCAAGGGATTGGCAACAACGGCCCCGCGCAAATAGGCTCAGCGCGTGGAAACCCTGGCGATGCACATCTCGAACGGGATCATCGACGGTCCCGTCGCCGCGGTGTTCGCGGCCCTCGCGCTTGCCGCGCTCACCTTCTGCGTGCTGCGCGGGCGCCGTGACCTCGACGACCGGCTGGCCCCGATGGCGGGCCTCGTGGCCGCGTTCATCTTCGCCGTGCAGATGCTCAACTTCCCGATCTTCACGGCCGGGGTCAGCGGCCACCTGCTCGGCGGCGCCCTCGCCGCGCTGCTGGTCGGCCCGTGGGTGGGCGCGCTCTGCGTCGCCGTGGTGCTGGTCGTGCAGGCGCTGGTCTTCGGCGACGGCGGCGTGGCCATGCTCGGCCTCAACATCACCAACATGGCGCTCCTCGGCACCGCCGCCGCCTACCTGCTGATCGCGCTGCTGCTGCGGGTGCTGCCGCGCACCCCGACCGGGCTCGGCGTCACCGCGTTCGTCTCCGCGCTGGTCAGCGTCGTGGTGGCCTCCCAGGGGTTCGTCCTCCAGTACTGGCTGGGCGGCACCACCGACCTGGGCGGCAACCTGGCCGGGCTGGCCGGCACGATGGCCGGCGTCCACCTGCTGATCGGCATCGGCGAGGGCCTGATCACGGCGACCACGGTGGTCACCGTCGCGAAGGTGCGCCCCGACCTGGTGTACGCCCTGCGCGCCCTCAAGCCGGCCGTGCCGGCTCCCGCCGTCCCGGTCGCCGGAGGTGCCCGATGAGCAAGCGTTCCTGGCCGTTCGTGCTCGGCGGCCTGCTGGTCGCCCTGGTGCTGGCCGGCGTGGTCAGCAACTACGCCTCGGCGCACCCGGACGGGCTCGACTCGTCGCTGCTCAAGGGCTGCACGGTGAACGCCGACGACGAGATCACCGGCGGCAGCTGCCCGGCGCAGCAGGCGAAGGACCACGAGCTGGCCGACAGCCCGCTCGCCGACTACGGCGTGCGCGGGGTGAGCAACGGCTTCCTCTCCACCGGCCTGTCCGGCGTGCTGGGCGTGCTGCTCACCTTCGCCATCGGCGGCGGCCTGTTCTGGCTGGCCCGCCGCCGCGGCCCGGCAACAGGCGCGGCGACCGATCAGGCCGGCCCCGCCACCGACGAGCGGCCGGCGCGCGCCGCCGGCACCCGCTGAGCCGCGGATGGGTGCCGGTCACGTCCACGTGCTCTACCGCGAGTCGTCCTCGCCGGTGCACCGCCTGCCGCCGGAGGTGAAGATCGCCGCGATGGTGCTGTTCACCGTGGCGGTGGTCGCCACGCCCCGGGCCGCGTACTGGGCCTTCGGCGGTTACGCCCTGCTGGTCGCCGCCGTGGCGGCGCTGGCCCGGGTGGGGCCCCGGTGGCTGCTCGGCCGGGCGCTCATCGAGCTGCCGTTCGTGCTGTTCGCGTTCGCACTGCCGTTCTTCGGCACCGGCGAGCGGGTCGACGTGGCCGGGCTGAGCCTCTCCGTCGACGGGCTGCACGGCGCGTGGAACATCCTGGCCAAGGGCACGCTCGGCGTACTCGCGTCGCTGCTGCTGGCGGCGACCACGACGACGCGGGACCTGATCGTCGGCCTGGACCGGCTGCGTTGCCCGCAGATCCTCACCCAGATCGCCACCTTCATGCTGCGCTACCTGGACGTGCTGGTGGGCGAGGCCCGGCGGATGCGGGTGGCCCGGATGTCGCGGGGCGACGACCCGCGCTTCCTCTGGCAGCTCCGCGGGTTCGCCGCCGGGGTCGGCGCGCTCTTCCTGCGCGCGTTCGAGCGGGGCGAGCGGGTCTACCTGGCCATGGTCTCCCGGGGCTACACGGGCCGGATGCCGGCGGTGTGGCAGGGCGCGGGCGCGGCCACGGCGGGCCAGTGGGCGGCCGCCGCGACCGTGCCGGCCATCGCGGCCACCATCGCCGCCGTCGCGCTCGTCCTGACATGATCGGGTACGTGCAGCAGCCGCCCTCCCTGGACGTCCGTGGCGTCCGGTACGCGTATCCGGACGGTCACGTCGCCCTGCACGGGGTGGACCTGACCGTGCCGCGCGGCGACCGGGTGGCCCTGCTCGGGCCGAACGGCGCCGGCAAGACCACCCTGGTGCTGCACCTCAACGGCATCCTCACCCCGACCGGGGGCACGGTCAGCGTGGGCGGCCTGACGGTGAGCCGGGAGCGGGACACCCTCGCCGAGATCCGCCGTCGGGTCGGCATCGTCTTCCAGGATCCCGACGACCAGCTCTTCCTGCCCACTGTCGCCGAGGACGTCGCGTTCGGGCCGGCCAACCTGGGGCTGCGCGGGGCGGAACTGGCCGCCCGGGTGGACGAGGCCCTCGCCGCGGTGGGGATGGCCGAGCACCGGGACCGCGCGCCGCACCACCTCTCGTTCGGGCAGCGCCGCCGGGTGGCGGTGGCCACCGTGCTGGCCATGCGCCCGGAGATCCTGGTGCTGGACGAGCCGTCGTCGAACCTCGACCCGGCCGCCCGCCGGGAGCTGGCGGAGATCCTGCGCGGCCTCCCGGTGACCCTGCTCATGGTGACCCACGACCTGCCGTACGCGGCGGAGCTGTGCGACCGGTCGGTGATCCTGGACGCCGGCCGGGTCGTGGCCGACGCCCCGACCCTGGAGCTGCTCTCCGACGAGCGCCTGCTCGCCGAGCACCGCCTGGAGCTGCCCTACGGTTTCGTGCCCCGCCCGTCCTGAGTCAGCGGGCGACGGGGGTCGCCGGTGTGTTGCGGGCGGCCCGGGAGGCGGTGCGCAGGCGGAGCAGCCCGGCGGCGACCGCGCCGAGGCCGGTGGCCAGGGCCACGGTGACCAGGACGCGCGCGAGGTCGGGCGGGCCGGCGACCGGGGCCACCGAGCGGGACAGGACGGCCAGGTTCGAGACGCCGGCGAACAGGGTGAGGCAGGCGCCCGCCAGGGCCAGGGCGAAGTCGGCGGCCGGGCGCCGGGCCAGCGCGTAGCCGCCGGCGGCGAGCGCGCCCAGCCCGGTGAGCAGCGTCCACACCTGCCCGGTGAGCAGGTCGAGGAGCACCCCGCCGGCGCCGGCGGCACCGGCGTCGAGGGCCTTGCCGACGGTGAGCGCCACGGCCGCCGCCCCGCCCAGGGCGAGCAGCGCGCCCGCGCCGCGCAGCGCACGGACGCCGGTGGCGGTGCCGGCCGGGACCAGGCCGGCCGCGCCGATCACCAGGAAGCCGAGGGTGGCGGCCACCCACCACGGGTACGCGTCGGGCGGCGGCACCCAGTCCAGGGTGCCGCGCACCTCGATCGTGCCGGTGCCGGCGCGCAGCGGCACCACCCAGTCGCGGACCCGCTGCTCGCGGTCGGGGGCGGCGGCCACCTGGGCCGGCGGGTCGGCT
The DNA here is from genome assembly GCF_900091435.1 of Micromonospora chaiyaphumensis. Taxonomy (GTDB): domain Bacteria; phylum Actinomycetota; class Actinomycetes; order Mycobacteriales; family Micromonosporaceae; genus Micromonospora; species Micromonospora chaiyaphumensis. Next base: position 172,098 of record NZ_FMCS01000013.1, read on the forward strand.
TCCCGCCAGAGCGTCCGCTGGTCGTGCCAGCGGACGCTCTGCCCGTCGGAGACCCGCCGCCAGACCGGCGCGGCGGCCGGGTCGGCCTCCGGCGGGAGCTGGGTGTCCCCGGCGAGGGTGCGGTTGAGGTAGGTGGCGGGGGAGCGGCTGTTCTCGTACACGCCGCCGGGCCCGATCCGCAGGTACGGCTCGCCGGAGTAGCCGAGCACCTCGACGTCGGCGGGGGTGCGGTTGGTCAGTTCGAGGCGGGCGCCGGCCTCGACCATCCGGGCGGTGAGGCCGGGCTGGGCCGGGCCGATGCCGGTGACCTCGGCCCGGTAGTCGGTGCCGTCGGGGGCGTCGGCGCCGTGCGCGGCGGCGGGGCCGGCGAGGGCGAGGAGGGCGGCGAGCGCGGCGGTGACCACCACGGCGGCCCGCCGCAGCGGTGCGGGGATCACTTGCCGGCCGCCTCCACGGCCGCCCGGATGCCCTCCGGGGTGCGGTCCTCGACGTCCTTGCCGTTGACCCGGATGGTCGGGGTGCCCGTGACGCCGGACTTGCTGGCGTCCTCGGTGACGTGCTCGGTCCACGTCTTGTACTTCCCGTCCCGCACGCAGGAGCCGAAGTCGTCGCGGTTGAGCCCGACGCCCGCGCCGAGGCCGATGAGCTCCTCGTCGCTGAGCCCGGCGCTGCCCTCGGCCGGCTGCTGGGCGAAGAGCTGGTCGGTGAACTCCTTGAACTTCCCGCCCTGTGCGGCGCAGCCGGCGGCGGCCGAGGAGCGGGTGGAGTACTCGGTGGTGGAGAAGCGGTTGAGGAAGGCCACCGGGTGGAAGTTCACCCGGATCTTGTCCTCGCTGATCAGCTGGTTGAGTGTCGCGCCGCTGGTCTCCTGGAACCGCTTGCAGACCGGGCAGAGGTAGTCCTCGTAGAGGTCGACGGTGACCGGGCCCTGGCCGAGGACGACGGCCGTGCCGGGCGGGTTGGCGCCGGGCGGGGTGGTGAAGGTCTCCGACTTCTGGCTGGAGTAGACCGCCCAGCCGATCAACCCGGCGATCACCAGCACCACCACGGCGGCGACGGAGGTCCAGATCGTGCGGGTGCGCCGCTTCTCGCGGGCGATCTGGGCGCGGACCACCTGGGCCGCGTTCTTCCGCCCCTTGCGACTACTCATCGTCGACCTCCACGGTGTCGCCCGCCAGCCAGCCGTCCACCGAGAACGGGGTGCGGGGCCAGCTCAGCAGGAACCCGGCCAGTACCAGGAAACCCAGGTCCCGGAGGATCTCCGGGAGGTAGCTCGGTGCCTGGCCGGCGGCGAGCTGCCCGCCGCTGCCGAAGCACCCGCAGTCGATGGCCAGGCCACGGGACCAGGCCGAGGCGATGCCGGTGACGAAGACCACGAGCAGTACGGCGGAGATGCCGGCCGTCACCCGGGTGGCCAGCCCGACGAGCAGGAGCACGCCGAGCGCCAGTTCGACGAAGGGCAGCGCCGCGCCGATCACGGTGGCCAGGTCGTACGGCATCACCTGGTAGGCGTTGACCGCCCGGCCGGAGGCGGCCAGGTCGTCGATCTTCGAGGCGCCGGCGAGCAGCCAGACGGCGGCCAGGCCGAGGCGGGCCGCGATGCCGAGCCAGGGCCGGACGGCGGGCCAGCGGCCGGACCGGGTGGGGTGTGCGGTCACGGTCGTTGGTCGCTTCGGATCCGAGGAAAGTTCCACGATCAACCGGTCAACGCGTCGCCGGCGGCCTCGACCAGCTCGTCGCGGGCCCGGGCGACGCGGGAGCGGATGGTGCCCACCGGCACCCCCTCCACGGCGGCGGCCTCGGCGTACGACAGGCCGAGCAGCTGGGTGAGCACGAACGCCGAGCGCCGCTCCGCGGGGAGCCGGCGGACCAGGTCGGTGGCCCCGAGCTGCCCGGCCGGGTCCGGGTGGGGCCGTTCGGTGGCCGCGTGGGCGGCGAGCCGCGCGTCCAGCCGGCGGCGGCGGACCACGGTGCGCAGGTGGTCGGCGCAGGCCCGCCGGGCGATGCCGAGCAGCCAGGTCCGCGCGGTGGACCGCCCCTCGAAACCGGGCAGCGCCCGGAACGCCCGCAGGTACGTCTCCTGGGTCAGGTCGTCGGCGCTGTCCGGGTCGACCAGGGCGGCGGCGAAGCGCCACACCTCGGCCTGGGTGGCCCGGACGAAGGCGGCCTGGGCCACCGGGTCGCCCTCCCGGGCGGCCAGCGCCCAGTCGGTCGCGCTGTCCCGGGCAGCCTCGCGAGCCGCCGCGGGGCGGTCGGCGGAGGTGTCGCGCGGGGCAGGGATCACGACAGACGAGGTTACGCGGCGTACCTGTGCCGGACAGGGTCCTTCGGCCCATTACGTGGTCCCGCCCACGCCGGGAACTTTTCCCGCCCGCCCGCCGACTACCCGAACGTGACATGCGACGACGCGCGTGCCGTCGGGCTGGCCGCGGCGACGGCGCCGGTGCGCGGATGAGGCCCGCTCGCCGGAGGCCGGGCGGTTCGGGAAGCATGATGGTCATGACTGCTGCCGTACGCCGCCGCCCCGTGGCCGTCGCCGACCGTTCCTGGGCCGCCCGGCTCGGAACCGCCGCCGGACTGCTGGTCACCCTCCTCGCCCTGCTGCTGGCCCCGGCCACCCCGGCCAGCGCCCACGCGGTGCTGGTGAGCAGCAGTCCCGCCGCCTCGGCCGTGGTGCAGAGCGCGCCCACCGAGGTGGTGATCACCTTCAGCGAGGGGGTCCGCAAGGTCCCCGACAAGGTCCGGGTGATCGCGCCCGACGGCTCCCGGGCCGACCGGGGGGAGCCGACGTTCAAGGGCGCGGTGGTCACCATCCCGGTGGACCCGTCCGGTTCCCGCGGCACCTACCTGGTCAGCTACCGGGTGATCTCGGCCGACAGCCACCCGGTCTCCGGTGCGTTCACCTACTCGGTCGGCGCGCCGTCCACCCCGCCGACCGACGCCGGCACGGACAACCGGGCCAACCCGGTGGTCGGCAACGCGGTCAAGGTGGCCAAGTACCTGGGCTACGCCGGGCTGCTGCTGCTCGTGGGCCCGGCGCTGGTGCTGGCCGCGCTCTGGCCCCGCCGGCTGTCCCGGCGCGGCCCCGCCCGGCTGGCCTGGTCGGGGCTCGGCCTGCTGGCCGTGGCCACCCTCGCCGAGCTGTGGCTCCAGATCCCCTACACCAACGGCGGCGGCCTGTTCGACGTCACCGGCTCCGGCTTCGGCGACGTGCTGGGCAGCACCTACGGCACCGCGCACCTGATCCGGCTCGGCCTGCTCGCCGCGGCGGCGTTCCTGCTCCGCCCGCTCTTCGCGGGGCCGGTCGGCCGCACCGACGGGCTCATCCTGGCCATTCTCGGCGGGGCGGCGCTGTTCACCTGGCCCCTCGCGGGGCACCCGGCGGCGTCGCCCGCACCCGCCGTGTCGGTGGTCGTCGACGCCGTGCACCTGGGCAGCATGGCCGTCTGGCTGGGCGGCCTCGTGATGCTCGCGGCCTTCCTGCTGCGCCGGGCCGACGAGCGGGAGCTGGACGCGATCCTGCCGATCTGGTCCCGCTGGGCGGCGCTGGCGGTGGCCGCGCTGCTGCTGGCCGGCACCGTGCAGGGGCTCATCGAGGTGGCCACGCCGAAGGCGCTGATCGACACGACGTACGGGCAACTGCTGCTCGCCAAGATCGTGCTGTTCGCGCTGGTGATCGGGGTGGCCGCGTACTCCCGGGCGCTCGTGCGGAGGCGTGCCGCCGCGGGCCGCCCGGGCGCGATGCGGCGGGCCGTGGTGGCCGAGCTGGCGATCACCGCGGTGGTGCTCGGCCTGTCGGCGACGCTGGTGCAGACCACCCCGGCGCGCACCGCCTCCGGCACGGTGGCCGGCGCACCGGACAACTTCTTCTCCACGACGCTGAGCAGCCCGCTCTACTCGCTGCAGGTGGAGCTGGACCCGGCCGAGACCGGCAGCAACTCGCTGCACCTCTACGCGTACACCAAGGACAACCGGCCCCAGCCGGTGCAGGAGTGGAAGGCCACCGCCGCCCTGCCGTCGGCCGGCATCGAGCCGATCACGATCCCGCTGCTGCCGCTGACCGACAACCACGCCTTCGGCGAGTTCAACCTCCCGGCGGCGGGGCAGTGGCAGCTCCGCTTCACCGTTCGCACGTCCGACATCGACCAGGCCACGGTGACCGCCACCGTGCCCGTCAGGTAAAGGGAAAGGCTCGCCCACATGATCCGTCTCCGGCGTACCGCAACCGCCGCCGCGCTCACCCTCACGGCCGTGGCCGCGACCGTGCTCGGCCTGGCCGGGCCGGCCTCGGCGCACGTCACCGTCAACCCGAAGGAGGCCACGCAGGGCGGCTACGGCCGCTTCGCCTTCCGGGTGCCGAACGAGAGCGACACGGCGTCGACCACCAAGGTCGAGGTGAACCTGCCGGAGAACGCCCCGGTCGGCTCGGTCTCCACCATGCCGGTGCCCGGCTGGACGGTTGCGGTCGAGAAGCGCAAGGTCGACCCGCCGATCGAGGTGCACGGCAGCCAGCTCACCGAGGCGGTCTCCAAGCTGACCTGGACGGCCGCCCCGAACGGCGGCGTCAAGCCGGGCGAGTTCCAGGAGTTCCCGGTGTCGATGGGCCCGCTGCCGCAGGTCGACCGGATGGTGTTCAAGGTGCTCCAGACCTACTCGGACGGCAACGTCTCGCGCTGGATCGAGGAGCCCACGCCGGGCGGGGAGGAGCCGGAGAACCCCGCGCCGGTGCTCACCCTGACCGCCGCCACGGCGTCCGCCTCGCCGGTCGCGAGCGCCCCGGCCGCCACCGCCGCCGAGGACGACGATGACGACGACGCCGACACCGGGGCCGCCACCGCACTCGGGGTGGCCGGTCTGGTCGCCGGCCTCGCCGGCATCGTCCTCGGCGGGCTGGCCTTCCTGCGTACCCGCCGGGAGCCCACCGCGAAGTCCTGACCTGCGTCCCCGCACCGGCCCGCCGGATCTTCCGGCGGGCCGGCGGCCGTTCCTTGGTCCTTCGCGTGCGTGCCGTGGATATCCGGCAAATCAGCGGTTGCCGTCGGTAAGGTCGGCCGGGTACTTAGCTACCGAGGGGGACGACGCGAATGCGTTTCGTGCGCACGATCGCCGGCATGCTGCTGCTGACCGTGGGAATTCCGGCTCTGCTGGCCGGCGCCGGGCTCTGGCTCGCCGCCCGGCACGCCGACCCGGACGGCGGCTTCGGCGCCCGCTTCGAGACGATCCGCACCCCCGCCCGGGCGGTCGTGGTGACCGACGTGGACGCCCTGCTCCGCGCCGAGGCGCCGGTCGCCCGGGCCGGGCAGGCCCGGCTGCGGCTCACCGCGCGGACCGCCGACGGCCCCGCCTTCCTCGGCCTCGCCCCGACCGACGAGGTGCGACGGTGGCTGGCCGACGTCCCGCACGCCACCGTGCGCCGGGTCGCGCTGGCCCGCGGGCCGCTGCCGGTCCGCCTCGACCCGGCCACGGCCGGCACCGCCGCCCCCGTCCCGGTCGGCCAGGACCTCTGGGTACGCGAGGGGATCGGCGCTCTGGAGTGGAGCCCGGCCGAACTGGCCGACCGCGAGCTCAGCCTGGTCGTGATGCGGCCGGACGGGCGGGCCGACCTGTCGCTGGACCTGGGCGCCGAACTGCGCGCCGGCTGGTTCCCGGGCGTGGCCTGGGCGCTGCTGGCGGGTGGGACGCTGCTCGTCGTCCTCGCCGTGGTGCTGCTGCTGCGCCCGGTCCGGCCGCGCGAGGTGGTCTTCGTCGTCGAACCGGACCAGGTTCCGGTGCTGGCCGGCCGGCTGGGCGTCAGCTCACTCAGCGGGCTGGGCCGGCGGCCGGAACCGTCCACCCTGCCCGACCGGCAACTGGTCTCCGTCGGGTCGGGGCCCGCCGAGCGGTCCCGCGCGGCCATCGGCCCGGTGCCGAGCCGCCGGCCGGCGAGCCTCGCCGACCTGCCGGCCGACCCGGAGTGGTCGTGGCCCCCGGCGACCACCGCCGGGACGCCCCGCCCGATCCGCCCGGCCCCGCCCGCCGACGAGTGAAGCTGCTCCTACGGCGGTGGCCCTCCGCGCTGCCGACGCGGAGGGCCACCGTCACCGGGGGATCGGTGCTACCTGGGAGAAACCTGAGGTAGTTGAGACCAGATTAGCGTCGAACGGCGCTTGTCGCGAGTTCTGTCCAGTTAGTGCCCGTTTCCGGCCGGGGTGACGGCCCCCTCGGGTGGCCGCCGCCGCGCCGGGAGAACGGCCAGCAGCAACAGGCTGAGCAGCACGTACGCGTTGCGGACGACGAAGTCGGCGAGATCGTCGGTGCGCGCCGGGGCGACGCCCCAGTCCTGGAAGGTCACCACCCCGTAGACGATCACGAAGCCGGTGCCGACGGCCAGGACGAGCAGCCACCGTCGCCGGCGGGCACCCTCCACCGTGCCCCGGTCGGCGTCCAGCGCCGCGTCGAGCAGCACCACCACCGCCGGGATGAACCAGTAGAGGTGGTGCGTCCAGGTGATCGGGCTGACCAGCCCGCCGACCAGGCCGGTCAGGGTGAGGCCGGCCAGCGCGTCGCCGGCCCGCGCCGCCCGGGCGGCCCGCCACAGCCCGTACCCGGCGACCAGCAGCGCCAGGAGCAGCCAGGGCAACTGGCTCGGCTTGTCCGGCGCGGTGATCCGGCTCAGCAGGCCGAACAGCGACTGGTTCCCGGTGTAGTCGGTGCGGCCCACCCGGTCGGTCGCCCACAGCTCGTGGGTCCAGAACCGCCACGAGTCGCCGGGCGCGACCGCCGCTGCGAGCAGCGTGGCCAGCGTCGCCGTCACGGCCGCCACCACCGCCGCCCGCCAGCGCCGCGTGGCCAGCAGGTAGAGCACGAAGATGCCGGGAAACAGCTTGAGCGCCGCCGCCAGCCCCACGCCCACACCGGCCCAGCGCCGCCCCCGGGGTACGGCGAACAGCAGGTCGCCCAGGATCAGCACCACGAGCAGCATGTTGATCTGCCCGAAGGTGAGGGTCTCCCGCGTGCTCTCCACCGCGAACACCAGCAGCACCGCGACCGTCACGCTGAACAGTGCCGGCAGGTCGTGCCGCCGGATCACGGGCAGCACCAGCCAGCGGGTGGTCACCACCACGCCGACCACGGTCAGCACCGTGAAGATCGCGATGGTGGCGCCCAGCGGCAGCAGCGCGAACGGCCGCAGCAGCAGCGCCGCGAACGGGGGATAGGTGAAGTAGAGCGCGCCCTGCACCCGGTCCGGCTGGACGTAGTCGTAGAGCGGGTGGCCCGCCGACCACCAGTCCATGGCCCGCATGTAGATCTTGAGGTCGAAGAAGTCGTGCACCAGACCGGGCAGGTAGAGCGCCGGGAGCACCGCCGCGAGCGCCACCACCGCGACGAGCCGACGGGCCGTACGCCCGCCCGGGTCGTCCTCGGTGACGGCGGGTGGTGCGACGGGTTCGGCTGGCACGGGGAAACCCTAGCGGTCCACCTCGGCGAGGGTGCTTCAGGCGCGGGCGGGTCGGCGGCGCGTAGTCTGTGGCGGTGGCTGATCTTCTCGTCTGGATCGACTGTGAGATGACCGGGTTGGACCTCGGCCGGGACAAGCTGATCGAGGTCGCCGCGCTCGTCACCGACCCCGATCTCAACGTGCTGGGGGAGGGCGTCGACGTGGTCATCCACGCCGACGAGGCGGCGCTGGACGCGATGCCGGAGATCGTGCAGACCATGCACGGCAAGTCCGGCCTCACCGAGGAGGTGCGCCGCTCCACGGTCACCCTGGCCGAGGCCGAGGACATGGTGCTCGACTACGTGGCCAGCCACGTGAAGGACCCGCGTACCGCCCCGCTGTGCGGCAACTCGATCGCCACCGACCGCGGCTTCATCGCCCGGGACATGCCCCGGCTCGACGCCCACCTGCACTACCGGATGATCGACGTCTCCTCGATCAAGGAGCTGTGCCGGCGCTGGTACCCGCGGGTGTACTTCGGTCAGCCGCAGAAGGGGCTGGCCCACCGGGCGCTGGCCGACATCCGGGAGAGCATCCGCGAGCTGGAGTACTACCGGCGGACGGTGTTCGTGCCGCTGCCCGGCCCGGACGTGGAGAGCGCCAAGGCGATCGCCGCCCAGCTCTGAGCCCCGCCGGGCGGCCCGGCCGCAACCCGGTGGACGGCGCCGGCAGGGGTGTGGCTATTATTAGTCCGCGCCCCGCCCGGGTCGACCGGCGCGGAGAGCATGGTGGCTGTAGCTCAGTTGGCAGAGCACCGGGTTGTGGTCCCGGTTGTCGTGGGTTCAATTCCCATCAGTCACCCCAGCAGCGACCGAAGCCCCCTCCTCCGGGAGGGGGCTTCGGTCGTTTCCGGTCCCCGACGTGCGAACGGCCCCCTCCGGATGGAGGGGGCCGCTCGATGCCGTCGGATCAGGGGGTCGGCTCGACGCTCGGCTCGGCGGCCGGGCTGGTGTCGTCACCCGGCTCGGCCGGCGGCTCGTACGGCACGGCGCTGCCCTTGACGTACTCGTCCCAGCTCATGTTCCAGTCGGTCCAGCCGTTGCCGTTCTGGAGCTTGCGCTCGGTGCCCTTCACCGTGATCGGGTCGCCCATGCGGGTGTTGGCGAAGAGCCAGTTGCCGTCCTTCATCGAGACGTTCACGCAGCCGTGCGAGACGTTCGTCCGGCCCTGCACACCCTCCGACCAGGGCGCGGCGTGGATGAACTCGCCACCCCAGGTGAGCCGCTGGGCGTAGTCGATCTCGGTGCGGTAGCCCTCCTCCGGGCCCAGCTCCTCCATGGTGTCGAAGACCGTGTGGCGGAGCTTCTCGATCACCACCATCGTGCCGCTGGACGACGGGGTGCTCTTCTTGCCGAGGCTCACCAGGATCGTCTTGATCACCTTGCCGTCCTTGGTGACCGTCATCCGCTTGGTGCGGTTGTCCACGGTCATCACGAACGACGGGCCGACCTTGATGTCGACGGTGAGGTCGGAGCGGCCGTACCAGCCGCCGCCGAGCGGCAGCCCACCCGCCTGCACCTTGTAGCTCACCGTGCTGTTGGCCTTCCAGAACGACTTCGGCCGGTAGTGCACCTCGGTCGGGCTCACCCAGTGCCAGATGCCCTCCTGGGCGGGCTTGGCCGTGACCGTCATCCGGCGCTGCAGGTCGTCGCGGTAGTCCTCCGGGATGGCCCGGCCGAACTTCACGATCAGCGGCATGGCCACCCCGACGACCTGGTTGTCACCCAGGAAGCTGGTGACCCGGATCTGCTTGCCCGGCTTCGCCATCGTGGTGAAGGTGCTGGTCGCGGTGGCCGGCTTGCCGTCGTCGCCGGTCGCGGTCACCGTGGCCGTGTACGTCTCGCCGTAGTTCAGCGCGCCGTCCGGCAGCCAGCTCTTCCCGTCCTTCGCGAGCTCGCCCTCGACGACCTTGCCGGCGGAGTCCTTCAGCTCGACGGTGGTCTCCTGCGCGTCCTTCGTCGTGAAGGTGAGCGCCGTGGAGGCCGGGACGTCCTTGGCGTCGGCGGCAGGCTCGGTGATGGTGGCCGCCGCCTTCGGGCCGCTCTCGCCACCGCCCTGCCAGCTCGACCCCTTGTCGTCCCCGCCCTTGTCGCTGGTGCACCCGGTCAGGGCCATGGCGGCGGCGAGCACCGCGGCCGCGAACGCGCGGCGTCGCCCGCCGCGCCCGGCGGTGCCGCCCCGGATCAGCTCGTCCTGGCTAGCTCGCATGTTTCCCTCACAGTCGTGGTCCCGGGTCCCATCGTCTCTACAGACGCACCGGAACGGTTACCCGTTGCCGGACGTGAACCGAAACACCCCGCCCGTGATGTAACGATTCTGATGTCGTGCGGCGCTTTGTCGGGCGGGGCGGTCTCTCCCCACCCGACGGTACGCGGACGAACGGCCGCCAACGGCCCCGCGTCCGCCCACGTTACGCCTGTTCAGAAGGGCGATCCCTGCCCGCCCGCGGGCACCGGCACGGCGCTGCCCGCGACGAACTGTGACCAGCTCATGCTCCAGGCCGTCCAGCCGTTGCCCGGCTCCAGCCGCCGCTCGGTGCCCTTCACCGTGATCGGGTCGCCGACCAGAGTCTTGCCGAAGAGCCAGCGGCCGTTCGCCATCGAGACGTTGACGCAGCCGTGCGAGACGTTCACCCTGCCCTGCTTGCCCTCCGACCACGGCGCGGCGTGGATGTACTCGCCGCCCCAGGTGAGTCGCTGGGCGAAGTCGATCTCCGTGACGTACTGGTTGCGTGGGTCCGGCTCGTCCCGGGTGTCGAAGACCGTGGACTCCTTCTTCTCCATCACCACCATGGTGCCGCTGGAGGAGGGGGTGCTCTTCTTGCCCAGGCTCACCGGGATGGTGCGGACCACCGAACCGTTCTCGTAGACGGTCATCTGCTTGGTCGCGTTGTCGACCTTCATCTCGAACGCGCGACCGATCTTGGCGGTGGCGCTGCGGTCGACGTTGCCGTAGCGGCCGTTGCTCAGCGGGATCCCGGCCAGCGCCAGCCGGACGGTGATCGTGGTGCCCGGCTTCCAGTACTCCGGCGCCCGGTAGTACGCCTGCGTGCCGTTGTAGACCCAGTGCCAGGCGCCCGGCTGCGGCGGGTCGGTCTGCACGAACATCCGCTTCTGCACCGCGGCGCGGTCCTTCTTCGGGATGCCCGGCGAGAACTCGGCGACCACCGGCATGGCCACCCCGTAGGTCTTGCCGCTGAACATGTAGAGGCCCGAGCCGATCATCGACTTCGGCTTGGCCATCGTGGTGAAGCTGCTGGTGCCCTGCCGGGCCTGGCCGTCGGTGCCGGTGCCGGTCACCGTGGCCGTGTACCGGGTCCCGTACTTCAACGGGGCCGACGGCACCCAGGACGAGCCGTCCCGGCGCAGCCGCCCGGCGACGTTGGCGCCGTTGGCGGCGGTGAGGACGACCTTCGACACCTTCCCGCCGCCCGGGATCTTCGCGCTGATCTCGGTGCTGACCGGGCGCTTCTCGGACCCGTCGGCCGGGCTCACCGACAGCGCCGGCAGGGCGGCCTGGCTCGGCTCGCCCGTCGTGCCCGGTGACGTGGTCGCGACCGCGTCGCCCTGCTGCGCGCCGGCCACGAACGCCGGCTTCTTCTGGTCGTCGCCGCACCCGGTCAGTGCCAGCGACGCCGTGAGGACCAGGACGCCCACCATCGCCCCGGACCGCGCGAACCTGCCCATCCCCACCTCTGTTCTCGCGTGCCTGGCGGACATCGTGCCGCATGAGTGCCCGCGTCCTGCGCCCCTCGGCCGGAAAGATGCGAACTTTGCGGGCTTTCGCCGGTTAAGCTCGACCGAAGGGGGGAGCCCGGTATCGGATTGGAACCCGGGTCGGCGTGCGTGCTAAGGTTCTTCCCGTTGTCAGCGAGCGCCGCTAGCTCAACTGGCAGAGCAGCGGACTCTTAATCCGCGGGTTCGGGGTTCGAGTCCCTGGCGGCGCACAGTTCAGATCAGGCCCGGTGCAGTGCACCGGGCTTGATCTTTTGCTGTCCCTGGGGGCGTGGGCAGCGCCGGTGTGGAAGGTGGCCGCCCCCGGCGGAGGCGGATCGGCGGCGTGTTACCGTTCCTGCCGTTGCCGACGAGCGCCGCTAGCTCAACTGGCAGAGCAGCGGACTCTTAATCCGCGGGTTCGGGGTTCGAGTCCCTGGCGGCGCACGGTTCGGTCAGGCCCGGTCCCTCACGGACCGGGCCTGACGTCTTTTCCGGCCCTGTCTCTCACCGCATGCCGCAAGGGTCGCTTGAATCCGCACATCGGGCGATGCGCGCCCGTCCGCGTCAAGATCTTGGACAGTTACCGTTCGCCACGAACGGCAACTGTCCAAGATCGCGGGGTACGTGCGACGGCGTCCGCTCGTGTGGGGTGAATGTCCGGTTCGGGGGTGGTCGGCGGCACCCCGGCGGCGGAATGGCGGGTGGGTGGGGGTCGTTGTATCCCGGTGCGCGACCGAGGAGGGCGGCCCGTCGAGGCGGGCGCCCGCGGCCTGGAATGTTGGTGGGCCGGCGGTCGTTGTACCTGGTCCCGGCGCGACGAGGAGGCCCCCCGGCCCCGCGCGCCGATGACCCCCCGGAATGACTTTTGAGCGCCTGACGGTGCTTGCGCACACCGATGAGCCGACCCCCGTCGGCGTGGGTGTGCGTCGACCCCCGAATGGAGCTGTCCCCCATGAACACGATGCTGCGTAAGAGTGTGCTGGGTATTGCTGGTCTGGCTGTTGCCGGTGGTCTGGCTGCCGGTCCGCTGAACCACCACGAGGTGGCGCCGTCGGCGGGGCTGTCGGAGGCTGCGGTGGTGCAGGCGGACAAGCCGGATGCGGGCAAGCTGATCCCGCACGGTGTGCAGGGCGCCCAGTCGCGCATCGATCTGAGCGACGAGCAGGTCGCCAACGCGAAGGCGATCATCGCGGCGACGAAGAAGGCCGGTCTGCCGGAGCGGGCCGCGGTGATCTCGATCGCCACGTCGCTGCAGGAGTCGAAGCTGGAGAACCT
>NZ_FMCS01000015.1 GCF_900091435.1 Micromonospora chaiyaphumensis
TTGATGGTCAGGGATTGCTGGTAGCGGCGTTCGGCCTCGGCGTAGTCACCCCGGTACTGAGCGATTATGCCGAGCTGGTGGTACCAGGCCGGGCGGCGGGGTGAATTTTTTGGAAGCCAGCGAAGGGTGTCGTGGATGAGGCTAGTCTCTCGGTCCCATGCCCCCCACTGGTCGAGTTGGCTGCAGATGTGCTCGGTGATGGTTCCGGCGGTTTCCAGATCATTGGTGGCCAGCAGGTGGTGACGGGTTTCGTTGAGATCGTGGAGGTCGTCGACCGGTTTTTGCGGCCAGGTCTCGACGCGCCACCGCCAGTATGTCGCGGCGGCGTGGTGGGCGGCGGTGACCAGCCCGGGGCGGTGGTGTGGACCGTGGGCGGTGTTCCAGTGGCGATGCAGTTCGGTGGCGGTCCAGCGGTGCATCACCATCCGGTCGTCATCGACGACGGCGATCAGGCTGGTCGTGGCTAGTTGCCGGACCAGCCCGGTCATGCCCGGTGGTGCGGTGAACGGGGGCTGATGGAGTTGGCGTGCCTGCTGAAGAAGCCGGGCGAGACGTTCGCGGTCTGCCGGGGTCAGCGGAGTGTCCTGCCCGAGTGCCTGCGCCAGCTCGTTCAAATCGAGTGCGTATCGCGACAGCAGGTCACGGATCTGCCTGGCTGCCTCTGCCCTGCCGCCGGGCTGCTGTTCCCGATCGGCGTCCGGGTTCGGGATGCCGATCTGGAACAGCAGCCCGTTGATGTCGATGGGTTCGCGGTAGACGCTGATCCCGGCCAGCAGCCGGACCGCGCCCTCGATGGTGTCGAGGCGGGTCAGGTGCTCGGTGAGCAGGACATCGTCAGCAGCCAGCGTGACCGTGTCGGCCAGCGCTGCGTCCAAGGTGCGCTGTTGGGCCAGCCACGCTGCCGTGCCGGCAGCACCGAGCCGTGTTTCGACGGCCTGGCGCAGGCGTCGGGTAATGTCGGCGAAGCGGCCCTGTCCAGCAGGATCGCCGTCGGTGCCGGGCAGCAGCGCGTCAAGGTACTCCAAGGCCCTGGGATGGCCACCGACTGTTTGCCAGATCCGCCGCTGGGCGCCAAGGTCGGCGGCGTGCCGGTCCAGGCGGGGCAGCGACCACAGCAGCTTTCGGGTCTCGGCCAGGCTCAACGGAGGCACCTGATAGGGATGCAGCCGTTCGGCGGCCGGATCGGGTAGCCCGAATCGGTAACGGCTGGTGATCAGCAGCCGGCTACGGCCGGGGCTGGTCAACCAGGCGGCCAGCAATCCCGCCAACCCGGGATCCCCGACTGACCAACCGGCGTCAATGCCGCTGTCACGGATCAGGTTGTCCTCGAAGTTGTCCAGCACCACCAGGATCCTCGTGCCGGCCAGGACCTGATCGCGCAGCAGAGCGAACCGGTCGGACCAGGGCAGGTCCACCCGGCTGGCCGCCTGCACCGCGACCATCGGCGGGCCGCTGAACTGTGCCCGCAGCACCAGCTCCCGGCGGGCCGCATCGGCGACCGCGGTCAACAGCCCGTCGACGGTGACCGGCCCGGTCACGGTGACCAGACGCCAGTCCGGCGACGTGTCCAGCAGGCGGCGTACTACCTCGGCGGCCAGGGTGGTCTTCCCGACCCCACCGATACCGTGCAGCAGCACCGCCGTACCGGTGCCGTCATTGAGTAGGCCGGGCAGGGTGCGCTGGGCGTGCCGGCGACCGACGAACTGCCCGACCGGCCGGGCGAGTAGGCCGCCCAGGTCCGGCACGATCTCCGCGCGAGGTTCGGCTGGTGCAGTGCCGTCCACGACGGTCACAGACGGTGCGGCGGCCAGCACGCTGACCACACTCCACTCGTCCATGCCCGCGACCGCCTGGGTCAGCGGGTCCGGGCCGGTGGCTAGGTCTCGTTGCACGCGCCGACGGGCTTGTGCCACCGCAGCGACCACATCCGGCCGCACCGAAGCTGCCAGCTCGGCGTATACGGCGGCGAACAACCGTGTGGCGTACACATCGGTCACCGACGTCTGCGTCGCGATCACCGCGCCCGCGCCCCGCCGGGCCAGCCTGGCGGCGAACGATCCCGCACCGTCCTCGCCGTCGGCATCGGTGTAGCAGGCCGCCAGGGAGATCACCCGCGGCATCCGGCCCTCCGGGATCGCCTCCGCTATCAGGGTTTCCGGATCCACCGACCGCGCACGACCCTGCTCGTCCTCCAAGTGCAGGATGCCCGGCGCACCGTGCGCGGACAGATGCAGCACATGCGTGGTGTCCTCGTCCAGCACCGCACGGATGGCCGCCGTCGTGGCGAACGGCACGATCCGCACCACCGCCCGGCTGCGGTGCGCCCCATGCACCGCGTCCAGGACACTGCCCAACTCCCGCTCGTAATCGAGAAGCGGACCACTGCCGGATTCCGGCGAGGCGATCGCCACCACAATCCGCAAGGGGCCCGGCACCACAGCCGACCGGGAACCGGCCGCCTCCACCCTCCGATACACCGACACCAGCTCGTGCAGCACCATCGGACGGCCGGTCACCGGCTCAGGCAACGCCTCCCACGGCAACCACCACCAATCCGGCGCCTGCACCCCCACCCGCACCGGCACATGCTCCCGCTGCGCCCGGCGGATCACCCGGGCCAGCGCCTGCGCCACCGTGACCGGCAGAAACGATTCCGCCAACAACTCGCCGGCGCGCCGCAAGGACACCACACCGGCGGCCTGGCCTCCGGCCGCAAGGTCACGCACCACCACGCGCCGGCGTGCGCGTTCCCGACGTACGTCCTGCAACGCGTTGGCCAGGCCGGATGACACACCACGATGCGTCGCCGTCACATCCTGTCCGCATCCCGACAGGCGCACTTGCGACTGCGACACCGTCAGCACCATGTCCAGCAGCCCATTCGCCGGCACGGTCTCCTCGACGATGACCGATGCCACCCCGTCCAGCAGCGCGGACAGATCTTCGACCCGTGACACCCACACCGCACCGGCCAGCCAGCCGTCCTGGGAGTTGTAGCGGCCGGAGACCACGCCCACCACCGCCCGGTCGGACGTCCGCAGCACCGGCGCACCGCTCATACCCGGCATGACCGCGTCCGCCTGCAGACGTGACCACAACACGCCGTCTCGCAGTGCCGGTCCGCGCCAGTGGCCGCCCGCGGTCAGCAGCGCGTACTCGTGCCCGTCGTCCTCGACCGTCGGGTAGCCGGCCGTCGTCACCGCCTCGTTGTCCCGCACTCCGTCGGAGACGACCACCTGCGAAACAGACCCCGACAGCGGCTGCTCGGCACGCAGGACCGCCAGGTCGTGCACCTCGTCGACGCGTTGGACCGTCGCGTTCCATCCAGCACCGCCGCCGACGGGCCCGACCCGCACCACGCATCCCACCGCCGCCGCACCGATGTCCACGAGAACATGGTGGGCCGTGACCAGCACCCCCGGCTCGACCTGGAAACAGGTGCCGACAGGCGCCGCACCGTCAGCAGCGACCCAGCCGAGAAAGTCGTACCCAACCACCCGCACGCTCATTACGCGGCATCCTGCGGTTCCTCGACGCCGGTGTCCGCGTCGTCCGGCTCCACTTCGCCCGGCCCTCGAAGTGTACGGTCACCACCCGCACCATAAATGATCTTCACCTTCAATGATGCGTCGCCCGAGGCACCCGCAACGATCACGTCGCCTTTGGCCGACACCTTCAGCCCGAACTCGACCTCCACCGACTCCGGGCTACCGACCCGGCGCGTTACCCGGCCGACCATCCGCGCCGTCGACACCGCGATCTCCTCCACCGCCGACTGCGCCCGCTCGAACGCACCCGCCGCATAGTCCACGGCGCGATCGACGCGTCCGCCCACCGACGTCTGCTGTGACCCAGCCGCAGGTACGACCTCGACCAGTACCTCGACCGCGCCCACCCGCACAGCAACCGTCTGCGCCACCCCGACTCCTTCGTCGAAAAATGGTAAAACCATCCGACTAGCAAGCGGAAACAGCAAATGAAGATCGAACAAAGGCCCGACGGGCCGACGAATCACCACTCACCAGCACCACAACACCAAACACCAAAAACCTTCAAACGAACGAAAACATGTCAGGCATCCGACAATCAATCCCGGTGCACGCGAGATGGCCTGACGCCAACTAAATAAGTTGGACAGATCAAGCTCAAAAGGGCGCCAATGTACTCTCATCGGCAGATCCGGACGCCACCGGGGCTCGGCAAATCACTGTGGGTAGCCGATGATTTCTGTGTGCTGGCGGCGACTCGGCCGGTCAGCCCGCCGCTGAGCTTGAGGATGTCGATGCCGTTGTGTACTCGGTGGCGTACGCGGTTCTGCGCTTCAGCCCGTACGCCGACGAGGGACGCCGCAAAGACAAAAGGACCGATCTTTGTCCTCGCGCCGGTCGTTGACAGGCGGCTCCGGCGACGAAGGACCTCGCGGCGAGGGGCCGGATGCGACATCGCATCCGGCCCCACGGGGCCGAGGTCTACGGCCGCGTGATCAGCGGCTGCACGGCGGAGGAAAACGCGTAGGCGGTGTCCCAGGGGAAACGGCCGTGCGGGTCAGGCCAGACAACCTGCTGCAGGCGGACGCGGTCGCGGCCGTAGCGGCTGATCGCGCCGCCCGGGTGCAGATACTCGGTCGGGCCGCCGTCGATGATGACCGCGTCGTATCCGGCGATGAGGTCGCCGAGGCGCTGACCGTGACGGAAATGCTCCGCCTTGTCGTAGACCCTGCTCGCGAGGTCGTTGAGCAGCGCTTGGGAGGTAGCCGGGTCGAGTCCGGCGATGATCAGCTCCGGGTAGTCGTGTGCGGTGAGCCCGACGGTGTAGGCGAAGGGTGCGGTGTCGTCGAGGTCGTCGTCGCTGGGGACGACGAGAGTTACGGCCCAGCCCACCCTGTCGATGATCTCGGCTTGGCGGTGCAGAAGGTCGTCTATTCCTGTCACGAGGAACGCTCTCCTTCGGTTGGGGATGCGGGCAACGGTGGCCGGCCACGCGGCTCGTACCGCACCCGCTCCGGGCATTCGTTGATGTGGTTGTTCAGGTAGAGGTGCTGAGGTCGGGTGGACCCTGCTCGGGCGGGTCGACCTCGACGAAACCGAAGAGCCGTGCGATGAGTTGCAACGCCTGGGTGTCGTAGCGGTCGGCGAAGCCGCGGCAGATCGCTGGCTTGACCTCGGGATGCATGTAATGCGGAAGCGTCGAGTGGCAGATGATGAAGGACTGCCTGGTCCGGGCTTCGGCGACAAGGTCGTGTAGCCGGCCCGGGGTGAGACGCATTTTGTTGCCTGGCGCGAACACGCAGGTGTCACACTGCCGCGATAGCAGCCGTGACTTGCCCAGCTGAGGGTCGCCGACGCTGAGATCGCCGCCATCGGCGTCGTCGTTCGGGTCGATCGCGGTTGCCATAGGGTTTCTCCTCTCCTTGTGAAGCACTGGGGCGCTGTTCGAGCGGCTCGGTCTGTGGGGCGAGGTTTGCTGGCGGTCCGGACCTGCACCGCAGGTGGCGGGGGCGCGACCAGCGCGTTAGGCGCGGGCGAGCCGGATGGGGTTCTGGCAGCCTGCAGCCGACGCCGTTGCCCGGGTTGCGGCATAGGCATCCGAAGCCCCGGTAGCCCGCGGTGGTAGGGCGCAGGGGCATGAGGCGCCGAAGCGCGGACAGCGACGCGACTTGGCGAGGCGTCAGTCGCCGGTAGGGCAGAAGGACCGACTGCGGCGCCGGGTGGGGAGTCAGCGCGAGTTGTTAGGCGGCGCGCGGCGCCGGCATCGGCCGCTGCGGCGGTGGGACCGGCCGGGTGGGCCGGAACCAGCCGGCGAACCGCGCCGCCGCGCCGGCTGGAGCAGCGACCTTCGCTCGCCCTCGGGCGAGCACTTCGCCTCGGGTGGCCGCGTGGCAGGCGCGGCGGGCGTCGCGCGCCGGCGGGCACGGGTAGGCCTCGCCGGTGCAGCGCAGGTTGGCGCAGCGGTCCGGCCGGTGGGGATCAGGGAGGTGGGCAGACGCGACGTCGGCGGCGAGCAGCCACAGCAGGACGTCGGTGACGTCGCGGGGAATGCAGCGGCGGTGCGGCTGCGTCATCGGCGTTGCCTCTCGCGGATTGTCGGCTCGGGTGGCCGCCACCCCGGCCAGCGGTGTGGGCCGCTGCCGGGTCCGCCGGGGTGGCGGCAGCCATGAGTGACGCTCGACTTTCCCGATAGATCAAGTCGTCGTCGAGGAGGTGAGCCTGGGCTTCAGCGAGGAGGGAGCGGCCGCAGGGGGCAGGAAGCATTCCAGCGCCCAGCGCGCCGACGGCTCGTCAACGCCCTGTCCCGGGAGGCTGGGCGGCCTGCGGCCGCCCGACGAGCAGACCCACCGCAACATGCGTGGGCTGCAGCAGTCTCCGGCCCTGGGAGTCGGCTGGTAGCGGCGAAACGGGCCGGGACCTGCTGTGTGTGGGATTTCCACGCTTTTCTCGGGAGCCGCGCGGTGATCGCCTCACCCCGACGGTGATGAGCAGGGGAGGCAGCGGCGGGTCAGAGGAGACCGCTTGTCCCGGGTAGCCCGGGATGCGGTGGTTACCGCGGGCAGCCGGGCCACGGGTCGGTGGGGTCAAGGTCGCCCGGGACGGCGTTGTCGCGTTCGTTGCCGTTCCACTCGATGCGTGCCTCGATTTCGGCGCCGGCGAGGGCGGTTTCGATTGCGGCTTCTGCGGCGTCGAAGGCGTCGTCGCTCGTGCCGGCCGTGAGCTCGGCGAGGACGGTCAGGGTGAGGCGGACCTGCCAGCGGCGGGGCAGCAGCGGCAGGTCGACGACCTCCATGACCCGGTTGGCCGCATCTATGTCGATGTCGTGCTCGCTGACCGCCTCGCGCAGCGCCTGCCACATCTGTCTGCGGAGCTGCGTCAACGATTCGGGGATTGCGGGCGGCGGCTGCGGGTCGCTGTGGTGGTTACGCAGGTAGGCCTGGATCTGGGTGCTGGTGTGAGTGAGCCATCCCAGCGGGGCTGGCTGGCCGGGGTGGAAGGCGTCCCAAGCATGGCGCAGGACGGATTCGAGGCTCGGGGGTGCGGCAGGGGCCGCCGTCGGTTCGGTCATCAGGTCCTCCGTTGCGTTGCTTACCGGCGCACCCGCCGCCGGTTCGGGGCGGCGGGTGCGGGTGTCTGGCTCAGGGCGTCGAGTCGGTGGCGTCGCCCGGCGCCTCGGCGGGGCTGCCGTGCTCGGGAATCGAGAGCACGGCGAGGTCGGTGCGGATCAGGGCGCCGCAGGTGTGTCGTAGGGCGGCGGTGGCCCTGTCGTGCTGGGCGAGAGCGGCGGTGAGGGCGTCAGCGACCCGGTCGAGCCGCTCTCGTAGCGACAGAACGGTGTCGGCGTCGCTGCTGGCATGGACGTCGCCGAGCAGGTTCGCGGCGTCGGTCAGGACCGTGATCTGGGCACTGCTGGCGGCGATGGTGCCAGCTGCGGCAAGCAGCGCGCACAGCTGCTCTGGGTGGTGTGCGCAGGCCTCGGCGAGCTGATCCGGGTCGAGGGCGTAGCCCTGGTCGTGCAGCAGCCGCTGGACGTCGAGGTGTGGTGCGGACATGGATGTCTCCAGACGGGACGGGCGCGGGTCAGGCGGTGGTGGGCTGGCCGGGGTGGGGCCAGCCGTCGAGCACGGACGGGGTGAGCCCGGCGCGCAGCGCCTGGTCGAGCAGTTGCGCGAGGGTGTAGGCGGGGTTGGCGGCCAGGGCGCGGTCGACGGCGATGGAGGCGAGCGCGCCGTCGCCGCGGCGCCACGCGGCGAAGGCGAGCAGACTCGCCGGTGGGGCCACGAGCGGCGGGTGCGCGCGGCGGGTGATGTCGGTCCACATGACGACGTGCCAGGGCTGGGCGTCGGTGGCCTGCCAGGCGACGTCGCGGATCGCGGGGACGGGCAGCAGGACGGTGAGCCAGGCCAACTCGTCGTCGGTGAGGGTCTGCTCGTCGGCGTAGCGGGCGAGCATGTCCCGCACCGCCTGTTCGCCGGCGCGGATCAGGCCGTCGCGTCCGGCCTCGCTGATGAGGGTGCGGCGTCGAGCTCGGGCGTGGGCGGTGGCGCGGGTGACGGCGACGCGGGCGTCCCCGGTGGTGGGGGCGATGCTGGCCACGAGCGCGGCCCGGTCGGGTAGGGCGTGACAGCCGGCGACGATGGCGTGCATTGTGATGTCGCTGCGCTGGGGGTCGAAGGGCACGCCGTCGGTGGGGCAGCAGGCGGGGTCCTGGCAGAGGTAGGAGAAGTAGCGGCCGTCGGTGACCCGCAGCGCGTCGAAGACGTCGATGTCGGTGGCGGCCAGCCGCGGGATGACGGTGTCGATGGCCGGGGTGACGGTGGCGGCGGGGCCGTAGCCGACGGCGATGGCGCGGGTGGCCGCCGCGTTCCGCAGCATGCGGATCTGCGACAGGATGTAGTCGTCGGCCCAGGCGGCGACCTGGCTGGGCTGGGGGAGGTCGGCGCGGCTGGCGACGGCGATCCGGGTGCCGGTGAGGCCGACGATCACGAGGCTGTCGGTGGGGTGGAAGCCGAGCAGGTAGGGCACGGCGGTGAGCAGGTCCGCGGGCGAGGTGATCGGCAGGCGCGGGTTGTTCGGGCTGTTCACGGTTTCTCCTGTTCTGTCGTGATGGGTCCGGGCACGGCTGAGCGGCCGTGCTCGGCGTTGGAAGTGCGCGGGGTGGCCGAGCAACGGCCAGTGGGAGCGCGATGAGTGATCTCGACCGGTGGTTGTCGGCGTGATGCCGGAGTTCGGTCGACCGCGAGCTGACACCTCGGCCAGGGGAGAGCCCGGCCGAGAGACGGGTCAGGCGTGCTCGAGGGCGGTGACCGCGGCGTCGGCGATGTGGCCGATGGCCTGCACCGGGTCGGCCACCAGGATGGTGGTGGCGTCGGTGAAGGTGTGCCCGTCCAGGTCGGCGGGGCGCAGCCACAGCACCGGGCAGCCCGTGCGGTGCAGGGTGGTGAGGAGGCGTTGGGCGGGGCCGGTGTCGGGCAGGTCGCCGTCGGAGACGACGGCGAGCATCCGCAGCCGGCCGGGCTGACGCAGCTGCAGCAGCTGGTCGGCGAGTTTCACCGCGTCCGTGAAGGCCGTGCTGCCGCCATTGGCGCGTAGTTCCAGCACGTGGGTGGGCCGTCGCCGGGGCGGGACGAGCAGGGTGACGTCGCTGCCGAAGGCGATGGTGGCGGTGACCGCCTGGTTGCTGTGGGCGGCGTGGGCGAGGATCCACCCGGCTGAGGACATCGGTGCCGCGTAGGGGTGCATGGAGAAGGAGGCGTCGACGATGACGCCCAGGTGCAGGGTCGGTTTCGGCGGTGGCAGCTGTGTGCGCCGCTGCCAGGGGGTGGCGGTGGGCGCGGCGCCGGCGGCGATCTGCGCCTGGGCGGTGATGGCGTGGCGGGTCCGCAGCCGTCCCGGCGGAACGGTGCTGGGCCGCGTGTCGGGTTCAGCGTGGTGGGTGCGGGCGGCGCGCAGCCGGGCGGCGAGGAGGCGGGCCGCTGTACGTTCACCGTCGGTCGGGTCGCGGCGGGTCCACGTCGCGGGCGCGCAGAACCGTTCGGTGATCTGCTGGTCCCGGTATTGCCCTGGTGTGAGCCCGGCGGTCTGGGCGAGGTAGTCGGTGAGCGCCTGGGCGAGCAGGCCGGCGAACACGCCCGCGTCCGCTCCGGGTGCCTGTGGTTGGCGGTGGGGGTCGACGTCGAGGATGCGGCACCACCGCCACGCCAGGTCGATCATGGTGTCGGCGTCGCTGTCGTCGACGCTGTGGGCTTGCCGCCACAGGTCGCGTAGCTGCAGCAGCCGCTTACGGCCCAGCACGGTCGTCACGGCGGCGCGGATGCCTTTGGTGTCCTTGGCGGTGAGGATGCGGGCGTCCACCCTCGCGAGCAGCAGCGCGGCGAGGTGGGCGGCGTGCCAAGGGTCGTCGACGGCGGCGTCGTCGGAGCTGATCAGGGTCGTGACGGTGTGCCGCAGCCACCGGCGGTCGCCGCGCCGGCGGGTGCGCTGCCGGTACTCGATGCGGGACTCCTCGAGCAGCTCGGCGGCAGCCGCGACCACGGGTGGGGTGCCGGGCGGGGTGCGCCAGCGGCTGTGGGCGGCGTGCGCGGCCTCGTGCACGAGCAGCCCGTAGGCGGTCGGGACGAGGCGTTTGTGGCCGGCCCGGCGGGGGTTGGCGATGTCGGGGGCGCCGATGTAGGTGGCGTCGACCTCGATGCGGCCGGCGTCGGGGTAGCAGCAGGCGGGTGCGCCGCCACCGGCGCCGGGGGCGACGGTGACGGTCAGGTCGCTGCGGCCGGCCAGGGTTGGGATGTGCCGGGTCCAGGCGTCGCTCCACACCTGCCAGTCCGGGTCACCCGCCCGGGACGTGGCCGGGCCGGTCTGCAGGTGACTGTGCGGATGAGGCATCAGGGGTTCTCCTTTCGGGGTCAGCGCTGTTTGCCGAGGGTCAGGGCGGTGATGTCGGTGCCGAACTGTTGGCGCAGCGCGGCGAGGACCGGCTCGCGGTCGTCGGCGGGGGCGCGGCCGGCCAGGTTGGAGATGGCGGCGGGCAGGCCGAGGGTTTTGCGGACGCGGGCGAAGCCGAGCAGCTCGCGCAGTTGCGGCGCCCAGGTGACGCGTCCGGCGGCGAGATCGGCGTTAAGGGCGATGGCGACTTGGACGGCGGGGTTGGGGACGCCGAGGTGGCGGGCGAGGTCCCAGTCGGTGGTGACCTCGAGGTGCACGTCGAACCGCGAGGCGAGCGCTTCGGTGAGGATCGCCCCGTGCACGCCGGGGTTGTGGCCGGCGATGACGTAGAACCCGTCGGCGGCTTCGACGCGTTCGTTGCGGTAGCCGGGGATGGTGATGACGCGGCGTCCGTCCATGGCGGGGTAGAGCACGGCGAGGACTTTCGGTGGGATGAGGGTGGCGTCGTCGACGAGTAGCGCCCGGCCTTCGCGCATGGCGGTGACGAGGGGCCCGTAGACGAACTCGAACCCGCCGTCCGGGAGGGGGATGAAGTTGCCGAGGAAGTCCTCCACGACCGTGTCGCTGGTTCCGGCGACGGTGAGCAGGTCCGGGAAGGCGGCCTCGACGAGGGCGGTCTTGCCGGTGCCGGGCGGACCGTAGAGCAGCACGGGGATACGCTTCTCCCGCAGCCTGCGCAGCACGTCCACGTCGGTGGCGCCCGCGAGCTTGCGGGGGAAGTACAGGTCACCGTTGGGGCGCGTGACGGGCTGCCGCCGACTCGCCCCGTGACGTCCTTGGCGGGGTGTACGCGGGGCGGGCGGTGGCATAGTCCCGGCGGCGTCGATCCCGGCCTGGGTGATCTGGAACCGGTGCGGGCCCGTCTGATGGGTGGCGTAGCCGGCGGCGGCCATTTTCTTCAGGGCTTCGAACACCGCGCCGGTGGAGGGGGCGGCGATCGCCGTGGTCAGCTCACCGACCTTGAACACCCGGTCGGGGTGCGCGGCGAGGTGCGCGGCGACCTGCCGGTAGAGGTAGCCGGGCCGGCGGCCGTCACCCGGGTTGGGTGTGGGGGAGGCATCACCGGTGGTAGGGGTTGGGGTTGGGGTTGCAGGGTCCATGCAGGCCTCCTGTGATCTGGGGTTGAGCCCGCGCACCCCCGTCTCCGGGGTGCGCGGGCAAGGTGGTGCGGTGTCCGCGCGGTGGAGACGGGGCGGTGAACGGGCCGGACCCCGGTTGGCAGGGGATGGCCGGCAAGCTCCGTGAGGTGCTCAGCAGGCAGCCCAACGGGCTGCGGATCGGTGGTGCCGCCGCCATCGGGTGGTGGGCGACGACAAGGAACGCACCCGCGCCGGGATCGATCAAGTCGAATCCGGGAGCGGGTGCGCCAGTTGTGGGTTATCTTCGGCGGAGGGTGACCTCGCCGCGGGGGCGGCGGGAAATGCCGACCGTCAGGCCGAAGACGCTGCCGTCGGACAGCTCCAGCCATACCCCGCGGTCCAGGGTCAGGACCCCCGCGTCCCGGTACGTGCGCGCTGACGTGATCGTCACTGGCAGCCCGTCGTCGTGGGTGAGCTGCGGCAGGTCGGCGTCGTCGCACAGCTCGTCCAGGTCGGCGCTGGTCAGCAGGCTCAGGACGAGGGCTTGCAGGATGTCCTCGTGGGCGTACTCGCCGAACTCGTCAGCCAGGTCGTCGTCAGGCATCAGGTGCTCCCTCCGCCTGCGTTCCACGAGTGCTGGCGGCGGTGGGCGGGTCGGGGATGTCGCCTGCGATGCGGTCGCAGTCGTACGGGTGCACCGGCAGCCACGTCCAGGCGCGGCCCATCACGACGTACCGGCCGTCCGAGTCGGGGCTGATCCGTTCGATGGCGTCCGGGTCGTCGTGCACGCGGGTTTCGTCGGCGACGATGACGTCGCCGTCGAAGCACAGCCGCGCCATGGACTCGTCGACCATCCGCTCCTGCCGCTGCCCGCTGACGCCCTCTGCGGCGAGCTGTTGCCGGTAGCGGTCGCGGGCGGCCTGCTGGTCGGCGACGATCGCCTCGGCTACCTGCCGGGTGCAGGTGAACACCGCCCACCCGTTCCACGTGTCCACCAGGATGCCGACGAACCCGACCGGGATCCGCGTCTGTCCGTGGCCGTTCGGCGTCCACGCCCAGTCCCCGGCGAAGACGCCCGGCCCGCCCAGGCGCACCCGGTCGGGAGCCAGGTGGCTCATGTCCCGGTCGTCGCCGTGCGGGTGCAGCACGATCCGGCACTGCCGGGCCACCTCGGCTTCGGCGGCGTCGTCGAACCCGTCGCACCACGCCCACCGCGTCTGGTCGCGCTGCCGGCCGGTCAGCTCCTCCCACGCCGGCGAACCCTGCGGGGCGTGCTCGGCATACCGGTCGCGGTCCTCGGCGAGGACGTACCGGTCGGCGGTGGGCAGCCCGTCAATGACGGGCGGGTCCACGTCGTCGATGCCGGCCAGGACCTGCCGCGCGACCTCGCGGACGTCGCCGGTGGCCCTCCCCCCGATAACGTTCTGCGCCCACCACACGGCCGCGTCCCGGCCCGCCGCCGCGCCCGCGGCCCGCATCGCGTCGAGCACCTGCTCCCAGCCGGCGTCGCCGGTGGGGGTGGGGAGCCGGCGGACGCGGTCACCGGCGTCGAGGAGCATCGACAGGCAGGAGCCGCTGTCCCAGTTCACCTCGAGGACCTGCTGGTCCGGGTGGTAGTGGCGCACCGTGCCCTCGTCACCCGGACGCAGCAGCGTGTGCGGGTCGCTGGTGTGCTCCAGCGCTACCCGCTCGCCAGGCTGGTAGGTCATCGGGTCCCCTCCCATGCCGTGAGGACGGCGTGGCAGCGGGCGGCGACACCGTCGCGGACGGCGTCGGTGAACCCGTCCCGCACCGCGTCGACCACCAGCGCCTGATCGTGATCGGGCAGCTCCGACCAGCCGGGGGCGCCGGCCGGGGCGTGGGCCTGGTAGCGGTCGGCGTCGTAGCCGGCGACGTCGGAGCGGGGTAACGCCGCCAGGACCGCGTCGTCGCTGCTGTCGATGCCGTCCAGGACCGTCTGGGCGGTCTGCTCCTGCTCCGATGTGGTGCGTCCCTCGAGGGCGTGCTGCTGCCACCAGCCCGCGGCAAGCTGTCCCTCATGCTCACCGGCGTTCCGCAACGCCAGCAGCACCTCAGAGTGGACCGGCGACACGGCCGCCTGATGGGGGCTACTGGAGGCGGCGCTGGCCGGGGAACTGGCGTATGGGGCCGCGGAGGTGGCCGGGTCGAGCCAGTCGGCGGCGAGCAGCACCCCCTCACGGCGGTAGCGGGCCGGCACGGTCTGCTCATTGGTGACCCGGCGCAGCCACCCGGCCAGTTCGGCGCGGATCGTGCGGGAGGCGGTGGCGTAGCGGGCGCGGGCCTCCCGGGCCCGCCGGTTCGCCTCCTGCGCGTTGCGCCGGTCCACCTGGGTGTG
Organism: Micromonospora chaiyaphumensis; assembly: GCF_900091435.1. GTDB lineage: Bacteria > Actinomycetota > Actinomycetes > Mycobacteriales > Micromonosporaceae > Micromonospora > Micromonospora chaiyaphumensis. The sequence goes on from NZ_FMCS01000015.1 coordinate 13,866, forward strand.
GAGGTCGAGCAGCCGCTGGTGCTCCGCGCTGCTGATCCAGCCGCAGCGGGAGTCGGTCAGCAGCCGGCGCAGCGCCTCGGCGTAGTAGTCGTCGCCGTAGCGCGGGGTGTTCTCGTGGTGGACCAGGGTGTTCTGGATGTTCTGCAGCCGGCGGCCCAGCGCGACCCAGTCCGTGTGGTCCTCGGGCCGGGTCCCCGGCTGTTTCCTGCTGCTGGTGTGGTCCGTGTCGGTCACGGTGATGTCCTCTCCGAAGGGATGGGGGATCCGCAGCCGTCGGCGCCTACGAGGCAGCCCCGGCTGACGGGATCCGTGAAGGGCTTGAGGGATGCGGTGGTTCAGCCGATGACGCGGCGCGCGGCGGCGAGCTGCTCGGCCCACGCGGACAGGCGGCTGATCTTGACGACGTCGCCGCTGTGCGGGGCCTGCACGATCAGCCCCTGGCCGAGGTAGAGGCCCACGTGCCCGGGCTTGGCGGTGGTGCCGCGGCTGCCGGGAATGAACAGCAGGTCCCCCGGCCGCAGGTCCCGGTAGTCGGTGACCGGCCGGCCCGCGTGGATCTGGTCGCTGGTGGTGCGGGGCAGGGTGATGCCGGCGGCCCGGTAGGCCTGTTGCATCAGCGAGGAGCAGTCGCATTGGCGGGCGGGGATACCGGAGTGGGGTGCGGTGCAGTCCCCGCCGAAGGTGTACGGGCTGCCGAGCTGCGCCAGCGCCCAGCCGACCGCCGTGACGACCGCCGCCGGCGTGCCCGCCGGCAGGGTGAACCCGGCCGGCAGCGGCACCTGCTCGCCGCCGGGCTGGCCGTCACCTGCGTCGAACAGGCACAGCGGGTTGCTCATCGCCTGCTCCAGATCTGCGGTGACAGGCCCGGCGGGGGTGCCGCCGGCCAGGACGCGGATCAGGGCGATCGCGTCGTCCTCCCACTTCGCGTAGGCGCCGGGGTAGGCGGAGCGCTGCACCGATTGGGCGGCGTCGGTCAACGGCATGGCCTGCCAACCGTCGACGGCCAGCAACGCCCGGTAGAACTTCCCGGCCGCGTAGCGCGGGTCCTGGAGTTGGGCGGGTGTGCCCCAGCCTTGGGACGGGCGCTGTTGGAACAGCCCCACCGAGTCGCGGTCCCCGCCGTGCAGGTTGCGCAGGGTGGACTCCTGCATGGCGGTGGCCAGGGCGATGACCCAGCCTCGGGGCGGGACCGTGAGCTTGACGCCGACGGACACGATCACCGCCGCGTTGGTGACCTGCTCACCGGTCCAGCCCCCGACGCCCGCGGCCGGCGGGGACACGGTGACGGCGAGCAGCAACGGCTGCCGGCCTGAGCCGAGAGTGCCGTTGCACGCGGCCGAGGCGGTGCCACCGCCGGTGAACAGCATCCCCACTCCGCCCGCGCACAGCATCAGCACAGCGAGCACCCCAGCGGCGATTGCGGCGAGACCGCGCCCGCTCACCGCCGGACCGCCACTGGCTGCGCGGCGTGGCGGGCTGCGGGTGGGCGGCTCGCGGGGGTGCAGGTGGCATCCGGTGACGGGGGCAGGCAGCCGGCGAGCCGGTAGCGGGCCAGGTGCTGCCCGTCGTCGGTGTGCACGGCGACCGTGGCGGTGAGCGGGTCGATCAGGTAGATCCATTCCACGTCGAGGTGCCGGGCGTGCGACAGCGGGAACACGGTGACCGGTTCCGCAGCGTCGATGGCACCGTCGGTGGTGCTGGCGAGGGTCATGCCGACGCCGGGCACCGGGCGCTGCCCGGCGAGCCCGGATTCGGTGGTGGCGGTGATGGCCGGGTCGAGGTACTCCCAGTCGGAGGCGAGGATCGCGGTGCTCAGCGCGTGGGCGTCGCGGCGGGCGTGGCCGACCCAGATCGCGGCGAGGGCGGGCACGACGACGCCTGGGTAGCCGTCGAGGAGCACGAAACGGGCGTACACGAGGCGCGGGTTCGCAGGATCAGTCGTGCCGACAAAGCAGTGGGTGCTCACGGGGCAGGTCTCCTTCGCAGCAGATGCGGGAGTGGGAGGGAATGAGGTGCGCGCACCGGGTGGCCGAGACGCCGGACGGGACGGTCACGGCTCGTCCCGTTGCGGGGATGCCGGCCAAGGGGCGGGCTTGGCGCGCCAGCCGAAGATCGGGTCGCTGGTCTCGACGGATCCGCAGCGGCTGCAGCGGATATAGGTGTCTTCGCCGTAGCCGGCCATGGACGGCATCTCGTCCTGGACGAACTCGTCGACGGCCCCGCACACCTGGCAGCGCAGTGACGTCCCGTCGGGCCCCCACGTGATGAAGATCGGCTCCTCGTCGCTGCCGTCAGGTCGCCGCAACGGCCCGGCTTTCCCATGCGTCCCGTGGTCGCCGCTGCTGGACTTCTGGGTGGTGGCGGTGAGGAGGGCGGTCAGCCCGGGATAGGTGGCGGGGACGTCGCTCGGCCCGGGGCTGTCGTCGATGAGCAGCAGCGGCCGGTCATCGCCGCGCGGGTGGCTGAGCTGGTAGAGGCGGCCGTCGGTGTCGACGGCGTCGATCCGGCGGGCCTGCCCCGGCGCGTCGCCGATGGTGAGGATGTCGTCGTAGCAGGTGGCCCAGGCCAGTAGCCGCGCATCGGGTTCGGTCGCCCGGATCAGGCGGACGATCGTGTCGAGGGCGGCCCGGTAGGGCGTTGCCGCGTCGGGCTGGCGCAAGCCTGCGGCGAGGCGGTGCAGCAGGGCGGGCAGGCCAGCGGGGTCGGTGAGCAGGTCGTCGCGGCGCAGCGGGAATTCCACGCTGCGCACAGCGTGCGCGGGCGAGGCCGTGTGGAGGGGGCGGGTGTGGATGAGCAGCAGCGTCGGGGGCTGGCCCCAGCCCAGATGCTCGGCGTCGACGTCGGTCGTCAGGAGGCAACCGGCCAGGGCGTGGACAGCGGTGAAGGACAGCACAAGGGGTCTCCGTTGTCAGGGCGGCGAAAGGGGGAGGGCCCCGCAACCGGGTGGTTGCGGGGCCCTCAAGGCGTCAGACCTGTCAGTGGTGGTGGCGGTCGCGGCTGCGTCCCACCGGGGCGGCCCAGGGATGGTGGCCGTGCACACCGGCACCGGAACGCTTCGCGTGGTACATCGCCGCGTCCGCCTCGGCCAGCAGCTGCCGGGGGTTCGCGGACAGGTAGGCGGGGTTGTGGGTGTAGCCGACGGAGCCGCTGACACTGACCTCGCCGCTGTTCAGGCGGAAGGGGGCGACGCCGATGGCCTGCCATGCGGCGCGGGCGGCAGCGGCCACTTCCTCGTGGTCGCCGCGCACCAGAAGGGCGAACTCGTCGCCGGACAACCTTGCGGCGATCTCCACGGGCGCCTCGAGGGCGGCGAGGAGCCGGCCGACGTGCGCGAGCAGGAGGTTGCCGGTGTCGTGGCCGAGGCTGTCGTTGACGGCCTTGAACCCGTCGAGGTCGAGCAGCACCACCCCGACCGCCGCCCGCTCGGCGAGGGCGGCGCGCAGTCGGGCGACGAACAGCCGCCGGTTGGGCAGCCCGGTGATCTCGTCGTGGCTGGCCTCGTAGCGGGCCGCGTCGAGGGCTTGCTGTTGACGCCACAGGAGGGCGCCGGCGAGGGCGAGGCCGGCGAGGATCCCGCCGACGGTGGTGACGATGCCTTGCAGGATGGGAGACACTCGGAACGCTCCTTGGATAAGAAGGAGCACCGGGGGCGGGCGTGAGGCCGCAAACTTCGACGCCCGCCCTCGGGCTGCCTGACGAGTGGGCTACTGGCCGCCATCGTTGGGGGCGAGTTGGAAGGTGGCCGGGCGTTCGACGGTCTGCACGAGCGTGCCGGCGGCGACCAGCTTGATAGCCGCGTTGAACACCGCGCCCTGGCTGGCTTTCCTCGCGCCGCTACCGGCGTTCGCGGCGTCGATGAGCTTGCACAACTCACTGGTCTTGTACTGCCGGTCGGGGTGGGCTTCGAGGATGTCCAGTACCGCACCCCGCAGGGAGCCCTTCACCCGGCGGCCGTTCCCCGTCGGAGCTGCCTGCCCCTGCGGGCCACTGTTCGCCTCGGCGTCGGCGGGCACGGGGTCGGGCTGCTGGCGGTCGTGGATCGCCTCTTCCGAGGGAGGCTGTTCGTCCACACCGCCGCCGGAAGACGTGACGATGTCCAGCGGAGCGCGTGCGCTGCTGGTGGAAGTCGAGGTCGGGGGGAGGTCATCCGTGCGCCCGTCCGCCGGTACAGGGCGCTCGCCGTCCTGGTCTCGTCTGTCGACGGTGCCTAGGGGATCGGTCGGGGTGGCGGTGTCTGAGGTGGCGACCGCGGCCCCGGCGGAGGGTGCGCCAGCCGCCCCCTGGGTGGAGGGTGGAGTGTCGGTCGTGGTACGGCCGGTGTCGGTCAACCGCCACATGGTGCGGTTGTCGTCGCTGCGGAACCGCTCGGCCTGCCCGGTCTTCTCCCAGGCGCGCAGCTTCGCCGTCGCCGTGGAGTAGCCGAGCCCGGCGTGCTCGGCCACGGCCGTGGCAGTGGCCTCGCCGAGCTTGCTGAGCGCGGCGAGGACCGTGAACATCGAGTGCGCCGGTACGGGCTCCGTTGCATCCGTCATGGGCACGTCCTTCCTGGTGTGGAGGTCAGCAGTGATCCACGCTTCGACCGCGTCGCTGATCAAGTGCGACGACCGGATCTCGGGACACCCCCTGAGATCCGCGCCGTGGTCGGGCGCCAGCCGGGCGCGCGTGGCGAATAATGAGTGATCGGCCGGCGATCGCCGGTTAGGTGCGGTTAGATCGAGGACCTGACGTTGACGGGAGATGCCTGCGGGGTAGCCGACGGACGGCGACGAACTCGCGTGTGCGGGCGGCCACCGTGGTCACGGTGAGCCGTGATCGAGAGCGGATAGGCATGGAATCCGTGCGCCGGCGCCGACTGGCGTCCTCGGCGCTGCCAGCGTCGACAGTGTGGCGACGCCGCCCCGCCACGCCGCCCATGTCTCGATCGTGCATGCGGCGTGCCGATGGAGTACCGGCTGATCTGACCAGCAGGGCGGCGACTTGTCCGGGTCGGCCCCGTTCGTCGACGCGGTCCTCGAGGGCCGGGGCTGATCTGATCAAGCCTGCCAGGCACTACAATCCAGCGAAACCGGCGCCTCCATAGGCCGCGATACAGGGAGAGTCATGCCTGTCGATATCACCGCGTTGGACATTTCGGAACAGGTTGCGGCTGGCATTGCGTCCGGTGAATACGTGAAGGACGGCGATGTAGTTCGTGACCTCGCGGGCCGCCTTGTCGCCCTGCTGAAGGAAGTGTCACTACCCACGGAAGGGCAGGAGATCGCCGCTGGGGGTATTGCAAAAGCGCTGACTAGCCCCAAGGTCATCGCAATCGGGCTAGGTTTGGGAGCGCTGACGGCCACTGCGGGCGGGGTAGCAGGTTTCGTCTTAGGAAAGAAGAAGCAGGCTGCCAAGCTTGAGCGGCCGAAGTCGGTCGAGAACTGCATCGCCTCGTTGAGTGCCTACTTGGAAGCAGTTCAGAACGGAAGTCTAGATGTGAAGACCCTCCATCGTCTGAACTCGGATCTGGACGCTGTCAACAAGGAGGCCGGCAGCGGCAGGATTGAGATCCTTGCTGAACAGCTGGAGGTGCTGATCGCCATCGTGGCTGATCACACCTGGAAGCTCGCTGAAGCTAAAGCGGTCGACCTGAGCGAGGTTCTCGAACAGACACCCCAATCGGGGGACAGTAAGATCGTCAGCTTGCAGCGTCACCTCAGAGTCCAGGAGCGGATCTTGAAAAGGTCGGCATAGCCGACCGGACCTGCGAGGGTTCCGGTGGCGGGGCAGTCGGCGAATATGCGCAGGCAGCGGCAGGTGAACGACGCCCGAGCTTGCCTGGGGGTGGGCCGTGGCCCGTCGCGACAGTGATGTGTGGGGGCGACAAGGTCGGCACGCCGTTGGAGTGCAGGCCGTGGCTGGCGCCTGTGAGAGTCAAGGCCAGGGGGCACCAGCGCTCACCCGCGGCGACCTGAGCCCTGGTGAGGCGGTGGGGCCGGGCAGGCCATGCCGTACACCACGAGGGGCAGCATGTCTTCGACGCCGAACCACTGTCGGGTGGACACTGTGGAAGCACCTCTGTCGATGTAGTGGGCTGAAAGAGGAACACGGCGGCCTGTGCAGGCCAGACGGGAGTGGGCGCCCCACGCCCGGGGCGCCGGGCCTGTAGAGCACTGACCGCCGCTGGGTGAGGCGGTTCGGCCGCTGGCCATTGAGACAGCTGCGGTGCGTCGACCGCAGCAGCGGATAGCCAGCCCCGCAGGTCGACACGGCATGGACCGATCGCTGGGGAAGTCCAGCTGGGCTGGGCCGCAGGCGGTAACCGGTGTGCTCGCCACCGGGGCGTGGGCGGCGGGGTCTACAAGGCGACGGCGAGTAGCCGCTGATCGGGGTCGAAGGCATCGAGGTGGGCCACGGCCTGCTCGAGGTAGGTGATGCGGTGGGCGAGCGCATCGCTGGCCGGGGCGAGCTTGCGTCCGTCGGCGGTGAGCATCGCGTCGCCGGCGACGGCGCTGGCGGCGCGGTAGTGCTGGTAGGCCATCTGCCCCGCCTGGTACATCTCCAGCTCTCCGACGGCGGGCTGGCCAGGGCCGGGAGCGGCGGCGGCGTGCAGGCGCATGGCGTGGACGCGGGGTTGGGCGTGGAAGTCCGCGATCGCCGTGTCGAGGGGGTAGCGGTCGGGGTCGGTGATGTGGCAGGTTTCGAACACCGGCCACGGGGTGGCGGCTCGGGTGCCGTGCACGACCTGCTGCCAGATCTGGTAGCGGATCCCGGCGCCGACCGCGGCGGCGTGGCGCATCCCTTGCAGGTCGAGCAGGCGAACCGGTCCGCCCGCGCACGACGCGGGTCGACCCTTGCGCAGCCCGATCAGCTGCTGGCGCTGCCACACACGCAGCTGCGCGACCGCCCAAAATTGGGGCGTGAGGGTGCCGGTGACACCGAAGTGGGTGTCGAGCTGGTGGCTGGTGAGAGCCTGCGCGGGCAGCGCGTCGGGCAGGCAGATGATCATCGTGGCGATGGTCGGGGCCGGCGTGACGGTTGGCCGCGCGGTGGTGGTGGGTCGGGTGCGGACCGGGCGGGGCGCGGCTGCCGGCGTCGCCTTCGCCTTCGCCGGCGCCGGTCGTGTCGGGATGGCTGGCACACGGCTGCCGTGGCGGGTCAGCGGGGTGCCGTTGACAGTGGACATAGGGCTGTCCTCCTTGGATGGGGTGCGCGCGGGCGCGCAGGGATGACCGGCCCACCGGGTACTTGGGCCGGGTCAAGGGAAGAGCTGGTGTGGGTGGCAGGTGTGACCTCGAGGGGCCGCCGCGCGGGCGCGTGCCGACCGGCCGAAGCGGGTGGGCATCGCGTACCGCTGGAGTGCGGCGGGGGATCCCTGAGGTGGGACGAGCCGGGGTGGAGCGATATCTGGGGTGTGGTGTTGTCGCAAAGGTAGCGGCTGCCACTCACAGCGACATTCCGGTGCGACAGCGGCAGGAAGGGCCTTTGGCCTGCACTCTGAGAGATCAACACCCGTTGTCGGGCGGGTGAGGTGTGTCGCGCTGTGAGTGGTCAATCCACTCACAGCCGATCTTGCGGTGTGACAGTCACACAACGCGCTGAAGGGCGTGGCTGGGCCGCGACCTGCGGTGTGAGCGACTGTGAACGGGGCCTGGGTGTCAGAGGTCGCCGTCGGGGTCGGTGTAGCGGTGGGGGTTCGTGGCGGTGTTGCGGGGGCCGTGGTCGGAGGGCAGTTCGTGCAGCCACCGGCGCGGACCCGGGTCGGCGGCGAGGCTCCAGGCGGGACCGGCGGGGTGCTCGTCGTGCAGGCCGGTGGCCACGGGCATGACGGTGGGCACGCCGGCGAGGGCGTCGAGGAGGTGAGCTTCGCGGCGGCGGGTCGGCACCCGTAGAAGGACGGGGTAGCGGGGGCCGAACTCGGCGAGGCGTTCGTAGCCGCGCAGCTTGCGCAGCACCTTGGCGAGGGGTTCGGTGCCGTTGTCGTGCTCGAGGAAGAACCCGACAGCGCGGCCGGCGGCGGACCAGATGCCGTGGCCGTCGGGGCGGATGCCGGCGAGGGTGTAGGCGGCGCTGGCGTGCTGCTCGGACCACCACCGCACCAGCCTGGTGGTGGGGTCGGTGCGCGTGTAGGCGTGCAGGTCGATGAAGAGCTGGTTGGCGCCGAGCAGGTGCCGCAGGCGGGGGCTGCCGATGATGCGTTCGGTGCGTTCAATGCTGGAGCGCGGCGGCCGCGCATCAGGGTGTTCGGGGTCGGTGTAGGTGGTGGGGTGCACGAGCATGCCGAGCGGGCCAAGAGTGTAGAGGTGTTGTCCGCCGCCGGTGGTGACGTCGACGAAGCGGTGCACGGCGTCGATGCGGTGCAGGGCGGCCAGGCGCAGCCGCGCGGAGCGCGGTGACGGGAACAGCGCCGCCGCGATCTGGGCGGTGGACAGCACATAGTGCTCGGCGAGCCAGGCCAGGAGTTGACGGTCGCGCAGGGTCAGCCGACGCAGGTGCGCCAGCCGCTGCAGTTTGCTGGAGGGCGAGCGGGACGGGCGGGACTCGGGGTTGGCGGATTCGCGGGACATGAGGAATCTCCTCAGGGAGTAGACGAAGAGTGACCCCTCCCGTGGGGAGGGAGTCTGGAACTGTCGCCGCCGATGACGGTGGGCGGTCACGGGCGCTGTCCTGCGCTGATAGCCGCATCCGGTCTTACGTCAACCGCACGCGGTGGTGAGAGGTGGTGAAGGTGGGGTGAAGCCGCAGCGGAAGGCGGCACGGAAACCCGGTGGTCCGCTGCGACAGCGCCTCTGAACCGTCGGCGCTCTCCAGCACTTCTCGCGGCTCGCATCGGCTGGGCCAGAAGAAATGGTCGCCAACGACCCCGCTCCAGGAACCCCGCCAATCGCGCCTTGCTCGCCCGGCGGCCTGGTTGTCCAGCATTCCTCAAGGCAGCTCGGGAGGAATGTCGGATAGCTCCAGTCCTCCATCTCACCGGCGGCGACGAGCTCCAGCAGCGGCGGCAGGAAGTGTCTGAAGTATCGCAGGTCACCCCACGTGGACATGGCGGTGAACAACAGCGGTCCGAAAATGCTCGGAGGTCAGATGCCTCAAGGGGTTCCGGCGAGAGCTCTACCTGCGCGGGATCCAGGCAGTGATCGAAGTAGTCGACCGGGCTTCAACCGAACGTTTCCGAATGCCTAGCAAAGCCCCTCGACGTCGAGCTTCTTGTCTGAACGACCGAGCCGGCTGGGAATGTGGTCCTGGCGGGCCCGTCGAAACATCTGATGCGGCAGAGCTCCGAATTGCCCCAGATCATCGATCGGCGAACCCGGTCGACCGAAGGGCCACGCGGCGCCCGTCGCAGTTGTGACCGGTCAGGTCGAACCCTCGGTGTTTCGTTGGCTGCATCGAGCCGTTCGGCCGGCCGGTTTGAACGCTCCCGGCATTCGTTCGCGGACTGATCGGGGAGACGCTCCCTAGTGGCTGGAGCCGTTCGGGCTAAAACATCCGTCACATCGGTGGAAGGCAGGCGGGGGTATTTCCCCCGGCCTATTCCGCGTCGCACTGTACGGATTGCGCCATCCGTTTACAGCAGGTCGAAGGAGTGCGCCGTGACGTTTCCGCCACTAGCAGATCGCGCTGCTGCCGTACTAGCAGCGCTATTGACAGCAACGCTTCTCGCGTCGTCGCCGGCCAGCGCATCCGACACTGCGCAGACGACCGCGACCTCCACCACGACGGCTGCAGGCCGGGCAGGCGGGCAGCAATCGTCCATTGACAGCGCCAGCACCCCCTCCACATCGGCAGCGTTGGCCTCGTCTCCGGCTGCGTTCAAGGCGGCAGCGGCCGCACTGCTGGCGGCCGCCTCGGCCGCGGGAAGTCACATCAACATCGTCGTCATCGGCGACAGCTACTCGGCGGGCAACGGCGCTGGCGACTATTACGGCCCCGGCGGCTGCTACCGCAGCCGGAGCAACTGGGGCGAGCGCTACGCCCAATGGCTGCGCGGCCAGGGCCACCCGGTCACCGTGACCGACCGGGCCTGCTCCGGCGGCGTCACCTCCCAGTACTGGAGCACCCGCGACCTCGGTGACCACTCGGAGGTCGGAGCCTGCCACACCGGCACCGGTGACGAGATCGTGACCACACGTGTTGGCGCTGGCGCCTTCTCCAGGTGCAACACCACGCTTCGCGCCCAGAAAGACTCAGTGGACAAAAGCACGGACCTCGTATTGTTCACCTTCGGGGGCAACGACATCCACTTCAGTGACATTGCTAAGCAGTGCTTCATCGTCGGCTACCGCGATCCCGGCGACTGTCGGACGAAGGTCAACGCCGCCAACACCTTGATGGACGATACGACCGAGGACGGGATGCAGGCCCGTATCAAGAACATTCTCATCGACTTGCACAAGAACCGGCTGCGCACGGACGCCAAGGTCGTTCTGCTCGGCTACCCGCAGCTGATCGGCCCGGTCGACTACGTACTGAAGCACCGCAACATCTTCGGCAAGGTCACCGACACCTACGACGCCGCCAAGGGCGTCCGGGACCTCGGCACCAAGGGCTCGACGGTCCAGACGAACGCCGTCAGCGCCGCCGAGGCCGCCGAGGGCGCCGATTTTGTCACCTACCTGCCGCAGGCCCTGTCTCTGTTCGACGGCCACCAGCCCGACCCACGCCTCGGAGACAAGAACCCCAACTCGTGGATCGTCGAGCCGTTCCAGAGCACTAGCACCGACACCTGGTACCACCCCAACCGCACAGGGCACGACGAGTACGCCGGAATCCTCGAGACGAACTTCGGCGACGGCACCCCCGGATCGCCCCTCGCCAGCGCGCAGGGCCTGGACCTGGTGTTCGTCATCGACACCACGGGCTCAATGGGAGGCACCATCCAGGCGGTTAAGGACAACGTCAACGCCGTGGTCGACCAGCTCGCCGCCGGTACGTCGTCCTATCGCCTCGCAGTGGTCTCCTACCGGGACCAGCCCAGCTACACCGGCGACCCCGGCGACTACGCCTCCCGCCTCGACCAGGACTTCACCGCCGACACTGCCGCCGTCAAGACGGCCGTCGGAAACCTGGTCGCCGACGGTGGCGCCGACTACCCCGAGTCCGCGTATTCCGGCCTAGAGACGGCGATCAAGCTGACCTGGCGTTCCGCGGTGAGAAAGGAGATCGTCCTCTTCACCGACGCGCCGGCGCACGACCCGGAGCCGGTCTCAAACCTGACCGCGTCCCAAGTCATCGCCGACGCCCTCGCCGTCGACCCCGCGATCGTCAACGTCGTCGGCAACACCGACACCACCCTCGCGTCGGTCGCCAGCGGTACCGGCGGCCAGGTCCTGTCCGCCGCCAGCGGCAGCGACGTCACGACTGCACTGCACGAGATAGTCACCACCTCGCTCGCGGCCCCGTTCGCGACCATCGGCGACGGCTACCACGCCGCAATCGGCAAGCCTGTGACGTTCACGGCCGCAGGGTCCTTCGACCCCGCTGCTGGCACCCTCAGCTACGCCTGGGACGTCGACAGCGACGGCACGGTGGATGCGACCACAACGACGGCGACGTACACCCACACCTACTCGGCGGCGTACAAGGGGCTGGTGTCGGTCAAGGTCACCTCCAGCAGCGGCAAGGCAAGCACCGCCACCGCGCCTATCCTCGTCGACGTCGATGGCGACGGCGTCGAGGACCAGGTCGACAACTGCCCTGCCTTGTACAACCCCGGTCAGGAGGACGAGGACGGCGACAACGTCGGCGACCTGTGCGACGACAGCTCCGGCATCCCGACCACCGACAAGGAAGGCGTCATCGTCGGCGACAGCGTCAACCAGGCTCCGACAGCGACGGCCGACGCCTTCGTCACCGAGGCCGGCGCCACCCTCACGGTGCCCGCACCGGGTGTCCTGGGTAACGACACCGACCCCGACGTCGGCAACACCCTGACCGCCAAGCTCGCCACGCAGCCGACGCACGGAACCCTGTCGCTGGCCGCCGACGGCTCCTTCACCTACACCCCGGCACACGGATACGGCGGCTCGGACAGCTTCACCTACACAGCGGTCGACGGCGACGGCGTCGAGTCCGCACCTGCGACGGTGACGCTGACAGTCACCCCGCTGACCGGCAAGCAGCGGCTCATATTCGTCGCCGACGGCTACGACCACATTGTGATCAACGGCGACGTGACCAGCGGGCACCTGACCATCGCCCGGACCAAGGGCGTCGTCCAGTCCATCACCGGTACGGTCACGGTGAAGACGCACAGCAAGCAGACCGTTCAGATGATCTTCCAGGTCGTCCGCAGCGGCCGCAGCTACACCGCGACCGTGACGGTCATGGACGGTAGGAAGGTGCACACCTATCGCGGCAAGGGCACCGTCAGCGGCAACGGCAAGGTCGTGATCGGCAAGTTCTGTCCGGGCCACCCGTCGTTCGGGTTCGTCATCAAGTCTCGATAGTTGCGCCGGTCCGTCCCGGCCCCGGTGAGCTGGCACTGCCAGCCCCGGGGCTGGGGTGGACGGCACCGTGGACAACGCGAGGCGCAACCATCATCAGCAGCAAAGGAGAAGGACACGATGGCTAGATGGCCCACGACCGCGGTGACGACTCGCCGTGCCCGTCTGCCTCGCGCCGCTGCTGCCTGCGCTGCCGGGGCAGCCGCGCTGCTGATGCTCACGAAGGGCATGAACCTGCGGTTTCACATCGAGAACACCAGCGAGGCCATGGCCGACGAAGCCCACGGTACGCTCTGGCTGCTCGGCTCTGCGGTGCTCTTCGCAGGGGCGGCCAGCCTGGCCCTGTGGTCCAGGGCTCCGCGCTGGTCCGCGGGACTGATCGGGCTCCCATTGATTGCCGGTATCCTCCCGGCGCTGCTCCTGCCCGGAAACATCATCCCGTTCGGCACGGCACTCCTTTCCGGCCTGGTCGCCGTCGTCGGGCTGACAGCGACCGTCCTGTCAGCGGCTCGGCAGTAGAGGCAGGACATCACGAGGCATGGGACAGGCGGACGGACGACGAGGTGCCGCACTGGCACAATACGGCCGCGACGCCGCGTACCTACGCGATTGGCAGGCCGATGCCCCGCCCGGCGCCGTAGCGAGAGCAAATCAGGCTCATCGGCAGGACCGCGCCTATCGAACCGCTTCAGGCAAAGGCCCTGTTCGCGAATGTCGCGCGAATCTGTCCGGGTTAGCGAGCCCACTGATCTTGCTCACCTCCAGGAACCAAACGTGTACCGAACCCGGCCGCGTTGATCGCGTCACCTTCAGCCTTTGTGATGACGCAGCAGGCGCGGCGATTGTCGAGTACGTCGCGAAGCTGGTTGATGTCGGCAGGCGGATGATCGAGTAGGTCACGAATCACGAGGTGAACAGGCTCGCAGTGCTCGATAACGAGCCGGCATTTGGGTCCCCGACGATCGCGCGGCATGCGGCCTCGGACCAGGGCAAGAGGGCCGGGTACTCGCTGCAGACCAGCGGTTGCGGACGGCGGGGAGCCTGCCAGTAGAACCAAAGCCACTCAAGCAGCGCCGTCACGCTGGCGCGCCAGCTAGTTTCGGCCTCCCACCGGCGGTGGCATCGAGCAACGCGGCCAGGCAGCGTAGGTCGGCGTCCCGGTCCAGAGTCCGAGCTCGGCATCGGGCCGCCTTCATGGTGGGGCCACTTCAAGCCGTCGGGGTAAAGCCGGCTGAGACCGTCAGAACCAGCCATCTCCCCGGCAGGGCTACCAGGGGACGTCGTCAGGAGCTGAGGGTCTTGCGGCTGCCCCGCTTGGTGGTGTCGCCGTTTCTGCCGCTGGTGCTGGCCGTGCTGGTGCTGGCATGCGGCTGCTCGGGGCGGGAGTACCGGTCGACGAGGGTGTCGATGGCGCTGGCGTCTTGAGGTGTGGTCGCTGCGGCGGCGACGTGCCGGATCGCGGTGGCCTCCCCGATGACCGGCTTGGGTGCGCGGGTTTTCATGGTGAACGCTGGTGTCTGGCGTCCGTTGGCGATGAGGCGGGTGGCGGCGGTATAGGCGTCGAGGTGGGTCAGGTCGTGCTCGTCGAGTTCCGGCAGGGTATGCCGAGCCAGGACGCGGGCGTCCTCCGGCGCGCACGAGAAGTAGATCTTGTTGCGGGCGTTCGCCGAGGCGGCGGCGAGGAGATCCTTCGGGAACTGGGCGAGGTCCTGGTGGGACAGGACGAGGGAGAGCCGGTATTTGCGGGCTTCGGCGAGCATCGTGTCGAGGCTGTTGGCGAGGGTGAGGAAGTTCTGGGCCTCGTCGATGATCAGGGTGGCGTCCCGGCGTTTGTCGGGGGCGATGCGCGCGCGGGCGGTGGCGGCCTGCCACACCTGCGCCAGGACCAGGGAGCCGAGGAGCTTGCTGGTGTCCTCACCCAACTGGCCCTTGGGGATGCGCACGAGTAGCGCACCGCCGTCGAGGACCTTGCCCATGTCGAAGCTCGAGCGCGGGTAGCGCATGGTGCGTTTGACGAAGTCGCGCAGGAGGAACGCGCGGAGGCGGGCGAGGACGGGGCCGATGACCTGCGAGCGCAGAGCGGGGTTGAGCTCGTCGTACCACTGCCAGAACCCGGACAGGCCGGCCGGGTCGTCCAGGTCGACGGTCATCGCCGACCGGAACTGGGCGCTGTTGAGCAGGGGTGGGATGTGTTGCAGGGTGACGTTGGCGTGCCGCAGCAGCGTGAGGCAGGCGACGCGCATGACGTCGTCCATCCGGGGGCCCCACGCTTTGGCGAAGATGTTCCCGAAGATCGACACGAGGTTGTCCACGACCAGGTCGGGGTCGTCCCCAGCGAGTGGGTTGATGGTCGGCGGATTCGGCTGGTCCGGGTCGAAGATGACGAGGCGGTCGGCGACGGAGGCGGGGAGCCGGTCGAGGATGTCGAGGACCATGTCGCCGTGCGGGTCGATGACGACGGTGCCGCGGCCGGCGGTGATGTCGTCGACGGCCATGTTGACCAGCAGTGTCGTCTTCCCGCTGCCGGTGGATCCGATCACGTGCAGGTGATATCTCGCATCCGGCACGGCCAGGGCCACGCCGTGGCCGCCGACCTCGGCGGTGCCGAGGATCTTGGTGCCGCGTCCGCCGGTCGGGACGGCGACCGGTGCGGGCATGGACTTTGCCCGCGCGCGGTCCAGGCCAGGGACGGCCAGATCTTGGGGCAGCGCGGCGAGCGCGGCCAGTTCGGGCGTGGAGGTGAGGAATCCGGCGCCGAGGCGCCGCCGCGTAAGGACCGCGGCGGGGGCGGGCATGCGGGCTCGGTGGGTGAGTCGGTTGCGGCCGGAGTACACGGCGAAGGAGGAGGCGATGGTGTCGGCGATGCCCCGCAACCGTGGCCGCTGGTCGGTGCCGGCGCGTCGGCTGTTCTTGCCGACGGCGTATCGGATGGCGGTCTCCCACAGAGGGTGGGAAGCCTTGTCGAGGATGGCGCGCACGTCGCGTTCCACTCCGGGGTCGCGGCGGCCCGTCGGCCCCGGACGGCGGGCGCTGGAGGTGTGGCAGGGTAGGAATGCCTCGACGAGCCACAGCAGCGGCGTGGCCGGGTTGATGGCGGGTACGGCGGTCTTGCCGTCGCGCAACCTGCCGGCGGTGCGGCGGGCGCGCAGGGCGCGGCGGGGTGCGGCGGGGCGGGCGAGGATCTGCACGCAGGCGTGCTCGTCGGCCCGTAGCTGGGAGCCGGCGGAGATCAGCGCGCGCAGCGGGTCGTTGTCGTGGTCGATGCGCAGGGGCAGCCATTCGGCGGCGGTGGGCAGCAGATGTCCGCCCACCACCGTTGGCACGTCGAGCGGGATGGGCGGGGTGGGGGTGTCGTCGGTGGTGCAGGCGGCGCCGGGCCAGGCGGCGCGGACGGCGGCCTCGACCGCGCCGGGCGGGACGGTGCCAGGTACCCAGATGGAGATGAGCAGGCGTCGTCCCGTCCACGTGTACTGCCAGGCGATGTGAGGGCTGCCGTAGAGCCAGCGGCGGCGCCGGGACGGGGTGAGGGTGCCGGCGAGGTTGGCCCACAGCGCGGACGCGCAGTGCGGGTCGACCTCGGGTGGTGGGGCGATCGTTACGAGCCGTGCGCGCTCACTGTGCCGGCGGTGCCGCCACGCTGCGAGGAGATTGCGGCCGGCGACGTGCGCCACGAGCAAGCCGGCGGCGACGGCGAGCAGCCACGGCCGCTGCCCCAGCCACGCGGTGGCCTCGAGCAGCCAGTGGGGGGTGCCGGTGGGCGGCACGACGACGTCAGCGCCTGGACCGGTCGGCTGGGGGGTGAAGGTCAGGATCGCCGCGAGGTATGCGGCGGGTGGGGTCACAGGTCGTCTCCCTCGTCGAGGTCGGCCAGTTCGCTCGGACGTGTCGTGCACAGCTGGTGCTCCGCCTGCGAGGCGATGGCTTCGAAGCTGGTCCGGTTGGTGCCGGAGATCAGCAGGCCGGTGCCGACCCGGGCGGCGAGGAGTAGCCGCCGTTCGCCGGCGGTGAGCCCGAACGCCTCGCCGATGGCGTCGATGGCTTGCGGGGCCTGCTTGAGCAGGATTTGGGTGGCGGCGTTGGCGACGACGGCTTGGCCGAGGTCGGTGCCGAGCAGGTCGGCGACGTCCTGGGTGATGACGGTCAGGCCGGCGTGGCGTTTGCGGGCTGCCTTGGACATGCGGAACAGGAACCGGGCGCCTTCACCGTCGCGCAGGAGCAGCCAGGCCTCGTCCACGACGACGAGCCGTCGTGCGGCCAGAGCGCCGGGGGCGTCGACCTGCCGCCAGATCGCGTCGAGGGCGAGGAGGGTGCTGACGGTGCGCAGTTCGTCGGGCAGGTGCCGCAGCGACCATACGACGAGGTGCCCGTCGGGGCGGGTGGTGGTGGGCCCGTCGAACAGGTGCGAGAAGGAACCCTCAACCCAGGGGGTGAGGCGGGCGGCGAGCTGGCTGGCGGCGGGGTCGGTGTCGGCGTGCAGGCAGTCGGCGAGGTCACGAAGCAGTGGGGCGGGCCGGTGGTGGGTGGCCGGGTCCGGGGTGATGCCCGCGGCCCGGTAGACGGCCAGGATCGCCCGGTCCAGGGCAGCCCGTTCCGCCGGTGGCGGCTGCTGGCCGAGCAGCACGGTGATGAGGGTGTGCAGGAACAGGCCGCGGCGGGTGAGCACGTCAGGGCGGGAGTCACCTCCCGGCAGGTCGAGAGGGTTGACCTTCACGCCGGCGACGCCGAGGCGGACCACGGCTCCACTGACCGCGTCGGCCAACCGTAGGTACTCGTCCTCGGGGTCGATGACGGCGACCTGCACCTGCTGGTAGAGGTTGCGCAGGATCTCCAGCTTCACGAAGTACGACTTGCCGGCGCCCGATCGGGCGAGAACGACACTGTTGTGGTTCTCCTGTGCCCAGCGGTCCCACCACACGATCCCGCTGGAGTCGGGGTTGACGCCGTAGAGCACCCCGCCGTCGGCGGGCGGGTCGCCGGGCAGCGGCGCGGGCAGGTCTGCGCTGGCGAGGGGGAACGCGGCGGCGAGAGCGGCGGTGTCCATGGTGCGGCGCATCTGCAGGCTGTCGGTGGCAAGCGGCAGGGTGGTGGTCCATCCGGCCAGGTGCCGCCACGTGGCGGGCTGCACCTCGATCAACGTGGACGCGGCGGCTGCCTTCACCTGCGCGCACGCCTCGCGGAGCTCGTCCTCGGTGCGGGCGTGCACGGTCAGGTAGAGGCCGACGCGGAACAGCTTCGCCGCACCGCGCGCCAACCGCTGGGCGAGGTCCGCGGCGTCGTCGGCCGCCGCTTCCACGGACGGGTCGGGCAGCTTGCCCCGCTCCGCGTCCGCCCGCCGGGACGATTCGAAGCAGGCCCGCTGGTTACGCAGCCGGGCGGCGGCGACCGGGCCGGGCAGCGGGTCGATGTGCAACGCGAGGTCGAGCCGGCCCGGCCACGACAACAGAGGTTCGAGCCAGGCCGGGCCAACCTCTGCCGGGTAGCCGGTCACCACGAGGGTGGCGGCATAGCCGTCCCCGATGCGCAGGAACCGCGGGGTGACCTCGACGGCGGCGGGGGCGACGGCGGCCGCCAATCCGTCCGGCTGGCAGCCACCGTCGGCAGGCTGGGATCTGTGGCGCAGCTTCATGTCGGTCGGCTCCTTCCGTGCCGCTGACGCTGATGGGGTGGGGTTGAGGTGATGACGGTGTCCGGGGCCGCGAGGCCGCCGGGCCGTGGCGGCCGGTAAGGGTCGGCGGCCGCGGCGAGCGCCGCGGTGACCGCCGGCCCGTCGAGGGCGCGGGTGGTGACGCCGAGACCGGACAGGGCGCGGACCGTGTCATCGGCGCGCCGTCGCGCCGTGTGCTCGCCACGCTCACCGGCGCTCGTGCCGGTGACGACGAGGACCTGCCGGCGCAGCGGATCCTTGCGCGCTGCGAGGTCGTCGAGGAAGCGGGCGTGGTCGCCGGCCGCTTCGGTCAGCGCCGGGTGCGGCAGCTGCACGGCCGCGTGGGCGAGGCTGCGGGCGGCCGAATGCAGGTCCACCGGCTGCGCCGACACCACGATCTGCGTGGGGGCCGACAAGCTGTTGAGCCAGCGGCCGAAAGTGTCGACCAAGGCCGCCTGCTCATCGCCGGTGCGCAGCGCGAGGTTGACGTTCGTCGTGGCGACCATCGCCGCTCGCGCGGCGCCGAGTCGGATTTCCCCTCCGTCGTCGATGGCGTCGGCGGGCAGCTTCAGCGGCGCCGGCAGCATCACCCTCGTCGTCGGCGCCTGAACCCAGTCCGGTGTCTTCGACGTCGTGTCAGTTGTCGACAGCGCGCGCGGAGCCCGCGCGTGACAGACGGCGGCGAGCAGCCACCCGTCCAATGGCAGGCCGTCACGCCGGCCGACAGCGACACCGAAAACCAGCCCGCCGCCGACAACGGCGGCGCCGACGAGTACCGGCGCGGGCACGACCTGATGTAGGGCCCGCCAGACGCCGTAGAAGGCGAGGGCGGCGACGGCGAGGATCGCCAGCTGCCGGAACGTGAGCCCGTAGAGCACCTTGTCGGGAGCGTCGACGTCCGCGGGCATCCGCACCCGGCCCGCATCGGCGTGGTCGTCGTGGCGGCTCATCGGCCGACCGCCTTCAGCCCGCGGCCGAGGCCGAGGCCGGGAACGGAGCGGGTGGCCTGCTGCACGACGATGACCCGCACGGCGGCGCCGAGCATGTTGACGCCGCGGCCGCTGTTGCCCGTGGCCACGTAGCGGCGCATCAGGGACGGCACGCGCAGCGTCGTCCAGAGCATGGCCATGACCACGAACAGGTTGATCGCGCCGCCCGGATCCACCGGCAGCCCGAGCACGGGCAGCAGGTGCTCGGGGTCGGTGAGCATCCAGTGCCCGGCGTAGAGGGTGAAGCCCTGCACCACGGGGACGGCGAGGACGCCGGTGTAGGACCGCCACCACATGCGGGCGACCGGTTCGGTCTGCGGCATCGCGTGACACGCCAGGGCCAGCGGCGCGAAGGCGGTCAGGACGATGATGACGGCGAAGCGGACGATCACGCTGAACGCGGTGCCCGCGAGCAGGACGGCGATGATCGCCACGCAGATCACGAACAGCAGCACCGCCGTGGTGTCCCGTCCGGCGAGGATGTGCGTCTTGATGGCGCGCAGCGCGCCGTCGCTGTCGCCCTCGGGGGTGGTGAGCGCGCCGGTCAGGGCGTTGGCCAGGTCGATGAGCATGCCGCACCACAGCTGCGAGAAATGCGCGGCGACGAACCCCACGATCAGCCTCGGAGTGAGGTCCTTGGCGGTGTAGCGGGTGGTTTCACTGCCGCCGGCGGTCATGGTGAGCACCCCGGCGGCCACGAAGGCGAGGACGAAGACGGTGTCGACGACGAGCACCGACCGGCCCGTCAGGGCCTGCACCTGCGGCAGGGCGGTGACCTTCGGGGTGATCAGCAGCGCGCTGCTGATCACCCCGAACAGCGCGTCCAGGCTGGCGAGGATCGCCGCCGCCAGCCAGTCCAGGATCTGGTCGAGTAGCCAGCCCATGGTCAGCCCCCGACGATTCCTTGGACGACCTGCAGCAGGACCGGGGCGAGGACGGCCAGGCCGTAGCCGACGAGGGCGTTTTTCAGTGCGCCCTTGGCCCGCTCGACCTGCGCCGGGTCGCCGCCGGCGGTGGCCCAGTAGACGCCGGCCAGGACGAGGAACAGAGTGGCCAGCGCGGCGAGGATGCCGATCAGCCAGGCCCGCAGATTGGCGATGACAACCGGCAGCGAGTTCACCGCCACGATCGCCGGCGCACCCGGATCGGCGTGCGCGGCGGTGGGCGCCGACAACAACACCATCACCAACCCGGTGAAGGCGAGACGGCGGGCGGTACGGGAGCGGGTGAGGGCACGAAGACGTGCCGAAATGCGGGACATGACTCTTTCACCTCCGGCCCCGCCGACGTCCGGGGACGCGGCGGGGTGCTAGCGGATGGTCACGGGAGACCACCGCCGGGCCTGCGGACGGCACGCGCGGCGAACCAGACCGTCCCCGGGAGGAGCCCTTCCTCCCTTGTCGGGTAGCGGGTGTTCGATGAGGTGTCAGCGCACCAAGCACTGCGCGGCACCCGAGGCGGCCGGCACGGCGGGCGGCCCGACTAGGTGCGGACCCGGCGGCGGGCGGGATCCTCGCCACGGCGTGGGCGACGAGGAGTCCTGCACCCCCAAACCGCCGGTTGTGTGCTGTGGCGAACGCCCCCGGTTCTCTCCGCCACTCACAGCGGCACACAGCAACTTCATCTCGCGCCGATTGGACTCCGCCTCGGTGTAATGGCGGATGTCGGCCGGGGACCACCGATGTGCGACACCTGGTCGAGTCGTGGTGATGTCAGGCACGGCTGTCAGACACGACGCACCACTGAAGGCCGCCGAAGTTAGCTATAGACGCCGGTGACACGGCGCGGACGACACCTCCTGTGACCATCGCCGCCGGTGTCACCGATGCTTTGTCATCCTGCCGCTGACATGACCTCAGGTCTCGGTGTCAGACCGGCCTTGTGAGGTCCTGGTGGCACTGACGTCGACGCCGCGTCGCGCCAGACCCGGCACCGGTGACAGCGTCGCGGTCGCCCGACGACACAGGTGCCCGGATGTGAGTCGTTGTGAGCGACCGTAGGCGGCGGTGAGTGTCACCTCCGCCGGTGGCAAGCCCGTCGCGATCCATCCGGTTGTCGACGGCATTGCCCTCGGCGGCCGGTGGCATCAGCGCCTGGCCTGTGTCACAGCCCAGCTCAAGGGCACTGACAAATCTAAACGCAACGACATGGCTCGATGTCACGGGTTGCCTGCCTGTGGCGGTGTCACGAGTGCCGGCGCCGCCCCGGAGGGCCGTGGCCTGCGCTGTGAGCGGGTTGTGTGACGGCCGTGGCCCAATCGGTGCCGCCGCGCCGCCGTGACATCGCGGCCTTGCCGAATCGGCGGTCATTTTCGACACAGGGGGAGTTGTGACATGAGCGTGCCCGCCGCCACCGACTGGCCAGCCTCGCCTCTCGCAGCCGCAGACGCCGCCTTCACCGCGCTGACCGGCGAGCCAGCACCCTTGACGCTCGACCTAGACACCTGCGGCGTGCCCGACGCATCCGGGTCGGGCGTCATGACACTGCCGGCGCTGCGCGACTGGCTCCTGCGGCACCCTCACGCATATGCGCTACGCGACGGCGTGTGGCGGGAGCTGATCCGCCGTGCCCGCTTGGACGGGCCGGCGTGGGTGATCGCCGCGGTCGGGATGGCCATGCCTGCCCTGCGCCGCTACGCCGGGCAGTTGTGCGCCGGCTACGACGGCGACCCCGACGACATCGACGCCGAGATCCTCACCGGATTCCTTACTGCCCTGCGCGACCGCGTCGACCTGACCGGGGACGCCCCGTACGCGGCGCTGTGCCGGGCGGCGTGGCGCGCCGGGCACCGGCTGCGCCTGCAGGCCGGCGAGTACACCTCGATCGCCGACGTCGACCACCTGCCCGGCCCCCGCACCCCCAAGGTGCCCTACGGACACCCCGACGTGCTTGTGCGCCGCGCCGTCGGCCTAGGCATCCTCGACCCGGACGACGAACAGCCCTACATCGACGTGCGGCTCGGGCGGCGGGCGATCGAGCCGATCGCCGCCGGACTCGGCATCACCGTCGACGCCCTACGCATGCGTCTGGGTCGCATCGACACCCGCATCGCCGACGCACTGCACAGGGGTCTGCTCACCGGCATCGCCTCCCCGCACGCCGCCGCCACCCTCGCGGCCCAAGCCGAACACCGAGCAGCCACTCGCGCCGGCCGTGTCACCACTTAGCGCCAGCGGCCGGGGTGGGGGTGGGGCGCACAGTGGCGGGGGCGGCGAACAGCCGGCCGGGGGGCGTGTCGGCATACCGGGGCGGCGGTCAGCGACCGGCCGGGCGGGTCATGCGTGGGACACGCCCGCCCGGCGGCGGAGCCGACGCCCGGCGCAGCCGGGGAGGGCCGTTAGTACTGCTAGGGCGGATTTCCATCTTGAGCGGTCCGTCCGCGTTCGGCGATCGGAGCGAAGACTGGCTTCCTCGAGTGTCAGAGGCGTCCGAGCAGCTCAGCCTTCTTCGCCGCGAACTCCTCATCCGTGAGGATGCCAGCGTCGTGGAGCGAGGCGAGCTTTTCAATCTGCCCAACGACATCCGGCTGAGCTGCGGCCACGGCCGGGGTCCCCGGCGTGCCTCGCTGGATCACCGAGGAGGCGAGGTCCAAGATCTTGTCGGTCACGCCGGGCTGCGCCTGAAGCTCCGAAGACTTGGCCTGCGCGGAGGCTTCGGTGACGACCTGTCGGCCCTGGAGCAATACGGAGAAGACCGTGAACAGCTTCTCCGGCAACTCGAGGACGGACTGATCGCCGTCGGCCCAGTTCACGCGGACTACCCGCGGGGGTTTCATGGCAGCCCCGAGGCTGGCGCCGACAGCCTTGCCGATCCTCCCCGGCAGAGCAGCCGTCGCGGCAGCCCGGCCCATGGCGCTGACGACACCTTCGTTGCCCGGAAGTTCCTCCCATTCGAGCACGGTCTCGGCGTTGAGCTTGTACCGCTTCAAGGGGTTGTACGGGTGCGGGATGACGAGTCCGCCCTGGCCTGAGTCAACGCTGGCGCCCGTCAGGCGGCCACCTACCACGCGTCCCTGGTTCGTCACGTGCGAACCGTAGATCAACGCTTTGGCCCACGCAATCGTCGTGCGGATGAAATCGATCGTGCCTACCCTGCGGCATGCCCGCTGGTCAGCGATAGGTAGGCCGGCTACGTGGGCGTCTACCTAGTCGCACGGTTGCCGGGTGGTTGTGTCAGGCGGCGGCGGACAAACTCGCCGTCCGCTACCACGCCACCGTGCACGTCGCCACGATCAACGAATGGCTCCGACCCGGCTTATGAAACAGGGCCTAGGTGAGGGTGCCGCCGCATGTCCCCACCACACAGCAGCCGAACGCCACACGCCCCGCCCAGCCGGGTTGAGCGGGCGCACGGAACTGGAGCAAACGGCGGGCGCTCGCGACGCCCTCACCAGTCCAGTACCGCCGCTGACCCCCGATGTGAGCGCGACGAACACCTGACCGTGAGCGCTTGCGAGCCGCTGTGAGAACCGGGGGCGTTCGTCAGAGCACACAACCGTCGGTTTGGGGGTGTCAGCGCACTACCCGCGCGGCGCGGAGCCGACATCCAGATGAGCGAGCACACGCCGCAGCACCACCACGACCCCGCCCACCCCGTCGACCCGCATGTCGACCCGACCATCATCGACCTGGTGGCCGGTGACCCGCCGGTCCCGATCACCGTTTGGCGCACCGCCCGCACCGACGCCGACACCGGCCGCCCGATCGGCGCCCGGCTGGCCTACCGGCTCGTGGCCGCCTACAGCCGCCCCGGCGACGCGGTCATCGACCTCACCACGGACCACGCCCTCACCATCGCCTGCACCACGGGCGGGCGCCGACACCACCCCGGCTGGTTCACCGACGCGTCCAGCCTGATCATCGGCCCGCCGACCCGCCCCGACCCGGCCGCCCAGCCCGACAACGGCGACCTGCCGGACACGGGCGCCTGGTTCGGTGACGACCTCACCGACACCGACCTGCCGCCGTCCAGCAACCCGGCTATCCCTGTACCCGACGGCGCGTCCCTGGCGGAGGCGACCAGCCTGGTCGTGGCCTGCTGGCCCCTCGACACCGCCGACGCGACCAACCGCATCCGACTGGCGTGGCTGTTGACCGCGTGCGCGCGGCTGCTGCGCCCCGGCGGCTGCCTGATCCTCGTCGTCACCGCCCCCGCCAGCGCGGCCGCCCCGGAGGACTTCACCCCCGTCGTTCATGCGGCCGCCGCCGTCGGGCTGGGCTACCTGCAGCACATCGTCGCCGTCACCGCCGACACGTGCGGCGACGCGTTCGTCTACCACGTCACCGACGAGGAACTCCTGGCCCTCGCCACGCAGGCCGAGCAGCCGTGGACGGTGGCGCACCTGCAGGTGCACGCGGACCTGCTGGTGTTCAACCACCACCAGGCGCCCACCTCTCAGCCGAACCCCCGCTCGGAAGGCGGTCGCCGTGGCTGAGCACCTGCTCTTCCCCGCCGACCCGAACCAGCCGGCAAGCTCAGCCGAGGACACCCACCATGGTCAGCACCTCCTCTACGAGGGCCGCCACCGCGACACCGGCGGACGTCACCGCGCGCCGGGCGGACCGGAGGGCCTGTCGGTGTGGACGACCGCCCAGCGGACCGGGCCGGTGCAGCGCCGCGGCCGCTACGTCGCCGAGTCCGTCAAACACCCCGCCCGGATGCTGCCCGCGATCGCCGCCCACGCCATCGCCGCCTACACCCAACCCGGCGACCTCGTCCTCGACCCCATGTGCGGGATCGGCACCACCCTGGTCGAAGCGATCCACGCGGGCCGCGACGCGATCGGGGTGGAGTACGAGCCGCGATGGTCGAACATCGCCGACGCCAACATCACCCACGCACAGCAACAGGGCGCCGGCGGCCGGGCCTCCGTGGTCCGCGGCGACGCCACCCGCCTGCGATCGCTGCTGCCCGCCGCCCTCACGGGGCAGGTCGCCCTGGTCGTCACCTCACCGCCGTACGGGCCCACCGTTCACGGCCTCGTCCGACCCGGCGCCGACGGGGTGGCGAAATTCGACAACGCCTACAACGACGGCACCGACAAGGGAAACCTCGCCTACCGGGACCTCACCGGTCTCACTGATGGGTTCGAGCAGATCCTGTCCGGGTGCGCGGTGCTGCTGCGCCCCGGCGGCACCGTGGTGGTCACCGCCCGTCCGTGGCGCAAGAACGGCCAGCTGGTCGACCTGCCCAGCGCGGTCATCGCCGCTGGTGTCCGGGCGGGCCTCATCCCGACCGAGCGGTGCGTCGCGCTCCTCGCCGCGGTCCGCGACGGGCGGCTCGTCGCCCGGCCGTCGTTCTTCCAACTTCAAGCCGTGCGCAAGGCCCGCACCGGCGGCACGCCGCTGCACCTGATCACCCACGAGGACGTGTTGATCTTCCGGCGGCCGGAACTACCCGCGGCGGTCGCCGATGACTGACGACCACCGCTGGGCGCCAACGTCCGCAACGGTGTGCGGGAGGTGGCGTGAGTGACCGCGTTTCCGGGCCGCGGATCGGGTCGCTGTGCACCGGCTACGGCGGCCTCGACCTGGCCGTCGAGCTGGTGCTCGGCGGCCAGCTCCTCTGGTACGCCGAAACTGACCGACACGCCCGCACCGTCTGCGCCCACCACTGGCCGCACGTGCCCAACCTCGGCGACATCCGCACCATCGACTGGACCCGCGTCCCACCCGTCGACGTTCTCACCGCCGGCTTCCCCTGCCTCAATGACACGCTGGGTGGGCCGTCTTCGGGCGGCGCCGACGCGGTAGCGGGCTGACTCATTCCCGTGCTGTCGCCCCGTGGGGCGCTGGTCGGTCCGTCGCCGTGGTAAATACGCCACGGTGGCGGACTGACTCGTTTCCGTGCTGTCGCCCTGCGGGCTGACGAGGTCTTGTCATGTCGTCCGCCGCCGTGTCGACCTGCCGGCGTGACTTGATTGGAGCTTGGTCCCGTCCCCGATTGAGGCATGTCCGCCGGTTAGGTTCACCTCTCGCCGTCACGACCTGGGAGTTCAGCAGAAGTGATCGTTCTTGGTGTCGACCCCCACAAAGACCTGCTGGTCGTTGTCGCGGTGGACAGCAACGGCCGTCAGCTCGACGTGACCTCCGCCCCGGCCCGGCCACGCGGGGTGAAGTCCCTGCTGCGGTGGGCTCGGCAGTACGGCGAACGGTTATGGGCCGTCGAGGACGTCCGGCACGTTGCCGGCGGCCTGATGCGGGGTCTGCTCGCCGCCGGCGAGCAGGCGGTGTGGGTGCCGACGCAGCTGACCGCCCGCCACCGGCGGGTCGGTCGAGGCCAGGGCAAGAGCGACCCTATCGACGCTCTCGCCGTCGCCCGCGCCGCGCTGCGGGAGGACCTGCCGCCGGCCCTGCCGGAGGACGAGTCGCGCGTGGTCAAGATGCTGCTCGACCACCGCGAGGACCTCGTGGGTGAGATGGTGCGCATGTGCTCACGGCTGCGGTGGCTGCTGCACGACCTGGACCCGGACTTCGCCGAAACGATTCCGGCACGCAAGCTACACAAGCGCCGCTGGGTGACGCATGTGCGCGACTACCTCGCCGCGCAGACGGGGAGTGTCGGTCTGTCCATCGCTGCGGAACTGCTCGGCCGGGTCGAGGAGCTGGCCCGGCGCGCTGATCAGCTCGAACGCGAACTCCACGAGTTGATGAAGGCCCAGGCGCCGCAGTTGCTCGCGCTGCCCGGGTGCGGGCCACTGTCCGCGGCCAGGATCGTGGCGGAGACCGGAAACGTGCGCCGGTTCCACTCCAGCGCCGCGTTCGCCATGCACACCGGCACCGCACCAATCCCCGCCTCGTCTGGGGCCACACACCGGCATCGGCTCAACCGAGGCGGCAACCGCCGGCTCAACGCCGCCATCCATCGCATCGTGATCACCCAGGCCCGTATCCACGACGGCGCCCGGCGCTACCTGGAGCGCCGCAAGAGCATGGGTAACAGTCGCACTGAGGCAATTCGTGCCCTTAAACGTCACCTCGCCCGCCACGTGTACGGACTGCTCACCACGGCCGCAGCATCAACTCGTCTATCTCTACCGAATTCGGCCCCAGCTGGCGCGACCGGGTAGCTCTTGGCAGTTGTCTGCACGTCCGGGAGTCAGGTGGCGACGGATGAAGTCGCGCCAGAGGACGATAGCCTGCGACTTGGTCTCAGCGTGCCCGCCGGCGTAGCCGATCAGCTGCTTGTCCCGTGAGCCCAGCACGTCGAAGAGGGCCAGTTGCCCGTCCCTCGGGAAAATCTCGTCATGCCATTGGAGGTGGAAGAGGGCCGGGGCAGTAACCAGCCGGGCATCCCTCAGAACGCGCTCTGGTGCCTCCAAGCCCTTGTGCATGGCCGGTCCTTGTTGCAATCCGAATTTGCCAAAGACCACGCAACGAAGTTCGTCGCCCATGGTGGCGGCTAAGGGCAGCCCGAACCGTGTCCCCATGGACAGGCCCAGGTACCCGACGTGGTCGGTGTCCACGGTGCCTTGAATACTGACGGCACGTAGTGCGGCCCGCCACTCGCTCGCCATTCGATCGAGGACGGTTTCGATTCCCTCGGCGACGATGAGGGCCTGGTACTCCGCGGCCTTTAGTGGAGCAGGAACTCGCTCTCCGTGGTGAGGCCCATCAATCGCGAGTGCCGCGAGACCGGCACATGCTGCGAACCAGTGGGCCAGATCCGCTATCCGCCCGCTTCTCTTATGCCCGCTACCCCCGTGCCCCAGCAGGACAAGTGGTGGTGGGGAGTTGGGGCGAGGCGGCAGCCACAGCATGCCCGGAATGGGACCGGCCGCCCCAGTCAGGCGGAACGACCGCTCGATCACCCCGCCGTCCACCACGCGGTGATCGATCCACTCGGCTGTCTCACGCACGAGCCCATCCAACCAGCCCTCGGTCAGGAGCGAAGCCTGGGTCGCACCGTCCAAAACTTGACATTGGAGCGACAAGACATCTCCAACGCCGGCAAACGCGCCGGCATCACCGGCCCCCACTCCAACCTCTGGCATCACATCACCAGAGCCCTTCGCTATCTTCGACCACCGCTCGTGTTCGTGGAGAACGTGGCCGCCCTGCGCAGGCGCGGACTCGACGTCGTCCACACCGACCTGGCCACGCTCGGGTACGACACGAGCTGGCTATGCCTACGCGCATCCGACATCGGCGCCGCCCACCGACGCGACCGGCTGTTCCTGCTCGCCACCAGCGGCGGGGGAGAGCATGCGGACACTGCCCACGCCCTGCGCCCGTGACGGCAAAGGACCCGGACACCACAACGGGCTGCCCGACCTCATCGAACCCCACGGCACCCGCCACGACCTGCTGCCGACCCTACGCTCCAGCGACACCGGCACCCCAGGCCGCCGAGCGGGTAGCCGTTTCCGGCCGCCCCTGTCACAGGTGCTCCTGCCGACCCCGCGGGCGACGGACGGGCAGAAAGGCTGCCCGGGACAACGGGGCTCACACGGCGACCTCACCCTGCCGTCCGCAGCCGTCGGATGTGCGGTGCCCGCCCTACCGACGCCCCGGGCCTCCGACGCGCATGGGCCCGGCCACCACGGCGACGGCGGCCCCGACCTACGCACCACCGTCGCCCAACTCGCCACCGGCAGCCTGGGAACACCCGATCAGGCGACCTGGGGGATCTACGCACCGGCGATCGCACGCTGGGAGCTTCTGATCGGCCGGCCCGTTCCCGCGCCCACCCAACCCGGCCAGCACGGCAAGCCCGTGCTCGCACCGCCGTTCGTGGAATGGCTCATGGGCCTACCCGCCCACTGGGTCACCGACCCCACCCTCGACCTTCCCCGCACCGGCGCCCTGCGCGTCCTCGGCAACGGCGTCGTCCCCGCCCAAGCAGCGACCGCCCTACGTCTCCTGCTCTGCCGCCACCGCTGAACGCCCCACCACACGGAACTCTCCGCGGGCAGCCTCATGCGGCTGCCCGCGGAGACCCCGTCCGCCTTGGCCACGTCACCCCACACGCTCCCGGGAGCCAGCTATGCCTTCGAACCCTTCGCGATCCCGACGCCGGCTACCGCCGCCCGCGCCTCCACCCGCCCCAGCTGGTGATCTATCCGACGATCAAGGCCCGCGCCTCTACACCCCCGCAGAGGCCGCGGCACTGCTGCGCGTCCCCGAATCCTGGCTGCGCCGCCGCGCCGGCCGCCGCCAGATCCCCCGCACCTTCCTCGGCAAACACCTGCGATTCTCCGCCGCCGACCTCGCCGCCATCATCGCCGCCGCCGCCGAACCCGCCACCAGCCGCCGACGGGCCAGGCGGCCACGCCCACCGTCGACCGCCGACTTGACCCAACCTCAAAGTCACGCGCCAATCACCGCCGCACCCGAACCGAACCGATCGGAGTAACCCATGGCCTGGGTGGAAAAGCGCGGCACCAAGTTCCGCGTCCGCCTCCGCATGCCCGACGGCACCGTCACCACCGACTCCACACACGAACGCCGCGCCGACGCCACCATCCGCGCCAAGGAAATCGACGTGGAAGTCTCCCGCGACACCTTCATCGACCCGCGCGGCGGACGCATCCCCCTCAGCGACTGGGTCCCGATCTGGGAACAGACCCACCAGGCATCGCCCGCCACCTGGGCCGCCTACCGCAGCCACCTGCGGCTGCACATCCTGCCCACCCTCGGCCCACTACCCCTGGTCGACATCCGCCGCCAACACGTCAAGGCCCTCGCCGTCGCCCTCGGCAAACGCCTGGCCCCCCGATCCGTCACCGACGTGATCATGGTCCTGTCGATGATCCTGCAAGAAGCGGTCGAAGACCGCCGGATCCCCTTCAACCCCTGCCGAGGAATCCGCATCCCCAAAGGCATCCGCGCCGAACGACCCCACGCCACCGCCGACCAGGTCGCCGCCATCGTCGCCCGCCAAGCCCGCCCGTCGGACGGGCTGATGATCCTCACCGCCGCCTACACCGGCATGCGCTGGGGGGAGCTCGCCGGCCTGCACCGCGACAACCTCGACCTCAACCTTGGCAGCATCTACGTCCACCCCGACGTCGGCGCCCTCCACGAAGTCGAAGGCAAGCTCTACCTCGGCCCACCCAAAACCAACGACTCCGTCCGCCACATCCGCTTACCCCGCTTCCTCACCAACCTCCTCGCCACCCACCTCGCCGAACACCCCCACGACACCGTCTTCCCCGGCGCCCGCGGCTACCACCAACGCCGCTCCAACTTCAACCGCCGCGCCTGGACCCCCGCCGTCGCAGGCAACCCCAAACAGGGAATCCCGCCGATCCTGCCCGGCATGCACTTCCACGACCTGCGCCACACCCACAAGACCTGGCTTATCGAAGACGGCATCCCCGAAATCGCCCAAGCCCGCCGCCTCGGACACCGCCTCGCAGGCGTAAGAGGCATCTACAGCCACGTCACCGAGCCCATGATCAGCAACCTGGTCGACGCGCTTCAGCGTCGCTGGGAAGCCACCCAACCCGACCGTCCCCAAAGGGCCGTCCGCCGGCTGCGATCTGTCGCCTGACAGCTCTATTCGCAAAAATGAGGCTCCTCATCAAGCTTTCGCGACGCGTGGTGCGCAGGTGGCGAGGCCATAGGCCGATCCCGCAAAAGAATGAGGTGAAGATCCACCTCGTCGTCGATCGCAGGTAGCGAATGGCGCGCTGAGCTGCTGACGCAGCCAATCGACTATGGCTGGTGGCGGTTGGTGTCGGATAGGCGAACCGGTGCGAGGATGCCAGGCTGGATGTCAACCCTGATGATGGTGTCGTGACAGGTTGGAACTGGGCGAGGGTGCTCAGCTGGGTCGGTGTGGGCGTCGTGCTGGGCGGCCTCGCGGGGTTCCTGGTGGTGGTCGGGCTGGACGATGCGGACAGATACGCCAGTGTCTTCGCACTGTTTGTCGGTATCGCCGCGCTGTCGGCGACGGTGTACGGGATCGTGTCAGGCCGACCCGCACCCGCGCCGTCACCACCACCTCTGCCGGTGACGGTTGCACAGCAGGTCGAGGGCTTGGACGCCGGCCGTGACATCGATGTGGTCGATGGTGTGCGGGGCAATCTGCGGATGGGTACCGCACCGTCGTCGGTGACGCCGCCGTCCGCCACGTCCGAGCCGCCACAAACGTTAGGGACGCCGACGGTGCCAGGCAAGCAAGTAGTTCATGACGTGCGGGCCAAAGGCGCGATCCGGATCGTTCGCGGGGTGGACGGCGACGTGGACATCAACCCGTGACCGGCCCCGGCTGGCCCAGCCCGCCAGGGTCGGCGGTATCAGTGGAGGCGGTGCCCCGGCCGGCCAATGGATCGACGCACGGGCAGTGGTTCGACGGTGTGGTCACGTTCGGCGATCTGATCGCAGTGTCGGGGGTCGGGGGCAACGTCACGATCACCACCGAACGGCCGCCGTACCGGATAGAGCCGCTCCCCGGTGTGGCCGAGACCGTTGCCGTCGAGGCGGCGCGGCAGCGACCGTCTCGGCTGCTGCTGGCCGAGCATCGGGTGGTGGGTCTCGTCGGACGTGACGGCGACCTCGGCGAGGTGGCGGCGTGGATGGCCCGGCCGGGCGGGGTGCTGGTGCGGCTGCTGCATGCGGCTGGCGGGCAGGGCAAGACCCGGCTGGCCGCGCACGTCGCCGAAGCATGCGCTGCCACCGGCTGGACGGTGTGGCGGGTGCTGCACGAGCCGGTGTTCTCCGGCGGCTACAGGATGGACCTACCAGCTGGTGGCGGGCTCCTGGTCGTCGTTGACTACGCCGACCGGTGGCCGGTCGCCCATCTGCAGAGCCTGCTCACCCACCTGAAGAGCATGAACTTGAGCACTGGGCTCACCGTGCGGGTGCTGCTGTTGGCCCGCTCCACCACCGGGTGGTGGCCCGCACTTCGCAACCGACTGCGCAGCGACCATCAGGTGGATGCCACCACACAGCCCTTGCCGCCGCTTGGCGACCAGGTCAACCGCGAGATGCTGTTCCAGCAGGCCCGCGCCCGTTTCGCCGCCGCACTGGACGTGGCTGGCGCCGACCAGCTCCCGCTGCCGACCAATCTGGCCGACGAAGCGTTCCGGCAGGTGCTGTCCATACACATGGCGGCCCTCGTGGCCGTCGACGCCCACCTTCGCAACACCGCAGCACCGACCCACCCGCACGCGCTGTCGTCCTACCTCCTGGAACGCGAACGCGACCACTGGTACAAGCTGCACAACCGCCCGGCAGAACCGCGCAAGACCCCGCCCGAGGTGATGGGCCGCGCCGTGTACCTCGCCACGCTCACCGCCGCCGTGCCCCGCGCCACCGCCATCGACCTGCTGCACCGCGTCGGGCTGACCGAACCGGGCACCACCACAATCATCGACGACCACCGGTTCTGCTACCCGCCCGACGACCCCCGCACTGTGCTGCAGGCGCTGCACCCAGACCGGCTCGGCGAAGACCTGATCGCGTTGTTCACGCCCGGCCACCCGCACACCAGCGACGAAGACGAATGGGACAGCGACGACTGGGCCCTCACCGCCGCCGGACAGCTTCTGCACACCGACACCGACCCGCCGCCATGGGCAGCCAACACTATTGCCGTGCTCGTCGAAACCGCGCGCCGCTGGGACCATGTCGCCACTGACGTGCTGTATCCACTCCTGCGCCGACACCCAAAACTGGCCCTGGCCGCCGGCGGCGCCACCATCACCCGCCTCACCACCATCCCTGGAGTCGATCCCGACGTCCTCACCGCCGTCGACAGCGTCCTGCCCATCGAGCGACACGTAGACCTCGACGTCGCCGCCGCCGCCATTACCACCACTCTTACTCGCCACCAATTAGCCGCCACTGACGACCCCGTGGACCACGCGCGTCTGCACGCCATCCACGCCTGGCGCCTCGCCAACGCTGGCCTGCACGAACAAGCCTTGGATCCGGCCGAAGAAGCCACCGGCCTGTACCGGCAGCTGGCCCAGGCCGACCCTGCCGCGCACCTGCCCAATCTCGCCATGTCGTTGACCAACCTCGGCAACTCGCTGTCGGACCTGGGGCGGCGGGAGGAGGCCCTGGTCCTCGCTCAGGAAGCCACTGGCCTGTATCGGCAGCTGGCCCAGGCCAACCCCGCCGCGCATTTACCCAATCTCGCCATGTCACTGAGCAACTTCGGCATCCGACTGTCGGAGCTGAGGCGGTGGGAGGATGTCCTGGCTCCCACGCAGGAAGCCGCCGACCTGTACCGGCAGCTGGCGCGGACCAACCCCGCCGTCCACCTGCCCAACCTCGCCGCGTCGTTGACTAACCTCGGCATGCAGCTTGCGAAGCTAAGGCGGCACGACGAGGCCCTGATCCCCGCTATGGAAGCCGTGACGTTCCGCCGGCAGCTGGCGCGGGCTTACCCGGCCGCTCACCTGCCAGACCTCGCGTCATCGTTGATCAATTTCGGCGCGGTGCTGTCCGAGTTGGGGCGGTGGGACGAGGCCCTGGCCCCCACTCAGGAAGCCACCGACCTGTACCGGCAGCTGGCCCAGGCCAACCCTGCCCACCTGCCCAACCTTGCCGGGGCATTAAGCAACTTCGGCATCCAGCTGTCGCGCCTTGGGCGGCGCGAGGCCCTGGACCCCGCCGAGGAAGCCACCGACCTTTACCGACAGCTGGCGCGGGCTTACCCGGCTGCTCACGTGCCCGATCTCCCTATGTCGTTGTGGGTGTACGCGCAGATCTGCGTCATGGTCCAGGACAACCTGCCCCACGCGCTCGGCGCGGTTACGGAAGCGGTCGGACTGTACTCGAGACTTGCCGAGCAGCTACCACAAGCATTCGGACGACAATTGTTGTCCGCGTGCCACACCATGGCAGATGTACTCGACGGTCTCGGACGCATCGACGAAGCCTCGGAGCTTCGCCGTCAACTGGCCGCGTAACGGCTTAGGAAGCCCTGCGCGGTCTCTCGACGACGCCGCGGGCGGAGCGACTGCCTCGGTGGGAGCGCGTTGGGAGCAACCGGGAGCACTGAACTGCGAATCAACGGCCGCTACCCGTACCCGAAGGGCTTATCGCCGCAGGTCACGCACGAGCGGCCCCCCAAGTTGTCATGCATGACCTCTTCGGGAAGACCGAAGGCGTCAGCGTCTTTGCCTCACGCTTGTCGGCCGTGCATGTCCTGACCCTGTGGGACAGAGTGTGTTGAGTCAGCAGCTGAAAGCCAGGTTCTGCAGGGTCGCTCAGGGCCGCAGCGCGCTTAGCGTGGTGAGCGCCGGCTCGGTCCTCGCAAGGCAGAGCGCGGGCGCTGCGCGGCTCGGCGTGTAGCAGTCGGCGTCGGCCTATACCGGTCACGGCCTCGCCGAACGGCACCGGCCTGCGCGATCCTCTACCGCGCGGACCCGTCGGTCGCACGAGAACTCGCCACCAACGACTGCCAAGGCCTCACGCGCCAGCGCCGACTGCGACCTCCTGCCGCTCGGATATGTGCGCGGCAACGGCACGCGGTAGGTGCTGCATCGCCGTCACCGAGAGCTGTCCGCAGCGGCAGCGCCGACCTCGTTTGGCGACGGTAGACCTCTAGCGACCTACCAGGCCGGCGCGTTGCGCCAGGAGCGCATGTGGAGGTTCCTAGAACCTTTGGCCGATGGTAGCTTACCGCTCTCCTCGTTGACTCTTAGGTTGTGAGACGGAGATGTGATGCGGGCACCTGCCTCTGAAGCAAGGGAATCTGCTGACAAGCCAGGATTTCAGCGCCGTTGGATTGGCGCAGCCATGATTGTTTTCGTGTTGCTCGTGGGCGCCATCGCCGTGGTTTGGCAGTTAAGGGGATCTCGTGAGGAGGACCCAGGGGTGACTGCCTGCCGATCGGCCGACCTGGTGATTCGGGCCGCGGAGGGAGAGGCGGCACCTGACGGCGAGATGCGGCGCGTGGGGGAACTTTTTGAGCGCTCTTCGCATGATGATTTGAAGTCCGCTGGTGTTTATGCAGTGGGGATGGTCGAGCGGGTCCAAGACCCTCGCAGGTCTGGTCCAGCAGCCGAGAGGGCTCGCACCGAGCTGTCGAGGGCGGTCCCGCGGCTGGTCGATGCGTGCGCGAGCCACGACGTTGCTGTCGGGTAGTGATGGCAGGTGAGGCGCAGCGAGTTCCTCGGCTGCCCACCTTCGCTGCGGATTGGTGGCGCGCGACCCCTCGGCGTTTGAGCTTGTGCAGCGGCCAGGTTGGCCGTTCGATCTCTCACAGACCGAATCGTCCGGCGCTTCTTTGGCTTGTAGCCATTAGTCGGCCGGAGTTCGACGTCGAGATCCGGTGCCCCGAGATGTGAGCTTCGGGGCACCGGATCTTTCTGGGGCTCACATCAACCGATGGTCTTCACTAGGCTGACGAGCCAGCCACTTGCAATTTGGTATCGGCTCGGGAAGCTCACGTCGCTGCTGCCCGGGTAGACCCAGCCGTCGCCCTTCGAGTCGCCGGCGACGATGTCTGGGAGACCGTCGCCGTTGACGTCGGTGATGGCGACGCGATAGGTGGCCCAGCCAGAGCCGATCTGTTTGCGGGTGCCGAACATCGCCAGCCCGGCTTGGCCAGTGTTGGGGTACCAGTACAGGTTGCCTGTCGTGTCGATCGAGATGAGGTCGTCGAGTCCGTCGCGGTTGAAATCGACCGGGTAGATGCGGTAGTTCGACCACCCGGATTGCGCCACCCGTACTGCACAGCAGCCGTTGGGGTAGTAGAACAGTTCGCCGGTCGAGTTTTTGATGCCGAAATGGTCGGGTTGTGGTGATGTATTGGCGTTGGCGGAGGCGTGGGTATAGTCAGTCCAGCCGACGCCGACGCGCTTGCGGGTTGCGTAGGTGGGCGCGCCGTTGACGTTCGGGTAGGCCCACAGCTGTCCGCTGGCGTCGACGCCCATGACGTCGGCGAGACCGTCTTGGGTCCAGTCGTGGATGTCCCACCGCCAGCCGTCCCAGCCTTGTCCGATCTTCATCGGGGTGCCGAAGGTGGACATCCCGGTGCCGCCGGTGTTGGGCCGGAGGTAAAGGTTGCCGGAGGAGTCGGCGGTGACGATGTCGGCTTTGCCGTCACCGTTGAGGTCGTGCGGGGCGGGGCTCGGGTTGATGACCGCGGAGTCCCATGCCTGGGCCGTGGAGAGCTGGCCGTTGAAGTAGCCGCCGGTGGTGCTGGCTCCAGTGCGCGTGCTGCCGAAACGCAGGCTCCGGTCGGCATTCCAGATGGTGGTGTGCGAGGCCGAGGCGATGTTGCGTCCGTTGATGTAGAGGTACATGTTTCTGAGAGTTCCGCTGGCGGGTTTGAACGTGATCGCCAATTGCGTCCAGGCACCGAGTCGTACGGTGTTGGCGCCACTGCTCACCGTGTCCCAGATGGGGCTCGCGACATCGCTGCGGGACATCGCGAACCGCCAGGAGTTGTCGCTCGCATCGGCCCAGAGTTTGAATCCGGCGGTGTTGACGCCGTCCTGGGAGACGACCGTGCCGCCGCTGGCGTTGGGTTTCGCCCACACCGAGATGGAGAAGCCGGCGTCCGTGGCCACAGCCGCCCCGGTGGTTGTCAGGGTGCTGTTGGCGCCGTCGAGAGTGATGCTCGGGTCGAAGAGATCCCCGGTCCGCCAGGCTGCGGCGCCACTGCCGGTCGCTGCCAGCGTTCCGACCGCGTCCTCCGCTGGGACGGTGCTGGCTTGTCCGTCCTTGGCGTCGGCGAAGTGCCAGGCGTGTTTGGCGGTGACGATCCTGCCCTCAGGATCGCCGGTGATGGAACCCGTTCCGGCGGTGAGGTTGGTAACGCGCCACGTCTTGGTGGTGCCGCTGGCGCCGACGGTCCAGAGGTCCGGGGTGCCGTCATTGTTGATGTCGGCGGCGCGCAGGCCGAGCACGGCGTCCTTGTTCCAGCCTGCTGTAGAGAGTGTGTACGAGGTGTACGTCAGCTGGCCGTTGTCGATGTCGAAGCTGAGGCCGGTCCAGAGGTGCAGGGCACCCGTGCCGGGCTTCCACAGGAACATGGCCGTGCTGGTGCCGGTTGTGTTGGTGGTCTGCGTGGTGGCGATGGTCCAGTTGTTCCAGTCGTTGCCGCCGTCGGGGGTCGTCGCTGACGTGCGGGTGACTTGCTGGAACGAGCCCGGTCCGGTGGACGGGTAGTACGTGAGGTAGTAGCCGGTCTCGTTGCCGCTGATGCCGATCAGGTCGGGGTAGGGCTGGCCGGTGTGCCGGGCGTCGCCTGCGTTGGCGACCTGCAGTGGTGATACGTCGGCCTCGTCGGTCAGGGCTTCCCGGGGGACCGTGACCTGGTTGCCGTTCTCGTAGGGTTGGATTACTGATCCGTCTCCGTTGGCGCGCAGCATGCTGGCTCCGCCGGCGTTGGCACCGGCCGGGTAGTAGACCAGGACGTCTTGGAGGCCGTAGCCGGCGAACTGGCCGGTGATGGCTTGCGCGCCGTTGAAGTCTTTCGAGGAGCCGACGGTGCCCAGGCCGTTGCCCTTGGATCCGATGTTGGTGGCGGGTGCGGGCGGGCCGTCCGAGCCGCCTTCGGTGAGCCATAGTCCTGGCGGGAGGCCGTTGGTGTTGCCGGCGACTAGTAGATCGGGGATGTCGTCTCCGGTCATGTCGCCGTCGACCGCGGTGACTGCGGGGTCTGAGTTGAAGGTGACGCTTTCGGAGTCGCCGATGTTGCCGCCGGGGGAGAGGCTGGTGACGGTCAGGGTGTTGGTGTACCGGGTCGGCAGGATGGAGACGGTGGTGCTGCCGGTGCCGGACGCAGTGACTTGGACCGGGGCGGCGGCGTTGAGCTGGTAGAGGTAACCGCTGGGGGTTGTGCCTCCTGCTGCGGTGATGGTGAAGCTCGCCGGCTGCCCGATGACCGACTCAGCCGGGGCTGTCACATCGGGGTGGCCCGGGCGAGTGGGGTCGAAGCTGAAGGTGCAGGTGTCCGACCAGTCGCTGGGCGTCCTGAAATCCGTGGCCTGTACTTTCCAGGTGTACGCCGTGACCGTCCCAGTGCCGGGGCCGGTGTAGCCGGCGTACTGACGCAGGGTGGCCTGCGGGACCACGAGCACGGCGGTGGTGCCAGACGAGGCGGTCAGCTTGTTCGGATCGGACGTGGCGACGACGGCGCCGTCGCTTTTGCGGGTGAGCCGGAAGGACACCCCGAGGACGCCGCCGTTGCGGTCGGACACCGGCGCGTAGAGCGAAACCGAGGCGTCGCCGACGGTCGAGCCGCCGGCGC
This sequence comes from Micromonospora chaiyaphumensis, assembly GCF_900091435.1. Taxonomy (GTDB): domain Bacteria; phylum Actinomycetota; class Actinomycetes; order Mycobacteriales; family Micromonosporaceae; genus Micromonospora; species Micromonospora chaiyaphumensis. The sequence continues at coordinate 52,079 of NZ_FMCS01000015.1, forward strand.
AGGTGGTCTTCGGGGAGGTGGTCAGCCCGGTGGGCTTGTTCGGCTTGTGGTTGTACTGGATCTCGAGGGTCGGACTTGTCTCCAGGAATTCCTTCCAACTTTCCGGGTCGCCGGCCTCGTTGTACGCCTTCATCCACAGGGTGCGGGTCTTGTGGTTGTCGCTGACGTCCCTCTGAATCTGACCGGTGATGTCGAAGGAGACACCATCGGCCGCGCATCCGCTGTATCCGTACGCGAAGCTCTTGGAGGCGGCTAGAGGTCCGCTGCTCTGGCCTTCCCAGTAGTTCCATGTGGCGTTGGTGCCGCTCAGCACGGTGTTGGGTGCGTAGACGTTGACCTGCTTCGGGTCGCAATTCCAAGATCGTGTATTGGTGATCTTAAAAATGGCCGAGTTGATTTCCGCGCCGGTCAGCGTGCTGACGGGGACCGAGAAGTTGATGAGGGTGTTCGACCGCTGCTCTCCGGCGTTCCCGACCTGCATGCGGCCAATGGGATCTGGGGTGGTCATCCAGTAGTTGGTGGACTGGTGCTGGTAGGAGATGCTCGCCCAGCCGCCTCTTCCGGATCCGGCGGGCGACCAGTTGAACGTCGGGTCGATGAACACCGGGTACACCGTCTTCGTGCCGCTAAGCAGGGTCCGGTCGGGAACCAGATGCAGCTTTCGGCCCTGCATGCGCACCTTGACGGGCGCGGTACGCGCGGCCCGGCCGGGCGCGGTGGCATCTGACGTTTGCCCGCTACGAGCTGCCGGTCCCGCTGCGGGCGAGGAGCTGGAGTCCCACATCAGCGGCGCTGGCGCGGAGAGCGCCGTTGCCCCCGACCGATCACGGCCAGCGATGTTCCCGGCCTTGTCGACACTGAGGCTGAAGCCTTGGGCGTGGGTGCCGAGCGAGAGGGTCAACAGCTCTGGGTTGTCGGCAGCCTCCGGAGTGCGGACCACGAAAACGTGGGAGAAGCCGCCATTCCGATTTACGGTGACGACGAGGTCGACGTCAGGTAGCACGCCGGCGTAGGTGGCGGTGGCACCCGACAGTGTGGGTGCGGGCAGCGGCATCGGCGCATCTACGGTGAAGGTGCGGTCGCCGGAGGTCAACTGTGCCAGCGGAGCCTCCCCGCCGGGAGAGAGGGCGACGTCGTTGGTTGTCACGCTTGAGGTGATGGTGCCGTCCGGCCGCCTGACCAAGGTCGCATCCAGCGGCTTCCAGCTCCCGTCGACCTTCTTGCGGGTGGCGGTGGCGTGCTGGGTCAGATGAACCTGGCCGTCGGGCAGGGCGGTGACGACTGAGGTCGATGTCCCGGTGGCGGTAGCTTCGACCGGCTGGCCGGTCCGTCGTGCCTGTGCCAAGGCCTGCTCGACGTCCAGCGATGTGTCCGCGGTGGGTGCCGGGCGGGGGGCGCCGGCGTAGCCGTCCGGGTCGGCGGTGGCGACGGCACCGGGCCACATCGCGGCTGCGGTGACGAGCAGGCTGGCCGCGGTCGCGAACGAGGTGGCCCTTGTTCGTCGTGGAGGCCGGGTTGTGGGCATGGTGAGGAACTCCCCGTGTCAGGGGACGCGCCGGTGCGCGTCCCGATGGCGGGGCACAGTGAACCAGCGCCAGCGCCATCCCGGGAACGGATCTCCTTACTTTCGGTTGTCCTTTTCGCACTCACTGCGACAGGTTTGATCGCATGCTCTTTGATCTATCGTTATATTCCCGTGACCTTTTCCCATCTGCTTCATGGCAGATTGTTCGCGCCACGGGGGTGTGCGACGGGAACAACCCGCGTGGCCCGTCATCCGTTCTCAGGTTGGGAATCGCATGCTCAGGCACGGGGGATCGCGGCTGTTCGCGCGCCGCACACGGCTCGTCGCATCGCTCACCGCGGCGGTCATCACGGCAGGCACGCTGGTCGGCACACCCGCCAGTGGCAAGCCGGAAGGGGTGGGCGCGGCGCAGCCGCCGGTTCCGGCGCCCGGCAGATCAGTCGACGGTGTGAAACCGCTGCCCAGCAAGTTCGCGCCTGCTCGCAACACCGCCAGGGCCAATTACCTGCCAACCAGGACCAGATGGCCCGGGGCTGCCAACGCCCAGGTCGACCTGAGCGGTGCCGAGACCAACGCATCCAGCCCCGTGAAGGCCAAAGCAGCGGGGACGCCGGTGTGGGTGAGTCCGGCGCCGAAGGGCCGTGCCAACTATGCCGGACCGAAGCACCTCGACGTGCGGGTGTTCGATCGGACCGCGGCGGCTACCGCCGGTGTGAATGGGCTGCTGGTCGAGGTGACGCCACAGTCCACCCCATCCGCGGGCGACGCGGGTACCGGGACTGTCCGAGTCGGGGTGGACTATGACTCCTTCGCCGAGGCGTACGGAGGCAACTACGGCCTTCGGCTCAGGCTGGTCCGCCTGCCGGCTTGCGCACTGACCACGCCGCAGCGCTCTGAGTGCCGCCGGCAGCAGCCGCTGCCTTCGATCAACGACGCTGCCGCGAAAACCGTCTCCGCCGAGCTTCCAGTAGGCGCCGACTCGAAAGCTGGCACAACGAACACGGCCATGCTCATCGCAGCGGTCGCTGGGGCCGGCGACGAGGGTGGTGCCGGGGGCACCTACGCCGCGACAGAGCTGAAGCCCTCCGGATCCTGGACCGCGGGGGGCAGCACCGGATCCTTCAGCTACTCGTACCCGCTGACCCTGCCCCCGGCGAGGTCGAAGCTCGCGCCACAACTCGCGCTCTCCTACGACTCAAGCGCCGTGGACGGTCAGACGGTTGCCACCAATGCCCAGGCGTCCTGGATTGGCGACGGCTGGTCGACCCCGCGCAACTACGTCGAGCAGACCTTCGTCTCATGCAAGGACGACCCCGGCGGCAGCGCGTCACCCAAGGAAACCTACGACCGCTGCTACACAGGCCCCATCCTGACCCTGTCGCTGAACGGCTCGTCGACATCGATGATCTGGGACGCTGGAAAGCGGGTCTGGAAGCTCCAGAACGACAACGGCTCCGACATCACCCAGGTCACCAACTCCAACAACGGCAGCGGCACCTACAACACCGACTACTGGCGGGTGACCGAGCCGGACGGCACGGTCTACGAGTTCGGGCGGAACCGGCTTCCGGGCTGGACGTCCGGCAAGGCCGAGACCAAGTCTGTCGACTACACGCCGGTCTACTCACCGCATGCCGGCGATCCCTGCTACGACGCTGCTGGCTTCAACGCCTCCGTCTGCACGATGGCGTATCGGTGGAACCTCGACTACGTCAAGGACCCACACGGTAACGCGATGGCCTACTACTACAACCAGGCCGTCAACTACTACGGGCAGAACGAGGGCAGCACCGACGTGCCCTACATCCGGGACAGCAACCTTGCCCGCATTGACTACGGCTTCACCGACGGCGGCGCCTACGGCACCGTGTCGAACCGGGTCGTGTTCAACACCGACGTCCGCTGCCTGTCCGGAACCTGCACGCCGCTGAACGACACCACGAAGGCCAACTGGCCCGACGTCCCCTACGACCTCGTCTGTGACCAGGGCACCGACTGCAAGTCCTGGAGCCCTTCGTTCTTCTCCACTATTCGGCTGACTTCGATCGAGACCCAGCAGTACGACCTGACCGCAGGCAAGCACCTTCCTGTCGATTCCTATGCACTGGCGCAGACCATGCCAGCCACCGGAGACGGCACCGCGCCGACCCTGTGGCTTGACTCCATCACCCGGACCGGCAACGACCTCACCTCAGGCGGGTCGACGACGGCGATCACCCTGCCGTCCGTATCCTTCACCGCGATCAAGCTGGCCAACCGGGTGGACACCGCCGGTGGTTTTCCGTCGTTCTACCGGCGGCGCATCGAGACGGTCACCACCGAAACCGGCTCCGTGATCACTGCCAGCTACGAACTGCCGGTGCCGTGCACGGCCCCCGTCACCGTCGCCCCTGAGTCGAACACGAGGTCCTGCTACCCGGTCTACTGGACACCGGACGGCCTGACCACCCCGAAACGGGACTGGTTCCACAAGTACGCCGTTACGCGGGTGACCGCCTCGGATCCGACCGGCGGCGCTCCGCTCACCTCCACCAGCTACAGGTACGTCGGCGGAGCGGCCTGGCGCTACGACGACAACGAGGTCGTCAAGGCCAAGTACCGCACCTACGGACAGTTCCGCGGCTACGGCACGGTCGAAACCCGCAACGGTGATGGCGTCAACGACCCACAAACGCTGTCGGCGTCGACCTACTACCGCGGGATGTCGCGGAACAACAGCAGCACGGTCGTCAACCTGACCGACTCCGTTGGCGGCCAGCACGAGGACCTTGACCAACTCGCCGGCCGCGAACTCGAGACGACCGCGTACCGCGGCGACGGTGGACCGGTGGAGAGCTCGACCGTCACTTCCTACTGGATTTCGGCGGCAACAGCGACCCGATCACGCAGCGGCCTGCCCGCTCTGACGGCCAACAAGATGGCGCCAATCCAGACATGGACCCGGCAGGCGGTCACCTCAGCGGGGACCACCACCTGGCGCTACAGCCAGACCGACAACACCTACGACACGAATGTCGACTCGCCGACGTTCGGCTTGCTGAAGTTCTCCTACGACCACGCCGTGCCGGTCAGCACCGCCTACGACCGATGCACGTCCACCACGTACGCACCGGTGAACACGGCTCTCAACCTGGTCGGTCTGATCAGTCAGATCGAAACGGTCTCGGTCGCCTGCGGTGGCTTCACCCAGGGCTCACCCGCGTCCGAGCCCGGCAGCGTCAACACGCTTACCGCTCCGGTGAACGTCGACCGGCCCGCTCAGGTCGTCTCGCACGTGCGGACGTACTACGACGACCCGACCTTCGACACCGTCTTCCCGCAGACCGCCGCCCCCACTAAGGGTGACGTGACCATGGTGCGCAAGGCGAAGGACTACGTCTCGGGCGCCTACGTCTACCAGACAACCGACCGCGCCGACTTCGACCGCTACGGCCGCGCCGTCACTACCTACGACGCCAACGGCAACACCAGCACCACCGCATACACCGACAACACGGTGGGCCTGACCATCGGGGTCAAAACGACCAACGCCGAGGGGCACGAGACGTCGGCGACGGTGACGCCGATGCGTGCCCTCACCACGGTGAGCAGCGACGTCAACGGCGTTGTGACCAGCCGCCAGTTCGACGCGCTCGGCCGGGTCAAGGCGGTCTGGGTCGCCTCCCGGCCGACCAGCAGCACACCCCACTACCGCTACACCTACCTCGTCCAGAAGACCGGCCCGACCGCCACGACCACCGAGACACTGAACAACGCCGGCGCCTACGCCATCTCCACCCAGATCTACGACGCCCAGCTGCGCCCGCGCCAGACCCAGGACACCACCCCGTCGGGCGGCCGGATGATCACCGACACCTTCTACGACAGCCGCAGCTGGGTGAGGGCCACCTACAACGGCTGGTGGGACGACAAGAACACCCCGGGCACCACTCCGGTGTACGCGCCGGACCTCGCCAAGAAGGTGTACAACCAGACCTTCAACACCTACGACGGAGCCGGCCGCGTCATTCTCGCGGAAAGCGCCCGCGACAACCTGGTCGTCTCATCCACCCGCACGATCTACAACGGTGACCGCACCACGGTGATCCCCCCGACCGGCGGGACCACGACGGCGACCCTCACCGACCCGATGGGTCGCACCACCAAACTGCTCCAATACACGGCGGCGCCGACGCTGGTTAGCCCGTCGAACTCCTTCACCGGAACGTACTACCTGACCGGCGGCACCACGGTCGCAACGAGCTACGGCTACGACGAGCACGGCAATCAGGCAACGCTGACCGACGCGAACGGCAGCACCTGGAACAGCCAGTACGACCTCCTCGCCCGGGCCGCCAGCAAGACGGACCCGGACGCCGGAACCAGCACCACCAAGTACGACGGCAACGGCAACATCACCGAGACCACCAACTCCCGCGGCAAGACCGTCTCGTACACCTACGACAAGATCAACCGCAAGACCGGCAGCTTCGCCGCCTCGGAGTCGGGTCAGTCGCCGGCCAATCAGCTCGGCATGTGGGTGTACGACAACGACAACAACGCGGTGGCCGGAATGGTCAACCCGATCGGCAAGCTGACCACCGTCACCGCCTTCCGAAACAACGCCGCCTACACCACCCAGTACAGCGGCTTCACCGCCTTCGGCGCCTCGACCGGGGAATCGATCACCATCCCGGCAACCGAGGGACTGCTTGGCAACACCTACGGCTTCACCCACAAATACTTGGCTGTCACGGGGAAGCCGTACAGCGACACCTACCAGGCCAGCGGCGGCCTACCCGCCGAGACGGTCACCTACAGCTACAAGACGCCGTTGGAACTGCCGAACGGCGCGAGCAGCTTGCTGGCGACCTACGCCAATGGCACTACCTATGACGAATACGGGCGAGTGACCGGTGGCGGCCTCAATGCCAGCACCAGCCAGGCAAGCATCGTCAACCTCTACGACGATCACACTGGCTGGCTGAAGCAGCGCAAGATCACCAGAACGACGACTGTCACGACCGATGTCGGGCAGCGCGACTACACGTACGATCTCTCCGGCAACATTACAAAGCAGGTCGAGACAAGGAAACTGCCCAGCGTGGCAGCGGAGACGCAGTGCTACCGGTACGACGCCCTGCGGCAGCTCACCTCGGCTTGGACAGCAACCGACAACTGCGCCGTCACGCCCACCATCAGCAACCGCTCCATGGTCGGCAGTGGAATCGGCTCCACCAGCGCCTTCTGGACCGACTGGAACGTCGACACCCTGGGCAACCGGCGAAGCCAAACGCAACGCTCGCTTAGCGGCGGCACAGACACGACCACCAACTACGCCTACAACGGCAACGGCAAGAACCAGCCGCACACGTTGACCAGCACGAGCACCACCGGCGGACTGACGGGCTCGACGGCCTACACCTACGACACGTCCGGCAACATGATCACCCGCATTGCCGGACAGGGCAACCAGACGCTCACCTGGGACGACACCGGCGAGCTCACCTCCGTTGCCGGCGGCACCAACGGAAACAGCAGCTTCCTCTACGACGCCGACGGCAACCTCCTGATACAGAAGGACCCGGGCACCGCCACCCTCTACCTGCCGGCCCAACAGCTCACCCTCAACACGAGCACCAACACTGTGAGCGGAGTGCGGTATTACGCGCTGCCCAACGGAGCGACAGCGGTCCGCACCGGGAGTGGTAGCAGCTACAGCTACATGATCCCCGACCACCAGGGCAACCCGACTCTTTACCTGAACAACACCGCGCAGGTGCCCACCTGGCGGCAGTTCACCCCGTACGGCAGCCCGCGCGGGGCCACCGTCACCGCCCCCGACAACCGAGGCTTCCTGAACCAACCGCTCAACACCAACACCGGCCTCACCCAGGTCGGCGCCCGCAACTATGACCCCACCACCGGTCGCTTCGTGTCGATTGATCCACTGCAGGATCTCACCGATCCACAGCAGTGGAACGGCTACGCCTACGCCAACAACTCTCCCATCACGTCCAGTGACCCCTCCGGTCTCATCCCAGAGGACTGCCTGGACCACGACTGCTACGGCTACAGCCCCACCAAGGGCTGCCCAGGCGGATGCGGCACACCTGCAAACGAGCACTGGGGCAAGAGCCGCGGATACACCGGCAGCGCCCCGAAGCGGCGCCACGACCCCCGCATCCTCGGTCACGTCATCAAGGTCCCGGACACGGTGCCGCTCGAGGAATTCACCCGCCGCTGGAACCAGCAGCGAGGCGAGTGGTTCGGACGTGAATACTTCTCGAATGACGAACTCATGGTGGAGGACGAACGCGCACTCGCCATGAACATCTGCCATGAAATGGGCCGTCCGGGCGGATGCCAGCAGTGGATTGAGGAACTCTACAACCCGTACATCGATTGGATGGCGGCAAACCTACCGTCAGACGAACTGCCTGGTGCAGGCGGCGGATCTGGCTTTGGTGGCGGCGCCGGTGGGAGAGGCGCGGGGGGATCCCCTAGGCTTCCAGAGCTTGGCTCGCCGAATCCGGGCAGAATCCATTTCCGCCCCGATACTGGAGGTAAGCTGCCGGCAAGCTGGGGAAATGGCAAGCCAAACAAGAAGGGCGTAGGCACCCGCTGGCAGGATCCAAAGAATCAAGGTAATGGAGTGCGGATCGATCAGGGAAATCCGAACTCGCCGTCCCCTAGCCAGCAAGTAGACCATGTGGTTGTGCGCTCCAATGGTAAAGTAATCGGGCGTGATGGTAAGCCGATCACGGGTGCCATCAATGAGGACCCCACCAACGCACATATCCCGCTTAGTGAATGGCAGAAGTGGTCGTCGTGGAATCACCCATGAGTGAGGTTCGTTTTCCTGCCATGAGAGAAGAGATTGTTCAGGCGGTAAGGGCGCTCGCGGATCACGAGTACCAGTGGTCGGCGTGGGTTCGGCGAGAGCTGCCGCCTGGACAGTACGATGAGTTTACTCATCGAATCCATATTCTTTACGATGATACGCAGGTGCTCGAGGACCCAGGAGCAGCCGTTGGCATCTATCTAAGGTCTCAAGAAGAAGCCATTGCAATGCAGAGATTGGCTGCCGCGATCGATGCCTTATTCGACGAGTTAGGCACTGAGCTCTCCGACGAGAGTTATCTTCGCGCTCGACGTTGGCCAGCGATTGTGACGGCAGCTAGGGAAGCGCTGGTTTTACTGGAAGCCAAATAGCGCCGCCGGTTGAAGTAGGGGAACGCGGACGGCGGGAAAGCTCTGTGGGTTGCCTCGATGGCGACGTCGGTAACGACGGTTTGCTGTGCAGCTGCGGGCTCGTCGCCGTCGCCGTCAGGTCCCGCCCATCACTCCGTGCCGTGCGGGGGCGTGTTCTACGAGGCGAACGGATACATGATCGACGGCGCTAGGTTCGCCGACCTGCCCGACGGCCCGACGCCGTACCTGAACCCCCCGACCCTCCGAAGGTGCCGATGTCCGCGCCTTGTTCCTTCAGAGGGGCGGGTGCGTTGTCCTGCAGAAGACCGAAGTGGTCAGCGTTGGCTGCTCCCCGCCTGGCTGCCGCTGTTCAGGGGATTGCCGGTGGGACTCGAGTCTCAGCTCCCGGGATCCACGCCGACGCCAGCACGGCGACACCCAGCGCCATACGTCGATACGGCAAAAACCTGTCGGCTGGCGTCAGCGGGCTTCAACACGACAGCCAGCACTAGCCAGGCACATGGGCGTCGGACTGCCCGCCGGCGGCTGGGTTTAGCCACTCAGCTACCACCGGGTGTCGGCCGGAGATTGGGGAGCAGGTTGGGAGCAGCCAGGTGCACCGAACGGCGCTGAACGGCACCTTACGGCGCCGAACGCCACTCACCTGCACCCAGCACGACCTGCGTCTTCTCGTTTACGCAGGTCAGAGTGCGTGCGGCGTCCTGCTTCACGCGGAGTGCTCAGCGGTTTCGCGCAGCAGTCGACGGCTATCTATGTTCTCTGCAGGGGAGTATGCGCAGGTCAGAGCGGTAAGGAGCCGCTGAGTGCCTTGGCCTTGCAAGTGGGAGCAGATTGGGTGCAGGTTGGCGAAGTGGTCACCGCGCCCGAAGTGCTCACCGACATCGGACACTAGCAAGGGCTTGACCTGCGGTGATGGCCTCGAGCGGTGCGGCGTGACATCCCAGAGAACACCGAAGTGGTCAGGGTTGGCTGCTCCCCGCGTGGCTGGTGCCGGCGTTCGTCTTGCCGTCCGTTGACGCCGGTCAAGAGTTCCTTGCCGCTTCGACGGGCGGCTCTGGGCGCCGTCGTGGTGGCGCCGGTATGGCTCCCGGAGGTTGAGACTCGAATCTCACCAGCAACCCTCTGAGCAGGGCTTCCTGCTCGGTGACCTCTTCGGCGTGCCCGAAAGCGTCAGAACCGTGGCTCCGCTTCACAGGCCGACGACGTCCGCCTCATGTCGATGTGCGGACGTCGGCGTGTGCATTCCCCTTCTGCCCGGCAGCGGCAGCATGGCGGCTCAGTCCCACCAGAACGACCACCAGGCTCGGTTCGTGATGCTTTCGGCGTAACGGATGAGGTTGTCCGTGCTGGACTGCCACACGTTGTCGGGGCAGAACGCAAAGTGTTCCGCAGCGACGCGCAGCGCGTGGTCCGCATCGGTGGGCGGAGCGGCGACGCTGAGGTAGAGCTCGGCTGGTCCAAGGCCGACGACTCTGGCACCGAAACGTTCTTCCCAGCTGCGCAGCACCGTGCTGAACTGCGCTGTGTCGTTTTCGTAGTTCAACGGCCCACCCCACCCCAGATCGGCCGGGGCGTCCGCACCGCGGGCACTGGCACTCAGCCCGAGACGTGGTGCGGTCAGCCACGAGTCGGCCACCAGATGTTCCGCGAACTCGGCAGCTCGAACAGCGGGGTCTTCCTGCAGCGTTCCGGCAGGCGCAAGCCCGGGCCACCGATTGCCAAACGGCGCCGTGACGGCCAGCCGCTCCGGCGCGCTGAGCATGTCGTCATCCTCATCCACCGTCGTGTAGACAGACCACCACCCAGCCAGCAGCACGGCGGCGTCATGATCGCCCGGCCTGGACTTAACGAGACCTGGGTCGATTTCACCGGTCGTCCATGGGCTGCCAGGCTCGTACGAACTCTCTCCCAGCAGCAGCGGCCACAGACCCGTCCGGCCGTGGCATGCCTGAAGCGATCCCCACAAACCCGCGTCCGGACGGGTGTCGCTGATCCACAGAATCGGCTCCTTGAGAACCCCGACCTCGGTCTCGTGCACGGCTCGCCCTGGCGGAAGGTCAAGGCTGAGGGAGCCGCCGCCCGAGTCGTGTTGAAGGCGCGTCAGCGGACTGCGTGTCATGGGGCGCAGGGTACAGACCGGCCAAGACAATCAGAGTCACTCGCCTCGCACTATCCGCTTCTGCCGCGACCAGCGCGCTGAGGTGTGGGAGATCCTTGGCGGCCAACGCATGGTGGCAGGGCGTGAGTTTTCGTCGTGGCTCGATCGGAGATGATCATCGAGTGGCTGGGCTGATTGAACACTTGGAGTCGTTCCTCGGGCTCATCGCGGGTGGTAGCCGAGGCGACGATACGACGCCGGAGGGTGTTCAGGTGGCGTGGTTTGGCCCCGACGTCCCGTTCGGCGGGGTCACGACCCTGGTGACCGTCGGACTGTCGCGGCGTCATCTCAACCTGCCGAGTAACGGGGCCCTGCACCAAGAGTTGGTCATGCACGTTCCCACCGATGACTACCCGGCTCGGGCGGCTGGGCTGTTGTTCCACGTGGCCGGTGAGATGGTGCGCCGGAGGGATGCCTTGTCGAACGGCCAGGTGATTGGTCCGGGCGGCCCTCTCTTCCCGGGCAGCCAGACCACAGCCATCGTGGCGACCACGCCGAGATATTTGCCGGAGTCCTTTGCCGTATGTCACACCGAACCCGCGCCGGTGGTCTTTGCGTGGTTGGTTCCGATCACTACGGGTGAAGCTGAGGTGATCCAGAAGTTCGGGTGGGGGACGCTGGAGCAGGCGTTCGCGGCTCAGGATCCTGACCTGGCTGACCCCGGTCGGGCAGAAATGGCGCTGGATCAGTTGGGCTCGCAGGCCTCAGCCGGCGGGTGATCGGGTATCCGGATCTGCCGCGAACCGCGCGTTCGTTCTCGCCGCTCGGTGGGCGGTAGCCGAAGAGCGGACACGGCGCCCCCGACCCTGGATGACCCAAGGAAGCTCCCTAGGCAGGCTCGCTGTATAACCGGACCGTGGTTGAACTGGCCGGTTATACAGCTATGGCCCAGCGGGAGAGCCTGGCGGGACGCGTACGTGATGAACTGGCCTTAGCCGGCCTGCCGATCGTGGCCGCCGACATGAGTCCGCATCTACGACAGTCCGGCGCGGAGGTGAGGGTCGACAAACTTGCGGACTGCCATGCCCCGGTACGCGTCGAGTGGCGCACCGACCGCACGCTACAAGAGATGTTCCAGCGAGTAGCCATGGCCGAACAGGTGGATGCACCCGTCTTCCGCCACTACCAGATGGTTGTCGAGACCATGCTCCAGACCATGACGGAGATCCTGACCGCGGCCGGCTTCACCGTCCGTGGCAGCACCAATGACTTCGCACCATTGACCCTCGAAATCCTCGACGGCCCGCGCGGCGCTTCTTCATGGTCTTCGCGCTAGCGGATCACGCTCGGCGCCAGCGTGGGCGCGACCCGATCCCAAGGTCAGGTGTACTGATTTGCCGCTGATAAGGCGCGGCATTCCTGAGCACGTCCGGTTGACGGCCGGGCCGTGGGAGCGGGGCGGGAGCGACTGAGCCTAACGGTCGCTGGCCGGGCGTCGGCGTTAGCCAGTGCCGCCCGGGCAAGCGGCCACGATCTCTAACGAACGACGTGCAGGACGGTCCGGCTCAGCTTGGCCGGCAGCAGCCGCGTGAGCCCTGGATCGGGGAGCAGGTTGGGAGCAACAGGGTGCACTGAACGGCCCTCAACCGCACCGAACGGCACCGGACGGCACGCAACTGCACCCACCCCTGCCTGCGGCTTCGCGTTTTTGCAGGTCAGAGTGGGTGCGGCGTCCTGCTTCACACCGAAGAGGTCACTGGTTCGATCCCAGTATCGCCCACGCAGGTCAAAGGCCATTCCCGGTCATCGGGGATGGCCTTTTTGCTGCCCGTACAGCAGCTAAGTACAGCAGTTCCGTCAGTGGCCGAGTGAGTCACCGAGGCGTTTGAGTGCGTCTCTGGTGGCCTTGGTCGATACCTGGGTGTAGATCTCCATCGTTACCGAGAAGCGGGCGTGCCGGAGCACCTGCATGGCGACTCTGGGGTGGACGTCGAGGTCGGCCAGGAGGGTGGCGCAGGTCCTTCTTGCGTCGTGGACGGTGATCGGCTTGACGTTGGCCTTGTCGCACCGTGTCTGCCAGGAGCGTTGGAAGTTGCGCGGCTCGATGGGCGTGCCGTAGCGGGTGGTGAAGACGAGTCCCGTTTCGTGCCACGCCTTGCCTGCCGCTGCTTCAGCCTCCTCGCGTTGTTGCTGTCTGAGCTTGATGGCGGCCAGGCAGATGTCGGGCAAGGGGAGGGTGGCGTCGGACGCTTGGGTCTTGGTGTCGCGGTGCAGAAGTTGCCCACGGACTCGTTGAAGTTGGCGGCCGATGGTCAGCTCTCCGGCGTCGAGGTCGACGTCCTCCCAAGTGAGGCCGAGGGCTTCGCCCTTGCGTAGTCCGGTGACGAGGACCAGGGCGTGGGCGGCGTAGAGCGGGTCCTCGTCGGCGCGGGCGGATTCGAGGAACTTTCGGGCCTCGTCGCTCGACCAGGACTTGCCCCGGCGGCGGCGGACGGTGGCGAGGGTGACCGGCACGGCCGGGTTCTTGGTGATGAGGTCTTCGGCTTGGGCGTGGGTGAGGGCGGCTCGCAGCGCGGCCCGGATGTCGCTGACCGTGCGCGTCGACGGGACGGCCTGGCAGCAGCGACCGACCGCGCAGCAGCGCCGCTTGTGCTTTGGCCGGGCGGCATCCTTGCCCTGGCCGCAGCACTGGCAGGTGCGGGCGACTTGGTTGATCCAGGTCTGCACGTCACGTGACTGGAGCCGGTCGAGCCGCTTGCCCCCGAGGCCAGGGGCGATGTAGCGGCGGACGAACGTCTCGTAGGTGGCGTAGGTCAACGGCGCCCGGTTCGGCTGGATGATCTCGGCCAGCCACCACGTGAGGAAGCTGCCCACCGTCGGGACGCTCGTCGCCACCGGCCCCTGCTTCGCCTGCTGGTGCAGCTTGATCCACTTGTCGTGGACGGCCTCGCGGGTCTTGCCGTAGACGTACTTGCGCGTGCGTTTGCCGTCGGGCTTGGTGACCCAGACGTAGGCGGCGAAGCCGTTGCGGTAGGGGAAGATCGAGCCTTCGCCGTTGGCTCGTGTTCGTGCGGGCATCAGGCTGCCTCCTGGCGTTCGACCTGCTGGCGGATGTAGTCGTCGACCCATTCGGGGAGGATGCGGCGGTACTTGCCGTCCTTGATGGAGCGCAGCTCGCCGGTGGCGATCTTCATCTTGACCTTGGAGATGCCGAAGCCGAGGAGCACGGCGACCTCAGCCGGCGAGTACCAGCGAGGAGTGAGGTCATTGCTCATGCGGCGGCTCCGAGGAGCCAGGCTTCGTGGGCGAGCTCTTCTCGGCCGATGCGTCTGCTTTCGCGTCGCTGTCGGGCGGCGGTGTTGGCGAGCAGCGCGTCTCCCTCGGAGAGCCAGCCGGAGCCGATGTAGGTGAGGGTGCCGACGGTGATCGCGTCTGTCGGTTGGTCGTCTTCTTCGCGGCGGTAGGTGGCGCGGGTGTCGCGGAGCAGGGCGAAGGTGACGGAGTAGCGGCGGGCTTTGGTGAGGAAGTGGCCGCCGAAGCCGAGCATGTGCGCCCAGCGGCGCAGGCCGCCGTAGATGTTGGGTTTGGTGTCAAGGCTGTCTTGACGGTCGCCATGGGTTGCGGCGCCGCTGCTGGTGTCGGCGGGGGTGGGACGGCCCAGGTGCCAGCAGGCGTCGATGAGGCGGGCGGTGTGGTCGCCTTCGGGGTCGGCGTAGTCGTCGATCGTGGCCGGGGTTAGCCGAGTGGAGCAGTGGCCGGTGGCTTCGGTGGCCTTGGTGGCGTACTTGGCGAGGTAGGCGGCGACCTTGTCATCGGTCAGCTCCCCGTCGGTGCTGTTGATTCGTCGGACGTCGACCTGCGCGCCCCAGGCGATCAGCCAGCCATCCGGCTGGTCAGGGTGCGGAGGTGTGGTGACGGTGATCCGAGAGGCGGCGTAGTGGACGGCGGCGTCCACGTCGTCGACGGTGATGCCGGTCGGTGGCGGCACGAGGGCGTCCGGGTCGTCGGGGTCGACGCCGTCGAGGCGCAGCAGGACGTGGAAGTGCACGGCGGCGCGGCGTTGCATCTCGGCGACCTTGCCATGGGACACCCGCACGGGCGGCACCCAGCGGACCTTGCCGGAGTCGGTGACGATGCCGACCTTGGGGATGCCGCGTTGACGGCACGTTGCGGCGAGGTGGCGATCGATGGCCTGCTTGGTGCGCCGCCACAGCTCGCCGGAGAAGTAGTTCCAGACGACCTGGTGGTCGTGGTCGTAGCAGTCCAGGCACAAGGGCTGTCCGAGCCGCGGATCGTCGGCGTCGTGGCGGGCGAAGCACGCCGCGGGCTGCCCGTGCGGGCAGGCGCCGGCGTTGCTGCGGGCGCGGCAGGGCGCGGGTCGGCAGTCGCAGCGCTGCCGGTTGCGGCAGGTGTGGCGGGGGACGTGCCGGTGGTGGACCGGGCCGAAGGATGGTGCGGTGAAGGTGGCGAAGACGACCGGGTGTCTGCCGACCGAGGCGGGGATGCCCTTGCCGCCGGTCAGGCCGCGGCAGACGACTTGGTAGGCGTCGCCCTGGTAGACCCAGGCGCAGTCCGGACACACCGATTCGCGGCGGTTGCCGCACGCCTTGTACAGCGTCCGGTCGGGCAGCTCGTCGGTGTGCAACCGGCGGGTGATGCGGCCGGTGTTCCGGTCGACGGCGGTGATGGTGCCGGTGAGGCGGATCGGGCGGGAGCAGCCGCCGGCGGGGCGGGTGTGCTCCAGCCAGCCGGAGAACTCCGGCGAGGCTGCGCGGTGCAGGACCTGGGCGTCCCGGCCGACGGCGAGACCGGGGCGGTAGATGGTGAGCGGGGTGGTGGACACGACTGTCTCCTCTTCAGGGGGTGGCAGGGACGGGAGACGAAGCACCACCAGCCGTGGACGTGGGTCCGCTGGTGGTGTTCGTCGTGTCTCCTGGCACCGCCGAGAGGGCGGCTGACGCCGGAGGGCGGAATCGTGGTCGTGCCACTTCCCGCCGATGGGTCATGTCCTTTCACGCTCGTGGACTCGTTGATCAAGGGCCGGCACGGGTGGGGAGCCTGGGATATCGGCATCCGGCGGGTTGCCGCAGGCTGGCCCCACCCGTGGAGAGGTGCGAATCCGAGGCCATCGTGGACGGCAGGCAAAGGCCGTGCTGGGCCGCTCAGCGGATTCGGGAGGACCGGCACAGCGGCCGGTGCGATCGAGAGCCGGCGGGACGTGGCCCGCATCAGCGGCAGGAAGGCCGCTCGGCATCTCCGACGTCGAGTCCAGCGATCCGGCAGGAAGGCCGCGCTGGTGTGCTCGACGAAGGTCAGAGTAGCACCGGGTACCGACACGTCAACGTGCCGTGAAACTGCTGTCGAGCCAATCAGGTTCGGCGTTGCCTACAGAGCGATGCGGTTGACGATCGATTCCTGGACCGGACCGGTGTACTCGGTGAGACTGAAGCGGCGATGCCCATCCGTGGGATGAACGGTGACGGCGACAACGCTCTCGTCTTCGAATCGCAGCGTGAAGACGGGGTCGAGTTCGCACAGGAATGCCAAAGTCTCTCGGTCCTCGTCGCTCTCGCTGACCAGGCGACCGTCGGCCTCCCAGCCGCCGGTGACGGCGGCAATCACGATGGCCACCTCGACGCTGCCGAGCAGGGTGGAGGAGTTCGCCCACCAGTCCAGCCAGCACTGGCCCTCGAAGCGGTCCATGCCGTCATCTTTGCAGGGCGAGGCCCCCGCCGGCCGCCGCGAGTGGGAGAACTTTCCTTACATCGATCAAGGCGGCCCTTGACGGGCCGCACGCGCCGCCGCCTGGGCGCGCGCCGGCCGCTGCCGCTGGCGCTCTGCGCCCGTCACGCCTGACGCCCGGCGGCTGGCGCGAAGAGCGGGGAGCCCGGTGGGCCGCCGCAGAACGACAGGCCGTTGACCGGTGGTGTGGTGGCCGGCAGCCGGCCGGGCCGCGCGGCCACGAGCCCGCGCGGCGTAGGGAAGCGCACGCCGGCCGCGTCGGCGAACTGGCGGCGGCCGTGCGGTTGCGGCTAGTGCGCCTCCGGCGGGGGCGCTCCGGCTCCAGGATGCCCAGGGCTCCGCCGGCGGGTCGCGGTCCGTGGGTGGGCGCAGTAGACCATCCCGCCCGCCATCGACCCGGGCAAGCCGAGCAGACCACCGCCCGACCCGCCAGCGTCCGAACCTGCGTCAAGGTCCGCTTGACGTGGCGGGCCGGGCGGCGGCCCGCTCCCCAGAGGGGCGGGTCGACGGCGCACGGGATGGCAACTATCCCTCGCCTAGCTTGTGGCGGAAATTTAAACGCGACATCTGGGTAAGCCTCGACTCAGACTCGGCAACCTGGGCAGTTAGCCGGGAGCGGTGATCTATGAGAGACGCCTGAAGATCTCTTGCTGTCCGTATCGACCTCTGAAGGTGGTTCGCCGCTTCCATTAGTTGTTCGCGCTCCACTTCAGAGGATCCAGATGAGGCCGCAATGGCCGCCCTCAGTTCCATATACTCATCGTGGCTATCAACGACCCGGCCCTCGATTACTGCCAACTCCCGCTCAACGACGGCGAGCTGGGCTCTAAGGTTGGATAGATCCCCGGAGGCCTTAATGACCGCGTTCACAAAATCCGACTCCGGTAGTTCTTCAACCTGACGGATAGTGTCGGCGCTAACGTCTGCGTCAAGAAAGGCCGAGGCATGTCGCAAGAAAGTCTCAGTTCGCATCAGGACGAGACGGGCGCCAGCGACCCTGAACGCCTCTTCCGCCAACTCAGGACGGGCGCACAAGGACTTTCCCTGCACCCGTAGATACCAGTCCTCTTTCACGTCACCCGTTACAAATATGAGTCGCTTCGCCCCTCTCGCTGCCACCTCGTTAAGGGTCTGCCTCCAAACAAAGTAATCGCCAAACTTCGGTGCATCCTTGTAGCCGGGTGGTATTTTCTCCTTATTCCTACGCTCGGCCTCAGCTAGAGCTGCCGACTCTTCTTCTGCGTCAAAAGGAGCGCCAACCCTGCCAGAAAGGATTGTCTGTAGTTGGTCAAGTATCTCATCATCCGCTAGTGGGTCGTCCAAGCCGTGGCGCGTTCGCATCTCATCAAGGGCTTGGGTGAGAGGGAGAAAGATTTCAGAGGCGGCGCCCAATAGTCGAGAGCGCTCACTCTCGGGCAGGGCGATACGGTTTGATAGCTGCCTGATTTTGTCGGTCAATTCCTTAACCACATCAGACTCGTGAGAGGCTATGGAATCCATTGCGACTCGATAAGCCGCGCGGTTGTCTGAGATGACTTCGAGTCTGTTCCGATGGAACTCAAGCCCGACTTGATGGGGCACGAATATCCTGTCGCCTATCTTTTGAAAGGCCTCGAGGAGTTCACTCCTGGCAATGGGGGCGAAGCGGTAAAGATTCAGCAGAACATTCGTGTCGAAAACTACGACGCCTGACTTTATCGCGGCTTCCAACTCCGGGCGGGTCGGGGCCAAGAAGTGGGTGTACTGTGCACTAAAGGTCACGGTCGTCCAAATCCAAGATGTGTGCTGTCAGTAGCATCTTTCTCGAGATCGATACTCTACGACCCTCTGGGTTGCGTTGGAAGTGCCAGCATCCCTCGCTGACCGGATAGGGGCACGGGCGGCTGTCCTCTGGCGATGGCGGGCCGTCGTGTCGGGTTGGTGACCGACACCGGGTGGCGCTCCCGTGGCCGCGGGCGGCCACGCGAGTAGCCAAGGCAATGCTTCCCCGCCAGGCCGGCCCGGGTACTGCCGGACCCGCTGAGCAGCGCCAGGCGACGCTGGCGGGGCGTCGACCGCTCCTGGCAGTGTGGGGCACACACGGGGCACAAGACACCGTCAAACGCCGTCAAACAGTGAGCGACTACGGGAGCCCGAAACGCCCTATGGGCAGGTGTCCCGCAGTGTTTCCGCTGGTCGGGCGACCGGGTCCCTTAGTTCCGCTTCGACTCACCGCCCCTATCGCTTGGCGCCTATAAGCGCGGACTAGGTCAAGTGCCCACGGGTTCCGTGCCAGGCTTGCCTGGTAAGACCTACATAGACGGTCTGCTGTGAAATAGTCGGTTTGGCCGCTTTGACCCTGCTCGCATGGGCTCGCCGCGTAACCTGTCTCGGCGTAATCTGTCTCCGTGGCAATTGAGACGATCAACGACAGATTTGATGTCGTCAACCGCCTAGGTGCTGGTGGCATGGGTGAGGTTTGGCGGGCTCACGACCGACTATTGGGCCGTGATGTTGCAATGAAATTTATTGGCGAGCGGGAGCTGCGGGAGACTCCTGGCGCAGAAGCTATTCTTCGAGACGAAGCCAGGGCTGGAGGGAGCCTCCTCGGGCATCCGCAGATCGTGAGTGTTCTCGATCTTCTTGAGGTGGACACCGCCTTGCATCAGGGGCCCGCGCTAGTAATGGAGTACGTGGAGGGCTGCAACCTTGCCGAATGGATTGTTCGCTATGTCCCGAAGCTTGACGAGTATACGCGTCAAGTGCTCGGACTTTTTATATCCTTAGAGATCATTCAGGCGATACAGGCCGCTCATCGGCGTGACATTCTGCATAGGGATATCAAGCCGCTAAACATCCTACTGTCCACGGACGGACGAGTTAAAGTAGCCGATTTCGGGTTAGCGCGAGTGGTGGAAGCCATTACACGGACGCACACGGTCAAAGCTCGGCAGACTCCGCTGTATGCTGCGCCGGAGCAATGGCGAGAAGAGAAGCTGGACAAGAGTACGGACGTTTACCAACTTGCCGCTACCCTTTACCACCTCATTGCAGGGCGTCCCGCGAATGAAGGGCAGGGGCTTTGGGGCCTGTACCGCTGGCATGAAATTGGCAAGGTTGTCCCCTTGAAGGAGCGCGAGCCGACCCTTGTTCCCGAAGTTGCCGACGTCATCACGAACGGGCTCAAGGAGAAGGGGGAGGATCGTCCCTCCCTTTGGTCGATGTTTGACCCAATCTCAACTGCATTGATGAAGCCATGTCGACTTGAGATCGATGCGACGGGCTGCACGGATGAGCAAGTGGCTGAGATTGTAAAGGTCACCGACTTCGAAGAAGAGATGCTGCGTGAGCCGGGTAAGCGATTTCCATTTCCAAATCCGTTGGAGGCGGCGCAGGAAGCTATAGCCGCGGTATTGTTGGGCGGTAAGAGTGCGATCTCCCCGCCGTGACTTCATAGGTGGTGGTCGACAGCAACGGTGCGGAGTAGGGCGAACGTCACCGCTGGCGAAACAGTACGGACGGTCCCGGAGGCCGCAGGCCTGCGCATGTCGCGGAGGTGCACAGGGCTTGTAGGCGAGCAGGCCAATTGAGTCACAGGATCCGGAATATGCGCGGAATGATCAGCGCATCGACAGGGACTGTTCGGATAGGTCCTGGTGGGGCGGGAGGTAGCGCAGAAGGCGCTACCTCCTTCCTAAACCGTGTGCGCCGACGTGTGTATGCGGGATGCCTGGCGCAGCAGGCTTGGCCCAGACTGTCGGGGTGGACGTTGAGCTGAGGCCGGTGCGTCGGGATGATGCGGCTCGCCTGGCGGTGCTGCTGACTCAACTTGGCTACCCAGCCGAGGAGCCGGAGGTGGCGACTCGGCTTACCTACTGGCTCGATACCCGGTAAGCGTTCTCATCGGTGCAGACGTCCGTGGGGAACTGGCCGGAGTCGTGGTCCTGCACGTAAGCCCGCTTCTCAAAGTCACGGGCAAGTGGGCTCGGCTCGTCGCCTTGGTCGTAGACGAGACGTACCGCGGCAAGGGCATTGGACGGAGGCTCGTTGAGGCTGCCGAGGGTCAAGCGGAGGAGCTTGGCTGCCTTCGCAGGGAGGTCACAAGCAGTCGTAAGCGAGACGACGCCCATCGTCTCTATCGCCGGCAGGGCTACGAGGACGCCTGCGAGCGATCGGCACGCTTCGTGAAGCTCCTTCGGTAGATCTCCATCCTGCGGCTGTCGACAGCAACAGTGACAACAACCGACCCAGACGAGGACGGCCGCCGGCTACCGGGCGCGGACAGACGCCCGAGGTCGCGGACGCTAACGGACGCTGCCAGCCGAAGCGCCCAGAACTTACAAGCGAGGGGTCGAGACTCCGAGATGTCGCTGGCTTACCGGGGGAGCGGGTTGGCGACGTAGACGCCCTTGCCCTGCCGGCCGTCGATCAGCCCTTCGGCCTTGAGCAGCAGCATGGCGGCGCGGATGACGGTGTTGCTGACCTTGTAGTGCTCGCAGAGAGCGGCGAACGAGGGCAGCTTGTCGCCCGGCTTCAATTGGCCGGAGCTGACCTGCTCGCGGATATCCCTGGCGACCTGTAGGTATGCAGCTTCTGACATAGGTGGTGCTCCCAGCTTGGCGGCTGGTGCAAGCAGACCACATCGCGGGCTCGACTTACAACGCTATGTGTCGCAGCTGTTGACCCTGCGCACATTGCGTCCTAAGTTGCTCGTGGGGCTACCCAGCTTGGCGGCCGGGTTGTCCTGCCGTGGGTGCCCTGTCTCCGGACACGGCTGACCGGGTGCCCACGGAACCCAAGCGTCGGCGGGGAGGCGTGATGACCAGACCGAACGATGCAACCGTTCCGAACGCAGATGCCGCGCGAGATAACGGCCACCACCAGCGGCTGGACAACAGCCGGCGTGTCTCCTACGACGAGTACCTCGTGGCGGCGGCCTTGACTTTCGCCCGGCGGCATCGGCCCGTCTGGTCATGGCAGCAGTGGCGGCGCATCTGCCGCTGCGGAGATGACCTTCCCTGTCGAAGCAGTCACCCAATCCCGATCAACCGCGGCCACTGGCCCAGCCAGGACGGCCGGCGATGACGACACACCTCCCGATCAGACCGGCCTGGACGTGCGGCGGCTGTGCAGGGGAGTGGCCCTGCCAGACCCGGCGGCGGGAGCTGCGAGCCGAGTACGACCGCGCCCCGGTCTCGCTGGCCCTCTACCTTGCCGCTCAGCTCGTCGACGCCGCCCAGGACCTAGCCCACGTCCCCGCCGGCCATTTGCACTACCGCTTCCTCGGCTGGACCCGATGAGCATCCTGCGACCCGGCGACGAGAAGTTCCACTACAGCGACGGCTCCCACAGATGGATCCCGCCGGCCCCCGATTACGACCAGGAAGTCTGGGACGAGCAGGTCCGCCAGCACAAGGAGGGCCACCTGAGGAACGAGCGTCCGAAGGTCCGCATCCGACGCCTCGTCTGATGCCAGCAGTACAGCAGCGAAGGGCAGCAACGGTGCCAGCCGAACCCGGCCGAGTAGAGCGTCAGCAGGCCGTTTGACCTCGTACCCAGCCCGATCCGACCCGCTCGCCGAGAGTTCACACCGAAGAGGTCACTGGTTCGATCCCAGTATCGCCCACGCAGGTCAAAGGCCACTTCCCTGATTCGGGGGTGGCCTTTTTGCTTGCGTACACCAAGCTCCGCCGGCGAGTCGGCCGGCGGAGCTTGATCCCATAGGAGCCCGGGATGGCGATGGTGCTAGGGCAGGCTCCTCCCGGTGTTCTCGATCATCCGCCGTAGTACCTTCAGCGCGGTGACGTAGTCGGCGTCGTCGATGCCCTCATGGATGCGCGCCCGGATGGCCGGGGCGTGGGTCTTCAAGTCGACGCGCGCCTGCTCGCCTGCGTCGGTGATCCACAGTCGGCCTTCGCTCTCACGGCTGAGCCAACCACGATCCAGCAATACCTGCGCCTCGGCGTGCAGGTCGTCCTCGGGCCTGATGTAGGTGGCCATGGCTTCCTGCAGTTCAGGGACGGTCATGCCGTGCCCGTCAGGGGAGATGTCGTTCTTCGACAGATTGCGCAGCAACCAGAACTGGGGCTGGGTGAAGCCGAGTTCGGCCTGCTGGGCGCGGGTGAAGGCGATGAGGGTCTCGTAGGCCAAGCCGGTCCAGTAGGCCGCCGGCTGGCCTGCCAGTTCGGCGTCCGTTATCTCATCGATCGTCATGGTGCCGTCCCTAGTCGAGTGATCATTAGTGACCCGAGCGTAAGACCTCAAGTTCGGTTGAGGTCAATCGGCCCGAGGGCGTGGTGGGCGACTAGGCGGGTGACGACGGTTACGAGCGGCGGTGGACGTCACGGATCCCGGTGGAAGGTCGCCGCCGCGAGATGCCCATGGCGATGCAGGTCAGGGGCCTAGCCGGGTGGTGAGGGCGGCTCGGGCTGGCGTCCGCGGGCGCGGGCTGCGTCGGATATGGCGATCCCGGTCAGGACGAGGGCGGCAGCGGCGGCGACCAGGACTGGCGGCAGGAGGAGCATCGCCGGTGTCAGGGCGGCGAGCGCCAGGACGCCTATCGGCCGGGATCGGGACACGCGGCCGAATACGGCGTGCTCGAAGCGGGCGCGCCCGGCCAGGTACAGCGCGGGTCCGCCGAGGATGACGGCGATCCAGGCCGGTGGGGTGTGTCCAAGTGGATGGGCGATGACCAGCTCGTCGCCGACGGCGGCAACGACCACGCCGGCCACCATCACCAGGTGGGCGTATGACGCCGATCGGGCGAGGCGGACCGGGTCGGCGGACGCGGCAATCGCTCCCGCCAGGACTTCCCCGGCGCGGTAGATGTAGATCCGCCACAGCAGCACGGTGGTCGCGACCGACACTCCGAACGCGGCGGCCGCGTCCGGTGCGAAGTCGCTGTTGGCCAGCGCCAGTCCGGTAACCAGGATCAGTTCGCCGAGCGCGATGATGAAGAACTGCCGGTAGCGCTCGGAGAGATGCTCGCCCGAGATCACAAGGTCTTGGCCGGGCGTACGGCCCGCCCCCGGGGTGGGGAAGCCGATTCTGCCTGCCGTGTGGTCAAGGATCACCGCGAGTGCCCACAACGCGCCCCGCGCCGTACCGTGCACGAGCGCCCCCGCGATCCACGGCAGCGCCGACAGGCCGTACCAGAACAGCCCGCGCACGGCGTTGCGCTGCAGTTCGTGGCCGCGCAGAGCGGCCATGAGGACGAGCCCGCGGCTGAGCTGGACCGCGACGTAGGCGCCCGCGAAGATCAGGCCCGTGTCGCCGAATGCCTCGGGCACCGCGGCCGCCATCACGAGGCTGCCGACCATGGTCGCGATGACCAGCCCCTGGATCACCGGT
This sequence comes from Micromonospora chaiyaphumensis, assembly GCF_900091435.1. Taxonomy (GTDB): domain Bacteria; phylum Actinomycetota; class Actinomycetes; order Mycobacteriales; family Micromonosporaceae; genus Micromonospora; species Micromonospora chaiyaphumensis. The sequence continues at coordinate 75,967 of NZ_FMCS01000015.1, forward strand.
CGTTGCGGGTCCGTCCGGTCGGTCAGCCATGCGGTGCTGGACCAGACCCACCAGATGGCACCCAACAGCACCAGCGACCGGAAGGCGCCGCTCCATCCAAGATCATCGGCCAGGCCGCGCGAGAGCTGAGCGAGCGCGAGGACGAACACCAGGTCGAAGAAGAGTTCCAGGAACGTGGCCCGCTGTGGATCCCCGGGTCTTCGCAGCAGTTCTGCCGTCCTGCCCGTCGTCATCGGTTCGCCCGTCCTGCCAGCTTTGCCCAGTTTGGAGCATTCTGTCATGCGCATCAGTGGTGGCGACTGCGGACGTGCTGTCGTGGGCCTGGAACCGAGCGGCCAGGGGTTACCCCGGACGGGCGACAGCCGGCTGAAACGCCCGCGCGGGGGTGCGTCAGCGCCGGTCGGGGCGGCGCCGCCGCCTCGGTCCAGCCTGGCGAGGAGGGGGACATGGCCGCCTGGAACGATGGACGGGTGAAGATCACGCGACTCGTCACCCCGGAGGACGCACCGGCCCTGGCCGAGTTGCTCCGCGTCAACCGTGAGTTTCTCGCACCGTGGGAGCCGGTCCGGAGCGAGGACTACTTCACGACGGACGGCCAGCACGCCGTCCTCGAGGCCGATCTCCGGCAGCACGAGCAGGCATCGAAGCTGCCCCACGTCATCCTCGACGACTCCGGTCGCGTGATCGGCCGCATCACGCTCAACGGCATCGTTCGCGGCCCGTTCCAGTCCTGCGCCATGGGCTACTGGGTGGGCGCCGGCCACAATGGCCGAGGGTTCGCGACGAAGGCGGTACGCGAGATGGTGCGGGTGGCCTTCGAGGAGTTGGGGCTGCACCGGGTGCAGGCGGAGACCCTGTTGCACAACGTCAGATCCCAGCGGGTGCTGGAACGCAACGGATTCGTGCGGTACGGCATGGCGCCGGAGTATCTCCACATCGCCGGCCGGTGGCAGGATCACGTCATGTACCAGGTGGTGAGGTCGTCCTGATCGGCATGTCGGACGATCAAGTGACGGTCACGCTCAGTCGAGACCAGGCCGTGGTGCTCTCGCACCGGCTGGACACGGTCATCGGCACCAGGTCGTTCGACAGCATCGTCGACGAAGACCCGCTGTCTGGTCCGCGCTCTACCGCATCAGCGGAACCCTCGACAAGATCTCCCTGAGTCACTAACCGGGGGCGGTCACGGGGTGGGCTTGGCACGAAGATCCATAATGCGGTCGACCAGCGCAGCCGGCATCTGCCGCGGCCTGCCTCGTCCTCATCGCCACACTCATGTGACGGACATAACCTCGACCAGCCAACCCTGATCCCACAGCGGGAGCTCGCCATGGATCGTGCAGAGTTCCGCTCCGCCATCCGGCGAGGGACCACCCTCGTCGCTGACCACCCCGCAGCCGAACCGGGCTGGCGCGCCTGGGTGGCCGTGTCGAACCTGACCGCCAGGCACAACGAACCTCCCGGATGGCGGAACGTCGGCTTCACGGTGGTCTGGCACGTACGTGAGTGGGACCCCCACCACCTCGAGAACGACTGGTGCTGGGCTGAGGACGACGGCATGCACACACTGCAACGAACCACATCAACCGGCGAAGGACAGCTCTGGCTCCATGCCGAACGCTTCGGCGGAGTCGCCGCATTCACCTACCCCTGGCGAGCCGGCTATCCCGGCTGACCGCACCTCGCCGCTGGCCGGCGACACGGGACACCAAGGCATGATCACTGGGTGTGTTCCTGGCCTACGTGGGACGAGTGGTTGGCGACTCTGCCGCCGGATGTCCGCGGTTCTGCTGCGTCGCTGGCGAAGAGGTTCAAGGCGCTGGGAAGCCCGGAGGGTCGCCCCAGAACGGTTGGGCCGTCTGTGAGGCCTGCGCCGTTGGGCTGTCAAGTGCTGCCATGCGGCCGCCGGGCATCGGGCGGCGGCCGGCGTCCCGCCCGGTTGGCCAGCAGGTTCCACCCCAGGGCGTACGCCGCGGCGCTCACCAGCAGAGCGGCACCGGCGCTACGTCCCCAGTCGCCCACGAGCACGGGCGGCGCGGCCCAGACATCCATCGAAAGCCCAGCCAGTGCGATTGCCGTGCCGGCCGCGATCGGTGGGACGGCCCACAGCAGGCCGGATGGCGCGGTGAACCGGTCGTCCTGCAGCAGCCCGGTCATGGTGGCGACGGCCCAACCCGGCAGGAGCAGGAGAACGAGCGGCCAGCGCATCGCGCGTCGCCGCAGGCGCCCGCCGAGGCCGACGCCAGCAGCGGCGTAGAGCGGGTAGGCGGCCAGCTCACACAGGAGGACCCGGACCAGGACCGGGTCGCCGAGCGGCGGGGTCGCGAAGAAGGAGCCCTCGCGGGCTCGGGCGAGGGGGTACGCGACGGCGAAGCTCACACCTGCCAGGAGTATCGCGAGCGGGACTGCCGCCGCGAGCGCCTTCATCTGCCCGTACCGGCGGGCGAGGGCGGCGCCCGCCAGCAGCGCCAGAAGCTGTCCGCAGAGGAATCCCGACGTGTACCGGAAGACCCGCGTGGCGTAGAGCTGCTCGTACTGCTGGGCATCGCCCTGCGCGTCGTAGTTGACCCAGAAATTGTAGAACCCGTCGTTGAACGGCATGGCCACGAGCACCAGCAGCGCCATCGCCGGCAACGACCAGACAGCCGGGTGCGTCACCGTACGCCACAGCGGCGGCAGGCCGACGCCGGCCATCCCCGGAAGCATCTGCCAAGCCTTGCCCATCCCGGTCACGGTTGGGCAACGCGAACGCCACCGATCGAGGCAACTCCCTGACCCGACGGCGTCACCATCAATGTTGTCGATCGCCTCGGAGCCCGCGACGGAGCGGGGGCTGTCACAGCCTCCTGCCAGGATCATCGTGTGACGGCATGGAGCTTCAACGAGCGCCCTGAGGGCGTCAGATTCCTGACGGAGCGGATCGCGGAGCCCGGCCGCGCGGAGATCGAGCGTGAGCTCTGGGACTGGATCCTGCGAGGCGAGGACGACCCCGACGAGTTCGTGGAGTTCTTCGACGACGACGAGCAGCGTCACGACGCCTCCGACGAGGAACTGCGGGCGGCGTACGAGAAGGCGCTGGTTGCTCGCCGGGAACAGCAGCGGCAGTGGGGTGCGGTGCGGAGCAACCTCACCCGCGCCTTTGCCGATCTCAACGAGCTCGGGGTGTTGGCCCGGGAGAACTTCAGCTGCTGTGGCACCTGCGCGGCCGCGGAGATCCACGACGAGCGGGACGGCTCCCGACACTGGCAGGGCTACCTCTGGTACCACCAGCAGGACACGGAGTCGCTGCTCGCGAGCGAGGACGGCGAGGTCTACCTCGGCTACGGTGCCTATCCGCCGGCCGACTTCGACGAGGTCGCCTATGCCGCCCTGCCCGAGGCCGAGCAGCAGGCCCGCTATCAGGTGGACCTGGAACGGCTGCTGGACGAGGTCGTCTTCCCGGTGCTCCGCGAGCACGGCATGCGGGTGGAGTGGAACCGCAAGCAGTCCACGCGGATCCGCGTGACCGGCGCCCAGTGGTATGCGCGGTTGGCCTGAGCCGTCCGGCTACTGGCTCAGTGACGGGCTCTGCTCGTCGGGGGCTGGGGCGGGCTGGCGGTCGTGATTCCCCCGCCGGAGTCGGACCGCGCCGAGGGCGTTCAGCCCCACACCCCAGATGAGTAGGACGGCGAGCCACTGGACCCAGTTCAGCGCACTCATCTCGCCCGACAGCAGGTGCCGGACGGTGGCATACGGGGTCAGCGCCTGGGCCGGCCGGAGGACGTCGACGGCACCCAGCAGGATCCACAGGCCGAGCGGTAGGACGATGCTGGCGGCGAACGCGAGGGCGGGCCGCCGGATCAGCAGGCCGAGCCCGGTGCCCACGAGCTGGGCGACCACCTGGACGAGGATGCTGCCCGCCGCGATGATGCCGACGTGCCGCCACGGCTCCGGTGCGGTCGACGTGGTCATCGCGAGGGCCGCGACGCACACCACGAGGCCGAACAGACCGATGGCGGCGGCGAACAGCGTCGCGGCCAGCAGGGTGGGCGCGAGGCGAGTGATCCCGGCCGCCCGCTTCAGGTCGCGGGCGAGCAGGATGCCGAAGGCCGGCACGATGACGGACATCAGGCTCTGCACGAGATCGGAAAGCTTCGCGAAGGTGCGATCACCAGTCGGTCCCGCCAGGGCGAGCCCGGCGGCGGCCAGCAGTCCGAGCAGCAGGGTGACCGCCAGGAGACACCGGCGGGCCCGCGTCCCGACAGAGCGGCGGAGGGCAGCGGCCGTGGCCGCGCCGAGGGTGGAGGTGCTGCGGGTGTGAGGAATGCCGGAATCAGTCATTGCGCCCCCGTTCAGCAATCGGATTCCAGTCTCTCCTGACGGGACGCCGACAGTCACGGCCGGCTCGAGAACTGCCACAGATCCGGAGCCGCGAACCAGGGGCCGAGGGGCCTGCCGCCGAGGGCCACGCACGGGGTATCCCGAGGTAGCCGCAGCCGCTAAGGTGCTCCGCACGGATCATGGGGGAGTGCGGTTGTGAGTTACACGTTCCACGTCGACCTGCGCGGCATCGTCGACCTGCTCAGTCATCACCTCTACGCCAGCCCTCGCGTCTACGTCCGGGAGCTGATGCAGAACGCTGTCGACGCCATCACCGCACGACGAGCGGCCGACCCGGCTGCTCCGGGCGTGATCCGGATCCACCCGCCGGAGACGACGGGGAACGGGACCCTGCGCGTCGAGGACACGGGTGTCGGCCTCACCGAGGCGCAGGTGCACGAGCTGCTGGCCACCATCGGCCGCAGCTCCAAGCGGGACGAGCTGGGATTCGCCCGGCACGAGTTCCTCGGGCAGTTCGGCATCGGCCTGCTCTCCTGCTTCCTGGTCGCCGACGAGATCCGGGTCAGCACTCGCGCGGCCGGCTCGCCGACGGTCGAGTGGACCGGGTACGCCGACGGGCGTTACGAGCTGCGCCTCGCTCCCGTCGAGCGGGACCGTGCCGAGCAGGGCACCACGATCACGCTCGTGCCGCGGCGGGGCGAGGAGCACTGGCTACGCCGGGACGCCGTCATCGAGATCGCGTCGCTGTACGGCTCCATGCTGCCCATCCCCGTGCACGTCGACGACAAGCTGATCACGGCGGGGCTGGCGCCGTGGGAGACCGACGCCGCGGAGACGCCGGCGGCCCGCCGGGCGCGCCTGGACGCGTACGCCCGGGAGGTGTTCGGGTTTGCGCCCTTCGACGTGATCGACCTGGCGGTGCCCGCGGCGGGACTGCGCGGGGTGGCGTTCGTGCTGCCCCTGCCGGCCAACCCGGCGGCGCGGGCAGCCCACCGGGTCTACCTCAAGCAGATGCTGCTGTCCGAGGACATCGAACGGTTGCTGCCGGACTGGGCGTTCTTCGTCCGCTGCGTGGTCGACACCGGCGAGCTGCGGCCGACCGCGAGCCGGGAGGCACTCTACGAGGACGCCCTGCTCGACCAGGTCCGCGAGTCGCTGGGCGACGGCCTGCGCGGCTGGCTCACCCGGCTGGGACGCAGTGATCCCCGACGGCTGCAGGCTTTCCTGCGGGTGCACCATCTCGGCGTCAAGGCGCTCGCCGTGCACGACGACGAGATGCTGCGGCTGGTCGACCAGTGGTGGCCGTTCGAGACGAACATGGGCCCGCTCACCCTCGCCGAGTTCCGCGAACGGCACACGGTGGTGCGGTACACGCCGTCGGTCGACGAGTTTCGCCAGCTCGCCGCCGTCGCCGCCGCGCAGGGCATCGCCGTGGTCAACGCCGGCTACGTGTACGACGCAGAGTTGCTGGGCCGGCTGCCCGACCTCGACCCGGCGATCGTCACCGAGGTGCTCACCGCGAGTGACCTCGCGACCCGGCTGGAACCGCTGGACCCCGACGTCGATCTCGCGGTGCGCCCGTTCCAGACCCTGGCGCAACGCACCCTCGACCCACTCGGCGTCGAGGTGCTCGTCCGCGCCTTCGAGCCGGCCAGCCTGCCGGCGCTGCACCTGCTCGACGGTGACACCGCGCTGGCGGTCGACCTGCGTCAGGGGCAGGACCAGGCCGACGAGCTGTGGTCGTCGATCCTGGGCACCTTCACCCAGGACCGCACCGACCGGCCGCAGCTGGTCTTCAACCACCGCAATCCGCTGGTCCGGCAGGCGATCGCCGCGTCCGACGAGGAACTCACCACGTTGGCGGTCGAGGGCCTCTACGTGCAGGCGTTGCTGCTGGGTCACCAGCCGCTGCGACCGGCGGACACCGCCGCCTTGAACCAGTCGTTCCTCGGCCTGCTCGCCCGAGCGATGGGACAGCCGCGGTGACCACCTCTTCGAGCGAGCTGCACGAGCGCCTCGCCCGGGCGTACGCGCTTCCGCGCGGCCCGGCCCGCTTCGCGGCGCTGGACGCGCTCTTCCGGCACGCCGACGCCGCCGGTGACATCCCGTTCGCCTTCTCCGCCCGGATGAACGCGATCAGCGACTTCCACCACGGCGGCGATCCCACCCGGGCGTTCCTCGCCTTCTCCTGGTGCCTGTCGGTCTTCGACAAGCAGCCGGAGGTGGTCGGCCGCCAGTACGCCCACAGCCTGCTGTGGGACTTCAAGTGGATCGTCTGGGCGCTGCCCCAGTTCCCCGACATCCCCCTGGACCGCACCATGGCGGTGCTCGACGACATGCAGCGCCGCTACCAGCTGGCCGGGCACAGCCTGCACGCCGTCCACCAGCACCGTTGGCTGGTCGCGCACCACGTCGGGGACATGTCCGCGGCACAGGAGTCGTACGACCGGATGCTCACCGCCAAGCGCGACACCATGTCGGACTGCTCGGCGTGCGTCCCGTCGGGCCAGGTCCGGCACCTCACCTCCCTCGGCCGGTTCGAGGAGGCCATCACCGTGGGGGAGCCGTTCAAGCGCGGCGGCTGCAGCGAGCAGCCCCAGTGGATGCTCAGCGAGCTTCTCACGCCGTACCTGCGCACCGGCCGCTTCGACGAGGCCGTCGAGGCGCACCGGGACGGCTATCGGCGGATCCGGGACGACCGGCACCACCTCGACAACCTCGCCCAGCACGTGCTGTTCTGCGGGCTGACCGGCAACGAGCCGCGCGGGCTGGAGCTTGTCGAACGGCACCTGAACTGGCTGGAGCGGCCCTCATCGCCCTACGCGGCGATGGAGTTCGCCGCCTCCGCCGCACTGGTGCTCGGCCGGCTCCGTGCGTCGGGGCGCGGTGACCTCGTGGTGTCCCGCCGCTCCGACGACGGCACCCGCCGCTGGGAGGCGACGGTGGCCGAGGTCCACGACGAGGTGGCCCAGCAGGCCCGCACCATCGCCGCCCGATTCGACGCCCGTAACGGCAACCGGCACCAGAGCAACCGGATCGAGGCGCGGATGGCCGCCGAGCCGGTGACGGAGCGGCTGCCGCTCACCGTTCTCGCCGGGCGCTCGGCCGACACCACGCGGGCCACCGACCCGAAGCTTGCGGCCCTCGTGGAGCGGGTGGCCGCGCTGACCGGCGCCGGCGACACCGCCGGTGCGGCGCGGGCCCGGCTCGACGTCGCGCACGCGCTGCGGAACGCCGGCCGGTGGGAGGACGCGGTCGAAGCCGCCGAGGAGGCGGTCCGCAGCCTCGACCGTGCCGGTCTGCGCGACGACGCCATTCGCTGCCGCTACCTGCTGTGGGAGCTGTATCGACGGGCGTATCACCACAAGGACTCCGCCCAGGCGCTCCTTGCGCAGCTCAGCGAGATGGAGCACCTGCCCGAAGGAGTGCCGCCGCTGGAGGTGATCCTGGAGGACGCCGCCGGCTCGACGCCCGGCGAGCAGGCGGTCACCCACCTGCTCGCCGCCGCCGATCGCCACCGCGCCAACGGCACCGCCGAGGCGGAACTGCGGGTGTCGAGCAGGGCGCTCGTGCTGCTCGCCCGTCGACCGCCCAGCGAGCAGGCGTGGACCGTGTTGAAGCGGATCGACACCTTGAGCAGCGTCGCGAAGCAACCACCGGCGGAGCAGGCGGGCAACGTCCAGGCCGCCGCTGCCCGGCTGCTGGCCGCGGCCGACCGCGTCGACGAGGCACTCGCCCGACTCGACATGGCCGTGGCCCTGTTCAGCCCCGACGAGTTGGCCGACGAGCGTCGCGCCGCGCGACTTCACCGGGCGACCCTGCGGCTCCGCGCCGGTGACCCGGTCGCCGCGGAGTCGGAGGCCCGCGAGGTGCTGGCGGAGGATCCCGACGAGTACGGGTGGTCCGCCGGTGCCCTCCTCGCGCGAGCCCTGCGTGCTCAGGGCCGGCCCGACGAGGCAGCCGAGGTCCTGGCCGCGCATCAGATCGACGCCGACTACCTCGACGAGGCGGACGACGACGAGGACTGAACCTCTGCGCTGACGGGGTAGTCCTCCTTCGAGGGCGGTCTGCCCGTGCGGGTGTGGTTCAGGCGACCGCTGTCGATCGGCTGGTCTCCTCCCAGGCGGCAACCTCGGCGAGCAGTGCCTCGTGGTGCTCGCGCAGACCGTCCACCGCGTCGCCCCCGAGCAGGAGCCGGAGCGGCGGGCGGTCGCTGTCCAGCACCTTCAGGATGGCCGCCGCACCCTTCACCGGGTCGTTCGGCTCCGCGTCGGCCAGTTCGGCGGTGAACCGGCGGGTCGCGCCGGCCGTGTCCTGGTACGCCGCCAGCTCCTGCGTGACGTACTTGTTGGTGTTGAAGTCGGTCCGGAACGCGCCGGGTTCCACGATCATCACCCGTACGCCCAGCGGCGCCAGTTCGGTCGCCAGCGTCTCGGACATCCCTTCAAGGGCCCACTTGGCGGCGTGGTACGCCCCGAAGCCCGGGTACGTCTTCTGCCCGCCCAGCGAACTCATCTGCACGATCGTCCCGCTGCCCTGTTCCCGCATCAGCGGTACGACGGCCTTGGTCACCTCGGCCGCGCCGAAGAAGACCACCTCCATCTGCTGGCGCAGTTCCGCCATGGTGATCTCCTCGACCGCGCCGAGGACCAGCGAACCGGCGTTGTTGACGAGGACGTCGATCCGGCCGTACAACGCCAGCGTGGCCTGCACCGCGGCGTCGATGGAGGCGGGCTCGGTGACGTCGAGCGCCACCGTACTGATCCGGCCCCTGCCCTGGTCGGCCAGTTCGGTCAGGGTTTCCGGCCGGCGCGCGGTGGCCATCACCCGGTCGCCGGCGGCCACCGCCGCCAGTGCCAGTTCGCGACCGAAGCCGGAGGAACATCCGGTGATCAACCAGACCCGGCCCTGCGTGTTGTTCTGCATCATTCCGCTCCCGTTACGTGTTCGTCCTGAACACGAACGATGCTGCCGGCGGTCGGTTGGCCACGGCCAACACCGGTTACCTGGTACGGCGGTAGTCTCGGCCTGTGGCCCCTGATCTTCGGCAGCTCAGGTACTTCGTCGCCGTCGCCGAGGAGTCGAGCTTCACCCGGGCGGCCGCTCGGCTGATGATCACGCAGCAGTCGCTGTCCCAGCAGATCAACGCAATGGAACGGATTCTCGGCGCGAAACTGTTCGAGCGGGACAGCCGGGGCACCAGACTGACGGATATCGGGGCGTTGTTCCTGCCCGAGGCCCGCGCGGTGCTGGACCGCGCCGACGAGGCCGTCGCCGTGGTGGGACGGGCCGTACGCGGCGAGACCGGCCAGCTCCGCCTGGCCTTCCTGGCCACCACCGCCAACCACCTGCTCCCACCGGTGGTCCGGGCCGCCCGGGAGCGTCTCCCCGACCTGAGACTCACCACCGAGGAGAGCACCATCGGGCCGCTCGTCGAGGGCTTGTTCGACGGCCGGTACGACCTCGCGTTCACCCGCCCGCCGCGGGTCCCTGGCCTTGCCGCGCGCACGATCGCCACCGAACAGGTGTGCGTCGTCCTGCCCCATGGGCATCCGCTTGCCGATCGCACCGAGCTGACCCTGTCCGAACTGGCGAACGAACGGTGGGTGATGACCCCGCGCAGTTCCTGGGAGCCGTGGCACCGAGCGTTCGACGAGAGCTTCCGCGCCGCCGGGTTCACTCCCGACATCGTCGCCCGGGACGCCAGCGTTCAGGGGCTGCTCGGCCTCGTCGCCGCCGGCGTGGGGATCACCCGACTGGGCTGGTCGGCGCACAACCTGCGCCGTACCGGCGTGGTGTTCGTGCCGCTCGCCGGGGAGGCGTTGCCAACCGAGATGGTCTGGCGACCCGACAACACATCGCCCGGGCTGCGCCGGATGGTGGACCTGGTGACCGACCTGGCCGCCACGACGGACCTCACCACCACCGGCTGACGGTCCGCCCCACAGGCCGCGGCTGCGGCTGCGCCAGGTAATCGGTGTTGGCCGGCCCGGACCGGCCGGGGACAGTATCGTCCCTGACAACGCACCACGGGCTTCGCCCCGGCGAGCAAGAGGAACCACCATGAGCAGTCCCACGCCCATGCCCGAACAGGTCGCCGACCGGCTGGCCATCCGCGACCTGGTCGACGCCTACGCCCACCTGGCCGACCGGCGCGACGCCCAGGGGCAGGCGGCACTCTTCACCGACGACGCCCGCGTCGCCGTGTACGACGGCGAGCCCGACACGACCGAGCCGGTGCAGGTCCTCAACGGCCGGGATGAGCTGGCCGAGGCGTTCGGCTCCTTGCGGAACTACGACAGGACGACCCACTTCAACGGTCAGTGCACGGTGACCGTCGACGGTGACGGCGCCACCGGCGAGACCTACTGCCTGGCGCACCACCTCTGGGTCGAGGAGGGACAGCGCACCCTCATGGTCATGTCGATCCGCTACCAGGACACGTTCGTCCGGCAGGGCGGCCGGTGGTTCTTCGCCGAGCGCCGGCTCATCACCGACTGGGTCGACCGCCGTCCTTCGACCGCCTGACGGTCGCCGGAATCAGCGCGGAGCCCCGGCCATTGCCTCGTCAGCGAGCATGGAACCCGCTGACGAGGCAATGATCATGGGAGGGCCGTGGGCTACTGCTGGGCGATCGTGATCGTCGCCGTGCGGTAGTTGTTGCGCCTGTCGTTCTTCGACGGGTCGTAGTTCTGCTCGATGTTGCCGGCGCTGTCGACCGAGAACCAGCGGAACGTGGTCGTCTCGGTCACGTGGAACACCTGCCCCGGCTCACGGAACTCGGTCGCCGCGTAGCGCGGCGACTCGAGGGTGGGCCGGCTGCCGTCCGTCGTGTAGTAGATGGTGGCGGGCTCGCTCGTCTCGAAGCGCACGTCGACGGGCCCGGTGTACCTCCCGCCGCCGGGCACGAGCTGGGACGTCGGCTTCTGGTGGTCCTTGCCCCAGTCCGCCGCGATCCGGAACATCTCCATGATGCCGTTGGCGTACTCCATGGTCTCGGAGTGGCCGCTGACGAGGTCCGGGTCTCCCACCCACGCCGGCTGGAACGAACCGCCCTGCCAGTTGCCGGTGGCCGGGTTGTAGACCGAGCCGCCGACCTCCCAGCCGAAGGCGTAGATCCCGTAGTTGTAGTAGAGGTCCTCGCGCACGTTGCCCGCGGAGGAGTAGAGGACGTCCGACGAGCCGCCGACGTTCTCCGGCGTGACGACGGTCTGCCGGTGCGCCTTCACCTGCGACAGGATCCGGGCGGCCGACTGCCAGTAGAACGCCTCGTCACCCAGTGGCGGCCGCGGCGTGGTGATCCGCCCGTCCGCGATGTAGGCGCCCGGCTGCCAGAACAGCTGGCCGCCGTTGGAGTGCACCGACATCATGAACTTGATGTTCCGGTACTTCTCGACCAGCCAGATGATGTTCTTCGACTCCGGCTCGGACAGCTTCTCCGGGCCCTGGTAGGTGTCGCTGACGCAGCTGAACGACCCGCCCGAGTAGCCGTCGTGGGCCGACCCGACCCGGTAGTTCCGGTTCAGGTCCACGCCCCAGGAGTTGCGCCGGGCCGGATCGGCGTTGTCGTCCGGGCAGTGGTTCGTCATGTTCCGGCGCTGCGAGGCGAAGTTGTAGAAGCTGTAGTTCGCCCCGTCGGGGTTGTTGGACAGGATGAAGAAGATGTCGGTGTTGTCGACGATCTTCCTGGTCTCCCGGTCGGACGCGTAGTTGTGCACCAGGCGCTCGGCCGACTCCAGGCTGGTCGTCGCGGGCACCCATTCGCGGGCGTGGTCCTGCGCCTGGATCAGCACGCCCGGGTTCCTGCCGTCGCGGTGCTTGCCGATCCGCAGGACGGGGATCGTGGCCGGGCCGCGGGGCACCTCGCCCTCCGGGGCGCCGACGCGCTTCTGGTCGAGGAAGTCGGTCAGCGCGACCGGGCCGGCGGTCGCCGCGACGATGCCGGTGCCCGCGTTGGTGCGATACGGGTGCGCCCGGTCGATCAGGCCCTGGGACTGGCTCTCCAGTGCCGCCGCCACCTGCATGGCCGTGCTCGCCGGCGCACCGGAGGCGTCCTTCGCGAGGAGCACGCGGATCGCCTTGCCGGCGACCTCGACCGCGAGCGGGAGGTTGGCCCCCGGCCGGTCCACGAACTCGACGGTGATGTCGTTGCCGCCCTCGTGGCCCCAGGCGGCCGAGCTGACCACGACCGCGCTCTGCCCGGTGCCGCCGATCGTGGCCTGCGCCTTTCGCTGGTAGCCGTTCGTCTTGTTCGGCAGGTAGACGATCTCGGCGATGCCCGGGTACTGGCGGGCGATCTCCTCGGCGCGGCTGAAGAGCTGCTGCGGGTGCCGGTAGCCGTCGACGAAGTCCCACTTGTAGGAGGGGTTCGCCGTCAGCGGCGGCGCCCCGTCCTCGAGCCAGTTGGAGACGTAGCCGGTGGCGACGCCCCCCGTCGAGCTCGTGACCCGGATCTGGCTCGGGCGGGCGTCGAGCTTGAACAGGTTCCGGTGGAACATGTACTGCCCGGAGTCGACGAACCGGCTCATGGTCCGGGCGGAGCCGAACGCGGTGCCCGCGCCCGAGTCGTTCTCGAGCTGCATCCCGACCACCGGGTTCGTCTGCGCCCCTTCGGTGGTTCGCGCCTCGACGTAGAGGAAGCCCTGGCCCTTCGTCGTGAACCAGTCGGCACGGGCGATCCGCACCGTCTCCTCGTGCGCGAGCGGCTGGACAGCGGTCGTGCGGAGGGTCTGGAGGCCGCCGTCGGCCTCCTCGCTCCAGGTGAAGCCCTCGCCGTCGCCGAGGATCTCGACGCCCAGCGCCTTGAGCTCGGCGACCTGCTCGGCGGTCGCCACCGCCTCGCCCTCGATGCCGGTCGGCACGCGCTGGAGACCGTGTTCGAGGTCGAAGCCGGCGGCGGCCACCTTGTCCAGCATGTCGGCGCCGGTCAGCTTGATGCGTACGAGGCGCGCGGCCTCCGGAGCCTCGAGGCTGGATCGTCCGGAGCCTGCCGAGGCTCCCGACCCGGCGGGATCCGCGCCCGCGGGCCCGGTCGCCATGAGGACGCTTCCCACCAGGGTGGGCAGCGCGAAAAGCGCTATGCGTCGTCGTGTCCGTCGCATTCTCCCCTCCTTCTGCTTGCGACGTGCGGTTGACGCGGTGGCCGGCCCGGCTGCGGGCAGGCCGTCCATCCGCGACGGTCACGCCGGGCTCGCGCAGGGTCGGCCCGTGCACGACGGTGGTCACCGCCGTGACGGGATCGGGGAGGACCGAGAGTGAGCCGGGTTGCGTCGAGGGTATGCAGGTTCGTCGCTGCGAAGGATCGGCCGAACTGGATTTGAGCTTTACTTGAGGCGTTGCGCGACGGCGTACCTACCGGGCGCTACCGCTCCGCCGGGGCGGGACCGCGGTCCGCGAACTCGTACGTGGTGGTCAGGCCCTCCGGCAGGTCGGGGACCAGCGCGTTGGTGCCGTCGACCACCTGGACGTAGCGCTTGCCCTGGAAGATCGAGTAGGTCCCGTCGGCGACCTTCTCGATCGTGAAGAGCTGGGCCGAGGTCGCCGGCTCGCACGCCCGGCCGCGGACGCTGCCCGGGGCGGCGTCGTGCACGACGGTCATGCAGACCCGGTCGGTGCCGCCCGGCCTGGCCAGCATGATCCGGAACCGGTCACCCTCGGGGCGCAGCACCCACAGCGCCCGGTCGTCGATGCCCTGCTCGGTGGTGGCCCGCACCCGGTCGTCGTCACGGCCGGTCGCCAGCGTGGACGAACCCATGCCGGGCACCAGGATCAGGACCTGCCGCCGGCCGCTGAGGATCTCCTGGGGCCCCGCCGAGGGGGTCACGGACGGGTCGACCGAGGGGGTCACGGACGGGACGGCGGAGGGCGTGACCGGGCCCGCCGGGCCGACACCCGGGTCCGGTGGGACGACGTGGTCCCGGGCCTGCAGCAGGGTGGTCCCGGCGGCCACGGCCGCGACGGCCAGTCCCACGCCGGTGACGGCCGTCCGGCGCCTCCGGCGCTGCTCGCTGCGCCGGCGCAGCGTCTGCGGACCGGGCAGCGTGGTGACGCGCCGCACGCCGTCGGCGATCGCGGCGAGGTCGTCGCGCGGATCAGCCATGGGAGGCCCCCTCGTGGTGCGTGTCGGTCAGCATCCCGGCCATCGCCTTCCGACCGCGGGCGAGGTACGCCTTCACGGTGCCGACGGGCACCTGCATCTCCGCGGCGACGTCGGCGACGCTGAGATCGTTGAGGTGATGCAGCACGACGGCGCGGCGCTGGTTGGGGTTCAGCCGCTGCAGCGCCTGGAGCAGGGCGACGTGGTCCTCGCTGAGCCCGGGCACGCTCTGGTCGACGGCGGCCCGGTGGTGCGCGCGGATCCGGTTGAGCGTCTTGCGCCAGCTGCTCACCGCGATCCGGGAGGCGACCCGGCGGACCCAGGCCTCGGGGCTGTCCGCCTCCCGCACGGTCCGCCACCGCTGCCAGGCCCTCATGAAGGCCTCGGCGACGGCGTCCTCGGCCTCGCCGCGGTTGCCGGTCAGCACGTAGACGTGACCCACCACCCGTCCCGCACAGGCCGTGTAGAAAGCGTCGAACTCCTCGGCGTCACCCACCTGACCTGTGCTCCCTCCCTCCGGGGCCTCGTACCGCGGTCACCGGCGCATGGAACCCGGGCGGGAGATGCGGCTGCACCGCCAGGGGCGAATTTGTGACCAGCGCCACATCCGGAGAGATCAACCGGCCGACCCGACCAGGCGTCATCGTGCCGTCCCGGGAGAGGCCCGTGGCGGAGAGGACGATGTGCGACCTCGGCAACGACGCGCTCTGACCGCAGGGGTGCTCGCGACCGCGCTGGCCGTGGCGGGCCTGGCGGCTCAGCCGGTGGCGGCGCAGGAGAGGCCGGCGGCGCCGGTCTCCGGCACGCCCGGCACCTTCACGTTGATCACGGGGGACCGGGTGTCGCTGGGCGCGGACGGCCGCCCCGAGATCCAGCCGGCGCCGGGGCGGGCCGGCACGCGGTTCGTCAGCAGCCGGGAAGGCGGCCACCAGTACGTCGTCCCGGTGGACGCCGTGCCGCTGCTGCACGACGGTCGACTCGACCGGCGGCTGTTCGACCTCACCACGCTCGGCGAGCTCGGCTACGACGACCGGGCGGCCGAACTGCCGCTGCTGGTCGCGTACCCGGAGGACGCCGCGGCCCCGGCGCGGTCCGCCGCCGTCCGGGGCGCCGCGCGGGTGCACGCGGACCTGCCCGCCGCCCACGCGCTGGCCGTGCGGACGGACCGGAACGGCCGGGCCGAGCTGTGGTCCTCCCTCACCCGCGGCACGGCGTCGGCCCGCACCCTCGCCGCCGGGGTCACCCGCGTCTGGCTGGACGGCAAGCGCCGAATCTCCCTGGACCGCAGCGTGCCGCAGATCGGCGCCCCGAACGCCTGGCAGGCCGGTTTCGACGGCACCGGCGTGACCGTCGGCGTGCTGGACACCGGGATCGACGCCGGCCACCCCGACTTCGCCGGGCACCTCGCCGCGGTCCGGGACTTCACCGGCGGCGACGACCCGACCGACACCGTCGGTCACGGCACCCACGTGGCGTCGACCATCGTGGGCAGCGGCGCCGCCTCCGGCGGCCGGTACCGCGGCGTGGCACCGGGCGCGAAACTGGTCGTCGGCAAGGTCTGTGCCACCAACGAGTGCCTGGACTCGGACGTCATCGCCGGCATGGAGTGGGCCGCCGCGCAGGCCCGCGTGGTCAACCTGAGCCTGGGCGACACCGACCGGCCGGGCCCCGACCCGCTGGAGACCGCGGTCCAGGACCTGAGCCACCGGTACGGCACCCTCTTCGTGGTCGCCGCCGGCAACGAGGGCAAGCCGAAGTCGGTCATGACGCCGGCCTCCGCGGACGACGCCCTCGCCGTGGCCGCCGTCGACGCGGACGACCAGCGCGCCTACTTCTCCGCGCGCGGGCCCCGGGTGGGCGACAACCACATCAAGCCCGAGATCAGCGCGCCGGGCGTGGACATCGTGGCCGCTGCCCCCGGGGGCGGCTACGCCACCATGTCGGGCACGTCGATGGCGACCCCGCACGTGGCCGGCTCGGCCGCGATCCTCGCCGGACAGCACCCCGACTGGTCCGGCCCGCAGCTCAAGGCCGCCCTCATGGACTCCGCCAAGCCGGCCGGCGAGGACAGCCTCTACGAGCAGGGCGCGGGCCGGCTGGACATCGGCCGCGCCGTCGCCCAGCCGGTCGCCGCCGAGGTCGCCGCGATCGACTTCCCGGTCCAGCGCTGGCCCCACGGCGACGACACCCCCGTCGCCCAGGTCGTCGGCTACCGCAACACGGGCACCGCGCCGGTCACCCTGTCGCTGAGCGTCGCCCCGGCGCCGGCCGGCATGGTCACCGTCAGCCCGGCCACCCTTGTCGTTCCGGCCGGTGGCCGCGCCCAGGCGACGATCACCGTGGACACCCGGGTGGACGCGCCCGACGGCCTCTACCAGGGCGCGCTCACCGCGACCGGCGCCGGCGACCTGCGGGTACGGACGCCGTTCGCGCTCAACCGGGAGATCGAGAGCTACGACGTCCGGCTCGACCACACCGGGCGCGACGGCCG
This sequence comes from Micromonospora chaiyaphumensis, assembly GCF_900091435.1. GTDB lineage: Bacteria > Actinomycetota > Actinomycetes > Mycobacteriales > Micromonosporaceae > Micromonospora > Micromonospora chaiyaphumensis. The sequence continues at coordinate 92,874 of NZ_FMCS01000015.1, forward strand.
ACCGGCCACCGAGTACACCACCGTGGCCGCGAACCTGGCGACGGGCGAGTTCAGCACCCTGGAGGCGCAACCGGGCGGCGGCGTCCTGCGGCTGCCCAAGGGCCGGTACGCGCTGTACAGCACCATCCACGAGGGCGCCGCGTCGACCCTGCTCGCGCAACCCGTCCTCGACGTGCGCGGCCCGGTCACCGAGGCGCTCGACGCCCGCACGGCCCGGCCGGTCTCGCTGACCCTGCCCCACCGGGACGCCGCACCGCTCGCGATCCACGTGAGCGCGACCTGGAACGACGGTCTTCGCTACCCGGGTGTGCAGCTCGACGGCGAGTCGTTCGAGGAGGTCTTCTTCGGCCGGATCGGCCCCGCCGTCGCGGCCCCCGAGTTCACGGCGACACTGGGCGTCGGGCTCGCCCGCCCCGGCCCCGACCGGAGCTTCCGGAACAGCCCCTACACCTACGACCTCGCGTACGTCCGCCAGGGCGACATGTTCACCGGCCTCACCCGGAAGCTGTCACCGAAGAACCTCGCCACCGTCAAGGCGACCTACCGGAGCCAGTCGACCACCGCGACCGCCGCCCGGTTCCACCGCGCGGCGTCCCCCGGCGGCGCCGGGCCCATCGGCTCGCACACGTCGTTCGACCTGCCCTTCCGCGCCACCGAGTACTACAACACCGACGGCGGCATCGTCTGGACGTCCACGTTCGTCGAGGGCGACAACCTCACCGCCCAGGAGTCGGTTTTCAAGCCGGGCCGGACGTACACCCAGCTCTGGAACGCGGCGCCCTTCGGGCCCACGGTGGGCGGCGCCCCGGCCCTGGCGCCACTGGGGTACGCGGGCCGCGACGGCGACACCATCTCGGTCGCGTCGCCGCCGTTGTTCGGCGACGCGGCGGGCCGCCCCGCGAGCCGCGACGACCTGCCGGTCCACCTCCGGCTGTTCCGCGACGGCACGGAGATCGGCACGGCGGACAGTGCGTACGCGGACTTCCCGGTGCCCCCCGGCAGGGCCACCTACCGTCTGGAGGCGGCCGTCACCCGCGGCGCGCCGGACACCCTGTCGACGTCGGTCTCGGTGGCCTGGACCTTCACCTCCGCGCACACGTCGAAGCCGGAGCGGCTGCCCCTGACGACGGCCCGGCCCGTCCCCGCGCTCGACGACGCCAACACGGCGAGGGCCGGCACGACGATGACCCTGCCCGTGGCGCTCGACCGGCTGGCGGGGTCCACCGCCGCGCCCGGCCGGGTGGTCGGCGTCTCGGCCTCGTTCGACGACGGCAGGACGTGGGTGGTGTTGCCGGTGCACCGGGACACCGCCCTCATCCGGCACCCGCGGCAGCCCGGCTTCGTCTCGCTGCGCCTGACCGCCGCCGACAGCGCCGGCAACACCGTGACCCAGACGATCCAGCGGGCCTACCGGATCGCCTGACTCCCGGCGGGTCCGGGGCGGCGGCGGGCTGCCGCCGCCCCGGATGGCTCGGCCGCTCCGGGCCTGTTGCGGTGGCGCCACCGGTAGGTACGGTCGTCCGCGTGGATCTGGAAGACACCGCCGCCCGGCTCGGGGTGCCCGTCGAGGACGTCGAGCGCGTGCACCGGCTCGCCGGTGACCGGCCGTCCGCCCCGCTGCCGGCCAAAGCCGACGCCCCCGCGATCCTGGACCGGCTCGGGGTACGCCCGGACGACGCCGCCGAGATCATGGCGGGCTGGCCCGACGCCGATTCGCCGCTGTGGACTCCGGAGCTGCGCTGGCTGCTCGACCGCTCGATCGCCCTGGTCCGCGCCGATCTCGGGGGCCACGGCTGGCTGGTGCCCGGTCCGGCGCTGCCCCGCGAACGCGGCCTCGCCTGGCGGCATCTCTACGGGTACGCGTACCTGGCCCTGGTCGGCGTCGTCCGGGCGTACCACCGCGACCACGGCATCGCCGACACGGTGTCGTGGGTGACCCTCGCGGACCTGGGCCGCAACCTCGCGGTCGACCGGCGGATGCGGGGCGAGGGCTGGCCGGTCATGCAGAGCTGGCTGACGCTGCACGTGCGCGGCGGCCTCTACGAGCTGGGCCGGCTGCAGCACCAGCGCGGCGACGCCGGCACCATCGACCTGCACATTCCCGACGCGGGGCCGCTGACCCCGGAGGCGGTCGAGGCGTCGCTCGACGAGGCACGCGAGTTCTTCCCACGCCACTTCCCGGACGAGCGCTACACGGCGTTCGCCTGCGGCTCGTGGCTGCTCGACCCGCAGCTGCGGGAATACCTGCCCGAGGACTCCAACATCGTCCGGTTCCAGCGGAGGTTCGAGCTGGAGCCCTACGAGGAGCCGGACGGGCTGGACGGCGACGTCGAGGTGCTGCGGTTCGTGTTCCGCACCCTGACCACGCCGCTCGACCAGCTGCCGCGCGGCACCGTGCTCCAGCGCGCGGTCGTCGACCACCTGAAGGCCGGCCGCCACTGGCAGTGGCGCCGCGGCCGCTTCCCGATCCCGCCACGGTCGACGGTGTAGCGGTCAGCCGGTCATCTGGACGAACCTCTCCCAGGGGCCGACGGTGGTGCGGTTGGCGATCAGCTGCTGCGTGCCGGCCTGTTCCGCGGTCACGTACCGGTTGTTCGCGTTGGCCAGCAGGCTGACGGTGCCGTCGGTGTTGGTGATGATCCGGAACCTCTCCCAGGCCCCGACGACGGTGCGGTTGGCGATCAGTGGGGAGACGCCCGCGTTCTCCGCCGTGACGTACCGGCCGTTGATCCGGGCGCGGAACGCCACGAGCCCGCCGCCCGCGTCGATCTGGTCGAACTGCTGCGCTGGACCGGCCGTGGTCCCGTTGGCGATCAGGGGCGAGGCGCCGCCGCCGTCGGCCGTGACGTACCGGAGGTTCGCGCCGGCGAGCAGGTGGACCGGGGCCGGCGGCGTGGCGGCACGGAACTTCTCCCAGGGGCCGACGGTGGTGCGGTTGGCGATCAGCGGCTGGGTGCCGGCCTGTTCCGCGGTCACGTACCGGTTGTTCACGTTGGCCAGCAGGCTGACGGTGCCGTCGGTGTTGGTGATGATCCGGAACCTCTCCCAGGCCCCCACGGCGGTGCGGTTGGCGATCAGTGGGGAGACGCCGGCGTTCTCCGCCGTGACGTACCGGCCGTTGATCCGGGCGCGGAACGCCACGAGCCCGCCCCCCGCGTCGATCTGGTCGAACTGCTCCCAGGCGCCGATGGCGGTCCGGTTCGCGATCAGGGCTGACGCGCCGGAGTTCTCCGCGGTCACGTAACGGTTGTTGACGGTCGCCAGCAGGCTGGTCGCGGGGCCGCCGAGCAGTCGGGCCAGGGCCGCGTGGTCGCCCCTGAAGACGTCCAGATCGGCCGAGGAGTAGTCGGAGCCGGGGATGGCGGCGCCCGCGGCGTGCTGCCACATGGTGAAGGACGTCCAGCCGGCCGGCAACGGCGGTGGGTTCTGGGAGTAGTTGGCGATGAACAGCGGGTTCGCCGCGAAGCTCGCGCTGCTGCCCGTGCAGGGATTCCACCAGTTCGTGTTGGTGTAGATCATGGCCGGCCGGCCGGTGCGCACCGCGATCTCGGTGACGAAGTCGCGGATCCAGGCCACCAGTTGGGCGGGCGTCATGTTGTAGCAGTCGTTCAGGCCCCAGTCGGCCCGGGGCCACTCGATGTCGAGCATCGGCGGGAGGCTGCGTCCGTCGGCGACGTAGGGGGCGAAGCCGAGCAGGACGTCGGCCTGCTGCTTGCCGCTGCTCAGGTCGGGGCGGGCCCGGTGGTACGCCCCGGTGTACAGGCCGTTAGCCCGGGCGCCGGCCTGGTTGGTGGCGTAGAAGGGATCAGGATTGTTGTGCGGCACCACCCGGCCGTCCTGCTCGCTGACCCGGATGTAGGCGAACCTCGCCCCGCCCCGGGCTGCCGCGGCCCAGTCGAACGATGGTCCCTGGAAGTAGGACACGTCGACGCCGGTGATCGGGTAGCCGCTCGGGGTCGGCAGCGCCCGGGCCGGCGAGGCGCCCCCGACCAGCCCCATGAACCCCAACGCCGCACCCAGCAGCACGGCCAGACCTCTGCGTACCATGGCTCGCCTCCCGACACCGGCCAGGGCGCACCGACGCGTCCGTACCGAGCGTAGGCGTGCTGCGGACGCACAGGCATGGGCCGCTTGTCCATAGCCGCAGGTGGTGGGACTTCCCGTACCTAGTCGTCGTCCTTCTTGCCCTTGCCCTTGTTGCCGTCCTCGCCCTTGCCCGCCCCGCCCTTCCTGCCGTCGTCCTTGCCGGCTGAGGGCGGCGCGGGCCGGTTCGGCTGCCCGGCGACGGCGAACGAGCTGCGGCACGGGGTGTCGTTCACCCGGAACTGGCCGGGCAGGGAGGTGGCCTCCCGGTAGGTCACCGCCACGGTGGCGGTGACGGTCCGCCGGGGCGGCAGGTCCCCGATGCTCGCCTGCACCGAGTCGCCGCTCTGCCGCCACGTGCCGGGTGAACCCTGCACGAGGCGCTGCCGGTCGGGGAGGCTGAACGCCAGCCGTGCCCCGCCGATCGGCACCGTCCCGGTGTTGGTGACGGTGACCCGGCTGGAGGACCGGCCGTCGGCGACCCGGTCGAGGGCGTAGCGGACGCTGCACTCCGGCTGGCGCTGACCGATGCCCACGACGGCGGCCGGGGTGCTCGCCTGGGCGGGAGGGTCCTCGCCGGACGACCCGCCCGCCGACAGCGCGACGGCAGTTCCGCCGGCCAGCAGCGTCACGGCGACCGCGCCGGCGACGGTCACCCGCCTCCTCGGCGGAAGCCGCCGCCAGCCCGCGAGCGGCACGGCGACGAGCGGTGAGGCCGCGAGGCCGGCGGCCACCGGGCCGAGGGACGGCGCCCAGAGACGGGTCGGCGTGGGCTCGGTGCCGTCCGCGGCGTCGGGCAGCAGGAGCGTCGTCGCCGGCACCCCGGCGGCGGCACCGAGGACGGACGCCGCTTCGGCGGCCGGCGGGCGCTCGGCGGGATCCTTGGCGAGGCAGCGCCGGCACAGGTCGCCGATCGCCGCGGGCAGGTCGGCGAGGTCCGGCAACGCGGCCGGTTCCCGGTAGCGGTGGGCGGTGAGCATCTGGGTGGTCGTGGAGGCCTGCCAGGGCAGCCGGCCGGCCAGGGCCCGGTAGAGCAGCAGTCCGAGGGCGTACACGTCGGTGGCCGGCTGCACCACGCCCCGTTCCAGCCGCTCCGGCGCCAGGTACGCCGGGGTGCCCAGCAGTCCTTCGGACAGCCCGTCCGGATCGCCCGAGGCCGCCGAGATGCCGAAGTCGACAAGTTTCACCCCGGCCCCCGCCACCATCACGTTGCCGGGTTTGACGTCCCGGTGCACGATCCCGCGGCGGTGGGCGGCGGCCAGCGCCGCGGCGACCTGGGCACAGACCAGCGCGGCCACCCGCCAGGGCAGCGCACCGCCGCTGAGCAGCTGCTCCAGCGAGCGGCCCTCGACGACCTCCATGACCACGTACGGCACCGGCGGGCCGGCGCCGTCGCTGGCCTCGCCGTAGTCGTGGACCTCGACGATGTTCGGGTGGCGCAGCCGCGCGGCGGACCGGGCCTCGGCGCGGATCCGGTGCAGCAACTGCGGGTCGGCCGCCAGCTCGGGGGAGAGCAGCTTCACCGCCACGTCGCGCCCGAGCACCTCGTCGTGGGCACGCCAGATCACCGACATGCCGCCGGCGCCCAGCCGGTCCAGCAGCCGGTAGCGGCCGTCCAGCATCGATCCGGCGTCCATGAACGGAACGTGCCCAGGCCGGCGCCGGGGAAAACACCGGGTACCTCCGGATCGCGTGCTCGGCAACGGCTGAACCCGGCCGGTCAGACCGCGACCTCGGCGCTGAGGACGATGGTGCGTTCCTCGGGCAGGTGGAGGAACTCGGTGTGGCTGGCGGCGTTGTGCGCGAGGGCGATGAACAGGCGCTTGCGCCAGACGGCCATGCCGGGCTGGCGGGTGCAGCGCAGCGTGATCCGTGAGACGAAGTAGGAGACCTGGTCCAGGTCGAGGTGGACGTCCCTGGCGAGCGGGTGGGCGGCCGCGCGGCGAAGGACCTCGGGGAAGTCGGTGGGGTCCTGGAAGCCGAAGAGGGCGTCGATGTGGATGATGCCGTCGTTCGGGTCGCCGAGGTCGTCGATGGTGAGGCGCTTGTCCCACGGCAGGTGCGGGACGTTGGCCGTGCGACCCGTGATGATCACGATCTTCTCGTGCCGGACGTGGTAGTGCGCGACGTTCGCGCGCAGCGCCAGGGGCGTCGTCTCCTTGTTGGGATGGGGGAACACCGCGGTGCCCGGCACCCACGGGATGTTCGTGGCGTGCAGGGTCTCGATGAACTCGGGGAGCGGTCCTTCCCGTTCGATCCGCCGGGCGGTGACCAGTTCGGCACCGCGGCGCCAGGTCAGCAGGACCGTGAACAGGACGGTCGCGATGAGCAGCGTCAGCCAGCCGCCGTGGGTGACCTTGGCCAGGTTCGCCGTGAAGAAGGTGAGCTCGATGCTGCCGAACACGACCCCGAACACCACCAGCCGCCAGGTCGGCCAGCGCCAGCGGGCGCGCGCGACGACCAGGAAGAGGGTCGTGGTGATCATGAAGGTGCCGGTGACCGCCACCCCGTAGGCGGCGGCGAGGTTGGTGGATGAGCCGAACGCGAACACCACCACGAGGACCGCCACGAACAGGCCCCAGTTCACGCCCGGGGCATAGATCTGCCCGTACTGGCTGCGGGAGGTCTGCCGGATGCGCAGGTGCGGCAGGAAGCCCAGCCGCATGGCCTCCCGGGACACCGAGAACGCTCCCGAGATCACCGACTGGGACGCGATGACGGTGGCCACGGTGGCCAGGACGACCATCGGCAGCTGCGCCCAGCCCGGCAGCAGCAGGAAGAACGGGTTGTCCCGGCTCTCCGGCGCCCGGAGGATCAGTGCGCCCTGCCCCAGGTAGTTGAGTGTCAGCGCGGGGAAGACGACCGCGAACCAGGCCCGGCGGATCGGGGCGCGACCGAAGTGCCCCATGTCGGCGTAGAGCGCTTCGGCGCCGGTGATCGACAGCACCACGGCGCCCATGGCGATGAACGCGATGACCGGGTGGTCGACGACGAACAGGGCCGCGTACGTCGGTGACAGCGCGGCCAGGACGTCCGGGTGACGGATGACCTCGGCCGCGCCGGCGACGCCCAGGCAGGCGAACCAGATCAGCATGATCGGCCCGAACACGGCGCCGACCCGTCCGGTGCCCCAGCGCTGGATGGCGAACAGCAGGGTGAGGATCACCGCCGACACCGGCAGCACGACCACCTCCCACGTCGGGGATATCACCTCCAGCCCCTCCACCGCGGACAGCACCGAGATCGCCGGGGTGATCACACTGTCGCCGTAGAAGAGGGCCGCCCCGAGGGCCCCGAGCGCCAGCACCGAGGCGGCCCGCCGTTCGCTGACCTTGAGCAGCGCCCTCCGGGCCAGGGCGGCCAGGGCCATCACCCCGCCCTCGCCCTCGTTGTCGGCCCGCAGGATGAAGATGACGTACTTGACCGACACGATCAGGATGATCGACCAGAAGACCCACGAGATCACCCCGTACACGTCGGGGACGTCCGGGGTCAGGTTGCGGTCGAGGGTGAAGACCGTCTTCAACGCGTACAGGGGGCTCGTGCCGATGTCGCCGTAGACCACGCCCAGGGCGCCCAGCACCAGGCCGAGCCCCGCCGCCGAGCGACCCGGCGCCGACGTCCGGGACGCTGTCCCACCCTCGTCCGCCGGCTCGTCGTCACCTGCCCCGGACTGCTCGTTGCCCGCGCGTTCCGCCACCCCATAGGCATACCAACTCCGGACCGCTCGCACGCCGGACCTGCGAACCTTGGTCAGGGCACCGGCCCGCGCGGCAGCCGGCGGCCGCCGATGTTCGCACCGCGCCACCTTCGGAAAGGGAACCCGTGCCGACCTACCGTCAACCGGGCACCGTCATCACCGACCACCGCTTCCGCCTACCGCTCGACCACGCGGACCCGGCCGGCGAGCGGATCGAGGTGTACGCCCGCGAGGTCGTGGCCGCCGGCCGGGAGCGGGAGCCGCTGCCCTGGCTGCTGTTCCTCCAGGGCGGGCCGGGCGGCCGGTCACCGCGCCCGGTGGGCCGCGACACCTGGCTGGACCGGGCGTTGGACGACTACCGGGTGCTGCTGCTGGACCAGCGCGGCACCGGCCGCTCCACGCCCGCCGACCGGCACACCCTGCCGCGGCGCGGTGGCGCGGCCGCGCAGGCCGGGTACCTGGCGCACTTCCGGGCTGACTCGATCGTCCGGGACTGCGAGCTGATCCGCCGGGAACTGCTCGGCGACGCCGGGCGCTGGAGCCTGCTGGGCCAGAGCTACGGCGGCTTCTGCACCCTCACCTACCTGTCGTACGCGCCCGAGGGCATCCGCGAGGCCCTCGTGACCGGAGGCCTCCCGGGGCTGCGCAGCACGCCCGAGGCCGTCTACCGGGCCGCCTATCCGCGGGTGGGGCGCAAGGTCGAGGCGCACTACGCCCGCTACCCCGAGGACGTCGACACCGTCCGCGCCGTGGTGCGCCACCTGCGGGAGCAGGAGGTACGGCTGCCCGGGGGCGGGCGGCTGACGGCCGAGGCGTTCCAGGCGCTCGGCATCATGCTGGGCACCGGCAGCGGCTCCCACACGCTGCACTACCTGCTCGAGGACAGCGTCCGGGCGCCCGGGCACCCGTTCTCCGACTCGTTCCTCGCCCAGGTCGAGAGCCACCTGTCGTTCGCGGCCCGTCCGCTCTACGCCGTCCTGCACGAGTCGATCTACGGCCAGCGGTCGGTGTCCCCGCAGGGCACCGGATGGGCCGCCGAGTCGGTGCGCGCCGAGTTCCCGCGGTTCGACGCCGACCGGGCCCTGGCCGACGGCGTCCCGATGCTGCTGACCGGCGAGATGATCTATCCGTGGATGTTCACCACCGACCCGGCGCTGGCCCCGCTGGACGAGGTGGCGGAGCTGCTCGCCCGGCGGGAGGACTGGCCCGACCTCTACGACCCGGGGCGACTGGCGCGCAACGAGGTCCCCGTGGCGGCGGCCGTCTACCACGACGACATGTACGTCGACACCGACGACTCGCTCGCCACGGCCCGCTCGGTGCGCGGCCTGCGCACCTGGATCACCAACGAGTACGAGCACGACGGCCTCCGGGTCAGCGAGGGCCACGTCCTCGACCGGCTGATCCGGATGGTCCGCGGGGAAGCGTGACGCCTGTCGTGTCGCTGTCCTCGGAAGCCGCGTTCAGCGCAGGCCGGCGAACAGGTCGTCCTCGCGCGCCGGCGCGCCGGTGGTGTCACGGACCCGGACGAAGGTCTCCACGCCCATCAGCTCGGTGAACCGGTCCTGGCCCAGTTGCAGGAAGAAGATGTTCTCGGCCTGGCTGGCGTGCGCGGCCAACGACTCGAACTTCTGGGCGCCGTAGGCGCTGGTGTCCACCCAGGTGGTGATCTCGTCGTCGGGCAGGCCGAGCGTGGGCATCTCGTCCGACGGCCCGTCCGGCTCGGGGAACTCGACGCCGATCTCCTTCATGACGCGGCCGAACTCCTCGAACGCGCTGCGCGGCACGGTGGTCCAGTAGACCTTCGCGGGGATGCCGGTCTGCTCGACGGCGGCCATGGTGACGCGGTGCGCCTGGATGTGGTCCGGGTGGCCGTAGAAGCCGTTCTCGTCGTAGGTGACGACGACGTCGGGCCGGTAGCGCCGGATCAGCTCGGCCAGCCGGTCGGCCGCCTCCGCCACGGGCGTGTTCCAGAACGCGTCGGGCAGGTCGTTGGTCGCCCAGCCCATCATCCCGGAGTCGGCGTAGTCGAGCGTCTCCAGATGCGTCACCTTCAACGCCTCGCAACTGGCCACCAGCTCGGCCCGGCGCATCGCCACCACGGACTTCGGGTCGTGCCCCGGGTCGCCCGGCTTGACCCCGCCGGGCCCGTCGCCGCACCCCCCGTCCGTGCAGGTCACGAGCACCGTCGTGACGCCCTCCGCCGCATAGCGGGCGAGGATGCCGCCGGTGCTCGTCGCCTCGTCGTCGGGGTGCGCGTGCACCGCCATCAGGGTCAAAGATCGGTCCGCCACCCCATCACCATACGAGGTACGTCCGACGCACTAGCATTTGCGCGGTCCGGGACGGCTCTGCTGAAACGAGGCGACATGCGTTGGCTCCGGCGGTTGCTGGGTGGCGGGCGGCTCCAGCTCGATCCGGAGCGGCAGCAGGCGCTGCTGCGGGAGGTCCGGCACCGCTACGGCGCCCACGCACGGATCCGGTTTCCCGACCAGGTCGAGGCGGTCACGCGAGAGCTGGACGGCGACGACGGCCTGGTGGTGGCGGCCCGGATTCTGATCGAGGCCGCCGACGAGGCCCACGCGGACCTGCTGGCCCAGGCCCACGAGGTGCACCGACGGACGGGCCGCCGGCTCCTGGTGCACCGCCGGAACTACCGGCCGCTGTGGAAGGAGGCCGGCCCGGCGCTGCGGTGGCCGCTGTTCGCGCTGCCGGGTGGCTTCCACCCGTACGCGCAGGTGGCCGCCGCCGTCGCGGTGGTCGGCAGCCGGGCGGCCCGGCTCGACCGGGTGACCGACCCGAACCCGCTCCTGACCCGCGTGTTCGAGCTGCTCGACCTCACCACCGCCGGCTGGGAGTACGGGCGGGTGCGGGTGGACACCGACGCCGCCGCCCTGGCCGCCCGACTCATCTCGACCGCCGGGCGGGTCCTCGCGACCATGGCGGACCCACCCCGGCTGCCACCGGCGGTCCGTGAGCAGATGCGCCGCAACAACACCGTGGACGTCCACGACCCGACCGGCCCTCGGGTCGTCGGCGGCATCAACCTGGGGGCCACCATGCGGGAGACGCTGCTGGCCTGAGGCATCCTGCGCGCGTCAGTCGTGTCAGCCGCCGGTCCCGGCTCCCTGCGGAACGCCCGGCGGCGGTTGCGCGGCGGCGGTTTCCGGCTCGGGGTCGGCCCCGGGCCCGCGATCCGGGCGGCGGGGCAGCAGCAGCGGGCTGGTGAGAATCAGCAGCCCGGCGACCATGATCGCGATGCGGGGGCTGGTGGCACTGGCGAGCAGCCCGCCGAGCGCGCTCAGGACGGCGATGCAGGCGTTGCTGCTGATCGACCAGGCCGACAGCGTGCGGGCGATGCGGTCCCGGGGGGTGTGTTCGAGCCGGTAGGTGGCGAGCACCGGGTTGTAGAGGCTCATGCTCGTGATGATGGCCAGCTCGACGGCGATCACCGTCACGAGACCGGTGACGCCGGGCTGGACGAAGGCGAGGCCGATGAGCCAGATCGCGCGCAGCGTGCCGACGGTGCGGAGGATCCGGTGCGGGCCGTACCGCGCCACGACACGGCGGGCCAGGCGTGAGCCGATGAGCCCGCCGACGCAGGGCGCGGCGAAGGCGAGGCCGTACTGCCAGGGCGGGAACCCCAGCTCGTCGAGCAGCAGCACGGCCAGCAGCGGTTCGGTGGCCATGATGAGCCCGCTGACGAGCAGCTGGTTGAGGTAGAGCGGGCGCAGGCCGGGATGGGTCAGCAGGTGACGCCAGCCGTCGAGCAGCTCGCCGGCGCGGACCCGGCGCCGGTCGGTGCGCCGCGGTTGCTCCTCCCGGCCCCGGATCGCCGTGAGGCCCAGCGCGGAGAGCAGGTAGCTGAGCGCGTCGGCCACCACGGTGGTCACCGGTCCGAACAGGCCGACGGCCGCGCCGCCCAGCGGCGGCCCGACGGCGATGGAGCTCCACGTGGTCGACTCGAACCTCGCGTTGGCCACGAGCAGGTCGTCCGGCCGGACGAGGGCCTTGAGGTAGGCGCCGTTCGCCGCCTGAAAGGTGATCTTGGCGGCGGCGACCACGGCCGTGACGATCAGCAACTGGACGAAGCTGAGCCGCCCGACGGCGTAGGCGACCGGAATCGTCATCATGGCCGCGAAACGGGCCAGGTCCATCGCGATCATGACCGGGCGCTTGCGGCGGAACTCCACCCAGGGCCCGAGCGGCAACGCGATCAGGGCACCCATCGCGGGCCCCACCGCCGACAGTGCGGACACCTGAGCGGGGCTCGCGTGCAGCACCAGCAGGGCGATCAGCGGGATCGCACCGAACCCCAGCGCCGAGCCGTAGGCGCTTATCGCGTAGGCCGCCCAGAGCCATCCGAACTGCCGGCCCAAGGATCGTCTGGCCATGCTCCGCACCCCCCGCCGCGGACCACCTGTCGCCGGTCCCCGGGTGATCGAAGCAGGGTCGAGTCGGCGAGACAAACCGATCCGGCGGCGCGCCACGACCGGGATTGGATCTCCCGATCAGCTAGACCGTGCCGGCCAGGTACTCCCGGCGCCGCTGCGGTTCGAACTTCTCGATGGCGTAGCGCAGCATGACCCGCGGCATGGCCCGGTAGTGCCGGGCCAGGAACTCCTCCTCCGCCGCCCGGTCCCGGTTGCCCACCTCGCGCAGCATCCAGCCCACCGCCTTGTGGACGAGGTCGTGCGGGTCGTGCAGGAGCCGTTCACCGAGGCGGAAGGTCCACCGGAAGTCGCCGACCCGGATGAAGGCGAACGTCGCCATGACGGCGATGCGCCGGTCCCACAGCAGGCTCGACCCCGCCAGCCGGTCGAGGACGCTCCGGTCCCGGTCCACCAACCAGGGGCCGACGATGTACGGCGCGGACGAGTCCACCAGGTCCCAGTTGTTGATCCGGTCGGTGTTGGCCAGCACCATGCGGAAGATTCGACCCCGCTCCTCCTCGTCACCCTTGGCGAACTTCCGCACCAGGATGAACAGCGCCGTCAGCCTCTCCTCGTGCACGCCCCCGGTCAGCAGCTCCTCCGTCCCGGCCAGGGAGAGGTCACGCCAGTAGCGGGCGGCCACCCTGCGCTGCTCGGGTACGGAGACACCGATGGCCCGGTCGCCCTCGCCGTACCCGCCCGGGGTCATCTGCAGGAACCGGCTCAGACCCTGGGCCCGCCGCGGGTCCGCGAGGCCGGCGAGTTCGTGCCGGACATCGGCGCTCGTGACCATGACTGTCGAACCTACCGCGCTGCCGGCGAAATCCCGGGGACACCGCCGGGACGTCCGGATAGCCTCCACGGGCACCAGCGAACGGGGGAGGCCCGGCCAATTGCACAGGGACGAGGTACGTACGGACGCCACCCTGGTCCGACGCCTGGTCGGCGGGCAGTTTCCGCAGTGGGCGGACCGGCCGGTCACGCCGGTGCCCTCCGGCGGCACGAGCAATGCGATCTACCGGCTCGGCGACGACCTCGCGATCCGGCTGCCCCGGATCGCGGACGCGGTCGAGCAGGTCACCTTCGAGCACGAGTGGCTGCCCGTCCTCGCGAGTTCCCTGCCGGTGGCGGTGCCGCAGCCGTGTGCCGTCGGCCGGCCGGCCGAGGGGTATCCGTGGCCGTGGGCGATCCATCGCTGGGTCGACGGCGTACACCCGACCGAGGGCAACGTCGATCCGCGACGCTTCGCCGCCAACCTCGGCGCGGTGGTCGCCGGCCTGCAGCGGGCCGACACCGCCGGCGGCCGTGCCGGTTACCGGAGCGGCCCGCTGAGCGGCCGCGACGGATACCTGCGGGAATGGACCGAGGCAGCCCGCGGCGTGGTCGACACCGATGCCGTCCTGGCGATCTGGGAGGACGCCCTGGCCGCGCCGGCCTGGGCCGGCCCGCCCGTCTGGACCCACGGTGACCTGCTGGCCGGCAACGTGCTCGTTCGGGACGGCCGCCTCTGCGCGCTGATCGACTTCGGCGCGGCGGGCGTCGGCGACCCGGCCTGCGACGCGATGGCGGCGTGGGCCCTCCTCGACTCCGACTCGCGCGAGGTCTTCCGCGAGACGGCCGGGTTCGACGACGCGGCCTGGGCGCGCGGCAAGGGCTGGGCGCTGACCTTCATCACCGCGCTGACCTACTACCGGGAGACGAACCCCACGATGTACGCCCTCGCCCAGCGGGCGGTGGGAGCCGTCCTCTCCGACCACGCCTGACCGCTGCGGTCCGCCGAATACTCGGCTGCGGGTGGCGCGGGCTCGCCATAGGCTGCCGGTCGACCGGCAGCACTCGGTCGGATCGGAGATGTGCAGAGGCATGACCTGTCAACTGATCGCCCTGAGCTTCGACGCGAGCGACCCTCAGCGTCTCGCCCGGTTCTGGTCCGGTGTCCTGGGCCGGGAGCTGGCCGATGATCCGGAGGACGGCTTCGTGCTCCTGCCCGGTGGTGACACGGAGTTCGGGATCCGCTTCCTGCCGACGCAGCGGCCGAAGGTCGGCCAGAACCGGGCGCACTTCGACCTGACCAGCACGTCCCTCGAGGACCAGCAGCGGACGGTGGCCCGGGCGCTCGAACTCGGCGGACGGCACATCGACATCGGGCAGGACCCGAACGATGATCATGTGGTGCTCGCCGACCCGGAGGGCAACGAGTTCTGCGTCGTCGGTCCGGACAACAGGTTCCTCGCCGGCTGCGGGGTCATCGGAGCGGTGTCCTGCGACGGTTCGCAGGCGGTCGGCTACTTCTGGAGCGAGGCGCTGGGGTGGCCGCTGGTCTGGGACCAGGACGAGGAGACGGCGATCCAGTCACCGCGCGGTGGCTCGAAGATCAGCTGGGGCGGCCCGCCGTACCTGCCGGCCACCGGCAAGCAGCGACTGCACTTCGACCTCGCCCCGCCGGCCGGCGGGGACCAGCAGGCCGAGGTGGACCGCCTGCTCTCCCTCGGGGCGAAGCGGATCGACATCGGCCAGGGCGGCGTCAGCTGGGGGGTGCTGGCCGACCCCGACGGCAACGAGTTCTGTGTGCTGACGCCCCGGTAGCGCGGCCGTCGTCCACGAGGCGGCTACTCCGCGGCGTCCGCCGCCGTGCGGCTGCGCCCCAGGGCGTCGATGCGGCCCCACCGGCCGGGTATGTCGAGCAGTTCCAGCCGGCCCAGCCCCGGTGGGAGTGCCGGGTCGATGATGAGGTGCTCGTCGTGCGGTTGCAGACCGAGGATCACCCGTAGCAGGAGCAGCGGGGTTCCGGCGGACCAGGCCTGCGGGCTGCACGCGGTCGGGTACTCCACGGGGTACGTGGTGCGGGCCCGGGGGTAGCCGGCGAAGGCTTCGGGCAACCGGCCCTGGAAGTAGTCGGCGGCGTCGAACACGGCCTGGCAGATGGTGGCGGCCTCGCGGCGGTAGCCGTAGCGCCAGAGGCCCCACGCGATGATCGAGTTGTCGAACGGCCACACCGTGCCGACGTGGTAGCCGAGCGGGTTGTAGCGGGCGCAGTCGGTGGCCAGGGTGCGTACGCCCCAGCCGGAGAAGAGCCGGTCGCTGAGCAGCAGTTCGGCGATCCGGCCCGCCCGGGACTCCTCGACGATGCCGCTCCACAGCAGGTGCCCGATGTTCGAGGACAGCGCGTCGACCTGGCGTCCCTCGGCGTCCAGTGCGAGGGCGTAGTACTCGCCGTCGCTGATCCAGAACTCCTCGTTGAACCGGGCCTTCAGGTCGGCGGCCTCGCGTTCGAGCCGGTCGGCGTAGGCGGGGTCGTTCCAGAACCGGCGGGCCAGGCGCGCGCCCCGGATCTTGGCGTCGTAGGCGTAGCCCTGCTGTTCGCAGGTCGCCCGGGGGAACGGTGGCAGGCGCCCGTCACGGTAGGAGATCGAGTCGGGGGAGTCCTTCCAGCACTGGTTGACCAGACCGCTGTCGCGGTTGCGGGTCTCGTACCAGATGTAGCCGGTGCCGAGCAGGTCGCCGTAGGTGTCGATCCAGTCGAGGGCGGCGCGGGCCTCGAACTCGTAGGCGCGCACCACGGCGGCGTCGCCGGTCCAGCGTTCGTACTCGTCGAGCAGGATGACGAACAGGGGAGTGGTGTCGGCGGCGCCGTAGTACGGCGAGTGGGGTTGTTCCTCGAATCCGGCGGACTCGCCGTAGCGCAGCTCGTGGAGGATCTTGCCGGGCTCCTCGTCCCGGAAGTCGTCGAGGCGGCTGCCCTGGCCGTAGGCGAGCGTGCCGAGGGTGGCGGGCACGAGCTGCGGGGTGAACGGCAGGGCCTGGAGGCAGGTGAGGATGCTGTCGCGGCCGAACACCGTCATGAACCACGGCAGGCCGGCGGCCACGAGTTCCTCCGCCATCGTGATGGAGGTGTAGCGGAGCGCGGCCAGGTCCACCAGGCTCCGGCGGTAGGCGGTGGTGATGGACGCGCTGTCGCACCGCAGTCGAGGGGCGGCCGCCGTCCACCGGCGCAGCTGCTCGTCGAGCTCCGCCGGGGACCGGGCCCGGCGCAGCTTGAGGCTGTCGCGGAAGTCGCGCTCGTGGGCGCCCAGCACCAGCGTGCGTACGTGCAGCCGGGTCTGCCACTCCGACTGCGGGGGTACGCGCACCTCGAACGTCATGCCGTCGGCGTCGACCCGGGCGGGCGCGGAGCTGGAGATCACGGTCTCCCGGTGGAAGCTGCCCCGGCGGTAGCGCAGCCGCAGCCGCCCCTCCTCCACGATCGCCTGCACCGGGGCCTTCTTGCCCCGCGGGTTCTTGATCTCGAAGATGTCGGCGAAGTCGGAGCCCATGTCGACGCGTACCGTCAGGCTCGTCTCGGTGTCGGTGTGGTTGAGCACCGCGAGGTTCTCGGTGAAGCTGCCGCCGATGCTGCGATCCCGGATCACCGACACCGTCGCGTCGACGTAGTGGGTCGGTTCGCCGGGGACGAGGAAGAACCGGCTCTCGAAGTACCGGATGTCGTCCACCGACAACGCGTGCAGCCGTTCGCCGTTCACGCTCAACCGCCACGTGGACAGGAAGCGGGTGTCGTAGGAGAACAGCCCGGTGGGCACGCTGGGCGACGGATCCACGTCACCGCGGTCGTCGCAGACCAGGAAGGTGTTGCCGTCCAGGATGCTGATCGACTTCCGGAGCGCCATGCCGTCACACCGGCCCGGCGCGCAGGCGCTCGCGCCACGCCGATCCGTGCAGCGCCCGCCGTTGTGCTGCCTCCCGCGGATCACGGGTGCTCCCGTGCGGTGGGAAGTAGCGTCGGAACGCCAGGATCAGTCGGGCGTCGCCCACGAGGGTGGCCTCGTTGCGCAGCAGCACGGCCGTGGCGGGGGACTCGCCCCGCACCAGCCGGGCGAACACCGCGGGCGTCGTCGTCAGCACGGCGTCGGCGGCCCGGACGTCCCGGTTCACCACCACCTGGTCGGTCGCGCGGAGATCGACGTACCAGTGGTCGGTCGACCCGTGGGTCACCAGGTCCACGCGCAGCGTTCCCCGCACCCGCGGTGGCAGCATGGCCCGCCCCCGCGCCGGTAGCGCACCGAAGAAAGCCTCGATCTCATCGCCCATGCCTGCCCCCGCCCGGTTGCAGCCTAAGGCCACACCAGCTGCGCGAACTGCCGTTTCCGCACGTTGCCTCGACGGCTCGGGTCGCCGCCGCCCGTCGTTCCGCCGCCCGGCGGCCACCGACCGCTCAGGGCCGCTGGAGGCCCTCGACGAGTTCCTCGACGCGGCCGCGGATGTCGTCGCGGATCCGCCGGACGACCTCGAGGGGTTGCCCGGCGGGGTCGGTGAGCGACCAGTCCTCGTACCGCTTGCCGGGGAAGACGGGGCAGGCGTCGCCGCAGCCCATGGTGACGATGACGGCGCTGGCTTCGGCGGCGTCCCAGGTGAGCCGGGCCGGGGTCCGGTCGGTGATGTCGATGCCGACCTCGCGCATGGCCTCGACGGCCACGGGGTTGATCCGGTCGGCGGGTTCGCTGCCGGCGGAACGGACCTCGACGGTGTCGCCGGCGAGGTGGCGAAGCCAGCCGGCGGCCATCTGGGAGCGGCCGGCGTTGTGGACGCACACGAACAGCACGCTGGGCTTGTCGCTCATCGGGCTTCGACCTCCTCGATCCGGTGGGGTACGACCACCGCGTCGCCGGACTGCCCGCTGCCGGGGTACCAGGCGGCGAGCGCGGCGACGGCGACCAGGCCGCCGGCGAGCTGGGCGGCCACGAAGCCGGGCACTGAGGTGGGGGCGATGCCGGCGAAGGTGTCGGTGACGGCCCGGCCGATCGTGACGGCGGGGTTGGCGAACGAGGTGGAGGACGTGAACCAGTAGGCGGCGCCGATGTAGGCGCCCACGGCGGCCGGGGCGGCGGCGGTGCGGCCGGAACGGGCCAGGGCGAAGATCAGGACGACCAGGCCGGCGGTGGCGACCACCTCGGCCAGCCACAGGTTCCCCCCGGCCCGCTCGGTGCGGGACCAGGCCACGGCGGGCACTCCGAACATCAGGTCGGCCAGGACGGCCCCGCTGATCGCGCCGGCGGTCTGCGCGACGGTGTAGGCGGCCAGGTCCCGGGCGGACAGGCCGGTGCCGGCGCGGCGGCCGAGCCACCAGTCGACGGCGGACACGACGGGGTTGAAGTGCGCGCCGGAGACCGGGCCGAAGGTGAGGATCAGCGCCCCCAGCGCCAGGGCCGTGGCGATCGCGTTCTCCAGGAGCTGGAGACCGGCGTCGCTGGGGGAGAGCCGGGTGGCGGCGATCCCGGAGCCGACCACGGCGGCGACCAGGAGGGCGCTGCCGGCGAACTCCGCCGAGGCGCGCCGGGCGAGGGCGAGGCTCACGCGCCGGCCGGGGTGCCGGAGATGTCCAGCAGCGCGCCGAGCTGGCGGAACGCCTCGGGTCGCGCCCGGTACCAGACCCAGGTGCCGCGCCGCTCCGAGTCGACGAGACCCGCCTCGCGCAGCAGCTTCAGGTGATGGGAGATGGTCGGGCCGGACAGGTCGAACGCCGGGGTCAGGTCGCAGACGCAGATCTCGGGCACCGAGGCGATCATCGACATGAGCCGCAGCCGGACCGGGTCACCGAGGGCCTTGAACAACGGTGCGACGACGGCCGCCTGATCGGCGTCCATGGGGCGGACCGCGATGGGGGAGCAGCAGGCGACCGGGTTGAGGTCCACCACCGGCAGCTCTTGTTTCGACATACGTCTAGCTTGACAGACTTCAAAACAGGGTGCAACGTGGGGCTTGCTTCGAAGAACATCTAGACAAGCAGGAGGAAGATCATGTCCCGTGTCCAGCTCGCCCTGCGCGTGTCCGACCTCGACGGCTCCGTGGCCTTCTACGCCAAGCTGTTCGGTGTCGAGCCGGCCAAGCGCCGTCCCGGCTACGCCAACTTCGCCGTCGAGAACCCGCCGCTGAAGCTCGTCCTCCTGGAGGGCGAGGCCGGCCAGCCCACCGTCATGGACCACCTCGGCGTCGAGGTGTTCGACACCGCCGAGGTCACCGCCGCCACCCGCCGCCTCACCGACGCCGGCCTCGTCACGCTGGAGGAGAACGACACCGAGTGCTGTTACGCCCTCCAGGACAAGGTCTGGGTGCGTGGGCCCGGCGACGAGCCCTGGGAGGTCTACACGGTCAAGGCCGACTCCGGCCAGCTCCAGAAGGCGGCGGAGAGCGCCTGCTGCACGCCGGCCGCCGACCCGGAGCCGGTGACCAGCGGGACGGCCGCGAGCTGCTGCTGACCGCCGGCGACCGCGCGCCCGCCGCCCGCTGGGGGAGGCGGGCGCGCGGTGCGTGGGTCACCTCCGGATCGGTGTCGGAGTCGATCAGCCCCGACGCCGAGATCACCCTGCGGGGCCCGTTTCCTCACCGGTGTATCGGGTAGTCCGCGGCCTCTCCTGGGCCGTGCCGCCGGTCCGGCGGTGACGGGCAAGCGGTGTTCGCGTCTTCCGGCAGGCCAGAGGAGGTGCCCTGAGGATGTGCGGGATCAGCGGTGAGGCGCGATTCGACGGGTCCGTCCCGGACGGCGACGCGGTGACCCGGATGAGCGCGGCCCTGCGATCCCGGGGGCCCGACGGGGAGGGCCTGTGGAACGACGGGTGGATCACGCTCGGCCACCGGCGGCT
This sequence comes from Micromonospora chaiyaphumensis, assembly GCF_900091435.1. Taxonomy (GTDB): domain Bacteria; phylum Actinomycetota; class Actinomycetes; order Mycobacteriales; family Micromonosporaceae; genus Micromonospora; species Micromonospora chaiyaphumensis. The sequence continues at coordinate 112,724 of NZ_FMCS01000015.1, forward strand.
GACCATCATCGACCTCTCCGACGCCGGCGCCCAGCCGATGGTCCGGGACGATCTGGGCCTCACCCTGGTGTTCAACGGGTGCATCTACAACTACCCGCGGCTGCGCGAGGAGCTACGGGCGGCCGGGCACACCTTCCGTTCCACCAGCGACACCGAGGTGATCCTCGTGGCGTACGCGGAATGGGGCGAGGACTTCGTCGACCACCTCGTGGGGATGTTCGCGGTCGTGCTGGTCGACCGGGAGCGGCGCCGGCTCGTGCTCGCCCGGGACCGTCTCGGCATCAAGCCGCTCTACCTCGCCGAGTCCCCGGGGCGGCTACGGTTCGCCTCGACCCTGCCGGCGCTGCTGGCCGCCGGTGACGTCGACACCGGCATCGACCCGGTGGCGCTGCACCACTACCTGTCCTGGCACTCGATCGTGCCGGCGCCCCGCACCATCCTGCGCGGCATCCGCAAGCTGCCGCCGGCCACCGTGCGGGTGGTGGAGGCCGACGGGCGCAGCCGCGAGCGGGTCTACTGGCGGCCCGACTACCAGCGCGACCCGGCACACGCGGCCATGGGCGCGCGGGACTGGCAGGCGGCGGTCGGCGACGCGCTGCGCACGGCCGTACGGCGGCGGCTGGTGGCCGACGTGCCGGTCGGGGTGCTGCTCTCCGGCGGGCTGGACTCCAGCATGATCGTGGCGCTGCTCGCCGAGGCCGGCCAGCACCACCTCCAGACCTTCAGCATCGGCTTCGACAGCCGGGGCGGCGAGAGCGGCGACGAGTTCCACTACTCCGACCTCGTCGCACGCACCTTCGGCACCGACCACCACCGCATCCAGCTCGGCGACGACGACCTGGAGCCGGCGGTCCGCCGGACGATCGAGGCGATGACCGAGCCGATGGGCAGCCACGACGTCGTCGCCTTCCACCTGCTCTCCGAACAGGTCGCCCGGCACGTCAAGGTGGCGCAGTCCGGTCAGGGCGCCGACGAGGTGTTCGCCGGCTACGCCTACCACCAGCCCCTCACACAGGTGCCCCGGGACGGTGCCGCCGAGGCGTTCGCCGCCGCGTTCTTCGACCGGACGCACGCGGAACTGGATCGGGTCGTCGACCCCGCGTACGCCTGCGACCACGACGCCAGCCGCGAGCTGCTCGCCGGGCACCTGGCCGCGCCCGGGGCCGACACGGCGCTCGACGCGGTGCTGCGCCTGGACACCCACCTGATGCTGCCCGACGACCCGGTGAAGCGGGTGGACAGCATGAGCATGGCGTGGGGGCTGGAGGTGCGTACCCCGTTCCTGGACCAGGACCTTGTCACGCTCGCCGCGGCCTGCCCCCCGGAGCACAAGGTCGCGCAGGGCGGCAAGGGGATCCTCAAGGAGGTGGCCCGGGAGACGCTGCCCGCCGAGGTGATCGACCGGCCCAAGGGCTACTTCCCGGTGCCCGCCCTGCGCAACGTCGACGGGCCGGTGCGGCACCTCGTGGCGGAGGCCCTCGCCGCGCCGGCCGCCCGCGAACGCGGCCTCTTCCGGCCCGGGTACGTCGCCGAACTGCTCGCCGAACCGGACCGGGCGCAGGCCGCGGCGGGCAGCAACAAGCTCTGGCAGCTCGGCCTGCTGGAGCTGTGGCTCCAGTCCCACGGCATCAACTGATCGCGAACCGCCGTCAGCAGTCGAAGTACAGGGCGAACTCGTGCGGGGTCGGGCGCAGGCGCACCGGGTCGACCTCGTTGGCGCGCTTCCAGCCCACCCAGGTGGAGATCAGGTCCGGCGTGAACACGCCGCCGTCGAGCAGGTAGTCGTGGTCGGCCTCAAGCGCGTCGAGGACGGCGGGCAGGCTGCCGGGGACCTGCTTGACGTCGCCCCACTCCTCCGGCGGCAGGTCGTAGAGGTCCTTGTCGATCGGGGCGGGCGGTTCGGTCTTGTTCTTGATGCCGTCCAGACCGGCCATGAGCATGGCGGAGAACGCGAGGTAGGGGTTGCTGGACGGGTCCGGCACGCGGAACTCGACGCGCTTGGCCTTCGGGTTGGCGCCGGTGACGGGGATGCGGGTGCAGGCGGAGCGGTT
>NZ_FMCS01000017.1 GCF_900091435.1 Micromonospora chaiyaphumensis
AGGCCGAGACCTGCACGGTCTGCGCGGCCTCGGTCAGCGGCATGTCCTGCCAGCCGTCGACCTGCTTCAGGCCCTTCAGGAAGGCCAGGGTCGAGTACTCGGGGTCGGTGATCTGCTCCGGCGTGCCCCAACCCGAGCTCGGGCGCTGCTGGAACAGGCCCAGCGAGTCGTGATCGTTCTTGTCGCCGAGGTGGCCGAGGTTCTCCAGCTTCGACTCCTGCAGCGACGTGGCGATCGAGATGACCGCGGCCCGCTCCGGCAGACCGGCCTTCTTCGTCGCCGCGATGATCGCCTTCGCGTTCGCGGTCTGCTCACCGTTCAGGTCGATCTTCGACTGAGCGCCCTGCACCGTCGCGACCGCGACCGGCCTGCCCTCGACGGGGCGGGCGTCGGCGTGAGCGGCGACCGGACCGGCGAACACGCCACCGGTGAAAGCCAGACCAGCAATACCCAGCACGCTCTTACGCAGCATCGAGTTCATGACAAAGCTCCTTGGGGGTTGGCGCACACGCCGATGGGGGTCGGCCGTGCGCAAGCACCGTCAGGCGCTCAAAGAAAGTCTTGGGGGATCATCCAGCGCGCGGGGCTTAGGCCTCTTCGTCGCGCCGGGACCATGTACAACGACCGGCGGCCCACCATCATTCCGGGCCCGGCACACCCACCTTGATTGGCGGGGCGGTTCCCGGAGGGGCCGGTCACCCCGCTGGGCGGGGCGCCTTCCTCGGTCGTGCACCGGGTACAACGACCCCCGCCCACCCACCATTCCACCGCCGGGGTGCCACCGGTCACCCCCACGAAACGGACACACCGCCCAGATCACGACGGTCGGTGGAACACCATGGGTGGATCCGGGCCCCGGAGACACCCACAGCGTTCCACTCACCGCCCGAGGGACGGCGCGAAACGGACAATCCGCCGGGGCTCAGACCGGTCGGTGGAACGGTGTGGAGGTATCCCGGCCGCGGAGACCTCCATGGCGTTCCACTTAGCCGCCGGGTGATGGCAGGCAACGGACATTCCTCGCGCCACCCCGCGATGGGACGTGATCGACACCAGGTCGCCGGGATGGCGGTGACCACGCATGCGGGACACCGCCACCTCGGCGAGGTGGAGTGGATCAAGGCTCGGCTTCTGCCGTCGGCAGATCCGCTCACCGTGAACATCGCTCACGGAAGGGCGCCGGCGGGGCAGGGTGGGACGCATGAGAGTTCTGATGCTGGGCGGTACGGGATTCGTCGGTGGGGCCGTGGTGACAGAGGCGGTGCGCCGCGGCTGGTCGGTGACGGTGTTCAACCGGGGGCTGCACGGCAGCGCGCCCGAGGGCGTACACCGGTTGCGGGGTGACCGCACAGCGCCGGACGGGCTGGCGGCCCTCGCCGGCGGCGAGTGGGACCTGGTGGTCGACACCTGGGACGGCGCGCCCCGGGCGGTCCGTGACGCGGCGCGCGCCCTGGCCGGCGCCGTGCCGCACTACGTCTACGTCTCCAGCGGCTCGGTCTACGCGCCGCCGGTCGGGCTGGGCACCGCCGAGGACGCGCCGGTCTTCGAGGCCGGGGCGGACGCGGGTGACGGGGACTACCCGCAGAACAAGGCGGGCGGGGAGCGGGCCGCCGTGGAGGTGTTCGGCGACCGGGCGCTGCTGGTGCGGGCCGGGCTGATCCTCGGGCCGGGCGAGGACATCGGGCGGCTGCCCTGGTGGCTGCACCGCGTCGCCCGGGGCGGGGAGGTGCTGGCTCCCGGCCCGCGCGACCTGCCGGTGCAGTACGTCGACGCGCGGGACCTGGCGATCTGGTTGCTGGACCGGGGGAGTGAGGGCGCCGGTGGGGCGTACAACGTGGTCAGTCGGACCGGGCACACGACGATGGGTGAGCTGCTCGACGCGGCCGTGGCGGTGACCGGCGCGGACGCGACGCTGCGCTGGACGGACCCGGACGCGCTCCTGGCGGCGGGCGTCGAGCCGTGGAACGACCTGCCGATCTGGATCCCGCTCGGGCACGAGTACCGCTGGTTGCAGGAGCGGGACGTCGAGCGGGCCCACGCCGCGGGCCTGGCCTGCCGGCCGGCGGCCGAGACGGTCGCGGACACGTGGCGCTGGCTGCGCGAGGTGGGCCAGGTGCCGGCCCGGGCGGGACGTCCGGCGCGGGCGCCGGTCGGCCTGGCCCCGGAGCGGGAGGCGGCCCTCCTGGCCGCCCTGCGGGCCTGACCACCGGCAACGAAGACCGGCGACGACGCCCGACGACGACGGGCGATGCCGACCGGCGCGACCGCCGGCCGTCAGCGCACCACGGGCAGGTCGAGCACGGCGTCGACCGGCCGGCGCGGGGTGGTGCGGCCGGGCTGGCCGTACCCGATCCGCATCACCATCTGCGGTGTGCCGAACCGGCCCAGGGACAGCCGCAGCGCCTCCCGCGCCCCGGGCACCTCGATCGGCTGGGAGAGCATCGACACGGCCAGGCCGGCGTCGGTCGCGGTGAGCAGCACCCGTTGCAGGGCCTGCCCGGCGACGATCTGGTCGGTGGCGGTGTTGCCGGTCGAGCCGAGCACGGCGACCAGCGGTTCCGGCTCGAAGTCCCGGCCGGGGGCGCGGTTGCGGCCGCCGAAGCCGCGCTGCGGCAGCAGGTCCTGCGGTTCGCTCTGCGGCCCGCCCGCGGCGGCCGGCACGCCGTCGGGGGACGGCTCGGAGCGGATCCACCGGGTCCGCTCGGTGACGTACGCGGAGTCACGCTCCAGCACCCGGTGCGCGCTGCGGGCGATCTCGGCGAAGGCGTTGACGGCCGTGGTGCCGATGACGAGTTCCAGCCAGCACTGCTCGGCGCGGGCGGCCTCGACGAGGCGCCAGCGCGCGTCGGCGGGGACCGGATCGGGCCAGAAGGGCGCGCGGTTGCTGAACCGGCGGGCGATGGCGCGGTGCAGGCTCTGCTCGGCCGGGGTGGGCCGGCGCGGCACGTCGGGGACGAGCCGCGCCACCACGTCCGGGTCGCCGGGGTACGGGCGGAGCCGCACCGTGGCCGGTGTGCCCGCCGTGGCGAGGGCCAGCCGCAGGTTGCACAGGGCCGCCCCGCAGGCGATCCGGGTGCCCCAGCCGCTCGGGTCGCTGGCGGGCAGCCGGCGCCGCGGGTCGACGGCGAGTTCGATCCCGCCGTCGACGAGGCGGAACCGCCACGGCTGGGTGTTGTGCAGCGACGGCGCGCGCACCGCGTCCGCGGCGGCTTTTCGCAGCTGGTCGACCGTGTAGCCCGTGGTCATGGCTGGCTCCCTCCGTGCGGGCCGCCCTGCCGGCCGGTCCGTCTCCACCGTCCGTCACCGGGTGGGGCGGCGAGCAGGGCCGGAGGTCCCCACCTGGGCGGGTCCGTCTGCCCGCCGCGGCCGCGTGCCGGTCGGGACCTTCGGCCCGTGCGGGACCTCCGGGCGGGAGGGTAGAAAGGACGGATGATCCGGGTGTTCCTGCTCGACGACCACGAGGTCGTCCGTCGTGGCCTTGCCGACCTGCTGCAGAGCAGCGGCGACATCGAGGTGGTCGGCGAGTCCGGCTCGGCGCAGGAGGCGTCCCGCCGCATCCCGGCGCTCCGCCCCGACGTGGCGATCCTCGACGCCCGGCTGCCCGACGGCAACGGCATCGACGTGTGCCGGGACATCCGCGCCGTGGACTCGTCGATCAAGGGACTGATCCTCACCTCGTACGAGGACGACGAGGCGCTCTTCGCGGCGATCATGGCCGGTGCCGCCGGTTACGTGCTCAAGCAGATCCGCGGCACCGACCTGGTGGACGCGGTCCGGCGGGTGGCGGCCGGGCAGTCCCTGCTCGACCCGGCGATCACCACCCGGGTGCTGGAGCGGATCCGCAGCGGCGTCGAGCAGCCGCGCGAGCTGAAGTCCCTCACCGAGCAGGAGCGGCGGATCCTGGAGTACGTGGCCGAGGGGCTCACCAACCGGGAGATCGCGGGCAGGATGTTCCTCGCCGAGAAGACGGTGAAGAACTACGTCTCCAGCGTGCTGGCCAAGCTCGGCCTGGAGCGGCGTACGCAGGCCGCGGTGCTGGCCACCCGGCTGCTCGGCAAGAGCCACTGAGTCCGGGCGTCCCGCCCGGTCAGTCGCGCAGCGGGACGCTCCAGCGCAGCTCGGTGCCGTGCGGCGCCACCCGGCCGAGCTGGAAGTCGCCGCCCAGCCGTTCGGCCCGCTCGCGCAGGTTCACGAGGCCGCTGCGGGCCGCCTCCGGGTCGCAGCCCACACCGTCGTCGGTGACCGTGACGCTCACCCAGCCGGCGTCGACCTGCACCCGCACCGACACCCGGTCGGCCCGCGCGTGGCGTACCGCGTTGGAGAGCGCCTCGCGGAGCACGGCGGTGAGTTCGGGGCGGAGCTGGTCCGGGACGGCACTGTCGATGGGGCCGACGAGGTCCAGGCCGGGCCGGTAGCCCAGGGACTCGGCGGCCGCCTCGATGGCCTCGCGGATCTCGGTGCGCAGCGCTGCGCTCATGGGGGTGCGCAGCTCGAAGATCGTGCGGCGGATGTCGCGGATGGTGGCGTCCAGGTCGTCGACCGCCTGGTTGATCCGCTTGGCCACCTCGGGGCGGGCGTTCATGGCGCCGCTCTGCAACTGCAGGCCGGTGGCGAACAGCCGCTGGATCACCACGTCGTGCAGGTCGCGGGCGATCCGCTCGCGGTCCTCCAGGACCACCAGCAGTTCCCGTTCCTCCTGGCCCCGGGCCCGCTCCATGGCCAGCGCGGCCTGGCCGGCGAAGCTGCCGAGCAGGGCCACGTCGTCCTCGGCGGCGGGACCCCGGTCGGGCCGGTGCGCGACGACCAGCACGCCGTGCAGGGTGTCCGCGGCGGCGAGGGGGGACACGACGGCCGGGCCGGCGACGACCGGGTGCGGCCAGGGGGCCGCCTCGGCGAGGTTCTCCAGCAGCTCGTGGCGGCGATCGGTGACCGAGCCGGCGAAGGTGGTCTCGCCGGCGGGCAGCACCGCGCCGATCAGCTTCCGGGCGGTACTGCCGTCGGCGCCGTCGACCACCTCGACGGTGAAGTGGCGCTCGTCCTCGTCGTAGAGCAGGACGAGGGCCAGCACGGCGTCGGCGACCTCGCGGGCCCGCCGGGCGACAAGGGTCAGCGCGTCGGTGCGGCGGACCTCGCCGAGCAGCACCGAGGTGATCTCGGCGGTCGCGGCCAGCCAGCGTTCCCGCCGGTGGGCCAGGGCGTAGAGGCGGGCGTTCTCGATCGCCACACCGGCCGCCGCGGCGAGCGCGACCACGATCTCCTCGTCGTCCTCGGTGAATTCGGCGGCGCCCTGCTTCTCGGCCAGGTAGAGGTTGCCGAACACGTGGTCCCGGATGCGTACGGGGACGCCGAGGAAGCTGTGCATCGGCGGGTGGTTCGGGGGGAAGCCGTAGGACCGGGGGTGCCGGGTGATGTCCGGCATGCGCAGCGGGCGGGGGTCGTCGATGAGCAGGCCGAGCACGCCACGCCCGTGCGGCAGCTCACCGATCTCGGCGTGCAGCTCGTCGCTGATGCCGTGGACGATGAAGTCGTGCAGCAGCCGGTCCGCACCGATCACACCGAGCGCGCCGTAGCGGGCGCCGACCAGCTCGCAGGCCGACGCCACGATCCGTTGCAGGGTGCTGCGCAGGTCGAGGTCGGAGCCGATGCCGACGACCGCGTCGAGCAGGGCGCGCAGCCGCTCCCGGTTGGTGACCACCTCGCCGACCCGGTCCAGCATCTCCTGGAGCAGCTCGTCGAGCCGCACCCGGGACAGCGGCGTCAGCCCCAGCGAGGGGGTGACGTTCTCGTTGCGTGGATTCGGTGCGCTGGCCACCGGGCGATGCTATCGCCCGGTGGCCGCCGGGCCGAAGATCCGTCAGGAGAGCTGGCCGCGCACCGCCGACGTGTCGACGGTCTGCGCGACGTCCAGCCGCGGGGTGTGCGGGGGGCCGGCGTGCGTCGGGTCGGCCAGACCGAGGCGCATCGAGATGTACGGGAAGCCGAGGCCGGACAGCATCTGCCGGAGCGTCTGGCGGGTGCTGTCGACCTCGACCACGCCGGAGAGCGGCACCAGGGAGACGCCGTGCCGGGTGGCGGTGAGCCAGGCGGCGGAGAGCGCCTCGCCGGCGCGCAGCCAGCTGTCCGGCTCGTCCTCGGTGCCCCAGAGGATCCCGTAGACGGCGGCCCGGTCGTGCCCCTCACCCACCGGCAGCGTGCCGTAGCCGAAGTCGCGGGCCGGAACGGTGGTCTCCGGAGCCCGCTCCGGCACGACCTCCGGCGGCAGCCCGGTGCCGGCGCGGGCCCGGCTGGTCCAGTACGCCAGCTCCTCCAGCAGGTCCGGGCTGTCCCTCTCGACGGCGGCCGCCTGCTGGGCGGCGGCGGCCAGCTCGATCTTCTGGTCGTCGTCCAGCACCTGCAGGTTGACGCCCTCCCGGGTGGCCGCCCGGTCGATCTCGCCCAGCACGGAGGTCGGGATCGGCTCGTCGCTGACCGGCCGGCGGTCGGTGTGGCGGACCTGCATGCACTGCACCGTGCGCATGGCGTCCGGGTCCGCGCCGGTGGGCTTGAACCCGGTCAGCCGGGCGACCAGATCGGGCTGGCCGGGGTCGGGCACGCGCTCCACCACCGGGGTCCAGCCCTCGGCGGCCAGCGCCACCCGGGCGTGGTGCAGCGCGACGCCGCAGCTCAGCACCAGCAGCCGGCCCTCCGGGTCCAGGACGCTGAGGTGCCGCTCCCGGACCACGCGCAGCTCCAGCGTGTCGGGCAACACCGTCCAGTGCCACGGCTGCGTGTTGTGCACCGAGGGAGCATGGCCGGCCATTCCGGCGGCCTCCGCGAGGGCGGTGGTCAGCGGGCGGTCCGTGGCCGGCTTCTCGTGGCTCATCGTCACGACCTTCCTGTCTCTCCCCATCGTGCCCCACGCCCGGGTCACCCGGGTGGGGTTGCCCGCTCCATCCTCGGCCATGTCCGCGGTGGTCGCACGCGTCCGACGTCCCGCGCGCACGGGCCCTTCGACCCGTCGGATCACCCAGGTCTGCCCTACCCGGGCCGCTGCGACGCGGAGACGGCCGCGGGCCAGCTCAGCGTTCGCGGACCACCGCGACCGGGCACTGGGCGTGCTGGATGAGTTGCTGGCTGACCGAGCCGAGCAGCATCCCGCGCAGCCCGCCCCGGCCCCGGCTGCCCACGACCACGAGCTGGGCCGACCGGCTCTCCTCGACCAGCAGCGCGGCGGGGCTGCCCGGGTTGGCCACCACCTCGACCGGCACGTCCGGGAAGGCCTCCCGCCAGGGGACCAGGTCCGCCTCGGCGGCGGCCCGCTCGGTGGCGGCGGCCTCCTCCGGGTCGAAGCCCGGCGGCACCCGCCCCTCGCCGGGCGGCTCCCAGACCCGCAGCGCTCGCAGGGGCACGTCCCGCTGGGCGGCACGCTCGACGGCGAAGCCGAGCGCCTGCACCGACGACGGGGAGCCGTCCGTGCCGACGACCACCGGACCGGACGTGGCCGGCCGGCCGTCCCGGACCACGATCACCGGGCAGTGCGCGTGCGCCGTGACGCTGACGGCGGTGGAGCCGGTGAGCAGCCCGGCGAAGCCGCCGTGGCCCCGGCTGCCGAGCACCAGCATCCCCGCCTCGGCGGAGCGCTCCTGGAGGACCAGCGCGGGCGGGCCGTCGAAGACCTCGCCGTGCACGGTCAGCCCCGGCCGGTCCGCGGCGGCGTCCGCCGCCGCCCGGCGGACCAGGTCCTCGACCTGCCGCCGGGCGGTCTCGTCGGGCCAGACGCCGGGCGCCACGCCGGGACCGATCCAGCCGGCCACGGTCAGCCACTCGAAGACGTACGCCAGCCGGACCGGCCGGCCCGAGCGGCCCGCCTCGTCCAGCGCCCAGTTCAGGGCCACCGTCGCGTCGGCGGAGCCGTCGTAGCCGACCAGGATCTCCTCGCCGTTCATGCCCCGCTCCGCACGGCCGGGTCGGTCTCCCGGATCCAGCGCCACTCGGCGACCCGGGGGTCGTCCTCGCCGTGCTGCCGGGTGTAGTCGCGGCAGGACTGCCGGAGGTCCACCATCTCCTGGCGCAGGTGGGCGGCGCGCGAGCGCAGCCCGGGCAGCCGGTCGATGACGTCGATGACCAGGTGGAAGCGGTCGAGGTCGTTGAGCATCACCATGTCGAACGGCGTGGTGGTGGTGCCCTCCTCCTTGTAGCCGCGCACGTGGAGGTTGTCGTGGTTGGTCCGGCGGTAGGTGAGCCGGTGGATCAGCCACGGGTAGCCGTGGTAGGCGAAGATGACCGGCTTGTCGCGGGTGAAGATGGTGTCGAACTCGCTGTCCGGCAGGCCGTGCGGGTGCTCCGACGGCGGTTGCAGGCGCATCAGGTCGACCACGTTGACGAGCCGGACCTTGAGGTCGGGCAGGTGCTGGCGGAGCAGGTCGGCCGCCGCGAGCGTCTCCAGGGTCGGCACGTCGCCGGCGCAGGCGAGCACGACGTCGGGCTCGCTGCCGTCGTCGGTGCTGGCCCAGTCCCAGATGCCCAGGCCGCGGCGGGTGTGCTGGATGGCCTCCTCCATGGTCAGCCAGTTGGGCGCCGGCTGCTTCCCGGCCACCACCACGTTGATGTAGTGCCGGCTGCGCAGGCAGTGGTCCATGGTGGAGAGCAGGGTGTTGCCGTCCGGCGGCAGGTAGACCCGCACCACCTCGGCCTTCTTGTTGACCACGTGGTCGATGAAGCCCGGGTCCTGGTGCGAGAAGCCGTTGTGGTCCTGCCGCCAGACGTGACTGGAGAGCAGGTAGTTCAGCGACGCCACCGGCGCGCGCCACGGGATCTGACGGGTCACCTTGAGCCACTTGGCGTGCTGGTTGACCATCGAGTCGACGATGTGGATGAACGCCTCGTAGCTGGTGAAGATGCCGTGCCGGCCGGTCAGCAGGTAGCCCTCCAGCCAGCCCTGGCACAGGTGCTCGGAGAGCACCTCCATGACCCGGCCGTCGGGGGACAGGTGGTCGTCGCCGGGGAGCCGGCTGCCGACGAATGCCCGGTCGGTGACCTCGAAGACGGCACTGAGCCGGTTCGAGGCGACCTCGTCGGGGCCGAACAGGCGGAACGTCTCCGGGTTGCGGGTGATCACGTCGCGGACCCAGGGGCCCAGCGCGCCGGTGGCGCCCGCCATCGGCGTGCCCGGTTCCTTGACGTCGACCGCGTAGTCACGGAAGTCCGGCAGCTCCAGGTCGCGCAGCAGCCGGCCGCCGTTGGCCACCGGGTTGGCGCTCATCCGCCGGTCGCCGGTGGGTGGCAGGTTTGCCAGGTCGGGGACCGGCGCGCCGGTGGCGTCGAACAGTTCCTCCGGCCGGTAGCTGCGCAGCCAGCGCTCCAGCTCGGCCAGGTGCGCCGGGTTGTCGCGTACCCCGTCGATGGGCACCTGGTGGGCGCGGAAGGTGCCCTCGACCTGCTTGCCGTCGACGTCCGCCGGGCCGGTCCAGCCCTTCGGCGTACGGAGGATGATCATCGGCCAGCGGGGGCGCTCGACCTCGCCCCCCGTGCGGGCCCGGCGCTGGATCTCGGCGATCTCGTCGACCACCCGGTCCAGGGTGGCGGCGAGGGTCTGGTGCACCCGGGCCGGGTCGTCGCCCTCGACGACGTACGGCTGGTAGCCGAAGCCGCGCATCTGGTCGAGCAGGTCCTCGGCGGGGATCCGGTCGAGCACCGTCGGATTGGCGATCTTGTAGCCGTTGAGGTGCAGGATCGGCAGCACCGCCCCGTCCCGGGCCGGGTTGAGGAAGACGTTGGACAGCCAGCTCCCGGCCAGCGGCCCGGTCTCCGCCTCGCCGTCGCCGATCACGCAGGCGACCAGCAGGTCCGGGTTGTCGAACGCGGCGCCGTACGCGTGGCTCAGCGCGTATCCCAGCTCGCCGCCCTCGTGGATCGAACCCGGCACCTCCGGCGCCACGTGGCTGGGGATGCCGCCGGGGAAGGAGAACTGGCGGAACAGCCGCTGCATGCCGGTCTCGTCGCGGGCGATGTGGTGGTAGAGCTCGCTGTAGGTGCCCTCCAGCCACGTGTTGGCCACCAGGGCGGGGCCGCCGTGGCCCGGGCCGGTGACGAAGATGGCGGATAGGTCCCGGCCGACGATGATCCGGTTGAGGTGCGTGTAGAGGAGGTTGAGGCCGGGGCTGGTGCCCCAGTGCCCGAGCAGTCGGGGCTTGATGTGCTCGGGCTTCAGCGGCTCACGCAGCAGCGGGTTGTCGAGCAGGTAGATCTGCCCGACGGTGAGGTAGTTGGCCGCCCGCCAGTAGGCGTCGAGCCGGCGCAGCTCGTCCTCGGTCAGTGGGCTGTGCAGGTCCAGAGCGGTGTCCATGCTGCGTTAGCCTCTCGCGGCTCGGGGTCTTCTGCCACCCGGGAGCGGATCGGCCGCCCCCGGCACGTCCAGCCTCGTCCCTCGGCCGGCGCGTCGATCAGGGCCGTAGGTCCCGGACCGGGCGGGCGTCATGACCCGTCCTCGTCGTCGGGGTCGAGTCCACGGACGACGATCACCGGGGCCGGCGAGTGATAGAGCAGCGTCTGGCTGACCGCGCCCAGCATGCCCCGCAGCGGCTCGTCACCGCGCGCCCCGACCAGCGCCACCTGTGCCGAGCGGGACTGTTCCAGCAGGACGGCACCGGGATCGCCGCTGATCGTGTGGCACTCGACGGCCACCCCGGGATGCCGGGCACCGTACCGGGAGACGGCCTCGTCGAGCAGGCCGTCGTCGCCGTCGGGGTGGTGGCTGGGCTCCGTCACCCGGATGGCGAGCAGCCGGGTGCCGCGGCTCTCGGCGCAGTCGAAGGCGTACGCCAGGGTGGCGTGCGAACTCTCCGACCCGTCGAAGCCGACCAGCAGGGGCCCCTGCGGGGGCGGCTCGATCCGGGCCACCAGCACCGGGCAGCCGGCCCGGGCGGCGAGCTGCACGGCCGGCACGTCGGCGGGTACGCAGGACGCGCAGCCGGCCATGCCGCCGTCGCCGACCGCCAGCAGGAACGCCGAGTCGGAGGCGCGGACCAGCCCCTCGATCGGGTCGCCCTCGACGATCTCGTCGGTGACCGGCAACCCCGGCGCGGCCTCGGCGGCCACCCGCCCGGCCTTCTCCAGCAGCTCCTCGGCGGCCGCACGCGGGCCGCTCACCGAGAACGACTCCAGGGCTGCCGCCCAGTTGAAGGCGTGCAGCAGGTGCAGCGGCCGGTCGTGCGCGGCGGCCTCACCGGCGGCCGTCCGGACCACCTCGAGGTCCTCCGCCGAGCTGCCCACGCCGACCACCACCGCGCCATGGGTGGGTGCGGGCATCCCGGCTCACCTCCCGACCGCGCTCTCCTCACCCACGGTAGTCGTGCGGGTGTCCGCCGGGACCCGGTCGGCGGAACTGGCGTCGACGGGAGGGATCAGCGTGGGCTGGGCAGGGCCGGGTGGACGCGGACGACCACGGCCGTGGCGTTGTCCTCGCCGCCCTCGGCCAGGCTCGCGGCGAGCAGGGCCGCCGCGGTCCGGGCGGGGTCGCGGCGCGCCGCCAGCAGGTCGCGCAGCCGGTGGTAGCCGAGCTGGTCGCTCACCCCGTCAGTGCAAAGCAGCCAGGTGTCGCCGCTGCGCAGCGGCACGGCGAGCAGGTCCGGCTCGGGCTTGTCCGGGTGGCCGACGTAGCGCAGCAGCTGGTAGCGGGCCCGGGCGGCCTCCGGCGAGTCGGGCGGCCACCAGCCGTGCAGCAGGCCGAGCCAGGCCATGCTGTGGTCGACGGTCACCAGTTCGAGCAGCCCGTCGCGCAGCCGGTACGCCCGTGAGTCGCCGAGCTGGACCAGCCAGCCCTGCCCGCCGTCGGGCTCGGCGACCAGGGCGGTGAGGGTGCAGCCGGTCAGCCCGGCCAGTCCCGCCCCGGCCCGGCGTACCCGGAGCTGGGTCTCGGTCGTGGCGGCGCGCAGCCGGGCGGCGTCGACGGCCGGCCAGCCGGCGCGGACCTGCGCCACGAAGGTGGTCATGGCGGTGGTGCCGGCGACCCGGCTGCCCTCGCCGTCGCCCATGCCGTCGGCGACCGCGGCCAGCGGCAGCTCCGGGTCGACGTGCAGGACGTCGAAGTTCTCCGCGTAGCGGTGCCCGACCACGCTGCCCCCGGCGATCTCCAGGGTGAGCCGGCCGACGGTCAGCCGGCGGGTGGCCTGGACCGGCTGGTCCAGCGGGCGGCGGCGGAACACCAGCGGACCGTAACACCGGTCGGGGTCGCGGCTCGGCAGGTCGCGGTGACGTGTCGGATTGTCAACCGGGGTTGACAAAGGGCCTTCCGTCAACCAAAGTTGACAACATGAGTCAGGCGACGGAACTCGCGGCGGCGGCCGGCAGCACCGACCCGAAGGTCGGGCTGCGGGCGGTGCTCGCCCTGCGCCGGCTGCTCGAACGGCTGGAGGTGGTCCAGGTGGACAACGCCCGACGGCAGGGCTGGTCCTGGCAGGAGATCGCCGACGCCCTCGAGGTCAGCCGGCAGGCGGTCCACAAGAAGCACGCCGGGCGACCGGCGGTCCGCGGAAGCTGGGAGGCGTGATGTTCGAACGGTTCACCGACCGGGCCCGCGCGGTGGTGCACCACGCGGTCGACGAGGCGCGCACCGAGGGCCGGCGCCCGGTCGGCACGGAACACCTGCTGCTCGGCGTGCTCGCCGACGGCGACAACCTGGCCGTCCGGGTGCTCTCGGCCGGCGGCATCCGGGCCGAGGACCTGCGCGCCGCCGTGGCCCGGCACACCGCGCACGGTGTCGACGGCCTCGGCGCGGCGGACGCGGCGGCGCTGCGCGAGATCGGCATCGACCTCGCCGCGATCGTCGCGCGGATCGAGGAGTCCTTCGGCCCGGACGCGCTGCGCGAAGCGGCCCCGGCGCCCCGCCGGTGGTGGGGTCGCCGCCCCGACAGCGGCCGGTTCTCCCCCCGCGCCAAGAAGGTGCTGGAGCTGTCCCTGCGGGAGGCGCTGCGGCTGCGCCACCGCCACATCGGCACCGAGCACATCCTGCTCGGGCTGCTGCGGGAGGGCAACGGGCTGGCCGCGCTCGTGCTCACCGAGGCCGGTGCGGACCTCGACGACCTGCGCCGCCGGGTCGAGGCGGCGCTGCGCACGGCGGCCTGAGCGGCCCGGCCGGCCGCCGCCACGGGTCCGGCAGCGGATCAAACCTGTTTGCGGTCCTCGCAACGTCGGCCGGTGTCGGGTCGCTGAGCCGCCCCGCTTGCTGCACACTTGCGCCGTGGACGGTGGAGACGAGAAGAGCCCGTTGACCGCGGACAACCCCGCACCACGCTCGGCCGTGGTGGTCAACCCGACCAAGGTGACCGATCTCGACAGGTTCCGCCGGACGGTGGACGGCGCCCTCACGGCCGCCGGCTGGCCCGCGCCGGCCTGGTACGAGACCACGGCGGAGGACCCGGGCCGGGGCCAGACCGAGGCGGCCGTCGAGGCCGGCGCCGAGGTGGTCTTCGCCTGCGGCGGCGACGGCACCGTGATGGCCTGCGTGACCGCGCTCGCCGGCACCGACGTGGCGCTCGCCGTGCTGCCCCAGGGCACCGGCAACCTGCTCGCCGCCAACCTCGGCCTCTCCGGCGACCTCGCCGCCGGGCTGGAGGTCGCCGTCGAGCGCGGCGTACGCCGGCTCGACGTGGGCGCGGTCGGCGACCGGTGCTTCGCCGTGATGGCCGGGATGGGCTTCGACGCGCAGATGCTCGACTCCACCTCCGAGACGACCAAGAAGCGGTTCGGCTGGCCGGCCTACGTGGTGGGGGCGGCCAAGCACCTGCGGGACCGGCCCATGCGGGTCTCGATCCGCATCGACGGCGGGCCGTCGCTGCGCCGGCGCGCCCGTTCGGTCCTGGTCGGCAACGTCGGCCGGCTCCAGGGCGGGGTACGCCTGCTCACCGACGCCGAGCCGGACGACGGCTGGCTCGACGTGGCGGTGCTGACCCCGCGGACGCTCGGTCACTGGCTCGCCCTCGGCTGGGCGGTGCTGCGGCGGCGGGGCAGCGTGCCCCGGATGGAGGTGTTCCGGGCCCGGAAGGTCGAGATCACCAGCAACCGGGCCCAGCCCCGGCAGCTCGACGGCGACCTCATCGAGCCGGGCCGGTCCCTGAAGATCGAGATCCGGCCCGAGTCGCTCTGGCTCTGCGTGCCGCGGCCGGCGCGCCACCCCGACCTGTCCGTCGACGCCGACGCGGCCGCCGAGCGCGGCGAGCGGCTGGTCGAGGAGGCCCGGCATGAGTAGCACCAAACTGGTCCCCGAGACCCGGCTGATGGCGAAGGAGGAGCTCTCCGCCGACGACGCCTGGCACACCCTGCGCCGCCACGGCGGCTGGCACCTGCTCCGGGACGCCTTCATCCGGTTCCGCTACGGCGACGGCTTCAGCCACTCGCGGGCCCTCGCGCTGCAGCTCTGCCTCGCCGTGGTGCCGTTCCTCATCGCGCTCACCGGCCTGATCACCGACCTCGGCGTCGACGAGGGCGGCAAGGTGGTCGCCGACACCGTGCTGGCGATCACCCCGGGCCAGAGCGAGTCGATGGTGCAGGAGCTGCTGGCGGACACCGAGCGCACCGAGGACGCCGGTGAGCTGGCGCTGACCCTCGGCCTGCTGACCGGCCTCGTGGCGCTCACCACCACGATGGCGCAGATCGAGCGGGGCGCGAACCGGATCTACGGCGTCGAGCGGGACCGCCCGGCCCTCTTCAAATACCTGCGGGCCGCGGTCCTCGCGCTGGTCGCCGGCGTGCCCGCGCTGGCCGGGTTCCTGATCCTCGTCGGCGGCCGGGCCATGGGCGACTCGGTCCGGCGGCACTACGAGTGGGGCGACCTCGCCCACGGCGCCTGGGACGTGGTCCGCTGGCCGCTCAGCCTCGGCCTGACCGTGCTCGCCGTGGCGGTGCTGTTCCGGCACGCGCCCCGGCGTAACCAGCCCGGACTGTCCTGGCTCTTCTTCGGCGCCGGCATCGCCACCGCGCTCTGGTGGCTGGCCAGCCTGCTGCTCGCCGCCTACGTGAAGTACAGCGGCGGATTCGGGCAGACGTACGGCGCACTGACCGGCATGATGGCCCTGCTGATCTGGGCCAACCTGACCGGGATGGCGCTCTTCGGCGGGCTGGCGTTCGCCGCCCAGTTGGAGGCCATGCGGATCGGGGTGGAGGAGCCCGCCCAGCCCGACCTCTGGGAGCCGGAGGCCGAGCGCGAGGAACTCCTCGACACCGGCGACATGACCGCCCTCTGACGTCGCACCGGCCTCCGGCGTGTACGCGGAGTCCGAATCGGGTACCGCACGCCTCGCAGCAGACGAGGGAGGTGCGGGGTGACCGCGGTCAAGGAGGCGACGCGCCGCCCGCTCGGCCATTTCGCCGAGCGGAGCCTGGCGGGCCTGCTCGTCGTGGCCGGCGCGGGAGTCGGTTTCGGCGTGCTGCTCATGCTCGTCCGGTTCCACTGGGGCCCGCTCTACCGGGCCGACCACGAGGCGGCCGAATGGTTCAACCACCTCGTGGCGCCGCACCACCCGCTGGTCACCGTGCTCCAGGCGGTCACCGACCTGGGCGGGCGGCCGGTGCTCATCTGGCTGGTCACCATCGCGGTGGTCGGCCTGCTGATCCGCCGCCAGTCCCGGCTGGCCGTCTACCTGATCATCACCGGGGCGGGCGGGCTGATCCTCGACCCGTCGCTCAAGGCGCTGGTGGGCCGGCTGCGCCCGGTCGTGGACGTGCCGGTGGCCCACGCACCCGGCAACAGCTTCCCGAGCGGCCACGCGCTCGGCTCGTTCGTCGCGTACGGGGCGCTGCTGCTGGTGTTCCTGCCGGCCGTGGCGCCGCGCTGGCGCAAGCCGGCCATCGCCGTCGCCGGCCTGCTGGTCGTCCTCATCGGGCTGACCCGGATCGCGCTGGGCGTGCACTTCGTCTCGGACGTGCTGGGCGGCTGGCTGCTCGGCGCGGCCTGGCTGGGCGTGACGGCGTACGCCTTCCGGCTGTGGCGGCGCGAGCGCGGCCGGCCGGTGCCGCCGCTCACCGAGGGCCTGGAGCCCGAGGCGGGGGAGGAGATCACGCCCGCCCCGGCCGAGGAGCACGTGCTGGAGCACCCCCGCTCGTCCGTGGCCGAGCTGCTGGTGGGCTGGGTGCTCGTGTTCGGCGCCCTCTACGCCTTCGGCATGTACGTCAGCTACCACGCCAAGGGCACGATCTTCGACACCCTGGACACGGAGGTGCCGCAGTGGTTCGCCGACCGGCGTACCGACGCGCTCACCGACCTGAGCTGGTGGTGGAGCAAATTCGGTGACACCCACGCCATCCTGCTGGTCTCGCTGGTGTTCTGCCCGATCGTGCTGGCGATCTGGAAGCGGTGGCGGCCGGTGCTCTTCGTGGTGCTGGCGATGTTCGGGGAGCTGAGCCTGTTCCTGGCGACGGCCCGGGTGGTGGAGCGGCCCCGCCCGCCGGTGGAGAACCTGGACGGGCAGATGCCCACCTCGTCCTTCCCGTCCGGGCACATCGCGGCGACCATCTGCCTGTGGACCGCCATGGCGATCATCGTGCTGCCGCGCACCGACCGCTGGTGGCGCTGGCTCTTCGTGGCCATGGCCGTGATCATGCCGGTCGGGGTGGCCACCTCCCGGATGTACCGGGGCATGCACCACCCGACGGACTTCATGGGCGCGATCCTGCTCGGCGCGCTCTGGCTCACGCTGCTCTGGTGGGTGGTCCGGCCGAACGCGGACGTGCGCCAGGGCAACCGGCCGGCCATCGAGTCGGAGCAGGTGCACGAGCTCGACGACGAGCTGGCGAAGGCCGGCCGGGAGGACTGATCGGGCGCCGATGCTGCGGGCGATGACCTGGAACATCCGGACCGGCGGGCGGGACCGCGACGGCACCGACCGCCGGGACCGGATCGCCGCCGTGGTCGCCGACCAGCGCCCCGACCTGCTGGCCCTCCAGGAGCTGCGCGGCCTGGACTCCGACGGCGGGCTCGCCGAGCTGGCGGAGCGGGTGGGCATGGCGCCGCACCTGGCCCGGTCCTGTTTCGGGCAGCCCGTGGCGGTGCTGGTCCGCCCGCCGCTGCGGGTGCTGCGGGCGAGCCGGGTGCGCCGCCCGTTCCACCACGCCGCCGCGCGCGTCGAGGTGGCCACCGCGGCCGGCCCGCTGACCGTGTTCAGCACCCACCTGAACCCGTACTCGGGCGGGCGGCGGCGGATGGAGGCCGACTGGCTGGCGGCGGCCGTGCGGCGGACCGGGGGCGACCTCGCCCTGCTCGCCGGTGACCTGAACACCCTGGAGCCGGCTGTCGACCACACCGCCCGGCTGGCCGGCCTCGCCCCCCTCTACCGGCGGCGGCACGTGCGCCGCGACGGCCGTACCGTCGACACCCGCGCGGTGGCCCGGCTGCTCGACGCGGGCCTGGTCGACCTCTGGCCGCGCGCCGGCGGCGGCGAGCCGGCCGGGCTGACCGTGCCGACCCGGCACGGCGGGGCGGAGTTCGCCGGGATGCGGCTGGACTACCTGCTCGCCACCCCGGCGCTGGCCGCGACCGCCCGCGCGGTCCGGGTGGTCCGCGGCGGCGACGCGGACAGCGCCTCCGACCACTACCCGGTCGTCGCCGACCTGGCGCTGGCGCCCGGCTGACCCCGCACTGTCCGACGGCGCCCGGTTCAGACGAGCAGGTTCAGCAGCACGGTCAGGACGACCGACGCGACGATCGAGAAGAGGATCATCAGCAGGCAGCCGAGGCCGCCGCCGACGGGCCGGATCTCCGTGTTTCCGATGCGCATGGACTCACCTTCGCAGGACGGGCGCCAGCAGGTCGCGGATCGCGTCGGCGACCTGGCCGGGCGCGGTGGTGGCCACGTTGTGCGCGGCGCCCGGCACGGCGGCCGTCCGGGCGTCCGGCACCAGGCGGGCCGCCTCCGCGCGCCAGCCGGCCGGGACGACGGTGTCGCGGGTGCCGGTCAGCACCAGAGTCGGCGCGGTGACCCGCACCAGGTCCGCCTCGATCGTGTTGCGCACCGAGTGGGACAGGGTGGCGAACACCCGCCACGGGCGGGCGTCGAGGACGTCGCGCAGCAGGATCGGCGCCTGCCACTTCGCCTCCCACAGCGTGTCCAGCAGCCACCGGCCGATCTGGCCGCGCCGGGAACGGGCGGCCGGGTCGCTGGTCGGGCCGGCCAGCACCAGCGCCCGGACCAGGTCCGGGCGGCGGGCGGCGAGCGCCGCGACCACCTCCGCGCCGAACGAGTGGCCGAGCAGGCAGACCGGCCCCAACCGGTACGCGGCCAGCCACTCCGCCAGGAACGCGGCGTGCCGGGCCACGTCGTACGCCGTGCCCGGCCGCTCGGTGAGCCCGAAACCGGGCAGGTCCGGCACGTACACCGGGTGGGTGGCCGACAGGGCCACCGCCAGCGGGGTGAGGTAGCGGTGCGAGACGGCGAGGCCGTGCACCAGGACCACGGGCGGCCCGTCGCCGCCCGGGTCCGCCGCCCGGCGGGTGTGCGTACGCAGGCCGTCGATCAGCCGGAACTCGCTGGTGAGGCCGGCGGCCGGGCGGGGTGCGGCCAGGGCCAGCCGCAGCTCCGCCGGCCCGAAGCGCCCCGGTGGCGAGGGCCGGACGGCGGGACCGGTCACAGCTCGCGGAGCCGGGGCAGCAGCTCCTCCTGCGCCCAGTCCAGGAACATCGGCTGGCTGTCCGCGCCGACCTGGACCAGCGCCACATGGGTGAACCCGGCGTCGACGAACTTCTTGAACGCCTCGACGTGCCGGTCCACGTCCGGCCCGCAGGGGATCCCCTCGGCCACGTCCTCCTCGCGGACGAACTGGGTGGCCGCGGCGAAGGCGTCCGGGCCGGGCAGGTCGGCGTTGACCTTCCAGCCCAGGCCGAACCAGCGGAACTGGTCGTGCACGATCTTGCGGCACTCGGCCTCGTCCGGGCCGTAGCAGATGGCCACCTGCCCGTAGCGGGGCCGGCCCGCGCCGCCGGCCTCCTCGTACATCTCGACCAGGTGCGGCAGCGGGTCGGTGGCGATCATGGCGTCGGCGTAGTCGGCGGCGAGGGTGGCGGACTGCCGGCCGGAGGCGGCCACGGCCATCGGCACCGGGCGTTCCGGCCGGTCCCAGACGTAGGCGTCGGGCACGTCGAAGTGGTTGCCGGAGAACGTCAGCGTCTCGCCGTTGAGCAGGGGCCGGATGATCTGGAGCGCCTCCTCGAACATCTCGTGCCGCTGCTGCACGTGCGGCCACCCGCCCACCACGTGCTCGTTGAGGTTCTCGCCGGCGCCCAGGCCGAGGGTGAACCGCCCGTCCGACAGCACCCCGATCGTGCTGGCCTTCTGCGCCACCACGGCCGGGTGGTAGCGCCGGATCGGGCAGGTCACGAAGGACATCAGCTCGGCCCGGCTGGTGGCGTGCGCGACCGCACCGAGCACCGACCACGCGTACGGGGAGTGGCCCTGCGAGTCCAACCAGGGGTAGTAGTGGTCGGACATCACGAGGTGGTCGAAGCCGGCGGCCTCGGCGCGGACGGCGTGGTCGACCAGCTGCTTGGGGCCGGCCTGTTCGCACATGAGGGTGTAGCCGACGTTGACCATGGCACAGCTCCTTCCGGGCGGATCGTCCTCGGATACCCCGCGCAGCGGCGGTCAACCCTGGTGTCCGCTTCGGCGGCCGCCGTCTTGACGCGGGTGCGGATGCTGCCGGCAGTCGGGCTTAACCGGTTCAGACTCCGGTGGCGCACCATCCTGTGGTGGGGATGACCGCCCCTGCGGCGGCCCATGGCGACATGGGTCGGCGCAGGGCGCCGCCCCGAACGGCCGCTCTGCTTAACCGGTTGCCTTCCGCGATCCATCGCCCTACGCTGATGCCTGCGTCCGCCGGGAGTCGGGCGGCGGCTGCCGGGCTCAGCCGCCACGCCCCTCGTCACCATCACCGCACCCCTTGGGCACGGGGCAGACCTCCCTGAGGACAGCCATGAAGAAACTGCTCTCCGTCGCGGGCGCCGCCCTGCTGACGGTCCTCGCCGCCGTCTTCGCCTTCGGGCAGCCGGCCCACGCCGCCGCCGGCTTCTCCGTCGCGAACGGCCGGCTCTACGACGCCAACGGCACCGAGTTCGTCATGCGTGGGGTCAACCACGCGCACACCTGGTACGCGCAGCAGACCACCTCGTTCGCCAACATCAAGGCGCTGGGCGCGAACACGGTCCGGGTGGTGCTGGCCAGCGGCGACCGCTGGCCGAAGAACAGCGCGGCCGACGTCGCCAACGTCATCTCGCTCTGCAAGGCCAACCGGCTCATCTGCGTCCTGGAGGTGCACGACACCACCGGGTACGGCGAGCAGAGCGGCGCCATCACCCTGGACCGGGCGGTCGACTACTGGCTCAGCGTTGCCAGCGCGCTCCAGGGCCAGGAGAAGTACGTCATCGTCAACATCGGCAACGAGCCGTACGGCAACCAGGGCTACGGCACCTGGGCCACCGACACGGCCAACGCGGTCAAGCGGCTGCGGGCCGGCGGCCTGACCCACACGATCATGGTGGATGCCCCGAACTGGGGCCAGGACTGGTCGTTCACCATGCGCGACAATGCCGCGTCGGTCTTCGCCGCCGACCCGCAGAAGAACACCGTCTTCTCGATCCACATGTACGGCGTCTTCGACACCGCCGCCGAGATCACCGACTACCTGGGCCGGTTCCGCACCGCGCGGCTGCCCATCGTGGTCGGCGAGTTCGGCTTCAACCACTCCGACGGCAACCCCGACGAGGACACCATCCTGGCGTACAGCCAGGCCAACGGGATCGGCTACCTCGGCTGGTCGTGGAGCGGCAACGGCGGCGGCGTCGAGTACCTCGACATGGTCACCAACTTCGACCCGAACCAGTTGACCACCTGGGGTCAGCGGATCTTCAACGGCGCCAACGGCATCAAGGCCACCGCCCGGGAGGCCTCGGTCTACGCCGGCACGTCGCCGAGCCCGACCACCAGCCCGACGACCAGCCCGAGCCCGACGACCAGCCCGACCGGCGGCCCCACCCCACCGCCGGCCGGCTGCACCGCCGTCTACACAATCGTCAACTCCTGGCAGGGCGGCTTCCAGGGCGAGGTCAAGGTGACGGCCGGCGCCGCCGTGATCAGCGGCTGGACGACGAAGTGGACGTTCGCCAACGGCCAGACCGTCAGCCAGTCCTGGAACGCCGCGGTCAGCGGCAGCGGCGCCGCGTACACCGCGCGCAACGTGGACTGGAACGGCCGGCTCGGCGCCGGCGCCAGCACCTCGTTCGGCTTCCTCGGAACCTGGAACGGCAGCAACGCGATCCCCGCGGTGACCTGCACCGCGAGCTGAGCACGACCGGTGGCCGGGTCCGCGCGGACCCGGCCACCACCCCTGAACCACCACCTCCCCGTCCTGGTCGGCGAGGAGCAGGGCGATCATGCTGGCGGCGCTCCTCGCCGGTGTCGGCCTCGGCCGGGTCGTGCACTGAGCGATCAGCGCAGGGCGTGGAGGGTCAGCGCGGCCAGCGAGGGCGCGTCGACGATCTCGCCGGCCAGCACCATGGACCGGATCTCCGCGTCGGTGAACCGCCGGTGCACCATGTCCTGTTCGGTCACCTCCCGGTCCGGTTCACCCTCGACCAGCCCCGTCGCCAGGTAGACGTCGAAGCCCTGGGTCGAGAACCCGTACGCCTCGAAGAGGTGCCCGAGGTGGGTGACCGTCTCGGCGCGCAGCCCGGTCTCCTCCGCCAGTTCCCGGCGGGCCAGGTCGGCGGTGCTGCCGCCGGCTCCGCGTCCCCAGCTGCCCTGCGGGAACTCCCACGCCCGCCGGCCCACCGGGTAACGAAACTGCTCCACCAGCCAGAAGCCCTCGGCCCAGCGGGGCAGCACCAGGGCGAAGTCCGGCTTCTCGACCACCCCATAGATGCCCGTCGAGCCGTCCGGCCGCCGGACGCGATCCTCCCGCACGGTCATCCAGGGGTTGGTGTAGACGGTCCGGCTGTCCAGGCGCTCCATCACATGATGATCCCAGCCGGGACCGCGTCGGTCAGCCCCCGCTCGCCAGCCGGGCCGCGCGCATGAGCAGGTAGTCGTGTTCGGGGCGGCTCGTGGTGCGGCCGGCGGCGGCCCGGTAGTGCCGCGCGGCCGCGTCCCGGTCGCCGGCCATCTCGTGCAGGTGCGCCCGGGCCGCGTCGAGCCGGTGGTGCTCGGTCAGCCGGGGGTCGGCGGCCAGCGCCTCCAGGGCGGCCAGCCCGGCGGCCGGACCGTGCACCATCGCGGTCGCGACCGCCCGGTTGAGCGACACCACGGGGCTTCCGGTCAGTCGGTCCAGCACCCCGTAGAGGGCGAGGATCTGCGGCCAGTCGGTCCGCTCCGCGGTCGGTGCCTCGTCGTGCAGGGCGGCGATGGCGGCCTGGAGCTGGTAGGGCCCGACGGGCCCCCGGGCCATGGCCCGGGTGACCAGGGCGGTCCCCTCGGCGATCGCGGCGGCGTCCCACCGGGAGCGGTCCTGCTCGGCCAGGGAGATCAGCTCGCCGGACGCGCCGGTCCGGGCGGCGGCCCGGGCCTCGGTGAGCAGCATCAGGGCGAGCAGCCCGGCCACCTCGCTGTCGTCGGGCAGCAGCGCGTGCATGGCGCGGGTCAGCCGGATGGCCTCCTCGGAGAGGTCGACCCGGCGCAGGTCGTCACCGAGGCTCGCGGTGTGCCCCTCGGTGAAGATCAGGTAGAGCACGTGCAGGACGGCGGCCAGCCGGGCCTGCCGTTCGTCCTCGGCCGGCATCCGGAACGGCAGGCCGGAGGACCTGATGCGCTGCTTGGCCCGGCTGATCCGCTGCGCCATCGTGGCCTCGGGGACGAGGAAGGCGCGGGCGATCTCGGCGGTGCTGAGCCCACCGACCGCGCGCAGGGTCAGCGCGATCGCGGACGGCGTGGACAGCGTCGGGTGGCAGCAGAGGAAGAGCAGCACCAGGGTGTCGTCCCGGTCCGCGGTCAGCGGTTCGTCGGCGGCCGGCGCGGTCCGCCGGTCGTCACCACCGCGCCGGGCGGCCCGGTCCTCCCGGTCGCGGCGGGCCGCCTCGCCGCGGACCAGCTCGATCATCCGCCGGTACGCGACCTGGACGAGCCAGCCGCGCGGATTGTCCGGCAGCCCTTCGGCGGGCCACTGGGTGGCCGCGGCCAGCAGGGCCTCCTGCACCGCGTCCTCGGCCGTGGCGAAGTCGCCGAACCGGCGGGCGAGCACGCCGAGGACCTGCGGCGCGAGTTCGCGCAGCAGGTCCTCGACGGTGTGGTCCGGTACGCCCAGGGGTCACAGCTCCTGCGGCGGCGCCGACATGACGGGGTGCACCTCGATCGGCATGTTCAGCGGACGCCCGCCCGGCCCGGGCGCGGTGGAGATGTGTGCCGCGATCTCCACGGCCCGCTGCGGCGTCTCGCAGTCCACGATCCACCAGCCGGCCAGGAACTCCTTCGTCTCGGCGAACGGCCCCTCGGTGACCACCGGCGCGCCGTTCTCGCCGGCCCGGACGATCCGCGCCTGCTGCGGCCCGCCCAGACCCTCGCCCTGGACGAACTCCCCGTCGGCGACGAGCTTCGCGTTGACGTCCCCCATGAACCCGATGTGCGCCCGGATCTCCTCCGGCGTCCAGGTGTCGATCGAGGGGAAGTCGGTCCCGGCGGCGCTGAACTGCATCAGCAGCATGTACTTCACGATTCGCTCCTCACGCCCGAGCACCGATTCTCGGTGCTTCCACCCTCCGGTAGAAGCTGCCACCCCGCTTCTCGACATCCGTGGGGAAGAAATTTCCGCGTCAGCCGGTCGCGCAGGAGACGGTGGGCCAGGTCCGGTTGCCGTTGTGCTGGATGGTGACGCCGAAGGTGTTGCCGCCGCCGTTCGGCCGGGCGACCATCGTCTGGGCGTTGGGCCAGGTGGCGGTGGCGTTCCAGACGTTGATGATCTTAGCGGGGGACGGCACGTTCATGGTGACCGTCCAGGTGCTGGCGCCGGACACGGTGACGGTGAGGTTGTAGCGGTCGCTCCACTGCTGCCCGGCCGAGAGCGTCGCGGTGCAACCGCTCCCGCCGCCACCGCCACCGCCACCGTCGGGCGCCACGGCGCGGCCGGTCACCGGCGAGATCATGCCGGCGCACAGGCCACGGCCGGCCAGCCCCTGGGCAATACGGGGGATCGCGGCCAGCGTGTTGGCGGGCCAGTCGTGCATGAGGATGACCTGGCCGTTGGTGAGCCGGGCGTTGGCCTGCACGATCGCGTCGACGCTCGCCCCGTTCCAGTCCTGCGAGTCGACGTCCCAGATGATCTGGGTCAGGCCGTACCTCGCCAGCACCGACTGCACGGTCGAGTTGGTCTCACCGTACGGCGGGCGGAACAGCTTCGGCGTGCCGCCGCCGGCGTTGGCGATGGCCTGCTGGGTACGCGAGATCTCGGATTCGATCTGCGCCTGGCCCAGCTGGGTCAGGTGCGGGTGGGTGTAGCTGTGGTTGGCGACCCACATCCCGGCGCTGACCTGCGCCCGCACCTGAGCCGGGTTGGCGGCCGCGTACTGGCCCTGGTTGAACATCGTGGCCCGCAGCCCGTTCTGCCGCAGCGCGGTGAGCAGGGCCGGGGTGTTGCTGGACGGGCCGTCGTCGAACGTCAGCCCGACGTACCCGTTACAGGCGGCGGCCCGGGCCGGGGCGGCCGTGACGGTGAGCGTGACGGCCAGGCAGCCCGCCGCGACCAGGGCGGCCGCGGCTAGTCCCGCGGCCAGGGATCGCGTCGACGGTGTTCTGCTCCACATGCGGCTGTGCCCTCCTCGTGGTGGTGGGTCGGCCGGACCTCACATCGATGGACGTCGAGGTCTGTCGGCGGCGCCAGTATTTGCCCGCCGTCGACACGGAGTCAAGAATTTCCGGAAGTGCGGCACGCGGCAGCGCACGCCACGGAGGTGAGCGAGCCCGATGCGGACGGCTCGGCGGCCGGAAGTTTCGAGTCCCTTCCGGCCGCCGCCTGAACCGCCCTCAGCCCGCCGCCGTGACCTCCAGCAGCAACGCCTGCTCGGGGTGCAGCGCGGGCAGTTGCACGCCGACCGACCCGAGCACGGACCCGCTCAGGGTCACCCCGGCGTCCGAGGCCAGCCAGGCCGGCGGAACCAGTTCCAGCAGGGCCGGCTCCGGCACCCCGGCCGGCGGCCGCACGCGGTAGCGCCGCGCCGGGTCCAGCCCCGGCAGCCGCACCGCGCCCGGCACCTGCGCCGCCGAGGTGGCCAGCCGCGAGACCGCGTACACGGCGTGGGAGCCGTCGTGGGCGACCACGCCGTGGGCCTGGACGGCCGGGTCCGGGTGGTCGACCCGGACCACCCGGCCACCGTGCAGCAGCGGGCGGAGCCGCTTGTGCAGCGCCACCCAGGCGGCGAGCTCCGCCCGCTCGGCGGCGCCGATCCCGCTGATGTCCCACTCGATGCCGTGGTGGCCGAAGAGTGCCGTGACCGCCCGGAAGCCCAGGTCGTGGACCCGGTGGGTGGTGTGCGAGCGCTCCGGTCCGATGTGGGTGCCGATCAGCTCGGGCGGCAGCAGCAGGCCGGTCCAGCGCTGGATCGACAGCCGCTCCAGGGCGTCGTTGCAGTCGCTGGCCCACACCCGGTCGGTGCGGCGCAGGATCTCGAGGTCGACGCGGGCGCCGCCGGAGGAGCAGCTCTCGATCTCCACCTGCGGGTGCCGGGCGCGCAGGTCGTCGAGGAGCCGGTAGACGGCGACGGTCTGCGCGTGCACGCCCGGCCGGCCGCCGTGCCCGGCCTCGGTGAGGTCCCGGTTGTGGTCCCACTTCAGGTACGCGATGCCGTCGTGCTCGCTCAGCACCGCGTCCAGCCGGCCGAGCACGTGGGCGTACGCGTCCGGGTGCGCCAGGTCGAGCACCTGCTGGTGCCGCCACTCGGGCGGCAGCCGGTCGGGCGCCTGCAGCACCCAGTCCGGGTGGGCCCGGAACAGGTCCGAGTCCGGGTTGACCATCTCCGGCTCGACCCACAGACCGAACTGCATGCCGTGCTTGCGGACGTGGTCGATGAGCGGTTGCAGCCCGCCCGGCCAGACCTCGTCGTCCACCCACCAGTCGCCGAGCCCGGCCCGGTCGTGCCGCCGGCCGCGGAACCAGCCGTCGTCCAGGACGAAGCGTTCCACGCCCACCTCGGCGGCGCGGTCGGCGAGACCCTTCAGCCGGTCGAGGTCGTGGTCGAAGTAGACCGCCTCCCACACGTTCAACGTCACCGGGCGCGGGCCGCGGGGGTGCTCCGGCCGGGCCCGCAGGTGGGTGTGCAGCACGTCGCTGAGCCCGTCCAGCCCGTCGGCGGAGTGCACCGCGTAGAGCAGGGGAGTGGCGTACTCCTCGCCCGGGCCGAGCAGCAGCTCGCCGGGGGCGAGCAGCTCACCGCCGCCCAGCGTGGCCTCGCCGGTCGGCCGGCGCTCGGCCACCGTGACGTGGTCGCCGCTCCACGCCGTGTGCACCGCCCACACCTCGCCGTGCCCGAAGCCGAACGCCGGGGTGCCGGCCACCAGCAGCAGGGTGGCGTCGTGGCCGGTCCGGCCGTGCCGCCCCTCGCGCACCCAGGCGCCCATCGGCCACGGGTGCCGCTGCGGCGCGCGCTCCCGGCACCAGCGCCCGGTCAGGTCGAGCAGCTCGGTGGCGACCGCCGGCACCGGCAGCACCGGCGTCAGCTCGCGTACCTCGTAGGGCCGGTCGCCGTCGTTGCGCAGCCGGTGCCGCACGGTGAGCAGCCCCGCCGGGGTCAGGGTGATCTCGACGGTCAGCGACAACCCGGCGCCCGGGTCCGCGGCCCGCACGGTCACCCGCGCGGCCCCGGCCCCGCCGCGGTCCCGCTCCTCGCCGGATACGCGCACCGCGTCCCCGCCACCGCCACGCGGGTCGTCGACGTCGATCGCGTCGAGGCGGAAGGCGGTCGACCAGTCCCGGCCCTCCCGGTGCCCGGCCAGGCCGGGCCGGCCGCTCCAACCGGCGCTCGCCTCGGGTAGCAGCGACAGCACGGTCGGCGCGTCGAAGCTGCTCGGCACGACCGGCGGGACGGTGGCGTCGACCAGCGCGGGCAGGTCGTCGGCGGGCAGCGGTCCGAGGTCGGCGCCCCAGTGCACGACCCGGGGCAGGCCGGGGCCGCGCGCGTCGAGCACCAGGCTGGTCCGCGCGCGGCGCAGGTGGACGATGGTCATCCCTTGCTGGCTCCCAGGGTGAGGCCCCGGACGAACTGCTTCTGCAGGAGGAAGAAGATCACCAGGGTGGGGATGGCGACCAGCACGGAGCCGGCCGAGACGAGGTTGTTGTCGGTGAAGAACTCGCCGCGGAGGTTGTTCAGCGAGCTGGTCACCGGGAACTTGTCGCCGGTGCGCATGAGCACGGTGGCCCAGAAGAACTCGTTGTAGATCCAGGTCACCTCCAGCGTCGCGAGCGCGGCCAGGGCCGGCCGGCACAGCGGCATGGTCACCTGCCAGTACTGCCGCCAGACGCTGGCTCCGTCCACCATGGCCGCCTCGTACAGCTCGTGGGGCAGGGCCTTCATGTAGTTGCTCAGCACGAAGACGCAGAAGCCGCACTGGAAGGCGACGTTGACCAGGATCAGCCCCCAGTAGCTGTCGTAGAGCAGCTCCGAGTCGCTCATCCAGGCCGGCAGCGGGATCTCGGTGAACATCCGGAACAGCGGGATGAGCAGGGCCTGCTGCGGCAGCAGGTTCGCCGCGGTGAAGAGGCCCAGCAGGACGATGTTGAGCTTCCAGCTGAACCGGGCGATGACGAACGCCACGCAGGAGGCCAGGAAGAGGGTCAGCAGCACCGCCGGGACGGTGATGTAGACCGAGTTGAGGAAGTGCTTGCCGAACTCGGCGGTCTGCCACGCGGTGACGTAGTTGTCGAGGGTCCAGCCACCGAACGAGACGTAGCCGTGGGTGGCGGTGTACTCGTACGAGCGGAGCGAGGTCAGCACCGCCCAGAGGATCGGGAAGAGCCAGCCGATCGCCACCGCGGCGAGGAAGACGTGCAGGACCACCCGGGCGGGCCGCAGCGGCCGGCGGCGGGCGTGCGGCGCCGCGGTGTCCGGTTCACGGGTCAGGGTCGCGCTGCTCATCGCCGGTCCTCCCGCATCACGGTGAACAGGTACAGGGTGATGAAGACCAGGGAGACGACCAGCATGATCGTCGCGAGGGCCGAGCCGAAGCCGATCCGGCTGGCCTCGCCCACCACGTTGGCCGTGACCAGCGCGGAGAT
Source organism: Micromonospora chaiyaphumensis (assembly GCF_900091435.1). Lineage (GTDB taxonomy): Bacteria > Actinomycetota > Actinomycetes > Mycobacteriales > Micromonosporaceae > Micromonospora > Micromonospora chaiyaphumensis. Next base: position 28,210 of record NZ_FMCS01000017.1, read on the forward strand.
CAGTTCCAGCCCGTTGCGCCCCTTGTTGATGACCCAGACCAGGTCGAATGCGCGCAGCGACTCGATCACCGTCACCACCAGCACGATGATGTTGATGGGTCGCAGCACCGGGAAGACGACGCGGAAGAAGGTGCTGACCTCCGACGAGCCGTCCACGGCCGCGGCCTCGCGCAGGGACGGGTCGACGCCCTTCAGACCGGCCAGGTAGAGCAGCATGATGTAGCCGACATGCCGCCAGCCGGCTGCGAAGAGCACGGCCCAGATGTTGACGTTCGGGTCGCCGTACCAGTCGGTCTGGGTGCCGAGCAGCGCGTTGAGCAGGCCCTGGTCGCGGCTGTAGATGAGCTGCCAGACGAAGCCGATCAGCGCCAGCGAGAGCACCACCGGCAGGTAGAGCGCGGTCTGGTAGAACCGGCTGCCGCGCAGTTCCTTGTCGAGCAGCACGGCGAGGAACATCCCGAACGGAGTGGCGACCACGAAGAGGGCGGCCAGCCAGAGCAGATTGTTCTGGATCGCCGGCCCGAACGGCGGGTAGATGTTCACCACGTCGTCGTAGTTCTTGAGGCCGACCCAGTCGATGTCGGCGAGCGGACCGATGCCGTCCCAGTTGGTGCCGGAGAGCGCCACGGTGGCCAGCGCCGGTAGCCAGACCAGGGCCACCACGAGCAGCAGCGGCACGAGCACCATCAGCGTGATCACCACGCGGTCGGTGCCGGACAGGAGCCGTAGCCGGCGGCCGCGACCACGCGGTGCGGTGGTCGCGGCCGGTGGCGGCACGGCGCGGTCCGCTTGGACCAGGGGCAGGTCGGACACGATGTCCTCCCCCTTTCCGCCGTCAGCTGGTGAAGATGGACTTCTTCTGGTTCTCGATGCTGGTGAGCAGGCCGCTGATGTCCTTCGGGTCCTTGATGAACTGCTGCAGCGCCGGGATCATCACGGTCGAGGCGAAGTCGGGCCGGGTGTCCCGGTCGAGGAACTGGGCGATCTCGGTGGCGGACCCCACCAGCTCGGCGGCCTTCTTCTTCAGCGCGGTGTAGCCGCTGGTGTCGCCGCCGGTGTTAGCCACCAGAGTGCCGGGGTCGCCCTTCACCATGATGTTCGCGGCGTCGACGCCACCGATGTACTCCAGCAGCTTCTTGGCGTTGGCCTCGGACTTCGGCTTCCGGGCCATCATGTAACCGTCGATCGGCGCGTCCAGGGCCTTGGCCCCGATGGTCGAGTCGATCTCGGGGAAGGTGAAGAAGTCGATGTCGTCCTGCTCGTTCTCGTTGAACTGCTGGGCGACGAAGAGGCCGAGCAGGTACATGCCGCTCTTCTTCTGCTGCAGCGACTGGGCCGCCTCCTGCCAGGTCCGGCCCAGGGAGTCCGGCTGGTGCAGCGGCAGCAGCCCGGCCCAGGTGTCGAAGACCTTCTTCACCTTGTCGGAGGTCCACGCCTCCTTGCCGGCCATCAGGTCGACGTGGAACTGGTAGCCGTTGATCCGCAGGTTGAGGATGTCGAAGGTGCCCATCGCCGGCCAGCCGTCCTTGTCGGCGAAGGCGATCGGGTTGAGGCCGTCCTTCTTCATCTGCGCGCCGAGTGAGTTGAAGTCGTCGAGCGTCTTCGGCACCTGGTAGCCGCGCTGCTGCCACACCGACTTGCGGTAGAAGACCGCCCACGGGTAGTAGGAGGCCGGCACGAAGTACTGCTTGCCGTCGTCGCCGGTCGACGCCTTCTTGAAGGCGTCGGAGAACCCGGAGAGCTTGCCCCAGACGTCGCTGACGTCGCCGGCCAGGCCCTTGGCCGCGAAGAACCGCATCCGGTAGCCGGCGAACCAGGTGAAGACGTCGTCCGGCTTGCCCTGCAGGTAGTTGTTGATGTTCTCCTGGAACGTGTTGTGGTCGACCGTGTTGATGTTGACGGTGACCCCCGACTTGCTCTGGAAGCCGGCCGCCAGCTTGGCGAGGACGTCCTTCGGGGTCGGGTCCGAGGCGTTCGAGCCGACCGACACGGTCTTCGACCCGGCGCCGGAGTCGGAGTCGGAATCGCCGCAGCCGGCGAGCAGTCCCGTGCCGAGCAGCGCGCCCGCGCCGGCCGCGCCGGCGAGCAGTGAGCGGCGGTTCAGGCCGGCGACGGACGGGGGTACGAGCCGGGCGAGGTACTCGGCTTCGGTACGTGGACGGGACATTGTTCCTCCTGCGTGGAAGAGGTGCGCTGCGCCCAAGGGCCGTGATTGGTGGCGGGGATCGGTGTTCGTGGCGGCCGGCGTAGATCCACCGTGAATCCACATGTCCGAACACAAACAGCCGGTGGCGGTTGAAGCTACCCCTTGGTTCGGCGCTGTCAAGAGGGCAGAAGGACAGCGATAACCCAGTTGTGACACGGGGAAGCGACGGTAAACGTTGGAATTTCTGTCGATGTTGGAAAGTGTTGACTTGGGTGCCGTTCGGGGGCACCCTCTGCTCTCATGCGGAACTGGCACGGCGAGCGGATCTGGTACGGCGCCGACTACAACCCGGAGCAGTGGCCCGAGGAGACCTGGGCCGAGGACGTCGAGCTGATGCGCCGCGCCGGGGTCAACCTCGTCTCGGTCGGGATCTTCTCCTGGGCCCTGCTCGAACCCGCTCCCGGCCGCTTCGAGTTCGGCTGGCTGGATCGGGCGCTCGACCTGCTGCACGACGGCGGGATCAACGTCGACCTGGCCACCGCCACCGCCAGCCCGCCACCGTGGTTGGCCCACCGCCACCCGGAGACACTGCCCCGCCGCGCCGACGGCACGATCCTCTGGCCCGGCGGTCGGCAGGCGTACTGCCCCAGCTCGCCGGTGTTCCGGGAGCGGTCGCTCGCCCTCGTCGAGGCCGTCGCCGGCCGGTACGCCGACCACCCGGCCGTCGTCATGTGGCACGTCTCCAACGAACTGGGCTGCCACAACGTGCACTGCTACTGCGACGTCAGCGCCGAGGCGTTCCGCCGCTGGCTCCGCGAGCGCTACGGCGACCTGGACGCGCTCAACGCCGCCTGGGGCACCGCGTTCTGGAGCCAGCGCTACCACGACTGGGCCGAGGTCAACCCGCCGCGCAGCGCACCCACCTTCGCCAACCCCACCCAGCAGTTGGACTTCCTGCGCTTCTCCTCCGACGAGCAGCGCGCCCAACTGCGCGCCGAGCGCGAGGTGCTGACCCGGCTCACCACCCAGCCGGTCACCACGAACTTCATGATCGGCACGGGGATCAAGTACCTCGACTACCACTCCTGGGCCGCCGACGTGGACCTGGTCTCCAACGACCACTACCTCACCGCCGCCGACCCGCAGCCGCAACTCGGCCTGGCGCTGGCCGCCGACCACACCCGCGGCGTCGCCGGCGGTGACCCGTGGCTGCTCATGGAGCACTCCACCAGCGCGGTGAACTGGCAGCCGCGCAACGTCGCCAAGACCCCCGGCCAGCTGCGCCGCAACAGCCTCGCCCACGTGGCGCGCGGCGCCGACGGGGTGCTGTTCTTCCAGTGGCGGGCCTCCCGGGCCGGCGCGGAGAAGTTCCACTCCGCCCTGGTCCCGCACGCCGGCCCGGACACCAAGGTGTTCCGCGAGGTCTGCCGGCTCGGCGCCGACCTCCAGGCCCTCGCCGAGGTGCGCGGCAGCCGGGTCGATGCCGACGTGGCGATCCTCTTCGACTACGAGGCCTGGTGGGGCGCCGAACTCGACTCCCACCCCAGCGTCGACGTCACCTACGCCGACCGGCTCACCGCGCTGCACGGCGCGCTCTGGCGGGCCGGGGTCACCGCCGACGTGGTGCACCCGTCCACCGACCTGTCCCGCTACCGGCTGGTCCTGGTGCCCACCCTCTACCTGGTCCGCGACGCCGACGCCGACGCGCTGCGCCGCTACGTCGAGGCGGGCGGGAGCGCACTCGTGACCTACTTCAGCGGCATCGTCGACGAGCACGACCACATCCGGCTCGGCGGCTACCCGGGCGCCTTCCGCGACCTGCTCGGCGTGCGTACCGAGGAGTTCTTCCCGCTCCGGGCGGGCGAGTCGGTCCGCCTGGACGACGGCGCCACCGCCGACGTGTGGACCGAGTGGCTGCACGCCGAGGGCGCCGAGGTGCTCGCCGCGTACGCCGACGGGCCGCTGCCCGGGGTGCCGGCGCTGACCCGGCAGGCGGTGGGCGCGGGCGCGGCGTGGTACCTCGGCACCCGGCTCGACGACGCCGGCACCGACCGGCTGGTCGCCCGGCTGCTCACCGAGGCCGGCGTCCGCCCGGCGGCCACCGCGCCGGAGGGCGTCGAGGTGGTCCGCCGCCGGTCCGGCGACCGGAGCTGGCTGTTCGTCATCAACCACACCGACACCGAGGCCCGGCTGGCGGTCGCCGGCGCCGAACTGCTCGGCGGCGGCCGGTGCGACGGCGAACTGGTGGTCTCGGCGGGGGAGGTGGCGGTGGTCCGCGAGGAGACTCGGGCCCGTCCCGCGTGATGCCGCGTACCGTGCCGCCCGCGCGCCTGAAGGAGGTCTGATGCTCGCCCAGCAACGGCAGAGCGCCATCCTGGAGCTGATCCGCCAGCGCGGCGGCGTCCGGGTCAGCCACCTGGTCAGCCGCTTCGGGGTGTCGGACATGACCATCCGGCGGGACCTGGAGGTGCTCGCCGAGCGCGGCCTGGTCGACAAGGTCCACGGGGGAGCGACGCTGGCCGGTCCCGGCTCGGCCGAGGAGCCGGGCTTCGCGGCCAAGTCGATCCGGCAGCAGGCCGAGAAGCGGGCCATCGTCGAACGGGCCGCCGGCCTGGTCGAGCCCGGCATGGCGATCGCGCTGTCCGCCGGCACCACCACCGCCGCCCTGGCCGCGCGGCTGGCCGACGTGCGGGGGCTGACCGTGGTCACCAACTCGATCCCGGTCGCCGACGCCCTCTACCAGAACCCGCGCGCCGACCAGACGGTCGTGCTCACCGGCGGTATCCGTACGCCGTCGGACGCGCTGACCGGGCCGGTGGCCGAGGCGGCCATCGCCGCGCTCAACGTCGACCTGCTCTTCCTGGGCGTGCACGGGATGAGCCCGCGTACCGGGTTCACCACCCCGAACCTGCTGGAGGCGGCCGTCAACCGGCGGCTGATCGGCGCGGCCCGGCGGCTCGTGGTGCTCGCCGACCACACCAAGTGGGAGACCATCGGCATCGCCACCATCGCCCCGCTGGAGGACGCCGACCTGCTCATCACCGACAGCGGGCTGCCGCCGGAGGGGCGCCGGCAGATCGGCGAGCAGGTCGGCGAACTGATCGTGGTCGACGTCGACTGACCACCGCCGCTTTCAGCCACTTCACAGCCGCCCAGGTTAGGGTGCCCTTGGCGCGCTCCACGGTGGAGCGCGCCGACGGTGGGAGCGGAGTGGCGATGGTCTTCAAGAAGATGCTGAGCGCGTTCGGCGTGGGCGGCCCGAGCGTCGACACGGTGCTGACCAACCCCAACACCCGGCCGGGCCTGACCCTGGACGGGCACGTGAACCTGGTCGGCGGCGACGCGCCGGCGAGCATCGAGCAGATCACCGTCGGCCTGGTCACCCGGGTCGAGATCGAGGGCGGCGACCACGAGTACGCGGGCGTCATGGAGTTCCACCGGATGCCGGTGAGCGGCGCGCTGCAGCTGGCGCCGAAGCAGCAGCTGTCCATCCCGTTCCAGCTCCCGGTGCCGTGGGAGACCCCGGTCACCGACGTGTACGGCCAGCGGCTGCACGGCATGACCATGGGCCTGCGGACCGAGCTGGCGGTGGCCCGGGCCGTGGACAAGTCCGACCTGGACCAGGTGGCCGTGCACCCGCTGCCGATCCACGAGCGCATCCTCGACGCCTTCCAGGCGCTCGGCTTCCGCTTCAAGCACGCCGACCTGGAGCGCGGCCACATCCGCGGGGTGCAGCAGACGCTGCCGTTCTACCAGGAGATCGAGTTCTTCGCCGCGCCGCAGTACGCCCCGGTGACCACCGAGGTCGAGCTGACGTTCGTCACCAGCCAGCACGGCGTCGAGGTGATCCTGGAGTGCGACAAGCGCGGCGGTTTCCTCACCCCCGGGCACGACGCCTTCGGTCGTTACTCCGTCCCGCACAGCGACGCCGGCCGCACCGACTGGGTACAGGTGGTCGACGGCTGGCTGCGCGAGACCACGTCGCGCTACGGCAACCTGCGCGCGCACGGCTTCGGCGCCCCGCACGGGCACCACGGCCACCGCGGCCCGGGCATGGGCGGCATGGTGGCGGGCGCCGCGCTCGGCGTGGCGGGCGGCCTGGTCGCCGGTGAGCTGATCGAGGACGCCTTCGAGGGGGACTTCGGCGACTTCGGCGAGTGACGGCACACGACGATGCCCCCGGGGTCATCCCCGGGGGCATCGTCGTCTCAGGAGTGGCTCCGGTCAGTGCCGGGCCTTGCGCTCCTCACCGCTGCGGAAGTTGCTTCCGGCCTTGGCCAGACCGCGGCTGCCCAGGTAACCGATGGTCAGCAGCGTGATGAAGAACCAGGCCTGCGGCGCGCGGAAGATGTCCACGCCCACCGAGTTCTTGCCGACCAGGTAGGACGCCACCAGCACGGCCGCCACGGACGCGACATAGACCCAGAATTCGGTCGTCGCGAACGACGGCTTGGTCTCCGTGCCGGGCGACTGGATCGCCTGCCGCTGACCGTCGTGCATCATCGGCATCGGGCGCGTCGGCGTCTCCTGCATCGCGGCCCGGTTGGACATGTCCTGTGCCGGCCGGTTCATCGGCCGGGCGGATGCAGCCTGCGTGCTCATCTGTCCTCCTCAGGATTGATGAGTCGTTCTCTGCATACCTCCCGCCCCGCTGCCGCAGGTCGGCCACGGCGCGGTTCGCGCACTGTGGCGGGGGCACCCTCCGTCTACCCCCGGCCCCGAGCCGGTAACGCCCGGTCCCGGCCGAATAGGAGTGGCCGCCGGGGGTCACCCTGCGACCGCCCGGCAACCGGACATCCGGGCACGGACCCGGCACGCTCACGGCCGGTCGGATCGCGGAGCCGAGCCCCGGTTTCAGCCGCCGGGCGACGGGCACGCAAGGAGGATCCCGAGAAATCTGCGAGGTGGTTCACGTGCGTGAGGACGACATGCGGCAGCAGGCCGCCCGGCGGGCCGAGGAGCGGGTCGCCGGCGGCGTCTACGGCGAGGGCGCGCTCGACGAGGTCACCGTGCCGCAGACCGACGTGCTGCGGGTCATCCAGGAGGAGGACCCGGACGACCCGGCGCACGCCCCGGTCGACCCGAACGTGTTGCGCGACGGCGGCCCGACCCGGGGCCAGGGCGCGGTCACCACGACCGGCGGCACCGCCGGCCCGGCCAGCGCCCGGCGGCTGGCCCGCCAACCGGAGCAGCACCGGGGCACCGTGGCGCCGACCACCACGGGCGACGCCACCACCGGTGGCCTGAGCACTCCGGCCGGCGGCTCCACGAGCGACGCCTCGTCGTCCGGCAGCCAGGTCGGCAACTTCACCAACGACCAGGCCAACCCGGGCTGACCCGGAGCAGGGAAAGGGGGGCGGCGCACGCCGCCCCCCTTCTCGTCGCGTCGATCATGAAGTTGACGGCACGAACGGAGATCCACATCGCCGCCAAGCTCATGATCGACAAGGAGGGTGGGTCGGGTGGGTCAGGTGGTGCGGAGGATGCCTAGGCGCTGGGTGGCGCGGGTCAGGGCCACGTAGAGGTCGCTGTTGCCGCGCGGGGACTCGGCGACGATCCGGTCCGGGTCCACCACCAGCACCGAGTCGAACTCCAGGCCCTTGGCCTGCTCGGTGGTGAGCACCACGACCCGGTTCGCCAGCTCCGGCTGCTCGCCGACGGTCGCCTCCGGCAGCGCGGCGACGACCGCCGCCCCCAGCTCGTCCACCCGGCCGCCCGGCACGATGACGCCCAGCCGGCCGTCGGCCAGCCCGGCCGCCTCCCGGGCCGTGGCCTCGACCAGCTCGGCCGCGAGCCGGTCCGCCGGAACGGTACGGTCCCACGGCGGTACGCCGCTGGCGCGTACCGAGCGGGGTGGGCGCAGCGCCGGGTCGATCTCGGCGAGCACCCCGGCGGCGACCGCCATGATCTCGGCCGGGGTGCGGTAGCTGACGGTCAGCTCCTCCAGCCGCCACCGGTCCGCCACGTACGGCGCCAGCGCCTCCTGCCAGGACGGCGTGCCGGCGAGCGCGCCGGTCTGCGCCACGTCCCCGACGATGGTCATCGACCGGCTCGGGCACCGGCGCATCAGCAGCCGCCAGGCCATCGGCGACAGCTCCTGCGCCTCGTCGACGATCACGTGCCCGAAGGCCCAGGTCCGGTCGGCGGCGGCGCGCTGCGCGGTGGTGAGGTTGTCGATCTCCTCCTGCCGCTCGGAGAGCCGGTCGGCGTCGATGAGGTCGGTGACGCCGAGGATCTCGCCGCCGTCCGCCTCGTCCTCCACGTCGATCGAGCGGGAACCGCGCCAGATCTCCAGCACGCCCTCGGCGTACTCCCGTTCCAGGGCGCGGATCCGCTCCCGGCGGGCCGCGGCGGCGCGCTCGTCCTCGCCGAGCAGCTCGGCGGCCTCGTCCAGCAGGGGCACGTCGGCCGGCGTCCAGCCGCCCGGCTCCCGGTGCAGCGCGGCCCGCTCGGCGTCGGTGAGCATCGGCGCGGCGGCGGCGATCCGCTCCGGCGACTCGAACAGGTCGGCGAGCAGCCGCTGCGGGGTGAGCACCGGCCACAGCTCGTCCAGCGCGGCCTGGATCTCCGGCTCGTCGCGCAACTCCCGGCGGATCTCGGCGCGGTCGGCCTCGGACAGCAGGTTCTCGCCGCCGAGCGGGTCGGCGCCGATCCGCTCGGCCACCTGGTCGGCGAGCGCGTGCACGATCTCGATGTCGAACAGCGCCCGGGCCAGGTTGTGCGGGCGGCCCGTGCGGCGGACCCGGTCCCGGGCCTGGCGCACGGTCTCCGGGTCGAGGGTGAGGACCTCCCGCTGCGGCAGTTCGATCTCCAGCGGCTCGTCCGGCACCCACTGCCGGTCGCGGACGGCGCTGGCCAGCACCTCGGCCAGCACGCCGCGCCCCTTCAGCGCCGCGGTCTCCGCCGGCTCGGTGCGGCGGGCGTGCACGCCGGGGAACAGGTCGGCCTGGGTACGCAGCAGCACGCCGGTCTCGGCCAGCGCCGGCAGCACCTGGGAGATGTAGCGCAGGAAGGTGGCGTTCGGGCCGACCAGCAGCACGCCCCGGGTGGAGAGCTGCTGCCGGTGCGTGTAGAGCAGGTACGCGGCCCGGTGCAGCGCCACCGCGGTCTTGCCGGTGCCCGGCCCGCCCTGCACCACCATGACGCCCGGGAGTTCGGCCCGGATGATCCGGTCCTGCTCGGCCTGGATGGTCTCGACGATGTCGCGCATCCGCCCGGTACGCCCGGCGTTCAGCGCGGCGAGCAGCGACGCCTCGCCGGTCACCTCCTCGTGGGCGGTGGGGGAGGCGGCGGCGATGTCCAGCACCTCGTCGTTGAGCCCGGTGACCTTCCGCTCCCGGGTACGCAGGTGCCGGCGCCGGCGCACGCCCTGCGGATTGGCGGCGGTCGCCAGATAGAAGGCGCGCGCCGCCGGGGCGCGCCAGTCCATCAGCAGCGGGTCGTAGTCGCCCGAGGTGTCGAAGATGCCGATCCGGCCGATGTACCGGCACGAGTCGTCGTCGCCGTCGAGGCGGCCGAAGCAGAGGCCGTTCTCCACCGCGGAGAACTGCTCGACCTGGTCGGCGTACATCCGCACGGTGTGGTCGCGCTGCGACCGGGCCTGCTGCGTGCCGCCGGTGGCGCGCAGCTCCTCGGTGAGCCGCCGGGCCGCCTGGTCCCGCATGCCGTCCAGCCGGTCGTAGAGCATCGAGACGTACTTCTGCTCGTGACCGATCTCGTCGTCCTGGTGCAGCTCACCCGACACGTCGGAGTGCGTTGACAAGCCGGCTCCTCATGGCTAAAATTGCGGCAGGAATGGCTCAACGAGCCATTCCTTTTTGTGTTTGAACTGAGAAAGATACCGCGCGGCAGGCCGCCGGACCAAGCCCGGCCGGCCGCCCGCGACCACGTCACACCGCAGGCTCGCACACGAAAGCGGGGCCCGGCCGGCACACGCCGACCGGACCCCGACGGGGCCGCTCCGAGCTCAGCCCTTCGCCGCCTGGTACAGCCGCTCGGGCCGCACGAGACCGGCCAGCACCCGGCCGTCGTCGGTGAGCAGCACGCTGAACAGCCTGCCGGTGAGCAGCCGGCCGCTGCCCCAGTCGCCGCTCACCCGCTCCAGCCCGCCGAGCACCTTCGCCATCATCTCCGCGTCCGGTCCGGCCGCCTCGCCCGGCTTCGCACCGGGCGCGCCGGCCGCTCCCGCCGTGTCGAGCTTCGCGACCAGCACGGTGGTCCAGCCGGTCCCGACCGTACGCACGTCCGGCCCGTCCCCGCCCCGCCGGGGACGCTGCTTGTCGGCCGGTCCGCGCGCGTCACCCGCCGGCTCCTCCTTGACCGTCACGCCGGGCGGCGGGTTGAACCGGAACTGGTCGGCGTCCGGGGTACGGAAGTCGACCTGGGTGAACGCCACCTGGAACGCCGGCTCGTCCTTGCCGTCCGCGAGCACCTCGAAGCGCAGCGGCACGTGCTCCTTCGCGTCCAGCGCGATCCGCACCTGGTGCACCAGCGAGTCCCGGTCGCGCGGGGTCAGCACCAGCTCGTACACGCTGCGGCCGGCGACGGTGGCGGAGCGGCCGACGGTGACCGCGGTGCTCGGGTCGATCGCCTCGAGCGCCCAGTCGGCGGCGTCGGCCGGCGTGGCCGGCGCGGACTCGAGGTCCTTCGCGTCCGCCGGCAGCGTCCGATGGGACGCGGTGTTGGCCCGGCTGTCCCAGCTCCAGACGTCCCGCCCGTTGCGCAGCAGGTCCCGCTCGCCCAGCGTGTCGACCAGGGCGAGCCGCTGCCGCTCCGGGCCGGCGTACCAGACCCGCAGGGTGTGGGTGCCGCTGACCAGGCTGGCCAGCTCGTTACCGGCGGCCTGCCCGACCAGCCCGGCGATCGGCGGCAGCCCGAGGTCGGCCCGCTGCACGACGGTGCCGGAGAGCCCGTCGAGGCGGGACGTCCGCAGGTCCTCCAGGAGCTGGGCGGCGGTCCGCGGCGGCAGCGCCGGGTCGGCCCCGGCGGCGAACGTGCCGACGGCCGCACCGCCCCCGATCACGGCGACCCCCGCGGTCACCGGGACCAGCCAGCGGAGCACGGCGCGGTTCTTCAGTACGGACATGGTGTGCACCTCCTGACGGTAGATGCTGCACCAGGGCCGCTGTGAGGACGCTGAGCAGATTCCCTAGGGGGTGTCACCGGGTGGCACCCTTGACCCGTGCGGGTGCTGGTGGTGGAGGACGAGACGCGGCTGGCCGCGTCGCTGCGGCGGGGCCTGCAGGCGGAGGGCTTCGTGGTGGACGTCGAGGCCACCGGCCCCGGCGGGCTGGACGCCGCCCGGCACGGCGACTACGACGCGATGATCCTCGACGTGATGCTGCCCGGCCTCTCCGGCTACGAGGTGGTGCGCCGGCTGCGCGCCGAGGAGCGCTGGCTGCCGGTGCTGATGCTCTCGGCCAAGGACGGCGAGTACGACCAGGCCGACGGTCTGGACTGCGGGGCCGACGACTACCTCACCAAGCCCTTCTCGTACGTGGTGCTGCTGGCCCGGTTGCGGGCGCTGCTGCGCCGCGGCGCGCCGGAGCGCCCGGCCGTGCTCGCGGTCGGCGACCTGCGCCTGGACCCGGCGCGCCGGCGGGTGACCCGGGCCGACGCCGAGGTGGCCCTGACCGCCCGCGAGTACGCCCTGCTCGCCTACCTGATGCGCCGCCCCGGCGAGGTGGTCTCCAAGACCGAGCTGCTGGACCACGTCTGGGACGCCGCGGTGGAGACGGCACCGAACGCGGTCGAGGTCTATGTCGGCTACCTGCGCCGCAAGATCGGCCGGGACCGGCTGGAGACGGTCCGGGGCGCCGGCTACCGGCTGGCCACATGAGGCGCCGGCTCAGGGCGCTCCTGCCCAACCTCGGGCTGCGGTCCCGGCTGCTCGCGCTCGGGGTGCTCGGCCTGGTCGTCGGGTTCGCGCTCGGCGGGGCGCTGCTGCTCGGCGCGCTCGGGTGGACGTTGCAGCGCTCCGTCGACGACGAGGCCCTCCGCACCGCGGACGCCGTCGCGCTGCTGGCCACGGAGGACGCCCTGCCCGATCCGCTGCCGGTGGCCGGCGGGCAGCTCCGCGTCCAGGTGATCGACGGTCAGGGCCGGATCCGCGCGGCCTCCATCGACGCCGACCGGCTGGTGCCGATGCTCGGCGCCGACCAGCTGCGCGCCGGACAGCGGCAGCGGCTCGTGGTGGACGGGCGGCGGGTCGGTCTGACCGGGCCGGTCCGGGTGGTGGCCGTGCCGGCGGGCACACCCGACGAGCCGCTCACCGTGCTGGTGGCCAAGTCGATGTCCGACGTACGGCACAGCCTGCACGTGGTCCGGAACCTGCTGCTGGTCGGCTTCCCGCTGCTGGTGGCCGGGCTGGCCGTGGTGGCCTGGCGGGTGGTGGGGGCGACCCTGCGCCCGGTGGAGGCGCTGCGCAGCGGTGCCGCCGAGATCACCGGCCGGGCCGGGGCGGAACGCCTGCCCGTGCCGGCCGGCCGGGACGAGATCCAGCGGCTGGCGGTCACACTCAACGACATGCTGGACCGGCTGGCCGCGTCCCGGGACCGGCAGCGGGCGTTCGTCGCCGACGCCGCGCACGAGCTGCGCAGCCCGGTCACCAACATGCGCACCGAGCTGGAGGTGGCCCGCCGGCTGGGTGCGGGGACGGACTGGCCGGCGGTGGCGGAGAACCTGCTCGCCGACACCGAGCGGCTCAGCCGGCTCGTCGCCGACCTGCTGCTGCTGGCCCGCCTCGACGAGCAGGCCGCCCGGCCGGACGGTTCAGCGCCGCACGCCGTCGGCCCGGTGGAGCTGGGCGAGCTGCTGCGCGGGGTGGCCGAGCGCTACCCGTCCCCGCCGCTGCGCCACGAGCCGCCGCCCGGCCCGCTGTGGACCGAGGGGGATCCGGGGGAGCTGCGCCGGGTGCTGGTCAACCTCGTGGAGAACGGGCTGCGGCACGCGCACGGCGAGGTGCGGCTGGCGGTCACCGGCCCGCACACCGGCCCGCCGGTGCCCCGGCAGCGGGCCGGCTCGGCGTACCACCTGGTCACGGTGACCGATGACGGGCCGGGCATCCCGGCGGCGGACCGGGAGCGGGTCTTCGCCCGCTTCACCCGGCTGGACGACGCCCGGGCGCGCGATGCCGGCGGCGCGGGCCTCGGCCTGGCCATCGTGCGGGAGCTGGTCCGCCGGGCCGGTGGCGCCGTCGAGCTGGCCGACGCCGCGCCGGGGACGGCGGCGCCGGGGCTGCGGGTGACGGTACGGCTGCCCGCGCTGGCCGACCCGGACGTGGACTGACCGCCGTCAGCGGATCCGGTCGGCGAGGTCCCGCACGGCGGTCCGGTACGGCGTCTGCGTGTGGTACGGCCAGTGCCGTTCGAGCGGCGGGGGCACGGTGTCGGCCGGGTCGATCGCCAGGCTGACCGGATCGCGGAGCCGGATGTCGACGGACCCGGCCCCGGGGACGTCACACGCCGCCGGCCCGTGATCCGGCCGGGGGAAGACGGGACCACCGACGGGGTCGGTGTCCCGCCACAGGTTGCGCCACCGCCAGTCGAGCCGGTCGCCCAGCTCGCAGAGCGTCTCCCGGCCGAGGTAGGCGGGATAGAGGCGGGTGTAGAGCCGGCTGAGCGGACAGCCGTGGGTCAGCAGCGCCACCCGGCGCAGGGCGTCCGGCGGCAGTTGCAGGATCGTGGCCGCGGCCAGGACCGAGCCGTGGCTGTGGCCCGAGATGATCACCTTGCCGCGCGCGCCGAGCGCGGACACCCGCCGGGCGAGTTCGGGGACGGCCCGGGCCGCGTAGCAGGGTGGCGCGAAGGGATGGACGGTACGGGGCCAGAAGTCCCCCAGGTCCCACAGGGCGGCCACGGTGCGGCGCGTCTCCGCCGACCGGTAGGAGCGGAAGGCCAGGATCATGAGGCCGATGACGAGCAGGCTGATGAGCCAGACCCCGCCGTCGGTGACGTAGGCGGTCAGCAGCGTGGTCTCCGCCGGGTCCCGGCTGAGCCGGGCGACGAGCTGGGTGGGCCCGACCCCGATCAGGTCGAACGCGATGGTGGCCAGCCCCAGCGAGGACATCACGAAGAACGTGACGAGGATCGGGCCCAGCTCGTCGGTCACGTGGGAGCGGGCGATGGTCTCCCGGACGACGTCGCGCCGGGACATGGCCCCGGCGGCCACGTGCGGGTAGTCCCGCGCGACGATCCCGGCGGCCCGGCGCCGCCTCCGCCGCCGGCCGACCACGAGCGTGATCGAGGCGGCCCCGGTGGCGATGAGCAGGGCGGCCAGGCCGGCCAGCGCGGCCCACCAGTAGGCGACCGGAGGGTCCAGGGGAGCGATGCCCGGGGGGTCCGGCCAGATCGGGCCGGGGAGGGCGCCGCGGTCGAGGAAGTCGGCGACCCGGAAGACCAGGGTTGCGGCGAAGGCACCCGCGACCGTCACCGAGGCCGCCGCCACGACGGGCATGCCGAGCCCGCCGAGGACCGTCCGGTTCCCGGTCGTCCGCGGCGCCACCGTGACGAGGGCCAGCACCACCAGCAGGATGCCCTGCGCCCCGAGCAGGGCACCGACCGCGCCCTCGTAGCCCGGCAGCTGACCGGGCGGGGACCGGACGTCGCGCGACAGGGCGGCGTAGCCGAGGCTCAACGCGCTCAGGCCGAGGGTGGCCGCCGACAGCGGGCGCAACACGCGGCGGACCCGCCGCCGGGTGGCCGGGACGGGCAGGCAGAGCAGCACCGTCGCGTACCCGATCAGGCCGGTGGCGGCGGCGAACAGCACCAGCCCGGCGGCACCGTCCGGTGCGGAGATCCCGGCGAGCAGGCTGGCGTCCAGCGTGCCGGCGCCGATCGCCACGTGGATCTGGCGCAGCCAGGCGGGCGTCCGCTCGTCGTCCCAGAATCCCGGCACGTCGAGGCGGTCGGGCGCCCGGGCGGCCTCCGGGTGCGGCTGGGGCGGGCGGAATCCCTCGAGGGCCCGCGTCGACCGCGCGCCGAGGCCCCAGACGGCGCGCAACGCGACCAGCGGGACGAGGGCCAGCAGGGCCAGCCGGGGGCCGGTCGGCAGGTCGCCCAGCCAGGACAGGTAGGGGCGGTTCGCGCGGCATCCGTCGTAGGGCACGCACTGCCAGCCGACCAGGTCCAGCGTCACGCCGATGACGGAGAGCACGAAGGCGGCGGTCAGCGTCCCGGCGAGCAGGCGGCACAGCACCCGGAACAGGCGGGACCGGCCGGTGGCGGCCGGGCGCAGCCGGACCGCCAGGTTGCTCAGCATGAACGGCAGCAGCAACAGCATGGACGCGGTCCGCACCGCGGCGCCGGCGGTCAGCGCACCCCAGCGGTACGCCTCGACGGCGATCCCGGGGGTGGCCCCGCCGGCCGCACCGGCCCCCGGCCGGGGCCGGTAGAAGCCCGCGTGGCTGTCACCGGCGACCCGGTCCACGATCGGATGGTCCAGGATCTTCTCCGCGGTCCCGCCGGACACCCCGTGCACTCTCAGCTCGACGGCTTCGCCCTCCGGTGCTGTGCCCACGCCGACAGGGTCACAGACCCGTGGCGGGCTCACCGCCGATACGGCACAAACGGCGGCGGACCGGCGGTCAGCGGCGTCGCTTCGTGCAGACCGGGCCGGTCCGGGCGACGGTGTCGGTGGACCAGACCAGCGCGACGGTGAAGCAGTAGTCGGTGGTGCGGTCGAGGCCGTAGGCGATGTAGTCGACCGAGCCGGCGGGCAGGGTCAGGAAGGTGCGCTGGGGCTGCCCGGAGCGGCCCCCGGCGACCACCACCGGCCCCTCGGCCCCGGCCGGGTAGGTCCAGCTCAGCACGATGCTGTCCCGCCGGTCGGTGAGGGTGAGCCGCCCGGGCGGGGTGCCGGGGGAGGCGGCCGGTGCGGCGCTCGACGGGCCGGCGGTGGGGCCGGCCGAGGAGGCGCGGCCGGTCGGCGCGGGCCCGGGGGTGTCCCGCCGGTCGTCCACCCGGGACACCCCGGCGATCACGGCGATGACGCCGAGCAGCAACGCCACCACCACCCCGGCCACGACCAGCGGCAACCAGGGCGTGGCCCGGCGCTCGGCGGCGGGGGGCCGGGGCACGTGCACCGGCAGGTAGGGCGACGGCGCCTCGGGTCCGCCGCCCCGCACCTCGCGTACGCCCGCGGGTTCGGAGTCGGCCAGCCCGACCACGGTCGGGGGCAGCGCACTCTCGCCGGGCCGCCAGGGTTCCTCGGCCGGCTCGTCCGGCGGCCACGGGTAGTCCGCGAACGCCTCGTCGTCGGCCTCGAGCGGGGTGCGGGGGGTCGGCACGTGGGCGGTCTCGGCCCGGTCCGGCGGGCGGTAGAGCGGCGTCTCGACCGGGTCGTCCAGCGTCGGCGGCTGGTAGGGCGGCAGGTCGGGCGGCCCCTCGGCGGGCGGGGGGACGCTGCCGTGGTGCGTGCCGGGGTCACCGAGGTCGTCCGGCTCGACCGGCCGCCGGGCGGCCGGCACCACCGGAGGCTCGGCCGCGTCGCAGACGTGGTCCGGGTCGGCGGCGGCCCGGGCCAGCCCGGCGACCTGCCCGGCCAGCGGATCGTCGGCGGCCAGGTGCTCCCGGCACAGCTCCTCGGCGAGCGTGAGGTGCTCGTGGGACTCGGCGTAGCGGCCGCAGTCGCGTTCCATGGCGCCGAGCTTGGCCAGCATCTTGATGCCGCTGGGGTGGCCGTCGCCGTAGACCTCGCGGTGCAGCTCCCAGGCGTCCTGCAACCGGTCGCGGGCCACGTCGCACTGGCCGCGGGCGTATTCCACGGTGGCCAGGTCGGCGTGGGCGGCCAGCACCCGCTGCGACTCCGGCCCGTCGCGGGCCGTCAGCTCGATGATGACGTCGGAGTAGAGCCGGGCGGCGCGGGCGTCGCTGCCGACCCGGTGCAGCACCGCGGCCAGGGTCGCGGCGGCGGTGACGGTGCGTTCGTCGGAGCGCCCGAACAGCCGGGTGGTCGCCGCGTACGCGAACGCCGCCCAGCCGCGCGCGGAGTGCGGCTCGCCGAGCGCCACGAGCACCCGGGCCTGGAGGCCGGCGGCCTCGGCCAGCTCGGCGGAGGCGTTGGCGGGGCGGGGATCGGCGTCGCTCAGCGCGTCGGCGAGCAGTCGCTGGGCACCGGCGAGGTCGCCTTCGGACACCAGGTGGTGCGCCTGGACAGTCAGGTCAGCGAAGCCGGAGGACACGCCCCATCGTGCTCATCCGGCGACGGTAAGTACAACCCCCGCAGTGGATCAGTTTGGTCGCGATCCGGTCAGGTGCTCGGCCAGCGTCTCGCTGATCCGCCGCAGCTGGTCCACCTGCGCCGGGCTGAGCGCGTCGAACAGGTGCCGGCGTACCCCGGCGACGTGGCCGGGCGCGGCGGCGGCCAGGGTGGCGAAGCCGTCGTCGGTGAGCACGGCGAGCTGGCCGCGCCGGTCGGTGGGGCACTCCTCCCGGCGGATCCAGCCGGCGGCCTCCAGGCGTGCGGCGGCGTGCGAGAGCCGGCTGCGGGAGGAGCCGGTGGCGTCGGCCAGGTCGCTCATCCGCAGCCGCCGGTCGGGGGCCTCGGAGAGCCGGACCAGGATCTCGTAGTACGCGTGCGGCATCCCGGCGTCGCGTTGCAGCTCGCGGTCGAGGGTGTCCATCAGCGCCCGGGAGGCGGTGAGGAACGCCCGCCAGGTCCGCTGCTCGTCGGGGTCCAGCCACCGGGTCATGACGGCCATCATAGCGCGTGTTGTTGAACGCTCAACCAAATCGCGCTACCGTCGGTGTCATGGGAATCCACCGCCTCAACCACGCCGTCCTCTACGTCCGTGACCTCGACCGCAGCGTCGCCTTCTACCGCGACGTGCTCGGCTTCCGCCCGGTGTCGATGACGCCGGACGGCTTCCGCGGGGCCGCGTTCCTCCAGGCCCCCGACTCCACCAACGACCACGACCTCGGGCTGTTCGAGATCGGCGCGGCCGCCGGTCCCTCCGCCGCGGGCCGGGCCACCGTCGGCCTCTACCACCTCGCCTGGGAGCTGGACACCCTGGACGAGCTGGGTGCCACCGCCGAGCGCCTGGCCGCCGCCGACGCCCTGGTGGGCGCCTCGGACCACGGGACCACCAAGAGCCTCTACGGCCGCGACCCCGACGGGCTGGAGTTCGAGATCGTCTGGATCGTCCCGGCCGACCTGCTCGACGACGCGGCCCTGGCCGCCCGCAAGCGGATCGGCCCGCTCGACCTCGACCGCGAGCGGCAGCGCTACGGCGGCCAGACCCGCGGCGGTGTGGGCATCTCCATTCCCGCCTGACGGCGCATTGCGGTAGAACGGCAGCATGTCGACCGACGCCGTCCTGCGCGAACTGCTCGTCCGGCAACTCGACCACTGGTTGCCCGCCGCGCTGCACCGTGCGCGGCGGGCCACCCTGGCTCTCGCGTACGCCGGGGGCGACGCCGCCGGCGCGGAGGCCGCGCTGCGGGTGGTGGCCGAGTTCGCCGACCGGCTGCGCGGCCGGCGGCTGACCGTGCTGGTGATCGCCGGCGGCGGTGAGGACCTGCCGGCGCGCCTGGGCGCGGCCGAGGCCGCCCTGCCGGCGGACGTCGCCGTGCACGTGGTGCCGGGGCGGCCGGACCGGCTGCCGGTGGCGCTCAAGGCGGCCGGCGCGGCCGGCGCCCCGCTGTTCACCGTGGTCGACGGCGGGGAGCCCGACCGGGCCCTGCTGGCCGCCGCCGCGTCCGGCCGCCCGGCCGAGGTGCTGCTGGTGACCGCGCCCGGCCGGTCGCTGCGCCCGGCGCTCACCGGGGCCGGCTTCCCGCTGGTCACCGAGGTCGAGCTGGTGCCGGCCGACGGCGGGCCGGCCCGGCTGCTCGGCTACGCCACCGGCTCCGACCGCGGCCTGGAAGCGGTCAAGGACGCCCTCTGGGCGGTCGACGAGTACGCCGGGGTGCGCTACCGCGACCCGGCCGACCCGGCGGGGCGGTTGCTCGACATCAGCCTCGACCCGGAACCCGGCCCGCTGCGCCGCGAGCTGCTGGCCGAACTCGCCCGTTCCGGCCCGCGCACGGTGACCGAGCTGCGCCGCTTCGCCGCCACCTCGACGGTCTACCGGGCCGCCGACGCCAACCGGGCGCTCGCCTCGCTGCTCGCCGCCGGCGCGGTGACCCGCGACCCCGGGCACGGCCGCCTCGGCGGCGACGTGCTGATCAGCGCCGCGTCGGGCGGGGCCGCTGGGTCATCTGCCTGACCACGATGGACGCCCCGGTGGCGAGCACCCCGATGCTGAACACCATCTGCGCGCTGACCACCACCCGAGCGATCTGCCCCTCGGCGTTGACGTCGCCGTAGCCGATGGTGGTCAGCGTGGCGAGCGCGAAGTAGAGCGCGTCGATCCGGGTGTGCAGGCCGTGGAACTCACCCGGACGGCTGTTCGCCACCACGTGGTCGGCGAGGGCGAAGACCAGCAGGCCCGCGATCAGGGCGACGGCGAGGCGGAGCAGCGCGCGGGTCTCCGCGTCGCCGGTCGGCTGGGTGGTGGCGAGCTGGCGGCGTACCTGGCCGGTGACCAGGAACGCGACAACGAGCACCAGGACGAGGGTGCCGGCGGAGCGCAGGGCCAGCCGCAGGCCGTTCGGGTCCGGCTCGACGGGGACCACGAAGTAGGCGAGCAGCAGCAGCGCGACGGCCGCCGCGGCCCGCCGCCGCTCCCGCCGGAAGGACTGGTCCGCCACACCGCGATTCTCCGTCGTGACGACGGTCCCGTCGGGGGAACGACGAAGCCCGCCCGGACGCCGAGCGGGGTGCCGGTGAACCACCGGCACCCCGCGCGACCTCGGGACGTCACGCCCGGGACTTGTCCTGCTTCCAGGAGAGCGGCCCCGGCAGGTCCACGCGGTGGGCGCGGGACCGCGAGTTCCACGACCAGCGGCCGATCTTGATGCTCCACGAGGAGAAGCCGTTCTCGGTGAAGTTCAGGATCAGCGGGCCGTACTTCTGTCGCTTGCGGAACACGATGCCCATGGCGGGCTCCTCTCGTCGTCCTCCCTGCGTCTGCGGCATCGAACATGCCCAAAAGGGCGGTTCACGAAACCCGGTCGGATCCGGTCTGGACGGTGCCCGTCCCACCCGTCACAATCTCTATCCAACGGGTAGGTGTTAAGGGGCGGTAAATGCTGGTGGTGACGGGTGGTAACAAAGCCAGCGATGCAAGTCTCACTCTATGGAAGGGCATTGACCGGCGCGGAGAACGGTCGGCAGCATGAGGTCATGTCGCAGCGGGACGAGCTTCTCCTCACCGCTCGCGTGCACGTCGACCTGGTCCGGCACGCGAGCGCGCTCTGTTGAGCTGACCGCTTCCGGTCGTCACCACTTCTCCGCTCGTCCGCTCCCGTCGCCGGCGCATCGTGGCCCGGCCGGCAGCGGCGTGCACTCGCGCCCTCCGCGGGCCCTCGCCACCGCATCGTGGACAGATCAGGAGACCTCTCCATGCCCTCCACCCGTCAGTCGCTTCGGCGTACCCTCGCCGCCGCCGTCACCCTGCTCGCCCTCACCGCCGCCACCGGCTGCGGCGCCGGCGCCGCAGCCGGCGGCAGGCAGACCACCGAGCTGCGCTACCAGGGCTCGGTCGGTCAGGTGACCCTCCCCGAACTCGCCGCCGACCTCGGCTACCTCGGCGACGTGAAGCTCAACTGGATCGGCAACGTGACCGGTGGTCCGGCCGACATCCAGGCCACCGCCACCGGCCAGACCGACTTCGGCGGTGCCTTCAACGGCGCCATCGTCAAGCTCCAGGCCGCCAACGCCCCGATCACCGCCGTGGTCGCCTACTACGGCTCCGACGCGCAGACCTTCCAGGGCTACTACGTCCTCGACGACAGCCCGGTCCACGCCCCCCGCGACCTCATCGGCAAGAAGGTCGGCATGAACACCCTCGGCGCGCACGCCGAGGCGGTGCTCAAGACCTGGCTCACCAAGGGTGGCCTGACCCCCGCCGAGATCGCCAAGGTCGAGCTGGTCGCGCTGCCGCCGGTCAACATCGAGCAGTCGCTGCGGCAGAAGCAGATCGACGTGGCGGTGCTCGGCGGCGTGATCCGCGACAAGGCCGTCGCCGCCGGCGGCGTCCGCACCGTCTTCACCGACTACGAGCTGCTCGGCGCGTTCAGCGGGGGCAGCTACGTCTTCCGGGACGACTTCATCAAGCGCAACCCGGAGACCGTCCGGGCGTTCGTGAGCGGGGTGGGCAGGGCCATCGAGTGGGCCCGCACGCAGCCCCGGCAGACCGTCATCGCCCGGCTGGAGGCCATCATCGCCAAGCGCGGCCGCAACGAGGACCCGTCGCTGGTGACGTACTGGAAGTCCAGCGGCGTCGCCGGCAAGGGCGGTCTGATCAGCGACCGGGAGTTCACCACCTGGATCGACTGGCTGGCCGAGTCCGGCGAGCTCAAGGGGGACCGCCCGAAGCCCGCCGACCTCTACACCAACCGGTTCAACCAGTTCGCCGCCGACGGGGGTGGCGCGTGAGCACCGACAAGATCCTCTTCGACCGGGTGACGAAGGTCTTCCCGAGCCGGCGGGGCGGCGGCGCGGTCACCGCGCTCGACGAGCTGACCCTCGGGGTACGCCCCGGCGAGTTCCTGGTCGTCGTCGGCCCCAGCGGCTGCGGCAAGTCCACCCTTCTCGACCTGCTCGGCGGGCTCGCCGCCCCCAGCGGCGGCCGGGTGCTGGTCGACGGCCGCCCGGTGACCGGGCCCGGCCTGGACCGGGGCATCGTCTTCCAGCAGTACGCGCTGCTGCCCTGGCGCACCGCCGCCGGCAACGTCGCGTTCGGACTGGAGGCCAAGGGCGTGCCGCGCGCCGACCGCGCCGACCTGATCGCCCACCACCTCGAGCTGGTCGGGCTGGCCGGGTTCGCCGACCGCTACCCGCACGAGCTGTCCGGCGGCATGAAGCAGCGGGTGGCCATCGCCCGCAGCCTCGCGTACGACCCGGACGTGCTGCTCATGGACGAGCCGTTCGCGGCGCTCGACGCGCAGACCCGCGACTCGCTCCAGGACGAGCTGGTCCGGATCTGGCAGGCCACCGGCAAGACCGTCGTCTTCATCACCCACGGCATCGACGAGGCCGTCACCCTGGGCCGGCGGGTCGCCGTGATGACCTCCCGCCCCGGGCGGATCAAGGAGGTCATCGACATCGAACTGGGCGACCGGGAGGCGCAGGAGGACCTGCGCTCCACCGACGCGTTCCGCCACCACCGACACCAGATCTGGACGCTGCTGCGCGACGAGGTGCGGGCCGCCCAGTCCGCCGTACGAGAGGAGGCCCGCGTTGGTTGACATCGCCGAACGCCCCGCCCGCCCGGCGGCCCGGCCCGCCGTGCCCGCCGCGGTCCCCGCCGCCGCACCCGCCCTGCCCGGACGGCTGCTCGGGCTCGGCGGCCGGGCCCTGCACCGCAGCGTCGCACTGCTGGCCCTGGCCGCGGTCTGGGAGACCGCACCCCGGGTCGGGCTGGTCGACCGGGTCTTCCTGCCCCCGCTGTCCGAGGTGCTCACCGCCTGGTGGACGCTGCTGCGCACCGGGCAACTCGCCGACCACGTCGGCGCCAGCCTGACCCGCTCGCTCACCGGGCTGGCCCTGGCCGTGGCCGCCGCCATCCCGCTCGGCCTGCTGATCGGCTGGTACCGGCCCCTGGCCGACCTGCTCAGCCCGCTGCTGGAGGTGTTCCGCAACACCGCCGCGCTCGCGCTGCTGCCGGTCTTCGTGCTCATCCTCGGGCTGGGCGAGACCTCCAAGATCGCTCTGGTGGTCTACGCCTGCTCCTGGCCGATCCTGCTGAACACCATCGCCGGGGTGAAGGGCGTGGACCCGCTGCTGGTGCGCTCGGCCCGCTCGATGGGGCTCAACCACCTGCGGCTGTTCCAGAAGGTGATCCTGCCGGCGGCCGTGCCGACCATCTTCACGGGCGTCCGGCTCGCCGGGGCGTACTCGATCCTCGTGCTGGTCGCGGCCGAGATGGTCGGCGCGAAGGCCGGCCTCGGCTACCTCATCAACTACGCGCAGTACAACTTCGCGATCCCCGACATGTACGCCGGGATCATCACGATCTCCGCCATCGGCCTGGTCGTCAACCAGCTCCTCGTCGCCGGGGAACGCCGTTTCTCCACCTGGCGCGTCGACGTCACCGCCTGAGAGGAAACCCCATGTCCCGAACCCTGCACCTCAACGCGTTCCTGATGGGTGTCGGCCACCATGAGGCGGCCTGGCGGCACCCGCGCACCGACCCGCGCCGGGTCGCCGACGTCACGCACTTCCAGGAGCTGGCCCGGATCGCCGAGCGCGGCACCCTCGACTCGGTGTTCCTGGCCGACGGGCTCGCCGTCGGCCCGGCCGTCCGGCACAACATCCAGGCGGTCTTCGAGCCGCTCACCCTGCTGGCCGCGCTGGCGACCGTCACCGAGCACATCGGCCTGATCGCCACCGCGTCCACCACCTACAACGAGCCGTTCAACCTGGCCCGGAAGTTCGCCTCGCTGGACCACCTCAGCGGCGGCCGGGCCGGCTGGAACATCGTCACCTCGGCGCAGGCCCGGGAGGCCCGCAACTTCAACCTGGACGACCACCCGGCGCACGCCGAGCGGTACCGCCGGGCCGCCGAGTTCGTCGACGTGGCGATCAAGCTCTGGGACAGCTGGGAGGACGACGCGCTGGTCCTCGACGCCGCGGCCGGCATCTTCGCCGACACCGACCGGGTGCACGAGATCGCGCACGCCGGCGAGCGGTTCCGGGTGCACGGCCCCCTGAACACCCCCCGCCCGCCGCAGGGCCGGCCGCTGCTGGTGCAGGCCGGCTCGTCCACCGACGGCATCGCGTTCGCGGCCCGCTACGCCGAGGCCGTCTTCACCGCCCAGCAGACCCTCGCCGACGGCCAGGCCTTCTACGCCGAACTGCGGCGGGCCACCGCCGCCGCCGGCCGCGACCCCGACGGGGTGAAGGTGCTGCCCGGTATCGCGCCGGTGATCGGGGGTACGGAGTCCGAAGCCCGTGCCCTCGCCGACGAACTGGAGGCGCTGATCGTGCCCGAGCACGCCCTCGCCCAGCTCTCCGGCATGACCGGTCTCGATCTCACCGGCCTGCCGCTGGACGGGCCGCTGCCCGACCTGCCCGACGTCACCGCGGTGCAGTCCCACCAGAGCCGCTACCAGCTCGTCGTCGACCTGGCCCGGCGGGAGCAGCTCACCATCCGGCAGCTCATCGGCCGGCTCGGCGGCGGCCGCGGGCACCGCGTCGTCGCCGGTACCCCCGAGCAGATCGCCGACCAGATCGAGCTCTGGTTCACCCAGGGCGCCGCCGACGGCTTCAACGTCATGCCACCCCTGCTGCCCCACGGACTGGAGGCCTTCGTGGACCACGTCGTACCGCTGCTGCGCAGGCGCGGGCTGTTCCGGCACGAGTACACCGGCCGCACCCTGCGCGAGCACTACGGGCTGCCCCGCCCGGCCAGCACCTGGGCCGACCGCGAGCTGGTGACCGCGTGACCACCGTGGACCGCCCCGGGGCCGGCACCGTCGAGCTGCGCCCGGTCGACGCCGACACGTTCCGCGGCCTGCTGCGCCGGCAGGCCTCCACGGTCACCGTGGTCACCACCCCCGGCCTGCACGTCGGCCGGCGCCTGCCGTCGCTGCCGCCGGCCGGCTTCACCGCCACCTCGTTCACGTCGGTGTCGCTGGACCCGCCGCTGGTGTCGTTCTGCCTCGGCCGCGAGTCGTCGAGCTGGCCGACCGTGGAACGGGCCGAGCACGTGGCCGTGCACCTGCTCGCCTCCGGGCAGCAGGAGGTCGCCAGGATCTTCGCCACCAGCGGCATCGACCGGTTCGCCGCCCACCCCGGCTGGGAGGCCGGCCCGTTCGGGGTGCCGCTCATCGCCGACGCCCTGGCCGTGCTGCTCTGCCGGGTGGTCCGCCGGGTCGAGGCCGGCGACCACACCCTCGTGCTCGCCGAACCCCTGGCGCTCGGCGCGGGCGAGGACGGTGACCCGCTGGTGCACCACCGCGGCGGCTACACCACCACGCTCGGCGCCTGGCCGGAGACGTGGTGAGCGCGGCCGCCACCGACCTGCTCGCGCTCGACCGGGCCGCCCAGGACCTGCTGTTCCGGGCGGCCCGCACGGCCAACACGTTCACCGACGAACCGGTCGACGAGGAGCAGGTGCGGGCCATCCACGACCTGGTCCGCACCGGCCCGACCGCGATGAACGCCCAGCCGCTGCGGGTGCTGCTGCTGCGCTCGGCGGCGGCCCGGGCCCGGCTGCTGCCGTACCTCAGCGCCGGCAACCGGGACAAGACGGCGAGCGCGCCGCTGACCGCGGTGCTCGCCGCCGACGTCGACTGGCACGACCGGCTGCCCGAGCTGTTCCCGCACCGGCCCGGCGCGCGGGACTGGTTCACCGGCGACCCGGCCGGCCGGGAGGCCCAGGCCCGGCTCAACGCCGCGCTCCAGATCGGCTACCTGCTCATCGGGGTACGCGCCGCCGGGCTGGCCGCCGGCCCGATGGCCGGGTTCGACACGGCCGGGGTGGAGCGGGAGTTCTTCCCGGACGGCCGGCACCGGGTGCTGCTGCTCATGAACATCGGCCGGCCGGGGCCGGACGCCTGGCGGGAGCGGCTGCCCCGGCTCGACTACGCCGAGGTGGTCCGCACCCTCTGAGGCGTCAGCGGGGCTCCCAGGCGTCGGGGCGGGCGATCAGCTTGCGCACGTGGCCGGGGAGCTTCCCGCTGGCCATCTCGGCCAGGCTCACCTCGTCGACCACCTGCCGGACGGCGGCGCGGACGGCCACCCAGAGGCGGGGCAGGTTCTCGGCCGCGCCCTCGTACTGCGTCTCCTCGGGGCGCAGCCCGCGGACCCCGGCGAGGGGGCCGTCGACGGCGCGCAGGATCTGCCCGATGGTGACGTCCCGCGGCGGCCGGGCCAGGGTGTAGCCGCCCTCGGCGCCGCGCTGGGCGCGGACGATCCCGGCCCGGCGCAGGTCCGCGAGGACCGCCTCGAGGAACTTGCGGGGCATGTCCTGCTCGGCCGCGATGGCCTGGGTGGACAGCAGGGTGGGGTACGCGGTCGCCAGGCTCAGGGCCGCCCGGACCGCGTAGTCACCGCGCGCGGAGATCTGCACAGTGCCATCATGCCCGGCCGGCGGGCGCGGGGGAGTCGGCGGGAGGGCGAGGGCGCACCATGCGGACGGGCAGGGGTTGCTCCCGGGCGGCCCGGAACGCCCCCGGGCTCACCCCGACCTCGCGGGTGAAGAAGCGACCGAAGTTGGTCGGCTCGGGGAAGCCGAGCCGCCGGCCGATCCGGGCGATCGGCTCGTCGGTGGCGGCGAGCAGCCGGCTGGCCTGCAACGCCACCCGCTCGTCGATCACCTGCTTGGCGCTGCGGCCGGTCACCGCCAGGCAGGCCCGGGTCAGGGTACGCACCGAGCAGCCGAGCTGGGCGGCGTAGTCCTCCACCCGGCGGGTGTGCCGGTAGCCGCGCTCGACCTCCCGGCACAGCCGCCGGAAGGTCTCCGTCTCGGCCCGCGGCGTCTCCCGCTCCCCGGCGGCCGGCAGCAGGCTCAGCCGCAGCAGCAGCACGGCGAGCTGGTGGCGCAGCAGCGCCGCCGCGGCCGGGACACCGGCGTGCCGGCCGGCGTCGACCGCCAGCTGGGTCACCTCGCTGATCACCGCGTCCTCGTCCTCGCCGGCGAGCTGCCGGTAGGCCGGCACCGCGTCCGGGTCGACGTCCAGGCCGCGCAGCGTCTCCGGGCCCCAGCGCACCAACGTCGCGTCGAGCTGCGGGCCGAGGCACCGCAGCACCTGACCGGGGCGGGCCCGCAGCAGCGTGCCCGGGCGGCAGGGCAGCGCGCGGAAATCCAGCTCGGCGCTGCCGTGACCGTGGGTGACCAGGATCAGCAGGTCGGCGTCGAGGAGGACGGGCCGGGACCAGCCGGACGCGCGTGCCAGGTCGGCGAGCGCACCGGTGACGATCCCGTCGGCGTCGACGCGCGGCGTCGACCGGTCGGTGCGGGTGGCCGGGGAGGGCTGACCGGTAGTGACCATCGTCCCGACGGTAACCGGCCGGTGCGCACCTTGCATCTCGACGGTTTCGGCCGGTCTTGTCGGCACTGAGCTGGGACGGTTAGGTTACCGATCGGTAGTGCCCGGGTCGCCCGACCGGCCCGCGGCCCCGCACACCGGCGATGGGATGGGCATGACGGATCTGTTCTCGGTCGAAGGCAAGACGGTGCTGGTCACCGGCGGCTCACGGGGGATCGGCCTGATGATCGCCCAGGGCTTCGTCCGGGCCGGCGCCAAGGTCATCATCTCCTCGCGCAAGGCCGACGTCTGCGAGGCCGTGGCCGAGGAACTCTCCGCCGAGGGGCACTGCGAGGCGATCCCCGCCGACCTGGGCCACGACGAGGGTGCGATCGGGCTGGCGCAGGCCGTGCGGGAGCGCACCGACCGGCTCGACGTCCTCGTGAACAATGCCGGCGCCACCTGGGGCGCGCCGCTGGAGGCGTACCCGGAGGCCGCGTTCGACAAGCTCTGGGCGGTCAACGTCAAGGCCGTCTTCCGGCTCACCACCGCGCTGCTGCCCGCACTGCGCGCAGCCGCCGGCCCCGACGACCCGGCCCGCGTGATCAACATCGGCTCGATCGACGGGATCCGGGTGCCGTGGATGGAGGTGTACGCCTACTCGGCGACCAAGGCGGCCGTGCACATGCTGACCCGCAGCCTCGCCCACCAGCTCGCCGGCGAGCAGATCACGGTCAACGCGATCGCGCCGGGGCCGTTCGAGAGCAAGATGATGGCGTTCGCGCTGGACGACCCGGCCTCCCGGTCGGCCATCGAGCAGCAGGTGCCGCTGGGCCGGATCGGGCGCCCCGAGGACATGGCGGGCACGGCGATCTACCTGTCGTCGCGCGCGGGCGCGTACCTGACCGGGGCGGTCATCCCGGTCGACGGTGGGATCACCACGCACGGCTGACGCGTACCCCTGATTCGACGGCCCGGGGCCGCGCGGACTCGGCAGATCCGCGCGGCCCCGGGTGTGTCGTGTCAGCGGCCGGCGAGCAGCCGGTTCACCGCGGTGTCGACGTCCAGGTGCTCGGCCTCGCGGCCGCGCGGGACGACGACGTAGGTCCGGCGCAGGAAGCGCACCAGCACGCTGCGCGGGACCTCGAAGAGGGCGTTGCCGTCCGGCGACGACAGCGCGAGCGCGACGAAGTCGCCGCGCGGGGTGGCCCACGGCCAGACCCGGACATCGCCGATGCCGGCCGGCTCGTCGAGGCCGGTGACCAGCAGTTCGCGGGCGAACGACCAGCTCACCGCCTCGCCGCCGGCGGATTCGGCGTGGAACAGGACATGGACCGCATACGGGTCAGCAGGGTCGTAACGCAGACTGGCACGCACCGGCAAGGCGGTGGCGTCAGGCGCGACGAGCCTTAGCGACGTCTCGACCTCTACGGTCGTCGGTCGAATGACACTCATGGACGTTCTCCCCCCGGCACCGCTGCGGAACGCGCGTGTCCCGCTTTTCCCATACTCAGGTGCTGCTCCTGGCTACGCTCCGCCATACGCTGACTTCACCCAGTGGTGGGAAGGGGGTCGGAAAGCCTCCAAGAACGTGAAAATTCTTGTAGGATTTCCGCTTCCGCCCGATCCGCCATCCCGCCCGGCAACGGGTGGTTCAGTCGTCGACTTACTCCGGTAACGTCCAGTCCTCAGCAGGGGTGACGGTCCCGGGCGACACTGGGGGTGGAAATGGTCACGAGGGGTTCCTCGGTGGAAGCGAGGACCACGGCCGGCCCACCGAAAGGTGCGGCCCGAGCAGCCAAAAGTCGGGGGTACGGGGTGCCTGTCGAAGGGGGTCCGGGGACCGCTCTCGCCCAGCGGCGCCGCGGCGGTTGGCGCGGCCGCGTGCACACCACCCTCGAACTGATCCGGGCCAACCCCACCGGCCGCATCGCCCTCAAGGTCTTCATCGGCCTGCTCGGCGCCATCGTCGTCACCGTCGGCCTCGCCCTGATCCCGCTGCCCGGCCCCGGCTGGCTGCTCGTGATCGCCGGCCTCGGCGTCTGGGCCGTCGAGTTCCACTGGGCCCGCCGGCTGCTCGCCTTCACCCGCCGCCACGTCAACGCGTGGACGCGCTGGGTGACCAGCCGGTCGCTGCCGGTCCGCTGCGCCCTGGGCGCCGTCGGGCTGGTGTTCGTGTCGGTCGTGGTGTGGCTGTCGCTCAAGTTCAGCCTCGGGATCGACCTCGTGGCGAGGGCGATGCACTACCTCGCGACGCACTGAGACCCGGTTTTTGGTCCGGGGTCTCGATCAGGTAGAGTCATCGGCGCTGAGGGCGATTAGCTCAGCGGGAGAGCGCTTCGTTCACACCGAAGAGGTCACTGGTTCGATCCCAGTATCGCCCACCATAGATATTCCCAGGTAGGAAGCCCGTCACCGGTTCGGTCGGTAACGGGCTTCCGCGCTGTTGCCCCTTAGATTGGGAGCAGATTGGGAGCAGGCGGTCCGGCTTAGGTGTCCCACCGCCGTCGGCCGCCCGGCGGCGGTACTGGTTACCGTTCCCGACCGCGCCGCCGGCTGATCGTGAAGCCGCAGGTGCCGCGACCGGCAGCCGCCTGACGACAGGGCGGCCCGCTCTGGCTCACCGGCGTGACTGGCGGCCGTCGGTCCGGTGGGCCGCCCACTCGCCGGTCCACATCGCGAGGTCGTGTACCCAGCCCTGGGTGCTCTGCCGGGACTTCGCCGACCACTTCGATGCGTTCCTGGACGCGAAGTGGTCCAAGACCTCGCGGTCAGTCGCCGTCCATGCGGGAAACTGTGCTAGCCATTCTTCTGCCTGTTCGGCGCTGTGGCCGCTGCCGATCAGCCACTGGACGAGCAACGCGAGTTCGACCCATGGTGCGGCCTTGGTTGCCCACGCCCAATCGACGATCCGTAGGCCGTGTGTGGTCACGATCAGGTTGGCCGGGTTGAGGTCGGAGTGGATGAGTGTCTCGCCGTCCATCGCCGGGTGCGCGAAGCCGAGCCGGGCTGTCGGGGTGAACCATGGCTCGCCTGGCGCGGGAGTCTCCTGAAGTGCCTTCAGCGTGACTGCGAGCAGATCGAGATCCGCGTTGCCGGGTGACAGGTCGGGGTGGGGACCGGCAAGATGCTCGGTCCCCACCACCAGCCAGCCATGGGACTCGAAGTGCCACAGAACTGCGGGTGGGTGCCGGTCGATGGCCCGGGTTGCCGCCAGCTCGTAGCGCAGTGACCGAACGTTCAACTCTCCCAAGGCCGCCTTGACGAAGACCGGTCCGGCGGGCCCGGTGACCGTCGAGGCGATCTGCGCGTGGTTGCCACTGGGAGCCGGGGTTACGTCGAAGGCTCCGCCGATCCGTTCGGCGATCTCTGTCGTGACACTGTGAGGCAGAGCGGTCCAGTCGCTACGCATCGTTCTCTTCTCTGCTACTTGCCGGGCTGAGGCGGGTTCGGCGGGCAGCAGGACTCGGCCTCACCACCCCAGAATTCCATGTCGACCCGGTAGCCGGTGTTGTGCAGCGCCGTGAGTGTGTAGGTGACGGCGGTGCCGTCCTGCATGGCCTCGGTCAGGATCGGCCGGTGGTGTACGTAGCGGCCCGCGATCTCCTTGCAGGCGGCGGTGTAGGGCTTACTGATCTGCCTGAGTCGGTGCCATTGCGGCGGCTCTCGCGTCCTGGATTGCCGCATTGCTGACCGTCAGGGCCTGCAGCAGTCGCTCGTGAGCGGCGTTTGGCATGCCCCGGTCTGCCATACCAGATGTCTGCAGGATTTCGGCCAGCTTGGCTCTCGACGAGGCGTCGACGACGGTGAGGACGTCGCGGTGGTGCAGTAGGTCACGGGCAATGTAGGCGTCATCGGAGGTGAGGGCCTGATTGATCAGATCTGCGGCGAGGCACCGTACGTCAGGATGGTCCACGCCGACAGCGTCAAGGACGGTGAGCCCGAGGCGGTTGTGAAAGACCGCACGACTGGGTGCGGACGTTAGCTGCCGATGACTGCGAAGCAGCTCGCCGAGCGCCATCCCTTCCGATTCGCCGGCCCCCTTGTTGCATAAGTAGGCCAGGCATAAGGTGACCGCTTCCTCCCATGGCTCCCCAGCGACGGTCTCGGCGATGAGCGAGCGCGCGCGTTCGATCTGGCCGGTGGTGGCGTGGGCGATGACCGCGACTTGGCGTCCGTCGAGCATCCGGTGCCCGATGCCATTGTTCTGCTGGAGGTGGTAGTGGGCTTCTCTCCAACGGCCGGCGGTGGTGAGTGCTCGAGCACCGTCGGCGAGGAGCACGGCCCACAGCCATTGCCGCACTTGACGATGGTCGTCCGCCGCTCGGGTTAGTCGGCTCGCCGGCAGGGGTTGGCCGTCGATCAGGGTGTCGGTGCGGGATGAGACAGCCTGGTAAAGATCGGTGAGGAGCCCGAGTGCGGCGTCGCCATTGCCGTCTCTGGTGTGCAGGCGGGCCAGGTTGACCAGTGGCTCCAGGGCATGCCGCGCGGCCTGCGCGGCCAAGGGGAGGGTTCGCAGGTACGCGGCCGCATGCTGGTGGCACCACAGTCGGGCCAGCTCGGGCTGGCCACAGTCCGAGGCTATTAGCGCGGCCTGGTTGTAGACGGCAGACGCCGCGGCCAGATCGCTCGCCCGAGCCGCACGGTCGGCGAGGGCGCAGAGGTCGTTGACGCGGATGCTCAGCGCCTTGGCGGCGGGCCGCGGTCGAGCCACGAGGGGAAAGCGCCGCAGGGCCTGGCTGGTCGGGTCCATCCTCATTGCCAGGTGACGGTGATCGGGTGGTGCGGCCGGGGGAGGACGAAGTGTCCAGCCGAGGGATTCGCCTGGGCGGGCGCGTCGGGGATTTCGAAACGCACGGTCCGGGTGCGGTACTCGGCGTCCCAGACGCGGGTCTCGTCGGCGACCTGCTGGGCGAGGTCCTTGCCGGAGGGGCCGTGGCCGATGACGCCGACTTCGTACAGCTTGCCGCCGTCGCCGGTGGGTCGTGCTGGCCGGATGCTGAGGTATGCGAGGTCGGCGCCGCGGGTGGTCGCCATCGCGCCCCACGGAAACATGGGGGAGACGGCGTCGCGCTCGATGGCCTGGGGTGTGACGTTCATCCGCATGATGGCGTTGTCGAGACGGCAGGCGAGCCACAGGTCGAGCCACTCGTAGGGCACCATCGGTGGGAAGAGCACGCCGGTCCACATCTCGTGCCGCTCGCTCTCGAGTACACCGGCGAGTGCGGCCGCGTCGACGTCCTGGTCCTTGTGCACCTGCAGCGTCACGTCCTGCTCGCCGGTGAGGGTGACAAGGCGTCGGGCGTCGTCGCCGATGCCGCGCAGCGGCATGAAAACGGCCAGTTCACTGCCGACGTCGCGCCATCCACCCTCGTACCGTTCGAAGATGATCGAGCGGGACGCGGCGCCGCGCAGCCGCAGCGGCACGACTAGCCGGCCGTCCGGGGCCAGTTGCTCCAGCCACGCGGTGGGTGTCTCCCAAGCGCCGACGGTGGCGATGATCCGGTCGTAGGGTGCGTCGTCGGGGTGTCCGAGCGCGCCGTCGCCGCGGACGACCTGGACGTTGGCGACCCCGGCGGCGGCGAGGTGTTTGCGAGCCCCGTCGACGAGGTCATCGTCGAGGTCGATGGTGCTGACGCGTCCGGTTTCGCCGGCGATGGCGGCCAGGAGAGCGGCGTTGTAGCCGGTTCCGGCGCCGGCTTCCATGATGCGGTGGCCTGGTTGGGCGTCGAGCTGCTCGAGCATCATGGCCACGATCTGGGGCTGCGAGGCCGCGCTGATCGAGGTGCCGCAGCCGTCGGTCTTGGTGTAGACCGGTCTGTCGGCGTACGCCTGCTCCAGCGGCACGCCGGGCAGGAACAGATGCCGGGGAGTCGTCCGCATCGCGGCGTCGACCGTCGGTGTCCGGATGAAGTTTTCTGCCCGCAGCCGGTCGGTGAGCTCGGTACGCAGGTCGGCGGGTTCACGAAGCGCGGCCATCTGGTCGACGCTAGCGGCCGGCGGCGTGGGTTCTGTGGTGGACACGGTGCTCCTCCCTATGGGGTCGAAGACGTTTCTCACCGCCAGCGCGGCGAGGGCGGACTGGTCGCGTACGGACAGGCCCAGGCGGTTGGCGTGGAAGATGACGTGGTGGGCGATGACCGCCCGGGGGCCCCGTCGGAGGCGGCCGTGCCGTGCCAGGTCGGCGACGGCTTGACCGGCGGTTTCGAACGCGTCGAGCCATGCCCCGTAGCCCGCGAGCGGGCTGTCCGAGGCGGGATGGCTCGAACTCCGGATGTCCGCGGTCATGAGCCGGTTCATCGCTCGGTCGAGGTCCGCGGTGGCGCCGCTTTCGGCGGGCAGAGTAGGGGCGGGGCGTAGGTCTGCGACCTTGGCCCAGACGTCGCCCTGCTCGTACCAGTCCAGGCCGGCGCTACGCATCAGCACGCTGGACAGCAGGATGGCGAGTTCGCGTCTGCCGAGCGCGGCCGGCTCGGCTAAGCCGGGTCCAAGGAGCAGCTGTCGGCTGTCCTGGTGGAAGAGGTCGTGGGCGATGTGCATGCCGGCCGAGCCGCCGAAGGCCAGCGTCTCCGGCTCGTAGATGCTCGGGGTCCAGTTGACGATGCGGTCGTCGGCGGCGAGCGTCTCCAGCAGGTCCTCGACGACATGAGAGGTGGGGTCGTCGGCAATGTAGCGCCATCGCCACGACGGGTACTTGCGGACGTACCACCAGCCGTGCAGGACGCCGTCGTCCTGAGCGGCGGCCAGTGCTGGGGCGAGCACCGTGGTGGCGATGTGCTCAGCTGCGGTGGGGTTGGGGAACTCGACGGTGTACTGCCGCCAGTCACATGTCGACATCAGTTCGGACTCCTCCTCATGTCACGGGATAGGTGGGTCGGGCGGTGATCAGACAGGAGTCCCAGGAGCTGACCGGCGTCGATGCGGTGCTGCAGGTTATGGCGGCCAGGGCCACTCCGGCGGCGCCTTCGAGCATCCCGGGGCCCGGTGCGGCGGCGACCAGGGCCACAGCCGTCCGTCGAGGGCCGGCACCAGTGGGGTCGATCATGCTGATCAGGTCGGGAACTCGGGCGTCAAGGCGGGCGGCTATGCCAGGGGGAGCGTCGGCGGCGACGCGGTGGGCGATGTGGGCGAGGCCGGCGTACCCGTGGCACAGCGACGGATCCGTCGTTGACGCCAACTGGCCCGGGTCGGTCAAGGCGCGGGCGAGCGCGTCCCCGGCAGTTGCGCGACGGACCGGGTCACCGGTCGCGAGAGCAGCGAGCTGCTGCGCGTGCGCCAGGCCGGCGGTGCCGTAGCACCATGAGGGCCGTTGGGCTGCTGGCGTCGATGGGCGGTCTGCGCGTAGCTGCCCTCTGGTGATCCAGTACGGCCAGATTGGGCCGGTGCCGGTATCGCTGCGCCACCGGTCGAGCCAGGAGCAGACGGTTGCGATGGCCTGGAGTTGCCCCGGTATGACGACACCCCGCAGAGCGGCGAGCGCGAGGAGGGCCAGTGGGCCGGCGATGCCGTGTGCCAGTCCGTTGTTGCTGTGGCCGTCGGGGAAGCGGGCGTCGGTGCGTCCGTTGGGGCCGCTGCCGGTCCACCAGCCTGGTAACACCTCGCCGTCGCGGTGCAGGGGAGCGGTCAGGCGGACCAGATATTCGAGTACGGCGTGAAGTGCGTCGCCCGCGGATGGTCGGCGGAGCAGGTACGCCCCGATCCCGGCGAGCCCTCGGATGGCGTCGAACTCGGCGAGGGCCGGTAGCTCGCTGGCGTCGATGCGGGCGTGGGCGGCGGCCACGCGGCGCCGGGCATCGGCGGAGATCGCCCTGTCGAGGCCGTCGAGTGCGTGGGCGTAGACGCCGGGCTGGTGGGTGGCCGCGCAGGCGAGGACGTGTGCGAGTGCAGGTGCGCCGTGGAAGGGATGGCTGTCGGCACCCGCCGTAATCGGGCCGCCGGTAACGGCGGTCAGCCAATGATGGGCGCGCTGCCACGGTCTCAGCCCCGCCGCTGCCAGCTCGACGTGCAGCAGGGCGATCCCGGGCACGCCGAGGGCGAGCGACTGCCGCCACCAGGGCTGCTCGATCGGCAGGCTCGAATCGTCGGGATGGGCGAGCAGGTCGGCGACCGCGACGGCGAGTTCGTGGCTCTCGTATGCCGGGTTCATGGCCGGCTCCGGGCGAAGTAGGCCAAGGCGGCGGCTCGCGCGAGGTAGCGGCATTGGTCCTCGTCGTCGAAGTCGATACCGACAGCGCGGATGTAGTGGGCGTGCATGAGTGAGCCGAGGACGTCGTCGCTGTTGATGCCCTCGGCGTACGGTCCGGGTAGGTGGGTCCGGTAACCGGCGAGGGCGACGTCGCGGCTCTTCCAGGCGTCGACGATGGCGGTGCCGCCGGCTACGGCGCGCAGCGCGGCCCAATCGTCGCCGGGGTGGGCGAGGCGGACGGCTTCGCGGAACAGCGGCCGCTCCACCGGTTGCGGCGCCGCCCCGGGTATGCGGTCGACCATCCAGCGCATGCCGGCCTCGACGCTGCCGGTGTACGCGATGGCGATGGCGGCGATCTGCGCGGCGACGAGCGCCTGCCGGCTCGGGCGGACGGGTTGGCGCAGCTGTGTGAGGACGGCGTGGGAGTCGGCGATGAAGACCGCCTCGGCGGCCTGCATGGCGGGGCCGGCTCCCCACCGGCCGGTCTCCGGGTAGGAGGTGGCGTACCCGATCTCCCGCAGCAGCCCGCGGCGCCGCAGGTCATCGGCCCACGCGCTGACGCGTTCGGCGGCCGGCCCGAAGGCCGACGCGTCGGGTAGGGCGATGCGTAGCCGGAGGTGCTGGTCGGGGTCGCGGAACCGGAGGAACCACCAGTCGGGCGGGGAGTCCCAGGC
The DNA here is from genome assembly GCF_900091435.1 of Micromonospora chaiyaphumensis. Lineage (GTDB taxonomy): Bacteria > Actinomycetota > Actinomycetes > Mycobacteriales > Micromonosporaceae > Micromonospora > Micromonospora chaiyaphumensis. The sequence goes on from NZ_FMCS01000017.1 coordinate 64,228, forward strand.
GGCGAGCAGGCGAGGCAGGTGCTCGGCGAGGAGCAGGTCTTGTCGGCGGATGTCTCCGTACACCTTGGCGAGCATGATCCGGGAGGTGCCGGGGCTCAGCCCCTGGTCGCGTCCGATGACGCGGGCCGGGGTTGGTGTGGGTAGGGGCGGCCAGGGCGGCGGTTCGGTGGCGTGCAGCGTGACGATGACCTCGTGTGGGCGTCCGCCGCACCAGCCGAGGTCCTGCGGGGTGGGTGCCTCCACGAGGACTGCTCGCGGCGCGGTGAGCAGGTGGGTGCGTAGCAGGACGCGGTGTGCGGACTCATCAAGGTCCAGTGGCAGGCGGCGGTCGGCCTCGACGAGCTGCACCAGGCGCGGCAAGCGGCGGCGGGCTCGCCACTGGTTGAGGGCGTCGTCCCAGGCGTACCAGGGCTGCCGCCGGTCGGGCAGCTCGGCCGCTTCCAACCGCCAGGTTGCGGGGGCGAGGATCGCCCGCCCGTAGCGCATCCGGGGCAGGAACGGCAGCTTCGCCCGGGCGGCGGCGCCCCAGTCGAACGCGGTGACCTGGGCGCACTGGGCGCGTCCGAGTTCGATGAGGAACCGGGCCAGCGGCGGGGTGTGGGTACGCAGGTTGAGCGCGTGCATGCCGACCGCCTCGATGCGGTGGCCGCGGTCGGGTACGGCGAGGTACATGCGCCGGCCGTCGCAGCCCACCGCCAGGTCGTCGACCGTGAGCACGTATCGGTTCGGACGCCGGTGCTCGGCCAGGCTGATGACCGTCGGCAGGATCTGCTTGGTGCGGGTGACGTGGGTGGTCGCCGGGTCCAGCGGCGGGAACGACATCTGGGCGGGCACCGTGTCGCCGTCCGCGGCGGGCAGGTCGGTCAGGCCGGCGGCCAGCTTTCCCGCGTCGACCGCGCGCAGCACGGTGAGGAACCGACCGGTGAGTCCGCCGGCGCCCCGGGACACGGAGGTGACCTCGACGGTGAACCTGCCGCGCGTCAGGGACGCCTCATCGGCGGCGTGCACGCGGACGCTCGCCTCCAGGTGCGCAGGCAACCGCAGCCGTTGCGGCCCCAGCTCCAGCTGCGCGGTCAACGCCTCGTCGAGCAAAACCTCGCCCACACCGTCCACCGCAGCGCGCTGAGCGAGGGCGAGAAGCAGCTCGTCACGGCGGGACAGGGGTGAGCGCGGTTCCGCCGCAGACGCACCGGGGTAGCCGTCGGGGAAGCCGATGCCGCTGTCCGGGTCGAGGACGTCGCGCAGCGGCACCAGCGAGCCGATCCCGTACCGCTCGTAGAAGCGCTGGTGGTAGGCCCGCCACGCTGCGGTGCCGTAGGGATGCGCGCTCAGCCGGGTCAGCACCTGCGCCGCGCGTTCCACCTCCCGCGCCACCTGATCGGGCAGCGTCACCGAGGCGTCCAGCCGGAGATCCACCGCGAGCGGTTCCTGCGCGGACACGCCAAGGCCGCGCATCTGGGAGGCCACCTGGGCGCGGGCCGCGCGGCCTGCGGCACCTTGGGGGGCGCGGTCGCGTCCCAACCCAGCGTGGATATCGCGCAAGGCGCGGACCACCTCGGCGATCGGCGCGATGCCGCCAGCGCCGCCGTCGTCGAGCTGGACCAGCAGGTACGCCAGCGCGTCCGGTTCCGTGCTGGGCGCGTGCAGGCTGGTGATCAGAGCGCCACGGGTGATCAGCTCGGTGAGCATCGCCGTGACGGTCGCCGCTGCGGCGTGTGGGAACACCGCACGGATCTGCGCGGATAACGACTCCATCCGGATCGGGGCGCGGGCGGCGGCGATCGCGGCGCGAACCGGCGCCGTGAATCGCAGCGACACCTCCACGGCCGTCGTGCCCTGCGGCCGGACGTACGGCTGGTAGGGCAGAACGAGCCGCTCATCGCGCACCGTCATCGTGTTGTTCGCGACGACCGGAAGCCGGGCGACCAGCTCCGGGCACCGCTCCAAGTGGCCGATTACATCGGCGAGCCACGCCGCTCCCGCCCGGGACACGGCATGATGCGCGGTGCCCCACCTGGTCGGCGAGCGTGAGCCGAACACGGCGGGTGCCACTCCGGCGAGGAGACCGAACGGGGTCGGCCGGCCGCGCAGACGCTGCGTGTAGCGGGCAACGGCCTGGATCACCCGCCGGGTCTCCCGAACGGTGAGCGCGTCACCCGCGCACAGCCTGCCGACCTGCGCTGCCAGCACCGGACTGGCGTGGCTGACCCCGTCCACGATCGTCTCGATCGTCCACACCTGCCGCAGCCACTCCACCCAGCCGGGCACGAGGTCATCGCACGATTCCGTCAGATCTGGCAACGGCGGCAGGTCGATATCGGAGTGGGCGGCCGCGCGGACAAGCGCGGCATTGGTCGACCGGTAGGCCGGGAAGCCTGTGGAAGAGCGCACGCTGCACCTCGGTGAATGTCAGTGGGGATGCCGGCCAGCACGAAACGGGGGCGCCCCGTCGCGCTAGCCGGCATCTCCGGGAGGGGTTCGTCGGTCAGGCGACGTTGGTTGTGCAGGCGGTGCAGGTGCTGCCGCAGCCGTCGTCGGTCAGGTTGACCAGACCCGCCACGTCTGCCACCTCCAGCAGCCTGACGTCCAGATCGAACTCCTCGTTGTCCGCGGTGGTGCTCTGCTCCGTAGTACTGATGGCCATGTTTCCTCCGATCCGAGATATCCCGGGCCGCGGTGGCCCGAGGTGGTGCCGGGTGGCCGCTTACCGGTGACGCGTCACCCCTACCGCCCGCTTGCCGGCGGAGCATGAGGGCCGGAGGCGTGTCCGGCTCAGAGCTGCCCACCGGCGCTCGCCGTGTGGCCGCGTACGAGGCCCGGGCACCTGTGCTGCCGCAACGCATCCAAAGGGCTGTAGCGCGGCCGGCTGCCGTACGGAGCCTCACCGAGTGCGCTTCACACGATCACTCATGGCGAATGGGAGGAGGAATACCTACCTGCGGTCCGACCTTGCTGTCACCCCGTGTCATTCCCCGGCATGAATGCATGACGGGTGTCTGATCTAGGCAGCCGGTGACATAGTCGGCAGGGATGGCATGTGGGCTGAGGGGAGAGACGGTGCCTCGGCATCCGGACGCGATGATCAGGCCGAACACTGTGCTCAGCGAGGCGCGACGACGCTTGCCCTCGCCCGTGCGCCCCGGTCAGCGAATGTCCCGCAGCGAGCTAGCCGATGCGGTCAACGTGGCGCTCGATCGAATTTACGCAGGCCGTGACGTCACTGCCCACTACGTGGACTTTCGGTGGGTTGGCAAGCTGGAGCGTGGCGAGCATCGGTGGCCGAGCGAGGCGCGCCGGGCGGCGTTGCGCTACGTACTCGGTGCCGAAATCGATGCGGATCTCGACCTCTACAGCCCTCGGCGTACGGATGGAAAGTACGTCGCCGATGAGGCGGCCGAGCCCCAACCAGGCAGCTGGGACGAGACCGTTCACTTGCTGCGCGAACAGTGGCATCTCTTGGTCCAGAACGACAAGATGTTCGGCCCCGAGTACGCCCTGACGGGTGTCGCCAGGCAACTAGAGGTGATTCGCGGCCTCCTCCGCGAGGCACCCCAAGAGCTGAGACCCTCAATCCTCCGCCTCGCCGCCCAGTACGCCGAATCCGCGGCCTGGCTGAACCAGTCCCTCAACGACCACTCCGCCGGCCACCACTGGACACAACAAGCACTCGCCTGGGCAGCACAGATTGGTGACTCGACCATGACCGCCTGGGCCACCTACCGCAGCAGCCAGCAGTGTTTGATGAGCGGATACCCCGCCAAGGCCGTCGAGCAGGCCGAAGCGGCGTTGCTCTACGACCGAAGGCTCACCGGACCGATGCGGTCGGCGCTGCGTGTCCAGCAGGCACACGCTCTCGCCGCGATGGGCAAGCACCACGCGGCGATGCGCCTCCTAGATGAGGCGCACCGCTGGGCAGCGGACCGCCACCCAGGAAAGGCAGAAGGCGAGCACGGCACCTACTGCACCAGCGGCTACATCGAGGTACACCGCGGAACGTGCCTCCGGCTGGCGCAGCGACCCCAAGAGGCGCTCACCGTCCTGGAAGACGCCCTGCCCAAGATCCCACCGCGGCATCGCCAGGACTTCGCTTCCGCCTTGCTGAACAAAGCCGCCGCCTACGCGGCGGCGAGCCAACCCGACCTGGCCGCGGCGACAGCACACCAAGCACTGCCGATCGCGCGGCGGGCAGGGTCACGACGTATCCTTCACCAACTCACGCAGCTGGGCGCTGCGGTAAGCGGACACCAGCAACTGTCGGACGTTCGCGCCTTCCTCGACGATCTCAAGGAGGCCCCCTGATGGCATCCGACACCGAATTGGCCGCGATGCGACATGCAATCACGCTGTCATCGTTCGGACTGGGCACCACCAGCCCGAACCCGCCCGTCGGCTGCGTCATCCTCGATCGTCACGGCGTACCTGTCGGAGCCGGTTACCACCGGCGAAAGGGAGAACCACACGCCGAGGTGAACGCTTTGAACGCAGCTGGCGCCGCAGCGCGAGGAGGCACCGCCGTCGTCACACTCGAACCCTGCAATCACATCGGCGTCACCCCAGCCTGCCGCCAAGAACTCATCAACGCCGGCATCGTCCGCGTGGTCATCAGCATCATTGACCCCACATCCCGAGGCGACGGAGGTGCTGCTGTGCTCACGGCCCACGGCATCGACGTCGAAACCAACGTGATTCCCGACGAGACACTCACCGTTCTCGGCCCCTGGCTCGCAGCCACCCGTCGGCGTCGTCCCCACCTGACCTGGGCCTATGGCCTCGGCGACAGGGGCAACCATGAGGTCGACGAGCGACTGACTGCTGACCTGCGCACCAGTGCAGACCTCGTACTCGACGGCAAGGCAATCGAGGAGGGTGTGCCGGGCGGCCATGCCCCTGAACACTTCACACTGCCCGACGACTCGACCAGCGGCATCCGACAGCGGCTGTCAGCCTGCTACGCGGCAGGCTCGCGAACCATCCTGGTCGTAGGAGCTCACCATTCAGGCGCATTCCGCGACAACCTCGACTGCGTCGACGAGATCGTGGTCGCGGTGGAGAGAACCCCAGCATCAGGCGGACTCGCCGTAATCACCGCGGACGTCACGCCCGCAGGCTTCGAGGTGGCCGATATTTCCCCCGATATAGCCGGCGCCCGTGTCCACCTTCGCCGCCTCACTTAGGCCGCTCCACCACGAGCCACCGAATACGTCTTGTACCAGGCGAAGCGTCAGCCAGGACGGGTTGGCGCTCACCCGGCGAGGTGGCGAGGTGTTCACTTTCAAGGTCGGGTCGCCGACTTGTTGGTGGCCTAACCTCGCAGATTCTGGTCCCACCAGCAGGTTGCCTAGCCGTCGGCGGCGGTGATGATTGGCTCACCCCGTCGGCTCCTACTCGGGCGTATTCGCGAGTTGCGCCCCCTACTCAACCCGGGGACCTGCTGTTCGTGCTGGCGGGCCCGACAGCACGACTCGAGCCGGTTTCCAGCAACCTCGCGCACTGTCATGAGCCCATGGGCGAGGCATCGGGCTGAGTAATTGCGAAGGTCCTGCTCTCCGCGCGGAGAATCACCGTTCCGTCGGTTCAGCTGTCATCGTCGCGGGTCAGGCGATATTCGGACCACAGGTCAGACACTAGGTCGGGCCGTAGGTCGGAATTCCCGCCCGGCTCGACCGTAGGGGATTCTGATCGGCATGAATCGCTGCATTGTCCCTCCATGCGGTTAGCGCCTTGCCACCGAGCAAACCGCCGACGCTGGCAGTTGCTTCAACTGCACGGCCAGCAGCAAGCCACGTCCGTAAACGCCGTGACCGAGGAAGGCCAGCAGTGGTGATCCCCACACCCCCTGGCGCAGAAGATGACCGACCGGTAGTGCGCCTGTACCTGGAGTCCACACCTGCGAGACACCGGCGGGCGCGGGGGAGTGGCCCGGAGGGGCCGGTGCTGCTGGCTGACGAGTTTTTCCTGATCGCGCACGACGACCAGACCGGCCGGCCCCGTCTGCACCAGAGCGCGATCACTCATGGGCTGGCGGCGGCGCTGCTCGGCGAGTTGGCCGCCGCCGGTCGGATCTCGTTCGACCGGGGGCACATCTACGTGCTGGACCAGCGGCCGCCGGCCGACGCGCTGCAACATCTCATCCTGGATCGGCTTGTCGGCGAACCTCAGCACACCGCGACCCGCACGTGGCTGTCGTACCTTGCCGCGACTGCCCACGATGAGGTCGCGCGACGGTTGTGGCAGGCCGGCAAGGTCGAACCGCAGCAGCAGCGCAAGTTCCTGCGCACGGTCACGGTGCACGTTCCGACGGACATGAACGTCGCCGCCTGGTCGTGGGCCCGCCTGTCAACGAAGCTGCGCCAGTACGAGGAACTCGACGCGTTCGACCTCGCCTTGGCCGGCATCGCCACGTCCTGCCGCCTCGACCAGTTCATCCTCGACGGCGCACCCTACGCGGCCGGCGCGCACCTGCGGCGCCTGCTGGCAGCCGCCCCGCAGCCGATGCGTGAACTCCTCGCCGACCTGGACACCGCGATCGGTCACACCGTTCTAAGCCACCGCACCTGAGCGCAGCTGCGGTACACCACCCAACCGTTCACCCTTCAACCCCCAGAGAGGGGCAGCTTCCCCATGCCCAGACATCACCCTGACACCGTGTCCGCGGTCCTCGCGCGCGGCCGGCTCGGCATCCCCGCCGTGGTGTTCTTCGTCGTGGCGGCCGCCGCGCCGCTGACAGCCGTCGCCGGCGGCGCGACCACCGGCTACGCCGTCACCGGCGTACTCGGCATCCCACTCGCCTACCTGGTGGTCGCCGCGGTGCTGGCCCTGTTCGCCGTCGGCTACGTGGCCATGTCCCGCCGGATCGTCAACGCCGGAGCGTTCTACACCTACGTCACCCGAGGCCTCGGCAGACCCGCCGGCGTCGCCGCCGCGATCGTCGCCCTGCTCGCTTACAACAGCATGCAGATCGGCCTGTACGGCGTCTTCGGCGCGGTCCTGTCCGGGCTCCTCAACGACCGGTTCGGGACGAACACCACCAGGTGGCTGTGCGCCGTCATCGCCTGCGCGGTCATCGCCGTACTCGGCCTGCTCCGCATCGACCTCAACGGCAGAGTCCTCGCCGTATTACTGGTCGCCGAGTGCGTTATCGCCCTGGTCTATGACGCGGTGATGGTCGCCCGACCCGTCAACGATCTCGGCGTCAGCTTCGACACCCTCGCCCCAGGCAACCTGATCGGGCCTGGCATCGGCGCCGCCCTCGTCACGGGCATCGCCGGGTTCGTCGGCTTCGAAGGCACCACGGTGTTCGCCGAGGAGACCAAGGACCCCCAACGGACAGTGCCCCGCGCCACCTACATCGCCGTGGCGGTTACCGGCCTGCTGTACGGGGTGTCGGCGTGGTCGATGTCGGTGGCCACCGGGCCCGACCAGATCGTCGCAGCCGCGCAGACCGAGGGCACCGACCTCATCTTCAACCTCGTGTCCCCGCACCTCACCTCTCCGCTGGTGACCCTCGGCCGGTGGCTGTTCATCACCTCCCTGTTCGCCGCCCTGCTGTCCTTCCACCACACGGTCGCCCGGTACGCGTTCGCGCTCGGCCGCGAACAGGTCCTCCCCAGCGCCCTCGGCCGAACCAGCCGCCGCACGGGCGCGCCGAAGGCCGGCTCCATCGTCCAGACCGCCCTCGCCCTGGTGGTGCTGACCGGGTATGTGCTGGCCGACGCCGACCCGATCGTGCACCTGTTCTTCTGGCTCACCTCCCTCGGCGCGCTCGGCGTGCTCATCCTGATGACGGCCACCTCGGTCGCCGTGCTCAGCTACTTCACCCGGATCGCCCACCGCGACGGCATGTGGCGCACCGCCGTCGCGCCGTTCCTGTCCGCCCTGGCCCTCGGCGCGATCCTCGTCGTCACCGTCGAACAGTTCGACGCCCTGCTCGGGGTCGAGCCGACCTCCCCGCTGCGGTGGATGTTCCCCGCCAGCTACGCCCTCGCCGCGGCGATCGGACTGGCGTGGGCCTTCACGCTGCGCGCCGCCCGACCCGACGTCTACCAGACGATCGGCCTCGGCGCCGACAGCGCGACAGCGCCCCTCCGCGCCCCCGATCCCGTCCGCCAGCCCGTCTGAGGAGCCGCACCATGGTCACCATCCGCACCGATCTCACCGTCCGGGAGGCCACCGCCGACGACGTACCGGCGCTGCTGCCCATGCTCGCGGAGGCGTTCTCGACCGGGACGGTCGCCGAGTGGGCGGTCCCGGAGCCCGCCGACCGGCTCGAGGTGTTCACCGGCTACTTCCGGTACATGCTCGCCCTCGGCCTGCGCCACGGCAGAGTCGACACCACCCACGACCTGTCCGGGGCGGCGATCTGGTACCGGCGCGACGAGACACCCCCACCTCACCCCGACCACCTCTACGGGCTGGAGGAAGCCACCGGCCGCTACACGCCGAAGTTCCTGCTGCTCGACGCGATGTTCGAAGCCCGCCACCCCCGTCTACCGCACGCCTACCTCGCCTACGTCGCCGTCGCCCCGGCCGTGCAAAGCCGGGGCGTCGGGTCGGCCCTGCTCACCCACGCGCACGAGGCGCTGGACGCCGAGAACCTACCGGCGTACCTGGAGGCCAGCAACCCCCGCAACCGGGACCTGTACGCCCGCCACGGCTACGAGTCCGGGCCGCCGATGCAGCCCACATCGTCCGGGCCACCCTTCTGGCCAATGTGGCGCGGCCAGCTCAACGGCGGCGTACGCGCGTCGTTCCCGCCGCCCAATCCGTACTACCGCCGGCTGCGGTGAACACCGCCATGACCGGGCCGGCCGGCCGGCCAAGCGGCTCGCGCGGCGGCCGGAGGCCGCCGTTGAGGACATGCCGGAAAGCCCTCCGGCGTCAGGCGACCCTGAGGCGACCCTGAGTCGTAGCGACCTGAGTACCGCCGTTCTCCCAAGAGGCTTGCCCTGTCCGCTACATGGCAGACCCCGTGGGGTGAGTCCTCGAGAGGAACAGTCGGGGGTCCTCCGTAGGATCGGCGCCGTGAGCGACCCGGACAAGTCCCAGCTCACCGAGGCGGAGATCCGCACTCGGTACATCACGCCTGCCCTGACCACCGCCGGGTGGCCGACGGACTCCTTCCGCGAGGAGTTTTACTACTTTTCGGCCGGTCGAATACAGGTCGTGGGCAAGAAGGGCGTACGCAAGAAGCCCAAGAAGGTCGACTACCTGCTGGAGTGGAAGCCTAACCTTCCGATCGCTGTGGTCGAGGCGAAGGACAACAACCACGAGCCTGGTGACGGCATGGGTCAAGCCCTTGAGTACGCCGAGCAGCTCGATGTCCCTTCGGTCTTCACCAGTAACGGCGACTCCTTCGTGTGGCATGACCGAACAGGGCTGCGATCACCGGTTGAAGAGGAGATTCAGCTCGACCAGTTCCCCTCGCGCGCAGTCCTCTGGGACTTGTATAAGCAGTGGAAGGGCATCTCCGACGAGGAGGTCCCGGTCATCTCAACCGACTTCTACGACGACGGGTCTGGCCGGCGTCCGCGCTACTACCAGCGCATCGCTGTCAACCGGACCATGGAAGCCATCGCCGCCGGTCAACGTCGGCTCTTACTGATTATGGCAACGGGCACCGGCAAGACCTACACCGCAGCACAGGTCATCTGGCGTTTCATGCAAGCCTTCAAGACGATCAACCCCACCAAGGGGCAAGCAAGGGTCCTCTTCCTGGCCGACCGCAACATCTTGATCGACCAAACGATGATGAATGACTTCTCCATGTTCAAGGGACGCATGGCGAAGTTGAGCAGCTCTCACAGGACCATCACCAAGGTCATGAGTGCCGACGAATCGGGGGAGTACACCAAGGCGGTCGACAAGAGCTTCGAGGTGTACATGTCGCTGTACCAGGCGGTGACAGGCACCGAAGAGGTTGACAACGTCTACAAGCAGTTCTCGCCCGACTTCTTCGACCTGGTGATTGTCGACGAGTGCCATCGCGGCAGTGCTGGCGAGAACAGCGCCTGGCGCAGGATCCTGGAGTACTTCGGCTCGGCCGTCCAGCTGGGGATGACTGCCACGCCGCGGGAGACTAAGGAAGTCAGCAATATCGAGTACTTCGGTGAGCCGCTGTACACGTACTCGCTGAAGCAGGGCATCGACGACGGATTCCTGGCGCCGTACAAAGTCATCCGGGTCGCCACGAACGTTGATACCTTTGGTTGGCGTCCAGCGGAGGGGCAGCAGGACGATAAGGGCCAGCTGATCCCTGACAAGCAGTACACCGAGGCTGACATCGGAAATGAGTTGATCCTGCCCGAGCTGGACAAGGCCGTTGCGCAGCGAATCACGGATTATTTGCGGGATACCGACCGATTCGCCAAGACGATCGTGTTCTGCGACGACGTCCCTCACGCCAACCGAATGCGCCGCGCCTTGGTCAATCTGAACGAAGACGAGGTCCGCAATGACTCTCGCTACGTTATGCGCATCACCGGCGACGACCAGGCAGGTAAGCAGGAGGTCGACAACTTCATCGACCCTGAGAGTCCGTACCCAGTCATCGCGACCACGTCGAAGCTCCTGGCAACGGGTGTCGATGCTCAGACCTGCAAACTTATCGTTATGAATAGCCGGGTCGAGTCGTTGACCGACTTCAAGCAGATGATCGGCCGCGGAACGCGCGTGCGGGAGGACTACGGCAAGTGGTTCTTTGTCATCCTCGACTTTAAGAACGTCACTCGTCACTTCGCAGATCCAACCTTCGACGGCGAGCCGGTCAAGGTCTACGAGATGCCCCTAGACGGCGACATGGGTGACGCAGTCAACAACCTCGACGACGTGGACGAGCGCGGTGACGAAGATGAGGAGGACGGTTCGGACGAGTGGATCGAGCGCCCCGGAGGGCGTAAGCCTCGCCGGAAGCGTTACGTGGTCAGCGGAATCCCAGTCTCGATCATCGACGAGCAGGTTCAGATGGTTGGCGCCGACGGCAAACTGCTGGCAGCCAAGCTGAAGGATTTTGTCCACGCTAAGCTGCTGGAGCAGTATCCAACTCGCGAAGCGTTCACCGAGGCGTGGACTGCCGCCGCCAAACCAAGCGACTTTCTGGACCAGCTGGCGAACTCAGGGATCCCGGTTGAGGATCTGGCTGACCAGATTGCCCCGGAAATGGATCCCTACGACGTCGCGTTGAACGTCGGCTACGGGAAGACAGCGCTCACCCGCCAGCAACGGGCCGAGCATGTCAAAGCGTCCGGATACCTCGCCAGGTACCAGGGCCAGATGCGTATGGTGGTTGACGGTTTAATTGCCAAATACGTCGAAGGAGGCGCCCGGCCCCTCGATGACGTCAGGATCCTACTCGTCGAGCCCTTCAGCTCGATCGGGCGTCCCCTTGAGACCATCGGACTATTCGGCAGTCGAGCCAGCTACTTCACGGCCGTACGCGAGCTTCAGCAGACGCTGTACCAGGAGGAATTGTGATCTCGTCCACTCTTATCAAGTCTATCCAGGACGTGATGCGTCAGGATCAAGGCGTGGACGGCGACGCTCAACGCTTGAGCCAGCTTGTGTGGATGATCTTCTTGAAGATCCTCGATGACACCGAGCGAGAGCTTGAGCTGCTGGACGAGAGTTACTTGCCAGCAATTCCGTTGCGATACCAGTGGCGATCCTGGGCTGCGGACCCAGAGGGCCTGACCGGCGACAGTTTGAATGACTTCGTCAACAACGATCTGTTCCCGGGACTGCGACAGTTGCCATCGTCGGACAACCCTCGTACTTTGATCGTTCGTGAAGCTTTCGAAGACTCGTACAACTACATGAAGAGCGGTACGCTGCTGAGGCAGGTGATCAACAAGATCAATGGTATTGACTTCAATGCGCAAACTGACCGCCATCAGTTCAATGACTTGTACGAGAAGCTTCTAAAGGACCTGCAAGGCGCTGGAAACTCCGGTGAGTACTACACGCCGAGGGCGTTGACCGAGTTTATTGTCGAGATGATTGATCCGACCTTGGAGGAAGTCGTTCTCGATCCCGCATGCGGAACTGGAGGGTTCCTCGTAAACGCCATTAATAGCAAGCGTCGACACGTTAAGTCGCCAGAAGACGAATTCACCTTGCAGGCGTCCATTAAAGGTATCGAGAAGAAGCAGCTGCCTCATCTTCTCTGCCTCGCCAACATGATCCTGCATGGTATCAACTCGCCCACCACTGTTCGGCGGGCAAACACGCTCACTCGTCCGCTTCGAGACTATGGCCCAACTGACCGCGTGGATGTAATCGTCACCAATCCGCCTTTTGGTGGGACCGAAGAACCCGGGGTAGAGCAAAATTTTCCTCGCGGGCTTCGCACGCGGGAGACGGCTGATCTTTTCCTTGTGTTGATCATGCGGCTCCTGAAGCCTGGTGGCCGTGCAGGCATTGTACTGCCTGATGGAAGTTTGTTCGGGGAAGGTGTTAAGACTCGCATCAAGCAGCAACTTCTCGACGAGTGCAACCTTCACACAATAGTTCGTATCCCTAACAGCGCCTTCGCTCCGTATACAACAATCGCTACCAACCTGCTGTTCTTCGACAAAGGTGAGCCGACAAAGGAGATCTGGTATTTCGAGCACCCTCTCCCGAAGGGAATGAAGGCTTACAGCAAGAGCAGGCCAATCCTTGCGTCCGAGTTTCAGGTTGAGCGCGACTGGTGGGCTAATCGATCTGAAGGCCCTAACGCGTGGCGCGTCTCGATTGATGAAATCAAAGCGCGCAACTACAATCTAGACGTGCGCAATCCCAGCGGTGCCGAGGGCTCTAGGGTGGACCCAAAGGTCGCTCTCACCCAGTATCGGAGCCATAGAGCGGCATTCCTGATCACTCTCAACGAGGTGCAGGACCTTCTCAGGGAAGGACTGAAGGATGAATAGAGACCAGCTGAGGAGTTACATCGAAAATCTTGAGCCATTTCTGGAAACTCCAGGCGCGTTTGAACATCTGCGCCAAACATTCGTCGAGCTTGCCGTCGCCGGCAAGCTAACAATCTCCTCGGGTGCCCAAAATTCCGGCTTCGACCTTCTGAAGCTCATCCTTGCGCAACGCCAGGCGTTGGATCTAAAAAGCACCATGGGTCCGGTGGACGCGGGGCACCCGATGTTCGCTGACCTTCCGAGTCGATGGACTTTGGCCTATCTGGGTGACTTGCTAAGCCACTGCAGAAATGGTTGTTCTGCAAGTCCAAATACTAATGGGGACGGCTATCCCTTACTGCGCATTAGCGCGGGCACTTCTCGCAAAGATGGCTACGTCGACCTAAATGACATTAAATATGTTGTCGTTGGCTCGGAGCAAGCAGAGCCCTTCATGATTCAGCCGGGTGATCTGCTCGCTTGCCGGTTTAGTGGCAGCCTGGGCTTAGTCGGACGTGTTGCACAGGTGCCGGACGAAGTCCCAAGACCTACTTTGCATCCTGACAAGCTGATTTTGATGAGGGCAATCTCGGTGCGTCACGACTACCTCCGCGTCGCCATGGGTTCCTCAGCGGTGAGACGACAGATTGAAGCCGTAGCGGCAACAACCGCTGGAAACATTGGCATCAACGGTCGGCAGATCAAAGCCCTGGTGGTGCCATTGCCGCCGCTTGAAGAGCAAGAGCAGATTGCGGGGAAGGTGCGCAGCGCGGTTTCTTTGGTGAATCGAATGCAGGCTGAGCGAACAAATGCGCAAGCCAGCCTTAGTCAGGCGTTTGTCGATCTTGTAACTGCGTAATTGCCCAGGTTCAAACTGCAACCTGATGGTCTTGGCGTGACTGGCTTCGGTAAGATCCGAAACCCATCGCCTGTGCGAGGGCCATGTCGCGGCTGTCGAAGCACGGCCAGTGGGTCGTCGCCGACGATCGGCAACGCGCTGGCCGGGCCGTCGCTGCGGAACAGGCATCCCCGTCGGCCACGGCGGGCCGTTCGAGACTCATTAGGTAACGGGGCTTGCCAGTCCCGCCATACCGGGGCAGCGCCTTGAGGGGGCATGTGCGTGAAGTCCTCGATCTGCTCGATGAGGTCGGATGTGTCGTCGGCGAGGCCGGCCCGGGTGACGGCCTCGTGTACGCGCTGCGCGGAATGCACGATGCCGTTCATTCGCTGCTCAGGGAACCGGCTCCACGACCGGCGCGAGTGCGTCGGTGGCGCCCGCGACGTCCCGCGATGCGACGCTGGCGGTCGCCAAGTCGGCCCGCGACTCGGCCTCGTCGCCGAACGCCCACGACGGGTTTGACCGGTCCTCGTGCGCGGCGGCCTCGTCGGTGTGACCGGGCAGCCAGGCGAGGGCGTCGGCACCGTAGTACAGCGTCCGCGCCGGCTGAACGTACAGATGCCGCCCGGCTCGTCGACGGCGTCGGGCTCGACGGTGTCCCAGGCGTCCTCGGCGGTGCGGATCCCGGCGACGGCGCGGTCGCCGTTCCTCAGCGCGGCGTACGCGCGGGCGGCGCTGACCGGAGCCACACCGGGGAACATCGTTGTGCACCACGACTTCGTACAACGTGATGAAGGCGCAAACCAGGACGTCTAGCTGCCCTCGTCCACTGATCACGATGACGTGGGCCGCCCGGACCTGGAAAGCCGCTGCGGTTGTTTCGACCGGTGGCGTAACTGAAGAGCCGTGCCTGAGTTAGCGGCAGGTGTACCCAATAATTGTCATTCCGTGGCCCGGCGTGCCTCACCGGGTGCCAGCAGCTGGCGGGGGAGTGCCGCGGTCCTGCTCCCGCCACCGACCGGCGGTGTCGGCGCGCAGCAGACGATCAACCATCTGCACGGCCTCCGGCTCCGAGTCGAACTCCCAGCGCAGCACCTTCCCGGACTCCGTGTCCCCAGCCCGGGCCATTACCGTCCAGCGCGTCTCGCGGACCAGCCACACGTCGCGCCGGGTCAGGCGCCCCCAGACACCGTTCCACCACCGCCGTACCACTTCCTGCACCCCGCGATCGTACATACGTTCGATCTGCCGGGTGGCTCGGATGGCGAGCGTGTCTCGCGCCCCTCGCGAAGGGTCATTCGCAGCGGTCCTCCGCGCCCCGGCCGTAGGGCTCGCAGCAGTCCTGGCGGTGTCGATACACCCGAAGATCACGCCCGCACCGTCGGGCAAACTCCGGCGTGATCTCGTACAAGCAGGCCTGCCACACGACGGTCTCCCCGCCGCCGGAGACCACCTGGCCGTCACCCGGCCCCCCGCGCAGCAGCACCTCCACACCTCCGACCGTAGGGGATCGGCGAGCGCCAGGCCCGAGCTCGACCGATCACCCCCGCCGCCTTGGACGGATCGAGAAGGAGGGGTCCCCGCAGCGTGACCTGCACGGCTGCGGGGACCGGGTGTCGGTGGCCTGCGGCTGGGGCTGCTCCACCTGCACGTGGCCGTGGCCAGCAGCCTCAGGGCGACCTCGTCGACCTGTTGAGGTTCGCCGCACCGCCAGCAGTTCGCCAGCCCGCGGCTTGGCGTTGTGGAGAACTTCGGCGCTGTGCAAAACGCCCTGATCATGGCCGGATGTGCTAGCACCCCCGCGACCAGCGGTTGTCTCGCAGGCTTCCTGACTGGCGCCGCCTGGCTCCAACCTCCCGGTCCACCCGACCGCTGTGGCAGCTACTCGTAATGGGCCGGCGAGTCTGGCCGAGGTGCACGGGTCACGGAGTAAGGGATCCTCCTTTGCTGGAGATCCACCACCGACCCGCCTGTGGCGCGTCGGGTTATTCGTTGTGGCGGATCTCCACCCCTGCCGGCCTCCGGTTCTTCGATCATGACGTGAAGGGGGGTGGGGGATGAGGGGCACTTGCGGCCGGAGTGGTGGGGCCTGGAGGTGATGCCAGCCGGTCCGCAGGGGAGTGCCGGGGAGGAGCCAGCGCTGCATCGGCCGGTCGCGCCGATGCTCGCGGCGCCGGTGGACGTCGTACCCGAGGGGCCCGGCCTGGTACACGAGCCGAAGTGGGACGGGTGGCGGGCGATCGCCTTCCGCGAGGCGGATGGGGTGTACCTGCAGTCGCGGGCCGGCCGGAACCTGACCCCCTACTTCCCGGACATCACCCGCGCGATCCGGGCGGCCATCCCACCGGGCGTCGTGCTCGACGGCGAACTGATCGTCTGGGAACGAGGCCGCACCAATTTCGCCCAACTGCAGCGGCGCGTCACCGCCGGCCGAGCCCTCCTACGCCTGGCCCGCGAGTGCCCCGCCCACTACGTGCTGTTCGACCTGCTCGCCGACGCCGACGGCAGAGCGATCCTGGACCTACCCCTGTCTCAGCGTCGGGCCCGGCTGGAGCAGCTGCTCGCCGTCGCGCCGGCGCAGCTGACCCTGACGCCACAGACGGCCGACATGCGGCAGGTGTCGGACTGGCTCCTGCACTGGACCGTCGCGGCGGGCATCGAAGGCGTGGTCAGCAAGCGGCTGGCCGGCCGGTACGAGCCCGGCCGCCGCGGCTGGTCAAAGTTCCGCACCCGCATCGTTACGAACGCCATCGTCGGCGGAGTCACCGGCAGCATCCGTAACCACGGAAACCGTACTGCTCGGTCGGCTCGACCGGCGGGGACGACTGCGCTACACCGGCCGCTCCCACCCGCTCACCACCGGCCAGGCCACGGAGCTGGCGGCGCTGCTCACACCACCGCGCCTTGCACGCCCCGGCACGATCGCCCACTCATGGCCGCAGCCGCTGCCCGCATCCTGGTCCGGCCAACTGGAGCGACCCGAACCCTTGCCGTATGTACAGGTGGACCCAGTCGTGGTGGCCGAGATCGACGCCGACGTCGCGTTCGAGCACCAACGGTGGCGCCACCGGGTCCGCTACGCGCGGACCCGACCGGACACGTCAATCTACGACGTGCCGCTACTCCTCGGCGAGGGCGACGACCCCTTCGGAATACCGGCTGGCTGAGGTGCACATCGGCGGCGACATCTTCAGGCGAGAGCCAGCCGTATGTGAATCTTGGATCTGGGCTTGCGAGAGTGACTATGGATCAGGCGACGTACCTGACGAGGCCGAGCGCGAAGAGCGTGAACGCCAGGGCCATTAGCGCCCAGCCCGGTGCAGCGCCGAACGTGCCCGTGAGCCGGCCGAGGTACCCGACTGCCAGCAACACGAGGAACAGCCCGACGCACAGGAACCACATCCGGGCATCTAGTGGCCGCTTCCACTACCTCTGCGCCTGAGCGGGTGGGCGATGGCCACCGCATAGACGCTTGCCAGCGCACCGAACGGGAGGAGGGCAACAGGCACTGGCCCAGCAAGCGGGACTCTACGCACATGAAAACGCTACTGGTTTAGCCATGTCACCGTTCCCTTCTCGGGGACACCTACGTGGAGTCTGCGGTTTAGTCGGTCGACCGGTGCGGGTACCTTCACGGCGAGCGTCGATGACCAGGAAACGAACGTCCTGCCAGCGAGGAGGACACCCTCAATCGGCCCGGCGTCTTCGTGAAGCACGGCCCGAACGACGGGCGCAACAGCGGAGTGCAGAGGCTGGTATCGCCGAAGAACGGTAAGCCCAAGGGCTAGGGAACTCGGCGGGACCTTGTGTTTGCTGCCAGCGTCACGGGCGGCCAGGAGATCGCGGCGGACCTGTGCGAGCGCATCGTTTTCCAGGATGCCAAACTTCAGGCACGCAGCCAGGTACGCCTGTTTCAGCAGGGCGATCGTGTATCGGTTGCGGTCCGGACGGCATGCCTCAAGATCCACTTCACCGGATGCCAGCATGGCGGCGATGTCGGGATGGCTGGAGCCATCGACCACCAGGACGAACTCTCCTTCTGGTGTTGTCCGAAAAAGGATGCGTCCGGCCCGACGCCGACCCCTGACGCCTTCTGACCGGAAGTAGGGGATCGTGATCGCATCCTCAATCCAGTCCACAAGATCGGCTTCCACGAAACTTCCGAGCCGGTTGTTGCACGGCGCGCACGTGCGCGTCATTACCCGGCCGCCCAGCCGCGCTGGTGGGACGTGCTCGTCATTTGTTGCAGGATCGCCGCATATGGGGCAGTCGTTAAAGAAGCGCGGGTTTAGCGTCTCGATCAGCGTGATCGCTGCCGATTCTGCGGTGTCTGGCGGTCGGATCGCCATATCGAGGCTTCGGCCGCTGGGAAGCAGAACAGACATCGACTCAGGTGCCGTTCTCCGCATCTGGGAAGGCTACTCCCTCATCCTTGTCGGTGCTGCTCAACTCTTCCGGCAGCGAGGGCCGCCCGCTTCCGCCCTGGCTAGTCCCGCCCGATACTAGGGATTGGCCTGCCCCTGCCGATCGACGATCTCGTACAACTCCTGGATGGCCCGGATCACCGAGGCGGCCAGCAGTACCGCCACCACGGCGTTGCCAGGGGTGTAGTGCTTGAGGTCGGCTTGGTGGACGGTGACGTGCCGGCTCAACTCTGTAGGGGCCGGTGTGCCGGAGCTCGGATACCAGGTGGTGTAGAAGACGCCGATCGGAGCGAGGGCGGCCCGCAGCCGTAGCTGGCTGATGGTCACCCGCTCCGGGTCAAACGACACCTGCTGCTTGACCGCCTTGTAGCCGCCCAGCGCTCGGGCCACCACGGTCTCCGTGGCTACCACAGCCAGTGCCTGCGCGGCCTCCTGGTGTCCGGCGCCGAACGCGTCGATGGCCTTGGCAACCAACGGCAGTTGCCCGGCCAGCCGGGGGTGGGTGACGGCGGTGAGGACCTCCCGGCAATCCTCCACCACCTCGGTCGTGCGTGCCAGCAGAATCTGAATCCGCGCGTCCCGGTCGGGGGCGGCCAGCATCTCCTCCACGATCTCGCGTCGGGGCACCCACACAATCGGCAGCCCTTCGTCTTGGAAGACCGTGACCACCTGCTTGTGATCTATGCCGGTCGGCCAGTTCGGGGGCATCCACTCCCGAATCTGTTCGAAGAGCGGGGCCATGGTCTGTCGCAGGTCCGGGAATATCAGGCCGCGGAAATGCGCGGACATATCCGGGGTCCACTTGACGTCCACCTTGGGCACGAGGCCGGCCAAGCTGCGCCGGATTTGCTCATCTAAGAAGCTCAGGTTGGGAGCGAAAAAGTTGAACCGGGGAAACGGGTTGCCAGCCGGGTTGTGGCTTACTGGGATCCTGACCCCACCCGACTCCTCGTCGCCAGGGTCCTCGAAGTCATCGAAGTCGTTGTCAGGGGTTTCGTCGGGGGGCACGTCAGGCACGGCGGTTCTCCTGTATGAGCGGGTGGTGTCGGCGGCGGCCCGCCTCGGCTCGTGGCCAACAGGCAGCCCGCTGACTGCAGCGCCGACAAGGGACGGACGATCACTCAGGGCAAGTGTGCCATCACGAGACCACAGTGAGCGGCCAGCAGTTGCCAAGCTGGGGGATGCCGAGCCGAAGCTGACGGCGGACCTCTATCCACACCGACATTCAAGCTAGGGGTCGCCATCAAGGTCCCTGGATCGTCCGGCCGGCGGTGTGAGGATCTTGGGGTCCGGCACCCGCCCTTCGTCGTTGCTCGACCGATCGGAGCGCGAAGCGACTCCTTGCCTGTTGACCACGTTGACGGGCGGGGCTACTGCCGGAGGACGGCCGCCCTGTTAGGAACTCATTGAATCGGCTGATCCCGGCGGGTAGCCGATCCTTCGACTGGCCGACCCTGTCCCGATCGCCCCTTTGCGCTACGGGCTGGTGAATCGAGCGACGACCGGCGCGTGATCCGGCACAACGACCGCTTCCCGGCTGCGGGTGGAGGCGCCGATGGAGGTGATGTCGTCGACGAGCGAGTCGATGCTGACCAGGCGCAGCTGGAGGTCGCGGGTGGCCAGGATGTGGTCGATGAGTTCGCCGCGGCCTTGGTAGATGCGGGAGTAGGCGCGGGCTGGCGGTAGGCGTCGTCCGAGGTTGTACAGCCGGACCGCGTCGCCCTTGTCCGGGCGGTCGACGTCCCCGTCCGCGGGGCCCTCGAGCAGCACCGTGGTGACGGCGTCCGGTCCGTCGTTGAGGTCGCCGCACAGGATCGTCGGCATGCCCGGCTGCCCGTCGACGGCGGCTGCGGCAAGGACGTCGTTGAGGTGCACGCGCAGCGCGACGGCCTCGGCGGTGCGGCGGAGCAGGGCGTAGCCGGCGCCGCGGGCGCGTTCGTCTTCGGTGCGGGGGTAGCGCCGCCCGCCGGGGTAGGTGAGCAGCTTGCTCTTGAGGTGGGCGGTCAGCAGCCGTAACCCGGGGCCGCCGCAGTCGACGTGCACCTGGACCGCGCCGCGGCCCAGGTGTGTGAGGGTCCCGCCGTCAACGTCGGGGACCGCAGGCAGCCCTGCCTGCGGCAGCGCGACGATCTGCGCTTCCTCGGTGAGGGCGTGGCGGGCGAGGACAGCCACGCGGATGCCGCGGCTGTCCGGGTGGGAGGACACGATCGCCTGCCAGGGCTCGCCGAGGGCTGCCCGGAGGTCTTCGGCCGCTGTCGGGGAGCCGATCTCCTGGAGGGCGACCACGTCGGCGCCCGTGCCCGAGATGAGTCCGGCGAGATAGGCGAGCTTCGCGGCGTACGTTTCTGCCGCCGACGTGTCGGTGTTGTCGGGTCGGAACAGGTTCTCCACGTTCCACGTCATGACGATCAGGTCGTTGGCCACCGTCGCTCCAAGCGTGCGCTACCAGCTGAGAGTCGCACTGTAAGACGCCGCTGCAGCCGCGGGCGCCGCCCCGTCGCCATGTCGACACGCACCAACCAGCCAGCAGTAACAGACACGCCCGCCCGGCCACCGGTGCCGGCGCAAGGAGGCTGGTCCGGGCCAGTATTCGCAGAAGCCTCTTTCCCTCTTCACAAAGGCGACCTTCGATGGACATGATCGGCCGAGATGGTCGCTGTTCATCGCGCTGCCGAGGAGGCCTTCATGCCCGTCACCCGACCGTCCCCCCGAACCTCACTACGGCGGCGAGCCTTTACCGCCCTAGCCACAGTGGCCCTGGCCGGCGCCTACCTACTCGCCGTCGACGCTGCGCCAGCCCTCGCCACACCTCCCGGCATCCCGTCCAAGGCGACCGCCCAGTCGCAGCTCAACGCTCTCACCGTCAAGTCCGAGGGCTCGACGAGCGGGTACTCCCGGGACCTGTTCCCCCACTGGATCACCATCAGCGGCACCTGCAACACCCGCGAGACCGTCCTCAAGCGCGACGGCACCTCCGTCGTCACCGACAGCAGCTGCGCCGCCGTGTCCGGCCGCTGGTACAGCCCATACGACGGCGCGACCTGGACCGCCGCCGCCGACGTCGACATCGACCACGTCGTGCCCCTCGCCGAGGCATGGCGCTCAGGTGCCAACGGATGGACCACCAGCCGGCGGCAGAGCTTCGCCAACGACCTCAGCCACCCGCAGCTGATCGCCGTCACCGACAACGTCAACCAGGCCAAGGGCGACCAGGACCCCTCCACCTGGCAGCCGCCCCTGTCGTCCTACCGGTGCACCTACAGCAAAATGTGGATCACCGTGAAGTACACCTGGGGTCTGGCCCTGCAGTCGTCGGAGAAGTCCGCCCTGCAGAGCATGCTGAACACCTGCAGCTCCTGACGCCCCAGGGAGTCCGCGCACTCATAGCCCCGAGGTTGCCGCCGGGCGGCCTGCGACTGGAAAGCACGTGCGGGCTTCCGAGGCGAGGAGGCATATGGCCGGATGCCAGTGACGTGGTCAACGGGCGGCGAATTCAACCCCAGGCTTGCCGCCTCATCCGCCACCCGCCGCCGACTGCGACGACAGTCGCGGCGGGCGAGCCAGGTGGCCGCGCCGTCCGCACGGGTGAGTGGCGGCCGTTCAATAGCCTTGGATCTATAGCAGAAGGGTGGCGTGGCCTCACGGGGATCTCGCGGATGGACATATGGAGCCGTGGACCGTGGCGCTGGTGGATCAATGGCTCAGCTGGGTGCACGACCGACACGGCGAGTTCGACTGCCGCGACAGCCTAACTTGACAGTTTCCCGCGCCTCAGAGACCGAAGGTGAGTTAAGCCTCGTCCTCGCGGGCACCGATGCCGGACACTTATAGAATTCCCGCAGTGGAAGGCAGCAACGGTAGCGAGTAGGTGAATTCCTTGCCGCCGCGCTCGGCAATTCCTCGCTCGCGTATGAGTGCTCGAGCTGCAACGAGTCGCTTAAGTCGGTTGTTGGCGTTGGGCGCGGAGATGCTGAGTTGTTCGGCAAGGTCGGTCGCGGTGAATCGATGGAGTTCTGCGGCAACTTCGAAGGTCTGGTCCAGGA
The DNA here is from genome assembly GCF_900091435.1 of Micromonospora chaiyaphumensis. Classification (GTDB taxonomy): domain Bacteria; phylum Actinomycetota; class Actinomycetes; order Mycobacteriales; family Micromonosporaceae; genus Micromonospora; species Micromonospora chaiyaphumensis. The sequence goes on from NZ_FMCS01000017.1 coordinate 86,414, forward strand.
CTTCCGAGGCGGCGATGAGCGTTATGTGGCCGTGGTCCACCTCGGCAGCGAATAATTCCCGACGTTCGAGGCAAACAGCTACCGTCTCTTGGTTCTCCTCGTTGAGTCCAGTCAGCAGGACGGTTGTTGGTGGCCTGTCGTTCGCCGCGAGCGCCGAATAATATCGGCCAAGAAATTCGTCAGCGAAGCTGATCGTCATCGCCTTGACGACGGTGAAGTCAATGACGACGTGCGTGGCAGCGCCGAAGGAGATGCGATCTTCCAGATCGCGGAGGGCTGTCCTAGCGACGCCTCGGGTCGCGAGGAAGTCTCCGTGCGCGCTGACGGCGTAGGTGAGCGGTGCGGCGGGTTCCCGTTTCACGTGACTGATTGAAACACGCCACGGACTGTTACGGAACCCGGACGCGTAGCCACGCCCAGGTTCCGCTGATCGGGGTGCCGACTGTCTCGCAGGTCACCGTACGGTTCCGCCGCACAACGACGCTGGCGATGGCGTCGCCGCTGCGAAGGATCAGGCGGCCGACGCCGTCGCGGCGGGCCTGCTCGCGAAGATCCGTGAGCCCGTGTCCGCGGCCTTCCAGGGCACCGGTCACGCCGTACCGCAACGCGAGGTCGAGCGCGGTTTTGTGATCAGCGACCTTTTCGTAGAGGGAGTTGGTCCGAAGGTGTTCAAGGACGCCCACGCCGGTGTCGCAGATGGCGAACTCAAAGCCGGCTCGCCGGCTGGTGGCTCCACTGTAGAGCTGAGCGGCCGCGAACGCTCCGAGAGGACTCTCGCCGTGGGTGGTGGCATTGTCGATGAGTTCTCCGATGCTCCTGAACGCCGCGCTGGCGGCACGGGGGTGCAGTTGGTCCTCCGTCATCCGGCCGAGCGTGGCAGCGACCTCGTTGCCGTTGGCGGGCGACACCGCCGTGACCTCGAGTAGTCGCTGGGAGCAGTCGTTGCGCCGCTGGGTGGCGAGCGCTCCCGTGATCGTGGCGATGGGCTCGATGTACTCGACGACGTTCATGCGCTGGATGTAGGAAGCGACGTCGTCGCTCTCGGGCATGAGGAACGTGACGTCGGCACCGCCATGGGCGGCGGTCGTCGCCAGCGTGACCATGGCGGCCAGCTCCAGGGGGCCGGCGAACTGTAGTCGTCGGGCGTCGAGCACGACGGCCCGGTCGGCGGCGCGGTCGTGCACCGACAGCTCGGCTCGCAGGAAGGGGTGCCGCCCGGACAGCTCGATCCGCACAGGTCCAGCATCCCAGGCCGCGGTGCCGACCGCCGCGCTGCCCCGCCCGGCCGGCCGCTGAGAAGATTGACACGCCTTCGATCATCGGTTTAACTGAGCCCGATGAAACCGCGCGGGGCGCGGACGGCGGGGCGGACGCCCCACGAGGAAACGGAGAGCTACGTTCATGACCACGGAGATCGAGGAGAAGAAGCCGCACCCGGGCGGCCCGCTCATTACGGTGACGGTGTTCGCGCCGCGCTCGCCGGAGCCCAAGACGTTCCAGTTCCGGCGCAACGACACCGTGGGTGAGGCCGCGCGGCAGGTCGCCGACGCCTTCGGCTACCAGGCCGGCAACCCGTCGCTGGCCACCGACGACCAGGTGGTGCTCGACCGGGACAAGACCCTGGCAGGCGCGCAGGTGCGCGACGGCGACCAGCTGCACCTGGTTGATGTTGGCGGCGGGGTCTGACGTGATCCCCACGGTTGTCACACGCACCGTGATCGCCTCGGAGCTTCCGGCGGCGCAAGCCTGGGCGGCCCGCCGCCCAGGCTGGACCGTGGACCTCAACGGGGACGCGGAGCCGCTGCTCATCGTCGGCGCCGTACACCCCGGCTCCGGCGCCCTGGTACGGATCACGGCGGATCTGTCCGGGTACCCCGCGGTCCCGCCGGCGTGGCGCTTCACCGATTCCGCCGGCGGATCGGCGGCACCATTCCCACAGCCTGGCGGTAGCCCCGTCGTGCCGGGCTCCATCTTCCACCCGAACCGGTTGATCTGCGCCCCGTGGAACCGCCTGGCATACGCCGAGCACGGCGGACCCCACCCCGACTGGGGTGCGTTGACCAACTGGAAGACGGCCGGCGCCGGCTACACCAAGGCCGACACCCTGGCGGACATGCTCAGCCAGATCCACCTGCACCTGACCCTGAGCCCGGGGATGAGCTGATGGCCGTGCACCGCCGTACCCCGCTACCCACCGGTCCGGCCAGCGGCCGGCTGCTCGTCGCCGAGCACGTCCTCGCCCCCACCCGCGCGGCGCTACAAGCCAGCAGCGGCGACCATCGCTCCCACGAGGGCCTGGTTTTCTGGATCGGCCGCAACGTCGGCGCCGACACCCTGGTGATCGCCGTCGCCGCCCCGCCCACCAAGCACCACCCAGGTGGCGTGTTCGTCGCCGAACAGGCCGTGGCCTCGACGTCGCGGGCCGCCCGCGCGGTCGGGCTCGGGCTCGTCGCGCAGGTCCACAGCCACCCCGGCCGCGACACCCGCCACTCCGACGGCGACGACCAGCTGATCCTGATGCCGTACGAGGGCATGTTCTCCCTCGTCGTCGCCGACTACGGCCAGGGCAGCCTCCTGCCCGCCCACGGCGCCGGGCTGCACCAGTACCAGCACGACCGGTGGGTTCTCGTTGCCGGCGACGCCCTCGTCGTCGTGCCCGCCCTTCTCGGAATCGGAGCGCACCGATGAGCAACCGCCGCGACGCCTTCTACGACGAACGGGACCGCCGCACCCGACAGTACGGCGGCCGCGACAAAGCCCTGGAACGGCCGGTGCGGATCATCGTCGGTGACGATGTCGCCACCACCCCGGCCGGCCAGCAGGCGACCCTCGCACTGATCAACCTTGCCGCCCGCGTCCACCGCCACATCGATGTGCACATCCCCGCCACCCGGCTGCTCGTGCCCACCCTCGTCCCAGCGAATGACCTGCATGCCGCCGCCGTCGCCACCGCACTCGCGATCAACCCCGTCCTCGAGTTGACCACCTCGGCGACGCTCGCCCCAATCGACGGATCCCTCGCCATCGGGCTCGGCCGGGACGTCCCCAAGGACCTTGATCTCTACCTCGACTGGGCCGGGGGGCGGGGGCACATCAACTCAGCCCCCCTCGCCGGGTCTCCAGACCCCGTCTCGGTGTTCGGGGCGGCCACCGCAGCGGTGCTCGGTGCGGCTGGACTGTTTCGCCTCGTCCACGCTCAGCCCATACGCGCGACCCGGTTCAACCCGATCGAACTCACTGCCGACGACCGGGCGGGCACCGACGACCGATCCGGCCCGATCGACGTGGGAACCGTCCTGGTCATCGGCGCCGGCGCCGTCGCCTCCGCCCTGGCCTACTGGGCCCGCCAGCTCGGCACCGACGGCACCGGATGGGACATCGTCGACGCCGACATCGTCGAGCTGCACAACATCAACCGGTGCATGACCATGACCGCCGCCCACGCCGGCTGGCCCGACGGCACACCGATCGAAACGCCAGCGCACAAGGCCGACGCCACCGCCTGGGCCCTCGGCGGGACGCCCCACCATCAGTGGTATGACCAGTGGCAGCCCCAGCACGACGCCCAGCGCCACGACGTCGTCCTCACCCTGGCCAACGCCCGCGGCGTACGCGCCCTGGCCGCGCAACGCGGCGAACCGCTACTCCTGCATGCCACCACCTCGGCGAACTGGACGGCAGAACTGCACCGCCACCTGCCCGACCGCGACGACTGTCCCGCATGCCGCCTGCCAGACACGTCCAAGCCGAAGATGGCCTGTGCCACCGGGCCAACCATCCCCACCGAGCCCGACAGCCCCGACGCCGCCCTGCCGTTCCTTTCTGCAGCCGCCGGCCTCATGCTGGCCGCCACCCTCAGCGACATCCCTGGCGCCGCAGCGCTGCACGGACGAATCAACCACTGGCAGCTCGACCTCACCCTCGACGCGCCGCCGCTGCAACCCCGTCAGCACCCGCCGCGCGACGGCTGCACCCACCAACTTCCCGCCCCGCTGCGACAAGCGGTACACACTGCCCAGGCATGCCGGTGGGACCACCTCGACGATGTGAACCAGCGAGCGGATGCCCACGGAGAGTTGTAGGCGACGAGTTGGTCGATTTCCTCGGCCCGAGTTGTTCGCCCGTTCGCCAGAAGACCAACAGGCCAGCCTGGTTCGCGGTTACCAATCCTGCAGGGTGTGGGTGGTCTCGACCCGCGCGATGAGCAGCGCCGGCGGCGCGATCTCTTCGGCGAGCGCGGTGTCGCCGACGTCCGTGGGCCTGACCCAGGTCCGGCCACGTCGGCCGGCGTACCTCTTCTCGATCTGGACCAGGCCGGCGTTCTCCAGCACGGCGAGGTGCTGGAAGAGAGAATTCGCCCTGCAGAGCCTGCTCAACACCTGCGCCCCCGGACCTTGCCCCCGGCTGATCCAGCAGCCGTGCGCGGCGGCACGCGGGCGGCCAGGCCCGGTGCGAAAGGTTGGCCGCCTGCGGTCCCCGCACGTCCCCGGCGTCCGTGACCGCTGGTCACGGTGGCGGAAGGACGTTGCCCTCGCGGGCCCACGTCTGGCTGCCGTCGAGCCAGACGACCGCCGGCTCGCCCTCGCCGTGCAACTGGCCCTGCCCATCGACCCGCAGGGACGTGGGGTGCTCGCTTATGACCGCGACGTCGGCGAATGGCCACCATGGCCCTGCGGCCAGCGCCACCTCCCTGCATCCTTCCCAGGCGGGATCGGGAGTGGTTTCGAGTAGCTGCTGGTAGGTGTCGATGGTGGCTAGGAGGAGCCAGTCGGGGTAGAAGTTCCAGGCTGGGTCGAAGAACCAGTCCCGCGGGTTCAGGCAGTAGCGGACGACGGCGTGTCCCTCGTCGTCCTGGTCGACGATGCTGCTCCCGGTGTCCCAGTACCTGGCGGGCAGCAGGGTGTAGCTGGCGGTGATGTTGCGGTCGATGCTCGCCCAGATCGGCGAGTGCACCAGGTCGTACACCTGCCGCACCGCGTGCAGCACCGGCGCGAGAGTGGCGCCTTCGAGTTCGGTGACCGGGTTGCAGCGGTAGGGGTACTCCATGAGGTCGTAGCGGGCTTCGACGCCGTCGTAGCGCTGTTCGCCGTAGTAGCCCGTCCACTCCATGAACTGGTGGAAGTCCCCGTGGGCGGTGAACCGGTCGAGCTTGCTGGTCTGCTCCCAGATCGGCGCCCGCGCGGCGGCGAGGGAGCGGTTGAGGTTGTCGCGCCGGATCGACGTGATCAGCGACGTGTGCCCGTCGTCGATGACGCGGTGCAGCTGTTCCATGGCGGCAGGAGGAGAGGGGCACCAGAGGAATCGGGAGGGTTCGGGGTGCCCTGCCGCCTGGTAGGCCAGACGGACGGCGGCCTCGGCCCGCGCGTGATCGGCGGGTTCGCAGGACAGCGCGGCCTGTGTCCACCTGTTGGCGACGGCTTGTGCTTGTGCGGACATCGGGCTGGTGGGTGGCTTCATGATTTCCTCCGATGAGGATCGTGTGGACAGGTTGATATCGACGGTGGGCTATCGGGTCAAGTCGTGGGCGGCCCCGCATTGTTCGGGTCAGGCTCGGTCGGCCGCTGTGCATCTACGCTGGCGGCTTCCGGCGGTCCGCCCATGGGCCCCCGGTTTGATGGCTGTGAGTAGTTCGCGGGTGACGTGAATGTGATCCTCATGTTTGACTGACGTCTATGGGTACGGGGGAGGCGCGCCTGGCGGTCGACTGCGGTAGCGCCAGCACTGTGGCGGTGCTGGCGTGGCCGGACGGCACGTGGCTGCCGCTGATGTTTGACGGTGAACCAGCCCTGCCGAGTGCCGTGCTGGTCGGCGGGGACGGCGACGTGCTGACCGGCCACCAGGCATGGCAGGCCGCCGCCGCGGATCCGCAGCGGTTCATCCCTGCCCCACGGCGGTCACCCGAGCAGCAGCTCGCCGTTGCCGGCGCGGATGTCGACACCTTGGACCTGGTCGCCGCGACGCTACGTCGGGTCGCCGCCGAGGCGCAGCGGGCAGTCGGGTCGGTGGTGGAGGACGTGCGGCTGGTGGTGCCGGCCGGCTGGGGGCCGCGGCGGCGGACGTGGATGCGCCACGCCGCGCACCGGGCGGGCCTGCCCCAACCCCGCCTGATCGAAGCCCCCGTGGCCGTTGCCGGACATTTGCTGGCGACCGGGGTCCAGCTGCCGGTGGGGTCGTACATCGTGGTGTGCGACGTCGGCGCCGGCGCCGAGGTCAGCGTCCTGCGGCGCGGGCCGGCTGGGTTCGAGGTCCTCGCTACCCTCGCCGACGCCAGCGCGGGTGGGACAGCGATCGACGAAACCCTCACCGCCATGTTCGCCGACACCAGCCCGGCAGGTGGCGACGGGCAGCGGTGGGCCCTGCTGGCCAGCGTCGGCGCCGCGAAGCATGCCCTGGCCGACCGTGTCGCGGTGACGGTGCCGCTGCCCCAGGGCCAGGCCGCGGTGCTCAACACCGACCTCCTCGAGCAAGCCGCTCATCCTGTCCTGCAGCGCGTCGCTCAGCTGGCGATCGAGGCGATCGCCGCCGCCGAGATCGCGGTCAACGACCTTGCCGGTGTCTACTGCGTCGGCGGTGTCGCCCGGATGCACCTGCTGGAGAAGGTCCTCACCGAGACCGTCGGTGTCACCCCGACGGTGGTGGCGGACCCCGCCACGGCGGCCGTCCGGGGAGCCGCCGACGCAGGCGCCGCCGACGCCACAGCAGCCGCAGAGCTGCCGGCGGAGGAGCCGGTGCCACCCCTGCGACGGGCCGCTGCGATCGCGGTACCCGGCTTTATGTCGCTCGGCCTGATCTCCCAGTTCCTGCTGACTCCCGAATGGAACGGAAGCTACCTCTACAAGTGGGCGCTGCTGAACTGGGGTGAACTGGCCGTGGCCGCCGTGTTCGCGGTGATCGCCAGCCTCGGCGCCGGTACCGTCCTCGCCTCCACGATCGCCGCCCGCACCAGCCCGGCGGTGAGCCCTGGCTCCCAGACCGGCACGGGCATCCTGGCGTCGGCGTCCCTCGGCGTCGCGGTCAGCGGCATGTACGCCGTCGTCGGTAGCCTCTACATCGGCGACCCCGCAGGCGGATTCCTGCGCTGGGCGCTGCTGCCGATCGCCCCGATCGTTGCCGCGGCCGCGGTAATGGCCCTCGTCGCCGCCCGACAGTGGCGCATCCCCCAAGGCGGCTGGTCGCAGCTACTGGCGTTCCCGACCGGCTCCGTGGTCACCGCCGGGCTGGGGATGATGCTCATCCAGTACTCCCTGACCGCGGACCGCTGGCCCCACATGGTCCTGTGGATCGACCTCGCCAGTCGCCTCGGCGGCCTGCTCCTCGGTGTCGGAACCGTCATGGCCGTCGTCTCCCAGCCCATCCTGCGGCTGATCCTCGGCGCACCCCTCGCCGTCATCACCGCCGCGCTGGTCGGCTGGCCCGCCTCCGGAATCCTCGGGGCGATCTACGCGATCGCCGTGGCCGCATGGTGGCTGCGCCAGCTGTGGACCCGCCTCCTTCGCCCCGCGACGCCCGCAGCTCGATGAGCGGCGGGCCGAGGCGCGGACAACCGCGCCCAGCAGAGGTCAGCTCCTGCAGGAGGTGGGTGAGGTGAGGTGGCCGCGAAGGGTCACATCCCTTGCCTTCGCTCTGCTTCTTCTGGGTATGCCGCCGTGGCTGCTGGCGAGGTTCGTCGGCCCGCCGCTGCACAGCTGGCCAACCCTGCAGCAGCTCCGCCTCTGGGCCGCGCAACCCCTCACCACCCAGACGCTGACCGCCGGGCTGACGGTCTTCGCATGGCTGCTCTGGCTGCTCGTGGCATACGCGGTCATCGTCACCGCCGCACGGCGTCTGCGTGCCGGCGCCCGCTGGCTGCGGCGCCTGCCGCTGCCGACACCCCTGCAAGCCACCGCCACCGGCATGGCCGGCGCCGCCGCCCTGACCGCCGCGGCCAACACCACCGCGACGGCCCCGCCCGTCCAGCCCATCGCTGTCTCCGCCGGCACACTCCACCACGACGCTGTTGACGCGCACCCGGCACCCGAGGTCCACGCGGGGGAGGGCGTCACCATCCCGGGCGGCTGGCTGCCCCAGAAGACGGCCGACCAGGTGGCCGCCGCGGCCACACTTGTGTGGCTGAGGCGCCGACGCAGCTACCAGCCCGGCCTGCGGGAGTCTCCGGACCAGGACGACCCGGACCTGGCACCGCTGCCGGCCGCCGTCACCGCCGTCCAGGCAGCCGTCTGCGTCCCCGACCAGGACTCCAGCGAACGGTCGCCCGACGAGCAGCCCCGGGCTACCGCGCCGCCGTCAATCGCCGCGTTACCTGCGACGGGCGTCGCCTTCGGCGGCGGCGGTGCGGCCGACGCCGCCAGGGGAGTGCTGGTCACCGCGCTGCTTGCGGCGTTGCGCGATCCGCCCGACGCCATCCGCGTGGTCATCACCCGGTCCGCCCTGACCACGCTGCTTGCGCCGGCCGCCACCGCAGTCTGCGACGGCATCCCCGCCCTCCGGGTCACCGAGACGGCGGCCCACGCCGTTGAGCTGATCGACTCCCTCGCGTCGCCCACACCTGACACGGCTGGCCCGTCGCCGCCGACGCACGAGGAGGCTTCGCGGCTGGTGCTGATCACCGAGCCGCCGCCGGGGCCTGCCGCCGACCGGTTGGCGGCCCTGCTCGGCGCCGGCCGAGCAACCGCGGTCGTCCTCGGCGCATGGCCGCTCGGCGCCACGTGGAGCGTCGACCAGCACGGCCGGACCGTGAATGCGCGGCTGCCGGGTCAGGCGGGGCCCCGGCTGTGCGTCCTGGACCGGGTTGCCGCGATGGACCTGCTCACCGTCATCGCCCCGCCCACACCAAGCCGCGCACCGCACGCAGGCACCGCCCCTCGCACAGCCGTTCCCGAACAGCGACGTCAGCCGCCCGAGGTCCGGATTCCCCGCCAAGCCGGCGAGGACCGCACGCCCCAGCCCACCCCGCCCGTTGCCGCGCAGCCGCCGGTCGAGCTGCGGGTCCTCGGCCAGCCCACGCTGCTCATCGACGGCCGGGCCGTGACCATCCGCCGCAGCGCCGCCGTGCAGATCCTGACCTTCCTCGCCGTCCACCGCCACGGCGCCACCACCGCACAACTCGTGCAGGCAATCTGGCCCGGCCTGGCCGCCCACACCGTCACCAACCGCCTCTACACCACCCTCAGCGTGCTACGCGCCGCCATCCGCGCCGCCTCGGATCTCTCGATCATCGACCACACCGACGACCGCTATCGCCTGCGCAGTGAGCACCTTGAGGTCGACCTGTGGCGGCTGCACACCGCCGCCCACCACGCCGCCACCACCCTCACCGACCCCGCCCGCGCGTGGCAGGCCGTGATCGACGCCTACACCGGCGACCTCGCCGCCGGCCACACCTGGCCCTGGATCGACCAGCCCCGGGAAGGCGCCCGCCGGCTCGTCCTCGACGCCTACGCCGCCGCCGCGTCGACCCAACACGATCCCCGCCGCGCCGTGGAGTTCCTGCAGGCCGGGATCCGCGTCGACCCCTACAACGAGAACCTCCACCAGCGGGCCATCGACATCCTCACCACGCTGGGAGACCACGCCGCCGCACAACGGCTGCGCGACGCCCACCGTCACCGGCTCAGCATCGCCGGGCTGCACCCCAGCGACACCCTCGGCCAGCCCCGCGAACACAGCAACGCCTCCGCCGGCGACTAGCGAACCCCTCCGAACGTCGAAGCGCGGCAGCGCGAGCCACCCGTTGCGGCGCGACCGTTTGCAGGGGCCGTGACTGGTTGACCTGCGGTTGTAAGGGCGTGTGAGGTTTTGTAAGGCGCTGTCAGCCGTCGCACCGGTGCACCGCCATCGCCACGGCCATAGCGTCAGATCATTCCCAGCCCACCGCCATCCGCAGCCCTCGTTCGCGGCGCGCTCGCCGCTGCATCCGGGGCAAGCGGCGGCGTGGCAGCCAGCGACGCGAGGAGGTCAGGTGAGGTCCAGAGCAGCGAACGCCGCGGCCGCCGCCACATCCATCATGTCCACCCTTGTCGTTGCCGCGATCCTCATCGCAAGCGGCGTGTGGCATCCTCGGCTACCGTCGCCGGCGGCGCTCCGGCAGTGGATTCACCAACCGTTGACGACCGACTTCGTCATCCTCCTGGCCGAAGCAGGCGCCGTGATGCTGTGGCTGCTCCTGGCAACCACCGTCCTGACCCGCGCCTACACGACGCTGGCTCGCCGCCTGCGCTGGCTGCCCGCACTACACCTACCCGGCCCCGTCCAAGGCCTCACCGCCGCACTGCTCGGCGCCACCGCCGTCACCACCGCCACCGCGGGCACCCCCGCCCACCCCGCCCCCGCAACCGGAACCACGCACGACAGCGACGCGCAGACTCCGCAAGCTTCGACCACCGCCCCAGCGACCCGCCAGGTGAGCAGCAGTCAACAGCTGATTCTCATGCCGGCCGACCGTACCTCCACCCACACCGTCAGGCGAGGGGACACCCTCTCCAAGATCGCCGCTGAGCGGCTCGGCGACGCCGACCGCTGGCCCGAAATCTTCGCCCTCAACCGCGGCACCCACTTCACCCACACCGGCGGCACCCTGCGCAACCCGAACGTCATCTACCCCGGCTGGACCCTCACCCTGCCCGACGGCGCCACCCCACCGACCAAAACGAACCGACCCCGCACCGAATCGCCACCGCCGGCCCCGGATGAACCGGACCTCGCCACCCCTGCCCCCGCCCCGACAACCACCGCGCCGCCCTCGACACCGCACCCGGCACCACCCACGGCAACCAATCCCACAATCGAGCCGAGCCACGCGCCGACACCCACCACCGCCGGCACCTGCGCCAGCGCAGACAACACCACGAGCACGCCTACCTCCGGACCGACCGCGGACCGTGGACCCCGCCCCAGCAGCCCCGACCGGGGCGTGGTGCTGCCCAGCGGCAGCTGGATAAGCCTGGGCCTCGCCCTGGCCATCACCACCGCCGCCGCCCTCGTCTGGGCGCACCGCCAGCGCCGCTACACCGCGGGCAAGCCCTCCACCACGCCGCGCTGGGAAACGCAAACTCTCGCCCCCTTGCCCCGGCTGATTGGGCAGATCCGCCGCGCGCTGCGCCAAACCGCCACCATGCCGGGCGAAACGGGCCAACACAACGAGCCGGCGGACGCTGCAGTCGGCGATCCCGACGGCACCAGCACCCTGGGCAAGACCAATTCGAGCAGTCAACAAGCGACGTCACGCGATCCTTCGGCCACCGCCTCACACGCCACCTCCGCACTGACCAGCAGCAGCCACGGCTTCGACCCGGTCATGCCGGCGCCTGCGCCGCTGACGGTATGGCCTCCCGCCGGACTGGGCCTGACCGGACCCGGCGCAGACGCCGCCGCCCGAGGCTTCCTCACCGCCGCCCTCGCCACCGACACCGACGAACATCCCCACGCGCGCACCCACGTCGTGATACCGGCAGCGACTGCGGCGACCCTGCTCGGCGCCACCACAGGCACCGTGCCCCGCACACCCCGGCTGAGGATCACCCCCACCCTCGACGACGCGCTGGACCTCCTCGAAGCCCTGGCGCTGCACCGCACCCGACTGCTCGACCAACACGAGACCGCCACCGTCGCCGACCTACGCGCGGACCCCTACGAAGAACCCCTCCCACCGGTCATGCTCCTCACCCACCCCCCGGACCGGCGCGAGCACCCCCGCGTCGCCGCCCTCCTCACCCAAGGGCAACGCCTGGACATCCACGGCGTGCTCCTCGGCCCCTGGTCCGACGGCACCACCGTCACCGTCAACGAGGACGGCACCACCACACCCGCCGACCCCGACCACGCCTCCCACCGCGCCGACATCGGCCGGCTCACCGTCCTCGAACCCACCGAGACCCTCGATCTGCTCGCCGTGCTGGCCGAGGCCCACACCGGCGAGGCCCCCTCCCCAGCCCCCACCGAGCCCACGCCCACTACACCGCGCACAGGCGCACAGCCCGACCCGCGAACAGCGCCGGCGCACCAACATCAGCTAGCAACGACGCCGGCCAACACACCCCTACACGGCGCTCACCACGAGATCCAGGCGCTCGACACGGGCCACGCTGACGCCCTCGACCAACCCCTCGCCACCAGCACGCCGGCGACCAGCTCCACCCCACCAGCCCCCGAAACCGGCACCGTCACCACGGTCGCTGTCACCGTGCTCGGTGCTCCCGCCCTCGCCCACGCGAACCCGCAGCGCAGCCTGCGCGCCAAATCCCTCGAACTGCTCGTATACCTGGCCGCACGCGACGGCACCGCCACCACCGAAGCGATCCTCGACGACCTGCTGCCCGACGCACCCGCAAGCAAAGCCACCCACCGGCTGCACACCTACGTCTCCGACCTGCGCAGCGTCCTGCGCCACCACGGCGGACCCGGCACCTACCTCACCCACCCCCGCCACCGCTACGAGCTCAACCCCGACCGTCTCGACGTGGACCTGTGGCGGATGCGCGCCGCCCTCCGCGCCGCCAACACCGCCACCAGCAAAGCCGAACGCATCGCGGCGCTGCGCCGCGCCGTCGACACCTACCGCGCACCACTCGCCGACGGCTGCGACTACGAGTGGATCGAGCCCCACCGGGAAGCCGTGCGGCAACAAGCCCTCGACGCGGCCGTCGCCCTCACCGAGGAACTCGACGGCCAACCAGCCGAGCAGCTAGCCGTCGTCGACGCCGCCATCGGCCAGCACCCCTACGCCGAGCAGCTGTACCAGGTCGCCATGCGCGCCCGCGCGCACCTCGGCGACATCGACGGCGTGCGGGCCCTACGCCGAACCGTGACACGGCAGCTCGCCGAAATCGACGCCGAGCCCAGCGACGACACCCTCACACTGGCCGACCAACTCATCACCAAGCTGCGCCCCGCCGGCCGAGAAGGTCGGGCCGCAGCGCAGGGAGCACGCTCGTGAGCCCGCTGACCAGCCCCACCACCCATACCGCGGACAACTCGACAAGCGAGGCCGCGACTGATGTGGCTGTGGTGCACCTGAAGCGGCTGCGATGGGCAGTACGGGCAACCCTCACCCTCGGAGTCGCCGCATCGGTCGCCGCGAACGTGCTGCACGCCCGACCGAACCCGATCAGCCAGATCATCGCCGCGTGGCCGCCGCTGGCGCTGCTGCTCACCGTCGAGCTGATCTCCCGCGTCCCGCACCACCGCCGCTCCCTCGGCATCATCCGCATCGCCGCCACCAGCGTTATCGCCGCCATCGCCACCTGGGTCTCGTACTGGCACCTCGTCGGGGTCGCCGCCCGCTACGGCGAGGCCGGCGCAGGGGCCGCCTACCTGCTGCCCATCTCCGTTGACGGCCTGGTCATCGTCGCCAGCGTCAGCCTCGTCGAGCTCACCGCCCGGATCCGCGCGGGACAACCCGAACAGCACCCCCAGCCCCCTGTGGCCGCCCCACCCAGCCCTGCGTCCACCACACGCATGCCGCACGCCGCGTCAGCGGGCCGCCGAGACGAGGGCACTGCAGACCCGTCATCCGGCGCGAGGGCATTAGCCGATCCGGTCCCGTGCCCTGACCCGCCGCAGCGTCGCCCACAACATGACGCCGGCGACGGTGAGCGCCGGCCGAGGCGCCACCTGGTCGACGTCGCCAAGCCACCCTCGGCCAACGCGCCGGCGCAGCAGCCGCCCGCCACCAGCACCGCGAACGGCGAGCCGGCGGTGAACGGCGACCAGCTGGTGCCGTCGGAGACGGCCGCCGCCGTTGCCCACTGGCACCGGCGGGAGCCCCACCTGCATCCGGCCGAGATCGCGGCGCGTATCGGACGCTCGGAACGCACCGTGCGCCGCTACTGGCCGCCACGTCCGCAGACACCACCGGCAGCCAACGCGAACCACGCCGGTGAGCTCACCGAAGGGGCCCGCACCTAGCAACCGCGACCGCTTCCACGACCCACGGAACTCCGGGGGAAGAGATGTCGGCGTACGGGTTCCGGTGCAGAGTCGGGTAGGCCAGACGTGCAAGGTCGGGGCGCGAAGCATTCGGGACGCTGCGACGGCGGCCGGCCCCACGTCCGCTACTCACGATGAGTAATCGGTGGACGTGAGCTGGCGCCCGGAGAGCGGCAGATCAGTACCCAGCCCGCGCGGTTTCTGGATTTTGCCGCGCTTGTGGGAGTTTATGTGGCGTCTTCTTGTTCTGGTCTTTCTACCTGGTCGAGTAGAGCGGTCAATGCCTGCAACGATTGTTCGTCGAGGATGGCGGTGACTACGTCGGAAAATCTGTGTTCGCCGAGTTTCGCGCGGAGGTCACGGAGTCGGGCGATATCGAAACTGGCTTGGGGAACGCCGATTCCGAGCCGTATCGCGAGGGCCTGGCAGTGGAAGGTTACTGCCTCGGCGATGTCGCCCGTTTCGGTACGCAGGGTTCCGAGCTGGCTGATTGAGGTGGCCGTGCCGGCCCGGTTGCCCAGCTCCTCGTCGATGGTCAGCGATTGCTGGTAGCGGCGTTCGGCCTCGGCGTAGTCGCCCCGGT
>NZ_FMCS01000016.1 GCF_900091435.1 Micromonospora chaiyaphumensis
GCCGGAAATGTAAGCCCGGTAACGGGTTCAGTTGACCGGTACTAATAGGCCGAGGACTTGACTACCAAGCTGCTACGCGTCCACTGTGCAACTCTGAACAAGCGAACACCCCAACGTGTGTGTGTTTGACATGTTCATAGAGTTACGGCGGTCATGGCGGAGGGGAAACGCCCGGCAACATTCCGAACCCGGAAGCTAAGTCCTCCAGCGCCGATGGTACTGCACTCGGGAGGGTGTGGGAGAGTAGGACACCGCCGGACAATCTTCCAGTCAGGGCCACCCTTCGGGGTGGCCCTGACTGCGTTTCCGTTGGCGTTTTCAGCGGTGCTGGATGCCCTCACGGAGCTGGCGGAACAGCGCCGCGGAATCGTCCACGGACCGGCCCGGGAACATCCCCATCACCACGCTGCCGTGGTCGGCCCAGCCGCAGACCGCGAAATCGCCGCCGTCGCCGCTCGTCGTGCCGCACTTCATGACGCCGCCCAGACCGCCGGCGTTCACCTCGCGCAGGCCGGTCACCCTGCCGGTCTCGTCGGCCATCAGCCCGAACAGGCTGTCCAGGTCGCGCTCCGGCTGCCAGAGCAGGGTGGTGCCGCCGAAGAGGAGCACCGACCGCTTGGCGTCCGCCGGGTCCGTGTAGACGGTGCCGAAGCTGCGGTCCAGCTCGATGTCGGCGGCGAAGCCGTCGCGCAGGTAGTCGGCGGTGCTGCGGGCCCGGTCGCTGTCGTCCCGGGTCAGCCCGGCCACGGTGGCCGGCGCGTCCAGCTCGGTGTCCTTCTCCGCGAGCACCCGCCAACCGCCGAGGCCGAGCGCCGCGGCGCCGGCCAGCCCGACCACCAGGGCGGCCGTGAGGGCGATCTTCCGCCGTCGGGAGACCGGGCGTCGCTCGGGCTCCAGGGCAGGGTCGCGGCGGCTCAGCCGGATCGGCTCGTCGGTCAGGTCGACCGGCTCGGGACCGTCGTCGACCGGACGCTCGGTGAGGTGCGCGTCGGACATGTCCGCCACCGTACGCGAACTAACAGGTGGCGCACGTCGGGTCTCCGAAAGCGCTCCGTAGACTTTCAGGGTGACCGAGAGACTGGATGCCCGACGCCCCGACGCCCCGACCCTTGCCGGCCAGTACCAGCCCGGCGAGGTAGAGCAGCGACGGTACGAGCAGTGGGTAGCCGCCGGCCACTTCCGGGCGTCGGCGGACAGCGACAAGCCGCCGTTCACCATCGTCATCCCGCCGCCGAACGTCACCGGCTCGCTGCACATGGGCCACGCGTTCGAGCACACCCTCATGGACGCGCTGAACCGGCGCAAGCGGATGCAGGGCTTCGAGGCGCTCTGGCTGCCCGGCATGGACCACGCCGGCATCGCCACCCAGAACCTGGTCGAGCGGCAGCTCGCCGGCGAGGGGCTGTCCCGGCACGACCTGGGCCGCGAGAAGTTCGTGGAGCGGGTCTGGCAGTGGAAGGCCGAGTCCGGCGGCGCCATCCTGGGCCAGATGCGCCGCCTCGGCAACGCCGTCGACTGGGACCGCGAGCGCTTCACCATGGACGAGGGCCTGTCGCGGGCCGTCCAGACCATGTTCAAGAAGCTCTTCGACGATGGGCTCATCTACCGGGCGAACCGGATCATCAACTGGTGCCCGCGCTGCCTCACGGCGCTCTCCGACATCGAGGTCGAGCACACCGACGACGAGGGTGAGCTGATCTCGATCCGCTACAGCGACGAGGTCGTGGTGGCCACCACCCGGGCCGAGACCATGCTGGGCGACACCGCGGTCGCGGTGCACCCCGAGGACGAGCGCTACCGGCACCTCATCGGCACCGAGGTGGACCTGCCGCTCACCGACCGGCGGATCCCGATCGTGGCCGACGAGCACGTCGACCCGAGCTTCGGCACCGGCATGGTCAAGGTGACCCCGGCGCACGACCCGAACGACTTCGAGATCGGCCAGCGGCACGACCTGCCGCAGCTCACGATCATGGACGAGCGCGGGATCATCACGGCGCCCGGCCCGTTCCAGGGCCTGGACCGCTACGAGGCGCGGCCGGCCATCGTGGCGGCGCTGCGCGAGCAGGGCCTGATCGTCGCCGAGAAGCGGCCGTACGTGCACGCCGTGGGGCACTGCTCCCGCTGCAAGACGACGGTCGAGCCGCGGCTGTCGCTGCAGTGGTTCGTCAACACCTCCCCGCTGGCCAAGGCCGCCGGCGACGCGGTGCGTGACGGCCGGGTGAAGATCGAGCCGGCCGAGCTGGCCAAGCGCTACTTCGCCTGGGTCGACAACATGCACGACTGGTGCATCTCCCGGCAGCTCTGGTGGGGCCACCGCATCCCGGTCTGGTACGGCCCGGCCGGCGAGATCGTCTGCGTGGGCCCGGACGAGGAGCCACCGACCGGCGAGGGCTGGCGGCAGGACGAGGACGTCCTGGACACCTGGTTCTCCAGCGGCCTCTGGCCGTTCTCCACGCTCGGCTGGCCGGAGCGCACGCCGGACCTGGCGAAGTTCTACCCGACCAGCGTGCTGGTCACCGGCTACGACATCCTCTTCTTCTGGGTCGCCCGGATGATGATGTTCGGCCTCTACGCCATGGACGGCGTGCAGCCGTTCGACGTGGTGGCCCTGCACGGCATGGTGCGCGACGAGCACGGCAAGAAGATGTCGAAGTCGTTCGGCAACGTGGTCGACCCGCTCGACTGGATCGACCGGTTCGGCGCCGACGCCACCCGGTTCACCCTGGCCCGGGGCGCCAACCCCGGTCAGGACGTGCCGGTCAGCGAGGAGTGGTGCCAGGGCTCCCGCAACTTCTGCAACAAGCTCTGGAACGCGACCCGGTTCGCACTGCTGAACGGCGCGCACACCGACGGGCCGCTGCCGGCGGCGGCGGAGCTGTCGACCGTCGACCGGTGGATCCTGTCCCGGCTGGCGCACGTCACGGCCGAGGTCGACGAGCAGTTCGAGGCGTACGAGTTCGCGAAGGTCTGTGACCTGCTCTACCACTTCGCGTGGGACGACGTCTGCGACTGGTACGTGGAGCTGAGCAAGCCGGTGCTCGCCGAGGGCGGGCCGGCCGCCGACGCCACCCGCCGGGTGCTGGGTCATGTGCTGGACCAGCTGCTGCGGCTGCTGCACCCGGTGATCCCGTTCGTCACCGACGAGCTGTGGACCGCGCTGACCGGTGGCGAGACGGTGATGACCGCCGCCTGGCCGGCGGCCGACCGTACCCTCGTCGACGACGCCGCGGAGGTCGAGGTCGGCACCCTCCAGCGGGTGGTGACCGAGATCCGGCGGTTCCGGTCCGACCAGGGGCTGCGCCCGACGCAGCGGGTCGCCGCGCGACTCGACGGCCTGGCCGGCGCGGGCATCGCGGCGCACGAGCCGCTGGTCCGCTCGCTGGTCCGGCTCGACGCGCCGGGCGACGACTTCCAGGCCAGTGCCACCCTCGCGATGCCCGGCGAGGTCAGCGTGGCGCTGGACACCCGGGGTTCGATCGACGTGGCCGCCGAGCGGGCCCGACTGACCAAGGACCGGGCGGCCGCCGAGAAGGAGGCCGCGCAGGCGCGGGCGAAGCTGAACAACCCGGCGTTCGTCGGCAAGGCGCCCGAGCCGGTGGTGGCCAAGATCCGCGAGCGGCTGGCGGTGGCCGAGGCGGACCTGGTCCGGATCGACGCCGCCCTGGAGGCGTTGCCAGCGTGAGCGCGAGGAGTGAGCCGGGGTTGCGAGCCCCGCAGTCGCGAACGAAGGGTGAACTCGCGTGACCGACCGCACCGAATTCGCCGAGGTGGAGGCCGCGCTGAACGCGCGCGGCTTCACCCGCATGCGCTTCGAGCTGGAGAAGATCGAGAGCCTGCTCGACCTGCTCGGCAGCCCGCAGCGGGCGTACCCGTCGATCCATCTGACCGGCACCAACGGCAAGACCTCGACGGCCCGGATGATCGACTCGCTGCTGCGGGCGTTCGGGCTGCACACCGGCCGCTACACGAGCCCGCACCTGGAGACCGTCCGGGAGCGGATCAGCCTGGACGGCGAGCCGGTGAGCGAGGACCGCTTCGTGGCCACGTACCGCGAGGTGGCGCCCCTCGCGGAGCTTGTCGACCAGCGCTTCGACGAGCCGCTGACCTACTTCGACCTGACCACCGCGCTGGCCTTCGCCACCTTCGCCGACGCCCCCGTCGACGTCGCCGTGGTGGAGGTGGGGCTCGGCGGCGCCGAGGACGCCACCAACGTGATCCAGGCCGGGGTGGCCGTGATCACCCCGATCGGGCTGGACCACACCGAGTGGCTCGGCGACACCATCGAGGACATCGCGCTGCACAAGGCGGGCATCATCCACGACGGCGCCACGGTGATCGCGGCGGCGCAGGAGGAGGAGGCCGCCCGGCCGATCCTGGAGCGCTGTGCCGAGGTGGGCGCCACCGTCGCGCGGGAGGGCGCCGAGTTCGGCGTGCTGCGCCGCGCCGTGGCGGTCGGCGGCCAGGTGCTCACCATCCAGGGCCTCGGCGGGGTGTACGAGGAGATCTTCATCCCGCTGCACGGCGCGCACCAGGCGCAGAACGCCGCCGTGGCGCTGGCCGCGGTCGAGGCGTTCCTCGGCGCGGGCGCGCGGCGGCAGCTCGACATCGAGGCGGTCCGGGAGGGCTTCGCGGCGGCCAGCTCGCCGGGCCGGCTGGAGAAGGTTCGCACCGCCCCGACGATCCTGCTCGACGGCGCCCACAACCCGCACGGGATGGCCGCCACCGTCACCGCGCTCCAGGAGGAGTTCGCGTTCAGCAAGCTGGTCGGCGTGCTCGCCGTGCTCGGCGACAAGGACGCGGCCAGCCTGCTGGAGCTGCTCGAACCGGTGCTGGACTCCATCGTGGTCACCGCCAACAGCTCGCCCCGGGCCATGCCCGCCGACGAGCTGGCCGCGCTGGCCCGGGAGGTCTTCGGGCCGGACCGGGTGCAGGTGGCCGAGGAGATGCCGGACGCCATCGAGTCGGCCGTCGCCGAGGCCGAGTCCGACGTGCCGGGCGAGCTGGCCGGGGTGGGCGTGCTGATCACCGGATCGGTGGTGACCGTGGCCGACGCCCGCCGGCTGCTCAAGCGATGACCGGCCCGGTGGACGAGCGCCCCGGCCAGGGCGCCCCGACGGAGGGCGCTCCGGTCAAGGGCACGCAGAAGATCGAGGGCACGCAGACCGAGGGCGGCGGGCCGCGGCGCTCCGGGCTGCGCAATCCCGACAAGGCCGTCCGCGGCCTCGGTGCCGGCACGCTCGCGCTGGAGGCGCTGGTGCTGCTGCTGGCCATCCAGCCGATCCGGGTGGTCGGCGGCGACCTCGGTGGCGCGGCCGTCGCCGCGATCGTCGTGCTGGCGGTCGCCTGCGTGGTGCTGGCCGGTCAGATGAAGCGGCCCTGGGCCTGGCACGCCGGCACGGTCCTTCAGGGGCTGCTGCTGCTCTCCGGGCTGCTGCACTGGTCGCTGTTCGCGCTCGGCGTCATCTTCGCCCTGGTGTGGGTGTACGCGCTGCACGTGCGGCGGGTCATCCTCGGCTGAACGCTCAGGCGTCGGCGAGGGTGCGCCACTGGGTGAGCGCCACGCCGTGCCCGTCCGGGTCACGGAAGGCGGCCGCCCACACCTCCAGCTTGGTGCCCCGGTTGACCACCCGCGGGGCGTACGTGAACCGGACGCCCGACTCGCGCAGCCGCAGGTAGGCCGCCTGGATGTCGGCGACCTCGAGGTTGACGTGGACCAGCCGGCGGCTCATCGGGGCCGCCCCGGTCACCCGGCGCAGCACGAGCCGGGTCGGCCCGGAGGACAGGACGGCGTTGCCCTCGCCCCGGTCCAGCTCGGCGAAGCCGAGGTCCCGGTAGAAGTCCAGCGACCGGTCCAGGTCGGTGACGAGCAGGGTGATGCCGACGCCACTGATCGGGCTGGCCGCCTCGGCCGGCTCGTCGTCGCCGGCCGGGCCGAAGATGGCCTCGTCCAGCTCCTCGGGGGTGGGCGGCGCCTCGCCGGCCGGTTCGTCGAGCGGGACGTCGATCGGGTCCACCGGCCTCGTGTCGAACCGCTCCTCGGCGGGCGGGCGCGGCGTCGGGGCCCGGCGGGGGAGCGGGCCGGCTGCGGCCGGCTCGACCAGCTGCCCCTCCAGCACGACGCCGCCGCCGGGGCGCTGGTGCAGCACGACCGGCTCGCGGTCCTCCGGCAGCACGGTGAGGTCGTCGAGGAGCGGGTCGGGCGCGGGTGGGAAGTCGTCGCGGAAGTCGTCCTCCGGGGCCCGGTCGGCCCACGGCGGGGCCTCCTGCCCGATGAGCACGTCGTCGACCGGGGCCGGGTCGGCGAACTCGGGCGGGAGGTCGGCGACCGCGGCGGCCGTCTCGGCGTGGGTGGGCACCTCGTCCCAGAGGACGCGGACGTGCCGCTGGTCGTCCAGGGCGACCCGGACGGGCAGCGCCTGGCCCAGCGAGGGCCACTTCGCGACGGGCACCCGCGGCTCGATGATCTTCTTGGACCGGGGCGGCAGGCCGGGGGCGTCGATCACCAGTTGCAGCTCGCAGCGGCCGAAGGCGTACTGGGTGGGCGGCTCGGAGGCGCTGTGCACGTGGCCCAGCCCGACCACCCAGGTGCGGCCGCCGCCGCGGACCGTGGCCAGGGCGATCGCCAGGACCAGCAGGGCGACGCCCAGCGCCACGATGGCCCAGCTCGTCATGCCCAGCCCGAACAGGGTCACGAACGTGGCCACGGTGCCCAGCACCGCGCCGATCAGCTTGCGCACCGGCGCGATGGGTCGGTTCCCGCCATTCGCCACAGTGGACCTCCCAGGGGTTCCAGGGCCAGGCTAGGCCGCCGCGGCGACCCAGGGAAGGAGCAGCCGCCGCGCCGGCGCCGGGACCGGGTCGCTACGCTGACCGTACCCAGCCCGACCCGGTTCCGCGCACAGGAGGAAACCAGCGTGTCCAGCAGCAGCCCGGACGAGCGGACGCTCGTACTGATCAAGCCCGACGCGGTCCGCCGCGGGCTGGTGGGGGAGATCCTCGCCCGTTTCGAGCGCAAGGGCCTGCGGATCGACGCGCTGGTGACCCGCACCCTGGACGGCGACTTCGCCGACCAGCACTACGCCGAGCACGTGGACAAGCCGTTCTACCCGCCGCTGAAGGCGTTCATGACGAGCGGCCCGCTGGTGGCCCTGGTGCTCTCCGGCGACCAGGTGATCGAGGTGGTCCGCGGGATGATCGGCAGCACCGACGGCCGCAAGGCCGCCGCCGGCACCATCCGCGGCGACCTCTCCCTCTCCAACCGGGAGAACCTGGTGCACGCCTCCGACTCGGTCGACAGCGCCAAGCGCGAGATCGCCCTCTGGTTCCCCGAGCTGGGCTGACCGGCTTCGCCACGGCCCCGGTCCCGCGCGTGCGGGCCGGGGCCGTCGCGCGTGCTCAGCCCGCCAGGCCGGGCAGCTTGTCCGGGTTGCCGACCAGGTAGACGCCGGTGATCCGGCCGTCCGCGGCGGCCACCGAGAGCGTGTAGCGGGGGCCGGACGGCCAGCTCAGCAGCAGCGCGGGCGCGCCGTTGAGTTCGACCACGGTGCCCCGGACGTCGGGATGGCGCTGGTGGTACAGGCCGGCGAAGAAGCGGGCGATCCGGTCGGCTCCATGGACCGGGTTGCGGGCCGCGGAGACCCGGCCGCCGCCGTCGTTCCACGCGGTGGCGTCTGCCGCGACCAGGCCGGTCAGCCGGGCCAGGTCGCCGTCGCGCGCCGCGGCCAGGAAGGCGTCGAGCAGCCGTCGCTGCTCGGCCGGGCCGGCGGTGAACCGCCGCCGGCCGTCGGCGATCCGGGCCACCGCGCGGTGGTGCAGTTGCCGGCAGTCCGCCGCGGACCGGTCCAGCAGGTCACCGATCTCCGCGTACGGCAGGGCGAAGGCGGTGTGCAGCACGTACACCGCGCGTTCCGGCGGGGTGAGCCGTTCGAGCAGGTGCAGCAGGGCGGTGGAGAGGGTCTCTCGCTGCTCGACCGTGTCCAGCGGGCCGAACGGGGACGGGTCGGTCGGCACCTGCTCGGGCAGCCACGGCCCGACGTACGTCTCCCGGGCGGCCTGCCGCGCCCGCAGCCGGTCCAGGGCCAGCCGGGTGACCACCCGCGACAGGTAGCGGCGCGGCTCGGCCACGCTGTCCCGGTCGACGGCCAGCCAGCGCAGGTACGCCTCCTGGAGCACGTCCTCGGCGTCGTGCAGGCTGCCCAGCAGCCGGTAGGCCAGCCCGAGCAGCATCGGCCGGTGCGCGGTGAGCGCACCGGCCGCCTGCGCCGCCGCCGAGGGTGAGGTCACACCTCGACCGGCGGCTCGGTACGGGTGCTCACCGAGATGCGGTTCCACACGTTGATTGTGGCGATCGCGACCAGCAGGTCGGCCAGTTCCTTCTCCGACCAGACCTTCGCGGCGGCGTCCCAGACGTCGTCCGGCACGCCGTGCTCGCCGAGCCGGGTCACCGCGTCGGTCAGCGCCAGCGCGGCCCGCTCCCGCTCGTCGAAGAACGGCGCCTCCCGCCACGCCGCGACGGCGAACAGCCGCCGGCTGTTCTCACCCGCCGCCAGCGCGTCCCGGCTGTGCATGTCGACGCAGAACGAGCAGCCGTTCAACATCGACGCACGCAGCTTGACCAGTTCCAGCACGGTGTGGTCCACGTTCTTCTGGACGTACTTCTCCAGCCCGAGCACCGCCCGGTACGCCTCCGGCGCCACCGCCGCCGTGTCCATCCGGCTCATCGCCGCCTCCTTCGTCTCGTGCCTACGCCCACACGACGGATCGGGACCCGGGCGGTGTGACGGTGCGGGGGTGTGACGGTGGTCATCGGCGGACCGGTGCCGTGTTTCGACAGCCGTCGTTGAGGTGCCGGTCACCTCGTTCGGCGCCCCGGGTCACGTCCGCCCGGTAGACCGTCCTGGCGACTTGTCGAACGGGAGGATCCATGACGCAATTCGACCGACGTACCCTGCTCCGCGCCGGCCTGCTCACCGGCGCCGGTGTCGCCGGCGGCGCGCTGCTCGGCGCGCCCGGCGCGCTCGCCGCCCCCGCCTGGCGGCCGGCCGGGCGGCCGCTGCTCACCCACGGCGTGCAGAGCGGCGACGTGACCGGCGACTCGGCGCTGGTCTGGACCCGTGCCGACCGGCCCGGCTGCATGCTGGTGGAGGTGAGCCGCCGGCCCGACCTGCGCGGGGCGCGCGTGGTGCGGGGTCCGGTGCTCGACCCGACGGGCGACTTCACCGGCCGGGTCCGGCTGCGCGGCCTGCCGACGGGGGAGCGGCTGTACTACCGGGTCCGGGTGGAGAGCCTGGACCGGTCCGGCCTGTGCAGCGAGCCGCTGGCCGGCTCGTTCGCCACGGCACCCGGGCGGCACCAGCGCCGGGACCTGCGGTTCGTCTGGACCGGGGACATCGTCGGGCAGGGCTGGGGGATCAGCCCCGACTTCGACGGCCTGGCCATCTTCCGGTCGATGCGCGAGCGCCGCCCCGACTTCTACCTGTGCAGCGGCGACACCGTCTACGCCGACGGCCCGCTCACCGAGAGCGTCACGCTGCCCGACGGGCGGATCTGGCGCAACCTGGTCACCCCGGAGAAGAGCAAGGTCGCCGAGACCCTGCCCGAGTACCGCGGGCAGTTCGCGTACAACCTGCTGGACGAGCACCTGCGGGCGTTCGCCGCCGAGGTTCCCCAGGTCAACCAGTGGGACGACCACGAGGTGTTGAACAACTGGTACCCGGGGGAGATCCTCGACGACGACCGGTACACCGAGCGGCGGGTGGACGTGCTCGCGGCCCGGGCCCGCCAGGCGTTCCACGAGTGGGTGCCGGCCCCGGCCGACGGGCCGCTCTACCGCAGGCTGTCGTACGGGCCGCTGCTGGACGTGTTCGTCCTCGACATGCGCACGTACAAGGACCCGAACGACGGCAACACCTACGCCGACCCGGGGCGCGGCCTGCTCGGGCGGGAGCAGCGGGAGTGGCTGGTCCGCGAGCTGACCCGGTCGCGGGCGACCTGGAAGGTGATCGCCAACGACCTGCCGATCGGCCTCGTGGTGCCGGACGGCCCGGGCGCGCAGGAGGGCGTGGCGCAGGGCGACCCGGGCGCGCCGGCCGGGCGCGAGCGGGAGTTCGCCGAGGTGCTGCGGGCCGTGCACCGGGCCGGGGTGACCGGCCTCGTCTTCCTCACGGCCGACGTGCACTACACGGCCGCGCACCACTACGACCCGGCCCGGGCGGCCTTCGGGGAGTTCACGCCGTTCTGGGAGTTCGTCTCCGGCCCGGCGCACGCCGGCGCGTTCGGCCCGAACGCCCTGGACGGCACCTTCGGCCCGCAGGCCGTCTTCGTGCACGCCCCGCCCCGCGCCAACACCTCCCCGGCCGAGGGTTTCCAGCACTTCGGCGAGGTCGAGATCGACGGCGAGTCGGCCGCCCTGACGGTGAACCTCCGCGACCGCGCGGGCACCGCCCTCTGGACCACCACCCTCCCGGCCCCCACCCTCCCGGCCCCCACCCGGTAGGTCGATCATGAGGTTGGCGGCGATGACGATCTCGGATGTCGCCGCCAACCTCATGATCACCGGGACGGGCGATAGTCGGGGGCGGGACGGCGGGTGGGTCGAGTACGCTTGTGGGCACAGGCGACGACCCGGCCATCACCGGTGAGCCTCCGGAAGAACGGCCGGGTTCCCGGCTCAGTAGAACCGGACGGGACGGCCCGTCACAGCCGGCCAACGAGCGGGCGGTCGCACCTCGGCCGCCAAGCGGGGTGGTACCGCGGGCCCAGCCCCGGGCACGCCGGCACGGCGTACCGGGAACGGGTTCGTCCTCGCAGACCCACACGGACATGTGAGCTGCTGAGGAGAGCGACCCCCGATGGCCTATCCGTTGCACGACCCGACCGCCGCCGGCGTCCCGGCGAGCCCGGACCTGCCCGCGGTCGAGCGCCGGGTCCTGGAGCACTGGACGGCCGACAAGACCTTCGAGGCGTCCGTGGAGGCCCGCCCCGCCGGCGAGGACGGGAAGAACGAGTTCGTCTTCTACGACGGCCCGCCCTTCGCCAACGGCCTGCCGCACTACGGCCACCTCTTCACGGGGTACGTCAAGGACGTGGTGCCCCGCTACCAGACCATGCGCGGCCGGCACGTCGAGCGCCGGTTCGGCTGGGACTGCCACGGCCTGCCGGCCGAGGTGGTGGCCGAGAAGCAGCTCGGCATCACCACCAAGGCGGAGATCCTCGACCTCGGCGTGGCCCGGTTCAACGAGGCCTGCCGCACCTCGGTGCTGGAGTTCACCCAGGACTGGGAGCGGTACGTCACCCGGCAGGCCCGCTGGGTCGACTTCACCAACGACTACAAGACGCTCGACCTGGACTACATGGAAAGCGTCATGTGGGCCTTCCGCACCCTGCACGACAAGGGGCTGGTCTACGAGGGCTTCCGGGTGCTGGCGTACTGCTGGCGGTGCGAGACCCCGCTGTCGAACACCGAGACCCGGATGGACGACGTCTACAAGGACCGGCACGACCCCACGCTGACCGTGTGGTTCGAGCTGACCGCCGACGACTCGGCCCCCGAGCCGGTGCGCGGCCCGGTGCGGCTCGGCGTCTGGACCACCACGCCGTGGACCCTGCCGTCGAACCTGGCGCTCGCCGTCGGCCCGGACATCGAGTACGCGGTGCTGGAGCGCGACGGCGACCGCTACCTGGTCGGCGCCGCCCGGCTCGGCGCGTACGCCAAGGAGCTGGAGGGCTACGAGCAGGTCGGCACCGTGCACGGCCGGGACCTGGTCGGGCGCCGCTACACCCCGCTCTACGACTTCCTCGTCGACCAGGCCGGCGAGAACGCCTACCAGGTGCTCGGCGCGGAGTTCGTGACCACCGAGGACGGCACCGGGATCGTCCACCTGGCCCCGGCCTTCGGTGAGGACGACCAGAACACCTGCAACGCGGCCGGCATCCCGACCATCGTCACCGTGGACGACCACACCCGGTTCACCGGGCTGGTCCCGCCCTACCAGGGCGAGCAGGTCTTCGACGTGAACAAGCCGGTGATCCGGGAGCTGAAGGAGCGGGGGGTGGTGCTGCGGCAGGACACCTACACCCACTCCTACCCGCACTGCTGGCGCTGCGACACCCCGCTGGTCTACAAGGCGGTGTCCTCCTGGTTCGTGGCCGTGACCCGGTTCAAGGACCGGATGGTCGAGCTCAACCAGCAGATCAACTGGACGCCGGGGCACATCAAGGACGGCTCGTTCGGCAAGTGGCTGGCCAACGCCCGCGACTGGTCGATCAGCCGGAACCGGTTCTGGGGCTCGCCGATCCCGGTGTGGAAGTCCGACGACCCGAACTACCCGCGCGTCGACGTGTACGGCTCGCTGGCCGACCTCGAGCGGGACTTCGGCGTACGCCTGACCGACCTGCACCGGCCGGCGGTGGACGACCTGGTCCGCCCCAACCCGGACGACCCGACCGGCAAGTCGATGATGCGCCGGGTCCCCGAGGTGCTGGACTGCTGGTTCGAGTCCGGCTCGATGCCGTTCGCCCAGGTGCACTACCCGTTCGAGAACCGCGAGTGGTTCGAGCACCACTACCCGGGTGACTTCATCGTCGAGTACATCGGACAGACGCGCGGCTGGTTCTACACCATGCACGTGCTGGCCACCGCGCTGTTCGACCGGCCGGCGTTCCGGAACTGCCTGAGCCACGGCATCCTGCTCGGCTCGGACGGGCGCAAGATGTCCAAGAGCCTGCGCAACTACCCGGACGTCTACCACGTCTTCGACGCGTACGGGTCGGACGCGATGCGCTGGATGCTGATGTCCTCGCCGGTGCTGCGCGGCGGCGACATGGCGGTCACCGAGACGCTCATCCGCGACGCGGTCCGCCAGGTGCTGCTGCCGCTCTGGAACGTCTGGTACTTCTTCTCGCTCTACGCCAACGCCGAGGGCTACACGGCGAAGCGCAGCACCGACTCGACGCACCTGCTCGACCGGTACGTGCTGGCGAAGACGAATGAGCTGGTGTCGACGGTCCAGGGGCAGCTCGACGCGTACGACATCTCGGGCGCCTGCGCCAGCGTGCGGTCCTACCTGGACGCGCTCACCAACTGGTACGTGCGCCGCTCCCGCGACCGGTTCTGGGCGGGCGACGCCGACGCGTTCGACACGCTCTGGACGGTGCTGGAGACGCTCTGCCGGGTGGTGGCGCCGCTGGCGCCGCTGACCGCGGAGGAGATCTGGCGCGGGCTCACCGGCGAGCGGTCGGTGCACCTGACCGACTTCCCGTCGGCGGAGGAGTTCCCGGCCGACCACGAGCTGGTCGCCGCCATGGACAACGTCCGGGCGGTCGCCTCGGCGGCGCTGTCGCTGCGCAAGGCCAAGGGCCTGCGGGTGCGGCTGCCGCTGTCGAAGCTGACCGTGGCCTCCCCGGTCGCGGCCCAGCTGCGGCCCTTCGCCGACCTGGTCGCCGACGAGGTCAACGTGAAGGCGGTGGAGTTCACCGACGAGGTGTCCGCGTACTGCCAGCAGGTGCTGACCGTGGTGCCCCGGGCGCTCGGCCCGCGGGTCGGCAAGGCGGTCCAGCAGGTGATCAAGGCGGTCAAGGCCGGGGAGTGGCAGCTCGTGGAGGGCGCCCCCGTCGCCGCCGGCATCACCCTGGCCGAGGGCGAGTACGAGCTGCGCCTGGTCGCCGCCGACGCCGAACACTCCGCGCCGCTGCCCGGCGGGGAGGGCGTGGTCGTGCTGGACACCGAGGTCACCCCGGAGCTGGCCGCCGAGGGGCTGGCCCGGGACGTGGTCCGGGTCGTGCAGCAGGCCCGCCGGGACGCCGACCTGGACGTCTCGGACCGGATCGTGGTGGCCGTCTCCGCCTCGGAGGAGGTGCGCGCGGCGGTCGCCGCGTACACCGACTTCGTGGCCCGGGAGGTGCTGGCCGACACGGTCGACTTCACCGAGGGCGTCGACGGCTTCGCCGGCGAGGTCGGCGAGGGCGAGCGGGTGACGGTGGCCGTCCGGCGGGTATGAGGTCGTGGCAGGTCCGGCGGCGTCCGCGCCGCCGGACCACCCCGCGGACGGCTGACCACCCGATCCGCCGGATGCGGACCCGTCCGCTACCGTGACAGCGCCTGTTCACGTACGACCGCCGGAGGACCCGTGCCCCTGCTCTACACCATCGGCAAGCTCACCGTGGCGCCCACGCTGCGGTTGGCCTTCCGTCCGCACGTGGAGGGGTTGGAGCACATCCCGGCGACCGGCGGCGCGATCTTCGCGGGCAACCATCTCTCCGTCGCCGACGAGCTGCTGCTCGGCACCGTGGTGCCCCGGCACCTGGCCTTCTGGGCCAAGTCGGAGTATTTCAAGGGCACCGGCGTGAAGGGCGCCTTCTCCAAGTTCGTGCTGACCGGGCTGGGCGCCATCCCGGTCGAGCGGGCCGGCGGGCGGGCGGCGCTGTCCGCGTTCGACGCCGCCATCCCGGTGCTCAAGGCCGGCGACCTGGTGGCCGTCTACCCGGAGGGCACGCGCTCGCCGGACGGCCGGCTCTACCGGGGGCGCACCGGGGCGGCCCGGCTGGCGGTGGCGGCCGGCGTGCCGATCATCCCGGTGGGCGTGACGGGCACCGACAAGGCGCAGCCCATCGGCACGCGGGTGCCCCGGCCGGGCCGGGCGCAGATCACCATCCGGTTCGGCAAGCCGCTGGACTTCACCGGCCGGTCGGACGACCGCACGTCGCTGCGGGAGATGACCGACGAGATGATGGCCGAGATCCAGAAGCTCACGGGCCAGGAGTACGTGCCGCGCTACGCCCCCAAGCGCGCCGAGCCCACGGCCGACCCGTCCGCCTGAGGCGTCACGGCGGGTCGTTGCCGCGCCGCCGCTCCTGGGCGACCACCGCGTCCAGGTCACCGAGGAGCGCGAGCTGCTTCATGGCCCGCGCCATCCGGGCGTTGGCCGGGATCCGGCCGCGGTTGCCGGCCAGGAATGCCCAGTAGCCGGCGGTGAAGGGGCAGGCGTCCGCGCCGAGCCGCTGGCGCGGGTCGTAGCGGCAGCCGCCGCAGTAGTCGCTCATCCGGTTGATGTACGAGCCGCCGGCCACGTACGGCTTCGTGGTCATCCGGCCCAGGTCGGCGTACTGGCTCATGCCGACCACGTTGCCGGTCATCACCCAGTCGTAGCCGTCCACGAAGCGGGTGTGGAACCACTCGACCAGCTCGGACGGGCGCCAGCCGCGCTGGAGGGCGTAGTTGCCGAGCACCATGAGCCGCGGGACGTGGTGCACCCAGCCCCGGTCGCGGACGCCGGTGAGCACGTCGGCGAGGCAGCGCGCCTCGACCGCCTCGGTGTCCAGGTCGCGCCACCACTCCGGCAGGGACCCGCGGGCACCCAGCGCGTTGCTGTCCCGCCAGCCCTGCTCGAAGTACCAGTAGGTGTGCCAGATGTAGTCCCGCCAGCCCAGCACCTGCCGGACGAAGCCCTCCACCGCCGCCAGCGGCGCCTCCTGCCGCCGGTACGCCCCCTCGGCGCCCCGGACCGCCTCCACCGGGTCCAGCAGGCCCAGGTTGAACGAGGACGACAGCACGCTGTGCGCCAGCCACGGGTCGGTGGAGAGCATGGCCTCCTCGTACCGGCCGAACGCGGCGAGCCGGTGCCGGAGGAAGTGCCGCAGCCGGGACCGGGCCTCGCCGACGGTGGCCGGGAAGCGGCGCGGCCCGTCCCGCCCGGCGAACCGGATGCCCTCCCGCGCCCAGCGGTCCAGGTCGGCCCGGACCTCCGCGTCGATGTCGTCCTCCTTCGGCATCGGCGGGGCCGGGACGCCGAGCCGGCCGTCCTTCGGTGGCGGCTCGCGGTTCTCGGCGTCGAAGCTCCACCGGCCGCCGGCCGGCTCGCGGCCGTCCAGCAGCACCCCGTGGTGCTCCCGGGCGAACCGGTAGAACGCCTCCATCCGCAGCGCGCCGCGCCGGCCGTCGGCCCAGTCGGCGAAGTCGGCCATGCTCGTCACGTAGCCGCGCGCCGGCAGCACGGTCACCCCGTCCAGGTTCCGGACGAACTCCAGCGCCCGCCGCGAGGTGGGGTGGCACACCTCCAGCGGCTCGCGGACCTGCCTGAGCGCCTGCCCGTACGTCTCGCCGCGCAGGAAGATCGCATGGTCGCCCAGCTCGGCGGCGCGGTGCCGGAGCGCGGAGAGGATCAGGTGGGCCTTCTGCCGGTGGTAGACCCGCCGCCGGAAGACCGCCTTGGACTCGATGAGGAGAACCGGCTGCTTCCGCTCGTCGAGGAAGTGCGGCCCCAGCTGGTCAGCGAAGAGCCAACGCCGCGACATGTCCTGATTGTCACCCCTAGGACCGATCCGGCCCGGGAGGAAGGCGGAACCTTTACGTGTTCGATACGTTGCGAACGGTGACGATCACTCAGGACTGCTGGGGGGTCACCACCTGTCGGCGCAGGTCGTCCAGCAGTCGGCCGCTGTCCTCCACGGACAGTCGGGTGAAGACGCCGGTGGCCAGGCTGCCGTGGTCGACCGAGGTGCACACCACCACCGTGTCGCCGTCGGACCGGCCCACGGCACAGCGCTCGTACCGGCCCCGGACCCCGGTCTCCACCGGCACCGACGGCTTGAGCGCGTACCGGTCGGTGAGGCGGTCCAGCTCGGCCTGCGCGTCCGACTCCGGGCTCAACCGGAACCCCGTCCCGCCGAACAGGGTCACCCGCTTGCCGTCGCCCGTCGTGTAGATGCCGGCGAAGGTGTCCTCGGCGAGCAGGTGCGCCTGGCGTACCTGCTGCTTCAGCTCCGCGGCGGCGGCCTGGCTGCCCTCGTCCTGGCGCAGCCGCAGCGAGCCGAGCTGGTCGGGCATGCTCGCCGTCGCCGGGTACTGGGCGGAGAGCGGCTGGGCCCACCAGAGCGGCACGCCGCAGCAGCAGGCGACGCTGAGCAGCAGCACCCAGGGCCAGCGGCGCCGGCGGCGGACCGGCACGGCCACGTACCCCTTGGGTGGCCCCCAACCCGGCGGCGCGGTCACCGGCGGCGGGTTCTTCTTCCCCCGGCGCTGCTTCGGCGGCGCGGGCGGCGAGACCGGCCGGGCCGGGTTCGGGCTGACCGGCGGCGGGTTGACCGGCGGCGCGGCGGCCACCGGCGGGGCGGGGTGGTGCGGGACGTGCGCCGGCGGCGGCTGCGGCACCGGGTACGGCGACGTGTAGGGCAGCGTCGGCGGCAGCGCCGGGAAGTCGGCGGAGTGCAGGTCCCAACCGGTCGTGTCCACGCCTGCCCACGGGTCGACCGGGACCTGGTGCTCCGGCGAGTCGACCGGCGGCACCGGGGTGGGTTCGGCCGACTCGCCCCAGGCGCGCTTGCGCGGCGGTGGGGGCGGGACCGCGGCGGAACCGCTCCAGCGCGGCGCGGGCGGGGTCTCGACGCGGGTGCGGCTCCCGGCGTCCTCGACCTTCGTGGGGTCGGGGTGTCGCTCCACGCGGGTGGCGTCGGGGCGGGGCGTGACCCTGGCGGAGCCGGCGGCGCGGGCCGGGCCGGGCACGGCGGCGGAACCGCGGGCAGGGGCCGGCGAGATCGGGGTGGGGTCGGGGTCCGCGGGCCGGGCCTGTTCGGCGGTGTCGGCGTCGGCCCCCGGCGCGGCCTGGGCGTCGGGTTGAGCCTCCGGGGCCGGCTCGGCTCCGGTTGTCGGTGCCGCCTCGTCGGCCTGTCCGTCGGGGTCGGCCTGCACGGCAGGTTCCGGCTGCCCGGCCTCCGCGGCCTGCGGGGTGGGCTCGCCCTGCGGCGTGGCCTCCGCCTGCGCGGCCTCGATCTGCGGGGTGGGCTCGCCCTCCCGGGCGGCCTCGGTCCGTGGGGCCGGCTGCGGGTCGGGTGCGGCGCTCCCGGCCTCGGCGTCCGGCGTGGCGGACTCCAGCGGCGCGGACTCCGGCGCGGACGCCGCCTCCGTCGTGCTCGGGAGCGCGGCGTCGGCCTGCGACGGACCGTCGGCGGGTGGCCCGGCGACCACCGGATCCCCGTTCCGGCCGGTGGCCGGCGTGCCCCCGTCGGCCGGCCGGTCCGCCCCCGGCTGCGGCTGCGACATCGCGGCAATCTCCTCTCGCGCCCGTAGCGAGGTTAGTACCGCCCCGCCACCCCCGACGAATCCGCCGACACCACCCAGGTGGGCCCGGTCCCGCCCGCCCGCTCGTCGATCAAGATGTCTGCGTCGGGATCGGCCCGGATCCCGGCGCAAACTTCTTGATCAACCCGGCGGGGGTGCAGGTGGGGGTGGGAGTGGCGGGGGACCGCGTACCCTTGGGCATCATGAGTGCCCCGTCGACGACGCCGCGCCCGGTCGCGGCCAATTCGGTCTGGCCGCGGCTGGAGCCGCTGCTTCCCCAGGTGACCAAGCCCATCCAGTACGTGGGTGGCGAGTTGGGCGCCGTGGTCAAGGACTGGGACGCGGCGACCGTGCGCTGGGCGCTGATGTATCCCGACGCGTACGAGGTGGGTCTGCCCAACCAGGGCGTGCAGATCCTCTACGAGGTGCTCAACGAGCTGCCCGACGTGCTCGCCGAGCGGACCTACGCGGTCTGGCCGGACCTGGAGAAGCTGATGCGCGCCCACGGCGTGCCGCAGTTCACCGTCGACGCCCACCGTGCGGTGCGCGACTTCGACGTGTTCGGCGTCTCCTTCTCCACCGAGCTGGGCTACACCAACCTGCTCACCGCGATCGACCTGGCCGGCATCCCGCTGCTCGCGGCCGACCGCACCGAGGCCGACCCGGTGATCGTGGCCGGCGGTCACGCCGCGTTCAACCCGGAGCCGATCGCCGACTTCGTCGACGCCGCCGTGCTCGGCGACGGCGAGGAGGCGGTGCTGGAGATCACCGCGATCGTCCGGGACTGGAAGGCCGAGGGCTGCCCGGGCGGCCGGGACGAGCTGCTGCTGCGGCTGGCCCGCACCGAGAGCATCTACGTGCCGCGCTTCTACGACGTGGACTACCTGCCCGACGGCCGGATCCAGCGGGTCGTGCCGAACCGCCCCGACGTGCCGTTCCGGGTGCACAAGCGCACGACCATGGACCTGGACGCCTGGCCGTACCCGAAGAAGCCCCTCGTGCCGCTGGCCGAGACGGTCCACGAGCGGTACGCGGTGGAGATCTTCCGCGGCTGCACCCGGGGCTGCCGGTTCTGCCAGGCCGGCATGATCACTCGTCCGGTGCGGGAGCGCTCGATCACCACGGTCGGCCAGATGGTGCAGCAGGGGCTGGAGTTCTCCGGCTTCCACGAGGTGGGCCTGCTGTCGCTGTCGTCGGCCGACCACTCGGAGATCGGCGACATGTGCTCCGGCCTCGCCGAGCAGTACGCGGGCACCAACGTGTCGCTCTCGCTGCCGTCGACCCGGGTGGACGCCTTCAACATCGACCTGGCGCAGGAGCTGTCGCGCAACGGCCGGCGGACCGGCCTGACCTTCGCCCCCGAGGGCGGGTCGGAGCGGATCCGCAAGGTCATCAACAAGATGGTGTCGAAGGAAGACCTGATCCGCACCGTCGTGACGGCGTACACCAACGGCTGGCGGCAGGTGAAGCTCTACTTCATGTGTGGCCTGCCCACCGAGACCGACGAGGACGTCCTCGAGATCGCGGACATGGCCCACGAGGTCATCCGGGCCGGCCGGGCGGCGACCGGGTCCAAGGACATCCGCTGCACCGTCTCGATCGGTGGCTTCGTGCCGAAGCCGCACACCCCGTTCCAGTGGGCCGCCATGGAGCGCCCGGAGGTCATCGACGGCCGGCTGAGGCTGCTCAAGCAGGCGATCAACAGCGACCGCTCGCTGGGCCGGGCCATCGGCTTCCGCTACCACGACGGCGAGCCGTCGCTGATCGAGGGCCTGCTGTCCCGGGGCGACCGCCGGGTCGGCGCGGTGATCCGCCGGGTCTGGGAGAACGGCGGCCGGTTCGACGGCTGGAGCGAGCACTTCTCCTACCAGCGCTGGGTGGACGCGGCGGCCGAGGTGCTCCCGTCGTTCGGGGTGGACCTCGACTGGTTCACCACCCGCGAGCGTGACGAGCTGGAGGTCCTGCCCTGGGACCACCTGGACTCGGGCCTGGACAAGGACTGGCTCTGGCAGGACTGGCAGGACTCGCTCGCCGAGTACGAGCAGGACGACTGCCGCTGGACGCCCTGCTTCGACTGCGGC
Source organism: Micromonospora chaiyaphumensis (assembly GCF_900091435.1). Lineage (GTDB taxonomy): Bacteria > Actinomycetota > Actinomycetes > Mycobacteriales > Micromonosporaceae > Micromonospora > Micromonospora chaiyaphumensis. Next base: position 20,137 of record NZ_FMCS01000016.1, read on the forward strand.
GTCTGCCCGTCCATGGACACCGAGATCCAGATCGGCCCGACCGGCCGGAAGCTGCTGCCGCTGACCCCGGTCAGCGGGCTGAAGCTGCCGACCGGCGCCCAGCAGTAGCACCGCCGACCACACCGGAGCGCGGAATCCCCACGGGGGTTCCGCGCTCCGTCACATTCCGGGACCTCGCGCCCGTCGATGTCCCGTCACGCGGGGTGGGGGTGCCCCGACTGGCGGTCTCTCGATACGCTGCGTCCGTATTGGACCGGCCGTGTGCCGGCAGCGGGGAGGGCAGCAGCATGGGTGACATCAGGCCGCCGGACACCGGCGATCTGCACGTCAGCGTCGAGGACCTGGACGCCGCGGCGGACTACGTCGAGCGCCTCAAGCAGTATGTCGACGACACCATCAGCTACGAGATGGAACGCATCAAGGAGCGGATGAAGGGCGACAGCAACAACGCGCAGACGGTGCCCAACGGCACGCCGTTCGGCGCGTACGAGGACGCGCGCATGCAGTGGCAGGCGCTGACGAGGTCGACGGCGAACATGGAGGCCCACCTCAAGGCGCTCTCCACCAAGCTCGCCACCCTCAAGCAGGGCACCGAGGACATCGCCAAGGCGTTCCGCGACACCGAGGCCCGCAACGCGGCCAACGGCAAGGAGATCGAGCGGATGCTGGAGTCCGCCGCCCCGCCGCCGGCGACGGGCGAGCAGCCCACCTACCCGTACACGGCCTGAGGGGGAGAAGGTCATGGCTGGAGGAACCTGGGAGCGGTGCGTCCGCGAGGTGACGCTGTCGGCGGACCCGGAGACGGTCGGCTCGGTCGGGGTGGGGTGGAGCAACCTCTCCACCGGCCTGGGCTACCTGCGCGACGCGCTCGTCGGGCGGTCCTTCGTCGGCCCGATCGCGCCCGGCCAGGAACGCCCGCACAGCGGCGGCCTGCCCGGCCTGCTCAGCGGCTGGAAGGGCAGCGGCGGTGACGCGTACCGCGAGCACCTGGGCGACATCGGCAAGGAGATCGAGGACCTCATCACCCACGCCAGCAACGTCAGCGGTGCGCTGTCGCGGATCGAGGGTGACATCCGCAAGTCGGTGGCGAGCATCCCGATCCCGCTCATGGACGACTTCGGCTGGAACGAGTGGAGCCTGCCCAACGGCACCGAGCTCGACGACGCGCGCGACGGCGAGAGCTCCTCGGGCTTCCTGGCCGCGCTGCGCAAGGACTACCAGAGCAACCCGGCCTCGTACGCCGACGGCGCGTTCCGTGACAAGGCCGACGACCTCGAGGCGACCATGAAGGTCGACGGCAACGCCGACGACAACAAGCGCGGCGGCTGGTGGGACACGAAGTCCCACCTGGACAACTGGTACCGGGACAACCAGCAGGCGGCCAACTCGGCCATGTCGCCGCTGCCCGCCGCCGTGGAGACCGAGCGCCCCAAGCTGGTCGTACCGACCCCGAGGGGCAGCATCGACGACTACCGACCCGACGACCGCAAGCCGCCGTCCGGCCTGCCGGGCGGCGGTGGCGGCGGCGTCGGCGCCGGGGGTGCGGGCGGCGGCTACGGTGGCGGCGCGCCGGGCCTCGGCAGCACCGGCGTCGGTGGCGGTGGGGGCTCCTTCTCGGGCGGTGGCGGATCGCTGACCCCCCCGCCCACCACCGGCGGCCCCGACTTCGGCGGCGGGAGCGGCGGCGGCGCCGGCACCTACACCCCGCCGTCGACCGGCGCCGGCTACCCGGGTGTCGGCACCGGCGACCACGACTACGGCAGCGGCCTCGCCGGCGCCGGCGGGCCGAGCGGCATGGGCGGTGGCTACGGCGGCACCGGCGGTCTCGGTGGCGGCTCCGCGGGGCTCGGCGGCGCGGGTGGCGGCTTCGGGGGCGGCGGCGCCGGTCTCGGCTCGGCCGGCGGCATCGGTGGCGGCGGTGTGGGCGCGGCCGGCGGGATCGGCATGGGCGGCATCCCCGGCATGGTCGGTGGCGGCAACGGCAAGGTGCCGCCGATGACCAGCGCGGCGAGCGCGCTGCGCAACGCGGCCGGCGCCGGTGCGGGCGCGGGCGGCCTGCGCGGCGGCGCCGGCATGATGGGCGGCGGCATGATGGGCGGGCACGGCGGCGCCGGGCACGGCGGCGCCGGCAGCGAGCACTCGTCGTGGTTGACTGAGGACGACGATCCGTGGGGCAGCGGTGACGCCGCGTCCCCGGGCATCCTGCGCTGAGGACGGACGGATGAGGTTGCACGTGGGCGCGCTGCGCCCGGTCGCGGCCGGCCTGGTGGCCGGGCTCATGGTGCTGGGGGCCGCCCAACCGGCGGCGGCCGCGCCGCGGCGGGCCGAGCAGTGGTACCTGGACGAGCTGCGGATCGACCAGGTGCACGAGCTGTCCACCGGGCGCGGCGTGACCGTCGCCGTGGTGGACAGCGGTGTCGACGCCACCCACCCGGAACTGACCGGCCAGGTGCTTCCGGGCGGCCGCAGCTACGGCGCCCCCGGGGACGGACGCTCCGACGTGGAGGGTCACGGCACCCACATGGCCGGCATCATCGCGGCGAAGAACGCCGGCTCGGACGGGGTGACCGGCATCGCGCCCGGCGCGCGGATCCTGCCGATCAAGACGAAGCCGGGCGATGGGGACACCAGCGAGGCGGCGTCGGCCCAGGGCATCCGGATGGCCGTCGACGGCGGCGCCAAGGTGATCAACCTGTCCTACGGCAGCATGGGCGTGGCGTCCGCCGACGAGGAGGCGGCGATCCGGTACGCCCTCGACCGCGACGTGGTCGTGGTGGCCGGCGCCGGCAACACCGCCAAGGGTCACAGCGAGGTGATCAGCCCGGCCAACGTCCCCGGGGTGATCGCGGTGACCGGCACCACCCGGGGCGGGCGCTTCTGGTCCGGCTCGACCCAGGGGCCCGAGGCCGTGGTGGCCGCGCCGGCCGACAGCATCTACAACGCCGGCCGGGACCATGGCTACGGCTGGGGTGACGGCACCTCCGACGCGACCGCCATCGTCTCCGGCATCGCGGCGCTGATCCGGTCGAAATACCCGGACCTGTCCGCGCCCAACGTGATCAACCGGATCATCCGCACGGCCCGGGACGCCGGCCCGCCCGGCCGCGACCCGCAGTTCGGCTTCGGCCGGATCGACCCGGTGGCGGCGCTGACCGCCAGGGTGCCGGCGGTCTCCACGAACCCGCTGCTGGAGGCGGCCCCGCCCAGCGCGGCCCCGCCGCAGGCGGGCGAGGACGACGACTTCGACGTGACGAAGTACGGCGACCGGGGCGGCCCCTCCGACCAGCAGGTCATGGTCATCGGCATCGGCATCGCCGTGGTGCTGCTGGTGCTGGTGGCGCTGGTGGTCTTCCTGATCTGGAACCGGCGCCGCTACCGGCGGGAGGCGGCCCGGGCGGCCGCCGTGCCGGACCACCTGCTCGACCAGGGCGCCGGGGGTGGCTACGGCACCCCACCGGTCCCGGCCGGCTACCACGCCCCGCCGGGCGCGCCGGGCGGCCCGGTCCCGCCGGGCGCGAGTCCCTACGCCCCGCCGCCCGGCCACGTTCCGCCGCCGCCGGGGACGTACCCGCCACCGGGCGGCAACCGGTCCTGAACCGTCGTGGCCGGCCGGGCGACCTGTGCGTCGCCGGCCGGCCACCGTCGTCTCCGGGTGGGGCGGACATCCCTCGCCGACCGGTTCCGACCGGTTCGTACGGCCGTTTCCGCCGCCCCGGCTGCGGGCCGTGCCGGCCGCTGCGCCAGGATGGGACCGACACGACGGCACAGCCGAGGAGCTCACGATCGCCAGAAAGCCTCAACCCGAGGGCGGCCAGGCGCCGGTCGTCCAGCGGGTCCGGATCCGGTACGCCAAGCGTGGACCGCTGCGGTTCACCTCGCACCGGGACTTCGCCCGGGCCTTCGAGCGCGCGCTGCGCCGGGCCGGCGTACCGATCGCCTTCTCCCAGGGTTTCACCCCGCACCCGAAGATCTCGTACGCCTCCGCCGCGCCGACCGGTGTGGCCAGCGAGGCCGAGTACCTGGAGATCGGCCTGCGCGAGCCGGTCGACCCGGCGCAGCTGCGGGCGGCCCTGGACGCCGCCCTGTCGCCCGGGCTGGACGTGCTGGACGCCGTGGAGGCCACCGGCGGCAGCCTGGCCGACCGGATCGAGGCCTCCCGCTGGCGGATCGAGCTGCCCGAGGTCGACCCGGCCGTGCTGGAGCGCGCCGTGAGCGCGTTCACCGCCGCCGAGGAGATCCAGGTCGAGCGGATGACCAAGCAGGGGCGGCGCACGTTCGACGCCCGCGCCGCCGTCATGGCGATCGATGCGCTGCCGCCGTCCGAGACGCCTTCCGGGGCGACGGCCGTACCGTGTGCGATACTCGAACTGGTCGTGCGGCAGGTCACCCCCTCCGTACGACCCGATGACGTCCTTTCCGGCCTCCGCGTGGTGGCCGACCTGGAGCCGCCGGTCTCCCCGAGGGTGATCCGGCTGGCGCAGGGCACGCTGACCGCGCAGGGCGAGATCGTCGATCCGTTGGACGCGGATCGCGACGGGGCAGCCATCGGAGAGCGCTGACCGACGGTCAGCGTTCTGGCAGGCAGACTTCGGCGGTCGCGCACCTGCGCGCCCGGCGGAAACACCTTTTGCGGCGACCCTGCGTGGCAGCGCTCACCCGCGCCCGGGGCAGCCAGAACTGGAGAACGTCCATGCTCGAGAACGAGCCCGAGGGCGGCGAACGGACCGGCGCGGAGCCGGCCGAGGCAACCGCCACCAGCAGCACCGACAGCACCGCCGAGGTCAAGCCGCCGGCCCGCAAGCGGGCCAGCCGGCGCAAGGCTGCCCCGCTGAACCAGCCGGAGCAGACCGACGCGCCGGCCGAGGCGTCGACCGCGGCGACCGGGAGCGGTGAGTCGCCGCAGGCCGAGGTGTTCGCCCCGATCGCCGGGGAGTTGGAGGCCGCGCCGAAGACCCGGCGGCGGCGCAAGGCGACCCCCGCCAAGGCGGTCGAGGAGCCGGTGGCCGCGGCCGGCGTGGAGGCTGCCTCGGACGAGGTGGTGCCGCCGGTCAAGGTGACCCGCACCCGCCGCCGCAAGAGCACCCCGCCGGTCGAGGCCGCCGCGGGGGAGGCGCCCGTCGAGGCCGCCGGCCCGGCGGTCGAGCCCCACGCGGTCGCCGAGCCGCAGGCCGACACCGAGCCGCCCGCCGCTCCCGAGCCGCCCGCCGCCCCGGAGTCCCCGGCCTCCGCCGAGGGTGCGCCGGAGGACGAGGACGAGGACGCGGTCGGCGAGGACGCCGAGGACGAGCCGACCCCCGACGACCGGCGCGCCGACGAGTCCGTCCTGGCCCGGGCCGGGGGTCCGGAGGACCGTACCGGTGAGGTGTCGCCCGGCGCCGCGGTCCCGGGTCCCGCCGAGGAGCCGGCCGAGGAGCCTGCGCCGACCGGCCGGCGGCGCCGCGCGGCGCTCTCCGCGCCCACCGTCCTGTTCATGCCCCCGCAGCCCGAGGAGGCCCCGGTCGTCCGGGTCACCTACCCGGTCGCCGAGGAGCCGGTCGAGGAGCCGGCGGAGACCGGCCGGCGCCGCCGCCGCGGCCGCCGCGAGGTCGAGCCGGTGGAGGTCGAGGCCGAGGAGGAGCCGACCGCCGAGGCCGAGGAGGTCGCCGAGGCGGAGGAGGACGAGGACGAGGCGGCCAACCGCCGTCGTCGTCGTCGGGGCCGCCGGGGCCGGGGCCGCGGCCGGGGCGTCGAGGAGGCCGAGGACGAGGAGGCCGAGGAGGCCGTCCGGGCCGAGTCCGCCGAGGCCGAGGCCGAGGAGAGCGAGGACGAGGAGGAGGCCGAGGGCGAGGGGATGACCCGTCGCCGCCGTCGGCGCCGCCGCCGTGGCGCGGGCGAGGCGGAGACCGCCGCCGAGGACGGCGTCCCGACCGTCGTCAAGATCCGCGAGCCGCGCAAGGCCGTCGACGAGGTGCAGGGCGTCTCCGGCTCGACCCGGCTGGAGGCCAAGCGGCAGCGTCGCCGGGACGGCCGCGAGCAGCGGCGTACCCGCCCGCCGATCCTCAGCGAGTCGGAGTTCCTGGCCCGCCGGGAGGCGGTCGACCGGGTGATGGCCGTCCGCCAGCGGGGCGACCGCACCCAGATCGCGGTCCTCGAGGACGGCGTGCTGGTCGAGCACTACGTGACCCGAAACTCGTCCGGCACCATGGCCGGCAACGTCTACCTGGGCAAGGTGCAGAACGTCCTGCCCAGCATGGAGGCGGCCTTCGTCGACATCGGGCGCGGCCGCAACGCCGTGCTCTACGCCGGTGAGGTCAACTGGGACACCACCGGCCTGGAGGGCCGGGCCCGCTCGATCGAGCAGGCCCTCCGGTCCGGCGACTCGGTGCTGGTGCAGGTCACCAAGGACCCGATCGGGCACAAGGGCGCCCGGCTGACCAGCCACATCGCGCTCTCCGGCCGGCACCTGGTCTACGTGCCGAACGGCAACGCCTCCGGCATCAGCCGCAAGCTGCCGGACACCGAGCGCAAGCGGCTGCGGGACATCCTCAAGAAGCTGGTGCCGGACGGCGCCGGCGTGATCGTCCGGACGGCCGCCGAGGGCGCCAGCGAGGACGAGCTGGCCCGGGACGTCAAGCGGCTCCAGGCGCAGTGGGAGGAGATCCAGGCCAAGGCGGCCGAGGGTGGCGCCCCGGTGCTGCTCTACGAGGAGCCCGACCTGGTCATCCGGGTGGTCCGGGACCTGTTCAACGAGGACTTCCGCGAGCTGGTCATCGAGGGGGAGTCGGCGTACGACCTGGTCGAGTCCTACCTGTCGCACGTCTCGCCGGACCTGGTGGCCCGGCTGCGCCGGCACGCCGGCACCACCGACGTCTTCGCCGAGTACCGGATCGACGAGCAGATCCTGAAGGGGCTGGACCGGAAGGTGTTCCTGCCCTCCGGCGGCTCGCTGGTGATCGACCGCACCGAGGCGATGACCGTCATCGACGTCAACACCGGCAAGTACACCGGCTCCGGGGGCAACCTGGAGGAAACGGTCACCCGGAACAACCTGGAGGCGGCCGAGGAGATCGTGCGCCAGCTCCGGCTGCGCGACCTCGGCGGCATCGTGGTGATCGACTTCATCGACATGGTGCTGGAGTCGAACCGGGAGCTGGTGCTGCGCCGGCTCACCGAGTGCCTCGGCCGGGACCGCACCAAGCACCAGGTCACCGAGATCACCTCGCTCGGCCTGGTGCAGATGACCCGCAAGCGGATCGGTGCGGGCCTGCTGGAGGCGTTCAGCGAGACCTGTGAGTGCTGCAAGGGCCGGGGCGTCATCATCCACACCGAGCCGGTGCCGGAGAAGCCGCGCGGCGGCGCGGGGGAGAAGGTCAAGGCCGTGGCCTCGGCCGTCACCAGCCCCGCCACCGAGGAGAAGGGCCGGCGCCGGGGCCGCAAGGGCGCGGCGGAGAAGCCCGCCGCCGAGGCTGCGGAGCAGCCCTCCCCGGCCGCGCCGGAGAAGGCCGTCGTCGAGGTGGTCGACAGCACGGACGACTACTACGACACCCAGGGCTACGACCTGTCCCGGTACGAGGCGGACACGGCGGCCGCCCCGGCGGTGGCGGACAGCCAGCAGGGCGACTCGGCCCGGCTGGCCGCCGCGGACGACCCGGACGCCATCGGTGACGGGGACGAGGAGGGCGCCGAGGGTGGCACCGCCCGCCGGCGTTCCCGGCGCGGCGGCGCCCGGCGGCGTACCCGGCCGTGAGCCGCTGACCTGCACGGCGTTCTGGCAGGGCCCCTGCACCGGCAACAGAGTCCGGGGCAGGGGCCCTGCCGTCTCCGTCCCAGCGCCCACGGCAGCCACACCGGCCCCGATCGTCACCAGGGACCGGCGTCTGCGCGCGTGCCAGGCAGGCCGGCTCCGCCGCCGTGCAGACGTACGTGTTCAAGCCGGCCGAGATGCTGCGCGCCACCGGCCGCGGCCTGACCGGCGGCCCGGTTTGGGTGGCGGGCCGGGTATGGCGTACGCTTGCCTGCGGCGCACTTTGGTGTGCCGAGTTCCCGCGTGCCCGCGCCGCCGGTGTCACGGCTCCCGGCGAGACGCCGTGGGAACGACCTACCGGTGACGGTGGGTGAAGACGCCAGCAGCCTCAACGACAGGGAGTCCGCCTCCGATGTACGCGATCGTCAAGACCGGCGGCAAGCAGTACAAGGTCGCCGAGGGCGACGTGATCGAGGTCGAGAAGCTCGCCGGTGCCCCCGGCGACGCGGTGAAGCTCACCGCGGTGCTCCTCGTCGACGGTGACGACCTGGTGACCGACGCGGCGAAGCTTGCCAAGGTCGCGGTGTCCGGCGAGATCGCCGCGCACACCAAGGGCCCGAAGATCCGGATCCACAAGTTCAAGAACAAGACCGGCTACCACAAGCGCCAGGGTCACCGCCAGCCGCTGACCCAGGTCAAGGTGACCGGCATCTCCAGCGGGAAGTAGGTCGTCCTCCAATGGCTCACAAAAAGGGTGCGTCCAGCTCGCGTAACGGTCGCGACTCCGCGGCCCAGCGGCTCGGCGTGAAGCGCTTCGGTGGTCAGGTCGTCAGCGCGGGTGAGATCCTCATCCGTCAGCGTGGCACCAAGTTCCACCCCGGTGACCTGGTCGGCCGTGGCGGCGACGATACGCTGTTCGCGCTGGCCGCCGGCTCGGTCCAGTTCGGCACCAAGCGCGGTCGCAAGACCGTCAGCATCGTGCCGCAGCAGTAATTCGCAGGCGTTGCGGGCCGTGGACCTCGGGTCCCGGCCCGCTTCGCTTTTTCAGATGCGGGGCGTTGTCTCGCTGGAAGGATTGCGTCGTGACGACGTTCGTTGACCGGGTCGTCCTGCACATGCAGGCCGGCGACGGCGGGCACGGCTGTGTCTCCATCCACCGGGAGAAGTTCAAGCCCTTCGGCGGCCCCGACGGCGGCAACGGCGGGCACGGCGGCAGCGTCTCGCTGGTCGTCGACCCGCAGGTGACCACCCTGCTCGACTTCCACTTCCGGCCGCACATGAAGGCCGAGAACGGCAAGGGCGGTGCCGGCTCGAACCGGGACGGGGCCAACGGCCGCGACCTGGTCATCAAGGTGCCGAACGGCACCGTGGTGCAGACCCTCGACGGCGAGGTGCTGGCCGACCTGGTCGGTGTGGGCACCACCTTCGAGGCGGCCCGGGGCGGCCGCGGCGGCCGGGGCAACGCCTCGCTGGCCAACGCCCGGCGCAAGGCCCCCGGCTTCGCCGAGCTGGGCGAGCCCGGCGACCGGCTCGACGTGGTGCTGGAGCTGAAGAGCGTCGCCGACGTCGGCCTGGTGGGCTTCCCGTCGGCGGGCAAGTCCTCGCTGATCTCGGTGATCTCCGCGGCCAAGCCGAAGATCGCCGACTACCCGTTCACCACCCTCGTGCCCAACCTGGGCGTCGTCCGGGTGGACAACCACACCTTCACGGTCGCCGACGTGCCGGGGCTCATCCCGGGCGCGGCCACCGGCAAGGGTCTGGGCCTGGAGTTCCTCCGCCACGTCGAGCGGTGCGCCGTGCTGGTGCACGTGGTCGACACGGCGACGCTGGAGCCGGGCCGCGACCCGCTCGCCGACATCGACGCCATCGAGTCCGAGCTGACCCAGTACGGCGGTCTGGCCGAGCGCCCCCGCCTCGTGGCGCTCAACAAGATCGACGTGCCGGACGGGCGGGACCTCGCCGACATCGTCCGGCCCGACCTGGAGGCCCGCGGCTTCCGGGTGTTCGACGTCTCCACCGCCACCCGCGAGGGGCTGCGGGAGCTGACGTACGCGATGGCCGAGCTGGTCGACCAGTCCCGCCGCGCCGCGCCGCCGGCCGAGCCGACGCGGATCGTGCTCCGCCCGAAGGCGGTCGACGACACCGGCTTCACCATCGAGGCCGAGGAGGACGGCTCCTTCACCGTCCGGGGCAACCGCCCGGAGCGCTGGGTCAAGCAGACGAACTTCGACAACGACGAGGCCGTGGGCTACCTGGCCGACCGGCTGGCCCGCCTCGGCGTGGAGGAGAAGCTGGCCAAGGCCGGCGCGCAGGCGGGCGACCTGGTCCGGATCGGCGAGCGGGAGTTCGACTGGCAGCCGACCCTCTACGCCGGGGTCGACTTCGTCCCCGGCAACCGGGGCACCGACGTCCGGCTGGAGGACAAGTCGACCCGGGCCTCCGCCGCGGAGCGGCTGGCCGCCCGCAAGGCGCGCCGGGTGCGCCCGGAGGACGAGCTGGAGGCCGGCGCCCCGCAGGACGACGCCGACGACGAGGACTGGGACTAGTTCCGCTCCGTCCGTGTTCGGGACGTTGGCCGGAAACCTCCGTGAAATCCGGTCGACCTACCGTGACGGGATGCTGATCGAATCCCGTCCCGCCACCGATCCCGAGATCGCCGCCCTGGTCGCCGCCCAGCAGCGCGAGCTGCGCGAGGCCGACGGCGGCCTGGACGGGCAGGCCACGGTCACCCACGACGACATCCGCTACCTGGCGGTGGTCGAGGGTGGCCGGGCGGTCGCCTGCGGCGGCCTCCAGGCGCTCGACGCCGACACCGGCGAGCTGAAGCGGATGTACGTCCGCCCGGCGTACCGGGGGCGGGGGATCGCCCGGCAGCTCCTGGCCGCCCTGGAGGAGCTGGCCTTCCGGCAGGGGCACACCACCGTGTGCCTGGAGACCGGCACCTACCTCCCGGCCGCCGTCGGTCTCTACCGGTCCTGCGGCTACCAACCGATCCCGGTGTACGGCGAGTACGTCGACAACCCGTACAGCGTCTGCTTCGCCAAGCGGCTGCCGGTCGCCGCCTGACGCCGATCCCTACGCGCCGGTCTCGGCGTGGGCCGCGGTGACCGGCTTGGACTCGGGGCTGGCGTGCTGGCGCAGCACGATGCTGAGCAGGATGAGCACGCCCACGGCGAGGAACTCGCTCTGCCAGTTCTGCATCGACTGGAACCAGAAGTCGCTGGTGCCGAGGAACTGCCAGGCGCTGATCGGGGCGGCCCCGCTCTGCAGCGCCTGCTCCTCGTTGTAGGCGGCCACGCCGCCGAACAGGTGCCCCAGGAACGAGCCCGCGAAGATCATGAACAGCGCGATGGAGAGGCTGTTGCGGTAGACCACCAGCGGCAGGCCGCCGGCCCGTACCGGCCAGGGGGAGTCCGGCGTCGCGCGCCGCGGGTCGTCCTCGGGCCGGTCCGTCTGGCCCTCCGGCTTCGACTCGGCCGAGCCCCTCTGCACCAGGTACGCGGTGAGCAGCACGTAGCCACCCATCTGGAGGAACTCCGACTCCCAGTTCTCGAAGACCGCCTCCGCGAAGTGCCCGGTGCCCAGGTACGCCCACCAGCTCAGCGGTGCGGCGCCGTTCTCGGCCAGCTCCTCGTTGTGCACGTGCCAGCCGAACACGCTCTGTAACACCAGGAAGATCGCGAACGCGCCGAGCATGGCAACCGTGAGCGCGTTGTCCCGCAACCACCGTGGCATCGCCGGACCTCCTCGTCCCACCGGGGTCACTCCCCGTGGTGGTCCTGGTGCCCCGGGCCGTGCGCGGGCAAACGTGGGCCCGGTGTGTCGCGGCCGACGCCGCCCGAACGGGTGACGGTGCTGGTCAGGGCCGGTCGAGGGGGGTGTCCGGCCGCCCGCCGGTGCCCACCTCGTTGTTGAGCAGCAGACCCAGCGCCAGCATGCCGAAGCCGAGAAAGAGGTGCAGCCAGTTGTCGGCGTCGTTGAACGGCACGAAGTTCGCGGCCGTCTCCCGGTCGATGCCGAAGCCGTACAGCCAGAGGCCCAGGTAGGCGGCGCCGCCGCCGGCCAGGAACAGCCGCGCCCCGGCGACCCGGCGGGCCAGCACGAGGCCGACCAGGCCGAAGAGCAGGTGCAGCAGGTTGTGCAGGATCGACACCTGGAACAGGCCGATCAGCTTGGCCTCGGAGTGGTGGCCGGCGAACTCCAGGTCGCCGTAGTGGATGGTGAAGCCGGGGACGAAGCCGAGCACACCGATCAGCACGAAGACGGCGGCCACCGCGAGGGCGACCTTCTGGATCAGCGGCCGGGACCGGGCCACGGCGCGTCCGCGCACGTCACGTGCCATCGCTGTCACCTCCGTGGTGCTCACCGCCGCCCGGAGCGGGCAGACCCTCCATTGTGTGACCGGCGCGGGGCGCCGCCGCAGAGAAATGACGAATCAGGCATGGACCCGGCAACCGGGGGTAGGGATTCCGACACGCCGGCAGCAACGCCGGTGTGATCCCCCCGAGCACAACCGCTACGAGTTCCCGAGCGGAAGGGACGTCATGACTTACGATCTCTCATCCTCGTCCGGCACGTACGAGTCGACCAACGGCGGCGGGGTCCGTGACCAGGCCCGCCAGGTCGGCAACGAGGCCGCCAACGCGGGCGGCGCGGTCGCGCAGACCGCCAAGGAACAGGGCCAGGAGGTGGTGGGCGAGGCCAAGCGCCAGGCCCGCAACCTCTACGGCGAGGCCCGGAACCAGGTCACCGCCCAGACCAGCCAGCAGCAGCAGCGCGCGGCGAGCGGGCTGCGCTCGCTGGCCGACGAGATGCGCTCGATGGCGCAGAACGGCGGCGGCGCGGGCCCGGTCACCGAACTGGCCCACCAGGCCGCCGACCGGGTGCACGGCGTGGCCGGCTGGCTGGAGCAGCGCGAGCCGGGCGACCTCCTCAACGAGGTGAAGAACTACGCGCGCCGCAATCCGGGCACCTTCCTGGTCGGCGCCGCCCTGCTGGGCGTGGTGGCCGGCCGGCTGACCCGGAACATCGCGGCCGTCGGCGACGGCAACGACGTGCAGCCGTCGTACGACCCGGACCGGACCGCGGTCATCCCGACCTCGCGGGCGGTGCCGGAGCAGGTGCCGCCGGGCGGCTACCTCGACCCGACCCCCGGCACGTACGCCGAGCCGGACCCGGGCTACTCCGCGCCGGGCGCGACCTACCCGGGCGGTGGCGCCCCGAACACCTGGGCCGACCCGGAGGGTGGCACCGGCCAGCCGCTGCCCCCGCCGAGCCGGACCGACCCGCTGCCGGGCGTGCCGTCGAGCGGCGTCAACCGTCCGTGAACGGCCTGACCGGCAGAAGGGAGGCGACGGCATGAGCATGCCGACGCAGGGGTCCGGGCTGGACTCCGGCTACACCGCGCCGGGCGCGCCGCACACCGCGGACGAGGTCCGGGGCAACTCCATCGGCGAGCTGATGCGCCAGGTGACCACGGACCTCTCCACGCTGATGCGCCAGGAGGTCGAGCTGGCCAAGGCCGAGATCCGGCAGGAGGGGAAGAAGGCGGGCAAGGCCGCCGGCCTCTTCGGCGGCGCCGGCTTCGGCGGCTACATGGTGGCGCTCTTCGTCTCCATCGCGATCTGGCAGTTCCTCGACAACGTGATGGATTCGGGTCTGGCCGCGCTGATCGTGGCCGTGATCTGGGCCGTCGTCGCCGCGGTCCTCTACTCGATGGGCAAGAAGAACGCCGAGCGGATCCGCGGCCTCAAGCAGACCAACGACAGCGTGCAGCGCATCCCCGACGCGCTCAAGCCGCACCCGGAGGGAGTCAACCGATGAGCACCGATCCCGACCAGATCCGCCGGGAGATCGAAGCCACTCGCAGCAACCTGAGCTCGGACGTGGACGCCCTGGCGTACAAGGTCAGCCCGAGCCGCATCGTCGACGACCGCAAGCAGCGTGTGCGCAGCGCGCTGACGAATGTGAAGGACAAGGTGATGGGAACCGCATCGGACCTCGGCCACAGCACCGGCCACGCCGCCCACTCGGTGGGTGACCACGCCTCCTCGGCGGCGTCCACCGTCGGCGACAAGGCGCACGCCGCCGCCTCCACCGTCGGCGACGCCGCCCACCGGGCGCCGCAGGTGCTGCGGGAGAAGTCCGAGGGCAACCCGATCGCGGCCGGCGTGATCGCCTTCGGCGTCGGCATGCTGGTCTCCTCGCTGATCCCGGCCACCCGCCGCGAGCAGCAGGTCGCCGCCCAGGTCAAGGAGAAGGCGGCCGAGCACGGCGGCGTGGTGAAGGAGAAGCTCACCGAGGTCGCCGGCGAGCTGAAGGAGGAGCTGCGCGAGCCCGCGCAGCACGCCGCCGAGTCGGTGAAGGCCACCGCCCAGGACGCCGTGCACGCGGTCAAGGACGACACCAGGTCCGCCGCGCAGGACGTCAAGGACACCGCGCAGCAGTCCCGCGACCAGGCGCGGTACTGACCGCCGACATCCGTACGCCGCAGCTCGCGGTCACTCCCGGCAGCACGCCGGGGAGTGGCCGCGAGCTGTCGCGTGCGGGGTCACCGGCTCAGCGCGGCAGCCGGTCCGCCCGGACCGGTGCCGGCGCGGCGCCGGTCTCCACCCAGAGCACCAGGTCGTCGGGCCGCCGCTCGGCGAGCCGCCGGCGCAGGGCCCGGGTCGTGTGCGCGGCCTGACCGGCAGCCCCGGCGGGCGCGCCGCCGCGCAGCCGCCGGCCCACGGCGAGCCAGGCGCCGACCCCGCGTTCCAGCAGCCAGAGCGGCGCCGCGAGCGTGGTGTGCGCCGGGAAGACCCGGGCGCCGCCGGCCCGTCGCCGGCCCAGCTCCGCCACGGCCACCGTCGCCGCACCGGCGCGCAGCAGCAGACCCGGCCGACGGGTGGCGAGCGCGGCCGCTGCGGCCGGCAGCACCGCCAGCGCGGCCAGCAGCCACCCCGGCCGGGCCGGCTCGTCGTACGCCGGCCGGGCCGGCCGCCCCGCGGTCGGCGGTTGCCGGCGCACGTACAGCCAGGCGGGGGCCGCCGTGGCACCGCCGTACGCGCGGACCGTCCGGACCAGCTCCAGGCTCCCGGCGAGCACGTCCGGGTCGTAGCCGCCCATGGCCAGGAAGGTGCTCCGGCGCACCGCGAGGGTGCCCGGCGCGTCCCCACCGAGCGCCCGGCGCAGCAGCGTCCCGCCGGTGTCCCGCCAGGCGTGCCAGGGCAGCGGGTCGGCGTGGTGCTGCGGCCGGACCAGGTCCACCCGGTCGAGCAGCCCGTGCACGGCGCGCAGCCCTGCGAGGTCGTAGCGGACGTCGTCGTCGGCGATCACCACGTGCTCGTGGGGAGCCAGGGCGACGCCGGTCAGCACGCCGAGCGCCGTCGGATTGCGCCCGCGCAGCGCCGGATCGGGCGGGACGTGCCGCACCAGCCCCCGCCACGCGGCCGCGTGCCGGGCGAACCGCTCCGGGGGTGACCCGTCCACGACGATCACGTCCACCCACCGGCTCAGCTCGCGAAGGTACCCGGTCAGCCCGCTGCCGCCGGTGTCGGCGTCCGCGCGCAGCGGCAGGACGTACGCCAGCGGTAGCCGGCCCGGCGCGGACGCCGTGCCGGGGTCGAGGCGGGCGAGCGCCCGGGGGTAACCGCCGGCCGGACGGTGCCGGCCGGACTCGCTGGTGTCGAAGGCCACGGCGCGCCCCTCTCGGTCTGGCGGGACGGCAGCGTGCCCGAAATTTCGGTGATCAAACCGCTTCGCCGTTTCGACGCCTCCGGGCCGGGTAGCGCACCGGGATGCGGGCGGTCCGAGGCGCCCCGGCGGAGGAGACGTGATGAGCAGCAGCAACGCGACGAGGTGGGCGCTGGCCGGCGCCGCCACGGTGACCGTGCTCGGGGTC
Organism: Micromonospora chaiyaphumensis; assembly: GCF_900091435.1. GTDB lineage: Bacteria > Actinomycetota > Actinomycetes > Mycobacteriales > Micromonosporaceae > Micromonospora > Micromonospora chaiyaphumensis. The sequence continues at coordinate 35,742 of NZ_FMCS01000016.1, forward strand.
GGCCGGGTGCTGGCGCGGCGACGGCGCCGGCACCAACCCGACCGGGTGGACGGCTGGTACGTCGTCCACCGGGGAATCACCGTGGACCGGCCGGTGGACGCGGTGATCGGCTTCTGGACCGACCGGGAACGGCTGGACCGGGGCCTCGCCGAGTGGGCGACCCTGGAGCAGCTCGGCGACAACCGGTGGCGCTGCGTGGCGAGCGACCCGGCCGGCGGCGGCACCGAATGGCGGGCCGAGATCACCGTCGACGGCCCGGGCCGGCTGAGCTGGCGGGTCACCGACGGGCCGGTGGCCCAGCAGGGACGGGTCGAGCTGGCGCCCGCCCCGCAGGACCGGGGCACCGAGATCCGCGCCGAGCTGCGCTGGCGGTCCGGCCCGGTGCGCCGGGCGCTCGGCCTGGCCGGCGGGGGTGACCCGGACATCGCGCTGCGCAGCGGCCTGCGCCGGATCAAGTCCCTCATCGAGACCGGCCAGGTGCTGGACACCCGGCACGACCCGTCGGGGCGGAGCCCGAAGCAGGAGCAGGCGACCGACCGGGTCCGGGAAAAGCTGATGGCGGGAGGCCGGCCGTGAGGGCGCTGTGCTGGGAGGGCGTCGGCAGGCTGGCCGTCCGCGACGTGCCGGAGCCGACCATCCGGTCGGGTGGCGACATCATCGTCAGGGTGCGGGCCAGCAGCGTGTGCGGCTCCGACCTGCACCTCATCAACGGGTACCTGCCGGCGATGCGGGAGGGGGACATCCTCGGCCACGAGTTCATGGGCGAGGTGGTGGAGACCGGCCCCGACGTGCAGCGGATCAAGGTCGGCGACCGGGTGGTGGTCGGCTCCGTGGTGGCCTGCGGCGGCTGCTGGTACTGCCGCACCGAGCAGTACTCGCTGTGCGACAACTCCAACCCGCAGCCGGTCTTCACCGAGAAGCTCTGGGGGCACTCGCCCGCCGGGATCCTCGGCTACTCGCACGCGGCCGGCGGCTACTCGGGCAGCCACGCGGAGTACATCCGGGTGCCGTTCGGCGACGTCGGCGCTTTCACCGTGCCGGCCGGGGTGCCGGACGACTCGGTGGTGTTCGCCTCCGACGCCATGCCGACCGGCTGGATGGCCGCCGACTTCTGCGGCCTCAAGGGCGGCGAGGTGGTGGCCGTGTGGGGCGCCGGCGGGGTGGGCCAGATGGCCGCCCGGTCCGCGCAGATCCTCGGCGCCGAGCGGGTCATCGTCATCGACCGGCTGCCGGAACGGCTGGCCACCGCCGCGCAGCGGCTCGGCGTCGAGACGATCAACTACGCGGAGACCGACGTGCTGGAGGCGCTGCGCGAGCTGACCGCCGGGCGCGGGCCGGACGCCTGCATCGAGGCGGTCGGCATGGAGTCGCACGACGTGGGGCCGACCTACACGTACGACAGGGCCAAGCAGACGGCCCGGCTCCAGACCGACCGGCCCACCTCGGTCCGGCAGGCGATCATGGCGTGCCGCAAGGGCGGCACCGTGAGCATCGTCGGGGTGTACGGCGGCCTGGTGGACAAGTTCCCGCTCGGCGCGGCCATGAACAAGGCGCTCGTGCTGCGGATGGGGCAGATGCACGCCCAGCGCTACATCCCGATGCTGCTGGACCGGATCGCCATCGGCGAGATCGACCCCGGCTACCTGGCCACCCATCCGATGTCGCTGGAGCAGGGTGCCCGGGGCTACGAGATCTTCCAGAAGAAGGAGGAGGGCTGCCTGCGCACCGTGCTGCACCCGCAGGCGGCCTGACCGGGCGGCGATCACCGGGACGTGCGTCGATTCGAAATTCCACGGCGGGGTACAGCACGACACATGCCCCCCGAGATCGATGAGACGCCGTCCCGGCCCGCCGTGCGGGCCCTCGCCGGCAGCGCGGTCGCCGTGGTGGTGGCCGGCGCGATCGCCCTGCTGACCCGGCAGCCGTGGCTGTTCCCCAGCCTCGGGCCGGCGATCATGCTGCACGTCGAGCAGCCCGGCAGGCCGGAGTCCTCGCCCCGCAACACCGTCCTCGGGCACCTCGTGGCGCTGCTGGCCGGGTACGCGTTCCTGGTGCTCACCGGGCTGGCCCACCGGCCGTCGGCGCTCCAGGAGGGAATGTCCGGGGTGCGGATCGTGGCCGCGGCCGGCTCGCTCGCGGTCACCGCCGCGGTGCTGGTGCTGCTGAAGGCCGCGCATCCGCCGGCCGGCGCTACCACACTGATCGTGAGTCTCGGGCTGCTGCACACCCCGGTCCAGCTCGTCGTGGCGTTCGCCGCCGTGCTGCTGGTGACCGCGGTGGACCTGCTGTTCAACCGGGCGACCGGCCGGCCGATGCCGCTGTGGGCGGCGCCGAAGGAGGGATGAGCGGTGGTGGACCGGATCGCGGACCCCTGGGGCCCGCGCACGCCGTACGGGCCGGGTGAGCGCTGGCCGGTGCGGGTGGACACCTTCCTGGCCGACGGGCACACCGAGGCCGACGTGCAGCGCTGGGTGCCCAGCGCCTCGATCCTGCACTCCAACGGCGACGCCATGGACATCGCGGTGGCCGACGACCGGATCGTCGGTGTCCGGGGCCGCGCCGGGGACCGGATCAACCACGGCCGGGTCGACCCGAAGGACCTCTACGGCTGGCAGGCCAACCACAGCCCGGACCGGCTGCGCCGGCCGCTGGTCCGTGAGGGGGACCGCCTGGTCGAGACCGACTGGGACACCGCCATGGGCCGGATCGTGGCCCGGTCGAAGGAGCTGCTGGACGGCCCGGGCGGCTGGGGGCACTTCGGCTTCTACACCAGCGGCCAGCTCTTCCTGGAGGAGTACTACACGCTCGGGGTGATCGGGAAGGCCGGGATCGGCACCCCGCACATGGACGGCAACACACGGCTCTGCACCGCCACCGCCGCCGCCGCGCTCAAGGCGTCCTTCGGCACCGACGGGCAGCCCGGGTCGTACACCGATGTGGACCACTGCGACGCCATCGCGCTGTGGGGGCACAACGTCGCGGAGACCCAGACGGTGCTCTGGATGCGGATGCTGGACCGGCGGCGCGGGCCGAACCCGCCGGCCATGCTCGCGATCGACCCGCGCGCCACCCCGGTGGCCCGGGAGGCCGACGTGCACCTGGCGCTGCGCAACGGCACGAACCAGGCGCTGCTCAACGGCCTGCTCCGCGAGGTGATCCACCGCGGCTGGTACGACGAGGCGTACGTCCGGGAGCACACGCTCGGGTTCGAGGAGCTGTGCCGGGTGGTGGACGACTACCCGGTCGCGAAGGTCGCCGAGATCTGCGACCTGCGGGCCGCGGACATCGAGCGCGCCGCCGAGCTGCTCGGGCGGTCGGAGCGGCTGCTCTCCACCGTCCTCCAGGGCTTCTACCAGTCCAACCAGGCCACCGCGGCCTCCTGCCAGGTGAACAACCTGCACCTGATCCGCGGCATGCTCGGGCGGCCCGGCGCCGGGCTCTACCAGATGAACGGCCAGCCCACGGCGCAGAACAACCGCGAGTGCGGCGCCGACGGAGACCTGCCCGGCCTGCGCAACTGGGCCAACGAGGAGCACATCGCGGAGCTGGCCCGGCTGTGGAACGTCGAGGTCGACAAGATCCCGCACTGGGCGCCGCCGACGCACGCCATGCAGATCTTCCGGTACGCCGAGCAGGGCTCGATCAAGCTGCTGTGGATCTCGGCCACCAACCCGGCGGTCTCCCTGCCCGACCTGGCCCGGATCCGCCGGATCCTGGCGAACCCGGAGCTGTTCGTGGTGGTGCAGGACCTCTTCCTGACCGAGACCGCCGAGCTGGCCGACGTGGTGCTGCCGGCCGCCACCTGGGGCGAGAAGACCGGCACGTTCACCAGCGTCGACCGGACCGTGCACATCTCCGACAAGGCCGTCGAGCCACCCGGCGAGGCCCGACCCGACCTGGACATCTTCCTCGACTACGCGCGCCGGATGGACTTCCGCGACTCCGACGGCGGCCCGCTGATCACCTGGACCGGGCCGGAGGAGGTCTTCGAGGCCTGGAAGGAGTGCTCCCGCGGCCGGCCCTGCGACTACACCGCGATCACCTACGACAGGCTACGCACCGGCGGCATCCAGTGGCCCTGCACCGACGAGCACCCGGACGGCACCGAGCGGCTCTACACCGACGGGGTGTTCAACACCGACCCGGACTACTGCGAGTCGTACGGCCACGACCTGGCCACCGGTGCCGAGCTGCTGCCCGGGGAGTACCGGGCCAAGCAGCCCGGCGGGCGGGCGTTCCTGCACGCCGCGCCCTACCAGCCGTCGCCCGAGGTGCCGAGCGGCGAGTTCCCGCTGCTGCTCACCACCGGGCGGACCGTCTACCAGTTCCACACCCGGACCAAGACCGGCCGCGCCAGCCAGCTCGTGCACGCCGCCCCGGAGTCGTGGGTGGAGGTCAACCCGGCCGACGCCGACCGGCTCGGCGTCGCCGAGGGGGACCTGCTCCGGATCGAGTCGCCGCGCGGCGTCGTCCGCGCCCGGGCCCGCGTCTGCGGGGTACGCCCCGGCGTGGTCTTCCTGCCCTTCCACTACGGCTACTGGGACGCGGCCGACGGTGCCGCCCCGGGCGATGGGCGGCACGACCGGGCGGCCAACGAGCTGACCATCACCGCCTGGGACCCGGTCTCCAAACAGCCCATCTTCAAGGTGGCGGCCGTGCGGCTGGTGAAGGAGGCCGACTCGGGCGGCCGGCCCTCACCCGCCCCCACGGTGGGCGGCTCCGCCCCGCCGGAGGGCTCCGGAATCCCGGCCACGGTCGGCGGGCCGGCCGCCGAGGCGCCGTCGAGGGGGGAGTGACCATGCACCTCGCGCACTATCTCGGCCTGCTGCACAAGGCCCAGGAACGGCTCGGCGACGCCTACACCGAGGTGGGGAAGGCGCACGGGGAGGAGCCGGACGTCTTCCACACCTGCGAGAAGCTGGCCACCCAGTGCCGCGCACACGCGGAGAGGCTGGCCCCCTTCGCCCGCCGGTACGCCGAGGAGGCCCCCGGCGAGCCGGACCGGCTGCACTCCGAGCTGTTCGCCGGCACGCGTACCGGGCCGATCGGGCTGCTCCGCGACCTCCAGGACCTCTACCTCATGGCCGCCGAGTGCGACATCTGCTGGACGGTGGTCGGGCAGGCCGCGTACGGGGCGCGGGACGAGGACCTGCTCGGCGTGGTCAAGGCGTGCGAGCAGGAGACGTCGATGCAGCTCAAGTGGCTGCGCACCCGGATGAAGCAGGCCGCCCCGCAGGCGCTCGTGGTGGCGTCGTGACGGTGGTCGTTCAGGCGGTCCGGCGTACCCCGTCGAGGACCAGGCCGCTGGGCGGCAGGGCGGGCATCCGGCCGAGGTCCAGGGCCAGGTCCTGCGGCGGCACCCGGTAGCTCATCGACCCGGTGAGGTTGGCGACCGCCCGCTTCATCAGCTCGATCGTGATCCACTCGCCCGCGCAGCGGTGGCCGGTGAAGTGGTCGCCGCCGCCCTGCGGGACCAGCCCGAACGGGTCGCCCCGCCAGCCGTCGAACCGCTCCGGCCGGAACCGCTCCGGCTCCGGCCAGAGCTGCGGGTGGTGGTTGGTGCCGTACAGGTCGAGCAGCACCCGCCGGCCCTGCGGGAACGCGTGCCCCTGCCACTCGAACGGGCGCCGGACCCGGGCCGCGGCGACCGGGAAGAACGGGTAGTAGCGCCGTACCTCCTGCACGAAGCTCATCGCCGCCGTGTCGTCGTCGCGGACCCGCTCGCACCACTGCGGGTGGTCGTGCAGCGCCAGCGCCGCGAAGACCACGAAGCGGTCCACCGCGACGGTCGGGCGGAGCACGTTGAGCAGTTCCACCGCGGCGATCCGGCGGGGCAGCAGCATGCCCTGCTCGTCCCGGTACCCGGCGACGACCCGCAGCGCGCTGCCCTCCGGCGCCGGCAGCGCGCCGGACCGCACCCGCTCGATCACCTCGCCGGCCCACCGTTCGGCGCGGCGGCGGCCGAGCCGGCCCCGCCAGTGCCCCGGACCCACCGCGGCCGGTCCCTCGATCATCGCGTGCATCTCGGCGGTCCGGCGCGGCACGTCGGCGTCGGCCAGCGGCACGCCGGCCCAGGCCCAGACCGCCCGGGTCAGCATCCGGCCCACCTCGTCGTAGAGCACCACCGGCCCGGACTCCGCCCACGCCGGGATCCGCGCCCGCCACTCGTCGTCGAAGAGCTGGCCGAGGTGGCGGACCGCCGCCGGCGTCATGATCGACATGAACATCGCCTTGCGGCTGCGGTGTTCGGCGCCGTCGAGGCCCTGGACGCCGCCCACCCCGGTCAGCGTGCGCTGCGCGCGCATCGGCATGGCGCCGCGCCGGACGAAGCGTTCGGTGTCGTAGAACAGCTCCGCCGCCGGGCGGCCCCGCAGGCAGATCGTCGGTTCCAGCAGCAGCCGGGTCTGGAAGATGTCGGTGCCCAGGCGGTCGCACCGCGCGCCGACGAACCGGTAGCCCTCGCGGAGGAACGCCAGGGTGCTCTCCGGGCTGCGGTCGCTCGGGATGGTGCTCATGGGCTGCTCCTGACGCGGCTCGGCGAACCCTGCGCGGTCGCTGCGCTACCTACCCGGGCCGGCGGCGGCGAATCCTCACCCCGGCGACCGGGGGAGGGGGCCAGCGCCGAGCGCGCGAGCTGGCCCCTCCCAGGGCGCGGAAAAGCTGGTTCGCTTCGGGACGGGGCCGGCGCCGGCCGGCCCCGCACCCGCCGGCGCGAGGTCCGGCGGGCGGCCATCGGCGACGGGGAGGACGCATGCGGGACAACAGGGCGGCGCACTGGCGGCACCGGCGGGCGGTGACCGGGCTGCGGCGGGGCGACCGGGGGGAGCCGCTCGTCGGGCCGCCCCGGCGTGCGGCGGCCCGGCCACCCCGGCACTTCACCGTGCACCTCGGCTTCGAGGCGGCCGACCCGGCCACCGCACGGGAGCTCGCGGTCGCGTACGCCGAGGCGCTCGGCCTGCTCCGCCCGGAGGTGGCGCTCGGCGCGGCGGCGCTCTCCCCGGCCGACGCCTGGCACCGCGCGGAGCGGCTGTTCTGCGGGGCGGTCGGCCCCGACGGCGAGCGCTGCGCGGACGTGGCCGGCCACCCCGGCTTCCACCACGCGCCCGGCCCGGGCGGGCTCGGCTGGGGCGACGGTGACTGAGCGGGCGGGCTCAGTCCAGGTCGAACTCGCCGTCCTGGGCGCCCGCCACGAAGGCGTCCCACTCGTCCTGGGTGAAGACGAGCACCGGCCCGTCCGGCTCGGCCGAGTTGCGCATCCCGATCAGGTCGCCGACGAAGGCCACCTCGACCGCACTGTCCGACGTGTCGCCCTCGGCCCGCTGCCAGACCGCGCGAGACAGGTCGAAATCGCCCTTGGGGTGCTGACCCATCGTTGTTCCTCCATCGCCATGCGCATCGGGGGAGCCCGCTCGGGCCCCATCGGGCAGGATAAGCGGATGCCGAGCCTGACCCGTGTAGAGGCGACCGCGCGTGGCGCGTCGATCACCGTCGAGTCCTACCAGGTGGACCTCGACCTGACCGGCGACGCCGAGCGGTTCCGCTCCACCGTCACCATCCGGTTCCGGGCCAACCCCGGCGCCGAGACCTTCGCCGAGGTCAAGCCCCTTCGACTGCTCGGGGTACGCCTCAACGACCAGGACCTGGACCCGGCCCTGCTCGACGACAACCGGCTGCCGCTGACCGGGCTCGCCGCCACCAACACGCTGACCGTCAGCGCCGAGATGGCCTACTCGAACACCGGCGAGGGCATGCACCGCTTCGTCGACCCGGCCGACGGCGAGACCTACCTCTACGCCATGTCCTTTCTGGACGACGTGCAGCGCATCTTCGCCGCGTTCGACCAGCCGGACCTCAAGGCGCCGGTGACGCTCGCGGTGACCGCTCCGCCGGAGTGGACGGTGGCCGCCAACGGCCAGGTCGCCGACCGGCCGGCGCCGGGGCGCTGGGAGTTCGCACCCACCGCGCCGCTGGCGACGTACGTCGTCACGCTGATCGCCGGCCCCTGGCACGTCCGGCAGGACGAGCACGACGGCATCCCGCTCGCCGTCTACTGCCGCAGGTCGCTCGCCGCGCACCTGGACGCCGACGCCGACGAGATCTTCACCGTGACCCGGCAGTGCCTCGACCGGTTCCACCAGCTCTTCGCCGAGCGCTACCCGTTCGGCAAGTACGACCAGGCGTTCGTCCCCGAGTTCAACGCCGGTGCCATGGAGAATCCGGGCCTGGTGACCCTGCGCGACGACTACATCTTCCGCTCCGCGGTCACCGACAGCCAGCGGGAGCTGCGGGCCACCACCATCGCGCACGAGATGGCGCACATGTGGTTCGGCGACCTGGTCACCATGCGCTGGTGGGACGACCTGTGGCTCAACGAGTCCTTCGCGGAATACCTGGGCACCCGGGTCACGGCCGAGGCCACCCGCTTCACCCAGGCGTGGACCACCTTCGCCATGCGTCGCAAGGCCTGGGGCTACGCGGCCGACCAGCGCCCCTCGACCCACCCGGTGGCGCCGGAGGAGGTGGCCGATGCCGCCCAGGCGCTGCTCAACTTCGACGGCATCTCCTACGCCAAGGGCGCCAGCGTGCTGCGCCAGCTGGTCGCCTGGGTCGGCGACGAGCCGTTCCTGGCCGGCCTGAACGCGCACTTCGCCAAGCATCGGTTCGGCAACGCCACCCTCGCCGACCTGCTGGAGAGCCTGAGCGCCGCGAGCGAGCGGGACCTGGCCGACTGGGCCGAGCGCTGGCTGCGCCGGCCCCAGGTCAACACGCTGCGCATGGAGACGGCGGTGGACGCCGACGGCCGGTGGACCGGGGCGGCGGTGGTGCAGACCGCGCCGGAGGCCCACCCGGTGCTGCGCCCGCACCGCATCGGCGTGGCCCGGCACGCCACCGACGCCCCGGTGCGCCACTTCGAGGTCGACCTCGACCCGGCCGCCGACGGGGGCCGGACCGTGCTGACCGAGCTGGTCGGGCAGCCGGCCACCGGCCTGCTGCTGCCCAACGCCGGTGACCTCACCTTCGCCAAGATCCGGCTCGACGCCGCCTCGGCGGACGCGGTGCCCATGGTGCTCCCGGGGCTGGCCGACCCGCTGGCCCGGGCGCTGCTGTGGGGCGAGGCGCTGGACGCCGCCACCGACGGCGAGCGGCCGGTGACCTCGGTGGTCGCGCTGATCGCGGCGGCGCTGCCGGCCGAGACCGAGGTGATCATCGCGGAGGACGTGCTCAGCCTCAGCCGCAACCTGGTCGACCGCTACCTGGACCCGCTGGCCCGCGACGCGGCCCTGCTCCGCGTCGCCGGGGCCTGCGCCACCCTGCTGGCCGGCGCCCCGGCCGGCGGCTCCCTGCAACTCGCCGCGGCCCGCGGGCTCATCGGCGCCACCACCGACACCGGGCTGCTCGGCGGGTGGCTGGCCGGCGCGGGCGTGCCGGAGGGTCTGGCGGTCGACGCCGACCTGCGCTGGGCGCTTCTGTACCGGCTCGTGGTGCTGGGTGCGGCCGGCGAGCCCGAGATCGCCGCCGAGGCGGCCACCGACCGCAGCGCCACCGGGGCCGAGCGGGCCGCGAGCTGCCGGGCCGCCCTGCCCGACGCCGACGCCAAGCGGGCCGCGTGGGAGATCGTCATCCACAACACCGAGCTCTCCAACCGGCTCGTGGAGGCGACGGCGGAGGGCTTCTGGCAGCCGGAGCAGGCCGAGCTGACCGCCGGCTACGTCGAGCGGTACTTCGCCGACATGCCGGATGCCGCGCGGCTGCGTACCCCGTGGACGGCCGACCGGGTCGCCGCCCTGGCCTTCCCCCGCTTCGCCGTGGCCCAGACCACCCGGGAGCTGGCCGCGGCGCTGCTGGCCCGCGACGACCTCACGCCGGGGCTGCGCCGGCGGGTCGTCGACCTGGACGACGACCTGCGCCGCGCCCTGGTCGCCCGGACCGCGGTGGCCGTCGCCGGCGCCTGACCTGTGGGACCGGGGGGGGCGGGGGGGGGGGGGGGGGGGGTGACCGCGCCCGGCGCGGCCCGTGGGACGCCCGGCGGCCCGGCCCGACCGCCCGTGGACCCCGGCCTACGATCGCGGGGTGGAGGAAGACATCCGGCGAATCGGGATCATGGGTGGCACGTTCGACCCCATCCACCACGGGCACCTGGTGGCCGCCAGCGAGGTGGCGGACCGGTTCGGCCTGGACGAGGTGGTCTTCGTGCCCACCGGGCAGCCGTGGCAGAAGGCCGACGAACCGGTCAGCTCTGCCGAGGACCGCTACCTCATGACGGTGATCGCCACCGCCTCCAACCCCCGCTTCCAGGTCAGCCGGGTCGACATCGACCGGGGCGGCCCCACCTACACGGTCGACACCCTCCAGGACCTGCACGACGAGTACGGCCCGAAGGTGCAGCTCTTCTTCATCACCGGCGCGGACGCCCTGGACCGCATCCTGTCGTGGAAGGAGGTGGACCGGATGTTCGAGCTGGCCCACTTCATCGGGGTGACGCGGCCCGGCTTCGAACTCTCCGACAAGCACCTGCCCGCCGACACGGTCAGCCTCGTGCAGGTCCCCGCCATGGCCATCTCCTCGACGGACTGCCGCGCGCGGGTGGCCCGGGGCGAGCCGGTCTGGTATCTGGTGCCCGACGGTGTGGTGCAGTACATCGCGAAACGGCGGCTCTATCAGCGGTAATTCCGCCCGGAACGTGGCCTTTGTCCGCGTAATCGACCAGAACTGACAAGTCGCCGCCCCGACGGGTGTGAGAGGCTTGGAGAGTCGCACGGTTGATCGAAGGAGAACGGTGACAGTTTCCGAACGCGCGCACGAGCTGGCGATGGCCGCCGCCCAGGCCGCGGCCGACAAGAAGGCGCAGGACATCGTCATCATCGACGTGGGCGACCAGCTCGCGATCACCGACGCGTTCCTGCTGGCCGCCGCTCCGAACGAGCGTCAGGTGCTCGCCATCGTCGACGCCATCGAGGAGCGCCTGCTCGAGCTGCCCGAGAAGGCCAAGCCGGTCCGCCGCGAGGGCGAGCGCGGTGGCCGCTGGGTGCTGCTCGACTACGTCGACATCGTGGTCCACGTGCAGCACACCGAGGAGCGCGAGTTCTACGCCCTCGACCGGCTCTGGAAGGACTGCCCGCAGATCCCGTTCGTGGACCGGGACCTCGCCGACTCGGCCGCCGGCACCGCCACCGCGGAATGACCCGTCTGATCGTCTGGCGGCACGGCAACACCGACTGGAACGCCGCCGGCCGGGTCCAGGGGCAGACAGACGTCCCGCTCAACGACCTCGGCCGGGAGCAGGCCCGGGCCGCCGCGCCGGTGCTGGCCGCGCTGCGCCCGGACGCCATCGTCGCCAGTGACCTGCGCCGGGCCGCCGACACCGCCGCCGCGCTCGCCGCGCTGACCGGGCTGCCGGTCCGCTCCGACGCCCGGCTGCGCGAGCGGCACTTCGGCCAGTGGCAGGGCCTCGCCCTCACCGAGGCGGCCGAGCGCTTCCCCGACGAGTACGCCCGCTGGCGGGCCGGCGACCCCGACCCCGGCGCGGGCATCGAGAGCCTCCACGACCTGGGCAAGCGGCTCGGCGCCGCGTTCCAGGCGGCGGCGGACCTGGCCACCGGTGGCACCGTGGTGGTGACCACCCACGGCGGCGGCGCCCGCCAGGGCGTCGGACACCTGCTCGGCTGGGACCACATGGTGCTGCGCAGCCTCGGGTCGCTGGCCAACTGCCACTGGACCGAGCTGCGGCACGACGACGTCCGGGGCTGGCACCTGCGGGCGCACAACGTCGGGCTGATCACCCAGCCCGCACTGACCGACGCGGTCTGAGCCGTTCGGCCCCGGCGCGCCGCCGTGACATCGGCTAGCGTGCCGGGCATGCCCGTCGCGGTCGTCACCGACTCCACCGCCTACCTGCCGGCCGAGCTGGTGCGCGCGCACCGGCTCACCGTCATCCCGCTGACCGTCGTGCTCAACGGCGCCGAGGGGCTGGAAGGCGTCGAGACGTCCCCCGAGGACGCCACCCGCGTGCTCAGCGGCCGTCGGGTCACGGTGAGCACGTCGCGGCCCGCCCCGGAACAGTTCGCGCAGGTCTATCGGGAGCTGCTCGCCGCGGGCGCCGACGGGGTCGTCTCGGTGCACCTGTCCGCCGAACTGTCCGGCACCGTCGACGCGGCCCGGCTGGCCGCCGCCGAGGTCGGCGACGACCGGGTCGCCGTGGTCGACAGCCGCTCCACCGGCATGGGCCTGGGCTTCCCGGTGCTCGCGGCCGTCACGGCCGCCGCGCAGGGCGCGGACCTGTCCGGGGTACGCGAGGCGGCGCTCGACGCCGTCGACCGGACCACCATCTTCTTCTACGTCGACACGCTGGAGTTCCTCCGCCGGGGCGGCCGGATCAACGCCGCCGAGGCGCTGCTCGGCACCGCCCTCTCGGTCAAGCCGATCATGCACATGCCGGACGGCGCGATCGTGGTGCGGGACAAGGTGCGCACCGCCAGCCGGGGCGTGGCGCGCCTGGTCGACCTGGCGGTCGAGGCGGCCGGCGACGCTGAGGTCGACCTCGCCGTGCACCACCTCGCCGCCCCGCAGCGCGCCGACCAGTTGCTGGCCACGCTGACCGAGCGGCTGGACGACCGGCTGCACGACACGTACGTCTCCGAGGCGGGAGCGGTGGTCGCCGCGCACGCGGGTCCGGGCCTGGCCTGCGTGGTCGTCCACCGGCGCCCATGACGGTGTTCCCCGCCAGGTTTTTCCGATCTTGGCGAGTTTCCGTTCCTGGCGAACGGCAACTCGCCAAGATCGCCGGCTGCCGCCTGGTCGGTCCCGCCGGCCACGGGGCGACCGCGAGGACGTCGGTGACCCGGGTGGTCGGATGACGGCACGGTCGTACGTGGTCACCGGGGGCGGACGGGGCGTCGGGCGGGCCATTGTCGAACGGTTGACGGCTGACGGTGGCACGGTGGTCGTCATCGAGCGGGACGAGGCGGCGCTAGCCTGGCTGGCCGCTCACCCGGCCGCCGACCGGCTGCTCCCGCTGGCCGGGGACGCCGCCGACGAGGAGGTCACCGCCCGGGCCGCCGACGTCGCCGAGGCGGCCGCCCCGCTGGCGGGCTGGGTCAACAACGCCGCCGTGTTCCGGGACGCCGCCCTGCACCACGCGCCGGCGGGGGAGGTGTTCGACCTGATCGCCGCCAACCTGCGCCCGGCCGTGGTCGGCGCCGGCACCGCCGTACGCCGCTTTCTGGCCGCCGGCACCGGCGGCGCCATCGTCAACGTCTCCTCCCACCAGGCCCGGCGGGCCGTGCCGGGCGCCCTGCCGTACGCCACCGCCAAGGCCGCCGTCGAGGGACTGACCCGGGCCCTCGCGGTGGACTACGGCGGCCGGGGGATCCGCACCAACGCGGTCGCGCTCGGCTCGGTGCACACCGAGCGCCACGCCGCGTTCCTGGCCGGCCTGGATCCCGTGGAGGCGGACCGGGTCGAGGCGGAGCTGGCCCGGCTGCACCCGGTGGGCCGGATCGGGCGTACCGGGGAGGTCGCCGACGTGGTCGCCTTCCTGCTGTCGGCCGCAGCGTCCTTCGTCAACGGCGTGACCCTGCCCGTCGACGGGGGCCGTGCGGCGCTCGGCCTCGACCCGGAGGCCGGCTGAGCACTGCTTCCCTGCTTCGCCAGCGGCCGGTGACAGCCGCGACTGCCGACGTCACCGCCGAGTCGCCTGGGTGAGCCGTTCAGTGCACGTCGGGTCCGTTGTCGCCCGGGCGGCGCGCTCTGATCCGGTCCCGAGCCCACCGCAGGGATCCGCACGTGTCGGCCTTCCCCTGGCACCGGTCGCAGTGGCCGAGGATCCAGTGCCGCCGGATGATCCGCTTCGCCAGCTCGGGGACCCACTCGGATCGGGGCGCTTCCCGCTCGATCATGACCACCTCCAGGAGCAGGCAGATCCGGCCACCGATCCCCGATCAGGTAGCCGGACCGCGACTGCCCCAACAGCCTCCCTTGTAACGTGCACACTGTCAATGTTGGAAGTGGCAACGTGTGAAGGTTGCACGTACATACGGTCAGGCCGTGCGACTCGTTGCCCTCTCCGACATCGCGGACATGCTCGGTGGCGTGTCGCGCACCAGGGCTACCGAGATCACGAACCGGGCCACCTTCCCGCCGCCGCTCGACACGGTGGCAAGCGGCAAGGTGCGCGTCTGGGACCGCGCGGCGGTGGAAGCGTGGATCAGGAAGTACCGGCCGCACCAGCCGCGCGGCGCGGATCAGGACGAGAGCTGAACCCTCCGGCGCCCACCGGGTTGCCCGGTCGGCGCTAGCACAGCCGGGGGATGATCGCGGGTTCGTCCACAGGGCGGCTCGTCGTCCACAGGCAGGCTCGGCGGTCCGGCCTGGCTGCCCTGGTCCGCCGTAGCTTCCGACCGTGCCAGACGACGAGGAGACGACGGTACGGCGGCGGTTGTCCCGGCTCTTCGAGCCGGTCGACGGTCTCGCCTCGCCCGGCGGTGCCGCCATGCCGGCGGCCCTCCGGCCGGCTCGGGAAATCGACCCGGACCTGCCGTGGCCCGCGCCGGCCTCCTCTCCTGATCCTCAGCCAGCGGCAGTGGTCCGGGGTTCCGTGCCCGAGCGCGCGTCCGGCTCCGGGCGGGAGCCGGATCGGTTGTCTCCGGACGTCGGAGTCGGCGACGGGTGGCCGTTGGCGAGCCGCACCGACGACGCTCCCGCCGCAGCGGCCGACGCCGCCGGTGGTGGACAGCGTTCGCCGGCGTCCCGGCTGCTCGGGCCGGGGGCCTTCGACCCCGGCCGGCGGGGCGTGCGGGCCCTCGCGGTGGTCGCCGCCGTGGTGGTCCTGGTGGCCGGAGTCTGGGCCTGGCGCTCCCGCCCGCGGGCCGAGCCGGTCCGTCCGGTCGCCGCGGTCGACGCACCCGAGACCGCGTCCGCGCCCACCGCCTCCAGCGGGCAGGTGGTGGTCGCGCTGGCCGGCAAGGTCCGCCGGCCCGGCCTCGTCCGGCTCCCGGCGGGCGCGCGGGTGGCCGACGCGATCCAGGCGGCCGGAGGGGCGCTGCCCGGCGTCGACGTGGCGCTGCTCAACCCCGCCCGCAAGGTCACCGACGGTGAGCTGATCCTGGTGGGCATCAGCGCTCCGCCCGGCCAGGCCGCCCCGCCCGGTCCGGCGGCCGGCGGCGGTGGACCCGCAGCGGGTGGTGCCGCGCCGGGAGGCGGCCCGGTCAACCTGAACACGGCCACCCTGGCCCAGCTCGACGCGCTGCCCGGCGTGGGCCCGGTGCTCGCCCAGCGGATCCTCGACCACCGCGGCCAGCACGGCGGCTTCCGGTCGGTCTCCGACCTGCGCCAGGTCGACGGCATCGGCGACGCCCGGTACGAGCAGCTCAAGGATCTGGTGACGGTGTGAACACCGGCGAGCCGCCCTCGGACGCCGACGGCAGCGGGACCGGCGGGGGAGTGCCCGATCTGCGGCTGGCCGGGCTGGCCGTGGCCGCCTGGCTCGCCGCCCTGGCCGGCCTGCACTCCACCATGACGGCGAGCGCCACCCTGGCCGCCGTCGCCGCCGGCCTGGCGCTCCTCACCGGCGCCCACCTGTGCGGCCTGCTCGGCCGTCCGGCCGCCCCGGTCCGCCGCTACGGCTGGATCGCGGTCGCCGTGCTGCTCGGAGTGGTCTGCGGCGCGACCGCCACCGCCGCCCGCGTCGCGGTCCGCGACGCCGCCCCCGTGCGGGCACTCCTCGCCGAACGGACCCTGGTCACCGCCGACCTGGTGGTCCGCGACGACCCCCGCCCGATCCGTGGCGCCGCCGGCCGCCCGGCCACCCTGCTGGTCCGCGCCGACCTGGTCCGCCTCACCGACGCCGCCGGCCGCCGGGTCACCGGCACGGTGCGTGGCCTGGTGCTGGCGACCGACCCGGCCTGGCGCACGCTGCTGCCGGGGCAGCGGGCGACCGCGCGGGGCCGGCTGTCGGCCCCGCGCGGTGGGGACCTGACGGCCGCGGTGCTGTCGGCCACCGGCCCACCGGCCCGGCACGGCCCGGCCCCCTGGCCGCAACGGGCGGCCGGCACCCTGCGCGCCGGGCTGCAACGGGCGTGCGCGCCGCTGCCCGACGCACCCGGCGGGCTGCTGCCCGGCCTCGTGGTGGGGGACACCAGCCACCTGCCGCCCGAGGTGGAGGAGGACTTCCGGGCCACCGGCATGACCCATCTCAACGCGGTGTCGGGTTCCAACGTGGCCATCGTCGTCGGCGCCGTGCTGCTGCTCGCCCGCTGGGCCCGGGCCGGCCCGCGGACGGCCGCCGCGCTGTGCGTACTCGCCCTGGTCGGGTTCGTGATCCTCGTGCGGCCGTCGCCGAGTGTGGTCCGCGCCGCGGCGATGGGGGCGATCGGGTTGGCCGCGCTCGCCACCGGGCGGTCCCGGGCCGCGCTGCCCGCCCTGGCCGCCGCGGTCACCGTGCTGGTGCTCGTCGACCCGGAACTGGCCGGGGATCCGGGGTTCGCGCTCTCGGTCTGTGCCACCGGCGGGCTGCTGCTGCTCGCCCCGGGCTGGCGGGACGCGCTTCGCCGGCGGTGCGTACCGCCCGGGCTGGCCGAGGCGCTGGCCGTGCCGGCGGCGGCGCAGCTCGCCTGCGGCCCGGTGATCGCCGGGATCTCCGGGACGGTGAGCCTGGTCGCGGTGCCGGCGAACCTGCTCGCCGTGCCGGTGGTCGCGCCCGCCACGGTGCTGGGGGTGATCGCGGCGGTCCTGTCGCCGGTCTGGCCGGCCGGTGCCGAGTTCGCCGCCTGGCTGGCGAGCTGGCCGGCCCGCTGGCTGGTGGCGGTGGCCGCGCAGGGTGCCCGGCTGCCCGCCGGCACGCTGCCCTGGCCGGGCGGGGTGACCGGCGCCCTGCTGCTGGCCGCCGTCAGCGTGGCGCTGCTGGTGGCCGCGCGGCGGCCGGTGGTCCGGCGGCTGGTCACGGTCGTCGTGGTCGCGGTGGTGCTCGGCACGCTGCCCGTCCGGCTGCTCGCGGCCGGCTGGCCCCCGCGGGGCTGGGTGGTCGTGGCGTGCGCGGTGGGGCAGGGGGACGCCGTGGTGCTGCCGGTCGCCGCCGGTCGGGCGGTGGTGGTCGACGCCGGCCCCGATCCGTCCGGGGTGGACGGTTGCCTGCGCCGGCTCGGCGTACGCGAGGTGTCGCTGCTGGTGGTCAGCCACTTCCACGTCGACCACGTGGGCGGGATCGCCGGGGTGTTCCGGGGCCGGCGGGTGGCGGCGGTGGCGACCCCGCAGTGGTCCGAGCCGCCCTACGGCGTCGCCCAGGTACGCGACGCGGCCCGCCGGGGCGGGAGCGTGCTGACGCCGGTGCCGGCGGGCTGGCGCTGGCGGGCCGGGGCGGTCGAGCTGGTCGCCGTCGGGCCGCCGTACCCGCTGCGCGGTAGCCGGTCGGATCCGAACAACAACTCGCTGGTGCTGGCCGCCACGGTGGGCGGCGTGCGGATCCTGCTGCCCGGCGACGCGGAGACCGAGGAGCAGCGGGCGTTGCTGGAGACGGTGCCGGCCGCCGTGATCCGGGCCGACGTGCTCAAGGTGGCCCACCACGGGTCGGCGTACCAGGATCCGGAGTTCCTCGCCGCGGTCCGCCCGGCGGTCGCGCTGGTCTGCGTGGGCGCGGACAACGACTACGGGCACCCCAACCCGGGCCTGCTGGACCGGCTGACCCGGGCGGGCGCCCGGGTGCTGCGCACCGACACCGACGGCGACATCGCCGCCGTCCACGGCGGCGCGGGACTGGCCGTGGTGGCCCGGGGGACCGGTCCGGGACGGCGGCGGTGAGGGCGGTTCGGAAGGGAGCCCAGCGATCGAGGGAGGCTTGTTGGGATAGTTGGTAGATCGACTCGAATGTCGGTATTTGCGTTGACTGCGGGCTGCGCCGTCACAGTCCTCGATGAGCAGGCACGATCGGGTCGGGGGCCGTGCGAATATGGGCGACGTGACCCCCGCCAGCCTGCCCCCTATTCTGCTCGTTCTCGGCGACGAGGAGCTGCTCGCCACGCGAGCCGTCTCCGAAGCCGTCGTCCGGGCCCGCAGCGTCGACCCGGACGTGGACGTCCGGGAGTACCAGGCGGGCTCGCTGACGGTGGGGGAGATCGCCGAGATGCTCAGCCCGTCGCTGTTCGGCGGGCGGCGGGTGCTCGTGCTGCGCTCCGGCCAGGACGCCCGGAAGGACCTCGTCACCGCCCTGCTGGGCTACGCGAAGAACCCCGACCCGGAGGTGCAGCTCGTGGTGCTGCACCTCGGTGGG
Organism: Micromonospora chaiyaphumensis; assembly: GCF_900091435.1. Classification (GTDB taxonomy): domain Bacteria; phylum Actinomycetota; class Actinomycetes; order Mycobacteriales; family Micromonosporaceae; genus Micromonospora; species Micromonospora chaiyaphumensis. The sequence goes on from NZ_FMCS01000016.1 coordinate 54,001, forward strand.
GCCAAGGGCAAGGCGTTCGCCGACGGGCTGCGGGCCGCGGGCGCGACGGTGGTGCCGGCCGCGAAGCTCAAGGGCCACCGGGAGCGGGTCGCCTTCGTCCGGGACGAGATCCGCCGCCTCGGCGGGAAGTGCACCGACGACGCCGCCGAGACGCTGATCGCGGCGGTCGGCACCGACCTGCGCGAGCTGGCCGCCGCCTGCTCCCAGCTCGTGGCCGACACCGACGGGCGGATCGGGGCGGAGACGGTGTCCCGCTACTACCGGGGGCGGGTCGAGGTGTCCGGCTTCACCGTGGCCGACGCGACGATGGTCGGCGACGTGCCGGGGGCGCTGGAGGCGCTGCGCTGGGCGCTGCACGTGGGTGTCGACCCGGTGCCGATCGCCGACGCGCTCGCCGACGGGGTGCGGACCGTGGCCCGGGTCGCGTCGGCCGGGCGGGGCAGCCCCTACCAGTTGGCCAGCAGCCTGGGCATGCCGGCGTGGAAGATCGAGCGGGCCCAGCGGCAGGGCCGGGGCTGGACGCCGGAGGGCCTCGTGGAGGCCATGCGGGCGGCCGCCGAGTGCAACGCCGCGGTCAAGGGCGGTGCCGACGACCGGGCGTACGCGCTGGAACGGGCGGTGTTCTCCGTGGCCGCGGCGCGGCAGGGTGGCGGCCGGTGACCCGAACGTGGTCGACGGTCCCCACGGACGAGGAGCGCTACCGGCCGCTCTACGCCCGGGTCCTCGGTCTGCGTTTCGTCAACCCGGGCGGGGTGCTCTGCTTCCTCTTCTTCGAGGGCGCCGTGGCGCTGGCCGTGCTGCTCGCCCTCGCCGAGCTGGTGACCTGGTGGGCGGTGCTGCTGCTCCCGGCGGCGGTGGCGGCCATGGTGAAGCTCAACGACATGGTCGCCGAGATCGTGATCCGCACCGCGGCGCAGGTGCCGGAGCAGGAGCGGGACCGCTTCCGCCGGCAGATGGAGCCGGTCGTCGGCCGGGCCAGCGTGCCGTCCACGGCCCGGGCGCTGCCGGGCGGGGCGACGCTGGCCGGCGAGCCGACGCTGCGGGCCGCCCGCCCCGTCGACCCGTCCGGGCAGATCGAGCACCCGTCGGACCCGACCGGGCACGACCCCTTCCGCTGACCGTCGCAGCAGGCCGCCGGAGAAGCGACCGCCGCCGGAGAGCGACCGCCGCAGGAGCGGGCCGCCGGAGAAGCGACCGCGCCGACGAGCGACCGCCGCCGGAGACCGACCGCCGCAGGAGCGGGCCGCCGGAGAAGCGACCGCGCCGACGAGCGACCGCCGCAGTAGCGGGCCGCAGCAGGAGCGACCGAGGCCGGCGGCGCAGACCTCACCACCGTCCGAAGGGCGGGCGACGGCCTGATCCGTCGGTGACGTCAGCTCGAAAGGCGCCGACCGGGAGCCACGCGCGGCACCGGGAAACGCAGACAGCCGGAAGCCCCGGGGCGGTGCCCCGGGGCTTCCGGTTCAGGTCTGAGGCGCTCGTCAGGCCGAGAACGAGGCGACGCGCTTGGCGATCGCCGACTTCCGGTTGGCCGCCTGGTTGGCGTGGATGACACCCTTGCTGGCAGCCTTGTCCAGCTTGCGGGTGGCCTCACGCATGAGGGTGGTGGCCTTCTCGGTGTCGCCCGCCTCGGCAGCCTCGTGGAACTTCCGGATGGCGGTCTTCAGCGACGACTTGACCGACTTGTTACGCAGCCGGCGCTTCTCGTTCTGCCGGTTGCGCTTGATCTGGGACTTGATGTTCGCCACGCGACAGCCTCGTCTTGATAGCTCGGGTTGGTCTGCTTCCGCGCACGACGAGCATGCGTCATCGCCGCGCGAAAAGCCAGGTTACCAGGTCGCCCCGGGACGAGCCAAAACGCCTCGGCCGCCCCTGCTGATCGACTCCACCCCGGCGAGGTGGCGGTATCCGGCACGCCGGGATACCACCACCCCGGCGAGCTGGAGTGAATCAAGCGGCCGGGTAGCCGCGTCAGGCCCAGCCCTGGCGGGTGGCGAGCCAGGCCAGGGCCTGCTCACCGCTCCAGCGCTGGTGCGCCCGGAGGTGCGGGGAGGCGGTGGACGCGCCGGCGTCGGCGCCGGTGAGGAAGTAGCCCGAGAGTGCGGCGAGGGTCACGTCCAGCGCGTCGGCGGGAGCGCCCGCCGCGGCCGGGTGACCGGCGAAGGCGGCGTCCACGTCGAGGCCGCTGGCGTACCCGGTGATCAGCAGGGTGACCAGGTCGAACCAGGCGGGGCCGTGGCACAGCCAGTTCCAGTCGCAGATCCAGGCCCGGCCGGCGGCGTCCAGCAGCAGGTTGTCCACCCGCAGGTCGCCGTGGGCCAGGCCGGGGGCGGCGTCGGCGTAGCCGGGCAGGCGGGACTCCAGCGCGGCCAGTTCGGGCAGCGGGGCCCAGGGCGGCAGCGCCGGTGCCGGTTCCCGGCCGGCGACCACCTCGCCCCACCAGAGGATGTCGTCCCGGGCCAGGTCGGCGAGGCGCGGGAGCCCGAGCGCGACGAGCTCCGCGGGTGGCACGGCGAGCGCGGCGGCCACCTCGGCGTACGCGGTGAGGGCGGCGTCCAGCTCGGCCGGGTCCCAGGGCAGCCGGGGCGTGTGCCCGTCGACCGCGTCCAGGGCGAGCGCGTACCAGCCGGCCTCGGTGAGCGCCCAGCGCGGCCGGGGGACCGGCAGGCCGGCGGGGAGGCGGGCCAGGACATCGGCCTCGTGGGCGTACCAGTCGACCAGGTGCCGCTGCTCGGCCAGCGCCGCCGCCTTCACGAAGACCGGCCCGCCGGCCGGGCCGTGGAGGACGGCGGCGAAGCCCCGGGTGAAGCCCGCGCCGGCCGGCCGGACCGTCACCGGGGTGCCGCCGAGCCGGGCCGCCAGCGCGTCGCGCAGCCCGGCCGGCAGCTCGGCCCAGTCGGGGCGGAGCGCTGTCGCGTCGTAGGGCACCGGGGGCAGGGACATCGCGGGCACCCGCCCATGCTCCCGCACCGGGACGTCGGTGTGCTCTGCCAGACTGCGAGGCCATGAGGACCGACGAGTTCTGGCAGTTGATCGACAGCGCCCGCGCCGGGGGCGGGGGCGAGGCCGCGGCGGTCGCCGCCCGCGCGGTCGCCCTGCTCGCCGAGCGGGACCCGGAGGAGATCGTCGGGTACGCCCACCACCAGCAGCGGGTGCTCGCCGCCTCCTACAAGGTCGACCTGTGGGGCGCGGCCTACCTGATCAACGGGGGCGCCTCGGACGACGGCTTCGAATACTTCCGGGGCTGGCTCATGACCCAGGGCCGGGCGGTGTTCGCCCGGGCGGTCGCCGACCCGGACTCCCTCGCCGAGCTGCCGCAGGTGCGGGCCGCCGCGCTCAGCGGCGAGGAGTTCGAGTGCGAGGACATGCTGGCGGTGCCGTGGGAGGCCTACCGGAAGGCCACCGCGGCCGACCTGCCGGCGGACCGGGACCCGGTGCGGGCGCCCGACCTGAACGACTTCTGGGACTTCGACGACGAGGACGAGGCGCGGCGGCACCTGCCGAAGCTCGCCGCGCTCTTCGCCGAGCCGCCCGAGGAGTGACGCCCGGGGAGTGACGCCGGACGAGTGCCGGGGGAGCACCGGCGCGCCCCGGACGACGTGGGAGCATAGAGGGGGCCGGCGGCGCGCCGGCCCGCTCACGTCAGCCGACCAGAACGGACCGCTGTGCCACCGACGCTCGATCCCGGCGCGAACGCTCCTGGTGCCACCGACCCGGCGCGCATCAGGAACTTCTGCATCATCGCTCACATCGACCACGGGAAGTCGACCCTGGCCGACCGGATGCTGCAGCTCACCGGCGTGGTCGACCCCCGGCAGATGCGCGCGCAATACCTGGACCGGATGGACATCGAGCGCGAGCGCGGCATCACCATCAAGAGCCAGGCCGTCCGGATGCCGTGGACGATCCGCGAGGGCGACCGGGCCGGTGAGACAGCGGTCCTCAACATGATCGACACCCCGGGCCACGTGGACTTCACCTACGAGGTGTCCCGGTCCCTGGCGGCCTGCGAGGGTGCCATCCTGCTGGTCGACGCCGCCCAGGGCATCGAGGCGCAGACGCTGGCCAACCTCTACCTGGCGCTCGAGAATGACCTGCACATCATCCCGGTGCTCAACAAGATCGACCTGCCGGCGGCCCAGCCGGAGAAGTACGCCGAGGAGCTGGCCCACCTCATCGGTGGCGACCCGGCGGACTGCATCAGGGTTTCCGGCAAGACCGGCGAGGGCGTGCCGCACCTGCTCGACGAGATCGTCCGGCAGTTCGTGCCGCCGGTCGGCAAGGCCGACGCCCCGGCCCGCGCCATGATCTTCGACTCGGTCTACGACGTCTACCGGGGCGTGGTCACCTACGTCCGGGTCGTCGACGGCAAGATCAGCGCGCGGGACCGGATCAAGATGATGTCCACCGGCGCCGTCCACGAGCTGCTGGAGATCGGCGTCATCTCCCCGGAGATGGTCAAGGCCGACGCGCTCGGCGTCGGCGAGGTGGGCTACCTGATCACCGGCGTGAAGGACGTCCGCCAGTCCCGGGTCGGCGACACGGTCACCATCAACGCCAACCCGGCCAAGGAGGCGCTCGGCGGCTACAAGGACCCGAAGCCGATGGTCTACTCGGGCCTCTACCCGATCGACGGGTCCGACTACCCCAACCTCCGTGAGGCGCTGGACAAGCTCAAGCTCAACGACGCCGCCCTGGTCTACGAGCCGGAGACGTCGGGCGCGCTCGGCTTCGGCTTCCGCTGCGGCTTCCTCGGCCTGCTGCACCTGGAGATCATCCGGGAGCGGCTGGAGCGCGAGTTCAACCTCGACCTCATCTCCACGGCGCCGAACGTGGTCTACCGGGCCGTCCAGGAGGACGGCCTGGAGATCGTGGTGACCAACCCGAGCGAGTACCCGACCGGCAAGATCGCCGAGGTGCACGAGCCGACGGTGCGGGCCACCGTGCTCACTCCGAACGACTACGTGGGCGCGGTGATGGAGCTGTGCCAGGGCCGCCGGGGCAGCCTGCTCGGCATGGACTACCTCTCCGCCGACCGGGTGGAGCTGCGCTACACCCTGCCGCTGGCCGAGATCATCTTCGACTTCTTCGACCAGCTCAAGAGCCGCACCAAGGGCTACGCGTCGCTGGACTACGAGCCCTCCGGCGAGCAGGCGTCCGACCTCGTGAAGGTCGACATCCTGCTGCACGGCGAGCCGGTGGACGCGTTCAGCGCGATCGTGCACAAGGACAAGGCGTACACGTACGGCACCACGATCGCGGCGAAGCTGCGCACGCTGATCCCGCGCCAGCAGTTCGAGGTGCCCATCCAGGCCGCCATCGGCAGCCGGGTGATCGCCCGGGAGACCATCCGCGCCATCCGCAAGGACGTGCTCGCCAAGTGCTACGGCGGTGACATCAGCCGGAAGCGCAAGCTGCTGGAGAAGCAGAAGGAGGGCAAGAAGCGGATGAAGATGGTGGGCCGGGTGGAGGTCCCCCAGGAGGCCTTCATCGCCGCGCTCTCCTCGGACTCCGGCGACGGCAAGGCCCCCGGCAAGAAGTAAGCCTCCGCGCCACACGGCCGGCCCCCGCACGCGCGGGGTGCCGGCCGTTTCGCGTACGCCCGAAGATTTTTTCCTCGATGGCCGGTACCGCTCCCACCTGCGTGATCGCCGGTGGACGCGCGGCACCCCGGCGGGCGGTGCGGTTTGGGTTTTCGGCGGGTCGGGAACTTACCGGTCACGACAGGAACCACACAGACCGTGTGAAACTTCTTAGAAGGAGAAGACCGTGGACCTCACCGTCTGGGGCATCATCACCGCGCTCGTCGTTGGTCTGATCGTCGGCGCGCTGGGCCGCCTGGTCGTGCCGGGCCGCCAGAACATGCCGATCTGGCTGCACATGCTGATCGGCGTCGGCGCCGCGCTGCTGGGCACCGTCCTGGCCCGCGCCATGGGCATCGCCACCGAGACCTCAGGCATCGACTGGATGGAGCTGCTGGTCCAGGTCGTGCTGGCCGCCATCGCCGTGGCCCTGGTGGCCGGCGTGGGTCGCCGCCGCAGCGTCTCGCGCTACTGACGCACCTCGCCTTGCGCCTCAGCGGGCGCCCGACCGGCCGGTCGGGCGCCCGCTGGCGTTCGGGCATTGAACGCGGTCAGCCGCCAAATGGCCGGTCGGCCGCTTTCCGCATGACCGGATCCGGCCCGGAAATCCCAGGTCAGGGCCGTTGTGGGCAATTCGTTCCCGGAGTCGGTTTGGATTTTCGGCGGGTCGGGCACTTAGCGGTCACGACAGGAACCACACGACATCGTGTGACTCATTCAGAAGAAGGAGGGCGACCGTGGAGCTCACCGTTTGGGGCATCATCACCGCGCTCATCGTTGGTCTGATCGTCGGCGCTCTGGGCCGCCTGGTCGTCCCGGGCCGCCAGAACATGCCGATGTGGCTGCACATGCTGATCGGCGTCGGCGCCGCGCTGCTGGGCACGATCGTCGCGCGGGCCTCGGGCTTCGCCGACACCGCCGGCATCGACTGGCGTGAGCTGCTGCTGCAGGTGCTGTTCGCCGCCATCGGCGTGGCCCTGGTGGCCGGCGTGGGTCGCCGTCGCGGCGTCTCGCGCTACTGACCCCCACCGCCGAAGCGCCGAAGCGGGCGCCCGACCGACCGGTCGGGCGCCCGCTTCCGTCTCCCTGAGCTGCCCGGACGGCACCCCTGCCGCCCGGGCCCACGGCTGTTGTACGGTCGCCACGGCCGCCCGCCGCGAGTACCCCCTGTTGTAAAGGAAATTTTCCTACTAAGGTGCGGCGGAGAAGGTTAGTGCCAAACGGCCCCGAGGGAGATATGGCGTGAACAGGTGGAAGCGGCTGGCCCCGGTCACCGCCATCGTGGCCTCGGCCGCGATGGTGCTGTCCGGGTGCGGTGGCTCCGGCGACGACGACAAGGCCGCGGACAACAGCAAGCTGACGGTCTGGATGATGGGTGAGGGCGGCGACGCCCAGACCAAGTTCCTCGACGGCGTCGAGGCGGAGTTCAAGAAGAAGCACCCCGAGACCGACGTCGTGGTGCAGTACATCCCCTGGCTCGAGGCGCCGAAGAAGTTCCAGGCCGCGCTCGCCGGCGGTGAGGGCCCGGACGTCACCGAGCTGGGCAACACCGAGACGCAGGGCTGGGCGGCGCAGGAGGCCCTCGCCGACGTCACGGAGAAGTTCAACGGCTGGTCCGAGGGCAAGGACATCCTTCCCGATCTCGTGAAGAACGCCCAGCTCGACGGCAAGCAGTACGGCGTCCCGTGGTACGCCGGCGTGCGCGCCATCTACTACCGCACCGACTGGTTCGCCGAGGCGGGCGTGAAGCCGCCGACGACCTGGGACGAGCTGGTCACCGCCGCGAAGACCGTCCAGGCCAAGAAGCCCGGCACCTACGGCATCGCGCTGCCCGGCAACTCCGAGCTGCCGTTCTACTCGTTCCTCTGGGCGGCCGGCGCGGAGATCGCCACCAAGGACGGCGACAACTGGAAGTCCGGCTACAACACGCCGGAGGCGCAGAAGGCCGTCAAGTTCTGGACCGACCTGGTGACCGTGCACAAGGTGGCCCCGCCGGCCGCCGCCGCCTGGAACGAGGTCGACGCCCGCACCCAGTTCGCCACCGGCAAGGCCGCCATGGCGTTCGCCGGCAGCTGGCAGGGCGGCGCCATGAAGAAGGACAACCCGGACATCGAGAAGGTGTGGGGCACGTTCCCCATCCCCGGTCCGGACGGCAAGGCCGCACCGGCCTTCGCCGGCGGCTCCGACATCGCCCTCTGGAAGGACAGCAAGCGGCAGGCCCTGGCCTGGGACTACCTGACCGTGCTGCTCAGCAAGCAGAAGGACCAGGAGTTCGCCAGCAGCCTCGGCTTCTTCCCGGTCTACAAGGACCTGGTCAGCGGCGGCAACTACGCCAACGACAAGGTGATGGCGGCGTTCGCCACCGCCATGCAGAACACCAAGCTGACCCCGCTCACCCCGAAGTGGGTGGAGGTGAGCCGCACCAAGACGGTGACCCAGGCCATGAACAGCTCGGTCATCAAGGGTCAGAAGACGGTCGAGAAGGCCACCGCCGACGCGGCCACCGAGATGGAAAGCATCCTCAACGCCAAGTGACCACGCTGACCGAGGCCACCGGCGAAGCCGCCGCGCGGGAGACCCCCGCGCGGCGGCGCCGCCGTGTGGACCGCCTCCCGTACCTGTTGCTCCTGCCCTGCCTGGCGATCATCGGGGTGCTGCTGCTCTGGCCGCTCGGCCAGGTCGTGATGATGTCCTTCTACAAGCTGGACAGCGTCCGGCAGCTGCGGGGGGACCGCGAGTGGCCGTGGGTGGGCCTGGCCAACTACGCGCAGATCCTCGGCGACCCGTTCTTCCGTACGGTGCTGCGCAACACCGTGCTCTTCGCCGTGGCCAACGTGGTGCTCACCATGATCCTCGGCACCCTGGTCGGGCTGCTGCTCAACCGGCTCGGCAAGAAGATGGCCACGTTCGTGGCGAGCTGCGTGATGCTGGCCTGGGCCACCCCGGCACTGACCGGCACCATCGTCTGGAAGTGGATCTTCGACGACACGAGCGGCCTGGTGACCTGGCTGTTCAACAAGCTTCCGGACGGGCTCTCGACGGCCCTGTTCGGGCGCAGCGACTGGACCGGCTACGGCTGGTTCAACGACCCGCTGCTCTTCTTCGGCATCCTCACCCTCGTGGTGGTCTGGCACTCGTTCCCGTTCATCGCCGTCAGCGTGCTGGCCGGGCTGAAGAGCGTGCCGAGCGAGCTCCAGGAGGCCGCCCGGGTGGACGGGGCCGGCCCGTGGCGGGTCTTCTGGTCCGTCACCTTCCCGATGCTGCGGCCGGTCTTCGGCATCCTCGTGGTGCTCTCCACGATCTGGGACTTCAAGGTGTTCACCCAGCAGTTCGTGCTGGCCGGCGGCACCCAGGACCGGTCGACGTTCATGCTGTCGATCTACTCGTACGCGGAGGCGTTCTCGCCGCCGCCGAAGTACGGCCTGGGCTCGGCGATCGCCGTCATCCTCACCCTGATCCTGCTGGTGGTGACCGGCGTGTACGTCCGTATGGTGCTCCGGCAGGAGGACGAGTCGTGAAGAAGATCGCCCTCAACGGCGCCGGCCTGCTGGTCGCGCTCTTCGCGGCCTTCCCCGTCTACTGGATGGTCGCCACCTCGCTGAAGCCCAACAAGGAGATCTTCTCGGCCACGCCGCGCCCGGTGCCGGCGGAGCCGACCCTGGAGCACTACCGGGAGATCCTCACCGGCAACCTGATCCCGGGCGTGACCTTCACGGACTTCTTCCTCAACAGCGCGCTGGTCGCGGTGGCCACCGTGCTGCTGAGCGGGCTGGTCGCGCTGCTCGCCGCGACCGCGGTGGCCCGGTTCCGCTTCAAGCTCCGCACCACCTTCCTCATCCTGCTGCTCGTGGTGCAGATGATCCCGCTGGAGGCGCTGGTCATCCCGCTGTTCCTGATGATCCAGCGGCTCGGGCTCTACAACACCCTGCCCAGCCTGATCCTCACCTACCTCGGCTTCTCGCTGCCGTTCGCGGTGTGGATGCTGCGTGGCTTCGTGGCCGCGGTGCCCAAGGAACTGGAGGAGGCGGCGGCCATCGACGGGGCCAGCCGGGCCCAGACCTTCCGCAAGGTGCTCTTCCCGCTGGTCGCGCCCGGCCTCGTGGCCACCAGCATCTTCTCCTTCATCACCGCCTGGAACGAGCTGATCTTCGCGTTGACCTTTGTCAACGACCAGCACAAGTACACGCTGCCGGTGGCCATGACCTTTTTCTTCGGGCGCGACGACACTGCCTGGGGTTCGGTGATGGCCGCCTCGACGCTGTTCACGCTGCCGGTGGTCGTCTTCTTCCTGCTGGTCCAGCGCCGGATGGTCTCCGGCCTGGTCGCCGGGGCGGTCAAGGGCTGAGCGGTCCGCCGGGCGCCGGGAGGAACCCGTTTCCCCGCGCCCGGTGGCGGCCCCTAGGCTGGCGGCCATGACGGGCAGGCTGGCGGCGGTGAACATCGGCGGGGTGACCGAGGCCGAGTGGGCGGGCGACCCGAGCGGCCGCAGCGGCATCGACAAGCGGCCGGTCGACGGCCGGGTGGCGATCCGGTTCGGCGGGGTCACCGGCGACTTCATCGGCGAGCGGGCCCACCACGGCGGCCCCGACCAGGCGGTCTACGCGTACGCCGAGGAGGACGCCGGCTGGTGGGCCGGCGAGCTGGGCCGGACGCTGCGGCCGGGCGCCTTCGGCGAGAATTTCACCACCTGGGCCGTGGACGTCACGGGCGCCGTGATCGGCGAGAGCTGGGCGGTGGGTACCGCCGTCCTTCAGGTGACCAAGCCGCGCACGCCGTGCCGCACGTTCGCCGGGTTCTGGGGCATGCCCGACCTGATCAAGCGGTTCACCGTCCACGGGGCGCCCGGGGCGTACCTGCGGGTGCTGCGCGAGGGCGAGGTGGGCGCGGGCGATCCCGTCGAGGTGGTCGACCGGCCGGCGCACGGGGTGACCATCGGCGAGGTGTTCCGGGCGACCACGCTGGAGCCGGAGCTGCTGCCGCGCCTGCTCGACGTGCCGGACCTGCCCGAGTCGGTGCAGGCGAAGATCCGCCGCCGGCTGGGGACCGTCGCCTGATCGGTGGGTCAGGCCGCCGCGAAGACCTCGGCCAGCACCTGGGTCGCCGGATCACCCTTCACCCGGCCCCAGGTGCCCTGCTCGGCCGTCCACTCCAGGCTGCCGAAGCGGACCCGCTTCACCCCGTGGTCGTCGGCGTGCGAGACCAGCCAGTGGGCGTACCGCCAGCCGTTGCGGCTGTCCGCCGCCGGCACGGTGAGCCCGGTCAGGTCGGTGCCCGAGCTCAGCTCCGGCAGGCCCCAGTCGAGGGCCAGGCTCTGCATGAGGGCGCTGGCGGCGGCCGGGCCGCGCATCGTCGGCGTCGGGCCGACCGTGCACGCCACCGCCCCGGTCGCGTTGCCGAGCAGGGCGCGGGTGAGCACCTGCGACTCGTCGGCCCACTTCTCGTACGCCTCGGGGTAGGCGGACCGCTGCACCCGCTGGGCGGCCTCGGTGACCCGCAGCTTCTCCCAGCCCTTGACCTTCTTCAGCGCGGTGTAGAACTTCGTCGCCGCGTAGCGCGGGTCGCGGATCTCCTCGGGGGTGCCCCAGCCCTGGCTCGGGCGCTGCTGGAACAGGCCGAGCGAGTCCCGGTCGCCGTGGGCGATGTTGCGCAGGTGCGACTCCTGGTAGGCCGTCGCCAGCGCCACCACCACGGCCCGCTCGGGCATCCGGCGCTGCACGCCGATGGCTGCGATGGTGGCCGCGTTGGCCATCTGGTCGGCGCTGAGCACGACCTCGCCGTCGGCCTGGACGGTGCAGGTCCGGCTGGCCGTCGGGAGCCGCAGGTGGTGCCCGAACTGCTTCGCGACGAACCACACGCCGAGCAGGGCCAGCACCGCCACCACCACACCCGATGCCACGATCGCCGCTCGCGTTCGCACCCGCACCCCCTGTCCCGACAGCCCGCCAAGCGTACGTCGCTCACTCCCGTGTCCGGGTCGGCCGACCGGACGGCTCCCGCTCCGTCACCGCCCCGCCACGCGCCGCGTCCGGGGACGCCCCTCGGCCTCAGTCTCCGGCCGGCACCCAGGCCGCGGGACGCTTCTCCCGGAACGCGAGGACGCCCTCCCGGCCCTCCGCGGACAGGAAGTACCCCGTGGAGAGCGCGGCCAACTCGGCGATCTCGGCCCGCAGGTCGGTGGCGGCCGGCCGGCGCAGCAGCTCCTTGGTGCCGGCGAGGGCCTTCGGGGCGCCCTTCACGAGCGAGGCGCAGTAGCGCTCCACCGCGGCGTCCAGCCCGTCGGCCGGCACGGCGGCGGTGACCAGGCCGATCTCGGCGGCCCGCCGGCCGTCGAAGGTGTCGCCGGTCAGATACAGCTCGGCGGCGGCCCGGGGGTGCAGCCGAGGCAGCACGGTCGCCGAGATCACCGCCGGGATCACCCCGATCCGGACCTCGGTGAAGGCGAACGTGGCCTCCTCGGCGCAGACCGCCAGGTCGGCGGCGGCGATCAGGCCCAGGCCGCCGGCCCGCGCCGGCCCCGCCACCCGCGCGAGCACCGGCTTCGGGCACTCCCGCACGGCGACCAGCACGTCGCCCAGCATCCCGGCCGGCACCGACCCGCTGGCGTACGCGGCGGCGGTCTCCTTCAGGTCCGCCCCGGAGCAGAAGACCGGGCCGGTGTGGTCCAGCACGATCGCCCGGACCGCGTCGTCGGCGACAGCCTCGGCCAGCCCGGCCAGCAGCTCGGTCATCAGCGGGGTGGAGAGCGCGTTGCGGTTGTGCGGGCTGTCCAGGGTGAGGGTGGTCACCCCACGGGCCGTGGCGACCCGCACGAGAGCGTCCGGAGAGGTCATGCCGGGCACACTAGTGGCCATGCCCGGCGTCCTTCCAGAAGGCGAACCCGTCCCGCGCGACGGGGCGCTGCCCGCTGCCGCCCGCCGCGCCGTCGGCGCGCGCGGCTTCGGCGTGTACGTGCACGTCCCGTTCTGCGCCAGCCGGTGCGGCTACTGCGACTTCAACACCTACACGGCCGCCGAGCTGGGCGGCGGTGCCGGCCGCGAGACGTACGCCGACACGGTGCTGACCGAGCTGGCCCTCGCCGGCCGGGTGCTGGGCGACAGCCCGCCGCCCCGCGTCGACACCGTCTTCGTGGGCGGCGGCACCCCCACCCTGCTCCCGGCCGACGACCTGGCCCGGATCCTCGACGGCATCGACCGCACCTGGGGGCTGGCCGCCGACGCCGAGGTGACCACCGAGGCCAACCCCGAGACGGTGACCCCGGAGTCGCTCAAGACGCTGCGGGCCGCCGGCTACACCCGGATCTCGCTGGGCATGCAGTCCGCGGCGCCCGGCGTGCTGGCGATCCTCGACCGGCAGCACAGCGCCGGCCGGGCCACCGCCGCCGCGCTGGAGGCGCGGGACGCCGGGTTCGACCACGTGAACCTGGACCTGATCTACGGCACGCCGGGGGAGAGCGCCGAGGACTTCGCCGCCTCGCTGGACCAGGTGGTCGCGGCGGGGGTGGACCACGTCAGCGCGTACGCCCTGATCGTGGAGGACGGCACCCGGCTGGCTGCGCGGATGCGGCGCGGCGAGCTGCCGTATCCCAGCGACGACGTGGCGGCGGACCGCTACCTCGCGGCGGAGGCGGCCCTCGGCGCGGCCGGCTTCTCCTGGTACGAGGTCTCCAACTGGGCCCGCTCGGAGGCGGCCCGGTGCCGGCACAACCTGCTCTACTGGACCGGCGCCGACTGGTGGGGCCTGGGCCCGGGGGCGCACAGCCACGTCGGCGGGGTGCGCTGGTGGAACGTCAAGCACCCGACCGCGTACGCCCAGCGGCTGGCCGCCGGGGAGTCGCCCGGCCTGGCCCGGGAGGTGCTCACACCGGACGAGGCGCACATGGAGGACGTGATGCTGCGGCTGCGGCTCGCCAGCGGCCTGCCCCTGTCCGGGCTCGACGAGGCGGGCCGGGCGGGCGCCGAGCGGGCGCGGGCCGACGGCCTGCTGGACGCCGACGCGTACGCCGCCGGCCGGGCGGTGCTCACCCTGCGCGGCCGGCTGCTCGCCGACGCGGTCGTCCGCGACCTGCTGCCCTGACCGGGCCCGGCCGGCCCCCGGGGTAGGGGAGCCGGCCGGGAGCGGGTCACTTGATCAGGCTGGCCGACATCGGGTAGCGGTAGAGCTGCCCCTCGTTGGCCTTCACCCCGGCCAGGATGCCGAAGATGATGCCGACGATCATCGCGCCGAAACCGATCACGAAGCCGATCAGGATGCAGGCGAGGATCCAGCCGACCAGCGCGATGATCGACCAGATGAGCTGGAAGTTGAGCGCGGCGATCGCGTGCGCGCGGACGGTCGGCGACTGGTTGCCGCGGGCGAGCAGGGCGATCAGCGGGGCGACCCAGCCCAGCACTCCGCCGCCCACGAACATCCCGGCCGCGCCGCCGAAGTGCGCGACCAGGGCCCAGGTCTTGTCGTCGTTGTTGGCGTAGCCCGCGGGCGGCCCGTAGGCGCCGCCGCCCGGGTAGCCGCCGCCCGGCGGGGGGTAGCCGCCCGGGGGTGGGTAGCCGCCCGACGGCGGCTGGCCGCCGGGGGGCGGCGGATAGCCACCGGGCGGGGGATAGTCGCCCCCCGCCGGTGCCCCGGACAGTGGTGCGGTGGGTGGCTCGCCGGCCGACGAGCCGTACGGTGCCGCCGGCGGGGTCGGCTCCGGCGGCGGTGCGCCGGAGTCCCCCGCTCCGGGAGGGCGAGGAGGTTCAGTCATGGACGTCACGGTAGGTGCCGGAAGCAAGGGCGCACCAGAGCGAGATCGCCCGGGATGTCCGGCTGTTCGGCCCTGGTGGGCCGACTGTGCGGCGGGCCGCACCCGGGGTGCGTCGCTGATCATCGCGTCGGCGGGCCCGCCGACGTAGACTGGCACTCGCTACAGTCGAGTGCCAGACGCCCGGCGGGCGCCGCGCGCCGGGGCGGACGAGGTGCGTCAGGAGGTGGGGGAGATGGGTCTCGACGACCGCAAGCTCGCCGTGCTGCGCGCGATCGTCGAGGACTACGTCGCCACGCAGGAGCCGGTCGGCAGCAAGGCCCTGGTCGAGCGCCACCAGCTGGGCGTCTCCCCGGCGACCGTCCGCAACGACATGGCGGTGCTGGAGGAGGAGGGCTACATCCGGCAGCCGCACACCAGTGCCGGCCGGGTGCCCACCGACCGCGGCTACCGCCTCTTCGTCGACCGGCTCTCCCGGGTCAAGCCGCTCAGCCCGGCCGAGCGCCGGGCCATCGAGCGCTTCCTGGTCGGCGCCGTCGACCTGGACGACGTGGTGCACCGCACGGTCCGCCTGCTCGCCCAGCTCACCCGGCAGGTCGCCGTGGTGCAGTACCCGAGCCTGGCCCGCTCGAAGGTGCGCCACCTGGAACTGGTGCCGATCTCCACCACCCGGCTGATGGTCGTGATGATCGCCGACACCGGCCGGGTCGAGCAGCGGCTGGTCGAGCTGCCCGGGCCGGTCGCCGCCGAGGACGTGACCGACCTGCGCCGGGTGGTCAACGAGAAGCTGGTCGGCAGCCGGCTCTCCGACACCCCGCCGCTCGTGCAGGCCCTGGTCGACGAGTCCACCCCGCAACTGCGCCCGGCCATGGCCACGCTCTCCAGCGTGCTGCTGGAGACCCTGGTCGAGCGGCACGAGGAGCGCATCGCACTGGCCGGCACGGCCAACCTGACCCGCGGCGGCCTGCTCGACTTCCAGGGCTCGCTGCGCCCGATCCTCGAGGCGCTCGAGGAGGAGGTCGTGCTGCTCAAGCTGATCGGGGAGGCCGAGCCGAGCACCACCCGGGTGCTCATCGGCGACGAGAACGAGATCGACAACCTGCGCGCCGCCTCGGTGGTCAGCACCGGGTACGGCCCGGGCGCCACCATTGTGGGTGGTCTCGGCGTGCTCGGCCCGACCCGCATGGACTACCCCGGCACCATCGCCACGGTGAGGGCCGTGGCACGCTACGTGGGCGAACTGCTGGCCCAGAACTGACCAGTCAGGGCCGACGGCCGGCTCCGGCCGACGACCGGCGCAACGCGAGACGAACATGAGGACACCGAACGCAGTGGCCAGGGACTACTACGGCATTCTCGGCGTGAGCCGGGACGCCTCCGACGACGAGATCAAGCGCGCCTACCGCAAGCTGGCGCGGCAGTTCCACCCGGACGTCAATCCGGACCCGGAGGCACAGGAGAAGTTCAAGGACATCAACGCCGCGTACGAGGTCCTGTCGGACGATCGGAAACGGCAGATCGTCGACCTGGGCGGCGACCCGCTCGCCCCGGGCGGCGGGGGCGCGGGTCCGGGTGGTCCGGGCGGCGCCGGCCCGTTCGTCGGCTTCCAGGACATCATGGACGCCTTCTTCGGCGGGGCCGCGGGCGGCAGCCGGGGGCCCCGGCCGCGCACCCGGCCGGGCGCCGACGCGATCCTGCGGCTGGAGCTGGACCTGAACGAGACGGCGTTCGGCGTCGAGGCGCCGATCACCGTCGACACGGCGGTGCTCTGCACCACCTGCTCCGGCGCGGGCACCGCGGCCGGCACCCACCTGGCGACCTGCGAGGCGTGCGGCGGCCGGGGCGAGGTGCAGTCGGTGCAGCGGACCTTCCTCGGCCAGGTGGTCTCCGCCCGGCCGTGCACGGTCTGCCAGGGCTACGGCACCACCATCCCGCACCCCTGCCCGACCTGCGCGGGTGACGGCCGGGTGCGCACCCGCCGCTCGCTCACCGTCAAGATCCCGGCGGGCGTCGAGGACGGCATGCGGATCCGGCTGGCCCAGCAGGGCGAGGTCGGCCCGGGCGGTGGCACGGCCGGCGACCTCTACGTCGAGATCCACGAGCGGCCGCACGACGTCTACTCCCGCAAGGGCGACGACCTGCACTGCCGGGTCACCGTGCCCATGACGGCGGCCGCGCTCGGCACCCGGCTGACCATCAAGACCCTCGACAGCGAGGAGACGGTCGACGTCAAGCCGGGCACCCAGCCGGGCAGCACGCTGCGGCTGCGCGCCCGGGGCGTGCCGCACCTGCGCGGCACCGGCCGGGGCGACCTCTACGTCCACCTCGACGTGCGGACCCCGACCAAGCTCGACGCCGACCAGGAGCGGATGCTGCGCGACTTCGCCAAGACCCGTGGCGAGGAGGTCGCCGAGCTGACCAAGCAGGGTGGCTTCTTCTCCCGGATGCGCGACGCCTTCAACGGGCACGCCTGAGGTGTCGGCGCCGCTGTTCCTGGTCGAGGCGCTGCCCACCGGTGACACGCTGACGCTGGACGGCCCGGAGGGGCACCACGCGGCCACCGTGCAGCGGCTGCGCGTCGGTGAGGAACTGCTGCTCGCCGACGGGCGTGGCGGCACGGCCGGCGCGGTGGTCACCGCCGTCGGCCGGGGCACCCTCGACCTCCGGGTCACCTCCCGGGGGTACGCCGACGCGCCCGTTCCGCGACTCGTCGTGGTGCAGGGCATCGCCAAGGGCGACCGGGGCGAGCTGGCCGTGCAGGCGATGACCGAGGTCGGGGTGGACGAGATCGTCCCCTGGGCGGCGTCCCGCTCGGTGACGCAGTGGCGCGGTGACCGGGGCGTACGGGCCCGGGAGAAGTGGGCGGCGACCGCCCGGGAGGCGGCCAAGCAGGCCCGCCGCCCGTGGCTGCCGGTGGTGGCGGGTACGCCCGACGAGTCCACCACCACGGTGACCCGGCGGATCGCCGGCGCGGCCGCCGCGTTCGTCCTGCACGAGGAGGCCGACGACCGGCTGACCACGGCCGACCTGCCCGACGTCGGCGAGATCGTCCTGGTGGTCGGCCCCGAGGGCGGCATCGCCCCCACCGAGCTGTCGGCCTTCGAGCAGGCCGGCGCCCGCCCGGTCCGCCTGGGCCCGTCGGTGCTCCGCACCTCAACAGCCGGCGTGGCCGCCCTGACCGTCCTCTCCACCCGCCTGCACCGCTGGTAACCCGCCCACGGCGCCTCCCTCGGCGTTGATCAAGAAGTTCGCGTCAGGATCTGGCCGGATTCCGACGCAAACCTCTTGATCAACGCGCTGCGAGTGGGCACGTCAGGTGCGGAGGTAGGAGGCGCCGTTCAGGTCGACGATCGTTCCTGAGGCCCACTCGGCCTCGGGGCTGGCCAGCCAGTGCACCGCCGCGGCGATCTCCTCGGGGCGGGCCACCCGGTTGAACGGGGACTGGGCGCGGATCGCGTCGCCCCGCTCGCCGCTGAGGTGGGTGGTGGTCATGTCGGTCGCCACGAAGCCCGGCGCGACCGTCGCCACCGCGATGCCGTACGGCGCCAGGGCCAGCGCCAGCGACTGCCCGAGGGCGTTGAGCCCGGCCTTGCTGGCGCCGTACGCGGGCTGCTCCGGCTCGCCCCGGAAGGCGCCCCGGGACGACACGTTGACGATCCGGCCGCCCCGCTCGCGCATGTGCTGGGCGGCGCACCAGGTGGCGTTCGCGGCGCCGGTCAGGTTGGTCTCCAGGACCAGCCGCCACTGCTCCTGCCACTGCTCGTAGGTGTTGCCGAAGACCGGGTGCGGCAGGTCGCGCGGTCCGTAGACGCCGGCGTTGTTGACCAGTACGTCGAGGCCGCCCAGAAGCCGCGCCGCCTCGTCGACCATGGCCCGGACCGCGTCCGGGTCGGCCAGGTCGGCGCGGACCACGACGTGCCCGTCGCCGGGCAGTTCCGCCCGCAGCGCCTCGGCCAGCTCGGCGGAGTCCCGGTGGTGGATCGCGACCCGGTCCCCGCCCTCCGCGAACGCCCGCGCCACCGCGCGCCCGATGCCCCGCGAGGCCCCCGTCACCAGCACCGCCCGAGAAGTCACGCGCCACATCATGCCTCAGCCGGTACGCGACGACTTACCATGCCCCGATGGGAACCGACTGCCTGTTCTGCCGGATCGTCGCCGGGGAGATCCCCGCCACCATCGTCCGTGAGACCGCCACCACGCTGGCCTTCCGGGACATCGACCCGAAGGCGCCCACCCACGTGCTGGTGATCACGAAGGAGCACTACGCGGACGTGGCCACCCTGGCCCAGGGCGACCCGGGGCTGGCCGGTGAGCTGCTGGGCACGGCCGCCGTGGTGGCCGAGGAGGAGGGGCTGACGGTGGACGGCTTCCGGCTGATGTTCAACACCGGCCCGTACGGTGGCCAGGAGGTCTTCCACGTGCACGCGCACCTGCTCGGCGGGGCGCCGCTCGGCCCGATGCTCTGCCGCTGACGCGCTGCCTAGACTGCCCTCATGATCACGGTGCAGGACCGGCTCGGCCGGATGGTGCGGCAGGCGCAGGCCCACGGGCGGATCCCGGCGGTCTCGGTCGCCCTGCACCGGGCCGACCGGCCGCTCTGGACCTGCACGGTCGGCGGGACCGGCAACGACACCCCGCTCGCGCCGGAGACGGTCTTCCGGATCGGCTCGGTCACGAAGACCTTCACCTCGGTGCTGGTCATGCAGTGCCGGGACGAGGGGCTGCTCGACCTGGACGACCCGATCGGGCGGCACCTCGACCTGCCGGCGCACGGCGAGCTGACCGTACGCCGGCTGCTGTCGCACACCGCGGGCCTGCAGCGCGAGCCGCACGGCGACGTCTGGGACAGCCTGCGCGCGCCCGACGTCCGCGAGCTGCTCGCCGACCTGGCCCGGGTGGAGCGGGTGCTGCCCACCGGGCGGCGCTACCACTACTCCAACCTCGGCATGGCCCTGCTGGGCGAGCTGGTCGCCCAGCTCCGCGGCGGCACCTGGGCCGAGGTGCTGGCCGAGCGGGTGCTCGCCCCGCTCGGGCTGACCGCCACCGGCCCCACGCCCGGCGACCGGGCGGCGACCGGGTTCCTGGTCGACGCGTACTCCGACGAGGCCCGGCCGGAGCCGCCGACCGACTTCGGTGCGGTGGCCCCCGCCGCGCAGCTCTGGAGCACCGCGCCGGACATGGCGCGCTGGGCGGCCTTCCTGGCCGACCCGGCCGCGCTGGACCCGGCCGGCGCCGTGCTCGCGCCGGCCACCCTCGACGAGATGCGCTGGCCGCTGACCACCACCGACGAGACGCTCTGGGCCGGCGGTTTCGGTCTCGGGCTGATCCTGGTGCCGCAGCCCGCGCGGGTGCTGCACGTGGGGCACGACGGGGCCATGCCCGGCTTCCTGGCGGCCGTCTACGGCCGGCGCGGCGGGGACGGCACCGCCGGCGCGATGGGCTGCGCGGTGCTGGGCTCCTCCGGCACCGGCGTGGAGGTCTTCGAGCTGCCGCACCGGCTGCTCGCCGCCGCCGCCGAGCACGACCCGGCCGACGTCGAGCCGTGGCGCCCCGGCGCGCCCGCCCCGGAGCACCTGCGCGGCCTGCTCGGCCGCTGGTGGGGCGAGGGCTTCGAGTACGTCTTCTCCTGGCACGACGGGGCGCTGCGCGCCCGCGGCGCGGACGACCCGGCCGGCAAGCCGCCCGCGGTGTTCGCGCCGCTGCCGGACCGGCCGGACGTGTTCCGCACGGTCGCCGGCCGGGAGGTGGGCGAGCTGCTCCGGCTGACCCGGGACGAGCGCGGCGCCGTGGTGCGGATGCACTGGGCCACCTACCGCTTCACCCGGCACCAGGAGACCTTCGAGGGGTACGACTTCCGCGCCGGTGACTGATCTTCCAACGCCGGAAATGGGCACGGTGCCACGGGTGTTGACCCGATACGATGGGAGTCACGACCGCCGCGCCAGCAGGGCCCGGCGCCGAGTTCGAGAGCAGGTGGCGTAGGGCCCGACGGCCCGACCTATGACCGGCACCCCACCTCCCGGCCCGCCCCGGGTGCAGACCAGGATCACGGTTCCCGACCAGAAGATCATGGTGAATCTGCTCGGCGCGGGCGACGAGATCCTGCGGCTCGTCGAACGCTCGGTCAACAGTGACGTCCACGTGCGGGGCAACGAGATCACCATCACCGGCGCGCCCGCCGACAACGCCCTCGCCGAGCGCCTCTTCAGCGAGCTGCTCGAACTGATCGAGAAAGGCGAGACCCTGACCACAGACGCCGTCCGGCGTACCGTCGGCATGCTCGAGCAGGGTGGCAGCGAGCGGCCCGCCGAGGTCCTGACGCTCAACATCCTCTCCCGGCGCGGCCGCACCATCCGTCCCAAGACGCTGGGCCAGAAGCGCTACGTCGACGCCATCGACGCGCACACCATCGTCTTCGGCATCGGCCCGGCCGGCACGGGCAAGACCTACCTGGCCATGGCGAAGGCCGTGCAGGCCCTCCAGGCCAAGCAGGTCAACCGGATCATCCTGACCCGGCCGGCGGTCGAGGCGGGGGAGCGGCTGGGCTTCCTGCCCGGCACCCTGAACGAGAAGATCGACCCATACCTGCGCCCGCTCTACGACGCGCTGCACGACATGCTCGATCCGGAGTCGATCCCGAAGCTGATGGCCGCCGGCACGATCGAGGTGGCGCCGCTCGCCTACATGCGCGGCCGCACCCTCAACGACGCGTTCATCATCCTCGACGAGGCGCAGAACACGACGCCCGAGCAGATGAAGATGTTCCTCACCCGGCTCGGCTTCAACTCCAAGATCGTGGTCACCGGTGACGTGACCCAGGTGGATCTCCCCGGCGGCACGACGAGCGGCCTGCGGGTGGTCCGGGAGATCCTGGGCAACGTCGAGGACGTGCACTTCGCCCAGCTCTCCAGCTCCGACGTGGTCCGCCACAAGCTGGTGGGCGAGATCGTCGACGCGTACGCCCGCTGGGACGCCGAGCGGGAGAACCAGCAGGCGCAGAGCGTGCACGCCGTGCCCGGGCGGACCGCCCAGGGCGGCCGGGCCGGCCGGCGCCGCTAACCCACCAGAGGAAGACAGTTGTCCATCGAGATCGCCAACGAGTCCGGCGCCGACGTCGACACCGACGCCGTGCTCGCCGTCGCCCGGCACGCCCTCGACGAGATGGGGGTCAACCCCCTCGCCGAGCTCTCCGTGCTGCTGGTCGACATCGACTACATGTCGGAGCTGAACCACCGCTGGATGGGTGGCGACGGCCCGACCGACGTGCTCGCCTTCCCCATGGACGAGGGCAGCGTCGACCACGGCCCGGGCGAGAGCGCCCCGGCCGGCGGTGAGCCGGCCCTGCTCGGCGACATCGTGCTCTGCCCGGAGGTGGCGGCCAAGCAGGCCGCGGCCGCCGGGCACTCCACGGCCGACGAGCTGCACCTGCTCACCGTGCACGGCGTGCTGCACCTGCTCGGCTACGACCACGCCGAGCCGGAGGAGGAGCGGGAGATGTTCGGTCTCCAGGCCCGGCTGCTGGCCAGCTGGCGGTCGACCCGGTCGCAGTGATGACCACCCTGGCGGCCGGCGGCGCGCCCGCCGGCCTGCCCGACCTCACCCTCCTCGCCGTCGCGGCGGGGCTGGTGGTGCTCGCCGGCCTCATCGCCATGACCGAGGCGGCGCTGGCCGCCGTCTCGCCGGCCCGGGCCGCCGAGCTGGCCCGGGACGGCGCGCGCGGGGCGCGCACCCTCCAGGCCGTCGCCGGCGACGTGGTCCGCCACCTCAACCTGCTGCTCCTGCTCCGCCTGCTGGCCGAGCTGACCGCCACGACGCTGGTCGCGCTGGTGGCGGTGGACACCTTCGGCGCCGGCTGGCGGGCCGCCCTGGTCACCGCCGGGGCGATGGCCGTGGTCAGCTTCGTGGTGGTCGGCGTCGCGCCGCGCACCCTCGGCCGGCAGCACGCCTACGCGGTGGGCCGCGCGGTCGCGCCGCTGGTGCGCTGGCTGGGCCGGGCGCTCAACCCGCTGGCCTCGCTGCTCATCCTGATCGGCAACGCGGTCACCCCGGGGCGCGGCTTCCGGGAGGGGCCGTTCGCCACCCAGGTCGAGCTGCGTGAGCTGGTCGACCTGGCCGAGCAGCGCGGCGTGGTCGAGCACGGCGAGCGGCAGATGATCCACTCGGTGTTCGCGCTCGGCGACACCATCGCCCGCGAGGTGATGGTGCCCCGGACCGAGATGGTGTGGATAGAGGAGGGCAAGACCCTCGCCCAGGCGCTGGCGCTCTTCCTGCGCTCCGGCTTCTCCCGCATCCCGGTGATCGGCGAGAACGTCGACGACGTGCTCGGCGTGCTCTACCTCAAGGACCTGATCCGCCGGATCCAGGGCGCCCCGGAGGCCCGGCAGATGCCGGTGGCCGAGCTGATGCGCCCGGCGACCTTCGTGCCCGAGTCCAAGCCGGTCGACGACCTGCTCTCGGAGATGCAGGCCGCCCGCAACCACCTGGTCATCGTCGTCGACGAGTACGGCGGCACCGGCGGCCTGGTCACCATCGAGGACATCCTCGAGGAGATCGTCGGCGAGATCACCGACGAGTACGATGTCGAACGCCCGCCGGTCGAGCGCCTGGCGGACGGGGCCGTGCGGGTGACCGCCCGGCTGCCGGTGGAGAATCTGGGCGAGCTGTTCGACACCGAACTGCCCACCGATGAGGTGGAGACGGTCGGTGGCCTGCTCGCCCAGGCGCTCGGCCGGGTGCCGATCCCGGGCGCCGAGGCCGAGGTGGCCGGGCTGCGGCTGATCGCCGAGGGCACCACCGGCCGGCGCAACCGGATCGACACCGTGCTGGTCAGCCGGGCCGAGCCGGGCGACGCGCCGGACAGCGCGGGGCGCGGCGAGCAGGCCGATCCCCGCGGCAACCACAACCGTTCCGAGGAGAGGCAACCCGCCGATGCCTGAGTCACCCGCCCTGCCGGCCGCCCGGCCCACCCCGTCCGACCCGGCCGAGCTGAGCGCCGAGGACGGCAAGCTGGTCGTCCTGGCCCGGGGTGCGCGGGGCCGGGTCGGCGCCGTGGAGGGCGCGGCGGTGCGCGACCAGGACGGCCGGACGTACGCGGCGGCCAGCGTGGCGCTGCCGTCGCTGACCCTGACCGCGCTCCAGCTCGCGGTCGCCTCGGCGGTGGCCGCCGGCGCGAGCCGGCTGGAGGCCGCCGTGGTGGTGACCGAGGCCTCGACGCTGGACGGCGCGGGGCACGCCGCGGTCCGTGACCTCGCCGCCGATGCGCCGATCCACGTGGCCGCGCCGGACGGCACCGTCCTCGGCACGGTGGTCGAGTGAGCGAGCCGGCCCAGCGTCCCTACCGGGCCGGTTTCGGCTGCTTCGTCGGGCGGCCGAACGCGGGCAAGTCGACGCTGACCAACGCGATCGTCGGCACCAAGATCGCCATCACCTCGAACAAGCCGCAGACCACCCGGCACATCATCCGGGCCGTGCTGCACCGGCCGGACTCGCAGCTCGTGCTGGTCGACACCCCGGGCCTGCACCGCCCCCGCACGCTGCTCGGCGAGCGGCTGAACGACCTGGTCCGGGAGACCTGGAGCGAGGTCGACGTGATCGGCCTCTGCATCCCGGCGAACGAGCCGATCGGGCGGGGCGACCGGTTCATCACCGGCGAGCTGGCCAGCCTGCGGGCCACCGTGCTGGCGGTGGTCACCAAGACCGACCTGGTGGACAAGAAGCGGCTCGCCGAGCAGTTGCTCGCGGTGAGCGAGCTGGGTGAATTCGCCGACGTGGTGCCGGTGAGCGCCGTCTCGGGCCACCAGGTGGACACCCTCGTCGACGTGATGACCGGCTACCTGCCGGAGTCGCCGCAGCTCTACCCGGACGACATGCTCACCGACGACCCCGAGCAGGTTCTCGTGGCCGAGCTGGTCCGCGAGGCCGCCCTCGAGGGCGTCCGGGACGAGCTCCCGCACTCGATCGCCGTCGTGGTCGAGGAGATGATCCCCGAGGGGAACGTCACCAAGATCTATGCGGACGTGTACGTGGAGCGACCGAGCCAGAAGGCGATCGTGATCGGTCACCGGGGCAGCCGGCTCAAGCACGTCGGCACCACGGCCCGCCGGCAGATCGAGGAGCTGCTCGGCACCCGGGTCTACCTGGACCTGCACGTCCGGGTCGCGAAGGACTGGCAGCGCGACCCGAAGCAGCTGCGCAAGCTCGGCTTCTGACCCCGTACCCCAGAATCGCCGGTCCCGTTTTCCGGGGCCGGCGGTCCGCGTTCGCGGGGCCTGCCAGGGTGGTCCGGATCGGTCTGGTTTATGGGAAGTTTCACTTTTGACCCCGGCCCGCGCACCGTTTCGTCCGGCGGGGTCGGAGGGTAGGGAAGCGCTATCCCCTGCCCCCGACGCCCCCGCGAGCTGATGCGTAACCGATACCTCGACCTGCTCCGCTCCCTGGCCATCGTGCGCGTCGTCGTCTATCACGTCACCGGATGGGCGACGCTGACCCTGATCTTCCCGGCGATGTCGGTGATGTTCGCGCTCGCCGGCTCACTGATGGCCGCGTCGCTGGACCGGAGCGGCGTACCGGCCGTGGGGCGCCGGCTGCGCCGGCTGCTGCCCTCGCTCTGGGTGCTCGCCGCGGTCTTCGTGCCGGCCATGCTGCTCACCGGGCTGCCGCTCACCCCGAAGGTGCTGCTCTGGCTCTTCCCGGTCAGCGACCCGCCGGCCAACCACTGGGGTGCCCTCGCGCTGAGCCCGATCTGGTACCTGCGGGACTACCTGTGGTTCGTGCTGGCCTCGCCGGTGGCCCTCTGGCTGTTCCGCCGGGCCCCGCTGCCCACCCTGCTGGCCCCGTACGCGCTGCTCGTGGCGATCGAGCTGGGCGTGCTGGCGAACCCGCCGGCCGTGCTGCGCGAGTTCGGCCTGTACTTCGGCGCCTGGCTGCTCGGCTTCGCCCACCACGACGGCCTGCTGCGCCGCACGGCCAACCGGGTGCTCGTGCCGCTCGCGGTCGCCCTCGGCGCGGCCGGGCTGGGCTGGATCTTCACCCACCCGGGCCCCCGCGGTTACGACCTCAACGACATCCACCTGGGCAACGCGCTCTGGTCGGCGGCGTTCATCCTGGTGGCGATCGGCCGGGCGCCCGCCGGCGCGGCCTGGGTCGACCGCACCCCGGTGCTGGGCCGGGTGGTCACCGTGCTGAACCGGCGCGCGCTGACCGTCTACCTCTGGCACATGCCGTTCGTGGTGGCGCTCACGCCGCTGGTCGACGTGGTCGGCTGGTCGCACCAGGACCTCCTGGGACTGGCCATCCGGGTGGCGCTGGTGTTCGCGCTGGTCGGCGTGGTCACCCTGCTGGTCGGCTGGGTCGAGGACCGGGCCGCCCGGCGTACCCCGGAACTGGTGCCCGGCCGGCCCCGGCCGACGGCGGCCGAGCGGGCGGCGGCCGCACCGGCCAGCCCGGCGCCCGCCGGCGCGGGCGGCGAACTGGCGACCGCCGGCGCCCGGATGCCGGCCCCGCGCGCGCCCGCGCGGTCCGAGCGCGTCCCGGGCTGACCGGCGGCGCGCCTCAGCGGCCGGCGACCCGCACGTTGCCGCTGGTCGCGGTGACGTCGAGCAGCAGGGTCGCGCCGGGGTCGTTCGGCACGGCGAGGTCGGTGTCGCCCGACTTGGCGTCCGCCCGCACCCGGTACCGGCCCTCGGGCACGGTCAGGTCGACGTCGCCGCTGGTCGCGTGCAACCGGGCCGCGGCCGGCTTGTCCAGCTCGATGCTGAGGTTGCCCGAGGTGGCCTCGGCGTCCACCTCGGCGGCGAGCCGGCGGGCGCTGATGTCGCCGGAGGAGGCACGCAGCCGGACCGGGCCGGTCGCGTCGACCACCTCGATGTTTCCCGAGGTGGTGGTGACGCGGACCTCGCCACGGGCCTCGGTGACGTTGACGTCGCCCGAGTTCAGGCTGAAGTCCACCGGGCCGACCCGGTGCAGCGTGACGTTGCCGGAGCTGGCCTCGCCGCGCACCGTCACCCCCTCCGGGGCGGTCACCTCCCAGGAGACCGTGCACCGGGAGCCGCAGTCGCTCGGCAGCACCAGCTCGTCGCCCTTGATCTCGTAGCGGGTGTTGGGCTCCCCGCCCTGGTAGCGGACGATCCGCTTGATCCGCACCTGGTCGGCCGGGCCGGTGGCCCGGATCGTCACGTCGCCCGCGCCGCCGGCCGGCACGGTGATCCGGGCGATCTTCGCGCTCTCGGTCTGGTCGTAGTCCAGGCGGCGGAACGACAGGGTGTCACACCCGGCGAGGACGATCAGGGTGGCGGCCGCGGCGGCGGCGACGGCGGTCCGGTGCAGAGCCATGGCCAGGACGCTACGGCCGACCCCGCGGGCGGCGCATCCGGGTTCGACCGCCGATCCACCCCGAGGAGACCCTGAGATCGCACCCCGAGGGAGAATGGGCCGTGGCCGGATACCGCCGACAGCTCTACCGCGACGACGCGGTGGTGCTGCGCGTGCAGAAGCTGGGCGAGTCCGACCGGATCATCACCCTGCTCACCCGGCGGCACGGCCGGCTACGCGCGGTGGCCCGGGGCGTCCGCCGCACCACCAGCAAGTTCGGCGCCCGGCTGGAGCCGTTCGGGCACGTCGATCTCCAGCTCGCCGGTGACCCCAAGGGCAACCACGGCAGCTCGCTGCACACCATCAGCCAGGCCGAGGGGATCGACCTCTACGGCAAGCGGTTCCTCGGCGACTACCCCCGCTACACGGCGGCCAGCGCGATCGCCGAGACCGCCGAGCGGCTCACGCCGATCGAGCGGGAACCCTCGCTGCGGCTGTTCCAGCTCACCCTCGGCGCGCTGCGCTCGCTGGCCACCGGCGAGCACGCCACCACCCTGGTGCTCGACGCCTATCTGCTGCGCGGCATGGCCTTCGCCGGTTGGGCGCCGGCGCTGACCGCGTGCGCGGTCTGCGGCACCCCGGGGCGGCACCGGGCGTTCTCCGTGCCGGCCGGCGGCGCGGTCTGCCCAGACTGCCGGCCCCCCGGCGCCGCCCACCCCGCCCCGGCCACCATCGCGCTGATGTCCGCGCTGACCACGGGCGACTGGGCGTACGCCGACGCCACCGAGACCCCCGTGCGCCGCGAGTGCAGCGGCCTGGTCGCGGCGCACCTCCAGTGGCACCTGGAGCGCGCGCTACGCTCGCTGCCGCTGGTCGACCGGGGTGCCCCGGCGCCCGGCGCGGTCCCGCCGCCCGGCGGCGCGGGGCCGGGTGTGGTCCCGCCGCGCACCGGCGCGGGGCCCGCCGCCGCTGGTGTGAACAGGGAGATTACCGAGTGATCCGATCGATGAGGGCCGGCCGGCGCGAGCCGGTGCCACCGACTCCGCACCCCTCCGGCGCCCGGCCGCCGGCGCTGCCGGCCGACGCGCTGCCGAAGCACGTCGCCGTGGTGATGGACGGCAACGGCCGCTGGGCCAAGGAGCGCGGGCTGCCCCGGACCAAGGGTCACGAGCAGGGCGAGCACAGCCTCTTCGACACCATCGAGGGCGCGATCGAGCTGGGCATCCCCTACCTGTCGGCGTACGCGTTCTCCACCGAGAACTGGCGGCGCTCCCCGGAGGAGGTCCGCTTCCTCATGGGCTTCAACCGGGACGTCATCCGCCGCCGCCGGGACCAGCTCGTCGACCTGGGCGTCCGCGTGGTCTGGTCCGGCCGGGCCGGGCGGCTCTGGAAGAGCGTCATCTCCGAGTTGCAGACCGCCGAGGAGATGTCCCGCGGCAACTCGACGCTGACCCTCCAGTTCTGCGTGAACTACGGCGGCCAGGCGGAGATCGCCGACGCGGCCGCCGCGATCGCCCGCGACGCGGCCGCCGGGCGGATCGACCCGGGCAAGGTCACCGAGAAGACCATCGCGAAATACCTCTACCACCCGGAGGTCCCCGAGGTGGACCTGTTCCTCCGCCCGTCCGGGGAGCAGCGCACCTCCAACTTCCTGCTCTGGCAGACCGCCTACGCGGAGCTGGTCTTCCTCGACACCCTCTGGCCGGACTTCGACCGCCGGCACCTCTGGTACGCCTGCGAGCTCTACGCCCAGCGGGACCGCCGGTTCGGCGGCGCGCTGCCCAACCCGGTGGCCCCCGGCACCTGAGGTCGCGCTTACCGACGCCGCCCGCTGGGTATCAATCCGGACAGCAGGCAGATTGCGGAGGTGAACCCACATGATTCAGAAGCGGATTGCCCAGTGGGCGGTCATGGCGGTCGCCGTGCCGCTGGCGGCGGCCGGCGCGCGCCGGCTCAGCCACACCCTGGAGGCCCGTCGCGGCCCGACCGGGGTGAGCCGACTGCTCACCAAGGGCGCCGACATGCTGCGGCCGCAGAAGGCCAAGCGCCGTCGGTTCTGGTGACGTCGACGGCCCGCCGTGGCGGGCCGTCACGCGGGCGCCCCGCCATCCGGCTTTCCGGCCGGGAGCGGGGCGTCCGCGCGTACGATCGGCGCGAGGGCGCGCCGCCCGGACGCGCCCGCCACGGGGGTGGGGGATGCACGATCTCCGGTTCAAAATGATCATGGCGTTGAACGCGGCGGACCTGGGCAGCCCGATCTGCGAGCAGGTCGCCGAGATCTGCGCGGAGATCGCCGAGCAGCACTGCGCCGAACTCGGCCACACACCAGCCGTCCGCGCCGGGGAGATCGCCGAGCTGAGCACCGGCGAGCCGGCGCTCACCTGGGCGCCGGCCGAGACCGGGCAGCGGGCCTGGTGACGGCGACGGCGCCCGCTCCGGCGGTGGACGTCCGCCGGGCCGGGGATCGCTTCTTCACCCGGCTGTCCTGGCTCGACTCCAAGCACTCCTTCTCGTTCTCCCGGCACTACGACCCGGCCAACACCCACCACGGGCTGCTGCTGGTCAACAACGACGACGTGGTGCACCCGGGCACCGGTTTCGAGACCCACCCGCACCAGGACATGGAGATCGTGACCTGGGTGCTGCGGGGATCGCTCGTCCACCAGGACTCCACCGGGCACTCCGGCGTCATCTACCCGGGCCTGGCCCAGCGGATGAGCGCCGGCACCGGGATCCTGCACTCGGAGAAGAACGACTCCTGGCGGCTGGAGAACACGGCCCCGCACCACGACCCGGTCCACTTCGTGCAGATGTGGGTGCTCCCCGACGAGGAGGGCATCGACCCCGGCTACGAGCAGCTCGAGATCGGCGACGAGCTGCTGCGGGGCGGCCTCGTGCCGGTCGCCTCCGGGATGGACCGGTACGACGGCGCCTCCGCCATCCGGATCCGCAACCGGTACGCCACCCTGCACGCCGCCCGGCTCGCCCCCGGCGACACGGTGAACCTGCCCGACGCGCCCTTCCTGCACCTCTACGTGCCCGGCGGCGCGGTGACGCTGGAAGCGGCCGGACGGCTCGACGAGGGCGACGCGGTCCGGATCACGATGGCCGGCGGTCAGCGGGTGACGGCCGACGAGCCGGCCGAGATCCTGGTCTGGGAGATGCACGCCACGCTGGCCTGAGCGCGGTCACGCCTCCACTTCGGAGCGGTCGCCCGCCCAGAGGGTGTGGAACGATCCCTCCCGGTCGACCCGGTGGTAGGTGTGCGCGCCGAAGTTGTCCCGCAGCCCCTGGATGAGCGCGGCCGGCAGCCGCTCGGCGCGCAACGCGTCGAAGTAGGCCAGCGACGACGAGAAGGCCGGGGTGGGCACGCCCGTCCGGGCCGCGTCGGCCACCACCCGCCGCCAGGCCGGGACCCCGGCGCCGACCCGGTCGGCGAACCAGGGGGCGACCAGCAGCGTGGGCAGGTCCCGCTCCGTGTCGTACGCCTCGCGGATCCGGTCCAGGAAACGGGCCCGGATGATGCAGCCGCCCCGCCAGATGGTGGCGGTGCCGCCCAGGTCGATGTCCCAGGCGTACTCCTGGCTGCCGGCCCGGATGTGGTCGAAGCCCTGCGCGTACGCGACGATCTTGCTGGCCAGCAGCGCCCGCCGGACGTCCTCGACGAACGTGTCCCGGTCGTCCACCTGCCACTTCTCACCCGCGTCGGGGAACGCGCGGCGGGCGGCGGCGCGCTGGTCGGCGTGCCCGGAGAGCGACCGCGCGAAGGTGGCCTCGGCAATGCCGGTGATCGGGATGCCGAGGTCCAGCGCGCTCTGCACGGTCCACCGGCCGGTGCCCTTCTGCTCGGCCTGGTCGAGCACCACGTCGACGAAGGGCCGGCCGGTCGCCGCGTCGGTGTGCCCGAGCACGTCGGCGGTGATCTCGATGAGGAAGGACTCCAGCTCGCCGCCGTTCCACTCCCGGAAGATCTCCGCGATCTCCGCCGGGCTCGCCGCCAGGCCGGCCCGCAGCAGGTCGTACGCCTCGGCGATGAGCTGCATGTCCGCGTACTCGATGCCGTTGTGGACCATTTTCACGAAGTGGCCCGCGCCGTCCGGGCCGATGTGCCGGCAGCACGGGACGCCGTCCACCTGGGCGGCGATCCGCTCGAAGATCGGGCCGAGCTTCCGGTAGGACTCGGCCGAGCCGCCCGGCATGATGCTCGGCCCGTGCAACGCGCCCTCCTCGCCGCCCGAGACCCCGGTGCCGACGAAGTGCAGCCCGTGCCCGCGCAGCGCCTCCTCGCGGCGGCGGGTGTCGGCGAAGTGCGCGTTGCCGCAGTCGACGACGATGTCGCCCTCCTCCAGCAGCGGGACCAGCTCGTCGATCACGGCGTCGGTGGGGGCGCCGGCCTTCACCATGACGATCACGGCGCGGGGGCGTTCCAGCGCGGCCACGAAGTCGGCGAGGGACTCCGCCGCCACGAACGTGCCCTCGCCGCCGTGCTCGGCCACCAGGCTGCGGGTGCGCTCCGGCGAGCGGTTGTGCACCGCCACGGTGAAGCCGTTGCGCGCCAGGTTCCGGGCCAGGTTGCGGCCCATCACCGCCAGACCGGTAACCCCGATCTGCGCCGTCGCCCGCTGTGCCATGCCTACCGCCACCCTTCGTCTCCGGTGCCCGTGCTGCGACCGTATCGCGGCGCGTACGGCGCGGGGCCGGGACGTCGACGCCGGGTGAGGGCACGGTGGCGGTGGGTTCCGAACCCGGTGGCGGTAATTCGGGTGCGGGGGCGGCGCGGCGTGGGTTAGCGTGCTGGCATGCGTAACTGACGCCCACCTCTCGCAGGCCCGGTCCACCGCGCGTACCGCCGTGGACCGTGCGCCCCGGGCGTCCGCATTCTCCCGTCACCGTCGGTGGCGTGGCGTTCCTGGCCGGACCCGCCCGGGCTGTTCCCCGCTCGCCGTGCCCACGGGTGCCCGACAGTCAGGAGGCAGCGTATGTCCGCCAAGCGCAGTCCGAAGAAATCCCCGAAGCCCGCGCCGTCCCCGGTGGACCTCACCCCGCCGGATCTCGACGCGCTCACCGTGGCGCCCGCCGCACCGGTGACCCTGCCCGGCCGCGGGGACACGCCGCCGCCGCCGAAGTCCGGCCCGCCGGCCGGCCGGGAGGCCCGGCTCGCCGGACGCAGCCAGCGCGCCGGTCAGACCCGGTTCTACGCCTTCCGGCGCAGCTGAGGTCGTCGGGTGCGGTTGTCGTCGCTCCGGCGACGACAACCGCACCCGGAGCCTCCTTCGCCCGCTCAGGCCGCGGCGGTCGCCGGGGCCGCCGTCCCGGCCGGCGCCTCGACCGCGTGCCGCCGGGCGACGCCGAGGGCCAGGCCCACGAAGCCGGCCACCATGAGCGCGCTCACCGCCAGCTTGACCGGGACGCCCGAGCCGACCAGGTCCAGCACCTGCCCGGCGGTGAGCAGCAGCGGCACCCAGAGGGCCACGAGGCGGGCCCGCCAGGCGCCGAAGGCCAGCACGAGCAGGCCGACCAGCCAGCCGAGCAGCCACACCGCGAACGAGGCCATCACGAACGGATCCCCGTCGATCGCGGTCGTCACCGGGCGGGCGGCGTCGGCGTCCACACCACCGCCGGCCAGGGCCCCGAAGAAGGCGTTGTACTGCCACAGGTGGACGGTGGAGAAGTAGAGCCCGAGCAGCGCCGTGGCGCCGCCGATCATGGCGGCCACCGGCCTGCGCCGGTGCAGCGTGGCGGCCAGCCCGAGCGTCGCGGGCAGCAGCAGCAGGTGGGCCAGCGCGAACAGCACGGTCTCCACCCGCCACGCGCCCAGGTTCCCGGCGGCCACCGCCACGTTCCCGGCGGTGTCGGCCACGTCGTCCGGGAACATCACCCAGTAGAAGGCGTTCGCGACGCCGTACACCACGCCGCCGCCGAGCAGGGCGCCCGCGGTGAGCCGCCGGCCGGTCCGCCCGCCAGTGCTGTCGTCCATCAGTGTCTCCTCTCGAAGTCGTGGGAGGGACGTTAGGAGCGACACCCGGGCCGGGTCGTCGGCGCGGAAGTTGAGCCCCGGGTGGAGTGTCGGTGGCGGTCGCTACACCCGTGGGTGGACGCGGAGAGCCGCCCGCCGTGGCTACCCTTCCGGCATGTCTGCCCTCGACGTCCGGGCCCGGTGGCGCGGCGTGGCCATCTCGCTCGCCGGGGCCGCGCTGTTCGCGTTCGGCCTGGCCGAGCTGTACGTACCGCTGGCCGGCTACGTCGAGGGGGAGGGGCCGGACCTCGCCGCGCTCTCCGCCGGCTGGCTCGCCGTCCTCACCGTGCTGCTGGTCGGCTACGGCCTCGCGGTGGCCGGCTGCACGACGTACCCCCGGACGGCCGCCGTCATCGCCGGGGCCTGCTTCACCGCGCAGAGCTTCACGCCGGTCCTGCCGGAGTGGCCGGTCGTGCCGCTGCTGGCGCTCGTGGCGGCCACCTTCGCCTGTGTCGCGGTGGGTGGCCGGGCCGCGGTCGCGGTCGCGGTGGCCGGCTACCTCCTCCCGCTCGGGATCGAGAACGCCGTGGCCGGCGACTCCGACTGGGTCTTCATCCTGTTCGTGGGGCTCGCCGTGGTGGGTCCCGGGTACGCCGTGCGGATGCGGCGGGCGCAGGCGGCCCGGCTCGTGGCGCTGGCCGCCGAGCGGGAGGCCGCCGCCCGGACGGACGAGCGGCTGCGGGTGGCCCGCGAACTGCACGACATCGTGTCGCACGGGGTCTCGGTGATGGTGCTGCAGGCCGCCGCGGCGCAGGCGGTGCTCGACTCGGACGCGGGTCAGGCCCGCGCGTCCCTCGACGCGGTGCAGGAGGTCGGGCGCGAGGTGGTCACCGAGCTGCGCCGGCTGCTGGTGATCCTCCGCGGCGCGGAGGCGGCCCCGGAGGGACTGCCGTCGCTGCGGCGGATCGACGGGCTGACCGCCGGGGTGACCCTGGCCGGCGGGCGGGTCGACGTGACCGTCACGGGTGACCTCGACACGATCCCCGCCGCCGCCGACGTCAGCGGCTACCGGATCCTCCAGGAGGCGCTGACCAACGCCGCCCGGCACGCGCCGGGCGCGACCGTCGGCGTCTCGATCGAGGTGGCCGGCGACGCCCTCCGGCTGCACGTGGCGGACGACGGTGCCGGCCCGGCCCGCCGGAACGCCGGCACCGGCCACGGCCTGACCGGCATCCGGGAGCGGGTGGAGCTGTTCGGCGGCACCGTGAGCGCCGGCCCCCGCCCGCAGGGCGGCTTCGAGGTGCGCGTCACGCTGCCCTTCGACGTCGACGCGTCGGCCGGCGCACTGGCCACGGCCGGGGTCACCGGATGACCCGGGTCCTCATCGCCGACGACGAGGCGCTGGTGCGCGGCGGGCTCCGCCTGATCCTCACCGCCCAGCCGGACCTCGAGGTGGTCGCCGACGCGGCCGACGGCGCGGAAGCCGTGCAGTTGGCGGCCCGGTTCGCGCCCGACGTGGTGCTCATGGACATCCACATGGCGCCGGTGGACGGGATCGCCGCCACCGAGCGGATCCTCGCGGCACGGAGCGACACCCGGATCATCATGCTGACCACCTTCGACCTCGACGAGTACGTCTACCGGGCGCTGCGCGCCGGCGCCTCCGGGTTCATGCTCAAGACCACGCCCCCGCGGGAGCTGGCCGAGGCGGTGCGGACCGCGGCCCGGGGCGACGCCCTGCTCTCCCCGTCGATCACCCGCCGCCTGATCGACCACTACACCGCGACCGCGTCGGTGGTTCCCCACCCGGGCCTCGCCGAGCTGACCGCGCGCGAGACCGAGGTGCTGCGGATGATGGCCCTCGGCCTGTCCAACCGGGAGATCGCCGGCCAGCTCTTCGTCGGCGAGGCGACCGTGAAGACGCACGTGAACCGCATCTTCGCCAAGCTCGGGGTGCGGGACCGGGTGCAGGCCGTGGTGCTGGCGTACCGGAGCGGGATCGCCCAGCCGCGGCGGTAGCGGGCTCAGCCGATCAGCGGGCGGAAGGTGCCCAGGACCACGCTGACCGTGAGCGCCGCCCCGGCGATCGCCGCCGCGCCGGCGACCAGCAGGGCGTCCGCCCGGGTGAAGCGCTGGCGCCGGGCGACCGTGCGCGGGGTGCCGGCGTCGAAGCCCCGCGCGTCCATGGCGACGGCCAGCCGGGTGCCCCGCCGGATCGCCCCGACCAGCAGCGCGAACGCCGTCGACCCGAACAGCCGCAGCTTGGCGAGGGGGTTACGGCCGGCGTCCACGCCCCGGGCCCGGCGCGCCATGCTGATTATCCGCCATTCCTCCTCCAGCAGCGGCACCAGCCGGAACGCGGCCAGCGCGCCGATGGCGAACCGGGCGGGCGCCTTCGCGTTCTGGATCAGCGCGTCGGTCAGGTCGGTGGGGTCGGTGGTCGCGAACACGAGGATCCCGGGCAGCGCCACGGCGAGCATCCGCAGCACCAGACCCAGCGCGGTGAGCAGCACGCCCTCGGTGACCAGCACCGGGCCGGCCTCGACCAGCACCCGGCCGGAGCGGTCGGCCGCGAAGAGCACCAGCGTGACCAGGATGCCGCCGGCGCCGGCGAGCAGCGGCCAGGCCCGCCGTGCCAGCACCCGGTAGCGGACACCGAACAACGGCAGCACCGCGAGTTCGACGGCGATGGCGATGCCCGGGGCCACCGGATCGAGGGTGGCCACCAGGATCAGGGTGAAGACCAGCGCGGCGGCCAGCTTCGCCACCGGGTTGCGCCGGGCCAGCGGCGCCCCGGCCGCCGCGACCGGCTCGACGCTGATCACCGCCTCTCCCGGACGACGGTGCGGTCGGGTCGGGCGGGCGTCACCGGCGCTGCCGAGCGACGGCCGGACACTGGGAGTGACGCGGGCGTCATCGGCGCTTCGCGGGTGACGGTGCGGTCGGGTCCGGTGGGCCTCATCGGCGCTCCAGGGTGAGCGTGCGGTCGGCCAGCGCGGCGACGAAGTCCGCGTCGTGGGTGACCGCGACGACGCCGTGCCCGGCGTCGCGCAGGTCGGCCAGCAGGTCGACCAGTTCCCGCCAGGTCCGCCGGTCCTGGCCGAAGGTGGGCTCGTCGCAGATCAGCAGCCGCGGCGCGGTGGCCAGGGCGGTCGCCACGCTCAGCCGCCGCGCCTCCCCGCCGGAGAGGGTGTACGGGTTGGCGCCCGCCAGCCGGTCCAGCCGCAGCCGCTCCAGCAGCGCGTCCACGGTGGCCGTCACGGTCGCCTCGGGCTGCCCGGTGCGGCGCGGGCCGAGGGCCAGCTCGTCGCGCACCGTGCTCGTGACGAACTGGTGTTCCGGGTCCTGGAAGACCGAGCCGATCCGGCCGGCCAGGGCGGGCGCCCGCCAGCGGTGCGGGGGAGTGCGCGCGTCGCGGCCGGCGAGGGCGGGGGTGGCCGCGACCGTGCCGGTGCCGGGGCGGAGCAGGCCGCCGAGGAGCAGGGCCAGGGTGGACTTGCCGGCCCCGTTCGGGCCGAGGACGGCGAGCGCCTCGCCGGCGCGTACCTCCAGGTCGGTGGGGGCCAGCCGGGGCGGCAGGCCGAGGCGGTCGGCGGTGAGCAGCACCTCGCCGGGTGGCGCGGTGGCGTGCCGGGGCGGCACGGTGCGGCCCGGCACCCAGACCCCGGCGGCGGCGAGCGCGTCGCCGTGCGCGGCGAAGACCGCCTCGGGCGGCCCGTCGGCGCGCACCCCGCCGCCGGGCTCCAGCACGACCACCCGGTCGACCAGCGGCAGCGCCTCGGCGACCCGGTGCTCGACGAGGATCAGCGTGGTGTCGGCGTCGAGAGCGTCGGCGACGGCCCGGCGGACCAGGTCGGCGCCGGCCGGGTCGAGGTTGGCGGTCGGCTCGTCGAGCAGCAGCAGCCCCGGTCGCAGGGCGAGCGTGCCGGCCAGCGCCAGCCGCTGCTGCTCGCCCCCGCTCAGCGCGGCGGTGGCCCGGTCCCGGTCATAGGGGAAGCTGACCCGGCGCAGCGCCTCGTCCACCCGGGGCCAGATCTCCTCCGCGGGTACGCCCCGGTTCTCCAACCCGAACGCCACGTCGTCGCCGCAGCGGGCCATGACGAGCTGGGTCTCCGGGTCCTGGAAGACGACGCCGACCCGCTCCCGGGCCTTGCGCGGGTCGAGCCCGTCGATCTCGACGGTGCCCTCCTGCTCGCCGGAGTCCTCGGGCAGCAACCCGGCCAGCGCGGCGAGCAGGGTGCTCTTCCCAGCGCCGGACGATCCGAGCAGCAGAACCCGCTCCCCGACCTCGACGCGCAGATCCACCCCCCTGAGGGCCCAGCGCTTCCGCCCGGCATGCCGCCACCCAAACCCCCGAAGCTCAACGGCACCCACGCGCCCCACCTCCCCTCTCGGCCCAGCTTGGTTGATCAAGAGGTTTGCGTCCGGAAAACCGCGTCCGCTGACGCAAACCTCTTGATCAACGGTCACACCAGGGCTCGGTCGCGGCCCGCCGGGAAGCGGTCCAGGGCGCCGGTGTTGGCCAGGGCGCGCGTGAGGAAGTGGGCGCCCGCGCCCGCGATGATGGTGGCGCTCACGATGGTCAGCAGGGCGTAGGGCAGGCGGTAGTCGACCAGGTCGTAGGCCTTGTTCCAGTAGACGAAGTCGAAGATCGCGGCGGTCAGGCCGGTCAGCGCGCCGGCCAGCAGGGCGACCGGCAGCCGGTACGCGCGGTAGCGGAACGCCGCGAAGGCCAGTTCGGCGCCAAGGCCCTGCATGAGGCCCTGGACGATGACGATGCCGCCCCACTGGCTGCCCAGCAGCGCCGAGATGATCGCCGCGAGCAGCTCGCAGTAGAGCGAGGCGCCGGGCTTGCGGATGACCAGCCCGCCGAGCACGGCCGGCACCAGCCAGACGCCGTAGATGAGTGTCTGCGCGGGCGGGAAGAACGCGAAGGCGGCGTCCGTGGCGCCCCAGAGCAGCCCCCAGGCCCAGAAGATGACGCCGAAGGCGACGGCGATCACCGAGGCGACGACGATGTCGACGGTGCGCCAGCGGTTGCTGTCGGTGTGGTTCATGACGGACTCCCAGTTCAGGTGAGGAACCAGGAGAAGACGCACGCCGCGCCCGGTGGTCACCGGACGGCGGCGCGGCTGGAGGTCGACCGAACTCCCTGCGCTGGCATTACCCAGATCAGGTTCGAGGGTCTGCGGGCACCGGCCCGCACTCTCAGCGCTGTGCGCTCCCCTGTCGGATGTGAAGTTGTCTCGTCGCAGACGCTAGCACCGCCACCGCCGCCCGGCCCAGCAGGGCGATCGCCCGTTAGGGTGGCGGCCATGCGGGTCGAGGCGCGAGGTCTGACGTTCGAGGTACGCACCGGCGGCCCCGAGGACGGTGAACCCGTCCTGCTGCTGCACGGGTTCCCGCAGCACTCCGGCGAGTGGGACGAGGTGACCCCCGCGCTGCACGCGGCCGGGCTGCGCACGTACGCGCTCGACCAGCGCGGCTACTCGCCCGGCGCCCGGCCGGCGGAGGTCGGGGCGTACCGGATCCCGGAGCTGGTGGCCGACGCGGCCGCCGTGCTCGACGCGCTCGGGGTGACCGCCGCCCATGTGGTCGGCCACGACTGGGGCGCCATCGTGGCGTGGGGCCTGGCGGCGGCGCACCCGGAGCGGGTCCGCACGCTGACCGCGGTGTCGGTGCCGCACCCGGCGGCCATGGGGCACGCGCTCGCCACCGACCCGCGGCAGAAGGCCCGCTCGTCCTACATCGCCCTGTTCCGCAAGCCGGGCAAGGCGGAGAAGGTGCTGCTGGCGTTCCGTGCGGCGACCCTGCGCCGGATGCTCGGCGGGGTGGGTGACGCCGGCCGGGTGGCCCGCTACGCCGACCCGATGCGCGAGCCCGGCGCGCTGACCGCGGCCCTGAACTGGTACCGGGCGATGACCGGGGCGGACATGAAGGCCGTCGGGCCGGTGAACGTGCCCACCACGTTCGTGTGGAGCGACGGGGACGTGGCGATCGGTCGCACCGCCGCCGACGCGTGCGCCGCGCACGTGACCGGCGACTACCGTTTCGCGGTGCTGCCCGGCGTCACCCACTGGATCCCGGACGAGGCACCCGGCCCGCTGACCGCGGCGGTCCTCGCCCGCATCGGCCGATGATCGCGACGACCGCGCCGGCCCGGCCGCACACCCGCGCGTCGCTCGCCGCCCAGCTCCACGACCTCGGGGTACGCCCCGGCGGGACCGTGCTGGTGCACGCCTCCCTGCGCCCGCTGGGCTTCCTCTGCGGTGGGCCCGAGGCGGTGCTGCTCGCCCTGCGCGACGTGCTCGGCCCGGCCGGCACGGTGGTGGTGCCCACCCACACGCCGGAGAACAGCGACCCGGCGGAGTGGAACAACCCGCCGGTGCCGGCGGACTGGTGGCCGGTGATCCGCGACGAGCTGCCCGGCTTCGACCCGGCGGTCACCCCGAGCCGGTTCATGGGCGCGTTCGCCGAACTGGTCCGCACCTGGCCGGGGGCGCTGCGCAGCGACCACCCGCACGTCTCGTTCGCCGCGCTCGGGCCGGCCGCCGCACGGATCGTCGCCGGCCACGAGCGGGCCGACATGCTGGGCGAGGGCTCACCATTGGCCCGCCTCCACGACCTCGACGCCGACGTGCTGCTGCTCGGCGTCGACCACGGCAGCAACACGTCCCTGCACCTGGCCGAGTACCGGCAGCCCGCGCCGCCCCGGCAGCGCTGCGGCGGGGCGGTGCTGACCGCCGACGGCGGCCGGGAGTGGGTGTGGTGGGACGACGTCCGCCTGGACGACGAGGGTTTCACCCGGCTCGGCGCCGACCTGGAGGCCACCGGCGCGGTGCGGCTCGGGCCGGTCGGCGACGGGACGGGCCGGTTGATGAGGCAGCGGGCGGCGGTCGACTTCGCGGTGGAGTGGCTGGCCCGGCACCGACGGACGGAGGAAGCATGACGGTGAGCGCCGAGGCGTACCTGGCGGTGGTGACCGAGACGATCGGCCGGGTGGCCGCCGATCAGCGGGAGAACGTGGCCCGGGCGGCCGACCTGATCGCCGCGTCGCTGCGCGCCGACGGGGTGGTGCACGCGTTCGGCACGGGTCACTCGGAGGCTCTCGCCATGGAGATCGCCGGCCGGGCCGGTGGGCTGGTGCCCACCAACCGGATCGCCCTGCGCGACCTGGTGCTGCACGGCGGCGAGCCGGCCGACGTGCTCGGCCCGAAGCTGGAACGCGAGCCGGCCGTGGCGCACCGCCTCTACGAGCTGGCCCCGGTCCGGCCGCAGGACGTGTTCGTGCTCGCCTCGAACTCCGGCGTGAACGGGGCGATGGTCGAGTTCGCCTCGATCGTGAAGGCGCGCGGGCACGGGCTGGTGGCCATCACCTCGGCGCAGCACTCGGCCCGGATGACCTCCCGCCACCCGTCCGGCCGCAAGCTCGCCGACTTCGCCGACGTGGTGCTGGACAACGGCGCCCCGTACGGCGACGCCACCCTGCCCCTGCCCGGTGGCGGCGCGGTCGGCGCGGTCTCCTCGATCACGGCCGCGCTGCTGGCCCAGCAGATCGTCGCGGAGGTCGTCGCCCGGCTGCTCGCGGTGGGGGAGCGGCCCCCGGTGTACCGGTCCGCCAACATCACGGGCGGCGACGAGCACAACGCCGAGCTGGAGGCCCGGTACGCGGGCCGCATCCGCCGCGGAGCCTGAACGCGTTTCACACTCCGCCCGATCGGGCACAGGCTGAGCTGCCGGTGGGAGACCCCCACCGGCAGTACCGTCTGTCCTGGAGGTGCGGGTGTCCAAGGAAACCGAGAAGCAGCGCTGGCAGCGCAACTTCGCCGACCTGCTCCAGGAGCTGCGGGTGGCGCAGACCGGGGTGCAGATCCTCTTCGCCTTCCTGCTGACCCTGCCGTTCAGCAACGGTTTCACCCGGACCACCGAGTTCCAGCGGGACGTCTACATCGTGGCGTTGCTGTCCGCCGCCGCGGCCACCGCGATGATCATCTCACCGGTCGCCTTCCACCGGGCACTGTTCCGCCAGGGTCGCAAGCCGGAGCTGGTCCGCTTCGCGCACCGGATGGCCAGCGGCGGTCTCGGCTTCATGCTGATCTCGATGGTGAGCGCGGTCCTGCTGATCACCGACTTCGTGCTGAGCCGCCCGATCGCCTTCCTGCTGAGCGCGTTCACCGGGGTCTGGTTCCTGGTCTTCTGGGTGATCCTGCCGTTCGCACGGCGCAACTGGGGTGACGACGACATCGACGACGAGGACGACGATCCACGGACGCTGGCCGGCGACTGACCGCCCGGACCCGCCAAATCGGACGTGCGCGCGAGGCTACCCCTGGGTAACACCCGGGGGTAGCGTCGTTTTCGAGGCACGTCGACGCAGCCGGACCGAGGTCTTCAGGAGGCAGCCGTGACCACGACACAGAACAGCCGGCCCGACCCCGCCGGGCACGGCGGTCCGACCGGGCGGGTGGCGCCCGCCGACGACCCCCAGCCACCGGCCGGCGTGGACGGGGCCGGGCCGCTGCCCGCCGAGGCCGGTCAGGTCACCGAGAAGGAGGCGCGGCAGGTCGCCGAGGCGGCCCGCGAGTCGGCCTGGGATCGGCCCAGCTTCGGCAAGGAGCTGTTCCTCGGCCGCTTCCAGCTCGACCTGATCAACCCCTGGCCGCGCCTCGACCCGGCCGAGGCGGCGCGGGCCGAGGAGTTCCTCGCGGCGTTCGGGGCGTACCTGGAATCCGAGGTGGACGGTGCGGCCATCGAGCGGGACGCGCGCATCCCCGACGAGGTGTTCCACGGGCTGGCCCGGCTCGGCGCCTTCGGCATGAAGATCGACCGCAAGCACGGCGGCCTCGGGCTGAGCAACCTGCACTACTGCCGGGCGCTGATGCGGGCCGGCTCGGTGAACCCGTCGATCGGCGCGCTGCTCTCCGCGCACCAGTCGATCGGCGTGCCGCAGCCGCTGAAGATGTTCGGCATCCCCGAGCAGAAGGAGCGCTTCCTGCCCCGGCTGGCGGCCGGCGAGGTCTCCGCCTTCCTGCTCACCGAGCCGGACGTCGGCTCCGACCCGGCCCGCCTGGCCACCACGGCCGAGCCCACCGAGGACGGCACCGGCTACCGGCTCAACGGCGTGAAGCTCTGGGCCACCAACGGCACGGTGGCCACCCTGCTCGTGGTGATGGCCCGGGTGCCGGCGGCCGAGGGGCGGCGCGGCGGCATCACCGCCTTCGTGGTGGAGGGCGACAGCGAGGGCATCACCGTCGAGCGGCGCAACGCCTTCATCGGGCTGCGCGGCCTGGAGAACAGCCTCACCCGGTTCCACGACGTCTTCGTGCCCAGGGAGAACGTGATCGGCGGCGAGGGCAAGGGCCTGAAGATCGCGCTGACCACGTTGAACACCGGCCGGCTCTCGCTGCCGGCCATGTGCGTGGGCGCCGGCAAGTGGGCGTTGAACGTGGCCCGGGAGTGGGCCGCCGACCGGGTCCAGTGGGGCCGGCCGGTCGGCGAGCACGAGGCGGTCGCCAAGAAGCTCGCCTTCATGGCCGCGACGACGTACGGCATGGAGTCCATGCTCGACCTCTGCTGCCTGCTCGCCGACGACGACCGCAACGACATCCGCATCGAGGCCGCGCTCGTGAAGCTCTACGCCAGCGAGATGGCCTGGAAGATCGCCGACGAGCTGATCCAGATCCGGGGCGGGCGCGGCTACGAGACGGCCGACTCCCTGGCCGCCCGGGGCGAACGCCCGGCCGCCGTCGAGCAGCTCCTGCGCGACCTGCGGATCAACCGGATCTTCGAGGGCTCCACCGAGATCATGCACCTGCTGATCGCCCGCGAGGCGGTCGACGCGCACCTCTCGGTGGCCGGCGACATCATCGACCCGGACGCCGGGCTGGGCCGCAAGGCGAAGGCCGGCGCGCGGGCCGGCGTCTTCTACGCGAAGTGGCTGCCCACCCTGGCCGTCGGCAAGGGCCAGGCGCCCGGGGCCTACCACGAGTTCGGCCCGCTCGCCGCGCACCTGCGCCACGTCGAGCGCGCCTCCCGCAAGCTGGCCCGGTCCACCTTCTACGCGATGTCCCGCTGGCAGGGGAAGATGGAGCGCAAGCAGGCGTTCCTCGGCCGGGTGGTGGACATCGGCGCGGAGCTGTTCGCCATGTCGGCGGTCTGCGTCCGGGCGGTCGCCGAGCGCGCCGAGCACCCGGAGAACGTCGAGTTGGCCGACCTGTTCTGCCGCCAGGCCCGGCTGCGCGTCGACGAGCTGTTCACCGG
The DNA here is from genome assembly GCF_900091435.1 of Micromonospora chaiyaphumensis. Lineage (GTDB taxonomy): Bacteria > Actinomycetota > Actinomycetes > Mycobacteriales > Micromonosporaceae > Micromonospora > Micromonospora chaiyaphumensis. The sequence goes on from NZ_FMCS01000016.1 coordinate 96,845, forward strand.
GCTGTGGTCGAACACCGACGCGGTGGACGTGGCCGCCGCCAAGCGGATCATCGCGGGGCGCTACGCCTCGATCGAGGAGGGCGTTGTCACCCCGCCCGCCGACCAGCCCTGGGTGGCCCGCTGGCAGCCCGGCCCGTCGACGGCCCAGGACGTCCGCCGCCGCATCCCGCCCGCGCCGTGACGGTCGCCGGCCCCCGCCGGACGCGGCGGGGGCCGGCCGTCAGCGGGCGACCGCCCAGGCGATCACGCCGGCCAGGATGAGGCCGTTCAGCCCGGCCAGCACCAGGTACGCGGCCGGCGGGATCCGGCGGCCCTTGCGGACGTAGCTCACGAGGACGCCCGCGTAGATCAGGAGCAGGACCGCGACGGCGATCAGGAAGTACAGCACCGGCACACCTTACCGGCCGGTGCGCAGCCCGAGTCCGCGCAGCTCCAGCGCGGCGAGCGCGTCGACCGTCTCGTCGTCGCCGCGGCGCCACGCCTCGGCCACGTCCGGCGCGATCCGGTTCAGCTTGGCGAGCGGCTGGCCGGCGAGGGCGCGCAGCGCCAGCAGGTCCCGCCCGGCCGGTGCGGCGGCGAGCGCCTTCGCCGCGCCGGCCCGGCGCATCCAGCGCACCCGCAGCGGCAGCCAGCCGAACAGCACCAGCCCGAGCGGGAAGACCAGCGCCGCGACGGCCAGCGCCAGCGCCAGCTGGCCGACCAGCTCCTGCTGGTCACGGCCGGCCTCGGCGACCGCGCGGGCGGCCTCGGCGGCCTTGGTGAAGGGCGCGGTCAGCTCGTCGCCGACCAGCGGCACCCGGCCGACCTTGCCGCCGGCGTCGGCCAGGTTGTCGGCGAGCCCGCCGCCGGCCCCCTCCAGCTTCTGTCCGGGTACGGCGAGCTTCTCGACCAGGTCGTGCACCCAGAGCGCGAAGCGGATCGCCGCGTACACCCAGACGACCACGAGCAGATCGGTGAGGAGCTGACGGAGGGCGGTCGGAAAACGGTCGGCGTAGATCTTCACGCCGGACAGCGTGCCACGGCCCGGCCGCGCGGGCACGGGGCAGATTTCTCAGCCGGCGCAGCCCGGGCAGGTGCCGAAGATCTCCAGGGTGTGGCTGACCTGCACGTACCCGTGTTCGGCGGCGACCCGCTCGGCCCAGCTCTCCACCGCGGGGCCGGCGACCTCCACGGTCCGGCCGCAGGCCCGGCAGACCAGGTGGTGGTGATGGCCCTCGCTGCACCGTCGGTAGAGGTGCTCGCCGCCCGGCGGGCGCATCACGTCGATCTCGCCCGCGTCGGCGAGCCCCTGGAGGGTCCGGTAGACGGTGGTGAGCCCGACCCGCTCGCCGCGCTGGCGCAGCATGGCGTGCAGGTCCTGGGCGCTGTGGAAGCCGTCGACCTCGGCCAGCAGGGCGCTCACCGCGGTCCGCTGCCGGGTGTTGCGCAGGGCCCCCTCGGTCACGGCCCCTCCCCGGCGTGGCTCACGGCGTCCGCCACGATGTGCGCGACGTGCTCGTCCACCAGCGCGTACGCGATCTCCCGGCCGCGCCGCGAGCCGCGCACCACGCCGGCGCCGCGCAGCACCCGCAGGTGCTGGGAGACCAGCGGCTGCGGGGCGCCGAGCTTCTCCACCAGCTCGTGCACGCAGCGCTCGCCCGCGGCCAGTTCGCTCACGATCGCCAGCCGGATCGGCGCCGACAGCGCGCGCAGCAGGTCACCCGCGCCCTCGAAGGCGTCGTACCCGTTCGTGACCGTCACCCCGTAACGGTAACCAATGCCAGCAGCGCCGGCCGGGACGGCCTCACCGCAGGACCACCTCGTGTTCCGGCGGCTCGGCCACCGGCACGGCGACCGGCCGGGTCCGCCGCCGCAGTGCCCGCCGGCCGGCCGCCAGCAGCGCCACCACCAGGAACGAGCCGATGGCCAGCAGCACCACCGAGGCGCCGGGCGCGGTGTCCGCGGTGGCGGCCACCCAGACCCCGGCGCCGGCCGCGAACAGCCCGAGCGCCATGGCCGCGCCCATGGTGGCCCGGAACCCCCGGGTCACCTGCTGCGCGGTGGCCACCGGCACCACCATGAGCGCGCTGATCAGCAGCACCCCGACCGCCCGCATGGCGATGGTCACGGTCACCGCGGTGCCGACCGCGAGGAGCAGGTTCAACGCCCGTACCGGCAGGCCGGACACCCGGGCGTACTCCTCGTCGTGGCAGACCGCGAAGAGCGCCGGGCGCAGGACCAGCATGGTCACCAGGATCGCCACGCCGAGCACCAGGATGGTGACCAGGTCGGCCGGCGACGTCGTGGTCAGGGACCCGAAGAGGTACGCGTTGAGCGACCCGCTGCTGGCGTCGGAGAGCCCGACCAGCATCACGCCGCCGGCGATGCCGCCGTAGAACAGCAGCGCCAGGGCCAGGTCGCCCGAGGTGCGCCCGCGCGAGCGGACCAGCTCGATGACGATCGCGCCCAGCGTGGCCGCGACGACCGCGACCAGCACGGGGGAGCGGTTGAGCAGCAGCCCGGCGCCGACGCCGGTGAGCGCCACGTGGCCGATGCCGTCGCCGATCAGCGCCAGCCGGCGCTGCACCAGGTAGATGCCGAGCGCCGGGGCGGCCAGCCCGATGACCAGCGCGCCGACCAGGGCGCGCAGCATGAAGTCGTACTGGAAGAGGTCCATCACATGCTCCACAGCCCGGCGGGCTCCTCGTCGCAGTGCGGGTGCACGTGGTCGTGGCCCGGCTCGGCGTGGTGCCCGGCCGGTTCCGGCACGGCGCCGTCGTGGCAGATGCCGCCCTGGTGGACGACGACGGCCCGGCTGATCAGGGGGCGCAGCGGCCCCAGCTCGTGGGCGACCAGCAGCACGGTGCCGCCGCCGTCGCGGAAGGCCCGCAGCGCGTGGGCGAACGCCTCCTGGCTGGCCGCGTCGACCCCGGCGGTCGGCTCGTCGAGCAGCAGCACCTCCGGCCGGCCGGCCAGGGCCCGGGCGATCAGGGTGCGCTGCTGCTGGCCGCCGGAGAGCGTGGCGACCGGGTCGCCGGCCCGGTCGGCGAGCCCGACCGCGCGCAGCGCCTCGGCGACCGCCTCCCGGTCGGCCCGCCCCGACGGGCGCAGCACGCCCCGCCGGGCCAGCCGCCCGGAGGCCACCACCTCGCCGACCGTGGCCGGTACGCCGCTGCCCGCGCCGAGCCGCTGCGGGACGTACCCGATGCGGTGCCACTGCCGGAAGCGGCGCTGCGGCGTGCCGAAGAGGGCGACCGACCCGGCGCCCAGCGGCACGAGGCCGAGCACGGCGCGGATGAGGGTCGACTTGCCGGAGCCGTTGGCGCCGAGCACGGCGACCACCTCGCCGGCCGTGACGGTCAGGGAGACGTCGCGCAGCACCGCCCGGCCGTCATAGCCGACGGCGGCGTGCGAGACCTGGATGACGGGTTCGGTCATGAGCAGTCCAAGGCGGTCCGCAGGGTCTGGAGGTTGGCGCGCATCGCCGAGAGGTAGTCGCCGTCGGCGGGCGGGCCCTCGATGGGGTCGAGCACGGCGGTCCGCGCCCCGACCTCCCGGGCCACGGTCTCGGCGATCTTGGGGCTGACCAGCGTCTCGAAGAAGATGGTGGTGGCCGCGTGCTCCCGGGCCTCCTTCGCCACCTCGGCGAGGCGCTGCGGGGAGGGCTCGGCGTCGGGGCTGAGGCCGGTGATGCCGACCTGTTCGAGCCGGTAGTGCGCGGCCAGGTAGCCGAAGGCGGTGTGGCTGGTCACGACCTCCCGGCGCTGGCACGTGGCCAGGCCCCGGGTGTAGTCGGCGTCGAGCCCGGTCAGTTCGGTGCGCAGCGCCGCCGCCCGGGCGGTGAAGTCGGCGGCCCGGTCGGGGTCGACCGCGCCGAGCCGCTCGGCGAGCCGGTCACCGACGGTGGCCAGCCGCGTCGGGTCCAGCCAGAGGTGGGGGTCCTTGCCGCCGGACTCCTCCTCGTGACCGGCCTCACCCTCGTGCTGGTGGCCGCCCGCCGCGGCGTCGAGCAGCGGTTGCACGCCGGCCACGTCGAACGCCCGGTCGCCGCCGTTCTGCTCGACCGCCTCGTCCACGGCCGGCTGGAAGCCGGACAGGTAGACGATCAGCTCGGCGTCGGCCACCTGGCCCACCTGCCGGGGGTGGAGTTCCAGGTCGTGCGGCTCGGCGCCGGGCTTGGCCAGGCTGGTGACCGCGACGGCGTCGCCGCCGATCTTCTCGGCGAGGAACTGGAGGGGATAGAACGCGGCCACCACGTCGACCCGGTCCGGGTCGCTCCCGCCACCGCCGTCCGAGCAGGCGGCGAGGCCGCCCAGGGTGAGCAGGGCGGCGGTGGCGGCGGCGAGCGCGCGGCGGGCTGAGCGGACGGTCATGCAACTACTGTCCGCGATAACGAAATTGATTGTCAAAAACGCATGATTGCATGTCTGCGCAGGTCAACGGTCAGAGCAGCTTCGCCAGCGCGACCGTGATCAGCAGGGTCAGCACCAGCAGCCGCAGCACGCGCGTCGCCGGGGCCTGCACCGGCCAGGTGACGGTCATCAGCCACACCAGCCCGCCGGCCAGCGCCAGCAGCAGCAGCCCGCCCACCGCGCCCGGCGCGAAGAGCCCGACCAGCACCAGGACCAGCGCGGCCAGGAACACCGTCGTCGGGTTGAGCCGGGCCAACCGGGACAGCACGGGAGTCTGCGTACGCTGCATGCCACAGACTCTACGAGGAGGAACCAGGTGCTGGTCACCAACCGGTTCGTGGTGGACGCCGGCGTGGCGGACGAGTTCACCCGGGAGGCGCACGCCGCGCTCGCCGCGCTCGCCGCCCGCCCGGGCTACCGGCGCGGCGAACTGCTCCGCGCGCTGGACGACCCCGCCCACTGGTGCCTGCTCACCGAGTGGGAGTCCGTCGGGGCCTACCGGCGGGCGCTCGGCGGCTTCGACGTCAAGGTCACCGCGGTGCCGCTGCTCGCCCGGTCGGTGGACGAGCCCTCGGCGTACGAGACACTGGCCAGTGCCGCGCCGGACGGCGAGATCGTCGTGGCGGCCAGTGATCGGGCCGCAGGTCCTTACCGCTGAGGCCGGGGGCACTACCCTGGCGCGTATGACCGCTCCCGGGCCGGCTGCCCCACCACCCCCGCCCGTGCCTTCCGGCATGCCGGTGCCGGGCTCCCCGGGCGTTCCCGCGCCGCCGCCCGGCATGCCGCCGGTTCCGGGCTCCCCGGGTGAGCCGGGGGTTCCCGCGCCGCCGCCCGGGCCCGGGGTCGCCCCGCCGTTCGCCGCGCCGCCAACCGAGGGCGGCCGGGCCCGGCTCTGGCTCGGCCTGGGCGTCGGCGCGCTCGCCGTGCTGCTGTGCTGCGGCGGGGGCGGCGCCGCCGTGGTCGGGCTCGCGGTGAGCAACGTGCAGGCCGTCGAGGAGCAGGGCAAGGCGGTCACCGACGACTACTACCAGGCGCTCGTCGCCAAGGACTTCTCGAAGGCCTACGACCAGCTCTGCGACGACGCCCGGCGGCGCGAGTCCCGGCACGAGTTCGAGCAGCGGGTGGCCACCGAGCCGCAGGTCTCCGGCTACCGGGTGGGCGAGGTCGACACCGCGACGCTGACCGTGCCGGTCGACGTGACCCTGGCCGGCGGCCGGCGGGAGGCGCAGACCGTCACGCTGGCGCCCGACCAGCAGACCGGCGGCATGGAGGTGTGCGGGGTGAGCTGACGGGCCCCCGGTATTCTGCTGGGCTCGGGACCGCGGTGGTCGTACCGTTGTGCCGAACCGTCCGGAAACACTCACATCGCCCCCGCCGACCGCCAGCCGGCGTAGGAGGAAACATGCCAGCCGACCGTATCGACGCCGTCGTCAGCCTCGCCAAGCGCCGGGGCTTCGTCTTCCCCTCCAGCGAGATCTACGGGGGCACCCGGTCGGCCTGGGACTACGGTCCGCTCGGCGTCGAGCTCAAGGAGAACGTCCGCCGGCAGTGGTGGAAGACCATGGTCCAGCAGCGCGACGACGTCGTCGGCCTGGACTCCGCGGTCATCCTGGCCCGCAAGGTCTGGGAGGCCAGCGGCCACATCGCCGAGTTCGTCGACCCGCTCACCGAGTGCCAGTCCTGCCACAAGCGGTTCCGCGCCGACCACCTCGAAGAGGCGTACGAGGCCAAGCACGGCAAGCCGCTCACCTCGCTGACCGAGCTGAACTGCCCGAACTGCGGCAACAAGGGCACCTTCACCGAGCCGAAGATGTTCAACGGCCTCATGAAGACCTACCTGGGCCCGGTGGAGAGTGACGAGGGCCTGCACTACCTGCGCCCGGAGACCGCCCAGGGCATCTTCGTCAACTACAAGAACGTGGAGACGGTCGCCCGCAAGAAGCCGCCGTTCGGCATCGCGCAGACCGGCAAGTCGTTCCGCAACGAGATCACCCCGGGCAACTTCATCTTCCGGACCCGCGAGTTCGAGCAGATGGAGATGGAGTTCTTCGTCGAGCCGGGCACCGACGAGAAGTGGCACGAGTACTGGCTCGCCGAGCGCTGGAACTGGTACCTCGACCTGGGCCTCTCCGAGGACAACCTCCGCTTCTACGAGCACCCCAAGGAGAAGCTCTCCCACTACTCGAAGCGCACCGTCGACATCGAGTACCGGTTCCAGTTCGGCGGCACCGAGTTCGCCGAGCTGGAGGGCATCGCCAACCGGACCGACTTCGACCTGTCCACGCACAGCAAGCACTCCGGCGTCGACCTGTCGTACTTCGACCAGACCAAGGGCGAGCGCTGGATGCCGTACGTGATCGAGCCGGCCGCCGGCCTCACCCGCGCGGTGCTGGCGTTCCTGCTCGAGGCGTACGACGAGGACGAGGCCCCGAACACCAAGGGCGGCGTGGACAAGCGCACCGTCATGCGCTTCGACCCGCGGCTGGCTCCCGTCAAGGTGGCGGTGCTGCCGCTGTCCCGCAACGAGGCGCTCTCGCCGAAGGCCAAGCAGCTCGCCAGCGACCTGCGCAAGCGCTGGGTGGTCGAGTTCGACGACTCGCAGGCTATCGGCCGCCGCTACCGCCGGCAGGACGAGATCGGCACGCCGTTCTGCGTCACCGTCGACTTCGACACCCTGGACGACAACGCGGTGACCGTGCGGAACCGGGACACCATGACCCAGGAGCGCGTCTCCCTGGACCAGGTCGAGCGCTACCTGATCGAGCGCCTGCCCGGCTGCTGACGCTGGTCACGGGGCCCCGACCGGTCGGTCGGGGCCCCGTACACTTGTGCGGTGACCGCCCCGACCCTGCCCGCGCTGCGCCCGCTCACCCTCGGCCCGCACGAGGTGTGGCCGCCCGTGGTGCTCGCGCCGATGGCCGGGATCACCAACGTCGGTTTCCGCCGGCTCTGCCGTGAGCAGGGCGGCGGCATCTACGTCTGCGAGATGATCACCACGCGGGCGCTGGTCGAGCGGAACCCCAAGACGCTCCGCATGATCGCCTTCGGCGCGGACGAGCAGCCCCGCAGCCTCCAGCTCTACGGCACCGACCCGGAGATCACCGCCGCCGCCGTGCGGATCGTGGTCGAGCGGAACCTCGCCGACCACATCGACCTGAACTTCGGCTGCCCGGTCCCCAAGGTCACCAGGCGCGGCGGCGGGTCGGCCCTGCCGTGGCGGCGCCGGCTGTTCGCCCGGCTGGTCCGGGCCGCCGTGGAGGCCGCGTCGCCCGCCGGGGTGCCGGTCACCGTGAAGATGCGCAAGGGCATCGACGACGACCACCTGACGTACGTCGAGGCCGGCCTCGCCGCCCAGGACGCCGGCGTCGCGGCGGTGGCCCTGCACGGGCGTACGGCCGCGCAGCGCTACTCGGGCACCGCCGACTGGGACGCCATCGCCACCCTCAAGCAGGCGCTCGACGTGCCCGTGCTCGGCAACGGCGACATCTGGGAGGCCGACGACGCGCTGCGGATGGTCGCCCACACCGGCGTCGACGGCGTGGTGGTGGGGCGCGGCTGCCTGGGCCGGCCCTGGCTGTTCGCCGACCTGGAGGCCGCCTTCAACGGGCGCACCGAGCGGCGGCTGCCGAACCTCGGCGAGGTGGCGGCGACCATGCGCCGGCACGCCGAGCTGCTCGTCGACCAGTTCGTGGCCGGCGCCCGCAGCCCGGCCCGTGGTGAGCGCGACGGCTGCACCGACTTCCGCAAGCACGTGGCCTGGTACCTGAAGGGCTTCCCGGTCGGCAGCGAACTGCGCCGCTCGCTCGCGATGATCGAGAGCCTGGCCCAGCTCGACGACCTGCTCGGCAAGCTCGATTCGACCGTACCGTTCCCGGTGGAGACCCTCGGCCAGCCGCGCGGCCGGACCAACTCCCCGGGCAAGGTCGCTCTCCCCGACGGCTGGCTCGCCAGCCGCGACGACGACACCCCACCGGACGGCGCCGAGCTGGACGACTCCGGCGGCTGACAACGACGCGCAAAGGGCCCGACCCCTTTGTGGGGTCGGGCCCTTCCGTGTTGCGTGGTGCGGTGGATCAGGACGCGGAGTAGCCGCGGGTGGCGATCCAGTCGGCGAGGTTGTCGACGCTGATGCGGTAGGAGGCCATGTTCGGGTCGGCGCTGTCGGCGATGGTCACGGTCTTGCCGTTGTCGCGGTAGCCGACGACGCTGATGTAGTGGCCGCCTTCGAAGGAGTGGGTGTTGCCGTCGGTGTCGGTGGTGGTGCCGGCGATGTTGGCGACCACGGCGCGGCCGTCGTCGACGGTGCGCACGATGTCAGCGCGCAGGGTGTCGGTCTGCTTGTCGTCGGCCTTGCCGTC
>NZ_FMCS01000018.1 GCF_900091435.1 Micromonospora chaiyaphumensis
GACGGCAAGGCCGACGACAAGCAGACCGACACCCTGCGCGCTGACATCGTGCGCACCGTCGACGACGGCCGCGCCGTGGTCGCCAACATCGCCGGCACCACCACCGACACCGACGGCAACACCCACTCCTTCGAAGGCGGCCACTACATCAGCGTCGTCGGCTACCGCGACAACGGCAAGACCGTGACGATCGCCGACTCGGCCGACCCGAACATGGCCTCCTACCGCATCAGCGTGGACAACCTCGCCGACTGGATCGCCACCCGCGGCTACTCGGCGTCCTGATCCACCGCACCACGCAACACGGAAGGGCCCGACCCCACCAAGGGGTCGGGCCCTTTCGTCGTCTTGTCAGCGATCGCCCGCGTGCACCGGCTCGTCGGCCTGGTCGGGCACCTGGACCTGCTCCAGCCGGCGGGCGCGGCGGCGCAGCCACCAGGTGCTGGCCACACCGGCGAGCACGGCGATGACCAGCCCGGCCCAGGAGATGTCCTTGAGCCAGTGCTCGGCCGCCCGGCCCACCGAGAACAGCAGGTACGTCGTGCCGAACGCCCAGACCAGGCCGCCGGCCGCGTTGGCCACCAGGAACCGCCGGTACGGCACGTGCAGCGCCCCGGCCAGCGGGCCGGCGAGGATGCGGAGCAGGGCGACGAACCGCCCGAAGAAGACCGCCCAGACACCGTGCCGGGCGAAGCTCTGCTCGGCGCGGGCGAGCTGTGCCGGGCCGAGGTGCTTGGGGAAGCGCCGGCCCAGCCGTTCGAGCAGCGGCCGCCCGCCGCGGCGGCCCACGGCGTACCCGATGGAGTCGCCCACGATGGCGCCGGCCGCGGCGGCCGTGGCCACCCACTCCGGCTCGACGGCCCCCGCGGCGGCGAGCAGCGCGGAGCTGACCAGCACGATCTCGCCGGGGAGCGGGATGCCCATGCTCTCCACGCCGATGACCCCGGCGACGATCAGATAGATCACGCCCGGGGGCAGCGCGGAGAGCCAGTGCTGCACGTCGACCACCCCCGAACCCTACCCGCGGCGGCTCACCGGGCGGGGGCGAGGAACTCCAGCCGGGCGGCGAGCCGGTCCAGGTCGGGGCGGGGCAGGCGAGCAGGACGTGATGGATCATGGTGGCCCCTCCTCGTCCCGAACGCTGGCACGAGGTTGCGCGAATAGCAAGACGGACGTACGGTTTTGTTGAGACCGACGCAGGTAAGTGTCGCCTAACCACGGCGGCACCCCGGCCGGTGCGACAAACTGCTCAGGACTACTCACGGTCGCTGGTGTGAAGGAGTACGACGTGGCGAGCCTCGACACCTTCGGTGCGAAGACCCAGCTACGCGTCGGAGACGCGAGCTACGAGATTTTCAGGATCGACAAGGTGGAGGGCCACGACCGGCTGCCCTACAGCTTGAAGATCCTGCTGGAGAACCTGCTGCGGACCGAGGACGGCGCGAACATCACCGCCGACCACATCCGGCAGCTCGGCGGCTGGGACCCCACCGCCGACCCGAGCGTGGAGATCCAGTTCACCCCGGCCCGGGTGCTGATGCAGGACTTCACGGGCGTGCCCTGCGTCGTCGACCTGGCCACCATGCGCGAGGCCGTCCGCGAGCTCGGCGGCGACGCCACCAAGGTGAACCCGCTCGCCCCGGCCGAGCTGGTCATCGACCACTCGGTCATCGCCGACCTGTTCGGTCGCGAGGACGCCTTCCAGCGCAACGTCGAGCTGGAGTACGAGCGCAACAAGGAGCGCTACCAGTTCCTGCGCTGGGGCCAGACCGCGTTCAACGAGTTCAAGGTCGTCCCGCCGGGCACCGGCATCGTGCACCAGGTCAACATCGAGTACCTGGCCCGCACGATCATGGAGCGCAACGGCCAGGCGTACCCGGACACCGTGGTCGGCACCGACTCGCACACCACGATGGTCAACGGCCTGGGCGTGCTGGGCTGGGGCGTCGGCGGCATCGAGGCCGAGGCCGCGATGCTCGGCCAGCCGGTCAGCATGCTGATCCCGCGGGTCGTCGGCTTCAAGCTCTCCGGCGAGATGCCGGCCGGCACCACCGCCACCGACCTGGTGCTCACCATCACCGAGATGCTGCGCAAGCACGGCGTGGTGGGCAAGTTCGTCGAGTTCTACGGCCCCGGCGTGAGCGCGGTGCCGCTGGCCAACCGGGCCACCATCGGCAACATGTCCCCGGAGTACGGCTCCACCGTCGCGATCTTCCCGATCGACGCCGAGACCGTCCGCTACCTGGAGCTGACCGGCCGCGACCCGCAGCAGGTCGCGCTCGTCGAGGCGTACGCCAAGGAGCAGGGCCTCTGGCACGACCCGGAGCGCGAGCCGGAGTACTCGGAGCGGCTGGAGCTGGACCTCGGCACCATCGAGCCGTCCCTGGCCGGCCCGAAGCGCCCGCAGGACCGGGTGCCGCTGGGCTCCGCCAAGACCCTGTTCCGCTCGGCGCTCGCCGACTACGTGGCCGCCGACGAGACCGGGGGCGACCCGAGCCGCAAGCCGGGCGTGCCGCAGCTGGAGAAGCCGTTCGGCACCGACGGCCCGGCCGACGAGGCCAGCGCCGAGTCCTTCCCGGCCAGCGACTCCCCCGCCAACGGCGTCAACGACCCGGCCGACGCCCCGCGGGACCTGGAGACCGCCGCGGTCGGCGCCGGTGGGCGCGCCACCAACCCGGTCCGGGTGACCGGCGCGGACGGCGTCGAGTACGAGCTGGACCACGGCGCCGTGGTTATCGCCGCGATCACCTCCTGCACCAACACCTCGAACCCGCAGGTCATGATCGGCGCCGCGCTGCTGGCCCGGAACGCCGTGGAGAAGGGCCTGGCCCGCAAGCCGTGGGTGAAGACCACCCTGGCCCCGGGCTCCAAGGTCGTCATGGACTACTACGACCGCGCGGGCCTCACGCCCTACCTGGAGAAGCTCGGCTTCAACCTGGTCGGCTACGGCTGCACCACCTGCATCGGCAACTCCGGCCCGCTGCCGGAGGAGGTCTCCGCGGGGGTCAACGAGGGCGACCTGGCCGTCGTCTCCGTGCTGTCCGGCAACCGCAACTTCGAGGGCCGGATCAACCCGGACGTCAAGATGAACTACCTGGCGTCTCCGCCGCTGGTGGTCGCGTACGCGCTCGCCGGCACCATGGACATCGACCTGGCGAACGAGCCCATCGGCGAGGACGCCCAGGGCAACCCGGTGTTCCTGCGGGAGATCTGGCCGAACAGCGCCGAGATCCAGGACGTCATCGCCTCGGCGATCGGCGCCGCCGGCTTCAGCTCCGCGTACGCGGACGTGTTCGCCGGTGACGAGCGCTGGCAGTCGCTGCCGACCCCGACCGGCGACACCTTCGCCTGGGACGGCGAGTCGACCTACGTGCGCAAGCCCCCGTACTTCGAGGGCATGGAGCGCGACCCGAAGCCGGTGGTCGACATCGCCGGCGCCCGGGTGCTCGCCAAGCTGGGCGACTCGGTGACCACCGACCACATCTCCCCGGCCGGCTCGATCAAGGCGGACTCCCCCGCCGGCAAGTACCTGGCCGAGCACGGCGTGGCGCGGCACGAGTTCAACTCGTACGGCTCCCGCCGGGGCAACCACGAGGTGATGATCCGGGGCACCTTCGCCAACATCCGGCTGCGCAACCAGCTCGTGCCGGGCGTCGAGGGTGGCTTCACGGTCAACCACCTGACCGGCGAGCAGACCTCGATCTACGACGCCTCGATGGCGTACCAGGAGGCGGGCGTCCCGCTGGTCATCCTGGCGGGCAAGGAGTACGGCTCCGGCTCGTCCCGCGACTGGGCGGCCAAGGGCACCATGCTCCTCGGGGTCAAGGCCGTCATCGCCGAGTCGTACGAGCGGATCCACCGCTCGAACCTCATCGGCATGGGCGTCCTGCCGCTGCAGTTCCCGGTCGACACCACCGCCGAGTCGCTGGGCCTGACCGGCACGGAGACCTTCTCGATCAGCGGCGTCACCGCCCTCAACGACGGCGACACCCCGCGCACCGTGAAGGTCACCACCGACACCGGCGTGGAGTTCGACGCCGTGGTCCGCATCGACACCCCCGGTGAGGCCGACTACTACCGGCACGGCGGCATCCTGCAGTACGTGCTGCGCCGTATGATCGCCAGCTGACGTCTGACGGCTGAGAAGGGCCGCTTCCCCGCACTCGTGGGAAGCGGCCCTTCGGCGTCTCCGGCGCGCGCCCGCCCGCCCCTGATCGACTCCAGGTCGGCGAGGTGGCGGCATCCCGGCCAGCCGGACAGCGCCACCTCGCCGGACTGGAGTCGATCTTCAGCGCAGCCGCAGCGCGATCGCCCGCGCCTCCTCGTCGGTGAGGGGCAGGAACCACAGGAAGCGGCGCACGATGGCGACCGGGTCGGGGCCGCCGGGCCGGCCGCGGAGGTCACGGATCGCGCGCCGGGTGATCCGGGAGAACTCGGGGATCAGGGTGGCGCGCCGCGCGGCGTCCGTCGGGATCGCGCGCAGCGTCGGGCAGGGCCAGTCCCGGCCGCAGGCGTCGCACCGCCAGGACGGGCCGGTCGCGGTGTGCGCGACGGGCGGGCCGCCGCGGGTCCGCCAGCGCGATGCGGGGACGACGTTGGTCACCCGGCCGGGGCCACGGTACGGAGGCACGAGCGGCCCGATCGGGCCCGGCACGACGGGGCGGGGCGGCGGCGGATCGCTCTTCGGCTTCGGAGCCGGCTTCGGCTTGTCCTCGGGCATCGTGCGCTCCCTCCTCGACGCTGTCTACAAAGCACCCTGCCGAGGGTTGTGGAGCGATCACACCGCGTAGAAGTATTTCCCTCTGACGTCTGGAACGTTCTGGGAGGGCTTCGAGATGAACCGAGCTGTACAGGCGGCGATGGCGGAGAGCGGCCACACGGCGGACAGTCTCGCAGCTCAGGTGGGGGTGGATCCGAAAACGGCAGCGAAGTGGGCAAGCAAGGGACGGATTCCGCAGACTCGCCATCGCTCCCGAGTCGCTCAGCTACTCGGCCGGAACGTTGAGGAGCTGTGGCCCGACGCGCTCAAGCGCCGGGAGCCGGCGTGGTTCCGGCCGTGGGCGGACATCGAGCGCGAGGCGTTGTCGCTGCGGTCGTTTCAACTCGCGTGGGTACCCGGCCTCCTGCAGACCAAGGCATATGCGCTGGCGACGCTGGTCGGCGAGGCTCTGACGTCGGCCGAGGCCGACAGCCTCGCGGAGGCGCGACTCAGCCGCCAGTCCATCCTGAGTCGGGAACGCCCACCGCTGCTCGTCGCGGTACTTGACGAGGGTGTCCTGCGGCGCACCCTCGACGGCGATCGGAACCTGATGCGCGAACAGTGCGAACGGCTTGCCGAGCAGGCCGCGCTACCGAATGTCTCCCTCTTCGTCGTGCCGGCTGGCGTGGGCATGTATTCGGGCCTGGGCGGACCGTTCACTATCGCCGAGATGCCGGAGGGCGCGCGCGTCGGCCATGTCGACGGTCAGGCCCAGGCACAGATCATCGACCGGGCCGCCGACGTTGCTACCCTGGATCGGCGATGGGAACGCATTCGCGGCGTCGCCCTGTCGCGTGCGCAGTCCCTGGAACTCATCAGAGAAGCGGCGGCATCATGGACCTGACCGGTGCGCGGTGGCGCAAGAGCACGAAGAGCGGAAACAACGGCGGTGACTGCGTCGAGGTCGCGGACAATCTCGCGGGCGTCGTCGGCGTTCGGGACTCCAAGGACCCGACCGGCCCGGTCCTCACCTTCGACCCGGCCGCCTGGACGCGCTTCGTGACGATGGCCAAGCGCGGCTGACCGCCACCTACCCCGAAGGCCTTCGGCGATGCGCCGGGGGCCTTCGGCGTCTTTCGGGCACCGACACCTCGCCCCTGCCGCTCCTGCCGACGAGCGCATGCCGTCGGTCGGGAAGTCCGGGTCGGTCGGCCGGGGGCGGTCAACCGTCCGGCCGCCGGTCAGGTTCGCGTCCGGAACGGGGCGAGGGTGGCGCGGACCTGGTCGGCCGCGCCCCAGTCGTCGTCGAACTGGGCCAGCACGGCGAGGTGCTGTCGCAGTTGGACGATCGGCATGCGGGACCGCCAGTCGCCGTCGAGGGCGGTCAGCTCGCGGTAGAGCGCGAAGAACCGGTGCGCCTCGGGCGGCGGTGCGGTGGACCAGACATGGGCGAGGTCGACCTCGGCCCACATGTAGGAGACGGCTGGGTCGATCACCGCGGGCCGGCCGTCCGGGGTGGCCAGGATGTTCTGCGCCCACAGGTCGCCGTGCGTCAGGCAGGCCGGCCGGTCCGGCAGCAGCTCGGGCAGCCGGTCGCACAGCCGCTCCAGCGCCGCCCGATCCCCGGCGTCGAGTGCCGCCTCGACCCGGGGCTCCCCCAGCCACCGCAACAACCGGTGCTGCGCGAAGAACGCGAAGCCGTCCTCCATCCAGGTGTTGATCTGCCGGCGACGGCCCAGCCAGTTGTCCCGGTGCCAGCCGAAGCGAGCGTGGGTGGTGCCCAGGTGCAGGCGGGCGAGCGCGTGCGCGAACTGCTCCCAGAAGGTCTCGCTGCGCGGCCTCGGTCGCAGCATCGACAACACCAGCAGTTCGCGGTCCGCCAGGATCACCTCGGGTGTCGCCAGACCGCCGAGATCGCGCAGGGCGGCCAGCCCTTCGGCCTCCGCGACGAAGACGCCGTCGGGCGGCGCGTCGGCGAGGGCCTTGACGAACACCGGCGGTGCGTTCCGGCGGGCGGCAATGCCCGCGAGCGCCGCAAGCCCGCCCGTCGCCGGCTCCACCGAGACGACATCGCGCATCCCGGCCCGGAGCAGACCTTCCATCAGCAGCGTCGTTGACCGCAACACGGCGGGCTCTCTCTCGTGCTCCGGCGCACCTGAGGATGGCACGCTCAGCACGCCATGTGCCGGGTCAACTCGTCGGCCAGCTCACGCAACCGCCGGGGGTCGCCGGTGGCGCCGAACCCGGTGGTGAGGACGGCGACGTCCCTGGGGTCGAAGGCGGACGCGGGCTCGGCCAGGGCGGCGACCGTGCCGCCACCGCGCTCGACCATGACGATGCCCAGTGCGGCGACGTCCTCGATCAGCGCCCGGAGGATCCGGTGCGTCGAGGAGCGGTAGCGGCGCACCAGCGCGTCCACGAACGCGGTGAACGCGACGAGGTCGATCTCGTACTCGTCGTTGACCTCCGGAGCGATTCCGGTGGGCACCTCGACGGCGCCGGCGACCGCCTCGACGTTGCGGGCGAACAGTTGCGCGACCCCGTTCGAGGGGTTCCACAGCACCGTCCTGCCGACCTGGAAGTACTGGCTCACCCGCGAATTATGGTTCAACCGAGTTCGGACCGCTGACCCGCAGCAAGGCCCGACGCCTCCTCAGGCCGACGTGGTTTCGAGCACCTTCTTGAGCAGGGCGAGGTCCGCGCTGACGAGCCCGGCGTCCCGCTCGAAGTCCGCGTCGCTCATCCCCGGCGAGCGGCGCAGCGTGAAGACCACCTCGGCGCCGTCGCCGTCCGCGATGGCCCGCAGCGGCACGTACACCGTCTCGCCGGAGGGCGTCACCACCTCGTGGTCGAGCACGCCGTACTCGTTGCGCGGGGCGAACGTCAGCTGCGCCCGTCCCTCGGGCGTCTCGACGATCCAGCGGCCCCCCTCGCGCACCACGGAGCCACCCAGGCCGGGCGCCCAGCGGGGCAGGTTGGCAGGGTCGGAGGCGAAGGCGTAGACCTCGGCGACGGGCCGGTCGATGTGCACGCTCAGGTGTCGGGATCTCGTGGACATCGCCCCATCATCGCAGTCGCCGGGGTCAGTCGGCGGCGGCGCGGCGGCGCTCCTCGCGCAGCTTCATGGCGTACTCCAGCAGCGTGATGAGCACCTCCTTGACCGACTCCCGCTCCCGCGCGTCGCAGAGCACCACGGGCACGTCGGGGTCCAGGTCGAGCGCGCCCTGCACCTCGTCGAGCCGGTACTGCTTGGCGCCCTCGAAGCAGTTGACCGCCACGACGAACGGCGTGCCCCGTCCCTCGAAGTAGTCGATCGACGGGAAGCAGTCGGCCAGCCGTCGGGTGTCGGCGAGCACGACCGCACCGATCGCGCCCAGCGCCAGCTCGTCCCAGACGAACCAGAACCGGTCCTGCCCGGGGGTGCCGAACAGGTAGAGCACGAGGTCGTCGCTGAGGGTGATCCGGCCGAAGTCCATGGCCACGGTGGTGGTGGTCTTCTCCTCCACCCCGGACAGGTCGTCGATGCCGACCCCGGTCTCGGTCAGCACCTCCTCCGTCCGCAGCGGCCG
Source organism: Micromonospora chaiyaphumensis (assembly GCF_900091435.1). GTDB lineage: Bacteria > Actinomycetota > Actinomycetes > Mycobacteriales > Micromonosporaceae > Micromonospora > Micromonospora chaiyaphumensis. The sequence goes on from NZ_FMCS01000018.1 coordinate 8,269, forward strand.
GGTCTCGCTGACCGCGCCGACCAGGGTGGTCTTGCCGACGCCGAAACCGCCGGCGATCAGGATCTTGATCGCGGTGGGCAGCGGCGCTGCACCCGCCGGCCGCTCAGAGCGCCCGTAGTCCATTGATTACCGCCTCGAAAACACTGTCGTCGGGAAGGCCGGCGGGGGTCGCGCGCGGCTCACGGACCTGCACCAGGCTGCGGGCCGCCAGGTCACCCAGGAGGACCCGGACGGTGCCCACCGGCAGGTCGAGGTGGGCGGCGATCTCCGCCACGGACTGGATCCGCTGGCAGAGACCGACGATCGCCACATGTTCCGGGCCGAGCCCGGATTCCGACCCCACCTCCGCCCGGGTCGCCGTGACCAGGGAGATCAGGTCGAACGTGCCGGTCACCGGGCGGGCCCGGCCACCGGTCACCGCGTACGGGCGCACCACCGGGCCCGCGTGGTCGTCCACCCACTCGTGCTCCGCGAGCTCCCCCTGGCCGGTCATCGCGCCGGATTCTCGCCGAGGGGCTGTTCCCGGGTGGGTGAGGCGACGAACCGGCCGACCCGGGTGACCAGCATGGCCATCTCGTACGCGATCAGGCCCACGTCGGCGTCCTCGGACGCCAGCACGGCCAGGCACGCGTTGCGGCCGGCCGCGGTGACGAACAGGAACGACGACTGCATCTCGATGATCGTCTGTTGCACCTGCCCGCCGCCGAACCGCTTCCCCGCGCCCCGGGCCAGGCTCTGGATGCCCGCCGCCATGGCCGCCAGGTGCTCGCCGTCGTCCCGGCTCAACCCGCGCGACGCGGCCATCAGCAGTCCGTCGGTGGAGAGCGCCACGGCGTGTTCCGCCTGCTTGACCCGGCCGACCAGGTCGTCCAGCAACCACGTCAGGTCCGCGCTCGAAGCCGTCTTCTGCGCCACTCGTCGTCCTCTTCTCCCCCGGCTGGTGTGCCGTGCTCGTCCGGGATCGCCGGATCGGCGGTCCCTAGATCGCCTGACCGTCGCCGGTGTCCGGCGCACCGGCCTCGTGCGCCCCGCCGAGCAGCCGGGCCGCGTCGGTCCGGCCGCGTCGGGTGCCGCTCTGGTAGGAGCTCATCATTCGGCGCACCTGCTCCGGTGGGCGCACCGCGTCGTCATCGTCGTCGCCGTCGTCTTCCACGGCGGCCTGGTCGTGCCGCAGCTCCGGCGCCAGGTTGGCCTGCCGGACCCGGACGGGCAGGCCGCCGTCGGTCCGGGCGGGCGTCTCCGCGGCGTCGTCCGCCGGCCGCTGGTCGGTGGTCCGGGCGTCCACCGGGGTCAGCGGAACGGTGGGCTCCGCCAGGGCGGGCTGCCGTTTCCGGGTACGCGCCGGCAGCCCGGACGGGGTGAGTCGGGGCTCGTCCACATCGGCCTCCCGCGCCGGGACGGGTTCCTCGGTGTCCTCCGCGGCCGGTTCCGCCGGGGCGGTGCTCTCGACCACCGCCACGGGGGCGGCCGGCCGGTCGGCGGCGGGCTCGGCCGGCGCGCGCTCCGCGTTCGCGGGGGCGGGGGTGGCCGGGGCGGGCTGCCCGGCGCCGGCCGGGAAGCCGCCGGAGGTGCTCGGGTCCGGCCCGTCGTGGGTGACCAGCTCCAGCGGGATCAGCACCACGGCCGTCGTCCCGCCGTACGCCGATTCCTTGAGCTGCACCTTCACCCCGTGCCGCTCGGTGAGCCGGCTGACCACGAAGAGGCCGAGCCGGGCGGCGTTGGCCAGGTTCAGCTCGGACCGGTCCACGATGCGCATGTTCGCGGCGGCCAGTTCCTCCGCGCCCATGCCGAGGCCGCGGTCCTCGATCTCGATGGCGAAGCCGTTGGAGACCAGCTGGCCGCGTACCTCGACGGTGGTGTGCGGCGGCGAGAAGGAGAGGCCGTTCTCGATCAGCTCGGCCAGCAGGTGGATGACGTCACCGACGGCCCGGCCGGTCAGCGACACGGGGCCGAGCGGCCGCACGGTCACCCGGGTGTAGTCCTCGACCTCGGCGACCGCGCCGCGCACCACGTCGACCATCGGCACGTTGCGCCGCCACGCGCGGCCCGGCGTCGAGCCGGAGAGCACGATCAGGTTCTCCGCGTTGCGCCGCATCCGGGTGGCCAGGTGGTCGACGCGGAACAGGTCCTCCAGCTCCTCGGCGTCGTGCTCGCGGCGTTCCATGGCGTCGAGCAGGGTGAGCTGGCGGTGCACCAGCGCCTGCGTGCGCCGCGCCAGGCTGAGGAAGACCTCGCGGACGTTGCGCCGCAGTTCGGCCTGCTCGACGGCGGTGCGGATGGCGGTCTCCTGCACGGCGTTGAACGCCTTGCCGACCTGCCCGATCTCGTCGTCGCCGGTCTGCAAGGGCGGTGCCTCGCGGGCGACGTCGACCTCCTCGCCGTGGCCCAGCCGCTCGACGACGCTGGGCAGGCGCTCGTTGGCCAGCCGGAACGCCGCCTCGCGCAGCCGTTCGAGCTGCCGGACCAGCGCCCGGGCCGTGGTGATGGAGACGACGACGGACGCGACGACCGCGATGAGGCCGAGGCCGGCGGCGAGCACCAGCCGCAGAATGACGCCGACGGCGACCGGGGTGGCCCGGGACACGATGTCGTCGCCGCCGGCGAGGATCACGCGGCGCAGGTCCTCCATGGACCGGCTGGAGGCGGCCTGCCAGGCCGTGGCGGTGACCGGCGGGCGGACGTCGCTGCCCTTGGCGGCGAGCACCCGGTCCTGGAGGGCACGCAGCTGCCGGAACGCCTCCCCCTCGGTCATCTGCTGGTAGCGGGCCCGGTCGGTCGGGGCGAGGTCGCGGGCGGTGCGGTCGGCGAGGAACCACTGGGCGCCGACCAGCCGGGCGAAGGCGGTCTGCTCCGCCACGGTCATCCGGTTGGCCGCCACCGCGCCGGTCAGCAGCGCGTCCTGCTGGGACAGCAGCTCCCGGGCCCGGTTCAGGTTGATGAGCGCGGCAGTGTCCCGGGCGATCTCGTCGTCGTCCAGGCCGCCCAGCGCGTCGAAGACCCCGAAGATGGCGTCGACCGCCTCGTTGTACGCGGCCAGCGTCGCGGTGCGGTCGATGGTCTTGCGGCCGACCTCGGCGCGGACGGCGCCGAGCTGCTCGACCTGGGTCTTCAGGTCGGTGATCCGCTGCTCCAGCTCGTCGCTGGCCGGGATCTCGGTGCGCCAGTCCTGGGCGGAGCGCCACAGCGCCGCGGCGCTGTCGTCGGTGCGCTGCCGCTGCGCGGCCAGTTCCTGGAGCTGGTCCGGGTCGGACTGCCCGAGATACAGCAGGGACAGCCGCCGCTCGTTCTGGAGTGCGAGCAGCAGCGGGTCGGCCGGCTCGAAGACCCGCGCGTTGAGCGCCTGCACGCCGAGCAGGTTGAACCCGTCCCGGACGGTCACCCAGGCCGCGAAGGCCCAGAGCGCGATCAGGGACGCCAGAAGGGCGATGATCTTCGTACGGAGATTCGTACTGCGGGAACGCATCACACCGTCCTGGCCCGGTATCCGATCAGTCGGAAATCCGATCGACTCCGGCGCACGCTAGCAGCCGTCGTGAACTCCATTCAAGCGATCCTGATCATGGTTGTGCCGTCGCGGTGGAAGTTGCACTGGTGGACCACGACGCGGCCAGCACCGCGGCACGCACGATCAGCGTCGGACGGTAGAGATCCTTGTCGTGCCACAGGGCCGGCCCGTCGGCGTCTCCGTCCCACTCGGACAGTCGATGCCGTCCCCGCCCCAGCGCCGCATCGACGCGCGTATCTCCCGGTCGCCCGGCGCCGGCCAGCGCGAGCACCGCGTACGCGGTCTCCTCGGCGGTGCCGCCCCAGCGCCCCCACGAGCCGTCCGCCCGCTGGGTGTCGAGCAGCCAGCCGACGCCCCGCCGCACGGCGTCCCGTGCCGCGGCGCCGCGGGCGTGGTCGGCGAGGGCGAGCAGCACGCAGTACGTCGCGTAGTACGCCGACGCGTGCCAGCGGTCGGCCCACCGTCCGTCCGGCTCCTGCCGCTCGACCAGCCACCCGGCGACCCGGTCCACGGTGGCCGCCACGCCGGGGTGGCCGGGGTGCTGCCCGAGGGCGTCGAGCACGTGCGCGTTGGTGGTCACCGACGCCCCGTCCTCCCCCGGCCAGGTGCAGAAGTGCCGGCCCGTGTCGTACGCGTCGAGCCGGGACACCTCCAGCGGCCGGCCCAGCCGGGCGAGCGCGTAGAGGGTGACCGAGGTGGTGTCGGCGTCGGCGGGCAGGCCGGGTCCGGTGGCCGCGCCGGACGCGCCGACGGCCGCCCGCAGGTCGGCCACGAGCGACCCGGGCACGGCCGGCGGCACGCCGGCCCGGGCCAGGATGCCGAGCACCCAGGCACGCTCGAAGACGGTGATCGGGCTGGCGCAGGGCACCGGGCCGCGCCCGCTCACCGCCCGCAGGTAGTCCAGCGCGGGGCCGGGCTCGGGGCGGCCGAGCCAGGCGGCCGTCGCGGCGGGCGAGGCGCCGACCGCGCCCGCCCCGGCGGGCCGTACCCCGGCCGCCCGGCAGGCCCCGTCGCCGGCCACCTCCAGCGCGTGCGCCAGCTTCTCCGGGACGGGCCGTCCGGTGGCCAGCAGGCCGCGTACCCGGGTCAGCCGGCCCGGGTCGAGACCGGCCGGCAGCGGCAGGCGGGCGCCGGCCCAGTCGGCCAGCCCGGCCGGCGGCCGGGCGAGGTGCCGCTCGACGCCCTCGCGCAGCGCCGGCACGATGAGGTCGGTGGCGGGCAGGTCGGGCGGGGCGCCGGCACCGAGGGCGCCGGCCAGGAAGGCCAGGCCCCGGCGCGCGGCGCCGGCGAGCGGGCCGGCCGGACCGTGCTCGCCCCGGCGCAGCACGGTCAGCAGGGCCTCCGTGGCGCTCAGGGTGGGCACCAGGGCGTACCCGTCGGGGCCGCCCCACCCGCCGTCGGCGCGCTGCCGGTCGAGCAGCCAGGAGACGCGGACGTCGTGGCCGGGCAGCCAGGGCGCCAGGCCGACCAGCCGGCCGGTCTCGTAGACCGACGCGGAGGTCTGCCCCGACGGGTTGTCCACCATGGCCGTGACCAGGTCCCGGGCCTGCTCGGCGCGGACGCCGGGGTGGGTGACCGGCGCGCGACCCGCGGTGAGGCTCACTGGGCGCCCCAGAAGTCGGTGAGCCGGTAGAACCCGCTGGTGAAGCCGAGCTGCCGGGCCAGGAAGTCGGCCTGCCGGGGGCAGGCGGGGGCGAGGTCGGCCAGCAGCCGCCGGCAGTGCTCGACCTGCTCCGCCAGGCGCCGCTCGATCTCCGCCGGGTCGTCCACCAGCAGGAGCGCGTTGAGGTCGCCCCACTCCCGGTCACGCCGGTGGGTGCCGAGGTCGTTGACCAGCCGCAGCGCCCGCTGGACCTCGTCGCTCACCTCGATCAGCCGGGGCAGCGCGCGGTGCGTGCCGGCGTCGCCGGTGTGGATCCAGTGGGCCACGTTCACCACGGTGGCGGCGAGGTTGTCGGCGTTCGCCAGGTAGTCGTCGAGGGTGGGGTGGCCGGCCTGCTTCCAGTCCCACTCCCGGGCCATGGCGTCGAGGGTGCGGGCCATGGTGTCCCGCCACGCCCCGCGCAGCTCGGCCCAGGACGGGGTGGCGGCCAGGTCGTCGCGCAGCTCGGCCAGGAACCGGCCCAGCGGGTCGTCCGGGGCCGCGCCGTCGACGACGGCGAGGCAGGATTTGACGATGCGGTCGACCTCCGACCGGCAGTCCGCCTCGTGGTCGACCTGCCAATCGACCGCGAAGCCCCAGAGCACGGCCCGGTTGGTGAGCGCCAGCTCCTCGGCGCTGCACCACGGCGCGCTGAACGTCATGGCGAGGGCGATGCTGCTGAACAGCGTGGCGTCGAACGGCCGGCCGGGGAACAGCTCGGCGTGCCCGGCGGCGCACCGCGCCAGGTCGCGCTGGCCCTTCGCCGCGAGCGCGCAGATCCGCCCCTGCTCCGCCGCGGCGGCGATCGGATCCGGTACCTCCCCGGCAGTCATGCCGGCTCCGCCCGCCGGCTGGCGGCCAACAGGGTCAGCTCGACCCGCTCGCGCGGCCGCAGTGCCGCGGCCAGCCGCAACCCGGGTACGCCGGGGCGGCGCAACCGGAAGCGGTAGCGGCTCAGCATGGTGGCGAGGATGAGCTGCGCCTCCAGGTAGAACAGGTACATGCCGAGGCACTGGTGCGGGCCGCCGCCGAACGGGAAGTGGGCGTACCGGTGGCGGGCGCGCACCCGCTCGGGCCGGAACCGTTCCGGGTCGAACTCGTCCGGCCGGTCCCAGAACTGCCGCATGCGCTGGGTGATCAGCGGGCTGGCCACCATGGTGGCGCCGGCCTCGATCGGCACGCCGTCGATGACGTCGGCGGCCACCGCCCGGCGCGGGATGATCCAGCCGATCGGGTAGAGCCGGAGCAGCTCGTCCAGGACCATGCGGGTGTAGGTGAGATCGGCGAGGTGCTCGCGGCGTACCGGTTCGTCGCCCACCACGCGGTCGATCTCGGCGTAGAGCCGGTCGGCGACGTCGGGCCGCTGCTCCAGGTGGGGCCAGGCCCAGGTGAGCACGTTGATGGTGGTCTCGGTGGTGGCCGCGAACATGGCCACGGTGTCGTTGCGGACCTGCCGCTCGTCGAGCTGCCGCCCGTCGTCGGTGCGGGCCCGCCAGAGCGTGGAGATGATGTCGTCGCCCTGGTCGGCCACGGCCCGGGTCTCCCGGACGATCGGCACCAGCACGTCGTCGACGATGCGGACCGCGCGGCGGAACGGGCGGTCCCCGGGCATCGGCAGGGACAGCGGGGCGAACGGCACGACGATCCGGGGGATCACCGCGGTGGCGATGACGTCCTGGGCGTCGATCACCCGCAGCGCGTCCGGCACGGAGATCTTGTCGGCGAAGAGCACCCGCATGATCGCGCGGCTGACGATCCGGGCCTGCTCGGCGCCGATGTCGACGGGGCGCCCCGCCCGGCACGGCTCGTCCAGCTCGTCGACGGCGTCCCGGATGGCGTCGGCCATGCCGTCGATCAGCGCCTCCACCCGCTTGGCGGTGAACATCGGCTGGAGCATCCGGCGGCTGGCCGACCAGATCTGCCCCTCGCCGAGGATGCCCTCGCCGAACAACCGCTTGACCGGGCGCCAGAACAGCCCGTCACCGGCCCGTTCGTAGTTTTCCGCCCGGTCGCGCAGCACATGCTGGACGTGCCGGGGGTGGGTGACCAGGTACGGGCGGAACGAGCCCAGGTTCAGCCGGACGAGCGCCCCGCCCGTCCGGTTGCCCACGTCGATCAGCGCGCGGGCCGGGTCGCGGAGCAGGCCGGGAAGGATGTGCCGCAGCGGAACGGCGTGGGGCCGCCCGGTGGGCCGGGGCTCGTCCGCCGACTCGTCCACGTGAATGGCCCCCCTCAGTTCTACCCAGGGTCGCGACACCGTCATGACCCGTGACGTTGCCCGCGAGCATGCCATCCTGAACGACGGATCAAAAGACAGACAGGAAAATATCTCACTCCACAACAATCCCGGTGTCGACAATGGAGCCGGTGGGATTTGCGTCACGCCGGAAGGCTTCCGGCGCGCACATCCCTCCACGATGGACCTTCCGGCCGGCTTCCGGCGCAGGTCCGCCCGGCGCCCCGCCGGCCGCCGCCGGCCCGCGCCGGCCGTCACCGGGGCCGGCCGGCGCGATCAACTCCCACCGGCCGACTGGGGAGAACGCGGGCGCGTGCCCGCCCCCTGTGCCAAGCTTCGGGCATGGACGACAAGACCATCCTGAGCCGGATCTCCGAACTCGTCGACGAGGAGCACCGGCTGCGCTCGGCCGCGCAGGAGCACGAGGCCGGCACCGACGACGAGGCCAAGGAGCGGCTGAGGGCGCTGGAGGAGTCCCTCGACCAGTGCTGGGACCTGCTCCGCCGCCGCCGGGCGGCGCGCCAGGCGCACGGCGACCCCGACGCCCAGGGCCAGCGCCCGGTGACCGAGGTCGAGCGCTACCTCCAGTGAGCGGGAGCCGGCGGCCGGCCGCCGTGCCGACGTCCCGGGCGGGCCGTGCCCGCCCGGGAACGCCGGGGCCGGTGCCCGGCCGGCCGCCCGAAAGCGCCGAGGCCAGTGCGCGGCTGGGCCGCCGACGCGGCGCGCTCAGCGCAGGCCCGCCTCCCGCAGCAGCACCTCGGTCAGCGCCTCCGGATCGGTGTCCGCGGCGGGCAGGCCACGCGCGGTGAACCAGGTGCCGACCACGCGGACGTCCCGGCCCAGGAATTCCGCGCCCTGCGGGTTGGCCACCACGTCGACCACCTGCGGCAGGTCGATCATGACCAGCCGCCCCGCGTGCACCAGCAGGTTGTACGGGGACAGGTCGCCGTGGGCGTACCCGGCGCGGGCCAGCACGACCAGGGCGTCGACCAGTTGCTCCCACAGGTCGCGCAGGTCGGCGCCCTCGGGCCGGAGCTGGGCCAGCCGGGGCGCGGCCTCGCCCGCCTCGGCGTCGCCCACGAACTCCAGCATCAGCTCGGTGCCCAGCAGCTGCACCGGGTAGGGCACGGCGATCCGCCCGGAGGCGGCGCCGATCTCCCAGAGCCGGGCGAGCGCGGCGAACTCGGCCGCCGCCCACTGCCCGGCGATCATCTGCCGGCCGAACGACGTCCGTCCGGCCATGGCCCGCATCTCCCGGGAACGGCGCACCCGGCGCCCCTCCAGGTAGCCGGCGTCCCGGTGGAAGAGGCGGTGCTGGGGATCCCGGTACCGCTTGGCGGCCAGCAGGCAGCCACGGCCGGTCTCCGGCACGGCCCGGCGGACCAGGTGGACGTCCGCCTCCTTGCCGGTCTTCAGCACCCCCAGCTCGGTGTCCTTCGCGGCCAGCTCGGTGACCAGCCAGTCCGGGTGGGGTTCGGGCCCGTGCACGGCCTGGTCCCAGGAGGACCAGCGGTCCTCCCCGTCCGGCTCGGCGTCGGGGTCGGCGAGGACCGGCTCGGCGTGCCGGCCCCGCTTCAGAAAGGTGGGTTCGTCGTCGTCGAAGCGGCTCTTGCCGCGGCCACGGCGCTGCGGCGCCGGGAAGTCGTGATCGCGCACGGGTGGATCGGTCCTTCGATCGAGGCTGGTGGAGGCAGGTGGTTGGACCCTGCAAAGACGGCCATGACCGACCTCCTCTCCTCGACCGGGCACCGCCCGGTTGCGCCCTCGCGCCGCACCATGGTCACCGGCGGCCCCGGACGGGTCAACCGAATTACCGCTCAGCCGGCCAGGACGGCGGCCACCGCGGCGATCAGCCCGTCCACCGTGCGGGTGGGCGCGAACCGGGTGTCCGACCAGCGGCGCCCGCGGTGCAGCCAGACGCTGGGCAGACCGACCGCTGTCGCGCCGCCGATGTCCGCCTCGGGGCTGTCGCCGATCACCCAGGCGCCGCGCAGCGGCATCCGCGCCCGCTGGGCGGCCAGCGCGAAGATCCGCGGGTTGGGCTTGCTGACCCCGGCCTCCTCGGAGATCACCCAGTCGGCGACGTAGCGGTCCAGGCCGGTCCGGCGGATCTTGGCGTCCTGCTGGCGGGACGTGCCGTTCGTGACCACCACGGGCACCCAGCCGGCGTCGTCGGCGATCCGCAGCGCGCAGGCCACCAGGGGATCCAGCCGCGTGAATCCCACCACGCCGTCGTGCAGCTCCTCGACCAGGTCGATGGAGGGGATACGCAGCCCGTACCGGTCGCGGATGGCGTCGGCGACGTCCCAGCGGTCGGTCAGGCCGTCGGCGTCCACCGAGAGCAACCAGTCGATGTCGGTGGGCGGCGCGCCGATGCTGTCCAGGAACCGCTCACCCCAGGCGCGGAACGGCCCGTCACGGTCGAGCAGCGTGTTGTCCAGATCGAGCAGGAGCAACGGCACTCGGGAACCCTACGGGACCGCGTGCGCCACCGACAGGCCCGAGGGCACCATGCCGTCAGCCGACGAGCGTCGTTCGGGCGAGGCCCTGGTGGGGCAGGCGGTCGGTGAGCATGGTGTGTGCGGCACGGGTGGCGCCGAGGGCGGCCGGGTCGAGCGTCGCCACCAGCACGTCCTCGCCGGTGTCCGCGCCCCGGACCAGCGGCCGGCCCTCCGGCTCGTAGACGGCGGCGCCGCCGTTGAACCGCCACGGGTCCGCGCCGTCGACGGAGTTGGCGAAGACGACATACATGGTGTTGTCCAGGGCGCGCGCGGCGTAGTAGAGGTCGCGGCGGTGCTCGGAGCCGGCCAGGTAGCCGCTCGGGCAGAGGTAGCCGTGGGCGCCGTCGAGCGCGGCGGCCCGGCCGTGCTCCGGGAAGCAGCCGTCGTAGCAGATACCGAGGCCGAACAGCCAGCCGTCGACCCGCAGCGAGGCGCCCCGCCGGCCGGCGTCGAACAGCTCGCGCTCGCCGCCCCAGAGCTGCTGCTTGTCGTACGCGGCGGTGACCGCGCCGGCCGGGTCGACCACCAGTGAGGAGATGGTGCGCCGCCCGTCGGGATGCCGGACGGCCGCGCCGATCACCACGCACGTCCCGCCGTCGCGGGCCGCCGCGCGCAGCGGGTCCAGCCGCCCGTCGTCGACCCGGCCCTCGGGGTCGGCCGCCACGTCGGTGCCGGTCGGGTCGGCGCCCAGGGTCGGCGGGTGGTACGCGGGCAGGAACAGCTCGGGCAGCACCACGACCCGGGCGCCGGCGGCCCGGCCGACGAGGCGGGCGGCGGTGGCGGCGTTGCCGGCGACGTCACCGGGCACGGGCTCGGCCTGCACGGTGGCCACGGTCAGCGGGTGGGTGGGGAGGGGCACGGCCTGGGTCACCGGAGGATCCTAACCGGCTCGGCCGGCCGGACGATCATGCGAAAACCACATCTCAAGCCGTACGTACGGTTTGCATCGGCCCGGTGCACCTGGAACGATCGTTCCGTGCCCAGAGTAAGCCAGGACCAGCTCGACGCGCGCCGCCAGGAGATCCTCGGCGCCGCGCGGGCGTGTTTCGCCCGACACGGCTACGAGGGTGCCACGGTCCGCCGGCTGGAGGAGGCGACCGGGCTCTCCCGGGGCGCGATCTTCCACCACTTCCGGGACAAGGACTCGCTCTTCCTCGCCGTGGCCGAGGACGACGCGGCGGTCATGGTGGAGACCGTGGCCCGCAACGGCCTGGTCCAGGTGATGCGTGACCTGCTGGCCCGGGCGGTCTCCCCGGACACCACCGGCTGGCTCGGCAGCCAGCTCGAGGTGTCCCGGCGGCTGCGCACCGACCCCGCGTTCGCCCGGCGCTGGGCGGAACGCTCGGCGGCGATCGCCGAGGCCACCCGGGAGCGCCTGCTCCGCCAGCGCGAGGCCGGGGTGCTTCGCGACGACGTGCCGATCGACGTGCTGGCCCAGTTCCTGGAGCTGGCGTACGACGGGCTGGTGCTGCACCTGGCGATGGGGCGTCCCGCCGGTGACCTGGGCCGGGTGCTCGACCTGGTCGAGGAGGCCGTGCGCCGGCACTGACCGGCCGCGGGTCTCGGTCCGGTAACTCGACCCGCCGGGGAGATCGACGCTGGCGGACCTGCTCCACAATGAGCCGCGACCCCTCGCGACAGGAGCAGAGCATGACAGTCCTCGCGGGCGACACCTGGGGCATCCCCGGCCCCGTCTTCCTCCGCTGGTACGTCGTGGCGGCCGTCGTGCTGGTCGCCGGTGCCCTGGTGTACCGGTGGCGCGCGCTGGCCGGCACCCCGGTCCACGACGGTGGGCCGCTCGGGCCGCAGCAGGTCGCCTACCTCAACGGGGGCGACCAGCTCGCCGTCTGGACCGCGCTCGGCGGGCTGCGCCGGGCCGGCGCGGTCGGCGTACGCCCCGACCGGCGGCTCACCACCGGCGGCCCGCTGCCGGCCGGCGTCACCCCGCTGGACCAGGCCATCCACCACGCGGCCAACCGGGGCCTGCGCTCCCGGGAGCTGGGCCAGGACGAGTGGGTCCGGCGCGCCCTCGACGAGCTGCGCGACGGTCTCGTGCGTCGCGGCCTGGCACTGGACAAGGAGCGGCGCGCGACGCTGCGCCGCGGCGCCCTGCTCGTCGGGGCCCTGCTGGCGCTCGGCTTCGTCCGGGCCTTCGCCGGCATGTCCAACAGCCGGCCCGTCGGCTGGCTGATGCTCACCCTGGTGCCGCTGTTCATCGCGTTCCTCCTGCTCAACCGGGTGCCGTGGCGCACCCGGGCGGCCACCCGGGCGCTGCGCGAGCTGCGCCGGGAGCACACCTGGCTGCGTCCCTCCGCCGCGCCGGCCTACGCCACCTACGGCCCGTCCGACGCCGCGATGGGCGTCGCGCTGTTCGGCACCGCCACCCTCTGGAGCATGGACCCGGGCTTCTCCGAGCAGGCCGAGATCCAGCGCCAGGCGATGGGGTCGAGCGGCAGCTCGGGCGGCTCCTGCGGGGGCGGCAGCTCGTGCGGCGGTGGCAGCTCCTGCGGGGGCGGTGGCGGCTGCGGCGGCGGTGGCGGGTGCGGCGGATGACCGGCCCGTCCGGCGTGGGCATCGGCTGGCGGCCGGAGATCGCCGGCTTCGTGGCCGGCCTGCCCGGGCTGCGGTTCGTCGAGGTGGTCGCCGAGTCGGTCGCCCCGGCCGGGCCGCTCCCGGACGGCCTGGCCGAGCTGCGCGGCCGGGGCGTCACCGTCGTACCCCACGGGGTGAAGCTCTCCCTCGGCGGCGCGGAACCGGTCGACCCGGCCCGGGTGGCGCACCTGGCCGGTGTGGCCGCGGCGCTGGACGCGCCGCTGGTCAGCGAGCACATCGCGTTCGTGCGGGCCGGCGGCGTGGAGGCCGGTCACCTGCTCCCGCTGCCCCGCAGCCGGGAGGCGGTGGCCGCGGTGGTGGCCAACGTGCGGCGGACGCAGGCGGAGCTGCCGGTGCCACTGGCCCTGGAGCCGATCGCCGCGCTCTTCGACTGGCCCGACGACGAGCTGGACGAGGCCGACTTCCTCACCGAGATCCTCGACGCCACCGGCGCGCTGCTGCTGCTCGACGTCGCCAACGTGCACGCCAACGCCTGCAACCGGGGCGGCGACCCGACCGCCCTGCTGGACCGGCTGCCGCTGGACCGGATCGCCTACGTGCACGTGGCCGGCGGCGCCGAGCACGGCGGTTTCTACCACGACACGCACACCGACCCGGTCCCCGCCGAGGTGCTCGACCTGGTCCGGGAGCTGTGCGACCGGCGCCCTCCCCCGGCGCTGCTGCTGGAACGCGACGGCCACTACCCGCCCGCCGCCGAGCTGCGCGGCGAGCTGGACGCCCTGGCCGCCGCCTCGGGACACCCGGTGGTCACGTGAGCGGCGGCAACCCGGCAACGCCGGGCCGCCGCCGCGTCCCGGCGCCCGGCGGCGAGGTGAGTGGCGGCAACCTGGCCGCGCGCCAGGCGCAGCTGGTGGCGGCGCTGGTGGCCGGCGGGCCGCTGCCGCCCGGGTTCGCCGCCGCGCCCGTGGAGGCGGCCCGGCGGGCGCTGCTGCGCAAGCGGGCCGGCGACGTGGCCCGGCACTGGCCGCTGCTGGCGGCCGGTGTCGGGGACGCCTGGCCGGCCACCTTCGCCGGCTGGGCCGCCGGCCGCCCCACCAACGGCTCCCTGCGCGACGGCTGGGACCTGGCCCGGGAGCTGCGCGACCGGGGCACGCTGCCGCCGCTGGGGGCCGAGGAACTGGCCGCCCGCGAGGCGGCGACCCGCTACGACGGCCGCACCGCGCCCCGGCCCCGCCGGCTGCCGGCCGTCGCCCGGGCCGGCGGCGCCGTCGCGGCCCAGCTGGCCGGCCGGGTACGCCTGCTCCGGCCCGCCCCGCGCTGAGAGCGGGTGGCAGGCCCCTCCGCGGTACGGCAGGATCGGCCCCATGGATCTCGGACTCGCCGACCGGGTGTACGTGCTGACCGGCGCCTCGGGCGGCCTCGGCTTCGCCACCGCCGAGCAGCTCGTCGCCGACGGCGCGCGCGTGGTGATCTCGTCCCGCGTCCCGGAGCGGGTGGCCGCCGCCGTCGAGGCGCTCGGCGGGCCGGAGCGGGTCATCGGGCTGACCGCCGACCTCACCGACGCGGGCACCCCGGAGCGGCTCGTCGCGGCGGCGCGCGAGCAGTTCGGCCGGCTCGACGGGGCGCTCATCTCGGTGGGCGGCCCGCCCCGGGGCACCGCCGCCCAGGTCACCGACGAGCAGTGGCGGGAGTCCTTCGAGACGGTCTTCCTGGGCAGCGTCCGCACCGCGCGCACGGTGGCCGCCGCGCTCGCCGACGGGGGTGCCATCGGGCTGGTGCTGTCCACCTCGGTCCGCAGCCCGCTGCCCGGCCTCGGCATCTCCAACGGCCTGCGCCCCGGCCTGGCCGGCGTCGCCAAGGACCTGGCCGACGAGCACGGCCCCCGCGGCGTACGGGTGGTCAGCCTCCTGCCGGGGCGGATCATGACCGACCGTAACCGGGAACTCCTGGCGGCCAGCGGCGACGCGGAGCGGGCCCGCGCCGAGGCGGAGGCGTCGATCCCGCTGGGCCGGATCGGCGACCCCGCCGAGTTCGGCCGGGTGGCCGCCTTCCTGCTCTCCCCCGCCGCCGGCTACGTCACCGGGGTCACCGTGCCGGTCGACGGCGGCGCGCTGCGCGGCCTGTGAGCGACCGACGCCGTCCCGCCGGCGGCCGGCCGGACCCCGCACCGGGGTCGCCGGCCCGGCGCTATCCCCGCCCCAGCAAGGAACAGCTCGCGGCGGCCGCCGACCGGCTCCTCCCGGACGTCATCGCGCCCGGGCTGGACGTGCTCTTCGTCGGCATCAACCCGGGCCTGTGGTCGGCGGCCACCGGCTGGCACTTCGCCCGCCCGGGCAACCGGTTCTGGCCGGCCCTGCACCGGGGCGGCTTCACCCCGCGCCAGTTGCACCCGAGCGAGCAGGACGAGCTGCCCGGTCTCGGGCTGGGCATCACCAACATGGTGGCCCGGGCCAGCGCCCGCGCCGACGAGCTGACCGCCGAGGAGCTGGTCGAGGGGGCGCGGGAGCTGACCGCCAAGGTGGCGCGGTACCGGCCGCGCTGGGTGGCGGTGGTCGGGGTGACCGCGTACCGGATCGGGTTCGCCCGGCCGAAGGCGGGCTTCGGGCCGCAGCCGGAACCCCTCGCGGCGGCCCGGCTCTGGGTGCTGCCCAACCCGAGCGGGTTGAACGCGCACTTCACCCCGGAGACGCTCGGGGCCGCCTTCGGTGAGCTGCGCGCCGCGGTGACCGCCGGCGGCTAGCTCATGGTTGCGGCTGCTTCGGCAGGGTGAGCACCTCGGCCCCGTCGTCGGTGATGGCGATCGTGTGCTCGCTGTGCGCGGTCCGGCAGCCGGTCGCGCTGCGCAGCGTCCAGCCGTCGGCATCGGTGCGGAGCTCGGCGGTGTCCGCCATGACCCACGGCTCCAGGGCCAGCAACAGCCCGGGGCGCAGCCGGTATCCGCGGCCGGGCCGCCCCGTGTTCGGGACGTGCGGGTCCTGGTGCATCGTCGACCCGACGCCATGACCGCCGAACTCGGTGTTGACCGGGTAGCCCGCCTCGCGGAGGACCGAACCGATGGCATGGGAGATGTCACCGATGCGCGCTCCCGGCCCGGCCGCGGCGATCCCCGCCCGCAACGCGCGCTCGGTCGCGCCGATCAGCGCGACGCTCTCCGGGGGTCTCGAGTCGCCCACGACGAAGCTGACGGCGGAGTCGGCGACGACTCCGCCGAGGGCGACGGCGAGGTCGAGCGTCAGCAGGTCACCGCCGGCGAGCGCGTAGTCGTGGGGCAGCCCGTGGAGCACGGCGTCGTTGACCGACGTGCAGATGTAGTGGCCGAACGGCCCGCGCCCGAAGGACGGCTCGTAGTCGACGTAGCAGGACTTCCCGCCGGCCTCGGTGATCATGGACTGGGCCCAGCGGTCGATGTCCAGGAGGTTCGTGCCGACCTCGCAACGACCCCGCAGCGTCTGCAGGATGTCAGCGACCAGGGCACCAGCCTCCCTGGCTCGTGGCAGCTCGGTGGGGCTCAGGATCTCGATCATGCGACGCCTTACTCGTCCGGCCAATAAATATCCCGGCCATACTATCCCGGTACTACAATCGGCGTCATGGTCAGGTTGCCGCTCACTCCCGCAGAGGTCGAGCGCGGGCAGCGCCTCGGCGCGCTCCTGCGCCAGGCCCGGGGGGAGCGTTCGATGCTTGTCACCGCGCTGGACGCGGGCGTCTCGCCGGAGACCCTTCGGAAGATCGAGTCCGGCCGGGTGGCCACCCCCGCCTTCCCGACCATCGCGGCGATCGCCGACGTGCTCGGCCTCTCCCTCGATGCCGTGTGGGCGGAGATCAACCAGGCGGACGGCGCCGCCGGTCCCGCGAGGCCGGGTCGCCACGCAGGGCAGCGGTTGGCCTCGTAGGACCGGCGGCTGGCCGGCGCCGGGTGGCGGTGGTCGGGGTGACGGCCAGGTCAGCCGGGCCGCTCCGCCAGCCGCTCCATGCGGTTCCAACCACTCCACCCACGCTCGCGCAACAGCTCCACGAGCCGCTCCACCCGCGGATCGGCCTCGACGGCCAGCGAATCCAGCAGGTCGTGCGGCAGATCGTCGTACGCCTCCTCCCCGAGGTTGATCTCGCCCGAGGCGTGCGCCTGCTCGGCCAGGCAGGCCATGAGGTCGGCGGCTTCCTCCAGACGCGAGTCGTCGCCCGCGTCGTCGTCGTCGAAGATCTCCGACAGGACCCGGTAGAGCCGAACGACACGCGGATCGTCGAGCTGCGCGAGCTTCCCCGGCATGAACTCGCGGACGCGATCGGACCAGCGGGCCGCCAGCAGGATCCACCCGTCCCGCTCACCTTCCACCATCCGCTCCGAAACCCCGAGCTCCCGGAGCCGATCGAGATAGGCGATCACCTCCGACGGGAGCGCCAGGGCGTCCCCAGCGGCGAGCTGCGCGATCTGCTCGCGGCTGGTCTCCAGCCGTTGGATCTCATCCCTCAGGTGGCTGTCGATCCGCCGCACCGCCTCGGCGAAAGCAGCCGGGTCGGCGTCGAGCATCTGACCGATCCGGGACAACGGCACGCCGGCGTCGGCCAGCGTGCGGATCTTGATGAGGGACACGACCGCGGCCGCGCGATACCGCCGGTAACCTGCCGCGTCGCGCTCCGGCTCGGGCAGCAGCCCGATCTGGTGGTAGTGCCGCACCGCCCGCACCGTGACGCCGGCGTACGCCGCCAGTTGACCGATCGTCAGCATGCTCCGATCCTGCCCCTCACCGCCCAACGCCAGCTCAGGAGATCCTGCGACGGTAGGTGACGCCGGCGAACACGTAGGCCGCGACGAGAATGCCGATGCACCAGGCGAGGGCGATCCAGATGTCGGTGCCGACCCTCTGCTCGGTGTACAGGTCCCGGATCGCGTTGACGATGGAGGTGACCGGCTGGTGCTCGGCGAACGCGCGCACCGGGCCGGGCATGGACCCGGTGGGCACGAAGGCCGAGCTGATGAACGGCAGGAAGACGAGCGGGTAGGAGAATGCGCTCGCGCCGTCCACCGACTTCGCCGTGAGTCCGGGGATCACGGCGATCCAGGTCAGCGCCAGGGTGAACAGGACCAGGATGCCGGCGACCGCGAGCCACCCCAGGACCCCGGCCCCGGTGCGGAAGCCGATGAGGAGGGCGACTCCGATCACCACCACGAGCGAGATCAGGTTGGCGACCAGCGAGGTCAGGACGTGCGCCCACAGCACGGCGGACCGGGCGATCGGCATGGACTGGAACCGTTCGAAGATGCCGCCCTGCAGGTCCAGGAAGAGCCGGTAGGCGGTGTAGGAGATGCCCGAGGCGATCGTGATGAGCAGGATGCCGGGCAGCAGGTAGTTGACGTACGAGTCGGACCCGGTCTCGATGGCGCCGCCGAAGACGTAGACGAACAGCAGCAGGAAGGCGATCGGCATGATCGCCGTCGTGATGATGGTGTCCGGGCTGCGGGCGATGTGCCGCAGCGAACGCCCCAGGAGCACGGCGGTGTCGCCGAGGAAGTGCTTGTTCATCGCTGTTCCCTGTCCGTTCCGGCGCCGACGAGGGTGAGAAAGACGTCTTCGAGGGTCGGTTGCTTCTCGACGTACTCGACCTCGGCCGGTGGCAGGAGCCGCTTGAGCTCGTCGAGGGTGCCGTTCACGAGGATCCGGCCCTCGTGGAGGATCGCGATGCGGTCGGCGAGCTGCTCCGCCTCGTCGAGGTACTGGGTGGTGAGCAGCACCGTCGTGCCGCCCCGGGCGAGGTCCCGGACGGCCTGCCACACCTCGATGCGCGCCTCCGGGTCCAGCCCGGTCGTCGGCTCGTCGAGGAAGATGACCGGCGGGTTCCCGATGAGGCTCATCGCGATGTCGAGCCGGCGGCGCATGCCCCCGGAATACGTCGCCACCCGCCGGTTGCCCGCCTCGGTCAGCGAGAAGCGCCGCAGCAGGTCGTCGGCGATGGCACCCGGGTCCTTGAGGTGCCTCAGCCTGGCCACCAGGACGAGGTTCTCCCGGCCGCTGAGGATCTGGTCGACCGCCGCGAACTGCCCGGTGAGGCTGATGGACTCGCGCACGTCGGCCGCCTGCGTCGCGACGTCGAAGCCGTTGACCCGGGCGGTCCCGGCGTCGGCCTTGAGCAGCGTGGAGAGGATCTTCACCATCGTGGTCTTGCCGGCCCCGTTCGAGCCGAGCAAGGCGAAGATGCTGCCCCGCGCCACGTCGACGTCCACGCCGCGCAGCACCGTGACCTGCTTGAACGACTTCTCCAGGCCGCGCACGCGTATCGCGGGCTGCTCGACCTGATGCTCCGTTGGGGGAATGCTCATGGGAGCAGCATGGGGGGTTGACGCAGCGTCAGGGTCAAGCCCTCGGGACGAATTGTCAGGCGACGTTGGTCGGCGGCCGCCGACCAAGTGCCCGTTGGCGGTGGGCAGGTCGGCGGCCGCCGGGGGCTAGTTGGCGGCGGCCGGGGGCAGGGCCTCCTGGGCCACGTAGGTGCCGACCGGGACGGTGGTGACCACCGGCTCCGGCTGCTCCGGCCGCTCCGGCTCGGCGTAGGGCGCCGGCGAGTCGGTGACCGCGAACTGCGTGCGGTAGAGCTCGGCGTAGAGGCCGCCGACGGCCACCAGCTCGTCGTGCCGGCCGCGCTCGACGATCCGCCCCTCGTCGAGGACGAGGATCTGGTCGGCCTCGCGGACGGTCGACAGCCGGTGCGCGATCACCAGCGCGGTACGCCCGGTCAGCGCCACCGACAGCGCCCGCTGCACCGCCGCCTCGCTCTCCGAGTCGAGGTGGGCCGTGGCCTCGTCGAGGATCACGATCGACGGGGCCTTGAGCAGCAGCCGAGCGATGGCGATGCGCTGCTTCTCGCCGCCGGAGAAGCGGTAGCCGCGCTCGCCCACCGTGGTGTCCAGCCCGTCGGGCAGGGCCCGGACCAGGTCGGCGACCTGCGCGCCGGCCAGCGCGGCCCAGATCTCGTCGTCGGTCGCGTCCGGCTTGGCGTAGCGCAGGTTCTCGCGGATGGTCTCGTGGAACAGGTGCGAGTCCTGCGTGACCACGCCGATCTCGTCGCGGAGCGAGGCGAGCGTCGCGTCCCGGACGTCGACCCCGCCGACCAGCACCTGGCCGTCGCTCACGTCGTAGATCCGGGAGATGAGCATGGAGAGCGTGGACTTGCCCGCGCCCGAGGGGCCGACGAGGGCCACCATCTGCCCGGGCTCGACGGCGAACGAGACGCCCTTGAGCACCGGCTCGTTGACCGTGCGGTCGAGCGCGGCGACCTCCTCCAGGGAGGCCAGCGAGACCTCGGCGGCGCTCGGGTAGCGGAAGCGCACGTCGCGGAACTCGACCCGGCCGTTGCCCCGCGGCACCGGCACGGCGTCGGGCTTCTCGTCGATGCCCGGGCGCAGGTCGAGCACCTCGAAGACCCGGTCGAAGGAGACCAGCGCGCTCATCACGTCGACGCGGACGTTGGACAGCGCCGTGAGCGGGCCGTAGAGGCGGGTGAGCAGCAGCGCCAGCTTGACCACGGTGCCGGCGCTGACCGCGCCGGTGACGGCGAGCCAGCCGCCGAGCCCGTAGGTGAGTGCCTGGGCCAGGGAGGCGACCAGCAGCATGGCCACGAAGAAGGTGCGCGAGTACATGGCCGACTGGATGCCGATGTCGCGGACCCGCTCGGCCCGGCCGGCGAACCGCGCCGCCTCGACATCGGGCGAGCCGAACAGCTTGACCAGCAGGGCGCCCGAGACGTTGAACCGCTCGGTCATGGTCGCGTTCATCTTGGCGTCGAGGTTGTACGACTCGCGGGTGATCTCGGCCAGCCGCCGCCCGACCCGGCGGGCCGGGATGATGAAGATGGGCAGCAGCACGAGCGCCAGCACGGTGATCTGCCAGGACAGCACGAGCATCGCCCCGGCGGTGAGCACCAGCTGGATGACGTTGCTGACCACGCCGGACAGCGTCGAGGTGAACGCCCGCTGGGCGCCCAGGACGTCGTTGTTGAGCCGGCTGACCAGCGCACCGGTCTGGGTGCGGGTGAAGAACTGCAGCGGCATCCGCTGGACGTGGTCGTAGACCCGAGTGCGCAGGTCGAGGATGATGCCCTCGCCGATCCGCGCCGAATACCACCGCTGGGCGAGCGAGAAGAGCGCGTCGGCCACGGCCAGCACCGCGATGATCAGCGCGAGCCGGACCACGGTGGCGCCCGCGTCGTCGCCACCGCCGGCGATCGCGTCGATGACGTCACCGGCGAGCAGCGGGGTGGCCACCCCGATCACCGCGGCGATCACCACGGTGACGAGGAAGACGACGATGTCGCGCCGGTAGGGCCGGGCGAACGCGACGATGCGCTTGGCGGTGCCGCGCTTGAGCTGGTGGGTGGAGATCTCGTCGCGGTTGCGCATCGACCGGAGCATGCTCCAGCCGCCCATGCCGCCACCGGCCATCGGGTTGGACACTCGTCACCTCCGGGTCGTCGGCAGCCGTGGACCGTCGGGGTCAATTCTCCCGACGACTACGACAACCTTGCGAGTAACCCGGATCTTCCCGAACGGTCCTTACTATTCGCCCCGCCCGGCCAGGTCACGGATCCGCCGGGTCTGTGCCTCCCGCTCGGCCCGCTGCTGCTCGGCGTGACTGCGCCCACCCGCACCCGCGAGCAGCGCCTTGATCTCCACGATCGCGTCCCGGTTGTTGGCCAGCAGGCCCGCCGTCAGGTCGCGCACCGCGCCGTCGAGCTCCGCGGCCGTCACGACGAGGGTGGCCAGGCCGATCCGGTCCGCCTCGGCGGCGTCCATCCGGCGGCCGGTGGCGCAGATCTCCAGCGCACGGGAATAGCCGACCAGCTCGGCCAGGCGCTTGGTGCCGGCCAGGTCGGGGACCAGACCGAGGGTCACCTCGGCCATGGAGAGCTTCGCGTCCTCGGCGAGCACCCGCAGGTCGCAGGCGAGGGCGAGCTGGAACCCGGCGCCGATGGCGTGGCCCTGCACCGCGGCGATCGAGATCACGTCCGGCCGGTGCAGCCAGGTGAAACCGCCCTGGTACTCCGCGATCCGGTCGGCGCACTCCTGCTCGGGCAGGGTGGACAGCTCGGCGAAGGAGCCCGGGCCGGAGGAGCCGGCGACCGACAGGTCGAGGCCGGCGGAGAAGGCCCGCCCCTCGCCACGCACCACGACGACGCGCACGTCGCCGGGCAGCTCCCGGGAGAAGTCGCTCATCGCGCGCCACATGGCCGGGGTCTGGGCGTTGAGCACGTCGGGCCGGCACAACGTCACCGTCGCGACCGGCCCGTCGCAGTCGAGTCGTACTCCGGTCGTCTCGGCGGTCACCGGACCGCCCGGAGCACAGCGCTGATGGACGACGCTGGGGGGCGGGTCACGCCTTCTTGCGGCGCCGGGCGCCGCCACGCTGCCGCAGCTGCACCCCGGACTCGGTGAGCACCCGGTGGATGAACCCGTAGGAGCGGCCGGTCGAGGCCGCGAGCGCACGGATGCTCTCACCCGAGGTGTACCGCTTTACCAGGTCCTTGGCGAGCGTCTGGCGCTCGGCCCCGACGATCCGGCGACCCTTCTCAGTGCTGGTGGCTGTGCCGGTGGCTGCCATGCTGATTCCTCACGTCCCAGACTGTGCGGTTCGGATACGGTCCCACCTATTAGACCGCCTCGAACGATCATGCGCCAGATATCAACTATTCGCCAACCGACACGCTATGCAATGTCAGCTTCCCGATAGAGTGATCCTTCTGACCGGTCAGCCGGCGCCGTCCGGCCGGATCATGAGAAGCCGCCCGGCCGGCCGACCCGTACGCTTCCGGGGTGATCGACCTGCCGGCCGCGGCGGCCGCCGCCGATCGCGCTGGGCGTCCGCGCCCTGCTGACCCGCCGGCGCGACGACGACGAGCCGCCCGCCGTGGTGGGCAGCCTGCTCGGCGTGGCCGGGGTGACGGTGGCCAACGGCGCCGACAACATCGCCGTCCACGTGCCGGTGTCCCGCTCGCTCGACCCGGGCCGGCCACTGGCTGGTCCCGGCCGTCTTCGTCGCCCTCGGCGTGGTCATCCTGACCACCTCCGGCGTCCTCCCCCGCCTGCTTCCCTGACGGGGTCAGGCCAGTTCGACCAGTTCCAGGAGGTCGTCGGACCAGGCGTCCTCGTCGCCGTCGGGGAGCAGGATGGCGCGGTCGGGCTTCAGCGCCAGCACCGCGCCCGGGTCGTGGGTGACCAGGACGATGGCGCCCGGGTAGCGGGCGATCGCGTCGAGCACCTGCTCGCGGCTGACCGGGTCGAGGTTGTTCGTCGGCTCGTCGAGCAGCAGCACGTTGGCGCCGGAGCACACCAGCGTGGCCAGGGCCAGCCGGGTCTTCTCGCCGCCGGAGAGCACCCCGGCCGGCTTGTCGACGTCCTCGCCGGAGAAGAGGAACGCGCCGAGGATCCGGCGCAGGTCCGTGTCGGTCTGCTCGGGCGCGGCGCTGCGCATGTGCTCCAGGATGGTCCGCTCGACGTCCAGCGTCTCGTGCTCCTGCGCGTAGTAGCCGAGCCGCAGGCCGTGCCCCGGGCGCACCTCGCCGGTGTCCGGTTCGAGCAGGCCGCCGAGCATCCGCAGCAGGGTGGTCTTGCCGGCGCCGTTGAGACCCAGGATGGCGACCCGGGAGCCCCGGTCCACCGCCACGTTGACGTCGGTGAAGATCTCCAGCGACCCGTACGACTTGGACAGGGCGGAGGCCGTGAGCGGGGTCTTGCCGCACGGGGCCGGGGTGGGGAAGCGCACCTTCGCCACCTTGTCGGCGACCCGGACGTCCTCCAGGCCGGACAGCAGCTTCTCGGCCCGCCGGGCCATGTTCTGCGCGGCGACGGTCTTGGTGGCCTTGGCCCGCATCTTGTCCGCCTGCGCCATGAGCGCGCCGGCCTTCTTCTCGGCGTTGGCCCGCTCCCGGCGGCGGCGCCGCTCGTCGGTCTCCCGCGCCTCCAGGTACGCCTTCCAGCCCAGGTTGTAGACGTCGACCACCGAGCGGGTGGCGTCCAGGAACCAGACCTTGTTGACCACCGCCTCCAGCAGCGACGCGTCGTGGGAGATCACGATGAGGCCGCCCTTGTGGTTGGCGAGGAAGCCGCGCAGCCAGGTGATCGAGTCGGCGTCGAGGTGGTTGGTCGGCTCGTCGAGCAGCAGGATGCCGCCGCCGTTCTCGCCGGCGTCGCGGAAGAGGATCCGGGCCAGCTCGATGCGGCGGCGCTGACCGCCGGACAGGGTGCCGATGGTCTGCGCCAGGGCCCGGTCGGGCAGGCCGAGGTTGGCGCAGATCCGGGCCGCCTCGGCCTCGGCCGCGTAGCCGCCCAGGGAGGCGAACTGGTCCTCCAGCGCGCCGTAGCGGCGGACCAGCTTGTCGTCGTCGGCGCCCTCGGCGAGCTTCGCCTCCAGCTCCTTCATCTGCGCCATGAGCACGTCCAGCCCGCGGGCCGAGAGCACCCGGTCCCGCCCGGTGACGTCCAGGTCGCCGGTGCGCGGGTCCTGCGGCAGGTAGCCGATCGCGCTGCGCCGGTCGATCTGCCCGGCGTACGGCTGCCCCTCCCCCGCCAGCACCTTGAGGGTGGTGGTCTTGCCGGCGCCGTTGCGGCCGACCAGGCCGATCCGGTCACCCGGCTGCACCCGCAGCGTGGTGTCGGACAGCAGGATCCGGGAACCGGCGCGCAGTTCCAGGCCGGTGGCGTTGATCATGTCGGGGTACTCGCTCTCGGGGTTCGGCGAAGGGCTGACTCAGGGCACGCGAAAGCGCCGGCGGGTCATCAGTTCCCGTCGGCGCGGGGCCGTTCAGCCTTCGCAGCGCAGCACGAGGCAATTGTACCGGGCGGCCCGCGGCGGGCCCGCCGGATTACCGCGCAAGATCATCGGGTACCGAAAACCCCGTCCGGACCCGGTCCGGTACCGCAACCACCACACACGGACTAATCGGTGATCGGGGTCAACATGGAGCTGAACGAGAACGCGCGGGTCGACACCAGCCAGGTGGAGGATCGGCGAGGGTCCGGCGGAGGCGGCGGGATGGGCATCCCGATCCCGATCGGCGGCGGCCGGGGCGGGATCGTGGGCCTCATCATCGCCGTCCTGGTCGCCCTGGTGGGCGGCGGCTTCGGGCTGAACGCGGCCACCAACGGCGGCGGCTCCGAGCAGGGCGACAACACCTCGCTGGAGCAGAAGTGCTCGGCGCAGGACGCGCTGGAACAGCTCGACTGCCGCAACACGCTCTACGTCAACTCGATCCAGGCGTACTGGCGGACCGCCATGCCCGAGGTCTTCGGCGACCAGTACAAGCCGTCGAAGACCGTGTTCTTCAGCCAGAACGTGAGCACCGGCTGCGGCGCGGCCGACTCCGGCGTCGGCCCGTTCTACTGCCCGGCCGACGACCTGGTCTACATCGACCTCACCTTCTACCGCCTGCTCGCCGACCAGCTCGGCGCCGAGGGCGAGTTCGCGCAGCCGTACGTGCTGGCCCACGAGTACGGGCACCACGTGCAGGACCTGCTCGGCACCGAGGCGCAGATGCGCCGCCAGCAGCAGCGCGACCCGCAGAACGCCAACGCCCTCTCGGTGAAGCTGGAGCTGCAGGCCGACTGCTACGCCGGCGCCTGGGCGAAGAACGCCACCGGCACCTCCGACGAGCAGGGCCAGAAGATCTTCAAGAGCATCACCGACCAGGACATCCAGCAGGCGATCGACACGGCCGAGAAGATCGGTGACGACGCGATCCAGCAGCGCTCGGGCCGGCCGGTGAACCCGGACGAGTTCACCCACGGCACCTCCGAGCAGCGCAAGCAGTGGTTCACCAAGGGCTTCTCCACCGGCGACCCGAAGGCGTGCGACACCTTCGGCGCCGCGTAGTAAGCCGGAACGGTTCCGCCCTCGGGCCGCCGTCCTGCCCCGCCGGATGTCCCGGCAGGCAGGCCGGCGGCCCGATGTCGTGACCCCGGGTCAGGCCGGCAGGGTCACCTGGCCCGGGGTGGGCCGTGGGGTGGTGGTGCCGTCGCCCAGCTGCCCCCCACTGTTGTCGCCCCAGCACCACAGGCCGCCGTCGGTACGGATCGCGCAGCTGTGGTCGGCGACGGCGGGGCCGCCCGTCCAGGTGGTGGCGTCACCGACGCGGGTCGGCGCGGTCCGGTGGGTGGTGGTGCCGTCGCCCACCTGCCCCGTCGTGTTCTTGCCCCAGCACCAGAGGCTGCCGTCGGTGCGGGACGCGCACGAGGTGTCGCCGCTCGCGCCGACCCGGCTCCACGTGGTGGCCGTGCCGACCTGGACCGGCGCGGTCTGGAAGCTGCCGCTCGCGCCCAGTTGCCCGTACCCGTTCTCACCCCAGCACCAGAGGGTGCCGCCCCGGACCCCGCAGGTGTGGGCGTAGCCGGCCGTGACGCCGGTCCACGTGGTCGCGGTGCCGACCTGTGCGGGCGTCGTCTGCGAGCCCAGGGTGCCGAGACCGAGCTGCCCGTCCGAGCTGTAGCCCCAGCACCACAGCGTGCCGTCGGTGCGGACGCCACAGGTGTGCGCGAAGCCGGTCGAGACGCTCGCCCAGTTGGTCGCCGTACCGACCTGCACCGGGGTCGTCGCGACGTACGGGGAGCTGCCGACGCCCAGCTGCGAGGTCCGGTTGAAACCCCAGCACCACAGGGTGCCGTCGGTCCGCACGGCGCAGGTGTGCGCGGGGCCGGCGTCGACCCTGGCCCAGGAGTTGGCGGTGCCCACCTGCACCGGGGTGCGGCGGCTGGTGGTGGTCCCGTCACCGAGCTGGCCCCGGAAGTTCGACCCCCAGCACCACAGCGTCCCGTCCGCCCGGACCGCGCAGGTGTGCCCTGAGCCGGCGTCGACGCCGGTCCAGGTGGCCGTGCCGACCCGCGCCGGCGTGCTCCGGTTCGTGGTGGTCCCGTCACCGAGCTGGCCGCTGTAGTTCGAGCCCCAGCACAGCAGTCCCCCGTCGGTACGGAGGGCGCACGTGTGCGCGGCGCCCGCGGTGACGCCGGTGACCGCCGGGGCGGCGAGCACGCCACGCTGGGGTGCGGGGCTCGCGGCCGCCGTGCCCGTCGTCAACGCGGCGGTGAGCACGGCGCTACCGATGGACAACGCCGCCGCAGCGGCGAGAAACCTTGTCGCACGGCGCCACCGGGCCCGCGGCCGTCCGTCCTGATGTCCGCTCATGGAGTTGTTCTCTCCCAACGATGTCGGTGCCTGGATAGCGGAGACGAAGCTGCCCCGGTGGGTCGCCCGGAGACCCACCACTTCGTGGCACCGACCCTATGCATCGCCCTGCTTCAATGCATCAACGCCGAACCGGATTGAGCCGTCTTGATGGGATCTTTCCCATTCAGCGGACCAGGATGTGGACCGCCCGGGCCGCCGAGACGGCAGCGACCAGCACCGCCCGCCGGGGCTCGGGCACGTCGAGGAGGCGGCCGGCGCGCAGCGCCGTGAGCGCGGCCAGCCGGCGATCGGCCAGCACCGTGTCCACCGCCCGCCGGTCCCCGCCGCACACCAGGGCCGTCAGGGTCGGCGCCTCCGGCAGCAGCAGGCGTACGGCCAGCTCGGCCGCGTCGCCCAGCGCCGCCTTCGCCTGGTTGTCGCGGCGCCGGGCGAAGCGCTGCTGGGACCAGCCGCCGGCGGCGGTGCGCCCCTGCACGTAGCGGGTGTCCACCTTGGAGACGACCAGCTCGGCGCCCTCGGCGACGCCGACCGCCACCGCGCCCTTGCGGGCCAGCAGCAGGCCGAGCCGGCGGGGCGCGCCGGCCGCGGTCACGAACCCGGGCACGTCGGCGGTCGCCGGGGCGCCGGGCGGGGTGTGCAGCTCGGCGGTCGCGCCGTCCGGGGCCGTGAGCAGCAGCCCGTACTCCTCGACGGTCGTGGTGTGCGGGCCGTGCCGGTCGGCGAAGCCCTCGACCCAGCGGGCGACGCGGCCCGGGTCGACCTCGACCCACCGGCCGCCCCCGGCCGCGGGTCGGCTGCTCATGCCACGACGGTACGGCACCGGAAAACCGAACGCGGGAGGACACCGGTCCGGTGCCCTCCCGCGCCTCCCGACGTCAGTGGATGCTGAGGTTTCCGCTGGTCAGCTTCACCTCGGCGGTGCCGGCGCCCGTCCAGTCGGACGAGAACAGCAGCGCACCCCCCTGCCACAGGGTGATCCCGACGCTGTCGTTCCGGCCGGGGGCACCCCTGTCGGTCGCCGTCACGGCCAGGGTCAGCCCACCGGCCACCACCGCGCCGGTGCGGTCGACAAGGGTGGCCCGGTAACGCACCTGCGCCGCCCCGCCGCTGCCGTCCAGGCCGACGCCCTCGACGACGCTGCCCCGGATCTCGTAGTTCCGGCCACCGGACCGGAAGCCGACGGTGGCGGAACCGGTCGGGCTCTTACCGGGCTGGCCCGCCTTCGCGACCAGGTCGACGGTCACCGGCGATCCGGCGGTCGCCGGGTACCGGCCGGCGGACCGGCCCGCGGCCAGCGCGCCCTCCCCGGTGAGGAACGAGCCGTCGGAGGCCGCCACGGTCACCTGGGCGCTGGTGCCGCCCGTGTAGTGGCCGCCGACCGTCGCGGTGACGGTGTGGCTGCCCGCGGGCAGGGTGGCCTCGCAGGATGCGGACGCGCTGGTGCTGGCCTCGCCGAGCAGCTCCAGCACGCCGGTGCAGAGCGGCACGCCGCCCTCGGCGAAGGTCACCGTGGCGGTGCGGATGTCCCCCGCGGTGGTGTCCGTCGCACCGGGCAGCACGGCGCTGTCCCGGACGACGGCCCGCAGCAGGGCCTTCCCGGCGCCGCCGGTGGTCACCAGGGTGTCACCGGCCCAGCTCGCCGCCGCGTCCTCCGCGGCGACCCGGATCGTGAACGAGGTGCCGGCCGCCAGGCCGGTGCCGTCGGTGACCGTCACGGTCACCGGGTAGTCGCCCGGCGCCGCGCCGGTGGTCCCGGTCACCGCCCAGCTCCGCGTACCCGGCGTGCCGGCACCGGAGGTGGCCGACACGGCCAGGGACAGGCCCTCGGGCAGGCCGGCTGCGGTCGGGGTCAGCTCCGCCCCGACCGTGTCCGCGTCGGTCGCGGTGACCGTGACCGTCGGCGCGAGCCCGTCGCTGTACTGGACGACGGCCCCGCCCGCCGGGGCGTCGTTCGACACCACGGGCACGGCCCGGATGGTGAGGTCGGCGTCGTTGAGGTCGAAGAAGACGTTCCCGACCGCCTCGATCCGGATCCGCGCCTGCTTCGTCGCCACGTTCGGCAGGGTCACGGTCGCGCTGCCGGTGTTGGGGGTGCTCTCGGCCAGCACGTACGGGAAGGTCTTCCCGCCGTCGGCGGAGAGCGTGATCTTCACCTGCGCGGCGTTCACCGGCGCCGCGTCGGTCCCGGCCACGTCCCAGGTGACCGCCTGCGTGGAGCCACCGTCCAGCACGGCGGCGGCACCCTGCGAGGTGACCAGGAACGGCCCGGCGTCCGGTGCCAGCACCACCGCGACGTCGGCGCTGCCGACGCCGCCACCACCCGGCCGCCCGTCCCGGGCGGTGAGCTTGAAGTGCATGGTGCGGTCGTTGGTGAACCCGACCCAGTCCCGGGTGGGCAGGAACTCCGAGTAGCAGTCGATGACGTCCGCCGGCACGTTGGTGGCACCGCCGCTGGCCGGCGGCGCCGGCGCGGGCGGGCAGGCGCCGGTCCTGGCGTTCGTGTTCCCCGCGAGGATCTGAGTCAGATCCGGGAACACCCGGGTCGGATCGGCGGACACCGCGTTCAGGCCGGGCGAGTGGTACTTCAGGGTGTCGCTCGGCGAGACGACGGCGGCCGTGCCGAAGACCCGGAACAGCGGGCCGTTGACCTTGGTGTTGTTCACCAGAGCGGTGCCGGCGGCACCGCCCCGGTCGTTCTGCTCCCACAGGTAGGTGAGGGTGTCGCCGTCCGAGTCGGTGGCGCTGCCGGACAGGGCGAACGGGGTACGCACCGGAATCGCAACGGTGGCCGGCACGGTGACCACCGGCGCGTGGTTGGCGGTCTCCTCGACCACGAAGCCGCCGTTGTCGATGGCGCCACCCTTGGCGGTCTCGCCCACGAACCCGGACGCGCCGGAGAGGCCCGCCAGGGCGAGCGGGGCGACGTTGGTGGCGGCCAGCGTGCCACCGAAGGTGACCTGGAAGCCGGTGTCGGCGAGCACGCCGGTGCCGCCGAAGGCGGCCACGGTGACCGTCGCACCGGCCGGCCAGCCGGCGATCGCCTCGACGGCCGCCTTGATGCCGGCCGTGCTGTAGTTGACTCCCCGCACGATGGGCGCGGACTCGACGCCGTTCCAGGACACCGTGAACGAGTCGCCGTCCGTGTCGAAGTCGCGCAGCGACACCGTCTGCACCTCGTTGATGGCCGGGCGGGTCGAGGTGACGTAGTTGGTGATCTCGGTGTAGCTGCGGTGCGACCAGTACGGGTCGCTGTGCGGCTGGAGGTTGTCCTGCTGGCAGATCCCGGCGTAGGCCATGATGGACGATCCGCTGCCCGGCTCGTACGAGTTGGCCGCGCTCCGGTTGCCACCCGAGCAGTTCCACTGGTTGCCGTTGAAGGTGTGGTTCCCGGCGAACTGGTGGCCCATCTCGTGCGCCACGTAGTCCACCGCGTAGAAGTCACCGACCGGTGTCGGCAGACCGGTGCAGCCCTGGGCCTTGCCGTTGCCGCCGATGACGCCGAGGCTCGCCACACCACCGCCGTTGACGCCGAGGCCGACGTGGCCCACGTCGTAGTTGCCGGCGCCGACGAGCTGGCCGAGCACGATGCGGTTGCGGCTGAGCGTGCCGCTGCCGCAGGAGCTGAGCTGGGCCGGGGTGAAGCAGGCCGCCGCACCGCACGGGCCGTTGGGCTCGGTGGCGAGCGCCGGGGTGTTGAGGTTGGTCTTCTCGGTGTCGTTGATCAGCACGAGCCGGATCGCGGTCTCGTCCTCGTAGATCTGGGTGACCCGGTTCATCAGGGTGACCTTGGCCGCGGTGACGTTCTCCGCGCCGAAGAAGGTGGCGTAGGAGGGGTCGGTCACCAGCGCCACCCGGTAGGTGCGCAGCAACACCTTCGGTCCGGTGGGTACCTCGGTGGGCGCCACGCCCACCTCGCCCTCGAGCGCCTGGGCGGCCGCCATGACGTCCTCCCGCTCGACGAGGTCGCCGTGCGGGTTCGCCAGGTCCCGGACGAAGTAGCTCGCGTAGAGGCTCTGGTCCAGGTGGTAGTACGGGTCGACGTACCAGTTCCCGGCCGCCGAGCGGACCGAGGCGTGGAAGCCGAGCGGCGTCAGGTCCGCGCGTACGCTCGCGGTCGGGTCGTCCAGGCCCCGACCGGCGTACGTGGTGATCTCGGGGTGCGCCGCGGCCAGGCCGGCCTCCATGACGGGCGAGTCCACCAGCTCGAAGCGCTGGAAGGTCCCGTTCGGCGCGGGCAGCGTCACGACCTGGGCCGACGCGCGGAGCGAGCGGTTCCGCTCCGGCGGCGCCTTGTCGAGCACACCCTTCATGCTCTGCCGGTCCAGGGTGTACGTGGTCAGCCGTTCCGCGTGCACCGCCGCCTTGCGGCCGGCCTTGGTCGGCGCGGGCTTGCCGTCCACCTTGTGCCACGGTCCCCCGGCGGGCGGGGCCGCGGCGGCCGGGGCCGGGGCCGCCAGCGCCGGCAGCACCGCCGCGGCCAGCGCGGCGACCAGAACAGCAGCCAACCGGCCACGCCGCGCCCGGCCATCTCGTGAACGGCGGTCCGGTGGGCGTACCAGGATTGTCCTCACATCGTCTCCCCTGCTCGGTTCCCGAGTGCTGCGGACGCCCGACGCCCGGCGGTAGCGGGGCGTGCGTGAGTGATCCACAGATGGTCAGGACCCTAGGCGGACGACGGGTCCGGGACATCGGCCGGACGGTCGAGGTCCTCCTGACAGGACACCGGCCGGCGCCCACCACCGTCCGGCATGGAGGGTGGTGGGTGGCGGCCGGTCAGCCGCCCAGGAGGGTGGTGACGGCGAGCGCCGCGATGATGGCGCTGGACAGCAGGGCGGTGGCCCGGCGGCCGCGCCGGCCGGTGAGAGCCCGGCCGATCAGCGTGCCGCCACCGGCGATCACCAACTGCCAACTGGCCGAGGCGAGGAAGGCTCCGAGGGTGAACAGCGCCGCCGCCCGCGGACCGGCGCCGGCCGCGTCGCCCCGGCCCAGGACGAGGGCCGCGAAGTAGATCACGGTGGCCGGGTTGAGCAGGGTCAGGGCGAGGATCGCGCCGAACGCCCGGGCCGGGGTGTCCAGGCCGCCGCGCGCCGGCGACGGGCCGGCCGGCGCGGGTGGGCGCAGCGCCCGCCAGGCTCCGTGCGCGGCAAGAGCGAGCAGCACGCCGGCGGCGACCCAGCGCAACGGCCCGGCGATCGGCGTGAGCCGGCCGGCCACCGCCGCGCCGCCGAGCGCCGCCACGGCGGCGTAGAGGCCGTCGGCGGTGGCGACCCCGAGCGCGGCGGCCGCGCCGACCCGGAACGAGGTACGGGCACTCAGCCCCAGAATGAGGATCGCGATCGCGCCGACCGGCACGGCGACGCCGTAGCCGGCCACCAGACCGGCGAGGAACGCCCCGGTCACGACGGCGGGCGGCGGGTCGAGGCGGCCGGCGGCAGGGCGCGCTGTCGACGCGCGGCAGTGGCCGCACGGACAGAAACCTGCTTCGGGTACGCCTCGATCACGCGCCCATCCTGCCGCCCCCTCCCCCACCCCGCCACTTGTTTTCCGCAGCGGCACCTCGCGGAGATCTTGGAACGGAAACGGCCCCGGTGAGGGCCGTTTGCTACCAAGATCTGCTGGAGACGCGTCGAGCGCGGCACCCGCAGGGGTGTCGCGCTCGACGGGGACCGGGGAACCGGTCAGACGTTGAAGCCGAGGGAGCGGAGCTGGTCGCGACCCTCGTCGGTGATCTTGTCGGGCCCCCACGGCGGCAGCCAGACCCAGTTGATCCGGATGTCGTCGACAAGGCCGCCGCCCGGGCCGGTGGTCAGCGCCTGCCGGGCCTGGTCCTCGATCACATCGGTGAGCGGGCAGGCCGCCGAGGTCAGCGTCATGTCCAGGGTGGCGACGTTCTGGTCGTCGACGTGGATGCCGTACACCAGGCCGAGGTCGACCACGTTGATGCCCAGCTCGGGGTCGACGACGTCCTTCATCGCCTCCTCGATGTCGTCGATCGCGGCCTTGCCGCCGCCGGCCGTCGCGCCGTCGGTCGCCACGGCGCCGGGCTCCGGCGTCGGGGCGGTCTCTTCGCTGCTCATGCCTTCACCTCCGGGCTCACGCCCACCCCGGCGCGTGCCGCGGCGTCCTTGAACGCCATCCACGACAGCAGCGCGCACTTCACCCGTGCCGGGTAGCGCGCGACACCCGCGAACGCCACCCCGTCTCCGAGCACGTCCTCGTCCGGCGTGACCTGGCCACGCCCGGACATCAACTCGACGAACGCCTCGTGCACCGTGGCGGCGTCGTCGGCGGCCCGGCCGCGCAGCAGCTCGTGCAGCACGCTGGCCGATGCCTGGCTGATCGAGCAGCCCATCCCGTCGTACGAGATGTCGGTGAACACCTTGCCGTCGGTGGCCACCCGCACGGTGATCTCGTCGCCGCAGGTCGGGTTGACGTGGTGCGCCTCGCCGACCCGGCCGGCCGGGTCCGTCGCGTCCCGCAGGCCGCGGCCGTGCGGGTGCTTGTAGTGGTCCAGGATGATCTCCTGGTAGAGCTGGTCGAGCTGCATCAGTCGAACACCTTCCGCACCTGCTCGAGACCGGCCACCAGCGCGTCGATCTCCTCGGTCGTGGTGTACAGGTAGAACGACGCCCGGGTGGTGGCCGGCACGCCGAACCGGGTGCACACCGGCTTGGCGCAGTGGTGCCCCACCCGGACCTGCACGCCGAGCGAGTCGAGCACCTGCCCGACGTCGTGCGGGTGCACGTCGCCGAGCGCGAAGGAGATCGTCCCGCCCCGGCCGACCGGCACGTTCGGGCCGAAGACGCGCAGCCCGGGCACGGTGGCGAGGGCGTCCAGCGCGTACGCCGTCAGCTCCTTCTCGTGCCACTGGATGGCCCGCATCCCGATGCCGGTGAGGTAGTCCACCGCCGCGCCGAGCGCGATCGCCTCGGCGATCGGCGGGGTGCCCGCCTCGAACCGGGCCGGCGGCGCCGCGAAC
Organism: Micromonospora chaiyaphumensis; assembly: GCF_900091435.1. Taxonomy (GTDB): domain Bacteria; phylum Actinomycetota; class Actinomycetes; order Mycobacteriales; family Micromonosporaceae; genus Micromonospora; species Micromonospora chaiyaphumensis. The sequence goes on from NZ_FMCS01000018.1 coordinate 41,850, forward strand.
GTCGAGCGCGCCATCGTCACGGTCTCGATCATCGAGCCGCCGCCGAACACCGGGGGCATCGCGGCGAGCAGCTCGCCCCGGCCCCAGAGCACGCCGATGCCGGTCGGGCCGCACATCTTGTGGCCGGTGAAGACGATGAAGTCCGCGTCGTAGTCGACCACGTCCATGGGCAGGTGCGGCACCGACTGCGAGCAGTCGAGCAGCAGCAGGGCGCCCACCTCGCGGACCCGCTTGGTGATCCGCGCGGTGGCGTTGACCGTGCCGAGGATGTTGGACATGTGCACCAGCGAGACGATCTTCGTTCGCTCGGTCACCAGGTCGTCCAGGCCGGACTCGTCGAGCCGGCCGTGGTCGGTGACCGGGAACCAGCGCAGGGTCGCGCCGGTCCGCTCCGCGAGGAGCTGCCACGGAACGATGTTCGAGTGGTGCTCCATCTCGGAGATCACGATCTCGTCACCGGGACCGATCCGGAACCGGGGGTCGGCGTCCGCGCGCAGCGAGGCGTTGGAGAACGCGTACGCCACCAGGTTGATCGCCTCGGTGGAGTTCTTGGTGAAGACCACCTCGTCCGCGCTGGGCGCGTTGATGAACGCGGCGATCTTCGCCCGGGCGCCCTCGTAGGCCTCGGTCGCCTCGGTGCCCAGCGTGTGCACCGAGCGCGACACGTTGGCGTTGTGCCGCGCGTAGTGCTCGGCGAGCACGTCGAGCACCTGCCGCGGCTTGTGCGACGTGTTCGCGCTGTCGAGGTAGACCAGCGGGTGCCCGTTGACCTCCCGGTCGAGGATCGGGAAGTCGGCGCGCACCCGGGCCACGTCGAAGCGGGGCACGTCGTCGTACTGCGGCATGCCCGACGGGATCGCGATCGAGGTCATCGGGTCCTCGCTCAGGCCCGCGCCGAGCCGGCTCCGGCGACGTACCGCTCGTAGCCCTCTTCCTCGAGCTTGTCGGCCAGCTCCGGGCCGCCCTGCTCGACGATCCGGCCGGCCACGAAGACGTGCACGAAGTCGGGCTTGATGTAGCGCAGGATCCGCGTGTAGTGGGTGATCAGCAGCAGGCCGGTGTCGCCGGTGTCGCGCACCCGGTTGACGCCCTCGCTGACCACGCGCAGCGCGTCCACGTCGAGGCCCGAGTCGGTCTCGTCGAGGATGGCCATCTTCGGCTTGAGCAGCTCCAGCTGCACGATCTCGTGCCGCTTCTTCTCGCCGCCGGAGAAGCCCTCGTTGACGTTGCGCTGGGCGAACGCCGGGTCCATCTGGAGCTTCTCCATGGCGCCGCGCAGCTCGCCGGCCCAGGTGCGCAGCTTCGGCGCCTCGCCGTCGATGGCGGTCTTGGCGGTGCGCAGGAAGTTGGCCACCGACACGCCGGGGACCTCGACCGGGTACTGCATGGCCAGGAAGAGGCCGGCGCGGGCCCGCTCGTCGACGGACATGGCCAGCACGTCCTCGCCGTCGAGGGTCACCGAGCCGCCGGTGATCTCGTACTTGGGGTGGCCGGCGATCGAGTACGCGAGGGTCGACTTGCCGGAGCCGTTCGGGCCCATGATCGCGTGGGTCTCGCCCGACTTCACGGTCAGGTCCACGCCGGCCAGGATCGGCTTGAGCTCACCCTCGGGCAGCTTGACCGACACCTTCAGGTCGCGGATCTCCAGGGTGCTCATCAGCGGGTCACTCCATTGCTCGGCGTCAGGCTGACGTAGATGTCGCCGTCGCGGACTTCGACGGGATAGACGGGAACGGGTTCGGTGGCGGGCAGCCCGGTGGGCTCGCCGGTCCGTAGGTCGAAACGGGATCCGTGCAGCCAGCATTCCAGCGTGCACCCGTCGACCTCGCCCTCGGAGAGGGCCACCGCGGCGTGCGAGCACTCGTCGTACACGGCGTAGAACGCGTCGTCCTCGCCGTGCACGATCGCGATCTGCGTGCCGTCGACGTCGGCGCTGATCGCGGTGCCCTTCGGCACGTCCTCGGTGGAGCAGATCTTGATCATCAGGCGCCGGCCTTCGCGAGGCGGGCCTCGATCGCGTCGCCGAGCCGCTCGCGCAGCTCGTCGACCGGGATCTTGTTGATCAGCTCGGCGAAGAAGCCGCGGACCACCAGGCGGCGGGCCTCGGCCTCCGGGATGCCCCGGGCCATGAGGTAGAAGAGCTGCTCGTCGTCGAAGCGGCCGGTCGCGCTGGCGTGCCCGGCGCCGGCGATCTCGCCGGTCTCGATCTCCAGGTTGGGGACCGAGTCCGCGCGGGCGCCGTCGGTGAGCAGCAGGTTCCGGTTGATCTCGTACGTGTCGGTGCCGGTCGCCTCGGCCCGGATCAGCACGTCACCGACCCAGACGGTGTGCGCGCTGTCGCCCTGCAGGGCGCCCCGGTAGCCCACGTAGCTGCGGCAGTCCGGCACCGTGTGGTCGACCAGCTGCCGGTGCTCCAGGTGCTGGCCGGAGTCGGCGAAGTAGACGCCGTACAGCTCGGCCTCGCCGCCGCGCTGCGTGTACTCCACCGAGGTGTACTGCCGGACCAGGTCGCCACCGAGGCTGACCTGCACGTGGATCACCTTGGCGTCGCGGCCCAGCTTGACCTTGAGGTGCTGCGCCTGCACCGCGTCGTCGGCCCAGTCGGCGACGGTCACCAGGGTCAGCTTCGCGCCGTCGCCCACCGCCACCTCGACGTTGTCGGCCAAGGTGGCCGACCCGACGTGCTCCAGCACAAGGGTCACCTCGGCGAACCGGCCCACCTCGACGAAGGTGTGGCCCAGGGCGAGCGCGTCGGCGCCCCCGCCGACCACCCGCAGGCTCGCCGGCGCCTCGACCACGGCGTCCCGGGCGACCTGCACCAGCAGCGCCTCGTCCACCCCGCCGTACGCCAGTGCGCTGATCCGGTCGAACGGGGTGAGCACGCTGCCCACCCGCGGGTCGTCCTTGCCGATCCGGCCCACGGTGACGCCCTCGGGCAGGTCACCGTGCTCGTGGCGGACCGTGCCGGTCGCGGCCTGCGCCCCGCCGGCCAGCCCGCGCAGGCGCTTGAGCGGGGTGAAGCGCCACTCCTCCTCCAGGCCGGTGAGGGCCGGGAAGTCGGCGACGTCGTACGAGCGGAGCGCCTGCGACTTGGTCGCGGGCGGCGCGGAAGCCTGGGTAGTCATCTCTTCCTTGGTCTGTTCAGCGATTGATCGGAGGGTCGGTCGCGCTGGTCGCGACGCGGCGTAACGGGTCCGGGCCGCGCGGCGGTCAGCCGACCGCGCCCTCCATCTGGAGCTCGATCAGGCGGTTGAGCTCCAGGGCGTACTCCATCGGGAGCTCCTTGGCGATCGGCTCGATGAAGCCGCGCACGATCATGGCCATCGCCTCGTCCTCGCTCAGGCCCCGGCTCATCAGGTAGAAGAGCTGGTCGTCGCTGATCTTGGAGACGGTCGCCTCGTGCCCCATCGACACGTCGTCCTCGCGGATGTCGACGTAGGGGTAGGTGTCGGAGCGGGAGATGGTGTCGACCAGCAGCGCGTCGCACTTGACCGTGCTGCGGCTGCTGTGCGAGCCCTCCAGCACCTGCACCAGGCCCCGGTAGGAGGTGCGGCCGCCGCCCCGGGCGATCGACTTCGACACGATGGTCGAGGAGGTGTGCGGCGCGGCGTGCACCATCTTGGCGCCCGCGTCCTGGTGCTGGCCCTCGCCGGCCATGGCCACCGAGAGCACCTCGCCCTTGGCGTGCTCGCCGGTCATGTAGACCGCCGGGTACTTCATGGTGACCTTGGAGCCGATGTTGCCGTCGACCCACTCCATGGTCGCGCCCTCGTGGCAGACGGCGCGCTTGGTCACCAGGTTGTAGACGTTGTTCGACCAGTTCTGGATGGTCGTGTAGCGGCACCGGGCGTTCTTCTTGACGATGATCTCGACGACCGCGCTGTGCAGCGAGTCCGAGGAGTAGAGCGGCGCGGTGCAGCCCTCGACGTAGTGCACGTACGCACCCTCGTCGACGATGATCAGCGTCCGCTCGAACTGGCCCATGTTCTCCGTGTTGATCCGGAAGTAGGCCTGCAGCGGGATCTCCACGTGCACGCCCTTCGGCACGTAGATGAACGAGCCACCGGACCAGACAGAGGTGTTCAGGGCGGCGAACTTGTTGTCGCCGACCGGGATCACCGTGCCGAAGTACTCCTTGAAGATGTCCTCGTGCTCGCGCAGCGCGGTGTCGGTGTCCAGGAAGATGACACCCTGCTCCTCGAGGTCCTCACGGATCTTGTGGTAGACGACCTCGGACTCGTACTGCGCCGCGACGCCGGCGACCAGCCGCTGCTTCTCCGCCTCCGGGATGCCCAGCCGGTCGTAGGTGTTCTTGATGTCCTCGGGCAGGTCCTCCCAGCTGGTGGCCTGCTTCTCGGTGGACCGCACGAAGTACTTGATGTTGTCGAAGTCGATCCCGGTGAGGTCCGCGCCCCAGGCCGGCATCGGCTTGCGGTCGAACAGCCGCAGGCCCTTCAGGCGCAGGTCGAGCATCCAGGCCGGCTCGTTCTTCTTGGCCGAGATGTCCCGCACCACCGCCTCGTTGAGGCCGCGCTGGGCGGACGCCCCCGCGACGTCGGGGTCGGCCCAGCCGTACTCGTAGCGACCCAGAGCGGCGAGCTGCTCCTCCTGGGTCAGGGGCTGGACGATCTGCTCGGTCATCTATCTGTCCTCACAGTGGTGACGGTGTTACCGGACTGGGCACGCGGCTGGGTGGGGATGTGCGTGGTGCACACCCCGTCGCCGTGCGCGATGGTGGCCAGGCGCTGCACGTGGGTGCCGACCAGACGGGAGATCACCGCGGTCTCGGCCTCGCACAGCTGGGGGAACTCGGCGGCCACGTGCGCCACCGGGCAGTGGTGCTGGCACAGCTGGCCGCCGGAGGCGATCGTGGACGCGTTGGCAGCGTAGCCCTCGGCGGTCAGCGCCCCCGCGAGCGCCTCCGCCCGGGCGAGCGGATCGGTGCCGGCGTCCTCCATGGCGGCGCGGCAGCGCTCCTCCAGCGCGGTCACCTGCTCGGCGGCGAACGCCTCGACGGCCCGCGAGCCGCCGGTGCGGGCGATCCAGCGCAGGGCGGCGGTGGCGATGTTGTCGTAGTGGTGGGTGCCGCAGCGCACCCGGGCCGCCTCGGTCAGCACGAAGACCCGGGCCGGCCGGCCGCGGCCCCGGCTGCCCCGCACGACCTGCTCGCGCGCCTCCACGTCGCCGTCGGCGAGCATCGCGTCGAGGTGCCGGCGGATCGCGGCCGGGCTGAGCCCGAGGGCCGAGCCGAGCTGGCCGGCGGTGGTCGCGCCCCGCTCCAGCAGCAGCTGGGTGACGCGGTCACGGGTGGAGAGATCCGCGGACGCGGCTGGGCTGACGACCGGAACGGTCGCCTGCTGCTGCCCGAAAGGCGCCGCCGCGTTTTTCACAACGCCAACGTTACGTAATTCGCCAGAGGCCCGCAAACCCGGGGTCCGGTGATCCCGACCACCGGTGTCGCGGAGTCACCCGATCGGGATCAACTACGGTGCGTAGGATTCGCTCCGTGAAGGCTTCCGTCCGGTTCCCGGTCTCCCCCACGCTGCTGCGCCGCCTCGCGTACACCTCGATCATCGCGAACGTGGCGATCGTGGTCACCGGCGGGGGTGTCCGGCTCACCCGCTCCGGGCTCGGCTGCCCGACCTGGCCCCGGTGCACCGACGAGTCGTACATCGCCACGCCGGAGATGGGCATCAACGGGGCGATCGAGTTCGGCAACCGGCTGCTCACCTTCGCCGTGGGCGTCATCGCGCTGGCCGTGGTGCTCGCCGTGCTGGCCCAGCGGACCCGCCCGCGGGGGCTGCTGCCGCTGTCAATCGGCGTGCTGTTCGGCATCCCCGCCCAGGCCGTCGTCGGCGGCATCACCGTGCTCACCAACCTCAACCCGTGGGTGGTCGGGCTGCACTTCCTCGCCTCGATGGCGGTGATCGCCGCCGCGTACGCGTGCTGGAAGCGGACCACGGAGCCGGACGGTCCGGTGACGCCGACCGTGCCGGCGCCGCTGCGTACCCTCGCCGGGCTCACCACCGTGGTGAGCGCGGCCGTGCTGGTCGTCGGCACCTGGGTGACCGGCAGCGGGCCGCACGCGGGCGACCAGGGCGCGGCCCGCAACGGCCTGGACCCGGAGGCGATCTCCCAGGTGCACGCCGACGGGGTGTTCCTGCTGATCGGCCTCTCGGTGGCGCTGCTCTTCGCGTTCCGCGCGGTGGGGGCCACCCGGGCCGCCCGGGCGGCCGGGGTGCTGGTCGCGGTCGAGCTGGGGCAGGGCCTGATCGGCTTCGTGCAGTACTTCACCCACCTGCCCGCCGTGCTGGTCGCCGCGCACATGCTCGGCTCCTGCCTGGTGCTGCTGGCGACCCTCGGCGTGCTCTGGGCCACCCGGGAGCGGCGCCCGGCCGCCCCGCCGGCGCCGGCCACCCCCGCCGCCCAGCCGGTCACCGCCGCCGTCTGAGGCCCCCCGCCGGCCGGTCACCGGCCGGCTGAAGCGCCCGGCCAGCCGGTCACCCGCCGCCCGGGGCCGCCGCCCGGGGCGCGCGTGGCGTTACCCCCCGACGGCAGCGGGAATGCGGTCCGCGCCACGGACCGTCCGAGGGGAGCCGCCGGTGTCGCGCAAGGGCCTGTCCACGACCGTCCCGCAGCGGCTGACGCCGGTGGCCGGCGCGCCCCTGTGGTGCGACGCCCACGACTTCGGGATCACCGGCGACGGCGTGACCAACGACCAGCCGGCCCTGGCCGCCCTGGTGGACCGGCTGGGCGAGGGGTACGACGCCGACGGCCGGGCCCGGGTCATCTACTGCCCGCCGGGCATCTACTCGATCCGGGACGCCGGCACCGTCTGGCGCAGCGGTGTGTCGCTGATCGGCGCGGGACCCGCGGCGACCCGGTTCCTGCTCAGCAACGAGGGCAACCGGGACGACCCCGTCCCGCTGGCGTTCTGGACCACCGTGCAGCACGGCGCGGACCGGGACCGGCACATCGCCGACTGCACCTTCGCCGACTTCGAGATCGACGGCTCCGGCGTCGGCATGGCCCAGTACAACTACCTGGCCAAGGGCCTCGGCCTCCAGTACGTGGTGCGCGGCGTCTTCCGCAACCTCTACATCCACCACACCGGGGCGACGGGCCTGGGCTGCGACTTCCTCCAGGACAGCCTGATCGACGGCGTGGTCGTGGTGGGCTGCGGCCGGCTGGACAACGGCGAGCAGATGGGCGGCGCCGGCATCGGCGTCGGCATCGGCGGCTGGGGCGACGTGGAGCGGCTCACGATCGCCAACTGCACCACCGTCGGCAACGGGACCAACGGGATCTTCCTGGAGCTGCAGAAGGACTACTGGCCGCCGCCGCGCGGCTTCCGCATCGTCGGGTGCCACAGCCAGGCCAACCGGTTCGGCATCTCCGACTGGGGCGCCGACGGGCTGATCGTCTCGGCCTGCACGCTCACGAACAACCTCGAGGCCGGGTTCGACGTCTCGGCCAACGGCACGGCCGGGATCGCCGGGCGCGGTGGACTGCTGGTCGACTGTGTGATCGACCGCAACGTCGGCGACGGGATCAGCATGGGCAACACCCCCGGCCCGTACGTGGTCCGGGGCAACCGGATCAGCCGCAACGGCGGCTACGGCTACCACGAGCACGACCTGGGCCACGGGTACCGAGGCGCGGCGACGGACGTGGTGATCCAGGGGAACGACATCTGGGACAACGCGCTCGACGGGATCCGGATCGACCGGCCGATGCGCGACGCCGCGGTGGTGGACAACCGGATCCGGGACAACGGGCGGCGGTCCGCGCCGGCCTGCCGCGGCTCCGGCCCGACGGTCCGGTACGCCCCGCGCCGGGTCACCGACGGGTCGGCGGACTGGCCGCCCGGCGGGCACCGCGGCAAGATCCTGCGGGTCGACTCGCGGACCGCGGTGGTGGCCGACAACACCGGCGACGAGCTGTCCCTGGCCGAGGTGCGGCCCGACGGGGCCACCGGCTGGAACGAGGCCGTCCCAGCGCCCGGCACGCCGTACGAGCTGCCCGCCGGCCCGCCGGAGCGCGCCGGGATCGCCGTCAACGCGCCGTTCGACTCGGCCACCGTGCGGGGCAACCGGATCTGGCACCGGGACGAGCACACCCAGACCTACGGGCTCTGGATCACCGGGGCGGGCAGTTGCCTGTCCTGCCGGGTGCAGGACAACGACCTCGCCGGGAACGAGAGCGCGGTCCGGCTGGACACCCCGCCGATCGGCGGCCGCTGGGAGCGCAACCACTGCGACGGGGAGTGACGCCGGCTCCGGCCCGCCCGGCGCGGGCCGGGGCGCGGGTCAGGACCGCCGGGCCAGGTGGGTGGCGATCGCCGCGGCGAGCCGGTCCGGTGCACCGTCGGCGTGGCCGACGAACAGGCTCGGCTCGGTCAGCTCCAGCTCGACGAGGACGGGTGCCCCGTCCGGGCCGGGAATCAGGTCCACCCGGGCGTAGAGCAGCCGGTCGGTGCCGCCCGGCACCACGGCCAGGGTCTTCTCCGCGGTGTCGAGCTGCTCCGGGCTGGCCGTCCGGGCGTCGATCCGCTCCTCCCTGTACAGCTCGGCCACGCCCCGGTCGGGGCCGGTCAGCATCGGCCCCTTGCGGATGGCGTGGCTGAACGCCAGCCCGTCCGGGCCGGCCAGGAAGAGCAGCGCGGTCTCCCCGGCGGTGTCGACGGCCGAGAGGTACGGCTGGACCATGGTGACCCGGCCGGCCGCGGAGAGCCGCCGCACGTGGGCCACCGCCAGCTCCCGGTGCTCCGGGTCGGCCAGGTCGTACCGGCCGGTGTCCTGGCTGCCGGCGCTGACCGCCGGCTTGATCACGTACTCCCCGGTGCCGGCGGGCGGGGTCCAGTCGTCTCCGGGCTCGACCCAGGCGGTCGGCACGGTGGGCACCCCGGCCGCGGACAGCTCGGCCAGGTACCGCTTGTCGGTGTTCCAGGCGACCACGTCGGCCGGGTTGACCAGGGCGGGCACGGTGCGCGCCCAGGCGACGAACTCGTCGCGGCGGAGCGCGTAGTCCCAGGGCGAGCGGAGCACGACCAGGTCGTAGCGGGACCAGTCGACGGCCGGGTCGTCCCAGACGACCGTTTCGGCGGTGACGCCGCGGGCGAAAAGCGGGGCGAGCACGAGCCGGTCGTCCGGGTCGAGGTCGGGTAGTGCGGTGCAGGTGACGAGAGCGACCCGGGGTTCCCCCCGGGTCGGCTGGTGGTGGTTGGTCAATTTATGTCAACGGGCCATCGTGCGCCGGGCCATCGACCGCCAGAGGTCGTTGCTCGGGCGCATCTGGTCCATCAGCTCACGCTCCCAGGCGTTCTCGACGGCGACCCCTGCCTTGGCGCAGGCCTGCCGCGCGACGTCGGTGCCGTCGGCGAACTGGTCGGCCCACGCCCCGTCCTCACCCACGAGGACGATCCGTGCGCCGCGCTTGCCGACGTACTCGATGACCGCCTTCGCTCCGCCGTGTCCGGCGGCGAACGACTTGATGCCCGCGACCAGGCCGTTGGGGGCCTGCTCGGCGGTCTTGTCAGCCGTCAGCGTCGTATCGGAACCATCTGCCATGACGCGAAGCCTAAGCAGACATCCACCCGGATGTGCGAGAACGATGAACTGAATGTGATGCCAATTACCTACTGGTTTAAGGAAGACCACAGGTAATTCGCCCGTACATGTCGCCTATGTCTGACCAAATCGGGCGGGGAAGATCGTCACAGTCTGTCCGGGTTGAGCCCGTCCAGCTCAGGCCGAAAAAAATTCTGATGAAATCCGCGACAGAGGGAACTCATCCACCCCGGTCAGCGCCGGAAACGGATCTAGATCAGGGCGTCGAGCGCGACGGCCGCGAACAGGATGGTGAGGTAGGTGGTGGACCAGTGGAAGAGCCGCATCGGCTTGACCGCCTCGCCGCGCGCCGCGCGCCGGCACAGCTTGTGCGCCTCGACGACGAAGATCCCGCCGACCACCAGCGCGGTGACGCCGTAGATCGGGCTCATCCCGAGCGGCCAGACGGCCAGCGAGGAGAGCAGGGTCAGCCAGGAGAAGAGGATGATCTCCGCGTTGACCCGGCGGACCGAGGCCACCACCGGCAGCATGGGGATGCCCGCCCGCGCGTAGTCGGCCTTGTACTTGATCGCCAGCGCGTAGAAGTGCGGCATCTGCCAGAAGAAGACCACCGCGAACAGGCCCCACGCGGCCGGGGCCAGCGAGCCGGTGACCGCCGCCCAGCCGATGAGCACCGGCGCGGCCCCACAGGCGCCGCCCCAGAAGGTGTTGGCGGCCGTGGTGCGCTTCAGCCAGAGCGTGTAGACCAGGTCGTAGTAGGCAATCGCGGCGAGGGTCAGCCCGGCGGCCAGCCAGTTTGTGGTGGCGGCCATCAGCGCCACCGAGACCACGGCGAGCACCAGGCCGAAGGTCAGCGCGCTGCGCGGCGACACGGTGTGCGCGGGCAGCGGCCGGCGCTTGGTGCGCCGCATCAGCTGATCGATGTCGCGGTCGATGTAGCAGTTGAGCACGCTGGCCGCGCCCGCGGCGAGCGAGCCGCCGACCAGCACCACGGCCACCAGCCAGAGGGCCGGCATGCCACCGTCGGCCAGCATCATGGCCGGCACGGTGGTGACCAGCAGCAGCTCCACGATCCGCGGCTTGGTGAGCGCCACGTACGCGGCCACCACGGCCCGTACGTCCCGCCGGCCGGTCGCCCGGGCCTCCGCCACGCGCACCGGCGGGTGCCCGGCAGAGTCGCTGACGGGGCGCTCGGTGATCATGCTCACGGATTGCCACCTTCCGGCTTCGGCGGGGGAGGTCGGGGTCGGCTCGGACCCCTCCGGGCCCACACACCGCCCCACACACTACGCGGCGTCGTTTTGGCTGCCCCGGAGACCCGGCAACGGTGCGGGCCGTCACATCCCGGGTTGAACGGCTGATCCGGTCGGAGACGTACAGACCAGCATGCAGAGATCCCCGGGCGGACGTTTAGCACCGCTCGATAGGGTCATCAGTGAGGGTTCCGCCCATCTGCCGAGGAGCACAACCATCGTGGCTGCCAACCGACCCGAGCTTCCCGCTCTCAACTGGTCCGACCTCGACCGCAGGGCCGTCGACACGGTCCGCGTGCTGGCCATGGACGCCGTGGAGAAATCCGGCAACGGCCACCCGGGCACGGCCATGAGCCTCGCCCCGGCGGCGTACCTGCTCTTCAACCGGGTCATGCGGCACAACCCGGCCGACCCGAACTGGCCCGGCCGGGACCGCTTCGTGCTGTCCGCCGGGCACTCCAGCCTCACCCTCTACATCCAGCTCTTCCTCTCCGGCTACCCGCTGGCCCTCGACGACCTGAAGGCGCTGCGGCAGTGGGGCTCGCTCACCCCGGGCCACCCGGAGCACGGCCACACCCCGGGCGTGGAGACCACGACGGGCCCGCTCGGCCAGGGCATCGGCAACGCGGTCGGCATGGCCATGGCGGCCCGCCGCGAGCGCGGCCTGTTCGACCCCGAGCCGGACCGGGCCGACTCCCCGTTCCGCCACGACGTCTGGTGCATCGCCTCCGACGGCGACATCGAGGAGGGCATCAGCCACGAGGCCAGCGCGCTCGCCGGCCACCAGCAGCTCGGCAACCTCTGCCTGATCTACGACGACAACGAGATCTCGATCGAGGACGACACCCGGATCGCCAAGAGCGAGGACGTGGCGGCCCGCTACGAGGCGTACGGCTGGCACGTCCAGACGGTCGACTGGCGCCGCGGCGACGCCGACCAGGGCGACTACCACGAGGACGTCGAGGCGCTCTACGAGGCGCTGCTGGCCGCCCGGGCGGAGACCGGCCGCCCCTCCTTCATCGCGCTGCGCACCATCATCGGCTGGCCCGCGCCCAACAAGCAGAACACCGGCAAGATCCACGGCTCGGCGCTCGGCGCCGACGAGGTGAAGGCCACCAAGCGGATCCTCGGCTTCGACCCGGAGCGCACCTTCGAGGTCGACGACGAGGTGCTCAAGCACGCCCGCCAGGTGCTGGAGCGGGGCGCCGAGGCGCAGGCGGCGTGGACCACCACGTTCGACGCGTGGGCGAAGGCCAACCCGGAGCGCAAGGCGCTGTGGGAGCGGATGTCCACCCGTACGCTCCCGCAGGGCTGGACCGACGCGCTACCCACCTTCCCGGCCGACGCCAAGGGCATCGCCACCCGGGCCGCCTCCGGCAAGGTCCTGGAGGCCCTCGCCCCGGTGCTGCCCGAGCTGTGGGGCGGCTCCGCCGACCTGGCGGAGAGCAACAACACCACCATGAAGGGCGAGCCGTCCTTCGTCCCGTCGGAGCACGCGACCAAGGACTTCCCGGGCGACGAGTACGGCCGCACGCTGCACTTCGGCATCCGCGAGCACGCCATGGGCGCGATCCTCAACGGCATCGCCCTGCACGGCGGCACCCGCCCCTACGGCGGCACGTTCCTCGTGTTCAGCGACTACATGCGCCCGTCGGTGCGGCTCGCCGCGCTCATGAAGCTGCCGGTCACCTACGTCTGGACGCACGACTCGATCGGCCTCGGCGAGGACGGCCCGACCCACCAGCCGGTGGAGCACCTGACCGCGCTGCGCGCCATCCCCGGCCTCGACGTGGTCCGCCCGGCCGACGCCAACGAGACCGTGTGGGCGTGGCGGCAGGCCCTGGAGCACACCGACCGTCCGACCGCGCTGGCGCTCAGCCGGCAGGCGCTGCCGACCGTCGACCGCACCGACCTGGCCGGCGCCGAGGGCGTCGCGAAGGGCGGCTACGTGCTGGCCGAGGCGTCCGGCGGCAGGCCGCAGGTGATCATCATCGGCACCGGCTCCGAGGTGCAGCTCTGCCTCACCGCCCGGGAGCGGCTGGAGGCCGACGGCACCCCCACCCGGGTCGTCTCGATGCCCTGCCAGGAGTGGTTCTTCGAGCAGGACGAGGCCTACCGGGAGTCGGTGCTGCCGCGCGGGGTAAAGGCACGGGTGAGCGTGGAAGCGGGCATCGCCATGTCCTGGCGGGCGATCGTCGGGGACAGCGGCGAGTGCGTGAGCCTCGAGCACTACGGGGCGAGCGCGCCGCACACCGTGCTCTTCGAGCAGTTCGGGTTCACCCCCGACCGGATCGTGGCCGCCGCGCACGCGGCGCTGACCCGGGTGGGCGACATCACCGGTTTCACGACCGGCAACTGAGGGGAGCGTGGACAGCATGACGGACAGGCTGAGCGAGCTCCAGGCCGCCGGTGTGGCGATCTGGCTCGACGATCTTTCCCGGGTGCGACTGAGCTCCGGCGGGCTGGACAAGCTCCGCCGCGAGTCGCACGTGGCCGGGGTGACCACCAACCCGACGATCTTCGCCAAGGCGCTCAGTGACGCCGACGAGTACAACTGGCAGTTGCGCGACCTCGCCACCCGCGGCATCGAGGTCGAGGAGGCGGTCCGCATGCTCACCACGTACGACGTGCGGTGGGCCTGCGACGTGATGCGCCCCTCCTACGACAAGAGCGCCGGGGTGGACGGCCGGGTGTCGATCGAGGTCGACCCGCGGCTGGCCCACGAGTCCGACCGGACCGTCGCCGAGGCCAAGGCGCTCTGGTGGCTGGTCGACCGGCCGAACCTCTTCATCAAGATCCCGGCCACCGAGGCGGGCCTGCCGGCGATCACCGCGACCCTGGCCGAGGGGATCAGCGTGAACGTCACGCTGATCTTCGGCCTCGACCGGTACTCGCAGGTCATGGAGGCGTTCCTGGCCGGTCTGGAGCAGGCGAAGGCCAACGGCCACGACCTGTCGAAGATCGGGTCCGTCGCCTCGTTCTTCGTCTCCCGGGTCGACACCGAGGTGGACAAGCGGCTGGAGAAGATCGGCTCCGACGAGGCCAAGGCGCTGCGCGGCAAGGCCGCCATCGCCAACGCCCAGCTGGCGTACGAGCGCTACGGCGAGGTCTTCGGCTCCGACCGGTGGAAGAAGCTGGCCGACGCCGGCGCCCACCCGCAGCGCCCGCTGTGGGCCTCCACCTCGACCAAGAACCCCGACTACCGGGACGTCATCTACGTCGAGGAGCTGATCGCCCCCGGCACGGTCAACACCATGCCGGAAGCTGTCATCCACGCGTACGCCGACCACGGCGAGACCCGCAGCGACACCATCACCGGCGCGTACGACGCGGCCCGCAAGGTCTTCACCGACCTCGAGGCGGTCGGCGTGGACATGGCCGACGTGATCGCCACCCTGGAGCGGGAGGGCGTGGAGAAGTTCGAGACGAGCTGGCTGGAACTGCTCGACGGGGTCAAGAAGTCCCTCGCCGAGGCGGCCAAGGGCATCGGCCAGCCGGGCCGGGCCGCCAAGGGCAACGCGCGCGCCGCCGAGAAGGCCGGGGGCGACGAGTGACGGACGGCGCCGGACGCGTCCCGGGGCACCGCCTCGGGACGCGCCACGCCACGAGGACGGAGTGGTGAGGTGAGCGACCTGCTGGCCGGCCGGGCGGACATCGCCGCCGGGCTGGCCGTGCACGGCGCGGACGCGGTCGACGGGTCCGCGCCCGCGTCCGTGCGGGCCGCGCTGGTCGCCGCCGACCTCCCCGCCCGCCTCGCCGCCAAGGACCCGACCCTCTGGGGGCCGGCCGCCGAGACGACGGCCCGCACCCGGCTGGGCTGGCTGGACACCCACGTGCGCGCCCGGGAGCTGCTCCCCCAGCTCGCCGAGCTTACCGAGGAACTGGCCGACCTGGACCACGTGGTGCTGGCCGGCATGGGTGGCTCCTCGCTCGCCCCGGAGGTGATCGCCCGGACGGTCGGCCGGCCGCTGACCGTGCTGGACGGCACCGATCCCGGCGAGGTCCGCGCGGCCCTGGCCGACCGGCTGGACCGCACCGTGGTGGTGGTCGCCAGCAAGTCCGGCGCCACGGTGGAGACCGACAGCATCCGGCGGGCCTACTGGCAGGCGTTCCTGGACGCCGGGCGGACCGAGGCGGAGGCCGCGCGGCACTTCGTGGTGGTCACCGACCCCGGCTCCCCGCTGGAGGCGGTCGCCGACGAGCTGGGCGTCGTGGTGATCCAGTCGGACCCGGAGGTCGGCGGGCGGTACTCGGCGCTCACCGCGTTCGGGCTGGTCCCGGCGGCCCTGGCCGGTGCGCCGGTCGCCGACCTGCTGGACGACGCCGACGCCCTCGCCGGCGCGCTCGGCGGGGACCGGGACAATCCCGGCCTGGCGCTCGGCGCGGCGCTCGCCGCGGCGGCCACCAGCGGCCGGGCCACCGTCGCGCTGGTGTCCGACGGCACCGGGCTCGACGGGCTGGGCGACTGGGCCGAGCAACTGCTCGCCGAGTCCACCGGCAAGGCCGGCCGGGGCGTCCTGCCGGTGGTGGTGGAGTCCCCGGACGCCCCCGGCGCCACCGGGCCCGGCGTGCTGACCGTGAGCTACGGCGGCGCCCTCGGTCCGGGCGCCGCGCCCGGCCCCGCCGACGTGGCCGTCAACGGCCCGCTCGGCGCGCAGTTCCTCACCTGGGAGTACGCCACCGCGATCGCGGCCGCCGTGCTCGACGTCGACCCGTTCGACCAGCCGGACGTCGCCGACAGCAAGGAGCACACGGCGCGGCTCCTCGCCGCCGGCCCGCCGGCCGGGTCGCCCTCGGTCACCGAGGGCACGATCGAGGTGTACGCCCCGGCCGGCGCGCCCACCGACCTGGCCGGTGCGCTGCGCTGGCTGCTCGCCGGGCTGGGCGACGACGGCTACCTGGCGGTGACCGCCTACCTCGACCGGTGGCGCGACGCGGCGGTGGCGGGACTGCGCCCGCTGCTGGCGCGGGCCACCGCGCGCCCCGTGACCTTCGGGTGGGGGCCGCGGTACCTGCACTCCACCGGGCAGTACCACAAGGGCGGCCCGCGGGCCGGCAGCTACCTCCAGGTGACCGGCGCGGTCACCGACGACCTGCCGGTGCCCGGCCGCCCGTACACCTTCGGAGACCTTCAGGCGGCCCAGGCCGCCGGCGACCGGCGGGCCCTCGCCGATCGCGGGCGGCCGGTGCTGCGCCTGCACCTGACCGAGCGGGCGGCGGGCGTCGCCCAGCTACTGGATGCGGCCGGACGGACACTGACGTGACGATGAATGACGTGACATCGGCGGAGCGAGGAGGCGGCATGAACCCGCTGCGCGATCCTCAGGACCGCCGGCTGCCACGAATCCCGGAGCCCTGCGCTCTGGTGATCTTCGGGGTGACCGGCGACCTGGCCAAGAAGAAGCTCCTGCCGGCGGTCTACGACCTGGCGAACCGGGGGCTGCTGCCGCCCGGTTTCGTGGTCCTGGGCTTCGCCCGGCGCGACTGGGGCGACGGCGACTTCGAGTCGCTGGCCCACGACGCGGCCAAGAAGCACGCCCGTACCCCCTGGCGGGAGGAGGTCTGGGCCCGGCTCGCCGGCAACATCAAGTTCGTCGGCGGCTCGTTCGACGACGACGCGGCCTTCGACCACCTGGCCGACACCCTCGACGAGCTGCGCGACACCCACGGCATCCCGGGCAACGCCGCCTTCTACTTCTCCATCCCCCCGGCGGCCTTCCCCGTGGTGCTCAAGCAGCTCGCCCGCACCGGCATGGCGGACAACGCCAAGTCCGGCGGCTGGCGCCGGGTGGTCGTGGAGAAGCCGTTCGGCAACGACCTGCCCTCGGCGAAGTCGCTCAACGACCTGGTCGACGACGTCTTCACCCGGCAGGACGTCTTCCGCATCGACCACTACCTGGGCAAGGAGACGGTCCAGAACATCCTGGCCCTGCGCTTCGCCAACAACCTGTTCGAGCCGCTCTGGAACTCCAAGTACGTCGACTCGGTGCAGATCACCATGGCCGAGGACGTCGGCATCGGCACCCGGGCCGCCTTCTACGACTCGGTCGGCACCGCCCGCGACGTGCTCCAGAACCACCTGCTCCAGCTGCTCGCCCTGGTGGCCATGGAGGAGCCGACCAGCTTCGACGCCGACGAGATCCGCACCGAGAAGCTCAAGGTGCTCAAGGCCATCACGGTGCCGAAGGACGTCACCGCGGACACCGTCCGCGGCCAGTACCTGCCCGGCTGGGTGGGCGGCGAACGCGCCGTCGGCTACCTCGACGAGGAGGGCGTCCCGGCCGAGTCCACCACCGAGACGTACGTGGCCGTGAAGCTGGGCATCCAGAACCGGCGCTGGGCCGGGGTGCCGTTCTACATCCGGGCCGGCAAGCGGCTGCCCCGGCGGGTCACCGAGGTGGCCATCGTCTTCAAGACCGCGCCGCACCTGCCGTTCAACCCCGCCGACATGGAGTCGCTCGGCCCCAACCAGCTCGTCATCCGGGTCCAGCCCGACGAGGGCGTGGTGCTGAAGTTCGGCTCCAAGGTGCCCGGCACCACCATGGAGGTCCGCGACATCGCGATGGACTTCCAGTACGGCGAGGCGTTCACCGAGTCCAGCCCCGAGGCGTACGAGCGGCTGGTGCTGGACGTGCTCATCGGCGACCGGACGCTGTTCCCGGACGCCGCCGAGGTGGAGCAGAGCTGGCAGGTGGTGGACCCGCTGGAGCACGCCTGGGCGGGCACGAAGCCGGAGCCGTACCGGGCCGGCGAGTGGGGGCCCCGGGCCGCCGACGAGATGCTGGCCCGCGAGGGCCGGTCCTGGCGGAGAGCGTGAGCGAGCACAGCGAGCGAACCAGGAGGTTCCGTTGATCGGCTTGTGGGACACCACCGGGAACGAGGTGGTCAAGGCGCTCGCCGCCGAGCGGCGCAGCGCGGGCGGGGTGGCCAGCGGCATGGCGCTCACGCTGATCGTGGTGGTGGACGAGAAGCGGGTCCGGGAGGCCGAGGCGGCGGCGACCATCGCGGCCGCCGCCCACCCGTGCCGGCTGCTCGTGGTGGTCCGCTCCGACGTCGAGCGGGACCGCAACCGGCTGGACGCCGAGATCGTCGTCGGCGGCCGGCTCGGCCCGTGCGAGGCGGTCGTGACCCGGATGTACGGCCGGCTCGCCCTGCACGCCGAGTCGGTGGTGATGCCGCTGCTGGTGCCGGACGTGCCGGTGGTGACCTGGTGGCACGGCGAGCCGCCGGAGGAGATCGCCACCGACTTCCTGGGCGTGGTGGCCGACCGGCGGATCACCGACGCGGCGCAGGCCGCCGACCCGATCGCCGCGCTGCGGCAGCGGGCCGCCGACTACGCCCCGGGCGACACCGACCTGGCCTGGACCCGGATCACCCCGTGGCGCACCCTGGTCGCCGGAGCGTTCGACACCACCCAGGCCCGGGTCACCGAGGCGACCGTGATGGCGCCGCGCACCGACCCGACGGCGGCGCTGATGCGCGGCTGGCTGGTCGCCCGGCTCGGCATCGACCCGGTCTGGGAGCACACCGACGAGTTCCCCCGGATGCGGGAGGTGCAGCTGCGCTGCGCCAACGGCGACCAGCTGACGCTGACCCGGGACGACAACGTGGCGGTCTTCCGGCGTACCGGCCAGGAGGACCGCACCCTGCCGCTGGTGCGGCGGCCGCTCGGCGACGAGCTGGCCGAGGAGCTGCGCCGGCTCGACGCCGACCAGGTCTACGCCGAGGCGCTCGGCGCGACCGCCGGGCTGACCGGGCTGGACCAGCGGCCCGCCCAGCGGGTGCACGTGTGGAAGGATCCGGCGACCGCCCAGCGGGCCGAGGCCGGGGTCACCGCGCACGCCGGCGCGACCGCCAACGAGTGAGCGGGCCACGCGGACCGCTCGGCGGCCGGACAGCACAGGTGACCGCCGCGGGGCGGTCGGAGGACGAAGGCACGACGGATGAGTGAGGCGAGTGTCGCCGTACACGCCGACCCCGACCTGCTGGCGCAGGCGGTGGCGGCCCGGTTGGTGGTGAAGCTGCTCGACGCTCAGGCCGAGCGCGGCCAGGCGTCGGTGGTGCTGACCGGCGGGCGGATCGCCGCCGCGGTCTACCGGGCGGTGACGCAGCTGCCGGCCCGGGACGCCGTCGACTGGTCCCGGGTCGACGTCTGGTGGGGCGACGAGCGGTTCCTGCCGGCCGGCGACCCGGAGCGCAACGAGACCCAGGCCCGGGCGGCGCTGCTGGACGTGGTCCCCCTCGACCCGGCCCGCATCCACCCGATGCCGGCGTCGGACGGGCCGGCCGGCAACGACCCGGAGGCGGCCGCCGCCGGGTACGCGCAGGAACTGGCCCGGGCCGCCCGGCCGGGAACGGCCGCCCTCCCCCACTTCGACGTGCTGATGCTCGGCGTCGGCGAGGACGGGCACGTCGCCTCGGTCTTCCCGGAGCACCCGGTGCACCACGACAACCGGCCGGTCAGCGCGGTGCGCGGCAGCCCCAAGCCGCCGCCGGTGCGGACCACGCTCACCCTGCCGACGATCAACACGGCCGAGGAGGTCTGGCTGGTGGCCGCCGGGGCGGACAAGGCCCGGGCGGTCGGGATGGCCCTGGCGGGGGCCGGGCCGGTGCAGCTGCCGGCCGCCGGGGTGCGCGGCGTGTCCCGCACCCTCTGGCTGCTCGACCGGGCCGCGGCGGCCGACGTGCCGCCCCGGCTGCGCAGCCTGCGCTGAACGAACGGCGGAGCCCCGGCCCGGACGGGTCGGGGCTCCCGCGCGTTCAGGCCCCGCCGCGCCGCCGGCGCAGCGTCTCCAGGGCCTCGGCGAGCAGCGCCTCCCCCTGCTCCGGCGTGCGCCGCTCCTGCACGTACGCCAGGTGGCTCTTGTAGGGCTCGACCCGGGCCCGGCCCGGCGGGTTGCCCGGGTCGGGGCCGGCCGGCTCCCCGCACCGCGGGCAGTCCCAGGTCTCCGGGGCCTCCGCCTCGGCGGCGATGAGGAACTGGACGCGGTGGGCGTTCGCGCACCAGTAGGTGACCGGCCGGCGCGGCGCCGGCTCGATCCGCTGCTCGAAACGCTCGGGGGCGGACCCGATCCGGGTGCCGCGGATGACGTTGCCACTGGACACGGCTGCTCGCTCCTGTCGTCGGAGGGGACCGCCGCTTGCGGGGGTGGGCGGCGGGCGACGCGGGGAGAAAAAAATCTGCGCGCGGTCCGTGACGGACCGCGCGCAGATTGTACGACTCGGAGCGCTCGCTCAGGCGCCGCTGCCCGTCTGGAGTCGGAGCCAGAGCCCGATCCCGACGATGCACGCGAACCAGACGATCCCGACCAGAACGGTGTAGCGGTCGAGGTTCTTCTCGGCCACCGAGGAACCGGCCAGGCTCGAGCTGACGCCGCCGCCGAACATGCTCGACAACCCGCCGCCCTTACCGCGGTGCAGGAGGATCAGCAGGGTGAGCAGGATGCTCGTGATGACCAGCAACACGATCATCGTGTAGGCGAACCAGATCGGCATGGCGGGGGTCAGTCCTCTCGTTGCGATCACTGCCCGGTCGTGTCGGGCACGGCGGCACCGACCGGCGGACGGGCAGCGTCAAGGATAGCGAGCGTTCAGCGGGCGATGTGCTCCGGGAACCGGCAGATCTGCGCGAATTCCTCGGCGTCCAGGCTCGCGCCCCCGACCAGGGCCCCGTCCACGTCCGGCTGGCCCATGATCGCGGCCACGTTCGACGACTTCACCGACCCGCCGTAGAGGATCCGGACCTGGTCGGCGGTGTCCTGGCCGAAGGTCTCCGCGAGGCGCTTGCGGACCTCGCCGCAGACCTCCTGGGCGTCCTCCGGGGTCGCCGTCTTGCCGGTGCCGATCGCCCAGACCGGCTCGTACGCCACGACGACCTTGGTGACCTGCTCCGCGGTGAGCCCCCGCAGCGCGCCGTCGAGCTGGTCGCAGCAGTGCGGCACGTGCTTGAGCTGCTCGCGGATCTCCAGCCCCTCGCCGATGCAGAGGATCGGGGTGAGCCCGTTCGCCAGCGCGGCGGCCACCTTGGCGTTGACCAGGGCGTCGTCCTCGTGGTGGTACTGCCGCCGCTCGGAGTGGCCGACCACCACGTAGGTGCAGCCGAGCTTGGCGAGCATCGGCCCGGCGATGTCCCCGGTGTACGCACCCGACTGGTACGGCGACAGGTCCTGCGCGCCGTAGCCGATCAGCAGCTTGTCGCCGTCGACCGCGGTCTGCACGGTGCGCAGGTCGGTGAACGGCGGCAGGACCACCGTCTCGACCTCGGTGAGCTGCTTCTCGTTGAGGCTCGCGGCCAGCTTCTGCACCAGCAGGTTGGCCTCGAGGTGGTTCAGGTTCATCTTCCAGTTGCCGGCCATCAGCGGCCGGCGGGGGGTGCTCGCCATTCAGCTCTCCAGGGCCGCGATGCCGGGGAGGGTCTTGCCCTCGAGGTATTCCAGGGAGGCGCCGCCACCGGTGGAGATGTGGCCGAACGAGGACTCGTCCAAGCCGAGCGCCCGCACCGCCGCGGCCGAGTCGCCGCCGCCGACCACGCTGAACGCGTCGGTCTTGGTGATCGCCTCGGCGACGCCCCGGGTGCCGTTGGCGAAGGCCGCCATCTCGAACACGCCCATCGGGCCGTTCCAGAAGATCGTCTTCGCCTGGGACAGCGCGGCGGCGAAACCGGCCACGGTCTCCGGGCCGATGTCCAGCCCGAGCCGGTGGCTCGGGATGCCGTCGGCGGGCACCGTGTCGTGGGTGGCGTCGGGCGCGAACGCGTCCGCGGCCACCACGTCGACCGGGAGCATGATCTTGCCGCCGGAGCGCTCCAGCAGGTTGCGGCAGGTCTCGACCATCTCCTCCTCCAGCAGCGAGGTGCCCACCTCGTGGCCCTGGGCCTTGAGGAAGGTGAAGCACATCCCGCCGCCGATGAGCAGCCGGTCGACCGTGGGCAGCAGCGCCTCGATCACGGCCAGCTTGTCGGAGACCTTGGAGCCGCCCAGCACCACCACGTACGGCCGCTCCGGGTCGCCGGTGAGCTTGCTGAGCACCTCCACCTCGCGCAGCACGAGGCGGCCGGCGACGTGCGGCAGCCGGGCCGGCACGTCGTAGACGCTGGCGTGCTTGCGGTGCACCGCGCCGAAGGCGTCGTCGACGTACGCCTCGCCGAAGGCGGCGAGCTGGTCGGCGAACGCGCCCCGCTCGGCGTCGTCCTTGCTGGTCTCACCCTTGTTGAAGCGCAGGTTCTCCAGCAGGGCCACCTGGCCGTCGGCCAGGCCCTCCACGGTGGACCGGGCCGAGTCGCCGACGGTGTCCTCGGCGAAGTGCACCGGCGCGCCGAGCAGCTCGCCGAGCCGCCCGGCGACCGGGCGGAGGCTGAACTGCGGGTCCGGCGCGCCCTTCGGGCGGCCCAGGTGCGAGCAGACGACCACCTTGGCGCCGGCCTGGACCAGCGCGCTCAGGGTCGGCAGCACGGCCCGGATGCGGCCGTCGTCGGTGATCTCGCCCGTCTGCTTGTCGAGCGGGACGTTCAGGTCGGCGCGCACCAGCACGCGCCGACCCGACACCCCCTCGCCGAGCAGGTCGTCGAGGTTGCGGATGCTCACAGCGAGCTACCCACCAGCTTCACGAGGTCCACGAGGCGGTTCGAGTAGCCCCACTCGTTGTCGTACCAGCCGACGACCTTGACCTGGTTGCCGATCACCTTGGTCAGCGGCGCGTCGAAGATGCACGACGCCGGGTCGGTGACGATGTCCGAGGAGACGATCGCGTCCTCGTTGTAGACCAGGATGCCCTTGAGCGGGCCGTCCGCGGCGGCCTTGAGCGCGGCGTTGACCTCGTCCACCGTGGTCTCCCGGCCGACCGTGACGGTCAGGTCGGTGACGGAGCCGGTCGGGATCGGCACGCGCAGCGCGTAGCCGTCCAGCTTGCCCTTGAGGTCCGGCAGGACCAGGCCGATCGCCTTCGCGGCGCCGGTCGAGGTCGGCACGATGTTGAGGGCGGCGGCCCGGGCGCGGCGCAGGTCCTTGTGCGGCGCGTCCTGCAGGTTCTGGTCCTGCGTGTACGCGTGGATGGTGGTCATCAGACCCTGCTGGATGCCGAACGTGTCGTGCAGCACCTTGGCCATCGGGGCGAGGCAGTTGGTGGTGCAGGAGGCGTTCGAGATGATCGTGTGCTTGGCCGGGTCGTACTGGTCCTGGTTGACGCCCATGACCACGGTGACGTCCTCGTTCTTCGCCGGGGCGGAGATGATGACCTTCTTGGCCCCGCCGTCGACGTGCGCCTTCGCCTTGGTGGCGTCGGTGAAGAAACCGGTGGACTCGATGACGACGTCGGCGCCGACCTCGCCCCACGGCAGCTTGGCCGGGTCCTTCTCGGCGTACGCCTTGATGGTCTTGCCACCCACGGTGATCTCGTCGGCGGTGGCCTTCACCTCGTGCGGGAGGCGACCCAGGATGCTGTCGTACTTGACAAGGTGGGCGAGCGTCGCGTTGTCGGTCAGGTCGTTGACCGCCACGACCTCGATGTCAGCGCCGGACGCCAGCACTGCCCGGAAGAAGTTGCGGCCGATCCGGCCGAAGCCGTTGATGCCAACCCGGATGGTCACAGGTCCCATCTCCTCGCGTTCTGGTCCGCCGGCGTCGAACCCCGGCCGGCGGAGATTGTTCGCCGACCGGTGGAGCCGGCCGTTGACGGTTCATCTCGGCCACCCCGCCGCGGTCCCAGGAGACCAGACCGCCCGAGGCGGTGAGCACGGCGAGGAGTGCCTTTGCCGGCCCCCTTGCCGTACGCAGCGACCTTATCCGAGCGCGCGCCGCCGCGCTGCGGCGGGTGGTGATCCCCTTCGCAGCTCGACGCCTCACCGGTCCTATCAGACCACGAGCATGTCGGGCGTGACGGCCGCTTCGGTATCCGGGATGCCCAGGTCGCGGGCCCGCTTGTCGGCGAGCGCGAGCAGCCGGCGGATCCGGCCGGCGATGGCGTCCTTGGTCAGCGGCGGGTCGGCCAGCGCGCCGAGTTCCTCCAGGGACGCCTGCCGGTGCTCCAGCCGCAGCCGGCCGGCCGAGGTCAGGTGGTTGGGGGCGTCCTCGGCCAGGATCTCCAGCGCGCGGGTGACCCGGGCGGCCGCGGCCACCGCGGCGCGGGCCGAACGGCGCAGGTTGGCGTCGTCGAAGTTGGCCAGCCGGTTGGCGGTCGCCCGCACCTCGCGGCGCACCCGCCGCTCCTCCCAGGCCAGCACACTGGAGTGGGCGCCGATCCGGGTCAGCAGCGCGGCGATCGCGTCGCCGTCCTTCACCACCACCCGGTCCACGCCGCGCACCTCGCGGTTCTTGGCGGTGATGCCGATCCGGCGGGCGGCGCCGACCAGGGCGAGCGCGGACTCCGGGCCGGGGCAGGTGATCTCCAGCGCGCTGGACCGGCCCGGCTCGGTGAGCGAGCCGTGCGCCATGAACGCACCCCGCCAGGCGGAGACCGCGCAGCAGACGTTGGCGGCCACCACGTGCGGGGGCAGGCCGCGCACCGGGCGGCCCCGGACGTCGAGCAGGCCGGTCTGCCGGGCGAGCGCCTCGCCGTCCTTGACCACCCGCACGATGAAGTGGCTGCCCTTGCGCAGGCCGCCCGACGCCAGCACGTGGATCTCGCTCGGGTAGCCGTAGACCTCGGCGATCTCGCGGCGCAGCCGCCGGGCCACCGCGCCGGTGTCCAGCTCGGCCTCGACCACGACACGACCCGACACGATGTGCAGGCCACCGGCGAACCGGAGCAGGGCCGCCATCTCCGCCCGCCGGCAGCAGGGCTTGGGCACGTCGACCCGACTCAGCTCGTCCTTGACCGCAGCCGTCATCGCCATGTTGCGCGCCCCCTCACGGACCGGTTCCGGCGTGTCGCCGGTGATTACGTACGTGTCTAACGATCGGCGCCCAGGACAGGCACCAGCGCGGCGCCCAGGGCGGCCGGATCATGACGGGGCGTGCCGTCGGTGACGGCGACGGGAGCGAGGACCAGCCGGGCACCCAGCGATTCTGCCGCACGTTCGACCGCCACGGGATCACCCACCGCCTTGGAGTCGGCCAGCACCATGTCCACCTTCAACTCGGGCAGATAGCGCCCGAGGGTGTCCAGATGGTCGGGCAGGGACAGGCCGGACGTCTCCTTCTCGGCCACCAGGTTGAGGGTCACGAGCCGGCGCGCCGGGCTGGAGACGATCGCGTCGGCCAGGCCCGGCACCAGCAGATGAGGCAGCACGCTGGTGTACCAGCTGCCCGGCCCGAAGATCAGCCAGTCGGCGGCGCCCACCGCGGTCACCGCCTCGGCGCAGGCGGCCGGCGCCGCCGGGGTGAGCCGCAGCGACTCGACCGTGCCGGAGGTGACCGCCACCTGGTGCTGCCCGCGCACCGTGCGGACCTCGTCGGGGCGCTCCGGGTCGGCGCCGCGCACCCGGGCCTCGATCCCGACCGGCTGCCGGGACATCGGCAGCACCCGGCCGACCGCGCCGAGCATGGCGCCCGCGTGGTCGAGCGCGACCACCGGGTCGCCCAGCAGCTCGGTCAGCCCGTGCAGCAGCAGGTTGCCGACCGCGTGGCCGGCGAGCGGGTCCGCCGCTCCCCCGCTCCCGCCGGCGAGCGGGTCCGCCGCTCCCCCACCTGCGGCGGCGGCGAAGCGATGCTGGAAGAGCGCCGCGCTGCGCCGGGTGGCCGGGTGGTCGCCGGCCAGGGCGACCAGCGCCTGCCGCAGGTCGCCCGGGGGCAGGCCGCCGCGCTCCGCGCGCAGCCGCCCGCTGGAGCCGCCGTCGTCGCCGACGGTGACGACCGCCGTGATGTCCAGGTCCAGTCCGGGTACGCAGTGCCGCAGCGCGCGCAGCGACGCCGACAACCCGTGTCCGCCGCCGAAGGCGACCACCCTCGTCGGGGTCATTCCCGCCCCAGGTCCCGGTGCTGCGGGTTGGCGGCGATGCCGGAGCGGCGCAGCCGGGCGGCCAGCTCCTCGGCGATCGCCACGCTGCGGTGCTTGCCGCCGGTGCAGCCGACGGCCACGGTCAGGTAGCGCTTGCCCTCCCGCTCGAAACCGGCGGTGGTGGCGTTGACCAGGTCCGCGTACCCGGCCACGAAGGCGTCCGCGCCCTCCTGGCCCAGCACGTACGCGCTGACCGCCTCCTCGCGCCCGGTGTGCTCGCGCAGCTCCGGCACCCAGTACGGGTTCGGCAGGAACCGGGCGTCCATCACGAAGTCGGCGTCCGGCGGGAGGCCGTACTTGAAGCCGAAGGAGAGCACGGTGATCCGCAGCCGGCGGGAGTCCTCCCCGCCGAACAGCTCCTCGACCCGGCGGCGGAGCTGGTTCACGTTCAGGTGGCTGGTGTCGATGATCACGTCGGCCTGGTCCCGGGCCTCCTCCAGCAGCGCCCGCTCGACAGCGATCCCGTCGGCCAGCCGCCCGTCGCCCTGCAACGGGTGCGAGCGGCGGACGCTCTCGAAGCGGCGGATCAGCACCTCGTCGTCGGCGTCGACGAAGACCACCCGGGGCTGGAAGCCGCGCTCCCGCAGCTCCCGGATCGCCCCGGCCAGGTCGGTGGAGAAGGCCCGCGAGCGGACGTCCAGCACCATCGCGGTACGCCGGGCGGCGCCGCCGGCCTTGAAGGCCAGCTCGGCCATGTCCAGCATGAGCGCCTGGGGCAGGTTGTCCACCACGTAGAAGCCGACGTTCTCCAGCGCCCGGGCCACCGTGCTGCGGCCACCGCCGGACAGGCCGGTCACCACCACGAGGGTGGTGTCCGCCTCGGCCGGCGCCGGCCGCCCCAGAGCTGTCTCCGCGTTGGTCGGCACCTGGTCTCCCGCCGTCCGCGCCTCGCTCACCCGTACCCCCAGCCGTGGCGCCGCGGCCGGTCGGCCGCGCGTGGTCAGTCAGCGACTCTAACGGCTTCGACCCCGCCCGGGATTCCACGGGGTGACGACCGGAACAGGTGCTTGTCCCTTTTGCCGGGGTCTCGGTTGCCGGGTTGCGGGGCCCGTTGCCGTTGTGCGGGGGCTCGGTTGCCGTTGTTGCGGGGGTTCGGATGCCGCCACGCGGCCGTTCGGGGCGGGGTGGTGTCGGCGGGCGCTCGTAGACTGCGCGGATGGTCTCCCCCACCGATCAGCGGACCGAGGACGCGCTGCGGGTGCTGCGCCGGGTGTTCGGCTACGACGCCTTCCGCGGCTTCCAGCACGAGGTCGTCGAGCACGTGGTGGCCGGCGGCGACGCGCTGGTGCTGATGCCGACCGGGGGCGGCAAGTCGCTCTGCTACCAGATCCCGGCGCTGGTCCGCGACGGCGTGGCGGTGGTCGTCTCGCCGCTGATCGCGCTCATGCAGGACCAGGTCGACGCGCTCACCGCGGTCGGCGTCCGGGCCGGGTTCCTCAACTCGACCCAGGATCTGGCCGAGCGGCGGCGGGTCGAGGCGGCGTTCCTCGCCGGCGAGCTGGACCTGCTCTACCTCGCCCCGGAGGCGCTGGCCACGCGCGGCACGGTCGCGCTGCTGGAGCGCGGGCGGATCGCCCTCTTCGCGATCGACGAGGCGCACTGCGTGTCGCAGTGGGGCCACGACTTCCGCCCCGACTACCTCAACCTGTCGATGCTGCACGAGCGCTGGCCGGGCGTGCCGCGGATCGCGCTGACCGCGACCGCCACCCGGGCCACCCGCACGGAGATCGCCACCCGGCTCGACCTCACCGACGCCCGGCACTTCGTGGCCAGCTTCGACCGGCCCAACATCCAGTACCGGATCGTGCCCAAGCGGGAGCCGCGCAAGCAGCTGCTCGCCCTGCTGCGCGACGAGCACCCGGGCGATGCCGGCATCGTCTACTGCCTGTCCCGGGCCTCCGTGGAGAAGACCGCCGTGTTCCTGGTCGCCAACGGCATCCCCGCGCTGCCCTACCACGCCGGGCTCGACGCGGCGACGCGCGCGGCCAACCAGCAGCGCTTCCTGCGCGAGGACGGGCTCGTCATGGTCGCCACCATCGCCTTCGGCATGGGCATCGACAAGCCCGACGTGCGCTTCGTCGCCCACCTCGACCTGCCCAAGTCGGTGGAGGGCTACTACCAGGAGACCGGCCGCGCCGGGCGCGACGGGCTGCCGTCGACGGCCTGGCTGGCGTACGGGCTCCAGGACGTCGTGCAGCAGCGCAAGATGATCGAGACGTCGGAGGGCGACCTGGCCCACCGGCGCAACCTCGCCACCCACCTCGACGCCATGCTGGCGCTCTGCGAGACGGTCCGCTGCCGCCGGGCGCAGCTCCTCGAATACTTCGGCGAGGGCGGCACCGCCAACTGCGGCAACTGCGACACCTGCCTGGAGCCGCCGGAGTCGTGGGACGGCACGGTCGCCGCGCAGAAGCTGCTCTCCACCGTCTACCGGCTCGACCGGGAACGCCACCAGCGGTTCGGTGCCGGGCACTGCGTGGACATCCTGCTGGGCAAGCACACCGACAAGATCGACCAGCACGGCCACGACTCGCTGAGCACCTTCGGCATCGGCACCGACCTGCGCGAGGCCGAGTGGCGGGGCGTGGTGCGGCAACTGCTCGCCGAGGGCCTCCTCGCCGTCGAGGGCGACTACGGCACCCTGGCCCTCACCGAGGCGAGCGCCGAGGTGCTGGGCCGCCGCCGCACCGTCACCATGCGGCGGGAGCCGGAGCGGCCGGCCGGCCGGTCCAACAAGCCCCGGGGCGCGGCCACCGTGGTGGCCGACCTCGCCCCGGCCGCCGTCCCGGTGTTCGAGCGGCTGCGTGCCTGGCGGGCGGCCACCGCCAAGGAACAGGGCGTCCCGGCGTACGTCATCTTCCACGACGCCACCCTCCGGCAGATCGCCACCGAGGCGCCGGCCTCGCTGGCCGAGCTGTCCCGGATCAGCGGCGTCGGTGAGAACAAGCTGGCCAAGTACGGCGACGGGATCCTCGCCGTACTCGCGGAGTCCTGAGCCACCGTCCTGAGACACGACGAAGGGCCGGCCCCTTGTGGGGGCCGGCCCTTCGTGCTCGCTCCTGTCAGCGGATGGCCGGTCAGGAGGCGCTGTAGCCGCGGGTGGCGATCCAGTCGGCGAGGTTGTCCACGCTGATGCGGTAGGAGGCCATGTTCGGGTCGGCCGAGTCGGCGATCGTCACGGTCTTCCCGTTGTCGCGGTAGCCGACGACGCTGATGTAGTGGCCGCCTTCGAAGGAGTGGGTGTTGCCGTCGGTGTCGGTGGTGGTGCCGGCGATGTTGGCGACCACGGCGCGGCCGTCGTCGACGGTGCGCACGATGTCAGCGCGCAGGGTGTCGGTCTGCTTGTCGTCGGCCTTGCCGTCGCGGATTTCGACGGACCG
>NZ_FMCS01000020.1 GCF_900091435.1 Micromonospora chaiyaphumensis
GGCGGGCCGAAGGAGGTGCCGGTGGACAGGGCCACGATCACGTCGGAGGCCGAGGCGGGGCCCTGGGTGAAGGTGATGATGTCGTCGCGGCCGTCGCCGTTGACGTCCCCCAGCGCCGGGAACTCCCCGGCGATGGAGAAGTACTCGTGCCATTTCACCGCGGTGCCGGTGAACGACGTGCCGGTGGACAGGGCCACGTAGACGTCTGCGGCGGTGTCGTGGGTGAAGGTGACGATGTCGTCGCGGCCGTCGCCGTTGACGTCGCCGACCGCGGCGACTTCGGCGCCGGGGGCGAACCAGTCGTGCCATTTCTGCCCGCCGCCGAAAGCGGTGCCGGTGGACAGCGCCACGTACACGTCGGCGAGGGTGCCGTGGGTGAAGGCGACGATGTCATCTCTGCCGTCACCGTCGAAGTCACCGGACAGCAGCGTCTCCCCGGTCAGACCGAAGAAGTCGTTCCACTTCACCGACGTCCCCGCGAACGACGACCCGGTCGAGGCGGCCACGTACACGTCGTTCAACGAGCCCTGCGTGAACGCCACCACGTCATCGCGGCCGTCACCCGTGAAATCCGTGGGCGAACCCGCCAGATAACGACCGCCGAGCGGCGACGGCCCGCAGTTGTCGCTGACGAGGTACTTCTGGTTGTACTGGCTCGGATACGGGGCGAGGGATACCCCGTTGATCACGATCGGCTGGCCCACACCGTTGTAGAGCTGCTCGTAGTGCAGGTGCGGCCCGGAGGAGTTGCCGGTGCTGCCGGTGATGCCGATCTGCTGGCCCTGCTGCACGTAGGCGCCGTCCGGCACCGAGTAGGCGCTGAGGTGGAAGTAGTAGGTGGTCCACCCGCCGCCGTGGTCGATGGCGACGTAGTTGCCGGCGCCGCTGGGCTGCGAGTAGCGGCGGGCGACGCCGGCGGCCGAGGCGACCTGCGGCGTGCCGCCGGTGATTCCGCCGTCGGCGCGTACGAAGTCCAGGGCCTGTCGCACCTCGGCGCTGTGATGGCCGTAGGTCCACCGCTGCCCGCAGGGGAACGGCGCCTTGAAGTTCGGGGCGGCCAGCGCGGGCGCGGGCGCGGCCACCACGCCGGCCAGGACGGCCGCGGCCAGGGTGAGCAGTGCGACGAGGGCACGTGCCACGGTGCCTCTCGGGAGTCGGGACATGGGTGACTCCTGTCGGGAGATGCTCGGGTCGGGTCAAGCGGTTCGCCGGACGCGCTGGCGGGCCCTGGCAGCCGTGCCGAGGAGAAGCAGCCCTGGCGCCGGTGCGGCAGGTGACGGGGTGATGTCGCGCCCCGGGTGACGGGTCGCTCGTTGGGGTGCCGCCGGGAGAAGTGAAACCGGATTCTTCGGCGTCTGTCAATACCTGCCGGGTAGTCGTACCCGGTTGAAGAATTCCTGCGGCCCCTGTTTGTGCAGGCCAGCCTGCATGTCCAAGTTGGATAATGCGTCGGTCGGTCGAGTTGGGCTCCGACTCCGGCGAAGACTTTTGCCGTCGTACGGAAAGCGCGTCGGAAGGTATTGACAACCGTGAGTACGGCGCAGTCTACTGACCGGCAATCGATTTCTCACCGCTTCCACCGCGCTTGGAAGGGACCCCGATGAGGCTCCGCAACCCCCGCCTGCTCGGTGCCGCCGTCGTGGCGCTGCTCGCCGTGACCGCGCCCGCCGCGTCGATCCCCGCCGCACCGGCCGCGTCCGCCGCACCGGCCGCCACCCTCGCGGTCGCCGACGACAAGGGCCCCACGGGCTGGGACACCTACCGCCGGCTCGACCGGCTGCCGGAGCTGGCCGCCAGCGCCCGGACCCGCCAGTTCTCCAGCTTCGGCCGCGACGGCTCCAACGACGACGGATTCGTCGGCACCTACTCCTGCCTGCGACAACTCGGTGGGTGCGTGATCGCCGAGGCGCGTGGCCCCGGGGAGGTGCAGTCGATCTGGTTCACCCGCGACAACGGCGACGTCAGCGCCACGGGCTGGATCCGCATCGAACTCGACGGGGTCACGGTCGTCGAGGCGGACCTGCAGGACCTGGTCGACGGGCGACTGGGCAGCCCCTTCACGGCCCCGCTCGTCAGCAACGCCGATCAGACATCGGGCGGCGTCACCATCAAGGTCCCGATGCCCTACCGCGACTCGATGCGGATCACCACACAGAACAACCCGCTGTTCCACCACGTCACCTACCGCACCTTCGCCGACGCGGCCGGGGTGTCCCGGTTCAACCCCGCCGATCCGGCCACCGACGTCCTCGACATGCTGCGTGCCGCCGGCACCCGCGACCCGAAGCCGGCGCAACCCGGCGCAACCGCCGTGCAGAGCACGGTCACCGTGCCGGCGCAGGGGCAGGCGTCCCTCGCCAGCCTCACCGGGCCGCGGGCGGTCACCCAACTACGGCTGCGGGTGCCGGACGGCGCGGCCACCGAGCCGCTGCTCTCCGGCCTCCGGCTGCGGATGACCTTCGACGGGCGCACCACGGTGGACAGCCCGGTCGGCGAGTTCTTCGGCGGCGGCCTCGGAGAGCGCTTCGTCCGCTCGCTGATGTTCGCCATGGACGCCGCACCCGGCGGGTGGTACAGCGCCTGGTGGCCCATGCCCTTTCGCACCGCCGCCACCCTTGCGCTGGTCAACACGACCGGCACGACGATCAGCGGCGTCCAGGCCGAGGTGACCTCGGCGCCCGGCGCCGAGTGGACGCAACGGCTCGCCGCCGACGGAAGCTCCGGCTACTTCACCACCCAGTCCCGCCGCGCGGAGACGGTCGGCGGCAGCGACTGGACCGTCGCCGACCAGGCGGGCCGGGGCCGGTTCGTCGGGGTGTCGCAGACCATGCGCGGGCGCATCGTCGGCGGGAACACCCGCAACTACCTCGAGGGCGACGAGCGGGTGTACGTCGACGGATCGCCGACACCGCAGATCCACGGCACCGGCACCGAGGACTTCTACGAGTCGGGGTGGTACTTCAACCGAGGCGAGTACACCGGGGTCTTCACCGGCAACACCGCCCACCTGCTCCGCACGGGCGGCTGCGTCGACGAGTGTGACGCCGCGTACCGCCTGATGATCGGGGACGCCGTGCCGTACGGCACCGCGCTGCGCTTCGGCATCGAGCACGGGCCGGCCAACGACATGCCGGCCGAGTACGCCTCGACCGCCTTCCTCTACACCCAACGCACCGTGGCCACGCGCCGGACCGACACCCTCGTCACCGGCGACGCCGCCAGCCGCTCGGCGCACGCGTACACCGACTCCGGCGCCCAGGCCGCGCTCACCTCCAGCTTCGAGGGGGACGACGACACCGTCGCGCAGACCGACCAGGTCCGCACCACGACCGCCCCGGTCAGCTTCCGGCTGGCGATCGACCCGGCCAACCAGGGCGTACGGCTGCGCCGCCAGGGCGACCAGCGCAGCGGCCACCAGCAGGCGGCCGTGTCGGTCGACGGCACGCCGGTCGGCGTGTGGCTGCAACCACTCGGCAACGATCGGCAGCGCTGGCTGGCCGACGAGTTCGTCCTTCCCGCGGCGGCGACGGCGGGCCGGTCGACGGTCACCGTCCGGCTCACCCCGGCCGCGGGCGCCCCCGCCTGGACCGCCGGCCGCTACCAGGCCGACAGCATGGTGGCGCCGTTCACCGACACCACCGCGCCCAGTCCCGCGGCCGGCCTGACCCTGGCCGGCGGGCGGGTGCACGCCCTGGGTCTGAGCTGGTCCCCGTCCTCCGACGACGTGGGCGTAATCTCCTACCGGATCTACTCGTCCCAGACACCCGGCGTGGCGATCACCGCGGCCAACCTGGTCGGCACGACCCGCGCCACCGCGTTCCGGCACGGCCCGCTGCCGGCCGGCCAGAGCCGCTACTACCGGGTCGTGGCGGTGGACGGCGCGGGCAACGCCGCGGCCGCGTCCGCCGAGGTGTCAGCCACCACCCGTACCCGCAACACCAGTGACGCCAACGGCGACCGCCGCGACGACGCGGTCGACTTCACCCGCGGCACCGCCGCCGACGTCTTCACGGCCCTGTCCGACGGCGGCCGCTTCGTGCCGGACAACCGGCCCTGGAACGACTTCTTCGCCGTGGACGCGGAGATCCCGCTCACCGGGGACGTTGACGGCGACGGCCGGGCCGACGTCATCACGTTCACCCGCGGCGACAGCGCCGACGTCTACGTCGGGCTGTCCACCGGCTCAGGCTTCGCCGCCGGGGTGAAGTGGCACGACTACTTCGCCGTCGGTACCGAGATCCCGGCAGTCGGCGATGTCAACGGCGACGGCCGCGCCGACATCGTCACCTTCACCCGCGGGACCGCCGCCGACGTCTATGTCGCGCTCTCCACCGGCTCCGGGTTCGGTCCCGGCGTCAAGTGGCACGACCACTTCGCCCTCGGCACCGAGTTCCCGGCGCTGGGTGACGTCGACGGCGACGGCCGGGACGACATCGTGACGTTCACCCGGGGCGCGGCCGGTGACGTGTTCGTGTCGCTCTCCGACGGCACCCGGTTCGTCCAGAACGCCTGGAAGTGGCACGACACCTTCGCCATCGGCACCGAGCTGCCGGCGCTGGGTGACGTCGACGGCGACGGCCGGGACGACATCGTGACGTTCACCCGGGGCGCGGCCGGTGACGTGTTCGTGTCGCTCTCCGACGGCACCCGGTTCGTGCAGAACGCCTGGAAGTGGCACGACACCTTCGCCCTCGGCGAGGAACTGCCCGGGGTGGGTGACTTCAACGGCGACGGGCGGGCGGACGTGGTCACGTTCACGCGGGGCACAGGCGCCGACGTGTACGTCTCGCTCTCCGACGGCGGGCGGTTCGGGCCGACGGCCAACCGATGGCACGACCAGTTCGCCCCCGGCACCGACCTGCCCCGCCCGAGCGTGTCGTGATGCGCGCCCGCCGGATGCTCGCGGTGTTGCTGCTCGGTGCAGCCCTGGTGGCCGTCCCGGCGGGACCGGCCGCCGCCGCCGACGAGCCGGTCCGCGTCGAGGCGGAGTCGCTCGCCGTGGTGTCTGCGACCGCGCCCGTCGAGTCACAGGCCGACTGCTGCGGGGTGGCCTGGTCGGGCGGCCGGCAACTGTGGTTCCGCGCCGGCCGGGCCGGCGACTCGGTGACCGTCACCCTGCCGTCCGTGCCGGCCGGCCAGTACGACCTCGGGGCGGTGCTGACCCGCGCCCGCGACTACGGCACGCTCCGGTTCGCCGTGGACGGCGTGGCGGTCGGTCAGCTCTTCGACGGCTACGCGGGCAGCGTGCAGCGAACCGGCGCCGTGCCGCTCGGCTCGGTGTCGCTCGCCACCGGCGCTCACCGGCTGACCGTCACGGTGACCGGGCGCTCGGCCCCCGCGGTGGGCTTCTTCGCAGGTCTCGACACGGTGACCCTGCGCCGCGTCGGCCCGCTCGCGGCGGTCACCACGACGCCGTACGAGGCGGTCGGCGAGACGCCGGCGCGGGGCGCCCTGACCCGCGTCTACGACCCGAGTGTGGGGGAGTCGGCGACCTGGTACTACAACGACCACACCATCGTGCGGAACCAGCAGACCGGCGTGTGGCACGTCTTCGCCATCACCCACGCCGAACCCGGTGCGCCGCAGGACGAGAAGTCCTTCGGCCACGCGACGGCGCCGACGCCGACCGGCCCCTGGACGAAGCAGCCCCCGGCCCTCGTCGCCGACCCCGCGGCAGGCGAGCAGTGGATCTGGGCGCCGCACGTGATCTACGACAACGGCCTCTACTACCTGTTCTACGCGGCCGGGAATCCGGACTACGCCCGCTACCGCATGCACCTGGCCACGTCGACGGATCTCGTCACCTGGACCCGCAGCCCCGCCAACCCGCTCTTCGTCGACGGCTGGGAGGGCCGCGACCCGATGGTGACCCGGGTCGGCGACCGCTGGGTCATGTACTACACGGCGACGTCGAGCCCGACCGGCGGCAACCACGTGGTGGCGTACCGGACCAGCACGGACCTGCGGACCTGGAGCGCCCGTGGGATCGCCTACTCGTCGCCGCACACCGGGCAGGCGGGCGGGCAGACCGAATCGCCGTTCGTGGTGCGCCGGGGGGAGTGGTGGTACCTCCTCGTCTGCTGCGACGGCACCGACTACGGCGCCGCGTACCGGCGGACCGCCGTCTACCGCAGCCGCGACCCGTTGCGCTTCGAGGGCGCCGAGAAGGTGACGGTGCTGGACGCGCACGCCGCCGAGGTCGTCGTGGACGGGCCGAACTGGTACCTGAGCCACGCCGGCTGGGGCCAGGGCGGGCTCTGGCTGGCGCCGTTGATTTGGACGACGGGGGTGGTGGCCCGCGGCTACACGCTGAGCACTGGCTTCCTCCGCGCCGACGTGCGGACCTGGCCGAGCGCCCGGATCGCCGCGCTGGAGGTGGACCCGGCCGGGAACGGCAACCACCGCCCGGCGCTCGATTCGTCACACCGCGGCACCGGCCCGTACCTGGCGGTCGGTCGGTTCGACGTGACCGACCGGGCGGGTGCCCCGGCCCGGGTCGACGTCTCCGCCGACGGCTCCCGCATCAACCTGGTCGGCATCCCGTTCGGGGACGAGCCGGTCACCGCCGACTGGCTGCTGACCGTCGCGCCGCGGTGGACGGGTCCCGCGCTGCAGAGCGACGTCACCTGGTCGGTCAACGGTTCGCCGACCGCGGCGGTGTGGGAGGTGGCGTTCAACATCGACGGCGCGTTGCCGGCGGTGGGGGACCCGGCGACGGAGGCCCGGGCGACCGGTGACGTGACCGGGATGCCCCGCTGGACGATGGCCACCGGTGAAGGCCTGTCGGTGGTGGCCGCGCACCGGTGGGCGTCGGCCTGGCGCGGCGACAACACCTGGTACGACGCCGGCCACGGCATGGCGGCCTGGCAGCCGCTGTGGCGTCCGGGCGGCACGTCGTGGGCGCCCGGGCAGTATCCCGGGGGCACCTGGCGCTTCACGGCGAGCGGCTCACGGCGCGACGTCGCCTTCGCCGACACCGCCTATGCCGCGATCAACGCCGTTCCATGAACCCCGGATCCACCCCTCGGCCGTACCCCTTCCCGACCCTGAGGAGCGCTGTGAGACGAAGCCTGCTGGCGATGCTGGTCGCCCTCTGCACGGCCACGGCGGCCGTCGCGGTCGGCGCGCCGGCGACCGCCGTACCGATCGACACGCTCGCCTGCCCGTCCGTTCCCGCCACCCACGACCCCGCCATCACCGTGATCGTCTACCGCGTGGCCCGCGCGCACGACGCGAACGACAAGGTGCTGCTCTCCGCCTTCGAGGCCGGCTGGGTCGAATCCCACATGAACAACCTGCCCTGCGGTGACAAATCCTCCCTCGGCGTGTTCCAGCAGCGCTGGGACTATGGCTGGGGCACGCCGGAGCAGATCATGGACCCGGTCTACGCCACGACCCAGTACGTCACCCGGGCCATCGTCTGCGACCGCAACAACCCCGGCTACACGGCCGGCCAGGTCGCCCAGTGCGTGCAACGCTCCGGCTTCCCCGAACGGTACGACCAGGCGGCCCCGACGGCGCGGACGCTGCTCAACCAGGCCGTCCGGACCCACAGCATGGCCGGTGGCTCGCCGACCGACGTCAACGGCGACGGAC
Source organism: Micromonospora chaiyaphumensis (assembly GCF_900091435.1). Taxonomy (GTDB): domain Bacteria; phylum Actinomycetota; class Actinomycetes; order Mycobacteriales; family Micromonosporaceae; genus Micromonospora; species Micromonospora chaiyaphumensis. The sequence goes on from NZ_FMCS01000020.1 coordinate 7,597, forward strand.
GGGACGACATCCTCGCCTTCACCCAGAACGCTGCCGCCGACGTCTACGTGAGCACCTCCACCGGTGCCGGCTTCGCCGGGACCTCGGTGAAGTGGAACGACTTCTTCTCCATCGGCGGCGAGACCGCGTCGACCGGCGACGTCAACGGTGACGGTCGGGACGACATCATCACGTTCGCGCACAGCAACACCGGGGACGTGTACGTGGCGCTGTCGACCGGCACGTCGTTCGGTGGCGGGCAGAAGTGGCACGACTGGTTCGCCCCCGGCGCGGAGATCGCCGCGGCCGGGGATGTCAACGGCGATGGTCGGGATGACGTCGTGACGTTCACCCGTGACGCGGCGGCCGATGTGTACGTTGCGTTGTCGTCGGGGTCGTCGTTCGGTCCGGGGCAGAAGTGGCACGAGTACTTCTCCATTGCCGGGGAGTTCCCGGCGCTGGGGGACGTCAACGGTGACGGCCGCGACGACATCATCACCTTCACCCAGGGCCCCGCCTCGGCCTCCGACGTGATCGTGGCCCTGTCCACCGGCACCTCCTTCGGCCCGCCACAGAAATGGCACGACCTGTTCGCCGTCGGCACCGAACAACCCCGCGTCGGCGACATCAACGGCGACGGCAAAGACGACATCGTCACCTTCACCTGCAACCCCGACGCCGACGTCTACGCCGCCACCTCCACCGGCACCACCTTCACCGGCACCACCGTCAAATGGCACGACTTCTTCTGCCTCACCGGCGAATTCCCCTACCTCGGCGACGCCAACGGCGACGGCAAAGACGACCTCATCGTCTTCACCAAAACCACCACCAACGACGTCTACGTCGCACTGTCCACCGGCACCACCTTCGCCCCCAGCACCAAATGGCACGACTACTTCGGCCT
>NZ_FMCS01000022.1 GCF_900091435.1 Micromonospora chaiyaphumensis
GGGGTGTTCGCTTGTTCAGAGTTGCACAGTGGACGCGTAGCAGCTTGGTAGTCAAGTCCTCGGCCTATTAGTACCGGTCAACTGAACCCGTTACCGGGCTTACATTTCCGGCCTATCAACCCAGTCGTCTAGCTGGGGGCCTTACCCCACAAAGTGGGTGGGATACCTCATCTTGAAGCGAGCTTCCCGCTTAGATGCTTTCAGCGGTTATCCCTTCCGAACGTAGCTAACCAGCCGTGCCCCTGGCGGGACAACTGGCACACCAGAGGTTCGTCCGTCCCGGTCCTCTCGTACTAGGGACAGCCCTTCTCAAGTATCCTACGCGCACGGCGGATAGGGACCGAACTGTCTCACGACGTTCTAAACCCAGCTCGCGTACCGCTTTAATGGGCGAACAGCCCAACCCTTGGGACCTGCTACAGCCCCAGGATGCGACGAGCCGACATCGAGGTGCCAAACCATCCCGTCGATATGGACTCTTGGGGAAGATCAGCCTGTTATCCCCGGGGTACCTTTTATCCGTTGAGCGACACCGCTTCCACATGCCAGTGCCGGATCACTAGTCCCGACTTTCGTCCCTGCTCGACCTGTCAGTCTCACAGTCAAGCTCCCTTGTGCACTTGCACTCAACACCTGATTGCCAACCAGGCTGAGGGAACCTTTGGGCGCCTCCGTTACCCTTTAGGAGGCAACCGCCCCAGTTAAACTACCCACCAGACACTGTCCCTGAACCGGATAACGGTCCGAAGTTAGATACCCAAATCAACCAGAGTGGTATTTCAAGATTGCCTCCACCCATACTGGCGTATGAGCTTCACCGGCTCCCACCTATCCTACACAAGCTAACTCAAGTACCAATGTCAAGCTATAGTAAAGGTCCCGGGGTCTTTCCGTCCTGCCGCGCGTAACGAGCATCTTTACTCGTAGTGCAATTTCGCCGGGCCTGTGGTTGAGACAGTGGGGAAGTCGTTACGCCATTCGTGCAGGTCGGAACTTACCCGACAAGGAATTTCGCTACCTTAGGATGGTTATAGTTACCACCGCCGTTTACTGGCGCTTAAGTTCTCCGCTTCGCCCCGAAGAGCTAACAGGTCCCCTTAACGTTCCAGCACCGGGCAGGCGTCAGTCCATATACATCGAATTACTTCTTCGCATGGACCTGTGTTTTTAGTAAACAGTCGCTTCCCCCTGCTCTCTGCGGCCATACAACGCTCCACCCGCGCGGGGCTTCACGTCTCCGGCCCCCCTTCTCCCTAAGTTACGGGGGCAATTTGCCGAGTTCCTTAACCACAGTTCGCCCGATCGCCTCGGTATTCTCTACCTGACCACCTGTGTCGGTTTGGGGTACGGGCCGCTAAGAACTCGCTAGAGGCTTTTCTCGGCAGCATAGGATCACTGACTTCACCTGAATCGGCTCGGCATCACGTCTCAGCCTACATGTGCTGCGGATTTGCCTACAGCACGGCCTACACGCTTACCCCGGCACAACCACCGGCCGGGCTCAGCTACCTTCCTGCGTCACCCCATCGCTTGACTACTACCCGCCAGGTTCCCACGCTC